>NZ_SRRT01000010.1 GCF_004784475.1 Streptomyces bauhiniae
CCAGCCTCCCCGACACCCCAACGCCCCTGACCCCAAGCCCCCCACCTCCCCCAACACCCCAACCCACCCCACCCCCACCCCCCGCAACCCCTCCCCCCTAACTACCCTGGACCCCTCAGCCGTCGGCAGACACTCGCTGGAGGATGTACGTATGGCAGACCGCAGGCCCATCGAGTCATGGCTCACCGACATGGACGGCGTTCTGATCCATGAGGGGGTGCCCATTCCCGGCGCCGACGCGTTTTTGAAGAAGCTGCGGGAGGCCGAGCGGCCGTTCCTGGTGCTGACGAACAACTCCATCTACACGGCGCGCGACCTGCACGCCCGGCTGAAGCGGCTGGGCCTGGACGTGCCGGTGGAGAACATCTGGACGTCCGCGATGGCCACCGCCCAGTTCGTGAACGAGCAGCGGCCCGGCGGCAGCGCGTATGTCATCGGCGAGGCCGGGCTGACCACCGCGCTGCACGACGTCGGCTACATCCTCACCGACCACGACCCGGACTTCGTGATCCTGGGCGAGACCCGTACGTACAGCTTCGAGGCCATGACCAAGGCGGTCCGGCTGATCAACGACGGCGCGAGGTTCATCGCCACCAACCCGGACAACGTCGGCCCCTCCACCGAGGGCGCGCTGCCCGCCACCGGCTCGGTCGCCGCGCTGATCACCGCCGCGACCAAGAAGAAGCCGTACTTCGTCGGCAAGCCCAACCCGCTGATGATGCGGGCCGGCCTCAATGTGCTCGGCGCGCACTCCGAGACCTCCGCGATGATCGGTGACCGCATGGACACCGACGTGCTTGCCGGACTGGAGGCCGGGATGCGGACCTTCCTGGTGCTCACCGGTGTCACCCAGGCGGACGAGATCGACCGCTACCCGTTCCGCCCGTCCAAGGTCGTCGACTCCATCGCGGACCTCGTAGACCTCGTCTGAGCTGGGAAGATGCCCGGCGCCTCAAACCCGGTCCCACCCATACGGAGCAATCGGACGCCCTGTCCGGATGCGGGTGCGCACCGGACGGGGGAACCTCCCACTATCTGGAGGTTTCACGATGGGCTCACTTCGCCTCACTCTCTGTTCCGGAATCATCGCCGCCACCGCGTTCACCCCGTCGGCCGCCCACGCGGCGGACGGCGGCGGCACGCACGGCACCGGCGGGCTCACCGTGGCCCCGGCGGTCCCGCTGCCCGGCACCGACGTGTCGCTGCGGGTGCGCGGCTGTACGGCCTCGCAGGGCACGGCGGTCTCCAGCGCGTTCGTCTCGGACGCCCGGCTGACCGGCGGCCAGGGCGACCTGTCCGGCGAGACCCGCGTCCGCACCTCCCTCAAGGCGGGCGCGTACGACGTGCGGATCACCTGCGCCGACTACTCGTTCACCGGCCGGATCAGCGTCGACGAGGCCGGGTCCGGCACCCGCCCGGACTCCGACTCGGGACCGGACACCGGGCCCTCCCCCGTCGCCCCGGTCCACGCGGGCGGCGGCGGTACGGCCGCCGGGGCGGACACCAGCACGCTGTTCGCCACCGTGGCCCCCACCGGCTCGGGACCCGGCGCCGCCCAGGCCCTGACCGGGCTGGCCCTCGCCGGCTGCGCGGCGGTGACGGTCGGGGCGCTCCGGTCCCGCCGGAGCCGGAACGACGGCTGAGCGGGCGCCGGGATGCCCGAGGAGCAGGGGCGTACCACCGGCCGGACGGTCACC
Source organism: Streptomyces bauhiniae (assembly GCF_004784475.1). Lineage (GTDB taxonomy): Bacteria > Actinomycetota > Actinomycetes > Streptomycetales > Streptomycetaceae > Streptomyces > Streptomyces seoulensis. The sequence goes on from NZ_SRRT01000010.1 coordinate 1,698, forward strand.
GCCGTGGCCTGGGCCGTGCTGCTGCTCGGACTCTGGCTCTGGGGGCGTGACGTGACCGGGCTGCCCGACAGCCCGGCCGGCACCACGCACGGCGACGTCGCCGGACTCAATGGCGTCACCCTGCCCGCCCCGGCGACCCCGCTGCCCGACTCCGCCCCGCAGCGCGTCGACATCCCCCAACTCGCCATCCAGGCACCGGTGGTGAAGCGCGGGCTGGACAGCCGGGGCGCCATCGACCCGCCGCCCTTCGACCAGCCGGGGGTGGTCGGCTGGTACGGCGCCGGGACCGCGCCCGGCGCGAACGGCACGGCGCTGCTGGTCGGCCACGTCGACACCGAGACCCGGCCCGCCGTCTTCTACCGGCTCAGCACCCTCGAACCCGGCGAGACCGTCCGGGTGGTCCGCGCGGACGGCAAGGTCGCCCGGTTCACCATCGACGACGTCGAGGTCCTCCCCGCCGACCACTTCGACGCCACCCGCGCCTACGGCACCCGCCACCCCGGCCGCGCCGAACTCCGTCTGATCACCTGCGGCGGCACCTACGACCGCACCACCCGCGCCTACACGGCCAACGTGGTCGTCTCCGCGTACCTCACCGGTACCGGAACCTGAACACCCCTGACAATCAAGGGCGTTGGCTTCCACGTCTGGCCATGTCCGGCACGGCCGGTATGCCACGATTGGCCCTCCGGAGCGAATGCGCCCAGGGGGAAACGCATGGACGGGAAATGGGGGACCCGCGCGTCCGTGGTGCTGCTGGGGGCGGCACTGCTGACGGCCGGGTGTTCATCGGGGGACGGCGCCGGGGGAGCGCCGGTCACGCAGCGGTCCAGCCCCTACTGGGTCAACCCCGACGGCAACGCCGCCCGCCAGGCCGCCGCCTACGAGAAGGCCGGCCGGAAGACCGAGGCCGCGCGGATACGGCGGATCGCCGAGCAGCCGGTGGGGGAGTGGCTCGGCCCCGAGAACCCGGAGGGGGAGGCGCGCGGGTACACCGAGGCCGCCGCCAAGTCCGGCCGTACCGCCCTGCTGGTCCTCTACAACATCCCGCACCGCGACTGCGGCCAGTACTCGCGAGGGGGCGCGGCCGACGGCGCCGCCTACCGGGCCTGGGTCGACGGGGTCGCGCGAGGCATCGGCGACCGTGCCGCCACCGTCGTCCTCGAACCGGACGCCCTGCTCCACCTGGTGGACGGCTGCACCCCTGAGGAATTCCACGAGGAGCGCTACGACCTCCTGCGGGGCGCGGTCACCCGGCTCGCGACCCTGAAGCACACCAGGGTCTACCTGGACGCGGGCAACGCGGGCTGGGGCCACCCCGACCAGATCTTCGCTCCGCTGAAGTCGGCCGGGGTGGAGGACGCCGACGGCTTCGCCGTCAACGTCTCCAACTTCTACTCCACGACGGACTCCGTCACCTACGGCAAACGCCTCTCGGCCAAGGTGGGCGGCAAACACTTCGTCATAGACACCAGCCGCAACGGCAACGGCCCGTACACCGAGGGCGCCCCCGAGGAACGCTGGTGCAACCCACCGGGCCGGGCCCTGGGCGAGCCTCCGACCACCGACACAGCGGACCCCCTGGTCGACGCCTACCTGTGGGTGAAACGCCCAGGAGAGTCGGACGGCGAATGCAGGGGCGGCCCGAAGGCAGGCCAGTGGTGGCCGGAGTACGCCCTGAAGTTGACCGAGGACTAAAGCCGAGGACTAAGGGACCCGTACCCACCGCCCCTTCGACGGCGTCCCCTGATCGTCAACCACGAACAGCATGTACCACCCCGCCTGCACCAGATTCCGGTTGGACGGCACCCGCACAGTCACCCGGTCCCCCGAAACACTGAACCCCAGCGCGATGGACCGCTGATCCACATCCGTCACATGCGTGGCCGCACTCGGCCGGATCAACCGCACCTTCCGAATGCTCGACGCATGCTGCGAGACGAACGTCCCCGACCCACCCCGCGCGATCCGCTCCGGCCCCGCGCCCAGCGACGGCCGCGAACCCCGGTACAGATAGGGCGGCGTGTAGATCTCGATCCGCTGCTCGAAGCTCCCCGGCCGGGTGTTCGCCCGGTCCCCGTACAGCGGGTCGGAGCCGAAGAACATCACCCGCCCGTCCGGCAGCAGGATCGACCCGGAGTGATAGTTCCGCCCCACCAGCGGATCGGCGACCCGCGTGAAACGGCCGCTGTCCGGGTGGTAGATCCGCGCCTGGAGGATGTCGGAGTCCCCCCGCCCCCGGTAGTCCTCCGAACCCCCCGACACCAGCACGGTGTCATCGGGCAGCACGGACGCCTGCGGATACCGCGTCCCCTTCTCCAGCGAGGGCCCGTCCACGAACCGCGGATCGGATGCCTTGAGGTCGATCAGCCGGGTCTTCCTGCTGGCCAGCGCCGACTCCCCGACCCCGCCCCCGCCGATCACCAGATACCGCTCGTCCTGCGCCGGAGGCAACAGCACGGTGCCCGAGGTCTCCAGCCGGTCGGGATCGCTCAGCCCCGGCAACTCGGTGAACTCGTTCGTGCCCACGTCCCAGACGCCGGGCTTGCGGCCCACGTCGTCGGGCCCGTACCCCGCGTTGGAGCCCGAGTAGAAGACCTTGCCGTTCTGCATCAGGAACAGCGCCGGGTAGGTCGGGAACTGCCGAATCGTCGGCGTGTACGCCCACTTCTTGGTCGCCGGGTCGAACACCTCGTTCTTGCCCGGCACCAACTGCCCGATGTCGTCGAGCCCCGAGACGCTGAGCACTTTGCCGTCCGACAGGGTGGTGAGCGTCGGGTACCAGCGGGCCTCGTTCATCGGGTCGACCTTGATGTACCGCTCGGCCACCGGATCGAACTCGAAGGCGTCGCGGATGCCCTGGAAGTCCTTCTTGTCGAGCGCGAGCTTCTGCGCGATGCCGTACGTGTTGCGCGCCTCGGCGCCGGTGAGCCCGCGCACCCGGTAGTTGTCCTGGGTGCCGGTCTCATACTTCGTGCCGCTGCGCTGCGCCTCGACGTAGATCCGGCCGAGACCGGGGTCGTTGCGCAGGAAGCGGCCCGCGCGGTCGAAGACCTTCTTCGCACGCGGGACGAGCACCGGGTCCCTGGAGACGAAGGTGCGGCCGTTGCTCCGTCCGGTGAACCGGGTGCCGGCGGGCAGCGTGACCGGGCGGTCCGGGTTCTCGTTGTGGACGATCATCAGGCCGCCCGCCTTGGTGACATCGCCCTTGAGCTTCTCGTACCGCTTGGTGCCGCCCGCGATCAGCAGTCTGCCGTCGGCCAGTTGGGTGTGGCCGGTGCAGAACAGGTCCTTGGGCGTGGGGATCTTCTTGACCGTGCCCCTGACCGGGTCCCAGAGCCGGGTGTCGAACTTCTTGGCGTCGAAGTTCTCCTGCTTGTTGCCCGACCCCGCCACCAGCAGCACCTTGCCGGTACGCAGCAGCGCCGCGTGGATGGTGTCCTGGCGGTACTCCTCGGGGAACTCCACGATCTCCCAGCGGCCGTTGGCGGCCTTGTACTCCGGCCTGTCGATCTCGTACCGGTGGTACCGCTCGGTGCCGAAGCGGTAGAGCCAGGGCCCGTTCATCCCGGCCAGCGCGAGGACCACCACGGCGCCCATCCCCAGTCGGCGGGCGCGGCGGCGGCCGGTGAGGTCCCTCATGCGTCCCGTCCCCCCGGCCCGCCGACGGCGATCCGCAGGGTCTGCTCGCTGTCACGGGCCGTGCGCTGCACCGGGACGCGCGGCGCGGGCTGCGGTTCCGGCACGGACTCGGCGGCCGCACCCGGCGCACGCTCACCCCGCAGCGACCACCCCCAGACCAGGATCGGCGAGGCCGTGATCAGCAGGGCGAAGGCCGCCCAGGTGATCATCGCCGGGTGGGCGTGGTCCAGCGCGAAGCCGGCGGTCAGCGAGCCCGCGAAGACCGCGATGAAGAACCAGTGGATGCGGAACGTCCCGAACAACGTGTCCGGGCTGGCCGAGTCGCCCTTGGGGGTCACCACGAAGCCGCTCCTGCGGCGCAGCACCGCGTCCAGCAGCGAGCGGGCGTAGACCGGCGCGGAGAGCGCCGACATCATCATGCCCGCGATCCCGCCGGACCCCTCCGGTTCGTGCGGGGAGACGTTGTGCCGCCGGTTCCAGAGGTAGAGGCCGATCTGGAGCGCGGAGGCGTTGCCGTACAGCATCAGCCAGACGGTCGGGTCGATGTTCACGCCCGAGGCGCCCAGGCCCAGGAAGAGCGCGCAACTCAGGGCGGCCAGCATCCAGTTGAGGGCGGACATCGGGTAGAACACGATCATCAGCGTGTAGTTGAGGAGCTTGCCCGGCGGCAGCGTGCCGAAGCCCCTCCAGTACTGCTTGAGGATCGTCTCGTACGTCCCCCGCGACCAGCGGAGTTGCTGGGTGAAGAAGTCGGTCCAGGCGTTCGGGCCCTCGCCCACCGCGAGCACGTCCGGGGTGTAGACCGAGCGCCACTTGCGGCCGGTGGCCGGGTTGGTGGCCCGGTGCATCTCGAAGCCGGTCGCCATGTCCTCGGTGATCGAGTCGTACAGCCCGCCGATCTGCTTGAGCGCGCCGATCCGTACCGCGTTGGAGGTGCCGACGAACATCGGGGCGCCGTAGCGGTTCCCGGCGCGCTGGATCAGCGCGTGGAAGAGGAACTGCTGCGACTCGGCGGCCTTGGTGACGAACGTGTCGTAGTTGCCGTACACCTGCGGGCCGATGACGAAGCCGACGTCCGGGTCGCGGAAGTAACCGAGCATCCGCTCCAGGTAGTTGGGGAGCGGGACGTGGTCGGTGTCGACGGAGGCGAAGAAGTCGTAGGCGTCGCCGTGCGCGTCCAGCCAGGCGTTGTAGTTGCCGTGCTTGGTCTTCGCGCGGTGCGGGCCCGAGGGCTGGTTCCACTTCGCCACGCCCTTGCGGCTGAAGTGGCGGACGCCGAGCCGGGCGCAGACCTCCTTGACGGCCGGGTCGTCACCCTCGTCCAGCAGCCAGACGTGCAGCAGGCCCCGGTGGCGCAGCCGGACGGCCGCCTGAAGGGTCCGGGTGACCATCTCCAGCGGCTCCTTGCCGGGCACGAAAGAGGTCAGGAAGGCCACGCGGGTCCCGGCCTCTGGCACCACCGGCACCGGGTCGCGGGCGACGAGGGTGGCGTGCGCGTTGGACAGCACGTTCAGACAGCGGAAGAACTCGATCAGGCCGATCGAGACCAGCATCAGGGTGTCCAGCGCCGGCAGGAAGCCGTAGGCGGGGTAGTCGCGCTCGGTCCAGTGCTCCGGCTGGAGCAGCCAGCCCAGCAGGACCAGCGAGAGCAGCGGGGCGGCGCCCAGCATGAGCGCGGCCCGCACCCGGTGCGGCTCCTGCGAGAGCAGCGAGCGGTAGCGGACGGTGTACGGCCGGCCGTCGGGCGGCTGGGTGAGCGGGCCGGCGAGGCGGCTGTAGTGCTCGTAGTCGTAGCGCGGCAGGCCCTTCGCGGTCCGGCCGGGCCGGTGCGCGACGGTTCCCGGTCTGGTGGTGCGTGACGGATCGTCCGTCATGAGTCATCCCCCCACACGCGCGGGTCGGCGCGTGTTTCGTCAGTCCTTCCGCCCGCGACGGACCTCCCCAGGCCGGCGCGGGCGACGTCATGGCATGCGACCGTGACCACGCCCTGACTCACCGTGAGCAGGGCAGGGAACGGCGATGCTCCGGTCGCGGCGCGAGATGGCCCCCCTGGGCGCGGTGCGCGACCGGTACTTCCCCCCAACTGCCGTGTTTCCACGGCATCGTGGACAACAGGGTTCTACGCCGACGAGCATGATCGCAAGATGCGAAACCTGTTGTTTACCGGTCAAAACCGTTCATTGCGGTGAACGGAAACGCAAGCAGGCCCCCCGCGTGAACGGGGGGCCTGCTCGTTGTCTGTGCGCCGCCAGGGACTCGAACCCCGGACCCGCTGATTAAGAGTCAGCTGCTCTAACCAACTGAGCTAGCGGCGCCTGCTGACGGGAAAACTCTACAGGACCCGCCAGGGTGCTCCTGACCGCCTCGGACGGCCCCGCCGGGGGCCCCGCGCGGGGGTGTGCACCATTCGGACCGTCAACATGCGCGTCACGCGGACAGTTGTGAGACTGATCAACGTGCACACACGCGGACATATCCACCCCGAATGTGAGGCAGATCGCATGGCGGCTCCGGTGTTCGAGGAATTCGATCCGGTGAGCGACTGCGACTGCCTCGGCTGCGTCCGGTGGCGGCGGCTCGCCCCCCGCCCGGCGTCCGCCCGTACCGGAGGCCGCCCGGCCGCCCGGAGCGCCGTGGTCATGGCGGCCGCCGCGTCCGCCGTGCTCGGCGCGGCCCCCGCGGCCGGCGCGCTCGCCCAGGCGCCGCCCCCGCACGCGGCCCCGCACCGCCCCGGCGCCCCGGCGGCGGACGGGGGCTCCGCGACCCCGCAGGGCGGCACCGCACCCCTGCACGGCCCGGCCGGCTCACCCGCCCGGCCGCAGACCAAGACCCCCGCCACCACCCGGACGGCGATCATCAACCGGGCCAAGCAGTGGGTCACCGCGCAGGTGCCGTACAGCATGACCGCGTTCTGGTCGGACGGGTACCGCCAGGACTGCTCGGGCTATGTCTCCATGGCCTGGGGGCTGCTCTCCAACGAGTGGACGGGCAGCCTCGGCCAGTTCGCGGTGAAGATCACCAAGGAGGAACTCCAGCCCGGCGACATCCTGCTCTTCCACAACACCGCCGACCCCCAGGGCGGCTCGCACGTCGTGATCTTCGGCGGCTGGACCGACTACACCCACACCGCCTACACGGCGTACGAGCAGACGCCCCCGCACACCCGCCGCCAGAGCACGCCCTACCCCTACTGGAACAACACCAGCAAGTACGTCCCCTACCGCTACAAGGGCGTGACCGCGGGCACGGCGGGCGCCGAGCCGACGGCCACCCCGGTGCCCTTCCCCGGCACCAAGTACTTCGGGCCCGGCGCGAACAACAAGTACGTCACCCAGCTCGGCGAGATGCTGGTCGCCCGGGGCGGCGGCCCGTACTACTCGACGGGGCCCGGCCCGGTCTGGGGCGAGGCCGACCGGCGGGCCACCCAGGCGTTCCAGCGGGCCCAGGGCTGGACCGGCACCAACGCCGACGGGCTGCCCGGCCCGCGCACCTGGGAGCTGCTGGTCACCGGCACGGGCAAGGACATCGCGGCCGGCTCGGCGGGCCCCGGCGGCGTCCCGGCCTTCCCCGGTAAGCAGTACTTCAAGGCGGGCGCGAACAACGCCTACGTCACCCAACTGGGGCGGCAACTGGTGAAGAAAGGATTCGGCAGCTTCTACGCCACCGGACCCGGACCCCGCTGGAGCGAGTCCGACCGGCGTGCCGTCGAAGCCTTCCAGCGCGCCCAGGGCTGGCGCGGCGGAGCGGCGGACGGCTATCCGGGCCCCGAGACCTGGCGCCGGCTGTTCGGCTGAGGCGCCCGGTCACCTCCGGGTCCCGCGTCCGCGCGCGGCCCGGCATCCCCTGTCATGACGCACCCGGCGCGGAGGCTGGAGGCACCCATGAGCACCACCACACCCCACACACACGAGCCCGAGGAACACCCGGAGAGCCTGCCGGGCGGCGCGGGGACGGCCGTCCGGCCGCCCCGGCTGATCCACAACGAGGCGACCACCGAGATCCCCGTCCACTTGCTCTTCCGCGACGAACCCGCCCCCGAGGCGCGGCGCCCCGCCGTGGTGAACCGCCGCCGGGGCACCGGCGAACAGCCCCGGCAGGTCCGCCCGGCACCGGTCCGCAGACGCCCCGAACTGCGCCCCGACCCGGACCTCCAGGAGCGCCCGGCGCGGGTGCTGCCCGGCGCGGCCGGGGTGCTGGCCGGGCTCGGCGGGGTCGCCGGGTGCCTCGCCACCACCTGGTGGGCGGGGGTGCTGCCCGGCGAGGTGCTCGGCGCGCATCCCGGCGCGGGGCTCGGTGCCGCGCAGTGGGCGGCGTACGCGGGCACCGGGGCGCTGGGGCTGCTCGGGTTCGGCGGGCTGGCGCGCGGACGCACCGGGCGGGCCTGGGTGCTGGGGCTGTTCGGCCGCTACCGGGGGACCGTACGGCGCACCGGGCTGCTGTGGATCAACCCGCTGCTCAGGCGGCGCCGGGCCGATGTGCGGCTGCGGCACTGGCGCAGCGGCGCGGTGCCGGCGGCCGACGCGAACGGGGTGGCGCTGCGGGTGGTGGTGCTGGTGGTGTGGCGGGTGCGGGACACCGCGCGGGCGCTGCTCGGCATCGAGGAGCACGAGACCTACCTGCGCGAATGCGTCGAGTCGGCCCTCGCGCGGGTCCCGGTGGAGCTGCCGGGCGGGGCGCGCAGCGGGGCGGACGCGGCCGGGGACGCGCTGACCCGGCTGGTCGCGGCCGACGTGGCGCCGGTCGGGGTGGAGGTGTTCTCCGTGCAGCCGGTCCGGGTGGAGTACGCGCCCGAGGTGGCCGCCGCCATGCAGCGCCGCCGGATCGCCGCGCTCGACGCCCAGCAGCGGGCCACCATGCTCAGCTCGGTGGTGGACTCGGTCGAGGACACGGTCACCCGGCTCACCACGCGCGGGCTGGTCGAGCTGGACGACTACGAGCGCAAGGCGCTGGTCCGGGACCTCACGGTGGCCTTCTGCTCGGCCCGCCGGGAACCGGCCTGACGCAGGCCGCCGAATGGTATGGACACGTTCAACTCCCGGCAATAATCTGGTACTTGGTCTGGACCTATCGCACCGTCAGCGCATCGCAGCACATCGCACCGCCACCGCACAGCCCGGCTCAGTGAACCTTCCCCCACGACGTTCCCCAGGAGCGGCAGCATGCGTACCAGGACCAGGTTGTCAGCGTTGTCCGCGGCCGTGCTCGGCATGGCCACCGCCGGCGCCTTCGTACTCTCCACCGGCGGCGCCAGCGGCCACGGCTACACCGATCTCCCCGTCAGCCGGCAGAAGCAGTGCCAGAACGGCGCCGTGGCGAACTGCGGCGACATCCAGTGGGAGCCGCAGAGCGTCGAGGGCCCCAAGGGCTTCCCCGGCGCGGGCCCCGGCGACGGCCAGCTCTGCAGCGGCGGCAACAGCCGCTTCGGCCAGCTCAACGCCCCCAGCACCCCCGGCGGCGGCGCCTGGCCCACCACCAAGGTCACCGGCGGCCAGTCGTACACCTTCCGCTGGCAGTTCACCGCCATGCACGCCACCAGCGACTTCACCTACTACGTCACCAAGCAGGGCTGGAACCAGAACCACGCCCTCGCCCGGTCCGACCTCAACCTGACCCCGTTCCTCTCGGTGCCGTACAACGGCCAGCGCCCGCCGTCCACGCTCAGCCACAGCGGCACCCTGCCCCGGGGGCTGACCGGCCACCACGTGATCCTCGCGGTGTGGAACGTGGCCGACACCGCGAACGCCTTCTACGCCTGCTCGGACGTCACATTCTGAGCTTCGCCTGAGGCCGCCGGCCCCACGCCACGGGTACGTGCCGACCCAGGGGGGCCTGATGGAAGCACTGCTGTACTTCGCACGCTCCACCATGTGTACGAGTACACCACCCGCGAGGGCGGGAGGTTCCGGTTCGACGAGACCGGGGGAGACTCGACCGTGCTGGCGGGCGACCACGTGGTGGTGCGCTATCTCGCAGAGCGGCCACAGTGGGCCACCGCGCTCCAGCCGGCCCGGGGAGGACGCCGAGGACGCCGAAAACGCCGAGGGCGGATCGGTTTCCCGACCCGCCCTCGGCAGATGTGCGCCGCCAGGGACTCGAACCCCGGACCCGCTGATTAAGAGTCAGCTGCTCTAACCAACTGAGCTAGCGGCGCATGACTCCCGCCTTCCGCTTTCGCGGCCGGCGACAGAGAAAATACTACCCGGTCCCCGAGGGTGCTCCGGACCACCTCCGGACCACCTACAGCGCCAGCGAGAGCAGGACCGGGGCCGCGTGCCGGTTGAGGGCGTCCGCCGCCCGGCGCAGCCGGTGCGCGCGCTCCACCGGCAGCGACACGGCCAGGCAGCCGACGGACGCCCCGGCCGTGATCGGGACGGCCGCGCAGACCGTGCCGACCGCGTACTCCTGGAGGTCCAGCACCGGGACCGTGGGCGGCTGGGACTCCAGCCGGGACAGCAGCAGCCTGTCGCTGGTGATCGTCCGCGAGGTCAGCCGGGCCATCCGGTGCCGGGACAGATGGTCGCGCCGGGCGTCGTGGTCGAGCTGGGTCAGCAGGCTCTTGCCGACGGCGGTGGCGTGCGCGGAGGAGCGGAAGTCGACCCACTCGTTGACCGCGGGGGCGCCCGGCCCGGCCGCGTACTGGGTGACCCGTACCTCCCCGTCCTCGTACCGGCTGATGTAGACCGCCGCGCCGACCGAGTCGCGCAGCCGGTCCAGGGTCTGCTGGAGCTTCTCGCGCAGGGCGCGGTCGTGGCCGTGGGCGGAGGTGAGGCGGCGCAGGGTGTCGCCGGTGATCCAGGCGCCGTCGGCGGTCTGCTCGACGTACCCCTCGCGGCGCAGCATGCGCAGCAGGGCGGTCAGCCGGCCGGGGTCCAGGCCGGCCTCGCGGGCCAGCCCGGCCGCGTCGGCCCCGGCGGGATGGCGGGCCACGGACTCCAGCACGCGCAGGGCGTCCTGCGCCGAGTGGTACGGGGCGGTCGGCTCGTGCGTCAGTGCCACGGTCTTCCCCCTGCGCTCGCTTCCTCGGCCGTGCGATCCGGTCGGCGGATCGCTTCCACGGTACCGGCCAACGGGCGGACGCGGAGGGGTAGTTGACAGCCGCCTCCGCGCCCCGCTCGGCTACAGCACCGCGCTCAGGAATTCCCGCGTCCGCTCCTGCTCCGGGTCGCCGAAGATCTTCTCCGGCGGCCCGGACTCCACCACCCGGCCCTGGTCGAACATCAGCACCTGGTCGGAGATGTCCCGCGCGAACCCCATCTCGTGGGTGACGCAGAGCATGGTGATGTCGGTGCCGCGGGCGATGTCGCGCAGTACGTCCAGCACGCCCGCGACCAGCTCCGGGTCGAGCGCGCTGGTGACCTCGTCCAGCAGGAGCACCCGCGGCCGCATGGCGAGCGCCCGCGCGATGGCGACCCGCTGCTGCTGGCCGCCGGAGAGGCGGGTGGGCCGGGCGTCGAGCTTGTCGGAGAGCCCGACCAGCTCCAGCAGCTCGCGCGCCCGCGCCTCCGCCTCGTCCCTGGACAGCCCGAGCACCTGGACCGGGGCCTCGGTGATGTTGCGCAGCACGGACATGTTCGGGAACAGGTTGAAGTGCTGGAAGACCATCCCGATCTTCTTCCGCACCTCCCGCACCTGCTTCTCCGGCGCCGGAAACAGCGCCTGGCCGTCCACGGTGATGGTGCCCTCGTCCGGCTGGGTGAGAGTCATCAGCAGGCGCAGGATCGTGGTCTTGCCCGACCCGGAGGGGCCGATCAGGGTCACATGTCTGCCCGCGGCCACGGAGAAGTCCAGGTGGTCGAGGACCGTGTTGGGGCCGAAGCGCTTGGTGACCTGCTCCAGCCGGATCAGCTCACCGGACTGGGTCTGCTTCGGCAGGGTGATGTCAGCGGACAAGGCGTCGCTCCAGTGCTCGCAGGAGAAGGGAGGCCAGGTAGGACAGGACGATGAAGGCCACGCCGATCACGGTCAGCGGCTCGGTGAACTGGAAGTTCTGCTGCGAGAACAGCCGGGCCCGGCCGAGCATCTCCAGCACGGTGATCACCATCAGCATCGGGGTGTCCTTCAGCATGGAGATCACGTAGTTGCCCAGTGCCGGAATCACCCGGCGCAGGGCCTGCGGCAGGATCACCGCGGTCCAGGTCCGCCGCCGGGGCAGGCTCAGCGCGGTCGCCGCCTCCCACTGGCCCACCGGCACGGCCTCGATCCCGGCCCGGTAGACCTGCATGGTGTACGTCGAGTAGTGCAGCCCGATGGCGAAGACACCGGTGGTCAGCGCGGAGAAGGTCACGCCCCACTCGGGCAGCACGTAGAACAGGAAGAACAACTGCACCAGCAGCGGGGTGTCCCGTACGAACTCGGTGACCACACCCACCGGCCAGCGCACCCAGCGCGAGGGCACCCGCATCAGCAGCGCCCACACCAGCCCCAGTGAGAACGACAGCAGCGAGCCCAGCGCCACCACCTGGAGGGTGACCAGCAGACCGTGCCAGAAGTACGGCATGAAGTCGCTCACGGCGTTCCAGTCCCACGTCATGCGACACCACCCTTCAGCCGCTTCTCCAGCGAGCGCATCAACCGGGTCAGCCCGAACGCGATCACGAAGTAGATGAGGAGCACGTACGTGTAGATCTCCGCGCTCTGCTGGAGGGCGAGCCGCACCAGGTTGGCGCTGAAGGCGAGGTCGCCCATGCCCATCACCGACACCAGCGCGGTGCCCTTGAGCAGCTCGATCAGCAGGTTGGAGAAGGGCGGAATCATCTCCGGCACCGCCTGCGGCAGCAGGATCAGCCGCATCCGCTGCCAGCCGGTGAAGCCGAGCGCGATCCCGCCCTCGCGCTGGGCGGGGTCGACGGCGTTCAGGGCGCCGCGCACGATCTCCGACCCGTACGCGCCGTACGTCAGGCCGAGTGCCAGGGTACCCGCCCACAGCGGGACGAGCTGCCAGCCGAAGGCGATGGGCAGCACGAAGAACACCCAGAAGATCATCACCAGCGCCGAGGTGCCGCGGAACACCTCGGTGTACAGGCCCGCGAGGAAGCGGACGAGCCGGCGCCGGTCGGTGCGCGCGATGCCGACGGCGAAGGCCACCGCCGACGCCAGCAGCGCGCTGAGTACGAGGAGCTGGACGGTCGTCCAGACGCCCCGCAGGACGAGTTCCCACAGTCCCGAGGTCATCCGCCGCACAGCTCCTTCGCGGTGAGGTCCGTCATCTCCGCCTGGGTGAACCCGAACGGCTTCAGGATGCGCAGCAGTTCACCGGTGCGCTTCAGCTCGCGCAGCTCGGTGTTGAAGGCGTCCCGCAGCCGGGTCTCGACCGGCCGGAACGCGAACGCGCCGCCGTCGACGTGCGGTTCGCCCTCCACGAGCGGGGCGAACGGCTCGGTGGACTCCGCCTTGCGGGACTTCTTGACCACCTCGCGGGTGGTGAGCGCCGTACCGGCGAACACGTCGACCCGCCCGGCCTCCACCGCGTTCAGCCCGGCGACCTGGTCCGGCACGATGAGGATGTCGCTCTCCTTGTAGCCCGCCTCGACCGCGTACTGGATCTCGGCGTACCCGGCGCCGGTAGCGAACTTCGCCTTCTTCTTCACCACGTCCTGGTAGGAGCGCAGCCCCTTGGGGTTGCCCTTGCGGACGATGAAGGCGTCCTTCATCTGGTAGTCCGGGTCGGCGAAGATGACCTGGCGGCAGCGCTCGGCGTTGACGTACATCCCGGCGGCCACCACGTCGAACTGCTGGGAGTTCAGGCCCGGTATGAGCGAGCCGAACTCGGTCGGCACCGGCTGCACCCGCTCCACCCCGAGCCGCTTGAAGATCACCCTGGCGAGTTCCGGCGCCTCCCCGGTGAGGTTGCCGTCCCGGTCGATGAACCCGAAGGGCACCTCACCGGCGATTCCCAGCCGTACGACACCCTGCGCGCGCAGCCGGTCCAGCAGCTCCCCGCCCTTCCCACCGGAGTCGGCCGCCACCCGCGTACACCCCGTCGCCCCCAGCGCTCCCACCCCGCCCAGTGCCAGGGCGCCCAGCAGCACCGCCCGTCTGTCTCTCAGGCGCACCGGCGGCCGGATTCTTTCCGTGTCCTTGCCAAGTCGAGAAGCCATGGCGGCGCCGCTACCCAGGGCCGCACGGGTCATGCGCGCCGATTTCCCGCCATGGAGCGGGAGTTCAGTGGCCCGGAACGTAACCGCGCTTCTTGTCCACCACGTTGACCAGCGGTCTTCCGGCCGCCCAGCGCTCGAACAGGTCCACGAACTGGGCGCCGAGTTCGTCCCGCCAGCCGACCGTGTCGCCGCTCATGTGCGGGGAGACCAGCAGACCGGGCAGGTCCCACAACGGGCTGTCGGGGGGCAGCGGTTCGGTGGTGAAGGCGTCCAGGGCGGCGCCCGCGATCCAGCGTCTGCGCAGCGCCTCGGCGAGGGCGGACTCGTCCACCAGCTCGCCCCGGCCGACGTTGACGAAGACGGCCGAGGGCTGCATCACCCCGAAGCGGTGCGCGTCGAACATGCCGCGCGTCTGCTCGGTGAGCGGGGCGGCGGCGATCACCCAGTCCGCGCGGGCGATCAGCCGGTCCAGGTCGGCCGGTCCGTGCACGCCGGTGCGCGGCACCCGGCCCACCAGCGCGGGTGTCACCCCGAGCGCCTTCAGGGTGGCGGCGATGGCCCGGCCGATCGGCCCGGAGCCGACCACACAGGCGCGGGTGCCGGCCACCCGGCGGGTCTCCCGGTGCCGCCAGACGCGGTCCCGCTGGAGGCCGACCGTGCGGGGGAGGTCCTTGGCGGCCGCCAGCACCAGCGCGGCCACGTACTCGGCCATCGGCTGGTCGAAGACACCGCGCGCGTTGGTCACCACCGTGTCGGAGGCGGCCAGTTCGGGGCAGAGCAGATGGTCCACGCCCGCGCTCGCCGTGTGGACCCAGGCCGGGCGTCGCCCCTTGCCGGGCCAGGCGTCGCGTACCGCCCGCGAGCGGAAGTCCCACACCAGCAGCACGTCCGCCTCCGGCAGCAGCGCGGCCAGCCCGGCGTCGTCGGTGTGCAGCACGCGGGCGCGCCCGGTGAGCCGGCCGAGTCTCGGCGGCGGATCGGCGCCCAGCACCAGCAGGGTGGGGAGGGTCATCGGCCTGCCATCTCCCCTCTCCCCGCGCGCTCGCCCCACGCTGGCACGGGGGCCCGGTGCCGTCAACGGGCCGCGCCCCGAGGGGACGATCCGGCTTGTGCTGGGTACCCGAACCGGGAGCGGGGGTGCCCGTACCGCCGTGCGGGCCACACGGGGCGCCCTCGCGGGAAGCGGGGGAAGACGCAGGGGAGATCCCTGAACAGACCGTGGACGAAGACAGAAAGGCCGACATGACAGCGATCGGATTCCTCTGCCCGGGCCATCGCGGCGAGGACGACTACCCGCGCATCGAGCAACTGCTCGCCGGCGCGGTGCGGCTTGACCTGGTGCACACCGGCACCGGCGAGGACGCCCACGCGGTGGACCCGCTGCACGGCGCGGACTTCGCCGGACGGCTCACGGCGGCCATGGAGGGGCTGCGGCTGACCGGCGCCGAGGCCGTGGTGTGGACCAGCCCGGCGGGCGGCTTCGCGCACGGCTGGAAGGGCGCGCACACCGAGGCGACGGAACTGGCCCGGCAGGCCGGACTCCCCGCCTCCTCCACCTCGCTGGGCTTCGTGCACGCCGCCCAGGCGCTCGGCGCCCGCAAGGTCGCCGTCGCGCACGCCTACCCGCCGAAGACCGCCGCGCTGCTGAGGGCGTTCCTGGCCGACGGCGGCCTGGAGGTGACCGGCGCCGAAGAGGTGGACGCCCTCACCGCCGAGCGCGCCGCCGACGGAGACGAGGCCGAACTGCTGGCCCTGGCGCGGGCCGCCGACACCCCGGACGCCGAGGCGGTGCTGCTGCCCGACACCGCGCTGCGCACCGCCGCCCACCTGTCCGCGCTGGAGGCCGCGCTCGGCAAGCCGGTGCTCACCGCGTCCCAGGTCTCGGTGTGGGAGGGGCTCCGGCTCGCCGACCGCCGGCTGCACACCGACACCCTCGGCACCCTCTTCACCCGAGAGCCCGTCGTCCAGCTCTGACGTGTGGCTCCAGGGCGGCCCGGGGGAATAAGCGGGGACTGCCTCCTGTTACGGCACGACAGGACAGAGCACGCCGTAAACAGGAGGCATCCACCGTGCCGGCAGACGAGATCCGGGGCGCCGTGCACGGCACCGCCCCCGTCCCCCTCTCCGTACTCGACCTGGTCACCGTGGGCGCCGGGAGCACCGCGAGCGACGCGTTGCGCACCAGCGTGGAGCTGGCCCGCCGCACCGAGGCGCGCGGCTTCCACCGGTACTGGGTCGCCGAGCACCACTCGATGCCGGGTGTCGCCTCCTCCTCGCCCGCCGTCATCCTGGCGAACCTCGCCGCCCACACCGAGCGCATCCGGCTCGGCTCGGGCGGCGTCATGCTGCCCAATCACGCCCCGCTGGTCATCGCCGAGCAGTTCGGCACCCTGGAGGCCATGGCGCCGGGCCGGATCGACCTGGGCCTCGGCCGGGCGCCGGGCACCGACGGGGCGACGGCGGCCGCGCTGCGCCGCTCCGACACCCTGAACGAGGGCGCCGACGACTTCCCGCAGCAGCTCGCCGAGCTGACCCGGTTCCTCGACGACGACTTCCCCGACGGGCACCCCTACGCCCGTATCCACGCCATCCCCGGCCCGGTGCAGGGCAGTACCCCCGGTGGTGTGCAGTCGGCGCACCGGCCGGTGGTCTGGCTGCTCGGCTCCTCCGGCTTCAGCGCCCAACTGGCCGGAATGCTCGGCCTGCCCTTCGCCTTCGCGCACCACTTCTCCGCGCAGAACACCATCCCGGCGCTCGACCTGTACCGGGAGACCTTCCGCCCCTCCGAGGTGCTGGCCGAGCCCTACGCCCTCATCGGCGTCTCCGCGCTCGCCACCGACGACGAGGCCGAGGCGGCCCGCCAGGTGCGCGCAACCGCGCTGAACATGCTCCGGCTGCGCATGGGCCGTCCCGGACTCTTCCCCGACCCCGAGGACGCCGCCCGGCACGAATTCAGCCCGATGGAGGAGGAGTTCGCGGCCTCCTTCACCCGCAACATCGTGCACGGCACCGCCGACGAGGTCCGCGCGGGCCTGGACGACCTCCAGAAGCGCACCGGCGCCGACGAGCTGATGCTCACCAGCCACGCCCACCGCGGCGAACTGCGGCTGCGCTCCTACGACCTGATCGCCGACGCCTACGGCCTGCCCGCCGCGTAACTGCTCTGCACGCCGAGCAGCTCCGTGATGCGGTCCGGCGGCACCGGGCGGGAGTAGAGCCAGCCCTGCCCGGTGTCGCAGCCGATCCGGCGCAGCCGGGTGGCCTGCGCTGAGGTCTCCACGCACTCGGCGGTGACGGTCAGCCCGAGCCGGTGGGCGAGCTGGATCATCGCCTCCACGATCACCTCGTCCGCCGGATTGGCGGTGGTCCCGGCTCCGGCCGGGCCCTCGTACTGGAAGCCGCGTACGAAGGACCCGTCCAGCTTCAGCACCGAGACCGGGAGCCGGCTGAGGTAGGCCAGGTTCGAGTAGCCGGTGCCGAAGTCGTCGATGGCGATGCGCACGCCCATGTCGCTGAGGGCCTGGAGCGCCTGGATCGGACGGCCCCCGGAGCCCATCACGGCCGACTCGGTCAGCTCCAGTTGGAGCAGATGCGGGGCGAGCCCGGTCTCGGTGAGCGTGCTGGCCACGTCCGCGACCAGGTCGGAGTCCCAGACCTGGCGCACCGCCACGTTCACACTGACGAAGATGGGCGGCTCGTCCGGATGGGCGAGCTGCCACTGCCGGGCCTGGCGGCAGGCGGTGACCAGCGCCCAGCGGCCGAGCTGCACGATCGAGCCGTCCTCCTCGGCGAGCTGGATGAACCGATTCGGCGTCAGCGTGCCGAACTGCGGGTGGTGCCAGCGCACCAGCGCCTCCACCCCGCTCAGCCGCCCGTCCTCCATGCCGACCAGCGGCTGGTACTCCAGCGCGAACTCCCCGCGCTCGATGGCCGGGCGGAGCGTGGAGGAGAGGGCCTGCCGGGTGACGCGGTGCGCGTTGCGCTCGGGGTCGAACAGGGTCCAGCGGGCCTTGCCGTCGGCCTTCGCCCAGTACAGCGTGGTGTCGGCGGCCTGCATCAGACCGGTCGCCGTCGTCCCGGCGGTGTGCCGCTCCACCACCCCGATGGACGCGGTCAGCGACAGCCGCCGCCCGGCGAGGTCGAACGGTTCCTCCAGCGCCCGCAGCGCCGAGGCGGCCAGGTCCGAGAGCTGTTCGGTGCCGGTGGAGTCCTCCACGAGCAGTGCGAACTCGTCGCCGCCGAGCCGGGCCACCAGCGGGGCCCCGGCCCGCGCGCCCTCGGTCTCCTCGGCCACATGGGTCAGCCGCTTGGCCACGGCCTCCAGCAGCCGGTCGCCGACGCGGTGGCCCAGGGTGTCGTTGACCGCCTTGAACCCGTCGAGGTCCAGACAGCACAGGCCGATCCGTCCGGTTCCGGTGCCGTCCTCCGGCTCTGCCTCCAGCGCGGCGGAGAGCCGCTCGAAGAACAGGGTGCGGTTGGGCAGCCGGGTCACCGGGTCGTGCATCCGCAAGTGCCGCAGCCGCGCCTGGAGTTCACGGCGGGCGCTGATGTCGGAGACGGACAGCAGGGCGCCCGGCGCGCCCTCGGTCAGCGGAGTGACGGTGATGCGCACCCAAACGGGTTCCCCGTCCGGTTGTTTGAGGCGCCGGGTGCAGCGCAGCCGGTCCTGCCGGCCGGCCAGCACCTCGCGGTAGGCGTGCCGGGTGCGCGGGTCGGGGGCGAGGTCGACGAGGTCGGCGGCCGGGCGGCCGGCCAGTGCCTCGGCGGTTGTGCCCAGCAGCGCTCCCAGCGCGGTGTTGGCGTGCGTGACCAGCCCGTCCGGGGTCACCACGGCCATGGGGAGCGGGGCCGTGGTGAAGACCCGGTGGTAGGTCATGTGGTCACCGTCGGTCACGGCTGACCGGTCGAGGTCTGCCGCGGGCGTCGGCCCTTCGGACGTTCCGCTCACCGCTCGCTCCCGCAGTGCACTCGATCCCTGTCCGTGCCGGAAAGTGTGCCGATCATAGAGGCTGGTCCCGGCCCCTTCCAGCCGGTCTCCAGTCTCCACGACCGACCCGCCCTCCTGACAGATCGTTTCTGCCCGGACCTGGACGGGTTCTTGAGGCCCACGATCACTTGTGACGTTCCGTGAGTGATTCGGGGTGTCGACCGCCGGGTGGCCGCCGGGGTGGCCGCCGGGGGCGCAAACGGGCGCACTCACCCTTCCGGTTCAGGTAAACAGGGCATAGCGCAACATAAGCACACAGTCTGGGTGGCGGTGTCCCCAACCGCGACCGGAGGTCCCCGACGTGCCCAAGCTGCGCAGCACCGCCGCCGTGGCCACCACGATGTCGGCGCTCGCCGCGACCTCGATCCTCACCGGCCCCTCGGTGGCCGAACCTTTCTCGCCCGAGCCCTGCGCCCTGCACCGCACCAGCGCCCACCACTCCGAGGGCCTGGACACCTGGAACTCCGCCTACCCGCGCCCGCAGGGCACGCTCGACGCGGCCCTGGTCTTCCTGTCCTTCCCGGACGCCGCCCCGCGCACCACCCCCGACGAGCTGACCGCCGACCACTTCCCGGCCACCAGCCGCTACTTCGAGCAGTCCTCGTACGGCCGCTTCACCCTGCGCCCGCACCCGATGGACCGCTGGCTCAAGATGCCGCGCCCGTCCACCGCGTACCGCATACAGCGCGACTGGGCGCCCGCGGACCGCTCCGCCTATCTGCGGGACGCGTTCGCCGTGGCCGACAAGGCGCTGGACTTCTCCCGCTACGACGTGGTCTACCTGGTGGCCGACCCGGACGCGCCCGGCGTCGACTCCGATGCCACCAAGGTCGTCAACCTGGACTCGCCCGTCCGGCTCGACGGCACCGACGTGCGCCGGGTCGTCACCGTCTTCGAGCAGCACCCGCCCGACCGGCTGGTGCTCGCCCACGAGACCGGGCACGTCTTCGACCTCCCCGACCTCTACCACCGCCCGACCGACTCCAAGGACGACTGGGACACCCACGTCGGCGACTGGGACCTGATGGGCAGCCAGTTCGGCGCCGCGCCGGACCTCTTCGGCTGGCACAAGTGGAAGCTGGGCTGGCTGGACCCCCGCCAGGTGGCCTGCGTCCGGGGGACCGGCCCGATCCGGCTCACCCTGGAGCCGCTCGCGGCCGGGCCCGGCGTCCCGGTGCGGGGCGCGTCCGGCACCCCGGCCTTCGGGCTCGGCAACGGCACCAAACTCGCCGTGGTGCGCACCGGCGCGGACACCGCCCTCGCCTTCGAGGCGCGCGGCCCGGTGGGCAACGACCGTACGGCGTGCAAGCAGGGCATCCTCGTCTACCGGGTGCACGCCGGCGTCGAGTCCGGGGACGGCCCGGTCGACGTGATCGACGCCCACCCGCACACCGAGGCGTGCTGGGAGAACTCCGTCTATCCGCCGCTGGCCGACGCGCCGGTGTCACTGGGGGAGAGCTTCACGGTGCCGGGGGACGGGGTGAAGGTGGAGGTCGAGGAGCGCACCCCGGCCGGGGCGTGGACGGTACGGATCACACCGGGGGAGGGTGCCTGAAAGGGCTCACGCGAAAGGCCCCCGCTTGCGCGAGGGCCTTCGTTGTCTGTGCGCCGCCAGGGACTCGAACCCCGGACCCGCTGATTAAGAGTCAGCTGCTCTAACCAACTGAGCTAGCGGCGCCTGCTGACGTCGTAGACCTTAGCATCCTGGTCGGCGGGAGGAAAAATCGATACCCGGGCCGCCGTACGGGCCGCGCGCACCGCCGCCCAGAGCACCACCTCGGGGCCGGGGAGCCAGGGGTGCCGGGTGTCCGGGGCGACCAGCCAGCGGGACCCCGCCGGGGCGCGTCCGGCGTCGCCCTCCAGTGCCGGGACGGTCACCGCGTCCCCGGTGCCGTGACAGAGCAGCGGCGGGACGGCGTGGGTGCGCGGGCCCCACTCCTCCCAGGCCAGCAGGGAGGGCAGCCGGTGGGCCGTGCCCGGCGCCGCGAACAGCAGGGTCCGGCCCCGGTGCACCGCGACCGGGCCGCAGCCCGGCCCGTCCGCACCCCATAACCGGTCCAGCATCCGGCGCCCGAACACCGAGGGCGCGCTCACCACGTCGAAGACCGTGCCGCAGGGCAGCACCACGGGGGCGCCGGGCCGCTCCTCCCAGAAGGCGAGCGTGCTGCGCGGATACGTTCCCGCGGAGGCGAGCCAGGCGGCTCCCTCGGCGGTGGCTGCGGTGACGTCCGGTGCGCTGGTCATGCACACAGGTGTACCGGCGGTGAGCGGGCGGTTTCCCTGGGTTGCGGAAAATGGGGACACCGGGGGGCGGGAGGGGGTATCTTGCCCGCCTGGCATATGCCAGATGCGCGGGCGCCCCTGAGACGGGCCTTTAGTGCGGGTCGACCGCCCGGCGGCCCTCGGGGTCGGCGCCCCGCATCAGGTCGCGGCCGAACTCCACCATCTTCTTGGCGTAGTCCTCGGTCCACTCCGCCCGCTCGGCGATGTCCGCCGCCGTCAGCCGGTCGAACCGGCGCGGGTCGGCGAGCTGGGCCGCCGCCACGGCCTGGAACTCCATGGCCCGGTCGGCCGCCGCCCGGAACGCCTGGGTCAGGTCGGTGGCCCGCGTCAGCAGGGCGCGCGGGTCGTCGATCGACTCCAGGTCGAAGAAATGCTCCGGATCGGCGGCCGCCTCCGCGGGCTCGAAGAGCAGGGGCGCGGGGCGTAGCCGCGGTTCGTTCCGACGCGGCGAGGGCTCCGCCATGTCTTCATCTCCTCCTCGTACGTTCGCTGCACTCGGCCCCGCCAGCGGCCGGACCACCGTCCATTGTCCCGCGCCCACGCAAGACCGCCCCAGGGCCAGACCCGCACGGGGGGTCAGGGCCGGTGGGAGACGCGGTGTTCGGCCAAGTGGGCCAGGACCGCGTGATTCGCCTCCCACCCATCGGGAAACTTCACCAGCGTGCCGAGCTGGACCGGTTCCGTCGACGGGTAGGCGTCGAGCAGGTCGCTGACGCCCGCGCGGCAGACCACGATGCAGGCGTGGCGGTGGCGGGAGGCGAGGACGCAGAGGCGGCCGGTCTCCAGGTGGAAGGCGGTGGCGTCGGGGCGGCCGGAGAACGGGTGCAGGACCACCGTGACGTCGTACTCCCGGCCCTGCAGCCGGTTCGCGGTGTCCACGGTGACGCCCGCCACGCCCAGGTCGGCCAGGGCCGCGCGGACCGCGGCCGCCTGGTCCCGGTGGGCGGTGCCCACGGCGACCCGGTCGGCCGTCAGCGGGGTCGGCGTCTCCGCGCGTTCGGAGAGGGCCGCGCCCCCTCGGTCCAGCAGCCGCCGCACCACCACGGCGACCGCCCGCACCGCCTCCGGGTCGGTGCGCGGGGTGTGCCGGGCCGGCAGCTCCAGCAGGCCCCAGCCGGACTCCGCCGCCTCGTCGATCACCTGGTCCGGCGCCGAGCCGTTCGACGGCACCGCGAAGGCCAGCCGCCGCTCCCCGTGCCCGGTCCCGCTGCGGAACGGCGTGTACGGGTAGAACGCCGCCGACACCAACGGCGCCGCCGACGCGGGCAGCCGCCAGGACACCGGAAGCCGGTGCTGGGGCAGGCCGGGGTTGTGCGCGAGCAGCGTGGTGACCGCCGAGGCGGACGGGTCGTAGGACAGGCCCGCCCACTGGTCGCCGCCCACCGTGGAGAACGGGTCCAACTGGCCCGGGTCGCCCACGAACAGTGCCCGCTCGAACAGCCCGGCCACGGCCAGCAGCGAGTCCGAGCGCATCTGGTACGCCTCGTCCACGATCGCGTGCCGCCACGGCTCGTCCACCTTGACGTGCGCCCACTTCGCGGCCGTGGACAGCACCACCGGGAGCCCGCTCAGATCGCCCGCCTTGGCGGAGGTACGGACGTTCGGCAGCGCGTCCAGCGCCTTGTCGTAGGCGTCGGTGTCGCTGCTGTGCAGGCGGCCCACCGGGAGGTCGGGCTCCTTCTCGGCGAGGCGCAGCACCAGGTCGTCCACCTGGGCGTTGGTCTGCGCCACCACCATCAGCGGGCGGCCCGCCGAAGCCAGCTCCAGCGCGGCCCGGACCACCAGCGTCGACTTGCCGGCGCCTGGCGGGGAGTCGACCACCACACCGCGCTCGGTGCCGTGCAGGGTGTCGGCGAGGATCGCGTCCGTGGCGCGCGTGGCGGCGGCTGAGGGGTCGAAGTCCACGGTCGTCACAGCACGTCCTCCTCGGTCACCGCGTCCGGCACCTCCGCGACGGGCTCACCGGGCGGCCCGCCGTGCGTCCACGGGGTCTGCTCCGGGTCGGGCAGCTTGGCGCCGCCGCGCTGCTCGTGCTCGAACAGCGTGAAGCACACCGCGTCGCCCTTCTCCGGCACCGAACCGGCCTCCGGCTCCTTGCCCCGGCCCATCTTGTCCATGATCCGCAGCACCAGCACACCGTCCTCCGGCGCGCCCTCGTACCCGGCGAACTCCGCCGTCTGCGCCTTGCCGCCCAGCGCGCGGTACACCTTGGCGCGCTCGCCCAGATGCGGACGGTCCTCGGTGCGCACGGTCACCAGCGGGCGCGGGCTCGGCCGCTTGCCCTCGCTGTACGCCATGACCACCTCGGTCACCTCGCCCGCGAACGCCTCCCCGGCCAGCCGCCGGGCCGCCATCACCAGCGGGTCGTCGAGCGCCTCCTGCGCCTCCAGCCGGGCCTGCTCGCGTTCGCGCGAGGCCAGCTTGTTGGCGGCGGTCACCGCGTCGTCCCGGCGCGGCTGCGGGGGTTCGCCCGCGGTGATCCGGTCCCGGTGCCCGGTGAACGACCAGCGGTCCCGGGTCCACCGCTCCTCGACATGCCCGCCCTCGGGGAGCGTCCGCAGCAGGTCGAGCCCGCGCCAGACCGCGTCCCAGGTCGGCCGCGTACGGCTCTCCACCAGCTCGCGGATCTCCCGCTCGGCGGCGGTGAGCGCGGTCAGCAGATCCTCGGCCCTCGGGGCGTCCTCGGCGGCGGCCAGCGCGGTGCGCGCCCGGTCGTACCGCTCGATGGCCGGGGCCAGCAGCTTGTTGTCGAACGCCGGGTCGGTGGCCGGGCCCGCCGGGGGACACAGCAACTGGCCGGCCGCGTCCCGCGCCCGCTCCGCCCGCGCGGCCGCCTCGGCGCCGGACTCGCCCTCGGGCGGGTCGATCCAGGCCAGCAGGGCGCCCAGATGCTGGTCCTCCACCATGGACTGCCCCGTGGCCCAGTGCCGGGACAGCACGTCGGTCAGCGCCAGCAGCAGCGAGGAGCCCGGCACGCGCGACCGCTCGCCGTAGTGCGTCAGCCAGCGGCCCAGCAACGGCACGCGCGGCGGCGCCGGATAGGGCGTCTCCGGCTCCTGCTCGGCCGTACGCCTGAACCGCATCGAGCGGCCCAGCAGCCGGACGAGGTCCAGGCCCGCGCGGCTCGGCACCACGATCTGGGGCGCGTCCACGCACAGGTCGACCTCGACCTTGACCCGCTTGCCGGTCTCCGGGTCGGTGTCGGTGCGCTCGGCCGTCTCGACCGCCTCGGCGCAGGAGTCCAGGTGCGGCAGCACGATGTCGGCCAGCTCGGCGAGGAACGCGAAGCGCTGGTCGCGGTCGCGGGGCTGCGGTACGACCAGTAGCCGGGGCGCGTCCCGGTCGGTGCCGACCAGCGCGCCGAGGGGAGCACCCGTCTCACCGGCGGTGGTCAGCGGGACGAACACCAGCGGGCGGTCGGACAGATGGCGGTGCCGGACGGTCGCGGCGGGCTGGGCCCGGCCGGTGGCGACCGCCTCCAGGCGGGCCAGGGTGGCGATCAGGGACACGGCACGGCCTCCCGGTCGGCCGCCTCGGCGAGCGCCTCGGCGCGCAGGGCGGCGGCCCGGCGCAGCGCGGTCACCACCGGGTCGTCGGGGTCGCCGCTCTCGCCGCGCGCCGCCGCCAGCACGTCCTGGACCGTGCCCAGGTCGCCCAGCTCGGCGCGGAGCGGGCGGCCCAGCCGGGTCACCGCGTCCGCCGCGCGGGACCGCGCCCGGCAGTGGAAGGCCAGCTCGCACGAGGACAGGCACTCGGGCGCGTAGGTCGCCGGGACCGCGTCGACGGCGGCCGTCAGCTCACCGGCCGGGCGCTCCGGGTCGAAGCAGGTGCCCTCGGGCAGCTCCTCCGCGATGGTCTCCACGCGGGTCAGCCGGGCGAGCTGCCGCGCGGTGACCGCCCGCTGGGCGCGTACGTCCACCCCGCGCGCGGTGGCCAGGTTGGAGAAGTCCTTCGGGCACACGAGCAGCACCTCGTGCCGTACGGCGGGCGGCGGGGTCAGCCGGGCGGCGACCGCCTCCAGCGCCAGCACGTACACCGCCGCCTGCCGGGCGGCGGCGCCCACCTTCGCCGGGTCGGCCGAGCCGTCCAGCATCGGGAACGACTTGATCTCCACGACCGTCCAGCCGCCGTCGGGGTGCACCACCACCGCGTCCGGCTCCAGGAAGGCGGGCGAACCCGCCACGTCCAGGGCCAGCATCGGGTGGTCCAGCAGCGTCCAGCCGCCCGCCGCGACCGCCTCGCGCAGCGCCAGCGCCGTACGCGCGGTACGGCCCTCCGGGCCCGGCGCGCTCAGGTCCGGCACCGCCGCCCGGGCGGGCGGTTCGGCGGCCGGGTCCAGCAGGGTGTGGGTGAGCCGCAGCAGCTCGGCGCCGCCGTCCGCCTTCACGCGGGCCTCGAAGGTGTTGCCCCGGATCAGCGCGAACTGGGACTGCCCGTAGTCCGACGGGGCGCCCAGCGCGCCCGCGAGCGCGGCCTTGTCCACCCCGGCGCCGTCCAGGATGGCGCGTCTGCGGCAGCCCGGGTTGGCCGCGAGCGCCGCGAGGGCGCGCGCGTCCAGCGCCTTGGCCGGTACGTCGGGACCGCGCAGCTCAGCGAGCCGGTGCCGCAGCGCCGTCCCCCGCGTCGCTGGGGGAGGCGTCGGTTCCGGCCGCGGGGTCGAGCCGCGACTCGCGCTGCCGTGGAATTCGCTCACCCGCGGAAGTCTGGCATCCGTCACTGACAATCGGAGCGGGACCGGCGTTTCCGCCCGCCGTGAGCGGGGCCGCCCAGGCGGTCAGCCGCAGTCGCGCGGCCGTCGCGGCCCGCGTCACGTACGGGGCCAGGAGCAGGCCCGCGCCCATCACGACCGCGCCCGCGACCGCGTCCAGGAAGTAGTGGTTGGCGGTGCCCATGACCACGATCGCGGTCAGCAGCGGATAGCCGACGGCGGCGATCCTGGCCCAGCGGGAGCGCCCGTACTTCCACAGCACGACTCCGCAGAACAGCGCCCAGCCGACGTGCAGGCTCGGCATCGCCGCGTACTGGTTGGTCATCCCGCCCATGCCGCGCGGGGCGCTGGCCTCGCCGCCCCACCAGCCGTACGAGCTGTAGTGCGCCATGGTGTCCACGAAGCCGTGGCGGGGGGCGAGCAGGCGGGGCGGGCAGGTGGGCAGCAGGACGAAGCCGATGAGTCCTATGAAGGTGGACGTCATCAGCCAGGTGCGGGCCGCCCGGTAGTGCTCGGAGCGGGCGCGGAACAGCCAGACCAGTACCGCGGGCGTGACGACGTAGTGCAGCGAGGCGTACCAGAAGTCGGCCGGCACACCCAGCCAGGGCTCCGCCGTGAAGAGGCGGTTCAGTGGGTGCTCGGCGTTCAGGTACAGCGCCTTCTCGATGCCGAGGATGGCCAGACCGTGGTCCACGGCGGAGGAGACGTCCCCGCGCGCGAGGAGCCGGCCGGCGGTGTAGCAGCCGTAGACCAGCAGGATCAGCGGCAGCTCGGTCCACCAGCGCGGGCCGGTACGCGGCACCGCCCCGGTCTGTGCTGCCTCGGTCTGCGGCATCCGATCGCCCTCCCCCTTCGCGCTGGCCTGGCACCCCCCGCGGGCGCCGTGACACTTTACGGTGTCGGTCCGCCCGTCCGCGCGGGCGTTCCGGCTCTCGAAGACGCACCTGTCGCCCACCGGGTTGCCCGCGCGCGCGGTGCGCCATCATGGAAGGACCCGGCGAACGGGTTTCCCCGGCGTCCACTCGGCGTCCCTCTTCCGGAAAGGTCCCCCATGGCACCGCGCATCCTGCTGGCCCGGCACGGACAGACGGCCTGGTCGCTGTCCGGCAAGCACACGGGCAGGACCGACGTGCCGCTCCTAGAGGAGGGCCGGCGCGGGGCCAAGCTGCTCGGCGAGCGGCTGCGGCAGACCCCGCCGGCCGGATTCGCGGACGTGGAGGTGCGCACCAGCCCGCTGGTCCGGGCGCACGAGACCTGCGAGCTGGCCGGGTTCGGGGACCGCGCCGAGGTCTGGGACACCCTCATGGAGTGGGACTACGGCGCCTACGAGGGCATGACCCCGGCCGAGATCCAGGACGTCCGGCCCGGCTGGCTGATCTGGCGCGACGGGGTCCCCGAGGGCGAGACGCTCGCGGAGGTCACCGCCCGCGCGGACGAGGTCGTCCAGTGGGCCCGCTCCGCCGACCGTGACGTCCTGATCTTCGCCCACGGCCACATCCTGCGCTCCATCGGCGCCCGCTGGCTCGGCCTCCCCATCGACTTCGCCGCCCGCCTGCGCCTCAACCCCACCTCCCTCTCCACCCTCGGCTGGGCCTACGGCGAGCCGGCGATCGAGAGCTGGAACGACACGGGGCACCTGGTCGGCTAGGGCGGGGCCTACCCCCGCCGAGGGCGCGGCAGCGAGGCGTGGCGGTCCAGGAAGTCCGCCACCCCGCTCGCGCGGCGGTGCGGGAGCAGGACCCGCGCGGTGCCCGCCAGCATGGTGTGGATGCGCGAGGACTGCACCTGAGCGAGCAGGTCCAGCACGCGCAGTCCGGCGGTGGCCGCCTCGTCCGGGTGGCCGTCGCGGGCCAGGTCGTCGGCGAGTTCGGCGGTGTACAGGGCGATGTTGCGGGAGAAGTGCGGGTCCTGGAGGCGGGCCGCGCGGCGGGCGTGCCGGGTCGCCCGGCGCCAGTCGCCCAGCGTCGACCAGCACTGCGCCTCCAGACCGGCCAGCTCGGCCTCGCCGTAGAAGCTCATCCACTCCGGGTCGGCCTCCGACGTACCGCGCCCGAACAGCGCCTGCGCCCGGACGAGCGCCTGCTCGCAGCCGGTGCGGTCGGCGAGCCCCGCCCAGCCGCCGGCCTCGCGCAGCGCCAGCAGCGACATCAGCCGGGGCGAGCCCAGCGGGCGGGCGGCCCGCTGCGCGGCTTGGGCGGCGCGGACCGCCTCACGGGGGCGCCCCGCGTCCCGCGCGAGGAAGGCGGTGTTGCAGAAGGCGTGCGCCTCCAGCCCCGCGTCCCCGGTCATCCGGGCGGTGGCCAGCGCCTCCGCGTAGTGCGAGCGGGCGTCCTCGAAGCGGCCCGAGTCGTGGGCCAGCCAGCCCACCGAGATGGCCAGTTCACCGGCGCCCGCGTGCAGCCGCTCGGCGGTGGTCTGCCGGGTCGCGCCCGCGTCCAGCAGGGCGTACGCGGCGCGCAGCGGCTCGGCCGCGCGCCGGTACAGGCCGTCCGCGCCGTGCTTGTCGTCCAGCAGCCGGATGTTCCGGACCGCCTCCTCGACGGCGGCCGCCTCCGACGCGCCCGGCCGCCGCGCGGCGGCCGAGGCGTCCGTGGCGATGCCCAGCGGGCCCAGCGTGGCGGCGGCCGCCACCGTGGCACCCGTACCGGTCATGAATGCGCGACGCAGCACGTCGCTCTCCTCGTGGTTCAGGGATTCGTGGTTCAGGGGGTCGTAAGGATGCTCGTACGCGGCGACCGGGACGGCGCCCGGTGGCGCGGCCGTCCGCGCGCCGCGTCCCCGCACGGCCGAGCGCGGCGCGAAGCCGAGGTCGGTGAGGGTGCGGCCGGGGAACATGTGCAGGAACACCCGCTCGTACGCGTAGTTGGGACAGCGGATCTCACCCGCCTCGACTCTCCCGACGTAGCGCGCGTCGCAGCTCACCCGCTCGCCGATCTCCCGCGCCGCGCGCCGCACCAGGGCGGCGAACTCGGCGGGGGAACGGCGGCCGCGCATCTGCCGGAAGGCGGTGTTGGGGCGGGGCGGCCGGTCGGGCTGCGCCGGGGTATCGGTGGACGACGCCATGGCCGGTCCTCTCGTGCGAACCGTCGAACCATGCCGGAACGGGGCCTTCCACGGGCATGGTCGCCCGTGTGACACCGTGGGTCCGGCGGGGCAAGAACGTACAGGCTGTGTCCGGCCCGACACGCAGTGTTTGGCTACAAAACGGATATCTCATCCACGATCTGCCATGAACTGCCATCCTTTGCGGCGCACTTGTGCCGTAGCCCTTGACGCCGTCACGCGTTGTACCTCACGGACCGCAACAGGCAGCGTGCTGGAGGCCGGCATGGAGACCCGTCCGAACATCGATCCGTGTCCGGTGCCGTCGTGGTCGCGGCCGCCCGGCGACGCGGCGTGCGACCTCGTCACGGTGCCGACCCGCCAGGGCCTGGAGGCCGTCGACATCCTGCGCCGCGAGGCCGCCGAGGGCGTCGGCCCGGTGCTGCACGACGACGGCCGCGACACCCTCGGCTTCCTCGTCCCGCCCGGCACGGCCGGCCACTGGGACGTGCCGGGCAGCACCTGTGTCCGCACCTCCGGGCGCGGCCTCCGGCTGAACCCGGAGCCGCCCGTGCAGGGCTCCGACTGGCTGCTGCCGCCCGGCGAGGCCGACCTCGCCACCGACCCGGCCATCCTGCGCCGGGCGCTCGGCGAGGCGGCCCGGCTGATCGAGGCCGCCGACAGTTGCCGCTGACCCGGCACGGTGACGACAGTGCCTGGGCCACCTGCGAGAATGGGCCGATGGGCAGGTCCAGGGACAACCGGCGCAGGGCGGCCGCCGAAGCCGTGGTGGAGGCCGTCGAGGGCGGCCTCGCGGAACTCATACCCGACCCCGACCGGGCACGGGCCTGGTCGCTGCTGATCGACGGCGCCCCGCAGTCGCACGTCGACCTGGACGACCCGGCGCACCTGTCCTTCGAGTACCAGCGCCGCATCGGCCATGTCATCGACCTGGCCGCGCCCCCCGGCAAGCCGGTGCAGGCCGTGCACCTCGGCGGCGGCGCGCTCACCCTGGCCCGCTACACCGCCGCGACCCGGCCCCGCTCGACCCAGCAGGTGGTGGAGCGCGACGCGGCCCTGGTCCAACTGGTCCGCCGGGAACTGCCTCTCGACCCCGGCGCCCGGATACGGGTGCGCTCGGCCGACGCCCGCGAGGGGCTCGCCAAGGTGCCGGACGGCTGGGCCGACCTGATCGTCGCCGACGTCTTCAGCGGCGCCCGCACCCCGGCCCATCTGACGTCCACCGAGTTCCTCGACGAGGTCCGCCGCGCCCTGCGCCCCGGCGGCGTCTACACCGCCAACCTTGCCGACGGCCCCCCGCTCGCCCACCTGCGCGCCCAGATCGCCACGGCGGCGGCCCGCTTCACCGAACTCGCCCTGATCGCCGACCCTGCGATACTGCGCGGCAAGCGCTTCGGCAACGCCATCCTGGTCGCCTCCGACACCCCGCTCCCGCTGGCCGAGCTGACCCGCCGGGCCGCCTCCGACCCCCACCCGGCCCGCCTCGAACACGGCGCGAAACTCACGGACTTCACCGGCGGCGCGACCCCGGTGACGGACACCTCGGCGGTGGCCTCACCGGCTCCGCCGCCGTCGGTGTTCCGCTGAACTCCCTCAGTACGTCTGCACGTCCACGTGCGGCGGGCCGTCGTGCCAGTCGCAGAAGACCGTCACGCGGTCGGTGCTGCGGCTGAACTCCACCCTGATCCAGGTCTCCGTCTTCCACACCTGCATCGACCAGCCGGTCCCCGGCGTCGCGGAGACCAGGGTCGCGCTCGCGGGACCCAGGTCGAACACCGCCCGGCCGCCTCCGGTGTCGTACGCCTTGACGTTGCCGGCGGGGGTGGTGGCGGGTGCCGGGGGAGTCGGGGTCGGGGTGGCCGTAGGTGCGGTGCGGGTCGGGGTGGGGGACGGGGGTGCCGAGGTGCGGCGAGGTGTGGGGGTCGGCGTCGGCGAAGGGGGCGACGGGGTCGCGGTGGAGGCGTGGGCCGCGGCCTCGGCCGCGGTGATCGGCACGGCGCGCGGGGGGTCGTACGCCGTGCCCGCCATCACCGTGTGCACGCCCCACCAGGACAGCGTGGTCGCCGCCGCGGTGGCCAGCAGCCACGCCAGTACGTGTACGAGTCCTCTGCGCATCGGGGCCATACTGCCTCAGCCGCCACGCGCCGCGCAGGCGACCCCAGTTGTGCACAGGCTGTCGGAGGCGGCCGGTTGTCCACAGGGAGTTGTCCACAGGCCAACACTTCGCTGGTCCGCATGGCGTACGGTGCGGCGCATGGCAAGTGTGCTCGTGGTCGAGGACGATCAGTTCGTCCGCTCGGCGCTGATCCGGCATCTCACCGACGCCGCCCACGTGGTGCGCAGCGTCGGCACCGCGCTGGAGGCGCTGCGCGAGGTCGCCCATCTCCGGTTCGACGTGGTCATACTCGACCTCGGACTGCCCGACCTGGACGGCTCCGAGGCGCTGAAGATGCTGCGCGGCATCACCGACGTGCCCGTCATCATCGCCACCGCGCGGGACGACGAGACGGAGATCGTCCGGCTGCTCAACGCCGGGGCGGACGACTACCTGACCAAGCCCTTCTCGGTCGAGCACCTCTCCGCCCGCATCGCCGCCGTACTGCGCCGCTCCCGTTCCGGCGCCGCCGAGGCACCGCCCTCGCCGGTGATCCGGGTCGGCGGCCTCACCGTCGACCCGCTGCGCCGCCAGGCCGAGCTGGACGGCGCCCGACTCGACCTGACCCGCCGCGAGTTCGACCTGCTCGCCTTCCTCGCCGGCCGCCCCGGCGTGGTCGTCCCGCGCAAGGAACTGCTCGCCGAGGTCTGGCAGCAGTCCTACGGGGACGACCAGACCATCGACGTCCATCTGTCCTGGCTCCGGCGCAAGCTGGGCGAGACGGCCGCCCGCCCCCGCTATCTGCACACCCTGCGCGGGGTCGGGGTCAAGCTGGAGCCGCCCGTCGTGGGGGAGCCCCGATGAGATGGGCCCTGGTCAAGGTCTGCCTGGCGGTGACCACCATGGTGGTCGTGGCCTTCGCCGTCCCGCTCGGCCTGGTCGTCAAGGAGATGGCCCGCGACCGCGCCTTCGCGGGCGCCGAGCGCGAGGCCGCCGCCGTGGCGCCCGCGCTCTCCATCACCACCGACCGGGACGAGCTGGAACGGGTGGTGGCCGCGGCCGGGGCCGACTCCGGGATGTCCGTGCACCTGCCCGCCGACGGCGACCGGGGCGCGCTCGACCTCGGCCGGGGCAGGGCCGCGGGCCGGGACATCGAGGCGGTGCGGCGGATGGGCCGCGCCTCCACCACCGAGGTCACCGGGGGTTCCGCCCTGCTGCAGCCGGTCGCGCTCGGCTCCGGTGCCATCGCGGTGGTCGAGGTGTGGGTGCCCGAGGCCGCGATGAGCAACGGGGTGGGCACGGCCTGGGCGGTGCTCGCCGCCGTGGGGCTCGCGCTGATCGCCGGTTCGGTCGCGGTCGCCGACCGGCTCGGGGTGCGCATGGTGCGCCCCGCCCGGCGGCTGGTGGAGGGCGCGCACGAACTGGGCGAGGGCCAGCTCGGAGCACGGGTGCCCGAGGAGGGGCCGACCGAACTGCGGCTCGCGGCGGTCGCGTTCAACTCCATGGCCGATCAAGTGGTCCAACTCCTCGCCAATGAACGGGAACTGGCCGCCGACCTCTCGCACCGGCTGCGCACCCCGCTCACCGTGCTCCGGCTGAACGCCGCCTCGCTGGGCGCCGGTGCCGCCGCCGACCAGACCCGCGCGGCCGTGGCCCAGTTGGAGGGCGAGGTCGACACGATCATCCGTACCGCCCGCGAGGCCAAGCCGCAGACGGCTGCCGTGGGACCGGGCACCGGGTGTGACGTGGCCGAAGTGGTGCGCGGGCGGATGGAGTTCTGGTCCGCGCTCGCCGAGGACGAGGGCCGCAAGTGGCGGGTGGCCGGTGCCGAGCGCCCGGTACGGGTGCCGGTGGCCCGTGCCGACCTGGCCGCCGCGCTGGACGCCCTGCTGGGCAATGTCTTCCGGCACACCGCCGAGGGCACCGCCTTCGCGGTCGACGTCCACCACGCCGAGGACGCGGTGATCGTGCTGGTCTCCGACGCGGGCCCCGGCATACCCGACCCGCGCGCGGCGATGGCCCGCGGCCGGGGTTCGGGTACGGCCGGCTCGACCGGGCTCGGCCTGGACATCGTGCGCCGTCTCGCCGAGTCCACGGGCGGTGACGTCCGCATCGGCTCCTCCGTGCTCGGCGGCACCGAGGTGCGGATCTGGCTCCAGCTCGACGCCCGCAAGCCCGCCGGACGCGGCCACCGGGGCACCGTCCGCAGGCGGCGCAGGCTGATACCCAGCCGCTGAGTGGTCTCGACCTTTAACCGGTCCCGATCCCTTCCTTAAGCGCACCCTAAGCCTTTCAACCACCGTCCCGGATAAGCCGATTGCCGGATTCCGCATCGATAGCGTGCTGCCACCACCCCCCACCCCCGCACGAAGGACAGGCACGCCAATGAGCACGCACCGGCGCAGGATCAGTGGCAGGAACAAGGCGATAGGCGGCGTGGTCGCGGCGGCCGTGGCCGGTGGCGGCGCGGTCCTGGTGACCGGGGTCGCGCACGCCGCCGGGGTCGGCGCCGCGTACACCAAGACCAGCGAGTGGTCGACCGGGTACAGCGCCCAGTACGTCGTCACCAACGACACCGGAGCGGCCAAGAAGGACTGGAGCCTGGAGTTCGACCTCCCGGCCGGCTCCAAGCTCGGCTCGCTGTGGAACGCCGAGTCCAGCGTGAGCGGGCAGCACGTCACGGTGAAGGCCGCCAAGTGGGACACCGACGGGCTGGCCGCGGGCAAGTCGGTCACCGTCGGCTTCGTCGTGGACGGTGCGGGCGACCCCACCGGCTGTCGGATCGACGGCTCCGAGTGCGCCGCCGACCCCGGCGCCACCCCCGAGCCCAGCGGCCGCCCCACCGAGCCCGAGACCCCGGCGCCCACCCGGAGCACCCCCAGCCAGCCCGAGACGCCGGTCCCCACCAAGTCCGCGGGCAACGGCACCAAGGCGGCGGCCGGGTTCGCCCCGTACGTCGACACCTCGCTCTACCCGGCGTTCGACCTGCTGGGCACCGCCGACGCCACCGGCGTGAAGAACTTCAACCTGGCCTTCGTCACCGACGGCGGCGGCTGCACCCCCAAGTGGGGCGGGGTGAGCGACCTGACCGCCGATGGCGTGGCCGCCCAGATCGGCGACCTGCGCGCCAAGGGCGGTGACGTCCGCGTCTCCTTCGGCGGCGCCTCCGGCTCGGAGCTGGCCACCACCTGCTCCTCGGCCGACGCCCTGGCCGCCGCGTACGGCAAGGCCGTCGACGCCTTCAAGCTGACCAAGGTCGACTTCGACGTCGAGGGCGGCGCGCTGCCCAACACCGCCGCCAACACCAAGCGCGCCCAGGCCATCGCCAAGCTCCAGGCCGCCCACCCCGACCTGGACGTCTCCTACACCCTCCCGGTGATGCCCGAGGGCCTCACCCAGGACGGCGTCAACCTGCTGGCCGACGCCAAGGCCAACGGCGTCCGCGTCGACGGCGTCAACATCATGGCGATGGACTACGGCCCGGCGTACAGCGGCGACATGGGCGACTACGCGATCCAGGCCGCCACCGCCACCCAGGCCCAGATCAAGGGCGTCCTCGCGCTCTCCGAGGACGATGCCTGGAAGACGGTCGGCGTCACCCCGATGATCGGTGTCAACGACGTGGCCACCGAGATCTTCAAGGTCGACGACGCCGGCCAGCTCGTGGACTTCGCCAAGTCCAAGGGCATCGGCTCGCTGTCCATGTGGTCCGGCACCCGTGACAAGAGTTGCGATGGCGGCACCAAGCCGACCGCCGACGCCACGTGCAGCTCGATCACCCAGGACAAGTTCGCCTTCTCCAAGGCGTTCGCCGCCTTCAACTAG
The DNA here is from genome assembly GCF_004784475.1 of Streptomyces bauhiniae. Lineage (GTDB taxonomy): Bacteria > Actinomycetota > Actinomycetes > Streptomycetales > Streptomycetaceae > Streptomyces > Streptomyces seoulensis. The sequence continues at coordinate 36,398 of NZ_SRRT01000010.1, forward strand.
GCGCGTATGAAAGCGAGGCCCGGCGGTGTCCAGACCGCCGGGCCTCACTCGTGCGTCCGGAACAGCCCGGTCAGCCCGCCGACTCCACCGACGGCAGCGTGCCGGTGCGGGCCGCCTCCCCGTACCAGCGGGCGCTGGACTTCGGGGTCCGCTCCTGCGTCGCGTAGTCCACGTAGACCGCGCCGAACCGCTTCTCGTAGCCGTAGGACCACTCGAAGTTGTCCATCAGGGACCACAGGTAGTACCCGCGCACATCGGCGCCGTCGCGCAGGGCGTCGCGGACCGCCGAGAGGTGGGCGTGCAGGTAGGCGACGCGCTCGGGGTCGTGCACCCGGCCGTCCGCGTCCGGCTTGTCGTCGTAGGCGGCGCCGTTCTCCGTGATGTACAGCGGGAGTCCGGGGGCCTCGCGGGTGTAGCGCAGCAGCAGGTCGTACAGGCCGGTCGGGTCGACGGTCCAGCCCATCTCGGTGCGCGCGCCGGGGCTCTGGTGGAAGAGCACGTCGTCGGCGCCGGGCCAGGGGGAGTGCTCGCTCGCGCCGTGGCCGTCCGCGCGCGGGCCGCTGACCTTGTCGGTCACCGCCGAGACCAGCGCCGGGGTGTAGTAGTTCAGGCCCAGTGCGTCCAGCGGGGCGTTGCTGGTGGCGAGGTCGCCGTCCAGGACGAAGGACCAGTTGGTGAGCGGGGCCGTCGCGGTGAGCAGGGACTCGGGGTAGGCGCCGTGCAGCATCGGGCCGTGGAAGACGCCGTTGGCCAGGTCGTCGATGCGCCGGGCCGCCGCCAGGTCCGCCGGGTTCTCGGAAACCGGGCGTACGACGGCCGAGTTGAGGCTGACCGCGACCTGGTTGCGGGCCGGCATCGCCGCGCGCAGCGCCGAAGCGCCCAGCCCGTGCGCCAGGTTGAGATGGTGGGCCGCCTTCAGCGAGGCGACCGGGTCGGTCCGGCCGGGGGCGTGCACCCCGGAGCCGTAGCCCAGGAAGGCGCTGCACCAGGGCTCGTTGAGGGTGATCCAGTTCTCCACCCGGTCGCCCAGCGCCTCGCCGACGAGGTGCGCGTACTCGGCGAACCGGTGCGCGGTGTCCCGCTCAGGCCAGCCGCCCGCGTCCTCCAGCTCCTGGGGGAGGTCCCAGTGGTAGAGGGTGACGGCGGGCTTGATGCCGTTCTCCAGCAGCTCGTCCACCAGCCGCCGGTAGAAGTCCAGCCCGATCTGCACCGCCGGCCCCCGCCCGGTCGGCTGCACCCGCGACCAGGAGACGGAGAAGCGGTACGCGCCGAGCCCGAGGTCCGCCATGAGGGCCACGTCGTCGCGGTAGCGGTGGTAGTGGTCGACGGCCACGTCACCGGTCTCACCGCCCGCCGTCTTGCCGGGCGTATGACTGAAGGTGTCCCAGATCGAGGGCGTACGGCCGCCCTCGCGCACCGCCCCCTCGATCTGGTACGCGGAGGTCGCCGCCCCCCAGAGGAAGGCCGGCGGGAAGGTGACCTCGGAGGCCACGGGGGAGACCGTGGAGGAGGAGTCGGGCATGGAAGCGCTCCCATCGAGAGTCGGGAAGACGTCGGGAAGACTCGGGGAAACTTGGGAAAGGTCGGGGTAAGGGGAGGGGCCGGGACGTCGGTGACCCGGCCCCCTTGGCGAGACGGCCCTTGACAGGACGGCCCCTGACAGGACCGCTCAGCCCTTGATCGCGCCCTGCATGATGCCGCCCACGATCTGCTTGCCGAACAGCAGGAAGGCGATCAGCAGCGGCAGGGTGCCGAGCAGCGCGCCCGCCATGATGACCGCCTGGTCCGGTACATACCCGGTGCCGAGGGCGTTCAGGGCGACCTGCACGGTCGGGTTCTGCTGGTTCAGGGCGATGATCGGCCACAGGAAGTCGTTCCAGGCGAACACGAAGGTCAGCAGGCCGAGCACCGCCATCGCGGGCCGCGCCGCCGGGAACACCACGTGCCAGACGACCCGGAGGCTGCTCGCCCCGTCCACCCGCGCCGCCTCGATCAGCTCGGTCGGCAGCGCCTGCACCAGGTACTGCCGCATGAAGAACGTGCCGAACGCGGTCACCAGGCTCGGCAGGATCACCGTCTGGAGCTGGTTGGACCAGCCGAGGTCGCTCATCCACAGGTACAGCGGGACGACGGCGAGCTGCGGCGGGATCATCATCGTGCCGATGGTCAGCAGCAACAGCAGCCCCGAGAACCGGAACCGCAGCTTGGCGAAGGCGAAGCCGGCCAGGGTGGAGAAGACCACCGTACTGACCGTGATCGTGCCCGCGACGATCAGCGAGTTGAGCATCGCGGTGCCGAGTCCGGCCTGGTCCCAGGCGGCTTCCAGATTCTTGAACAGGTTGCCGCCGAACCACAGCGGCGGCGGGGCCTGGGCGAGCCGCCGGTCGGTGCGCGAGGCCGCGACGGCCGTCCACACCAGCGGCGCCAGCGAGACGAGCGCGAACACGATCAGCGCCACGTATGTCACCGGACCGGCGTGCAACTGCTTGCCCGCCTTCGTGGCCCGGCGCCGGCCGGTGCGCGCCTTGGGAAGAACGAGGTCACCGGCGGTCATCGGACCTCCTCAGCCAGCGGGTCAGCAGCAGGTTGACCGCGGCGATGATCAGCATGACCAGGAACATCGTCCACGCGATCGCGGACGCCTTGCCGAGGTTGCCGATGATCCAGCCCTGGTCGTACATGTACAGGCCGAGCGTCTGGTACTGGTGCTCCGAGCCGCCCTTGGTCCCGCTGACCCCGCCGAAGAGCAGGGGCTCACCGAAGAGCTGGGTGGCGCCGATGGTCGAGACGACGATCGTGAACAGCACGGTCGGCCGCAACTGCGGGATCGTCACGTGCCAGAACTGCTGGCGCCGGTTGGCGCCGTCGAGCGCGGCGGACTCGTACAGATCGGCCGGGATGGCCTGCATCGCGGCCAGGTAGATCAGCGCGTTGTAGCCGGTCCAGCGCCAGATCACGATGCTCGACACCGCGAACTGCGATCCCCAGTCCGATTCGCGCCAGTTGACCGGGTCAACACCGAAGAAGTGGAGAATCCAGTTCACCATGCCGCCGTCCCACGAGTACAGCAGCGTGAACACCAGCGTCGCCGCCGCCACCGAGGTCGCGTACGGGGTCAGCATCACCACGCGCCACACGGTGGAGCCGCGCAGCTTGTAGTTGAGCATGTGGGCCAGCCAGAGCGCCGCCATGAGCTGCGGGACGGTCGAGATCACACCGATGGTGAAGGTGTTCCGCAGCGCGTTCCAGAAGAAGTCCGAGGACAGCAGGTTCTTGTAGTTGGCCAGGCCCGTCCAGCTCTGGTGGTCGAGCGCGGACAACTGCACGTCGTGCAGCGAGTACCAGACCGTGTACAGCAGCGGAACCAGTGTGAACACACCGAACAGCACGAAGAAGGGGGCCACGAACGCGTACGGCGACGCCTTCGTGTCCCAGCGGTACAGCCGGCTGCGCCAGGAGGGGGCGCCGTCCGGCGCACCGCGACCCCGAGCGCCCCGGACCGCGCCCGGCGGGATGCCGGGCGCGGTCTCGGCGCTCGACGCGGGATGCGCGAGAGCCTCTTTGGAGGTCACTGGCCGAGCACGTCCTTGATCTCCTTGGACGCGGCGTCCCAGCCCTGGGCCGGGGACTTGCCCTTCTGCTCGACCTGGAGGATGCCGATGTCACTGATCGCGGTGTCGATCGGCTTGTCCTTCGGGCCCAGCGGCTGGGCCGGGATGGTCTTCGCCGCGTCGGAGAAGATCTGGGTGAGCGGTGCGTTCGAGAAGTACGCGGTGGTGTCCGCCTGCGGCTTCAGGCCCGCGTACGCCGACGGGGTGGAGGGGAAGCTGGCCTGCTTGGCGAAGACCTTGGCCTGCTGCTCCGGCGCGGTCAGCCACTTGGCCAGCGCGACGGCCTCCTTCTGGTGCTTGGTCGCGGTCGGCACACCGAGGAACGAGCCGCCCCAGTTGGACGCGGTCGGCGCCGCCGCCACGTCCCACTTGCCCTTGCCCGAGTCGCCGGCCTTCTCGCCGATGTAGCCGAGCATCCAGGCGGGGCAGGCCACCGTGGCGAAGGAGCCGTTGGCGAAGCCCTTGTCCCAGGTGGGGTCGAACTGCTTGAGCTTGGCCGACATGTCGCTGGTCGCCACGCTCATCGCGTCGTCCCAGGCGTCCTTCACACCCTGGGACTTGTCCCAGACGACCTTGCCGTCCTTGTCGTAGTTCCGCTCGGTGGCACCGCCCAGGGAGGCGTTGTACACCGAGGACGCCGAGTCGACGTACTTGGTGCCCTTCGGCGCCTTCTTCATGTACTGCTTGCCGAGGTCGACGTACTTGGACCAGTCGCCCTTCCACTGCTCGGCGAGCTTGGTGCGGTCGGTGGGCAGACCGGCCTTGGCGAAGAGGTCCTTGCGGTAGCAGACCGCCATCGGGCCGATGTCGGTGCCGATGCCGATCGTCCTGCCGTCCTGGGTGGTGGCCTGGGCGAGCTTCCAGTCCAGCCACTGGGACTTGTCGACCTCCTTGCCGAGGTCGACGAACTTGGCGGCCTGCGTCTGCACGGCCTCCGTGATGTTGCCGACCTCGATGGCCTGGATGTCGTCGGTGCCCGAACCGGCCTGGAGGCGGGTGAGCACCTTCGGCCAGTACACGTCTGTACGAGTGGTGACGTTCTCCTTGATGTTGATGTCCGGGTGCAGCTTCATGTACTCGTCGTACAGACCGGCCTGCTTGTAGCCGAAGACCCCGAAGGTGCCGACCGTCAGCGTGATGTTGCCCTTGCCGTCGCCGTTGCCCGCGTCCGACGAGCCGTCGTCCGAGTCGCTGGCGCAGCCCGCCAGCAGACCCGTGGCCAGCGCGGCCGCGGCCATCATGGCCACCGTTCCGCGTGACCTGCGGATGCTCGTACGCATTGCGTCCTCCTGTTGCCTGACGTGCCGACCCCCCGGCCAACTGCATGGAAATCGCGTGGATCTGGGCCCGTTCGTACTCGCTGCGGCTCGGGCGGGGAACGTGCGGGTTGTGTAGGTGTCAGGTAGTGTGGGAGCGCTCCCACATGTGATGGGTTGAAGAGTCGTCCGTTCGGGACGGGGTGTCAAGGGAGTGCGCACGGCCAACACGGTTCAGTTATAGGGCTGTTAACCGGCCACGGGTTTTGGTGCGGACGGCATGGGCCACTGTGGGACCAGTACGCGGAGAGAGGCGGAGGCCATGACGAGCCACGGAGTGCGGGGCGGCCGGGGCGGCGGGCGGCCGACGCTCGAGGAGGTGGCCGCCCGGGCCGGGGTGGGCCGGGGCACGGTCTCCCGCGTGATCAACGGCTCCCCGCGGGTCAGCGACACCACCCGCGCGGCCGTTCAGGCGGCGGTCGCGGAACTCGGGTACGTCCCCAACACCGCGGCCCGCGCGCTCGCGGCCAACCGCACCGACTCCATCGCGCTGGTCGTGCCCGAGCCGGAGACCCGCTTCTTCGCCGAGCCGTACTTCTCCGACATGCTGCGCGGGGTGGGGGCCGAACTGGCCGATACCGAGTGGCAGTTGCTGCTGATCTTCGCGGGCAGCGACCGCAAGAGGCAACGGCTCGCGGACTACCTCTCCGCCCACCGCGTCGACGGTGTCCTCCTGGTCTCGGTCCACGCCGACGACCCGCTGCCGGACCTCCTCGACCGCTTGGAGATCCCGGCCGTGATCAGCGGTCCCCGCTCGTCGGGCGAGACCCTCACCTCGGTCGACTCCGACAACTACGGCGGCGGCCGTTCCGCCGTCGAGCACCTCCTCGCCCGCGGCCGCCGCCGCATCGCCCACATCACCGGCCGCCCCGACGTCTACGGCGCCCAGCGCCGCGTCGACGGCTACCGCGACGCGCTGCGCGGGGCGGGCCTTGAGGTGGACGAACTCCTGGTCGAACCGGGCGACTTCACCGAGGAAGGCGGCCGCCGCGCCATGTCCGCGCTGCTGTCCCGCCGCCCCGACCTCGACGCCGTCTTCGCCGCCTCCGACGTCACCGCGGCCGGCGCCCGCCACTCCCTCCGCGAAGCGGGCCGCCGCATCCCGTCCGACGTCGCCCTCGTCGGCTACGACGACTCCGCCATCGCCCGCCACATGGACCCACCCCTGACCAGCGTCCGCCAGCCGATAGAAGAAATGGGCCGCGCGATGATCGACCTCCTCCTGACGGAGATAGCGGACCGCCGTCCGGCGGGGACGCGGGGGTTGGAGCGGCGGCATGCGGTACTGGCTACGGAGCTGGTGGGGCGGGAGTCGTCGTAGGGGACGCGCGGATCTGTCCCTGCACGGCCTGCGGCTGCCTGACGAGCCCGGCTACCGCCGGCAGATCAAGGGTGCGTCGCAGATGTCGCCTCGGTGGCGTGGGCGGACGCCGTCTTCGAAGCGGACTTGGCGCGCTGCACCCGTGGGCCCAGGCGATCCAGAGCCTGCGGGACGTCGTGACCACGAGCCGTCAACGGGCCATCCTGCGCCGCATGTCGCCCTGCGCGAACGGATGGACGTCACGTCGACCTATCAGCTGATGGTCTGGTGGGCGACGAGCGAGGACCGCTGCCTGCCGTAACCCTACGCATCGAGGCCGGCCTTGAGACCCCAACCCTGGAGACGCTGTTGTGGATCGAGCGGCTCATCGGAGTGCCGGTCGCGGAGCTGCTGATGTGACGGTCGTCCTCGTCGGAATGACGAGGACGACCGTGGATTCATGGGTCTCAGGGCCGGTGGAAGGGGATGGTAGGCCGGTACGGCTCGGGCAGTTCCGGGAGACACCCGAACTTCGGCAGTGGCACCCGCTCTGCGCGTGCTGCCGCGTCCACGCCAGTCTCGGCAGCGGCGGCCGGGTAGTTCGCCGCTGCCGAGACCGGCACCCACTCCTGCCCGTCCCACTCCTCCACACCGCGCGGCGTATCCGGGGCGACGTGGGCTCCGCGCCCCCTTTCGCTGAGGGGCACCGGGCGGCGCTCACCGGGGTCGGGACGGCATGCGTCCCGCCGGGCGGCCCAGCCGTCCAAGGACTCCTCGTGTTCGGCCATGCTGTGTCTCCCGTTCCTCGTCCGCCTGTTCAGTCTGTCCGCACTCCAGTGCTCTGAGAACAGCACCTTCAGAATGTCGCCGACCACCCGTCGCGGCTCAGGGTGGTCTCCCCCTCCGGAGTGATGGCGACCGCCGCTCCGTACACCGGGAGTTCGCCGCGTTCCAGCCACCGTTGGCGGATGTCGTCCAGCAGGTCGTACAGCCGGCGCGGGCCACCCTGGTGGACGGTTGTGGTGTGCTCGCCGTGAGCGGTCCGGGCCCGCGCCCAGGAACCATCGGGGTGCAGCATCCACGTCATGCGGCTGCCGTCGTCGCTCGTACCGGTGCGATGCTCGATGCCGGGCGCGGCCAGGGTGAGCATGGACCACACCTCCCAGGCCCGCATCACGTCGAGCACAGGGAAGGGGGACAGGCGGACTTCGCCCTCGTCTTCGCCGGCCGTGGCGAACACGCCGTCCAGCAGGCCGGGGTAGTCACTGCCGGTCCGGGTGGCCATGAACGCCGCCCGGTCCCACTCGACTCGGCCGGTCGCGCCACCGTCGCGGGTCTTGTCGGCGGCGATGATCAGCCCGGTCCCCGCGATGGTGGTGACCAGGCGTCCACCGGCCGGGAGGGCCAGGAGCCAGCTCGCGGGGATACGGGGCACGGACACCATGGACACGATCCGGTCGAAGACGCTGGGGAGCGGGCCGGTCGCATCACCCGTGATCACCTGTGGGTGGTAGCCGAGGAAGTCCAGGCGCTCGGCCGCCACTTCGGTGAGGTAGGCGTCGACGTCCATGGTGGTCACCAGCTCGTCGCCGAGGAGGTGGCAGCCGAGTGCCGCGCTGTAGCCGGAGCCGGTGGCCAGGTCCATGACCCGGTCACCGGGTGCGACGCGGGCATGCTCCATCATCGCCACGACCAGGCTCGGCAGCGTGGACGAGGACGTGGGTCTGCCGACGGCGGGCCGGTCCGCTCGGGCGTGGTCAGCGTGCGTTGGCCCTACGCGGGTGACGAGCGTGCTGTCAGCGAAGGCGGCCTTCACCCACGCCTCCTCGTCCGCCGGGCCGTCCACGCACATCCAGCGGCCGGCCTCCTGCGTGTACCAGCGGGGGACGAGGAGGTGCCGGGGCACTTCGCTGACGGAGTCCCACCAGAACGAGTTCGGGTGGGTTGCTTCGGCGGCGAGACCTGCTGCGTACGGCTTCCAGTCGACCTGCATCAACTCACTCCTTGCAGTTCGTCGGCGAGCGCCTGGGCGATCGGCAGGCCGGTCTCGGCCTGAATCCAGTCCCACTGCCCGCAGGGGTTGACCTCGAGGAACGTCCACTCGCCGTAAGGGCCGACCACGAAGTCCGCCGCACCGTAGACGAGCTTGAGCCGCGCCATCAGGCGGCGCATCCCATCGGCCACGTCGTCGGGCACGGTGGTCACGGAGTAGGTGAGTGAACCGTAGTCGCTGCGCCAGTCCTCGTGGGAGGCGTCGCTGCCCGCGTGGATGGCGGCCGCGAACATCCGGTCACCGATCAGGGTGAGCCGCACCTCGTGATCCTTCTGCACCCACTCCTGGAAGAGGTGCGCGGTGCTGCTGACGCCCTCGAGATCAACGAGGTCCTCGGGGTGCAGGCGGTGGGTGTAGACGGACTTGAGCTTGCCGTCCTCGATGAGCACGGGCGAGGCGACCGGCTTGCACACGATGCCCTCTGTCACCTCGCTGGCGAGGGCCCGCACCCGGTCCGGCTCGTTGGTGATGAGCGTCGTTGGGATGCGTAACCCGCTCCGGCTGGCAGCGGCAAGCTGGACGGGCTTGTACTCGGCGCGGGCCATGGCCGTGGGGTGATTCACCCAGTGGCATCTCAGGGCCGACAGGACGCCGCCGAGGCCGGCGCGCGCTTGTGCTGCGGCGAACCTCTCCTCCGGACCGGACATGCCTTCGGGGAACTGAAATGCCCTGGGGGCGCGGTAGTACACCGCGCTAACCCAGGGCAGGTTCACCGTCCGGTGCCCGGAGGCGAGTTCGCCCGTCCAGCCAGAATGGCGGTCGATCCGCGCGGAGAGCGAGAGCTGCTGCGGGAAGTCGGCGGTGTCTATGCGGAACACCTCGACTCCTCGCCCGGTCAGCTCAGTGACGACTCGGTCCGTGGGCCAGTCGTCGTTGGCCGCGATGATCAGGACGGGCCCTCCCATTAGTCCTTCGGCCCCTCGTCCAGCTGCGGCGGGTTCGTGGTGCTCCCGTCGGGCACGGTCGGCGTGTGCGTGTTCGCCATGCAGGTGAGCACACCGCCGTCGTAGGAGACGTTCACCTGCCGGTCCCGGTCGTACTCGTGCTCGGGAACGCGGACGGCACTGGTGGAGTCGGGGATACGGGCGAACCGCAGGACCCACGGGCGGGTCTGCGGGGCGGACGGCGGCTCCGCGCTGTATGGGGTGCGGCCTCCGGGTGCGACGAGCGGGAAGCCCTCGCGTTCGAGTGCGGTGGTCACGTGCTTCTCCCATCATGGTTGGTGGTGCACGGGTGGAACGACCCAGCGCGGGCGGTGGCCTGCCGCGGGGAACGCTTCGGGCGGTGGACCCGCGCCGGGGGCTTGAGCTGCTCGAGGACCGGAGCCGAAGTGGCATGCCTCACCGCCGAGCACAGTTCAGGTACGCAGCGAAGGGCTGCGCATCGGCGTCAGCGTCTGGTTCGGGCGTCCCGTTCCAGGATGTGGCTGCCCCGCATACCGACATCGAACAGCCGCTCAAGGGAGCACAGGTCGTAGGCGTAGCGAGGCGGGGCGATCCAGTGGGGGCCGGGCAACTCGGTGCGGTCGATGGTGGGAACGCTGAGGTAAGCGCCCTTGCCGAGATAGGGGGTGTCGGGCAGCGCGGGCCAGTAGACGCTGGCGCGCCACGGTACGAGCGCCCAGTAGGTGAGGCCGAGGGAGCGCAGCCCTGCCATGACCGGTCCCCGGAAGATGTCGCGGGCGACGTCGGCGACAGCATCGCGCTCTTCGCTGCCGATGGCGGCGTGCATGATGGCGGCCGGGATGCGGACCGCAGCGAATCGGACGCCGAGCGGCACCAAGGCGACCTCGGCCTCCGTCCACTGCATGCGAACTCGGTCCGGGGCGGGGTGCGCACCAGCGAGCCACGAGCTGACCGCGTCGACTGGCTGGGGGACCGCGGCTCGGACAGCCGACGTCATCACCTGCGGCATCAGAATCTGGCTCATCGGCGTTCGGGCGGCGCTATGTTGCTGCATGGTGGCGCTCCCTCGGGCATCGGGCACGTGGTCTGTTCACAGCTTTCGCCCTGGCGCGGCTACTGCCATCCCGCAACCGGGTATCCCCACCATGGGTAGGCCCGGAGGCGAGCCTGTCCGCCAGATTGGGGGCCACATACCGGTGAAACCGCCCACTGCCTTGCCGTCCGCCGTGCTCGAACTTCCAGAGGTCGTGCTGGCGCTGAGCGAGCACGACTTCGGGACGGTCTTCCGGATTGCTCGGCAGGAGGCCCACATCAGCTACTCGAAGATCGCTGCGGAGTGCGGAATCAAGCCCGAGAGGGTCGGTACCCTCGCCCGGGGGCAAGGCCGCGTCGAGAGCTACGAGAAGATCGGGGCCATCGCGGACGCCCTCCGCGTTCCCGGCCACCTCATCGGGCTGGCTCCTCGCCCCTGGGAGAACACCGCTGACGCAGAACCCGGCCGCCGCGCGGTGCTCCAGACCGCAGGCGTCATCGGCCTCGCCGCCACCCTTTCCAACCTCACCCCGGCCCCCGTCAACGGGCGGGTCGGCACCAGCACCGTGGCGCGACTCCGCGAACGCACCGCGCGGCTACGGCACCTGGACGACCTGCTCGGAGGCGGCGACACCTACCGCGTCTACGTGGGTGAGTACCAGGACACCAAGCGCATCCTGCGCAGCGAGAGCTACAGCAACGACGTACGCCGGGACTTGCTTGAGCTTTTGGCCGAACAGGCACAGCAGGCAGGATGGGCGGCGTTCGACAGCGGCCGGGAGCATGAGGCCAGCACCCTCTACCGGGAGAGCCGGTCCGCAGCGGAGGAGGCGAACGCCGAACACGTCGCACGAAACGCGCTCGCGTTCCTCGCCTACCAGGCGGTCAGCGGCGACCCCCGCGCGGCGGCCGCCATAGCGGCACACTCCTGCGACGCGATCACCGAGCGGACACCAGCTACAGTCCGTGCCCTGCTCTGGGAACGCGCCGCCTACGCACACGCCGTCGCCGGTGACCTCGACGCGACCGAGCGGGCCCTCAGCGCCGCCCACACGGCCCTTTCCGCAGAGGACGCGACCCACCCCCAGCCGCACTGGTCGGCGTGGGTTGATCAGGCCGAACTCGACATCATGGCCGGACGGTGCTGGACCGAGCTCCGGCGTCCGCTGCGCGCAGTCCCCCTGCTCGTCCGAGGGCTGAAGGGATTCGAGGACGCGCATGCGCGTGACAAGGCGCTGTACTCAACCTGGTTGGCCGAGGCGTACGCGACGGCTGGAGAGGTGGAGGAGGCCGCCGCAGTGACGGTACGCGCGGCGGATCTGGCGGACGGGGTGGCATCCGTCCGCCCGCGGCGACGCATCCGGCAGGTCGTGTCCACCCTCGCCCTCGGACACCCGGCGGTCCCCGCAGTCGCCGAGCTGGTGGAGCGCACCGCCTAGTCGCTGGTGAACTTCCCGATCCACTCCAGGCAGGCAGCGGCGCCGGTCACGATCGGCACGGCGCACAACTCCGGGTTCTGCCAAGGGTGACGCTCAAGCAGATGGGCCTCGAGCTCTGGATACCTCGCGGTCGTCGTCTTGAGGAGCAGTTGGTACTCCTCACCGATGCCGAACTCCCCAGCGTGCCAGAACGCACTGGTAACAGGACCGACGATCTGAGCGCCCGCAGCCAGCCTTGCGCGAACCGCCGACTCGGCCAGGGCGATGGCCTGGGCGTGGGTTTCGGTCGCTGTCGAGACCTGCAAGTAGTCAGCCATCCGGCGAGCGTAGCCGCCCGGACCGGAGCCCGAATGTTCCCAGAACACAAAAAAGATCTAGGGCTGACCTGTTTCCACAGGTCAGCCCTAGATCATTCAGGGTGAGTGACGGGACTTGAACCCGCGACTTCCTGGACCACAACCAGGTGCTCTACCAGCTGAGCTACACCCACCACGACCGGCGGTGGAACTTGTCGTTTCCCCGACCGGCCGAGAAGAAGTCTACAGGGTCTTCAGGGGTGCTCGCGCACACGTTTCCGGGCGCGCGTTCCCAGGGGGCTACGCGGGCGGCAGGACGTACTTCGCGGCGATGGACTTCGCGGTGTCGGAGTCCGGGCCGGGCTGGGGGACGAAGACGGCCTCGCGGTAGTAGCGCAGCTCGGCGATGGACTCGCGGATGTCGGCCAGCGCCCGGTGGTTGCCGTTCTTGTCCGGGCTGTTGAAGTACGCGCGCGGGTACCAGCGCCGGGCCAGCTCCTTGATCGAGGAGACGTCGACGATCCGGTAGTGGAGGTGGGCCTCCAGCGTCGGCATGTCACGCAGCAGGAAGCCTCGGTCGGTGCCGACGGAGTTGCCGCACAGCGGGGCCTTCCCCGGCTCCTTGACGTGCTCACGGATGTACGCGAGCACCTGCTCCTCGGCGTCGGCCAGCGTCGTACCCCCGGCCAGCTCGTCCAGCAGTCCGGACGCGGTGTGCATCTGGCGCACCACCTCCGGCATGGTCTCCAGCGCGGAGTCCGGCGGGCGGATGACGATGTCCACCCCTTCACCGAGCACGTTCAGCTCGGAGTCGGTGACGAGGGCGGCCACCTCGATGAGCGCGTCGTCGGACAGCGAGAGGCCGGTCATCTCGCAGTCGATCCACACCATGCGATCGTTCATGTGTCTCACCTTAAAGGGACCCACAGCCACCTGGACCCACGCGTACACAGCGAGAAGGGGGTGGGGAAGGCCCAGCCCTCCCCGCCCCCTTCCACCGAGACGATCCTCAGCCGCCCCCGCGCGGCCCCGGCAGCAGACTCACCGCGCCCGCCGCGTGCCGGCGGCTCTGCAGCGGCACCCCGCCGTCCCGGTCCGGGTGCAGCACCGACGGCACCGCCACCGGACCGTGGCCCGGCAGCCCCGACGGCCCCTGCGGCATCCCGTGCTGCGCGAGCTGCTGCTCCTGCTCGGCCGGCCGCTCACCCTGCGGCCTGCGGGCCCGGTACGCGGCCCGGTACGTCGCGGGCGACGAGCCGAGCTGACGGCGGAAGTGCCCGCGCAGCGCGACCGGCGAGCGGAACCCGCAGCGCCCCGCGACCTCGTCCACCGAGTAGTCGGACGTCTCCAGCAGCCGCTGCGCCTGCAGCACCCGCTGGGTGATCAGCCACTGCAGCGGCGCGCTGCCGGTGAGCGAGCGGAACCTGCGGTCGAACGTACGGCGGCTCATGTAGGCGCGTGCCGCCAGCGTCTCCACGTCGAACTGCTCGTGGAGGTGTTCCAGCGCCCAGGCGACGACCTCGGCCAGCGGGTCGGCGCCGATCTCCTCGGGTAAAGACCTGTCGAGGTAGCGCTCCTGACCGCCGCTGCGGCGGGGCGGTACCACCAGGCGGCGGGCCAGCGCACCGGCGGCCTCGTTGCCGTGGTCCGTCCGCACGATGTGCAGACACAGGTCGATCCCGGCCGCCGTACCGGCCGAGGTGAGCACGTCGCCGTCGTCGACGAACAGCTCACGCGGATCGACGTGCACCGACGGATAGCGCTTGGCCAGCGTCGGCGCGTACATCCAGTGGGTGGTGGCCGGGCGGCCGTCCAGCAGGCCGGCCGCGGCCAGGACGAACGCCCCGGTGCACAGGCCGACGATGCGGGCCCCCTCCTCGTGCGCCCGGCGCAGCGCGTCGAGCGCCTCTTCCGGTGGCGGCGAGGTGATCGAGCGCCAGGCCGGTACGACGACCGTCCCCGCGCGGGAGATCGCCTCCAGGCCATGTGGCGCGGTGAGTTCCAGGCCCCCCGTGGTCCGCAGCGGGCCGTCCTCGCCGGCACACACCAGCAGTCGGTAGCGCGGCACTCCGGCGTCCTGGCGGTCGATCCCGAACACCGAAAGCGGTATGGAACTCTCGAAGATGGGGCCGCCGCTGAACAGCAGCACCGCGACGATCTCCTTGCGGCGTCGCCCGGCGAGTTTCCGGACGGTCGTGTCCGGCGCGGCGGTGGAGTCGTGGCTCATACTGCTAAGCCCCCCTCGGTGGTCGCGGCTCCCTTTACGCTTCGGGTCTGTCGCTCCTGCACGTTTCCCCTCGGTCCTGCACGAGTCCCCCGCCGTAAGACATCAAGATCGAAATCTACTGGCTCCCGCGGTCTGCCGGTGGCCAGTTCCACACGCGGTGCATTGTCGACATGACAACTTGGCGTGAAGCATTCGATCACGAAGGGTTGCACTCGTGGGGCGTGCAGGGAAGTACGCCTGGGCGGGGTGGCCAAACCGCATAGGGTGCGACGGGTCGGACGACCCCTGTTTGTGCAGGTGGAACGGGGGTTGAGGGGTGGTTGGGACCCCTCCGGAGCGATATTAGGAACTTGGCTGAAAACCAACGTTCGAGGGTGTGGAAACCGGTCAGTCGACCGGTGTACTGGCTTCTCTGTGATCTGCGACTCCCCGCGCCGCCTCCCGCAGCGAACGGCGCAGCAGCGTCCGGCAGGCGAGGGTGACGCCGGCCAGTCCCAGCCCCGCCCCCACGGCCGCGACCGGCGCCGTACCGCACCACAGCAGGACCACCGGCACCAGCACGCAGGCGAACACCGCCCAGCCGATCACCTCGCGCGCGGTGTCCAGGCCGGGCGCGGAGCGGGGTGCGGGCATCTGCGGGGCTCCCTGGGGGCTCTGGTTCAGGGGATTCAGGGGGTTCAACGCGCGGACGGCCGGACGGTCACCCCATGAGGGGCGGGTCCCGGCAAACCGCCTGTACGGGGCAGCGACCATTGCGTAAGGGGCGCCGCTCGTGCATGCTCCCTGGAACCCCTCGGGACCTCCCGGAGGGCCGCTCACGGAGCGTGTGCACGAACTGCGATGGAGAGGCTTGCTGCCGTACCCTTGGGGGTATGGGCAGGGGAAGACGTTTCCCGGACACAGCTCCGCCGCACGATGTCCCCCTTCATACAAGGATCACGACGCCGAGACAGCCATGGCCGGTCACGAATTCTTCGAACCCGCGGACCGCAAGCGGCCGGTAGCCGAACCCACGGCGACCGACCCCCTGGCGGCATCAGAGGCACGCCCTTCCTGCGATCCCGCCTTCCGGCACGGAGTGGTCGTCGGCTTCGACGGCTCCACCTCCAGCGAGCGCGCCCTCGCCTACGCGGTCGGCATGGCCCACCGCTCCGGCTCGGGTCTGATCATCGTCCATGTGGCCAACCGGCTGCCGACCACGGTGTGGGCCGGCTGCGAGCCGCCCGTCTTCGTGGACGTCCCCGACCACCGCACCGAGGTGCTCGGCCTGGAACTGGCCTGCGCCGACCACTTGAGCGAGGTGCCGTGGATTCTGGTGGAGCGCGGCGGCGACATCTGCCATGAACTGGAGGAGGTCGGGCGGGAGTACGAGGCGGACGCGATCGTCGTCGGCTCCACGCACGGCATCGCGGGGCGGATCTTCGGCTCCGTGGCCGGACGCCTCACCAAGCGGGCCCGGCGGCCCGTCATCGTGATCCCCTGAGCCTCAACTTCCCCTCAGGACGCCCCACTTCGCGCTCTGTGAAGCTACTCGCGCGTAAAAGTGTTCCCGCCCCCCTGCCGGGCATACAACAGCCGACGCCGCAGGCGAGTCGTGCTGCCGGCCGGTGGGTGACGGCCACCGGCCGGGCACAGCGGCACAGAAACGGACCCCCACGAAGGCTCGCGCGAGGGTCCGTTTCTCTGTGTCCGGGGGAGATCTACTCCACCGTCCTACTCCACCGTCACCGACTTCGCCAGGTTGCGCGGCTTGTCGATGTCGCGGCCCAGGACCTTCGCCGCGTGGTACGCGAGGAGCTGGAGCGGGATGCCCATGAGGATCGGGTCCAGCTCGTCCTCGTTCTTCGGGACGACGATGGTCCGGTCCGCCTTCTCCTGCTCCTGGTGCGCGACCGCGAGGATCTTGCCGCTGCGGGCCTTGATCTCCTCCAGCGCGGCGCGGTTCTTCTCCAGCAGGTCGTCGTCGGGGACGATGGCGACCGTCGGCAGGGCCGGCTCGATCAGGGCCAGCGGGCCGTGCTTCAGCTCGGAGGCCGGGTACGCCTCGGCGTGGATGTAGGTGATCTCCTTGAGCTTCAGGGACGCCTCGCGGGCCACCGGGTAGCCCCGGACGCGGCCGATGAAGAGCATCGAGCGGCTCTCCGCGTACTCCTCGGCCAGCTCACGGACCAGCTCCTCCTGCTTGAGGATCTCGGAGATCTGGGCGGGCAGCTTGCGCAGGCCCTCGATGATCCGCTTGCCGTCGCGCACCGACAGGTCGCGGGTGCGGCCCAGGTGCAGCGCGAGCAGCGCGAAGGCGACCGTGGTGTTGGTGAAGCACTTGGTGGAGACCACGCACACCTCGGGCCCGGCGTGCACATAGATGCCGCCGTCGGCCTCGCGGGCGATGGCCGAGCCGACCACGTTGACCACACCGAGGACGCGGGCGCCCTTGCGCTTCAGCTCCTGCACGGCGGCCAGCACGTCGTACGTCTCACCGGACTGGGAGACCGCGATGTACAGGGTGTCGGGGTCGACGACCGCGTTGCGGTAGCGGAACTCGGACGCCGGCTCGGCGTCGGCGGGGATGCGGGCCAGCTCCTCGATCATCTGGGCGCCGATCATGCCCGCGTGGTACGAGGTGCCGCAGCCGAGGATCTTCACCCGGCGGATGCGGCGGGCCTCACGGGCGTCCAGGTTGAGGCCGCCCAGGTGCACGGTGGAGAAGCGGTCGTCGATGCGGCCGCGCAGCACGCGGTCCACGGCGTCGGCCTGCTCGTGGATCTCCTTGTGCATGTACGTGTCGTGGCCGCCCATGTCGTAGGAGGCGGCCTCCCACTCCACGGTGGTGGGCTCGGCGCTGGTGCGGGTGCCCTCGGTGGTGTACGTACGGAAGTCGTCGGCCTTCAGGGTGGCCATCTCGCCGTCGTCCAGGGTGACGATCTGGCGGGTGTGGGTGACCAGCGCGGCGATGTCCGAGGCGACGAACATCTCCTTCTCGCCGATGCCGAGGACGACCGGGGAGCCGTTGCGGGCCACCACGATGCGGTCGGGGAAGTCGGCGTGCATCACGGCGATGCCGTAGGTGCCCTCGACCACGCGGAGCGCCTCGCGGACCTTGTCCTCCAGCTTCTCGGCGCCCGCGCGGGCGACGAGGTGGGTCAGGACCTCGGTGTCGGTGTCGGAGAGGAACTCCACACCGTCCGCCTCCAGCTTGCGGCGCAGGTCGGAGGCGTTGTCGATGATGCCGTTGTGGACGACGGCGACCTTGTCGTCGGCCGACATGTGCGGGTGGGCGTTCACGTCGGAGGGGGCGCCGTGGGTGGCCCAGCGGGTGTGGGCGATGCCGGTGGTGCCCTTGAAGCGCGCGGGGACCTTGGCCTCCAGGTCACGGACCCGGCCCTTGGCCTTGACCATCTTCAGCGCGGCCGACTTCGGGGAGGAGACGACGATGCCCGCCGAGTCGTAGCCCCGGTACTCCAGGCGCTGGAGGCCCTCCAGCAGCAGGGGAGCGACGTCCCGCTTACCGATGTATCCGACAATTCCGCACATGTAGTAGCTCCCTCACCCTGGCTTCTCAGCCGTAGACCATGCGGCGCAACTGCCGGAGCGTGAGCTCGGGCGGCGCCACCGCGCGGTATTTCAGGTCCGCATCGATCCGTTCGAAGATCGCCGCGTTCTGCAGGCCCTGGGCCTGCAGTTCTCGGTGTCGACGACGGACGTAGTCCTGGGTCGTCTCGTCGAAGAAGGCGAGCACGTCCTGTATCACCCGCAGCGCCTCGCCCCGGCTGAGCGGGGTCGAGCGCGTCAGATGATCGACAAGTTCCTCGTGCACCCGGTAGATCTTCGGGTACGGGCGCCGGTTTCGCAAGAATCGTGCCCGATTCCGGGCAGGCGACTGTTGGTGCGCTCATGGCGCGCTGTTCGCCCGGTGTCCACTTTCCGTCCTGGACGACGTTGCCCCAGGCCACGAGTTTTGCTGGTCATGGACATTCCTCGTATGGGCGTACCCGAGAAGCTGGCCGAGCGGATGAGCATGGCCGAGCGGCACGAGTACCTGCGGAGCAGATTCTCCCGGCGCACCCTGATCAGGGGCGGTGCCGTCACCCTCGGCACCGTCGCGGGCGGCGCCTTCGTACCCGGCGCCGTGACCCCGGCCGCCGCCGCCACCCCCGCGGCCCCGGCGCCGCGTAGCACCGAGCACGTGGACGGCGCGCTGGCCGCCCCCTTCGGCCGCCACCTGGCCTGGGGCAACGACCCGCGCACCGAGGTGACCGTCTCCTGGCAGGTGCCGGTCGCCGTGCAGCGCCCCTTCATCCGCATCGGCGCCCACCCCTGGGACCTCTCCCGCAAGATCGAGGCCGAGGTGCGCGCCCTGCACACCCCGGCCGGTGTCGGCGCCAGCGGCGACCACACCCAGTACTACGTGCACGCGCGCCTCAGCCGGCTGCGCCCCGGACAGACCTACTACTACGGCGTCGGCCACCAGGGCTTCGACCCCGCCGAACCCCACCTGCTCGGCACGCTGGGCACCTTCACCACCGCCCCCGCCCACAAGGCGCCCTTCACCTTCACCGCCTTCGGTGACGAGGGCGTCGGCTACCACGGCCTCGCCAACAACGCCCTGATCCTCGGCCAGAACCCCGCCTTCCACCTGCACGCGGGCGACATCGCCTACGGTGACCCCGCCGGCGCCGGCAAGACCACCGACACCGGCTTCGACTCGCGCACCTGGGACCAGTTCCTGCACCAGACCGAGTCCGTCGCCAAGCAGATCCCCTGGATGCCCGCCTACGGCAACCACGACATGGAAGCCTGGTACTCGCCCAACGGCTACGGCGGCGAGGAGGCCCGCTGGTCCCTCCCGGACAACGGCCCCGACGCGGCCAACCTCCCCGGCGTCTACTCCTTCGTCTACGGCAACACCGCCGTCATCTCGCTGGACGCCAATGACATCTCCTACGAGATCCCGGCGAACCTCGGCATCTCCGGGGGCACCCAGACCACATGGCTGGAGGCGCAGCTCAAGAAGTTCCGGGCCGCGCGGGACGTCGATTTCGTGGTGGTCTTCTTCCACCACTGCGCCTACTGCACCTCCACCGCGCACGCCTCCGAGGGCGGGGTGCGCCAGGAGTGGGTGCCGCTGTTCGAGAAGTACACCGTGGACCTGGTCATCAACGGCCACAACCACCAGTACGAGCGCACCGACGTGATCAAGGGCGACACGGTCACCAAGAAGCTCCCCGTCGGCGGCACCGCCTACCCCGAGACCGAGGGCGTCGTCTACGTCACCGCGGGCGCGGCCGGCCGCAGCCTGTACGCCTTCACCGCGCCCGACACCTACGAGGGGCACGAGAACGAGGTGGAGTCCGTCTCCTCCTTCGTCAACCTCAAGGACGGCAAGAAGCCCGAGACCGTCGCCTGGTCGCGGGTGCGCTACCTCGACTACTCGTTCCTGCGCGTGGACGTCACGCCCGCGCCGAGGGGCCGGCACACCACGCTGACCGTGTCCGGCATCGCCGAGACCGGTGAGCGCATCGACCACTTCACGGTGGCCCGCAGGGCCAAGTAGACCCGTACCGCCGGCCGGCATCCGGCTCGGCCGTCCCGCCGGACGGTTGCCGGCACGGGCGGGATCGATTCAGCGGATCTGCGGGAGAGTTGTCCCGACCACATCCGAAGGGAGCGCATGTGACACGGCACCACGGCACCACTCCCCGAACGACCCGAAGGACCCGAACGCCCCGAATCCTCGGATCGCTGCTGCTCGTCGCGGCGGCCGGTGTCTTCACCTTCGCCGCGAACCCCGCCGCGCAGGCGGCCGACCCGCCCGCGCTGGACCGGGTGGTCCCGGCACCCGCCTCGGTCGAGCCGGGCGGAACCCCGTACCGCATCACCCGCGCGACCGCCGTCCGGGTGGACGGCTCCGCCGAGGTCCGCCGGATCGGCGCCTACCTCACCGGCATCCTGCGGCCCTCCACCGGCTATCCGCTGCCGCTCACCGACCACGGCGGCGGAGGCATCCGACTCCGCCTGCAGAAGGGCGACTTCGGCGCCGAGGGGTACCGGCTGCACAGCGGAGCCGGTGGCGTCACCATCACCGCCGCCGCCCCCGCCGGCCTCTTCCACGGCGTACAGACCCTGCGTCAGCTACTGCCGGCGACCGTCGAGAAGAAGACCGTCCAGCCCGGCCCCTGGCGGATCGCCGGCGGTACCGTCGAGGACCGCCCGCGCTACGCCTACCGGGGCGCCATGCTGGACGTCTCCCGGCACTTCCTCACCGTCGCCCAGGTCAAGCGCTACATCGACCAGTTGGCCCTCTACAAGATCAATGAGCTGCATCTGCACCTCAGCGACGACCAGGGCTGGCGCATCGCCATCGACTCCTGGCCGCGCCTGGCCGCATACGGCGGCTCCACCGAGGTCGGCGGCGGCGCGGGCGGCCACTACAGCAAGGCCGACTACCGGGAGATCGTCCGGTACGCGGCCGGCCGCTATCTCGAGGTCGTCCCCGAGATCGACATGCCCGGCCACACCAACGCCGCCCTCGCCTCCTACGCCGAGCTGAACTGCGACGGCGTCGCGCCCCCGCTCTACACCGGCACCCAGGTCGGCTTCAGCTCGCTGTGCGTGCCCAAACAGGTCACCTACGACTTCGTGGACGACGTGATCCGCGAGCTGGCCGCGCTCACCCCGGGCCGCTATCTGCACATCGGCGGTGACGAGGCGCACTCCACCAGCCACGAGGACTACGTGACGTTCATGGACCGGGTGCAGCCGCTCGTCGCCAAGTACGGCAAGACGGCCATCGGGTGGCACCAGCTCACCGGCGCCCATCCGGTCAAGGGCGCCCTCGCCCAGTACTGGGGTCTGGACCGCACCAGCGCGGCGGAGAAGGCGCAGGTCGCCGAGGCCGCGCGGAACGGCACCGGACTGATCCTGTCCCCGGCCGACCGGGTCTACCTCGACATGAAGTACACCAAGGACACCCCGCTCGGCCTGGAGTGGGCGGGTCTGGTGGAGGTACGGCGGTCCTACGACTGGGACCCGGGCGCCTATCTCGACGGAGCGCCCGCCTCGGCGGTCAGGGGTGTCGAGGCTCCCCTGTGGACGGAGACGCTGAAGAAGTCCGCCGACCTCGAGTACATGGCGTTCCCGCGGCTGCCGGGCGCGGCGGAGCTGGGCTGGTCACCGGCCGCCACCCACGACTGGGACGCCTACCGGGTGCGGCTGGCCGCGCAGGCCCCGCGCTGGGACGCCCTCGGCATCAACTACTACCGCTCGCCCGAGGTCCCCTGGCCGACGGGCTGACGACGCGGCGAAAGGGTACGGGCACCCCGGAGGACCGTCTCCGGGGTGCCCGTGGTCTTGGTACGGCCCCTCAACGCCCGGCGAGCGGGTTCTCCAGGGTGCCGATGAGCTGGAGCGCGCCGGACGGGTCGGCGAGGTCCACCATCTGCTTGTTGTTGCGGAGCTGGAGCCGGTTCAGGCAGGACAGGGCGAACTCCGGCGCGAACATGTCGTACCGCTCGAACTTCTCCGCGAGCTGCGGGTTGGCCTCCTGGTACTCGCGGGTGATCTCCGCGACCGTGTCCCAGAACCGGTCCTCGGTGAGCACGCCGTCCGCGGCCAGGTTGGCGGCGAGGAAGCGGAAGAAGCAGTCGAAGACGTCGGTGAAGATCGACAGCAGCTTCTTGTCCTCCGGGACCTCCACCCGGATGCGCTGCACCTCCGGCGGCAGGGCCGCGTCCGGGTCCATCACGGCGATCTCCTCGGCGATGTCCTTGTACACCGCGCGCCGGACCGCGCCGTCCTTCAGCACCAGGATGACGTTCTCGCCGTGCGGCATGAACACCAGGTCATAGGCGTAGAAGCTGTGCAGCAGCGGCACGTAGTAGGCCCGCAGGTAGTCGCGCAGCCAGTCGGCCGGCGTCTGCCCCGAGCGCTCGATCAGCGCGCCCGCGAACGAGGCGCCGTCGTGGTCGGTGTGCAGCAGGGAGGCCATCGTCGCCAGCGACTCGCCCTCGGCGAGGCGGGACACCGGGGACTCGCGCCACAGGGCGGCCAGCATCTTGCGGTAGGGGGAGTAGCGGTCGGTGGCCCGCTCGTACTCCAGGTGCCGGTAGCCGACGGCGGCCTGCTCGCGGATGATCGTGAGGCCGGTCGCGGAGAGCACCGGGTCGTTCTCGATCAGCTTGGCCAGCCAGTCGTTGATCGCCGGGGTCGCCTCCATGTACGCGGCCGACAGACCGCGCATGAAGCCCATGTTGAGCACGGACAGCGCCGTCTTCACATAGTTCTTCTCGGGGTGCGTCCGGTTGAAGAAGGTCCGGATGGACTGCTGGGCCAGGTACTCGTCGTCGCCCTCGCCCAGGCACACCAGGTTGCGGCGGGCCACCTCGGCGGCGAAGGTCACGCTGAGCTTGTTCCACCACTGCCAGGGGTGGACCGGGATCAGCAGATAGTCGTCCGCGTCGAGCCCCTGGCCGGTGAGCACACCCCGGAACCGCTCCAGGGTGGCCTCGCCCAGCTCGCGCCGGAAGAACTCCTCGTACTCGACGCCCGCGCCGGCGGTGAAGGCGGCGCGGGAGCGGTGCGCGGCCAGCCAGACCAGTTTCACCGGGCTCGCGGTCTCCGGCGCGTACGCCAGGTACTCGTGGACGCCGAAGCCGAGCCGGCCGTTGTTGGCCACGAAGCAGGGGTGGCCCTCGGTCATCCCGGTCTCGATGTCCTGGAACGAGGCGCCGGCCAGTTCCTTGGCGCTCACGCGGGGCTTGGTCAGCTTGTAGCAGGTGCCGGAGAGGGTGGAGGAGACCTCCTCCAGGTACACCGGCAGGATCTCCTCGCTGAGCCCCAGGGTCTCCTGCAGCTCGATGAAGAAGTCCAGCGCGGCGAGCGGGAGTTCCTCGCCCTCGCGGTGCCGGGTGATCGAGTCGGCGTCCACCTGCCAGTGGTCCAGGCCCCGGCGGACGGCGGCGAAGCGGTACGAGGTGAGCTTGTCGTCGCCGCGGACGACGTACGCGTCACCCTCGGCCTCGGGGGTGAGCAGGCGCTCGTGCGCGAACTCGGCGAGGGCCTTGCGGATCAGCAGGCGGTTGGCCTTCTCCCAGCGCTCGGGGGAGAGGTGGGCCACGGAGTCGGCGAGGGTCATGCCGCCACCTCCGTCGCCGCCTCGAACCGTTCCCGGGTGCAGAAACTCAGCAAGGCGCGCTTCTCCGGCTTCTCTATCTCGCCCTCGGGCACGAACCCGACGGCCTCGTTCAGCGCGTGCACGGCGGTGTTGCGCACATCGGGCTCCACCACGACCCGCAGGGTGCGCGGGTCGGCGAACAGGTGCGCCATCACGGCGGTGATGACCCGCCGGGTGAACCCGTGCACGGGCGTGTCGGTGGGCGCCACCAGGAAGTGCATGCCCACATCGCCCGGCCGGGCCTCGTACAGCCCGGCCAGCTCGCGGTGCGCCGGGTCGTAGGACTCCATCAGGAACACCGGCACCCCGTCGTCCAGACCGAGGAAGGCGTGGTGGTGCTCGTCGGCCGCGATCTCCATGTAGGCGCGCTCGACGTCCACCAGCTTGGCGTCCTGCATCATCCAGAACGCGGCCTTCGGATCGGTCACCCAGCCGTGCACCAGGCTCGCGTCCTTCAGGGGGTCGAGCGGGCGGATCGTGAAGGTCATACGGCGAACTCCTGGAAAGCGATGGTCTTCTCCACCGGGTAGTACTCCGAGCCGAGCAGCTCGCGGATGATGGAGGCGTTGCGGTAGGCGCCCATGCCCAGGTCGGGGCTGGTGATGCTGTGGGTGTGGACGCCGGCGTTCTGGAGGAAGACACCCCGGCCGGTGACGTCGATGGCGTAGTTGCGGCCCAGGTCGAAGTTGCCGTGGCCGTCGTAGCGCAGGCGGTCGCGGACCGGCTTGAGGAACTCCGGCTCGCGGTACTGGTAGCCGGTGGCCAGCACCAGGCCCTCGCTCTGGAGCTTGTAGTCCTTGCCCTGCTCCTCCTGGCGGAGGGAGAGGGTGTAGGTGCCGTTCTCGTAAGTGGCGCTATTCAGGGAGGAGTTGGTGAGCAGCCGGGTCTGGATGGGGCCGCCGAGGTTCTTCTGGTAGAGCAGGTCGAAGATCTCGTTGATCAGCTCGCCGTCGATGCCCTTGAACAGGCCCTTCTGCTGGGCGGTGATCCGGTAACGGGTGTCCTCGGGGAGTGCGTGGAAGTAGTCGATGTACTCCGGGGAGGTCATCTCCAGCGTGAGCTTGGTGTACTCCAGCGGGAAGAACCTCGGGGAGCGGGTGACCCAGTTGAGCCGGTAGCCGTGGACGTCGATCTCGCTGAGGAGGTCGTAGTAGATCTCCGCGGCCGACTGCCCGCTGCCGACCAGGGTGATGGAGCGCTTCTTCTGCAGCTCCGCCTTGTTGGCGAGATAGCGGGAGTTGTGGATGAAGTCGCCGCCCAGGCCCTCGCACGCCTCCGGGATGTACGGCGGGGTGCCGGTGCCGAGGACCAGGTGCTTGGCGCGGTAGGTGTCACCGGCGTCGGTGTGCACCGCGTACACGCCGTCCTCGTACGTCACTTCGGTGACCGTCGTGCTGAAGCGGACGCTGGTCAGCTTGTTGGCGGCCCAGCGGCAGTAGTCGTCGTACTCGACCCGCAGCGGGTAGAAGTTCTCCCGGATGTAGAACGAGTACAGCCGGCCTTTCTCCTTCAGGTAGTTGAGGAAGGAGTACGGCGAGGTCGGGTCGGCCAGGGTGACCAGGTCGGACATGAACGGTGTCTGGAGGTGGGCGCCGTCCAGGAACATCCCGGCGTGCCACTCGAAGTCGGGCTTGGAGTCGAGGAAGACGCCGTTCAGTTCCTCGATGGGCTCGGTGAGGCAGGCGAGGCCGAGGTTGAAGGGGCCGAGGCCGATCCCCACGAAGTCAAGGACGGGGCTGGCTTCAGGAAGCGCGGTCAAGGGACTCTCCCAGGTACTGCTCGGCGTGGCCGGCGATCAGATCGAGGACGGCGGCGATGTCGGCCGCGGTGGTCTCGGGGTTGAGCAGGGTGAACTTCAGGTAGTGGCGGCCCGCCACCTTGGTGCCCGCGACCACGGCGTCGCCGGAGGCGAACAGGGCCTTGCGGGCGTACAGGTTGGCGCGGTCGATCTCGGCCGGGTCGGTGACGGTCGCCGGGATGTAGCGGAAGACCAGGGTGGACAGCGAGGGCGCCACGACCACGTCGTAGCGGGGGTCGGCGACGAGCAACCGCCAGCCCTCCTGGGCCAGTTCGCAGACCTCGTCGAAGAGTTCGCCGATGCCGTCGGCGCCCATCACGCGCAGCGTCATCCACAGCTTGAGCGCATCGAAGCGGCGGGTGGTCTGCAGGGACTTGTCGACCTGGTTGGGGATGCGCTCCTGCACCATGCGGCGGGGGTTGAGGTACTCCGCGTAGTAGGTGGCGTGGCGCAGGGTGGCCGCGTCCCGGACCAGCACGGCGGAGGAACTCACCGGCTGGAAGAAGGACTTGTGGTAGTCGACGGTGACGGAGTCGGCGCGCTCGATGCCGTCGATGCGCCTCCGGTGCTTGAGCGAGGTGAGCAGTCCGCAGCCGTAGGCGGCGTCCACGTGCATCCACGTCCCGAACTGCGCGCAGAGTTCCGCGATTTCGGGGAGCGGGTCGATGGAGCCGAAGTCGGTGGTGCCCGCGGTGGCGACGACGGCCATCGGGACGAGTCCGTCCTGGGCGCAGCGCTCCAGCTCGTGGGCGAGGGCGACGGTGTGCATCCGCTTGTCGTGGTCGACCGGGATGACGACGACCGCGTCCGGGCCGAGGCCGAGGAGTTTGGCGGACTTCTTCACGCTGAAGTGGCTGACCTCGGAGGTGAAGATGCGCAGTTGACCGTAGGACTCGGCCTTCGCCTCCTCGCGGGCCAGCAGCAGCGCCTGGAGGTTGGACTGGCTGCCGCCGGAGGTGAACACGCCGTCGGCGGCGGGTCCGAAACCGATGCGGGCGTTGGTCCAGTCGATCAGTTTCCGCTCGATGAGCGTGCCGCCGGCCGACTGGTCCCAGGTGTCCAGGGAGGAGTTGACCGCGGAGAGCACGGCCTCACCGACCACCGCCGGTATGACGACCGGGCAGTTGAGGTGGGCGAGGTAGCGCGGGTGGTGGAAGTAGACGGCGTCCCGGAGGTAGACCTCCTCCAGCTCGTCCAGCGCGGCGGCGGTGTCGCCGAGCGGCTGGTCGAGGTCCACGGAGTCGACGCGGGGAGCGAGGTCGTCGACGGTGATGCCGGTGAACGGGCTTGCGGCGGTGGCGAGTTTGGCCGCCACCCGCTCTACTCCTTCGGTCACGGAGCGGCGGTACGTCTCCGCGGTGAGGCCATTGAGCAGGTGCGAGCGCATGAGGGGGTCCTCCGAGGGAAACACGAGGGGGAGTGAAGTTCCGCGGCTTCAACTTAGGTAAGCCTAACCTAAGTCGGCGACGCGTGATCACGCCCCTCCCGTGACGACGGTCACTCCGAGGGGTTCCGCGCTTACGCGGCGCTCGCGCGGAGCTGTTCCTCCGTCAGCCCGCGCCGCCAGTAACCGACGAAGGTCACCCGCCGCCGGTCGGTGCCGCGCTCCCCGACGAAGTGCCGGCGCAGCTCCCGTACCTGCCCGGCCTCACCGGCGAGCCAGACGTACGGGCTGGTGTGCGCGGGCAGTTGGGCCTCGCGCAGGGCCTCCACGGCCGAGGGGGCGCCCTGGTGCCGGACCAGCCAGGTGATGCGGGCGTCCGCCTCGGTGCGCACGTCCTGGATGTCCCCGGCATGCGGCACCTCCAGCCAGGCGTGCACCCGGGTGGACGCCGGCAGCGACTCCAGCACGGCGGTCGCGGCCGGTACGGCGGTCTCGTCGCCCCACATGACGACCAGGTCGGTGTCCTCCGGGGCCCGGAACCGGACGGCCCGGTTGTCGGCGAGCGCCGGGCCGAGCAGCAGTACCCGGTCGCCCGCGACCGCACCGGCGGCCCAGCGGGAGGCGGGGCCGGCCGGGACCGGGGCGCCGGGCTCGGTGCCGTGCAGGGCGAAGTCGATGTCGATCTCGTCCGGGTCCCGGCGCAGCGCCCGCAGGGTGTACGAGCGCATCACCGCCCGTACGTCGTCCGGGAGTTCACGCCAGCCGTGCCACCAGTCGTCGCCCAGCTCCAGGGGGACGACGGGCTCGCGCTGGCCGGGATGCGGCAGGAACAGCGAGAGGGACTGGTCGCGGCCCAGCGAGTGGAACTCGGCCAGCTCGGGGCCCGTGAAGGTGACCCGGAGCAGAGACGGACCGAGCCGCCTCGTCCGGGCCACCTGGAGGGCGAAGAAACGGAACGGGGCGGCTACGGCCGTCGTCATGCGGGGCTCCTGAACGTCAGGAAGGGACTGCTACGGGCTAGCTGACCTTCTTGGCCGTCTCGATGGCCTTGGCGAGGTTCTCCAGCAGCGGGGCGCACTTGTCGTAGGACAGGATCGGCTCGGCGGAGCGGGGGATGACCTGGTCGGCCTTGACGGCGGGCAGCTTCTTCCAGGTGGCCTTGGTGATGTCGGCGGGCTGGATGGCCGAGGAACGGTCGTCCATGATGATGATGTCGGCCGGGTGCTTGTCGACGTTCTCCCAGCTCAGCGTCTCGAACCAGCCGCCGGTGGGCTTCTTGGCCGCTTCCGAGGGCTCGACGAAGTTCACGCCGAGGGACTTGAAGTACTCGAGGTCCGCGGAGAGGTTGGTGCCGGAGACGTAGAACGCGTCCTGCGCGGCGGAGCCGGCCATCACCTTGATCTCGGGGCGGGACTTGGCCGCCTTGCGTAGCCGGGCCGCGGCCGCCTCGAAGCGCTTCTTGGCGTCGGTGATCTTGGCGGAGCTGGTGTCGGCGCCGAGGGACTCGGCCAGCTCCCACATCCGCTGCAGCGGGCCGGTGAGCGGGCGGTCGTAGACCGAGACGGCGACGCTGGGCGCCAGCTTGGCTATCTTCGCGGCGGACTCCAGGGGCACGTACCAGAGGACGCCCTTGGGGTCGAAGGTGGTGGTGATGAGGACCTGCGGGCCGAAGGCCGCGTACTCCTCGACGTTGAACTGGTTGAAGACATTGCCGAAGACGGTCAGCTTGCTGACGTCCATGTCGCCGGCCTGCACATCGGCCTTGCCGTCCTTGGTCTTGGTCGGGCCGAAGACGCCCTTGACCTCGATGCCGTAGTCGTACAGCGCGGCGGCGACACCGGTGAAGGCGACGATCTTCGTGGGGACCGAGTCCAGCTTCACGGTCTGGCCGCGGTCGTCCTTGAAGCTCCACGCGCCGGACTTGCCGGGCTTGGCCCCGCCCTCGGAGCCACCGCTGTTCCCCTTGTCGTCACCACAGGCGGCGAGCACGGCGCCGAGACCGAGGGCGCCGCCCGCGGCGAGGATGCCGCGGCGAGTGAGGTGGGTGGCACGGGTGTGGGACATGGGTATGACTGCTTTCGACCGGGGCGGACACCGCCTGACCAATTCGCAGCAAGGTTAGCCTAACCTTGCTCTTTGTCCAGGGCTGGGGCGTCCGCCCCCGTCGGGGCGTTCTCCGAGGTCAGCCGGTCAGGCCCAACTCCCGTGCGATCAGCATGCGTTGGACCTCGCTGGTGCCCTCGCCGATTTCCAGGATCTTGGAGTCCCGCCACATGCGGGCCACCGGGTACTCGTTCATGAAGCCGTAGCCGCCGTGGACTTGGGTGGCGTCACGGGCGTTGTCCACGGCGATGGTGGAGGAGTACAGCTTGGCGATGGCCGCCTCCTTCTTGAAGGGCTCACCGGCCACCAGCCGGGCCGCCGCGTCACGCCAGGCGAGACGGGCGGTGTGCGCCTTCATCTCCATGTCGGCCAGCTTGAACTGGATGGCCTGGTTGGTGCCGATGGCCCGCCCGAACGCGTGCCGCTCCTTGGCGTACCGCAGCGACTCGTCCACGCAGCCCTGCGCGAGCCCGGTGCCCAGCGCGGCGATGGCGATGCGGCCCTCGTCCAGGATGCGGAGGAACTGCGCGTAGCCGCGGCCCTCTTCGCCGAGCAGGTTGGCGGCCGGGACCCGGACGTCCTGGAAGGACAGCTCACGGGTGTCCGAGGCGTTCCAGCCGACCTTGGAGTAGGGCGCGGCGACCGTGAAGCCCGGCGTGCCCGAGGGCACGATGATCGCGGAGATCAGCGGCCTGCCGTCCGGCTTGCGGCCGGTGACCGCGGTGACCGTCACCAGGCCGGTGATGTCGGTGCCGGAGTTGGTGATGAAGCACTTGCTGCCGTTGATGACCCATTCGTCCGTGTCCGGGTCCAGCCGGGCCGTCGTACGGGTCGCGCCCGCGTCCGAGCCGCCGTCCGGCTCGGTCAGCCCGAACGCGCCCAGGATCTCGCCCGAGCACAGCCGGGGCAGCCACTCGGCCTTCTGCTCCTCGGTGCCGAACAGGTGGATCGGCATGGCGCCCAGCGAGACGCCCGCCTCCAGGGTGATGGCCACCGAGGAGTCCACCCGGGCCAGCTCCTCCAGCGCGATGCCCAGCGCCAGATAGTCGCCGCCCATCCCGCCGTACTCCTCGGGGAACGGCAGCCCGAACAGGCCCATCCGGCCCATCTCGCGGACGATCTCGTACGGGAACTCGTGCCGCTCGTAGAAGTCGCCGATCTTCGGCGCCACGACGTCGTGCGCGAACTCCTCCACCGTGCGGCGGAGTTCCTCCAGCTCGGGGCTGAGGCGGTGGTCCATGCTGATCACTGGTCCTTGTCGGGCTGGGTCGTGGTGCCGCCGAGGGCGCGGACGGTGCGGGAGGGGCTCGGGCGGCCCAGGTGGCCCGCCATCCAGACGCTGGTGGCGGTCAGCGCCGCCAGGTCGACGCCGGTCTCGATGCCGAGGCCGCGCAGCATCCAGACCAGGTCCTCGGTGGCGAGGTTGCCGGTGGCGGACTTGGCGTACGGGCAGCCGCCGAGGCCGCCCGCGGATGCGTCGACCGTGGTGACGCCGTGCTGGAGCGCCGCGTAGGTGTTGGCGAGCGCCTGGCCGTAGGTGTCGTGGAAGTGGACGCCCAGCTCGGCCGTGGGCAGGCCCGCCTCGTTGAGCAGGGTGACCAGGGCGCGGACCTGGCCCGGTGTGGCGACGCCGATGGTGTCGCCGAGGCTCAGCTCGTCGCAGCCCATGTCCCTGAGGGCCGCGCACACCCGGACCACCTGGGGGAGCGGTACCTCGCCCTCCCAGGGGTCGCCGAAGCACATCGACACATAGCCGCGGACATGGGCGCCCGCGTCCTTGGCCTGCCGTACCACCGGCTCGAAGACGGCCAGCGACTCGTCCACCGTGCGGTTGAGGTTGGCCTTGGCGAAGGACTCCGTCGCGCTGGCGAACACCGCGATGCGGCGTGCCCCGAGCGCCAGGGCACGGTCCAGGCCGCGCTGGTTGGGGACCAGCACCGGGAGTTCGGCGTCCACGTCGGAGATCTGCGGGAACAGCTCCTCGGCGTCGGCCAGTTGGGGCACCCACTTGGGGTGCACGAAGCTGGTCGCCTCGATGGTGGTGAGGCCCGCCTCGCGCAGGCGGCGGATGAACTCCGCCTTCACCTTCGTCGGTACGGCCGTCTTCTCGTTCTGCAGGCCGTCGCGCGCGCCCACCTCGTGGATGCGGACCCGCGTGGGGAGGCCGGGGTCGGGGACGACCATGGGCAGGGCGCTCATTCCGTCTCCTCCTTCGGCGCGATGACGGCCAGCACCTGGTCCATGGCGACCGTGCTGCCGGGCGTCACGTCGAGTTCGGCGACCGTGCCGGCGTGCGGGGTGGAGACGACGTGCTCCATCTTCATCGCCTCGACCACCAGCAGGCTCTGCCCGGCCTCGACCTCGTCGCCCACGGCCACCTTCACCACCGTCACCGTGCCCGGCATGGGCGCGGTCAGCGAGTCGGCGCCCGCGTGCGCGGAGCGGCTCAGCGAGGCGGCGACGGGGTCGTGGTCCCGCACCTGCCAGGCGTCACCGTCCCGGCCGAGCCAGTCGGCGGCGCGGCGGAAGGTGTGCCGGACGCCGTCCAGGGTGACGGTCACGTGGTCGTCGGTGACCTCGGCGGCGCGGGCGGCCCGAGTGACGGGTTCAAGTCCCGCGACACGCAGCGGGAACGACACCGGCTTCGGCGTCCCGCTCAGCCGCCAGCCGTCCGGCACCGAGAACGGGTCCACCCAGCCCTCGCCTGTGGGGCGCAGCTCTTCCAGGCGTATGGCGGCCGCCGCCTCGTAGACCTCCTCCGGCACCTCGGACGGGATCAGCTCGTCCACCGCCCGCTCCACCAGCCCGGTGTCCAGTTCGCCCGCCACCACCGCGGGGTGGGCGAGCAGCCGGCGCAGGAAGCCCGCGTTGGTCGGGACGCCCAGGGTGACCGTCTCCGCGAGGGCCGCGCGGAGCTTGCGCAGGGCGGTCGCGCGGTCGGGGCCGTAGGCGATCACCTTGGACAGCATCGGGTCGTACAGGCTGCCGACCTCGGTGCCCTCGCTGAGCCCGGAGTCGGTGCGGACTCCGTCGCCGTGGGGCTCGGCCAGCAGCAGGACCGTTCCGCCCGAGGGGAGGAAGCCGCGGGACGGGTCCTCGGCGCAGATGCGGGCCTCCACCGCGTGCCCGGTGAGCGTCACGTCCTCCTGCGCGAAGCCCAGCGGCTCGCCGGACGCGACCCGTAGCTGCCACTCGACCAGGTCGAGGCCGGTGATCAGCTCGGTGACGGGGTGCTCGACCTGGAGGCGGGTGTTCATCTCCATGAAGTAGTACGAGGACGGATCGTTGCCCGGCACGATGAACTCCACCGTGCCCGCGCCCCGGTACCCGCAGGAGCGGGCCGCCTGCACGGCCGCCTCGCCCATCGCGGCGCGGGTCGCCTCGTCGAGCAGGACGCTGGGCGCCTCCTCGATGATCTTCTGGTGGCGCCGCTGGAGCGAGCACTCGCGCTCGCCGAGGTGGACCACGTTGCCGTGGCCGTCGGCGAGGACCTGGATCTCGATGTGCCGGGGGCGGTCGATCCACCGCTCCACCAGCAGGGTGTCGTCGCCGAAGGAGGCGCGGGCCTCGCGGCGGGCGGCCGCGATCTCCTCGGCCAGCGCGGCCTCGTCCCGCACCAGGCGCATGCCCTTGCCGCCGCCGCCCGCCGCGGGCTTGAGCAGCACGGGGGTGCCGATCTCACGCGCGGCGTCGGCCAGTTGGGCGTCGGTCAGCCCGCTGCCACTGGAGCCCGGCACGACCGGTACCCCGTACGCCGCCACCGTCTCCTTGGCGCGGATCTTGTCGCCCATCAGGGCGATGGCGTCGGCGGACGGCCCGATGAAGACGAGCCCCGCCTCCTCGCAGGCACGCGCGAAGCCGGCGTTCTCGGCGAGGAAGCCGTAGCCGGGGTGGACGGCCTGGGCGCCGGTGCGGGCTGCCGCCTCCAGCAGCCGCTCCACCGACAGATAGCTCTCCCCGGCCGGGGCCGGGCCGATCCGGACGGCCGTGTCGGCCTCCCGGACGTGCCGCGCGTCGGCGTCGGCGTCGGAGAAGACCGCCACCGAGCGCACGCCGAGCGCACGGAGCGTACGGATGACCCGTACGGCGATCTCGCCCCGGTTGGCGACCAGCACTGTGTCGAACACGGAAGTTCCCCTCCCTCTCACATCCGGAAGACGCCGAACCGGGGCTCTCCCAGCGGCGCGTTGGCACAGGCGGTCAGGGCGAGTCCGAGCACCTGACGGGTCTGGAGCGGGTCGATCACACCGTCGTCCCAGAGGCGGGCGGTGGCGTAGTAGGCGCTGCCCTGGCTCTCGTACTGAGCGCGGATCGGGGCCTTGAAGGCGTCCTCGGCCTCGGCGGGCCACTCCTCGCCGCGCGCCTCCATCTGGTCCCGCTTGACGGTGGCGAGCACCGAGGCGGCCTGTTCGCCGCCCATGACGGAGATCTTGGCGCCGGGCCACATCCACAGGAAGCGGGGGGAGTAGGCGCGGCCGCACATCGAGTAGTTGCCCGCGCCGTAGGAGCCGCCGACGACGACCGTCAGCTTCGGTACGCGGGTGCAGGCGACGGCGGTGACCATCTTGGCGCCGTGCTTGGCGATGCCGCCCGCCTCGTAGTCCTTGCCGACCATGAAGCCGGAGATGTTCTGGAGGAAGACCAGCGGGATGCCGCGCTGGTCGCACAGCTCGATGAAGTGCGCGCCCTTCTGGGCGGACTCGGAGAACAGGATGCCGTTGTTGGCGACGATGCCGACCGGGTGGCCGTGGATACGGGCGAAGCCGGTGACCAGGGTCTGGCCGAACTCGGACTTGAACTCGCTGAAGCGCGAGCCGTCCACCACGCGGGCGATGATCTCGCGCACGTCGTACGGGGTGCGGGAGTCGACCGGGACCGCGCCGTACAGCCCGAAGGGGTCGACCTTGGGTTCGACGGCCTGGGTCACCTCCCAGGGGGCGTCCTTGCGGGCGGGGAGGGTGGCGACGATGTTCCGCACGATCCTGAGCGCGTGCGCGTCGTCCTCCGCGAGGTGGTCGGTGACGCCGGAGACGCGGGAGTGGACCTCGCCGCCGCCCAGCTCCTCCGCCGTGACGACCTCGCCGGTGGCGGCCTTCACCAGCGGGGGGCCGCCGAGGAAGATCGTGCCCTGGTCGCGGACGATCACCGCCTCGTCGCTCATCGCCGGGACGTACGCGCCGCCGGCCGTGCAGGAGCCGAGGACGGCGGCGATCTGCGGGATGCCGGCCGCGGACATGCGGGCCTGGTTGTAGAAGATGCGGCCGAAGTGGTCGCGGTCGGGGAAGACCTCGTCCTGCATGGGCAGGAAGGCGCCGCCGGAGTCCACCAGGTAGAGACAGGGCAGGCGGTTGTCGAGGGCCACCTCCTGGGCGCGCAGGTGCTTCTTCACCGTCATCGGGTAGTACGTGCCGCCCTTGACGGTCGCGTCGTTGGCGACGATCACGCACTCGCGCCCGCTGACCCGGCCGATCCCGGCGATCACCCCCGCCGCCGGGGCCTGTCCGTCGTACATCCCGTCGGCCGCGAGGGGGGCCAGCTCCAGGAAGGGGGAGCCGGGATCGAGCAGGGCGTCCACCCGGTCCCTCGGCAGCAGCTTGCCGCGCGCGGTGTGCCGGGCGCGCGCCTTCTCGCCGCCGCCGAGGGCCGCGGCCGCCAGCTTGGCGCGCAGCTCCTCGCCCAGGGCGAGATGGGCCTGTTCATTGGCCTGCCAGGCCGTCGACGCGGGGTCTGCCGCGCTCGTCAGCTCCGGTGCCTCGTGCATCCTGCGAACCCCTCACCTTGTTAATGAGCGTTAACGCATTTCCCTCAGGTTAACGACCGCTAACCTCGCTGTCTACAATGACCCGCATGGCCAGCAGAACCGACGCCCCGACCCGGCGGCAGCAGATCCTCAAGGAGGCCGCCCGCCTCTTCGCCGAGCGCGGGTTCCACGGCGTGGGCGTGGACGAGATAGGGGCGGCGGTCGGCATCAGCGGCCCCGGCCTCTACCGGCACTTCCCCGGCAAGGACGCGATGCTCGCGGAGCTGCTGGTGGGCATCAGCGGCCAGCTCCTCACCGGCGCGCGCCGCAGGGTCGCCGAGGCGGACGGAGAGGCGGGCGCCTTCGCCGTCCTGGACTCCCTCATCGAGGGCCACATCGACTTCGCCCTGGACGACCGCCCGCTGATCACCCTCCACGACCGCGAACTGGACCGCCTGCGCGACAGCGACCGCAAGCTCGTCCGCCAGCTCCAGCGCCAGTACGTCGAACTCTGGGTCGGCGTAGTCCGCGAGGCCCACCCCACCCTCACGGAACCCGCCGCCCGCTCCGCGGTCCACTCCGTCTTCGGCCTCCTCAACTCCACCCCCCACCTGGGCCGAGCCGGCACCCTCCCGGGCCGCGCGGTAACGGCGACCCTGCTCCACCGGATGGCCAGGGGCGCCTTCGCCGCGGCCGGCGCCCAGGCGTGACGAGCGTTACGGTCGCCACCCCCTGGACTCCCTTCCGTACCCGCCGGTAGGCTTGCCTGAGCAAGCGCTTAGACATGCCCTGTGTCATGCCGAGGTACGTGGAGGTGGCGGCGTGCGCCGTACGGTGTTCAACGAGGATCACGAGGCGTTCCGGGAGACTCTCCGGGACTTCATCGAGTCCGAGGTCGTGCCGGTCTACGACGAGTGGTTCGCCGCCGGTCAGGCTCCGCGCGACTTCTACTACAAGCTCGGCGAGCTGGGCATCTTCGGCATCAACGTGCCCGAGGAGTTCGGTGGCGCGGGCATGGACAGCCACAAGTTCGAGGCGGTCCTCTACGAGGAGACCTCCCGCGCGGGCGTCCAGTTCGGCGGCTCCGGCGTGCACGTGCTGCTCGCCCTGCCGTACATCAAGATGCTGGCCACGGACGAGCAGAAGAAGCGTTTCCTGCCGAAGTTCGTCACCGGCGAGGAGATGTGGGCCATCGCGATGACCGAGCCCGGCACCGGCTCGGACCTCGCGGGCATGAAGACCACCGCCAAGCTCTCCGAGGACGGCACGCACTACGTCCTCAACGGCGCCAAGACCTTCATCACCGGCGGTGTGCACGCCGACAAGGTCATCGTCTGCGCCCGTACCTCCGCCCCGAAGGAGGACGACCGCCGGTTCGGTATCTCCCTCTTCGCCGTGGACACCAAGTCCGAGGGCTACTCGGTGGGCCGCAAGCTCGACAAGCTCGGCCTGAAGACCTCCGACACCGCCGAACTCGCCTTCGTGGACGTCAAGGTCCCCGTCGAGGACCTGCTCGGCGAGGAGAACAAGGGCTTCTCCTACCTCGGCCACAACCTGGCCTCCGAGCGCTGGGGCATCGCCTTCGGCGCCTACGCCCAGGCCAAGGCCGCCGTCCGCTTCGCCAAGCAGTACGTCCAGGACCGCACGGTCTTCGGCAAGCCGGTCGCCCACTTCCAGAACACCAAGTTCGAGCTGGCCGCCTGCCAGGCCGAGGTGGACGCCGCCGAGGCCGTCGCCGACCGCGCCACCGAGGCGCTGGACGCCGGCGAGCTGACCCCCGCCGAGGCCGCCTCCGCCAAGCTGTTCTGCACCGAGGTCGCCCACCGCGTGATCGACCGCTGCCTCCAGCTCCACGGCGGCTACGGCTACATGAACGAGTACCCGATCGCCCGCCTGTACGCGGACAACCGCGTCAACCGCATCTACGGCGGCACCAGCGAGATCATGAAGTCGATCATCGCCAAGGACATGGGCCTGTAAGGCCCCCGCAATGACTGGCCGGTACAACTACACGACATGAGCCAGGCACTTCAGGACCTCCTCGATCTGCTCGACCTCGAGCGGATCGAGGAGGACATCTACCGCGGGCAGTCCCGCTCCGCCGTCGTCCCCCGCGTCTTCGGCGGCCAGGTCGCCGCGCAGGCGCTGGTCGCGGCGGGGCGCACGGTCCCCGCCGACCGCGCCGCCCACTCGCTGCACGCGTACTTCCTGCGCACCGGCGACCCCGGCGCGCCGATCGTCTACAGCGTCGACCGCATCCGCGACGGCCGCTCCTTCACCACCCGCCGCGTGGTCGCCGTCCAGCACGGCAAGCCGATCTTCCACCTCTCCGCCTCCTTCCAGGCATACGAGGACGGCCTCGACCACCAGGCCCCCATGCCCGGGGCGCCCGACCCGGCCACCCTGCCGACGTCCCAGGAACGCCTGCGCGGCTACGCCCACCTCGACCCCGAGGTCGTCGAGCGCTTCCTGGAGGCCCGCGAGGCCATCGACCTGCGGTACGTGGACGAGCCGCCGTACGGGGAATTCGGCGCCCCCCGCGAACCGCACAGCCAGGTCTGGTTCCGCGCCAACGGCAAGCTGGACGACGATCCCCTGCTGCACGTCGTCCTCGCCACCTACGTCTCCGACATGACCCTGCTCGACTCGGTGCTGCTCGCCCACGGGCGCGGCGGCTGGGCCGTCGGGGACGTGGTCGGGGCCTCCCTGGACCACGCGATGTGGTTCCACCGCCCCTTCCGCGCCGACGAGTGGCTCCTCTACGACCAGGAGTCCCCCTCCGCGCACGGCGGCCGGGGTCTGGGCCAGGCCCGGATCTACACGCGGGACGGGAATCTCGCCATCTCCGTCGTCCAGGAGGGCGTGGTCCGCGTACCCCGCTGAGGCGTCAAAACCGTTGCCCGGCGCCGGGGTTGTCCCACCCCGGCGCCCTCGGTTGCGAGGACTCCCGCGCCGTGCGGGTGGTACCTGAGACAACCCGTCACTCAGTAGACCGCTCAACAGGACGCGCGACGCATCCGGGACTAGGCTTCATGAGTGAAAGCCGCAGCACACGGCATGCCCGGTGACGAGGATTCCCGCTCCCAAGGGACCTCAGCCGCAGCACCTGATGGCGTGAATGCGTACGGGTGGTCTGTAAGGCGTCGGCGGAGCACGACCGTGCCGCTCAGCACACTGCGGTGACACCTGAAGACCGTGCCGCAATCTTCCTCTTCGCGGTGACGGCCATCCAACCTCGCACCCAGATCGGGATCGCGAGAGACGATGGAGATGGAAGGTAATTTCTCATGCGATCAACGCGCGCGAGGCGTCTTGTCGCCCTGTCCGCCACCGGCCTTCTGCTGGCCGGCGGAGCAGCGGTGGGCGCCGCGGGCACCGCTTCGGCGACCCAGAACGGCCACCACAGCTCCTACGACAGGGACTACCGGGACGGTCACCACAACCGGTACAACCACGACCGCGGCTGGTGGAACGACGACGATGACGACTGGGGTCGTTATGGTCACCACAACAACTGGAACTGGGGTGACAACGACAACGACTGGGGTGGCCACGGCCACAACGGTTACGGCCACGGCGGCTACGGCCACGGCGGCGGTCACGGCGGCCATGGTGGCGGCCACGGCGGTGGCGGTCACGGTGGTGGCGGTCACGGCGGCGGCGGTCACGGTCGCTGACAACAACACCGCAATCTGAGCGAGACGTGCGGCCCCCGAGGGGGTCGCACTCCCGCGTCAGGGGGCGGGATTCAGACGAGTCCGGCCTGGTCGAGCAGATACGCCGTCATCGGGTCGTAGTGGCGTGGGCTCACCACGTGGTCGTCCAGCGGGATCGCCACCTGGAGGGTGCCCTCGGCCTCGGCGAGGAACAGCGCCGGGTCGTTGCAGTCCGCGTATCCGGCCGCGTCGACGCCGTGCTGCGCCGCGTACCCGGCCCAGCCGTGGTCGGCCACGACAAGGTCCGGCAGCTCCCGGCCCTCGCGCTCGAGCCCGGTGAGGATGGCGCGCATCGGCTCCCCGGAGTGGGTGTGCCAGAGGGTCGCGCCGTGCTCCAGCACGGCCACGTCCGCGAACTGCATGACGTACCCCTCGTCGGTCTGCAGCCGCTCCGGGATGACGACGATCTCGCAGCCGGCGGCGCGCAGCGCGGCGGCGGTGGCCCGGTGCACGTCCAGCAGGCCGCCCGGATGCCCGGTGGCGAAGAGCACCCGCTGGCGGTCCTCGGCCGCCTTGCGCAGCCGCAGCGCGAGCCGCTCCAGCGCGGCGACGGTCAGCTCCGGGTCGATGGTGTCCTGCCCGTACCGGTGCTCGGCGTCGTCGTTCACGCCGACCCGCTCGGCCATCACCGCGAGCACGTCCTGCTCGTCGGTCCAGCGGTCGCCCAGCTCCAGGCCGAGCCAGAAGTGCCGGTCGCCGTTGGCCAGCCTGCGGTAGTGGGAGAGGTTGTTCTCGCGGGGCGTTGCCACATCCCCCGCGATCCGCGTTCTCACCAGATGGTCGACGAGCTGTGCACGGCTGGGCGTCCCGGATATCGGCATGCCCCCCATTGTGGGGCAGCGAACGATCCGCCGTCTCCGGGACGCCCCTCTTCCGGGGGACCCTTGTGGATCAGTGGCTGCGCAGCGCGAACCACAGCTCCATGCGGACGTCCGGATCGTCCAGGTCCGTGTCGAGGAGGGCCGCGCAGCGGGTGATGCGCTGGCGCACGGTGTTGCGGTGCACGTCCAGCGCGACCGCCGTACGGTCCCAACTCCCGTGCAGGGACAGCCAGGTGCGCAGGGTCTCGGTGAGGGCCGGGCCCGCCGCGAGCGGGGCGAGGAGGGCCCGCGCGTGCTCCGCCGCGTCCGCGCGCGGCACCAGCTCGCTCAACCCCGGCCGGGCGCCGTGCCGGACCAGCGGGGCACGGGTGGCGCGGGCGCGGGCCAGCGCGCGGGCGGCCTGCGCGTCGGCGGCCGGCCAGCCGTCGGGTTCGGCGGGCGCGCCGACGCCCAGCGTCCAGCCGGGCTGCGCGGCCGGCTCCCGCTCGGCGGACACGAGGACGCGTACGACGTCCCGGCCCAGGTCGATCAGGGGCGAGCCCAGCGCCGCGCCGAGGGCGGCCGCGCCGACGGGGTCGGGGGTGCCGTTCTCCGGGCGGGCGTGCACGACGAGCCACCGCCCGCCGTTCCCCAGCAGCCCGGCCACCTCCGCCGGGGCCGCGCCCAGCAGCAGCCGCACCAGCGCCGAGGAGCGGGCCGCGCCCGCCCCGCTCTGGTGCTCGCCGGTCAGCAGGGAGAGCAGTACGGCGGCGACGGAGGCGATGGTGTGGTCGGCCGGTTCACGCCTGCGCGTGGCCACACCGAGCACGAACCCGCTGCTGCCGCCGAGGGCGTAGGCGGCGAGCTGGGTGTCGCCGAGGGCGTCGGTGGCGGAGGCGGGGGTGGCGCGGGCGGGGCCGGACTCGGGTGGGGCGGCCGGGTGCCCTTCGCCTCCGGCGCCGGACGGGGCCGGGCCTGGTGTGCGCCGCTCGCGCCCGCGGTGGGCGGTGGGGTCACCGGGGCCGGGCGGGCCGGCCGGACCCGCGTCCCGCGCCGGGTCCGCCGGCCCGGCGGTGCCGGTGGGTGCGCCGGGCTCCGTGACGGACCCCGGCCGTACCACCGCCGTCAGCTTCCGCAGCGCCTCCTGCGTCCCCGGTACCGGCGCGCGGCCCGCGCTCGCGATCACCGTGCCGTCGGGGGCGTACAGCAGGGCGTGGGCGGAGAGGCGCTGGGCGAGCTGGCGCAGGACCGAGGGGACCGGGTCGGGGCGGGAGGCGGCGGCCGCGAGGCTCTGCTGGGCCTCGGTGACCCGGCGCAGCTCGGCGAGCCGGGCCTGCGCCATGAGCTGCCACACCGCGCGGGCCACCCCGGAGAACGTGGTCCGGGGCGGCACCTCCAGCAGCGGCAGCCCGTACGCCTCACACGCGGCGACCAGCGCGCGCGGCACCGTGTCGTGCACCGGGGCCAGCCCGAAGCCGAGGGCCGCGCCGCCCGCCGCGACGATCCGGGACACGTAGTCCTCGAAGTACGCGCCCGCCCCCGCCGCCTCCGGCACGTGCACCCCCGCCGTCAGCAGCAGCTCGCCGCCCAGCAGATAGGGGTACGGGTCGGCCATCTCCGAGGTGTGCGCCCAGTGGATGACGGTGTCCGGGGCCGGGGGACCGGCGATCTGGCGCAGGCCCAGGTCCTCGCGGGCCAGCAGCGCGGAGAGCGGCACGGGCGGGGTCGGCGGGACGGACGGGGCGGTCGGCTCCGACATGGTGTGCACATCCTCCTGTCCACCCCGTTCATATGGATGAAACGTACACTTCGCAGTCGCTTTCCGGCCACCTATCGTCTAGCGGAACGGCAGCCTCGGGTACGGGCGGATGTCCCCGCGAACCGCTGCCGTCGACACCCCCACGCCACCGCACGACACGCCACCGGACAAGCGCGCGAAGGAGGGCCCCAGCCCATGGCCGTCGACTACACAGTGATCGTCGTCTATCTCGCCGGGATGCTGGCCATGGGCTGGTGGGGCATGCGCCGCGCCAAGTCCAAGAGCGAGTTCCTGGTGGCCGGCCGCAGACTGGGCCCGGCCATGTACTCCGGCACCATGGCCGCCATCGTGCTCGGCGGCGCGTCCACCATCGGCGGGGTCGGCCTCGGCTACAAGTACGGCCTCTCCGGCGCCTGGATGGTCTTCACCATCGGCCTCGGCCTGCTCGCCCTGTCGGTGTTCTTCTCGGCCCGCATCGCCCGGCTGAAGGTCTACACCGTCTCCGAGATGCTCGACCTGCGCTACGGCGGCCGGGCCGGGGTCATCTCCGGCGTGGTCATGTGGGCGTACACCCTGATGCTGGCGGTCACCTCGACCATCGCCTACGCCACGATCTTCGACGTGCTGTTCGACATGAACCGCACCCTGGCGATCGTCCTCGGCGGCTCGATCGTCGTCGCGTACTCCACCCTCGGCGGCATGTGGTCGATCACGCTCACCGACATGGTGCAGTTCGTGGTGAAGACCATCGGCGTGCTGCTCCTGCTGCTGCCCATCGCCGTGGTCAAGGCGGGCGGCTTCTCCGGGATGAAGGCCAAGCTGCCGACCTCGTACTTCGATCCGCTGGGCATCGGCGGCGAGACGATCTTCACCTATGTCCTGATCTACACCTTCGGCATGCTGATCGGCCAGGACATCTGGCAGCGCGTGTTCACCGCCCGCGACGACCGCACCGCCAAGTGGGGCGGCACCGCGTCCGGCACGTACTGCCTGGTCTACGCGGTCGCCGGCTCGGTGATCGGCACCGCCGCCAAGGTGCTCTACCCCAAGCTCGCCAGCCCCGACGACGCCTTCGCCACCATCGTCAAGGACGAACTCCCCATCGGTGTGAGGGGTCTGGTGCTGGCCGCCGCCCTCGCCGCCGTGATGTCCACCTCCTCCGGCGCCCTGATCGCCTGCGCGACCGTCGCCAACAACGACATCTGGTCCAGGCTGCGCGGCCTGGTCCGCTCCGGCGGCGAGGAGCACGACGAGGTGAAGGGCAACCGTGTCTTCATCCTGATCATGGGCCTCGGCGTGATCGGCACCGCCATCGCGCTGAACAACGTGGTCGAGGCGCTGACCGTCGCCTACAACCTGCTCGTCGGCGGGCTGCTGGTGCCGATCCTCGGTGGCCTGCTGTGGAAGCGCGGCACCGTGCAGGGCGCGCTCGCCGCCGTGATCGTCGGCGGCCTCGCGGTGATCGGCCTGATGGCGGGCTACGGCATCCTCGCCAACGAGCCCGTCTACTACGGCCTGCTCGCCTCCCTCGCCGCCTACCTGGTGGTGTCCCTGGCCACGAAGCCCACCGACGAACGCGTCCTCGCCGTCTGGCGCGACCGCCTCGCCGGCCAGTCCCCCGAACTCCCGTCCGAACCGGTCCCGGCTCACCAGTAGAGTCGTACGGAAAGCAGTACATGCGCGACGAAGCGCAAGGAAGAAGGCATTTCACGATGAGCAGCTCCGAGACGCCCCGCGGGCCCGTCGACTCCTCCCGCGTCCCGCGCTACGCGGGCCCCGCGACCTTCGCCCGGCTGCCCCGGCTGGACGAGGTCGGCCGCGCGGACGTCGCCGTGGTCGGCGTGCCGTTCGACTCCGGCGTCTCGTACCGGCCGGGCGCCCGCTTCGGCGGCAACGCCATCCGTGAGGCGTCCCGGCTGCTGCGCCCGTACAACCCCGCGCAGGACGCCTCCCCGTTCGCCCTGGCGCAGGTCGCGGACGGCGGCGACATCGCGGTGAACCCGTTCAACATCAACGAGGCCGTCGACACCATCGAGGCCGCCGCCGACGACCTGCTCGGCACCGGCGCCCGCCTGATGACGCTGGGCGGCGACCACACCATCGCGCTGCCGCTGCTGCGCTCGGTCGCCAAGAAGCACGGCCCGGTCGCGCTGCTGCACTTCGACGCGCACCTCGACACCTGGGACACCTACTTCGGCGCCGAGTACACCCACGGCACGCCGTTCCGCCGCGCGGTGGAGGAGGGCATCCTCGACACGTCGGCGCTGTCCCACGTGGGTACGCGCGGCCCGCTGTACGGCAAGCAGGACCTCACCGACGACGAGAAGATGGGCTTCGGCATCGTCACCTCGGCGGACGTCTACCGCCGGGGCGCGGACGAGGTCGCCGACCAGTTGCGCCAGCGCATCGGGGACCGCCCGCTGTACATCTCCATCGACATCGACTGCCTCGACCCGGCGCACGCCCCGGGCACCGGCACCCCCGAGGCGGGCGGCATGACCTCCCGCGAGCTGCTGGAGATCCTGCGCGGCCTCGCGTCCTGCAACCTGGTCTCGGCGGACGTGGTCGAGGTCGCCCCGGCCTACGACCACGCCGAGATCACGTCGGTCGCGGCCTCGCACACGGCGTACGAACTGACCACCATCATGTCCCGGCAGATCGCGGAGGCTCGCGACAAGTGACGCACGACCACGACCTGGAACTCCGCCCGACCGAGGCGCAGACAGAGGCGGCCCTGAATCCCCCGCCGGGGCGCAACGGCGGCGACCTGGTCGTGGAGACGCTGGCCGGGCTCGGCGCGACGACCGTCTTCGGGCTGCCCGGCCAGCACGCGCTCGGCATGTTCGACGCGCTGCGCCGCTCGTCGCTGCGGTACATCGGCCTGCGGGTGGAGAACAACGCCGGCTTCGCGGCGGACGCGTACGGCCGGATCACCGGGGAGGCGGCGCCGCTGCTGCTGTCCACCGGGCCGGGGGCGCTGACCTCGCTGGCGGCGCTGCAGGAGGCGGCGTCGGCGTCGGCGCCCGTGCTGGCGATCAGCAGCCAGATCCCGACGGCGGGGCTGGGGGGTGGTCGACACGGTTATCTGCATGAACTCCCGGATCAGTCGGCATCGTTCCGGGGGGTTGTGAAGTCGGTTCACACGGTGCGTGCGCAGTCGCAGATTCCG
The DNA here is from genome assembly GCF_004784475.1 of Streptomyces bauhiniae. GTDB lineage: Bacteria > Actinomycetota > Actinomycetes > Streptomycetales > Streptomycetaceae > Streptomyces > Streptomyces seoulensis. The sequence goes on from NZ_SRRT01000010.1 coordinate 80,215, forward strand.
TCGGCTATCGCGGAGGCGTGGCGGTCGGCGCTCACGGCTCCGCACGGGCCGGTGTGGGTGGAGATCCCGCAGGACGTGCTCCTCGCGGAGACCTCCCTGCCGGTGGTGACGGCGCCGGACGCGACCCCGGAGGAACTCGTCCCGCGCGTCGAACTCACGGCGGTGGCAGCGGACTTGCTGTCCCGTGCGCTGCGTCCCGCGATCATCGCGGGCGGGGGAGTCGTACGGGCGGACGCCTCGGGCAAGCTGCGGCAACTGGCGGAGAAGCTGGACGCCCCGGTGGTGACCACCTTCGGCGGCAAGGGCGCCTTCCCCTGGGAGCACCCGCTGTCCCTCCAGTCCTGGCTGGAGGACCGGCACATGACCGACCTGCTGGAGGACGCGGACGTCCTGCTGGTGGTCGGGTCGGGGCTCGGTGAACTCTCCTCGAACTACCACACGTTCAAGCCGCGCGGCCGAGTGATCCAGATCGAGGCCGACCTCGGCAAGCTGGAGTCCAACCACCCGGCGCTGGGCATCCACGCGGACGCCCGCCTCGCACTCCAAGCCCTGCTGGAGACGGTGTCCGAGCGGACCGACGTCACGGCGGCGGAGCGGGTACGGGACGTGCTCGGCCGTATCGGGGAGCGCATCGCCGGGCAGGAACTCACGCTGGAGCAGGATGTGTTGGCGTCCGTCCGCCGGGCGCTCCCGGCCGGCTCGCCGTCCTTCTGGGACATGACGATCCTCGCCTACTGGGCCTGGTCCGCCTTCGACCCGCGCGGTGCCAACACCATGCACTCCGCCCAGGGCGCGGGCGGCCTCGGCTACGGCTTCCCCGCCGCCCTCGGCGCGGCCGCCGCCGACCCGACCCACCCGGTCCTCGCGGTCTCCGGCGACGGGGGCGCGCTGTACTCCATCGCGGAGCTGGCGACGGCTCGCCAGTACGACCTCCCGGTCACCTGGCTCATCGTCGACGACGGCGGCTACGGCATCCTCCGCGAGTACATGACGGACGCCTTCGGCGAGCCGACCGCGACGGAGCTGACCCGGCCGGACTATGTCGCCCTCGCGGAGTCCTTCGGGGTGCCGGGTGTGCGGACCTCCCCGGAGACCCTGGAGGCGGACCTGTCCAAGGCGCTGGCCGCGCCCGGGCCTTCGGTGGTCGTACTGCCCGCGGTGCTGCGGATGTTCGCGCCCACGCACCTGGGCTGACCGGCCGGTCGGTGGTGAACGCCCCCTCTGCACAGGGGAGTTCACCACCGTCGTGCTTCTACCAGATCGCGTCGACCCACTCCGGGTGGTCGATGAACGGGTTCCGGTTGTGCTGGTAGGTGTCGTAGATGACCTGGTTGCGCTTCTCCTCGAAGGCGCTCGGCGGGTCCTCGTCGCTCCACTGCTTGAGGACGGACAGCTTGCCGATGTTCGGGCTGCTGCCGTTGTTGACCTTCTCGTTGGGCTCCAGGTCGGCGAAGCCGTCGCCCCCGTCGTAGCGGACCGCCATGTAGAGGATCATCCGGGCCACGTCGCCCTTGTCCGCGTCGCGCGGCTCGAAGGAGTCGGAGTCGGTGAGGCTGCCGCCCCCGCCGCTGACCGCGCTGCCGCCGTTGTCGAAGTCCTTGTTGCCGCGGATGCTGTTGACCTGGACGTCCGCGGGGCGCAGGTGGTGCAGGTCGGTGCCGGGACCGGTCACCTCGCCGAAGTCGCCGTGCGACTTGGCCCAGGTGTGCTCGCGGTTCCAGTCGCCGGTGCTGCCGCCGTTGAGGGACTTGGCGCGGGAGACGCCGCTGTAGAGCAGGATCACGTTGTTGCTGTTGTTCGGGTCCTGGTCGGTGACCTTCAGCGCGTCCCAGACCGCCGAGTACGAGATCTTGCTCTGGCTGCTGATGATGGTGTGCAGCGAGGACTTGAGACTCGCGCCCGTCTTGCCGACGGCGTTCTTGTAGTACGTGGTGTCGTACGAGGTCGTCGTCGCGCTTGCCGGGGTGGCGACCGCAGCGGGCAGGGTGAGGCCGACGAGCAGGGCCGAAACGGCCAGCGCCGGAGCCTTCCAACGGTGCATGTGCGTCACGGGCATGAGGGTGCCGATCTACGCGGGTTGATTGAGCGGACAACGAGCGTGACATGAACACGCGTACATGGCGGTGAAGAGGAAGTGACCGTTGTGTGTCGAGATCCGGCAAGTGGCGTGCGCCGGGCGCGGTTTGGCGAGGAGCAGGAGCTGTCCTTCATTGCGCCCGGCGAGGCTGCGAACCTGTGCCTCAAGCCTTTGGCGCGTCGAGCAGCACCTGTGCCAGTTCGCGCGGTCGGGAGAACATCGGCCAGTGACCGGTGTCCATGCGGACCAGCCGCCAGTGACCGTCGGCCACCAACTGGGCCACGTCGTCGTCGGGTTCCTCCCCTGCGGGTGCGCAGAGGACGTAGGTCGCCTTGAGATCGCTGAGCGGGCCGGACAATACGGCGGGCTCGGTCAGGGTGCGGCCCGGGTGGGGCGTGGAGTCGGCCACGATCCGGGCGATCTGCTGCTCGGTGAGGTCGTGGCCGGCGTAGTGGGAGGCGGCGGCGGGCGGCCAGAAGCCGTCGTTCCGGGCGAGGGATGCCTCGATGTCCGGCCAGGGCCCGGCGAAGGACTCGCCGTCGACCGGGATGCTGGAGTCGAGGAAGACGGTGTGCGCGAGCCGGTCCCCGAGGCGTTCCGCGGCTTGGCCTACGGGGATACCGGCGTAGCTGTGCCCCACGAGGACGACCTCGCGCAGATCCAGCCGTTCGACCTCGTCGACGATGTCCTGGACGTGCGTCTGCTGCCCGGCCGGGACGCCCCGCTTCTCGGCGAGGCCCGAGAGCGTCAGCGGGTAGGCGCCGTGACCGGCCTCCCGGAGGTGCGGTACGACGGCGTCCCAGGCCCATGCGCCCAGGCGGGCGCCCGGTACGAGTATGAAGTTGACCATGGGGGCACGGTAGCGGGGGCCCTGGGCGCGCGGAGTTCGGCATCTTGCGGATCTCGAAGGGCGGGGGCGCCCTCCTGGGACGCCCCCGCCGATCTCGTCTGATGCTTGGCCGAGAGTGCCTACCGAGGCAGGCCCTAGGATCGCCGGGCGGCCCTGCGGCCCGCCAGTACCCCCAACAGGACCAGCGCCGCGTTTACCGCGATTGCCGTCTTCAGGCCCGTCAGGATGGCCGGGGCCGTCGGGCCCGGCATTGCGGCCGTGGCGATCGCGCTCATGACCGGGGCGCCCATGGTGATGCCGATTTGCTGGGTCATGGTGGCGAGGCCGGTGGCGAGGCCCTGTTCGTGGTCGGCCAGGCCGGACGTGGCGGTGACCATGAAGCCGACGATGACGAGCATGTTGCCGACGCCGCCGGTGAAGGTGGCGGCGAGCAGGAGCGCCAGCGAGCCGTGACCCTCGCCGAGGCCCAACAGGGCGGCCGTGGAGGCCGCTTGGACGAGCCCGCCGACGATCAGTGTCCGCCGGTTGCCCAGCCGCCCGATGACCCGGGGCGCGGCCGAGCCCCCGACGACCGTACCCACGCCCAGCACACCGAAGGCCAGCCCGGCCGCGAGCGGGGAGAAGCCGAGCACGTTCTGGAGGTACAGCGTCAGCAGGAAGACCAGCGAGGTCTCGGTGAGGAACGCGAGCAGCCCGACGACGTTCCCCCAGGCCACGGTGGGCTTCCGCAGCACCCCGAGCGGTACCAGCGGGGCGGCGGCCCGGCGCTCCACGGCGTGGAAGGCGAGCAGCAGGGCGGCGCCGGCGGCGAGCGAGAGCAGCGCGTACGGGGAGGTCCAGCCGTGCTCGCCGGCCTGCGTGAGGCCGAGGACGACGGCGAGGAGGCCGAGGGTGACGGTGAGGGCGCCGGGCAGGTCCAGCTTGGGGCGGTGGACGGGCCTAGACTCCGCGACGACCGTCGGGGCGAGGAGCAGTACGGTGAGGGCGACTGGGACGTTGATGAAGAAGGCCCAGCGCCAGGAGAGCAGGTCGGTCAGGACGCCGCCGAGGATCGCGCCGGTGGTGAACCCCGCTGACATCAAAGCCCCGTTGAGCCCGAGCGCCTTCTCCCGCAGGGGTCCCTCGGGGAACGAGGTCGTCATCAGTGACAGCCCCGCCGGGGTCACCGCGGCCGTGGCCAGCCCTTGCAGCACGCGGGCGGCGAGCAGCACCTCGGGGCTGGTGGCGAGACCGCCCGCGAGGGAGGCGACGGCGAGTACGGCGAGGCCGCCCAGGAACAGCCGACGGCGCCCGAACAGGTCGGCGACGCGGCCGAAGAGCAGGGTGAAGCCGGCCGCGCACAGGGCGAAGGAGGTGCCGATCCACTGGAGTTGGCCGAGGGGGAAGCCGAGGCCCTGGCCGATGACGGGGAGGGCGACGTTGAGGATGGAGAAGTCCACGGCGAGCATGAACTGGGCGGCGAGGAGGAGGACGAGGGTGAGGCGGAGGCGGGGGGTGAGGGTCGTCGGTGCGAGCGTCGTGGTCATGTCCGTCAGGCTGGCCGGAGGGGCGGGGGTCAGCCAGAACCGTGCGGAGGGTGGTCATGACGTGACCACCCTTGGCGGGGCGGAGCGCGCCATCATGGAAGCCCCGACCTTCAGGAGGCAGCGATGGACGTTCCGTCCGACCTGGGCGAGTTCCTCAAGTCCCGCCGTGCGGCGCTGCGTCCGGAGGAGGTGGGCCTCACCCCGCTCCCGACCCGGCGCCGGGTGCGCGGCCTGCGCCGCGAGGAACTGGCCATGCTGTCCGGCGTCAGCGTCACCCACTACACCCGCCTGGAACAGGGCCGCGCGGCCGGCGCCTCGGACTCCGTCCTCACAGCCATCGCCCGCACCCTCCGCCTCACCGACGACGAGACGGCCCACCTGCGCGCCCTGGCCCGCCCGTCCCACCGTCCGACCCCGTCCCGCCCGGAACACGCGAGCCCGTCGGTACGCCAGTTGCTGTCCGCGATGCCCGGCGTCCCCGCCCTGGCCCTGGACCGCCGCAACGACATCCTGGCCTGGAACACCCCCGGCCACACCCTCCTGGCCCCCCACCTCCCCACCGACGCCCCGGAGTCGGCCGCCACCCGCCCCAACCTGACCCGCATGCTCTTCCTGGACCCCGACTACCGCGCCCTGTACCGCGACTGGCCCACGGAAGCGGTTCTGGCGGTCGCCTCCCTCCGCCAAGTGACGGCGAACCACCCCCACGACCAACGCCTGACGGACCTGGTGGGCCAACTGACGATCCACTCGGACGAGTTCACAACCCTCTGGAAACGCCACCCGGTCCGCACGTGCACCTCGGGCGTGAAACACCTGCACCACCCGACGGCGGGCCCCTTCGACCTGACCTTCGAAACCCTGACCCTCCCGTCCCCTGTGGGTCAGCGCCTGATCACGTACACGGCGGAGGCAGGCTCGGCCTCGGAACGGGCGCTCCGCGTACTCCAGAGCCTCGACAGGCCCTACGCCGTGCCGGGCTCCGGTTCACGCGTCGGCTTGTCGTAGCCGCCGCGCGATGTCGATGTCCCGCTGCAGCGCACTGAGTCGGGGAGGCTGTCGACCGGCGTCCAGGACGACAACATGCAGCACATCTCCCACCTGGGGCGGTGCGGCGTTCTGATCCCACCAGGATGGGTGTTTCACCTGGTCGATGAATCCGCTCTCTCCGTCGACGTTCACTTGCGCCCCTACGGGCGCAACGGCCACCACGGTCACGTCGAGTTCCTGATGATTGCGGAATGTCACTCCGGCCCTCCGAAAATAGAAATCCAGCTTCGCCCCAAGGTGAGCTCATTGAATCGGTCCAGTCTGTCCACCGGAATCTCAAATTCTAGGCGCGGTGCTCCTTGGGGGCCATTATAGTCGTGCACCTTTGCATGTTCGCCGAATTCTTCCAGGAAGGATGGGTGCATATCGTACTTGACCATTCCCTTCGCGAAGTTGACGCCAGTCGGTCCGGCGTATTCGGCTGCGACGGATCGTTCACCGAAGTAAATTTTGCCGTCGGAGAGGATTCCGCCGCCTATGTCCACACCTGGTTGATGGTTCGCGGGATTCGGGCCGTTCGAGAGTTCGTATTCCGCATGAGCCCCCTTCGGGGTCCGGTAGACCGGGACGTAGTCGGGCGCCAGTCCCAGGAAGTCCGTCCACAGAAAAGGATTGGGGACGTAGGTCGAGGGATTGGGTGCCGGGGTGAGGCCGAGTGGGTCAGGGCTGAGATACCGTGCTGTCTCCGGGTCGTAATGCCGGAAGTAGTTGTAGTGCAGTCCCGTTTCGGGGTCGAAATACTGCCCCGGGAAACGCAACGGCGTGTAAGCCGTGCTGTTCGCCGTCCACGCCGTCGTACCCCACAGCGTGCTGCGAGTGCGCCAGGCGATCTCACCCTGTTCGTCGACCAGTTCGTTCGGGGTGCCGATCAGGTCGGTGACGATGGCGAAGAAGCGGGAGTCGATCTCGGCTTCGGGGGCCTCCGCTGTGGTGACGCGCTCGGTCTGGGACACGGGGCGGAGGCCCTGGTGGTCCCAGGTGAGGCTGACCGGGTTCGGGAGGTCCGCCGAGGTGGTGGTCTGCTCGCAGAGGGTGGTGCCGTCCCAGGTGAAGGTCACCTCTTCGAGGACCGTCTCGCCGTCGGCGTCCAGGCGCGTTTTGGCGGTGCGGCGGCCCAGCGGGTCATAGGTGTAGCGCCATAGGGTGCCGTCGGGCGTGGTGACCGAGGTGAGGCGGTCGTCGGTGTCCCAGGTGTAGCGCCAGGTGTCCGGCTTGCGGGACAGGCGCGTTTTCTGGCGGAGCACGATGCGGCCGAGCGCGTCGTGTTCGTAACGGACACCGCCCGCGCGGGTGATGCGGGTGCCGGTGTAGTCCCGAGGGCCGATGGCCCACGAGCCGGGGTGGTCGGCGGGCCAGGACGCCTCGGTCTGATTGCCCGCCTCGTCGTAGGCGTACCGCTCCGCCCAGCCGGACGCGTGGACCGCCGTCACCCGGCCCGTCGCGTCCAGGTCGAAGCGGCGGGAGCCGGAGAGGAGGTCGTCGATGCCGATGACGTTGCCGTCGGAGCGGTAGGTGTATGCCCGGTGCTGGATCGTCTCCCCGCCGGCGCTCGTCACGGACTGGGTGGTCAGGCGGCCCAGCACGTCGAAGGAGTTGTCCAGCGCGAGCGTCGTACCCACCCGGCGGGACAGCTCCCGGCCGGCCTCGTCGTACGTGAAGTCGATTGCCCGGCCCGCAGCCACCATGCCACTCCGGCGGCCGACGGCGTCGTACGACCACGTGGTCGCGGCGCCCCTGGGTGTGGTGCGGCCGGTGCGGCGGCCCAGCGTGTCATGGGTGTACGTGACCGTCCGGCCATCCACCGTCTCCGAGCGCAGACGGCCGTAGCGGTCGCGGAGCAGCTCGACCGTGATGCCGTCCGGGCCGGTGGCCTGGGCGAGTTGATCGGTGAGGTCGTAGGCGTACGTCGTGATCGCGCCCGCCGCGTCCTTCGCGGTGACCCGGCCGAGGGTGTCGCGTTCGAAGGCGATCCGTGTGCCCAGCGCGTCCGTTCGGGCAGTGAGACGACCCGCCGCGTCGTACGCGTAACGCAGCGCCCGGTCGTCGAAGTCCACCTCCGACACCAGCCGCCCGACCGCGTCGTACGAGTAGTCCCACGTCAAGCCCTGCGGGTTGGTGACCCGGGTCAGGCGTAGCTCCATGTCGTGGTCGAACTCGTACCGCACCCCGTCCGGCCCCGTGCGGGCCGTCAGCAGGTCGAAGTGGGTGTACTCGAAGTGCGAGACGCCGCCCAGGGGGTCGGTGTGGGTGACGCGGTTGCCCTCGCCGTCGTAGGTCCAGGACTCCGTCGTGCCGTCCGGGGCCGTCCGGCCGGCGAGGTGGCCCTCCACGGTCCATTCCAGGCGCGTGGTCGCCCCGGTGGGGTCGGTGATCGCGACGGGGCGACCGAAGGCGTCGCGGGTGTAGCGGGTGGTCGCGCCGAGCGGATCGGTGACCTCGACCGGCAGGCCCGCGCGGTCGCAGCGGACGGTCGTGGTGTGACCGAGCGGATCGGTCACGGACGCGAGTTGGCCGGAGTCCGTGTAGGTGAAGCGGGTCGTCCCGGCCGCGGGGTCCGTCACCGAGGTGCGGTTGCCCCGTGCGTCGTAGGTGCGGTGCCGGGTGATGCCGTCGGTGCCGGTGATCCGGGTCGGCAGGCCGTGGTCGTCGTACTCGGCGCGGGCTTCGCGGTCGTCGGGCCGTACGACCGCGACCAGGTTGCCCGCCTCGTCGTAGCGGCGGCGTGTGGTGTGACCGAGCGGGTCGGTCACCGAGAGCAGACGGTTGTGGCGGTCACGGGTGAAGTGGGTCGCCGCGCCGAGCGGGTCGATCTCCGTGACGACCTGGCCGTGGGCGTCGATGAGATAGCGGCGGGTGTGGCCCTCGCCGGTCACGGTGGTGGTGACGCGGTGGCCGGTCGCCGGATCGGTCTCGTCGTACGACAGGCGCAGGACCATGTGGCCGTGCGAGCCGCCCTCCGCGACGCAGCGGTCCCGGTCGTCGTAGACGTAGGTGTACGAGCGGTCGTTGGTGTCGGTCCAGGAGGTGACCCGGGCCGCCTCGTCGTAGGCGAACCGGAGGGGCAGGCCCGAGGAGTTGACGACCTCGGTCAGGTGGCCCTCGGGGGAGTAGCCGTAGCGCTTGATCTCCTGGTCCGTGCCGTTTGGGGCCGCGCCCGCGAGGTGCAGGGCCGTGACCCTGCCTCCGCCCGCCGTGACCTTCAGCCGGTGGCCGCCGGACGAGGCGATCGCGAGCGGCGTGCCCTCGGCGTCGTATTCGAAAGTGATCCAGTTGCCGTTGCGGTCGTCGATCTGCTCGATCACGGCCCGTTCGTCGCCCTGGTCGGCGAAGTGCCACACGCGGCCGGAGCGGGGGTCGGTGACGGTGTAGCCGCCGTCCACGCGGTCCAGTGGCCAGCGTCGGCTGCCATGGCCGGGCAGCGACGGTGCGCCGGGGCTCGGGTGGGGGTAGCTCAGGAGCAGGCCGTCCTCGGTGACGAAGACGATCCCCTCGGCGTCGACGGCCAGATGCTGGTCGAGAGTGGAGGCCCAGGACGGTCCGAACCAGCGGCCCAGGCGGTAGCCCGACTCCACACGCCGGGTGAAGACCAGCGGCAGTGTGCCGGGCAGCGTGAGGTCGGTCTGCGGCAGATACATCTTGCCGGTGACCAGGTCGATCGGGTCGGTGTTGTCGTCCTGGACCTTGTTCCCGGGGTGCTCCGCCGCGCCCTCCGGGTCCTTGTCGGCAGCCTGACGAGCGGCGCTGCGCGTGTCGCCCGGCGCGCTCTTGCCTCCGCCCCGCAACCCCGCACCGGCGCCGTCGAGTTCGGTGGGCAGCACGCGAACGCCGGGGACGGAGACCCCGTCGAACAGGGCGCCCATGCCACCCGCCTCACCGGCGGACCGGGCGAGCGCCCCGCCACCGCCGAGAGCGCCGCCGAAGGCCATTCCGTACAGCGCGGAGTCGCTCGCCTCGTCGAGGCTGAACCCCTCGCTCTCTCCGGTGGAGATGGCGACGGGCTGGGCCACGGCCAGGTCGACGGTGACGGACTCGATGCCGCCGATCGCGGCGGTGGCCAGGGTGGTGCCCGCGATCGCGGCGACCTCGGTGGACACCGCGACACCCAGGGTGCCGGCGAGTTCGACGATGGTGGCGGTGGCCGCCGCGGCGGCGGCCTCGGAGATACCGGCGGTGAAGATGGCCAGCGCGGTGCCCGCGACGATCGTCGCGCCGACGATCTCCAGTTCGTGTTCCAGGTGCTTGACTGCCTTGTGGACGGCGTCGGCGTACTTGTCGAGCGCCTTGGCCATGTCCCGGGCGCCGTCGATCAGGTCCTTCAGCCAGCCGTGGCCGTCGTGGTAGTAGCGCCGCCAGAACGGGTCGTCGAAGGCGGATATCGCCTCGCCCGTATTGTTCGCGATGATGCCGTGCGCCGACTTGTTGGCGGCGGCGGCCACGTCCTCCAGGTCGTCGGCGAAGGCACGCCATGCCTTGGCCGCGTCGCGCAGGCCGTCCTCGTCGGCGTCCGGCCACCACATGCCGGTGAGATCCTGGATGATCTCCCTGGCCTTGTCCGCCGCGCTCACTCGGACCGTCCCTCGCCCTTCGCGCCGACCTTGCTGAACATCGAGCGGATGAGTTCCTCATTGTCGATGTGGCTGTCCGCCATGTCGCTCATCGCTTCGTGGATGCTCGCCATGCCGTCGGAGAGGATGGACGCGGCGTGCTCGATCTTCTTCACGACCGGCCCGTACGCCTTGTGGAACGCTTCGCCCTGCTCGTCGTCACCCCACGGTGAACCCGCTTCGCCGAGCGCGGTCTTCAGCTTGGTGAGGGCCTTGGCGAGGTCATGGCTGTGCGTCTGGAAACGCGGCGCCGTCTTCTTCAGATCGGCGATCTTGATGTCGAGTATCTTGCCGTCGCTGCCCTGGTCGCCCATGTGCCGCTCTCGTCCCCTCCGTCGACGCACCAACCCAACGACCCTAGTGGGGGCGGCGGTTTGCAATCGAAGAGAACGTCAAGAGGCGGCAAAGATCGGGTCATGATCACGTTGAACGGAGGCGTCACCCCCCATATCTCCACGAACACCCGTGCAACCCTCCCCCCTCCCCAACAGTCAATCCGTGCATGACGCACCGGATATCACCCCGCGCCCGTAAGGGAGCGCTCGCTGCTGTGGTCGGAGGGGCGCTGCTCGTGCCCGTTCTCGGGGCCGGCCCCGCATCCGCCGCCCCCGCGGTCAGTTGTACCTCCGCCAAGGCTGGGCTCGCGGCGAAGCTCAGTAAGGACATCGGGGCCGCGGTCGCCAAGCGGAAGGGGAGTGTGGCGGTCGGGGTGTACGAGGCGGGGACGAAGACGACGTGCACACGGCGGGCGACCAGTTCTTACGACTCCGCCAGTACCGTCAAGGTCACCGTGCTGGCCACCCTGTTGTGGGACGCGAAGAAGCACAACCGGTACCTGACCAGCACCGAGACCTCGCTCGCCACCGCGATGATCACGAAGTCGGACAACACCGCGACCAGCAAACTGTGGAAGCAGCTCGGCGTGACGAAGGTCAAGGGCTTCCTCAAGGCCGCCGGGATGACGAAGACGACGCCGGGCGCGAACGGGTACTGGGGCCTGACCCAGATCAACGTCACCGACGAGCAGAAGCTGCTGAAGCTCATCACCGCCAAGAACTCCGTGCTGAGCGACAACTCCCGTGCGTACATATCGAAGTTGATGGGCAAGGTCGTCTCGTCCCAGCGCTGGGGCACCCCCGCCGGCGCCCCCTCCACCGTCGCCGTGCACGTCAAGAACGGCTGGCTCCAGCGCTCCACGCACGGCTGGCGCGTCCACAGCCTCGGCACCTTCAACGGCGGCGGCCACGACTACACGATCACCGTGCTGACCCAGGACAACAGCACGATGGACTACGGCGTCACCACCATCCAGAACGTCGCCAAGGCCGTCCACAAGGACCTCGTTCCGACCGCGTCCAAGTCCGCCGTCTACGTCCCCACCAGCACCCCCCGCGAGGCGTTCGTCGCGACCCCGCCGCAGGGCTGACCCCTCCCGCCGGTCACCGTGCACGCCCTACGGTGACCGGCATGCGCACCGTGCTCGCGGCCCTCGCCGCCGCCACCCTCGCCGCAACCGGCACCGCCAACGCCAACGCCCCTCACCCAAGGGCGTGTTCGGCCTCCGTCGCCATCGACAGCTTCTCCGACGCCCTCGACAAGACCACCTACGACGGCACCTACGTAGGCAACCTCTCCGCCCTCGCTGTCGACCGCGACGGGAGCCTCGCCGCCCTCTCCGACCGGTCCACCCTGTTCCGCTTGGACGCGAAAGGGCCGACCGGGGCCGTGACCCTCCCCGGCGACCTCGACTCCGAGGGACTCGTCATCGACCGGGACGGCACCAGACTGGTCACCTCCGAGACCGAGCCCTCCGTACGCCGCTACTCCCGCGAGGGCACGCTCCTGGAGCAGCTCCCCGTCCCGCCGGACCTCCACGTCACCCCCGCCGGCCGCGCCACCCCCAACCAGACCTTCGAGGGCCTCACCCTCCTCCCCGGCGGCAAAACCCTCCTCGCCTCCATGGAATACGCCCTCACCGGCGACACCCCAGGAACCGTCCGCTTCCAGACCTGGACGCGGGACCACGGCCGCTTCCGGCTCGGCGCGCAGTACGCGTACCGCACCGACGACTCCGCCCTGGGCGTCCCCGAGGTGCAGGCCACCCCCGACGGAAGCCTCCTCGTCCTGGAGCGCGGCTTCGAGGCGGGCGTCGGCAACACCGTCCACCTCAGCCTCGCCGACCCCCGCCACGCCACCGACACGTCCCGCATCGAGCACCTCACCGGGCAGCCCGGCGTACGCCCGATGCGCAAGACCCGGCTGGCCGACCTCGCCGACTGCCCCTCCCTCGGCGCGACCGCCCGCCAGCCCCAGCCCAACCCGCTGCTGGACAACATCGAGGGAATGGCGGTCACAGGTCACCAACAGAGCCTCAAGGTGCTCCTCGTCAGCGACGACAACCAGAACCCGGCCCAGACGACCCGCCTCTACCGCCTCCGCGTGCGCCTCAACTGAGACTGCCGTCCGCGTTCCAGTCCGAGGGAATCTCCGCCGTCAGCCCCAGCGCCCCCGCCCGCTCCTCCACATGCCGCCGGATCGTGTCGTGCGGATCGCGCCGCCCCCGCCCCACCGCGTGGATCGCCCGGCGCAGATCCTCGGCGCCGTGCAGATCCGCCGGCCGCACCGGATAGCTGCCGTCCGGGAGCGACCACCCCTCCGACGCGCAGTAGCGCCGCGCCGCCGCGTCCAGGTCGGCCGCGTCCGGCACGTCGATGTTGCCCTTGTCCATGACCGCCTCCAGCGCAGAGTCCGTACGACGCGACGCATTCCAGCACAAACCCGGACGCCCCGCCCGCCGGGCGGCGCACGTCTGCCCGGAATACCCCCCTGCACCCCCGTGTTTGTGCCTCACGGAAGATCAGGCAGAGCGACGGAGGACACCCGCGTGGGACCGCAACGAGGATGGGCGCGACGGCTGGCGGGATACGCCTGGCGCCATCCGAAGGACGTCGTCCTGGCGCTGGGCGCCTCCCTGGGCGGAATGGCCGTCATGGCCGTGGTCCCGCTGATCACCAAGGTGATCATCGACGACGTGATCGGCGACCACACCCGCGACATGGCCCCCTGGGCCGGTGCCCTGATCGCCGCCGCCGTGCTGATCTACGTCCTCACCTACGTCCGCCGCTACTACGGTGGCCGGCTCGCCCTGGACGTCCAGTACGACCTGCGCACCGGGATGTACGACACGATCACCCGGCTCGACGGCCGCCGCCAGGACGAGCTGTCCACCGGGCAGGTCGTCGGCCGCGCCACCAGCGACCTCCAGCTCATCCAGGGCCTGCTGTTCATGCTCCCGATGACCATCGGGAACGTCCTGCTCTTCCTGATCTCGCTCGGCATCATGGCCTGGCTCTCGCTCCCGCTGACCCTGGTCGCGCTGGCCGTCGCCCCCGCGCTCGGCTGGATCGCCCGCCGCAGCCGGACCCGGCTGCACCCCGCCACCTGGTACGCCCAGGCCCAGGCCGCCGCCGTCGCGGGCGTGGTCGACGGCGCGGTGAGCGGCGTACGCGTGGTGAAGGGGTTCGGGCAGGAGGAGCAGGAGACCGGGAAGCTGCGCGAGGTCGGCCGCAGGCTGTTCGCGGGGCGGCTGCGCACCATCCGGCTGAACAGCAAGTACACCCCCGCCCTCCAGGCCGTCCCGGCGCTCGGCCAGGTCGCGATGCTGGCCCTCGGCGGCTGGCTCGCGGTGCGCGGGCACATCACGCTGGGCACCTTCGTCGCCTTCTCCACCTACCTCGCCCAGTTGGTCGGCCCGGTGCGGATGCTCGCCGTGGTCCTCACCATCGGCCAGCAGGCCCGCGCGGGCACCGAACGTGTGCTGGAGCTGATCGACACCGAGCCGTCCCTGAAGGACGGCACCAAGACACTCCCCGCCGACGCCCCCGCCTCCGTCGAGTTCGACGACGTCTCCTTCGGCTACGACCCCGCGCGCCCGGTGCTCGACGGGCTCAGCCTGGAGATCCGCCCCGGCGAGACCCTGGCCGTGGTCGGCTCCTCCGGCTCCGGCAAGTCCACCCTCTCCCTGCTGCTGCCGCGCTTCTACGACGTGACCCACGGCGCCGTCCTGGTCGGCGGCCACGACGTGCGCGAGCTGACGCTGGACTCGCTGCGCGCCGCGATCGGCCTGGTCCCGGAGGACTCCTTCCTGTTCTCCGCCACCGTCCGCGAGAACATCGCCTACGGCCGCCCCGACGCCACCCAGGACGAGATCGAGGCCGCCGCCCGCGCCGCCCAGGCCGACCGGTTCGTCCGCGAGCTGCCCGAGGGGTACGACACCAAGGTCGGCGAGCACGGCCTGACCCTCTCCGGCGGCCAGCGCCAGCGCCTCGCGCTCGCCCGCGCCCTGCTCACCGACCCCCGCCTGCTGGTGCTGGACGACGCCACCTCGGCGGTGGACGTACGGGTCGAGCACGAGATCCACGAGGCGCTGGCCCACGTCATGGCGGGCCGCACCACCCTGCTCATCGCGCACCGCCGCTCCACCCTGAGCCTCGCCGACCGCATCGCCGTGCTGGACGGCGGCCGGCTGGTCGACCTCGGCACCGACGAGGAACTCCAGGAGCGCTGTCCGCTCTACCGCAGGCTGCTCACCGACCCCGACGAACTGGGCGCTCCCTCGCCGGGCCACGCCCGCCCGGCCGAGCGGGCCGAGGACACGACGCTCCGCGAGGAGCTGGACGCCGAGTTCGACGCCGAGCGCGGGGTCACCCCCCGGCTGTGGACCGGCGACCGCACACCGAGGGAGGAGACCCTCTCCGGCACCCCGGCCACCCCCGAGCTGCTCGCCCAGGTCGAGGCGCTGCCCCCGGCCACCGACACCCCGGACGTGGACGAGGCCCGCGCGGTCCGGGCCGAGGACTCCTACGGGCTGCGCCGCCTGCTGCACGGCTTCGGGCGCCCCCTGCTGATCAGCCTGGCGCTGGTCGCCGTCGACGCGGGCTCCGGCCTGCTGCTGCCGGTGCTGATCCGGCACGGCATCGACGAGGGCGTGACCCGTACCGCCCTCGGCGCGGTCTGGGCGGCCTCGCTGCTCGGCCTGCTCACCGTGCTGGTGCAGTGGACCGCGCAGTACGGCGAGACCCGGATGACCGGCCGCACCGGCGAACGCGTGCTGTACGCGCTGCGGCTGAAGATCTTCACCCAGCTCCAGCGGCTCGGCCTGGACTACTACGAGCGCGAGCTGACCGGCCGGATCATGACCCGGATGACCACGGACGTGGACGCGCTGTCCACCTTCCTGCAGACCGGCCTGGTCACCGCGTTCGTCTCGGTCGTCACCTTCTTCGGCATCATGGGCGCCCTGCTGGTGCTGGACATCCAGCTCGCGCTGGTCGTGTTCGCCACGCTGCCCCCGCTGATCCTCGCCACCTTCTTCTTCCGCCGGGCCAGCGTGAAGGCGTACGAGCTGGCGCGGGAGCGGGTGTCGGTGGTCAACGCCGACCTCCAGGAGTCGGTGGCGGGCCTGAGGATCGTGCAGGCGTTCCGCCGCGAGCGGGACGGCGGGCGCCGGTTCGCCGAGCGCAGCGCCGCCTACCGGCAGGCCCGCATCCGGGGCCAGTGGCTGATCTCGATCTACTTCCCGTTCGTCCAGCTCCTCTCCTCGGTGGCGGCCGCCGCCGTGCTGATCTCGGGCGCCGGGCGGGTGGAGGCGGCCACGCTGACCACGGGCGCGCTGGTCGCCTACCTGCTCTACATCGACCTGTTCTTCGCCCCGGTGCAGCAGTTGTCCCAGGTCTTCGACGGCTACCAGCAGGCCACCGTCTCGCTCGGCCGCATCCAGGAGCTGCTGCGCGAACCGGCGTCCACCGGGGCCGCCGACGCCCCGCTGGAGGTGCTCTCGCTGCGCGGCGACATCGCCTTCGAGGGCGTGACGTTCGCGTACGGCGACGAGGAGGAGGCGCTCACCGGGATCGACCTCGCCATCCCGGCCGGGCAGACCGTGGCGTTCGTCGGCGAGACCGGCGCGGGCAAGTCGACCCTGGTCAAGCTGGTGGCGCGGTTCTACGACCCCACCTCGGGCCGGGTCACCGCCGACGGCACGGATCTGCGCGCGCTCGACCTCACCTCGTACCGGCACCGGCTCGGGGTGGTGCCGCAGGAGGCGTACCTGTTCGCCGGCACGGTCCGGGACGCCATCGCGTACGGGCGGCCCGACGCCACCGACGCCGAGGTGGAGGCGGCGGCGCGGGCGGTCGGCGCGCACGAGATGATCGCCACGCTGGACGGCGGCTATCTGCACGAGGTCGCCGAGCGCGGCCGGAACCTCTCGGCCGGGCAGCGCCAGCTCATCGCGCTGGCCCGCGCCGAGCTGGTCGACCCCGACGTGCTGCTGCTGGACGAGGCGACGGCCGCGCTGGACCTGGCCACCGAGGCGCAGGTCAACCACGCCACCGACCGGCTCGCGGGCCGCCGGACCACCCTGGTGGTGGCCCACCGGCTGACCACGGCCGCGCGCGCCGACCGGGTCGTGGTGATGGAGCACGGCCGGATCGTGGAGGACGGCCACCACACCGACCTCCTCGCCCGCGACGGCCGGTACGCCGCCATGTGGCGCACCTTCATCGGCCAGTCCGAGCCGGAGGAGCCAGTCGGCGTCACCTCCTGAGGAGACGCCTGAGGAGTGCGAGCGCCGGGGTCCGCGCAACCATCCGGCGCATCCGAAGCGTCCGTACATCAGTGCGTAGATCGCAAAAGTGTGCCCATGGGGCGGGGAAGGACGAGCGGTGGACGGTGGGGCGATACGGCGGTGGGCGGCACTCGGCGCGGCCGCGCTGTCCCTGTCCGGGATGTTCGCCCTCGCGGCCCCCGGCACCGCCGAGGCGGCGGCCAGTGGGCAGTGCGCGGGACGCGAGGTGCGCACGCTGCCCTTCCCCACCGGCACCGTCCACCTGTACCGGAGCAACGGCTACGTGTGCGCGACCACCGTCGCCAAGAAGCCCGGCTCCGGCATCCTCCTGGTCAGCGTGCAGGCGCGCGGCAACCGGCCGGTGACCGACCGGGGCCGCTACCGGCACCACGCCGGACCGGTGACCGTCCACGCCGGGCACCGGTGCGTCAAGGTGCGCGGAGCGGCCGGCCGGGGCACCGTCGCCTCCGGCTGGATTCTGTGCTGATCGCGCGATCCGGCCAATCCCCTCTGGTGTGAAGGCAGTTGCTCGGATAGCTTCCGGCGGACATCTGTCTCACAGGGGAGAGTGCGCATGCGCAAGGCGCTGAGATGGCTGCTGGCGCTCACGGTGCTCATCGGCACACTGGGCACGGCGGGCACAGCGGGGGCGGCCACCACCGCACCGCCGGCACCCACGGACATCAAGGACCGGCTGCTGGCGATACCCGGCATCAGCCTGGTGGAGGAGAAGCCGTACACCGGCTACCGCTACTTCGTCCTGAACTTCACCCAGCCGGTCGACCACCGGCACCCGGACCGGGGCACCTTCCAGCAGCGGATCACCGTGCTGCACAAGGACACCAGCCGCCCGACCGTCTTCTACACCGGCGGCTACAACGTCTCCACCACGCCGTCCCGCCGCGAGCCCACCCAGATCGTGGACGGCAACCAGGTCTCGCTGGAGTACCGCTTCTTCACGCCGTCCCGCCCGGCCCCGGCCGACTGGTCCAAGCTGGACATCTGGCAGGCGGCGAGCGACCAGCACGCCGTCTACCAGGCGCTGAAGCCGCTGTACTCCGCCAACTGGCTGGCCACCGGCGGCTCCAAGGGCGGCATGACGGCCACCTACTACGAGCGCTTCTACCCCCGTGACATGGACGGCGTGGTCGCCTACGTCGCCCCCAACGACGTGGTGAACGACGAGGATTCGGCCTACGACCGCTTCTTCGAGCGCGTCGGCACCAAGGAGTGCCGCGACAAGCTGAACGCCGTCCAGCGCGAGGCACTGGTCCGCCGCAAGCCGCTGGAGCAGCGGTACGCGGCGTACGCCGCCGACAACGGCTACACCTTCACCACCATCGGCTCCCTGGACAAGGCGTACGAGGCCGTCGTCCTGGACTACGTGTGGGGCTTCTGGCAGTACAGCGGCCTCGCCGACTGCGACTCCGTCCCGTCCGGCGCGGCCACCGCGACCGACGACGCGATCTGGGACTCGGTCGACACCATCTCCGGCTTCTCCGCCTACACCGACCAGGGCCTCGAGCAGTACACGCCGTACTACTACCAGGCGGGCACCCAGCTCGGCGCGCCCACCATCCACTTCCCGCACATCGAGCGGAAGCTGATCCGCTACGGCTACCAGCCGCCGCGCAACTTCGTGCCCCGCTCCATCCCGATGCGCTTCCAGCAGGGCGCCATGCGGGACGTGGACAACTGGGTCCGGCACGACGCCCGGCACATGCTCTGGGTGTACGGGCAGAACGACCCGTGGGGCTCGGAGCGGTTCCGCCCCGGCACGGGCGCCCGTGACTCCTACGTGTTCACCGCGCCCGGCATGAACCACGGCGCGAACGTCGCCGGGCTCGTCGCCGACGAGCGGGCCTTCGCCACCGCCCGCATCCTCAAGTGGGCCGGGGTGGCGTCCCCGGCGGTCCAGGCCGACCCGTCGGCGGCCAAGCCGCTGGCCCGGTTCGACGGCAGGCTGGACGTACGGGACGTGGAGCGCGAGCCCGCGCTGCGCCCGTAAGGCAGGCGGGGGAGGGGGCGCCGGTTCTTCACCGGCGCCCCCTTCGCCGTTTCCGGCCGCGGGGGGTGATGCCCCGTGAGTTCCCTTGACGGAAAGAAACTTCCCGGATATTGGTGACTTCCGAAAGTTTCCTTCAGCGGTTCTCTCCTTCGGAAGGGGCGCACGTGCACCACACCAGCACGGGAAGCACGGGAAACACCTCGGGACCCTCCAGACGGTCCCTGTTCGCGAGCGCGGCCGGCCTCGGCGCAGCCCTCGCCGTCCCCGCCGCCTCCGGCACGGCCCACGCCGCCGCCCCGAACGACGCGGCGCTGCGCGCGGTCATCGCCCGGATGACGCTGGAGGAGAAGGTCGGCCAGCTCTTCGTCTCCCGGATCTACGGCCACTCCGCCACCGCCCCCGACCAGGCGGACATCGACGCCAATATGACGGAACTCGGCGTCCGCACCGCCGACGAGCTGATCGAGCGCTACCGGGTCGGCGGCATCATCTACTTCACCTGGGCGCACAACACCCGCGACCCGCACCAGATCGCCGACCTCTCCAACGGCATCCAGCGCTCCTCCCTGACCCGGCCGCGCGGCCTGCCCATGCTCATCGCCACCGACCAGGAGCACGGCGCCGTCTGCCGGATCGGCAAGCCCGCCACCCTGCTCCCCGGCGCCATGGCCCTCGCCGCCGGCCGCTCCCGCACCGACGTCCGCACCACCGGCCGCATCTCCGGCACCGAACTGCGCGCGATGGGCGTCAACCAGGACTACGCGCCCGACGCCGACGTCAACGTCAACCCGGCCAACCCGGTCATCGGCGTACGGTCCTTCGGCGCCGACCCCGCCCTGGTCGGTGCCCTGGTCGCGGCCGAGGTCAAGGGCTATCAGGCGGCCGGGGTCGCGGCCACCGCCAAGCACTTCCCGGGCCACGGCGACACCGCCGTCGACAGCCACACCGGCTTCCCCGTCATCACGCACAGCCGGGAGCAGTGGGACACGCTGGACGCGGTGCCGTTCCGGGCCGCCGTCGCCGCGGGCATCGACTCGGTGATGACCGCGCACATCCAGTTCCCCGCGCTCGACCCCTCCGGCGACCCCGCCACCCTCTCCCACCCGATCGTCACCGGCATCCTGCGTGGCGAACTCGGCTACGACGGCGTGGTCATCACCGACTCCCTCGGCATGGAGGGCGTCCGCACCAAGTACGGCGACGACCGGGTACCGGTGCTCGCGCTCAAGGCCGGGGTGGACCAACTGCTCAACCCGCCCTCGATGGACGTGGCCTACAACGCGGTGCTGGCCGCCGTGCGCAACGGCGAGCTGACCGAGGCCCGCGTGGAGGAATCGGTTCTCCGCATCCTGCGCATGAAGGCCAGGCTCGGCCTCTTCCAGGACACCCGCGTCACCCGTGCGGGCGTCGACCGGACCGTCGGCAACAAGCAGCACCTCGCCGCCGCCGACCACATCGCCGACCGCACCACCACCCTGCTGGCCAACGAGGGCCGGCTGCTCCCGCTGGACCGGCGCAGGCAGCCGAAGATCCTGGTCGTCGGCGCCGACCCGGCCTCCCCCTCCGGCACCACCGGGCCGCCCACCGGCGTCCTGGCCGCCGCGCTGACCGAACTCGGCTTCACCGCAACGGCGTTGTCCACCGGCACCGCACCCACCGCGGACGCCATCACCAAGGCGGTCGCCGCCGCCCAGGACGCAGACGCGGTGATCGTGGCCACGTACAACGTCACGGCGTCCAGCTCCCAACGCACGCTGGTACAACGGCTGTTGGCCACCGGACGTCCGGTCGTCGCGCTGGCGATCCGCAACCCGTACGACGTCGCCCAGCTCACCGAGGTCAAGGCGCACCTGGCCGCCTACTGCTGGACCGACGTCGAACTCCGCGCCGCCGCACGGGTGATCGCGGGCCGGGTGAAGCCGCGCGGCAAGCTCCCGGTGCCGGTCGCGCGGGCGGACGACCCGGCGAAGGAGCTGTATCCCCTCGGGCACGGACTGAGCTACTAGGCCGTGTCCGGAAAGTCGATGGCTCGTTGCTCTGTTCGTGGCGCGTAGGCATGAACTGACTGATGCGTCGTGGGAGTTGATTGCTCCGTTGCTGGTGCCGGGCCGGATGGGCAGACCTGTCCGGGACCGGCGCCAGGTGGTGAACGGGATTTTGTGGAAGCTGTCCACCGGGGCTGCCTGGCGTGACCTGCCCGAGCGGTACGGGCCCTGGAAGACGGTCTACGAACGCTTCCGGCACTGGTCCGCCGACGGCACCTGGGACCGCCTGCTGGCCCACGTCCAGCAGCACTGCGACGCCATCGGGCAGGTTGACTGGACAGTCGTCTGCGTGGACTCGACCACGGTCCGGGCTCATCAGCACGCCGCCGGAGCCCGAAAAGGGGGCCCTGGAAGGGCGAGGCGCTCGGCCGGTCGCGGGGCGGGCTGACCAGCAAGATCCACCTGGCCTGCGACGGCCGGGGCCGGCCCCTCACGTTCACGCTGACGGGCGGGAACGTGAACGACTGCACCCAGCTCGAACCGGTCATGGACCAGATCAAGGTCGCGCGGCCGGGGCCGGGCAGGCCCCGGACCCGGCCGGACCGCGTCGTCGCGGACAAGGGCTACTCGGCCCGCAAGATCCGCGCCTACCTGCGACGCCGCGGCATCAAGGCGGCCATCCCTGAGCGGATCGACCAGATCAACGGACGCATCCGCCGCGGCGGAAGCCGCTGCCTCCTCGACAAAACCGCTTACCGGCGGCGCAACGTCATCGAGCGCTGCTTCAGCCGCCTCAAGCAGAACCGGGCCCTGGCCACGCGCTACGACAAACGAGCCATCCACTACCAGGCCATGGTCACCCTCGCCTGCCTCCGCCTCTGGCTCAACGACTTTCCGGACACGGCCTAGGAGCCCGCGAAAAAAATCTTCAGCGGGCGTGCAACCCTTCGCCGCCATCCCGTGTCGTACTACGCGTCAGGGCTTCGGGGGGGATTCCGTGGGGGGATTGCGAAGCTCCGGCACGTAGGGGGAAAGCGAGGGGGCGTCCCCGGTCGATATGACCGGGGACGCCCCCTCGAAATATCTCAGGCGTCCAGCGCCGCCACTTCCGCCGCCGTCGGGTACGACTCCTGCGCCCCGCGCCGGGTCACCGCCGCCGCGCCCACGCGGGCCGCGTACGCCGCCGCCACCGACAGCTCCTCGCCCGCGCCCAGCCGCCAGGCCAGCGCGGCCGTGAACGCGTCCCCCGCACCCGTGGTGTCCACGGCGTCCACCGCCACCGACGGCACCGCCCGTACGCCCGAGGCGTCGCACACCAGCGCGCCCTTCGCGCCCAGCGTCACCACCACCGAACGCGGGCCCAGGGCCAGCAGACGCCGGGCCCAGCCGGCCGGGTCGTCACCGGTCCCGCCGGTCTCGCCGTCGCCCAGCAGCACCCGCGCCTCGTGCTCGTTGACCACCAGCGGATCGCAGGCGGCCAGCACCTCGGCGGGCAGCGGGCGCGGCGGGGACGGGTTCAGCACGAACCGGGTGCCCTCGGGCAGCGCCCGCACCACGGCCGCCACCGTCGCCGGCGGGATCTCCAACTGCGCCGACACCACCCGCGCCGCGCCCAGCACCTCCGCCCGCACATCACCCTCGGTGAGACGGGCGTTGGCACCGGGGGAGACCACGATGCTGTTGTCCCCGGACGGGTCGACGGTGATCAGCGCGACCCCGGTCGGCGCCCCGCCGGTCAGCACGGCCGCCGTGTCCACGCCGGCCGAGCGGAGCGAGTCCCGCAGCAGCTTGCCGTGGCCGTCGTCGCCGACCCGCGCCAGCAGCGCCGTACGGGCGCCGAGGCGGGCGGCGGCGACCGCCTGGTTGGCGCCCTTGCCGCCCGGGTGGACGGCCAGGTCACCGCCGAGCACCGTCTCCCCGGCACCCGGCCGCCGCTCCACGCCGACCACCAGATCGGCGTTGGCGGACCCCACGACCAGCAGGTCGTAGTCGTACATCAAGGCTCCCTACAGAGATATGAGGCGCGGTCAGCCGGTGAAGCCGGCCACGTTCTCGCGGGTGACGACCTTCACCGGCACCTTCACCATCGGGGCGACCTTGCCGCCGTCCAGCGCCTTAAGGGCGTTGGTGACGGCGATCCGGCCGAGCTGGGTCGGCTGCTGCGCCACCGACGCGTACAGACTGCCGTCCTTGACCGCCTTCAGTCCGTCCGGGGTGCCGTCGAAGCCGACGACCTGCACGGACTTGCCCGCCTTGGAGCCGAGCGCCTTGATCGCGCCGAGAGCCATCTCGTCGTTGGCCGCGATGACACCCTGCACGTCGGGGTGGGCCTGGAGCAGGTTGGACATCACGTCCAGACCCTTGGCCCGGTCGAAGTCGGCGGGCTGCTGGGCCAGCACCTTGATGCCGGGGAACTGCTTGAGCCCCTTGGCGAAGCCCTCGGCCCGCTCACGCGCGGCGGAGGTGCCCGCCTGGCCCTGGAGGACGACGATCCGGCCCTTGCCGCCGAGCTTCTCCGCGACCGTCTTCGCGGCCAGCTCGCCGCCCGCCACGTTGTCGGAGGCGACCAGCGCGGCCACCTTCGCCTTGTTGACCCCCCGGTCCACGGCGATCACCGGGATGCCGGCCTTGCCCGCGGCCTTCACCGAGTTGCCGGCCGCGTCGGAGTCCACCGGGTTGACGATGACCGCGCCGTAGCCGGAGCTGGTGAAGTTCTGCAACTGGTCGGCCTGCTGGGAGGCGTCGTCCCGGGCGTCGGTGACGGTGAGGTCCACGCCCCGCTTCTTCGCCTCCGCCTGGGCGCCGTCCCGGATCTGCACGAAGAACGGGTTGTTCAGCGTCGACAGGGACAGACCCAGCTTGGGATTGGCCGAGGCCGAGCCGTTGTGCAGGAAGGAGGTCGCGCCGACGATCGCCACGGTCACCACGGCCGCGAGCCCGTACGTCGCCGCCTGCTTGCCCCGGTTCCCGCCGGTACCGGCGGCCACCGGGGTCGCGCCCGCCTTGCGGCGCACGGTGTCCAGCAGCACGGCGAGCGCGATGACGACACCGATCACGACCTGCTGCCAGAACGCCGAGACGGAGAGCAGGTTGAGGCCGTTGCGCAGCACTGCCAGGATCAGCGCGCCGATCAGGGTGCCCGACGCCTTGCCGGTGCCGCCCGCCAGCGAGGCACCGCCGATGACGACGGCCGCGATGGCGTCCAGCTCGTAACCGTCGGCGGCCTGCGGCTGCGCCGAGGAGAGCCGGGAGGCGAGCACCACACCGGCGACGGCCGCGAACACGCCGGACAGCGCGTACACGGCGAGCTTCTGCCGCTTCACCCTGAGGCCGGACAGGCGCGCGGCCTCCTCGTTGCCGCCGATCGCGTACATCGACCGGCCGATGTAGGTCCGCCCCAGCACGAACGCCGCGAGCAGCCCCATCACCACCATGACCAGCACCGGAACCGGCAGCCAGTTGCCGAGGGTGTCCCCGAGGTGGGAGACGGAGTCCGGGAACGGGATCGGCACGCCCCCGGAGATCACCAGCGACAGACCGCGCGCCACCGACAGCATGGCCAGCGTCGCGATGAACGGCGGCAGCTTCCCGTACGCCGTCAGGAAGCCGTTGACCAGGCCCGCCGCGATGCCCGTGGCGAGCGCGAGGATCACCGCGAGGGCGACCGGTACGCCGTGCGAGGTGGCGCTCCAGGCCAGCACGGTCGCCGACAGCGCGGCCACCGAGCCCACCGACAGGTCGATGCCCGCCGAGACGATCACGAAGGTCACACCGAAGGCGAGGATCGCCGTCACGGCCGCCTGCACACCGATGTTGAGCAGGTTGTCGGTGGTCAGGAAGTCGCCCGACAGCACCGACAGGGCTATGACGAGGACGATCAGCGCGGTCAGCGCGCCGTTGTCGAGCAGCAGCCGGCCGAAGCCGCCCGCCGTCGAACTGCCGGATTCCGCCCGGCTCTTGAGGGTGTCAGTGGCCACCGGGGGCCTCCGTTTCGCTACTGGGGTCGGTCGAGGGGTCGGTCGTGGGGGTGCCCACGGCGAGGGACATGACGGCGTCCTGGGTGGCCTCGGCG
Organism: Streptomyces bauhiniae; assembly: GCF_004784475.1. Taxonomy (GTDB): domain Bacteria; phylum Actinomycetota; class Actinomycetes; order Streptomycetales; family Streptomycetaceae; genus Streptomyces; species Streptomyces seoulensis. Next base: position 105,012 of record NZ_SRRT01000010.1, read on the forward strand.
GCATCGAGTTCGCCCGCGATCCGGCCCTGGGCCATCACCAGCACCCGGTCGCTCATGCCGAGCACCTCGGGCAGATCGCTGGAGATCATCAGGACGGCGGCACCGGCCGCGGTGAGTTCGTTGACGAGCTGGTAGATCTCGACCTTGGCGCCGACGTCGATGCCACGCGTCGGCTCGTCGAGGATCAGCACCCGCGCGTCGGCCAGCAGCCACTTGCCGATGACGACCTTCTGCTGGTTGCCGCCGGAGAGGGTGCGCGCGTGCTGGCCGAGGCCCGCCATCCGCACGTTCAGCCGCTCGGCGATCCGCCCGGCCGCCGCGTACTGGCCCTTGCGGTCCACCAGCCCGCCCCGGCTCGCCGAACGCAGGGTGACCAGGCCCAGGTTCTCCGCCACGGAGGCGTCCAGCACCAAGCCCTGGCCCTTGCGGTCCTCGGGCACCAGACCGATCCCGGCGGTCAGCGCCGCGTCCACGTCGTGCCGGCGCAGCGCGGTGCCGCGCACCGTCACCGAACCCGCGTCGTACGGGTCGGCGCCGAACACCGCCCGCGCCACCTCGGTACGGCCCGCGCCGACCAGCCCGGCGATGCCGACGACCTCACCGGCATGCACCTCGAAGCTCACGTCGTGGAAGACGCCGTCCCGGGTCAGCCCCTCGACGGTGAGCAACGGCTCGCCCCTCTCGGGGCGTTCGCGCGGGTACTGCTGCTCGATGGAGCGGCCCACCATCAGCCGGACCAGCTCGTCCTCGGGCGTGGACGCCGGGACCTGGCCGACGCTGCGGCCGTCCCGGATCACGGTGACCCGGTCGCCGAGCGCGGCGATCTCGTCCAGGTGGTGGGTGATGAACACGATGCCGACGCCGTCCGCGCGCAGCGAGCGCACCAGCGTGAACAGCCGGCCGACCTCCTCGGAGGTGAGCACCGCGGTCGGCTCGTCCATGATCAGCACACGGGCGTCCAGGCTGAGCGCCTTGGCGATCTCCACCATCTGCAGCCGGGCGATGCCCAGTTCACGGACCCGGGTGCGCGGGTGGACGTCCAGCCCGACCCGCTTCAGCAGGGCCTCGGCGTCCGCCTCCATCCGCCCCCGGTCCACCATGCCGAACCGGCGCGGCTGGCGGCCCAGGAAGATGTTCTCGGCCACCGTCAGATCGGGGACCAGGTTGAACTCCTGGTAGATCGTGGCGATTCCGAGCGCCTCCGCGTCCCGCGCGGAGCGCACCCGGACCTCGGCGCCGTCGACCAGGATGCGCCCGGAGTCCGGCGGGCAGGCGCCGGAGAGGGTCTTGATCAGCGTGGACTTGCCCGCGCCGTTCTCGCCGAGCAGGACATGGACCTCGCCCCGGCGCAGGCCGAAGTCGACGCCGTCCAGCGCGACCACACCGGGGAATGCCTTGCGGATGCCCTCGACGCGCAGCAGTTCGTCGGGATCGCTCACGGTGTGCTCCTCTGCACCGGGGTGCTCCTTCGCATGGGGGACGTGGGAGGAATCAGTACGGGGGCCGGGGCGCCGCACGAGCGGCGCACCACCAGCCGGGCGTCGAGGGTCACGGACTCCGCGGTCCGTCCCTCGATCCGGTCGACCAGGGCGCGCACGGCGGCCCGGCCCAGTTCGCCGGTGGGCTGGGCGATGGCGGTGATCGGCGGGTCGGTGTGCACGAACCACGGGATGTCGTCGAACACCGCCAGCGCGATGTCGTCCGGCATCCGCAGCCCGCGCGCCCGGATCGCGTCCAGCGCGCCCAGCGCCATCAGGTTGTCGGCGGCGAACACCGCGTGCGGAGGCTCGGGCAGGTCGAGGAAGCCCTCGGTGACCCGCCGTCCGCTGGCCGCCTGGAAGTCGCCGTGGCCGATCAGCTCGTCGGTGAGCGGCAGCCCGTACGCGGCCAGCGCGTCCCGGAAGGCGGCCACCCGCTCGCTGCCGGTGGTGGTGCCGGCCGGGCCCGCGATGATGGCGAGCCGCCGGTGCCCGAGCAGATGCAGATGCGCCACCAGGTCCCGTACCGCCCGCCGTCCGTCGGCCCGGACCACCGGGACCTCGGCGCCCGGAATCCAGCGGTCCACGAAGACCACCGGGGTGCCCGCGCGGGCCGCGTCCAGCAGCAGCGGGGAGTCGCCGGGGGCCGGCGAGACCAGCAGGCCGTCGATCCGGCGGTCCAGCAGGGTGCGGACGTGGTGGTCCTGGAGGTCGGGGCGCTCGTCGGCGTTGCCGATGATCACGCTGTACCCCAGCGCGCGGGCCGCCTCCTCCACCGAGCGCGCCAGCTCGGTGAAGTACGGGTTGAGCACATCGCCGATCACCAGGCCGAGGGCGTGGGTCTGGTCGGTGCGCAGGGAACGGGCCACGGCGTTGGGCCGGTAGCCCAGCTCCGCCACGGCGGCCAGCACACGGGAGCGCGCGTCGGCGCTCACCGAGGGATGAGCGTTCAGCACGCGCGAGACCGTGGCGACGGAGACACCCGCCGCGGCGGCGACGTCCTTGATGCTCGCCATCGACGGCTCCACCTCCTTGTGGAATCGTTTACAACGACGTGTTCCGGAGGATTGGAATCGATTACACGGGCTCCCGGCAAGCCCCTCCGCAGTGGCTGAAATCAGATCGTGATGAACCCCGCTCAGATGAGCGCGAACAGTACGGCGTTCACTGTCCGCCCCCGCCGGTACCGTCGGTCCATGGCTCAGCAGGCGTCTCGACAGGCGGGGAACACCACGGGCGAACGGCAGTTGGCCGAGCTGGAGGGGGTGCTGGAGCGCATCACCTACGCCGACGAGGAGACCGGCTACACCGTCGCCCGCGTCGACACCGGCCGGGGCGGCGGCGACCTGCTCACCGTGGTCGGCGCGCTGCTCGGCGCCCAGGTGGGGGAGTCGCTGCGGATGCGGGGCCGCTGGGGCTCGCACCCGCAGTACGGAAGGCAGTTCACCTGCGAGAACTACACGACCGTGCTGCCCGCCACCGTCCAGGGCATCCGCCGCTACCTCGGCTCCGGCCTGGTCAAGGGCATCGGCCCGGTCTTCGCCGACCGCATCACCCGGCACTTCGGCCTGGACACCCTGACGATCATCGAGGAGGAGCCGAAGCGTCTGATCGAGGTCCCCGGCCTCGGCCCCAAGCGCACCCAGCGGATCGCCGACGCCTGGGAGGAACAGAAGGCGATCAAGGAGGTGATGCTCTTCCTCCAGACCGTCGAGGTCTCCACCTCCATCGCCGTGCGCATCTACAAGAAGTACGGCGACGCCTCGATCTCCGTCGTGAAGAACCAGCCGTACCGGCTCGCCGCCGACGTCTGGGGCATCGGCTTCCTCACCGCCGACAAGATCGCCCAGTCGGTCGGCATCCCCCACGACAGCCCGGAACGCGTGAAGGCGGGGCTCCAGTACGCCCTCTCGCAGTCCACCGACCAGGGCCACTGCTATCTGCCCGAGGAACGCCTCATCGCGGACGCGGTCAAGCTCCTCCAGGTCGACACCGGCCTGGTCATCGAGTGCCTGGCCGAGCTGGCCGCCCCCGGTGAGGAGGGCGAGGAGCCCGGAGTCGTACGGGAACGGGTGCCCGGACCGGACGGCGGGGAGCCCGTCACCGCCGTGTACCTCGTCCCCTTCCACCGGGCCGAACTCTCCCTGGCCGCCCAGGTGTCGAGGCTGCTGCGCACCGGCGAGGACCGGATGCCGGCCTTCCGGGACGTGAACTGGGACAAGGCGCTCGGCTGGCTGAAGGGCCGTACCGGAACCGATCTCGCGCCCGAGCAGGAGGCCGCCGTCCGGCTCGCGCTCACCGAGAAGGTCGCCGTCCTCACCGGCGGCCCCGGCTGCGGCAAGTCCTTCACCGTCCGCTCGGTCGTCGAACTCGCCCGCGCCCGGCGGGCCAAGGTGGTGCTCGCCGCGCCCACCGGACGCGCCGCCAAGCGGCTGGCCGAGCTGACCGGCGCCGAGGCGTCCACCGTGCACCGGCTGCTGGAGCTGAAGCCCGGCGGGGACGCCGCCTACGACCGCGACCGCCCGCTGGACGCCGACCTCGTGGTGGTGGACGAGGCGTCCATGCTGGACCTGCTGCTCGCCAACAAGCTGGTCAAGGCCGTACCGCCCGGCGCCCACCTCCTCTTCGTCGGGGACGTGGACCAGTTGCCCAGCGTCGGCGCCGGGGAGGTGCTGCGGGATCTGCTGGCCGGGGGGAGTCCGGTGCCCGCCGTCCGGCTCACCCGCGTGTTCCGCCAGGCCCAGCGCTCCGGGGTGGTCACCAACGCCCACCGGATCAACGCGGGCCAACACCCGCTCACCGAGGGGCTGGACGACTTCTTCCTCTTCGTCGAGGACGACACCGAGGAGGCCGGCCGGCTCACCGTGGACGTGGCCGCCCGCCGCATCCCGGCCCGCTTCGGCCTCGACCCGCGCCGGGACGTGCAGGTCCTCGCCCCGATGCACCGGGGCCCGGCGGGCGCCGGCGCCCTCAACGCCCTGCTCCAGCAGGCCGTCACCCCCGGCCGCCCCGACGTGCCGGAGAAGCGGTTCGGCGGCCGGGTCTTCCGGGTCGGCGACAAGGTCACCCAGGTCCGCAACAACTACGACAAGGGCGCGAACGGCGTCTTCAACGGCACCGTGGGCGTGGTGACCTCGCTCGACCCGGTCGAACAGCGCCTGACGGTCCTCACCGACGAGGACGAGGAGGTGGGGTACGAATTCGACGAACTGGACGAACTGGCCCACGCCTACGCCGTGACCATTCACCGCTCCCAGGGCAGTGAATACCCGGCCGTGGTGATCCCGGTCACCACCGGCGCCTGGATGATGCTCCAGCGCAACCTGCTCTACACGGCGGTCACCCGCGCCAAGAAGCTGGTGGTGCTGGTGGGTTCGCGCAAGGCGATCGGGCAGGCCGTGCGCACGGTGTCGGCAGGCCGGCGGTGCACGGCGCTCGACTTCAGGCTCGCCGGTTCCGGGCACCTCGGCGAAAATGATCGATCAAATGAGTCATGAAGGTCACAGAGCCTTTCCGGATGCCCCGCCCAGGGGGCAGGATGAGCAGGTTGACGGCACTGAGTGCCGCCAGTGGGCCAAGTGGCGACCCCGAGTGCACTCTCCTGAGCCAAATGGGGGATGGTAGAGACAGTCAGGGCACCTCGAAGATGAGGCACTAAGTCGGTGAGGGAAGACGTGAGCGAGCACACCAAGAACGACGCGGTAGTACTGCGGGTCGGCGACGGCGAGTACACCTATCCGGTGGTCGACAGCACCGTCGGCGACAAGGGCTTCGACATCGGGAAGCTCCGCGCCCAGACCGGTCTGGTGACCCTGGACAGCGGCTACGGCAACACGGCCGCGTACAAATCCGCCGTCACCTACCTCGACGGCGAGGCGGGCATCCTCCGCTACCGCGGCTACCCGATCGAGCAGCTCGCCGAGAGCTCCACCTTCCTCGAGGTGGCGTACCTCCTGATCAACGGTGAGCTGCCCACCGTCGACGAGCTGGCCAAGTTCCAGGGCGACATCACGCGGCACACCCTGCTGCACGAGGACGTCAAGAACTTCTACCGGGGCTTCCCGCGCGACGCCCACCCGATGGCCATGCTGTCCTCGGTGGTCTCGGCGCTGTCCACCTTCTACCAGGACAGCCACAACCCGTTCGACGAGAAGCAGCGCGACCTCTCCACGATCCGGCTGCTCGCCAAGCTCCCGACGATCGCGGCGTACGCCTACAAGAAGTCGATCGGCCACCCGTTCGTCTACCCGCGCAACGACCTCGGCTACGTCGAGAACTTCCTGCGCATGACGTTCTCCGTGCCGGCCCAGGAGTACGACCTCGACCCGGTCGTCGTCTCCGCGCTGGACAAGCTGCTGATCCTGCACGCGGACCACGAGCAGAACTGCTCGACCTCCACGGTCCGCCTGGTCGGCTCCTCGCAGGCCAACATGTTCGCCTCGATCTCCGCCGGCATCAACGCGCTGTGGGGCCCGCTGCACGGCGGCGCCAACCAGTCGGTGCTGGAGATGCTGGAGAACATCCAGGCCAACGGCGGCGACGTCGACACCTTCATCCGCAAGGTGAAGAACAAGGAGGACGGCGTCCGCCTGATGGGCTTCGGCCACCGGGTGTACAAGTCCTTCGACCCGCGCGCCAAGATCATCAAGGCCGCCGCGCACGACGTCCTCTCTGCGCTCGGCAAGTCCGACGAGCTGCTGGACATCGCGCTCAAGCTGGAGGAACACGCGCTCTCCGACGACTACTTCGTCTCGCGCAACCTCTACCCCAACGTGGACTTCTACACCGGTCTGATCTACCGGGCCATGGGCTTCCCGACCGAGATGTTCACGGTCCTGTTCGCGCTGGGCCGCCTGCCGGGCTGGATCGCCCAGTGGACCGAGATGATCAAGGAGCCGGGTTCCCGCATCGGCCGCCCGCGCCAGATCTACACGGGTGTCGTCGAGCGCGACTTCGTGCCGGTCGAGCAGCGCTGAGTACGTAGACACGCTGAGTACGTAGAAAAGCGGAAGGCGCCCTGGCGTCGGTCCCCCCACGGGCCGACGTCCAGGGCGCCTTCCCATGCCCCGGTGCGGATTCCCCCCACGGGATCCGGGCCGGGCGCTCGGAGAGACAGCGCCTGAATTCGCTGTCAGTGATGTGAAACGTAGTGCGGTCTGCCGGGACAGCGCACGCTGGGAGGGCCGCTCAAAGCTTCCCGGTGTACGTGCCCCGGCAACGCATCTCTGAAGAAGTCCCCCAAGACGTCTTCAGATGCCAGCCGGCGCCCCCCAAGACGCTGGACTGACACCGCCAACTTAGACCTTCGAACCCCTTCGATGGTTACGTTCGCGTCACTGTGATCTGCGTCTCTTGCATACGTCCCATAGGTGCGCAAGAGCCCCGATACGGCGATCGGGACCCAAGCGTAAGGAAGATGCGCGAGCCTTGTGAAGAGCTTATGTGAGGTGCGCGCCGGACTCTAGAGGGACTCTTACTTCTCCTCGGGGGACTTCTTCCGGCCACTCACGGCACTTCCTGGCCCGCCTCAGCGGAACCGGCGCAGCCGCAGGCTGTTGGTCACCACGAACACCGAGGAGAAGGCCATCGCCGCCCCCGCGATCATCGGGTTCATGAGCCCCGCCGCGGCCAGCGGGAGCGCGGCGACGTTGTAGCCGAAGGCCCACACCAGGTTGCCCTTGATGGTGCCGAGGGTGCGCCGGGAGAGCCGGATGGCGTCGGCGGCCACCCGCAGGTCGCCCCGGACCAGGGTGAGATCCCCGGCCTCGATCGCCGCGTCGGTGCCGGTGCCCATGGCGAGACCGAGGTCGGCGGTGGCGAGCGCGGCCGCGTCGTTCACCCCGTCCCCGACCATGGCGACAGCCCGCCCCTCGCGCTGCAGCTTCCGGACCACGTCCACCTTGTCCTCAGGCAGCACCTCGGCGATGACCTCGTCGATGCCGACCTCGCGCGCGACCGCCTCGGCGACCGTGCGGTTGTCCCCGGTGAGCAGCACCGGCGTCAGACCGAGCGCGCGCAGTTCGCGTACCGCCTCGGCGCTGGTCTCCTTCACCGCGTCCGCGACGGCGAGCACCGCGCGCGGCTTGCCGTCCCAGCCCGCCACGACGGCCGTACGGCCCTCCTGTTCGGCCCGGGAGCGGGCGGCGGCCAGTTCCTGCGGCAGGTCGTCCCAGAGCCGTCCGGCGGCCACCTCGTGGCCGTCCACGCGGCCGCGTACGCCCCGGCCGGGGACGTTCTCGAAGTGCTCGGCGGGGGGCAGCGTGCCGACGCGCTCCTCGGCGCCCTCCGCGACCGCGCGGGCGACGGGGTGCTCGGAGGCGTGCTCCAGGGCGCCGGCCAGCCGCAGCACCTGCTTCTCGTCCTCGCCGGGGGCGGTGTACACCTCCTGGAGCGTCATCCGCCCGGTGGTGACGGTGCCGGTCTTGTCGAGCACGACGGTGTCCACGCGGCGGGTGGACTCCAGTACCTCGGGGCCCTTGATGAGGATGCCGAGCTGCGCGCCCCGCCCGGTGCCGACCATCAGCGCGGTCGGGGTCGCCAGGCCCAGGGCGCAGGGGCAGGCGATGATCAGTACGGCGACGGCGGCGGTGAAGGCGGCGACCGTGTCCCCGGTGACGCCCAGCCAGACGCCGAAGGTGCCGAGCGCGATCAGGATGACCACGGGCACGAACACGCCGGAGATCCGGTCGGCCAGGCGCTGCACCTCGGCCTTGCCGTTCTGCGCGTCCTCCACCAGCCGGGCCATCCGGGCAAGCTGGGTGTCCCCGCCGACCCGGTCCGCCTCGACCAGCAGCCGCCCGCCCGCGTTGACGGTGGCGCCGGTGACCCGGTCGCCGGGGGAGACGTCGACGGGCACGGACTCACCGGTCAGCATGGAGGCGTCGACGGCGGAGGTGCCCTCCAGCACCGTGCCGTCGGTGGCGATCTTCTCGCCGGGCCGCACCACGAACCGGTCACCCACGGCGAGCGAGCCGACCGGAATCCGGGTCTCGCGACCGTCCCGCAGTACCGTCACGTCCTTCGCGCCCAGCTCCATCAGCGCCCGCAGCGCGGCACCCGCCCGGCGCTTGGAGCGGGCCTCCAGATAGCGGCCGAGCAGGATCAGCGCGACGACCCCGGCGGCGACCTCCAGATAGATGACGGAGGTGCCCTCGGAGCGGGAGACGGTGAAGGTGAAGGCGTGCCGCATGCCGGGCATGCCCGCGTGGCCGAAGAACAGGGCCCACAGCGACCAGCCGAACGCGGCCAGCGTGCCGACCGAGACCAGGGTGTCCATGGTGGCCGCGCCGTGCCGCAGGTTGGTCCAGGCGGCCCGGTGGAAGGGCCACCCGCCCCAGACGACCACGGGCGCGGCGAGGGTCAGTGAGAGCCACTGCCAGTTGTCGAACTGGAGCGGCGGGACCATCGCCATCAGGATCACGGGCACGGCGAGCAGGGCGGAGACCAGCAGCCGCTGCCGGAGCGCGGACAGCTCGGGGTCGCGCTCGGCCGGCCCGGCGGACTCCCCTGCCTCGGCGGCCGGTTCGGGCTCCGGGGGCGGGGGTTCCTCGGCGGTGTACCCGGTCTTCTCGACGACCGCGATCAGGTCCGCGACGCGGACGCCGTCGCCGAAGCTGACCTTCGCCTTCTCCGTCGCGTAGTTCACGGTGGCGCTCACGCCGTCCATGCGGTTGAGCTTCTTCTCCACCCGCGCGGCGCAGGACGCGCAGGTCATGCCGCCGATGAGCAGCTCGACCCGGTTCTCGTCCGCGGTGGGCGCCGTACGCCCTGTCTCTGCGGTGGTGCTGGTCATGCCCGGACTCCAGACATCGGACCGGACCTTACGGAATCCAGTATGAGCTGGTCGGTACGGCCCGGTCGGGGGAAGGGTGCGCGGTCCGCGCGCGGGACGCGCGGACCTGCGGGGTGGTGCTCAGGCCCGGCCGGTCAGCTCGAAGCCGGCCTCGTCGACGGCGGCGCGCACGGCCTCCTCGTCGAGCGGGGCCGCCGAGACGACGGTGACCTCGCCGGTGGAGGCGACGGCCTTCACCGAGCTGACGCCGGGGATCTCGGAGATCTCGGCGGAGACGGAGCCCTCGCAGTGGCCGCAGCTCATGCCGCTCACCTGGTAGACGGCGGTGACGGAGCCGGGGGTGTCGGTCTGGGCGCTCATGTCGTTCTCCTCGTCGTACTGGGGTCGTACTGGGGTCGTACTGGGGTGTCCTCGGGGGACCCTCACTCTTCGAACACTATACCCCTAGGGGGTATTCCCCAAGGGGGTGCCGGGTGCGGGGGGAATTCACCGGCACCCTATGTATACGCCCGCTTTGTCGCAGTACGACGAACGCCCGCACACCGTCCCCGAGGGGAGGCGTACGGGCGTTCCGGGTCGGGTGGCGCGGGGGTCAGCCCTCTCTGCGGCCCCGGTTGCCGGGCCGGGAGGCGACCCAGGCGCGCACGGTGTCGGCGTACCAGTAGGGCTTGCCGCTCTCCACGTGGTCGGGCGGTGGCAGCAGGCCGTGTTTCCGGTAGGACCGAACGGTGTCCGGCTGCACCCGGATGTGTGCCGCGATCTCCTTGTAGGACCAGAGCCTGCGGTCGGTCATGCGTCGCACCTCCTGCGCGCGCCGCGGCGGCGGCCGGGGAGCGGCCGTCGGGGGAGCCCGGCGCTGTGCTGGTGATCACCAAGCCTGTGCCCGGTCAACGACGCAGAGTGACCACGAGCAAGCGGCTGTGGGCCGGGTGTGACGGAGAACCCGCGTAGGCGCGACATATGTGACAGGAGGGGTGCGTTCGTGACACAACCACAGCAGAGGAAGTGGGGGTGCGGCGGGCGTGGCGTGTTGACCCGTACGAGCGGAACCGTCGTGTTCGCGAGCGCGCGGTGCGTTTATACGCCGCACGACCTCAGGAACGCGCGGGTGCGGCGGGCGATCGGCAGCGGCCGGTCCGGCTCGCAGGGGTACATGTCCTGCTCGACGATGGCGAACAGGTCGGTGTCCAGCCGGGCCGCCGCCTCCAGTACCGGGCCGAGCGCGGGTACCCCGGCGGGGGGTTCGCACATCACGCCCCGCGCGACCGCCGGGCCGAAGGGCGTGCCCTCCGTGCGCACCTGGGCCAGGATCTCCGGGTCGACCTGCTTGAGGTGGAGGTAGCCGAGCCGCTCGCCGTAGGTCTCGATCAGCTCGACGCTGTCGCCGCCGCAGTAGGCGTAGTGGCCGGTGTCCAGGCACAGGGAGACCAGGGCGGGGTCGGTGGCGTCGAGGAAGCGGGTGACGTGGGCCTCGGTGTCGATGTGGGTGTCGGCATGGGGGTGGACGACGATCGTCAGGCCGTACCGCTCGCGCACCTCGTGGCCCAGCCGCTCGGTCTGTCCGGTCAGGTCGCGCCACTGGGCCGGGGTCAGTTCGGCCGGCTCCAGCACCGCGCCGGTGCGGTCGTCCCGCCAGAAGGAGGGGATGACGACGAGGTGGCGGGCGCCGGTCGCGCGGGTCAGCTCGGCGACGGCGGAGACGTGCTCCCAGGTCTTCTCCCACACCGCCGGGCCGTGGTGCAGCCCGGTGAACACGGTCCCGGCCGACACCTTCAGGCCGCGCCGGGCGGTCTCCTCGGCGAGCACCTCGGGGTCGGTGGGCAGGTACCCGTAGGGGCCCAGCTCGATCCACTCGTAACCGGACGCGGCCACCTCGTCCAGGAAGCGCCGCCAGGGGACCTGGGCGGGGTCGTCCGGGAACCAGACGCCCCAGGAGTCGGGCGCCGAACCGACGCGGACACGGGACAGCGGGGAGGACGGCATCGACGTCATGGCCGTCAGCGTGCGGGCCGTCCGGAAAGTGTGTCAATAGCTGGTCCGAATGTCTGGACAAAACGTTGACAGGGCTCACCGGACCGGACTAGAAAGCCGGGGGAGAGAGTCCTGCCGGGGTAGTCCTGACGAGTCCTGATGAACCTGATGAAGGGGAGTCGATGGCGTACGACCTGATCACCATGGGACGGATCGGGGTGGACCTCTACCCCCTCCAGACCGGCGTCCCGCTCGACCGGGTGACGTCCTTCGGCAAGTTCCTCGGCGGCTCCGCCACCAACGTCGCCGTCGCCGCCGCCCGCCTCGGACTCGGAACCGCCGTCATCACCCGTACCGGTGACGATCCGTTCGGTACGTACCTCCACGAGGCGCTGCGCGGCTTCGGCGTGGACGACCGCTGGGTGACCCCGGTGCCCGGCCTGCCCACCCCGGTCACCTTCTGCGAGGTCTTCCCGCCGGACGACTTCCCGCTCTACTTCTACCGGCTGCCCAAGGCGCCCGACCTGGAGATCCACCCCGGCGAACTCGACCTCGACGCGATCCGCGCCGCCCGCGTCTTCTGGGTCACCGGCACCGGCCTGAGCGAGGAGCCCAGCCGTACGGCCACCCTCGGCGCCCTCGCCCACCGCGCCCGGTCCGGCATCACCGTCTTCGACCTCGACTGGCGCCCGATGTTCTGGGCGGACCCCGACACCGCGCGTCCCTTCTACGCCGAGGCCCTGCGGCACGCCACCGTCGCCGTCGGCAACGTGGACGAGGTGGAGATCGCCACCGGCACCCGCGATCCGCACGCCGCCGCCCGCGCGCTGCTGGCCGCGGGGGTGGAACTGGCGGTGGTGAAACAGGGCCCCAAGGGCGTCCTCGCCGTCCACCGCGACGGCACAAGCGCGGAGGTGCCCCCGCTCCCGGTCACCGTCCTCAACGGCCTCGGCGCGGGCGACGCGTTCGGAGGCTCGCTGTGCCACGGCCTGCTGGAGGGCTGGGACCTGGAGACGGTCATGCGCCACGCCAACGCCGCCGGCGCGATCGTCGCCTCACGACTGGAATGCTCCTCCGCGATGCCGACCTCAGACGAGGTGGCTGCGGCACTGGCGACGGGAGCGGTGCGATGAGCCCTGGCCGGGCGGGGGCGGCGATCATCCTGGGGGTGCCCGGTGGGGGCGCCGCCGCCGGGGCGAGTATCGCCCCTCGTGCCCGGGCTGCTGCCGGGGCGAGGATCGCCGCTGAGGCGCGTGCTGCCACCGAGGGCTGGAGCGTGTGCGGCCCCCGTCCCGCCGAGGCCGCCGCCGGGGTGAGACCCGCCCTTCGTGCCCGGCCCGCTGTCGGGGCGAGGCTCGTCACGGGGGCCAGTGCCGTCGCCGGGGGCTGGAGCGCGTGCGGCCCACGCCCTGCCGAAGCCGCCGCCGGGAGGAGGAGCGCTCAGCGAGTCCGCCTCGCCGCCGAGGTAACGGCCGCCACTCGGGCCCGTGTCACCGCCGCCGGCCGGGGCGCATGCGGACTCTGTCCCGCCAAGCCCCCCGCCGGAGCCCCCCGATGAGCACCGCCCGCGTCGACGTCGCCGCCCTGGTCCACCTCCGTACCCGGCACCCCGAGGCCATCGCGGAGGCGGCTGCTCGGCGGGTGCGGCGGCCGTTGGTCGGGGCGCGGGAGCGGGTGCTGATCGTGGCCGCCGATCATCCGGCGCGGGGTGCGCTGGGTGCGGGTGGGCGGCCGTTTGCCATGGCCAACCGGGCCGACCTGCTGCACCGGCTGTGCGTGGCGCTGTCCCGGCCCGGTGTGGACGGGGTGCTGGCCAGCGCCGACGTACTCGACGACCTGCTGCTGCTCGGCGCCCTGGAGGGCAAGGTCGTCCTGGGCTCCATGAACCGGGGCGGTCTCCAGGGCGCCCGCTTCGAGCTGGACGACCGCTTCACCGGACACCGCCCCGAGGACATCGCCCGCCGCCGCTTCGACGCGGGCAAGCTGCTGCTGCGCATCGACCCCACCGACCCCGGCTCGCTGACCACCCTGGAGTCCGCCGCCCGCGCCGTCGACGCCATGGCGGAACGCCGACTCCCGCTGTTCATCGAGCCGTTCCTCAGCCGACGCGGCCCGGACGGGCGGCTGCGCAACGATCTGTCGGCCGAGGCCGTCACCACCTCCCTCGCCATCGCCTCCGGACTCGGCGGCTCCTCCGCCTACACCTGGTTGAAGGTGCCCGTCACGGAGAACCCGGACGACATGGCCGACGTCATGGCGACCACCACGCTGCCCGCCGTCCTGCTGGGCGGCGAGACCGGCGGCTCCCCGCAGGAGCAGGCCGCCGCGTACGAGAAGTGGCGCGGCGCGCTTCAACTCCCCACCGTGCGCGGCCTGGTGGTCGGCCGCACACTGCTGTACCCGGCGGACGGCGACGTGGCCGCCGCCGTGGACACCGCCGCAGGACTGCTATGAGGGCCCGCATGACCAGCACCCGACTCCATCTGCCGCACGGCGAGGCCGCGAACGGCCCGTACGCGCTCGACATCGGGCCAGGTCAGGAGGGTTGGGCTCAGGGTTGGGCACACACCCGCCTGCGCGTCGTGGAGCTGGAAGCGGGCGGCACCCATACCTTCGACACCGGCGCCGCCGAATGGATCGTGCTCCCTCTCCAGGGTGCATGTACCGTACAAATTGACGAGAACGAGTTTCAGATCCGAGGCCGGGAGAACGTGTTCGCGGCAGTCTCCGACTTCGCGTACGCCCCCCGCGACAGCCGGGTCCAGATCGCCTCCGGCGCGGGAGGCCGCTTCGCCCTGGCAGGAGCGAAGTGCGAGCGACGACTCCCCGCCCGCTACGGCCCCGCGCCGGAGGTCCCCGTCGAACAGCGCGGCAGCGGCACCTGCGCCCGCCAGGTGCGCAACTTCGCCGCCGCCGACACCTTCGACTGCGACCGGCTCATCGCCGTGGAGGTCATCACCCCCGGCGGCAACTGGTCGTCCTACCCGCCGCACAAGCACGACGAGCACCGGCCGGGGGAGGAGTCCGAGCTGGAGGAGATCTACTACTTCGAGATCGAGGACGGCGGCCTCGGCTACCAGCGCGTCTTCCCCTCCCGTACCGGCGGCGCCGACCTGCTCGCCGAGGTCCGCACGGGTGACGCGGTGCTCGTCCCCGACGGCTGGCACGGCCCGTCGATCGCCCAGCCCGGCCACGCCATGTACTACCTGAACGTGATGGCCGGACCCGGCGCCGACCGGGAGTGGCGGATCAGCTTCCACCCGGATCACACAGGGGGTTACCGGTGACCACCAGGCTCACGGTCGCGCAGGCGCTCGTCCGCTTCCTCGCCGCCCAGTACACCGAACGCGACGGCGTACGGCAGCGGCTCATCGGCGCCACCTGGGGCATCTTCGGCCACGGCAACGTCGCCGGCATCGGCCAAGCCCTGCTGGAACACCGGGAGTTGATGCCGTATCACCAGGGTCGCAACGAGCAGGCGATGGTGCACGCGGCCGTCGGGTATGCCCGCCAGTCGAACCGGCTCTCCACCCACGCGGTGACCACCTCCATCGGCCCCGGCGCCACCAACCTCGTCACCGGCGCCGCCCTCGCCACGATCAACCACCTGCCCGTCCTCCTGCTCCCCGGCGACGTCTTCGCCACGCGCCCCGCCGACCCCGTCCTCCAGCAGCTCGAACTCCCTTACGCGGGCGATGTGTCGGTGAACGACACCCTGCGCCCGGTGTCCCGGTACTTCGACCGGATCACCCGCCCCGAGGCCCTGATCCCGAGCGCGCTCGCGGCCATGCGGGTGCTCACCGACCCGGCCGACACCGGCGCCGTCACCCTCGCCCTCCCGCAGGACGTGCAGGCGGAGGCGTACGACTGGCCCGAGGAGTTCTTCGCCGACCGGGTCTGGACCGTACGCAGGCCAGGCGCCGACCCGGCCGAACTCGCCGAAGCGGTACGGGAGATCAGGCAGGCCCGGCGTCCCCTCGTCGTCGCGGGCGGCGGGGTCCACCACAGCCGCGCCGAGGACGCCCTCGCGGAGTTCGCCGCCGCCACCGGCATCCCGGTCGCCGCCACCCAGGCTGGCAAGGGTTCCCTGCCGTACGACCATCCCCAGGACGTGGGCGGCATCGGCCACACCGGCACCGACACCGCCGCTGAACTCGCCCGCGCGGCCGACCTGGTGATCGGCGTCGGCACCCGGTACACCGACTTCACCACCGCCTCCGGCACCCTCTTCCAGGACCCCGGCGTGCGCTTCCTCAACCTCAACATCGCGCCCTTCGACGGCCACAAGCTGGCCGGGCTGCCACTGGTCGCCGACGCCCGCAGCGGACTGGGCGAGCTGACCGAGGCGCTGGGGATGCACGGGCACCGGGTGCCGGAGGCGTATCGCGCGGGCTATTCGGCGGCCAAGGCGGACTGGGAGCGCCGGGTCCACGCCTGCTTCGCCGCCGAGGACCCGGACGCGGTGCCGACCCAGGCCCAGGTGATCGGCGCGCTGGACGCCCTGGTGGACGCGAGCGACATCATCGTCAACGCGGCCGGCTCCCTCCCCGGCGACCTGCACAAACTCTGGCGGACCCGCGCCCGCGACCAGTACCACCTGGAGTACGGCTACTCCTGCATGGGCTACGAGATCCCGGCCGCCCTCGGCGTGAAGCTCGCCGCTCCCGAGCGGAACGTCTGGGCGCTGGTCGGCGACGGGACATATCTGATGATGCCGACCGAGATCGTCACCGCCGTGCAGGAGGGCGTGGCGATCAAGATGGTGCTGATCCAGAACCACGGGTACGCGTCCATCGGCGGCCTGTCCGAGTCGGTCGGCGCCGAGCGGTTCGGCACCGCGTACCGGTATCCCGCCGTGGACGGCACCCTCACCGGCCCGCCGCTCCCCGTCGACCTCGCCGCCAACGCGGCCAGCCTCGGCATGCGGGTGCTGCGCGCCCGTACGGTCGCCGAGCTGCGGGAGGCCCTCGCCGAGGCGCGCGCCGCCGACACTCCCACTTGTGTCTACGTGGAGACCGAAACGTCCGACAGTGTGTCGGGCGCGCCCCCGGCCGCGGCCTGGTGGGATGTTCCTGTGGCCGAGACCGCGACCAGGCCGTCCGCGGTCGAGGCACGCGATCTGTACGAACGGCATCTGCCGGCCCGCCGCCGCCATCTGTGACAAGGAGCCCGAGGACATGACGAAGATCGTCAACCACTGGATCGGCGGCAAGACCGCCGAGGGCGCGTCGGGCACGTACGGGCCGGTCACCGACCCGGCGACCGGCGAGGTCACCACCAAGGTCGCCTTCGCATCCGTCGAGGAGGTGGACGCGGCGGTCGCCGCCGCCAAGGACGCCTTCGCCACCTGGGGACAGTCCTCGCTGGCCCAGCGCACGTCCATCCTGTTCAAGTTCCGCGCCCTGCTGGACGCCCACCGCGACGAGATCGCCGCGCTGATCACCGCCGAGCACGGCAAGGTGCACTCCGACGCGCTCGGCGAGGTCGCGCGCGGCCTGGAGATCGTGGACCTGGCCTGCGGGATCAGCGTCCAGCTCAAGGGCGAGCTGTCCACCCAGGTCGCCACCAGCGTCGACGTGGCCGCGATCCGGCAGCCGCTCGGCGTGGTCGCGGGCATCACCCCGTTCAACTTCCCGGCGATGGTGCCGATGTGGATGTTCCCGCTGGCCATCGCGTGCGGCAACACCTTCGTGCTGAAGCCGTCGGAGAAGGACCCGTCGGCCGCCCTCAAGCTGGCGGAACTGCTGGCCGAGGCCGGGCTGCCGGACGGTGTCTTCAACGTCGTGCACGGGGACAAGGTGGCCGTCGACCGGCTGCTGGAGCACCCGGACGTGAAGGCGGTGTCCTTCGTCGGCTCCACCCCGATCGCCCGCTACATCCACACCACCGCCTCCACCCACGGCAAGCGCGTCCAGGCCCTCGGCGGCGCCAAGAACCACATGCTGGTGCTCCCCGACGCCGACCTCGACGCGGCGGCGGACGCGGCCGTGAGCGCCGCCTACGGCTCGGCGGGCGAGCGCTGCATGGCCATCTCGGCGGTCGTCGCCGTCGGCTCCATCGGCGACGAGCTGGTGCAGAAGATCCGCGAGCGCGCCGAGAAGATCAAGATCGGCCCCGGCACCGACCCCACCTCGGAGATGGGCCCCCTGATCACCAAGGTCCACCGCGACAAGGTGGCCGCCTACGTCACCGGCGCCGCCGACGAGGGCGCCGAGGTCGTGCTCGACGGCACCGGATACACCGTCGAGGGCCACGAGGGGGGCCACTGGATCGGCATCTCCCTGCTCGACAAGGTGCCGACCAGCGCGAAGGCGTACCAGGACGAGATCTTCGGCCCGGTGCTGTCCGTGCTGCGCGTGGACACCTACGAGGACGGCGTCGCCCTCATCAACGCCTCCCCCTACGGCAACGGCACCGCCATCTTCACCCGCGACGGCGGCGCCGCCCGCCGCTTCCAGTTGGAGATCGAGGCCGGCATGGTCGGCGTCAACGTCCCCATCCCGGTCCCCGTCGGCTACCACTCCTTCGGCGGCTGGAAGGACTCCCTCTTCGGCGACCACCACATCTACGGCAACGACGGCACCCACTTCTACACCCGGGGCAAGGTCGTCACCACCCGCTGGCCCGACCCCTCCGACGCCCCGGCAGGCGTCGACCTGGGCTTCCCGCGCAACCACTGAGCCGCGCGGACATCCGGGCCCGGAGGCAGCTTTCGCTGGCTTCGGGCCCGTCTTTTTTCGGCCAGGGCCTGCGGTTCCCGTACGGCCGACAAGGGCGCGGGCGCCTGCGAGATGGTGCTGTTTCGGTCGTCAAAGGCGCGTCAAGGCTGCGGATTCCGTAGGTCGACACCCATTGACGTGATGGTTTTCGTCGGTGTTCCATGCAGCGCCGGGAGCGAGACGTACGACACACCGCGAGCCGCCGGAGGCGATACCGCTCCCGCCCGAGTCCTCACCGCACGAGTCGATCGGACGCCGCATGACCGACACGCTCCGCCCCGCCGAGCCAGCCAGCGCCGCAGAGACCGGTGACGGCCGGCGGAAACTCAAGCGCTCCATCGGCGTCGTCGGCGGCACCCTGCTGACCCTCTCCTGCGTGACGCCCGCCTCCACCCTCTTCGTGGTCGTCCCCGACCTCTTCGGCACCCTCGGCACCGCGACCGCGCTCACCATCGCCATCGGCTCGGTGCTCTGTATCGCCGTGGCGTTCTGCTACGCCGAGCTGGGCACCCTCATCCCCAGCGCGGGCGGCGAGTACGCCATGGTCTCCACCCTCGCCGGGCGCCTCGCGGGCTGGCTGGTGTTCGTGCTGTCGCTGCTGGTCGTGGTGATCGTGCCGCCCGTCATCGCGATGGGCACCGCCGACTACATCGCCCCCCTCGTCCATGTGGACCCCGCCCTCACCGGCGCCGGGGTCATGCTGCTCGCCACCCTCGCCGGGCTGCTCGACCTGCGCGCCAACGCCTGGATCACCGGCGTCTTCCTGGTCCTGGAGGTCATCGCGGCGGCCGTCGTCGCGGTGCTCGGCTTCTCCCACGCCCACCGGGGCGCCGGGAGCCTGGTCTCCATGGAGGTGGCCGGAGCCCACGGGAGCGTCGACCCCGTTACCGCCGGCTTGGTCGTCTCCGGCCTCGCCATCGCCCTCTTCGTCACCCAGGGTTTCTCGACCGCCGTCTACCTCTCCGAGGAACTGGAGCACCCGCGCCGGGACGTGGCCCGTACTGTGCTCGCCACCCTCGCCATCTCCACCGTGATCATCCTGGTGCCGGTCGCCGCCATCACCATGGGCGCCACCGACCTGAGGGAACTGACCGGCGGCGACCTCAGCGCCATGGTGACCGCCTGGTCCAACACGGCCGTCGGTACGTTCGTCAGCCTCTGCGTCGCCCTCGCCATCGTCAACGCGGGCATCGTGATGGTCATCCAGAACTCCCGCGTCCTGTTCGCCTCCGCCCGCGACAAGGCGTGGCCCACCCCGGTCAACGACCTCCTCTCCCGGCTCGGCCGGTTCGGCTCGCCCTGGGTCGCCACCCTCACCGTCGGCGTCCCCGGCGCGCTGCTCTGCTTCGTCGACCTGGACACCCTGTACGGCGTCACCGGGGTCTCCGTCACCGCCATGTACCTGCTCGTCGCCGTCGCCGCCCTGCTCGGCCGCCGCGACAGCCACCGGCACACCCCGGCCTGGCGGATGCCGCTGTGGCCGGCCGTACCCGTCCTGCTCATCGCCGTCCTCGGCTACGTCCTCGTCCAGCAGGACCCCGCCTACCTGCTGTGGACCGGCGGCATCACCGCCGTCGCCACCCTGTACTGGGCGCTGTACCTGCGGCCCCGCCGCGACACCCACTGGCTGGTCTCGCTCCCCGAGGACACCCGGAGCTGACCCCCTACCGCGCCCGCAGTACACCCGGCCGCACCCGTACTCCCGAAGGAGGGGCGGGGGTTCAGCCCGGCGGGGCCGTCCGGCGGGGAGGGCGGCCCGTACCGTTGGGTCATGGATCTTCGAGTGCCCCGGCTGCCGAAGCGGCCCCGGCGGGCCGCCGCCGCGCTGGGGGCCGCCGTACTGCTGGCCGCCACCGGTACGTGGACGGCGACCGCGTCCGACACGCCCCGCCCGCACCGCACCGACCGGGTCCTGGCCATGGCGGACGGCAGCCGGGTGGACACCTCGTACTTCACCTCCGGAGGCGGCGGCCGGCGCCCCGCCGTCCTGCTCGCCCACGGCTTCGGCGGCAGCAAGGACGACCTGCGCGCCCAGGCCGAGGACCTCGCCGGGCACGGGTACGCCGTACTCACCTGGTCCGCACGGGGGTTCGGCCACTCCACGGGCAGGATCGGGCTCAACGACCCGGCGCACGAGGTCACCGACGTCTCCCGCCTCATCGACTGGCTCGCCAAGAGGCCCGAGGTCCGCCTCGACAAGCCCGGCGACCCGCGCGTGGGCATCGCGGGCGGCTCGTACGGCGGGGCGATCTCCCTCCTGGCGGCCGGACATGATCCGCGCGTCGACGCCATCGCGCCCGCCGTCACCTACTGGGACCTCGCCGACGCCCTGTTCCCGAACGGCGTGTTCAAGAAGCTGTGGACCGGCGTCTTCTTCAACTCCGGCGGCGGCTGCGGGAAGTTCGAGCCCGCGCTGTGCGCGATGTACCAGCGCGTCGCCCAGTCCGGCGTCCCCGACGCCGACGCCCGCGCCCTGCTCCAGCGCCGCTCGCCCTCGGCCGTCGCCGACCGCATCAAGGTCCCGACCCTGCTCTTCCAGGGCCAGACCGACTCCCTGTTCACCCTCGCCCAGTCCGACGCCGCCGAGCGCGCGATCCGGGCCAACGGCGCCCCCGTCGAGGTCGACTGGATCGCGGGCGGCCACGACGGGGGAGACCTGGAGACCGGCCGGGTCCAGGGACGGGTACGGGACTGGTTCGACCACTACCTCAAGGGCGAGTCCGTCGGCACCGGTCCCGCCTTCCGGATCACCCGCACCGGAGGCGTCGACTCCACCGACGGCAGCACCCGCAGCCGGGGCGCCACCGCCGACGCCTACCCCGGCCTGCGCGGCGACCCCCGCACGATCCCCCTCACCGGCCGCGAGCAGCGCGTAGCCAACCCGGCCGGCGCCAGCCCGCCCGCCGTCTCCGCCCTGCCCGGCCTCGGCGGCGGCGGCCTCGCCCAGCTCTCCGCCCTCGGCACCGGCGTCTCCCTCGACTTCCCCGGCCAGTACGCCAAGTTCGACGCAGCCCCCCAGCGCACCGCCCTCCGTATCACCGGCAGCCCCACCGCCCGCGTCCATGTGCAGTCCACCAGCGCCGACGCGGTCCTCTTCGCCAAGCTCTACGACGTCGGCCCCGGCGGCAGCCAGGTGCTCCCCGGCCAGCTCGTCACCCCGCTCAGGGTCACCGGCGCCAAGGCGGGCAAGGACATCACCGTCACCCTCCCGCCCGTCGACCACGAGGTGCAGCAGGGCCACCACCTCCGCCTGGTCCTCGCCACCACCGACCTCGCCTACGCCTCACCCACCGCCCCGGCGACCTACACGGTTTCCCTCAAGGGCCCGTTGAGCGTGCCCACGGCCCCCGCCGTCACCACCGCGCCCACCCCGCTCCCCTCCTGGATCTGGTGGCTCCCTCTCGCGGGCGTCGCAGCGGCCCTCGCCCTCCTCCTCACCGCCCGCCGCCGCACCACGGCCCCCGCCCCCGACCCGGAACTGACCGAAGTCCCGCTGCTCATCACCGACTTGAGCAAGCGCTACGCCAAGTCCGCCGACCGGTACGCCGTACGCGACCTCTCCTTCCGTGTCGAGAAGGGCCAGGTGCTCGGCCTGCTCGGGCCCAACGGCGCGGGCAAGACCACCACCCTGCGTATGCTGATGGGCCTGATCCGGCCCGACGGCGGCGAGATCCGCGTCTTCGGCCACGCCATCCGCCCCGGCGCCCCGGTCCTTTCCCGTGTCGGCGCCTTCGTGGAGGGCGCCGGCTTCCTGCCCCACCTCACCGGCCGGGAGAACCTGGAGCTGTACTGGCGCGCCACCGGCCGCCCGCCCGAGGACGCCCACCTCGCCGAGGCCCTGGAGATCGCGGGCCTCGGCGACGCCCTGGCCCGCGCGGTCCGCACCTACTCCCAGGGCATGCGCCAGCGCCTGGCCATCGCCCAGGCCATGCTCGGCCTGCCCGACCTGCTCATCCTGGACGAGCCCACCAACGGCCTGGACCCGCCGCAGATCCGCGAGATGCGCGAGGTGATGATCCGGTACGCGGCCGCCGGGCGCACCGTCATCGTCTCCAGCCACCTGCTGGCCGAGGTCGAGCAGTCCTGCACCCACCTGGTGGTCATGGACCGGGGCCGGCTGGTCCAGGCGGGCCCGGTCGGTGAGATCGTCGGCTCCGGCGACACCCTGCTCGTCGGCACCGGCACCCCCCTCGCCGACCCGGTCGTGGAGAAGGTGGCCGCGCTGGACGGCGTCGCCTCCGCCGTACCGGCCGAGGACGGGCTGCTGATCCGCCTCGAACCCGGCAACACCGCGGGCGCACTCGTCGTGGACCTGGTCCGCCTCGAGGTGCCCGTGCTCTCCGTCGGCCCGCACCGGCGTCTGGAGGACGCCTTCCTCACCCTGATCGGAGGCTCCGCGTGAGCACGCTCACCGAGACCGCGGAGACGGCACCCGGCTACCGCGCCGCGCGCACCCTGCCCGTACGGGTGGAACTCGTCCGCCAGCTCGGGCGGCGCCGCACGCTGGTCATGGGCGCGATCCTGGCCGCGCTGCCGCTGATCCTGCTGGCCGCGTTCGCGATCGGCGGGGACCCGGCCGGGCGGGGGCGCCGGATCTCCCTGATGGACACGGCCACCGCGTCCGGCGCCAACTTCGCCGCCGTCAGCCTCTTCGTGTCGGCCGGCTTCCTGCTGGTGATCCCGGTCGCCCTGTTCTGCGGGGACACGGTCGCCTCCGAGGCCGGCTGGTCCTCGCTGCGCTATCTGCTGGCGGCGCCGGTGCCGAGGGCGCGGCTGCTGTGGTCGAAGCTGGTGGTGGGGCTCGGGATGAGCCTGGCCGCGATGATCCTGCTGCCCACGGTGGCCCTGGCGGTGGGCACGGCCGCGTACGGCTGGGGTCCGCTGCTGGTGCCGACCGGCGGGGCGGTGGAGGCGGGGACGGCGGTCGGGCGCCTCGCCGTGGTGGTGCTGTACCTCTTCGTCTCGCAACTGGTCACCGCGGGGCTCGCGTTCTGGCTCTCCACCCGGACCGACGCCCCGCTCGGCGCGGTGGGCGGCGCGGTCGGGCTGACCATCGTCGGCAACGTCCTGGACGCGGTGACCGCGCTCGGCCACTGGCGCGACTTCCTGCCCGCGCACTGGCAGTTCGCCTGGGCCGACCTCCTCCAGCCGCACGCGGAGTGGGCCGGCATGGCCCAGGGCGCCTCGGTCTCGGTCACCTACGCCCTGGTCCTGTTCGCCCTGGCCTTCCGGGGCTTCACCCGCAAGGACATCGTGTCCTGACCTCGGGAAACACGGCGGCGGCCCACCGGTCGGAACCGGTGGGCCGCCGCTGCGGGGGGCTCGATCAGCCGTTGCCGGCACCGTTGCCGGACAGCGCGGAGATGTCGTCCAGGATGTGCGACAGCGGCTCGTCGCCCTTGGCCTGGGTCGAGTTCTCGACGCACTGCTGGTTCTGCGGCGAGGACAGGACGGGGATGTCCTGGATGCCGACGTTGACCAGGGCCACCAGGGACTGGGCGTTGAGCTTCGCCGGCAGGCCGATGCAGGGCTTGTTCAGCGAACCCTGGACCAGAGCCAGTTGCGGGCTCATGTTGCCGTAGGTGGCCGAGTTGCCGAACGACTGCGAGGCGCCGTTTCCGCTGAACGACGTGGTGCCGTGGTCGTCACCGATGGCCAGGGCCTGCGGGGCGGCCGCGCCCGCGAGACCGGCGACGGAGGCGGCGACGGCCGCGGTTGCCCACAGCTTCTTCATGTTGGTTCCCTTCGAAAGGCGGACTCCGGGGAGGAGCTGCGTGATCGTCAACGGGGAAGCGGGCGCCGGGGTTGCGGTCTTTGACCCTATCGGGGCAGCGCAGTCCGATGAGTTCACAAACGCCCCCCTCGGCTCAACTGCCTCTGGAAACACCGACGGGCCGCCGATCGAGTCGGCGGCCCGGATGCGTTGCGGAGGCGTCAGTTGTTGGCGGCGCCGTTGCCGGACAGCGCGGAGATGTCGTCCAGGATGTGCGACAGGGGCTCGTCGCCCTTGGCCTGGGTCGAGTTCTCGACGCACTGCTGGTTCTGCGGCGAGGACAGGATCGGGATGTCCTGCGCGCCGACGTTGAGCAGACCCACCAGGGACTGGGCGTTGACCTTCGCGGGCAGGCCGATGCAGGGCTTGTTGAGCGAGCCCTGGATGAGCGCCATCTGCGGGCTCATGTTGCCGTAGGTCGCGGAGTTGCCGAACGCCTGGGAGGCGCCGTTGCCGCTGAACGACGTCGTACCGGTGTCGTTGCCGATGGCCAGGGCCGGCGACGCGGCGGCGGCGGAGACGCCGGCAACGGACGCGGCGACCGCGGCGGCGGCCAGAACCTTCTTGATCACTTGCGATTCCCTTCTGGAGAAACCCCGTCCATCGGAGTGCCCGGCTCAACTGCCGGGCCGGGGAGGGGGTTGCTCCCGTTCACTCCAACGGCCGACGGGGCGCGCGGAAAACGGGGCGCCCGCCTCGGCGGGAATTCCGTCTCCTCCGTGCACCGGAAGCGATCCGATCGGGTGACTTACCGCAACCAATCGGCGCCCGGTGGGTTGATGTCTCCGCAGGAACGAACGTCTGGCGACCAGCCAGGAAAGCGTCTGGCGAACAGCCAGGAAAGGAAAGCGAAATGCTGAAGAAGGCAATGGCCGCGGCGGCGGTCGCCGCGTCCTTCGTGGGCGTGTCGGCGGCGGCGGCCCCTCAGGCGCTTGCCATCGGCAACGACACGGGTACCACGTCGTTCAGCGGCAACGGCGCCACCGAGGCGTTCGGCAACAACGTGACCAACGGCGACCTCAGCCCGCAGGCCACGCTGGTGCAGAGCTCCGTGAACAAGCTCTGCGTCGGCCTGCCGGTCAAGGCGAACGTCCAGTCGGTGCTGGCCCTGGTCAACGTCGGTGTCCAGGACATCCCCGTCCTGTCCTCCCCGCAGAACCAGCAGTGCGCCGAGAACTCCACCCAGGCGAAGAACGACGAGCCGCTGTCGCACCTCGTCGACGACGTCTCGGTCCTCGCGGGCAACGGCGTCGCCAACAACTGACGCAGGCGCGAGCGCTCGTAAAAACCGCCCGGCGGCACGGATTTCCGTGCCCCGGGCGGTTTTCGCTGCTCCATGCTGTCAATTCCCTGGGGGCGTTCGAGTGAATTGACCGGCGACGCGCGTTCCACAGTTTCTTCCGCCGTCTATTCCTCGTTCTACAGCCTGCCGGTCATGGTGCGAGCCGTTCAAGTTGTGCTCGCTCGGTTTCGGCCGTCACAGGGCATGACCGCAGAGAAGGGAAAGACCATGAAGAAGAGCGCTGCTGTCATCGCCGGCGCCATCCTGGCTCTGGGTGGGGCGGCTCCCGCCTTCGCCGACGCCGGTGCCGAGGGTGCCGCGGTCGGTTCGCCGGGCGTGCTGTCCGGCAACGTCGTCCAGGTCCCGATCCACATCCCCGTGAACGTGTGCGGCAACTCCGTCAACGTCATCGCGCTGCTGAACCCGGCGTTCGGCAACGCCTGCGTCAACGACTGACGCGCATAACGCGAGGCACCAGCCCCACGGCTGCGTTCAGGCCGGCCCCGGACCGTTGATCCCATGTGAATCCGCGTTCCGGGGCCGGCCTTCCCACTTCTTCGAG
This sequence comes from Streptomyces bauhiniae, assembly GCF_004784475.1. Lineage (GTDB taxonomy): Bacteria > Actinomycetota > Actinomycetes > Streptomycetales > Streptomycetaceae > Streptomyces > Streptomyces seoulensis. The sequence goes on from NZ_SRRT01000010.1 coordinate 130,589, forward strand.
CAGGAAGACCACGAGATTGCGACAGACCCTGAGCAAGGGCATGGTCGTGGCCGCCGCCGCGACGGGTGTGCTGTCCTTGTACGTCAGTCAGGCGCTCGCCGATTCGGGAGCGCACGGAGCCGCACAGGGCTCTCCCGGCGCGCTGTCCGGCAACACCCTCAAGGTGCCGGTGCACGTCCCGGTCAACATCTGCGGGCACTCCGTAGATGTGTCGGCCGCGCTCAACCCGGCCGTCGGCAACGCCTGTGTCAAGGACGCCCTCCCCAAGGCGCCCCGCACCACCGCGCCGTCGTCCTACGGTGACGACGACGAGCCGAGCACCCCGGTCAAGACCCCGCCCGCGTACGGCGCCGAGCAGACCAAGCCGCCGGCCTCGTACGGGGACGACGAGACCACCCCGCCCCCGTCCTACGGCCACGACGAGCCGAGCGCCCCGGCCACCACCGCGCCCGCCTCCTACGGCGACGACGACGAGACGACGCCGCCCCCTGCGTACGGTGACGACGACGAGACGACACCCCCGCCGTCGTACGGGGACGACGAGGAGACCACCCGTCCGCCCTCGTACGGCGACGACGAGACGACGCCCCCGCCCTACGGCGGCGAGGAGACGACTCCGCCCCCGTACGGCGGTGAAGAAACGTCTCCTCCCCCTTATGGCGGCGAGGAGACCACCCCTCCGCCATACGGGGGCAACGAGACCACGCCTCCTCCCTACGGCGGCGAGGAGACCACTCCGCCTCCGTACGGCGGTGAGGAGAGCACGCCTCCTCCGGGCGGGCACACCACGCCCCCGCCCGGAGGTCACACGACACCGCCCCCCGGCGGGCACACCACGCCCCCTCCGGGAGGTCACACCACTCCGCCTCCCGGTGGGCACACCACTCCGCCCACCCTTCCGCACACCGGTAACAACTCGCGGATGCTGTGGGCCACTTCGGGCGCCGGTGCCGTGCTGATCGCGGCCGGAGTCCTGCTGTTCCGGCGCGGCCGGACCATGTCCCGGCACCGCTGACCACCGGGTGCCGGACCCGAGCGCCCGGCACCCAGAGGTGACGGCGCCGTACCGCCACGGCGCCGTACGCATCCTTTCGGGCCGCGTCCCCTCCGGCGGCTCGCCACGCCGACGGGCCGGGAGCGGCCAGCCGGGCGGCCCCGCGCGGATAACCCCGGCGGGGCCTTCGCCGTTCACCCGGGCGGGGGCCGCGGCCACCCGCAAGCCGTAACCGCGCTGGCGAGCACCCGGCGCGTGTGACTGGGTGTCAGTACAGGCGCTGTTCGAGGCGCGAGGGCAGGGCCGGGTGGAGGGAGGGGCCGGGATGGCTCCACAGTGGCGCAGGACCCGGCGGGGACGGCTGTCCCTCTTCGCCGCGGCGATCACCGTATCGGTCGCCCTGGCAGGACCCGGGGTCGCGGCCGGACCGCACCGGACGGCACCCGGACCGACCCCCGCGCCCACCGCGACCCCGGCGCCTCCGCCCGTCAACCGGGGCCCCGACTTCGGGGCGTTCCTCGACTCCGGCCCCCTCGGGATCGCCCGGATTCCCGCCCTCAGCAACTGGCTGGGCGGCGCCGAGCTGAAGGTCGGGCACACCTATCTGCCCGGCGGACTGTGGCGGGACATCGAGGGCCCGCCCGGCTTCCTGGAACCGTGGGCGAACTGGCGGCGCGACAAGGCCGACCGCACCCTCGTCCTCAACGTGCCGATGCAGGAGCGCAACGAGGAGCACCTCTCCGACGCCGAGGTACGCCTGCTGCTGAAGCAGGCCGCCGCCGGACAGTTCGACCGGCACTTCCGCACGCTCGCCGAGAAGCTGGTCAAACTCGGCGTGCCGGACACGGTGCTGGTGCTCGGCTGGGAGATGAACGGCATCACCTACACCCACCGCTGCGGGCCCGACCCCGAGGCGTGGAAGGCGTACTGGAACCGCATCGTCGCCACCATGCGCGCGGTTCCGGGGCAGAAATTCCGCTTCGACTTCACGCCCAGCCGGGGCCGGGACGCCGTGCCGTGGACCGAGTGCTACCCCGGTGACGACACCGTCGACATCATCGGCATGGACTCCTACGACCAGCCCACCGGGATGCCGTTCGACGAGCAGATCTCCGAGCCCTACGGCCTCCAGGCGCACGTCGACTTCGCCAAGGCGCACGGCAAGCCCATCTCGTACCCGGAGTGGGGCCTGTTCCGCAACGGCGACAACCCCGAGTACATGCGGCGGATGCTCGCCTGGATGGACGAACACCGGCCGCTCTACAACACCCTCACCGACTACTGCCCGCACGGCGTCTGGCAGTGCCCGGCCAACCCGAACGCGGCGAAGGTGTACCGGACGACGCTGTACGGGCGCACGGGGCTGACGACGCCTCCACCGACCCCGACGCCGACCCCTACGGTCACGCCGACGCCGACCCCCACCCCCACGCCGACCCCGACGTCCCCCGAGCCCACCCCGACCCCCACCCCCTCGTCCGGCACGAAAACTCCCGCCGACTGCTCGGAGATGACGATGGGGAACTGGGTGGAGTTCTGGCTCGGGGGCCGGGTCTGCCTCCGCTTCGACCGCCTGCCGGGCGTCCGCTAACCGGGCCGGCGCTCGCCGAGGCGGGCGAGTGCCGCCTTGCCGTGGCGGCGGGCCGCCGCGTCGGACAGCGCGGCTGACAGCAGCGGCGCGGTACGGCGCCGGGCCAGCAGCAGCCGCCCGCTGGGCGCCGGGTCGGGACGCCAGTGGTGCTTGTACGGCTCGTCGCCGCGCATCAGGCTCAGCGTGCCGTGGGACCCCGCCGCGGTGTGCGCGGCGCAGGCGTCCAGCAGTATGACGGCGACGTCGGCCTTGCGTTCGCGCAGCGAGGGATGGGCGCCGTAGAGGTAGCCGCCCGCGAGGCTCGGGGAGAGCAGGGTGAGGTCGACGGCGACGACCTCCTCGCCGATGCGGAACTCGGTGACGACCGCGTCACCCGAGCGCACCATCGGCTCCACCGCGCGCACTAGGTGCTCCTGGAAGCGGGGCCGCAGATGCTCGGGCGTCACCTTCCGGCCCTGCCACTGCAGCCGGTGCAGCTCCAGCAGCCGCGCCACCGCCGCCTCCGCCTCACCGGGACCGGCCGTGCGCCGGGCCACCCCGAGCGCGGCCAGCTTGCGCAGCTTGGCCCGCACCCGCTGGGCCTTGTTGGACGGCAGCCGGGTGAGCAGCTCGTCCATCGGCACCGGGGGCAGCTCCAGGCACAGGGAGTCCGGCACCCGTCGGCGCGGTCCGGGCCAGCGGTCGTAGACGCGCTCCGCCGCGCCCCCGGCGCGTACCTCGCGCAGGTCGATCAGGGCGGTGCGGGCGGCCGTCCACAGGGCGTCGGTCAGGGCGGTGAGGGCGCGGCCGTCGTCGGCGTCGTCGAGCAGCACGTCACCGTAGTCGGAGACCGTGCCGCCCAGCGGGACCAGGGCGGGGAAGGGGTGCCGGACGAGGGTCAGGGGGGCGGCGGCGAGCAGGTCGCGGCCCGAGCGGACCAGCAGGACGCGGAGCCGGCCGGGCCTGCCGTACGACTGCCACCAGGAGTGCAGCCAGGCGTGGCTCTGGAACGGGGTCGCGGTGGCGCAGCGCCGGTGCAGCCGGCCCCAGGCCGGGGCGAGGGCGGCGAACGCCAGGTCGTCGGTGAGGAGTTGGGTGGTGAGCGGGGGACGCGCGAAGGAGGCGGGGCGCGCCGCGTACGTCGCCGTCACAGCCGGCTGTGGACGTCGGCGGCGAAGGCCGGGCCGGGCAGCGGGGCCGCGAGCGCGGCCTCGGGCTCCTCCCGGCGCCCCGGCCGGACCAGCAGCGCGAGCCCGCCGAGCAGCCCGCCCGCGCCCGCGCCGACCAGCGTGGTCACCCCGGCCGACGCCGACGACGGCTCGGTCGGCCGCACCGCGCGGGAGAACTGGAGCAGCTCGACGTGGGTGGCCTTCTTGCTCGCGTCAGCCTGCTTGGAGAGCGCGGCGGCGACCGCGTTGGCCATGGCGGCGGCCTGGGCGGGCCGGGCGGAGGTGGCGGAGACGGCGACCATCGGGGCGTCCGGCGAGGTGGCCGTGCGCACGCTCTTGGCCAGGGTGCTCACCGGCACCCCGGCCCGCTGCTGCGCCTCGGCGAGTACGGCGGGCTGGGTGGCGACCCTGCCGTACGCCTGGGCGAAGCCGAGCGCGGTGGAGGTGTCCGAGTGCTCGGCGGGGACGGCGATGACATAGCTGGTCGCGGTGTACGCGGGGGCCTTGAGCAGGCCGTACCCGCCGCCGATCAGCCCGCCCGCGACGACCCCGGCGGCCACCAGCGACCAGGGCGGCAGGGAACGGGAGCCCGGCAGGCGGCCGGTGCGACGGCGCCGGGTGGGATTCTCGGTCATGAGGGGCTGCCTCCGTTAAGGGTGTCGGGGCGAGGGGACCGTACGGGTGAGCGCCGAGGTGTAGACGTCCATCAGCCGGGCGGCGCTGCGGGTGATGCAGTAGTGGCGGGCCGCCTCCGGGACGGCACGCGGGCCGGGCCCGGCGGCGCGGACCCCGGCGAGCGCGGCGGCGTACGCCTCGGCGCCGCCGCGTACGCGCACGGCGTCGGGGGCGGCCTCGGGCGGGAGGTCCTCGACGGCGGGGCAGGAGGCGTAGCGCACCGGGAGTCCGGCCGCGAGCGCCTCCACGACGGCCAGGCCGAACGCCTCCTCCGGGGAGGGGGCGGCGAGTACGTCCATGGCGGAGGTCAGCGCGGGCAGGTGGGGGCCTGATGAGCCGTCGGGGAGCCCGGGGACCTCGCCGGTGAACAGCACCCGCTCCGCAACTCCGGCGGTGGCGGCTGCGCGCCGGAGAGCGCTTTCTTCTGCGCCGCCTCCCACCAGCAACAGGTGGCAATGAGGCGGTAGTTGGGAGAGCGCCTCGATCAGGATGTCGAACCGCTTGCCGGGAGCCAGTCGTCCGATGCCGCCGATCACGAACGCGCCCTCCGGGATGCCCAGTTGCGCCCGCACGCGCGTCCGCCGCGCTGGGTCGAAGCGGAAGGGCTCCAGGTCGATGCCGTTGGGGACGACCGCGATGCGCGGCTCCGGTACGCCCCAGCGGGCCAGGCGAGTGGCCACCGTGGGGGAGACGGCGACCGTCGAGCGGCCCAGGCGTTCCCCGGCCAGATACAGCGCGCGCACACCGGAGTTGAGCGGGCGGCCCTCCATCTGGGAGTCGCCCAGGGAGTGTTCGGTGGCGACCACCGCGCGGACTCCGGCGAGCCGTGCCGCGAGGCGGCCGTAGAGACAGGCCCGGTAGAGGTGGGTGTGGACCAGGTCGTAGCGGCCGCGCCGGATCAGCCGGGTCAGCCGGGGCAAGGCGGCCAGGTCGCGGTTGCCGGCCATGGCGAGGTCGGCCACCCGTACCCCGTCGGCCCGCAGCCCGGCGGCCACCGGGCCGGGGTTGGTCAGCGTGACCACGTCGCACTCGACGGGCAAGTGGCGCAGCAACAGCCGTAGTTGCTGCTCGGCGCCGCCGACCCCGAGGCCGGTGATGATGTGCAGCGCCCGCATCACAGCCCCGCCACGGGCCGGCGGCGCAGCCGGTGCAGCCGGTACTTCAGAAACAGCCGCAGGGCGTTGTCGTTCTGCCCGACATGTACGCGGGGCAGCGCGTGCGGGCCGCTCAGTTCGCCGGGGTCGATGGCGCAGGCGTAGCCGTAACCGGCCGCGCGTACGGCCTCGACCACGCGCCCGTCGAGCGTGCCGTACGGGTAGCAGAAGCCCTGGACCGGGGCGCCGGTCAGCTCGGTCAACCGGGCCCGGCTGTCGCTGACTTCGGCGTGCAGGGCGGTGTCGTCGGCGTGGGTGAGGTCGACGTGGGTCAGGCCGTGGGAGCCGATCTCCACCCCGGCGCGGTGGGCCTCGCGGACGGCGTCGGCGGTCAGCAGGGGTTTGCGGGGGCCGAGCGGGTCCCAGGTGTTCTCGCCGCCGAGCCGGCCGGGCAGCACGAACAGGGTGGCCGTGCACTCCCAGCGGGCCAGCAGCGCCAGCGCGTCGGTGACGAAGTCGGCGTACCCGTCGTCGAAGGTGAGCCCGACCAGACCGCGCCCGGCCCCCCGCGCGCGGGCCTCCAGCAGCTCGCCCACCGACACGCCCCGCAGCCCCCGCCCGCGCAGCCAGCGCAGTTGGCGCTCCAGCCGGGCCGGGGTGACGGTGACGCGGTACGGGTCGTCGGAGCAGTCGCCGACGGAGTGGTACATGGCGATCCACGGGACGGGACCGCCTCCGCCCGGCCGGGGGGAGCCGGTGCGGAGGACGGGCGCGGACTCAACGGAAGACGGCATGAGCGAGCCTTCGGGTGTGGGTGCGTACGGAACGGAGGGCGGGTGCGAAGCCCTGGGCGCCCAGGGCCCAGCCGAGCAGGACGAAGACGGTGACGACGGTGAGGCCCCCGGCGGCGAGCCCCGCGAGCGCCCCCACGGGCAGGGTCGCGGCCCAGGCCCCGGCGAGGGCGGCCCCGAGCGCGGCCCCGGCCGGGCGGCTCAGCTCGCGCAGCATGTGCCGGGTGCGGATGGGAACCCCGCGCCGCCTGCCGTGCCCGGGGCCGCGCATCCCGGCGAGCAGCAGGGCGGCGGTGAGGGTGATGCCGGTGGCGTTGGCGGCGGCGATGCCGGTCACGCCCCAGGTGCCGACGGTGGCCGCGCCGATGGCGCAGGTGGCGAAGACACCGGCGGACATGGCGCCGAGCGGGTACCAGGTGGGGCGGCCCGCCGAGAAGTAGGAACGGACCAGGACACCGGTGAGGGTCTGGCCGAGCAGGCCGACGGCGTACACGCGCATCACGCCCGCCGTGGCCGCCGTGTCCTGGGCGGTGAACGCGCCGCGCTGGAAGAGGAGTTGGACGATCTGCGGGGCGCAGGCCACGACCGCCGCCGTGCCGAGCAGCACCAGTCCGGACGCGACCGCGAGGTCCCGCTCCACCCGGACGCGGGCGCGCTCGGTGTCGCCCTCGGCGAGGGCCCGCGCGACCACCGGGAAGGTGATCGTGCACAGCATCATCGACATCGTCATGGGGATCTGCGCGATCTTCTGGGCGTAGTTCAGGTGCGAGATGGCCCCGGAGGGCAGGCTGGAGGCGAGGAACCGTTCGATCAGCACCTGGGACTGCCGGCACAGCGCGAACAGCAGCACGGTCGCCATCAGCGGCAGGTTCACCGAGTGCGGCTTGGCCGAGGGAAGTTCCGGCGTCACCTCCGTCGTCCGGCGGCTGCGTAACCGGCCGACCAGGAAGGGGAGTTGGGTGAGGACCATCAGCACCCCGCCCGCCGCGACCCCGAACGCCGCCGACCGCACCCCCCACACCCCGCCCAGCGCGAACATCGCCGTGACGATGCCCGTGTTGTACGCGACGTAGATCGCGGCCGGGGCCAGGAAGCGGCGGTGGGCGCGCAGGGCCGCGCTGAAGTACCCGGCGAGCCCGAAGGTGAGCACACAGGTCGCGGTGAGCCGGGTGCAGTCCACGGCCAGCGCCGGGTCGGGCAGGCCGGGCGCGAGCACCTGCACGAGCTGCGGAGCGCCGAGCGCGAGCACCGCCCCCACCACGGTGAAGGCCAGCGTCAGCTTGGGCAGCGTCCCCCGGACCAGGGCCCGTACGGGATCTCCCGGCGCACCCTGGGCGCGGCGGGCCAGCGCCATGCTGAACGCCGGGATCAGCGCGAACGCCAGCCCGTCCTCGATCAGCAGGGTGGCCGCGAACTCGGGCACCGTCCAGGCGACCAGGAAGGCGTCCGTGTCCCGCCCGGCCCCGAACAGCCGGGCCAGCGACTGGTCCCGGACCAGCCCGAGCAGGGCACCGGCGGCGGACAGGGAGGCGGTGAGCAGGGCGGCGCGGGCGAGGAACCGCCTTGTCACCGGGGCGTGTTCGGGCTCGGCCGGCGGGGTCTGCCGGGTCGTCGTCTCCGGTCCCGGAGCGGGCGTAAGCGTCATCGCGCGCCCTCCGGCTCCGCGCCCACCAGGGCCCACCACGCCACCAGCCCCAGGCACACCGCCGTCAGCACGGTGGAGGGGCCGCCGATGTCGGCGTACACGAAGTCCACGAGCTGCCACAGCAGCAGGCCGCAGCCGATCAGCGCGCAGTCCAGGCCCCGGCCCGTACGGTGGGCGGTCCGCAGGCCGCGCAGGCCGAGCAGCAGCATCGCCAGCCAGCCGCCCGCCAGGCACAGCAGCCCGATCAGTCCCTGTTCGGCGAGGACCAGCAGGTACATGTTGTGCGGGGAGAGCAGCGGCTGCCGCCGGAAGCCGACGCCCGCGCCCTCGGTGTCGCTGCCCGAGGACAGCGCGAGCGAGGCATGGCCGTCCCGGTACTCCGGGAAGCCCTTCAACCCCACGCCGGTCAGCGGGTGTTCGCGCCACATGCCGGTGGCCGCCGCCCACATGGTGTACCGGTCCGTGACCGACTGGTCGGGGGCGTCGGCGACCTTGGTGATGCTGTCGATCCGCTCCTGGAGCATCGCCGTGCCCACCCCGAGACCGCCCACCAGCACCACCCCGGCCGCGACCACCACGGCGCCCACCTTCAGCGCCCGGCGGACCCCGGCCAGCAGCAGTTGCGCGGTGAGGGTGACGGCGGTGGCGATCCACGCGCCCCGGCTGAAGGAGAGCGCCAGCGGCACCAGCAGCGCCAGCGCGCACCCGGCCGCGACCGCCCGCTCCCGCACCGGCGCCCTGCCCAGCGCCAGCCCCACCGCGCACAGCAGCCCGAACGCCACCACGGTGGCCATCCCCATCACGTCGTACGGCCCGAAGGTGCCGACCGCGCGGATCATCCGGCCCTGGTACGAGGCACCGGTCCCGGTGACGTACTGCTTCACGCCGACCGCGCCCTGCCAGAGTGCGAGCCCCACCAGCGCCCAGGCCAGTAGGCGGAAGTCGCGACGGTCGCGGATCAGGAGGAGCACGGCGGCCGGGACCAGGACGAAGACCTGGAGGTAGCGGCCGAGTCCGGCGAGACCGGCGCCCGGGGAGGCGGCGCCCATCGCGGCGAGCGCCGCCCCGGCCACCGGCAGTCCCAGCACCAGCGCGGACCGGGCGGACAGCGGGCGGGCCCGCTCCCGCAGCAGCCGCACCAGGCAGGCGCCGACGACCAGCGCGGACGCCGCGTCGGCCGGGCCCGCGCCGCCCCCCTCACTGGAGGCGAGGGGCAGCGCGAGCAGGACGAGCACGGCGAGCACCGGCAGTACCGGGGACCAGTGCCGGGGGCGGCCGAGCGGCAGCGCGAGGCTCATCCGTCAGCTCCCGGTGGACCGCACGACGGCGGCCGCGGTGCGCAGCAGGATGCAGACGTCCTGCCACAGCGACCAGTTGTCGATGTAGGCGTTGTCGTAGCGCGCCCGGTCCTCGATCGAGGTGTCCCCGCGCAGCCCGCTGACCTGAGCGAGCCCGGTGATGCCGGCCCGCATCCGGTGCCGGGCCGCGTAACCGGGGTAGCACTGGCTGAACTGCGTGACGAAGTACGGGCGTTCGGGGCGCGGGCCGACCAGGCTCATGTCGCCCCGGAAGACGTTCCAGAGCTGGAGCAGCTCGTCCAGCGAGGTCCGGCGCAGGAACCGGCAGAACGGGTTCATCCGCCGCTCGTCCGCCACGCTCCACCGGGTCGCCGACTCCCGCTCGTCCACCGGGCGGTACGTGCGGAACTTCAGCAGGGTGAAGGGGCGCCCATCCTTGCCGATGCGCTCCTGCCGGAACACCACGCCCGGACCCTGGCTGAGCCGCAGCACCAGCGCGCAGGCCAGCAGCAGCGGCGCGGCGAGCACCAGCAGGGTGCCCGACACCACCAGGTCCAGCAGCCGCTTGCCGACACTGCCGCGCCGCCGGGCGCCGAGGTCGAGCCGCCGCACGGAGAACCCGGCGAGCTGCTCCCGCATCTCGTACGCCGGGCAGTCCGCGTCGACCTCCCACACCGCGCAGCCCGACTCGGCGAGCGCCCGCAGCAGCGGGCCCTTCTCGGTGCGTACGGCGGGGTCGACGGTGAGGACGGTGCCGACGCCGTTCTGGATGAGCGCCCGCTCGACCTGCTCGCCGCAGGTCAGCACGGGGAGCCCGGCGCTGCCGTCCGGATGGTCGGTGACCACGCCGACGGGGCGTACCCCGCAGTCCGGCTGGCGCAGCAGCGCGGCGGCGACCCGCTGGGCGGTCGCGGCCGGGCCGATCACCAGCGCGGTGCCCGGCTGCCGCAGCCGCAGCACCCGGCGCCGCCGGTGCACGGCCGCCCGGCCGACGCAGGCGACCACCGCGTGCGCGGACCAGCCGACGGCCAGCGCGGGAAGGGTGAGGGCGCGGCCGGGTTCCAGGGCGGCGGTCAGCGCGCCGAGCGCCAGCCAGACCACCGCGATCCGGCCGCAGAGGGAGGGGAGTTCGTCGAGCACACCGGTCACCGCGCGCGCCGGGCGCGGCCGCAGCAGCAGGGCGCCGGCGACCAGCGCGGCCACGACGAGCGGCCCGCGCACGGCCGCGTCCAGCACGACCGCGCCCGCCACGGCGGCGGCGAGGTCGGCGGTGAGCAGGGGCAGCGGGGAGACGATGGGGGAGTGCGGGCGCCGGGCCGGGAACCGGAAGCCCTGCGCGGGCCGTACGGCGTACCCGGAGTCCATGCCGGAGGCGCTGGGCGAGGGGACGATGCTTTCCGCGGTCACGGGTGGATCGGCTCCCTGCGCTCGGTGGACACGGACGGCAGGGTGCCGAGCAGGTCGCGGTAGAGGTCCGCGATCCGCTCGGCGGTCAGCCGTACGTCGTGCGTGGTCAGGACGTGCCGACGGCCCTGGGCGCCGAGGTCCGCGCGCAGCGGCGCGTCGCACAGCAGCCCGGTCACGGCGGCGGCCAGCGCGTCCGGGTCCTCCGGCGGCACCAGGCAGCGTCCGGCGAGCGCGGGCGGCAGGCTCTCGCGGGCGCCGTCCACGTCACTGAGCACCACGGGCCGGGCGCAGGCCAGCGCCTCCAGCGGGGCCAGCGCCATGCCCTCCCAGCGCGAGGGCAGCACCACCAGATCGGCGGCCCGGTACCAGGGCAGTACGTTGCTGACCTCACCCGCGAACTGCACGCGGGGGCCCGCCAGTTCGCTCAGCGTCTCCCGGTCGGGTCCGTCGCCGACCAGCACCAGCCGGGCCTCCGGCAGCACGGTCAGCACCCGCTCCCACGCGGCCAGCAGCACGTCCTGGCCCTTCTGCGGGCACAGCCGTCCCACGCACACCACCAGCGGTCCGGCCCCGAGCCCCGGCAGCTCCGCGCGGGCCGCCGGAGCGGGCGCGGGGGAGTACCGCTCCAGGTCGATGCCGTTGGGCACCACGGCGTACGAGGCGCGCACTCCGGCGCGTACGCCGGTCTCGCGCTCCGCCTCGCTGACGCACACCACCCGCTCGGCCCAGCGCGCGGCGAACCGCTCCCAGCGCAGGGCGAGCGCGGCGGTGAGACCGCCGACGGCCTCGAAGGACCAGGCGTGCGGCTGGAAGACGGTCGGGACGCGGCCCCGCAGGGCGAGGCGGGCGGCCAGACCGGCCTTGGCGCTGTGCGCGTGCACCAGTGCGGGCCGTACCTCCCCGACGAGGCGGGCGAGCCGCCGTACCTCGCCGGGGAGCGCGGGACCCGGTGACCGGGTGGCCCGCCAGAGCCGCACCTCGGCGCCTATCTCCTGTGCCTCCGTGGCCAGTCGGCCGCCTGGGCAGGCGATCACGACGCGCACGCCGGCCGCGAGCTGGGCCCGCGCCAGGTCGAGCACGACCCGCGCGACTCCGCCGTCGACGGGCTGCGCAACATGCAGCACCCGTTCTCGGGCGTCGGAAACTGGCTGGTGCATGGGCGGGATACCTCGCTCACAGGGGCGTTCCGGTCTGGTCGGGACCGCGCCTCGCTACCGGGCGTCCTTCGCGGTGAAGAGCACACCGGCCCTCGCCGCGTCCCGGTGGGGAACGAGCAGGTGGCCCGGCGGGTCACCGCCGCGCCCGCGTGACGCGCCCGAGATCGGCCACCCTCGGGCCCGCGTCCGGACGGCCTGGCGTAGCCGGCCTGGCGCCGGACCCGTACGCGCCCTGCCGCGCCGGTCGTGCGCTCCGGTACGTCGTCCGGTGGACCCGCGCCCGGCCACTTCCGTGCGCCCGGCGTACGACGGCGCGGCACGCTGCCTCCCTGAAGCGTGAGCCGGTGCCCGCCACGCACGGCGTCCGGACCTGGTACGGAGGAGAGGGCCGCGACTCTAGTGAGCGCGGCGGCCGGAGCGGCGCAACGACGCGAGCGGGCCGCGCGGGCGGCCGCGGTTCTCGCGGAGATCACCCCTTTGGCGGCACAACCCCTCGTCGCGGCTCGCGTTGACACTGCGTCGGGCAGCCCGCCCGGATGTTTGTCTCGATTTTCAAGGAGTACCTCTCCATGTCGCGTATCGCGAAGGGTCTGGTCCTGACCTCCGCCGCCGTGGCGGCCGTCGCCGGCGGTGCCGGTATCGCCGCTGCCGACTCCGGCGCGCAGGCCGTCGCCGCGAACTCGCCGGGCGTCCTCTCGGGCAACGTCGTCCAGATCCCGGTCCACGTGCCGGTCAACATCTGCGGCAACACCATCGACGTCATCGGCCTGCTGAACCCGGCCTTCGGCAACACCTGCGTCAACGACTGAGGTCGTCCGCCGCACACCCCGGCCCGGTCGTCCGCACGGACGGCCGGGCCGCTGTCGTAGGTGAGCACCCCCTGGGTGACCGGGATTTCATATGTCTTGTGCACACAGGGTTTCCGCCCCGGCCGTGACTCGTTGGGCATGGCGTCGGACATCCCTGGGGCGACGCGAGTTGCCGAGGAGAGGAACATGATGAAGTCCCTGAAGGCCGCAGCCGTCCTGGCCGGTTCCATCGCCCTCACCGGCGTCGCCGCGCCCGCGTTCGCCTACTCCGGCGACCTGACGCCCAGCAGCCTGAACGGCGCCGTGGACCAGATCGCCAAGGGCGGCCTGAAGGTGCGTGACGTGATGCCGCTGCAGCACCAGTCGGACGCGCTGAACACCGAGAACAAGGACTCCGTCCTCAGCACCGTCAAGGGCGCCACCACCGCGCTGAACACGCACAACCCGATGCTCGGCGGGCTGCCGCTGCAGAGCTGAGCCACCGTGAGGGAGGGCCGGACCGCGCCGCGCGGACCGGCCCTTTCTTACGTGTGCGGGGGCGCGTCTCCTTTCTTGTGCGGGGCCGCGTCCCCCGTCGTGTTCGAGGCGCGCCCCCCGGTTTCGAGGCCGCTTCCCCCGATCGTGTGGAGCACCTCCCGGCCGTCCCCCGGACGAGTGAGCGGCCCCCCGGTCGGCCCGCCGGCCGTGGATAGGGTCGCGCGGTGACCTCAACCACAAGCGAAGCCTTCCGCGCCGCCGGCCTCGGCACCCTCGTCGTCCTGGCCTGGAGCGGCGAGGCCCCCGACGGCGGCGACATGCCGTATCTGCTGGCGTACTCCCTCGGGGACGCCGAGGGCGGACCGCGCGCCACCTCGGCCGCCGTCACCCAGCTCCTGGAGATGAACGGCCTGACCATCGGCACCGTCATCGACGGCGCCACCCGGCCGAGCCTCCCCGTCACCCTGCTGGTCGAGGCCGGCCAGGCCGTCGTCCGGATGCCCCAGCTCGTCGCCCAGGCCGACGCCCCGCCGGAGTGGCTGGACGCCGTCGCCCGGCGCGGACACGCCTACCTCGTCTTCACCACCCGCGCCTGGCCCGAGGGGCGCCCCGGCGTGACCGTCGACCCCGCCGCGCTGGCCGCCTTCGCCGGTGCCGACGAGACGCTGATGACCGCGGCCCACGTCATGCTCCCGGCGCGCAGCCTGCGCTGACGCCCTGTCGCCCCCCGGATGGCCGCTGTGCGGTGACCCTGGGCGCCCCCGCGCGGTTACCGCTGTGACAAGCCGAACTGCGGACGAGGGAGTGAGCGATGGTCGTCGGTGCCGGTGGTGTGGCCGTGGGGGCGGAACGGCAGGTCAGAGGAGGTAAACCGTCCCGGCGGGAGGTGACCCGCGGCCTGCTGGCCTCGGTGGCCGCCCTGGGGCTGGCCCCGGTGGTCGCCGCGTCCCGTCCGCTGCCCCCGGCCGGGGGCGCGGAGGACAACGCCTTCGCCGAGACCTACCGCGGCCACCGCATCCAGGGCTTCCTGGTCCCGGCCGCCGCGCGCCGGGCGGACGAGGGCGAGTGGCAGATCACGGTCGACGGACGCCCGCTGCATCTGATGCGCCGCGCCGACGGCACCTGGATGAGCATGGTCGACCACTACACCTCGTACGCCACCCCGCTGGAGGCGGCCCGTGCCGCCGTGGACGAGATCGGTCCCGGCCAGAAGCTGCGCGAGATGGCCCCCGGCCCGGTCGGCGGCGAGCACGCGGAGCACGGGACGGGGGGCGCGCATGGCGTACGTGCGTAAGAACGCCGCCGCGCTCACCGCGAACGAGAAGCGGCGCTTCGTCAACGCCCTGCTGGAGGTCAAACGGCGCGGCGAGTACGACGCGTTCGTGCGGACGCACATCGACTACTACACGGCGGACGGCGAGAAGGGCCTGCGCGCCGCCCACATGGCCCCCTCCTTCCTGCCTTGGCACCGGCGCTTCCTGCTGGAGCTGGAGCGGGCGCTGCGCCGGGTGGACTCCTCGGTGACCGTGCCGTACTGGGACTGGACCCGCGACCGCGGCACGGCGTCGGTGCCCTGGACCACGGACCTCCTCGGCGGCAACGGCCGCAAGAGCGACCGTCAGGTCACCACCGGACCGTTCGCGTACGCGGCCGGGCACTGGACCATCAAGGAGGGCATCACCGACGGCAAGTACCTCACCCGCGACCTCGGCCGCGCCGCCTCCCCTCTGCAACTCCCCACCAAGAGCGAGCTGCAGTGGGCGCTGGACGACCCGGCGTACGACGTCTCCCCGTGGGACTCGACCGTCACGCGGGGCTTCCGCAACAAGCTGGAGGGATGGGGTACGGGCGGCGGCAGCGCCTCCTGGCACAACCACAACCGGGTGCACCGGTGGGTCGGGGGCGTGATGCTCGGCGGCGCGTCGGTCAACGACCCGGTGTTCTGGCTGCACCACGCCTTCCTGGACTACCAGTGGTACCGCTGGCAGCAGGCGCACAAGACCCACCGCTACCTGCCGGCGACCCAGCCGGGCCCCGGTGACAAGCAGCGCGGGCGGGTGGTGGCGCGGCTGGACAAGATGCCGCCGTGGAATGTCACGCCGGACTCGCTGGAGGATGTGAGCGGGATCTACCGGTACGCGTGAGGGGGCTTTTTGGGGGGCTTTTTTTGGGGGCATGCGTAGAGCCCCGGCGCTCAGGGTGCCGGGGCTCTACGCGGAGGGGGCGGGGCTCAGTTGCCGTAGCCGTAGTCGCCCTCGGGGGCTTCCTGCACGGGCTCCGGCGTGCTGACGTTGGCGCAGGTGTTGCCGAAGGCCGGGTTCAGCAGGCCGACCACGTTGACGGTGTTGCCGCAGAGGTTGACCGGGATGTGGACCGGAACCTGGACCACGTTGCCGGAGGCCACGCCGGGCGAGCCGACGGCCGCGCCCCCGGCAGTCGCGTCGGCCAGCGCCAGACCGGCGCCACCGACCATCACGGCACCGGTGCCGAGAGCCACGACGGCTGCCTTCGCAATGCGAGACATCACGTTCTCCTTATGTCGCTTCATGTCGCTCGGGGGAGTGGAACGGCAGAGATCACCGCCGCACTTCCCGTACAACGGCCCGCGGGGGAGGGGGTCACGGGGGAAAGGTGGGGGATCACCCTTTTACGGGGGGTGAATCTGGGGTGGGGGGATTCGGGGGGATGTGTCCGTGCTGCGAGGTGGCCGATCAGTCGCTGAAGGACTCCGGCCCGAACCGCCCCCAGGCGATGAAGGCGGCGAGCGCGAGGTAGGCCAGGTTCAGCACCACGAACCCGAACTCGCGGCGCCGGCCATGGGTGGCCATCGCCCCGATCATCAACAGCACCCAGCAGGCGGCGGTCACCGGAACGAGGACGGGCACGCGGTCGAGAAGGGCGGGCAGCACGAGCCCGACAGCGGCGAGCAGCTCAAGCACCCCGAGCGCCTTCACACTCCGCGCGCCGACCCCCTCGGTCCAACCTCCCCCATGCGCGGCGGCCAGCCTCTCCTTCGGCACGAGGGTCTTGCTGACACCTCCGACGAGAGCCACGACGGCCAGTATCCAGGCGCTGATCCAGAGAGCGAGGTCCATCTGTCCCACTTCCCTACCGGTCGAGGTTCCTTCCGGTGGGGAGACGGGCCAGCGCGCCGCTTTGTGACATGCGCCGGCTCAACGGAACTCGTGGATGACCTTGACCTTGCTGACGGTACGCGCGCCTGTATGAGCCACAGAGTTTCGCGATGGAACCGCATGCGCCACGCCCGCTGTCCTGCCCTGTCATGAACGAAAACGACTCCTGCCTGCCCTGGGCGGCCTCCGCGCTGTTCGGCGCCCTCATGGGTGGCGCAACATGGTCGCTGACCGTCTGGGCGCGGGCGTACTGCGACGCGGGCTACGACGCCGGAGGCCGCTTCGAGCTCAACTTCCTGCTCCCTGTGATCGTGGTTGCCGGGGCGGCAGCGGGCCTCGCATCCTGGTCCCTCGGCCGACGCCTGTCAGGCGGCCTCTGGCTCCCGACCCTCTCGGTGGCCACCGTGACGATCGGCCTCGCGTGGTGGTTCTTCGCCACCCGAGGAACCCTCGCCGACTACCCCGGCGACTCGGGCCGCTGCCCGGCAAGCAACATCCCGCCACAGTGGCCGAACTGGCTCCCGGCGTAAACGGGCCGGGGGTGCGCTCACCGAAAGAGCCCCGGAACAGGACAGACCTCCAGCCCCGCCTCCGGCCGATCGACCCACCCCCACCAGGTATGCCGACCACCACACCGCCAAAGGGCCCGACAAACCCGCTGCCCGTCATCCACCCGCTTGGCCAGCACGAGGCCCCCGGCCTGCATGGGCTGCCCGCACTCGGGACACGCGGGGACATCGTCGGTGATCATGCGCCGCACCCTAAACGGACGCTGGCTGAAACCGGGCACCGACCAGCAAAAAGCCCTCCCGAGGGAGGGCCGGACAGCGCGCCCCCGGCAGGACTCGAACCTGCGGCCAAGCGCTTAGAAGGCGCCTGCTCTATCCACTGAGCTACGGGGGCCTGGTGCGGGTCAAGGATAAAGCTCCCCGTTCCTTGACCCCGTCGCCGCGCCTCCGTGGCTCGATGTGGAGGTTCGGTGAAGCGGTCAAGATAATCGCAGGCGGGTACGAATCATGCATCGCTTTTGCGCCCAGACGCGCCGGGTGTTGTGCACTCGTTATGCCGGGAGGGGGCCCGCGTCCCAGTCGTCCCTTCCGTCCGGTCTGTCCCTTCGGCGCGCAGGCATGTCCATATGCTTCAGAATTCCCCTAAAATTGGGCATTCTTCGCATGTGGTGACCTTGGACGTACGCCCTCAGCTACTCGACGCACTCGCTGCCCTGCGCGACCGTGTCGCCGCCGCACGCTATCCGCTCCCCTTGGCGGGAGCCCCGCGCGTGCGCGCCAACCGGGACGAACTGCTCGCCCAACTGGACGACTACCTCGTACCCCGGCTGCGCTCGCCCGAAGCGCCCCTGCTGGCCGTGGTCGGCGGCTCGACCGGTACCGGGAAGTCGACCCTGGTGAACTCCCTGGTGGGACGCCGGGTCACGGAGGCGGGCGTGCTCCGGCCGACCACCCGTACCCCCGTACTCGTCTGCCATCCGGAGGACCAGCACTGGTTCAGCGGCATGCGCGTACTGCCCGACCTCACCCGCCGCTGGGTGCCGCACCAGGAAAAACTCGCCAAGGACGCCAAGGGCAGCGACACGCCCGTCGACGACCACGCGCGCGTGCTCCGCGTCGAGACCGCCGAAACCCTCCCGCGCGGACTCGCCCTGCTCGACGCGCCGGACGTCGACTCGCTGATCGCCGACAACCGCGTCCTCGCCGCCCAGCTCATCTGCGCCGCCGACATCTGGATCATGGTCACGACGGCCGCCCGGTACGCCGACGCCGTCCCCTGGCACCTGCTGCGCACCGCCAAGGAGTACCGCGCCACCCTGATCACCGTCCTGGACCGCGTCCCGCACCAGGTCGTCGCCGAGGTCTCCCGCCAGTACGGCGCCCTGCTCACCAAGGCCGGCCTCGGCGAGGTGCCCCGGTTCACCGTGCCCGAGCTGCCCGAGTCGGCCTGGGGCGGCGGCCTGCTGCCCGCCTCCGCCGTCGCCTCGCTGCGCACCTGGCTGCACCACCACGCCCAGGACCCCGGCGCCCGCCGCAGCGCCCTCACCCGTACGGCGTACGGCCTGCTCGACTCGCTGGCCGCCCGCATGCCGGAGCTGGCGAGCGCCGCCGCCGCCCAGTACGCGGCCGCCCTCCGCCTCACCTCCGCCGTGGACGGCGCCTACGACAGCGAGCACGCGCGCGTGCGCGGCAGGCTCCAGTCCGGCACCGTTCTCGCCGGGGACGCCCTCAAACGCTGGCGTGCCTTCCCGCTGGACTGCACCGCCGGCGAACTCCTGGACGCCCTCACCGAGAGCCTCGGCGCGCTCCTGCTGTGTGCCGTTACCGCCGCCGACGAGCGCGTGGACGAGTCCTGGCGCCGCGAGCCCGCCGCCCGCGCCCCGGAACTCGCCGAGCGCGACTCCCCGGAGAGCGCCGAGCACCGCATCGGCCTCGCCGTACGGCGCTGGCGGCGCGAGCTGGAGGAGTACGCCGAGGACGAGGTCCGCGAGCTGGAGCGCGGCAACGCCCCCGACGCCGAGACGGTCGCCGCGCTCGCCGCGGCTGTCGTACTGGGGGGCCGACGGGCGCGTACGGCGGGCGAGGGGCTGGCCGAGCGGATCGGGGCGCACGGCGCGCTGCGGCTGCGCGACCGCGCCGGGCGCCTGCTCACCGAGCACGTCGACCGGGTCCTGCATGGCGAACGCGAGCGCCGCCTCGCCCCCATCGACGCCCTGGACGTCCACGCCGAGTCGCAGGCCGAGCTCATCGCCGCGCTGTCCGTACTGCAGAAGGAGAGGTGACCCGGTGACCGCCGCCGCCCAGAAGGACCAGATGGATCACGTCGACGCCACGGCCCCCGCCGACGAGGAGCCCCACGCGCGCGTGGAGGGCGATCAGCGCCCCGATGACGAGGTTTCCTGGGACGACGGCCTCATCGCCCGCCGCGTCACCGAGGGCAACGCGCCCCAGGAAGCCCCCGCGCGCGGGACGACGAGCGGCCCCCCGGCCCCGATGGCCTACGACGGCCCCCTGCGCTCCCGCCTCGACGCGCTGCGCGAACTCGTCGGCCTGTCCCGCGCGCGTCTCGACAACCAGACCCTCGCCGAGGCCGCGCGCGTGCTGGACGAGGCCACCGCGCGGCGCAAGCTGTCCGGGCAGCACACCGTCGTCGCCATCGCGGGCGCGACCGGCAGCGGCAAGTCGCAGTTGTTCAACACGCTCGCCGGGGTGCCGATCTCGGAGACCGGCGTGCGCCGTCCGACGACCGCCGCGCCCATCGCGTGCAGTTGGAGCGACGGCGCCGCGACCTTGATCGACCGCCTCGGCATCCCCGGCCGGCTGCGCCGCCGCCCCCTGCAGAGCGCGGAGGCCGAGGCGCAGTTGCGCGGGCTGGTGCTGATCGACCTGCCCGACCACGACTCCGCCGCCGTACAGCACCGCGAGCACGTCGACCGGGTCCTCAAGCTGGTCGACGCCGTAATCTGGGTGGTCGACCCGGAGAAGTACGCCGACGCCGCGCTGCACGAGCGCTATCTGCGGCCGATGGCGGGCCACGCCGAGGTGATGATCGTCGTCCTCAACCAGACCGACCGGCTGCCCGCCGAGGCGACCGAGCAGATCCTCGACGACCTGCGCCGCCTGCTGGACGAGGACGGCATCGCGCTCGGCGAGTACGACGAACCCGGCGCCACCGTCCTCGCCCTCTCCGCGCTCACCGGGGACGGCGTGGGCGACCTGCGCGAGACGCTCGGCAAGATCGTGGCCGAGCGGGGAGCGGCCGCCCGCCGGGTCTCGGCCGACGTGGACGCGGCCGCCGCCGATCTGCGGCCGGTGTACGCGGCCGGGCAGGGCGTCGGGCTCAGCGAGGAGGCGAGGGAGGAGTTCTCCGGGCGGCTCGCGGACGCGGTCGGCGCCACCGCCGCCGGGGAGGCCGCCGAACGCGCCTGGCTGCGCAGCGCCAACCGCGCGTGCGGCACGCCGTGGCTGCGGCTGTGGCGCTGGTACCAGGACCGCGGCGGCCCGCAGACCGGCAGCCTCCCGGTGCGCCGGCACGCGGACGCGGAGGCGACCGCGCGCCAGCGGGTGGAGCAGGCCGTTCGTACGGTGTCCGAGCAGGCCGCCGCCGAGCTGCCCACGCCCTGGGCGCAGGCGGTGCGCGAGGCGGCCGTACGGGGGTCGCAGGGGCTGTCGGAGTCGCTGGACGAGCTGGCGGACCAGGCCGGGCTGCCGCCGGGACGCCCGCCCCGGCCGGGCTGGTGGCCGGTGGCGGTACTGGTCCAGGCGGCGATGACGCTGCTGCAGATCGTGGGCGGGGCGTGGCTGGTCGGGCAGATCGCGGGCGTGCTCTCGCCGAATCTGGGCGTGCCGGTGCTGCTGATGCTGTGCGGGATCGTGGGCGGGCCGCTGGTGGAGTGGGGGTGCCGGCTGGCGGCTCGGGGGCCTGCGCGGCGGTACGGGCAGGAGGCGGAGCGGCGGCTGCGGGAGGCGGCGGCGAGCTGTGGGCGGGCTCGGGTGCTGGACCCGGTGGCGGCGGAGTTGTTGCGGTACCGGGAGGTTCGGGAGCAGTACGGGCGGATCGCGGGGGTGGGGGTCGGGCGGTAGGGCTGCCTGGGGCGGACTGGGGTGGGGTGGGCTGTGGGGGCCTGTGGAGAGTGTGGCCACCTGATCGGGTGACGGAGTTGTCCACAAATGGCGGGCTGTCCACAGCGCTCGGCGGGATGGGGCCGGGTGGGCGCAGTCTGGTGCCACGGCGATCGCACCGCTTGCCCGACCCGGATCGCGGGGCGGGGGGACGGGCGGGTTTCGTGATCGGCGGTCGTGCGGCGCGCTACGAGTGAGACCGGTGCGCGCCGCACGGCATCAGGAAGCCGTACGGGACAGGCCCGTCGCGGCACCGGCTGTCCGGCGGGGTGCGCCGGGCGAGGGAGGGGATCACGATGAACGAGACCGTGGTGTGCGTGGTGGGCAATGTGGCGACGCGGCCGGTGTACCGGGAACTGCCGAACGGCCCGTCGGCCCGGTTCCGGCTCGCGGTGACCGCGCGGTACTGGGACCGGGAGAAGAACGTCTGGACCGACGGGCACACCAACTTCTTCACGGTGTGGGCCAACCGCCAGCTCGCGGTCAACGTGGCCGCGTCGGTGGAGGTGGGGCAGCCGCTCATGGTGCAGGGGCGGCTGAAGGTGCGGACCGAGATGCGGGAGGGGCAGCAGCAGGCGTGGGCATCGGCCGACATCGACGCGGTGACGATCGGCCACGATCTGACGCGGGGGACGGCGGCGTTCCGGCGCTCGGCGAAACCGGAGACACCACCTCGGGCGGATACGCGTCCGGAGCCGCAGTGGGAGACACCGCCGCCTTCGGAGCCGGAGGCTCAACAGGATGCAGAGGCCGTGTTGGTGACATGACGTCATCCACCGGATGACCGAGACGTGGCTTATCGGCGAATGCGCCGCGAACACCCCATCTAAAACGGTGGATTTGTCGATAAGCCCAGCTCGGGACGCGCTGCCGCGATAACGATTACAGCTCGGATCAGTCGTACGACCATCCGACCGCCGGGTGCGGGCTTCGTTGATCCATAGGATGCCCAGGCGAACACCCCCTAGGGGTTGGTGATTTCTGCTGGTGGGACCGCCCCCCAAGTCCAACGGGTCCTGCTCGAAGGGGAATTCTGTGCTTTCTGCGTTCTCTGGGTTCACCCGGTCCACCGCGCCCGTGAAGGCCGGTGCGCTGACCCTGGCCTGCGGGCTGGCGGCGGCGGGTGTGCTGTCCGGTGCCGGTACGGCCCTGGCCGACGGCAGACCGCAGACGCAGAACGGGGCGACGGCCACGATCAACGGCCTCAAGACGTACGGCGAGGCCGTGATCCACGAGGACGGCGGCACCGACCTGCGGGTACCGGCCGGCCTGTTCGACATGTCCGTGGACGGCGGCGGCACCCTCCAGACGTACTGCGTCGACCTGCACAACCCCACGCAGCGCGACGCCAAGTACCAGGAGACCCCCTGGAGCGGCACCTCGCTGGCCGCCAACGCGAACGCCGGGCGCATCCGCTGGATACTCCAGAACTCCTACCCGCAGGTGAACGACCTGGACGCGCTCGCCCGCAAGGCCGGGGCGACCGGGCTGACCGAGCAGGACGCGGCGGCCGGGACCCAGGTGGCCATCTGGCGCTACTCGGACGCGGCGAAGGTCGACGCGGTGGACCCGCAAGCGGAGAAGCTCGCGGACTACCTGGAGAAGAGCGCCCGCCCCGCGGCGGAACCCCGGGCCTCGCTCACGCTGGACCCGCCCGCGGTCTCCGGCCGCCCCGGTGACCTGCTGGGCCCGGTGACCGTGCACACCGACGCTGCCGGCGTGATCGTCTCGCCTCCGGCGGACGCGGCGGCCGAGGGGATGCGGATCATCGACCGCACCGGCAAGGTGATCACCTCGGCGCACGACGGCAGCCAGTTGTACTTCGACATACCCGAAGGCGCGCCGGACGCCGCGGTGCAGGTGGCCGTGCAGGCGTCCACCACCGTCCCGGTGGGCCGCGCCTTCGCCTCCGAGTCGCGCAGCCAGACGCAGATCCTCGCCGGGTCCAGCGAGTCCACGGTCTCCGCGACGGTCGACGCGTCCTGGGCCGCCGAGGGTGCCGTACCGGCGGTCTCGGCCCGCAAGAACTGCGCCAAGGGCGGGGTGGACGTCACGGTCACCGACAAGGGCGACGAGCCGTTCACCTTCGACCTCATGGGCACGTCCCACACGGTCGCCCCCGGCAAGGTCGAAACGATCACGGTCCCCCTGAAGGAGGACCAGTCCTACGACTTCACCGTCACCGGCCCGAACGGCTTCACCCAACGCTTCACCGGCCTCCTCGACTGCGCCACCCAGGGCCCGGCGACGGCCGCCTCGCCCCAAACCTTGAGCGAACCGACCCCGGTCACGCTCCCGGGCGAGGCCCCTGGCGGCACCGACCTGGCGGCGACGGGCGGCTCCGCGCTGACCCCGGTGATCACGGGCGCGGCGATCGGTCTGGTCGTCATCGGCGGGGCTGTGCTGGTGATCCTCCGGGGGCGGGAGAACAAGGCGGGGGAGTAAGGTCCCCCTCGCTGGTCCGCCTGTCCTGTGCGGAGCAAGTGGTACCGGGTCCGGAGAGCTGAGGGAGTTGGCGGGTGTCCGCTCTGGACTTCTACGTTCACGTCGCCGTGTGCGGTGAGGTGCTCGGAGTTGGCCTCGGCGCCGGCCCGGATGCCTGGGAAGCCGCCCTGGGGGCGACATGCCTCGATGTTCCCGGTGGTGGCCTGCTGCGGCGGGACTACGGGCTCGTGGAAATCAACTTCTCGCCGGACCGGCCAGGGCGGCAAGGGCGGATGTCGTGCTTCGGCTTCGGCGTGAAGATCCAACGACTGCTGTACGACCGGTCCCCGAGTACGGTGCCGTCGCCGCTCTCGCGGGAGTACGGGGAATTCGCACCCAGGGCCCCCTTCGAGGAACTGCGGACCGCCATCCTGGCCCTGGGCCACACGGTCGAACTCGACAAGCACAACACGTCGAGTGACATGGACTGCTACCGCGTATCCGCGTCGGCCGCCCGCATTCACGTCGTCGCCGACCCCGACCCGTACGGGGCAGGTGACCCAGATCCGGACGGACATCAGGGGGGCGACGTCTGGTCCCTCGACGTCTGGTGACCGGCCGGCGGTGAACCCCCAGCTCACAGCCTCCAACCGGAACGGGTTTCCGCGTAGGGGTGGCCGTACGGCAAGATGGGGTGTATCTGCCCACTGCCAGATTTCAAGCTGCCGGACGGTTTCTCTTGGCTGAGTTCATTTACACCATGCGCAAGGCGCGCAAAGCGCACGGCGACAAGGTGATCCTCGACGACGTCACCCTGAACTTCCTGCCGGGGGCGAAGATCGGCGTCGTCGGTCCGAACGGTGCCGGTAAGTCGACCGTGCTGCAGATCATGGCGGGGCTGCAGCAGCCCTCCAACGGTGACGCCTTCATCTCCCCCGGCTACAGCGTCGGCATCCTGCTCCAGGAGCCCCCGCTGAACGAGGAGAAGAACGTCCTGGAGAACGTCCAGGAGGGCGTCGCCGAGATCAAGGGCAAGCTCGACCGGTTCAACGAGATCGCCGAGCTGATGGCGACCGACTACTCCGACGCGCTGCTCGACGAGATGGGCAAGCTTCAGGAGGAGCTGGACCACGCCAACGCCTGGGACCTCGACGCCCAGCTCGAGCAGGCCATGGACGCGCTCGGCTGCCCGCCCGGCGACTGGCCCGTCACCACCCTCTCCGGTGGCGAGAAGCGCCGCGTCGCGCTCTGCAAGCTGCTCCTGGAGCAGCCCGACCTGCTGCTCCTCGACGAGCCCACCAACCACCTCGACGCCGAGTCGGTGAACTGGCTGGAGCAGCACCTCGCCAAGTACCCGGGCACCGTCGTGGCCATCACCCACGACCGGTACTTCCTGGACAACGTCGCCGAGTGGATTCTCGAGCTCGACCGCGGCCGCGCGTACCCCTACGAGGGCAACTACTCCACCTACCTGGAGACCAAGCAGACGCGTCTGAAGGTCGAGGGCCAGAAGGACGCCAAGCGCGCCAAGCGGCTCAAGGAAGAGCTGGAGTGGGTGCGGTCCAACGCCAAGGGCCGCCAGGCCAAGTCCAAGGCCCGCCTCGCCCGTTACGAGGAGATGGCGGCCGAGGCCGACAAGATGCGGAAGCTGGACTTCGAGGAGATCCAGATCCCGCCGGGCCCGCGGCTGGGCAACATCGTGGTCGAGGTCAACGACCTCAACAAGGCGTTCGGCGAGAAGATCCTCGTCGACGACCTCAGCTTCACCCTGCCGCGCAACGGCATCGTGGGCGTCATCGGCCCGAACGGCGCCGGCAAGACCACGCTGTTCAAGATGATCCAGGGCCTGGAGACCCCCGACTCCGGCGCGATCAAGGTCGGCGACACGGTCAAGATCTCCTACGTCGACCAGAGCCGCGAGAACATCGACCCCAAGAAGACGCTGTGGGAGGTCGTGTCCGACGGGCTCGACTACATCAACGTCGGCCAGGTCGAGATGCCGAGCCGCGCCTACGTGTCGGCCTTCGGCTTCAAGGGCCCGGACCAGCAGAAGCCCGCGGGCGTGCTGTCCGGCGGTGAGCGCAACCGCCTCAACCTGGCGCTCACCCTCAAGCAGGGCGGCAACCTGCTGCTCCTCGACGAGCCCACCAACGACCTCGACGTCGAGACCCTCTCCAGCCTGGAGAACGCGCTGCTGGACTTCCCCGGCTGCGCCGTGGTCGTCTCCCACGACCGCTGGTTCCTGGACCGGGTCGCCACCCACATCCTCGCCTACGAGGGTGACTCCAAGTGGTTCTGGTTCGAGGGCAACTTCGAGTCCTACGAGAAGAACAAGATCGAGCGGCTCGGCGCCGACGCCGCGCGTCCGCACCGCGCCACCTACAAGAAGCTGACCCGGGGCTGATCGCACCTTGCGCCACATCTACCGCTGCCCCCTGCGCTGGGCGGACATGGACGCGTACGGCCACGTCAACAACGTGGTGTTCCTCCGCTACCTGGAGGAAGCCCGTATCGACTTCCTGTTCCGCCCGGACAAGGACTTCCAGCAGGGGTCGGTCGTGGCGCGCCACGAGATCGACTACAAGCGGCAGCTCGTCCACCGGCACCACCCGGTGGACGTCGAGCTGTGGATCACCGAGATCCGGGCCGCGTCCTTCACCATCACCTACGAGGTGAAGGACGCGGACACCGTGTACGTACGGGCCTCCACCGTCGTCGTGCCCTTCGACTTCGAGGCCCAGCGGCCGCGCCGGATCACCGCGGAGGAGCGCGAGTTCCTCCAGGAGTACCGGGACGAGTCCGCCGAGGAGAAGGCCGTCGCCGCATGACGGTGCTCCACCTCGCCGACGAGACGGAGGCGGCCGACCTGGCCGCCTTCCTCACCCGGCTGCTCCGCTACGACCGCGCGGCCGCGGTACGCCTCCAGGCGGCCGGGACCGCGCTCGCCGTGTTCGGACGCCCGCCCTCCTTCGAGGTGCTGGCCGTCCGCGCGGTGCGCCTCGCCAAGCCGTACGAGGATGGGCTGGACGCCTTCCTCGACATGACCGTCTCGGCGGGTGAGCTGCTGGAGTCGGTGGACGAGCGCGCGGCCACCGCCCTCGTGCCCGCCGCCGTCACCGGGCCTCCGTGGGCCGGGGTGCTGCCGCCGCGCGGTGGCTGGCGGGCCGAGCCGGGGCTGCCCGGACCTGCGGTGCTGCACCGGACCGTCGCTCAGTCGGTGGCCGAATTCCGGTCCCGCACCGAGGAGTTGGCGCCCGAGGCGCGTACCCGTGCCGAGCTGGACCGGATCGGGCGGGAGATCTGGTCCCGTGAGGTCGGCCCGACCCGGCTGCCGGTGCGGGCCGTGCATGCCGCGCACTCGCTGGGTTTCCTGCGGCCCCCCGAGCCGGACAGCGCCGAGGAGACGGGCCTGTTCTCCTCCGGAGCGTGGCTCCGGCTGCGTACCCCCTACGGGTCGATCGCCGTACGGCGCGCGGGACTGGGCGCGCTCGGCGTCACGGTGCGCTGAAAACCCCGTTCACAAGAGCCGCTTCACTCCGCCGTGTTCACCATCGACGCCGCCGCGTACGTCAGGTAGTTCCACAGCGTCCGCTCGTGCTCCTCGGACAGCTCCAGCTCGTCCACCGCGTCCCGCATGTGCTTGAGCCAGGCGTCGTGCGCGGCGCGGTCCACGGCGAACGGGGCGTGCCGCATCCGCAGCCGGGGGTGGCCGCGCTCCTGGCTGTAGGTGGTGGGTCCGCCCCAGTACTGGATCAGGAACAGGGTGAGCCGCTCCTCGGCCGGCCCGAGGTCCTCCTCCGGGTACATGGGCTTCAGCAGCGGGTCCTCGGCGACGCCCGCGTAGAAACGGCGGACCAGCCGACGGAAGGTCTCCTCCCCGCCGACCTGCTCGTAGAAGGTCTGCTCCTGAAGCGTGCCACGTCGGATCTCGTTCACCCGTCCATGGTCTCAGACCGGGGGGCCCAGGACTCAAGCCCTAGGACCGGCCACCGGCGGCCCCTCCCGCCCCCGGACCGTGCCTACTGTGGACGTATGGGCGCCTACGATTCCGAGCTGACCGCGGTGGCCGCCGAGGCGCGGGCCGCGCTGATCCGGCAGATCGACCGCGACGGCGCCTGGCGCACGGACCCGGTCTGGCGGCAGACCTTCGCCGAGGTGCCCCGGCACCTGTTCGTGCCGTACTACTACGTCGGCGTCCTCGGCGGATACGAGCGGCACGCGGCCGACGACCCCGACCCGGCCGGGCGGGAGCGCTGGGCGCGCGGCGCCTACGCGGACGCCCCGCTGGCCACCCGGCTGCACGACGGCGAGCTGGTCTCCTCCAGCAGCCAGCCCTCGCTGATGGCCCGGATGCTGGTCGCGCTGGAGGTCCGGGACGGCGACCGGGTACTGGAGGTCGGCACCGGCACCGGCTACAACGCGGCCCTGCTCGCCCACCGGCTCGGCGACGACTCCCTGGTCACCACGGTCGACATGGAACCGGAGATCACCGAGCCGGCCCGGCAGAACCTGGCCCGGGCCGGATACCACCCGGTGGTGGTCACCGGCGACGGGGCGCGCGGGGTGCCCGCGCACGCCCCCTACGACCGGATCATGGCCACCTGCATGCTGCCCACGGTGCCGCGCGCCTGGATCGCCCAGTGCGCGCCCGGCGCCCGGATCATCGCCCCGCTGAACAACGGGCTGCTCGCACTGGACGTCGACGACACCGGCCGCGCCGAGGGCCGCTTCCTGTCCACCGGCGCCTACTTCGTCCCGCTGCGCGGGGAGAGCCGCGCGCCCGCCGAGCCGGTGTCCACGCGGGGACTGCCGGGGCGGGCGCGGGAGACGGAGTCGTTCCGCTTCCTGCTGGGCCTGGTCCGGGGCGCGCTGGAGCCCACGCGGGCGTACGCGCTGTGGGAGGACGCGGGCATGCCGGACCGCGAACGGTACGGCGTCACGGTCAGCGGCCCGCGCGCCTGGGCCTGGCTGGACGACCCGGAGGGCCCCCACGCCTGGCCGCTGCCGTGAACGCCCTGCTCAGCCGCGGTGGACGGTGATCGTCGTCCAGGCGCCCACGTGCACCCGGTCGCCGTCCTGGAGCGGGACCGGCACGAACGGCTGGATCGGCTCGTCGGAGCCGTTGACCGTGGTGCCGTTCGTCGAGTTCTGGTCGACGACCGCCCAGCCGCCGTCCGGCTGCTGCACCAGCACCGCGTGCTGGTGCGAGACACCGGGGTCCTCCGGCGGCACCGACAGGTCGATGTCCGGGGTGTCGCCGGTGGAGTGCCGGCGGCGGCCGATGGTGACCTGGTTGCCGGTGAGCGTGCGCTGCTGCTCGGGGGAGTACGCGGGGAGGTTGAGCCCCGCGGCCTCGGGGCCGGAGCGCTGCATCATCGCCATGAAGTAGTCGCGGTCCGGGCCGATGGTCGCGGTCCAGGTCGCGGGGCCCTGCGGTGCCTGCGGTGCCTGGGGGTAGCCCTGGTTCTGGCCGGCGCCGGGCTGCGGGAAGCCGTAGCCGCCCTGGCCGCCTGCGGGGCCGTTGTTCGACGGCGGCGGGGGGATCACCCAGTCGTCGTCGGCGAAGGACGGACCGCCGGCCGGGGTACGGCCGGTCTCCTGCGGGAAGCCGGACGGCGCGGACGGCGGCGGAGCCTGCCGGGAGGGAGCGGTGCCGAAGGCGGAGGGCTCTCGCCCGAACGGCGGGGGACCGGAGGGGCCGCCCTGCCCGGAAGGACCACCGGGGCCGCCGGGGCCGCCCTGTGTGCCGGGGCCACCGGGACGGCCGGGACCACCCTGACCGCCGTAGCCACCGGGCCCACCCGGACCCTGCTGACCAGGACGACCCTGCGGACCGGGCCCCTGCTGACCAGGACCGCCCTGCTGGCCGGGCCCACCCTGCGGACCAGGACCCTGCTGGCCAGGCCCCCCACCGAACCCCGGCGGAGGCCCCTGACGGCGCTCGCCGAACGGGGACTGTCCGCCCGAGGTGGGCGGCGGCGGGGACGCCGGACGGCGCTCGTTGCCGAACGGCGTCGGCCCCGAGGGCTCGGAGTCGAAGGAGGGTATCGGCTCGGCCGGCCGGTTCACCTGCGAGGGCCGCGACCCCTGGTACTCGTACCCCTCACCGCCACCGCCGAAGGGCCGGCCCGGCGGCTGGTAGCGGGGCTGCTGCTGCCGGGGCGGGGCCGCCGGGGTGTACGAGGTGGCGGTGTTGGTCAGGAAGTTCCACCGGCACTCCTCGCAGAAGGGCGCGCCGCCCTCGCGGGGCGTACGGCACTGCGGGCACAGCTCGGCCTGCGCGCCGGGGGACGGGCGCCCCTCGTTGCGCGGCGGCGGGAACCCGTAGCCGCCGCCGGACGGGGGCGGGGGCGGAGGCACGGCACCGGCCATGCGGTGACCGCAGACCTCGCACCAGTCGTCGGAACCCGACTGGTGTCCGTTCGGGCAGGTCGGCATGTCGGTGGTACCCCTTCTGCTGAGGTATCGGTGTCTACAGGGTCCCTGTCGGCGAAAGCCGCCAACAGGGTCACTTCTTGACGCGAACAGTCTTCGTGGACCGGGTCTCGAGGGTCATCTCGTCGGCCTCCGCGACCTTCGCCTTCAACCGCACAGTACCGGTCGGGGCGTCGACCACGTCCACCACCTTCGCAAGCAGTTTCGCAGTATCCGCGTTCCCCGACACCCCCGCCAACTGAACGGCACGTCCCAGTTTGGCCGTTGCTCCATCCATATCGCCCGCTTTGCGGAGATCGAGCCCTTCCCTAATGGCCTGCGCCAGTTCGGCCTGGCCGGTGTAGTGGGCGACTTGGGCGTTCAGCGAGGTCGAGGCCGCCATGTCGTCGGTCCAGACGGCCCGTACGAGTCCCTGGGCGCCGAGGTTCTGTACCTCTCTGTCCGGTTGGGCCGCCACCAGGGAGACGCGCGCGGCGAGCATCTCCTGGCCCAGTCCGGCGGCCGGGACCTCCACGCAGAGGTGGTAGTCGCGGGACTCGTCGCCCCAGGAACCGGTGGGATAGTCCCCGGCGCGCGGGCCCGCCTCGGTGCGCCGGTCGGTCAACTCCTCGACCGTGGGCGCCACTTGCTTGACGAACTTGATGCGGCTGCCCACCGGCGTCCACACCCGCAGGGCCACGTCGGCGACCTCCTTGCCCATCGTCGACTCCATGATGCGGGTGAAGTCCTCGGTGAGCCGGGCCGGATCGGCGACGATGTCGGCGGTGCCGAGCAACGCCGAGGCGATGCCTGTGACTTCTTTCACTTCCCAGTCGGTGCCCACGCCCCGCGCGTCACAGGTGAACCGCCCGGCGCACGCGTCCAGGGTGTCCTTCAGCTCCGCCGCCGACTCGTGCTCGTTGCGTCCGTCGGTCAGCAGGATGCCGTGCCGGATCGACACGTGCGCCCCGGCCAGCAGCCGGTCCGCCAGCCGCAGCCAGGTGCCGATCGCCGTGCCGCCGCCCGCGCCGAGCCTGCGCAGCGCCTGCTTGGCCTGGGCACGGGTGGTCGGGTCGGCCACCGCGAGCCGGCCGCCGCCCGGGTAGACCTCGCGGGCGACATGCGTACCGTCGACGATCCCGAAGTGCGTCCCGTCGCGCAGGGTGTCGACGGCGGCGGCCGTGGCGTCGCGGGCGTTGCGCATCTTGGTGGGCGGGTAGTCCATCGACCCCGAGCAGTCCACCATCAGCACCACGGCGGCCGACGCTCCCGGTCCGGCCGGTGCCCCGCCGCCCTTGGCGGTCACGGTCACGATGGCGTTGACCTCGCGGCCGCCCTCCGGCAGATACTCGTTCTGGTAGACGTCCACCGAGAACCGCGGTCCGCCCGGCTTGGCGAAATTGGCCATGCTGGTTCACATCCCCCTCGGACACGCCCCGCTCCCCGCGAGGCGGTGCGTTCGGGCGGACCGGTCCCCTCCGGCTCCGCCCGTCGTCCCTCAGGCCGATCCTGCCCCCTGCGGCGGCGTCGGGAACGGCACGACGGCCACTGTTACGTTGTCGTGGCCCCCGGCGTCCAGCGCGTGCCCCACCAGCACCCGCGCCGCGTGCAGCGGGCGGCCGGCCGCGTCCGGGGGCAGCACCTCGGCCATCTCCTCGGGCGCCTCGGCGTAGTTCCACAGGCCGTCGGTGCAGACCAGCACCACGCCGGACCGGTCGGGCTTGAACGAGGCGGTGTGCGGCTCCAGTTCGTAGGCGTCGGCGCCGAGCCAGCCGGTGATGGCGTGGGCGCGCTCGTCGGCGTACGCCTCCGCCTCGTTCATCAGGCCGGCCGCCACCATCTGGGCCGCCCAGGAGTCGTCCTCGGTCAGCCGGGCCGGGGGCGCGGAGCGGTCGTCCGGCACCCAGTAGGCGCGGCTGTCACCGACCCAGCCGACCACCAGCAGACCGGAGGCGACCACCGAGGCGACGATCGTGCAGGCCGGGGCGTTCTGGTGCGGGGCGTGCTCGCGGGCGCCGTCGGGGGTCTCGGCGAGCGCGTCCACGGCCTTCGCGGCTGCCACGATCGCCTCGTGCATCGCCGCCTGCGGATGCGTGCCGCGCGGCAGGGCCGCCAGCAGCACGTCCCCGGCGGCTCGCGAGGCGGCGGTGGACGCCTCGTCGGGGCGGGTCGCGGAGGAGACGCCGTCGCAGACCACGGCGAGCGCGGCGGGGGAGCCGTCGGGCAGCGCGGTGTGCGCGACGGTGAAGTCGTCCTCGTTGCGGTGGTGGCGCAGACCCCGGTCGCTGATCGCGGCCACCGGGCCCGACTCCCGCTCCATGTGGTCGCGTTCGCGGGGCTGGGCGTGCCCGCAGTTCTCGCAGTAGCCGTCGCCGTCCACCCGGCCCGCGCGGCAGGCCACGCACACCTGCGCGGGGGCCTCCACCCGCGGGTCGGGGGCCTGCAGCGGGTACTCCTCGGGCTCGCTCGGCTCGGCGGGCCGGTCGAAGCGGACCCCGGACGCGGCCGGTTCGGGCGCGTGCAGCGGGGTGCCGCCGGAGTCGGTGCCGGGCACGTCGGCGGCCCGGTGGGCGCGCGGCTCGGTGCTGCCGGTGGTGGCCGGCTCCGGCTCGGGCCAGTCGACATCGCCGTCCGGCGCGCCGGTCATGGTCAGCGTCGGCTGGTCCGCGGGCGGCGCGGGCACGGCGGACAGGTCGTATCCGCACGCGCCGCAGAAGAGGTCGCCCGCTTCGAGCGGTTCCGCGCAGCTCGGGCACTTGGGCAGTGCGGCCTGCTGGGGCATCTGTGACATGACTACACCCACGTCCGGGGGCGGTAACGGTTGGCCCGTTCCACCAGGTTGATCCTCTCCTCGCCGCCGGGCGCCAGCCGGGCCAGCGTGCGGTAGGCGCGCTCCAGTCCGAAGCGGAGGCCCCGCTCGTCCAGACCGCTGCCGAGCAGCACCCGCCCGCCGGTGACCGGCCGAGCGGTGTCCTGACCCCTGGAGAGTATCCAGTCCAGGGCGCAGCCGAGGACTTCGGCCGACAACCGCTCGCGTCGCGCCGGGTCCAGCCCGTACGCGTCCAGCGCCTCGACCTGGCCCGCCGCGGCGGTCAGGTCGTCCAGGAACGGTACGTCACCCGCGGCCGCCGTGCGTTGCCGCAGCCGCGCCCGCACCGCCGCGACCCGCGCGGCCGTGTAGTGGATGGACGACTCCGGGACCGACTCCAGCGTCCGTACGGCGCCCGCCCGGTCCCCGCTCGCCAGCCGCACCCGCGCCAGGCCGAACGCGGCGCTGACGAAGCTCGGGTCGGTCGCCCACACCAGCCGGTAGTACTCGGCGGCATTGTCCAACTGGCCCAGCACCTCCGCGCACAGGCCGAGCGCCAGCTTGGGCGCGGCCTCGCCGGGAAAGGCGTCGTAGATCGCGTCGAAGGCGAGGGCGGCGCTCTCGAAGTCGCCGGTGACCAGGGCGGCCACGCCCCGGTACCAGACCACCCGCCAGTCGTCGGGCCGCTCCCCGTCCAGCCGGGCCAGCGTCGCGAGCGCGCTCTCCCGGTCGCCGTGCTCCAGCCGGGCCCGCACCCTTCTGAGGCGGGTCTCCACGCCCTGGCCGGGGGCCGACTCCAGCGCGGCGATCAGCTCGCCCGGCGCGGAGGCGGCGAGGCCGGCCAGGAAACCGGCGTTCGGGTCGTTCGGGTCGACCAGCGGTACGGGCAGCGCCAGCGCGGCGGCCGGGGTGTCGACCGGCCTGACCAGCGCGGGCGGCAGAGCGGGCGTTCGGTCCGGACCGGGCAGCGCGCGGGCGCCGAGCCGGGACACCTCGCCGTCCAGCGCCGGGAACAACTCGGTGTCCGGGACCCGCACTTCGGGCCCGAACAGGGTCGACAGCGCGGGCCGGGCCTGCCCGGTGCTCAGCGAGACGACCTCGCGCAGCACACCGGTGAGCTGGTCGGCCATCTCCTGCGCGGAGGCGAACCGGCGGGCCGGGTCGGGATCGGTGGCGCGGACCAGGAAGCGGTAGAAGGACTCGTAGCGGCGGAAGACCTCGATGGTGTCCGGGTCGGGCAGCGAGTCGGCGTAGACGGTGGTGTAGCCCTGGAAGTCGAAGGTGAGGACGGCCAGGGTGCGGCCCACCGTGTACAGGTCGCTGGCCGCCGAGGGGCCGACGTCGGCGACCTCGGGGGCCTGGTAGCCGACCGTGCCGTAGATCGCGGACTCGTCGTCGTCCATGCGGCGCACCGCGCCCATGTCGATCAGCTTGAGCTGGTCCTCGGTCTGGATGGCGTTGTCGACCTTGAAGTCGCAGTACAGCAGGTTGCGGCTGTGCAGATGGCCGAGCGCCTCCAGCGCCTCGATGCCGTACGCGCACGCCTGCTCCACCGGCAGCGGGTCCCGCCTGCCGTCCGGGGTGCGGCGGGCGTTGGCGATCTCCTTCAGGGACTTGCCGCCGACGTACTCCATGACGATGTAGCCGTCCAGCGAGCCGGTGCGCTGGTCGAGATGCTCGACGAAGTTGTAGATCCGGACGATGCCCGCGTGCTCGATCTCCGCCAGGAACCGGCGCTCGGAGATCGCCGCCGCCATCGCGTCCTGGTCCCCGGTGTCCAGCAGGCCCTTGAGCACCACCCACCGGTCGGACACCGCGCGGTCCACCGCGAGGTAGATCCAGCCCAGCCCGCCGTGCGCCAGGCACCCCGCCACCTCGTACTGCCCGTGCACGATGTCCCCGGCGCGCAGCTTGGGCACGAAGGAGTACGGGTGTCCGCACTTGGTGCAGAACCCCTCGGTGCGCCCCGGCCGTTCCCCGCGCGCCCGGCCCACCGGCGCCCCGCAGTCCGAGCGGGAGCAGTACCGCTTGCGCTCGGGCACCTGAGGGTTGTCCAGCACCATCGCGCGCGGGTCGGGCCTCGGCACCTGCGGCACCACGACCAGACCGGCGCCCAGCCGCCCGCGCGCCGAGGACCCGGAGGCCGAGCCCGAGCCGCGCACCGACACCGAGCGGCCGCCCTGCTTCCCCGACAGCGAGCGGGAGAGCCGCCCCGACACCGAGCGCCGGGAGCGGGCGGACTGCGAGGAACTGCGGGTGGCACCGCCGTTGATCCCGGTCGGCGCCGAACCGACCGAACCCACCGGCTCGGGAGCGGGGTTGGGCTTGGGCGGGACCACGGGGGCCAGCCCGCAGGTGTCGCAGTACAGCTCGCCGCCGCCCATGTCCTCGTACGTGCCCGCGCAGTCGGGGCGCTGGCAGGCGCGCCGTTCCTCGCTCACTCCTGATCCCCCTTGCCGTCCTCCGGCGCGTACTGCTCCGGGACCCTCGGCGGGGCCAGCAGTTCGGCCGCCGCCTGCTGGTAGCGCAGCACCGCCTGTTCGGCCACGCGCAGATCGCAGGGCGCGCTCCACAGCATCCGGCGGGCCGCGTCGTACCGCTCGATCAGCAGCCGGTCCTCGGCCAGGCCGTGCCGGGTGACCTTCGCGCGGTAGGCGTCGAGGCGGCCGCGCAGCTCGGCGCGGACCGCGAGCGGTGCGGTGACCGCCGTCAACGACTCGCGGGCGCGCAGCAGTTCGTCCTCCGCCCGCTGCTCCAGCGACTCCAGCAGCGGGGAGAGGCGGTGCCAGCGGGCCTGGCGGCGGTACTCGGCCGCCGCCGCCAACTGCTCCTGGAGCACGGTCGGCGGGCCGCTCACCACCGGGACCTCGGTCGCGGCGATCTTCGCCAGCACCTCACCGCGCGCGGTACGCGCCTCGGCCAGGGTGCGGTCGGCGCGCGAGAGCACGTCCCGCAGCCGGATCAGCCGCTCCTCGGCGTCCTGCCGGACGGTGAGCACCGCCTCGATCTCCCGCCGCACGTCCTCAAGGGCCCGCGCCTCCCGGTCGTACACCGTGGTGTCCGGGCGGCCCCCGCCGGGCGCCGAACCGCCCCCGGCCGGCACCCAGTGCGCCAGCGGGTCGCGGACGACGTCCTCGCGCAGCGCGGTCAGCGTGGCGGTGATGCCCTCCAGGTCGTCCCCGGAGGGGTGTTCGCCGGGGCGGACGCCGACGGAGTGGGCCAGCCTGCGGGTGCGCTGGAGTTCGGCGGCGAGCAGGTCGATGCGGGCGGGCAGCGCCGACCACACCGCGTCGGCGGCCACCACCATGTCCAGCGAGGACGCGTACAGCTCGTTCATCCGGTCCACCAGCGCGGCCAGCGTGAAGCTCTCGCTGAGCACGGCCGAGCCCGAGGCGCCGCCCGCCACGGTGACCGACTCCCCGCGCAGCAAGGCGGTCAGCTCCACCAGGTCCTCCCGGCTGGACCAGCGGCGCCGGGAGCGGATCTCGCGGGCCTGGCGCAGCGCGTCGGTGTACGCGTCGAAGCAGGTCCACAGCAGGGTGATCGACGCCTCCGTGGCGGCCCACCGCTCCTTGGTCACCCCGGTCAGCTCGGCGCCCTCCAGCAGACGGCGGCCGGCGTGGTCCTGGAGCGCGAACAGCGAGGTCTCGATGGCCTCGTGCTCCTGGCCGAGCCGCGCCAGCGCACGGTCCACCTCGTCCCGGTCCATCACCGGCCCGGCGGGGTCCGTGACGCCCATCGATCACCTCTCGCTGCTGTGTGGTCCATCCGGCCCGTGCGTGCTTCAGCTCTCGCGCAGGTACTTCGGGGCGGGCGGTCTGGAGGACCGCGCGTCCTCGCCCAGTGTGGCCGACAGCCACTTGTCGTACGACGCCTGCCAGCCGTGGGCCCGGTAGTCCACCAGCACGCGGTTGACGCGGCGTACGAGGTCGGTGGCGTCCTTCTTCATCGCCACGCCGTAGTACTCGGTGGTGAACGGCTTGCCCAGCACCTTCACCGTGGGGTCCTGCGCGGCCTGGCTGGCGGCCAGCGCGCCGTCGGTGACCACCGCGTCCGCCTCGCCGAGCTGGAGCCTGACCAGGCAGTCCAACTGGTTGGGGACGGTCGCGGAGAAGTCCGTGGTGGCGGGCAGCGCCTTGCGCTCCCGGTCCGCCTTCAGCCTGCCGTACGCGGTCGAACCGGCCGCCGTGCAGACCTTCTTGCCGGCCAGCGTGGAGTCGTAGCCCTTGATGGCGGAGGCGTCGGGGACGAGGAGCTGCTGGCCGGTCTTGAAGTAGGGGGCGGAGAACGCCACGTCGCGCAGCCGGTCGCAGGTGATGGTCATCGTGCGGACCACCATGTCGACCGTGCCGTCCTGGATCGCGGGGATGCGCTGGCTGGTCGGGATCGCCTTGAACTGGACGTCGTCCGGGCTGCCGAGGATGTCCTCGGCGATGCGGTGCACCAGGTCGATGTCGAAGCCCTCCAGCTCCGCGCCCTCGGTGTTGGGGTTGCGGTACCCCCAGCGGTAGCTGTTCTGGTCGATGCCCACGATCAGCTTGCGCTTGTCGCCCTTGCGGGCCTTGATGGCGTCGATGGTCGGGCCGTCCGCGCCGGACGGGGCAGGGGTGCGGTTCTGCGCCGACGGCTCCTCGCAGTCGTCCGCGCGGGCGGGGCTGCCGGTGACCAGGCTCCGGCCCGCCGGTCCCGTACCGGCCGCCGGGTGCGCCTGGGTACGGGGGAGCAGCAGCACGAACGCCAGTGCCAGCGCGCACAGCACCGCCATCGCGCCGACCCCGCCCCAGCCGCGCAACCGGGTGCGCCTCCGCGCCGCCTCCATCGCCTGGCCCCCTGTCACCGGTACTCCGAAAGCCTGCGCCCGATGCCGAACACCGCGCCCGCCGCGCCCAGGACGCCGAGCACGGCCGCGCCCTCGGGCAGCCCGGTCATGGCGTCCCGGCCGTCGGCTGCGGCCCGGTCGAACTCCGTCTGCTCGTGGTCCAGCGCGCGGGTCAGGCTGCCGTCCACGCCGTCGAAAGCGGCGCCGGTGGTGTCGTCGGCGCCGATCACCTGGTCAAGGGCGCGCTGGTAGTTGCCCCGCTCGTCCTCGGTCCGGGCCGTCTTGTGCCGCTTCTTCCACTCGGCCGAGTCGCCCAGGGCCGAGTCGACCGGTGCGCCGCCCTTGTCGTCGTCGGCGAGCCGCCGGGCCTCGGTGAGGCGGGCGTCCAGCGTGGCGAGGTCGCGGTCGAAGGCGTAGTAGTACGCGTCCTGCTTGGTGCCCTTCACCTCGACGGTCTCCGCTCCGCGCGCCACCAGGCTCAGGTTCTCGTTGCCGCGCGCCTTCAGGGCGGCGATCTGGGCGTTGTGCAGCACGTTCAGCGAGCGGATGCCGTGGTCGTAGGAGCCGAACAGCCCGGAGCGGGCCACGGTGTGGCCGACGACCAGCCACAGCAGCACCACCACGGTCGCGGCCGAGGCGGCGACCAGGCCGTGGTTCAGGACGCGGTTGGTGCGGCGGAAGTCCCGGTACTGGGCGAGTCCCAGCGCGGCCAGCGCGAGCAGGCCCAGCGCGATCGCCGCCCAGGGGTAGGGGGTGGCGTCCGCGTAGTCGGCGTCCAGCCGCTGGTTCTCCTTGGTGTACAGGTCCTGCGCGGCCGGGAGCATCTCCGTCTGCATCTTCTCGTTGGCGTACCGCAGATAGGCGCCGCCCACCGGGTAGCCCTGGCGGTTGTAGACGCGGGCCTGCTCGATGAGGCCCTTGTACTCGGGCAGCAGCCGGTTCAGCTTGCGGACGGTGGCCTCGGAGGGCGAGCCCGGCTCGGTGTCGGCGGCGGCGCGGACCAGGCCGGAGGCGGCGGTACGGATGTCGTCCTCGTACCGCTCCCGGTTCGCGGCGCTCTCCCTCGGGCCGGCCAGGAAGCCGGTGGAGGCCGCGGTGTTGGCGTCGGCCAGCGAGCGGTAGATCGCGGCCGCGCCCGAGCTGAGCGGCTGGCTGCGGGTCAGCACGTCGTCGGCGGCACTCGCCCGCTCCCCGCTCTGCCAGGCGGTGACGGCCCCGAACGCGACGACCAGCAGGGCGAGTACGGCCCCGATGACCCGCAGCCGCCCCGGCTCCGTGGTCGCGGCGTCCCGCAGCCGCTCGGCCCCCTCGGCGAACGCGGTGCGCCGCACGGGAGGCAGGCCGGAGGGCCCGCGCTGGGCGGGGATCGTGGCGGTGGCCGAGGTGGCCGGTGGTGCGAACGCGGCTCTGCTCTGCGGCGGTTGTGTCACCTGACCTCCCCCATGGTCATCCGTTGGCCGCCAGTATCGCCGCCCACGCCCCCCTCCGCACCAGCCTTCACCGCATCTTGATCGGATCGGGGCACGAAGCGGGGCTCTACCCCGTCTGTCCAGAAACACGCGGAGTCACTCACGTTGGTTCCCCTGGGCGTTCTGGCGGCGCTGGTTCAGGTGCGGCTCGGCTCCCAGGCCAGGCGGGCCCGCTCCAGTGCCTCGGGTGTTACGGCCAGGTGGTCCAGGCCGAGCAAGGCTGCGCCCAGGACCGGGGGAGCGGTGACCAACTGGGGTTCTGCGAGCGGGGCTTGGGTGGTGAGGCGGGTGCGGATGCCCTCGTCCAGTTGGGGGTGGCCCGCTGCGAGGACGCTGCCGCCCAGGAGGACCGGGGTGGGTTCGGTGAGGAGGTCCAAGCGGGCCAGGGCGATCTTTGCCATCCGGGTCACCTCCTCCGCCAGGCGGTCGACCAGGGAGCGGGCCACCGGGTCGCCGTCGGCCGCCGTGGCGAAGAGGACCGGGGTCAGCTCGTGGCGGCGGGCCGGGGCGAGCCGGCCGAGGTGCAGGGACTCGATCAGGGCCGCCATCGTGGGCAGGCCGAAGTGCGCCGGAAGGGTGCGGGACAGCTCGGTCGGCCCGCCCCGGCCGTCCTCCGCGCGGGCCGCGTGCCACAGGGCCTCCTCGGCCAGGCCCCAGCCGCCGCCCCAGTCGCCGGAGAGCCTGCCCAGGGCGGGGAAGCGTGCCGTACGGCCGTCGGGGCGCATGCCGACGCAGTTGATGCCCGCCCCGCACACCACGGCCACGCCCCGCGGCTCGGCCACCCCGGCGCGCAGGACGGCGAAGGTGTCGTTGCGCACCGCCACCGACGCGCCCCACGCCCGCGCGCTCACCGCCGCCGCCAACTGCTCCTCCTCCACCGGGAGATCGGCGTTGGCCAGACAGGCCGAGACGTGCGAGACGTACGGCACCCCCGCCTCGGCCAGCGCCCGTTCCACCGGCTCGGCCAGCGCCGCCAACGCCCGCTCCACGCCCACCACCGGGGGCCGGAAGCCGCCGCCGCGTGCCGTGGCCAGCACCTCGCCGGCCGCGTCGAGCACGGCCACGTCGGTCTTGCTGTTGCCCGCGTCGACGGCGAGGACGGTCCCGGTCAGGCCCACGCCAGGTGCTCCCGGTTGTGCGCGAGGAGGAGGTCGGTGAGCGTCTCGGCATAGGCGTACTGGCCCACCAGCGGGTGCGCCAGCAGCGCCCGGAACACCCGGTTCCGGCTCCCGCGCAGGGCCGCGTCCAGCGCGAGTTCCTCGTACGCCGTCACGTTCGCCATCAGCCCCGCGAACAGCGGGTCGACGCCCGGCACCGGGAGCGGCTTCGCCCCGGCCGGGCCGACCGCCGCGGGCACCTCGATCACCGCGTCGTCGGGGAGGAACGGCAGCGTGCCCCCGTTGACCGTGTTCACCACCTGGTACGGGCTGCCCCCGCCGCCCAGCAGGGCCGCCGCCACGTCCACGGCCGCCTCCGAGTAGAAGGCCCCGCCGCGCCGGGCCAGCAGCGCGGGCTTCTCGTCCAGCGCCGGGTCGGCATACATCGCCAGCAGCTCCCGCTCCAGCGCCGCGACCTCGGCCGCCCGCGAGGGCTTGATCCGCTGCTCGCCCACCACCTCGTCGTGCAGGTAGTAGTACCGCAGGTAGTACGACGGGATCGCGCCCAACCGCTCCAGCAGGGGGCGCGGCAGCCGCAGGTCGGCGGCTACGGCGTCACCGTGCTCGGCCAGCAGCCGGGGGAGGACGTCCTCGCCGTCGGGGCCGCCGAGGCGTACGGCGGTCTCCCAGGTGAGGTGGTTGAGGCCGACGTGGTCGAGGTGGACCTCGCCGGGGTCGGTGCCGAGCAGGGCGGCGAACTTCCGCTGGAGGCCGATCGCCACATTGCACAGGCCGACCGCGCGGTGGCCCTCCTTCAGCAGGGCGCGGGTGACGATGCCGACCGGGTTGGTGAAGTCGATGATCCACGCGTCCGGGTTCGCCCGCCGGACCCGCTCCGCGATGTCCAGCACCACCGGGACCGTACGCAGCGCCTTGGCCAGCCCGCCCGCGCCGGTCGTCTCCTGGCCCAGGCACCCGCACTCCAGCGGCCAGGTCTCGTCCCGCTCGCGCGCCGCCTGCCCGCCCACCCGGAGCTGGAGCAGTACGGCGTCCGCGCCCGCCACCCCGGCGTCCAGGTCGGAGGTGGTGACCACCCGGCCGGGATGCCCCTGCCGGGCGAAGATCCTCCGGGCCAGGCCGCCCACCAGCTCCAGCCGGTCCGCCGCCGGGTC
Source organism: Streptomyces bauhiniae (assembly GCF_004784475.1). Taxonomy (GTDB): domain Bacteria; phylum Actinomycetota; class Actinomycetes; order Streptomycetales; family Streptomycetaceae; genus Streptomyces; species Streptomyces seoulensis. The sequence goes on from NZ_SRRT01000010.1 coordinate 171,644, forward strand.
CACCAGCACCAGCTCGGTCACCGGCAGCGTGTCCCGCAACCGGGCGAAGCCGTCGACGAGTTCCGGGGTGTAGGTCGAACCTCCGCCGACCACGGTCAGTCTCACGGGCGAACTCCCTCGCGTACGACGGGCTCCTCGGCCAGGGAAACCTAGGCGCAGGCGGGAGAGTCCGTCAACGAAGCAAGCCCCTTCGGAGCGCCGTTACTTCACCGGAGGCTTCGGCGTGGTGAGCGGGTTGGTGGCCAGGGACTGCGGGGAGGTTGCGTTGTTGAACGCCGAGGGCGCGGCGACGGTGGCCGAGGGGTCCGGGGTCTCCTCCGGGACCACGGCCGTGGCACCGCCGATGATCGGGATGCTCGCCCGGTCGAAGGCCCGCTTGATCCGCCAGCGCAGCTCGCGCTCGACCGACACCGACTTGCCCGGCATGGTCTTGGCGGAGACCCGGATGACCATGGAGTCGATGAGCACGCTGTCCAGGCCCAGCACCTCGATGGGGCTCCAGAGCAGCTCGTTCCACGGCTCCTCCTTGCCCATCTTCTCGGCGACCTCGTCCAGTACGGACTTGACCTTGTCCAGGTCCTCGTCGGCGCGGACGGTGACGTCCACGCCCGCCGTGGCCCAGCCCTGGGAGAGGTTGCCGATGCGCTTGACCTCGCCGTTGCGCACGTACCAGATCTCGCCGTTGTCGCCGCGCAGCTTGGTCACGCGCAGGCCGACCTCGACGACCTCGCCGGTCGCCACCCCGGCGTCGATGGTGTCGCCGACGCCGTACTGGTCCTCGATGATCATGAAGACGCCGGACAGGAAGTCGGTGACCAGGTTCCGGGCGCCGAAACCGATCGCCACACCGGCGACACCGGCGGAGGCGAGCAGCGGGGCCAGGTCGATCTTGAAGGTGGAGAGCACCATCAGGGCGGCCGTGCCGAGGATGGTGAAGGACGCCACCGAGCGCAGTACCGAGCCGATGGCGGCCGAGCGCTGACGGCGCCGCTCGTTGTTGACCAGCAGCCCGCCCAGCGGGGACTGGTCCACCGCCTGCACGGTGCGGTTCATCCGCTCGATCAGCTTGGTGATGGCCCGGCGCACGACCGCGCGCAGCGCGACGGCGATGACCACGATCAGCAGGATCTGCAGCCCCATCGCCAGCCAGGTCGACCAGTTCTGCTCGACCCAGCTCGCCGCGTTCGCCGCGTTCTCCTGGGCGTCCTGGAGCGAGGGCACGGCCGGGTCCGAGCCCGATGGCGAGGGAGACGGCGAGACTCCGGCGGCCAGCAGGGCGACGGGCAGGGACACGGCGGGTACCTCCATGGTGCTGCGGTCCGCGCCGGCGGGGGCGGGCAAGGTCACGGGAAGGTCACCGGGCGGACAGAACCACCACACTAACGGGGCATCGCGCACCCACTCGCCGCTTCTCCGGAGGCTCCCTGCCCCGCCCGCGCCTGAACAGGCCCTGCGGAGCGGACGGCGCCGCTCATGTGGTCGAAAACACTTCGAGCCCGTTACCGGCACATGGTGGCGCTCGGAGCAGGCATGAGGGGAGACTGAACCAGATCGTCCCGGCGCGAGCCACGCGCCGCCGACGCCCAAGGAGGCCCCTGTGCCGCATGTCCTGGTCCTCAACGCGTCGTACGAGCCCCTCGGCGTCGTACCGCTCCGCCGCGCGCTCGTCCTCGTCCTGGAGAACAAGGCCGTCTCCCTCGAGGAATCCGGCGCCTATCTGCACAGCGCGTCCGTCACAGTCCCCGCACCCAGCGTGGTCCGGCTCAAGCGTTTCGTGCGGGTTCCCTACCGGGGGCCCGTTCCCCTCACCCGGCGCGCGCTGTTCGCGCGGGACGGGGGCCGGTGCGCGTACTGCGGTGGCGTCGCAACCAGCGTCGACCACGTCATCCCGCGCTCACGCGGGGGCAAGCACGTCTGGGACAACGTGGTGGCCTCCTGCCGCCGCTGCAACCACGTCAAGGCCGACCGCCACCTGGTCGAACTCGGCTGGCGCCTGCGCCACCAGCCGGCCCCGCCCACGGGCCTCGCCTGGCGCATCATCGGCACCGGCCACCGCGACCCCCGCTGGCTCCCCTACCTCCAGCCCTACGGCGCGGAGGCCGCCCTGGCCCGGATCGATGGCATCTCGGCCTGACGCTCCGGGCCCCGGCCACGGGGGCGTCAGCCGCCGGGGCGCGCCCCCCGGACGGCGTACAGCGCGGTGCCCAGCGCGAAGGCGGCCAGCGCGGCGGCCCAGGCGCCGGGCTGCGTCCCCGGCTGCACCGGCCACGCCCACACCGTGGCCGCCCGGCCGCGGGGGCCGGAGGAGGCCAGGTAGGCGGCGGACACGTACCCGAAGGCGGGCAGCCAGCTCAGCCGGGCCCCGAGGGCGACGGCGGCGAGCGCCACGATCCCCACGCAGCCCAGGACGTTCCGGATCATCGCCGGGGGCCCGAACGTCTCCGCGTGCCCGGCGACGGCCACCGGCAGCACCGCCGAGGCGAGCGCGGTCAGCGCGAGCAGATGCGCCAGCCGCCGGGGCCACCAGGGGCGTACGGCCGTACGGTCCAGCTCGTCGGAGTCGGAGCGCAGGCTCGCGCCGATCGCGGCGGCGGCCAGCAGCGGGGCGAGCGCCACCACGGGCACCCGGCGGCCGGGGTCCAGGTAGGCGTCCAGCGCCCCGGCCGCCCAGACGGCGAAGCCGGTGGTCGCGGCGAGGGCGGCCAGGGTCTGCGGGAGGGCGCGGGAGCGGGCGTAGAGCGGGAGACCGGGGTTCACAGGGCCGGCACCCCCTCGGCGTCGCAGGCCGCGCGGGCCGCGAAGTAGGCGGAGAGCCAGGTGCGGCGGCGCTGCTCGTCCATGCCGGCCAGCTTGGCGCGGGCGGCCTGGCTTGCGCGGAGGTGGGCGCGTCTGGCCGCATCGCCCTTCGCGTCGTCGGCGTCGAAGTTGCGTTGCTGAGGGTTCGGCGCCAGGTACGCCTGTACGGCGTCGTCCGCCGGCAGCACCCGCTCGGGCTCCTCGCCGCAGTCGCCGCGCAGGGCCGCCACCGCCTCCCACGCGTACTGCTCCGGTTTCATCAGCCGCCCCCGTACGACGTACCAGCCGAACGGCGTCAGCATCGGCAGGGCGGCCTCGTCGGCGCGCGGCTCGGTGCCCCGGTCCGACCAGCGGACCGGGAGGTTGCGCACGCCGCGCAGCTTGCCGGTGACTCCGGACAGGGCCGCGCGTACCTGGGGGAGCATGCCGGAGTAGCGGGCGTTGACGCAGACGGCGGGCGTGGTGGAGGTGTCGCACACCTGGCGGTGGGCGAGCGGGTCCGGCCGCCACGGGCCGCTCCCGGTGGACAGCAGCAGCGCGGCGGCCAGGGCGACGGCCAGCGGCACCAAAGCGGTCGCCCGGCGCCGGGCCGCGTACGCCAGGGTGAGGGCGAAGGCCAGGCCGAGCGTCCAGGCGGCCATGGCGAGCGGCTGCCACCACACCGGCCAGAAACCGTTCACGGCGGGCCTGGCCGGGTCGAGCGGGCTGACGGCATCCTGGTAGCCCGCCGTTCCGAGCACCACGTACCCGGCCGCACCCAGCAGAGGGGCCGCGAGCGGGGTGGAGGCGGCCCGGCCCACCACGTGTCCCAGCAGTGTCGCCGCCATCAGGGCGGCGGTGTCTCCGGGCACCGGGCTGAGATGCGGGTGGTCGCCCCGGACGTACGGCCAGGTGGTGAGCGTCGTCAGGGCCACGGCGAGCAGATGGCCGACGGCCACCCAGAGGGCGACCGGCAGGGCGGACACCAGCAGCCTGGTGAGCGGCGCGCGGACGGCCGTACCCCACAGCTCCTCGGTACGGCGCCGTCGCTCCCGGCCCCCCTGCCAGCAGCCGGCCGCGGCGGCGAACGGCAGGGCGATCACCAGCGCGTCGTGCAGGTGATCGGCGGTCGCCGCCCAGTCGCCCTGCCAGGCGTCGGCGGAGGCGGGCAGCACCGCCCCGAACAGCAGCAGGACGGCCGCCCCGGCGAGCGGGGGGAAGCCCCGGAGGGCCTCGGCGCGGAGCGGGTGGGGGACGCGGACGGGTGCCTCCGGCACGGCCGGGGCGGTGGTCGTGGTCGTGGTCGTCACACCGTCTCCCGCGCGTCCGTGGCGCCCTGCGCCCGGTGGGCCCGCAGCGCCGCCGTGTAGCCGCGCTCGATGGGGTGGTCGCCGGGGCCGTCGGAGGTCTCGCCGAGCCCGGTCAGCGAGGCGGGGGTGCCCCGGTACGCGATCCGGCCCTCGTCCAGCAGGGTGACCTCCGTGCAGGCGGCGGCCACGTCCTCCACCAGGTGGGTGGAGACCACCACCGTGGCCGAGGTGCCGAGTTCGCGCAGCAGCTCGCGGAACTCCACCCGCTGCTCGGGGTCGAGCCCGGCGGTGGGTTCGTCCAGCAGCAGCACGCTGGGGTCGTTGACGACAGCCTGCGCGATGCCGACCCGGCGGATCATGCCGCCGGACAGCGTCCGCATCTTCGCGTCGGCCCGGTCCGCGAGGCCCACCCGCCGCACCGCCCCCTCCACGGCGGCCGGAACCCGGTCGGCCGGGACCTCCTTCAGCCAGGCCACGTAGGCCACGAACTCCCGCACGGTGAAGGCCGGGTAGTAGCCGAACTCCTGCGGGAGATAACCGAGTTCGCCCCGTATCTCGGAACGCTCGCGCGGGCTGCCGCTGTCCCGGCCGAGCAGCTCCACGCGGCCGGCCGAGGGGCGGCCCACCGTGGCGAGCACCCGGATCAGCGAGGTCTTCCCGGCGCCGTTCGGCCCGAGCAGGCCGTGGACGCCGGTGCCCAGCTCCAGATCGACGGAGTCGAGGGCGACGGTTCTGCGATGCCGGACACACAGCCCGGTGACGCGGATGGACAAGAGGGCTCCTCAGTCAGTTGGTGTGGTCGTACGCGGTGCGGCGGGCCGCCAGCAGCAGGGCGCTCAGGGCGACCGCGGCCGCCCACGCGGACTGGGCCGGGGCGCCGTCGAGGCACCGGGCCAGCCGGGCGCCGATCTCCCCCGGCGACGGCGCGAGCACCGCGCACAGCCAGCCGCCCGCCGTCAGGGCGGACGCGATACGGAATCCGGTGAGCGGGGCCAGCGCCAGGGTGGCCAGCGTCAGCGCCAGCCCCGGCAGCAGCCACGCGGCGGCGGCCGGGGCGCCGGAGGCGGGCAGCAGCAGCCCGGTGAGGGTCAGCACCGGCAGACTCACCGCGAGCACGGCCGCCGTCCGGGTCAGGGCCAGCCGCAGCCCGCCACCCGGGGTGGAGGCGGCCAGCTCGTGCAGCGGGTCGGCGTGCGGGCCGTAGGACAGGGCGACCCCGGCCACCGGCACCACCGGGGCGAGCGCCAGCAGCAGCGTCCGCGCCTCCGGGGCGCCCCGGAACTGGCCCAGCAGCAGCGCGGCCCCGGCCACCACCAGCAGCGCCGCCGACCAGGCACCGCGCACGGCGGGCCCCGCCGCCCACAGCAGCCGGGCGAACCGGGACACGGGCACCTCCCGCACGGCGGAGGCCAGCACCGCGGCCCGTACGTCGGTGAGCACCGCCCCCGCCGCCGTCCCCCGTACCGCCGCCGAGACGCGGGACGCGCAGGCCGCGCAGGACTCCAGGTGCTTCTCCAGGGACCAGGCGTCCGGCTCCGGCAGGGAGCCGTCGGCGTACCGGGCGGCCCGGTCCTCGCTCGTGTGCCACTGCCTGCTCATGCCGGGCCTCCCAGCGGGGACGGGTTCAACTGGGCCAGTGCGGCGCGCAGTTCGGTACGGGCGCGCCGGGCGCGGGACTTGACGGTGCCCTCGGGTATGCCGAGCAGCCGGGCCGCCTCGCGGGTGGTCAGGCCGTCGACCACGGTCGCGCGCAGCACCTCGCGCAGCTCGGGGGAGATCCGGTCCAGGGCGGTTCCGACATCGCCGTACTCCAGCCCGGCCAGCACCCGGTCCTCGGCGGACGGCACGGCGGCCGCCTCCGGCTCCGGCGCGACCCGCGCGGAGCGCTCCTGGGCGCGGCGGGCGTCGACCAGGCGCCGGGCGGCGATCGTCCACAGCCAGCCGCCCGCCTCCGCGCCCCGGTGCCCGGAAGCCGAGCGCCACACCGTGACGAAGGTGTCCTGGAGCACCTCCCGGACCACCTCCGGGTCGGCGCAGCGCCGGGCCAGCCGGGCGTGCAGCCAGCCCGCGTGCCGGTCGTACAGGTCGGCGAGCGCGGCCTGGTCGCCCGCCGCGACGGCCCTGAGCAGGGCGCCGTCGTCCTTCTCCCGGTGGCCCCCCATGGGGCGGAACAGTCTCACACCCCCTCTATCGCCCCGCCCCCGAGCGGTGGATCACTCCCGCGTGCGGGCGTGGCAGCCGTGTGTCTGGGTAGGGCTGGGTAATCCGGCGAAACGCACCCGCCCCCCGTGACCAAGGAGGCTCCCGTGGCCGCAGCGGTTCACCTGTTCCTGCCCGCCCAGTGGAAACCCGAGGCGGAGACGCCCGCCGACTGCGCGTTCAGCGCGGAGAGCGCCTGTGTGGAGGCACCGCTCACCAGCGAGCCGCCGCTGCCCGGCGCCGAGCCACTCACCAGCGAGCCCCCGCTCGCCGACACCGTCCCGCTCACCGGTGACGCCGACCCCGTCCCGGTCCGCTTCGGCCCGGCCGAGTAGATGGCCGCGGCGCTGGACGACGACGAGCTGCGCGCCCTCGCGGAGCTGCACGGCGTCGCCACCTCCTACAGCCCCTCCCCGGAGATCGTCGTCGCGGTGCCCGCCCCCGCCGTGATCGCCGCCCTGCGCGCCCTGGACGTCGACGCGAGCACCCCGGACGCCGTCCGTACCGCCCTCGTCGAGCGGGAGCGCGAGCTGCGGGAGCGGCTGCTGCCGCCCACCGTGGTCCGCTGGACCGGCCAGCCCGCCGCCGGCACCGGCACCCCCGCCCTCCCGGACCCCTTCGACGTCCTGCCGCCGGGCACCCGGATGGAGATCGACACCGAGCAGGGCGAGCGGCACACCGCCGTCGACGACCTCCCCACCGGCGTCCACCACGTCACCGTCACCGCCCCCGACGGACGTACCGGCCACGCCCACCTCATCGTCGCCCCCGAGCGCCTCCCCGCCCCCACGGGCCGCTCCTACGGGCTGCTCGCCCAGCTCTACTCCGTGCTCTCCCACCGCTCCTGGGGCATGGGCGACCTCGGGGACCTCGCCGAGCTGGCCGCCTGGGCCGGACGGACCCACGGCGCCGGATTCGTGCAGGTCAACCCGTTGCACGCGGCCGTACCCGGCGCCCCCACCGACCCCTCCCCGTACCGCCCCTCCTCCCGCCGCTTCCCCGACCCGGTGCACCTGCGCGTCGAGGACGTCCCGGAGTACTCCTACGCCGAGCTGAACCCCCGGCTGCGCGAGCGGGCCGAGCGGCTGCGCGCCGACGTCCTCGACAAGGGCGCCCTCATCGACCGCGACGCGGTGTGGGAGCTGAAGCGCCAGGCGCTGGAGCAGGTCGTACGGGTCCCGCTCGGCCCCGGCCGGCAGGCCGCGTACGACGCCTTCCGGGCGGAGGAGGGCCAGGCGCTTCAGGACCACGCCACCTGGTACGCGCTGGCCGAGGAGCACGGCCCGGACTGGCGGACCTGGCCGGAGCCGCTGCGCGACCCCCGCTCGGCGGAGACCGCGCGGGCCCGCGCCCGCCTCGCCGACCGGGTCGAGTTCCACACCCGGCTCGCCTGGCTCACCGACGGGCAGCTCCGCGCCGCCCAGCGGGCCGCCGAGGAGGCCGGGATGCCGATCGGGATCGTGCACGACCTCGCGGTCGGCGTGCATCCGGTCGGCGCCGACGCCTGGTCCCAGCAGGACCACTTCGCCGCCGGCATGTCGGTCGGCGCCCCGCCCGACGCCTTCAACGCGCGCGGCCAGGACTGGGGCCTGCCGCCCTGGCGCCCGGACCGGCTCGCGGAGTCCGGCCACCTCCCGTACCGGCAACTGCTGCGCGCGCTGTTCCGGTACGCGGGCGCGCTGCGCATCGACCACGTGATGGGCCTGTTCCGGCTCTGGTGGGTCCCCGAGGGCAGCCCGCCCACCGACGGCACCTACGTCCGCTACGACGCCGAGGCGATGCTCGCCCTGCTCGCGCTGGAGGCGTCCCGCGCGGGCGCGCTGGTGATCGGGGAGGACCTGGGCACCGTCGAGCCCGGCGTGCGGGAGACGCTGCAGCGGCGCGGGGTGCTGGGCACCTCCGTGCTGTGGTTCGAGCGGGACTGGACCGGCGACGGCCGTCCGCTGCCGCCGGAGAGCTGGCGCGAGGACTGCCTGGCCACCGCGACCACGCACGACCTGCCGCCCACGGCGGCCCGGCTCACCGGCGAGCACGTCGACCTGCGGGAGAAGCTCGGCCTGCTCATCAAGTCCGGCGCCGACGAGCGGGCCGACGCGGTCGCGGACACCGCCGAGTGGCTGGCCCTGCTCGGCAGCCTCGGGCTGCTGGACGCGCCCGCCGCCGGGCCGCCCGGCAGTGACGAGGAGGCCGAGATCCAGGGCTTCCACCGGTTCCTGCTGCGTACCCCGGCCCGGCTGGTCGGCATCTGGCTCCCGGACGGCATCGGGGACCGGCGCCCGCAGAACGTGCCCGGCACCTGGGACCAGTACCCGAACTGGCGCCTGCCGGTGTCCGACCCCCAGGGCCGACCGGTGCCGCTGGAGGAGCTGACGGCGTCCCCGAGGCTGGGGGCGCTGCTGGCCGCGGTGCAGGCGGGGCTGGGGCACAGCGGGCCCTGAGGGGCCGGTACGGCGGTTCGCTAACTTGGGGAGCGTGGACAAGAAGAACGCCCTGCGCGCCGGAGCCCTGGCGGCCGGCACGACGCTGATGATGCTGCTCATGTCGTCCCCCGCGCTCGCGCTCAGCCG
>NZ_SRRT01000011.1 GCF_004784475.1 Streptomyces bauhiniae
CCGGAAGCTAAGCCTCACAGCGCCGATGGTACTGCAGGGGGGACCCTGTGGGAGAGTAGGACGCCGCCGAACTAATTTTAAGGGAAACCCCCGCACCATACGGTGCGGGGGTTTTCTGCGTTCAGGGCAGTTTTCCCTCCGAAGAGGGGGAAGCGTGAATACGCCTCAGAGACGGCCCGCCGCTTTCAGTGCCAGATAGGCGTCGGCCAATGCGGGAGCAAGTTCCTCCGGCGTCGCGTCCACGACCGTCACCCCATGGCGACGAAGCTGCTCGGCCGTGCGCTCCCGTTCATGCTGAGCCTGCGCCGCCGCCGCGGCCTCATACAGCGCGTCGATGTTTCCTCTGCCCTGTGCCATGCGCGCGATATGCGGGTCGGCCACCGAGGCCACTAGGACCGTGTGGCGCTGAGTGAGCTGGGGGAGCACCGGCAGCAGGCCCTCCTCGACGGGGGCCGTGTCGAGCGATGTCAGCAGGACGATCAGCGAGCGGCGCGGTGCCGTACGCAGGGTGGTTGCCGTGAGACCTCGGGCGTCGGTCTCGACCAGTTCCGGCTCCAGCGTGGCCATCGCCGTGACGAGGGACGGCAGGAGCTGGCCGGCGGACTTGCCCTGGACCAGGGCGCGTACCTGTCGGTCGTAAGCGAGCAGGTCCACGCGGTCGCCGGCGCGGGAGGCGAGAGCCGCCAGGAGGAGGGCCGCGTCCATCGAGGCGTCCAGGCGGGGTACGTCGTCGACGCGACCGGCCGAGGTGCGGCCGGTATCGAGGACCAGCAGGATGCGCCGGTCGCGCTCCGGGCGCCAGGTGCGTACGGCGACGGCGGACTGGCGGGCGGTGGCTCGCCAGTCGATGGAGCGGGTGTCGTCGCCGGGGACGTACTCGCGGAGGCTGTCGAATTCGGTGCCTTCACCGCGTGTCAGAACGGTTGTCCTACCGTCTAGTTCACGCAATCGAGCGAGTTTCGACGGGAGATGCTTTCGGCTGGTGAAAGGGGGCAAAACCCGTAGTGACCAGGGCACTCGGTGGGTGCCCTGACGGGAAAACAGCCCGAGGGGCCCGTAGGAGCGGATCGTGACGCGGTCGGCTTGGCGGTCCCCGCGGCGGGTGGGGCTCAACCGGCTTGTCACACGGCGTCGTTCGCCGGCCGGGATGTCCAGACGGTGCCGGGAGCCCTCGACCTCGGTGCCCAATTTCCAACTACTGGGTGGCCACGCGTCCCGCAGCCGTCCCCGCAGCGGGCGGCGGGACGGGTTGGTGACGGTCAGAGTGATGTCGGCGGTTTCGCCGAGACGAGTGGAGGTGTCGCCGGAGCGAGTGAGGACAAGGCGTCGTACGGGCGCCGCGAGCGCGAAGTCACAGGCGCAGGCCAGCGCCAGTGAGCCGTTGACCGCGAGGAGGCCCGTCCAACTGGGCTCCAGCAGGCCGACGGGGAGGGAGCCGAGGGCCGCGACGAGGGCGGCGCGTCCGGTGAGCGGCATCAGCGGGGTACCGGGACCTGGGCGAGGACCGAGTTGATGACCGAGTCGGCGGTCACGCCCTCCATCTCCGCCTCCGGGCGCAGTTGGACCCGATGCCGGAGGGCGGGCAGCGCCAGAGCCTTCACGTCGTCGGGAGTGACGTAGTCACGGCCCGTCAGCCAGGCCCAGGCGCGGGCGGCGGCGAGCAGTGCGGTGGCGCCTCGGGGGGAGACGCCCAGAGTGAGTGAGGGGGACTGGCGGGTGGCGCGGCAGATGTCCACGACGTAGGCCGTGATCTCGGCGGAGACGGTCGTCTCGGCCACGGCGGCGCGGGCGGCCTCGAGGTCGGCCGGGCCGGCGACAGGGCGTACACCCGCTGCTCGCAGGTCGCGGGGGTCGAAGCCCGAGGCGTGGCGGGTCAGGACGTCGATCTCGTCCTCGCGGGAGGGCAGCGGGATCGTCAGCTTCAGCAGGAAGCGGTCCAGTTGGGCCTCGGGGAGGGGATAGGTGCCCTCGTACTCGACCGGGTTCTGGGTGGCCGCGACCAGGAACGGTTCGGGGAGGGGGCGCGGCATGCCGTCGACGGTGACCTGGCGTTCCTCCATGGCTTCGAGGAGGGAGGACTGGGTCTTGGGCGGGGTGCGGTTGATTTCGTCCGCGAGGAGGAGGTTGGTGAAGACGGGGCCGGGCTGGAAGGAGAACTCGGCGGTGCGGGTGTCGTAGACGAGGGAGCCGGTGACATCGCTCGGCATGAGGTCGGGCGTGAACTGGACGCGCTTGGTGTCGAGTTCGAGTGCCGAGGCCAGGGCGCGGACCAGGAGGGTCTTGGCGACGCCGGGGACGCCTTCGAGAAGGACGTGGCCCCGGCACAGCAGGGCGACGACGAGGCCGGTGACGGCGGGGTCCTGGCCGACCACGGCTTTGGCGATCTCGGTGCGCAGGGTCTCCAGTGAGGCACGGGCGGCGGCCGCGTCCTCGGTGTTCCCGGCGCTGTCAGTGGTCGGGGCCATCATGAACGGCGTACCTCTCTTTCGAGGGCGTCGAGTCGGTCGGTGAGTGCGATGAGGGCCGCGTCGTCGCGGGGCGGCGCTCCGAAGAGGAGGGAGTGCAGGGCCTGTTCGCCGCTGTCGGGGAGACGCGCGGACAGGGCGGGGAGCAGGGCTTCGGGGGTGTGCGCCTGGGCGGCGGGGACGCCGACGAGCGGGGCCAGGCGGGTGCGGGCCGTGGAGCGCAGGGCGGCGGAGGCGCGGTCGCGGGCGTCGGCCTTGCGGTAAAGGCGGGCGCGGCCCTCGGTGGTCTCGGAGGCGCGGATGACGACGGGCAGCCTCTCGGGGACGAGGGGGCCGAAGCGGCGGCCGCGCCAGAAGGCGGCGAGTACCGCTGCGACGAACAGTTGCAGGGTGCCCCAGAGCCAGCCCGAGGGGAGCAGGTCGAAGAGGCTTTTGCGGCCGGTGTCGGTGGCGGAGGAGTCGGCGAGCGAGGGGAGGTACCAGACCAGATGAGGCCGGGAGCCGAGGAGTTGCAGGGCGAGCGAGGCGTTGCCCTGCTTGTCGAGACGGTTGTTGAGGAGAATGTCGGGCGCGCCCAGGAGGACGGTGTCGCCGGTGCCCGAGGTCGCCGGGAGGCGGAGGAGGGTGGCGCGGCGTTCGCTGGGGTAGCAGGTGTCGGCGTCGTCGGCGGTGGTGCGGTAGCGGATGCCGCCGGTCTCGGCGCTGCCCGCCCGGCGGGCCTCGGGGAGGGTGCAGTCGGGGTCGAGTGTGGTCTCGAGGGTGGTGACGGGGCTCGCGGTGACGCCGGGGGCGAGGCGGCCGACGGACCAGTCGCCGGGGGCGACGAGCACGGTGCGGCCGCCGGAGGACGCCGTGGCCTTGGCGAGCCGCGACTGCTGGCGGTGGCTCAGCAGGTCGGGTACGGCGACCAGGAGGGTGGTGTCCGGGCCGGCGGCCCTGCGTGCCGCGTCGACGGTGGTGACCACGCGGGTGGTGACCCCTCGGTCGGCGAGGAGTTCGGCGACGGCCCGGCTGCCGCGGGGGTCGGCCGAGCGGGGGTCGAGGTCGCCGTGCTTGGTCTGGGAGCGGATGACGGCGATGGCGACGGCGCCGACCAGCAGCAGGACGACGGCAAGGGCGATGCCCCGGTTGCGGGTCCAGATCTGACGGACGGTGAGGGCGGACGAGGTGGTCATCCGGTCTTCCCGTCGGGAGCGGCGCTGTTCACCAGGGTGGGGCGGGCGCGTTCGAGGCCGCTGTCGAGTTGGGTGACGCGTTGGTACGTCTGCTGGTCGGCGGTGCGGCCGCCGTATGTGACGTCGTCGAAGTGGCGGGCCGCCGCGAGGAGTCCGTCCGCGTGGGCGGGGAGGGTGCGGCCGGCCTCGGCGGCGGCTTCGTCGGCGGTGCGGCCGGGGCGTACGTCGAGCAGGGCGCGTTCCTCCAGAGCGCGGACGATGGCCCGCATGCGTTCCTGGACCGCCTGGTTCCAGTGGCCCTGGGCGGCGTGCGCCTCGGCGGCGGCCCGGTGTTCTGCGGCGGTGCGCGGGCGTTCGTCGAAGAGCGGGGCGGTCGCGACGGGGCTGCGGCGTGGGGTGCCCAGCCGCCACCACAGGGCGGCCAGGACGGCGATGACGCACAGGACCACGACGAGGAGGCCGAGCGAGCCGCCCGGTGTCGCCGAGGCGGCCTTGGCGAGGAGCTTGCCGAGCCACTCCCAGAACGCGTTCAGGGCGCGCTGGAACAGACTGGGGTCGTTCTCGTGGTACATCCGCTTGGCCAGCTCCCGGCGGGCCGCCTCGCGGGCGGGATCGCGCGGGACGGTCACGGGCGGCTCGTCGCCGGAGCCGCGCGACGCGAAGGTGGTGAGGCGGGCGGCGCCGGACATGGCCGACGCCGCCGTGAGAACTCCCCCCGTCATGCTCACCGCATCAGCTCCCCGGCACCGGGCCGGGCGTGGCGCCGGGGGTGTAGCCCTGGACACCGGCGGCGCGGGCCAGTTCGAGGTCGAGGGCCTCGCGGCGGATGCGCTGGTCGATGTAGAGGAGCACGGTGACCCCGGCCTTGACCGGCAGGGTGAGCGTGGCGCCGATGACCGAGCCGATGCCGGTGATGAGCAGGAACGACCAGCCGGCCGGCTGGGCGCCGGTGCCCATCAGGGCGGTCATCTTCTCGCCGTTGACGGCGAACGCGATGACGGTGAAGGGGATCACCGCGATCCAGGAGACCATGTTGGCGATGAGCCCGGCGAGGAACTGCACGCCGAGGACGCGCCACCAGGAGCCCTGGACCAGCTTGGCCGACCGGCTCAGCGACTTCCACACGCCCTGCCGCTCCAGCATCAGCGCGGGCGAGGCGAGGGAGAAGCGGACGGTGAGCCAGATCATGACGACGACGGCCGCCAGGATGCCCAGGACGAGCAGGATGACGGCAGGGGCGTCGAAGCCCGCGACGAGCCCCACGACGAGGCCCGGCAGCGCGCCGACGACCAGGACGCCGCCGGTGATGAGGGCCAGCAGCATGAGGAGGCCGAGCAGCTTGAGGAGCTGGCCTCGGGACTCGCGCCACGCCTCGCCGATGGTGATCGGCTTGCCGAGGACGGCGCGGCTGGTCACGGTCGTCAGCAGCGCGGTGGCCGCGATGGTGCCGACCACGGAGACCACGCCGACGAGCAGCGCACCGGCCGTGATCGAGCCGAGGGAGCGCAGCGCTTCGGTCGGGGTCACATCGGGGTCGCTGAGCGTGCTGGTCGTGTCCTTCAGGAGAACGCCCTGGAGGAGGAGAGCGCAGAGCTCGGTGAGGACCGCCACCGTCAGCGAGATGCCGAGGACGGTGCGCCAGTAGGCGCGCATGGTGGAGATGGCGCCGTCGAGTATCTCGCCGATGCTGAGCGGGCGGAGCGGGATGACACCGGGCTTCGCGGCGGGCGGGGGACCGCCCCAGCCGTTGCCCCAGGCCGGCGGGCCGCCCCACCCGGCGGGCGGCTGGCCGCCCCAGCCCGCGCCCGGTGGTGGCGGCGGGGGTGCCTGGCCCGGTGCGGGCGCGCCGGTGGGCGCCGACCACTGTCCGGGCGGCGGCTGACCCTCGGCCCACTTCGCTTGGGGAGCCTCCGGGTCCTTCGCGTCCGAGATCTTCGCGTCCGGGCTCTGCGGAGCCTCGCCCGGCTGCGCCGCCGGTGCGGCGTGCGCGGGCTGGTCGGTGGGCGTGGGCTCGGCCGCGCCGGCCGCGCCGGTCTGCCGTTCCTCGGACGACGGGTCGGGTCCGGGCGAAGCCCAGCCCGGCGTGTCACTCATCGAAGCTCCTTCACGGTGCCCGTCCGCGGTCGCGGCGGCAGGTTGGCAGCCATCGTGCCATGGCCAGGTCACGGTGTGACCTGCTGCGGTGGGCCCCGTACTCCATCAATTCTCCGCCGGATACGGGGCAGACTCACCGCATGGCTGATCAGCAGGCGCGACCCGGTGAGGACAAGCGGCCGAGCGAGATACCGGTCATCCGATGGGAGGAACCACCCGAAGGACCCGTACTGATCCTTCTCGACCAGACCAGGCTTCCGTCCGAGGAGGTCGAGCTGGTGTGCACGGACGCGTCCGCGCTGGTGGAGGCGATCCGTTCGCTCGCGGTGCGCGGCGCGCCGGTGCTGGGCATCGCGGGCGCGTACGGCGTCGCGCTGGCCGCCGCGCGCGGCTTCGACGTGGATGAGGCCGCCGAGGCGCTGGAGAGTGCCCGGCCGACCGCGGTGAACCTGTCCGTCGGGGTGCGCCGGGCCCTGGCCGCGTACCGGGACGCGCTGGCCGCGACCGGCGATCCGACGGCGGCCGCCACGGCGGCGCTCGCGTCGGCGCAGGCGCTGCACCGGGAGGACGCGGAGGCGAGCGCGCGGATGGCCGCGCACGGTCTGGCGCTGCTGGACGAGCTGATGCCGGGCGGCGGCCACCGGGTGCTGACCCACTGCAACACCGGTGCGCTGGTGTCGGGCGGGGAGGGCACGGCGTTCGCGGTGGCGCTGGCCGCGCACCGGGTGGGGCGGCTGCGGCGGCTCTGGGTGGACGAGACGCGCCCCCTGTTGCAGGGGGCGCGGCTGACGGCGTGGGAGGCGGCGCGCAGCGGGATGGCGTACACGCTGCTCACGGACAGCGCGGCCGGGTCGCTGTTCGCGGCCGGGGAGGTGGACGCGGTGCTGGTCGGCGCGGACCGGATCGCGGCCGACGGCTCGGTGGCGAACAAGGTCGGCAGCTATCCGCTGGCGGTGCTGGCGCGCTACCACCACGTGCCGTTCATCGTGGTGGCGCCGGTGACCACGATCGACCCGGACACCCCGGACGGGGCGTCCATCGAGGTCGAGCAGCGGCCGGGCTTCGAGGTGACCGAGATCCTCACGCCCCAGGCGTCGGCGGTGGGCGGAGGCGGCGGGGTGCCGCTGGCGCCGCTGGGCACGCAGGCGTACAACCCGGCGTTCGACGTGACACCGCCCGAACTGGTGACGGCGATCGTCACCGAGGAGGGCACCGTCTCTCCCGTGACCCCCGAGGCACTGGCGGCGCTGTGCGCGAGGTCCCGGGCCACGCCGACCGCCTGAGCCCCGCACCGGCTGCCGGAGCCGCCCGCCCGATCGGCCCCGGCAGCCGCCCCCTGCGCGACAGGGGCAGACAGTGACCGCCCCGTACGACTATCGTCACAGGCCAGTGACGTGCCTCACCTGCGGCTCTGTCGTCGTTATGAGAATGGGATGATGTCGTTTATGAAGGGACGAGTCCTTGTCGTCGACGACGACACCGCACTGGCCGAGATGCTCGGCATCGTGCTGCGTGGTGAAGGTTTTGAGCCGTCTTTCGTAGCCGACGGGGACAAGGCGCTGGCCGCTTTCCGGGAGTCCAAGCCCGATCTGGTGCTGCTGGACCTGATGCTGCCCGGCAGGGACGGCATCGAGGTGTGCCGCCTGATCCGGGCGGAGTCCGGGGTGCCGATCGTGATGCTCACCGCCAAGAGCGACACCGTCGATGTCGTCGTGGGCCTGGAGTCGGGCGCGGACGACTACATCGTGAAGCCGTTCAAGCCGAAGGAGCTGGTGGCCCGTATCCGGGCGCGGCTGCGGAGGTCGGAGGAGCCGGCGCCGGAGCAGCTCACCATCGGTGACCTGGTGATCGATGTGGCCGGGCACTCCGTGAAGCGGAACGGGCAGTCGATCGCGCTGACCCCGCTGGAGTTCGACCTGCTCGTCGCGCTCGCGCGCAAGCCGTGGCAGGTGTTCACCCGTGAGGTGCTGCTGGAGCAGGTCTGGGGTTACCGGCACGCCGCCGACACCCGCCTGGTCAACGTGCATGTGCAGCGGCTGCGTTCCAAGGTCGAGAAGGACCCGGAGCGGCCGGAGATCGTGGTGACCGTCCGAGGTGTCGGCTACAAGGCCGGACCGAGCTGACATGTCCGGGGACAGCGCCGCTTCGGCTCCCGGCCGGCCCGGCGCCGGTCCGGGACGTGCGTCCGGCCGCGGTGCGGGGAATCCGCACCGAGGCCGCCCCTTCACCGCCGCCCTCTTGAGCGGCGGTGTCCAGGGCAGTCCGGTCGTCCGGCTGTTCATCCGCTGGGTGCGCCGTCCGCTGCTGCCCGTCATGCGGCTGTGGCGGCGCAACATCCAGCTCCGGGTCGTCGCCACCACCCTGCTGATGTCGCTCGGGGTCGTGCTGCTGCTCGGCTTCGTCGTCATCGGCCAGGTGCGCAACGGGCTGCTGGACGCGAAGGTCAAGGCGTCGCAGAGCCAGGCCACCGGCGGCTTCGCCGTGGCCCGGCAGAGCGCGGACGAGACCGCGGCCGCCACCCACGGCAGCACGGGCGGCAACGGCACCGACGGCCAGCAGTCCCAGAACGTCATCCAGTGGATGAGCGACCTCGTGGAGTCGCTGTCCAGCGGCGGTTCGGGCGCCTTCGACGTGGTCACGCTGCCCGTCGGCGACGACAGCGGCGGCGGCCGCAGCCCGCGTGGTTCCGGGTACGTCAGCCCGGCCGAGAGCGTGCCGGCGAGCCTGCGCGACCGGGTCAACAGCAGCTCCAGCACGGCCGCCGCGCAGAGCTACACCCGGATCGTCTACAGCAACCGCAAGGACTCCCAGCCCGCGCTGGTCATCGGCAAGCAGGTCAACGACCCCAACGGGCACCCGTACGAGCTGTACTACCTCTTCCCGCTCACGCAGGAGGAGAAGTCGCTCAGCCTGGTCAAGGGCACGCTGGCGACCGCCGGGCTCTTCGTGGTCGTGCTGCTCGGGGCGATCGCGTGGCTGGTGGTGCGGCAGGTCGTCACGCCGGTGCGGATGGCGGCCGGGATCGCCGAGCGGCTGTCCGCCGGGCGGCTCCAGGAGCGGATGAAGGTCACCGGCGAGGACGACATCGCGCGCCTGGGCGAAGCCTTCAACAAGATGGCGCAGAACCTCCAGCTCAAGATCCAGCAGCTCGAGGACCTCTCGCGGATGCAGCGGCGGTTCGTCTCCGACGTCTCGCACGAGCTGCGTACCCCGCTGACCACCGTCCGTATGGCCGCCGACGTCATCCACGAGGCGCGCGCGGACTTCGACCCGATGACCGCGCGGTCCGCCGAGCTCCTCGCGGACCAGCTCGACCGGTTCGAGTCGCTGCTCGCGGACCTGCTGGAGATCAGCCGGTTCGACGCGGGCGCGGCCGCGCTGGAGGCCGAGCCGATCGACCTCAGGGAGGTCGTACGGCGGGTCGTCGGCGGGGCGGAGCCGCTCGCCGAGCGCAAGGGCAGCCGTATCCGCGTCGTGGGTGATCTGCAGCCGGTCGTCGCCGAGGCGGACGCCCGGCGGGTGGAGCGGGTGCTGCGGAACCTCGTGGTCAACGCCGTCGAGCACGGTGACGGCAAGGACGTGGTGGTCAAGCTGGCCAGCGCGGGCGGCGCCGTCGCCGTCGCGGTGCGGGACTACGGCGTCGGGCTCAAGCCCGGTGAGGCCACCCGCGTCTTCAGCCGTTTCTGGCGGGCCGACCCGGCACGCGCGCGTACCACCGGCGGCACCGGTCTCGGGCTGTCCATCGCGCTGGAGGACGCCCGGCTGCACGGCGGCTGGCTCCAGGCGTGGGGCGAGCCGGGCGGCGGCTCGCAGTTCCGGCTGACCCTGCCGCGTACCGCCGACGAGCCGCTGCGGGGCTCGCCGATACCGCTGGAGCCCAAGGACTCGCGCCGCAACCGGGGCCTGGACGACGGCGGTACTCCGCGTGGGGGAGCGGAGAAGCTGGCGACGGTCCCGGTGCAGCAGAACGGCGGCAACGCGTCCGCGCTCCCGCCGCGCCAGGGCGCCGCGCCGGTGGCCGACCCGACGGCGCTGCCCGGCAACGGCAACGGCAACCGTGTGGTGCCCCGGCCCGCGAACGGCGGACGGCGGCCCGACGACAGGACCGGCACCCAGGTGCCCGACTCCCGCCCGGAACCGGCCGGGCAGGACTCGACCGAGGCAGGGGAGGCGTTCCGTGGTCGCTGACCGCGAGGGGGGCGCCCGGCGTACGCCGGGGCGCGCGGTGACATACGCGGTCTGCGGGGCCGTACTGCTCGGCGGCTGCGCCTCGATGCCCGACAGCGGGGATCTGCGCAACGTGGAGTCCACGCCGCGCCAGGACACGGGGGTACGGGTTTTCGCCGTGCCGCCCGCCGAGGGGGCTTCCCCCAGCGAGATCATGCAGGGCTTCCTGGAGGCGCTGACCAGCGACGATCCGCACTACGACACGGCGCGCAAGTACCTCACCGCCCAGGCGGCGCGCGCCTGGCGGCCGGAGCGGTCGGCCACCGTGCTCGCGGACGGGCCCGGCATCATGGCCGAGACCCCGCCGGCCGGCCGGGAGCCCAACACCGGGCGCACCTACGCCCTGGCCGGCGAGCGGGTGGCCACGGTGGACGATCAGCAGGCGTACGCCCCGGCGCACGGCGACTACCGCGCCAAGGTGCATCTGATCCAGGACCCCAAGAGCGGGCAGTGGCGCATCGACGCCCCGCCCGACGGTGTGGTCATGGGTAAGTCGGATTTCCAGCGCAACTACACGTCCGTCGATAAGTACTACTTCGCCAACCACACCAGGGCAGGGACGACCGGGGACCCCGTGGCGGTGGCCGACCCGGTGTTCATGCGCAGCAAGGTCGACCCGATGACCCAGTTGGTGCGCTCCCTGCTGAGCGGGCCCACCACCTGGCTCGGCCCGGTGGTCAGGTCCAGCTTCCCGACCGGTACGGCGCTGAAGGACGACACCACCGGGCTGGCCCCGGACGACGAGAACCGGCTGACCGTGCCGCTGAACGCCAAGGCGGCCCATGTGGGCCCGGCGCGGTGCACGGAGATGGCGACCCAACTGCTGTTCACCCTGCGGAACCTGGCGCCGACCCTGGAGTCGGTCGACCTGCGGGGGCCCGGCGGGGTCCAGTTGTGCGACCTGACGGAGAGCCGCGCGGACTCCGTCGCCTGGCACGCCTCCGCGCAGAGCCCGGACTACCTCTACTACCTGGACGGCAAGCACCGGCTGACCCGGCTGCCCGCCTCCGGCGCGGGTACCGGCGGCACCCCGGTGCCGGGCGCGTTCGGCGAGGGCACCAAGCAGCTCGGGTCGGTCGCCGTCTCGCGGGACGAGCGCACGGCGGCCGGGGTCAGCGCGGACGGCAGGTCCCTGTACGTGACCCCGCTGGCCGCCACCGCCCCGCTGGAGCCGCCGGTGCTGACCAGCCAGGGGCCCGGTACGGACACCCGGCTCAGCCGGCCCGGCTGGGACGCGCGGGGCGACCTGTGGGTGGCCGACCTGAACCCGGCCCGGCCCCAGCTCTACGTCGTCCCGCAGGGCACCGGCAAGCCGGTCGCGGTGACGCTGCCGGAGCTGCCCGGCCCGATCCGGGACGTACGGGTCGCGGCGGACGGGGCGCGAGTCGCGCTGGTGGTGGCGGCCAAGGGCGACAAGCAGTCGCTGCTCATCGGCCGGATCGAGGGCGGGGACAGCGTGAGCGCCGACGTGCAGAGCGGGGACAGCACCCCGGCCGAGCCTCCGGCCGTCGTCGACCCGCGTCCGGCCGCGCCCGACATGGAGCAGGTCACCGCGCTGTCCTGGGCCGGAGACAGCCGCCTCGTCGTGGTGGGCCGCGAGCAGGGCGGTGTGCACCAGATGCGCTATGTGCAGGTGGACGGCTCCGCGCTGGAGGGTCCGGCGCCGGCCGCGCTGTCGCGGGTGAAGGCGATCGCCGCCGCCGAGGACGACCGGGTACCGCTGGTGGCCTACTCGGAGGACGGGATCGTCCGGCTGCCGTCCGGGGCGCAGTGGCAGAAGGTGGACAAGGACGGGACGGCGCCGGTCTATCCGGGCTAGCAGGCCGCTGAGCTGCGGGTTCCCGGCGCTCCTCACTCGTGCGGGTGAGGGGTGTCGGGCCACGGCCGGGGTTGTCCACAGGGGTGTTTTCCACAAAGGTGGCCGGGTCGGCCGGGCCTCGGCACAGTGGTGAGCATGCGGGGATGGATGCGGGACCTCAGCGACCTGGCGCTGCCGACCGAGTGCGGCGGCTGCGGGTCACCACCGGCTGTGCTGTGCGCACGGTGCCGGGCGCTGTTGGAGCGGGCGGAGCCGCGCCGGGTGCGGCCGGTGCCCGAGCCGCCCGGGCTGCCGGTGGTGCACGCCGCCGCGCCTTACGCACGGGAGGTACGGGCACTCCTCCTCGCGCACAAGGAACGGGGCGCGCTGGCGCTCACCGGGGCGCTGGGCGGAGCCCTGGCGGAAGCCGTGCGTGCCGGGCTGGGGGCGGAACCAGGCCGAAGTACGGCGGAGTCACGCGCGGGGCCGGTGCTCCTCGTGCCCGTGCCGTCCGCCCGCTGGGCCGTGCGGCGGCGGGGGCACGATCCGGTGCGGCGGATGGCGCTGGTGGCGGCCGGGCGGCTGCGGCGGGCCGGTGTCCCGGCGCGGGTGGCCGCCGTGCTGCGGCAACGGAGGCCGGTGGTCGACCAGGCGGGGCTGGACGCCCGGCGGCGCCGGGAGAACCTCGCGGGAGCGCTGGAGGTGCGCGCAGGCGGCGCACAGCTCCTCGCCGGCGGACGGGTCGTGCTCGTCGACGACCTGATCACCACCGGCGCGAGCCTGGCCGAGGCGGCGCGTGCCCTGCGCGCGACGGCCGGAACACGGTGGGAGCGGGACATGCCTGTGTATCGCGGCGCAACTCGGGAAGGTAGGGAGGAACGACAGACCGGGCCGCGAGCGCAGAGAGGAAAGTCGGTGCATGGGGCACCGGAAAAGGAGCCGATGAACATCATCGGAAGTGCCGTCCGGGCAGCGGTGATCGCCGCGCCCCGTGATTCTTTCGAATAAGCGGGGAACCGACCGAGAACGTGCGTCGTTGCAGGTAGCGAGGGGAGTAATTCACCTGATCGGAGGTACGCCTCAGTAGAGGGTGACGACATCCGTCCGGGCGAGATATGTTCGGTTGTGAGGAAAGGCCCAGGCCACACCTCTCATATCCGATTGCCGCGCCGTGGGTTTTCCGCAAACCCACGCGCGACGGGGATGGAGATCTCGCCCATGGGGGAGGAGGAGGTGGAAGTCACCGAGTCCGAGGTTCCGGGGCTCACCGGGACCTGGTGCGAAAGGGAGACGCTCCGCCTAGGGCGTGAGCGATCCGGGAACGGAGTTCTGCGTGGACATCGTCGTCAAGGGCCGCAAGACCGAAGTACCTGAGCGGTTCCGCAAGCACGTGGCCGAGAAGCTGAAGCTGGAGAAGATCCAGAGGCTCGACGGCAAGGTGATCAGCCTCGACGTCGAGGTGTCCAAGGAGCCCAACCCCCGTCAGGCCGACCGCTGTGACCGGGTGGAGATCACGCTCCACTCCCGCGGTCCGGTGATCCGGGCGGAGGCATCGGCCAGCGACCCGTACGCGGCCCTCGACATGGCCGCGGAGAAGCTGGACGCACGGCTGCGCAAGCAGCACGACAAGCGAGTCGTGCGCCGGGGCGCACGACGCACCCCGGCCGCAGAAGTACCCGACGTCGTCCCCGGCGTGGCGACGCTCTACCCCGACGGTGAGCCCGTGCCGACCGCCGAGTCCGACGGGGTGCCCACCAAGAGGATCGGCTCGCTGGAGGTCAAGGGCGACGGCCCGCTGATCGTCCGCGAGAAGACCCACGTCGCCTCCCCGATGAGCCTTGACCAGGCCCTCTACGAGATGGAACTGGTCGGCCACGACTTCTACTTGTTCGTCGACTCCGAGACCAAGGAGCCGAGCGTCGTCTACCGGCGGCACGCCTACGACTACGGCGTCATCCACCTCAACACGGACCCGATGGTGGCGGAGGCGCAGCCGCCCGCGGCGGGTGACACGCTGGGCGGCTGACCTGCCCGGCGGGAGCGGAGACGGTGCCCCTGGGACGCGTGTGCGCCCCCAGGGGCACCGGTGTGCGACCAGTTCGCCCCCTGTGCGTCACCGTTCGGGCGCCGGAGCATGAAATCATGACCGCACCGGCCCAACCGGTGGGCCGCTGCCTTGGGTTGGCGATGGCACGGAACACGGGCCACAGCCTTCAGGGGGAGGAACGATGGCGGACACCTTCGGACCGATGCGCGACGCGGGCGCCGACGACGGCGTCATCGGCGTGGAGCCGGACCTGGACCCCGGACGCGACGAGCCGATCCGGGTGCTGGTGGTCGACGACCACGCGCTGTTCCGCCGCGGTCTGGAGATCGTGCTAGCGGCCGAGGAGGACATCCAGGTCGTCGGCGAGGCCGGGGACGGCGCCGAGGCCGTGGACAAGGCGGCCGATCTGCTGCCCGACATCGTGCTGATGGACGTGCGGATGCCCCGGCGGGGCGGGATCGAGGCGTGCACCTCCATCAAGGAGGTCGCCCCCAGCGCCAAGATCATCATGCTGACGATCAGCGACGAGGAGGCCGACCTCTACGACGCCATCAAGGCGGGCGCGACCGGTTACCTGCTCAAGGAGATCTCCACCGACGAGGTGGCCACCGCCATCCGCGCGGTCGCGGACGGGCAGTCGCAGATCAGCCCCTCCATGGCGTCCAAGCTGCTCACCGAGTTCAAGTCGATGATCCAGCGCACCGACGAGCGGCGCCTCGTGCCCGCGCCCCGGCTGACCGACCGGGAGCTGGAGGTGCTCAAGCTCGTCGCCACCGGGATGAACAACCGGGACATCGCCAAGGAGTTGTTCATCTCCGAGAACACCGTGAAAAACCACGTCCGCAACATCCTGGAGAAGCTGCAGTTGCACTCCCGGATGGAGGCGGTCGTCTACGCGATGCGCGAGAAGATCCTCGAGATCCGCTAGGAGAGCGCGCGGGCCAGCTCCAGCGTGAGCGGGGCGCGGAGTTCGGGGGCGTCGACCCGCTCCACCCGTACGTCCGTGCAGCCCACCCAGGACGCGGCCTCCATCAGGGCCTGGGCCACGCCCGGTACCGCTTTCGGGCCGTCCAGCGTGACCTGGCGGGCCACCAGCGTGCGGCCCTCGCGCGCCGGGTCCACCCGGCCGATCAGCCGCCCGCCGGACAGCACCGGCATCGCGAAGTAGCCGTACACCCGCTTCGGCTTGGGGACGTACGCCTCCAGGCGGTGGGTGAAGCCGAAGATCCGTTCCGTGCGGGCCCGTTCCCAGATCAGGGAGTCGAACGGGGAGAGCAGGGTGGTGCGGTGGCGGCCGCGCGGGGGCGTCGCCAGTGCGGCCGGGTCGGCCCAGGCGGGCCTGGACCAGCCCTCGACCTCGACCGGCACCAGCCCGGATTCGGCGATCACCGCGTCGACCTGCTCGCCCCTGAGGCGGTGGTAGTCCGCGATGTCCGCGCGGGTGCCCACGCCCAGCGCCTCGCCGGCCAGCCGGACCAGGCGGCGCAGGCACTCGGCGTCGTCCAGGTCGTCGTGGAGCAGCTCCTTCGGGATCGCGCGCTCGGCGAGGTCGTACACCCGCTTCCAGCTCCGGCGCTCCACGCAGACCACCTCGCCGTACATCAGCGCGCGCTCCACGGCGACCTTGGTGCCCGACCAGTCCCACCAGTCGCTGGTGCGCTTCGCGCCGCCCAACTCCGTCGCGGTGAGCGGGCCTTCGGTGCGGAGCTGCTTGATGACCTGGTCGTACACACCCTCGGGCAACTGGTGGTTCCAGTGCGGGCGGTCGCGGTAGGCGCGGCGGCGGAACGCGAAGTGCGGCCACTCCTCGACGGGCAGGATGCACGCGGCGTGCGACCAGTACTCGAAGGCGTGGGGCGCGCCGGAGGCCGGGGTGTGCCAGTAGGCCGACTCCACGGACGGGCGGCCGATCGCGCCCAGCCGCGCGTACGGGATCAGCTCGTGGGAGCGGGCCAGCACCGAGATGGTGTCGAGCTGGACCGCGCCGAGCGCCCGGAGCACCCCGCGCGCGCCCGAGCGGCGGTCGGGGGCGCCAAGGAAGCCCTGGGCCCGCAGGGCGAGTCGGCGGGCGTCGTCCGCGGTGAGGGTGACAGCGGGGCGCGGCAGGGTCGTCATGACGGGGACGATAGAGGGTGCCACTGACAGTCCCCGCCGACCTGCGCTTTCGCCTCTGAAGGCCGGGCGGGCCGGGCGGGGGCGGGCAGATACGGCACCGTGGAGCGCAGTCCGAGGTCCGAGGGGAGCAGCGAGCCCACCCAGGAGTCCCGCAGGATGCCCCGGCTGCCCACGCCCGCGCGCAGGACGCCCTCGACGGTGAAGCCGAGCCGTTCGGCCACCGCGCGGGAGGCGCTGTTGCCCACCTCGGCGCGCCACTCCAGCCGGTCCACCGCGAGCGCGGTGAAGGCCCAGCGGGCGACGGCGGAGGCGGCCTCGGTGACGTACCCCCGGCCCCGGTGCTCGCGCGCGGCCCAGTAGCCGAGTTCGCCGTGGCCGGGGCCGCGCATCACGACGCTGAGCATGCCGGTCAGCTCCCCGGCCGGCAGGAAGGCGCCGAAGGTGTACATCGAGTCGTCCGCCCAGCTCTCGGGCACGGTGCCGCCGACGAAAGCCTCGGCGTGTTCCCGCAGGTAGGGCGAGGGGAAGGAGGAGATCCAGCGCTGGATCGCGGGGTCCTGGGCCGCCACGAACACGGCCTCGGTGTCGTCCGGGCGGACGGCGCGCAGCAGCAGGCGTGGGGTGGTCAGTACGACGGGGTCCATCCGGCGAGTGTGCGCGGAGCGGACATTCCGTGCCAACGGATTTCGCCCTGCGTGAGCGACGTATCACCATTCGCGCAAATCATCGGCGTGGCGCGGCACCATCCGGGGTCCCCGGACGTTGTCCAAGGGGAAGGACCACTGCGCCGCCGGGCCTCCCGGCGCGGCGGGGTCCTCGCATACGATGGCCGTTGCTCAATCAAGTCTTATGGAAACCGACCGTCCCAGGCCCGACCGGCAAGGAGACCACCCCCCGTGTCCGTCCTCTCGAAGATCATGCGTGCAGGCGAAGGCAAGATCCTGCGCAAGCTGCACCGCATCGCGGACCAGGTCAACTCCATCGAAGAGGACTTCGTCGACCTCTCCGACGCCGAGCTGCGGGCTCTCACCGAGGAGTACAAGCAGCGGTACGCGGACGGCGAGACCCTGGACGACCTGCTCCCCGAGGCGTTCGCCACCGTCCGCGAGGCCGCCAAGCGCGTCCTCGGCCAGCGTCATTACGACGTGCAGATCATGGGCGGCGCCGCGCTCCACCTCGGTTACGTGGCCGAGATGAAGACCGGTGAGGGCAAGACCCTCGTCGGCACCCTGCCCGCGTATCTGAACGCCCTGTCCGGCAAGGGCGTCCACCTGATCACGGTGAACGACTACCTGGCCGAGCGCGACTCCGAGATGATGGGCCGCGTCCACAAGTTCCTCGGCCTCGAAGTCGGCTGCATCCTGGCCAACATGACGCCGGCCGAGCGGCGCGAGCAGTACGCGTGCGACATCACCTACGGCACGAACAACGAGTTCGGCTTCGACTACCTGCGCGACAACATGGCGTGGGCGTCGGACGAGCTGGTGCAGCGCGGCCACAACTTCGCGATCGTCGACGAGGTGGACTCGATCCTCGTCGACGAGGCCCGTACGCCGCTGATCATCTCCGGCCCCGCCGACCAGGCCACCAAGTGGTACGGCGACTTCGCCAAGCTGGTCACCCGCCTCAAGAAGGGCGAGGCCGGCAACCCCCTCAAGGGCATCGAGGAGACCGGCGACTACGAGGTCGACGAGAAGAAGCGCACCGTCGCCATCCACGAGTCCGGTGTCTCCAAGGTCGAGGACTGGCTGGGCATCGAGAACCTCTACGAGTCGGTCAACACCCCGCTCGTCGGCTACCTGAACAACGCCATCAAGGCCAAGGAGTTGTTCAAGAAGGACAAGGACTACGTCGTCATCGACGGCGAGGTCATGATCGTCGACGAGCACACCGGCCGTATCCTCGCGGGCCGCCGTTACAACGAGGGCATGCACCAGGCGATCGAGGCGAAGGAAGGGGTGGACATCAAGGACGAGAACCAGACGCTCGCCACGATCACCCTGCAGAACTTCTTCCGCCTCTACAAGCGCCAGGACCACCAGGGCAAGGAAGTGCCCGGTCTCTCCGGCATGACCGGTACGGCGATGACCGAGGCCGCCGAGTTCCACCAGATCTACAAGCTCGGCGTGGTGCCGATCCCGACCAACCGGCCCATGGTCCGCAAGGACCAGTCGGACCTGATCTACCGCACCGAGGTCGCCAAGTTCGAGGCGGTCGTCGACGACATCGCCGAGAAGCACGAGAAGGGCCAGCCGATCCTGGTCGGCACCACCTCGGTGGAGAAGTCGGAGTACCTCTCCCAGCAGCTCAGCAAGCGCGGCATCCAGCACGAGGTGCTGAACGCCAAGCACCACGAGCGTGAGGCGTCGATCGTCGCGCAGGCGGGCCGCAAGGGCGCCGTGACGGTGGCCACCAACATGGCCGGCCGCGGTACCGACATCAAGCTCGGCGGCAACCCCGAGGACCTCGCCGAGGCGGAGCTGCGCCAGCACGGGCTCGACCCCGAGGAGCACATCGAGGAGTGGGCGGCCGCGCTGCCCGCCGCGCTGGCCCGGGCCGAGCAGGCGGTGAAGGCCGAGAAGGAAGAGGTCGAGCTGAGCGGCGGTCTCTACGTCCTCGGCACCGAGCGGCACGAGTCGCGGCGTATCGACAACCAGCTCCGCGGCCGGTCCGGCCGTCAGGGCGACCCCGGCGAGTCGCGGTTCTACCTCTCGCTCGGTGACGACCTGATGCGGCTGTTCAAGGCGCAGATGGTGGAGCGCGTGATGGCCATGGCCAACGTGCCGGACGACGTGCCGATCGAGAACAAGATGGTCACCCGCGCGATCGCGTCCGCGCAGTCGCAGGTCGAGCAGCAGAACTTCGAGACGCGCAAGAACGTCCTGAAGTACGACGAGGTGCTCAACCGGCAGCGCGAGGTCATCTACGGCGAGCGGCGCCGCGTCCTGGAGGGCGAGGACCTGCAGGAGCAGGTGCAGCACTTCATGAACGACACGATCGACGCGTACATCGCGGCCGAGACCGCCGACGGGTTCCCCGAGGACTGGGACCTCGACCGGCTGTGGGGCGCCTTCCGGCAGCTCTACCCGGTGAAGGTCACCATCGAGGAGCTGGAGGAGGCCGCGGGCGACCGGGCCGGGCTCACCGCGGAGTTCATCTCCGAGTCCATCAAGGACGACATCCACGCCCAGTACGAGGCGCGTGAGGAGCAGCTCGGCTCCGAGATCATGCGTGAGCTGGAGCGGCGCGTCGTGCTGTCGGTGCTGGACCGCAAGTGGCGCGAGCACCTCTACGAGATGGACTACCTCCAGGAGGGCATCGGCCTCCGCGCCATGGCGCAGAAGGACCCGCTGGTCGAGTACCAGCGCGAGGGCTTCGACATGTTCACCGCCATGATGGAGGGCATCAAGGAGGAGTCCGTCGGCTACCTGTTCAACCTGGAGGTCCAGGTCGAGCAGCAGGTCGAGGAGGTCCCGGTGGAGGCCCAGCCGGTCGGCGAGGGCGTCCAGGACACCGTGCCCGCGCAGGTTCCCGCCGGGGCGCGTCCGGAGATCCGGGCCAAGGGCCTCGACGTGCCGCAGCGCCGCGAGCTGCACTTCTCCGCGCCCACCGTGGACGGCGAGGGCGGCGTCATCGAGCGCGACCTCGAGGACGACGAGCCCATCCGCTCCGAGTCCGACGGCCTCACCCGCGCGGAGCGCCGCCGCCAGGCGAAGGGCGGCCGGCGCCGCAAGAAGTAGCGTGCGCGAGGCTTGAGCAGTGAACCGGGGCCGGGTCCTCCCTAACGGGGGTCCGGCCCCGAGTCGTGTCGTACCAGTGCTAGGGGGCGGGGCGACAGCCCATATGGCTCCTGAGGCCCGCTAGGCGCCCTTCAGGGCGCTGCTGGCCGGCGGGCCGGCGGGGTGGCCAGTTCTACCGCTGTGCAGCGCCAGCGGAGGTCTTCCGACTGTTCGAGGCGGAAGGCGAGGGCTCGGAGGTGGTTGCCGGCGGCGATGCGGGCGAAGACTTCGAGGGCGCCGGTTCGGGGGACGAACCAGCCGAGGTCGTGGACGGTGGGGCGGGGGCCGTGGGTGCGGAGGGGGGTGCGTTCGGCGAGGCGGACCAGGTCGTCGTAGGCGGAGCCGGCGGTGTGGCGGAGCATCCAGTGGACGGGGCGCTGGCCGCTCAGGACGGCCAGCAGGCGGTCGGCGAAGAGGTCGGTGGGGCGCGCCGTCGTGGTGCGGCTGCGTGTGGGGGTGCCGGGGCGGCGGGTGTCGTGGCGGGTCGGCGGCCGGTGGTGCGGCCGGGTCTGCGGCTTGCGGCTCATGACCTTGTTCATGGAAGTCCCCGTTCGGCCGGCCCGGTATGTACCGGGCGGTAACTCAAGTAGGTGGGGACCTTGTACGGGGGCGGGGACCGGCCCGGCAAGGAAGCTCGGCCGGTGTCGCGGGCCTCGCGGGGTTCACTTATCCGTGTGACGGAGGGCTCCGTGGACCCCGTGGTCGCACGGTGCGGGAGGGTGACCCGCGGTGCGGTGGGCTGACGCCGTACGGGGGTCGGGCGGGAACTCGAAAGGGGACGGCCGCACGTATTCTGGAGGCCCTCCTTTGACCAGGAAAGTGACCAGGAAAGAGCGGCCCGCATGCGCGTCTACGTACCCCTGACCCTCCCCGGCCTCGCCAAGGCCCACGAGACGGGTGTGCTGGCGGCGGACCCCTTCGCCGCCTACGCCGTGACGCCCGCGCTGCGCGAGTGGTGCGGTACGGACGACCTGGAGGAGCTGGAGTACACCGCGCTCGGCGAGGCCGCGAACGCCTCGCTTCGGCTGCTGGCCGCCGAAGCCGAGGCGGCCCCGCGCCGCATCGTCGTCGCGGTAGACGTCGCGGACGGCGCCGTCACCCCCGACCCGGACGGCCTCGGCGAGGTGACCGTCGCCGCCTCGGCCCGGCTCGCCAAGGCCGCGGCCGTGCACGCCGACGCCGACGACGCGGAGGCCGACGTCACCGCCGCCGCCCGGGCCGTCGAGGCGGCCGACGCCGGCGACGACACGGCCCGCAAGGCCGTGGACGCCGCCGACGACCACGAGCTGTTGTGGTTCGCCACGCAGGAGATCCCCAGCCTGCTCGCAGCCCCCTGACCTGCATAAACCCCCTCGCCCATACCCGCTGTCAGTGGTCCCCGGTACCTTTTTGGGCATGGGGATGCAGCAGAGCGCACACATCGTCTGGGACTGGAACGGGACCCTGTTCCACGACAACGACGCGATCATCGGGGCGACCAACGCGGCCTTCGCCGAGCTGGGCCTGGAGCCGATCACGCTCGAGCGGTACCGCGCGCTGTACTGCGTCCCCGTACCGAAGTTCTACGAGCGCCTGATGGGCCGGCTGCCCAGTGACCTGGAGTGGGAGGTCATGGACGGCGCCTTCCAGCGGCACTACGCCGAGCACCGGGTGCGCTGCGGGCTCACCGAGGGCGCGGCCGAGCTGCTGGCCGGCTGGGGCGCGGACGGCCACAGCCAGTCCCTGCTGAGCATGTACGGGCACGAGGAGCTGGTCCCGCTGGTGCGCGGCCTCGGCATCGAGTCGCACTTCCTGCGCGTCGACGGCCGCACCGGCCCCTCCGGCGGCAGCAAGGCCGAGCACATGGTCCGCCACCTCAAGGCGATGAGCACCCTGGTCGACCCCGAGCGGACCGTGGTCATCGGTGACGCGGCCGACGACGCGCTGGCCGCCCAGCACGTCGGCGCGCGTGCCGTGCTGTACACGGGCGGCTCGCACGGCCCCGAGAGCCTGCGCGGCGCCGGTGCCCCGGTGGTGGACAGCCTGGCCGAGGCCGTCGCGGAGGCCCGCCGAATAGCGTCGTAACGGTGTCGCGGTCGTTCCCGCCCTGGCGCGAATACGCCACCGGCCCCCTCGTCGCCGCTGTGCAGAACGTCAAACTTCACCCCCCGGTTTTGTACACATACGGCTCATGACGGGGCCCCCGTCGGGAGCGATAGCCTTGTGGCGTGATCAGCGCGATATCTCGCGGGGACGCCACAGTCCCTGCCCTGCGCCCGGACCGCACGGACGAACTCCGTGACCGGGCGGCGGTCGCTGATCTTCCCGGGCGGGACGGGGGCGTCGCAGCCCCCAGGACACCGGGGACGGCCTCCGGCACGACGGTGCGGAGAGCAGCGTCGCTTCCGACAAGTCTGTCGACAATGGCCGAAATCCCCCCGCCCATCTCACCTCGCGGCATAGCGTCGGAACGGACCGGACACCTCGGGCCGTGGCGTCATACCGGAGGGGAAGAGACCGTACTTCCTTCTACGTCACGCAACGGCGCGCGACAGGAGCCAGAGGACAATGCAGACCAAGCTGGACGAAGCCAAGGCCGAGCTGCTCGATCGGGCCGCTCGGGTAGCTGAGAACAGCCCGGTCGGGGGGCACCTACCGACCGGGACCACGAGCGAGGGCACCTCCGGCACCCCGGACAGCGAAGCGGTGCTCGCGTTCCTCCAGCGCTACTACCTGCACACCGCCCCGGAAGACCTGGCCGACCGCGACCCGGTCGACGTCTTCGGTGCCGCGGTCTCCCACTACCGTCTCGCCGAGACCCGCCCGCAGGGCACGGCCAACGTGCGGGTGCAC
The DNA here is from genome assembly GCF_004784475.1 of Streptomyces bauhiniae. Taxonomy (GTDB): domain Bacteria; phylum Actinomycetota; class Actinomycetes; order Streptomycetales; family Streptomycetaceae; genus Streptomyces; species Streptomyces seoulensis. The sequence goes on from NZ_SRRT01000011.1 coordinate 22,533, forward strand.
ACCCCGACCGTGGAAGAGAACGGGTGGACGTGCAGCCACACGGTCGTGGAGGTCGTCACCGACGACATGCCCTTCCTGGTCGACTCGGTCACCAACGAGCTGACCCGCCAGGGCCGCGGCATCCATGTCGTGATCCACCCGCAGGTCGTCGTCCGCCGCGATGTCACCGGCAAGCTGATCGAGGTCCTGCCCACCGGCCCGCACGGCGAGCTGCCGCACGACGCGCACGTCGAATCCTGGATTCACGTCGAGATCGACCGCGAGACCGACCGCGCCGACCTCAAGCAGATCTCCGCCGACCTGCTGCGCGTCCTGTCCGACGTGCGCGAGGCCGTCGAGGACTGGGAGAAGATGCGCGAGGCGTCCGTCCGGATCGCCGACGAGCTGCGCGACGAGCCCCGCCCCGCCGACCTCCCCGCCGCCGAGGTGGACGAGGCCCGCGAACTGCTGCGCTGGCTCTCCGCCGACCACTTCACCTTCCTCGGCTACCGCGAGTACGAGCTGCGCGGCGACGACTCGCTGAGCGCCAAGGCCGGCACCGGCCTCGGCATCCTGCGCTCCGACCCGCACCACTCCGAGGACGACGAACACCCGGTCAGCCCCTCCTTCGAGCGGCTCCCGGCCGACGCCCGCGCCAAGGCCCGCGAGCACCGCCTGCTGGTGCTGACCAAGGCCAACAGCCGGGCCACCGTGCACCGCCCGTCGTACCTGGACTACATCGGCGTCAAGAAGTTCGACGCGGACGGCAACGTCGTCGGCGAGCGCCGCTTCCTCGGGCTGTTCTCCTCCGCCGCGTACACCGAGTCGGTGCGCCGGGTGCCGGTGATCCGCCGCAAGGTCGCCGAGGTGCTGGAGCGCGCCGGGTTCTCGCCCAACAGCCACGACGGCCGCGACCTGCTCCAGATCCTGGAGACCTACCCGCGCGACGAGCTGTTCCAGACCCCGCCCGCCGAGCTGCAGTCCATCGCCACCAGCGTGCTGTACCTCCAGGAGCGCCGCCGGCTGCGGCTCTACCTGCGCCAGGACGAATACGGCCGCTACTACTCGGCCCTGGTCTACCTGCCCCGCGACCGGTACACCACCGGCGTCCGGCTGCGGATCATCGACATCCTCAAGGAGGAACTGGGCGGCATCAGCGTCGACTTCACCGCCTGGAACACCGAGTCGATCCTGTCCCGGCTGCACTTCGTCGTCCGCGTCCAGCCCGGCACCGAGCTGCCCCAGCTCTCCGACGCCGACAAGGAGCGCATCGAGGCCCGCCTGGTCGAGGCCACCCGCTCCTGGTCCGACGGCTTCGCCGAGGCGCTCAACGCCGAGTGCGGCGAGGAGCGCGCCGCCGAGCTGCTGCGCCGCTACAGCAACGCCTTCACCGAGGGCTACAAGGCCGACCACTCCCCGCGCGCCGCGGTCTCCGACCTGGTCCACCTGGAGCGGCTGAGCAACGAGAAGGGCAACGACTTCTCGCTCAGCCTGTACGAGCCGGTGGGCGCCGCCCCCGGCGAGCGCCGGTTCAAGATCTACCGCAAGGGTGACGCGGTCTCCCTCTCCGCCGTGCTGCCGGTCCTCAACCGGCTCGGCGTCGAGGTCGTCGACGAGCGCCCCTACGAGCTGCGCCGCACCGACCGCAGCACCGCGTGGATCTACGACTTCGGCCTGCGCCTGCCGCAGACCGCCGGCGGCGCCGACCACCTGGGCGAGGACGGCCGCGAGCGGTTCCAGGACGCGTTCGCCGCGACCTGGACCGGCCAGGCGGAGAACGACGGCTTCAACGCCCTCGTGCTGAGCGCCGGGCTGACCTGGCGGCAGGCGATGGTGCTGCGCGCCTACGCCAAGTACCTGCGCCAGGCGGGCTCCACCTTCAGCCAGGACTACATGGAGGACACCCTCCGCAACAACGTCCACACCACCCGGCTGCTGGTCTCCCTGTTCGAGGCCCGGATGTCCCCGGACCGGCAGAAGGCCGGGCTGGAGATCACCGACGCCCTGCTGGAGGAGCTGGACGCCGCGCTGGACCAGGTGGCGAGCCTGGACGAGGACCGCATCCTGCGTTCCTTCCTGACCGTCATCAAGGCCACCCTGCGCACCAACTTCTTCCAGGAAGCCCGCGACGGCGGCCCGCACGCGTACGTGTCGATGAAGTTCGACCCGCAGGCCATCCCCGACCTGCCCGCACCGCGCCCGGCGTACGAGATCTGGGTGTACTCCCCGCGCGTCGAGGGCGTGCACCTGCGCTTCGGCAAGGTCGCGCGCGGCGGCCTGCGCTGGTCGGACCGGCGTGAGGACTTCCGTACCGAGATCCTCGGCCTGGTCAAGGCGCAGATGGTGAAGAACACCGTCATCGTGCCGGTCGGCGCCAAGGGCGGGTTCGTCGCCAAGCAGCTCCCCGACCCGAGCGTGGACCGGGACGCCTGGCTGGCCGAGGGCATCGCCAGCTACAAGACGTTCATCTCCGCCCTGCTCGACATCACCGACAACATGGTGGCCGGCGAGGTCGTCCCGCCCGAGGACGTGGTCCGTCACGACGGCGAGGACACCTACCTGGTGGTCGCCGCCGACAAGGGCACGGCGACGTTCTCCGACATCGCCAACGAGGTCGCCCAGTCCTACGACTTCTGGCTCGGGGACGCCTTCGCCTCCGGCGGCAGCGCGGGCTACGACCACAAGGGCATGGGCATCACCGCGCGGGGCGCCTGGGAGTCGGTGAAGCGGCACTTCCGCGAGCTGGACCTGGACACCCAGTCCGAGGACTTCACGGTCGTCGGCATCGGTGACATGTCCGGCGACGTGTTCGGCAACGGCATGCTGCTCTCCGAGCACATCCGCCTGGTCGCCGCCTTCGACCACCGGCACATCTTCATCGACCCGGTCCCGGACGCGGCCACCGGCTACGCGGAGCGCCGCCGCCTGTTCGAGCTGCCCCGCTCGAGCTGGGCCGACTACGACACCTCGCTGCTGTCGGCGGGCGGCGGGATCTTCCCGCGCAGCGCCAAGTCGATCCCGCTGAACCACCACATCCGGGAGGCGCTGGGCATCGAGGAGAAGGTCTCCAAGATGACCCCGGCCGACCTGATGAAGACGATCCTCAAGGCGCCGGTCGACCTGCTGTGGAACGGCGGCATCGGCACCTACGTCAAGTCCTCGGCGGAGACCGACGCCGACGTCGGTGACAAGGCCAACGACGCCATCCGCGTCGACGGCGCCGACCTGCGCGTCAAGGTCGTCGGCGAGGGCGGCAACCTGGGCCTGACCCAGCTCGGCCGGATCGAGTTCGCGCTGCAGGGCGGCCGGATCAACACCGACGCCATCGACAACAGCGCCGGTGTGGACACCTCCGACCACGAGGTGAACATCAAGATCCTGCTCAACAGCCTGGTCACCGACGGGGACATGACCGTCAAGCAGCGCAACAAGCTGCTCGCGGAGATGACCGACGAGGTCGGCGCCCTGGTCCTGCGCAACAACTACGCGCAGAACACCGCGCTGGCCAACGCGCTCGCCCAGTCCAAGGACATGCTGCACGCGCAGGCCCGGTTCATCCGGCACCTGGTGCGCGAGGGCCACCTCAACCGGGCGCTGGAGTTCCTGCCCACCGACCGCCAGATCCGGGAGCGGCTGAACCAGGGCCAGGGCCTCACCAGCCCCGAGACCGCGGTGCTGCTGGCGTACACGAAGATCACGGTCGCCGAGGAGCTGCTGCACACCTCGCTGCCGGACGACGCGTACCTGCGCGGGCTGCTGCACGCGTACTTCCCGACCGCGCTGCGCGAGCGGTTCGCCGAGGTCATCGACAGCCACCCGCTGCGCCGGGAGATCACCACCACCGTGCTGGTCAACGACACGGTGAACACGGGCGGTACGACGTATCTGCACCGGCTCCGCGAGGAGACGGGGGCCTCGCTGGAGGAGATCGTCCGCGCCCAGACCGCGGCCCGCGCGATCTTCTGCTCGTCCCCGGTGTGGGACGCGGTGGAGGCGCTGGACAACCAGGTCGACGCGGCCGTGCAGACCCGTATCCGGCTGCACTCGCGCCGGCTGGTCGAGCGCGGCACCCGCTGGCTGCTGAACAACCGGCCGCAGCCGCTCCAGCTCGCCGAGACCGTGGAGTTCTTCGCGGACCGGGTCGAGCAGGTCTGGCAGCAGATGCCGAAGCTGCTGCGCGGCGCGGACCTCGAGTGGTACCAGCACGTGTACGACGAGCTGTCCGCCGCCGGTGTCCCGGCCGAACTGGCCACCCGCGTGGCCGGGTTCTCCTCCGCCTTCCCGGCGCTGGACATCGTCTCGGTGGCCGACCGCACGGGCAAGGAGCCGCTGGACGTGGCCGAGGTGTACTACGACCTCGCCGACCGGCTGCACATCACCCAGCTCATGGACCGCATCATCGAGCTGCCCCGCGCGGACCGCTGGCAGTCGATGGCCCGCGCCTCCATCCGCGAGGACCTGTACGCGGCCCACGCGGCGCTCACCGCGGACGTGCTCGCGGCGGGCAACGGCACCTCCACGCCGGAGCAGCGGTTCAAGGCGTGGGAGGAGAAGAACGCGCCCATCCTGAGCCGGGCCCGCGCCACGCTGGAGGAGATCCGCAGCTCGGACGCGTTCGACCTCGCCAACCTCTCGGTGGCGATGCGCACGATGCGGACGCTGCTGCGCACGCACGCGTGACCGGCGCCGCCTGAGCGTAGGGGCGCCCCCGGACCGGAGAACCCGGCCGGGGGCGCCCTTGTCGCTTTAGGAGTGTTCTGTCCGTTTCGGATAGGGTCTGGCCCGTGACAGCGAACCTCACCGGGTCCCGCGCACGGCGGGCCCGTCCGTCGTCGCGGGAGGCCCCGTCACTGGTGGCCGTCGCCCTCGCCGCGCTCGTCCCGCTGCTGATGCTGCTGGCCGTGGTGCGGCTGCCCTGGGCCGGTGACCTGGGCATACACGCGGCGACGGTGCAGCGGCTCCGGCACAGCCTGCTGGACCCCGGCAACCCGCTGGTCGACGCGGAAACCCCGAGCCCGTACTACTCGCCCTGGATACTGGTACTGGGCCTGCTCGCCCGGCTGACCGGGCTGCCGGTGTTCGTGGTGCTGCGGATCGGCGCGCTGGCCGGGCTCGGGCTGCTGTTCACCGGGGTATGGCGGTACGTGCGCACGCTCAGCGCGCACCGGGCGGCGCCCGCGCTCGCCCTGCTGTGCCTGGTCCTCCTGTGGGGGCCCGACCTGCTCAACTGGAGCGGTTTCCTCGGCCTGAACTCCCTCGCGCTGACGGTCGCGTATCCCAGCGTGTTCGCGCTCGGGCTGTCCTTCCACTTCTGGGCCTGGCTCACGACCACCCTCCGCGCGCCCACCGGCTGGGCCCGCTGGCTCGGCCTCGGCGCGCTCTGGGCGCTGATCCTGCTCTGCCACCAGTTCACCGGCGTGGTCGCCACCCTCGGCGCGCTCGCCACGGTCCTCGCCGCCCGCCCGGACCGCCAGGTCCTCCCGAGGCTCGCCGTCGCGCTCGCCGTGGGTATCGTCCTGCTGTGGCTGTGGCCGTACTACGACTTCTTCGCGCTGTTCTCCGCCGGCACCGGGCTTGAGGCGATCCACCGTTCGCTCTACTCCGACCTGCTCGGCCGGTTCGGGCTGGCCCTGCTCGGGGTCGTCGCCCTCGCACTTCGCTGGCGGCGCGACCACCGGGACCCGCTGGTGCTCTTCTTCGCCCTGGGCGCCCTGCTGTTCGCGGCCGGGGGCCTTACCGGGCACTACTCCTGGGGCCGCGCCGCGCCCGCCGCGCTGATCCCGGCCCAGCTCGCGGCCGCGCTGGAGACGGTGTCGGCCGGGCGGCGGGCGTACCGGCTCGGCTGGGCCTGCGTGCTCGGGGCCGCCCTGGCCGTGGGCGCCTGGGGCCAGGCGGGGATGCTCGGCTATGTCGTCCCGCGCGACGCGCTGCCCGCGCCGGTCGCCGCCAAGTACCGCCCGCCGTGGGTCGGTTACCACTGGATCACGCCCTGGGTCGGCTACGGGCAGGTGGTGATGGCCCGTACGGTGCCGTCCCGGCAGATCCCCGCCTACGGCCCGTACACCGTGGCGCCCGGCTACCCGGACGTGTTCCTGCCGGACCAGGGCGGCCGGGACGCGGCGGTGCAGCGGTACTTCGACGCCGGTACCTCCTCCGAGACCCGGCGGGCCATAGCGCGCCGGTACGGGGTGCGCTGGGTGATCGGGCCGGCCGCCGACGCCGAGCCGTGGCTGCGCCCGGTGACGACCGGCCCGGCCGGACAGGTGCTCTACGCGGTGCGCGACTGAGCGGGGCTCACTTCAGCGCGCTCGTCACCAGCCGGAACGCGTTGCGCACCCGCGGCCGGTCGATCCTGCGCACCACCGGCCGCAGCACCCGCGCCGTGACCCCCACCGGCTGCCAGCGGATCTGGAGCCGGCCGGGGTTGCGCCCCTCGGGCTCGACCGTGATCCGGTGCGCCGCGCCCCCCGACTCCACCCGCGCGGACAGCGCCGGGAAGGTGAGCGGTGCCAGCAGCAGCCCCGAGTGCGCGAGGCCCTGCTGCTGGAGGCGGACCTGCGGATGCCGGACCCCCTCGAAGCCCTGGAGGGGGAGCCGGGCGAGGGTCAGGTCCAGATGGACCCGGCCCTCGAACACGCCGGGCCGCACCGGGTCCAGCCGGAACGGCACCGTCAGCCGCCGCCGGCCGGGGGAGAGCAGCAGCCCCGCCCGCTGCGGGCCCACCGGGAGCCGCAGTCCGGGGTCGTAGGTGCGCACCGTCAGGGTCAGCGCGGCGCCCGGGCCGGGCCGCAGGTCGGTGATCTCGTGCCGGAAGAAGGCGGTGGAGAAGGGGCGGGTCTCCAGCTCCAGGTCGGTCAGGTCCAGCTCCCGCCGCCCCCGCTCGGTCCTGGGCACCGAGCCGCCCCAGTAGGGCGTGCCGTCGGTGTCAGCGGTGACCTCGCGGGGGGCCACCGGGTGCCCGAGACCCCGCGCGGCGAGCCGGACCCCGGCGAGGTCGCCCGCGCGCAGCAGCTCCAGCACCACCCGCTCGGGGCGGGGCAGCCGGGCGTAGGCGCCCTCGGCGAGGGTGTCCAGGTAGGGGTTCATGACCTCGGCGAACTCCGCCAGCCAGGCGTCGTCCCGGTAGGGCAGGTCGCCCGCGTACATCCGGAAGTCGTGCTTGAGGAACTTGAAGTCCTTGTCCTCGCGCAGCCCCGCCTGCCCGCTCTCCACCAGGAAGGCGTCGATCAGGCGCTGCACGTGCACCCGGTCGGCGACGTTGGAGATCTTGTGCCGCTGGTTGGAGATGGAGGCGCTGGACTGGTCCGCGTACGGCTCGATGTACCAGGTGTAGACCGGGTCCGGGATGATCGTGAACGCCCGCGCGAGGCCGTACGCCTGGGCCGAGAAGAGCTGGTCCTCGTAGTGGATGCCCTCGGGGAAGCGCAGGTGGTGGCGGTCGAGGAAGGCGCGGGCGTACATCTTGCTGGTCGACAGGTGCTCGAAGAGCAGCCGGGGGTCGGCCGCGATGCCGTTCAGGGTGCGGCGCTCGCGGACCAGGTGCGGCATCCAGGTGGTGCGGCGGCCGTTGTCCACCCGGACCCGGCGCACCGCGCCCATGGTGAAGTCGACCTCGCGCTCCCGGTGCGCCGCGAGTAGCAACTCGACAGCGCGGGGCGGGAGTTCGTCGTCGCTGTCGAGGAACATCAGATACGGGGCGCGGGCGATGTCGATGGCCCGGTTGCGCGGGGCGCTGCACCCGCCGCTGTTCTCCGGCAGGCGCAGGTAGCGCACCCGGCTGTCCTCGGCGGCCAGCCGCCGGGCCACCTCGGGGGTGTCGTCGGTGGAGTGGTCGTCGCTGATGACGATCTCGATGTTCTCGTGGGTCTGCGCGCGCAGGGAGGCGACCGCGCGGGGCAGCCGGGCCGCGTCGTTGTAGACGATGACGGTGACCGTGACGTCGGGGGTCGTCATCCTTGGAGCTCCTCGGGCGTCGGGGCGGGGGAACGTTCCTCCAGCTCAAGCACGGGCGGCAGCGCCTCCTCGGGCTCACCGAGGAACACCCGCCGCACGACCCGTTCGGCGGCCCGGCCGTCGTCGAACTCGCAGAAGCGGCGCCGGAACGCCGTGCGGGCCTTCGTCGCGGTCTCGTCGCGCCAGGCGCCCGAGGTGAGGATCTCGGTCAGCTCCTCCTGGGTGCGGGCGACCCGGCCGGGGGCCTCGGCCATCAGGTCGAAGTAGACCCCGCGCGTGGTGCGGTAGGTCTCCCAGTCGTCGGCGTGCACGACGATCGGGCGGTCCAGGTTGGCGTAGTCGAACATGATCGACGAGTAGTCCGTGACCAGCACATCCGCGGCCAGGCAGAGTTCCTCGACCGGGTCGTAGGCGGAGACGTCGATGATGCGGCCGGTGCGGCGCAGCCCGGTCAGCGGGGAGGCCGCGCCGCCGCCGTAGAAGTAGTGGGCGCGCACCAGCAGCACGGTGTCCTCGCCCAGCCGGTCGGCGAGGGTGGCGAGGTCCAGGCGCGGGGTGAACCCGGCCTCGTAGTCGCGGTGGGTCGGCGCGTAGAGGACGGCGGTGCGGCCGGGCGGGATGCCGAGGCGCTCGCGGGCGGCGCGTACGTCATCGGCCGTGGCGGTGTAGAAGACGTCGTTGCGCGGATAGCCGTGGTCCAGCGAGGTGTAGCGGGCCGGGTAGGCACGCTCCCACATCCGGGTGGAGTGGCTGTTGGCGCTGACGCTGTAGTCCCACTTGTCGATCCGGGACAGCAGGGCGGCGAAGTCGAGCCCCTGGGCGGCCGCCGGGTGCTCCCGCTGGTCCAGGCCCATGCGCTTGAGCGGGGTGCCGTGGTGGGTCTGGAGATGGACCGAGCCGGGGCGCTTGACCACCGCGTTGGGGAAGTTGACGTTGTTGACCAGGTACTTGGCGGTGGCCAGCGTCTCCCAGTAGCGCCGGGTGCCGGGAATGACATGGTCGGTGCCGTGGGGAAGAAGGGCCGCGTTCTCCTTGGTCACCACCCACACCGGGTGGATGTGCGGGGCGAGTTCGGCCAGCTTGGCGGCGATGGCGGCCGGGTTGCAGGCCACTCCCCGGTCCCAGTAGGCCGCGAACACCGCCAGGTGGGGATCGAGCGGGCGGGTGAGCGCCCTGCGGTACTGCTGTTCGCGCAGCCGCACCCCGAGCCGCCGCTTGCGGGCGCGGACCGCCTTGCGGGCCGAGCGCCGGGTGCGGTTGGCGGTCTGCAGCGCCCGGTACCTGGTGTACGCGCCCTCCTCCAGCAGCGCGTGCCGTACGCCTTCCAGGCCCGCCGGGCGCTGGTGGCCCTCGGGGCGCCAGCGGACGGCGGCGGCCGAGGCACGGCGGAAGAACTCGCGGGCCACCGGCTCCGGCATGCCCTCGCGGGCGAAGACCCGCACCAGGTCACGGACCATCAGCCCGTACAGCACCGCCCGCACCGGGCGGCGGCCCTCGGTGAGGGCGAGGAGGCGCTCGTAGCGGTCGATCAGGGCGTAGCGGTCCTCGGGGGTGCGCGGGGGCAGGCTCTCCCGGCGCAGTCTGCGGTCGTCGTACGCCGTCTGGTCGAGGCAGGCCACGCGGTCGGCGCGGAGCAGGGCGGCCTGGGCGGTGAAGTTCTCGTCGCCGCCGGAGAACTCCTCCTCGTGCTCCCGCCAGAACGCGGCGCGCACCGCGCGGGTGCCGAGCAGCGGGGTGAGGCGGAGCAGGTCGGGCGAGTCGTCCAGGGTGACGGCGGCACGGCCGGCCCCGGCGAGCAGGCGGCCGTCGCGGGAGGGGACGGCGGTGGTGCGCCAGGTGGTGGTGACATGGTCCAGCAGCACGACGTCGGTGCGCTCGTCCAGTTCGGCGGTGCGCTCGGCCAGCAGCCGGGGGGCTCCGGCGGGCAGCCCGTCCTTGGCGTGCACGAAGTGCAGCCAGCGGCCCGAGGCCCGCGCGGCCCCCGCCGACCGGGCCTCGGCGTCCGGCGTGCCCTCGGGCAGCGGCACGGTGACCGTCTCCGGGGCGTGGCCCTCGGCCGTCTCCCGCGCCCAGTCGCCGACCGCCGCGACGATCACCTCGGTGTCCGGGAGCGGATGCGCGTCCAGGGAGTCGAGCAGTTCGGTCAGATGCCCCTGCGTGTTGGGCCCGTAGACGATGACGCTGAGTTGGGGCATCTGGAGGGGCTCCTTCGGCTCTTCGTCCCGGCGGTCACCTTTCATAACATACTGTCATTACACGACTGAAAGGGATATCCACGCGTGAAGCGGAAGCCCCTTGGCTACTTCTTCTTGCGGTCGCCCGTGAACGCCTCGTACTCCTTGAGCACGTCCTCGGTGGCGCCGTCCATGCGCAGCTCGCCGCGCTCCAGCCAGAGCACCCGCTCGCAGGTGTCGCGGATGGACTTGTTGTTGTGGCTGACCAGGAAGACCGTGCCGGCGTGCTTGCGCAGCTCGCGGATGCGGGCCTCGGAGCGCTTCTGGAAGGAGCGGTCACCGGTGGCCAGCGCCTCGTCGATCAGCAGCACGTCGTGGTCCTTGGCGGCGGCGATGGAGAAGCGGAGCCGGGCCGCCATGCCCGAGGAGTAGGTGCGCATCGGCAGGGTGATGAAGTCGCCCTTCTCGTTGATCCCGGAGAAGTCGACGATGTCCTGGTAGCGCTCCTTGATCTGCTCGCGGGACATCCCCATGGCGAGACCGCCGAGGTGGACGTTGCGCTCGCCGGTCAGGTCGCTCATCAGGGCCGCGTTGACGCCCAGCAGCGAGGGCTGGCCGTCGGTGTAGATATGGCCGTTCTCCACCGGGAGCAGGCCGGCCACCGCCTTGAGCAGGGTGGACTTGCCGGAGCCGTTGGAGCCGATCAGGCCGATCGCCTCGCCCCGGTGGGCGACGAAGGACACCTTCTTCACGGCGTGCACCCGGCGCACCCCGGCCGCCTTCTCGGCCTTGCCCCGGCGCAGGATGCGGTTGAGGGCGGCGGTGGCCGAGCCCCGGCCCGCGCCGGTGCCGTTGACCCGGTAGACGATGTCGACGCGGTCGGCGACGACGGTGGGGACCTGCTCGGCGCTCGCGCCCTGAGCGGTCGGGACGGGGGAGATGGTCTGCTCAGCCACGGCCGTAGGTCTCCTCAGCCTTCCAGAAGTAGATGAAGCCGCCGATCCCGGCGGCGACCGCCCAGCCGGCCGCCGCGAGCCACACGTGCGGGGGCAGCTTGCCGGCGCCGAAGCTGTCGATCAGCGCGAACCGCATGAGGTCGATGTAGAGCGCGGCCGGGTTGTACTCCAGCAGCAGCGACAGCGCGCGCGGCTGGTCCTTGGTGTGCTGGTCGATGCTCCACATCACGCCGGACACGTACATCCAGGTGCGCAGCAGGAACGGCATGAGCTGGGCGATGTCCGGGGTCTTGGCGCCCATCCGGGCCAGCACCATCGACACGCCCGCGTTGAACACGAACTGCAGGACCAGCGCGGGCAGCGCCAGCAGCCAGGACGCCGAGACCGGCACGCCCACGCAGAGGATGATCGCGATCAGCGCCAGCATCGAGAACAGCAGTTGCTGGAGCTGCTGGAGGCAGAACGAGATCGGCAGCGCGGCGCGCGGGAAGTGCAGCGCCCGCACCAGGCCCAGGTTGCCGGAGATGGCCCGCGTGCCCGCCATGATCGAGCTCTGCGTGAACGTCCACACGAACACGCCCGTCACCAGGAACGGGATGAAGTCGGCGACCCCGCGCTTGGTGCCCAGCAGCACGCCGAAGATGAAGTAGTAGACCGCCGCGTTCAGCAGCGGGGTCATCACCTGCCAGAGCTGACCGAGCTTCGCCTGGCTGTACTGCGCGGTCAGCTTGGCGGTGGCGAAGGCGGTGATGAAGTGCCGCCGGTCCCAGAGCTGCCGGACGTACGCCGGTACGGAGGGGCGGGCGCCGCTGACGGTCAGGCCGTGCCGGGCGGCCAGTGCCGCCAGGTCGCCGTCGGCCGGAACCTGCATCGGGGGCGGTGCGTCGAGGACATGGCTCACATCCGCTGCTTTCGATCGGGTGGTGGGGGAAGCGCGGTCCGGCCGTTGCCCGCCGTTTCCGCACGCTTTCCCGTACGTTTACTTACGTCGGGACGGGACCGTATCGTCGCAACGGGAGAGTAGGCCCATCCGGCGACGGAACGCAACCGTTGCGTCGTCCCGCCTATGCTGGTGGGCATGACGACCAACGCCGACGAACCGCCGGCGCGCCCGCGCCGGGCCCCGGCCGGTGCCGCCGTGCTCCGGGAGGACGTGACGGAGGCGATCCGCGCGGCCGTCTTCGAGGAACTGGCCGCCGTGGGGTACGCCCGGATGTCCATCGAGGGCATCGCGCGCCGGGCCGGTGTCGGCAAGACGGCGGTGTACCGGCGCTGGCGCTCCAAGCTGAACCTGGTGCTGGACGTGGTCTCCGCGATGGCGGTCCTCGGCCTGCCCGCCCCGGACACCGGCTCCCTGGAGGGCGACCTCCGGCTGCTGTACGAGGTGATGTCGCGCGCCCTGCGCCACCCGGTGGCCTCGCAGATCATCCCCGACCTCCAGGCGGAGGCCGCCCGCAACCCGGAGATGGCCGAGACCCTCCAGAAGGCCGTGCGGGACGGGCAGGACGGGGTCGCGTCCAAGATCGTGGCGGCGGCGCGGGAGCGGGGCGAGGTGAGCGCGGACCTCGACCTGGACCTCGCCCTCGACCTGATCTCCGGCCCCCTCTACTGGCGCGCGGTGATCATCCGCAGCCCGAAGCTGCCGAAGGGCTATCTGGCGAACCTGGCGAAGGCGACGGCGGGCGCGCTGAAGGCGCTCTAGGCGGCGATCAGCCGCCGATCAGCCTCCGCAGCCGGCCCCGCGCCACCCGGGCCGCCCCTGCCGGGCCCGTCGCCACGCGCAGGGACAGGGCGCCGGAGTGGGTGGCGTAGGGGTGGGCCAGCAGGACCAGGTGGCGCGGGCTGGGCAGGGCGCGTCTGCGCAGGTGGGGGCTGTCCGTGCGGGCGTGGGCGGTGATGTCCCGGTGGGCGCCGTCCTTGTAGTGGACGGTGAGGCACAGGTCCCAGACGCCCGCGCCCAGCGCATGCAGGTCGACGGCCGCCTCGGCGGTCCAGGTGCCGTTCGGCGCGGGGGCCAGCGGCAGCGTGATGTGCCGGGCCGGGCGGCCGGTCGTCCGGTCGTGCCAGCGGGCGGTCACCGCCAGCGGGCCCGCCTCGGCGAGCCGGCCGTACAGCTCGTGCAGGCGCAGCCGGAGCCGGGCGCCGCGCGCGTGCGGGAGCAGTTCGGCGTCCATCGCGCAGGGCAGCGCCTCGGTGGGGCAGGTCAGCAGGGGGGTCAGGTCGACGCCGGGATGCGCGTCCGACCAGACGGGGGTGCCCTCGGGGGTGCGGGCGTACGGGGGGAGCAGGCGGGCCGGGCGGGCGGCCAGCTCGCGCAGCCGGGGGAGGTCGCGCGGCTCGGGGGACGCCAGCACGAACCGGCCCAGCAGGGTGCCGGGTGCGGCGGGGTCCCGCGCCCAGTCCTCGGCGTCGTACCCGGCGAGGCAGTTGCGGGTGTGCACCCACCAGGCGCGGCGGTACTCCGGGTCGCGCAGGCCCAGTTCGCGCAGGTACATGCGCAGTTCGTGGTCGAGGAACTTCGCCCGCGCCGCCCGCGCCAGCTCCGTCTCACCGGCGCCCCGCAGGATCTCGTACGCCTCGGCGCAGGCGCGGGTGCGGGCGTGCCAGTTGCCGATGTGCTCCCGGTTCAGGGAGAGCGAGAGCTGTTCGGCGGCCCGGCGGACGTGCCAGACGTAGACGAGGTCGGGGACGAGGGCGAGGCGGGGGGCGGCGGCGAGGACGCGGGCGGTGAAGACGAAGTCCTCGTAGAGGTAGCGGCCCTCGGGGAAGCGGATGCCGTTCACCCGGAGGAAGTCGGTGCGGTACAGCTTGTTGACGCACAGGGTGTCGTGGACGAGGTGCGGGCGCTCGGCGGGGTGCCCGATCAGCGCCGGCTCCGCGAACAGGCGTGCCTGCCAGGGGTGTTCGCGGCCCGAGGGCAGTTCCCGGCGCACGCACAGCCCGGCCGTCACCTCGGCGCCCGTCTCCGTCGCCGCCCGCAGCAGCGCGGCCACCGCGCCGGGCGGCAGCAGGTCGTCGCTGTCCAGGAACATCACGTACGGCAGGCTCACCGCGTCGGTGCCGGTGTTGCGCGGGGTGCCGCAGCCGCCGCTGTTGACGGCGTGCCGGAGCACCCGCAGCCGGGGCTCGGCGGCCGCGAGCCGGTCCAGGATCTCGGCGCTGCCGTCGGTGGAGCGGTCGTCCACGGCGATGACCTCGCCCACCGCCGGACCCTGGTCCAGCGCGGAGCGCACGGCGTCGGTGACATGGGCGGCGTCGTCGTAGCCGATGACCACGACGGCGACCTGCGGCGCTTCGGGCATGGGGTCCATGGTCGCTGCCGGGCCGTCAGGAACCGGTCAGAGCGGCGCGGTCCGGGACCCGGCCGGGCTCCGGCAGGGCGCGGCTCGCGGGCACGTTGGCCGGGGGCCGGGTGGACTGCCACAGCCGGACGAAGGACAGCACGGCGGCGCCCAGCAGCAGCAGGTTGCGGGCCAGGATGAGCAGGCAGCCAGGCCAGGTGCCGTCGATGACCGCGCCGTAGTTCATCGGGAAGACCAGGGTGCTCACCCCGGTGGCGATGAGGATCAGTACCGCCACCGGACGCTGGCGGGTGTGCCGGGAGGTCAGGCAGACGGCGGCCAGGCCCAGCAGCCAGATGAGGTACTGCGGGCTGATGACCCGGCTGGTGACGGTGAACAGCAGCACGGCGGTCAGCGCCGCGTCGTACGGCGTCGCCGGGGAGAAGTGCCGGGCCCGCAGTCGCCACACCACCAGCAGCGCGAAGGCGGCCGCCGTCAGGGCGAGGGAGGCGGTGGCGACCGTGTGCACCTGGGGGCCGACCAGTTCCATGGAGCCGTACTGGTAGCGCACCGTGCCGGACCAGCCCGCGTGCCGGGCCAGGTTGAGCGCGGTGCCGCCGAGCGACTCCAACTGGACGCCCCGGCCGCCCTGTTCGCGCAGGAACGCGAAGGGGTTGGCGAACAGCAGCGCCAGTACCGCGAGCGAGGCGCAGCCGGCCGCCGTCGCCCAGGACCACGCCGAGCGGGTCGCCCGTCCGCGTGACACGCCGAGCAGCACCAGCGCGGGCCACACCTTCACCACCGCGCCGAGCGCGCCGAACACCCCGGCCGCGCGCGGCGACCGGCCGAGCGCCAGCAGGGCGGCCACACCGAGCGCGGTGACCTGGACGTCGTAACGCGCCAGCGGCATGTGCAGCAGCAGCGGGAGACCGCCCACCCAGAGCGCGGCGCCGCGCAGACTGCGCCCGGTGCGCCGCCCGGCGACGGCCAGCGCCACCGCCACGGCCCCGTCCGCCACCAGCGTCAGCAGCACGAACGCCTCGAAGTACGACAGCCACGGCAGCAGCCCCGGCGCCAGCAGCACCAGCCCCGCGCCCGGCGGGTACTGCCACAGCGTGTCGTGCGTCGGGAACGTGCCCTGCGACAGCACGCCGTACCAGTGGAAGTACAGCCGCCACACCTCGCGCGACACCGAGCCGCCGCCCAGCACGTGCGCCGAGCCGAGGGTGAGGAGCCCCAGCATCAGCGCGCGGGTGGCGAGCCAGCCGGCGACGAGGGCGAGGACCGGACCGGAGGTGACACGGAGACGGTTCATCGCGTGGGAGCCTAATCCGCGCGGATGGTGTATCTCTGCCGATACGCCGTCAATGATCGGAAAAGACTGGCACATCGCAAAAGATCGGGCCGTGGTGGACGTCGGGCCTCTGGTGGAAACGCAGCCGCCCCGGGCGGCTGGAAGAACGGCGGCCGTGCCGGGCGGCGCGGACGCGGAGCGGACCGGCCGGGTGCCCTGGCGCGTCCGGTGGGGCGCACCCGTGTGCCTGCCCGCGCTGGTGATGCTCGGGCTCGGGCTGTGGGGGGTGGACCGGGGCGGGATATGGCGCGACGAGGCCGTCACCTTCCAGGTCGCCCGCCGCTCGGTGCCGCAGATCTGGCAACTGCTGCACGGCGTCGACGCGGTGCACGGCCTGTACTACCTGCTGATGCACGCCGTCCTCGCCTTTCACCCGGACGAGGTAACGCTCCGGCTGCCCTCGGTGTGCGCGGCGGCCGTCACCGCCGCCCTCGTCGGCGAACTGGGCGTCCGGCTCGCCGGGCCGCGCGTCGGCCTGTGGGCCGGACTGCTGTACGCCGTCTCGCCGTTGGCCGGCCACTACGCCCAGGAGGGCCGCTCGTACGCGCTCGTCGCGGCGGGCGCCACCGGCGCGACCCTGCTGTTCGTCCGCGGGGTGCGCACCGGCGCCTGGCGGGCCTACGGCACGGTCCTCGCGGTCACCTGCTGGCTGCACGAGTTCGCCGTGCTGCTGCTCCTGGCCCACGCGGCGTCCCTCGCGCTGGCCCGCGTCGGCGCGCGGGTGTGGCGGGGCTGGGGGAGCGCGGCCGGGCTCGTGACGCTCACCCTGCTGCCGATGATCCTGGTCTCGCACGCCCAGTCCGCCCAACTGGCCTGGGTGCGCCCGCCGACCTGGGCCACCGCCGACAGCCTGCTGCGCTGGTTCCTCGGTCCCGGCGAGGGCGTGTACTGGACCTGCCTGGTGCTCGCCCTGCTCGGCCTGGCCGGACTCGCCGGGCCACCGGGACGGCTGACCTGCGCGCGGGTCGGCCTGCCGCTCGCCGTGGTGCCGCCCGCCGCCCTGATGCTGGTCTCGCAGCTCTCCCCGCTCTACGTCGACCGGTACGTCCTCTACGCCCTCTCCGGCGCGCCCCTGCTGGTCGCCGCCGGCGCCGACCGGCTCGCCCGGCTCGCCGCCCGGCTGCGGCTGCGGGTGCCCCGGCCGCCGGTGCTGGCCCTGGCCGGGGCCGCGCTGGCCGTCCTGGCGCTGTGCCTCCAGCTCCCGCTGATGAGCGACGACCGCGACCCGGCCCACCGCCCGGACGACCTGGCCGCCGCGGCACGGGTCGCCGCGCGCGAGGTGAGGCCCGGCCAGCCGGTGCTGTTCCTGCCCACCCAGGCCCGCAACGCGGCCCTCGCCTACCCGGCCGCCTTCGCGGGCGTACGCGACATCGCCCTGGACGAGCCGGCCCCGGAGGCCGGGACGCTGTACGGCAGGGAGGCCGACGCGGCCGAACTGCGGCGGCGGCTGTCCGGGCTCGACCGGGTGTGGGTGGTGGCCGACCGGGACCTGCTGGCCGGCCGCTGGAGCCCGAGCGGCCCCACCGAGCGCGCCAAACTGGCCGTACTGGCCCAGGAGTTCATGCCCGCCGAGGAGTCGGCCGACGGCGACGCGAGCGTACGGCTCTACGTCCGCCGGGTCGCCCTCAGCGCGCTGCCGGGCCTTGCTCCAGTTCCCGCACCGCGGCGTCCAGCGCGCCGGTGAGCCGGTCGAGGCGTTCGCGCAGCTCGCCGATCTCGGCCGGGTCGGCCCCGGTCGCGGCGGCGATGCGGCGGGGCACCTCCAGCGCCCGCTCGCGCAGGGCCGTGCCCTCGCCGGTGAGCGTCACCCGCACCGAGCGCTCGTCGCTCGCGCTGCGCTCCCGGCGCACCAGACCGGCGCCCTCCAGCCGCTTGAGCAGCGGGGAGAGGGTGCCGGAGTCGAGCCGCAGATGCTCCCCGAGCTGCTTGACGGGCAGCGCGCCGCGCTCCCACAGCACCAGCATCACCAGGTACTGCGGGTAGGTGAGCCCGAGGTCCTTGAGCAGCACCCGGTAGACGCCGTTGAAGGCGCGGGAGGCGGCGTTCAGGGAGAAGCAGATCTGCCGGTCCAGGCGGAGCCAGTCCGGGTCGGCGGCGTCGGTGGCGGGACCGGCCGACGGGGTGGGCGAGACGCTCATGACACCCAGGATAGCGGGACGGTGGCAGTTTGGTTGTGCACAATTTAATTGTGTGCTCTACTCGATGGCGAGGGTGGCGGTCCTCCTCGGCCCGCCGCCACCGACTTCACCGAGAGGACCGGTCTCCCCATGGACGCGCTCTACACCGCCGTCGCCACCGCCACCCACGGCCGCGAGGGCCGCGCCGTCTCCTCCGACGGCCGCATCGACCTGCCGCTGGCCATGCCGCCCGAGATGGGCGGCGACGGCCAGGGCACCAACCCCGAGCAGCTCTTCGCCGCCGGTTACGCCGCCTGCTTCGGCAGCGCGCTCGGCCTGGTCGGCCGCCAGGCCAAGGTGGACGTCTCCGACGCCGCCGTCACCGCCGAGGTCGGCATCGGCAAGGAGGGCGAGGGCTTCGGCCTCAAGGTGACGCTGCGCGTCGAGCTGCCCGACACCGTGGACGAGGAGACCGGCCGCAAGCTGGTCGAGACCGCCCACCAGGTCTGCCCGTACTCCAACGCCACCCGCGGGAACATCGAGGTCACCCTCGTCGTCGAGTGAGCCCCCGCCGCACGTCTCACGGGGACCGGGTGAGCTGATCGGCTCCCACGGCCGGGCCGGGGATGCGCGCCGCACCGGTGGCGGGCATCGCCTCGCCGAGCAGCAGGGTGCGTACCACCCGCTCGGCGGCCCGGCCGTCCTCGAACTCGCAGAAGCGCGCCCGGAAGTCGGCCCGCAGTGCCGCCGACTCCCCGTCCCGCCACGCCCCGGACTCGAACAGCCAGGCCAACTCCCGCTGCGAGTACGTCACATGGCCCGGCGGCCGGGCGGTGAGGTCCAGATAGGCGCCCCTGCTCGCCCGGAAGGTGTCCCAGTCGTCGGCGTGGACCACGATCGGGCGGTCCAGTACGGCGTAGTCGAACATGACCGACGAGTAGTCCGTGACCAGCACGTCCGAGGCCAGCATCACCTCCGCCGCCTCCGGCTCGTCCGTCGCGTCGACCACCACCCCGCGCCGGGCCAGCTCCGCCAGACCCGCCCCGCGCGCCGGGCCGTTCGCCAGCGACGGGTGCAGCCGCACCACCAGCGTGTGCCCCTCGCCCAGGCCGGCCGCGAACGCCGCCAGGTCGATCCGGTCCGCGTGGCCGCCCCGGACGTAGTCGCGCCGGGTCGGGGCGTAGAGCACCACCGTGTGGTCCTCGGGGATGCCGTGCCTGCGGCGGAACTCCCGGCCCCGCGAGGCGCCCGCGCCCACCAGGACGTCGTTGCGCGGGCTGCCGGTGCGGACCGAGGTGAAGTGGCAGGGGAAGGCCCGCTCCCACACCAGCTCCGCGTGCCGGTTGGCCACCAGGCCGTAGTCCCAGCGGTCCGCCCGGCGCAGCATCCGGGGCACGTCGAAACCGAGCCGGGCGCCGGGCCGGTCCAGCAGATCGGCGCCCAGGTACTTGAGCGGGGTGCCCTGGTGGGTCTGGATGTGCGTGGCGCCGGGCCGCTTGACCAGCGCGCCCGGCCAGTTGACGTCGTTGACGAAGTACGAGGCCCGGGCGGTGACCTGCAGATAGCGCCGCGAGCCCAGCAGCACGTACTCGGTGTCCGGGGGCAGGGTCGCGGCGGTCTCCTCGTCCCGCACCACCCACACCCCGCGCAACTGAGGTGCGATCACCTTCGCCGCCCGGTACACCGCCGCCGGGTCGCCCAGCATGCCCCGGTGCGAGGACGCCGAGTACACCACCAGACCGGGGTCCAGCGGGCGGCGCGACTGCACCGCCGACCAGCCGCGCCGGGCCCGGGCCCCGGCCGCCGTCCGCAGCCGTGCCGCACGCCGTCCGGCCTCCCGGCCCGCCTGCGCGGCCCGGCGGCGCAGGAGGTACGCCCCGTAGCCGCCCTCCAGCACACGGGTCTCACCCTCGGCGCGGGTGCCCTCCGGCTTGTGCGTGCGGAACATCTCCGCCGTGCGCCGGAAGAACTCGGCCTTGTCACCCGGCGGCAGCCGGTCCGGCTTGGCCAGGATGTCCAGGCAGTGCTCACCCATCTTGCGGTGCAGATACGGCCGCCAGCGCCACAGCTCCGGGTTCGCCTCGACGAACGCGAAGACCCGCTCGTACTGCTCGTGCACGTCGAAGTGCTTGCGGCTGGTGGTGGAGAGGATGTTGCCCTGCCTGCGCTGGCGGTAGTGCAGACAGATCCGGTCCAGGGTGGCGATCCGCCCGGCGCTCAGCATGACCGGGAAGGTCCAGGGAGTGTCCTCGTAGTAGCCCGGCGGGAACGCGAAGCCGTGGCCCGTGACGAAGTCGCGGCGGTAGACCTTGTTCCACACCACCATCAGCAGGTCGAGGATCTCCGGCCGCTCGGCCGCCGTGAAGGTGCCGTCCTCGGCGGCGAGGACATGGGCGAGGACGTTGCGACGGGTGCCGCCCCACCAGTAGGTGCGGGCGTAGTCGAAGACCAGTACGTCCGGGTCCCCGGTCTCCGCGAGGCGGCCGGCGACGGCGGCCAGGGCGCCAGGGGTGAGGGTGTCGTCGCTGTCGAGGAAGAGCAGGTAGTCGCCGGTGGCGTGCGGCATCCCGGCGTTGCGGGCCCGGCCGAGGCCGACGTTCTCCGGCAGGTGCAGCACCTTCACGCGGGGGTCGCGGGCGGCGTACTCGTCGAGGATCGCGCCGCAGCCGTCCGGTGAGCGGTCGTCCACGGCGATCACCTCCAGGTCGCCGAAGGACTGCCCGAGCACCGAGTCCAGGCACTCGCGCAGGAAGCCCTGCACCTTGAAGCAGGGGACGATGACACTGAAGCGGGGCACGGCGGATCAGCTCCTCACGAGGGACGCGGCGGCGGGGGCGGGCACACGCTCCGCGAGCGGCACCACCGGCGGCAGCGCCTCCGGCGGTTCACCGAGCAGCACCCGGCGCACGACCCGCTCGGCCGCCCGCCCGTCGTCGAACTCGCAGAACCGCTCCCGGAACACGGCCCGGCGCGCGGCGGACTCCTCACCCCGGTACTCGCCCTCGCGGAACACCCGCGCCAGCTCCTCGGGCGTCCGGACCACCGGGCCCGGCGCCTCCGCCATCAGGTCGAAGTACACGCCCCGCGTCTCGCGGTAGACCTCCCAGTCGTCCGCGAACACCACGATCGGGCGGTCCAGGTTGGCGTAGTCGAACATGATCGAGGAGTAGTCCGTGATCAGCGCGTCCGCCGCCAGGCACACGTCCTCCGCCGAGCGGTGCGCGGTGACGTCGATGATCCGGTCCGAACTCCGGGCCGTGCCCCGGTCGTAGAAGTAGTGGGCGCGCAGCAGCACCACCACGTCGTCCCCGGCCGCCTCGCAGAACGCGGCCAGATCCAGGCCGGGTTCGAAGCCGGTGGCGTGGTCGCGGTGGGTGGGCGCGTACAGCACCGCCGTGGCTCCCTCGGGGACGCCCAGCTCGCGGCGGACGCGGGCCACGTCGTCGGCGGTCGCCGTCACATACACGTCGTTGCGCGGGTAGCCGTACTCCAACTGCTCGTAGGCGCCGGGGAAGGCGCGCTCCCACATCTGCGTGGAGTGCCGGTTGGACGACAGGTTGAAGTCCCAGCGGTCCACCCGGCCCAGCAGCTTGGTGAAGCTGCCCGAGCGCGCGGCCACCACCGGGTACGTCGACTGGTCCACGCCCATCTTCTTCAGCGGGGTGCCGTGCTGGGTCTGCAGATGCGTGCTGCCGGGACGCTTGACGACACCCTCGGCGAAGTTGGCGTTGTTCACGAGGTACTTGGCGCGGGCCAGCACCTCCCAGTACCGGCGCGAACCGATCACCGCGTACTCCACGCCCTCCGGGACCGTGTGCGCCTGGTCGGCCTCCACCAGGAACACCGACCGGATGTGCGGCGCGAGTTCACGCGCCTTGGCGTGGATCGCGGCCGGGTTGCAGGCGTACCCCCGGCCCCAATAGGCGCAGTACACCGCGAGGTTGGCGTCGAGGGGGCGGCGCAGCGCGCGGGCGTAGCGCAGCCGGGTGCGCAGCATGCGCGGCTTCGGCAGCCGGCGCAGCACCCCGGCGGCCACCCGGTTGGCCCCGCGCAGCGCGCGGAACGGGGTGTACGCGCCCGTCGCCAGCAGCCGGTGCTGCACCCCGAGGCTCCCGCCGGGCACCCGGTACCCGGCCGGGCGGTGTCTGCGGTACAGCCGTCCGGCGCGGCGGAAGAACGCCCGGTGGCCCTCGGTGAGCCGCTCGGGGCGGGACGCGGTCTTCAAGACCTGGGTGAAGAGCTGCCCGAACAGGGCTCGGGCCCGCTCCGCCGGGAGCGCGGACTCGGCTGCCCGGCGCAGCACCCGGTCCACCTGGTCCAGCAGGTCCCGCTGGTGCGGTCCCGGTGCGTTCAGCCTGCTGCCCTGGCGCCGGGCCCGGTGCCGGACGACCGGCCGGCGCAGCACCGCGATCCGTCCGGCGGCGACGGTGACCAGGCCGCCCCAGCCGAGGTCGGTGAAGTGGCCCTCGGGGAAGGCGAGTTCGTGTTCGGTGAGGAAGGAGCGCCGGTAGCAGGCGCTCCACGCGGGGAGCTGGGCACCGGTGAGCCAGGGGGCCGCGCCGGGCGCGAAGGCGCCGTTGGGAGCCTTGGCCAGCAGCGGGGCGGCCGGGTTGGCGGGCTCGCCCTCCCACCAGGGGACGCGCTCATACTCCGCGTACAGCACGTCGACGCCCGCGGTCTCGGTCAGCCGTTGGTCCAGCGCGGCCAGCGCGCCGGGCAGCAGCAGGTCGTCGCCGTCCAGGAACAGCACGTATCCGCCGCGCGCGGCCCGCAGCCCGGCGTTGCGCGCCCCGCTCAGTCCGGCCGACGGCGGTGAGTTCACCGGGAGCACCCGCCGGTCGCGCTCGGCGAATCCGGCGGCGACGGCGGCGGCCGGGGCGTCGGGGGAGTCGCAGACCGGGATCAGTTCCAGGTCGCCGAAGGACTGGGCGAGGACCGAGTCGAGGGCCTGCGACAGCCGGCCCGGGACCCCGTGGGAGGGGACGATGATGCTGAAGCGGGGCATGCTGTTCTTTCTGTCGTCTTGCGGCCGCGGCCCGGCCGCCCGGCCGGACGCCAGGTGGACGGCCGGGTCGGCGTGGGCCGCGTCGTGCCGAGGGGCATGGAGACTCCCGGAAGGTCCAACGGTGTTCAGCGGCCCTCGGTGACGGGGAGCGGGCCGGAAGGTTGCGGCACGGCCGCCAGCGGCGCCCTGACCTGGCCCTCGGCCACCGGCCGCACCGGCCCGCGCGCAGCGGGCGGCACCGCCGGCTGCCCCAGCACCACATGCCGGACGACACGCTCACCCGCGTCGCCGTCGTCGTACGGGCAGAAGCGCTCCCGGAACGCCGCCCGCAGCCGGGCCGAGCGCACCCCGCGCCAGTGGCCGGAGGCGAACACGTCCGCGACCTCCTCCTCGGTGCGGGCCAGCGGTCCCGGCGGACAGGCGAGCAGGTCGAGGTAGGCGCCCCGGACGGTGCGGAAGGTGTCCCAGTCCCCGGTGTGCAGCACCACCGGCCGGTCCAGCCCGGCGTAGTCGAACATCAGCGGCGAGAAGTCGGTGAGCAGCGCGTCCGAGGCCAGGCACAGGGACGGCAGGTCGGGATGGGCGGAGACGTCGACCAGCCGGGCGTCCTTCACCGGCTCGTCGATCGGGGCGCGGCTCAGCAGGGTGAACCGGGGCCCGAGCAGGCCGAGCAGCCGGCCGGGGTCCAGCGGCGGGGTCTGGGTGCGCCGGTGGTCGCGGCGCGCGGGCACGTACAGCACGGCGACCGCTCCCTCGGGTACGCCGAGGGACGCGCGCAGCCGGGCCATGTCGGCCGAAGTGGCGTGCTGGAAGGCGTCGTTGCGCGGGCTGCCGTACTCCAGCGTGGTGTAGCCGCCGGGGTGGGCCCGCTCCCAGGTCAGGGTGGAGTGCCGGTTGCCGGAGAGGACGTAGTCCCACTGGTCGACCTCCCGCAGTTGCCCGGCGAAGTCCGTGCCCAGGGCGGCCGCCGGGCGTTCCTGGAGGTCGAGGCCGGTGTGGCCGAGCGGGGTGCCCTGCCGGGTCTGCACGTAGACCTGGCCGGGGCGCTTGATGAGGCCGGGCCCGAAACCGGCGTTGTGCACCAGGTACTTGGAGCGGGCCAGCGCGGTGAAGTGGGCGGCGGTGCCGGGGCGGCCGAGCCAGGCGGTGCGGATGTGCGGGGCGTGCGCGCGGAACGCGGCCTCCAGGGCGCTCGGGTCGCAGCCCTGGTCGGGGGCCGGGTCGGCGGCGAAGAGGGCATGGTCGGCGCGCAGGGGGAGGAGCCGCTGGACGCGGTAGTGCAGGCGCAGCAGGGCCGCGCGCAGCTTTCGTGTCCCACGTGCCGCCGAGGCGCGTGCGTGGCGGCGGAGGGCGGCGGCGAGGCGCAGGGTGCGGAAGGTGCGGTGCAGGCCGTGGCGGACCAGGGCGCGGCGGAGGCCGGGGGGTACCGGGGTGCCCGGGGCGCGGTGGCGGCGGCAGTGGGCGCGGGCCCGGCGCAGGAACGCGGGGTGGCTGCCCCGCGGGAGGCGGTCCCGGCGGGTGGCGATCGTGGTGAGGTGGTCGAGCATGCGGGCGTACAACTCGGGCCGCCAGCGCTCCCGTTCGGGTCTCTCTGCCAGGTACGCGAAGACCCGGTCGTACTGGTCGAACACGTCGAAGTGGCGGGGGCTGGTGGTGCGCAGGATGCTGCCCCGGCGGCGCTGGCGGTAGTGCACGCAGACCCGGTCCAGCGTGGCGAGCGAGCCGGCCGCCATCAGCACCGGGAAGGTCCAGGGGGTGTCCTCGTAGTAGCCCGGCGGGAAGCGGAAGCCCTCGCGGGTGACGAACTCCCTGCGGTACGCCTTGTTCCACGCCACCATCAGCACCCGCAGCAGCCCCGGCCGGTCCGCCAGGGTGAAGGGGGCCGGGCCGTCCTCGGTGAGCCGGTCCGCGAGCCGGTTGCGCAGGGTGGTGCCGTCCCAGTGGGTGCGGGCGTAGTCGAAGACCAGCACGTCCGGCTCGCCGGTGGCCGCGAGGCGGTCCGCGATCGCGCGCAGAGTGTGCGGGGTGAGGGTGTCGTCGCCGTCGAGGAAGAGCAGATAGTCCCCGGCCGCTTCTGCGATGCCCGCGTTGCGGGCGGGGCCCAGCCCGGCGTTCTCCGCGAGGTGCACGGCCCGCACGCGGGGGTCGCGGGCCGCGTACTCGTCGATGATCGCGCCGCAGCCGTCCGGCGAGCGGTCGTCCACCGCGATCAGCTCGAAGTCCGGGAACGACTGCGCGAGCACCGAGTCCAGGCACTCGGCGAGATACGCCTGGACCTGGTACGCGGGGACGATGACGCTGAACCTGGGCAAGGCACATCCATGGGTCGGTCGGCGCGGGCCTTCTGCCCGGCAACGGCCGCCCAGGTGACTTGGTTACGGCTCCTACGGCATACGGGGGACGCCCGGGGGAACCGCACGGATTCCCCCGGGCAACACCTGTACGGGCACGGTTACTTGACCGCGCCCGCCATCACCCCGGACACGAACTGGCGCTGGAAGGCGAAGAACACGGCCAGCGGGATCACCATCGACAGGAACGCGCCGGGCGCGAGCACGTCGATGTTGTTGCCGAACTGCCGTACCTGGGTCTGGAGCGCCACCGTGACCGGCTGGGAGCCGGACTTGGTGAACACCAGCGCCACCAGCATGTCGTTCCACACCCACAGGAACTGGAAGATGCCCAGGCTCGCGATGGCGGGCGCGCCGAGCGGCATCACCACCCGCGCGAACAACCGGAGTTCGCCCGCACCGTCCAGCCGGGCCGCCTCCAGCAGCTCGCGCGGGATCTCCGCGAAGAAGTTCCGCAGCAGGAACACCGCGAACGGCAGCCCGAACCCGATGTGGAACAGCACCACACCCAGGATCGAGCCGAACAGCCCGACCTTGCCGAAGAGTTCGGCGATCGGGATCAGCGCCACCTGCACCGGCACCACCAGCAGCGCGACCACGCCGAGGAACCACCAGTCGCGGCCGGGGAACTCCATCCACGCGAACGCGTAGGCCGCCAGCGAGCCGATCACCACCACGCCCAGCGTCGCCGGGACCGTGATCAGCACGGTGTTGACCAGCGAGTGGGTGATGTCGCCGTTCTCCAGCAGCTTGCCGTAGCTCTCGAAGGTGAGCTTGGACGGCTCGGTGAACACCGTCCACCAGCCGCTCGCGTTCATGTCCTCCGGCGAGCGCAGCGAGGAGATCAGCAGCCCGATGGTCGGCACCAGCCAGAACAGCGCCACCAGGACCAGCACGAACTGGATCAGCCCGCCGCCCAGCTTCTCCACCAGCCGGGCACCCAGTGAACGCCGGCCCCGCACGGTGTCCCGGGCGGGCAACTCGCGCACCCGTCCCGCACTCTCGGTGTGCGTGCTCATGGCCTGCCCTCCCGCCGCAGCCTGCGGATGTTGAACAGCATCACCGGGATCACCAGCAGCAGCAGGAACACCGCGATGGCGCTGGCCACACCGGGCCGCCCCTCGGAGAAGCCCTTGCGGTACAGCTCCAGCGCCAGCACATTCGCGTCGTCCTGGGACGAGCCCGGCGCGATGATGTAGACGAGGTCGAACACCTTCAGCACGTTGATCATCAGGGTGACGGTGACGACCGCGAGCACCGGCGCCAGCAGCGGCACGGTCACCTTGCGGAACACCTGCCACTCACTGGCGCCGTCCACCCGCGCCTGCTCCAGCAGCTCCCTCGGCACCCCCGCGAGCCCCGCCGCGATCAGCACCATCGCGAAGCCCGCCCACATCCAGACGTAGGAGCCGATGATCGCCGGGGTGACCAGCGCCGGGCCCAGCCAGTCGACGCCGTTGTACGCCTCCTTGAAGTTGGCCGCCGGGAGCCGCAGTTGAGCCCCGTCCGCCGAGGCGGGCAGGGTGAAGGTGCCGTCACCGGCCGCCTTCGCCGAGGCCACCACCTTGCCGTCCTTCACGGCCTCGATCCGCATCCCGGCGTACCCGCGCTCGGTCGCGTCCGGGGCGCCGAGCTTCCCGACGCCCTTGCCGCGGGTGAAGTCCTGCCAGACCGTGCCGGTGACCTTCCCCGGCTCCGGCCGGGCGGTGACGGCCCGCTTGGCGTCGTCCGGGAACTGGTCCGGGGCCACGCCGACCATGGGCAGCGCGACCGGGGTGCCCGCCTTCACCGGGTCCTTGGTGACGAAGGCGCCGCCCTGTCCCACCAGCGGCGACTCGCGGCCGGGGTGCGCCTTGGGGAACGCCGACGCCTGGGCGAAGGAATCGTGCACCCCGACCCACACCGCGTTGGCGACCCCCTTGTCCGGGTCCTGGTCGTACACCAGCCGGAAGATGATCCCGGCCGCCAGCATCGAGATCGCCATCGGCATGAAGACGACCAGCTTGAACGCCGTTCCCCAGCGCACCCGTTCGGTCAGCACCGCGAAGACCAGGCCGAGCGCGGTGGAGACGGTGGGCGCGAACACCACCCAGATCACGTTGTTCTTGAGCGCGGTGCGGATGCCGTCGTCCGTGAACAGCGCCTGGTAGTTGTCGAACCCGGCGAACTGGTCGCCCGAGGAGTCGTAGAGACTGCGGACGACCGAGTAACCGATCGGGTAGAGCACGAGCGCGCCGAGCAGCACCAGGGCCGGCAGCAGGAAGAGCGCCGCCACCACCTTGCGCGTCCCGGTCACGCTCCTGCGGCTCTTCGGCGCGGCCGGGCCCGAAGGGGCGCCGGCCGCCGCTGCCGATGCCATGACCGGATCAGCCCCCGTTCCCGTACGCGGCCGCCGCGTCCTTCTCCAGCCTCGCCTGGGTGCCCGCGACGTCCTTCGGGTTCTTCAGGAAGTCCTGGAGGTCCTTCCACTCGCCCTTGCCGGGCGTGCCGCCGAACGCCTGGGGCGCCTGGTCGGACATGTCGAAGCGGAAGTCGTCGCCGGACTTGATGAGCGCCTTGGCGATGGTGCGCTGGGTGTCGTTCGGGTAGGCCGAGTCCGGCACGTTCTTGTTCGGCGAGAGATAGCCGCCGAGCTTGGCCTGAACCGTCGCCGCGTCCGGGGACGCCAGGAAGGTCGCCAGCGCCTGGGCGCCCTTGGAGTCCTTCAGGATCACCGCCGCGTCACCGCCGGAGACCACCGGCGCGGTCGAGCCGACCGACGGGAACGGGAAGACCTTGGCGTCCGCGCCCACCTTCGCCTTGGTCTCACCGATGTTGACCTGCGCGAAGTCACCCTCGTAGACCATCGCGGCCTTCGGCTGGTCGCCGCCGGTGAAGGTCTGCGTCACCGAGGCCGGGAACTCGGTCTGCAGCGCGCCGTCCGCGCCGCCCGCCACATAGTCCTTCTTGCCCCAGATCTGCGCGAGCGTGGTGAGCGCCTGCTTGACCGAGGGGTCGGTCCACTTGATCTCGTGCTTGGCGAGCTGGTCGTACTTCTCCGGTCCGGCCTGGGAGAGATAGACGTTCTCGAACCAGTCGGTCAGCGTCCAGCCGTCCGCGCCGCCCACCGAGAAGGGGGTGACACCGGAGTCGTACACCGCCTGCGCGGCGGTCAGCAGCTCGGCCCAGGTCCCCGGCTCCTTGGCGCCCGCGTTCTCGAAGACGGGGGCGTTGTACCAGATCAGCGACTTGTTGGCGGCCTTGTAGTAGACGCCGTACGGCTTGCCGTCGACCTTGCCGATGTCCTGCCAGCCCTGCGAGTAGTTCTTCGACAGTTCCTTCACGGCCTCCGGGCCGAGCGGCTTGGCCCACTTCTTGTCGACCGCCTGCTTGATCGCGCCCGGCTGCGGCAGCAGCGCCACGTCCGGCGGCTGCCCGCCCGCGATCTTGGAACCGAGGAAGTTGATGATCGGGTCCTGCGCGGGCACGAACGTCACCTTCGCGCCCGTCCGCTTCTCGAACTCCGCCAGCACCTTCTTGAAGTTCGCCTGCTCGGTGCCGGTCCAGACGGCGGCGACCTCGAGTTCCGTGCCGTTGAGCTTCGGCAGGGTCACCGTGGAGCCGGTGGCCCCGCCGCCGCCCTCGTCGGCGTCCTTCCCGCCGTCGCCGCCGGAGCAGGCGGTGAGCGTCAGGGCCCCCGCCAGCAGCGCGGCGAGGGCGGCTCCGGCCCGGTGTCCTCGGATGGTGTCGCTCGGCTTGCGCATCACTTCCCCGTTCGTCGTTCTCCGTTGAACGCCTGAACTCTGCGTGTGCGCTCCGGTGTACGCCGGGCCGCCCCGGTGCGGCAAGAGCACCCGCACGGTCCGGCCACGCATCGTGACCGGCTCGTGATCATCGGGGTATGCGCGCCGGAGAGGGGGAATTCCGGTGCCTGACGGTCAGAGCAGCGAGGGCACCTGACCGGCCGACACCTGGCGGGCCGCCCGCTCCACCGCGCTCGCCAGCAGGGCCAGGTCGGTGGGGCCGTTGCCCAGCTCGCGCACCGGGCGCCGGGTGGGGGGATCGCCCATCCGCTGCCAGTCCAGCGGCAGTACGGTCGGCCGCTGGGTCGCGGTGCGCGGGATACGGCCCGTCACCCGGCCGCCCTGCACCCCGGTGACCCGGCCGTCGGGGTACGCCAACACCCCGCGCCCCGGCGCCGGTTCGCCCTCCGCGCCGCGCTCGGCCGCGCCCGTACCGCGTCCGCCGGAGGGCGCGTCCAGCGTCACCCGGAGGGTGGCCCGCCGCGCGGGTTCCGTCTCCGCCGTACGGCCGCCGGTGCCGGTCGCGGTCACCAGGTGCACGCCGAGCCGCTCGCCCTCGCGGGCCACCGCCTCCAGCGCCCGGACCACCGAACCGGCGGCGGGCCGGCCCGGCGAACCCAGCGCGGGGGAGACCAGGGCGTCCAGGTCGTCGACGACCACCACCAGCCGGGGCAGCGGGGGCGCCGCCTCCGTGTGCTGCCGGGCGGCACCGGGCCGCAGCCGCAGCGTGGAGCTGGGCGGCGCCTCCAGGTCACCGTTGCCCGGACCGCGTCCGCCGGGGCCGCGCTGGGCGACCATCCGGCCGGACACCTCGTGCGCGGTGTGCCAGTGCGCGAAGTCGGTCAGCCCGACCAGCTCCGCCCGGCGCTTCAGCTCCGCGCTCAGCGACTGCGCGAACTCCCGCATCCGCACCGGGTCGTTGGCGATCAGATGCGTGGTCACATGCGGGATGTCCGTACAGGAGCGCAGCCCCTCGCCGGCCCCGGCCGCCGTGCCGACGCCGTCCCGGCCGTCGATCAGCACCATGCCGAGCCGGTCCGGGCGCTCGGCGGCGGCCAGCGACGCCACCACCGCCCGCAGCAGCTCCGTACGCCCGCTGCCGGGCGGGCCCTCGACCAGCAGGTGCGGGCCGTCGGCCACCAGGTCGGCGGTGACCGGGCCGCGCGGCCCGGCGCCCAGCACCGCGCGGGCCCGGCCGCCCAGCGACTCGGTGTCGTCGGCCGCGTCCGCCCAGCGGGCCATCAGCGAGGCCGGGGTGGCACGGGCCAGCCCCAGTTCGTCCAGCAGCCGGGCCGACAGCGGCAGCGGCACCGCCACGCGCGTGTGCCGGTCCTCGTCCGGGGCGTCCGGGCGCAGCGGGGCCAGCGCCCGCGCGAACCGCTCCGCCCAGGCGGGCGACACCGCGTCCACGGCGGCGAGGGTGCCCGGTCCCACCGGACCGGTCGGCGCCACCCGCATCAGCCGCAGCGCGGTCGCCACGTCACCGCTGAGCAGCGCCACCGCGCCGCACTCGCGGAAGGTGGGCGTCGCCGCGCAGGCCGCCTCGTAGGTCTGCATGAGCGGCGAGGCGGGGGAGGCGGGCACGGTCTCGGCCAGGCACACCACGTGCACCCCGGCGCGCGGCCCGCTCACCGCCAGCCGCGCCACGTCCTCCCGCAGCGCCGAGCCGCCGGGGTCGCCGTCCACCACGACCACCGTGTACGGCCCCGGATGCCCGTCCGGGCCGGGCCGGAAGGAGGCGGGGTCGGCGTGGGACTCCACGCGGCGCAGCAGCTCGCCGGTGCGGGCCGCCGCCTGTTCCCGGTCGTAGGCGAGCAGCAGCCGGCAGTCCTGGCCGTGGCCCGGCCGGACGTGCGGCAGCCAGCCCAGCCAGGACCACTCGGCGGTGCGCTCCTCCACCGGGCGGGCGCGGTCCGCGCTGATCAGCACGATCTCCAGCAGGTCCGGCGAGTGCAGCGCGGCCAGTTGTGCCAGCACCGCGCGGGCCAGCCCCGCGAGCCGGGGGCGCGGCCCGGCCAGGCCCAGGGCGCCCGCCTCGCGCAGCGCGGCCGTCACCGGCACCGCGGGCAGCGCCGAGCCGTCGGGCGCGGTCCGGTCGGCGGTGCCGAGCCGCACGGCCAGCGCCTCGTGGTGTCCCGGACCCCGCTCCCAGAGCCGGGGGCCCGGACCGAGCGCCGTCAGCAGCAGCGCGGCCGGGTCCGGCCAGGTCTCCGGGCGCCGGAACGCCTCGGGGAGTGCGACGGGGGCCGCCTCGGCGTACGGCGCCTCCTCGGCGGGGAGGTGCTCGCCCCGGCCGCCGGTCAGCTTGCGGGCCCAGGCGCCGATGCCCCGGCGCCTGGGCATCTCGGTGCCCCTGAGGGGGGTGCCCTTACGGGTGGGGGAGTCCAGCTCGTCGGGGTGGGCGTCGTCGGGGCGGTGGCCGGCGTGGGTGTCGTGCTCCCGGTATCCGCCGGTGAGGTGGTCGGGGGCCCGGCTCTCGATCCGGGGTGCCCGGCCCTGCTCCGGTACGGCGGCCCGCTCCATGCGCTCGGCGCCGATCCGGTCCGCGGTGCCGTACGCGTGCCCGGTCGGGCCGTCCGGCGCGGTCGCGGGCGGGGCGTTGTCCGGGGTTTCCCAGGGGCAGGCGTCCGGGTCCTCCCCGAGGGGCACCCGGACACAGCCCTCGCCGTCCGGCACGGTGCGCACCCGCGCTCCGGGTCCCCCCGACGGGGTCACCCGGAGCGCGGATTCACCCAGGCGCAGCAGACCGCCCGACGGAAAGCGCAGCGGGCGGCCGGTGACGCGGGCACCGTCCAGCGTGGTGCCGTTGGTGGAGTCGAGGTCGGCCACCGAGACTCGGCCCTCGGCGGTGACCGTGACCGCGCAGTGCAGCCGGGACACGTCAGGGTCGTCCAGGGGTACGTCGGCGTCGGCGGAGCGGCCCACCGTTATCCGGCCGCCGTGCAGCAGATGGACCCCGCCCGCGTCCGGGCCCGCGACCACATGGAGCTGGGTCGGGGCGTCGTCCAGCTCGGGATGCGGCTCCGGGGCCACCGGGGCGCCCAGCGACAGCACCGCGCCGTCGACCAGCGGGGGCTCGCCCAGGGTGTGGCGGCGCGGGTCCAGGCGGTCCGTGCCCGCGTACAGCACCACGGGGGCCCCGCCGCCGTCCCGGCCGGCCCCGCTCTCGCCGGTGACCGCCGAGGCCAGCGCGGGCGCCACCGCCGCCAGCTCGGTGCCGGTGGGCGCGGTGACCAGCACGTCGCGCGTCGCGGCGCCACCCCGCCTCGGGGACGCGCCCTGCGGATCTACGACGGTCAGCCGGATCTGCATCGCCGTCAGCGGTCCCTTCCGCCCGGCCGCGGAGGTCCCCCACTCCGCGCGGGCACGTAGGCCAGTACTGCACGCATCCTCGCACCTGTCGTGGCCCTCCCGCCCGCCTCCCGGTACGAAGTGATCTTGATTGGTCAGCTCTGCCCCCAAAAGTGCCTGACCGGTAACGCGGCGGCGATCACTTGAGATCGGTCACGCACCTCGATGGGCAACCGGTGGACCCGAGGTGAGCGTCTTTCCTCCGAACATGGACCGGATGCCGCGCGTATCACTCAGGGAGCGGCTTCGGGACGGGCCACTACAGTGGTCGGAACGCCGGAACACCCGGCGGAGATCAGCGAACAAGCAGCAGGGAGCGCGTGACGTGCGGCCAGTCGGCAGCAAGTACCTGCTCGAGGAGCCGCTCGGACGCGGCGCCACGGGCACCGTCTGGCGCGCCCGCCAGAGGGAGACGGCGGGCGCCGAGGCGGCCGTGGCGGGCCAGCCCGGCGAGACGGTCGCCATCAAGGTCCTGAAAGAGGAGCTGGCCAGCGATCCGGACATCGTGATGCGCTTCCTGCGCGAGCGCTCCGTCCTGCTCCGGCTCACCCACCCCAACATCGTCCGGGTCCGCGACCTGGTCGTCGAGGGTGATCTGCTGGCGCTCGTCATGGACCTCGTCGACGGTCCCGACCTGCACCGCTACCTGCGTGAGAACGGCACCTTCTCGCCGGTCGCCGCCTCCCTGCTCACCGCGCAGGTCGCCGACGCGCTCGCCGCCAGCCACGCCGACGGCGTCGTCCACCGCGACCTGAAGCCCGCCAACGTGCTGCTGCGCCAGTACGACGGCCAGATGTACCCGATGCTGACCGACTTCGGCATCGCCCGGCTGGCCGACTCACCCGGCCTGACCCGCACCCACGAGTTCGTCGGCACCCCGGCCTACGTCGCCCCGGAGTCCGCCGAGGGCCGCCCGCAGACCTCCGCCGTCGACGTCTACGGCGCCGGCATCCTGCTGTACGAGCTGGTCACCGGGCGTCCGCCGTACTCCGGCGCCACCGCCCTGGAGGTGCTGCACCAGCACCTCAGCGCCGAGCCGCGCCGCCCCTCCACCGTCCCGGACCCGCTGTGGACGGTGATAGAGCGCTGCCTGCGCAAGAACCCCGAGGAACGGCCCAGCGCCGAGAACCTCGCCCGCGCCCTGCGCGTGGTCGCCGAGGGCGTCGGGGTGCACGCCAACCCGGCGCAGATCGCCGCCGCCGAGGGTGTCGCCGCGCTCCTCGCGCCCGACCCCGCCCCGGCCCCTGTGCCGGACGTGCCCGGCGCCTCCGATGCCACGCAGGTACTGCCCCCGAACACCGCCCAGGCGGCCTACGACCCCAACGCGGCCACCAGCTTCCTGCCGCACACCGCCGGTACGCAGGGCGCCGCCGACCCGACCACCGTCCTCCCCAGCACCGGAGCGGCCGACCCCACCACGGTCATGCCCCCGATGCCGCAGGGCCGGCCGGGCCAGTACGACCCGCAGGACCCCTACGGGCAGAACCAGCAGAACCAGCAGAACGCCCAGAACCCGGACCAGCCGCACCCCTGGCAGACCCAGCTCCGCGCGGCCCGCGACCGCAACGAGCAGACGCAGGTGCAGTACCTCGACCCCGACGAGGACCCGCTGCGCCGCCGCCCCCAGCGGCAGGCCGCCCGCCCGCAGCACCAGCCCCAGCAGCCCCGCCAGCAGCAGCCGCAGCAGCGTCCGGCGCCCCGGCGCTCGACCCCGCAGCCGCAGCAGTACGCCCCGCCGCCGCAGCCCCAGCGGTACGCGCCTGAGCCGCAGCGGCCCGCGCGCGAGCCCCGGCCGCCCCGGCAGCGCAGCGCCAACCCGATGAAGATCCCCGGTCTGGGCTGCCTCAAGGGGTGCCTCTTCACGCTTCTCATCCTGGTCGTGGCGAGCTGGCTGATCTGGGAGCTGACCCCGCTGCACACCTGGGTCGGCCAGGGCAAGGGCTACTGGGACCAGCTCAGCGACTGGGCCGGCTCCATCTCCGACTGGTTCAAGAACCTGGACAGTTCCTCCGGCGGCAACTGAACTGCCGCTCGCGGGGCCGGTTCTGGGGACTTGTCGACACCCAGCGGGTGATTTCCGGCTCCGCGGTGAAGGTGGCCCCCACGGGCGCGTAGTTTTGTCGACCGGGGCAACACGCGTCTGGTGGGAGCAGTCTTGGCACGGAAGATCGGCAGCCGGTACACCGCCAACCAGATCCTGGGGCGGGGCAGCGCCGGGACGGTGTGGCTGGGCGAGGGACCGGACGGGCCCGTCGCCATCAAGATGCTGCGCGAGGACCTCGCCTCCGACCAGGAGCTGGTCGGCCGCTTCGTGCAGGAGCGGACCGCGCTGCTGGGGCTTGAGCACCCGCACATCGTGACCGTGCGGGACCTCGTGGTCGACGGCAACGACCTCGCCCTCGTCATGGACATCGTGCGCGGCACCGATCTGCGTACGCGGCTGGACCGCGAGCGCCGGCTCGCGCCCGAGGCGGCGGTGGCGATCGTCGCGGACGTCGCGGACGGGCTCGCCGCGGCGCACGCGGCCGGGGTCGTCCACCGGGACGTCAAGCCCGAGAACATCCTCCTCGACATGCGCGGCCCGCTCGGGCCCGGCGGCGCCCACCCGGCACTGCTCACCGACTTCGGGGTGGCCAAGCTCATCGACTCGCCCCGGCGCACGCGGGCGACGAAGATCATCGGTACGCCCGACTACCTCGCCCCCGAGATCGTCGAGGGCCTGCCGCCGCGTGCGGCCGTCGACATCTACGCCCTCGCGACGGTCCTGTACGAGTTGCTCGCCGGCTTCACGCCCTTCGGCGGCGGCCACCCCGGTGCGGTGCTGCGGCGGCACGTCACCGAGACCGTCGTCCCGCTGCCCGGCATCCCCGAGGAGCTGTGGCAGCTCATCGTCCAGTGCCTCGCCAAGGGTCCCGCCTCCCGGCTCCGCGCCTCCGAACTCGCCGCCCGGCTGCGTGAACAGCTCCCCACCCTCGCGGGCATCCCCCCACTGGAGGTCGACGAGCCCGACCCCGAGGCCGCCCCGGAGGAACCCCCCGCCCCCCTCCCCTCCGGCGAACCCGCCCGCCGCCGAGGCGCCGTCTCCCTCGTCCCC
Source organism: Streptomyces bauhiniae (assembly GCF_004784475.1). GTDB lineage: Bacteria > Actinomycetota > Actinomycetes > Streptomycetales > Streptomycetaceae > Streptomyces > Streptomyces seoulensis. The sequence continues at coordinate 57,930 of NZ_SRRT01000011.1, forward strand.
GGCCCCAAGCCCGACTCCAACCGCGACACCCACACCTCCATGCGAGTCCCGGCCCCCGACGAACTCGCCGGCGGCGCCCACGGAACGGCTCGCGCCCCGCGCACCCCCGGCGCCCCCCGCCCCGGCTCAGCCCGCCACCGAGCCGCGGCCCGCCGCCGAAAACTCACCCTGACCATCGCAGGCACCCTCCTCCTGGCAGCAGTCGGCTATGGTCTGTGGACCACCTCCACCAACGACACCCCACCCCAGGAAACCCAGACCACGTCGACCCCCTGACCCCCTGGGGCTCCGCCCCAGACCCCGCTTTCCCACCCGCCCACCCACCCGTCTCGGTTGGCGGAGAGGCGAGGCACGGAGGTGGGCGGGCGAGGGGGTTTCCGGCGAGCGCCGGGGCCAACGTCCGCGGACCACGCGCCCCCGGCACGGGTTTCCCACCCGCCCACCCGTCTCGGTTGGCGAAGAGGCGAGGCACAGAAGGGGTGGGCGAGGGTTGCCGGTGAGGGCTGGGGCCGGTGTCCGAGGACCGCACACTCCTGGCAGCGGTGTTACCCACGCGCCCGTCTCGGTGGGCAGTGCGGTGAGACCGTGAAGGGGGACGCGGGCGAGTGGGCGGCCGTGAGTGCCGGGGCCATGCAGCCCAGGTCAGGCATATTCAGCCCGTCCGGCGTTTGAGGACGAGGCCCCTTCGGGCCGACAGCGGGGGTCCGGGGGCGGCAGCCCCTGGTACGCCGGGAGCAACACCCCGCAGGCCGGTGGTACCGACCGCCGGGGACCGACCCCGCCCGGCGGAGCCGTTACGCTGGGGGCGTGGCAGTCGTCGATGTATCCGAAGAGCTGAAGTCCCTCTCCTCGACCATGGAGTCGATCGAGGCCGTCCTGGACCTCGACAAGCTGAGGGCAGACATCGCCGTGCTCGAGGAGCAGGCGGCCGCGCCGTCCCTCTGGGACAACCCGGACGAGGCGCAGAAGATCACCAGCAAGCTCTCCCACCTCCAGGCCGAGGTCAGGAAGGCCGAGGGGCTCCGCGGCCGGATCGACGATCTCGCCGTCCTCTTCGAGATGGCCGAGGAGGAGGACGACCCGGACACCCTCGCCGAGGCCGAGTCCGAGCTGGTCGCGGTGAAGAAGGCGCTGGACGAGATGGAGGTCCGTACCCTCCTCTCCGGCGAGTACGACTCCCGCGAGGCGCTGGTCAACATCCGCGCCGAGGCGGGCGGCGTCGACGCCGCCGACTTCGCCGAGCAGCTCCAGCGCATGTACCTCCGCTGGGCCGAGCGGCACGGCTACAAGACGGAGATCTACGAGACGTCGTACGCCGAGGAGGCCGGCATCAAGTCGACCACCTTCGCCGTGCAGATCCCGTACGCGTACGGGACGCTCTCCGTCGAGCAGGGCACGCACCGCCTGGTGCGCATCTCGCCGTTCGACAACCAGGGCCGCCGCCAGACCTCCTTCGCGGGCGTCGAGGTGCTCCCGGTGGTGGAGCAGACCGACCACGTCGAGATCGACGAGTCGGACCTGCGCATCGACGTGTACCGCTCCTCCGGCCCCGGCGGCCAGGGCGTGAACACGACGGACTCCGCGGTCCGCCTGACCCACCTCCCCACCGGCATCGTGGTCTCCTGCCAGAACGAGCGCTCGCAGATCCAGAACAAGGCCACGGCGATGAACGTCCTCCAGGCCAAGCTGCTGGAGCGCCAGCGCCAGGAGGAGCGCGCCAAGATGGACGCCCTCAAGGGCGACGGCGGCAGCTCGTGGGGCAACCAGATGCGGTCGTACGTGCTGCACCCGTACCAGATGGTCAAGGACCTGCGCACCGAGTTCGAGGTCGGCAACCCGCAGTCCGTGCTCGACGGTGAGATCGACGGCTTCCTGGAGGCCGGAATTCGCTGGCGCAAGCAGCAGGAGAAGTAAGTTTGTCGACATGACAACCTCTCGCAACTGCCGTCCGATGGGCGGCAGTTGTTTTATGTGTGGGGTTTAGGTCACAGTCACATCAACCAACTCCCGCCAAACGCACCCCCCATGGGACATTGCGCCCGCAACGCCCTTGACGTTGCTTAAAAAAATGGGAAAGGTGAAGCGCGGCATGCGTATCCGTGGGGCGCATGTGAACCGGGGGAACGGGAGAGTGCCAGGTGCCGGCCGAGAGCCGGTACCGGTGTCGTCAGCTACCTCCGTCGAGCACGGCCCGCCCCATGCGCAGCCACATCGACAACAGCTACTGGGGGTAGCAGCCATATGACGAAGAAGACGCGCGTCCGCGTCGCACGCATAGCCGCCGGCGCCGTGATGGCCGCCGGCGCCTCGCTGATGGTGGCCGGCGTGGCCTCCGCCGACCCGGGCCCCGAGCCCGACCCGACCTGTGGCGTCCTCGTCACCTGCACCGACCCGGACCCCGGCACGGACGGCGGCACCTCCGAGGGCGGCAGCGAGGGTACGACCGGCGGGGACACCACCGGCGGCGACACCACCGGTGGTGACACGACCGGTGGTGACACGACCGGCGGCTCCGAGGGCGGCGACGTCAGCATCGGCGGGGTCATCGGCGGCGTGATCGGCGGCGGCGACTCCGGTGGCGACACCACGGGCGGCGACACCACGGGTGGTGACACGACCGGGGGCAACACCACGGGCGGTGACACCACCGGCGGCAACACCACGGGTGGCGACACCACCGGCGGCTCCACCACGACCGGCGGCGGCGACACCACGGGCGGCTCGACCACCACCGGTGGCGGCTCCACGACCGGTGGCGGCTCCACGGGCGGCTCCACCACGGGCGGCGGCTCCACGGGCGGCGACCAGTCCACCGGCGGCACCTCCGGCGGTTCCGCCACCGGCGGCAGCTCCACCACGGGCGGCAGCGACACCACCGGCGGTACCACCCCCGACGGTGGCAACGACAACGTCTCCCAGGAGGAGGGCACCTCCGCCCTCACCGACACCGGCTCGGACACCACCGCGCAGCAGAACGGGAACGGCAAGCAGCTCGCCGAGACCGGTGCGGGCGAGACCACGTTCCTGCTGGCCGGCGCCGCGACGATGATCGCGGGCGGCGTCGCCTTCCGCGTCCTGCCGCGCCTGGCGGGCAACCGCGGCGGCGGCACGGCCGCCTGAGGGTAGCCGAAACGTCACTCCGCGCAACCCGGGCGGAGAAAGGGAAGGGCCCGGAGCACCCGCTCCGGGCCCTTCCCCGTGCTTGAAGGAGACCTAGACGGTCTGGTGCGCCAGCAGCGCCGTCAGCGCGATCAGCACCACCAGCAGCGCGACCAGCGCCGCCGGGCTCACCCCGCCCAGGAACCCCGCCTGCTGCTGGAGCCGCTCACGGCTCGCCCGGCACACCGGGCAGCGGCCCTCGCTCACGGGGGCCGCGCAGTTCGCGCACACCAACCGGTCGTACGTCATGCGCTCGCCCTCCTCGTGCCAGGCCCTCAACCCCGTACAACGCCGACGGGAACGAGAACGTTCCCCCTCCACTCTGCCAGGTTCCCCCCGAAAGAGCGCGGGCGCTCGGGAAAGCGGGGAGAGCCGCCCGTAGAACCGCCCGTACAAAAACGCACAAGTCTCTCCCAACGCGACCGGGCCCTGCGTAGGCACTCCCGGTTCGCGTATGGTCACGCTCATCATCCCCCGGCGACCCGTGGTGCATCCGTGATCCGATTCGACAGTGTCTCCAAGGTCTACCCCAAGCAGACCCGCCCCGCCCTCAGGGAGGTGTCCCTGGAAGTGGAGAAGGGCGAGTTCGTCTTCCTCGTGGGGTCGTCCGGCTCCGGCAAGTCGACCTTCCTCCGGCTCGTCCTCCGCGAGGAGCGGTGCAGCCACGGCCAGGTGCACGTCCTCGGCAAGGACCTCGCCCGGCTGTCCAACTGGAAGGTGCCGCAGATGCGCCGCCAGCTCGGGACGGTCTTCCAGGACTTCCGCCTGCTGCCCAACAAGACGGTCGCGGAGAACGTGGCCTTCGCGCAGGAGGTCATCGGCAAGTCCCGCGGCGAGATCCGCAAGTCCGTGCCCCAGGTGCTCGACCTCGTCGGGCTCGGCGGCAAGGAGGACCGCATGCCGGGCGAGTTGTCCGGCGGTGAGCAGCAACGCGTCGCCATCGCGCGGGCGTTCGTCAACCGGCCCAAGCTGCTGATCGCGGATGAGCCCACCGGCAACCTCGACCCGCAGACCTCCGTCGGCATCATGAAGCTGCTCGACCGCATCAACCGGACGGGCACCACCGTCATCATGGCGACGCACGACCAGAACATCGTGGACCAGATGCGCAAGCGCGTCATCGAGCTGGAGAAGGGCCGCCTCGTACGCGACCAGGCCCGCGGCGTCTACGGCTACCAGCACTAAGCGGAAAGGCTCGACCAGACGCCATGCGCGCCCAGTTCGTCATGTCGGAGATCGGTGTCGGTCTCCGCCGCAACCTGACGATGACCTTCGCCGTCATCGTCTCCGTCGCCCTGTCCCTGGCCCTCTTCGGCGGCTCCCTGATGATGAGCGACCAGGTGAGCACCATGAAGGGCTACTGGTACGACAAGGTCAACGTCTCGATCTTCCTCTGCAACAAGAGCGACGCCCAGTCGGACGTCAACTGCGCCAAGGGCGCGGCCACCGAGGATCAGAAGAAGCAGATCCAGGCCGACCTCGGCAAGATGTCCTCCATCGTGGAGAAGGTCACCTACGAGTCGCAGGACACCGCCTACAAGCACTACAAGGAGCAGTTCGGCAACTCCCCGCTGGCCAGCTCGCTGACGCCGGACCAGATGCAGGAGTCGTACCGGATCAAGCTCAAGGACCCGCAGAAGTACCAGGTGATCGCCACCGCGTTCAACGGGCGGGCCGGGGTGCAGTCGGTGCAGGACCAGCGGAGCATCCTCGACAACCTCTTCCAGTTGCTCAACCTGATGAACCGGGCCGCGCTGTTCCTGATGGCGCTGATGCTGTTCGTGGCGCTGCTGCTGATCGTCAACACCGTGCGGGTGTCGGCGTTCAGCCGCCGCCGGGAGACCGGGATCATGCGGCTGGTCGGCGCCTCCGGGTTCTACATCCAGGCGCCGTTCATCATGGAGGCCGCGGTCGCCGGACTCATTGGCGGCAGCCTCGCGTGCGTCTTCCTGGTGCTGGGCCGGTACTTCACCATCGACCACGGCATGGCCCTGTCCAGCAAGCTGACGCTCATCAACTTCATCGGCTGGGACTCGGTGTTGACCAAGCTGCCGCTGATCCTCGCGACCAGCGTGCTGATGCCTTCCCTGGCGGCGTTCTTCGCGTTGCGCAAGTACCTGAAGGTGTGACACATGCCAAGAGGGCCGTACAGGCATCCGTCTGTACGGCCCTTCGCGTTGTCCTAGACTCACCGCCATGTCAGGCAACGCCCTGTTCCGCCAGCCCCGCCGCAAACGCCGCGGGGCCGCCCTGACATTGGTGTTCGCCGGAGCGCTCACCGCGGGGGCCGTCACCGGCTCCCTGCCGGACACCGCGCAGGCCCGCCGCCTGGACGCCAACGCCCAGTCGGCCGAGGGCAGTCGGGCCACCGGGAAGCCCCGCCCCGAGGACGTGCGCCGGGCCGCCGCCGAGGCGATGGCGAAGGGCGAGTCGCCCACCGAGGCCGCCGAACAGGCCGTCAGCCGCAGCGGGGACCGCTGGGCCGCCGTCTACTCCGAGGACGAGTACGCCGAGTTCCGCGACGCCCTGGACGGCGAGTACACCGGCGTCGGACTGTGGGCCAAGCGCGCCCGCGACGGACAGGTCACCGTGAGCCGCGTACGGTCCCACTCGCCCGCCGCCGACGCCGGCATCCGCAAGGGCGACCGGCTGCGCAGCGTCGACGGGCGCGGGGTCGACGGCCGCCCGGTCACCGAGGTGGTCTCCCTGCTGCGCGGCGACGCCGACGACGCCTCCGCCGGCACCCCGGTCACCGTCGGCATCCAGCGCGGCGCCGACTCCTGGTCCCGCACCCTGCACCGGGCCCGGCTCTCCACCGACCCGGTGACCGTCACCGACCCGGTCGCCGGGGTCGTCGTGGTCCGGGTGTCCGCCTTCACCAAGGGCTCCGCCAAGGCCGTACGGGACGCCGTACGGCGTGCCCCGGCCGGCAGCGGGGTCGTGCTCGACCTGCGCGGCAACTCCGGCGGCCTGGTCACCGAGGCCGTCGCCACCGCCTCCTGCTTCCTCGACGGCGGCCTGGTCGCCACCTACGACGTGGACGGCGCCCAGCGTGCCCTGCACGCGGCCTCCGGCGGCGACACCGCCCGCCCGCTGGTCACCCTGGTCGACGGCGGCACGATGAGCGCGGCCGAGCTGCTCACCGGCGCCCTGCAGGACCGGGGCCGGGCCGTGGTGATCGGCTCGCGCACCTTCGGCAAGGGCTCGGTCCAGATGCCGACCGCGCTGCCGGACGGCTCGGTGGCCGAGCTGACCGTCGGCCACTACCGCACCCCCTCCGGCCACGCCGTCGACGGCCGGGGCATCACCCCGGACCTGGAGCCGGGCCCGAGCGCCCTGAAGCGCGCGGAAACGGTCCTCACCGGCCTCGGCGATCCCCGATAGCCCCCTGACCTCACCCCTAATCCGCTTCCCTTCGCCCCCCTCCATGGTGCGAAAATGGGCGGCACTATGAGCAAGGGAATGTACGTACCGAAGGAGTCCCAGCCCAAGCAGGGCGGGGCGGCCTTGGCCAAGGGCAAGGTCAAGGACGGCAAGCGCAAGCTCGTCGCCCAGAACAAGAAGGCCCGGCACGACTACGCGATCATCGACACCTACGAGGCCGGGATCGTGCTGTCCGGCACCGAGGTGAAGTCGCTGCGGCAGGGCCGGGCCTCGCTGGCGGACGGATTCGTCCAGATCGACGGGAACGAGGCGTGGCTGCACAACGCCCACATCCCCGAGTACAGCCAGGGCACCTGGACCAACCACGCCGTGCGCCGCAAGCGCAAGCTGCTGCTGCACCGCGAGGAGATCGACAAGCTGGAGGCGAAGTCCCAGGAGACGGGCCACACCATCGTGCCCCTCGCCCTGTACTTCAAGGACGGCCGGGCCAAGGCGGAGATCGCGCTGGCCCGCGGCAAGAAGGAGTACGACAAGCGGCAGACCCTGCGCGAGAAGCAGGACCGGCGCGAGTCGGACCGGGCCATCGCGGCCGCCAAGCGCAAGCAGCGCGGCGTCTGACCGGGCCCGCGGGAATAGGCTGGCACACTCCCGCGTTGGTCACGTACGATGGCACAGCACTCCATCGAGGGTGCGCCGCCTCCTGCGGGGGGCATTGAAAAAACAACATGGGGATGATCGGTTTCGACAGCGGATGTCGAAGCAGGGGAAGCGTGTCGAGGAAGCGGCAATGATCTCGTAAACCATATGTCGCAAAAAATAATCGCCAACACCAAGCGCGATTCCTTCGCCCTCGCTGCCTAAGTAGCGACTTGCGAAGTGTCAGCCCGGGGCTGTTCCCGACCCGGTTCCTGGCATCAGCTAGGGAACTAAACCTTGATCCCGGTCACGGGGTGAAGAGGGAAATCTAACAGTGACTGAGCCCGTCGGAGACTTGTCCGCGTGATCTCCGGGGCCGAGAAAATCGAAGCGGACTGCACACGGAGAAGCCCTGTTTCTGCACCGGTGGACGCGGGTTCGATTCCCGCCATCTCCACGATCGGAAGGCCCTCGGGCCTTCGGAACCCATGTGGGCAAAGGCCCCGTCGCTTTCGAGCGGCGGGGCCTTCGTCTTTTCACCGGGCGCCCCGCAGCACCCAGCCCAGCAGACAGGCCGCCGAGGCCGCCAGCGCCGGTATCGCGTACGCCGTGCCCGCGCCGAGGTGGTCCGCCGCCCAGCCGCCGGAGGCCGAGCCGCAGGCGATGCCGGTGAGCAGCGCGGTCACCACCAGGCTCATGCCCTCGTTCAGGCGCCCCTCCGGGGTGCGCTCCTGGACCAGCGTCATCGCGGTCACCATGGTCGGCGCGGTCGCCGTGCCCGCCACCAGCAGGGCACCCGCGAGCACCCAGAGCGACCCGGTGGTGGCCGCGAGCCAGGGCAGGGTCATCAGCGCGGCCATCGCGGGCAGACACCGCCGAAGCCGCCGTGCGGCCGGCCCCGGAGGCAGCGCCCCGTACAGCAGGCCCGCCGCGCACGACCCCGCCGCCTGGAGGGCGAGCACGACCCCGGCCAGCGCGCGGTGTCCCTGGGCGTCGGCGTACGCCACCGTGACGACCTCCATCGACCCGAACACCGCCCCGGTCGCCGTGAAGCAGACCAGCAGGGGCCGGATACCGGGGGCGCGCAGCGGGGACGGCGCCTTGGTGCGGGGGCTCGGAGGCGGCTCGGTCGCGCGCTGGGCGGTGAACAGCAGCATCCCGGCCGCCAGCAGCGCGGCCCCGGCGAGGGTGCCCGCCTCGGGGAAGAGGGTGCCGGTCAGGAAGGACGCCAGGGCCGGGCCCAGCATGAAGCACAGCTCGTCGGCGGCCTGCTCGAAGGAGTTCGCGGTGTGCCGGGCGTCGGGATCGTCCCGCAGCAGGTGGGCCCAGCGGGCGCGGGACAGCCCGCCGACGTTGGGCGTGGCCGCCCAGGAGGCGTACGCGGCGAACAGCGTCCAGTCGGGGGCGTCGTACCGCACGCACAGCAGCAGGGCGAGGGCGCCGAGCACCGCCACCAGGGTCGCCGGCCGGGCCACCCTCGCCTGCCCGTACCGGTCGACCAGGCGGGCCAGCCAGGGCCCCGCGAGCCCGCTCGCCACCAGCCCGGTCGCGCTCACCGCACCGGCCAGGGCGTACGAGCCGCGCGCACCGGCGATCATCACCACCGCGCTCACCCCGGCCATGCCCACCGGGAGGCGGGCGAGCAGGTTGCCGGCGGTGAAGGCGAGGCTGCCGGGGCGGGCGAAGAGCCGGCGGTAGGCCGGTGCGGTCTGCGGGGGCATGACGCTCACGCTCTCCCGCGCTGCGGACGCCGGTCCAACACCTGTTCCGCGCCGATTCACGCACCCGCGTTGTAAGTTCGCCGCCATGCCTCCCGCGATCGAACCCCGGCTGCTGCGCGCCTTCGTGGCCGTCGCCGAGGAACTGCACTTCACCCGCGCCGCCGCCCGGCTCTACGTCGCCCAGCAGGCGCTCAGCCGGGACGTACGGCGGCTCGAACGGGAGCTGGGCGCCGAGCTGTTCGTCCGCACCACCCGGCAGGTGACGCTCACCGCGGACGGCGAGCGCCTGCTGCCGCACGCCCGGCGGGTGCTCGCCGCCCAGGACGACCTTCTCGCCGCCTTCGGCACCGCCCGCCCGCTGCTGGTCGACGTCAACTCCGAAGGCCCCCTCACCGCCCACCGGGTGCTGCTCCGGGCCCGCGAACTGGCGCCCGCGCACGAGCTGTTGGCCCGCTACGAGCGCGGGCTCACCGGAGCGGCGGCCGCGTTGCTCGCCGGGCGGCTTGACGTCTCCTTCGGCCGCTACGCCGGTCTGGACCCGGCGCTGCGCTCCGACCTCGCCCAACAGCCGGTGCGCTACGAGCAGATGGCGGTGCTGCTGCCCGAGGACCACCCGCTGGCCGCGCTGCCCGAGGTGCCGCTCGGGGCGCTCGCCGGGGAGACGGTGTACGCCGGCGCGGGCAACCCCGGCACGCGGGAGTGGACCGAGCTGGCGCGTCAGCTCTTCGAGGGACGCGGCATCCGGCTCGCGCCACCCCATCCGGTGGTTCTCGGCGCCGAGGAGTTCGCCCGCGTGATGGCGGCGAGCCGGATGCCGGTGCTCGCGGTGGTGGATTTTCCGGCCATGTCGGGCGCGGCGCTGCGGCCGCTGGTCGATCCGGTTCCGCTTTCGCCCGTCTCGCTGGTGTGGCGGAAGGGGCTGGTCCATCCCGCGCTGGACGCGCTGAAGGCGGCGGCTGCCGAGCTGGCGCGCGCCGAAAGGTGGCTTTCGCCGCCCGGTGACCGATGGATTCCAGCCACCGATTTCGAGGTGATGAGCCGCCCTTTCTGACACTCCGAGCACACGCGGACTCACCTTGCGCTACATTCGGGGACCCGAGCACTGGGGTAGAGGGGGGCGCTCGGACCGGGTGGGGGCCTGGTCCGGCCGGCGCGTGCTCGGTGTCGCCGGCGCACCCCGGAACAGTCCCGTGGGGGGATGCGCGTACATGGAACAATGGCGGGAAGAACGCCGACCGGAATGGCCCGACGTGGCCTCGGCGGCACAACACATGCAGGTGACAGGGGGTTCCACCCAAGCTTTCCCGGAAACCGGAACCGTCGCGGAAGCCGACTTGGCGCCACCGCGCGGGGACCGGCCGGGCGGGGGACGCGCCGCGTTCCCACGCGTCGTACGTCCGTCCGACGCAGGAGTGTTCGCCGCGACGGAGATGCTCCGGGGCGGTCCGGCCGCCCTCGCCGGGGCCGACGCGACAGCCCTGCTCCCGCGCTCCGGGGCCCCGGACGTGGCGGCCGAGTTCCGCCCCTCCGGCGACCGCTCCGGCACGGCCGGCTCCGAGGCCCACGATCCGCACGAGGTGACCGTCCAGCTCGACTCCGTCCAGGCCGAGGGCCCGGAGCCCGCCGACGCCTCGGACCGGCCGGTGTTCGTGGACGAGTCCGGCCGCCGCAGCCGTACCTTCCGCCGCCTCGGCCTGCTGGTCGCCGGGCTCTGCGCGGGGTACGCCGTCGTCATCGGCGTCACCCTGCTCTCCGGCAGCTCCGACGCGCCCTGGCTGCCGGTGCCGCAGAAGGAGGACAAGCCCGCGAGCCGCGTCGACTCCTCGCCGGTGCCCAGCGCCTCGGCCCCGGCCGCGCCCGGCGGCGGCCACCCCGGCACCGGCACCGGTACGGGTACGGAACCGACGGCGCCGGGCACCGCACCGGCCACCGTCGCCGCCGTACCCGTACCGGGACGGCAGAGCCCGGCCGCCACCGGTACCACGGCGGCCCGGCCGCCCGCCGCCGCGAGCCCGACGCCCCGGCGGTCCGCGCCGCCCGCGCCCGGCGGGGTCAGCCCCAAGCCGACGCCCACCGCGACCGCGTCCACCGAGGCGTCCCCGGTGCCGAGCACCACCGCGCCCAGCCCGGCCGCCACCGAGTCCCCGGCAGGCGGAGGCGGCCCGCAGCCCCAGGGCTCGGCCGGCCGGCCCGCCGCGTCCTGAAACCGGAAGAACCTCCGATGACTCCGCGAACCGCCCGCCGGGCGCTGCCCCGGCGCCGCCGTCTTCCGCTGCGCCCGCTGCTGGCCTTCCTGTTCCTGCTCGCCACGCTGGCCATGCTCATGCTGCGCGGCTACGTCCACAACGAGATCCTCGCCGACCACCGCGTCCGGCCCGAGGCGCCCGGCGGGCACGTACCCGCGAAGGTCACCGACGGCGGTCCCGTCATCGACACCCGAGGGGGGCGCACCGACAGCCTCCGGGTGCCGAAGCAGCGCATCGTGCTGACCTTCGACGACGGCCCCGACCCGACCTGGACGCCCCAGGTCCTCGACGCGCTCAAGCGGAACCACGCGCGGGCCACGTTCTTCGTGACCGGCACGATGACCTCCCGCTATCCCGAGCTGGTCCGGCGCATGGTGGCCGAGGGGCACGAGGTCGGCCTGCACACCTTCAACCACCCCGACCTCTCCTACCAGTCCCAGCGGCGGGTCGACTGGGAGCTGTCCCAGGGGCAGTTGGCCCTCGCGGGCGCGGCCGGAATCCGCAGCTCGCTGTTCCGGCCCCCGTACTCCTCCTTCGCCTCCGCGATGGACGACCGCTCCTGGCCGGTGGCCAAGTACATCGGCGGGCGGGGCTACTTGATCGTCCTCAACGACCGGGACAGCGAGGACTGGCGCAGGCCGGGGGTCGAGGAGATCATCCGCCGGGCCACGCCCGCGAAGGGCAGGGGCGCGGTCGTCCTGATGCACGACTCCGGCGGCGACCGGAGCCAGACCATCCAGGCGATCGACACCCTGCTGCCCCGGCTCCAGGCCCAGGGCTACCGCTTCCAGACCCTCACCCAGGCGCTCGACGCCCCGAGCGCCGACACTCCCGTCACCGGGGTCGGCCTGTGGACCGGCAAGGCGTGGATCGCGCTGGTCAAGGCGGCCGACGGCATCACCGCCGCGCTCGTCGTGGGCCTCGCCGTCATCGGCGTCCTGGTCTTCGGCCGGTTCGGGCTGATGCTGCTGCTGTCCGCCACGCACGCCCGCCGCACCCGCCGCCGGGGCTTTCGCTGGGGCCCGGAGCCGGTCACCGAACCGGCGACCGTGCTGGTGCCCGCGTACAACGAGGCCAAGTGCATCGAGAACACGGTGCGTTCACTGGTCGGCGGGGAGCACCCGGTGGAGGTCATCGTCGTCGACGACGGCTCCTCCGACGGCACCGCCCGCATCGTGGAGGGGCTCGCGCTGCCCGGCGTCCGGGTGGTCCGGCAGCACAACGCGGGCAAGCCCGCCGCCCTCAACCGGGGCCTGGCGAACGCCAGTCACGACCTGATCGTGATGATGGACGGCGACACCGTCTTCGAGCCGTCCACCGTCCGCGAGCTGGTGCAGCCCTTCGCCGACCCGCGCGTCGGCGCCGTCGCGGGCAACGCCAAGGTCGGCAACAAGGACACCCTCATCGGCGCCTGGCAGCACATCGAGTACGTGATGGGCTTCAACCTGGACCGCCGGATGTACGACGTGCTGCGCTGCATGCCCACCATCCCCGGCGCCGTCGGCGCGTTCCGCCGTACCGCGCTGGAGCGGGTCGGCGGGATGAGCGACGACACCCTCGCCGAGGACACCGACATCACCATGGCCCTGCACCGCGACGGCTGGCGGGTGGTCTACGCGGAGAAGGCCCGCGCCTGGACCGAGGCCCCGGAGTCCGTACGCCAGCTCTGGTCCCAGCGCTACCGCTGGTCCTACGGCACCATGCAGGCCATCTGGAAACACCGCCGGGCCGTGCTGGAACGCGGTCCCTCCGGGCGGTTCGGCCGGGTCGGACTGCCGCTGGTCTCCCTGTTCATGGTGGTCGCCCCGCTGCTGGCCCCGCTGATCGACCTCTTCCTCGTCTACGGCCTGGTCTTCGGCCCGACCGGCAAGACCATCGCGTCCTGGTTCGCCGTGCTGGCCGTCCAGGCGGTGTGCGCGGCCTACGCCTTCGCGCTGGACCGGGAGCGGCTCACCCCGCTGATCTCGCTGCCGCTCCAGCAACTCCTGTACCGCCAGCTCATGTACGTCGTGCTGCTCCAGTCCTGGATCACGGCACTCACCGGCGGCCGGCTGCGCTGGCAGAAGCTCCGCCGCAAGGGCGGGGTGTCGGCCCCGGTCCCGGCCGAAGGAGCGCTGCGATGACGACGGCTCTCACTCCCGAAGTGGCTCCCGAGCCGGTACGGCGCCGAGCGCCGGTCCGGGACCGCTACTTCGACCTGCTCCGCGCGGTCGCCCTCTTCCGGGTCGTCTTCTACCACCTCATGGGCTGGGCCTGGCTGCCCGTGGTCTTCCCGTCCATGGGCGTGATGTTCGCCCTCGCCGGCAACCTGATGGCCCGCTCGCTGAAGCGCCCCGCCGTGGACGTCGTACGGGGCCGGCTGCGCCGACTGCTGCCCCCGCTCTGGCTGTTGGGGGCGCTCGGGGTGTCCGGCATGGTGCTCCAGGGCTGGCGGCCGGACGCCGAGGGGCACCCCGCCTGGTGGTTCGTCCACCTCGGCTTCTGGGTGCTGCCGCTGAGCGACCCGCCGTACGCGGGCACGCTGCCCGGCGTCCACGGGGTGCTCGGCCCGGACTGGGCGGCCGAACTGGCCGGACCGCTCTGGTACATCCGCGCCTACCTGTGGTTCGTGCTGCTCTCCCCGCTCCTGCTGAGGGCGCTGAAGGCGATCCCGTGGACCACCGTGCTGGCACCCGTCGCGCTGGCCGCGGCCTTCGAGTTCGGCCACCTCCAGCTTCCCGGCGAGCGCATCCCGTCGGCGCTGACCGACTTCAGCACCTTCGGCGCCTGCTGGATTCTCGGCATGGCCCACCAGCAGGGGGTCCTGAAGCGCATCCCGCGCTACGTGGTGCCGTCCGTCGCCCCCATCGTCGCCGGGCTGGGCCTCTGGTACGCGCTCACGCACGGCTTCCGGCCGGGGCACGACCTGGACGACATACCGTTCGCCCAGTCCCTCTGGTCCCTGGCCACCGTGCTGCTCCTGCTGCACATCAGCCCGACCTGGACCGAATGGCCCCGCCTGCTGCGCCCCTTCGACCGCCTGGTCACCCTGCTCAACTCCCGCGCGGTGACCATCTATCTCTGGCACAACCTCTGCATCCTGACCGCCTCCACCCTCTGGGACCAGCTCTGGCGCTACGACGTCCTGGACGAGAAGTGCCCCTGGCTCCTGGAGAGCCCCTGGCCCGTCCTCGCCCTCACCTGGACCCTGATCTGCGCCTGCGTCGTCACCTTCGGCTGGGCGGAGGACCTGGCGGCGAAACGCAGGCCCCAGCTCTGGCCGGACGGACGCCCGCGCCCGGCCGGCCACCACCGCGCGGCCTGACGGGCACGGGGGGTTCCGGCCGCCGGGCCGGAGGCGCACTGTGGAGGGGAGCGAGAAGACGCCCTCCTGCCCAGGCGGTGACGCAGCGCATGGCACTCGGTACGCCCCGATTCGACGCCGGGCGAAGTTGCCTGGACCTCCTGGCCACCGCGCACCCGGAGGAACGGATCGGTACGGCGGGGGAGTTGGCGGCCTGGGTGGTCGCGGCCGGGCTGGTGCCGACGGGGACTCCGCTGGGGCAGGCCGACGGGGTCTGGGTCGTGCGGTTCCTGGAACTGCGGTGGCACATAGAGAGGTTGGTACGAGCCTCCCGCGCCCCCGTTGACTCCCTGGACCGCGTCAACCGCACCGCCCGCGCCGCCGCACCCCCCGCCGTCCGGGCCGTCGCCCAGCAGAACGGGCCGCTCGTACGGGAGTTGGCCGAGGTGCCCACGGCCGCCGCGCTTCTCTCCCTCCTCGCCCGCGACGCCATCGACCTCCTCACCGACCCCCTCGCGCGGGCGGCCGTGCGTGAATGCGCGGGGGAGGGATGTCCGTTGCTGTATCTCGACACCTCGCGCGGGCGCCGCAGGCGATGGTGTTCCAGCGAGGTGTGCGGGAACCGTGAGCGGGTCGCCCGGCACCGCAGGCGGGTCGCGCTCGCACGGTCCTGAACGTCCGGGTACGGCCCAAGTGCCGGAAAAGCACCTTCACTTGGGTCATGTGATTTGGGCAACACGGGGTTTGCCTGACCATAAGTCAGGGCAGCGCAAGCTCGCTTGACGCCGTGTCGGAAATGTAAAGATCGCGCGGTGAGAATGTGCGCGCATGTCCCGCTCGTCACACCACCCTTGAGAAAAACACCACCCCACCTTGAACAACCACGCCTCCCGCCCCGTACGAAGGGGCGAGCGACCGACGGGGGCAAGCCCCGGACACCGGAGGTGGGCGTGCGCAAGGATGCGGCCGTGGCCAATGAACGTGGATCGAGGGCCCGACATCGCATGTCCTCGCAGCCCTCACAATCGTCGGAACCCGACGAGGAGTTGATGCGGGCCCTGTACCGGGAGCACGCCGGACCGCTGCTCGCCTATGTCCTCCGGCTGGTCGCCGGTGACCGGCAGCGCGCCGAGGACGTCGTACAGGAAACGCTCATCCGTGCCTGGAAGAACGCCGGTCAGCTCAATCGGGCGACCGGTTCGGTACGCCCCTGGCTGGTGACGGTCGCCCGGCGCATCGTCATCGACGGCCACCGCAGCCGGCAGGCCCGGCCGCAGGAGGTCGATCCGTCGCCGCTGGAGGTCATCCCCGCGGAGGACGAGATCGACAAGGCGCTGTGGCTGATGACGCTGACGGACGCGCTCGACGACCTGACCCCGGCCCACCGGGAGGTGCTCGTCGAGACCTACTTCAAGGGGCGTACGGTCAACGAGGCGGCCCAGACCCTCGGGATACCCAGCGGCACAGTCCGCTCACGGGTGTTCTACGCCCTGCGATCGATGAAGCTGGCGCTGGAGGAGCGGGGGGTGACGGCGTGATGAGCGTGTACGGGGGAATGCGAGGATTCGGCGCGGGGAGTACGGGTATGTCTGGCGGCATGCAGGGATCTCCGGTGCCGAACGAGCACGAGACCGTCGGCGCCTACGCCCTCGGAATTCTCGACGACACCGAGGCGACCGCGTTCGAGACGCACCTCGCCGGCTGCGAATGGTGCGCCCAGCAACTGGACGAACTCGCGGGGATGGAGCCCATGCTGGCCGCCCTCGCCGACCTGCCGGGCACCGGCAGCACCCCGGTCATCGGGGAGTCGCTGTCCGCGCGGCCCACCCCGAGGCTGGTCGAGAAGCTGGTCGACGAGGTGGCGGAGCGGCGCGCGAGCAAGCGGCGCCGCGGCTTCTACCTGGTCGCCGCCGCGGCCGCGCTGATCATCGGCGGCCCGGTGGCCGTGATGTCGGTGAGCGGTGGTGGCACGAGTCAGACGGCGACCCCGCTGGCCGCCTCCGCCAAGGACCACTTCGCCCAGTTGCCCACCAAGGTCACCGGCACGGACGCCGGAACCGGCGTCTCCGCGACCGTCGCCCTGCAGGGCAAGACGTGGGGCACCGACGCGGTGCTGCGCCTCGCCGGTGTCAAGGGCGAGCAGAAGTGCTCCCTGATCGCGGTCGGCAAGAACGGCGAGCGGCAGACGCTCGGCTCCTGGAGCGTGCCCAAGGACGGCTACGGCCTCCCGGACGCCAAGACCGAGCAGGCCCGCAACCCGCTGTTCATCGGGGGCGGCACCGCTCTCCAGCCCGGCGAGATCGACCACTTCGACGTCATGACCCTGGACGGCAAGAAGCTGGTCCAAGTGGACGCCTAGTGGGTGCCTGGCAGGTGCCTGAAATCACGCCCGCGTAGCTTTGCCGGGTCCTCTTCGCGTACGGTTGACGGCTGCCCAGCACGTCAGAAGGGGGCCCGGTGGCCGCTCAGGTTCAGCAGTCCGCGGATCTTTCGGTACACGGCGCGAACGACTCCGTCCGGGACCGGGAGATCAGCGTCGAACAGGAACACCTGGACCGGGTGTACCGGCGGCTCGAGGAGAAGATCCACGAGGCCGAGTTCCTGATGCACGACGCGGCCCAGCGCGGCCATGTGGGCACGCCGGGCGCGCTGGCCGAGCGGGACGCGCAGGTCTTCCGGGCCGGCATCCATCTCAACCGGCTGAACAACGAGTTCGAGGACTTCCTCTTCGGCCGGGTCGACCTGCTCCAGGGCAAGGACGGCAAGAAGGGTCCGGACGGCGCGTACACCGCCGTCGAGCCCGCCGAGGGTGCCGTGCGCCCCGACAACACCGCCGACATCGCCGAGACCCTGCACATCGGGCGGATCGGCGTGCTGGACGAGGACTACTCGCCGCTGGTCATCGACTGGCGGGCGCCGGCCGCCGCGCCGTTCTACCGCTCCACCCCGGTCGACCCCGGCCGGGTCGTGCGGCGCCGGGTCATCCGCTCCAAGGGCCGCCGGGTCCTCGGCGTGGAGGACGACCTGATGCGCCCCGAGCTGACGGCCACCCTGGACGGCGAGGAGCTGCCCGTCATCGGCGACGGCGCCCTCATGGCCGCCCTCGGCCAGGCGCGCGGGCACACCATGCGGGACATCGTCTCCTCGATCCAGGCCGAGCAGGACCAGGTCATCCGCGCCCCCGCCGCCTCCGTCACCTACGTGGAGGGCGGCCCCGGCACCGGCAAGACCGCCGTCGCCCTGCACCGCGCGGCCTACCTGCTCTACCAGGACCGCAGACGCTACGCGGGCGGCATCCTGATCGTCTCGCCGACCCCGCTGCTGGTGGCCTACACCGAGGGCGTGCTGCCCTCGCTCGGCGAGGAGGGCCAGGTCGCCATCCGCGCGATCGGCTCCCTGGTCGACGGTGTCGAGGCCACGCTCCACGACTCCCCGGCCGTCGCCCGCGCCAAGGGCTCGTACCGGATGCTGAAGGTGCTGCGCCGGGCCGCGCGCGGCGCCCTGGAACTCGGCAGCGACGGCAACGCGCTGCCCGACCGGCTCCGCGTGGTCGCCTTCGGCCGCCGCCTGGAACTGGAGGCCGGCGAGCTGGAGAACGTCCGCCGCACCGCGCTCGGCGGCACCGCTCCGGTCAACCTGCTCCGCCCCCGCGCCCGCAAGCTGCTGCTGGACGCCCTGTGGGCCAAGTCCGGCGCCGCCTCCCGGCACACCGACCCGGAGCTGGCCGCCGAGCTGCGCGCCTCCTTCGACGACGACGTTGCCGACGAGGACTCCTTCCTCGCCTTCCTCGACGCCTGGTGGCCCGAGCTGACCCCCAAGGGCGTCCTCGCCGCCATGGCCGACGAGAGACGCCTCGGCCGCTGGGCCCGCCGGGTGCTCAACCCCGGCGAGGTCCGCAAGGTCGCCCGCGCGCTGAAGCGGGACGGCTTCTCCGTGCACGACATCGCCATGCTGGACGAACTCCAGGCGATCCTCGGCGCCCCGGCCCGCCCCCGCAAGAAGCGCGAACTCGACCCGCTGGACCAGCTCACCGGCCTGGAGGAGCTGATGCCGGTGCGCGAGGAGACCCAGCGCGAGCGCGCCGAGCGGCTGGCCCAGGAGCGCACCGAGTACGCGCACGTCATCGTGGACGAGGCGCAGGACCTCACCCCGATGCAGTGGCGCATGGTCGGCCGCAGGGGCCGGCACGCCACCTGGACGGTCGTCGGCGACCCCGCCCAGTCCTCCTGGTCCGACCCGGACGAGGCGGCCGAGGCCCGCGACGAGGCCCTGGGCTCCAGACCCCGGCGCCGCTTCGAGCTGACCGTCAACTACCGCAACCCGGCCGAGATCGCCGAGCTGGCCGCCAAGGTGCTTGCCCTCGCCATGCCCGGCTCCGAGTCCCCCCGCGCCGTACGCTCCACCGGCGTCCGGCCGCGCTTCGAGGTGGCCGGGGACTCCCTGGCCGACACGGTCCGCGCGGAGGCCGAGCGGCTGCTCTCCCTGGTGGACGGCACCGTCGGCGTCGTCGTCGCCATGAACCGGCGCGAGGAGGCCCGCCGCTGGCTCGCCGGGCTCGGGGACCGCGTGGTCGCCCTCGGCAGCCTGGAGGCCAAGGGCCTGGAGTACGACGCGACCGTGGTCGTCTCCCCGGCCGAGATCGCCGACGAGTCCCCGGCCGGCCTGCGCGTGCTGTACGTCGCCCTCACCCGCGCGACCCAGCAGCTCACCGTCGTCTCCGGCGACCGCGACGAGCCGGACGCGGCCCGCGTCCCGGACCTGCTGCGGGACTGAACGGGGCTGTTTTACGGAACCTCGCGCACGGGGGAATGCCCCTGGGGGTCCGTTTGTTAGCCTTGACGTGACACCGGCCCGATCCAAGCCCCCGGGCCCAACCTTCGTCGCTACGAGCGACCACTTGCCGCGAGGCGAGCATGGCGGGTCGGTGTCATGAATGTGAGCGAGAGGCCCACGTCCTTTGTGACGTGGGCCTCTCGTCTTGGGCAACGGCCCGAGAACACAACGTCCGCAATCGGAGCCGACTACCACGTACTCGGCGGTAGGTGCGACGATCGGACGGCACAACACGCGACACGGTGAAAGCAGAGGAAGTCGGCCATGGCAACGGCGCCCAGCGTCTCCTACTCGATGACGGTCCGGTTGGAGGTGCCCGCGAGCGGAACGGCCGTATCGCAGCTCACCACCGCCGTCGAGTCCTCCGGAGGCTCGGTCACCGGCCTCGACGTCACCGCCTCCGGGCACGAGAAGCTCCGGATCGACGTCACCATCGCGGCCAGCTCCACCGCGCACGCCGACGAGATCGTCGAGGAGCTGCGGAACATCGAGGGCGTCACCCTCGGCAAGGTCTCCGACCGTACGTTCCTGATGCACCTCGGCGGCAAGATCGAGATGCAGTCCAAGCACCCCATCCGCAACCGTGACGACCTCTCCATGGTCTACACGCCCGGTGTGGCCCGCGTCTGCATGGCCATCGCGGAGAACCCCGAGGACGCCCGGCGCCTGACCATCAAGCGCAACTCCGTTGCGGTCGTGACGGACGGTTCCGCGGTGCTCGGCCTCGGCAACATCGGACCCAAGGCCGCGCTGCCGGTCATGGAGGGCAAGGCGGCCCTGTTCAAGCGGTTCGCCGGCATCGACGCCTGGCCGCTGTGCCTGGACACCCAGGACACCGACGCGATCGTGGAGATCGTCAAGGCCATCGCCCCCGGCTTCGCGGGCATCAACCTGGAGGACATCTCCGCGCCCCGCTGCTTCGAGATCGAGGCCCGGCTGCGCGAGGCCCTGGACATCCCGGTCTTCCACGACGACCAGCACGGCACCGCCATCGTCGTGCTCGCCGCGCTGACCAACGCGCTGCGCGTCACCGGCCGTTCGATGGAGTCCATCCGGGTGGTCATGTCCGGCGCCGGAGCGGCCGGTACGGCCATCCTGAAGCTGCTGCTGGCCGCGGGCGTCAAGAACGCCGTCGTCGCCGACATCCACGGCGTGGTGCACGCCGGCCGCGAGGACCTGGTGGACGCCTACCCGGACTCCGCGCTGCGCTGGATCGCGGACAACACCAACCCCGAGAACCTCACCGGCACCCTCAAGGAGGCCGTGCGCGGCGCCGACGTCTTCATCGGCGTCTCCGCCCCGAACGTGCTGGACGGCACCGACGTGGCCGCCATGGCGGACGGCGCGATCGTCTTCGCACTGGCGAACCCGGACCCCGAGGTCGACCCCGCGGTGGCCCGGCAGACGGCCGCCGTGGTGGCCACCGGCCGCTCGGACTTCCCCAACCAGATCAACAACGTGCTGGTCTTCCCCGGTGTCTTCCGGGGCCTGCTGGACGCCCAGTCCCGCACCGTCAACACCGAGATGATGCTCGCCGCCGCGCAGGCGCTGGCCAACGTGGTGACCGAGGACGAGCTGAACCCGAACTACATCGTCCCCAGCGTCTTCAACGACAAGGTCGCGGGCGCCGTGGCCGGGGCCGTCCGGGAGGCCGCCAAGGCGGCCGGAGCGGCTGCTGCGGCGTCCTAGCGGCGCTTGCCGTAGGGTCGGGGAGGTTGTGTGGACCGGCGCGGCCTCCCCTACGGCGAGTCGTCGGTTCCCCGGTCGTGACGCCCTCTAGGGTGTCGGCGGGGCAGGCGCTTTCCTGTGACTCCCCAGGGTGGTCTCATGACTCCTACGGGTGCCGGATTGGCTTTCCCGCCGCAGGTAGGGGCAGGATGCGTCTCTGGGCGCGAGCGCATCGGCATCGATCTCACCTCACGCCTCATTGGCAAGAAGAACACGGGAGTAAGAACATGAACCGCAGTGAGCTGGTGGCCGCGCTGGCCGACCGCGCCGAGGTGACCCGCAAGGACGCCGACGCCGTGCTGGCCGCGTTCGCCGAGGTCGTCGGCGACATCGTCTCCAAGGGCGACGAGAAGGTCACCATCCCCGGCTTCCTGACCTTCGAGCGCACCCACCGTGCCGCTCGTACCGCGCGCAACCCGCAGACCGGTGAGCCCATCAACATCCCGGCCGGCTTCAGCGTGAAGGTCTCCGCGGGCTCGAAGCTCAAGGAAGCCGCCAAGGGCAAGTAACCCCCATAACGCAAAGTGGGCGGCTCCCCGTGAGGGGGCCGCCCATTCTGCGTACGCGGAGTACTCGGCGTACTTCGGGGCTGTCAGCCGAGCGCCTTGCCCGGCAGTTCGACCTTCGCGCCCAGTTCCACGAGCTTCTCCATGAAGTTCTCGTAGCCGCGGTTGATCAGGTCGATGCCGTGGACCCGCGAGGTGCCCTCGGCGGCGAGGGCCGCGATGAGGTACGAGAAGCCGCCGCGCAGGTCGGGGATGACCAGGTCGGCGCCCTGGAGCTTGGTGGGGCCGGAGACGACCGCCGAGTGCAGGAAGTTCCGCGCGCCGAAGCGGCAGTCCGAGCCGCCCAGGCACTCGCGGTAGAGCTGGATGTGCGCGCCCATCTGGTTCAGCGCCGAGGTGAAGCCGAGCCGTGACTCGTACACCGTCTCGTGGACGATGGACAGGCCCGTGGCCTGGGTGAGGGCCACCACCAGCGGCTGCTGCCAGTCGGTCTGGAAGCCGGGGTGCACGTCCGTCTCCAGCGCGATGGACTTGAGCTGGCCGCCGGGGTGCCAGAAGCGGATGCCCTCGTCGTCGATCTCGAAGGCGCCGCCGACCTTGCGGTAGGTGTTCAGGAACGTCATCATCGAGCGCTGCTGGGCGCCCCGGACGTAGATGTTGCCGCCGGTCGCGAGCGCCGCGGAAGCCCAGGAGGCGGCCTCCAGGCGGTCCGGGAGGGCGCGGTGGTTGTAGCCGCCGAGCGAGTCCACACCGGTGATGCGGATCGTCCGGTCGGTGTCCATGGCGATGATCGCGCCCATCTTCTGCAGTACGCAGATGAGGTCCTCGATCTCGGGCTCCACGGCCGCGTTGGACAGCTCGGTGACACCCTCGGCCAGCACGGCCGTCAGCAGCACCTGCTCGGTGGCGCCCACCGACGGGTACGGCAGGTCGATCTTCGTGCCGCGCAGCCGCTGCGGGGCCTCCAGGTACTGGCCGTCTGCCCGCTTCTCGATGGTCGCGCCGAACTGGCGCAGCACGTCGAAGTGGAAGTCGATCGGCCGGCCGCCGATGTCGCAGCCGCCGAGGCCCGGGATGAAGGCGTGGCCCAGACGGTGCAGCAGCGGGCCGCAGAACAGGATCGGGATACGGCTGGAACCCGCGTGGGCGTCGATGTCGGCGACGTTCGCGCTCTCGACGTAGGTCGGGTCCAGGATCAGCTCGCCCGGCTCCTCGCCCGGCCGCACCGTCACCCCGTGCAACTGGAGCAGGCCGCGCACGACCCGCACGTCTCGGATGTCCGGGACGTTGCGCAGGCGGCTGGGCGCGCTGCCCAGAAGGGCGGCGACCATGGCCTTCGGCACGAGGTTCTTCGCACCGCGGACACGGATCTCGCCCTCCAGCGGGGTTCCGCCGTGGACAAGCAGGACATCGTCGTTGACGGTCATGAATCTCGCGTTCCGATGAGTCGGGCAGGGGTCGGCCGATCACTTTGCGCAGGGGCCGGAGAGACAGGGTAATCGCCGATCACCCTTCGTCCGTAAGCCCGAGTACCCGCCAGCCGTGTCACAACACGAACGGTTTCCTGACGGGCACGTCGGGTCACCGGAGCTGTGCGCCTCCGTACGGACGTGCTCCCTGTTCATGCGCCTCCAGGCCCCCACACGGGCCCAAGATGCGGGATCATGTCTGGCATGACCGAGGTGTCCTCGCTCACAGGGCGGCTGCTCGTGGCGACCCCCGCTCTGGCGGACCCGAACTTCGACCGCGCGGTGGTGCTCCTCCTCGACCACGACGAGGAGGGCTCCCTGGGTGTGGTCCTCAACCGGCCCACCCCGGTGGACGTGCGGGATGTGCTGGCCGGCTGGGCGGCCCTGGCGGGCGAGCCCGGCGTGGTCTTCCAGGGCGGCCCCGTCTCGCTGGACTCCGCGCTCGGCATCGCCGTGGTCCCCGGCGGCGGGGAGGGGGAGGGCGCGGCCCCGCTCGGCTGGCGGCAGGTGCACGGCGCGATCGGCCTGGTCGACCTGGAGACCCCGCCCGAGCTGGTCGCCTCCGCCCTCGGCGCGCTGCGCATCTTCGCCGGGTACGCGGGCTGGGGGCCGGGCCAGCTCCAGGACGAGCTGGACCAGGGCGCCTGGTACGTGGTCGAGTCCGAGCCCGGCGACATCTCCTCCCCGGCGCCCGAACGGCTGTGGCGTGAGGTGCTGCGCCGGCAGCGCGGAGACCTCGCGATGGTGGCCACGTATCCGGACGACCCATCGCTCAACTGATGCCCGTGAGCTTCAGTACCCTTGGGCTTATGAGCACTCTTGAGCCCGAGCGCGGGACTGGTACGGGGACCCTCGTCGAGCCGACGCCGCAGGTGTCCCACGGTGACGGCGACCATGAGCGCTTCGCCCACTACGTCCAGAAGGACAAGATCATGGCGAGCGCCCTGGACGGCACCCCCGTCGTGGCGCTGTGCGGCAAGGTCTGGGTGCCGGGCCGCGACCCGAAGAAGTACCCCGTCTGCCCCATGTGCAAAGAGATCTACGAGTCCATGAGCAGCGGTGGCGACAAGGGCGGGGACAAGGACAAGAAGTAACCCCGCCGTCCCCCCTTCACGGATTGCCGCCGGCGCCCTTCCCCGCGTTTTTCGCGCGTGTTTCACCGGGCGCCGGGGCAACGTCCCCCTGATATGGATTCCGGGCTGTGCGCCGAGGTATTGCGGGGGCTGAAGTGACGGATGTGATTCCGGCGCCGGTGGAGGCGTACGGGGGACCGGGCGAGGGATTCCTGCTCGGTCCCGGCACCGGTCTGGCGGCCTCGGGGGAGGGCGCCGAGAGCACCGCCCGCTGGCTGCGCGGCACCCTGGGCGCGGCCACCGGCTTCCCCCTGGCCCCGGCCGACCCCGCCGCCGAGAACGCCGTACGGCTCACCGTCGACCCGCGTCTCACCGCGGAACTCGGCGCCGAGGGCTACCGGCTCGACGTCACGCCCAGCGGCGCCGACCTGCGCGGAGGCGGTCCGGCCGGGCTGTTCTGGGGCGCCCAGACGCTACGGCAACTGCTCGGCCCCGACGCCTTCCGGCGCGCCCCGCTGCCCGGCCGGACCTGGCGGCTGCCGCCGGTGCGGATCAGCGACACGCCCCGGTTCGGCTGGCGCGGCATGCTGCTCGACGTGGCCCGGCACTTCATGCCCAAGGAAGGAGTGCTGCGCTATCTCGATCTGCTGGCCGCGCACAAACTCAACGTCCTGCACTTGCACCTGACGGACGATCAAGGCTGGCGCATCGAGATCAAGCGCCACCCCCGGCTCACCGAGGTCGGCTCCTGGCGCACGCGGACCAAATTCGGCCACCGCTCGTCCCCTCTCTGGGAGGCGAAACCGCACGGCGGCCACTACACCCAGGACGACATCCGGGAGATCGTCTCCTACGCCGCCGAACGGCATATCACCGTCGTCCCGGAAATCGATCTCCCCGGCCACTCCCAGGCCGCCATCGCCGCCTACCCGGAACTCGGCAACACCGACGCCGTCGACACCGCCGCCGTCACCGTCCGGGACGACTGGGGGATCTCCCCGTACGTGCTCGCCCCCACCGAGGCCGTCCTCGCGTTCTACGAGGGCGTGCTGGAGGAGGTGCTGGCGCTGTTCCCGTCGCCCTTCGTGCACCTCGGCGGCGACGAGTGCCCGCCGGACCAGTGGCGGAAGTCGGCCACCGCGCGGGCCCGCGCCGCCGAACTCGGACTCCTCGACGTGGACGGGCTGCGCGCCTGGTTCGCCGGCCACTTCGGGGCCTGGCTGGCCGCGCGCGGGCGCCGGATGCTCGGCTGGGACGAGATCCTCGACGGCCCGCTCCCGCCCGGCGCCGTGGTCTCCTCCTGGCGCGGGCACCGGGGCGGCCGGATCGCCGCGCGGGCCGGACACGACGTGGTCATGTGCCCCGAGCAGCACGTCTACCTCGATCACCGGCAGGCGCCCGGCGAGGACGAGCCGGTGCCCATCGGCTACGTCCGCACCCTGGCCGACGTCTACCGGTTCGAGCCCGTACCGGACGGTCTCACCGCCGAGGAAGCACGCCATGCGCTGGGCGCCCAGGCCAATGTGTGGACCGAGGTGACCGAGGACGCCGGACGCGTGGACTACCAGGTCTTCCCCCGGCTCGCCGCGTTCGCCGAGGTCGCCTGGAGTCCGCTGCCCGCGCCCGCCGAGCGGGACCTCGCGGACTTCGAGCGCCGGATGGGCGCCCACTACCGGCGACTTGACGCCCTCGGCGTCGCGTACCGGCCGCCCGGCGGCCCCCACCCCTGGCAGCGGCGCCCCGGAGTGCCGGGACGGCCTTTCGCCGGACCGCCCGCCGAGCCGGAACCCACGGCCCCCGTGCCCTCGAACGCCCGCCCGGACACGTAACGGGAGAACCACCCGTGACCTCACCGAAGAGGGTCAATCGGACCCACCCGAAGATGCTGGTGTAAACGGGACCATCCGCCCGATGGAGTGGGTCAACACCCCTTGGCCGACCCGCGCGTCCGAGCCTTGCGAAGATGTGCCAGAGTTGCCACGTCCGCCCTGTCAGCACGTACCGTACGGCAGCACAGGCGCGACCAGGTGGGGCAGCGGGAAGGGGCAGCCGGTTTGACCACGCACGCACCGCAGGCGGCACAGGCCGTCACGCTGCCCACGACGCTGGACGAGGCGGTGGCGGCCCTGACCGCCATGCCCGCCGCGGTCCCCGTCGCCGGCGGCACCGACCTCATGGCGGCCGTCAACTCCGGGCAGCTCAGGCCCGCCGCGCTGGTCGGCCTCGGCCGGATCAGCGAGATCCGCGGCTGGCAGTACCAGGACGGCCACGCGCTGCTCGGCGCCGGCCTCACCCACGCCCGCATGGGCCGCCCCGACTTCGCCGCGCTGATCCCGGCGCTCGCCGCCGCCGCGCGCGCCGCCGGACCGCCGCACATCCGCAACGCGGGCACCCTCGGCGGCAACATCGCCTCCGCCGCGCCCACCGGTGACGCGCTGCCGGTGCTGGCCGCGCTGGAGGCCACGCTGATCGTCGCCGGACCGGACGGCGCCCGCCGCGAGGTCCCCGTCTCGCACCTGCTGGCCGGGGTCGAGATGCTGCGCGGCGGCGAACTCATCGGCTACGTCCGGGTTCCGCTGCTGCACGCCCCCCAGGTCTTCCTCAAGGCCACCGGACGCACCGGGCCCGGCCGCTCGGTCGCCTCCGTCGCCCTCGTCCTCGACCCCGCCCGGCGCGGAGTGCGGTGCGCGGTCGGTGCCATAGCGCCGATGCCGCTGCGCCCGCTGGACGCCGAGCAGTGGGTCGCGCAGCTCATCGACTGGGACAACGACCGCGTCCTCGTCCCCGAAGCCCTGCAGGCGTTCGGCGAGTACGTCGCCGCGGCCTGCATCCCCGACCCGGTGCCGGAGCCGGACGGCACGGTCGTCCCGCTGCCGCCCGCGGTACTGCACCTGCGGCGCACCGTCGCCGCGCTGGCACGACGAGCACTGGGGAGGGCGCTGTCGTGACCGACGACCAGCGCGGACACGAGGACG
Source organism: Streptomyces bauhiniae (assembly GCF_004784475.1). Lineage (GTDB taxonomy): Bacteria > Actinomycetota > Actinomycetes > Streptomycetales > Streptomycetaceae > Streptomyces > Streptomyces seoulensis. Next base: position 84,943 of record NZ_SRRT01000011.1, read on the forward strand.
ACACGCCCCAGGGCGGCGGCCGCTGGAACCCGCTGCCCCAGGGCGAGTACGACGACGGCGCGACCGCCTTCGTGCAGCTCCCCGAGGGCGGCATCGACGCCCTGCTCGCCGGTGACAGCCCGCTGGCCGCGCCGGGCCACGGCTATGTGCCGCCCCGGATAACGACCCCGCCCGAGGACGAGAACGCGTGGGGCGCCCAGGAGCAGTGGCCCGCGCAGGACACCGTCCCGGCCCAGCAGCAGCCGCACGGCGACGACCGGTTCACCTACCAGCCCGAGGCGCAGGGGCACTGGGCTCCCGAGGAGACCGCCGCCGCGTCCGGCCACGACGTCACCGGGCAGTGGTCCGTGCCGGTCGCCGGGGGCGATCTGCCCGACGAGTCCGGCGAGTTCACCACCTCCGCGCTGGCCGAGCAGTGGGGCGCCGCCCCGCCCGTCCTGCCCGGCGGCGCGGCCGCGCCGTGGGTCACGGACACGATCGGGGGCGCTTGGGGCCCGCAGGAGTCTGCGGCGCCTGAGCAGGAGGCCGCTCCGGTCACTGATGCCGAGGAGGCCGCCGAGCCCGCCGAGGACGGCGAGAGCCCCGTGGAGGCCCCTGAGGGCGCCTCTGACGGCCCGTCGGACGAGGACGCGACCGGGGAGCCCGAGGCGGCTCCCGAGGCCGTGGAGGAGCCCCCCGCGGCCGAAGAGGACATGGCCGGCGAGGACGCCGAGGACGAGGAACCGCCACCCCCGCCCCAGGACGAACACCCCCTCGCCTCCTACGTGCTGCGCGTCAACGGCGCCGACCGGCCCGTCACCGACGCCTGGATCGGCGAGTCCCTGCTCTACGTGCTGCGCGAGCGCCTCGGCCTCGCGGGCGCCAAGGACGGCTGCTCGCAGGGCGAGTGCGGGGCGTGCAACGTCCAGGTCGACGGACGGCTCGTGGCCTCCTGCCTGGTCCCGGCGGTCACCGCCGCGGGCAGCGAGGTCCGTACCGTCGAGGGCCTGGCGAGCGGCGGGCACCCCTCCGACGTCCAGCGGGCGCTGGCCCGGTGCGGCGCCGTGCAGTGCGGCTTCTGCGTACCCGGCATCGCCATGACCCTGCACGACCTGCTGGAGGGCAACCCGGCCCCCACCGAGCTGGAGACCCGCCAGGCGCTCTGCGGCAACCTCTGCCGCTGCTCCGGCTACCGGGGCGTGCTCGACGCCGTACGCGACGTCGTCGCCGAGCGCGAGGCCGGCCTCGGGGCCGATGCCGAGCCGGACGACCCCGCCGCGCGCATCCCGCACCAGGCGGGACCCGGCTCCGGCGGCGTGCACCCCTCGGCGTTCGAAGCACCCGGTGCCTTCGGCGCGTTCGGCGCCCCGCAGGACCACCCGCACGACCCGCACCACGGCCAGGACGGAGGCCAGGCGTGAGCGACGAAGCCGCCACCGCGACCACGGCGGCGGAAGCCCCCGCGGCCGAGCCCCTGCCGCACGGCCTGGGTGCCTCCCTGCCCCACGCCGACGCCCGCGCCAAGACCGAGGGCACCTTCCCGTACGCGGCCGACCTGTGGGCCGAGGGCCTGCTGTGGGCCGCCGTGCTGCGCTCCCCGCACGCGCACGCGCGCATCGTCTCCATCGACACCACGCACGCGCGCGCCATGCCCGGCGTACGGGCCGTCGTCACCCACGAGGACGTGCCCGGCACCTCCCGGCACGGCCGGGGCACCCCCGACCGGCCGGTGTTCGCCTCCGAGGTGGTCCGCCACCACGGCGAGCCCATCGCCGCCGTCGCCGCCGACCACCCCGACACCGCGCGGATGGCCGCCGCCGCCGTCATCGTCGAGTACGAGCCCCTGGACCCGGTCACCGACCCCGAGCGCGCCTTCGAGGCCGAGCCGCTGCACCCGGACGGCAACCTGATCCGGCACATCCCGCTGCGCCACGGCGACCCCGACGCGGCCGGCGAGATCGTCGTGGAGGGCCTGTACCGCATCGGCCGCCAGGACCCCGCGCCCATCGGCGCCGAGGCCGGGCTCGCCGTACCGCGCCCGGACGGCGGGGTGGAGCTGTACCTCGCCTCCACCGACCCGCACAGCGACCGCAACACCGCCGCCGCCTGCTTCGGGCTGCCCGCCGACCGGGTGAAGATCGTCGTCACCGGCGTGCCCGGCGCCACCGCCGACCGCGAGGACCAGGGCTTCCAACTGCCCCTCGGTCTGCTCGCGTTGCGCACCGGCTGCCCGGTGAAGCTCACCGCCAGCCGCGAGGAGTCCTTCCTCGGGCACGCCCACCGCCACCCCACCCTGCTGCGCTACCGCCACCACGCGGACGCCGAGGGCAGACTCGTCAAGGTCGAGGCGCAGATCCTGCTGGACGCGGGCGCCTACGCCGACACCTCCGCCGACGCCCTGGCCGTCGCCGTCTCCTTCGCGTGCGGCCCCTATGTCGTGCCGAACGCCTTCATCGAGGGCTGGGCCGTACGCACCAACAACCCGCCCTCCGGCCATGTGCGCGGCGAGGGCGCGATGCAGGTGTGCGCCGCCTACGAGGCGCAGATGGACAAGCTGGCCAAGAAGCTGGGCCTGGACCCGGCCGAGGTGCGGCTGCGTAACGTGCTGGCCACCGGCGACGTGCTCCCCATCGGCCAGACCGTGACCTGCCCGGCCCCGGTCGCCGAACTCCTCACCGCCGTACGGGACTTCCCGCTGCCGGCCCTGCCCAAGGACGGCCCGGAGGAGGACTGGCTGCTGCCCGGCGGCCCCGAGGGCGCGGGCGAGCCGGGCGCGGTGCGCCGGGGCGTCGGCTACGGCCTCGGCATGGTGCACATGCTCGGCGCGGAGGGCACCGACGAGGTCTCCACCGCGACCGTACGCGTCCACGACGGCGTCGCCACCGTGCTCTGCGCGGCCGTGGAGTCCGGGCAGGGGTTCACCACGCTGGCCCGGCAGATCGTGCAGGAGACGCTCGGCATCGACGAGGTGCACGTCGCCCCGGTCGACACCGACCAGCCCCCGGCCGGCCCCGGCTGCCGGGGCCGCCACACCTGGGTCTCCGGCGGGGCGGTGGAGCGGGCGGCCAAGATGGTCCGCACCCAGCTCCTGCAGCCGCTGGCGCACCAGTTCGGCATGTCCACCGAGCTGCTCCAGATCGCCGACGGCAAGATCACCTCGTACGACGGGGTGCTCTCCACCACCGTCACCGAGGCGCTGGAGGGCAAGGAACTGTGGGCCACCGCCCAGTGCCGCCCGCACCCCACCGAGCCGCTGGATGGCGCCGGGCAGGGTGACGCCTTCGTCGGCCTCGCCTTCTGCGCGATCCGCGCGGTGGTCGACGTCGACGTGGAGCTGGGCTCGGTACGGGTGGTGGAGCTGGCGGTCGCGCAGGACGTGGGCCGGGTGCTCAACCCCGCGCAACTGGCGGCGCGGATCGAGGGCGGGGTCACGCAGGGCGTGGGCATCGCGCTCACCGAGAACCTCCGTACGCCGCGCGGGCTGATCCGCCATCCCGACCTCACCGGGTACGCGCTGCCGACCGCGCTGGACGCGCCGGACATCCGGATCGTGAAGCTGGTCGAGGAGCGGGACGTGGTAGCGCCGTTCGGCGCGAAGCCGGTCAGCGCGGTGCCGGTGGTGACGTCGCCCGCGGCGATCGCGTCGGCGGTGCGGGCGGCTACGGGGCGGCCGGTGAACCGGTTGCCGATCCGGCCGCAGGCGGCTGTGGTCAACGCGCGGTGAGCTGGGGTTTGTTCGGCTTCTTGGGGCGGCTGGGGTCGCCTTATGCACGGCTGAGGTCGCCTGTTCGGATGAACTTGCTTCCCTGAGGCAACGAGGTCGCGGGCCCGTGCGTCTTTCGGCTCGGGGCGTTGTCAGTGGTGCGGTCTAGGGTTCTTGGAGTCGGGGACGGCCGCCGCAGCGGAGCCCGCCGTACCGAGTCCGATCGCGGGGGAGCGAGCCATGAGCATGACCGATGCCGGGGTCACGGCGATCACGTTGACCGAGGCCGAGCTGGACGGCTGGGTCACGCACGCGCCGACGCGTGGGCTGCTCGCCGGTCCCGGACTGCCCCCGGACACCGGCCCGCTGACCTTCGCCCCCTTGCGCGCGCACGGGCTGCGCAGGCTCGCCGACGCGACCGACGGCCCGTGCCGGCTGGCGGACGAGCTGCGGGACCGGCTGGTCATCGGGGAACTGCTCAACCCGGCCGGGATGAACCGCGAGTCGATACTGCTCGACGGCGCGACGGGTGAGATCACCACCGCGTACCTCACGGCCCCGTCGCGCACGCGGCCGTTCGCACCCTCCCTCACCACCATGCTCCGCTTCGCCGCCGTCACCGAGGAACTGGCGGGCCTGCGCGGCCGGTTCGCCTCCCTCGCGGGCCAGTACGGGCCGGGTGTCGCCGGCGAGGCGTCCCGCCGGCTGCTGGCGCTGTTCGAGGCGGGGACGGACGGCGCGGTCCCGGCGTACTGGAAGGCGGCGGCGCTGATCCGCCCGCTGTCCCTGGTCCCGGCGCCGGGTTCGGCGGGGCTCGCCCTGGAGATGCCGGGTCGGCTGCTGGACGCGGAGTTCGGGCACGGGCGCGTGGCCCGCTTCGAGGAGACCGACTTCCCGCCCACCCTCACCCACGAGCCGACCCGCCGCTTCCTCCGTGAGACGGGGCTGCCGGAGCAGGTGGTCGACACGGAACTGCTGCTGCCGACGCTGACGGAGTACTACGCGGACGACTCCGAGCCCGCCCACCTCATCCGCCTCGGTTCCCTCACCCCGGACACCACCCTCGTCCTCAACGGCCACACCGGCGCGATCCTCACCCACACGGACTCCACCCTCCACCCCCTCAACACCGACGCCTCCACCCTCGCCTACACCCTCTGGCTCCTCCACCACGAACGCACCATCGACACCCACCTGTCGCACGAGCTGACAACCCTCGCGTACGACCAACTGGCAGCGGCGATGCTGGACACGCTGGCGGTCCTGGACCCGACGGGGGCGTCTGCCGGGGGCCCTTGGCACTACTGGACGGAGCTGCTGCGGGGGGAGGCGGGCGGCGTGCTCTGAGGGGCCCGGCGCGATAACGTCGCCCCACTATGAGCCCAAACGCACCTTTGTCCGTCGGCGCCGTGGTGCTGACGATGAACGACCGGCCGGTGGAGTTTCCGCGCGCCCTGGCCTGCCTGCTCGCCCAGGAGGGCATCGACCTGGACGTGGTCGTGGTCGGCAACGGCTGCGTCCCGGAACAGGTGCCGGCGGGCATCCGCACGGTCGTACTGCCGGAGAACGTCGGCATTCCGGAGGGCCGCAACGTCGGTGCCGCGCACGTTCGGGGGGAGTTCCTGTTCTTCTTCGACAACGACGCGCATCTGCCGGGAGGGGATGAACTCGCCCGGCTGGCAGCCGAGTTGGACGGGGACGCCGGACTCGCTTACGTCCAGCCCCGCATCGCCGACCCGGACACCGGCGTCACCCTGCGCCGCTGGGTACCCCGACTACGCGCGGCCGACCCCGCCCGGCCCGGCATCGTGACGGTGATGGCGGAGGGCGTGGTCATGATCCGCCGTACCGCGTTCGAGGCGGCCGGGGGCTGGCCGGGCCACTTCTTCCTGTTCCACGAGGGCATCGACCTCTCCTGGCGCCTCTGGAACCACGGCGGCACCGGCCGCTACGTCCCCGACGTCATCACCCACCACCCGGCAACGGACCCCTCCCGCCACACCCCCTACCACCACCTCAACGCCCGCAATCGAGTCTGGCTGGCCCGCCGCAACCTGCCCCGCGCGCTGATCCCCGTCCACCTGGCGACTTTCTCGGTGCTGACCCTGTTCCGCCTCCGCACCCGGTCCGCCCTGACCGCGACCCTGTCCGGCTTCCGCGAGGGCCTCCACACTCCCTGCGGCCCCCGCTCCCCGCTGCGCTGGACGACGATCGCCCGCCTGACCCTGGCGGGCCGCCCACCGGTCGTCTGACGCTTACGTTCACGGCTCGGGAGTGCTCCGGATGGGCCGGCGGGTCAGAGAGGGATGACGCGGACCTGGTTGCCGCAGAGTTTGGTCATGTCGTCGCTGTCGGAGGTCAGGAGGGCGACTGGTTTCGGTTGGCGCAGTGCGACCTCGGCGACCGTGGCGTCGATGGCGTACTTGTGCCCGTGCAGTCCGGCACCTTTGAGGAGATCCGCTGCCGCTTTCGCCGCTTGCTCGGTGACTGGTTCCACCTTGACGCGGGAGAGGGCCCAGTTCAGGCGAGGCATGTTGGTACGGGAGTGAGTGACTTCCACGATGGTGTTGGCCCCGATCACCAGGTCGGCCCCCAGGGCGTGAAGGACCCGCAGCACCGCGAGGAACTTGCGGTCCTGCGCGATCCAGGCGGAGAGCCCTTCCGCGTCCAGGACAACGGTCTCGATGCGCTCGCTCACGCGGCGTCCGCGCCCTTGGAGGAGCCGCCGTCTCCGAAGATCTTCGCGTGAGCCTCGGCGAGCTCCTCGTCACTGAAGCGTCCGTGCTCTTCTTCGTGGCGCCGAAGGTCATCGCCCAGAAGCTGGTGCCGGATCTGGCGGGCCACGGCTTCGGCCACATAGCCGGAGACGTTGTCCGTGAGCTTGCGAAGCTCCGCCACCTGGTCGCTGGGGAGCGTGACGGTGATGCGAGTCGTCGAGGACATACAGTAAGCATACTGGAGTATGCGCAGAATGGCCCGGGCTTCTCCGCCTGACGTCGCCAGTCGCGAGTCGTTGACCAGGGCTCTTTTGAGGCCGTGGCGGGAATCGAACCCGCGTAACTCGCTTTGCAGGCGAGTCCCTGAGCCACTCGGGCACACGGCCGTGTGCTGTGGAATGAACGTAGGGCGGGGTGGGGGAGGGGAGCAAGGGCGGGCGAGGGGGTGCAATGTGACTGCCATGTGGCGTTCACAGGGGGTGGGGGGACTACGGCGAAGGTCGTAGGGCGGGTAGGGCTTCCGACAGGGGTCAACCTGGGATACGGGCCTTACTCTGGCCCCTATGGCCGCCCTTGATTCTTCCGACAGTGTTGTCGCCGACCTAGCTCGCCACGAGGAGGGCGGGGTGTTGGGGCGGGTGCATCGGGCGCTCAGTGTGGGGATTGTTTCCGTTGTGCTGCTGATCGCCTTCGAGACGACTGCCATCGGGACCGTGATGCCCGTCGCGGCGCGGGAGCTGGACGGGGTTTCGTTGTACGCGTTCGCGTTCTCCGGGTACTTCACCACCAGCCTCACCGGGATGGTGCTCGCCGGGCAGTGGGCGGACCGACGGGGGCCGCTCGCGGCGCTGGCCACCGGGATCGGGGCGTTCGCGGGTGGGCTCGTGGTGTCCGGGACCGCGCAGGTGATGTGGGTGTTCATCCTGGGGCGGGCGGTGCAGGGGTTCGGCGGCGGGCTGGTGATCGTCGCGGTGTACGTGGTCGTCGGCCGGGCCTACCCCAAGCGGCTGCGGCCCGCGATCATGGCGGGGTTCGCCGCCGCGTGGGTCGTGCCCTCCATCGTCGGGCCGCTCGCCTCCGGTGCCGTCGCGGAACACCTGGGGTGGCGGTGGGTGTTCCTGGGCATCCCGCTGCTCGTACTGCTTCCGCTGGGTCTCGCCCTCCCGCAGATCCGGCGCCGGGCCGGCGGGCCCGTGGACCACGACGCCGGTACCCCCGCCTTCGACCGGCGCCGCATCCGGCTGGCGCTCGCCGTCTCGCTGGGCGCCGGGCTCGTGCAGTACGCGGCGCAGGATCTACGGCCGCTCTCGCTGGTGCCCGGCGTTCTCGGCGCCGCCCTGCTGGTGCCGGCCGTGCTGCGGCTGCTGCCGAAGGGGACGTACCGGGCGGTACGCGGGCTGCCGTCGGTCGTGCTGCTGCGCGGGCTGTCGGCGGGGTCGTTCATCGCGGCGGAGTCCTTCGTACCGCTGATGCTCGTCACCCAGCGGGGGCTGTCGCCGACGCTCGCCGGGTTCTCGCTGGCGGCGGGCGGGCTGACGTGGGCGGCGGCGTCGTGGGTGCAGTCGCGGGACCGGATGGAGCCGTACCGGGAGCGGCTGATGACGTTCGGGATGGTGCTGGTGGCCGCCGCCATCGCCGTCGCGCCCGCGGTGCTCGTACCCGCCGTGCCGGTGTGGACCGTGGCGGTCGCGTGGGGGTTCGGGTGCTTCGGGATGGGCCTGGTGATCTCCTCCACCAGCGTCCTCCTGCTCAAGCTCTCCGCCCCCTCCGAGGCCGGCGCCAACTCCGCCGCCCTCCAGATCTCCGACGCCCTCTCCAACGTCGTCCTCCTCGCCACAGCGGGCGCGGCCTTCGCGGCCCTGGGCTCCACAGGCGCCGAAGCCTTCGCGGCGGTCTTCCTGCCGATGGCGGCAGTCGCGGTGGTGGGGGCATGGGTGACGACGCGGCTGCGGGCGTCGGCGGGATAGGTGGTACCACTTAGGCCCCACCTCAGTGGTACCGTTTTGGTATGGCTATGAACCTGCGTCTCCGTGACGACCAGACGGAAGCCCTGAAGCTGCGCGCGGAAGAGGAGGGAGTCAGCATGCACGCCATACTTCTGAGGGCCGTGGACGACTACCTGGCGCGGACGGCGCACGAGGCGCTGGTCCGCAAGGCGGCGAAGGAGCAGACCGCCAAGTGGGCCGAGCTGCTGGAGCGGCTCAAGTGACGTGTGTTTACCTGTCCGCCGAGGACATCCTGTCCATCGCCGGGCACGCCGTCGACGACCAGGATGTCGTCGTTCGGGACGTGGGACTGCTGGAGTCTGCCGTGCACCGGCCTTCGGCCTCAATGTTCGGGCAGGAGGCGTACACGGACCTGTTCGACAAGGCGGCTGCGCTCCTGCAGTCTTTGGCGATCAACCACCCCTTCATCGACGGTAACAAGCGCACGGCGTGGGTGTCCTGCATGGTCTTCCTGGCCATGAACGGCCGGCAGCTGCGGGCGGACATCGACGCCGGTGAGCGGCTCGTGATCGCTGTCGCGACCGGGAGCATGGACGAGATCAAGGCCATCGCGGAGGCCCTGCGCGACTTGGCCGGACCCCCACTGTGACCTCAGTCCCACCCGCCCCGCCCCCCGCCCCGTCCGAGCACGGCGCAGCCGGTCGCGCCGGTAGGGTGGCCCGGTTGTCATACGTAGCCGAGTTGCCCCTGCGTACCCACCCCCGGAGACCGTGACTACCACCGCCGCTTCCGCCTCGAACCATCTGTCCCCCGCCTTTCCCGGCCGGGCCCCCTGGGGCACCGCCAGCAAGCTGCGTGCCTGGCAGCAGGGGGCGATGGACAAGTACATCCAGGAGCAGCCGCGTGACTTCCTCGCCGTCGCCACCCCCGGCGCCGGCAAGACGACCTTCGCGCTGACGCTGGCCTCCTGGCTGCTGCACCATCACGTCGTGCAGCAGGTGACCGTCGTCGCGCCGACCGAGCACCTGAAGAAGCAGTGGGCGGAGGCGGCGGCCCGGATAGGGATCAAGCTGGACCCGGAGTACAGCGCGGGACCCGTCGGCAAGGACTACCACGGCGTCGCGGTCACCTACGCCGGTGTCGGCGTACGCCCGATGCTGCACCGCAACCGCTCCGAGCAGCGCAAGACGCTGGTGATCCTGGACGAGATCCACCACGCCGGTGACTCCAAGTCCTGGGGCGAGGCGTGTCTGGAGGCGTTCGAGCCCGCGACCCGGCGCCTGGCGCTGACCGGTACGCCGTTCCGCTCGGACACCAACCCGATCCCCTTCGTCACGTACGAGGAGGGCAACGACGGCATCCGGCGCTCCTCCGCCGACTACACCTACGGCTACGGCAACGCGCTCGCCGACCACGTCGTGCGCCCCGTCATCTTCCTCAGCTACAGCGGCCAGATGCGCTGGCGCACCAAGGCGGGCGACGAGATCGCCGCCCGGCTCGGCGAGCCGATGACCAAGGACGCGGTCAGCCAGGCGTGGCGCACCGCGCTCGACCCGCGCGGCGAGTGGATGCCCAGCGTGCTGCGCGCCGCCGACCAGCGGCTCACCGAGGTCAGGAAGGCCATCCCGGACGCCGGCGCGCTCGTCATCGCCTCCGACCAGGACTCCGCCCGCGCCTACGCCAAGCTGATCCGCGAGCTGACCGGCACCAAGGCCACCCTCGTCCTCTCCGACGACGCGGGCGCCTCGAAGCGCATCGACGACTTCAGCGCGAGCAACGACCGCTGGATGGTCGCCGTCCGCATGGTGTCCGAGGGCGTCGACGTGCCCCGCCTCGCCGTCGGCGTCTATGCCACCACCATCTCCACCCCGCTGTTCTTCGCCCAGGCCGTCGGCCGTTTCGTACGGTCCCGGCGGCGCGGCGAGACCGCGTCCGTGTTCCTGCCGACCGTCCCCGACCTGCTGACCTTCGCCAACGAGATGGAGAAGGAGCGGGACCACGCCCTCGACAAGCCGAAGAAGCAGGGCGAGGAGGACCCGTACGCCGAGTCCGAGAAGGAGATGGAGGAGGCGAACCGGCAGGAGGACGAGGACACCGGCGAGCAGGAGCAGTTCTCCTTCGAGGCGCTGGAGTCCGAGGCCGTCTTCGACCGCGTCCTCTACGACGGCGCCGAGTTCGGCATGCAGGCCCACCCCGGCAGCGAGGAGGAGCAGGACTACCTCGGCATCCCCGGACTGCTGGAGCCCGAGCAGGTGCAGTTGCTGCTGCAGAAGCGGCAGGCCCGGCAGATCGCGCACAGCAAGAAGCGGCCGGACACCGAGGCCGACCTGCTGGAGCTGCCCGCCGAGCGGCGCCCGGTGGTCAGCCACAAGGAGATGATGGAGCTGCGCAAGCAGCTCAACACCATGGTCAGCGCCTACGTCCACCAGAGCGGCAAGCCGCACGGGGTGATCCACACCGAGCTGCGCCGGGTCTGCGGCGGACCGGCGAGCGCCGAGGCGACCGCCGGCCAGCTCAAGCAGCGCATCGCCAAGATGGGGGAGTGGGCGACCCGGATGCGCTGAGGCGCGCGCCGGGGCGTATGCGGACGAACACTGGCAGGCCGGAACGGGCCCTGACCGGATTCTGGACCGAGTCTTCCGCTGAGCGGACCGGCTCGCTACTGTCCCGCTACGCACACGCCCCGTGGCAGCGCCGCCGCGGAGCGCAGCCGTGAAGCGACGGGTCCGACAGCCGCCGGGCCGTCCTGCCGATCGGCGGCCTCTGATACGCGTCGCCGACGGGGCTCGGTGACGCGCGCCGCTCGGAGGGCGCCGACCTCACCGCAGAAGGAGGGGGCGTCGTGACCGCGGAGACCTCCCAGACGCTCGACCGGGGACTGCGCGTCCTCAAGCTGCTCGCCGACACGGACCACGGCCTGACCGTCACCGAGCTGTCCGGCAGGCTCGGGGTGAACCGGACGGTGGTGTACCGGTTGCTGGCCACGCTGGAGCAGCACGCGCTCGTCCGCCGCGACCTCGGCGGCCGCGCCCGCGTCGGGCTGGGCGTCCTGCGGCTCGGCCGCCAGGTGCATCCGCTGGTACGCGAGGCGGCGCTGCCCGCGCTGCGCTCGCTGGCCGAGGACATCGGCGCCACGGCCCATCTGACCCTGGTCGACGGTACGGAGGCGCTCGCCGTCGCCGTGGTCGAGCCGACCTGGACCGACTACCACGTCGCCTACCGCGCGGGCTTCCGTCACCCCCTGGAACGCGGCGCCGCCGGCAAGGCCATCCTGGCCGCCCGCCACTCCCCGGCCCCCGACCCTGGCTACATCCTCACCCACGGCGAACTCGAAGCGGGTGCCAGCGGCGCCGCCGCCCCCCTCCTGGGCGTCACGGGCGTGGAGGGCAGCGTAGGCGTGATCATGCTGACCGACGCGGTCCCGGAACGGGTGGGCCGCCGGGTGATGGAGGCGGCGCGGGAGGTCGCGGACGCGCTGAGGTAGGCCGTACGGGCGGTGCTGATGCCGGGAGGCGGGACGCGTGACCGGCCCTCGCCGGACGGGGGCCCGCCGGGGTGCGGCGCTTCCGCCCACTGCCCCGGCAGGCGGTGGCCGACGCGGACTTCGACCGGCGTCGGACCGGTGCTCGCCGGGCAGCCGCGCACCCCTTTGCCACGCGGCCATCGCGCGGGACGGCCACCGCCTGCTGCCCGCCTTCGGGGCAGTGCCGCGTCGTCCCGGCCGATCGGGAGGGGTTGTATCGCCGTCCACCCTCGGCCGCGCAGCTCCGCCCCCGCTCACCCAGCCCGTCCCGCCCCCGGCCGGAGACCCCTCGCGCGTTAGATTTACTCCGTGCTCTCACGTCTCTCGCGTTCCCGGATCATCGCCCTGTGCTCCCTGCCCGTCGTGGGGCTGGTGGCCGTCGCGGTGTTCGCGCCGTTGCCGTTCTCGGTGGCTCAGCCGGGGATGACGGCGAATGTGCTGGGGAAGAACGACGGGACGCCGGTGATCACGGTGGCCGGGGCGCAGACGCGGAAGACCTCGGGCGAGCTGCGGATGACGACCATCGAGGCCACCTCGCCGGGTACGCGGGTGTCCCTCGGGCAGGTGGTCGACAACTGGTTCCGCAGCGACCGCGCGGTGATGCCGTACGACGCGGTGTACCCGACCGGGGACACCATCAAGGAGATCGAGAAGCACAACACGGCCCAGATGCGGCAGTCGCAGGACGCGGCGACCACCGCGGCGCTGGACCACCTGAGCAAGGACCCCGGCGACGTGAAGGTCACCCTGCGCCTCGCCGACGTCGGCGGCCCCAGCGCGGGCCTGCTGTTCAGCCTCGGCATCATCGACAAGCTGAACGGCGACGGCAGCGGCGGCGACCTCACCGGCGGCCGGACCATCGCCGGTACCGGCACGATCGACGCGGACGGCAAGGTCGGCGCGGTCGGCGGGGTGGCCCTGAAGACGCAGGCCGCCCGGCGCGACGGCGCCACCGTCTTCCTGGTGCCGAAGGCGGAGTGCGCCGACGCCCACACCAACCTCCCCAAGGGCCTGCGCCTGATCCCGGTCACCACCCTCGACGGCGCCGTGGACTCCCTGGTCGCCCTGGAGAAGGGCACCGGGAAGATCCCGAGCTGCTAGTCCCCCTCGAAAAACTCCCCCGCCGCCTGCTCCACCAGCGGGATGATCCGCAGCGGCACCGGGTTCTCCATCACGATCGCCGTGGACGCCCGCACGATGCCGTCGAAGCCCACCACCCGGTCGATGACCCGCTGCAGATCGGCGTTGGAGCGGGCCACCAGCCGGCACAGCATGTCCCCGGTGCCGGTCGTGGTGAGCAGCTCCAGCACCTCCGGCACCCCGTCCAGATACGCCCGTACGTCCGCCCCCTGCCCCTGCCGGATCTGCAGCGTGGCGAACGCGGTCACCGGATAGCCGAGCGCCGCGGGGTCCACCTGCGGCCCGAACCCCCGGATCACCCCGCGCGAGCGCAGCCGGTCCAGCCGGGCCTGGGCGGTGCCGCGCGCCACCCCCAGCCGCCGGGACATCTCCAGCACCCCGATCCTCGGCTCCTCGGCCAGCAGCACGATGATCTGCCCGTCCAGCCGATCGATCGCCACGACGTCCTCCCCGGATGGTCATCCTGTACAGAAAGCCCGCCGGTACCGCCGTAAGGCTGAACAGAGTGACCAGCGATTACGCGAACTATTGCGCACCTTGCAGAGCGGGGCCACCCTTCGAACATGACGCAGACCACTCAGCACACTCCCGACACCGCCCGGCAGGCCGACCCCTTCCCGGTCAAGGGAATGGACGCGGTCGTCTTCGCCGTGGGCAACGCCAAGCAGGCCGCGCACTACTACTCCAGCGCCTTCGGCATGCGCCTGGTCGCCTACTCCGGCCCGGAGAACGGCAGCCGCGAGACGGCGAGTTACGTCCTGGAGAACGGCGCCGCCCGGTTCGTGTTCACCTCGGTGATCCGCCCCGCCACCCCCTGGGGCGAGTTCCTCGACCGGCACGTCACCGAGCACGGCGACGGCGTCGTGGACCTCGCCATCGAGGTCCCGGACGCCCGCGCCGCGTTCGCCCACGCCGTCGAGCACGGCGCCCGCCCCCTCACCGAGCCGCACGAGGTGAAGGACGAGCACGGCACCGTCGTCCTGGCCGCCATCGCCACCTACGGCGAGACCCGGCACACCCTGGTCGAGCGCTCCGGCTACGACGGCCCGTACCTCCCCGGCTTCGAGGCCGCCGCCCCGATCGTCGAGCCGCCCGCCCGCCGCACCTTCCAGGCCATCGACCACTGCGTGGGCAACGTCGAACTCGGCAAGATGGACGAGTGGGTGGCGTTCTACAACAACGTCCTCGGCTTCACGAACATGAAGGAGTTCGTGGGCGACGACATCGCCACCGAGTACAGCGCGCTGATGTCCAAGGTCGTCGCGGACGGCACCCTGAAGGTGAAGTTCCCGCTCAACGAGCCCGCCGTCGCCAAGAAGAAGTCCCAGATCGACGAGTACCTGGAGTTCTACGGCGGCCCCGGCGTCCAGCACATCGCGCTGGCCACCAATGACATCGTGCAGACCGTACGCACCATGCGCGCGGCCGGCGTCCAGTTCCTCGACACCCCGGACTCCTACTACGACACCCTCGGCGAGTGGGTCGGCGACACCCGGGTGCCGATCGAGACGCTGCGCGAGATGAAGATCCTCGCCGACCGCGACGAGGACGGCTATCTGCTGCAGATCTTCACCAAGCCGGTCCAGGACCGGCCGACGGTGTTCTTCGAACTCATCGAGCGCCACGGCTCGATGGGCTTCGGCAAGGGCAACTTCAAGGCCCTCTTCGAGGCCATCGAGCGGGAGCAGGAGAAGCGGGGCAACCTGTAACCCGGCTCCCCACAGACTGAGTTGGGGGCGCGAGGAGCGGTCGCGCCCCCAACTCACAGCACATCGGCGGGCAGTGGGCCCTCGGTCACCTCGCCCATGTCCGTCAGCGCGGCCCGCGCCTCGGGCGCCCACAGCGGTGAGAAGGCCGGGTTGACGAGCAGCGCGTCCTCCAACTGCCGCCGGGCGGAGCCGTATCGCTCCAGCTCGTACTCGATCATGCCCCGGTGGAAGTCGTGCGGCGCGCTGCGCACTCCGCCGCCCTTGGTCTTGTCGGTGGCGATGGTGGCGTATTTCAGCGCCTCCTCGTCCTCGCCCGCCCGGTGCAGCGCCCAGCCCAGCGCGTCGGCCACCTCGATGCCGGGCTGCCGCTGGTACTCCGCGCGCAGCCGGGTCACCGCCTCCTGCGGGTCGCCGTGGTCCGCCTCCAGCCTGCCCAGCAGGAGTTCCTCGTCGACGCCGTCGGAGGCCGCCTTCTCCGCCCGCTTCCGCGCCAGCTCGTACTGCGCCTCGGCGTCCTGGGTGCGGTTCAGCGACTCGTACAACTCGGCCAGCTCCAGGGTGACTTCCGCGTCCGGCCGCTTCGCGAGGGCCTGGTCGTACGCGGTGAGCGCGTCGGCGGTGCGGCCCTGGGCGGCCAGCGTGCGGGCCTTGCCGGCGCCCGCCGTCGCCTCGGCCGGGTCCAGGCGGAGGGCCTCGGTGAACTGGGCCAGGGCTTCGGGGAGTTCGCCGCGCTCCCAGGCCAACTGGCCGACCCCGGCGCGGTAGGCCGCCTGCTCGGCGGGCGTACCGGCGGCCGCGGCCGCGTCCGTGAGCTGGGCCAGCGCGTCCTCCCGCCAGCCCCGGTCCCGGTACACGGCCGAGGCCCGCGCCATCACGGCCGGGCGGTCCCCGGGGGCCGTGCGCAGCGCCATCAGCTTGTCCAGGGTGCTCCGGGCGGCGGTGTAGTCACCGAGCCCGTTGTACGCGTCGATCAGCGGGGGGTACGCCGACCAGCGCTTCGGGGTCAGCTTCAGCGCCTGCTCCCCGTACCGCCTGGCCGCCGCGAAGTCCCGGCGGGCGTTGGCCAGCGCGGTCATGCCGGCCAGCGCCTCGGTGTTCTTCGCGGCGCGCGTCTTCAGCGAGGTGCCGAGTGCCCGCTCGGCGCGCGGGAGGTCGGCCGCGTCGGCGGTGCGGGCGGACCGGGCCACGTAGGCCGCGCCGAGCACCGCCCAGGCGCGGGCGTCGGCGGGGCGGGCCCGTACCCCGGCCTCCTGCCGGGTGATCAGCTCCGTCAGGTCGGGCAGCGCCGCCGGGACGCCGGTGGTGACCGCCGTCAGCGCCCGCGCCTGCGGTCCGGGCGCGGGTGCCGGGGGCCGGTGCGGGGCCCGCTGCGGCGCCTCGCGCGGCAGCAGCGTCAGCGCCACGCCCGCCGCGGCCCCGCCCGCCGCCACGGTGAGCAGCGTGCGGCGCAGCCATCGCCGGGGGCGGCGCGGCGGGGGCTCGGCCACCAGGGACGTACCGGGCCGCGCGTCGCCGTACTGTCTCTTCGCCATGCCGTTCACTGTGCGTCAATATGACGAGCACATCCGGGTGGCCCAAGGGCGGCGCGTGCGGGGTTCACACCGATGGCCCCGAGTGACACGCTGTGATCATGAGCCGTATCGAAGCACCCCGCGACGGCGACACCGCGCCCGCCGAGACCCCCCTCATCGAAGCGCTGCTGGCGGGGCTGCCCGCCGGGGCCGTGCTCACCGATCCCGACGTCACCGCCTCCTACGCGCACGACATGGCGAGCTTCTGCCCGGCCGGGGCCCCCGCCGCCGTGGTCCTCCCACGCACCGTCGAACAGGTCCAGCACGTGCTGCGCACCGCGACCGCGCTGCGCGTGCCGGTCGTCCCGCAGGGCGCCCGCACCGGGCTGTCCGGCGCGGCCAACGCCTCCGAGGGCTGCATCGTGCTGTCCCTCACCAAGATGGACCGCATCCTGGAGATCAGCCCCGTCGACCGGATCGCCGTGGTCGAACCGGGCGTGGTCAACGCCGTGCTCTCCCGCGCGGTGGAGGAGCACGGGCTGTACTACCCGCCGGACCCGTCGAGCTGGGAGACCTGCACGATCGGCGGCAACATCGGCACCGCCTCCGGCGGCCTGTGCTGCGTCAAGTACGGGGTGACGGCCGAGTACGTCCTCGGCCTTGAGGTCGTCCTCGCCGACGGCCGTCTGATGTCCACCGGCCGCCGCACCGCCAAGGGCGTCGCCGGGTACGACCTGACCCGGCTCTTCGTCGGCTCCGAGGGCTCGCTCGGCATCGTGGTCCGCGCGGTGCTGGGGCTGCGGCCCAAGCCGCCCCGGCAACTGGTGCTGGCCGCCGAGTTCGCCACCGCCGCCGACGCCTGCGACGCGGTGTGCTCGATCATGGCCGGCGGGCATGTGCCCTCGCTGTTGGAGATGATGGACCGCACCACCGTCAAGGCGGTGAACGACTTCGCCCGGATGGGTCTGCCGGAGTCCACCGAGGCGCTGCTGCTGGCCGCCTTCGACACCCCGGAGCCCGCCGCCGACCTGGCCGCCGTCGGCGCCCTGTGCGAGGCGGCCGGGGCCACCGGGGTGGTCGTCGCCGACGACGCCGCCGAGTCCGAACTCCTGCTCCAGGCGCGGCGGATGTCGCTCGTCGCGCTGGAGGCGGTCAAGGGCACCACGATGATCGACGACGTGTGCGTGCCCCGCTCGCGGCTCGGCGCGATGCTGGAGGGCGTCGAGCGGATCGCCGCCAAGTACGACCTCACCATCGGCCTGTGCGCGCACGCCGGGGACGGCAACACCCACCCCACCGTCTGCTTCGACGCCCTGGACGAGGACGAGTCCCGCCGGGCCCGCGAGTCCTTCGACGAGATCATGGCGCTCGGCCTCGAACTCGGCGGCACCATCACCGGCGAGCACGGGGTGGGCGTGCTGAAGAAGGAGTGGCTGGCGCGCGAACTCGGGCCCGTGGGGCTGGAGATGCAGCGGGCCGTGAAGGACGTCTTCGACCCGCTCGGCATCCTCAACCCGGGCAAGCTGTTCTGAGCCGAGTTCTTGTGCGCCGATTTCTGGTGAGCGGGGGCGCCTCACCGGGCCAGCAGTTGGTCGAGCGCGTCGTCGATCCCGAGCTGGGCGGCCTCGGCGCCCGGCGGCACCGCCCGCAGGGTCCGCTCCAGCCAGGCGGACACCTGCGGGGTGGGCGCCTCCAGCAGAGCGTCGCCGTCCGGCGAGCTGAGCGCCATCAGCACCACGCTGCGGCCGTTCACCTTCGTCGGCCACACCCGCACGTCCCCGTGCCCGCACGGCCGGAACACGCCCTCCACCAGCAGCTCGCGGGCGAACGTCCAGTGCACGGGGAAGTCGGAGTTGATGTGGAAGGTGATGTGGACGGCGTAGGGGTCGTCGGTCCGGTACGCGAGCCGGGCCGGGACCGGGATGCTCCGCTCCGGCGAGAGGATGAGCCGCAGCTCCAGTTCGCGCTCCACCACCGTGTGCTCCATGACCTGTCTCCTTCGATCTGACCGCGGGCCGCTCGGACGGGCCCGTGCCAGGAGAGAGGGGGCAGGGGCACGGTCATTACGCGGGTTCCCGGAATTTTTTTTCCAACCGGCGTCGCGCGCCTCCAGGGGATCGCCCGGAAGGGGTCGGCTCCGGCCGGAGGGGGGTAAGGGGTGCCCCGGGTCTGATAGATGTGGAGGCTCCCTTCCACCCCCGAGCAGATACGGGACGACGGACATGAGCGCCCCTACGCCGGCCCACGGTGACGACAGGCCCCGTGAGGGCTACTACCCGGACCCGTCCATCCCCGGCTACGTCCGCTACTGGAACGGCACCGCCTGGGTGCCCGGCACCAGCCGCCCCGCCCCCGCGGACGGCGAACCGCTCACCGCCCCGTCAACCTCCGGCCCCGACACGCCCCCTGTGGAGGAGACGGGTCCGCATTTCTTCGAGGAGGGCGGCTCCGCCGACGCTCCGGCGGCCCAGGGCGAGGCACCTCCGGACACGTTCCTCTTCCGGCGCCCGACTCCGGGCCCGGCGGCGGGTTCGCCGGCGGGGGTTCAGCGGGACGACGGGACGATGACGTTCCGTCGGGTGCGGGCGGGGGACGCCGGGGAGGGCGCGGGGGCGCCGGGCCAGGGCGCTCAGGGCCCCACCGGGCCCACGGCGGGCGCGGCTCAGGGTTCCTCGGGGCCGGCGGGGGGCGCGGCTCGGGGTCCCGTAGGGGGACCAGCAGGATTCGGGGCCGCCCCCGACGCACCCGCCGCTCCCACGGCCCGCGCCGCCGTCGCACCCCCGGTGCCGGGGCAGGCAACGCCCGCCCCGCAGGCGGACCCCCGCAGACAGTCCGGTTTCCCGCAGGCGGCCGCCCCTTCCCCGGTACTCCCGCCCCAGGCCGGAGGCCCCCTCGCTCCCGGTCCCGGTGGCGGACAGGCGTCCTGGGCGCAGCAGGTGCACCAGTTGGCCGGGGCGGGCGAGGAACAGCCCGTGGCGCCGTGGAAGCCGCCGGTGGAGGACCCGTTCCTCGCGGCGGCCCGGCGCCAGGCGGAGGCCCGCCCGGCCGGACTCGGCAAGCGCTTCGCCGCCCGCCTGATCGACAACGTCTTCATCGGCGCCGTCACGGCGGCCGCGGCAGTGCCCCTGGGGGTACGCGCCGTCGACCACACGCAGAGCAAGATCGAGGCGGCCCGGCTGTCCGGCCGTACCGTCACCGTCTGGCTGCTCGACGGCACCACCGGCGTCTCGCTCGCCCTCGTCCTCGGCGTCCTGCTGGTCTTCGGGGTGGTGTACGAGGTGCTGCCGACCGCCCGCTGGGGCCGCACCCTCGGCAAGCGGCTGTGCGGCATCCAGGTGCGGGACATCGAGGGGCACCAGCCCCCGTCCTTCGGGGCCGCGCTGCGCCGCTGGCTGGTCTACAGCGTGCCCGGCGTCCTCGTCATCGGCGTGATCGGCGTGCTGTGGGGGCTGTTCGACCGCCCGTGGCGCCAGTGCTGGCACGACAAGGCGGCACACACCTTCGTGGCCGAATAGCGTCCCCCGTACGGCCGCCCGCCGGGTGCGGCGGCCCCGCGTTCGCGGTCGACTCGGTGCCATGAGCAGTGAACCGCCCCCCGGCTCCGGACCGCAGCCCCCCGACGACGACCCGCTGAGGAAGCGGCCCCCGTCGGACCCGGGGCAGGGGCCGGGCTCGCCGTACGACCGCCCGTACGGCGCCCAGCAGCCCCCGCCGCCCGGCGGCGAGCCCCCGCCCCAGGGCGGCGGCCCCTACGGGTCGGGCGGCCCTTACGGGGGCGGCCCGTACGGAGGCGGACCCTATGGAGGCGGTGGCCCCTACGGCGGAGGCCCCCAGGGCCCCGGCCGCCCCGGCGACCCCCTCGCCGGCATGCCCCCGCTCGCGGACAGCGGCAAGCGCACCGTCGCCCGCATCATCGACATGATCATCGTCGGCATCGCCGTCTGGCTGCTGACCTGGGCCTTCGGGGTGCACCAGTACGACGTGAACGGCGACCGGATGGAGGTCGGCAAGTCGCTCGGCCAGTCCATCATCGCCGCCGTGCTGTACGTCGCCTACGACACCATCCTGATCGCCCGCACCGGGCAGACGCTCGGCATGCGCCTGCTGAAGATGCGGGTGGCCAACCTGCACGACGGCGCCACCCCCTCCCGGCAGTCCTCGCTGATCCGGGCGCTGGTGCTGTGGCTGCCGTTCGCCTTCTGCTGCGCCTGCGTCTGGACCGCGATCTGCGGCGGCTGGAGCTACTTCGACCGCCCGTACAAGCAGGGCCTGCACGACAAGGCGGCGAAGACGGTGGTGGTCGCCACGACCTGACCGGGCCGGGGCACGGCGCGCCGGAGCGGCGGGCGGGGGAGAAGTCCCCGGCCCGCCGCTCCGGCGTGTGGTCTCAGCAGGCGGCCGCTGTCAGGACGCCGCGCGGCCGCGTACCGACTCCGCCGAGGCGCCGACCGGGCGGCGGCGCTCGGACAGCCGGGCGGGCTCGGCGGGCGTCGGCCCGGTGGCGGCGGTGGAGCGGGCCGGGCGCGGCCGGGGCAGCGGCACCGTCATGGCGACCAGCAGCCCGAGCGCGAGCGCGGCCAGCGCGATGACGGCGACACCGATGCCCGAGCTGGTCTGGGACAGGGCCAGCATGGCGACGGTGGAGAGGATCACGGTGCAGGAACCGTAGACGAGCTGTGCGACGGTCGGACGAGGCATGGCAATCGTGTCCTCGGAAGACGGGGGTAGGGGGTGCGCGGGGTGCCGTTTCGGCTCTCTTCGCGTCCATGCCCGAGTCCTGTGCCAGGTAAGCCCGCCCTCACCCCGGAGGGCGGTGCACAGGGGGCGCACGGAGTCATGGTCCACCTCAACTGGGGCGATGCACGCGCCCGTTCCGCTGTAGCACGTGTTCGTAAAGCGGACGCCAACTCCGCATAGTGCACTTGTCCTGTTCAAGTCAAGGTCTGTCTTTTCTGTGGAACCTCTAGTCAAATTACGGCACTTGAATACACGCGTTGATCGTGCGCGCACGGAATCTTCCAAGGTCCGGAACCCTCCTGCCGTGCGCGCGGCGCGGGGGAGGATCTCAAGTGACCAGCAGACCCTGGACGTTCAGAGCCGCGGCGATAGGCGTGGCCCTCGCGGCGTCGTCCGCCACCTTCGCCACGTTCGCTGTGGCCGAGGCCGGCACGATGGCCCGCCCGGCGGCCGAGAACCGCCATGACCCGGCCCCGGCCGGACAGCGGGAGCACGACCTCGACGGCCCGCTGAGCAAGACCCAGGAGGCTCAGCGCCAGGAGGCCCTGAACCAGCTCATCGCCGGCAAGGCCACGGCGAAGGAGCGCAACGGCTCCAAGGTCGTCCAGCTCAAGAGCAAGAAGGGCGACAGCAAGTACGTCGAGCTGAGCCGGGAGAAGACCGACAAGATCTTCACCATCCTGGTGGAGTTCGGGGACCAGACCGACCCCAAGTTCGGCGGCACCCCCGGCCCGCTGCACAACAAGATCGCCGCGCCGGACCGCAAGAAGGACAACTCCACGGCCTGGCAGGCGGATTACAACCAGAAGCACTACCAGGACCTCTACTTCGGCACCGGTGCCAAGACCGAGTCGCTGAAGAAGTACTACGAGAAGCAGTCCTCGGGCCGCTACTCGGTCGAGGGCGAGGTCTCGGACTGGGTCAAGGTCCCCTACAACGAGGCCCGTTACGGCAACAACGCGTGCGGCCAGACCAACTGCACCAGCGTGTGGAACGTGGTCAGCGACGGTCTGAAGTCCTGGGTCGCCGGGCAGAAGGCGGCCGGCAAGTCGGACGCCGCCATCAAGGCCGACCTGGCCCAGTACGACCAGTGGGACCGCTACGACTACGACGGCGACGGAAACTTCAACGAGCCGGACGGCTACGTCGACCACTTCCAGATCGTGCACGCCGGTGAGGACGAGTCCGCGGGCGGCGGCGCCGAGGGCGAGAACGCCATCTGGGCGCACCGCTGGTACGCGTTCGGCACCGACGCGGGCGCGACCGGCCCGGCCGGCAACAAGCTCGGCGGCGCCCCGGTCGGCGACACCGGCGTCTGGGTCGGCGACTACACCATCCAGCCGGAGAACGGCGGACTCGGCGTCTTCGCCCACGAGTACGGCCACGACCTCGGTCTGCCGGACGAGTACGACACCGACGGCGGCGACAACTCCACCGGTTTCTGGACCCTGATGTCCTCCGGTTCCTGGCTCGGCACCGGCAAGGACTCCATCGGTGACCTGCCCGGCGACATGAACGCGTGGGACAAGCTGCAGCTCGGCTGGCTGACCTACGACACCGCCAAGGCGGGTGTCTCCTCCTGGCACAAGCTCGGTGTCGCGGAGTACAACACCAAGTACCGCCAGGCCCTGTTGGTCACGCTGCCGGACAAGGCGGTCAAGACCGAGATCGTCACCCCGGCCGAGGGCGCGACCCAGTGGTGGAGCGGCAGCGGTGACAACCTCAAGAACACGCTGACCCGTTCGGTCGACCTGACCGGCAAGTCCAAGGCCACGCTGGGCCTGGACGGCTGGTACGACATCGAGGCCGGCTACGACTACCTCTACACCGAGGTCTCCACGGACGGCGCCAACTGGACCGCCCTGGACGGCACGGTGGACGGGCAGCCGATCCCGCGCGACGGCTCCGACAAGCCCGCGCTGACCGGCACGCTCGACGGCTACAAGAAGCTGTCGTACTCGCTGGACGCGTACGCGGGCCAGAAGATCCAGCTCCGCTTCCGCTACCAGACCGACGGCGGCGTGGCGTTGAAGGGCTTCGCGGCCGACGAGATCACGGTCACCGCGGACGGTTCGCCGCTGTTCTCGGACAACGCCGAGACGGCGGACGCCGGTTGGGCCGCGACCGGGTTCTCGCGCATCGGCGCGTCCTTCACCAAGGACTACGCGCAGTACTACCTCGCGGAGAACCGTCAGTACGTGTCGTACGACAAGACGCTGAAGGTCGGCCCGTACAACTTCGGTTACACCGGCACCGACCGGCCCGACTGGGTGGAGCACTACCCGTACCAGGACGGCCTGTTGATCTGGAAGTGGGACACCTCCCAGGCGGACAACAACACCAACGCGGACGCGCACCCGGGTACCGGTCTGATCCTGCCGGTCGACGCGCACCCGAAGGCGCTGAAGTGGTCCGACGGGACGCTGCTGCGGAACCGGATGCAGGCGTACGACTCGCCGTTCTCGCTCGACCCGACGGACGGGATCACGCTGCACAAGGCCGGCAAGGCGACGAAGATCAAGGCGCAGAACGGGGTGGCGGTCTTCGACGACCGCAAGAACACCTACTGGGACCCGTCGAACCCCACCGGTGGTGTGAAGGTCACTGACACCAACACCAAGATCAAGATCAAGAAGCAGGCGGACGACGGCTCCACGATCGAGCTGGAAGTCGGGCCCGCGGCGAAGTAAGCGGTATCTTCGCAGGTCAGAGACGTATCGGCGGTGACCCCCTAGCGGGTCGCCGCCGATCGTGTTTAGGTGCGTCCTGTGGATCGCTTATTGACACCTGACTGAACGGGGATGTGACCGCATGGCCGCAGGAGGATTCTGCAAGCTGCCCGGTGGGACGGTCGTGGTGGCCCTCAACCTGCCCCACGGCACCGCCGGCGTCCGGGTTCTCGTCCACGCGGGGAATCGTGCGAAGGCTTTGACCCGGCTGCGGAATCTCGGCCTGTGGTCCGTGTTCCTCCGCGGCAACACCGCCCCACCCACCCCGGACGAGGTGACAGCGGTCCTCCACCACCCCGACGGCCTCATATGGCGCACGGCCCCGACGGAGGGCACGGGCCTCTGGCGCCCCATCCGCGCCCTGCGATCCTCTGCGCTTCAGCCGTAGACCTTCGGCTGCGGGCCCGTCGTGGCTGGTCGCGCAGTTCCCCGCGCCCCTGGGGTGGGACATGTGTGCCGGAGCCTTCGGGTGGGCGCCGGTTCACGCACGCGACTCCGCCCAGGCTTGCCAACCCAGGGGCGCGGGGAAGCTCAGGGGCTGGACACCACCCAGGCTCGCCTACCCAGGGGCGCGGGGAACTGCGCGACAAGCCACAGCGGGCCCGCGGGCTGAAGCTAGGCGTTCACCACGGGCTTGCCCGTGAGCTGGACGCCGGCCTCGCGCAGGGACTCCAGCGCCTTGTCCGTCGTGTGCTGGGCCACTCCTGCCGTCAGGTCCAACAACACATGCGTGCGGAAACCCTCGGAGGCCGCGTCCAGGGCGGTAGCCCGTACGCAGTGGTCCGTGGCGATGCCGACCACGTCGACCTCTTCGATGCCGCGGGCGCGGAGCCAGTCCGCCAGAGTGGCACCGTTCTCGTCCGTGCCCTCGAAGCCGCTGTACGCGGCGGAGTACGCGCCCTTGTCGAAGACCGCGTCGACCGCGCCGGAGGCGACCGCGGGGGCGAAGTTGGGGTGGAAGCCCACGCCCTCCGTGCCCGCGACGCAGTGCGCGGGCCAGGAGTGGACGTAGTCGGGGTTGTCCGCGAAGTGGCCGCCCGGCGCGATGTGGTGATCGCGGGTGGCCACCACGTGCCGGTACCCGGACCCGGCCGCCTGCCCGATCAGCTCGGTGATCGCGGCGGCCACGTCCGCCCCGCCGGCCACCGCCAGACTGCCCCCCTCGCAGAAGTCGTTCTGCACGTCAACGACGATCAAGGCGCGGCGCATGGTGGTGTCCTTCGAGTGGGGTCCAAGGAATCGAGCCTAGAGACTTCCGGCCTCCGGCACTAGCTACCCGAGGGCACGTTCAGGTACTCCGTCGGGATGACGGGCTCCCCCCGGGAGAGCTGGGTCGCGGAGAGGGGGAGGTTGCCGCGCGCCGCGATGTGCCGTTCGCGCGCCGCGTCCAGGGGCTCACGGGCGACGACCTCGCCGCCCTTGACCAGCTCCACCAGCAACTGCCGGTCGGCCAGCTCGTCCGGTACCGCGCCGGTGCCCACGACCTCGGCCTCCGCGACCCCGTACTTGTCCAGCCGCCGTGCCGCCCACTTGCGGCCCCCGATGGAGGTCTTCCCGCCGCTGGACTTCTTCGCCACCGGCACCAGCTCGGCGGCGGGATCGGCGGACTCGGCGCGGGCGACCAGCTTGTACACCATCGAGCAGGTCGGATGCCCGGACCCGGTGACCAACTGCGTGCCCACCCCGTACGCGTCCACCGGCGCCGCCGCCAGCGAGGCGATGGCGTACTCGTCCAGGTCGGAGGTGACCACGATCCGGGTGTCCGTCGCGCCGAGGTCGTCGAGCTGCTGCCGCACCCGGTGCGCGACCAGCAGCAGGTCGCCGGAGTCGATGCGCACCGCGCCCAGCCCGGGCCCGGCCACCTCCACCGCCGTACGGACCGCCTCCGCGACGTCGTAGGTGTCCACCAGCAGGGTGGTGTCCGCGCCGAGGGCGTCGACCTGGGCGCGGAAGGCGTCCCGCTCCTGGTCGTGCAGCAGGGTGAAGGCGTGCGCGGAGGTGCCCACGGTCGGGATGCCGTACCTGAAGCCCGCCGCGAGGTCGGAGGTGGTGGCGAAACCGCCCACGTAGGCGGCGCGCGCGGCCGCGACGGCGGCCAGCTCATGGGTGCGCCGGGCGCCCATCTCGATCAGCGGCCGCCCGCCCGCGGCGGAGGACATCCGGGAGGCGGCGGCCGCGATGGCCGAGTCGTGGTTGAGGATGGAGAGGATCACCGTCTCCAGCAGCACGCACTCCGCGAAGCTGCCCTCGACCCGCAGCAGCGGCGAGCCGGGGAAGTACACCTCGCCCTCGGGATAGCCCCAGATATCGCCCTGGAAGCGGTAGTCCGCCAGCCACTTCAGGGTCGGCTCGTCGACGATCCCCCGCTCGCCCAGGAAGGCGAGCATCGCCGCGTCGAACCGGAAGTTCGTCACCGCGTCCAGCACCCGGCCGGTGCCCGCGACCACGCCGTAGCGGCGGCCGTGCGGCAGGCGTCGGGTGAAGACCTCGAACACGCTGCGCCGCTCGGCCGTCCCGGCCTTCAGGGCGGCTTGCAGCATGGTCAGCTCGTACTGGTCCGTGAAGAGCGCCGTCGACGGGACTTCGACCGGCAGCCCAAGGTCCGCTGTGTTCATGACGATGAAGCGTACTCCCATTTCGTCAGTGTGACGATTTCTGGGGTGCGTGGCAGCATGGCTGTTGTGACGTCACCCGCGCCCGTAGAGATCGAACGCACCGAATCGGCGGAGGAGACCTTCGCCGTACCCGAGCCGGACGTCCCCTGGATCACGATCGTCCACAATGATCCGGTCAACCTCATGAGTTATGTGACCTACGTCTTCCAGACGTACTTCGGCTACTCGAAGGACAAGGCCACCGAGCTCATGCTCGACGTCCACCACAAGGGCCGGGCGGTCGTCTCCAGCGGGAGCCGCGAGGAGATGGAGCGCGACGTGCAGGCGATGCACGGCTACGGACTGTGGGCCACCCTCCAGCAGGACCGGAAGTAACCGACACACATGCCCGGACACTTCGAACCGCTCCCCGGCGGCGGCGCGACCGTCGCGCTCGACGACGTCGAGATCTCCATCATCCGCTCGCTGGCCGTCCAGCTCCTTGAGCTGATCGGACCCGGCCCCGCCGAGGACACCGGCGGCGACCCGCTCGCCGAGCTGTTCGCCGAGGGCCCCAGCGAGCCGCCCGCCGACCCGGTGCTGCGCCGGCTCTTCCCGGACGCCTACACCGACCCCGAGCGGGAGCCGGGCGACCCGGCCGAGGCCGAGGAGCGGCGCGCGCACTCCGCCGAGTTCCGCCGCTACACCGAGAACGACCTGAGGGCCGGCAAGCGGGAGAACGCGCTCGCGGTCATCCGCACCCTGGACCAGGTCGCGTCGTCGGCCGAGGGCGGCGAGGCGGTGCTCAAGCTGTCGCCCGAGCGGTCCCGGCAGTGGCTCTCCGCGCTGAACGACCTGCGCCTGGCGATCGGCTCCCGGCTGGAGATCTCCGACGAGGAGGACACGGACCCGCTGTACCGCCTCCCGGACCAGGACCCGCGCAAGCCGATGGTGCTGGCCTATCTCTGGCTCGGCGGTCTCCAGGAGACCCTCGTCTCGACGCTGATGCCGTAATACGTCACTTTCGTGTTCGCTCAGAGGACGCTCAACTCCGGATAACGATCGCGTTACCGTTGCGGCCGTTTTTGAGGCATTTGGGCGTACTTTGTCCCATTCTTCCTGTGCGGTGCGCCACAGGACGCCCTCGGACCCCTCTTTGCTCAATATTGCGGCCGTGATAAATCTTCACGATCGCCCGGCGGACACCACCCATGTCGCGCCGGGTGCGCCACCGAGCCGGCGACCGCCGGCCAGGCAACGAGCGGGTCCCTGACCTGCTCACTCCATCAGTTCCGGGGGGATCGAGACCCGATCCGAGGCCGAGTGAAGGCCACGGGTCGGCATGGAGAAAGGCGCACCACCATGGCCTCTGAGAAGGTCACCGAAGCCCCTGAAGAGGGTTACGAGCGAGGGCTCGGCAGCCGGCAGGTCCAGATGATCGCCATCGGTGGCGCCGTCGGAGTCGGTCTGTTCCTGGGAGCCGGGGCGAACATCGCCAAGGCCGGTCCCAGCCTCATCCTCATGTACGCCCTCGCGGGCGTGATCATCTTCTTCATCATGCGAGCCCTGGGCGAGCTGCTGCTCTACCGCCCGGTGTCGGGCTCGTTCGCCGAGTACTCGCGCGAATTCCTCGGCGACTTCTTCGGTTACTTCACCGGCTGGACGTACTGGCTGATGTGGGTCGTGACCGGCATGGCCGAGCTGACGGCCGCCGCGATCTACGTCAACTACTGGTTCCCGGCCGTCCCGAGGTGGGTCACGGCGCTGGTCTTCCTGGTGGTCCTGTTCGGCGTCAACCTGATCTCCGTGAAGCTCTTCGGCGAGCTGGAGTTCTGGTTCTCGATGGTCAAGGTCACCGCCCTGATCGGCATGATCGTCATCGGCCTCGGCGTGCTGACCTTCGGCTTCAGCGCCGCCGGCGACACCGCCTCGGTGGCGAACCTGTACCAGTTCGACGGCTTCTTCCCCAAGGGCATCGGCTCCTCGCTGATGACCCTGCAGGGCGTCATGTTCGCCTACCTCGCGGTCGAGCTGGTCGGCGTCACCGCCGGCGAGTCCGAGGACCCGGAGAAGACGCTGCCCAAGGCGATCAACACCCTGCCCTGGCGCATCGCCCTCTTCTACGTCGGCGCCCTCACCGTCATCCTCTGCGTGGTCAAGTGGACCGAGTTCGCGCCGGGCGTCAGCCCGTTCGTGAAGGCGTTCGCGGTGATCGGCATCCCGGCCGGCGCGGGCATCGTGAACTTCGTCGTCCTCACCGCCGCCCTGTCCTCCTGCAACTCCGGCATGTACTCCACGGGCCGCATGCTGCGCACCCTGGCGGACAACGGCGAGGCCCCGCGGGTCTTCGCCAAGCTGTCCTCCACCAAGACCCCGGCGCTCGGCATCACCGTCTCGGTGCTGTTCATGGGCATCGGCGTGGTGCTGAACTACGTCGTCCCGGAGAAGGCGTTCGGCTACGTCACCTCCGTCGCCACCGCCGCGGGCATCTGGACCTGGCTGATGATCCTGATCAGCCACGTGCTCTACCGCCGCGCGGTCGCCGCGGGCAAGCTGCCCGCCTCGTCCTTCCCGGCACCGGGCGGCTCGGTCTGCTCGTACATCGCCATCGCCTTCCTGCTCTTCGTCACCGGCCTGATCGCGTACGATGCCGACTCCCGCGTCTGCCTGTACGTGATGGCCGTCTGGGCCGTCGCGCTCGGGATCGGCTGGCAGATCATGAAGTCCCGCACGCCGCAGAGCGGTGAGCGTGACGAGCCGGCGCTGGAGAAGGTGGGCTAGACCCGCCACAAAGGGCCATCGAGGACGCCTGGCCGCCGGGAGTACTCGTGGCACCCCCGGCGGCCGCCGCTCAAGGCGTCCGCCATGCGGGCCGTCCCGTACCGCACTGCGGTACGGGACGGCCCGTCCCCCTATCCTGGCCCGCATGCTGACCATCACCCAGGACCTGTACGACCGGATCGTCGCCCACGCCCGCGAGGACCACCCCGACGAGGCGTGCGGTGTGGTGGCCGGGCCGGAGGGCACCGGGCGCCCCGAGCGGTTCATCCCGATGCTGAACGCCGCCCGCTCGCCCACGTTCTACGAGTTCGACTCCCAGGACCTGCTGAAGCTCTACCGGGAGCTGGACGACCGCGACGAGGAGCCGGTGGTCATCTACCACTCCCACACCGCCACCGAGGCGTACCCCTCGCGCACCGACATCGGCTACGCCAACGAGCCCGGCGCGCACTACGTCCTGGTCTCCACGGCGGACGCCGACGGCCTCGGCGACTTCCAGTTCCGTTCGTTCCGCATCCTGGACGGAGAGGTCACCGAGGAAGAGGTCAAGGTCGTCGAGGCGTACTGATCCCCCTCCTGATCCCACTCCCCGGTCGGAAACCGTCCGCCATCCGGGACGGGATTCCGGTCGGTGGACCGGGAATCGATACGATGAGCCCATGGTTCTGACTGTGGTGCGCGCCTTCTGCTGACGTACCGAGCCGCAGCCCCGACGAACACCTTCGAACAGGAGCCCGCAACCATGGCCATCGAGGTCCGCATCCCGACCATCCTCCGCCAGTACACCGACGGCCAGAAGGCGGTCGAAGGCACCGGGGAGACCCTCGCCGACCTGTTCGCCGACCTCGAGACCCGGCACGCGGGCATCCAGGGCCGCGTGGTGGACGGCGGCCAGTTGCGCCGCTTCGTCAACGTGTACCTGAACGACGAGGACGTCCGCTTCGTCGACGGCATCGACACCAAGCTGTCGGACGGCGACACCGTGACCATCCTGCCGGCCGTGGCCGGCGGCATGGCCTGATCGGCCGCCGCGCTCCGATGCGTTACGACTCCCCGCTGGCCGCGGTGGGCAACACCCCTCTGGTGCGCCTGCCGCGGCTCTCGCCGTCCCCCGACGTCCGGATCTGGGCCAAGCTGGAGGACCGCAATCCGACCGGCTCGGTCAAGGACCGGCCCGCCCTGCACATGATCGAGCAGGCGGAGAAGGACGGCCGGCTCACCCCCGGCTGCACCATTCTGGAGCCCACCTCGGGCAACACCGGTATCTCGCTCGCCATGGCCGCCAAGCTCAAGGGCTACCGCATGGTGTGCGTGATGCCGGAGAACACCTCCCGCGAGCGCCGTGACCTGCTCGGCATGTGGGGCGCGGAGATCATCCCGTCCCCGGCGGCGGGCGGCTCCAACACCGCCGTCCGGGTCGCCAAGGAGCTGGCCGCCGAGCACCCGGACTGGGTGATGCTCTACCAGTACGGGAACCCCGACAACGCGGGCGCCCACTACTCCGGCACCGGCCCTGAGATCCTGGCCGACCTGCCCTCCGTCACCCACTTCGTGGCGGGTCTCGGCACCACCGGCACCCTGATGGGCGTCGGCCGCTACCTGCGTGAGCAGAAGCCGGACGTGAAGATCGTCGCCGCCGAGCCGCGCTACGACGACCTGGTGTACGGCCTGCGCAACCTCGACGAGGGCTTCGTGCCCGAGCTGTACGACGCCTCGGTGCTCACCACCCGGTTCTCCGTCGGCTCGGCGGACGCGGTGGCCCGTACCCGCGAACTCCTCCAGCAGGAGGGCATCTTCGCGGGCGTCTCCACCGGCGCGGTGCTGCACGCGGCGCTCGGGGTGGGGCGCAAGGCGGTCAAGGCGGGGGAGAGCGCCGACATCGTCTTCGTGGTCGCCGACGGCGGCTGGAAGTACCTCTCCACCGGGGTCTACACGGCGGCCACCACCGAAGAGGCCGTCGAGACCCTGCAGGGTCAGCTCTGGGCCTAGGGCTCCCCTAGGGGAAGCGCTCCCCTAGGGGAGCCGTTCGGGGCGGTCGTGCGTCACACCGGTACCAGTGGTGCCGGTGTCCCGGCCGGCCCCGGACGGAGAGGCGGACCCCATGCGCCGTACGACACCCCTCGCCCTCGCCGCGCTCGCGGCGGCCCTGCTGCTCGCGGGCTGCGGGACGCAAGGGAACGACGCGGGCCGGAGCGTGTCACCGAAGCCGTCCCGCGCAACGTGCGTGAGCGCGCTGAGGCTGACCGCCGCCGACTCCGGCCGTGACCTCTGCCTGGCCAAGGGCGGTGAGCTGCGGCTCGCCCTGGACGGCGACCAGGCCCACCCCTGGAAGCCGGTGGAGGCGAAGGGTGGCGCGCTGACCGCGATCAACTCCGGCTTCGTCCTCCAGCCGGGCGACGCGAACGCCGCGTACCGCGCGGACAAGCCCGGCACCGTCGAACTGACCTCGGCGCGCGACGCGGAGCACTGGCAGGTGACGGTCCAGGTCCGCTAGCCGGCGAGGTGCCGCACCCGGTCCCACAGGGCCGGGTCGACCTCGCCCACCCGGTGCCGGAGATCCCCTACGGGTACCTCGTGCAGCTCTCCGGGGTCGAGAAAGCGGGGCCCCTCGCCGAGGACACCGCCCGGCAGCGGAATCAGGTCCGGCCGCTCCTCCTCCGGGCGGCCGGTGATCCGGGCCACCGTGGCATGCCCGTCCCGTACCGCCAGCACCAGGCACGGCAGCGGCTCGGCCCACCAGATGTCACCGGCGCGCGGACGGCCCGTCAACTCCCCTGCCGCAGGCGGCCGTCGGCGGGCGCGGCGCTGCCGGTGGCCCCGTCCCCAGCCGTCCACCAGCGTGGCGACCAGGGCCAGCAGGAGCACCGCCACCAGCGCGAGCCACCAGGTCGTGTCCATGCGGAGGACGTTACCGGCGCGCGCCGGTGCCCGCGCGCCCTCGGCTGATCCCCATGCGCCCCCGGTCCAGCCGAACCGGTGACAGCACAGGTGAGTTCGCCCACAACGGCCCCTGGCGAAGGAGCGACCCGCGCTGTGGCGCCTTACGCTCGACGGACCGCACAACCCTGCCCTGCTGCTTCCCGACCCGCTTCTGTCCACGGAGGTTTCCGCTCCATGAAGCTCACCGTCGTCGGCTGCTCGGGGTCGTTCCCGTCCGCGGAATCGGCCTGTTCGAGCTACCTCGTCGAGGCCGACGGCTTCCGGCTGCTTCTCGACATGGGCAACGGCGCCCTGGGCGAGCTGCAGCGCCACATCGGTCTGTACGACCTCGACGCGATCTTCCTCAGCCATCTGCACGCCGATCACTGCATCGACATGTGCGCGTACTTCGTGGCGCGCTACTACCGGCACGAAGGCGGCCGCTGCGAGCCGATCCCGGTCTACGGCCCCGAGGGCACCGAGCACCGGCTGACCACGGCGTACGCCGACACGCCGTCCGCGTCCTCCATGAGCGAGGTCTTCGACTTCCACACGGTGAAGCCGTCCACCTTCGAGATCGGCCCCTTCACCGTGCACACCGAGCGGGTGCGGCACCCGGTCGAGGCGTACGCGATCCGGATCGAGCACGGCGGCAGGTCCCTGACGTACTCCGGGGACACCGGGGTCAGCGAGGCGCTGGACGAGCTGGCGCGGGACGCCGACCTGTTCCTGTGCGAGGCCGCCTTCACGCACGGCAAGGAGAACATCCCCGACCTGCACCTCAACGGGCGCGAGGCCGGGGAGACCGCCACCCGCGCGGGCGCCCGCATGCTGGTCCTCACCCACATCCCGCCGTGGACCGACCCCGAGGTCAACCTGGCCCACGCCCGCGAGACCTTCGCCGGCCCGGTGGAGCTGGCGGCGCCCGGCATGACGTACGAGCTGTAGCCCCGGAGCACGACGAAGGCCCCGGAACCTGGAGAGGTTCCGGGGCCTTCGCGCGTACGGCGGCCGGGTTACTTGGCCTCGGCCTTCTGGATCTCGGCCAGCTCCTCGTCGGACTCACGGCCCGGCGTGGGGAGGTTGAACTTGGTGATGGCGAAACGGAAGATCACGTAGTAGACGGCCGCGAAGCACAGGCCGACCAGGATGAGACCCAACGGGTTCGACGCGATGCCCCAGTTCAGGCCGAAGTCGACCAAGCCGGCCGAGAAGCCGAAGCCGTCCCGCATGCCCAGCGACCAGGTCAGCGCCAAGGACACACCGGTGAGCACAGCGTGGATCGCGTACAGCACCGGGGCGATGAACATGAAGGTGAACTCGATCGGCTCGGTGATGCCGGTGAGGAACGAGGTCAGCGCGAGGGAGAACATCATGCCGCCGACGACCTTGCGGCGCTCGGGGCGGGCGCAGTGCACGATCGCGAGGCAGGCGGCCGGGAGGCCGAACATCATGATCGGGAAGAAGCCGGTCATGAACTGGCCCGCGCTCGGGTCACCGGCCAGGAAGCGCGCGATGTCGCCGCTCTTGCCGTGGTACTCGCCCGCCTGGAACCACGGGAACGAGTTCAGCAGGTGGTGCATGCCGATCGGGATCAGCGCGCGGTTGGCGACACCGAAGATGCCGGCGCCCACGGCACCCGAGCCGACCAGCCACTCGCCGAAGTTGTGCAGGCCCGTGCCGAGCACCGGCCAGATGTAGCCGAACACGATGCCGATGAGCAGACCCGCGAGCGCGGAGAGGATCGGGACCAGACGCCGGCCGCCGAAGAAGCCGGCCCAGTCGGGCAGCTTGGTGCGGTAGAAGCGCTGGTAGAGCAGGGCGACCACGATGCCCATCACCACACCGCCGAGCACCTTGGCGTCCACCGGGGCGTTCACCATGACGACCTTGCCGTCGACGGCGGTGGCCACCTTCGGCAGGTTCTTGTCGGTGAACGTGGCCAGCACGTTCTTGAAGACCAGGTAGCCGACGACCGCGGCGAGCGCGGTGGAGCCGTCCGACTTCTTGGCGAAGCCGATGGCGATGCCCACCGCGAACAGCAGCGCCATGTTGTCCAGGATCGCGTTGCCGCCCGCGGCCATGAAGGAGGCGATCTTGGTCAGGAACGCCGGGTACGAGGGGTCGCCCAGCATGTCGTTGCTGCCGAGCCGCACCAGGAGGGCGGCGGCGGGGAGCACCGCGACCGGCAGCATCAGGCTGCGGCCGATCCGCTGCAGGACGCCCATCACCTTGGCGCCCCTCTTGTTCTCGGCCGGGGGCGCGGCGCTGGCCGTGGTCACAACTTCCTCCAGATGGGCAGGGCGCCGCCCTGGGACCATGGAAGGGGACGGCAGCGTCTGTGGTCTACACCACTTGTGGTGTAGACCTGTTGTAGCACGATGGCACGGATATAAGGAACCCGTGAAATAGCGATCGCGGGGCTACACGGAGTGCCGGAGGTGTGGGGGCCGGGGGGCGGTTTGGTGGGGTTCCCCTTGGTGGTGTAGACCAGTCTCCGGACGGTTCTCGTTCGGACCGGTTCGGACCAGGGAGATAGAACATGGCCACCAAGGCTGAGAAGATCGTCGCCGGGCTCGGCGGCATCGACAACATCGACGAGGTCGAGGGCTGCATCACCCGCCTGCGTACCGAGGTCCACGACCCGTCGCTCGTCGACGAGGCCGCCCTGAAGGCCGCCGGCGCGCACGGTGTCGTGAAGATGGGCACCGCCATCCAGGTCGTCATCGGCACCGACGCCGACCCGATCGCCGCGGACATCGAAGACATGATGTGAGCCGTCCGCTCACGCGGCGGCTCACCGGCACGAGGGGCTTCTTCCCATGGGGGAGGAGCCCCTCGCGTCACTCCCGATAGGCTCAGCCGCATGTCTCGCATCGACGGCCGCACCCCCGAACAGCTCCGCCCCGTCACCATCGAACGCGGCTGGAGCAAGCACGCCGAGGGCTCCGTCCTCGTCTCCTTCGGCGACACCAAGGTGTTCTGCACCGCCAGCGTCACCGAAGGCGTCCCCCGCTGGCGCAAGGGCAGCGGTGAGGGCTGGGTCACCGCCGAGTACTCCATGCTGCCCCGCGCCACCAACACCCGAGGCGACCGCGAGTCGGTCCGGGGCAAGATCGGCGGGCGTACGCACGAGATCTCCCGCCTCATCGGCCGCTCGCTGCGCGCCGTCATCGACTACAAGGCGCTCGGCGAGAACACCATCGTCCTGGACTGCGACGTGCTCCAGGCCGACGGCGGCACCCGCACCGCCGCCATCACCGGCGCCTACGTCGCCCTCGCCGACGCGATCGCCTGGGCGCAGCGCAAGAAGCTGATCAAGGCGGGCCGGCAGCCGCTCACCGGCACGGTCGGCGCCGTCTCGGTCGGCATCGTCGACGGCGTCCCGCTGCTCGACCTCTGCTACGAGGAAGACGTGCGCGCCGAGACCGACATGAACGTGGTCTGCACCGGCGACGGCCGCTTCGTCGAGATCCAGGGCACCGCCGAGGCCGAGCCCTTCGCCCGCGAGGAGCTGAACGCCCTGCTCGACCTGGGTGTGGCCGGCTGCGCCGAACTCACCGAGTTCCAGCGGGCCGCGCTCGCGCTGACCCTGCCCGAGTAGCACCGGCCGGGTAAAGGGAGCCCCAAAAAACCTGGGTATCCCCAGGCAACCCCGCCCCGGCGGACGGCGTCTTGGACGGTACGGGCGCGCGGCTCGATCCCGCGCGCCCGGCCAGCCGTACCTGGGGAGGGACACCGCATGGCCGCCGGCCGCCGACGCCGTACCACCGCCATCGCCGCGCTCGCGGCCGCCGCGCTCACCGTGGGCCTGACCACCGGCTGCGACGCCGTGAACAAGGCCCTGGACTGTGTGCAGACCGCCGACTCCATCGCGGACAGCGTCACCGACCTCCAGCAGGCCGTGGAGAACGCCGCCAACGACCCCGCGCAGGCCGACGCCTCGCTGGACTCCATAGAGCAGAACCTCGACCGCATCGGCGACCGCACGGACGACGCCGACGTCAACAAGGCGGTGGACGACCTGAATTCGGCCGTCTCCAACGTCCGGACCGCGATCAGGAACGGCGACAACACCCCCGACGTCCGCCCGGTCACGGACGCGGCCGGCGAACTCACCAAGGTCTGCACACCCTAGGGGTCAGCGCCCCTCGCGGCGGCCCCGGCGGAGTTCCTGGCGGGCCTCGCGGCGGTCCAGGCGGTCCTGGCGGCGCAGCTCCTTCAGCCGCTGCCGCTCGGCCCGGGTGAGCTTGCGCTCCACACCGACCCCGCCCCAGAACGCGAACCCGCTGATGATCACGCGCGGCGCCCCCGGATCGCCGGGCTCGTCCCGGTCCAGGTGCTCGAAGCCGCCCATGATGCCGATGCCGCGCACCACGACCTCGACCCCCGGCGGCACGATCACTTCCAGACCGCCCATGACGGCAACGCAGTTGATCTCGACCTCGCGGTCCGCGAAGAACGCCTCGCGCAGGTCGATCTCACCGCCGCCCATGAACGCGAAGCAGGAGAACTTCTTCGGCATCGTCCAGCGCCCCTTGCGCTGGAACCCGGACAGCACCGCCACCGCCCCGGTCGAGGTGCCCTCGCCGCCGACGATCCGGGACGCCCAACTCCCGTCGTCCACCGGCCGCTTGGTGAAGGACACCGGGGGAGCGGCGGCCGGGGCGGCCGGGAGGTCGCGGGTCAGCGGGGCCAGCTCGCCGTAGGTGCGGGCCTTGTACGCCGACTCCAGCCGCTCCTCGAACTCCGCCATGTCCAGGCGGCCTTCGGCCAGGCCGTCGCGGAGGATCTCGGCGACCCGCTCCCGGTCGGCGTCGGAGGCGCGGAGGTCCGGCACGGGACCGGGGGAACGGCGGTCCGGGGCAGCGTCGTCGGTCATGACAGCAGACTACGAGACGGCCTTCTCCGCGTACATCTTGGCGATGACCGCCTCGATGTCGGGTTCCCGGACGGAGAGGTCCACCAGCGGGTAGGCGGCCGCGAGTTGGGCCACCAGGGGTGCCGCCGACTGTCCGGCCGGGAACGCCAGCCACTGCCGGGGCCCCTCCACCCGCACCACCCGCGCCGAGGGCACCTCGACCGGCGGCAGCTCCCGCTCCAGGTCCACCACCAGCGTCCGCTCGCCGTCCCCGGCCGCGTGCAGCCCGGTCAGCGAACCGTCGTACACCAGGCGGCCGTGGTCGATCACCATCACCCGCGAGCACAACTGCTCGATGTCCTGCAGGTCATGGGTGGTGAGCAGGACGGTGGTGCCGCGCTCGGCGTTCAGCTCCTTCAGGAAGCCGCGCACCTTGGCCTTGGAGACGACGTCCAGGCCGATCGTCGGCTCGTCCAGGTACAGCACCTCCGGGTCGTGCAGCAGGGCCGCCGCGATGTCGCCGCGCATCCGCTGGCCGAGCGAGAGCTGGCGTACGGGGACGTCCAACAGGTCGCCCAGTTCCAGCAGTTCGACACAGCGGGCCAGGTTCTCCCGGTACCGGGCGTCCGGAATCCGGTACATGCGGTGCGCCAGGCGGTAGGAGTCGATCAGGGGCAGGTCCCACCAGAGAGTCGTCCGCTGGCCGAACACCACCCCGATCCGGGACGCCAGCCGGGTCCGCTCCCGCGAGGGGTCGATCCCGGCCACCCGGAGCCGGCCCGAGGACGGGGTGAGGATGCCGGTCAGCATCTTGATCGTGGTCGACTTGCCCGCGCCGTTCGGCCCGATGTAGCCGACCATCTCGCCGCGTGCCACGGTGAACGAGATCGAGTCCACCGCCCGCACCTCGCGCCGCTCCCGCTTGAGGAACCCGGTCTTCTTGCGCACCTCGAAGACCTTGCCGACCTTCTCCAGCGCGATGAACCCCTCGCCGTCCGCCATCAGTTCAGCTCCCCGTGCTCCGGTACGAACGCAGTCCCGCCCGCCAGGCCAGCCCGGCGAGCGCACAGCAGGCCAGCGCCACCAGCGGGGAGACGAACGCCGTCCACCCCGGCAGCCCCAGCGGATACGGGCGCCCCAGCACATAGGCGGCGGGCACCCAGTTGACGAAGGCCAGCGGCAGCACGAAGGTCACCCCGCGCACCAGCTCCTCGGTGAACACCGCGGGCGGGTACTGGAGCAGGGTCGTACCGCCGTAGGTGAAGGCGTTCTGCACCTCCGAGGCGTCCTGGGCGAGGAACTGGAAGGCCGCGCCCGCCACGAAGACCGCGCAGAAGATCCCGCAGCCGCCCGCGATCATCACCGGCATCAGCAGCAGCTTCAGTGGCGTCCAGTCCACGTCCAGCCGGCTCAGTGACCAGCCCAGCACCAGCGCGCCCTGGGTCACCCGGCCCAGCCTGCGCAGCGCGAACCGGTCCGCCGCGACCTGCGCCAGCACCGGCGCCGGACGCACCAGCAGGGTGTCCAGCGTGCCGTCCCGCACCCGGCGCCCCAGCCGGTCCATAGACCCGATCAGCAGGTCCGCCATGCCGAACGCCACCGCCGACAGCCCGTACAGGAACGCCACCTCCGGCAGCGACCCGCCCGCCAGGGAGTCCACGCGGGAGAACATCAGCATGATCGCGACGAAGTCGAGGAAGGTCGCCGCGAAGTTGCCGAGTGTGTTCATCACGAACGACGCCCGGTACGCCATCGTGGAGCGCACCCACATCCCGGCGATCAGCCCGTACGCCCGCACACCCTCGCGGACCCGGCCGTACTCAGCCACCCTGGACCACCACCCGACGGGTCGCCGTCGACTGCAGCAGGCGCCCCGCGCCCAGCAGCGCCACCGCCCACCCGGCCTGGAACAGCCAGACACCCAGCGGGTCCGCCCGGCCCAGCAGCACGTCCGCCGGGGCCTGGAGCAGCGCCGACCAGGGCAGCGCCCGCACGACCTCGCCGAACGTGCCCGGGAAGACGTTCAGCGGGAGCAGCATCCCGGAGCAGAAGGTCCCCGCCAGCCACGCGATCCGGGAGATCCCCGAGCCGTCCAGCAGCCAGAAGGTGCTCAGCGCCAGCAGGTACCGGATGCCGAAGCCGACCAGCACCGCCAGGGCCAGCGTCACCAGCAGCGCCAGCCAGGTGCCCGCGTCCGAGGGCAGGTAGGCGGGGAAGCAGAGCATGCCGAAGAGGAAGGGCAGCACCCCGCGCCCGAGAAGCTGGAAACAGGCCCGGCCCAGGTCGGCCGCGAGCCACCACAGTTGCAGGTCGGCCGGCCGGTACAGATCCACCGCCACGTCACCCGTACGGATGCGCTCCATCAACTCTTCCTCGGCGCCCCCGCCGCCGATCGCCAGCGTGGAGAGCAGGGCCTGCCCGAGCCATACGTAGGTCACGGCCTGCGCCTGGTCATATCCGCCCAAGTGCGGACGGGCGTCCCACAGGGCACGGTAGGTGCAGACGATGATCAGTCCGAAGACGGTATTGGTGAACACCCCTGCCGCCGTGGCCGCGCGGTAGGTCGCGTACCGTCTGAATCCCCCTGCCGCGACGGCCACGTACAACCGTCCAGCGCCCACGCCGGTCCACCTCCTCGGACTGCTCGACACCGAAGCGCAGGAGCCTAGCCCCCGGCCCCCGCGAACGGCCACGCGTTTTCCGTGACCGAAGCGTGCCGGAATCCGGGAACGGTTCACCAGGTGCGAGAGTCTTCAACCAGGGGGCGCAGAAGGCGTACGAGGCGTACGGGAACGTACGACGAAACAGGAGTCCGTGCACGACATGAGCGACGAGCCGCAGCCGCAGCAGCCGAACGAGGGCGGGGCGCCGGAAGAACCTCAGCCGGCTGAGGGGCCCGCAGCAGCGGAACCGCAGGCGAAACCGGCGAAGAGTCCGGCCGACCGCGCGCCGGCGGAGACCGGGCCGGAGAGCGCCCCCGTGCGCGACTCCGCGACCCCGAACGCCCCCCGGCCGACGGGACCTTCGGCGACGGGATCTCCGGCCACGGGTTCTCCGGCCACGGGCGGTAAGCCCGGCGCGGAGAAGCCGGACGAGGGTGCCAAGGCCGCCCCGAGCGCTCCGGCCGCGAAGGAGGCCGGCGATGCCTCCAAGGGCGCGCCTGCCGTGCCCGCGCAGTCCGGCGCCAAGGAGGCCCCGGCGGCGAAGGCCCCGGCCGCCAAGAGCCCGGCGGCGGACACTCCGCCCGCCGAGAGCACCCAGGTGCTGCGCCGGGTCAGCGCCCCCACCGGGTCCGCGAAGCCCCGTACCGGCGGTGCCAGGCCGGAGCAGGCGCCCGAGAGCACCCAGGTGCTCCGGCGCGTCAAGGCCGACCAGCCGCCGCCCGCCGAGAGCACGCAGGTGCTGCGCCGGGTCAACGCGCCCCGGTCCGGCGACACCCCCAAGCTCCCCGTCCCCCCGGCCGCCGCGGCCTCCGCGGCCGGAGCCGGGGCCACCAGCGTCCTGCCCCGCACCCCGTCCGAGCCCACCGCGACCCCGCAGGCGAGCGGCAACGGCAGCGACGGCGGCGAGGGCGGCGGTACCGGTGACGGCGGCGGCAAGAAGCCCAAGCGTCCCCAGCGCACCGGCTGGCGGCGGATCTTCCCCACCTGGCGGATGGTGCTCGGCACCTTCGTGCTGGGCGTGCTGGTGATCATCGGTCTGCTGTTCCTCGGCTACTCGATGGTCCAGATCCCGGCCGCCAACGCCCTGGCCACCAAGCAGGCCACCGTCTACCTGTACGCCGACGGCTCCCAGCTCGCCCGTGACGGCGAGGTCAACCGCGAGAACGTGGGCCTCGCCCAGATCGCCAAGCCCGCCCAGCACGCCATCCTGGCCGCCGAGGACCGCGACTTCTACACCGAGTCCGCCGTCGACCCCAAGGCGATGCTCCGCGCGGGCTGGAACACCGCCCTCGGCAAGGGCAAGCAGTCCGGCTCCACCATCACCCAGCAGTACGTGAAGAACTACTACCTGGCCCAGGAGCAGACGGTCACCCGCAAGGCCAAGGAGTTCTTCATCTCGATCAAGCTGGACCGGGAGAAGTCGAAGAACGAGATCCTCGAGGGCTACCTCAACACCAGCTACTTCGGCCGCAACGCCTACGGCATCCAGGCCGCCGCCCAGGCGTACTACGGCGTCGACGCGATCGACCTCGACCCGGCCCGCGCCGCCTACCTCGCCGCGCTGGTCAACGCGCCCAGCGAGTACGACGTGGTCGCCCACCCCGAGAACAAGCCGGCCGCGCTCGCCCGCTGGAACTACGTGCTGGACGGCATGGTCGCCAAGGGCTGGCTCAGCCAGTCCGACCGCACCGGGATGAAGTTCCCGATGCCCAAGGAGCAGACCGTCTCCACCGGCATGTCCGGCCAGCGCGGCTACCTGGTCGAGGCCGTCAAGCAGTATCTGGTCGGCCACGACATCCTCACCAAGGACCAGCTCGCCACCGGTGGTTACCGGATCACGACCACCATCCAGAAGCCCAAGCAGGACGCCTTCGTGAAGGCCGTCGACGACCAGCTCATCTCCAAGCTGGACAAGAAGAACCGCAAGGCCGACACCTACGTCCGCGCGGGCGGCGCCTCGATCGACCCGAAGACCGGCAAGATCGTCGCGATGTACGGCGGCATCGACTACGTGCAGCAGTTCACCAACGGCGCGACGCGGGGCGACTACCAGGTCGGCTCCACCTTCAAGCCGTTCGTGTTCACCTCGGCCGTGCAGAACTCCTCCAGCACGCAGGACGGCCAGCGCATCACGCCCAACGCGTACTACGACGGCACCAACATGCGTCCCGTGCAGGGCTGGTCCGGCGGCCGGTACGCGCCGGAGAACGAGGACCAGAAGTCGTACGGCCAGATCACCGTCCGCAAGGCCACCGACCTGTCCGTCAACGCGGTGTACGCGCAGATGGCCGCCGACGTCACCGGTGACAAGGTCAAGCAGACCGCGGTCGACCTCGGCATCCCGGCCGACACCCCCGACCTCTACCCGTCCCCGTCCATCGCGCTCGGCACCGCCACCGCGAGCGTGCTGGAGATGACCGAGGCGTACGCCACCCTGGCCAACCACGGCCGGCACGGCACGTACACGATCATCGAGAAGATCAGCAAGGACAACGTCCCGGTCGACCTGCCCGGCAGGCAGACCAACCAGGCCGTCACCCGCGAGGCCGCCGACACCACCACCTCGGTGCTGAAGAGCGTGGTCGAGGGCGGTACGGCCACGGCCGCGCAGGCCGCCGGCCGTCCGGCCGCGGGCAAGACCGGCACCGCCGAGGAGGACACCGCCGCCTGGTTCGCGGGCTACACCCCCGACCTCGCCACGGTCGTCTCCGTGATGGGCCAGGACCCGGTCACCGCCAAGCACAAGCCGCTGTACGGCGCCCTCGGCGTGGCCCGGATGAACGGTGGCGGTCCGCCCACCGAGATCTGGGCGCAGTACACGCGGGACGCGCTGCGCGGCAAGCCCGCCGCGAGCTTCGACCTGGAGCTGCAGGCCGGTGCCGACGTGGTCGCGCCCAGCACCCGCCCCTCCAGCTCGCCCGGCACCGACGCGGGCCAGGACAACGGCGGTACCACCGGCACCCCGAGCCAGGGCACCACGCCCACCGACGGCGGCCAGGGCAACGGCGGCAGCACCCCCTCCCAGGGCACCACCCCGGCCGACCCGAC
Organism: Streptomyces bauhiniae; assembly: GCF_004784475.1. Classification (GTDB taxonomy): domain Bacteria; phylum Actinomycetota; class Actinomycetes; order Streptomycetales; family Streptomycetaceae; genus Streptomyces; species Streptomyces seoulensis. The sequence goes on from NZ_SRRT01000011.1 coordinate 127,503, forward strand.
CACGGGCGGCGGCGGTGACACCACCGACGGCGGCGCCGGCGGCGGCCCGGCCACCACCAACGGCGGGGCCACGGACGGGGGCGCCACCGGTGGCGGCCCTGGCGGCCAGCCCGGTACGGGCGGCACGGGCGGCGGCGCCGACCCCGGCACCACCGGTCTGCCCGGCGGCTTCATCGCCCCGCAGACGGCCCGGCGCCAGTAGGAGCGAACACGGGAAGGGGGCTGACGACCACGGTCGTCAGCCCCCTTCCCGCATGTTCCGACGGCGGCTCAGAGATACAGCCCGGTGGAGTCCTCCGACCCCTCGAACCGGTCCGCGGCCACCGCGTGCAGGTCCCGCTCGCGCATCAGCACGTAGGCCACGCCCCGGACCTCGACCTCGGCCAGGTCCTCCGGGTCGAACAGGACCCGGTCGCCGGGCTCCACGGTACGGACGTTCTGCCCGACCGCGACGACCGCGGCCCAGGCCAGCCGGCGCCCGACCGCCGCCGTCGCGGGGATCAGGATGCCGCCGCCCGAACGGCGCTCGCCCTCACCGGTCTCCTGCCGCACCAACACCCGGTCGTGCAGCATCCGGATGGGCAGCTTGTCGTGCGGGGAGGTGCTCTGCTCGTCTCTGTTGGCGCTCACGCCCCCGAACCTACCTGCCCGCGCGGCGCGGACACGCCTCCGGGTCACCACGGCTCCCCGCCCTGGCGACCCGGTCGCGGAAGTCGTCCGTACTAGCGCCGGCGGCGGTGCCTGCGCTTGCGCGAGCCCGCGACGATCAGGCCGACCGTCCCGGCGACGATGAGCGCGGCGGGCACGATGCGCTCCTTGCGGGGCGCGCCGTCGTCGTCCACGAACTGGTCCCGTACCTCGGTCATCACGCGGTTGACCTGCACGTACGCCCGTCCGAAGACCCGGTCGACGCCGGCGACGGCCTTCGCCTTGGCATCCCCGACGATCGTCTTCGGGTGCACCCGCACCCCGATCTCGTCGAGCGTCTCGGCCAGCACAGCACGACGGCGCTTGATGTCCGCCTCGATCTGCGCCGGTGTTCTGGTGTCCGACGTCTCCGCCACCGTACGGCCTCCGAAATCTCCTGATGCTGTTCCGAACAGTCTGTCAGCTCCACGCCACACCGCACGGCAGGGGCACCCGGTTAGGCTGGCCGGATGAGCGAGCGACTTGAGCCTGGGGACGTTGCCCCCGCCTTCACCCTGCCCGACGCCGACGGCAACGAGGTGTCCCTGTCGGACCACAAGGGCCGCAAGACCATCGTGTACTTCTACCCCGCGGCTCTTACCCCCGGCTGCACCAAGCAGGCGTGCGACTTCACCGACAACCTCGCCCTGCTGACCGGCGCCGGGTACGACGTCATCGGCATCTCACCCGACAAGCCGGAGAAGCTGGCCAAGTTCCGCGAGCAGGAGGACCTGAAGGTCACCCTCCTCGCCGACCCGGAGAAGAAGGTGCTTGAGGCGTACGGCGCCTTCGGCGAGAAGAAGCTGTACGGCAAGACCGTCACCGGCGTCATCCGCTCCACGGTCGTCGTGGACGAGGACGGCAAGGTCGAGCGCGCGCTGTACAACGTCAAGGCCACCGGCCACGTGGCGAAGATCATCAAGGATCTGGGCATCTGAAGCCGCCGCCCGGCCGCTAGCATGGCCGGGCAGCAGCAGGCGGCCGTGGTGGAATTGGCAGTCACGCTGGGTTTAGGTCCCAGTGGGGTAACTCCCGTGAGGGTTCGAGTCCCTCCGGCCGCACCAGCATGCAGAGGCAGGGCTCAGCCCAGCAGCTCCCGCACCACCGGGACCAGGGCCCGGAACGCCTTCCCACGATGGCTGATGGCGTTCTTCTCGTCCGCGCTCAGCTCCGCGCAGGTACGGCTCTCGCCCTCCGGCTGGAGGATCGGGTCGTACCCGAAGCCGCCGTTCCCCGCCGGGGCCTGCCGCAGGGTGCCGCAGAGCTGTCCCTCCACCACCCGCTCGGTGCCGTCCGGCAGTGCCAGCGCGGCCGCGCAGGCGAAGTGGGCGCCCCGGTGCTCGTCCGCGATGTCGGAGAGCTGGGCGAGCAGCAGGTCGAGGTTGGCGGTGTCGTCGCCGTGCCGGCCGGCCCAGCGGGCGGAGAAGATGCCGGGGGCGCCGTTCAGCACGTCGACGCAGAGCCCGGAGTCGTCGGCGACGGCCGGAAGCCCGGTGGCCCGGGCGAGCGCGTGCGCCTTCAGCAGGGCGTTCTCCGCGAAGGTGACGCCGGTTTCCTTGACGTCCGGGATCTCGGGGAAGGCGTCGGCACCGATCAGCTCGTGCGGCAGCCCGGCGTCGGCCAGGATGGCCCTCAGCTCGGTGATCTTTCCGGCGTTACGGGTGGCGAGGATCAAGCGGGTCATGGGGGCCAGTATTCACCGACCCCCTTCCGCTCATCTGCCAGGGGTTACAGCTCCGCCTGTCCGGCGCCCTTGAGGAGCGACAGGTTCAGGGTCTCGGCCATGGTGTGGAAGCCGAGGTCGCTGGGGTGCAGATGGTCGCCGGAGTCGTACTTGGGGAGCATCCGGCGCGGGTCGCGGGGGTCCTTCAGAGCCAGGTCGAAGTCGACCACCGCGTCGTACACCCCGCCGGCCCGGATCTCCGCGTTGACCTGCTGCCGCATCCGCTCCAGCGCCGGGGTCCAGGTCCGGTGACCGCCGAAGGGGGTCAGGGTGGCGCCGACGACCTTCAGACCGCGCGCGTGCGCCTGCCGGACCAGGGTGCGCAGCCCGTCGGTGATCTTCGTACCGTCGGCGGCCGAGCGGGAGTGGGTGACGTCGTTGATGCCGAGGTCGATCACGACGACCTTCACGTTGGGCCGGGACAGCGCGTCGCGGCCGAAGCGGGACAGCCCGCTCGGGTTCTCGGCGGGCCGGCCCAGGCCGTTCGCCAGCACCTGGTTGCCGGTGATGCCCTCGTTGACGACGGAGTAGCGCGGCACGTCCGCCCCGCTCGCGGCGGCCGAGCGCAGCCGGGAGGCCAGCACGTCCGGCCAGCGGCGGTTCTCGCCCATGGTCGAGGTGATGCCGTCGGTTATGGAGTCGCCGAACGCCACCACCGTGCCGTCCGCCTCGTTGCTCAGCACGTCCAGCGCGGTCAGATAACGCCAGTACGCGCTCCGCTCGGCGTACGGGATGCCCGTCGCCTCCTCGGTGCGGTCACCGGGCGCCACGAACGAGATCTGCCGCGCGTGCGGGTGGATGGTGACCGGCCCGGACGGCGTGGGGGAGTACGTGGTGACCAAGACGTCCTGGTCGTGCGGTACGACGATCCGCACCGCGTCGCTGACGGCCTGGCCGCCGGCCGGGATGGTGACCGCGTAGGCGCCGTCGAACGTCAGGCGGCGCATCGTTTCCGCACGGGCGGCGGCGGTACCCCGGCCCGCCGAGAGGGCCACCGAGGCGTGAGTGATGGTCAGCGGCGCCTGCCCGTACAGGTTGGAGAGGGTGACGCGGGCGCTCGTACCGCCGGTGTTCGCGTGCACGACGTTGCGCACCGAGCGGCCCGCCAGGCCGGCGGCCTCGGTGCCGGGCTCGGCGCCGACGGGCGAGGCGGCCCAGGAGCCGACCCAGGTGCCCGTGGAGGCGGGTGCGGCGGACGAGCCGTGGGGGCGCCGGCCCGTGGCCGAGGACGCCGAGGTGCCCTCGCCGGCCGCCGACCTGATGAGGACGGTGACGGAAAGGGCGACGACGAGTGCGGTGAACGCACTGAGCAGGGCATAACCGTGGCGCTTGGTCACGCTGGCGTTGTTCTCCTCGGGAGACGGGAAGCCGGACGATCAATACACCATGATGCGGCATATGGGGGAACGGAGTTGACGGGCACCCCGGTCCACGGGACCTGCCCCGACCCCCCCTCCAGTCTGACGCCGGGAACCTCCCGTCCGTTCCGTGCGGCGGCGGGAAGGGACAATGTGTGTGCGGGATCACCGATCGGGCGGAGCGAGATGGAACGCGCGCAAACGGAAGAGGCGGAGCCGGGCCGTACCCCCCGGCCGACGGCTGCCGGGCGGGCCGGTTCGTACCGGACCATGACCGCCTTCACGGCGGCCGACGAGGAGCGGCAGCGCGGCGTACGGCGCATGAAGCTCACGGCGGCCGGACTGCTGCTGTTCGTCGCCGTGGTGTACGCCCTGGCCACCTGGGCCGGGCACGCGGGGGCGGGACACTGGACGGGCTATGTGGCGGCGGCCGCGGAGGCCGGGATGGTCGGCGCGCTCGCGGACTGGTTCGCGGTCACCGCGCTGTTCCGGCACCCGCTGGGCCTGCCCATCCCGCACACCGCGATCATCCCCACCAAGAAGGACCAGCTCGGCGTCTCCCTGGGCGAGTTCGTCGGGGAGAACTTCCTCTCCGAGGACGTCGTACGGCAGCGGCTCGCCGCCGTCGGCATCGGCAGCAGGCTCGGTGACTGGCTGGCCGAGCCGGCCAACGCCGACCGGGTCACCGCCGAGCTGGCCACCGCGCTGCGCGGCGCGCTGACGGTGCTGCGCGACTCGGACGTGCAGGCGGTGGTGGGGGAGGCGATCACCCGGCGGGCCGACGCGCGGGAGATCGGTCCGGCCGTGGGCAAGCTGCTGGACCGGATCGTGGCCGACGGCGGCCACCGGCGCGTGGTCGACCTGGTGGTGGGCCGCGCCCACGAGTGGCTGGAGCGGCACCGGGACGACGTGATGGTGGCCATCGAGGGCGGCGCGCCCGGCTGGACCCCGCGCTTCGTGGACCGCAAGGTCGGCGACCGCGTCTACAAGGAACTGCTGCGCTTCGTCACCGAGATGCAGGAGATGCCCTCGCACCCGGCGCGGGCCGCTCTGGACCGCTTCCTCACCGACTTCGCCTCCGACCTCCAGTCCGACACCGAGACCCGGGCGCGGGTGGACCGGCTGAAGCGGGAGGTGCTGGCGCGGGACGAGGTGCAGGACCTGATCGCGTCCGCCTGGACCGCCGTACGGTCGATGATCGTCGCGGCGGCGGAGGACGAGCAGAGCGAGCTGCGCCTGCGGGTGCGGGCCGGGCTGCTGTCGCTGGGGCAACGGCTGGCGACCGAGCCGAAGATGCAGGGCAAGGTCGACCGCTGGATCGAGGGCGCGGCCGTGCACGTGGTGACGACCTACCGCAAGGAGATCACCTCCCTGATCACCGAGACGGTGGCGGGCTGGGACGCGGAGCACACCACCCGCAAGATCGAGGCGCACATCGGGCGCGACCTCCAGTTCATCCGGATCAACGGCACGGTGGTGGGCTCACTCGCCGGGCTGGTGATCTACACCGTGTCGCGGGCGCTGGGCGGCTGAACGGCTCGTCCGGCGGGGTGAGCCTGCCGGGCGGCCCGGTCTGATCCCGCGCGGCGCGGGCACCCGTAACTCGTCCTTCGACGAAGAAGGGGTGCCGATGAGCGAGGGGTGCCGATGAGCACGGGAGCAGGGACGCCGTCGCGAGGAGGCAGTTCGGGCGGAGGCGGTGCGGTCGGAGGCGGTTCGACTGGAGGCGGTTCGACCGGAGGCGGTTCGACCACCAGCGACATCCCGGCCCGGCTGGACCGCCTGCCCTGGTCCCGGTGGCACTGGACGATCGTGGTCGGGCTGGGCACGGTGTGGATTCTGGACGGCCTGGAGGTCACGGTCGTCGGCAACATCGCGGGCCGGCTCTCCGAGCCCGGCAGCGGGCTGTCCATCAGCTCCGGGCAGGTCACCGGCACCGCGGCCGCGCTGTACGTGGCCGGTGCGTGCGTCGGCGCCCTGTTCTGGGGGCGTCTGACGGACCATTTCGGGCGCCGCAAGCTGTTCATGATCACGCTGGCGGTGTATCTCGCGGCGACCGCACTGACGTCGCTGTCCACCGACGCGTGGTGGTTCTTCCTGTTCCGCTTCCTGACCGGCTTCGGCATCGGCGGCGAGTACGCGGCCATCAACTCCGCGATCGACGAGCTGATCCCGGCCGCCTATCGGGGCCGGGTCGACCTGATGATCAACGGCAGCTTCTGGCTGGGCGCGGTGGGCGGCTCGCTGCTGTCCATCCTGGCGCTGGACACCGCCTTCCTGCCGGAGAACATCGGCTGGCGGCTGACGTTCGCCCTCGGCGCGGTGCTCGCGCTGGTCATCCTGCTGGTACGGCGGCACGTACCGGAGAGTCCGCGCTGGCTGCTGATCCACGGGCGGGACCAGGAGGCGGAGGAGATCGTCTCCGGGATCGAGCGGAAGATCGAGGAGCAGACGGGCGAGCCGCTCCCCGCCCCCGAGGGCCGGCTGGAGATCCACCGGCGGGGCAGCGTCACCTTCCTCGAGATCGCCCGCACCGTCTTCGGCCGCTACCGCCGGCGCGCGGTGCTCGGCTTCTCCCTCTTCATCGGCCAGGCGTTCCTCTACAACGCCATCACCTTCGGCTTCGGCGCCATCCTCACCCGCTTCTTCGACGTCCCGGCCGACCGGACGGGCTACTACTTCGCCGTCATCGCGGTCGGCAACTTCTTCGGCCCCCTGCTGCTGGGCAAGCTCTTCGACACGGTGGGCCGCCGGGTGATGATCTCCTCCACCTACCTGCTGTCCGGCATCCTCCTATTCGCCACGGCCTGGCTCTTCGACCGCGGCTCCCTGAGCGCCACCACCCTGACCGCCTGCTGGTGCGCGGTCCTCTTCTTCGCCTCCGCGGGCGCGTCCAGCGCGTACCTCACGGTCTCGGAGATCTTCCCGATGGAGACCCGCGCGATGTCGATCGCCTTCTTCTACGCCCTCGGGACTGCGGCCGGGGGTATCAGCGGCCCGCTCCTCTTCGCGGACCTGACGGGCACCGGCCGGGTGGGGGACACGGTGCTGGCCTTCCAGATCGGGGCGTCCCTGATGTGCGTGGCGGGGTTGGTGGCGGCGGTCTTGGCAGTACGGGCGGAGGGGCGGTCCCTGGAGGACGTGGCCACGCCGCTGTCGTCTACGGCGGCTTCGGGGGCGGGGGAGAAGGGGGTGGGGGTGGGGTAGGGGGATTTCGTGGACTCGGGGCCGCCAGGGATGTGCCGGGCGGCCCCGACTGGGGGACGTGGTGTTCAGCTCCGGCGGTCGGCGAACGCCCAGGAGGCGAGGGCTACCGCGCCGGCCACGCCGAGCACGGAGGGCCAGGCGCCGATCTTCTTGGCGAGGGGGTGGGAGCCGGCGAAGCCGGCGACGTACGCACCGGTCAGGGCGGCGGCCGTAGGGGCCCCGGCTCGGGCGTTCCACTCGCGGGCGGCAAGGGCGCCGGCGGCGGCCAGCACGACCCCGCCGAGCGGCCGCTTCTTGGTCCAGCGAGCGACGCCGTACCCACCGACGAGCCCGGTGGCGGCGACCACCGCGCCAGGAACCTTGGCCATGACTTGTCTCCTGTCGTCCCCGTATGCCGTGTTCGGCACACCTGCCGCCGAGGCTAACGCGCGACACGAAGCACGTACCGACCGGGTCGCCCACGCGTGAAGTGGCCGAAAACCTCCCCCATGCCCCCGCGATCACGGGGCATCCGAGCTTCGCTGTCCCGACGTCCCGGAAGAGGAGCCCCCACGATGACCGTGACGACCATGCAGCCGAGACCCCTGACGGAAGCGGTTCGCGAGGTGGGCCAGTACCGCAGCACAGCAGAAGCGGAGTCGGTCACCCACACCGTCCTACTGGCCCTGTCCGCCCACCTCCCAGCAACCGAACGCGCCGAGCTGACAGCCCTACTCCCGTTGGAAGCCACCCTCTCCACCCCACTCGCCCCCCGCCCCCTGTCGGCACGCGAGTTCGTAGAGTCCCTGGCCCCCCACATCGAAAACGCAACCCCAGCAACAGCCCGCTGGCACGTAACCTCAGTCCTGACGGCCCTGGCCCAGCAGTTGGGCACGCCCCAAACTGCCCGCCTCCTCGCCCAACTTCCGCCCGGCTACGCCTTGCTGTTCGGCCTGGCGGATTTGGCGGCGGTGGCGTAGCCGCCAAATCCGTGGCGCGGGACGGACGAGTTAGCTTGCCGTGACGGCCGCGGAGTACGTCCAGACATCCGCCGGCAGTTCGTGCTTGAGACGCCAGGTGATGGCCATCGGCTTGCTACCGGTGTGCGTGTCGTATGTGGCCGGCCCAAGCAGCATCCAGGGCTGAGACTTGCCTATGTCGGTGTTCTTGTACCGCCGCATGAAGAGAAGGACTTCGCTGCCCAACGCTTCATGCTGCTGGTAGCGCTTACCCGTGCGAGAGTCGGCAGCCGTGGCGTTCTGTGACTCCCAGTGGAAGAGCGTCGGGCTAAGCGCGTAGTCCCGGTACCGAACGGTGGGGGAGAAGTCCTTCTCGTTCTTCTCCAAGGTGATGAGCAGCGCATCCGTCTGCAATTCATCGACCCACTGCACCCCCTGCGCGAACGAGCGCGGCATCTGGCCACCGAGGCGGGCCACACCGAGCGCAGCGAGGATCTCGGAGCGGTTGTAGGCGCTGTGCACCTTCAGCGGAACCTGACTCAGGCGCCCGGAGAGGGAGAGGGGGAAGTGGTCCGTTCGCTCCATGACATACGTAAGTAGCTGACGCAGCTCATCACGGAACTCCGTCAATGGGCGCAGAGACTCCAGGCCGTCTTGGTAGCTGGTGAAGCCGCCAGCATTGTCCCAAATATTGAAGAACAGCATGCGAGCGTAAGCCTGATCGAGGGGGCCAAGCTCCTCATAGGTGGGAGCGTCATCCTGGAGCAGCCGATGATAGGCATCCGCTCGCTCCGGGTCATCGACGTGCAGAAAGGCGTGGACTCGCTTCAGTAGCGCGGCCTCCGCAGGGGGAGCAGTTTCTTCGAGGAACCCTGCGCGGCGTAGTACCGCAGTCCAGGAGTTGTCGCTCTTGTAGAGCTCCTTGATCTCGCGCCTGCTCTCTCGCAGATAGTCGGCCAAAAGAGGCGTGTGGTAGGACTTCACCTCCTTGACCAGGGTCTTCACAGTGGCTCCGAGCTGGGTCCGAATGTTGTCCAGGACGAAGTCCTTGGACTTCCCCTCCAGGATGATCTGGCAGCCCGACGGGAGCTGCGGGAAGTCATGCTCGATGTGATCGACCAGCCGGTTCCGGGTCAGATTAGTCAGAGCCCGGAACTGCTCCTCGAAGCGGAATTCGGCCCGGTGCTGCCCGATAAAGTCGAGAACGGTAAGTACCGGCTTGGTCTCGGTGCGCCGCAGCCCTCGGCCCAGCTGCTGAAGGAAGATCGTGGCGCTGTTGGTCGGACGGAGTAGAAGCAGAGTGTCGACGTCGGGGATGTCGAGTCCCTCGTTGAACAGGTCGACGGAGAAGATCACCTGAAGCTTGCCATCACGGAGATCGGCAAGTGCCTGGGCGCGGGCGTCTGAGGAAGAGTCACTGTCGAGTGCTACTGCCTGGAATCCGGCCTCGCGGAAGAAGCCCGCCATGAAGTGCGCGTGGGCCTTGGTGACGCAGAAGCCGAGCGCCCGCATGGAGCCTGGGTTGGAGACCTTGTCCTGGATCTGCTTCACCACGATGCGAGCGCGAGCGTGATTGCCCGTGTAGAGCTTGTCGAGGTCCTGGTCGGTGTACGAACCCTTCTGCCAGTTCAGGTTCGTGAGATCCGTGCCATCGGGGACGCCAAAGTAGTGGAAGGGGCAGAGGAGGTCATTTTCCAACGCTTCCCAGAGGCGCATTTCGGCCGCGATCCTGCCATCGAAGAATTCATCCTGGACGTTACGTCCGTCCATCCGCTCGGGTGTGGCCGTCAGCCCCAGCAACTCCTTGGGCGTGAAGTGCTCGATGACCCGCCGGTATGTAGATGCGGTGGCATGGTGGAACTCGTCGATCACGATGATGTCGAAGTGGTCAGGAGCCAACTGCTCAAGACGCTGCACATTGAGAGACTGGACGCTGGCGAAGACGTGGTTCCACTCGCGCGGGTCCTGGCCGCCATGCAGAAGCTCGCCGAACGATCCGTCATCGAGCACTTCGCGGTAGGTGCGGAGAGACTGCCGCAGGATCTCCTTGCGGTGGGCGACAAAGAGGAGTCGGGGCTGACCACCCTCGAAGTTCTTACGCAAGCCGCGGTAATCAAGGGCGGCCATCACGGTCTTGCCCGTGCCAGTGGCAGCAACAAGAAGGTTCCGGTGGCGTCCGCGAAGCTCCCGCTCGACCGTGAGGCGCTCCAACATGTCCCGCTGGTGCGGGAAGGGGCGTACTTCGAGACCAGAAAGGTTGATCTTCAGGTCCGTGCCGGAGCCAGTTCCGCTCGCTTGCGCTAGCGCTTCGTCCAAGCGCGCGCCGTGCTGGTCAGGGTCGTAGGTCTCGAAGGCAGTGTCGTTCCAGTACGCGTCAAAGGTCGCCTCGAACTTGTCCAGCACCGCCGGCGTAGCCACCGACGACAGACGCACGTTCCACTCGAGCCCGTCGAGCAGCGCGGCCCGAGAGAGGTTCGAGCTACCCACGTACGCGGTGTCGAAGCCCGTGTTGCGACGGAAGAGCCATGCCTTCGCGTGGAGGCGGGTGGACCGGATCTCGTAGTTGACCTTCACCGTGGCGCCGAAGTCCCGTACGAGGCGGTCAAGGGCATGGCGGTCCGTGGCGCCCATGTATGTGGTGGTGATGACCCGAATCGGCACACCGCGTTCCTTGGCAGCGCGCAAGGCGTCCTCAAGGACTCGTATCCCGTACCACTTCACAAAGGCGCACAGCAGGTCAATGCGGTCGGCGGTGGCAAGCTCTGCTCGAAGCTCGGTGCCGAGGCTCAGGTCCTCGGGTGAATTCGTCAGTAGAGATGCCTCAGACAGCGGAGTCAGCGGCCGGACGGAGTAGGCCCCCGGAGCCTCCTGCTTGGCCAGCGCGAGCAGTTGCTGCGGGCCCTCGAGGAGGGCGCTGACCGGCTCCGCCTCGCTTTCGGGCGTGCCCTTGGCGGCAAGCGAGGCCAGGAGCTCGTTAGCGAACGGAACCCGCTGCTCCGGAGGTAGCTGGATCAACCTTTGGGTGACCATCGCGCCGATGTGCCGAGCAAGCACATGGGGCGTGGACTCCGCGCTGACCTCTGTGTTGATGGCTTTCCAGCCCAGAGCCTCAAGCTGCTTGAGCTCTCGCTCGTCGTCTTGAGTGATCAGCTTCTCGTAAACACCAGCAACCGGCTCTGCCGGTCCCTTTGCCTCTGCCACTGCAACCCCCTCAGGCGCCTGTCAATGTGGATTAGTTGTAACAGCCACGACTGACAACGGCTGAAGGGGTGGTCAGTGCGTCCTACTGCGCCCCGTGGCACTCCGCATAATCCCGCCCGCTCACGCACCAACACCCCGCCCCCCGCTGCGGCGGCCAAGCCACCGCCAACCCCCGCGCCGCCAGCGTCGTCGCGTACTCCGGGAGCAGCGCAGGGTCCGCCGGGGACGCGCCCTCCGATGCTGCGAACGCCTCGTACGACGGGACTGTGCCGGTCACGATGCCGAGGTTCGGGGTGCCGGAGGTGGAGAGTTCTCGGAGGGAGGTCTCTATGGTCGCCAGGTGGTCGGTGTGGGAGGTGTACTCCGATTGCAGGGCCGGGTACGCCGTCACCAGTTCGGTCAGTTCCGCGGAGGGCCAGTGGAGGACTGCTACCGGGTACGGGCGGGAGAGGGCCTCGCGGGCCGTGGACAGCTCCGCTCGGAGGCGGGAGATCTCGGCCTCGAGTTCGGCGGGGTTCTCCGAGCCGAGGGACCAGACGCGCTTGGGGTCGTGGAGTTCGTCCAGGGAGACCGGGGAGGTGTGAAGGGTGTCGGCGAGGGCGTCCCACGTGTCGTGGGGCAGGCCCAGCATGCGGCGGACCCGGTGGCGGCCGAAGAGGAGCGGGTGCGTGGCGTACGGCGGCTCCGGCGCGTCCGTCAGCAGCAGGACCGCGCCCTCGTGGAACGTCTCGTGCGCCGCCTCCAGTTCGTCGTGCGACTCCAGCGCCTCCGCGACGATCACCCACGGCGCCGCATCCCGCGGAGCGGCCGTGCGGATGCCGTCGATGATCGCGCGCGCCTCGGCCTCGTGGCCGTACTCCCACAGGTTCGCCGCCTTCAGGGCGCGGACGAGCTGCGGATGCTCCAGCGGGCCGGCGGAGGACAGCAGTCGGTCGTAGAGCGCGGTCGCCGCGGGGCGGGCGCCGGACAGTTCCAGGTGGGCCGCGGCGCGCAGCAGCAAAGCCTCCGCGTCCTCGGGGTACAGGCCGGCGGTCCGCTCCAGGCGTGCCGCTTCGGCGGTGTGGTCGACGTTCTCGGCAGGCGTGTCGGGGCGCATGCATGACACCGTACTGCCGAGGGGTGACAGCCGAGGAGGGCGCCCGACGAGGAGATTTCTCCAACTCGCGACGAAGATCGGGAACCGGCCCGGAACACCGGGCGTTGTACGGGGTGAACGGGCTTGTACAGCCCGTAGTCATGGGGGCAAGGGGAGAGAAGGGGGGTGGTGGCGGTGATGCGTAGTCCTGTGCCCGTCACGCGCGCCCTGCTGCCGCTGCTCGCCGTGGCCACGCTGATCGTCCAACTCCTGCTGCTCCACGCCGCCCCGCTCGGCTCCGGCGGCCTCACCACCGCCGTCGCGCTCGCCGCGACCGCCGCCGCCGGCACCGCGCTCGCCCTCTGTACGGTCCTCACCGCCCGCCGCGTCCCCGCCGTCCCGCCGACGCGCGTCCGCACCGCGATACGTGACAGGGCCCGCCGTACGGCGTTCCTGGTGCAGCGCGACCCCGACGCGAGGGGGCGCCGCAGGCCACGGGCGCCCGGCCGGGTCCTGCCGACGACCTGCGCGTAGGGCCGCACCACCCGTCTCACCGCCCCGCCCGCGCGGGTCGTCCTGCCATCGGCCGTTCCCGGCCGCATCCCGCACGACGTCACCCCGTACGGAGGTCACCCATGTCCGTTTTCGCCCGGCTGGTCGAGCAACTCGCCGACCTGCTCCAGCCGTTCTGCCACGCCTCCGCGACCGCCGCCGCGATCGTCCTGTTCACCGCGCTGGTCCGGCTGGCCACCCATCCCCTCGCTCGCGCCGCCGCCCGGGGCCAGCGGGCCCGCACCGCGCTCCAGCCCAGAATCACCGAGCTGCGCGAGAAGCACGCCCGCGATCCCGAGCGGCTCCAGCGGGCGGTGCTGGAGCTGCACAGCGAGGCGAAGGTCTCCCCGTTCTCGGGCCTGCTGCCCGGCCTGCTTCAACTCCCCGCGTTCTTCCTGCTCTACCACCTGTTCTCCAACGCCACGATCGGAGACGGCCCCAACACCCTCCTCGACCACGACCTCCTCGCCGCCCCGCTCGCCGGCCACTGGACCGACGCCCTGAGCGGCGGCATCCTCGGCGGGGCCGACCTCGTCTACCTGGCCCTCTTCGCCGTCGTCGCGGCCGTCGCCACCGTCAACTTCCGGCGCACCAGGCGTGCGGCGGCCGAGAACCCCGTACAGACAGGCGTTCCGGGCCAGGGTGCGGTCGGCAAGGTGGCGCCGTTCCTGTCCTTTCTCACCCTGGTGACCGTGGCCGTCGTCCCCCTGGCCGCCGCGCTCTACGTCGTCACCAGCAGCACGTGGAGCGCGGTGGAGCGGGCGGTGCTGTCGTGAGCGGCCAGGGGAGGGGGCGGTCAGAGGAGGATGCCCGCCAGCTTGCGCCAGGCCGCGCGGGGCAGTTCGTCGGGGGAGCCCTCCTGTACGACCTGGAGGGCGACATGGTCGGCGCCCGCGGCGAGGAAGGCGTTCACCTTCTCGCGGATGGTGTCGTCGTCGCCCCAGGCGTACAGCGCGTCGATCAGCCGGTCGCTGCCGCCGTCGCGCAGGTCGTCCTCGGTGAAGCCGAGCCGCTGGAAGTTGGTGGTGTAGTTGGGGAGCTGGAGGTACATCTCCAGGTGACCGCGGGCCAGTTCGCGGGCGCGGGCCGGGTCGGATTCCAGTACGACCCCGAACTCCGGCGCCAGCAGCGGCTCCTGGCCGAGGATCTCGCGGGCCCGCGCGGTGTGCTCGGGGGTGACGAGATACGGGATCGCCCCCAGCGAGCGCTCGCCCGCCAGCCGTACGGTCTTCGGGCCGAGCGCCGCCAGGACGCGCCGCCCGGCCGGGACACCGGCCGCGTCCAGCTCGTCCAGGTACTCCACCAGCGCCGAGTACGGCCGCCGGTACTGTTCGGCCAGCTTGGCGTGGCTCATGCCGAGGCCGAGCAGGAAGCGGCCGGGGTGCGCGGACTCCACCTCGGCGTAACCGGCCGCGCTCTCGCGGGCTTCGTACTGCCAGATGCTCTGGATGCTGGTGCCGACGACCAGGTGGTCGGTCTTCTCCAGCAGGGGCAGGGCGTTGACGGGCGCGCTGGAGCCGCCGAGCCAGGCGGTGCCGTAGCCGAGCTCCTGGAGTTCGGCCGCCGCCTCCCCGATCTCACCGCGCCGGCCCGGGTCCTCGTTGCGCAGGCCGAGGCTCCATACGCCGTACTGGCCGATCTCCGCCTTGGAGATGCTCCCGCTCGTCGAGTCGCTCATCGGATCTTTCCCTCCGGCTGGATGTCGTGCACGAACGATCGTCGTGCACGACGGGCCTGACCGGAGGGAGCCGCGCGGGGATCATTAGGGCCTGTCCGGCGGATCATGGCGCGGACGCGGGGCCTGGCACGCCCATCTGCGGCGTTGTCGTCGGTTGCCGACGCTCCGCGTCGACGCCCTCCTCCGCCTTGCACCTGGACGCACCAGACCCCGCTCACCGGGATCGATCGGCACCCTTTCTTCCCGCACCCTGATCCGCCGGACAGGCCCTACCCCAGGAACCGCTCCAGCGCCTCGACGACCAGCCGGTGGTCCTCGATCTGGGGGAGGCCGGAGACGGTCACCGAGCCGATGACGCCCACGCCTTCCACGGTGATGGGGAAGGAACCGCCGTGTGCCGCGTAGCGGTCGGGGTCGAGGCGGGACGAGTCCTCGAAGGTGGTGCCCTTGGCGCGGAAACGTGAGCCGACCAGGTAGGAGGCGGAGCCGTAGCGCTCCACCACCCGGCGCTTACGGGCGATCCAGGCGTCGTTGTCCGGGGTCGAGCCGGGCAGCGCCGCGTGGAAGAGCTGCTGGCCCGCGCGGTGGATGTCGACGGCGATCGGCGCCTGCCGTTCCCGGCCCAGCTCGACCAGGAGGGAGCCCAGCGCCCAGGCGTCGTCGTGGGTGAAGGTACGGAAGACCAGGCGCTGTTCCTGCGCCTCCAGGTCCGCCACGCTCGGAGTGTCCTGCGCTTGCGCCATCAGAGCGTCACCGTCACCTTGTCGCGGGCGGAGCGGCGGGCCGCCTCCAGGACGTCGAGGGTCTCGGCGGCCTCCAGTGCGGTCACCGGGTTCGGGCCGGTGCCTCGCACGGCGGCGGCGACGGCGGCGTAGTAGGCGGGGTAGTCGCCCGGCACGGTCTCCACGGCGGTGCCGCCGCCGGTGACCGGGGACTCGCCGGCGCCCAGCCGGCCCCAGAGCGACTCCTCCTCGACGCCCCACGCGGCCTCGGTGCCGGGGCGGGCGCCGTCGCGCAGCGCCGCCTCCTGCGGGTCCAGGCCGTACTTCACGAAACCGGCGCGCGAGCCGAGCACCCGGAAACGGGGGCCGAGCTGGGCGGTGGTGGCGGAGACGTACAGGTGCGAGCGGACGCCGTTCGCGTGGGTCAGGGCGAGGAAGGTGTCGTCGTCGGTCTCGGCGCCGTCACGGCGGACGACCGCCTCGGCGTACACCTCGGTGACCGGGCCGAACAGGGTGATGGCCTGGTCGACGACATGGCTGCCGAGGTCGTACAGCAGGCCGCCGATCTCCGCCGGGTCGCCGGACTCGCGCCAGCCGCCCTTGGGCTGCGGGCGCCAGCGCTCGAAGCGGGACTCGAAGCGCCAGACGTCGCCCAGCGCGCCGTCGGCCAGCAGCTTGCGCAGGGTGAGGAAGTCGTTGTCCCAGCGGCGGTTCTGGAAGACGGAGAGCAGCACCCCGTGCTCGTCGGCGAGGGCGGCCAGTTCGCGGGCCTCGGCGGCGGTGCCGGAGACCGGCTTGTCCACGACGACCGGCAGACCGGCCTTGAGGGCGGTGGTGGCGAGCGGTACGTGCGTCTTGTTCGGGGACGCGATGACGATCAGGTCCAGCTCACCGGCGCGCTCGAACAGCTCGTCCGGGGTGTCGGCGACGCGGACGTCCGGGAACTCGGCGCGGGCCTGCTCCTGGCGCTCGGGGTTCGAGGTGACGACCGTGTCCAGGACGAGGCCGTCCGTGGCGGCGATCAGCGGGGCGTGGAAGACGGAGCCGGCGAGGCCGTAGCCGATCAGGCCGACGCGGAGGGGTGTACCAGTCATGAGTCCTACTTTCGCAACGCTGTTGCCAAAGTGCAAGCGGCGGGGAGAATGGACCCCGTGAACAGGACTGACAGGACGGGGCGCAACCCGGCGGGAGCGAATCTGCTCGCGGTGCGGTCGCACAACACCGCACTCGTGCTCGATCTGCTGCGCGGCGCCGGGGCGGAGGGCATCAGCAGGCTCGAACTCGCCGAGCGCACGGGACTCACTCCCCAGGCCGTCAGCAAGATCACCGCGCGGCTGCGGGAGGACGGCTTCGCCGCCGAGGCCGGCCGCCGGGCGTCCACCGGGGGCAAGCCGCGCACCGTGCTGCGCCTGGTCCCCGAGGCGGGGCACGCGGTGGGCGTGCACCTGGACCGGGACGAGCTGCGGGTGGTGCTGCTCGATCTCGACGGCACCGTGGTCGGGGAACGGCGCGGTGACACCGGCCTCGGCGGCGGGGCGGAGACGGTGCTCGCGCTGGTCGCGGACGAGGTGACCGCGCTGGTCACGGAGGTGCTGGGCGGCGAGGGGCTCGCGGACGCCGGGACGCTGCTCGGGGTCGGGGTCGCGCTGCCAGGTCCGCTGGACCACGTCGGCGGGGTGCTGCACCGGGTGACCGGGTTCCCCGAGTGGGAGGGGTTCGCGCTGCGGGACGCGCTCGCCGGGCGGCTCGGGGTGCCCGTGGTGGTCGACAAGGACACCAACGCGGCGGCGCTCGGGCTGGCGGCGGGGGGCGAGCGCGGGTCGTTCGCCTACCTGCACCTCGGTACGGGCCTCGGCGCGGGCCTGGTGATCGGCGGGAGCGTGCACCGGGGGGCGCGGACCGGGGCCGGGGAGTTCGGACACCAGGTCATCCAGCTCGACGGGCCTCTTTGCGAGTGCGGGGACCGGGGGTGCCTGGAGGCGCTGTGCCTGGCGGCCGTCGGGCGCGGCGAGACAGGGGAGGCGGCGCGCGTGCTCGGGGTGGGGGCCGGGAATCTGGCCGGGCTGCTCGACATCGACCGGGTCCTGCTCGGCGGGCGGACGGTCGCTTCGGCGCCGGAGGCGTACGTCGAGGGGGTCGCCGGGATACTCGCGGCGCGGGCCCGGCGGGAGGGGGTGCTCGGGGACGCGGTGCCGGTACGGGTTGCGCCGGGCGGGGAGGGGGTGGTGGCTGTGGGGGCGGGGCAGTTGTTGTTGGCGCCGGTGTTCGGGAGGGCGGGGGGATAGGGGGTTTCCGCCGGGTCGGCGGGACCTCTGGGGGCTGGGTCCGGTGCGAGGCGGAGGGGGCGACGACACCGCAGCTTGGGGGAGTGCGTGCCTGACCCGCGCGCCCCCCCGCAAGACGGGGCCTGCCGGTTGGCGGAGCCGAGGTCCACTGATCGGGCGGAGCTGGGGGCGAGCCCGGAGTGGCGCGGGGCGCGGAGGCGGGGGTCCGGCATGTTCATGTGTTCATGCGATTGTCCTCGGCCCTGTCGTCGTCCCTGCCCCGCTGCTGCTCCGCGTCCGCCTCCCTCCCCGCCTCGCTCTGTCTGGTCGCGGTCACCGCGCTCGCGCCCGTGTCGTCCGCGGCCGCCGTCGCGCCCTGTGTGGCGGGGGACGACGGGTCCTTCCCGCTCGGTACGCGCATTCACGGCGGCCCCGACACCTACCGGGCCGGCGGGGCGCCCGGCACCTGGTACATCGACCTCGTCAACGCCGGGGCGCAGGCGTGCGCGGGCGTTCATCCGGTGGTGGTCCTCGTCGACGACGAGCGTCTTCTGCGGCCGTCGCAGGCCAAACTCGATTTCTACGACGGACGCAAGCGGCGCCCGGTACGGCTGGAGAGCACCGATCACCAGGAGCTGGTCGGCGTGGTCGGGGCCGACGGGTTCGCCGGGTACACCGTGGCCCCCGGCAAGACGGTCACGGTCAGGCTCCGCCTGATGATCACCTCCGAGGCGTACGCCGACCACGTCACCGCCAAGGCCGCGCTGGTCCAGCGACGGGGGCAGGACGGGGAGTGGGTGGGGGAGTCCGAGGACTACGTCTTCGACATCGACGGCGAGGAACCGGACCCCGCCCGCACGAAGGGCTCCGCCCCGCCGACCCGGCCCCCCGGCCCGACGGCCACGGACGAAGCGGGCCGCCCGGTGGGCACGGACGAGCCCGCCCGCCCGACGAAGACGGACGAAGCCGGCCGCCCGGTGGGGGCGGACGAGGCCGGCCGCCCAGCGGGCACCGAGGACCCCGCCCGCCCGGTAGGCACCGATGAACCCGCCCGTCCGCAGGACACCGACGAGTCCGGCCGCCCGGTAGGCACCGAGGAGCCCGGCCGCGCGGAGGACACCGAGGCGCCTGGCCGTGCGGGGAACGCCGAGGAGCCCGGCCGCCCGCTCAACACCGACGACCCCGGCCGCCCGGTGAGCACCGACGAGCCCGCTCACCCGGCCGACCCCGACGAGACCCCCGACCCGACCGACCCCGATGACCCCGACAGCACCCCGGTCAGCCCCTCCCGAGCCCCCGACACCACGGAGGCAGGCGTCACCCCGGCCCCCGAAGACCCGTACGCCCCGGACACCCCCGCTCCCGCCGCCCCCTCCCCGTCCACCTCGTACGACACCGAGAACCCCGACGACCCCCAACTCCCCGAACTCGCCCACACCGGCAGCCCCCTTCCCCGCGCCCTCCTCGCAGCCGTAGCCGCCCTCCTCATCCTCTTGGGCACCGCCGCCCTGACCCTGACCCGCAAACGCCGCTGACACCAGCCGCCCCCCAGCTCCCCGGCCCCGCCGCCGCCCCGGCCGGTCAGCCGCCCTCCAGGCCCCCGGCCTCCCCCGACACCGAAGCCCCGCTGGCCTCAGCCGTCACCCTCCCCCCAAACCCCTGGCCTCCCGGACCCCCAGGCCCCGCCGCCCCCCCCGGCCGGTCACCCTCCCCCCAAACCCCTGGCCTCCCGGACCCCCAAGCCCCGCCGCCCCCGACCCGTCAGTCGCCCCCCAGCCCTCCAGCCTCCCCGACACCCCAACGCCCCTGACCCCAAGCCCCCCACCTCCCCCAACACCCCAACCCACCCCACCCCCACCCCCCGCAACCCCTCCCCCCTAACTACCCT
>NZ_SRRT01000012.1 GCF_004784475.1 Streptomyces bauhiniae
TGACGGCACGACTGTGTGTCAGGTGAAGACGTTGGCCCTGGCGGGCCAACTGCGTGGGTTTCTATGGGGTTTAGCAGGCCTGGCGGCCTGCGCGGCAAGAGGATGTGTCCTGCCTGACGGCAGGAAAAGAAACGAGGGGGAAGAGCCCGGCGCCTGCCGGCGCCGGTAATGTCAAAACTGGGTTGTTGCACAGGTATTTGGGTTGCCCACTCCCCCGACTACGTGCCTGACGGCACGACTGTGTGTCAGGTGAAGACGTTGGCCCTGGCGGGCCAACTGCGTGGGTTTCTATGGGGTTTAGCAGGCCTGGCGGCCTGCGCGGCAAGAGGATGTGTCCTGCCTGACGGCAGGAAAGGAAACGAGGGGGAGGGCGTTTTCCCCCTTTCAGCTGGGCGGTCGTTGGGGTGGTTTTCTGTCCGCTGGCGCGGGGATTTGTTGTGTCAGTCTGAGAGGGGCTGGGAGGCTGGGGTGGTGAGTGATGAGGGCACGACGCTGATGACGGTCAAGGTGGCTTTGGGTACGCGAGTTGAGCTCAGGGAGGTGATTGAGAGGCATCGCGAGCTTCGGCGAGCACTGGCGGACAGTCCCCGGTGGGATGCACGGGGCTTAAGTCGGAGCGAGGCTGCGGTGGTACGGGCCGGTTGGCGCAGGGAGGTAGCGCGCTTGCGGGAAGCGGGTGAGGTGCTGGACACGGTGGATGCGCTTGCCGTCTTTGGGGTGCGCCAGGAGGTGGAAGTTCGAGGGTGGTGCAGGGTGTGGCCGGAGGCTGGCGAGGAGGTTGCTGGCATGGGGCGGTGGCCGGGAGCCCGGGATGGGGGTTATCCGGAGGCCGTGTCGTTCCGTCTTCCGGCTGGGTTGGCGTGGCAGGTGCGGGCAGGGTGCTGGTCGGTGTCCGCTGAGGCGGTCGTTGCGCTCAGGGACTGGCGTGACCGGTATCCGGGGATTGTCCGGCGCCGGCCGGAGCGTGGCAGTGAGATGGCGTTGGCTGAGTATGAGCAACTGGCTGACCAGATCGTGACTGTGGGTGATGTATTGCGGGCGGGATTGAGGCGGGTGCTTGGGTGACCGTTGCTGGATTTTTAAGTTTGTAAACTTCAAATGTGCTGCTCAAAGCGAATTTTGATGGTTGCTCCCATTCAGATTGCAGGCTAACTTCCCTTCTTGTGACTCTGTTACGGAATGTGTCGGTTGGAGGCTCGGGTATGGGTGGGCGGGCGGACTATGAGGATTGGGCGCAGGTGCCCTGGTTTCTGATGTCGAAGAGTCAGCTGGCGTCGGGGGATCTTCCCCGGGTGCCTGGGGGGCCAGCTGATGCTCGCGTGCGCTCCTACCGTCTGGGGCGGCGGGGCTCGGTGGGGCTGTACCGGGTGGAGTCGAGTCGCCCCACGGCGTCGTCCGCTGGGCAGTTGGAGGCTTCTGCTCGGCGGCGCAGGTTGATGGCCCATGTGTGTGAGCAGTGTGGTGCGTGCTGTGATCGCTCTCTTGCGGTGCGGGAGGGGGAGCGGTTGTGCCCGATGTGCTGGCGGATGCGGGAAGTGGCGCGATTGCAGGCGCTGTTGCAAGAGCGGCGCGGTGAGCTGAGGCGTTGGGCTCGGGGGGTTCTGGGTGATCCTCTGCTCGCGGTGGTGTGGGTGGAGGTGGTGAGTGGGGGTCGGACGGCGTCGGGTCGGGTGCGGCCTGCAGCTGCTGCTGTTGTGAGCGCTGTGGACGGGGGCGGACGCAGGCTGGTGGAGATGGTGGTGCGGCTCGCTGGGGTGGGTGGCCCTGGTGTTCCTGCGGGTGCGTGTTCGGCGGCTGAGGGTGTGGCGGTGTTGGAGCGGGCTCTGGGCGGGCGGCGGCTGCTGGCGTGGACGGAGGCTCAGGTGGCGGTGCTGACGGACCGGTTGGAGAGGCTGGAGCATCCGCTGCGGGTGGAGGTGATCAGCAGTCGGCCGGGGGCGGGGTGGGACGGGTGGCAGACGTCGGTGCGGGACCGTGTGGCGCAGTGGCGTGGACAGCTGGATCCTGCGACCGGGGTGTTGCTGCCGGCGTGGGAGCCCGGGCGGGCGGACCGTCTTCGTCTGCTGCTGGCGCGGATGGCGGAGTGGGATGGCGGTGACAGGTGAGGCGGTTGGGGGCCGGCCTGATGAGGCCCTTGCTGGGCACATGGGGTTACTGGCCGGTTCGTCAGATGACTGTCAGTGGCGGCCTCTACCGTTTGGGGCGTGAGTCAGACACAACAGCCGGGGCCGGTGTTCTCCGGGCGGGCCAGTGCAGTCCGTGCGAGTGAGGTGGTCTTGAGCCTGGTGGCATCCGGGCTGGTTGGCATGCGGGGTTGGTCGGGGGTGCGTCAGCTTCAGCACCCGTACCACAGGAGTCTGCAGCTCGGATTGGACCGGCTGGCCGCCTTGTGTGTTCGGGCGGGCAGGGCCGCCCCGGTCGGCGTGCAGGATCTGGTGGGGGTGTGGTGCGCCGAGCAGCCGGTGGATGCCTGGCCGCTGGAGTTCGACCCCGACGCACAGGTTCGGGGTGAGCGACTTCTGATCGGCGGCGAGCCGAGCGAGTTCTGTCTGGAGTGGGCAGTTGCCGCCAAGGACGTGGTGTCCGAGGTGCACGAAAGTGCCCTGGTGAAACACATCAAGGACACTGCTGCCCTGCTGGGGCGACCGGAGCTGTATGCGCGATGGCGGTTGTTCATCACCTCGCACGCGGTGCTGGGACCGGATGCGTTCTTGGCGGCGAAGAATGCGGTGCTGGATGTGCCGCAGTGGGCGACCTGGATGGAAGAGTCGTACGGGCCGGTGCCAGTGGAGCTGGCGGTGAGCGGGCGCGTGGCGGTATGCGGAGGGTGCGAGCAGTGGATCGCTCCGCGGGCGGACGGGCTGGTGCGGTGCCGGGTATGGCGGTGCGGGCAGCGGCACGATCTTCCCGGGCCGGTCTGGGTGGAGGCGGAAGGGGCCCGGCGGCTGGAGCCGGAGCTTGTACGGTTCGTCGCCCTGCCGGGACATCCGGAGCTGGATCTCGCACAGCGGCTGGCCGCACGAGGAGCGCGGGTGGTGCTGTACCCGAAGCTGGACGCGCTGGACCTGGTGGCGTTGTGGCCCAACGGCTACAGCGTCGGGGTGGATGTGAAGGATTGGCACAGTCCATATCTGCTGGCCAGACGGATCAAGACGTTCCCCCGCTGGGGGGCGGGTGATCCGTACGCCTACCGCAAGGGGTATCTGGTCGTTCCACACGACCGGCTGCGCAGCAACCGCAGTTACCTGAAGATTCTTGAGCGACACAGTGCGGCGCTGCGGGCGCAGCCGGAGATCGAGGTGGTCTCCGACCGAGTGCTGGTCGCCTCTTGCCCGGACGTGGGCCCTGTGGGGGAGGTTGTCTGTGGCGCGTGACCGGAGCGGCTGGTACGAGGGGCTGGGGCATCAGCTGCGTCGGACGGCCAAGAGCCGCGGCCTGGGGCGGGTGGATGTGCGGCTGGTGGCGTCGGTGGAACTGGGGCTGTCCGCGCTCGAGGCGTGGGCTGCGGGTGCGGCCGCGGCGGATGCCTGGGCGTTGATGGGCGGTTACGACTTCCGTACGCGCCGACAGCGTGCGGTGGCGATGACGTCGTCACTGCGGTGGCTGGTGGGCGAGCTGAAGAGCAAGCATGCGTGGAACAAGAGGCTGGAGGCATACCAGGCGCTGCCGGAGATGTTGCGCCTGTTCGACGTGAAGGACCCGCAGCAGCCCCCGGAGCGACGGGTGTCGGTGTCGGTGGCTTCCCAGCGCAGCCAGGTGTACGCACAGGCGCTGGCCGTGCTGCCGCAGCATCGTCCCCGGCGAGTGCGGCTGGCCCAGGAGGGTGTGCGATACCGCATGGCGCGCGGGGATGCCGGGGTGGTCCTCCCGGAGGGGATGGTGCCGCAGCCGGCACAGCGACATCGTGCTGGCAGGCGGCGCAAGCCGGTGACCTTGCGCTGGTCGGCACTGACCGCGACGGCCGATCGCATGGATGCGGTGGACGTGCAGCTGGGTGAGCAGCGCAACTGGCGCCGCCGGATCGACGACCTCTATCTGCTGGTGCGGCAGCAGGACGGCCGGATGCGTGCGTCGAAGAGACTGCCGCTTCAGGATGTGGTGCACGTGGTGGGCATGCCGGCCGTCGGCAAGACCACCCTGATCACTGTCGCGGCCGTGTGGGCAGGTGTCGAGCCGCAGCGGCGGCACACCCTGACGGTGGTCCTCGGGGATGTCGTGGCCGTTTTGGACATGGTCACCGCGCTGTGCCGGTACGGGGTGCGTGCGGCGCCGATCCTGGGAGCGGCCGGCCGGGGTCGGCACCTGCAGCAGGTGCACCGTCCCGTGGACGGGCATGCGCGGGGTCTGGCGTTGCTGGAGGATCCGCGGCTGCGGTGGATCTCCACTTCGTGTGTGCTGCAGGGCGTGGCCGAGCTGACCGAGCCGCTGGCGCTGAAGGACGCGCCCTGCTCGCACCGGCTGCGGCCGTGGAGCAGCGAAGGGGCGGACAGGCAGCAGCGGGAGCCCGCTGTGGGCTGCTCGCTGCTGCCTGTGTGCGGGCGGCACGAGGCGGCGCGGGAACTGGTGGACGCCACCGTGTGGGTGGCCACGCCCGCCAGCCTGATGCATTGCCGGGTGCCCGAGCAGCTGTCGCAGCACGACATGCGCTATCTGGAGCTGGCCTGGCAGCGCAGCGATGCCTTCGTGGTGGACGAGGCCGACCGGGTGCAGATCCAGTGGGACCAGGCGTTCAGTCCCTCGCAGTCGCTGGCCGGCCCGGGTGAGGATGCCTGGCTGGATGAGGTGCGGCCGTTGTTCGAACGGCACATGCGGCATACCCGCGGCCAGCACCTGTTCAGCGAGCCGGTACGGGACTGGTCCGTGGACATCAGTACCGCGGGGCTGCTGGTGACCCATCTGCGCAGTCTGCTGGCCGAGCACGCCCATGTGCGCGAGTGGCTGAGCCAGGGCTACTTCAACGAGTTGCGGCTGGCGATGCGGCTGGCGAGCGAGATTGCCCGCCGGCCGCGTCCCTCGGCAGAGGGCGAGGCGAAGCGGCGCGGGCAGGCCGCCATGTGGGACTCGGACGAGGAGTGCCGCAAGCGCTGGATGAACGTCTTCGTGGAGTGGCTGGATGCACCCGCCGGACGCTACCTGGGGGCGGATGCCTCCTGCGCGTTCCTGCGCGATCTGACGGCGCGCGGATATCAGCCACCGGGCCTGGTCACGCAGGACTTGGTGGAGTGGCTGCGCGGGCAGGACGACGTGGTGCTGAGCGGGGACCAGGCGCTGGAACGGCTGGCGGTGCGGTTCCAGGTCACCATGATCGTCGCGTTGCTCGCCGAGAAGCTCGCTCTGCTGACCCGTGCCTGCTGGGAAGTGGAGATGGAGACCGGGCTGGAAACGATGGGCTCCAGCCTCGTGCACCGCCCGCCCGCCGAGTACCTGCCGCTGGTGCCGGAATCGCCCATGGGCAACCTGCTGGGCTTCCAGTACCGCGAGAGTGAGGGCGCGGCGGAGCAGATCGGCACCCTGTCGTTCTTCCGCTGCTCAGGCATCGGTCGCTGGCTGCTGCTCAACCTGCCGCACCTGTACCGGGAAACACACAGCGGGGCGGGCGCTGACGCAGATGCGGGGCCGGCGTGCCTGCTGCTGTCGGCGACCAGCTGGGCGGGGAACTCGCCACGCTATGACGTGCAGGTGCCCGTCGCGGGCATCCTGGCCTCCCGCACCGGTGACAAGGTGCCCCTGCATGAGCGGATCGTGCTGGACTATCTGCCGGTCAAGGCGCAAGCCTCCAGCGGAGCCGCGTACATGGTGCGGGTGTCGGGCCAGCAGGGCCCGGAGCGGATGGAGGCGCTCAGGGAACTGCTGGCCGGGCTGTGCGGCAGACGGCTCGGGCTGCGGGGGCCGCGCAAGAGCCGACTGGAAGAGATCCGCGACAGCCTGCCCGAGGGGCGCCAGCGTGTCCTGTTGCTGGTGGGCAGCTACCGGGAGGCCGAGGAAGTGCTGCGGCATCTGGTCAGGATGCGGCCCGAGTGGGCCGATCAGATCCTGCAGATGGTGCCCGACGACGATTCCGGCAGCCACCACTGGAGCGGGCAGACCATTGCCCGCGGCAACGTGCATGCGATGGCCCAGCAGCAGGACGCCTGGATTTTGATCGCGCCTCAGCTGGCCATCGAGCGCGGGCACAACATCCTCAACGACGACCACGTCGCCGCGCTGGGAGCCGCGTTCTATCTGGTCCGTCCCCACCTGCATCCCGAAGACCTCAGCTATCACGTACAGACGATGAACCGGTGGGCCGTGCAGGAGATCCGCGGCGGCATGCCGTCAGCCGGCCCCGAGACGACGCTGGGCGAGCGGGCGGGGATGTTCCGCGAGCTGGGCCGCCGCACCTGGCTCGACCTGCTGGAGGCGTCCTTGCGGTATGCGCTGACCGATGTCGGCTCGGCACAGCGGCGTGCCATGGACTGGACGAACATCGCTCCGCTGAACCAAATCATCGGCCGGATGCTGCGCGGCGGCGCCACGGCGCGTGTGTACTTCTGCGATGCCGCCTTCGACCCCACCCGCGACGACAGCACGCTGGTGGGGATGCTCGACGCCCTCGATGAAGCACTCGACGGGCCGTACGGGGCAGTCGCCGGACCGCTGTACCAGCCCCTTCGTCAATCCCTGCACACCCTGGTGAGGCAACACCGTGCGCTATGACTTCTTACAGCCCCTCTCCTTTCGTCTGAAGTCCTTCGCCGGCCATGCGCTGGCGCAGTACTGGACGTGTGAGTTCCCTGCGGCCTGGGCGGGGCCGCTGCGTGAGCAGATCTTCAAGCCCGCCACGGCCGAGGGCGAGGCGGAGGAGGAAGTGCGGGCTATTCCGCTGTGGGCTGTCAACAGTGCAATCGCCGCGCTGATGCCGCAGGTCCTCACCCATGACGCCCGCGCGCGACGAGGCGAGATGTGGCTGGCATGGTCGGCGGCCGCGGGCGGGAAAACTCCGGACCGTACCCGGTTGGTGGAGTTCGTCAAGGGCGGTCTGATGGCCGCCGCGATGCACCGCAACCAGCTGGCTGAGCGGCGCTCACGCAGGCAGGTCATCGACATCAGCGCGCTGGCCCGCATCCTGGAGGACTTCCGCGGCGAGGACCTCCACTTCACCCGTAAGACCCTGAAGCTCGGGCTGGGTGATGAGCCGGAGAGTTCCGACTACACGCTGGTGCCGCATGCGCTGGCCGCGCACCTGTGCACGAGTGGCTGGAAGGTCGTCCACGGCAAGGCTGACGCACCGGATGCCGGCATGGATGGGGACGCGGCCGGCGGTGACCTCCGGGCGGCTGAAGGGGAGGACGAGGAGGTTGAGTCCGGGGCAGTCGCCGAGGCGGTGCACACGTCGTCGTGGCGGCGTACCGCTGCCCGCGACGGGGCGGAGCTGGTGTCCTGGCCGCCGCATGTGTACGAGAGTTCGAACGGTGTGCGTTACCCGTGGTCCTACACGTTGCGGCTGTCGGTGCAGACCAGGGGCTTGGAAACGGCGGCGCAGCCGCGGCTGCACGTGCGGGTCGGGATGCGCCGGTGGGCCCGGTACAACGTCTTCGATCCGAAGCGGAATATCGGCGTGCATCTTTTGTCTCCCTCCCCCTGGTCGGATGCCAGCAGCCCGTTCGGGCTCGCTTCCATGGCCTGGCATCCCGGCCCGGCCGGAAAGAAGCAGGGCTTCATGGGGTGGGCCGACGACTTGGTGCCCACATTGTCGCGTCTGGGTTCCTTCCCGTTTCTGCCCGATCCCGCCGAGGTGGCCCGTGACCCGCTGGCCTTCCTCGAGCCAGAGCCTGACGGGGAGGGCCGCCAAAGGCCTCCCGTCGCGGGTGTCCCCTACCGGCCGGGGCTGGGAAAAAACACCGGGCACGCGGTCGGCGACGGTATCTCCGCCAAGGACAAGTGGCGCATCTTCAGCCAGCTGGTGCCCGCCCTGGCGGACTTCGCGGAGGTGGACGCCCCGTGTGAACGCGTCCCGATCCCGTCCCGCACGCGGCCCGCTGCCGCGGATCTGCTGCGCATCGACCGGAGCGCGCTGGCCGGGGCTGCAGGGTCGCAGATCGAGCTCGTGCTGTGGTGCGACACCACCACCATGCGCGACGAAGCATTGAACGCGGTGGCGTTCGCGCTGGATCTGCCCGTGGACGTGGCCGGCCAGCCCGAACAGGTACAGGCCTGGCGGCAGCGGTTCACCACCACAGAGCTCGAGGTGCTCCTGCGCGTTGAGCCGGTGGGCCAGATCGCCGACGACCTGGAGCTGGATGCGGACATTAAGCGCCGCAACGACCGTCTCAAAGCTGCTGGCATCAGCCGCCAGCAGCAGGTCAGCCGCGGCCTCAAGTATCCCGAGGCCGGAACGACGGCCCGTTTCGTCCTGGTGGAGATGCGCGGCGCCGACGGTTTCGCATCCGTGGACCACGACCCGAAGATGGTGGTCCGGGCCGGGGCGGCGGTGTGTGAGGCCGTAACCCAGAACCTGCTGCCGCCCTCCGCGAACGAGGAGACGGAGGACGGCCCCAACGACGACACAGAGCAGCAGGAGAAGGAGTCGGCGAGCAGCCGGCGGGAGCGCACCCGCAGGGCGGTCAGTGATTTGCTGATCCGGCAGACAGGCTTGGTCAGGCCCCCGGCCCGACACGGCACCAAGGCCGACGAGTTGACCGACGTGGCCTGCCTGGGCCTGTGGGTGGTGCGCCGCACCGGCGACTTCAAGGCCGTCATGCCGCTGGCTGTGGCCACTGTCCCCGACCGGCCCCACGCCCTGGTGCGTCTGCCCAACTCCGGCTGGCTTCCCTATCACCGGGCGGCCATCAATCTGGCCGGCTGGCACCGGTCGCGTACTTTCGACAAGCCGGAGGTGCAGGACTTCTTCGCCGACTGTGTGGCCGAGTCCTGCGACGGCGGCGATCTCGCCCTGTTCACCCTGGCCCAGAACATCCGCTCGCTGTGCCCGGCGCTGACCAATCCGCACCTGGCCGCCGACCGGCTCGCTTTCCATCCTGACAGGCCGCTGGCGGCAGACGCATGCAAGGGGCTGCGGCACATCCGGCTGCGGACCAACGTCCGTGACGAGACCGCTCAGCACTTCGCGTTCGGCAAGGGCGGCCCGGACGTGCAGGTGGGTGTGGGCGCTGGGCTGTGGGCAAGCAAGGACAACGACCGCCTGTTCTTCGCCACCGCCGACAAGCCCTCCACCGCCGGGCCGGGCAGTCCGAGCGGCTCCCGGCTTGAGCCGCACTGGGGCAAGATCAGCAAGGACAAGGAGGGCTGGAAGCGCGACACCTTGAAGGACGTGTGGAACCCGCAGCTGCTGGAACTGCTCGTGGCGGTCAAGCAAAGCGACGACTCGCCCGCGGCGTGGGCGGCCCTGGCGCACCAACGGCGCTTCGCGGCCGCGCACTTTGCCGACCCTCTCATGCTGCCCGTGGAGCTGCATCTGGCCCACAAGCTCGGCGAGGTGTTGCTGCCCTCCCACCAGCTCGAGCCGATCCAGCAGTCGGAATCCTCGTGACTCCGCCTGCACCGTCTACGCCGCCCGGCGGGCAGCCGGGCGGTGCAGGCCGCATGGTGCAGGGCCTGAATATGCGTCAGCAGATTTATCTTGCGGTGCTGTACGCGATCGACCGAGACAACGAGGAGGCACAGAAGCGGCGTTGGCACGCCACCCGGGAGAGGCAGCCTGCCGAGCAGTGGCGGTGGATCACCTACGGTGTCGATCACCCGGCTGCCGAAGCCACGCCGGTCCAGCAGCAGTTGGGCCAGCGTGAGGTGCTCGATGCGGGCGCCGGTGCCACGCTGGCCGCTCTGCAGCGCAGGGGGCTGATCGAGCTCAGGCGGGTGGCGCAGGACTCACCCGGGGGCCCGGTCTGGCATACCCAGGTCCGTCTCACCCGCAACGGGCGGGCCGCCGGGCGGGCTCTGAGAGAGCCGTCCGACGAGCTGGCTCCCGACCGGTCGCTGCTGCCCGAGTGGCTGCAGGCGACACTCGAGGCCGTCGCCTCCGCCCCCGAGCAGACCCTCGCAAAGATCGACATCGGGCGGGTGGCGGCCCGCCGGCTCGGCCCGCACGGGCACGGCTACCTGGAGGACGCCAGTGCCTGGCAGTACCGTCTCACCCCGGCCGGGCTGGCGTATCTGGCCATGGCGCGGCAACGCTGCGGTGATCCCTCTTCCCCGGAGGAGAGCTGATGGGGGCCTTTCGCGCCGATCGGCGCATCGTGGCTGAGCGGCTGACCGAGATGGTTGGCTACCGGGCGGGACTGGCCATCGCAGAGACCGACATCCTTGACTGTTTGCAACGCCACGGCTATGCGCACTTGTATCCACCGGGCGAGACTGGCGTGCGGATGCGCAGCGAGGCCTTTGAGATCATGAATCGCTGCGTTGCGGACTCGTTCGTCCAGCCTGGTGCGCTGCAGGCCATGCGCCCCATCCAGTACCTCCTGCGGGATCGGCTGCATGATAAAGAGTTGGTCTGGCAGGCTCTCGGTTTCATCGATGCAGTGCTCGAGTCGGTCCCGCCGCACCAATTAGAGTCGCTGGATGTTCTGCAAGAACGCGGTGCTCGGCTGCGGGTGACGTCGATGGAGGTTCACGCGCAGGCTACACGGGCGCTGCTACGGGACACAGCCCGCAGCCTGCATGGGGACGTGCTGGCTGATGCGGTCGACCTGGTGTTCCGCGAGGAGGACTTCAAGAATGCCTCCGACCCGTGGAGGCGATGGGTCCGTACCGTGGAATGGAACGATGTCCTGGATCTGGCTGACTTGTTCACCTCGGACTCGGCGACCGCGTCCTACGGGCGGTTTTTCGATCAGCGGTTCGTGACCTACCTGGCCAGCCGGTATGAGGATCTGGCGGCTATTCACTGGCGGAAGTTCGAAGCGCTGGTGGCGGAGTACTTCCACCGGGCGGGTTTCGAAGTCGAACTCGGTCCGGGTCGCAATGACAACGGGGTGGACATCAGGGTCTGGGAGTCAGGCACCGCGGGCGGGGGGCAGAGCCCGCCGCTGATGATCGTGCAGTGCAAGCGGGAACGACGCAAGATCAGCAAAGTGGTGGTCAAGGCCCTGGCCGCCGATGTCGCCTGGGAGCATGCCCGTACGGGCATGCTCGTGGCCACCGTCGACTGGTCTCCCGGTGCCCGGGAAGTGGTTCGCACGCGCAGTTACCCGGTCCAAGAGGTGAACGGCGAGGCTGTGCGCTCCTGGCTGAAGGCCATGCAGA
Organism: Streptomyces bauhiniae; assembly: GCF_004784475.1. GTDB lineage: Bacteria > Actinomycetota > Actinomycetes > Streptomycetales > Streptomycetaceae > Streptomyces > Streptomyces seoulensis. The sequence goes on from NZ_SRRT01000012.1 coordinate 11,245, forward strand.
GCAGCGACACCGGGCTGTGGCTGCCCCAGTGACCACACCAGCGAGGTCTACCCCAGCAGGAGAGCTAAATCTGGCGTTGCAGGCTGGGGAAACGGTGTATGAGTTCCTGCGCTTCGGCTGCGACCGGTCCGTCACAGCGCGCTGCACGATGCACGAGCGGGGTGATCTCGTGCCTGCGGTTTCTCTTTCTCAGTGCGGCGGCCCAGGCTGTGACGGTGCCCGCGGGGAGCTGGCTGGTCACTTCGTCGACGACTGCGGGGGCATGTCTGTCGCATGCCTGCACCCATCTGGCGAGTCCTTCGAAGGGGTCGGTGGCTTGTGTGGCCAGTCCTGCTGTGAATCCGGGGCGATTGGCTGCGGCGAGTTCGGCTGCGACCTGCGCGTCGTGGGCGGCGATAGAGTCCAGGAGCTCGGCCGCGGACGCCCAGTGCTGCTGGTGAAGTCCGAGATCCAGCGGCAGGCCTCGGCGCAGAAGCCTGATGGTCATCTCGGGTGTCATGTGGGCGAGGAAGGGATGGATGGCGGTGTACTGGGCTTCGTAGCGTTCGAGGAGGTCCCGGGCCTCTGACGGTCTGTGTTCGTAGAGGACTTCCACCGCGAACAGGTGGTTCGGAGAGGGCGCGGGCAGGCTCTGTTCGTAGTGGGCTGCAAGTACATCGGTGTCGATACGGCTGACGATGGCCTTGGCGGTCGCCGGGTCGGCCTCCCACGCGAACGCGATGAAGTAGTGGAAGTTGTGCCAGGTGTTGTCCGTGCGGGGGCGCGCGAGCGTGTCGGCGAAGTGATCCGGGTCGAGAGCACGCACGAACTGCCGGGCCAGCCGGCGGGCTGTCGGCTCCGGCGCTCGTCGGCCCCGTAGGAAGCGGGGGGCGAATCCGAGCAGGAACGCCCAGGTGCCGAAGAGATTCTGGGCCTCGAGGGGAAAGTCGCGGGAAACCTGTGCGGCGAGATGGGGAATGAGCTGCTCGAACAGAGCGAGTGTGAGATCTCGGTTCGTGTAGGTCAGGGTGCGCAGGAGTTGGTCGATGGCGGCGACGTCGGCGGGTGGCGTTGCGGCGAGGGCGTGGAAGGCACTGGGGTCGTAGGCACTGCGGATCTTCTCTATCAGGGGCATCCCGCCGCCTTGCGTGATCCGGTCCAGAGCGTGGGCGGTGGAGTAGATATGGGGCCAGCCGCCCTCGGGGATCAGGCGGGCGAGAGCGTGCGGATCCACGTCGGCCAGGAGCTGTTGTGTGAGGAGCTGGTCGTCGTTGGACAGGGCGTTGATCAGGGTGCCGATCGCCCATCCGTTCTCCGGCGTGACGTGATGCACCCATTCCGCGATTTGGGCGTGGTGCTCCCTGATCAGGTCGATGCAGTCGTCCTTGCCTGATGACATGAGGTGTTCGAGGAGCTGGGCGGCCATGCCCGCCTCGGTGCCAGCGGGGGTGGCGAGCGCACGCTCGGCCAGCGTGCAAATGCGGGCGCGGGTGAGGGTGTCGTGGCGGCGAAGAACCCACCACGTTTCCGGTGAGTGGTTACGGCCGATGAGCCACGCGGCGCCGCGCAGCGGTGTGTTCGGCGAGTCCAGGGCGAGACGGAAGAGGGCTGCGGCGGCCTCGCGGTCTGCTTCGGTCTGTTCGTGGGGCAGTACCGTCCGAGGCCGTGGCGTGCGGCGGGCCGCAGGAGGCTGCGATGCTGGTGGGGGTGCGGCCGCCGACTCGATCGGCGGGATCCCTACCGGGGGCGGAGGGGTGTACTGGTGTCGCGGCGGATGCAGCATCCAGGTGATCAGGGCCCACGCGGTCCTGAGGTGCGCGCAGCGCAGGACGTTGTCGTTGCGGGTGGCGAGGTGTTTGTCCTGGAGGAGGCCAAGGCTTCGGTCGATCCATCTGCGGTCTCGGCCGAGTGCATGTGCGTAGGGTTCGAGGTCGTCGGCTGTCACACCGGCGTCGACGCTGGCGACCTGCGCGACGGCGAGAGCCAACAGGAGCAGGTCGGCACGGTCATGGCCGCGCAGGTCGAGCGCGTCACGTTCGGTACGTCGCCAGCCACCGGTGAGTGTGTAGAAGAACTGCCAGGCCGAGTCCGCCCGGGCTGCTTCTGCCAGGCGGTCGAGCAGCGGTTCATCCCCCATCTGGTCGCCGACGAAGTCGTCCAGCGCGCGGACCTGGGGCAGGATGTCGTGCGCACGTTCGCGCATGGCCCGAGCGAGAGTGCCGACGGCGGCGAGATCGCTGATGCGATACGTGGTGACGGCGCCGCCGACGTGGTCCACCGCGACGATCAGCACCAGCTGGTCCTGGGTGGCGGTTTCGGCCAGCTCGCGGATCAGATCCGGGGACAGGTCCTGAGCATCGTCGATCAGCAGAGCCTTGCGGTGCGGATAGTGGGCGAGGTCGGCCATCCACTGCCCCACACCACGTCTGCGGGCGTCGTCGCGCAGGCGGAGCACTTCGTAGCCGTCTTGGAGGAGGTCGCGCAAGGCCTGGTAGGCGGTGATGGACTTGCCGCATCCGCTGTCCCCGTTGAGGACGACGGAGTGACAGCGGCGAAGCGCGTCGACGAGGAGGTCGACTTCCATCAGGCGGGGGCAGGCATCGACATCGGCCGGGCCCAGGCGCTCTCCGGCCAGTGCAGCGCCCATGTCCCGCTTGCCGGTGAACGGGACCGAGTACCAGGCCGAGGCGGTTTCCTGCTGGCGCACACCGCTGGCCAGGGCAGGCAGGACACTATCGGCGGGGCCAGCGATGTCGTCTGTGCCTCTCGCCTCGGGGCCGATGCGGCACACCCGCCATCCCTGGTCGAGCGGCGCGATGAGCTGGTCGACCACCACGCGGTCACGTTCCGAGTAGCCGACGATGAGCAGGGTGCGCGGGTGGTCTGCGACGAGGCGGCGGATACGGTCCTCGATGGCGGGGGTGAGGGTACCGGGCAGGTGGGGAAGCATCCACGGCTGCTCGGGGCGGGCGGCATCCCCATGGGGCTTGAACAGGATGCCGGCAGGGATGTCGGCTCCGTATTGGCGCCGGTAGGCGCTTTCCAGGGCGGTGTCCCAGTTGAGGGACACAACGCATTCGATGGCACCGGCGTGGATCAGTGCGGCAAGTGCCTCGTGTGCGGCGGACGGCTGCGCGCTGCGAGGGCGGTCCAGGTTGGCCATCTCCTGCTGGAACCGCTGCCAGGCTGGTTCGAAGCTGCCCACTGCGCGCCACGCTGCGTCCCAGAAAGTGAAGTCGTCTCCCATGAGCTGTTTCGCCGGTGCATCAGGTTTGCCGAGTTCGGCTGCGAGCGCCTGCCGAGCTGTAGGGGCGGCGTCGAGGGCATCCCAGAGCAACGCCGTGAGGCCCGCGCTGGTCGGGTAACGCGCCGAAAGGGACAGGCCGGCCCCTACGACGGCGACCACGCCGAGCCCGAGACGGTTGCGCAGCTCAGCCGTGCGGTTGGCGACGTCAGTGTTCATCGGTTTCGCACCAGCACTGATATACGGCAGGCCAGGCTGCTCTGAAGGACACGTGCACACATGACCTCATTGTCGGCCATGGCGCTGACAGGGCTGTCCTACGACCGCATGCGGGGGGCAATGCGTGTGCCGCGGGACGCTGACTCGGCTTCTGGCAGCGGCACTCTGAGCACGAAGGCCGCCCAGATTTCAGGTGCGGCGAACGGGTGCCTGCGCAGGGCCGGAAAACCTGCGCGATGGTATCGGGCGGCCTGTGGGAAACCGCGTAGGCCGCTGTGTCCGCGGACAGCAGCCAAGTCTGGGCGCTCGGCCGCATATCGGCGTGCCGCAGTGGAGGTGAGAGTGCGCATCCACTGCTGGGTTCGTGCTGGAGCGAGGGCTGGTTCTGCGCCTGGCTGTGCGGTGAGTTCTTCATCCGGTTGCGCCCCTCGAAGATGCGGAACACCCCGTCCGCGTACGCGGCGCGGCGTGGGACCCGGATGTCGCAACGGCGATGATGTAGTTCCTACGCAGAGGGTTCTCTGCGTATTTGAACGGGTCGAAGTGCACGAAGCGGACGCCCCGTTCACGACTCAGGTTCTGGCGAAGCAGTTCGCCACGCAGGATTTTCCCGAGCCCCACGGCTCCCATACCGCGACATTTGAGGGGGCCGGAACCATGAGTGCGACATCGCGGAGCTGGTCGGCCACGTGACTGTGCGCCAGGCGATCCCCCTGAGCATCTTCGACCTCACGGTCCTGGATCAAATCATCGTATGCAGAGCCCCCGGACCGCTGTGATGCACCATGACCCCGCCCGACCTTCCGCGTCTGCAGTGACTCTACGACCCGCAAGAAGCGCACGGTCCGCCGAGTTCCCAGGATAAGCGGCACCACTGACAGTGCGGCTGGCCCTCGGGATGGCAGGGGGGCCACATCCTCATGGGTCGTCGCCACGCGGCAGCCAATCACTTGGCGCGGTACGGCACCAGGTTGGTCGTGTGCGGCCGTCGGACCGGTCCAGGCTCCGCCTGACGACCAGCTGGAGCAGCCCGGCACGCAACTCCCAGCGGGCCGCGACGTGCACCTGCGGGAGAAGACGCTGTGGCGGATGCTGTACGAGACGGTCGCACTACCCGGGAGCTGCCGCAGCAGTGCTTATAGCGGTCGCGGACATCATCGGAGGTGTCCGCGGCAAGCGCTGAGCGCCGGGCCAGCAGCTCCGCCAGGGCCGCCGACCGTCCAGCCGGTTCAGCCGACAGCTGGGCACGGTGGATCACAGTCCAAGCGCATCCACCGCTGCTTGCCGCTGCGGGCTGAGACTGGAGCGGCGGCGCCGCAGGTTGCTCAGCCACTGTCCCAGCCGTACCTGTTCACCGTTGACCTCTTCGGTGTGCCGCTGGGGGACCTTGAGGTGACCCTCGCGTTCGAGGAAAAGGCGTGCGGCGGCCAGCCCGCGTTGGAAGGCCCGCTCCCGTGCCGGCAGCGCGAAGTCTTCGGCACGGAACACTGGTGCGTCCGGCATGTCGATTCCCAAGTTCGTCAGCAGCCGGAGCTGCTCGGGGTGAAGGTCGTCGGTGTGCCGGCGCTGGGTGGTGAGCCACTCCCCCGCTTGCACAGCAGCCGGGTCTTGCTCCCTCTGCTGACGGGCCGTGTGGTAGGCGCGTTGCCAGGTGATCGGCCAGGGCGGGTTCCACCACCGGTCCAGGGCGGTCAGTGCGGCGGTGCGCTGCAGGGTGAGGTTGTGGGCGCGGGAGCGTTGGGTGGCGAGCCAGCGGCCGAGAGGAAAGCCGTCGTGGAGGTAGTCGACGGGGGCGGCGAGGTGGCCGTGGTGGCCGGCGTAGGCGGCAGCGTGAGCCAGTCCCCGGTCGAAGGCCTGCTGGCGGGGGTCCCAGATGATACCGAGGCGTTCGAGGGCGTGGACGCGTGCTTCGTCGAGGGCGCCGGTGGTGTGGAGGCGGCGTTGCCAGGTGAGCCAGCGGCCGAGGGGGTAGCCGGTGGTGTCTTCGTAGGTCTGGGGGACGTCGAGGTGGTGGTGGGTGTGGTGGTAGCGGCGGGCGGCTTTGAGGCCGCGGCGCCATTCGGCGCTCTTGGGTGCCAGGACGCGTAGGGAAAGGGCGAGGGCGACTTCCTCTGCCTGGGTGGGGCGGTCGAAGTGGAGCCAGGCTTCGGGGTCCTGGGGAGGCATGGTGGGGCGGTGGGTGCGGGGATCGGCGAGGCGTGCTTCGAGGCGGTCGTCGTGGGCGCGCAAGGCTTGGATGGTGTGCCAGAGCGGGGTGTAGGCGTCAGCGCCGAGGAGGTCGTCGGGATTTTCGCCGGGGGTGAGGTAGACGGGGACGACGAGGGTGGCCTTCTTGCCGGCTCCGGGGGTCTGGCGGAGGGCGCGGCCGACGGCCTGGACGGTGTCGACGGGGCTGTTCTTGGGGTCGGCGAAGACGACGGCGTCGATGGCGGGGACGTCGATGCCTTCACCGAGGACGCGGGCGTTGGACAGTACGGCCGGGGTGTGGGGGTCAGTGTGGGAGGCGAACTCGAGCAGGAGGCGGCGGCGGACCGGAGGGGCGTGGGTGCCGCTGATCCAGTCCGCCCACAGGCCTTCGGGGCGCAGCTCGGCGGGGAGGGTGGCGGCGGTGTCGTGCAGGGTGGTGGCGAAGGCGCGGGCGTCGGCGACGCGGTGGTGGAAGGTGAGGATGCGGCGCAGTTGGTGGTCGTGGATGGCGCGCAGGGCGGCGACTTGGCGGCCGGCCAGGCGTAGTCCGTCGACGCCGGCGCCGGGGCCGGTGGCGAGCCAGTCGCGCAGGTCTTGATCGGTGACGACGGGGACGAGGATCTGGTAGTCGGCGAGCAGGCCGAGGTCGATGGCGTCGGAGAGGGTGAGCCGGTAGGCGACGGGGCCGAAGAGGGTTTCGTCGTCCATGGAGGCCACGGTCTCGGTGTCGCCGTCCTGGGCGTCGTCGGGGTTCCAGAGGCGGGGGGTGGCGGTGAGGTAGAGGCGGCGGGCGGCGGGGAGCTGGTCGTCGTGGTGGACGGCGGCCCAGGCCTTGCCCAGGCGGCCGGCGGTGCGGTGGGCCTCGTCGACGACGACCAGGTCCCAGGCAAGGAGGCCGTGGTCGCGGTGGGCGGCGATGACGGCGGGCAGGGAGGCGTAGGTGGCGTAGGCGGTGACGGGGCCGGTACGGGAGGGTGTGGCGAGGGCGGTCAGTTCGCCGGGATCGGTGGTCAGCGGGGTGTCGGCGCCCACTGGTTCGTGGTCGAGGGCCTGGCGTGCTGAGCAGACCGCGATAGCGGCGCCTTTGCGTCCTGCGGTGCGCCATGAACGGATCGTCTGGGACAGCAGGTCCAGCGTCGGCAGGAGCACCAGTACGCGGCCGCGCGGGGCGATGCGGGCGGTGGTGCGGGCGGCGATCAGGGTCTTGCCCGTGCCGCAAGCGGCGATCACGCTCGCGCGGGCGTGGTCGCGGAGCGTGGCGGTCGTGGCGGCGACGGCCTCTTTTTGGTGGGGCCGTAGCTCGATGTCGGGGGCCATGGAGGTGTAGCGCTCCGTGGGGTCGGCTGGGTGCTCCCGGAGGGCGGGGGTTCCGCTCTCCTGGGTGCAGGTTATTCGGCTGCTTCGGTCAGGTGGGCGAGGGTGGAGCCGGTGGGGCCTTTTCGGACGTGCAGTCGCTGGGTGATGCGGCGGCGTAGTTCGGGGATGTGGCTGATGACGCCGACGGTGCGGTCGTGGGCGCGTAGGGAGTCCAGGACGTCGAGGACGTTGTGGAGGGTGTCGTCATCGAGGGTGCCGAAGCCTTCATCGATGAAGAGGGTGTCCAGGGGGTTGCCGCCGGCTTCGTGGGTGACGACGTCGGCCAGGCCGAGGGCGAGGGAGAGGGAGGCGAAGAAGGATTCGCCGCCGGAGAGGGTGTCGGTCTTGCGGGGGCGGCCGGTCCAGGAGTCGGTGATTTCCAGGCCGAGGCCGGAGCGGGCGCCGTGGGCGGCTTGGTGGTCGGAGTGGCGCAGGGTGTAGCGGCCTTCGGACATCAGGCTCAGGCGGGTGTTGGCAGCGGCGACGACTTGTTCGAGGCGGGCGGCCAGGACGTAGGCCTCCAGTTGCATGCGGACCCGGGTGCCGGAGGCATTGCCGGTGGCCAGGTCGGCGAGGTGACGGGCCATGCTGTGGGCCTGCTCGAGTGCTTCCAGGCGTTCGACGACCCCGGCCAGGGTGGTGCTGAGGTCGGTGAGGTCGGTGGTGCGGGCCCGGGCGGTGCTGGCGGTGGTGACCGCTAGCGCGTGCTGGTCGTCTGCGGCCGTGCGCAGGGCTGTCGCAGCTTCGACGTCGGCGGCCGGCTGGGCTGCTGCTTCCTGCAGGACGGGGTCGTCGAGGACGGTCTGGTGGGAGGCGCGGGCCTCGCGCCATTGGTTGATCTCTTCCTCCAGTTCGTGGAGGTCCTTGGCGCTGAGCACGGCTTGTTCAGCGGCAGCGAGGTTGTCGAAGCCCTGGGATGTGGCGGCGGCGGTGGCTTCGCTGGTACGAGTGTGCAGGGTCTGGGTGGCGGTGGCGGCGGTGCGTGATGCCTCGGCTGCCTGCTCGAGGTGGTCGGCGGTGCGGGTGAGGTCGTCGATGCGGGCCGCCAGGGTGGGGGCGGTGCCGCGGGCGGCATCGAGTTTCTCGGTGAGCTCTGCTTGCCGCTGGGACAGGGTGTCGTAGCTGGCGTTGCGGGCGGACAGGCCGGCGGTGGCGACACTGTCCTGCTCGGTCATGGTGATGTGTTCGCGGTCCAGCGCGAGGAGTCCCTCCTCGACGGTCCCGCGGTCTGCGGCACGTTCGAGGGAGTCGGCCAGCTGCGCGGCGAGTGCCTCGTGTTCGGTCTTGAGGCTGGCCAGCGGGGTGTCGCCGGCTTCGCCGGTGGCACCGGCGGCGTTCTCGCGAAGCTGCTGCAGTTCGGCCGCGATCTTGTCGCGCTGTTGCTGGGCGCGCTGGTGGGTTTTCTCGGCGGCTTGTTCGTCCTCGCGGGTGGGATGCCCGTCGGGAGCCTGGGCGGGAGCCGGGTGGGAGCACGAGCCGCAGACCGGGCATGGTGCGCCGTCGGTGAGGCCAGCGGCGAGTTCGGCGGCCATGCCCTCGGTGCGTCGGCGGCGGATGTCGATGTGGGCCTGGACTGCCTGTTCGGTTTCCTTCTCGGCGGCGGCCAGGCGCTGCTCGGTAGTGGTGATCTGTGCGAGGTGGGCGTCGCGGCGTTCGGCGGCCGCGACGCGGCCGTTGAGGATGTCGAGCTGGGTCTGGTGGCGGCGGCTTTCTTCCTCGGCCTGGCGGGCGGCTTCACGGCGGGCTTGGAGGGTGGTGCGCTGGGTGGTCTCCTGCTCAAGCCAGTCGCGGGCGGTGCGCTGCTGGACGGTGAAGTCCTGCCGTTCGGCGTCGATGCGCTTCAGATCGGCGGTAAGCTGGTGGAGGGTGGTTTCCTCGGGAAGCAGGGTGTTTAGCACGGCGATGTCGTCGCGCGTGCGCTGCCCGGCCGCGGCGAGGTCGGCGGCCGGGAGCGTGGCGTGTTCGGAAAGCAGCGGGGTGCGTGCGGCGTTTTCGAGTTCCTGGGCTCGGGTGTGGTCGGTGCGGGCGGTGCTGACGGTGTGGAGCAGCGGTGCCAGTTGCTGGGCGCGCCGGGCTTGTTCCCGGCGCCGGCTGAGGGTTTGTTGGTGGGGGGTCTGTTCATCCAACCGGTCGAACTGGGTGCGGGCGGTGGCGTGGGTGGTCTGCCGGGCGTGCAGTTCGCGGGTGGCGGCTTCCAGTTTCTGGTGGGTGAGCTGGTTCTTTTTCGCGTTCTCGGCCTCGGCCTGGGCGGTGGCAGCGTCGGCCTGGCTGGCCTGGATGAGGTCTTGGGCCCAGGCCAGTGCGGGGCCGGTCAGGGCGTGCGCGGCGTCGGGGGTGGGGGCGTCGTACTGCGATTTCAGGTCCGGGCCGGCGGCCTGGTGGATGCGGGCCGCCAGGTGCAGCACCTCGTCGCGGGCGGCGTCGCGGCTCTTCTGGGTGGTGCGGCTGTGGTCGTTCAGCCAGCGTTCGATGAAGGCGTACCGGTCGCTGTGGAAGAGCTTGCCGAGGAGTTCGCGGCGCTTGCCGGCATCGGCGTAGAGGAACTTGGTGAACTCGTTCTGGGGCAGGAGCACCACCTGGCAGAACTGGGTCCGGCTCATGCCGAGCAGGTCCTTGATCTCCTTGCCGGCCTCTTGGTGGGACTTGCTGGAGGCCTCCCAGTGGCCCTGTCCCAGGGCATCGGTCGTGAACCGGCTGAGCCGGGTCTCGGCCTTCTGGACGGTGTCACCCGTGCCGTTCCTCTTGGGGCGCGTCTGCTGGGGGACGCGCTCGATAAGCAGCCGCTGGCCGGCGATGGTGACGTCCAGGGTGACCTGGGTGAGCAGGTCGGCCGGGGCATGGTGGCTGCGCAGCATCAGGTCGCGGTCGACCGGGGGTTCGCCGTACAGGGCGAAGCAGATGGCGGTGAACAGGGTGCTCTTCCCGGCGCCGGTGTCGCCGTGCAGGAGGAACAGGCCGTCGGCGGTCAGGGCGTCGAAGTCGACGGTGTGGGTGCCGGCGAAGGGGCCGAAGGCCTGCAGGGTGAGGCGGTGCAGGCGCATCAGACGGTTTCCTTCTGCAGTTCGTTCACGCGGGCGGCGTCGACGGCCTGCTGGAGCAGGGCGTGTTCGTCGGGCGTGGGGGCGGTGCCGCGCATGTCGGTGATGAAGTCGCCGGCGATGTCGAGTTCGCTGCGGCCGCGGAGGCGTTCGGTGTAGGTGGGGGTGTCCGTGGCCTGGGCGGGGATGAAGGCCCGCTCGTGCTTGAGGCTGAGCGTGTCGGGGAAGCGGCGGCGTAGCCGGGCCATGGCCTCGAAGGGCAGGGCTGTGTCGGTGAGGGTGACCTCGAGCCAGGCGTCCTTCAAGTGTTCGTGGGCGGGCTGGGTGAGAAGGTCCTCGAGGAGGCCTTCGACGCGTTCCAGGCGGTGAGGGGTCGGGCAGTCGAGGCGCCTGACGGCGGGAGCAGTGCCGGAGGAGGTGAGGTCGACCAGGGTGCAGGACTTGGTGTGGGTGGCCTCGGAGAAGGAGTAGGGCAGCGGGGAGCCGCTGTAGTGGACTCGGTCGGTGACCTTCTGGGGGCCGTGGAGGTGGCCGAGGGCGACGTAGTCGATGCCGTCGAAGACGTCCGCGCCGACGTGGGCGATACCGCCGACGCTGAGGTCGCGTTCGCTGTCGGACTCCGTCACCTGCTGGTCTTCGCTCTGGCCGCTGCCGGGGGTGACGAAGGCGTGGGCGATGACCACCGAGCGGGTTCCGGCCGGCTGGTGGTGGGTGAGGTCGCTGTGGATCCTGTCCAGGGCTGCGGTCAGCACCGCGTGGTGGGAGGTGGCTTCTGCCTCCAGCTGGGTGCGGACCATCGACGGCTCGAGGTAGGGGATGCCGTACACGGCGACCGGGCCGTCGGTGTCGTCGAGGAGGACCGGGACGTCGCAGGTGGCGGGATCGGTGCGCAGATGGATCCTGGCGCGGGCGAAGAGGCCAGATCCGACACCGAGGCGGTGGGCCGAGTCGTGATTTCCGCTGATCATGATGATCGGTACGTCGAGGTCAGCGAGCTGGTGCAGGGCGCGGTTGAACAGGCGCACGGCGTCCAGACTGGGGATGGCCCGGTCGTAGAGGTCGCCGGCCACGAGGATGGCGTCGGCGTTCTCGCTCCGAGCTGTGTCGACCAGATGGTCGAGGAAGGCTTCCTGGGCGGGGATCAGGTCTTTTGTGTGGAACCGGCGGCCCAGGTGCCAGTCCGAAGTGTGCAAGAACCGCATGGGGACAGACCGTAACCACTGTGGGGCCAGCTGCGGGAGGTTTTCCTGATAAACGACGTTCTGCAGGGGGTGTGCGGTGTCTGTGGTGAACGGTTTCTCCGCCTGCGGCGCTGCGGGCTTGCGGCTGCTGTGTGCCACCGGGTGATTGTCAGTGGCAGGCGGCAAGATGGGAGGCAGGGGGAAGGAGGATGTGATGTCGTTATCGCGTTCTACCAGTCCGGGATCCACCGTTGCACCGGGCGGGTGCCGCTGGTGTGGAATTGAGGCGCGCGGGCATGGCCGGCAGCACGTCGTGGGGGTGGGCTGGCATGTCTGGACGGCGCCGACGCTGCAGCAGCGCAAGGAGCGGATGCTGCAGCGGCGCGCGGTGAGGCCGGTCAGGAAGCCAGGGCCCGGAGGTCGCTGAAGGCCTTGGTCAGCTGCGAGGGGACGTCTTCGCGGGTTTTGAGGGTGGTGACCAGGCCGTAGAGCATGTCGTCCTTGCCGTCGGGGCTGGTGTGCTCCGCCTGTTCTTTGATCATGGTCAGGAGGTGGGCGCTGAACTTGCCGCCGCGGTGTGCTGTGAAGTCCTCCGCGGTCCACCGGACGCCTGCGGGGCGCATCCAGTGGGTGTTGGCGGCCGTGGCCCACTGGTCGTCGGTGAAGAGTTCCTCGAGTTCGTTGAACCCGTCTGCCTCGCCGATCCAGGTGACCTGGGTGTCAAGGTCGAGTCCGGCCTTGATCAGTCTTTCCGTCCTGAAGTGCTTGTTGGCGCGGCTGTCAGCGTCGACCATCAGCATGACGGTGCGGCGGTTCTTGACCAGGTACCCGGCCAGGCGGAGGGCGCCTTCGTTGTTGCCGCAGGCCCACAGGGCGATGCCCGCCGCCTGCAGCGGCAGGCCCTGGGAGAGGCGGAACAGCAGCGGCAGGCACTGCTGTTCCGTGGGGCCCTCGACGGCGAGGAAGCACCGTTCGTGCAGCAGGACGGAGTTGCGCAGTCCCACGGCGGAGGCGATCTGTCCGAGGTGGAAGTCGATCCCTTCGTGGGACTGGTCCGTGAGACGTTCGACGATGGTGCGGCCGTTGTCGCCGAGGCGGAGATGGACGACGTCGGCGATGTCGACGCCGTCGATGAGGTTCATCGAGTGGGTGGCGACGACGACGCTGACGTGGGGCAGGGCGCACTGTTTGCGGATGATGTCCATGACGGTGCGCTGGTGGCGGTAGTCCAGGTGCGTGTCGGGCTCGTCGTAGACGACAATCGTCTGGGTCGGCTCGGCGTCGCTCCCCTCCCCCGTGACGAGTTCGCTGTTCTCGAGCAGGTTGCTGGTCCATTCCCATACCGCGAGCGCGATCCGGCGATTGCTGCCCTGCCCGGAGCGGGTGAGGTCCACCGGCTCTCCGTCGGCCTTGGAGACTTCCAAGGGGGCGCGCTTGAAGCCGCCCTTGAAGGAGACCTCGGGCCTGACCTGCACGCCCACGAACTCCCGGCAGTGCTGGCGGATGTGCCGGCACAGGGAGTCGGCTTCCTTCTCCAGGCGCTGGACGATCTCCGTTTCGATCTCCCGGACCCGGCCCTGGAACGTGTCATCCTCCAGGTAGGTTTCGTAGCAGCTGCTCAGCGCGGTACGCACCGCGTCGTCGGGCCTCTCGTCCTTACCTCCGAACGGCAGCAGGCGCGGCAGACGCTCTTGGAGCTCCTTGGGCAGCGGCTGCCACTGCTCCACCTGCGGCGCGGTGGCCGCGTAGGCGGTGAGGGCCTGCAGCAGGTCGCCTCTGAGGGGGCCGTCCGGGAAGACTGACAACTCGGCTGCCAGCTCGGCGAGCTGGCCCTTCAGTAGGCGGCTCATGTCGTGGAGCCGGCTGTCGGCCGGCCGGGAACCGAAGAACTGCCACTGGGCCGGCTGGCCCTCTTCGGAGATACGGCGGATCCGGACCGTCTGCGGCAGGCCGGTAGCGGACTGTTCCATGGCATCGAGGCGGAAATCCCCTTCAACCGAAGTGCTGGAGCAACGGCGGCCGCCTGCGGATCCTTCCGCCTGCTCGTAGGTGCGGTCCTCGCCTGTCAGCCGGTGCTCGCCCAGCAGAAAAGCCAGCGCTGTCAGTACGGCGCTCTTCCCGCCGTCGTTGTGGCCGGCCAGAATCGTCGGACTGCTGACCGGGATGTCCTCGATGCGGGCCAGGGAACGGAAGCCGCGGGCGGAAAAGCGGGTGAGGTACACAGTCGAGGTGCTCCGAATCTCCCCATCCCCGGCCGGTAAGGGGTGACGTGCGGTGTTGGGCGGGCAGAAGGGGCGCTCGGGACGCCAGCGCAGAGGGTCATACTAGAGGCATCCCTCACAACACCCGCACACTTTCCACCACTTGTACCGGCTTGCCGCTCGGATGCCGTTGCAGAGCAGGTGCAGTTTCCTCGTTGCCGGTCGTCTCGGCGGATCGTGCAACTGCCGGTGATACGCAGCGTGTGGCAGTTTTCCGGGCCGGCAGGACTTGCCACTCTGGACTGGCCGCTGAAGGCAGAGCGGTCGCAGGGCGGCAATGGCCCGCTGATGACGTGTCGACGTCGATGGCCCGCACACGGGTCGGGCCCCACGCGCTTGGGCAGCCATGCCTCGGCGAAGGCTCGAGATCCGGCCCGCTCGTGTGCTGGCGCCGCTGCCGGGCCTGGGCAAAACATGCACGGTCAGCACGCTCTTGGGTAATAGGGCGTTCGTGGCGCACGCGCCCGCCGCTTTACCGGGATACGACACCGGGCCCTGGACAGCGCGGATAGTCTCCGATGCGTGATGAACGACGGTCTCAGGCATACCACCAGCAGGCTCTTCGACGCCTTCTGGTCGGCGGGAATCTCCAGTCCGCTGGAGATCGTGGAGCAGATATCCCACCTCCTCTGTCTCCGTGAGCTGGACGCCGTCCAGGAAAACTGGGAGCGGGAGACTGTTCGGCAGGAACCCCCGCAGCGGCAGCCAGTCTTCGCTCAGGACGAGCAGCATCTGCGCTGGTCCCACGTGATCCGCCTGACGCCTCAACGTATGTACGCGTCGATGACCGACGAGGTGTTTCCCTGGCTGCGTCGTCACACTTTCGCCGGGGTGAACTATTCGCAGTTCGTCACGGATGCTCGTTTCACGCTTCCGACTCCCAATCTCCTCGCCAGGGTTGTGGGCCTGCTGGAGGAGGCGCTCTCAGGTGGGGATGCCAACGCGGGCGCTCTGTATGAGCACCTGCTCGCCCACGTCGCCACGGCCGGTCGCTACGGTGCTTTCCGTACACCTCCCCATCTGGCGGCTCTGATGGCGGCGATGGCGGAGCCCGGAGCTGACGACGAGGTGTGCGATCCCACCTGCGGCACAGGCAGTCTCCTCGCTGCTGCGGCTCAGTTCGTCAGACGGTCCCGCCCGGACACCGCGCGGCAGAGCGCGGCGGAGGTGAGCGGCAGGACCCACGGGTTTGACTTCGACGCAACCATGCTGCGGTTGAGCAGCATGCGGCTGGCTCTTCAGGGCTTTGAGGGTACCGATCTGCGCTACCGGGATAATCTGGGGGAGGGCGCTGGGGCCGAGTGTGAGCGCTACTCAGTCGTCCTGGCTCATCCCCCGTTCGCGGGCAGCATCGACTACGAGGCCGTCGCACCCGAGTTGCTCGCAATGGTGCGTACGAAGAGGGCCGAGCTTCTTCATCTCGCCATGGTTTTGGCGCTGTTGAAGCCGAAGGGACGCGCGGCTGTGATCGTCCCCGCCGGTCTGCTGTTCAGCTCGGGTTCCGCGCACATCGAACTTCGGCGCCTGCTGGTGGACGTGCATGGGCTGGAGGCTGTGGTGCAGCTGCCCGGCGGAATTTTCAAGCCGTATGCGGGGGTCTCGACGGCGATCCTGTTCTTCACCAAGGACGCCGGACAGGCCGACAGCGTGTGGTTCTACGAGCTGACGGCGGACGGCTTCAGCCTGGACGACCGGCGTGAGCCGCTGCTGGCGCAGGACAAGCTCGGGCCGGCTCCCGACAGCGTCCTGGACGCCGTCGATCACACGCGCAACAACCTCCCGGATCTCATGCGGCGTTGGCGGCTGCGGCACAGCAGCGAGCGCCGACGTGCCCGGTCCGAGCAGAGCTTCTGCGTGACCAGCGCGGACATCTCCGCAGAAGACTACAACCTGTCACTGTGGCGATTCCGTCAGATCCATGAGATGCAGCGGGCCGCGCAGGAAGGCATCCGTCTGGGGGACTTCGCTGAGATCTTTTCCGGGTCCGTACGCAAAGCCGATCTGGACGAAGAACCGGATGCGACGGACACGGACGAGCGACGGCGGGTTCTGACACCCACCCTGCTGACCAGCACGCTGCCGGACGTGGCAGACCTGCCCCTGCGCGTAGACCAGCGCGAACCGCGCCGCCGGTTGCGGCAGGGCGACATCATCGGACGGGACCTCGCCGGGACACGCCACTGGACGTGCGTGCCGCGCCAGTACGACGGCGTGCAGCCCGGCCAAGGCCTGATCGTCATCCGGCTCACCGAGGAGCCTCTGCCCCACGAGTACGTGATCGCCTACCTGTCCAGCGCTCTGGCCGAGCAGCAACTGCCGAAGTACGGAGTCATCCCTCGCATCAAGGCCCGTGAGATGGCCGACATCTGGATCCCCAAGTGTGACGGCAGCCTCTCGGAAATCCGCGCCGCCCTCGCCATGCTCGACGAAGGTGAACGGGAAGCCGCACGCATCCAGGACGACCTCCAGCGCAAACGGACGCAGATTTTCGAAAGCGGAACCGGTTCGGCCCGGCGCGGGCGGCTCGATGACGCCGCCGCGATCAGCTCCTTGACCGCGCAGAACCTGCGCCGGCACAACGAGCCCTACAAGCTGTTCCAGGATTCGTACCCCTACGCCGTAGCCCGCGCGGTCCGCAAGTTCCGCCACTCCCTGTCCCTGGCGGAAAAGCACGAGGCAGCCATCCAAGGCACCGAGTCCCTGATCCTGTCTCTGGGCATCATGGCCCTTGCCCTGGCCACCGACCGCGGCCGACAGGATCTGCCGGCCATCACCCAGTGGAGCCAGTCCGTTGAGCGGGGCGGTGTCTCCCTCGGCCACTGGGTGGGGGTAGTCAGGGCAGTAGCCGACGACGCACGCCAGCACGGAGACCCGGCCGCCGGCCTCGTCGAGGCAACAGCTCGAAAGAAGGGCAAAAAGGGCCTGGTCGCCGACCTTGACCAATTGGTCGAGCTCCGCAACAAGATCCGTCACGGCGCAGGCCCCCGGACACGGGCCGAGCTGGAGAGGAGCCTTGAACGCATCGAACCGCTGATGCTCAGCAGCCTGTCGGGATGCGCATTCCTCGCCCACACCCGATGGGTCCACACCGACCGCCTTCAATGGACGCCCGACGCCGGGAAGTTCCGTGTATCAGGCCTGGCCCTGATGGGCGACCACCCCGACTTCGCAACGGTTTCCTTCGACACGGCACACCCTCTGGCAGACGACCAGCTCTACCTCATCCCCCCAAACGACGAACCCTTCCCCCTCTCACCGTTCTGCCTCCTGAGCGACTGCCCCACCTGCCTGGCGCCCGAGCTGTACTACCCCGACCGCATGACGAGTTCCACAGCCCTCCTAAAGAGCCTGGACCGGGGCCACGAATTCGACAGCGACTCTGTTTTCAAGGCACTGCGCGAGTGGAGCAGCCCGTGAATGCGCTCGCGGCGGGCTGGGGCGGCACGGGCGGCCACGTCCAGGTGTTGCCGCTTCCGGACGACACGCGCCCGTACGGCTCCCCACCGGTGCAGCGCCGCGCGAAACCCGACCGTACTTCGGCGAGCGCTTCCTCGATATAAGGGGCTACGACATATGCGGTGGAGTCACTCCACACGACCCGCATCCGGATGTCCTGGACGGCCTCGTCGGCCTAGTTGTGCAGGCCCGCCCGGCAGTGAGCCGGAACTGGTGGCAGCCTCCGGCTTCGCCGGGGACGCCGTCCGGAGGGATGGCGAAGCCCTGGTCGGCTACACGGAGCGGGCGCGGGACTCTGGCCTGGCGGGCTCTGTGGCGCTGCCGGAGCCGTCACGTACCTCGGACAGCCCCCCGAGGTCCAGGTGGTGGCGGGCGCGGGTGACGGCTACGTAGGCGAGGCGGGCTTCAGCGTCGTCGACCGGCCTGGTCGACGCGGGTGAGCCGGCCAGGCCCGCCTGTACGTCACCCTGCGGCTGGGCGAAGTCGCCAGCGATCAGCACGCGGGGCCATTCGCGTCCCTTTGCCCTATGTGCGGTGGACACCGTCACGTGGGCGTGCTGTTCCGGGGCCAGGCGGGCCACGGCGGCGAGGATGGTGTCTGCGCCGTGGCTGTCGACGAGGTTGACCAGCGGTTGAAGGTCTCGTCCGGCCGGGTCGTGCGAGGCGTAGTCCTGCAGGTCGCCCCAGCAGGGGAAGAGGACCAGTTCGGGGTGGTGGGTGCGGCGGCCTTCTTTCAGGTCGCGGGCTGCCTCGGCCAGGGCGCGCAGGCTGTCTCCGCCTCCTACGAGGGCGACTCGACGTCCTGCAGCCATCAGAGCGATGACCTGGGCCATGGCTCCGACGTTCGTGCGGCACAGCACGGCGTCGGGGTGGTCGACAGCCCCGATCTCGGTCGGTACCTCGGGCGTGCCGGTGAGCCGGATCGGGGCGTCGGCCAGGTGCAGCCAGCGGTTGGCCTCGTCGGCGAGGCGGGGTCCGAAGCGGAAGGACTGCGACAGGGTGGACTGGGTGCCCTCGAAGCCGACCATGACGTCTTTGGCGCCGCGCCAGTGGTAGATGGCCTGGGCGGAGTCGCCGACCATGACGAGCTGGGCGTGACCGCGCTGGGCGAGGAAGATCTGCTCGACGACGGGGTCGGTGTCCTGGGCCTCGTCCAGGAGCAGGTAGTCGGCGTCGAGCCTGGGGCGGGTGAGGGCCCAGATCTTCAGGTAGTGGTCGTGTTCGAAGCGGACGCATCCGTCGTGCGTGTCCTGCAGGTCGCTCCAGGCCTTGCGGGCGACGGGGACGATGTGGGCGGCGAGTTCTTGGTGCGCTTCCTTGTCTTCCAGGCCGCGCAGCCGCGGCACGTGCTGGAAGGCGATGGTGTCCTCGGGGGCGTGGCAGAAGCGGCTGACAGTGCGCAGCAGGGCGTTGGACAGGGCCCGTTGGGAGATTTCTCGCTCACCGATGCGGATGCCTTTGGCGAGGCCGAGGGCCTTCCCGGTCTGCCAGGCCGGTCGGCGGGGCGCGTTCAGGCGGTGGCTGTAGCGGTGGCCGATGGCGGCGTAGGCCAGGGAGTGGGTGGTCTTGCACTGGACGGTGCGGGGGAAGCGCGCGGTGGCGTCCTGGGCGACGGCGCGGTTGTAGGCGACGTAGCGGCCGCGGCGCTTGGTGTTCCGGGCAAGCAGGGCCAACGTGGTGGTCTTGCCGGTACCGGCTCCGGCTTGGAGGGCGAGGTGCTCGCCGGCTCGGAAGGCATCGGTGGCGGCGGCCTGTTCGTCGGTGGGCTTCATGGCGGTGAAGGTCCTCAAGATGTCAGGGGCTGCGGGTGGGCGGTCCTGGGCGTGTCTCTGCCCAGGGGCGGGACCTCGCAGGGCCCCCGGGTCGGGCAGGCTTCAAGGGGGTCGGGAGAGCCTCGACATGCCTCGGTGCTGTTGCAGATCAACCGCACGGAGCGGGCACCGAGCACCCGGGGTAGCGACAGCCCGCAGGGGTCGTCGGCGCGGTGCCGGAGGCACAGGAGGGCGTGAGGAGTACGGCGTTGTGCGCTGCCGCCGGCGTGGAGATGGACGGTGCCGCCGCTGATGTGCAGTCGGAAGGCATGGAACGCATCTGCGGCGAGGTGCAGGGCGACCGGCCGACCGTCGCCGCGGGCACCGTCCATGCGGTTGCCGCTACGGCAGCAGGGACGGGGCTGTGCTGCCCGCAGCACGTGACTGGGGCTGTCAGGGGTGGTCTGCGGGGGCGATGGGGAGGCCGGCGGCCGTCACAGTGGCGATCGGCGCGGGGGGCTGGGAGATGCATGACGGTGACCGTGCCAGGAGCCACGCCGGTGCCGGACGCAGGGCTCCGCCGAGGTCACATGATCAGAGCAGGCGTCGGGAACGTGCGCACGGGAGGCAGTCAGAGCGTTCGAGGTGTTCTCACCTGTGCGAGTGGTTCCCTCTGGCGCTGGGCGGCTTCGGCACGGCCAGCTTCAGGCCGGTGCGACACCCGGGGCGGGGTGCCCCTCGCACAGGGTGGCGAGGAGGCGCTCAAGGGGGACGGCGAAGGCGTGGGCCAGGGCGTGCCAGGTGGTGAGGTTTCCTGCGGTGCGGCCGTGTTCGAGGTCGATGAGGGTGCGCCGGGACAGGCCGGTGCGCTCGGCCAGCTCGTCGAAGGTCCATCCCCGCTCGCCCCGCAGCCGTGCCAGTGCGACTCGCAGGGCGGTGAAGTCGGGGTCGGGCGGGATGATCGTCACCCCACCATCGGAAGGTGCAGGCATCTGCCCTGTCAGTGCAGAAACCTGCACTATTTGCCCTGCGGGCGCGGCCGAGGACAGGGCAGGTTTCTGCACTACGGTGCCCGCTGCCCGGAACGCCCGCTGGGGAAGGCCCGGACCTCGGGCACGAACAGAGGGGAGGACCTCCTGCCGATGAGGCTCGCTGGCGCCGCAGTACGGCGCATCTGGACGGTGGAGCTGCGCCCGCAGCCGGGCGGATGCGCCCTCATCTGCGTCCGCTGCCATGCCCACACCCCGCTCCCGGCAGCCTCTGCGCGGTTGGCGGCCCTGGAGCACTTGGCCTGCCACGCCCGCGGCGACGCGCTGCCCGCGCACTTGCGCACCTGCCAGTGCCGCACCCAGGGCTGCCTCTGGCACCCGCGCCACCGCGGGTGCGCCAGCCAAGTCCGGCTCGCCCTCACCCGCGACCGCGGCGGCCGCGTATGGCGGCTGGCTGACGCCTGCGCTGCCGCCACCGGCGACACGGGCCGTCGTCCCGGACACCCTGCTCGCAGCCCTCCCGCCAGCCGCTCCTCCGCCCGCGGCTGCGCGCGAGCCGCGCGGGCCGGGCGGGGATGAGCGCCGGCGGGTGCGGGAGATGCTCACCTACCTGGCGACGGCGCTGCCGCGGTCCGCCTCCCCGGCCGCCAGGCTGCTCGCCCTGCAGTGCGCGCTGCGCGCCGGCGCCGACGGACTCGTCCGGATGCCCGCAGGGCTCCTGCGCGGCATGCGTCTGCGCGGGCGCTCGGAGGTGTGGGACGAGCTTGCCGAGGGCCACTGGCTGCGGGCCCCTGACCTGAGGTCGGCACCCGTGCAGGTGCAGGTGCTCGACTACGCGGTACGAGACCAGACACCGGGCCGGACGGCGCGCCGCCGCGCCGCCCACTGGGCGCTCAGCCCCTGCCAGCTGGACGTCCGCCGCGATACACCCTCGACGACACGGCTGGTGGCGCTCGCCCTAGCGGCGCACCTGTCCCCCGGCCCCGCGCACACCGCTGACATGGAGGAGCTCGGCCGCCTGTGCGGCCACACCTCCCACCAGACCGCAGAGTTGCTGGACCGGCTGGTCGCTACGGGCAGCCTGGCGTTCTGGCGCCAAGGCGGAGAGCTCGGCGAGGTGACATGGGCGCTGGCCGGGCAAAGGCCGCAGGCGCCGGGGGCGTGAGGAAGCTGCTTCGCTGAAGCGGCTGACACGTGCCGGGGCGCCTGGGCAGGCTTCGCGGGGCCTGTTCAGCGGGGGCGCCACGTGCGGATCTCCAGGTGGGTGATGTGGGCGTCCGGGTGGATGCGCCCGGTCTGGACCAGCCACTGGTGCACGGCCGCGGTGACGTCGCCGCCGACGGCGTCGACGCGGCGGGCGAAGTCGGCGGCGTCGAAGCCGCCGGTCTGGGCGGAGCCGTAGGAGCGTTCCTCGGTGTGGTCGGCGCGCTGGGTGACGTCCCGGCGGATGCCGGGCGAGTCGGTGCGGCTGCCGGAGGGGTGCAGGTAGCCGGTCTTGGCCAGGCGGACGGTGAAGGCCAGCCGCAGCCCCTGGCGGGCTGCTTCGGCGATGAGGGGGCGCAGGCGTGCGGAGCCGGAGGCGATGGCCTGGGCGCCCACGCGGCCGGTGCCGGTGCCGGTGGGGGTGATCAGGACGGCCTTGCTGCGCACGCGGGCGCGGGCTCCGGAGGCGGTGGTGCGACGCTGGGTGTGGCGGGCGGCGATGGCAGCGAGCTCGGGCAGGTCGGTGATGCCGCCGACCTCGAGGGCGGCCACGACCTGCCGCAGGGCGGGGACGAAGGCCGCGCCCTTGTTCTTCGTGTAGAACTGCGAGACCAGGGAGGGGTCGCGGTCGAGGATGCGGGCGATGTCGCGTCGGGTGTAGCCGGCTTGCTGGAGCCGGTCGGCGAGGCGTGCCGCCTCGTTCAGTTCGCCGTGCGGGGCGCGTGTGTTGCGGCGTGGCATCACGCCTCCCGCTCAGCGGTGAGCGCCGCTCGTCCGGCTTCCCGCAGCGCGAGGAGCTCTTCTTCCGTGGCGGGTGCGGCGTGGGGGCCTGTGAGGTGGCCGCGCAGGAGGTAGTCGCCGGGCTGGTGGTGGTAGGGCCAGTCCTGACGCTGGGTGAGGTAGAGGGCGTCGGTGCGGAAGGCGACGACGGTGCCGGGCGGGGTGTGCAGGGCGCCAGCGTAGGTGTCGTCGTCGCGGTGGCGCTGGGTGAGCAGCGCGGCGCGGGCGCCGGACCAGATGGCGGCGGCCCATTCGGGGTGGGCGTTGGGGTCGCGGGCGAAGCCGGTGGGCTTCTGCCAGGTGATCAGCTCGTCGTCGAAGCCGATGACCTCGGCGTCGGGCGGCACGTCGCGCTCCATGGACCGGGGGGTGGTGCCGGTGACCATGCGCGGGCGCTGGGCGAAGGCGCCGATGCCGTACAGGAGGATCGAGCGCACGGCTCGGGAGGCGAGGTGCGCGGCGCGGGCCTGCTGCGGGTCGCCTTGGAAGTGGGCCTGGGCGGAGAGGTTGGCCCAGGCCTCCTTGAGCTTCTTGGCCCAGTCGTCCAGGGGTTTGCCGTCCTCCCACAGGATTCCGTCGAGGATTTCGATCCTCCACGGGGTGAGGGGGTTGGTCATGGCGGTGTGGACCTCGGGGCCGCCGGCCCAGGTGGTGAAGGTGGCGCCGGGTTCGGCCGGGTAGTGCCAGGCGCGGTCTCCGGGCGCGGGAGCCGGGAGGAGCCCGACGTGGTTCCAGTTGTCGGGGACGGTGACGCGGATCTGCCAGTGCCCGCTCCCGTACAGGGCGCGCGTCTGTTCTTTCTCGGACCAGGCGGCGAAGGTGGCGGCGGTGACGCGGCGGGGGGTGCCGACGGGGGATTTCCAGGTGTGCTTGGCGTAGGCGAAGGTGCGGTCGTACTCGACGAGCTGGGGCAGCTGGTCTGGGACGCGGGGCGGGGTGAGGAGTTCGTTGCGGCCTTGCCCGGCGGTGGCGTGCAGCAGGCCGCGCAGTTCCTCCGAGAGGACGGGGAAGCCGTCGGCGTGCTGGCCTCGGGCGGGGATGGTGCGGGTCCACAGGTCGCGGCCGGTCTGGGAGGGGGAGCCCATGAGGACGGCGTCGTTCCAGTGGCGGCGCAGGGCCTGCCACAGCAGCACGAACGCGTCGCGGACGGTGTGCGGGTCGTCTTCGCCGGTGTCGAACCACTCCCCCACCGAGCGGATCTCCACGTGGCTGTCGCCGTTGTCCCGCTGGTAGCGCCCGACGGGGTTGCGGGCGTGGACGAAGTGCCCGGCCATCCGGTCGCGGCCGCGGCCGGTGTCGGTGCGCCAGCCCGGGATCGGCGCGTTCAGCCAGGCGGAGACGGCGTCGCGGAGGTAGGGGTAGCGGTCCGCGTCGCGGTGCCAGGGGTCGCCGGCGGTGATGTAGATCCGTTCCACGCCCTCGGGGATGGTGTGGAAGACGGCGGTGAGAATGTCCGCGGCCGACCGGCCGGCGAGGTCGAGGTGGTGGGTCTGGTTGCGGTGGACCAGGATCCCGGTGGTGGCGTCCAGGAAGACGGTGGAGCGGGGCTGCTGGGTGAAGTTAGGCCGGGTGGACGCCAGTACGGGGGTGGCGGCGAGCCAGGCATCGCCGCTGCTGCCCGCCGGAATGGAGGGAAGATTCCGCGGCGTCTGGGGCGCTGTGGGCGCCTGCGGGGTCGCGGGTTCTGCGGGAACCGCTGGCTGGGCAGGTCGCGCAGCGGCGGTGGTCGTTGTGGGGGCGGTCGCGGCCTGTTGCGGCGGGGGCGGTGGGGCTTCGAATGTGGCCTTGGCCGTGAAGGGCTCGGCCGTCGCCGGCTGCAGGGCATCGTTCACAGCGAGGCTGTCGGGGGCCAGGGCCGGGGCGAGGGCGACCACGTCGGCCACGCCCAGTCCGGCCGCCGGGGCGATCCGCTCAGCCTTCGCCTTCGGGTAGGAGGCCAACTGGATGATCAGCTTGTCGCGGTCCGCTTCCTGCTTCGTCAGTGCGGCCCGAATCCTTTTGATCTGGTCCCGCACGGTGCGCAGGTCGGCGAGCGCGGCGCTGTAGCTGGGTGCGTCCATCGGGCGTTCCTTGTCCGGGCCGAGTTCAGTCGACGGTGGCGTGAGTGGAAACGTAGGCGAGGGCTCCGCCCGAGTGGGAGGCCAGCCGCGTGCCCAGCAGCTGTTCGGCAAGCTGCCGGTCGCCATCGGCGTGGGAGGTGAGGCGGGTTTGCGGGGTGGCCAGGTCGGTGACGTAGCCGACCAGGCAGGCATCGGGAAAGGCGTGACGGCCCTCGGAGTTCTTCTCCCACCGCTGAAGGCCGGTCAGGACGGCCACCACGTAGCCGGACAAAGTGACCGGCAGCACTCCCCCGGCCGCGACACTCGCCGCGTCGCACCGCCACCAGCCGCGCAGCGCCTTGAGCAGGTCCTCCGACGGGAGGTCGGCGGCGAAGCCGAGCCAGGAGCGTTCTGGTTCCTGCGTCCGCCGGGCCGCATCCACCCGCAGGACGGCGATTTCCCGGGCCGGCAGTCGATCGAGCGGCGCCTGCCGCCGCGTCTGCAGGGCCTGGACGACCTCGAGCGGAACCATGACGCGCACGCCGCGGCGGGACAGGCCTGGCAGCAGTCCGGCAGCGATGAGGCGGCGGAATGTGGTGATCGCGCAGCCGAGCTCCTCCGCGGCCTGCCCGGTCGTCAGCAACATCCCACCCACTCCCTACATGCAAACTCTCATATCTGATTCGGCATGAAGATTAGCGGAGTCCTGAGGAACCGTCAAAGACCGGACAACCGACCTCGCCCATCAAGCCCAGGCCTCCTGCCTGTCGGCGGCTCCGGGGCGCCCCGACCACGACGATTGCCACCAAGTCGTCTATCGGCACGCCGGGCACAGGTTGTCGTCGTTGTACTCGTATGGAACGTCGGCCGGAGCAAGGTGGACGGTCCGGCACGAGGTGCACAGGTCTCCTCCGCAGCTGCGGCAGCCCACGTAGCGCCCGCCCGCGTACTCGTAGCGTCGCTTCTCGATATATGGGTCGTTGCACCTCTTTTGCTGTTCCGGCTCGGCCTCGGGGTACAGCGCTGCGACTTGGTAGGTGTCCTTCAGTTTGACCTGAGTGAGGTCCTGGCCTTCCTGGAAGACTCGTCGCCACTCTCCTTGCAGATGCAGTTCGTCAGCGCCGCATACCTTCACGAGGGTCAGGCCTTCGTCGTACGCCTTATAGGCCTTGGACCATAGGTTGGCGAAGGCTTGTGAGCGGATGATGTGCATCCAGTCGGGACGGCGCAGATCCTTGTTGGATGTCGGTTCCCCCATGGTGGAGACAAATTCGGAGTACAAGGCTTTCACGTACGCCAGCGTGACCGCGTCGTCCTCGTCGAGGGCGCGGGCCCGCGCGTCGCGCAGGGTGGTACGGAACTTCTCAAGCAGGTTCTCGGTGGACCCGGACGTGTAGGACTCGTGGATGACCGGTGGGTCACACAGTGCGTACTTGGAGCTCGATAGGCGCAGCAGGAGCCGCAAAGTGGACTCGGTAATCCAGACAGGTCCAGGTTCAAGGCGCGGCCCAAGAGGGCTGGGCAGGTAGGCGCCGTGTTCCCAGGCTGAGGGGGTGATGAGATGGATACCAGCGCGACGCCGGTCATGCGGGTGAGGGTCAGTGGGCTGGAGCTGGCCGAGGGGAAGATGGGTCTTAAAAGCGGCTAGGTAGGCACCGTTAATGTTGAGCGCCGTCACTGAGTCCGTCTGGTCTGGTGCCTGTGGGCGCTGCCAGTCGGGACGTGCCTCCCAGACTCGGTCAGGCGTGTGCGGGGAGGGCTTGCGGAGTGTCTCGGGCAGTGCGGGGCGGCGGACGATGTCGTACCGGGCACCGATTCGGCACACATCGAGCAGCCGCATGGCGTCCGGGATTGCGCGTGCGGTGAGTGCTGCGATGGCTTGGCGCTGATCTCCGTCGTGGGCGGCCACGGCTGCGGCGACGGTCTCCCCGACCAAGTCCTGGGGGCTGTTGAAGCGGTGTGAGGCACCGGCGCGGGGGTGTGGGATCCGGGGCCGTGGTGTCTCATCAGGCTCGGGAAGGCTGACGGTCGGCAAGGGGGTGGCTGCCTCTGCGCACTCGGCAGCGGTGAGGTGTTGCGGATAGCCGTCCACGTGCTGGCTGGCCGGGTTTCCGCACAGCACGCAGAAGGGGTGTTGTGGCAGGAGTTCGGTGGAGGTGTCGGGCGTCGGCTGGTTGAGGGCGAGGTTGGGATTCTCGGCGGCGCAGGCGCGGGCTTGCGTGAGGAAATAGGCGTAGGCGGCGCGGACGTGTCCTTGCGGCTCGGTGTGTCCCCCTTCCCATGCGTGGAGCGTGGCGGGGCTGATGCCGATCGCGTGGGCTACCGCATCAGCGGTGAGGGCGAGATCGGTACGCAGCCTGCTGCGTTCGGCGGGCTCGGGCAGAGGACAGCGGGTGGCGAGGAGGTCGTCGATCGCGGGATATCTACTCAATCATCTGTTCTTTCTCGACATGGCGCGTGGCGGAAAACGAGAGGAAGCAGCAAGTGCTGGCGGCGTTGGCGATACCGTCCTTCTCTCCGGTCCGTCAACCGGAAGCCCTTGCCGGCGCCGCTCGCCAGGACTCATCGGCGTTGCTGGTCCACGAGGCCGGATCAATGTCGGGGCGAGAGGCATTTACCGAGGGCCCACATGGCGCGCAGCAGGCGAGCGCGGTCAGCCATCGGTATACGGACCTGATGTGGACCGGCACGGATGGTGTGCCGGACACGTCTCGAACCTAAAGCGGGCTCGCAGGGCGACGCGAGCCTTTCGGTCATTTGTTCCCATGTGTTGCCCAGACGCAACGCGCGTAGCACGCGGTGGTCCGCCGTCCGCCGGTAGCCGACGAGCCCTGACTGGAAGTCCGGCGCACTGTTGGTCACCGGCAGGATGTCCCGCCCCGCCTTGGCGTTCAAAATGCCATCAGCGCAGGTGAAAGCACACTTCTAACGGGCAAAGGCGGGAGCTCTGATTCGCGTCCTTGCGCAGGAGAGGGGCACTGTAGAGGCAGGGTCTGACAATGCGTCGGTACGGCCGATGCGGCGGATATGGCGCGAAGTTTCGGCTACCGCCCGGTACCCCAGCCAGACGCTACATGCGCTGCCGGAAGGGTGCGCCAGGATGCGCCTATGAGTCCCACCCCGACAATCCTGCCCACCTTCCGGGCGGCGACTGCGCTCACACCGGCGACGGCTCTGGAGCCGCTCTGTTTCCGCCTCTTGCAGCCGCGCGCCTTGCCGGTGTGAACGTGGCGTACGCGCCACAGCTCGCCGTCGCGGATCCGACTGGCGTCCCCACGGCATGTTCCCAAACTCCTGCCCTGCCTTCCGAGTAGCACCTCCTATCAACATTTCCATGCATATATGAGAGTTGTTCGTGATCCCTCTGTCCTTCGAAGTGCACCAGCAGACTGATCCCCCGCCGCCACTGAGCATCGGCCGTCGCTTCGCTGATCCGGCACACATGACCGCACGGTTCGTCCGCCCTGACGGCACCGAGTACGAACTGCCCTGGCTGGAGACGGCTGGAGAACAGCGGCTGGAGGAGTGCCTGCCGGTACGGCGGTTCCCTGCCTGCAAGGGGCGGCGCTCGGCGCCGGGCTGGTATTGGTCCTCGACCGACAGGTGCCTGGTGCACCACGGGTTCAAGGCCATGCGCACGCAGCTCATGATGCTGGACCACGATCCGGTGGTGACGGCTCTGGCCTGCCGGCCGGTGGAGCTGTCGTGGCACGGCCGGGGCAGCAGGACGGTGTCACACGCGCCGCACCTGATGGCACGTCTGGCGGATGGCAGCGGACTGCTGGTGGACTGTGCGAGCCGGTTCGGGGCGGGGCGGCGACTGGTTTGGCGGGCCGCCCACCTGGAAAAGGCTGCGGCCGCCGCAGGCTGGCACTACCGTCTGATCGGACCGCCGCAGCCCGTGGTGGAGGCCAACGTGCGCTGGCTCGCCGGCTACCGGCATCCGCGGTATGCGCAGGACCGGTTGCCGGAGGTGGCCGAGTGTTTCCGGACACCGACGGCGCTGGCCGAGGGGGTGCGGCTGCTGGGTGATCCGATCGCGGTGTGGCCGTCGGTGTTCCACGCACTGTGGGTGGGCGTGCTGAGCGTGCCGCTGGAACGCCCGCTGGACGAACGGACCGTCGCGGTGGCATGCGCGGAGGACGGGCGGTGAGCCGGCCCTTGCTCAGGCCCGGCACCGTCGTGCGCTACGGCAACCGGGAGTGGACCGTCGCGGGTATCGAGGCATCCTCGGCGTCCGGTGCGCGGATCTGGCTCTCCGGGACGGAGAAGAAGGACGAGCAGGACACACTGGCGGTGTTCGAGCTGGCGGAGTTGCTCGGCGATGCGTCGTTCGAGCCGGTAGGGGGTCCGCCGCGTCTGCGGGTACCGCAGATGGGCCTGCTGTCGACGGTGTCCGAGGACGAGCAGTGGCGTGCGTTCGAACTGGAGCGGCACGTCCGCGAGGTGGAGACGGGGCGTCCCACCCTGGACGGCACGGCGTCGGTGAGACCTGAGTACGATCCCGTGTCCACCACCCTGGCCCAGCGTGAGCAGGCGAAGGCCGATGAACTGGCCGCGCAGGGCTGGTCGGACGTGAGCCGGGCGACGGTGCGCAGGTGGCGTGCGCGCTACCACGCGGACGGGGTGTGGGGGCTGGTCAAGAAGCGTCGCAGCTCGGCGAGGCTGGTCCGCGCCGATCCCCGGGTGGTCGAGGCGCTGCGCGCCCTGCTGGCTGTCGAGGCTTCCCGCTCCCGGTCGCGGGGGTGGAAGAAGCGGATGCGCGGGGAGGTGCAGTGGTGGCTGGACGACCACCACCGCGAGGACGGCCGGCGGACGGTCGAGGTGCCGCCGCAGTCCACGTTCAACAGGCTCCTCGATACGGTGGAAGCATCCCTCGGGTTGCAGGGGACGGTGGCGCAGCGGCGTGCCCGCGCCGCCCGTC
Source organism: Streptomyces bauhiniae (assembly GCF_004784475.1). Lineage (GTDB taxonomy): Bacteria > Actinomycetota > Actinomycetes > Streptomycetales > Streptomycetaceae > Streptomyces > Streptomyces seoulensis. Next base: position 39,852 of record NZ_SRRT01000012.1, read on the forward strand.
CGGCCCCGCCGTTCACCCCGACGCTGGCGCTGCGTCCGGGGGAGATCGTGATGCTGGACAGTTCGCCGCTGGACGTGCTGGTGGTCCTGGACGACGGGGTGGTGGGGCGGCTGGAGTTGACCATCGCCGTGGATGTGGCCGTGCGCGGTCTGTGGGGGGTGCTGCGGCCGGTGGGGAGCAAGCTGACGGACGTGGCGGTGCTGCTGGCGCAGATGATGACGCCGATGGTGATGCGGCCCGGCTGGTCCGCGGCGCTGTCGATGGCCTCCTCGGTCGTGCCGCACGAGCGGCTGACCGGCATCGACGAGCGGCTGAAGGACGCGGCGGCCCGTCCGGTGATCGTGCCCGAGACGGTCGTGGTCGACCAGGGCAAGGTGTTCGTCTCTGCAGCCACCCGGGCCGCGTGCGAGAGTCTGGGGATCTCGCTGCAGCCGGTGCCTCCGGCCAACGGACCGGCGAAGGGACATGTGGAGAGGCCGTTCGGTTCGATCAATTCGCTGTTCTGCCAATGGCTGCCCGGTTACACCGGTTCGAACGTGAGTGAGCGCGGCTCCAAAGTCGAGCAGGAGTCGCTGTGGACCGTGGCCGAACTCCGGGCATTGTGGGAGGAGTTCCTCGTGTACTGGCACCACCGCCCGCACGCGGGGCTGCGGCATCCTCTGATGCCAAAGAAGGCTCTCACCCCGAACCAGATGTGGGCGGCACTGCTGCCCGTCGCCGGGTACGTGCCGGTGCCTTTGTCGTCGGACGACTTCGTGGAGCTGCTGCCGGTGCGCTGGCAGCCGATCACCGATGCCGGTATCCGGTTCAACTACCGCACCTACGACGGTAGCTGCCTCAACGGCCACCGCGGGCAGGACTCCGGGGTGCGGGCGCAAAAGGGCCTGTGGGAGGTGCACTACAACCCTTACGACCCGGTCCGGATCTGGGTGCGGCTGCCGGAGGGTTTCCGCGAGGTGGCATGGATCCACACCACCTCGGTCGCCCTCCCGTTCACGCACCACGTCTGGGAACACATCTGCAAGGTGGTCGAGCGCACCGGCTCGCGTGAGGAGCACGAGGCCGAACTGGCCCTAGCCCTGGACGCCTTCCTCAGGCGGGCCGCGGGCAAAGAGAAGCTGTCCGGCAGGGAGCGGCGGGTGATGGCGAAGTCCCGCGCCTCGGAGACCGTGCCGGTGCCCGCGGGCGAGATCAATGTGCTGGACGTGCTCGCCCCGTCGTTCGGGCTGGCCGGCGTGTACGCGGCGCCTGATCCCGACGACGAGACCCTGCCGGATGAGGACGACGAGGATGTCATCGGTGACGGGTCACAGGCCGGCCATGTCTCGGAAGGGTCTCTCATCCTCAGCGACCAGGATCTTGAGGAGGACCAGTGGCTGCCGTGATTACTGCCGTCGGCGGGGACTTCTCCGACAGTGATGTCACTCCCGGCGCGGTCACGGACTGCGTCCGGTGGCAGGAGTACGTCCGCCGTCTACGGGTGATCGCCCCTCCGGCGGACGACCCGTCCTGGGATCAGGCGAGGCGGCTGAACTACCACTCGGAGTTCGTCACCCTCAAGACGCCGTCCATGGAACGGGCGATGGCAGAGCTGAGGGTCACTCTGCTGGTGAACAACAAGCAGCCGGGTACCGCCCGGCGCGGGCTGATCGTGTCCGGGCCTCCGGGGGCGGGAAAGTCGACCACCCTCATGGAACTCGGCCGGTCCTTCGAACTGAGCGAACGGCGCCGTCGGCCGGGCCTGGAGGGCTCCATGCCCGTGCTGTTCGCTTCCGTCCCGCCCACCTACACGCCCAGGAACCTGGCCAAGGTCCTCGCCCGGTTCGCGGGCATTCCCGTCCACGACCGGATGACCGAATACACCATCACCAACGCCGTGTGCCACGTCATGTTGGAGCGGGGCACCCGGCTTGTGTTCATCGACGACGTGCACCTGCTCAACACCCGTACCCGGCCCGGCGCCGACACCTCCGACCAGGTCAAGACCCTGATGGAACGAGTACCCGCGACGTTCGTGCTGGCCGGTGTCAACGTGGAGGACTCGCCGCTGCTGACCGGGCCCCGCGGTGCCCAGCTCGCCGCCCGCTGCAAACTCCTGCGCACTCCTCCGCTGCTCAACGGAACCGCGGAGCAGAAGAAGATGTGGCGCACGCTCCTGGGCGACATGGAGGGGGCGCTGCGGCTGGCCCACCACCGGCCCGGAACGCTGGTACGCCACGCCGCCTACATCCATCTGCGCACCGGCGGCGTGATGGCCAGTCTCTCCCTCCTCGTCAGGGAGGCAGCGATCCGTTCCATCCTGGACGGAAGCCTCGCGATCACGAAGAAACATCTGTCGCAGGTGCTCCTCGATGTCCAGGCCACGAACGCGGCGCGCGCCACTCTGCGGCAACGCCCTGGCAGCTGACCGGCGCGGTGGGAGGCCCACCCGGGGCTGCCACCGCGGGCCCGCCCTGCAGCCCCCCCCCTCCCCGTGCCGACGGGGCGCTGGTCCATGGCCGCGCCCCCTGCCCTGCTCTGCCCTCAACGCCCCACATGCAAAGGACGATGCCAGTGCAACCCTCCGCCTCCACGTTTGTTCGGATCCCACCCGTGGCGGGGGAACTGACCGGCTCCTGGTTCCGCAGGACGGCCGCCCCTTACGGTCTGCCCGCGCAGGACTTGCTGCGGGGCATCCTGGGCGGCACGCACCGGGTGCAGGTGACGGGCACTCCGGGCACCGGCCTGGAACTGTTCCTCAACACACCCGCACGAACGGCCCTTATCCGCTCCACCGGTCATCACCTGCATCAGCTCACCCGCCTGCTGCCCGCTCTCGCCGCCCGGCACGAGCGAGTCACGGACGACGAGAACCTGCGGGCGGCCTGGTACATGCCGGGCGAGGCGTGGGTGGGGGCCTGTCCCCCGTGCACCGGGCGGGCCGGATGGCCGGTGCTGGTGTATCCGGGAACGGCCGGGCACGTCTGCCGGCGTCACCGCCGCTGGCTCCTCGCGCATCCCGGGAGGCCGGCGAGCATTCCGCTGGAGACCCTGCCCGAGGTCCTCACTGCTCACCGCCATCACTCCGTTCTCGCCCGGTCCCGTCCGGATGCGGCGGACGTGGTGGCCCTCGCCGCGGCGGTGGTGTGGTCGTGGCAGGTACAGGGGTGGAGATCCGAGCCGGTCTGGCAGGACCGTGTACGCCGACTGGCCGCAGTCATGGGATCCGTGCCGACGGCCGTGGTGCCACATGCGCTGGTGTCCTATCCGGAGACGATCGCCGTGGCCCGGCTGCTTGGCGCTCCGCGCTGGCAGCAGCGGCTGCGTGAGACCGCCGCAGTCGAAGGGGCAGGCGCCGCAACAGCTTTGCTTCTCGGGGAAATCAGCCGCCGGGCCGGCAGACCGTGGCTCGCAGACTGGCTGACCGCCTGCACCCGCACCCGGCCAAGAACAGCCGCACAAGCCGATCCCCTCAACGGGTGGCTGCGCCGACTCACCGCTGCGGACGGCACCGGAAGCGACGGCCTATGGACACTGCACCGGGCGGCCGTACGGCCCACCGAGTACGGCGACCGCGCCAGCTTCCTCACCGACCGCCGTTCCCGCAGCATCTGCGAAGAAGCCGGGGCGGTCTTCCTGACCGGTGGCTGGGAACCGGTGCCTGCACCCGCGGCCCGGGCCTGCGCCTTGCCCGTGACATCTCCCCCATCAAGGCAGTGCCGCCTCGTCGGCCTGCTCGGTGACTCGCCCGTTGTCCCTATCAGCGATCTCAAGGAGCTATGCCTCATGTGGCTTTCACTCCAGGCAGCACACCAAAGGCTTGCCGACCTCACCCACCACACGACAGTCCCCGCGTATCTGGATCATGTGAACCGCTACACGTTCGCCGCTGCCAGCCACGTGCTCATCGGTGATACAGCCGTGCCCGGCTACAAGTACCGGCAGCAATGGCGCTTCCTCGACCGGGACATCCAGAAAGCCGGCAAGCGACTCGCCGGAATCGCGATCGACCCCGGCGACCTGGTCAACGCCGGCCTGGAGGCCAGCGAGCCACACACCTGGCGCTCTCGCGTCTGGCAGTGGATCTCTCAGGCCACCTATGAGTCCGAGCTTCCTCAGATGCAGGGCCCCGATGTCCTGTCCAAGGATTTCGCCGGGCAGCAGCTGCCCGAAGCTTTCACTCGGCGGACCATCGCGAGCACCCGGCCGCTGCCGCTGATGGTCTGGTCGGGGAAGGAGTGGCTGGTTCCTCGCGCCTATGCCGCTGTGCTGGACCGGGCCGAGGAGGTCGAAGCCAGCCTCGCAGCGCAGGACGACGTGTGCAGCGGCTGCGGAACGCCGGCCGGCCGCGAGCAGTGGCGTTCCTCCAGCGCCTCAGGGTTCGTCGTCCTGTGCCCGTCGTGTGCTGCCCATGCCTCCAGGCCCTATACCGGCCATCTGCGAGGCCGCCAGTACACGAAGGGGTTCGCTAAACGCTCTCCCGCCGAGGTCTTCCTGTGCCGGATGTGTCCTGAACCCCGGCGGGCCCTGTATTGGGACCACTGCCATTCCCACGGTCTGCTCCGCGGGCCGTTGTGCGTGAAGTGCAACAACTCCGAGGGCGCTCATAGGTTCATCGACCGTCCCGGAGGCGTCGAGCACCTTCTGCAGTGCACGGACTGCCGCGCTCAGCGGACCCTGCCCCTCCAGCACCACTCCGACATCGTCCGCCGCCTTGCCGTATTCGAACCGCACGCGGCATGTACGCACGAACTGTCCTGGAGGTGGTTCTACGCCGAGGACGACGGATCGGTCGTGGCCCGGTTCCGGTGCTATCAGCATCAGCCGGAGCTTGCATGGTCCGTCACCGTCCCATCGGACGAAGTGAAGCTTCTGGTACGCCGGTTCATCGACGAAGCCATCGGCTCCGGGCTGTAGCGGGGCGCCGGGCGTGTCGTCCTCGGCCGCCACCGGAGACGACATGCCCGCTGAGACGGACCGCCTCAAGCGCAGAGGCCAAAGCGCCGTTACGGGTGCCGAGGTTCTTCGACCACACCCGAATGCACACCAGTTGACTCTGGTACAGCCTCCGTACCAGTGAGGCTCTCCTTGGTTCAGCGGTGTATGGCGACGACTTCGACCTCCGCGTTCATCGCGCGCAGCCGCCTGACTGCATGGAGAAGTGAGACCTGGGCAAACGCGAAGAGCGAGTCGACGCGGATGTCCTGGCCGTCCTTCAAGAGGATCCCGAAGACCAGCGACCTGCTCAAGGAATTTGGTCCGTACTTCGAGGTCGCTGCGCAGCGTCTCGACGGCCACCACACCCTGAGCGAACAGGTGGTTGAGGGGGGCCGTGCTGGCGGGTGCCTTCTTGATGCAGATCAGCTGGTTCTCGGGGCCGAAGACGTCGCAGATCTCCAGTCCCCCTCCCTTGAACTTCTCTGTGACGATGTTCTTTTTATCGAACAGGAGATACCCGTCGGGCTCCGCTGCTTGATGGTTGAACCAGTCCTCGTCGTGAGAGTCGTGGCCTTTGGAGTTGAGTGGGCCCTTGGGCCATGGCGGCAGAGTGACCGTCTGCGGCTGGGTGAACAGGGCGGTGAGTTCTTCCTCCAGGGTCTCGAGGAAGCCGGTCCCTACCTCGAACCATTTGCCGTTGCCGTAGAAGAGACGGTCGGTGCCCATCGTGATGTCGGCGATGAGCCACTCTTTTCCGTTGGTGGTGACGCCTGCCGGTGTCTGGTAGTCGTCGTCGCTGAACATGGTGACCCGTACGTCGCCGAGGGCCTTGAGCCGTTCTCCTTCGGGCTTGTCCTGTACGAGCTGCAGCAGGTGGTGCAGTTCGAGTTCGCTTGTCTCGATCGTGCGGGCGCCTCGTCTGGCGCGGAACGCCTGGGCCGAGCTGTAGCTTTCCTGGCATGAGTCGGGGATCCCGATGGTCAGGCGGGGGCTGTCCAGGTCCGTGAGGTGTGTTTCCAGGACCGCCTGGGCCTCCATGGCCTTGTGGCTGCGGTTGTCGAGAGTGTGGACCCTGCTGACAAAGCGCAGTTGCGGCAGCGGATCGGGCTTCGAGCAGACGTCTTCGATCGCCTGGAGGTCGCTCAGGAACTGTTCCACGGTGGTGGCCAGCGGAAGCTTGATGGTGGCCTGTGAGCACTCAACGCGGACCTGTCGTGTCCTACCGGTCTCCAGGGAGGTCAGTGACAGTCCGCTGACGGTGCCGCAGATGCGGCGGACGACGGCACCGAAGCGGTCCAGGCCGAAGTCGTCGATCCGCTCGCCCCGTGACACCGAGTACTCGTCGACGCGGCCTCTGCCGTCCATGATCTGGTTGCGGATTTTGATGACCCCGTCGTCGTTGAGGCAGCGGGTTGCGAACTCCAGTCCGAACTCGTCGTCACGGAAGTAGGGGTCCAGCATGTGCTGCCCTACCCCGTAACTCAGCGCGTAGGTGCCACGGGCGGTGCGTATGAGGATGAGTCCCGCCGCGGCACGGCTGCGTTCGTTGACTTCCAGTCCGGTGATGGATTCCACCGCGCTGCACCAGTCGGCGCGCTCTCGGGGAACACCTCCGGTGATCAGCATGCCTTCCATCCCCTGGCGGGTGAACTCCCTGGCCTGGTAGTCCTCACTGTCGAGGTATCTCTCGCGGATGAACTTGTGCAGTTCCGGGGTAGTGCCCTCGGGGGGTTTGAGCCGGTGGAGGGTGGACTTACGGGTGGCGGATCGGGATGTGCGGGTACTGCTCACGACGGCCTCCCCACGCATGAAGCACTTGGAGACACCACGAAAGCAGACAGGGTGCCGTCTTCACCGCCGAACAGATCTATCCGGCTCATGGGGAAGGCCGGACTCCCGGGAAGCTGCACGGCATCCGCCCGGCGTCACCGGACCGGCCGGGACCGTCTGCTGGCGAGATGCGCCGTCTCATGCGGCAGCCGGTGAACGGGGGCCGTTGCATTCGGCCGCTCAGTATTCGGGCCGGGGTGGTTCACGGTGTCCAGAAGATTCCCTGCCCGCGACCGCGGATCGCGCGCTACTGCGGCACCGCGACCCTGCCTTCTGCTGCGCGGACCCATCTCCCGTGGAGGGCATGGTGAATGACGTCGTCGAGGACGTGCCAGTCCGCTTGGTGCCCGCAGCGGCCACACGTGGTAGGCGCGGATCTTGCGGGCCGAGTAGCCCTTGTCTGCGACGACGCGGTCGGGCCGGGTCCGGGGCCTGCCTGGTCCCGGACGCGCGATCCTGATCTGGTCCATGACCGGCTCGAGCTGGGTGCAGTCGTTCACGTTCCCGCCCGTCAGCGTGAACGCCAGGGGCCGGCCCAGGCCGTCGCAGGCCAGGTGGATCTTGCTGGTCAGCCCGCCCCGCGACCGGCCGAGCGCCTCGCCCTCCCAGGGCCCCCTTTTCGGGCCCCGGCGGCGTGCTGATGGGCCCGGACCGTGGTCGAGTCCACACAGACGACCGTCCAGTCGACCCGCCCGACGGCGTCGCAGTGCTGCTGGACGTGGGCCAGCAGGCGGTCCCACGTGCCGTCGGCGGACCAGTGCCGGAACCGTTCGTAGACCGTCTTCCAGGGCCCGTACCGCTCGGGCAGATCACGCCAGGCAGCCCCGGTGGACAGCTTCCACAAGATCCCGTTCACCACCAGCCGCCGGTCCCGACCAGGCCTGCCCATCCGACCCGGCGCCAGCAACGGAGCGATCAACGCCCATGACTCATCGGTCAGTTCATGCCTACGCACCACGAACGGACCAACGAGCCATCGACTTTCCGGACACCCCCTAGCCCCTTGATGCCCCTCGGGCCTGCCGGGGTACAAGACCGAGGCGGACCAACTCGGAACAGACCTCCTGCGCTGTCACGTCCTGGTGCTCAAGTGCCTGTTTGAGCGTGAGGTTGCCGCCCCGAAGAGCCTTTCCTTTCATCACATACGGAGTTTGCAGCATCGGGGGTGTGACGCCGGCTGCGGTGAACACCGCGGCGCTGGCGGGCTGAACGCGGATGTCAAGCCAGGCAGCGGCCGAGGATGCATCAAAGCCGTGCTCGCGCCACAGCGCCGCTGCAGCGTCGTGCCGCACGCCAACGCGGAGCCATGCTGCGACGTCCTTGTCGGTGAACCAGTTGTCCGCCCAGCCCCTGGCTTGGCGCTGGACGGTGCGGTATTCATCAGACGTGATCTTGTTGTCCGGGATGCCGTATCGGCGAGGGTCCCGATCTTTCATCACGTCACGGGCCAGCACCTGTTCCATGGGATCCAGCTCGCTCAGCCGGGGCCAGGGCTTGCCGCCGTGCGGGCGGGGCGCACGCGGGCGCGTGAGCGCCCCCTGCGCAGAGGACAGTTTTGTGCGGCGGATTCCTTCCTCCAGTCTGCTGGAGAGTGCCGAACCGGCGGTCACCACGGAACGGTTGAAGTTCCAGGCACGCAGGATGATTTCGGTTAGCGGGACGCCAAGTTCGTCGGCAAGGTCCCGTACACGGGTGTTCGTGATGCCTCCTTCGACTCCGGGGCTGGCGGCCGTCGTGGTCCTAGTGTTTCTCCTGCCACTGACAATCGGGGCTCTCCAGTAGTGGTCACGTCCCCGAACAGGCTGGTGGTCGCGTCTACGACAGTCCGAAGCCGAGGATGGTGTGTTCCATCGCGCGCACCCTGGACGTGATCGGCGAACCTTGGTCGCCGCTGATCCTTCGCGACGTGTGGGCCGGAGTGCGCCGCTTCGACCACATCCGGGCCGACCTCGGGATTTCCCGCAAGGTCCTCACCGAACGGCTCAACCACCTGGTCGAACATGGTGTGATCGAGCGGCTACCCACGACGCCCGCTCCCGCTACGAGTACCACCTCACCGCCAAGGGTGCCGACCGCGTCCAGATGCTCATGGTGATGGCGCGGTGGGGTAACCGCTGGCTCGCCGGCGAGGCCAGGCCTCCCGTCCTCTACCGCCACCATGCCTGCGGGTAGATCGGCCACGTCGACCCGCGCTGCAGTCATTGCGGAGAGCCGATGCACGCCGACGAGGTCGACCTCTTGCCTGGCCCGGGTTCGGCTTGATGGCCAAAACCTGTGACACCGCCCCCAGCTCGTGACCCTCCGTGGCAGCCCGTTCATGCACGAGGAGAAGCAGGTAGACGTCGCGCTGAGCACCACGGCGACGGGAAGACTCCTGTAAATCGCTTGACGGCGTCCAATGGCGACGCGGCAGCACCAGCCGCTGGGGACCCTGCTGGGTGAGCCAGGCGTTGCGGGCGAACCTCGTCCAGTCGCGCAAGGCTTTGCGTCGGCTGGCCGGCCGGGAGGCGTGCGCATCCTCGATCGGACCCATTGCGCCAGTGCTCACATTCCGGAGGGACCCCGTCTCCTGCGTGAGTTGGGACAGTGCTCGCAGACCATGCCTTTGGTTCGGTTACTCACCGCGTCTTCGGCGGCGTGCCCCATAGGGCAAAGCCACCACACCGCGCGCCGGGTATGGGGCGTGACGTGCTCGGGTAGGAGCGCCCCGTTGAGGGTGGGATGCCACTGCGCGGCAAGATCAGGCCTGAGTGCGGCGAGTGAGGTCGACCCGGTGACGTAGCGGCCGGAGCAGAACCCGCACCCGGTTCCCTTGCCGACACGCTGGTCAACCCTGGCACGCCATGCGTGTCCCGCCGCGCACAGCCACCACACCTCTTTGCCGGACCGGGCGGTCACTTGCTTCGGAGACAGTTCGCCGTTGAGGTGCGGATGCCACTGCTCGGCGATCTGCGGGAAGAGCGCGGCGAGGGATCGGGATCCGTGTTCTCGAACTCGCAGAGCGTTGACAGCACGGTCTGCTTCGTCCCGGGCGACTAGTCGGCCACCGGCAATGTAGGTTGCGGCCGCGTCCCTCGCGGTGGCCGCAGGCAGAAAGTCCTCGTCGATCATCTTCTGCAGAACGGCTGCTGCCACCTGGAAGGGCCTCGCAGCCCTGGGCGCTCTCGTGTCATACGGGCCGATCAAAGCAAGTGGGTGCTCGCGAACCCTGATCACCTTGTATCCCGCTCGTTGCAGATGGTCGGTCTTGTCCCGGTCACGGGCGGCCTTGTCCTTGTGCCAGTGAGAACCGTCGTATTCCACCGCGACATCGCCGAGGATCATGTCCACCCGCAGGTGTTGCCAGCGAGGCATAGGCAGGCGCGCATCGCGCCTGAGCGGCTTCACATGACCACCCAGGACGTGGCGGAGCTCGGCGAAGGCCCGAACTTCCACCTCCGATACACCGATGAGCTTGCACCGGTCGCAGGAGCTTCCCGCAGATCGCTTGAAGACCATCGCTCGCCATTCGTGCCCACTGGCGCAACGCCACCACGCGTTGATGCGTGCTCCGTAAGGGATTTGGTGGGGCATCAGGTCTGCGTTACGGGTCGGGTGCCACTGCGCTGCGAGTTCGGGGTGCCGGGTCGCAAGGTCGTTTCCGTAGCCGACCTTCTGGTTGGCGCAGTAAGGGCATCCGGAGCGCCTGGCGGTACGGTTGGCTACCACCGCCTGCCACTCATGGCCGCACAAGCCGAGCCACCACACCTTCCGGTTGGACTTGGGCGCCGTCTGCTCGGGCTGCAGGCCGGTGTTCCGGGTGGGATGCCAGTCGCGAGCCACCTCGGGAAACTGCGTCACCAGGTCGTTGCCGTACCCCACTTTGCGGTTGCCGCAGTACGGGCACCCACATCCGTTCCTCCTGGTGTGAACGACCGCCTGCCACTCGTGGCCGCATGGACCGAGCCACCACACCTTGCGGCTTGAACCTGCCGCGACCGAGTCCGCAGTGAGATCACCATTGCGGCTGGGATGCCATTGTCGGGCTACCTCAGGCGCGATCACTCCGAGACTGGCCCCTCGTACTTGTCTCGTCTCGTGAGGGCCAGATGCCGACCGGTCTGCAGATGTCATGGCCGTGCAGGCTAACGCCCGGCACTGACAGTGCCGCCGTTCTCTGCTCCGACCGGCGTATGTATCGACGGTCACGTAATTCCCCGGCGAGGTGGTCACGTAATTCCCCAGGCTCTGGGACCAGGGATCGGGCTCCGCTCGCGCGGAGCCCGAGGTCAGACCTGCCAGTCGAGTTGCGGCTCGGGGACACCGACGGAGCGCCCGTAGTGCCGGGCTTCGCTGCGGCCTTCAGCCTGTCCGCGGGGGTAGCGGAAGACCTTGTCGGCAAAGATCACGAACGTCTCGTCGGCGGTGTGGAAGTCGGTGTACCAGCCTCCCGATGAGGCGAGGCAGGAAGCGAGCTGGTCCGCGAGCCGCTGGGCGGCGGACTCCTCGGCGGAGAATTCCAGGAGTGTCCAGTGCCGTGGCTGGTCATCACCGCGGTTCGTCATCTCGATCCGCGTCAGCTTGGTGATCTGCAGGGGGATCCCGGTCAGCTGGGCTCCGACCTGCAGACTCTCGGCGATCAGTACTCCCTGAAGCATCCGAACCTCCTTGATGTCGGTGTCGTGAGACTAACTTCCGTTTCCAGGGCGTTTGTTGGGTCGGTAGCTGGGGCCGTTCATGATGACCTGGTGGCTGGCGTTGATCAGCCGGTCCATCAGCGACTCGGCGACGACCGGGTTGGGGAAGAGGGGATACCAGTCGCTACACCCTGCATGGAGCGGAGTGGCTCTATTGAGTGGCACAGCGGCAGGTCGCCGCCACGTGGCCCGGGACGGCGACGTACGCCTCGGTGCGCTGGACACGCGCGTGTCCACGCTCATTGCGGTGTCGCGTCTCGCAGCGGGCGGAAAGGCACTCTGGTGCCTGACGGGTACTCAGCGGACAATCGGTGCACATTCTGTTGAGCGAGGGGGCCAGCATGGGTGTTCTGTGGCCGTTGGAGCCTGCTACGGCAGCCAAGCATCGCCTCTACCAGCGATATCTCGATGCGTGGTGGCCGATCCTGTTGCAGACGTCGCAGCGGACCGGATACAGCAGGCCCCGGGTGACACTGCTGGACGCGTTCGCGGGACCGGGGCGGTACGAGGGCGGAGAGCCGGGTTCCCCGGTGTTCATCCTGGACCGGCTGCTGAACCACACCGCCGTCGACCGGATGAACCTCACTCCTCAGCGGGTGCGTCTGGTCTTCATCGAGAAGGACCGGGCCCGGCACGAGCACCTTGTGTCCGAACTGACCGGCCGGTTCGGCGACCTGTCCAAGCTGCCGGTGCGGGTGGAGGTCCGGCGCGGGGAGGCGGGACGGGACAGCATCGCGGTGCTGACGGAGCTGGGTGCGTGGGGCCATCCCATTCTCGGGATCTTCGACAGCTGGGGCAGCGTGAACGTGCCGCTGGAGGTGACGCGCAGGATAGCCCGCAACCGTTCAAGCGAGATCATCACCACTTTCGGGCCCAACTGGTTCAGCCGCAGGGAAGAGCTCAACGCGGACGTCCTCGACACGGTCTTCGGCGGCCGCCAGCACTGGGTGCCGGCCGCGGACGAGGCCCGGCCCGATGAGCGATGGCGGGCGTGGCTGGGCACGTACCGCAGCGCGCTGCGGCGAGCCGGCTTCGCCTACCAGCTGCAGTTCCGGCTGGTACCGCGCACCGGACAGCCGCTGTATCTGGTCTTCGGTACCGGCAGCGATGCGGGGCTGAAGGCGATGAAGGAAGCGATGTGGAAGGTCGACGACCGCGACGGTGAAAGCTTCCAGGATCCCCGCACGCGCGGCGCCCAGCCCATCGGGCAACTCGACCTCTTCCAGGCGTTCGAGACGTCCGACCCGGAACTGCTGGAGCTGGTAGCACAGCGGCTCACGGCTGGTCCCGCCACAGTGGAGGCGGTCGGACAGTGGCTGCTGACCGAGACTTCCCGCTGGATGCCCACGCACGCGTTGAAGACGGTGCGGCAGATGCGCCAGGACGGCTCCATCGTGGTCCTGTCGTCGGGCAAGCTCACCACCAAGAGCCAAGTGAGCCTCCCCGCTGCTGCCTGACGCCCGGCTGTTCAGGCCGGGGTGCGGTCCCGGGCCTGGGGGTACTCCCGTACCCGTAGCTCGGCGGGGAAGCGGTCGATGTCTTTGTGGTGGGTCTTGTTCCAGCACGAGCCGAGCTGCTTGACGAACGGCACCGTCCCAGCCTTCCTGCACTGCTCGACGATGCCGCTGGCCCAGGCCAGGTCCATCGGCCGGGCGCCCGGTCCGGACTCGCCACCGACGATCGCCCAGTCGATGCCGTCCAGATCCAAACCCGCGAGCGGGCCGAGCAGGGGCTCACACGACAGAAACCGCACCGACGCCGGCACCAGGCGCAGATCGTCCACCCGCGGCAATTCCTTCGCACTCTCCACTGACACACCCATCCACAGATTGGCTGGCCACTGCAGCTGGTTGGCGACCTGTCGCAGTCGCCGCGCCCTCTTGGTCAGGACCTGATAAGTGTGCTGCGGCGTCGCCGCCATCACATCGAAGACGCGCTGCACGTAGTCCAGGGGGACGCGGGCGTGGAAGAGATCGCTCATAGAGTTCACGAACACCGTGCGCGGAGTGCGCCAGCCCAGTGGCATCTGAAGCGCCTGCGGATGCACGGTCAGCCCGAAACCCGGACCAGAGGTACGGGGATCTCCGTCGTTCTGGTATTTCGCCGACCCCATCGCCTTCAGCCGCTTGGCGAGCGTGAGCGCGTAGCAGTTGTCACATCCCTCCGACACCCGGTCGCAGCCCGTCGTCGGATTCCAGGTCGCCTCGGTCCACTCGATAGAACTACGGTCACTCATCGCTCCCCCTCCGCCCTCATGCCCGAGCCGCCTCGGCGCCCGCGGCGCGCTGCCTAACGATGCCGCACCCACCGCAGTAGCGGGACGCGCACACGGGTATGCGGCCCTTTCTGACTTCTCCCGACTCTATTAATCGAACCTCTGTTCGAACCAGATGTCGAGGGCAACTCTCGACCGAGCCGCACACAGCACGGGCGAGACAGTCTCATCCGGGCCGCATCAACCACAGCCACGACGGCGTCCGAGTCAGGGCATGCCGTCCGGACAGAGCCAGCACACCAAGGACGACGAACGAGGCGTCGCGCCAGCGGCGGCCGCCCTCCTGCCGCATCCGAAAGACCCCTCACCCAGCCACATCACGGCGAGTTCAGCACCGCTTAGGCCCGCCACCGTTTCCTACGACACACCCTCGCCGCCTGCGCGCAGGGACTGCGGGTTTCGCTTCCTGTGCCCCACCGCCTCGGCATCAACACACTGCAAACGTCGACCAGTTCGCCAGGCTGTTAGCGCACACGGTGCAGGCCCAACAAAGGCCCGGACAGAACGACGGCCAACGACCTCAGCTCCGCGCACAAGAACACAATGCCAGCGCTCCAATGACCGCTACTACCGGCGGCTCCCCCACGCTGAGCGGTCAAGGCTCGTAGCGAGCAGCCTTTGAAAAGTCCGAGGTCAGGAGCATTAAAGGCGTCACGCTGGAAAAGCTACCCGCCGGTAACGCTCGGCACGTTCGGCTCACCAAGCAGAGCAACGCGCAGGTGAGCATCGCAAATCCACTCATCCTGAAGAGGGCCGCAACAGCCGCACTATCGCGCTGCGCCCGGACACCGAGAACAACGTCATGGTCTGGGACGCCGAGCACCTGTGGTCGAACAACTGGCTCGACGCCCGCCCCGCCAAGGACAAGAAGAACGACAGCCTCGAGAGGGATGCCGAGGAGGCCCAGGAGCCGGAGGAGTGGAAGATCCGGCGGCACTACGCCGCGCTGCGAGTGGAGGTAGCGATGAAGTCGCTGCACTCGCTTCCTGTACCGCTGGTGGTCCTGACGCCTCGGGTTTCCCGGCTGAGCAATCAGATCAACAGCGCTCGCACCGCGTGGTGGGCGCCGCGTTCACCCAGCCGCCCGCTGCTCTGCGTGAACCTGGGCGGCAAGGGCAAGTACACCCACCTCGAGCACACCAGCCGTCTGGCTCTCGACGCGTGGGTGCGGCTGATGGACGAGCCTGTATTCCCCCGCGGCCTCAAGGACACCGAGTTCCTGCCCGTCAGCGCCATGGATCTGTCCGACGAACCCGGCGACTTCCGTGCGCTCATCCCCTTTTCGAAATCGTTCCCTCTCGGTAAGGGTGTAGGCCTGCACACCGTCACCGCCCTCGCCGAGCACTTGTCCGCCGTCACCGGCCAGGACCTCGTCAGCGGCACCCAGGTCGCCAAGGTCCTCTCGGTGGCCGCCCGCAAGACCGAGTACGGCCGTGACGCCACTCTGCTCGACGACACCGATCTCAAGGACATCATGGCCGCCGCGGGCTGCTCAAAGCTGCGCGTCCTGGCCCTGTACCAGCACCAGGAGATGCGCACCCGCATGCAGCGTCTGCTGGCCTACCACTTCGGTCGGCCCGATCTCGCAGACGGCATGCCCGACGACGAGATCGTTCAACTCGGCTGCCACACCGAGGTGCTGCTGCACCGGGCCCCTCAGCTGCTGTCCCACGGCGAGCACCATGACCGTCGCGGTGAGCTCACCGACGCCCTGCCCGGTCTCGCAGCCGAGGACACCGGAGTCCTGGCCCTGGTCGAGACCGAGTATGACGCCAAGGAGTGGCGCCGCCAGCGCCGCGCCGCCCGCCGCGAGGAGGAAGGCACCGTCGACCCCTACGCACTGGATGCCAAGCCGGAGGTCTCCCGGCACCTGGCCCGTCACGGCGTACTCGCCCAGTTCCTCACCCCCGAAACTAGAAAGCGGCGCTCGAAGAAGAAAGAGCGCGAGGCCGCATCCCCACTGGAGGCCCTCGGCATGGAACTTGCCGCGGACTTCCCCGGCCACCACGCCATCGGCGACATGCTGCGCTCCGCCGGCCTGGTCCACCCCCGTCTGACCCGCGCGATCTCCACCGGAAGCGGCCTCAAGGACCGCGTCGCCCACCTCGGCCTGCACATGCGCGCCCAGCTCGGCGACAAGCACGTCAACCGCACCGAGGAACCCAAGCTCATGTGGATCCTCACCGCGTTCGTGCCGGTCAGCGGGCACTGGAAGGCGCTGGCCTACCTGCCCGCCCATCGAGGCGGCAGCGGCGGCTGGTTCAACTACGCCCGCGCCCAGGCGCTGTCGCGCAGCCATCCCATCCCCGAGGGCAGCCGCGGCGACGACACCCTGCCCCGCCGCATCGACCACGCCCTGTACGAGCTGAGCCGGCACCTCGAGTGCGGCTACGTCCTCTACGTCTCAGGAGACTCCACCCGGCCCGTCTGGCCGCTGCTGGCGAACAAGAACGCCGACCTGCTCCCCGACAACGACGGTTTGGCCAACGGCAGGCCGGCGCTGCCCGGCGCCACCCTCGCTCCCGAGCACCGGCCGCAAGCGGTCATCCGCACCACCTCCAGCGCCGACCCGAGCATCCCGCTGCCCGCGCTCTTCCACGAGATCGACGAGGACGGCAACGTCAGCGACGGCGACAAGACCAGCAACGCACTGTTCCAACTCGACGGCACCGCCACCACGTTTCTCATGAGCCGCCGCCCGCACCAGATGGACGGCAAGACCCCCTCGGCCAAGTCAGGCCGCACGCAGGGGCGCTGGGCGTGCGACGACAAGGAGCAGCAGGCCGAGACCTGGTTCAACCTCACCGCGACCGAAATCGCTGTCATCCACCACCCCGACAACGCGAAAGCCCTCCCCTACGCCCTGACCGCCGCGAGGCTGTGCAACCACGCCCTGGCCTGGGAGCACCGCACCCGCCACCCCCTGCCCATCCACTCCGCCATCCAGATGGACAAAAACCACCCCGAATACCGGCGCACCATCGACTGGGACAGCGACGACGCCAGCGGATGACCCACGGAAGCGATGCATGCGCGCGGCCACCGGTGGCGGCATGCCACCGCGACAGGGCCCGTGCGGTCGGCTGCGCGGGGCTGGAAACGGGCTGGAGGCCGGAGAAAACTGCGGGTCTGCTATCGGCGGAAGCCTCGTCGGGGATCGCGGGCCGCACCGTTGTCGGAGGGCTCAAACCAGGCGTCCACACGGAGGGCTCCCGCTCCCAGGCGCTGGTTCGCCGGATTGTCGGGATCCTCAATCCCAGCAAGGGAGGCGTCGAAGAGCGTCAGAACGTCGTGGTCCTGGAAGAGGAGGTCGGCGCAGCCATCCCAGCTGTAGTCGTCCTCGTGCCGGGGCGGGGTGTGGTGTTCATCGTCCGCGGGCCGGTCCTCAAGGTAGGCGGGGGCGTCCTCGATGGCCAGATGGAGGGCCATTTCCTCGGCGGTGCAGGTGGGTTCGGGCCAGCGGCCCTTGTTCAGGGCGTCAGCGAGGTCGTCGAAGGCCCTGGCCATCCGCCGACGCCAGCGGTGATCAGCGGACCGGGTCAGCGGGGGGAGACGATCGAAGACGGCCCAGCCGGTGGAGTGAGCGTCCGGCAGGTACTGATCGCCCAGCCGCGCGGCGTCGTCGAAGGCCTGGTCTGCGAGGACAGACAGGGCCGTGGCTCAGCAGGTCAGCAGTGCGAGGGGTCAGCTGCCATCCGCAGGTCTCGCAGTCTTCCGACTTGCCGGCGCAGTCGCACTCGCGGATTGGGAACAGCGCCGCGAAGTTCGGTGTCGACGTCTTGGCAGCGGGGCGGCTGCGCTCGTAGCGCAGCCGCCATCCGTGGTGGAACCGGATCGCCACCGGGGACGGGTTCCAGTCGGCGAGTTCGTCCCCGTCCTCGGGGCTGAGGACTTCGGCGACGCTCTGGTCCTCCAGGGTCTGTGCGCCGGGGACATTCAGATCGTCGGTGAGCGTCATGACGGCGCCGACGAGGTCACGCGGATCGTCGTCTCCCAGGTCGGTTGCCTGCAAAGGCTCCCATCCGAGATCGGTGGCGGCCCGGATCAGGGCGTCCTCGTCGGTGACATGGAACTCATACAGGCGGGCGATCCGCACGACCTTCCCCGGCAGGTTTTTGAGCCGCGGGTGGCTGGACGGCTCGAACGGCACGGGCGCGGCATCCTGCGCACCGTCAGATTCGGGGTCTTCGGGTTCGACGACTTCGTAGAGCACTCCAGGGCCGGTCGGCCAGGTGCCGGTCGCGGAGTGGGTGACGGCCTGACGCAGCGAGCCAGCCGGCGCGTCGGGCATGACAGCGGTCAATGCCCGCAGTTCGTCGTCGGCGCACGTGGCCTCGCGCCTGGCCAGGACACGGCGCAGGATGTCGACGGTCTCGTGCGCGTGGTTGGGTTCCTTGCAGGTCAGGACCGCGGTCAGGGAACGGGGGCCGTGGTCGTGGTTGAGCAGGGCCATCACGCGGCTCTTGCTGGGGGTGTGCTCGCAAAGGAAGTCGACGGCCTGGGCTGTACGGGCAATGCGGTCATAGCGAAGTCTCCACATGGCATGTCCGTGCACGGCCCGAACGGCGGGCGTGCCGGGCACGGAAATGGGATACCCGCTGGTTGACGCGGTACGAGCGCATCCCCGGGCGGTGGAAAGGAAGTTGGTGGGGTCGGCTGGTGCCATCGCTGCGAACGACGGCCCGGGCCTGACTGGACAACACCGTACCCTGGCTGGCGCCGGCTCATCCGCCGATTCGGCAGACCGCTCCGTCAGACGCCCGGGCCGCTGCAGCGCGACAGGCTGGAATTCGGCTGCTGGAGGCAAACTACTGAAGCGGGGCAGAGAAGTCGGAGGAGACATCAGCCGCATCGTCGAGCAGGCACTCGCTCGGCCGTACGCCCACCAACGGCGGAACCCAGCCCGCTGAAGCCCCAAAAGCCCGGGAATCCTGTGCTTCCTCAGACCCGTCGGTGGCCTATCCGTGCCCTCCCCGAATCCGTCCGTTTCGGCAACGTCCCCATGCACTCTGGGCGAGCCCATGCCCAGGCGCGGATATCGAGGTGCCCTGAGCATGGTGGCTGCCGCACCGGCGGAGAAGCCGAGCCGCGCCAGTCCCGACAGCACTGGACTTCAATCCCGCCACAGCTTGCGGGCTCCGTTCTCCCGAAGGAGGGCGCACTCAATGCGGCGGCATGCCGGCATGGGCCTCACGGGCAACCAGCATGGCTGCGCAAGACCGCCGCCTCTGGTTGCGTTGGTGCTCGTTCTGCTGGCCAGGGAAGGCCCCAGGCCAGCAGAACGGACACTCGCCGAGGACAGGCCCTAGGCAGCCCGGCGTCGGCCTGGGCTGCGATCCCAACGCAGGGCAAAGGACCTGATGGACTCGGCCGTAAACACTGGCCCCGCACCGATACGCCCGATGGGGCGGGGGAAGTCCGGATGGCTGCCGTCCAATTGGGCCACCCTCTGCCGCGACACTTCTAGTGTCTGGGCTGCTTCCCGGTATCCCATCAACTCCTGTTCCCTCGGGTGATCGCGTTCGGCATCGGCCTGTCCCCCGGTGACCACGCGCAGGTCCGTCAGGACGGGAACCGCACCGAGCGCGGCCTCCAAAGCCCGGTTGACCGCCGCTAGTGCCGCCTGTGTCGCGGTCACCAGGTCAGGTGCCGCCAGCCTCCACATCAAGAAGAGCTGCCGACGCCCCTCCTCGAAGCGGACACCGCCGGGGATTCGCCGGTGTAGTTCCTCATACTGCTCCTCCTCCAAGGCGCCGACGGCATCAGCGGTGACCGATGCCCTCCACTCCTGTTCCATGTCCTTCTCCTTTGCCTGTGGGGTGGGATCGTGTGGCGCTTGCGGATGAGCAGGAGGGCGGGGGCCCGGCCTTCTGGCCCCCGCTTCCGCCTGGCTAGTCTCCCGGCGGGAAGGCCAGCCCCGCGCCGTTCAGCAGCTTGATCAGGTCCAGCCACTCGCCCGGAGTCTCCGGCGTGCGGTAGTACGTGATCATGGTGCCGCCCCGGGAAAACATCCACATACCGCTGCCGGTCTGCCGGCTCTTGAAACCCTGGGTGTCAAGAGCCGCGAGGAGCGCGCCCATCCGGTCCGTCATTCCGATTCCACCTCCAACCCTTTCCAAAGTCAAGAGATATCGGGCGCACCGTACCCCTAACCCTTGCCATCGGCAAGATATGCAGGTCGAGAGGCCGGGGTCCGCTGCGGCACCGGTCCCCCTGTCCACCGGGAGGGTGCCCACGCAGCATCTGAGCTCCTGGTCCCTCGGGCGGTCGCCCGCCTCGATGGAGCCCGCCGCCGAACTTGGCTGGGTGATGTCGGGATGTTCGCCTGAACGCCGCGGGGCGTTGCCGGCAGCCCTGGTCAGCAGGAAACGCGCGAGGCGGCGGGCCGACCGACGCCGAGAAGGCCCGGCAGGGAGCGGATCCGGCCGGAGGACGGAGGCTGGCGCTACGGCCTGGCTTCCGGTGGTTCAGCGGCCGGTGAGGGCGGGGTGCTCGGTTGACCCCACCGGTGCACGCATCGCTTGTACTTGCGGCCGCTGCCACACGGGCATGTGTCATTGCGCTGGGGTGGCTGGTCGCTGCCGCCGGCGTAGGAGAGGCGGTTGAGGCCGTGGATCTCTGCCGTCAGGCCGATGTCGTCCATGGTCCACTTCACGAGCGAAAGACTGCGGTGGACCACATCGGCGGCCAGGACGAGGGCGTCGGCGGCTGCGTGGGCGACGGTCGGCTGCATGACGTAGCCGGAGGCGGCTAGGCTCTTCAGAGGGCGGCGTGCGTAGTGCTCGATGGCATGGGTTTTGGGCCGGTCCGAGGCCCGCAGCACGGTGTGGGTGGTGGCGGAGCCGAAGCTGGGGTGGACTGCGTCGCACAGCCATTCGTACAGGTCGAGCACGTCGACGGTGGTGGTGTTCTTGGCGAGTTTGTTGATGTAGGTCATCACGTTGGTGCTCTGGAGCACGGGAGGCCGGCCGGCGCTTTGTCCGACGCGTGAGGCGTACTGGAGTTTTGCCAGGCGGTTGTTGAGGTCGGCGCTGAACCGGGTGAGGGAGTCGGTGGTGGGCGGGCCGACTTTCTTAAACGTGTCCCATGCCTCATGGAGGAGGGTTGTTTCGTGGATGAGGGCGGCCGCGCCCTCCAGCAGGGAGCGGGAGCATGCGGCTGCGACGAGCAGCCGCCAGCGGCCAAGGGCTTCCACGGTCTGCTCGGCCAGTTCGGCGGCACGCCACAGCTGGGTCAGCCGCCAGGCCGCCATCCTCATGTGCAGGTCGGACAGGGCGAAATGGGCAATCCAGTCCCGTGAGCCGAGCGCGGTGGTGTCCTGCACGAACAGGCTCGCCTTGCCCGACCACGTGCCGTCGGGATGGGAGACGGTGACGAACCTCCAGGTTTCCTCGGGTGCGGCCGTGTTTAGCAGGTCGGCGAGCTCGGCTGTCGCGTCATGGGCATTGTGGGCGCGCAGCGGCACATTGATGTGGACCACGGCCTGCGTGCTTTGGGCATCGTCGTCGGCCAGCGTCGTCAACAGCCGGGCTGCCGCCTGAACACGGTCGGCCCGGTCCCTGCCCAGAGCCCGAACGACTTGTTCCTCGAAGCTCACACATCCCCCACTGCACGCGCCATTGGCGGGACGTCACGCGCCCAGAGTACTGATGTACTCCCGAGGCAGTATCGCTGGTCAATGACCGGATGCCGAGCGTGGCGAACCATTCGTTTCCTGCGTCATGGCGCTGCGAGCGAGCGTCGTTGATTCGTGGCAGAACGAACGCAGTTGACGGGCCAAAGAACCGTCGGATGGCTGGCCAACCCCAGTGCGCCCGGTCCGCTCTCACCCGACGGACGCGGCGCACCTGGCGCCGGCCTCAAGTCTGGCCGTCCCAACGATGGCCGACGGGGACGGCGGCCGCACCGACTCGAGCCGCAAAGGGGCAGCAGTGTGCCGCGATGCTCGCCGACGCCGGACAAAGATGACGAGGCAAGCCCGTGGGAGTGGCCTAGATAGGCCTTCAGGGACAGGTGAGCCCTGGAGGGCATGCCGCTCCAGTGTGCGGGCTTTCCTGGATCCCAGTGCCTTCGCCCCTGCATCACTGTCCCTGGCGGCGTGCACCATCAGGAACCACCGACAGCCAGCGACACCTCCCCGCAATCCCCACGCAACGGCATGGGTCTTGTGTCTCTGACCAGCGCAAACTCCGCACTCGTAGCGGTCAGTATGAGAATGACCTGATCTTTCGTCATCCATGTCAGTACCAGGTGAGCACCACCCGTCAGTGCCAACCACCAGGTCACTGAGTCTGCACCACTGACACTCAATGACGATGCCAGCTGACACTTCACCGCAGACTGTCAGGTTGGGGCGCCAGCGACGGTGGCTGAACTTCGACGGTGCGCCAGGGTGTGCGTGAACCTGTCCCCGCCGGGGCTGGCACAGAGAGGCGGATCCTCTATGAGCCCGCCGCCCCTACGAAGCTGAGGAGCTGCCCAGCGGCAAAAGCGGACTCGCCAGTGAGCACGATGCCGATGGGTACGGCGGCGGACCTGCAGCCAGCCGATCGCCCGCGGGAGATCGTCATGGACCACATCCGAGTCCAAGGCTGCGCGGGTCCACCAACCGTCGAAGGGGCGTGCACGGTTGTGGCGCCTGCTGTCGCGCCTGCGCCTAGGGTGTCGTGCCCGGCGGTTCCAGGATTGGGTTCCAGGCGAACCAGTCCAGGTTGTCGGCGCCCAATTCCCACGGGGCTCCCAGCAGCAGTTTCTGGGTTTCCTCGAGGTCCGCGGTGACAGGAGTGGGAGCGGGGCCGATGCGGGTCATCAAATCACCCCATGCGTGCAGGAACTCCTCGTCCTCGCCACGCAGCCGGCGCATCGCCGCTTCGACGCAGGCAGGCCATTTCGGCATACCGTAATGGTCGTCGTGAGTCCCGATACGGGGAGAGCCGGCGAAGAGGAGGAAGTCGTCTGGCGGCAGACGCTTTTCGAAATGCCGGAACATGTCGATACGCTGTTTCACCTGTTTCTTGATCTCTCCAAGGAATCCCCAGCCGAAGTCCGTCAGGGTTCCCCCGCATCCCGGCCAGACATGCCTCGGTCCAGGATCAGGTCCTCCAGTGCGTAGAGACGGAACGGGTCGTCGGAGCCCAGGACGTCGAACGCCTGCCGGGTGAGCCAGCTGTTGCGGGCGAACATCGTCCCGTCGTGCAGCGTCTTGCGCCGGCTGGTCGGCCGGGAAGCGTGAGCGTCCTCGATGGGGCCGTTGCGCCACACGGACAGGACGAGCCCGTGAGCCGCCGCCCACCGCAGTCCGTCCTGCGCCTTGAAGACGCCCATCTCCTCAAGGCGCTGCCGTGCCCAGTCCAGCGCATCCTGGATGTCGTCGCCCTCAGGCTGCCTCTCCCCCATGGCTCTCCGCTCCTCCTCGGTTCGCTCTCGGTGTTCCTGTACAGCCGCGCGCCACAGCGCTGCCGAACGTCAGCCCAGGCCGGGACTCGTCGACGCCTGGATGCCATCCTCTGCGACAGCTATGCCGTCGGCCGGGTTGCTCTCCAACGGGCCGGACCGCTGGAAGGCTGCGCTGAGCGCGTGCAGTTCAGCACGGCGAGCCCGGAGGAGTTCTTCTGGTTGGCGCAGGGCGGTGTCCAGGAGCCAGACGCCACGACGGAACGGCTGGAAGCCGATGCTCTGCCACAGGGCGGCAATTTTCTTCTTCGCCTGCCGGCGGTAGACCTCGCTGACCTGTTCACGGTCTTCGGGGTACTCGCCCATGGCGGGGTACACCGCGACCGCACAACAGCCCCCGGAAAGGCGGCGGATCGCCTCGGCTGCCAGGACAGGACCCAGCCCGAACCCCCTCCAGGCCCTGTCCAGGCTGACGCGATCGAGCAGCAGCAGATCGCCGACGGGCTGGGTGACCGCCTTCTCGAACGCAGCGCTGTAACCGTCGCGTCCGGATCGGCCAAGGACCGCGGAGGCTATGACCTCGAGATCGCCGGACTCGGCGTCCGCAGCCTCCCACCGGTTGTCGCCCGTGTAGTCGCGCAGCCTCCACAGGATGAGGTGCCCCACCTCGGTACCCGGGGCGAAAGCGTGGCTTTCCCCGTCCTCTTCGTCGTCCCACTCCTCATCGCCCGTCAGCCCGTAGGTGACGGTGACGTACCAGGATTCCAGCGTGTCCTCAAAGTCGTAGGGCACCGCGGGGTGGCCGTGGCCGTAGTGGAGGTGGAGGCGGGCGGGGTCGCCCGGCAGTTCAGTGATCGGCCGTTTGGGCCCCGCTGATGTCATGGCTCAGAGACTAGAAGCAGGCGCTGACATCCCACCGGGAAATGGGAATCCAGGCGGCGGGCCCATCCCGGCTTCAGCCGCGAGGCCCAAGGCCAGCATTTTGGATTCCTCCTTCTCACGCCTTCGTCCGCCCTGCACGGTGACGGGGTACAGCGGCGGTGGCTGCTTCCCCTCGGCCCGGCCGCCCGGCCAACAGCGGTTGCCCGGAACAGCCCTTCGCGGAAGGTAAGTGCTGTTAGTGTGCCCAGAGTTGGGTGTTGGGACTGTGACTGGTGTGTCCGGGCTCGCACTCGGGGCTGCTGCAGCATGCCCTGCGCCTTTGCGTTTGCGCCTTGCCCGGCCTGCGTGGAGGCGACATGACGGCAAGCACGCCGAGTCCTCTCAGCGGCAAGGTTCCCGCAGCCGTGGCGGACCGGGTGCTCTTGCAGTTCGGCTATCGGCGCGCGGCGCGCTACCGCGGCCGGGTCGATACGTCCTCAAGCGGCCTGGTACTGACCGGGGACGGAGCGCTGGCCAAGGCCAGCCAGCTGCGGGAAGGCGGCTTCGATGCCGCACTGCTGGTCGACGAGGGGTGCTATCGCGTAGCCGCCGCCAGCGCGGAAGCGTCCTTCCCGAGCCTGGACAACGGGCCTGCGCCGCTGTTCGGGGATCCGCTGGAGCATCTGATGCTGGCGCACCTCGCGTTCGCCGACCTCGCGTTGACACCGACCGGGTACCTGCACGCCGGGGACACCGCCGCGCTGCAGGCGGCAGCGGCACGGGTGACGCGTCTGGACGATCCGCAGGTGGTGTTCACGGCGCCCATCGACGCCAGCTGGCTGCATCCGGGACCGGTGGAGTATCTCGCCGAGGTGCTGCACCAGGTTGAGGGGCCGAAGGCGGTCCTGGTCGGTGGCCGGCCGGACGCGCGCGGCGGCGCGGCGGGGCTGGCGCGGCTGCTGGAACTGGTGCCGGGCGTGGGGGTGCTGCGCACAGGCCTTGGCGCCTTCGGAGGTCTGGCGCGGGGGCGGGCTTCACCGCATTCGACGCCGACGCCAGCATGCGCCACACCGTGCCGCCGGAGCCGGCGCAAGCGGCATCGGGCGGCGGCCCGGGCAGCCCGGCCGTCCTGTTCCCGGAGCTGATGGATTTCTTCCTCGGGCTCACCCTGGCCAAGCGGTTCGACGGCGAGGCCCCGGCCTGCTCGTGCGAGGAGTGCCAGGGCGAGCCCCTGGACCGGTTCACCAGCATGGCGCAGCAGATCCCGGCCGCCGGGCACAACGCGTCCTCGCTGATGGAGTGGGCGCGGCAGCTGCCCACACTCGACACCGCCGACCGCCCGGCGTGGTGGCAGCAGCAATGCCGGCAGGCACTGGACAACTCGGCGCTGTGGAATGCCCAAATCCAGCAGCTCCCCGGGTTCACCGTCTCCCCGGACCTGTCCGCGTGGGCGGAGCTGCCCGCGCGCCGGGCAGCTGCACGGCACGCCGGCTGACCGGGCGTCAGGGCAGGCGGGCGTGGAGCTGCTCGGTGAAGTACCGGGCGACGGGGGTATGACTGCGGGGCCGGTACGGTTCGGGCGCCAGCGCCCAGGCAAGGCCCTCGGCGGTCGGCTCCAGGACGCCGATGCCCAGGTAGGCGGCGCGCATTAGCAGGTCGTCGCGCACTTGGGCGGGCGGGTCGACGAGCAGCGCGCGGCGGGCGAACGGCTTGAAGCGGCTGGCGCGGGCCAGGCTTTTTCCCAGTGGGTGCCGCGGGCGCGGACAATGACCAGGTCCACGGTCAGCGGGCGTACCGCCCGCCGGCAGACATGGTCGCCAGTGAAGGTCACGGCGCCCCGGGGCAGGGCGGGAATCTGCTCGCGCAGCCGGGTGGGCAGTGAGTCCAGCCGGACCGGAAGGTCGGCGGGGAGGTCGAGAGGACCGTGAGGTCTGCGATGCCGAGCTCTGCTGCCCCTGGGTGCGGCGCCGCTCGCACTCGGGGTGATCGCGCCGGTAGAAGACGAGGGTGTTCCGGCTGCCCTCAATGGTCGTCTCGGCCAGCTGCGCGCCTGGACCGACCATGGGGGCCGAGGCGTGCCGGACGAAGACCCGTGCTCCTGCTGTCGGCGCCGCCATGCCAGCCCCCTTCGACTCTGTTTGCCGTGGTTGCTGACCGGTGCGCGCTAGGCCGCTCCGGACGGTGCCGGGTGCTCTTTGAGCCGGGCCACGGTGGCGGCCAGTGACTGCCAGGCCTGGGCACTGCCCCAGCGTCGGTAAAAACGCCGCCGCTCCCCCGGCGCGGGCGGAACCCGCTGGACCAGACCGAGTCTGATCAGGGTGTGAACCGGCGGCAGGTAGACACTCGCCGGCACCTGCCGGGCCATGGCCAGATCCCCCAGGCAGACACCGCTCTCACCGGCGTCCGCCAGGGCGGCGATCAGTTCGGCCCGGTAGCGGTTGCCAAAGACTCCTGCCGACAGGCGCCGCAACTCCTCCGCATGCTGCATGATTTATTTATCGCGAATCGCGAATCACTTGCCAGAGAGGCGAGTTGACGACTGCGGCGTGCCGATTGCCGCCGGCCGGGCTGAGGGCGGGTCTGATGCTGTCCGGAACGCGTCGCGCGGCAGGCATGGCAAGGCGGGCCGTGTGCTATGAGGTCTGACGGACGTGTGGCCGCGCGAGGCAAGGGGCTTTCATGGCACGAGAGTGACGGGTTCCGCATCAGGACCAGTACGGGGTGCGGCGGACCCGGCCGGCCGAGCGGATAGCCGACGTACGAAGAACGGGTTCTCGTACAGACGTACGGGCGGGCGGCAAGGTCCATGTCGTCACGCAGGACGAGTTCGGGGGCTGCTGGACCTCGCGGCGTGGCTGGGCGCACCGCTCACCGACACGAAGGAGCCTGCGGTGCTCCCCAAGGATGCGACGGGCGCGCGCCTGGGCACATCCGTCGAGAGCGCGCCCGCTCCACGCCGTAACACGGGAGACGGGACGACGAGGGCAGGGGGCGCCCACAACCTGAAGATCAACTACGCCGCCGGTCATATCTGATACTCAAGCGAAGAACCACAGCAGTTCAGATGTCATACCAGTCAAGGTCACAACATCATCTCTGAACTCTAAGCACAGCAGGTCAGCAGCGTTCTCATGTCGTAACTACATAGAAGATCGACAGCCCCCGGGACGCCGCCGAGTCGCACTGCCGGTTCCTCAAGATCATCCCGTGGCGGCATGTGGGCCCCGCGTTGCTGGACCCCAACTTCGTGGGCACGAAGGGCGTTCGATCCAACTGTGATGGCAATGGGTCCAGGTTCGCTGCCACAGGTCAACCAGCAGGAGCCGAAGCTCGACACGCTGCGCCAGAACGGAGAAACGGGCACGCTGCCAGACACTGCCGCCACGACACACAGCTCGGCGATACCTCCAACCCCAGAGGACTTCAGACCTGATCATGCCAATACCCCTCACCTCAAAGGACTTACCAGTGAAGTTGCAACACTTCCCATTTGAACTAATGCACCCCAGGTCAAAAGCATGATCAAGTCGGAGGAAGTCACATAACTGCAGGTCACAGCACCTCCCTGTTGCTACACCTTGATCTGCCACACCCCATTTCAGAGGCTTTCTAATATTGCAACTAGGCAGGTAGGTGACAAGCGCGACGCTATCGACCTCCTCGGATGCACCCTCCGCAACCCCGGGGACAGCGACGACCCACCGCTCTGCGCAGCGCCCGTCCGCTGACGTTGCCGTCAACTACTGCCGTCACGAGCCCGAGAAGCCCCACCAGAAGTCGACTCTGGCGGGGCTTCTTCGGCGCTTGAGCGTGTTCGCCAGACAGGCGGTCAGCTCTCGTCAGCGTCCTGATGAGATTTGCTACCGAATCCGCTTCAGCCGATTTCCGTACAGCGAGCTAATCCAAATCAAGTCCCACCACCGCCGCCCGGACCTCGTCAGCCCCATACCCCGTCCGCAGGAACAATTCCCGGGACCCCAAAGAGGAAACAACTAGCTGCGCGAGCGCATACCAGCGCCTACCGATTCGCAACGGAAGGGTCGCTATGACCTCTGTGCTCGGAGCGCCTGCATCATTCACCTCGCCTGAGGAAATTTGAACCTCGACGGTGCTTTCCGCCTCATCGTCACGAAGCCAGATGCAGACTCGCGAAGCTCCAGCCACGCGAGCATCAATCTCGCGAAGCGCGTCAATCAGGGTTTGCCGGTCGGCCGCCGTGCACCCAAGCTCCATGAGGCGGGACTCCTGGAAATTGGGCAGCTGATGCGTGACTTGGAAGATCACTTCGAACTGGTCGACACTGAGGACGATGACGGAAGCTGGCGGCCTGGCGCCTCGATCGCCCTGTTCATCGGAGAACATTGTCAAACCAATCCTTCCCACCCTTGGGAGTGAATACCGTTCCACCGTCACCATCTTCGATGACGACGGATCGCTTATCGGGGTCCCAGTAGCCGACTCGACCATTCTGAAGATATCTAGTCTCGACGTTGGGAACATTCCCATTGATCACGCCATCGACGTAGTAAGAGAGGGCTCCGTCATCGACACCTCTTACGAAGTGGGTGCCGTCCCCGTCGGGACGCTTCGCCGAATCGAGAGCATGCTTCGAAATATTCTCAGATATTTCGTCGACCTCGGGGCAACTACTGTTGTGAACGAGAACTGGCGTCCGACCAGCGAGCACATAGTACGTGTGCAGGCCCTCGACCGTGAGGTTGTAGGTACGGGCGTGCTGGGCGTAAGGGCGGTTGGCGGTGATGATCACCGTGTCGCCCTTGTCGGTGCGCAGGGTCATGCCGGGCTTGAGGCTGCCGGCCTGGACCCAGTCGTGTTGCGACGGGGACCAGAAGGGGTGTTCGTAGGTGGCGGTGAGCTTGTCGATGCCGTCCTTGGCCGCTATGGACAGTTCGTTGAAGTGTTTGTCGCCGTCGGTGACGATGAGTCGGGTTACTTTTTTCGCGGCCGATTTGCCGGTCTTGGGGTCGGTGGCCAGTACCTTGTCACCGACCTTGACGTCTTCGATGTCCTTTGTCTTGCCGTTGGACATGAGTACATCGGTGCCGGCGAGGAAGCATTTGGTGCAGGCAGAGAGGATGCCTTCAGTGACTTTCGCTTCCTTGCCCAGCTTGCCGAGCTTTGCGGCTTTGGCGAGTTTGAAGAATGGTATGTCTGCGGCCAGCCATGCGCAGTCCCACGTCACGTCGTGCGCGCATTGGCCAGCCAGATCGTAGTCGAAGACTAGCGCCTTAAATGTATCCTTCAGCGCCGTTATTCTTCGGTCCGGTCCTTCGGGGAGGACTCCCAGACGTTCTTCGCCCCCACTTCCTATAGTTGTCTTCCATGTAACTCTACTGTCACCATCTGCGACTGTGTATGTGACGACCGTCGAGCCGTCATCGCGGGGAGCTCCCATGTGGGCCGTCCGCGAGTGAGGCGTCCACTTTCCTTCGTCGTCCTGGGTGAATGTTTCTCTTGTGTCGCCGCAGTGGCCCTCCTTGCCGCACAGACTTTCCGGCTTTAGGCCATTGGGGTCACTCATGGTGACGGGGTTGTTGTTGGCGTAGGCGTAGGCGTTGAGCTGCTGGGGGTCGCTGGGGTCGATGATGGGGTCGACGGAGAGAAAGCGAGAGGTGGTGGGGTCGTATTCGCGGGCGCCGAGGTGAATGAGGCCGGTGGGGTCTTGGGTGCCGCCGACGAAGGTTTTTTCGCCTGGCCAGTTGGTGGGCTGTGTACCTCGGTATCCGCCGAAGGGGGTGGTGCGGCGCTGTTGCATGGTCAGGTCGGCGGCGTTGATGGCGAGCTCGGAGGTGCCGTGTTGGTCGCCGATCAGGAAGGAGACCTTGTTGTCGTTGGTGCGGATGGCCTGGTTGCCGCCGCCCAGGTCGTAGTAGCGCTGGGCGGTGGGGGTGGTGGAGCCCTTGGGCAGGGTGATCTCGGTGCCGCCGAGGTAGAGGGTGGTGGCGGTGGGGGTGCGGCGGATCAGGCGGTTTCCGTTGGCGTCATAGACGTAGGAGGTGGTTTTGGTGCCGCCGCTGGCGTCCGGCTGGATGTGCGTCAGTAGGTGGTTGTCGGCGCTCCAGGTGAGGGTTTGCTTGTCCCCGTTGATGGTGCGGGTGTCGTTGTTGCCGGCTTCGTCGTAGGTGTAGCTGTTGATGGAGGTGCCGTTGGGGCCGGTGGAGGTGACTTGGCTCAGGGCGTGCGGTCTGGCGCTGCCTGCGGTCGGATAGGCGTAGTCGCGCTTTTCGTCCTTGGAGGTGTCGCCGGCCGTGTTGTGCAGGGTCTGGCTTTTTCGATTGCCGGTCTTGTCGTAGCCGTAGCTGTACCAGTACGGGGCGGGGCCGCCCAGCGCACTGGCGCTGGGGGTGGTCGCGCACGTGGATGTGTTCTGGGCCCACGCTTCGGTCAGGCGGTCGAGGTAGTCGTACTGGAAGCATTGGCTGTCGGTGCCGTCGCGGGAGACGTCGGTGATGGCGTGGATGTTGCCGGCCTCGTCGTAGGCGTAGGTGGCCGACTTGTCCACTCCGGGCACGTCCTGGCGGTCCACTCGTGAGGTGGACAGTCGCTGGGTGCCCCACTCGTAGGAGTTGGTGACCTGAGTGAATTTGGCCCCGTTCTGCAGCGTGTATTGCAGTGGTTTGCCGGTCAGGCTGTAGGCGGTGTCTGTTACGTAGTTGACGGCGCCGGAGCCGACCAGGGTCTTGGGCCGTAGTACTTCGTCGTAGGTGGGTGTGATCGTCTCGGCGGTGAGGGCGCCGGCGGCTGGGTAGCCGATGGATTGGACGGTGCCGTTGGCGTTGTAGCGGACGGTGTTGTCGTAGGTGTCGGCCAGGGCACCGTTGGCTGTGGTGGCCGGGATGGTGATGGTGGTGCGGTTGGGCCGGTACAGCGCGTCGTACATGCTGTAGCTGGTGGTGTACGCGTCCGTGCCCTCGTACCGGGTAGCCGAGGCGAGTTGGCCCCGGTAGCCGGTCGGGTCCCATACGTTCTTTGTCAGCAGGGGGCCGGTGGCACTGCCTTCCCGGGTTTCCATGACCCGGCCGAGGTTGTCGTAGACGGTGGCGGTGGTCTTTTTACGCTCGACCTCGGTGGTGGAGGTGGCCAGGTTGCGGTCGTCGTACGCGATGGTGGTCTTGCCCTTGTCGGGGTCGTTTGCCTCGATCTGGTTGCCGCGCTGGTCGTATGTGTAGGTCCAGGTGTTGCCGGCCGGGTCCGTGAGCTTGGCCAGTGCACCGTTCGGGTTGGGGCCGGTGATGGACAGGTAGGCGTAAAGGGTTTTGTCGGGGGTGCCGGTCGGCGTGGCGTTGGGGTACTGCCACAGCTCCGTGGGGCGGCCGCGGACGTCCAGCAATGTGGTGGTGGGGGTGGCGCCCTTGGGCGGCGTGATGGTTACCCGGTCGCCGTCGTAGTTCGTGAGGGTGGTGGCGAGGACGTCAGCGTTGTCGCTGTTGCCGGCGATCTGCTGGGACTTGGTCATGCGGCCCAGGCCGTCGTAGGTGTTCCAGGTCTGGGTCTCGACCTCCAGCGCGTTGTCCAGGGTGAGGAAGTCCGTGCCGGGGGCGGCGCTGTTGTAGTAGGGGGCGAAGGTCTTCGCGGCCAGGCCGCGCTCGTCGTACAACGTGTCGGAGACGACCATGCCGCCATTCGGGCCCGGGGTCTGGATCTGGCGCGGGCGCAGGAATCCGTCGAGCAGTTGGTAGGAGGTCTGCTGCGCTGAGGCGCTCTTGAGGGTCTTGGTGCCGATCGCGACCGGCTTGCCCTCGACCGTGGTGTAGGTGAATTCGTAGTTCGGCAGGTCGTTGTTGGCCTTGGATCGGTCCGGGAGCCAGATCTTCAGCTTGCGGCCCAGCGCATCGTAGGTCGTGTCAGTGCGTTTGGTGTTGGGGTCGAGAGAGATGGTCGGCAGACCGCGCAGCGTGTCGTAGTACGTGGTGACGGACTGCGCGGTTGCGGTGCTGCCGGCGGTAGCCGGGGGGCTGGTCACCTTCGCCGAGGTGAGCAGCCCTGTGGCCGGTGTGTAGGCGGTGGTGGTGGTGCGGCCGTCGGTGCGCGCCGATCTCACCGGGGCGGTGGTCTCGGTGGCGGTGACAGTGGCGGTGATGTCCGTGGCGGTCAGCTGGCGGCCGTAGGTGTCGAAGGTGGCGCCGGACTCGAGATAGGTGGCGGTGGTGCCGTCATGTGACTTCAACGTCGCGGTGCGGGTGGCATCGCCCTTGGTCGGGGCAGTGCCGTAGTCCTGTCCGTCATAGGCGGTGCGGGTGTCGGCGATGACGTCCTTGGACCGGTCCGGGGTGGTCTGGCAGGTACCCAAGGCGGTCTCGACGCGGGAGGGGCTGGTCAGGATCCAGGTGCTGGTGTTGTCCACGTAGGTGGTGCGGGTGCACTGGTTGTCCGCGCTGGTCGCCGTGTCGCCCGCCTCGTGCATGAGCGTGATGCGGCCGGCCTTGGTCTCGTGCGCGTAGGAGGTGTAGGTCTTGCGCCAGCTGCTGCCCGCACCGTCGTCCAGGGAGGTCCAGGTCCAGGTGTTGGTGGTGCCGGTGAGGTTGGCGGTGGTGGTGCCCCAGGACCGCACCCGTTTAGCCGTCTCGTAGTGCCAGGGGTTGTTGATGGTTTTGGCCAGTACCTTGCCGCCCGGGCCCGAGTACTGCTCTGTTTTGTATTCGTAACCGGCTGCCGAGTCATGGTCGGTGATCGTGGTGCCGTCGTCATTGGTGATCTCGACGGGGGCGGTCGCGCCCTTGTCGCCGTCCATGCCACGCAGGAAGTAGTGGTCGGTCTGCGATTTCATCCCTACCGGGTCCTGGCCGCCGGTCTGCACCCGGACGTGCCCGTAGCCGCGGTAGGTCGACCAGGTTTTGTACTTCTCCTTGGTCAGTCCGTCGTTGTCGTCGAAGTGCCAGGCCGCGCCGTCCAGGTAGGTGTAGCGGGTGACCATGTCGGGGGCGCCGGAGCGGGTGCGGTCGGTCTGCGCGACCGCGTCGACGACGTACTTGTTGAACCACTGCAGTTGCGGATCGGTGTGGCCGGGCTTGGGTGCGTAGACCGGGAAGCAGCGGCTGGTGTTGCCCTGCGGGATGGGCGGGTTGGCTGGATCACAGGCGGTGGCGGAATAACTCACGTCGATCTGCCCGCCCGCTTCGTCCTGAATGTTGGACAGGCGTTCCTTGATGAACGGTGCGAGATCGTCGCCGGTGACGTCGGGCCGGTTGGGGCGCTGGGTGTAGTCGAAGGTGACCTTCGGCAGGGTGATCGCCGGGGTGGTGGACTTGCCGGTGTGCTGCAGGTAGTCCAGTAGCAGCTGGTAGTCCGTGTCCGACATGCCCCAGCGGTGGTCCAGCTTCCACTCATCGACCGGCGCGTATGTGCCGTCGGCCTTGCGGACTTGTGTCGTGATGCCGGTGAGCCGAAGCCGGGTCCAGAACGAAGGTGTGCCCGTGGTGCAATCCGTGCCGCTCTTGCAGTTGAGGTCCCAGGGCGTGTCGTACCAGTAGAAGGCCTTGTCATCGATCGTGGACGGATCGCAGGTGACGCCGGTCTGCGGCAGGCAACGCTCCTGAGAGGTGAAGTCCACCTTGGCCAGGGGCTGGGAGGCGTATATGGAGGTGGACGGGAGCCCGTATTCGATCCGGTCTAGGGTTCCGCCGCGGGTGTAGGGGGTTTCGTCGGCCGGCTTGAGGTTGCGGACGTAGTTGTTCGTTTCCTTGTCGTAGTAGTAGGTGATGGCGTTGCCGTGCACGTCGATGGCGAGGTCGAGGTTCCACCGCCAGCCCTGCTGGCACCACGACTCCTCGAAGGTGGCCCCGTGGCACGGTTCGCCCGTATCGTCGCCGTAGACGGGCACGGTCCAGGTGGAGTCGGTGGTTTCGTTGCCTGAGGCCCAGCCGGTCAGCTTGTGGTAGCCGAAGTAGTAGCGGCTACCGTCGGTGGTGGTGACCCGCCAGTACTCGTCGTTGTGGGCGCCGTTACCGCGGGGATTGCTGGTGAGGGTGCCGTAGATCCGCTTGACCAGGGTGCCGTCGTCACCCTTGATCTTGAAAGTGTCGGCGGTGCTGGTGGGGATGAGTTCCGCAGCGTGTCCGTTGAAGGAGATGGTGGCGTTGTCGTACGCCCAGCACAGGTCGCCCGGCTTCTTGCCGTCGGCGTTGGTGACGTCGTCATCCGTGCACGGCTTGTAGCTGCGCTCGATGTATCCGGACCAGAGCTCGAAGCCGTCGCCGGCCCAGGAGGACTGGTTGTTGGTGTTGGCGGTCCGGCCGTCCACGGAGCCGGAGGAGTACGACAGCCTCACCTTTGGTTCGAAGCCGCCCGGCACGCTCGGTGTGGGCATGCCGTAGGACCAGGCGAAGTCGCCGGTGTTGAGGCTGGTGTTCCAAGCGGCGGATGGGGACAGCTGGCTGGCGGTGTAGTCGCCTTTGTCGCTGGAGGTGCCGGCGGTGACCGCGAGCACCATCGGCTGGGCGATCCCTTTGCTGGTGGTGTCGGTGGCGAGGAGGTTCACGCCGTCGGCACGGAGCGTGTGGGTTTTGGGATCGTTGTGGGTGGTCAGCCGGTGCGGGGTGGTGCATTCGCGGTCGCTGGGGGTGGTCAGCGCGCAGTGCGGGAGCTGGACGAGGGTGAGTCGGCGCTCGTAGCCACCGCCGAAGGTCTGGGAGAAGGCGGAGTAGTTGACGTGCACGTCTACCGTGCCGCTGGTGGCACCGTCTTGCGGAGTGAGGGCGAACAGTGGGCCGTCGATGCCGGCCTTTGCGGATGCGGCGTGATCGAGCAACCGTACTGTGGTCTTGCCGGCGAATTTGGTCTGCTTGCGTTTGTTGCCTGTGGCCGCTGGGGCGGTGAGGGTGAGCGGAATCCCCTCCGCGGTGGAGGGGCGGTTCTTCGGGGCCGCCGCGGTGGGCACGGTGAGGGTGGCGGTGGCTGGCTTGGGCCAGGCGTGTTTGGGCGTCTGTCTAGGGGTGCGGGGTTGGCCGTCGCGCTTGCGTGGCTTCATCGCCACGTGGTGCCCGGCTACGGGCTTCTCTGACGCCGGGACCTTTGGCAGGTCGTCGGCTTGCGCGACCGTGCTGGTCAACGTGCCTTGCAGCAGGGTGCCGACCAGCACGGTGGAGACCACCAGTGCGGTCCGGCTTCGGACTCTGCCCCACCCCTTGGTGCCCATCTGCCCTGTTCCCCTTTGCATCGCTCGGTATGAACGGCTCGTGCAGGGCCCAGCCCTTGGTGAGGGCTGGGCCCTGCGAGCCGGAAGTCAGCGTCGCTTCTGTGGTGTGGTTGAGTGGGTCGGGAGGCTGCGGTGAACGGCTGCCGCCGTCGCTGTGGCTTCCCGACCGGTTGGTCACGGTCCGGGTATGGTCGGCAGCTCTTGCAGTCCGTTGAGTGCGGCGATCTGGGTGTCGCGCAGCACGCCGTCGAAGACCCACACGTCGTCGAGGGCGCCGGGCCAGTATTCGCCCCAGGTGGTGGCGCCGGTTTTGGCCCGGCCCAGTTGCAGGCCCTTGGTGGCGTCGAAGGGCGGGCTGCTCTCACTCCATGCGACGACATCGGTGCAGGTCGGATCGTCCGGATGCTCGTCGTCGTCGACGTCCGGGCATAGTGCCTGTTTCAGTTCGCCGTTGACGTACAGCCGCAGCTGCGCTTCGAAGGCGTCATAGACCACCCCTAGGTGGGTCCAGCCGCCGGGGACGATGGTGGATTCCGCGGTGTGATGGGTCGCTGTGGTGCTGTCGGTCTCCGCGACATCCAGCACGAACCGCCCGCTCATCGACAATCCGGTTTCGTCCGGTGGGTTGGGTATGTAGCGCACGGCGAACCCGTTGGTGTTCGTTCCGGCCTGGCTCATCACCGTCACCGTCTTCTGCGGCGGGCTGGCGGTGGAGACCCAGGTGGCGGCGGTGAAACTGGTGTTGGTGGCCGTCGGCGAAGCGGCGGTGCTGGCGTAGCCGGTGCTGGTGCCGTTCAGCAGCAGCGAGCCGGCGCCGATGGCCTTGTCGGTGGTGGTGACGGTGGCGCCGGAGCCCAGAGTCAGCGGATGCGGGCCCTGGTCAGCCGGAACGTCGTCGGCCGAGGTGATGGGGGAGCCGGAGGCGGCATTGAGCTTCCAGCGGCCCTCGACCTTGGCGTGCTGCTTGTACATCTCAGAGATCTCTTGGGTGGACAGCATTCGGTCGAAGACCTGTACGTCGTCGATCTGTCCGGGGAAGAACGCGGTAGGTGTGCCGTCATAGCGGGCGGCGCCCAGTTGCAGCGGGCCGGAGGCGTACCAGGTGATGGTGTGGTCTGCACCGCCTGCGTACTGGCCGTTGAGGTACAGCCGGATACGGCCTGCGTCCTTGGAATAGACACCGGTCAGATGGGTCCACTGCCCCACCGGTGCCACGTTGGGATCAAGCGCGGGATCGGCGGCGGTGCGCTGCGCGGCGCGTACCAGGATGCTGTCGGTGGTGTCGGTGAGGTAGTTGTTGAACGACCAGCCGTAAATGGGCGAGTAGTACAGCTCGAAACCGGATCGGTGGGCGCCGGGCTGGGTCACGGCGATGGCCGCGGTGGTGGGCCGGGCCGTCAGCTTCACCCAGGCGCTTACGCTGAAGTTACGCATGGTGTTGATGTACGGCGATGTGGCGCTGGCATAGTCGTTGACGCCGTCAAACTTTGCCGCGTTACCGTCCGGGCTGGTCAGGCCGGTCTGCGGGCCGCCCTGGTAAACCGCCGGGAAGACGTCCGCGCGTCCGGTGACAGTGGTGCGCGGTGCGCCCTGGTCGTCGGTGGGGCCCTCATCCAGTTGGAACACCGCCCGGGCCGATCGGCCGGAGCCGATCGGCTGCTTGTGGTACAGGGCCGTGATCTCGGACTGGGCGAGCGGCTTGTCGAAAATCCGCACCTCGTCGACACTGCCGGGGAAGAACGCCTTGGGCGCGCCCGAGGCGGACCCCGCGCCCACTATCAGACCTCGGCGGGCATCCCACGGCGTGGCATAGCTGGTGGAACCGGCCAACGTCCCGTTCACATACAGCTGCAGCACATCGGTGTCGCCGTTGTACAGACCTACCAGGTGCACCCACTCACCGGTCTTGACCCCGCCGGCCGCAGCCTGCATCGCCCTTACCGGGCTGGCACTCGCGGTATCAGCCGAGTACTGGTTGAACGCCCACCGGTCGAGGGACTTCGAGTAGTACAGCTCGAAGCCGGGCGAAGAGTTGCCGGGCTGCGCGGCGATGATAGCCGCGTCATTCGGCATCGCCGAAAGCTTCGCCCAGGCCGCCACCGAGAAGCTCTGCGAGGTGTCCACCACGGGGATGTCGGACTCCAGGTAGTCGTCCACCCCGTCGAAGGTGGTCGCGGCGCCGATCGCGCCGGGGCTGCCCAGGGTGGGCTGGTCATGTATGGCGAGCTGCCGGTCGCCGGCCGTGCCGGTTGTCTGGGTAGCCCCGGCCGGCTCGTCCAGCTTCCATTGGGCACGGGCCGGCTGGCCGGCTTTGGCCCGGTAGCGGTAGGTGGTCTCTTCCGTCTTCTTACTCGGATTTCCAGCGGCGTCCCATGCCTGGACCGTGATGAAATTCAGTCCCGGCTTGGTGGGGGCGATGCGCACGGTCTGCGCGGCGCCGTTGGTGGTCGGCACCTTGTGGTCGGGGGCGCTGCAGTCCGGGTCACCGTTGGTGCCGTAGCAGTAGTAGGCGACATCGGTGGAGGAGGGGCCGAAGGTGAAGTTGCCGTGCCGGCCCACCCCGTCGTACCACGGGTCGTTGGGGTCTTCTGTGTCGGAGGGTGGGTAGTCGCCGGAGGTGATGGCCGGCCCGGCCGGGACGGAGTTGTCGATCCAGAAGTAGCAGGCGTGCTCGTTGTACCAGGACCACGGCGAGTACGCGGCTCCGTCATAGGACTGGGCTGCCCAGGCCACCTTCTTGCCCGTCGGTACCGAACTGGTCAGGGCGAGGGTAAAAGGCGATGGGCTGGACTTGTCCGTGGTGAGCGCAGAGGTCCAGCGGGCCTTCCAGCCCTGCCCGTCGCCGGCATCCCAGTAGGCGCGGACCCGCACCCTGACCCGGTCGCCATCCGGGTCGGTGACGCCGTTGATGGTTACCGACGGGCGGGAGCGCACGTAGTCCTTGTCAGCGTCAGTGTCACAGTCACCGCCGTGGCTCATTGACATCTGCGAGGTCTTGATCTGCTGCGGCGGCAGGTTGTAGGTCACCCGCAGATAGGCGTCGTCGGTGAACCTCTTCCAGCCGTACTTGTCATCCTCGTGCTTCGCCTTCAGCCCGAAGGTGGTGTAGTCATCG
The DNA here is from genome assembly GCF_004784475.1 of Streptomyces bauhiniae. Lineage (GTDB taxonomy): Bacteria > Actinomycetota > Actinomycetes > Streptomycetales > Streptomycetaceae > Streptomyces > Streptomyces seoulensis. Next base: position 78,074 of record NZ_SRRT01000012.1, read on the forward strand.
CCGTGGGAAGCGGCGTACTTCACCGCGTCGAGCGCGTTGAACTCCACATCAGCCGGCCCCGAGCAGCCGTCACCGCCGTAGGCCACGTCCCGGTAGGTCAGATAGTCCAGCCAGTCGTCCTGCGTGTTGTCCCAGGTGCTGGTCGGGCCCATGGACTTGGTGCGCCACAGCTCCACGGCCCGGCCGTCACACGAAGCGGACCAGACCTCCTTCGCAATGAACTCGGCAGACAGGATCGTCTTCCCGGCGAACTTGGCAGTGGGCAATTTGTAGAACAGGCGCTTCAGGTCATACGGGGCGCAGTAGTCCCACTCACACAGGCCCAACCCCTCGTTGGATTCGCCGTTGAACCGGTATTGCGGTGCGTCGTGCCAGTAGCGGGAGACCATCGTCCAGTCCCCGGCCTTGGGCGTGTCGGTGTGCGGGTCGATGTACACCGGCCAGGTGGTTTTCTCGTCGGTGAGCATCTGCTGATCCGGGGTCAGCTGCAGGTGCTCGCCATCTGCCGGTATTTGAAGGTCGATCGGCGCCAGTTGGGAGGCGTCACCTGGGCCTTGGGCCGCATCGTCGGCTGCGGTGGCCACAGTGGCCGCGCGCATCCCGGTCGCCGCAGCCGAGCCGGTGGAGTCCCACATGATCGGCTCGGGTGCCGCGAACACCACACCGCCCGCCTTCTCGTCGAGCGCTTCGAAGCCACCACCGGCGGACTCACGCACATCCAGGCCGTCGGTCTGCATCCCGAGAGTGAGCTGAGCCAGGGCCGGGTTCTTCGCCGCCTCGGCCGAGCGCACCACGAGAAGCTCGTGGAAGCCCGTGGTGTCCGCCCGCAGGGTCAGATCGACCCCGGGCAGGACGTCCGGATAGGTGGCCGTGTCGCCACTCAGGACCGGCTTGGGCAACGGCTCGGGCCAGGAGAACGACAGCGTGCGACCGAGCTGGTCAAGGCGCACCAGCGGTGTATTGGCACCGCCGCCGGAGAAGCTCATCCCGACCGAGGCAACCGTCGGGCCTACGCTGCCGTCGCTGCGCACCTCAAGGGTGTTGTCGATCGCCTTCCACGCCCCACCCACCCGGGCCCGCACGGGCCGCAGATGCTGCACGACCTCGCGGTCGCCGGACGGGGTCGCGAAGGTCTCGCTGGACTCATCCCGCAGTGAGGTGATCTCCACGTTCTTGCCGGTGTCCGCGGCCAGCGTCGTGGCGGCCGCCTCAGTTGGCGCGCTCTTGGCCGCCGGCTTCGCGGCGGATGAGGAAGGCGCCGCGGCGGACGGCACAGCAGCGGTGGCGGGCAGCGCCAGAAGACCGGCCATCAGCGCCGCGGCCAGCCCTCCCACGTGCCAGGAAGAACCCTTCCCCTGACGTCTCACTCCGTACGACCGTAGCTGCCGCATGGCGTTCCCCTCCCCTTCACCGCCGCGACCGAACAGACGTCACGGCCAGGGAAAGATAAACAGCGGGTGAAGTGGCGTCTACAGGAAGTTAATGACGGCAAAACAGACCTTTTCCTGATCTACACAACCGCACTCACCTTGTGAGAAAGATCACCGCCGTCTCATACATTTTCCTCGAGCTTCCCGGATGGCAAACCCTCCACTGCGAGGATGGATTTGACCCGCGCATCCCCGGCCATCGAGATGCGACAGCGATATCCAAAGCAGACTTCCCATCAGCACTTCTGGCGCGCCGTCCCGCTCTTTACACGTGCACAGCCCCCTCGGCCTTTCACCGCGAAACACCTCCTGGGCCGCCCAGACCAGTGCCACCCGTGCTTCTGACAGGGAGTGCTGCGAGGGCATGCACTGCGCGCCCATGACGGCAGCAGGGAGAATCCGGCGTACCGAACGCGTGAGTCCAGCCTACGAATCGACGGTCCGAGACGGGCGGAAACATCGGCTGTATCTCAGACGCCGCCTGGCTTTGCACGGCGCGCAATCCGGCGCCGCATGTCGCGGCATCCTTCCCTGTTGCTTGGAAAGCAGGGGAAGTCAGCGCCTTGGCTGTCGGGCGCCTGGACGCCGGAGCCGCAATGGGCCGTTAAGGCCGCTGAGGGCGTGATGGTCAGGGGCTTAGTGCGCGGTGCCGTCGGTGTAGCCCGCGGCGGTCAGAGCCCGCTGCAAGCGATCGGGGCGGTTGCTGATGAACCCGTCGGCGCCACCGCGGGCGAACTCGACCGCGCTCTCGGGGTCGTCCACCGTCCAGAGGAAGACCTTCAGCCGCTGCCCGTGCGGGCCCTTCAAGGCATGGGCCGCCTTGAAGTACCGAGGGCTCACCTTCAGGTACTTCATGTTGATCTTGTCGGCCACCTTCGCGTACACCGCCAGGTCCTTCACCGTCGGTTCACGCGACAGCAGGGCAGTGCGTGCCTGGGGGGCCTTGGCGCGTACGGTCCGCAGGGTGCCGGTGTCGAAAGCCTGAATGACCAGTCGGTCGGTCACTCGGTCGCCCTTGAGCCAGCCCAGCCGGCCGAGTTCCCTCACTGTGTCCTCGGCGAGCTGCGGATAGATCTCCGGCCACTTGATCTCGAGTACCAGCTTCTGGCCGTTGCTGTCGACGCGGCGCATATACTGCTGAAGGGTCGGTATCTTCTCCCCCGCCCACTGCTGGCCCTTCCAGCCGCCGGCGTCCAGCGTGGATATCTCCGCCCAGGTGAAGTCCCCGACTTTCCACGGCGCACGCTTCGGGAACTTCTCCTCGACATCGGTGGTGCGGGTCAGAGTCTTGTCGTGGATGACCACCAGCGTGCCGTCTTTGGTGCGCTGGACATCGTTCTCCAGCCAGTCGATTCCCTGTGCCCGCGCCGTGTCCACCGCGGCCAGGGTGTTCTCCGGGGCCGCGCGGCTGCCGGCCCTGTGAGCCACAGTCACCACACCCTCGCGGCTCGTCGCGTCCGTCTCCGTGGACGTCACCAGCAGCACCGCGACCAGGCTCAGGCCCAGTCCTGCCACGCACAGGACAACGCGCGCGAACATCCACTCTCCTCATGGGGCGACGGCACAGACTTGCACGGCGTGGTCGGGACGGCCGGTAGTGCCAGGAAGAGGAGAGACTACCCACCACCCGCCGAGTCACCTGCGGGCGGCCGGGACCATCGGTCACGCCGTGAGCGGCAACGCCGTCCTACTCGGCCCCAAGGTCAGGCCCGCAGATGCGGCCGCGTCGAAGGAGCGGGCTTGCCCTTGCCCGGGGACGGATATAACAACGCCTGGTCCAACGACGGCCCGCGGACCACGTCCCTTGCCGCCCACTAGGTCCTGTCTCTTTGACCTCTGCTTGATCGGACCACGTGCGAGGGTGGTGGCCATGCCGCAGCTTGGTCACTGCCTCCGATCTTTCAGATTCACGTTCGGGCTTGCTCCGACACGCTTCGCTGCATGCAGGGAGACAGGTGTCCCAGCTCGGGAGCACGCCTTGGTAGAGAGCGAGACGTTCTGCGGCATCCCTCGGCGCCAGGTGACGGTCTATCGGCATCTGTTCGTCGCGAAGAGGTCCGGGACGTGCTCGGACTGCCGAGCGAAGGCGGTCGATGCTTCCTCCCGGTCCTGAGTCAGACTTTCCGTAGTCGCGTCCAGATCAGGATGGCTGCAAGGTGGAGTGCGCCTTCGTAGGCGACGAGCGCGAGCTTGTCCGTTCGCATGACCAGGCCGCGCCACTGCGCGAATAGCCCGCTACGAGTCACAACTGCTCCTAGCGGTTGGTGGCGTTGGCAGGTCCTGAGGGGACACATGACCAATCGGTACATCTCGCCGCGGCAGCCTGCACGTCATACAGGCCGTCGAGAAGCCCACGCCCCCATGACAGGTATGCGAAAACGCCCAGCTCCACGCCGGGTCCACTCCCGGTGGCGTCGGCAGGGCTCTGCTCGCGCTGAGCGGCACCTTCTTGCGTCTGAACACCTCGGTCGACGGGCAGGCGTACTGAACGTTCCACCACCCCACGCTGCGGGAAGGTTTCGCCTCCTGGCTGACCACGCAGCCCCACCTCCTGCCCGTGGTCCTCATGGGCAGGAGCGATCAGGTCCTGCTGTCGCGCACGGACTGTCTCGAGGCGAGCAGCAGGCAGCGTCGGGGCACCCTGCTGCGCATCCCTCCCCCGCTCTATCAGGCGACGGCTCAACGGCTGGCCGCGCTGCGTCAGCGTCCGGGTGCTTCGAGTCGTGGCAGCAGCGCTATGACCGGGAGCAGAGTGTCCTGGCCTACCTGGGGAAGAACAGCGGCCAGGGCTTCCTGCGCGCATACGTCTGTGCGGATCCGCAGCTCTTGGACATGCTCCTGCAGTTCGGCTCTCCCACCTGCTACGACCCCCGCCCGCCGGTGCTGGCGCGGCTGCACCAAGCGGGCCTGCTGCCCGAAGAGGCACGGCAGCAGGCCATCTCTCGCATGATGAAGCTGGCCGTCTCCGCCCCCGATGCCTCCTGGATCGAAGACGAGGACTGGCAGAAGAAGGCGTGGCACCTCCTCCTCACCGGCGAGGACCGCGACCGCTTGTTCGCCCACGTGCGTGGCGAACTCTTCGCCCGCCGCGATGAGTTGCTCGGCGGCTGGTTGGCTGGTGCGACCGGCGATGACGACGATCCGGTAGAGGATGCTCTGTTCTGGTATCGCCGGGCCTTTGAGGAGCGCGAGGACGACGAGGCAGCAGGCGAGTTCGACTACGCATCGGACCTCTACCATGAAGGCCGCCAGGGCCTTCCGCCCAGTGCCTCCGACGAGAACTGGGACCGCGGCGCCGCCGCCACAGTGAACGTACGGACAGCCGGCGAGAAGGACGCGCCTGCCCGCCGGAGCCTGTTCGACGACCTCGACTGGTGATCAAAGGCTCTGGTGCGGGATCCAGGTCGTCGTGGCAGGAGTCCTGTGTGGCGGCCCCGCCCCGGACGATGGCCCGCCGCACGGCCGCCGCGCCCCGGTGGTCTGCGCCGTCGCATGCGGGCTGGGGCTTGCCCCGGTGGGGGGGTGTGTGGTCTGCGGATGCCCGCGGACCCGGCTGTGACTGCGGGCAACCGTGCTCCTGCCGCGCCGGGCCGGCTGTGCTGCAGGTGGACGCTTCACTCGGCGGCTGCGGCGTTCAGCCACGCGGCCAGTTCGCTGTAACTGCAGGCCCTGTGCAGGGTCCGTCCGCCCGGGCGGGTGTCGATGATCTGCGTGGCATCGCCCAGTGGGGTGTAAGGGGTGTGGGGCAGGCACACCCCACACCCAGGACGCGCCGGTAGCGGGTCAGGTCGTAGTTGGGGCCCTGAGGCTGCTCGGTGAGGGTGCGGGTGACCTGCTGCCACTTGGTGACGGACTGCTCGATGAGGCTGGCGCTGTTGCGGACGGTACGGAAGTTCTGTCCGGGTCGGGCACAACGCCGGGACCAAGAACCACCGTCCACCCGGAGTCGTCCTGGTCGAGCCTGACTGAAGCGTCCATATGGAGGCACAAGGAGGTGCCGTCCTCAGATCCATATCGACCAGGGAACCGCTCGGCAGTGGGAAGACGAAGCGTGCGGCGCGGCCGTGATCCGGCAGCGACCGGGACACCGCTGACTTCACATACAGGTGGTCCGCGCAGGAATCGCCCACGGCAGGTGTTCGGCATGCCGTTCGGCTGCGGAAAGGGCTGGAAGTGACACTGGCGATCGACGTATAGCTTTGTCGCCAGCTGGGCGCCGCAGCAGCCCAGGAGCACACCGCACCACAAGGTCCCCGCTCGTGGGCATGACGGAAGGCGTCGAACTCGATCACCTCGGACGGCAGCACGACGGGACATCGGAGTCCTCATCGCCGATGACTGCCGTCTGCACCAGCCTGGTATCGCGCACCGCCGCCCCCTTCACCTTCTGTAATCACGATAGAGGGCACGGTGCTGTCGTTACGGCGGTTCCGCTGACAGAGGCTTGAGGGTTGCTCGTGCGTGGCCGGATGTCGCGGATGCCGCGCCGGGTGGTGCAGGTCCAGCCTGGGCGAGGGACCTCTGCATTCCGTCATCGAAGAGCTGAGCATCCCTTCCGCCCAGGCCGTCCACGCCGCCGGCGCACTCCGCAGCCGGTCGTGCGGGACGGACCCGCCGCCGGAGCCGAAGCCGCCTACCGTGCCGGCTTCGCGGCGCTCCTCTGCGTCGGTACCGGAGGCTGAGGAATTACGTGAACTCGGCCCCTGGGGAAGTACGTGAACATCGAGAGCGTCCCTGGCCCGGTCATGTGCCGGCAGGGGCCCAGGCGTGGTGAGGGAGTTCGGCGGCGAGGGTGCTGAAGTGGCGCTGGTCGCGCCATGCCTCGCGATTGCCGATGATGAACAGGCGGCGTTTGGCGCGGCTGACGGCGACGTTGAGGAGGTTGGGGCGGGAGGCGGCCCAGGCGCGGGCTCCGGGACGGGCGGGGTCCGTGCCGAGGATCAGGATGACGACGTCGGCTTCCTTGCCCTGGGTGGTGTGGACGGTACCGACCCGGTCCATGGGGAGCAGGCCGCGGCAGACCTGCCGGGCGCCAGCGACGACGGCGCGGAAGGGGCTGATGACGTACACGTGCTTGGCCGGATCGATGCCGTCGGTCGTGGAAAGGCGTTCCAGGATCTGGCGCAGCGCCCGGCCTTCCTCGGGGATCCAGTGGCCTTCCGCGCGACTGGAGACGACGTCCACCCAGGAGCTGGCAGGCCGGTAGCGGTAGAGGCCGCGGTCGGGAGTGCCGTTGACCATGAGGCCGTCGTAGGCGATGGCGTTGCTGATGGTGAACATCGGGTCGTCGCAGCGGCGGTGGACGCGCAGTGGTGCGCCGACCCAGACTTCGATCGAGCCGTCGGGCAGTTCGGCGGGCAGCGTGGTGCCGAAGCGGTTGCCGCGGTCGGCCAGTTGCTGGACGGAGGTACGGCCCGGCACCCATTCTTCGTCGACGCCGTAGTCCCGCCGCAGGGCCTGCTGGGCCGTCCAGGGCAGGGGCACGACTGGCTCCAGCTGGAGGGGGTCGCCGACCACCACGGCGTGCTGGGTGCGCCACATCGCGCCCACGGCCATCTGGGGGGTGGCCTGGCCGGCTTCGTCGATGAACAGCCAGCCCAGCGCCCCGCGGCCGATTCCGGTGAACACACGGTCCAGGGAGGCGAAGGTCGTCGACATCACTGGAACGACCAGGAAGAGGCTCTGCCAGGCGGCGCGCCGGGCGGCCTCGCCGAGCGTGGCGGGCGCACCGCCGGTGACGACATCCATGGCGGCCATGAGATTGGCCCGCATCGTCTTGGCGGTGCAGCGCAGGAATGCCTGGTGCAGGTCGAGCGCGGCGAAGAACAGCTCGGATCGGGCCTGGGTGATCTGCTGGTCGGACCAGGGGGCGGCCAGCTCCCGGGTGGTGTCGTCCGTGAGCCAGGTGTTCTGGGGGACGTGCGCGCCCCAGGCGGCCCGGGCTTCGGACACTGTACGGTCCAGGTTCTGCGCGTATTCGACGGCACGGGTGAGGGATTTCCGTCGGTCGCGGAGTTCGGCGTCGGCCCGGTCGGCGTCCGTCCGTGCTTGGCGGGCGGCCGAGTCGGTCTCCTGTTGTGCAGTCTGGGTGTCCCGCTCGCGCCGGGCAAGGATCTGGTCCTCGGCGTGCCAGTCGCGGGCGGCCCGGCCAAGGGTGCACACGATGATCCAGAAGCCGGGACGGCGGCTTGAATGTTCTCGGCGCCGGTCCTCGGCGCTGTCGCATGCCTGCAGGGCTTGGGCCAGCGCCTGTTCGGCTGCCGAGACTGTTTCCCATCGCCGTGCGAGCCCCTCAGCGGCCTCGGTGGCACCCTGTTGCGCGGCCTCGACGGCCGCCTGGGCAGCGGGCACGGCGCGGAGAGCGGCTGCGGCCGCATCCCTTTCGTCCCTCAGCCGGTGTACCTCGGCCAGCGCGGTTTGGAAGCGGTCCTTGGCCTCGCGCCACACGCCGGCCTGCGGCGTCGTGGCGTATGTACGCAGCAACTGCGACAGCCCTTGACCGCTGTCGCTCCAGGCGCCGGGGCGGGCACCGTCCGCGGTGGCGGGCGCGTTTTGGTCGGTGCCTTTCTCCTTGCCGTGCCAGAAGCGGTTGACGAACTCGATGCGGTTCTTCTTGCTGCCCAGCCGGGCGGCGACGGCGCCCCAGGCCGGGACGCCCTTCAGCAGCCGGGTGGCCTGCTCGGCGAAGTAGTCGGCGTCCTCGCGCCACTGCGCGCCCAGCGCGTCGCGGGCCGGGATCTCGGTGGAGATGTTCTCCACCGCCCCGTTGTTCGCCGACGCCACCACCATCTCGAAGCCGGTGAATTCCGGCAGCAGTTCGGTGACGGTGCGGGTGTACTCACCGCTCTTCCACCGGTGGACGGTGTCCGAGAACGCAGCCGACGGCAGCCGCAGCCCGGCCAGCCGCACCGCCCTCTCCACGACCAGGTCGGCGATGCTGTCGCGGAGCATCGTGGTCTTACCCGTACCGGGTGGCCCGTTGACGGCGAACAGACCACCACCGCCCGCGAGCTCTGCCTTGATCGAGTTCACGGCGAACTGCTGGCTCAGCGCCAGCGGGTGCGTGCTCTCCGCCGGCCAGCGGCCCAGCGGGGTGGCCCGGGGCTCCACCCCCGCCAGCGCCGCCTCGGGCCGCACACGCAGATCAATGCGCCGGGCGGTGTTCAGCTCCGCATCCGGGGTCAGATACGCCTCAAGCGGTGCCCCGGGGCCGGCCACGGGCAGCGCCGTGGCCACCCGCTTCAGGTCGTCGGCGATGAAGCTGTTCAAGAAGCCCTGCTGGTCACTGTCCTCGGCCCGGTCCTCCCGCACCGCGACGGTTCGGACCCGCAGACCGAACGGGCGCAGCACGCCTTCGACGCCCCAGCTGACCGCCAGGTCGTGGGTGAACCCGATGAGATCCTCGGCGGAGATACGCCGACTGCCCACCGGCGTTCCGCTCTGGTCGTCGCCCTGCTCGCTGACGGCCTGCGGCACCGCCCCGCCGTCCACGTCATCAGCGGCGGGCAGCACGGCGCCGGTCAGCGGCTCGTCGGCGGCCGTCGCGCGGGCCACCACTGGTACGGGTTGCTCCCCCAGTCCGGCGGCCCGGGCCAGCCACGGTTGTATGTCCTCCTCGAAGCCGTCCAGCCAGCGCCCGCCGCCCGGCCCGGGACTCAGCGCCCGGCCGGTCGCCCACCCGCACGCGGAGAACACCGGGGAGTCCAGCAGCAGCCGACCGTCATCAGTGACCGTCAGCGCGAACAAGGCGGTATCGCCGTCCATCCGCCCGTCCACGTCCTCCTCGTCCCGACCGAAGACCTCCAGCAGCGTGTCGCGGACGTCCGCCAGGGCGAAACAGCCTCCGTAGACGATGTGCTGCCAGGTGTACCCAGGATCCAGCGGCAGGCTGCGTACAGGGTGACCGTCCTCCCAGGGCAAAGCACGGTCCGCCGCGACCTCATAGACCTGCTCCCGCAATGACACAGCCGGAACTTTCTGCGGACTGAACAGCTCCACGGTCCGCCAGTACTCGACCACCTCGGTCAGGCGTTCCCGATCGCCTCTCATCCCACCCCTGACATTCACCGGCCACGACCGGACCAGGCTATAGGCTGTACCGCGCCTCGCGGCTGCCAGGTCAGCCAGGGGTGACTTCCAGTACCGGTTTCCCTCCGCCGGGCTCTGATTCCAGTCGGCGAACCGCTGTCCCACCTGTTCCCAGCGCCCGTTGGGCCGCGAACACTTGGCGTCCCTGTCAGGGACGTGGCTGGGGCGGTCGGTGCCAGGAAGTCCGACGGCTCGGCGTTGCGACTGATCACTGACGGTTACCGACCGCTCGGCCCGGTGACTTTCAGTAGCGTCGCATCGCCGGTCCACGCCGCCGTCGAATCCTCGGGGCAGGGGCGACACGGCTGGGCGGTCACCACAGGCGGTGACGGGTTCGACCCGCTGGGGGGCTGCGGCGCGGTCTCCTGCTGGCAGGCCAGAGCCCGGCAGCTGCGCGGCGCCAGCTCAGGAGGTCTTGGAGCGGCCGGTATGGACAGGGCCGGCACCTCTGACGTTGCCGGGCGTCCGGTCGGAACGCAGAGCGCCTCGCATGGTGCGGAGGCGGTGGGTCTGGCGGTTGCTGTTCCAGGTCATCCAGGCGATGAAAAGTACGCTGAGGGCGGCCAGGGCGATGGTCTGGGGCATGCCGGCGGTGAGGACGGTGATCGTGGTGAAGAGGAGGGCCAGGAAGACAAGGGCCGTCACGCGGTGGCGACTCTGGTGCAGGCGTCGTTCCACGATCTCCCGCAGGACCCGGCGGTCCTCGGGGACGGCAGGCGGCTCGCCCGTGCGCAGGCTGTGTTCCAGGGTGATGAGGCGGTCGGTGGAGCACCGACGGCCTCTCCTTGCGACGGCGGGCCCTGGGCGAAGGTGATGCCGACGGCGGAGTACAGGCAGGGACGCAGGACGGTCGTCCAGAGCGAGTGTCCGGGGAAGAGGAGCCAGGTCACGGCGATCGCTGCAGGCGCTCCCAGGGCGATCGGCGCCCACGCGTGTCTGATGAGAAGTCGTTGATCCGTCGCATGTCCCGCCCCCTTGGTGGGGTCGCTCCCCCGCAGGCCGGTGAGTGACACGGGGCCGGCTGCGGCCGGGCCTGTCCTCTACGCGCGGCGCCGGGCCACGCGCCGACTCCGTTCAGATGGGCAGGAGTTCGGGGGTGAAGACGGTGATGTGGTCGGTGATGTCTTCGGGGGTGCGGCGTCTGGGGGTGCGGGTGTGGTGGGGGGTGCCGATGTAGAGCCAGCCCAGGAGGCGTTCTTCGGGGCGCAGGCCGAGGGTGTGGCGGGTGCGTTCGGACTGGGTGAAGCGGCCGGTGCGCCAGACGCTGCCGAAGCCGCGGGCGTGCAGGAGGAGGATGAGGGAGCCGGCCATGGCGCTGGTGGCGGCGAGCTGTTCCCATTCGGGGACGGCGGCGTGCTGGGGGGTGAAGACGAGGGTGGCGAGCAGGGGGGCGCGCTGGGGTTTGGTCTGCATCTGTGCGCGGCGGGGCTGGGGGCCGTCGTAGTCGTCGGCGAAGCAGCGGCCCAGGGCGGTGCGTGCGTCGCCGCGGACCAGTATCCAGCGCCAGGGGCGGAGCCGGCCGTGGTCGGGGGCGGTGGCCGCGGCGCGCAGGAGGTAGGCGAATTCCTCGTCGTTGGGGGCGGGTTCGACGAGTTGGTGTTCGCTGCGGCGGGTCAGCACGGCCGTCATGACATCCATGGCTGTTCCTCTTCTGCGTACGGGCTTCTCCGGAAATTAAGGAGAGGGGGGCGGTGGTGGGTGGTGGGGGCCGGGGGTTACTGCCAGCCGGAGTCGTTGCCGGTCGTGCGGGACGTCTGGTGCACGTGGAGGGGTGTTGCGGTGGTGCCCCGGGCTGTGTCGCCGACCGCCATGGGTGTGCCTCCGGTGTCCTCGATGGGCTGACTCCTTTGAGGGTGCCGTTCCGCAGGTGCCGCTGTAAGGGGGAAACGTGCAGGTCAAACCGTCCATGACCTACTTAGGACATGCCGGGGCCGGTGGGTGGGGCGGGGTGCCGGCGGGTTTTCACAGGGGCCAGTCGGCGTCGATGGGGATGAGGGGGACCTCGGCGCGCAGCAGGGTCCAGGAGTGCAGCCAGTGGTGGTGGAGGAGGGTGCGGCGCCACAGGGTGACGGCGGTCTCCTCGGCCGCCTGGAGGGTGGCGGCGCTGATGTAGACGCCGATGACGGGGTGGGGGTGGGTGTCGGCGTGGACGACGACGTGTTCGACCCCGGTCACGTCCCGGCCGCAGGCGGCCACGGCGTCGGCCGTCCCGGTGGGCAGGAGGACGCCGTGCACGGGTGGCTGCACGTGGACATGGACGAGGTACATGGCGGGTTTCCTGCCGGCGTCGGACCCGTTTGCCGGGCGAGGCCGGCAGACAGCGGAAAGTGCAACATGGCACGAGTCGCTGGTGGCGTCTACGTCCGACCACGTTGAACAACCGTCCGGCGCGGGCGGGTTGGTGCTGCCCGGGGGTGCGGGGCGGGCGGGGTGGGGTGGTGGGAACGGTCAGTCTTGGGCCAAGAGAGTGCGTATTCGGCCGATCGCGAGTACATCTGGACTACTCTCCTCTCCCTAACAGCGGTTGAGGCGCGCGCTCATCGGCCTTGAGCGATTCAGGTGCCATACAGACCTGTCGGGGGAATGAGATGCTTGATCTTCTCGGGCTCGACCACCAGACGGAATCCGTGTACCGGGCCATGCTCGCCCATCCCGAGGACGGTGTGGATGCTCTGGTGTCCCGGCTGGGCAGACCGGCGAAGGAGATCCGGGACGCGCTGGACCGGCTGAGTGAGCTGGCGCTGGTGCGTTTTTCCACCGAGGACCCCACGCAACTGCACGCGGTCAGCCCGCACTTGGGCATCGAGATCCTTCTGGCGCGGCAGCAGGCGGAACTGGCCGCCCAGCAGCAGCGGGTGGAGGCGAGCCGGGCGGTCGCGGCGCGGCTGATCTCGGAGTTCGCCGGGCAGCAGGAGGACGTTCCCGAGGCGGGGGTGCAGTATCTGCGGGGGCTGGAGTCGATCCGGGACTATCTGACGGCGCTCAACCACCAGGTCCGGCACGAGTTCCTGGCGTTCGCGCCGGGCGGGCCGCAGACGGAGGCCAACATGCAGGCCTCGCGTCCGCTGAACCAGCGGCTGCTGGAGCGGGGGGTGCAGATGCGGACGATCTATCTGGACAGTATCCGGCGGGACGCGGCGACGGTGGCGTACGCGGAGTGGCTGATGGACAAGGGCGGTCAGGTGCGGACGGTGCCGTCGCTGCCGAACCGGATGATCATCTGTGACCGGCAGGTGGCGATCATGGCCGCGGACAGCAACGCGACCTCGGTGGGGGCGGTGGTGCTCAGCGCGCCGGGGCTGATCGCCGCCCTGTGCACGCTGTTCGACACCACCTGGCAGGCGGCGGAGGCGCTGGGCACCCCGCCCGGGCGGGAGCAGGAGGGGCTGACCCGGCAGCAGGCCGAGGTGCTGCATCTGCTGGCCGAGGGGCACACCGACGACGCGATCGCCCGGAAGCTGGGGGTCTCCCCCCGTACGGCGCGGCGGTTCGCGAACACTTTGATGGCGCAGTTGGACGCGCGCAGCCGTTTCCAGGCCGGGGTGCGGGCGGTGCAGTACGGGCATCTGCCGGCGAACGCCGGCTAGCGGGCCCGGTGTTCGGTGTTCGACTGCGGAGTGACGCAGTTGAACACCGGTCTCCTCCCCCGGCCGGGTCAGTGGGCGTGGGCGGTTTTCAGGGCGGTGCGCAGGAGGATCTCGGCGCCCAGGACCAGGTCGGCGGGGTGGGTGTCCTCGTGGGGGACGTGGCTGACGCCGCCGACGCTGGGCACGAAGATCATGGCGGTGGGGGTGAGGTCGGCGACGACCTGGGCGTCGTGGCCGGCGCCGCTGGGCAGCGACTGGTACGGGGCGCCCGTCTCCCGGCAGCTCTCCTCGATCAGGGCGCGCAGGTGCGCGCTGGTGGACACCGGGGCGGAGTAGGTGCGGGCGGTCACCTCGATGCGGGTGCCGGTCTGGCGGGCGAGGTGGTCCAGTTCGCGGTTCAGGGCGGTTTCGGCCTGCCGCATGCGGGCGGCGTCGGTGTCGCGCAGGTCGGCGGTGAGGCGCACGGTGTCGGCGATGGTGTTGGGCGAGTTGGGGTGGATGTCGAGGCGGCCCACGGTGGCGACCCGGCACAGGTCCAGGGTGGTGGCGAGGCGTTCCACGGCCAGGGTGACGCGGGCGGCCGCGGCCAGGGCGTCACGGCGGCCCGGCATCGGGGCGGTGCCGCAGTGGCCGGCGCTGCCGCCGATCTCGACGGTGAGGACGGTGCGTCCGGTGATGCCGTCCACGACACCGATGCGGTTGCGGGCGCGTTCGAGGACGGGCCCCTGCTCGACGTGGAGTTCGAGGTAGGCGGCCAGCGACTCGGCCGGCCAGACCGCGCTGCCCAGGGCGTCGAGGTCGCCGCCGGCCAGGGCGAGGGGGCCGCGCAGGGGGTGGCCGTCGTGGTCGAGGGGTTCGCGGGGCAGGCCGTCGAGCCGGCCCGCCACGACGGAGGAGCCGAAGAACGGCTGCGGGAACAGCGCACCCTCCTCGTTGGAGAAGGCGGCCGCCACCGGCTCGAACTCCGTCTCCACCCCTGACTCGGCGCATGCCTGGACCACTTCCAGGGCGGCCAGGACCCCGTAGGCGCCGTCCAGGCGGCCGCCGTTGACGACCGTGTCCAGGTGGGAGCCCATCAGCACGGCCCGGCGGGCCGGGGCGGTGCCCGGCGGGCGGGCGCGGACCATCAGGTTCCCGGCCGCGTCCACCGAGGTCGTAAGGCCCGCGGCCCGGCTCTCCTCCAGGACATAGGCACGGGCTTCGCGGTCGGCGCGGCTGAAGCCCTCACGGGTGATGCCGCCGGTCATCGGGTCCCGGCCGATACGGCCCAGTTCCTCCACGCGGCGCAGCAGGCGCTCGGCGTCGACGGCGGGCTGGGCGGTGCGGCGGTGGGCCACTGGTTGACTCATGAGTCCTCCAGATGCGTTGAGTCGGGCCGTACACAAGGAGTGCAGGGGTGATGCGGGGCGGTGCGGGGTGGTGCGGGGCCGTGCAGGTGCGGTGCGGGGGTGGTGCGGGGCCGTGCAGGGGTGGTGCAGGGCCGTGCGGGGTGGTGCGGTGGGCCCCGGCCCCCTGTGGCGGGGTGCCGGGGCCGGAGGCGCTGCCGGCCTTCGCCGGGCCCCGCGAAGAGGCCGGGCGGCGGGCCGGGGCCGGCTTTAGAGGTGGCGGTCCCACCATTCGAGGACCGCTTCGAAGCGGGCGATCCGGTGGCTGGGCAGGCCGGAGCGGGACAGGTCGTGGCCTTCGCCGGGGAACAGGAGCAGCTCGACGGGGACGCCGCGGGTCTTCAGGGCCACGAACAGCCGCTGGGCCTGCTCCATGGGGCAGTGCCGGTCCTCGTCGGACTGGATGATCAGCACCGGCTTGGTGATGGAGTCGGCGTAGGTCAGCGGGCTCTTCTCCGCCCAGCGGGCCGGGTCGGCGCCGTACAGGGCGATCGCGACGTTCACGCCGTCGTCGCTGGAGGCGGCGTAGCTGTCCACCGCGTACAGGCCGCGCTCGCCGATGAACGCCTTGAAGCGCTCGCCGTGGTGGGCCGCCATCCAGGCCGCCATGTAGCCGCCGAAGGAGCCGCCCATCACCCCGACCCGGCTGCCGTCCAGGTCCGGTGCCTCGAGGGCGGTGTCGAGGAGGGCGAGGAGGTCGGGGGCGGTCTTGCGGGCCAGGTCGTCCACGACGTGCATGCCGTGCTCCTGGCCGTAGCCGGAGCAGCCGCGGGGGTTGCCCAGGACCACGGCGTAGCCGGCGCTGGCGTACACCAGGGCTTCGTCCAGGGCGGCGGGGCCGTTGAGGGTGTAGCCGAACTGGGTGTAGGGGCCGCCCTTGATCTGGAGCAGCACGGGGTGGGGGCCGTCGCCGCGGGGGCGGACGATCCAGCCCTGCAGGTCGTAGCCGTCCTCGGTGGTGGCGGTGAACTCCTCCACGGGCAGGACGTCGGTCTGTGCGGTCAGGCGGTCGCCGAAGCCGGTCAGCAGGTGTTCGGTGCCGTCGCGGAGGCTGACCAGGTCGCCGGCGCTGGTGGCGCTGGAGACGACCGCGGCCACGGTGAGGCCGTCGGGGGTGTCGACGGCCGCGTAGGCGTTGACCTGGCGGGCGCCGGTGATCAGCGGGGTGGGTGTGCCGCCGTCGTAGGGGACGAGGAGGAGGCGGACCTCGCCGCGGTGGTCGGCGGCGAAGAGCACGCCGTCGGCGACCGGGTGGATCATCTGGCTGGCGAAGCTGAGGTGGTAGTCCTCGTGGGTGAGGCGGCGGGCCGGGGCCGAGCCGTCGACGGGGGCGGACCACAGGCCGTAACTCATCGTGGCGAACGCGTTGTTGTTCTCGTCCAGCGGCTCGGCGGCGAAGCACAGGGTGGTGCCGTCGGGGGCGAAGCGGGGGCAGCCCAGGATCAGGCCGCCGCCGGTCAGCGCGCGCAGGCCGCTGCCGTCGGGGGCGCACACCCACAGGTCGTTGCGCAGGTCGTCGCCCGCGCCCTGGTGGCGGGCGGCGGTGAAGGCCAGGAGCCGGCCGTCGGGGCTCCAGGAGGCGTCCGCGTGGTCGAAGTCGCCGTCGGTGACCTGCACGGTGGCGGCCGCGGGGTCGTCGGCGAAGGGGTCGGTGACGAAGAGGTGGCGGGGCCGGTCGTAGGTGAACCCGAAGCCGTCCGCCCAGTACCGCAGGGTGGTGATGCGGCGCGGGGCCTCATTCTGCGGGGCGCCGGTGTAGCGGCCGGGGGCGGGCACCCGGGCCATGTAGGCCAGGCGGGTGGAGTCCGGGCTCCACACGGGCTGGCCGGCGCCGAGGGGGTGGCTGGTGACGGGGCGGGCCTCGCCGCCGTCCAGGGGCAGCAGGTGGATCTGGCCCGGGCCGCCGGGGACGGGGCGCAGGAACGCCAGGTGGCGTCCGTCGGGGGAGAACGCCGGGGCGGCGTCGTGCGGGCCGCGGGTGAGCAGGCGGGCGGGCCGGCTGCCGTCGGTGGCGGCCAGCCACAGCTCGGACACATACCCGTCGGCGGCCAGGTCGGGACGCGTCACCGCGACCGCGGCGAACCGGCCGTCGCCCGACAGCGTCGGCTTTCCCAGAACAGGAAGGAGATCAATGTCTGTGAACTTCATACCCGCGAATTTACGGGCGGCAGGAAAGGGCCGTCAATGGCAGCGGATTTGAACAGCAAAAAGGCGCGAAGACGGTTTTCTCGTCTTCGCGCCCGCATATTCGTATTGTTTTCTATGTTGCGGCGGAGGGGCGGTTTCTTGAACCGGGCCGCCCCTCCGGCCGCAGCAGCTTTATTACTGGATGTTGACGTAGTACGAGGTCGCGAGAAGCTCGGCGGAGGTCTCGATGAACTCGATGTCGTCGAACGCCACGGTGCTCTCCATGATGCTCACTCCTTTAACCATCTCGGTTTCCTCCGGTGTTTCCCGGCGGTGATGAAATATTCGCCCCTGACGGCCGCCGGCGTCAACCACGGGCTTTGCCGGGAAAAGTTGGACACCATTCCTGGACACTTTTTTCCGGGAAAAGCATGCGAGGGCGCCCCCGGCCGCTGATGCGGCAGGGGGCGCCCTCGGACAGGATGCGCGCAGAGGTGGGGGTCAGGCGGGTGCCGGGACCGGCTGGGTGCGGGCGGCGGTGAGCAGGTCGAGGGCGTCCTCGACGTCCCGGCCCTCCTGGATCAGGCTCCGCTCCCCCGCCCTGAGGAACCCCTCCCTCACGAGGTGGTCCAGCATGCCCAGCAACGGGTCGAAGAAACCCTGGTGATTGACCACGACGATCGGTTTGCGCATGAGCGACAACTGGTTCCAGGTCGCCACCTCCAGCAGCTCGTCCAGCGTTCCGAAACCGCCCGGCAGCACCGCGAAACCCGTGGAGAGCCGGTACATCAGCGCTTTGCGTTCGTGCATGGAACGCACCAGGAAAAGCGCACCCGGCGCCTGGTCGGCGCGCTCGCGTTCGTGCAGGAAACGCGGCACCACCCCGGTGACACCGCCGCCGGCGTCCATGACCGCATGCGCCACCGCGCCCATCACCCCCACTCCCCCGGCTCCGTACACCAGGTCCAGGCCGCGGCGGGCCAGCGCGGTGCCGAATTCACGGGCGAGGAGCAGATGGCCGGGGCGGGCGCCGTCACGGGCGCCGCAGAACACGGCGATCTTCTCGCTCTGCTCGATTTCGGGGGGCATTTCCAGGACAGAGGACATCTCGGATTCCTTCGGAGTCGGTCGGGCCGGTCGATGCGGCGTACGTGCCGTTTCCCGGGTGATACCTGTGCGTGCTGGGGTGCTGGGGTGCCGGGGTGGTCAGGACAGGGCCGCCAGGCGGCGCTCCACGGAGGCGGCCTCGTGCAGGCGGTGCTGGGCCCGGTACACCGCCACCGCGCTCCCCCAGACGGTGCGGGCGTCGGCCGGGCGGCCGGTGGCCGCGTAGCTGTCGCCGAGCCGGTCCAGGGCGCCGGCCTCCTGGTAGGTGTTGCCCAGGGTCCGGCAGTGGGCGAGAGCGGCCCGGTAGGCGTGCACGGCGTCCTGATGCCGGCCCGTCTGCTGGGCGAGCAGGCCCAGACTGTCCAGCGCGGCCGCCTGCCCGCCCAGGTAGCGGTGACGGCGGGACAGATCCAGGGCGCGGGCGCAGTACCGCTCCGCCTGGACGGGATCACCCAGGCGGGTGAAGTACCAGCCGGCGGCGTTGAGGGCGTCGGCCTCGGCCTGCCACTGCTGGGCGCGCCGGAACAGGCCCGCCGCGCAGATCGCGTGGGTCAGGGCGGCCGCGTCCTTGCCCGCCATCTCCTCGGTCCAGGCCAGGATGTAGTACGCCCACGCCTGCGGGCCCGGCCTGCCGTGGCGCTCGGCGATCCGCACCGCACGCTCCAGATGGGCCAGGGCCTCGGGGTGCCGGCCGGCGCGGCTGGCGGCCTGCCCGGCGTAGCGGTGGGCGGTGATCTGCGCCTCCGCGTCTCCCAGGGCGTGCGCGGCGCGCAGCGCGTCCGCCCACTGCCGGCGCTGCAGGGCGGTGTGGCCGCGCCGGACGTAGTGCCCGTTGAGGCAGACGGCCAGGTGGAACACCGTCCACCGCTCCCCGGCGTCGCGGGCCGTCTCCCGCAGGGCGGTCAGGGTGGTGTGTTCCTCGTCCAGCCAGGCCAGCGCCGCCTCCCGGGAGACGAAGACCTCCGGGGTGCAGCCCGGTTCCAGGGGGGCGAGGGGAAGCCGGGGGTGGTGGGGGGCGACGACGCGGTCCGCGTGGTGGGCGGTGTGCAGGTAGTGGCCGGCCAGGCGGCGCAGCGCCGCACCGTCGCCCGGGCGGACACCGGCCGGGTGGGTCCGGGGGGCGGGGCGGGGGCGGTAGCGGCCCGGCGCGGTCTGTTCGCACAGGCCGCCGGCGGTCAGGCGGTCCAGGAGGGCCGCCGCCCGGTCCACGCCGACCGCCAGCAGCGAGGCGGCCGCCGGGGCGGCGATGTCCGGGCCGGGGATGAGGCGCAGCAGATGCCAGACCTGCCCGTCGCCCGGCGCGTAGCAGGGCCGGGGCCGCACCGGCGCGGGCGCGGGCGCGGCCTGGGCGGCGGAGGCGGGCGGTGCGGCCTTCGCGGCGGGCGCGGTGTCGTGGGCCGCGGATGGCACGGCCTTCGCGACGGGCGGCGCGGCCTGGGCGGCGGGCGGCGCGGCCTTCGCGACGGGCGGCACGGCCTGGGCGGCGGGCGGCGCGGCCTGGGCGGTGGGTGCGGTGTCGTGGGCGGCCGGCCGGGGCGCGGGGGCCGCGGCGGGACGGACATGGGCGTGGGCCATGGGGTGCCTCCTGGGCGGGGCCGTCGGCCGGCCGGGCCGGCTCACAGCAGCGTGAACCGGGCCTCGGGCGGGATGAACATCGAGTCGGTCTCGGTGACGCCGAACGCCCGGTAGAACGCCGGGACATGGCCGAGGACGGCGTTGCAGCGCACCTGGGGCGGGGCGTGCCGGTCGTGGGCGAGCCGCTCGCGCATCCGGCCCGGTGTGCGCTTGACCCGCCACATCGTCGCCCACAGCGCGAAGAACCGCCGCGTCTGCACCTCCCGTTCCCTCTGGTCGAGGGGGGAGGCGGCCAGGTGGGCGGCGAACGCGGTGTGGGCGACGGTGAGGCCGGTGATGTCGGCGATGTTCTCCCCCGCCGTCCGGGCCCCGCTGACATGCTCCCCGTCCAGCCCCTCGGGCACGTAGCGGTCGTAGTGGTCGATGAGGAGGGCGGTGCGCCGGGTGTACTCGGCACGGTCCTCCTGGCTCCACCACTCGCGCAGCCGGCCCTCGCCGTCGTAGGCCGAGCCCCGGCTGTCGAAGGCGTGGGACATCTCGTGGCAGATGACCGAGCCCAGCAGGGCGAAGTTACGGGTCATGTCGCCGCCCGCGTCGAACAGCGGCGGCTGCAGCAGGGCCGCGGGGACGACGACCTGGTTCAGGCCGTGCCGGTAGTAGGCGGTGACCGCCTGCGGCGGCACCTTCCACTCCCCCCGGTCCACCGGCCCGTCCAGCCGGCCGAGCTGGCGGTCGAAGGAGCGGGCGCGGCCCCGGCGTACGTTGCCCAGCAGGTCGGCGGGGTCGGTGTGCAGCGGGCCGCGGCCGGCCGTGTCGCGGGGGTGGCCGAGTTCCACGCGCAGGGCGTCCAGCTTCTCAAGCGCCGCCTGCCGCGTGCTCTCCCCCATCCAGCCGGCCTGTTCCAGGCAGGTGCGGTAGGCCGTGCGCAGGGCGTCCACCAGGTCGGCGGCGGCCTTCAGGGTGCCGGGCGCCAGATGCCGGCCGAGGTAGCGCTCGCCCACCTCCTCGCCCAGGACGCTCTGCACGAAGGACGTCGCCCGCATCCAGCGCGGCCGGGACGTGCGGGAGCCGGTGAGGACCTGGCCGTAGAAGCGGAAGTTCTCCGCGAACAGGGCGGCCGGCGCGAACGGGGCCGCCTCGTGCACCTGCAGCCACACCAGCCACAGCTTCAGCTCCTCCAAGCTGTGCGCGTTCCACCAGGCGTCCAGCGCCGGGCGGTAGGGGCCGGGGCGGATCTGCAGGCGGGCGGCGGGCGGGATGTCACCGAGGCCGTCCAGGAACGCGCCCCACGGAAAACCACCACCCCCGTCCCCGGCATCGGCGTCGGTGCCGGCGGTGGTGTGGGTGGTGGTGGTGAGGTGGGCGGCGGTGGTCACCGCGGCGTCGGCGCGGATACGGCCGGAGGCGTCGGGGCGGGTGTGGGCGGCGGCCAGCGCGCTCTCCACCCGCACCGCCGTCCGCGCCGCCTCCCTGGGCGCCGGCTGCCCGGCCAGCTCCAGGACGGCCTGGACGTGGGCGGCGTACTGCTCGCGCAGCGGGGCGTGGCCGGGGTCGAGGTAGGCGGCCGGGCCGCCGGGCAGGGCGAGACCGGACTGGGTGAGGGTGAGCAGGTAGCCGCGGGTGCCGGTGGTGTCGGCGTCCACGGTCGCCTCGACCGGGCCGCCCACCCCCTCGCGCTGCAGGCGGCCCATCAGGCGGGCCAGTCCGGTGCGGCCGGTGACCGCGCGGATGCTCTCGAGGAGGGTGGTGAGGGCGGCGGGGCCGCGCTCGGCGAGGCCCGCCTCGTCCATGAAGCTGGCGTACAGGTCGGCGATCTGCCGCCCCGCGCCCTCCGTCGCGGCGGTCTGGGTGGGGGTGTTGTCGCGGATCACGGCGACGACGTCGTCCTGCACCTTCTCCGCCAGCAGGGACAGCAGGGTCGCCTCGGCCCGGTGCCCGGGCAGCCGGAACGCCTGCAGCCAGCGGCCGTTGACATGGGCGTGGAAGTCGTCCTGCGGCCGGACGGAGGGGTCGGTGCCGGCGTCGTACGCCGTGTCCGCGCTCACCGGGAGGCGGCCTTGTCCGGGACGGGACGGGCGAGCACGGCCGGTTCTGCGACGGTGTCCAGGGCGGGCTCCGGGAGCGGGGCCGGGGCGGGGGCCGGGGTGCCGGGGCGGGGGATGCTCGCGGCGGAGGCCGGGGCCGACACCGGTGCCGGGTCCGTCGTTCCGGGGCCGGGGGTGCTCGCGGCGGGGGGCGTGGTGCCGGGACGGGCGTCTTCAGCGGCCGACTCCGGTGCGGTGGCGGCAGGTTCGGCGCGGTCGGCGCCCGTGTCCGTGTCCGTGGTGGCGGGGCGGGCGGCCGGGCCGGTGGTGGGGGTGGCCGCGGTGTGGAGCAGGGCGCGGTGGAAGACGAGGACGGCGAGCAGGGAGCAGGTGCCGGCCAGGAGGAAGGCGTAGCGGGGCTGGATGAAGCCGAGGATGACGCCGCCCATCAGGTAGCCCAGGGCGGGGCCGGTGTTGGAGACGGCGCCGAGGGCGGCGAAGGCGCGGCCGCGGTGGCTGTCGGGGACGCGGAGGTTGATGACGATGTGGGTGACGGTGGCCTGGGCGCCGTTGCCGAAGCCGCCGATGAGGTAGCACGGCACGATCCACCAGGCGCCCGGGGCGAGTCCGGTGGCGAGGATGCCGAGGGAGATGCACAGGAACGAGCCGATCAGGAGGGCCTCGTGGCTGAGTTTCTTGATCCGGCGGACCAGGAGGGCGCCGGGGACCAGGCCGGCCATCCAGGCGGACATGATCAGTCCGTAGGTCTCCTCGGAGCCGCCGAAGGTGTCGCGGACGTAGAAGACGATGAGGACGTTGATGATGCTGGCGGCGGCCATGACGACGCCGCTGACGGCGAGGATGGAGCGCAGGAAGCGGTCGCCGCTGACCCGGTAGGCGGGCTCGGCCGCCTGCTGCCCGTCGGTGGCGGGGCCGGGGGCGGCGGGGGTGGTGTGGTGCAGGCGGGTGCGGATGGTCAGGGCGCCGGCCACGACGACGGCGAAGGAGGCGGCATCCAGCAGCAGGGAGACACGGACGCCGAAGTGGGCGGTGAGGAACCCGGCGATGCCCGGGGCGATGACCATGCCCGCCATCGCGGTGGTCTGGGAGATCGCCGAGGCGCGCGGGACGTTGTCCTTGCCGACCATCGCGGCGGGCAGCCCGGCGAACACCGGGTGGGTGAAGGCCAGTCCGCTGGAGAGCAGCACCGCCAGCACGATCAGCAGGGCGGGGGTGGTGGTCTGGGTCATCGCCAGGCAGGCCAGGATCTGCAGGGAGGCGACGGTGACGATGAGGCGGCGGCTGTCGAAGCGGTCGGCGAACCGGCCGGTGACCGGGGCCAGCAGCGCCGGGGGGACGGCGGCGGCCAGCAGCAGGGCCATGACCGCGTACGATCCGGCGCCGCCTGACTGCAGGAGCAGGGTCAGGGCGGTGGCGGCGGCGATGTCGCCGGCGAAGGACAGTCCCCGCATGCCGGCCAGGACGTAGACGTCCCGCCAGACAGGAGCCGCGGTGGCTGCGGGGGGCTGGGGGGTGGTGGCGGTCATGACGGGTTGTCAGCTCCTCATGCTGTCGGCGGTTTCCAGCACCCCGAGACGGGTCAGCCCCTGGGCGACGTGCACGGACCGGGCTTCGTCCACGCCCGGGAAGAAACGGGCCGCCGCGACCGCACGGCCGTCCTGCAGGCCGCGCAGCGCGTCGGCGACGGCGTCGGGCACGGCCAGGCGGTGGCCGTTGACCAGCAGGGCGCTGCGGGCGCCGTCGCTGGGTCCGATCTCCACCGGGACGGCGCTGCGGCGCAGCAGGACGGCGGGGGCCAGGGCGTCGGCGGAGGCCAGGCGTTCGAACTCCCGGGGCCGGCCGGCGCCGGCGCAGGCGCGGCCGCTCTCGTACAGCCGGGCGGTCTCGGCGGCCGGGTCCGCGGCGGCCAGGAGGCCGGCGAGGCGGGCGGTCAGGGCGCCGAGCACGGCGGCCGCGTCCGGGACGGCGGGGTCCGGGGCGGCGGGGTCCGGCTGGGCGGGGTCGGCGAGGTGGGGGAAGCCGTCGAAGTCGGGGGCTTTGAGGAGGTGCTGGACGGTGTCGGCCAGCAGGTCGCGCCAGCGGCGCGGCTCGACGGTGACCGACAGGTGCAGGGACACCTGGTCCTTTGCGGCCGCTGCGTGCGGGGTTCCGTAGGGCAGGTACAGGACGTCACCCGCACGCAGCGTCGTCTCGATGGCCGGCCGGCCCAGGTCCTCGGGCCGGTGGGAGGCCCGCTCGGCGCGGCGGCCGGGCGGGGGCTCCCAGATCCGCCAGTCCTTGGTGCCCTCGATCTGGATGACGTAGACGTCGACCGGGTCGTGGTGGGGGGCGTAGCCGTCCTTGCCGGCCGGGGTGAGGAAGGCGACGACCTCGCTTTGGCAGGCGAAGGTGTCGGCGAACAGGTCGGCGAGGTGGCGGGCGGCGGGCAGGAAGTGGTTCAGCGCGTTCCAGGTGACGGTGCCGCCGGAACGGAACAGCTCGTACACCTGCTCGGCCACGACCGTCTCGGTCAGTGCCGCGCCGCGCTCGGAGACGGTACGGGTGTAGGCCTTGCCGGGCACGCCGCGGCCGTCCTTGGCGATACGCAGGTAGGCGGGCGAGACGGTCTCCATCGCCACGATGTCGTCGAGCTGCCGCACCGACACCAGCTCCCGGGCCCGGCCGTCCAGGGCGCCCCTGCGCAGCAGCGGCTTGCGGTTGAAGTACTCCTGGAAGAAGACCTGCCGGTCTCCGACGAGGTCTTCGAAGCCTTGGGGGGTCGTGGATGTGTCCACGCTCTTCGCCTCCAGCGGACGGGGTGGGGCCTGGGGTGGGAACTGGTGCCGGTGCGGGGCAATGGGGGGCGGGCGGATACGGCGCCCCTCCCGGAGGGGGTGGGGCGGGCGGGGGCGGGGCCCCTCCCGGAGAGGGCTGGGCTGGGCGGGGCGGCGGGGCTTGGGACTCCCCCGCCGGGCACCGGGCCCGGGCTTCAATGTCCGGGGTAGTGCCGGGCTTTCGCCCCCGGAGCCGGTGCCCCGGTGTTACTCGGCGGGACCGTGCCCGGCGCTCACCTCGCCAGGGGCGGTTCCCGGTTTCACGAGCTGGTGCTTCACGGTGGTCAACTGCCGGGGTGCTACCGGGTGTTGCGGACCGGGGCGGCGCCCCGGTGTCGTACGGTCCCCGGTGTCACGGGCCCGGTGCCGTGCCTGGGGGCTCAACTGCCGGGGTAATAGCGGGTGTTACGGGCCGGGGCGGTGCTCCGGTGTGCACGAGCCGGTGCCATGTCCCGACGCTCACCCGCCGGGGCGGTGCCCGGGGTTCAGCTTCCGGAGCAGTACCGGGCCTCGCGTGCCGGCCTGTACTCCCGGTGCTCAACTACCGCGGTGGTACCGGGTTTTGCGTGCCGGGGCGGGCCCGGTGTTCAGCGAGAGCCTGGGTGGTGGTGCGTGGTGCTCACCTGGCGGGGCGGTATCCGGGGGCCGGGTACCGCGTACCGGTGCGGTGCTTTCGTGCGGGTGCCGGTACTGGCGGCCCGGCAGCAGCCGGCGGAAGCCGCCTGCGCCGGGCCGGCCCGCGTCCGGTACCGGGTGGTGCGGGGGGGCGCGGCCTGGGCGCACGCCGGTGCGGGACCGGGTGGTGCGTGCCGGGCGTTACCGGGCGTCCCCTGCCGGGGCGGTACCCGGGGGTCACGTCCTGGGGGCCGTGACCGTGCTCTCCTGCCGGGGCGGGACCGGGTGTCACCTGCCGGAGCGGGACCGGGTGTCACCTGCCGGGTGCGGTGCCGGTGTCACCCTGCCGGTGCGGGGCCGGGGTGTTCAGCGGGTGGCGACTTCGAGGACGCCGAGGCGGGTCAGGCCCTGGGCGGCCTTGGTGGCGCGGTCGGGATCGACGCCGGGGAAGATGTCGCCGGCGGGGACGTCGGCGGTGTCCAGGCCGGCGAGGGTCTCGGCGACCGGGGTCGGGACGGCGATCTTGTGGCCGTTGACCGTCATCTGGGTGCGGCCGCCGTCGTTCGCGCCGAACTCCACCACGGCCGCCGTACGGCGCAGCAGCACGGTCGGGGTGATGCGGTCGGTCTCGGCGATCGTCTGGAAGGTCGTGCCGTGGGAACTGCCCGGCATGGTGCGGCCCAGGTCGGCCAGCCGGTCCAGCTCGGCGGCGCTGTCCAGGGCGTCCATGCGGGCGGCCAGCGCGGCGATCTTCTGCCGGAACAGGGCCTCGGTACCGGCGTCCCGCAGCGCGCCGATGTGCGGGTACTGGTTGAACTCGGGTGCGGAAGCCGCCTGTTCGAACGTCTCGCGCAGCAGGTCCTTCCACATGCGGGGCCGCATCATGATCGACAGGTGCAGGGACACCTGGTCCTCGGCGGCGGCCGCGTGCGGGGTGTTGTAGGGCAGGTAGAGGACGTCGCCCGGCTCCAGGAGGACCTCGATGACCGGCTCGCCGAGCTCTTCGTCGGTGTAGGAGGCGTTGTCGCCGTCGCGGTGGGCGGGCAGGTCCCACAGCTTCCACCGCTTGGTGCCCTCGAGCTGCACGATGAACAGGTCGACCGGGTCGTGGTGGGGGAGGTAGCCGCGCTTCCTGGCGGGCGTCATGAACCCGACCACGTCGGTGCGTACGGCCATCTTGTCGCTGATGACGCGGGTGAAGTCCCGCAGCTCGGGCACGATCTGGTTCAGCGAGCACCAGGTGACCGTCGCGCCGGCCCGGAACAGCTCGTAGATCTTCTCCGGCACGACCGTGTCGGTGATGTTCACACCCTGCACGACGACACTGCGGGTGTAGCCCTTCTCGGGCACCCCGGAACCGTTGTGGTTGACCTTGATGTAGGGCGGCCGGATCGATTCCATGTGCAGCAGCTCGTCGAGCTTGCGGACGGAGAGGATGTCCCGGACGTCGCCCGGCATCGCGTTCTTCCGCAGCAGGGGCTTCTTGTCGAAGTACTCGGCAAAGAAGACCTTTTCGTCCCCCACCAGATCTTCGAATGTGAAGTCGTACATTGCATCCCTTTCAATGCCCGATGGCGTGGAACGAAACCCTGTTCTTGTGCGGCGGAGGGGCGGCAGCCTGTATGTACGGGCCGCCCCTCCGGCCGCATCAGAAATTACTGGATGTTGACGTAGTACGACGTCGCCAGCAGCTCGGCGGAGGTCTCGATGAACTCGATGTCGTCGAACGCCACGGTGTTCTCCATGCTGTTCACTCCCTCTTGATTTCCCGGATTCCCGCCGGGGTGTCCCGGCGATGACGAAATACTCACCCCCAGCCGGGCGGCACGTCAACGGACCAAAAACCTGAACACCGGGACAGCCCGGATATACGCAACCTGAACAGCAGGGCGTCCCGGATATATGGAAAACACGCGGGCGCGGGCGCGGGAGAACAGAAGCCACGGGAGCCGGGGGTCAACTGCGGACGGGCACAGTTGAACACCCCACACGAGCCGGACCGGCCCCGGCAGGGACGGGCCCGGCCCTGGCAGAGGCGGGACGTAACACCAGGTGGGACGGGGTAACAGGGCACTCCTCCTGACCCTGGCGGCAGGAAGCGGATCTTTACGCGGCGGCAGGGAGCTCCCTCTACGGCGTGGGGGCACGGCCCCCTTTTACAACGCCGGGGTGCGGCCCTTTCACGCAGGCGCAGCCGCAGGAAGAAATGGGTGTTCAACTGCGGGCGAACGCAGTTGAACACTCACAGCGGGGCACGCATGGTCCGGATCTTTCGGGTGAACAGCAGCGGCAGGGACGGCTCTCTAACCGGGTGGGGACGCGGCAGCAGAACACAGCTCCCTTTTACGACGGCAGGACGCGGCCCCTTTTTGCGCGAGCGCGACCGAAAGGGAAAGGGGGGCGGCTGCGGACGAACGCAATCGAACACAGCGGACCGGCCCCCACCCGGATACCCCACCGAGTGGGGGCAGCGGAACACGTCTTCCCCTCCCTTCTTTACGAGGAGCAGCTCTCTTTTCGGCGGCGGGACGCGGCTCCTTTTAGGCGGGCACGACCGAGGGGCAGAGGGTTCAACTGCCTGGCAGGCGCAGTTGAACGCCGGCGGGCCCCCACCCAGGCGCCCTGCTGGCTGGAAACGGCGGCACACCCCCCTTTCAGCGAGGAGCAGCCCTCCTTTCCGACGGCCGGACACGGCCCCCTCTACACGGCCACGGCCGAGAGGCAGAGGGGCAACTGCCGACAGGCTCAGTGGACGCACACACCGGACCGGAACCCGGCTGTCCCCCCGGCGGGCCGGTAGCGGAAGCCCGGCTCCTTTACCGGGACAGAGCGCCGTCACGGAGCCCGGCTCCATCTGCGGCGGCGAGACGCGGCTCCTAGACGCGGGCACAACCGACCGGAAAGCAGGGGGCAACGGCGGACGGGTGAGGTTGACCGCGCGCACCCCGGAACGGAAACCGAAGATCCTGCCCGAGTAAGGGACGGCGGGACGGACCTCTCCCCACCGCGGCAGGACGCAGCTCCCCCAACGCGGCACAGCGGCACAGCCGACGGGGCGAGGGGGCGCAGCTCCCCGAACGCGGCACAGCCGACGGAGGAAGGGGACTCAACTGCGGACGGGCGCAGTTGAACGCGCCCATCGGACCGGAACCCGAGTGCCCTACCGGGCGGGATGCGGTAGCCGGGGCCATAGCTCTTTTACCGGGGGCGGGGCACGCCGCGGCGGAGGCGGCGTGTCCTTTCGCGGCGGGACGCGGTGCCTCTTCGCGGCGGCGGGACGCGGCGCCTTTCCGCATACAGGCGAAGCCCGTCCGCCGCCCGTACCGGAGGGAAGCAGGGGGCAGAGGGCGGACAGCAGGTGCAGACCACCGGCTGCCGGAAGACCCCACCCGAAGCGAGCCGCCGGGACCGACCGGCCCGAACCCGGCACGCCCCCGCAGGGAGGAGACCGGCTGCGCAGGCGTCCGGGGGCGACCCCGAAGGCGGCCGAGCCCAGGCCCCCAACGGGACAGGACGCCGGCGCGGAAGAAGCTGCGCGATTTCCCCAGCACGAGCCCGGAAGCAACCCAGGGGCCAGAAATGGCCCTCGGCGCGCCGGTAGTGCAGACGCCCCGGACCCGGCCCGTGCAGGGCGGGAGGAGTCCGAAGGGGAGGGGCCCGTCAGCGGGTTCAGGATGACTGCGGCCAGGGGCGGGACAGGTCTCAGGACGGCGAGAAGGACCCAGTCGTGCCAGACCGCGGCCGGCAGCAGACCAAGCGTCCGGCCGTGACGCAGAAGCCCTCGCCCAGGCCGACCGCGCAGCCCCGGCACCGCCCGGAGCCCCCACCCGAGTACGGCCCCGGAAACCGGATGGTCCCGCACGCCCCGGGGCACCGACGCAGGCCCTCCCGGTCGGAGAGGCTGTGCGGGCCACGCCTGGTCCGGAACCTTACGCAGGCCGGCCCCCTGCCCGACGCCCCGTACAGGGGAGGCAGCGCCGGGGGCCAGCAGGGCCGGGGCCACCCGGGGCAGGGCACCCAGGTTCCACAAGCCGCAGCCACCCCTGCTCCGGAGCCTCCTGCAGGCAACCCCGGCCCGACGTCCCGTACAGGGGAAGCCGGGCCGGGGCCACCCGGGACAGGCCACCCACGTTCCACAAGCCACAGCCACCCATGCTCCGCGACTTTAAGGAAGCCGGCGGCCCGACGCCCCGCATAGGGGAGGTATGGGGGAGGCCGGGCCAGGGGCCGCGGGCCGCGCCTGGTCCGGGGGCTCGTGCAGGCGGCCCCCGCCCGGCGCCCCGTACGGGGTGGGCCGGGCCGGGGGCTACAGGGGCGGGGCGGGTGGGGTCAGGCGCCCAGGGAGGAGGGCTGGGCCAGGTCTGTGTCCGACAGGTCCATGTCGCGTAGTTCCTCGGCCAGCAGATGCCAGACCTCGGCGTAGCCGTCGGCGAGCTCGGACAGCGGGCGGCGGCAGTGCGCGGGAACGGTGTCCAGGACACGCCGGCGGTCCCGGACCACCACCGCACACGCGTCCAGCAACCGCAGCACGTTGCGGCCCGCGTCGTTCAGCCGCAACGACGGATCCCGCCGCAACGCATCGAAAACCGCCAGCAACTCCACCGGGCTCTTCGAGACCCGGGGGCGCGACCGCAGGGCTGGCCGGCCCGGCTGGGCATGCGCCCGGATCAACGGCGTCACCCCACCACCCGACGACGACACCCCGCCACCCGCACCCCCCGGCCCGGCAGACCCGACGCCGAGCTGCCCGGCAGACCCAGCGGCCAAGGACCCTCCAGACGCGCCCGGCAACCCGGCACGTGAGGCACCGAATTCCCCCGCAGACCCGGCGGCGGACGGGCCGGCAGACCCGGCACCGGACAACCCCGCAGGCACGGCAGGAGCGGGGCCGGCGACACGGGCCGCCACCCCCTCCGGACCGCCCGCGCACGGCGCCGTACGGGACTGCGCCGCCCGCTGCCGCGGCGGCAACGGATCCTCACCCCGCCGCAACCGGTCCCGCACATCCGCCACCGTCGCCGGCGACAACCCCGCCCGCCGCGCGATCTCCCGCAACGACACCCCCGGCTCCTCCCGCAACAGCCGGCACGCCACCTCCCGCGCCCGCGCCGACCCCTCCCCCACCGCCCGCACCCGCCCGTCCCGCCCCACCCGCACCCCCGGCACGTCCGCGCCACACGCCCGGCGTACCTGGGCCACCTTCCGCGCCGACAACCCCGCCACCGCCGCCACCGCCCGGTCCGACCACCCCGGCCGCCCCACCACGATCCGCTCCGCCGCCGCGACCCGGTCCCCCACCGGCAACGCCCGCCCATGCCGCGCATTCACCGCCACCGCCAGCAACGCGGCATCCTCCACCCCACCCTCGAAAAACCGGACCGCGATCCGCTCATCCCCCCGCCGCCTCGCCGCACACAACCGATGCACCCCATCCACCACCGTCATCGACGCCCGATGCACCACAATCACCCCCCAACCCGAACCCGAACCAGGCTCCCACCCCGACCCCGGCTCTGACCCCGCCCCCGACTCCGACCCCGGACCCGAGCCCGAGCCCGACCAAGGCTCCGACCCCGGACCCCATCCCGGCTCCGACTCCGCAAGCTCCGCCACAAAACCCTCATCCACCCCACCACCCCGCGGCGTAAACCCCACCCCCAACGCCCCCACCGGCACCCACACCACCGGCGCCTGCCCTACCCCAGCCCGCAAACCCGCCACATAATCCAAACCCTCCACACCCACACCCACCACACCCCTCACCCCAGACACCGCCTCAGACACCCCGTCCACACCCACCAGCCCCAGCCCCGACTCCACCGACC
>NZ_SRRT01000013.1 GCF_004784475.1 Streptomyces bauhiniae
GCGATGCCCACCCACCGGCCCGCACCCGCACCGCCGGCCCCCGCCCGCGGCGCCGGGGGAGCGCGAGGGGGCGGCGCGCGAGCGCCCCTCGCAACCCGGCCCCCCGGGCCGGGTGCCGGAAGCGACGGCGCCGCGCGGCCGCGCCGGCCACCACGGCGCACCCGTCGCCCGCCGGGGCCGGCCACCGCGTCCGGCGCGCGGCGGGCCCGGCCAGCGCGGCGCGGCCGTCGCCCCCCGCACCAACGCCGCGCCCCACCGACTCCGCCCGGGGGCTTGGTGCGCCCCGGGCGGAGTCGGTGGTTCGTCACGCGGCGTTGGTGCGGGTCTCGCGGGAGGTGATCGAGTAGGTGTTCTCCGGGATCTTGTGGACGTAGCGGGTCGTCGGGGAGAAGTCGTAGGAGCAGTAGTTGTCCCACGGGCTTCCGGGCCAGAAGACGCGTGCGCACGGGGCACCGGCCCACGGGTGGTAGTAGAGCTCCAGGACGACGCCGGTGGCGTAGCTGCCCTCGACCGTGACGGTGTCACCGACGGCGAAGCCGAAGACGGCGCGCTCCCGGGCGATGTCCTCGGGGTTGGCCAGCCTCATGGCCTGTTCTTCCTTGTGGCCGTTGGCCCAGTAGCCGGACCAGGCGATGGAGAGTGCGCCGTCGTCCACGTCGGTGACGGTTCCTCGCTGGATCACGGGGCGGGCCTTGCCGACGGTGTCGCGGGCGTCGTCGTGGATCGGGTCGTAGATGAATGTGCGTTCCACCCGGTCGCCGACGCGGTAGCCGCCGGACCGGTCGGCGTAGGTTTCTCCGGGGATGTACTCGCGCGGGATGATCAGCGCCGTCTCGTCGTTGTGCCACACCGGTGACTGGCCGTCGAGGGCGACGTAGCCGTTCAGCGTTGCGGGGAGCGCCGGGAAGCAGGCGACCGACTGCATGAGGGTGTCGAGCCGATCCGGGTTCATGGGGCGCTCGAACTCCCCGAGCACCCAGTCGCCGGGGCGAACTTCGGTGATGGGGCACAGCCGCGCCGCGCCCATGTCGGTTCCGGCCGGAGGCTGGCGGAACAGCTCCGTCGGGCGCTCGGTGACGATCAGCGGGTAGAACGTGGCGTCGATGACGGGCACGGCGTTCTCCTCGGTTCGGGTTTCGAGTGGTGCCGGTCGGGGTGCCATCCCCTTCCAACAAGAACAACTATACCAGTCATGACCCGTGTCGTGAAGCGTGAAAGGGCTTCTGACCAGGGTTTTTCCGGGTTTCTTCGGCCCGCGCGTTCTCTCCGGGCCGGGCCGCCCACCCTCCTTGCCAGCCGCTTTTCGCCCGCCCGCGCGGACCCGCACCCGGCGGACGGCCCGCCACGTAAACCGCCCACCGCTGCCGCTCCCCCGCACCGGCCCGACGGCCGGACACGGCGAGGGGGCCGGCGGCGCCGGGTCCGGGAGCGGCGGCGGTGCGCGGCCGCGCCGGCCACCACGGCGCAGCCGCCGCCCGCCGGAGCCGGCCACCCGGGGCGGCGCGCGGCGGGCAGGGCCGCCACGGCGCGGCCGTCGCCCCCACCGCGCCGGAGATGCCCGGCGGGACGACCACGGCCCAGGTGTCCGCGCTCGCCCCGCCGAGGGGGCGGGGATCAGTGCCAGATGGCTCGGCTCCAGCGCACGAACCAGTACCGGCTGCCGCCTCGGCGGAGGTAGACCGGCAGGCCGGTGGTGCGGCGGCGGGCTGAGCGTCGGTACCGGCCGTGCACCTGATCCTTGGGGGCGGCACAGGCGGCTGCGGCGGTGACGTACACCCGGTGCAGTTCTTCAGCGGTGCCGCGCAGGGTGCCGTGCCATCGGTCTCCGGGGGTAAGGGCGAGGTAGGCGCGGTCCAGGATGGTGCGGGTCGCGGCCAGCGTGGCGCGGCGCACGTCCGCAAGGTGGGCCGCCTTGGCGACCGCTGTGCGGGCCATGCCGTTGGCGGCACGGCAGGCTGGTGCGTCGCAGTCCCGGCATTCCTGCTGGGCGTCGTCGGTGTCGGGAAGTGGAGGGAGGCCGGCGAGGATGCCGTACGAGTGGTCGAGGAGGGCCGCCGCCCCTTCGGGTCCCCACGGCGCGTGGTCGACGGGTTCGACGGCGGCCTCGTGCAGCGCGTCAAGAAGCTGGTCGGTGGCGGACTGCACGGCGTTGCTGAGTCGAGTGGCCGCGACTGCCAGGCGGGCGGCTCGCTCGCACGGCCGGGCCGGGTCGCACCGGCAGACGGAGGGGTCAAGCGGCTCCGGCTCCGGCTCGGCCGGGGGGAAGATGATCGCGGACTCCACGGGTGCCCGTCCGGCCTCGTTCACAGTGGGGTGCCGGGTGACCTGGTGACCGGCACCCCTGATGATCTCGACGCATTCCTTCAGGAACCGCCCCCGGCGGTGGACATGGCCGCCCACGAGATGGTCATGGGCGTTCTCGGGTTCGCACCAGTAGATGAGCACCAGCGCGGTCTGGTCCCAGGTGGCGCGGAGGGTGTAGCCGGTTCCCTTGGCGAGGGGCGTGTGGCCGTGCTCGCCCAGGAGCGCGGTCAGGGTGGCGTCGAGCGGGGCCAGGTGCCGGAGGTCGGGGTTCACGGCGTTCTCCTCGGTTCGGGTTTCGAGTGGTGCCGGTCGGGGTGCCATCCCCTTCCAACAAGAACAACTATACCAGTCATGACCCGCGTCGGGAAGCGTGAAAGGGCTTCTGAACAGGGTTTTTCCGGGTTTCTTCGGCCCGCGCGTTCTCTCCGGGCCGGGCCGCCCACCCTCCTTGCCAGCCGCTTTTCGCCCGCCCGCGCGGGCCCGCACTCGGGTGGCCGGCTGCGGCGGGCGGCGGGTCGCCGGGTGTTCGCCCGCTCGCCCGCGGGGCTCCCGGCTGCGGCAGGGAGCCCCGCGGGCCTGACCCCGTGGGCAGGGTCAGCGCGAGAGGTTCGCGGCGGAGATGATCAGTACCGGCTCGTTGCGGAACCAGGTGTCGCACCCGTCCTCGTCGGTGGACAGGACGACGTACCGGAGGGCGCGGTCGGCGGTGCCTGCGGCGGCGTGGCATTCCTGGCACTCCCCGCAGGGCTTCGCAGGGTGGGCGGTGTAGGCGATGGCGAAGTGGTCGGCCTCGCGGGCCCCTTCGGCTCCGTCCGCCGCCTGGCCGAAGTCGGCCAGGATCAGGTCGCCCTCGCGTACGGCGTGCGCCGGGACGGCAACGGCGTCCGCCTCGTCCGCTTCGGCGGGGAGCGGGTCGCACAGCTCCCCCACCGGCCGGGGCCGGGCCAGGAGCGGCGTTCCGGCGGTGTCGGTTCCGAGGTGACGCAGGGGCCCGGCCTCCCGGGCGAGGGGAGCCAGGGCGCTGACCGCGCTGGAGATTGCCCAGCGACCGCCGTAGTCGACACGGGCCTGCCGGGTGCGGTCGGTGATGTCGGTGGTCGTCTCGATGATGCGGCCGGTCTTGGCGTGTCCGTGGTCCG
Source organism: Streptomyces bauhiniae (assembly GCF_004784475.1). Classification (GTDB taxonomy): domain Bacteria; phylum Actinomycetota; class Actinomycetes; order Streptomycetales; family Streptomycetaceae; genus Streptomyces; species Streptomyces seoulensis. The sequence goes on from NZ_SRRT01000013.1 coordinate 3,444, forward strand.
GCAGCTCGAAGGTACGGCGGGCAGAGTCGCCGACGCGCCACCAGACGGCGCTGTCGTGGTCGGCGGGCGCGGGAAGGTGGTCGACGGGGACGCCGAGGTCGGCGGCGGTGGTGCGCGCGCACGCGAGGCGGGTTCCGGCCCGGTAGAGGGCGGTGTCCTGCTCGCACGCCGGGCACCGGCCGTGGCCCGCGTACTGGGCGGCGCGGTCCGGGATCAGCGCGCCGAGTTCGGCGTGGGCCGGGTCCATGAGGAGCACGTACGGGCTGTGCTGGCCGTGCTCGCGGCCCGAGATGACGACGTGTCCGTTCTCCAGGCGGGTGACCCCGGTCAGCGTGACCGGCACCTCCGCGAAGGCGTCGGGGTAGCGGTCCGTCTCCCCGGCGGCGACCAGCGGGGCGCGGTGCACGGGGCGGACCTGGCGGTGGCCCTGGCGCTCGACCTCTTCCCAGGAGACGAACTGCCACCCCTGGGGCGGCGTGGTGCGCCGGGCACGCCGGTAGGCGACGTCCTGGGCGAACATGGTGTCGGCGTCGACCATGCGGACGATGCGCTCCGCAGCCTCGTACTTGCGGGGGTGGGAGGTGCCGAGCGTCTCCTTGACGCCGACCGCGTGCCACGGCGAGGAGCTACGGCCGATCTTCCGTACGTGCCCGGCCGGTTCGGCCGCGCCGTCGACGTGGACCGGGGTGCGGCCCTCGCTGTCCGGCTTGCCGTACCGGTAACGGGTCTTGATGTCGCGCACGATTCCTCCGCTGGTTCGGGTTTCGAGTGGTGTGCCGGTCGGGATGCCACCCCCTTCCAACATGAACAACTATACCATTCAGAACCCGTATCGGGAAGCGTGAAAGGGCCTCTGAACAGGTCTTTCCCGGCGCACTTCCCACCCGGTGATGCGAGTCGGCCGCAGTCGTCGCAGACTCCGGACGCGCCGCCGCCCCCGCCGGGTGTCCAGCGGGGGCGGCGGCTCAGATTCCGTCAGGCGCGGGCTTCCCGGCGCTTGCGCTCGTACTCGGCGCGCCACGCCAGCATCGCGGGGTCGTCGTACTCGACGAACACGTAGAACGCCTTGGCGAAGCAGTCGGTCATGATGTTGGAGCCGTGATCGGCGTTGTACGCCTCCCCGACCGCCTTGAGTTCGACCTCCAGGTCCTTCAGCGCCTGCGATCGGTGCCACCGCGTGACCTTCTCGCCCTGGTAGTCGGTGACTTCCTCGGCGATCCATCCCCAGTCCTGGGGGATGGACTTGATGTCGATGTAGATGGAGCCGTAGCCGCGGCCGATGCGGACGCCGAACTTGATCTCTGCGGGCGCTTCCCCGATGGGGTCGAACCGGTAGGTCTCCAGCGCCTGGGACACCAGTCCGGGGCCGTCCTGGACGAGCGGGGCCTGGCCCGCCTTCCGCGCGACCTTGATGTCCATGCGGATGCCTGCGGCGCGGTCCTTCATGGACTGGCCCGAGCGGTACTTGCTGCCCTGGAAGAAGGTGTTTCCGTGCGAGTCGTAGCCGCGCTCGTAGATGTCGGCCCACATCTGGGCGCGCTCCTCCTGCTCGTCGCCGGCCGCGTCCTTCAGCTTCTCCAGCAGGCGACCCAGCATGTGACGGGCGGCTTCCTTCTCGCCTTCGTGACGGCACTTCCCTGTCTCGCGGCAGGTGGGCGCGGTGCACTCCTTCTCGATCACTGCCCGCAGGGCGTCGATGCGGTTACGGGTCTTCGATGCCTTGGTCTTGGCCATGGCCGGGTGCCCTTCGTTCGGTTCGGGTTTCGAGTGGTTCGGCTGGTCGGGGTGCCATCCCCTTCCAACAAGAACAACTATACCAGTCTTGAAGCGTATCGGGAAGCGTGAAAGGGCTTCTGACCAGGGTTTTTCCGGGTTTCTTCGGCCCGCGCGTTCTCTCCGGGCCGGGCCGCCCACCCTCCTTGCCAGCCGCTTTTCGCCCGCCCGCGCGGACCCGCACCCGGCGGACGGCCCGCCACGTAAACCGCCCACCGCTGCCGCTCCCCCGCACCGGCCCGACGGCCGGACACGGCGAGGGTCAGGCCGCCGCGAGCTGCCGTGAGGGGTAGAGGTAGCGGCCCGGCTGTCCGGGAACGGCGATGGGCGGCCAGCCCGGGGTGGCGCGCAACCTGTGCGGGGGCCGGTGGGTACGGGCGCTCTCCAGCTCGGCCTGGGTGCGCATCCGGGCGAGGCGGCCGGCCAGCTGTCGGGCGGCGGCGTTGGCCTCGGCGGTGATCTCGGCGTACCAGGCGGTGGGGTCGTCGTCGGCGAGCTGGTCCAGGCGCTCCTCCTCGGCGGTGTGCCGGCTCCAGCGCTCGGCGGCCTCGATGACGGCGGCGAAGCGGCGCGGGTCGGAGGGCGGGAGTCGGTTCCAGGCGGGTGAGGCGTAGGCCGGGACGGTCCACTCCCGGGCTCCGTCGGCAAGGGTGGTGACCTGGTGTTCGGCCCACGCTGTGGCGGCGTCGGCGCTGTGCACGGTGTACCTCCACGGGTGGTCGGGTTCGAGTGGTGGGGTCCCGGGGGGCGGCGGTGCCATCCGCCGCCCCCCGGGTGCCGGTTCAGGCGATCTCGTGCTTGTAGGTCTGCTCGGCGCTGACCAGGAGGTGGTCCTCGCACAGCCCGTAGGCGCTGGCGAGCTGCCGGAGGTTGCCGACGTGGCAGGCGAGCGCACGGCCGCGGTCGGTGGTCCAGGCAGGGAAGGGGCGGCCGGACAGGCGCGCGAGGTGCAGCTGGTCCAGGTCCTGCGGGCTGAGGACGAGGGTGCGGCCGTAGTGGAAGGCGTCCGCGAGGGCGTCCCGCACGACGATGGCCACCATGTCGGCGGCGGCCGGGTCACCTTCGGCGCGGCGGGCGGCGCGCGAGAGGGCGCCGGTCGACCGGAGGGCGGCGCGGGCCGCCTTGGCGGAGGGGACGGGTGCACGGGTGCCCTGCGGGTGGTTGAGCATCGCGTTGACGGCGGTTCGGGCGCGGCGGGCGTGCGTCTTGGGCAAGAGGTGGTCCTCCAACGGTTCGGGTTTCGAGTGGTGTGCCGGTCGGGGTGCCACCCCCTTCCAACAAGAACAACATTACCATCCATAACCCGTAACGTGAAGGGTGGGAGTGCCCTTTGAGCAGCGGATTTCATCTCCGCGCCCGACGCGCGGGGGGAAGCAGGGACGCCGACGGCCCGCACCCCTCGCGGGGCGCGGGCCGTCGGGAACGCGGTCAGGAGCGGACGGGGTGAAGGAAGGTCAGGGCCTGCTCGCAGGCGGCTGCGAAGGTCGTGGTGAAGGGGTCGGTGTCGCCTTCGGCCTGCTGGCACTCCCACAGCACCAGGGCGGCGAGGTCGGCGAGTTCCTCGGCCTGGTCGGCGTCGAGGCGGAGCGGCGGGGCCGAGGTGCCGCAGCGCGGGCTGGCGGCGGTCAGCCACTCCGGTAGTCCGGCGGGGTGGCACGCCTGCAACGCGGCGTGCAGGCGGCCCGGGTCGGGGAGCGTGACGCTCATGCCGGCGCCACGGCGCCGGTGGGGGCGGGGACGTTCTCGCCCAGCCAGCGCGCGGCAGCGGTGACGGTCGGGAAGTACGTGCCGTCGCTGCCGCCGATGTGCTGGAAGACGGGTGTGGGGCGTCCGCCGGAGTCGGGGGTCAGTTCGGTCAGGCCCCAGTGCGCGGTGAAGCACGGCCTCCCCCGGGGGGTGAGCGCGGGTTCGACGGCACCGACGATGTCCTGCGGGTCGAGCCGGGGCGCGTTGCGGCGGGCGACGAGGTGCCACTGGGGTTCGCCGGGCTGGTCACTGAGGATGCCCTGCTGCGGCGGAGGGCCCTGGTAGATCCAGAGGGCACCGCACCGCTTGGGCTTGGTCCCCATGCCGAGGCGGACGGTGTCGAACCGCATCGGCACTTCCGGCAGTTCCGCGCGCAGTTCGGTGGCGGCGCCGCAGCGGCGGCAGTAGATCCGTACGGCCAGCGCCTGGTGGGAGTCGCCGTGTCCGCACGCCCCGGGGTTGTCGGTGTCCAGCGGGCAGGAGTGTCCGCTGTTCCGCTCCGATCGCTCGGCGCGGTGGAGGCGGTAGTCGACCTCCCAGGTGGTGGCGGTGCAGTCCGGCCGGTGCTGGGGGGTGGTGTAGTCGAGGTGGGCGGCGAGCGCGCCCAGGCCGCCGGTCATGCGTCGTCGCCGATGCCGAGTTCGGCGTGCAGGGCGTTGAGCTTGTCCAGCTCGGGCCCGCCGGTGGCGACGGACAGGAAGCCCTCCGCGCCCATGCCGATCAGGTGGGCTTCCAGGACGCGGCGGGCGGTCTGGTGTCCGAAGGAGTTGAGGTAGGCGTCCAGGTGGACGGGGCGGCCCTGGGCGTAGCTGAGGGCGAGGGTGAGGAGCTTCTCGTCCGCGCCGGTGAGGTACAGGGTGTCGTCGTCGCGTAGGGCGGCGAGGTCGACCTGGGCGGTCAGGGTGCGCTCGCCCACGGGGCCGGGTGTCCAGGCGAGGGTGGTGTGCCGGGCGAAGTCGCCGCGGCCGGGCAGGCCGGAGCCGGTGAGCAGGTGCACGGCGGCGCGGGTGAGTTCGCTCCGGCTGGCCTGAGCGCCGGCGGTCAGGGCGTCGGCCATCTCCTCCTCGGAGAGGGAGGCGGGACTGGGGGTGACGTCGTTGGGCATGGCGGGTCCTTGTCAGCTGGTGGCGAAGCGGTGCAGGGCGTAGTCGTGGCGGCCGTCGGTGACGGCGGCGGACACCCGGGTCATGAACCGCTGGTAGGCGTCGTTCTGCGTCTCGGTGAGGACGATCTGCTCGGGTACGGTCTCGGAGCCGGGCGCGGCCGCCGCGACGGCGTCGAGCAGCTGCTCGGTGTCGTGCTGGCGGGGCAGTTGCAGCACGGCCAGGCCGCGGGCGAAGGAGTCGACCAGCCTGGTGCCGTCGTCGGGCTCCTGGTGCCGGCCGGGCTCGCTCCACTCGTCGGCGATCTGCTGGAGGAAGTCCGCGAGCTCGGTCCCGTCAGTCCCTTGGAGGGCCGTCCGGAAGTGGGCGAGGGCGGCGGCCAGGACGGCGATGTCGCCGGGGTCGACGTCGGCCGGGTAGAGGGGCGTGTACTCGTACCGTCCGTCGGGCGCACGGAGGGTGTAGGTCCCGGCGGGCCGGTCGCGGTCCGGTACGGAGCGGCCGGTGTTCGCGGCGGTGTGGCGCAGGGGCGCGGGAAGCGCCTGGTACAGGCGGCCGAACGCGTCGTGCACGGCGGCGCCGTCGAGGCCGGCGGGCATCTCCCACACGTCCTGGTCTCCCGCCGCGGCGGCGCGGGTGTTCAGCGCCAGCTGCATCAGCAGCGGCTCCTCCATGCCCATGAGCTGGGCCAGCCAGTCCTCGTCATCGGGCAGCAGCACCCGCCGGGACTCGGTGTCCCCGGTCATGCGCGGGCCTCCTTGCGGGCGGGGGCGGCGAACGGGTCGGGGGCCTCGCCGCTGAGGATCTTGTGGACGAGTTCGGCTACCTCGCGGGCGCCGTCCTCGGTGGCCGGTGCGGCGATCGAGTGCGGCGGGCCGCCGAACGGCTCGTCGACCCGGATGTCCCATCCTCCGCTGCTGAGGGAGAGGGCCACGGACTTGTGCTGCTGGCCGTGCCCGGAGCGGGGATCGGCGGCCGGCGGGTCGACGGCGATGCGCTGGCCGGGCCGTACGGTCAGCCCCCGGCCGGTCAGCTCGGCCACCAGGGCGTCGCGGGCGGCGTGGAGTTCGGCGTGGGTGATCTGCACGCGCGAGCAGTACCGGGAGGCCAGGGCGTCCAGGACGCCCTGGGGCAGGCTGGTGACGTTGGCCCAGTCGGCGGGCTCGATGTGGTGATCCAGTCCGGCGGCGAACAGCTTGCTCAGCAGCTCGGCCGCTTCGTCCAGGACGCCGGGGACGTACAGGACGCGTGCCCCGTACAGGGCTCGGGCCCCCTGGTCGCGGGTGGCGATGCGGATGGCGGTCTTCGCGGCATCCAGAGCGGTGGTGTCGCTCATGGGCGGTGGTTCTCCTAGGTTGTACGGCGCGGGGTCCGGGGCCGATGACTGCGGCCCCGGACCCCCACTGTGTCGGCTGGGTCGGACAGTGCGGGCCGGTTCCAGCCCGCGGGGGTCAGGAGGCGGACGGCTCCGCGATCTCCCGGTGGATGACGTCCGTGTCCACGCCGTTCATGCGCAGTACGCGGGCGACGTCCTCACCGATGGCCACGGCCCAGTGGACGCCGCGGTGGTCGCCGATGGCGATCTTCACCAGGCGGGCGCGGGCGTCGGCGACGTCGTCGAGGATGCCCGTGGCCAGCAGGGCCAGGTTGTCCACGATCCGGGCGACGCCCGCCGCCGAGAGCACGGTGTTGGCGATGACGGGGTCCAGGCCGGTGCGGGCCTCGGCGGCGGGGATCTGGTGGGTGTCCAGGACGTGGCGGCGGATGTCGAGGGTGACGTCGGCCGGCTCCGGGGCGCGGCCGTCGACGTAGCCGAAGGTGGTGATGGTGACGCGGACCATGCGGTGATTCTCCTCGTGTGGTGGGAACTGCCGGGCCGATTCCCGGCAGAGGCTGGGGAAGGGCGGTCGGTGGCTACCGGGCGAGGTGGTCGAGGGCGCGCTGCAAGAGGGGCCGGTGCGCGGCGTACAGGGTGCGCCCGGCGGCGGACACCGTGGCGTCGAGCTGGTCGAGGGAGCCGAAGGGCCACCATGTGGCCTCCAGCGCGTCGTCGGCCCCGGCGGCGGACACCGTGGCGGGCAGCAGGTAGAGCGCGCTGGTGGAGGCGACCCACGCGTGGTCGGAGGCGCGCCAGTCGTCCACGACGTCCCGGCCGAGGATGATCGGCTGGTGGTCGGAGAGGTCGACGCCGGTCTCCTCGCGCAGCTCGCGGACCAGGGCCATCGGCGCGGTCTCCCCGGGGTCGACCATGCCGCCCGGGATCGCCTCGACCAGGATGTCGGACCGGGTGATGAGCAGCACCTGGCGGTTGCGGCCGGTGCCCGCGACGACGATCGGGTCCGCCGCCTGGTTCTCCCCCCACTTGCCCAGGTTGCGGCCGGTGCGGCCGGTGCGGCCCTGCGGGTGGAGCGGCCAGCCCCGCGCGTCGAGCTCGTACGGCACGAGTGCGGCCTTCCGGCGCCGGGCCCAGTCGTGGACGTCGGCGGGCGTCGGCGCGGCCTCGGCCCAGTCGGGCACACCGAGGGCCAGCGCCTGGGGCCGCAGCTCGGGCGGGGTGACGTCCTCGGGGGCGTAGGCCGGCCAGTCCGTCGACCAGTCGCGCAGTTCGGCGGGGACGGTCGTGGTGGTCTCGTTCATGGATCGCTCCTGGTCTCGGGGTTGCGGTGAAGAGGTCGGGTGGGCGTTCACGGGTCGCAGCGCTCGCATTCGGTGTCGTCGGCAGGGGTGTTGCGGTGCGCGGCCGCCAGATCGGCCAGCGAGCGGACCGGGGTCCAGGCCGGTCCCGGGCACCACTCGGTGGGGCAGGAGACGCGGGCCTGGAAGTGGTGGTCGAAGGGGTCGCCGTCGTCGGCCCAGCGCACGGCCAGGGATTCCCCGGCGGCGGCGAAGGCACCGGTCCGGTACGGCCCGCCGCTGGGGGCGTCCCAGTCGAAGAGGTCGGCGGCCGCGTCGCCGAAGACCCGGCGGACGTCCGCGGTGGCCTCGTTCTTCTCCTCCTCGGCGGCCAGTCGCTCCAGCGCGGTGCCCAGGACGGGCAGGCTCTCCGCGAACACGACGTGGTCGAACCCCTCCTTCTTAAGGCGCGGGTGGGCGGCGACGACCTGGGCGTACTGCTCGGCCACGATGTCGGCCGGGACGCACCGGTTGCCGGGCCGGGCGGCGTTGCGCTGCTGGGCGACGGACAGGCCGGGGCCCAGCAGCAGGGCGACGACCGGGGCGCCGTGGGCCCGGCCTGCGGCGACCAGGCGGGCCCGGTGCGCGGCCGCCGAATTGGTGGCGTCGACCACGGTCTTCAGGCCGAGGCGGAGCCGGATGGCGAGCGCGCGCTCCAGGACGTCCCAGACCTCGCCGTTGGCCTGCTGGCTGCCCGGGTCACCGGCGCACAGCGCGCGGAGGTCGTCGGCGCGCAGGACGCTGTCCGGGGGGAACATGCGGCTGGTGCGGGTCTTGCCGGTGCCGGCCGCGCCCAGCAGCAGGATCAGGGCGTCCGGCAGGGCGAGCACGTCGGTGGGAGTGGTCATCAGGCGGCCTTTCGGAAGGGGAGGACGCGCGCGAGGCGGGCCAGGGGGGCAAGGCGGCGGCCGCGCCGGCCACGGCCCTTGGCCTGGTACATCGCGGCGTCGGCGGTCTTGAGGAGCGCGGAGAGGTCGGCGGACGCCGGGCCGTGCGCGGAGCCGATGGAGGCGCCGACCGTCAGGGTCAGGTCCTGGTGGCGGACCGGCCGGGTCAGCAGCGTCCGCAGCGCGTCCAGGTCGAGGCCGGGGGCGTCGGGGACGGCGACGGAGAACTCGTCACCGCCCAGCCGCCCGGCCGTTCCGCCCGCGGCGGCGGACCAGGCGGCCAGCCGGGCCCCGACGGCGGCGAGGACGTCGTCGCCCGCGGCGTGCCCGAACCGGTCGTTGACCGGCTTGAAGCCGTCGAGGTCGACGAGCAGGACCACCGTGGGCCCCTGCGCCAGGACCTGGCCGGCCCGCTCGGTCCACGCCGCCCGGGTGGGCAGGTGGGTGACCGGGCAGGTGCGGGCCCGTGCGAGCTGGCCGTGGAGCGCGGCGTTCTCGGCCAGCAGCTCCTCGACCGCGGGCACCACCCGGGTGAGGTGGCGGCGCAGGTCGACCGGGCTGGCGTCGGGGCGGGCGAGGTCCGTGCGGGCGCGGTCGAGCAGGGCGCCGGTTTCTATGCCGGACGGCATGATGGAGGGTCTTCCTTTCGGTCTTCGAGTCGGGAGGGGGCCCGGGGCGGCGGCGCGGAGTGACGGCCTGCCGCCGCCCCGGGGCAGTTCACCGGGCGGGGACGGTGGTGAGCAGCTTCTGCACGGCGTCCCGCAGTTGGCCGCCGGTCGGGTCCGTCTCGGTCAGCCGGTCCTGCGCCAGCTGGGCGCTCAGGTCGTCGGGGACGCGCGCGAAGGGGCGGGCCAGGTCCACGACGGTCGCCGGGTCGTCGATCTCGTACGGGGTGATGCCCGCGGCGACCAGGTCGCGGATCAGGGCGCCGTCCCGGCGGGGCAGCTGCCAGACCTGGGTGAAGAAGGTGGCCAGCGGGGCGTCCCAGCCGACGATGACCCGTACGCCGGGGTGGACGTGGTCGAGGCGACGCGGCCGGTAGACGCTCACCGCACACCCCCGGCCGCGTGCCGCTCGGCACGGTCGCACTGGACGGCACGGCCGGGTCCGTGGAGGTGGACGTGCAGCAGCTCCTCGCGGCCGGCCACCGGCGTCCACACCCGCCCGCGGCGGCACTCGGCGCGGCGCGGGCAGTCGCTCGCGGCCTCGAACCGGCCGTCGGCGTACCGGACCGTCAGGGCCCGGCTGCCGACGGCGATCTCGCCGTACAGGCGGGTCCGGTCGATCTCGAAGGTCACCTGGTGGAGGTGGTGGGCGATGAGGCGGCCGAAGAGTCCGGCGGCGCGCTCGCGCACCTGCATCCACGGGTCGGGGTCGAGGTGGCCGCGCAGCAGGTCGGTGAGGGGGTCGTTGGGCCGCTGCCACTGGCCGGTGTCCAGGTTCAGGCGGCCGCAGTTCGGGCAGTCCCGGAGGTTGCCCAGGCAGCTGCTGGCGTACTTCTCGCCGCAGCACGGGCAGTGGTGGGAACGGCGCTCCTGTTCGCTGCCGGCGGGAGCGAGGCACCCCTTGCAGACCAGCGGGGCGCTCTGGCCGTTGTGCGGGTGGCGGGCCGCCGGCGGGGGGCTGTTGCGGTGGGTGGGGCAGGACGTCATGGTCTGGACTCCGCAGGAGAGGCCGGGGTCGGCTGCCGCCGTCTGCGCGGCGGCCGACCCCGGGAAGGGGACGGGGGTCAGTGCGCGCGGGCGGCGGCGCTGCCGGCCGCCTCCTGGGCGCGGGCGATGGTGAGCCCCTGCTGGAGCCGCCGCGCGGCCGCCGTCTGCGGGTCGTTGTGCTGCTGGTAGTCCTTGGCCGCGTCGGCCTGGAGCTGCTGGACGGTCGTGTTGGGCTGGGCCACGGAAGTGCCTCCGTCGGTTCGGATTTCGAGTGGGTGCCGGTCGGGGTGCCAACCCCTTCCAACAAGAAGAACATTACTAGTTTTGAAGCTGATACGCAAGGGTTTCAGTACCTCCCCGGCGCGCGGGCCGCCTAGGAGACGGCGGCGGCCTGTGCGGCGAGAAGGGGCCAGAGCAGGCCGTCCTCGTTCCATCGCGGATCGGCCAGGGTGACCTGGTGGGCCTCGCCCACGGCGCGCAGGGCCTCGCGGTGGCATCCGCTGAACCACTGCCGCAGGTGGCGGCGACGAAAGTGCACCCCGAACGCGGTGTGCACGTCCCCGCCCCAGGTGGTGACCGGGATCTCGCGGACGAGTCCGGGGCGCTCGGCGCGGTGCTCGGCCACCAGCAGGCCCGCGGTGCGCGCGGCGGCGGTCAGCCGGTCCCGGCCGGCGGTGTCGACCAGGAGCATCACAGCGGCGCGCTGGCGCCACCGGCGGCCGTCGAAGGCGGGGCCGTCGTATCCGGGCTGGGACTGGACGGTGACCCACCCGGCCCGGTTGACGGCGGCGAGGACGTCGACGAGGGGGGCGGTCTCCGGGTCCGGCCCTCCCCGGTGGGAGCCCCCGGGGAGGGCGTCCAGCTTCCCCTCCAGCCACTGGGCGGTGAGGGCGCCGAGGTCGGCCGTCGTGCGGGCGGCCGCCCAGGCTCGGCTGGTTGCACGAGACATGGGGTGTACTCCTTCGTCCTGCTCGACGGTGCGGGGTCCGGTTCCCGGGCGGGCCGAGGCGGCAGAACACCGCCCCGGCCCGGCGGGTCACCGGTGGGGCAGCTCGACGGCGTCGAGGACGACCGGGGCGGGGGCGTCCGGGTCGAACACCGGCGTGCCGCCCATGTGGATCACCGCGCGCTCGCGGCCGAGGAGGGCGTTGCAGCGGTTGAGCAGATGGCGCGCCTCGCGGGCGATCTCCCGCCTGCCGCCGTACGTCTCGATGTCCCAGATCGCGTACTTCAGCGACATGAAGTCGCCCTTCTGGATCGGGATGCGGACCTTCTCGGGGTCGGGCTCGGTGACGGAGGCGGCTCCCGCGCTGCGGTACAGGGCGGCGATCACGTCCTCGTGGTGACCGAGGCCGCCGATGTCGGGGCGGCGGATGCGCACCCGCTCGGCGGCGTGCAGCATGACGCGCTCGTACGCCTCCAGCTCGGCCAGGGTGAGCGGGACGTACTCCACGCGCGGGAAGTCGCGGCGGACGGGCTGGGTCTGGGGGCGGCTGGTGCGGTTCCTGCGGAACATGGGTGACTCCTCGGTCAGCGGGTGCGGCGGTGGAGGCCGGCGGGGAGCAGGGGCTTGTCGACGTCGCGGTGCTCGATCAGGACGGTCCGGTTGGTCAGCTCGGCGATCTCCGCGGCGCGGCGGGCCAGGCCGACCGAGCGGTGCCGGCCTCCGACGCAGCCGAAGGCCACGGTGATGTCGGCGCCGGTGGACTCGTTGAGCCCGACCGCGAGGTAGGCGGCGGCCTGGGCGAGTTCGCGGGCGCCGCGGGTGTTCATGACGTGCTCGTACACGGCGGCGTCGAGGCCGGTGAGGTGCTTGAGCGCGGGGTCGTGGAAGGGGTTGCGCAGCAGGTCGCGCAGGTCGTAGGTGGCTTCGGCGGCCGGGGGCTGGCCGTGGCCGTAGCCGAAGGAGACGACGCGGATCATCGGGTGCCTTTCGAGGGTGGTCGGTTTCGAGCGGGGCCGGGGCGGCGGTGCCATCCGCCGCCCCGGGTCGGAGCGGGTCAGGCCGTGGCGGCCTGGGTCTTCAGCGAGTCGGCCAGTTCGGCGAGGCCGGCGGCGCGGTGGGCGGGGCTCTCGGCACCGGCGGCGCGGAACACGCGCAGCGCGGCCCCGGCGGGGGCGTCCGGCAGGGCGACGGGGCGGGCCCCGTCGAGGACGGCCAGGAGACGCGCGCCGTGCGCCTCGCATCCGTCCGCGCCTGCGTTCGCGGTGTCCAGGACGGTGACCGCGGGGCGGCCGTCGCAGGGGCGGGGGTCGTCGGGGAGGGCTGCGGGACAGCGGGTGTCGGGCACGGCGGGGCCTCTTTCGCGGGTCGAGGTGGACGTGACGGGCGGATCTGCCCGGCTCCCCTTGGCCCCGGCCTGGCCGGCCGGGACCGCGGGCAGCCGTCAGAGCCAGGCGCGTTCCACGTCGGCGTCGAGCTCGCGGGCGGCGGAGAGCAGGGACTCCTCCAGCCGCTTCTGGTTCAGGGCCTCCTGCTCGTCCCCGGTCTCCTGCGCCCGGGTGCCCTCCTCCCGGCTGAGCACGGCGGCGGCCCGCAGCAGCACGGTCAGCGGGTGGATTCCGCCGTGACGGTTCAGCTCCCGGGCGGCGGCGGCCCGGTCCGGGCTGGCCGTCAGCTTCCCGGCGGCCTCGGCGACGGCGTCGGCCGCCTCCCGCCAGGTCGGGCCCGGGTCGGCCGCCTGGGCGAGGGCCTCCAGGGCGAAGACGGCGAACTGGCCCAGGCCGTAGGCGGCGAGGGCGGGCAGCAGGTCGGTGAGGACCAGCCCGGCGCCGTACTGGAGGGCCGCCGCTCCGGCGAGGACGACCAGAGCCGTCCAGCCGAGGGTGTCGGCCCAGTCGGCGCCGGTGCGCAGGACGGTGCCCGCGCGGCCGCGCAGGGCGGTGACGCCCGGCATCGGCTGGTGGCAGACCGAACAGGCGGGGCGGAGCACGGAGTTGTAGGTGTCGCAGTCGGTGCAGCGGCGGGTCGGGACGATGCGGCGCACGATGCCTCCAGGGCAGTCGGGTGTCGAGTGGTGCCGGTCGGGGTGCCACCCCCTTCCAACATGAAAAACAATACTAGCTTTGCGTCGGTTCGGCAAGGGGTGCCGGTCGTGCGGTGCGGGTCTGTGCGGTGCGGGGCGGTGCCCTTACTCGCCGCCGCCCTTGTCCTCGTCGTCGGCGGCCCGGTTGTCGCGGGCGAAGCGGCGGGCTCCGGCGTTGTCGGCGGCCCGGATGGCGCTCTGGCCGGTGCGGAAGCCCTCGCGGCCCATGTCGAAGCCCTTGCCGACGGCGTTGGCGCTGGCACCGACCGCGCTGGCTCCGGCACCGATGGCGTTGGCGGCCGCGGTGGCCGTGCCGGCCACCGCGGTGACGGTGTTGAGGGCGGCGGCCAGCGTCCCGCCGCCACCGCGGCGCGCGGGGGCGGCGGTGCCCTTGCCTCCGCGGGCGGCGGCCTTCTTCGCGGCGAAGGCGGAGGCTGCCGTGCCGCCCTGGCCGGCGGGGGCGGGCCGGGCGGTGCGGTCGCGCTTGCCCTCCAGGACCTTGCCGTCGGGCATGGTCACGCGGAAGGCACCGGGCTGGGTCTTGTCGACGATCAGCCGGACCATCGCCGGGGTGAGCTCCTTGACGGCGAAGAAGCACTTGGCCTTGCGGCCGCCGTCGGCGCCCTTGTGCTTCTGCTCGCAGGAGGCCATGACGGAGGTGCCGGAGACCATCAGGGTCAGCCGGAACGGGGCCGGGGCCTGGTCCCGGCCGGGACAGCGCACCGGCGTGTCGTTGATCTTGAGGGGGCCGCGGATGGACAGGGTCAGGGTGGCGCTCACGGTCGGGGTTCTCCTTACTCGCTGTGGGCGACGGCGGTGGCGGTGGCGGTGACCTTGCCGCCCAGGACGGTGCGGCCGGTGGCGGTCGCGGTGGCCTCGGCGCGGTTGCCTCCGCCTGCGCGGCGGGCGCGGGCGAACAGGCCGCGTACGACGTAGGCGACGACGCTGACGGCGACGGCGAACGCCACCAGGGCCCAGGCCAGGGCCTCCAGCCAGGGGCCGGCCAACGACAGGCCCCACCCGGCCACGGCGGCGCTTCCGGCGGCCGACCACATCAGCAGGGCGGCGGTCTTGGCCCATGCCGGGACCGGCTGGCTGCGGGGTCCGCCGTAGGGCGCCGGCCGGGTCGCGGGCACGTAGGCCCAGCGCTGCTCGCCGCCGGGCAGGACCACGAGCTCGACGCCCGCGCCGGGCGGCGGCGAGGGGGCCGGGGGCGCGGCGCCCTGCGTCACGGCGATCGAGGCGGCCGGGTGGTGCTGGGTGATGGTGTAGACGGGCTGGGCGTCGGTACGGACGGGCTGGTTCATGATCGGGAAGACTCCAGAGCGAAGATCGTTATGTGGGGGTATGGGGGTGGGTCGGACCCTGGGCCGGGCCGCATCACCGCAGGTGGGAGGGGTGGACACCCCTGGGCCGGGCCCCGGCGGCCCTGGGACGCGTCCCAGGGCCGCCGACGGGTGGCCTACGGTCGGGCCAGGCTCTGACCTGCGGCGATGTCCGCCGGGCCAGGGTGTGGCCCAGGGGTCATTTCTGGATCTTCCGGGCGGCTTCGTAGGCTTCCTCGACGTCGCTCTTGAGGTAGCCGCGGACCCGTCCGGAGTCCTCCCGCCAGCGGGTCGGCTCCAGCGTCACGCCGGTGCCCTCCAGCTCCTTGTCCAGGGCGTCGCCCAGGGCCTTGCCGATCCGCCCGGCGTAGGCGGCCGCCTCCTCCTCGGGGCGCGGCGCCCACTGCTGGTCCCAGTCGGCCAGCTCGGTGCGCACGGCCTCCAGCGGCACCCGGTCGGCGCCGGAGGGGAACGCGCCGAGGATGACGTCCAGCACGGTGGCCTCCTCGGCGGTGACCTCCGGCCGGCCCGGCTTGCCCCGGCCTCCGGGACCGCCCCCGGAGGAGGACAGGCCGGTCGCCAGCAGCAGGTAGTCCTCGATCGGGTCCGCGAACTGGCCCGGGGCCCGGCCGCACTGCTCGCGCAGCTCCCGGCCCGCCGTGATGATCGGCTCCGCGCCGTCGTGCTCCTCGTCCTCGATGAAGTAGGAGCGCATCAGCTCGCCCTCGGCGCCGTCGATGTCGACGATGGTCTGCCCCTTGCGCTCGAAGGGAATTTCGTGCGCGCGCAGCCCGTTACCGGTGGCCCCTTCCTTGAGAATGGCGTTGGTCTGCGTCGGTGAACCCGTTTTCGTGGCGATACGGACAGCGGAGTTGGACTTGAATTTGCGGGGGACCGTGTTCTTGTCCGGGTCCTGGGTGACCAGGAAGACCACGATGTTCAGTGCGGCCGCGAAGCCCGCCAGGCGCTCGATCTTCGCAACGATGTCCGCCGAGAGGGGGCCGGAATTCTGGGTGTATTCCTGCCCTTCGTCGATGATGAGGATTTCGAGCGGGAATTGCGCCAGGTCCCTTTCTCCGAGCTTGGCGCGGCCCTCGTCCTCCAGGAATTCCTCCCGGCGGTTGGCCTCCATCAGCAGGGCGTCGAGGAGCAGGTCGAGCCGTCCGGGCCGGCGGCCGAAGAAGGTGGCGCACACCCGGGAGTAGCCGATGTGCTCACCCGGCTTGGCGCCGGCCGCGAGGCGGATGTTCACCCGCGGGTCCAGGCCGAGCCCGCAGATGATCGAGCGCAGCAGCATTCCCTTGCCGGTGCGCGACATGCCGCCCAGCAGGGCCATGACGTGCTTCAGCTTCAGGTAGATCGTCTCGCCGCGACGGTTGAACCCGATCGGGATGCCCCGGCCCCACACGTCCTGTCGCTCCGGCGCCTCGACCAGCGGGGAGACGCGGGTCTCGGCGAACGGGTCGCTGGTGGCGATCCACAGGGTGATGCGGTTGGGGTGGCCGGCCTGCCGCACGTCCAGCCAGGACGGCTCGACGTTGAGGGCCTCCGCCAGGGCCTCGCGCGCGGCGATGACGCGCGGGGCGGTGACGCCGGAGGGCAGCTTGAGGGTGGCCTCGCACGCGTTGATCGTCACGGCGCGGATGGGGCCGATCAGCTCGGCGATCTCCTCCTCGCCGAGCACCTTGATCTTGCGCAGGGCGGCGTTGATGGTCGAGTCCGTCAGCGGCGCGTCCTCGTCGGCGGCGGCCTGGTCGAAGATGACGTAGGGCTCGGAGCGGCGGCGGACCTCGCGCAGTCCGCACGCGTACATCACGCCGACCACCGGCAGCAGCGCCGGGGTGGCCAGGGCCATGCCCCAGACCTCCGCGATGGCCACGACGGCGGCGACGTAGGAGGTGACGCCGGTGGCGGACAGGACGGTGAGGTTCTCCCGGCGGCGGGCCCGGCCCACGGTGCGGCGCTCGGCCCGCAGTTGGGCGACGTCGCTGTGGTCGGCGTGGCCCTTGCGCTTGGCCTCGACGCGGGCCTCGGCGATCATCTCGCCGTACTCGGAGACCAGGAGGTAGCTGGCGGCGCTGGCGAGCTCGCTGCGCAGTCCCATGGCCGAGAGCTTGATCAGGCGGCCGGCGTAGAGGTGGCTGCGGGAGGCGTGGTAGCCGGCGGCGTGGGTGACGACGGCGCGGCGGTGCTGCCAGACCTCGCGGCTGACCAGCGCGGCGGGCAGGTGCAGGCGCAGGCGGCGCCGGGTGGTCTCGTCGATCTGCTCGACCACGGGGAGGTCCTGGCCGTCGACCTCGGCGGAGAGCTTGACGGTGCCGGTGCTGGCGTCGGCGATGCCCGCCGGGCTGCTGTCCTGGACCTGGGCGCGGGCGGCCTTTTCCAGCGCGTCGCGCTGCGCGGGCGGCATCCGGTCCAGCAGGTTGACGACCTGGCTGTTTCTGGTCGGGGTCTCGGTGGGGTGGGTCATGATGGGCGTCAGTCCTTCCTTGTCGGGGGGACGGGGGCCCGGCCGGGTCGCGTCAACTTCTCCGGCCGGGCCCCCACGTCGTGCGGGGCGGGGTGGAACTACTTCTTCTTGCTGTCGTCCTTCTTCTTGGGCTTGCGCCGCAGGGCCTTGGCGGCTCCCTTGGCCGTGCCGGCCAGCGCCGCGGGGACGACGGGCAGGGCCAGGACGGCGAGGAAGACGACCGCCGCGGCGATGGCCGTGTCCCGGCCGTCCCACCCGTAGCGGACGGGCAGGAGCCACAGGGTCGTGATCCCGGCGGGGGCCGCGAGGATCAGCAGCGGCGGCAGGGTGCGCGGGGTCTTGGTCGTTGCGGTCATGCGCTGATCTCCTCGGTCGTCTGGTCGGTCTCCTGCTGGCGGGCCCGCTCGATCTCCTCGGCCATCGCCTCGGCGAAACCGGGTTCCGCCTCCAGCCGGGCGAGCAGCCGCTTGCCGTAGGAGCGGTGGATGCCGACGCGTTCCGCGAGCACGTACGGGGAGAAGAACCCGTTCCCGCTCCGCTTGCGCTTGTCGGTCGCGGCCTCGTACGCGAGTTCCCGGGCGACCTTGAAGGCGGGTGCCACGAACTCGCTCAGGTCGCGTTCCGTCCCGGCACTCTTCGAGCCGTTCCCGGACCGTGCGGAGCCGTTCTCATCGGCCACCTTCGAGTCGTTCCCGGACCGTGCGGAGCCGTTCCGTTCGCCGGGCTCCGCACCGTTCCCCGCCGGGGCACCAGAGGCCGATTCCCCTTGAGGGCACTGAATTTTTGGCCCTTCGGAACGCTTCTCGCCCGTGGCGGAACTGGACTGCGGCGGGAGCACGGGAACCCACTGGCCGCCCACGAAGGGCAGGCCCCGGAACTTCTGGGAACTGAGCCGCGCCTGAGCCTTCTCCTCCTCCTTGATCGCCCGGAACCGGAACTCCTCGGCACGGGCACGGGCCTCGTCGGCACGGGCCTGGGCGAGGTCTGCGGAACGCTCGGCGGTCTCCGCCTCCAGCGCGACGGCCTCGGCGGAACGCTTCAGCGCTCGGCGCCGCAGCCAGCCCGTACGGGTGCGCGCCCGCTCCATCCGTGCCTCGGCCCGGCGCTGGCGGCGCACCCGCGCGGCCGTCGTGCCGGGCGTTCCGCCGTGGTGGGACTCCCATGCCTGGTCCCATGCCGCCTGCACGGTGATCTTGCGGCGGTAGGGCGCGCGGATGCGCCAGGCGGTCAGGGAGACCATCGGGTGGGCGATCCACCGGGCGAGCTGCTCGCGCACCTCGGCGGCGGTACGGCCGCTCTGGGTGTGCTGGAGCAGCCCGACGACCATCTCGAAGGAGATGACGCCGGCGAGCGAGGCGAGAGCGTTGACCTGTCCGGCCGACACGGAAGGCGAGTGGAAGAGGTTGAGGCTGGCGGCCAGCAGCGCCGAGACGGCGGTCATCAGCCGGTAGCGGCCCGCCGGTGCTCCGCGCCGCACTGCCAGGATGGTCAGGGAGGCCGACGTCCAGGTCAGCCCCTCGACCACGCCGGGCACGATCCAGGAGCGCTCGCCCAGGTCGGCGCGCATGGCCTCGGCCTGGGCCGGCCACGCGATCCACACGGACGCGACGATCAGCGCGGCGACGGCGGTGACCGCGACGATGACGGGCAGCGCGTGCAGCAGCGCCTTGCCGCGCGCCTTCCACTTCTGCACGGCGTCCTTGCGGACGCGGGCCTTCTCGGCGCGGGCCTCCCGGCGCTTCTGCTGCCGCAGCTTCTCGCGCTTGCCCTCGACGCTGAGGCTGCGCTCCTCGACGTCGAGGTCGGCCAGGCGCTCGACCTTGTCGGCCTCGACCTCCGACGCCTTGGCCTCGGCGCCGGCCTTGCGCGCGGTGGCGCGGCCGACCTGGCGGCGCTCGCCGCGCGACATCAGGGGGGTGTCCTCGTCGGTTCGGGGTTCGGTCATGGTCATCGGGTGCGGGTCTCCTCGGCGCGGGGGGCGGCGTCGCGGGCGGGGGCGGTCGGGGTGTGCTGGCGGGCGAGGATCTGCGTGCAGCGGCCCTGTTCGTGGGCCTGGTCGCGGCTGGTGAGGCCGTGGGCGCGCAGGGCCTCGGCGGTCAGCGGGAGGGTGCAGCGGTTCCTCATGTGCTCACCGCCCGGCGCATGGCGCTGCGTTCGGCGGCGGCGTTGATCCCGCGGCGGGCCATGAGGACGACGGCGAGCGATCCGGCGACCAGCACCACGGCGGCCGCGACGACGATGACCGCGAGGGCGGCGGCGCCGACGACGATGACGAACAGCGGGATGACCAGGAAGAACAGGCCGGTGTGGAGCTCGTCCACGCGAACGAGGAACAGGCGGATGAAGGCGTTGACCGCCTCGATGGTGCGGGCGTCGATCTTCACGCGGCCCACCCCCGGGCGATCTCCTCGTCCAGGCCGTGGCCGGCGGCGGACTCCTCGGCGTGCTCCAGCTCGTCGACGACGGCGAGCAGCGCCGGGCGGGGGGCGGTGCGGCGGCGGGCGGTGATGGCGTCGGTGTCGCCCAGGTCCAGCAGGAGCATGGCGACGAACTCGACGCGGGCCCCGCGGGTGCGGGGGCCGTCGGCCGGGCGGCCCAGGAAGAAGGCTTCCGGCTGGCCGGTGAGGGTGGACAGCGCGTGCAGCGCGGCCCCGTACGGGGGTCGCTCGGCGGTGGTGGTGTTCACGGTGTGGTCCTTCGGGGTCGGGTTTCGAGTGGGTCGTGCCGGGGGGCGGGGTGCCATCCCCGCGGGTGGTGCTGCGGGAGGACCGGGCACGGCGGGCCTTCCATCTGCACTGCTCAGGGGCGAATTGCATACCCCTTCTTTGCGACACACATTGTGTAGACAATGCGTTGCCCGAGAAAGATCCTGCCCTCTCGCCACACCAGAGTCAAGCGCTTCGTGCACCCGACGCACATTGAGTAGACAATGCGGAGAGCGACGGGTAGAACTAGGGGCATGTCACCTAGTCAGAAGCCGCCTCCGCTCTATGCGCGTATCGCGAATGACCTGCGCAAACGCATCGACGCGGGAGAATTCCCGGACGGCGCCCTCCCCACGGAGATGTCCCTCGCCGAGCAGCACAAGACCACGCGCGTGACCGTGCGCAAGGGTCTGGACGTGCTGGTCCAGGAGGGCCGCATCTACGCGGACCGCCCGCGCGGCCACTTCGTCCGCGAGCGGCGCCCGATGATCTACCGGCCGCAGCAGGAGTTCCGCAAGCGCCCGCTCAGCCCGCAGATGGACTCCTTCCTGACCGAGATGTCGGAGCTGGGCCGCGAGGCGTCCCAGACGATCGAGGTCTCGGTGGTGCCGGCCCCGGACATCGTCCGCGAGCGCCTGAAGCTGGAGGAGGGCGAGCTCAACGTCGTGCGCAGCCGCGTGCGCTTCCTCGACGGCGAGGCGTACCTGACGAACGACAGCTACTACCCCCGCTCGCTGGTCCGCGACAGCGACGAGATCACCAACCCGGCCGACATCGCCCGCGGCGCGAACGTGGTCCTGGCCGAGATGGGCTACCGCCAGCGCCGCACCGTGCGCGAGTACGAGTGGCGGATGCCCAACCCCAAGGAGTCCGCCCGCCTGGGCATCCCGCCCGGGACCCCGGTCGCGGAGGAGATCGTCACCGGCTACACGGCCGCCGGGAAGCCCGTCCGGTGCGTGATCAACTGCCTGCCCGGCGACCGGATCAAGATGGTCCTGGAGGACGAGAGCCCCCGCCTCGGCAGCGAGCTGACCGTCGTCCCGGCCACCGCGGAGGACCTGGAGACCGTTACGGGCCTGTGGAAGCAGGCCGGCGACTGGCTCCGGGAGCGCGACATCGACCAGTGGCAGTACGAACCGCGCGTCGACCGCATCCGCCGCAACATCGAGGCGGGGGAGTGCTTCCTGGTCCTGGACGACGGGGTCGCGGTCGCCACGCTCACCCTGGACACCTTCGCCGACCCCGACTTCTGGTCCCCCGAGGAGAGCGCCGAAGAGGCCCTCTACCTCCACCGGATGGTGGTCCGGCGCGACGCCAGCGGCGAGGAGCTCGGCAGCGCCATGCTCGACTGGGCCAGCACCCGCGCGCAGGCCCGCGGCGCGAGATGGCTGCGGCTGGACGCCTGGCGCACCAACCAGGGGCTGCTCGACTACTACAGCGCGCGCGGCTTCGACCTCGTGCGCACCGTGACGGCGGACGGCCGCCAGTCCGGCGCCCTCTTCCAGCGGCCGGCCGGCGTCACGCTCGACGTCGGTCCGCTCCTCACCGACCCGGCCGACGCCCCAACCGGGGCCGGAGACAAATGACTTCGTGCCCCCGGCGACGCACCCGTTACGGTGCGTGTGGTCGGATAGAGGAACGGGGGGGCCCAAACCTCCCGAAACGCAACAGGCCCCGTCACGGGGCCTGTCGGTCCGCCGCCGGGGGGTCGAGACCCGGCGAGACGGCCGCACCTTGATCACGGGGAGGTGCGCTCGATGAGCGTACGGGTTCAGGCGATACCGCCGCAGCCTTCGAGCAGCGCCACGCCGACGCAGGCCCGACCACGCTCGGCCGCCGCCCGGCGCCCGCTCCGCCCCGTCCCGCCCCGCTGAACGTCTGATGGCCGCCCCGCCGAAGCGGAACGGCCATCACGTCGACTCGCCCAGAGTCAATGCCCCCGAGGGGGCGCAACCCGCACCCATCAGGTGGGGCCTCACCGGCGTGCTACCCACACGCCAGGAGCGCCAGGATAGACGCGGCCGTGCATCCTCAGCACGTCGATCACGCCGCTACCCCGCTATCTGGCCAAAGAGGCTCCCCGAAATTCCTCAAAGGGAATCTCTCGTGCCACTCCAGCACCACCCGCCCATCCGGCCCGTCAACTCCGGCCGCGGAGCGGCCACATGACCGACGACGTCCCCTTCGACGACGAGCACGAGGTCTACAGCTCCGACGCGCCGCCCCTGTTCACCATGGTCCCGGAGTGGATCACCTACTCCGACCTGAAGCCCGCCCAGCGCGACTTCTGGACCGTGCTCGCCAGCTGCGTGAACCACGATCGCCCGGACAACCGGGTCTGGCCCGCCGGCCCCGAGCTGGCCGACGCCATGAAGATCAAGAACCCCGACCAGCTGAAGCCCTACCGCGAGGCGCTCCAGTCCATCGGCGCGGTCGTGATCACTGAGAAGCGCTACGCCAACGGGATGCGCCGCCGGTACGTCTACGACGTCCGGTACCACCCGCCCAAGGACTACACCGGGCCCCGCAACCGCCAGGAGTGGCTGGCCCGCCGCAAGGAACGGCTGGCGGCCGCCGCCGCTGCCGAGTCCGCCGACACGGCAGCGTTCGAGGCCACGAATCCCGACGAAACCGCAGGTCAGACCGGCACCCCTAAAAATAGAGGGACCGTTCCGCACGGCACCTCTAAAAATAGGGGGGCCGGAGCCCCTGAAAATGGCGGCGCCGGTGCCCCCGAAAATGGGGGTGCAAAACCAGACCAACATCAACCAGACCAACATCAACCACAGACAGCGCCTTCAGCGCGTAGCGCTGGTGACGGCCGCAGGCCCACTACCGGTAGTAGCGCGCGCGAGCAGTCGAGCGGCTCCGCCGCGGCCGACGGCGCGAATGCGCCGAAGCGGAAGCCGGGTCGGTCTGGTGGGGAAGTGCTGGTGACGCCGGAGGTGCAGCTGGTCCTGGAGGCGTTCCCCGACGCCCTGCGCGAAGCCCTGCGCAGCACCGCCCGTACGGACCGGCCCAAGACCGTGATCAGTGCGATCGTGCAGCAGCTGGCCCAGGGCGATCTCGCCCAGGCCCGTAAGCTCGGCGCCCGGGTCGCCCGCCGCTGGGTGACCCACGGCTACACCAACCACTTCGCGGCCGGCACCCTGTCCAGCCCCGTCGGCGCGACCGTGGCCATGCTCAAGCCGGGCCCGTGCCCCGATCCCCGGTGCGAGGACGGCGAGTTCGAGGACGGCTCCCCGTGCCGCTCCTGCATCGAGCGGGACAAGGACTACCGGGCGGACCGGGACCGCGAGCGCAAGGCGGCGGCCGCGGAGAAGAAGGCCGAGGCCCGGCGGCGGGCCTGCCCGCACTGCGAGTTCGACCGCGGGACCAACGGCGCGCCGTGCGCGGACTGCACCCGCACGATCGCCTCGACCGAGCGGGAGGCGGTCCAGCTCGTCGAGCGGGTCCTGGCCGAGCAGCAGGCGACGGTCGGCGACGACCAGGCCGCGGCCGCGTTCCGCGCGTACGTGACCGGGGGCGTCGACCAGGCCCGTGCGGCGGCGGCCGCGCAGGGTGCCGACGCCCTGGGCCAGGCTCTCGCCGCGCGGGTCGCGGCCGACGGCTTCGCCCAGGAGTTCAAGCGGCTGCGCGAGCGCGGGGTCGAACAGGTCGCTCTTGCTGCACCTGCCGACCGCCCCGACCCGCAACCCGAGGTCGGCATCCCCGCTCAAGCGATGTGGCAGGGCGACCGCTGCCCCGGCCACGACGGGACCGGCTGCGACTGGGACCGCCCGGCCGTCGGGTACGACGGCCTGTGCACCCGGTGCCGGGCCGTGCGCGTCCAGAGGGAACCCGCTCACATCAGCTGAACCACCGACTCGGCTCCCGGGAGAACGCTCCTCCCGGGGGCCGACGTGTGCCCGGCCTCGGTGGCGCCTACGGCGCGTTGGCCTCGTACCGGGTCCGCGCGAACCTCCAGGTCCCACGAAGCTGAGGCCGAAAGGCGGCTCCGCCGCGGTCAACGGCGCACACGCCGATCAAGTCGCTTCCTCCGCCGGCCAACTGCGACCACCCCCTCGGCCGCACTGAGCGGAGCGGTCGACCCGCCCCGGGCACCTCGCGGCAGCAGCTGCTCACGCTCGACCCCGGCCGCAGCGAGTGGACCGTTCACGCTCCTGCTGCTGAGACGGCGGCGGTACGGCGGCCGGCCCCCACCCGTCCGACCTCCCGAAGATGATCACCGACGCCACCCACCCCCCTCCCGTAGCCAGCTGCTTTTCCCCAAGCCCCACGACCCGCAGTCGGGGGCCGGCCCGTCACGTAAACCGCCCACCGTTGCCGCAGCGTCCCGCCCCTCCGGGCCGGTACCTGGGGGCTCCTCGCCCCCAGACCCCTCGCCAGCGCCCAGGGCGCGCTGGACCGCCCATCGCCGGGGGGCGCCTCCCCCCGGACCCCCCACCAGCGCCTTTCGGCTGCGCTGGACCAGCCACTGCCGCCTGTCCTCAAGTGCTCGGCCACTCCGCTTCGCTCCGCGGCCTGCGCGCTTGACCGCTCGGGCCCAGGGGGCCCTCCCTGGACAGTTGCCCCTGGGATCAGTGGTGCAGTGCCGTCGTGGCCGGGGTGGTGGACCAGGTGGTCGTCCGGCCGGCGGCGCCGTCGTGGCGGGCGCGAGGGGTCGAGGTCGAGGAGGGCCTGGAGGAGCTGCTCGACGTCGTGGTGGTGCGGGCCGGCCCGGGGCCGGGGAGGGAAAGACGGCTGGCAACAAGGGGGGTCGGCGGGGCTACGTGCTTTTCGGTGCGCGGCGAAGCCGCCTTACTGCCCCCGACTCCGGTAGACCGGCAAGCCGTCGTCCGGCCGCAGCCCCGGTGAACGCGCCGAAGGCGCCTCACCGCCCGCAGACGGCAGCGGACGTCTACTACGTAGTTAGAGGCGAAGATCGTTTCCCCTGGTCAGAGCGTTTCCGAGTAGCTCCAAACTGCCACTCGAATTACAGTTTCGGCCTCTGCGGTTGCCTATACGCAACTGGGCACTCAAAGCCGCGTTTCCGGGTGCGCAGGACCCGCTCGCCGCGCCGTGCACCCTGGTCCTTGCCTATAGGCAACCGCACCGGATACGGTGTGCCCCTGCGGTTGCGTATAGGCAATCATCCGAGGTGAGGAGGGGTATGTCAGGGGCCAACCCGGTTCGTCGCGGCAAGGCCGTGAACCACGAAACCGGTGAGCTTGTGCAGATGTCGTTCTTCGAGGACGACACACTTCAGCGAACCCGTGTCCGCTACGACTGGACTCCTCACCCGGGGCGCCACGTCAACGTGCCGAAGGTTCTCCTGGCGAAGCTCTACGCCAGGGACAGCGGCTACACCGCGAAGCACAGGGACCTGTTCTTCTTCTACCTCGCCCATTCGCCGGATGGGGCTGAGCCGCTGAGGCTCACCTACAAGGAGATTGGTGAGATCCTGGGGGGACGTCCGGCTACGATCTCGACGCTCCTGGGTACGTTGCACGCTGGCGGACTTCTCCTCGAAGCGGAGAAGATCGGCCGGATCACCTTCTACAGGGTCAACCCGCGAGCAGCCTTCGACGGCCCCGCGGCGACCCAGGTGGAAGCCGTCAAGGACGCACGGTTTCCGGTGGTACCCGCCCCGGCCTCAGCGGCCCAGAAGAAGAAGGAGGCGTCATGACCTCGCCCACGACCGCAATGCGGCCGCGCGCCCTTCCGTTCTCGGTCGACCTCATGCGCAAGCTCCTCGTCGAGACAGCCGAGCTGCCAGGCGCCGACTTCCGGGTGCTGACGTACTACCTCACGGCCGCGCCGCTGGGGGACACGGTCAGGGAGACCGCGAAGGTCGTTGCTGAAACCGTGAAGATCAGCCGCGGGAGCACATCCAAGAGCATCAGCCGCCTGGTCGCCGACGGCTGGCTGACGCTGGCCTTCCGAGTCGGCACGGTTCCGTTCTACCGGGCCAGCAACAAGGTCCTGGAGCTGGCGGCCGAGGACGACCGGCCGGAGGAGCCGCTGGCGACGGTTCGGCACCTCCCCCTTCGAGGCGCCGCCGACGAGTAGCCGCCCGCCTGCCAACCTTGGAGCCCGTTCCCACCGAGTGGGGGCGGGCTTCCGGCGTGTTGGCTCCAGCCAACAGCTGAGGGTCGAGGCGTGCGGGCGTGTTGGCTGGAGCCAACGCACCGCCGGCCGCCGCGCTCCCGGTTCGCCCAGAAGCCCCGAGAGCTCCGGGCCGTCGCCGCCCTCCGCGCCACCGAAGGTCTCCGCCTCCTGCCCGACCGCCCAACCGGCCTCCATTACCGGCCAGGGGATAATGAGTCCCCCGCGACCGCCTCTCTCCCTCGGGTCCGTGGGCCCTACTGGGCCCACTCCCCCTCGGGACACCCAGGCCGACGTGCCGCGGCCAGCCCCCGCGACGTAGTAGCGGCGTCTCCGTGCGCAGCGGAGCGGGTCGAACCGGTGGGCACCGGGCCGGGCCCGCGGTCCACGGACCCGCACCAGTACGCGGAGCGGGCACCCACCCGCTGATCAAAAGCGCGAGGACTAATTATCCCCCTGGTGTGAGAGAGCGCGCCGCGGGCGCGCGAAAGAGGGGCGGATGGGTGGGGCGGGGCCGCGGTCGCGGTGCGCGGGCCCCCTCGGCGCCATACGGGCCGGGCAGGCCCCGCCCCACCCATCCGCTCGGCTTCTCATCCGTGCTCCCCCGACCCACCGCTGCCGGGTGCGGGTCCGTGAGAGGGATAGAAAGGACGCGCTTCGCGCGGCGACTGAAGGAGCGGGGCGCCGCATCGGTGCAGGTGGAGGGGCTTCCCCGGGCCGCAGGAGGGCCGAGGAGCGGCTTGGTGCGGGCCCTGGGGCGCGTTCAGGGTTTCCGTGTCGGATTCCGTGCGGGATGCGCCGCCGGGCGCTCACAGGGGCGTCTGAGGCTTCTGTGGCCTTGAGAGGTACGCCGAAACCCGTTTGCCGGACAGCGGCCGACGGCTCCTCACCTGGCGCTAGCCCTCGCCCCGAAGGGCTGTCAACGTTCCGGTGACATCGGGAGGTCGTGGCGCGGTAGGCTGCCGGCCAGCGGCAGGACGCGCACGCCGCACGCCACAAGACGCCCGGCTCCCACGCTGCCGGACGATGGCCAAGGACCCCCGGGTGCTCCCGGCGCGGGCCCGCGCAACGAAGTGCACCCTGCCCGCGCTGATGGCGCCCGAGCCCGGCGGGATGCGTGGGGTCCCGTGACGGAGCTGTCATGACCAAGAGCGGAGCCAGCGGCCCCAAGTCCCGCGCCCGCGCCCGCAAGGAGCGCACCGGCACCAAGTACACCCAGGCCGTCCGGCACGCTGCCCCGACCGCGACCGGCCCGGCCGTGCCCACCGAGGTCACGGTGATGACCTTCCGCAGGGGCGAGCCTCTGCCGCGCACCGCGCCGGACATCGACTGGCAGTGCCACCGGTGCGGTGCCGCCACCGGCCTCTGCGCACTGACGACCGACGCTGGCCAGGGGCACCTGCGGGCCTACTGCCCCTCGTGCCTGCCGCCCCCCGACCTCTACCCCGCGCGGCGGGCCTTCGCCGACCGCCTGCGCGGCCTCCAGGCCCTGGCGGACTGGCCTTCGGCCGAGGACCTCGCCCGGCGGGTCGAGGCGGTGACGGGCCACCCGGCCGCCGCCGCGGTGCGCAACGTCCTGAGCGGGGCCGTCCTGACGCGCTGGGACACGGTGCAGGCCCTCGTGCACGCCCTGGGGGGCGACGAGGGCGACGTCGAGGAGGTTCTGCGCCTGTGGCAGGCGGCCGACCGGGAGCAGAGCCGGGGCCCGAACGGGGTCCTGGACAGGATCGCCCGCCTCGGCCGCGCCGGACGACTCACGGCCGAGGAGCAGGTCGACCGGGAGTGGCCGCGGGTGCTGGACGCGGTCGCCCGCCGGGAGGGCAGGGCCGGGTTCGTACCGCACCGGCTGAGCGACTTCGACTGACCCGTCCGCCCCGGCCCGTGCCGTCACCCGTCCAGGTGGAGGTAACCGTGTCGGTGCGGCCGCGCCGGGTCACCTGCGCCACGGTGGGCGGATGCGCCGCCGTCCCGTCCTGCTGATCCCGCTGGTCCTCCTCGCCGCCACGGCGTGCGTCAGCGTGCGGGCCGAGGGCCGCCCGGCCCCGCCTCCGGCGACGACCGCCGCGGCGGTCGCTCCCCCGGTGACCACTCCGCCCAGCCAGGCGCCCGCGCGCGAGGCCCTGGTGCGTACGGACGACGACAGGCCGCACGGCCGCGGGCGCGACTTCGGGTCGGCTGCGGCCGTCCCGAAGCCCCCGGTGCGACGGACCGCTCCCCCACGGGCGGCCGCGCCGCCGCCCCGGATGCGACCGGCCCGCCCTGCCCCTGCTGCGCCGCGGCGTACGGCGGCGCCGGTGCCCCGGGTGGTGAAGAAGCCGCTCCACGCCCCGCCGGCGAACCACGACATGAGGGCGCTGTGCCGCTCCGCCGCCCGCAACGGCGTCGGCTCGAACATCGTCGAGCTGTGCCGTTCCACGTACGGCTGAGCCGCTGCGGCCCGGTACGCGGCAGGCACGGGGCACTCCGGAGCATCTGTCAACGATCCGGTGACAGGCACTGCACGCCGTCAGGCCGTGCCCTCCTCCAGGCGCATCACGTCGAGGATGTGCAGGAGCTGGCCGTCGGCGGAGCGGGCCATCAGCATCACCTCGTGGGGCTGGGTGTCCTCGCCGTAGTCGGCGGTGGTGATCTCGTTGCGCAGGACGTCCTCGAAGGCGCTGCACTCGGCACAGGACGTCCGGTGCATCAGGTACCGGGCGGGTGCCCGCACGGTGGAGTTGTCGCTCCTGAGCACGTGCGCGGTCTCACCGGTCGCGTGGTCGCCGGTCTGCCCCGTGACGGTGTAGGTGAAGAAGGGGTGGCCCTGGCGGGCCTCGACCACGGTGGCCATTACGTGCACGACGTCCCCGGCGCCGAAGTGGTCGACGCTGATGTCCCGCTGGTGGATGGCGCTGTTGTTCATCTCGTCCTGCAACATGGCGCGACCCTATCCGGGGCGCCGTCAGGCCCTACGGCGCCTTGTCAACGTTTTGGTGACAGAGGCGTCGGGGTGGAAGGGTGGAGTCATGGCGATCGACCCGGTGAAGCGACAGCGTGTGCTTGAGGCAGCCGAGGAGCTGCTGCGCGAGCGGTACGTGGAGGGCGAGTACCTCGACCCGATGAGGGTGATGCTGGCGGTGCGAGCCCAGGCGTTCGGGTACTTCGCCCGGGACGGCGAAGAGGCGACGGAGGTGCCGGCCGAGGATCTCCTGGCGGCGCTGACGCAGGTCGAGGCGGCCCGTGCCCGCCTGGACGCGCTGGAGAGCAACCTGATCCGCGGGGCCCGGGAGCGCAAGGCGTCCTGGCAGCGGATCGCGGACAGCCTCGGCCTGGAGCACCGGCAGGCGGCCGAGGCCAGGGCGACACGCCTGGAGCGGGCCCTGTCGCACAACCGCGACCGGGACGTGCACGCGCAGCGGGGCGAGCGCGCCCGCCGGCGGGCGGTGGACGCGTGGTGCGCCGCGCAGCTCCCCCGCATCCGCGAGACGGCCGCCGCCCTGGTCGACGTCGCCGGGGCGTGGCCGGAGCTGGCCGAGGACTACATCGCCCCCTACACCCTGCGGTCCATCGACGCCCGGCTGCGGGCGGAGGACGGCGACGGTGCCCAGCTGGTTGAGGAGCTGGAGACGATGGGGATGCGGCTGATGCCGTACGGGAAGCCGCCCCTGGAGCCTTCCGGCGAGCGGGCCGTCGAGGCGGCGCGGGTGCACGGCGTCGTGAAGGCCCTGCTCGATGAGGTGCGGCAGGTCCGCCTGGAAGCGGACGCCGCACGGCTGTCAACGAAACGGTGACAGCGGAATGTAGCCGCGGCCGAGCCCGCGGCGCCGCGGCCGGCGCCCCCGTCCGTCCGGGGGCGTGACGGGGGCGCTGCGGGCGGGGCCGGGTGCGGGGAGGTCGCCAGGCGGCAGTCCGAGGTCCCGGCGCAGGCGCGCGAGGTCCTGCCGCAGGAGGGCCAAGGCGGGCCCGGCGGCGCTGTGCGCCGCGGACAGGGCGAGCAAGGTGGTCTCGACGGCCTCGATGGCGTCCTCGGCCGCCGTCGCGGCCCAGGGCCCGGCGCCGCCGGCGACGTCGTGCAGCGCGCAGGCGGCCTCGGCCAGCGCTTCGGCCCGCTGCGCGAGAGCCGGGGCGGCGCTGGGGTGCGGCGTGGTGCTCATGACCGGTGAACGACGCGGCGGACCTGGGGCAACGCGGCCGGGCGTGTCCGCCGACCGGGCGATTCGTTGTACCGGTGCGACGACTACCGACGCCGACCCCGCGTGAGGACCTGATGGCGGCTGGCTGACGCAAAGCCGGTGCTCGCGTGCAGTGACGCCCGTACGCTGAGCGCAGCACCGCCCCGAAAGGCTCCCCCCGTGCCTGCCGGGGCGGCCTGCGTTCACGCGCTCTCCGCCAGCGCGTCGGCGGCCGCTCGGGCCACCGCCGGGTCCGCCCGGATCGCCGCGGCGACTTCCTCCGCGCTCAGGCCGGCGCCCTGGGCGGGCACGGTACGGCACACCCGGTCCTCCAGCCTGGCCAGCAGGGCCTGGGTGGCGGCGTAGTCCTGGGCCACCTCGGCGTCGTTCGTGGCGAGGTCGGCGCACACCGCGCGAAGGGCTGTTCCCAGGCTGGTGAACACCACCTTCATGTGGCCGGGGCAGCGGGCCACCGCGAGGCCGGGGTTCTTCTTGGTGGGCTCGTACGCCCGGCCCAGGGCGGCGGCGGCCTCCGAGAGGTAGGTGACCGCGTCGTACAGCGTGTCGGAGGGAGCGGGCAGGGTGAGCAGGGGGCTGTAGTCGCGCCCTTCGCCGTCCTTGGCGAACTGGTGGGGGACGCCGAGGTCGCGCAGTCCACGGGCGGTGGCCAGCTCCATGATGGTGGAGGAGACGGTGCGGGCGGTCTGGGCGATGTCCTCGGCCATGCGGACCACCGTGCCGCGGCGTTCCTTCGCGGAGGTCTTCGCCTCTTCAGCCGTCAGGGCCTGGTGCTCGGCTCCGAGGTTCTCGAAGACACGGACCAGGTCGGTCACCGCGCTCCGGATGTGGTCCTCGGCGGAGGCGTCCTGCTGGGGGGTCATCGGCATCCTTCGCTCGACGCGGCGGCGACGGTCCGCGCCGCCGCGCGCGGTGACGCGCCGGGCGGCCGCGCCGCCGCGTACAACGGCGGGAACACCGGACGGGACACGTACGGCCGGAAAGACGCCCAAGATGGCCGGTTTCACCCTGGATTCGCTTCGGCGTGCCGGTATTCTGGGGGTGGGCATTGCGTAGGCCCAAGCCCGTCGCTGCGGCCCATGACCGAGCGGCATGAGGGCAAAGGTGCCAGGGTCCCCCGGGACCTGGTCAGCTACCGGAGACGGCAGCGCGCCAGCGCACGAGTTCCCCGTCGTCGTCCTTGACGACTTCCTCCGCCGTGCGCTGATCCTCGTGCGCGCCGGGTCATGGGACCGTGCCGCGCCGAGAAGAGTCAGCTGTGCCGAAGAACGACAAGACCCGCCGCCGTAAGAGCCACGCCGAGCGCGAGCGGATCAAGGCGAAGAAGGCCGCGAGCGGCGCCTCCTACACCTCCGCCCAGTCGGGCACCGTCCACCGCCACCGCGGGCCTGAGCTGCCCGCGCTGGACGGCTCCGGGTTCGGTGCCGACCGTACGGCCGACATGCAGACCGCCTCCGCGCTGATCGGCGCCTGCCTGGAGCAGTGCCAGCCATGCCAGGCCAGCCTCGCCGACCAAGTCCTCGCCGGTGACCGGCTCGTCGTCGC
Organism: Streptomyces bauhiniae; assembly: GCF_004784475.1. Lineage (GTDB taxonomy): Bacteria > Actinomycetota > Actinomycetes > Streptomycetales > Streptomycetaceae > Streptomyces > Streptomyces seoulensis. The sequence continues at coordinate 34,605 of NZ_SRRT01000013.1, forward strand.
CAGCCTCGCCGGCACCGTCTACGCGCTCCTCCCCTCCCCCGGCTTCGGTTGCTCCCCGGCCACCCGGCGGTTCCACGCGGTGGCCCACGACACCGGGCGCGACGGGTACGGTCCGGCGGTCCTCGCCGCTGTCGAGGAGATGAGTGCGGAGGACCTGGAGGCGCTCCTGGAGGACACGCTCGACCTGTGGGCGGCCGCCGCCGGCGCCGCCCCCGCCCCCGCCTCCCCGGCCGCCGAGGACGGCGCCCCGGACGGAGAGCAGGAGCAGGAGACGCGCCGCTTCGACGTCGCCGGCGGCACCGCCTACCTGCTGAGCGCGGGCATTGACCAGCTGCTGGACCGGGAGGAGATGCAGGCCCTGATCCAGCACGCGGAGAAGTCCGCGGCCGCGGGCGACGCGGTGGAGTGCTTCCTGTGCGACCAGCCGCTCGACGTGACGGCGGAACCGGAGATCCACCTCGGGGTGGCGATGCGCACCCTCACCCTCGACGGCCGGGAGCTCGACACGGTCGTGCCGGTGTTCACGCACCCCGGCTGCGGCCGTACCCGGGTGTGGCCGTGGGCAGAGCTCATGGCCGAGCGGCAGCGCCGCGGGCTGGAGGTCGCCCCCGAGGACCGCCAGCCGGAGAGGCCGGCCGGGCAACAGCACCCCCGCAACGCCGACTACACCACCTTCAGCCTCGCCCGCCGGCCGGGCGGCGGGACGGTGCCCCTGGTCCTCATCGAGCCGGGCGAGCCCGACGCGTACGGCGCCGAGGGCTGGCTGGCGGCCCGGCTCTCCGAGGGCTTCAAGCCCGTCGACCTCTCCGGCCAGCAGCCGTTCCCGAAGCTGGACGGGTGGAGCCTGCGGTGCGACGGGGGCCGCCTGGTCTCGGTGATGACCGCGAGCACCGGCGCCTGGTACCGGCAGGAAGGCGGGTACGCGACGCCGGGCGAGTGGCGCAAGGCCGCCCGGCAGCGCAGCGCGCTGCTCCTGGTGGTGCCGTCCGGCAGCGTGGGCGAGCGCCAAGGCGACCAGTGGCTGGAGGCGGTCAGCCGGGCCGCCGGGGCCGGGCACCTCCTGGGCGGTCTGGTCGCGGTCCGCGGGACGCTGTCATGAGCGGCCGCCGGACCCTGCCCGGGGTCGCCCGCGTGAGGATCACCGGAGACGACGCGGCCACGCAGGCCCTCCTCGACGTGCTGAGCGAGCACTTCACCGTGACGGACCCGGCCCCCTACAGCGGCGGACGCAACTACCTGGAGGTCGACACCCGCCCCGCCGCGCGCGAGGCCGCCGTCGAGGACGTCGCGGCGGCCGGGCCCGCTCCGGTACGGGCCTTCGAGCACCGGCCGGCCGAGGTCCCCTCGACGGTCGCGGTGCTGATGGCCCGCCAGATCGAGGCGGCCCACCAGCACCTGAGCGCCTACCGCGAGCTCGTGCAGACGTACGGCGGCGGCCTGATCCCCGACTGGCACCAGCCGGACCGCGAGCCGGACAACCCGGTACACCGGTCGCTCAGCGACGCCTCGCATCTGGTGTACGACCTGCGGGAGTGGACCAGCCACACCGCCCACGCCTCCGGCGCAGTCGCCGTACTGCCGGAGGTCATCGCCGCGACCCCGGAGCAGGAGCGCGCCGAAGCGGTCCTCTACCCGCCGGGCGAGTGGTGCGCGGTGGCGGGCGGGACCATGCCGCAGCCCGGCGAGGAGCGCGCCGAGGAGACCTGGCAGAGCCCGGTCACCACACAGCTGACCGGGCCGGTCCCGGAGAAGCGCTACAGCGCGCGGGCGTACGGCCGCTCGATCCAGCGGGCGCTGCCCGCCGTCGCGGGAACCCCGGCGGGGGCCGTGTGGGAGGCGGAGCGGTCGCTGTACGCCTTCGTCTGCCAGCACTGGGAGACACCCGGCGACACCCCCGCCGACCTGGCGGCCGCTCTCGACGGCCTGGACGAGCTCGCCGACACCTTCACCAGCGCGTGCACCTTCACCCTGGACGAGATCGGGCGCCGCCTCGACGACGGGCTCCTGGTCGACGTCGACCGGGCCGCCTTCACCGCCGCGGCGGCCGCCGTACGGGACCAGCTCGGCGTCGAGGAGGGGCGGGTGGCCAAGCTCCCGTACGCCCTGGCGTCCGTAGGCCGCACGGTGGCCGGGGCGCGGGCGGCGCTCCCCTCGACGCTGGACGACGACCGCGCCCTCGACGCCCTCGCCCACGCCCGGGTGCTCGGCGCCCTGGACGGCAAACCGCTCACCGAGATCCGGGCGGAGCTGGGCCGCGAGCGGCACTGGCAACGGGTGCGCTCCAAGACCCGGCCGGCCGACTACACCGCGGCGGACTGGCTGCGACGGGCCGTTCACTGGATGCACGCCGCCGGAGCCGGTACGTACAACCACGGCGTCCACCTGGCCGCCGAGCGCTCCCCGCACCGATCCGGTCTGCCGATCGGCACCCCGGCCGCCGCCGACGAGAGGGGCGGGCGATGAACCGCGATGCCGTGCGTGCGGCCGTCGGCCCCCAGCTGGCCGCCCTGACCCTGGTACGGGCGCTGATGGGCGGGGCGCTGGAGCGCAAGGGGCTGGAGCAGACGATCGACCAGGCCCGGGGCGGGCTCGACGAGGGCCTGCGCTACATGTCGACGTGGGCGCGCGGCGCGGACCTGCGCGCCGAGCTCGTGCCCATCGTGTGCTCGCTGGGCCGGACGGCGGTCGCCGCGCTGGCCATCACCCAGGACTGCGACCCGGCGGCCGTCAGCCACTGGCTCGACATCCAGGCCCGCACGGTGCGCGAGCAGGAACCGAACCCGGCCGTGGAGCACCCAGCCGACTCGGTCACCATCGGCGTCGCCGCCCTGTTCGCCGAGGAGCTGCATCGCACCGGTGAGGCCGACCGGGAGGAGCTGGCCGGCAGGGAGCAGAAGGCCCTGGACCTCGTGGAGGACTGGGTGCGGCCCGGTGCCGCAGCGCAGGACCATCCTGAACTGCTCCTGTCGGGCGGCTGGTTCGCCGCGGTGACGCTGGCCCACGCCTTCGCCTTCGACGAGCGCCGGATGCAGGCGTACGTCGAGGACCACGCGCGCGCCCTGGCTCTGGCGGGCCGCTGAAGGACCGCCGGGACAAACAGGAGGGCCGCCACCGTCGTCGTATGGTGGCGGCCCCCCGGGGCTGCGGGCATCAGCGCCGGGGCGCCGATCGGTTGGTCTCCGCCGCGGTCACCGGCCGGGTCCGCTGCCAGGCCCGGACGAGAACGAGGGAGCCGAAGCGCCACCAGCGTTCTTGGCGCCACATCGTCCGCAGCAGCTCGCGCCGCACCGCCTTGGGCAGGTTCCGGAACTGAGGGAAGTCCATGTTCATGTCGCCGGTGAGGCGGGCGCCCTGCCGCTCGGCGTGCATGGCCAGGCCGGCCGCGAGCTCGGCGGTGATGCGTTCCTGGCTTCCCGGCTCGCGGCCCTGCTCGCCCGGCACCCAGCGGTAGGCGACCGCGGTGTTGGACAGGTCGCTGTAGTCCGGGCCGGCCCCGGCCGGTCGGCCGGCGTCTTCTCGTGGGTTGTCCATCCTGGTCTTCCTGTCGGTGCTCGCGTACGGGTCGCGCGACGGCCAGTATGGCCGGGGCTCCGGCAGGGCGGATGAGTACGCGTACCCATCCGCGGCCGCCGGTCAGCGCGAGGAGTGGACCTGCTCCTGGAACCGGCGGTACCAGCCGGGCGAGTAGGCGTGCTCTCCGCGGGCGCGGGCCATCATGAGCGTGAAGCCGAAGAAGATCATGGCGACAGCGGCGAGGCCGGCGAGGCCGAAGGTGAGGACCGGGCTTCCTCCGGCGAGCGCCGACACCTGGCCCGCGACGAAGGCGGCGGCGCCGAGCACGGCGGCCGCCACGAGGCGGCGCCACAGCGGCGACCCCGTGCCCCACCAGCGCAGAAACTTCACGATCATCGGTTGCTCCTTGATGTCGACCGGCCTGTTCCTGCCCGGTGCCGGACGCCGCTGAACCCTACGCGCCTACCCGGAGGTCCCGGCGGGCTCAGGAGCGTTCCAGGGCGTCGAGCAGCTCGGCGGCGTACCCGGCGGCGTCGAGGTCGGCGTTCTCCAGCCTGGCCTGCCCGAGCAGCTTCAGGACGGTGGCGTGGTCGGACCGGGCCCACGCCGTCCTGGTCGCCTCGCGCAGCGTGCGCCGGGCCTTGAGGACTCGCGGATCGGTGTCGTCCCCGGCGGCCGCACGGGCCTGGTGGAAGGCGTCGACGGCCTGGGCGACGGCCGCGAACGCCGCGGCGGTGGCCTGCCTCTCCTTCTTCTCCGCCTCGTCGTTCAGCAGCGGTCGCCGTACGAGGTACGGGGCCCACTTCGGCTTGCGGTCCCCGGCCCGGCGCTCGTCCGCGTAGGAGTCGCGGCGCTCCTGCACCCCGCGGCGCAGCTGCTCCAGCCCGGTGGGCAGTTCCCAGCCCGCTCCCCCGCGGTTGGTCCTGTCGGCCTTCAGCTCCTGGACGTGCGCCCGGTAGCTGCCGATCATGCCGCGCAGCATCAGGGGCATCCCCCGCTTGTAGGCGCCCTGGCGGTGGTCGGCGCGGTTGCCGTGCAGGACGACGAACAGGGCGCCGGCCCCGCCCTCCAGGTCCTCGGTGAGGCGGGCCCGGATCGGGAGCCAGTGGGCCAGGGCGGCCTGCGTGACCGGCGAGAGCGGCCAGACCTCGGTGACGTGCAGGTCGGAGCCGTCGGCCTGGGGATTGCGGGTGATCTTCGCCAGGGACAGGTCGGGGGCGATGTCGGTGATGCCGATGGTGCACAGCTCCCCAGAGCGCGCGGCGGTGTCGAGCACCGTGCCGAGGACGACCAGGAAGCGGGCCCGGCCCGGGTCGGAGGGGCGGGCGTCGACCTCGGTCCGCACCCGGTTGTGCAGCTCGCTGCGGGCCCAGGCCGGCATCGTGCCCTTGGGGGTCGGCTTGGGGTAGGAGTACGCCCCGCTGGGCACTCCGGCCGCAGCGGCGAGGCGGCGCAGGATGCTGGCACGGCGCCGCTGGGAGGCGGTCACGTGCTTGGGCGGGGTCTTCAGCTCCTTCGCCCGCAGCTGCCCCTCGTCGGTCATGTCGCACAGGGCGGCGGCGCCGGGTCCGAGCAGGTCCTTCAGCGATGCGCCGTAGCGGTCCCGGTAGTCCTTCTCCTTCAGCGCCCGGTGCAGCGTGCCCTCCACCCACCGAACGTGTTTGCCGACGCTCTCGGTCACCTCCGGGTCCGCCAGCACCTCCCTGACCAGGTCGGAGAGCTGTTCGCTCACCGGGGCGGGGTCCTCCTGCACTGGGCTCGTCGTCACGCGGAACTTCCCTCCTCCTCGATCTTTGAGGACTCATTATCCCCCTGCCGGCTACCTATGGTGCCCGAGCGCGGGCCGCCCTGTCGACGCGTTCAACCGGTTCCGCGGCTCGCGGTAGATTTGCGGACCACCCGCCGGACGAGGAAGCAGTGAGAGCGATGGCGAAGCAGGCAGGGCCGACGAAGCAGGTGAACGCCGACATCCCCGGCCACTGGGAGATCGCCGCGGGCGTCGGCCGGGGCCTGACCGCCTCGGTGGCAGAGGTGACGTACGAGAAGCGCGGCGGCCGCTGGGAGCAGACCGGCATCGTCACGGTGCGGGGCCCCGGCCTCGACCGCACCGGCGCTGAGACCGGCGAGCAGGCCGAGCGGACGTTCTCCCCCGGGGAGCCCGGCCACTACATCCCCCAGTGGCTGACCGACCTCGTCGACGAACACCGTCCGCGCCCGGACACCGACTGATCCCGGCCGCCCTCTCGAACACCGCCCCCGGCGGCCCGGGAAGCGGCATACCCTCGTACGGACCGACCGCGTACGACAGGGGGCTCCCGTGGTGATGCCATTGCCGGACATCTTCGAGACTCGGCAGGCGACGGCTCTGCGCGACGCCCTCGTGGCTGGCGACCTGGAGCAGGCCAAGAAGATCGAGGACCACCTGCTGGCCGAGGCGGCCACCAGCCCGGAGGACCGCGAGCTCCTCGCCGACCAGCTGCGCGCCTCGATGCTGTTCCGCGCATACGTGGACGCCTCCGGGGCCGGCGACACGGCGATGGCCGCGCTGCTCCAGAATCTCCTGACGTCCCTGTGCTCGCCGAGGACGGTCCAGACGACCGTGATGAGCGGCCTGCTCTACGCCGGGGTCCAGCAGGGCGCGCTGCCCGCGGCCGACCACGACCGCCTGTCCGAGTGGATGAGCGGTGCCGACGTGGGCGAGGAGATGCGGGCGCGCCTGGCGAGCATCAAGCGCACGCCGTAGGCGGCGGTTGTCAACGTTTCGGTGACAGCGGTGGGGCCGGTGTCAGCGAGCCGTGCGATGCTGCCGCCACCGACACGCCGCGAGCAGAAAGGCCCCCGCGTGACCGCGACGACCTCGACCGGAGCCCGACCGGCCGGAGCCTCCCCGCAGGAGGCGAACCCGGCCGCCATGGCCCTGGTGCTGGCCTGCGGCGTCGGCTTCCTCGCCGCCGCCGTCACGGTCACGGCGGACGCCTACCTGCTGCTGGAGCAGCCCCTGGTCACCATCATCTGGCTGACCAGCGCCCTCACCGGATGCGTACTCGGCGGACTGCTGTGCCGCCTCCTCGCACGCCGTCACCGTCTGGCCCCTCGCGCGGTGTGGGTGACGATCGGGGCGATGATCGCCCTCGTGTGGGGCGTCAGCACCGCCTCGTCGCACGTGTTCATGTCGTCGTGGGACCGCTTCGACCGCGAGCTGGGCGGGACCGGCCGGTGTCTGGCGGGTACGCCGTACGGCCGGGAGAACGCCTCGGTGGTGACCACCGTGCCGGCGAACGGCGGAGAACGCAGCGGCGTCATGGAGGTCTGGCCGGGCGGCCCGGTTCCGGAGGGCACGCCGAAGGGCCACAAGTTCCCGCCGCTGAAGCTGAAGAACGCGGTCAACGGCGGGGTCCGTCCGCTGGCTCCGGCCGATGGCACGTCCAGGGACCTACTGCGCTCCTACGGCTGCCGCTGACGTCCGCCGGGCGGCCCCCTACGGCCTCACCGCGCTCCGGGTGATGTGCCGGTGGGTCACCTCGACCCGGGGCCCGTCGGCGCCCAGCCGCTCCCGGAGCATCTCGCCGACCCACTCAGCCACCGCGACGCTCCCGTGCACGCCGTCCGTGCCGCCGATCAAGACGTGCACGCTCCGGCCGCGCGGCCCGGCGTAAGCGAGGAGCGCGGCGGTCTCCCCCGCGATGCGCTCGACCAGTTCCTCGGCGCACTCGCTGTGCCGGGCCTGCCCGCGCACCTGGGGGTCGAGGCCGGTGACGGTCTGCCGGCCCGCCGCGGGGCGGGGCAGCAGACCCCGGACGTCGAACAGGAGGGCGTGGCCCACGGGCCGGTCGTCTTGGTGGCGGAAGCCGAAGGACTCGATCGTGACGGGTAAGGGGTTCATGGCTCCAGGCTCGGGGCGGGGCGGCGACAGGAGAAGGGGTTTCCCGTTTCCACTTGGTCGTGTCGCAGCTGGTAGACGTCTCAGTGAGACGCCGGGCAGAGGGCAGTGTCAGCGGTTCCACCCGAAGGGGGGACGGCACGGGTCGGCGCGGCCTGGACCGCGCGGGCGGCGTAGTCGAGCGAGGTCGCCCAGAGCCATCCGGCGCGGGCGGGGTCGACGGCGGCCGCGGCGTGCTCGGCGTTGCCCGCTGCGTGGCCCCACAGGTCGCGGACCGGGCCCCCGTGCTCGGCTTCGGCGGCCCGCAGGGCGGCCACGATCGCGGCGGCCGGCGGCGGCTGGTCGCCGCTCTGCCCCAGCCAGGGACGGACGGCTTCGGCGACGGCCACCGCGGTGGCCGTGGAGAACGTGCGCTCGCTCATGCGTCTCACCATGCCCGACGGAGGGAGGGCGTCATGCGGTCCGCGCGAGCCATCGGTCCAGATGGGGGCGGAACTTCGCCACTGCGGCGGCCGCGTGCCTGGCCCGGCGCTCGCCGTCGCCGCGGCGGCGGATGTAGGTGAGCGTGGTGGCCGGGTCTCGGTGGCCGGCGAACTCCTGAATCTCCGCCAGCGGCACGCCGTCGTCGTGCATGTGGGTCAGACGGCTGACGCGCAGGACGTGCGGGGTGAGATCGCGGCCGGGCAGGACGCCGGCGCGCTTGCCGAGCCGCGTGAGGATGCGGTCCACGTCATGACGGTCCAGGCGCTCGCCCTGGGCGTCCACCAGCAGGGGCCCCGTCGTGCGGCCTCCGACCAGCCGCGTCAGGAGCAGGTGGAGCTCCTGGAGGCCGGGCACGCCGGGGGGAAGCTGCCACTGGTGCCCCTTGTCGCCCTTGCGGGTCAGGTCGATCGCGGGGGTACGGCCGTTGTGGAGGTCCTCGACGTCGGCGGCGCACCACTCCGAGACGCGGCCGGCGAAGGTGTAGACGAGGGCGATCACTACGACGTCGAGAAGGCTTTCCGCCCACTCGAACAGGTCGGTGAGGTCCTCGACCTCGATCATGGGGGTGGCGGTGGTCTCGTCGCGCCGGTCGATGCGGGGCCGGTTGTGGCGGGTGACGGGGTTGGGGATGAAGGTCTGGGACTCCTCGGCCGCGAAGGTGGTGAGGGAGGAGAGGGCGGACAGGCGGCGGGCGATGCTGCGGTCCGCGCGCTCGCGGCGTTCCTCGCTGAGACGCCAGGTGGTGATGTCGCCCCGGGTGATGCACCCGATGTAGAAGCGCTCGTGGCCGAGCTCCCGGGCGAAGGAGTGCCAGAACCGCAGGTCGTCGGCGTAGGCCCGTTTGCTGTTGACGCTGGGGATCGTCGAGGACGCCAGCCAGTTCATGACGGTGGTGAAGGTGTCGACACGGCAGATGTCCCGGAGGATGTCCATCCGGTGGCGGCGGGGGCCCAGCTCCCGGGTGACCGGGTCGCGCGGCGCGACCTCGCCGAGGGCCTCGCGGATCTGGGCGAAGGCGTCTTCGGCGCGGGTCGGCGGCAGGGCGATGTCGCCGGCGGGACGCTGAGCGACCTCCGGTCTGGGCATCACGGCCGGAAGTCCTCGCGGAAGTCGGGGTGCGCGGAGAAGGCGGCGGCGGCACAGCGGAGCGACCAGCCGAGAGCCTGGATCTGCCCGGCGAAGAAGCTGCGCCGGTCGTCGTCTCGGTGCGGGTGCTCGAACTTCTCCTCGAACTCCAGCAGGCTCCGGTTCACCCCGGCCAGCAGACGCTCCTCTTCCTCCTCCGCCACCTTCGCCCGCTCGGCGATCCGGGCCTTGAGGAAGGCGACCAGAGCACGGTCGCGGTCCAGGGCGGCCTCGTCTTCGACGATCAGCTGGAACTTCAGGGCGGTTTCCCCGTCGGCCATGTGCCCCTCCTTGCTCTCGATCCCCAAAACTACCTGCGAGGACGGACAGCAACGGGGTGCCCCCGCCGGGCTCAGGTCCGGGGGCTCTGCCTTGCACCGGAAGCGAGCAAGGACGCCGACGGGGTCGCGGCCACGGCGCGCCATGGAAGCGCGTGAGGGGTCATGCCCCCATGGCCAGGAACTCACGAACCGCCCGGATGCTTCCGTGTGGGGCGAGCTGGCCACGGAGATCAGTGAGGGCGTCGGAGGGGCGCGCCGAATTGACGCTGCTGTTCTGACGGAAGGCGTCAGTCGCTGTGGCACAGGCGGCGTCGATGTCGCCGAGTTCGAGGTGAGCGCGGGCGGTGCGCGAGAGGTAGAGAACGTTGTCCCGAACGTGGCCGGCGGCGCTGTACTCGGCTTGCTGGGCGGCGGTGAAGCTGTGCAGGGCGCGGCGCGGGTCGCCCAGGTCGAGGGCTGAGGAGCCCGCCAGCATCTCGATCTCGCCTTCGGTGACCGAGTAGGCCCAGGGCGGATCGTCGTCGTGTGTGCCCCGAGAGAAGGCGTCACGGGCGGCGTTGAACTCTCTGGCGCATCCCTTCAGGTCGCCCGTCTTGGACAGGGCCCGGCCGGCACGGGCGTGGAGGAGGGCGCGGACGCGGGGGGTGGTTACCCCACCGGCCACTCGGGACTGGGCGGTTCGTACGAGGTTCACGGCGTCCTGCGGGTTGCCCTTGGAGTACGTCTGAATCGCCATGAAGTTCAGGGTGTTCGCGCCGACTTCGGGGTCACCGGCGGAGGCCGACGCCCGCAGGGACGTGATGTAGAAGCGCTGGGCTTGTGCGTGCTGATCGGCGTCGAAGTGCAGCCAGCCGCACATGCGGGAGGCTTCGGCGAGCGCGGAGAACAGGCGGCGGCTGATGCTGCTGTCACAGGTCGTGTTGCTGGCGTACCCGCTCAGGAGCCGGTATTCCTCTACGGCCGACGGGAGCAGGTCGCTGCCGCTGAGGACGTCGTCCAGATGCCGCAGGTCGTCCAGGCGACGTTCGAGCCGGGTCATCAGGTCCGGGTCGAGGCGGCGGCCGGGGGCCGCGAGCGGTAGTGGGACGTCCGTGACCGCGTTGCTCCAGTGGGACGCGATGCCGGACAGTGCCGCACCGCTGGAGATCAGGAATCCCCGTCGATCCATGGACCCTCCCCGAGCGGCAGCCGCTACTGCTGTAACGGTACCCGCAGGGGACCAGGGGCTGTCGAGCACCGGGCGGTCACCGGGGAAGGCCAGGAGGAGGAATCCCGGCCAGCCGAGTTCGGTGACGGCCGCCGGGGGGATGCCGTGGAGGTGGGCCATCGCGTAACGGGTGGGCTCGTCGGGAGCATGGACGCCGGTTTCCCAGCGCGACACCTTTTCCCGCCGCTTGGCCATCCGGCCGTAGCCGAGCGCGTGGTGGGAGTCATCGAGCCGGTCTAGGTACTCCTCGCCGGTCACGTCGAGTTCGGCGCGCAGCGCGGCCAGAGGGCTGCGTAACGGCGTTGCGGCCATCGAGATCTCCTCCGCACCGGGGCCGGGGGGTGCGCTGCTGACAGTAGCCAGTCGCTCACCCCGGCGGCACCGGTTCCAAATACGGTCCGCAACACCTCAGCAACAGGCTTCGCCTTCCCCGCCCGGGGTCGGCGGCGGTGCCATGGACCCGCCGCACACACCGCCGTGAAGGAGGGAGCCACGATGGGCGAGTTCAACGTACCGCTGGTGTCAGTGGTGGTGAGCGCTCGCGGGAACACCGCGCGCCTGCGGAACCTGCTGGATGCCCTGGCCCGCCAGAGCCTGCCCGCCGACCGGTTCGAGGCGGTGGTCGTGGACAACGACCTGCCCGGACCGGTCCGCCCCATCGCCGAGGCCGTCCGGGATGGTGACTGGCCGTTCGCGGTGCGGGTGCTGTACGAGCCGACGCCGGGCCTGAGCGCGGGCCGCAACCGCGGGATCTGCGCGGCCCGGGGCCGCTACGTCGCCATCACCGATCCGGACATCACCCCCGAACCGGATTGGCTGGGGACCCTGGTGGCCGCGATCGAGGAGGAGGAGGTGTTCGCGGTCGGCGGCCGCACCGTCGTGGAGTACCCCGGCGGCGAGGTCACCGCGCTGACGAAGGCCCTGCGCGAGTGCCACGGCGCGGTGGACTGGCCCGATCACCGCGAGCTGGCGGTGTGGCCGTACTGGGTCACCGGCTGCAACCTGCTGTTCGACCGTCAGACCGCTCTCGACATCGGCCTGTTCCGTACCGACCTGGGGCGCCGCGGCCGGTGGCTCGGAGACTGCGAGGACCTGGAGTTCGTGGACCGCGCCCGCCAGGCCGGTCACCAGACCCTCATCGAGCCGGCCGCCGTCGTCTCCCACCCCGTCTACCGGCCGGAGACAACCCTGCGGTACTTCGTCCGCCAGGGCGCCGGCCACGGGATCTGCGTCGCCCGGATGCACCTGAGCGTGCGCGTCGAGCCCGCCGCCATCCAGGCCGGGCGGGACGCGGTGCACCAGGCCGTGATCGGACTGGCCGCCGGATGGACCTTCCTGGACCGCTCCCGCGCCGTGGAGTCGGCCCGCGACCTGGCCCGCATCGGGGCCTACCACCTGGAGCGCGGACGCCTGCGGCTGCTCGGCCGCCGCCCGATCGCGCTCGCCCACCTGCCTGCCCAGAAGACCAAGGAGACCTGCTGATGGACGTCATCACGGCCGCAGGGCTGTACCCCGCCGGCGCCGAGAACGCCGTCGAGGTGATCGAGCGGAAGGGCTCCGGCCACCCCGACACCCTCGCCGACGGCATGGCAGAGGCGATCTCCCGTGCGTACAGCGCGTACTGCCTGGAGCACTTCGGCGCCATCCTCCACCACAACACCGACAAGCTCGCGCTGCTGGGCGGCGCCGCCGACGTCGCGTTCGGACATGGCGAGATGACCGCCCCGATCCAGGTCCTGGTCAACGGACGGATCACCACGGCGCTGGGCGAGCAGAGCATCCCCGTCGAGGACATCGTCACCACGGCGGCGCGGCAGTTCCTGGGCGCCGCCCTGCCGCTGCTGGACACCGGGCGGTGGGTGCAGGTGAGGCCCCGGCTCACCCAGGCGTCCAGCCCCGGGGCCGTCACCACCGGGGCGAACGCCGACCGGGAGGCGTCCCGCCAGCGCTGGTTCGCCCCGCGGAGCCTGGACGACCTCGCCGAGCGACACCGCCTGTTCTCCAACGACACCTCCGCCGGTGTCGGCTATGCCCCCCTCGGGATCGGGGAACAGCTCGCCAGCGGCATCGAGACGCACCTGAGCAGCGAGAGCTTCCGTGCCGAGCACCCGTACTTCGGCACGGACATCAAGCTGATGGTCGTGCGCACCGGCACCCGCGTGCGCCTGACGGCGTGCGTGCCGCAGATCGCCCGGCACACCCCCGACCTGGACACCTACATCGCCCGCCGGGCGCTGGCCCGGGAGCTGATCATCGAGACGGCCGCGCGGATCGCTCCGACCGTGGACATCGAGGTCTTCGTCAACACCCGCGACCAGGACCAGCGGCCCGAGCTCTACCTGACCGCCACCGGCTCATCCATCGAGTCCGGCGACGAGGGAGTGGTCGGCCGGGGCAACCGCTCCAACGGGCTGATCTCGATGCTTCGCCCCTGGTCGGCCGAAGGCGTCTCCGGCAAGAACCCGGTCTACCACGTCGGCAAGCTCTACAACCTGGCCGCCACGGAGGCCGCCCGCCGGCTGCACGAGGAAACCGGGCTGGAGTGCGCGGTCGCACTCGTCTCGCAGTCCGGCCGGGACCTGGCCGACCCGTGGCAGGCCGTCGTCCAGACCTCCGGCCCGAACCCGATCCTGGCCGCCGACGCCCGCCGGGTCCTCACCGCCGTGATGGAAGACCTGGAAGGGCTGCGGGAGCGGCTGCTGGCCGGGAAGCTGGCCACCGCATGATCGCCCACCGCGAGACGGCCGCCCCGTTCCTGCCGTGCCTGAACCCCGCCACCCTCTCCGGTGTCGACCTGCCCGACTTCCTCGCCCTGGCGTCGGCCGCCGGGTTCGAGGCGGTCGAGCTGTCCATCCAGCAGGCCCAGGCCGTGGGCGCCGCCAGGGTCCGCGACCTGCTGGCCGAGCACGGCCTGACGGTGGCCGCCGCCAGCGGCATCCTGCCCGCCGGGCCCGTACTGCCCGCCCCGCTGCTGGTCGACACCGCGGCGTATGACGAACACCTGCTGACCCTGCGCGAGCGGCTGAAGACGTTCACCGAACTGGACTGCCCCGTCGCCACGACCGTCCTCAACCCCTTCTCGCCGCTCGACCAGGGCGAGGCCCTGACCCTCGCGTGTCAGCGGATCACCCGCCTCGCGGACACCGCCGCCGAGTACGGCGTGCGCCTCGCGGTCGAGGCGGTCAGCGTCGTGGACGGGCTGCCTCCCGAACTCGCCGGCCCCCACCCAGTGGCCGCGACCCTGCCCGCCGTCGCCGAGCTGCTGCACGAAAGCGGCGCGGAGAACGCCGCGGTGCTGGTCGACTCCTTCCACTGGGCGGTCTCGGGAGCCGACCCCCGGCACATCACGGATCTCGGTACAGGAGGAGTCGGCCACGTACAAGTCGCGGACGTCCCCCACGCCGGCACCCCGCACGGCTGGACGGACGGGCTGCGGCTGTTCCCCGGCGACGGCGCCCTCAACTGGTCCGCCTTCGCCGATGCGCTGACCCAGGTCGACTACACCGGGACCGTCTCGGTGGAGCTGTTCAACCCCGTTCTGCGGGCCCTGCCCGAGGACGAGATCGCCGCCCGTTCCTACCGCGCGGCCACCGGCTGCTGGACCCCCGAGGAGGCATCCCGATGAGCCCGCAGACCCGGCCGTGGAGACTGGCCGTCGCCGGATGCGGCGCCGCCGCCTTCGGTCTCCACCTCCCTCTGCTCACCTCCCGCCCCGCCTTCGAGGTGACGGCACTGGCCGACCGCGACCCGGCGCGGGCCCGCGCCGCCGCCGCTCACTTCGCCGTGCCCCGCGTCGCGGGGACCACGAAGGACCTGCTCGACGGTGCGGACATGCTGGTGATCCTCACCGGCGTCCACGAGGACCTGATCGAAGCGGCGCTGGACGCGAACGTGCACGTCTTCACCGAGAAGCCGGTCGGACTGGACGTCACCGGCACCCGCAAACTGGCCGCCCGCGCGCAGGAGGCGGGGCTGCTGCTGGAGGTCGGGGCGATGCGCGCCCACGACCCGGCCCTGCACGCCGCCCTCGCGGCGGTCCCCGACCCGTCGGGCGGCTGGCTCATCAAGGCCGACGGCGTGGACGAGACCGCCCGGCGGCGCCTGCTGCCGCCCGGCTTCGACCCGTACACCTTCACGGACGACCCGCCCCAGGCGGCACCCGAGCAGCTCGGCGGCCCGGACCAGGTCGCCGCCCTCCAGATCCTGCTGTGGCAGGGCTACCACCTGCTGACCGCTCTGGTCCTGGCGGTCCCCGGCGTGACGCCGGCCGCGTGCACCCTGGACGCCGAGAGCCAGTCCCTCCACGCCGTACTCCACGGTCCGGCCGCGGAGACCTTCACCCTGGTCATCAGCGCGACCCCGCCGGGCCGCTTCCTGGAACAGATCCACTTCAGCGGCCCGTCCGACGCGGCCACGGTCGACTTCGCCCGCCCCTACGAGGCGCCCGCCGCAACATCCGTCACCACCGCCACCAGCAAGCGCGACGGCTTCGCCGACCCCTTCGCCGCCATGTGGCAGGCCGTCAGCGACCGGCTGGCCGGGCAGTACCCGGCCGACCTGCCCACCAGCGCCGCCCTCGCCCTGCGGGTGGAAGACCTGGCGCTCGCCCTGGCCGCCACCTGCCGCCCCGGCCCGCACCACCCCCGGAAGGACTGACATGCCCACCGACGCCCCTGTCCTCGTACTCGACGGGCCTCCCGGAGCCGGCAAGACCTCCTTGCTCGCGCGCATGGTGCCCGTCCTGGGCGACGAGTGCCTGTGGTTCACCGAGCCCAACGCACGGCTGAGCACCGGCCTCCGGGCCCCCGTGCACCCCTCCGCCGCCGGACACAGCCTGTGGTTCCTGCGGCACGAACTGGACAAGGCCCGCGCCGCCGCCCAGCTCGCCGCCGACCCCGCCACCCGGCTGCTGATCTCCGACCGCAACCACCTCGGCGCCCTGGCCTACTGCTGGGCGACCCGCGCGGCCGACAGCCTCCCCTACCGCACCGCACGCGACTACTACGCCCGCCACATCGCCCCCGCCCTGCCCCCGCAGATCCTGACCGCGATCCTCCTGGTCAGCCCCGGCGAGAGCCTGAACCGCCGGGGGAACGTGGCCGAGCGGCCCCGCTGGAAGCAGTGGTTCGACGAAGGACTGCTGGAGCGGCTGCACACCTTCTACACCGACATCGCCCCGACCCTGTGCCCCACCCCACCGCTGATCATCAAGACCGACGGGGCCACGCCGGGCACCGTCCTCGCCCAGGTCAGCGGCTTCCTCGCAGACGCCGGCCTCACCGACACCGCCGCGAAGCTCACCACCGCCATCACCCCGGACGTACGGCCGGAACTGGACGCCCGATTCCGGGGCGTCTACGACGCACTGGGTGGACTGGAGTCCTTCGGGCACCCCTTCACCGAACCGCTCGACCACCGCGGCGGCACCGTCCAGCTCTGCCAGCTCGGCGCCCTGTACCGCGACCCGGCGGGCCGCACCGGGCTCTGGGACCTGCTGGCCGAACCCGTCCGGGGGGCCGCCTGATGACCGCCCACGCCCCCGTAGTCGTCGGCATCAACGTGGGCCACGACGGCGGCGCCGCCCTCATCACCGACACCACGATGGTCGCCATCAGCGAAGAACGTCTCAACCGCACCCGCTACAGCCCCGGCTGGCAGGCCGCCCTCCTGTACTGCCTGCGTGCCGCCCGGGTGCAGCTCCAGGACGTCGACCTGATCGCGGTCAGCGGCATCGGTCACCACCCGCCCACAGCCGACGAGACCGGCCTGGCCCACCTCGGCGTCGACCCGGCCCGGATCGTCCCCGTCGACCACCACCTCAGCCACGCGTACACCGCGTACTGCCTCAGCCCGTACGACGAGGCGACCGTCCTGGTGGTCGACGGCGGCGGAAACAACGGCGACACCGAGACCTACTACGCGGCCACCCGGGACGGCATCCAACGCCTCGGCGGCAACCCGCCCGAGCGGCCCCGCGCGGGCGGTATCGGTGCCACGTACGAGGCGTTCACGAACTGGCTGGGGTGGCACGAGCAGGAAGCCGGGAAGACGATGGCCCTCGCGTCCTACGGGGACCCCGGCGCCCACCGGACTCCGCTGTTCGACGTCGAAGGCGCCACCGTCCACGGGTATCTCACCCGCACACATGCCGCAGGTGTTGCCGAGCTCGCAGAACGAACCGGTGCCGACTTCGGCCCGCCCGACAGCCGGGGCGGCGACCAGCGCGGCACCGACGCTGCCGCGTACGTCCAGGCCCAGACCGAACAGGCCCTGAGCGCCCTGGTCGGACAGACCATCGCCGCCACCGGCCTGAGCAACCTGTGCTTCGCCGGCGGCGTCGCCCTCAACTGCGTCGCCGCCGACAAGCTCCGCCGCCAGGACGCGGTCAGCGGCTACTTCGCGCCGCCAGCGTCTTCCGACCGGGGCCAGGCGCTCGGGTGCGCCCTCTACGCGTGGCACCAGATGACCGGCGAGATTCCCCGCCGCCCGCTCGCTCACGACTACTTCGGCCGCACCTACACGGACTCGGAGATCGAGCAGGCCCTGACCCGTGATCCGCGCTCCGGACTGGTCGAGCGCCGCCGGACGCCGCACCGGTGGCGACGAGAGAGCGACATCGCGGCTGCGGCGGCGCAGATGATCGCGGACGGCCGGATCATCGGCTGGTTCCAGGGCGGTAGCGAACTCGGCCCCCGCGCGCTCGGCGGTCGCAGCATCCTCGCCGACCCTCGCACGACGTCCAGTTCCGAGGCGCTGAACAGCCGCATCAAGCACCGCGAACCGTTCCGGCCCTTCGCGCCGGCCGTCCTCGCCGGCCACGCACGCGACTGGTTCGAGCTCGACGTGCCCAGCCCCTTCATGCTTCTGGCGCCGCCGGTCAGGGAGGACCGGACAGACAAGATCGCGGGAGTCGTCCACGTCGACGGGACCGCCCGGGTGCAGACCGTCGATCCGAGCGCTCCCGCCTTCGCAGCCCTGATCGAGCGCTTCCACCGGCTCACCGGAACCCCGGTCGTGCTCAACACGAGCTTCAACGACAGGGAGCCCATCGTGGAGACCCCCGCACACGCCCTGGCCACGTTCCAGGCGTGTGACCTGGACGCCCTGTGCATCGGGGACTACCTGGTCGAGCGCAGCTGAACCACCTGCCAGACTGGAACCATGAGCACTCTGCCTCTCCGGGAGGCGGCCCGAGCCGTCATTCTCGACGCTGACCAGCGCATCCTGCTGCTCCGGTACGACGAGAATGGCGGCTTCTGGGCGACCCCAGGCGGCAGCCTTGAGCCGGGTGAGGACTATCCGACCGCCGCCCTGCGCGAACTGGGTGAGGAGCTTGGCGCGAAGGATGTGCTCCTGTCCGGCGAGATCGCCGAGCGTCGCCGAGAACATCCGGTCGGCGGGCGCCGCGTGCAGCAGATCGAGAAGTACTTCCTCGTCCGCGCATCGTCTGACGCCCTCGATGCCTCACGTGCCACACAGACGGACAACATCCGGGCCAGCCGCTGGTGGCCGCTGGATGAGCTCCGCTCAACCACAGAAACGGTCTACCCGCTCGGCCTTGTCGATGTGGTGGCCGATGTCCTTACCAAGGGTCTCCCGCGGGAGCCCGCCCTTCTTCACTGAGGGCCCGACAAGACGTTCGTCCCGCCCCCGAGCGCGGCCGCTTTCACGGCGACCTGCCTCGGGAACGCTCCATGAGTCTGTGACAGCACTCACGGTGGGCGCAGTCTGTGCTGGTCGTAGCGTTGAGGGCATGTATGTCGATATTCGTAGCGTGCTGCGCAAGCACGAGGAAGAACTGCGGTGCTTCCGCCAGAATCTGTTCTCCGCAGACCCGCCCTCCGAGCTGCCGGCAGCCATGTCGAGGCACATCCGGACGACGGGACTGACGGCGCCGACCGGCTTCGGCCCGGTGCGGTCGGTGACCGACCGGCACGCGGTTCTCACGGTCCTCGGGGACATCAGCGACCAGGCCGTGCTCTTGGAGCGGCCGGATCGGGACGGGAGCGTGCTGACGCTGTCGGTCGCCGCGAGGCACAAGCAGCTGGGCACGCGCCAGGCTGTTGATCCAGCGGAGGCAGGGGCCTGGGTGAAGGCGATCGTGGGTTCCGCTTGGGCGCCGCACGTCTACACGGCCGGCGCCTTGAGCGGCTTCGCCTCGGCCGGTGTCCGGACCTCTCACCCCTTGACGACGCGGTACTTCTACCTGTTCCTGAGCCGGGACGGTGTCCCGCACGCTGAGCCGGAGCACCAACTCGGGGTGGAGCTCTCCCTGCTTGGTGAGGCGGACGCTGCCTGACCCGTCCAGCAGCCGGTCGCCGGGCCGCCACCGCGCGGTCCCATGGTCTTCCGATCGCGCACGCCCTCTGCTCCGGTCGCCCACCCCTGGGCCGCGCTATGCCGCGCAGCGGCAAAGCCGACCGGCCTCGGCATTGGTCAGCGCCCTGGGCCAGCGGAGCCCGGGAGCTCACCAGCGCTTCGCAGTACACCAGCGGCACCCTCAGCGCCGCGAGGTGCAACCGATAGCGTGACCCGTACGTGGGTGAGGTCGGTTGCTCAAGGGCACCGACATCGACGGACGATGCAAGCTGCGCAGCGGAAATCACGAACGGCAGGGGAACATGGCAGAGGATCAGCGAGAACAACTCGAACCGCAATTTCGTTTCCCGAAGCCGGATTCCGGAACATCGCACACGGATCAGCCTGGCGGTGCATCCCAAACCGCAATCACAGGACCTCGCACCGAGTCGGGCGATCACCTCGCTGGCAGCAATCCGGTGCCTGCGGCAGAGAATCGGGAAACTCCGAGTTCTTATAGTCACGCCGACTTCGAGGCGGCGGCGCGCAAAGCTAGCCCCCGAGGACCTGCGCAGCGCGGCTGGCGTGCGGGTATCCGGAAAGCGACGGGGGGAGCCCTGTCGCCTCGGATGAGCAGCCGGGAAGCCGCTGACACTCAAGCCTTGCGTCAAGTTCAGGCGTCACTCGCGGGCCCACGCAGCATTGTGTTCCTGAATCCGAAGGGCGGAGCCGGCACCACAACGTCAACTCTTCTTGCAGGCCGGACGTTCGGCGTGCATCGAGGAGGGGGTACCGCCGTCTGGGACAACAATGAGACGCGCGGAAGCCTGGGGGGACGCGCACTCGCGGCAAATCACAACCACACGGCCCGTGAACTCCTCGCCAACATGAGCATGTTTGAGGATGTCACTACGGCACGCATAGGCGATCTGGGGCGCTTCGTCCGAGGCCAAGGCCCGGCCCACTGCGACGTTCTGGCGTCAGATGAGCGGCCGGAGGTCACGGGACATATCGCGGAACAGGACTTCACCCAAATCCACGACCTCCTGACCCGCTATTACAAACTCGTACTCATCGACACCGGAAACAATATGCGCGCGCCGAATTGGCTCGCGGCCGTCCGTTCTGCCGACCTACTAGTGGTGACCACAACAGTCCGCGAAGACACCTCATCCGCCGCATTGTGGATGCTCGACGCCCTACAGAACAACGTTTTCGACAACGCCGCGGACCTCAAGAGAAAGACGGTGACACTTCTGGCCGAACCCACCCCTCATACCGATAAGGAGCTTCGAGAGAATCTCAAGGACATCTTCAGCCAGCGAACGGATGCAGTCCTGCAAATTCCTTACGATCCGGCTCTGACTGACGGAGGGGTCGTCGACTACACACGCTTGCGCCCTGGGACGCACACCGCATGGCTCTATGCCTGCGCAGCTATGGCGGTCCGGCTGTGACACCTTTCCGCGTTCGCAGCTACGGACCAGCGATCAGCCACAGGATGAGGACGGCGTCGAGGTCGACGCTGAGCCGGTAGACGACCGAGATTCCGCGTCCGCCGGTCTCCTCCGGCATCAGTTCGAGGGCCCATGAGGTCGAACGGGGATCGGCGTCGGGAAGTCCGCGGGCGCGGTCGGAATCCGGGTCCTTCTCGATGAACAGGCGAGCGGACTCGACAGCGGCCCGCTCCGAGGTGCTGAGGCCGGCGAGGGCCTGCTCGGCGGCGTCGGAGTAGAAGGCGTGGGTCACCGGCTCCCGGCCTCCGCCAGCTTGCGACGGAGTTCGGCCTCGACGTCGTCGGTCGACCGCGCGAGCGCGGCCATGCCCTGCGGGTCGTAGCGCAGGCGGACGCGGTTCCGGTACGCCTGGGCGAGCTCGCGCAGGGCGGTGAGGTCGTCGAGGCCGAGAGCGTCGAGCTCCTTCTCGAACTGATGCCGGTCACCGGGGAACCCCCACGTCGACAGGGTTTCCCGCAGTTCCGCGAGCGTCCCCATTGGCGGGGTGAAGCCGGTCCGGTCGGCCGGGTGGTCGGGCTGTGCGGTCACGGTGACCTCCTTGTCGCTCTGCTCTCGACGCTACTCGTCCGCGGCCTGAAGGCGGAACGCCTCTGCCGAATCCGTACCCCCAGCGTTCCTCGCCGAGGTGCGCGGTAGCCGCGTTCCAGCGCCTTCGGCAACCGGCTGCGTGGTAGCTTTTCGAGTGCTGGAAGGGAGTGGCATCCCGGTCAGCAACTCACTCGAAATCACGCATCAGGGGCCACAGGCCCCGTCTGGAGCGAACCTTGCAGAACAACCATGCTGTAACGCCCGACGAGACGGCCGCCGAGGCCGACGTCGCTCACCTCATGGCGGGCAAGCAGATCACGCTGGACGAGCTGGCCGTCGAGGCGGCGGCGATGAGCCTCCGCCTGCGACAGCTCGCCCGCGCCGCGGAGACCCCGGCGACGCCGGTGGAACTGGAACCGATCATCGAGAGCCTGCGGCACCAGGGCCGCCAGCTCGGGGAGATCGAGGAGCAGCTGGCCGCGCTGGCGCGGATCGTCGAGGGCGACGTCCCGCTCGCCAAGACGTTCATGGGCTCGAAAGACCCGTGGGGTGCCGCTGCTCGCGGGAGCGACCGGGAGGACTACGGCGGCCCGGCCGTCGTGCCCACCGGTCGGCAGCTGCTGCACCTGGCGCACGCCGTCAAGCTGTCACCCGACACGGAGACGACGACCTACCCAGAGGCCATGGGCGGGATGCGGGTCATCTGGGAGTCGAAGGCCGCGCAGGCCCGGCGCCGACGTGAGCGGGATACGGCGGTGGCGGCCGAGGTCCTGACCCTGAAGTGCGAGACCTGCGAGGTCAGTTCGGGTCACTGCGTGACGAGGAACGGGCGGATCTCGGAGCGTCCGCACACCAAGCGCCAGCGGGAGGCCGAGGCCACCGTGGACGCCCGGCTCGGCTTCCTCGGCGACAACCCCGTGGCCGTGCCCGGCGTCGACTGACCCGAAGGTCACCGCGCGGCACCCGCTGAAACCGAAGGGGGCCTCACACCGGATCGTCCGGTGTGAGGCCCCCTTCGGCGTCCCCGCCCCCTATCCGGCCGCAGCGGGCGCCGCGCCACGGTCGACGGTGGTGACGGCGGTCCACTGCCCCGCCCCGGTCTCGTACTCCATCGCGCGGGTGACGTGGCAGCGTACGGGTTGGGGCACACCGTCCAAGCGCACGAGGAGGTCTCGGCCGGCGGTGTCGACGACCGTTCCGGCGCGGCCGCCGTGCCGTACGCGGATCGCCAGGCCGAGATCGACGCCGTGGCGCTCCTGGAGGCCGTAGTACGCCCTCATGCGCTCCAGGTCGCCGTGCTGCCGGTCGGCCGCCTCGAACAGCGCCCGGCAGGCGGGGCGGCGGCAGTGGGACTTGGGCAGTTCGCGGGCCCCGAAGATCAGGCCCTCGTCCAGGAGGATGCGTACGGGGTCGCAGGCGGCTCCGATGCCGGTGAGCCCGCTGCCGACGGCGTAGCGGCGGGTGACCACGGCGGCGTGCAGCTGGACGTCCGCGCGGGTGTTCGGGCTGCTGAGGTAGCTGGCGTCCCGGGTGGCGGCGGCGAGTTCACCGCGTCGGACGACCGGTGCGCCGTGCTCGGACTGTTCCGGCGGGGCGCCTAGGACCAGCGGCGCGGGGCGGCGGAGCATGGCGGGTACGGTCACGAGTCTCCTTGCGCGAGTCGGTCGAGGGCGGCGAGCACGACGAGGTCGAGCTGGTCCGCGAGGGCGTCGAGGCCGTCGGCGGGCTCGATCTCGGGGTGGTTCCGGAGGGCGGAGGAAAGACTGCGCATCAGCGCCGTCACCTGGTGGGCCGGCAGGAGTGCGCTCCCGTCCTCCTTGGACTGCATGACCACGAGGTCGGTGGGGATGGGGATGCGGCGCGGGTGCTGTTCGGCGGTCACACGCTCCCGCCGTCCTGCTGCGCGAGCCAGCGTTCGGCCTCGCTTCCGAGGCCGGCGGCCGCCGCGGCGGCGATCTCGCCCTGCTCGGCCTCTCGCCACCGCTCGACGGCCTCGCGCGCCGAGACCTCGTAGCGCAGGGGGTTGGACAGCGCCAGGCGCACCAGGAGCGGCGCCTTTCGGCGGAGGTGCGCGCCCCACTCCTCCGGGGTCGGCGGGTGCTCGTCTTCACGGGCGCGGAGGGTCAGGGTGAAGGCGTCGGCCTGGAGGACGGCGAGCTCCAGCTCGGCGGCCCTCTCCTCCTCGTCG
The DNA here is from genome assembly GCF_004784475.1 of Streptomyces bauhiniae. Classification (GTDB taxonomy): domain Bacteria; phylum Actinomycetota; class Actinomycetes; order Streptomycetales; family Streptomycetaceae; genus Streptomyces; species Streptomyces seoulensis. The sequence goes on from NZ_SRRT01000013.1 coordinate 57,625, forward strand.
GTGAAGCGGCCTCGGGTCCTCTCGATGTGCGCCCGGGTCTGCTCGTACTGGCTGGTCATGGGGTGACGGCTTCCTGATGGGGTGCCGGCGGCGCGTACCCGGGGGTCCGGTCGCGCAGGCGGCTGTAGCGGGTCTGGGCGGTACGGCGGTCGGCGTCGCCGGCGACGGTCTCGCCGACCTGTTTCCAGGTGCGGCCGTGCTGGAGGCGGGCGCGGTCGACGAGCTCCAGCTCGTGGCTGTCCAGGTCCTCGCGGGCGCGGCCGAGGAGAAGGAGGGCGTCGTCCAGGTCCTCGCCCGTGACGTCGCCGGCGTCGCGGTGCAGGGCACTGATCACCAGGTTGACCGCCTCGATCGGCGTGACCGTGAGGTACGGGCCGCCGAAGGCGTTGAGCTGCCGGTAGCGCTCGCCGCCGTGGCGGCGGGTGAGCCGTTCCAGCGCGGCGTCTTCGCGGCCGTATCGGTCAGGATCATGGGGCATAGCGTCATCATATTGATGACCGCGCGCGATTGTCACCGTTTCGTTGACACTCAGTTCAAGATCACTAAGACAGCGCATAATTCCGGTTATGCGCGCCCCTGCTGGAGCGAAGCCCTTCCGCGAAGGGGTACGCCAAACGTGTTTCACTAGTAGTGAAAGGGCGCGGAGGGGCGATAATTCCAGGAAGATCACTCGCTGCGTGATCTTGATCTCGCGTCCGCGCAGACCCTTGCGACAGGGCGGTCCACGGAGAGCGGGACGACGACAAAACGCCTGGTCAGAACCACTAAAGAGGAACGTCATGTCTCTCCTCCACCCCCCGATTCTCCCATCGCTGCACTCCCCCGGGGAGGCGAATCTCCCGAGCGGCGCACTAAGCCGTCGCCGGGCGTCCAGGGCGAAGGTTCGGCGATAGGGAGACAGGGAGATGGGCCGCAAAGCGCAGAAGGGAACGGCGCCACCGAAGGCGACGCGGGAGCGCCGTCCGGCACGACGGTTGCAGGGCGTAGACCCGCGCGTCCTGGCCGGGCAGCTGTACGAGCTGCACGCCCGCGCGGAGCGCGGCGGAGACCAGGGGTACCTGGAACGCTGGCCGGGCGACGGCGAGACCCACGGCGTCCTGCTGTTCGCGCAGGCGCACGCGGGCCGGCTCGCAGGGGAGGCGCACCAGCAGGCGACCCTCCTCCGCATCACGCTGGCCGAGTGGTTGCGCCAGCAGGCAGATCCGCTGCAACTGCGAGCACTCGACGACGCCCGCGGCGTCGGCGTGCGCTGGGACCAGGTCGCGCTCGCCCTCCAGTACATCGGCGCCGACGGTGAGCCGAACCCCTCCAGCGCCTTCAACAGGCACGCGAGCCTCAAGGTCGCCGTGCACGGCGAGCCCGAGGACCGACGCCAGCCGCACGTCGCACGGATCATCGAGGCCCGCGTCGTCCGGGAGGAGCTGGAGCGCCGTGAGCGCGAGCGGACCGAGGACGCGCGATACCCGGCGATGGACGCGGCGGCACGGGCGCTGCTCGCGCACTTCCAGGCGGGAGAGATCCTGAGCGATCCCGATGACAACTTCTGGTGGGACGAACTGGTCGAGGTCGTCGACGACCGGCGGGACGCCACCGAGCGGGCCAACCTCGTGGTGTACGTGCGTGGCGCTGTACACGAGACCCACGCCTACGCCCGGCGGACCGGCCAAGAACCGACGACCACCGCGCCAGCAGCTGCTGCCCTGGAGGTGGCTTCCGCTCTCGTGGACCCGGGTGGCGCCAGCACCTAACAGGGCGACGCCGGACACGTCGGGCCAGTGCAACGCGAGAGCCCCGCACCGGGGCCGGTACGGGGCTCTCGCATCACGAAGAGAGATCCTTTCACTCCTCCGGCTGCGGGTCGGGCGGGCAGCAGCGCGAAGGGGACTTCATGCCCATGATCGGGGCGTCACCCGCCTTCGGGCGGTGAGTGGGGCAGCTGTCGAGCATCTTGGTCAGCCCGCCGCACTGAGCCCGAGGGCAGGGGCAGCAAGCCGGGTCCGGCTTGCCGTTGATCAGGAAGAGGTGCGGCTCGAAGCCGGGTCCGAGGTCGTCGATCATCCGTAGGTCACCAGCACAATGAATCCGACCGCGAGGCCGCCCAGGATCAGGAGGCCGGCGAGCAGGGATCGAGCCTGCCCTTCCGCTCGACGTCTCTCGTGCATCCGTAGACCGCGAGCGACTCCCCGCGCGATCTCGTCCTCGGTCATGTCCGCTCTCCCGCCGTGCTCTTGTCCATTCCATCCTTCCCCTCGCCGGCCTGCCGGTCGGCGGAGCGCCCGTTGTGCACTCCGCGCGCCTTGGCGGACCACGACAGCGCCTCTCCGTGCGTGTGCTGCCGGTAGACGACGTCACGACTCAACCGGGCAGCGGCGCCGATCTGTTCGTACGTCGCCTGAGCGTCCCTGTTCTCGCCCCGCCGGGCCGCTCCTGCGGCTTCGTGGGCGGCCCGGCCGGCCGCATCCGCCGTGAGCATCAGGAGTTCGGTACGCCGAAGGGGGTCTATGGCGAGGTTGGCCGCACGGGCGAGCAGCTCGACCCGCTCGGCGCCCCCGGCCTCGTCGGCCCGCCGGGCGAGCTGCTCCACCTCGTCCGCGAACATGTCCACGTCGTACGCCACAGGCGTTCCCCTTGTTGGTTGTAGCCAACAGCGCCGCCGATCGTAGCGAGATGTGTTGGCTCCAGCCAACGACTTCACCCGAAAGGGATCAATTACGGCTTCGAGCGAGCCTCCCGGCATGGCGAAGGCCCCCCACTGGCGGCGGGGGGCCTTCGCCATGCCGGCGGCAGTCAGGCGGCAGCGATGCTCTCCTCGTCCTGCCGGTCGTCGCCCTCCAACTCCGGGCGCGCGCCGGGGACGACCTTCTTCGGGTACACCTTGTCGATCGTCTCGATGTACTCGCTCAGGCGGGTTCGAGCTTCCTCTGCCTGGAGCCGGACCGCATCGACGTCCTTGCGCTCCATGGCGGCGATGTGGCGCTCCCTGACACCGCCGATCGCCGCGGTGAAGCGGGTCAGCGTCTTCTGGGTCCGCAGGACCGCAGGGGGAGCGGTGGGTGCGGGGGGCGTCGCATCATCGCTCTCGTCAGTAATCAGCTTGACGGGATACTTGAGCTCTGCGGCCGCCCGCTCGAACTGGGCGGCGGTGGGGCGTCGACGGTTCTCCGCCGCCGCCAGCTCCCACGCCTTGGGGATGACAGCGAGGGCGGCGTCTTCGCCATGCTGGTCGATCACTGCGGCGATGACCACGGCGTGGGCGGGCCGCGCAATGCGGTGCACTTTTTTACACCGCACGTTCAGCGCCACCACTTTGGCCAGGGCAGCGGCCTCCCTGACGAGTCGATGGACGTACTTCACGCTGATCTCCAGCACCTCGGCGCCCCAGAGCTCGAAGCTCGTGCAGCTGGAGTGCTGCCACAGGTCGTGTTCCTTGGCGTAGGCCAGGAGCAGCCCCTTGTTGACTGCACCGACGGCGAGGACGTCGGCAACCGCCTCTTCTCCGCTTTCCCGGGCGTCGCGAAGTAGGGCCGTCACCTGATCCAGCTGTTCTTGAGGCGTTCCCTTGATGACGCGAGAGGGGTCGATGACGTTGGTGCCGTTGAAGCGGTCGGCCTCCAGGCCCGGCACCTTCTTCACGGGCTGGGCGCCCTTCCGGAGCCGGCCTGCGCCCATGCTCGGACGGGCCGGCGCCTGGGCGCTCATCGGGTGACCTCCACGAGGAGCTCCTTGGCGAGTTTGTGCATGTCGGATTCCGCTTTCAGCCGGGGGACTGTGCCGAAGCTCTGGGCGTACCCCGTCTTGGATTCGGACGCCGGGATCTCGGACGTGAGGACGTGCAGCCCTTCGTCCACCAGCTCCTTACGGACTCCGTCCGCGGCTCCTGCGCTGGGGTTGAACCGCGTGAGCAGGCAGACGACGTGAGGCCGATGGCCGGACATGGTCTCGACCTCGTCCATCGCACCCAGGATCGACGCGCCGCGGAACTTCTCCATGCCGCTCGGGTAGAGGGCCAGCACGAGGAGATCCGAGGATCGGATCGCGGCGAGGTGCGAGTTCTGCTTGCCGCGGTCCCACGCCTTGGTGTCGATCAGGGACAGGCCGCGCGGCGGTCGGAGTCGGTCTACCTCGGCCTTGAGTGAGGGCGCGGCGGGAGCGCGGTACACGGGGGCACCAAGGCCCTCGCCGTGCACGGGAAGCATCTCGGCCCACGCGAGCAGGGAGCCCGGCTCCTCCTGGCCGTCGCTGTCGTCGGCATCGTGTGCCACAGCGGGGATGCCCATCTCCTTCCAGTTCCGAAGGAGGTGAGCAAGCGTGGTGGACTTCGCGCTCCCCCCCTTACCTACGAACGTGATCGTTCGTCCCTCTTCGGGGAGGGGGTTCTTCTCGGTCCAGTCCATGGCCCGGAGAGTACCGAGGGAGCAGGGCCCCAGTGGGGCCGGACACCGGTTTTTGTACGACGAGCACCCAAACCGACTGCCTTGGTCCCGTATCAGTGTGACGCACGAACTGAAAACGGACCGCCGAGCCACCAGGGGCTGGGGGAGGATGCTGCGGTAGCAGGGACTGAGGGTGTCGCACCCTAGGGTTGAGGAGTTCCGGAAACCGATGATCGGAGAGTCCATGCGTCAGCAGGCGGCGGCTGCCAGCCGCAGGCCAGGCGGGACGACATCATGCTGGAGAGGGCAGCGCTGATGAACATCGAGAAGTACCTGCTGCCAGCTGGGATCGGGTTCGCCGCGCTGGTCGTCCTCCTCATCGTCACCATCGTCCTGCGTGCACGCCGCAGCCGCGAGCAGGACAAGATGTCCGCCGAGGACCGGGAACGTCTGGCGGAGGAGCGCCGGAAGACGTGGCGCCGGCGCTTGGCAGTGACGAGTCTCGGGATCGCCTTCGCGATCATCCTCTGCATCGCCGGTATCGCGGCCTGGCTCTCCTTCGGCGCCCAGAAGGCGTACGCCTTCGACCGCAACGGCGGCTCGTGGGACGCCGCAACCGGCTTCGCGCTCCTCCTGGACGCCGGCGCGCTCGGCCTCTCGCTGCTCCGCCTCTTCGAGGCTCTGACAGCGCGGTCCAGTCAGCTGACCCGCTTCTACCTCGTCGCGTTCATCGTGGCCAGCGCGACAATGAACCTGCTTCACGCCCCGTCACCCTCGCTCGGGGGGCGTCTCGTCGCGGTCATCCCGCCCCTGGTGTACGCGGTGTTCCTGGAGACGTTGCTGAAGAAGGTCGAGCAGCTGGTCCTCGGCAAGTACCCGAAGCGGAAGCGGAGGGACACCGAACGCGGCTACAGCCTGCTGCTGTGGGTGCCCTTCGTCGGATACCCGCGCCAGATGTGGAAGAGGTGGCGCGAGGACCTCCACGACACCCTGGACAATGTCCGGGCCCCCGGCAGCAGGAAGCCTCTCGCCGCGGCGGCCACCATGGACCTGACACCGGGTGAGGACGAGGGGCCGGCACCGGACGAGAGCCCGAAGGCCATCCCTGCGCCGTCCGCTCTCCGGCAGGCAGCTCCATCCGCCTCGCCCCCTGCCGCACCGCTTGGCGCCGAACCGAGGCCCACGCAGCAGCCCGCCTACGCCCCGGCCGCGGCCGTACCCGCACCGCGCGCGTCGAGCGCTCCGGGTCCCGCAGCGGAGGGCCGTCCCGCTCCGAGCCCCTCAGCAGCGGGCTCTGCGACGCCTCGTCCCTCTGCCTCGGCCGCGCCCTCCGGGGAGCGGTCGAAGAAGGACCAGCTCCGGGACGCCCTGGTGGATCAGGTCCGCGCAGGGGACCTGACCGTGCTGAGTAATACCCCCCAGATCGCCAACGGAGCTGCCTACAAGGCGAACCAGGCTCTCGGGCGGGCCGCCGGGGAAGGCCGAGACCATCGGGGGAACCAGAAGGGGCTGATGGCAGAGGGGGCCGTCCGCGCTGCGCTCAAGGGCCTCCTGCCGGAGCTCCGGAGGATCGCCGCGGAGGTCGAGCAAGTCAACCCGCGAGCAGCGGAGCCGGCGCCCGACCATCAGCGTCAGACTCAGGACGAGCCGCCCCACGAACGGCCGCGCGACAGTGAGCAGGAGCAGGCATTCCCCCGGGGAGCCGAATCCGAAGTAGAGGAGCCTCAGCACGCCGCGATGACGTAGCGAGCAACGTGAAGGGGGCCCGGCGGTCGACCGCCGGGCCCCCTTCACGTTGCTCGCCTTCGCGGCTACAGAGACACCATCCAGTGGGCCAGCTGCTCAGCCGACGGCCGCGCGCCCGCAGGGGCTTCGAGAACCGGCAGCAAGACCCGCTCCAGGGCGGGCCAGTGCGGGATGGTCCCGCACGGAATGCGGTTGCGTAACAGCAGCTGTCGGAGCACAGCCGCCGTAAAGCGGGCCGGGTCGACCCCCGCCGCGGCGTAGTTGCGGTGCCAGGTGCCGGTGGCCGCCCACCACAGGCCGGCGGCGAGGGCGTAGACCTCGTCTGAAGGCTCAGTGACCACCGGCCGCACCCCCGCCTCGATGCGGTGCATCAGCTCGGGTGACATCAGGTGCAGCAGTCCACCCAGCGAGGTGTGCGACGGCGCCAGCGACGGCCCGGCCGCCCAAGTGCAGTCGATGAGACGAACCGCGCCGGAGGTGTGCACGGTGTGATGCGGCTGGAGATCGCCGTGCACCCACCCGGCCCCGTGCAGAGCGGCGACGGCCTGGCACACGTCGACCGCCGCGGCGAGGGCCGAGGACCGGTCCTCGGCGTGCTGCTGTCTTACGCTCTCGAACCGCGCCCAGGTGGAGGGGCCTTCGAGCCACGGCGTGATGAGCCACGCCGAGCTCGTTCCTCGGCCTGCCTTCGCCCGGCCCCCGTACGACAGGCCGGGCACAAGGGAGTGCGTCTGCTGGAGCACGGCGGCTTCGCGGGCAACGGTGGCGGCTCCTTCGCCGGTGCCGACCTTCAGGGCCCACAACCCGCGCGGTCCGGACACCTGCCAGACAGCCGCGCCCCTACGGTCCGTCACCTGCTCCCAGCGCGCGGGTTCTCCCGCCAGCGCCTCCGCATCGGCCCGGCCGATCAGCGGTGTCTGCGTAACGCGTTGCCCCGGCAGGCTGACGGACTTCGTCCCCTCAACGTCCAGCACGGAAAGGCCCTCTCTCTACGGTCCGCGACGGTCGCGGTCAGGTCATCGGTGACGGGACGGCGGAGGTACCGGTGCCCACCGGTCGGCGGTGTGGCACCGGTGCGACGCCGGTCCGCCTTAGAGCAGGTTCTGAGCGGTCACGACTGCGATCACGGTCCACATGGCGCCCAGGTAGGTGCACAGGCAGCGGACCAGCACCGGGTGGTCGCGGTACATGTGCTTCAGCGCGGCGAAGCCCGTGGCGCCGTGCGACTGCGCCCGGAAGCCGAAGAAGGAGACGGTCACCGCGGACACATGCACGGCACGGCCCCCGACCTGGTCCTGGTCCTCGTTCAGAAGCATGTCCATGAGGGTGCGGGGCTCGAAGTCCTGCCGCGGCGGGCGCTTCGCGCGGATGCGACGCAGGTACGGGAAGTCAGGCATGGCGGTTCGCTCTCTCGGTTGCTGCGGCGGGCGCGGTGCCCGCCGGCTGCTGACCGTCCGACGACCCGGGCGCGAGGCACCGGGCCACCGGACGGGGTCTAGGCCGCGACGCCCAGCGTCGCGAGTTCGGACAAGTCCACGGGGGTGCAGCCGTGCAGAGTCACGACGTCGCGGGCGGCGAGGGTCCACCGGAGCGCGGGGTCCTCGAACGCGACGTCGGTGAGGCCGTTCTTGGTCTTCGTCGGGATCGGCCGAAGGGTTCGCGGGTCGTAGACGATCCCGGAGACCCCCCACGGCTCGGTCCGCTCGACCAGGGCGGCGGTGTGTCCCTTGACCAGGTGCGGGCACGCCTCGGCGGCCTCGACGGCGCACGGCAGGCACACGGGAGGGGTGTCCGTCACGTCACCGTCTCGGATCGGTCGGCCGTCGACATCGCGCCCGATGAACAGGTGCTTGCCGCCCCACCGGCGGAACTCGTCGTTGTTGAACGTGGAGGTCGCACAGACCATGCAGAGCATGTGGGACATGGCCTGTCGCTGGCGTAGAGGGTGGATGTCCGCCAGGCGGGGCTGGCCCCTCCCCCGCAGCAGCGGCCAGCGCACCCAGAGATTGCCGTCCCTCCGGTCCGCGCCGCTGACCTCATCGGCGTAAGCGATTCCCTCCGCACCGTCCGGACCGACCCGCTTAATCAGGCTGGTCGGCAGCGGCTCCTCATCGCTCCACGGCGCCACGAAGGGGACGTGGAGGCCCTGCCAGTAGAACTGCTGGCGGGCTGACCTCTTCGGGGCCTCGGGTGTCACTGGCGGCCGGTGGCTGGTCATGCGACCTGCTTAATGGTCCGCGTCGCGGTGAGCCGCTCCAGCAGATCGTTGGCGACGGCGCCTTGCTTGCGCAGATGAACGATCCGACCGTGGTGGTCCTGCGGAAGCTCTACCGCCTCCAACTCGGCGGCGCGGGCGATCAGCCGCCACACTTCGGGGTCCCCGATCCCGGCCGCCTCGGCGATGGCGCCCAAACGCTCCAGGTCCTCGCGTAACCGCTCGTGGATGTCCTCGACCTCGGTCGCCGCAGGCGGCTGGGGGTCGAGCGCGTCCCCGATGTCGTCCAGGATTTCGGGGAGCGTGCGCATCTTCCGCAGGGCAGCGGCCAGCCGGGCAAGCAGCTCCGGGGCGGCCTGGTCCGCTCGGGCGGGGGCCGCGAGGGTCGGGTGCATCAGCGGTTCCCTATCTCGTAGGCGTGCCGCCCCTGACCCGGGTTACGGGGGGTTCTCCCTGCCAGGGGCGGCACGGGGGGCGCCGGTCGGGCGCCCTCGGTCCGCGCCGGACGGCGTGCTCGCCGGCCCGGCGCGGTGGCTGTGATGGACGACGCCGGGAGTACGACGCCGCGGACGGTCATGCCGGTCACCGGGCGCCGTCCGTGTCAATCGCGGCCCAGACCTTCAGGCCGGCCCCGGCCTCGGCGGTCCCCCACCGGCTGGCCAGCCGATGCACGATGCCAAGCCCGCGACCGTCCTCATCCCAGGTGTCCCCGGCCCGCGTGAGGATGGTCTGAAGCGGTGCTGCCGGGCGGGGGCCGTTGTCCTGAACGGCCATCTCGACTTCGCCTTCGCGGCGGAGAAGTTCCAGCTCGATGCGGGATGACTGCGTGTGCTTCACCGCGTTGGTCGTCAGCTCGGAGACCACCAGAACGGCCGCCTCGACGCTGTCCTCCGGTACCCGCCAGGACCCCAGGGCCTCACGTACGTGGTCGCGGGCCTTGGCCGGGGCGTGGTCATCGCCGGGAAAGGCGTACTGGTGAGGGGGCACTTCGGCAGTAGAGGCCCTCTCCAGGTCAACCGGTGTGGCGGTCTCACGCTCACGAGCAGCCTGAAGGCATCCGGCGTGGGCTCGAACGTCCCACCAGAGCACATCGCCACTCGGGCTGAACGTGCACGCGCGACCGGCAGGAGCGAGCTCTCCGTGCGTCTTCTGGCAGTACAGGCAAGCACCGCCGTGCAGGATGCGTAAGACGCCGGTGGTGACGTCGGAGATCGCGAACCGGCGCTCCTCCGGAACCTGATTGAGCTTCGGCATCATCCGGGTTTCCTCCCCCGGTCGGTACGTCCTCGGGACCCGCATCAAGATCACTTTGAGTCGCGGTGCGAGCGCATTCTGTGGTGACCGAACCCAGGATGCCACCAGATTCGATACCGTGGAAACCCTTCTCGCAGAATTCTGCGTGAAGAGTCTGACCTCGAACTCGTGTGCAGCAACGGGGTGCTGACGGACGCTCATGAGATGGCAGAATTCATCGCACTTGTGCAGAAGATTTCTTGCCGTGCCAGAAGGGCGACCGACACACTGGCTCTTGCTCGACGAAGGGATGCGGGATGAGTGAAGAAGCAGGGTCGGCCGCCCCGGCGCTGTGCCGTCTCCAGCTGGCCATCGAGCTACGGGAGCTGCGTGACGGGATGGGCATGACCGCGGCTTCGGTGGCAAAACGGCTGGTGGTCAGCCCATCAAAGATCAACCGACTCGAAGCTGCCGAGAACGGCATCGTGGAACCGGCAGACGTGATGGCGCTCTGCGACATCTACGAGGCGGACGCCGAGCATCGAGACACCCTGGTCGGCTACGCCACCGTGACCAAGACGAAGAAGGACTGGTGGCAGAAGCGGGAGCTGGCACCGGTCATCAGTCCTGGCTTCAAGGCATACCTGGGACAGGAGGCTGTTGCCGCCGCGGTCCAGAACTACGAGAACGAGTTCGTCCCCGGCCTGCTCCAGACCGAGGCGTACGTGAGGGCGCTGCCGCTCCCGACGCAGGAGCTCAGCCCCGCCGAGATCGACAAGCTCGTGGCCGTACGGATGACCCGTCAGGAAGCCCTGCACCGAGAGGACTCACCTCTCAAGCTGACGGCCATCATCAACGAGTCCGTACTCAAACGGCGCGTCGGCAACTCCGCGGTGATGCGTGAACAGCTCGGGCACATCGCCGAACTCGCCACCTCCCTGCCTAACGTCCGCATCCAGGTCGTTCCCTTCGACCTCGGGGCGCACCCCGGCATGAACGGCGCCTTCACCCACCTGCGCTTCGGTGACCGCTCGCCCTTCCCACCGATCGTCTACCTGGAGAACCGGGCCGACGCCTGGGTCCTGCGCAAGCCCTCTGACACCGACCGTTACGACGAGACTTTCACCGATCTGCAAGCGGCCGCTCCAGGACATACGGAGTCCGTGAGCATGATCCATGAGGCAATCAAGGAGTTTTGACATGGCCCACCGGGACGACGACGCGCAGACCGGCGACTGGTTCACCTCCAGCTACAGCGACAACCAGGGTGGTCAGTGCGTCGAGGCCCGACGCATGGGCGCCGGCGCCACGGGCAAGATGGCGGTTCGGGACTCCAAGGACCCCGGCGGCGCCGTCTTCGAGTTTGACCGCACGACGTGGATGAACTTCCTCGACGCGATGAAGGGTGAGCCGTCTCCCTGAGCACATCCCCGCCCGCCCCCGGCCCGACAGGTCCTCCTGCCGGGCCGGAACTGTCTCCCGACGGGGCCGGCGATAACCCGGGAAGAAACCCGCAGGCCACATGTCTTAGCCAGGTGGTAGAAAGCAGACAGTGACGCAGGCAATTCGCGCCACTCCGGGCGACTGCGCCGCAAGTCGGCGGATCACCCTGGTTGTTCGTGTACGCGGGGAGTGAGAAACGATGTCGTCGTTGGTGAACACCTGGGTCCGTCTGTCCTCGGATCGCCTCATCAGAGCGGACCGCATCGTCGGCGTCGACCTGTGGGGGCCGCCGAACGGCGAGAAGCAGACCGAGGTCGTCCATGACGAGCCGGCCCGCATCATGCTCCAGATCGAGGGGGACGACGAGGAGCCTTGGCGGGAGGCCGCGACGGTCAGCGCGGAGCGAGGCGGTGAACTCATCACCCATCTGCTGGCGGTGCTGAACGGTCCGCTGGGCGACGCCAAGGTCCGCTACGTCTACGGCCTGTTCCGCGGCGAGGAGCTCTCCCGGTGGATGCACGGTCCGAGCATCCCGGCCCCGCCGGACGGCACGGTGCGGCCGCTGCATCACGTCGGGAACCCACATCCGGGCCACGGGCTGACGAAGGGTCTGCTGCCCGCCCGCCGATGACCGGCCGAGAGCACGCGAACGCCCCCGCCGCGGCGGGGGCGTTCGCGTGCGCGGTCACCCGTCAGTGGGGGTTGAGCCCTGCGGCCTCGGCCTCCTGGCGGACGTAGCGGTCGAGGTTCGAGACGTTCCACGTCGGGTGCGAGGCGGGCAGCGGACCGCGGTGGCCGCCGTGGAGGGTGTCGTGCTTCCACAGCAGCTGCGCGGTCAGCTCCGCGTCGCGCCGGGCGTCCTCGGGGTCGCTCCCGGTGTCGGCGGCCGCCGCGAGGTGGCGCTGCGCGAGCGCGGCACGGCACAGTCGGTACTCGCGCTCCTGCTCCACCGTGGTGGTGCCGGCCGCGTCGCTGACCCGGAGGTCGTCACACATGCGCTGCACCTCGTGCGTCAAGCGCAGGAGACTCCACAGGTCCTCGGTCATGCTGCAAGTCCCTTCTTGAGCGAGCGGATGGTCAGCCAGGCCGTGGTGACGGCGGCGACGGCGCCGATGGCGCGATGGAGGGCCTGGTCGAGCTCGAAGGCCGCTGTGCCGGGTCCCGAAGCCTCCACCTGAGGTGTGCCGTCCTCGTCGAGGCGGCGGACGACGGTGCAGTGCTCGACGTACCCGCGCTTCCCCGCCTTCGCGGCGAGCCACAGCAGGGGCTGGCGCTTGTCGATCACGAGGTGGGTGAGCGCGTTGATGCCCGTGCCGGCGGCCAGGGCCGTGACCGGCACGCGGTAGCCGAGGACGCGGGTGAGCAGGACGGTTCCCGCGGCCTGGCCGGCGCTGTAGCTGGCGACGTGCCGGGCGGCGCTGATCCAGCCCAGACGGGTGGCGGTCATGGTGGGCTGGCCGCTCCGGTCGTCGTCCGCCGGCTCGTGTCCCACGGGCGTTCCGTCGCGGTAGACCAGGTGGCGGCCGAGGGCGCCCTTGTTCGCCGCGTCCCTGCCTCCCTGGAACCACTGGTCGAACAGGGGGTGCAGGGCGTCCCAGGTCGCCAGCAGCCCGCCGGTGAACGCCAGGGCCTGCACGGGCGTCGAGCGATCGGTCATCATGGTGTTGTTCCTCGTTTCGTCGTTACGGGATTGAGGGCGCCCCCGGGGCGGCCGCGACGCCTGCAAGCAGTCGGCGGCCCCGGGTTCTCATGCCTCCGGCTGGTCCTCATGGGCCTTGCCCTGCCGCGCGGCGGTGACGATGTTGGTGCCGGCGGGGCCGGACCAGCCGCACCGGCAGCGGGCGATCACCTTGCCGGGCTCCTCCTCGCTGTCGTAGACGTTGGTCTCGTGCTCGCGGGGCGGCTCGGGGGTGCGGGGCAGTTCACCGCCGTTGGAGTACAGCGCCGCGCGCTCCGTGTGCTGGGTCAGCCAGGCCCTCCACGGGGCCGGGTCGCCGTCGACGATGCGCTGGTGGCGCTCGGCGACGGTGCTGTGGTGCTGACGCAGTTCGTCGCCGATCTCCCGGAAGGTGAGCCGGGCCCGGCCGGTCGGGCCCGGCTCACGGGCGATGAGGAGAAGTTCCTCCTTCAGCGCGGTCATGCGCGTCTCCAGGCGGCGCACGTCCCGGATGTAGGCCCGCAGGGCGTCCGGGGCGATCTCCTCTCCGGTGCGCACCGCCTCCAGGGCTCGCACCGCCGTGTCGGCCTCGTCTGCGACGGTCCAGCTGGTGACGGCACCGCCGTGGAAGTGCAGGAGGTAGGAGGTGGTTCCGTCCGGCCAGAAGGCGGTCGGGCCGGCGAGCTCGGTGGGTTCCATCACGGTCGCCGCGGGTGTTCGGGTCTCCGGGTCCAGTTCCACCTGGGCGATCTTCCACTGCGGGCCGGTGTAGCTGGAGCTGTACGTGGTCACGACTCTCCTCCGCATCCTGTCGGGGTTCCCCGACAAGAGAGAGTTTGTCGGGGAAACCCGACAGACGTCAAGCGGGCCGCCCGGCCCTCGACCCGGACCCGCTCGATTCCGGCCAGACGCCCGTGAGCCCCCGGCGGACGTCGCCGGGGGCTCACGGGTAGGGGGTCGTTCTACTGCGGGGGCTGCTGGTGGCGTGCCACCCGGCCCTGGACGAAGCGGAGCGCCTGGTCGTCGCTGCCGAGGACCAGGGCGGTCACGGAGGCGAGATCGGAGCCGAGGCGGACGATCTCGGCGTGATCGGTGACCTGCTGCCAGAGGTGGATGGCCCGCTTGACGGATTCCTGGGTCTGCGGCGCGGAGGGCCCGAGCAGGCCGATGTTGAGACCTGCGGTGTGCAGGTACCAGCGGGTCGCGGTTGCGTGGTCGCCCGTCATGAAGGCGAGCCAGCCGCGGAGTTCGCGGATGTTGACCGTGTAGGTGTGGCGCTCCCCGAACAGGGCGGTCAGCTCCTGGTCGAGCTTCTCGGCCTCGACCCCGGCGACGCTGAGTCCGTGGTGGTCTTCGGGCCGGCCGAACGCTGCGGTGACGGCGTTGATGCGCTCCATGAATCCCGGCGGGAGTTCCGCCAGGGCAGCGGCGGCAGCGTCACCGGCCGGCTGCTGGGCGACGGCCTCCTGACCGGTGTTCGCGGCGGCCTGCTCCGCCTGGTGCTGCACGGGGCTGGAGTCGCCCGTCTCGGCGGGGGCGTCGGCCGCCGGCCGCGCCTCGGCCTGCGGAGCCTGCTGTACGGCGGCCGCCGCCGGTTCGGCCGCGGGTCGGTCCGGGTCGGGGGACGTCCAGAAGTGGTGGGTAGCGGTTCCCCAGGGGCGGTAGTGATCACTCACGGCGGTGTCCTTGCTGGTGGTGGCGTCGGTCGGTGGGACGGTCAGATGTCGACGCCCTTCTTGCGGAGGTAGGGCAGGGGGCTGACGTCGGTGCCGTAGTCGGGGCCGGTCCGGATCTCGAAGTGCAGGTGCGGGCCGAAGGCGTTGCCCGTCTCGCCGGACAGGCCGATGACCTGGCCGCCGCTGACGCTGTCGCCGGTGGAGACGCGAACCTTGCTCATGTGGGCGTACTGGCTGTACATGCCGTCCGCGTGCTTGATGACCACCTGGTTGCCGTACGCGCCGCCTGGTCCGGCCGCGACGACCTTCCCGGGACCGACGGCGTGTATGGAGGTGCCGGTGGGCACCGCGAAGTCGATGCCGGTGTGGTAGCCGCTGGACCACGCGCCGCCCTGCTGGTGGTACGGCGTCCCGAGCGGTCCCTTGACCGGCCGGCCCCACCCGCCGGAGGTACCCGGGTCCCCGGAGGTGTTCGGGGCGGTGAGGCTCTCGACGGTGGCCATGATGATCTTCACGTAGTTGTACGTCTGCCCGTCGGCGAAGCTGGCCGGGGGGACGCCTTTGTACTCGTCGACCCGGCCCCATCCCGCGTTGTAGCCGGCGAGCGCCAGCTCAATGGGCGATCCGTTGTAGCCGGGGTGCTTCTTGGCGGTCTTGAGCAGCTTGCACATCATCTCCCCCTGGGAGGGGATGGCGTCTTCGGGGTCCCAGACGTCCTTCTTGCCGTCGCCGTTCCCGTCGATCCCCGACGACGCCCACGTGCCGTCGATGAACTGTGCGATGCCCTTGGCGAGAGGCCGTTTGATCGTCTCTCCGGTCGCGGGGTCCTTCACGTACTCGTAGGACTGGGCTTTGGGGTTGAACCCGGACTCCTGCTTGAGCTGGGCCGCGAGGACCGACGCCGGAAGGCCGGCGTCGCATTCAGCAGCCGCCTTCTCGATCAGGCCCGCGTACTGCGCGGGTACGTAGCCCTTGCCGATCCGCAGTGAGCCTGCGGCGCTGAGGTCGAAGTCGCCTCCGCCGCCCCCCTTGTCGTCGTCGCTGGCCGCGATGAGCAGGATGATCCCGAGCCCCAGCGCCAGCGGGCTGACGACGAAGACGGCCGCCGTCAGCGCGATCCCCCGTTTGGCCTTCAACCGCTCCCCCTCGCCTCACGGTGCTCCCCGGCCCGCTTCCGTGCGGCTCCGCCAGTCGTTAACCGGCCACGGAGCCCGACGCCCGGGTGCCACCCCTCGCCACTGAACGTCACATTGCCACATGGCATTTCCCGGCCCAAAGGCAGTAACGCGGATCGCGGCGGCGTCACCCACACGAGGTGCAACAGAATTACCCAAAGCGTCGTTAAAGGTGATGAACCGCATCAACTGGGGTGCCACATAAAGGAATTGACACGCGTCCCTCATCAAGGGCACCACTGGTGTGTCGGATGCCCGTCATAGACTTCCGGACACGTGTTCACGTCGCGTGATCATGAGAGTGGTTACAGTTGCAATACGGGGGAGCGTTGCCTAAGAAACAGTCACAGGGCGTGACGTTGCCCGCCCAAACGCGCGTGCTGGTACCGGTGTTGGGCGCAACGGGCGGAAGCGGCCGGTCAACTACCGCTGGCCTGCTCGGTCTTTCCTTCGCAGCTGCGGGCAGCAGCGTGGTGCTGGACACGGCGTCGCGGTTGTCCTCTCCGTGGCCGTCCTGGCCGAATCAGCCCGGCGCCGGACTGGCCTCGTTGCCGCCGGACCGCCCGTTCACGCGCGAGCAGGCCCAGACCGCCGCCTCGACCTTCCCGGCCGCGGACGGCAAGAGCTGGGGCGTGCTCACCGACCACCTGGAGTGGCACCAGGGACAGCTCGCGCTCCCCGAGGACCCGGCGGCCTGGTACCAGCTGGGAGCCGGGGGAGGCTGGCAGGCCGTCGTGGCCGACACCACGCACCTCATCGCCCACGACATCGTCACCGCGCGGGCCGGCGGCCGCCCCGGGCTGACGGCGGCTTGGTGCTCGCTGCCCTTCTCCGTACCGGTGCTGTGCGCGCTGGCCACCGGGCCCGGCGTCGCCGCGCTCCAGACGGCCATCAAGGCCGCTTCCGCGGAGGGGTTGCCTCTCCAGCGCGCCGTCGTGGTGCTCTCCTCGCCGGGAGAGGGCCGCATCCCCGCCGCCGTCAAGGCGGCCGCCACGATGCTCCAGTCCCTGGTGGCGGCCGTGGTGACGGTGCCGTGCGATCCGCACATCCGCACCCACGGCCTGGCCGACCCCGACCGCCTCGGCCGGCGCACCAAGGAGGCGGCCGAGCGTGCCGTCGCCGCAGTGCTCGCAGCGGCTCACCGGACCTGGGGCGATCCGCTGCCGCCCGCACCGATCCCGGCGGCCCTGCCCGCCGGTCCGACCCAAGATCCCGCCCAACCCGTTTCAGAAGGGGGCCTCACCACATGAGCCAGTTCCTCCAGACCCTCCACGACGTCACCACGCTCGCGGCGGACGAGCCGGTGATTCCCGGCTTCACGCCGTCCCTGCCCGGCGAACTCCAGAACCCCACCGGCAAGATCCTGGGCTGGACGGCCGGCGGCGGGCTCGCGCTGGCGGTGCTGGGCGGCCTGACCGGCTGGGCGTGCGTCGCCATCGGCCACAACACCGAGCGCGGCCAGCTCGCCGCCCGCGGCAAGTCGGCCATCGTGTGGTCGGTCGTCGCCGCCGTCGGCATCGGCGTCACCAGCGGCCTGGTCTGGGGCTTCTACACCATGACGCAGGGCGGCAAGTAATGGCGGACCGCTACGAGAGCCGGGCCCGCAGGGCCCGGCTGAAGCTGGCGGGCATCGGCGTCGGCGTCGTCGCGGTCCTGGCCGTCGGCGGCACCCTCGTGGTGACGCTGTGGGGCGACGACGACGGCAGCGGACCCGGCTCGCCGGACGCGAAAGCCTCGCCGAGCGCCTCGTCGACCGCCTCGCCGGGAGCCTCGGCCATGAAGGAGTTCACCCCGGCCACCGCCCCGCCCATCCCGCTGCTGAAGCCGACGTCGAACGCCGGCGGCAGCATCGGGACCGGCTTCGAGCACTCCAACCTCGGCGCGGTCAGCGCGGGCGTCTCCTACTGGGAGGACCTCGACCTCCTGGACGACGTCCTGGCCCGCAAGCAGTGGAAGGCCATCGCGGCCGCGGACTCCCCCGGGACGGTCGACCAGGGGGTCAGCGAGGTGCGCAAGGTCCGCGAGGGCGTCGGGCTGCCTCCCTCCGGGGGCACGCCCGACGGCATCACCTTCAGCACCAGCGTGAAGGCGGCGCTCGGCCGCTCCCTGGACAAGACCGGCGACGTCGTCGTGGTGTGGCTGAACTACGACCGGTTCGCCACGATCCGCGACAAGGGCGCGGACGACAATCCGCTGCGTGACGAGACCACCAGCCTGGTCCTCAAGTGGGAGAGCGGGGACTGGAAGGTCACCACCGACCCTCAGTGGACCGCCAAGGTGAAGGGCCCGCACGCCTACGACCCGGACAGCAAGTACGCCTGGCTGGACGGCTGGAGGCAGGTGTCCGATGACTAGGACCCTCGCGCGGGTCGGCGCCCTCGTGGCCGCCCTGCTGATCATGCTCACGTCCGGCACGTCGATAGCGTTCGCCGGCGCCAAGCCGCCGGACCCCTATCCGGAGTCACTGAGCCACGGCGAGCGGGTCGGCATCAATAAGCAGACGGGCGAATACTGCGACCTGGACGACGCCGACCAGAAGAAGCGCCTGAACTGCCGGGCGCCGGAGGACTGCCAGGACTTCCCCGCCGGACAGACGGTCTGCATCGGCGAGGGCTCCAGCGACCCGGAGGACGCCCGGACCTTCGAGCTCAACGAGCTGAAGCGCTGGGAGAAGAAGGCCGACAAGAACGCGCCGAATTACGAGAAGTATCACAGCTATCTCGTCAAATGCGTGAAGACCGATAAAAAGTCGTTCCAGCAGTGCAACGCCGAGGCCGCAGGGAAGTATCCGCCGCCCGCGAAGACGCCGCTGGACTGGGTCGCGGGCAAGATCAGCGACATGGCCGCCAACGCCCTGGAGGAAGCGGCCTCCATGCTGGGCCACTCCGTGGTCTGGCTGCTGAAGCAGTTCGCCGACGCCTTCAACTCGATCAGCACCATCGACCTGTCCAAAACCGGAATCGGGCCGGTCCTGGGAATTACAACGGGATTGTCCGTCATCATCGCGGCATTCCTGATGCTGGTGCAGTTCTCAAAAGTCGCTGTTTCCCAGCAGGGCGGTCCGGCCGCCACCGCGATCGTCGGCCTGGCCAAATGGGGCGTCATCCTCGGGGTCTATCTCTTCGGCACCCAGGTGGCGCTCAACTGGTCCGACACCCTCAGCACCGCACTGATCAACTACACCTTCGACTCCGGCGGAAGCACCAACGGAGACGCGGCCGACGCCATGGAGAAGCAGCTCGGAATGCTGTTCAGCGGACTCGTCGGCGGCGGAGGCGCCACCGCGGCGGGCTCGGCCCTGATCACCGGCAGCGGCATCGCGCCGACCGCGGTCGGCTTCGTGATCGTGATCTCGATCCTCTGCATCCTGGCGATCGGCGCCCTGTGGGTGGAGATGCTGGTCCGTCAGGCCGGGATCATGATTCTCGTGACGATGATCCCCGTCGCGCTGGCGGGCTCGATGTCCGACGCCACCAAGGACTGGTGGCCCAAGACGCGGAACGCGCTCATCGCCTTGATCCTCATGAAGCCGACCATCGTGATCATCTTCTCCATCGGGTTCTCCGCGATGTCGGGCGCCGAGGGCGTGCGCAACGTGATCGTCGGCCTGATCATCTTCGTGGTGGCCGCGACCAGCTGGCCCGTCCTGGCCAAGTTCATCGTCCTGACCAGCAACGGCGAGGGGAACTCCGCCGCCTCCGGGATGATCAGCAGCGTCGGCAGCAGCGTCTCGTCCATGTTCGGCGGGAACCAGGCCGCGCCCAGCGGCGCGGGAACCGTCGGCGGCGGCGGGGGCTACACCAAAGCCCTGGAGGGCGAGAACTCCTCCGCGGCCTCCGAGTCGAACGGCGGAGGAGGAGGCGGAGGCGGCGGCTTCTGGTCCAAGGCGATGCTCGGCAGCAAGGGCGGCAGCTTCATGGGCAAGGCCGGCGGCGTCGTCGGCGTCGGCCTCCAGGTGGCCGCGGTGGGCAAGGACATGGCCGAGAGCAGTCTCCAGAACGCCGCGGCCCACGCGGGCCTCGGTCACGGCGCCCAGGGCGGCCGTCACGTCGTGGTCCCGCCCCGCAGCGGCGGGCAGGACCAGCCGGCCGCCGTCCCGGCGCAACCGGCGACGCAGGAGTCCGAACCGCCGACGCCCACCCCTTCACCGGCGCCCCCGCCCCCCAACCCCACCCAGTCGGACGGGAGCTGACCCATGTCCCAGACCGAACCCGCCGTGTACGGCGGCTGGCAGGCGGAGCGAAGCGGCTTCATCGGGAACCTGAGCGGCTTCGGGTTCATCCTGGTCGCGGGCGCCGCCGTCAGCGCCATGATCCCCATCTACTCCCGCTCCTGGGGCGTGGCCGTCATCGCCCTGCCCCTGTCCGCCGTCATGCTCGTGCTCGCCTACGGGCGAGTCCTCGGGCTGTCGGCGGACGAGTGGATCGTCCTCGCAGTAAGGCACCAGATCGCCGTGGCAACCTCGCGCAACGTCTTCTTCAGCGGAATCTTCGCCCCGCGTACCAAGGACGGCACCCAGCCGATGGACCTGCCGGGGCGGCTCGCCCGGCTCCACCTGCTGGAGGCGCCGGACGGTCTCGGCGGCCAGATCGGCGTCATGCACAACTCGACCGAAGGCACGTACACGGCGATCTGCCGGGTCACCTTCCCCGGCCTGGCCTTGATCGACACCGAGAAGCAGAACGCCCGGGTCCGCGGCTGGGCCGCCTTCCTGCGCAGTCACTGCAAGGAGGACTCGGCGATCACCCGGATCTCCGTGCACCAGCGCAGCCTGCCCGACGACGGCGCGGCCCTGCGTTCCTGGACCGAGCGGCACATCGCCCCCGAAGCTCCCCAGGCCGCTGTTCAGGCCCTGGGCGAGCTGATGGAGAGCGCGGGCCCGGTGGCGACCAGCCGGGAGACCTACCTGTCCATCACGCTGTCCGCCGCGCGGGCCCGGCTCGCCGTGAAGGGCGCCGGCGGCGGGCAGGTCGGTGCGGCCGCCGTCCTGGTGCGCGAGATCAACGCCATGGCCGGTGCCCTGTCGTCGGCCGGCCTCCAGGTCGCCGAGTGGCTCTCCCCCCGCGGAGTCGGCCAGGTGATCCGGACCGCGTTCGATCCCGAGGCCCAGCTCGCCCTCTCGGCGCGCAACACCGCGGCCGATGACGCCAAGTGGGAAGGGGCCCCCAAGGGGCTCGCCCCCGAGGTGTCCGGGCCTGCGGCGACCGAGACCGGCTGGGGCCTGTATCGGCATGACGGTGCCTGGACCGTCAGCTACCAGGTAAGGGGCTTCCCGCAGTCGGAGGTGTACGCGACGTTCCTCCAGCCGCTGCTGCGGCCGCGGGCGAACGCCAGGCGTGCGCTGTCCCTGCTGTACGAGCCGATCGGACCGGCCAAGGCCCGCCAGGAGCTCGCCCGCGAGAAGACCAAGCGGGACGCGGTGCGCAAGGTGCGGGCGAAGACGGGCCGGGCGGAGAGCGAGGACGAGCGCCGCGAGTCGATGACCGCGCGGGCCCAGGACGTCGCGCGGGCCAGCGGTCACGGCGTCGTCCGCCTGACGGCCCTGATCGCGGTCACCGTGACGGACCTGGAGCAGCTGGAGACGGCGTGCGCCGAGCTCCAGGCGGACGCCTCCTCGGCGGGGCTGGAGATCCGACGGGTCTGGGGCGCCCAGGACGACGCGTTTTCCATCGCAGCCCTGCCGCTCGGCCAGGGGCTGCCCGACCGGAGGGTGGGCCTCTGATGGCGCTCCCCTTCCGCCGCGGCAGCGGCGGCGGCGACACGAAGCTGAAGGCCGCGCCGCTCGGGGACTTCCTCGACGAGATGTCCGCCGGCCCGATCCCCCGTCAGCTCTCCGCGCGGGAGCTGCGGCGCGCGCGTCTGCTGGAGAGTCCCGAAGACGCCATGCGGATCGCCCCGCGCAAGGGCTGGAGCCAGCCCTTCGCGGGGCGGGTCGCCTCGCTGGCGAAGGCCGAGGTCTTCCGGGCCGACACACAGCGCGCCTCCGGGATCTACCCCTTCCTTCACGCCGCGTCCCTCCCGCCGATCGGCGTCTACATCGGCTGGAACACCCTGACGATGCAGGCGTTCTCCGCCCACCCGGCCGCCTGGGTCCGCGAGGGCCTGTGCACCAACCCGAACGTGATGGTGACCGGCATCCCGGGCTCGGGTAAGTCGGCGCACATCAAGGCCCTGTGCTTCCGGCTGATGGCGCTCGGCCACCGCACGCTGATCGCCGGCGACGTCAAGGGCGAGTACGCCGCCCTGTGCGAGCACCTCGGAGTCGAGCCGGTACGGCTCGGCCCCGGCCTGCCGGGCCGCCTCAATCCCCTGGACGCCGGCCCGCTCGGCTACGACCTGGAGAACATCACCGACCGCGCCGTCCTCCTGGGCCGCCTCAAGGAGATCCACCGCCGACGGCTGACCCTCCTGAAGGCGCTGCTCGAACTCCAGCTGCGGCGGAACCTGCGGCCGCAGGAGGAGGAGTGCCTGGACGTCGCGGTGCGCGAGGTCACCGGCGAGCTGCACGGCCAGACCCACCTGGAGACCCCCACCCTGCCCCGGGTCTACGACAAGCTCCGCGACCCCAGCGAGGCCATGGCCCGCGAACTGCGGGTGCGGGACAACGACATCCAGCTCGCCCGCGAACAGATGGCGTCCCTGCGTTCCGCGCTCGGCGGCATGATCACCGGGCACCTGGGCGGCCTCTTCGACGAGCAGACCTCCATCGGCCTCGACTGGGACGCGCCGATCCAGAGCGTCGACATCAGCGCGCTGGAGCAGTACGGCGACGAGACCGTGGCGATGGTGCTGACCTGCGTGTCCTCCTGGGCTCAGTCGGCCATCGACCGGCCCGGCGAGCGCCCGTGGATCGTCGTCCGCGACGAGCTGTGGCGGCAGATGCGCTCCGGCGGCGCCGCGATGGTCCGCAAGATCGACGCGGACCTCCGGCTCTCCCGGGCGACCGGCACGATCCAGCTGCTGGCCACCCACCGCTTGAGCGACTTCGAGTCCGTCGGCGCGGCGGGCTCCGAGGCCACGGCCATCGCCAAGGACCTCATCGCCAGCTGCGAAACCCGCATCCAGCTCGCGCAGGACACCAAGCCGCTGGCGATGACGCGCGAGGCGATCGGCCTGACCGACGCCGAGTGCGACCTCATCGGCGGCTGGGGCGCCGGCCAGCGCGGGCGCGCCTTGTGGAAGGTCGGCCGCGGCGGGGGCAGCCACGCCGTCCAGCTGCTGCTCAGCCAGACCGAGAAGGCCCTGTTCGAGACGGACGAGCGGATGGTGGTGTGAGGTGGCCGGCGACAAGAGCATGGACGACGGCACCCTGCTGGCCGCGATCGGCTTCGGGTTCGCCCTCGGCGCCAGCGGCATCGTCCTGAGCGCCGCGCCGCTGGCCGGGCTGGTCAGCGGGCGCGGCTGGTCCAGCTCGACCAGGAGCCTGCCCGAGACGGTCTTGATGACCGTCACGCACGGCCCGGGGTCCGTCTACGAACCGGCCCCGCCCACCTGGGCGTTCCTCCTCATGATCGGAGTGCTCCTCGTCCTCCTGATCGTCCTGCTGGCCCTGCTGCTGAAGTCCTTCGGCCGCAGGAAGCCCCGCCTGGACGGCGCCCGGTGGGGCGGCAGGAAGACCGAGCTGGAGATGGCCGCCCCGGAAGACCCCGAGCTGCGACCGGCGCGCATCACCGCCGGGCGCGGCCAGCAGACCAAGAAGATCGTCGCGGTCATCGAGCGGGCCGGCTCCGCCATCGCCTTCGGCCCGCCCGGCAGCGCGAAGACCACCGGCCTGCTCATGGGCAACGCCGCCGAGTGGCAGGGCCCGTGCGTGGTGACCACCACGAAGTCCGCCGACCTGGAGGCGATCTACAACAGCCGCCGGGAGATCGGCCCGGTGTGGATCATCGCGCCCGCCGGACTGCCGAACGACCGGGAGACGGCCCACTGGTCGCCGGTCGACTATGCCAAGGACGACGAATCCGCCGAGCGGATGGCGGAGTGGATGGCCGACGCGGCCCAGAAGCACTACGACCCGCGGTCAGAACCCTGGATCGCGCAGGCCCGCGCCATCCTGGCCGGGCTGCTCCTCGCGGCGAACATCAGCGGCGGCGGTCTGCGGGCCTTCAGGGAGTGGCTCGCCCTCGGCAAGGACGCCGTCGACCACGTCCGCTCGATCCTCGAACCCGAGCATCCCGAGGTCGCCATGGACTACGCCCAGCCCTGGCTGAAGCTCCACGAGGACGGCGCCGGGTCGGTCCAGTTCACCTTGAACGTGGTCGCCTCCGTCTACCGCAACCGGGACGTCCGGGTGGTCGCCGAGCGCACCGACTTCAGCGCCGAGCAGCTGCTGGAGAAGAAGGGCACCGTCTGTCTCGTCGCCTCGCCCTCGAACGCCGAGCGGTACGGGCCCCTGTTCACCTCGATCATCGCCTCGATCATCCACGCGGCCGAGGCCAAGTTCGAGAAGACCGGGGAGCCCCTGGACCCGGCTCTGGGGTGCTTCGTCGACGAGGCCGGCAACGTCCTGCGGTACCCGAAACTGCCGACGACCCTCACCACCGGCCGCGGGATCGGCATCGCCATGCTGACGATCTGGCACGACCTGGCCCAGCTCGCCGCCCGCGTGGGGCAGGACGGGGCCCGCACTGTGATCTCCGCGTCCACCCTGCGGATGCTGCTGCCGGGCCTGGCCGACGACAACACCCTGCGGTACTTCAACTACATCTTCGCCAAGGAGCAGGTCGAGCGCTCGACCCGCTCCTCCGGCCGGTCGGGCAGCTCGACGTCCACCAGCGTGGTGGAGACCGACCTGCTGCCGGTGGACAAACTCCGTGAGATCCCCACGTTCACCGCGATCGTCCAATACTTCAACCTCCCGCCCATCCGGGCGAACATGAGGCTCACCTGGCGGGACGAGGACTTGCGGAAGTGGCTGACCCGCCCGCCCTCCCCGACGTCCCCGGTCTCCCTGGATAAGGACCCGACCGCCCCAGCCCTGGAGACGCACCGTGGCTGACACCGAAGCGACCGAGCCGGCCAGCACCCCGGCGGCCCCCGCGGGCGAGAAGAAGCCGCCGCCGCCCCAGCGGTGGGTGTGGTCCGACATGGACCTCGACGAACGCGAAGCGCGGCTGGGCGAGATGACCCTCTGGGTGGACTGGCTGATCAAGACGTACGACATCCGCAACCAGGTCGCCCGCTGCTGGTACCGCCATCCCAGGATCGTCGAGCACCTGACCGCTCTCTACACCGGCTGGTTCCGCACGTACGCGGGCGATCCCACGAAGCTCGGGCTGCGGTCGGAAGCCGAGTGGATCAAGGACCTGTACGCGTTCCTGCCGCGGCTGAACAGCGCCAGCTGCCAGACCTCCCACACCGAGACCCCCGCCCCGACGCTCACGGCTGACGACAGGGCGTTCTCCGAGTGGCTCGATGAACCGCCGACGTTCCTCACCGCCGAGCGCTTCCACCCGGCGAAGGCCCAGAAGCTGCGGCTGGCCGAGGAGGCCAAGGCCGCCGCTCAGGCACGGGCCGCCCGCAAGGAGAGCGGGGAGAAGAAGGAGAGCTGACGGCTGTGCCGCTACGGCGGAGGGCCCGGGAAGCGACGCTTCCCGGGCCCTCCGCCGTCGTACAGGCGGTCACCGCTTGGTCCCGCCCCGGCTCTGCTGCTCGTCGGGGCCCTGCTGCTGCGCGGACTGCTGCTGAGA
The DNA here is from genome assembly GCF_004784475.1 of Streptomyces bauhiniae. Taxonomy (GTDB): domain Bacteria; phylum Actinomycetota; class Actinomycetes; order Streptomycetales; family Streptomycetaceae; genus Streptomyces; species Streptomyces seoulensis. The sequence goes on from NZ_SRRT01000013.1 coordinate 82,832, forward strand.
CTGCTGCCGGGCGGCCTCCTGCTGGGCCTGGACCCGGCGGGCCTCCTCCGCAACGCGCTGCTCGTACGGCTGCGCATCACGGCGGTTCATCTCCTGCCTGACCGCGGCCGCGGCCGCGTCGAGCTTCCCGACCTCGCCCCGCGCCGATGCCGCCTCTCGGCCTGCGGTGTCGGCCCGGCGCTGCCGCGCCTCCTTCGTCCGTTCCAGCACGGCCTCGCGCGAACCGCCGCTTCGTTCCCACGACGCCAACGCCTCGTCGTGCTGCGCTGCGGGGCCGGCCGTCCGCTCGGCGTCGGCCTGCCGCTGCCGGAGGGCGGTGATCCGCTCGGCGGACCGCTCGTGCTCCGTCCGCAGCTCCGCCAGACGGTTCTCCAGCTGCACTCGGTCCTCACCCCGTACGGCGGGGCGACCGAAGCGGGCGGTCTCGGCCAGACTCGCCTCGATGCGGACGGCTTCCTCGCGGGCCCTGATGTCGGCGCTCTGTGCGGCGGGCAGCTCCACGGCGATGGCCCGCAGGTCCTGGATGGCCTCGATCCGGGCGGCGCGCTCAGCGACACTACGCTCGACCGCGCCGCCGGGCTCCAGCGCGGCGTGCAGTTCCGCAGCCTTCGCCTCCTGGGCAGCGGCGTGCTCCTGCGCCGTGTCGGCCGCCTCCACGTAGTAGGCCAGCGTGGTCGAGAGCTCCGCATCGGGCACGTCCGCGTACGGGCGAGGCTCGGACGGGTTGCTCTGCTGACGCTCCTCCCCGCCGGCGTCCTGCTGCTCGGCCGCAGTGTCGACGGCCGCCTCGACCACGTCCTCCGCGGTCTCCTCGACGGCCTGGTCCTCGTCGCGCTCCCGCTCGTCCTCGCGGACCTGCTCCGCCTCCGGCTCCTCGACCACCGTCTCCGAGAGGTCCTCGGCCGCAGTGTCGACGGCCGCCTCGACCACGTCCTCCGCGGTCTCCTCGACGGCCTGGTCCTCGTCGCGCTCCCGCTCGTCCTCGCGGACCTGCTCCGCCTCCGGCTCCTCGACCACCGTCTCCGAGAGGTCCTCGGCCGCAGTGTCGACGGCCGCCTC
>NZ_SRRT01000014.1 GCF_004784475.1 Streptomyces bauhiniae
AGGCGCTGGTGGAGTCGGCGCTGTGGGAGGCGTCGCTGTTCGAGGAGCACGATTTCCGGGACATCAAGATCTCGGTGAAGCACAACGACCCGGTCGTGATGATCGAGGCGTACCGCCAGCTCGCCGCGCAGTGCGACTACCCGCTCCACCTGGGTGTGACCGAGGCGGGCCCGGCGTTCCAGGGCACGATCAAGTCCGCCGTCGCCTTCGGCGCGCTGCTCTCCGAGGGCATCGGTGACACCATCCGCGTCTCCCTGTCGGCCCCGCCGGTGGAGGAGGTCAAGGTCGGCAACCAGATCCTGGAGTCGCTGAACCTCAAGCAGCGCGGCCTGGAGATCGTCTCCTGCCCGTCCTGCGGCCGCGCCCAGGTCGACGTCTACAAGCTGGCCGAAGAGGTCACCGCGGGCCTGACCGGCATGGAGGTCCCGCTCCGTGTCGCCGTCATGGGCTGTGTCGTCAACGGCCCCGGCGAGGCCCGCGAGGCCGACCTCGGCGTCGCCTCGGGCAACGGCAAGGGCCAGATCTTCGTCAAGGGCGAGGTCATCAAGACCGTCCCCGAGTCGAAGATCGTGGAGACCCTCATCGAGGAGGCCATGAAGCTGGCCGAGCAGATGGAGGCCGATGGCATCACCTCGGGCGAGCCGACGGTGGCGGTCGCGGGCTGACCCACCCCGGCATCCGAGTCCCGTCATCCTTCGGTGGCGGGACTTTGCCGTACCTCCGCCCACACCGTCTTGCCGGGCTGCCTCGGCGCCACGCCCCACTTGTCCGCGAGCGCCTCGACCAGGATCAGCCCCCGCCCGGACTCGCCGCACGGCACCCGGATCTCGGGCAGCCGCTCGGTCAGCGTGTCCGAGACCTCCACGCGTACGGCGCCGTCCTCCCCGGCGAGCCGCAGATGGAAGTCCCGGCCGGGTACGCGGCCGTGCCGTACGGCGTTGGCGGCCAGCTCGGCCGCGATCAGCGTGACGGCTTCGTTGAGCCGGCCGTCGTAGGGATGCCCCCATTCGTCCAGCCGGAGCGAGACCAGCCGCCGGGCGAGCCGTGCGCCCCTCGGGGTCGCGGTGAAGCGCATCGCGAATTCCTGGGTGGAGATTTCTGATTTCACGCCGTTACGGTCCCGCACGCTCAGTAGCGTTGAACAGCGGCCGCACCCGGACCACCAGGCGTTGTACACGGGCGGGGTGCGGCTGTACACGAGCGCGCCGTGACCGAGGGTGGCGTATGGGCATTGGGGGTATGCATGAGCGAGGAATCACAGGAGGACCAGGAAGCGCCGGGCTCGGGCATTCCGCTCGTCTTCGGACGGTTGCTGAAGCGGTTGCGTGTCCAAGCGGGGGTGGATCGGGCCGAGTTGGGCCGTCGTACGGGGTACTCGGCTGCCACGATCACGTCGTACGAGGTCGGCAGGCGCATCCCGAACGCGAAGTTCATCGGGCGGGCGGATGAGGTGCTGGACGCGGGCGGGATGCTGGCCGACTTCATCGAGGACATGGAGAAGGCGCAGTATCCGGCCTTCTTCCGGGATGCGGCGAGGCTCGAGAAGGAAGCCGTCGGGTGGCATGTGTATGACGCACTACTGATTAACGGCCTGTTGCAGACGGAGGACTACGCGCGGACGGTGTTCACCATGCGACGGCCCCTGCTGGACGAGGCGACCATCGAGCAGCGCGTCGCTGCGCGACTGGCTCGGCAGGAGATTTTCCAGCGCAAGTCTGCGCCCACCATGAGCTTCGTGATGGAGGAAGCTCTTCTGCACAAGGGGTGGGGCGGACCGGCGGTCATGCGTGGGCAGTTGGAGCAGATCCTGCTCATCGGACAGCGGCGTAACGTGGAGATCCAGGTCATGCCGAACGAGTGCGAAGAGCACGCTGCCCTATTTGGTACCTTCACCTTGATCGACACGGCGAAGGGGCGCAGGATCGGCTACGCGGACGCGCACAAGGGGAGCCGCCTCTACTCCGATACTCAGACGGTCAGGGAGATGGAGGAGCGCTACAGTCTCCTGCGTGCCCAGGCCCTGAGACCGCGCAAGTCGCTGGCATTAGTAGAGAAGTTGCTGGGAGAGACATGAACGTCGAGAAGCCGTCCAACCTGACGTGGTTCAAGAGCAGCTACAGCAGCGGCGGCGGCGGGGAGTGCCTCGAAGTCGCCCTACCGTGGCGCAAGTCCAGTTACAGCGACGGCGATGGCGGTCAGTGCGTAGAGGTCGCCGCCTGTCCCGCCACCATCCACGTCCGCGACTCCAAGCAGAACCCCGCCACCGCCCCCACCCTCTCCGTGCCAACCACGGCGTGGCACGCGTTCCTGGGGCTTGTCCAGGCTTGACAGGGATTGCGGCGGGGGAGGCTGTGAGACATGACTGTTGAGAAGCCGTCAGACCTGACGTGGTTCAAGAGCAGCTACAGCACCGGCCAAGGCGGCGAATGCCTCGAAGTCGCCCTCCCCTGGCACAAGTCCAGCTACAGTCAGGGCGACGGCGGCCAGTGTGTCGAGGTCGCCGCTTGCCCCGCCACCATCCACGTGCGCGACTCCAAGCAGAACCCGGTCACCGCCCCCACCCTCTCCGTACCGACCACGGCGTGGCACGCGTTCCTGGGGCTCGTCCAGGCATGAACGTCGAGAAGCTGTCCGAGCTGACGTGGTTCAAGAGCAGCTACAGCAGTGGCGACGGCGGTGAATGCCTCGAAGCCGCCCTCCCCTGGCACCGGTCCAGTCACAGCAGCGGGGCCGGAGGCCAATGCGTAGAGGTCGCCGCCTGCCCCGCCACCATCCACGTCCGCGACTCCAAGCAGAACCCCCTCACCGCCCCCACCCTCTCCGTGCCGGCCACCGCGTGGCGCGCGTTTCTGGGGCTCGTGCGGGGGTGAGAGGGGTACGGCGGGCAAGCCCCCGGAGGGTCGCGCGGCTATAGTGCCAGGACCAGCGCAGACCCCAGGGTGAGGCCCCCGCACGTGTTGACCCAGACCACCTCACGGGTGCTCGAACCGAGCGACCTCGACGCAGCGCTCGCGGTTCTCGACCGCGAGCCCGTCGCCAACGCCTTCGTGACCGCCCGGGTCAAGGTGGCCGGTCTCGACCCGTGGCGCCTCGGCGGCGAGATGTGGGGCTGGTACGAGGACGGCATGCTCACGTCGCTGTGCTACGCGGGCGCCAACCTCGTCCCCGTCTGTGCCACCCCCCGTGCCGTCCGCGCCTTCGCGGACCGCGCCCGCCGGGCCGGGCGCCGCTGCTCCTCCATCGTCGGCCCCGCCGGGCCCACCTCCGAGCTGTGGCGCCTGCTGGAACCGCACTGGGGCCCCGCCCGCGAGGTCCGCGCCCGCCAGCCCCTCATGATCACTGACCACATGCCCGAGGACATCCAGCCGGACCCCTACGTCCGGCGCGTCCGCAAGGACGAGATGGACACGATCATGCCCGCGTGCGTGGCCATGTTCACCGAGGAGGTCGGCGTCTCCCCGATGGCCGGCGACGGCGGCCTGCTCTACCAGGCCCGCGTCGCGGAACTCGTCGGCTCCGGTCGCTCCTTCGCCCGCATCGACGGCAGCGGCAACGTGGTCTTCAAGGCCGAGATCGGCGCCGCCACCGCCCAGGCGTGCCAGATCCAGGGCGTCTGGGTCGCCCCCGAGTACCGGGGCAAGGGCCTCGCCGCCCCCGGCATGGCCGCCGTACTGCGCTACGCGCTCGCCGACATCGCGCCCATCGCCAGCCTCTACGTCAACGACTTCAACACCGCCGCCCGCGCCACCTACCGCCGGGTGGGGTTCGAAGAGGTCGGCGAGTTCATGAGCATCCTCTTCTGACGGGCATCCCGGGCCGTCCCTGTACGCTCCCGGCATGGACCTCGTGATCGGCACCCTGGACCTCGAAGCCCACGTCGACGAGGCCCTCGCCGTCCAGGCCCTCGCCTTCGGCCTCGGCGCCGACGAGATCGCCGTACGCCGCCAGATCGTCCAGCGCCACATGCGCATGCCCGGCGCCCGCGCCCTCGGCGCCACCAGCCGGGGCGCGCTGATCGGGTTCGTGTACGGGATGCCCAACTCCCGCGCCCACTGGTGGTCCACCATCGTGGAGCCGTACCTGCGCGCCGAGGGCAACGACGGCTGGCTGGACGAGTCCTTCGTCATCACCGAGCTGCACGTCCACCCCGGGCACCAGAACCGGGGCATCGGCCGCCGCCTGATCACCCGCATCACCGACAGCGCCGACGAACCCCGCTCGATCCTCTCCGCCATCGACACCGACAGCCCCGCCCGCGGCCTCTACCACGCCCTCGGCTACACCGACCTGGCCCGCCAGGTCCACTTCCCGAGCGCCCCCAAGCCGTACGCGGTGATGGGCGCGCCCCTCCCGCTGCGCCGCCGTTAACCGATTTCCACCCGCGCGGGAGCCCCGGCTAACCTCCTAGCCATCACCTACATTTCCGGCAGGAGTACGAGAACAATGGCGAACGTACCGGTCCAGCGCATGTCCAAGTTGTTGGCGAAGACGCTGCGCGACGACCCGGCGGACGCCGAGGTCCTCAGCCACAAGCTCCTCGTCCGCGCCGGTTACGTCCGCCGCACCGCCGCCGGCATCTGGTCCTGGCTGCCCCTGGGCACCAAGGTCCTCGCCAACGTCGAGCGGATCGTGCGCGAGGAGATGGACGCCATCGGCGCCCAGGAGGTCGTCCTCCCCGTCCTGCTGCCGCGCGAGCCCTACGAGGCCACCGGCCGCTGGGACGAGTACGGCGCCGAGCTGTTCCGCCTCCAGGACCGCAAGGGCGGCGACTACCTCCTCGGCCCGACCCACGAGGAGATCTTCACCCTGCTGGTGAAGGACCAGGCGTCCTCCTACAAGGACCTGCCGGTGATCCTGTACCAGATCCAGTCCAAGTTCCGGGACGAGGCGCGTCCCCGCGCGGGCATCCTGCGCGGCCGCGAGTTCCTGATGAAGGACTCGTACTCCTTCGACACCGAGGACGAGGGCCTGGCCTCCTCCTACGCCCTGCACCGCGCCGCCTACCAGCGGATCTACGAGCGCCTCGGCCTCGACTACCGCATCGTCGCGGCCACCGCCGGTGCCATGGGCGGCTCACAGTCCGAGGAGTTCCTCGCCCCCGCCGAGGCCGGCGAGGACACCTTCGCCGACTGCCCCAACTGCGACTTCGCCGCCAACACCGAGGCCGTGCACTACGAGCTGGCCGCCGTCGACGGCTCGGCCGTGCCCGCGCTGGAGGAGATCCCCACCCCGGACACCCCGACCATCGAGACCCTCGCCGCCTCCCTCGGCGTCCCCGCCTCCGCCACGCTGAAGAACCTGCTGGTCAAGGTGGACGGCGAGATCGTCGCCGTGGGCGTGCCCGGGGACCGCGAGGTCGACCTGGGCAAGGTCGAGGAGCACTTCGCCCCGGCCGCCGTCGAGCTGGTCACCGCCGAGGACTTCGTCGGCCGCCCCGACCTGGTGCGCGGCTACGTCGGCCCGCAGGGCCTGGGCGAGAAGGTCAAGTACATCGCCGACCCCCGCGTCGCCCCCGGCACCGGCTGGATCACCGGCGCGAACAAGGAGCACACGCACGCGAAGAACGTCGTCGCCGGGCATGACTTCGAGGTGGACGAGTACGTCGACGTCGTCGTGGTCCAGGAGGGCGACCCCTGCCCCAAGTGCGGCGCGGGGCTGAAGCTGGACCGGGCCATCGAGATCGGCCACATCTTCCAGCTCGGCCGCAAGTACGCCGACGCCCTCAAGCTCGACGTGCTCGGCCAGAACGGCAAGCCCGTCCGCGTCACCATGGGCTCCTACGGCATCGGTGTCTCCCGCGCCGTCGCCGCCCTCGCCGAGCAGACCGCCGACGAGCACGGGCTGTGCTGGCCCAAGGAGATCGCCCCGGCCGACGTGCACGTGGTCGCCGCGGGCAAGGCGCTCCAGACGGAGCTGGCCCTCGACGTCGCCGAGAAGCTGTCCGCCGCGGGCGTCCGCGTCCTGGTCGACGACCGGGCCGGGGTCTCGCCGGGCGTGAAGTTCACCGACGCCGAGCTGATCGGCGTGCCGCAGATCCTGGTCGCCGGGCGCCGCTCGGCGGACGGTGTGCTGGAGCTGAAGGACCGCAAGACCGGTGAGCGCGAGGAGCTGACGGTCGAGGAGGCCATCGCCCGCCTCACCGCCTGAGCGGATGCATGAGAAGGCCCGGCCGCTTGGCCGGGCCTTCTTTGCTGTCCGCTAGAGCCAGGTGGCGAATTCGAGCAGCAGGTCCGCGTCCTGTTCCCGGCCCACTCGGCGGGCTCGTACCCCGGACTCCACGGCACGGAACAGGGTCCAGCCGCGCAGCCGCTCCTGGTCGATTTCCAGGGACTCCGCGAGGCGCTTGATCCGGCGCCGGGTCACCGAGGCGCCGGACGGCACCGCGATCAGGTCCTCCACCCGGTCCCGCACCAGCCGCGCCAGGTCGAACGCGGACTCGCCGACCACCGGGTCCGGGCCCACCGCCAGCCACGGCAGCCGCTCCCCGCCGAGCACCTTGCTCTGCCGGAACGTGCCGTGCAGCAGCCGGTGGTCCGGCGCGTCGGCCAGCAGCTCCTCGCGCACCGCGAGCGCCGCGTCCACCAGGGGCGCCGAGTCGGGGTCCTTCTCGGCGCTCGCGGCCATCGCCTCGGCCTGCCGCCCCGTACGCTCCGCCACCGTCTCGAACCGGTGCGCGCCCTCGCCGGCCGGCGGGTCCACCCACAGGCGGCGCAGCGTCCCGGCCGCCTCCAGCAGCGCCTTCGCCTCCGGCAGCGAGCGCACCGACACGTCCGGGTGCAGCCGCTCCAGCAGCAGCGCGCCCTCCGCCACGTCCTCGGGCCCACCGTCCAAGAGCTGTACGGCACCCAGGCCGCCCCAGTGCGCCAGCGCGGCCCGCTCGCTCTCCGGCCGGGCCCGCGCGGGCGCCAGCTTCAGCACAGCGGGGCTGTCGTCCGCGCGCCGCACCAGCAGCACCAGGCTGCTCCGGCCACCCGGCACCTGCACCCGGTCCACGGTCAACTCACGCTCGGCAACCGCCCGTTCAGCCGCCTCCGGCAGCCCCGCCAGCCACTCATCACCGGGCGGCGCGGTCTCCCGGCTCGCCCGGACCAGTCGCCGGGGCGGTTCCAAAGCCATGCGCGAGTCGTTCCCCTTCTCCTGCGTCCGCCCCCTGTCCCTTACAACCGAAGGCCCAGGGAAGGCTACGCCTTCCAGGTACCCGCTTCAGGCCGTGGGAGACGCGGAAGGTGCGGTGTCACCCGCGCCGGCGTGGCCTGTCGTGTCGTCGGTGCGTTCGGCGAGGCCCGGGAAGGTGGGGGTGTGGCCCGACCAGCGGACCGCGCGTACTGCTGACTCGCGTAGGGATGCGGTGGCTGTGGTGCGGCGGGGGCCCGTGGTGGCGCGGACCAGGTCGGCGTAGACGGCGGCGAGACGTTCCTCCAGTTGCGCGGCCAGGCGCAGGGCGGCCGAGGAGTCGGCCACCGAGAAGGGGAGGGCGTACGCGGGGCTCGCCGCCACCGGGTCGCCGCCCAGGTCGCGGACCGAGCGGGCCAGGGTGTCGCGGGCCGCGCGGTGGGCGTCGTACGCGGAGCGGGCCTCGCCCTGCCGGGGCGCGCCGATCCGGCCGCCGACGACCCCGTAGCCGTACACCGCCGCGTGCTCCGCCGCCAACGCGGCCTGGAGAGCGGTCAGTTCGGCCTGCTTCGTCTTCTCGCCATCGCTCACTTCGCCGCCTCCGTCAGCAGATACGCGTGCGCGGACCCGGCCGCCGACACCGATGCCATCAGCCGGGCCAGCTCGCCCGGCACCTCCAGCAGCGCCGCCGCGCGCCGGTCCGCCACGGTCCGCTCGGCGGACGCCAGCGAGGTCAGCGCCTCTTTGCGGTCCGCGGACGCGGTGGGGACGGGGGAGGGTGACCTCTGAGCCTTGCTGTCCTTGGCGGGCGTGCCGCCGAAGGCGTCCCGGTGCGCGGCCACCGCGGCCCGCAGCGGGGACAGCCGGTCGGCGAGCGCCGGGTGCGCGTCGAGCACCGCGTCGTAGCGCGCCAGCAGATCGGCGCTGTCCCGCGCCGCACGCGCGCGGGCGCGAGTGGCCGCCGAGGCCGCGCGCTCGGCGGGGTTCGAACCGGCCGAGCAGCCCGTCAGCAGGGCGGTGGCACCGGCCAGGGAGGCGAGCAGGGTTCTTCTGCGCGGCCCCGAGCGGGCGCGCGGCGGTGGGGAGTACGACACGGCAGACGTCCTCGGGGAACTCGTACGGGGAGAGGCGGGGGAGAGGCAGCGGAGACACGGGGGAGGGCACCGGAGAGCGGGGCCCTTTTCGAACAGGCCGCCCGCCCGTGATCACCGTACCCGCGCCCCGTCCCCGCACCACTCACCGGCACCGTTCCTCACCCCTCACCGCCCACCGGACGGACGCGCGGGAGGGGCGGTGACGCCGAGGGTGGACGGCAACACCCATCGCGACCGGATACCCTTTGACCAGACACGCGACCATCCCACAACAGCACACGCGGCCGAGGAGTCACCCGGATGAGCACCACCCAGAGCGAGAGGCTGCGAGAGCTGCTCGAACCGCTCGTCACCTCCCAGGGGCTGGATCTCGAGGAGATCGCCGTCGACTCCGTCGGACGCAAGCGTGTGCTGCGCGTGGTCGTCGACTCCGACACCGGAGCGGACCTGGACCGGATCGCCGATGTGAGCCGCGCGCTCTCGGCGAAGCTCGACGAGACCGACGCGATGGGCGACGAGGCGTACGACCTGGAGGTCGGCACCCCGGGCGCCGAGCGCCTCCTGACCGAACCCCGCCACTACCGGCGCGCCGTGGACCGGCTGGTCAAGTTCCAGCTGGCCGACGGCGGCGAAGTGGTCGCGCGCATCCTCGACACGGACGACGAGGGCGTGGACCTGGAGGTCCCCGGGGTGAAGGGCCGCAAGGCCACCCACCGCCGGCTCGCCTTCCCGGAGATCGCCAAGGCGCGGGTGCAGGTCGAGTTCAACCGCAAGGACAAGAAGGACATGAAGGAAGAGGAGGAGGCGTAGCCGTGGACATCGACATGAGCGCCCTGCGGGGCTTGGTCAGGGAGAAGGAGATCTCCTTCGACCTGCTGGTCGAGGCGATCGAGTCGGCCCTCCTCATCGCGTACCACCGCACCGAGGGCAGCCGCCGCCACGCGCGCGTGGAGCTGAACCGCCAGAGCGGTCACGTGACCGTGTGGGCGAAGGAGGACCCGGAGGACGTCGAGGAGGGGCAGGAGCGCCGCGAGTTCGACGACACCCCCTCCGGCTTCGGCCGGATCGCCGCCACCACCGCCAAGCAGGTCATCCTGCAGCGGCTGCGCGACGCGGAGGACGACGCCACGCTCGGCGAGTACGCCGGCCGTGAGGGCGACATCGTCACCGGCGTGGTCCAGCAGGGCCGCGACCCGAAGAACGTGCTGGTCGACATCGGCAAGCTGGAGGCCATCCTGCCGGTGCAGGAGCAGGTCCCCGGCGAGACCTACCAGCACGGCATGCGGCTGCGGTCCTACGTGGTCCGCGTCGCCAAGGGTGTGCGCGGCCCCTCGGTCACCCTCTCGCGCACCCACCCCAACCTGGTGAAGAAGCTGTTCTCCCTGGAGGTGCCGGAGATCGCGGACGGCTCCGTGGAGATCGCCGCCATCGCCCGCGAGGCCGGCCACCGCACCAAGATCGCCGTACGGTCCACCCGTTCGGGCCTGAACGCCAAGGGCGCCTGCATCGGCCCGATGGGCGGCCGGGTGCGCAACGTGATGGGCGAGCTGAACGGCGAGAAGATCGACATCGTCGACTGGTCGGACGACCCGGCCGAGATGGTGGCGAACGCCCTGTCACCCGCCCGGGTGAGCAAGGTGGAGGTCGTGGACCTCGCCGCCCGCTCCGCCCGGGTCACCGTGCCGGACTACCAGCTCTCGCTGGCGATCGGCAAGGAGGGCCAGAACGCCCGGCTCGCCGCCCGTCTCACCGGCTGGCGCATCGACATCCGGCCGGACACCGAGCAGGTCACCGACTAGCGCGCCGACTGGTGCCGACCGATCGTGACCGTTCACCACACTGCAACTGTTCGATCTCTGCCCCAAAGGGGTGAGGTCGGTACGGGGAGGTAGACTTAACCGTGTCTGGCCGGACGCACACCCGAGCATGCCCTGAACGCACCTGTGTGGGGTGCCGGAAGCGGGCGGCCAAGAACGATCTACTGCGGATCGTGATGATCGAGGACGCCTGCGTCCCCGATCCTCGCGGTACGCTGCCCGGCCGGGGTGCTTATGTACACCCGGCACCGGTCTGTCTGGACCAGGCGGTTCGCCGCCGGGCGTTCACGCGGGCACTGCGCGCCCCGCGAGCGCTCGACACAAACGCGTTGCGCCGATACGTCGAGCAGACAACAGTTGCCGAGCAGGCAACACCGTAAGAAGCGCCGCCCGGAACACCGTGGCGGCCTGGTACCTCGCGAGTCGAAAGCAGGTCGAGATTGCGATGAGCACTCGATGAGTACGCGATGAGTACGCCCATGAACTAGCGACGGTCCGGCATCACCCGGACCTCAAAGGAGCGAAGTGGCTAAGGTCCGGGTATACGAACTCGCCAAGGAGTTCGGTGTCGAGAGCAAGGTCGTCATGGCCAAGCTCCAAGAACTCGGTGAATTCGTCCGTTCGGCGTCTTCGACGATCGAAGCGCCTGTCGTACGCAAGCTGACCGACGCCTTCCAGGGCGGTGGCAACGGCAAGTCCGCCGGCAAGCCCGCCCCGCGCAAGGCAACCCCCAAGCCCGGCGCGCCCTCCCCGGCGCCGTCGGCTCGTCCGGCTGCCCCGAAGCCGGGCGCCCCCAAGCCCGCCGCGCAGCAGCCCGCTGCCCCGGCGGCTCCCGCGCCGGCCGCCTCCGGCCCGCGTCCGGTGCCGGGTCCCAAGCCCGCGCCGCGCCCGGCCCCGGCCGCCCCGGAGTTCACCGCTCCGCCGGCCGCCCAGGCTCCGCAGGCCCCCGCCGCGCAGGGTCCCGCCACGCAGGCCCCGCGTTCCGGCGGTGCCCGTCCCGGCGCCCCCAAGCCCGGTGGCGCCCGTCCGGCCGCTCCCGGCCAGGGCGGTCAGGGTCAGGGCCAGTCGGGCCGTCCCGGCCAGGGCGCCCCGCGCCCCGGTGGCCAGGGCCAGCGTCCCGGCGCCCGTCCGGCGGGTCCCCGCCCGGGCAACAACCCCTTCACGTCCGGTGGCTCCACCGGCATGGCGCGCCCGCAGGCGCCCCGTCCGCAGGGCGGCCCCCGCCCCGCCGGCGGTCCCGGTGCCCCCGGCGCCGGTCCCCGTCCGCAGGGTCCGGGCGCTCAGGGCGGCGGTCCCCGTCCGCAGGCTCCGGGCCGTCCCGGTCCGTCGCCCGCCGGCATGCCCCGCCCGCAGGGCGGCCCGCGTCCCGGCCCGGCCGGTCCGCGTCCCAACCCCGGCATGATGCCGCAGCGTCCCGCCGCGGGCCCGCGTCCCGGCGGCGGTGGCCCCGGTGGCCGCGGTCCCGGTGCCGGCGGTCGTCCCGGTGGCGGCGGCGGTCGTCCGGGCGGCGGCGGCTTCGCCGGTCGTCCGGGTGGCGGTGGCGGCGGCGGCTTCGCCGGCCGTCCCGGTGGTCCCGGTGGCGGTGGCGGCGGCTTCGCCGGCCGTCCCGGCGGTGGCGGCGGTGGCCGTCCCGGCTTCGGCGGTCGTCCCGGTGGTCCGGGTGGCCGTGGTGGCACGCAGGGCGCCTTCGGCCGTCCCGGCGGTCCCGCGCGTCGCGGTCGCAAGTCGAAGCGGCAGAGGCGCCAGGAGTACGAGGCCATGCAGGCCCCGTCGGTCGGCGGCGTGATGCTGCCTCGCGGCAACGGACAGACCGTCCGCCTGTCGCGCGGTGCGTCCCTCACCGACTTCGCGGAGAAGATCAACGCCAACCCGGCGTCGCTCGTCGCCGTGATGATGAACCTCGGCGAGATGGTCACCGCCACGCAGTCCGTCTCGGACGAGACGCTGCAGCTCCTGGCCGGCGAGATGAACTACGTCATCGAGATCGTCAGCCCGGAGGAGGAGGACCGCGAGCTGCTCGAGTCCTTCGACATCGAGTTCGGCGAGGACGAGGGTGGCGAGGAGTTCCTCGTCGCGCGTCCGCCGGTCGTGACCGTCATGGGTCACGTCGACCACGGTAAGACCCGACTGCTGGACACCATCCGCAAGACGAACGTCGTCGCGGGCGAGGCCGGCGGTATCACGCAGCACATCGGTGCGTACCAGGTCACGACCGAGGTCAACGACGAAGAGCGCAAGATCACCTTCATCGACACCCCGGGTCACGAGGCGTTCACCGCCATGCGTGCCCGTGGTGCGAAGTCGACCGACATCGCGATCCTGGTCGTCGCGGCCAACGACGGCGTCATGCCGCAGACGGTCGAGGCGCTGAACCACGCCAAGGCGGCCGACGTGCCGATCGTGGTCGCGGTCAACAAGATCGACGTCGAGGGTGCCGACCCGACCAAGGTGCGCGGTCAGCTCACCGAGTACGGTCTGGTGGCCGAGGAGTACGGCGGCGACACCATGTTCGTCGACATCTCCGCCAAGCAGGGCCTCAACATCGAGAGCCTGCTGGAGGCCGTGGTCCTGACCGCGGACGCCTCGCTCGACCTGCGGGCCAACCCGGAGCAGGACGCGCAGGGCATCGCGATCGAGTCCCACCTCGACCGTGGCCGCGGCGCCGTCGCGACCGTCCTGGTCCAGCGAGGCACCCTGCGGGTCGGCGACACCATGGTGGTCGGCGACGCGTACGGCCGTGTCCGCGCGATGCTCGACGACAAGGGCGAGAACGTGGAAGAGGCGGGTCCCTCGACCCCGGTCCTCGTCCTCGGTCTCACCAACGTCCCGGGCGCCGGCGACAACTTCCTGGTCGTCGACGAGGACCGTACGGCCCGTCAGATCGCGGAGAAGCGGGCGGCGCGCGAGCGCAACGCCAACTTCGCCCGGCGCGGTGTCCGGTTCTCCCTGGAGAACCTGGACGAGGCCCTCAAGGCCGGTCTGGTGCAGGAACTCAACCTCATCATCAAGGGCGACGCGTCCGGTTCGGTGGAGGCTCTCGAGTCCTCGCTGCTCCAGCTCGACGTCGGCGAAGAGGTCGACATCCGCATCCTGCACCGCGGTGTGGGTGCGGTCACCGAGTCCGACATCAACCTGGCGACCGGCTCCGACGCCATCGTCATCGGCTTCAACGTCCGCGCTGCGGGCCGCGCGGCGCAGATGGCGGAGCGCGAGGGTGTCGACGTCCGGTACTACTCGGTGATCTACCAGGCCATCGAGGAGATCGAGGCGGCCCTCAAGGGCATGCTCAAGCCGGAGTACGAGGAGGTCGAGCTCGGCACGGCGGAGATCCGCGAGGTCTTCAAGTCGTCCAAGCTGGGCAACATCGCCGGTGTCCTGGTCCGGTCGGGCGAGGTCAAGCGCAACACCAAGGCGCGCCTCCTCCGCGACGGCAAGGTCATCGCCGAGAACCTCAACATCTCCGGTCTGCGTCGCTTCAAGGACGACGTCACCGAGATCCGCGAAGGCTTCGAGGGTGGTATCAACCTCGGAAACTTCAACGACATCAAGGTCGACGACGTCATCGCGACGTACGAGATGCGCGAGAAGCCGCGAGCGTAACGCTGCGCTGTGCGTCGGCCGAGGGGACCTTCCGGGTTCCGTCGGCCGACGCGCCGTCCTGGGGGCTCCGCCCCCAGACCCCCGGCCTATGCCCACCCGCCACCCGAAACTGTTGGCTATAAAGCCGACCGAGACGGGTGGGTGGGTGGGAAACGGGGGTCTGGGGGCGGAGCCCCCAGGCGGCGCGGAAACCCTGTCGAGCCACCGGCGGGTAAGCGGTACGGTGCTAGAACCACCGATCCCGGGCCGGCGGGTTAACCGGTTTCACATGTACGTGGGGACTCTGTCCTTCGACCTCCTCCTAGGCGACGTCCACTCGCTGAAGGAGAAGCGCTCCGTCGTCCGCCCGATCGTCGCCGAACTCCAGCGGAAGTACTCCGTGAGCGCGGCCGAGGTGGACCACATGGACCTGCACCGGCGAGCCCTCATCGGCCTCGCCACGGTGTCCGGCGACGCCGCGCACCTCACCGACGTACTGGACCAGTGCGAACGGCTGGTCGCCGCCCGCCCGGAAGTGGAGCTGCTGTCCGTACGACGGCGCTTCCACGGCGACGACGACTGACCGAAGAAACGCGAAGAACGCGAAGAAGAAGAAAGAACGGGAGACGGACCAGTGGCCGACAACGCTCGGGCGAAAAGGCTGGCGGACCTCATCCGTGAGGTGGTGGCCCAGAAGCTGCAGCGTGGGATCAAGGACCCGCGGCTCGGCTCGCACGTCACCATCACGGACACGCGGGTCACGGGTGACCTGCGGGAGGCGACCGTCTTCTACACGGTCTACGGCGACGACGAGGAGCGGGCGGCCGTGGCCGCCGGCCTGGAGAGCGCCAAGGGCATCCTGCGCTCCGAGGTCGGCCGCGCGGCCGGGGTGAAGTTCACGCCGACGCTGACCTTCGTCGCGGACGCCCTGCCGGACACCGCCCGCAACATCGAGGACCTCCTCGACCGGGCCCGGCAGTCCGACGCCCAGGTGCGCGAGGCGTCCTCGGGCGCCGCGTACGCCGGTGGCGCGGACCCGTACCGCAAGCCGGAGTCCGACGACGAGACGGACGACGCCGCAGAATGACCAAGCCCACCCCGCCCGACGGCCTTGTCATCGTGGACAAGCCGTCGGGCTTCACCTCGCACGACGTGGTCGCCAAGATGCGCGGGATCGCCCGGACCCGCCGCGTCGGCCACGCCGGCACGCTCGACCCCATGGCCACCGGTGTCCTCGTCCTCGGTCTGGAGCGCGCCACCAAGCTCCTCGGGCACCTCGCCCTGACCGAGAAGGAGTACCTGGGCACCGTCCGGCTCGGCCAGAACACCCTCACCGACGACGCCGAGGGCGAGATCTCCTCGTCCACGGACGCCTCCAAGGTGACCCGCGAGGCGATCGACGCCGGGATCGCCAAGCTCAGCGGCGACATCATGCAGGTGCCGTCCAAGGTCAGCGCCATCAAGATCGACGGCGTCCGCTCCTACAAGCGGGCCCGTGAGGGCGAGGACTTCGAGATCCCGGCCCGCCCGGTGACCGTCTCCTCCTTCACGGTGTACGACGTCCGCGACGCGGTCGCCGAGGATGGCACCCCCGTACTCGACCTGGTCGTCTCCGTGGTGTGCTCCTCCGGCACCTACATCCGCGCCCTCGCCCGCGACCTGGGCGCCGACCTGGGCGTCGGCGGCCACCTCACGGCGCTGCGCCGGACGCGGGTCGGCCCGTACAAGCTCGACTCCGCGCGGACCCTGGACCAGCTCCAGGCCGAGCTGACCGTGATGCCGGTCGCGGAGGCCGCGTCCGCCGCGTTCCCGCGCTGGGACGTGGACACCAAGCGCGGCAGGCTGCTGCTCAACGGTGTCCGGCTGGAGATGCCCGACGTGTACGCGGGCGCCGGTCCCGTCGCGGTGTTCGACCCCGAGGGCCGCTTCCTCGCGCTGGTCGAGGAACAGAAGGGCAAGGCCAAGAGCCTCGCCGTCTTCGGCTGAGCGGGTCTTTTGCCCGTGGAGCGGCGGTCACGGGGTACGTGCCACATCCGCCGCTCCACGGTCCCCCCTCGGTTCCCCCACCCCTGACCTCTATCCACTCCGCACCGCGTATTCACCCGTCCGGCCGGGCGCTCGGAGTGAACCGGGGGAGCGGAAGGGGGCGCTTTCTCTCCACGCCCTGTTCCGGTGATCATCGCGCGCCTACCGTCGAGGTGAGACGCGGGTGCACGGCTGGGGAGGCAGGACCATGGCGGGAGAGGGGCCGCGAACGGGGAGCGGCGGCGTGGGCGACTTCGCGGACGCCCTGGTGCAGATCCGCGACCTCTCCGGGCGCCTGCGCGGCGTCGGCTTCCTCGCCGACCACCACGGCACCCTGCTCACCAGCCACGAGGCCGTCGACGGCCTGGACCGGCTCCTCCTGCGCGCGGCCGACGACCGCACCCGCGTGGTCGACGCCGAGGCCGTCGTCCCGCTGCCGCGCCACGGGCTCGCGCTCGTCCGCACCGAGAACCTGGGCGTCGCCCCGCTGCCGCTGACCGTGCGCGACCGTATCGAGGCGGGCACCTACGTACGGATCATCGCGGGCGGCCGGCGCGAGGCGCGCGTGCTCACCGCCGCGCCCGCCGCCTACCCGGCCGG
Organism: Streptomyces bauhiniae; assembly: GCF_004784475.1. GTDB lineage: Bacteria > Actinomycetota > Actinomycetes > Streptomycetales > Streptomycetaceae > Streptomyces > Streptomyces seoulensis. The sequence goes on from NZ_SRRT01000014.1 coordinate 16,229, forward strand.
CGGCCGCAGCCGGGTGCTGGACGACGCGCTGGAACTCGCGCTCGGCACCGCCGCCCGCGACGCGCTCCGACCCGGCGGGGGCACGACCGGCGGGCCCGTGCTCGACGCCCGTACCGGTGCGGTCCTCGGCGTCCTCGGCGCCTCCCTGCGCGCCGCCGGCCGGGACTCCGGCTTCGCCGCCCCCGTACGCCCCGGCGGCGAGACGGACCCCGCGCTCACCGCGCTGCTCGCCCGCAACGCGGCCACCGTCCCGGCCTACGGCACCGACCTCAACCTCGCCGGTGTCCTCCAGCTCTGCGCCGCCTCCGTCAGCCAGGACGGCCCGCCCGGCACCCTCACCGGACTGACCGGGATCGTCGAACGTGCCTCGGTGGCAAGGGAGTTGGCCGACTTCATGGCGGGGCCGCACCCCGTGCTCGCGCTCACCGGCGACCCCGGCAGCGGCCGTACGACCGAGCTGGCGGCGCTCGCGGCCCGGCGCCGGCGGGGCGACGCCCCGGCTCCCACGCTGTGGCTGCGCGGGGCCGACCTGCGGGGCACCGACGACTCCGTGGCCGACGCCGTCCGCCGCGCGCTGGAGCGGGCCGCGCCCATGGCCGCCGCCTCGGGACCGGCCCGCACCGCCGACCTCGGCGACCTCGACCCCGAACCGCTGGCCGCGCTCGCCGCCCGCGAGGGGCGCCCGCTGCTGATCTGTCTCGACGCCCCCGAGGAGATGCCGCCCGCCCTGCTGCCCGAGTGGGCCACGGGGACCGCCGAGTGGCTGCGCGCCACCGGCGCCCGGCTGGTGCTGGCCTGCGGGGAGGAGTTCTGGGAGACCGCCGCCGAGCAGTTCCCCGCGCGCCTGCGCCTGACCGCGCTCACCCGCCAGGAGGCCCGTACCGCCCGCTCCCGGTACGGCGTCCCCGACGGCGCCCTCACCGACGCCGACGCCCGACATCCGCTGGCCCTACGGCTGCTGTCCGAGGTGCGGGCCGCGCTCCCGGCCCACGCGCCCGTGCGGGCGCCGGACCGGCACGGCGTCCCCGATGCCGACGCCCGGCACCCGCTCGCGCTGCGGCTCCGGTCCGAGCTTCCGGCCGACGCGCCCGTGCGCCCGCACGTCGTCCCCGACGGAGCCCTCACCGACGCCGACACCCGGCCTACGCTCACCCCCCGCCTGCTGTCCGTGCTCCCGGCCGACCCGCCCCCGCGCCCGCTGGACCGGCACGACGTCTTCGCCGCCCACCTCGACCTGACGTGCCTCCGCGTCGCCGAGCGCATCGCCGCCGCCAATGGGCTCGATGACAGTGCCGTACGGCGCCTCGCCACCCGGGTCGCCGGGCAGGTGCACGAGGCCGCCCGGCGGGCGCTCGGGCACGGGCTGGGCCTGCTGGACCGGGAGAGCTTCGCGGCCGTCTTTCCGCACGGGCGTGCTCCGGCCCGGCTCGGCGGGGGCACCGGGTGGGCGTCGGCCGTGCTGGACGAGGGGCTGCTGGTCCGTTCCGGGGGCGGATACCGGTTCGCGCACGAGGAGTTCGCGGACTGGGTGCAGGGCACACATCTCGACCTGGACGAGGCGCTGCACGTCCTGGTCCACCGCCCGCGCGCCGAGCGCCCGGCCGGGGTGATGCCGGTGCCGCACCACCGGATCGGGCCCGTCGTCCAGGCCCTGCTGCTCCTCGGACGCCGTCGTGGACCCCGTCAACTCGCCTTCCGGCTGCGGGAGCTGGCCGACGCCCTCGATCTGGACCCCGGTTCCTGGTGGGCCGCCCGGCTGCTCTCCCGGACCCTGCTGCGCGCCCCGGACGCGCTGCCCTATCGGGAGGAGCTGCGCTTCCTGGCCGACCGGCTCGTGGCCTGGCGGCGCGCGGGGCAGGCGGTGCCCGGGGAGTTCGGGCCCACCTTCTGGACCGCGCTCGCACTGCCCGACGCCGAGCGGTTCGCCCTGCTGCGGCGGCTGGTGCCGGCCGATCCGGCGGTGGCCGAGGGGGCGGGGGAGCGGTACCTGGACGCGGCGGCCCGGCTGCTCGCCGCCGACCCGGCCGCCGGACAGCCGTACCTCACCCGCTGGTTCGAGGACGAGCGCCCGCTGCCCGCCACCCCGCACGCCACCGTGGCCACCGCCGCCCAGGCCCTGCTGCACACCCACCGCTACGGCGCGCTCGACCACCTCACCGAGGCCCTGATCGACAGCGGCCACCGCAGAGCCGTCGAGCTCCTCGCCGTCCTCGCCGAGGACGAGCCCTCCGCCGCCTGCCGCGCCGTCGACCGCTGGGCCCGCGACGAGGACCCCGGCCGCCGGGCCACCGCACTGGTCCTCGCCCGCCGCACCGCGCCCCACACCGGCACCTCCGCCGACCACACCCTGCTGCGCCGCGCCGCCCACGCCCTGCTGGCCCGCCCCGCCGACCGTGCCCTGCACGGCGGCGCGCTCGCCCTGCTGACCGTCGACCCGGTCAGCCGCGACCAGCACCTCCCGCGGGCGCTGCGCCACTTCACGGCCGGCGACCGCGGCCTGCCGCCCAGCGCGCTCCTCCCCGCCCTGGCCACCCACCCCGACACCGTGCTCGACGCCTTCCGCGCCCGGCTGCGCGCCGCCCCCGACCCCGCCGTCACCCTGCGCGCCCTCGCCGACGTCACCGACCCGGCGCTCGCCCGCCGTATCGCCGCCCTGGTCCGGGAGACGGTCGCGCCCCGCGCGGAGGCCGCCCCGTGCGTCGCCGAGTACGTCGACCGCCGCCTCGGCCTCGGCCCCACCGCCCGCACCGAGCTGCTGCCGCTGCTCACCGGGTTGCTCGGCAAGGGCTTCGAGGCGCCCCGCGCCGCCCTGGCCGCCGTCCTCGTCGCCCCCGGCACCCCGGCCACCACCCCGCTGCGCCGCGAACTCCTGGACCTGCTGCTCGCTCACGAACGGGACCCGGACGTTCTGGTCGCGGTCCTGCGCGCGGCCGCCACCCTCCTGGACGGCGACGGCGCGGACCCGGTCGTGGCGGAGGCCCGCGGGCTCGTCCACCGCACCGCCCGGCTCCTCGGCCGTACCGCCGGGGGCGGCGAGCACCGGCTCACCGGCCTGGTCCGGGAGCTGCCCGGGTTCGGCGCCCGGCTCGCCCGCTGGCTTGCGGAGGCGCCGGAGGAGTGGGCCGCCGTCGTCGGCCCCGGTGTCCGGCGCGCGATCGAGGAGCGCGCCGGGACGCCCGTACCCGCGTGAACAGGGGTTTTCGGCGTGCGCCCGGTCACAGGGGGCGTACCGATGCGGAGCCCGGTGACCCGGCATGGCACTCTTGGACCTGCACAAGAGTCAGACACGGACACGGGTTCGAGGAGCGGTCACAGTGCAGCGCTGGCGTGGCTTGGAGGACATCCCTCAGGACTGGGGGCGCAGCGTCGTCACCATCGGGTCCTACGACGGGGTCCACCGCGGCCACCAGTTGATCATCGAGCACGCCGTCGACCGCGCCCGCAAGCTGGGCGTCCCGGCCGTCGTGGTCACCTTCGACCCGCACCCCAGCGAGGTCGTACGGCCCGGCAGCCACCCCCCGCTGCTCGCCCCGCACCCGCGCCGCTGCGAACTGATGGCGGACCTCGGGGTCGACGCGGTGCTCGTGCTGCCCTTCACCACCGAGTTCTCCCAGCTCTCCCCGGCCGACTTCGTCGTCAAGGTGCTGGTCGACAAGCTGCACGCCAAGGCCGTCGTGGAGGGCCCGAACTTCCGCTTCGGCCACCGCGCGGCCGGCACCGTGGACTTCCTCGCCGAGCAGGGCCGGGTCTACGACTTCGAGGTGGAGATCGTCGACCTGTACGTCACCGGCGCGGCGGGCGGCGGCAAGCCGTTCTCCTCCACCCTGACCCGCAACCTGATCGCCGAGGGCGATGTCGCCGGGGCCCGCGAGATCCTGGGCCGCCCGCACCGGGTGGAGGGCGTGGTCGTCCGGGGCGCCCAGCGCGGCCGCGAACTCGGCTTCCCCACCGCCAACGTGGAGACCCTGCCGCACACCGCCATCCCCGCCGACGGCGTCTACGCCGGGTACCTGTACGCCCAGGGCGAGACGATGCCCGCCGCGATCTCGGTCGGCACCAACCCGCAGTTCGACGGCACCGAGCGAACGGTGGAGGCGTACGCCATCGACCGCGTCGGCCTCGACCTGTACGGGATGCACGTCGCCGTGGAGTTCCTCGCCTATGTGCGCGGCCAGGCGAAGTTCGACTCGCTGGACGACCTGCTGGTGCAGATGGGCGCCGACGTGGAGCGGTGCCGGGAGATCGTGGCCGCGGACGCGTAGCGCTTCTCGATGTGAAAGGGCGGCCGGTGCGCTGAGCACCGGCCGCCCTTCGTTAGGTGGGGTTACTGCTGCGGGGGCGCCTGGGGCGGGCCGGGATACGGGTACTGCTGCGGGCCGGGCTGCGGGGGGTACGGCTGGCCCGGCTGCGGTTGCTGCGGCGGGTACGGGTACTGCTGCTGGCCGGGCACGAACGGCTGGGGCTGCTGAGGCGGGTAGGGCTGGCCGGGAGCCTGCTGTCCCGGCATCGGCGGCGCGGCGACCGGCGGCGGGTTGCCGTCCCTGGTCCACAGCCCGTGCGCCTGCTGGTGCCGTACGAAGTCCTCGGCGACCATCGCCGCGAGCGTGAAGTACGCCTCGCGCACCTTGGGGCGCATCATGTCGAGGTTGACCTCGGCACCGGCCGACAGATGCTCGTCGAACGGCACCACGACCACGCCCCGGCAGCGCGTCTCGAAGTGCGACACTATGTCGTCGACCTTGATCATCTTGCCGGTCTCGCGGACCCCGGAGATGACCGTGATCGAGCGGGAGACCAGGTCGGCGTAGCCGTGCGCGGACAGCCAGTCCAGCGTGGTGCTGGCGCTGCTCGCGCCGTCCACCGAGGGCGTGGAGATGATGATGAGCTGGTCGGCGAGGTCCAGCACCCCGCGCATCGCGCTGTAGAGCAGACCGGTGCCGGAGTCGGTCAGGATGACCGGGTACTGGCGGCCGAGCACGTCTATCGCGCGCCGGTAGTCCTCGTCGTTGAACGTGGTCGACACGGCCGGGTCCACGTCGTTGGCGATGATCTCCAGGCCGGACGGCGCCTGCGAGGTGAACCGGCGGATGTCCATGTACGAGTGCAGATGCGGGATCGCCTGCACCAGGTCACGGATGGTCGCGCCGGTCTCCCGGCGCACCCGGCGGCCCAGCGTGCCCGCGTCCGGGTTGGCGTCGATGGCGAGGATCTTGTCCTGGCGCTCCGAGGCCAGGGTGGAACCCAGCGCGGTCGTCGTGGTCGTCTTGCCGACGCCGCCCTTGAGGCTGATCACCGCTATCCGGTAGCAGGACAGCACCGGGGTACGGATCAGCTCCAGCTTGCGCTGCCGCTCCGCCTCCTCCTTCTTGCCGCCCAGCTTGAACCGGGACGCGGCCGCCGCAGGACGCCCGCTGCGCGTCTTCTGCCGCTTGTTGTTCAGCAGACGGTCGGAGGACAGCTCCACGGCCGCGGTGTAACCGAGCGGCGCGGCACCGGGATGCGTGGGCTGCCGCTGGTCGTGCTGCACGGGCTGCGGCCACGCGGCACCGGCCCGGGGGTCTACGGGCGGCTGACCCTCGGGGCCTTGCGGGAAGCCGTAACCGGGCTGCGGTGCAGGGGAGTTGGGCTGCGGGGAGTCGGTCTGCTGCTGGGGGAAGGCGTAGCCGGGGGGCGGGGTGGGGGTGGCCGGTGGCTGCGGGAAGCCGTAACCGGCGGGCGGGCTGGGCGGCTGGGGGGAGTCGGTCTGCTGGCGCGGGAAGGTGGGGCCTGGGGGAGAGGCCGGGGCGGCGGGGGGCTGCTGGGGGAAGCCGTAACCGGGCGCGGAGGCAGCGGTGTTGGGCGGCTGGGGGGAGTTGGTCTGCTGGCGCGGGAAGGTGGGGCCTGGGGGAGAGGCCGGGGCGGTCGGGGGCTGCGGGAAGCCGTAACCGGGCGCGGAGGCAGCGGAGTTGGGCGGCTGAGGGGCGTCGGTCTGCTGGCGCGGGGCGGCGACGCCGGGCGGCGAGGCCGGGGCGGTCGGGGGCTGCCCCTCGGGCCCCTGCGGGAAGCCGTGGCCGGGGGGTGGAGTAGAGGCGGCCGGGGGCTGTGGGAAGCCGTAACCAGCGGGCGCCGCAGGGGGGTTCGTGGGCTGCGGGGAGACGGTCTGCTGGCGCGGGGCGGCGGGGCCGGGCGGCGGGGTGGGTGCCGTCGGCTGCTGCTGTTGCGGGAAGCCGTAACCGGGCTGCGGCGCAGCGGGGTTGGGCTGTGCGGGGAAGCCGTGGCCCGGTGCGGGCGGCTGCTGGGGAGCGTTCTGCTGCTGGGGCGGGAAGCCGTAACCGGGAGGCGGGGTCGGCTGGTTGGGGGCCGACTGGTCCCACGCGGCCGGGGCGGGCTGCGGCGGGGCGGGCGGCTGCTGCGGGGGCGCGGGCGCGTGCGGCGGCTGGCCCGGCATGGGACCGGCCTGCGCGGGCCACTGTGCCGCCGGGGCGGGCGCGGCGGGCTGGTACGACGGGGGCAACGGGGGGACGCCCTGCTGCGGGGCGGGCGGGGGAGTCCAGGCGGCGGGGGTCTCGGCGGCGGGCTCTGTGGCCGGGGCGTCCTCGCGCTCGGCGTCGGCCTCCGGGGCCTCGGCCTCCTGCTCGGGCTCGTCCTCGGTGGGCTCGTCCTGAGCGGACTCCGCCTCGGCCGGGACGTCCTCGTCCTCGGTCTCAGCGGTGGCGCTCGGCTCGTCGTCGCGGTCCTCGGCGGGGGCAGCGGCAACATCCGCGTCCGCACCGGCTGCGTCCGCACTGGCCGCACCCTGCGCGTCCGCACCGGCCGCGTCCGCACCGGCCGCGCCCCCGGCGTCCTCCTCGCCGCTGTCCGCCGCGTCCTCGGCCGCCTCCCGCTCCGCGATCTCCCGCTTCAGCGCGGCGGCGGAGAAGCGCATGGTCGCCCCGGACTCCAAGTCCCCGTTCTCCGGCTCGGGTTCCGGCACGGGCGCCGACGCGTCATCGGCCCCCTGCGCCTCGAACCCCGTCGGAAGCTGCGGCACCGGCACCGGACTGCCGACCGGCGGCGCGGGCGGAGCGGAGGGCGCGGAAGGGGCGTACGGCGCACCGGGCGGCGTCGACGGGAACGGCGGCACCGGAGCAGGCTCACCGGAACCGTGCGTACCCCCACCCGCCGAACCGCCGGAGGCTGACGCGTTCTGCGTGTACCAGGCGGGCGGCGCGTAGTCGATCGTGAACTCGCCCGTGTTCTCGACGGCCGACTCCGCGTCGGGCTGGTCGTCGTCGGGTGTGGCCCAGCCCCCGCGCATACCGTCCCGATCGCTGCTCACAGTTCCTCCTGGTGTGGTCGAGCACTTTCATCGCGTGCCGGGCCGACCGGGCCGTACGACGGTCCGGTCCACCGGTGCTCCCCCCAGGGACGGCGCCCGTCCACAGGTTTCGGCATCGCGCCCGCTCCCAGCCTAATCACCACGAGCCCCACCCCGGCAGGCCCGGTTCACACCCGGAACGCTCACAACGCGAACAAAGCGGACGGAAAAGGTCGGTTCAGTCCATCCGGCGCGGGTTGCCCAGCAGTCCGATCTCGGCGTCGGTGGGCTGCGTCAGCACGTACTGCCGGTCCCGGTCGGTGCACCACAGGGTGACCCCGTCGGGCAGCCCCGGCAGCGACTCGACCTCGGTACGCGACAGCCCCATCGTGCGCCCCAGCTCGGCCGCCTCGTCCGGCGAGACCCGCTGGATGCCGGTGAGCCGCGCCTGGCGCAGCAACCGGGGCGCGACCGGGGAGAGATACGGCAGCAGCGTCACCACCGACTGCCAGGGCCCCGCCGCCACCCGCCCCCGCGGCGGCCGCATCCCGCAGTCCCGCACCACCAGCACCGGCGTGCCCGCGGACGCGCCCTGCGGAGGCACCCGGCCCACCTCGTACACCGAGAGGCCGTTCTGCCCGCCGCCCATGGCGTGCACCATCTGCATCCACGCCTGCGGCCGGCCGGTCTCCACCGCGACCCGCGCGCCCGTGGCCGCCGTGCGCAGCGCCAGCACCTGCGCCGTCCACAGGCCGCCGATCAGCACCACGTCGTACGGGGTCGGCCGGTTGACGCCCAGTACGGCCGGGCGCCCCTCGGTGTCCACGCCGGCCACCACGCCGTCGTCCCCGATGGGCAGCGCCAGCGCGTCCAGTTCGGCGGCGGGCAGCAGGTGCCGGCCGTGCCGGGGGCCGAGCAGCCCGAAGCCCTGCCGCAGCCGCTCCCCGGCCCGGCGCAGCCCCGACCCCGCGCGCGCGGGCGCCTCCGTCGCCTGTGTGCTCGTCATCGCGCGCCTCCCAGCGGCAACGTGGCCAGCATGCCCGGCAGTTGCTCACGGTCCAGCCGGGCGAGACCCGCCCCGGCGTGCCGGGCCGCGCCCTCCAGCGAGCGGCGCGCGGCCACGAGTTCGTCGTCGCTGCGTCCCGTCACCCGCAGGTGACCGGTCAGTGCGACCTCCTGCCGCTCCGCGCGCGCGAGGGTGAGACTGAACGTGGTGGCCAGCGCCGGGGTCGCCGTCACCAGCGCGACGAACTGCGGCAGCGTCTCGCCCCGTTCACCGCCCAGTCGGGGCCAGCGCCGTATCCAGTACGTGGTGTGCCGCCGGTTGTCGCAGCGCCAGCCGCGCCCGGACTCCTCGGTGCGCCGCTCGCGCCGCTCACCGCGCCCGGCCTCGGCCGTGACCAGCGGGTTGGCGGAGGCGGAGGTGGCGAGCGCGCCGATCAGCTCCTCCTCGTCGAGGATGGTCGCCCGCATGCCCGCGCCCGTCAGCCGGCTCGCCAGATGGTCCGCGACCCGCGCCACGCACTTCTGCGCCCCCGCGAGCCCGCCCCCGCGCGCGGCCACGGCCTCCGCGCACAGCTCGGGGTCGAGTTTCAGCGCGATCCAGGTGATCCGGACGGCCGGAGCGCCCGTCTGCTCCTGCAGCGGCAGGTAGTTGGCGACGGCCACGGACTGCTGGGGGAGGTGCAGTGCGGGCGCGGGCTGGGTGTGCAGCACCACCTGGGCGGACTCCAGCCGGATGCCGTCGACCTCCAGGGCGTCCCGCACCAGGGCGAGGGGGAGCGGCTGGCGGTTGCGGTCGGCGCGCAGTGCCGTCGCGTCGGCCTCCACCTGGAGCACGGCGGTGAGGAACGTGCCGTCACCCACCATGCCGACCGGGCGCCGGTCGCGTCCCCCGTACGAGTAGGTCCGCAGCGCGGGCTCGCACTCGAGCGCGGGCACCAGTGCGGGCTCGGTGCCCGGCGGGACGGGGGTGTTCCTGGCGCGCTGTTGACGCGCCCTCAACGCCCGTGCGGTGATCAGCCATTCGGGCAGTGTGCGCCCCCGGCGGCGCACCACCGCGAGCAGCACCAGCGCCAGCGCGACCAGTCCCGCGGGCATCAGCGCGAACGGCGAGATCACCCAGCCGACGACCAGGACGGCGACGGCCAGCTCCAGCAGTACGAGCCGTTGCAGGCGAAACGATCCGACCTGCCCGCTCGTCGTACGGAAGTGGGTTCCGCCGGAAGCGGGCGGAGTCCCCGACTCCGCCTGAGCGCCCCCCGGCTCCGGCTCGGGCGCGCGAGGCTCCTCGGCCCGCGCCCGGCCCCGCAAGCGCGACCGCGTAACGGAAGCCATCACCGAATCCCCCCGTATCACTCACAACTCACAGGTCCCGGCATCCCATTCGGGCCCCTCGAAGGCCCCGGTACCCTACCCGCTCCACCAGCACCGGCGGCCACCATGCATAGTAGAGGGCCGGTCTGACATCGCGGCGCGGGACCGGTGCCCGCCACTGCGACAACGGGGAGAAGCAGGCACTTATGGCATCACGGCGGGATGAACTCAACGCCTACACGTTTGCGAAGAGGCGCACCCTCGCGGCCTTCCTCCAGCCGTCGCCGTCCGGGACCGAGGAGGGCGCCCCCAAGCCGCTGCGTGCCGTCGTACCGACCCTGGTCGCGGGCGCGTTGACGCTGGCCGTGTTCGGCGCCTGGGGCATGTTCCAGCCCAGCGCCCCCTCCGGCTGGGACGAGCCCGGCACCCGCGTCATCGTCGGCAAGCAGTCCACCACCCGGTACGTCGTCCTCAAGACGGGCAAAACCACCCGCCTGCACCCGGTGCTCAACCTCGCCTCCGCCCGCCTGCTGATGAACGACGCCGGCTACCAGGTCATCCAGGTCAGCGACAAGATCCTCGACTCCGGCAAGCTGTCGCGCGGCCCCATCCTCGGCATCCCCTACGCCCCCGACCGGCTCCCCGCCGCCGACGACGCGGGCACCGCCAAGCGCTGGGCCGTGTGCGAACAGCCCGGCGGCAAGGGCGAGACGGTCCAGCAGGCCACCTTCGTCCTCGCCGCGCGCGACGCCCCCAGGACGGACGGCGCCGGCCGCCTCACCGGCGGCGACGTCCTCTACGTCAAGACCCGCACCGGCGCCCGCTACCTCGTCGACGCCCACGGCACCGCGTACGCCCTCACCGGCACCGGGAACGACCCGCTGACCAACGCCCTCGTCGGCACCCGGCAGCCCCAGACGGTCACCAAGGAATGGCTCGCCACCCTCCACCAGGGCGCCCCCATCCGCTTCCCCCGGCTCCCCGCGAACGTCGGCGCCCCCGCCGGTGTGCCCGGCCAGCTCTCCCCCGAGGAGAACAAGGTCGGCATGGTGCTGCGGACCGAGACCGGCGAGGGCACCAAGTACTACGTCGTGCTGCCCGGCAAGGTGCAGCCCGTCAGCGACTTCACCGCCTGGCTGCTCATCACCTCGCCCCAGACCGGCAAGCTCAACATGAACGGCCAGGCCCGCACCGTCGGCCTCCAGGACTTCACCGCCGACCCCGCCCCGTTCGCGGAGCAGCCCGCCAACTGGCCCCAGCAGCGGGCGAGTCAGGTCAACGCCGTCGACTCCGCCTCCGGGCGCGACACCGTGTGCAGCGTGCTCCGCGACGTCTCCGGAGACAACACCACCACCCTGAGCACCTGGGCCGGCAAGGACTACCCCGCCGAGATCACCGCCGACGGCACCAGCACCTACGTCACCCCCGGCACCGGCCTGCTCTACACCCAGAGCCAGGGCACCGCGACCACCGCGGGCGGCCTCTTCCTGGTCACCGACACCGGCCTGCGCTACGCCGTCCAGAACAACGGCGACAGCGACAGCCGCACCTCCGACATCGGCACCCAGGCCAAGAAGTCCTCCGACGGCACCCCCGAGCCCAGCGAGGCCCAGGTCAAGCTCGGCTACGAGAACGTCCGCCCCGCCAAGGTGCCCGCCGACTGGTCCGAACTGCTCGCCAAGGGACCCCGCCTCGACACCAACGGCGCCCGCCAGCCGCAGGGTTCGTGAGCGCGCACCTCCCACGCGACGACAACACGATGAGGAGCGCCGTAGGAGTGCTGCCCGCGAAGGCAACCCTGCTGACCGCCGCCGTACTGCTGACCACCCTCGGCACCGCCCCGCCCGCGCCCGCCCTCCACCTGGACGGCAGCGGCGAATGCACCTTCCCCGCCAAGACCGTCAAGGGCACCCCCTGGTCCCTCCAGCGCGTGCTGCTGGACGAGCTGTGGCGCGGCACCGACAAGGGCAAGGGCGTCCGGGTGGCCGTCATCGACACCGGCGTCGACACCAAGAACCCCCAGCTCACCCCGGCCGTCGACAAGGGGCTCGGCCGCGACTTCCTGACCAAGGGCAAGGGCGCCGACCCCACCGACGACCAGGTCGGCCACGGCACCAAGGTCGCCGGGATCATCGCGGCCCGCCCCCGCGCGGGCACCGGGTTCGTCGGGCTCGCCCCCAACGCCACCATCATCCCGATCCGGCAGAACGACGCGCAGAACAGCGGCGACTCCGACTCGATGGCCAAGGCGATCGACCACGCCGTGGCCAAGGGCGCCGGGGTCATCAACATCTCCCAGGACACCACCAAGCCGCTCTCCGGCACCTCAGCCCTCGCCGGGGCCGTACGCCGGGCCCTCGCGCACGGGGTCGTGGTGGTCGCCTCCGCGGGCAACGACGGCCTGGACGGCAAGGTCAAGAACACCTACCCGGCCGCCTTCCCCGGCGTCCTCGCCGTCGCCTCCTCGGACCGCAACAACGAACGCGCCCCCTTCTCCCAGGCGGGCTCCTTCGTGGGCGTGGCCGCGCCCGGCGTGGACATCCTGTCCACCGTCCCCGGCGGCGGCCAGTGCACCGACAACGGCACCAGCTTCTCCGCGCCCTTCGTCGCGGGCGTCGCGGCCCTCCTCAAGGAGAAGCACCGCGACTGGAGCCCGGCCCAGATCGTCACCCGCATCGAGCAGACCGCCGAACGTTCGGTCAACGGCCACGACAACTTCGTCGGCTGGGGCGTGGTCGACCCCGTTCGCGCCGTCCAGGACTCCGACCTCGCCGCCGCACCGGCCAGCCCGACGCCCGACCCCGGCCTGTCCAAGGCGCCCGTGCCCGACGTGGCGCCCTTCTCGCTCGCCGAGTCCCCCGAGGAGCGCGACCGGCGCTACGCGACCTACGCGCTCGGCATCGCCGTCGTCCTCGTCGCCGTCATCGCGGGCACGGCCATCGTCACGCGCGACCTGCGCCGCCGCCGAAAGGACCCCGCAGCGTGAGCTTCGGCCCGCCTCCGTCCGTCTGCACCGGGTCCGCCCGGTCGGCGGACCGGACCCGGGCCAGACACCGCAGACGCCTGCTGGGCGGAGCGGCGGCGGTCGTGGTCCGTTCTTCGGCGTGCTCGACAAGTGCCCCGGCCTGGTCGTCGGCCGGGACTGGCTCTACGTCATGTCCAAGGAGAGCGACGAGATCGACGAGCCCGCCAACCGTGTCGTCGCCTTCGACATCCAAAAGGGCACCATGGCGGGCAAGTCCGAGGGACGGCCCTTCCAGAACGTGGTCCCGCTGAAGCACTGAAGAGGACGCGAGAAGGCCGGGAGGGCCCCACTGGAACCCTCCCGGCCTTCTCGCTCTTCTTGGGCCCCTACTCGGAAGCGGCGTTCCGCTCCTTCTCGGCCTCCTCGATGGCGATGAGGCCGCCGTTGCGCTCGGTGGGCGTCAGGTCGAACTCCCCGTCGCGGGCGCCGAGTACGAAGGCGTGCCACTCGGCGGCGGTGTAGCGCAGTACGGTCTCGGGTTCGAGCGAGGACCGCATGGCCACGGCGCCGTCGGGGAGATGGGCGATCTCTACCCGCTCCTCGTGCTCCTCGGCGCCGGGCGCGCAGTGCCAGGTGACACCGGAGATGTCGAGGGCGTACAGCTCGTCGCGCTCACGATCCTTGCGCGCCTTCATCTCCTCAGCCGTCTCCGTCATGACGAGGCGACCCCTTTCCCACGTTTGAACGCTCTGTGCCGACAGTAGCCGTCACGGTACCCGTAGCCGGAACTCCCGTATGTTGACTTTGCAGTTGGAAGGGCCACTCGGAATGACTAGAGTGGCTCCGGGTGCCACGACTGTGGTACCGCACGGGGGCGGTGCGACGCTGCGGCCACGCGGCGCGTGAACACGCAGCAGGGCTTGCCCGCCAGGAGGGCCGGGACATCGGTTCCGGCGGACCCGTCGCGGTGGTGAAGGTCACCGTCGCAGCAAGAGGAGGGCAAGAACGTATGGCTTCGGGCGTTGACCTCAGCGCACACGCGCTCACCGGACTCGCGAACGACATCCGGGACTTCCACCACACGGTGAGCGAGCGCGTGACGTCCCTCAACCGGGTCGTCGACATGATCCAGGCCGGCTGGAAGGGCGCGGCGGGCAAGGAGTTCGACACCGTCCAGCAGGGTGTGAACAAGAACCTCAAGAAGCTCCAGGACGACCTCGTCGACCTGGAGGAGGCGATGCGGGCGAGCGTCGGCGGCTTCACCGACCAGGAGCAGGAGCGGATCTCCGACATCCGCAAGGTCGACAACTCCTACGAGGTCAAGAGCCGCATCACGGACCTCGCCTGATTTCCGCCGCATCCACGAGGGAGTAACGCATCATGACCCACTCAGCAGACCGCACCGCAGTCAATTACGACACCGTCACCCAGGCCGCCAGCGACGTCCGCAACACGGCCAAGAACCTGTCCGAACAGCTCGAGACCCTCATGCGCCGCGTGAAGGCCGTCGCCGAGACCTGGGAGGGCGAGGCGAAGATCGCCTACGCCGACATCCAGCGCGACAGCAGCGAGCAGATGGACCAGATGACCCACAAACTCGCCCGCATCGCCAAGCTCCTCGACGACTCCGTCGTCGGCTACCAGGACACGGACCAGGGGAACGCGGCCCGGTTCCGGATGCTGATGGGCTGAGCTTGAGTCTTTGAGGGGGCGCCACGCAAGCCGCGTGGCGCCCCTTCGGAGTATCACCCGAAAGAGGCAGGCTCAGCGTGGACCGTAGAGCCCTGAGACCGCTCGTGGCGGACTCGGGGAGAGATCGGTCCCCTGGCAGCCGAGCTGCCGGGCCATCTTCAGCGCGGCAGTGTTCGCCACCAGCATCTGGGCGTCGACCTCACTCTTGCCCGACAGCTTGACCTTGCTCTCCCGTTCCAGACGCGCGTTGATGATGACGCTCTTCGCGGGCTTCGTCATCCGGCAACGGAAATAGATGGAGACCACCCGGTGCAAGGACGCCGCCGAGGCTCCGGTCCGGTAATACGTGTAATCCTTGAAGTACTCGGGCTGCGGCTTCAGGATGACCAGGGCCTCCCTGAAGTACAGAGTGACGAGCGGATCACCGCCCTCGGGCGCCCTCAGAAGACATTCGGGTACTTCCGCCCAGTCGTCGTCAGGGCTGAACTTGCCGTCCGCGGCGCGCAGTGTCGCGACCGCTTCCTTCGGTTCGGACAAGTCTTCGTTGAAGCGCTCGGTACCGGCCAGCTTCGCCAGCGCCGATGCCACGGCAGGCGTTCGGGCAAACCGTCCGCACACCTCGTCGGCCCGGACTCCCGCGTCCTCGCCACCGGCGCCGCATGACGCGATCGTCGCCGCCAGAGCGACAGCCAGGGCTACGGAGCGGAAGACACGCAACTCTACGTCCACTTGACGGGCCCCAAGCGCTCCGCGTCCTCGCAATGGGCTCCCGACTGCGCATGGGTGGCGAGCGCGCGGGCCACCTGGGCGGCATCGGACCGGTTGGTGTCCGCGTCGCCTCCTCGGTCGAGCTTCGTGACTTCAACACTGAGGTTGGGCTTGACGGTCAGCTTGGAACCGACGGGCTTGCACGGCAGATAGACGGCGGCAGAGAAGGGCGAGGCCACGCCTCTACCGACCTCCGGACACGTGCCGTCCGCCGAGATCCTCTGCTCGGTCCCGTCAGGAGCCAGAAAGTAGCCGGCGGTGCCAGCGACCACCAGAGCCAGTGCCGCCGCGGCGGCGAGATGTGCTGCTGTGAATTGCCTGGGCATGAAAAACGGTCCTGCCTTCAGGTCGCGCTACTGGCCACTGCAGGAACCGCGCTCATTCAGTTACTTGTTTCATGTTCAAGTCTGAGCTCTGCTGGCAAGAAAGCTGCTTCGCAAGCCGGTAGGAGACCTCGTTGAGCAACTGCATGTTCCCCTTGTATGAGACCTCACCACGGCTTGCCGGCGCATAGCGAAACTCCGTCTTGATGACCGGCGCGCGGTCCGGGCCCACGCCCTCTTGAGCACACACGAAGTACAACTGGGCACCCAAGGATGACGCTTCGCCTCGCAACCCGACTTTGAAGGACATGTTTCCTCGGAGGCGCTCATCCGGCGCGTCAGGTAGTGCGTTAAGTACTCTGGCGTACAAACCAATACGTTGCCTGTTTTTCACCTTCTCAGGTTCAATGGAGCACAATAGGTGCTCCTTCTCGCCGTTGCTCTTCTTGACTTCTTCCGCGATGCCAGAGGGCAGAGCCGAACTGCCCCGCTTGGGCTCGCTGGAGAAACTGTCGGTTCCAGCGACAGCCCTCAGAGTCTTAGCCGCCGAGTCGGATAGACCCCCACAAACCTCATGGGAAGTCAGGTAATTTTCTCGTGGCGTCTCGTCCGCACTGCCGCTACACCCGGCAAGCGGGAAGAGCGCACCCCCGAGTGCGACAAGAAGCACTTTGTGGGGGAGGGTACTGTGTCGCTTCGGCATGCGTCAGTCCGTATCCGTCTCGTCGCCCTCGCCCAGCCCAAAGTTGTACCCCTGCTCCATGCGGTCCTTGGTAGCGAGATACCAGTCTGAATTCTTCAAATCGGGATGCGTGCTCAGGTACACGGAGAGAGGCGTCATAGCGCGGTATTGCGCCTTCTCTGTGAAGTCTTGCTTTGTTCGCACCTCTTGCCGATCGAGGTTGTCGTTGTACGTGTCCTCCTGGCGGCGCACTTCCTGGTCGATCGCCACGCTCGCATGTGTTTCCAAAGCACCCCCAATCCCTTCCACCAGCGACGGCACAACGAAGGAAACGGCCCGTCCAGCCGTTTCCAAGGGGAGGGTTGCAAGCGAAACACCTGTGTTGATGGATTGGCTCGCGCTGTATTTCTTCCACTCGGCTGCGTCACTGAGCGCATCACTGTAGTCGTCGCTCTTGTCGGTAAACGTGTCGTTGATTCCCGTGACCCGAGCTTGGTCAAGTGCACCGGACACCTTGGCGCCAGTCCCCAAAATAGCAGCCAGTTCGTTGCCCGGATGCGGATGTGCCTTCAGGCCACCGATGGTGAACTCTTGCTGTGCCGACGAAAGAATGTCGTAGGAGACCTTGTGCTGCCCAAGAGTGCTGAGGAAGCTGAGCGCTGACTGGTGAGTGAGATTCAGATGTCCCTCCCCGCGATGATTGAACGCAGCATCGCTGAGCGGGCGATACTCAGACTGATCGCCAAAGTTGGAAAGAGACCAGTTGAGATCGTCGATGTAGGCCGACCCCATGATTCCTAGGCTGTCGCCCATACCGGGCCGGTCCTTGATGTAATGAGGGTCCTGCATGACTGTAGTCACGACTTGTTCCATGATGTTGGCTGTTTTATTGTCCCTGTTCACTTCTCCGTTCATTTGATCGTAGGGCACCCCGAGCGTGGCGGACTGGAGGGCATGGCCCAGTTCGTCATATCCAAAGCCGCGATCGCCATCAGCACTGGAATTTGCGTTGAACCACTCCCGACCCTTGAGGAGATATTGGAGGTCGGGATCAACGTCGTTCTTTCCCGCAGCCCACTCCTTGGAGTAGAAGAAATCTTGGGATGCCTGCGGGTTATGCCCCAGAGCCTCCATGTATCCGGCCATCGGATCTTGGCCGTAGTCGTTTCCGGAGCCAAAATTCAGGTACGGGAACTCATCCCCCTCGGCTCGCCAAAGTTCAGCAGGCTTCTCCCCCTTGTGGGATTTCTCGAAATCAATGATTCCATGACCGTAGTCGTTCAGAAACTTTGCGTCGTAGTCTCCGTACCGCATGAGGCTACTCATGACCTGGAACCCGTACGGCCCCTTGTAGGGGGTGACGCTCTTCAGGTCGGGATATTCGACCTGAGTGCCTCCAAGTGAAACAACTTCCTTCTTCCACTCGTCCATCGCCTTGCTGTGCGAGTGCGAGGCTGTAGCCAGTGTGTATCCCAGGGACTTTTGGATCTCGGCAGACGCCTTCGTTTGTGCATCACCGAATTGTTGCCGATCAGCGATGCGAGTCCATAGCTCAATCGTCCCCTTCCCGCCCATATGTGTGGCAAAGCGTTCAGCGAATTGGGGATCACCTTCGTGACTGCGAAGGAGAGCGTTGACCCGGCGCAACATTTCAGGGTCAAGTTGATCATTAGCGCCGGCCAGGGCCAGCTTGCTGTTACGGCCGGTGAGCTTCTCTAGTTCTTCGAGGTCGCGATCTGCCTGTTCTCGTCCTTTCTTGGCATCGGCGATGCTGTGGTATGACGAGGAGTCAAATCCCTTCCCTCGCCCGTTATGGTCCTGGCTCAGCGCCCAAGCAAGGGTCGTGTCAGCTTCTTGTGCGGCCGAGAGGTGGCTGCGGATGCTGGCTCGGTACGCATGGATGGTCTCCTGGTACCCCTTGTTGATAAAAGCAGCGTTTTCGGTTCCCTCCGGAGGGTCGAAATATACTTCTCCGTCAGGTTTGATGGAAAGGTATTTGTCCGCTTCGATGTCGTGCTTCATGCTCCGCAGCTTGGACTGCGAGGAAGTGAAAATCTCGTAGGCATCGTCCAGCAGCTTGTAGAGGTCTTCAGCCTCATCGGCAGCAGCGTCCATTTGCTTGCCCACGAATCCGAACTTTTCAACCGCTGCGCTGGCCGCCTCACCGTCCCAGTCCGACCCTTGGAGGTCCTTTTCGACGGTGCTACGGAAACTAGCTCGAGAGTGCCGGAACTTCTCTGGAGCCTTCTTCCAGCTTGCCACGACTTCCGACAGCTCCGTGAGATCTGCCTCGAGGAGCGTCTTGAAATCCAGCACCATTCCAGCCTTCTATCGGAGAGTCACGCGCTCACTGGCGTGCCGATTCTTCTCTTTCTGCTCGCGCGCGGCATAATCTTGCGCACTGGCGCGCAGAGAGCCTGCGACATCTTTCTCGAGCAGCCCCTGAACATATTTCATCTGCTCACGCCAACGCCCCATAAAAGTGGAAAAAGATGCTCCGCACGCGAACCCCTTAAGGGATGGACCCACCTCGCGGGTATCCTTCATGGCCGAATCGTCCGCTTCGGTGAAATCCCTGCGTACAGAGTCCGCGTTCTTGGCCCGATTGTTGAGCAGGCTGGATGTGACAACCAGCTTCTTCCCGGAGGCGTCCCCGCCCGCATCTGCGGGGACATGGTTCAACTGCGTGCTGCTGTGCTGTCGGGCGGCAGCAGTGGTCCGTGCGTGGCCCCACATCTCATCGAACGACATGGACGTCTTCTCTTTCCGCGGACGGGATGAGCGAGGGGGTTGTTGACACCGGCTCGCTCACGGGTTGTGCTCCGTGCTGTGGCGTGGGTCCGCCGGGGCGGGGACGTACGGGGGATAGGCGGGCGGCGGCGGTGCCACGGGCGTCCGGCGCCGGGAGCGCAGCACACCGACGGCGACCACCGCACCGATGAGCAGCGCGGCCGCTATGCCTACGCCGGCCCAGAGATGGGCATTTCCGCCCTCACTCGATTTCGGCGCCGCCTTCTCTTGCTTAGCGGGCGCCGTGGGTTTCGGCGCCTTGGAGGAGGGGGACTTGGCGGCGGCTGCGGCCAGGTCGGGGAGGGGGTAGACGTCGGCCGGGCCGGGGTCACCGGGATCCAGTAGTGCGGCCCGCGTACGGATACCGCCGTAGCCGATGAGGTCATTCCGCTTTGATCCGTCTGCCGGCTTGCCAAGCGTGTTCAGCATGACGCGAAGTACTTGGTTGTTGGTCCATTCCCGGTGCTTGGACCAGATCAAGGCGGCGGAGGCCGAGGCGATGGCAGTGGCCTCACTGGTGCCTTGAGACTTGCAGATCTCGGACCCTCCGAGGCATGCGTGAACCATGTCGATGCCCGGAGCTACCATGTCGACTTCTGGCCCAGATTGGGAGAATTCGCCGACCTTGGCGCTTTTGTCGGCGGCTGCGACGCCCACGACGCCCGGCGTGGATGCGGGGAACTCAGGACGATTGGCCTTCTTGCCGCTGTTGCCGACGGCCGCGAAGAGCAGCTTCCCCTTGGAGAGCGCGTACTTGACTGCCGAGGCAAGCTCCGGGGTTCCCACGTCCTGGCGACCAGGAGAGTTGTCGCTGCCCAAGGACATGTTGATGATCTGCGCCTTGGAATCAGCGGCATACCGAATGGATTCGGACAGCGCTCGCGAGAACTCCTTGTGACTGTCCACCTGACCGAACTGATCGCTGGAATAACGCATCCGGATGGGCAGGATCTTGGCACCTGGGGCCAGACCATACGATCCGTTTTGCGGACCTCGTCTCCCTGTCCCAGCTATGAGTGCGGCCATGTCGGTGCCGTGGCCCGCGATATCCGTATGTTCATCGCCGTGCTGCTCGGAGAAGTCCTTTCCGTCGAGGACCTGACCCTTGAGGTCCGCGAGGGAGTCGTCGACCCCTGAGTCGATGACAGCAACGGTTATCCCCTCGCCCGTGCTTACCTTCCACATCTCGGGTGCGTCCATCGCGTCCAGATGCCACTGCTGAGCCCGGACGGTCTGTGCGTGAGCCGGGGAGGCCGCGACAGTGACGAGCGCCAGCCCGAGGAAGGCGGACGCCAGGGATGAAAACCGCAGGCTGTGTCGACCTCTGCTGTGCATGTGCCTTCCTCGGGATTCAGCTTTCATGACCTCAGTCGACGATCGGCGGGAGCGACCGGCGGTCGTTCCTGGTCCAGGTCTCTTCGTCTTCCACCAGGTAGTCGGGCCGCTTCTCGCCGCCCTCCCCGCCCTTGCGTGAGTTGGCCGGGCGACCTGAGGCGCTCGTACGACCCACCTGCGAGGTGGATCCCTCCTGGGGCGCCTTGGCCGAGGGGCGGACCAGCCCTGAGCCGCCACTCGTAAAGGGTCGGCTTGCGGCGCGGCCCGGCTGAGTGCGGCCCCCCACGACTCCGCCGGTTTCGGAGGCAAGACGGCGACCCTGGCCAAGTCCTCCGGCCGAGCGGGCAGCATCACCGGCCGGCGAGCCCGGACTCATGGTCCGGCCCATCGGGGTACGGCCCTGGGCGTTCTCGTTACCGATGACCGTTCCACGCGGGATGCCACTCGCGGAGCGACCGGCGCTGGAGACCGGCCTTCCTCCCATGATCCCCGGTTCGCGGGGCATGCGGGGCAAGCTCCCGGACGAGTTGACCAGGCCAGACACCTGCGGAAGGCGGCTGACGCCAGGCAGGCGGGGCGACAGGGCGGAGTTGATGCCGCGCCCGCTCCCGAAGGTCTGCGGCACGCCAACTGGCAGACCGGGAAGGGAGACTTCCCGGTTCGGTACGGTCGGGCCCGTTGCCGGTGCGGGCGAAGTCTGTGGTCGCGGCACGGTGTCGACACTGTCGATGCCCAGGGAGACAGGCTCGGGACGGCTGCCCGGGTGACTGCTTGGGTGGCCTACGGCGTCGACGACAGGTGCGACCGAGGCGCGATGGGACGGGGGAGCCTCAACGCTGTGGGTGCGTTGCGCGGAAGTGTGAGCCGAAGCGCTGGTGCGTTCACCACTTGGGTATGAGGCGCTGCCCGGCAGGTATCCCTTGTCGTCCGAGTGCCACCACTCTTCGGGTGCTGCCCTTCCTGCCGGCGGTGCGAACGTGGGCGGAGGCACGCTGTTCACCTGCACTGCGGCGTATTCGTACGACTGAGCGAGCTTCCGCATCTGCTGAATCGCGGCCTGACGAGCCGATTCGAGACGGTGTTCCGCTCCTGCCGCATCGGTCTGCGCCGTTTGAGCCGCCTTGCGGGCGTCCGGGTCATTCCGCGCACCGGGCTGTTTGGCGGCGTTGATCGTCTTGTGCGCGGTGGCCAGGTCCGTTCGCGCCTGAGTCGACTCCGAGGTGTCCGGCATCGCTGCCTTGGCCTCGCCGATAGCCACCGTCACCCTGGCCATGAAGTCGGATGCGCTCTGGGCGTACTCACCAAGACGCAGCGTCGAACTGGCGGTCTGCCCACCCCAGTCCCGGAAGGCGTCACCGGCTTCGCCTTGCCATTCCAAGCCCTTGACGTACTTCATCAGGTCGTCGCCGATCTGACTGATTGTCGAAGCCGCATTCCCGAGCTTGCTCGAGAGGTGGGATGCGGAGCTCGGACTCGCGGAGTCCAGCATGGCCGCCAACTGCTCGTGCGTCATGGACTCGAAGTTTGTGGTGCTGAGCTTGGGCTCAGACTGCCCATCGTGCTCGCTCACGACCATCCCTCCTTGAACCGCTCTCCGTCCTTAGCGGCCGCAGCCGAGTCCTTCGCGTCCCGCGCATAAGGATCCCGCGCCGCGTCGTAATACTTCTCCGCCTCCGCGTTCACCGCCCGCATCCGCGCCTTGATGTCCTCGTCGAGGTTCTCGTAGCCCACGCGGGAGGCGTGGACCGCGAGGCTCATGCTCTCTATCTGCGCGCTGAGGGCCTTGGAGAGGTTCTCCAACTCGTCGTGGACGATGGTGTACGAGTCGTGGAGGAACTGCGCCTCCTTGAAGGTGGACGCCCCGAGCTGGGCCCGCGGCAGCCGGTCCTCGCCGACCTTGCCCGGTGCCGCCTCCGACTTGTCCAGCTCGACCAGCAGCGCGTCGACCCGCTTCTTGAAGCTCTTCATGGCGGTGTGCTGGATGTCCAGCGCCATCGCCGGATTGACCCCCGCCAGGGTGTCGAAGTCGGTCCCCGTGTCAGGAACCTTGCCGCCCCCGTCCGAACTCACCTCAGCCGCCTCCCCGTTCTCCCCGTGTCATCCCCGCCCCTTCGCTCGTTCGAACGCAGGAACGGGGGTGGTTTCCATCGATCACTCTAATGGCGTTGCGGAAGCAACCCCAGTTGAATAAGGGACGTTCCGCGCTTGCGGGAAACGAACACGCCACGCCCCGGCGGCATGGGACGCGCCCGTACCGTGCCGAGGATGTCGCCCTCGCTGGGGTCGCCCGAAAGAACGACGCCCTGTGCGCCCAGCTCCTTCACCCGCTGCATGAACGACTCGTACATGGCCCGCGAGGCACCCGCCTGGCTGCGGGCGATGATGAACTTCACGCCCACGTCCCGCGCGAACGGCAGATGCTCGACCAACTGACTCAGCGGATTACCGGAGTTGGTCGCCACCAGCTCGTAGTCGTCGATGATGACGAAGAGCTGCGGCCCGCTCCACCAACTGCGGTCGCGCAACTGCTGCGGGGTGATGTCCGGCTTCGGCGCGCGCATCTCCATGAACTGCCGGATCGCGTCCATGTGGACCTGCATCGCCGAGGCCATCGGCGCGTACTCCAGCAGGTGTTCCTCCCCGACCGCCTCCAGCATGGTGCGCCGGTAGTCACCGACGACGATGCGGGCCTCGGCCGGGGTGTACCGCTCGGCGATCTGCTTGGCGATCAGCCGCAGCAGGTTGGTCTTGCCGGACTCGCTCTCCCCGAAGACCAGGAAGAACGGGTCGGTGTCCAGGTCGACGAAGACCGGCTCCAGGTTGGCCTCGTCGATGCCGATCGCGATGCCCGCCTGCGGGAACTCGAAGCCCTTGGGAAGCTGGTCGGCCGGCAGCTTGCGCGGCAGCAGCCGCACCGTCGGGGCGGCGGGACCCTCCCAGCCGGCCTTGACCCGCTGCACCAGCGCGGCCGTCGCCTCGGACAGATCGCCCGCCGAGGAGGAGCCGTCGATGCGGGGGAGCGCGGTCATGAAGTGCAGCTTCTCAGCGACCTGGCCCCGGCCGGGCACGCCCGCCGGGACGTTCACCGCGACCTTGCGGTCGAACTCGGAGTCCATCGGGTCGCCCAGCCGCAGTTCGAGCCGGCTGAGGATCTGGTCCTTGAGGGCCGCGCGGACCTCCATGTAGCGCGACGCGGAGACGACGACATGGATGCCGTAGCCCAGACCCCGGCCCGCGATGTCGTTGACGACACCCTCCAGGCCCTCGTACTCCGTCTTGAAATTGCCCCAGCCGTCGATGACCAGGAACACGTCCCCCCATGCCTCGCCCGGCAGTTCGCCCGCCGCGCGGCGCCTGCGGTAGGTGGCCACGGAGTCGATGCCGTTCGTGCGGAAGAACTGCTCGCGGCGGTTGAGGATGCCCGCGACCTCCGCGACCGTACGGCGCACCCGCTCCGGGTCCAGCCGGGACGCGACCCCGCCCACGTGCGGGAGGTCGGCCAGGGAGGAGAGGCCGCCACCGCCGAAGTCCAGGCAGTAGAACTGTGTCTCCAGCGGGGTGTGGGTCAGCGCGAACGACGCGACCAGCGAGCGCAGCAGCGTCGACTTTCCGGACTGCGGGCCGCCGACGACCATCATGTGGCCGGCCGCTCCGGAGAAGTCCCGGTACAGCACCTCGCGCTTCTGCTCGAAGGGCTTGTCGATGAGGCCCAGCGGCACGGTCAGCGCGCCCGCGCGCGGGTACTCCGGCGCGTGCAGACCCCGCTCGGGCGAGACCGACAGCGCGGGCAGCAGGTGGTCCAGCGCGGGCGCCTCGTCCAGCGGGGGCAGCCACACCTGGTGCGCGGGCACTCCCTGGCCGTCGAGGCGCTGCACGACCACGTCCAGCACCGTGTCCGCCAGCGCGTCGTCCTCCGCGCGCGCGGCCCGCGCCCGCTCCTCGGCCGGATCGGGCGCCGCGTACGCCATCGGCACCGGAAGCGCCGTGAACCGCGCCGGACGGCGCTCCACCGGCGCGCTGCCCTGGGTGACCTCGGCGCCGCCCGCGCGGTACGTGCCCGAGACGTACGCCGCCTTGAAGCGCGTCATCTCGTCCGTGCCGAACTTCAGATAACCGGAACCGGGCACCGAGGGCAGGTGGTACGCGTCCGGCACCCCGAGCGCCGCCCGCGACTCGGCCGCGGAGAACGTCCGCAGACCGACCCGGTACGACAGATACGTGTCCAGACCGCGCAGCCGCCCCTCCTCCAACCGCTGCGAGGCCAGCAGCAGATGCACGCCCAGGGAGCGGCCGATGCGGCCGATCTGGATGAACATGTCGATGAAGTCGGGCTTGGCGGTGAGGAGTTCGCTGAACTCGTCGATCACCAGGACGAGCGAGGCCAGCGGCTCCAGCGGGGCACCGGCCGCGCGCGCCTTCTCGTAGTCGTGGATGTTGGCGTAGTTGCCCGCCGCCCGCAACAGCTCCTGACGGCGCTGGAGTTCACCCCGGATCGCGTCGCCCATGCGGTCGACCAGGGTGAGGTCGTCGGAGAGGTTGGTGATGACGGCCGCGACGTGCGGCATCTGGGACATGCCCGCGAAGGTCGCGCCGCCCTTGAAGTCCGCGAGGACGAAGTTCAGCGTCTCCGAGGAGTGCGTGACCGCGAGGCCCAGCACCAGGGTGCGCAGCAGCTCCGACTTGCCGGAGCCGGTCGCGCCCACGCACAGGCCGTGCGGGCCCATGCCGTCCTGCGCGGCCTCCTTCAGGTCCAGCATCACCGGCTGGCCGTCCTCGCCGACGCCGATCGGCACCCGCAGCCGCTCCGACATCGAGCGCGGCCGCCAGGTGCGCCGCACGTCCACCGAGGCGGCGTCCCCGAGGCCGAGCAGATCGGTGAAGTCCAGGTTGGACAGCAGCGGTTCGTCGTCGTCCCCGCCGCCCATCCGCAAGGGGGCGAGCTGCCGGGCCAGCGCCTCGGCGCCGGGCAGTGACAGCCCGTCGGGCGTGCCCTCGAAGGCCACGTCGCCACCGGAGTCCAGCCGCAGCCGCTCCGGGCGCACCACGATGGATAGGTCACCGCGCGGGGTGTCCAGCTCGCCGGGGACGACCTCCACGATGGTCACGCCCTGGAGGCCCTCGGCGGCCGCGAACACCGACGACGGCGGCACGATGCCGCCGTCGAGGACCACCAGGATGTGCGGCTGGTCCAGCAGCGGCTGCCCGCCCCGGCTGAACCGGGGCCGCTCCTCCAGCCGCCCGGCCAGCAACTGCTCCAGCTCACCGAGGTCGTCGCTGAACAGCCTGCGGGTGCCCGCGCCGTCGAACTGGCCCGGCAACTGGCAGTGCGGCAGCCACTTCGTCCAGTCCCAGCGCTCCGCCGCGCCCCGCGAGGCCACCACGGCCACGACGAGGTCGTCGGGGGAGTGCAGGGTCGTCGCCTGCGCCACCAGGGCGCGCGCGGCGGACTGGGCGCGCTCCGGGTCGCCGGAGACCGTCACGTGGTAGAAGGCGCGCAGCGACAGCGCCACCGGGAGGCCGTCCAACTGGCCGTGCACCGACAGGAAACGCTGCATGGCGCCCGCGCACAGCGGCTCCAGCTCGTCGACCGGCGCGGTCTGGGGCGCCATCAGGGGAGTGGCCAACTGCTGCGGGCCCAGGCCGATCCGGACCTGCCCGAAGTCCTCGTCCGCCACCCGCCGCTCCCACACCCGGCTGCCCTCGGCGACCAGCGACCACAACTGCTCGGGGGCGGGGTGCAGATAGAGCTGCGCGTCCCGCTGACGCAGGGCGGTCTTGCGTACCGTGCGCCGCGTCTGGGCCAGGTAGCGGAGGTAGTCACGGCGGACGTCGGCCATTTGCCCTTGCGTACCGCGACGGTGCCGGACGATCTGCGAGACGACCATCGCCGCCGTGGACACGAGCATGACCACACCCATGATCCGCATGAACGGATGGGCGTTCGGGGATGCGAAGTAGAACACCACGGAGGAGCCCATGCCGAGGGTCGGCAGGACCTGCATCAGCATGCCCTCCTGCTGCCCGCGCGGCAGCTCGGGAGGAGCCTCCAATTGCACCTCTTCAGAGGACACTTCGGGCGGCAGCGCACGAGGCGGGCGCTTGATGACGAGCTGGCTCACCGGAGCGTCAATCCTCCTGCGCGGACGATCGGTTGATCACCGGCACCCCCGTGGCGACGGTCGTCCTCCGCTTGCCGGCGATCCTACTGGTCACCACTGACACCGGGCCCCGGTAGGGTGACGCCCGCAGCGTGCGCATCCGCGAACAGGGGGTCTGTGAAGGTGACTACGACAGCGGCGACGGGATTCAGCAGGGTCACGGTCGTGGCACCCGACAGCCGCATCGACGTGGCGCTTCCGGTGGACATCGCCGTGGCCGACATCTACCCGGAGATACTGCGGCTGACCGGCCAGACCCAGGAGGTCGGCACCCCGGCCGGCTACCACCTGGTCCGCCGCGACGGCCGCGTGCTCGACAGCGCCCGCACCCTCGCCGACGAGGGCGTCCTGGACGGCGAGGTGCTCAGCCTGCGCCCCTTCGCCGAGTCCCTGCCGCCCGCCGTCTACGACGACGTCTCCGACGCCGTCGCCTCCGCCGTCGTCCGCGACCGGCACCTGTGGAGCGAGGACCTGCTGCGCGTCGCCGGACTCGCGGGCGGCGCCCTGCTGATCCTGCTGACCGGCTTCGTCCTCTGGTACGCCGACCCGGTCCGCCACGACATGCACGGCCTGCCCGGCGTCATCGCCGGCGGCCTCGGCGTGCTCCTCACCGCCTTCGCCGGAGTCCGCGCGCGGGTGTACGGCGACCGGGGCGCGGCCGTCGCCGTGGGACTCGGCGCGCTGCCGCTGCTGATGATCGCCGGCTCCGGGATCATCGGCGCACCGGCGGCCCAGGGTCCGGGCAAGCTCCAGTTCATGCTCGGCTGCGTGGCCGTCCTCATCGCCTCGGTCGTCCTGGTGGCGCTCACGCCCGGCGGGGACGCCCCCTTCGTCGCCGCCTCCTTCCTGGCGACCGTCGGCACCGTCGCGACCTTCGTGGCGCTGCTCGCCGACGCCTCCGCCACCGCGACCGCCGCCGTGTGCGCCCCCGTCGCCATCGGCCTGGTCGCCTTCCTGCCGGGCCTCTCAGCCCGCTTCGCCCGGCTGCCCATCGGCTACGCCTCGCCGCACTCCGCCACCGACGACGCCTTCGACCCGGACGCCGCGCAGGGCGCCGACGCCGAACCGCTGGACGCCGACCTCGTGGCCGCCCAGGCCCGGCGCGGCCACGAGATGCTGCTCGGCCTGGTCGGCGGCACCGCGGCCCTGGTCGTCGCCTCCGCCGCCGTCCTCGGGTTCTGCGACAACGTCTGGGGCCAGCTCCTCGCGCTCACCACCGGCCTCGCCATGCTGATCCGCGCGCGGCTGTTCCGCTACACCGCCCAGGTCTCCTGCGTCCTGGTCGCCGGCCTCGCCGCCGTCGCGCTGCTGCTGCTCGGCCTCGCCCTGAACCCGCCCCACGCGGCCCTCACCGACTTCGTGCTCCACCAGGACCGGGGCGCCCTCGACCTGCGCACCGCCTGGCTGACGGCGGCCGTCGCCGCGGGCGCGGTACTGATCACCGCGATCGGCCTGATCGTCCCCAGCAAGGGCCTGTCCCCCTTCTGGGGCCGCTTCCTCGACCTCGCCGAGGGCGCCGTCCTGCTCGCCCTGGCCCCCCTGTGCCTCGCCACCCTCGGCGTCCTCGCGGACGTACGCGCGATGGTGGGTTAGGCGCCGTGAAGAGGCCCCGGACGGCCCTGGTACCCTGAGTGACGGCCGTTCGTGTACGCACCCCCGGAGCACCGCTCTGGAGGCCGCGCTCAGCGAGTCCCCGCCTCCCGAGTAACGGAAGCTCCCCCGAGATTCAGACCGGGGGCACTCGGTGGCAACCACCATGAGGAGTACGAGTGTCTCTCGACGCCGCTACGAAGAAGCAGATCATCGCCGAGTTCGGCCAGAAGGAGGGCGACACCGGCTCCCCCGAGGTCCAGGTCGCCATGCTGTCGCGCCGGATCTCCGACCTGACCGAGCACCTCAAGGCCCACAAGCACGACCACCACTCCCGCCGTGGTCTGCTGATCCTGGTCGGCCAGCGCCGCCGCCTGCTGCAGTACCTGGCCAAGAAGGACATCCAGCGCTTCCGCGCCCTGGTCGACCGCCTCGGCATCCGCCGCGGTGCGGCCGGCGCCAAGTAAGTCGCCATGAGGGAGCGGTTCCCGAGCCTGTCGGGAACCGCTCCTTTTGTGCTGTACGGGCCCACCGCCCGTACCCGCCGCAGGTGCGGAAACGTGCGGACTGTCACTCCCCCTTTGTAGGGTGTTGGCACAACGCATCACGTACGACACAGAACGAGGAGACGCGCACCGCGCCGCCGCCGGTCCTCGGTAGTGGCCCCCAGGGGGGAAGAGAGCCCCTGGGTGCTTCGATCGAAGACCGGCCCGCACCAGACGGAGCGCTTCTCCCACCACCGTCCCCACGCCACACGGGCGAGCGGGACGAAGACGAGGAGAGAACGCTAGTGGAGAACGAGACCCACTACGCCGAGGCCGTCATCGACAACGGTTCCTTCGGCACCCGCACCATCCGCTTCGAGACGGGCCGCCTGGCCAAGCAGGCCGCCGGCTCCGCCGTGGCGTACCTGGACGACGACACCATGGTGATGTCGGCCACCACCGCCTCCAAGGCCCCCAAGGACCAGCTCGACTTCTTCCCCCTCACGGTGGACGTCGAAGAGCGCATGTACGCCGCCGGCAAGATCCCCGGCAGCTTCTTCCGCCGCGAGGGCCGCCCCTCCGAGGACGCGATCCTCACCTGCCGCCTGATCGACCGCCCGCTGCGCCCGTCCTTCAAGAAGGGCCTGCGCAACGAGATCCAGGTCGTCGCCACGATCATGGCGCTCAACCCGGACCACCTGTACGACGTCGTGGCGATCAACGCCGCGTCCGCGTCGACGCAGCTCGCCGGCCTGCCCTTCTCCGGCCCGATCGGCGGCGTCCGCGTCGCGCTGATCCGCGGCCAGTGGGTCGCGTTCCCGACGCACACCGAGCTCGAGGACGCCGTCTTCGACATGGTGGTCGCCGGCCGCGTCCTGGAGGACGGCGATGTCGCGATCATGATGGTCGAGGCCGAGGCCACCGACCAGACGATCAAGCTGGTCGAGGGCGGCGCCGAGGCGCCCACCGAGGAGGTCGTGGCCGCCGGCCTCGAGGCCGCCAAGCCCTTCATCAAGGTCCTGTGCCGCGCGCAGGCCGACCTCGCCTCCAAGGCCGCCAAGCCCGAGGGCGAGTTCCCGATCTTCCTGGACTACCAGGACGACGTGTACCAGGCCCTGAAGAAGGCCGTGCAGCCCGAGCTGGCCCAGGCGCTCACCATCGCCGGCAAGCAGGAGCGCGAGGCCGAGCTGGACCGCGTCAAGGGTCTGGCCGCCGAGAAGCTCCTGCCGGAGTTCGAGGGCCGCGAGAAGGAGATCTCCGCCGCTTACCGCGCGCTGACCAAGCAGTTGGTCCGCGAGCGTGTGATCAAGGAGAAGAAGCGCATCGACGGCCGCGGCGTCACGGACATCCGTACGCTCGCCGCCGAGGTCGAGGCCATCCCGCGCGTGCACGGCTCGGCGCTGTTCGAGCGTGGCGAGACCCAGATCCTGGGCATCACCACCCTGAACATGCTCCGCATGGAGCAGCAGCTCGACACCCTCTCCCCGGTGACGCGCAAGCGCTACATGCACAACTACAACTTCCCGCCGTACTCCGTCGGCGAGACCGGCCGCGTCGGCTCCCCGAAGCGCCGCGAGATCGGCCACGGCGCCCTCGCCGAGCGCGCCCTCGTGCCGGTGCTGCCGACGCGCGAGGAGTTCCCCTACGCGATCCGCCAGGTGTCCGAGGCCCTCGGCTCCAACGGTTCGACGTCCATGGGCTCGGTCTGCGCCTCCACCATGTCGATGCTGAACGCCGGTGTGCCCCTCAAGGCCCCCGTCGCCGGTATCGCCATGGGCCTGATCTCCGAGCAGGCCGACGGCGAGACGCACTACGTCACCCTCACCGACATCCTCGGTGCGGAGGACGCCTTCGGCGACATGGACTTCAAGGTCGCCGGTACCAAGGACTTCGTGACCGCCCTCCAGCTCGACACCAAGCTGGACGGCATCCCGGCGTCCGTCCTGGCCGCGGCCCTCAAGCAGGCCCGTGACGCCCGTCTCCACATCCTCGACGTGATGATGGAGGCCATCGACCGGCCCGACGAGATGTCCCCGCACGCCCCGCGGATCATCACCGTCAAGATCCCGGTCGACAAGATCGGTGAGGTCATCGGCCCGAAGGGCAAGATGATCAACCAGATCCAGGAGGACACCGGCGCCGAGATCACGATCGAGGACGACGGCACCATCTACATCGGTGCCGCCGACGGCCCCTCCGCCGAGGCCGCCCGCGCCACGATCAACGGCATCGCCAACCCGACGATGCCCGAGGTCGGCGAGCGCTACCTGGGTACGGTCGTGAAGACCACCACCTTCGGCGCGTTCGTCTCCCTGCTCCCCGGCAAGGACGGTCTGCTGCACATCTCGCAGATCCGCAAGCTCGCCGGCGGCAAGCGCGTGGAGAACGTCGAGGACGTCCTCGGTGTGGGCCAGAAGGTCCAGGTCGAGATCGCCGAGATCGACTCCCGCGGCAAGCTCTCCCTCATCCCCGTGATCGAGGGCGAGGACGGCTCGGACGACAAGAAGGACGACGCCGACCAGTGACGTCCCGTAGCTTCAAGGCGACGGCCCGCACCTCCTCGGAGGCGCGGGCCGTCGCCCGTACCCAAACCCTCATCAAGGGCCGGGACGGCATCGGCACCGTCCGCCGGACCACCCTCCCCGGCGGCCTGCGCATCGTCACCGAGACGCTGCCCTCCGTGCGCTCGGCCACCTTCGGCATCTGGGCGCACGTCGGCTCCCGCGACGAGACCCCCGCGCTGAACGGCGCCACGCACTACCTGGAGCACCTGCTCTTCAAGGGCACCGACAAGCGCTCCGCCCTCGACATCTCCGCCGCGGTCGACGCCGTCGGCGGCGAGATGAACGCGTTCACGGCCAAGGAGTACACGTGCTACTACGCACGCGTGCTCGACACCGACCTGCCGCTCGCCATCGACGTGGTGTGCGACATGCTGACCGGCTCGCTGATCCGCGAGGAGGACGTCGACGTCGAACGCGGCGCCATCCTCGAAGAGATCGCCATGACCGAGGACGACGCCGGTGACTGCGTGCACGACCTGTTCGCGCACACCATGTTCGGCGACAACGCGCTCGGCCGCCCGGTCCTCGGCACGGTCGACACCGTCAACGCCCTCACCGCCGACCGCATCCGCCGCTTCTACAAGAAGCACTACGACCCGACCCACCTCGTGGTCGCGGCCGCCGGCAACATCGACCACGCCACGGTCGTCCGCCAGGTCCGCGCCGCCTTCGAGAAGTCGGGCGCCCTGCGGGACAACGGTGCCCAGCCCATCGCCCCGCGCGAGGGCAGCCGCACCATCCGCACCGCGGGCCGCGTCGAACTGGTCGGCCGCAAGACCGAGCAGGCCCATGTCATCCTCGGCATGCCCGGCCTCGCCCGCACCGACGACCGCCGCTGGGCCATGGGCGTGCTCAACACCGCCCTCGGTGGCGGTATGTCCTCCCGGCTCTTCCAGGAGGTCCGGGAGAAGCGCGGCCTGGCCTACAGCGTGTACTCCTACACCTCGGCCTTCGCCGACTGCGGCCTGTTCGGGGTGTACGCGGGCTGCCGCCCGAGCCAGGTGCACGACGTGCTGAAGATCTGCCGGGACGAGCTGGACCAGGTCGCCGCGAACGGCCTCAGCGACGACGAGGTCAACCGGGCCATCGGCCAGATGAAGGGCGGCACCGTCCTCGGCCTGGAGGACACCGGCGCGCTGATGAACCGTATCGGCAAGAGCGAGCTGTGCTGGGGCGACCACATGTCGGTGGACGACATGCTGGCCCGGATCGCCGCGGTGACCCCGGACGAGGTCCGTTCCGTCGCCCGCGACATCCTGGGACAGCGCCCGTCGCTGTCGGTCATAGGCCCGCTGAAGGACAAGCAGGCCGCCCGGCTCGACGACGCGGTCGCCTGACCACCGGTCCCTCAACTGCGGTAAGGAAACGAAGAGATGAGCAAGCTGCGCGTGGCGGTCCTCGGCGGAGGCGGCCGTATCGGGTCCGAGGCGGTACGGGCCGTCGAGGCCGCCGAGGACATGGAGCTGGTCGCGTCCCTCGGCCGGGGCGACAAGCTGGAGACGCTGGTGGACGCCGGCGCCCAGGTCGCCGTCGACCTCACCACCCCGGCCTCGGTCATGGGCAACCTCGACTTCTGTGTGCGCCACGGCATCCACGCGGTCGTCGGCACCACCGGCTGGACCGACGAACGCCTCGCGCAGCTAAGGGGGTGGCTCGACCAGTCCCCGGAGACGGGCGTGCTCATCGCCCCGAACTTCTCCATCGGCGCCGTCCTCACCATGAAGTTCGCGCAGATCGCCGCGCCTTACTTCGAGTCGGTGGAGGTCGTCGAGCTGCACCACCCCAACAAGGTGGACGCTCCCTCCGGCACCGCCACTCGCACCGCCCAGCTCATCGCCGAGGCCCGCCGCAAGGCCGGCACCGCCGAGGCCCCGGACGCCACGGTCACCGCGCTGGACGGGGCCCGGGGCGCGGACGTGGACGGGGTGCCCGTGCACGCGGTCCGGCTGCGCGGCCTCCTGGCCCACCAGGAGGTCCTGCTGGGCGGCGAGGGTGAGACCCTCACCCTCCGCCACGACTCGCTGCACCACAGCAGCTTCATGCCGGGCATCCTGCTCGGTGTGCGCCGGGTGGGGTCCGCTCCGGGCCTCACCTTCGGCCTCGAACACTTCCTGGACCTGGGCTGAGTACCCCCACCTCATGCGCGCGAAGATCACTTACCTCGTCACGGCCGCCGTCCTGGTCTTCTACTTCGTCCTGGTCGGCAGCCGGGGCGTGATGCTCATCCAGTCCGGCACGCTCCTCACCGTCACCTTCGGCGTGGCCGTGCTGATCCTGCCGGTCATCGGCGTCTGGTTCCTCTGGAAGAACACCCAGTTCGTCCGCCGGGCCAACCAGCTCGCCGCCGAACTGGAGGCCGAGGGCGGCCTGCCCGTCGACGAGCTGCGCCGCACCCCGGACGGCCGGATCGACCGCGACTCGGCCGACGAGGTGTTCGCCCGGCGCAAGGCCGAGACCGAGGCCGCCCCGGACGACTGGCGGAGCTGGTTCCGGCTCGCCGTCGCCTACCACGACGCCCGCGACACCCCGCGCGCCCGCAGGACGATGCAGCGCGCCATCGCCCTGCACGACGGCCGCCACCTCCCGGCCTGACCCCTCAGCCCCGCCGGTACTCCGCGGCCCATGCCTCGATCGTGTCCGAGGCCCGGTCGAAGCCGGCGGGGCGGTTCAGGAAGTCCAGCGAGTGCGTGGTCAGCAGCGGGGGAGTGTCGTCGGGCGCGCGGTCGTTGCGGACCAGCGTCAGCGCCTGCCCTTGCACCGTGCGGGGCAGGCCCAGCCAGCGCACCGGCTGCTGTGCCGTCCGCAGTGAGACCACTCGCTCCCAGGGCACCGTGCGCGTCACGAGGAAGTAGACCTGGCGCAGGCCGCGCGGGCTGACCCAGACGCCCATGCGCAGCACCCGCAGCGCGCCGACGACGATCGCCCCGGCGAGCACGAAGGTGACCCCGGCTGAGGTCGTGGTGCCGGTCAGGGCGGTGAGCACGGCCCCGAACAGCACGAACGAGGAGAACAGCAGCCCCAGCGCCGCCCCGCCCACCCGCCACGGGCCGGGACGGTACGGGCGCCGCCAGCGGTCCCGGTCGTCATAGGGCAGCGAGCTGTCGTCGGCCGCCTCGAAAGTGCGGTCGGCCGTAAGGAAGGGCAGGGGCACGGCTGTTCCTCGCAAGGTCCTCGCACGGGCTTGTGCCCGGTGAGGCTATCCGCCTGTGGCGGGGCTCACCAGCCGTGGGAGGCCACAAGGGTCAGTGACCCGGCGCCGCCTGCGACTGACCGGCCGGCGGCGCGGGCGGAGTGGACAGCGCGGGCATGCCCACTATGAGCGCGCCCACTATCCCGGCGACCAGCGTCAGCACGAGCAGCGACCGCCCGGCCCGCTCCGCGCGGGACGCGCGCTCGGGGGGCGGGGGAGTGACATTGCCGCGGAACCTGTCGGCCTCGGCGACGAAGGCGAAGGGTACGGGCTCACGACGACGGAACATCTGGGGTGGGTCTCCTTCCGGGGGTCTACCGACCTCACCTCTTCAGACGACGGAGTGACCCAAAAGGTGCCCATGTCCGGAAAACCGCTGGATGCGATTTTTGAGGTGAGGTGTTGCTCTGACCGGTGCGCGTGCCCCGTATGGTGGCTGCAAACCGCAGAAGTGATGGAAGGACCTTTGTGACCACCCCCGAGCCGCTCACGCTCCGTAGCGACGTCACCGTCGAGCTGGTGAAATCCAGCGCCTCCGACAGCGACGTCCTCTTCGCCGCCCGTGTCTCCACCCTGGGCGAGCAGTCCCTGGACGAGCTCCAGAAGGACCCCGAGCGCTCCAAGGGCCTCATCAACTACCTGGTGCGGGACCGGCACGGCAGCCCCTTCGAGCACAACTCGATGACCTTCCTCATCAGCGCCCCGATCTTCGTCTTCCGCGAGTTCATGCGGCACCGCGTCGGCTGGTCCTACAACGAGGAATCGGGCCGCTACCGGGAGCTGCAGCCGGTCTTCTACGTCCCCGACACCTCCCGCAAGCTGGTCCAGGAGGGCCGCCCGGGCAAGTACGTCTTCGTCGAGGGCAGCCCCGCCCAGTACGACGCGGTGCGCGACACCCTGACGGAGTCCTACGAGCAGGCGTACGCCGCCTACCAGAAGCTCCTCGCCGAGGGCGTCGCCCGCGAGGTCGCCCGCGCGGCCCTCCCGGTCGGCCTGTACTCCTCGATGTACGCCACCTGCAACGCGCGCTCCCTGATGCACTTCCTGGGCCTGCGCACCCAGCACGAGCTGGCCAAGGTGCCGTCCTTCCCGCAGCGGGAGATCGAGATGGTGGGCGAGAAGATGGAGGCCGAGTGGGCCCGTCTGATGCCACTCACCTACGCCGCCTTCAACGCCAACGGCCGCGTCGCCCCGTAACCCTGTTCCCCCGCGCGGAACGGATGTACGGATCAGCCTCCCGAAGTGTCCGTATTGCGGCATTTAGAGAAGTTCATCTAGCCTGATCAAACGGACCCGGCACTGCTTGAACCCCCGAGCAGGCAGTGCCGGGCTCCTTGTTGGCCAGAGTGTGACCGGCGTTTGTCCTGACTTTCCCGACACCCCACGGGCAGACCATGGATCGAGTACCGAGTAGCGTGTCACCCATGGCTCCGACCTCGACTCCGCAGACCCCCTTCGGGCGGGTCCTCACCGCCATGGTCACGCCCTTCACGGCGGACGGCGCACTCGACCTCGACGGCGCGCAGCGGCTCGCCGCCCACCTGGTGGACGCAGGCAACGACGGCCTGATCGTCAATGGCACCACCGGCGAGTCACCCACCACCAGCGACGCGGAGAAATCGGACCTCGTACGAGCCGTCGTGGAAGCGGTCGGCGACCGCGCCCGCGTCGTGGCCGGAGTCGGCACCAACGACACCCACCACACCCTCGAACTGGCCCGCCAGGCCGAACGCGACGGCGCACACGGCCTGCTGGTCGTCACGCCGTACTACAACAAGCCCCCGCAGGAGGGTCTGTACCGCCACTTCACGGCCGTCGCCGACAACACCGGCCTCCCGGTGATGCTCTACGACATCCCCGGCCGCAGCGGCGTCCCGATCAGCACCGAGACCCTGGTCCGCCTCGCGGAGCACCCCCGGATCGTCGCCAACAAGGACGCCAAGGGCGACCTCGGCCGCGCGAGCTGGGCCATCGCCCGCTCCGGCCTCGCCTGGTACTCCGGCGACGACATGCTGAACCTCCCCCTGCTCTCCGTCGGCGCCGTCGGCTTCGTCTCCGTCGTCGGCCACCTCGTCGCCCCCGACCTGCGCGCCCTCGTGGACGCGTACACCTCGGGCGACGTCGTCAAGGCCGCCGAGATCCACCAGAAGCTGCTCCCGGTGTACACCGGCGTCTTCCGCACCCAGGGCGTCATGACCACCAAGGCCGCGCTCGCCCTGCTGGGCCTGCCCGCCGGTCCGCTGCGCGCCCCCATGGTCGAGTGCTCCCCGGAGGAGACCGCCCAGCTCAAGATCGATCTTGCGGCCGGCGGGGTACAGCTCTGACAACAGACTTCAGCACCATCCGAGCCACACAACCGCAGTACACAACAGCACAGCGGGCGCACCGGCGTCCCGCCCCCCTTATGACAACCGCACGCACTGAACGTCACGCGCGCCACGTGCCCACCGGTACGTGGCGCGTGTGGTCAGGAGAGTCTTTTGAGTCATCCGCACCCTGAACTGGCCCCGCCGCCGCCGCTCGCCAAGGGCGGCCTGCGCGTCACCCCCCTCGGCGGTCTCGGTGAGATCGGCCGGAACATGACGGTCTTCGAGTACGACGGCCGGCTGCTGATCGTCGACTGCGGCGTGCTCTTCCCCGAGGAGGAGCAGCCCGGAATCGACCTGATCCTGCCGGACTTCTCGTCCATCCGGGACCGCCTCGACGACATCGAGGGCATCGTCCTCACGCACGGCCACGAGGACCACATCGGCGCGGTCCCCTACCTGCTGCGCGAGAAGCCCGACATCCCGCTGATCGGCTCCAAGCTGACCCTCGCGCTGATCGAGGCCAAGCTCCAGGAGCACCGCATCCGCCCGTACACCCTGGAGGTGGAGGCGGGCGACCGTGAGCGGGTCGGCCCCTTCGACCTCGAGTTCGTCGCGGTCAACCACTCCATCCCGGACGCCCTCGCGGTCGCCATCCGCACCCCGGCCGGCATGGTCGTGCACACCGGCGACTTCAAGATGGACCAGCTCCCGCTGGACGGCCGGCTCACCGACCTGCACGCCTTCGCGCGCCTGAGCGAGGAGGGCATCGACCTCCTCCTCTCGGACTCCACGAACGCCGAGGTACCCGGCTTCGTCCCGCCCGAGCGCGACATCTCCAACGTGCTGGACAACGTCTTCCAGGGCGCGCACAGCCGCATCATCGTGGCGAGCTTCGCCAGCCATGTGCACCGCATCCAGCAGATCCTGGACACCGCCCAGAAGTACGGCCGCAAGGTCGCCTTCGTCGGCCGCTCCATGGTCCGCAACATGGGCATCGCGCGCGACCTCGGCTACCTGAAGGTCCCGCCGGGCCTGGTCGTCGACGTCAAGCAGCTCGACGACCTGCCGGCCGACAAGGTCGTCCTGGTCTGCACGGGCTCCCAGGGCGAGCCGATGGCGGCCCTGTCCCGCATGGCCAACCGGGACCACCAGATCCGCATCGTCGAGGGCGACACGGTCATCCTGGCCTCGTCCCTCATCCCGGGCAACGAGAACGCGGTCTACCGCGTGATCAACGGCCTGACCCGCTGGGGCGCCAACGTCGTGCACAAGGGCAACGCCAAGGTGCACGTCTCGGGCCACGCGTCCGCGGGCGAGCTGCTGTACTTCTACAACATCTGCCGCCCGAAGAACCTCATGCCGGTCCACGGCGAGTGGCGCCACCTGCGCGCCAACGCCGAGCTGGGCGCCGCGACCGGCGTCCCGCACGACCGGATCGTCATCGCCGAGGACGGCGTCGTCGTCGACCTGGTCGAGGGCAAGGCGAAGATCGCGGGCAAGGTCCAGGCCGGTTACGTCTACGTCGACGGCCTCTCGGTCGGCGATGTGCGCGAGCCCGCGCTGAAGGACCGCAAGATCCTCGGCGACGAGGGCATCATCTCGGTCTTCGTGGTGATGGACGCGTCCACCGGCAAGATCACCGGTGGCCCGCACATCCAGGCCCGTGGCTCCGGCATCGACGACGGTGCCTTCGCGGAGGTCCTCCCGAAGATCACGGAGTCGCTGGAGCGGTCCGCCCAGGACGGCGTGGTGGAGCCCCACCAGCTCCAGCAGCTCATCCGGCGGACGCTCGGCAAGTGGGTCTCGGACACCTACCGCCGGCGCCCGATGATCCTCCCGGTCGTCGTCGAGGTCTGATCCACAACGCGCTGACCTGCACTGGGGCCCCTCGACACCGGTCGAGGGGTCCCAGTCGTGCCGCCGGGGGAACACCCGCTCGAAAAAATCTTGACAGGACGGGTTGACACCCCCATGGCCGATCCGTAGAGTTCTTGGTCTGCCCCGGAGCCGTAACGGTTCCGCGGCGGCACCTCGCCGCAACAGCGGCACTCAACCTCCAGTACGACCATCCCCCTGGGATTGCTTTCGGCGCGTCCGAATTCAATTCGAATGGGAGCCGGCGACCCGATTAGGAACTGCCGGGGATGATCCGCTAAGGTTTGAGACGTCGGAACGGCCCAGCGGGCCGGGAGGACAACCCCCTCTGACTGGGAATCAGACGCCGAAAGGATCTGATAGAGTCGGAACCGCCGGAAAGGGAAACGCGAAAGCGAAAACCTGGAAAGCACCGAGGAAATCGGATCGGAAAAAGATCTGATA
>NZ_SRRT01000015.1 GCF_004784475.1 Streptomyces bauhiniae
GCCGCAGTGTCGACGGCCGCCTCGACCACGTCCTCCGCGGTCTCCTCGACGGCCTGGTCCTCGTCGCGCTCCCGCTCGTCCTCGCGGACCTGCTCCGCCTCCGGCTCCTCGACCACCGTCTCCGAGACCTCCTCGATGGACGGGTCATCGACCAGGACGTCGGTGACGGCCTCGGCGACGGGGGCGACTTCGCGCTCCGTCTCGGGGCGTACCTCGTCCCGGCCCGCTGCGGCAAGCGCCTCACCGCGGCGGGCAGCGGTCTCGGTCGCCCGTGCCCGTCGTCCGACTTCGGCGACCTGGTCGTGCAGTGCCTCCCAGGCAGCGGTGTCCCGCTCCCCCAACGGCTGGCCGCCCAGGCCGGGTTCGTCTGCACGGACTCCGCGCCGGGCCCGCCAGGCGTCGGCGAGCGCGGCCGTGCGCTCCCAGGTGTCGCGCAGCTCGGTTCCCTCGGCCGGTACGGGGCCGAGGTTCCGGGCCCACGCCGGAGGGTCGGCCGCCAGCGCGGCCCCGGTCTGGGCGAGGCGGTCGTCGATGATCTGGCGGCGTGCGTCCAGGTGCTCGACCCACGCGGTCGGGGTGTGCTGGTCCCTCTCCGCCTCGCGCGGCAGCAGCCACTCGGGCAGTGGACCGGTGTGAACCGGTGCAACCTCGGCCGACTCGGGCAGTAGTCGGCGCAGGCGCTGCTCGGCGCGCACGCGCTGGTCGACCAGTTCGGCGCGGGCCAGGCGTACCCGGGCCTCGTCCTGCGCGTACAGGTTGGTGCGGATCTCGGCGGCGACCGTCTCGCCGTCCATGCCGGCGGTGTGGGCGCGGCCGGGGCCCGGCTCGCGCTGCCACTCCTCGCGGGCACGGTCGACCCAGGCCATGGCCTTGCGCGTCGCCTGTTCGCCCTTCAGTCCGTGGATGCGGCCGGCGGCCGCACGGGCCTCCTCCCGGTGCAGGTCGGCGTCCTCGGGGCGGTCGTCGCGGCGGGCCTGCATGACGGAGAGGCTGGCGAGCCGTGCGTCACGGCGGGCGTCGGCGATGGCCTGCGAGAGCTGGAGCCGGGTCAGGTCTCCGTACGCACGGCCCGGCCAGGCCGGCACCGGGAGTCCGTCGACAACGACCGGCCGGGGCTGGCTGGCCACGCGGGCGTCGGCTCGTTGCAGGGTGTCGAGGGCCTGCTGACGGCGGCCCTCGGCGCGTGCGGAGAGGCGGCCGAGCTGGTCGTCGGTCAGATCAATCAGCGGCCGGGTGGTGCCCTGTTCCTCCAGGCGCCGCAAAGCGCCACGCGCGTCGTCCACGTGGTTGTCGATCCGCCAGCTCAGCACCGCGGCGTTGTCCTCGGCGTCGCTGAAGTCCCGTTCGTGGAAGGCGTTGAAGAGAAGACGCTCGGGCGCGAAGCCGGCCCGCTCGGCGTCGCGCAGGGCACGCTCGACGGCGGGCCACGCCTCTTCGGCGATGACGGCCTCGGCGCCCGCCCCCAACACGGAGCGGGCCATGTTCTGGTAGCGCAGCGACAGCGCGCGGGCGTGTACGTCGGTGTACTCGGAAGCCAGCTGGGGGATGCCGTAGACCCGGTCCTGCTCGGCCCGGACGGACTCGGTCGCGGAGACCGATGCCCTCTGCGTGGCGGCGATCGTGTCGAGCACGTCGCGCAACGTCTGCCCCTCGTCGAGCACGACGTAGACGCGGTTGTTCAGGCGGCCGCGGGTCACCTGCACGTAGGCGGACTCCCGGCTGGTGCGGCGCGAGACGAGACCGCTGCCGCTGTCGACGGTGGCGCCCTGGCCGCGGTGGCCGGTGGAGGCGTAGCCGAGTTCCACGAAGCTCTCGACGTACTCGGCCTTGAGCACAGTCCGGCCGCCGTGGTCGGTGTGCCGTACGACCAAGTCGCCGTTGCTCTTGACGGCCTCAATGGCCCACTGGTCGCCGTTCTTGACGAAGTCTCGGCCGGCCATCACGGGGTTCCGGCGGTCGTTGCGGCGGGTGACGATGAGGTCGCCGCGGTGGGCCTGGAGGCCGTCGCCGAGGTCGACGTACTGGGTGGCGTCGAGCTGCCCCCGACCCATCCGGTACGCCTGCGCGAGGGCGTTGAGCTCGGTGACGCTGGCGTTGTCGTCGGCCATCATCAGCGCCGTGCGGCCCTGCTCGATGTCGGCCTGCCAGTCGCTGAAGATGGCGTGCAGCATCTGCTCGCGCGTGCCTGCGACGACGCGGCTGTTGCGGAGGTACCAGGTCCACGCGTCCTCGGGTTCGCCGCTGCGCAGAGCGAGGGTGGCCGCCGCCTCCCCGGCCACGCGGAACCGGTGCACGTTCTCCAGCTCGACGACGTCGACGGTGTTGGCGAGCAGCCGCAGGGCGCCGCCGGATTCGACGGCGGCGAGCTGGAAGGGGTCACCGATCAGACGGACGAGCGCGCCGGCCTCCTGGGCCTCCGCAACGACGGTGGCGATGCGCTTGCTGCCCGCCATTCCCGCCTCGTCGATCACGATGATGTCGCCCGCACCGAGGTGGTACTCGGGGGCCACGCGCATGCCCTGGTGCAGCCGTTCGCGTGCTCCCAGCCAGTCGTGCAGCGAGAAGGCCGGGGCGTTCAGGCCGGAGGCCAGCTCGGTGGCGGCGCGGGCCGACGGGCCCAGACCGATGATGCGGCCGCCGCTCGCCCGGACGGCGTCGGCGGCCACCTGCATGGCGGTCGTCTTGCCGGTACCGGCCGGGCCGATGCCCGCCGCCAGCAGCTTCTCGCTGCACGCGAAGGTGCGGGCGAGCTCGCGCTGACCGGCGTCCAGGCGGCGATTCGGGTTGGCCTGTTGGTAGGCGTCTTCGACAGCCTGGTAGACGTTCGCGGCCACGGCCGGGATCACCGTGGTGCGGGCAGCGGAGACGATCCGGTCCTCGGCCGCGAGGACACCGACGGAGGTGTAGAGCTCGGTCTCACGGCGGCGGTAGATGCTCGATCCGTCCGCGCGGGCCACGCCGGGGAAGAAGGGGTTGAGGTCGGGCGGGGTGATGCCGATGACCTCGGCGCCGAGCGCGCGGTCGGTGATCTGCTCGGCCAGGTCACCGCTCGGTGCCGCGCCGAGCGTGGCGGCCATGACCCACCGCTGGGCCTCGGCGAAGACCTGCCGCCGGCCCCAGACACTGCGGTGGTCGGAGACCGTCTCGATGACCTCGCGGGCCGCCTTGTACACGTCCAGGTGCGCAACCGCTGCGGCTCCCGGCCGGGTGTTCTGTGCCGCGACCCGGGCGGCGCGCAGGAGGTTGTCCACCCGGTCGGAGCCGAACGCTTCGACGGCCGTGTCCCGCCAGGTCTGGCGCAGTTCGGCAAGCGGCCGGGACTCCTTCTTGTCGGGCCGGGTGTCGAGGGTGGCCTGCTGCATGAGGGCGGTCAGCGTCTTGTCGGACGGGTCGTATCCGTGTCGTTCCCGGTACTCCGCGACCAGTTCGGCGGTGCGCTCCTTGATGCTCTGCGAGCGGGTGGAGTTGGCCTCGATGAGGTCTGTCCCCACCCCGGCGATCTCCATGACCGGCCTCTTGCCCGGCGTGACTTCCCGGGCCTCGGCCCGCAGTCCGAGGTCCTCGCAGACGATCTCCATGACGCGCAGGTTGTAGTGCTCGCTGGCGGGCACGTTCTGCGCGAACAGCAGCCCGCCGTCGAGAGTGCGCCACTTGCCGTCGGTGCCCTGCACCTTGTTGGCGACCACGACGTGGTCGTGCAGCAGCGGGTCGCCGGTGCGGCTGTCGTAGTGGCGGAAGCGTGTGGCGACCAGTCCCCCGGCGACGTCCTCCTGGGCGACTCCGTTGACGCCGGTGCGGGTCATGGTGGCCTTCTGCTCCAGCCACCGCACGGTCTCCTCGATGGCCTGCACGTGGGCCTGCTCGACTGCACGGCGCACGTTCTCGTCGCCCAGTGCCCACAGCACGGAAACCGACTTCGGAGCGGTGAACACCAGGTCGAAACCGGCGACTGCACTGCGCTGCTTGCCGCCCTCCTGCTCCTTGATGAACCGGCCCAGCTCCTCCTTGGACTCCGGGCCGCGTCCGTGCTCGGTGCGGAAGTGCACGGCCCCGACCCGGCCGCGGATCTCGGCCCGCTCCTTGGCGTTCGGGGTGCGCTTCTCCATCCGCTCGAACCGCTCGGTCTCCTCGTGCAGCATCCGGCCGAAGGGGGTGTCCTTCTGCTGGAACTGCATGAAGCGGCGGCCGAGTCGTGCGGCGCGCATCGCCTGCTTCGGCTTGTCACCGGCGGCGATGCGCTCGGCGATGATGCGCTCGGCATCAGGGTGAAGGCCCTCACCGAAGAGTGCCTTCATCTGTGCCTCGCTGACGGTGCCGGAGACCCCGAGGGATTCGATCCCGGCACCCATCCAGACGCCCGGCGGATTGCCGTCGGCGGTGTAGTAGTCGCCCAGCTCCTGGCCGCGTTCGCGGGCCTGGTCGGCGCTGGCGGTCTCGCGTACGTAGTACGTATAGCCGTCCCCAGCGCTGAGCTTGTGGACGGTCATCATGGCGCGATCTTACCTGGGTCATTCGTAATGCATGAGGTGTGACCGTAATGATCTTGAAGCGCGTTGCGCGTACAACCGAATCGTGGAGGAGCTTGCGACGATCACGATGAAGGTTGGACGGCAGCGTGCTGAAAGAGCATGAGGTCACAGACGTAAGTCTGGCGGCTTTCCATAGTCAGGTCCTCCGGACATGGCTGTGGAAAGGCGCACCTGCGGCGTCACCTGTGGACGCGTCACTCGGCGAGCCGAGACGACGTGGCGTCACGGTCCGCAGCGCACAGCCGGTGTCGCGGACCGAGGGCGCCCGTCGCACGTGCACCGAGGCCGGGGAGGGCCGTGCCTGGCACGGGTGCACCCCCACGGCCCCCGCGCCGGCCTTGGCCGACGCGGGGGCGTGCACCTGCGGTGCACCCTTCCGCCAGGAAGGCACGTGCGGTGCCGGATTGCTCGTCGGTGCACACGCGCTCGCGCGGGTGCACCGACGGCACATCACGTGCCGCCGAGCGGGCCGATGCGCCTGGGGAGCGCGAGGGGGCGGCGCGAGAGCGCCCCTCGCAACCCGGCCCCCGGGCCGGGTGCCGCACCGTGGCCACGTGCAGGTGAAGTGCACTGGCG
Organism: Streptomyces bauhiniae; assembly: GCF_004784475.1. Taxonomy (GTDB): domain Bacteria; phylum Actinomycetota; class Actinomycetes; order Streptomycetales; family Streptomycetaceae; genus Streptomyces; species Streptomyces seoulensis. Next base: position 5,106 of record NZ_SRRT01000015.1, read on the forward strand.
CGGTGCGGCACTGGTTCAGCCCCGATCCGGCCCCGGTGCACGCACATCCGGCGTGCCCGACCGGTCGTCGGTGCACCGCCCGACCTCGCCCTGGCGAGGAAGTACGCGGGTTGCCGCCGGGCGGGTGCCGCACGGTCCCACCGCCCAGGGCGGCACAATGTGCTCCGGTAGTCCCACGACACGGAGGTGCAGGAGCGTATGGCCGAGAGGCAGCGGCGAAGCTCGCGGACGGTGCAGGCCCGGGAAGCGGCGCGCGAGAGGGCCGCGCGGTTCGTCAAGCAGGAGGAGGAGCGGGTCCGCATCGCGGGCGACGCGATCTTGTTGCAGGACGAGATCGCCGACTTCGACGCGGAGACCGAACGGCGCGTCGCCAAGCTCCGCGAGGAGCGCGACGCACAGCTGGCGGAGAAGCGCGAGAAGTTCGATGCGCTCGTGGTCGAGATGCTGGACACCGAGATTCCCGCCCAGCAGGCTGCGGAGCGCCTGGGGGTGTCGGTGGGTCAGGTGCGAGCGGCGAAGCGGAACTTCGACCAGGCGGTGGCCGCTCATGCCGGTCAGGGCACGGAGCCGCCCACCGCGGATGACCCTGGCGAAGCACAAGCGGAGTCGGCCGAAGGCGATGCGTCGGCGGCGACTTCAGGCGCGGCCGATGCCGGCCAGCCGACAGCCGACACGTACACCTTCTCCGCACCCGGAGCCGCTGCGGCGGTCGTTCCGGCGCAGGAGGGATCGCCGGAGAACTCCGAGGAGACTGCCCTTTCGCCAGGATCGGGTGGCTGAGGTCTCAGTACGACGCCGAAGGCCCGCCGGATGATGGTGATCCATCATCCGGCGGGCCTTCGGCGTCGCGGGTTCAGAACAGCGACATCTGTCCGTCCTCCGGCGCGGGGCGGTTGTCCTGGGTGGCGTCTGCCGGGAAGAGGGGGACGAACGCGGAACTCGGATCGGAGGCGCGTACGGCGGCCAGGTACGCCCGCGCGTCGTACCCTCCCGCCAGGGCCTGGCGGACGAGGGGACGTGCCTCGCCCGCGAGCATCGCGGCGGCGAGCGCCTCCAGGTCCAGGCCGTCACGGAGGGCGGCCTGGATCGCCTGCGCGCGTCCCAGGGAACCGCGGGTGTCTGCGTAGCCGAGGTGCGCCCGGCCGGCCGCGCGGTTCTGGTCGGACATCTGCCGCATGTTCGTGCGCTGGGTGGCGCTCGACAGGTGGTCCAGCTCGACGCACAGCGATTCGTTGCAGCTGTGCGCGGTGATCGTGCCGGGCGGGAGCGGGCCGTGCAGTTGCTCCATCAGCCACCGGTGCACCCGTACTGTGCGTTCGCGGCCGGCCTCGGTGACGACGCACTTCGCGTAGCCGTCCGTGGTCAGGCTGCGTAGCCAGAACCGGCATCCGTGCGGCACGAGAATGCTGCGTTCGGCGACGTACGCCTGTGCTCGATCGAGTGCCTTGCCCACCGGTGTGCCTCTCCCCCGCTCGTCCGGTACTGGTGATCCTCATCCTGCCAGTGCCGTGCGAGCGGGGGCGTCACGCGGTGGTGCTGGTCCGGGCCTCGTTGAGCAGCTTCGTGGCGTGGGCGCGCACGCCGAGGCCGAGGGTTTCCTGCACGTCGTCGACGAGCAGGTCCGGGTTGCTGTCGAGCATCTGCGCGACCTTCTCCAGGCGGGCCTCGCGCAGCAGGCGCTCCGCGTGGACCGGGTGGACCTCGATTGCCTCGGCGAGGGCCTTGGCGGTCAGGTGGTTGTTCTCGGCGAGCAGCCGGCGGACCGTCTGCCGGCGCTCCGCGCCCTGCTTGGTCCCGGTGCGCGGGGCACGGTCCTTGCTGCCGGCCGGGCGACCGCGGCCCTTGGCGCCGCCGCGGACGGGGCGGTTGGCGTCCCACTCCAGGATGGTGCGGCGGTACCAGAGCTCTGTCTCGACGACGGCCTGGCCGTCCGCCTTCTTGCCGCCGAGGACGACGTCGGGCTCGGGCAGGCGGGTCTTGTCGCCGTAGCGGTAGGTCTTCCAGGTGCTCAGGGCGACCCGTCGTTCCGCCGGCAGCGCGTCGAGGGACTCCTCCAGGTCGAGGAGGTCGTCGGGGTCTGCGGCGCGGTCGGGGTCGTCGGCGGCCGGCACGGCGGGGAGGTCGTAGGCCGGCAGCACGTTCAGCTTCTTGGCGCGCTCCTCCTCGGTGTGCGCGGCGAGCAGCTGCTCCTTGGAGAAGACGCGGCCGCGGCGGTGGCCGCCCTCGCGCAGCAGGACCAGGCCGGGGATCTTCTCCCAGTGCTTGGTGTCGCGCCAGTAGCCGAGGGACCAGCCCCAGATGTCTGCGGCCATGTGGTCGTCGGCGGGGGTGACTCCGTTGGGGATCATGGGTGTGGTGCTCCAGTGGTTGGGCTTCGAGTGGTGTGCCGGCCGGGTGCCACCCTAGCCAACATTGAAAAAACTACCGTACTTGAACCGGCTGTGGGAAGTCGGCTTCCGGAATCGGTGCCGGCGCGGGGCGCCGCCGAGGTCGGCGGCGCCCCGCGCCGGGGTGGTTAGAACAGTGCGCCCTGCTCCTTGTCGGGTTCGCCGCGGCGGAAGCGGGCGAAGGTCAGAGCGTCTTCCTCGTCCTCGAAGCCGTGCTTCATGAGGACCTTCTCCAGGGCGTCGTAGAGGCCGGCGCGGCGGGTGGAGGAGTTGTAGATCCGCTCGACCTCCAGCAGGGCGCGGGCGCGGAGGAACTCCTCCTCGTCGTCGCCGCACACCTCGCGCAGCGTCTCGATCATGTTCTGGGCGGCGTTGAAGGCGATCGTCTCGTCCAGGGGGCGGCCGGGGAACGGCTCGCCGGTGGCCTGCTCGTAGAGGGCGGGGAGGTTGTCCTCGACCTCGTGCTTCTGGAACACCCAGATGCGGCGGATCAGGTGGAGCTCGTCGTCGGTGATGAGGGTGATGTCGCGGACGTAGTCGGGTCCGCGGCGGCGGATGGTGGTCTGGGCGGTCAGCAGGCGCCGCAGCCAGTCCTCGCGGGCGGCCTGGGTGTAGGGGCCGTGGACCAGGCGGTCACGGTGGATGGTGAGCTTGCCGTTCATGCGGCGGAAGTCGCGCAGGTGCCGGTCGTCCTCGATGTCGAGGGCGTCGCGCAGGGACAGCAGGGGCCGCATCCAGTCCAGTTCCTCGTCGTTGGTGACCATGGCCTGGAGGGACTTGTCCTGATCGACCATCGTGCAGGTCCAGCAGCCCATGCGGCTGTCGCCGCAGCTAGGCGTGGAGGTGTCGACCACCAGCGGGCATTCGCTGTCGGCGCTGGCGCCGCGGTACATGGCGAGCAGGTCCTTGTTCGAGTGGCCCCACGGGTTCTCGTACTGCATCAGCGCCATCCACACCTCGTCGTTGGTCCACGCCTCGACCGGGGAGTAGACCAGGGAGCCGGGCAGGCTGCCGTGCGGGCTGAGCCGGTCGCGGACCCGGCCCTTCTCGTGCCGCTCCATCGTCCGGCGGCGTACGGCCGACTCCGCCTTGCGGATGCCGAGCACGAGGATCGCCTGACCGAACTTGTTGGTGACGTCCAGGATGAACTTGTTCGAGGGCTTGATCTTGAGCCGCTCGGTGCACCAGCGGAACTTCGGGCGGGGCGCCGCGTATCCGCGGCCGATGAGGTTGACCCAGAAGGTGTCATCGAGGGCCGGGGTGAGGCGGTGGGGCTCGATGGGCAGCTGCTGGGCAGCGGCCGCCGTGCGCATGGCCTCCAGGGAGCGGTTGGCCCACGCGGCAACGACGGGGTTCTCCACGAGGGTGTCGGTGGAGATGACGTGCACCACCTTGGTGCGCTGCTCGGCGGGCAGGCCGGCCAGAGCCATCCACACCAGCTGGAGTGTGATGGTGCTGTCCTTCCCTCCGCTGTAGCCGACGATCCAGGGGACGCCGTCGGCCAGGTAGAGCTCGCGGATCTCCTCCAGCAGCTCCCGGAGGGCTTCGCGCATGGGCCGTCCGCCGAACGGCTTCGGCTTGGCGACTTCGAGCGGCAGGAACACGGGGGTGGACAGGAGGTTTCCTCTCGGTGGGCGGCGCGGTGCCGCGGACGGGGGCGGGTTGAAGAGGCGCGCCGGGCGGCGCGGGAACGGTGCGGCCGTCGCCCGGCGGCAGGACCGGGCGACGGCGGGCGCGGTCAGCGCCGGGGGGATGGCCGGTCGGCGCGCCCGCGCGGCTGGCCGGCGTCGGCGGCGAAGGCCAGGGCGGCGGCGCGGGGGTCGGCCGCGGCGGCGATGCGGGTCAGCCTCTGGAGCTGGACGCCGATGCCGGCCCCGGCGAGCGGCCGCAGCGTGTGGGGCCAGATGGCGGCTGCGGCGTCGGCGTAGTCCTTGCCCGCGAGGGCGATCACCTCCGGGGCGTGGCGTACGGCGCGGCCCAGATGGTTCACCTGGCGGAGGTGGAGGGCGTGGTCGACGTTGCGGGGGTCCAGCCGCTTCTCGTACGTGGCGATCGGCGTGCTGGGAGCGAGGAAGCCGTGCAGCCCGCTGAGGATGAGGACCCTTCCGCCAGGGATGGCGCGGGCGGCGGCCAGGGCCTTGGTGAAGTACAGGCCCTGGTAGAGCTCCTGGGCAGGGACCTTCTGGCCGGGCGGCAGCGGCAACTTGGTCGCGCTGCACGGGATCACGATGATCGGGCGGCCGACGGCCGGCGGCGCCGTGGGGAGGTGCTCGGCGTCGGGGCGGGGCCGGGTGAGGTCGAAGTGGATCGCTCCCTCGGCCTCGGCCGCGGCGAGATCCTCGGCGCTGGCCCGGGGCAGCAGGGCGTCGATCACCCCGAAGTGGCCCCGGGGGGCATGGAGCACCGCCCAGACGGCATCGGTGCCCAGGGCCTCGGCGGCGGTGCGGCGGGGCCGCCGGGCGCGCGGGTGTCGGGCAGGTGCGGGCGGCAGGGCGGCGGTGCGGTGGAACAGGGAGAGCTGGGCGTCTGCGGCCGGCACCGCAGCGGGGACGGCGGGCGCGGGAAGTCTGGCGGGTTCGGCGGCGGGGCGCAGTCCGGTGCCGGGGCAGTCGTCGGTCGCGGTGCGGGTGGGCGTGTGGGGGGCGAGGGCGCCGGACTCGGTGGGCCGTCGCAGTCCGCAGCAGGGGCAGCGGGCGGCGGGCCCCTCCGCGGCGGCGGCCGGGTCGGGGGTGTGCACGGGAGGTCTCTCCTGGTGGGTGCTGGGTTCGAGTGGAGCCGGGGGCGGCGGTGCCATCCGCCGCCCCCGGCGGGCGGGGTCAGAACAGCCGGTCGGCCGCGTGCGCGGTCTCGGCGGCCGACCGCAGCGCGGCCGCCGCCTCCTGGGCGGTGCGGCCGGGGGTCAGGGTCCACAGGTGGACGGTCACCTTGTGCCGCGTCAGGGCGTCGTGGCCCGTGGGCTCGGTGACGGGTGCGCCGTCGAGGTGTTCGGCCAGCAGCCGGTACGCCTCGGTGTAGACGGCGCGGATCGCGTCCAGGTCGTACGCGCGGCCGGGGGTTGTGCGGTCGCGGCCGGCGGCGACGTCCAGCGCGCCGCCGACGGAGCACCGGCGGTGGGCGAGGCGGCCGGGGCCGCTGAAGAGGCTGTAGCGGGACTGATAAATGCCGACGCGGGTGATGTGGGCGGCGGCCCACTCCAGCAGGTCGCCGGGGGTGTTCGGGATCAGGACGCTGTCGGGGGTGTAGGTGCCGCGCACGGGGTTCCTCCTGGTGGGCGGGCTCGGGGCGTCCCCCGGGAGCGGCGGCGTGCCGCCCCCGGGGGACGTGCGGGTCAGGTGCTGAGGGCGTGGAGGACCGGAATGGTGCGCCCGGTGGGGAGTCGGCGTTCGCACTGGGTGCTGCCGTCGGCGGCAGTCAGTTCCTCGGTCGGCGTGGAGCTGTAGAGGCTGGTCCGGCAGTGTGCGCAGTAGCCGCGCAGGTGGAGCTCCTCGGCGTCGGCGCCCCCGGCCAGGTGGTCGAGGTGGGCCAGGAGGTAGAGCAGGTCCTCCGGGGCGCGGGTGATGAGCTCGACGTTGGCGCGGGTCTCGGCGACGTCCTCGGCAGGGGTGTCGGTGTCCCCCGGGCCGTAGCTGACCGAGACCTCGGCCACCTGGGGGCCGGCGGCGTCGTAGACGACGAAGTCGGTGTGCACGGCGTCCGGGTCTCCGGCGGGGAGGCTGGCCCCGCTGTGGCTCCAGGTGAACTCGCTCCAGGACCAGGGCCGGTGGCTCCCGGCCGCGAGGCGGGCGCGGATCTCGCGCACCCGGGTGGAGGTGTGGACGTCGGCGGGCAGGTGGGCGGCCTGGGCGAGATCGAGGCGGTAGCCGATCGCCTGGCCGACCAGGCCGTCCTCCTCATCGCACAGCGGCCCCCAGACGTTGAGGGTGCGGTCGGTGAGCTGCTGCACCCATCCGACCAGCGGGCCGAGGTCGAGCATCTCCAGGCGGCGCTGCTCACCGGCGGCGGTCCAGTACGTGCCGTCGGCGCCCAGCGGCTCGCCGGGGTGCCGGAGCAGCCGGAGGTGGGTCGCGTCGAACGCGGCGGCGGGCTCGGTGGTGAGGGCGTCGCGGACGGCGGCGGCGATGTTCGCGCACACGATGCGGGCGAGGCGGTCCTCGGCGCGGCCGGCGCGCTCGCGCGCCTCGTCGAGCGCGTCGGCCAGCTCGCTGTCGTTGACGGTGTACGGGGTCGTGGTCATGGGGTCCTTTCGTCGGGCGGGGTTTCGGGTGGGGCCGGGGCGGCGGTGCCGTCCGCCGCCCCGGCCGGGGGTGGTGTCAGCCCTTGCGGCGGGCCGGGGCGCCGGGCCGGGTGACGGCGGCGGCCGGGTCGGGGCCGAGGAGACGGAACAGGTTGATCACGACGTCAGCGATGTACTGGGCGAAGCCGGAACGGGGCTGCGAAGGGGTCACGGTTCCTCCGGGGAGTCGGGTTTCGAGTGGTGTGCCGGTCGGGGTGCCACCCCCTTCCGACAACAAGAACTATACCAGCTTTAGACCTGATCACCAAGGGGGCGGGTGCCTCCCGCTCCCCTTTCGAGGCCCGGGGCCGGGCCGCCGGGGGTCGGCGGCCCGGCCCCGGCGTCCGCTACGGCGCGACCGGTTCCGGTGCGGCCCACACGCGGCGCGGGGTGACGCCCAGGTCCGAGAGGACCGCGTCGAGGCTCCCGTTGTCGGGCACCCATTGCCAGTCGACGCCTTCGACGCCGGGCCGCTCGGTCCAGGTGAGCATGTAGGAGCGGCCGGAGGTGCGGGGGTCACCGCACAGGGCCTGCGCCTCCTTGCGGGTCACGGCCCACAGGGCCCGCTTGCGGGTGCGGCGCCCACCCTTGGAGGCGATGAACACCAGGGCCGGGCCCTCCGTCCACTCCTCCCGGGCGGCGGGGGCCGGCGCGGGGGCCGGTTCGCCGCCGGGGGCGTGGTGGCAGTGGGGGCAGCGGCGCGCGGCCGCGTCCCACCGGTCGGAGTGGCACATGGGGCACGTCTCGCCCGCCGGGGCCGGTTCGGGCTCCTCGACCGGCGGCGTCTCGGCCGTGGCCGCCTGCTCCGTGTCCGCCGGGGCGGGCGCGGGGGCCTCCTTGAAGTTCTTCGGCCTGGCGTGGCCGCACACCGTGCACATGCCGCGGGCCTCGCTGAACCGCTTCTGCCCGTCGGCGACCCGTACGCAGTGCGGGCACACGGTGCGCTCGGCCTCGGGCTCCGCCTCGGCGGCCTCCAGGCGGGCGATGTCCTCGGCGGACGCCCACCCCCGGACGCTGTCGTAGGGGATGGTGTAGCCGCCGCGGGTCTTGTCCGCGGGGGCCTTGCGCAGCACCGGGACGCCCACCCCGCCGTGGATGTGCGGGATCGTCAGCGTCTTCTTGTTCACGCGCTGCACCTGGTACCAGGTGCCGCCGGTGTTGACGAAGTCGCCCTTGCTGAAGTCGGCCGGTCCCCAGACCTTGAACCCGCGCCGCTCGGCCTCGGCGATGACCTCGCGCCAGTAGGCGAGCTGTTCGGCGATCTCCGCCTCGCGGCGGTGGAGCTCGTCGGTGTCGGAGCGGGTGTAGCCGCCGGCGGACTGTCCGGCCAGCCACTTCTCGACGCGCCGCGCGTCGACCTCCAGCTTCTCGATCCGGCGCAGGGTGCGGCCGGGGTCGCGGCGGAATGCCTTGTACGCGGCGGAAGCCGCTTCGCGGGCCGCCCAGTACCCGGCCTTCCTGCTCTCCTCGACGTACGTGCGGAGGGAGTTGTCGATGCGCTGCTGGTCGCGGCGGGCGCGGGCCTCGCTGTGGTGTCCGACCAGAATGGGCTGACCGAAGGGGATGCCCTCGGCGATCTGGTCCCCGCGCCTGCGGGCGGCCTCGGAGCGTCCCGTCGCGTTGCTGGCGTGCTCGCCGAACCTCTCGACGCGGGCCTCGGCCCGTTCGTACTTCTCGGCCTCGGCTTCGGCGAAGGAGCGGCGGGTGTCCTCGTCGATCTCGATCTCGACGGTCCATCCGTGCTCGCGCAGGACCTTGGCGGCGGCGTCGATATTCCAGCGCTTGGCGGCCTTGTCGCGGGACTGCTGGATGCCCAGCATTCCGAGGGAGCGGAAGGAGCGCCAGCCCAGGGGGCGGATCAGCTCGTACACGCCGTCGCCCTTGCTGCTGCCCTCCATGAGGGTGCCGTCGGCGCGGGTGTGGGTGATGGTGAGCATGCCCTTGTCGGGTGTTGCGGTCATGGGGTCGTGGTCCTCCACGGTTCGGGTTTCGAGTGGTGTGCCGGTCGGGGTGCCATCCCCTTCCGACAACAAGAACTATACCAGCTTTGGACCTGATCACCTAGCGGAAAAGTGCCCTTGAGCTGGGAATTCGGGAAGCCGTCCCCGCCGCTGCGGGCGGCGGGGACGGCAGGGCCGGCGGCCCGTCAGAACAGGCTCGCCTGCCCGGAGTCCTCGGCGTCCTGCTCCGTCTGCTGGCGCCGGAGCAGGGCGACCAGCGGGGCCTGGCGGGCCGCGGTGGCCCGTTTGCGGGCGGCGAGTTCCTCGGCGGTGGCCCAGCGGACCAGTAGCTCCTGGTCGGCGAGGCCCGGGGCGTCGTCGGTGACGGTGTAGCGGATGTAGGGCTGTTCCAGCCGGTGACGGATCTGGGCCATGGTCATGACCCAGTCCGGCCCGTAGGCGCCGGCCACGGTGAGCACGGTTCCGTCGGGGGCGCGGACGCTGCGGACGGCGAATCCGTCCTCGCGGTAGAGGCCGGGGCGGTCCTCCTTCTGGGCCGCCTCGCTCAGCTTCAGGTCGGTCAGGCCGCCTTGGACCAGGTGGTGGGCGACGGTGTGCGATCGGGTGACGCGCGGCATGTGGGTCCTTCGGGTGCGGCGGTTTCGGGGGCCGGGCCGGGGGCGGGGGGCGGCAGGTGCCGCCCCCCGCGTGGATCAGCGGGCGGGCTCCGGGGCGAACCGGAGCCAGTGGGGGCCGCCCTCGATCGGGTCGCTGCCGAGGGCGTCCCGCAGCACCGCGTCCGCCTCGCCGAGGGTCTCGGTGTCGAAGGGGCCGCCGTCGCCGAGGTTCAGCTCGGCGGCGCCGTCGACCACGACGGTGAGGCGGGGTGCGCCGTCGGTCTCGAAGAGAGCTGCGGTGACCTCGGGGGCGACGGTGCGCAGGATCGCGCCGACCTTGGGCGCGGCCTCCTGGAGTGCCTGGGCCTGGTCGCGGGTGACGCCGCACTCGCAGTGCGGGAGGTGCCACTTCTTGACTTCGCCGCACAGGCACATCCAGTAGGAGAAGCCCCAGGTCCATTCCCATCCGCCGATCGGGAACAGGCCCTCGTCGTCGGGGAGGATGGCGCTGACGGCCGTGTCGCTGCCCTCGTCCAGGTACATCCACCGGACTTGCACGACGATGGCGCGGCGGGCTCCCCGGCCGCCGGGCCTGCGGCGGCGGGCCGCCTTGCGGGCCTGGGGCGTTGCGTCCGTGACCGTGGCCGCACGGGCCGTACCCCGGTCGACGTTGCGCCAGTTGACGCGTACGGCGACGGCGAGGTCCCCGCCCTCCTCGTCATGCCGGCTCGGGCCGCCCTCGATCACGTGGACGGTGTCCGGGCTGTCCGCGCGGCCGTCGATCACGTGGACGGTGTCGACGCAGTCGTAGCCGTACTCCTCGGCCGCGCGGATCGTCTGGGCGGACACTTCCCGCGCGACGTCGAGCGGGAAGTAGGGGGAGAGAAAGCCGTTCCACCGGTTGGCGGGGTCGAGCTTGCAGTCGAACGGTCCGAAGTCGTCGTCGATGCAGACCCGGGTTTCGATCATCTTGCGGATGCGGATGTGTTCCTCCTGGTGGTGGGGTGATCGGGTTTCGAGCGGGCCGGGGGCGGCGGTGCCATCCGCCGCCCCCGGAGTGGTCGGGCTACCAGCCCGGCGGGACGGGCTCCTCGAACGGAGAGGGGGCCTCGATCTCACGGGTGTAGCCGCCGTGCTGTTCCTCGTCGTAGTTCACGCACTCGGGGTCGCAGGGCTCCCCCTCGCCCGCTCCGCATTCGTCGCAGGGGTCTTCGAGTTCTACGTACGCGGCCAAGGGGGCCTCCATCGGTTCGGGTTTCGAGTGGTGTGCCGGTCGGGGTGCCACCCCCTTCCGACAACCAGAACTATACCAGTTTTAGACCTGATCACCTAGCAGAAAAGTGCCCTTGAGCAGGCATTTTCCGCTAGGTGACTGCCTTACTACTGCTGCGGCTCGGCGGCGGCCGGGATGGGCTCCTCGGTCACGCCGGTGCACCGGAGGTAGGCGAGCAGCGGGTCCGCGACGTCCTCGTACACCCGGTCGGCGTGGTGGTTGCACAGGGCCAGCCGCTGCGTACGGCGCTCGGCGAACGTGACGGTCAGCAGCCTGACGGCGCGGCCTCCGGCGGCGCCGCACCCGCCGCGCCGGTTGGTGTAGCCGTACGAGACGCACCCCGCGGGACGCGGCGGGTCCGCCGGGGCGCTCAAGCGGCTTCCCCGGCGGCGGGCAGGGCGAGGTCCTGCCACCGCTCGCCGTCCCAGACCTGCCAGATTTCGGGGGCGGGCTGGTGCTGGGCGAGGTCGCGGGCGAGCTGGCCCATGTAGGGGTAGTCCCCTCGGGCGAGCCAGACGGACGGGACCTTGGCCACGACGGTCACGCCGTGCCACTCCCCCGCGTCGAGTCCGCGCAGCAGGCTGGTGCGCTGCCGCTTGCACCGCGCGGCCTCCCGGGACAGGTCGTGCTGGTCGACGAGGAGCTCGTAGACCCGCTCGGAGTCGACGGCCTGGCCGTCGAGGCGGCAGGCGGCGGCGAAGTCCTCCATCGTCTGCCGGTCCTTGGCGGTGTGCTGGAAGAACCAGGTGCCGCCGCCGTCGCCGCCGTTCTCGATGACGCCGAGGCAGTAGTCGCCCTCGTTGACGGTGGCGCGGAAGGCGATGCCGTTGCGCGTGTTCATCTGCTCGAAGTCGGCCAGGTGATAACGGGTGTGCGGCACCTGGAGGCCGGTGAGGTTCAGGGTGGTCGGTTCGGTCATGGACTCTCTCTTTCTGTCGGGGCACTCCGGGAACGGGGTGCGGGAGCGCGGCGGCGCACGGTGCCGGCCACCGACGGCCTGCCGTCGGCTGCGGTCTCGCTGACCGCCGTGGCGCGCGGCCGCGCCGAGGCCCTGGAGCCTGTCGGCGCGGCCGCCGCCGCGGCGGTCAGTTCCGGCGTTCGCGCTGCGGGCCGTTGGGGCCCTCGAAGATGACGTTGACGTGGGTGCGCTCGCGGTGGATGCGGTCCGCGTCGTGCCGGGTCTGCCACTGGCGGCCGAGGTTGGCCACGGCCTGGGTCGCGGCCGCGCGGGTGCAGTCGCAACCGGCCTCGTCGCAGACCGGTAGGGCGGCGTCGGCCGTGTAGACCGGGGTGCACCACGGGTCGCCGTAGGAGACCAGGGAGTCGTAGTAGTAGATTCGGCCGGTCTCCGTGCGGACGGTGTCGGCGTGGGTGCGGTGCTGACGCTCGGCGAGAGCGTCGGCGTAGGCGCGGGCGAGCTGCATGTGTCCTCCTGGGACCGGGGTTCGAGTGGGCCCGGGGGCGGCGGTGCCATCCGCCGCCCCCGGGGTGGGGCAGGGTCGCCGGGCGGCTACGCGGCGGCGAGGGTGAGCGGGACGTCGCGGCCGATGGCGGTGGCCAGACCGCGCTCGCGGGCGAGGTTGTCCAGCCCGTCGGCCAGCTCGGGGTGGATCGCGTGGCAGCGCAGGTATCGCGCGCCGAACCCGTGGGCCCAGAAGGGGTAGCCGTTGGCCCCGAAGCGGTCGTCGATGATCCAGTGGGACTCGTCGACCAGAAGGGAGAGAAACTGCGTCTCGGCCTTCTCGCCGTCGACCGTGATGGTGAGCTGGGCGTACAGGCCGACCAGCTTCATACCGAAGAGTCCGGCCTCCTCATGGCGCTTCAGCTCGTTGACGGTGGCGGCGAGGGTGTAGGTGCCGTCCTCGTCCGCCAGCTCGATGCTGATGGTCTGCGGGTCGGTCTGGGTGGTCACGGGTACCTCCGGGGGGATCGGATTCGAGTGGGTGCCGGTCAGGGTGCCACCCCCTTCCAACAAGAACAACTATACCAGCTATAGACGCTATCCGGAAGGATGACGGTGCGCTGAGCTGGGGTTTCAGCGACGATTCGAGGCGCACGACGGAGGGCCGGAGACCGCGGTTCGTCGGACCCCGGCGGGGGCGCGGCGCACCTTCGCGCCCGGGGGCCGCCCGGGGCCGGCCGTCGCGCTCCGCCCTGCCGGGAGGGCGCGGCGGGCGGCCCCTGCGGGCGTCAGGGGCCGAACCGGCCGGGGTCCGCCTGCACGGCGGCGCGGTGGGCGCGGACGGCTTCGATGCTCTGCTCGGCCATCAGCCGCGCATGGGCGGCGTGCACGGCTTCGTGCAGCGCGACGTACCGGGCCACCCGGTCGCGGTCCTCGCCCCCGCGCCCCGAGTAGCTGGGGCACTCGGCGCAGTGCACGCGGTAGATGGGCACGCTGCCGACTTCCCGGCCGCGCGTCGCGGGCCGGTACGGAGGGTTACCGGGCTTCCACCGGGCCCCCGCCGCCGGGTCGGGGTGGGTGGCGGCGTGGGCCCGGACGTCCCACTTGTGGGCGTCCAGGTCGGCTGTGACCTGTCCCGTCCAGTGCGGGCACCGGTCGCAGGAAGCGCCGTAGAGGGGGGTCGAGTCGACAATGCGGAGGTACACGACCGGGGCGGTGCTGGTGGTCACGGGGGGCCTCTCGGTTCGGCGGGACACGGGGCCGGAGGGGGCGGGCCGCCCCCCTCCGGCGGGTGGGGTCTACGCGGCGTAGCGGTAGACCGGCCGGTCCTCACCGGGGACCGGGGGGAACCCGTGCGGAGCGATCCGCAGCGTGACGAACTCGTCGTCGTGCGGCTCGGCGGGGAACCCGTGGGCGACGGCCCATGCGCAAGCGGCGTCAGCCGCTCCGGTGCTCTCGCCCTGCTCGTACGAGATGATCATGGGGGCCTTGGGGCCGTGGAACAGGGTGAGGTCGTACCAAACCTCCGCCAGGATGGCCCAGATGTCGCTCGGGTCGGCAATGTCGGCGGGCGTGATGACGACGCGCGGCACGGGGGTCCAGTGCGGCTCGGGGCGGCTGCCGCAGGTGCAGTTGAACAGCTGTCGGGCGCGCGTCGCGGTGGTCATGGTGTTCTCCTCGGTTCGGGTTTCGAGTGGTGCCGGTCGGGGTGCCATCCCCTTCCAACAAGAACAACTATACCAGTCAGAACCCGTATCAGGAAGCGTGAAAGGGCTTCTGACCAGGCTTTTTCCCCGGATTTCCATGATCTTTTAGCCGGTCTTCCGGGCCCCGCCGACCCCCCTCGCTGCCAGCCGTCTTTCCCTCCCCGGCCCCGGGCCA
>NZ_SRRT01000016.1 GCF_004784475.1 Streptomyces bauhiniae
GCGATGCCCACCCACCGGCCCGCACCCGCACCGCCGGCCCCCGCCCGCGGCGCCGGGGGAGCGCGAGGGGGCGGCGCGCGAGCGCCCCTCGCAACCCGGCCCCCCGGGCCGGGTGCCGGAAGCGACGCCGCCGCGCGGCCGCGCCGGCCACCACCGCGCAACCGCCGCCCACCGAGGCCGGCCCCGCGCGGCCCCGCGCGACGGCCCCGCCCCCACGGCGCAGCCGTCGCCCACCGCCACGACGGAGCTGCCCGGCGGGCCGGGGCGGCGGTGGTCCGCCGCCCCGGCCGGGTGGTTCACGCCGTGGCGATTGCCTCCGGCGCGCTGGCGGCCTCGCGCTCCTGGTCGGTCTCGATGAGCGCGGCGCGCTCGGAGCGGTAGGCGTCGTGGGCGGCCTGGTCGGCGGCCTTCCGCGCTTCGCTCTCCTCGTCCGCCGGGGCGGTGGTGGCAAGGATGGCCTTGGCCGCTCGGATGACGGTGTCGCTGGCGGCGGCGAGGGTTTCCCGTACCTCCTCGGCGGTCTTCCCGGCCCATCCGGCGATGTACGGGACGGAGGTAAGGGCGGCGTCTACTCCGGCCACCCCGGCCACGATGAACGCGACGCTTTCGGCCTCGCACTCCATGCGGCCCCGGTGCTTGCGGTACTCCTCGATGTCCGCGACGTGCCCGCACTCGATGTGCGCGACTTCGTGGGCCAGTACAACCGTGCGGTGTGCCTCGGGGTCGCTGGCCTGGATGACGACTTCCCGGGTGGCGGGGCGGGTGAACCCGTCGGCGGGGGCGGTCACGCCGAGGCTGACCGTGTACCCGTGGCCCTTGGCGTGGCGCTCCAGGCGCTCCCAGAGTTCGGCGGGGACTTCGCCGGTCGTCTTGCCGCCGAGCTGGTAGCCGGGCTCGGTGGCTTCCGGCTGGGCCTCCTCGTCCTCGTTCATCGGCCGCGTCTGGCTGATGTCGAACACGGGGGCGGCCTTGAACAGGGTCCGGCGCTGCTCCTGGCCGCGCTCGTCAAGAACCGGCTTGCCGTCCTTGTCCTTCTTCGTGACGGTCATCGGCGCGAAGATCCGCAACGCCTTCTCACCCTTGCGGATCAGGCGGCCCCGGTCGTTCCACTCCCGCGCCCCTCGGACCTGGGTGGCGTGCGGGCACTGGGCGAGAATCAAGATCATGTTGTTGGCCGAGTAGCGGCCGAGGTTGGCGACGGTGGCGCGGAGCATCGCACGCCACCCGTCGGCCGAGACAAGGGAGCCGATCGCGTCGTTGAGCAGGTCGTGCAGGGCGGCTACCTCGGCCGCGCGCTCCTCGGGGGACTTGCGGGGGGAGCGGCGGCGCGTCGTCTTGGTGGCCATCTCGGGTACCTCTCGTCAGGTTCGGGTTTCGAGCGGTGTCGGTCGGGGTGCCATCCCCTTCCAACAAGAACAACTATACCAGCTTTGAGGCTTCTCGGGAAGCTGGAAAGGGCCTTTGACCAGGGTTTTTCTGGTCGGACCCCGCCCGGCCGGGGCGCTTCGCGCGCCCCGGCCGGGCGCGGCGTCACGCCTGGGCGGTGGCCTTCTTGCGCTTCGCGCGGACCTTGGTCAGCTTCAGCGGCTGGCCGGGCTCGCCCTGCTCGATCAGGCGGGCGTCATAGGCGCAGATGGTGAGCATGTCGGCCAGGTCGGGCAGGAGGCGGCGGGGGTTACCCCGGCGGTTCCCGAAGCCGCGCGAGTGGTGGACGCGCCCCCCGCGCTCGGTCATCGCGTCGGTGTACCAGTCGCCTTCCCCGATGAGACGGCTTGCCATGATCGTGACCGGGCGGCGGCCGGGGCCGTCCTGGATGGTGAGGCGGGCGGCCAGACCGACCGCGACCCCGGATTCGCTGATGACCTCGGCGCGCTCGACGGCGGTGACGGTGACGCGGTAGCTGGTGCGGAGTCCCGTACGGGGGTGGGTGGTGGTGACGATCTCGGTGACCGGCTGCATGGTCTCGGCCTTCCGGGAGGCGGAGCGGTGGTTGCGGGTCTTGACGGTCATGTCCACGCCTTTCGCAGGTTTCGAGTGGTGCTGGTCGGGGTGCCATCCCCTTCCAACAAGAACAACTATACCAGTCAGAGCCCGCATCAGGAAGCGTGAAAGGGCTTCTGACCAGGGTTTTTCCCCGGATTTCCATGATCTTTTAGCCGGTCTGCCGGGCCCCGCCGAACCCCCTCCTTGCCAGCCGTCTTTCCCTCCCCCGGCCCCGGGCCGCCCCGCACCACCACGACGACGACCAGTTCCTCCAACCCCCCTTTTCGACCTCAGCCCGTGCCCGTCACCACGGCGCCGCCGGCACCCGAGGACGACGCGTTCGTGGAGCCCCGGCCCACCACCGTCATCAGCCCGTCCCCCGTCCCCCGGGGGGCGGGCGTCCGGAGGAGCCCCCCGGGGCTTTGCGCAAGGAGCGAAGCGACGCAGCCCGCAGGGAGCGCCAGCGACCGGAGGGCCGCAATAAGGAGGGCCCCCAGGGCCCGACGACTGCGGCGCACGGCCGGATCGCACCGAAGGTGCGATGCCCACCCACCGACCCGCACCCGCACCGCCGGCCCCCACCCGCGGCGCCTGGGGAGCGCGAGGGGGCGGCGCGCGAGCGCCCCTCGCAACCCGGCCCCCCGGGCCGGGTGCCGGAAGCGACGGCGCCGCGCGACCGCGCCGGCCACCACCGCGCAACCGTCGCCCGCCGAGGCCGGCCCCGCGCGGCCCCGCGCGACGGGCCCCGCCGCCACGGCGCAGCCGTCGCCCACCGCCACGACGGCCGAGCAGCCGTGCGCCCCGGCGCGGCGGCCGGGACGCACGGACCACCGGTCAGACGTCGAACAGTCCGATGGTGCCGGTGGCGGCGTCGTCGCCCACGTCGAACATGGCCACCTGTGCCGCCTTCGGGCGGGTGTTGAAGTCGGTGGCACCCATGCCGGTCCAGTTACGGGACGGCTGGGGCTTGGGGGCCGGTCGTGCCGCCGGGGCGGTGCCGGAGTGGCGGGCGCTCGTGTAGTCCGCGCGGACGATCTCGGTTCGCGGCGCGGCGTCGCGCCACTCGTCGAGGTAGTACGAGGTGTCGATTCCGACCGTGTGCCCCAGCGTGATGCCGGTCTGTCGCTCGAACCGGTTGTACGCGTCGGTGCGCTCCTCGGTGAAGCTCGACCGGCCGCTGTAGCGGAAGGGGGCCATTTCCTGCGGGACGATGAACACGCCCCTGCGGGCGACGGCCGCAGCAACGTCGATGACGTGGTACTCGAACCGGCCGCCGGTGTAGCGGGGCGCGGTGCGGCCACCCCGGGCGACGGCTCCGTACGGCGGGTTCCCGATGGCGGTATCGAACGGGCCTCCCAGGTCCATGCCGGGGACGTCGAAGACGTCGCCGAGAATCCATGTCGCCTCGGGCAAGACCTTCTTGCCGACGCGGACGTACTCCGGGTTCCGCTCGACGCAGACCAGTTCGCGCGGCTGCTCGTTGTTCAGGCGCTCCCAGTCGGTGTCTCGGCAGGCAAAGGCGAGGCGGCCGATCCCGGCGCACAGGTCGATGACGCGCTTCCCGGTGACCTCGATGGACATGTCACGCGCGAGTCCGTCCGGGGTGAAGAACGCCCCGTCGAGGCGGGCGTCTGCGGTCTCCATGTAGTGGTCGATGACGAACTCCCGCTCGGTGAGCGTGAGGTCCCGGTCCAGATCCACCAGCGCGAGCGCCTTGCGATGCTGGGTCGCCTGCTCGGTAGTCAGCTTGGCCATGGGGTCCGCCTTCCGGTTGGGGTTTCGAGTGGTGCTGGTCGGGGTGCCATCCCCTTCCAACAAGAACAACTATACCAGTCATGACCCGTACACGGAAGCGTGAAAGGGCTTCTGACCAGGGTTTTTCCGGGTTTCTTCGGCCCGCGCGTTCTCTCCGGGCCGGGCCGCCCACCCTCCTTGCCAGCCGCTTTTCGCCCGCCCGCGCGGACCCGCACCCGGCGGACGGCCCGCCACGTAAACCGCCCACCGCTGCCGCTCCCCCGTCCGCCCCGACGGCCGGACACGGCGGGGGCCGGCGGCGCCGGGGGTGCGCGAGGGGGCGGCGCGCGAGCGCCCCTCGCAACCCGGCCCGCAGGGTCGGGTGCCGGGAGCGGCGGCGGTGCGCGGCCGCGCCGGCCACCGCGGCGCGGCCGTCGCCCGCCGAGGCCGGCCCCGCGCGGCGGCGCGCGGCGGGCCCGGCCACCACGGCGCGGCCGTCGCCCACCGCCGCACTGGCGAGGCGGGCAACGCCGAAGGGGCGGACACCGGTCGGTGTCCGCCCCTTCGGGTTCTGCTGGCTGCCCTAGAACGGCGGGAGGCCCACGGCCACCCACGCGTCGTTCAGGACGAAATTGATGTGCAGGATCTCGGGGAGGTCCCATCCGAGGCGCTGCGCGAGTCGGTCGAGTCGGTCGCACGCGGCCGTTACCGCGCTCTGGATCTCGGTGCGGTGCTGTTCGGTGATCTCGTCGGCGCGGTCGCGCTGGTCGCTCTGGTAGGCCGCGCCGAGGCGCTGCGCCGTGTACGCGACGTCGAGCAGCTGGTCGAGCTCGTCCGCGATCGGGTCGGCCTTGGGGGTCGTGTTGTCGACGTCCACCCGGACGGTGAAGCCGTTGCGGCGCAGTTGGCGGGTTGCCCGGCCGACTCGGTACGGGTCGAACGCCCAGGTGCGGGTGCCGGGGAGGGTGTACGCCTGGTGGGCGCGGGACCAGGTGAAGCCGTAGCGCTCCAGGGTGGAGCCGACCCACCGGTGCGAGTCGCTGAGGCGGGCGACGGTGCCGTTGACCTTGTCGTGCGTGATGGTGGTGGTGATCACGGGGTTCCTCCGGTGCTGCGGTTTCGAGTGGTGCCGGTCGGGGTGCCAACCCCTTCCAACAAGAACAACTATACCAGATTTGAAGCGATTTCGGGTGTTGGCGGTCCCCTTTTCGGGGGGGAGTTGGGGCGGCCGGTCTTCCGGCCGCCCCCTGCCTCCGGCTGCTCAGCCCTGGCGGGCGGCGGCCTCGCTGCGGTGTACGGCCACCGCCTGGGCGAGCGTCCGCCCGGCGCTGGTGCCCGGCTCCCACTGGAACGGAACGGGCTTGTCATCGAGGTACAGGCGGAGGGCGTCCGCGCCGCTCTTGCGGCTGTCGACACTGAAGACGGCCGTTCCCACCTTGGGAAGCATGACGGTCACATTGGTCCAGGTGTACGGGGGGGTGCGCCACTCGTCGTGGACGACGCGGGCGGGCTCGACCTGGAGAAGTTCGGCCAGCGCGGCGGTGAATTCCCGGGCGGCCTCGTGCGCGTCCAGCGGGGCCGGTGCGGCGGTGCCGTCGTGGCCGGTGGCGGTGTGGATCTGGAACTTCATGACCTGTTCTCCTGCTGACTGCGGGTCGGGGTTCGAGCGGGGGCCGGGCGGCGGTGCCATCCGCCGCCCGGCTCTGGTTCAGCTTCGGGCGGCAACCTCCTCTTCCTCGGTGCGCCACAGCGGCAGGGCCTCGAAGTCCTGGGACGGCGCGAGCCGGACCACGGCGGCGCGCACCGTGGCGGCCGTGACCGTGGCGGGCATCAGGGCGGCGACGGCCCGGGGGTCCTTGTTGGCGCGCCACATCGCGTAGAGCACGCGGTGCCGCTGGGCGCGGGCCTCGGCCAGCGTCTTGCGGGCGGCCTGGTAGGCGGCCTCCGCCTCCAGCCCCTCGACCAGCAGGGGGCCGTCCACCTCGCGCCGGTCGGCGGCCTCGATCAGGTCGGCGCGCAGTGCCCGGTAGGCGGCCTGGCCGATCGCCTCGGCCTCGGCCTGACGCTCGGGGGTGATCTGCTCGCTCACGGTTCCTCCGGTGGGTCGGGTTTCGAGTGGTGTGCCGGTCGGGGTGCCATCCCCTTCCAACAAGGACAACTATACCAGTCAGAACCCGTATCAGGAAGCGTGAAAGGGCTTCTGACCAGGCTTTTTCCCCGGATTTCCATGATCTTTTAGCCGGTCTTCCGGGCCCCGCCGACCCCCCTCGCTGCCAGCCGTCTTTCCCTCCCCGGCCCCGGGCCAGCCCGCACCACCACGACGTCGAGCAGCTCCTCCAGGCCCTCCTCGACCTCGACCCCTCGCGCCCGCCACGACGGCGCCGCCGGCCGACGACGGCGCTCCGGACTCGCCCCGGCCACGACGGAGTCCAGCCCGTCCCCCGTTCCCCGGGGGGCGGGCGTCCGGAGGAGCCCCCCGGGGCTTCGCGCAAGGAGCGAAGCGACGCAGCCCGCAGGGAGCGCCAGCGACCGGAGGGCCGCAATAAGGAGGGCCCCCAGGGCCCGACGACTGCGGCGCACGGCCGGATCGCACCGAAGGTGCGATGCCCACCGACCATCGCCAGGGGCCCCACGGCGGGAGCGTCCTCGAGGTCGCCGCCGCCCCGGCCACCAACTCCTCCACCACGACGCGGCGGCGACCACGAGGAAAGCGGGGCGATGACCAGCGGGGCCTCGCGGAGACGGCCCGCGGTCGGCACACCGCCGGGGCCGGCGGCGCCGGGGGTGCGCGAGGGGGCGGCGCGCGAGCGCCCCTCGCAACCCGGCCCCCGGGCCGGGTGCCGGAAGCGACGGCGGCGCGCGGCCACGCCGGCCACCGCGGCGCACCCGTCGCCCACCGGGGCCGGCCACCGCGTCCGGCGCGCGGCGGGCCCCGCCACCACGGCGCAGCCGTCGCCCACCGCCACGACAACGCCCCCGTTGGGGCGGCGCGGGTGCGCCGCCCCAACGACGATGCCCTGTCGGGCGCTTAGACCTGGCTGAGTCCTGCGGTCGCCCGGGTGACGCGCCCCGACTCGTCGGTGCGGTAGATGTCGAATCCAGCGCGTACGTACAGGGCGACGTCGTGGGTGCAGTACCACTTTCGCTGTCCGTCGAACTGGAGGAAGTAGCGTCCCGGCAGGTCACAGCCCGTCTTGACACGGAATTCACAGCGCGGGCGGCGAACGAGGGAAACGCGCTCCCGCGTCAGGAGTACCGGGGCGTCGGTCCACACGTACCGCTTGCAGGAGCCGCAGACGCGCATCCCCCACTCGACGCCATCGGCGCGCGCGTCCTCGTAAGAGGCGTAATACTCATCGGCCACGACGTATTCGCAGACCATGTTCCCGCAGGACCAGTTCGCGCACCCTTCGGTCCAGTATCCGGGCCTCGCCGCCTTTTCGCGGAGCTGCGTCGCAACCTCGGGGGTGATGTGCTCGCTCACGGTTCCTCCGGTGATTCGGGTTTCGAGTGGTGCCGGTCGGGGTGCCATCCCCTTCCAACAAGGACAACTATACCAGTCAGGGGCCGTATCGGGAAGCGTGAAAGGGCTTCTGACCAGGGTTTTTCCGGGTTTCTTCGGCCCGCGCGTTCTCTCCGGGCCGGGCCGCCCACCCTCCTTGCCAGCCGCTTTTCGCCCGCCCGCGCGGACCCGCACCCGGCGGACGGCCCGCCACGTAAACCGCCCACCGCTGCCGCTCCCCCGCACCGGCCCGACGGCCGGACACGGCGAGGGGGCCGGCGGCGCCGGGTCCGGGAGCGGCGGCGGTGCGCGGCCGCGCCGGCCACCACGGCGCAGCCGCCGCCCGCCGGGAGGAGCGGGTGGACGGTCGCGGTGGCCGCCGCGACCACCAGCTGGTCGTCGCGGCGGCCGCGGAACGCGGAGCGGCCCGGGACAGCGGATGCCGTCCCGGGCCGGGTCAGTTGGCGAACAGGGCCTCCTGGACCGCCTCCGTGGTGGGAGGCGGCGGGGCGTGCTGCTCACGGTGTTGGAGGTGCTGTTCGACGGTCCACCGGGTCCACTGCCAGTCGGGCAGGAGCGGGCTGCGGCGTCCGGGGTGCTGGCGGAAGCTCGCCACTCCGGCCGCGCGGGCGGCGTTGCGGATCGGGGAGATGTCGGGGATCAGGTGCTCGGGCTTGACCAGGTGCAGGCTGCTGTCGATCCAGACCCAGACCTCGCACTTGGGGCGGTCCAGAACGGTCAGGATGGCCAGGTGGTGGATGTCGCCCCACCCTGGATGGAGTCCTCCGGGGCTGACCCAGAGGGTGGTGCCGGGCTCGATGTCACCGGGCCGGCTGGGGGTGTGGTCGTACGGGGGCTGCTGGCGTCTCCGTCGTCGGGGCTTGTCCGGGTAGTAGTGGCTGGGCGGGTAGGTCGGGTTCCGCTGGTGGTGGCGGTGCAGCTCCTCGGCCTCGGCGCGCAGTGCGTCGGCGGGGGTGTAGCAGCGGGGGCCCATGTGCCACTTGCGCGGCAGCTTGGTGTCCCAGTAGGTGGGGCTGCCGCACGTGCATCGGCCCTGGGTGAGGTAGGGGTCGGCGGTCGGGCACGGCCACGGGGTGCGGCACGACCGGCAGACCCAGACCGGATCGGAGGAGTCGGGCAGGTGGGCGTCGGGCATGTAGATCGGCCGGGGCCGCCAGTCGGTGCTCAGGCGGGCCTCCTGGAGGTGCGGGGCATCGTCGCTCCTGGTCTCGAATGGTGCCGGGGCCGGGCGCGGTGCGCGCCCGGCCCCGGCGGCGGTGCGGTCGGTCAGGGGGTGGCGGGGTCGTCGTCCCGGTCGGTGATCGCCTCGGCGGCGTCCAGGGCCTGCTCGGCCAGGTCGAGGGCCGTCTTCATGGCCTGCGGGTCGGCCTCGGCGTTCCTGCGGGCGCGGTCGAGGGCGCGGACGGCCTGGCGCGCCGCGTCGTAGCCGGTCTCGTGCTGGCCTTCGGCCCAGCAGGCGAACAGCAGGAGCTCGACCTCGACGCCGTTGACCGCCTTGGCCAGGGAGCCGTCTCCGGTCCGGGCGGCGGCGAGGGCCTGGCGGCCGGTGTCGATCCGGAAGGTGGGGATGCTGGACAGGAGCACGCTCTCCTCGGTGAGTCCGGCCGGGGCCGGGACGGACAGGACGGTCTTCTCCAGGGCGATGGCGGCGGCGGTCAGCATGGCGACGGCCGCGCCCGCGTCGGGCACCGTGTGGGCCAGGTGCCTGCCCGCCCTGGCGTACCCGGTGGCGAGGGAGGCCCACTTGGCGGCCTGGGCCGGCTGTCCGTTCTCGACGGCCAGGGCCTGCTCGTCGGCGGCGATCCGCGCGCGCTGGTGGCACACGGCGGACTGCTCGTGCAGCCAGCGGCGGCCCGGGGCGTTGCAGCGCTGGGTCTCGATGTCCCGTACGGCGGCGCGGTAGGTCTGGGCGGCCTGGCGTGCGCGCAGGACGGGGCGGCCGATGGTCTCCGCGAGCATCCGGCCGTCGCGGCCGGTCACCAGGAGGTCGCGGCGGTCGCGGGCGGCGGCGGCGTCGCCGTTGAGCGAGGGGGACGGGGTGGCGGTCATGTGGGTGTACTCCTCGGGTCGGTTGGGTTCGAGCGGGAGCCGGGGCGGTGGTGCCATCCGCCGCCCCGGCCGGAGGGGAGCCGCGTCTACTCGGTGCGGCGGGTCTGCGGGGGGAGCTGGCCGTCGTCCCCGCGTCGCGGGGCGTCGGCGTCTTCGTAGCGGGCGTTCAGCTCGGCGGGCGGGTACGCCCAGTCGGTCGCGGGGTGCACGTACCGGACGACGGCCACGCGGCCGGGGCGGGGGGTGCTGCTGCCCTCCACGGTGTGGACGGTCGGCCCGACGTAGGTGATGTGCCCGTGCCCGTACGGCTCGGGGATGCTCTGCCCCGGCCTGATCTCCTCGCCGGTCGTCAGGTCGACCAGCCGGACGCCGCAGTTCTGGCGGGGGAAAGCCGGGATGACCCGGCCGTTGAAGTCGTCGGTAGGTTCCACGGTCGCGCTGCTCCTCGGGGAGTGGGGGTGCTGGGTGGTTCGAGCGGGCCCGGGGGCGGCGGTGCCAGCCGCCGCCCCCGAGGTGAGCGTGGGGGCGGGGAACGTCAGCTGCGGTCGCAGGCGATGACGACCATGCCGGGCCAGGTCTCGCGGGTCGTGATGTCGGTGAACTCGCGCTCCTCGACGGTGAGGGAGCGGTGGACGGCGAAGTCGTCGCCGCACACGTCGCAGGTGAAGCGGCCGAAGTAGGGGGAGGCGGCGCTACGCCGGTCGATCTCGGGCTCGTCGATGGTGCGGGTCGTCGCCGGGCCGGCCTCGACGTCCTCGGAGGTGGTGGTCACCGTGGGCTCTCCTTCTGTGGCGGGGTTCGAGTGGTGCCGGGGCGGCGGTGCCGTCCGCCGCCCCGGCCGGGGGGCTACTGGAACGAGCGGGCGAGTGCGGCCCGTACGTCGCCGGTCTCGGCGCAGACCGCGACCAGCGGCGCGAACAGGGAGGCCCCGAACGCGGCGATGTGCAGCTCCTGCCCGGTGCGCCCGGACCGGCTCGCCTCGACGTAGCCGTGCCAGTAGGCGGACAGGACGCTGTCGCTCATCCCGTCCAGCTCCTCCACCGGGGTCTTGTCCTCGTCGGCGGCGAGACACATCAGGTAGTCGCGCAGGCCGTCGAACGGGGCCTCGGGGAGTTTCAGCGTGGTGGCCATGGGCTCCTCTTCCGTGCAGATTCCGAGTGGGTGCCGGTCGGAGTGCCACCCCCTTCCAGCAAGAACAACATTACCAGTTTTAGAGCTGGTGTCAAGGAATGCGGGCGCGGTTGCGGCATCCTTTTTCGCTGATCAGCCCGGAGCCGATAAGCTGGAGGCTCGGGATTCGCGGCCCGCGTGGAAGTTGCGCCCCTTCGGGATGTCGCCACCACGCGCGGGGTGCGGGTTTCGAGTGGGCGACCGGCGACCGCGCCAGCCTGCCGCGCTTCGGCGCGGGGGGTCCTGTCTCATGACAGGGTGGTCGCCGGTCGTATTTGTGCCCCCGTCAGGCTTCGTTGTCGACCCAGACCGTGCCGTACGGCGTCACCGGCCAGCGGGACATGCACCCGTGCTCGACGTTCGCCAGGGCTTCCGCCGCGTCCCGGCAGTCCGCGATGTCGTACCGACCAGCGTCGACCGCCCGCAGCAGGGCGTCGAGCCGGTCGGCCCCGACCGCGACGGCGCGGCCGGCGCGGTAGGCGTCGTGGCCGGCCCTCATCTCCTCGCGCCACGCTTCGCGGCCCTCGGGGTCCAGCGGGGGCGGCCCGGCGTCCTGGCGGGCGAGGTAGGCCAGGGCGCGGGCGGCGTGCACCACGGCGGTCACGCGGGGGCCAGGCGGCGGGCGGCGGCGCACTGCACGACGGCGACGACCAGCGCGGCGGTGTCCCGCTCGAACGCCGGGCGACTGTCGGCGGAGACGTAGATCCGCCTCTCGCCTTCGTCGCTGCGCTCGCCCTGGGGCCGGTAGAAGGCGGTCCAGCCGGTGTGGTCCTCGGTCCACCCGTCGACCATGCCCTGGTTGTCGGCGATGCGGATCTGTGCGCCACCCTCGATGTCGACCACGATCCGCGACTCGTCGTAGTGGTGGGAGACCAGTGTCCGCACGGCCAGGCCGTGCGCTTCGAGCGTGCGGGTCAGCCGCTCGCCGGTGGTGGGGGCGTCCTGCATGTGTCCTCCTGCTGCTGGGGGTTGGGGTTCGAGCGGGGGCCGGGGCGGCGGTGCCATCCGCCGCCCCGGCCGGGTCGGGCGGGCCCGCCTTCGGGCCCACCCTGCGGTGCTACTCCTCGTCGGACTCGCCGGGCTCCGCGTCGCCCTCGGCTGCGGGCTCGTCGTCCTCCTGGCCGCCGTCCGCCGCGTCCGCGTCGGCGTTCTCGTCGGAGTGCGGCGGCTCCACGGGGTCGTCGGTGTCGTCGGCCTGCTCGGCCGGGGCGTCCTCCTCGGCCTGCTGCTGGGCCTCGGCCTCCCGCTTGAGCCGGGCCTCCTCGCGCTCGCGGTCCCAGCGCTCGCGGTCGGCCTTGCGCTGGGCGTCCTGCTTCGCCTTCTCCTCGGCCTGGCTCTGGGCGGTGGCCAGGGTCTCCTCCTCGACGTCGGAGAGGCTGTAGCCGTGGGCCTTCAGGAAGGTCAGCCACTCGACCGTCTGGCGCTCGATGGGCTTGCGGCGGCCGAACTCGTCCTTCTTGCCGCGCCATGCCTCGTCGGTCATGTGCTCGACCTCGTACATGCCCGCGATGTGGGCGAACAGCAGCCACCAGTACCGCTTGACCCCCGTGCGCTTGACCAGCTTGGCCACCACGTCGGCCGGGGTGTGCTTGAGGTTGGCGTCCTTGAGGTAGGTCGACAGCCGGTCACCGCAGTCGGCGTTGACGTAGTGGGTGTACGCGTACCGGCCCGCGAGGATCGTGGTCAGCACCAGGTCCTTGACGTCGGCCGGGGCCTCGCCCTTGTCCTGGCACATGTCGACGATGAACTCCTGCCGGACCTCGCGCACCGACCGCCAGGCGGCGTTGTTCGTCTTCACGGTGCGCGCCTCGGCGCGGGCGGCCTCGCGCTCAGCGTCGGCCTCCTGGGCCGTCTCGCCGTCGCCCTCGGCGTCCGGCGCGGACCCGATGAGCCGGTGGCCCTGCTTCTTGAAGTCGCGGCAGACCCAGACCACTTCGCCGTCCGCCGGGTCGAACGTGGCCGCGTGGCCCGAGCACGTCTCGTTGTGGCCCGCCTCGGTCAGCGGGCGGCCGATCGAGCTCTCCAGCTCGGTCACGGGGCGGGCGGTGCTGTACTGCCAGGCGTGCGGCCAGCCGATGACCGGGATCATCTTCTTGGCCAGCTCGGCCGTGGTCGCCGCGATGCGCTCGGCCTTGGCCTTCTCGGTCCTCAGCGCCTGCATGACCTGACGCCACGCGCCCCGCTTGGTGTTGCCCTCGTCGGCGTCCTTGCGCTTGGCCTGCTCCAGCTTCCACAGGGCGTTCGGTACGTCCTCGACCTCGGCGTAGTCGGCCTGCTCGACCCAGTCGAACTCGGCCCCCTCCTCCCACAGTTCCTCGATCACCTCGGGGGCGATCTTGGCGACCCGGGGGGCGGCGTCCAGCTCCTCCGTCGTCCGGCCGATGGCGGCGGCGAGCTGGGCCTTGCGGGCCTTCGGAACCCGCTTCGCGGAGACCATCAGGGAAAGCTGCTGCGCGGCGTCCAGGTCGTCCTGGGCGCTGGCGGCCGCGCGGTGGACGTTCTCGACCATGGAACCCGCCAGGGCCTCGTCGTCCACGCCCTTCAGGTCGTCGCGGATGATCACGCGAACCTTGCGGTACTTGCGGCCGTCGGCCACGGCGCGCTCGGCGGCGGCCCGCGCGGCCTTCATGCGGCGCTGGCCCATGACGATGCCGAGCTTGCCGTCGTTCTCGCCGGTCTGCGGCCGCAGGACCGGGGCCTGCTGGACGCCGACGGCCTCCACGCTGGCGATGAGGCCGGGGTCGGGCTCGGTGGTGTCCTCCGCGCCGTCCTCGCGCTTCTTGCGGTGATTGAACGGGTCGACGATGACCCGGCTCTCCTCGGGCTTGTCGGGGTGGAAGTCTTCGAGCGGGTCGATCCACTCCAGACGCCCGGCGTCCGCCTCTTCGGCGAGGGCGGCCGGGGCCGTCTGCTCGGTCTGCGTCATGGTCAAGGCGTTCTCCTTGGGTTGGGTTTCGAGTGGTGTGCCGGTCGGGGTGCCACCCCCTTCCGACAACAAGAACTATACCAGCTTTAGACCTGATCGCCTAGCGCGGAAGGGCACTTGAACAGGGGTTTTCTTTGATTCTCGCGCTCACGGAGCGCGGGACTGCGACAGCCGGTCAAGGCCGGTGACGGGCCACCGCGCCACGGGCGACGGGCGGGGCCGGCGAACCCGCGACGGCGCGGCCGGCGGTCTCGCACGGGGCCCCGCGCGACCGGCGCGGCCTCCGATGCCGGGCGGTCGGTCCGTCGCGTCCCGCCGTCCGCCCTCCAGCGGGGCGGACGGCGGGCGGCGTCACCAGCGGGCGAGCTTCCTGGTCGGGTGGTAGGTCTCGACCCACGCGACGTCGGACCCGTCGACCTCGATCACGCCGCGCTCGCCCTCCTCGCCCCAGAACTTCACGTCGCTGGTGACCTCGTGCCCGGCCTCGCGGCACAGCCGGACGAACCGGGCCAGGGGCACCCCGATGGCGGCGCTCTTGGACGTGTGGTCCATCTTCAGCGCGCCCACGGTGACGGGCTCCTCCGCGTCGAGCGGGGCGTCGGCCGGGATCAGGGCCCACAGGCCCACGATGTCGGCCCAGGGGCCTGCCGCGCCGGGGTCGTCCAGGCCGGGAACGACGGTGAAGATCGGCAGATCGGGCCCCTCGGTCAGTTCCCTGATTGCGGAGAGGGGGATCGGCGGGGTCACCGTGACGGTGCCCTCGGCCGCGTACTCGTAGCCCATGCGGGCCTCCTTGCGTGCGTGGGTGGGGTTTCGAGTGGGGCCGGGGGCGGCGGTGCCATCCGCCGCCCCCGGCAGGGGGCTTACTGCGGCAGGCGCTCGCTGGGCCGCATGATCGTGATCACGCGCTCGCCGTGGTCGCCGGGCGACGCCTCGGCCACCAGGGTCACGCGCTGCGGGTCGCGGGCGACGCCGTCGATCGGGACGCGGTAGAGGGAGAACGCGAGCCGGGGCGGGCGGCCGGACCCTGCGGCGGCCTTGATCGCCCGGGACGCGGTGATGAGCAGGTCCCATTCCCGCTCGGCGTCGTCCAGCCGGATGCCGGTGTCCCACTGGTATCCGTCGGGGACGGCGATGCAGTCCGCGTAGACGGCCTCGGTCATGGCCACCGGGGCGGGGAACTCGACTTCGGCGGCAATGCCGGGGTCGGCCTCGATCAACGCGCCGGTCTCGATGGCGTGTGCGCGGGTGGTGACGGTGCCGGTCGTGGTGCTCACGGGGTGCCTCTCGTAGTGCGGTCGGGTTCGAGCGGGCCCGGGGGCGGCGGTGCCATCCGCCGCCCCCGGGATGGGGGTCAGAACTTGTCGGACTGGATCGCGTAGTGGGTGCCCGAGAAGGTGGCGATGTGCTTGAGCAGCTGTCCGGCGACGATGATCAGCTCGCGGCCGGACGTCGCGCGCTCGAACTGGTCGACGTGGTGCGCGTTGGCCTCGGCGGCCTGGAGGAGCGCGGCCATCTCCGCCTGGAGGGGGGAGGCGGCGCGGACCTGGATGGTCTCGGCCGCGTAGTGGGCGTACTCCTCGGTCGCCCAGTCCAGGACGACGGTGTACGAGCGCATCCCGCCGCTGGCCGCACGACGGCGGGCGCGGACGGTCCGGATGGCCTCGATGAGCGCGCGCATGGTGTTCTCCTCGGTTCGGGTTTCGAGTGGTCCGCTGGTCGGGGTGCCATCCCCTTCCAACAAGGACAACTATACCAGTCAGAACCCGCATCAGGAAGCGTGAAAGGGCTTCTGACCAGGCTTTTTCCCCGGATTTCCATGATCTTTTAGCCGGTCTTCCGGGCCCCGCCGACCCCCCTCGCTGCCAGCCGTCTTTCCCTCCCCGGCCCCGGGCCA
>NZ_SRRT01000001.1 GCF_004784475.1 Streptomyces bauhiniae
CTTGAGAGGGTAAGGCTCCCAGTAGACGACTGGGTTGATAGGCCAGATATGGAAGCCTGGTAACGGGTGGAGTTGACTGGTACTAATAGGCCGAGGGCTTGTCCTCAGTTGCTCGCGTCCACTGTGTTGGTTCTGAAACCACGAACAGCAGTCATGTGCCACACATGGCTCGGCTGAAACAGTTTCATAGTGTTTCGGTGGTCATAGCGTGAGGGAAACGCCCGGTTACATTCCGAACCCGGAAGCTAAGCCTCACAGCGCCGATGGTACTGCAGGGGGGACCCTGTGGGAGAGTAGGACGCCGCCGAACTAATTTTAAGGGAAACCCCCGCACCATACGGTGCGGGGGTTTTCTGCGTTCAGGGTCAATTAGAGTCGGGGATATGCGCTACGACCTCATCCTCTTCGACAATGACGGCGTCCTGGTGGACAGCGAACCCATCTCCAATCGCCATCTCGCCGCCTATCTGACCGAGCTGGGGCACCCGACCACGTACGACGAGTCCCTCCGGGACTACATGGGCGCCGCCATGCACCGCGTGCACGACACCGTGCTGGAGCGGACCGGGGAGAAGCTGCCCGGGGACTTCGACGACGTCTTCCACGCGAGGGTGTTCGCGGCCTTCGAGCAGGAGCTGCGGCCCGTGGCCGGCGTCGAAGGGGTGCTGGAGAAGCTGACCGCCGACGGAGTGCCGTACTGCGTGGCCTCTTCCGGGAGCCATGAGCGGATTCGGGTCGGGCACCGGGTGACCGGGCTGGACCGGTGGTTCGACGACGACCGTATCTTCAGCTCGCAGGACGTCGGCCGGGGCAAGCCCGCTCCCGATCTGTTCCTGTACGCGGCCGAGCGGATGGGAGTCGCCCCCGAGCGGTGTCTCGTCGTGGAGGACTCCCCGCTGGGCGTACAGGCGGCCGTCGCGGCCGGCATGGACGTGTACGGGTTCACCGCGATGACCCCGCCGGAGAAGCTCGCGGGGGCCACTCAACTCTTCTCCAGCATGGGCGAGTTGGCTGACCTGCTGGTGTGACCGTGGCCATCGGGCGGGCCTGACGGATGTCATGCCGACCTCTGGACGTTCGTTTCTGTCGGCGGCGCCCCCTCGGCCGCGAAGCTGAGGGCATGACGAAGAACACGGGGAACCAGGGCCAGGACAAGGAGCGCCAGGACCAGCACCGCCCGCCGAGCGCGCTGGAGAACTTCAAGCCGCTCCTCATCGACGTGGCGCTGCCGCTCGGCTCGTACTACGTCTTCAAGGAAGCCCTCGGGATGAGCACCTTCGCTGCTGTCGCCTGGAGCAGTGTCGGGCCAGCGCTGCGGACCGTGTGGAGCCTGGTGCGGAAGCGGTCGGCCAACGGGCTCGCGCTGCTCATCCTGACCGTGAACGTGGTCGGGCTGGCGCTCAGCTTCGTCTCCGGGGACCCGCGGCTGATGCTCGCCAAGGACGGGGCGGTCAGCAGCACGGTCGCCCTCGGCATCCTGGTCTCCGTGGCGCTCGGGCGGCCGATGATGACCGAGGGGATGAAGCCGTTTCTGGTGAAGGGGGACCCCGCCAAGGAGGGGGCCTGGCAGCGGCTCACGTCCGGGGCCGCGCACGGGTCTACTGACTTCCGGCGTAAGGAGCGGGCGTTCTCCCTCGTGTGGGGGGTGGCGTTGCTTCTCGAGTGCGTGGCGCGTGTGGTGGGCGCGTACACCATTCCCGTGGACACCATGGTGTGGCTCGGTGGGGTGCTGATGGCCGTGGTGATGGTGGTGACCTTCGTGGTCAGCGGCGCGGTCGCGGTCGTCCCGATGGAGTGCCTGCTGAGCGAGGAGGCCGCCGCGAAACACAGCGACCCCGCAGAGCCCACCGAGCAGGCCCAGCTCGCCACCGCGGCCTGACTCGTCCCGAAGCCGACCCCGTACCAACCGAAGATGAACACAACTCATCTTTGGCCGGATCTGTTCAGCGCACCGCCCGGGGCCCTACGCTCGCCGCCATGACTGACGTGCTGCGGCGGGGCAGGGCCTCGCTGGCGTTCGGTTTCTTCGTGCAGGGCGTCGCGTTCGCCCTGCTGGTGACGCGCATCCCGGCCATGCAGGACCGGTACGGGGTGTCCGACGGGCTGCTGCCGGTGTTCCTGGCGGCCGTGCCGATCCTGGCCGGGGTCGGGAGCGTGACGACCGAGCGGCTGGTGCGCCGGATACGGCCCAGCCGGCTGCTGCGGTGGTCCCAGCCGGTGGTGCTGCTGGCGCTGCTCGGTGTCGGTGCCGGGGATCAGGTGGCCGAACTGGCCGTGGTGCTGGGGGTGTTCGGGCTGTCCGTGGGGATGCTGGACGCCTCCATGAACATGCTCGGGGTGAGCCTCCAGCGGGCGTACGGTCGCAGCATCATGCTCAGTTTCCACGCGGCGTACAGCCTGGGCGGCATCCTCGGGGCGTCGCTCGCCTGGGTGGGCGCGCACGAGGAGTTGACGCTGTGGATGTCGTATCTCCCGGTCGTGGTGGTGCTGTTGCCGGCCGTGCTGGTGGGGAGCCGGTGGTACGTCGACGGCGAGGTGGAGCGGGAAGAAGCGGGCGAGACCAAGGGCGTCGCCTTCCGGCTGCTGTTGCCGCTGTGTCTGGTGATGACGTTCGCGTACATCGGGGACTCGACGGTCTCCAACTGGAGCGCGAAGTACGTCAAGGACGTGCTGGGCGGGTCGGAGCAGTTGGCGACCGTTCCCTACAACGTGTACATGGTGACCACGCTGGTGGGGCGGGCCGTCGGGGATCTCGGGGTGCGGCGGTTCGGGGCCGTGGCGGTGGTGCGGCTGGGGGCGCTGGTGGCGGCCGGCGGGTTCGTGGTGGTGGCGGTGGCGCCCGGGGCCTGGGTGGGGATGCTCGGGTTCACCCTGCTGGGGATCGGGCTGTGCGTGCTGGTGCCGCAGACGTTCGCTGCGGCGGGCAGATTGTTCCCCGGGGCGTCGGACGCGGCGGTGGCGCGGCTCAACATCTTCAACTACGTCGGTTTCCTGGTCGGTTCGCCGTTGGTGGGGGCGCTCGGGGAGACGTGGAGCTACCGGGGCGCGATGCTCGTACCGATGGCACTCGTGCTGGTGACGACGGTGTACGCCCGGTCGTTCGCGTCCGGGGGCGACCGATACGGTGGCGGGCATGAGCGGCCGCGCACAGTTGATGTGGGACGAGGCAGTAACGGGCTATGACTTCGGCCCGGACCATCCGATGGCTCCGGTGCGGCTGGAGCTGACCCGGAAGCTGGTGGCGGCCCTCGGCCTGGACCGGGAGCTGGAGATCGTCGCGGCCAAGCCGGCCGGGGAGTCGACGCTGCGGCTGGTGCACCGGGAGGACTACATCGATGCGGTGCGGACCGCGTCGGCGGACCCGCGCGCGGCGGACGGGTCGTACGGGCTCGGGACGGTGGACGATCCGGCGTTCGTCGGGATGCACGAGGTGTCCGCGCTGATCGCGGGGCAGTCGGTGGCGGCGGCCGAGGCGGTGTGGCGGGGGGACGCGGACCATGCGGTGAACTTCGCGGGCGGGCTGCATCACGCGATGCCGGGCGGGGCGTCCGGGTTCTGTGTGTACAACGACGCGGCGCTGGCCATCGCCCGGCTGCTGGAGCTGGGCGTGGAGCGGGTCGCCTATGTGGACGTGGACGTGCATCACGGGGACGGGGTGCAGGCGGCGTTCTGGGAGGACCCCCGGGTGCTGACGGTCTCGCTGCACGAGCATCCCCGCACCCTGTTCCCGGCGACCGGGTGGCCGCAGGAGACGGGCGCCGGTGCGGGGGAGGGGTCGGCGGTGAACGTGGCGCTGCCCGCCGGGACCGGGGACGCCGGGTGGCTGCGGGCGTTCCACGCGGTGGTGCCGGAGCTGCTGGCGGAGTTCCGGCCGCAGGTGCTGGTGTCGCAGCACGGGGCGGACACGCACTTCGAGGACCCGCTCGCGCATCTCGCGGTCTCGCTGGACGCGCAGCGGGCGGTGCAGGTGGCCTGCCATGAGCTGGCGCACACCCACGCGGACGGCAAGTGGCTGGCGCTGGGCGGCGGCGGGTACGCGGTGGTCGACGTGGTGCCGCGATCGTGGACGCATCTGGTGGGCATCGCGGCCGGGCGGGAGATCGCGCCGGAGACGGTGATCCCCGAGGGCTGGCGGCAGGAAGTGTACGCGCGGACCCGGCAGTTGGGGCCGCAGCGGATGACGGACGGCCGCTGGCCGGTGAGTTGGGCGTCCTGGGAGTCGGGGTACGACCCGGCCGACCGGCTCGACCAGGCGGTACTGGCCACCCGGCGCGCGGCGTTCCCGCTGCGGGGGCTGCTGGCCTGAGCGGGGCGGGGCGTGGCGAGTAATCGTTACGCCAACCGTGCGGTCTTTGCCCGTTCCGCCTCCGGCCGCCCGCCCGATGGGCCACGATCGCACCCGTGTTGGACACCGGTGCCCTGCGCGCGCACCTGCTCGCCGCCCATCTCGCCGGGGAGGTCGCGACCACGCGGGAGGACAGTCTCCGCAACTACCGGCTGTTCGCTGCGCGCGACCCCCGCGCGCTGATCGGGATCGATCCCGAACGGTCCTGGGGGCAGCGGGAACTGCTCGGTCTGATGGCGGAGCGGTGCGGGGTCTCGGCCGATCCGCTGCATACTTCGGGCCGGGACGTGATCGACCCGGAGCGGACGCTGGCCGCGCTGGACGCCTTCGCGCTGGCGATCGCCGGCGCGGCCCGGCGGGGGGTGCCGGTGCTGTTCGGCACCGGGCACCCGCGGCAGCTCCTGGGGTTCTACGCCGCCCTCGCGGACGCGGTGTCGGCGGCGGGATGTGAGATTCTCACCCCCGCGCAGGGTCGCTGTGTCGACATATTGACCCGGTTCGGTCTACGCACGCACCACCTCGACTACGTACGAGGGGTTGCCCTGGTGCGGGAACCGGCGAGCGGGCGCCGGGGTGGTGAGCCGGGTGCGCACAGCCATTCCCCGCTCCCGGTTCGGCTCGCGCTGGCGGCCGCGGCGGAGTCCGGCGGGCCCCTGCCCGGACTGGTCGTCGGAGATCACGGATGGGTCTGCGGCGCAGGTCAGTTGGGGTTCGAGGCGATCGGCCTGGCCGACTCCGACGACCCCGCGCCGTTCGTCGGGGAGGCGGAGGGAACGGTGTCCGTGGTCGTTCCGCTTGACGACGCCGTACGGTCTGGTCACTACCGCCCGCTCACCCGCTACGTACTCAAACGAGCGTGTCTGTCACAGTAGGCCGCCGATGGGGACACCTCTTCCCCATTCGCATCACCCGCCCCTAGTCTGGGGAGTGAGCACGCAACGACGAAGAGTCACCGGAAGGGGAAGCCGGTGGCCGTCGAGTGCGGAAGGTTCAGGTGTGTCATGGCTGGTGCAGGCGAGAGGCCGTTGAACGAGGTCCAGTTCCTCACCGTGGCGGAGGTCGCCTCGGTGATGCGAGTGTCGAAGATGACCGTGTACCGCTTGGTGCACAGTGGTCATCTGCCCGCGATCCGGGTGGGGCGGTCCTTCCGCGTCCCCGAGCAAGCGGTTCACGAGTACCTCCGGGAGAGCTACGTGGGGGTGGAAACGGCCTGACGGCGGTCCGGTAGATCCCGGAGCAAGCCCTCGATTACGACCACGGCGCTCGGGCGGGTAGGCTGACCCCTCGTAGGTCGTATGGGCCCATGGCGCCCAGCAACCGAGTCATGAGAAGTGAGCGAGGGTAGTCGTGGGCTCTGTTATCAAGAAGCGGCGTAAGCGGATGGCCAAGAAGAAGCACCGCAAGCTGCTCAAGCGCACGCGCGTTCAGCGCCGCAACAAGAAGTAAGCGGCACCGCGCGACGACGCGTTCCGTGTGGCCCCCCGTCCGACAAGGGCGGGGGGCCACCGGCATGTCCGGGTCACCCTCTGGTGACATCGACCCGATAGGTTGGCCGCACACGGGGAACGCGGACGTGGACGCGGAAGAGAGGCGCTGGTCTTGGGAAAGGTCGTGCTCGTCACCGGAGCCGCCCGGCAGCTCGGCGGCCGGTTCGTACGGCGCGTCCAGCGGGACCCGGAGGTCGACCGGGTGATCGCCCTGGACGCCGTACCGCCCGCGCACGACCTCGGCGGGGCGGAGTTCATCCAGGCCGACATCCGGCAGCCGACCGTCGCCCGCGTGCTCGCGGAGACCGGCGCCGACACGGTCGTCCACATGGACGTGACCGGCACCGCGCTCGGCGGCGGCAGCCGGGCCACGGTCAAGGAGACCAATGTCATCGGCACCATGCAACTGCTCGGGGCGTGCCAGAAGTCGCCCTCGGTCAAGCGGCTGGTGGTGAAGTCCAGCACCAACGTGTACGGCTCCGCCCCGCGCGACCCGGCCGTGTTCACCGAGACCACCCCCGCCAAGTCGCTGCCCAGCGGCGGCTTCGCCAAGGACGCCGTCGAGGTCGAGGGGTACGTACGCGGGTTCGCCCGGCGCCGCCCCGATGTCGCGGTGTGCGTGCTGCGGTTCGCCAACATCCTCGGCCCCACCCCGGACACCCCGCTCGCCTCCTACTTCGCGCTGCCCGTGCTGCCGACGGTGCTGGGCTACGACCCCCGGCTGCAGTTCGTGCACGAGGACGACGTGATCGAGGTGCTGCGGATCGCCTCGCACGAGCCGCGCCGGGGCACCCTCAACAGCGGCACCTTCAACATCGCCGGTGACGGGGTGCTGCTGCTCTCGCAAGTCTCGCGCCGGCTCGGCCGGCCCACTGTGCCGCTGTTGTTGCCCGCGGTCACCTGGGCCGGGTCGCTGGTGCGTACGCTCGGTATGACGGACTTCTCACCCGAGCAGATCCGGCTGCTCACCCACGGCCGGGTGGTCGACACCGGCCAGATGCGCGACACCCTCGGGTTCGTGCCCACGTACACGACGGCGGAGACGTTCGCGGACTTCGCGCGCGGACAGGGTCCCGGGCTGCTGCCGCCCGGGACGCTCGCGGAGGCCGTCGACCGGGTCGCCGTGCTGACCGCCGGGAGCGGCGCCCGTGTCCCGCAGCCCGGCGCCAACTGAGGAGAGCGGCAACGATGGCGGACGCCAAGGTCATTCCGTTCGACGACGACCGGTCCCGCGGGGGCGCGGGGCAGCGGCCGCAGCGCCGCCGGAGCACGGGCGGCAGGACCGGCGCGGTCCAGCCGCTGCCCACCAGAGGCGGCGCGCACGACGAGGAGCCCCCGGCCGAGGAGCGCGCCGAGGAGGCGGCCGACGCCCTGGAGCAGCGCGTCGCGCGCGGCCTCGCCTTCCTGCGCCGCCGGCTCACCGGCGACTACGAGGTCGACGACTTCGGGTACGACGAGGAGCTGACCGACCAGGTCCTGATGTCCCTGCTGCGCCCGGTGTACGAGAAGTACTTCCGGGTCGAGGTGAAGGGCATCGAGAACATCCCGGCCGAGGGCGGGGCGCTGATCGTCGCCAACCACTCCGGGACGCTGCCGCTGGACGGGCTGATGATGCAGGTCGCCGTGCACGACCGGCATCCGGCCGGCCGGCATCTGCGGCTGCTCGCGGCCGACCTGGTGTTCGTGCTGCCGGTCGTCAACGAGCTGGCCCGCAAGCTCGGTCACACCCTCGCCTGCGCCGAGGACGCCGAACGGCTGCTGGGCCAGGGCGAGCTGGTCGGAGTGATGCCGGAGGGGTTCAAGGGGATCGGCAAGCCGTTCGGGGAGCGGTACAAGCTCCAGCGGTTCGGGCGGGGCGGGTTCGTGTCCACCGCCCTGCGGCAGGGGGTGCCGATCATCCCGTGCTCGATCGTCGGCGCCGAGGAGA
Source organism: Streptomyces bauhiniae (assembly GCF_004784475.1). Classification (GTDB taxonomy): domain Bacteria; phylum Actinomycetota; class Actinomycetes; order Streptomycetales; family Streptomycetaceae; genus Streptomyces; species Streptomyces seoulensis. The sequence continues at coordinate 7,760 of NZ_SRRT01000001.1, forward strand.
TCTACCCGATGATCGGCAACGCCAAGACGCTGGCGCGGCTGCTGGGTTTCCCGTACTTCCCGCTGACGCCGACCTTCCCCTGGCTCGGGCCGCTCGGGGCGATCCCGCTGCCGACGAAGTGGACCATCCAGTTCGGGGAGCCGATTCCCACGGACGGGTATCCGCCGGAGGCGGCCGAGGACCCGATGCTGATGTTCAACCTCACCGACCAGGTGCGTGAGCAGATCCAGCACACGCTGTACAAGCTGCTGGTGCAGCGGCGTTCGGTGTTCTTCTGAGTTCCCGCCGAGCGATGAAGAACGGGGCGCCCCCGCTCGGATGGGGGCGCCCCGCTCTCGTACGCGCTACGGACTACGCGGGCTACTCGGCGTCCTTGCTGTCGATGCCCAGGCCGGGCAGGAGGCCCGGCAGGAGCGGCGGCAGGGTGACGTCCGGCTTGCCCGACGGGCTGGACGACTTGCCCTCGGACGGCGAACCGCCCTCGGAGCCACCGGTCTTCGGCGGGTCCAGCAGACCACCGGTGTTGCCGCCCAGCAGGCCGTCGCCGCTGTCGCCGGTGGCGGAGCCGCTCGGGGTGCCGGGGCTGCTGTCCCGGTCCTTGCCCGCCGACGGGGTGCCACCGGTGCTCGGGGAGCCGGACCGGTGGCCACTCGCGGAGCCGGACGGGGCCACGCCGGGACGCTCGCCGCTGTCACCGTCGTCGCCCTTGGTGGCGGGCGGCTTGGGGAGCAGCGACTCCAGCGGGGCGACCTCTTCGTCTATGGCGTCGAAGACCGAGGAGACCTCGTCCTTCACATCGCCGAGCTGCAGCGGGAGCCGGTCGCTCAGCGTGCTCCACACCTCGCGGTGCGAGCGGGAGAAGGAGGAGAGGGCCTGGATCGGGCCGAGGGAGTCGGGGTCCGCCTCATAGGCCGCGTGCAGCAGGCGGTGGCCCTCGGTGACGTCGTTGCGCATGCCGGAGAGGGTGCGGCGGATCTCGCCGATGGACTCGTGGTCCAACTGGCCGCTCCGGTCGCGCTCCATCAGCCTGCGGGCCTCGTTCAGCCGGGTGGAGGCGTGGTCCAGGTACGCCTGGCCGCGCTCCCCGTCGCCCTGGCTGAGGTAGTTGAGCTGGAAGTCCTCGATGCCGCGCTTCAGTCCGTACAGCGAATCGCCGGGCAGGGCCTCGGAGCTGGCGGCGGCCACTCCGCCGAAGGCACCGGCGGCCACGCCCACGCTGAGGCCGCCCGCGGTGAGCCCCTTGGCCAGCCGGGACCTCGGGCGCAGCTTGCTCAGCGGGCTCGCCCGGTGCGCGCCCCGGCCGGGAGAACGCTGCTCGGGCACCGACGCCGGAGCCGCTCCGCCCAGGGTGCCCTCCTGGAGCATGGCCTCCATCGCGGCCACCAACTGGGCCCGCTGGACGACCTTGACCTCCGGGTCGAGCTGGGGCCTGGGCAGCTCACCGAGACCTTCCGCCAGGGCCAGCAGCTCGCCCTGTCCGGATCTGTCCTCGGTGGGCGGTGATTCCGCCCGGTGTGCGTGCTCGGCCGCCGTGTCCCGGTCGGACTGCTCCTCCAGGGCCTGGGCGAAGGCGTTCGCCCGCCGGTGCGCCGATACGTTCGCAATCACTGGCGGCACCTCCTCTCGTCATGACGGTCGACTCACAGGGAGCCTGTATCCCGCACAACGAGCGGCTCGGCACTTGGGTTACGCACGAGAGGCCGCCGGATCGCAGAACCAACTCACTTTCACCAAGCGTGAGTTGGGTGTCGCTCTGCGTCGCGGGCGGGCGGTCTCAGCGGGCGTCTTCCGGGAGGAGCCGGGCGAGCGTGCGCACGGCCCGGTACTGGAGGGTCTTGATCGCGCCCTCGTTCTTGCCCATCACCCGCGCGGTCTCGGCGACCGACAGGCCCTGGAGGAAGCGGAGTGTCACGCACTCCTGCTGCTGGGGGTTGAGCCGGCGCACCGCGTCCAGCAGCGCGGCGTTGGACAGCGACTCCAGTACGGAGTCCTCGGGGGAGCGCGCGACCTCGTTGGCGTCGAGCATCTCGCCGGTGGTGACCTCCAGCCGGAAGCGGCTGGACTTGAAGTGGTCGGCGACCAGGTTGCGGGCGATCGTCACCAGCCAGGCGCCGAAGTCACGGCCCTGCCAGGTGAAGGTGCCGATCCGGCGCAGGGCGCGCAGAAAGGTCTCGCTCGTCAGGTCCTCGGCCGTGGCCTTGCCGCCGACGCGGTAGTAGATGTACCGGTACACGGTGTCGCTGTACTGGTCGTAGAGGCGGCCGAACGCGTCCGCCTCACCTGCCTGGGCGCGTTCGACCAGGTCCATCATGCGGGCGCTGTCACTGTCCGCGGCCGGCCGGCGGGCGGCGGGCGCGCCCGTGGAGCGGGCTCGTCTGCCGACGGCCGCGCCGCGTTCGGCCAGCGCGTAGCACGGACCGAGGGGCGCGGCGCCGGCGCCGGCGAAGGCGGGGACGGTGTGCGCGGTGGGGACGAGGCCGCGCAGCGTGTCTTTGACCGTTGCGACAGTTGCGCGCAGCGTAGCCAGGCCCGAGGCGTCAACCCCGACGTGTGGGTACACGGGACTCCCAGAGGCAGAGCTTCCATCACGTGCAGTACGGGACCTTTCACCCGTCGTAGCGACGGAGGGGTACCGGTTTGCGTCTGAGGAGAATAACGCTTCGTGTAGACCCTGCTACACCCAGTTGCTCAAATCGTCGATTAGGTCGCCTGTGTTAGCGATTGACGACTCTTCAGGTTGCTGAATCTGATCGCTTGTTGATCGGAACTGGGCTGATTTCTGTGAAAGCTGAGGCGTGTTCGAAGGCCGGATGCATAATTCGGGCGCGCGGGCGCCGGGGAGTCCCGTGAGTCCCGGCCGGCTCAGCGGCGGCGGCGGCTCAGAGCGATCGCCGCGGCCGTGCCGCCCGCCACCGCGCCGACCCCGGCGGCCGCCGGGATGCCGACCTTGGCGGCCTTGCGGCCGGTGCGGTAGTCCCGCAGCCGCCAGTCCTTGTCGCGGGCGTGCCGGCGCAGCTTGGTGTCCGGGTTGATCGCGTAGGGGTGGCCGACCAGGGAGAGCATCGGGATGTCGTTGTGGCTGTCGCTGTACGCGGCGCAGCGGGAGAGGTCCAGCCCCTCGGCGGCGGCCAGCGCCCGTACCGCCTCCGCCTTGGCCGGGCCGTGCAGCGGCTCGCCGACCAGGCGGCCGGTGTAGACGCCGTCGACGGACTCCGCGACCGTGCCGAGCGCGCCGGTGAGGCCGAGGCGGCGGGCGATGACCTGGGCGATCTCCACCGGGGCCGCCGTCACCAGCCAGACCTTCTGTCCCGCGTCCAGGTGGGCCTGGGCGAGGGCGCGGGTGCCGGGCCAGATGCGGTCGGCCATGTACTCGTCGTAGATCTCCTCGCCGATCGTCTCCAGCTCGGCCACGCGGTGGCCCTTGACGATGGAGAGGGCCGAGTCGCGGGCCTCCTGCATGTGCTCGGGGTCCTCGACCCCGGCCAGCCGGAACCACGCCTGCTGCCAGGCGAAGCGGGCGAGTTCGCGGGTCTCGAAGAACTTCCGCTTGTACAGACCGCGCCCGAAGTGGAACAGCGCGGCGCCCTGCATCACGGTGTTGTCGAGGTCGAAGAAGGCGGCAGCGCGAAGGTCGCCGAGCACGGGGAACTCCGGTTCCCGCTCGGCGCCCGCGGGTTCCGGGTGTTCCCGCGAGGACTTGCGGGCGGCCTCCGCGGAAGCCTCGCCTGCCAACACGCTCCGCGCCGTGGCGGAGCGCCTACGGGGGGTGAGCCATCCAAGAGCGGCCATGGCGTGAGCATAGCCAGTCCGTATCGCGGTTCCGGAGCCGAGAGGTTCGGAGTCTGTGAACTCCGGGCATACGTATCGCTCCGGACGCGGGCCGGGGCGGGGGCGCGGGGCGGGACAATGACCCGTATGAGTCCCCTCTTCCGGCGCAAGGCCGCCCCCCAGGAGCGGCTGGTCACCCTGATCCGCAAGCCCGGCTGTCATCTGTGCGACGACGCGCAGGCCGTGATCGAGAAGGTCTGCGGCGAACTCGGCGTGCCCTGGGAGGGGCGGGACATCACCGAGGACCGCGCGCTGCACGACCAGTACTGGGAGCAGATCCCGGTCGTCCTGGTCGACGGCGAGCAGCACACCTTCTGGCGGGTGGACGAGGGACGGCTGCGGCGCGCGCTGACGGCGTGACGGACGGCGCCGGAGGGGCCTCGGGGGCGCGAAACGCGGCGAGTGTGTAGTTTTGCCCCCAGGTAGGGCCCCGCAACGGGCATGCGTGACCCCGGTCACGTTGGCCGGGCAAATCGGACACCATCTTTGTGCACACGTTCACAAAGACATAGCCTTCTTGTCGACGGGGCGGTCCGGGGAAGCATGACCGCTCGCAGCCCCGCTCTACCCGCAGGAGCACCGTGGCAACTGGCCGAACTCACCGACCGGCGACCCGCAGCCGAGGGATTCCCGAGGCCACCGTCGCCCGGCTTCCGCTGTACCTCCGTGCGCTGACGGCCCTGTCGGAGCGCTCGGTCCCCACGGTCTCCTCCGAGGAACTGGCTGCGGCGGCGGGCGTCAACTCCGCCAAGCTCCGCAAGGACTTCTCCTACCTGGGCTCCTACGGCACCCGCGGTGTCGGGTACGACGTGGAGTACCTCGTCTACCAGATCTCCCGCGAGCTGGGCCTGACCCAGGACTGGCCCGTCGTCATCGTCGGTATCGGAAACCTGGGCGCGGCCCTCGCCAACTACGGCGGCTTCGCCTCGCGCGGTTTCCGGGTCGCGGCGCTGATAGACGCCGATCCCGCGCTGGCCGGCAAGCCGGTCGCGGGCATCCCGGTGCGGCACACCGACGAACTCGAGAAGATCATCGAGGACAACGGCGTCTCCATCGGCGTCATCGCCACCCCCGCCGGTGCCGCCCAGCAGGTCTGCGACCGGCTGGTGGCCGCCGGGGTGACCTCCATCCTGAATTTCGCGCCGACCGTGCTGACCGTCCCGGACGGTGTCGACGTGCGCAAGGTCGACCTCTCCATCGAGCTGCAGATCCTCGCCTTCCACGAGCAGCGCAAGGCCGGCGAGGAGACCGCGTCCGGCGACGGCGCCGTACCCGCCAAGCGCGCGAGCGCCGACGGCCAGGGACCCGACGGGGATGTGCCCGCCGTGATGCCGGCATGAGCCTTCTCGTCGTAGGGCTGAGCCACCGCAGTGCGCCGGTCAGCGTGCTGGAGCGGGCCGCGCTGAACGCGGACGCCCAGGTCAAGCTGCTCCAGGACACGGTCGCCGCCGACCCGGCCACCGAGGCCGCGGTGCTCGCCACCTGCAACCGCATCGAGCTGTACGCCGACGTCGACAAGTTCCACGCCGGTGTCGCCGAGCTGTCCACGCTGCTCGCCCAGCACAGCGGGGTGGGCCTGGAGGAGCTGACGCCGTTCCTCTACGTCCACTACGAGGACCGGGCCGTCCACCACCTGTTCTCGGTGGCCTGCGGGCTGGACTCCATGGTCGTCGGCGAGGGCCAGATCCTCGGCCAGATCAAGGACGCCCTCGCCCGCGCCCAGGACCTGCACACCGCCGGACGGCTGCTGAACGACCTCTTCCAGCAGGCCCTGCGGGTCGGCAAGCGGGCCCACTCCGAGACCGGCATCGACCGCGCCGGGCAGTCCCTGGTCACCTTCGGCCTGGAGCAGCTCGCCGCGGGCACCGACGTGCCGGGCTGGGCGCGGGGCCGTACCGCGCTGGTCATCGGCGCCGGGTCGATGTCGTCGCTGGCCGCCGCCACGCTGGCGCGGGCCGGGGTCGGCGAGATCGTCGTCGCCAACCGCACCTTCGAGCGCGCCGAGCGGCTCGCGCAGATCCTCGCCGACGCCGAGGGCGCCATCGCCCGCGCGGTCCGGATGGACGCGGTGGCGGCGGAACTTACACGTGCCGACGTGGTCGTCTCCTGTACCGGCGCGACCGGTCTGGTGCTGACGGCGGACGCCGTCGCCGAGGCGGTCGCGGGCCGTACCGGACAGCCGGCGGCCGACATGGGCGCCGAGGCTCCGGCCGGGACCACCGCGCTGCCGCCGACCGGTGTCGGCACCGACGAGAACTGCCCGCTGGACCTGGCCTCCGTCCAGGGCACGCCCGGCTTCTCCGTGCACGGCGAGGCCGCCGTCGCCGGGATGGACGCGGCCACCCTGGAACAGCACGCCGCCTGGGTCGGCGAGGGCACCTCCCTGCTGGAGCAGGGCCGCGAGCCGGGCGCGGGCGGACGCTTCACCCCCGAGGCCGACGCCGGGCTGATCGCCGCGCTCGCCGAGGCCGTCGCCACCGCGGGCCGCGTCCCCGAGTACCGCAGGCCCGAACCGGTCGCCGAGATCCCGCGCCCGGCCCCGGCCGTCTTCCTCCTCGACCTCGCCATGCCCCGCGACATCGACGCGGCCGTGCACCGGCTGGCCGGGGTGCGCCTGGTGGACATCGAGTCGCTGGCCGAGGCGTCCGCCGACGCCCCGATGGCGTCCGACGTGGACCAGGTACGGCGTATCGTCTCCGACGAGGTCGCGGCGTTCGGCGCGGCACAGCGGGCGGCGCACATCACGCCCACCGTGGTCGCGCTGCGCACCATGGCCGCCGATGTCGTCGCCGCCGAGATCGCGCGGCTCGACGGACGCCTGCCCGGCCTGGACGACCGGCTGCGCGGCGAGATCCGGCAGACCGTGCACCGCGTGGTGGACAAGCTGCTGCACGCGCCGACCGTACGGGTCAAGCAGCTCGCGGCCGAGCCCGGAGGCACCGGGTACGCGGACGCGCTGCGCACCCTGTTCGACCTCGACCCGGAGACGGTCGCCGCCGTCTCGCGGGCCGTGGACAACACAGACGAGAAGGACCGACCGGCATGACTGACAAGGCACTGCGACTGGGGACGAGGCGGAGCAAGCTCGCCATGGCCCAGTCCGGGCAGGTGGCGGACGCCGTGAGCCGGGTGACCGGCCGGCCCGTCGAGCTGGTCGAGATCACCACGTACGGCGACGTCTCCCGGGAGGCGCTGGCGCAGATCGGCGGCACCGGGGTGTTCGTCACGGCGCTGCGGGACGCGCTGGTGCGCGGCGAGGTGGACTTCGCGGTTCATTCGCTCAAGGACCTGCCGACCACGCAGCCCGCAGAACTCGCGCTGGCCGCCGTGCCGGTGCGGGAGGACCCGCGGGACGTGATCGTGGCCCGCGACGCGCTGAAGTTCACCGACCTGCCGCGCGGCGCGCGCATCGGCACCGGTTCGCCGCGCCGCATGGCCCAGCTCAACGCGTACGCGCGGACCCACGGCCTGGACATCGAGACGGTGGCGATCCGCGGCAACGTGGACACCCGCATCGGGTACGTCCACGAGGGACGGCTGGACGCCGTCGTGCTCGCGGCCGCCGGACTCAACCGGATCGGCCGGATCGACGAGGTGACCGACTTCCTGTCGGTCGACACGGTCCTGCCCGCCCCCGGCCAGGGGGCCCTGGCGATCGAGTGCGCGGCATCCGACGCGGACCTCGTCGCGGCCCTCGGCGAACTCGACGACCCGCACACGCGGGCCGCCGTCACCGCCGAGCGGTCACTGCTCGCCGCGCTGGAGGCCGGCTGCAGCGCCCCTGTGGGTGCGCTGGCCGACCTCTTCACCGACGGGCCTGTAATCAAGGAAATGCGCCTGCGCGGCGTCGTCGGCACGACCGACGGCTCGCGGATGGTGCAGCAGTCCACCACCGGTTCCGTGCCCCTGACGCACGACGGGGCGATGGCACTCGGGCGCGAACTCGCCACCGAGATGCTCGCCCAGGGCGCGGCCGGTCTGATGGGGGAGCGAGCACATTGAGCCCCACCGCCTTTCCCGCCGGTCCCGAGCACGGGCACGTCACCTTCCTGGGTGCCGGACCCGGAGATCCGGGACTGCTGACTCTGCGCGCCGTGGAGGCGCTGTCCCACGCGGACGTCCTGGTCGCCGAGCACGAGGTGCTCGACGTGATCCGGACGCACGCCCGGCAGGGCGTCTCGGTCGTGCCGACGGAGGCGGCTTCCTCCCCGGACGCGCTCCCGGGCGCACCGCAGCTCACGGTCGTTGACGGTGCGTCAACTCCCGCTGTGGCCCCGGCCGCTGCCCAGGATGCGGCTCATCTTGTCATGGAGGCCGCACGGGGCGGCAGGCGGGTGGTCCGTGCGGTCGCCGGTGATCCGGGACTGGACACCGACGCCGCCGAGGAGATGCTCGCCTGCGCCGCCGCCGGGGTGCCCTTCGAGGTGGTCCCGGGTGTCGCCGCCGCGACCGGCGTGCCCGCGTACGCCGGTGTCCCGCTGCGCGACGCGCACGGCGCCGACGTGCGGTTCGTGGACGCGCGTACCGCCTCCGGCCGGTGCTGGACGGAGGTGGGTGCCTCGGACGGCACGGTGGTCGTCTCCACCTCGCTGGACTCCGTCGCGGCCGCCGCCGCCGAGCTGGTGTCGGCGGGCCGCAAGCCGGACATCCCGCTCACCGTCACGGTCGCCGGTACGACGACCCGCCAGCGCACCTGGACGGCGACGCTGGGCACGATCGCGCAGACGCTGAAGCAGGCCAAGGTGCTGCCGTCCCCGGACGGCGGCCGCCCGGTCATAGCCGTGGTCGGCGAGCGGTCCGCCGCCGCCCGCCGCGACCAGCTCTCCTGGTTCGAGTCCAAGCCGCTGTTCGGCTGGAAGGTCCTCGTCCCGCGCACCAAGGAGCAGGCCGCCTCGCTCTCCGACCAGCTCCGCTCCTACGGCGCGGTGCCGCACGAGGTCCCGACCATCGCCGTCGAGCCGCCGCGCACCCCGCAGCAGATGGAGCGCGCGGTCAAGGGCCTGGTCACCGGCCGCTACGAGTGGATCGCGTTCACCTCGGTCAACGCGGTCAAGGCGGTCCGCGAGAAGTTCGAGGAGTACGGGCTCGACGCGCGTGCCTTCGCGGGCATCAAGGTGGCCGCGGTGGGCGAGCAGACCGCCGACGCGCTGATCGCCTTCGGTGTGAAGCCGGACCTGGTGCCGAGCGGTGAGCAGTCCGCCGCGGGCCTGCTGGAGGACTGGCCGCCCTACGACCCGGTCTTCGACCCGATCGACCGCGTCTTCCTGCCGCGCGCCGACATCGCCACCGAGACCCTGGTGGCCGGGCTGATCGAGCTGGGCTGGGAGGTGGACGACGTCACCGCGTACCGCACGGTCCGCGCGTCGCCGCCGCCGCAGGAGACCCGCGAGGCGATCAAGGGCGGCGGTTTCGACGCCGTGCTCTTCACCTCGTCCTCCACGGTCCGCAACCTGGTCGGCATCGCGGGCAAGCCGCACAACGTGACGGTCATCGCCTGCATCGGCCCCGCGACCGCCAAGACGGCCGAGGAGCACGGTCTCCGCGTGGACGTCATGGCCCCGGAGCCCTCCGTCCTCAAGCTGGCCGAGGCCCTGGCCGCGTTCGGCACGAAGCGCCGCACGGCCGCGCTGGAGGCGGGCGACCCGGTGACCCGGCCCAGCGAGCGCCGGCCGGGGGCGCGCAGGCGTCGTACGACGACCTGAGGTTCCTGAGGTGTGTGAGCGGGGCGTCCCTTCACGGGGGCGCCCCGCTCCGCTTTTCCCGGTGCTCCCGCCCGACTGCGCGTCGGTAAAGGCACGGGAGGAGCGGGCGTAGCGTAGAAGGCATGTCGAAGTACGGTTCCTTTCCCGGTGCGCGGCCGCGGCGGCTGCGGACCTCGCCCGTCATGCGTCGGATGGTCGCGGAGACGCGGCTGCATCCGGCCGACTTCATCCTTCCGGCGTTCGTCCGGGAGGGCGTGAGCGAGCCGGTGCCGATCGGGGCGATGCCCGGTGTCGTGCAGCACACCCGCGACAGCCTGAAGAAGGCCGCGCTGGAGGCCGCCGAGGCGGGCGTCTCCGGGATCATGCTCTTCGGGGTGCCGGAGGAGTCGAAGAAGGACGGGCTCGGCACGCCGGGCACCGACCCCGACGGCATCCTCCAGGTCGCCCTGCGCGACGTGCGTGCCGAGGTCGGCGACGACCTGCTGGTCATGGCCGACCTGTGCCTGGACGAGTTCACCGACCACGGCCACTGCGGGGTGCTGGACGCCGAGGGCCGCGTCGACAACGACGCCACCCTGGAGCGGTACGCCGAGATGGCGCAGGTCCAGGCCGACGCGGGCGCCCATGTGGTGGGCCCGAGCGGCATGATGGACGGCCAGATCGGCGTCGTCCGGGACGCGCTGGACCAGATCGGCCGGGAGGACGTCGCGGTCCTCGCGTACACCGCGAAGTACGCCTCCGCCTTCTTCGGGCCCTTCCGCGAGGCCGTCGGCTCGTCCCTGCAGGGCGACCGCAAGACCTACCAGCAGGACCCGGCCAACCTACGCGAGTCGCTGCGCGAGCTGGAGCTGGACCTCGCCGAGGGCGCGGACATGGTCATGGTCAAGCCGGCCGGGCCCTACCTGGACATCCTGGCGCGGGTCTCCGACGCGGTGGACGTGCCGGTCGCCGCGTACCAGGTCTCGGGCGAGTACTCGATGATCGAGGCCGCCGCCGAAAAGGGCTGGATCGACCGCGACCGGGCCATCCTGGAGTCCCTGACGGGGATCAAGCGGGCGGGGGCGCGGAACATCCTCACCTACTGGGCGACCGAGGTGGCGCAGAAGCTGCGGTAGACGGCCCGCGCGGGAACGACAGGGCCCCGGCCCCCCTCGAGGAGGGGTGGCCGGGGCCCTGTCGCGTGTCAGCCGAGGGCCTTCACCGTCCGCCAGTCGCTGGACAGCACGACCTTCACCGGGGCGCCGGTGTTGGTCCGGGTCGGGTTGTAGAGCCGCATCTGGCCGTCCGCGGTGTAGCGGACCCACAGGTCGGGGACGCCGTCCTTGTTGACATCGCGGGCCGTCCTTCTGGAGCCGTAAGCGCCTGGCCTCGATCGAGACCACGACGCAGCGCCTCACCAACACCACCGACCGCCAGTTGGTGGACAAGTACACCCTCGGGCAGAAGTTCCCGGTCCTGAAGACCGGCGTGAACACCGCGCTGTGGCTGGAGTCGGTGCAGCGCACCGGCTACGGCCGGGACGGCGGCAGTGTCGACCTCAACCCGGTGCGGTTCGAGTCCAACGCGGAGGAGATGCCGAACCGGGTCACCTGGACCGGCGACCCGCGCCCCAGCTTCGCCCGGCTGCGCGTCGGCCGCGTCATCAACGAGTACGGCGGCGAGACCGTCGTCTCCTACAGCAAGCCCACCGGGGACTGCGCCACTTCCGGCGGCCGTCCCGGGAAGTCCGACACCGCGGCGCTGAAGTCCAACAGCCGCCTGTGCTACCCCTCGTTCTGGAACCCCGACCCCGAGGTCGAGGACATCGAGTGGTTCAACAAGTACGTGGTGGACTCCATCGAGGAACTCCCCAACGTAGACGGGGCGTTCGCCACCAAGACCGCAGCCGGTGCCCACCCGGGCCACCCGCTACGAGTACGGTCTCGACTGGTCGAAGGTGATCAACCCGCAGGGGACCTCCTCCTACCGGCTCTTCACCGACGCGCTCGGCCGCGCCTCGCGGGTCGACACGTTCAACTCGGACGCGCCCGACGGCTACACGTCGATGACGTACGCGTACAACGCCGCCGGACAACTGGAGAGTGCGACCAACTCCCTCGACAAGACGCACCCGTGGACCTGGACGTACGACCACCGCGGCCGGACGAAGACGGCCACCGACCCGGACGCCGGTACGACGAGGACGTCGTACGCGACCAGTTGGGGCCTGGACCAGTCCTATACGTACGACTTCAAGTACAACGACACCGGCATGCTGGAGGACTCCACGCTGCCGAAGATCGGAGCGCTCGCCGCCGAGAAGCTCGTCGTCCGCTACAACAAGGACGGCAAGCAGCTCTCCCTCTCCGGCAAGGACTGGTACGGGGCCGAGACGGTCTACGACTCCTTCGGCCAGGTCCAGCGGTCCACCCTCGGTGCCCAGCCGTACCGGGTGTGGACGCAGAACTCCTACGACGACTCCAGCGGTGAGCTGAAGCAACAGTCGGTCTACCGCGAGGGCACGGCCGACCAGACCGTCGTTCCCGGAAACCTCGTCTCCGACCGGTTTGGACCTCCAAGGACCAGAACACCTGCACCGGTCCGAAGAACACTGACGGCTCGCTCAACGTGACCGCGGGCACGGACAAGACCGGTTACTGGCAGGAGTACGAGTACGACCTGCTCGGCAACCGCACCAAGCTGACCGAGAAGGACCTCACCGGCGCCACCGCCAAGGACGCCGTCACCACCTACGCCTACGGCAAGGCCGACGGCTCCCAGCCGCACACGCTCACCAAGGTGTCGAAGACCTACACCACGCCGCAGGGCGCGCAGGTCAAGGCCGAGGCCGAGCGTCTGTACGAGCTGACCGGCGAGACCAAGTCGATCACCTCCCTGCAGAACGGAGACAAGCAGCAGCTCTCCTGGACGTACGACGGCCAGGTCGACCGGATCACCGGTCAGGGCACGGGCGGCGAGACCCCGTACATGGGTCTGGCGGACAAGTGCCTGGACATGCAGGGCGGTTACCCGATCGCGTCGGTGCAGGTCCAGCTGTACTCCTGCAACAGCTCACCGGCCCAGAGCTGGCGGTTCACCCCCACCCTGGGGACGGCCCAGACCGACCCCGACCGGGGCTCGCTGGTCGTCGACGAAACCTGGTGCGCGCAGCCTGCCGCGAGTACGTCGGGCTCCGCCGTCCAGGTCCAGAAGTGCAACGGTTCGGCCGCGCAGGAGCTGCGGCGCAACTCCTCCGGCCAGCTGATCCACATCGCCTCGGGGCTGTGCCTGACGGTCAAGGACGCCAGCTCGGCGAACTCGACCCCGATCGTGCTGGCCGCCTGCGCCGCCGGCAAGTCCGAGCAGGTCTGGTCGGCGCAGAACGACACCCGTCACATCTACGGTCCCGACGGCTCACGGCTGCTGACCATCAAGGGCAAGCAGGCCACGCTCTACCTGGGCGAGGCCGAGGTCACCGTCGCGCGCGGCGGTGTGCTGATCCACACCCAGCGCACCTACTCGGTGCCCGGCGGCGCGGTCATGCGCTACGCCAACGGCACCGGCTCCGAGACCCTGGTCGCCCTCGCCGGTGACCATCAGGGCAGTACGTACGCCGAGATATCGCTGAGCAGCACGATGGCGGTGCGGATACGGAAGCAGGACCCGTTCGGCAACCAGCGCGGCGCGGACTCGATCGGCGCGAGGGTCCAGTCCCACTCCGGGTTCCTGGGCGCCACCCGTGACGACTCCTCCGGCTTCCAGCCGCTGGGTGCCCGTCTGTACGACCCGGTGGTCGGACGCTTCCTGTCCGCCGACCCGGTGCTCGACCTGAACGACGTGCTGCAGTCCAACGGGTACGTCTACGCCAACAACAACCCGGTGACGATGTCCGACCCGACGGGTCTGGCCATCTCGCTGAGCGCTTCCGAGCGGGCCGCGGCACTGGCCGGCGCGGGTCTCTCGGCGGCGCAGGTCGCCCAGGCGCAGTCGATGATGGGCAAGTCCCTGAGCTCGGTGATCCTCGCCGTGGCCTGGGAGACGCTGAAGGACTTCATCGGCATCAACGACGCGCTCGCCTGCTTCGGCGGCGACATGTGGTCCTGCGGCAGCCTCATCATCGGGGCGATCCCGTGGGGCAAGCTGGGGAAGATCCCGGCGGTCATGAAGGCCGTCAACCGCACCATCAAGGCGATCGAGTCCTTCAAGGTCGCCAAGAAGGCGGCCGAGATCGTCCTCAAGGCGGCGAAGGCCGCCGAGGCGGCGGCCCTACGGGCCAAGAAGGCGGCGATCGAGCGAGCGAAGAAACTCGCGATCCAACGCGCCAAGAAACGCGCGGCGGAGGCAGCGAAGAGAACCACCGACGCTGCGGTCGCCGCCACGAAGAAGACCGGCAACTCCGTCCAGAAACACGCCCAGGCGGAGGCGGCCCCCCATGTGTCGTCCCACAGCTCGCACAGCGGCGGCGGGGGCGGTGGCGGCGGCGGGGGCAAGCCGGGCGGCCAGTCCGGTGCCTCCTCGCACAGCGACGGCGGCTCCAGCGGCAGCGGTGGGTCCGGCAAGGCCGAGGAGGGCGGGACGTGCAACAGCTTCGTCCCCGGTACCAAGGTCCTGATGGCCGACGGCACCGCCAAGCCGATCGAGAAGGTCAAGGCCGGCGACAAGGTCGTCGCGACCGACCCGGAGACCGGTAAGACCCGGATCGAGACGGTCACCGCCGAGATCAAGGGCCACGGCCTGAAGCACCTCGTCAAGGTCACCGTCGACACCGACGGCGAGCGGGGCACCAAGACGGCCCAGCTCACCGCGACCGACGGCCACCCCTTCTGGGTCCCGGCCCTGCACGCCTGGACCAAGGCCACGGACCTGCACGCGGGCGAATGGCTGCGGACGAGCGCGGGGACGTACGTCCAGATCACCGCGATCGAGCGCTGGACGACGCTCTCAGCGACCGTCCACAACCTCACCGTCGGTGACGCCCACACGTACTATGTGGTGGCGGGTGCCAGTGCGGTACTTGTCCACAACTGCGGTGGCAGCGAAGCCGGTGCGCAGCAACTGGCAGATCGTGCGGAGCAGCTTCAGTCGGAGGCGGGCTGGAGTGGCACCACTGCGGTCGTGCGGGTTCGCAACCTCGAAGATCCCAACCGAGTAGAGACCTGGGTGGCGAGCAACAAGACGTATCTGCCCACGGGTTGGAAGAAGAACCAGTCGATTCAGCCGGGCGAGATCTTCGTTCAGATCGCGGGGCATGCGGAACAGTCCATCCTGGAGGCCCTGGACGGGAAATGGGACATCATCGAGGGTGGTACATCAACCGGAGTCTGTTGGGGCATATGCACGCCACTGCTGCAGCAGCAAGGTGCCACCATCGGGGGCCCCGACTACAGGAGCAGTAAGAACAATTCGTCGAAGAGGTTGTTTTGGAAGCCGTAGACATTTCACACGACACCCTCATGGACCTGCTCGGAGGAGCGGATCCTGATGTTGCGGTGGCTGCCGGAGCTCTCTGCCTCTACCGCATTGCCCCACTCCTGCCGCGGAGCGGGACGGGACTGCCGCAGTGGGAGATCGCCGAGGCGGACTGGGCTGACCTTCGCACCCTGCCTCAGCAGATCGACAGGATCGTTCGCAGTCTTCGCGAGGGGTTGAGCTCGGCCTCGGCCGAGACGGACGACGAGGCCCTGGGGGAGCTGCACGAAATGGCTTCCGAAATGATCCTCAGGTACACGGATGTCGACCCGCTGGATCAGGTCGAATGGGCCGACTGGTGCTCCACGCTGGCCCTCGACATCCATCAGCAGTTGGACGAGTTGCTGGATGACTCCGACCAGGAGGCGGGGCCGAGATTCTTCCCGGCTGGTACCGAGCCCGAACTGACCTTTCTGCAGGCGCTCGAACTCGAGGACCAGATTCGCATCCTGAAGGGGCTGTCGGAGGGATCCCGAGGCCAGCAGGCGGTCATCCGGAGAGCTGAGGACGGGCGAACTCGCGTGAGGGAGGCGCTGTCCCGACTCGTATAGCCGACGCGATCCGGCGTCGCTGAATTCGCGACAGCGGTGTGAAGCCCCGCCAGGCGTGTCCTGGCGGGGCTTCTGCATGGAGGGCGGAGGGGGGTCCGCATATCCGGTCACTGGAGATGGACCGTGGAAATCAAAGGCCCCAGGATTACCGGGGGCGGTTACTTTGCCCCACCCGCGTCCCCCTCCGCGGTGCGCGGCCCCTGGATCTCCAAGCGGCCGTTGCTCTGCTGGGGGTTGTCGGACGGCTGGGGGGTGTTCTGGCCGTTGAGGTTGTTGCGGACCGAGTCGAGGATGGTGAGGCCCTGGGCTACCAGGCCGGCGGCTATTTCGCCGAGGCCGTCGGCGCCGTTCAAGACGTTTACGTTGGCGCCCGCCAGGCCGCCTGCGGCTTCCTTGACGATCTGGGGGAGCTGGTCGATCAGCATCCGGTCCAGCGCGACCCGGTCGTGCGAGGCCGCGGCCTCCGCCTGGATCTTCATGCGCTCGGCGTCCGCGATGGCCAGCACCCGGACCCGCTCCGCCTCCGCCTCCGCGGGCTTCACGATCTCCGCGACCAGCTCCTGCTGACGCAACTTCGCCTTGCGCAGGGCCAGTTCGGTCTGCGCTGCCAGCACCTCCTGCTGGGCGTGCGCCTGTGCCAGCGGACCGGCCTGGGCGGCCTCGGCCTGGGCGCGGTCCACCTGCGCCGAGTACTCCGCCTGGACCACCGCCGTCTGCCGGGCGTACTCCGCCTGCTTGCGGGCCGCGACCTGCTCCGCCTCGGCGGCGGCCTGGTTGGCCTGGGCCTGGGCGATCTGGGCCTGCCGCCGGATGGCCGCCTTGTGCGGGGCGGACATGGCGTCGATGTACCCGGTGTTGCCGTCGTCGATCGACTGGATCTGCAGCGAGTCCACGGTCAGGCCGATCTTCGCCATCTCCGTCTTGGAGGTGTCCAGCACCTCGGCCGCGAGCTTCTGCCGCTCGGTGACGATCTCCTCGACCGTCATGGAGCCGATGATCGCGCGCAGATGGCCCGCGAAGATCCGCCCGGTCAGCACCGACATCTGCTCCTGGTCGGAGAGGAAGCGCTGACCGGCGTTGATGATGCTCTCCGGGTCGTTGCCGACCTTGAACGCGATCACGGCGCGCACATGCAGGGCGATGCCCTGCCTGGTCACACAGGTCTCGGTGACCTCGGCCTCGCACATCGACAGCGTGAGGAAGCGGACCTTGCGGAACACGGGGAGCACGAACTTCCCGTGCCCCGTCACCACCCGGAACGGCGCGCCCCCCAGTCCCCGCCTGCCACCCGAGATCAGCATCGCCTCGTCGGGAGCGGGAACGCGGTAACCGAACATACTGCTCGTCTCCTCAGTCGACGCCGGCGGACAGTCCGCCCAGCGTGTCCAATGGATCGCCCCACGCGATGACATCGACCTCTCGGAACCCCCGTGACTCGATCACGAGTACGGTCGCCCCGCGCGGCAGCGGCTCCTGCGACCAGGCGAGGAAGGTCTCGGAGCCGCCTCTGACCCGCACGAGGATCTCGCCGGGTCCGGCGGAGCCACGCGTGCCGATGAGCAGTTCCCCCGTGCAGCCGATCACGGCTTCGTCCTGGGCCATCGTCCGGCTGCCTCCCGTCGTTTCTGGTCCTCGGGTCCGACGATAGACCTGCTGTTGACGGGCGTACACCAAGGTTTTCTCTGGCTTTTGAAGGGCCGCCGGTCATGCGAAACGGCCCGGTCCGCGCGGGGGCGGGCCGGGCCGTTTCGTGTCAGTGACTCAGAGCTTGCCGGGCGTCCGGATGCCCAGCAGCGCCATGCCCTCGTGCAGGGTGCGTGCGGTCAGGTCGACCAGGAACAGGCGGTTGGCCACCTGCGCCGGGGAGTCGGCCTTCAGCACCGGGCACTGGTCGTAGAACGTGGTCAGCAGCGAGGCGAGCTGGTAGAGGTAGGCGGCCATCTTGTGCGGCTCGCGGGCCGCGGCCACCTCCAGCACCGTCTCCGCGAACTGATCCAGGTGCAGGCCCAGCGCGCGCTCCGCCGGGGCCAGCGCCAGCTCCGGGTGGGCGGCGGGGCGGGCCTCGCCGGCCTTGCGGAGGATGGACTGGATACGGGCGTACGCGTACTGGAGGTACACCGAGGTGTCGCCGTTGAGCGAGACCATCTGGTCTAGGTCGAACTTGTAGTCCCGCACGGCCGAGGTGGACAGGTCGGCGTACTTCACGGCGCCGACGCCGACGTACCGGCCGTTCTCGACGATCTCGTCCTCGGTCAGGCCCACCTTCCCGGCCTTCTCCCGGACCACGGCGGTGGCCCGCTCGACGGCCTCGTCCAGCAGGTTCTCCAGCTTGACCGTCTCGCCCTCACGGGTCTTGAACGGCTTGCCGTCCTTGCCGAGGACCGTGCCGAAGGCCAACTGGACCGCGGTCACGTCGTCGTTCAGCCAGCCCGCCCGGCGCGCGGTCTCGAAGACCATCCGGAAGTGCAGGGCCTGCCGGGCGTCCACCACGTACAGCAGGGTGGTCGCCTTGAGGTTGAAGACGCGGTCGCGGATCGCGGAGAGGTCGGTGGCCGCGTAGCCGTAGCCGCCGTCGGACTTCTGGACGATCAGCGGGACCGGGTTGCCCTCCGGGCCCTTGATGTCGTCGAAGAACACGCACAGCGCGCCCTCGGAGCGGACCGCGACGCCGGACTCCTCCAGCAGGCGGCAGGTCTCCGCGAGCATGTCGTTGTACCCGGACTCGCCGACGATGTCGGGGTCGCGGACCTCCATGTCCAGCTTGTCGAAGACGGAGAAGAAGTAGATCTTCGACTCGTCCACGAACTTCTGCCAGATGGCGAGGGTCTTCTCGTCCCCGGCCTGGAGGTCGACCACCCGGCGCCGGGCGCGGGTCTTGAACTCCTCGTCGGAGTCGAACAGCCTGCGCGCGGTCTTGTAGAGGCGGTCCAGGTTGGACATCGCCTCCTCGCCGGACACCTCGGACTCCTTGTGGTCCAGCTCGTGCGGGTGCTCGTCCAGGTACTGGATGAGCATGCCGAACTGGGTGCCCCAGTCGCCGATGTGGTGGCGCCGGACCACGTTCTCGCCGGTGAACTCCAGCAGCCGCACCATCGCGTCGCCGATGACCGCCGAGCGCAGATGGCCGACGTGCATCTCCTTGGCCACGTTCGGCTGCGCGTAGTCGATCACCGTGGTGCCGGGGTGCGCGGCGTACGGCACTCCCAGGCGGCCGGTGTCGTCCGCGTACCGGGCGGCGAGGTTCTCGGTGATCGCCTTGTCGGCGACGGTGATGTTGAGGAAGCCGGGGCCGGAGACCTCGACGTCCGCGATCACCTCGCCGGTGACGATCCCCGCGACCACCTGCGTGGCCAGCTCGCGCGGGTTGGCCTTGGCCTTCTTGGCGAGCGCGAGGATGCCGTTGGCCTGGTAGTCGGCCCGGTCACTTCGTCGCAGCAGCGGGTCCGCACCGGCGGCCTCCGGCAGAGCGGCCGAGAGCGCGGAGGCGAGATGCTGCTGGACGGAGTCGCTGAGGGACGTGACCGAGGCCATAGGTAAGGGTGCCGTTCTCCTCGTGGGAATGGATGGTCCCGGCCAGTATCCCATGGGGGGTGTCAGGCCCTGTCGGGTTATTTGTGCGCCAGGCGTTCCGGACATCTCGGGTAGGGCGCGAAAAAGTTCGTATGTCGAACGGGTGACCTTTCCGGGTGGTCGTCGTTGGAGATGACGACGGGGTGCGGAGAACTGGGAGGGGCGCCGTGGGACGGCTGCGAGAGGTGGGGGCGCCGTACGTGGTCCCCGCGCCGACCGGTGTCACCATCCGGGACCGGCTCAAGGGGCTGAGCAGCCAGGACGAGCAGGTGTTGCGGCAGGTCGGTGACCATCTCGGGGCGCTCGCCTCCCGTGACCTGAAAGTCCGCTGCATGGCTGGGCTTGCGTTCGACGGCGATGCGTGGGCGGAGCGCAAACGTGTCCTGACCGTGGAGTCGTCTTCACGGTGGGCCGGAGCGATCACCAAGGCCACGAACGATCAGTGGGCACTCGCCCGGCGAGGTCAGCTCGCTCATGTGCGGGCGCTGGAGGCGGAGGTACGTAGGGTCGCCCGGCGGTTGGCGCTGCCCTTGCGGGCGGCCGGGGACAAGCGGGCGGCAGGAGGTTACCGATCCCGGCGGGAGTGGTTCGCCAAGTCCCGGCGGCTGCGCGTGCTCGAAGACCGGCTTCGGTCGGCCCGCGCCGACTGGCGGGCCGGTGTCGTGCATGTGGTGCGAGGCGGGAGGCGTCTGTTGAACTCCCGGCAGCACCTTGCCGCGGCGGAGCTCACCGAGCAGCGGTGGCGCGAGCGGTGGGAGGCCGGTCGGAGGTTCTTGCAAGCCGACGGAGAGACGGGCAAGCGGTTCGGGAACGAGACGATCCGCGTCACCCCGGACGGTGAGGTGAGCATCAGGCTTCCCGCCCCGCTCGCCCACCTGGCCAACGCTCCGCACGGCCGGTACGTCCTGGCCGGACGGGTGACGTTTCCTCACCGGGGCGGGCAGTGGCGCGAGCGCGTGAGCGTGAACCGGGCGGTTGCCTACCGCGTCCACGAGGACGTGGACCGCGGCCGTTGGTACCTCACCGCTTCCTGGAAACTTCCGTCCGTAGGGACCGCCCCCCTGGCCGCTGTACGAGCGGACGGCCTGGTCGGGGTGGACACCAATGCCGACCACTTCGCCGCCTGGCGTCTCGACGCCCACGGCAACCCGGTGGGCCGGCCGTTCCGCTTCGGCTACGACCTCACCGGCCCCGCGGAGCATCGTGACGCCCAGCTCCGGCACGCTCTCACCCGCCTGCTCCACTGGGCGAAGCGCCATGACGTGGCCATCGCGATCGAAGATCTGGACTTCACCGCGGAGAAGACGCGGGAGAAACACGGTGGGCGGACGCGATTCCGTGCATTGATCTCGGGCATGCCGGTGGCGCAGGTGCGCTCCCGACTGGCCGCCATGGCGGCCGAAAAGGGCATCGCCGTGATCGCCGTCGACCCCGCGTACACGTCTCGGTGGGGCGCGCAGCACTGGCGGAAGCCCCTCACCGGCAAACGCGGCAGACCTACCCGACACGATGCCGCGAGCATCGCGATCGGCAGGCGCGCCCTCGGGTTCGCGATCCGACGACGGGCGGCACCGCCCCGCGACGACCGGAGTGATCGTCGCGGGCATCGGAGTGTCCAGGTCGGCCCGGGCACCCGAGGGCGTGAGGAGACCCGCCCCCGCCTTCCCGGACCGCGGACACGATCCGCAGGCGCCGGAAGCGGAGCGAAAGCGGGCGACCAGGGTGCTCATCACCGTTCGGGGCGCCCGGCCGAGCCCGGATTCCGGCAGCGGGATTCGATGGCGCTCGGTTCCAACGGGACGGTAAAGCCGTTTTTTCGCGTGCCGGGGTGTCTGGGATTATGAGAGGAGTCCGAGCGCACGAGCGACCGCCGGACTTACAACACTCCGAACCGAAGGACGTGCCGACCGTGGCCCAGAGCCCCGAGACCACCGACTGGGTCTCCCGTTTCGCGGATGACGTCATCCAGGAGTCGGAGCGTCGGGCTCCGGGCAAACCGGTCGTCGTCGCCTCCGGGCTCTCCCCGTCCGGCCCGATCCACCTGGGCAACCTGCGCGAGGTCATGACCCCGCACCTGGTCGCCGACGAGATCCGGCGGCGCGGGCACCAGGTCAGGCACCTGATCTCCTGGGACGACTACGACCGCTACCGCAAGGTCCCGGCCGGGATCGCGGGCGTGGACGAGTCCTGGGCCGAGCACATCGGCAAGCCGCTGACCTCGGTCCCGGCGCCGGAAGGTTCCGCGTACCCGAACTGGGCCGAGCACTTCAAGGCCGCGATGACCGAGGCGCTCGCCGAGCTGGGGGTGGAGTTCGACGGGATCAGCCAGACCGCGCAGTACACCTCGGGCGTCTACCGCGAGCAGATCCTGCACGCGATGAAGCACCGCGGTGACATCGACGCGATCCTCGCCCAGTACCGCACCAAGAAGGCGCCGGGGAAGAAGCCGCAGCAGAAGGCGGTCGACGAGGCCGAGCTGGAGGCCGAGGAGGGTTCCGGCGCGGCCGCCGAGGACGACGGCAGCTCCGGTTCGGCGGGCTACTTCCCGTACAAGCCGTACTGCGGCGAGTGCGGCAAGGACCTCACCACCGTCACTTCCTACGACGACGACACCACCGAGCTGGCCTACACCTGCACCGCCTGCGGGTTCGGCGAGACGGTCCGGCTGAGCGAGTTCAACCGGGGCAAGCTGGTCTGGAAGGTCGACTGGCCGATGCGCTGGGCCTACGAGGGCGTCATCTTCGAGCCCTCCGGCGTCGACCACTCCTCGCCGGGCTCCTCCTTCCAGGTCGGCGGCCAGATCGTCGGGATCTTCGACGGCGAGCAGCCCATCGGCCCGATGTACGCCTTCGTCGGCATCTCCGGCATGGCCAAGATGTCGTCCTCGCGCGGCGGTGTGCCCACCCCGGCCGACGCGCTGAAGATCATGGAGCCGCAGCTCCTGCGCTGGCTGTACGCCCGCCGCCGCCCCAACCAGTCCTTCAAGATCGCCTTCGACCAGGAGATCCAGCGGCTCTACGACGAGTGGGACAAGCTCGCCGGCAAGGTCGCCGAGGGCTCCGCGCTCCCCGGTGACGTCGCCGCGTACACCCGCGCGGTCGGCACCGCCGCCGGTGAGCTGCCGAAGACCGCGCACCCGCTGCCGTACCGCACCCTGGCCTCGGTCGCGGACATCACCGCCGGCCACCAGGACCAGGCGCTGCGCATCCTGTCCGAGCTGGACCCGGCCAACCCGATCACCGACCTCGCCGACGCCCGCCCCCGGTACGACAAGGCCGAGGCGTGGATCAACACCTACGTCCCCGCCGACCAGCGCACCGTCGTGCGCGAGGAGCCGGACGCCGAGCTGCTGAAGTCGCTGGACGACGAGGCCCGCCAGTCGCTGCGCCTGCTGGCCGACGGGCTCGCGGACAACTGGTCCCTGGACGGCCTGACCCACCTCGTCTACGGCGTCCCGAAGGTCCGCGCCGGCTTCTCCGCCGACGCCACGCCCAAGGAACTGCCGCCGGAGATCAAGACGGCCCAGCGGACGTTCTTCGCCCTGCTGTACCACCTGCTCGTCGGCCGGGACACCGGCCCGCGCCTGCCCACGCTGCTGCTGGCGGTCGGTCAGGAGCGGGTGCGGGCCCTGCTCGGGGAGTAGGCCGCGCATACGAGGAGGGGGCGCCCGGTGTCGTACCGGGCGCCCCCTCTTCGCGTAAGCGGGGTCAGGCGATGTGGTCCTCCTCCAGCTCCGCCATGTGGCGCTGCTGGAAGCGCTCCACCAGGGCCTTCAGCCGACCAGGGTCCGGTGAATTGCCGTACGTGGCCTGGATGTTGTCGCCGAGCACCAGCGGGGTCGGGTAACTGCCGTCTATCGACTGGCGGAAGACCTGGTACAGGTCCTCCTCGTCCGGCTCTGCCGGCCCCCCGCCCTCGCCCAACTCGCGGGTGCGACCCGGGCCGACGGGTATCGGGAAGCTGCCGGTCTCCTCCGGGGAGGGCTGCTGGAACTGCTCCGGGGGCTGCTCCTCGTACCAGTCCCCGTACTGCTCCTCGGGGAAGTACTGGGGGTCCGGGCCGGGGTCGAAGGCCGGGTCGTAGCCGCCGTGGTAGTCGATGTCACGCGGGGGCGTCTGGAACCAGGGGCTGTTCTCGTCCTCGGCCTGCGACTGCTCGGCGGGGGAGGGCTGCGGCGGGGCCTGGACCGGAGCCGGAGCCGGCACGGGCGCCGCCTGGAGCGCGGCCGGGGCCGGCTGGGGGAGTGCCGGTTCGGGCGCCGGGGGCAGCAGTACGGGTTCGATGCCCGCCGCCGCGAGGCCCGCCGGGGCGGTCTCCGCGAGCGGGACGCCGTAGCGCGCCAGGCGCAGTGGCATCAGGGACTCCACCGGGGCCTTGCGGCGCCAGGCGCGGCCGAAGCGGGAGCGCAGCCGGGCCTGGTAGACGAGACGTTCCTGCTCCAGCTTGATGACCTGCTCGTAGGAGCGCAGCTCCCACAGCTTCATCCGCCGCCACAGCAGGAAGGTGGGCAGCGGGGAGAGCATCCAGCGGGTGAGCCGGACGCCCTCCATGTGCTTGTCGGCGGTGATGTCCGCGATCCGGCCGACCGCGTGCCGGGCCGCCTCCACGGAGACCACGAACAGGATCGGGATCACCGCGTGCATGCCGGTGCCCAGCGGGTCCGGCCAGGCGGCGGCGCCGTTGAAGGCGATCGTCGCGGCCGTGAGCAGCCAGGCCGTCTGACGCAGCATCGGGAAGGGGATGCGCATCCAGGTCAGCAGCAGGTCGAGCGCGAGCAGGACGCAGATGCCCGCGTCGATGCCGACCGGGAACACGTACGAGAAGTTCCCGAACCCCTTCTTCAGGGCCAGCTCCCGGACGGCCGCGTACGAACCGGCGAAGCCGATACCGGCGATGACCAGCGCGCCGGTGACGACCACGCCGATCAGAACGCGGTGCATCCGAGTCAACTGCATTGGCGCGGCCACTCGTACTCCCCTCCCTTGCGTGTTGTTGCGCGCAACAGAGTGGCACAGGTGTGCGCCGAACGTGGTGTCGGTCAGCCCTTCTTGGGGGCGGCGGAGGACGCCGAGCCCTTGGGGGAGGGGGACTTGGAGGCGCCCTTGGAGGGGCTGGCCGAGGGCGAACTGCCTTCCCCGTCACGGCCGTTGGCGCTGGCCACCGCCGTGACGGCCTCCTTGGCCGCCTTCTTGGCGCCCGCCGTGAGGTCGTCCGCGTCCGGCGTCTTGTCGCCCGCGAGACCGGCGCCGTTGTAGTCGAGGGTGATCACGACGTTCTCCACGCGCGCGACCACCGTCTGCTGCTTGAAGGCGCCTTCCTTCTTCTTCAGGTCGTAGTGCACCGCGGTCGCCTCGTCGCCGGTGCCGCCGAGCGCCTCCGTCTTGACGTTCTTCGCGCCCGAGGCGGCCTTGGCGTCCTGGACCTGGCGCGTGTAGTACGCGTGCGCCTGGTCGTTGCCGCTGCCGCGCGAGGTGTCGGAGTCGAAGCGCAGCAGGGAGACGTTCAGCCAGCGGAACTGGGAGCCCTTGACGCCGTTGTTGTCCAGGCTGGTCCAGGAGCAGGAGGAGCGGTTCGCGGTCTCGTCGCTCGACCCCTTCTTGCCGTCCGTGTCCGCCTCCGGGACCAGGTCGCCCAGGGTCTTCTCGGGCAGCACCTTGCACGGCTCGGGCAGCTTGCGGAACACCGACGCCTGCACGGTGGGGGAGGGCTTCGCCGAGGGCTGCTCGGAGCCGCTGCCGCCGGACGGCTTGGCCGAGGCGCCCGCCTTGCCCGGGGCGTCGCCGGAGTCCGAGGAACAGGCCGCGGTGATCAGTACCGCGGGAACGGCTGCCGCGCACACCAGGGCACGGCTCAGACGCGTGGCACGCGGTCCACGCTGGGCACGGTCGTCTCGCTGGGCTGCTCGCTGCATGGTTCCTTCACTCGTGACGCTCGGTGTTCATGCGGGTTCCTGCGGGGCCACCGTACGCGGTACGCGCGGCTCGCGGTCGCCGGTCGAGCGCCTTCGGCGAGGGGGCCGGGGGCGGGCGAGGGGGCGTCAGCCGTCCAGCACGTCGGCCAGTTGAGAGGCCAGATCGCGTGCCCTGTCCTGCATTTCCTTGCTGTCCGGGACCGCGCCGACGGCCATCGGCTGCTCCTCGTAGTCGAGGGTGACGACCACGTTGGACGTGCGGAACACCACAGTCACCGTCCGGGGTTCGGCGGTCGAACCGGACGAGCCGAGCTGGTCGTCCAGGTACGCCTCGTCACCGAGGTCGGGCAGGACGCGGGGCTGGAGGTCGGTGGGCGCGGCGCTGCCGGCGCCGCCGGCCTCCGGGTCGGTGGAGGCGTCCGCGGAGGGGCTGCCGGAGGGGCTGTCGCTCGGGCTGGTGCTGGTGCTCGGGGAGGCCGGCGCGGAGGGGGAGGGCACGGAGAGGTCGGCGGCCTTGGCCATGCCCTGGAACAGCTTCTGCGCCTGGGTGTCGTCGCTGACCGCGCCGTCGTACGACACCACGCGCTCGAAGTCGACCGAGAGGCGGTCGGTGGCGAGGGTGGACTCCACCTTCCAACGGCAGCCCACCTTGCGGTCGGTGTCGTAGGTCAGCGCGGGCACGCCCCGGTACGCCTTGTCGCGCTGGTCGGGGTCGGTGAGCTGTTGGATGCCGGGGAGCAGGGTGCCGAGGGTGTCGTGGCCGACGGCGCCGCAGGGCTCGGGCAGGGTGCGGTACCGGCCGGGCTGGGCGGCGGCCGGGGCGGAGGCGGCGTCACCGGGGTTGGCGTCGTCGGTGGGCGTACCGCCGCCGGAGCCCGAGCTGCAGCCTGCCAGCAGGGCCGCGAGGAGGGCGGCGGTGCCGGTGATGTACGCCTTCCGCTGCACGGTCGGGCTCCTTAAGGACGGTGTGCGACCCGACGGCGGTGCCCGGTCGATGCTCCAGTGTCCCCGCTGGTTAATCGCTTGCCGCGGCGGGGCGCCTGCTGGACACAATGTGTATCGCACGCACCGCGGTGGTCGCCGGTCCCCTGTCCCATTTCACCGGCCCTGGCGCCGCTTTTGCGTTCTGCCGGTTCGGGTGACTTCCGTGAGCAATGACACCTGCCTGGCGTTTCTTTCTACTCTGGGGGATTGATCTGTCATGTCGTACGTGGAGATACCGGGCGCCCGCGTCCCGGTGCGGATGTGGACCGACCCGGCCACCGTGGAGGACGGCGCGCTGCGCCAGCTCCAGAACGTGGCCACGCTGCCCTGGATCGAGGGGCTCGCCGTGATGCCGGACGTGCACTACGGCAAGGGTGCGACGGTCGGCTCGGTCATCGCCATGCGCGACGCGGTCTGTCCGGCGGCGGTGGGCGTCGACATCGGCTGCGGCATGTCCGCGGTCAAGACCTCCCTCACCGCCAACGACCTCCCCGGCGACCTCACCCGCCTCCGCTCCCGCATCGAACAGGCCATCCCGGTCGGCCGGGGCATGCACACGACCGCCCTCGACCCGTCCCGCTTCCACGCCCTCCCGACCTCGGGGTGGGACGCGTTCTGGTCCCGCTTCGACACCGTCGCCCAGCCGGTCCACTTCCGCCGGGAACGGGCGGCACTGCAGATGGGGACGCTGGGCAGCGGCAACCACCTGATCGAATGCTGCACCGACACCGAGGGCGCGGTCTGGCTCATGCTGCACTCCGGCTCCCGCAACATCGGCAAGGAACTCGCCGAGCACCACATCGGCGTCGCCCAGAAGCTTCCGCACAACCAGGGTCTGGTCGACCGCGACCTCGCGGTGTTCGTCTCGGACACCCCGCAGATGGCCGCGTACCGGAACGACCTCTACTGGGCGCAGGAGTACGCGAAGTACAACCGCACCCTGATGATGGCGCTCCTGAAGGACGTCATCCGCAAGGAGTTCAAGAAGGCGAAGCCGGTCTTCGAGCCGGAGATCTCCTGCCACCACAACTACGTGGCGGAGGAGCGGTACGACGGTATGGACCTGCTCGTGACCCGCAAGGGCGCGATCCGGGCCGGCTCCGGTGAGTTCGGGATCATTCCGGGCTCGATGGGGACCAGTTCGTACGTCGTGAAGGGGCTCGGCAACGAGAAGTCCTTCAACTCGGCCTCGCACGGCGCCGGCCGGCGGATGAGCCGGTCCGCCGCGAAGCGCCGGTTCACTGTGCGGGACCTGGAGGCCCAGACGCGGGGCGTCGAGTGCCGCAAGGACGCGGGTGTCCTGGACGAGATCCCGGCCGCCTACAAGGACATCGACCAGGTGATGGCCCAGCAGACGGACCTCGTCGAGGTCGTCGCCAAGCTGAAGCAGTTCGTCTGCGTGAAGGGCTGACCGTCAGGCCGGCAGGGGGACTTGGCCGGTGCGGAGGCGCCAGAGGCGCAGGTGGCAGCTCTGCGTCGTCCGGCCCAGCGCTTCGGCGGCCGCCGTGGGCGAGTTGATGCTCAGCAGGACGCGGTCCTCGTCGGGGCTCCAGCGGCGCGGGGTGTACGCGGCCCGCATGCCCGCCGGCCGCGCCCACGCGGCGACGGACTGGGCAGCCGTCCGTTTGCGGTCGAGAGCCAGGCAGTCCGGGTAATACAGGGCGGCGGCCAGCCGCTGGGCCGCCTCGTTCGTCCAGAGGACGTTGTACATGCCGTCCCGCGCGTTGCGCCGGACGGTGCGCTCCACTCCCGTCGTCTCGGCGCCGTAGTCGCACACGTATGCGGCGATGGCTGTGCTGGCCGTCGTCAGGCTGAGGAACGGGTGCCCCTTCCCGGTGAAGCCGACCGATCCGTCCCCGTCGATCAGCCCCCTCACATAGTCGTGCCGGGAGAACTCGGCGCGGGGCGGAGCGATCGTCCCCGATTTCCTGCCGTACGGCAGGCCGAGCGCGTTGAGCTTCGTCCGGGCTTCGAGGGCGTACAGGGTCCAGGTGACTGAGGTGTGCGTCGCGGCGAAGTCGGTGGACCGGGTGCGCTCGGTGATGCGGCTCCGGTACGGGGTCAGTTCCACGAAGGCGCGGAGGATCGCGGCGTCGCGCAGGCCGAGTTCGACGGACAGGGCGCCCTTCGCGAGGTGCCCGTCCGCCTGTAGGAAGCCGAACATGTAGGCGTACTCGGGGGCCGTCAGGTCCATGAACCGGTGGCGGTCCTGCTCGCGGAAAGCCACAGGGGAACCTCTACTTCCTCGCGTCACGTCGATCGTTGGACGTGAGGCTAGGGCGCCAGTTCGCCTGTTGGGCGAGCGATCGAAGAGGTTCCCTCGTGTGAGTTACCCGGTCAGTCGCCTTCGAACAGGCGGCTCACAGTTCCCGGTGGACCTTGGTGTTGGATGCCTGGGCTCGGGGGCGGAGGACCATGAGGTCGATGTTGACGTGGCTGGGGCGGGTCACGGCCCAGGTGATGGAGTCGGCCACGTCGTCGGCGGTGAGGGGGGACGCCACGCCCTCGTAGACCTTGGCGGCCTTTTCCTCGTCGCCGGCGAAGCGGGTGAGGGCGAATTCGTCGGTCTTGACCATGCCGGGGGCGATCTCGAGGACGCGGACCGGCTTGCCGACGATCTCCAGGCGGAGGGTCTCGGCGAGGACGTGCTCGGCGTGCTTGGCGGCGACGTAGCCCGCGCCGCCCTCGTAGGTGGAGAGGCCGGCGGTGGAGGAGACGACGACCACCGTGCCGTCGCCGCTCGCCTCCAGCTTGGGCAGCAGGGCCTGGGTGAGGTTGAGGGTGCCGAGGACGTTCGTCTCGTACATCGTGCGCCAGTGCTCGGGGTCGGCGCTGGCCACCGGGTCCGCGCCGAGCGCGCCGCCCGCGTTGTTGACCAGGACGCCGATCGTGCGGAACGCCCCGGCGAACTCGTCCACCGCCGCCCGGTCCGTCACGTCCAGCGGGTACGCGGTCGCCGAGTGGCCCGCCTCGGTCAGCTCCTTCGCCAGCGCCTCGATACGGTCCGCCCGGCGCGCGGTCAGCACCACCCGGTACCCGGCCTCGGCGAGCCGCCGCGCGGTGGCCGCGCCGATACCGCTGCTCGCGCCCGTGACGACGGCGATACGGGACGCGGCGGAGGGGGCGCTGGCCATGGGCTGCTCCTGGGAGAGAGATCGCGGACTCGCGTCCAGCCTAGGTCAGCCTCAGCCGCCGTTCCTCGGGGCCCACATGATCACGGCCATGCCGGCCAGGCAGATCAGGGCGCCGGTGATGTCGAAGCGGTCCGGGCGGTAGCCGTCCGCGACCACGCCCCACAGGATCGACCCGGCGACGAAGATGCCGCCGTACGCCGCGAGGATGCGGCCGAAGTGGGCGTCCGGCTGGAAGGTGGCGACGAACCCGTACGCGCCCAGCGCCAGCACCCCGCCGGTCATCCACAGCCAGCCCCGGTGCTCGCGCACGCCCTGCCAGACCAGCCACGCGCCACCGATCTCGAAGAGGGCGGCGACGACGAAGAGGGCGGCGGAGCGCACGATCAGCATGGGAGAAGCCTGGCACGCGCCCCGCGTTCACCTGTTGGAGGGCGCCTGCGCCCCGGCTCGCGTGGCATACATCGGGTGGGCGGAACGGTGACGGAAACGGGAGTGGTCGGCGTGCGCGTACGGACGAGGGCATGGCTGCTGCTGGTCGGCTGCGCGGGCGGGGTGCTGTGGGCGGGGGGCCCGGCCCAGGCGACGGGCCGACCCGCCTCCGCCTCCCCGGCACCCGGCCCCGGCCGGACGGCGGCCGCACCCGGCGTCGGCTCCGCGTCCGTTCCCCCGGCGCACACCGGCCCCACCCCCCCCGCCGACCTCGCCTTCCACGGTCACGCCGTGATCGACGGTGACCGCATGGAGGTCCGGCTCACCCCCCGTGACCACGGGCCCGCCGCCGTGGCGGAGGCGAGTGTGCGGGTGCGGTGGTCGGTGGGGCCGGCCGGGGCGGTGACGGTGTCGCCGGGGTGTGCGCGGAGCGGGGAGCGGACGGTGGTGTGCGGGACCGGTGCGCTGGTCGCGGGGCAGGCGGGGGAGGAGATCCGGCTGGGGGTCCGGCTGCGGGTGCCCGCGCCGGAGGTGACCCTGGAGGTGGAGACCGCGTGGAACGGCGGGGTCACCGACCCCGACCGCAGCAACGACCGGCTGCGGGTGCTGGTCCTGCCCACCGGCGACGAGTACTCGTTCTGACCCGCGACGCGAGGAGGCCGGCATGGCCGGGAACGACAGCGCGCGGCCCCGGCTGCTCGCGGAGCTGGACGCGGTGTCCCGCCGCTACATCGCCTCGTACGCCCTGTTCAACCAGGCCGTCGCCGACCGCATCGGTCTGCACCCCACCGACCTGCAGTGCCTGAACCTGCTCACCCTGGAGCCCGAGCCGGTCACCACCGGCCATGTCGCCGCGCTGACCGGCCTCACCACCGGCTCCGCGACCCGCCTGGTGGACCGGCTGGAGCGCGCCGGGTACGTCGTACGGCGCCGGGACGCGGGCGACCGGCGCCGGGTGCTGGTCATCCCCGTACCGGAGAAGATCGCGGAGTTCCGGCAGGTGTGGGAGGAGCTGTCCGGGGACTGGTCGCGCATCTTCGGGGAGCTGGACGACACCGAACTCGCCGTGATCATCGGGCACATGCAGCGCACCGTGGAGTTCACCGGGGAGCGGATCGCCCGGCTGCGCGAGGGCCGGGACGCCGAGGGCGCGGGGTGAGAGCCGGGTAAAAAGGGCGCCCCCGGAACCCCGGGCCCCGGCCGGAGCGCCGCCGCCCTTGGCAGACTGGTGCCGTGCCCCAGACCGTGCCCCACCCCACGCCCCCCACCGTGCTCCTCGCCGAGGACGACCGCGCCATCCGCCACGCCCTGGAGCGGGCCCTGACCCTGGAGGGCTACGCGGTGACGGCGGTCGCCGACGGCGTCGAGGCGCTGGCGCAGGCCCACCGCACCCCGCCGGACGTGCTGCTGCTGGACGTGATGATGCCCGGCATCGACGGCCTCCAGGTCTGCCGGGTGCTGCGCGCCGAGGGCGACCGCACCCCGATCCTGATGCTCACCGCGCTGGTGGAGACCGCCGACCGCATCGCGGGCCTGGACGCGGGCGCCGACGACTACGTGGTCAAGCCCTTCGACGTCGAGGAGGTCTTCGCCCGCCTGCGCGCCCTGCTGCGCCGTACGAGCCCCGCCCCCGTCGGCGAGCCCGGCCCGGCGCGGGACGCGCAGCTCTCCGACCGGCAGATCGAGGGCGCGGGCATCCGCATGGACCTCCAGGCCCGCCGCGCCTGGCGCGCGGAACGCGAACTGGAGCTGACCCGCACCGAGTTCGAGCTGCTGGAGCTGCTGGTGCGCAACGCGGGCATCGTGCTCGACCACGCCACCATCTACGACCGCATCTGGGGCTACGACTTCGGCCCCGGTTCCAAGAACCTCGCCGTCTACGTCGGCTATCTGCGCCGCAAGCTGGACGCCCCCGGCGCCCCGCAGCTCATCCACACCGTGCGCGGTGTGGGGTACGTGCTGCGGGAGGAGTAGTGGGCCGCACCTGGCGGCTGCCGGGCGGGTCCCGTACCGGGCTGCGCTCGCTGCGCACCACGTTCGCCGTGTCGTTCGCGGCCGTCACCGCCGCCGTCACGATCCTGGTCGGCATCCTGTCGTACGGCTCGGCCGCGCGGCTGGTCCGGGTGGACCAGCAGTCGGTGTTCACGCAGGTCGTACGGGATGTGCGGGCCGAGGTGCGGCAGCATCCCATGACCCCGGACGACTTCTCCTCCGCCCGGCCCGGCCACGACCTGGTGCGGCCCGCCCGTACGGACGTACAGGTGCTCGGGCCGGGCGGCGAGGTCGTGGACCACGGCAGTCCCGGCCTGCCCGTCACCGCCCGCGACCGCGAGGTGGCGGGCGCGCCCGGCGCGGGGGAACTGGCCGAGCACAAGGACGTACGGGTCGGTGAGGACCTCTTCCGGGTCGCCACCGTCTCGCTCGGCCGGGGGCGGGGCGCGGTGCAGGTGGCGCAGGAGTTCAGCGACACCGAGGACCTGCTGCGCGCCCTCCAGCGGCGCACGCTGATCCTGATGGCGGCCGTGGTGGTCGGCGCGGGGCTGTTCGGCTGGTGGCTGGCCCGCCGGATCACCCGGCGGCTGGTGCTGCTGACCTCCGCCGCCGAGGACGTGGCCCGCACCCGCCGCCTGGGCATCCAGGTGCCGGTCACCGGGCCGGACGAGGTGGGGCGCCTGGGCCGCGCCTTCGACCGGATGCTGGGCCGGCTCGCCCAGTCCGAGGAGGACCAGCGGCGGCTGGTGCAGGACGCGGGCCACGAGCTGCGCACCCCGCTGACCTCGCTGCGGACGAACATCTCGCTGCTGCGCCGGATCGACGAGCTGTCGCCGGAGACGCGGGAGGACCTGGTGGCCGACCTCACGCTGGAGGCGCGGGAGCTGACGGACCTGGTCAACGAGCTGGTGGACCTCGCCGCCGGGCAGTCCGACTCCGAGCCGCCGCAGCGGGTGGACCTCGCGGACGTCGCGGAGGACGTGGTGGGGCTGGCCGGGCGCCGTACCGGGCGGCGGATCGTGCTGGCGGTGAGCGGGGACACGTACGCGGAGGGCCGTCCCCTGCTGCTCCAGCGGGCGCTGTCGAACCTGGTGGAGAACGCGGCCAAGTTCGACCGGGAGGGGACGGAGCCCATCGAGGTGCGGGTGGCCGGGGCGGCGGCGGGCACGGTCCGGGTGGAGGTCCTGGACCGGGGGCCGGGCATCGCCGAGGGCGACCTGCTGCGCATCTTCGACCGCTTCTACCGGGCGGCGGACGCGCGCTCCCAGCCCGGCTCGGGGCTCGGGCTGTCCATCGTCCGGGAGATCGCGATGTCCCACGGCGGGGCGCCGTTCGCCTACCGCAGGGAGGGCGGGGGCGCGGTGATCGGGTTCACGGTGGGCGGGGGAGGGGTCCCTTCCGAGATCTAGGGCCGCTCGTCCTCGGGGCCCCGGCGGGCCGCGGAGAGGGTCCAGGCCAGGTTGCCGACCGCCGCTCCGGCCGCGACCACGGCGACGATCACCCCGCCGGTGGTCAGGCCGTCGCTGAACAGATGCGGGCGCTGGTCGAGGCTGTGCAGGCCGAAGCCGCACAGTTCGTAGACGCCGACGGCCGCGACGGTGAGGCTGACGAAGAGCAGGGTGAGGGTGGGTTTCAGGTCCCGCACATCGACGACCGGCGTCGACGCGGTCCGCGCCGGTTCGGTCTCGGATCGTGTCTGGTGCATGTCTCCCCGATGAACTGGCTTGTGGCTGGGGGCGGTTGAGAACCTACGATACGTAGGCCCGCCCCGGTGCGGGCGTGATTGCCGTGCGGTTGCTCCCCTGGTGTGGACAACGACGGCCGGCCCCTCCGGGCGACGGCTCTGGCGTCCGGACTGGCGAGCGAGGCCGTATACGGCCCCTTCCATCATGGCCGACGGCTCAGTGCCGCAGCGCCGTCCCCACGTCGGCCCGTATGTCGCCGGACAGCTCGCGGTGGCTGCGGGCGGTGGCCCGGCCGGTCGCGCCGGCCGCGACGTCATTGACGTTCACGATCACCGTGTCCTGCAGATCGCCCTTGCTGTCACGGAAGTTGACCTGCACGGTGAAGGACTTCTGCTCGCCGGTGGTGTTCTTCGCGGACACCTCGGCCGTGGGTACCTTGTCCTTGCCGGTGGTGACCTTTCCCACCGAAACGTCCTTCTTCGCGTCCACCCCGCCCTTGACCTGGTCCAGCTTCCGCTTGGCCTCCGCCGTGGCCGAGGCCACCGTGCCGGAGGCGCGCGAGGCGAGGGAGGAGGCGGCCGAGGCGGCCTTGCTGGCCTGGCCGGAGGGGCTGTTGCCGTCCGAGCAGCCGGTCACCGCGATCCCGAGCGCCACCATCAGGGCCGTACCGACCGCCCGCCGTGTCCCGCACCCAGCCATGCCAGCCTCCCGAATCCGGATGCCCCCAGTGAAGGCGGGGTCACCGTGGTCCGCACGCCGGGTGTGGCAGGCGTGGGGCGGGCGCACCTGAACGGCCCACCGCCGCTCGCGTACGCGCGGGGCACGGGGTGTGCTGCTGCCAGGGGGATTCCGACGGAGGTGGGCCGGCATGGCGGATCGGGAGCCGGGCGACGACCTGGCCCGGCTGCGGGAGCGGGTCGACGCGCTGGAGTCCCGGCCGCGTGCCCGGCACCGGATGCGTTCTGTGTGCGCGGCCGTGCTGATCGTCCTCGGCTGCCTGCTCGCGCCCCTGGCCTTGGTCGCCACCTGGACGGCCGACCTGGCGGACGACACCGACCGGTACGTCGCCACCGTCGCGCCCCTCGCCCACGACCCGGCCGTGCAGGACGCCGCCGCCGACCGGATCACCGGGGCGCTGATGCAGTACCTGGACCTGGCCGGCCTGCTGAAGGAGGCCGCTCCTTCCGACCGGCCCCTGTTGGAGAAGGCCCTCGGCGTGCTCGGGGGCTCGCTGGACGACGCGGTGTCCGGGTTCGTCCGGGACAAGTCCCGCGAGGTCGTCGCCTCCGAGACCTTCGCCCGCTTCTGGACCGACGCCAACCGGCAGCTCCACACCACGGTCGACAAGGCGCTGACCGGCAGCGGCGGGGGAGCGGTACGGATCGAGGGCGACGCGGTGACGGTCGATCTGGCGCCGGTCATCGAGGAGGTCAAGTCCCGGCTGGTGGACGCGGGTCTGAAGCCCGCGGCGAAGATCCCGGACGTGCATACCGACTTCACGGTCCTGCGCACCGAGAAGGTCGCCGACCTCCAGTCCTGGTTCCGGCTGCTCCAACTGGCGGGCGTCTGGCTGCCGGTGATCGCCGCGCTGTTCCTCGCGGGCGGGGTCCTGCTCGCCGTACGCCGTCGCCGCGCCCTGGTCGCGGCGGCCCTCGGCTTCGCCGTCACCGCCCTGCTGCTGGGCGTCGGCCTCACCGTCTTCCGTGCCTTCTACCTGGACGCGCTGCCCGCCTCGGTCTCCCAGCCCGCCGCCGGCGCGGTCTACGACACCCTGACCCGCTTCCTGCGCACGGCGGTACGCGCGGTGATCGCCCTCGGCGTGATCCTCGCCCTCTCCGCCTGGCTCAGCGGCCCCGGCCGCCACGCCTCCGCCCTCCGCCAGATCTGGCACGCGGGCATCGGCGCGGCCCGCACCCAGACCGACCGCCTCGGCCTCCACACCGGCCCGGTGGGGCCCTTCCTCCACCGCCACCGCGTCCTGCTCGGCTGGCTGCTGGTGGCGGGGGCGGTGGTGGCGTTCGTCTTCTGGCCGCATCCGACGGGCTGGGTGGTGGTGGGGCTGGCGCTGGCGTTGCTGTTCGCGTTGGCGGTGGTGGACTTCGTGGGGGCGGGCTGACCTTTCAGACGGCGTTGCGGCCGCCGTCCACGTCGAGCGTGGCGCCGGTGATGTAGCCGGAGCGGTCGGAGGCGAGGAAGCCGACCAGTTCGGCGATCTCCTCGGGCTCCGCGACCCGGCCCAGCGGAGCGGCGGCGGCGATCTGCTCGACCACCTCCGGGTCGCCCATCGAGGTCCGTACCGGCCCCGGCGCGACGGTGTTCACCCGCACCCCGCGCCCGCCGAACTCGGCGGCCCACGCCCGGGTCAGCGCGTGCAGGGCGGCCTTGCTGGCGCTGTAGGCGGCGGCGCCGGACATGCCCAGGTCGGCGGCGATGCTGCCGATGTTGACGATCGCGCCGTTCTTGTTCTCCAGCATGGCCGGCACGAAGGCGGCGACCAGCAGGAAGGGGGCGCGCACATTGGTCGCCCAGGTGGCTTCCAGGTCCTCCCTCGGGAAGGTCTCGGTGGGCGCCCAGAGGGCGAACCCGGCGTTGTTGACGAGGATGTCGATGTCACCGGCCTCCTGCCGCAGCGCGGTGATCTGCGCGGGGTCGCCGACATCGGCGCGGACGAAGCGGGCGGTGCCGCCGGCGTCGGTGATCCGCCGTACGACGGCGGCGCCGCGTGCGTCGTCGCGGCCGACGACGATCACCTCCGCGCCGTGTGCCGCGAGGTGGCGGGCGGTTGCCGCGCCGATCCCGCTGGTGGCGCCGGTGACGAGGGCGCGCCTGCCGGTGAGTTCAGGGGTGTGCTCGGACATGCGTCTCTCCGATGCTCGCTGCGTACGTATATCTGTAGCGATCGCTAAAGCACTGGGTTCTACACTGTATCGATCGCTAAGAAAAAGCAAGCCGGAGAATAGGGGCCGACGAGGATCGGGAGGACGGACATGCCAAGGGGCCGCAAGCGGGCGTTCGACAGGGACGCGGCGCTGGACATCGCCATGCACCTCTTCTGGCGGCAGGGGTACACCGGCACGTCGATAGCCGACCTCACGGCCGCCATGGGCATCAACCCGCCGAGCCTGTACGCGACCTTCGGCAACAAGCGCGCGCTGTTCGAGGAGGCGCTGAGCCGCTACGAGAAGGAGCGCTCCCGCACGCTCACCGAGGCGATGGCCGAACCCACCGCGCGCGAGGCGGTACTGAGCTTCCTGACCGGCACCGCCGAGGCCGCGACCCTCCCCGACCGCCCGGCGGGCTGCCTCACCGTGCAGGGGGGTCTCGCCTGCGGCGGCGAGGACGGCGAGATCGTCCAACTCCTCGCCACCAGCCGCGCCCGCACCCGCCAGGCCCTCCACGACCGCCTCGCCCAGGCCGTCACCGACGGCGACCTCCCCCCGACCACCGACTGCGCCGCCCTCGCCCGCTGCGTCGTCGCCACAGCCGAGGGCCTCAACGTGGAGGCATCCGCCGGAGCCACGCACCCCGAACTCACGGCAGCGGCGGAGGTGGGGGCACGGGTGATCCCGGCGCCGGAGCCGTCCCTGTAACCGATTGGACAGTGAGAGCATGCCCGGAGCCGATGAGTGGCCGACCGATTCCACAGGTGCGGAAGAGCCCTGGAAACCGTCCGGCAACGACGCCAACCTCAGCGCCTCTCCCGAGCCCGGCAAGTCGGGGAACGTTCCGCCGGGCGAGGATCTCGACCTGCATATCGGCTGGGACCGCTTCGAAAGCCTGGTCCTCGCCCTCTTGCGTGGAGTGCTCGGTCTGAGAGGGGTGAAGTTCCGCCGCTACGGCGTCCAGGGGCAGGCGCAACACGGCATCGACCTCGCCGGACGTGAGCCGGACGGTCACTACACCGTCATCCAGTGCAAGGAATACAAGACGTTCACCGCCGGCGACCTGCGGGATGCGGTGACCGTATTCGCCACCGGTCGGCGCCCGTTCGGCGCGCACCACCTGATCATCGCCACCTCGGCCGCCACGCAGTCTACCCAGGTAGCCGAGGAACTGGCCCGGCTCCAGGATCTGCACCACGATCTCGAACTCGACCTCTGGGGGGCCGAGCAGATCAACGATCACCTGCGCACCCAGGGCGATGTGGTTGCCCGCTTCTGGACCCGTGAGACGGCGGCGACTTTCTGTACCGGTGCGCCGCAGCCCGGAGTTCCCGTGCCGCTGCCCGACCGGCAGGAGCAGGCGGAGCGAATCCTGGTGGGCCCGTTGCGGACGAACGATGTCGCACCCGTCCTCCGGCAGGCGGACAGCCTGCGATCGACGGCGCCGGAGCAGTCCGCCCGATTGTACGGCGAGCTGGCGGACCGGCTTCACGACGAGGGTTTCCGCGGACACGCGGTCACCATGCGCGGCAAGCAACTGGACGCACTAGTGGCAGCCCGGCTCGTCGATCAAGCGATTGAACTGGCGGCCCATCTGGCGGTCACGGCTCTCCACTTCGGGGACCGTGTGGAGCCCCGGATGCTCCAGCGCCGTATCGAGGGGCTGACCGCGGACGCTGTACGGTCCGGGGAACAGCCGTCGGCCGGCGCACAGCGGCATGCCCGACTGGTGAGCAGCGCTGTCAGGAGCGTCCTTCATCCCCTCGGTGTCTTCCATGCCTTGAGGGCCGCACTGGAAGCTCCCTCCGCAGAGGAGCCGGCCTACCAACCCTTGCTGGTGCTGCTGTTGGCCGAGCATCTGCTCGCCTCGGACCCGGCTCAGTTGCAGGACTTGGAGACGCTCATCGACACCGCGATCGCGCACGCCGCTGAGCAGCCGATCGCACGGGTCACCGAGGACGCCGTCATCCGGCTGCGCTTGGTGCGCGCCGAGTACGACCCCGCTGAGCGCGCCGAACTCAAGCGACTGGCACGAAGGCACCTGGTGCCCGGTCGGCATGCGGCTCTGATCAACGCGCGTGAAGCCCGGCGCTGCGCCCTGGAGGGCCGTCCCGAAGAAGCCCTCGAGGGCTGGCGGGACGCGGTCTACGACGCCATTCATGCCGAGATGACCGAAGACGCAGCCTCCTGGCTCTACGCCGTCCGGGCGGTGAACGCGCAGTACGGACCGTTGACTTCGGCGCTCGATGACGAGCATCGGCTGGCCCAGGCTCTGCGCGCGACGGGGAGGGGGCGCCTGCTGGACCGGATGCGCTCGTTCCGGGAACACGCGCTGTCGGCCAGGGTGAAGGACAAGCCGGTCGAGGCGGTTCTTTCTGCGCGTCGCTGGCTCACCGACACCGTTATCACGGGAGACTGGGCCAGTGAGTTCGAGGCACTTGAGTTCCTCGGAGACCTCTACCGCGACAGTCACGAGCCATCGCTCGCCGCTCAGTATTACCAGCGTGCTGGAACCGCCAAGAAACTGACGGAACTCGCGGGTTCCACAGGTGACCTGATGCTGCCGCTGGGCCCCCTCGCCGATGCGCCCTGGTGGGTTCTTCGTGCTCGCGGGGCGATCGTAGAGGCGCAGGCGGACCTGATCGACGACGACTCGGCCGGCACACTGCTCACCGAGTTGACTGCTCTGGCCGAGCGGGGCAGGTCGGGCGAGCTGATGGACTCGCCCTTCGGCAACCTCACCCACCAGGCCACTCGCAGCGCCTGTGTACTCGCGGGGCGAGGCACACAGGAGCAGGCCACAGCCCTTCTGCAGCTCCTGGCTCCTGACGTGCCGCGAGATCCCCAGCATTACAGGCACTCCGACGACAGCCATGCGACTGCCTGCGTCACCATAGCCAAAGCCCATCCGGGCGCTGCGATGCCGGCTCTGACCCGGCTCTTCGACCTGGCGGAGGCCGGGGCGCACAAGGCGCTTCAACTTGTGGTGGACGACGAGGTGATCAGCTTGGTGGCGGCACCTGAGGAGCGGACTGAACCCGTCATGGCATCTGTCGCCCGTGAAGCGCTGACCGAGGAGGCCATGGCCGAACTACGCGCCAGGGTGGGCCGCCTGGACGACAACGGGCTCTATCTTGCGGATGTCGCGCGATCACTCGCTGATCCAGGCCATCCGGCTGTGCTGCAGCGCGCGGAACAGGCGCGGGACAGAATCCTCCGACGTCCTGACCCTGTACCGGGCGTCGCGGAGTTCGGGACCAGGTTGGTCTCTGATTCCTACCTGGTTCGCTGTCTCGACACGGAGGTCCGTACCGCCTGTCTCGACAAGCTCATGGCCGTCGCGAGTGATGCCGGTGAGGTGGCCGCGAGCAGGCGGGATGCCCTGATCGGGGCCCGCAACCTGGTGGCCGACCTGTCTGCCGACGTCCGGTGCCGAGTATTCGACACCGCCAAGGCATTCGTACTCGGAGGGCGGGACGGGAGCTACCTGGACGACGAGGTGACCGGCACGCCGCATCCGCTCAGCGCCTTCAAGGTGTTCAACGGCTCGGCGTCGCTGAGGGGAGAAGCGCTGCTCCTGGCCTCCGTCTCGGCCACGAGCCCGGAAGCGCACGCATGGGTGCGTGACCAAGCCATCGGCCTGCTCACCAGCAAGGACAGCGGCGACCTTCATTGCGCAGCCCTCACCCTCAGCTGGCTTACCGGGGACATCGCTGCCGAAGTCGACGCCAACCTCATGGCGGCACATCACCACGCCGGGGTACGGCAGGCCAGCGCGGTGCTGTGTCTGCGCCATCCCGCTCGATACCGGGACGCCGCCATGCGTCTGGCCGAGGACGGCGAGTACCGGGTCAGGCGCACTCTGGCCGAAGCGGCAGCCCACGCAGATCCCGAAGACTCCGGAACGGCGACAACCGTTCTGGAGGTCCTCGCCCGGGACGCACGTCACAGTGTCCGCGCCGCAGTCCGTCCTCGGCCGAACGCCTAACTCCGGAGCCCTCCGCTCACGGCCACACCAAGCAATAAGGCTGATGCCCCGCCTCATGCAACCGATGGCTGAAGTCCTGCCACTCGTGCAGGAGTTGGTAGACGTTGAAGGCGTCGCGGGGGCCGCCGCGGTCGGGGACCGTGGACCAGATGAAGGCG
This sequence comes from Streptomyces bauhiniae, assembly GCF_004784475.1. GTDB lineage: Bacteria > Actinomycetota > Actinomycetes > Streptomycetales > Streptomycetaceae > Streptomyces > Streptomyces seoulensis. Next base: position 48,022 of record NZ_SRRT01000001.1, read on the forward strand.
GCGGCGCCGACTGCTTCCTCGCCTATGTCCCGGAGGGGGTCGACGACGGTCATGGGGAGCTTGACGACGGCGTAGTCGGGGTGGAGGACGACGAGTTCGAGGGGCGGGACCTTGTGCAGGGGGACGCCCTCGATGCCGGTCAGCACCATCGCGGCCATCGTCTCCGGCTTGATCTTGGTGAACATGCCGTTCATGCCCAGCTCGTCGCCGCCGAGTTCCTCGGGACGCATCGAGATGGGGACGCGGGCGGCGGTCGCGCCGTCCGGCGCACCGAAGTATTTGTACGTCACCCCCACCCGACCACCATTTCTGCTCCCCGCCCCGAGGTCGGCGGTCCGGTCGTCCCGCTGGGGCTCACTCGGTAGACCCTGTACCTGATGCGCGTCGGCCTGACGTGTCTCGGTCGCTTCCTCCGCTTCGCGCCGGTGCCTTCCCCGCCGGGCTCGCCGAGGACCCAGGTCGTCAGTCCCCTCGCCCAGTCCGCCACCGCGATGCATATCTCCACCCGAGTGCTTTTCTAGGACGCGTGGCCCCCGCCGCGCAACCCGATCATCGTGTCAGTGACCTCCCCCACGGCCGCCCGCCGAAACGTGCGGTGAAACCGAAGTCCGCAGGATCTTCCCGGTCTCAGATCACTACGTGCCGCGGAGGTGTGTGTATCAGGTGTCAGTCTCGCAGATCGTGAAAGACCGGCCTCGAAGGTCGGCCGGATCGGCACCCCAAGAGCGCCCGCCCCCGCCCGGACGGGGCACGGCGCCGCCGCCGGGCCGCTCCGCCTACCCTGAGGGGGTCACCCGCCCACCGGAGTCCGAGAAGTCGGAGAAGCCGCACGTCATGAGCGAAACGCCCTACCCCTACGACGCGCCCGCCTCGCAGGCGCTCTTCGACCGCGCCTCCGAGGTCACGCCGGGTGGCGTGAACTCGCCGGTGCGCGCCTTCCGCGCGGTCGGCGGCACGCCCCGGTTCATGGTCTCGGGCAGCGGGCCGTACCTGACCGACGCCGACGGGCGGGAGTACGTCGATCTGGTGTGCTCCTGGGGTCCGATGATCCTGGGCCACTCGCACCCCGAGGTCATCGCCGCCGTCCAGGAGGCGGTCGCCCGCGGCACCTCCTTCGGTACGCCCGGTGAGGGCGAGGTCGCGCTCGCCGAGGAGATCGTCGCCCGCGTCGAGCCGGTCGAGCAGGTCCGGCTCGTCAGCAGCGGCACCGAGGCCACCATGTCGGCGATCCGGCTGGCCCGGGGGTTCACCCAGCGGTCCAAGGTGATCAAGTTCGCCGGCTGCTACCACGGCCACGTCGACTCCCTGCTGGCCTCCGCCGGCTCCGGCCTCGCCACCTTCGCGCTGCCCGACACCCCCGGTGTCACCGGCGCGCAGGCGGGCGACACCATCGTGCTGCCGTACAACGACCTGGAGGCCGTGCAGGAGGCGTTCCACCGGCACCCCGGCGAGATCGCCTGCGTGATCACCGAGGCGTCGCCGGGCAACATGGGCGTCGTCCCGCCGGAGCCCGGTTTCAACCAGGGCCTGAAGGACGCCTGCGCCAAGAACGGCGCGCTGTACATCTCCGACGAGGTGATGACCGGCTTCCGTACGAGCCGCGCCGGCTGGTACGGCGTCGACGGCGTGAAGCCCGACCTGATGACCTTCGGCAAGGTGATGGGCGGCGGCTTCCCCGCGGCCGCGTTCGGCGGGCGCGCTGACGTCATGGCGCACCTCGCCCCGGCCGGCCCGGTGTACCAGGCGGGCACCCTCTCCGGTAACCCGGTCGCCACCGCCGCCGGTCTCGCCCAGCTCCGGCTGCTGGACGACGCGGCGTACGACAAGGTCGACGCGGTGTCCGCGCAGATCCAGTCGCTGGTCACCGAGGCGCTGACCAAGGAGGGCGTGGCCCACCGGCTGCAGCACGCCTCCAACATGTTCTCGGTGTTCTTCACCGACCGGCAGGTGCGCACCTACGAGGACGCCAAGCGGCAGGAGTCGTTCCGCTTCACCGCGTTCTTCCACTCGCTGCTGGCGAACGGCGTGTACCTGCCGCCGTCGGCCTTCGAGTCCTGGTTCGTGTCCACGGCCCACGACGAGCGGGCCATCCAGAAGATCGCCGACGCCCTCCCGGCGGCGGCCCGAGCCGCCGCGGAGGCGACCGCGTGACCACCCCCGAGAGCAACACCGGTGAGAAGGACGTCACCGTCGTCCACCTGATGCGCCACGGCGAGGTGCACAACCCCGACGGCCTGCTGTACGGGCGGCTGTCCGGCTACCACCTCTCCGAGCTGGGCCGGAAGATGGCCGAGCGGGTCGCCGAGCACCTGGCCCCGCGCGACATCACCCAGGTGATCGCCTCCCCGCTGGAGCGGGCGCAGGAGACGGCCACCCCGATCGCCAAGGCGCACGGGCTCGACCTCGGCACCGACGCCCGGCTCATCGAGGCCGACAACGTCTTCCAGGGCAAGACCTTCGGTGTCGGCGACGGCGCGCTGCGCAACCCGGACAACTGGAAGCACCTGGTCAACCCGTTCAAGCCGTCCTGGGGCGAGCCGTACGTCGACCAGGTGGTGCGGATGATGGGCGCGCTGAACGCGGCCAAGGACGCGGCGCGCGGGCACGAGGCGGTGCTGGTGAGCCATCAGCTCCCGATCTGGATCGTGCGCAGCTACGTCGAGCGCCGCCGCCTCTGGCACGACCCGCGCAAGCGGCAGTGCACCCTGGCCTCGCTGACGTCCTTCACCTACCTCGGCGACAGGATCGTGTCCGTCGGCTACAGCGAGCCCGCGATCGACCTGGTCCCGGCGCATCTGCGCGCGGGGGCCAAGCCGCAGAAGGGCTCCGAGGTGCAGGGCAAGGCTTTCGGCGCCTGAACCGGCTGATCGAGGAACCTCCCCGTTCGTCACATCATCTGACTGTGTGAATCCAGTGAGTGTGACGAATCGGGGAGCTTCATGCAGACCATCACCCGGCGGGGAATACTCGGCCTCGGCGCGGGGGCGGCGGCGGCCGGACTCGTCGGCTGCGGTACCTCCGCATCCGTGGGCGGCGGCAAGCACCCCAGCGGTTCCGGCAGTCCCTCGCCGAGCCACACCCCCGCCAAGGCCCGCCCCATCGGCGACGGCTCCACCGCCTTCACCGGCAGGCAGCCCCACCAGCCCGCCCGCCCCGAGCCGCTGGAGCCGGGTCAGACCCCGCCCCAGTTCGTGGTCTTCTCCTGGGACGGCGCCGGCGAGGTCGGCAACGGCCTCTTCCCGCGCTTCCTGGACCTGGCCAAGGAGCACGGCGCGAGCATGACCTTCTTCCTCTCCGGGCTGTATCTGCTCCCCGAGTCGAAGAAGCGTCTCTACAACCCGCCGAACAACCCCCGAGGCGCCTCCGACATCGGCTACCTCAGCGACGAGCACGTCAAGGCCACGCTGACCAACGTGCGCCGGGCCTGGCTCGAGGGCCACGAGATCGGCACCCACTTCAACGGCCACTTCTGCGGCGGCTCCGGCACGGTCGGCAACTGGACGCCCGCCCAGTGGCGCAGCGAGATCGACCAGGCGAAGAAGTTCGTCACGGAGTGGCGCACCAACACCGGCTGGACCGACCTGCCCGCGCTGCCCTTCGACTACGACAAGGAACTGGTCGGCGGCCGCACCCCCTGTCTGCTCGGCCAGGACAACCTGCTGCCCACCGCGCGCGAGCTGGGCTGGCGCTACGACGCCTCCTCGCCCGGCGGCCGCCAGATGTGGCCGGTCAAGCGCCAGGGCATCTGGGACCTGCCGCTGCAGCAGGTGCCGTTCCCCGGCCACTCCTTCGAGGTGCTGTCCATGGACTACAACATGCTGGCCAACCAGTCGGTCAACTCCACCAAGGCCCCCTCCTACAACTACCCGGGCTGGCGCAAGCAGTCGGCGCAGGCGTACATCAGCGGCTTCCGGCGCGCGTACGAGACCAACCGGGCGCCGTTCTTCATCGGCAACCACTTCGAGGAGTGGAACGGCGGGATCTACATGGACTCCGTCGAGGAGGCGTTCCAGCACATCGCGCGCGAGAAGGAGAAGGGCGCCGATGTGCGGCTGGTCTCCTTCCGGCAGTTCACCGACTGGCTGGACGTCCAGCGGCCCGAGGTGCTGGCGAAGCTGCGCACCCTGGAGGTCGGCCAGAAGCCGGCCGGAGGCTGGAAGGGTTTCCTGGCAGAGTCGGGCACCAAGAGCGCCAGTCCCGGCGCCGCGTGACGATACGTCCGTAATGCCCGGTGTAAATGCCCCCTGGCAGGCACTTTTCGGCCCGGCAGGGGGGCGGGCGAAACCGCCGGAACCGCCATGCGAAACTTTTCACATGAGTACCCGTAGCCGCGCCGCCCTGCTCGGTGCCGTGGCCGCCGCCGCGGCCCTGACCCTGTCCGCGTGCGGCAGCGGCGGGACCTCCGGCGGTGGCGGCGACACCAACTTCGTCACCGGCAACAACGGCATCGACACCGTGAAGAAGGGCGAGCGCTCCCAGGCGCCCGCCCTGTCCGGGAAGACGATCGACGGCAAGACCGTGGACATCGCGGACTACCAGGGCAAGGTCGTCGTCCTCAACGTCTGGGGCTCCTGGTGCGGGCCGTGCCGGGAGGAGGCCAAGTACTTCTCCAAGGTCTCCAAGGCGTACGCCGACAAGGGCGTGCAGTTCGTCGGGATCAACACCCGCGACAGCAGCACCACCCCGGCCCTCGCCTTCGAGAAGGCCAACGGGATCACGTACCCGAGCCTGTACGACCCGACCGGCAAGCTGCTGCTCCGCTTCCCCAAGGGCACGCTCAACCCGCAGCTCATCCCGTCCACGCTGATCCTGGACCGGGACGGGAAGCCCGCCGCGCGGGCGCTGGAGGCGCTCGACGACACGGCCCTGCTGAAGATGCTCAAGCCGGTCCTCGCGGAGAAGTGACGTGAGCGCCCTGCTGACGCTCGCCGCCGTGACGAGCCGGAACGAGACCGTGCTCAACGGCGCCCTGCTGCTCGCCCTGCCCGTCGCGGTGCTGGGCGGTCTGGTCTCCTTCTTCTCGCCCTGCGTGCTCCCGCTGGTCCCCGGCTACCTCTCCTACGTGACCGGCGTCACCGGCACCGACCTCGCCGACGCCCGGCGCGGCCGGATGACCGCCGGTGCCTCCCTCTTCGTCCTCGGCTTCACCGTGGTGTTCGTCTCCGGCGGCGCCCTGTTCGGGTACTTCGGGCAGACCCTCCAGGGCTACAAGGACGTGCTCACCCATGTCCTGGGCGTCCTGATGATCCTGCTCGGCATCTTCTTCATGGGCCTGATGCCCTGGCTGACCCAGCGCGAGTTCCGCTTCCACAAGCGCCCCGCGACCGGCCTGATCGGTGCGCCGGTGCTCGGCGCGCTCTTCGGGATCGGCTGGACGCCCTGCATCGGCCCGACCCTCGCCTCCGTCGTCGCCCTCTCCTCCCAGCAGGCGAGCGCGGGCCGGGGCGCGATACTGACCGTCGCGTACTGCCTCGGGCTCGGCGTGCCCTTCGTGCTCACCGCGATCGCCTTCCGCAAGGCGCTCGGCGCCTTCGGCTGGGTCAAACGCCACTATGTCTGGGTGATGCGCGCCGGCGGCACGATGATGATCGTGACCGGCGTGCTGCTGCTGACCGGTGCCTGGGACAGCCTGGTGCAGCAGATGCAGACCTGGTCCGACGGCTTCTCTGTGGGGATCTGAACGATGAGCGACACCGAAACCGAGCAGAGCCGGGACCAGGAGGGTCTCGGCGCGGCCGGACAGCAGCTCTCCACCGCGCCCCAGGAGGACACGAGCGTCCTGCCGGGCCTCGGCGTCATCGGCTGGGCCCGCTGGTTCTGGCGGCAGCTCACCTCCATGCGGGTCGCGCTGCTGCTGCTCCTGCTGCTCTCCCTCGGCGCGATCCCCGGCTCGCTGATCCCGCAGACGGCCGCCGACGCCAGCAAGGTCGACGCGTTCCGGGCGGCGCACACCACGCTGGCGCCGGTCTACGACAAGCTCGGGCTGTTCCACGTGTACAGCTCGGTGTGGTTCTCCGCGATCTACATCCTGCTGTTCGTCTCCCTCATCGGCTGCATCGTCCCGCGCACCTGGCAGTTCGTCGGCCAGCTCCGCGGCCGCCCGCCGGGCGCCCCCCGCCGCCTGGACCGGCTGCCGGCGTACACCACGTGGCGCACCACCGCCGACCCCGAGCAGGTACGCGCCGAGGCGCTCGCGCTGCTGAAGAAGCGCCGCTTCCGCGCGCACACCTCCGGTGACGCGGTCGCCGCCGAGAAGGGGTACCTGCGCGAGCTGGGCAACCTGGCCTTCCACATCGCGCTGATTGTGCTGCTGATCGCCTTCGCCTCCGGCCAGTTGTTCAAGTCCGACGGCACCAAGCTGGTGGTCGAGGGCGACGGCTTCTCCAACGCGCTGCCGATGTACGACGACTTCAAGTCCGGCAGCCTGTTCAGCAACGACGACCTCGTACCGTTCAGCTTCGACCTGAAGGACTTCAAGGGCACCTACGAGCTGTCCGGCCCCAACCGCGGCACCCCGCGCACCTTCGAGGCGAAGATCGACTACAGCGTGGGCGCGGACGGGAAGACCCGCCCCAAGACGGTCCAGGTCAACCAGCCGCTGAAGATCGAGGACTCCAAGGTCTACCTGGTCAGCCACGGCTACGCGCCCGTCATCACCGTCCGCGACGGCAAGGGCAAGGTGGTCTACCAGGACGCCGTGCCGCTGCTCCCGCTGGACGGCAACGTCACCTCGCAGGGCGTCATCAAGGTCATGGACGGCTACCACGACGCCAAGGGCCGGTACGACCAGCTCGGCATCCGGGCCTTCTTCCTGCCGACCTACGGCGGCGGCGCCGACGTCCTCTCCCAGTTCCCCGCGCTGCTCAACCCGGTGCTCAACCTGGAGCCGTACCACGGCGACCTCGGGGTGAACTCGGGGCTGCCGCAGAGCGTGTACCAGCTCGACAAGAAGCACATGAAGGGCTTCAAGGACGCCGACGGCAAGCAGCTCCGGGCCAACCTGAAGCCGGGGCAGACCATGAAGCTGCCCGGCGGGGCCGGCACCGTCACGTTCGAGAAGGACGTCAAGGAATGGGCCGGCTTCCAGATCGTCCAGGAGCCGGGCGGCGCCTGGGCACTGGGCGGCGCGGTCGCCGCGATCCTGGGCCTCGCCGCGTCCCTCTTCATCCAGCGCCGCCGGATCTGGGTGCGGGCCGTGCGCGGCGCCGACGGGGTCACGGTGGTCGAGATGGCCGGGCTCGGCCGCAGCGAGTCCGCCAAGGTCCCCGAGGAACTGGGCGACCTCGCCGGCACCCTGTACGACCGCGCGCCGGGCGCCCCCGACACCCACGAAGACGCATCCCACGCCGTACCTGCCGAAGGGGCTGAGCAGTGACTCTCGCCGCCGCAACCGATCTCGCCGCCGCGACCAACGAGCATCTGGCGAGCGTCAGCAACACGCTCATCTACTCCTCGATGGCCGTGTACACGCTGGCCTTCTTCGCCTACATCGCCGAGTGGCTGTTCGGCAGCCGCAGCAAGGTGGGCCGGACGGCCGCCGCGCTCACCGCCGACACCCAGCCGGCCAGGAGCGCGCCCGCCGTCACCGTGAAGCAGGCGGGCGGCACCACCGTGCTGGAGCGCCCGCAGGTCGTCGTGCGCTCCGCCGCCGGTGCCCGTGACGTGCCGGACGGCCCCGGCGCCCACGGCGGCGACGCCCAGGGCGACATGTACGGCCGGATCGCGGTCTCCCTCACCGTGCTCGCCTTCCTGGTGGAGCTGGCCGGTGTGGTGGCCCGCGCGGCCTCCGTGCAGCGCGCCCCCTGGGGCAACATGTACGAGTTCAACCTGACCTTCTCCACCGTCGCGGTCGGCGTCTACCTGGGCCTGCTCGCATGTAAGAAGAACGTCCGCTGGCTCGGCCTGTTCCTGATCACCACGGTCCTGCTGGACCTCGGCCTCGCCGTCACCGTGCTCTACACCGCCAGCGACCAGCTCGTCCCGGCGCTGCACTCGTACTGGCTGTACATCCACGTCTCCACCGCCATCTTCTGCGGCGCGGTGTTCTATGTGGGCGCGGTCGCCACGATCCTGTACCTCTTCAAGGACTCCTACGAGAACAAGCTGGAGAACGGCGGCACGCCGGGGACCTTCGCCCGCTCGGTGCTGGAGCGGCTGCCCGCCTCGGCCTCGCTGGACAAGTTCGCCTACCGGGTCAACGCGGCCGTCTTCCCGCTGTGGACGTTCACGATCATCGCGGGCGCGATCTGGGCGGGCGACGCCTGGGGCCGGTACTGGAACTGGGACCCCAAGGAGACCTGGTCCTTCATCACCTGGGTCGCCTACGCCTGCTATCTGCACGCCCGCGCCACGGCCGGCTGGAAGGGCCGCAAGGCCGCCTACCTGGCGATGATCGCCTTCGGCTGCTGGCTGTTCAACTACTACGGCGTCAACATCTTCGTCAGCGGCAAGCACTCGTACGCGGGCGTCTGAGCCTAAGGTCGTAGAGACTGGGCTCATGCACGGTTCCATCGAACAGGGCATGAGCCAGACGCACGGCAACACGCACATCCGGCACTTCCTGGTGCGGCTGCCGAAGTCCATGGAGGAGGTCTGGCCCGCGGTGGCCGAGGCCGGGGGCCTGTCCGCCTGGTGCACCCCGGTCGACGTGCTCGAACCCCGCCTGGACGGCACGGTCGCGCTGCGCGACCTGGGTGCCGGGCGGGTCACCGCCTGGGACGTGGACCGGGTCGCGGAGTACACCGTCGAGGGCGGCGGCCGGCTCCGCTTCCACCTCGAACGCGACGGCGAGCGGGGCAGCACCCTGCGCTTCACCCACGAGTACCAGGGCGAGGGCGCCTCGGAGGCGGAGTGGCGCAGCCGCTTCGAACGCCTGATCGAACAGGTGGGCTAGCGGGTCCCCTCCTCGCCCAGCCCCGCCTTGAGCGCGTCCCGCAGCCGTGTCAGGCGGGCGATCTCCGCGTCCAGCAGAGCGATCCGCCGCTCCACCACCGGCGCGCCGACCGCCCCCTCCCGCTCCGGCGTCCCGCAGGGTCGGGTGTCCTCGGCCAGCAGGGGCAGGCGGTCCGCGATGGCGGCCAGGTCCGACACGGTCAGCCCGAGCGCCAGCAGCCGCCGGATCACCCCCAGCAGGGCCAGCTCGGCGGGGCCGTACTCCCGCTGTCCCGAGCCGGTGCGGGGCGGGGGAGGGAGCAGCCCCCGCTGCTCGTAGAAGCGCAGCGCCCGCGGGGTCGTCCCCACGGCCGCCGCCGCGTCCCCGATCCTCATGCCCCACCCGCCCGTCAGTCCTACGGCAGCTCCACCACGACCGTGCCCGCATACTGCCCGGCCACCAGCCCCGCCAACGCCTCCGGAGCCCGGCCGATCCCCGCGACCCGCGTGACGGGGAACCGAATCTCCCCGGAGCGCAGCCAGCCGCCGAACCGCCCGGCCCACTCCTCCTCCACCCCCGGATGCAGCGAGCCGCGGTACCCGGTGAGCGTCACACCCCGCACGACCAGCCGGAAGCCGTCCAGCTCCACCGGGGCCGAGGCCCCCGCGCCCTGGGCCGCAAGCTGCCCCGCCAGCGCGCCGACCAGCGCGAACCGCGCCCCCACCCGCGCCGCCTCCACCGCCGCCGCGAGCTGATGGCCGCCCACGGTGTCCAGCAGGACGTCGATCCCGTCCGGCGCGGCCTCGGCCAGCCCCGCCGCGAAGGCACCGGGGTCCGTGCGCGTCCCGGCGGTGACCACCGCGTCGAAGCCAAGCTCCTCGACCAGCCGGGCGGCCTTCGCCGGGGAACCGGTGGTGCCGATCACCCGTGCCGCGCCCAGCAGCCGGGCGATCTGCCCCGCCAGCGAGCCCACCCCGCCGGCCGCGCCGGTGACCAGCACGACGTCGCCCGCGCGCACCGGCGCGGTACGGGTGAGCGCGCCGTAGGCGGTGGAGCCGGAGGAGAGCGCGGCGAGCGGGTCGGGCAGCGCGGGGTCGACCGGCGCGCACGCGGCCACCGGGACCAGGGCGTACTCGCGCCAGCCGAGCGGATGCGTCACCAGCTCGCCCGGCCGGAACGTTCCCGCCCCCGCCACGACCTCGCCCACGGCCGGACCGAACAGGGGGTCACCGGGACGCAGTCCGGGCACCGGGGTGTCGCGCGCGGCGCCGCCGATCAGGGTGCGCAGGCCGGCGAAGACCTGGAACGCCCGGTTGCGGACGAGTACATGGCCGGGCGCGGGCGTGGGGACGGGCACCTCGGCGACCGTCAGGTCACCGGGCACGGGCAGCCCGTCGGGGACGGCGGCGAGGCGTACCTCACGGGCGGTGGCGGGCGGGGCCGAGGGCATGGGCGTCTCCTGCGGGGACGGGCGGCAAGGGCCCGGCGACGCTAATCCCTGCCCCGCGCGTCAGGGGCAAGCCCGCTCAGGCCGGCGGCGTCGACATCAGGTCCCGCAGGCGCTCCACGTACAGGCCCATGTTCTTGGCGGCCACGTCCGTGTCCGGGTGGCGGCTGGCCAGCCAGAGGCCGTCGTGGACCCGGTTGACCCAGACGCAGACCTGGTCGCCGTACGACACCCGGAGCAGGGCGTGGGCGTTCTGCTCCGCCCAGCGGGCGGCGCCGGGGATGCCGCGGGTGTCGACGAAGGAGACGATCGAGTACAGGTCCGGGGACGTGGGCCGGAAGTCCGCGCCGAGCAGGCTCAGCACGCGGGCCAGCGGCATCCGGGCCAGGGTGCGGTTGGCCTGGAGCTGCGCCCGGACCGCGCGCAGGGTGGCGGTCAGGTCGGGGGCGTTCTCCAGCGGCACCTCGATGGGGGCGCCGCCGACGAACCAGCCCACCGAGTCGCTCCACTGCGACTTCACCCGGGTGTGGAACGGCACCACCGTCCGGTACACCGACTGCTCGCCCAGCTCCTGCACGATCAGCGCGGTCGCCGCCAGCAGCCCGACCAGGCTGCCCCCGTACGGCCGGCAGTACGCCTCGAACGCGGCCGCCGCCTCCGCGTCCACCAGCGGCTCGCAGATCATCCGCTGCGGCGGCAGCCGGCCGCCCGGCTCCACGCCCAGCTCCACCGGGAACGAGGGCAGCGTGCCGTCGCAGCGGCGGATGAACTCCCGCCAGCGGGCCACCGTCTCGTGCTCGCCGTCCAGCCGGTCGGCGTCCGCCCGCTCGATCTCGCAGAAGTCCACGTAACTGGCGGCCGGGGTCCGCACCACCGGCCCGCGCCCCTCGACGCCCGCCGTGTACAGCTCCTCGATCTCGGCCGGGATGCCGTGCAGCGAGTAGGCGTCCACATTGCTGTGGTCGAAGGCGAGGAAGACGGTGGCCGAGTCGTCCCGCACCACGGCCGCGTAGATCAGGTTGGGCCAGCGCAGCGCGTCCGCGACCGTGTCGAACCGGGACTGCAGATGCGCGGTCAGCGCGGCCGCGTCCGTGAACTCGCCCCCCGCCTCCCGGTGCAGGGTGACGTCCCCGGCGTCCAGGGTGAAGCGGCGCAGCTCCTCCCCGTCCGCGCCGGCCCAGCGGAAGCCGCTGCGCAGGGTCTCGTGCCGGACCGTCCAGGCCCGCAGGGACTCCTCGAGCACATCGAGGTCGACCGGGCCGGCGAGGTCGAAGGAGGTACCGAGCCAGGTCGGCACGAACAGGCCGTCCTCCCGGACGTGCCGGGCCGTGCGGATGTGCGACTCCTGGATGTAGGCGGGCGGGCGGGAGTCCTCCGGCAGGCCGTGCGCCGTGGCGACGGTCGCCGGACTCAGCGTCCACTCGACGAGCCGCCCCGGCCGGACCTCGCAGCGCTGGATGTCAGTGATTCGCACGCGTCTCCGATCGCAGAAGGGGACCCCGGTGTGGTGGGGCCCCCGTCAAGGGAATGCCGTCGCATGCGGTCCGGACATGCCCACGCGGGGCTTTTCAGCGGAACGGATGGCGGGCCGAACGCGTGACCGTGCGCGCCGTCAGCCCCCGGCTCAGTCCCCGACGACCCCGATGTCCTCGTTCCACAGTTCGGGATTCTCCGCCGCGAACTCCCGCAGCAGCGCGCCGCATTCGGGATCGTCCAGCAGCACGACCTCCACCCCGTGCGCGGCCAGCCACGCGTGCCCGCCGCTGAAGGTCCCCGCCTCCCCGACCACCACCCGCGAGATCCCGAACTGCCGCACCAGCCCGGAGCAGTACCAGCACGGGGACAGCGTGGTCACCATCGTCGTCCCCCGGTACGACCGCCGCCGCCCCGCGTCCCGGAAGGCCGCCGTCTCCGCGTGCGTCGCCGGGTCCCCGTCCTGCACCCGCCGGTTGTGCCCCCGCCCGAGCACCTCGCCGCCCGGCCCGTAGAGCGCGGCCCCGATCGGAATGCCACCCTCCGCATGCCCCGCCCGCGCCTCCGCGACGGCGGTACGCAGCCAGTCCCGCGCCAGCTCCAGATCCATGGGGGCACTGTCCCCGTACCGGTGCGGGGACCAAACGCGCCTACACCCGCAGCAGCAGCTTGCCCGTGCTCGTCCGGCTCCCCATCAACCGGTGCGCCCCGGCCGCCTCCGCCAGCGGGAACTCGGCGGTGACCGGCAAGGACAGCCCGGTCCCGGCCGCCCTGGCGAACGCCGCGTCGGCCAGGGCGCGCAGGGTGTCCGGCGCCGTGGCCGCCAGGGTGAGGATGGAGAAGCCCGCGACCGAGACGCCCCGCGGGTACAGCTCGCCGGGGCCCACGCTCCACGCGCCGGACGAGCCCGCGTCCCCGTAGGAGACCAGGCGGCCGAAGGGGGCCAGCACGGTCAGGCCCGCGCGCACCGAGTCACCGCCCACCGGGTCCAGGACCAGATCGACCCCGCGCCCGCCGGTGGCCTCCCGTACCGGGTCCTCGAAGGCGCCGACGAAGACCTCGTCGTAGCCGTGCTCCTTGGCGTACGCGGCCTTCGCCGCCGAGGAGACCACGCCGTACACCGCCCCGGCGCCGGCCGCCCGCGCCAACTGGCCGGCCGCCGTGCCGACGCCGCCCGCCGCGCCGTGGACCAGGACCGATTCGCCGGGCTGGAGGCGGCCGACGGTGTGGATCAGGGCGTAGGCCGTGGGCACCACCGCGGGCAGGGTCGCCGCCGTGCGCAGGTCGGTGCCGGCGGGGACGGCGAACACCGCCGACGCCTCGGCGACGGCCACCTCGGCGTACCCGCCGCCCGCCACGAGCGCGGCCACCTCCTGGCCGACGGCGAGCCCCTCGACACCCGCGCCGAGCGCCCGCACCCGGCCGGAGACCTCCAGGCCGGGCCGGAACGGCAATTGCGGCACCCGGTACCCCTCCGCGCGGGCCTTCAGGTCGGCGAAGTTCACCCCCGCGTACGCCACGTCGACGCTCACCTGGCCGGGGCCGGGCTCGGGCACCTCGGCCGGGACCACCTCCAGTACCTCGGGACCGCCGTACCCCTGGATCTCGATCGCGCGCATGCCAGACTCCCCGGTCGCCACCCGAAACGGGTGTTCAATGAAAGGCGAACACTCGCGACTGTATGATTCTCATCGAACACTTGGCAAGCGGAGCCGCGCGGAACGGGCGCGGCGGCGAGGAGGACGGCATGGCCGCGACCGGGCACCGGGCCGCCCCCGAGCACACCCATCCCGACGACGTGACGGTGGCGAACGCCCTGGCCGCGCTGGCCGATCCCGTGCGCGGCACCCTGGTCCGGGAGCTGGCCGGGTCCGCCGACTGGACCCGCACCTGCGGCAGCTTCGACGTCCCCGTCGGCAAGGCGGCCCTCAGTCACCACTTCACCGTGCTGCGGGCGGCCGGGCTGGTCGAGCAGCGCGACGAGGGCGCCCGGCGCGTCAACCGGCTCCGGCGCGCCGAGTTCGAGGCGCGGTTCCCCGGCCTGCTGGACCTGGTCCTCAGGGGCGACTGAGCCGAGCCGCCCGCCGGATCACTCCGTGCCCGGCTCGTCCTTCTTCAGCGAGCGCAGGAAGTCCGGGTTGTCGTCGGGGGCCACCCAGGTCGCGGCGGGACCGGCCGCCTGGCGGACCTTGCCGGTGATCAGCCAGGCCAGCGGGCCGACCAGGACCTCGCCGAAGAGCAGCACGATGAACACCCAGGCCACCTTGGGCAGGTGGCGGACCTCGTCCTCGGGGGTGTTCAGACAGTCCACGAACGCGTAGATCCACAGGGCCAGGACCAGCAGGAACGGCAGATACCTGAGCATGGTCGCGCGATCTCCTCAACGGTCTGGACGGCCCCGGTGACCGGGCCAGCGTAGCCGGTGGCCGATACTGGGACACATGGCTTACGACGATCTTCGCTCCCTGCTGCGGGCGCTGGAGCGCGAGGGAGACCTCAAGCGCATCAAGGCCGAGGTGGACCCCTACCTGGAGGTCGGTGAGATCGTCGACCGGGTGCAGAAGGCCGGCGGACCGGCGCTGCTCTTCGAGAACGTCAAGGGCTCCGCGATGCCCCTGGCGATGAACGTCTTCGGCACCGACCGCCGCCTGCTCAAGGCGCTCGGGCTCAAGTCGTACGCGGAGATCTCCGACAGGATCGGCGGGCTGCTGCGGCCCGAGCTGCCGCACGGCTTCGTCGGCGTCCGCGAGGCGTTCGGCAAGCTCGGCGCGATGGCGCACGTACCGCCGAAGAAGGTCAAGGGTGACCACGCGCCCGTCCAGGAGGTCGTCCTCACCGGTGACGACGTGGACCTGGACATGCTCCCGGCCCTGTTCACCTGGCCCCAGGACGGCGGGTCCTTCTTCAACCTCGGGCTCACCCACACCAAGGACCCCGACACCGGCGTCCGCAACCTCGGTCTGTACCGGCTCCAGCGGCACGACAAGCGCACCATCGGCATGCACTGGCAGATCCACAAGGACAGCCGGAACCACTACGCGGTCGCCGCCCGCCGGGGTGAGCGGCTGCCGGTCGCCATCGCCTTCGGCTGCCCGCCCGCCGTCACCTACGCCTCCACCGCGCCGCTGCCCGGCGACATCGACGAGTACCTGTTCGCCGGGTTCATCGCGGGCAAGCGGATCGAGATGGTCGACTGCAAGACCGTCCCGCTCCAGGTGCCGGCCAACGCCGAGGTCGTCATCGAGGGGTGGCTGGAGCCGGGCGAGATGCTGCCCGAGGGGCCGTTCGGCGACCACACCGGGTTCTACACCCCGCAGGAACCGTTCCCCGCGCTGAAGATCGACTGCGTGACGATGCGGAAGCGGCCGCTGCTGCAGTCCATCGTGGTCGGCCGGCCGCCCACCGAGGACGGGCCGCTCGGCCGGGCGACGGAGCGGTTCTTCCTGCCGCTGCTGAAGATCATCATCCCGGACATCGTGGACTACCACCTCCCCGAGGCGGGCGGCTTCCACAACTGCGCGATCGTCTCGATCGACAAGAAGTACCCGAAGCACGCGCAGAAGGTGATGTCCGCGATCTGGGGCGCGCACATGATGTCGCTGACCAAGCTGATCGTGGTCGTCGACTCCGACTGCGATGTGCACGACCTGCACGAGGTCGCCTGGCGGGCGCTGGGCAACACCGACTACGCCCGTGACCTGGTGGTCGCCGAAGGCCCCGTCGACCACCTCGACCACGCCTCCTACCAGCAGTTCTGGGGCGGCAAGGCGGGCATCGACGCGACGAAGAAGTTGCCCGAGGAGGGCTACACGAGGGACGGGGGCTGGCCGGAGATGGTCCTGTCCGACCCCGCCACGGCGGCGCTGGTGGACCGGCGCTGGAAGGAATACGGACTGTGAGTACCGCTGCCGCCGTCCCCCAGCCGGGGCGCACCAAAGCCTTCCTGCGCCTGGTGATGATCGAGCACTCGGTCTTCGCGCTGCCCTTCGCGTACATCGCCTCGCTGACCGCCATGTACCAGTGGGACAAGAACATCCACTGGGCGCGGCTGCTGCTGGTCACCATCTGCATGGTCGGCCTGCGGACCTTCGCCATGGCGGTGAACCGGATCATCGACCGCGAGATCGACGCCCGCAACCCGCGCACCGCCCACCGCGAGCTGGTCACCGGCGCGATGTCGGTACGGCACGCGTGGACCGGCGCGCTGGTCGCGTTGGTGGTCTTCCTCGGCTCGGCCGCGCTGCTGAACCCGCTGTGCCTGGCGCTGGCGCCGATCGCGGTGATCCCGATGGTGGTCTATCCGTACGGCAAGCGGTTCACCAACTTCCCGCAGGCCATCCTCGGCATCGCGCAGGCGATGGGCCCGGTCGGCGGCTGGCTGGCGATCTCCGGGACCTGGTCCTGGGACGCGGTGATCCTGGGTCTCGCGGTCGGCATCTGGATCGGCGGTTTCGACCTGATCTACGCCTGCCAGGACGTGGAGACCGACCGCGAGGTCGGCGTGAAGTCGGTCCCGGCCCGCTTCGGCATCCCGGCCGCGATCTGGGGCGCGCGCGCCTGCCACACCCTCACGATGGCCCTCTTCGCCTGGTACGCCGTCCTCACCCACGCGGGCCCGTTCTTCTGGCTGGGCCTGGTCATCGTGGGTTCGGCCTTCGTCTACGAACACCGCATCGTCCGCCCCCACGACCTGTCCCGCCTGAACCGGGCGTTCTTCCAAGTCAACGGGTTCATCGGGATCGCCCTGTTCGTGTGCGCGCTGCTCGATCTGCTCGTCCGGGGGCTGACGGTCTGACCAAGGGGGTCTGACCAAGGCACCCCCTGGGGCCCACCCGGCCTGAGCACCGTGCGGCGCGCCGGTACTCTCAAGGTGTGAACGCAGGACAAACGCAGCGCGTGCCTTGGATCGTGGGGGTTTCGGGAGCTTCCGGGACGCCGTACGCGGCGGCGGTGCTGCGGGCGCTGCTGGACGCCGGGGAGGACGTCGACCTGGTGGTCAGCCGGGCCTCGCGGCTGACGCTGCTGGACGAGACGGGGATCCCGTTCCGGGACGCCCACTGGCGCGAGGACCTCGGGGACTGGCTGGCCCGCGGCGCCGACGGCAAGCCGGACAGCTTCGCGCCGGACCTCGGCCGGGTGCGGTACTGGAACGCGGGCGACCTCGCGGCGGGACCGTCCTCGGGGTCGTACCCGGTCAAGGGCATGCTGATCGTGCCGGCGTCGACCGCGTGCGTCGCGGGGGTGGCCCTCGGCCTCTCCAAGGACCTGTTGCAGCGGGCGGCGAGCGTGACGCTGAAGGAGCGCAGGCCGCTGGTGGTGGCGGTGCGCGAGACCCCGCTGAACGGGCAGACCCTGCGCCAGCTCGTCGCGCTGGACGACGCCGGGGCGAGCGTGGTCCCCGCCTCCCCGGCCTTCTACGCGGGCGCCACCCACATCCAGGACCTGGTGGACTTCGTCGCCGGCCGGGTGCTGGACGCGGCGGGCGTGGCGCACGGCCTGTACCGGCGCTGGAAGGGCGAGCTGGGCGGCGGCGCGCGGGACGAGTAGGCGTGCAGGGCAAGTAGCGGTACCTCACATCACTACGGCGAATTTCACACCGGAAGGCTTCGATCGCATGGACGCGGTGGACAGGCAGCTCATCCAGGCCCTGAGGGAGAACGGCCGGGCCTCGTACGCGGAGCTGGGGCGCCTCGTCGGCCTGTCGGGACCCAGCGTCACCGACCGCATCAACCGGCTGGAGGCGGCCGGCGTCATCACCGGTTACCGCGCCACGGTGGACGCGGCCTCGCTGGGCCTGGGCGTCACCGCGCTGATCGGCATCTCGCTGTCCGACGCCGCCGACCACGAGGACGTGGCCCGCAGGCTGAAGGACCTCACCGAGATCGAGGACTGCTGGTTCATCGCCGGCGACGACTCCTTCATGCTCAAGGTGCGCTCCTCCGACGTGGACGGTCTGGAGAAGACGATCCGCCGGCTGAGCGGCACCAAGGGCGTCTCCCGTACCCGCACCACGATCGTGCTCTCCACCAAGTGGGAGAACCGGGTCGGGGAGCTGCCCGAAGAGGTGTGACAGCGGGTCAGGGGGGCCGGGGGAGTACGGTGGGGCAGGTTGTCGTGGAAAGGTGTGGGTATGGACGTCGGACTCAAGCGCGAGCTGGAGGACAAGGTCCGCTCCGGTGAGCGGCTGACCCGTGAGGACGGCATCGCGCTCTACGAGTCGGACGACCTGGCGTGGCTCGGCGGCCTCGCCCATGAGGTGCGCACGCGCAAGAACGGCGACGTGGTCCACTTCAACGTCAACCGTCACCTCAACATGACCAACGTGTGCACGGCGTCCTGCGCCTACTGCTCGTTCCAGCGCAAGCCGGGCGAGAAGGACGCGTACACGATGCGCATCGAGGAGGCCGTGAAGCTGGCCACGGCGATGGAGTCGGAGAACCTCACCGAGCTGCACATCGTCAACGGCCTGCACCCGAACCTGCCGTGGCGCTACTACCCGCGCTCGCTGAGGGAACTGAAGGCCGCGCTGCCGAACGTCTCGCTGAAGGCGTTCACGGCCACCGAGATCCACCACTTCGAGACGATCTCCGGGCTGAGCGCGAGCGAGATCCTGGACGAACTCATCGACGCCGGGCTGGAGTCGCTGACCGGCGGCGGCGCCGAGATCTTCGACTGGGAGGTCCGCCAGCACATCGTGGACCACCGCACGCACTGGGAGGACTGGTCCCGTATCCACCGCCTGGCGCACGAGAAGGGTCTGAAGACCCCGTGCACCATGCTGTACGGGCACATCGAGGAGCCCCGGCACCGGGTGGACCACGTGCTGCGGCTGCGCGAACTCCAGGACGAGACCGGCGGGTTCCAGGTCTTCATCCCGCTGCGCTACCAGCACGACTTCGTGGACATGAAGGACGGCAAGGTCCGCAACCGCCTCCAGGCGCGCACCCAGATGGCGACCGGCGCCGAGGCGCTGAAGACGTTCGCCGTCTCCCGGCTGCTGTTCGACAACGTGCCGCACGTGAAGGTGTTCTGGGTGATGCACGGGGTGCAGACCGCCCAGCTCGCCCTCCAGCACGGCGCGGACGACATGGACGGCTCGGTCGTCGAGTACAAGATCACGCACGACGCGGACAACTACGGCACGCCGAACAAGCTGACCCGTGAGGACCTGCTCGACCTGATCCGCGACGCGGGCTTCCGCCCGGTGGAGCGGAACACCCGGTACGAGATCATCCGCGAGTACGAGGGCCCGGACCCGCTGCGCCGGGAGACCCCGCAGGCGATGCGCGTCTGACCTTACGGACGTTGGTTGAGCCGGGGCCGAGGTAAGGATTACCTTGGCCCCGTGTCTCTTACCTTCACCCTGGACCCCGCCGTCACCCCCGAGCTGCGCGACGGCCTGCTCGACCTGTGGGCGGACGTCACCAACGCGGGCGGCGCCGTCGGCTTCGTGGCGCCCGCCACCCGCGAGGACATACGCCCCGAGCTGGTCCGCTCACTGGCCCGGCTCGCCCAGGGGCACAGCAGGCTGCTGGTCGGACACGACGACGAAGGCCGGGTCTCCGCGACCGCGTTCCTCACCTTCAACACCCACCGGCTGATGGGCCACTGGCTCTGGCTGTACACGGTGATGGTCCACCCCAAGCACCAAGGCCGCGGCTACGGCCGCGACCTGCTGGCGGCCGCCGCCGACGCCGCGCGCGGGATCGACGGCATCGACGCGATACGGCTGGGCTGCCGCAGCGGCCTGGGCCTGGAGCGCTTCTACACCTCCTGCGGCTACCGCGAGGTGGGCCGGGTACCGGACGCGATCCGGGTCGCGCCCGGCGAGTACCGCGACGACGTCACCATGCTGCTGACCCTGCGCTGAGCCCGCCCACCCCCTGCCAAGATCGGGTACGGGGCGTGCTTCACTGGACAGCGCACGCCTTTGGGGCCGAAACGACACGGAAGAGTGGATTGAGATGCTCCGCTACACGCTGATGCGCCTCGGCGTCTTCGCCGGCTGCCTCGTGGTCGCCTGGGGAGCCGTCTACTCCGGGATCTTCCCGCGCGGGTTCGGCGCCTCCAACCTCTTCTGGATCGTGCTGCTCGCCATGATCCTCTCGGCGCCCATCAGTTGGGTGGTGCTGCGCAAGGAGCGCGAGCGGGCCTCGGTCCAGGTGGCCGGCCGGGTGGAGCGGATGAAGGCCAACCTGGACGCCAACCGCAGCCAGGAGGACGCGACCGAGGCGCACAGCCAGGCTTCCTGACCTGGGCCCGGCTTCCTGACTCCGCCCGCGAAGCGGAACATCCCTCACGAAAACTCCGGGACTGCACACATCCGGCGCCGGACCACCGCCCGGTGTGCACAGGGTCACCACAGGTGCCTCGTACGATCGCCAGCCTGACGGCGGCGCACCGGTGCGACGGACGGCCGCCCTGAACGCCCCGGTGCGCGGGGCGCGTATGTCATGCAGCAAGCAGTACGCCGCTGCACGTCCCAGGAGCCGCCCGTGACCGCCCTGTACCCCAACGCCCCCGTCTCACCCGCCCCGCACGTCTCGGCCCTCGACTACGACGGCCGCCCGGTGCTGGTGGAGCCGGAGATCCGGCGCCTGGACGGGGCCGTACGGGAAGTGGCGGTGCCCCCCTTCGCGCCCCCGGTCACCCACGGCTCGCTGGCCGACCTGCCCTTCGACAACGCCGAGGCGGCGCCCGGCGCGGTGGTGCTCAGCCGGAAGAACGCCTCCGGCGAGTGGGAGGACGTGACGGCCGGGCAGTTCGCCGCCGAGGTGCTGGCGGTGGCGCGCGGGCTGGTCTCGGAGGGGCTGATGCCGGGCGAGCGGATCGCCGTCATGGCCCGCACCCGGTACGAGTGGACCCTGCTGGACTTCGCCGCCTGGGCGGCCGGCCTGGTCACCGTGCCCGTCTACCCGACCTCCTCCGTCTACCAGACCCGCTGGATACTCCAGGACTCCGGCGCCGTCGCCCTGATCACCGAGACCACCGCGCAGGGCGCCGCCATCGCGCCCGAACTGGCCCAGCTCCCCGAGCTGCGGCACGTCTGGGTCATCGACGAGGGCCATGTGGAGCTGCTCGCCGAGGCGGGCGCGGGCACACCGGACGGGGAAGTGGCCGTACGCCGGGGCATGCTGGGCCCCGACACGCTCGCCACCCTGATCTACACCTCCGGCACCACCGGCCGCCCCAAGGGCTGCGCCCTCTCGCACGGCAACTTCTTCGCCGAGGTCGACAACGCCATCGAACTCCTGCACCCGGTGTTCAAGGTGACGACCGGTGAGGAGGCGTCGGTGCTGCTGTTCCTGCCGATGTCCCACGTCTTCGGCCGCATGGTCGCCATCGCCTGCGTCCGGGCCCGGGTCCGCCTCGGCCACGCCCCCAGCCTCAAGCCCGAGCATCTGCTGCCGGACCTGGCCGCCTTCAAGCCGACCTGTCTGCTGACCATCCCGTACATGCTGGAGAAGGTGTACAACACCGCCCGCGCGAAGGCCGAGTCCAGCGGCAAGGCCGCCGCCTTCGACCGGGCCGCCGCCACCGCCGTCCGCTACGGCGAGGCGCTGGAGGCCCGCCAGACCGGCACCGGGAACGGGCCCAACGCGGCCCTGAAGGCCGGCCGTTCGTTCTACGACCCGCTCGCCTACCGCAAGCTGCGCGCCGCCATGGGCGGCAAGGTCCGCTACGCCATCTGCGGCGGCTCCCCCCTCGGCCGCCGGCTGGCCGCCTTCTTCGCGGGCGCCGGCATCGAGATCTTCGAGGGGTACGGCCTCACCGAGTCCACCGCCGCCACCACGGTCACCCCACCGCTCAGGCCCCGCCTCGGCACCGTCGGCTGGCCGCTGCCCGGCACCCGGGTCCGGATCGCGGCCGACGGCGAGATCCTGATCTCCGGCGACCATGTGCTGCGCGGCTACTGGGACCAGCAGGCGGGCGGTGTCGTCCCCGCGACCCGCGACGGCTGGCTCGCCACCGGCGACCTGGGCGAACTGGACGACGACGGCTACCTCACCATCACCGGCCGCAAGAAGGAGCTGCTGATCACGGCGGGCGGCAAGTCGGTGGCCCCGGCCCCGCTGGAGAACTGGCTGCGCCAGCACCCCCTGATCTCCCACTGCCTCCTCGTCGGCGACGGCCGCCCCTACATCGGCGCCCTCATCACCCTGGACCCGGACGGCATCAACCACTGGCGCCAGATGAACGGCAAGCACCCGGTGCCGCCGGAACTCCTCGTCGGCGACCCGGACTTGAACACCGTGCTGTGGGACGCCGTCGAGCAGGCCAACCAACTCGTCTCCCGCCCGGAGTCCATCCGCCGCTTCACCGTCCTGCCCGGCGACTTCACCGAGCACACCGGCCACCTCACCCCGTCCATGAAGCTCCGCCGCGCCCGCATCCTCCGCGACTTCGCGGACGCGGTGGAGGGCCTGTACGCGGGGTCGGGTCAGGTCACCGGGCCCTAGGGCTCACTTCGGCCAGCAGGTACGCCTGCGGGACGGGTTCCGTGGGGCCCGGCGCGCGCACCGTACGGGAGGTGACGGCGAACCCGGCCTCCTCCAGCAGCGCGGCCATGCGGTCCGGGTCGCGGCGGAGGAAGTCGAGGCTGACCGGGTGGCCCCAGGGCCGGTCGTGGCGCCGGGGTTCCTCGCCCGCCTGGAAGGCCAGCAGCAGTTGCCCGCCCGGCGCCAGCACGCGGCGGAACTCGGCGAACAGCGCGGGGAGTTGTCCGGCCGGGGTGTGGATGCTGGAGTACCAGGACACGACACCGGCGAGCTTCCCGTCGGGCAGGTCCAGCTCCAGCATGGAGCCCTGTGCGAAGCGCAGGCCGGGGTTCTCGCGGCGGGCGATCGCCAGCATGGCGGGGGAGAGGTCGAGGCCGAACACGTCGAGCCTCTCGGCGGCGAGGAACCCGGTGACCCGGCCCGGCCCGCACCCCAGGTCGGCCACCGCCGCACCCGCCCCCACCAGCTCCGCGAACACCTTCAGCAGGGCCCGGTCGAAGGGCTGGGCGAGATGCGCCCGGCGGAAATGATCGGAGTAGTCCTCGGCGATCGCGTCGTAGAACGTGCGGGTCGCGGCGAGGAAGTCGGGGGAGGCGGCGGAGTCGGTCATGAGGAGCGACCCTAGGGGTTCCGGGGACTTCCCCGCGGCCGTTCGGGTGAGAACTCGGGGACCGGAATGGCCTCGCCCCCGGTGATCAATGCGCGGTGGGCGGGACGCGGAATTCGCCCGGAATTCATGGGAACGTCACGGCGAAAAGGCAGGAGCCCCGTCGCCGGTAGGCGTGGGGCTCCTTGGGTACTGCACTCAGGTTCTGCGATCAGGCAGTGATCAGACGGGGGTGACGTTCTCCGCCTGCGGACCCTTCGGGCCCTGGGTCACGTCGAAGTTCACCTGCTGGTTCTCCTCGAGGGAGCGGAAGCCGGTGGCGTTGATCGCGGAGTAGTGAACGAAGACGTCGGGGCCGCCGCCCTCCTGGGCGATGAAGCCAAAGCCCTTTTCGGCGTTGAACCACTTAACGGTTCCGGTAGCCATAAGCCCTCCTTGGGCCCAAAAGGGTTGCCCTGCTCCAGAACCTGCAAGTGCGAACGGTGCTGCACAACTGCATTCATCTGAAAACGACGAGAGCCCGCGGTCACATGCTCCGCAGGCTCTGTACTGCAAGGGAAACCAAACTGCAACTTGCGGCGAGCCTAGCACGCGGGCACCGGAAAGCAATAGAGGTCAAGATCACGTCACCCGAATGTTTGAACCCTCTGCCGAGGGCGCACACGACGGGCCGGTCGGGGCCACGTATCGCAAGGGGTCTAGTCTCGCGATGTGGACAATTCTCGCACCCGGCCGCGCGTCGGCCACATCCAGTTCCTCAACTGCCTGCCCCTCTACTGGGGGCTCGCGAGAACCGGCACGCTCCTCGACTTCGAGCTGACCAAGGACACCCCGGAGAAGCTCAGCGAGCAGCTCGTGCGCGGTGATCTCGACATCGGCCCCATCACGCTCGTGGAATTCCTGCGCAACGCCGGTGACCTGGTCGCTTTCCCCGACATCGCGGTGGGCTGCGACGGCCCGGTGATGTCCTGCGTGATCGTCTCGCAGGTGCCCCTGGACGAGCTGGACGGCGCGCGTGTCGCCCTCGGCTCGACCTCGCGGACCTCGGTCCGCCTCGCCCAGTTGCTGCTGGCCGAGCGGTACGGGGTGCGGCCGGAGTACTACACCTGCCCGCCCGACCTGAGCCTGATGATGCAGGAGGCGGACGCCGCCGTCCTCATCGGCGACGCGGCCCTGCGCGCCAACCTGCTCGACGCACCGCGCTACGGCCTTCAGGTGCACGACCTGGGCGCGCTGTGGAAGGAGTGGACGGGCCTGCCGTTCGTCTTCGCGGTGTGGGCCGCGCGGCGCGATTACGCCGAACGCGAGCCGGAGATCACCCGCAAGGTGCACGAGGCGTTCCTCGCCTCCCGCAACGTCTCCCTGGAGGAGGTCGGCAAGGTCGCCGAGCAGGCCGCCCGCTGGGAGGCGTTCGACGAGGCCACCCTGGAGCAGTACTTCACCACCCTCGACTTCTCCTTCGGGCCCCCGCAGTTGAAGGCGGTCGCGGAGTTCGCCCGCCGCGTCGGCCCCACGACCGGCTTCCCGGCCGACGTGAAGGTGGAACTGCTCGGGGCGTAATCACTACGCTGCGAGGGCGCGGCTTTACGGGGGAGCCCGCGGGGGAGGGGTCGCCATGCAGCCGCTCGGAGCGGACGAACCGGCCGCCGTCGGCCCGTACCGGCTGCTGGGCCGGCTCGGCTCCGGCGGCATGGGCCGCGTCTACCTGGGCCGCAGCGCGGGCGGCCGGACCGTCGCGGTGAAGATCGTCCACCCGCAGTACGCGCTGGACGAGGAGTTCCGGGCCCGTTTCCGCCGCGAGGTGGCCGCCGCGCGCCGGGTGGGCGGCGCCTGGACCGCGCCCGTACTGGACGCCGACCCGGACGCCCCGGTCCCCTGGGCCGCCACGGCGTACGCGGCCGGCCCCTCCCTGGCCCAGGCCGTCACCGCCCACGGCCCGCTGCCCGCCCACACCGTACGGGCGCTGGGCGCCGGCCTCGCCGAGGCGCTGGCCACCGTGCACGCGCTGGACCTCGTCCACCGGGACGTGAAGCCGTCCAACGTGCTGCTCACCCTGGACGGCCCGCTGCTGATCGACTTCGGCATCGCCCGCGCCACCACCGGTACCGCCTCCCTCACCGCGACCGGCACCTCGGTCGGCTCGCCCGGCTACATGGCCCCCGAACAGATCCTCGGCGGCCGGGTCACCGGCGCGGCGGACGTCTTCTCCCTGGGCGCGGTCCTCGCCTACGCGGCGACCGGCACCCCGCCCTTCCCCGGCGACTCCTCGGCCGCCCTGCTGTACAAGGTGGTCCACGAGGAGCCGGAACTCGGCTCGCTGGACGGCGAGTTGCGCGAGATCGCCACCGCCTGCCTGACCAAGGACCCGGCCGGCCGCCCCGCCCCCGCCGACCTCGCCCGCCGCCTGGCCCCGCAGGGCGCCGCCGCCCTGATCACCGGCGGCTGGCTCCCCGGCCCCCTGGTCGAACAGGTCAGCCGGAGCGCGGTCCAGATCCTCAACCTGGAGGCGTCCGCCGACGCGCCCTCGGGCCCGGTGGACTTCAGCAGCCCGGCGGTACCGGGGGAGTTCGGCCCGGCACCCGTGATGACCCCGGCCCCCAAGACCGCGCCCGGCAAGGTGAGCGTCAGCCTGGCGGCGACCTTGACACCGGGGGAGCGGGGACGCGGGCGCCGGATGAGCTGCACGGTGGCCCTCGCGGTGGCGGCCGCGCTGGCGGCGGTCTCCCTGGGCGTGACGACCTGGCTGCGCCCCGACTCCGGCGACGGCAACGACACGGCGGGCAGCGCCCCGACCCACTCCGCCCCGGCCGACCGCGCCGGCGCGATCCCGGCCCGCTACCTGGGCACCTGGGAGGGCAAGGCCACCGCCCTGGACGGCGCGCTGCCCATGGGCACCTTCCGCGTCACGGTCCACCAGGCCACGGTGGGCAAGGAGCTGGGCAACCTCCGCCAGACGGACCAACTGGGCGGAATCTGCGAGGACATCCTCACCCTGAAACAGGTGAACTCCACCCGCCTGCTGGCCACGTCCACCGGCGCCAAGTCCAACCACAAGGGCTGCGACCCCGCCCCGCACGAGATCCGCCTGACCCCCACCGGAGACGACCTCACCTACACCTCCACCGCCACGGCGGAGGGCAACCCCGAGGCCCGCCTGTCCAAGGTGACCCCCGATGACTGACGTACTCCCCGTGGCGCTGGCGGCTCTGTGGGGCGCCCTGACAGGCGCCCTGCTCCCCAGAGCCGCGTACCGCTTCACGACCCCGCAGGGCACCCCATGGCGGGCAACATGCGAGGCGGATCACCCCTTGCCCGGCTGGCTGGGCACCACACCCTGCCCAAGGTGCCCCCGCAAGCCAGCACCCACCCTCCCCCTCCTCACGGCCACGATCTGCGCCCTCCTGGCCCTGGCGACGGGCCCCCGCCCGGAACTGGCGGCCTGGCTGACCCTGACCCCGGTGGCAATCCTCCTGACGACAGTGGACCTCCGCGTACACCGCCTCCCGGACCCCCTGACCCTTCCCCTCACCCCCGCGGTACTGACGCTGCTGGCCCTGGCGACGAGGCTCCCCGACCACACCGGCACCTACCGCACAGCCCTCTACGGAGCCCTGACCCTGGGCATCGCCTACCTGGCCCTCCACCTCCTCAACCCCTCCGGCATGGGCTTCGGAGACGTAAAACTGGCCCCGGCGCTCGGCGCGGCCCTCGGCTGGTACGGCTGGCCGACCCTGCTGCTCGGCACCTTCGCCACCTTCACCACAGGCGCCCTCTACGGCCTGACCCTCCTCCTCACCCGCAGAGCCACCCGCAAGTCGGCCATCCCCTTCGGCCCGTTCCTGCTGACGGGCACGCTCCTGGGCGTACTGCTGGGCGCGTACACGTCCTGAGGGAGCCCCCTCGCGGCCTGAAGTCGGGTGATCCAAGAGGCTGGCGTAGGCTGGCGAGGTCCGTCCACAACCCTTGACGAAAGGGACGCCCGGTGACCGAGAAGGCCGAACTCGCTTCTTTGGATGTCGCAGCCGTGCTGGACCGAGCCGCAGCGGGCGGACGCATCACGCCCGAGGAAGCGCTCGTCCTCTACCGCGACGCCCCCCTGCACGCGCTCGGCGCGGCCGCCGACGCCGTGCGCCGCCGCAAGTACGCGGGCACCGAGCACATCGCCACGTACATCATCGAGCGCAACATCAACTACACGAACGTGTGCGTCACGGCGTGCAAGTTCTGCGCCTTCTACGCGGCCCCCAAGGACACCAAGAAGGGCTGGACCCGCGACCTGGACGACATCCTGCGCCGCTGCGCGGAGACGGTCGAACTGGGCGGCACCCAGATCATGTTCCAGGGCGGCCACCACCCGGACTACGGGGTGGAGTACTACGAGTCGCACTTCAAGGCGATCAAGGACGCGTTCCCCCAGTTGGTCATCCACTCCCTCGGCGCGTCCGAGGTAGAGCACATGGCCAGGATCTCCAAGGTCTCGGTGGAAGAGGCCATCACCCGCATCCACCAGGCGGGCCTGGACTCCTTCGCGGGCGCCGGGGCGGAGCTGCTCCCGGCCCGCCCCCGCAAGGCGATCGCCCCGCTGAAGGAGAGCGGCGAGCGCTGGCTGGAGATCATGGAGACGGCGCACAACCTGGGCGTGGAATCCACCTCGACCATGCTCATGGGCACCGGTGAGACGAACGCGGAGCGCATCGAGCACCTGCGCATGATCCGGGACGTACAGGACCGTACGGGCGGCTTCCGGGCCTTCATCCCGTACACCTACCAGCCCGAGAACAACCACCTGAAGGGCCGCACGCAGGCGACGCTCTTCGAGTACCTGCGCATGATCGCGATCGCCCGCCTGTTCATGGACAACGTCCAGCACATCCAGGGCTCGTGGCTGACCACGGGCAAGGAGGTCGGCCAGCTCTCGCTGCACTACGGCGCGGACGACCTGGGCTCGATCATGCTGGAGGAGAACGTGGTCTCCTCGGCCGGCGCCAAGCACCGCAGCAACCGCCTGGAGATCATCGACCTGATCCGCAAGGCAGGCCGCACGCCCGCACAGCGGGCAACCACCTACGAACACCTGGTGGTCCACGACGACCCGGCGAACGACCCGGTCGACGACAGGGTGGTCTCCCACATCTCCTCAACGGCCATCGAGGGCGGCACGGCCCACCCCGAACTGAAGCTGATCGCCTCCAACTAGCCCCAACGTGCTGACACTTCACGTAGCCGAGAACTCCCCGGAGACAGCGGTACTGATCGACGGGGCAACGGTGGCAGCCGTAGCCCCGTACGAAAGGCTGACGGCAGCCGCCCCCCAGGCCAGGGTCCGCCGATGGCCCGGCATCCTCACGCCGGGCCTCCTGAACCCGTACGCCCCGGAACTCCTGGAAGCGACGTACCACCCGGACCCAAGAGAAGCGGACAAGCTGGGCACGGAGCCCATCACCGGAGAACGCGCACAAGCGATCTTCCGCACTGACCCTTCCCGCCTGGGCGCGAGCGCACGCAGGGGCGTACAACGCATGCTGGCAAACGGCACGGTGGCGGTGGCAGGCGACCTGAGAACCCGCACGGTGGCGGACGTAGTACGCAGAGCGGGCTTGGCAGTGGGCCAACGCCCACCCCGCCTGCCAGGCCCCCCATCGCTCTCCCCCCGCCCCCTGATCCTCCTGCCACCTCTGGCACGGTCGGGAGCGGCCCGCTTCGCGGTATTCGACGTGGAGTCGCGCGAGGACCTGGTGAAGCGGGGAGCGAGCACCTGCGTGGCGACGGTGATCGAGGGCCGTATCGTCCACCGCCGCCGCTGACCGAGACGGCGGGACACCCGGCGACGGCGGCGAGGGGACGTGTCGGGGGGTGTCCGCCCGCAGCGGCCGGCGAAAAGGCAAGTTCAGCGCATCGTAGAAACGCAAGTCGCCGGACCGAGGACGGATACCCCCCGGCGCGGCCCCGCCCTGAAGACGCACCGCACCCGTACCCAGCCGAACTCAACCGGCCTGCAACAATGACAGGGTGACCCGCGCTTCCTTGAACAAGCAGCCCCACGAAGTCGCCGAGATGTTCGACGACGTGGCGGAACGGTACGACCTCACGAACGACGTGCTGTCACTGGGCCAGGACCGCCGCTGGCGCAAGGAGGTGGCGAAGGCGGTGGACGCCCGCCCCGCGCAGAAGGTCCTGGACCTGGCGGCGGGCACGGCGACGTCATCGCTCCCCTTCGCGAGGGCAGGCGCCTACGTGGTCCCGTGCGACTTCTCCCTGGGCATGCTCCAGGTGGGCAAGAAGAAGCACCCGTGGCTCCCGATGACCGCGGGCGACGCGACGAGGCTCCCGTTCAAGGACGACACCTTCGACGCGGTGACGATCAGCTTCGGCCTGCGCAACGTCCAGGACACGGACGCCGCGCTGAGGGAGCTGTACCGGGTGACGAAGCCGGGCGGCAGGGTGGTGATCTGCGAGTTCTCGCACCCCACGTGGACCCCGTTCCGCACGGTGTACACGGAGTACCTGATGCGGGCGCTCCCCCCGGTGGCGAGGTCGGTGTCGTCGAACCCGGACGCGTATGTGTACCTGGCGGAATCCATCCGAGCCTGGCCGGATCAGCCGGCGCTGGCGGAGAAGCTCCAGAAGGCAGGCTGGCAGAACGTGGCCTGGCGAAACCTGACAGGCGGAGTGGTGGCCCTGCACAGGGGCTTCAAAAAGTAAGTACCCCCCGCAAGCCCCCCCGCACCCCGCGAGGGACACCTCACCGAGCGATCATCTCGAACGCATCCCCGGGCTCCCCGAGTTCCCGCTGCAACCCCCCGGAGGGCGGCGCGGGCAACCGGGGCTCCCGAACACCCCCACCCCCCTCACCCTCCCCGAAGTCGAACCACACATAGACGACGGAGTCGGGCGGAACCTCAGCCCCGGGCGCGGGAAACTGCCGTACGACGTAGTCGACGACGACCCCCGCGAACTCGGGCCGATCGGGCGCGTTGAGGAAGAGCCCGCGGGCCGAGGCAGCCGCGCGGGCGTCCACGGCCATGAGCCCGACAAACCGAGGCACCCGCACCTCGGACGTTCTGGGTGGAATTCGCACTGATGTCACCCCCAGCGGTACTGGCAGGGTAACTCCGGGGACGAGCACCCGGAAACGACATCTCTCTTTCTGTGACAATCAACTACGGAGAGTCACAACTCAAGGGAGTAGCAAAGCCCTTGCCGCTCGGACAGCGGAGTCACGAACCGCTCGGAAACCCGCATCCCCAGCCGCCGCGCAACAGCGATGGACCGCTCGTTCTCGGCGTCGACCATGGCGACAACCCGCCGAACCCCAGCGGAGCGAACCCGCTCAAGACAATCGGCCGCGGCGACAGACGCGTACCCCAGCCCCCAGTGCGCCCGCCCGAGCCGCCACCCGATCTCGATCTCCCCGGCGGGCCCCCAGGCGTGCGGCCAGGGCTGAGCCCCGGTGAACCCGACGACGTCCCCGGCGGAGTCGAGGACGGACCACAGACAGAACCCCAGCTCGGCGTCGTGCCGCCGCTGCCGGGCGGTGAGTTCCTCGTACACGGACAGCTCGGCGGCGCGCCCCCCGTGGAACCGCATGACCTCGGGATCGGCGAAGACCCGGTGCCAGGCGAAGGCGTCCTCGTCGGTGGGCACACGCAGCCGTACTACGGGGTGAGTTCGGTTCACGATGCAGCCCTTCAGCCGGTTGATCAATTCTGCTGAATAGACTGCCCATGTCCAGTGCCCGTCGGCACGAAGATTCACAACCTTGGGGAGATCCCGCCGTGACTGAGCCCCTCTCCGACAACACCGCAGACGTGATCGTCGTGGGCGCGGGGCCGGCCGGCTCCACCACGGCCTATCACCTCGCCAAGGCCGGACTCGACGTCCTGCTGCTGGAGAAGACCGAGTTCCCGAGGGAGAAGGTCTGCGGTGACGGCCTGACCCCGCGCGCGGTCAAGCAGCTCGTGGCCATGGGCATCGACATCTCCGAGGAGGCGGGCTGGCTGCGCAACAAGGGCCTGCGCATCATCGGCGGCGGCTCCCGGCTGCAGTTGGACTGGCCCGATCTCGCCTCGTACCCGAACTTCGGGCTGGTGCGGAAGCGGGACGACTTCGACGAGCAGTTGGCGAGGCAGGCGCAGAAGGCGGGCGCCCGCCTGTTCGAGCTGTGCAACGTGAGCGGCCCGATCATCGACGACCGTACGGGCCGGATCACCGGCGTGACGGCGAAGCTGGGCGACGACAAGCGCCCGGTGACCTTCCACGCACCCCTCGTCGTCGCGGCGGACGGCAACTCCACCCGCCTCTCCCTGGCGATGGGCCTGCACCGCCGCGAGGACCGCCCGATGGGCGTGGCCGTACGCACATACTTCGAATCGCCGCGTCACGACGACGACTACCTGGAGTCCTGGCTGGAGCTGTGGGACCGCCGGGGCGCCCAGGACCGCCTGCTGCCGGGCTACGGCTGGATCTTCGGCATGGGCGACGGCACGTCCAACGTGGGCCTCGGCGTGCTGAACACCTCGGACTCCTTCAAGGAACTGGACTGGCGCGAGGTGCTCAAGGCGTGGTGCGCGTCGATGCCGGAGGAGTGGGGCTACACCCCGGAGCACATGACGGGCCCGATCCGGGGCGCGGCGCTGCCGATGGCGTTCAACCGCCAGCCGCACTACACCAAGGGCCTGCTGCTGGTCGGTGACGCCGGCGGCATGGTGAACCCCTTCAACGGCGAGGGCATCGCCTACGCCATGGAGTCCGGCCAGCTCGCCGCCGACGTCATCGTCCAGGCCCACGCCCGCCCGACCCCGGCCACCCGCGAGATCGCCCTCCAGCGCTACCCCCGCGTCCTCAAGGACACCTACGGCGGCTACTACACCCTCGGCCGAGCCTTCGTAAAACTCATCGGCAACCCCAAGGTCATGCAAATCGGCGCCCAACGCGGCCTCACCCACCCCCTCCTGATGAAGTTCGTCCTCAAACTCCTCGCCAACCTGACGGACCCCACAGGCGGCGACACGATGGACCGCGTGATCAACGGCCTGACAAAGGTGGCCCCGAAGGCGTGAACCCCTGAGGGGGTCAGCTCAACAGAGTCGCCCTGGCGGCCCGGCGGGACAGCACCTCGTCTCGCCGGACCGCCGTCTGTCGCAGGGCGTCCCGTTTCTCCCGCTTGGAGAGGCGGTCGAGGTAGATGACGCCGTGGGTGTGGTCGGTTTCGTGGGCCAGGCAGCGGGCGAAGTAGCCGGTGCCTTCGATGCGGAGAGGGTTGCCGTCCTTGTCCTGGCCCCGGACGACGGCCCGTTCGGGGCGGGGGACGGACATCGTGGCGCCGGGGACGGAGAGGCAGCCCTCGGTGTCGTCGAGCAACGGGCGTCCCGCGGGGGCGGGTTGCAGGACCGGGTTGGCGATGTGGCCGACGTGGCGGATGCCGTTGTCGTCGGGGCAGTCGTAGACGAAGAGCCGGAGATCGACGCCGACCTGGTTCGCCGCGAGGCCGGCGCCCTCGGCGACGTACATCGTGCGGAACATGTCGTCGATGAGGGCCGCGAGGTCGGGCCCGAACTCCGTGACGTCCCGGCACGGCTTGTGCAGG
Source organism: Streptomyces bauhiniae (assembly GCF_004784475.1). Classification (GTDB taxonomy): domain Bacteria; phylum Actinomycetota; class Actinomycetes; order Streptomycetales; family Streptomycetaceae; genus Streptomyces; species Streptomyces seoulensis. The sequence continues at coordinate 80,506 of NZ_SRRT01000001.1, forward strand.
ACCTCCTCGCCGGTCTCGGTGATGCGGCGCACCGCACCCCGGCCGGCCTCCGGGGCGTACCGGGGGTAGTGGCCGGCGGGACTTCCCTGGACGAACACGCGTGGCATCGCGCTGTCTCCCTCTGCTTGGCGGCGGGCCGCCGGGCGGCGGCCCGGGCCCGAGCATGGCAGGAGACGCACGAAGGCCGCTGCCCCCCGAGGGCAGCGGCCTTTCGTGTGCGGGGTGCGGAGGGGTCAGAGGACCCGGACCGCGCCGGTGGGCTGGTCGTAGGAGAGGGGACGCTCCACGACGCCCGTGGAGGGGTTCTGGGCGCCGACGAACATGCCGTCGCCGACGTAGACGCCCACGTGGTACGCGCTGCCCGCGCTGCCCCAGTAGAGGATGTCGCCGGGCTGGAGGTTGCTCAGGGAGACCTGGGTGCCGGCCGTGGACTGGTCCTGGGAGACGCGCGGCAGGCTGATGCCGACCTGCTTGAACGCCGTCTGGACCAGGCCCGAGCAGTCGTAGGCGGACGGACCGGTGGCACCGGACACGTACGCCTTGCCGACCTGGGACTTCACGAACGACACGATGGACGCGGCCGAACCGGTCGCGCTGGACGAGCCGGTGACCGTGGAGCTGCCCGCGTCGGTGCTCGCGGACGCGGCGAGCACGGTGCGCTCGGCGTTGCGGGTGGCACGGGCGGCGGCCTCCTTACGGGCCTCCTCCTGCGCCTTCTTCTTCGCCTCGGCCTTCTGCTGCGCCTCGGCGAGGTCCGCCTTGGCCTGCTTCGCGGCGCTGGCGGCGGCCGCGTCACGCTCGGCCTGCAGCTCGTAGTTCGCGGCCGCCTGCTGGGTGGCGTCCGCGGACTGCGCGACCTGGGTGGCCACGTCGGCGGTGAGGGTGGGGAGTTCGAGCGTCTGCGTCACGGGCTCGGCCTCGGCCGCGTTCGCGTAGCCGGCCGCTCCGGCGACCGCCAGGGTGCTGAGGACGCCGCCGGCGACACCGGACCGCACGACGATGGACGACGCGCTGCGGCGGGGCTTCCGGTGGCTGCGTATGTGAGCGGTGTGGGACATGGGAACAACCGGTACCAGGGGCTCCTTCATATCTTCAACAAACGTGTGCTGCGCCACAATTGTTCAATCGGATCTCCGAAACCCGGTCGCGTCACTCTTTATTGACGCCGTAACGGACATAGCGGACGGAGATCATTGGGCCGTTGATCACGGTCTTTGATCATTACGTCCGAATTGCCCCGCGCCTACCATCGGTTGGGGTCGATGGCCAAGCCCGGCTCCGGAACGCCCGCCACCGGTGTGGCGGAGGTCACGGAACGGTCACCGGAAGAGTCGCGTCCGCGACGACCGGCCGCGCGCCGGGACTTCGTGAACGCGCGCACGCACTCCGGTCGCGTCCACACCTTGCCCCGAATCTCCCTCCAGGGTGTGAATGCCCTCCTCTAGCAGTCGCATGCGTCCAACACCAATTTGCATGCACCGGAACCCTCTTGATATTGAGGCACACCTCCCGCACACCCTCTGACGTGCACCGACGAGCAGGATTGTCACCCCTGGTGATCAACTGAACGCTTCGCGTGCGAAGATCACCCATCCTCCGGCTTCATGATCCTTCGTCAGGTGGTGGAGATCACAAAGCTTGTGCAATACCCCGTGTCGCAGATCACAGAGCGACGGGCATAAGATGCGGAGCAGTCGGGCTTGTGACCTGCTTCACAAAGAGGCGGCTGTGAGCCCGTGATCCGCCACCAGTCAATGCCGACTGAAGGGAGCGAGGAGCGGTGAACGCGTACGCGCCCATCCTCGTACTGGGAGCCCTCGGGGCAGGCTTTGCGATCTTCTCCGTGGTCATGGCCGCGCTGATCGGTCCGAAGCGCTACAACCGCGCGAAGCTCGAAGCCTACGAATGCGGCATCGAGCCGACCCCCACGCCGGCCGGCGGCGGGCGCTTCCCCATCAAGTACTACCTGACGGCGATGCTCTTCATCGTCTTCGACATCGAGATCGTCTTCCTCTACCCCTGGGCCGTCACCTTCGACGCGCTCGGGGTCTTCGGGCTCGTGGAGATGCTGCTCTTCGTGCTCACCGTCTTCGTCGCGTACGCGTACGTATGGCGGCGCGGCGGCCTGGAATGGGACTGAGGGGCCTTTAAGTCATGGGACTCGAAGAAAAGCTGCCGAGCGGCTTTCTGCTGACCACCGTCGAACAGGCCGCGGGCTGGGTGCGCAAGGCGTCCGTCTTCCCGGCCACCTTCGGACTCGCCTGCTGCGCCATCGAGATGATGACCACCGGCGCCGGACGCTACGACCTCGCCCGCTTCGGCATGGAGGTCTTCCGCGGCTCACCGCGCCAGGCCGACCTGATGATCGTCGCGGGCCGGGTCAGCCAGAAGATGGCGCCGGTGCTGCGGCAGGTCTACGACCAGATGCCCAACCCGAAGTGGGTCATCTCCATGGGCGTCTGCGCGTCCTCGGGCGGCATGTTCAACAACTACGCGATCGTCCAGGGCGTCGACCACATCGTGCCGGTCGACATCTACCTCCCCGGCTGCCCGCCCCGCCCCGAGATGCTGATGGACGCGATCCTCAAGCTCCACCAGAAGATCCAGGGCACCAAGCTCGGCGTCAACGCCGAGGAAGCCGCCCGGGAGGCCGAGGAAGCCGCGCTCCAGGCACTGCCCACGATCGAGATGAAGGGGCTGCTGCGGTGAGCGAGGACAAGGGCACGGGCGGCGTGAACCCCGAGAAGGACCTCTCCGCCTCCAACCTCCCCGGCCAGCGCGGCCAGGGCGGCGAGGAGATCCGCGTCCAGCGCGGCATGTTCGGCGCCAACAACGGCGGCGACACCTCCGGCTACGGCGGCCTGGTCCGCTCGATCCGGCTCCCCGGCGCGGCGAGCCGCCCCTACGGCGGCTGGTTCGACGAGGTCGCCGACGAACTGGAGGGCGCGCTGGAGGAGCAGGGCCTGCTCCCGGAGAACGCCATCGAGCGCACCGTCGTCGACCGCGACGAGCTGACCTTCCACATCGAGCGCGAGCACTTGCTCCGCGTCGCCCGCACCCTGCGCGACGACCCGGCGCTCCGCTTCGAGCTGTGCACCGGCGTCAGCGGGGTGCACTACCCGAGCGACAAGGGCCGCGAGCTGCACGCCGTCTACCACCTGCGCTCGATCACCCACAACCGGCTGATCCGGCTGGAGGTCAGCGCCCCCGACGCCGACCCGCGCATCCCGTCCCTGGTCGCGGTCTACCCGACCAACGACTGGCACGAGCGCGAGACGTACGACTTCTTCGGGATCGTCTTCGACGGCCACCCGGCCCTCACCCGGATCATGATGCCGGACGACTGGCAGGGCCACCCGCAGCGCAAGGACTATCCCCTCGGCGGCATCGCCGTCGAGTACAAGGGCGCCCAGATCCCGGCTCCGGACCAGCGGAGGTCGTACTCGTGAGCACTTCCCACGCGTCAGCGCGCGAGACCACCGAGGGGACCGTCTACACGGTCACCGGCGGCGACTGGGACGAGGTCGTCCAGTCCGCGGCCAAGGCGGACGACGAGCGCATCGTCGTCAACATGGGTCCGCAGCACCCGTCCACCCACGGAGTGCTCCGGCTCATCCTGGAGATCGAGGGCGAGACGGTCACCGAGGCCCGCTGCGGCATCGGCTATCTGCACACCGGCATCGAGAAGAACCTCGAGTACCGCACGTGGACGCAGGGCACCACCTTCGTCACGCGCATGGATTACCTGACGTCCTTCTTCAACGAGACCGCCTACTGTCTCGCCGTCGAGAAGCTGCTCGGCATCGAGGACCAGATCACCGAGCGCACCGACATCATCCGGGTGCTCCTGATGGAGCTGAACCGGCTCTCCTCGCACCTGGTGTGCATCGCCACCGGCGGCATGGAGCTGGGCTCCACCACGATCATGATCTACGGCTTCCGCGACCGGGAGATGATCCTCGACATCTACGAGCTGATCACCGGCCTGCGCATGAACCACGCGTACATCCGCCCCGGCGGACTCGCGCAGGACCTGCCGCCCGGCGCGGTCGACCAGATCCGCGAGTTCGTCAAGAAGATGAAGAAGAACCTCCCGGAGTACGACAAGCTCGCCACCGGGAACCCCATCTTCAAGGCCCGTATGCAGGACGTGGGCCACCTCGACCTGGCCGGCTGCATGGCGCTCGGCGCCACCGGCCCGATCCTCCGCTCCACGGGCCTGCCGCACGACCTGCGCAAGGCCCAGCCGTACTGCGGTTACGAGACCTACGACTTCGACGTGCCCACCGCCGAGACCTGCGACTCCTACGGCCGCTTCCTGATCCGGCTGGAGGAGATGCGCCAGTCGCTCCGGATCATCGAGCAGTGCCTGGACCGGCTCCAGCCCGGCCCGGTCATGGTCGCCGACAAGAAGATCGCCTGGCCCGCGCAGCTCGCGCTCGGCCCGGACGGGCTCGGCAACTCGCTGGACCACATCAAGAAGATCATGGGCACCTCCATGGAGGCCCTGATCCACCACTTCAAGCTGGTCACCGAGGGCTTCCGGGTCCCGCCGGGCCAGGCGTACGCGGCCGTCGAGTCGCCCAAGGGCGAACTCGGCGTGCACGCCGTCTCCGACGGCGGCACCCGCCCCTTCCGGGTCCACTTCCGCGACCCGTCCTTCACCAATCTCCAGGCCATGGCGGCGATGTGCGAGGGCGGCCAGGTCGCCGACGTCATCGTGGCCGTGGCGTCCATCGACCCCGTGATGGGAGGCGTCGACCGGTGACCACCTCTTCTTCCGAGCGGGGCGTCGGCCTGGGCATGCCGGAACTGCCCCCGCCCGCCTACCCGGACGACGTCCGGGCCCGGCTGGAGACGGACGCGCGCGAGATCATCGCGCGCTACCCCGACTCCCGCTCCGCCCTGCTGCCGCTGCTGCACCTCGTGCAGTCCGAGGACGGCTACGTCACCCGGACCGGCATGAAGTTCTGCGCCGACGTGCTGGAGCTGACCACCGCCGAGGTCACCGCGGTCGCCACCTTCTACTCCATGTACCGGCGCCGCCCCTCCGGCGACTACCAGGTGGGCGTCTGCACCAACACCCTGTGCGCGGTCATGGGCGGCGACGCCATCTTCGAGACCCTCCAGGAGCACCTGGGCGTCGGCAACGGCGAGACCACCGGCGACGGCAAGGTCACCCTGGAGCACATCGAGTGCAACGCGGCCTGCGACTACGCGCCGGTGGTGATGGTCAACTGGGAGTTCTTCGACAACCAGACCCCGGCCAGCGCCACTCGCCTGGTCGACGACCTGCGCGCCGGGCAGCCCGTGGAGCCCACGCGCGGCGCCCGGCTGTGCACCTTCAAGGAGACCGCCCGCATCCTGGCCGGCTTCCCCGACGAGCGCCCCGGCGCCGTCGAGGAGGGCGGCAGCGCGGGCCACGCCTCCCTGGTCGGCCTGCGGCTGGCCAAGGGCGAGGCCCAGCCCGCGCGCGTGGTCCACCCGCGCGACGCGGCCCCGCGCGAGGAGCCGGTGCACGACCCCTCGCCCACCGAGCGGCTCAGCGCCCACGACCCGGTCGACACCTCGGCCTCCGACCCGGCCCACCCGTCCGGCCCGACCGCAGAGGAGGGGGAGTGATGACCGTGGTGACCGACGTCAAGGACGACACCAGCCCCGAGAAGCTGCTCGCCCCCGTGCTCTCGGCCTTCTGGGACGAGGACCGCTCCTGGACCCTCGACGTCTACCGGCGGCACGACGGCTACGAGGGCCTGCGCAAGGCGCTCGCGATGTCCCCGGACGACCTGATCGCCTACGTCAAGGAGTCCGGCCTGCGCGGCCGGGGCGGCGCCGGCTTCCCGACCGGCATGAAGTGGCAGTTCATCCCGCAGGGCGACGGCAAGCCGCACTACCTCGTCGTCAACGCCGACGAGTCCGAGCCCGGCACCTGCAAGGACATCCCGCTCCTCTACGCCAACCCGCACAGCCTCATCGAGGGCATCGTGATCGCCTGCTACGCGATCCGCTCCTCGCACGCCTTCATCTACCTGCGCGGCGAGGTCGTCCCCGTCCTGCGCAGGCTGCACGAGGCGGTGCGCGAGGCGTACGAGGCCGGGTTCCTCGGCGAGAACGTCCTCGGCAGCGGACTCGACCTCGAACTCACCGTGCACGCGGGCGCGGGCGCGTACATCTGCGGCGAGGAGACCGCGCTGCTCGACTCGCTCGAAGGCCGCCGGGGCCAGCCGCGGCTGCGGCCCCCCTTCCCGGCCGTCGAGGGCCTGTACGCCTGCCCCACCGTGGTGAACAACGTCGAGTCGATCGCCTCGGTTCCCGCGATCATGCACCAGGGCAAGGACTGGTTCCGCTCGATGGGCAGCGAGAAGTCGCCCGGCTTCACGCTCTACTCGCTCAGCGGGCACGTCGCCAGCCCCGGCCAGTACGAGGCGCCGCTGGGCATCACCCTGCGCCAACTGCTCGACATGAGCGGCGGCATGCGCCCCGGCCACCGGCTGAAGTTCTGGACGCCGGGCGGCTCCTCCACCCCGATGTTCACCGACGAACACCTCGACGTACCCCTCGACTACGAGGGCGTCGGCGCCGCCGGCTCCATGCTCGGCACCAAGGCGCTCCAGTGCTTCGACGAGACCACCTGCGTGGTGCGGGCGGTCACCCGCTGGACCGAGTTCTACGCCCACGAGTCCTGCGGCAAGTGCACGCCCTGCCGCGAAGGGACGTACTGGCTGGTGCAGTTGCTGCGGGACATCGAGGCGGGCAAGGGGGCGATGTCCGACCTCGACAAGCTCAACGACATCGCCGACAACATCAACGGCAAGTCCTTCTGCGCCCTGGGCGACGGCGCGGCCTCGCCGATCTTCTCCTCGCTGAAGTACTTCCGCGAGGAGTACGAGCAGCACATCACGGGCCGGGGCTGCCCCTTCGACCCGGCCAAGTCGACGGCCTGGGCGGACCGCCCGGAGGTGAACGCATGACCGTGACCACGAGTGCCCCCTCAGGCGGGGGGCAGCCGGCGGTCCCGCCGGAGGACCTCGTCTCGCTGACGATCGACGGCATCGAGATCAGCGTGCCCAAGGGCACCCTGGTCATCCGGGCCGCCGAGCAGCTCGGCATCGAGATCCCGCGCTTCTGCGACCACCCCCTGCTGGACCCGGCCGGCGCCTGCCGCCAGTGCATCGTGGAGGTGGAGGGCCAGCGCAAGCCGATGGCGTCCTGCACCATCACCTGCACCGACGGCATGGTGGTGAAGACCCAGCTCACCTCGCCGGTCGCCGAGAAGGCGCAGGTCGGGGTGATGGAGCTGCTGCTCATCAACCACCCGCTGGACTGCCCGGTCTGCGACAAGGGCGGCGAGTGCCCGCTGCAGAACCAGGCCATGTCGCACGGCGCCGCCGACTCCCGCTTCGAGGGCCGCAAGCGCACCTACGCCAAGCCGGTGCCGATCTCCACCCAGGTGCTGCTCGACCGCGAGCGGTGCGTGCTGTGCGCCCGCTGCACCCGGTTCTCCAACCAGGTCGCGGGCGACCCGATGATCGAGCTGATCGAGCGGGGCGCGCTCCAGCAGGTCGGCACCGGTGAGGGCGACCCGTTCGAGTCGTACTTCTCCGGCAACACCATCCAGATCTGCCCGGTCGGCGCGCTCACCTCGGCCGCCTACCGGTTCCGCTCGCGCCCCTTCGACCTGATCTCCTCGCCGTCGGTGTGCGAGCACTGCTCGGGCGGCTGTGCCACCCGTACCGACCACCGGCGCGGCAAGGTCATGCGGCGGCTCGCCGCCAACGACCCGGAGGTCAACGAGGACTGGGTCTGCGACAAGGGCCGGTTCGCCTTCCGCTACGCCCAGTCGCGCGACCGGCTGGACACCCCGCTGGTCCGCAACGCCGAGGGCGTGCTGGAGCCCGCCTCCTGGCCGGAGGCGCTGGACGCGGCCGCGCGGGGCCTGGGCGCCGCCCGCTCCCGCGCCGGGGTGCTCACCGGGGGCCGGCTGACCGTCGAGGACGCCTACGCGTACAGCAAGTTCGCGCGGGTGGCGCTCGACACCAACGACATCGACTTCCGCGCCCGGGTGCACAGCGGCGAGGAGGCCGACTTCCTGGCCGCGCGGGTGGCCGGCCGGGGCCGCGACCTCGACGGCACCGGGGTCACGTACACCGCGCTGGAGCAGGCGCCCGCCGTGCTGCTGGTCGGGTTCGAGGCCGAGGAGGAGGCGCCCGGCGTCTTCCTGCGGCTGCGCAAGGCATGGCGCAAGCGCGGCCAGAAGGTGTACTCCCTGGCCACGCACGCCACCCGCGGCCTGACCAAGGCGGGCGGCACGCTGCTGCCGGCCGCGCCCGGCACCGAGCCCGAGTGGCTGGACGCGCTGGCCGGCGGGGTCGGCCTGGAGGACGCCGGCACCGAGGCGGCCGGGGCGCTGCGCGCCGAGGGCGCCGTGATCGTGGTCGGCGAGCGGCTCGCGGGTGTCGCGGGCGGCCTGACCGCCGCCACGCGCGCGGCGGCCGCGACCGGCGCCCGGCTGGTGTGGATTCCCCGGCGGGCGGGGGAGCGCGGCGCCGTCGAGGCGGGCGCGCTGCCCACGCTGCTGCCGGGCGGCCGCCCGGCCACCGACCCGCGCGCGCGGGAGGAGGTCGCCGCCGCCTGGGGGCTGGCCGAACTCCCCGCCCGCCATGGCCGCGACACCCAGCAGATCGTGGAGGCCGCCGCCACCGGCGAGCTGTCCGCACTCGTCGTCGCCGGGGTCGAGGTCGCCGACCTGCCCGACCCGGCACGCGCGCGCGAGGCGCTCGACAGCGTCGGCTTCCTGGTCTCGCTGGAGCTGCGGCCCAGCGAGGTCACCGAGCACGCCGACGTGGTGCTCCCGGTCGCGGCGGTGGCCGAGAAGACGGGCACCTTCCTCAACTGGGAGGGCCGGGTCCGCTTCTTCGAGGCCGCGCTCAAGCCCGACCAGATGACCCGCCGGCTCGCCCCGTCCGACGCCCGCGTCCTGCAGATGCTGGCCGACGCGATGGACGTCCACCTGGGCCTGCCGGATCTGCGCACCACCCGCGCGGAGATCGACCGGCTCGGCGGCTGGACCGGCGGCACCGCGGCCGACCCGGCGCACAGCGGGGCCGCGCTGCCCCGCCCGGCGGCCGGGGAGGCCGTGCTCGCCGGACACCGGCTCCTGCTCGACCTCGGCGTCCTCCAGCAGGGCGACGAGGCGCTGGCCGGCACCCGGCACGCCGCCCACGCGCGCGTGTCCGCGGCCACGGCCGCCGAGGCGGGCGTCAAGGACGGCGACGCGCTCGCCGTCACCGGCCCCGCCGGTACGACCGAATTCCCGCTGGAGATCACGGAGATGCCCGACCGGGTGGTCTGGCTCCCGCTGGACTCGGCCGGCCGGGGCGTCGCCTCCGACACCGGGGCCCGGCCCGGCTCCCTCGTCCGTATCGGCCCGGCGGCGCTCGCCGACGTGGCCCCCAAGGAGGTTCGAGGATGAGCCCGTTCCTCGCCGCTGAAGACCTCTCGCTGTTCGGCCGCGACCCCTGGTGGCTGGTCGTCGTCAAGGCGGTGTTCTGCTTCGCGTTCCTGATGCTGACGGTGCTGTTCTCCATCGTCTGGGAGCGCAAGGTCGTCGCCTGGATGCAACTGCGCGTCGGCCCCAACCGGCACGGCCCCTGGGGCATGCTCCAGTCGCTCGCCGACGGCGTGAAGCTGATGCTCAAGGAGGACGTCGTCGTCAAGCGCGCGGACAAGGTGATCTACGTCCTCGCGCCGGTCGTCGCCGCCATCCCGGCCTGCATGGCGATCGCGGTCATCCCGTTCGGCCCGGCCGGCAACGAGATCTCGATCTTCGGCCACCGCACCACGATGCAGCTCACCGACCTGCCGATCGCGATGCTCTACATCCTGGCCGTCGCCTCGGTCGGCATCTACGGCATCGTGCTCGCGGGCTGGAGCAGCGGCTCGACCTACCCGCTCCTGGGCGGCCTGCGCTCCTGCGCCCAGATGATCTCGTACGAGATCGCCATGGGCGCCGCGTTCGCCTCGGTGTTCCTGTACTCGGGGTCGATGTCGACCTCCGCCATCGTGGAACAGCAGCACGACCGCTGGTACATCCTGCTGCTGCCGGTCTCCTTCATCCTCTACGTGATCACGATGGTGGGCGAGACCAACCGCGCCCCCTTCGACATGCCGGAGTCCGAGGGCGACCTGGTCGGCGGCTTCAACACCGAGTACTCGTCGATCAAGTTCGCGCTGTTCATGCTCGCCGAGTACATGAACATGGTGACGGTGTCGGCGGTGACGGCCACCCTCTTCCTCGGCGGCTGGCGGGCCCCCTGGCCCATCAGCACCTTCTGGGAGGGCGCCAACCACGGCTGGTGGCCGATGCTCTGGTTCGTCATCAAGGTCCAGCTCCTGCTGTTCTTCTTCATCTGGCTGCGCGGCACGCTGCCCCGCGTCCGCTACGACCAGCTCATGAAGCTCGGCTGGAAGGTCCTGATCCCGGTCTCGGTGGTCTGGCTGATGCTGGTGGCGACCGTGCGGGTGCTGCGCAACGAGAACTACGACTTCGCCGACATCGCGCTCTACGTCGGCGGCGGGGTGCTCGCCCTGCTGCTGATCTCCTTCGTCGCCGACATGTTCCGCGACAAGGCCAAGGCGGCCGAAGAGCCGGCCCCGCAGCCCGGATTCGATCCGCTGGCGGGCGGTTTCCCCGTACCGCCGCTGCCCGGACAGCAGTTGCCCGCGGTGCCCAGGCGCCGTCCGCGCCAGGAGCGGGAGCTGATTGTCAGTGGTGGAGTGGACACTGTCAGTGACGGAACTTCGGATGGAAAGGAGGCGTCCGATGGCTGAGGAGCCCAAGGAGACCGCACCCGGTTTCCAGAACCCCGTGGCCGGCTTCGCCGTGACCTTCAAGGCCATGTTCAAGAAGCGGCTGACCGAGCAGTACCCGGAGCAGAAGAAGACCACCGCTCCCCGCTTCCACGGACGGCACCAGCTCAACCGCCATCCGGACGGCCTGGAGAAGTGCGTCGGCTGCGAGCTGTGCGCCTGGGCCTGCCCCGCCGACGCCATCTATGTGGAGGGCGCCGACAACACCGACGAGGAGCGCTACTCGCCGGGCGAGCGGTACGGCCGCGTCTACCAGATCAACTACGCCCGCTGCATCCTGTGCGGCCTGTGCATCGAGGCGTGCCCGACCCGCGCGCTCACGATGACCAACGAGTTCGAGCTGGCCGACTCCAGCCGGGCCAACCTCATCTACACCAAGGAGCAGTTGCTCGCCGGTCTGGACGAGGGCATGGTCGACTCCCCGCACTCGATCTTCCCCGGCACCGACGAACAGGACTACTACCGGGGCCTGGTGACCGAGGCCGCCCCCGGCACGGTCCGCCAAGTGGCCGTCTCCAAGGGCGAGAAGCCCGAGGACGAGGGGGTGGAGGCATGAGCACACAGCTAGCCGCTTACTCGACCTCCACCGGAGAAGCGGTCCAGTTCTGGATTCTCGGCAGCGTCGCGGTGATCGGCGCCCTGTGCACCGTGCTCATGCGGCGCGCAGTGCACAGCGCGCTCTGTCTCGCCGGGACCATGATCATCCTGGCGGTGTTCTACCTCGCCAACGGCGCCTATTTCCTGGGGATCGTGCAGATCGTCGTCTACACGGGCGCGATCATGATGCTCTTCCTCTTCGTGGTGATGCTCGTCGGCGTGACCGCCGCGGACTCGCTGAAGGAGACCATCAGGGGCCAGCGCTGGCTGGCCCTGCTCTGCGGGCTCGGCTTCGGCGTCCTGCTGCTCGGCGGCATCGCCAACGCCTCGCTCACCCAGTTCAACGGCACCGGCCAGGCCAACGCGGGCGGGAACGTGGAGGGGCTGGCGACCCTCATCTTCACCAAGTACGTCTTCGCCTTCGAGCTGACCGGCGCCCTGCTGATCACCGCCGCGATCGGCGCCATGGTGCTCACCCACCGCGAGCGCACCGAACGGGCCAAGACCCAGCGCGAGCTGGCGGCCGAGCGGGTCCGCGAGGGCAAGCACGTACCGCCGCTGCCCGCCCCCGGCGTCTACGCCCGGCACAACGCGGTGGACATCGCGGGCCTGCTGCCCGACGGCACCCCCGCCGAGCTGAGCGTCAGCCGGACGCTGCGCGAACGCGGTCAGATCCGGGATGTCTCCGCCCAGGCCCTCGGCGACCTCAAGGCGCTGGAGCAGCGCGCCGAGGACCGCCTGGAGCGCACGGAGAACGCACCGGCCACCTTCAAGCGGACGGAGGACGCGGCGCAGTGAACCCTGTCAACTACCTCTATCTCGCGGCCCTGTTGTTCACCATCGGCGCCACCGGCGTGCTGATCCGGCGGAACGCGATCGTGGTGTTCATGTGCGTGGAGCTGATGCTCAACGCCTGCAACCTCGCCTTCGTCACCTTCTCCCGGATGCACGGCAACCTCGACGGCCAGATCATCGCGTTCTTCACGATGGTCGTCGCCGCCGCGGAGGTCGTGGTGGGCCTGGCGATCATCGTGTCGCTGTTCCGCACCCGCCACTCGGCCTCGGTCGACGACGCCAGCCTGATGAAGCTGTAAGGGGTCGGAAGAATCGTGGAGAACCTGATCGCGCTGCTCATCGCGGCGCCCCTGCTCGGAGCCGTCGTGCTCCTGCTCGGCGGCCGGCGCCTGGACGCCGTCGGCCACTGGGTCGGCACCCTGCTGTCGACCGCCTCCTTCGTCATCGGCCTGGTCCTCTTCGCCGGGCTGCTCGGCAAGGACGCCGAACACCGCACCTGGACCCAGCACCTGTGGAGCTGGATCTCGGTCGGAAACTTCCAGGCCGACGTCACCCTGCGGCTCGACCAGCTCTCGGTGACGTTCGTGCTGCTGATCACCGGCGTCGGCTCGCTGATCCACCTGTACTCCGTCGGGTACATGGAGCACGACGAGCGGCGCCGCCGCTTCTTCGGCTATCTCAACCTGTTCCTCGCGGCGATGCTCCTGCTGGTCCTCGCCGACAACTACCTGCTGCTGTACGTCGGCTGGGAGGGCGTGGGCCTCGCCTCGTACCTGCTGATCGGCTTCTGGCAGCACAAGCCCAGTGCCGCGACCGCCGCGAAGAAGGCGTTCCTGGTCAACCGGGTCGGTGACGTGGGCCTGTCCATCGCGATCATGCTGATGTTCACCACCTTCGGCACCTTCGCCTTCGGCCCGGTCCTGGAGCACGCGGGCGACGCGTCCGAGGGCCGGCTCACCGCGATCGGCCTGATGCTGCTGCTCGCCGCGTGCGGCAAGTCCGCCCAGGTGCCGCTGCAGTCCTGGCTCGGGGACGCGATGGAGGGCCCGACCCCGGTCTCGGCCCTGATCCACGCGGCCACCATGGTCACGGCGGGCGTCTACCTCATCGTCCGCTCCGCCGCGATCTTCAACGGCGCCCCGGACGCGCAGCTCGTGGTTACCGTCGTCGGCGGGGTCACGCTGCTGTTCGGTGCGATCGTCGGTTGTGCCAAGGACGACATCAAGAAGGCGCTGGCCGGCTCGACCATGTCGCAGATCGGCTACATGGTCCTCGCGGCCGGCCTCGGCCCGATCGGCTACGTCTTCGCGATCATGCACCTGGTCACCCACGGCTTCTTCAAGGCGGGGCTGTTCCTCGGCGCCGGTTCGGTGATGCACGGCATGAACGACGAGGTCGACATGCGCAAGTACGGCGGCCTGCGGAAGTACATGCCGATCACCTTCATCACCTTCGGCCTCGGCTACCTCGCGATCATCGGCTTCCCGGGTCTGTCCGGCTTCTTCTCCAAGGACAAGATCATCGAGGCGGCGTTCGCCAAGGGCGGCACCGAGGGCTGGATTCTGGGCGGGGTGGCCCTGCTGGGCGCGGCGATCACCGCGTTCTACATGACGCGCGTGGTGCTGATGACGTTCTTCGGCGAGCCCCGCTGGAAGAACCAGCCGACGCGGTCCCCGGAGGCCCCGAGCGCCGAGCCCGCCGCCGAGCACCAGGGCGCGCACGGCGAGCCGCACCCGCACGAGTCTCCGCGGACGATGACGATCCCGATGATCGTGCTGGCCGTCGGCTCGGTCGCCGGCGGTGCCTTCTTCGACGTGGGCGACCGCTTCCTGCACTGGCTGGAGCCGGTCACCGGGCACGCCGAGGGCCACTCCCCGCTGAGCGCGCTCACCGTCACCGGCGCCACCATGGTCTGCCTGGTCGTCGGCGTGGGCCTGGCCTGGGCGCAGTACGGCCGCAAGCCCGTACCCGTCGTCGCCCCGCGCGGCTCCGTGCTCACCCGCGCCGCCCGGCGCGACCTCTACCAGGACGACTTCAACCATGTCGTGCTGGTGCGCGGCGGCGAGCACCTGACGCGCTCGCTGGTCTATGTCGACCACACCCTGGTCGACGGTGTCGTCAACGGCTCGGCGGCCGGTTTCGGCGGCCTGTCCGGGCGGCTGCGCCGTGTCCAGAACGGCTTCGCCCGCTCCTACGCGGTCTCGATGTTCGGCGGCGCGGCCCTCCTGGTCGCCGCGACGCTGCTGATGAGGGCGGTCTGATACCGATGTCCTTTCCTCTGCTGACAGCGACAGCGCTGCTCCCCGCGCTCGGTGCGGTGGCCACGGCCGCCGTGCCGGCCCGGCAGCGCACCGCCGCCAAGTGGCTGGCCCTGCTGGTCTCCCTGGCCACGCTCGCGCTGGCGATCGTCGTCCTGGTCCGCTTCGACCCGGACGGCGCCCGCTACCAGCTCACCGAGTCCCACTCCTGGATCAGGGACTTCGGGGTGCGCTACGAACTGGGCGTGGACGGCATCGCCGTGGCCCTGATCGGGCTGACCGCGCTGCTGATGCCGTTCATCGTGCTGGCGGGCTGGCACGACGCCGACCCCTTGGAGACGGGCAGCAGGCGGTGGCGGCCCACGCAGGGCTTCTTCGCGCTGATCCTGGCCGTCGAGGCGATGGTGATCATCTCCTTCGAGGCGACCGACGTCTTCGTCTTCTACATCTTCTTCGAAGCCATGCTGATCCCGATGTACTTCCTCATCGGCGGCTTCGGGGACCGGGCCCACAGCCAGGGCGAGGAGGCCGCGTCCACCCAGCGGTCGTACGCGGCGGTGAAGTTCCTCCTCTACAACCTGGCCGGCGGTCTGATCATGCTGGCCGCGGTGATCGGGCTGTACGTGGTCGCCGGGAGCTTCAGCCTCCAGGAGATCGTCCAGGCGCGCGCCGACGGCTCGCTGACCATGGCGACCAGCACCGAACGCTGGCTGTTCCTCGGCTTCTTCTTCGCCTTCGCGGTGAAGGCGCCGCTGTGGCCGCTGCACACCTGGCTGCCCAACGCCATGCAGGAGTCCACCGCGCCGGTCGCGGTGCTCATCACGGCGGTGGTCGACAAGGTCGGCACCTTCGCCATGCTCCGCTTCTGCCTCCAGCTCTTCCCGGAGGCGTCGAAGTGGGCCACCCCGGTGATCCTGGTGCTGGCCCTGATCAGCATCGTCTACGGGGCGCTGCTCGCGGTCGGCCAGCGGGACATCAAGCGGCTGGTGGCGTACGCGTCGATCTCGCACTTCGGCTTCATCGTGATGGGCATCTTCGCCATGACGACCCAGGGCCAGTCCGGCGCGACCCTCTACATGGTCAACCACGGCATCTCGACGGCCGCGCTGATGCTGGTCGCCGGCTTCCTGATCTCCCGGCGCGGCTCCCGGCTCATCGCGGACTACGGCGGGGTGCAGAAGGTCGCCCCGGTGCTCGCCGGCACCTTCCTGATCGGCGGCCTGGCGACCCTGTCGCTGCCCGGCCTTGCGCCGTTCGTCAGCGAGTTCCTGGTGCTGGTCGGCACGTTCAGCCGGTACCCGGTGATCGGGATCATCGCCACCGTCGGCATCGTGCTGGCCGCGCTGTACACGCTGGTGCTGTACCAGCGCACGATGACCGGCCCGGTGAAGCCCGAAGTCTCGGCGATGCCCGACCTGAGGGTGCGTGAGGTGCTGGTGGTGGCGCCGCTGATCGTTCTGCTGGTCTTCCTCGGCGTCTATCCGAAGCCGCTGACCAGCATCGTCGACCCGGCGGTCAAGCAGACCATGTCCGATGTCCAGCAGAAGGACCCCAAGCCCGCGGTGGAGGCGGCCAAGTGAGCGCAGCAGCCGTCCACAGCCTGTGGACAACGGCGGCCGATCCGATCTCGAAGATCGACGCGCCGAAGATCGAATACGGACAATTGTCGCCGACGCTGATCGTCTTCGGCGCCGCCCTCATCGGGGTGCTCGTCGAGGCGTTCGTACCGCGCCGCTCCCGCTACTACGCCCAGGTGTTCGTCTCCGCCGTCGCGCTGTGCGCCGGCTTCGCCGCGGTCGTCGCGCTCGCGGCGGGCGGGTACGGCACGACCAAGGCGCACATCGCGGCCATGGGCGCGGTCGCGGTGGACGGTCCGGCGCTGTTCCTTCAGGGCACGATCCTGCTGGCCGCGCTGGTCGGCCTGTTCACCTTCGCCGAGCGGCGCCTCGACCCGGCGGCGCACGGCAACCGGGTCGACTCCTTCGCGGCGCAGGCCGCCTCCGTACCGGGCGGTGAGGGGGAACAGGCGGCGGTGAAGGCCGGGTTCACCACCACCGAGGTGTTCCCGCTGCTGCTCTTCGCGGTGGCGGGCATGCTGGTCTTCCCCGCGGCGAACGACCTGCTGACGCTGTTCGTCGCCCTGGAGGTGCTCTCCCTCCCCCTGTACCTGCTGTGCGCGCTGGCCCGCCGCAAGCGGCTGATGTCGCAGGAGGCCGCGGTCAAGTACTTCCTGCTGGGCGCGTTCGCCTCGGCGTTCACCCTGTTCGGCATCGCCCTGCTGTACGGCTACGCGGGCTCGGTGTCCTACGCGCGCATCGCGCAGGTCGTGGACGGCACGGTCAGCGGGGTCGACCCGGCGCTCGCGGACACCATGGGCAACGACGCGCTGCTGCTGATCGGCATGGCGCTGCTGGTGATGGGCCTGCTGTTCAAGGTGGGCGCGGTGCCGTTCCACATGTGGACCCCGGACGTGTACCAGGGCGCCCCGACCCCGGTGACCGGCTTCATGGCGGCCGCGACCAAGGTGGCCGCGTTCGGCGCGCTGCTGCGGCTGCTGTACGTGGTGCTGCCGGGGCTGCGCTGGGACTGGCGGCCGGTGATGTGGGGCGTGGCGATCGTCACCATGCTGGCCGGCGCGATCGTCGCGATCACCCAGACCGACATCAAGCGGCTGCTGGCGTACTCGTCCATCGCGCACGCGGGCTTCATCCTCGCCGGTGTGATCGCGACGACGGAGGACGGGGTCTCGGCGGTCCTCTTCTACCTCGCCGGGTACTCCTTCGTGACGATCGGCGCCTTCGCCGTGGTCACCCTGGTCCGCGACGCGGGCGGCGAGGCGACGCACCTCTCCCAGTGGGCGGGCCTCGGCCGCCGCTCACCCCTGGTCGCCGCGGTCTTCGCCGTCTTCCTGCTCGCCTTCGCCGGCATCCCGCTGACCAGCGGCTTCGCGGGGAAGTTCGCGGTCTTCCGGGCGGCTGCGGAGGGCGGCGCGGCTCCCCTGGTCGTGGTCGGCGTGATCTCCTCGGCCATCGCCGCCTTCTTCTACATCCGCGTCATCGTCCTGATGTTCTTCAGCGACCCCCAGCCCAACGGCCCCACGGTCGCGGTCCCCTCCCCCCTGACCATGACCGCCATCGCGGTGGGCGTGGCGGTGACGGTGGTGCTGGGCGTGGCGCCGCAGTACTTCCTGGATCTGGCGGGGAGCGCGGGGGTGTTCGTCCGCTGAACCCTGTTCCTGGGTCCGGTCTCCTCCGAGGGGGCCGGACCCAGTTGCGTGCGGGGACCGCTACTCGCCCCTCTCCCACCAGCTCTCGAACCGTCGTACGTGCTCGTCGACGCGTTCGCCCACGGTCAGCATGGTCTGGTAGACGCGCGACGGATCGCCGTCCGCCGGGATGGTCTCGTAGCTGATGGCCCGGTCGAAGACGACGAAGTTCTTGACCGCCTCCCGCTGCTCCCAGGACTCCAGCGTGGACAGCACCAGTACCCGGATCTCGAAGCCCAGGCTCCGCTGCCAGGACCGCAGCTCCTCCACACCGGCGTCGAGGTCCGCCGGGGTGCCGAGGATGAGCAGCCGCCGTACCCGGACTCCGCGTGACACCGCCTGCTCCTGGGCGGTCACGTAGTGGCGGCCGGGGTCGGTCCCCCAGAAGTCCCGGTCGACCGAGGTGCTTGCCGCGTCGATGGACGCCCCCGCGCAGCGGGCCAGCCCCAGCAGCCAGTCGCGGTCCTCGCCCGGGTAGTCCGCGTGGTTGCCCCGCAGGTCCTCCATCAGGTTGGCCAGCCGCCGTACCTCGGCCCGGACGAACGTGTACAGCAGGTCGGGGCGGCCGGGTTCGAGTGCGGCGACGTTCCGCGCCAGGCGGGTGACCTCGCCGGAGCCCACGGGTGAGGTGTCCAGCCGGGAGATCAGCCGGGTCGTGTCGTTGAAGCCGGTGAGGCCGTCGTCCAGCCGCCGTTCGAAGTCCGCGAGCTGCTGGACGATGAGGGTCGCCCCGGCGATGAACACGGACAGGGTGATCTTCCAGATCTCGGGCTGGTCCGTGAGGTTGGTGATCAGATAGGTCATGCCGCCCAGCAGGGCGGTGACGGCGACTCTTACGACTACTTCGGATATCCGGCGCGTCCGCCGCATGGCTCCCCCGGTGTCACTGTCGACGACGATGCTGACGTGGGCGCCGGGAGGTGCGTCGCGGCCCGCCGGGGACGCCCGTGCCCGGCTGCGAGTGGAGAATCAGCAGGTCACGGACCCGCTGGGCGAGCGACTGCCACTGGCGGGTGAACCCCGGCGTCCGCTCCAGCGCCTCCCACAGCGGCAGGAGCCGGGGGTCCGGCCGGGCCGCCGGCATCCACAGGTGCAGCAGATGAGCGGCGGCCGGGCGCAGGAGTTCGTCCGGCGCGCTGCCGGGCGGGGCCTCGTCCAGCAGGGCGGTCAGGACCGTCAGCAGCCAGTCGTGCAGCGCGAGGTCCGCGCAGAAGGCGGCGATGACGGACGGCTCGATCCCGGCGGGCAGCCGCAGTTCCACCGTCCGGGGTCCGTCGCCGGCCAGGGTGAAGCGGACGGCGGGCGCGGGGGACCCGTCGGCGGGCCGCAGCGCCACCCACCGCAGCCGGGTGCGCGGGGTGGGCAGGGGCGGCCGGTGGTCGAGCAGCGGATGGCCGAGGACCTCGGTGAGCAGCCCCTCCGCGATCAGACCCAGGTCCAGTTCGTCCGGGCGGCACGCGGTGAGGAGCCCCTGGGCCACGGCCGGTTCGGGGAGCTTGCCCAGCGGTTCGACCACGCCCGGCCGCGCGAGGTAGTGCCACCACGGCCGACGGCTGCCGGGGCCCAGGAGGGGCACGCTGGTGAAGGCGCCCACCTGGACGACCCGTCCCTCGGTGACCGAGGCGCGGGAGACCACCGTGCCGACGGCGCGGATCTTGGTGCCGTCGGCGGTGGGGAGGGCGCAGTCGACGCCGGTGAGCAGGGGAGGGGACTGCGCGTGGCGGTCGGGGCGCGCGGAGAGCGTGACGGGTTCCCCGCGGCGCAGGCCCAGCAGCCGGGCGGTGTCCTCGGCGGACAGCGGCCGGGACGCGGGCAGCAGGCAGGTCCGCACCTCGCCGCAGCGGAGCACCACCGGCGCCGGGCTCGGGGCGGTCGCCATGTCAGGGGCCGGGGTAGAAGACGTAGCCGGCGCGTTCGGCGACCGAGGCGGGCAGGTCGATGCCCTCGTCGGCGGCGCGCCGCGAGGTCTGCGCGAGGGCTTCGGGGTCCACGTCGGTCTGGTCGAGGACGACCATGACGGCGTGCTCGACGGGCAGGAACCGGTACGGCAGCAGGGAGCAGGTGCGGTAGGCGGCGAAGGGCTCGGCGGCGGTGTTCACCTGGAGCAGCGCCGGGAGTTCGTCCCAGTCGCCGGGCAGGGTCCGCCCGTCCCACAGGGCGGGCCGCAGGACCGGCGAGCCGTCGTGCCGCAGCAGCCCGAGGCGGAGCAACTGCCATACGGCGGCCAGGAACGCGCAGGACCAGGTGCGCACCGGGCCCTCGTCGTCCCAGAGTTCGGTGTCCAGGAACACCGAGTGCCGCCGGGCCAGGGTCTCCTCGGGCGGCTGCCAGGTCTCGTGGCCCACCAGGCCGGTGGGGCCGCGCCTGCCGTTGGCGAGCCAGCCGGTCCGGCGGGCCGGCGGCCGTCCGCCGTTGCTGCCCGGCGGGGGCGACTCGACCAGCCGGTCCGCCACGGAGCGGGCCAGTTCGAAGCCGTCGGCCACCGCGCAGCCGGACTCCCGGACCAGGTAGTCGATGGTCAGGCCCGCACGGGCGGCCTCCGCGAGCAGCGGCGGCACCACGTCGGCGGGGGAGGAGAACCGGGAGAAGTAGTCGTCGATCAGGAAGCAGGTGCTGATCCGGGGCCGGCGTCCGGCTGTTCCCACCGCGGCGGACGCGACCGCGGCGTCCGCCCAGGGGCGGGCGAGGGCGAAGTGCTCGCGCAGCCGGTCCGGTCCGCCTTCGAAGTCCTCCAGATAGAGGTGGCCTATCTCCAGCGAGAGATGGGCCAGCGGAACGGACTGGGTGCGCGGCTCCGCCGTGGTCTCACGGAACACGTCCTCGATCACGCATCCCCCAGGTGCTCGTCGGCTAGCGGGTGTCGTCCCGGCGCCGGCCGCAGGCCAGGATCATTCCCAGGTAGCCTTCGCGCAACGCATGGCCGTCGTGCAGGCGCGTGATCGTCAGGTCGTCCGCCGCGTACGGGGCGAGGCTCGCGGCCACCGCCCGTTCGTCCACGCTGCACGAGGGAAAGAAGTGACCGCCCACGCGATAGCCCCGTGAACCCGCCATGAAGGCGGCGGCGAAGGGCGCGCCGGGGAGCAGCGACTCGACGAAGCGCCGTACACCGTCCCGGAACACGTCGGGGGAGTCCGTCATGGACTCGGCGGTGAAGAACATGGTCCCGATGCCCCAGCGCCCCTCGGGCAGCAGGAACAGGTCCCCGTGCTCGACGCGGGCGCTCGCGCCCAGGCTGCCGCGCGGATCGGTGATCTCCCGGTACGGGCCGGCGGTGTTCAGCACGTCCCAGAACGCGTCCCAGCTCTCCGGATAGCCGCCGGTGTGCCGCTCGAGCCACGCGATGTTGGCCGGGGAGAGGTCGAGCAGGGTGATCTCCGCACACCAGGGGAGCAGCATCAGGGCGGGGTACAGGTTCGGCCCGGAACCTACGTCGATGCCCGCGCGGGCGGACAGCGCGTCGTGACGCTCGAAGTGCCGACGGAAGAAATCACCACATATGCGCATGATCGACGCGTCGTCCACATGCAGTCGGCTGTAGTTCGCATCGACGTACGCCGCCGGATCGAAGGCATCCCAGAGAGGTGCTCCGACGACCTCGACGGCAGGGATCTCCGCCGCGTCACGCGTGCTTCGCTGATCCATCTTCCGAGAGTAGGGGGACCGGGGCGCCCCGGTCCGGCCCGTCCCGATCACGGCCTCTTTTCGCCGTGGGGCTGTCCGTATTTCGTCCCACGAGGATTCCGAGGGGGCAGGGTGGGGCCTGTGGAAAACTCCGGGTCTGTCCGTGGCGGCGCCTATGGTGGAGGCGGTGGTCGAGGGACGGCGCACGGGTGTGGCGATGAGTGGGACAGGTGGATCAGCGAGATGACGACGGTGACCGAGGGGCCGGGCGCGGACCGGAGTGAGGCGCTTGGCGCGCTGCACCGGGTGTTCGGGTATGACGCGTTCCGGGGGGAGCAGGAAGCGATCATCGAGCATGTGGTGGCCGGCGGGGACGCGCTGGTGCTCATGCCGACCGGTGGCGGCAAGTCGCTGTGCTATCAGATTCCGGCGCTGGTCAGGCCGGGCACCGGCGTGGTGGTCTCGCCGCTGATCGCGCTCATGCAGGACCAGGTGGACGCGCTGCGCGCGCTGGGCGTGCGGGCGGGGTTCATCAACTCCACGCAAGGTTTCGACGAGCGCCGGACGGTGGAGGCCGAGTTCCTCGCCGGTGAGCTGGACCTGCTCTACCTGGCCCCGGAGCGGCTGCGCGTGGACGCCACGCTCGACCTGCTCTCCCGCGGCAAGATCTCCGTCTTCGCGATCGACGAGGCGCACTGCGTCTCCCAGTGGGGCCACGACTTCCGCCCGGACTACCTGAACCTCTCGCTGCTCGGCGAGCGCTGGCCGGACGTGCCCCGGATCGCCCTGACCGCCACGGCCACCCGCGCCACCCACCAGGAGATCACCCAGCGGCTGAACCTCCCCGAGGCCCGCCACTTCGTCGCCAGCTTCGACCGCCCCAACATCCAGTACCGCATCGTCCCCAAGGCCGACCCCAAGAAGCAGCTCCTCGCCTTCCTCCGCGAGGAGCACGCGGGCGACGCCGGGATCGTCTACTGCCTCTCCCGCAACTCCGTCGAGCGCACCGCCGAGTTCCTCACCGCCAACGGCATCGCGGCCGTCCCGTACCACGCGGGCCTGGACGCGGCCACGCGCGCCCGGCACCAGTCCCGGTTCCTGCGCGAGGAGGGCCTGGTGGTCGTCGCCACCATCGCCTTCGGCATGGGCATCGACAAGCCCGACGTCCGCTTCGTCGCCCACCTCGACCTGCCCAAGTCCATTGAGGGCTACTACCAGGAGACCGGCCGCGCGGGCCGCGACGGACTGCCCTCCACGGCCTGGATGGCGTACGGCCTGAACGACGTCGTGCAGCAGCGCAAGCTGATCCAGTCCGGTGAGGGCGACGAGGCGTTCCGCCGCCGTGCCGCCTCCCATCTGGACGCGATGCTCGCCCTGTGCGAGACCGTCCGGTGCCGCCGGGGCCAGCTCCTCGCCTACTTCGGCCAGGACCCCGCCGAGGAGGGCTGCGGCAACTGCGACACCTGCCTCACCGCCCCGGAGACCTGGGACGGCACGGTGGCCGCGCAGAAGGTGCTCTCCACCGTGGTCCGGCTCCAGCGCGAGCGCGGCCAGAAGTTCGGCACCGTGCAGATCGTGGACATCCTGCTCGGCAAGCGCACCGCCAAGGTGATCCAGTTCGACCACGACCAGCTCTCCGTCTTCGGCATCGGCGACGACCTCGCCGAGGGCGAATGGCGGGGCGTGGTACGGCAGTTGCTCGCGCAGGGGCTCCTGGCCGTCGAGGGGGAGTACGGCACGCTGGTGCTCACCGAGACCAGCGGCGAGGTGCTGCGCCGCGAGCGCGAGGTGCCGCTGCGCAAGGAGCCCAAGCGGCCGACCACCGCCCGCGCCGCCGGCCGGGGCGAGCGCAAGGGCAAGACGGCGGCGGCCGAACTGCCCGCCGAGCTGGTCCCCGTCTTCGAGGCGCTGCGCGCCTGGCGCGCGGAGCAGGCGAAGGAGCAGGGCGTCCCGGCGTACGTCATCTTCCACGACGCCACCCTCCGCGAGATCGCCACCAGCCACCCCCGCTCGGTGGCCGAGCTGGGCACGCTGAACGGAGTCGGCGAGAAGAAGCTCGCCACGTACGGGGAGGGGGTGCTCGCGGTGCTGGAGGCCCAGTCCGCCCCGGCCGGCGCCCCGGAGGCAGCGGCACCGAAGGCCCCGGCCCCCGCGGCTGCCATCCCGGCCCCCGCCTCCGATTCCCCCGACCTCCACTGGCCCGACGGCGAGGAGGAGCCCGACTGGTCCTGACCGGCAGGGCTTATGCCAGCGCCGTCAGCCCCGGCGCGAAGGTGATCAGCAGCGGCAGCAACGGCACCAGCGCGGCGAGAGCCGTGGTCAGCGCCCGGTGCCGGCGTGGCAGCCGGGGCGGTGGCTCCAGCAGCCGGTCGACCCGTTCGCCGAGCAGCCGCCGGCTGGAGGCGCAGGACAGCACGCCCCGGTGCTGGTTCAGCTCGATCAGCGCCAGCGCGGTGGTGACGTGCCCGCAGCGCCGCGAGGCGGTGTCGTCGGCGGCCAGCTCCACCAGCCGGTGCGTCTGGTCGCAGAAGTGCGCGAAGAGCGGGATGCGCGGGAAGCCCGTGGCGAGCGCGCTGGACAGATGCAGCAGCCAGTCGTGGTGGGCGCGGGCGTGCCCCCGCTCATGGGTGAGCACCGCGTCGACCTGATGCCCGGTGAGCCGGTGCAACGCGCCGGTGGTCACCACCAGTTGGGCCGGATGGCCGGGCATCCACCAGGCGTCCGGGTACTCGTCCTCCAGCACCAGCAGCGGACCGCGCGCCGGGGGCAGCCCGCCGGGCAGGTCGGGCGCCCGCTCCCGCAGTTGCGCGCGGGCCAGCCCGCGCCGCCGTCGCGCCTCGGTCAGCTCGCGGCCCAGCATCGCCGTGGTCCAGGCGGCGCCGGAGGCCAGCAGCAGGGTGAGGGCGGTGGCCCAGGCGGGTGCGGCCGACAGGTCGTAGGCGGCGGTGACGGCGGGCGGGGCCGGGGCGAAGACATGGTCGCGGACGGTGTGGAAGACGGCCGCCGCGCCCAGGACCAGCGCGGTCAGACAGCACAGCAGCACCGTGGCGACCAGGCACTGCCACACCCACAGCGCCACCACCGGCTCCCGCTCCGGCCAGTCGGCACGGGTCAGCGCCCGGGGCGCCGGTACGGCGGCCGTCAGGGCGAGGACGGTCAGCAGGAGCAGGCAGACGGTCATGCCGGGGCTCCGGTTCCTGTCGGACGTGCCTGGTCGGAAGGGGGTACGGCCCGCCGGCGAGCAGGGCGCGGGCCGCCTGTTGCGTACGCCGTCAGTATGACGGCCCGCGCCCACCGAAGACAGGCATACGCCACACCCGCACCCCGCCGGAACCGGGCGACCGGCGCCACCCGCGCCCCCCCACCCCGGCCCCCGCCTCAGCCGCTGACGATCCGCCCCTCGACCTCGCCCAGACCGATCCGTCCCCCGTCCTTCCCCGGCGCCCAGGCCGTGAAGGTCACCACGTCCCCGTCCTCCAGGAACGCCCGCTTGCCGTCGGGGAGTTCGAGCGGATCACGCCCGTTCCAGGTCAGCTCCAGCAGCGACCCCCGCTGCCCCTCGGCGGGTCCGCTGACCGTGCCGGAGGCGTAGAGGTCGCCGGTGCGCAGGGAGGCACCGTTCACCGTGAGGTGGGCGAGCTGCTGGGCGGCGGTCCAGTACATGGTGGAGAAGGGCGGCTCGGCCACCACCTGGCCGTTGATGGCGACGGAGATCCGCAGGTCGTAGCCGCCGGGCTCGACACCGGGGGCGGAGTCGTCGAGGTAGGGCAGCAGCGGGTGGGTGCGCTCGGGCGGGGCCACCCGGGCGTCCTCCAGGGCGGCAAGCGGGGTGATCCACGCCGAGACCGAGGTGGCGAAGGACTTGCCGAGGAAGGGTCCGAGGGGCACGTACTCCCACGCCTGGATGTCCCGCGCCGACCAGTCGTTCAGCAGGCACAGCCCGAAGACGTGGTCCCGGAACCCGGTCAGCGGGACGGGGGTGCCCTGCGCGGAGGGCACGCCCACCACGAAGCCGACCTCCGCCTCGATGTCCAGCCGGATCGAGGGCCCGAAGACCGGCGCCGGGTCGGCGGGGGCCTTGCGCTGGCCGGAGGGGCGGACCACATCGGTGCCGGAGACCACGACGGTGCCCGCGCGGCCGTGGTAACCGATGGGCAGGTGCTTCCAGTTGGGGGTGAGCGGGTCGGGGGAGTCGGGGCGGAAGATCTGGCCGACGTTCCGGGCATGGTGCTCGGAGGCGTAGAAGTCGACGTAGTCGGCCACCTCGAACGGCAGGTGCAGGGTGACGTGCGCCAGCTCATGAAAAAGAGGCTCGACGGCTTCCCGGTGCGCGGGCCGCGTGACCCACTCGGTGAGCGCCGCGCGCACCTCGGCCCATACGGCGGGCCCGGCGGCCAGCAGCGGGTTGAGGTTGGGCGCGGAGAGCAGCTCCGCGTGCGGGAAGTCCAGCGCACGGGCGGCGGCGCCCGCGTCCAGGACGTGGTCGCCGAGCCGGACACCCACCCGGCGATCACTGCTGCCGTCGGGCGAGAACACGCCATAGGGAAGGTTGTGCGGACCGAAGGGGTCGCCCTCGGGAACGTCGAACGGTGGCACGGGGGGCATGGGGTGCTGCCTCACTCTCATCCGCGTCGGCCTGGGTTGATGATCCATAGCGTCGGGCCACACGTTACGGCCGGAACCGGTGTGTTGGGCAGGGTGCGGCGGCTGATGGGGGGCGGTGTCTAAAGAGTTCGCAATGTCCGAGTAGTGCTTGTCGGAGGGATGTGTTCCGGCTTAGCGTCCTTCGGGGGACACGGGCGGGGTGGGGCCGGTCCAAAGGGGGGACACGTGGGGGGACCCGTGGCCGGAAGACACTCTGGCGCGCCCGTCGAGGCGGACCGCGAAGTGCCTGGCCTGATAGTCAAGTTCGGCGGATATCCGCTGCACCACGGCGGAGTCGGCGCGATCCGCAGCCTGGGCCGGCTGGGCGTGCCGATGTACGCCATCACCGAGGACCCGTACACCCCGGCCGCCGCCTCCCGCTATCTGGAGCGGGCGTTCGTCTGGCCGACGACCGGCGCGGAGGACCCGGAGCACCTGGTGGAGGGACTGCGCCGCATCGGGCGCCGCATCGGACGGCCGACGGTCCTGATCCCGACCGACGAGGAAGCGGCCGTCCTCATCGCCGAGCACCAGGACGAGCTGTCCGGCGCCTTCCTCTTCCCGCCCGTCGACCCGGCCCTGCCGAGGCGGCTGGCCAGCAAACAGGGGCTGCACGAGCTGTGCGAGGAGCACGGCATCGCCAGCCCCACCACCGTCTTCCCGACCTCGTACGACCAGGTCGTGGCCTTCGCGGACGAGGCGCTGTTCCCGGTGGTGGCCAAGAACCGGGAGGCGTTCGTCCGGCGCAGCCGCCCCGCCGTGGGCGGCACCACCCGGATCGGCAGCCGCGCCGGCCTGCTGGCCCTCGCCCGCGACTGGGGTGACGACCCCGGCGTGATCCTCCAGGAGTACCTGCCGAGGGAGGCGGCCGAGGACTGGATCGTGCACGCCTGCTTCGACGCGGACGCCAACCCGCTCGCCGTCTTCACCGGCGTCAAGGTCCGCTCCTGGCCCCCGCACGCGGGCATGACGGCCCACGCGTACGTCGTCGACAACCCTGAACTCGCCGACCTGGCAACGAGGTTCGTGAAGCAGCTCGGCTTCGCCGGGGTCGTCGACCTCGACCTGCGCTTCGACCGCCGCGACGGCCAGTACAAGCTGCTGGACTTCAACCCCCGGATGGGCGCCCAGTTCCGGCTCTTCGAGAGCGGGTCGGGCGTGGACGTCGTACGGGCCCTGCACCTGAACCTCACCGGCCGGGCCGTCCCCGAGGGGGAGCAGCGGGCCGGGCGGCGGTTCGTCGTGGAGAACATCGACCTGCCCGCCCTACTCGCCTACCGGCGCAGCGGCTACACCACGCCGTCCGCCCCCGCGCGGGCCGAGGGCACCGAGCTGGCGTGGCTCGCGGGCGACGACCCGATGCCGTTCCTCACGATGCTCGCCCGCTTCGGCCGCCCCGGCGCGAAGCACCTGTACCAGCTCTGGCGGACCAGCCGCCGGGGCGGCGGCACCTCGCACTCCACGAAGTAGGCAAGGCCACGCACGTGGCGCACCGCGTCCTGGGGAGGGACTTCGTGATCCGACCGGTTGCAGTCATCGGGGCCGGGCCGTACGGCCTGTCCACCGCCGCCCATCTGCGGGCGCACGGCATCCCCGTACGGGTCTTCGGCGACCCCATGGTGAGCTGGCGCGCGCACATGCCCGAGGGGATGCTGCTGAAATCCACCCCGGCCGCCTCGAACCTCGACTGCCCGCAGCCCGGCCACACGCTCGCCGACTACTGCGACGCGGCGGGCGTCCGGCGCCTGGTCACCGACGAGGACATCATCCCGGCGGAGACCTTCATCGCCTACGGGGAGTGGTTCCAACAGCGCCTCGTGCCGGACCTGGAGCAGGTCCGGGTGGTGTCGGTCGAGCGGGGGCGGCCCGGCGGGTTCGAGCTGAAGCTGGACTCGGGGGAGCAGTTCGCCGCCCGCGCGGTGGTGGTCGCCACCGGGCTCTCCGGCTTCGCGCATCTGCCCGCCGAGCTGGCCGGAGCGGCCTTCGGCGGCCCCGCGCTGGTCACCCACAGCTCCCTCCACCACGACCTCGGCCGGTTCGCGGGCCAGGAGCTGCTCGTCGTCGGCGCCGGCCAGTCCGCGCTGGAGACCGCCGCACTCGCCGCCGAGGCGGGCGCGACCGTACGGGTCGTCTCGCGGGGGAGGGGAAAGGTCGCCTTCGGCGCGCCGCCCTGGAAGCAGCCGAGGTTCCGGCCCGAGTCGCCGTTCGGCCGCGCCTGGTCGCTGTGGGCGCTCAGCTACTACGCCCAGCCCTACCGCTTCCTGCCCGAGGCCGCCCGGCACCACCTGGTCCGCCGGGTGCTCGGGCCGCTCGGCGCCTGGTGGCTGCGGGAGCGCTTCGAGGGGCGGGTGCAGGTGACGGAGGTGGCGCGGGTGGTGTCCGCCGAGGCGGTGGACGGCGCGCCGGTGCTCACCGTACGCACCCACGGCGGCCGCACCGACCGGCTCACCGCCGACCACGTCATCGCGGCCACCGGCTACCGGGTCGACCTGGCCGCGCTGGACTTCCTCGGCCCCGGCCTGCGCACCGACCTCGCGGTCACCCGGGGCGCCCCGCGCCTCGGCCCCGGCTACGTCTCCTCGCTGCCCGGCCTCTACTTCACCGGCCTGCCCGCGGCCGCGTCGTACGGGCCGGTGATGCGCTTCGTGTGCGGTACGGAGTTCGCCTCCCCGAGGCTGGCGAAACACCTGGCCGCGGCACACGGCGCGCGGGGCTGAGGCGCGCGTCAACTCCGGTATCCGCGGGGTGAGTCGGGAGGACCGGTGATCCGTATTCTCTGATCATGGCCGCACCCTCCCCTCTTTCCCGTCGCTCCCGTCCCGCGCTCATCGCCACCGACCTGGACGGGACGCTGCTGCGCGGCGACGACACGGTCTCCGCCAGGTCGCTCGCCGCGCTCGCGGCGGCGGCCCGCGCCGGTGCCCGGCACCTGGTGGTGACGGGCCGCCCGGCGCCCCGCGTACGCCCCCTGCTGGCCGCGCTCGGCGGCACCGGGCTCGCGGTGTGCGCGCAGGGCGCCCAGGTGTACGACGCCGCCACCTCCGCCCTGCTGTGGTCGGTCCGGCTGGACCGGGAGCTGGCCGAGACGGCGCTCGGCAAGATCGAGGCCGAGGTCGGCCAGGTGCACGCGGCCGCCGACCAGGACGGCGTGGACGGGCTGACCCTGATCGAGTCCGGCTACCGGATGCCGCACCCGACCCTGCCCGCCGTACGGGTGGAGCGGCGCGAGCAGCTCTGGCGGGCACCGATCAGCAAGGTGCTGCTGCGCCACGACCGGCTGTCCGACGACGAACTGGCGGCCACCGCCCGCTCGGTCGTCGGCTCGCTGGCCACGGTCACCATGTCGGGACCCGGCACGGTCGAACTCCAGCCGTGCGGCATCACCAAGGCGACCGGGCTCGCGCTGGCCGCCGAGCACCTGGGCCTCGGCCGCGCGGACACGATCGCCTTCGGCGACATGCCGAACGACATCCCGATGTTCCAGTGGGCGGCCCACGGCGTCGCCATGGCCGGCGCCCACCCGGAACTCAAGGCGGTGGCCGACGAGGTGACCCTCTCCAACGAAGACGACGGGGTGGCCGTCGTCCTGGAGCGCCTGTTCGCCCCCTGAATCCGACAGAAGCCGACAGCGCCCCCGCCGCACGCGCGAGGCGTGCGACGGGGGCGTGTTGCGACGGCTGTACCGGCTTGGTACGTGTACCGGCTTAGTACGGGCCGTTGACGTTGTCGATCGAGCCGTAGCGGTGGTACGCGTAGTTGCAGGCCGCGGTGATGTTGGCGACCGGGTTGTACGGGTCGAAGGACGTGCCGGCGACGTGGTACGTCTTGAAGGTCGGGTCGATCACCTGGAGCAGGCCCTTGGACGGGGTGCCGTTGATGGCGTTGATGTCCCAGTTGTTGATGGCCAGCGGGTTGCCCGAGGACTCGCGCATCACGTTGCGGTGGATGCCGTTGTAGGTGCCCGGGATGCCCTTCTCGGCCATGATCGCCAGGGACTGGCGAATCCAGCCGTCGAGGTTGTTCGGGTACACGGCGGAGGCGGCGGGCTTGGCGGCCGGGGCGGCGGAGGCGCTGGTGGCGCCGATGAGGGGGAGCGCGAACATCGCGGCACCGGTACCGGCGACGGCGAGCGTGCGGACGAGGCGCTTGGTGCGGGCACGGCGCGGCTGAGCAGCAGCAGACATGTCGGTGTTTCCTCTCCGTCGCCTGCGAGGTGAGCTGTCGGGTTCGGGCGGGGAGGTGCCCGGCCGCGTCGTCCCCGGTGCCCGTCGGACACCGGGGACGATTTCGGCTTCACCCCGAGCCGTCCCGGCGCGACATGGGTCGCACCGGTCCGGCGGCTTACCTGGGTCCCCCGCTCCTGCCGTACGAATGAGTTCGTGAGTGGGTGTGCCAGGCGCGGCAGGATTCGGCGTTCGCCTGACAGGGCGGGAACGTATGCGACCGCACATGTCCGGAACAAGTACTGGATTCACCCAAAGCGCTAGTTGACCTTGGTCTGTCCCAAATAACCCACTTGATCCTTTGCGCCCGCCAATCCTCAACTTCCGTACCGGGCACCGCAAGAAGGGGGTGAGGGGGGGCTTTGCGGGGTACCCGCGACTGGGCGGTCCGCGTGAGCCAACTCACGGAATCGCAAAATACGCAAAATCAGACATGGGGGATTATGTGGATTTGAGCCGTCTGTGGGTATTAGGGAGTGTCGGTCCCCCGCAGGCGGAACCTCTCGGACCCTTCCGTTCGTTGGCCCGGTGTGACCCCCGGAGTGCCGGATCGTCCGACCGACTCCCCCTATACCGACCGTTGTCCACCCATCCGGTACATGCCGGACGAAATCCGATACCTCACGAGCTGGACCGGTGGGTGCGATCGGTGATCGAAAGCGGACCGGATACGCTGACTTGACTGATGGCAGCGACCTATCGACAAGCCGTGAAGTCGCCAGCAGACACCAGCAGACAGGAGAACCTCGTGACCGTCGTCGGGCCGTTCGGGCTGAGCGTGCGGGACCAGGCACTGGAAGCCGATGTCCAGGCCGGACTGGCGGCTGTCGAGGCGGGCCTGCTAGAGGCCACCAAGAGCGAGGTCCCCTTCATCACCGGGTCCGCCCAGCACCTGGTGCGGGCCGGCGGCAAGCGGTTCCGTCCGCTGCTCGTGCTGCTGTCCGCCCAGTTCGGCGACCGGCACGCCCCGCGTATCGTCCCCTCGGCCGTCGTCGTGGAGCTGACCCACCTGGCCACGCTCTACCACGACGACGTCATGGACGAGGCGGCCGTGCGGCGCGGCGTGGACAGCGCCAACACCCGCTGGGGCAACTCGGTCGCGGTGCTCACCGGTGACTTCCTCTTCGCCCGCGCCACGCAGATACTCGCCGATCTCGGCCCCGAGGCCGTCCGGGTGCAGGCCCTCGCCTTCGAGCGCCTCGTCACCGGCCAGATAATGGAGACCGCGGGTCCCCAGGACGGCCGCGACCCGGTCGAGCACTACCTCGACGTGCTCTCCGGCAAGACGGGCTCGCTGGTCGCCGTGTCCTGCCGGTTCGGCGCCATGATGTCCGGCGCCGACGAGAGCGTGGTCGACGTGCTCACCCAGTACGGCGAGCGGCTCGGCGTCGCCTTCCAGCTCGCCGACGACGTGCTGGACATCGCCTCCGACTCCGACGAGTCCGGCAAGACCCCCGGCACCGACCTGCGCGAGGGCGTGCCCACGCTGCCCGTGCTCCGGCTGCGCGAGCGCGCCGCCCGGCTCGGCGAGCCCGCCGACCTCGCCCTGTGCGAGCTGCTGGACTCCGACCTCGGCGACGACGCCCGGCTCGCCGAGGCGCTCACCGCCCTGCGCGCCCACCCCGCGCTGGACCAGGCCCGCCGCGACGCGGTCCGGTACGCGGAGGAGGCCCGCGCGGCCCTCGCCCCGCTGAAGGACTGCACCGCCAAGTCGGCCCTGATCGAACTGTGCGACGCCGTGGTGCACCGGGCCGGCTAGCGCGTACGGGCGCTCGTGCGACCCCTACGGGTCGGTGCGGGCGCCCGGTCGGTACGTCATACCGCAGGTGTACGCCGAGTTGGCTCCGTGGGCTGACGCCTGAGGACTGCCGAATTGGTGTGATGGGAACCAGGGAAACCACCACTCCTCACCGATCCGGGTGAGAATGGCGGCTCAGGTGGAACCCATAGAGCGCAGCCGCCGCCGACGACGGAGGTAAGGCAGACATGGCACCGTACGAATCCGACCACGCGACCGGCACCGGCCCCGACGAGGACCCGCGTACCGGCCGCCGCAAGGCCGCCCGGTACGTCGTGCCCGTCGCGGTGGTGGGTGTCGCGGCCGCCACCATCGGGCTGGTCCCGGCGCTCGCCGCCTCCGGCGACCCGGACCTGCCGAAGATCACCGCGCAGCAGCTCATCGAGAAGATCGCCAAGTCCGACGTCCAGCGGATGTCCGGCACCGTCAAGGTCAGCACCGACCTCGGCCTGCCCGACCTCGGCAGCCTGCAGGGCGGCATGGGCTCTGACCAGGGCGACTCCTCCGCCGACCCGCGCACCAAGCTCACCGAGCTGGCGTCCGGCACCCACACCCTGCGGGTGGCCGCCGACGGCCCCGAGAAGCAGAAGGTCTCGCTGCTGGAGCGCGACGCCGAGTACAGCCTCATCCACAACGACAAGAACGTGTGGGGCTACGACAGCGCGAGCAACGAGGTCTTCCACACCACCGACCGGCACAGCGGCGACAAGCGCGAGCACCGGCCGAGCGCCACGCCCGACGACTTCGCCGAGGAGGCCCTGAAGTCGGTCGACTCCACCACCTCGGTCACCGTCGACGGCACCGCCCGCATCGCCGGCCGGGACGCCTACCAGCTCGTGATCAAGCCCAAGCAGTCCGGCTCCACCGTCCGTGACGTCACCATCGGCGTCGACGCCAAGACCGGTCTGCCGCTGAAGTTCACCCTCACCCCGAAGAGCGGCGGCGCCCCCGTCCTCGACGCGGGCTTCACCAAGGTCTCCTTCGCCGCCCCGCCCGCCTCCACCTTCGACTTCCGCCCGCCCAAGGGCGCGAAGGTGACCGAGGAGAAGCCGGGCAAGGACGAGCACGGCCCGGACTTCGGCGAGGAGTTCGCACCGGGCGGCCTGAAGGGCGCCGACACCATCGGCGAGGGCTGGACCACCATCGCCACGTTCGACACCGGCGCCAAGGGCGACAAGTCCGCTCAGCAGGGCGGCGCGATGGGCGGCTTCCTCGGCTCGCTCGGCGACCAGGTCTCCGGCGACTTCGGCAAGGGCACCGTCTTCTCCACCCGCCTGGTCAACGCCCTGATCACCGACGACGGCAAGGTCTACGCGGGCGCGGTCACCAAGGACGCCCTGGTCAAGGCGGCCGACGCGGACAAGTAGCCCGCCCGACACGCGAGGGGAACCGATGGAGCCGGCGTCCGCCACCGGGGAAGAGCCCGCGCCCGTCATCGCCACGCGCGGCCTCACCAAGCGGTACCGGGGCGGACAGCTCGCCGTGGACGGTCTGGACCTGACCGTCCCGGCGGGCAGCGTCTTCGGCTTCCTCGGCCCCAACGGCTCCGGCAAGACCACCACCATCCGCATGCTGATGGGCCTGATCGACCCGACCTCGGGCACCGCGCACGTCCTGGGCCGCCCCATGCCGGGCGCCACCCGTGCCGTACTCCCCGAGGTCGGCGCCCTCATCGAGGGCCCCGCGCTCTACGGCTTCCTCTCCGGCCGGGACAACCTGCTGCGCTACGACTCCGCCGACCCGGCCGCCGACCCCCGCACCCGGCGCGCCCGCACCGCCGCCGCGCTGGAACGGGTGGGGCTCGCCGCGGCCGGGGGCAAGAAGGCGCGGGCGTACTCGCTCGGCATGAAGCAGCGCCTCGGCCTGGCCGCCGCCCTGCTCCGCCCGCGCCGCCTGCTCGTGCTGGACGAGCCCACCAACGGGCTCGACCCGCAGGGCATGCGCGAGATCCGCGGCCTGATCCGGGAACTGGCCGCCGACGGCACCACCGTCTTCCTCTCCTCCCACCTCCTCGACGAGATCGAGCAGGTCTGCACCCACGCGGCGGTGATGACCCGCGGCCGGCTGGTGATCCAGGGCGCGGTGGCCGACCTGTCCGCCGGTGCGCGTGGCCGGCTCGCCGTGACCACCCCGGACCCGGCCGACGCGGCCCGCGTGCTGGGGGAGCAGGGCGTCACCGACCTCACCGTGGCCGGGGAGACGGTCACCGGGGAACCGCCCGACCGCGACCTCGCCGAGGTGAACGCCGCCCTGGTCGCGGCGGGCGTGCGGGTACGGGGGTTCACCCTGGAACGGGCCTCGCTGGAGGACGCGTTCGTGGCACTGACCGGAGAGGGCTTCGATGTCGCGGGCTGAGACCACGTACCCCACGGCGCCCCGGCCGCTGTGGACCTTCGGGCTGCTGCGCAGCGAGCTGGTCACCACCCTGCGCCGCTGGCGGACCCTGGTGCTGCTCGCGGTGCTGGCCGCGGTGCCGGTGCTGATCGGGATCGCGGTACGGGTCGAGACGGGCGGCGGCGGGGACCCGGACCGGGGCGGCGGGGGTCCCGCCTTCATCGCGCAGGTCACCAACAACGGGCTGTTCCTGGTCTTCACCGCGCTCGCGGCGACCCTGCCGTTCTTCCTGCCGATGGCGGTCGGGGTGATCGCCGGGGACGCGGTGGCGGGGGAGGCGGGCGCGGGCACGCTGCGCTATCTGCTGGTCGCCCCTGCGGGCCGTACCCGGCTGCTGCTGACCAAGTACGCGACCGTGCTGGCCTTCTGCCTGCTGGCCACCCTGGTCGTCGCGGTATCCGCGCTGGCCGTGGGCGCGCTGCTGTTCCCGCTGGGGGAGGTCACGACGATCTCCGGTACCCGGATCGGGTTCGGCGACGGGCTGCTCCGGGCGCTGCTGATCGCCTTGGCGGTGGCGGCCTCGCTGGTCGGGGTGGCGGCGCTCGGGCTGTTCGTCTCCACGCTGACCAACAGCGGGATCGCGGCGATGGCGACCACGGTGGGGCTGCTGATCACCGTCCAGATCCTCGACCAGATTCCGCAGCTCCACGCGATCCAGCCGTACCTGTTCTCCCACTACTGGCTGTCCTTCGCCGACCTCCTGCGCGACCCGGTCCTCTGGGACGACCTCCGCCGCAACCTGGTCCTCCAGGGGATCTACGCGGCGGTGTTCGGCACGGCGGCGTGGGCGCGGTTCACGGCGAAGGACATCACGGCCTAGCGGTTCGGGAACTGGGCCGGCGGGGTCTCGCCCGCGAAGAAGGTCTTCGCGCGGGCCAGTGCCTCGGTGTCGTTGCGTACGTCGCCGGGGCCGCTGCCGTTGCCCAGCAGCACTCCGCCGAAGCGCATCTTCAGGTACGCGGCGGAGTTGTTGAGGCTGCCGATCAGGGGCTCGGCGACCGAGGGGTTCCGGTCCGCGAGCGCCGTCACGCCCCAGAGGGTGCGGCCGGCCATCGCGTCCTTGAAGCCGACCTCGGGGATGCGGAGCCAGCCCGACCAGTGGTCCAGGTAGCGCTTGGTGAGGCTGGAGAGGGAGTACCAGTACAGCGGCGAGGCGATCACCACGTCCGTGGCGGCGAGCGTGGCGTCCAGCAGCATCCCGGCGGGGGTGTCCGAGGCGGGGCGTACGTGGTCGCTGTCGTGCCGCAGGTCCTCCGCTTCGGGCAGCGGCAGCCCGGCGAGCCTGATCCACTCCTGCTCGACCCCCTCTGGCAACTGCTCGGCGGCCGTGCGGGCCAGGAACTCGGTGTTGCCCTGGGTGCGGGCGCTGCCCAGGACGAAGAGGAATCTGCGGCTCATGGGGACCCCTGGGGCGAGAGAAGTTAAATCCGCATGCATCTTATGCACGTGCAACCATACTCCCGCAAGGGTGGCTGGTGCGAGGCTGTGACGTCGCGGTGACGCGCGGGGGCGCCGTGGGCGGCGAGACTGGACGCAGGAGGCGTACGACCGGGCGCGGCGCCGGGGGGAATGAGGGAAATCGATGTCTCGACTCAGCTTCGAGAAGCGGCGCGCGGACCGGCCGGTCCAGGTCCGCGTCTCGGCCACGGGCGCGTCGGTCGCCGACGCGCCCGTCCTCCGGACACCGGGCGACGACATCCACGACGCCGTCCTCAACCACCTCCGCGATCTGGCCATCTCCCACGGCGCCCCGATCCGGGCCACCATCCACGACGACGCCGCGGGCTGCCTGGTCCCGCTGGAGATCTCGCCGGACGGGACAACGCGGATGACGGGGGACCCGACGAGGCTGCCCGCGGCACCGGGGACGGTGCAGCCGCCTCGGGGGGTGTTCGGGCCGCCGCCGGTGATGGGGGGTGCGGAGGAGCCCATACCGGAGCGGAAGCCTCGGGCCGCTTCCGGCACGGTCAACTTCAGGAAGCTCAAGCCTGGGTCGGGACACAAGGCCGCCTCTGAGCCGGGGCCTGCGCTCGTCCTCGGTGCCGAACCGGCTCCCGGTCCGGTTCCCGAACTGATCCTGGGCCCCGAGCCTTCCCCCGGCCTGGGTCCCGAACTCGTCCCCGGTGCCAAGTCGGTCCCCGGCCCGGCCCCCGAACCGGTCCTCGGCGCCAAGTCCGTCCCCGAAGCCGACCCCGAGCCCATTCCGCCGAGTCGGTTCGATGCCATCGCGGAGGAGATGCTCGCGGAGGTGCCGGTGGGGGAGACGGTGGACGGGGCCGAGGTGTGGACGGTTGCGATGGCGCGCGTCGGGGATGCCGTACGGGACGGGGAGGTCGAGCGGGCGGCCGAGTTGGCGAGCCGGGCGGTGGCGAAGGCGTCAGGTGCGCTGGGGCCCCGGCACCCCGAGGTGCTGCACCTGCGTGAACTCTGCGCGTACATCGCCTACTTGACCGGCGACCCGGCCCGCGCCTTCGACCTCTCGCTGGACCTGGCCCGTAAGCGCGCCGAGTCGGGCGACCCGGCGGCGGCCTACGGCAACGTACGCAGCGCGGTGACCGCGTGGCGCGCGGTGGGCGACGCGGAGCAGGCCCTGCGGATGGGGCGCGAACTCATCGACGTATGGACGGCGTTGGCCGCCAAGCCGGGCCCCGCCGCGTCCGACCCGCGCCCCCTGGAGTCGGCCCACACGCGCATGACCCGTCTGACGGCACGCGCGGCGGCGGCCGAGGCGTGAGGTCGGCTCAGCCGCAGCTCTCCGCGACCCGTACGACCCCGAGCACGACCGGGTAGTCGGTGATCTGCTGGTTCGGTCCCGGCCGGGTCTCGCAGATCTTCCACTCGGCCGGATCGTTCACCGAACGCCCCTTCCCGCTCACGTCCTTGAAGGCCACGTCGGTATCGGGACCCATCTGCTCGGCCGCGCGGCCGGCGTTGCCACCGATGACGTCCATCATGACGGCGGTGACGGGCTGAGGACGCGCGCTCGCGGTGGCCGTAGCCGCAGGGTCAGAGTGCCCCGCCCCCGCACAAGCGCTGACCGAGCCCAGCAGAGCGACGGCGACGAGGGCTCCCCCTACTGAACGCAAAACTCGTTCCCCTCAGGATCAGCCAGTACGGTCCACGCCCCGGCAGGCTCACTCACCTCACGCAGCACAGTGGCCCCCAGCCCGATGAGCCGAGCCACCTCCTCGGCCCTCCGCTCCGGCCCGGCGTGCAGATCGAGATGCAGCCGGTTCTTCCCACTCTTCGCCTCCGGCACCCGCTGAAACAGCACCCGCCGCCCCAGCCCGGTCCCCGTCTCGGCGTCGTACGGATCATCGGGATGCCGCACCGCCACCAGATCCCGGAACGCCGGCCGCCCGTGATACTCCACCGTCGCCTCCCCACCCAACGCCCCGAACGACAACAACCGCTCGATCAACCCACTGTTGTCCTCCGGCTCATAGTGCAAAGCGGCCCCCCAAAAGTCCGCCTGCGCATGCGGATCAACCGCATCCACCACAACCTTCCAATGCAACGGCTCAACCCGCGAAGAAGAAGTCACCATGCAGCCCTTATAGCGCCGAAGCCCACCCCACATGGCGGGTTACGCCACATCCGCGCGCCTAGTTACGTAGCCCGACCACACGTACGTACCCCACACCCCGAGTAACCTCGCCGAGCCGGTACCCCGGAGGCAGCGGCGCCTGCGAGGTTGCCGTGAACGGCAGGTACCGGATCAGCCGGTCGGCACGCTGCTCAAGGCTCGGCACAGCGGCGTCCCCCACAACCAGCACGGACCGCGCACCCGTTTCCCCGAGCACCTTCAGCACGTGCCCGGCATCGCCTCCCAGCGGACGGTCCGGAACCCGGAACACCCCGGCCCCATGACTCCCCGGCCGCCCCTCCTCGACCAGGCCCCCGGCCCCCACCACGAGGTCGTGCGACTGCCGCAGCAGACCGACCTCGGCGGACAGGACCTCACTGTCGGGCCCTTGGACCCACGTGATGAACGGCCGCTCAAGGGTCAGTGAAGCCAGCCAAGGCCCAAGCACCAGCAGAGCCTCCTCCGCGAGCACCCCCTGCTCGACGTCCACCCCGGCCTGCCGCAGCAGCGCGGCGCCACCTTCCCCACGCGAGGTCGGGTCCATCACGGCGATGACGACACGAGCCACCCCCGCGTCGATCAACGCCTCCCGGCACGGCGGCGTACGCCCGTAGTGATTACACGGCTCCAGGGTGACCACAGCAGTCCCCCCGACCGCCCTGTCCCCAGCCGCAGCAAGCGCATTGACCTCGGCATGAGCCTCCCCCTTGCGCCGGTGATACCCCTCCCCGACCACCCGCCCACCCCGATCCAGAATCACGCACCCCACCGGCGGATTAGGACTCGCGGACCCCAACCCCCGAGCCGAAACAACAATCGCCCGCCGCATGGCCTCCAGCTCCCGCGCCTCCACCTCAGCGCACCCGCCCTTCCTCGAATCGCTCGAACAGGCTGGAAACGGCCCGTGAGTCGCACGCCACCCCGAGCGAATTGATCGCGGCTACCGCTTCGTTCAACGTGCGCTTCGAACCTGTCCCGTTCGCGATGTCCAGTGCTGCGCCCGCCGCTTCAGCGGCCTGATCGTATTGCCGTACACCCGCGTAGGCCATCGCCAGCCGAGCCTGCGCCAGTCCCCGGTCACGCTGGTAGGCGTCCGGCAGGCTGCTGAGCCCGGCCTCGAAGAGGGGCGCCGCCCGGTCCGGTCGGCCCAAGGTCAGCCAGCAGGTCGCCCGTTGGATCTCGATGTAGCTCGCCGTGCAGAAGTCCCCGTGCCCCGACCGCGCGTCCCCCTTGGTCTCGGGCGAGGCGGCGAACCCGTGCGCTGCATCGAGGCAACGCTGGCTGGCGACCTCGTCACCCCCCAACGCATGTCCGTGCGCCTCCTGTTGCAGAGCCGCCGCCCGCACGGGTGTGGGGTGAGCAGCCGCATCACGCTGGACAGCCCGAGCGAGGCCGACGGTCTGTGCTGCCTTCTTCATCGTCGTCGCCTGCTGGCTCCTGCGGAACAAGGTCCAGGTCGTCATGGTTTCTTCGCCGGACTCCACCGCCCACTCCATGGCCCGTCCTGTCCATGTGACGGCCTGCGGAATATCGGCCATGTCTTCGTGCAGCCACGCTGCGGATTCCGCGTATCGCGCCGCGAGTCTCAGTACCTCAAGCCGCTGTGCTCCCTTCGCGTGCTCGAGAAGGGATTCCAGAATGCCCAGTTGCTGATGTACGGAAGCGAGGGCGTGTCCGGGACCGAAGATGTTGTCGGCGCGGACCAGTGAATGCCACATCTCCCGCAGGTGCTCCACGGCAGCCTCGATACGGGTTCCGCCGAGCCTTGGGGTCCTGAACTCCCGCACCTGCGTATGCGGGAGTTCAGGGAGAACCGCCCCCACCGCTCCGGTGATCAAAGTGCGTCGACTGATGGGCACCACGTGCCTCCTGCCCTCGATCATCACCGTGACCAGCAGTACGTCAGAGGAATCAGCACCCTGTGGCACGTCGCTCAGCGGTGCCGGAGCACCCTCCCACGGGCGCGCCGGAAGCCCCAGCATCGCACCAGGAATTCCGAACGCGTCGGCCACGCGTTCCATGACTCCCTGTCCGCGAATGCCGCGCACTCCCCGGACGATGTCGCTCACCCGCGAAGTCGTCATCCTGCCGACGGCAGACGCGATCACCGCGTAACTGGTCAGGAATGGTCAGCGCATAGCCGTCACGCTGTGCCGAGCGGTCTTCCATGAATTCCCCTGCGGAGACGGAAGTGATCTCTTCATCACAGTAGCCATCACCCGCTGGCGGAGTTCCCCAAACGAGCAGATGGGGTTCCCCGTTCGTCATTCCCAGGTGTCCGTCTACTGGCGGAAGCTCTGCATCGAAGCGTTCCACGTGCCGGACCAACAGGAGGCTGACGCCAGTGACCGACGCTAAGACCGAAGTCCGTGCGGCAGGAGCCGACACCGACGCACGGCAGTGGGAGTACACGACGTACGCGCCGGCTGGGGAGATGTGTCCCGGCTGCGGGCAGCCGATCCAGAGCCTCGAAGTCTGCCGGCGGGGGATGCTCGCGCGCCGCGACACGCCTCCCCTGATCGCCTACTGGCACTTCGCCTGTGCCACGCAGAAGAGGCCGTGACCCCCTCTTCTCACATGGCGTTGCACGCGCCCGAAACCCGACGACGACGAAGACATGGTGTCCCATGGAAACCCGAGAACGTGCCCGGCTGGACGCTTATTTCTCCCGGATCGCGAAGGAGTTCAATCCCTCCGCGCCACCGGCCTCCCTGCTGATCACGCATCTGCTGCCCGAGCGGCCCGCGTTCGTGCGGGCGGTCGGCCTGGTCTCGCACCTCCGGGGTGTGCTCCCCAAGCCCAAGTCCGTGCACGTGGGCGCCAAACGCGAGGTGGAGCGCATGGTGGGGGTGGACGAGTTGTCGCGGGAGCGCTTCGCCGACCCCGACACCGCGCTGGCCTACCTGGAAAGCAGGGTGGCCGGGGAGCCGGTCGTGCTGCTGGACGTGGGCGGATACTTCGCCCCCGCGCTGGACGCCTTGTGCGAGGGGTTCAGCGGTACGGTGCTCGGCATCGTCGAGGACACGGAGAACGGCCACAAGCGGTATGCCGAGCGGGCCAAGCTGCCGTGCCCCGTCATCTCTGTTGCCCGGTCTCCCCTGAAGGAGCCGGAGGACTTTCTGGTGGGCCAGTCCGTCGTGTTCTCGACGGAGGCGCTGTTACGTGGCCGGGGCGACATCCTGCACGGCCGGCCCGCACTGGTCCTCGGCTTCGGCAAGCTCGGCAGCTCGATCGCCCGTCTGCTGCATGCCAAGGGGGTGCACGTCACGGTCTACGACATCGACCCCGTACGACGTGCGCAAGCCCTGTCGCAGGGATTCAGCGTTGCCCGGGACCGTGATGCCGCGTTGAAGTCGGCGGGGCTCGTTCTCTGTGCCACGGGTGCGCTGTCGCTGCGCGGTGAGGACTTCCCCGAACTGAAGAACGGGGCGTTTGTCGCCACCGTGACCAGCTCGGAAGACGAGTTGGAGTTGTCCGGGCTGCCGGACTACTACAGCAAAGCCGTCGCGGCGGAGCACATCACGCGCTACGAGACGACGGGCCACTACTTCTACCTGCTCAACGGAGGTGAAGCGGTCAACTTCCTGCACGGCGCGAGCGTCGGCCCGTTCATCTTCCTGGTGCAGGCCGAGCTCATCGCGGCCGTGCACGCCCTGGCGAACGGGGGACTCGATGCCACCATGCACGAGGTCTCCGCAGCGGACCGCAGCAGGATCGCTGCGACGTGGCTCCACTTCTACAACGAACGGTGACCGAATCATGCCGATCACTCCCGAACACATCCGCGCGACGGTGGGCGAGTATCTCGCCGCGCACCCCGCCGAGAAGGCCGCGCTGTCCGGCGTGCTGGAAGGGCTGGACCGAGGTGACGACCTCACCGGCCGCAGCACCGGCCCCTTGCATGTCACGGTGGGGGCGGTGCTGGTCGATGACATCGGCGACGTGCTGTTCATCCGGCACAACATCTTTCGTAAGTACCTCCTGCCCGGCGGGCACCTGGAGACCGAGGACGAGAGCCTGATGGACGCCGCCCGGCGCGAGCTGGGGGAGGAGACGGGCATTGAGGCGGGCGTCGCGTCACTGTCGTCCCGGCCCGTGCACATCGACGTGCACGACATCCCCGCGAACGAGGCCAAGGGCGAACCGGCGC
Organism: Streptomyces bauhiniae; assembly: GCF_004784475.1. Lineage (GTDB taxonomy): Bacteria > Actinomycetota > Actinomycetes > Streptomycetales > Streptomycetaceae > Streptomyces > Streptomyces seoulensis. The sequence continues at coordinate 122,706 of NZ_SRRT01000001.1, forward strand.
ACCAGCACGCGGACGTGCGCTACCTGTTCAGGACGACCGGCCCCGTCGAGGTGACGTTGCAGGAGGAAGAGGTGAGCGGGTGGGAGTGGCGCAGCCCGGACACCCTCGCGGACGCGACACTGCGGCAGCGGGTGCTCGCCGCGACCCACGCCTCAAGCTGACCGGTACACCCCGTCAGGACTCTCCCCCGCCCATGCCGCGTACTCCTCGAAGCCAAGGTTGCCCAGGGTCAGGTTGGCGTGGATGTCGGGGATGCCGGGCGGGGTGGTGCGGAAGGTGGGGCCGGACTCGGTCAGGCGGGCGTAGTCCTCGTCGTCCTCGCAGTCGTCGGGGGTCAGGGTGGTGAGCGCGAGGAGGGCGGGGGGAGCGGAGCGCATTGTGGTGGTGTCCGCGAGGAAGACGACGCTCAGGTCGTCGGCGTCGCGGGTCGCTGTCAGGACGTCTTCGGCGGACGCCCCGGACCACGAGGGGGCGTCGATGAGGTGGACGTGCTGGGGGAGCGTTGCCACCAAGGCCAGCCAGGCCCGCTCGTCGGCGTAGTCGGTCCGGATGACGACCGCGTCGAAGTCTCCCCGGCCGACCAACCCCTCAGACATCCACCGCATCCACCGCAGCCGCAGCAGGGTCCGTACGACGCGACATCGCCACCACCCGCGCCCGCCGCGCGGAGCGCATCGCGTCCCAGGTCAGCAACACCAGCGCCAGCCAGACCAGGGCGAAGCCGGCCCAGCGTTCCGGGGGCATGGCCTCGTGGAAGTAGAGGATGCCGAGGAGGAACTGGAAGACGGGGGCCAGGTATTGGAGGAGGCCGAGGGTGGAGAGGGGGACTCGGATGGCGGCGGCGCCGAAGCAGACCAGGGGGAGGGCGGTGACGATGCCGGTGGAGGCGAGGAGGACGGCGTGGCCGGGGCCCTCCGTGGCAAAGGTGAGGTCGTCCCGGGTGCTGAGCCAGATCAGGTAGGCGAGGGCGGGGAGGAACTGGATGGCCGTCTCGGCGGCCAGGGATTCCACACCGCCCAGGTTGACCTTCTTCTTCACCAGGCCGTACGTCGCGAAGCTGACCGCGAGGCAGAGGGAGATCCACGGGGGCTGGCCGTAGCCCACGGTCAGGACGACGACGGCGGAGAAACCGACGGCGACCGCCGCCCACTGCACCGGGCGGAGTCGTTCCTTCAGTAGGAGCACGCCCAGCGCGATCGTCATCAGGGGATTGATGAAGTACCCGAGCGACGCCTCCACCACGTGACCTGAGTTCACAGCCCAGATGTAGACGCCCCAGTTCACAGTGATGACAGCCGCCGCCACCGCGATCAGCGCGAGCCGCCGTGGCTGGCGCAACAGCTCGCCCGCCCACGCCCACCGCCGCGTGAACACCAGTGCCACGGCGACGAACACCAGGGACCACACCATCCGGTGCGCCAGGATCTCCATGGCCCCGGCCGGCTTCAGCAGCGGCCAGAAGAGGGGGACCAGCCCCCACATCCCGTACGCCGCGATGCCGTTCAGCAGCCCTATTCGGTGTTCACCCTTGGACGTCCCGGCCACGGGCTCCTCCTTCTCGCAATCCGCCACGCGAGAACGAAGGTAACGCCGCCCCACCCCGCCTGTCATGCCCGTATCGCCATACGGTCATGACCGGAGAGGTGGGGTGGGGCGCCAGGCCCGGTTCAGCCCTTCAGCCCCTCCTCCACCGCCACCGCCAGCGGCGTCGTCGGGCGGCCGATCAGCTTCGACAGCTCGCCGCCCGGCACCACCAGCTCGTCGCGTGCGATCGACGCGTCCACCCCGACCAGCATCTCCGCGAGTGCGTCCGGCAGCCCCGCGCCGGCCAGGATGCCCTTGAGGGTTTCTCCGGAGACGGACTGGTAGCTGATCGTCCGCCCGGTCCGTGCGCTCAGCTCGGCCGCGTACTCGGCGAAGCCCCACGCCACGTCGCCGCCCAGCTCGTACGTGGTGTTCTCGTGGCCCTCACCGGTCAGCACCGCGACCGCCGCGGCGGCGTAGTCGGCGCGCGCGGCGGAGGAGACGCGGCCCTCGCCCGCCGCCGTGACCACCGCGTCGTGGGCCAGCACGGGGGCCAGGTTCTCGGTGTAGTTCTCGTGGTACCAGCCGTTGCGCAGCAGCGAGTACGGCAGTCCGGACGCGAGCACCGCCTCCTCCGTGGCCCGGTGGTCGTCGGCCAGCGTCGCGGTCAGGGTGCCCGGCGCGCTGGTGTACGCGAGCAGCGCCACCCCCGCCGCCTTCGCCGCGTCGATGACGACCTGGTGCTGCGCCACCCGGCCCTTGTCGAACTCGTTGCCCGAGATCAGCAGCACCTTGTCGCCGGCCGAGAAGAGGCCGTCGAAGGTGTCGGGGGCGTTGTAGTCGGCGACGGCCAGCCGCACACCGCGCTCGGCGAACTCGGCGCCCTTGGCCTTGTCCCGCACGACGGCGGTGATCTCCTCGGCCGGAACCCGCTCCAGCAACTGGGCGATGACGTGGCGGCCGAGGTGTCCGGTGGCTCCGGTGACGACGATGCTCATGGGGTTTCTCCTAAGGGATGTCGGGGTGATGTCACTAACCCTAGGAGAGGCGCTAACCAAACGACAGTACCCACTTTCAAGTAAGGTACTGCCATGACGGTAAGTAAAGAGGTCAGCGACGCCCTGTGCCCGCAACGCCTGGTGCTGGAGCATGTGACGAGCCGCTGGGGCACGCTCGTCCTTATCGAGCTGCTGGACCGCTCCTACCGGTTCGGGGAGCTGCGGCGGGCGGTCGGCCGCTGGGGCGGGCGCGAGGTCAGCGAGAAGATGCTCACCCAGACCCTGCAGACCCTGGAGCGCGACGGCCTGGTCCACCGGGACGCCAAGCCGGTCATCCCGCCCCGCGTCGACTACTCCCTCACCGGCCTCGGCCGCGAGGCCGCCGAGCAGGTCAGAGCGCTGGCCCTGTGGACCGAGGACCGCCTGGACCAGGTGGAGAAGGCCCGCCGCGCATACGACGAGGCCCGGGAAGTGCGCTCCCGGGCCTCGTAAAAACTGACCTCAGCCGACGACCGTCCAGGTGTCCCCGCCCGCCAGCAGCGTCGCCAGATCCCCCTTGCCCTGCTGCTCGATCGCCGTGTCCAGTTGCTCGGACATCAGGCTGTCGTAGACCGGCCGGTCCACCGCCCGGAACACCCCGATCGGGGTGTGGTGCAGGGTGTCCGGGTCGGCCAGCCGGGACAGCGCGAAGGCGGTGGTGGGGGAGGCCGCGTGCGCGTCGTGGACGAGCAGGTCCGCCTCGTTGTCCGGGGTCACGGTGACCACCGTCAGCTCACCGGTCCGGTCCCGTACGACACCCCGCGAGCCGTCCGCGCCGAACCGCACCGGCTGCCCGTGCTCCAGCCGGATCAGCGCCTCCTCGGCCCGCTGCTTGTCCTTGAGGGCGTCGAAGGCACCGTCGTTGAAGATGTTGCAGTTCTGGTAGATCTCGATCAGCGCGGTGCCCGGATGGTCGGCGGCCGCCCGCAGCACCTCGGTCAGATGCTTGCGGTCGGAGTCGATGGTCCGGGCGACGAACGACGCCTCCGCGCCCAGCGCCAGCGACACCGGGTTGAACGGCGCGTCCAGCGACCCCATCGGCGTCGACTTGGTGATCTTGCCGAGTTCGGAGGTCGGGGAGTACTGGCCCTTGGTGAGGCCGTAGATCCGGTTGTTGAACAGCAGGATCTTGAGGTTCACATTGCGGCGCAGGGCGTGGATCAGATGGTTGCCGCCGATGGACAGGGCGTCCCCGTCGCCGGTGACCACCCACACCGACAGGTCCCGCCGCGAGGAGGCGAGCCCGGTCGCGATCGCCGGGGCGCGGCCGTGGATGGAGTGCATCCCGTAGGTGTTCATGTAGTACGGGAAGCGGGACGAGCAGCCGATGCCCGAGACGAAGACGATGTTCTCCCGCGCCAGCCCCAGCTCCGGCATGAACCCCTGCACGGCCGCGAGGATCGCGTAGTCCCCGCAGCCGGGGCACCAGCGGACCTCCTGGTCGGACTTGAAGTCCTTCATCGACTGCTTGCCCTCGGCCTTGGGGACAAGCTGGAGCAGCTCGCGTGCGGAGTCAGTCATCGATGGCCTCCTTGAGCGCGGTGGCGAGCTGTTCCGCCTTGAACGGCATGCCGTTGACCTGGTTGAACGAGCGGGCGTCGACCAGGTACTTCGCCCGGATCAGGGTGGCGAGCTGCCCCAGGTTCATCTCGGGGATCACGACCTTGTCGTAACCCTTCAGTACCTCGCCGAGGTTGGCGGGGAAGGGGTTGAGGTGCCGCAGATGCGCCTGCGCGATCGACTCGCCGGCCGTGCGCAGCCGCCGTACCGCCGCCGTGATCGGGCCGTACGTCGAGCCCCAGCCGAGCACCAGCGTGCGGGCGCCTTCGGGATCGTCCACCTCGATGTCGGGGACGTCGATGCCGTCGGTCTTGGCCTGGCGGGTGCGGACCATCAGGTCGTGGTTGGCCGGGTCGTAGGAGATGTTGCCCGTGCCGTCCTGCTTCTCGATGCCGCCGATGCGGTGCTCCAGGCCCGGCGTGCCCGGCACCGCCCAGGGGCGGGCCAGGGTGTGCGGGTCGCGTTTGTACGGCCAGAAGACCTCGGTGCCGTCCTCCAGGGTGTGATTCGGACCCTGGGCGAACTGGACCTGGAGATCCGGGAGTTCGTCGAGGTCCGGGATGCGCCACGGCTCGGAGCCGTTGGCCAGATAGCCGTCGGAGAGCAGGAACACCGGGGTGCGGTAGGTGACCGCGATCCGGGCCGCCTCCAGCGCCGCGTCGAAGCAGTCGGCCGGGGTGCGCGGGGCCACCACCGGGACCGGCGCCTCGCCGTTGCGCCCGTACATCGCCTGGAGCAGGTCGGCCTGCTCGGTCTTGGTCGGCAGACCCGTCGACGGGCCGCCGCGCTGGATGTCGATCACCAGCAGCGGCAGCTCCAGCGAGACCGCGAGCCCGATCGTCTCGCTCTTGAGCGCCACCCCCGGCCCCGAGGTCGTCGTCACCGCGAGCGAACCGCCGAACGCCGCGCCCAGCGCCGCGCCGATGCCCGCGATCTCGTCCTCGGCCTGGAAGGTCCGCACACCGAAGTTCTTGTGCTTCGACAGCTCGTGCAGGATGTCGGAGGCCGGGGTGATCGGGTACGAGCCCAGGAACAGCGGAAGATCGGCCTGCCGGGAGGCGGCGATCAGCCCGTAGGCCAGGGCGAGGTTGCCGGAGATGTTGCGGTAGACACCGGGCGGGAAGGCCCGTGCGGCCGGCGCCACCTCGTAGGAGACGGCGAAGTCCTCCGTCGTCTCGCCGAAGTTCCAGCCCGCCCGGAACGCGGCCACGTTGGCCGCCGCGATGTCCGGCTTCTTGGCGAACTTCGTGGTCAGGAACTTCTCGGTGGCCTCGGTCGGCCGGTGGTACATCCAGCTCAGCAGCCCCAGCGCGAACATGTTCTTGCTGCGCTCGGCCTCCTTGCGGGAGAGGTCGAACTCCTTCAGCGCCTCCACCGTGAGCGTGGTCAGCGGTACCGGGTGCAGGTGATAACCATCGAGCGAGCCGTCGTCCAGCGGGGAGTCGGCGTACCCCACCTTGGCCAGGGCCCGCTTGGTGAACTCGTCCGTGTTGACGATGATCTCGGCGCCGCGCGGCAGGTCGCCGACGTTGGCCTTCAGGGCGGCGGGGTTCATGGCGACCAGCACGTTCGGCGCGTCGCCCGGGGTGAGGATGTCGTGGTCGGCGAAGTGGAGCTGGAACGAGGAGACGCCGGGCAGGGTGCCGGCGGGCGCGCGGATCTCGGCGGGGAAGTTGGGAAGGGTGGAGAGGTCGTTGCCGAAGGACGCGGTCTCCGAGGTGAACCGGTCCCCGGTGAGCTGCATACCGTCACCGGAGTCCCCCGCGAACCGGATGATCACCCGGTTCAGGCGCCGTACGTCCTTCGCTCCGCCCGGTCTGCGCTGCTCGCCCGCGGCGTTCTCGTCGGCCTGCTCCGCCGGGCTGCTGACCTGACTGGTCACTGAACTGGACCTCCTTCGAGGCGGCCGTCCGGGGGCGGTCTTCCCCCGGACCAATCCCAGGGTCAACCCTACGTCGCTCAGGGTCGGCTTCCGAGGATCGCTTGGGTATCTCCCGTTATGTGGACTCGCCACAGTCTGGGTGCCGTCAGGAGTTCAGATAGGTCAGCACCGCCAGAACACGCCGGTGGTCTCCGTCGCTCGGGGTCAGGCCCAGCTTCATGAAGATGTTGCTGACGTGCTTCTCCACCGCCCCGTCGCTCACCACGAGCCGGCGGGCCACGGCCGAGTTGGTCCGCCCCTCCGCCATCAGCCCCAGCACCTCCCGCTCGCGCGGGGTCAGTGCGGCCAGCACGTCCTGCTTGCGGCTGCGGCCCAGCAACTGCGCCACCACCTCCGGGTCCAGCGCCGTACCACCCTGCGCGACCCGCTCCACGGCGGCGACGAACTCGCGCACGTCCGCCACCCGGTCCTTCAGCAGATAGCCGACGCCCCGGCTGGACCCGGCCAGCAGTTCGGTGGCGTACCGCTCCTCCACGTACTGCGACAGCACCAGCACCCCGAGGTCCGGGTGGCGGCCGCGCAGCTCCACGGCGGCCCGCACCCCTTCGTCGGTGTGCGTCGGCGGCATCCGGACGTCCGCCACCACCACGTCCGGCAGCTCGCCTTGGCCGGCCAGCTCCGCGATGGCGGCGAGCAGCGCCTTCGCGTCCGCGACCCCGGCCACCACCTCGTGGCCGAGGTCGGTCAGCAGCCGGGTCAGCCCCTCTCTGAGCAGCACCGAGTCCTCGGCGATGACCACACGCACCTTGTTCTCCACGATTCCCCGAGCCCCCATACGCCTGTCGACAAGGAGGCCCAGCATTCCAGCTCCGTCAGGCGCGCCAGGGCAGTTCCGCGGTCACGACGGTCGGTCCGCCGGGCGGGGAGTCCACCACCAGGACCCCGTCGACGGCGCCGAGCCGCTCGGCCAGGCCCGCGAGGCCGGTGCCCCGGCTGGCGTCGGCTCCGCCGATTCCGTCGTCGCGGATTTGGAGCATGAGGTGGTGGGGGGTGTGCCAGAGGTCGAGGGTGGCGGTGTGGGCGTGGCTGTGTTTGCTGATGTTCTGGAGGAGTTCGCTGGCGGTGTAGTAGGTGATGCCTTCGATGGCGGGTGCGGGTCGGGTGGGGAGGTCGACGGTGAGGGTGACGGGGACGGTGCAGCGGGCGGCGATGTGGGAGAGGGCTGCGTCGAGTCCTCGGTCGGTGAGGATGGCGGGGTGGATGCCTCGGGCGAGGTCGCGGAGTTCTTTGAGGGCGGTTTTGACTTCGCCGTGGGCTTCTTCGACCATGCGGGCGGCTGTTTCGGGGTCGTGGTGGAGTTTTTCCTTGGCGAGTCCGAGTCCCATGGCGAGGTTGACCAGCCGTGCCTGGGCGCCGTCGTGCAGGTCCCGCTCGATCCGGCGGAGGTCGGCGGCGGCGGTGTCGACCACGACACCCCGGTCCGACTCCAGCTCCTCCACGCGGGCCGTCAGCCGGGAGGGGCCGAGCAGCCCGCGCACCAGCAGCCCGTCCACCGTGGTCAGCGCCCGCAGCAGCCACGGGGTGAGCAGCGTGAACACCAGCCCGACCAGCGCGGTCGCGGTGATCTCGAAGGGGTTGTCCAGGTAGACGCTGTGGTGGTCGTCCCCGTAGAGCTGGATGCCGCCCTGCCCGGCCCACATCGGGAACACCCAGAACCACAGCGGATACGTCAGCAGCGCCCAGCCGTACGTCCAGAAGCTGATGGCCACCGAGAAGGAGAACACCGCCCACGGGAAGTGGACCAGCGCGTACACCAGGTGCCGCCAGGACGAGCCGCTCTTGAGCACCGCGCCGAGCCAGGGCAGCAGCCCCGGTCCGCTGGGCCTGAGCGGCTCCGGCGCGGCCACCCGCACCTTCAGCAGCGCCCCGGCCCGCGCCCGCTCCAGCGCCCCGAAGCCCCGGCAGCCGACCAGGGCCAGCGCGAGGACCGGTACCCCGACGAAGGTCACCAGCAGGCCGGCGCCGAGCGAGATCATCGTGACCGTCCAGACGAACAGGGCGACGGCCACCGGCAGTCCGGTCAGCGCGTATCCCAGCATCCGCCAGGTCCGCGCCTCCAGCGGCGCCCGCAGCGCGGCGGGGAGGCGGTGGCGGGCCGGCTCGTCCCGGTACGGCGTGTAGTGCGTGGCCATCGGTGGTGTCCCCGTTCTCCTCATGTGGGCTTGCCTGCTCAGACTGCTGCGTGCGGCCGGGTGCGGGCCATGGCGTGCGTCCCCGTCTTGAACAGGGGGTTTTCCCTACCGTCCGGCGCGGCGCTCGTCCTCACGGTCCCGCCAGGGCAGCTCGGCGGTGATGACCGTGGGTCCGCCGGGCGGGGAGTCCACGACGAACACTCCGTCCACCGCGCCGAGGCGTTCGGTGAGTCCGGCGAGTCCTGATCCATGGGCGGGGTCGGCTCCGCCTACGCCGTCGTCGCGGATTTGGAGCATGAGGTGGTGGGGGGTGTGCCAGAGGTCGAGGGTGGCGGTGTGGGCGTGGCTGTGTTTGCTGATGTTCTGGAGGAGTTCGCTGGCGGTGTAGTAGGTGATGCCTTCGATGGCGGGTGCGGGTCGGGTGGGGAGGTCGACGGTGAGGGTGACGGGGACGGTGCAGCGGGCGGCGATGTGGGAGAGGGCTGCGTCGAGTCCTCGGTCGGTGAGGATGGCGGGGTGGATGCCTCGGGCGAGGTCGCGGAGTTCTTTGAGGGCGGTTTTGACTTCGCCGTGGGCTTCTTCGACCATGCGGGCGGCTGTTTCGGGGTCGTGGTGGAGTTTTTCCTTGGCGAGTCCGAGTCCCATGGCGAGGTTGACCAGCCGTGCCTGGGCGCCGTCGTGGAGGTCGCGTTCGATCCGGCGGAGGTCGGCGGCGGCGGTGTCGACCACGACTCCCCGGTCCGACTCCAGCTCCGCTATCCGGCGCTCCAGCTCGTCCGACGGCGCCAGCAGCGCGCGGGCCAGCGCCCGGTCCACGTTCGCCAGACCCCGCGCCAGATAGCCCAGCACCGGCCACAGCACGAAGAACGCGACCATCATCGTGGTGAAGGTCAGCACGCCCCAGGGCAGCCGGATCAGGCAGTAGAGCAGCGACCGCCAGCCCACCGGGTCCCGCAGCGCCTGCCACAGCCGCCGCACCACCCCGCCGCTCCGGGCGAACAGCAGCGGCGACGGTTCCGGCACCCGCACCCCGAGCAGCACGCGCACCCGCGCCCGCTCCAGCCTGCCCAGCAGCCGGGCGCCCAGCAGGGAGCCCGCCAGCAGCGGCAGCCCGAGTACCGTGACGGTGAGGCCCCCGCTCACGGACAGCACGGTGACCGCGTACACGAAGCCCACCACCGCCAGCGGCAGGTTCAGCAGGAGATGCGCGATCTCCTTCCAGGTGTGCGCGTCGAAGGCGAGCCGGGCGGACGGCGGACGGCCGGGGTCGCCGGCCGGTCCGGCGGCGGGAGCGGGAGCGGTCATGGCGGCCAGCCTGCCGTGCCCGAAGGCCCGTACGCCATGCGGTGGACCGCCTTCCGGGCCCTGGGGAAAACCCCACCCCCGGCCTCGCTGGGCGTCACGGCCTGCTTACGGGCGCTTTATCAGGGCCTAGACTCCCGTGCGTACGCAAACCTCCGGCCGCATCCGTCACACGATGCGCGGAGGCCACGGAGGACACCCGGTCAGGGAGCGAGGGACGGACGGTGCGGGAGACGTTGGGGGTGACGACGGTCGCCGCGGGCGGCACCGGGTCGGACTACTTCGGGTCCTACTCGGTCGTGGGCCTGCTCGCCGTCGTCGGCGTGCTCTTCGTCGCGGCCGCCTTCGGCGCCGGCCGCCTGCTGCGGCCCGTCGTGCCGACCCCCGAGAAGCTCATGACCTACGAGTGCGGCGTCGACCCCGTCGGGGAGGGCTGGGCCCACACCCAGGTCCGGTACTACGTCTACGCCTTCCTGTACGTCATCTTCGCCGTCGACTCGATCTTCCTGTTCCCCTGGGCGACGGTCTTCGCCGCCCCCGGCTACGGCGCGGCCACCCTGGTGGAGATGTTTATCTTCCTGGGCTTCCTCGCCGTCGGCCTGCTGTACGCCTACAAGAAGGGCGTCCTGACATGGACGTGAATCCGGCCGCCCCCGAGCCGGTGCTGCTGCCCGAGCCGAAGCGTCTGGGCGCGCTCGCCCGGCTGGCCCCCGAGCCGATGAAGGTCGTCCTCAACTGGGGCCGCCGCTACTCGCTCTGGGTCTTCAACTTCGGCCTCGCCTGCTGCGCGATCGAGTTCATCGCCGCGTCGATGGCCCGCCACGACTTCATCCGGCTCGGCGTCATCCCCTTCGCGCCGGGCCCCCGCCAGGCCGACCTGATGGTCGTCTCCGGCACGGTCACCGACAAGATGGCGCCCGCCGTGAAGCGGCTGTACGAGCAGATGCCCGAGCCGAAGTACGTCATCTCCTTCGGCGCCTGCTCCAACTGCGGCGGGCCGTACTGGGACTCCTACTCCGTCACCAAGGGCGTCGACCAGATCATCCCGGTCGACGTGTACGTGCCGGGCTGCCCGCCGCGCCCCGAGGCGCTGCTCCAGGGCATCCTCAAGCTCCAGGAGAAGATCGCCCGCGAGTCGCTGGCCGAGCGGTACGGTTCCCGGCCGTCCGCCGCCGCGCTCCAGAGCGACCTGGTACGTCCGCCGGCCGTGCCCTCCGCGGAGGGGGGCGCGCGATGACCGCGCCCGGCTGGCTGCCCGCCCCGGTGGACGAACTCTTCGGCCCCGACGCCACCGCCGAGGAGTCGTACGACGTCCTCACCGTCGACGTGCCTCCCGCCGCGTGGCTCACCGCGCTTCAGACGGCCCGTACGACGCTGACCTGCACCTACTTCGACTGGCTGAGCGCGGTCGACGAACCCGGTACCGGCTTCCGGGTCTCCGCCCACGTCGTCGCCCTGCACCCGGTGCGCCGGCTGCTGGTGCGCACGACCGTCCCGCACGAGGCGCCGGTGCTGCCGAGCGCCGTCGGCGTGTACGCGGGCGCCGCCTGGCACGAGCGGGAGACCCACGAGATGTTCGGGGTCGACTTCACGGATCACCCGGGCCTGGACCACCTGCTCCTCCCGGAGAACTTCGAGGGCCACCCCCTCCGCAAGGACTTCGTCCTCGCCGCCCGCGTCGCCAAGGCGTGGCCGGGGGCGAAGGAGCCCGGCGAGTCGGAGCACGGCGGCCCCAAGCGCCGCCAGATGCTGCCGCCGGGGGTGCCTGATCCCAACGAGTGGGGCCCGCTGAAGGGGCAACTGCCGCCGGCGCCGTCGCGTCCCGCGAGGGGGGCGGCGGCCGGAGAGCGTCCGGCCCGGCGGGCTGGGGGTGCTGGAGCGGAGGAGACTGCTCGGCCGCGCCGGGCTCGCAGTGCGAGCGAGGGGTCGGCCAGTCAGGCGGCATCGGAGTCGGGGGCTGCTGCTGGGCCTCGGCGGATGCGGAGTGCGAGCGAGGGCTCGGCGAGTCAGGGTGTTTCGGAGTCGGGTGCGGCTGCTGGGCCTCGGCGGACGCGGAGTGCGAGCGAAGGCTCGGCCAGTCAGAGTGCGGGGGAGCCGGATGCTGGGGCTCCCGGTCGGCGGATGAGGGGTGCTGGCGACGGCTCTGCGAGTCAGGTGGCTCCGGAGTCGGGTCCGGCTGCTGGACCTCGGCGTACGCGGAGCGCGGACGAAGGCTCGGCCGCCCAGGGCGCGGGGGAGCCGGGCGCCGGGGCTTCGCCGCGCCGGATGCGGAGCGCTAGCGAGGGTTCGGTCAGTCAGGGTTCGGCGGAGCCCGGCGCCGAGGCGCCGCAGGGATCGCGCAGGTCGCGCAGCGCCGCGCAGGGATCGGCCTCGCAGCGGACCGGGACGCCCGAGCCTGCTGAGCCCTCAGCACCGGCAGAGCCGACCGAGCCTTCGGAACCGAGCGGAGCGAGTGGGCCGACTGAGCCTGTCGAGCCCGCGCAGCCGACCGAGCCGAAGAAGCCGGCCCAGCCAGCGCAGCGTCGCAGCGCGGACGCGCCCTGGCATCACGCCCGGCCGGCCTTCGAGGAGGCCGACGAGCCGCCGAAGACACCCCCTGCCCCCGAGCAAGAACCCACCGACACCCCCGACGACCCCGCAGGAGGCGCGCAGTGAACGACGTGCTGGACGTCGCCCTGCGACTCGTCGTCGTGTTCGTGGTGTTCCTGACGTTCCCGCTGGTCATCGGCCAGACCGAGCACAAGGTGATGGCCCACATGCAGGGCCGCCTCGGCCCGATGTACGCGGGCGGCTTCCACGGCTGGGCCCAACTGGTCGCGGACGGCGTGAAGTTCGCGCAGAAGGAGGACGTGGTCCCGGCGGGCGCCGACCGCCGCGTCTTCCAACTCGCCCCGGCAGTCGCCCTGCTGCCGTACCTCCTCGTACTGCTCGCCATCCCGATCGGCCCGAGCGCCGGTGCCGTAGGCCAAGTGCTGGACGCCGGCATCTTCTTCGTGCTCGCGGTGATGGGCGTGGGCGTCCTCGGCTCGCTGATGGCGGGCTGGGCCAGCGCGAACAAGTTCTCCCTGCTGGGCGGCCTGCGTACCGCCGCCCAGTTGCTCGCGTACGAACTCCCGATGCTGCTCGCCGCCGCCTCCGTGGCGATGGCGGCCGGCACGGTCTCGCTGCCCGGCATCGTGACCGCCTTCCACTGGTGGTGGCTGCCCTGGCAGCTCACCGGCGCGGTGGTGTTCTTCGTCGCCGGACTCGCCGAGCTGCAACGGCCGCCGTTCGACATGCCGGTGGCCGACTCGGAGATCATCTTCGGCGCGTACACCGAGTACACCGGCCTGCGCTTCGCCCTGTTCCTGCTCGCGGAGTACGCGGGGATCGTCGTCCTGTGCGGTCTGACCACCGTGCTCTTCCTGGGCGGCTGGCACGGCCCCTGGGGTGCCGACGGGCTCGGCTGGGTGTGGACCCTGGTGAAGACCGCGCTCCTCGCCTTCCTGGTGATCTGGCTCCGCGTCACCTACCCCCGGCTGCGCGAGGACCAGCTCCAGAAACTGTCCTGGACCGTCCTCGTCCCGCTCGCCCTCGCCCAGATCGCCCTCACCGGCGTCGTCAAGGTGGTGACCGCCTGATGTCCGTCCCCTTCTCCGGCCTGGCCAAGGGCCTCGCCGTCACCCTGCGCACGATGACGAAGAAGACGGTCACCGAGCAGTACCCCGACGTGCAGCCCGACCTCCCGCCCCGCACGCGCGGAGTGATCGGCCTGTTCGAGGAGAACTGCACGGTCTGCATGCTCTGCGCCCGTGAGTGCCCCGACTGGTGCATCTACATCGACTCCCACAAGGAGACCGTCCCGGCCGCCGCCCCCGGCGGCCGCGAGCGCAGCCGGAACGTCCTCGACCGGTTCGCCATCGACTTCTCCCTCTGCATGTACTGCGGCATCTGCATCGAGGTCTGCCCCTTCGACGCGCTGTTCTGGTCCCCGGAGTTCGAGTACGCCGAGACCGACATCCGCGAACTGACCCACGAGCGCGACAAGCTCCGCGAGTGGATGTGGACCGTCCCGGCCCCGCCCGCGCTGGACCCGCACGCGGAGGAGCCGAAGGAGATCGCCGCCGCCCGCAAGACCGCCGACAAACTGGCCGCCGCCCAGGCCGCCGAGCAAGCGGAACAGACCGCCGGACAGACCGACCAGACCCCGGACCAGGAGGGAGACCAGTGAGCCTCGCCGCCACCGCCCCGCACGGCTTCCTGTCCCCGACCGGCGTCGAGATCACGTTCCTCCTCGTCGGCCTGGTCACCCTCGGCGCCGCGCTGATCACCGTCACCACCCGCCAGTTGGTGCACGCCGCCCTGTGGCTGGTGGTCACCCTCGGCGGCCTGGCCGTCGAATACCTGCTGCTCACCGCCGAGTTCATCGCCTGGGTCCAGGTCCTCATCTACGTCGGCTCCGTCGTCGTCCTCCTCCTCTTCGGGCTGATGCTCACCCGCGCCCCCATCGGCCGCTCCCCGGACGCCGATTCGGGCAACCGGCTGCCCGCGCTCGTCGTCGCCGTGGGCGCGGCGGGCGCCCTGGTCTGGGTGGTGACGGACGCGTTCCGCGCCACCTGGATCGACCTGGACGGCCCGGCCGCCGGCACCACCCGCGTCACCGGCGAGAGCCTCTTCCGGCACTGGGTGCTGCCCTTCGAGGCGCTGTCCGTGCTGCTCCTCGCGGCCCTGGTCGGCGCGATCGTGCTGTCCCGCAAGAGCAAGGCGGAGGCGGCCGGCACCCCGAGCCTGGCCAAGACCCCCGGCGACAAGGAAGGCGCCCGCTGATGCACCTCGCCTATCCCGCCGTACTCGCCGCCCTCCTCTTCTGCACCGGCCTCTACGGCGTCCTCGCCCGTCGCAACGCCATCCTGGTCCTGATGTCGGTCGAGCTGATGCTCAACGCCGTCAACCTCAACCTCGTCGCCTTCGACGTCTGGCTCAGCCGGGCCGCGAAGGACACCCTGCACTCCGGCCAGGCGCTGACCCTGTTCACCATCGCCATCGCGGCCGCCGAGATCGGCATCGGCCTGGCGATCGTCCTCGCCGTCTACCGCGACCGGGGCACCGCCGACATCGACCGGCTCCGCGACACCGCCGAGACCCCCGGCGACGACCCCGACCACCCCGACGCCTTCGGGACCGAGAAGGCTGAGGCCACCGCGTGACCACGACCACCCTCGCCGCGCTCGTCCCCCTCCTGCCCTTCCTCGGCGCCGTCGCCGGACTCCTGCTGGGCCGCACCGCGCCCGGCTTCGTCCGCCCGCTCGCCGTGCTGCCACCGCTGGCCTCGCTCGTACTGGCCGCGCTGGTCGCGGTCCGCCAGGGCGGCGGCCGGGCCGTCGACGCGTCCACCCTGCTGACGCCCACCGGCTCGGTTCCGGTCGACCTGGCGCTGCACATCGACGGCTTCGCCGCGCTCGTCGCGATCCTGGTGGCCTTCGTGGCGGCCTGCGTGCAGATCTACTCCACCGGCTACCTGCGCGACGACCCCCGCTACCCCTCCTACGCGGCCCTCGTCTCCCTCTTCACCTCCGCGATGCTCCTCGTCGTCTACTCCGGCGACCTGATCGTGCTGCTGGTCGGCTGGGAAGTCATGGGCATCTGCTCCTACTTCCTGGTCGGCCACTACTGGGGCACCCCCGAGGCCCGCGCCGCCTCCCTCAAGGCGTTCCTGGTCACCAAGCTCGGTGACGTCCCGTTCCTGATCGGCCTGTTCGCGCTCGGCACGGATGCCGGGTCCTTCCGCATCACCCGCGTCCTCGGCGCCGTGGCGAGCGGCGGACTCGACCACCCCACCCTGATCGCGCTGCTGCTCCTCGCGGGCGTGGCGGGCAAGTCGGCGCAGTTCCCGCTGCACACCTGGCTCCCCGACGCGATGGCGGGCCCCACGCCCGTCTCCGCGCTGATCCACGCGGCCACGATGGTCGCCGCCGGTGTCTACTTCGTAGCCCGTCTCCTCCCCGTGTTCGAGGCGTCCGCCGCCGCGATGACGGTCCTCGCGGTGATGGCCGCCGTCACCATGCTGGGCTCCGGCCTCGCCGCCCTCGCCCAGGACGACATCAAGCGCGTCCTCGCCTACTCGACGATCGGCCAGCTCGGCTACATGACCGGTGCCCTCGCCGTCGGCGACCGCGGTGCCGCCGTCTTCCACCTCCTCTCCCACGGCGCCTTCAAGGCGCTGCTGTTCCTCGCCGCCGGAGCCGTCATCCACGCCGCCGGCACCAACTCGCTGGCCGCCATGTCCCGGATGAGCCACCTGCGCGACCGCGTCCCGGACGCCTTCTGGACGATGACCGTGGCCCTGCTCGCGCTGGCCGCGATCCCGCCGTTCAGCGGGTTCTTCTCCAAGGAGTCCGTCCTTGGCGCCGCCGAACGCCTCGCCACCGGCCACCCCGGCCCGGCACCGGGCGCCGCCGGCTGGATCGTGCTCGTCGCCGCGCTCGCCACGGCCCTGCTCACCGCCGCCTACGCCACCCGGCTCTGGCTGCTGGCCTTCCGCGGCCAGGGCGCCGAAGCCCCGGATCACGGCCGTCAGCCGCTCACCATGACCGTGGTGCTCTGGGTGCTGGCCGTGCCCTCGCTGGCGTTCGGCGCGCTCGCCTACCGCACGCTCCCCGGCTGGTTCGACGGCGGAAGCCTCGCGCCCACCCTGCTCACCTCCATCCTCGGCACCGGCCTCGCCGTGGTCGGCGGCCTGCTCGCCTACGGCGCCTGGCAGCGTGCCGCCGCCCGGGCGTCCCGCGTCCCGCTGGGCGCCGTCGCCGCCCATCCGGAGGGCGACGCGGGCCTGGTCGAGGCCGAGGCCATCGCCGCCCACGAACCGGCGTACGGCGACATCGCGGAGGCCCGCGACCCGGCCGACCCCGGCCGCCTGCTGCTCGGCCCGCTGTACGGGCCCGCCGCGTCGGGCTTCCACCTGGACGCCGTGTACTCGGCGCTGTTCGTCCGCCCGGTACTGGGCGCGGCGAGCCTGGTCCGCTTCCTGGACCGCGAGGTCGTCGACACCTACGTACGCGGCGCCGCCGCCCTGCCCCGGCTGCTCGGCGCGGCCGTACGGCGGGCGCAGACCGGCAATGTGCAGACCTATGTGAGCGCGCTGCTCGCCGGCACCGTCGTCCTGACGGTCGCCGTCCTCCTCGTCGCCTCGGGAGCGTGAGCGGGCGTGATCGGTATCAGCGAATCAGTGATGCAGTTCCTTCTGGCGTTCGTCGTCGCCGTACCGCTCCTCGGCGCGGCCGCTGCCCTCCTGCCGGCCCCGCCCGGACTGAAGGGCAGGTCGCCCGAGCAGGCCGTGCTCCGGCACGGTGTGACCGTGACCGGTGTGGTCCTCATCGCCGCGATCGTCCTGGCGCTCGGCTTCGACCACGACCACCCCTCGAAGATGCAGGCCACGACCGACATGAGCTGGATTCCCGCACTCCATGTGCGCATCCACCTCGGCATCGACGGCATCTCCCTCCCCCTTCTTCTCCTGACCGCGCTGCTGACCTTCCTCTGCGCGCTCCACTCCTACTTCAAGCCGCCCGCGGGGCCCTCCCCGAAGGCGTTCACCGCCCTGGTCCTGCTGCTCGAAGGGGGCACCCTCGCCTCCTTCGCCGTGCTCGACCTCGTCCTGTTCTTCCTGGCCTTCGAGACCGTGCTGATCCCGATGTACTTCCTCATCGCCCGCTGGGGCGGCGAGGGCCGGACCCGGGCCGCGTGGAAGTTCATCCTGTACACGCTGCTCGGCTCCGTGATCATGCTGCTCGGCCTGCTCCTGATCGGGACAGAAGCGGGCACATTCGACATGGTGGCACTCGCCACTGACAACGGCCGGTCGCTGACCACATCCGTGCAGGTCATCGCCGTTCTGGCGATCGGGATCGGCCTCGCCGTGAAGGCGCCGATGTGGCCCCTGCACAGTTGGCTGCCGGACGCCCACACCGCCGCCCCGACCGTCGGCTCGGTGCTGCTGGCCGGCGTCCTGCTGAAGATGGGCACGTACGGGTTCGTCCGCATCCTGCTCCCGGTCGCGCCCGACGGCTTCCGGGTCTTCGCGCCGTACCTCGCCGCGTTCGCCGTGGTCGGGATCATCTACGGGTCCCTGGCCTGCCTCTCGCTGGCCAGGCGGGGCGCGAAGGGCGATCTGAAGCGGCTGATCGCGTACTCCTCGGTCGGCCACATGGGCTTCGTGCTGCTCGGCATCTCGACCATGACCCCGACCGGCGTGAACGGCGCCCTGTTCGCCAACATCGCCCACGGCCTCATCACCGGCCTGCTGTTCTTCCTGGTCGGCGCGCTGAAGGACCGCACCGGCAGCACCGACCTCGACACCCTGGCCGCGCACAGCGGGGGCGCCCTCTACGGAAGGGCCCCGCGGCTCGGCGGGCTGCTCGCCTTCGGCGCCGTCGCCTCGCTCGGGCTGCCCGGACTCGCCGGGTTCTGGGGCGAGATGCTCGCCCTGTTCGGCGCGTTCCAGCCCGCCGCCGGCCTCAGCCGGGCCGCCTACCTGGTCTTCCTGGCGATCGGCGCCTTCGGCACCCTGCTGACCGCCGCGTACCTGCTGGTCGTGGTCCGCCGCGTCTGCATGGGCGACCCGCGCCAGGACCTGCCCGAACTCGCCGACGTGCGCGGCTACGAGTTCGCCGCCTGGACCCCGCTCGTCGTCCTCACCGTCCTCGCCGGACTCTGGCCCAGGGCCCTGCTCGGCCTCAGCGACCCGGCCGTGCAGCAGCTCCTCGCAGGAGGCACCCGATGACCGCCCTGGCCCAGTCCTTCGGCGGCCACGCGGCCGAGTACGCGCTGCACACGGCGTCCTCGGCCGCGGTGAAGCACCTGGCCGCACCCGCGGTGAACGCGCTGATCCAGTCCGTCGACTGGCTCGCCATCGCCCCGCCCGTCATCGTCGCCGTCACGGCCCTCGCCGTGCTCGTCACCGACCTGTTTCTGCCCGAGGCCCGCAAGCCGCTCCTCGGGTGGTTCTCCGTCGCCGGCCTGGCCGCCGCCGCGCTCATGCTGCTGCCGCTGCTGGACGGCGACCGTGCCACCTTCTGCCTGACCGGCTCCACGCGCGCGTGCAGCTACACCGCCGACCACTTCACGGTCGTCATCCAGTTCCTCGTCCTCGGCGGCGCCCTGCTCGCGGCCCTGCTGTCCGTGACCGGCGTCCAGGACGACCGGCGGCGCGTCCCGGCGGGGGAGTTCTGGTTCCTGCTGCTCTCCTCGGCGGCCGGCGCCGCCCTGCTGCCCGCCTCCCGCGACCTCGCCACCCTGATCGTCGCCCTGGAGGTCGCCTCCCTGCCCGCCTTCGCCCTGGTCGGCATCCGCCACGGCGAGGCCCGCTCGGCCGAGGCCGCCCTGAAGTTCTTCCTCTCCTCGGTCACCGCCACCGCCGTCAGCCTGATGGGCGTCAGCTTCGTCTACGCCGCCACCGGCACCGTGCACCTCACCGAGATCGCCCGCCGCCTGCCCGGCGTCGACGGCCAGCTCCACACCCTCGTCCAGACCGGCGTCGTCCTCACCCTGGTCGGCTTCGCCTTCAAGACCGCCGCCGTGCCCTTCCACTTCTGGGTGCCCGAGACCTATGTGGGCGCGCCGCTCCCGGTCGCCGCCTACCTCTCGGTCGTCGGCAAGGCGGTCGGCTTCTCCGGCCTGATCCTCGTCACCGTGGTCGCCTTCCCGTCGTACGCCGACGTCTGGGGCCCCGCCCTCGCCGTCCTGGCCGCGCTCACCATGACCGCGGGCAACGCCGGCGCGCTGCGGCAGCGCTCCACGCGCGCGTACAGCGCGGTACGGCTGCTCGCCTGGTCCTCCATCGGCCAGGCCGGCTACCTCCTGGTGCCGATCGCCGCCGCCGGGTACACGCGGGACGGCGAGAAGGCGATCGGCTCCACCGTCGCCTACGCCCTGATGTACGCCGCCGTGAACCTCGGCGCCTTCGCGGTGGCCGCCCTGGTGGGCCGTACGAAGCCGCTCAACCGGCTCGCCGACTACCGGGGCCTGTACGCCACCAACCCCGTCACCGCCGTCCTCCTGGCCTTCTTCCTGCTGTGCCTGGCCGGGCTCCCGCCGGGCGTGATCGGACTGTTCGCCAAGGTCACGGTGTTCTCGGCGGCCGTGGACGCCGGACTCGGCTGGCTCGCCGTGGTCATGGCCGTCAACGTGGTGATCGCGCTCTACTACTACCTCCGGTGGACGGCCCTGCTGTTCCGCGCCCCCGAGGGCGAGCCCGTACGGCACCGCGTCCCCGCCCCGCTCACCGTCGCGCTCGCCCTCACCGCGGCCGTCGGCGTGGCCCTCTCGGGCGCACCCCAGTTGGTGCTGCGCTTCGCCGCCACGACCCTCTTCTGACGGGCGCGGCGCACCTCGCTCACTCGTACGGGTGTCCGCGCCACCGCGCCCACCTGGGAACTCGTGGCCTTCGCCTGGCGTTGTCCTGATCGGGAGGGTCCACTGGACCGAAGGGTTCCCGCGCCGCACGATCGGGAGGGTCAGGGTGCACCGCCGGCACAACGGGCTCAGGACCGCAGTACTTCTCGGGGCGCTGTCGGCGATCATCATCGTCATCGGCAGCTTCTTCGGCCGTACGGGGCTGATCGTCGCGGTCCTGGTCGCGCTCGGCACGAACGCGTACGCGTACTGGAACAGCGACAAGCTGGCCCTGCGCGCGATGCGGGCGCGCCCGGTGAGCGAGTTCGAGGCGCCCGAGCTGTACCGGATCGTGCGCGAACTCTCCACGCAGGCCCGCCAGCCCATGCCCCGGCTGTACATCTCGCCCACGGAGGCGCCCAACGCCTTCGCCACCGGCCGCAACCCGCGCCACGCGGCCGTCTGCTGCACCGAGGGCATCCTGCGCCTGCTCGACCCCCGCGAGCTGCGCGGGGTCCTCGGCCATGAGCTGAGCCACGTCTACAACCGGGACATCCTCATCTCGTCCGTGGCCGGCGCCCTCGCCTCGGTGATCATGTTCCTGGTCAACTTCGCGTGGCTGATCCCGGTCGGCCGCTCGGACGACGACGAGGGCCCGGGCCTGATCGGCATGCTGCTGACCATGCTCCTCGGCCCGATCGCGGCCACCCTGATCCAGATGGCCGTCAGCCGCTCCCGCGAGTACGAGGCGGACGCGTCCGGCGCCCAGCTCACCGGCGACCCGCTGGCGCTGGCGTCGGCGCTGCGCAAGCTGGAGGGCGGCACGCAGCAGCTCCCGCTGCCCCCGGAGCCGCGTATCGAGACCGCGAGCCACATGATGATCGCCAACCCGTTCCGGCCCGGCCAGGGACTGTCGCGGATGTTCTCCACGCACCCGCCCATGGCCGAGCGGATCGCCCGACTGGAGAAGATGGCAGGTCGAAACCGGTGAAGACCCTTCTGAACATCATCTGGCTCGTCCTGAGCGGCTTCTGGCTGTTCCTCGGCTACGTGCTCGCCGGCGTGCTGCTGTGCGTCACGATCATCGGCATCCCCTTCGGGATCGCCGCCTTCCGCATCGCCGTCTACGCCCTGTGGCCCTTCGGGTACACCACCGTCGAGCGCCGGGACGCGGGCGCGCCGTCGTGCGTCGGTAATGTGCTCTGGCTGGTGCTGGCGGGGTGGTGGCTGGCCCTGGCCCACATCACCACGGGCATCGCGCTGTGCCTGACGATCATCGGCATCCCGTTCGGCATCGCCAACTTCAAGCTGATCCCGGTGTCGCTGCTCCCGCTGGGCCGCGAGATCGTCCGGACCGACGAGCCGTTCGGCGCGCGCGTCGCCTGAGGCAACCGGAACCCGCCCGCGCGGCGTCCTGGCAGGGGACAGGGCACACCGGCTTCTTACGGAGCGCGGGTGTGCGGACGCGGCGCCGAAGGGCAGGTTCCTGGCATGAGCATTCTCGGTTGGATCATCCTGGGCCTGCTGGCCGGAGCCATCGCCAAGCTGCTGCTGCCGGGCCGCGACCCGGGCGGCTTCCTCGGCACGACCCTGATCGGCATCGCCGGCGCGTTCCTCGGCGGCTGGATCTCGTCACGCTGGCTGGACCACCCGGTCTCCAAGCACTTCTACGACGGTGCGACCTGGGCGGCCGCGATCGGCGGCTCGCTGGTGCTGCTGATCCTGTACCGGGTGATCTTCGGCAACTCGCGGGACTAGCGCCTTTTACGGGTCAGTCCTCAGAGCGGCGCTCACTGCGATGCGTGCCGCGAGCCAGCTCCTGAAGGATCTCGTGCTCGGACCGCCGCGTCGTACGCGCCAGCGTGTGCAGCAGCGCCGCGCACAGCGCCGCCGTACCGTCCAGCAGCGTGTCCGTCGCCCCGGGTTCCTCCTGCTTCCGCTCCTTCAGATACTCCGTCAGGAGCTCCTCCCCGGAGACATAGGCAGTCATGAACTCGATACCGGTCCGCACACGGTCGTAGTCACTGCTCATGCCGGAACGATCGCACATACCGGGCCCCGCCGCCGGGGAAGCCGGGGCGGGGCGGGGTGCGCGGCCGGTACTACCGGTAGTTCACGAACTGGAGCGCGAAGTCGAAGTCCTTGCCCTTGAGCAGGGCGATGATGGCCTGGAGGTCGTCGCGGCTCTTGGAGCTGACGCGCAGCTCCTCACCCTGGACCTGCGCCTTGACGCCCTTGGGACCCTCGTCGCGGATGATCTTCGCCACCTTCTTGGCGTTGTCCTGGGAGATGCCCTCCTCGATGGACGCGAAGATCTTGTACTCCTTGCCGGACAACTGGGGCTCGCCCGCGTCCAGCGCCTTCAGCGAGATGCCACGCTTGATCAGCTTGGACTCGAAGACGTCGAGCACGGCCTTCACCCGGTCCTCGGAGTTGGCCTCCATGAGGATCTTCTCGCCGGACCACGAGATCGAGGCGCCCACGCCCTTGAAGTCGTAGCGCTGCGAGATCTCCTTGGCGGTCTGGTTGAGGGCGTTGTCGACCTCCTGCCGCTCGACCTTCGAGACGATGTCGAAACTGGAGTCGGCCATGTCCTGTGGCTCCTTGCATCGGGGGCGGAACGGGTGCGGACCGTGCGCCGGGGCGCCGGCCGCCGAGCCCGGCATCCAGCCGGACCGCATCCGCCCCAGCCTAGCCACCCCCGGCCCCCGGGGACGGCGATCAACCGGGTGGCGGAGCACCCCCGCGCATCAGGTATTGTTTACGTCGTTGCCAGGGAGCACCGCCAAGGCGGACCCCCTTCCAACACCCCCCGGCGGTGTGCCCGAGCGGCCAAAGGGAGCAGACTGTAAATCTGCCGGCTTCGCCTTCCCAGGTTCGAATCCTGGCGCCGCCACACGGGAAACTCAGGGCCCGTGACCTGCTATCACAGCAGGTCACGGGCCCTGAGTCGTTGATCGCCGTTGATGAAGTGTGCCGACGCGGGCGCGCGGAGACCTGGGCGTTGGCCGCGTCGTCTCCGTCCTCGAGGAACTTGGCGTAGCCCCGGAAAGCACGCCCGCGCTCTCTGTGTCCACCTGACTTCACACCGGAGCTGAGCCAGGTGGACCCAACAGGGCCGCGCCTGCGGCAGTGCGTGGGTGGCTGCATCAGAGCTTCCCTCGCGCCCGCCGCGCGCCGGGCGTTTTGTTCGCCAGCATTCGCCACCCTCGGACCACCGCGTGCGCTACCGGAGCGCGCGTTAGGTTGCGATGGGTCCGGAACATCTCTCTCCCTGTGCGCCCGCCTCACCTGGCGGGCCCCAACCCCGTTGGGAACATTGATAGATGGGAGCTCGGATCAGATGGAGCGATCGACACGGCGAAAGCGTTGCCAGGGGCGAAGCCAGTTACCGGACTGGATTCAAATGGCAGCGCTGGTCCTCACGGCGGTCACTGCCATTGCGGGGTGCGTGGAGCACTTCATGTAATGCGCCATAGGTGGTCCGGACGGCTGGTTGGGCGACAAGCGAGCCCGGCCGCTTGCTGTACGGCCGGACTCGCCTGAAGCCCCGCGCGTGGGCCTGGCTCCGGGATGCGACCTGGAGCCAGGCCCTGCGCGTGACGCGGAGCCTTTTCGGCTCTACGACGAGGAAACCCCAAACCAACCTGAGCATCAAGGGGCCGGGAAACTTTCATGATCCAAAAGGGTGGCGAAAGCCGTGGCGATCCGGGGTGCATTGCCATGGCGCGATGCAGTTTCAGCGAAGATCGTTTAAAACCTGCTGATCGGCGGCTTGCGCGGGGTGGCGAAATCTGGCGGATCGCGATGCCAGCTGTTGGGCGGGTCGGAAGGGTGCAGCCCCATACGCAAGTAACGGGGAAGGTAAGCAGTCACGGTGTGGCCCGCACGTGCGGTGACCGTCTGCGACGCCATCCCCTACCTGAGCCGGGCGGGCCGCGTGGCGTCATTAACTGGCATCTCACCGCATCAGCGGCCTGCAACCAGGCAGTGAGAGCCCGGCCGCAGGCCTTGATCCTGCGACAACTTGCTCAGGCCGGGTGGTCGCCCTGCTGCCAGAACGGTGTCATCCCAACTCGTACTTCCTGATCCGCTGGTGTGCGCTCGAAGGTGCTGGGGTGGGTGCGGTAGACGCAGTCGATGCCGTAGCGGTGGAGCAGAGCCAGATCCTGATCGGCCGGGCGGGTGGGGAACAGGGCCGTGAGCAGAGTGGCCGGCTCCGGCGTGTGGGGGGCGTAGTCGAGAAGCTGCGCGAGCGCCTCGCGTACGAATCGGCGCGTACTGGCTCGTTTCGCTTCCACGACCTCGCTGCCATCAGGCCTGGGCACGTGGAGATCGGTGATGCCGGCCGGCGTGCGAAGCCGCTGAGGCTGCTCGATGCCAAGTGACTTGGCGTACTCCTGCAGGAGGAGGGCCTCGGTCCGGTTGACCACGAGTTCGCGCTCCGCGAGCACGTATCGCGTTGTCGGAGTGTGCAGAGCTTCGCCGTCCACGATGGCTGTATGGGTCCGGAGTGCGCGAGCGGCCGGCTCCTGCAGCGCGCTGGCGTCTGCGATTTCCGCCTGTGTCTCGATCCCCAAGCCTTGGAGAATCGTTTCAGCCTTCTCTGAATCCAGTATGCGCAAGCCCATGAAGTTGTCCCCGGCGTTGAAGCCGGGCAGGGCCCACACCTCCTCATACGGGATCTCGCTGGAAGTGAAGGAGAGGAGGCTGTAAACGTTGTGCCAGCTGCCCTTTACTGGGTCCTCGGACCACATGCTGTTGGCGAATGACGCGTTGCGAAACAAGGCGCCTATTTCGCCTATGCCGCGTATGTGTTTCTTTCCAGTGAAAAGGACCACATCTCCTGGACGGAGGCGGTCCATCTTCGCGTCCTGAACCTGAGTCGCGCCCCAGAATCGCGCCGTGCCGCCAGGATGGAACTCATCGAGCTGCCTGCGCTGAGCCGACGTCAGAAGGTCCGCCCGTTGGTGAGTTCTGAAGTCGACGAGGCTGTCGAGAGTGTCCTTCCAGTGTCGGCGGGCGGCGGCATTGCCGTATGAGGGCTGGATGACGACGAGTGGCACGAAAACCCCCTGAGCGTGAATGGGGATCAAGCATGCCACTCAGTGCTGATGGAAAGACGCCGGGGTGGAGGGAGGCAGCAGTGCCTATTTTCGGAGGGTTTGGGAATTCCGGCCACCTCTGGTCGCAGACCTGTGGTCACGCCTCCAGATCCATCCGCAGGCGTTCCGCCAAGGCGGACAAGGGCTCCTCCGAGGACGGGATCACGGCTCGCAGGGTCAGCAGCACCGTGTGGAGTTCGTGGAGCTGGCCCGGGTTGGGGTGGGCGTGCAGGAAGGTGGTGAGGTGGGTCTCGGCGTCGGGCCAGGCGGACAGCAGGCAGTGGGTGAGGACCAGGTTGCCCAGGGCCGCGACCCGATGGCGGTCGTCGACGCCTGAGTCGGCGGAGCAGAGGTCGATCGAGCGACGGCACTCGGCCTCGTACGCCCGGTCACCGGACAGGAAGAGTGCCACTGCCCTCTCGTAGTGCGCCCAGCCGTCCTCCGGGTGGATCTCGATCGCGCGGGTGAGATCCGCCAGAGCCTCCTCGACGTGCCCCAGCAGCCGGTGGGTGACGCCACGGTTGGTGAGGGAGAAGAGACTCGTGGGGGCGAGTTCGACGGCTCGGTCGAAGTGGGCGAGTGCCTCGTCGTGCCGGCCTGAGAGGCGCAGGGCATAGCCGCGTTCCGCGTGGAGCATCGCACCGGTCGGGTCCAGGTCGATCGCCCGGGCAAGGTCCGCGATGGCCTCGTCCCATCGTCCGAGCGCGCGGTGCGAGCGGCTGCGGGAGAGGAAATACCACGCTTTGGGATTGAGCTCGATGACGCGCGTGTAATCGGCTATGGCGTCCTCGTAACACCCCATCGCATGCCGGCACTGGGCCCGATTGACGAGGGGCCAGGTGTCTTCCGGGCTGAGTTCGACGGCGCGACCGTAATCGGTCAACGCCTTCTCGTATTCCTTGAGATCCCGGTGCAGGTTCCCCCGGTTGGTCAGGGCCCATGCGTACGCGGGGTCGATCTCCAGGGCGCGCGTGTAGTCGGCCAGCGCCTCCTCGTGGCGCCCCGTCGCGTGGTACGTCTGGCCGCGGCTGACGTACGCCCACTTGTACTCCGGGTCGATCTCGATCGCGCGATGGTGGTCGGCCAGCGCCTCCTCGTACCGCTTCAGTTCCCGGTAGATGATTCCGCGATTCGTCACGGCCCACGCGTACGCCGGGTCGACCTCGATGGCGCGGGTGTAATCGGCCAGCGCCTCCTGGCTCCTTTCCAACTGCCGATACGTCTGGCCGCGGCTCGCCAGGGACCACGCGTCGTCGGGGTCGAGTTCGATGGCCCGGTCGAAATCGGCGAGCGCTTCCGTGTAGCGCTGGGCCATACGGAAGGTCTCACCGCGGTACTTGATGCTCCATTTGTTGCCGGGCTCGATCTCGATGGCGCGGTCGAAGTCGGCGAGCGCCGCCTCGTACCGGCCCATGGCCAGACAGGTCTGGCCGCGGCTGCGGATGGCCCAGGGCATCGTGGGATCGAGCTCGATGGCCCGGTCGAGGTCGGTGAGCGCCTCCTCGTACCGCCGCGCCCGGCGAAGGGCCTCGCCGCGCCCCCGGATGGCGCGGGGCGTCGGATCGAGCTCGATCGCCCGGGTGTACTCGGTGACCGACTGCTCGTACTCCCCGTCCCGGCGGCTCTCCCAGCCCCGGATCGTGTGCACGAGGCTCTGGCCCGAGGCGTCCAGGTTGGCTCGGGAGAGGAGCAGCGTCAGGACCGCCGCACCGGGGTGCGGCTCGTCCAGGGCGGCGGCGACGTCCTGGCCCCACTTCCGTACGAGCGGCGCGTCCGCGTCCTGGCCGGCCCGCGACAGGGTCTGGGCCCACCGGCGCAGGGTGGTGATGTCGTGGTCGTAGGCGTCGACCAGTTCGCGGAGTGCGGCGGGCAGGGCGGCGTGCTGGTCGGCGCAGAGCCGGTGGTAGGTCTCCTGGAGCTTGTGGCCCCGCCAGCGCTCGTCTTCCCACGGGTCGTCGGAGAGGTCCCTCTCCAGTTCGCGGCACCGCTGCCGGAACGCCTCCGCCAGGGCGCTGTGCTGCTCCTTCCAGCGCTGCGGGGACTGCTGACGCTGGAGGCGGAGCATCGCCGAGCGCACCACGTCGTGGTAGTGCCCGCGGCCGGCGCGGTGGATGAAGAAGGGGCGGGTGCGGAGCCAACTGAACTCCTCGCGCGCGTGCTCGTCCGCCACCACCGTGCGGTAGACGTCCTCGTCCACCTCCTGCGGCAGCGCACATGCCAGGGCGGCGGCCCGACGGGCCGGGTTCGTCTCCCACTTGAGGAATCGCTCCACGGCCGTGTCGCTGGGGTCGCCCACTTCCGTGACGCTGGAGGGATGGGCGTCCGCCAGGGTCGAGACCAGGACGGGCAGCCGCCCCGACAGCTCCAGGATCGCCTCGACCACCTTGTCGTCGGTGATCTCCTTGGCCGCCAGGAGCTGACGGGCCTCCGTGTCGGTGAACACCTCCAGCGGCAGGTCGGTGACCAGGTCGAGCCAGTCGCCCCAGCACTGGGCGTCCAGTTGGGGCTGCCCCGCCAGCACGACCAGCACGTTGGCGGGCATCTGCCCGTACCGCTCGGTCACCAGGATGTCGCGCAGCCACGCGTCCAGCAGTGGCCCGGTGCGTTCGTAGGTGTCGAAGAAGAGCACGAGCCACGGCCGTCGCGCGGCGGCCTCCGTCAGGCCCTTGAGGAAGACGGGGGTGAGTACCTGAAGGGGTGACAGGACGAGTTGGACGTCCTCGGGGCTGCGCAGGCGGTTGCTCAGCAGCGCCTTGAACCGGTCGGCCCCCGCGGCGACCTGGTTCGGGTCGACGGCACCGGTGAAGGCGCCCACGCCGGGGATCATGCCCAGCCCGACGAGCGCCAGTTGCGAGCCGATCACGCTGGACGGGGACGGCGCCGGCTGCTCGTTGCCCTGGCCGGGCTCCGCCGCGCCGGCGAGCATCTCGCCCGCGCTCGTACTCGCTTCGTGCCGGCGCTGACGATAGGTGGACAGGAGCTTGTCGAACGCCTTGAGTTCCCCGCCCTGTTGCGAGACCTGGGCGCTGATCGACTCCATGGCCTCGATGGCGTCGGCCACCGACTCGTCGACGTAGGCGGTGACGGCCGACGCCTCGCGAGCCGCCGACTCCAACTGCCTGACCAGGGTGGACTTCCCCACACCGGCCGGGCCGTGGATGTGGAAGAGGAAGTTGGCCGCCTCGTCGGGCGGCTGGCGCAGGGCCTCCTCGAAGGCGGCCTGCTCCTGCCGGCGCCCCACCAGGCTGCTCCGGCGGCGCCTCCGGATCAGCTCCTGCCGGGAAATCCCCCGCCCCGTCACCGGCAACCCCCTCGCAGTGGCCCGACGCGTCGTCCGTCCCATGCTCTCCCACGCCGGGCCCGCTGTCTCCGGGTCGGACCACGACGACAACCGGCGCGGACCCCCCAGAAGGGTCCGCGCCGGTCGTGGTGAGTCCGGGCCCGCCCGTCAGGGCGCCGGATCAGCGGCGGTGCTGACCCCGGCCGTCGTGGCCGCGGTTGTCGTCGTCGCGGTGGTTGCGCTCGCCCCACGTCACGGTGTCCACCACGCGGCGGGAGTCGTTGCGGAGGGTGGCGGTGTCGCGGCGGTTGTCCCAGACGTAGGTGCGGCGGTCCTGGAAGAGGTCGCGGGCGGTGTCGCGGCCGACGCCGGTGTGGACGCGGACGGTCTGGTGGGCGCCGAGGCTGAAGTGGCGGAAGGTGTAGGTGACCCCGCGCCGGTTCTCCGACAGCCTCCAGCCGTCGAGGTTCACGCGCTGACGGGAGTTGTTGGTGACCTCAACCCACTCGTTGTTGAGGGAGCGGTTGGAGCCGTTGTCCACGCCGGGGGAGTCGTACTGCACGCGGCTGATCTCGACGTTCTCGCGCTGAGAGCGGTCCGCGGCGGTGGCCGGCAGGGCCGCCGCTCCGACCAGCGCCCCGGCAGCGAGAGCGGCGGCGGCCAGGCGACGGGCGGTCACGGAAGACGAAGTCACAGGATCTCCTGCTAGGTGCGGGCACCCGCCCACGGGACGACCGGGGCGGAAAACGTGCGGTGTGCGGATGGCGACCTGCTGGCCGCGCAGACACCACTTTGGCCGGATGCGGAGGAGATGTGGTGGAAACGTGAACCGTGTTACCGATCGACCATGTTTCCGTGACTCTTGGCTGTAACGTCCATTCATAGGAAGAATGCACCAAGTTGACGCCCCGAAAGGGACAGAACCCTTGTGATCACTGGGCCGAGTCCTCACTTCGCCAGGTCACGCCACCCCGGCCATCCCGGAGGCGTCACCCGAAAGTGAGTAACAGCCCTGTCAGACCCGCGGGGCACACTGGTCCCATGGCCCCCATGTCGTCGCGCCGCAGAACCTGTCCCGTGTGCCACCGCGAGATCGCCGTCGTCGCCGGCCGCTTCGCGCGCCACGACCCGCCCGGCGCGCGGGAGAGCCAGGAGATGGTGTCCTGCGCGGGCTCCCGGCAGCACGCTCAGATCGGCGCGGCCCAGCCCACGCTGGACGGCTACGTCGTCCCCGACTTCCCCGGCCAGCTCCCGCTGTTCTGAGACAACCTGCGCCCCCCTCAGTTCCCCGCGACCGCCTTCACCGCGACCGCCACCGGCACCGACCCCTCGATCAGCTCGAGCGTCAGCCCCGCCGTCGACGACGACTCCACCAGGTCCGCCAGCACCGCCGCCACGTCGTCCCGCGCGACCTGTCCCCGCCCGGTGTGTGCCGCCAGCTTCACCAGGCCCGTGCCCGGCTCGTCCGTCAGCGAACCGGGGCGCAGAATCGTCCAGTCGAGGGCGTCCTGCGCGGTGACGTACGCGTCGGCCTCGCCCTTGGCCCGCTGGTACACGTCGAAGACCTCGGTACCGGTGTTGTCCGGGTCCGCGCCCATCGAGGACACCACCACGAACCGGCGCACCCCGGCCCGCACCGCCGCGTCGGCGAACAGCACCGCCGCGCCCTTGTCCACCGTCTCCTTGCGCTCGGTACCGCTGCCCGGACCGGCGCCCGCCGCGAACACGGCGGCGTCGGCGCCCCTGAGCGCCTCCGCGACCTCCTCCACCGACGCGGACTCCAGGTCCAGCAGGACCGGGTCGGCACCGGCCGCCCGCAGCTCCGCCGCCTGTTCCGGCTTGCGGATGATGCCCGCGACCTCGTCCCCGCGCGCCGAGAGCAGCCGCTCCAGCCGCAGCGCGATCTGACCATGACCTCCGGCGATGACAATGCGCATGACTACGACCGTACGCCCGCCGCGACCCATCCGCCCCACGAGCCCGCCCCGCCCGGAGAACGTCCCCCCTCAGGACCACGGCGCACGACGGCAACCGGGGGCGCACACGGCACCCACCCGTGCCACAAGTGGGCCAACTCCCCGTAGATAAAACGCTGTTACGACAGCCTCTTGCGGCCCTGCCGGGGCAGCCCCAGCTCCGCCTCGGCCGCCGAGTTGCAGTACTCCCGCACCGCGCTGGTCCGGGCCACCACCCGCCCCCGGTGCACGACGATCCTGCTGTACGCCAGCGACAGCGCCCCCGCCAGCTCCTCCCCGCGCACCGCCAGCAGCTCCGCCGGGAACCCCGCCTCCACCCGCACCTCCGGCAGCCCCAGCACCGCCCGCGCCGACGCGCTGACCGTGTCGTAGGCGTCGGCCGGGCGCATCCCGTGCACGGAGGCCAGGAGGTACGCCGCCTCCAGGGGGTCGCCCCGGCCCACCGGGTTGGCCAGGTCCCGCAGGGCGCCGCTGCCCGCCGCGACGCGCACCCCGGCCGCGCGCAGCAGCCGTACCGGCGCGGTGCCCCGGCGGTCGGTGCCGGCGCAGCCGCCCTGGGGGAGGCAGACCACCGCGATCCCGGCGGCCGCGAGCCGGTCCGCGACGCGGTGCGCGGTCTCGGCGGGCAGGTGGGCCAGCGCCGCGCACGGGCCGAGGGCCACGCCGGGACGCAGACCCCCCGCCATCGCCGCGAGCCGGGACAGCCGGGCCGAGTCCGCCGCGTCGGTGTGCAGATCGACCGGGCAGCCCTGCTCGGCGGCCACCTCCAGCACCGTCTCCACATAGCCGATGGGGTCGGGGTCCAGGTCGGGGCAGCCGCCCACCACGTCGGCGCCCATCTTCACCGCGTCCCGCAGCATCGCCAGGCCGTCCGCGCCGGCCACCCCGGTCAGCAGCCTCGGCATCGCCACCGTGGTCAGCTCCGCGAGCCCGCGCAGCGAACGGCGGGCCTGGAGCACCGCCTCCAGCGTGCCGAGCCCCTGTACGTCGCCGATCCGCACCTGCGCCCGTACCGCCGTCGCGCCGTGGCCGAGCTGGAGCAGGGTCGCCTCGGTCACTCTGCGTGCAATTTCCTCGGGGGTGGCCGAGGGCGGGCCGGGGGGTTCGGCGGTGAGGCAGGTGTCGCCGTGGGCGTGCGGCTCGGCGGGGGCGGGGAGCAGCAGGTAGCCGCGCAGATCCACGCGGGGGGCGCCGGCGCGGGCCGGGCCGCGGGCCAGGGTGCCCGCCGTGCCGACCGCCTCGATACGGCCGCCGCCCAGCCGTACGTCCACCGTCCGCCCGTCGGTGAGGCGCGCCCCGCACAGCACGAGGGCGCCCTGGTCGGGGGCGGGTTGCGGCTGTTGCTGACTGTCGGGCATCGGGCGCTCGGACTCCAGGAGGCGGGGGACACGGAGCAAGATCACGCAGAGTGTCCGAGCGTAGGGTCGGCGGCCGCGCGGACCGCGGAGGAGGGCAATAGTCGTACCGGCGTGGCACGGGGCTTCCGGGGGTGCCGGAGCGGCCTCAGGGGCGGGCGGGACGGCCCGCGATGGGCGCCCGGATACGGATTTGGGCGATCGGCGGCGGACCGTGTAATGTCTTCCTCGCTCGCCCCAATAGCTCAGTCGGCAGAGCGTCTCCATGGTAAGGAGAAGGTCAACGGTTCGATTCCGTTTTGGGGCTCTGGTGTGAGAGGTACCCGTCGCAAGACGGGTTCCGATCTCATCAAAGCGGTGTAGCTCAGTCGGTAGAGCAAGCGGCTCATAATCGCTGTGTCACCGGTTCAAGTCCGGTCACCGCTACTGACAGTAGCCGATTGCGGGGTCGGTCCTTCGATCGGCTACTCTTACATGCGTTGAACTAGCCCATCCGTTCGTCCTAGGAGCACTCACGTGGCTGCCACCGACGTCCGCCCGAAGATCACGCTGGCCTGCGTGGAGTGCAAGGAGCGGAACTACATCACCAAGAAGAACCGGCGTAACAACCCGGACCGTCTTGAGATGAAGAAGCACTGCCCGCGTTGCAATGCGCACACCGCGCACCGCGAAACGCGATAAATCAGGCTCGTACTTGAGGCCGCCCCCAGCAGTATGGGGGGCGGCCTCAAGTCGTTTTTCCCCTTGCACTCACTCCGCTAGACCAGGAGGTACCGGGCCCATGGCGCTCGACCAGTCCTTCGTGGGGCGTACCTACCCGCCCACCGAGCCCTACGAGGTGGGCCGGGAGAAGATCCGCGAGTTCGCCGAGGCCGTCGGCGACACCAACCCGGCGTACCGCGACCCGGAAGCCGCCAAGGCGTACGGGCACGCCGATGTGATCGCCCCGCCGACCTTCGTGTTCTCCATCACCTTCCGCGCCGCCGGACAGGTCGTCGAGGACCCCCAGCTCGGGCTGGACTACAGCCGCGTGGTGCACGGCGATCAGAAGTTCGCCTACACCCGCCCGGTGCGCGCCGGTGACCGGCTCACCGTCACCTCCACCATCGAGGCGATCAAGTCCATGGCGGGCAACGACATCCTGGACATCCGGGGTGAGGTGCACGACGCGTCCGGCGCACACGTGGTGACCGCCTGGACCAAGCTGGTGGCCCGCGCGGCCGAGGAGGTCTGAGCAGCGATGACCGCGAAGATCGCGTACGACGACGTCGAGGTCGGCACCGAACTCCCGGCGCAGACCTTCCCCGTGACCCGCGCCACCCTGGTGCGCTACGCGGGCGCCTCCGGGGACTTCAACCCCATCCACTACAACGAGCGGTTCGCCAAGGAGGTGGGCCTGCCGGACGTCATCGCACACGGCATGTTCACCATGGCCGAGGCGATCCGCGTCGTCACCGACTGGACCGGTGACCCGGCCGCCGTCGTGGAGTACGGCGTCCGCTTCACCAAGCCGGTCGTCGTGCCCGACGACGACAAGGGCGCGCTGATCGAGGTCTCGGCCAAGGTCGCGGCCAAGCTGGACGACAACACCGTCCGCGTCGACCTCACCGCGACCTGCGCCGGCCTGAAGGTGCTCGGCATGTCCCGGGCGGTCGTACGGCTGGCCTGACCCAAGGCGGCAGAAGTAAGGGGCGTCCGCAATGGCGGGCGCCCCTTACCGTTTCCCCCGACCCGTAGTCTTGCCTCCGTGCACGTACTCCACGACGCCCCCCTGGCCCCGCTGACCACCTTCCGGCTGGGCGGACCCGCGACCCGGCTGGTCACCGCCACCACCGACGCCGAGGTGATCGCCGCCGTCCGCGAGGCCGACGACAGCGGGACCCCGCTGCTGATCATCGGCGGCGGCTCCAACCTGGTCATCGGCGACAAGGGCTTCGACGGCACCGCCCTGCGCATCGCCACCCGAGGCGTCGAACTGCGCGACACCACCCTGGAACTGGCCGCCGGCGAGGTCTGGACCGACGCCGTCGCCCGCACCGTCGAGGCCGGGCTCGCCGGCATCGAGTGCCTGGCCGGCATCCCCGGCTCGGCCGGCGCCACCCCGATCCAGAACGTCGGCGCGTACGGCCAGGAGGTCTCCTCCACCATCACCGAGGTGACCGCCTACGACCGCCGCGCGGGCGAGACCGTCACGCTCACCGGCGAGGAGTGCGCCTTCTCCTACCGCCACAGCCGCTTCAAGGCCGACCCCGAGCGCTACGTCGTGCTCCGCGTCCGCTTCGAGCTTCAGGACGCGGCCGGCCTGTCGGCGCCGGTCCGGTACGCGGA
This sequence comes from Streptomyces bauhiniae, assembly GCF_004784475.1. Taxonomy (GTDB): domain Bacteria; phylum Actinomycetota; class Actinomycetes; order Streptomycetales; family Streptomycetaceae; genus Streptomyces; species Streptomyces seoulensis. Next base: position 156,615 of record NZ_SRRT01000001.1, read on the forward strand.
GACCGCGCGCGTCCTCGGCGTCGAGCCCGGCGACCGGGTGCCGCTGGCCGACGCCCGCGAGACCGTGCTGCGGCTGCGCGCGGGCAAGGGCATGGTCCTGGACCCCGAGGACCACGACACCTGGTCCGCCGGGTCCTTCTTCACCAACCCGATCCTGGACGAGGAGCGCTTCGCCGCCTTCCAGGACCGGGTGCGCGAACACCTCGGCCCGGACGCCGTACCGCCCGCCTACCCGGCGGGGGAGGGGCGCACGAAGACCTCCGCGGCCTGGCTGATCGACAAGGCCGGCTTCACCAAGGGGTACGGCACCGGCCCCGCGCGCATCTCCACCAAGCACACCCTGGCCCTCACCAACCGGGGCGAGGCCACCACCGAGGACCTCCTCGCGCTGGCCCGCGAGGTCGTCGCCGGGGTCCAGGACGTCTTCGGCGTGACGCTGGTCAACGAGCCGGTGACGGTCGGCGTCAGCCTCTAGTACGTCTAGTACGCCACCCCGACGCCCTGCCGGACCGTCGCCGGATCGCCGATCGCCGCCAGCATCGCGTGTGCCACGTCCGCGCGGCCGATCGCCCGGCCGGCACGCGGGAAGCCGCCCACAACCGTGCGGTAGCGGCCGGTCAGGGGCCTCTCCAGCAGGCGCGGTGGGCGTACCGAGGTCCACTCGGCGGTGCTGCGGGCCAGTTCCGCCTCCGTCTCGCGCAGGTCGGCGTAGACGTCCTTGAGGACGGCCGACACCACGGACCGCAGCGCGCGGTCCAGCGGGCCGTCGTCCGCCGGGGCCGGGCCCACCGGGGCGGCGCTGACGATCACCAGCCGGCGCACGTCCTCCGCCGCCATCGCGGCCAGCACCGCGCGGGTCAGCCGGGCCGTCACCCCCGCCGCCTTGCGGGACCGCGCCCCCAGCCCCGACAGGACCGCGTCCCGGCCCGCGACGGCGCCGCGCAGCGCCTCCGGGTCGGACAGGTCGGCCCGCACCACGTGCAGCCGCTCGCCGGTGACGGTGAGCCGGGCGGGGTCCCGCACGACGGCCGTCACCTCGTGCCCGGCGTCCAGGGCCTGCCGGACGATCTCGCCGCCGACCCCGCCGGTGGCGCCGAACACGGTCAGCCTCATGCGCTCACCGGCTCGGTCAGCCACTGGTCGACGCCGGCCAGCAGACGTTCCTTCGTCTCCGTGGGCGCCGCCGAGCCGCGCACCGACTGGCGTGCCAGTTCGGCGAGTTCGGCATCGGTGAAGGCGTGGTGGTGGCGGGCGATCTCGTACTGGGCGGCCAGCCGGGAGCCGAAGAGGAGGGGGTCGTCGGCGCCGAGGGCCAGCGGGACACCGCTTTCGAACAGAGTGCGCAGGGGGACGTCCTCGGGCTTCTCGTAGACGCCGAGCGCCACGTTGGAGGCCGGGCAGACCTCGCAGGTGATGCCCCGGTCAGCCAGCCGCTTCAGCAGGCGCGGGTCCTCCGCCGCGCGCACCCCGTGCCCGATCCGGGTGGCGTGCAGGTCGTCCAGGCAGTCCCGCACCGACGCCGGGCCGGTCAGCTCACCGCCGTGCGGCGCCGACAGCAGGCCGCCCTCGCGGGCGATGTGGAAGGCCCGGTCGAAGTCGCGGGCCATGCCGCGCCGCTCGTCGTTGGAGAGGCCGAAGCCGACGATGCCCCGGTCCGCGTACCGCACCGCCAGCCGGGCCAGGGTGCGGGCGTCCAGCGGGTGCTTCATCCGGTTCGCGGCCACCAGCACCCGCATCCCGAGCCCGGTGTCGCGCGAGGCGGTGTCCACCGCGTCCAGGATGATCTCCAGCGCCGGGATCAGCCCGCCCAGCCGGGGGGCGTACGAGGTCGGGTCGACCTGGATCTCCAGCCAGCCCGAGCCGTCCCGGACGTCCTCCTCGGCGGCCTCCCGGACCAGCCGCTGGATGTCCTCGGGCTCCCGCACGCAACTGCGCGCCGCGTCGTACAGCCGCTGGAAGCGGAACCAGCCGCGCTCGTCGGTGGCCCGGAGTTTCGGCGGTTCGCCGCTGGTCAGGGCCTCGATCAGGGTCTCGGGCAGCCGTACGCCGTATTTGTCGGCCAGCTCCAGGACGGTGCCGGGGCGCATCGAGCCGGTGAAGTGCAGATGCAGATGGGCCTTGGGAAGCTCCGAGAGATCACGTACACGCTCCATCCAGAGATCCTGCCGCACCGGGAGGCCACACCGGTAGCCGGTTCCCCTTTCGTGGTCTTGCTCGCACACAGAAGCGGGGCCCAGCCCACTCTCAAGAGCAGTCTGGGCCCCGCTTCACCGGCGATCTCAGTCGCGGGCCTCCGCCAGCAGCTTCTGCATCCGGCTGACGCCCTCGATCAGGTCCTCGTCACCCAGCGCGTAGGACAGCCGCAGGTAGCCCGGCGTGCCGAACGCCTCACCGGGGACCACCGCGACCTCGGCCTCCTCCAGGATCAGCGCGGCCAGCTCGACCGTGGTCTGGGGCCGCTTGCCCCGGATCTCCTTGCCCAGGAGGTCCTTCACCGACGGGTAGACGTAGAAGGCGCCCTCGGGCTCCGGGCACAGCACGCCGTCGATCTCGTTCAGCATCCGCACGATCGTCCGGCGGCGCCGGTCGAACGCCTCGCGCATCTCCGCCACGGCCTTCAGGTCGCCGGAGACGGCGGCCAGCGCGGCGGCCTGCGCCACGTTGGAGACGTTGGAGGTGGCGTGCGACTGGAGGTTGGTCGCGGCCTTGACCACGTCCTTGGGGCCGATGACCCAGCCCACCCGCCAGCCGGTCATGGCGTACGTCTTGGCGACCCCGTTGACCACGATGCACTTGTCCCGCAGCTCGGGCAGGATCGCGGGGAGCGAGGTGAAGGTGGCGTCGCCGTAGACCAGGTGCTCGTAGATCTCGTCGGTCAGCACCCACAGGCCGTGCTCGACGGCCCAGCGGCCGATGGCCTCGGCCTCGGACTCGCTGTAGACCGCGCCGGTCGGGTTGGACGGCGAGACGAAGAGGACGACCTTCGTCTTCTCCGTGCGGGCCGCCTCAAGCTGCTCGACGGTGACGCGGTAGCCGGTGGTCTCGTCGGCCACGACCTCCACCGGGACACCGCCCGCGAGCCGGATCGACTCCGGGTACGTGGTCCAGTACGGGGCCGGGACGATGACCTCGTCGCCCGGGTCGAGGATCGCGGCGAACGCCTCGTAGATGGCCTGCTTGCCGCCGTTGGTCACCAGGATCTGCGAGGCGTCGACCTCGTAGCCCGAGTCCCGCAGGGTCTTGGCGGCGATGGCCGCCTTCAGCTCGGGCAGGCCGCCGGCCGGGGTGTAGCGGTGGAACTTCGGGTTCCGGCAAGCCTCTACGGCCGCCTCGACGATGTAGTCCGGGGTCGGGAAGTCGGGTTCACCGGCGCCGAAGCCGATCACCGGACGCCCGGCGGCCTTGAGGGCCTTGGCCTTGGCGTCCACGGCGAGGGTGGCGGACTCGGAGATCGCGCCGACTCGGGCGGAGACCCGGCGCTCGGTGGGAGGGGTTGCAGCGCTCATACGCCCATCGTTCCAGACCGGAAACACGGTGGGCACACGGGTTTCACAGACTGAACAGCAGCGGGCGGCCGGCGGAACAAGGGTCCGAATACGCGCTGCGGCCTGGACGATCTTCCACTCCGGGCGCCCGGCCGGGCACTTTCTGTTCGACGCCGGGCCGTGGAGCACGTACACTCATCCCTCGTTGGCCTCCAGCAGCCACCGCGTGAGCGCTCCAGACGGAGCGGTCGGGCGGATGCGGTAGGTTGGGGGACACCAAAGGGTCGTAGCTCAATTGGTAGAGCACCGGTCTCCAAAACCGGCGGTTGGGGGTTCAAGTCCCTCCGGCCCTGCTACACACACCGCCAGGATGTGTGCGCATGTACGTACAGCAATGCACCGCCGTGCGGCTCTGAATTCACCGGGCGCGGCACGGCCACGATTCCGGGATCAGGTGAGGACGCATGACGGACGCCGTGGGCTCCATCGACACGCCTGATGCCCAGGACGAGCTGTCGGATGCCAAGAAGCCCCGCAAGGGCGGCAAGCGTGCCAAGAAGGGCCCGCTGAAGCGTCTTGCCACTTTTTACCGCCAGATCATCGCGGAACTCCGCAAGGTCGTCTGGCCGACCCGCAATCAGTTGACGTCGTACACGACCGTCGTGATCGTCTTCGTCGTCATCATGATTGGCTTGGTCACCGTGATTGACTATGGCCTCAACCACGCGGCCAAGTACGTCTTCGGCTGAGCCAAGAGCGAAGGGCGCCGTGGTACCGGCGCCTTTTTTCGCATGTTCCACCCCTATGTATCCAGGAAGAAGCAGCCATCGTGTCTGACCCGAACCTGAACGACGCCACCGAGCCTCGCCGTGAAACCGCCGAGGCGGTGGACGCCGAGCTCGACACCGTCGAGGGCGCGGACGAGCAGGACGAGTTCGAGGCTGCCGAAGCGGTCACCGAGGCCGACGAGGACGTCGTCGAGACCGACGCCGCCGACGAGACGGACGAGGCCGGCGACGTCGTCGAGGCCGAGGAAGCCGTCGAGGTCGTCGAGGAGGAGCCGGCCGAGCCGGTCGACCCCATCGCCGCGCTCCGCGAGGAGCTGCGCACGCTGCCCGGCGAGTGGTACGTCATCCACACCTACGCGGGTTACGAGAACCGCGTGAAGACGAACCTGGAGCAGCGCGCCGTTTCGCTGAACGTCGAGGACTACATCTTCCAGGCCGAGGTGCCGCAGGAAGAGGTCGTCCAGATCAAGAACGGCGACCGCAAGACGATCAAGCAGAACAAGCTGCCGGGCTACGTCCTGGTCCGCATGGACCTGACGAACGAGTCCTGGGGCGTCGTCCGCAACACCCCCGGCGTCACCGGCTTCGTGGGCAACGCCTACGACCCGTACCCGCTGACCCTGGACGAGATCGTCAAGATGCTCGCCCCGGAGGCCGAGGAGAAGGCCGCCCGCGAGGCCGCCGAGGCCGAGGGCAAGCCCGCCCCGCAGCGCAAGGTCGAGGTCCAGGTGCTGGACTTCGAGGTCGGCGACTCGGTCACCGTCACCGACGGCCCCTTCGCCACCCTCCAGGCCACGATCAACGAGATCAACGCCGACTCGAAGAAGGTCAAGGGCCTTGTCGAGATCTTCGGCCGCGAGACCCCGGTCGAGCTGAGCTTCGACCAGATCCAGAAGAACTAGTTTTTCTGGTCACACGCTTCCGTGCAGGTCAGACGGGCTCTTAGAGCGCGTCTGACCTGCACGGTTTTTAGCCGCACATCTATACCCGCTATCGTTGTGCGGTATGCCTGCGTCCGGGTTGGTCCCCTTACGCGGGCAGGACCCGAATCGAAAGGACCCGGAGAGCTATGCCTCCCAAGAAGAAGAAGGTCACGGGGCTCATCAAGCTCCAGATCAACGCCGGTGCGGCGAACCCGGCTCCGCCGGTCGGCCCCGCGCTCGGTCAGCACGGCGTCAACATCATGGAGTTCTGCAAGGCCTACAACGCCGCGACCGAGTCGCAGCGTGGCTGGGTCATCCCGGTGGAGATCACGGTCTACGAGGACCGTTCCTTCACCTTCGTGACCAAGACTCCGCCGGCCGCGAAGATGATCCTCAAGGCCGCTGGTGTCGAGAAGGGCTCCGGCGAGCCGCACAAGACCAAGGTCGCGAAGATCACCGACGCGCAGGTCCGCGAGATCGCCACCACGAAGATGCCCGACCTCAACGCCAATGACCTGGACGCCGCGGCGAAGATCATCGCCGGTACCGCGCGTTCCATGGGCATCACGGTCGAGGGCTGAGCCCCACCTTCGTAGTTCCCTGCGGCTGCCGAACGGGCGGTCGCACGTGGTAGGGCCTGCTCGGCCCGTACACCACGACTCCTTTTCAGAACACACAGGAGCAAGTTGTGAGCAAGCGCAGCAAGGCTCTCCGCGCTGCGGACGCCAAGATCGACCGGGAGAAGCTGTACGCCCCGCTCGAGGCCGTCCGTCTCGCCAAGGAGACCTCCACGACCAAGTTCGACGGCACCGTCGAGGTCGCCTTCCGCCTGGGTGTCGACCCGCGCAAGGCCGACCAGATGGTCCGTGGCACCGTGAACCTCCCGCACGGCACTGGTAAGACCGCTCGGGTCCTGGTCTTCGCGACCGGTGACCGTGCCGAGGCCGCGCGTGCCGCCGGCGCCGACATCGTCGGTGCCGACGAGCTGATCGACGAGGTGGCGAAGGGCCGGCTGGACTTCGACGCCGTCGTCGCCACCCCGGACCTCATGGGCAAGGTCGGCCGCCTCGGCCGCGTCCTCGGCCCGCGTGGTCTGATGCCGAACCCGAAGACCGGCACCGTGACCCCGGACGTGGCCAAGGCCGTGACCGAGATCAAGGGCGGCAAGATCGAGTTCCGCGTCGACAAGCACTCGAACCTGCACTTCATCATCGGCAAGACGTCGTTCGACGACGACAAGCTGGTGGAGAACTACGGCGCCGCGCTGGAGGAGATCCTCCGCCTGAAGCCGTCCGCCGCCAAGGGCCGCTACATCAAGAAGGCCGCCATCAGCACCACGATGGGCCCCGGCATCCTGGTGGACCAGAACCGCACCCGCAACCTCCTCGTCGAGGAGGACCCGGCCGCCGTCTGAGCCTTCGCTCACCGGTAGCCGCGTCTGCGACGCGTGATGCAGGTCGAGGACCCCGCACCCCTTCCGGGTGCGGGGTCCTCCCCTTTTCCGCTTTTCCGCCTCTCCTCCCGGCCGGGCGCACCCCTGGGTTACGGTGCGGACAGGCGCGTACAGGGGTGGGGGACCGGATGAGGAGCACGAACGTCCGCCGGGCGGGGTTCGCGGCGATGGCGCTGGCGCTGTCCACCCCGGCCGCGTGCGGCGACGCCCACGACGACGGCAAGGCCCGCTCACTGACCGCCCTGCGCTCCGCCGAGCGCTCCACCGACCGCGCCGAGTCGGTCCGGGTGCGCTCCACGCTCAGCTATGGCACGGCCCTCTCCCTGTCCTCCGACGGCGCCCTGCGCTGGCACGACGGGGTCACCGGCCACCTCACCATCCGCTACACCGGCGGCGCCCTCGCGGCCGCGATGCGCAAGGCCGGCACCCCGTCCCTGAAGGCCCGCTATCTCCCGGACGCCTACTACGCGCGCATGAGCGACACCTTCGCCAAGCGGGCCGGCGGCCGGCACTGGATCAAGTACGGGTACGCCGACCTGGCGCGCGGCGGGGACGGCTTCGGGATGTATCTGAAGGACCAGATGCGCAACACCACCCCCAACCAGTCGGTGAAGATGCTGCTGGCCTCCGGGGACGTGCGCCGGGTCGGCACCGAGCGGGTCCAGGGCGTGACGGCCGCGCACTACCGGGGCCGGGTCCGGGTCGCCGACCTGGCGGGCCGGGACAGCGGGCTCAGCGCGCGCGAGCTGGCCGGGCTGAAGCGACAGCTCGACCAGGCCGGGGTGACGACGGAGACCGTCGACCTGTGGATCGACCACCGGAATCTGCTGGTCAAGAAGGTGGAGCGGGCGGACACCGCCCAGGGCAGCCTGGTCAGCACCGCCTACTACCGCGACTACGGCGTCCGTATCTCCGCCGAGGCGCCCCCGGCCTCCGACACCCGTGACTTCACCGAGCTGGCCCGCTCGCAGGGCGGCGCCGCAGGCCGCTGAGCACCGGATTTGCCCGTCGGTGCCCGAGTCACGTACTCTCCTCGAGAAGCCAAAGACCGCTGGTCGTTGCCGCACGCTCACCTGAGGGTGTGGTGGCCGAAGGACCTACTGCAAAGTGGGCGACCCGCGCAGGTGTCAGTGGAAGAACTCCCGGAGCAGACGCGCTCACGCGTAAGCGCCCGGTCGAGTCCGCCCCAAGCGCCTGCGCCGGGGCGTTTCGTTTTTCCCAGTCTCCTCCTTCGGGTCCGCGCGGTCAGAATCACCCGGAAGGAGGCCGAGGCTCTATGGCGAGGCCCGACAAGGCTGCCGCAGTGTCCGAGTTGACGGAAGCGTTCCGCAACTCCACCGCTGCCGTGCTTACCGAGTACCGCGGTCTCACCGTGGCGCAGGTCAAGACCCTGCGCCGGTCGCTCGGTGAGAACGCCAAGTACGCCGTGGTGAAGAACACGCTGACCAAGATTGCGGCCAACGAGGCCGGGATCACCACGCTGGACGACCTGTTCAACGGTCCGACGGCTGTCGCCTTCGTCACCGGTGACCCGGTGGAGTCGGCGAAGGGTCTCCGTGACTTCGCCAAGGACAACCCGAATCTCGTCATCAAGGGCGGTGTCCTTGACGGCAAGGCGCTGTCCGCCGACGAGATCAAGAAGCTTGCGGACCTCGAGTCCCGCGAGGTTCTGCTCAGCAAGCTGGCCGGTGCCTTCAAGGGCAAGCAGTCCCAGGCTGCTCAGCTCTTCCAGGCGCTGCCCTCGAAGCTCGTCCGCACCGTGGACGCGCTCCGTGCCAAGCAGGCCGAGCAGGGCGGTGCCGAGTAATTCGGCTCGCTTTCTGACCCTCGCCGCATGAGGCGGCCGGGGTCGCAGCGGGCCGACGTACGCCCGCCACATCCAGTACATACGGCACCCGCCGATCGAGTGGAAGGACCGCCATCATGGCGAAGCTCACCCAGGACGAGCTGCTTGCCCAGTTCGAGGAGATGACCCTCATCGAGCTCTCCGAGTTCGTGAAGGCCTTCGAGGAGAAGTTCGACGTCACCGCCGCCGCCGCGGTCGCCGTGGCCGGCCCGGCCGCCCCCGGCGCCCCGGCCGAGGCTGCCGAGGAGCAGGACGAGTTCGACGTCGTCCTCACCGGCGCCGGCGAGAAGAAGATCCAGGTCATCAAGGTCGTGCGCGAGCTGACCTCCCTGGGTCTGAAGGAGGCCAAGGACCTCGTCGACGGCACCCCGAAGCCGGTCCTCGAGAAGGTCACCAAGGAGGCCGCGGAGAAGGCTGCCGAGTCCCTCAAGGCCGCCGGCGCCTCCGTCGAGGTCAAGTAACACCTCACGGGGTTCCGCGAACCTCGCACGCGTGACCGCGGCCTTCTGAGGCTGTAACGCGAACGCACCGAAGAGCGATCATCCATCCGGGTGGTCGCTCTTCGGCGTATCCGCAGGGGGACCACGGTTGCCTTGCACTCGTCGTGGCGAGGGGTATGGTGATCTTCGTTGTGTCTCCGGAAGGCCCCGTTCCGGCTGGGGGGCCTTGACGAACCGCACGCAGCGCGCAATTCTCAGGACGCGTCGTCACAACGATCCGAATCCGAGGCATGGATCGACGGCGAAGAGGGCAGGATCATCCTGCGTCGAGGGCAACAGGCCGAGGGCGTCGAAGAACGAGGGCGTTGAGAAAAACGAGGGTCTCCGAAACCGGGACTGGACATCAGTGTGCCAAGTGGCTACACTGACCCTTTGCGCTGCCTGTTAGCTGTCCCCTGCCCGTCACCAGGGGTCTGCCCTCACTGAGAGAGGGACCGGTACGCGCGTAGTGAGTCCGAGCCCTCGGAAGGACCCCCTCTTGGCCGCCTCGCGCACTGCCTCGACCGCGAATACGAACAACGGCGCCAGCACCGCCCCGCTGCGCATCTCCTTTGCAAAGATCAAGGAGCCCCTCGAGGTTCCGAACCTTCTTGCGCTCCAGACCGAGAGCTTCGACTGGCTGCTCGGCAACGACGCCTGGAAGGCTCGCGTCGAGAAGGCTCTCGAGAACGGTCAGGACGTTCCCACCAAGTCCGGTCTGGAGGAGATCTTCGAGGAGATCTCCCCGATCGAGGACTTCTCCGGGTCGATGTCGCTGACGTTCCGCGACCACCGCTTCGAGCCGCCGAAGAACTCCATCGACGAGTGCAAGGACCGCGACTTCACGTACGCCGCGCCGCTCTTCGTCACCGCCGAGTTCACCAACAACGAGACCGGCGAGATCAAGTCCCAGACCGTCTTCATGGGCGACTTCCCGCTCATGACGAACAAGGGCACCTTCGTCATCAACGGCACCGAGCGTGTCGTGGTGTCGCAGCTCGTCCGCTCGCCGGGTGTCTACTTCGACTCCTCCATCGACAAGACGTCCGACAAGGACATCTTCTCCGCCAAGATCATCCCGTCCCGGGGTGCCTGGCTGGAGATGGAGATCGACAAGCGCGACATGGTCGGTGTCCGCATCGACCGCAAGCGCAAGCAGTCGGTCACCGTTCTGCTCAAGGCGCTCGGCTGGACGACCGAGCAGATCCTCGAGGAGTTCGGCGAGTACGAGTCCATGCGCGCCACCCTGGAGAAGGACCACACCCAGGGCCAGGACGACGCGCTGCTCGACATCTACCGCAAGCTGCGTCCGGGCGAGCCGCCGACCCGTGAGGCCGCGCAGACGCTGCTCGAGAACCTCTACTTCAACCCCAAGCGCTACGACCTCGCCAAGGTCGGCCGCTACAAGGTGAACAAGAAGCTCGGCGCCGACGCCCCGCTCAACGCGGGTGTGCTCACCACCGAGGACGTCATCTCGACGATCAAGTACCTGGTCAAGCTGCACGCCGGTGAGACCGAGACGGTCGGCGACAGCGGCCAGTCGATCGTCGTCGAGACCGACGACATCGACCACTTCGGCAACCGCCGCCTGCGCAGCGTCGGTGAGCTGATCCAGAACCAGGTCCGTACGGGTCTCGCCCGTATGGAGCGGGTCGTGCGCGAGCGCATGACCACTCAGGACGTCGAGGCGATCACGCCGCAGACCCTGATCAACATCCGGCCGGTCGTCGCCTCCATCAAGGAGTTCTTCGGCACCAGCCAGCTCTCGCAGTTCATGGACCAGAACAACCCGCTGTCGGGTCTCACCCACAAGCGCCGTCTGTCGGCTCTTGGTCCGGGTGGTCTCTCCCGTGAGCGGGCCGGCTTCGAGGTCCGTGACGTGCACCCCTCGCACTACGGCCGCATGTGCCCGATCGAGACGCCCGAAGGCCCGAACATCGGTCTGATCGGCTCGCTCGCCTCCTACGGCCGGGTCAACGCGTTCGGTTTCGTCGAGACCCCGTACCGCAAGGTCGTCGACGGCCAGGTCACCGACGAGGTGGACTACCTGACCGCCGACGAGGAGGACCGCTTCGTCATCGCGCAGGCCAACGCCACGCTCAACGACGACATGCGGTTCGAGGAGGCCCGCGTCCTGGTCCGCCGTCGTGGCGGAGAGGTCGACTACGTCCCCGGTGACGACGTCGACTACATGGACGTGTCGCCGCGCCAGATGGTGTCCGTCGCCACCGCGATGATCCCGTTCCTCGAGCACGACGACGCCAACCGTGCCCTCATGGGCGCGAACATGATGCGCCAGGCCGTGCCGCTCATCAAGAGCGAGGCCCCGCTCGTCGGCACCGGCATGGAGTACCGCTCCGCCGTCGACGCCGGCGACGTGGTCAAGGCCGAGAAGGCGGGTGTGGTCCAGGAGGTCTCCGCGGACTACGTCACCACCGCCAACGACGACGGCACGTACATCACGTACCGCCTGCACAAGTTCTCGCGCTCCAACCAGGGCACGTCGGTCAACCAGAAGGTCATCGTCAACGAGGGCGACCGGATCATCGAAGGCCAGGTCCTGGCCGACGGTCCGGCCACCGAGAACGGCGAGATGGCCCTGGGCAAGAACCTGCTCGTGGCGTTCATGCCGTGGGAGGGTCACAACTACGAGGACGCGATCATCCTGTCGCAGCGCCTCGTGCAGGACGACGTCCTCTCCTCGATCCACATCGAGGAGCACGAGGTCGACGCCCGTGACACCAAGCTCGGCCCCGAGGAGATCACCCGGGACATCCCGAACGTCTCCGAGGAGGTCCTGGCCGACCTCGACGAGCGCGGCATCATCCGCATCGGCGCCGAGGTCACCGCGGGCGACATCCTCGTCGGCAAGGTCACGCCCAAGGGTGAGACCGAGCTGACGCCGGAGGAGCGCCTGCTGCGCGCGATCTTCGGTGAGAAGGCCCGCGAGGTCCGCGACACCTCCCTGAAGGTGCCGCACGGCGAGACCGGCAAGATCATCGGTGTCCGCGTCTTCGACCGCGAGGAGGGCGACGAGCTGCCGCCGGGCGTCAACCAGCTCGTCCGCGTCTACGTCGCGCAGAAGCGCAAGATCACCGACGGTGACAAGCTCGCCGGCCGCCACGGCAACAAGGGCGTCATCTCCAAGATCCTGCCGATCGAGGACATGCCGTTCCTGGAGGACGGCACCCCGGTCGACATCATCCTCAACCCGCTGGGTGTCCCGTCCCGAATGAACCCGGGACAGGTCCTGGAGATCCACCTCGGCTGGCTCGCCAGCCGCGGCTGGGACGTCTCCGGCCTCGCGGAGGACTGGGCCGAGCGCCTGCAGGTGATCGGCGCCGACCAGGTCGACCCCGGCACCAACGTCGCCACCCCGGTGTTCGACGGCGCGCGCGAGGACGAGCTGGCGGGTCTGCTGCAGCACACCATCCCGAACCGGGACGGCGAGCGGATGGTGCAGCCGACCGGCAAGGCCCGGCTGTTCGACGGCCGCTCCGGTGAGCCGTTCCCGGACCCGATCTCCATCGGGTACATGTACATCCTCAAGCTCCACCACCTGGTCGACGACAAGCTGCACGCCCGCTCGACCGGTCCGTACTCGATGATCACCCAGCAGCCGCTGGGTGGTAAGGCCCAGTTCGGTGGCCAGCGCTTCGGTGAGATGGAGGTGTGGGCGCTGGAGGCTTACGGCGCCGCCTACGCCCTCCAGGAGCTGCTGACCATCAAGTCCGACGACGTGACCGGCCGCGTGAAGGTCTACGAGGCCATCGTCAAGGGCGAGAACATCCCCGAGCCCGGCATCCCCGAGTCCTTCAAGGTGCTCATCAAGGAGATGCAGTCGCTCTGCCTCAACGTGGAGGTGCTGTCCAGCGACGGCATGTCCATCGAGATGCGCGACACCGACGAGGACGTCTTCCGCGCTGCGGAGGAGCTCGGCATCGACCTGTCCCGGCGCGAGCCGAGCAGCGTCGAAGAGGTCTGACGGGAGTCCGGCGGGGTCCTCTCCCCGAGGACCCCGCCGACCCCCAGGCCCCCGTTTCAGACCACAGACTTACGACACTGAGAGGGATTGACGCATAGTGCTCGACGTCAACTTCTTCGACGAGCTCCGGATCGGCCTGGCCACCGCGGACGACATCCGCCAGTGGAGCCACGGCGAGGTCAAGAAGCCCGAGACCATCAACTACCGCACCCTCAAGCCCGAGAAGGACGGACTCTTCTGCGAGAAGATCTTCGGTCCGACCCGGGACTGGGAGTGCTACTGCGGCAAGTACAAGCGTGTCCGCTTCAAGGGCATCATCTGTGAGCGCTGTGGCGTCGAGGTCACGCGCGCCAAGGTGCGCCGTGAGCGGATGGGCCACATCGAGCTCGCCGCTCCCGTCACCCACATCTGGTACTTCAAGGGCGTTCCGTCGCGGCTGGGCTACCTGCTCGACCTCGCCCCGAAGGACCTCGAGAAGGTCATCTACTTCGCCGCGTACATGATCACGTACGTCGACGAGGAGCGCCGTCAGCGCGACCTGCCGTCGCTGGAGGCCCACGTCTCCGTCGAGCGTCAGCAGATCGAGAACCGCCGCGACTCCGACCTGGAGAACCGCGCCAAGAAGCTCGAGACCGACCTGGCCGAGCTGGAGGCCGAGGGCGCCAAGGCGGACGTGCGCCGCAAGGTGCGCGAGGGCGCCGAGCGCGAGATGAAGCAGCTCCGTGACCGCGCGCAGCGCGAGATCGACCGCCTCGACGAGGTGTGGAACCGCTTCAAGAACCTCAAGGTCCAGGACCTCGAGGGCGACGAGCTGCTCTACCGCGAGCTGCGTGACCGCTTCGGCACGTACTTCGACGGTTCGATGGGTGCCGCGGCGCTGCAGAAGCGCCTGGAGTCCTTCGACCTGGAGGAGGAGGCCGAGCGCCTCCGCGAGATCATCCGTACCGGCAAGGGCCAGAAGAAGACCCGTGCGCTCAAGCGCCTCAAGGTCGTCTCCGCGTTCCTGCAGACCTCCAACAGCCCCAAGGGCATGGTCCTGGACTGCGTCCCGGTCATCCCGCCGGACCTGCGTCCGATGGTGCAGCTCGACGGTGGCCGCTTCGCGACCTCCGACCTGAACGACCTGTACCGCCGTGTCATCAACCGCAACAACCGCCTGAAGCGGCTTCTCGACCTCGGCGCGCCCGAGATCATCGTGAACAACGAGAAGCGCATGCTCCAGGAGGCCGTGGACGCCCTCTTCGACAACGGTCGTCGTGGTCGCCCGGTCACCGGTCCCGGCAACCGCCCGCTGAAGTCCCTGAGCGACATGCTCAAGGGCAAGCAGGGTCGTTTCCGTCAGAACCTGCTCGGCAAGCGAGTCGACTACTCGGCGCGTTCCGTCATCGTCGTCGGCCCGCAGCTCAAGCTGCACCAGTGCGGTCTGCCCAAGGCGATGGCGCTGGAGCTGTTCAAGCCGTTCGTGATGAAGCGCCTGGTCGACCTGAACCACGCGCAGAACATCAAGAGCGCCAAGCGCATGGTGGAGCGCGGCCGCACGGTCGTGTACGACGTCCTCGAAGAGGTCATCGCCGAGCACCCGGTGCTGCTGAACCGTGCTCCCACCCTGCACCGCCTCGGCATCCAGGCCTTCGAGCCGCAGCTCGTCGAGGGCAAGGCCATCCAGATCCACCCGCTCGTCTGCACCGCGTTCAACGCGGACTTCGACGGTGACCAGATGGCCGTGCACCTGCCGCTCTCCGCGGAGGCGCAGGCCGAGGCCCGCATCCTGATGCTGTCCTCGAACAACATCCTCAAGCCCGCCGACGGCCGTCCGGTGACGATGCCGACCCAGGACATGGTCCTCGGTCTGTTCTTCCTCACCACCGACGGCGAACTCCGTGACACCAAGGGCGAGGGCCGCGCGTTCGGCTCCACGGCCGAGGCGACCATGGCGTTCGACGCCGGCGAGCTGGCCCTGCAGTCGCCGATCGACATCCGCTTCCCGGTGGGCACCATCCCGCCGCGTGGCTGGACGCCGCCGGCGCGCGAGGAGGGCGAGCCCGAGTGGCAGCAGGGGGACTCGTTCCGCCTGCGCACCACGCTGGGCCGCGCGCTCTTCAACGAGCTGCTGCCCGAGGACTACCCGTTCGTCGACTACTCGGTGGGCAAGAAGCAGCTCTCCGAGATCGTCAACGACCTGGCCGAGCGCTACCCCAAGGTCATCGTGGCGGCGACGCTCGACAACCTGAAGGCGGCGGGCTTCTACTGGGCGACCCGTTCCGGCGTCACCGTGGCCATCTCCGACGTCGTCGTTCCCGAGGCGAAGAAGGAGATCGTCAAGGGCTACGAGGCGCAGGACGAGAAGGTCCAGAAGCAGTACGAGCGCGGTCTGATCACCAAGGAAGAGCGCACGCAGGAACTCATCGCGATCTGGACCAAGGCGACCAACGAGGTCGCCGAGGCGATGAACGCGAACTTCCCCAAGACGAACCCCATCTTCATGATGGTTGACTCGGGTGCCCGAGGAAACATGATGCAGATGCGGCAGATCGCCGGTATGCGTGGTCTGGTGTCGAACGCCAAGAACGAGACCATCCCGCGTCCGATCAAGGCGTCCTTCCGTGAGGGCCTGTCCGTGCTGGAGTACTTCATCTCCACGCACGGTGCCCGTAAGGGTCTGGCGGACACCGCCCTGCGTACCGCCGACTCGGGTTACCTCACCCGTCGTCTGGTGGACGTCTCGCAGGACGTCATCATCCGCGAGGAGGACTGCGGCACCGAGCGCGGCCTCAAGCTGTCGATCGCCGAGCGCGGCGCCGACGGTGTGCTGCGCAAGGCGGACAACGTCGAGACGTCCGTGTACGCGCGCTGCCTCGCCGAGGACATCGTCGTCGACGGCAAGGTGCTGGCCCCGGCCGGCACCGACCTGGGCGACGTGCTCATCGACGAGCTGGTCAAGCACGGCGTCGAGGAGGTCAAGACCCGCTCGGTCCTGACCTGCGAGTCCGCCGTCGGCACCTGCGCGATGTGCTACGGCCGTTCGCTGGCCACCGGCAAGCTGGTCGACATCGGTGAGGCGGTCGGCATCATCGCCGCCCAGTCCATCGGTGAGCCCGGTACCCAGTTGACGATGCGTACCTTCCACACCGGTGGTGTGGCCGGTGACGACATCACCCAGGGTCTGCCCCGTGTGGTCGAGCTCTTCGAGGCCCGTACCCCGAAGGGTGTCGCCCCGATCTCCGAGGCTTCCGGCCGCGTGCGGATCGAGGAGACCGAGAAGACCAAGAAGCTCGTCGTGACCCCGGACGACGGCAGCGACGAGACGGCGTTCCCGATCTCCAAGCGCGCCAAGGTCCTGGTCCGCGAGGGCGAGCACGTCGAGGTGGGCCAGCAGCTCACCGTGGGTGCCACCAACCCGCACGACGTGCTGCGCATCCTGGGTCAGCGTGCCGTCCAGGTCCACCTGGTCGGCGAGGTCCAGAAGGTCTACAACTCGCAGGGTGTGTCGATCCACGACAAGCACATCGAGATCATCATCCGGCAGATGCTCCGCCGGGTGACGATCATCGAGTCCGGCGACGCCGAGCTGCTGCCCGGCGAGCTGGTCGAGCGCTCGAAGTTCGAGACCGAGAACCGTCGTGTGGTCCAGGAGAACGGACACCCGGCCTCCGGCCGTCCGCAGCTCATGGGTATCACCAAGGCGTCGCTGGCGACGGAGTCGTGGCTGTCCGCGGCCTCCTTCCAGGAGACGACCAGGGTCCTGACGGACGCGGCGATCAACGCCAAGTCCGACTCCCTGATCGGCCTCAAGGAGAACGTCATCATCGGTAAGCTCATCCCGGCCGGTACGGGTCTGTCCCGCTACCGCAACATCC
The DNA here is from genome assembly GCF_004784475.1 of Streptomyces bauhiniae. Taxonomy (GTDB): domain Bacteria; phylum Actinomycetota; class Actinomycetes; order Streptomycetales; family Streptomycetaceae; genus Streptomyces; species Streptomyces seoulensis. Next base: position 173,431 of record NZ_SRRT01000001.1, read on the forward strand.
GGGTCGAGCCGACCGAGGAGGCCAAGGCCGCGATGTACTCGGCCGTCGGCTACGACGACATCGACTACTCGCCGTTCGGCGCCGGCTCCGGCCAGGCCGTTCCGCTGGAGGACTACGACTACGGTCCGTACAACCAGTAGGCGAGCAGCCGCAAGGCACGCTTGAACTGAAGGGCGGCATCCTCACGGGGGTGCCGCCCTTCGGCGTTTCCCCCCGCACCGCGGACATTTGGGCGCATCATGGAAGAACCCCGGTCGGGGGTTCGGGAGGTGCTCCGTGTCGCAGCCGTCGTCGCAGCCGTCGTGGCAGCCGCCGCGCCCGCAGAACTGGCCCGTGGCTCCGCACCCCGTGTACTGGCCGGCGCCGCCCCAAGGGCCGGGCGGGGGAGCGGCGTTCATGCTGGCCTCGCACGCGGACCGGGAGCGGGCGGTGGACGTGCTGCGCGCCGGGTTCGCCGAAGGGCGGCTGGAGAAGGACGAGTTCGACCGGCGCGTGAGCCGGGTCTACGCGGCCCGTACGGTGGGGGAGCTGGCCCTGGTGGTGGCCGACCTGCCGCAGGGCCCGGCGCCGCATCCGGGGCCCGTGGCGGCCGTACCGCAGGTGTTCCTGGCCACACCGCGGCCGGCGCAGAACGGCAGGGCGGTCGGGTCCATGGTGTGCGGGCTGCTGTGCCTGCTGACCGCGGGGCTGACCGGAATCCCGGCCGTGGTGCTCGGGCACACCGCCCGCGCGGAGATCCGCCGCACCGGCGAGGACGGCGACGGACTGGCTCTGACCGGCCTCGTTCTGGGCTGGCTGTCCGTCGGCGGCTGGGCGCTGTTCTGGCTGCTGCTGATCGCGGTGGACGTGCTGGACTGACGGCGGGACGACGGCAGGGTGATGACAGAGATGTGGCGCGGTGTGTGCGCTACGTGAAATCGTAGATCGTTGACGGCGTTGGGACTTGACATGCCCTGTCCGTCACGGGGGGCCGCCTCGCATTTGTTTTGACCGAAGTCCGTGCGATAGGTACGCTCAGACCTTGTGCCTGGGGTGTGCCCTGGCTCCCGTGTGTGCCACTCACCGCACGGCGAGCCGTCAGCGGCCACCGAGATCCGCGCTCTTCCCTTTGCGGCGGGAGTCCGCGGGTTCGACACACCCGACCGCGTGGGTCGGAAGTCGTTCCAGGTTAGCTTCACCATTCGGCACACAGAAACCGGAGAAGTAGTGCCTACGATCCAGCAGCTGGTCCGTAAGGGCCGGCAGGACAAGGTCGAGAAGAACAAGACGCCCGCACTCGAGGGTTCGCCCCAGCGTCGTGGCGTCTGCACGCGTGTGTTCACGACCACCCCGAAGAAGCCGAACTCGGCCCTGCGTAAGGTCGCGCGTGTGCGTCTGACCAGCGGCATCGAGGTCACGGCCTACATCCCGGGTGAGGGACACAACCTGCAGGAGCACTCCATCGTGCTCGTGCGCGGCGGCCGTGTGAAGGACCTGCCGGGTGTTCGCTACAAGATCATCCGCGGTTCGCTCGACACCCAGGGTGTCAAGAACCGCAAGCAGGCCCGCAGCCGCTACGGCGCCAAGAAGGAGAAGTAAGAATGCCTCGTAAGGGCCCCGCCCCGAAGCGCCCGGTCATCATCGACCCGGTCTACGGTTCTCCTCTGGTGACCTCCCTCATCAACAAGGTGCTGCTGAACGGCAAGCGCTCCACCGCCGAGCGCATCGTCTACGGCGCCATGGAGGGTCTGCGTGAGAAGACGGGCAACGACCCGATCATCACGCTGAAGCGCGCGCTGGAGAACATCAAGCCGACCCTCGAGGTCAAGTCCCGCCGCGTCGGCGGTGCGACGTACCAGGTGCCGATCGAGGTCAAGCCCGGTCGCGCCAACACGCTCGCGCTGCGCTGGCTCGTCGGTTACTCCCGCGCCCGTCGCGAGAAGACGATGACCGAGCGTCTGCTCAACGAGCTTCTCGACGCTTCGAACGGCCTCGGTGCGGCCGTCAAGAAGCGCGAGGACACGCACAAGATGGCCGAGTCCAACAAGGCCTTCGCGCACTACCGCTGGTAGTCGCTACCCACATCGAGACCGAGAGAAGACCGAAGCCTTATGGCTACCACTTCACTTGACCTGGCCAAGGTCCGCAACATCGGGATCATGGCCCACATCGACGCGGGCAAGACGACCACCACCGAGCGGATCCTGTTCTACACCGGTGTGTCGTACAAGATCGGTGAGGTCCACGACGGCGCCGCCACGATGGACTGGATGGAGCAGGAGCAGGAGCGTGGCATCACGATCACGTCCGCTGCGACCACCTGCCACTGGCCCCTCGAGGGCAGTGACTACACCATCAACATCATCGACACCCCGGGTCACGTCGACTTCACCGTCGAGGTGGAGCGTTCGCTCCGCGTGCTCGACGGCGCCGTGACGGTGTTCGACGGTGTCGCCGGTGTGGAGCCGCAGTCCGAGACGGTGTGGCGTCAGGCCGACCGTTACGGCGTGCCGCGCATCTGCTTCGTCAACAAGCTGGACCGTACCGGCGCCGAGTTCCACCGCTGTGTGGACATGATCTCGGACCGCCTGGGCGCCCAGCCGCTCGTCATGCAGCTCCCGATCGGTGCCGAGGCGGACTTCAAGGGCGTCATCGACCTGGTCCGCATGAAGGCGCTCGTGTGGTCCGCCGAGGCCGCCAAGGGCGAGATGTACGACACCGTCGACATCCCGGCCACGCACACCGAGGCCGCCGAGGAATGGCGCGCCAAGCTGGTCGAGGCCGTCGCGGAGAACGACGAAGAGATCATGGAGCTGTACCTGGAGGGCGAGGAGCCCACCGAGGAGCAGCTCTACGCCGCGATCCGTCGTATCACCATCGCGTCCGGCAAGTCCGACGGCACCACGGTCACCCCGGTGTTCTGCGGTACCGCGTTCAAGAACAAGGGCGTCCAGCCCCTGCTCGACGCGGTCGTGCGCTACCTGCCGACCCCGCTCGACGTCGAGGCCATCGAGGGCCACGACGTCAAGGACCCCGAGGTCGTCGTCAAGCGCAAGCCGTCCGAGGACGAGCCGCTGTCCGCGCTCGCGTTCAAGATCATGAGCGACCCGCACCTGGGCAAGCTCACCTTCGTCCGGGTCTACTCGGGCCGCCTGGAGTCCGGCACCTCGGTGCTGAACTCCGTCAAGGGCAAGAAGGAGCGCATCGGCAAGATCTACCGCATGCACGCCAACAAGCGTGAGGAGATCGAGTCGGTGGGCGCCGGCGACATCGTCGCCGTCATGGGCCTGAAGCAGACCACCACCGGTGAGACGCTGTCCGACGACAAGAACCCGGTGATCCTGGAGTCCATGGACTTCCCGGCGCCGGTCATCCAGGTCGCCATCGAGCCCAAGTCCAAGGGTGACCAGGAGAAGCTGGGTGTCGCCATCCAGCGTCTCGCGGAGGAGGACCCCTCCTTCCAGGTCCACTCGGACGAGGAGACCGGCCAGACCATCATCGGCGGTATGGGCGAGCTGCACCTCGAGGTGCTGGTCGACCGCATGCGCCGTGAGTTCAAGGTCGAGGCCAACGTCGGCAAGCCGCAGGTCGCGTACCGCGAGACGATCCGCAAGGGCGTCGAGCGTCACGACTACACCCACAAGAAGCAGACCGGTGGTACCGGTCAGTTCGCGAAGGTGCAGATCGCGATCGAGCCCATCGAGGGCGGCGACGCGTCGTACGAGTTCGTGAACAAGGTCACCGGTGGCCGCATCCCGAAGGAGTACATCCCTTCGGTGGACGCCGGTGCGCAGGAGGCCATGCAGTTCGGCATCCTGGCCGGCTACGAGATGACGGGCGTCCGCGTCATTCTTCTCGACGGTGGCTACCACGAGGTCGACTCCTCCGAGCTCGCCTTCAAGATCGCCGGTTCGCAGGCCTTCAAGGAGGCCGCGCGCAAGGCTTCGCCCGTGCTCCTCGAGCCGATGATGGCCGTCGAGGTCACCACGCCCGAGGACTACATGGGTGAGGTCATCGGCGACATCAACTCCCGCCGTGGCCAGATCCAGGCCATGGAGGAGCGGGCCGGTGCCCGCGTCGTGAAGGGCCTCGTGCCCCTCTCGGAGATGTTCGGCTACGTCGGAGACCTCCGCAGCAAGACCTCGGGTCGCGCAAGCTACTCGATGCAGTTCGACTCCTACGCCGAGGTTCCCCGGAACGTCGCCGAGGAGATCATCGCGAAGGCCAAGGGCGAGTAACGCACCCCGTTTACACGCTTTAGGCTTGACACCGAACGCCGGGGTCGGACCACACGGAAAGACCCCGGCGGGCGGCATCCCAGCAAAGATCACCTGGCGCCGATGAGTAAGGCGTACCAGAACCACTCCACAGGAGGACCCAGTGGCGAAGGCGAAGTTCGAGCGGACTAAGCCGCACGTCAACATCGGCACCATCGGTCACATCGACCACGGTAAGACGACCCTCACGGCCGCCATTACCAAGGTGCTGCACGACGCGTACCCGGACCTGAACGAGGCCTCGGCCTTCGACCAGATCGACAAGGCTCCCGAGGAGCGCCAGCGCGGTATCACGATCTCGATCGCGCACGTCGAGTACCAGACCGAGACGCGTCACTACGCCCACGTCGACTGCCCCGGTCACGCGGACTACATCAAGAACATGATCACCGGTGCCGCGCAGATGGACGGCGCGATCCTCGTGGTCGCCGCCACCGACGGCCCGATGCCGCAGACCAAGGAGCACGTGCTCCTGGCCCGCCAGGTCGGCGTTCCGTACATCGTCGTCGCCCTGAACAAGGCCGACATGGTGGACGACGAGGAGATCCTGGAGCTCGTCGAGCTCGAGGTCCGTGAGCTCCTCTCCGAGTACGAGTTCCCGGGCGACGACCTGCCGGTCGTCAAGGTCTCGGCGCTCAAGGCGCTCGAGGGCGACAAGGAGTGGGGCAACACCGTCCTCGAGCTCATGAAGGCCGTGGACGAGAACATCCCGCAGCCCGAGCGTGACGTCGACAAGCCGTTCCTGATGCCGATCGAGGACGTCTTCACGATCACCGGTCGTGGCACCGTCGTCACCGGTCGTATCGAGCGTGGTGTCCTCAAGGTCAACGAGACCGTCGACATCGTGGGCATCAAGCCGGAGAAGACCACCACCACGGTCACCGGCATCGAGATGTTCCGCAAGCTGCTCGACGAGGGCCAGGCCGGTGAGAACGTCGGTCTGCTGCTCCGCGGCATCAAGCGCGAGGACGTCGAGCGCGGCCAGGTCATCATCAAGCCCGGTTCGGTCACCCCGCACACCGAGTTCGAGGCCCAGGCCTACATCCTGTCCAAGGACGAGGGTGGCCGCCACACGCCGTTCTTCAACAACTACCGCCCGCAGTTCTACTTCCGCACCACGGACGTGACCGGCGTCGTGACCCTCCCCGAGGGCACCGAGATGGTCATGCCGGGCGACAACACTGAGATGACCGTTTCGCTCATCCAGCCCGTCGCCATGGAAGAGGGCCTGAAGTTCGCCATCCGCGAGGGTGGCCGCACGGTGGGCGCCGGCCAGGTCACCAAGATCGTCAAGTAAGCACCCCTTGCTTGAGGGTCCTTGACCGACCCGAAGAGGCCCGCACGACATATGTCGTGCGGGCCTCTTTGCTGTTTCGGCGTGATGTTCGCCTCAGGCGATGAGCCCGATGGGTTTGACCTGCGTCACTCTCGGGGTAATCTACTCGGCTCGATTGGCCAGGGGGGTGGGCCATGTGGCAGACTGTCCGAGTTGCTCGGTCGAGTGTTGATGCTGCGCGCCTCCCGCCGGGAGGACCGGAAGCGAGTCCCACAGTACTCGTCAACCCCCTGGGGTTGGACGTACGGGAATCTTCCGGGAAGCGTGGGCGCAGCACCGACCAGGCGCCCGGTGGGCCTTCCGCCCCCGGCCCGCGGTACCGGCAGGGCCGTGTGCATTCCCTGAAGGGATGTTCCAGCGATGGGCATCTGTTTTAGCGGAAGTGCGACACGCCCGACCGCGTGGGTCGGAGAGAAGGCAGTGTGAAACTGCCGGGTTCCAGAGCGTGAGAGAAGACAGGACTACTGAGTAGCCATGGCGGGACAGAAGATCCGCATCCGGCTCAAGGCCTACGACCACGAGGTCATCGACTCCTCGGCGAAGAAGATCGTCGAGACGGTGACCCGCACTGGTGCGTCGGTCGCGGGCCCGGTGCCGCTGCCCACTGAGAAGAACGTGTACTGCGTCATCAAGTCGCCGCACAAGTACAAGGACTCGCGCGAGCACTTCGAGATGCGCACGCACAAGCGCCTGATCGACATCCTCGACCCGACGCCCAAGACCGTTGACTCCCTGATGCGACTCGACCTCCCGGCCGGTGTCGACATCGAGATCAAGCTCTAGGGATCGGTGATCTGAGAATGGCTAAGCAGATCAAGGGCATCCTGGGCGAGAAGCTCGGCATGACGCAGGTGTGGGACGAGAACAACCGTGTTGTTCCGGTCACCGTCGTCAAGGCCGGCCCCAACGTCGTCACCCAGGTCCGTACGAACGACGTCGACGGCTACGAGTCGGTCCAGATCGCCTTCGGCGAGATCGACCCGCGCAAGGTGAACAAGCCCCTCAAGGGCCACTTCGCCAAGGCCGACGTCACCCCGCGCCGCCACCTGGTGGAGCTCCGCACCTCCGACGCCAGCGACTACACGCTGGGCCAGGAGATCACTGCCGAGGTCTTCGAGTCGGGCGTCAAGGTCGACGTCACCGCGAAGAGCAAGGGCAAGGGCTTCGCCGGTGTCATGAAGCGCCACAACTTCAAGGGTGGCAAGGCGTCCCACGGTGCCCACCGTGTGCACCGCATGCCCGGTTCCATCGGTGGCTGTGCCACCCCCGGTCGTGTCTTCAAGGGCATGCGCATGGCGGGTCGCATGGGCAACGAGCGGGTCACCACCCAGAACCTGACCGTTCACGCCGTTGACGCGGAGAAGGGCCTGCTCCTCATCAAGGGCGCGGTTCCTGGTCCGAACGGCGGCCTCGTCCTGGTCCGCACCGCGGCCAAGGGGGCCTGAGGACTATGAGCACCATTGACATTCTGTCGCCCTCCGGCGACAACGCCGGGACCGTAGAGCTCCCGGCCGAGATCTTCGACGTCGAGAAGATCAGCGTTCCGCTGCTTCACCAGGTCGTCGTCGCGCAGCTTGCCGCCGCCCGTCAGGGCACGCACAAGGTCAAGCGTCGTGGCGAGGTCCGCGGTGGTGGCCGCAAGCCGTACCGCCAGAAGGGCACCGGCCGCGCGCGCCAGGGTTCGACCCGTGCGCCGCAGTTCGCCGGCGGTGGCGTCGTCCACGGCCCCACGCCGCGTGACTACTCGCAGCGGACCCCCAAGAAGATGAAGGCCGCGGCCCTGCGCCACGCCCTCACCGACCGGGCCCGCAACGCTCGTATCCACGTCATCACCGGCGTGGTCGAGGGCGACACCCCCTCCACCAAGGCCGCGAAGAGCTTCCTCGGCAAGGTCAGCGAGCGCAAGAACGTGCTCCTGGTCATCGAGCGCTCCGACGAGGCCGCGCTGCTTTCCGCGCGCAACCTGCCCCAGGTCCACATCCTGGAGCCGGGCCAGCTGAACACGTACGACGTTCTCGTCTCGGACGACGTGGTCTTCACCCAGGCCGCTTTCGAGTCCTTCGTGTCCGGCCCGAAGGCCAATGACACCGAAGGGAGCGAAGCCTGATGGCTACGCGCCACCCGAGCATCGCCTCGAAGGCCGCCAAGGCCGCCAAGGCCGCGCGCGTCGCCAAGGCGAAGCGTCACGCCACCGAGGGCAAGAACACCGTCGAGACCCCGCTGAGCAAGTCCTTCACGGACCCCCGTGACGTGCTGCTCAAGCCGGTCGTCTCGGAGAAGAGCTACGCGCTCCTCGACGAGGGCAAGTACACGTTCATCGTCGCCCCGAACGCCAACAAGACCCAGATCAAGCAGGCCGTCCAGGCGGTCTTCGACGTCAAGGTCACCGGGGTCAACACGATCAACCGCCAGGGCAAGCGCAAGCGCACGAAGACCGGTTTCGGTCAGCGTGCCGGCAGCAAGCGTGCGATCGTGACCCTCGCCGAGGGCGACCGTATCGACATCTTCGGCGGTCCGACCGCCTGACGGCGGTCTGGATCGTCCGATATCGGACGAGGACTGAGAAATGGGAATCCGCAAGTACAAGCCGACTACGCCGGGCCGTCGTGGCGCCAGCGTCGCCGACTTCGTCGAGGTCACGCGGTCCACGCCGGAGAAGTCGCTGGTCCGCCCGCTGCACAGCAAGGGCGGCCGTAACAACGCCGGTCGTGTGACCGTTCGCCACCAGGGTGGCGGACACAAGCGCGCCTACCGAGTGATCGACTTCCGTCGTCACGACAAGGACGGCGTGCCGGCGAAGGTCGCGCACATCGAGTACGACCCCAACCGCACCGCGCGCATCGCGCTGCTGCACTACGCGGACGGCGAGAAGCGCTACATCCTCGCCCCGCGCAACCTGCAGCAGGGCGACCGCGTCGAGAACGGTCCGGGCGCCGACATCAAGCCGGGCAACAACCTGGCGCTCCGCAACATCCCGGTCGGTACCACGATCCACGCGATCGAGCTCCGTCCCGGTGGCGGTGCCAAGTTCGCCCGCTCCGCCGGTGCGTCCGTGCAGCTCCTTGCGAAGGAGGGCTCCATGGCCCACCTCCGCATGCCGTCCGGCGAGATCCGTCTCGTCGACGTGCGCTGCCGCGCCACCGTCGGTGAGGTCGGCAACGCCGAGCAGAGCAACATCAACTGGGGTAAGGCCGGCCGTAAGCGGTGGCTGGGCGTTCGCCCGACCGTCCGTGGTGTGGTCATGAACCCGGTCGACCACCCGCACGGTGGTGGTGAGGGCCGGACCTCCGGTGGTCGCCACCCTGTGTCCCCGTGGGGCAAGAAGGAAGGCCGTACTCGTTCGCCCAAGAAGGCGTCGAACAAGTACATCGTCCGCCGCCGCAAGACGAACAAGAAGCGCTAAGGACGGGTTGAGATGCCTCGTAGCTTGAAGAAGGGGCCCTTCGTCGACGACCACCTGATCAAGAAGGTGGACGTCCAGAACGAAGCCGGCACCAAGAACGTCATCAAGACCTGGTCCCGTCGCTCGATGATCGTCCCGGCGATGCTGGGCCACACGATCGCGGTGCACAACGGCAAGACCCACATCCCGGTGTTCGTCACCGAGTCGATGGTCGGCCACAAGCTCGGCGAGTTCTCGCCGACCCGCACCTTCCGCGGCCACGTCAAGGACGACCGGAAGTCGAAGCGCCGCTAGTAGCGGATCGCATTCAGACACGTAAGTAACTGAGAGGGACAACCATGGAAGCCAGGGCCCAGGCGCGGTACATCCGCGTTACGCCCATGAAGGCCCGCCGCGTGGTGGACCTTATCCGTGGCATGGATGCCACGGAGGCTCAGGCTGTTCTGCGATTCGCTCCGCAGGCAGCCTCCGTGCCGGTCGGCAAGGTGCTCGACAGCGCCATCGCCAACGCCGCGCACAACTACGACCACACCGACGCCGACAGCCTCTTCATTTCCGAGGCCTACGTCGACGAGGGCCCGACCCTGAAGCGGTTCCGGCCGCGCGCCCAGGGCCGTGCCTACCGGATCCGCAAGCGGACCAGCCACATCACCGTGGTCGTCAGCAGCAAGGAAGGAACCCGGTAATGGGCCAGAAGGTAAACCCGCACGGGTTCCGGCTCGGTGTCACGACCGACTTCAAGTCGCGTTGGTACGCCGACAAGCTCTACAAGGACTACGTCAAGGAAGACGTGGCCATCCGTCGCATGCTGACGCAGGGCATGGAGCGCGCGGGCATCTCCAAGGTGGAGATCGAGCGCACCCGTGACCGTGTCCGCGTCGACATCCACACCGCGCGTCCGGGCATCGTCATCGGCCGCCGCGGTGCGGAGGCCGACAAGATCCGCGGTCAGCTCGAGAAGCTGACGGGCAAGCAGGTCCAGCTCAACATCCTCGAGGTCAAGAACCCCGAGACGGATGCTCAGCTCGTGGCCCAGGCCGTCGCCGAGCAGCTTTCCTCGCGTGTCTCCTTCCGCCGTGCCATGCGCAAGAGCATGCAGTCGGCGATGAAGGCCGGCGCCAAGGGCATCAAGATCCAGTGCGGTGGCCGCCTCGGTGGCGCCGAGATGTCCCGCTCGGAGTTCTACCGCGAGGGCCGTGTGCCCCTGCACACGCTCCGCGCGAACGTGGACTACGGCTTCTTCGAGGCCAAGACGACCTTCGGCCGCATCGGCGTGAAGGTCTGGATCTACAAGGGCGACGTCAAGAACATCGCCGAGGTCCGCGCCGAGAACGCTGCGGCCCGTGCGGGTAACCGCCCGGCCCGTGGCGGCGCCGACCGCCCGGCCCGTGGTGGCCGTGGTGGCGAGCGTGGTGGGCGCGGTCGCAAGCCGCAGCAGGCTGCCGGCGCCGAGGCCCCCAAGGCCGAGGCTCCCGCTGCCGCCGCTCCGGCTGAGAGCACCGGAACGGAGGCCTGACCGTCATGCTGATCCCCCGTAGGGTCAAGCACCGCAAGCAGCACCACCCGAAGCGCAGTGGTATGGCCAAGGGTGGCACGCAGGTCGCGTTCGGCGAGTACGGCATCCAGGCGCTGACCCCGGCGTATGTGACGAACCGTCAGATCGAAGCGGCTCGTATCGCCATGACCCGCCACATCAAGCGTGGCGGCAAGGTCTGGATCAACATCTACCCGGACCGTCCCCTCACCAAGAAGCCTGCCGAGACCCGCATGGGTTCCGGTAAGGGTTCCCCGGAGTGGTGGATCGCCAACGTCAAGCCCGGACGCGTCATGTTCGAGCTGTCGTACCCCAACGAGAAGATTGCGCGTGAGGCCCTCACTCGTGCGGCCCACAAGCTGCCGATGAAGTGCCGGATCGTCAAGCGCGAGGCAGGTGAAGCGTGATGTCGGCCGGTACCAAGGCGTCCGAGCTGCGCGAGCTGGGCAACGAGGAGCTTCTTGCGAAGCTCCGCGAGGCCAAGGAAGAGCTGTTCAATCTCCGCTTCCAGGCGGCGACTGGTCAGCTCGAGAACCACGGCCGTCTGAAGGCGGTCCGCAAGGACATCGCGCGGATCTACACCCTGATGCGCGAGCGTGAGCTGGGCATCGAGACGGTGGAGAACGCATGAGCGAGAAGAACGTGACTGAGAACGCAGAGGCCCGCGGCTTCCGCAAGACCCGTGAGGGTCTCGTCGTCAGCGACAAGATGGACAAGACCGTCGTCGTCGCCGTCGAGGACCGCGTGAAGCACGCGCTGTACGGCAAGGTCATCCGCCGTACGAACAAGCTCAAGGCCCACGACGAGCAGAACGCCGCCGGCGTCGGCGACCGTGTCCTCCTCGCGGAGACCCGGCCGCTGTCCTCGACGAAGCGCTGGCGCATCGTCGAGATCCTCGAGAAGGCCAAGTAATTCCTGCGGGGCAAATCCCGCAGGACAGTTCCGCCAGGCTCGGTCGGGGTTCCCGTTCTTCGTAGGAACGAGACCCCGGCCGGGAACCGGCAGACAAACAGGAGATAGACGTGATCCAGCAGGAGTCGCGGCTGCGTGTCGCCGACAACACTGGTGCGAAGGAGATCCTTTGCATCCGTGTGCTCGGTGGCTCCGGTCGCCGCTACGCGGGCATCGGTGACGTCATCGTCGCCACCGTCAAGGACGCGATCCCCGGCGGCAACGTGAAGAAGGGTGACGTCATCAAGGCGGTCATCGTTCGCACCGTCAAGGAGCGCCGCCGTCCCGACGGCTCGTACATCCGCTTCGACGAGAACGCCGCTGTCATTCTCAAGAACGACGGCGACCCTCGCGGCACCCGTATCTTCGGCCCCGTCGGCCGTGAGCTGCGCGAGAAGAAGTTCATGAAGATCATCTCGCTCGCGCCGGAGGTGCTGTAAGCATGAAGATCAAGAAGGGCGACCTGGTCCAGGTCATCACCGGTAAGGACAAGGGCAAGCAGGGCAAGGTCATTGCCGCTTACCCGCGCGACGAGCGTGTCCTGGTCGAGGGTGTCAACCGGGTCAAGAAGCACACCAAGGCCGGCCCCACCGCCAGCGGTTCGCAGGCGGGCGGCATCGTCACGACCGAGGCGCCCATCCACGTCTCCAACGTCCAGTTGGTCGTTGAGAAGGATGGCAACAAGGTCGTCACGCGTGTCGGCTACCGCTTCGACGACGAAGGCAACAAGATCCGCGTTGCCAAGCGGACGGGTGAGGACATCTGATGGCTACCACCACCACTCCGCGTCTGAAGACGAAGTACCGCGAGGAGATCGCGGGCAAGCTGCGTGACGAGTTCAAGTACGAGAACGTCATGCAGATCCCCGGCCTCGTCAAGATCGTGGTCAACATGGGTGTGGGCGACGCCGCCCGCGACTCCAAGCTGATCGAGGGCGCCATCCGCGACCTCACCACGATCACCGGTCAGAAGCCGGCCGTCACCAAGGCCCGCAAGTCCATCGCGCAGTTCAAGCTGCGCGAGGGTCAGCCGATCGGTGCCCACGTCACGCTCCGTGGCGACCGCATGTGGGAGTTCCTGGACCGCACCCTGTCGCTGGCGCTTCCGCGCATCCGCGACTTCCGCGGCCTGTCCCCCAAGCAGTTCGACGGCCGTGGCAACTACACCTTCGGTCTCACGGAGCAGGTCATGTTCCACGAGATCGACCAGGACAAGATCGACCGCGTCCGGGGTATGGACATCACCGTGGTCACCACGGCGACCAACGACGCTGAGGGCCGCGCGCTCCTTCGTCACCTCGGCTTCCCGTTCAAGGAGGCGTGAGCGAGATGGCGAAGAAGGCTCTTATCGCTAAGGCTGCTCGCAAGCCCAAGTTCGGTGTGCGTGGCTACACGCGCTGCCAGCGCTGCGGCCGTCCGCACTCCGTGTACCGCAAGTTCGGCCTCTGCCGCGTGTGCCTTCGTGAGATGGCTCACCGTGGCGAGCTGCCGGGCGTGACCAAGAGCTCCTGGTAATCCCCTTAAACAGGGATTCCTGAAGCTCTCGGTAAGCAACTGGGCCGACAGGGGCCCGCCCCCACATGCCGTAGGCTTGCGGGGTCGGGCGTCTGTCGCGCCCGTACGACTTACTACGCCGTAGGTCCACCGCGCCGCACCCGTCCCGTCCCGGATCGGGGAGAGGGATGGCGCACCAGGAAACCCCGGCGAGAGAGGCCGAAGGCCAATTCATGACCATGACTGATCCGATCGCAGACATGCTTACGCGTCTGCGGAACGCGAACTCGGCATACCACGACTCCGTGACGATGCCGTCCTCGAAGATCAAGTCTCACATCGCGGAGATCCTCCAGCAGGAGGGCTTCATCACGGGCTGGAAGGTCGAGGACGCCGAGGTCGGCAAGAACCTCGTCCTGGAGCTGAAGTTCGGCCCCAACCGTGAGCGCTCCATCGCGGGGATCAAGCGCATCTCCAAGCCCGGTCTCCGGGTTTACGCGAAGTCCACCAACCTGCCGAAGGTGCTCGGCGGCCTGGGCGTGGCGATCATCTCCACGTCGCACGGTCTCCTCACCGACAAGCAGGCCGGCAAGAAGGGCGTGGGTGGGGAAGTCCTCGCCTACGTCTGGTAACGGAAGGGAACGGAGGAAACAGCTATGTCGCGTATTGGCAAGCTCCCCATCACGGTTCCCGCCGGCGTGGACGTCACCATCGACGGCCGTACGGTCGCGGTCAAGGGCCCCAAGGGCTCGCTGACCCACACCGTCGTCGCGCCGATCGACATCGTCAGGGATGAGGACGGCACCCTCGCGGTGACCCGTCCCAACGACGAGCGTCAGAACAAGGCCCTGCACGGCCTGTCCCGCACGCTGGTGGCGAACATGATCACCGGCGTGACCCAGGGTTACGTGAAGAAGCTCGAGATCAGCGGTGTCGGTTACCGCGTCACGGCCAAGGGCTCGAACCTCGAGTTCGCGCTCGGCTACAGCCACCCGATCGTCGTCGAGGCGCCCGAGGGCATCACCTTCAAGGTGGAGAGCCCGACCCGCTTCCAGGTCGAGGGCATCGACAAGCAGAAGGTCGGCGAGGTTGCGGCCAACATCCGCAAGCTGCGCAAGCCCGACCCGTACAAGGCCAAGGGTGTCAAGTACGAGGGCGAAGTCATCCGCCGCAAGGTCGGAAAGGCGGGTAAGTAAGCCATGGCATACGGACAGAAGATCCTCAAGGGCGACGCCTACAAGCGCGCCGCGATCAAGCGCCGCCACATCCGGATTCGCAAGAACATCTCCGGTACGGCGGAGCGTCCGCGTCTGGTCGTGACCCGCTCCAACCGTCACATCGTGGCGCAGGTGATCGACGACCTCAAGGGCCACACCCTGGCCTCCGCGTCCACGCTGGACGCGTCGGTCCGGAGCGGCGAGGGCGACAAGTCCGCGCAGGCCAAGCAGGTCGGCGCCCTGGTCGCCGAGCGTGCCAAGGCCGCCGGCGTCGAGGCTGTCGTGTTCGACCGTGGTGGCAACCAGTACGCCGGGCGCATCGCCGCCCTGGCGGACGCCGCCCGCGAAGCCGGACTGAAGTTCTGATCCGGTTCCGTAGCTAGCGGAAACAGAGAGAGGTAATTCCAATGGCTGGACCCCAGCGCCGCGGTGGCGGTGCCGGTGGCGGCGAGCGGCGGGACCGGAAGGGCCGTGACGGCGGCGCAGCCGCCGCCGAGAAGACCGCTTACGTTGAGCGCGTTGTCGCGATCAACCGTGTCGCCAAGGTTGTGAAGGGTGGTCGTCGCTTCAGCTTCACCGCGCTGGTCGTGGTGGGCGACGGTGACGGCACCGTGGGTGTCGGTTACGGCAAGGCCAAGGAGGTGCCGGCCGCCATCGCCAAGGGTGTTGAGGAGGCCAAGAAGCACTTCTTCAAGGTCCCCCGTATCCAGGGCACCATCCCGCACCCCATCCAGGGTGAGAAGGCTGCCGGCGTCGTGCTGCTCAAGCCCGCGTCCCCGGGTACCGGTGTTATCGCCGGTGGTCCGGTGCGTGCCGTGCTCGAGTGCGCCGGTATCCACGACATCCTGTCGAAGTCCCTGGGCTCCGACAACGCGATCAACATCGTGCACGCCACCGTGGCGGCCCTCAAGGGCCTGCAGCGTCCCGAGGAGGTCGCGGCCCGCCGCGGTCTGCCGCTCGAGGACGTCGCCCCCGCGGCTCTGCTGCGTGCGCGTGCCGGGGCTGGTGCGTAATGGCGCAGCTCAAGATCACGCAGGTCAAGTCCTACATCGGCAGCAAGCAGAACCACCGTGACACCCTGCGTTCCCTTGGTCTCAAGGGGATCAACACGCAGGTCGTCAAGGAGGACCGCCCCGAGTTCCGCGGCATGGTGCACACCGTCCGCCACCTCGTGACGGTCGAGGAGGTCGACTGATCATGGCGGAGCAGAACCCGCTCAAGATCCACAACCTCCGTCCGGCCCCCGGCGCCAAGACCGCGAAGACCCGTGTCGGTCGTGGTGAGGCGTCGAAGGGTAAGACGGCCGGTCGTGGTACCAAGGGCACGAAGGCCCGTTACCAGGTTCCGGAGCGCTTCGAGGGTGGCCAGATGCCCCTCCACATGCGTCTCCCGAAGCTCAAGGGCTTCAAGAACCCGTTCAAGACCGAGTTCCAGGTCGTGAACCTCGAGAAGCTGGCCGCGCTCTACCCCGAGGGTGGCGAGGTCACCGTCGAGGGTCTGGTGGCCAAGGGTGCCGTTCGCAAGAACAGCCTCGTCAAGGTCCTGGGCCAGGGCGAGATCTCCGTGGCGCTGCAGGTGACGGTCGACGCCGTCTCCGGTTCCGCCAAGGAGAAGATCACCGCTGCCGGCGGTACGGTCACCGAGCTGGTCTGAGGCCCTCACGGGTCCCTCAAGGTCACTCGATGACGTAGACGATCCCGACCGGGGATACCCCACAATGGGGTATCCCCGGTTGGTCGTTCCTAGGGGGGCGGTGTCGCCGGTAAGGTGGCCAGCGCTGTTCCCTTCCACTTATTCGTCGAACCTCTAGACCGTCACCCTTGACGCAGTTGCGCGGGGGTCGCAGGAGGCACCGTGCTCACCGCGTTCGCCCGGGCGTTCAGGACGCCCGACCTGCGCAAGAAGCTGCTCTTCACGCTGGGCATCATCGTGGTCTACCGGGTCGGTACCCACATCCCGATCCCCGGCGTCAATTACAAGGCCGTCCAGACCTGCGTGACCGAGGCCTCCGGCAACCAGGGCCTGTTCGGTCTGGTCAACATGTTCAGTGGTGGAGCGCTGCTCCAGATCACGATCTTCGCCCTCGGCATCATGCCGTACATCACGGCGAGCATCATCCTTCAGCTCCTCACCGTGGTGATCCCGCGGCTGGAGGCCCTCAAGAAGGAGGGTCAGTCCGGCACCGCGAAGATCACGCAGTACACCCGCTATCTGACCGTGGCGCTCGCCATCCTGCAGGGCACCGGCCTGGTGGCCACCGCCCGCAGCGGCGCGCTGTTCAGCGGCTGCACGGTCGCCGGGAACATCGTCCCGGACCAGGCGATCTTCACCACGATCACCATGGTGATCTGCATGACCGCCGGTACGGCGCTGGTGATGTGGCTCGGTGAGCTGATCACCGACCGCGGCATCGGCAACGGCATGTCGATCCTGATGTTCATCTCGATCGCCGCGACCTTCCCGTCCGCGCTGTGGGCCATCAAGAAGCAGGGCACGCTGGCCGGCGGCTGGATCGAGTTCGGCACCGTCATCCTGGTCGGCCTGGTCATGGTCGCGCTCGTCGTCTTCGTGGAGCAGGCCCAGCGCCGCATCCCGGTGCAGTACGCGAAGCGCATGATCGGCCGCCGGTCCTACGGGGGTACGTCGACGTACATCCCGCTGAAGGTCAACCAGGCCGGTGTGATCCCGGTCATCTTCGCCTCGTCGCTGCTCTACATCCCGGCGCTGATCGCGCAGTTCGCCGGCGGCGACTCGGGCTGGAAGCGCTGGATCACGGCGAACCTGACCAAGGGCGACCACCCGATCTACATCTCGCTGTACTTCCTTCTCATCGTGTTCTTCGCGTTCTTCTACGTGGCGATCTCCTTCAACCCCGAGGAAGTCGCCGACAACATGAAGAAGTATGGTGGCTTCATTCCGGGTATCCGGGCAGGCCGGCCGACCGCTGAGTACCTGAGTTACGTACTCAACCGGATCACCTGGCCGGGCTCGCTGTATCTGGGTCTGATCGCTCTCGTACCGACGATGGCGTTGGTGGGCTTCGGAGCAAGTCAGAACTTCCCCTTCGGCGGGACCAGCATCCTGATCATCGTGGGTGTCGGTCTTGAGACGGTGAAGCAGATCGAGAGCCAGCTCCAGCAGCGCAATTACGAAGGGTTCCTCCGCTGATGCGTATCGTCCTCGTCGGGCCGCCGGGTGCCGGTAAGGGAACGCAAGCCGTCCGTCTCGCCGAGAAGCTGGGCGTACCGCACATCTCCACGGGCGACCTGTTCCGCGCCAACATCTCTCGGCAGACGGAGCTGGGCAAGCTGGCCAAGTCCTACATGGACGCGGGGAACCTCGTCCCGGACGAGGTCACCATCGCCATGGCCAAGGACCGCATGGAGCAGCCGGACGCCGAGAACGGCTTCCTGCTCGACGGCTTCCCGCGCAACGTCTCCCAGGCCGAGGCGCTGGACGAGCTGCTGCAGGGCGAGGGCATCAAGCTGGACGCCGTCCTGGACCTGGAGGTCCCGGAGGAAGAGGTCGTCAAGCGGATCGCCGGCCGGCGCATCTGCCGCAACGACTCCTCGCACGTCTTCCACGTGACGTACAGCCCGCCGAAGAAGGAGGGCGTCTGCGACGTCTGCGGCGGCGAGCTGTACCAGCGCGACGACGACTCCGAGGACACCGTCCGCAAGCGGCTCGAGGTCTACCACACGCAGACCGAGCCGATCATCGACTACTACAAGGCGCAGGGGCTCGTCGTGACGATCTCCTCGCTGGGCCCGGTGGACGAGATCACCAAGCGGGCGCTGGAGGCTCTCAAGCGCGAGAAGGCCGGCAGCGAGTAAGACCCCCGGTCCTTCCCGGCCGCGGTGCCCGACCAGGGCGCCGCGGCCGTAGTGTTGTGCAGGTAACCCAGTCGGTGACGAGTGACGGAGAGCGCAGGCCCCCCATGGTGCAGATCAAGACCCCCGAGCAGATCGCGAAGATGCGGGCGGCGGGCCTGGTCGTCGCCGCGATCCACGCGGCCACCCGCGAGGCGGCGGTGCCCGGCGCGACCACCAAGGACCTGGACGACGTGGCGCGCAAGGTGCTGGACGAGCACGGCGCGAAGTCGAACTTCCTCGGGTACGGCGGGTTCCCCGCGACCATCTGCACGTCGGTCAACGACGTGGTGGTGCACGGCATCCCCTCCGAGAAAGTCGTCCTGAACGACGGCGACATCATCTCCATCGACTGCGGCGCGATCGTGGACGGCTGGCACGGGGACGCGGCCTACACCGCGTTCGTCGGCTCGGGGCACGCCCCGGAGCTGGTCGAGCTGTCGCGGGTGACCGAGGAGTCGATGTGGGCGGGGATCGCCGCGATGAAGCTGGGCAACCGGCTGGTCGACATCTCCCGCGCGATCGAGACGTACATCCGCCGGCAGCCGAAGCCGGGCGGCGGCAAGTACGGCATCGTCGAGGACTACGGCGGCCACGGCATCGGCACCGAGATGCACATGGACCCGCACCTGCTGAACTACGTCGAGCGGCGCCGCGGCAAGGGCCCCAAGCTGGTCCCCGGCTTCTGCCTCGCCATCGAGCCCATGGTCTCCCTCGGCACCCCCCGCACGAAGGTCCTCGAGGACGACTGGACCGTCATCACCACGGACGGCACCTGGTCCTCCCACTGGGAACACTCGGTAGCCCTCACCGACCAGGGCCCCTTGGTCCTGACGGCCCCGGACGGCGGCAAGGCCAAGCTGGCGGAGTACGGCGTGACGGCCGCTCCTGATCCGCTGGCATAACTGCCCGCATAACGATCAGTGGTATGGGGCAGAATTCTTCGATTCGTTTTTCCGGGTGGGCTGACGTAGACTGACTCGTCGGCTCTCGTGCACCCGCATGTCCGCATGCGCCCGTAAGGGATCGCGGGGGAGTCGATCAAGGTAGTCGATTCGAAGGGCGAAGCGTGGCCAAGAAGCAAGGTGCCATCGAGATCGAGGGCACTGTCGTCGAGTCTCTGCCGAACGCCATGTTCAAGGTCGAGCTCCAGAACGGCCACCAGGTCCTGGCACACATCAGCGGCAAGATGCGTATGCACTACATCCGTATCCTCCCTGACGACCGGGTCGTGGTGGAGCTGTCTCCGTACGACCTGACGCGTGGCCGGATCGTCTACCGGTACAAGTAGATCTTGCCCGAGTCCCGGTTTCCGCCGGGGCGATGGCACTGACCCGGAGAACCTCACCCCATGAAGGTCAAGCCGAGCGTCAAGAAGATCTGCGACAAGTGCAGGGTGATCCGCCGTCACGGCCGGGTCATGGTCATCTGCGACAACCCGCGCCACAAGCAGCGCCAGGGCTGACGCACGGCCGAACCCTCTGCACTCCTCGCAGAGTTTCGCGCGACGCAAGCTGAATTTGTTCATACGCAGAGCCCGAGCCAACCAGCTCGACACCCTCGGTCGGAGGCCGAGGACCCGGTTCGTACCTCGTACGGCGGCCGGGACCCGGCTCTGTGGAAGACCTCCGAAGAATCACCAGGAGCCATTGAATGGCACGCGTTTCCGGTGTTGACATCCCGCGCGAAAAGCGCGTGGAGGTCGCCCTCACCTACGTGTTCGGCATCGGCCGGACCCTCTCCCAGGAGACGCTGGCTGCGACCGGCGTCGACCCGAACACCCGCGTCCGCGACCTGAGCGAAGAGCAGCTCGTCGCGATCCGCGAGTACGTGGACAACAACATCAAGACCGAGGGTGACCTCCGTCGCGAGATCCAGGCCGACATCCGCCGCAAGGTCGAGATCGGTTGCTACCAGGGTCTCCGTCACCGTCGCGGCCTGCCCGTCCGCGGTCAGCGCACCAGCACCAACGCCCGCACCCGCAAGGGCCCGCGTCGCGCCATCGCCGGCAAGAAGAAGCCGGGCAAGAAGTAGTCCTCAGCGGACAACGCTTCATCAGCGGTCTTCGCCTGTAGGACCGACCACCTCCCCGTAGGAGTTTGTAGATGCCCCCCAAGGGTCGTCAGGGCGCTGCCAAGAAGGTGCGCCGCAAGGAAAAGAAGAACGTCGCTCACGGCCACGCGCACATCAAGAGCACGTTCAACAACACGATCGTCTCGATCACGGACCCGTCCGGCAACGTGATCTCCTGGGCCTCCGCCGGCCACGTCGGCTTCAAGGGTTCCCGGAAGTCGACGCCGTTCGCCGCGCAGATGGCCGCCGAGTCGGCTGCCCGCCGCGCCCAGGAGCACGGCATGCGCAAGGTCGACGTGTTCGTCAAGGGTCCGGGTTCCGGTCGTGAGACCGCCATCCGCTCCCTGCAGGCCACGGGCCTCGAGGTCGGCTCCATCCAGGACGTCACCCCGACCCCGCACAACGGCTGCCGCCCGCCGAAGCGCCGCCGCGTCTGACGCACAGCGCTCCGCTGCTGGTCTAGCGGTTCCGGGCGGTACGGCTCTTTCGGGCCGTGCCGCCCGTACCCTTGCAGTACCAAGTCGGGCGTCAAATAGCGGGCGCCCCTGACTGAAGGATTCACACATGCTGATCGCTCAGCGTCCCTCGTTGACCGAAGAGGTCGTCGACGAGTTCCGCTCCCGGTTCGTGATCGAGCCGCTGGAGCCGGGCTTCGGTTACACCCTCGGCAACTCCCTCCGCCGTACCCTCCTCTCCTCGATCCCCGGTGCCGCTGTCACCAGCATCCGGATCGACGGTGTCCTGCACGAGTTCACCACCGTGCCGGGCGTCAAGGAGGACGTCACCGACCTGATCCTCAACATCAAGCAGTTGGTCGTCTCCTCGGAGCACGACGAGCCGGTCGTGATGTACCTGCGCAAGCAGGGCCCGGGTCTGGTCACCGCCGCCGACATCGCGCCCCCGGCCGGTGTCGAGGTGCACAACCCCGACCTCGTCCTCGCCACGCTCAACGGCAAGGGCAAGCTGGAGATGGAGCTGACCGTCGAGCGCGGTCGCGGCTACGTCTCCGCCGTGCAGAACAAGCAGGTGGGCCAGGAGATCGGCCGTATCCCGGTCGACTCCATCTACTCGCCGGTTCTCAAGGTCACGTACAAGGTCGAGGCCACGCGTGTCGAGCAGCGCACCGACTTCGACAAGCTGATCGTCGACGTCGAGACCAAGCAGGCGATGCGTCCGCGTGACGCCATGGCCTCCGCCGGTAAGACGCTGGTCGAGCTGTTCGGTCTCGCGCGCGAGCTGAACATCGACGCCGAGGGCATCGACATGGGTCCGTCCCCGACGGACGCTGCGCTGGCGGCGGACCTGGCTCTTCCCATCGAGGAGCTCGAGCTGACCGTTCGGTCGTACAACTGCCTCAAGCGTGAGGGCATCCACTCCGTGGGTGAGCTGGTCGCCCGCTCCGAGGCCGATCTGCTCGACATCCGTAACTTCGGTGCGAAGTCGATCGACGAGGTCAAGGCGAAGCTGGCCGGTATGGGTCTGGCGCTCAAGGACTCGCCTCCCGGGTTCGACCCGACCGCCGCCGCCGACGCGTTCGGTGCCGATGACGACGCTGACGCCGGTTTCGTGGAGACCGAGCAGTACTGATTCGGCTACCGGTCCGTCGTGGCTGGTCGCGCAGTTCCCCGCGCCCCTTTGGGGCGCGGACCACTCCGAGCATCTGAAAAGTTGCCCGGATCTCCGACAGGCGACCGCCTGCTCGGATACTGACTCCGGTACCTGACACGGCCGGGGCAGACACTTAGGAGAAACATCATGCCGAAGCCCTCCAAGGGTGCCCGTCTGGGCGGCAGCGCCGCGCACGAGAAGCTGCTGCTCGCGAACCTCGCGAAGAGCCTCTTCGAGCACGGCCGTATCACCACCACCGAGGCGAAGGCGCGCCGGCTGCGCCCGTACGCCGAGCGTCTGGTCACCAAGGCGAAGAAGGGCGACCTTCACAACCGCCGTCAGGTGCTCCAGGTGATCACGGACAAGAGCGTCGTCCACACGCTCTTCGCCGAGATCGGCCCGCGCTACGAGAACCGCCCCGGTGGTTACACCCGCATCACCAAGATCGGTAACCGCCGTGGCGACAACGCGCCCATGGCTGTCATCGAGCTGGTCGAGGCGCTGACCGTCGCGCAGCAGGCCACCGGTGAGGCCGAGGCCGCCACCAAGCGTGCGGTCAAGGAGTCCGAGGAGGCGAAGGTCGAGCAGACCGAGGCCACCGAGGCTCCCGCCGAGGAGTCCAAGGACGCCTGAGGCTGACGCCCAAGAAGCGGGTCCGTCCCTACGGGGGCGGGCCCGCTTCCGCGTTTTTTACCAGCACGACGGCCTGAGAGGATTCCCGCGTGAGTGACGAAGCACAGCCCGGCCATGTCCGTATCCGCCTCGACCTGTCCTACGACGGCACCGACTTCCACGGCTGGGCCAAGCAGGCCGGCGGCCGTCGGACCGTGCAGGGCGAGATCGAGGACGCCCTGCGCACGGTGACCCGGTCCAAGGAGACGTACGAGCTGACGGTGGCCGGGCGGACGGACGCCGGGGTGCACGCGCGCGGCCAGGTCGCCCATGTCGACCTGCCGGAGCCGGTGTGGGCCGAGCACCGGGAGAAGCTGCTGAAGCGGCTCGCGGGCCGGCTGTCCAAGGACGTACGGGTCTGGTCCCTGGCCGAGGCCCCGCCCGGCTTCAACGCCCGTTTCTCCGCCGTCTGGCGGCGCTACGCGTACCGCGTCACCGACAACCCCGGCGGGGTGGACCCGCTGCTGCGCAACCATGTCCTGTGGCACGACTGGCCGTTGGACGTGGACGCGATGAACGAGGCGGCCCGCGCCCTGCTGGGCGAGCACGACTTCGCGGCGTACTGCAAGAAGCGCGAGGGCGCCACCACCATCCGCACCCTCCAGGAACTGAGCCTGGTGCGCGGGGTGGACGGTGTGATCACTGCCACCGTGCGCGCGGACGCCTTCTGCCACAACATGGTGCGCTCGCTGATCGGCGCCCTGCTGTTCACCGGTGACGGGCACCGGGGCCCCGAGTGGCCCGGGAAGGTGCTGGCGGCCGGGGTGCGGGACTCCGCGGTGCATGTGGTGCGGCCGCACGGGCTGACGCTGGAGGAGGTCGGCTACCCCGCCGACGAGCTGCTGGCCGCCCGGAACAAGGAGGCGCGCAACCGGCGCTCGCTGCCGTCGGCGGGCTGCTGCTGAGCGAGCGGGGGAGCGCGGGCGGCCGCTACTGGTTGGCGGCCGCCGACGCCTGCGCCTCGCCGCGCCGCCGGATCTGGCGGAAGGAGAACTGGGCCAGGTCGTTGCCGGCCGCGAACACCTTGGTGTCCTTGGTCGTCACGTCCTTGCCGCTGGTGAACCCGGCGATGGTGAAGTAGGCGTACCGGCCGAGGGTGTTGGTGGTGGAGCGGCAGATCGCGGAGTCGCAGAACGCCTTGACGCCCTTGCCGGGCAGCGCGGCGACGATGCTCTTCTTGTCGGCGCGGTCCTTGAAGCGCTGGGCGTCGGTGTCGTTGTCGAAGACGGCGACGCCCACGGTGACGGCCACGCCGTCCTTCACATAGCTGACCCGCATCAGGCGGGTGCACTTCCCCGCGGCGAGCGCCGTGGCCAGGGTGCCGCCGGCGCCGGACGCGCAGTTCTTGCTGTCGCTGGTGGCGCCCTTCTTGTACACCGTCTCGCCCATGGTGAGCTGGGTGCCGGGGAACAGGGTCTCCGGGCTCAGCGGGGCGGTGTCCTTGTTGGCGCTGGCGATGAAGTCCTTCGGGTCCAGCGGCGGGGGCGCGCTGGTGGGGGCGAAGGAGGGGGCCGTGGTCGCCGTGCCGCCCGGCAGGGAGGCGGTCGCGGGCAGGCTGGAGGGACCGCCCGCCCGGCTGTCGCCGCCCGCGTTCGACACGGCCATGGCGACGGCGGTGCCTATCGCGCCCGTGGCGAGCACGCCGCCCGCGACGAGCAGCACCTTGCGACGCTTCTTACGGTTCTCCGAGGCGTCCGCGAGCGCGGCCCAGTCCGGGGTTCCGTCGTCGTCGCCGCTCTTCCACGGCTGCTGGGATTGAGGTGTCCAAGGGTCCCACTGAGACTGGGGACCCCCCTGCCCGTAACTCATGGGGCGCATCTTAGAGGGGGCCGCGAGGTCCCGGCGCGCCCGAGGGGAGCGGGCCCGGAGGCGATACGGGGACCTTCGGCGCACGGGGGAACATTGCGGCCGGGAGGATTTCCGGCAAGCTCGTTTTGACCCGTCCGGGGGCGGCCCGGTAACCTAGCTCCTCGTTGTGTATTGGCTTGCTCATTCTCACGGGACGGGCCCTTACACCGGTCCACCGGGCCGATGACCAGCGATCAGCACGCGGTTGCGTCACCGCAGTGCGATCGAGGCTGTCGTGATCGTTTCGGTGACCTGTTCAGGACCATTCACTCGAAGCGAAGGCTACGAACCGTGCGTACGTACAGCCCCAAGCCCGGCGATGTGACGCGCCAGTGGTACGTCATCGACGCTCAGGACATCGTCCTGGGCCGTCTCGCCACCACCGCCGCGACCCTTCTCCGGGGCAAGCACAAGCCGATCTACGCGCCGCATGTCGACACCGGTGACTTCGTCATCGTCGTCAACGCCGACAAGGTGCACCTGTCCGGCAACAAGCGGACCCAGAAGATGGCTTACCGCCACTCCGGCTACCCGGGTGGTCTGCGCTCCGTCCGTTACGACGAGCTGCTGGACAAGAACCCCGAGAAGGCCGTCGAGAAGGCCGTCAAGGGCATGCTCCCCAAGAACTCCCTTGGCCGTCAGATGCTCTCGAAGCTGAAGGTCTACAAGGGTGACCAGCACCCGCACGCTGCCCAGCAGCCGGTGCCGTTCGAGATCACCCAGGTCGCGCAGTAATTCCGGCCACCCTTTAAGACTGAAGAGAATCTGAGGAGAATCGTGGCCGAGACCACCCCCGAGCAGCCGGTCGAAGAGACTGAGCTGGTCGACATCGAGAGCTACACCACCGAGACCGAGCTCCCCGTCGAGGGCGAGTACACGTCGGAGTCCCTCGCGTCCCGCTTCGGTGAGCCCCAGCCGGCCGCCGGCCTGGGCCGTCGCAAGAACGCCATCGCCCGCGTCCGGATCGTTCCGGGCACCGGCAAGTGGAAGATCAACGGTCGCACCCTCGAGGACTACTTCCCGAACAAGGTGCACCAGCAGGAAGTCAACGAGCCCTTCAAGGTGCTCGAGCTCGAAGGCCGCTACGACGTTGTCGCCCGCATCGCGGGTGGCGGTGTCTCCGGTCAGGCCGGTGCGCTCCGTCTCGGTGTCGCCCGTGCGCTGAACGAGGCGGACGTCGACAACAACCGCGGCGCCCTGAAGAAGGCCGGGTTCCTCAAGCGCGACGACCGTGCGGTCGAGCGCAAGAAGGCCGGTCTCAAGAAGGCCCGCAAGGCTCCGCAGTACAGCAAGCGCTAAACAGCGGCGCTTCGCGCGTACTCCGAACGCCCCGGCGGCACGCCCTGTGTGCCGCCGGGGCGTTCGTTTATCTCCGCCAAGGGCGTATAACGACACAAGACGCTCAAAGTCTTGTGTGATCGGATGCTCGGGCGCATGCCATGATTCCTGGCAGCAGTGACGCTTCCTCGGGAGGACAAGTGGGACGACTCTTCGGTACCGACGGCGTGCGTGGCGTCGCCAACGCGGACCTGACGGCCGAGATGGCGCTCGGCCTGTCCGTCGCGGCGGCGCACGTGCTGGCCGAGGCGGGCACGTTCGAGGGCCATCGGCCGACTGCCGTGGTGGGCCGTGACCCGCGCGCGTCCGGGGAGTTCCTGGAGGCCGCCGTCGTCGCGGGCCTCGCCAGCGCGGGCGTGGACGTGCTCCGCGTCGGTGTGCTGCCCACGCCCGCCGTCGCCCACCTGACCGGCGCGCTCGGCGCCGACCTCGGCGTGATGCTGTCCGCCAGCCACAACGCGATGCCGGACAACGGCATCAAGTTCTTCGCCCGCGGCGGCCACAAGCTCGCGGACGAGCTGGAGGGCCGTATCGAGGCCGTCTACGACGCGCACCGCCACGGCGAGCCCTGGCAGCGCCCCACCGGCGCCGGGGTCGGCCGGGTCCGCGACTACGAGGCGGGCTTCGAGACCTATGTCACCCACCTGCTGTCGGTGCTGCCCAACCGGCTCGACGGGCTGAAGATCGTCCTGGACGAGGCGCACGGCGCGGCCGCCGGTGTCTCCCCGGAGGCGTTCTCCCGCGCCGGTGCGACCCTCGTCACCATCGGCGCCGAGCCGGACGGCCTCAACATCAACGACGGCTGCGGCTCGACCCACCTGGACCTGCTGAAGGCCGCCGTGCTGGAGCACGGCGCCGACCTCGGCATCGCGCACGACGGTGACGCCGACCGCTGCCTGGCCGTGGACCACACCGGCGAGGAGGTCGACGGCGACCAGATCCTCGCCGTGCTGGCGCTGGCGATGCGGGAGCGCTCGGCGCTGTCCGCCGACACCGTCGTGGCTACCGTCATGTCCAACCTGGGCTTCAAGCTCGCCATGGAGCAGGCCGGCATCCGCCTGGTGCAGACGGCCGTGGGCGACCGGTACGTGCTGGAGGAGATGAAGGAGCACGGCTACGCCCTCGGCGGCGAGCAGTCCGGGCACGTCATCATCCTGGACCACGCCACCACCGGTGACGGCACGCTGACCGGCCTGCTGCTGGCGGCGCGGGTCGCCGAGACCGGCCGGGCGCTGCGTGAGCTGGCGTCGGTGATGGACCGGCTGCCGCAGGTGCTGGTCAACGTCCCGGACGTGGACCGCTCGCGGGTGGGCACCTCGGCCGACCTCGCGGCCGCCGTGGGCGAGGCCGAGCGTGAACTCGGGCAGACCGGGCGGGTGTTGCTGCGTCCCTCGGGCACCGAGCCGCTGGTACGCGTCATGGTCGAGGCCGCCGACATCGACCAGGCCCGCACGGTCGCCGGGCGGCTGGCGGACGCGGTCAAGTCGGCGCTGGGCTAAGCCGCTTCGGGCTTCGTGCCCGTCCCGCTCTTCGGGCCCTTCCTGCCCTTCCGGTCCTTCCTGGCCCAGAACGCCTTCTGGGCCAGGAGGGTCAGTACGCCCGCGACCACGATGCCGAACAGGTTCAGCAGCAGTTGCTCGCTGGAGCCGACGGTCTGTGTGGTGTCCCCGTAGGCGAAGGCCACGGCCGCGTTCGCGGCGGCCGGGACGGTGGTGACCGAGATGGCCACGCCGACCAGGGCGCCGGACTTGGCCGAGGTCAGCGAGAGCGTCCCCGCCACGCCCGCGAGCAGCGCCACCACGAACGAGAACGCGTCCGGCGCGTACACGAACCCGGTGTTGGGCCGGTCGCCCTCCAGCTTGGCCGCGCTGAACAGCCCGGCGGCGTCCATCAGCACGCTGAAGCCGACGGTGAGCGCCATGGCGACGGCGAAGCCGACGACCAGCGCCAGCAGCGAGCGGGACGCCAGCTTGGGCTTCCTGCGCACCAGAGCCGTACTGATCCCGGCCAGCGGACCGAACTCCGGGCCCACCGCCATCGCGCCCACGATCAGCACCGCGTTGTCCAGCACCACACCGCAGGCCGCGATCATCGTGGCGATGGCGAGGAAGGCGACGTAGGTCACCGACAGCGTCGACTCCTCGTGGGTCTCCTCGACCAGGTGCTGCCACAGCACGGCGTCCGCGGCCTCGCCGGGCGCGTCCTTCTCGGCCTGGTCGGCGCGCCGGGACAGCGTCAGACCGGTCTCGTCCGCGGCGATGGCGCCCGAGTGGTCGATGCCCAGCCGCTGGAGCCCGGAGAGCAGGCCCTCGCCCGCCTCCCGTGCCACGTCGCACATCACCACGTCCCCGGCCGGATCGCGGGCGGCGCCGGGCAGCACCACGAGATGGGTGGCGCCGACCGTGGACTCGATCAGGCGCACCACCTCGTCCGTACGGTCGGCCGGGACGATCAGACGCAAGTGCAGCATGCGCCCATCCAACCGTGTCCCCGCTACAGCTTGCGCAGGCGCAGCCGCTGCACGGTGTGGTCGGGTCCCTTGCGGAGCTGGAGGGTGGCCCGGCCGCGGGTGGGGGCGATGTTCTCGGTCAGGTTGGGCTTGTTGATGGTCCGCCACAGCATGCGCGCGTAGTCCACCGCCTCCTCCTCGGAGACCTGGGTGTACTTGCGGAAGTACGAGGACGGGTTCTGGAACGCCGTGTGGCGCAGCTTCTTGAACCGCTCCAGGTACCAGCGCTCGATGTCCTCGCCGCTCGCGTCGACGTACACGCTGAAGTCGAAGTAGTCGGCGAGGCCGACGCGGGTGCGGCCGTCGCTGCCGGGGAGGGCGGGCTGGAGGACGTTGAGGCCCTCGACGATGAGGATGTCCGGGCGGCGCACGGTGAGGCGCTCGCCGGGGACGATGTCGTA
This sequence comes from Streptomyces bauhiniae, assembly GCF_004784475.1. Classification (GTDB taxonomy): domain Bacteria; phylum Actinomycetota; class Actinomycetes; order Streptomycetales; family Streptomycetaceae; genus Streptomyces; species Streptomyces seoulensis. The sequence continues at coordinate 201,939 of NZ_SRRT01000001.1, forward strand.
GATCAGGTGGGAGTAGACCGGTGCGGTGACCTCGTCCTTGCCGGCCTTGATGTCGGCGACGAAGCGGGTCAGGGCGCGGCGGTCGTAGGACTCCGGGAAGCCCTTCCTCGACATCAGCCCGCGGGCCTGCAGCTCCTTGGTGGGCAGCAGGAAGCCGTCCGTCGTGACCAGCTCCACGCGGGGGTGCTCGGGCCAGCGGGAGAGCAGGGCCTGGAGCAGGCGGGCCACGGTGGACTTGCCGACGGCCACGGAGCCGGCCACGCCTATGACGAAGGGGGTGCCGGACTGGGAGCCCTTCTCGCCCAGGAAGGTGTTCAGCGCGCCTCTGAGGCCGTCGGTGGCGCCCACGTAGAGGTTGAGCAGCCGGGAGAGCGGGAGGTAGATGTCCCGTACCTCGTCCAGGTCGATGACGTCGCCGAGGCCGCGCAGCTTCTCCACCTCCTCGGCGGTGAGCGGCTGCGGCGTCTTGTCGCGCAGCGCGCTCCATTCGGCGCGGGTGAGATCGACGTAGGGAGTCGCCTCCGGCCTGTGCCGGTGGGCGCTCCGGGGCATCGCGGAGACCGGTGAGATCACATTCCATTGTTAACGCTGTTTGAACGGAGTCGGGCGTGGGGTGCGTCACGCGGGCCATGGCCAAGCTGGGGTGAGCGGTGAGGGAGTTGTTCTGAGACGGCAGCACAACTTTTCTCCCGCCCACGTGTCGTGTGAACGTAAGTTCGCACAGCACGTACGCAGAGCCCGGCACTGAAACGGTGGATGGATGACCCAGAGGGATGACACGGCCGTGGCCGTCACGGCCGATGAGCGACACATGGAGGAGGCCGTCACCGTCCACGTTCCGGTGTCACAGGCACCGTCGGAGCCGAAGGAGGCCGCGCCCAGTACGCGGGGCAAGGGGCAGCGGCTGGCCGCGCTGGACGGACTGCGGTTCCTGGCCGCCGTCGCGGTGGTGGTCTTCCACTTCACCGGGCAGACCCCGGACACGATGGAGCACATCTGGGGGCGCCCGTACCAGGCGATCTTCCCGGACTCGCACCGCTATCTCGCCTTCGGCCGGCTCGGTGTCGACCTGTTCTTCCTGATCAGCGGCTTCGTGATCTGCATGAGCGCCTGGGGGCGGTCGCCGCGGGACTTCTTCATCTCCCGCGTGACCCGGCTGTACCCGATGTACTGGATCGGCGTGCTGGTGTCGACGGCCGTCATCTACCTCTTCGACACCCCGATGGGGCACCCGAACCCGCGGGTGATCTTCGCCAACCTCACCATGCTGCAGAAGCCGCTCGGCGTGGACGACCTGGACTCGGTGTACTGGACGCTCTGGCCGGAGCTCTGCTTCTACCTGACGTTCTCCATCGTGGTGTGGAAGGGCCTCACCTACACCCGTGTCGCCGTCTTCGCCGGTATCTGGACGGTCGCCGCGGTGCTGGCCCCGGCCGCGCATCTGCCGCTGCTGACGGTGCTGGTCAACCCGGTCTCCGCGCCGTTCTTCATCGCGGGCATGGCGTTCTACCTGATGTACCGGTTCCGGGCGACCCCGCTGCTGTGGGGGATCGTGCTGATGTCGTGGCTGCTGGCGATGCACTTCATCCTGACCCCGCACGGCGGCCGGCTCGACTGGGACACCTGGCACCCGTGGCGCGGCTGGCTGGTGCTGACGATCACCGGCTTCTTCGCGCTGATCGCGGCCATCGCGCTCGGCTGGACCAGCCGCATCCAGTGGCGCTGGCTGAGCGTGGCGGGAACGATGACCTTCCCGCTGTACCTGCTGCACGACGTGATCGGCCTGACCGTCGCTCACCACTTCGGTGACCGGATGGACCCCCGCCTGCTGGTGGTGTGCACGGTGGCCGCGCTGGTCCTGCTCGCCTACGTGGTGCACCGGCTGGTGGAGCGCCCGATCGCGAAGTACATGCGCCGCTGGCTCAACAGCGCCTCCTTCGGCCTGGAGGCCCCGGCGGTACGCCGAGGCTGAGCGCTCGTTTCTGTCGGCTCGGCGGTCCGTACGCGAGTGAAAATTTCCGAATCCGGGCACGCGGAAGCGGTTTTCGATCGCTGACGGACCGTAGGCTGCGGCACATGTGCGGAATCGTGGGATACGTAGGGGCGCAGTCGGCGCTCGATGTCGTGATGGCCGGGCTGAAGCGGCTGGAGTACCGGGGCTACGACTCGGCCGGTGTCGCGGTGCTCGCGGACGGCGGGCTGGCCACGGCGAAGCGGGCCGGGAAGCTGGTCAACCTGGAGAAGGAGCTGGGCGAACACCCGCTCCCGGCCGGCACCACCGGCATCGGGCACACCCGCTGGGCCACCCACGGCGGCCCGACGGACGCCAACGCCCACCCGCACCTGGACAACGCGGGCCGGGTCGCGGTCGTGCACAACGGCATCATCGAGAACTTCGCCGTACTGCGCGCCGAACTCGCCGAGCGCGGCCATGACTTGGCCTCCGAGACGGACACCGAGGTGGTCGCGCACCTGCTGGCGGAGGAGTTCTCCGCGAGCGCCGACCTCGCGGAGGCGATGCGGCTGGTGTGCCGCCGCCTGGAGGGCGCGTTCACCCTGGTCGCCGTGCACGCCGACGAGCCGGACGTGGTCGTGGGCGCCCGCCGCAACTCCCCGCTGGTGGTGGGCGTCGGCGAGGGCGAGACGTTCCTCGCCTCCGACGTGGCCGCGTTCATCGCGCACACCCGCGAGGCCGTCGAGCTGGGCCAGGACCAGGTGGTCGAGCTGCGCCGCGACGGCGTCACGGTGACCGGCTTCGACGGCAGCCCCGCCGACGTCCGCGCCTACCACGTCGACTGGGACGCCTCGGCCGCCGAGAAGGGCGGCTACGACTACTTCATGCTCAAGGAGATCGCCGAGCAGCCCAAGGCCGTCGCGGACACCCTCCTCGGCCGCATCGACCCGTCCGGCTCGCTCACCCTGGACGAGGTCCGGATCGGCGCCGCCGAGCTGCGCGAGGTGGACAAGGTCGTCATCGTCGCCTGCGGTACCGCCTTCCACGCCGGGCTGATCGCCAAGTACGCCATCGAGCACTGGACCCGCATCCCCTGCGAGGTCGAGCTGGCCAGCGAGTTCCGCTACCGGGACCCGATCCTGGACGGGCGTTCGCTGGTCATCGCCATCTCCCAGTCCGGCGAGACCATGGACACCCTGATGGCCCTCAGGCACGCCCGCGAGCAGGGCTCCAAGGTGCTGGCGATCTGCAACACCAACGGCTCGACCATCCCGCGCGAGTCCGACGCCGTGCTCTACACGCACGCCGGCCCCGAGGTCGCCGTCGCCTCCACCAAGGCGTTCCTGACCCAGTTGGTCGCCTGCTACCTCGTCGCCCTCTACCTGGGCCAGGTGCGCGGCACCAAGTGGGGCGACGAGATCCGGGACGTCATCCGCGACCTCTCCCGGATCTCCGGCGCGGTCGACCGGGTCCTGGAGACCATGGAGCCGGTACGGGAACTCGCCCGCTCGCTGGCGGAGAAGAACACGGTGCTCTTCCTCGGCCGCCATGTGGGCTACCCCGTCGCCCTGGAGGGCGCCCTCAAGCTCAAGGAACTCGCCTACATGCACGCCGAGGGCTTCGCGGCGGGCGAGCTGAAGCACGGCCCGATCGCGCTGATCGAGCAGGACGTGCCGGTCGTCGTCATCGTGCCCTCCCCGCGCGGCCGTTCGGTCCTGCACGACAAGATCGTCTCCAACATCCAGGAGATCCGTGCCCGCGGCGCCCGCACCATCGTCATCGCCGAGGAGGGCGACGAGGCGGTCGTCCCGTACGCCGACCACCTGATCCGCATCCCGGCGACGCCCACCCTGCTCCAGCCGATGGTCTCCGCCGTGCCGCTCCAGGTGTTCGCCTGCGAACTGGCCACCGCACGCGGCAACGAGGTGGACCAGCCGAGGAACCTGGCGAAGTCGGTGACGGTGGAGTAGGGGGACGCCCGTAGGCTCCCGGCATGAGCATCATCGGGGTCGGGATCGACGTGGCCGAGATCGACCGGTTCCGGGCGGCGCTGGAGCGCACGCCCAACCTGGCGGCCCGGCTGTTCGTCGCGGGGGAGCTGACGCTGCCGGGCGGGGAGCGGCGCGGGATCGCCTCGCTGGCCGCCCGCTTCGCGGCCAAGGAGGCCCTCGCCAAGGCGCTGGGCGCCCCCGCCGGGCTGCTCTGGACCGACGCCGAGGTGTACGTCGAGGCCAGCGGACAGCCCCGGCTGCGGGTCAAGGGCACCGTCGCGGCCCGCGCGGCCGAGCTGGGGGTGCGCTCCTGGCACGTCTCGCTCAGCCACGACGCGGGCGTCGCCTCCGCCGTGGTGATCGCCGAGGGGTGAACCATCCGGGTGCGAGGGCCCGCGATTCGGGGGCAGACTCGGACCCATGCGACTTGCGTACAGCGTGGAGACGGTACGGGCCGCCGAGCGCGCCCTGATGGCCCGGCTGCCCGAGGGCGCCCTGATGCAGCGGGCGGCCGCCGGACTGGCCGCCGCCTCGGCCGAGTTCCTCGGGCGGGTGTACGGCAGCCGGGTGGTGCTGCTCGTCGGCAGCGGCGACAACGGCGGCGACGCGCTGTACGCCGGGGCCCGGCTGCGCCGGCGCGGCGCCGGGGTCACCGCCGTGCTCCTTTCCCCCGACCGTGCCCACGAGGGCGGCCTCGCCGCGCTGCGCCAGGCGGGCGGCGCCGTCGTCGGCCCCGAGCGGGCGCTCGGCGCGATCGAGCGGGCCGACCTCGTGGTGGACGGCGTCGTCGGCATCGGCGGCAAGGGGGGCCTCAGGCCCGAGGCCGCCCGCCTCGCCTCGGCCGCCGAGCGGGCGCGGGCCGCGATCGTCGCCGTGGACCTGCCCAGCGGGGTCGACGCGGACACCGGCGAGGTGTCCGGCGCCGCCGTACGCGCCGACCTCACCGTCACCTTCGGCGCCTACAAGCCCGGCCTGCTGATCGACCCCGGCCGGGAGTACGCCGGGACGGTACGGCTGATCGAGATCGGCCTCGAACTGCCCCCGGACCCGGTGCTTCAGGCCCTCCAGCACGAGGACGTGGCCCGGCTGCTGCCCCGGCCCGGCGCCGAGAGCGACAAGTACCGGCGCGGGGTGCTCGGCATCGCCGCCGGCTCCGCGCGCTACCCCGGCGCCGCCGTCCTCGCTGTCTCCGGCGCGCTGCGCGGCGGCGCGGGCGCCGTACGGTACGTCGGTCCCGCCGGGGACGCGGTGATCGCCCGCTTCCCCGAGACCCTCGTCTCCGACCAGGGCCCCGACCACGCGGGCCGGGTGCAGGCGTGGGCGGTGGGACCGGGCGCCGGGGACGACGCGGCGACCGTGGCCAAGGTGCTCGGCGCCGACGTACCCGTGCTGCTGGACGCCGACGGGCTGCGGCTGGCCGACCGCGACCTCGTACGGGCGCGCACCGCACCGACCCTGATGACCCCTCACGCGGGCGAGGCCGCCGCCCTGCTGGGGGTGCGCCGCGAGGAGGTCGAGGCGGCCCGCCTGACCTCGGTGCGCGAACTGGCCACGGCCTACCGGGCGACGGTGCTGCTGAAGGGCTCCACCACCCTGGTAGCCGACCCCGGCGGCGGCCCGGTCCGGGTCAACTCCACCGGCACCGGCTGGCTGGCCACGGCCGGCAGCGGTGACGTGCTGTCAGGGCTCACCGGGTCGCTGCTCGCCTCCCACCTGTCCGCCCTGGACGCGGCCAGCGTCGCCGCCTACCTCCACGGCCTCGCCGGGCGCCTGGCCTCGCGCGGCGCCCCCATCGCCGCGCTGGACATCACCGAGCACCTCCCCGACGCCTGGCGGGACGTCGTACGGGACTGAGCGCGGCGGATCGCCGAGGAGTGCGGCCGGGGGCCGCCGACGCCCTCTGAGAGACTGGGGGCGCCATGAACGAGACTTCCGCTGTGCCGACCGCGCCCCTGCGCGCCCGCGCCGAGATCGATCTGGGTGCCCTGCGCGCCAACGTCCGGGCGCTGCGCGCCCGTGCCGAGGGCGCGCACCTGATGGCCGTCGTCAAGTCGGACGCGTACGGCCACGGCGCCGTGCCCTGCGCCCGCGCCGCCCTGGAGGCCGGGGCGACCTGGCTGGGCACGGCCACCCCGGAGGAGGCCCTCGCGCTGCGCGCGGCCGGGCTGCCGGGCCGGATCATGTGCTGGCTCTGGGTGCCCGGCGGGCCCTGGCGGCAGGCGATCGAGGCGGACCTCGATGTCGCGGTGAGCGGCATGTGGGCGCTGCGCGAGGTCACCGAGGCCGCGCGTGAGGCGGGCCGTACCGCGCGGGTGCAGCTCAAGGCGGACACCGGGCTCGGCCGCAACGGCTGCCAGCCCGAGGACTGGCCCGAGCTGGTCGGCGCCGCCTTGGAGGCCGAGGCCGCCGGGCTGATCAAGGTCACCGGACTGTGGTCCCACTTCGCTTGCGCCGACGAGCCCGGCCATCCCTCCATCGCCGCCCAGCTCACCCGGTTCCGCGAGATGGTGGCGTACGCGGAGGAGCGGGGCGTGGCGCCCGAGGTGCGGCACATCGCCAACTCCCCGGCCACGCTGACCCTTCCGGAGACCCACTTCGACCTGGTCCGCACCGGCATCGCGATGTACGGCATCTCGCCCAGCCCCGAGCTGGGCACCCCGGCCGACTTCGGGCTGCGCCCGGTGATGACGCTGAGCGCGTCGCTGGCGCTGGTCAAGCGGGTGCCGGGCGGCCACGGCGTCAGCTACGGCCACCACTACGTCACCCCCGGCGAGACCACCCTCGGCCTGGTGCCGCTGGGCTACGCCGACGGCATCCCCCGGCACGCCTCGGGCGGCGGCCCGGTGCTGATCGACGGCAAGCTGCGGACGGTCGCGGGGCGCGTCGCGATGGACCAGTTCGTGGTCGACCTCGGCGGCGACGAGCCCGAACCGGGCACGCGTGCCGTGCTGTTCGGGCCCGGCGACGGGGGCGAGCCCACCGCCGAGGACTGGGCGCAGGTGTGCGGCACGATCGCGTACGAGATCGTCACCCGGATCGGCACCCGCGTGCCCCGCGTCCATGTGAACGGATGACCCCCGCGGGTACCGGGCACGCTACTGTCCGGTAGCTCCGGGGCGCACCGGCCCGGCGGACGGCATGACGGCGAGGAGGGGAACGGCACGTGAGCGAGAGCAGTGCGGAGGCCGTGGTGGACGCGGTGGCCGCGACGGCCGCGTCCGGCGGCTGGCGCAAGGCGACCGGTCTCGCCGGCGCCGCGATAGGCGTCCTCGCCGCGGGCGCGGCGGCCGGGGTCGCCATAGAGCGGATGACGGTCGGCCGCGGCATGCGCCGCAAGGCCGCCCTGGCGCTGGACTCCACCGGCCCCTACGGCACCCTGCGCGGCACCCCGGACAAGGCGGTCGCCGACGACGGCACCGAGCTGTACTACGAGGTCGACGACGTCGAGCCCGACCCCGGCCCGCACGTCTCCCCGCGCCGCCGCAGGCTCTTCGGCCGCAAAGCGCCCGCCCCGGTGACCGTCGTCTTCTGCCACGGCTACTGCCTCGGCCAGGACTCCTGGCACTTCCAGCGGGCCGCCCTGCGCGGCGTCGTCCGCACCGTCCACTGGGACCAGCGCAGCCACGGGGAGTCCGGGCGAGGCGTGGCCCAGACCCGCGACGGGCTGCCCGTCACCATCGACCAGCTCGGCCGGGACCTGAAGGCGGTGCTGGACGCCGCCGTGCCCGAGGGGCCCGTGGTGCTGGTGGGGCATTCGATGGGCGGGATGACGGTCATGGCGCTGGCCGCGCAGTTCCCGGAGTACATCCGGGACCGCGTCGTCGCCACCGCGTTCGTCGGCACCTCCTCCGGCCGGCTCGGCGAGGTCAACTTCGGGCTGCCGGTGGCCGGGGTGAACGCGGTGCGCCGAGTATTGCCGGGCGTGCTGAAGGCGCTGGGGCAGCAGGCGGAGCTGGTGGAGAAGGGGCGCCGGGCCACCGCGGAGCTGTTCGCCGGGGTGATCAAGCGGTACTCGTTCGCGGGGCGGGACATCGACCCGGCCATCGCGCGGTTCGCGGAGCGGATGATCGAGTCCACCCCGATCGACGTGGTCGCGGAGTTCTACCCGGCCTTCACCGACCACGACAAGACCGAGGCGCTGGCCTGCTTCACGGACATGCCGGTGCTGGTGCTGGCCGGGGTGCGGGACCTGGTCACGCCGAGCGAGCACAGCGAGGCCATCGCGGACCTGCTGCCCGACGCCGAGCTGGTGCTCGTGCCGGACGCCGGGCATCTGGTGATGCTGGAGCACCCCGAGGTCGTCACCGACCGCCTCGCGGACCTGCTGACCCGCGCGGGAGCCGTCCCGGCAGGGGCTACCGTAAGCGGTTATGGACGAGGCAGTAACACCGCACAACCCGGCTGAGACCCGGCTCACCGTCAGCTCCCCCGAACAGATGCGGGAGCTGGGCCTCAAACTGGCCGGCCTGCTGCGCGCGGGCGACCTGGTGATGCTCACCGGCGAGCTGGGCGCGGGCAAGACGACGCTGACCCGGGGGCTCGGCGAGGGGCTCGGGGTGCGCGGCGCGGTCACCTCGCCGACCTTCGTCATCGCGCGGGTCCACCCCTCGCTGGTCGACGGACCGCCGCTGGTCCACGTCGACGCCTACCGGCTCTCCGGGGGTCTTGACGACATGGAGGACCTGGATCTCGACGTGTCCCTGCCCGAGTCGGTCATCGTCGTGGAGTGGGGCGAGGGCAAGGTCGAGGAACTGACCGACGACCGGCTGCAGATCCTCATCCACCGCGCGGTCGGCGACACCACCGACGAGGTCCGCCACGTCACCCTGACCGGGCTCGGGGACCGCTGGGCGAAGGCCGATCTGGACGCGCTGGCGGGCTGAGGGCACCGATATCCCGACAGGCTGTCGGAAACGTATTGCGCGGGACGTACCGGGCGTGGTCACATGGTACCCAGCCCGCGGTTAGGCATACCTAACCCCGACCGCCCCCGCAGCTCAGGAGGCGCCCCATGCCCGCTCCGCACCGCCCCGAGCCGACCCCCCAGGTCCCCATGCGCGCCCTGCTGGCGTCCTGCGCGGCGGCCAAGGCCATCTCCACCCCACCCCCGGCCCCGGACCCGGTCGAACACGCGCCGGCCCAGCGCAAGGCGGCCTGAGCCGCCCGCTCACCCGCGTCAGCGGATCACCACCACCGGCACCCCGATCGTGGCGAACTGCCACATCGCCTCGCCGTCGGGGCGGGTCTCGCGGATGGCGCCGGTGCGAGGAGAGCCGGGTTCGGCGGCCTGGTTGCGGGTGGCGGCGCTGAAGCCGACCGTGACGCCCTTGACCTGGGTGAAGCGGACGACGTGCTCGACCGGGAGGCCGTCGCTGCCGGTGATGGCGTTGGAGCGGGAGGTCACCCAGTAGGAACCGGGCGCCGGGTCGACACCGCCGGGGCGGACGCCGAAGGTACGGGTGACGCGGCCGTGGTCGTTCACCAGCCAGACGCGGTCGTCGTCCACCGAGTAGACGACCCGCTCGCCCTTGCCCGAGTTCGCCGGCAGGGCCGTGGGGTGACGGCGGTCGCGCGGGGCCTTGGTGACGGCCACCGAGGGGGAGGCGCTCGCCGAGGGGGCGCGCAGGCTCGCCGGTACGGTCGCGTCGGCCTGGTAGGCGAGGAGGCCGACGGTGCCGACGGACACCGCGACGAGTCCGGCCACGATCCCCGAGCTGGTCCCTGCCACGTGCGCCACCTCTGCCTCGTACTCGTGCCGACCCGTTACGGTTCGCGCGATATGTCGTACTTCATACAGACCGTAGCAGTCAGTGACGGTCCGACCGGGACGGGCGTGCGCGAGCCGTCGGCGCCGTAGGCTGTTCGCGTGCTTCTGCTCGCTCTGGATACCGCCACCCCCGCCGTCACCGTCGCCCTGCACGACGGGACGGACGTCGTCGCCTCGTCGAGCCAGGTGGACGCCCGCCGCCACGGCGAGCTGCTGCTGCCCGCCGTGGACCGCGTGCTCGCCGCCGCCGGGGTCAAGCTGGACGCCGTGACCGGCATCGTCGTCGGCACCGGGCCCGGCCCGTACACCGGGCTGCGGGTCGGTCTGATGACCGCCGACACCTTCGGGCTCGCCCTCGGCGTCCCCGTGCACGGCGTGTGCACCCTGGACGGTCTGGCGTACGCGGCCGACATCGCCAAGGGCCCCTTCGTCGTGGCGACCGACGCCCGGCGCAAGGAGGTCTACTGGGCGACGTACGCCGACTCCCGCACCCGGCTCACCGGCCCGGCCGTGGACCGCCCGGCCGACATCGCCGAGCGCGTCGCGGGGCTGCCCGCCGTGGGCGCGGGCGCGCTGCTCTACCCGGACACCTTCCCCGACGTGCACGAGCCGGAGCACGTCTCCGCCGCCGCGCTCGCGTCGCTGGCCGCCGCGAAGCTGGCCGCCGGTGAGGAGCTGGACGAGCCCCGCCCGCTGTACCTGCGCAGGCCCGACGCCCAGGTGCCGAAGAACTACAAGGTGGTCACCCCCAAGTGACCGCGAAGCTGCGCGAGATGCGCTGGTGGGACATCGACCGGGTCCTTGAGCTGGAGAAGGACCTGTTCCCCGAGGACGCCTGGTCGCGGGGCATGTTCTGGTCCGAGCTGGCCCACGCGCGCGGGGACGGCGCCACCCGCCGCTACCTCGTCGCGGAGGACGGCGGCCGGCTCGTCGGATACGCCGGGCTCGCCTCCTCCGGCGACCTCGGCGACGTGCAGACCATCGCCGTCGCCCGCGACCAGCAGGGCACCGGCCTCGGCGCCCGGCTGCTGACCGAGCTGCTGCGGGCCGCGACCGCCTTCGAGTGCGCCGAGGTGATGCTGGAGTGCCGGGTGGACAACACCCGCGCCCAGAAGCTCTACGAGCGCTTCGGCTTCGCCCCCATCGGCTTCCGGCGCGGCTACTACCAGCCGGGCAACGTGGACGCCCTGGTGATGCGCCTGACCGACCCCTCTTCCTCCCTGGAAGACGTACAAGGAACCGAGATCAATGGCTGACGAACCTCTCGTCCTCGGCATCGAGACCTCCTGCGACGAGACCGGCGTCGGCATCGTGCGCGGCACCACCCTGCTCGCCGACGCGGTCGCCTCCAGCGTCGACGAGCACGCCCGCTTCGGCGGTGTCGTGCCCGAGGTGGCGTCCCGCGCGCACCTGGAGGCGATGGTCCCGACCATCGACCGCGCCCTGAAGGAGGCGGGCATCACCGCCCGCGACCTCGACGGCATCGCGGTCACCGCCGGCCCCGGCCTCGCGGGCGCCCTCCTGGTCGGCGTCTCGGCAGCCAAGGCGTACGCCTACGCCCTCGGCAAGCCGCTGTACGGCGTGAACCACCTCGCCTCGCACATCTGCGTGGACCAGTTGGAGCACGGCCCGCTGCCCGAACCGACCATGGCGCTGCTGGTCTCCGGCGGGCACTCCTCGCTGCTGCTCTCCTCGGACATCACCTCCGACGTCCGGCCGATGGGCGCGACCATCGACGACGCGGCCGGCGAGGCGTTCGACAAGATCGCCCGCGTGCTGAACCTGGGCTTCCCCGGCGGCCCGGTCATCGACCGCTACGCCCGCGAGGGCGACCCGACCGCCATCGCCTTCCCGCGCGGCCTGACCGGCCCCCGCGACCCGGCGTACGACTTCTCCTTCTCCGGCCTGAAGACCGCCGTGGCCCGCTGGATCGAGGCCAGGCGGGCGGCCGGCGAGGAGGTGCCGGTGCGGGACGTGGCCGCGTCCTTCCAGGAGGCCGTGGTGGACGTGCTGACCCGCAAGGCGGTGCGCGCCTGCAAGGACGAGGGCGTGGACCACCTGATGATCGGCGGCGGTGTCGCGGCCAACTCCCGGCTGCGGGCGCTGGCCCAGGAGCGCTGCGAGGCGGCCGGCATCCGGCTGCGCGTGCCGCGTCCCAAGCTGTGCACGGACAACGGCGCGATGGTGGCCGCGCTCGGCGCCGAGATGGTCGCCCGCAACCGGTCCGCCTCCGACTGGGACCTGTCCGCCGACTCCTCCCTGCCGGTGACCGACCCGCACGTGCCGGGCAACGGGCACAGCCACGACCACGACCATGTGCACGAGGTCAGCAAGGAGAACCTGTACTCGTGAGCGTCGCCCTGATGTGGGAGGCGAAGGCCGCCGAGGGCCGGGGCGGGGACCTCCTCGCCTGGGCCCGCGCGCAGCGGCTGGACGGCAGCCCGCTGCGCCGCGAGACCTTCCGCGCGCCGGGCGACCGGGTACTGGTCATCACCTGGTGGGACGCGGCCTACGACGCGGACGTGCCGGAACTCCCGGCGCCGGACGCGGAGCTGGTGTCCCGGCCGGTGCACCGGTGGCGGTTCGAGCCGGTCGAAAACTGAGCGCCTGAGGGCCTCATCCGGCTCGGGTGGCGCACCTCCGCGATCACGCGCTATGATCATCACACAGCGAACGGCCGGAACAACCCCGGTACGAACGCCGCGCGTTGGTGGTCCAAGTCAAGACGCCCCGCTTCCTGCGGGGAAATGCAGGTGCAATCCCTGCCCAGCGCTCCAGCACGAAGGCCGCTCCGGTTCAACCGGGGCGGCCTTCGCCGTTCCCGGCCTACTCCACCGGTGTCACCGAGGTCCCGCACCGCAGCGCCCGGTCCGGCCCGGCCTCCCGTACCGGCCCGGTCAGCCGCAGCCGGGTGGTGTGCCGGACCTCCGCGCTGGACGGGCCGAGCCGCAGCTCCAGCAGCCCCGGCTCGACCACTCGTACGCCCGAGACCCCGGTGAAGGACGCCAGGTCGGCGTGGAAGGCGAAGGTGACGCGGCGGGCCTCGCCGGGCGCCAGCCCGACCCGCCGGTAGCCGACCAGCCGGACGTCCGGCCGGGTCACCGAGGCCACCGGGTCGTGCAGATAGAGCTGGACCACCTCCGCGCCCGCCCGGTCCCCGGTGTTGCGCACGGTCACCGTCACCTCGTAAGAGCCGTCCGTGCCGGTCTCCGCCTCCGGCGGGCCGAAGTCCGTCCAGGCGAAGGCGGTGTACGACAGGCCGTGGCCGAAGGGGTGCAGCGGGGTCGGGTCAAGGCTGCTGACCTCGCTCGCCAGGCCCAGCGGCGGCTGGAGGTAGGTCCACGGCTGGCCGCCCGGCGTACGCGGCACGCTCACCGGCAGGCGCCCGGAGGGGTTCACCCGGCCCGCCAGGACCCCGGCCAGCGCCGGGCCGCCCTCCTCGCCGGGGAAGAACGCCTGCACCACCGCGCCGAGCCGCCCCGCCCAGCGGCCCAGCGCGTAGGGGCGCCCGGTGAGCAGCACCAGCACCACCGGCGTACCGGTCGCCACCAGCGCGTCCAGCAGCTCGCCCTGGACGCCGGGCAGTGAGAGGTCGGCCGCGTCGCAGCCCTCGCCGGAGGTGCCGCGCCCGAACAGCCCGGCCCGGTCGCCGAGCACCGCCACGCACACGTCGGCCTCCGCCGCGCGGGCCACCGCCCCGGCGAACCCGGAGGAGTCCGGGTCCGACACCCCGCACCCTTGCGTGAACGTGACCTCGGCGTCCGGGAGTTCGGCCCGCAGCGCCTCCAGCACGGTCGGGATCTCGATGCCCGGCGCGACACCGGGGTGGTGGGGGAGGACGTGGGCCGGGAAGGAGTAGCAGCCGAGCATGGCCAGCGGGTCGGCGGCGCGCGGGCCGACCACCGCGATGCGGGCGCCGGGGCTCAGCGGGAGCAGCTCCGCCGGGTTCTCCAGCAGGATCACCGACTCCTCCGCCAGCCTCCGGGCCAGCGCCCGCCCCTCGGGGGAGTCCAGGACGACGGGACCGGCCGGCTCCGGGTCCCAGTCGGGGTTCAGCAGGCCCAGCGCGCACTTCTGGAGCAGCACCCGGCGGGCCGCCCGGTTCACCAGGGCCTCCGGGACGCGGCCCGCCTCGACGGCGTCGGTCAGCGAAGTGCCGTAGCAGTCCACGGTGGGCAGCTCCACGTCCACGCCCGCCTCCAGCGCCAGGTGGGCGGCCCCGGCGCGGTCCTCCGCGAGCCGGTGCTGGGTGCGCAGGAAGCCGACGCCGAAGTAGTCCGCGACCACCGTGCCGGTGAACCCCCACTCCTCGCGCAGCACCCCGGTCAGCAGCCGGGCGTCGGCCGAGGCGGGCACCCCGTCCGTCTCGGTGTACGCGGCCATCACCGACCGGGCCCCGCCCTCGCGCAGCGCCAGCTCGAACGGGGGCAGCGTCACATCGGCCAGCTCCCGCGCGCCCGCCCGCACCGGCGCGAGATTGCGGGCGCCCGCCGAGGCCGCGTACCCGGCGAAGTGCTTCAGGGTGGCCACGATTCCGGCCGACTCCAGCCCGCGTACGTAGGCGGCGCCGACCGTGCCGACCAGGTACGGGTCCTCGCCGATCGTCTCCTCCACCCGGCCCCAGCGTGCGTCGCGGACCACGTCCAGCACCGGGGCGAGGCCCTGGTGGACGCCGGCCGCGCGCAGGTCACCGCCGATGCGGGCGCTCACCTCGGCCACCAGCTCCGGGTCGAAGGAGGCGCCCCAGGCGAGCGGCACCGGGTAGGCGGTGGCGCCCCAGGCGGTGAACCCGGCCAGGCACTCCTCGTGGGCGAGGGCGGGGATGCCGAAGCGGTTGGCCGCGGCGATCCGGCGCTGGGCGGCGGCGAGGGCACGGGCGCCCTGCCCGGCCTCGACCGGGGCGGTGCCGAAGGAGCGGGTGAGCTGGCCCAGGCCGTGCGTGATCAGCTCGTCCCAGTCCGGCACCGCGCTCATCTCGCTCTGCAGCGGGGCAACTTCGCCGCCGTCCGGGCCGGCGCCCACCCAGACGCCGTACAACTGGGCGGTCTTCTCGCGCAGCGTCATCCGGGACAGCAGGTCCTCGACGCGTTCGGCGGCGGGCAGGGCGGGGTCGCGCCAGGCGGCGGAGGTCATGGAACTCCTGTCGTAGGACGTGGGGAAGCCGGTCACTTGCCGCCCGCGCCCATCAGGCCGCCGACCAGGGTGCGCCGGGCCACCAGGTAGACGGCGAACACGGGGACGCCGGAGAGGACGACCGAGGCGAGCAGGGCGGGGATGTCCACGCCGAACTGGCTGACGTAGGTGAACAGACCGAGGGTCAGCATCCGGCTGTCCTCGGACTGGGTGAAGATCAGCGGGAAGAGGAAGCCGTTCCACGCCTGGAGGGACGCGTAGACCACCACGGTGCCGATGCCGCCCCGGGCCAGCGGCACGACCAGCCGGAACAGCATCCGGGCCGGGGAGGCGCCGTCCAGGGCCATCGCCTCGTACAGCTCCTCGGGGATGTCCCGCAGGGTGCCGGTGAGGACCAGCACCGAGACCGGCATGGCGAAGGCGGCGGTCGGCAGGGCGACGGCGAGCAGGCTGTCGTAGAGGTTCAGCTTGGTGATCATCAGGTAGAGCGGGATCACCACCGCCTGCGCGGGGACGGCCACGCCGAGCAGGAACAGCCGGAAGGCGCCGCCCGACCAGAAGCCGCGGGTGCGCACGGTGACGTACGCCAGCGGGACGCACAGCACCAGGACGATCCCCACCACGAGGGCCGCGACCAGCACGGTGTTGGCCAGGAAGTGGCCGAAGCCGTTGTCCAGGACGGTGCCGTAGTTGGCCAGGGTGGGGTGGCGCGGCGGGCGGAGGGCGTTGGCGCCGAGCGCCTCGTCCTGGCGGGTCAGGGAGACCGAGACCATGACGTAGACCGGGACGAGGACGACGGTGAGCCAGATCACCGCGCCCAGGCCCGCGAGCGGGTTGGCCGGGCGCCTCACGGCGTCACATCCCTTCCCGGGTGCTGCGCATGGCGCCGAAGCCGGTCACCCGGACCAGCAGCAGCGACAGCGCGGTGGCGGCCACGACGAGGAAGGACGCGATGGCGCTCGCGTAGCCGAAGTCGTAACTCTTGAAGCCCGCCTCGTACATCAGGTACGGCAGGATCGCGGTGTCGGTGCCGGGGCCGCCCTGGGTGAGGATCAGCACGGTCTCGAAGTAGGTCAGCGAGCCGACCACCATCAGCACCAGCGAGGTCGCCGCGGTGTTGCGGAGCTGGGGGAGCGTGATGGAGCGGAACCGGCGCAGGCGTCCGGCGCCGTCGATCGCGGCCGCCTGGTAGAGCACCTCGGGGATCTGCCGGGCGCCGCCCTGGTAGATCAGGGTGTGGAACGGGATGAACTGCCAGCCGCCGACGAAGACCAGGGCGAGGAACGCCCCGGAGGTGGTGCCGAGGGTGTCGCCGGGCACGATGCCGAAGTTGGGGTCGAGGAGGGCGTAGAACAGCAGCGAGACGGCGGTCGAGGAGAGCAGGAACGGGACGAAGAAGACCGCCGAGAGCACTGCCCGGTTGCGCTGCGGGCCCGCCGCCCAGACGCCGAGGAGCAGGGCGGCGGTCGTCTGGAAGGCGCAGCTCACCACGGTCAGCGCGACGGTGACGGCCAGCGAGCGGGTCAGCCGGCCGTCGGTCAGCAGGGCGTGCCAGTTGGCGAGTCCGGCCGGGCGGGGCTCGCCCAGGCCGTTCCAGGAGGTGAAGGACAGCCCGAACGCCAGGGCCATCGGGACCAGGGCGAAGAAGCCGAAGAACAGCACGGCGGGCAGCGCCCAGGAGGGGTGCGGGCGTCCGGCGCCTCGCTGGTGGCTCACTTCAGCTCCTTCAGCGCCGCCACGAATCGCTCCGGCGACGACTTGCCGACGAACAGCTTGTTGACCTCGGTGAGCATCGGGGTGGCCGCGTCCGGGTCGACCGCCTGGTCCCAGCTCAGCGTGAAGGCGGGGGCCTCGCGGACCATCCGGTACTGGAAGCGGGCGAAGTCGGGGCTGGGGGAGGCGTCCAGGAGCTTGTCGGCACCGGCGGTGGCGGGCACGTCGCCGTTGGCGATCAGCTCGCGGGCGTAGGTGTCCGAGGCGCAGGTCCGCAGGAAGGCGAGCGCGGCGTCCTTGTTGCGGGTACGGGTGTTCACGGACCAGTAGTTGGTGGGGTTGCCGACCACGTTGCGGATGTCCCCGGCACCGCCGTCGAACTCCGGGAACGCGCACCAGCCCAGGTGCTTCCGGGCGAAGTCGGGGAACTTGCCGAGCTGGGTGGAGTACTCCCAGGACCCCATCAGATGCATCGCCGCCTTGCCCTTGGCGAGCGCCGCCGGGGCCCCGCCGTTGGTGTACGCGACCGAGCTGAAACCCTTGCCGAAGGCGCCGTCGTCGACGAGTTCGCGTACCGTCCGGGCGGCCTTCAGCACGGCGGGGTCGCCCCAGCCGGCCGGGTCGCCGTTCTTGACCCGGTCGAAGACCTCCGGGCCGCCGATCCGGTCCACCAGGTACTCCAGCCACATGAGTTCGGGCCAGATGTCGGCGCCGCCGAGGGCGAACGGGGTGATCCCGGCCTTCTTGAGCCTGGCGTTGTTGTCGAGGAGCTGGTCCCAGGTGGCGGGCGGCTTCAGGCCGTGCTCGGCGAACAGGGTCTTGTTGTAGAAGAGGACCACCGGCTGCATGCCGCGCATCGGGATGCCGTACTTCCGGCCGCCGAGCGCGCCGGCATCGAGGACCGAGGGCAGGAAGCCGTCCTTCAGCACCGGGTCACCGGCGATGGTGCCGGTGAGGTCGAGGATCTGGCCGGCCTCCCGGTACGCCTTGATGGAGCCGCCGCCCCAGTTGAAGAACACGTCCGGGGCGTTGGGGGAGCCCATCGCGGTGCGCAGCTTGGCCGGGTACTCCGCGCCGGGCACCTTCTCCAGCTTCAGGCTGCCCTTGGTCTCGCGGGCCGCCGCCGAGGAGTTGAACCGGGAGACCGCCTTCGCCTGCACCTTCGCCGCGTCGTCGCCGTACACGAACGCGGTGAGGGTGCCGTCCGAGCCGCCGGAGCCGCCCGAGCCGCAGGCGGTGAGCCCGGCGGCCGAGACGAGGGCGGTGGTGCCCGCGCCGAGGAACCAGCGTCTGCTGTAGGTCTCCATGTGCCGGGCACCCCTCACGATCGCGATCGAAAGTTTCGAGCGACAACTCGAATGTTCCGGGAACGTAAGGCCGTCCTGAGGGTTCGTCAAGGGGTCGCGCAGGGCTACGATCACGGCCATGGAACCGCCGAAGACCGCAGCGAAGCGGAGCGCCACGCTCGCCGAGATCGCCCGAGAGGCCGGGGTGTCGGCTCCGACTGTTTCGAAGGTGCTGAACGGCCGGGCCGACGTGGCCGCGGCCACCCGTACCCGCGTCGAGGAGCTGCTGCGCACCCACGGCTACCGGCGCAGGCGGGCCGAGGTGACCCGCTCCCCGCTGATCGACCTGGTCTTCCACGAACTGGAGAGCGCCTGGGCGATGGAGGTCATCCGGGGCGTGGAGAACGTGGCCCGCGACGCCGGGCTGAGCGTGGTCCTCTCCGAGAGCGCCGGGCGCCTCACACCGGGGCGGACCTGGGCCGACCAGGTGGCCGGACGCCGGCCGCACGGGGTGATCCTGGTGCTGTCCGGGCTCGACGCGGCCCAGCAGGCCCTGCTGACCAGCCGTTCCGTACCGTTCGTGGTGATGGACCCGGCGGGCGATCCGGGGGCCGACGTGCCCTCGGTCGGCGCCACCAACTGGCAGGGCGGGCTCGCCGCCACCCGGCATCTGATCGACCTCGGCCACACCCGGATCGGCGCGATCGGCGGGCCCTCGCGCATGATGTGCGCCCGCGCCCGCCTCGACGGCTACCGGGCCGCGCTGGAGACCGCCGGGCTGCCCGCCGACCCGGCGCTGATCCGGGAGGGCGACTTCCACCACGAGTCCGGCCACCGCCTCGGCCTCGACCTGCTCGGCCGCCCCGACCGGCCCACGGCCGTCTTCGCGGGCAACGACCTCCAGGCGCTCGGCCTGTACGAGGCCGCCCGCGAACTCGGGCTGCGGGTACCGGAGGACGTGAGCGTCGTCGGCTTCGACGACCTGCCCGTCGCCCGCTGGGTGGGGCCGCCGCTCACCACCGTGCGCCAGCCGCTGACCGAGATGGCCGAGGCGGCGGCGCGGCTGGTGCTGGAGCTGGGACGAGGAGAGCGGGAGCGCACGGCGACCCGGCTGGAGCTGGCGACCAGCCTGGTGGTCCGGTCGAGCACGGCGGCACCCTGACGGCGTTTCGAAACTTTCGGAGCGGCTAGGCCGGGTGCCCGATCAGCATGGTCGGCGCGCCCGCCACGCGGGTCATGAACACGGTCGCGGCATTGGGCCCCTGCGGCTTGACCTTCCGCCGCAGCTCCTCCGGCTCCACCGCCGAGCCGCGCTTCTTCACGGTCAGATTGCCGACCCCGCGCTCCCGCAGCAGCGCCTTCAGCTTCTTGACGTTGAACGGCATCCGGTCGGTGATCTCGTAGGCGGTGGCGTACGGGGTCGGGCGGAGTTCGTCGGCGGTGATGTAGGCGATCGTCTCGTCCAGCAGGCCGCCGTCCAGCTCCTCGGCGACCTCCGCGACCAGATGGGCCCGGATCACCGCGCCGTCCGGCTCGTACAGGTACCGGCCGGGCGTGCGGACCGCCGGGTCGGGCAGGCCCCAGCCCTGAAGGGTGCGCGGGCCGGGGAGCAGGGTGGCGCGGACACCGCCCGGTGCTCCGGTGCCGAACCAGAGCACGGCCTCCTTCACGTCACCCCCGTCCGAGATCCACTCCGCCTCGGCCTCGGCGGGCACCGCCTCGTGCGGGATGCCGGGCGCGATCTTCAGGGCGGCGCGGGGCGCGGCGAGCGCGGTCGCCACGGCCCAGGACAGGGGCGGTGAGTACGCCTCCGGGTCGAAGATCCGGCCGCGTCCGCCACGCCGGGCGGGGTCCACGAACACCGCGTCGTATCCGGCGGTGCCGACCTCGGTGACGTCGGCCTCGCGCACCTCGATCAGGTCGCCGAGGCCCAGCACTTCGGCGTTGGCCCGCGCGACGGCCGCGGTCAGCGGGTCCCGGTCCACCGCGAGGACCCGGATGCCCGCGCGGGCCAGGGCGAGGGCGTCGCCGCCGATCCCGCAGCACAGGTCGGCCACCGAGGTGACCCCGAGCGCCCGCATCCGCTCCGCGCGGTACGCGGCCACGCTCGCCCGCGTCGACTGCTCGACCCCGTTGGGCGTGAAGAACATCGCCTGCGCGTCCTCCGCACCGAACTTGGCCTCCGCCCGCTGCCGCAGCCGGGCCTGGCCGAGCGCGGCCGAGACCAGCCCCGCCGGGTGGGTGCGGCGCAGCCGGGTGGCCACGGCGAGTTCGTCGGCCGGCGCGGTGCCGCGCACCTCGTCGAGGAGGGCCCGGCCCTCGTCGGTGCGCAGCGCGTGGAATCCCTGGAGGGCGGAGAGCTGGTCGTTCACCGGCTCATTGTGGGCCAGTCGGTGGACCGTACGCCTCCGGCGGCGGTGTCGGGCCGGGATCGGGGCGGGGTCCTGCCAAGATCCGGCACCATGCGACATGTAGGACAAAATGACAAATTCCGGGCCAGTTCCCGGTCCCTGGCCGTGCGCTGCTCGGTCGCCGCGCTGGCCACCGCCGCCGTACTCACCGGCTGCTCGGACGCCGGCTCCTCCGGCTCCGCCCCCGCCGGGCAGGGTGGCCCCGCCAAGGCCCCCGACGCCGCCTCGGCCCGCCTCGCGGAGCAGCGCCGCATGGTGGCCGCGGCCCGCAAGTGGCGGCTCGACCAGGTGCCGCTGGCGGCTCCGGCCCCGCCGAAGGTCAAGCCGAGGATCACCGCGCGCGCGGGCTTCGAGGTGGACCACCAGGAGGACGAGAACCTCCCCCCGGTCTTCACCACCGTCCCCACCGACAAGAAGATCGTCTTCCTCACCATTGACGACGGCGCCGAGAAGGACCCCCGGTTCCTTCAGATGATGCGGGAGCTGAAGGTCCCGTACACCGCCTTCCTCAGCGACTACCTGGTGAAGGACGACTACGGCTACTTCCGCAAGAGCCAGGCGTACGGCAACACGCTCGACAACCACACCCTGACGCACCCGTACCTGCCCGGCCTCTCGTACGAGCAGCAGCGCCAGGAGATCTGCGGCATGCAGGACATCATGGAGAAGCAGTACGGCAAGCGCCCCGAGGTGCTGCGCCCGCCCTACGGCGACTACAACCAGGACACCCTGCGCGCGGCCAAGTCCTGCGGCATCAAGTACGCGCCGATCTGGAACGAGGAGGTCTTCGTCGACCACTGGGAGTACCGCGAGGACGACAAGCAACTGCGCAAGGGCGACATCGTCCTCACCCACTTCCGGGGCACCGACGAGTGGGACGGCACGATGGTCGACGACATGCGCCGCTTCCTCAACAAGGTCACCCGCGAGGGATACGCCGTGGCTCGTCTGGAGGACTACCTGTGAGGCGCGGGGCGCGGCCGGCCCACCGTGCGGCACGGGCCCTCGCGCTCGCCTCGGCCGCACTGCTGCTCACCGGCTGCGCCCAGTCGGTCGACCCCATCGAACGCCTCGGCAAAAAGGCCGCGCAGACCGTCCGCCACTCGGCCCGCCCCCTCTCGGTCCGCACAGGGACGCGCGCGGTGGACCACGTGGCCACGACCGACCGGGTCGTCTTCCTGACCTACGACGAGGAAGCCGTACGCGACCGAAGACTGGCCACCCTGATCGGCGAACTCCACCTCCCGGTCACCGTCTTCACCCACGCCGAAGCCCCCGCCCACTGGCGCGCCAGAACCACCCGCCACGGCCTCGCCTACCGGGGCACCCCCGAACACCTGACCCCCGGCGACATCATCCGCATCACCCCGGACGGCGAGGGCGGCCTGGCCGGGCGCACGGCGCGAGTGCTGAAGGAGGCCCGGGAACGGGGCCTGACGCCGGGAAAGCTGACCGACTACCTCTAGGCACTCCAGCCCGTCCGGCGCTTGAGGACGAGGCCCGTCCAGGGCCGAAGCGGGGGGCCCGGGGGCGGCAGCCCCCTGGACGGCACGCGGTCCAACGGCACAGTGAAGCCAAGCAAAACAGGCACCCATCCCCGACGCGCCGCACGGCAATTGGCACTCCGCTTGACCGAGTGCTAACCCCGGTCATAGTCTCGGCACTGGCACTCGGCACGCGAGAGTGCCAACAAAGCGACGGGCAGGTCCGGCACCCGCGACGACGGATCGACCTGGTCGCCACCTCAGACAGTCAACCCCGTGAATTCTCAGAAGGGGGAGGTCGGATCGTGACGACCGCCAGCTCCAAGGTTGCCATCAAGCCGCTCGAGGACCGCATCGTGGTCCAGCCGCTGGACGCCGAGCAGACCACGGCCTCGGGCCTGGTCATTCCGGACACCGCGAAGGAGAAGCCCCAGGAGGGCGCCGTCCTCGCCGTCGGTCCGGGCCGCTTCGAGAACGGCGAGCGCCTGCCGCTCGACGTCAAGGTCGGCGACATCGTGCTGTACAGCAAGTACGGCGGCACCGAGGTGAAGTACAACGGCGACGAGTACCTCGTCCTCTCGGCCCGCGACGTTCTCGCGGTCATCGAGAAGTAGTTCACCCCGAAGCATCTGCTTCACCACTGCGCCCCTGGTTCCCGCGACCGTAACGAAGCCGGGCGGCCGGGGGCGCAGGCACATCCACCCAGATTTTCCGAGAGGGCTCCCGCTGTCATGGCGAAGACACTGAAGTTCGACGAGGACGCCCGTCGCGCCCTTGAGCGCGGCGTCAACAAGCTGGCCGACACGGTGAAGGTGACGATCGGCCCCCGCGGCCGCAATGTCGTCATCGACAAGAAGTTCGGCGCGCCGACCATCACCAACGACGGTGTCACGATCGCCCGTGAGGTCGAGATCGAGGACCCGTTCGAGAACCTCGGCGCCCAGCTCGTGAAGGAGGTGGCGACCAAGACCAACGACATCGCGGGTGACGGCACCACCACCGCCACCGTGCTCGCCCAGGCCCTGGTCCGCGAGGGTCTGAAGAACGTCGCCGCCGGCGCGTCCCCGGCCGCCCTGAAGAAGGGCATCGACGCCGCCGTCAAGGCCGTCTCCGAGGACCTGCTCGCCTCCGCGCGCCCGATCGACGAGAAGTCCGACATCGCCGCCGTCGCCGCGCTGTCCGCCCAGGACCAGCAGGTCGGCGAGCTGATCGCCGAGGCCATGGACAAGGTCGGCAAGGACGGTGTCATCACCGTCGAGGAGTCCAACACCTTCGGTCTGGAGCTGGACTTCACCGAGGGCATGGCCTTCGACAAGGGCTACCTGTCCCCGTACTTCGTCACCGACCAGGAGCGTATGGAGGCCGTCCTCGACGACCCGTACATCCTGATCAACCAGGGCAAGATCTCCTCGATCACCGAGCTGCTCCCGCTGCTCGAGAAGATCATTCAGACCAACGCCTCGAAGCCGCTGCTGATCATCGCCGAGGACGTCGAGGGCGAGGCCCTGTCGACCCTGGTGGTCAACAAGATCCGCGGCACCTTCAACGCCGTCGCGGTGAAGGCCCCCGGCTTCGGCGACCGCCGCAAGGCGATGCTGCAGGACATGGCCGTCCTCACCGGCGCCACCGTCATCTCCGAGGAGGTCGGCCTCAAGCTCGACCAGGCCGGTCTCGACGTGCTGGGCACCGCCCGCCGCGTGACCGTCACCAAGGACGACACCACGATCGTCGAGGGCGGCGGCAACGCGGCCGACCTCACGGGCCGCGTCAACCAGATCAAGGCCGAGATCGAGAACACCGACTCCGACTGGGACCGCGAGAAGCTCCAGGAGCGCCTCGCCAAGCTGGCCGGCGGCGTGTGCGTGATCAAGGTCGGCGCCGCCACTGAGGTGGAGCTGAAGGAGAAGAAGCACCGTCTGGAGGACGCCATCTCCGCGACCCGCGCCGCGGTCGAGGAGGGCATCGTCTCCGGTGGCGGTTCCGCGCTGGTCCACTCCGCGAAGGTCCTCCAGGACGGTCTCGGCAAGACCGGCGACGAGGCCACCGGCGTGAGCGTCGTCCGCAACGCCGTCGTCGAGCCGCTGCGCTGGATCGGCGAGAACGCCGGCCAGGAGGGCTACGTCATCGTCTCCAAGGTCAAGGACATGGAGAAGGGCCAGGGCTACAACGCGGCCACCGGCGAGTACGGCGACCTGGTCAAGGCCGGCGTCATCGACCCGGTCAAGGTCACCCGCTCCGCCCTGGAGAACGCCGCCTCCATCGCCTCCCTCCTCCTCACGACCGAGACCCTGGTCGTCGAGAAGAAGGAAGAGGAAGAGGCCCCGGCCGGCCACAGCCACGGCCACTCCCACTAAGGCAACAGCCCTTTAGGGCACGCGACTTCGCCCCGCCGGGTTCTCCTGGCGGGGCGAAGTGCTGTCCCGGCTCCGGGTCGGCCTTGGTCAGCGCGGCCCGTACTTGCGCCCCGTGCGGGCGCTGATTCCGCCCAGGAGGTTGCGGGGGGCGATCTTCGCCAGGCCCATGAGGGTCTTGTAGCGGGGGTCGGGGATGGAGACGGTCTTGTTGCGGGCGAGGTCGGTCAGGGCGGAGGCGACGAGTTTGTCGGCGTCGAGCCACATCCAGCCGGGGATGTTGTCCGTGCCCATGCCGGCCCGTTCGTGGAACTCGGTGCGGACGAAGCCGGGGCAGAGCGCCATCAGCCGGACCCCGGTGCCCGCGAGGTCCTTCGCCGCGCCCTGGGTGAACTGCACGACCCACGCCTTCGAGGCGCCGTACGTACCGCGCGGGACGAAGGCCGCCACCGAGGCGACGTTCACCACCCCGCCGCGCCCGCGCTCCCGCATCGCCTCCGCGGCCGCCGAGGTCAGCCGGAGCACCGCCTCGCAGTGGACCTTGATCATGCGCAGCTCGTCGGCCATGGAGACGTCGAGATAGCGGCCCTTGTTGCCGAACCCGGCGTTGTTGACCAGCAGGTCGACCGGGTGCTTGCGGTCACCGAGCCGCTCGGCCACCGTCTCGATGCCCTTGTCCTCGGCGAGGTCGGCGGTCAGCACCTCCGCCTCGATGCCGTGCCGGTCGTGCAACTCGGTCGCCTGCTCCCGCAGCCGCGCCGTGTCGCGCGCCACCAGCACCAGGTCGTGCCCGTCCGCCGCCAGCCGCCGTGCGAACGCGGCGCCGATGCCCGCGGTCGATCCCGTAATCAGAGCCGTTGTCATGGCCCAAGAGTAGGGCGGCCACCGGTCCGTGGTGACGGCCGCTCAGCGTGCCTGGTCCGCCAGGTACTTGTGGACCTTGGCGAGGGCCTCGCCGTGCAGGGCGTCGCCCGCCGCGAGCAGCGACGGCAGCAGCTCCCGCTCGGTGGTCACCGCGCGGAACTGCGTCGCCGCCGTCACCCCGTGCTCCGGCCGGTGCACGATCTCCACCACGTCCCCCGCCCGTATCTCCCCCGGCTCGATCACCCGCAGGTAGGCCCCCGTGACGGCCTTCCGGGTGAACCTCTTCACCCAGCCCGGCTCGGCCATATGGCCCTGGAACGTCCGGCACGGAATCCGCCCCGACGTCACCTCCAGCACCACCTCGGACCCGATCCGCCAGCGCTCCCCGATCAGCGCCCCGGAGACGTCCAGCCCCTCGGTGGTCAGGTTCTCCCCGAAGAAACCGTTGGACAGCGGCCGGCCCAGCTCGCGCTCCCAGTCGTCCAGGTCCTCGCGCGCGAAGGCGTACACCGCCTGGTCGTCCCCGCCGTGATGGCGCAGCTCGCACACCGCGTCCCCGGCCAGCCCGCTGCCGCCGACCCCCTTCGGCCCCGGCGCCGCCACCCGCACCGGGCCCTCGACGGGCCGCTTGTCGATGCCCGTCACCCCCTCGGCCTGGTCGGTGTACGGCACGGCGCGGGGTCGCCCCAGATTGACGGAGAGAAGCTTCATGCGCGCACGGTACGTGACCGTCGCCCAAAGCGTCGACGCGATATCGGGTCCCTCTCCCAAGCACCGCTTATGCTCGAAGGGTGATCGAGGCCCGCCATCTCCGCGTCCTGCGCGCCGTCGCCGCCACCGGTTCCTTCTCGGCGGCGGGGCGCGAACTGGGCTGCACCCAGCCCGCCGTCAGCCAGCAGATGAAGGCCCTCGAAGCCTCCGTAGGCACCCCGCTGCTGGTCCGGGGCGGCCGCGAGATGCGGCTGACCCAGGCCGGGGAGGCCCTGGTCAGGCACGCCTCCGGCATCCTCGCCGGGCTCACCGCCGCCGAGGAGGAGGTCGCCGCCATCGCGGGTCTGCGCGCGGGCCGGGTCCGGCTGGTCTCCTTCCCCAGCGGCACCTCCACCCTGGTCCCCACCGCGCTGGCCGCCCTGCGCGCCGCCCACCCCGGCACCCGCGTCTCCCTGGAGGAGGCCGAGCCGCCGCGGTCGGTCGAGCTGCTGCGCGAGGGCGACTGCGACGTGGCCCTCGCCTTCCGCTACCAGGGCGCCCCCGCCACCGAGGAGTGGGACGACCTGGTGGTACGACGGCTGCTGACGGACCGTCTGGTCGCCCTGGTCCCCGAGCGGCACCGGCTGGCGGGCGCCGAGTCCGTCGCCATCGGGGAGCTGGCCGAGGAGCCCTGGATCGCGGGCTGCCCGCGCTGCCGGGGGCAACTCGTGCAGGTCTGCGAGGGCGCCGGGTTCACCCCCCGCATCGACTTCGCCACCGACGACTACCCGGCCGTGGTCGGCCTGGTCGGCGCCGGCCTGGGCGTGGCCGTACTGCCCCAGCTCGCGGTGGAGTCGGTACGGCCCAGGGGAGTGCGCGTGGTCCGGCTGGAGCCCGCGGTACGACGGGAGATCGTCGCCCTCACCCTCCCCGACCTGGCCCAGGTCCCGGCCGTGGCCGCGACACTGGAACAGCTCGGCAGGGCGGCCTCGCGGGGCTAGAAAGGGCTGGGCACGGCTCAGGGGCACGCGGGTGCGTGCCCGGATGGATGCAGAAACGTTCCTTCAGGCGTGGGAGCCGGGGCCCCCGCTGGTGGTGGACACCAGGCGGTTGCGCGCCCGGCCCATCAGCTCTTCGCGCTCGTCCTCGGTCAGCCCGCCCCAGACGCCGTACGGCTCACGCACCGCCAGCGCGTGGGCCGCGCACTGCGCTCGGACCGGGCACCGCATGCAGACCTCCTTGGCCGAGTTCTCACGTGCACTCCGCGCCGCACCGCGCTCGCCCTCCGGGTGGAAGAAGAGCGAGCTGTCCACCCCTCGGCAGGCTGCCAGCAACTGCCAGTCCCACAGGTCCGCGTTCGGTCCGGGAAGGCGGGAGAAATCTGCCATTACGTGACCCCTTGTAGCCGTTCTGGGCGGATACCGTGCCTTCGACCGTACATCTCCGGTCTAAGGAGATGAAAATATGACTCATTGCGAATCTAGCCTCAGACACTGAGAAATGGGACCAAAAGCGACTAAATGGGGCACAGGTTGTGCGGAAAACCTGTGGGTCCGCCGCGCGTGACGGCACTGTGTCGGAGCCCTCACGTAGAGTGCCGAAGTCAGTACGCCGACCCGTAACTCTTTCGGGTGACCGTCGTTGAGAGTGCGGAGGCGGTTGAAAACACAAGTGCTCGGGCAGGCGTCCGAGACGGTCGACCGCACAGGTGACGATTCCGTACCAGCCTGGAGGCTCAAGGTGACGCGCATCAGCTCCGGAGGGCGGTCATGACTTCCGTCCTCGTCTGCGACGACTCCCCGCTTGCCCGAGAGGCGCTTCGCCGCGCGGTTGCGACCGTGCCCGGCGTCGAGCGCGTGACGACGGCTGCCAACGGCGAGGAAGTCCTCCGCCGCTGGGGCGCCGACCGCTCCGACCTCATTCTCATGGACGTACGCATGCCCGGACTGGGCGGCGTCGAGACCGTGCGCCGTCTGCTGTCCGCCGATCCGGGCGCGCGCATCATCATGCTGACCGTCGCCGAGGACCTCGACGGCGTCGCCCTCGCGGTCGCCGCGGGTGCGCGGGGCTACCTGCACAAGGACGCCTCCCGCGCCGAGCTGCGGGCGACGGTGACGCAGGCCCTCGCCGACCCGACCTGGCGGCTGGCCCCGCGCCGGCTGCGCTCGGCCGAGATGGGCGCGGCGCCCACGCTCACCGCGCGCGAGATCCAGGTGCTGGAGGGCATGAGTCACGGCCGCTCCAACGCGGAGATCGGCCGCGAGCTGTTCCTCTCCGAGGACACCGTCAAGACCCACGCCCGGCGCCTGTTCAAGAAGCTCGGCGCCTCGGACCGCGCCCACGCGGTGGCACTCGGCTTCCGCTGGGGACTGGTCCGGTAACGCAGTGCGCGGCCGCTGCGCTCGGCCTTGGCCGTGGGGGTCCTGGCGGGCGTCGGAGGGTGTGTGCGGGCGCCCGGTGGTGGTCCTGGCCGGTGCCGGGCCGGGTGTTCTCGCCGGGGTGCTCTCGGCCGGTGCGGGCGGGGCTCGTTGGTCCGGTTCGCCGGGGGCGCCGGCAGTGGATTCGGTGTCCGCCGATGCCGGGGGTGCGCTCGTGGTTGGCGGCCGGGTGGCCGCCGGGCGCGGGTCGAGTCCCGCCTGCGGCGGTGCGCTTCGCGGCGGCGGCCACGCCGGCTCGGGTGAGAGTCGTCGGGCGGGGCCGGTCGCGGCCGGTGCCGGATGCGGCTCGGCGTGGTCGGGCGCCGGAGGTGCTGTTCGTCCGCGCGGCCCGGCGGAGCCGCCGTCGGCCGAAGGCGGTACCCGTCCGTCAGGGCTGAGCCGCTTCACCGGAGACACCGCTGCTCACGGGCACCCCCGTGCCGCCCCCGCCGGAGGCGCGCGTGGCGGAAACGGTTCCGTTCGAGCCCCGCGAGGGACCGCGTGCTGCTTGTTTCGGTGGGGATGCCGCATCCTTGAGGTGTGGAGTCTCTCGGGGACGAGTCGAGCGAGCGGAAAACGAGCGGAAGGGGAGGGCGCAGGAGATGAGTGCCGGCGCACCTGCTCATAACGCTTCGGTGCACAACCACGAACGCGATGCCACGGACCGGACGGCCGCAAGGCACCATGGACCGATGCGCGACGACGAGGCGGGCACGGCCCCCGGGCCGATCGGCCCCCTGGTACACCGTGCCGTCGACGGGGACGAGCAGGCCACGCACGACCTGCTCGCACACGTCCACCCCCTCGCCCTGCGCTACTGCCGCACCCGCCTGTCCCGGCTGCCCGGCGACGCCCGCCACTTCGTGGAGGACCTCGCCCAGGAGGTCTGCGTGGCGGTGCTGCTGGCCCTGCCGCGCTACCGCGACACCGGCCGCCCCTTCGAGGCGTTCGTCTTCGCCATCGCCTCCCACAAGGTGGCCGACCTCCAGCGCGCCGCGATGCGCCACCCCGGCTCCACCGCCGTCCCCTCGGACGAGATGCCGGAGCGCCCCGACGACTCCCTGGGCCCCGAGGAGCGCGCCCTGCTCAGCTCCGACGCCGCCTGGGCGAAGAAGCTGCTGGCCAACCTCCCCGAGAACCAGCGCGAACTGCTGCTGCTCCGGATCGCCGTGGGCTTGACCGCGGAGGAGACAGGGCAGATGTTGGGAATGTCACCAGGAGCGGTACGAGTGGCCCAGCACCGCGCGCTGAGCCGCCTGCGCGCCCTGGCCGAGCAGTAGCCCACGAGGCTCCCGTACTGAAATTCGTACGAACATACGAAGCCTGAAGCGCCCCCGTAGCGTGGAATTTGCTCACGACGCTTCCCGTTAGCATGGACATCCGCACCGATCAAGGCCATTTGGGGAAGGTGTCATGACTGCCAACGTCGACGGAGTGCCCGGTAAATTCCAGACACTCGGGCTGACCTACGACGACGTGCTGCTGCTGCCGGGCTCGTCGGACATGGCGCCCGACGACATCGACACCGCCTCGTACGTCTCCCGGAACGTGCGGGTCAACATCCCGCTGCTGTCCGCGGCCATGGACAAGGTGACCGAGTCCCGCATGGCGATCGCCATGGCCCGTCAGGGCGGCGTGGGCGTGCTGCACCGCAATCTGTCCATCGAGGACCAGGCCAACCAGGTCGACCTGGTGAAGCGGTCCGAGTCGGGGATGGTCACCGACCCGATCACCATCCACCCGGAGGCCACGCTCGCCGAGGCCGACGCGCTGTGCGCCCGGTTCCGGATCAGCGGTGTGCCGGTGACGGACAACGACAAGAAGCTGCTCGGCATCGTCACCAACCGCGACATGGCCTTCGAGACCGACCGCGCCCGGCGTGTCCACGAGGTCATGACGCCGATGCCGCTGGTCACCGGCAAGGTCGGCATCTCCGGCCCGGAGGCCATGGAGCTGCTGCGCAAGCACAAGATCGAGAAGCTGCCGCTGGTCGACGACCGCGGTGTGCTCAAGGGTCTGATCACGGTCAAGGACTTCGTCAAGGCCGAGCAGTACCCGAACGCGGCCAAGGACTCCGAGGGCCGGCTGCTGGTCGGCGCGGCGGTCGGCGTGGCCGGCGACTCCTTCGAGCGCGCCCAGGCGCTGATCGAGGCGGGCGCCGACTTCATCGTCGTCGACACCGCGCACGGTCACTCCCGGCTGGTCGGCGACATGATCGCCAAGATCAAGTCCAACTCCTCCGGCGTCGACGTCATCGGCGGCAACATCGCGACCCGTGACGGCGCCCAGGCGCTGGTGGACGCGGGCGCTGACGGCATCAAGGTGGGCGTCGGCCCCGGCTCGATCTGCACCACGCGTGTGGTCGCCGGCGTCGGTGTCCCGCAGGTCACCGCGATCTACGAGGCCGCGCTGGCCGCCAAGGAGGCCGGGGTCCCGGTCATCGGCGACGGTGGTCTGCAGTACTCCGGTGACATCGCCAAGGCCCTGGTCGCGGGCGCCGACACGGTGATGCTGGGCTCGCTGCTCGCGGGCTGCGAGGAGTCGCCGGGCGAGCTGCTGTTCATCAACGGCAAGCAGTTCAAGTCGTACCGGGGCATGGGCTCGCTGGGCGCGATGCAGACGCGCGGCGACCGCAAGTCGTTCTCCAAGGACCGGTACTTCCAGGAGGGCGTCGCCTCCGACGAGGCGCTGATCCCCGAGGGCATCGAGGGCCAGGTGCCCTACCGCGGTCCGCTGTCCTCCGTGGTGCACCAGCTCGTCGGCGGTCTGCGCCAGTCGATGTTCTACGTCGGCGGCCGTACCGTCCCGGAGCTGCAGGACAACGGCCGGTTCGTCCGGATCACCTCGGCGGGTCTCAAGGAGAGCCACCCGCACGACATCCAGATGACGGTCGAGGCGCCGAACTACAGCAGCAAGAAGTGACGCACGCGCACGCGTGCCGGTCGTGACGAGGGCGGTCCCGGAGCATCCGGGACCGCCCTCCGCTTCGCCGGGGACGGCCATCGCGGGCCCCGTCGGGGATACTGGAAGACGCTGTAAGCATCAGGGAAAGGCATGACGTGACTGAGATCGAGATCGGGCGCGGCAAGCGCGGCCGCCGGGCGTACGCCTTCGACGACATCGCCGTCGTCCCCAGCCGCCGTACGCGGGACCCGAAGGAGGTCTCGATCGCCTGGCAGATCGACGCCTACCGCTTCGAGCTGCCGTTCCTGGCCGCTCCCATGGACTCGGTCGTCTCCCCGGCCACCGCGATCCGCATCGGTGAGATGGGGGGCCTCGGCGTCCTCAACCTCGAGGGTCTGTGGACCCGGCACGAGGACCCGCAGCCGCTGCTGGACGAGATCGCGGAGCTGCCGGCCGAGGCCGCCACCCGCCGCCTCCAGGAGATCTACGCGGCTCCGGTCAAGGAGGAGCTGATCGGGCAGCGCATCAAGGAGGTGCGGGACGCCGGTGTGGTCACGGCCGCCGCGCTCTCCCCGCAGCGCACCGCCGAGTTCTCCAAGGCGGTCGTCGACGCGGGCGTGGACATCTTCGTCATCCGCGGCACCACGGTGTCGGCGGAGCACGTGTCCTCCTCGCACGAGCCGCTGAACCTGAAGCAGTTCATCTACGAGCTGGACGTGCCGGTGATCGTCGGCGGCTGCGCCACGTACACCGCGGCCCTGCACCTGATGCGCACCGGCGCGGCGGGTGTGCTGGTCGGCTTCGGCGGCGGCGCCGCGCACACCACGCGCAACGTGCTGGGCATCCAGGTCCCGATGGCGACCGCGGTCGCCGATGTGGCCGCCGCCCGCCGCGACTACATGGACGAGTCCGGCGGCCGGTACGTGCACGTGATCGCGGACGGCGGGGTCGGCTGGTCCGGCGACCTGCCCAAGGCGATCGCCTGCGGCGCCGACGCGGTGATGATGGGCTCCCCGCTGGCCCGTGCCACGGACGCGCCCGGCAAGGGCCACCACTGGGGCATGGAGGCGGTCAACGAGGAGCTGCCGCGCGGCCAGAAGGTCGACCTCGGCACCGTCGGCACCCTCGAGGAGGTCCTCACCGGCCCCTCCCGCACCCCCGACGGCTCCATGAACTTCTTCGGCGCCCTCCGCCGCGCCATGGCCACCACGGGCTACAGCGAACTGAAGGAATTCCAGCGGGTGGAGGTAACGGTCGCGGACAGCCAGCACCGCCGCTGATCTCTTCTTACGCTGAAAGGGCCCGGTCATCTCGACCGGGCCCTTTCGTGCGCGCTCAGAGGCGGTGCGCCGCGCCCGTCGGGGTTGCTCCTCGGGTGTCGAGGAGGAGTTGGGCTTTTACGGAGAGGCCCTGGAGGTCGTAGGTGCGGTGGGGTTGGAGGAGGAGGGTGAGGTCGGCGGCGGCTGCTGCTTCGTAGAGGGAGTCGGCGCGGGGGACGGGGCGGTCCAGGACGTGCCAGGCGGGGATGTGGGGGTCGTGGTAGCTGATGGAGGCGCCGAGTTCCATCAGGCGGACGGCGATCTCGTGGGCGGGGGCGCCCTGCTGGTCGGCGAGGTCGGCCTTGTAGGTGACGCCGAGGAGGAGGACGCGGGCGCCGCGGGCGGACTTGCCGTGCTCGTTGAGGAGGGCGGCGGCGCGCTGGACGACGTAGTGCGGCATGCGTTCGTTGACCTGCTGGGCCAGCTCCACCATGCGCAGGCCCCGGCTGGCGTGCCCGGTGAGGTCCTGCGGCACACCGTGGCCGCCGACGCCCGGCCCCGGTCGGAACGCCTGGAAGCCGAACGGCTTGGTCTCCGCGCAGCGGATCACGTCCCACAGGTCGACGCCCAGCTCGTGGCAGACGACGGCCATCTCGTTGACGAGCGCGATGTTGACGTGCCGGAAGTTGGTCTCCAGCAGCAGTACCGCCTCCGCCTCGCGCAGCCCCCGCGCGCGGACCACCTTGTCGGTGAGCCGGCCGTAGAACGCGGCGGCCGACTCGGTGCAGGCCGGGGTGAGGCCGCCGATGACCCTCGGGGCGGGAGCGTGGTCGCGGCTGCCGGGGTCGGTCCGGCTGGGGGAGTAGGCGAGGTGGAAGTCGCGCCCGGCGCGCAGTCCGGAGCCCCGCTCCAGGATCGGCCGCAGCAGTTCCTCGGTGGTGCCGGGCAGGACGGGCGACTCCAGGATGACCGTGGTGTGCGGGCGCAGCCGCTCGGCCAGCGTGCGGGCGGCCGCCTCGACCTGGCCGAGGTCGAGTTCGCCGTCGGCCCCGCGCGGGGTGGGCGCGCAGATGACGGCGGTGCGGACCCGGCCGAGCTGGGCGGGGTCGGTGCTGGGCCTAAAGCCGGTGGAGCGCATCCGGCGCAGTTCGGCGGGGCTGAGCGACCCCGCCTCGGGGCCGGTGGCGTACCCGATGGTGGGGATGCCTGCGGCGACGGCGGCCTGGGCCAGCGGCAGGCCGTAGGGACCGAGTCCGATGACGGCGAGATCTGCGGGCATGGCGTGGGCCGTCCTTCCCGATAGCCGAAGTGGGAATGGTGCGCAAGCCCGGTGGACCGCCTGAGCGAGCGCACAGTCAGACTAGGTACAAATATGACCGTTATGTGTGATTGTGTTCGTGTGTCTTCCGGGTGTCTCGGGGCGATACACGCAGGTTGTCCACAGGCTGGGGGCCCGTGGTGGCCGAACCCGGCCGGGCCCGCCACACTTTTGAGCATGAGGTTCTGGGCATGAGGAGGGGACGAAGGGGCGGCGCCGCACCGGGCGCGGCCCATCAGGGGGTTTGCGAGAGCGGGAGGCAGCGGTGAGGACAGCGACCCTAGACCCGGCGCAGCGCGCCGAGGCACTGGCGGAGATGGCCGAGCGCGAACTGGACGTGCTGGTGGTCGGCGGCGGCATCGTGGGCGCGGGCACCGCCCTGGACGCGGCCACCCGTGGCCTGTCCACCGGCCTGATCGAGGCGCGGGACTGGGCGTCCGGCACCTCCAGCCGGTCCAGCAAGCTGATACACGGCGGCCTGCGCTATCTGGAGATGCTCGACTTCCCGCTCGTCCGCGAGGCACTGAAGGAGCGCGGCCTGCTGCTGGAGCGCCTCGCCCCGCACCTGGTCAAACCGGTCCCGTTCCTCTACCCCCTCCAGCACCGCGGCTGGGAGCGCCTGTACGCGGGCACCGGCGTCGCCCTGTACGACGTGATGTCCATGGCGAAGGGCCACGGCCGCGGCCTGCCCACGCACCGCCACCTCAGCCGCACCCGCGCCCTGCGCGTCGCCCCCTGCCTGCGCAAGGACGCCCTGGTCGGCGCCCTGCAGTACTACGACGCCGAGGTGGACGACGCCCGCTTCGTCGCCACCCTGGTCCGCACCGCCGCGTCCTACGGCGCCAAGGTCGCCAACCGCGCCCGCGTCACCGGGTTCCTGCGCGAGGGCGAGCGGGTGGTCGGGGTCCGGGTGGAGGACGTGGAGGGCGGCGGGGAGTACGAGATCCGCGCCCGCCAGGTGGTCAACGCCACCGGGGTGTGGACCGACGACACCCAGGGCCTGGTGGGAGAGCGCGGCCAGTTCCACGTCAAGGCGTCCAAGGGCATCCACCTGGTCGTGCCCAAGGACCGCATCCACTCCAGCACCGGCCTGATCCTGCGGACCGAGAAGTCCGTCCTCTTCGTCATCCCCTGGGGCCGGCACTGGATCGTCGGCACCACCGACACCGCGTGGGACCTCGACAAGGCCCACCCGGCCGCGTCCAGCGCCGACATCGACTACCTGCTGGAGCACGTCAACTCGGTCCTCGCGGTACCGCTCACCCGTGACGACGTCGAGGGCGTCTACGCGGGCCTGCGCCCCCTGCTGGCCGGCGAGTCCGAGGCCACCAGCAAGCTGTCCCGCGAGCACACCGTGGCCCACCCGGTGCCCGGCCTGGTGGTCGTCGCGGGCGGCAAGTACACGACATACCGGGTGATGGCGGAGGACGCCGTGGACGCGGCGGTGCACGGCCTGGACCGCAGGGTGGCCGACTCCGTCACCGAGGAGATCCCGCTGCTCGGCGCCGAGGGCTACCCGGCGATGTGGAACGCCCGCGAGCGCATAGCCGAGCGCAGCGGCCTGCACGTGGCCCGCGTCGAGCACCTGCTGAACCGGTACGGCTCGATGGCCGACCAGCTCCTCGACCTGATAGCCGCCGACCCCACCCTCGGCGAACCCCTGCGATACGCGGACGACTACCTGCGCGCCGAGATCGTCTACGCCGCCTCCCACGAGGGCGCCCGGCACCTGGACGACGTCCTCACCCGCCGCACCCGCATCTCCATCGAGACCTTCGACCGGGGCACCCGCAGCGCCCGCGAGGCCGCCGAGCTGATGGCACCGGTGCTCGGGTGGGACGAGGACCAGATCGCCCGCGAGGTCGAGCACTACGAGAAGCGGGTCGAGGCCGAGCGCGAGTCCCAGCGCCAGCCCGACGACCTCACGGCGGACGCGGCCCGGCTGGGGGCGCCGGACATCGTCCCGCTGTAGGGCGAGGTCCATTCACTCGAACGAGTGGCCGGGTGCGGGATCTCCGTTCCCGGCCCGCTCGTTCAAGGGGGTGTGGGGGCACAACTCGGGGGCGGGCAGGGCCCGTTAGACATGGGGGCCTGGTGCCGCGCGGGCGGATTCGGCGCAGCCGGTGATGCCGCTGGTGCGGAGGAGAAGGGTGCGCCGGGTGGGGCTGGATTCGCCGCCGGAGTGCCGTGTCCCGGCGCGGAGTCGGGGCAGGAGTCCGGGGAGGTTCCGTTCGACTGTGCCGGACAGGGAAAGCCGGTGTTGGGGGTGAGCAGCAGAGCCACGAGAACCGGTATGGACAGGACTGTCCGAAGGGTCGGCATCCCTGGCTCCTGCCGCGCCGGGGGACATCATCCCGGCAACTGGAACATCTGGTTCACAGGGGCCGCCGACATGGCGGACGAGGTGCGCCCGGAGGGGCCCCCTGGGCGTCGGCCGGTTGCCGGGTGAGGGACAATGAAGGCTCTGTCAGGGCGGGTTGCATGAGGGGACGCATGTCGGAGGCGGAGCGGGCGGGGTCATCCCGTCAGGAGACTCGTCAGGGCAAGAACGAGCGTCGTCTTCTCGCCGGGCGGTACCGGCTGGGGGACGTGCTGGGCCGGGGCGGCATGGGCACGGTCTGGCGTGCCGAGGACGAGACCCTGGGCCGGACGGTGGCGGTCAAGGAGCTGCGGTTCCCGTCGAACATCGACGAGGAGGAGAAGCGCCGCCTGATCACGCGCACGCTGCGCGAGGCCAAGGCGATCGCCCGTATCCGCAACAACAGCGCGGTGACGGTCTTCGACGTGGTCGACGAGGACGACCGGCCGTGGATCGTCATGGAGCTGGTCGAGGGCAAGTCCCTGGCCGAGGTCATCCGTGAGGACGGCGTGCTGACGCCCCGTCGGGCCGCCGAGGTCGGGCTCGCCGTGCTGGACGTGCTGCGGTCCGCGCACCGCGAGGGCATCCTGCACCGCGACGTGAAGCCGTCCAACGTGCTGATCGCCGAGGACGGCCGGGTCGTGCTCACCGACTTCGGCATCGCCCAGGTCGAGGGCGACCCGTCCATCACCTCCACCGGCATGCTCGTCGGCGCCCCCTCCTACATCTCCCCGGAGCGGGCCCGCGGGCACAAGCCCGGTCCCGCCGCCGACCTGTGGTCGCTGGGCGGCCTGCTGTACGCGTCGGTCGAGGGCGTGCCGCCGTACGACAAGGGGTCGGCCATCGCCACCCTGACCGCCGTGATGACCGAGAGCCCCGAGGAGCCCAAGAACGCGGGCCCGCTGGGCGACGTCATCAAGGGCCTGCTCACCAAGGAGCCCGAGCGGCGGCTCGACGACG
Organism: Streptomyces bauhiniae; assembly: GCF_004784475.1. GTDB lineage: Bacteria > Actinomycetota > Actinomycetes > Streptomycetales > Streptomycetaceae > Streptomyces > Streptomyces seoulensis. The sequence goes on from NZ_SRRT01000001.1 coordinate 238,800, forward strand.
CGGGCGCGCGGGCCATGCTCAACAAGGTCATCCGCGCCGGTGACGCCGAGCCGCTGGACGCCACGCGGGTCGTGCCGATCCCGGCGCAGGCCGATTCCCCCGATTCCGCCGGGACCAGGCGCGAGGAGTCCGGCGACAAGGTGCGCGGCGCGCTGCGTTCGGTGCGCAAGGCCGCCGGTGCCGCGTCGGCCGCGGCTGCCACGCGGTCGAAGAGTGAGTCCGGCGCCACGGCCGGCGCCGGTGGGCGCGGGACGTCCGCCGCGCCGAACTCCAGCGCGAACAAGCCAAGTTCGAGCTGGCCCGTGATGCCCCGGCCCGACATGGACCTCCCGCCGAGGCCGGCGCCGAAGGCGTCGCTCACCGATGTGGTGCCCCGGCGGACGCTGATCGTCATCGCGGTGGTGATCGCCCTGCTCCTGGTGGTGGTCGGCACTGTCCTCGCCCTCACCCTCGGCGGGGACGACGACAAGGGCACCGGCGCCCAGGGCGCGCCCAGCGCGAGTTCCTCGACCAAGCGGGACCCGGACAAGGGCGGCTCCGGCGCGACCGGTCCCGACGGCTCGGGCTCCGCGCCCGCGACCGACGGCTCCCGCTCCGGCGAGGCCAGTGACGCGAGCACCGCCGACGACTCCGACGGCAAGGGCAGTAGCGGCGATGCGGACGACGACTCCGCCGGCTCCTCCGGGAAGAAGGGCTCCGGGAGCGCGCCCGTCGTGACGACCCGCAAGAGCTCCCAGGGCTACTCGATCGGCCTGCCCAAGGGCTGGAAGTACGGGTCGTCGAGCGCCGCGGGCGACCGTTACACCGGCCCCGACGGGCAGAAGCTGCTCGTCGCCTGGACCAGCACGCCCAAGAGCGACCCGGTGAAGGACTGGGAGAACCAGGAGCGCTACATGGTGCGCTCCCAGTACGACCGCATCCGGATAGCGAAGGTGGACTACCGGGGCTGGAACACGGCCGACTGGGAGTTCACCTACGTGGACGGCGGCACCAAGTACCGCTCCATCGACCGGGGTTTCGTGGTCAACGACCACCTCGGGCACGCGCTGATGTACACCGCGAAGAGCGCCGGCTGGGACGACGCGCTGCGCGAGGACACCTGGAAGACGCTCACGACGTCCTTCGAGCCCAAGTCGTGACCTGAACGAGTTCGGGTTGGGAGCCTGTAATCGCTCATCCCCTCGGTGCGGGTTGCCTCCGGCACGTATCGTGAATGGTTGAGAACCGTACGCAGCCGGGTGTGACGCGTGACGGGCGGTGAACGATCGCGGGCGACCGGAACGGCAGGGGGTGGCAGACGTGGACGACTACGCGGGGCGCGTGCTCGCCGACCGCTACCGCCTGCCGCTGCCGCCCTCCGACGAGTACGAACTCACCGAGACGTACGCCTTCGACACCTACAGCGGGCAGGAGGTGCTGGTCCGTCAGGTGCCGTTGCCGGAGGTCGTCGAGGCCGAGGTGATCGACGCCGAGGGACTGCCCGAGGGGTTCACGGCGCGTGAGCGCGGCCGTCGCGCCCCGGCGGGCCGCAGCGCCACCCGTACGCCCAGGGACCCCGCCGTGCGGCGCGCCGTGGAGGCCGCGCAGGCGGCGGCCCGGATACCGGACCACCCGCGGCTGGACCAGGTCTTCGACGTGTTCGCCGAGGGCGGTTCGCTGTGGATCGTCAGCGAGGCGGTGTCGGCGCGCCCGCTGTCCGCGCTCCTCGCCGAGCAGCCGCTGTCGCCGTACCGGGCGGCCGAGGTCGCGGCCGACGTGGTGATGGCGCTGCGCGTGCTGCACGCCCACGGCTGGACCCACCGCAACATCACCGCCCGCACGGTCCTGGTCTGCGACGACGGCCGGGTCATGCTGACCGGCCTCGCGGTCGGCGCGGCGGAGGAAGCCCTCTGCGGGTACGACCCCGTTCCGGCCCAGGACGGCCCGGAGGACCACCCGGTGCCGGACCAGCGGCAGCCCGGCGGGAGTGTCGTACCGCGTACGGCTGCCACGGCGGCCGTCGCCGACACGGACCCCGAGGCCGCACGGCGTGCCGCGATCCAGGCGCGCGTGGCGGGCGGACTGCCCGCACCCGCCGCCGACTCCGGAGCCCCCGCGCCGGCTCTGCCGCGTCCCATGGAGAGCGGGGACGACATCCGGGCCGCGCGCGCCGGGGCCATCGCCGCGTACCGCGCGGGGGCGCGCGCTGCCGCCCGCGTACAGGAGTCGCAGCGGGGCGGCCGTACCGCCCTGCCGGGTGCGTGGACGCCCGCCGAGGGGGAGATCGCGGAGGAGGGCGGCAACCCGCCCGGTTACGTGGCCGACCCGTACGGGGTGGCCGGACGCCCCTGGCACGGCGCGGCGCCCCGCCAGGCCCAGCCGGAGGCGGCGCCGCCGTACCCGTTGAACCCCGCCCAGCCGGGCGTGCCCGCGCCGCCCCGGCCCGCGCTGCCCGCGCAGAACGGCGGCGGGCCCGGCGTGTCCGGGTGGGACGAGCCGGAGACGGCCGGGGCGCGGCGCGGGCCCGGTACCGCCATCGCGGCCGAGCGGTCGCGGCACATGCGGATGACCGTGGTCGGCCCGGTGACCGAGCGGTGGGCGCCGGAGCAGGCCGGGCCGGTGCACGAGAACTGGCAACTGGCCGCGCCCGTCGGCCCCGCGACCGACCTGTGGGCGCTCGGCGCGCTGCTCTTCCGTGCCGTCCAGGGCCACGCGCCCTACCCGGAGGAGTCCACCGCCGAGCTGGTGCAACTGGTGTGCGCGGAGCCGCCCGCCTATGCCGAGGAGTGCGGGCCGCTGCGCCCGGTCGTGGAGTCGCTGCTGCGTCAGGACCCCACCGAGCGGCTGGACTTCGAGGAGCTGAGCGGCTGGCTGCGCTCGCTGGTGCGCTCCGCGCCCGAGCCGGACGCCGGTGCCCATGTGGTGCCGGTGCCGCCCGCCGACCCGACCCGGCTGCCGATAGTGCGCCGGCGCGGTGAGCTGGCCCGCTGGCGGCGCCGCAACAAGGCGCCGGTGCCGCATCCGCACGCCCGGCACAAGCGGGCCCGGCAGGAGGCGCAGGGTTCCCCGCGCAGCCTCGGCCGCACCCTGCTGCTGCTCGTCCTCCTGCTGCTGGCCGGGGCCGTGGCGTACGCGGTGATGTTCATGCCCAAGCAGGGCGAGGACGGCGACCGCGCCGGAGCGGCGGGCCAGGCCAGCCCCGCGCCCTCCCACGAGCGGCAGCCGTCCCAGGAGCCAAGCACCCCGGACGACGGGCCCACCGCGTCCTCGCCCGCCACCGAGACCCAGACCGGCGGAGGCGCGGCGGCGGACGGGTTCACCCTGCGCACCGACCCGGCCGGTTTCAAGGTCGCCGTCGCCAAGGGCTGGTCGCACGCGCCGCGCAACGGCAGCGGCCAAGTGGTGTACTCGCACGGCAACTTCGAGCTGGTCGTCGTCCCCGGCCGGGACAGTACGTCCACCTACGGCAGCGATCCGATGGTGTACCAGCGGGACAAGGAACGGGAGTTGCAGCCGTACCGCGACTCCAGTTGGGCCACCGCGTCCGGGCTGCGCACCATCGAGGTGGGCGGACGGACCATGGCCGAGGGGCAGTTCACCTGGACCGACGCCCAGGGGCGCGACCTGTTCGTGCGGAACATGGCGATGCTGCTGAACGGGCGGTACCACATCGTGCAGGTGCGCGGCCCGGAGGCGGAGCGGGACGAGGTCACCCGGCTGTACGACCAGGCGACGGCCACCTACCGCTACACCGGCTGAGGCGACGCTCCGACAGCGCCCTTTGCGGAAGCGGGCGTTCGGTTGCGCGGACTGTGCGGAAGCGACAACAGTCACAGTGCGGATTCCGTGGCACCCCGCCGGTTCCCTGGGCGGGGGCCGGTCCATAGTCTGACCCTGACAAGAGCATTGCGGGGCAACGTGAATCAGATGCAGGGCCAGCTCGTGGCGGGCCGCTACCGGCTCACCGATTCCATCGGCAGCGGCGGCATGGGACGGGTGTGGCGCGCCCATGACGAGGTGCTGCACCGGAAGGTCGCCGTCAAGGAGCTGACCGCGGCGCTGTACGTCTCCGAGAGCGACCAGCACGTGCTGCTGGCCCGTACCCGCGCCGAGGCCCGCGCGGCCGCGCGCATCAACCACTCGGCCGTGGTCACCGTGCACGACGTGCTGGAGCACGACGGGCGTCCGTGGATCGTGATGGAGCTGGTCGAGGGCGAGTCGCTGGCCGACGCGGTCAAGGAGCGCGGGCGGATCGAGCCCCGCGAGGCCGCGCGGATCGGGCTGTGGGTGCTGCGGGCGCTGCGCGCGGCGCACACGGCAGGGGTGCTGCACCGCGATGTGAAGCCCGGCAACGTCCTGCTGGGCCGGGACAGCCGGGTGCTGCTCACCGACTTCGGCATCGCGCAGATAGAGGGCGACAGCACCATCACTCGTACGGGTGAGGTCGTCGGCTCGGTCGACTACCTCGCGCCGGAGCGAATACGCGGCCACGACCCCGGTCCCGCCTCCGACCTGTGGGCGCTCGGGGCGACGCTGTACACCGCCGTCGAGGGCCGCTCGCCGTTCCGCCGCACCTCGGCGCTGGGCACCATGCAGGCCGTCGTGGAGGAGGACGCCGAGGAGCCCCGCAACGCCGGCCCCCTCGCCCCGGTCATCGCCGCCCTGCTGCACAAGGACCCCGCCCGCCGCCCGGACCTGGCCACGGCCGAGCGCATGCTGGACGACGCGGCGGCGGGCCGCCCGACGCAGACCGCGCCGGTGTACACCGCGCCCCCGCAGCACACCGCTCCCGCGCCCCGCGACACGGCCGTCACCCCGGTGACCCCGGCCCGGCGCGGCCACCGCACCCGCATGCTCGCCCTGGCCGCGGCGGCCGTCCTGGTCTTCGGCGCGAGCCTGACCGTCGGCTACCTCCAGTGGGGCGGCGGCCACCACACGACGGGCACGGACGACCCCAGCGAGAGCCCGTCCGCGTCGGCCACGAACAGCTCCAACGCCGTCCCCGACGACTGGCAGCGGTACGACGACCCGGTCGGCTTCAGCCTCTCCCTGCCCAAGGGCTGGCAGCGGTCCGTCTCCATCGACAAGGACGGCCTCCGGCAGGTCGACTACTCACCCGACCGCGGCAAGCACCTCGTCCGGGTGGCCGTCGACACCGACCCGGACTTCCGCACCTCCTACGAGCACCTGACCGACCTGGACCAGCGGGTCTCGGCGCGGCTGCTTCAGTACCAGCGGCTGGTCCTCAAGGAGGAGGTCTTCCGCGACGAGCCGGGCGCCCGCTGGGAGTACACCTGGAACGCCCTGGCCAAGGACGGCCCCCACTACTTCCCGGGCCCGTACCACGCCATCGACGTCGGCTACATGAACCCCGACAACACCGAGTACGCCCTCTACTCGTCCTCCCCGGCCGACGACTGGCCCACCACCAAGAAGCAGTTCACCTGGATTCTGCGGAGCTTCCAAGAGGGCTGAACCGGCCGCCACTGTCGTACCTTGGCCGGTCAGCGCCCCGGAGGGGGTGGGTCCGGTGCGGCATGATGGGCGGTATGGGGACCGAGGGGCACGACCTCCGTGTGGTCGCGGGCCGTTACCGCCTTGAGGCGCGCATCGGTCGCGGCGGGATGGGTGTCGTCTGGCGGGCCGACGATCTGGTGCTGGGCCGTCAGGTGGCCGTCAAGGAACTCACCCTGGACGACTCGCTGTCCGAGGAGGACGCGCGCCGGCGCCGGGAGCACTCCTTCCGGGAGGCGCGGGCGGTCGCGCAGTTGCGGCACCCGCACATCATCGTGGTGCACGACGTGGTCGAGCAGGATGAACGCCCGTACCTCGTCATGGAGTTGATCGACGGCTGCTCGCTCGCCGAGCGCATCGCCGCAGGCGGCCCGCTGGACGCCGCCGAGGCCGCCCGGATCGGCGCCGACCTGCTGAGCGCGCTGGCCACCGCGCATGCGGCCGGGGTGCTGCACCGGGACATCAAGCCCGCCAACGTACTGCTGGAGTCCGGCACCGACCGGGTCGTGCTCACCGACTTCGGCATCGCGCGGGTCGCGGGCGCGACGACGCTCACCGAGACCGGTTCCTTCGTCGGCTCGCCCGAATACACCGCGCCGGAGCGGATGTCGGGGCTGCGCGGCGGCCCCGCGTCCGACCTGTGGTCGCTGGGCGCGCTGCTGTGCGCCGCGCTCAGCGGCGAGTCGCCCTTCCGGCGCGACTCGCTCGGCGGCATCCTGCACGCCGTCGTCACCGACGAGATCCGGCCGCCCGCCGAGGCCGGCCCGCTGCTCCCCGTCGTCCGGGGCCTGCTGGAGCGCGACCCCGAACTCCGGCTCGGCGCGGCGGACGCCGAGCGCATGCTGCGTACGTACCTGGAGACCGGCAGCATGCCGCCCGCGTCCGGTGTCCCCGCCGCCGCGCGCACGCTCCGGCTGCTCGGCGCGGTACGCGGCACCAAGTCCGACACGCCGCCACCGCTTGAGGCCCCGCAGAGCCCCGCCCGGCCGGCGTCCCCGAGGCGGGCGAGGCTGATCGCCGCCCTGCTGGTCGCCGCCGTCGCCGGAGCCGCGGTGTCGGCGGCGGTGCTGATGCTGCACGAGAACCGGGGCGGCACCGACGACGCGCCCGGCGGACCCTCCGCCTCCCGCACCCCAGGCCCCACCGGCACCCGGGCGCCCTCCGGCTACCGCACCGCCCGCGACCCCGCGGGCTTCGCCCTGGCCGTGCCGGACGGCTTCACCCGCGAACGGCAGGGCGAGCGCGTCTTCTACCTCTCCGCCGGGGGCGTCTTCCGCCTCGGCATCAAGATCTCCCCGCCGGAACCGGGCGGCCCCGCCGCTGTCCTGGAACGCCTCGCGGCCGAGGGCGCCGACAGCAACCCCGGCTACCGCGACGGCCGCGTCACCGAGACCAGCCACGAGAAACACCCCGCCGCCCTCTGGGAGTTCACCTGGAACGGCTACACCCCCGCCGAGGGCCCCCGGCACACCTACGACCTGTGCTGGGAGGAGGGCGGCCGGATGTACGACGTGTGGGTCTCGGGCCCGGTCGGCAAGGTGCGCGAGGCCCGCGAGCACTTCGACGTGGCCGTGGACACCTTCACCGTCACGGCCCCCTGAAAGCACCTCCGCTTGGTCACGGCTCTGTGACCGGTTCTCGTACCCCCTGGCTGGGGGCCCGGACCGCTTGGTAGGCATGAACCATGAGCAGCGACGGGGGAGTCGGCCGCGCGGCCGACGACACGACGAGTTTTGTACTGCGCCCACCGGACAAGGAGCCGGGGCAGCCGGCCGTACCGGCGCAACCGCCCCAACCGGCCGGGGAACCCGGTGCCGGGCGGCTGATCGCGGGCCGGTACCGGCTGCTGGGCAAGCTCGGGCACGGTGGGATGGGCACCGTGTGGCGGGCCAGGGACGAGACGGTGGAGCGCGAGGTCGCCGTCAAGGAACCCCGCGTGCCCGAGCACCTCTCCGAGCGCGAACGCGCCAACGTCTTCGAGCGGATGCGCCGCGAGGCCCGCGCCGCCGCCCGTCTCGACCACCCGTCCGTGGTGGACATGCACGATGTCGCCGTGGTCGACGGCCGCCCCTGGATCGTCATGGAGCTGGTGCACGGCCGCTCCCTCGGCAGCGCCCTCCAAGAGGGCACGCTGGATGCGCGCGAGGCGGCCCGGATCGGCCTGGACGTACTCGGCGCGCTGGAGACCGCGCACGCGGCGGGCGTCCTGCACCGGGACGTGAAGCCGGACAACGTCCTGCTGGGCCGGCACGGCCGGGTCGTCCTCACCGACTTCGGGATCGCCCAGATCGAGGGCGAGACCCAGCTCACCGACACCGGCGGCTTCGTCGGCTCGCCCGAGTACACCGCGCCGGAACGGGTGCTGGGCCGGCGGCCGGGACCGGCGAGCGACCTGTGGTCCCTCGGCGTGGTCCTGTACACGGCGACCGAGGGCGTGTCGCCGTTCCGGCGCAGCAACACCCCGGCCACCCTCCAGTCCGTACTGCACGCGACCCCGGCGCCGCCCGCCGCGCGGGGCCCGCTGGCCGAGGTCATCGACGGCCTGCTCCGCAAGGACCCCGCCGCCCGGCCGACGGCACCGCAGGTACGCGCCCTGCTGGAGGCCGCCGTACGGCCCCCGGCGCCGCCGCCGCGCACGGTGGCCGCACCCGGGTGGCGGCCGGGCAGGAAGACCTGGCTCGGGGCCGGGGCGGCCGTGGTGGTGGCCGCGATCGCGGGCTGGCTGGTGCTGGCCGACCCGTTCGCGGGCCCGCTGCCGGACGGCTGGACCGACCGGAAGGCGCCCGCGCTGGGCGCCACCCTCGCCGTACCGGAGAGCTACCGGGTGAAGCTCCCCGAGAAGGACGACACCGACAAGAACTGGGTGTCGTACTCCGACTTCAGCGGTGCCGTCTCCGTCGTGCTGAGCCTGGACCGCAAGGGCGACGACTCCCTGAACGACATCCAGAGCAACGCGGCCGCCCAGATGTACGCCGACGACGAGAAGTTCAAGAAGGACGGCGCCTACCAGCTCGACATGCCGGGCGGTGCGAAGACGAAGCCGGACGGCTCGGCCACGTACCAGGGGCGGAAGGCGGCACGGAACACCGTCTCGTACACGACCGACGACACGCAGAACCCGCTCCCGCGCGAACTCCAGCTCTTCTACTACCGGACCGCGTCGGGCGACATGTACAAGCTCGTCGTCGGCTATCCGGGCAAGGGCGACTTCACCGCGCGGGGCCGTGAGGTGGCCCGGCAGGCGATCGCCGGGGTGCGCTTCGACAAGCCCTGAAACCGGCCGAGTTGACGGCGTGCGCCCGCGTCGACAAGCGCCGGGTGCGCGCGGTACTGATGGGGCATGAGTGACGACGGCGCACCCCCGCTCGACGATCCCTTGCTCGGCGGGCGCTACCGGCTCCTCGAACGGGTCGGGGCCGGGCCGACCGGCACCGTCTGGCGCGCCCGCGACGAGCGGGACGGGGACCTGGTCGCCGTCAAAGAGCCGCGGTTGCCGGGCAGTTCGGCGGGCGAGGAGGCCGGGCGGACCGCGCACCGGCTGCGGCGCGAGGCCGGCGCCGCCGCCCGCGTACGCCATCCGTCCGCCGTACGGGTCCTGGACGTGGCCGATGAGGACGGGCTGCCCTGGATCGTCATGGAGTGGGTCGAGGGCGAGTCGCTGCGCGAGACCGTGGGGCGCGGTCCGCTGCCGCCCGCCGAGGCGGCCAGGATCGGGCTCTCCGTGCTGGGCGCGCTGCGCGCCGCGCACGCCGTCGGCATCGTGCACCGGGACATCAAGCCCGCCAACGTGCTGATCGAGTCCGGCACCGGGCGCGTGGTCGTCACCGACTTCGGGATCGGCGACGGGCACACCGAGCACGCCCCCGAGGGGTTCGTCGCGCCGGAGCGGTCGTCCGGGCGGGGCGGGCCCGCCTCCGACCTGTGGTCCCTCGGCGCGCTGCTCGCCGCCATGACGGCCGGCGCCCCCGGCCCGCTCGCCCCACTGCTGGACCGCCTGCGCACCCCGGCCCCCGAGGCCCGGCCGGACGCGGCGGAGGTGGCGGCGGAGTTGGCGAGATGTGCCGGGGTGGCAGCCGAGGAGGCGGAACCCGCACCCGCGAGGGAGCCCACCCGGACCGTCGTGACCCCCGCCCCGGTCGTCCGCCGGACCCCGCTCGCGGCCCTCGGACTGCTGCTGTCGAAAAAACCCGGCGCCGAGTGACCGGGCCGACAACGCGCTGATCAGCACGTTTACCGCCAGTGATCACTGGCGGAATGTGTGCGGCCGGTGAAACCCCGTTACCGACGGGTACCCAAAGGGGAAGCCACCGGCATACCCTGCCGCTCATGACGGACTCGCAGGCCCCGGAAGTCACCGGCACCAACCCGATCGCCCCGGCCCCCGAGGGCGTGCGCACCGCCGCCGACGTGGTCACCCCCGAGCTGCTGGCCCAGCTCACCAAGGGCGTCACCGGCTCCGGCCGGACCAGCAACCACACCCCGCTCACCGGGGCCAAGCTCGCCGACCTGCCCGAGTCCACCCTGGACGACGTCGCCGCCGCCTTCGAGGCCGCCCGCGCCGCCCAGCGGGTGTGGGAGCGGACCCCGGTGCGCGAACGGGCCGCGGTGCTGCTGCGCTTCCATGACCTGGTGCTGGAGCGCCAGTCGGAGGTGCTCGACCTCATCCAGCTCGAGACCGGCAAGGCGCGGCTGCACGCCCACGAGGAGGTGCAGGCCGTCGTCGTCGCCGCCCGGCACTACGGCCGCCGCGCCCCCGCCTACCTGCGCCCCAAGCGGCACACCGGCGCCATGCCGACCCTCACCAAGGTGACCGAACTGCGCCACCCGCGCGGGGTCGTGGGCCAGATCGCCCCCTGGAACTACCCCCTCGAACTCTCCGTCGGCGACGCCCTGCCCGCCTTCGTCACCGGCAACGCGGTCGTGATGAAGCCCGACACCGAGACCTGCCTGACCGCCCTGTGGGCCCGTGACCTGCTGATCGAGGCCGGACTGCCCGCCGGGGTCTTCCAGGTGGTCCTCGGCGAGGGCCCGGTGGTCGGCCCGGAGATCGTCCGGCACGCCGACTACGTCTCCTTCACCGGCTCCACCCGCACCGGCCGCGAGGTCGCCCAGGGCGCCGCCGCCCGTCTGATCGGCGTCTCCCTCGAACTGGGCGGCAAGAACGCCATGCTGGTCCTGGAGGACGCCGACATCGAGAAGGCCGCCGCCGGTGCCGTGCGCGCCTGCTTCTCCTCGGCCGGCCAGCTCTGCATCTCCATCGAGCGGCTGTTCGTGCACGAGTCGGTCGCCGACGCCTTCCTGGAGCGCTTCGCCGCCCGCACCAAGGCCATGCGGCTCGGCACCGCCCTCGCCTACGGCGCCGACATGGGCTCACTCGCCGGGGAACGCCAGCTCAAGGCCGTCGAGGCGCATGTGACCGAGGCCGTCGCCAAGGGCGCCAAGGTGCTCGCGGGCGGGGTGGCCCGGCCCGACATCGGCCCGTACTTCTTCGAGCCGACCATCCTCGACGGTGTCGACGACACCATGTCCGTCTGCGCCGAGGAGACCTTCGGCCCGGTCGTCTCCGTCTACCGCTTCGGCTCCGACGACGAGGCCGTGGAGCGCGCCAACGCCACCCCGTACGGCCTCAACGCCTCGGTGTGGACGACCAGTCCGAAGCGGGGCCTGGAGATCGCCGCCCGGCTGCGCACCGGCACGGTCAACGTCAACGAGGGGTACGCCCCCGCGTACGGCAGCGCCCAGTCCCCGATGGGCGGCATGAAGGACTCCGGCCTCGGCCGCCGCCACGGCTCCGAGGGCATCCTGAAGTACACCGAGGCCCAGACCGTCGCCCGCCAGCGGCTGCTGCCCATGGCGCCCTCGCTCGGTATGGACGACGCCGCGTACGCGGCCTTCATGAGCCGCAGCCTGAAGGTGATGAAGGCGCTCCGCTTCCGCTGACCACCGTATCGCCGCCCGATCCGCCCGTTCCACCACCGTTCTCGACGAGGAGAGCACGTGCCGCAGGAGAAGACTGTCCCCACCCGGAACGAGGAAGGGCGCGAAGGGCGCGACGACGGTTACGACTACGACGTGCTCGTGGTCGGCTCCGGCTTCGGCGGCTCGGTGACCGCCCTGCGGCTGACCGAGAAGGGCTACCGCGTCGGCGTCCTGGAGGCGGGCCGCCGCTTCACCCCGGCCACCCTGCCCCGCAACTCCTGGGACCTGCGCAACTACCTCTGGGCCCCGAAGCTCGGCCTGTACGGCATCCAGCGCATCCATCTGCTGGGCAACGTCATGGTGCTGGCCGGCGCGGGCGTCGGCGGCGGCTCCCTCAACTACGCCAACACCCTGTACGTACCGCCGAAGCCGTTCTTCGAGGACGCCCAGTGGCGGCACATCACCGACTGGCACGCCGAGTTGTCGCCGTACTACGACCAGGCCAAGCGGATGCTCGGGGTGCGGCTCAACCCGACGACCACCCCCTCCGACACGCATCTGAGGGCGGCGGCGCAGCGGATGGGCGTCGGCGACACCTTCCACATGGCGCCGGTCGGCGTGTTCTTCGGGGACGGCGAGGACGCCGACGGCACGGCGAAGGCGCGGGCCGGCGAGCAGGTGGCCGACCCGTACTTCGGCGGCGTGGGGCCCGCGCGGCGGGCGTGCACCGAGTGCGGCGAGTGCATGACCGGGTGCCGGCACGGGGCGAAGAACACCCTCAACGAGAACTACCTGTACCTCGCGGAGAAGGCGGGCGCGGTGGTGCACCCGCTGACCACCGTCGTCTCCGTCACGGACGACTCGCGCGGCGGCTACGCGGTCGCCACCCTCCCGACCGACCGCAAACGCACCGGCCAGGGGCGGCTGTTCACCGCCCGCCGGGTCGTCCTCGCGGCCGGCACCTACGGCACCCAGACCCTGCTGCACCGCATGAAGGCCAGCCATCTGCTGCCCCACCTCAGCGCCCGGCTCGGTGACCTCACCCGCACCAACTCCGAGGCCCTGGTCGGCGCCCAGACCGACGACCGGCGCTACCGCAAGGCGCACGGCGCGGACAAGGTCGACTTCACGCGCGGGGTGGCCATCACGTCCTCCGTCCACCCGGACGCCGACACCCACATCGAACCGGTCCGCTACGGCAAGGGTTCCAACTCGATGGGCGGGCTCACCATCCTCCAGGTGCCCTACGCCGAGGGCTCCTCGCGCGTTCTCGGCTGGCTCGCGCACGCGGTCCGGCACCCGGTGCAGCTCGTCCGCTCGGTCTCCAACCGGCGCTGGTCGGAGCGGACCATCATCGGCCTGGTGATGCAGTCGCTGGACAACTCCCTGACGACGTATCTGAAGCCCGGCGGCGTCGGCAAGGGGCTGCTGACCGCCCGGCAGGGCCACGGCGCGCCCAACCCGACCCAGATCAAGGCCGCCACCGAGGCCGCCTCCGCGCTCGCCGCCGAGATCAACGGCTTCGCGGGCAGCAACGTCGGCGAACTGATGGGCACCCCGCTGACCGCGCACTTCCTCGGCGGCTGTCCCATCGGCGACTCCGCCGAGACCGGCGTGATCGACCCGTACCACCGGCTGTACGGGCACCCCGGCATCTCGGTGGTGGACGGGGCGGCGGTCTCCGCGAACCTGGGCGTGAACCCGTCGCTGACGATCACCGCGCAGGCGGAGCGGGCCATGTCGTTCTGGCCGAACAAGGGCGAGGAGGACCCGCGGCCGGCGCCGGGGGCGGCGTACGAGCGGCTGGAGGCGGTGGCGCCGCGCACTCCGGCGGTTCCGGCGGACGCCTTCGGCGCGCTGCGGCTGCCGTTGCTGGCGGTGCCCGAGGTGCCGCGCAAGAAGGGCTGAGTTCCTGCGGGAAAGAGACAGGGACCTGCGTCCCCCTCCGAACGCAGGTCCCTCGATTCTCACCGTTTTCTTGATCCCGGTGCCTGGTTCGATGCGTGAGGACGCCCGGGGGTTGTACCGGTGGCCTGTATTCCGGTGTGGTGTCGATCACATCTGAGGGTGGGCATGACGAAGGGCCCCGCGGGACTCGGCCGCGGGGCCCTTCGTCGTCGGCACCGGCGTCAGGGAGGTGCCGGTGCCGGGGAAGCGGCGCCGGGGGGTCGCGCCGCTTCCACGGGTTCTTGTGTGCAGTTGTCCGCCGGACGGCCCCGGGCGTCCCCGGAGCCGGCCGTTCTCTTGGGTGACCGGGCTGCTGTCCCCTGCCGTCCGGTCACTGTTCCGGGACGAGGTCCCACGGCGTACGGCACGACCCGTACCCCTCATCGCCCCGGCGAGCCACGCGTGGTTCTGTCGGGCCCGCCCCTGGCTGGCACGGACATGGGGCTCAACGAAGCGGTGCGCGAGCCGGTCACGCGCCGTACGGGTGAGAGCGGCCCCGAACTCAGATGCGACCCCGGCACAGCTCCAGCAGGGTCATGGCGAGCGCGGTGCCGGGCTTGCCGAGGGCGTCCCGGTAGCGGCCGAGGATCTCCATCTCGCGGGACAGGCTGACCCGGCGGCCGCCGGAGGCGATCCGGGTCTGCTGGACGACGGCGGAGACGGCCATCCGCTCCTGGACGAGGCCGATGATCCGGTCGTCGAGGGCGTCGATGCGCGTCCGGGCGTCGTCGATGGTGCGCTCGGGCTCGGTGTGCGCGGTCGCGGTCTGCGGGGTGGCGGTGGTCATGCGGGGCTCCTGGTGGCTGGTGGCCGCCCCGGACCGGCAGGACCCGGAAAGACGACAGGCGCTCCGGGCCTTGTCGGCCCGGAGCGCCTGTCGTAAGTCGCTTGTCATGTGCTCAAGCAGAACGACCATGGCAGCCGGCGGGCCCGGTGCCATAGGTAAAGAGGAACGTCGTCTGGGTGAACACGGGGTCAGTATGCCACGACCATCCGTCACCCCGGACCGCCCGTGGACATCGCCCTCCGGCGTCCGGGAGGGGGTCGGCGCCCACCCCGTTAGAATCGGTCATACAGACCCCCGCCCCACCGCCGGAAGGCACCCCGTGTCATCAGCGACCCAGTCTGCCGACGCCCCCGACACCGTTCTGGTCGTCGACTTCGGCGCGCAGTACGCCCAGCTCATCGCCCGTCGCGTCCGCGAGGCGCGGGTCTACAGCGAGATCGTGCCCAGCAGCATGCCGGTCGCTGAGATGCTCGCCAAGAACCCGGCGGCGATCATCCTCTCCGGAGGCCCCTCCTCGGTCTACGAGGAGAACGCCCCGCAGCTCGACGGCGACCTCTTCGAGGCCGGCGTCCCCGTCTTCGGCATGTGCTACGGCTTCCAGCTCATGGCGCAGACCCTCGGCGGCACCGTCGACAACAGCGGCGCCCGCGAGTACGGCCGTACCGGTCTGCACGTCTCGATGTCCGGCTCCACCCTGTTCGAGGGCACCCCGGACGAGCAGCCCGTGTGGATGTCCCACGGCGACGCCTGCTCCGCCGCTCCCGAGGGCTTCACCGTCACCGCCTCCACCGACGTGGTCCCGGTCGCCGCCTTCGAGAACGACGAGAAGAAGCTCTACGGCGTCCAGTACCACCCCGAGGTCATGCACTCCACGCACGGCCAGCAGGTGCTGGAGCACTTCCTGTACCGGGGCGCGGGCCTGACCCCGTCCTGGACCACGGGCAACGTCATCGAGGAACAGGTCGCCGCGATCCGCGAGCAGGTCGGCGACAAGCGCGCCATCTGCGGTCTGTCCGGCGGCGTGGACTCCGCCGTCGCCGCGGCCCTGGTGCAGAAGGCCATCGGCTCCCAGCTCACCTGCGTCTACGTCGACCACGGTCTGATGCGCAAGGGCGAGACCGAGCAGGTCGAGAAGGACTTCGTCGCCGCCACCGGCGTCCAGCTCAAGGTGGTCGACGCCGAGGAGCGCTTCCTCAAGGCGCTCGCCGGGGTCTCCGACCCCGAGGAGAAGCGGAAGATCATCGGGCGCGAGTTCATCCGCGTCTTCGAGCAGGCCCAGGCCGAGATCATCGCGGACGAGGGCCCGGCCGTGGAGTTCCTGGTGCAGGGCACCCTGTACCCGGACGTGGTCGAGTCCGGCGGCGGCACCGGCACCGCCAACATCAAGTCCCACCACAACGTCGGCGGCCTCCCCGAGGACCTCGAGTTCCAGCTCATCGAGCCGCTGCGCAAGCTGTTCAAGGACGAGGTCCGCATGGTGGGCCAGGAGCTGGGCCTGCCCGAGGAGATCGTCCAGCGCCAGCCCTTCCCCGGCCCCGGCCTCGGCATCCGCATCGTCGGCGACGTCACCAAGGAGCGCCTGGACCTGCTGCGCGACGCCGACGCCATCGCCCGCGAGGAGCTGACCGCCGCCGGTCTGGACCGCGAGATCTGGCAGTGCCCGGTCGTGCTGCTCGCCGACGTCCGCTCGGTCGGCGTCCAGGGCGACGGCCGCACCTACGGCCACCCGATCGTGCTGCGCCCGGTCTCCTCCGAGGACGCCATGACCGCCGACTGGTCCCGGCTGCCCTACGACGTGCTGGCGAAGATCTCCACCCGGATCACCAACGAGGTCCGCGACGTCAACCGCGTCGTCGTCGACGTGACCTCCAAGCCGCCGGGCACCATCGAGTGGGAGTGACCCGGGTGCCGGTCCGCTGACCGGCACCGCCCGAGGTGGAACGGCTCCGGCCGTTCCACCTCTTTTTCGTCACTCGGCCTCTTTTGGTACCCCGCCACCCGACGGTAACTTCCGGTCCGTAAAGCACCCCAGCGCTGGAGGACTCATGCACCGGCCCACCCCTCCCTCGCCGCTGCCCACCGACAAGCTGCGGTTCGCCATGCCGCCCATGCACGAGTCGGTCGACGAGGAACGCCGCCACCGCAAGGAACGCCTCGCGGGCGCCCTGCGCCTCTTCGGGCGCGCCGGGTTCGAGGACGGCGTATCGGGCCACATCACCGCCCGCGACCCGGAGTTCAGCGACTGCTTCTGGGTCAACCCCTTCGGGATGCCCTTCAAGCACGTCACCGTGAGCGACCTGGTCCTGGCCAACCAGGACGGCCAGGTCGTCCAGGGGGGTTACCACGTCAACCAGGCCGCCTTCACCGTCCACGCGGCGGTCCACGCGGCCCGCCCGGACGTCGTCGCCGTCGCCCACTGCCACTCCACGCACGGCCGCGCTCTCGCCTCCCTCGGCGAGGTCCCCGACCCCATCACCCAGGAGAGCTGCGCCTTCTACGAGGACACCGCGCTCTACGACGCCTACACCGGCGTCACCGTCGACGCCGAGGAAGGCCGCCGCATCGCCTCCGTGCTCGGCTCCAACAAGGCCCTGGTGCTGCGCAACCACGGCCTGCTCACCGTCGGCGACTCGGTCGACGCGGCCGCCTGGTGGTTCATGTCCATGGAGCGCTCCTGCCAGGTCCAGCTCACCGCCGAGGCCGCCGGACGCCCCGTCCTCATCGAGCACCGGCAGGCCGTCGCCACCCGCGAACAGCTCGGCGGCGACCTCGTGGCCTGGATCAACTACCAGCCCCTGTGGCAGGACATCAGCCGCAGCGAACCCGACCTGCTGAGCTGAGCCTCCCGCACGGGCGTGCGAGTGGGTCAGCAGGATGGGCGGTCCTTTCCGCCCAGCGCGGACCCGGGAACCCGAGGTGTCCGGGGTAGGGCACAATTCGCCTTGTTCACAGGGGAGTTGCTCGGCCACCGCACGCACTGTGCGGGACGGCCGTATTCCGGGATCTCGGGCAGCGGGGAAGGCGGGCGTCGGTCGTGGCGGTGCAGGAGGCGAGGCAGAGCGCGGCGGACGGCGCGGGGGCCCACGGGGGCGGCTGTGCGTGCGGAGACTGCCCGCACGGGGCACGTGAGGGCCACCGGCGGGCGCTGGCCGCCTTCCGGCAGGGCCGCGACGAGTTCGCCGCCGGACGCGGGCTGCCCCCGGCCGTGGCCCACTCCGCCTCGGCGTCCCGCCAGTGGATCTCCGCCGAACTCGCCCAGCGCGCCGAGGCGGTCGCCGAACGCGGCCGCGCCGAGGGCGACGCCTGGCTCGCCGGCCTCTGGACCCGCACCGCCTTCCTGGCCTGGGGCGCCGTGGTCGTCCTGCTGCTCGCCCAGGCCCTCACCGCGATCGGCACGGGCTGGAGCAGCGCCCGCACCGCCGGACTGCTCGCCGCGGTCGCCGTCGCGGGCGCACTGACCCTGGCCGGCTTCCTCCACCGGGCGCGCGGCGGGGCGCTGGCCCCGATGATCGGCGAGGACAACCGGATGTCCACCTCCCGCACGGTCGCCGCCTGCTGGGTCCTCTTCGTCGCCTACGCCGTCCTCCTGCTCGCGGGCCGCCTCGCCGCCGCCTCCGACCCCGCCGAACGCGACTCCCTCCTCGCCGGTCTCGACCTCGCGCGCGGTGCCGGTGTGGTGACCGTCCTCGCCGTGGTGTGCGGCATCGCCGTCCTGGTCCGCCGGGTGGTCGGGCTGCGCGTCCTCGGCCAGCGGCTCCAGAAGGTCCCGGCGCACCGCCCGCGCGCCGCCGACCTGCTCACCGACGACGCGGGCCGGGGCGCCTTCGCCGACATCCAGTACGTCGTGATCAGCGCCGTCGCCCTGGTCTTCGCCGCCGTCCGCCTCGGCCGCCGCCCGGACCAGCTCCCCGACCTGCCCTGGGGGCTGGCCGTGCTGGTGCTGATCTCGGCGGCCACCTACCTGGCGGGCAAGTACGCCGAGGGCGGCCGTCCGGTGGTGCTGTCCGTGGTCCGCGCCCGCGAGCCCGGCGACCTGGACGGGCCGATCCGCACCGGGGACGACATCGAGATCCGCGGCACCGGTTTCGTCCCGCCCGGCGCCCAGGGCGCCGACCGGCTCGCCCGCATGGTCGTCCGCATCGGCGCGGTCGACGTCCATGTGCCCCTGATCCCGGTCCCCGGCGGCTTCCGCAACCCCACCGACAGCGTCCTCACCGTCCCGGTCCCGGTCGAGGTGGAGCCCGGCGCGGTGGAGGTGCAAGTGGTCACGGCGGCGGGGCTGGCCACCAACCGCTACCCCATCGAGGTGACGGACTGACCCCCCGTACGCTGCACCGATATCCGGAAAATCGTCCGGGGAGGATTGAACCGGCTCCCTTCGTCATACGTATCGTCGGGTGAGGGGTCCGGGACGGCGGGCGAGAGGCGGCTAGCAGTGATGACTCACGGTATGCGGACGGACACGCACACCTCCCATCTCAACGGGGACCGTGACTGGCGGGCGACCGCCACCCGTTACGCCCTCCTCCCACTCCGGATCTTCCTCGGCGTCACCTTCGTCTACGCCGGTCTGGACAAGATCACCGACAGCGCCTTCATGAAGGCCAGTGGCGCCGGTTCGCTCGGCGACACGATGCGCGGGGTCCGGGACTCATCCGCCATCCCGGCCCTCGTCGACCTGGCCCTCAAGAGCCCCGTCGGCTTCGGCTACGCCATCGCCTTCGGTGAGCTGGCCGTCGGCATCGGCATCCTGATCGGACTCCTCGGCCGGCTGGCCGCCCTCGGCGGTGCGCTGATCTCGCTGAGCCTGTGGCTGACGATGAGCTGGGCCTCCAGCCCGTACTACTACGGCAACGACCTCGCCTACCTGATGGCGTGGCTGCCTCTCGTCCTCGCGGGAACCCCCTATCTCTCCGTCGACGCTTCTCTGCGGGACCGGCGGCGACGCCGGTCGGGCGGGTACCGCTAGCCGGGGCGCCGGGCCCCGCTCGGCGGGCTGGACCGGGTCGGGGGCTCGGCCTTCTCGTCCTCCGCGCCGTTCCTCCTGCGCAGGGCACGGGTGAGGGCGGTGGTCGCGCCCGCCAGGAACAGGCCGCCGACGGCCAGGGGGATCGCGGTGAACCACGGGATGTCCCACAGCCCGCGCACGTCCCCCAGGTAGAGGGCGCCCGCGACGGTCAGGCAGACCCCGCCGACCAGCCGGCCGGGCTGGAACTCATGACGCAGCACGGCTGACCTCCACCTGTCCGATGCCCACATGAAGGTCGATCCGCAGCACACCGGCCTCCTTCGTCCCCTTGTCCGGCGTCAGATTCGCCGTCTCATGCCGGCCCGGCCGCACATCCACGTCCTTCGTGTTGTCGCCGGGCAACCGGATGTCGCCCACCCCCACATCGATGCTCAGCACCGCCGCCGCGTCCGCCGGGACGATCACGCGCAGCCGGCCCGCTCCCAGCCCCGCCCTGGTGGACACCGTCTGGTCCTTGGTCAGGCGCACCTTGGTCAGGTCGAGGGTGGCGGAGCCGGACCCCAGCTCGTAGACGGGCTGGACATCCGCCGTGGCCGCCGGCCGCCAGGACGTCTGCCGCCAGTGCGAGGTGACGTCGGCCGGCAGCATGGCGCTTCCGGCCAGGAGTAGCGCCGTCACCAGGGCCAGGAAGGCGGACCCGCCTCCCGTGCGCCCCAGGAAGGCGCTGACGGCTATGCCCAGTCCGAAGACCACCAGCGCGCAGGCCAGCCCGGTCTGGAGGCTGGTGGCCAGCGGGCGGGTCTCCCAGGTGCGGCTGCCGCCCAGATAACCGGCCAGCAGGGCGAGCAGGAACACCCAGCCGCTGATCCAGTGCGGTCCCCGGGGCTTGGGGCGCTTGTCGGCCGGTATGCGCCCGGCGAGCGAGTGCGGCCAGGGGAGCTGCATGACGAATTCGATCGGCGGAGAGGGCGAGACGTGCTGCTGGTCGTAGGCGTCGCTCGGGCCCCAGAAGTACCCGGTGCCGCCGACATGGGTGCCGTCCTTGACGATCGGGTCACGCCACCAGGAGGGCCCGCTGTAGTAGATCGGCGGTGCCTGCGTCTCCGGTGGGGCGTCGGCCGCCGCCTGTGCGGCTATGGGGTGGCCCCTGGGCGACTTCGGCTCGTCACTCGGGGAGGGGGCGGGGTCGGTGGTGGCGCGGTGCCGCGACCAGTACCCGGCGCCGGCCAGCAGCAGGGAGAGCACCACGGCGAAGGTCAGCACCCCGCCGTTGCGCAGGGTGGTCAGGATGACCCCGCTGCCGATCAGGGCGAACAGGACGGCGGCCAGCGCCTGTCCGTCGACCCGGCCGGTCAGCAGCTTGCGTACCTCGTTCTCCTCCTCGTCGTCGTACGGGACGAGGAGCCAGGCGAAGCCGTAGAAGATCAGGCCGATGCCGCCGGTCGCGGCCAGCACGGCCAGGGTGATGCGGAAGATCACCGGGTCCATGTCCGTGTGCCGGCCGAGGCCCGCGCACACGCCCGCGATCATTTTGTGCCGGCGGTCGCGGCGGAAGCGGCGGGGGGTCTCGGCGGTGCGGGGCCCTGCCGGGGTGTCCGCTTCTTCCGCGTGCCCCGGGTTCCTGGATGCGGAGCCCGGCGCTGCCGAGCCCTGCGCCCCCGGTTCCTCCGCTCCCGGCCCGTTCGCCCTGGAGTCCTTCTCTCCTGTGTCCCTCACTGCTCCACCCCCTCTCTCCGCGCCCCGCTCTCCCGCGGGCGTCTTCTGTGTTCCTGTGGTGTCCGCCCGGTCCGGACCCGTCCGCTCCGTCGCGGCGGGTTCGGCATCCGGCGGCCCGGTGCCCGAGGCCGGGCGTGGGCCGGTGCCGGGTCCCGGACCCGTCGCGGCGTGCTCGTGATCCGTCATGTGTCCATGGTGACGGGCCGGGAGCCGTGTGGGCAGTCGGGTCGACCCTGGTCGAACCCTGAAATCGCCCCTGAGACGAGCGGGGGAGATGTTCGACTCCGGGCCGGGATCCCCGCCCCGACCGGCCCGCCGGGACTCGGGGGAACCCCGGTGAAGATCAGGGGAGTCTCGGGGGACGACCCTGATGCCCCGGTCCCCGCCGCCGTGTGACCATCGTTGGCATGCCGGAAGCCGCAGCACTCCCACTCGAAGACCCGCGGCCGCCGCGCAAGCTCTACCGCAGCGGTGACGGCCGCTGGCTGGGCGGAGTGGCGCGGGGGCTCGCCGGGCATCTCGGGCTGCCCGTGGTGTGGGTGCGGCTGGCCTTCGTCGGCCTGCTGATGGCGAACGGACTCGGCGCGCTGCTGTACGCCGCGTTCTGGTTCTTCGTCCCGCTGGGCGTCGGCGGGGTGGGCGACCACAAACCGGCCTCGCTGGTCGGCACCGAGACCTCGCCGGAGGGGCGCCGCAGACTCGTCGCCCGCAAGCCGGACAAGGGGCAGATGGTCGCGCTGCTCCTCATGGTCATCGTGTCCATCGTCTTCCTGGGCAGCGTCAACCTGACCAACACCGCCAAGGCGTACCTGGTGCCGGTGGTGCTGGTCGCGGCCGGTGTCGCCCTGGTCTGGCGGCAGGCGGACAACGCCCGCCGGGCTCGCTGGGTCGAGGTCGGCGGCCGTCGGCGTACGCTCACCCTGCTCCGGGCGGCCGTGGGTGTGCTGCTGGTCGCCGCCGGTGTCTCCGCGATCTTCCTGATGCAGGTGTCCGCCGCCCACCTGGGCGCGGTGCTGGAGGCGGCGCTCGCCGTGCTGGTCGGCATCACCCTGCTCGCCGGCCCCTATCTCGTCCGCGTGACCCAGGACCTGTCCGAGGAACGCCTGATGCGCATCCGTGCCCAGGAGCGGGCCGAGGTCGCCGCGCACGTCCACGACTCGGTGCTGCACACCCTCACCCTGATACAGCGCAACGCGGACAACGCCGGGGAGGTGCGCCGCCTGGCCCGCGCTCAGGAGCGGGACCTGCGCACCTGGCTGTACAAGCCGGAGGGCACCGGCAAGGACGAGGCCGACGAGCCGGACACGGTCGCGGAGGCGGTGCGGCGCAACGCGGCCGAGGTGGAGGACAAGCACGGCGTGCCCATAGAGGTCGTGGTGGTGGGCGACTGCCCGCTGGACGACCGGACGACCGCGCAGATGCAGGCCGCGCGCGAAGCCATGGTGAACGCCGCCAAGTACGGTGGCGAGGGCGGTGCCGTGCAGGTCTACGCAGAGGTCGAGGGCCGTACGGTCTTCGTGTCCGTCCGCGACCGGGGTCCGGGCTTCGACCTCGACTCCATACCCGCCGACCGCATGGGGGTCAGGGAGTCGATCATCGGGCGCATGGAGCGCAACGGCGGTACGGCCCGGCTGCGGCCGGTGCCGGACGGCGGCACGGAAGTCGAGCTGGAGATGGAGAGGGCGGAGAAGACGGCATGAGTGACGCGACCGAGGCGAACGGCACGACGGGGGAGGCGGAGGTGGCCGAACCCGGACGCGACACCGCGAGGACGACCGAGGGCACCGAGGGCGCGGTCGGGCGGCATGTGCGCGTGGTGCTGGTGGACGACCACCGCATGTTCCGCACCGGCGTGCAGGCGGAGATCGGGCAGACCGCGCGGACCGGGGTCGAGGTGGTCGGTGAGGCACCGGACGTTGACCAGGCGGTCGCGGTCATCACCCGGACCCGGCCCGAGGTGGTCCTGCTCGACGTCCATCTGCCCGGCGGCGGCGGGGTCGAGGTGCTCCGGCGCAGCGCGGCCCTGATGGCGGACCCCGAGCAGCCGGTGCGCTTCCTCGCGCTCTCCGTGTCCGACGCGGCGGAGGACGTGATCGGGGTGATCCGGGGCGGGGCGCGCGGCTATGTCACCAAGACCATCACCGGGTCCGACCTGATCGATTCGATCTTCCGGGTGCAGGAGGGCGACGCGGTCTTCTCGCCCCGGCTGGCCGGGTTCGTACTGGACGCCTTCGCCTCCACCGACGCCCCGCCGGTCGACGAGGACCTCGACCGTCTCACCCAGCGCGAGCGTGAGGTGCTGCGGCTGATCGCGCGTGGCTATGCCTACAAGGAGATCGGCAAGCAGCTCTTCATCTCGGTGAAGACGGTCGAGTCCCATGTCTCCGCGGTGCTGCGCAAGCTCCAGCTCTCCAACCGGCACGAGCTGACCCGCTGGGCCACGGCCCGCCGGCTGGTCTGAGCCGAACCTCTAGGCGACCCGGGTGGCCCCCGCGAACGGCATCTGGTCGATGGGGGCGACCCGGACCGGCGCCGACGGGTTGGGCGCGTGGATCATGCGGCCGTTGCCCACGTAGATGCCCACGTGGCTGACGCCGGAGTAGAAGAACACCAGGTCACCGGGCTGGAGCTGGGAGCGGGAGACACGCCGGCCCGCGTTGATCTGGGCGTAGGTGGTGCGGGGGAGGGAGATGCCCGCGGAGCGGTAGGCGGCCTGGATCAGCCCCGAGCAGTCGAAGGCGTTGGGGCCGGTCGCGCCCCACACATAGGGGCTGCCGAGCTTGCGGTAGGCGTAGGCGACGGCAGCCGAAGCGCGTGAGGTGGGCGCGGGCACCCGTGCGGTCGTACGGCCGGTGGACGCCTTGCCAGAAGTGGCCGGAGCCGGGGCGGAGCGACCCCCACCGGCGGCACGGACCGGAACCGCCGGAGTGGCGGTGGTGGCCTTGGCCCGCTCGGGCGGGGTGAGCCGGGTGAGCAACTGCCGGGCCTGCTTGAGCTTGGTGGTGACCGCGTCCTTCTGCCGCTTCAGCTCCGCCTGCCGGGACCGTACCGACTTCGCCTCGACGCGGGCCGCGCCGCGCAGCCGCTCGATCTCCCGGAGCTGGGCGCGTACCCGGGTCACCTGCTGGGCCTGGTGGTGGCCGGCGCGTTCGGCGAAGGCGGCGTCGTCCAGGTAGCGGTCGGGGCTGCTGGAGAGGGCGAGCTGCCAGCTCGGGGCGATCGCGCCCTCGCGGTACTGCGCGGCGGCGGAGGCGCCCAGGGCACCACGGGCGGTGTTGAGTCTGTCCTGCCTGCGGGCGGTCTCGTCGCGCAGGGAGTTCAGCCTGCGCTGGGCGGCGCTCGCCTTCTCGCGGGCGCCGTTGTACTTCTCGGTGGCGGTCTCCGCCTCCCGGTACAGCCGGTCCACCTGGGTCTTGACCTGGGCGGTGGTGAGTTGCGGCTCGGCGTGTCCCGTTCCGTCGAAGGCCGTCGCGGTGGCCGCTCCCGCCAGGGCGAGAGTGGCGGCCGTGCGGGCCGTGTTGCCGCTGAGTGAGCGCGCTCGGAGCTTTCGGTGCGCTGCCACCTGGACCGTCACGTCCTTCCATGGGACTCGTGCGGCCGAGAACTGCGGACCCCTAGGGGCCGGTGTCCGGCGGCCGTCCGCACAGGGGAGACGGCGGCCGACGGACGGTCCTCGGCGGTGATGTCCGGCTGCCGCCCCTGGTCCGGGCGGCTGTGGGGAGCCGGTCACCTGGGGGAGGACGCTAGGCCGGTTGGTGACAGCTTGGTAACGCGTGTGCGGAACTGTCCGCGACGCAACGGAAAGTGACCGTTTCCGACCGGGTTACCGGGGTGGCGGAGGTGCCCATCCGAAGCCTGACGATCAAAGAGGGGAAGACGGGACCCGAGGGAGGCAGGGGGTGCTATGACCGGCGAGCCCGCGAGCGGGTGAGATCGGCCGGAGCCATGCGCCGGACGCGGGCCCCGGTACGGTGCCGACGGAATGTCGGGAACTAGGCTCGGTTCCCATGACCGTACTCATCCATGTCTTCGTCGCCCTGCACATCATCGGCATCGCCGCGCTGCTCGGCGGCTTCCTCACCCAGATGAAGGCGATGGGCCGGGGTACGGCCCGCTTCGTGCCCGCCATGCTGCACGGCGCGATCACCATGCTGGTCACCGGCGTGGTGCTGGTCGGCCTCAACGAGGCGGACGGCCACCACGTCAACAACATCAAGATCGGCATCAAGCTGGCGCTGCTGATCGTGATCCTCGGGCTGGTCTATGTGAAGCGCGACGAGGAGACGGTCGACAAGGGGATGTTCGGGCTGGTCGGCGCCCTGACCACGGCGAACATCTTCATCGCCGTGCTGTGGACGTGACGCCCGCCGTCCCCGTCTCCCGAGGGTCGCGGTACCCGGCGCGCGCCGCCAGCACCGCGCCCGCCGCGGCTGCCAGCCACACCGCGACCGCCACCCAGACCAGCACCTTCCCCGGCCCGCTCAGCCAGGACACGTCCAGGGCGGCCGAGACCGCGAGGGCCGCCGCCGCCGTCATCCCCATCGAGAACACGGTGGCCCAGCGCAGCAGGCCGTAGCGGGGCCGGGGGCGCGCCAGCTCGGCCAGTACCAGCACCGCGTAGCAGGCGAGGTCCAGGACCAGCAGGATCGCGGTGACCTGGTGCAGGACCCCGCTGTCGTCCTTGTTCCACAGGTACAGCCGCGCGCTGTCGGCGGAGATCAGCCGGGCCCCGGCCAGCGCCGAGATGGACAGCGCGCCGCCCGCGATCCAGTGGTCGCCCGGCCCGTGCAGGACCTGGCGGGAGTCGAAGCGGGGCAGGGCGAGGGCGTAGAGCAGCAGGCCCAGCCAGAACAGCACCAGCGCGGCGTGCGCCAGCCAGGCCGTGGCCTCGGCCCCGGCCAGGGTGGCCGCCAGTACCGCGAGCGCCTGTGTGGCCACGCAACACAGGAACACCGTGCCCGGCATGCGCTGCCCCCAGTTCCGCAGCACGGAGACCAACAGCACCGGCCAGAGCAGCGCGGCCAGCGCCAGTAGGGCCCCGGCCAGGGGCTGGACGCCGAGCAGCGAGATCCGGGTACCGAGTACCGCCGTGGCCGCCACCGCCGTGAGCGCGGCCGGGTCGCGGGCCTCCTCCGTCCAGCGTCCCCGGTGTCCCGCGAGCCGTACCGCGAAGGTGGCGGCGAGGGTCAGCCAGGCGAGGCAGGCCAGGACCAGGAAGATCCGGGACACCACCTCGACGCCCGCCAGCCGCAGGCCGATGGAGATGATGGCGGTCGCCATGACAGCGGTGCCCGCCGCCGGAGGACGCTCCGCCACCCACGTTCGCAAGCCCGAGATGCCCGACATGTCCCTGATGCTAGGGAGCGGCGCGGCCCCGACGGGGAGGGCACGCGCGCGTGGGGCTCGAAAAGAGGACCGGGCCGTCAGGGACCGTCCCCCCGGAAACGGGAGATCGTTCCGCCCGGAACGGAAGATCGTTCCGCCGGGAATCCGGCCATGTTCCCCGGACCGGGACCGGTTGTCGGTGCGGCGCCCTAGACTCGTAGAGCGATGAGCAGCCTCTTTGACGACAACTTCCTGGCCAGCCTCCAGCCCCCGCGCGGGCCCGAGGAGGAGTCCGCGCCGCCCGAGGACGAGCATGCTCCGGAGCCGGTCCCGGACGACCTGTTCGGGGGGAAGTTCGACCTGCCCCCGGACCGGGACACCCACTACCGCGACGGCGCCCCGCGCCCGCCGGTCGACGCGGCGGCCCTCCTGGAGGGGCTGAACGAGAACCAGCGCGCGGCCGTCGTCCACGCGGGCTCCCCGCTGCTCATCGTCGCGGGCGCCGGTTCCGGCAAGACGCGGGTGCTCACCCACCGCATCGCCCACCTCCTCGCCGAGCGCCATGTGCACCCCGGCCAGATCCTCGCGATCACCTTCACCAACAAGGCCGCGGGCGAGATGAAGGAGCGCGTCGAGCAGCTCGTCGGCCCGCGCGCGGGCGCGATGTGGGTCATGACCTTCCACAGCGCCTGCGTCCGCATCCTGCGCCGCGAGTCGAAGCGGCTGGGCTTCACCTCGTCGTTCTCGATCTACGACGCGGCCGACAGCAAGCGCCTGATGGCCCTGGTCTGCCGCGACCTGGACCTCGACCCCAAGCGCTACCCGCCCAAGTCCTTCAGCGCGAAGATCAGCAACCTCAAGAACGAGCTGATCGACGAGGAGGACTTCGCCGCCCAGGCGACCGACGGCTTCGAGAAGACCCTCGCCCAGGCGTACGCGCTCTACCAGTCGCGGCTGCGCGAGGCCAACGCGCTCGACTTCGACGACCTGATCATGACCACGGTCAACCTGCTGCGCGCCTTCCCGGACGTCGCCGAGCACTACCACCGCCGCTTCCGGCACGTCATGGTCGACGAGTACCAGGACACCAACCACGCGCAGTACGCGCTGGTGCGCGAGCTGGTCGGCACGGGCGCACACGATGAGGACGTACCGCCCAACGAGTACGACGTCCCGCCCGCCGAGCTGTGTGTCGTGGGTGACGCGGACCAGTCGATCTACGCCTTCCGGGGCGCGACCATCCGCAACATCCTGCAGTTCGAGGAGGACTACCCGGACGCGACGACGATCCTGCTGGAGCAGAACTACCGCTCCACGCAGACCATCCTGTCCGCCGCCAACGCGGTCATCGAGCGCAACGAGTCCCGCCGCCCCAAGAACCTGTGGACCAACGCCGGCCAGGGCGCGGGCATCACCGGCTATGTCGCGGACACCGAGCACGACGAGGCCCAGTTCGTCGCCGACGAGATAGACCGCCTCACCGACGCGGGCGACGCCAAGGCCGGGGACGTGGCGGTGTTCTACCGCACCAACGCCCAGTCCCGTGTGTTCGAGGAGATCTTCATCCGGGTCGGCCTGCCGTACAAGGTCGTCGGCGGGGTGCGCTTCTACGAGCGCAAGGAGGTCCGGGACGTCCTGGCCTACCTGCGTGTCCTCGCCAACCCCGAGGACTCGGTGCCGATGCGCCGCATCCTCAACGTGCCCAAGCGGGGCATCGGGGAGCGTGCCGAGGCGATGATCGACGCCCTCGCCCAGCGCGAGAAGATCAGCTTCCCGCAGGCGCTGAAGCGGGTGGACGAGGCGTACGGCATGGCCGCGCGCTCCACCAACGCGGTCCGGCGGTTCAACGCCCTCATGGACGACCTGCGCACCATCGTCGAGTCCGGCGCCGGACCGGCCACCGTGCTGGAGGCGGTCCTGGAGCGCACCGGTTACCTCGCCGAACTCCAGGCGTCCACCGACCCGCAGGACGAGACCCGGATCGAGAACCTCCAGGAACTCGCGGCCGTGGCGCTGGAGTTCGAGCAGGAGCACGAGGACGACGAGCAGGGCACGCTGGCCGAGTTCCTGGAGCGGGTCGCGCTCGTCGCGGACTCGGACCAGATCCCGGACGAGGAGGACGGCGACGGCGTCATCACGCTGATGACCCTGCACACCGCCAAGGGGCTGGAGTTCCCGGTCGTGTTCCTCACCGGCATGGAGGACGGCGTCTTCCCGCACATGCGCGCCCTCAACCAGACCAAGGAGCTGGAGGAGGAGCGGCGCCTGGCCTATGTCGGCATCACACGCGCGCGGGAGCGGCTCTACCTCACCCGCGCCGCGCTGCGCAGCGCCTGGGGGCAGCCGTCGTACAACCCGCCCTCCCGGTTCCTGGAGGAGATCCCGGCGACCCACCTGGAGTGGAAGCGGACCGGTGCCTCGGCCGCGCCCTCCTTCGGCAAGGCCGCCTCCTCGGTGGCGTCCACCCTCTCCTCGTCCCGGTCCCGTTCGTCGGCGGCCGGTGCCTCCGGGTTCGCCACCCGCCGGGCCGGCGAGAAGCCGGTGGTGTCGCTGGCGATCGGCGACCGCGTCACCCACGACCAGTTCGGCCTCGGCACGGTGGTCGCGGTGGCCGGCGAGGGCGACAAGGCCCAGGCCACGATCGACTTCGGCGGCGGCAACGCCAAGCGGCTGCTGCTGCGGTACGCGCCGGTGGAGAAGCTCTAGACAGACGACGCGAGCCCCGCCGGAAGGGCGGGGCTCACGTCATGTCGGGGCGGCGGGATCAGGTCGGGTCCAGCCCGTGGCTGCGGAGCCAGGGCAGCGGGTCGATGGCGGCGCCGCCCGCCGGGCGCACCTCGAAGTGGAGGTGCGGGCCGGTGGAGTTGCCGGAGTTGCCGGAGTAGGCGACCGGATCGCCTGCCTTGACCGAGGTTCCGGAGGGTACGCGGTAACTGGAGAGGTGGCAGTACCAGGTCTCCGTGCCGTCCTTCGCCGTGAGGACCAGCATGTTTCCGTAGGCGCTGTTCCACTTGGTGGTGACGACACCGTCGGTCGCGGCCATCACGGTGGTGCCGTACGACACGGGGAAGTCGATGCCGGTGTGGACGGACATCCAGTTGACGCCCGCCTGCCCGAACTGGGCGCTGAGGCCCTTCTGGAGCACCGGCAGCATGAACTTGGGGCGGAGTCTCTCCTTGAGCGCGGCCTCGGCGGCGGCCTTCTTCTTCTCCAGCGCCTGCTGCGCCTTGAGGTCGATGCGCTCCTGGGTCCGGCTCACCCGGTCGGTGAAGTCGTCGGCCCCGGCGGAGAGGGTGCGCAACTGAGTGTCGAGCTTGCTGTTGGCGACGGACGGCTTGACCGTGTGCGTGTCGGCCGCGGAGGCGGCGGCCTCCTGCGTCTCACCGGTCAGGTCGCCGACCGAGGCGGCGGCGATACCGGCCACGCCCATCACACAGGCCGACGGTACGGCGACGGTCAGCAGTGCGGAGCGCTTGGCGGGCGTACGGCGCCGGGAGCGGGCCGCGGCGCGTGAACCCGCGCGCGGGGCCGGGGTGACCTCCTCCTGGTCGTCCAGGAGGCCGGGCACGGCGGGGAGTTCACCGGTACCGGTCAACTCCTCGTCGGCGTCCGGGTGTTCGCCGTACGGGTGGTCCGCGTACTCGGCGTAGGCGGCGTCGTCCCCGTACGGGTCGTGGGTGACCTGGTCGAAGGTGGCCGTCGCCTGCTGGTCGAACGGCTCCTCGGCCCGCTGGTGCTCGGGCGTGCCGTCGGTGTTCCACTGGGTGGCGTCGTAGGCGCCGGTGTCGAAGGTCTGCGTGCCCCAGTCCCACTGCTGCGCGGGGTCCGGGGTGAGCTGCTGCCCGTACTGCGCCCAGGCGCCGGTGTCCTCGGGGGTGCCCTGCGCGGGGACGGTCCAGGCGGTGGTGTCGTAGGCGCCCGTGTCGTACGCGGTGTGCTGCTGGGCCGCGTAGGGGTCGTGGGCGAGGTGGCCGCCGTCGCCGGTCTGCCAGTGCGTGGTGTCGTACGCGCCGGTGGCGTGCTGGACGTCCGGGTATCCGCCGAGGTGCGGGTCGGCGGCGTAGGCCGCCTCGGCCACCGGAAATCCGGTGGTGTCGTAACCGCCGTACGTGGTGAGGTCGTCGTACGGGACTTCCGGTGCTCCGTACGGCGCGTAGTGCGCGGTGGAGGCGTCGGAAGCCGGAGCCGGGGTCATGGTCCCCGACGGGTGACGGTCGTTCACCAACTTCTCTTTCGCCTCGACAACAGGGGCTGCCAGAGCAGTGCGGCGACTGTACCCGGCGGTATGCGGGCGCGACAATCTTCCGCTGGTTTCATGTGGACGGGAAACGGGCATTCGGCCGTGTTTCGGGGTTCGCTGAACGCGAGTTTGGCCCTGTGTTCGAAGAGCGTTCG
Source organism: Streptomyces bauhiniae (assembly GCF_004784475.1). Taxonomy (GTDB): domain Bacteria; phylum Actinomycetota; class Actinomycetes; order Streptomycetales; family Streptomycetaceae; genus Streptomyces; species Streptomyces seoulensis. Next base: position 269,351 of record NZ_SRRT01000001.1, read on the forward strand.
ATGATTTGTGACGCTGCGTCACTCCTGAGAAGCCTGTGGCAGACCTGTCAGCCACTTCGTGTACCAACTGTGGAAGTCGCGCTCCAATGAAGTGAAGCCGCCCCAGTCGGGGTCGAGGAACCCGATCTCCCCGGCGTGCGGACCGTTCAGAACGAGGCGGACGTACATTCCGCAGCCTTCCTCGGCCAGTGCGAGGGTGCCTCGGGTCAGCGTGTCGGCGGCCGCGCCGAGGCGGCCGGGGGCGGGCTCGGTCAGGGGGAACGGGGAGGCCAGGCGGCCGGGGAGCCGGTCCCGCGCCCATTCGTCGTCCACCGCCCAGTCGTCGTCGGCCTCGGGGCGCGGGGTGATCAGCGGAAGCAGGCCGTGGGCCGGGCCGGCCGGGCCGTCGCCCACCTCGGCGACGAAGGAGCGGTAGTGCGGGGGCAGCTCGATGCCGTGGGCGGTCTCGAAGGCGCGGATCTCCGGCTCCGGCAGCGGGGGTCGCAATGCGTAACGGTGTGTATCCGCCCCGAAACGCTCCATGGCCCGGTCGTGCGCCGCGGCCTCCCGCAGGCGTGCCGTTACGGCGGTCCGGTCCCAGGTCTTCATGGGAGCGAACCTAACGAGGTCGGGCGACCTGTTCAGGCCACCGTCAGGCCGCCGCCCTCCTGGCGGTGCATGGCGGAGTCGGAGTCGAGGGCCTCGCGTATGCCGGCGGCGACTGTGGGGTGGACCGGGAGGGCGAGGTGGCCGATGCCGCTGACCTGGATGTTGTGGGCCTCCAGGTCGGGGTGGTCGACGCAGGCCGCCTCCAGGGGGGCCATCACGGAGTCCAGGTCGCTCCAGAAGCTCACGAAGCGGGTGCGGCAGCCCGGTGCCGGGCGGGCCAGCTCCTCGATCACCGGCGAGTCTGGCCGCATCTGCCGGACGATCGGGTGCGCGTTGGCCAGCGGCACCGCGCGGGTCCCGGAGTGCGGGGTGCCCAGGGTGACCACGGTGCGCACCCGGACGTCACCGCCGAGGCACTGTGCGTAGTACCGGGCGATCAGGCCCCCCAGGCTGTGGCCCACGATGTCCACCTGGGCGCTGCCGGTGCGCTCGCAGATCTCCTCCACATGCCGGCCCAGCAGCTCGGCCGCGGTGCGGATGTCGCAGGTCAGGGGGGAGTAGTTCAGCGATTCCACCCGCTGCCTGCCGTGCTGGGCGAGGTTGCGGCGCAGCAGCACGAACACCGAGCGGTTGTCGATGAAGCCGTGCACCAGCACGACCGGCGGCCCGGTCGGCACAGGCAGCCTCGACGTGCCCGCCGGCGCGGGAAGGGCGGCCTGGCGGCGCTCCTGGGTGAGGCCGGTCGGGTACAGCAGCATGTGACCGGCCAGGATCGCGGCCTCCAGGGCGGTGGCCTTCACCAGCGTCACGGACACGGAGGCCAGTCTGCCGGGCCACAGACGCCGGCAGATCGGGAGGAAGAGTGGCAGTACCCCGGTGACCTTCATTGGCCGACCTCCTGTCGGCACGCGGGGGGCGGCTCTGTCCCCCGCGTGCCCTCATGTCCCACCATGTGATTTCCCCCTCGCCGGGTGCCGTGAAACAGTCCGCTGCGGGATGCTGTGGATAACGTTCGTTCACTTCTCACAGGTGGCGGAACGTGCCAGGTGTGCGGTACTTGTCGGTACGGGACGGAAGCGGACGCTTCCGCGGTCCCTTGACGGTGGTCCCTTGATGGAGGCAGTGATGGGTGTGGCAGCCGGTCCGATCCGCGTGGTGGTGGCCAAGCCGGGGCTCGACGGCCACGATCGCGGGGCCAAGGTCATCGCCCGCGCGCTGCGGGACGCGGGCATGGAGGTCATCTACACCGGCCTGCACCAGACGCCCGAGCAGATCGTCACCACGGCGATCCAGGAGGACGCCGACGCGATCGGCCTGTCCATCCTCTCGGGCGCCCACAACACGCTCTTCGCGGCCGTCATCGACCTCCTCAAGGAGCGCGACGCCGCCGACATCCTCGTCTTCGGCGGCGGCATCATCCCGGAGGAGGACATCCCGCCGCTGCGCGAGAAGGGTGTCGCCCAGATCTTCACGCCGGGTGCGACCACCACGACCATCGTGGAGTGGGTGCGGGAGAACGCGCGTCAGCCGGCCACCTCCGGCTGAGCCCCCTCAGGCCCGTCCGGCGCCAGCTCGCGCACCATCGCCGCGCGCAGCCGCAGGGTGGTCGCCAGCCGCTGGAACGCCTCCGCCCAGTAGCCCCCTGCGCCGGGGGAGGCGTCCTCCCGTTCGTCGGGCACGGCCAGCAGGCTGTCCAGCCGGGCCGTCTCGGCCGGGTCGAGGCAGCGCTCCGCCAGGCCCATCACCCCGCTGAAGCTCCACGGGTAACTGCCCGCGTCCCGCGCGATGTCGAGGGCGTCCACGACCGCACGGCCCAGCGGCGCCGTCCAGGGAAGCGCGCACACCCCGAGCAACTGGAACGCCTCGGACAACCCGTGCCCGGCTATGAACCCGGCCACCCACGCGGCCCGTTCGTCCGCGTCCAGCGCGGCCAGCAGCTTGGCCCGGTCCGCCAGGGACACCGCGCCGGGCCCGCCCGCCTCCGGTGCGGACGGCGCACCCAGCAGCGCCCGCGCCCACCGCGCGTCCCGCTGCCGTACGGCCGCCCGGCACCAGGCTGCGTGCAGCTCGTCCTGCCAGTCGTCCGTCACGGGCAGCGCCACGATCTGCTCCGGGGTGCGCCCGCCGAGCCGGTCCGGCCAGGTGTCCAGCGGTGCCGACTCGACCAACTGACCCAGCCACCAAGACCGTTCACCCCGGCCCGCCGGGGGCCTGGCGGTCACGCCGTCACGCTCCATCTCCGGGTCGCAGGCGGCCGGTGCCTCCACGACGATCGCGGCCGTGCTGCCGGTGTGGTCCAGGGCGACGCAGGTCGCGGCCCGCTGCGCCATCCGCCCGGCCAGCGCCGAGCCGGGCAGGGTGGACAGCAGCTCGGCCGCCGTCGCCCGGACGTTCCGGCTGCGGTCGCCGAGCGCCTGCTCCAGGAAGGGCTCGTCGTCGGCCGTGAGGCCCGCGCGCAGCGAGTCCAGGAACATCAGCCGGTCCTCGGCCCGCTCCTGGGCCCAGGTCTCCGCGAGCAACTCCCTTGCTGAAGACGGGGTTCGGGCGCGTAGTGCGGTCAGCAGGGCGACCCGTTCCGCGAACAGTCCCTCCTGCCACAGCCGCCGTATCCCCTCGTCGTCCTCGGCGTCGGGCAGTGCCGAGGTATTCCCGGAGGCCGAGCGCTGGGCGAACCGCCAGTCCGGGTTCAGCCGGGCCAGCCACAGGGCCCGTGCGCCCGCGAACTCCAGCGCGGCCGGGCGGAGATCGGTACGGGCGCGGGCCGCGTCCAGCAGGGCGGGCACGGTCTGCGGGGGTGCCGCGTAGCCGTGCGCGTTGGCCGACGCGAGCCACTGGGGGAGGAGTTCGGTGAGGTCGGGGGTGCTGCCCCGGCGGCCGCCGCCTCCGCCGGGGCGGTCGGCCAGGAGCAGGGTGAGGCGGTGGGCCGCCGCTGGTGGCAGGGCGGGGCGGGTGTCGGCGGGGGCGGGTTCCGGACGTGTGCCCGCGCGTCCGGGGCGCAGGCCGGCCCGGCGCTGTACGGCCGCGACGGCGGCGGCGTCCAGCAGGGCGGCCGGGGCCTCGCGGCCGGCGGGGTCGAGGGGGAGCGTGCGGCGGTCGGTGCCCAGCAGAGCGGCGGTGAGCAGGTCGTCCCAGGTGGGCGCCGTGGTCATGGGGTTACCTTCCGGGCGGGTCGTGGACGCGGGCGGGGTGTTCAGCACAGGCTCACCGGCGCGGCCGTCCCTTCCGCCCACGCCGTCAGGGGCGTGAAGCCTCGGTGGCCGCACTCGCCGAACACCGTGAGCGGAGCGCCTCCGGCCAGCGCGACCAGCCGCCACAGGCCCGGGCGGGCCAGGAACGACGGGGTCAGCGGCAGGGCGGTGTCCGACTCGGCGTCGGCGTCGGCCAGGTGCCAGGAGCCGGAGGTGTCCTCCGGCACGGGTATGACCGCGTCCAGGGTGACCGGGACGGAGTCCAGCCAGGGGTCCTCGCGGAGGGCCTCGCCGTAGGAGGTGAGGGCCTGCGCGGTCGTGGTGCCGGGTGGGCGGGAGGCGGCGGGGGCCGCTGGGGCGTGCCGTTCGCCCAGGGTGGCCCGGATCTGGCCCGCACCGGGATAGTCGGACAGGTCGGCGTCCAGGGACAGGCCGACCGGCAGGGAGAGTTCGGGCGCCCGGCCCGCCGCGCCGAAGGAGAGGAGCAGGCGGGTGCGGCCCGAGTCCGCGCCGTGCAGCCAGATACGGCGGTTCGTCAGTTTGGCGTCGGCCGTGTCGTACTGCGCGAGCACCTGCCAGTGGTCGCGCACCGGTGGCCCGTCCGCCGAGGTGGGCAGGCCGAGGCGGGTGCGGACGGTGGCCGCGAGGGCGTCCGGGAGCCGGTCGCGGTGCAGCCAGCCCTGGTCGAGCAGATGGAGCAGGGCGCACTCCTCCAGCAGCCGGGCCGGCCAGCCCGCACCGGACGCCGGTATGGCCCCCAATTCCCGCACCCACGAGGCGAGTCCGGGCGCCTGGGCGTCGACCATGCGGGCTGCCGTCTCCTCCCACAGCCCGTACCCCGCGCGCTCGGCCGAGGCCAGGCCGTCGCGGAGGAGGTCGGCGAGGCGGCGCTCCAGCTCGGTCGCGCCCGCGGTGACCCGCTGGTCACGGCGCTCCGCGCGCTTCCGCGCGGCCTCCGGATCGGCCGCCGAACCCGCCGCAGCCTGCGTCTTCTTGGCCTCCACTCTTCCGCGCCGGCCCGCGAGCCACTGCTCGGCCCAGTCCGGCGCCGCCTCCGACTCGGGCACCGCGCTCTCGTCCCCGGCCCAGAGCAGCAGCAGCCCCAGCGCGTGTTTGCACGGGAACTTACGGCTCGGACAACTGCACTTGTACGCGGGCCCGGCGGGGTCCGACAGGTCCACCACCGTCTGGTACGGCTTGCTGCCACTGCCCTTGCACAGTCCCCACACCGCCCCCTCCCGGCCGCTGCCCGCACCGGACCACGGCCCCGCCACACCCAGTTTGCTTCCCGCTTTGCGCGACGACGCGTCAGGCGCCAGGTCCAGCACCTGCTCCGCGGTCCGGCGCACCCCCTGCTGAGTCATGCCAACGACGTTAGAACCCACCACTGACAATCGGTCATGGGAGTGGTTATCCACAGGTCAGAGCGATTGTCAGTGGGGTGCTGCATGGTGGATGCCAGATGACCCACGGCCGAGCTGGAGGGGGCCTCAGCCATGACTGTGTCCATGGAAACCACGACCACCGAACCGATCCCGAGCCAGGCGCCGCAGGCGTTGCGACCGCACGCCGAAGACGCCTTCGCCACCGAACTCACCGCGCTCGCCGCGCAGGACGACCGGCCGCGCCCGGAGCGCTGGAAACTGTCGCCGTGGGCGGTCGCCACGTATCTGCTCGGCGGCACGCTGGCGGACGGCACCGTGATCACACCCAAGTACGTGGGCCCGCGCCGGATCGTCGAGGTCGCCGTCACCACGCTGGCCACCGACCGCGCCCTGCTGCTGCTCGGCGTGCCCGGCACGGCCAAGACCTGGGTGTCCGAGCATCTCGCGGCCGCCGTCAGCGGCGACTCCACCCTGCTGGTGCAGGGCACCGCCGGCACCCCGGAGGAGGCGATCCGGTACGGCTGGAACTACGCCCGCCTGCTCGCCCACGGCCCGAGCCGGGACGCCCTGGTGCCGAGCCCCGTCATGCGGGCCATGTCCGAGGGGATGACGGCGCGGGTCGAGGAGCTGACCCGGATTCCGGCCGATGTGCAGGACACGTTGATCACGATCCTGTCCGAGAAGACCCTGCCGATCCCGGAGCTGGGCGAGGAGGTGCAGGCCGTGCGCGGCTTCAACCTCATCGCCACGGCCAACGACCGCGACCGGGGCGTCAACGACCTGTCCAGCGCGCTGCGCCGCCGCTTCAACACCGTGGTGCTGCCGCTGCCGGAGAGCGCGGACGCCGAGGTCGACATCGTCAGCCGCCGGGTCGACCAGATGGGCCGCTCGCTCGACCTGCCGCAGGCGCCCGAGGGGCTGGACGAGATCCGCCGCGTGGTCACCGTCTTCCGCGAGCTGCGCGACGGCGTGACCACCGACGGCCGCACCAAGCTGAAGTCGCCGAGCGGCACCCTGTCCACGGCGGAGGCCATCTCCGTCGTCACCAACGGCCTCGCCCTGGCCGCCCACTTCGGTGACGGCGTGCTGCGCGCCGGGGACGTGGCCGCGGGCATCCTCGGTGCCGTGGTGCGCGACCCGGCCGCCGACCGGGTCGTCTGGCAGGAGTACCTGGAGACGGTCGTGCGCGAGCGCGACGGGTGGACGGACTTCTACCGGGCCTGCCGGGAGGTGAGCGCGTGAGCGAGGCCCCGCCCCCGGCCGGGGCGTTCGAGACGGGCCCGCTGCTGCTGGGCGTCCGGCACCACGGGCCGGGCTCCGCGCGGGCGGTGCGGGCCGCGCTGGACGCCGCCTCGCCCGCCGTGGTCCTCATCGAGGGCCCGCCCGAGGCCGATCCGCTGGTCCCGCTGGCCGCCGACCCCAATCTGCGTCCGCCCGTCGCCCTGCTCGCCCACGCCGTGGACGAGCCCGGCCGCTCGGCGTTCTGGCCGATGGCGGAGTTCAGCCCCGAGTGGGTGGCGATCCGGTGGGCCGTCGAGCGGGGCGTCCCGGCCCGCTTCATCGACCTGCCGGCGACCCACTCGCTGGCCTGGGAGGAGGACACCGGCGACGGTGATTCACAGGAAGAGGCCGAGCACGCCCGCGTGGACCCCCTCGCCGCCCTGGCCGAGGCCGCCGGATACGACGACCCCGAGCGCTGGTGGGAGGACGCCGTCGAGCACCGGGGTCCGGGCCTGCGCGAGCCGTTCGCGCCGTTCGCCGCGCTGGAGGACGCCATGGGCGCCCTGCGGGAGCGGTACGGCGACGGCGGCCGGCCGCGCGACCTCGTGCGCGAGGCGTACATGCGGCTCCAGATCCGCGCCGCCCGCAAGGAGTTCGGGGACGAGGTGGCGGTGGTCTGCGGCGCCTGGCACGTGCCCGCCCTCCGCGCGAAGACCACCGTCACCGCCGACCGGGCGCTCCTCAAGGGCCTGCCCAAGCTCAAGACCGACCTGACCTGGGTGCCCTGGACCCACCGCAGGCTGGCCCGCTCCAGCGGTTACGGCGCCGGGATCGACTCGCCGGGCTGGTACGCCCACCTGTTCGGTGCCCCGGACCGGCCGGTGGAGCGGTGGCTCACCAAGGTCGCCGGACTGCTGCGCGAGGAGGACCGGATCGTGTCCTCCGCCCATGTCATCGAGGCGGTCCGGCTGGCCGAGACCCTCGCGGTGATGCGCGGCCGCCCGCTGGCCGGCCTCACCGAGACCACGGACGCCGTGCGCGCGGTGCTCTGCGAGGGCTCGGACGTGCCGCTGTCCCTGGTGTACGACCGGCTGGTGGTCGGGGACGTGCTGGGCGAGGTCCCGGAGTCCGCGCCCGCGGTGCCGTTGCAGCGGGACCTGGCCCGTGAGCAGCGCCGGCTGCGGCTCAAGCCGGAGGCGCTGGAGCGCGAGCTGGAGCTGGACCTGCGCAAGGACACCGACGCCGCGCGCGGCCGGCTGCTGCACCGGCTGCGGCTGCTCGGCGTCGGCTGGGGCGAACCGGCTCGCTCGCGCGGGAGCACGGGCACCTTCCGGGAGACCTGGCGGCTGCGCTGGGAGCCGGAGCTGTCGGTGCGCATCGCCGAGGCCGGGGTGTGGGGCACCACCGTGCTGGGCGCGGCCACCGCCAAGGCCGAGGCGGACGCGGTCGGCGCGCGGGCGCTGGCCGACGTGACCGCGCTGGCCGAGCAGTGCCTTCTGGCCGGGCTGCCGGACGCGCTGCCCGTGGTGATGCGGGTGCTCGCCGACCGCGCGGCGCTCGACGCCGACGTGAGCCACCTCGCCCAAGCGCTCCCCGCCCTGGTCCGCTCGCTGCGCTACGGCGACGTGCGCGGCACCGACACCGGCGCGCTGGCCGATGTCGCCGCCGCCCTCGCGGAGCGCGTCTTCATCGGGCTCCCGCCCGCCTGCACCACCCTGGACGCCGACGCGGCCCAGGAGATGCGGGGCCATGTCGACGCGGTGCATGGCGCGGTCGGGCTGCTCGCCGAGACGCTCACGGGGCACGACGACCTCCGGCCCCGCTGGCGGGCGGTGCTGCGCACGCTGTCCCAGCGGGACACCGTGCCGGGGCTGCTCCGGGGCCGGGCGGTGCGGCTGCTGCTGGACGACGGGGAGCTGGCGGCCGAGGACGTGGCCCGGCTGATGGGGCTGGCCCTGTCGCCGGGGACACCGCCGGGTGACGCGGCCGCGTGGGTCGAGGGGTTCGTCGGCGGGGGTGGGGGAGGGCTGCTGCTGGTGCACGACGAGCGGCTGCTCGGGCTGGTCGACGCCTGGCTGACCTCCGTACCCGCCGACGCGTTCACCGACGTGCTGCCGCTGCTGCGCCGCACCTTCTCGGCGTACGAGCCCGGTGTGCGCCGGACGCTCGGTGAGCTGGTCCGGCGCGGTCCGGGCGGCGGTGCCGGGGCCGTGGGCCACCCGGCGACCTCGTCCGGCTTCGCGCCGGAACCCGATGCCGGACGCGCGGACGCCGTACTGCCGGTGCTGCGCCTGCTGCTCGGGCTGACACCGGAGCGGCAACCATCGATGGACGACGACCTAGCGGGGGTGGGGGCATGACAACGGAGACGACACGACTCGACGGCGACGCCGAGCGGCTGCGCCGGTGGCGGCTGGTGCTCGGCGGGGATCAGGCGGACGGCACCGGGGTCGCCCTGTCCGGCCGGGACGCGGCGATGGACGGCACCCTGACCGCGCTGTACGGCCGGAACGACAAAGCGGGCAAGAGCCCGGCCGGGCGGGAGCGTTCGGCGGGGCTCGGCGGTTCGGCGCCCTCCGTGGCCCGCTGGCTCGGGGACATCCGCACTTACTTCCCCTCCTCCGTCGTCCAGGTCATGCAGCGCGACGCCATCGACCGGCTCGGGCTGGCCGCGCTGCTGCTGGAGCCGGAGATGCTGGAGGCGGTGGAGGCCGACGTCCACCTGGTCGGCACGCTGCTCTCGCTCAACAAGGCGATGCCGGAGACCACCAAGGAGACCGCGCGGGCGGTGGTGCGCAAGGTGGTCGAGGACCTGGAAAAGCGGCTGGCGACCCGCACCCGCGCCACCCTCACCGGCGCCCTGGACCGCAGCGCCCGCGTCAGCCGCCCGCGCCACCACGACATCGACTGGAACCGCACCATCGCGGCCAACCTCAAGCACTACCTGCCGGAGTACCGGACGATCGTGCCGGAGCGGCTCATCGGGTACGGGCGGGCCGCGCAGTTGGTGAAGAAGGAGGTGATCCTCTGCATCGACCAGTCCGGCTCGATGGCGGCGTCCGTGGTCTACGCGTCGGTGTTCGGGGCGGTGCTCGCCTCGATGCGGTCGATCAGCACGCGCATGGTCGTCTTCGACACCTCCGTGGTCGACCTCACCGACCAGCTCGACGACCCGGTGGACGTGCTCTTCGGCACCCAGCTCGGCGGTGGTACCGACATCAACCGGGCGCTCGCCTACTGCCAGTCGAAGATCACCCGTCCCGCCGAGACGGTGGTCGTGCTGATCAGCGACCTGTACGAGGGCGGCATCCGGGACGAGATGCTGAAGCGGGTCGCGGCGATGAAGGCGTCCGGCGTGCAGTTCGTGACCCTGCTCGCGCTCTCCGACGAGGGGGCGCCCGCCTACGACCGGGAGCACGCGGCCGCGCTGGCCGCGCTCGGCGCCCCGGCGTTCGCCTGCACCCCGGACCTCTTCCCGGAGGTGATGGCCGCCGCGATCGAGAAGCGCCCGCTGCCCATACCGGACACCGCGTGACAAGCTGGATGGGGTGACCTGCCGAACAAGTGCACCCCATGAGGCACGGCGTGTCAGGGAAAACGGCATCATGTGACAGGTATCACCGCTCGGGTGTGACCCGCGATTTAGAGGCCCCCGGCAAGCAGGGATAACCTGCGAGACGGACATGCCGCGCGCTCGGACACCGTGTGCGCACCCCTTGTGACAAGCGGACGTCACGTTGCCCTTCGCGGCACGCCCACGCATCCAACGACCGCGAGATCACTGATAGGGACGGAAGCGCGTGGACCTGTTCGAGTACCAGGCGAGGGACCTCTTCGCCAAGCACGATGTACCGGTGCTGGCCGGTGAAGTCATCGACACGCCTGAGGCGGCGCGCGAGATCACCGAGCGTCTGGGCGGCAAGTCCGTCGTCAAGGCGCAGGTGAAGGTCGGTGGTCGTGGCAAGGCCGGCGGCGTCAAGCTCGCCGCCACCCCGGACGAGGCCGTCGCCCGCGCGACGGACATCCTCGGCATGGACATCAAGGGCCACACGGTCCACAAGGTGATGATCGCCGAGACCGCTCCGGAGATCGTCGAGGAGTACTACGTCTCCTTCCTCCTCGACCGTGCCAACCGCACCTTCCTCTCCATCGCCTCCGTCGAGGGCGGCATGGAGATCGAGGAGGTGGCGGCCACCCGCCCCGAGGCCGTCGCCAAGACGCCGATCGACGCCATCGACGGCGTAGACGAGGCCAAGGCCCGCGAGATCGTCGAGGCCGCCAAGTTCCCGGCCGAGGTCGCGGACAAGGTCGTCAACGTCCTGATCAAGCTGTGGGACACCTTCATCAAGTCGGACGCCCTCCTCGTCGAGGTCAACCCGCTGGCGAAGGTCGCCTCCGGCGAGGTCCTGGCGCTGGACGGCAAGGTGTCGCTCGACGAGAACGCCGAGTTCCGTCACCCCGAGTACGAAGAGCTGCACGACAAGGAAGCGGCCAACCCGCTCGAGGCCGCCGCCAAGGCGAAGGGCCTCAACTACGTCAAGCTCGACGGCCAGGTCGGCATCATCGGCAACGGCGCGGGTCTCGTCATGAGCACCCTGGACGTCGTCGCGTACGCCGGTGAGAAGCACGGCAACGTCAAGCCCGCCAACTTCCTGGACATCGGTGGCGGCGCCTCCGCCCAGGTCATGGCGAACGGCCTGGAGATCATCCTGGGCGACCCGGACGTCAAGTCCGTGTTCGTCAACGTCTTCGGCGGCATCACCGCCTGCGACGAGGTCGCCAACGGCATCGTCCAGGCGTTCAAGCTCCTCGAGGAGCGCGGCGAGAAGGTCGAGAAGCCGCTCGTCGTCCGCCTCGACGGCAACAACGCCGAGCTGGGCCGCAAGATCCTCACCGACGCCGACCACCCGCTGGTCCAGCGCGTCGACACCATGGACGGCGCGGCCGACAAGGCCGCCGAGCTGGCCCACGCCGCAAAGTAAGCACTCAGGACGAGGACACCAACACACCATGGCTATCTGGCTCAACAAGGACAGCAAGGTCATCGTCCAGGGCATGACCGGCGCCACCGGCATGAAGCACACCAAGCTCATGCTGGGTGACGGCACCGAGGTCGTGGGCGGCGTCAACCCGCGCAAGGCGGGTCAGACCGTGGACTTCGAAGGCACCGAGGTACCCGTCTTCGGGACCGTCAAGGAGGCCATCGAGAAGACCGGCGCCAACGTCTCCGTCATCTTCGTGCCGGAGAAGTTCACCAAGGACGCCGTCGTCGAGGCGATCGACGCCGAGATCCCGCTGGCCGTCGTGATCACCGAGGGCATTGCCGTGCACGACACGGCCTCCTTCTGGGCGTACGCCGGCAAGAAGGGCAACAAGACCCGGATCATCGGCCCGAACTGCCCCGGCATCATCACGCCGGGCCAGTCCAACGTCGGCATCATCCCGGGCGACATCACCAAGCCGGGCCGCATCGGCCTGGTCTCGAAGTCCGGCACGCTGACGTACCAGATGATGTACGAGCTGCGTGACCTGGGCTTCTCGACCGCCGTCGGCATCGGTGGCGACCCGATCATCGGCACCACGCACATCGACGCCCTGGCCGCGTTCCAGGACGACCCCGACACCGACCTGATCGTGATGATCGGTGAGATCGGTGGCGACGCCGAGGAGCGCGCGGCCGCGTTCATCAAGGACAACGTGACCAAGCCGGTCGTCGGCTACGTCGCGGGCTTCACCGCGCCCGAGGGCAAGACGATGGGCCACGCCGGCGCGATCGTCTCCGGTTCGTCCGGCACCGCCCAGGCGAAGAAGGAGGCCCTCGAGGCCGCGGGCGTCAAGGTCGGCAAGACGCCGACCGAGACGGCCAAGCTGGCGCGGGAGATCCTGAGCGCCTGACGCTCGGCCTCCTTCGGGCAGCACACCGGCGGGCCCGTCCCCTTCATGGGGGCGGGCCCGCCGCTGTTTTGCGCGTACGGGGTGTCAGCCGGGTGACGGTGCCAGCCGTTCCGGGCCGTTGCCCGACTCCGTGCGCAGCTTGTTGCGCAGGGTCAGCTCCGTCTTCGAGAGCGGGCCGAGCGCGGGGGCCGCGGGGACGCCCCGCACCGCCTGGGCCGGTGCGATCGGCGCCTCGTAGTGCGTGGGTGCCGTGCGCAGGGTGAGGCCGGTCGCGCCGATGATGGCGACGGTGAAGGCGATGGCCGCGCGGGTCCAGAAGACGTTGCGGCGCTCGCCCGTGGTGCGGACGGTGGTCGGGGCGTCGGCGCGGAGCCGTTCGGTGGAGGCGAGTTCCGTCAGGCGCCGGTGCAGGGCGGCCGGGTCGGCCAGCTCCGGCACCTGGGCGGCCACGGCCTCGCGGGCGCGGGTCAGCCGGCCCGCCGCCGCCGGGGTGCTCGCCTCGGTCTCGGCCGCCGTCTCGGGCAGGTCGAGGCCGACGCCGTCGTACAGCACGAGGGTGCGGCGGTAGGAGGGCGGGAGGCGGAGCAGCGCGTTCAGCAGGGCGCGCGCGTCCGGGTCGGCGGGCGGGGGCTCGGGGGTGCGGTGGCGGGGGCGGAAGCCGTGCCAGGGGGAGAGGGCGTACTCGTACGCCGTCGCCCGGACCCAGCCGCCCGGGTCGCGGTCGCGGGCCACCTCGGGCCAGCGTTGCCAGGCCGCCTGGAACGCCCGCTCCACCGCCTCGCGGGCCAACTCCCGCCGCCCGGTGAGCAGATAGGTCTGGCGGACCAGGGCGGGGGCGCAGAACGCGTAGAGCGCGTCGAACGCCTGATCAGGGGTCAGGGTGGGTGCGGTGCTCTGCGTCACGGCTCACCCCTCTGTGTGAATAGGCACATAAACATATATTGGGCGACACTTCGGGGGTTCGCCTGTTACGCCGGGAAAGCGCGTGTCGTTGGGAGCATGGCGGGCGTGATCCCGCTGACACTCCGTCGCCTGTCGTCGTCCCTGCGGTCCCGGATGCGCGACCGTTCACCCGGTCTGGGGCCCGCGCTGGCGGGCGGTGCGCTCGCGGCCGGGCTCGGGCTCGGCGCGTGCGCGGCGCTGGTGATGGTGCTGTGGGTCAGTTCGCCGTACCCGGACAGCGGGCCCGGCGGCGCGCTGCATGTCGCGGCCGCGCTGTGGCTGCTGGCGCACGGGGTCGAACTGGTCCGCGCCGAGACGCTGTCCGGGGCGCCCCAGCCGGTCGGGCTGACGCCGTTGCTGCTGCTCGCGCTGCCGGTGTGGCTGGTGTACCGGGCGGCGCGGGACGCCACGGACGCGTCCGACGAGCCCGACGGCCCGCCGCCGGTTCCCACGCGTACGGCGTGGACGGGGGTCGTGCTCGGCTATCTCGCTGTGGGCGCGGCTGCCGCGCTGTACGCCTCCGGGGGTGAACCCCGGCCCGAATGGCTCTGGGTGACGGTGTGTCTGCCCCTGCTCGTCGGCGGGGCGGCGGGCGTCGGCGTCTGGGCGGGCTCCGGGCGCCCGCACCCGCCGGTGTCGTCCCGGCTGCCGCACTGGGTACGGGTGGACGCGCTCGGTACGGCCGCCCGCGCGGCCGGAGCGGCCACGGCCGTGCTCACCGGGGGCGGGGCGCTGCTGCTCGGCGCGTCCCTCGTCTGGCACGGGGACACCGCCCGGCTGGCGTTCACCCAGCTCACGGAGGGGTGGACCGGACGGCTCACGGTGCTGCTGCTCGCCGTCACGCTGGTCTCCAACGCGGCGCTCTGGTCGGCCTCGTACGCGCTCGGCCCTGGATTCGCGCTCGGCACCGGGCACATGGTGCACCCTCTCGCCTCGGACCCCGCTCCGCTGCTGCCCCCGTTCCCGCTGCTGGCGGCCGTCCCCGACGCCGGTACGGGGACCCCGCTGAACTGGGCCGTCGCCCTGGTGCCGATGGCGGCCGGGGTGACGGCGGGCTGGTTCGTCGCGGCGGCCGCCGTACGGCGGGCCCGCCCCTGGCTGCACTGGTCGGCGGGGCGGAGCGTGGGCGTCCTGGCCCTGTCCGCCCTGCTCTGCGCCCTGATCCTCACCCTCCTCGCCGCCCTCTCCGGCGGCCCCCTGGGCACGGCGACCCTCTCCCACTTCGGCCCCGTGGCCTGGCAGACCGGGCCGGCGGCAGCCCTCTGGCTCCTCGTGCTGGGCACCCCGGTGACCCTCACGGCAAGAGCCTGGCGCCTTCACGCCCTCCGCCGAGCGGGCGTACTCCCGTCCCGCCGCACAAAGAAGCGCACCTGGCTGACCAGAGCGAAGGCGGCCCGCCCGGCGGAGGCCACCCCGAAGGTCCCGGACCCCACCCCGGAGCCGAAGCAGGACGACCTCTACGACTTCCTGGAATCGGACACCCCGGAGCCGGCGCCCACCCCCGAGACGGTCCCGCACCAGCCCGCCGCCGAGGACACCACCGACACCCCCGACCCCGCCGACCCCTCGTCCCCGGAGACGACCCCGGACCCGGCCGCCCCGAACCCCTCGCCCTGACCGCCGCCGCTGACGCGGGGGTGAGCAGGCTGTGGCGAAGCCGCCGATCAGCCATCGAGCCCGTCGCTCACGCCCTGCTCCGGCCGCCGGCGATCCCGCCACCGGCGCACCCGAACCGCAGGCTCCCCAGCCCGCCGAATCCCCGTCCCCGGAACCCACCGCGGACTCGGCCGCGCCGAACCCCTCGGCCTGGCCGCCGCCGCTCACGCGGGGATGGGCAGGCTGGGACGAAGCCGCCGATCAGCCATCGAGCCCGACGCTCACGCCCTGCTCCGGCCGCCGGTGATCCCGCCACCGGCGCACCCGAACCGCAGGCTCCCCAGCCCGCCGAATCCCTGTCCCCGGACCCGCCCGAGCCGAAACCGTCGCCCTGACCGTCGCCGCTCACGCGGGGATGGGCAGGCTGGGGTGAAGCCGCCGATCAGCCATCGAGCCCGTCGCTCACGCCCTGCTCCGGCCGCCGGTGATCCCGCCACCGGCGCACCAGAACCGCAAGCTCCCCGGCCCGCCGAATTCCTGCCCCGCACCCCGGAACCCACCCCGTACCCGGCGGAGCCGAACCCCTCGGCCGGCCCGCCGCCCCTGACGCGGGGGTGAGCGGAGGAGGAAAAGCCGCCGATCAGCGGTGAATCACGGCACTCACGCTCCGCTCCAGCCGCTGCCCGGAGCCGTTCGAGGCCCCGCGTGCCGGCCCGTCGCCAAACCGCGGGCCCGGCCGACCCCGAGCCCGCCCCCTGAGCCAACCCTCAGGAGTTCGCCGACCCCAGCACCCCCCGCAGATGCTCCGGCAGGAGCTGGTCGCAGGACTGCTTCGACTGCTGGGTCAGGGCGTCGTTCACGCACGTGTAGTAGTCGCGGTACACGAGCTGGACGGTGAAGACCGCGGCGACCAGGACGAGGGCCAGGCCGGCGGTGATCATGCCGGTGATGGCCGCCGTGACCTGGGGGCGGACGCCCGTCGGGCGGGGTTCGTCCGGGGAGGGGGTGCGGGGCTTGGCGCGCAGGGAGCTGCCGCCCCAGTAGAGGGCGAGGGCGCCGAGGAGGAGGGAGACGTAGGGCCAGCCGAGGAGGACGAAGAAGACGGCCCACATGCCGGACAGCAGGGCGTAGCGGGCGCGCCGCTGGGCCGGGTCCGTCGGGTCCCAGCGCTGCTTGCTGGTGCCGCCGCCCTGGCCCTCCGGACCCGCGCCGGGGCGCTCGCCGAAGCCGCCGGGGGCGCGGCCGGGCTGGCGGTCGCTCCACTGGCTGCCCCAGCCGGAGTCCCCGGAACCCTGCTGACCCTCCTGGCCCTCGGGGTGACGCGGGCGCCAGGGCTGGTCGGGACGGTCCTCGGGCGGGGGCGCGTACGGGTTGTCGTCCTTGCGGTCACCGCCCCGGTCGTCGTCGCGGCCGCCGGAGGGTGCCTGGGGCGGCGAGGCCGGCCGCTCCCGCAGCAGGACAACGCCACGCTCGCCCTCCTGGCCGGTCAGCGGCGGGAACGTGAGGAGTCGCGGGCTGCGATCGGGCATCAAAGGAGCGTCTTCCCCTAGGTGATTCGAAGTCCGGCATGAGCTGTCATCCCGTGAACGCGCCGCACCACGGCCGCGTTCCCGAGCCGGCTCGTCCAGAACGCTACCTTCCGGCCACGCCCCCGTCCCGTGGGGGCCGTCCGGAGTGCCGGTATCGTTGCTGGCGGCCGGCCGCTTCGTAGACTTCCCCGTATGGCGGGACGCGAAGCATTCGTAGAACCCTACAAACGCCGGCCGCGACACACCGCCGTCCCGAGAAAGGGCCCCATCGTGGCCGCCACCCCCGCCGGTCCAGCGGCCCGGCGACTCGTCGTGCTGGTCTCCGGTTCCGGCACCAACCTCCAGGCCCTGCTGGACGAGATCGAGCGCGTCGGAGCCGAGGCGTACGGCGCGCGGATCGTCGCCGTGGGGGCCGACCGCGCCGGCATCGAGGGGCTGGCCCGCGCCGAGCGCGCCGGGCTGCCGACCTTCGTGTGCCGGGTGAAGGACCACCCGAGCCGCGAGGAGTGGGACGCGGCGCTCGCCGAGGCGGTCGCCGCCCACGAGCCGGACCTCGTGGTCTCGGCCGGCTTCATGAAGATCGTGGGCAAGGAGTTCCTGGCCCGGTTCGGCGGGCGGTTCGTCAACACCCACCCGGCCCTGCTGCCGAGCTTCCCGGGGGCCCACGGCGTACGCGACGCGCTCGCGTACGGCGCCAAGGTCACCGGCTGCACCGTCCACTTCGTCGACGACGGCGTCGACACCGGGCCGATCATCGCGCAGGGCGTGGTGGAGATCCGGGACGAGGACGACGAGAGCGCGCTGCACGAGCGCATCAAGGACGTCGAGCGAAGGCTGCTCGTCGAGGTCGTGGGGCGCCTCGCCCGCAACGGCCATCGCATAGAGGGACGAAAGGTAGTTATCCCGTGACCGCCACCGCCGAGAGCACCAAGCGGCCCATTCGCCGGGCGCTCGTCAGCGTCTACGACAAGACCGGCCTGGAAGACCTCGCGCGCGGGCTGCACGAGGCCGGGGTCGAGCTGGTCTCCACCGGCTCCACCGCCGCCCGTATCGCCGCCGCCGGCGTCCCCGTGACGAAGGTCGAGGAGCTGACCGGCTTCCCCGAGTGCCTGGACGGCCGGGTCAAGACCCTGCACCCCAAGGTGCACGCGGGCATCCTCGCCGACCTGCGTCTGGACAGCCACCGCGAGCAGCTCGCCGAGCTGGGCGTCACGCCGTTCGACCTCGTCGTGGTCAACCTGTACCCGTTCCGGGAGACCGTCGCCTCCGGCGCCTCGCCCGACGAGTGCGTGGAGCAGATCGACATCGGCGGCCCCTCGATGGTCCGCGCCGCCGCCAAGAACCACCCCTCGGTCGCCGTGGTCACCAGCCCCGAGCGGTACGCCGACGTGGCCGCCGCCGCGCAGGAGGGCGGCTTCGACCTCGCCGCCCGCAAGCGGCTGGCCGCCGAGGCGTTCCGGCACACCGCCGCCTACGACGTGGCCGTGGCCGAGTGGTTCGCCGGGGAGTACGCCCCGGTCGACGACTCCACGTTCCCCGACTTCCTCGGCGGCACCTGGGACCGCGCGCACACCCTGCGCTACGGCGAGAACCCGCACCAGCCGGCCGCGCTGTACGTGGCGCCGGGCGCCGAGGGCCTCGCGCAGGCGGAGCAGTTGCACGGCAAGGAGATGTCGTACAACAACTACACCGACACCGACGCCGCGCGCCGGGCCGCGTACGACCACGACGAGCCCTGTGTGGCGATCATCAAGCACGCCAATCCGTGCGGGATCGCGGTCGGCGCGGACGTGGCCGAGGCGCACCGCAAGGCGCACGCCTGTGACCCGCTGTCCGCGTTCGGCGGGGTCATCGCGGTGAACCGGCCGGTCAGCAAGGAGCTGGCCGAGCAGGTCGCGGAGATCTTCACCGAGGTCATCGTGGCGCCGGACTACGAGGAGGGCGCGCTGGAGGCCCTCGCCCGGAAGAAGAACATCCGGGTGCTGAGGGCGCCGCAGGGTCCCGCCGCCACCGTCGAGATCAAGCCGGTCGACGGCGGGGTGCTGGTCCAGGAGGCCGACCGCCTCCAGGCCGACGGCGACGACCCGGCCAACTGGACGCTGGCCAGCGGTGACGCGCTCTCCCCGGCCGAGCTGGCCGAGCTGGCGTTCGCCTGGCGGGCGTGCCGCGCGGTGAAGTCCAACGCGATCCTGCTGGCCAAGGACGGCGCCTCGGTCGGCGTCGGCATGGGCCAGGTCAACCGCGTCGACTCCTGCAAGCTGGCGGTCGAGCGGGCGGGCGAGGAGCGGGCGCGGGGTGCCTTCGCGGCCTCCGACGCGTTCTTCCCCTTCCCCGACGGGCCGCAGATCCTGATCGACGCCGGGGTGCGCGCCATCGTGCAGCCGGGCGGGTCGATCCGGGACGAGCAGGTCGTGGAGGCCGCCAAGGAGGCGGGCGTGACCATGTACTTCACGGGCACGCGGCACTTCTTCCACTGAGCGCATACGAAAAGCGGCCGCCCGCTCCCCTCGCGGAAGGGGAGCGGGCGGCCGCTGTACGAACCGCGCCTACTTGCTGACGATGACGATCGAGCCGCAGACCTTGTCGGAGAAGGTCTGGCGCTTGGAGTCCCACGCCGGCCACAGGTAACCGAGGTAACACGGCAGGCTGTCCAGCATGTGGGCGAGCTGACGCACGAACGCCATGCCGCCGCCCAGCGGCTGACCGGTGTCCTCCTTGAGCGTGCGGGTGCCGACGATCTTCTTGCCGATCGTCTGGCCCGTCCTGCCCTCCTGGACGATCTGGTAGATCACGAAGGCGATCATGAGGAGGACGCCGACGAGCGAGAGCGCCGGGATCTCCGCCTTCGCGCCGATGAGCACCAGCGGCAGGTAGACCACCATGTAGAGGATGGTGTCGATCAGCCTGCTGAGGAACCGCTGGCCCCAGTTCGCGTACGGCGGCTGCTGGTAGCCGTAGCCCGGCTGCTGCGGGTAGCCGTAACCGGCCTGCTGCGGGACCGGGGGCGCCTGCGGGTAGCCGTAACCGGGCTGCGGGGGCATGCCCTGCGGCGGCACGCCCTGCGGCGCCTGCGGGTAACCGGGCTGCTGCGGCTGCCCGTACCCCTGCTGGGGGTCCTGCGGCTGACCGTACGGGTTCTGGGGCGAGCCGAAACTCATGGCTGGATTCCTCCGTTGGAACTGCGGGAACGACGCGGACAGCACGGAGGAACGTCAAGATCTGAGCGGTTTGCCCCCCACCGGACCGCGATGTATGCGCCGTTCATGGTTGTGGAGCCGTCACGCGTTGTCCAGCCGCATTCGCGAGGTGTTGTGCAAGTGCAACATCAACGATCAACGGAGGACATCCGGGACGCGACGGTGGCGGAGCCCACGCGGACCGGATTGGAACCGGGGGGCCGTCATCCGCGAGGATGGGGGTATGACCGCCCAGATTCTCGATGGCAAGGCCACCGCAGCCGCGATCAAGTCCGATCTGACCGCCCGCGTGGCGGCGCTGAAGGAGAAGGGAATCACGCCCGGCCTCGGCACCGTCCTGGTCGGTGAGGACCCCGGCAGCCAGAAGTACGTCGCGGGCAAGCACCGCGACTGCGCCCAGGTCGGCATCGCCTCCATCCAGCGCGAACTGCCCGCCACGGCCACCCAGGAGGAGATCGAGGCGGTCGTCCGCGAGCTGAACGAGGACCCCGACTGCACCGGCTACATCGTCCAGCTCCCGCTGCCCAAGGGCATCGACGAGAACCGCATCCTGGAGCTGATGGACCCGGAGAAGGACGCCGACGGCCTCCACCCGATGAACCTCGGCCGCCTGGTCCTCAACGAGCCCGCCCCGCTGCCCTGCACCCCCAACGGCGTACTCACCCTGCTGCGCCGGTACGGCGTGGAGACCAAGGGCGCCGAGGTCGTGGTCGTCGGCCGCGGTGTGACCATCGGGCGCTCGATGCCGCTGCTGCTCACCCGGCGCAGCGAGAACGCCACCGTGACCCA
Source organism: Streptomyces bauhiniae (assembly GCF_004784475.1). Classification (GTDB taxonomy): domain Bacteria; phylum Actinomycetota; class Actinomycetes; order Streptomycetales; family Streptomycetaceae; genus Streptomyces; species Streptomyces seoulensis. The sequence continues at coordinate 289,681 of NZ_SRRT01000001.1, forward strand.
GTGCCACACCGGCACCCGTGACCTGGCCTACCACCTGAAGCGGGCCGACATCGTCGTCTCGGCCGCCGGTGCCCCGCACCTGATCCGCGCCGATGACATCAAGCCGGGCGCGGCCGTGCTGGACGTCGGTGTCTCCCGCAACGCCGAGGGCAAGATCGTCGGCGATGTCCACCCGGACGTCGCCGAGGTCGCCGGGTGGATCTCCCCGAACCCCGGCGGGGTCGGCCCGATGACCCGCGCCCAGCTCCTGGTCAACGTGGTGGAGGCGGCGGAGCGGCGTGCCGGCTGACGAGTCCGGGGAGCCGCAGGTGCGGGACGCGATCAGCGCTCCCGACGCGCAGGGGCGCACCCGGCGCATGACCCGCCGCTTCCCGCTGTTCACCAAGGACACCGCGCGCCCCGAGGGCGGCGGCCGGGCCGCGAGCAGCGACGCCCCGGCGCCCGCCCGGCAGTGGCCGGTGCTGGTCGTGCTCTCCGCCGTCGCGCTCGGCCTGCTGCTGGTCGCCTTCGACGTGACCCGCGCCGGGCTCCTGCTGATCGGCGCGGCCCTGCTGGCGGGCGCCGCGATGCGCTGGACGCTGCCCGGCGTCGGCATGCTCGCCGTCCGCTCCCGCTTCACGGACATCGTGACCTACGGGGTGCTGGGCCTCGCCATCGTCCTGCTGGCCCTGATGGCCCAGCCCGAACCCCTGCTGCAGATCCCGTTCCTGAAGGACACCCTGCACTTCACGGTGTCCAACTAGCGCTGCTCGCAAGGCCGGTGGCTCGCCCCCACCCCCGATCAGGGGCGAGTCACCGGGACTTCACCCTGACGGGCCGGGCGGTTGCCGGGCAATGTCCCGCCGTGCGCTGTGGCACGGAGGTGACCGTTCCGCCACGGTGTCCGCGCCCTGCCACATCCGGGCAATCAGCGTCGTGACAAGGGCAGTTCGCCGGATACGTTCCGAACACCCCCCTCCTGCGGGCTACCGTGGAGCGGGGGCGGTGGCGTGACGCGGGGAGGCGTCGCGGTGCTTGCCGGGGGAGGAGCGAGGGGGGGAGCGGGCCATGGCTCGTTGGAAGGCGCTGCCGGAGGAACTCGACCCGGAGATCGGGGAGTTCACCCGTCAGTTGCGGGGACTCGTGGACCAGGGGGGTCTGAGTGTCGCCGCGCTGGCCGACCGTACCGGGTACAGCAGGACGTCCTGGGAGCGGTATCTGAACGGGCGGCTGCTGGCACCCAAGGGGGCCGTCGTCGCCCTCGCCGAGGTCACCGGGACCAGCCCGGTCCACCTCACCACGATGTGGGAACTCGCCGAACGCGCCTGGAGCCGGGCGGAGTTGCGCCACGACCGCACGATGGAGCAGATCCGGATCACCCAGGCCCGCGCGGAGTTGGGCGACCTCGGCGGGGGTACGACGATGGTCGACGCCCCACCGGTTGCCCCGCCCGACGCCGAGCCCCCTGCGGGCAAGCGTCGCGTCCTGCTCTTCCTGGCAGGCGCCGTGGCCGTACTCGTCGTCCTCGGCACCGTCTTCCTGCTCACCGGCCGAAACGGCGGCGAGAGCACACCGGCCGCTGCCAAGTCCCCCTCACCCTCCGCCACCAGCGCCGCCGACCTGCCGCCCGGCGTCAAGTGCGTGGGCGTCGGCTGCACCGGCAAGGACGCCGAGGCCATGGGGTGCAGCGGCGACCTGGTGACCACCGCCAGGACCGCCACCGTCGGCGCCGCCACCCTGGAGGTCCGCTACAGCAGGACGTGCGGCGCCGCCTGGGGCCGGATCACCGGCGCCGCACCGGGCGACCAGGTACGCGTCACGGCGGACGGCGAGAGCCGGCGGGGTGTCGCCGTCGCCGGGGAGACCTACACGTACACCCCGATGGTCGCCGTCGGCCGAGCAGGCGAGGCCGAAGCCTGCGTGACCCTGACGTCGGGACGCACCGGGTGCACCAAGTAGCCGGAGATTTCGGCGCGGGCCGCATGGGACGCCGGAATGGGGGCACGCGAACAAGTACCCCCCCACGGGAGTCCGGCAAGCCGGTACCCCCGACCGGCGGCCGCCTTCGTCCTCCTCTCCCGGACGGGCGGCCGCTGCCGTGTGCGGCGGCGGGAACCCATCCAGCCGGGCTGTGGGGCGGGCCACAGGGCCCCGGACGTCCGGCATGCCGGATGCGCGATAGCCTGACCGCTGATCTCTCTTGACGCCAAGAGATCGATCATCCGCACGGGGCAGGGACGCCCCACCGCCAGCCAAACGGAGAACGCCATGACCCGCACTCCCGTGAACGTCACCGTCACCGGCGCGGCCGGCCAGATCGGTTACGCCCTCCTCTTCCGCATCGCCTCCGGGCAGCTCCTCGGCGCGGACGTGCCGGTCAACCTCCGCCTGCTGGAGATCACCCCCGCGCTCAAGGCCGCCGAGGGCACGGCCATGGAGCTGGACGACTGCGCGTTCCCGCTGCTGAACGGCATCACCATCACCGACGACCCGAACGTCGCCTTCGACGGCACCAACGTCGCCCTGCTGGTCGGCGCCCGCCCGCGCACCAAGGGCATGGAGCGCGGTGACCTCCTGGAGGCCAACGGCGGCATCTTCAAGCCGCAGGGCAAGGCCATCAACGACAACGCCGCGGACGACATCAAGGTCCTCGTCGTCGGCAACCCGGCCAACACCAACGCGCTCATCGCGCAGGCCGCCGCCCCGGACGTACCGGCCGAGCGCTTCACCGCGATGACCCGCCTCGACCACAACCGCGCGCTGACCCAGCTCGCGAAGAAGACGGGCACCCCGGTCTCCGAGATCAAGCGCCTGACGATCTGGGGCAACCACTCCGCGACCCAGTACCCGGACATCTTCCACGCCACGGTCGCCGGCAAGAACGCCGCCGAGGTCGTGAACGACGAGCAGTGGCTGGCCGACGACTTCATCCCGACCGTCGCCAAGCGCGGTGCCGCGATCATCGAGGCCCGCGGTGCCTCGTCGGCCGCCTCCGCCGCCAACGCCGCCATCGACCACGTGTACACCTGGGTCAACGGCACCGCCGAGGGCGACTGGACCTCCATGGGCATCCCGTCGGACGGCTCCTATGGCGTCCCGGAGGGCCTGATCTCGTCCTTCCCCGTCACCACCAAGGACGGCAAGTACGAGATCGTCCAGGGCCTGGACATCAACGAGTTCTCCCGCGCCCGCATCGACGCCTCGGTGCAGGAGCTGGCGGAGGAGCGCGACGCGGTCCGCGGTCTCGGCCTCATCTGAGCCCCGCACGCACGAGTGACGGGCCCCCTCCGGTCTTCCGGGCGGGGCCCGTTCCCGTGTGCGGACTACTCCAGGCCGCGCTTGCCCGGCGCCCAGAACGGCTTGGTCAGCACCGAGCGCCGGTCCCAGCCCGCGTCCCGCAGCACATGCCGTACCGCCTGCACGGTGCGCGCCTCCCCGGCGACGTACGCGATTCCGCCCGGCGCCGGGGCCAGGCGGCCCACCGCCTCGGGGAGCGGGACGGTGCCGCGCAGCACCCAGTCGAGCCGGCCGGCGTGGGCCAGCGGGAGCCGGTCGTCCGCCGTGGCGGTCTCCACGCAGCCCGAGACCCGCGTGCCGTCTGGCAGCGCGGCGAGCATCGCGCCGAAGGCGACGGACGCCGTCTCGTCGCCGACGAAGACATGGTGCGCGGCGTCCGGGCGCAGGGTGAAGGAGCCCTCCGGCTTGCCGAGGCGCACCTCGTCGCCCGCCTTCGCCTCGCGCGCCCAGCGGGCTCCGGGGCCGTTCCCGTCGTGGTCCAGCACGCACAACTCCAGGGCGCCGGACGGCTCGTAGCGCCACACCGAGTAGGTGCGCCGGGTCAGCGCGGAGCCCACCAGCACCCGGACCTGCTGGCCGGGGAGCACGTCGAGCCCGGCCAGCGCCTCGCCCTCGATCCGCAGGCGCCGCATCCGCGCGGTGAACCGTTCCACGGAGGTCACGGTCCCCCGGAGCATTAGCAGATCGAGGACAGGGTTCAGCAGCGCGGACATGCACGGCTCCTAGAAGTGGACAACTCGGGCCCAGGCGACCGGAGTTGATCATCGGTGGGGGGTGGAGGGCGATGCTACGCGCTCCGGGACGGGCGTGGCAGACCGGAGGGTAGGGTTCCGGCCGCCCCATCCCGCGATCACCAGGGCGGTCGCCGCGAGCACCACGAGGGCGACGAGGCGCAGCGCCGGGCCCATGCCGTCCAGCAGGCCGGTGTGCGCGGAGAGCACGGTCCCGGTGACGGCGACGCCCAGCGCGGCACCGGTCTCGCGGGCCGTGGTGCCGAGGCCGCTGCCGAGCCCGGCCTGGTGCGCGGGGAGCGAGGTGATCACGCCCACGGTGAGCGCCGGCATCGACAGGCCCGTACCGGCGGAGACCACCAGCAGCCAGCAGACGTAGAGCGCGTACGGGGTGTCCACGTCGGCGGTCGACGCGGCGAGCAGGCCCAGGCCGATCAGGGCGAGGCCCGCGCCGACGAGGGCGCGGGGGTGAGCGGCCCAGCGGCCGGCGAGCCGCTGGGACACGGCCATGCCGACGGGCAGCGGCAGGATCGCCAGGCCGGTCAGGGCGGCGCCCATGCCCTTCGCCTCTTGCAGGTACTGGGAGTTGACGAAGAACAGCGCGAACAGGCCGAAGAAGCCGGTGGCCGTGCCCAGCGACGCGGCGCGCAGCCGGGCCGAGGCGAAGACGCGCGGGTCGAAGAGGGGGGCTGGGGAGCGCAGGGCGTGCGCGGTGAAGGCGCCGGTCAGCACGGCACCGGTGGCGAAGGCGCCGAGGATGCGCGCGGAGGTCCAGCCGTAGGAGGGGCCCTCGATGATGCCGAACAGCACGGCGACCAGGCCCCCGGTGAGCAGCAGGGTGCCCAGCGGGTCGAGGCCGGTGCCGGGGGAGCGCGGGGTACGCGGGGTGGTCGCGGCGACGGCGGCGGCGAGCAGCGCGGCGAGCGGCACCATGGCCGCGAACAGGGCCCGCCAGGACAGGTACTGCCCGGCGAAACCGCCCGCCAGGTTGCCGACCCCGCCGCCCAGGCCGAGCGACAGCGTCCAGGCGCCCATCGCGCGGGCCCGGGTCTCCGGGGTCGACAGCCGCATCAGGATCGACAGCGTGGCCGGGGTGATCAGCGCGGCTCCGGCCCCGGAGACCGCCCGGCCCGCGATGAGGACGGCCGGGTCGGCGGCGAGGGCACCGGTGGCGGCGCCCGCGGCGAACAGGGCGAGGCCGGTGAGCAGGGCGCCCTTGCGGCCGTAGCGGTCGCCGAGGGCGCCGGCCGGGACGAGGAGTCCGGCGAAGGCGATCACGTAGGCGTCGACTATCCACAGCAGTTGGCTGTGCGAGGGGTGCGGGGACGACGCCATGAACTGGGGGATCAGCAGGTTGATCGCGGCGACCATGCTCTGGGCGACCAGGACACAGGCGCACAGCACGAGCAGCGTCGAGCGTTTCAGGGCAGGCGGGGGCACGGCTCCTCCGGGAGCTGGTCGGGGTGGTGCGGGGATGTGCCTTCACCGTAGGGTCGGGTCCGACCTGCTTGCCAGTGCAACCTTCGCAAGGGATGATTGCGTGTGACGCAATCCGGAGACACCTCGCCGCTCGCGGGCGTGGACCTCAATCTGCTGCTCGCGCTCGATGTGCTCCTGGAGGAGCAGAGCGTCCGGGGTGCCGCCCGGCGGCTGCATCTGTCGGAGCCCGCGATGAGCCGCACCCTCGGCCGTATCCGCAAGGCGCTGGGCGACCCCGTACTGGTGCGCGCCGGGCGGCAGATGGTGCCGACCCCGCACGCGCTGGCGGTACGGGCCGAGGTCAGCGCGGTGGTCGAGCGGGCCCGCGCGCTGTTCGCACCCGGCCGGGACACCGACCCGCGCACGATGACCCGTACCTTCACGATCCTCGGCCACGACGCGACCGCCGCCACTCTCGGCGCCCCGCTGCTGACCCGCACCGCCCGCGAGGCGCCCGGCATCCGGCTGCGGTTCCTCTCCGAGAGCCCGGTCGACGCCCCCTTCCTGCGCCAGGGCACCGCCGACCTGGAGATCGGCGTGGTCGACACCACCGCCCCCGAGGTGCGGGTGGAGACGCTGTACGAGGACCGAATGCTCGGGGTCGTACGGGCCGGACACCCTTTGCTGGACGACGAGTTGACCCCTGAGCGGTTCGCCTCCGAGGCCGGGCATCTGAGCGTGTCCCGGCGGGGACGGCTGCGCGGGCCGATCGACGACGCGCTCGCCGCGCTCGGGCTCACGCGGCAGGTCGTCGGCAGCGTCGGGACCTACCCGGCCTCGCTGTTCGTACTGCGGGACACCGACCTGGTCGGGATCGTCAGCCGGGGGAGCCGGCCCCTGGCGGAGACGCTCGGACTGGTCACCTTCCCCATCCCGCTCCCGCTGCCGCCCCTGGAGGTCGGGCTCGCCTGGCATCCCCGCCACGACGCCGACCCGGCCCACGCCTGGCTGCGCGCCACGGTGAAGGAGTTGATGGCCGAGCGGATTGCGGTTTCCTGACCACCTGTCACCCCTCTATGCTCAGCGGTCGTCGTCCACCTTCTCGTGGGCGCGGGACTTCCATGCATCGGGGGATGGCATGAGCAGTGCTCAGGTACCGCCGCAGGCGGAGCGGACGTCGGCCGAGCGGGCACCGGTCCATCCGCCGCCCGTCCCGCCCCACGCCAGCGAGGCCACCCGGCTGCTGTGCGCGGGCGCGTATCTGGACTCCGGCTACCGCGACCGCGTCATCGAGGAACTCCACCTCAACGAGCAGCGGATCGTGGCCCCTTCGTTCGGTTTCGACGCGGCGCGGGTGCTGGCGCACGCGCTGCGGGCCCGGCGGCAGGAGCTGGTCTGGGCTGGCGCGATCACCGGGCTGTGGCTGGTGGGCCTGCCGCTCAGCGGCGGGCTGCTCGCGCTGTACCTGTGGCCCAGCATCTGGCTCGCGCTCGCCCCCTGGCTGCGCGGGCGCGCCGCTTCGCCGCCGCTGTACCGGCTGGTCCTCGCCTTCCTGGCGCGGTGGTGGGGACGGGCGTGGTTCGCGGCGCTGTTCGTGCTGACCGTCGTCACCGCGTTCGGCGGGGGTCCGTCCCCCGAGCCGTCCTACGACCCGTACGGGTACGGGGGGTACGGCGGTTCCGAGGACCTCTCCGACTCGCTCACCCCGGCCGTGGAGCTGTGGCAGGCGTGGTTCACCCTCGTCGTGCTCGCGCTCATCGCGGTGTGCGTGCACGCGCAGCGGACCCAGTTCAGCCGGGCGCTGGCCGGTGAGCTGTCCCCGCAGCGCTTCCCGGACGCCGCCGCCGACCCCGCCGAGCAGGCGCCGAGCCCGCGTTTCCAGCGGCTCAGGCAGCGCATCCGGCTGGAGCAGCACGCGCCGCTGGTCATGTACCACGAGGCCCGGCCGTTCTGCGGGGCCGGGGACGCGTACGACACGTGGGTGCTGGCCGTGGAACTGAAGCCGGACGAGCTGGCGAAGGAACGCCAGCCGCTCAGCAACCGGGCGATCCTGGAGAAGATCCGCCCCCGCCTGGAGCAGCTCCGGGTACCGGCCGAGTACGCGGGGCCCGGTGTCCGGGACCGGCTGCGCTGGCTGGAGATCGACGAGTGCGTGTTCCTGCCGGTGGAGGGGCTGCGGAAGCGGGAGCAGGCGCCGTACACCGCCGAGGCGTTCGAGCAGCACCGGGCACGGGCGGTGGAGGAGGGGGCCGAGAAGCGGCGGCACTTCCTGCGGGTGCGGGTCGGCGGCTGGGAGGAGGAGCTGGTCGTCACCGTGTACGTCCGCGTCCACACCCAGGGCGGCATGCTGATGCTGGAGATCGCGCCGCATGTGCTGACGCCGGTGCGCGAGGACTTCAAGGACGCCGACCGCGCGGCCCATCGGTTCCGGCACAACAACCACCTCGGCAAGGCCGCCACCGCGCTCGTCCTGGTGCCGGGTTCGGCGGGGCGGGCGATCGCCCAGCTCGGCCGGGGGCTGGTGCACGGCTGGCGGCTGCTGACCGGCGGGTACGCGAACGCCCTGCCCGACGGTCCCGCGCTCTCGGTGCGCGAGCTGGGGTCCACCCCTGTCGGTTCGCTGTTCCAGGAGATGGACGTCGTCCGGTATCTGCGCGGGGTGCAGGACCGGGTGGCCGACGGAGTGCGGTCCGCGCTCGCCGAATCCGGTTACCAGACGGGCGAGTTCGTCCGGAAGGTCGTCAACATCCGCAACGGGGACGTCCACATCGGCCGCGTCGAGGGCAGCACCTTCGCCGTCGGCAGCCACGCCACCGCCACGGGCGCGCCCGCGCCGCAGGAGGGAGCCGGGACATGACCGGTCAGGAGCCGAACGTGCGCATCGGAGACGTGTCGGGCAGCACCTTCGCCATCGGCAACCACGCCCACGCCGAGAGCCACCAGCACAGTACGGGCACCCCTGCCGACCAGGAACTCCTGGCAGCGGTACGGGAGTTGCGCGCCGACCTCGCGCGGGTACGGGCCACCGAGCAGACCGCCGCGCTGGGCGAGGCGCTCGCCGACACCGAGGCGGAACTCACCCGCACCGGCCAGGCGAGCCCCACCCGCCGCGAACGCCTCCGCGAACTCCTCACCGACTCCCAGTCCCTCCTGACCGTCCTCGCCTCGGCCGGCACGGTAGCCGGCCTCCTCGGACTCTGACCGCAACACACAAGGGGGGCCGCGATGAGCGGGGGAGAACAACACTGGAACGAAGACACCCAACGCTGGGAGGCCGGCCCCGCCGCCGACGCACCCCCGACCCCACCACCACCATCGCGCCCGGAGTACGCCCCGGCCCCGGTGTGGCCCCCGGCCGACCCGACGAGGCCCGCCGAACCACCGGCCCCGGCCGCCCCGACGAGGCCAGCCGGCCCACCGGCCCCGGCCTGGCCCCCCGCCGACCCGACGGGGCCCACCGAACCACCGGCTCCGGCCGACCCGACGAGGCCCGCCGGCCCGCCGGCCTCGGAGTGGCCCCCGGCCGCCCCCACCGAGTCCGTCGACACCCCGACCTCCACCTGGCCCCCGGCAGACCGCCGCACTCCTTCTGCCTCCGGCGGTCCGGCGGCCGATTCCCCGGCTTCCGCCGACGCGCCGACCTCCACCGATCCGTCGACCGGCGCGCGGTCCCCGGCCGAGCATTCGGCGTCCGCCGAGGGGTCCGGCTCTGCGGGGCCGATGGCTGGCGCCCGGTCCTCGGCGGAGCCGTCGGCGTCTGCCGGTGCGCGTTCCTCGGGTGAGCCTTCGGCGTCCGCCGGCCCTTCCGCCGCTGCCGGGGCGACGGCTGGCGGTCGGCCCTCGGGCGAGGCACCGGCGTCCGTCGAGGGGTCCGGGTTTGCGGGGCCGGCGGCTGGTGCCCGGTCCTTGGCGGAGCCTTCGGCGGCTGCCGAGCGGTCGACCGATGCGTGGCCCTCGGCTGAGCGTTCGGCGTCCGCCGGCCTCTCCGCCGCTGCCGGGGCGACGGCTGGCGGTCGGCCCTCGGGCGAGGCACCGGCGTCCGCCGAGGGGTCCGGGTTTGCGGGGCCGGCGGCTGGTGCCCGGTCCTTGGCGGAGCCTTCGGCGGCTGCCGAGCGGTCGACCGATGCGGGGCCCTCGGCTGAGCCTTCGGCGGCTGCCGGTCCCTCCGGCTCTGCCGGTCCGCCGACCGGGATCGGGCCCTCCGCCGACCCCTCGGCTTCCGCGTGGCCACCCGCAGATCGGCGGACGCCCCCGCCCTCCTCCTGGCCACCGGCCGGAGCTTCCTCGGAAGGGGAGCCGTCGGACGCTGCCTGGCCATCGGCCGAGTTTTCCGGGCGCGCGGAGCCGCCGAGCGGCTCATGGCCACCGGCCGAGTTGCCGGCGCACGCGGAACCCCCCACCGCCTCGTGGCCTCCGGCGGAGCCGGGTGCGCCTGCCGGCCCCTCGGCCGCCACCTGGCCCGCCGATTCCCAGACCGCCACCTGGCCCCCCACCCCTCCGACCTCGACCTTCCCCGCCGCCGCCCCCTGGCCCCCCGCCGATCCGGCACCGCCCCGCAGTGGCCCCAGTCGGCGCCTCCTCTGGTCTGTCATCGTCGGGGCCGCGGCGGCCGGGATTGCGGTGAGTCTGGTGTTGGCGCTGGTCGTCGGGAAGGACGACGGTGACGACCGGAGCCAGAAGGGGCGTACCTCCTCCGCGCCCGTGACTCGTAGCCCCAGCCCCCTCAGCAGTTCGCCCACCCCCAGCCCCTCGCCCAGCGCACCCCCCGCCGGATACGAGCTGCACGACGACGGTGAGGGGTTCCGGGTGGCCGTGCCCGAGGGGTGGACGCGGGCGACCGTGCCGTCCGAGTACGGGATGGCCGTCGTGAACTTCCGCAGCCCCGACAAGGAGCGCAGGCTCCAGGTGTACGAGGTGTCGGAGGCGAGCCCGGACGCGTCGTTCGACCTGTACCTCTCCGACCAGACCGCCAAGCCGCGCGGCTTCGAGAAGCTGGCGCTGACCAACCTGGACGAGGGGGACTTCACCGGCTCCCGGCTGGAGTACCTCGCGGACACCATCCGGAACGAGCCCGAGGTCGGCACCTGGCACGTCTACGACGAACGCTTCGTCGCCACCGACGGCAAGATCTACGCCCTCGCCGCCTACGGCCCGGACGCTGACGGCAGAGAAGACGAGCTGGAACTCCTCACCACCGCGCTCGACTGGTTCTGCCCGCCCGGCATGAACTGCGACCCGGCAGGGAACGCGGCGCTCGACTGATCGAATAGACCCGGTTCGCACGGGTGCGTACCGCGGTCGTGATCCACGCCACCCTCGCTCGTCCGATTCCTCCGCCTTTCTCCCGTAATTTCCGTGACCCAGCGCACTTTCGGCCATCGAATGCGCATGCGCGTCACCGGCCTCGGGCATGCGGTCCTCCGCCCAGACGTGGCAGCTCTGTCACGCAGGGCGGCTGAACAGGAACGGAAGGCAAAACCGATCATGGCGGACAGAACGGAACGACCGGCCGAGGCCACCATCCACGCCGGAGGCGAGTGGCTGGAAGCGGACTCCGGTGCGACCCGCGAGATCCTCGACCCCGCGGACGGCAGGCCCTTCGCCGTCGTCGCCGAGGGCGGGACCAAGGACGTCGACCGGGCGGTGGCCGCCGCCCGCCGCGCCTTCGACGAGGGCCCCTGGCCGCACACCCCGGTCGCCGAGCGCGCCGCCCTGCTGCGCCGCGTCGCGGACCTCCTGGTCCGCGACCGCGAGGAGCTGGGCCTGCTGGAGAGCAGGGACGCGGGCAAGACCGTCGAAGAGGGCCGCGTCGACATCGACTGCGTCGCCGACGCCTTCCGCTACTTCGCGGACCTGGTCGCCGCCGAGGCGCCCGGCCGGGTGGTCGACGCGGGCTCGCCCGACATCCACAGCGTCGTCGTGCACGAGCCGGTCGGTGTCTGCTCGCTGATCACCCCGTGGAACTATCCGCTGCTCCAGGCAAGCTGGAAGATCGCCCCGGCGCTCGCCGCGGGCAACACCTTCGTGATCAAGCCCAGCGAGATCACCCCGATGACCACCATCGCGCTGATCGGGCTGCTGGTGGAGGCCGGACTCCCCGAGGGCGTCGCGGGCCTGGTCACCGGCCCCGGCCACACCGTCGGCGCCCGCCTCTCGGACCACCCCGACGTCGACCTGGTCTCCTTCACCGGCGGCCTGGTCAGCGGCGTCAAGGTGGCCCAGGCCGCCGCGCCGAGCGTGAAGAAGGTCGCGCTGGAACTCGGCGGCAAGAACCCCAACGTGGTCTTCGCCGACGCCTGCGCCACCGAGGAGGGCTTCGACACCGCCGTCGACCAGGCCCTCAACGCCGCCTTCATCCACAGCGGCCAGGTCTGCTCGGCCGGCGGGCGCCTCATCATCGAGGAGCCCGTCCGGGACCGCTTCGTCGCCGAACTCGCCCTCCGCGCCCGGAAGATCAGGCTCGGCCGCGGCACCGTACCCGGCGTCGAGTGCGGCCCCCTCGTCTCCGAGCAGCAGCGCGCCAAGACCGAGGACTTCGTCGCCTCCGCGCTGGCCGAGGGCGCGCGCCTGGTCTGCGGCGGCAAGCGCCCCGAGCCCACCGCGGACCGCCCCGAGTCCGGCTACTTCTACGAGCCGACCGTCCTCGACCACTGCCACCGCGAGATGCGCGTCGTGCGGGAGGAGGTCTTCGGCCCCGTCCTCACCGTCGAGACCTTCCGCACCGAGGACGAGGCGGTCACCCTCGCCAACGACACCGAGTACGGCCTCGCGGGCGCCGTCTGGACCGCCGACCCCGGCCGCGCCCGGCGCGTCGCCGCCAAGCTGCGGCACGGCACCGTGTGGATCAACGACTTCCACCCCTACCTGCCGCAGGCGGAGTGGGGCGGCTTCGGCAAGAGCGGCACCGGCCGCGAACTGGGCCCCGCCGGCCTCGCCGAGTACCGCGAGACCAAGCACGTGTACCAGAACCTCGCCCCGAGCCCGGTGCGCTGGTTCGCCGGCTGAGCCTCCCCCCAGACCTTCGTACGACCTCCCTGCCCCCAGGAGTCAGACACCCCATGCCCGAACACACCCACGAGTACGACTACGTCGTCGTCGGCGGCGGCACGGCGGGCTCGGTCATCGCCTCCCGCCTGACCGAGAACCCGGACGTCACCGTCGCCGTCATCGAGGGCGGCCCGAGCGACGTCGACCGCGACGACGTGCTCACCCTGCGCCGCTGGATGGGCCTGCTCGGCGGCGACCTCGACTACGACTACCCGACCACCGAGCAGCCGCGCGGCAACTCCCACATCCGGCACAGCCGGGCCCGCGTGCTCGGCGGCTGCTCCTCGCACAACACCCTGATCTCGTTCAAGCCGCTCCCCTCCGACTGGGACGAGTGGGAGCAGGCCGGGGCGACCGGCTGGGGCGCCGTGCCGATGGAGGCGTACTTCGCCCGGCTGAAGAACAACATCGTCTCGGTGGACGAGAAGGACCGCAACGCCATCGCACGGGACTTCGTGGACGCCGCGCAGTCCACGCTCGGTGTGCCGCGCGTGGAGGGCTTCAACAAGAAGCCGTTCACCGACGGAGTCGGTTTCTTCGACCTCTCCTACCACCCCGAGAACAACAAGCGCTCCTCCGCGTCCGTCGCCTACCTCCACCCGGTGATGGACGAGCGCCCCAACCTCCACCTGTTCCTGGAGACTTGGGCCTACAAGCTGGAGCTGGACGGCACCCGCGCCGAGGGCGTCCACGTGCGCACCAAGGACGGCCAGGAGCTGCTGGTCAAGGCGCGCAACGAGGTGATCCTCTGCGCCGGCGCCGTCGACACCCCGCGCCTGCTGCTGCACTCGGGCATCGGCCCGCGCGCCGACCTGGAGGCCCTCGGCATCCCGGTCGTGCTGGACCTGCCCGGCGTCGGCGAGAACCTGCTCGACCACCCGGAGTCGGTCATCGTGTGGGAGACCCACGGACCCATCCCGGAGAACTCCGCGATGGACTCCGACGCGGGCCTGTTCGTCCGCCGCGACCCCGAACACGCGGGCCCGGACCTGATGTTCCACTTCTACCAGATCCCGTTCACGGACAACCCGGAGCGACTGGGTTACGAGCGGCCCGAGTTCGGCGTCTCGATGACCCCGAACATCCCCAAGCCCAAGAGCCGCGGCCGTCTTTACCTGACCAGCGCCGACCCCGAGGTCAAGCCTGCGCTGGACTTCAGGTACTTCACCGACGAGGACGACTACGACGCCCAGACCCTGGTCGACGGCATCCGTATCGCCCGCGAGGTGGCCAAGTCGGAGCCGCTGGCCCACTGGCTCAAGCGCGAGGTCTGCCCCGGCCCCGAGGTCCAGGGCGACGAGGAGCTGAGCGAGTACGCGCGCAAGGTCGCGCACACCGTGTACCACCCGGCCGGCACCTGCAAGATGGGCGCCGCCGATGACGAACTCGCCGTGGTGGACCCCGAGTTGCGTGTCCGGGGTCTCAACGGCATCCGCATAGCCGACGCGTCCGTCTTCCCGACGATGACCGCGGTGAACCCGATGATCGGAGTGCTCATGGTCGGGGAGAAGGCCGTCGAACTGATCGGTGGTGACGCGCGATGACGCTCACCGTTCCCACCCGTAAGCCGCCCACCACCAGCGACGCGCCGGTCTTCGCCGTCGACGGCCTGTGGAAGGTGTTCGGCCCCAAGGCCGAGCGCGTCCCCGCCGACCCGGCGCTGGCCGCGCTGAGCCCCGCCGAGCTGCGCGCCGAGACCGGCTGCACGGCCGCCGTGCGGGACGTGTCCTTCGAGGTCCGCAAGGGCGAGGTCTTCGTCGTCATGGGCCTGTCCGGCTCCGGCAAGTCCACCCTGGTGCGCTGTCTGACCCGGCTGATCGAGCCCACCGCGGGCACCATCGCCATCGACGGCGAGGACGTACGCGCCATGGACCGCGGCCGGCTGCGCGAACTGCGCCGCCACCGGGCCGCGATGGTCTTCCAGCACTTCGGCCTGCTGCCGCACCGCACGGTCCTCGACAACGTCGCCTACGGCCTGGAGATCCAGGGCATGGGCCGCGCCGAGCGCCGGGAGAAGGCCGCCGAGGTCGTCGCCAAGGTCGGCCTGGCGGGCATGGAGAAGCGCCGTCCGGGCCAGCTCTCCGGCGGTCAGCGCCAGCGCGTCGGGCTCGCCCGCGCCCTCGCCGTCGATCCCGAGGTGCTGCTGTTCGACGAGCCGTTCAGCGCGCTCGACCCGCTGATCCGGCGCGACATGCAGGACGAGGTCGCCCGTCTGCACAGCGAAGAGGGCCGCACCATGGTCTTCATCACCCACGACCTCACCGAGGCCCTCAAGCTCGGCGACCGCATCGCCCTGATGCGCGACGGCCGCGTGGTCCAGCTCGGCACCCCCGAGGAGATCGTCAACTCCCCGGCCGACGACTACGTCCGCGAGTTCGTCCGCGACGTGCCGCGCGAGCAGGTCGTCACCTGCCGTACCGCCATGCGCCCCGCCTCCCTGGAGGAGGCCGGCAGCGGTCCCGCCGTACGCCCCGAGGCCCCGGTCGCCGAGGCCATCGAGGCCGTCGCCCGCGCGGGTGAGCCGGCCCGTGTGATGGACGACGGCACCTGTATGGGTGTCGTCGACTCCGACGCCCTGCTCAACGTGGTCGCGGGCACCGGCACGGCCGCCCCCGCCGAGCGGGAGGCCGAGCCCACCCTCGTGTCCGCCGTCCCCGAGCCCAAGGCGGTCTGATGGCTACCATCACCGCCCCCAGCGCCCGGCGCGCCCTGCCCGGCCTGCTCAAGTCCCGTCCGGCGGCCAAGCTGCTCACGCTCGCCGTCGCCGCCGTGATCCTCGTCCCCCTGCTCGATGGCCGGTGGGGCAGCGGACACTGGCCGCACGCGCTGACCGTGAGCCTCACCGGTCCGCTCGGCGACGCCAGCGACTGGGTGATGAACAACCGGGACACCCACCCGCTGTTCCTGTACTTCTTCGGCCACATCAGCAACGCGGTCGTGCTCTGCGTACGCGGTGTCTACCTCGCCCTGCTCGCCATGGGCTGGGTCGGCGTCACCGTGCTCGGCGCCCTGGTCGCCTGGCGGGTGGCCGGGGTGAAGCTGGCCGCCGGGACGGCCGTGGCGTTCCTCGCCTGCGGCGCGCTCGGCATGTGGCTGCCCACCATGCAGACGCTCGCGCTCATGGTGGCCGCCGTGCTCGCGTCCGTCGCCGTCGGCGTCCTGCTCGGCCTCGCCGCCGGGCTCTCCGACCGGATGGACCGCGCGCTGCGCCCGGTGCTGGACACCATGCAGGTGCTCCCGGCCTTCGCCTACCTGCTGCCCGTGGTGCTGGTCTTCGGCATCGGCGTCCCCGCCGCCGTCCTGGCCACCGTGGTCTACGCGGCCCCGCCGATGGCGCGGCTCACCGCGCTGGGCCTGCGCGGCGCCGACCCCGAGGTGCTGGAGGCGGTGCGCTCGCTGGGCGCCACCCCGCGCCAGCGGCTGCTGACCGCCCGCATCCCGCTGGCCCGCAAGGAACTGCTGCTCGGCCTCAACCAGACGATCATGATGGCGCTGTCCATGGCCGTCATCGCCTCCGTCATCGGCGCCGGCGGCCTCGGTGACCGCGTCTACCAGGCGCTCGCCTCCGTCGACGTCGGCGCCGCCCTCGCGGCCGGCATCCCGATCGTGCTGCTCGCCATCGTGCTGGACCGGGTGACCGGCGCCGCCGGCCGCGCCGCCGACGGCACCGGCGAGTCCCGCCGTACGGTGTGGCTGCTCGCGCTCGCCGGCACCGCCGTCGCGGCGGTCGCCGCCCGGCTGCTCGGCGGCGCCGAATGGCCGGGCTCCGCGACCGTGAACATCGCGGAGCCGGTCAACCACGCCGTCAACTGGATGACCGCGCACCTCTACTCCGGCGTCCCCGTCATCGGCGGCACCGCCGACTGGGCCGCGCACTTCACCACCTGGATGCTGGACCCGCTCCGCGACGGCCTGCGCGCGCTGCCCTGGTGGTCGGTGCTGCTGATCGTCGCCGCGCTGGCCTGGCTGATCGGCACCTGGCGCACCGCGCTGACCGCCACCCTCGCCATGGCCGCGATCGGCGTGCTCGGTGTCTGGGACTCCTCCCTCGACACCCTCTCCCAGGTACTGGCCGCCGTCGCCGTCACCCTGGTCCTCGGCATCGCCACCGGCATCGCGGCCGCCCGCAGCGACCGGGTCGACCGGATGCTGCGCCCGGTGCTGGACGTGTTCCAGACCATGCCGCAGTTCGTGTACCTGATCCCGGTCGTCGCCCTGTTCGGCGTCGGCCGTGCCCCCGCCGTCGTCGCCGCCGTGGTGTACGCCCTCCCGGCCGTCGTCCGGATCACCGCGCAGGGCCTGCGCCAGGTCGACCCGGCCGCGCTGGAGTCCGCCCGCTCGCTGGGCGCCACCGGCCGCCAGCAGCTCTGGCAGGTCCAGCTCCCGCTGGCCCGCCGCTCGCTGCTGCTCGCGGTGAACCAGGGCGTGGTCCTGGTCCTCGCCGTGGTCATCATCGGCGGTCTGGTCGGCGCGGGCGCCCTCGGCTACGACGTCGCCTTCGGCCTCGCCCAGGGCGACCTCGCCACCGGCCTGGTCGCCGGTGCCGCGATCGTCTGCCTCGGTCTGATGCTCGACCGGGTCACCCAGCCCACCGGCCGCCGTACGAAGAAGGGAGCGTGACATGCGACTCCGTACGACCCTCTCGGTGAGCGTCGCCGCCGCGTCCGCGCTCGCCCTGCTCACCGGCTGCGGCGCGGCCGACATGACCAAGCAGGCCAGCCCGTTCGCCAACGCGGGCGGCGCGAAGAGCATGACCCTGTCCGTGCAGTCCTGGGTGGGCGCGCAGTCCAACGTGGCGGTCGCCAAGTACCTGCTGGAGCACAAGCTGGGCTATCGCGTCGACACCGTCCAGGTCGACGAGATCCCCGCCTGGGACGCGCTCAGCCAGGGCCGCGTCGACGCCCTGCTGGAGGACTGGAGCCACCCCGAGCAGGAGAAGCGGTACGTCCACGACAAGAAGACCGTCTCCTACGCGGGCGGGCTCGGGGTCACCGGGCACATCGGCTGGTTCGTGCCGACGTACTTCGCCAAGCAGCACCCGGACATCACGGACTGGAAGAACCTCAACAAGTACGCCTCCCAGTTCCGCACCGCCGAGTCCGGCGGCAAGGGCCAGATCATGGACGGCTCCCCGGCCTACGTCACCCATGACAAGGCGCTGGTGAAGAACCTGAAGCTGAACTACCAGGTCGTCTTCGCCGGGTCCGAGGCCGCGCAGATCACCCAGATCAAGCAGTTCGCCAAGGAGAAGAAGCCCTTCCTGAGCTACTGGTACACCCCACAGTGGCTCTTCAAGAAGGTCCCCATGACGGAGGTGAAGCTCCCGCCCTACAAGGAGGGCTGCGACACCGACACCGCGAAGATCACCTGCGCGTACCCGAAGACCCCGCTGCGCAAGTTCCTCAACGCCGACTTCGCCCGCTCCGGCGGCAAGGGCGCGGAGTTCCTGAAGAAGTTCCAGTGGACCACCGAGGACCAGAACGAGGTCTCCCTCATGATCGCCGAGCAGAAACTCAGCCCGGAGGAGGCCGCGAAGAAGTGGGTCGACACGCATCCTGACCAGTGGAAGCGCTGGCTTCCCTGACGGACGGTGCCGGGCGGCGGACTCGTAATCCGTCGCCCGGCAGCTCACTGGATCAGGTCGGTGTGCGGATGCTTGGGCGAGGCCGGGCAGACGTAGATCTGCATGTTGTCCGTGCTGCCGACCTCGACCTTGGTCGGCTGCGACGGGCTCTGGCCGCAGCAATGCCCGGCGGCGATGGCGGCGGCCTGGTCTTCCTGAGGTGCCCAGTTGTGTCCCTCGCCGCCGTCCCATTCACGGGAGGCGATGGTCAGCAGCGGGACCATCCGCACTTCACAGACAGCGCAGTACCGGGGCTCGGGGTCGGTGCGGCCCCACGGAGGCCAGCCGCCGACCTTCCAGCCGGGCGCGTCGGCCAGGTGGACGTCATAGAACTCCTGCGGATATTCCGCGTAGGAGCCGTCCACGTCGGCGTCGGCCGCCTGCCATCTGCTCCAGTCCCCCACCATCAGCCGCATCTGCGGGCTCAGATCGAGGCTGTTGGGGTACTCGGTGATCGCTTCCGGTGCCAGCACGCACGGCTCCGGCAGATAGCCCTCGTAGTTCACCTCGTACGGTTCGGGCGGTGTGGCGAGGATGTCGGCGACCTCGGCGGCGGACCGCCAGAACAGTGCGGTCGACGGCTTGTGATCCGGATCGTGGTCGTAGGGGCACCACAGAATCTGGAGCAGATCGGCCTCTCCGGGCGGCCGCAACAGGGGTATGTCGCGCAGGTAGAGCTGGGCCACGGGCAGCATGGGGACCGGGCAGTCCGCGGGGGGAGGGCCGGCGTCGAGCCGCTCCGCGAGCCTCGCGGCGTTCCGCTCCTTGACCGCCTCCTCCTCGGGCGTCATGCCACCGCGACTGTGATCAGCGTGCCACCGGACCCGCAAGCGTCTGGTGAGACGCACATCGTCCGGCGACTCGCGGAATCCGCTGTCCACGTGCAGGTGCGAGGCTTCACAGTGCGGCCATGGCTCATCCACCGGCCACAGCAACGGCCCCCCGACAGAACTCTCTTCGACCGAGGGCGCCCCGGGACGAGGGTGCAGACGGATCGCAGGACGTGCCAAGGGCGCCAACTCCGGGAAGACCCTGGTCACATCCACGGGCCGTGGCGGCGTCGTACGTACGAGAAGCATGCCGGTGATGCTGCCATCACCCACTGACAACTCCTGGCGATGGGCCGTTCCAGGCCGTCCCTCGGCACCCTTACTGGTGCTGCCCCGGCGTGTAATGCCCCGGCACCATCCGCGTCGACACCGCGAAGCGGTTCCAGGCGTTGATCACTGTGATCGCGGCGATGAGCTGGGCCAGTTCCGCCTCCTCGAACTGCTTGGCGGCGCGCTCGTACACCGCGTCCGGGACGAAACCGTCGGTGAGGACGGTGATCGCCTCGGTCAGTTCCAGGGCCGCCAGCTCACGGTCGGTGTAGAAGTGGCGGGACTCGTCCCAGGCGCTGAGCTGGATGATGCGCTCCACGCTCTCCCCGGCCGCGAGCGCGTCCTTGGTGTGCATGTCGAGGCAGTACGCGCAGTGGTTGAGCTGCGAGGCGCGGATCTTGACGAGTTCCAGCAGCGTCGGGTCGACGCCCTTCCGGGCGGCCGCGTCCAGGCGGACCATCGCCTTGTAGACCTCCGGCGCGTGCGACGTCCAGGACAGGCGGGCGGGGTGCTCGGGGGCGTACTCGGTGGTGTTCTCCGTGGTCTCCATACGGCAAGCCTAGGAGCGAAGCTGCCCAGGAGTATGGTCCATTTCCATGGCGGATTCATGGGCCAATCTGGGGATCGACCTCCACCTCGAACCGGCCGGGAGCAGTGGCCTGCGCCGGGGTCTCACCGACGCGCTGCGCGACGCCGTACGCACCGGCCGGCTCGCCCCCGGCACCCGGCTGCCCTCCTCCCGCACCCTGGCGGCGGACCTCGGGATCGCCCGCAACACCGTCGCCGAGGCGTACGCCGACCTGGTCGCCGAGGGCTGGCTCACCGCCCGCCAGGGCTCCGGCACCCGCGTCGCCGAGCGGCCCGTACCCGCGCCCGGAGCGGCGGGCGCCCCCGTCCGGCGCCGCACGCCGGGCCGCCCCGCGCACAGCCTGGTCCCCGGCACCCCCGACCTCGCCGCCTTCCCCCGCACCGAGTGGCTGAGGGCCGCCCGCCGCGCCCTGACCCGCGCCCCCAACGACGCGCTGGGGTACGGCGATCCGCGCGGCCGCCCCGAACTGCGCACCGCCGTCGCCGAGTACCTCGCCCGCGTCCGGGGTGTACGGGCCGACCCCGGCTCGGTACTGATCACGGCGGGCTTCTCCCACGCC
Source organism: Streptomyces bauhiniae (assembly GCF_004784475.1). Taxonomy (GTDB): domain Bacteria; phylum Actinomycetota; class Actinomycetes; order Streptomycetales; family Streptomycetaceae; genus Streptomyces; species Streptomyces seoulensis. Next base: position 310,025 of record NZ_SRRT01000001.1, read on the forward strand.
CTGCGCCTCCTCGGCACCGTGCTGCGCGGCCGGGGAGCCCGCACGGTCGCCGTCGAGTCGTACGGCCTGTTCGTGCACCACGATCTGCTCGCCGCGTCGGGTCTGACGACCACCGCGCTGCCGTACGACGAACTCGGCACCGACACACGGCCGTTGGGCACGGAGGGTGCCGTACTCCTCACCCCCGCCCACCAGTTCCCCATGGGCACCCCGCTGCGCCCCGACCGGCGCGCGGCCGTCGTCGACTGGGCGCGGCGGACCGGCGGGCTGATCCTGGAGGACGACTACGACGGCGAGTTCCGCTACGACCGCCAGTCCGTGGGCGCCCTCCAGGGCCTCGACCCGGACCACGTGGTCTACCTCGGCACCGCCAGCAAGTCCCTCGCCCCCGGACTCCGCCTCGGCTGGATGGTGGTCCCCCCGGCCCTGCTGGCGGAGCTGACGGCGGCCAAGGGCCACAGCGACACCGTCGGCGTGCTGGACCAGCTCACGCTGGCCGAGTTCATCGCCTCGGGCGCGTACGACCGCCATGTGCGCGCCGCCCGGCAGCGCTACCGGCGCCGCCGGGACCAACTCGCCGCCGCCGTGGCCGACCGGGCGCCCGAGGTGACAGTCACCGGGATCGCGGCCGGGCTGCACGCGGTGCTGCGGCTGCCGCCCGGCACCGAGCGGGCGGTCGTGCAGGCCGCCCACTGGCAGGGCCTCGCGCTGCACGGCCTCGCCTTCTACCGGCATCAACTGGCCGTCGCCGAACCGCTGGAGGCGCTCGTCGTCGGCTACGGCACCCCGCCCGACAGCACCTGGCCCACCGTCCTGGAAGCCCTGTGCCGGGCACTGCCGTAGCCGTCAGCGCACCGGCTCCGCCTCCGGCTGAGCCGCCGGCTCCGGCGCCTCCCCGAACCGTCCCAGCGTCAGCGCCCCCGCCACCGCCACGACGAACCCCAGCACCGCGAGCGGACCGAGCCCCGGCCTCGTGCGGTCGCCCAGCCAGAGCACGCCCACCGCCGCCGGGCCCAGGGTCTCGCCGAGCACCATGCCGGCCGTCGCCGTGGTGACCGAGCCGCGTTGCAGCGCCGAGGTCAGCAGCAGGAAGGCGGCGCCGCCGCCGAGGAGGAGGGCGTAGAGGGACGGGGCGGTCAACAGGGCGGCTGGGACAAGGGAGTTCACCAGGCGTACCGCGACCTCGACCACCCCGAAGCCGAGCCCCGCGCCGAGGCCGAGGAGCAGGGCGCGCGGCCGTCCCGAGAGCCGGCCGCCCACCGCGCCGAGCAGCAGTACGCCCGCCGCCGTCGCGAGCAGCGCGTACGGCAGCCAGGCCGGGCCGCCGCGGTCGCCCTCCGCGCCCGAGGCCAGCCCGAGCAGCGCGAGCCCCGCGCACACCACGCCGACCGCCGCCCACTCCGCCCCGCTCAGCCGCACCCGCAGCAGCCGCGCCGCGACCACCGCCGTCACCGCGAGGCTCGCGGCCAGCGCGGCGCCCACCGCGTAGATCGGCACCGAGCGCAGCGCGAGGATCTGGCACACGAAGCCGAGCCCGTCCAGCGCGAGCCCCGCCGCGTACCGCCACTGCCGCACCGCCCGCAGCAGCAGCGCCGCCTCCCCGCCGCCCTGTTCCCCGGCCGCCCGCGCGGCCACCGCCTGAAGGACCGTGGCCGTACCGAAGCAGACCGCGGCGCCGAGCGCGCACACCATTCCAAAAAGCACAAAGCGACTCTAGGGTCTTTCGTTTGGATCAGGCCGGGCTCGCGGGCCCCGGCACCGCGCCTCGCCGCGTTGTCGTCACTCGCCATGGCTCCGCCATGACTCCCTCCTCCGCCTTGCGATCCACGGCACCGGACCCCACTCCCTGATCCGGCCTGATCCAAACGAAAGACCCTAGGGGAACAGGCGTACGCCGGGCCGCCCTGCCGGAAACTCATACCGATCTCTAAGCTGACTGCCGAACGCATCACCGACGGGGGAGAAGAGAACATGGCCGACACCCGCGCACAACTGCGGTCCACCACCGTGGTCCTGGGCGGCATGGGGCTGCTCGCCGCCGCCCTCACCGCATGCTCCTCGTCCGACCCGGACAAGCGCTGCGTGGACCGCGACAGCTACACCGTGGGCAAGGGCTACCACGTCGTCTCCGACAAGAACTGCAAGTCCGGTTCCAGCGGGGGTGCTTACTACTACGGCGGCAAGAAGAAGGGCTCCTGGGTCCGCAGCGGCTCCTTCACCCCGCCCCGCAAGTCCGGCAGCGGCTCAGGCCGTTCGGGCGACGACGACAACCACAGCGTGCACCGGGGCGGCTTCGGCAGCGGCCACGGCAGCTCCGGCGGCTGACCGGGCGGGGCCGCAGCCATGGAACGCCGTACGATCACGCCCCGCCCCGACTGGCAGCGCACCGTCGAGGAACAGGGGATCGTCTACCCGCTCACCCGCCACCCCGACGGCTCCCTGCGTCCCTACTGGGACGAGAGCGCGTACTACGTCTTCTCGCTGCCCGAGGTGGAGGCGCTGGAGGAGACCGTCGAGGAACTGCACACCATGTGCCTGGCCGCCGCCGGGCACCTGGTGGAGCACGGCCGGCTCGCCGACCTCGGCATCACCGACCCGCGGGTGACCGCCGCCGTCACCGAGTCCTGGCACCGACGTGCCGAACTCCCGTCCGTGTACGGCAGGTTCGACCTGCACTACGACGGCACCGGCCCGGCGAAGCTGCTGGAGTACAACGCGGACACCCCGACCTCGCTGGTGGAGGCCGCGTCCGCGCAGTGGTTCTGGATGGAGGAGCGCTTCCCCGGCGCCGACCAGTGGAACTCGCTGCACGAGCGCTTGGTGGACACCTGGCGCAAACAGGCGAAGCTCCTCCCGCCGGGCGCCCCGCTGCACTTCGCGCACTCCTCGGCCGACGAACTCGGCGAGGACCTGATGACGGTCGCCTACCTCAAGGAGACCGCCGAGCAGGCCGGGCTCGACACCGACTGGCTCGCCATGGAGGAGATCGGCTGGGACACCCTCTCCGGCCGCTTCGTGGACAACCGGCTGAGGTTCATCCGGGCGATCTTCAAGCTGTACCCGTGGGAATGGCTCACCACCGACGAGTTCGCCGGGCACGTCCTGGACACCCTGGACAACGGCGGCGGCACCGGCAGCACCCTGTGGATCGAGCCCGCCTGGAAGATGCTGCTCAGCAACAAGGCCCTGCTGGCGATCCTCTGGGAGCTGTACCCCGGCCACCCCCACCTCCTCCCGGCCTACCTGGACGGCCCCCGCGAGCTGGCCGCCACCACCGGCTACGCCGCCAAGCCGCTGCTCGGCCGCGAGGGCGAGGGCGTCACCCTGCACCCGCCGGGCAGCCCCGCCCCTCCGGCGCCCGAGGAGACCTGCTGCTACCAGGCCCTCGCCCCGCTCCCCGTCTTCGACGGCAACCATGTCGTCCTCGGCGCGTGGGTCGTCGGCGACGAGGCGGCCGGGCTCGGCATCCGCGAGTCCTCGGGGCTGATCACCGACTCCTACGCCCGCTTCCTGCCGCACGTGATCCTCTAGGGCCTCTCGTTTGGATCAGGCCGGGCTCGCGTGCCCCGGCACCGCGCCTCGCCGCGTTGTCGTCGGTCGACATGGCTCCGCCATGACTCCCTCCTCCGCCTTGCGATCCACGGCACCGGACCCCGCTCCCTGATCCGGCCTGATCCAAACGAAAGACCCTGGACCCCGCGCACACCCTCACCCACGGCCGGTACGCTGGTCGTGGGCCGTGACTGGCGCGCTGGGATGGGATGGACCATCGGGGAGCGGCCCGGGAGTCAGTGCCGTGCGCCTGGGCCGAACCGAACACGACGACACACCGACGCCCTGTCCGGAGGCCCCCATGCCCGAGAACCCCACCCCGTCCGGCTCCGCCGAGACCACCGCCTACCGCGCCGCGCTCGACGTCATCCGCGCGGTCGAGCCCCGCGTCGCCGACGCGATCGGCCAGGAGGTCCACGACCAGCGCGAGATGCTCAAGCTGATCGCCTCCGAGAACTACGCCTCCCCGGCCACCCTGCTGGCGATGGGCAACTGGTTCAGCGACAAGTACGCCGAGGGCACCGTCGGCCGCCGCTTCTACGCCGGCTGCCGCAACGTCGACACCGTCGAGTCCCTCGCCGCCGAGCACGCCCGCGAACTCTTCGGCGCTCGGCACGCCTACGTCCAGCCGCACTCCGGCATCGACGCCAACCTGGTCGCCTTCTGGGCCGTCCTCGCCGACCGCGTGGAGGTGCCGTTCCTGGAGAAGACCGGCGCCCGCCAGATCAACGAGCTGTCCGAGGCCGACTGGGCCGAGCTGCGGCAGGCGTTCGGCAACCAGCGCATGCTCGGCATGTCCCTGGACGCGGGCGGCCACCTCACCCACGGCTTCCGCCCCAACATCAGCGGCAAGATGTTCGACCAGCGCTCCTACGGCACCGACCCGGCCACCGGCCTGATCGACTACGAGGCGCTGCGCGCCCAGGCCCGCGAGTTCCGCCCGCTGATCCTGGTCGCCGGGTACTCCGCGTACCCGCGCCTGGTGAACTTCCGGATCATGCGGGAGATCGCGGACGAGGTCGGCGCGACCCTCATGGTCGACATGGCGCACTTCGCCGGTCTGGTCGCGGGCAAGGTGCTCACCGGCGACTTCGACCCGGTGCCGCACGCGCAGATCGTCACCACCACCACCCACAAGTCGCTGCGCGGCCCGCGCGGCGGCATGGTCCTGTGCGACGACTCCCTCAAGGACCAGGTCGACCGGGGCTGCCCGATGGTGCTCGGCGGCCCGCTCCCGCACGTCATGGCCGCCAAGGCGGTCGCCCTGGCCGAGGCCCGGCAGCCCTCGTTCCAGGACTACGCCCAGCGCGTCGTCGACAACTCCCGCGCGCTCGCCGAGGGCCTGATGAAGCGCGGCGCCACCCTGGTCACCGGCGGCACCGACAACCACCTCAACCTGATCGACGTCGCCGCCTCCTACGGCCTCACCGGCCGCCAGGCCGAGGCCGCCCTGCTGGACTCCGGCATCGTCACCAACCGCAACGCCATCCCCGCCGACCCCAACGGCGCCTGGTACACCTCCGGCATCCGCATCGGCACCCCCGCCCTCACCACCCGCGGCCTCGGCACAGCCGAGATGGACGAGGTGGCGGCCCTGATCGACCGAGTCCTCACCACCACGGAACCCGGCACCACAAAGTCCGGCGCCCCGTCGAAGGCCCAGCACATCCTGGACCAGAAGACGGCGGACGAAATCGCACAGCGAGCGACAGACCTGGTAGCAGCCTTCCCCCTGTACCCGGAAATCGACCTCGGCTGAGCGCTTGAGGGGCGCGGGGAACTGCGCGACAAGCCACGACGGCGCCGCAGCCCCCCGCGCCCCCGCACCCGCCCCCACCTAGGCACCGGACCCACCTCCACCTCTGCGAGAATGGGCACCATGGCCCCCGCTGACAAGAAGCCCCGCGTACTCTCCGGAATCCAGCCCACCGCAGGCTCGTTCCACCTCGGCAACTACCTCGGTGCCGTCCGCCAGTGGGTGGCCCTCCAGGAGACGCACGACGCGTTCTACATGGTCGTCGACCTGCACGCGATCACGCTCCCGCAGGACCCGAAGGACCTCCGCGCCAACACCCGCCTCGCCGCGGCCCAGCTCCTCGCGGCCGGTCTGGACCCCGACCGCTGCACCCTCTTCGTGCAGAGCCACGTCCCCGAGCACGCCCAGCTCGCCTGGGTCATGAACTGCCTCACCGGCTTCGGCGAGGCGTCCCGCATGACCCAGTTCAAGGACAAGGCCGCCAAGCAGGGCGCCGACCGGGCCAGCGTCGGCCTCTTCACGTACCCGATCCTCCAGGTCGCGGACATCCTGCTGTACCACGCGGACGAGGTGCCGGTCGGTGAGGACCAGCGCCAGCACGTCGAGCTGACCCGCGACCTCGCCGACCGCTTCAACGGCCGCTTCGGCGAGACCTTCACCAGCCCCAAGCCGTACATCCTCAAGGAGACGGCGAAGATCTACGACCTCCAGGACCCGGCGGTCAAGATGAGCAAGTCGGCGGCCTCGCCCAAGGGTGTCGTCAGCCTGCTGGACGACCCGAAGACGACGGCGAAGAAGGTGAAGAGCGCGGTCACCGACACCGACACGGTGATCCGCTTCGACCGGGAGAACAAGCCCGGCGTGAGCAACCTCCTCACCATCCACTCCACCCTCACCGGCACGCCCGTCGCGGAGCTGGAGCGGGAGTACGAGGGCAAGATGTACGGCGCCCTCAAGACCGACCTCGCCGAGATCATGGTCGCCTTCGTCACCCCCTTCCGGGAGCGCACCCAGCAGTATCTGGAGGACACCGAGACGCTGGACTCGATCCTCGCCAAGGGCGCCGAGAAGGCCCGCGCGGTGGCCGCCGAGACCCTGGCACTCGCGTACGACCGGGTCGGTTTCCTGCCGGCGAAGCACTGACCGGGCGTCCGGGGGCGCACAGCCGCCCCCGGACGTGCGACCCGCACGCGTGTCCGGTGGGGCAGAGCGCCGTACATCACTTCCGTTGCGCCTGCCCTGCGGACACCCGTGGCCGTACAGTCGATAGCCGAAGGCCGTGCGCGGGGACGGCCCACAGAACAGAGACGCGACGACAGGAGACGACGTGGGGATCGTAACGATCGGCGTGTCGATCGCGGTCCCGGAGCCTCACGGCAGCCTGCTCCAGCAGCGGCGCGCGGGCTTCGGCGATGCCGCCGCGCTCAGCATCCCCACGCACATCACCCTGCTGCCGCCGACCGAGGTGGAGGAGGCGGACCTCGCCGCCATCGACGCCCACCTCGCCGAGGTCGCCGCGGCCGGCCGCCCGTTCCCGCTGCGCCTGTCCGGCACCGGCACCTTCCGCCCGCTCTCGCCCGTGGTCTACGTCCGGATCGAGCAGGGCGCCGAGGACTGCACGGAGCTCCAGCAGCAGGTGCGGGACCCTGCCGGACCGGTGTCGCGCGAGCTGGCGTTCCCGTACCACCCGCACGTCACCGTGGCGCACGGCATCGAGGAGGCGGCGATGGACCGCGCCTTCGAGGAGCTGGCCGGGTTCGAGGCGGCCTGGCCGTGCGCCGGGTTCGCGCTGTACGAGCAGGGGGCGGACGGGGTGTGGCGCAAGCTGCGCGACTACCCCTTCGGCGCCAACGTGGTGCCCAGCCAGGGCGGCCCCGCCGAGCGCAACCCCATCGCGAGCCGCTGACCCTCTCAGACCGGGAGTCTGCGGAAGAGCGCGCGCGGGGCGTGCCGCAGGAGTGACATCACCGGGCGCAGCGCGCCGGGCACCCACACCGTCTCCGAGCCCCGGCGCAGGCCGAGTTCGACGGCGGCGGCCACCTGCTCCGGGGTGGTGGAGAGCGGGCCGGGCGCCAGATGGGCGGTCCTGGCGGTGCGCACGAAGCCGGGGCGTACGACCATCACCTGCACGCCCGTCCCGTACAGCGCGTCGCCGAGGCCCTGCGCGAAGGTGTCGAGCCCGGCCTTGCTGGAGCCGTAGATGAAGTCCGAGCGGCGGGCGCGTTCGGCGGCCACCGAGGAGAGGACCACCAGCGAGCCGTGGCCCTGGTCCTGGAGGGCGCCGGCGGCGACCAGCCCGGCGGAGACCGCGCCGGTGTAGTTGGTGGCGGCGACCCGGACCGCGCGCAGCGGCTCCCGCTCGTCCCGCGCCTGGTCCCCGAGCACCCCGAAGGCGAGCAGCACCATGTCGACGGCGCCCTCGGCGAACACCTTGCCGAGCACCGCCTCGTGGGAGTCCGGGTCCAGCGCGTCGAAGGCGACCGTACGGACGTCGGCGCCAAGTGCGGCCAGGCGGCCGGCCGCGCGGTCGAGCGCCGGGCCGGGGCGGCCCGCGAGCCACACGGTGCGGGTGCGGCGGGCGATGAGGCGGCGCGCGGTGGCCAGCGCGATCTCCGACGTGCCGCCGAGGACGAGCAGGGACTGGGGAGGACCGCAGACAGCAGACATGCGGGTGACCGTATCGTCCGCATATGGCAGGGTGGCCGCACGGCGGCACCGGGCTCCCCGCAATGGGTGATTAGTGCGACGCGCCGAGGGGTGGGCGAGGGGGCGGGCGCCATCCGGGGTATCGGCACATGGAGTTCGCGCGAAAAGGGCAGAGGCGGATCATGGACTGGCTGAAGAAGCTGCCCGGCATCGGGCCGATCGTGACCTGGCTGATGACCACGCACGCCTGGCGCTCGTACGCGCGTCTGGACCGGGTGAACTGGACGTGGCTCGCCGCGGCCATGACCTTCGTCAGCTTCATCGCCCTGTTCCCGCTGCTGACCGTCGCCGCGGCGGTCGCGGCGGCCACGCTGGACCCGGCCCGGCAGAAGACGGTCGAGAAGAACATCGCCGCCCAGTTTCCCGGCCTCGCCGACCAGCTCGACCTGAACGGGCTGGTGCAGAACGCGGGCACGGTCGGGCTGATCGCCGGTGCGGCCCTGCTGTTCACCGGTATCGGCTGGGTCGGCCAGGTCCGGGACTGTCTGCGCGCGGTGTGGGAGCTGCCCGAGCGGGACGGCAACCCGATCGTGCTGAAGCTGAAGGACGCCGGGGTGCTGATCGGGCTCGGCGGCGCCCTGCTGGTGACCCTGGCCGCCTCCACCCTCGCCTCGGCCGCGATCGGCAAGCTGGCGTCGGCGATAGGGCTCGACGAGCACAGTTGGGGCGCCGTGCTGCTGCGGATCGCCGCGTTCGCCGTCGCCGTCCTCGCCGACTTCCTGGTGCTGCTGTACGTGCTGAGCCTGCTGCCCGGGGTCGAACCGCCGCGCCGCCGCCTGCTGGTGGCGGCCCTGCTCGGCGCGGTCGGTTTCGAACTCCTCAAGCTGCTGCTGAGCGGCTACATCCAGGGCGTCGCCGCGAAGAGCGTGTACGGCGCCTTCGGTGTCCCCGTCGCCCTGCTGCTGTGGATCAACTTCACCTCGAAGCTGATCCTGTACTGCGCCGCCTGGACGGCGACGCGCAGCGACGAGGGCAAGGTCACGGACGCTGCCGCCGGCGCATCAGATCAGGCAGCGGCCAGCGGCGGTTGACCAGGAAGGCCGCGCCGCCGAGCAGCACCAGCAGCCCGGTGGCGATGGCCAGCGCGGTCCCGGCGCCCCGCGAGCCGCCGCTCTCGGCGGCGGCGCCCTTCACCGGCTCGGACCCGGCGCCCGCGGTGCCCTGCGGGGCGCCGGTGACGTCCGCGCTGGGCGCGCCGCTCGGCTGCGCGCTCGGGGTGGCGTTCAGCGGCGGGACGAGCACGCCGACCGGCTTGACCTTGCCGGCCGCCTTGAAGCCCCAGTCGAAGAGCTGGGCGGTCTCCTTGTAGACCTCGTCGTGCTCGTGCTTCTCCGGGTTCATCACGGTGACCAGCAGTACCTTGCCGCCGCGCTCGGCGACCCCGGTGAAGGTGGCGCCCGCGTTGGTGGTGTTGCCGTTCTTCACCCCGGCGATGCCCGGATAGACGGAGGTGTCCGTGTCGCCGCTCAGCAGCCGGTTGGTGTTCTGGATCTCGAACGTCTCGCGGGTGGGCTTGCCCTTGCCCTTGCTCGTGGTCGCGCCGGGGAACTTGGCGCGCACGGTGGAGCAGTACTCCCGGAAGTCCTTCTTCTGCAGCCCGGAGCGGGCGAACAGGGTGAGGTCGTACGCCGAGGAGTACTGCTGGGGGGCGTCGTAGCCGTCGGGGCTGACCACGTGGGTGTCGCCGGCCTGGAGGGCGTCGGCGTGGGCCTGCATGTCCTTGACGGTCTGCGCGACACCGCCGTTCATCGCGGAGAGCACGTGGACGGCGTCGTTGCCGGAGCGCAGGAAGACACCGAGCCACAGGTCGTGGACGGTGTACGTCTCGTTCTCCTTTATCCCGACCATGCTGGAGCCGGCGCCGATCCCGGCGAGGTCGGCGGGCACCACCTGGTGGCGCGTGTCCTTCGGGAAGCGGGGCAGCACGGTGTCCGCGAACAGCATCTTCAGGGTGCTCGCCGGGGGGAGCCGCCAGTGCGCGTTGTGCGAGGCGAGTACGTCGCCGCTCTCGGCGTCGGTGACGATCCAGGAGCGGGCGCTCAAGCCCTTGGGCAGCACGGGGACGCCCGTGGCGAGGTTCACCTGCGTACCGGGCACGCCGAGGCGGGCGCCGCCGACCTGGGACATGCGGGCCGGGGGAGCGGCGGTGGGGCTGCCGGAGGGCTTGGGTGCGGCGAAGGCTGACGGGGCGAGGCCGGAGACGGTCAGCAGTGCGGCGGATGTGATCAACAAGGATCGCTGAGCGATCTTCTTCGGTGCGGACACGATCGAGAACGTACCTGCCACGGGCTGTGAAGTCCCGCCTCCCGCTCCACCCCGGCCATGGAGCCGGATCGCGGGCGGCGATACTGGACTCATGAAGCTCAGCCGCCCGGTCTCCTGGTTCCTGCTCGCCTTCGGGGTGTGGAGCTGGGTCATCTGGGTCACTTTCGTCAAAAATTTGGTTGCGGACGGCAGCGGTCTCGCCTTCGACGACGGGCACCCCACGGCCTACTTCTGGGTGCACCTGACGCTGGCGGTCGTGTCCTTCGTACTGGGGACGGTCGTCGGGGTCATCGGGTTGCGCGGACTGCGCGCACTGCGTCGGACGTCATAGGGGACACGCCGGGTGGTCATCGTCTTCGCGCTCGTCGCCCTGGCCGTACTGGCCCTCGTGGCGGGCCTGCACTGGTACGTCTGGCGCCGCCTGATCCGCGACACCACCCGCCCGCGCGGGGCCGCCCGCCGGGCGGGCACGGTGCTCTTCGTCGCGGCCCCGGTGCTGATGATCGCCGCCCTGGTCGCGGAACGCTCCGGCGCACCCTTCTGGCTCCAACGGGCCCTGGCCTGGCCGGGGTTCCTGTGGATGGCGCTGGCGCTGTACCTGCTGCTGGCGACGCTCGCGACCGAGCCGGTGCGGGTGTGGGCGGGTCGGCGGGCGCGTCGGGCGACTCGGGAGGCGGTGTTCGCCGAGCTGGCCGGAGTGCCGGTGCCGTCGGCGGATCGGGCCGGGGCGGCTGAGGAGACGCCGGCTACGCCAGCAGAGCCGGCCGTGAGGGCTGACGAGGCGTCCCCGGCCCCGGCGTCGGCCTCGGCAGAGCCCTCCGCCGGGGCTGACGGCACGTCCCCCTCCGAAGCCCCGCAGGCTTCCGCGCTCGCCGCCTCAGCCCTCTCCCGCCGCGTCTTCGTCTCCCGCGTTGCCGGGGGTACGGCGGCCGCGGTGGCGCTGGGTACGACCGGCTGGGGCACGTACGGAGTACTGCGCGGCCCGCGCGTGAAGCGGCTGACGGTCCCCCTGGCCAAGCTCCCGCGCGCGGCGCACGGTTTCCGGATCGCGGTGGTCAGCGACATCCACCTGGGCCCGGTACTGGGACGCAACTTCGCCCAGACGGTGGTCGACACGATCAACTCGACCCAGCCGGACATGATCGCGGTCGTCGGCGACCTGGTGGACGGCAGCGTGAAGAACCTGGGCCCGGCGGCGGCACCGCTGGCCGGGCTGGAGTCCCGCCTAGGCACCTTCTTCGTCACCGGAAACCACGAGTACTTCTCCGGCGCCGCCCAATGGCTGGACGAGGTCCGCACCCTGGGCATGCGCCCGCTGGAGAACGCCCGCACGGAGCTGCCGTACTTCGACCTGGCCGGGGTCAACGACCTCCAGGGCGAGAGCGAAGGCCACGGCCCGGACTTCGCCAAGGCCCTCGGCGACCGCGACCCCGCCCGCGCCTGCGTCCTCATGGCCCACCAGCCGGTCCAGATCCACGAAGCCGTCCGCCACTCCGTGGACCTCCAACTCTCCGGCCACACCCACGGCGGCCAACTCTGGCCCGGCAACCTCATCGCGAAGGCCGCGAACCCCACGGTCGCCGGCCTCGCCCACTACGGCGACACCCAGCTCTACGTCAGCCGCGGCGCAGGCGCCTGGGGCCCACCGACCCGCGTGTGGGCCCCGTCGGACATCACCGTGATCGAACTGGCCTCCCGCGAGGCGTGACACATGCCCCTCATCGCGGAGTACCGCACCACCGCCCGGCCGGACCGTGGCCTTGTCGAGATCTACGACGCCGATGCGTACGAGGCCGACCACGAGGTCGCCGTCAGGGCCCGCACGGAGGTGGTCGCCGGGAACGGCTACCACCTGTACCTCCACACCCTGCAACCGGACCTGCGCGTCGACATCGCCATCCGGATCTGGGACGCTCCCCGCACTCCTCCGGCGGACGCCGAGGGCACGGTGGCCGTCTCGCTGGAATCCGAGACCGGTGATGTCGTCGTGAACCAGTTGACGCTCGGCCCGGCAGGCACGACCCGCCTGCCCCGCCCCGGCGTCTACACCGGCCACGCCTGGTGGACCGGCCGCCGACTACTACGACCAGCACGTCCGGGGAGGCACCCGGCGGCCCCTCACCACCGAGGACGTCGGCCGTGCGCGCGAGCGGTCCCCGGTGGCGGAGCGGTACACCCTCGACCTGTGGTTCCTCCACGACTGAGCACGGCCCCGGCCGCCGCTACGCGCCGTCGCGTAGGAAGGCGGGGATCTCCTCGCGGGTCGGGTGGTTCGGCAGGGGGGCCGGGGCGTTCTGGAGGAACGCGGTGATGACGGCGGCGGCTCGGCTGTTGTTGTCGTCCAAGCCGTTCCACATGTGGTGTCCGACGCGGGGCATGTACTGCGCGCGCCGGACGGCGGGGTCGTTGGCCAGGACGGCGGTCTCCCACTGGCGGACCTGGGAGGAGCACTCGGCGATCATCAGCATCGCGGGGGTCCGGGAGCGCCGGAGCTGGGAGGCGATGGAGGGCGAGTCCCTGACCGTCTGCTGGACGCGGAGGCTGGCGGCGGGACTGAAGGAGAAGTTCCGCCGGGTGTCCTCGACGGGGATGCGGTGCGCGTCGCGGGCGCAGTAGGCGGACGCGGTGTCGCTGCCGAGGTCCGCCGCGGTGAACGCGTTGTCACCCTCGGCCTGCCCGATCAGTCCCGTACCAGGGGTGAGTAGCCCGAGCCGCATGAGGCCGAACGCCACGGCGTAGCGGGGGAGTCGCGTGGAACGCGGTCCGCTCGGGGCCGGTGCTAGGCCGCGTGCGGATGCCCGGCCCTTGTGCCCGGTGAGGCGCGCGGTCGGGCCGTCCATGGGGCCGGGCTCGGCGATGACCGCCCGGTGCAGGCGCGCGGCGACACTCGGCTCGGCCAGGGCGCGGGTGAGCACGGTGCCGCCGGAGGAGAACCCGAGGATGTCGACCTTGCCCTGGCCCAGGCGGTCGACGAAGGCGGCCAGGTCGCGGACCGACCTGGAGATCGAGTACTGGCCCATGGGGAGCAGGTCGCTCCGTCCGCCACCGGCCTGTTCGTAGGCGTAGACGTCGTAGCCACGGCTGGCCAGGAGGCGCAGGAACCGGTGGTCGAGTTCTGAAATGCCGCGCACCGGACCGCCGTTGAGGTACACGAACGGGACGGGATGCCGGGGGCCGGACTTCGCGGGCGGGTAGTGGTACACCGCGACGCGACTGCCCGTGGCCAGCCGCCAGTGCTGCGTGGCCACGTACGGCAGCGCGGCCGGGTGGTGCCGGGCCGTCGGCGCGGTCGGGACGCAGACCGTCGCCGTCAGCGCCGCCGCGACGATCACCGGCAGGAACGGCACGAGCCGGGCCGGCCAAGTGCGGCGCCGTCCGCGCCAGATGGCGAGCGCGGCCCCGATCGCGAGGGTCGTCGCCCATGCGGCGAGCCCCGAGCCCGACCCGTCCGTGAGGGCGATCAGCCCGAGGAAGACGACGACCAGGGCGACGACGGCGGCCAGGGCCGACAGTAAGCGGATGAGACGCACGGCGAATGCAGGCAAGGCGGACCCCCGACGGTTTCAGAACGGTGTTTCAAAACGACGTTATCGTAGGCTGCTCGTCGTGGGTAGGCCGAGAACGAACGACCAGGCCGTCAAAGAACGGCTCGTGGTGTGCGCGACCGAGATGCTCGCCACCGGATCGCGGGATTCGGTGACGGTTCGCGCCGTGGCGGCCGCCGCCGAGACGTCGACGACGGCGGTGTACTCCCTGTTCGGCGGCAAGGACGGGCTGATCGGCGCGGTGCGCGACAGAGCCGTCTCCGGCCTGTACGCGGAACTGTCGGCGGTGCCGGAGTCCGAGGACCCGCTCGCCGACCTCTACGCGCTCGCCGTCGCCTACCGCCGCTGGGGACGCGGCCACAGGCACCTGTACGCCGTGCTGTTCGGCGGTGTGCAATCCTTCGACCCGTCCGGCGAGGTGGGCGCGGCCGACCCCGTCCGTCCGCTGCTGACGGCGATCGACCGCGCTTTGACGGCATCCGTCCTCACCGGGGAAGCCGATGCGATCGCCCTGTCCGTATGGGCCACCCTGCACGGCCTGGTGACCCTCGAACTGGCCGGGGCTCTGGATACGGCCACGGCGGAGGCCGCGTTCGGCTCGACGATCCGTGCCGCGCTACGGGGTTGGACGACGCCGGAGGTGTTCCGCAGCCTGCGCCGGGCCGAACCAGCCGGCTGAGAGGCTCAGCGCAGCCCGGCGAAGAGGTCGTCCTCCGGGGTCGGGGCGGCCGTGGGGTCCTGGACGCGGAGGAAGGTCTCCGTGCCCATCAGGTCGGCGAAGCGGTCCTTGCCCATGCGGAGGAAGAAGATGTTCTCGCCCTGGCTGGCGTGGGCGGCGAGGGCGTCGTACTTCTGGTCGCTGTAGGGGGTGGTGTCGACCCAGGTGGTGATCTCGTCGTCGGGGAGGCCGATCTCGGCGAGGGCGGCGGCCTCGGCGGGGTCGGGCTCGGGCATGTCGCCCGCGAACTCGCGCATGACCTCGCCGAAGCGGGCCATCTGGGAGCGGGGGACGGTGGTCCAGTAGACCTTGGGGGTCAGGTCGGTCAGCTTCAGCGCGGCCATCGTGATGCGGTGGGCCTGGATGTGGTCGGGGTGGCCATAGAAACCGTTCTCGTCATAGGTGACGACCACATCGGGGCGGTAGTGCCGCATCAACTCCGCGAGGCGGGCGGCGCCTTCCTCCACCGGGGTCTGCCAGAAGGAGTCGGGGGCGTCGTTGCTGGCCCAGCCGGTCATCCCGGAGTCGGCGTAGTCCAGCATCTCCAGGTCGCTGATCTTCAGGACCTCGCAGCTCGCCTCGAGTTCGTCCCGCCGCATCCGGGCGACCGCCGCCGGGTCGTGTCCGGGCTGGCCCGGCTTCACACCCCCCGGCCCGTCCCCGCAACCGCCGTCGGTACAGGTCACCAGCACCGTCCGGATGCCTTCCGCCGCATACCGCGCGAGCACCCCGCCGGTCCCGGTCGCCTCGTCGTCGGGGTGGGCGTGCACTGCCATCAGCGTCAACGGCCGGTCAGTCATGGAAGAGTCCTCCTGCGAGATGTGGCATGGCCCGTGGCGGGCGTACCGCACAACCTCGCCGACGGGACCGGATGTTCCCGCCCCGATGGCCCGCGTCGGTCAGGGCTCGATGCGCAGGTCCTCGATGAGGCCGCCACCGAGGCGGAAGCGGTAGTGCAGGTCCACCGCACCGCCCGGGAAGTCGCCCTCCAGGTGGTGGGTGGCGACGTAATGCTCCGCGTCCGCCCTCTGCGCGCCGGTGAGTTCGGTCGTGTACGTGTACTCGCCGGCGGAGCGGTTCATCCAGGCTTCGATCGCCGGGGCTCCCCGGTAGGTCCTGCCGTCGTCGGTCACGGTGGCGTCCGGACGGAGGAAGCCGAGTGCGGCGGCGGTGTCGTGGGCGCGGTGGGCCGCCAGGAAGCCGGTGACGACCTCGGGCAGCGCCTCGGGGGCGATGGACTGGGGCTGGTCGGTGGACATGGGGACTCCTGGGAGGGGGTTCAGACGGTGGGGACGGTGCCGCCGTCGATGACGTGCTCGGCGCCGACGATGCCGGAGGCGCGGTCGGAGACGAGGAACGCGACGAGTTCGGCGACTTCCTCGGGGTGGGCGGGGCGGCCCAGCGGGATTCCGCCGAGGGAGTCCATGAGCTGCTCCAGCGCCGCTTCACGGCTGGTGCCGGCGTTCTCCGCGAGGCGGCCGACGAGCCGGTCGGCGGCGGCGGTCCGGACGAAACCGGGGCTGACGGAGTTGACCCGGACACCGAGCGGAGCGACCTCGTTGGCCAGTCCCTTGCTGTAGGTGGTCAGCGCGGCCTTGGCGGCGGCGTAGGCGAGGGTGCCGTCCCACAGCGGCATGCGGCGCTGGATCGAGGAGATGTGCACGACGGCGCCCCGTCCGGCCTCCGTCATGGCGGGCAGCAGGCCGCGGTCCAGGCGGACGGCGGCGAGGAGGTTGACGTTCAGCTCCCTGGCCCAGTCGTCCTCGGTCAGGGCGGCGTACCCGCCCGAAGGGGCGCTGGAGCCGCCCACGTTGTTGACCAGGATGTCGACGCCGCCGAGGCGGCGCAGGGCCTCGTCGACCACAGTGGCGGCCCCCTCGGACGTGGCGAGGTCCGCGGTGATGATCTCCGAGGCGGCCAGGTCGTCCGGGCGGCTGCGCGCGGTGACCAGCACGGTGGCGCCGGCTTCGGACAGCCGCCGGGCGACGGCCGCGCCGACGCCTTTCGTGCCGCCGGTGACCAGGGCGCGCCGCCCCTTCAGGGAGTCGCCGGTGTCGCCTGGTGGAGTGGCCATGATGTCCTCCGTTCCCGGGTGCGGGCCGGAGAGAGGGCGCACCCGTCGTCACTGCTAAAATAGAAGCCAGTAACTTCGACATTAGCAGTAACTCGGCGGAGGTGGTCCACTTGGCGAGCCGGATCAGGGCGGAGGACTTCGAGTGCCCGCTGTCCACGACGGTGCGGCACGTCGGCGAATGGTGGACGCTGCTGATCCTCCACGACGCCTTCGACGGGTACACCCGCTTCGACCAGTTCCAGGAGAACCTCGGCATCTCCACCAGCATGCTCACCGCACGCCTCAAGACACTGGTCGCGGACGGCCTGTTGGAGCGCCGTCCCTACCAGACCAACCCGGTCCGCAACGAGTACGTCCTGACCGATCTGGGGCGCTCCCTGCGCCCCGTGATCGTCACGCTGGCGGCATGGGGCAACTCCCGCCTCGCGCCCGAGCAGCGCAGCATGATCCTCGTAGACACCACGAGCGGCGAGGAGGTCGAGCCGGTGGTCGTCGACGCGAAGACCGGCCGCCCCCTCGACGACAGCCACGCGTACGTGTTCGCCGCCGGCCCCGCCGCCAGTCCCGCCATGCGGGCCCGCTACCCCCGCGACGACGGGACGACCGCCTCAGGAGCCGGCTGACCTGATCATCGCGAACGGCGCGCCCTGCGGGTCGGTGACCACGGTCATGCGGCCCGCGGACATGTCGAACGGCGGCACGAGGACGTTGCCGTCGCGGCGGACCAGGGCGTCCACCGTGGAGTCGACGTCGTCGACCGCGAAGTACGTCAGCCAGTGGGCCGGGGTGCCGGGCGGGTCGTTGGCGAGGAGGGTGGCGCCGCCGACCGTACGGTCACCGACGCGCAGCACCCAGTACGAGTCGTGGCCCTCCATCGGCATGATCTCGATGCCGAACGCCTGGCCGTAGAAGGCGGTGGCGGCCTCGATGTCGCTGGTGTGCAGCTCGTTCCAGGTCAGCGCGCCGGGCTCGTTGACCACGCCCGCGCCGAAGAAGTCGCCGGGCTGCCAGACGCCGAACACCGCGCCCTGCGGGTCGGCGGCGACCAGCATCCGGCCGAGGGTGCCGACGTCCATCGCGGGCGCGAGCAGGGTGCCGCCGGCGGCCACGATCTGGTCCTGGGTGGCGATCGCGTCCGTGCTGGCGAGGTAGCTGGTCCAGACGGTGGGCGGCTCCGGCATGCCCTCCGGCGCCATCGTCGGCCCGATCCCGGCCACGGGCCGGTCCTGCAGCTCGCACACCGCGTACCCGCCGAACTCGGCCGGCCCCGGCGCGCCCTCCCACCCGAACAGGTCCCGGTAGAAGTCCAGCGCGGCCTGCTGATCCTGCGCCATCAGATCGACCCAGCAGGGGGTGCCGGCCGGGTAGGGGGTGGTGACTTCGGGCATCGCTCGCTCCCTGGTGGTGTGTCGGGGTGGACACCCTTCCGTCCCGGTACGGAAGCGTCCCCGCGACACGCCGCGAGGCAGTCACCGGCTCTTCCCGCCCTGCGTGGCCCGGCCTAGGATCACGCGATGAAGTACGTTCTGGTGCCGGGCGGTTGGCAGGGTGGCTGGGTGTTCGAACCGGTCGCCGCCGAGCTGCGCCGGGGTGGCCACCACGTCGAGGCGGTGACCCTGTCGGGGCTGGAGCCGGACGGCCCGGCCGATGCGGACCGCCCGCCGAACCTCGACGCCCACATTGACCAGGTGGCAGAGGTCATCGGCCGTGGCGACGGAACGCCCGTCGCGCTGTGCGGGCACAGCTACGGCGGGATGGTCATCGCCGGTGTCGCGCACCGCCTCGGCGACCGCATCGATCAGCTCGTCTTCATCGACGCGTACGTCCCGGACGACGGGGATTCCTGCTGGTCCCTGACCAGCGACAGCTTCCGGGAGCTGTTCATCGCCGGCGCCCGTGCCGACGGTCGGTGGGTCGCGGTCCCCGAGGGGCTCGACCCCCGCGCCCGACCGCACCCATTGGCGAGCTTCGTCCAGTCGATCAGCCTTGGGGGCAACCCCCACCCCGCGCTCGACCGCACGTTCATCAGCGGTGGCGCGTGGCCGGGCAGCCCGTTCATCACCCTGACCGAGCGGTTGCGCGCCGACCCGAACTGGCGGGTCCACGAGATCCCGGTCGGCCACAACATCGCCCGCCGCGACCCGCAGAGCCTCGCGGCGGTGCTCGGAGCGCTGCCGGGCGACTCCGACTGACGCAGGGACCTTCTCAGTGCATGGACGCGGGCAGCGTGGCCCGTGCCTGGTCGTACAGGGATCGGGCGTGGGAGTTGCCGGTGTGCGGCTTGATCAGCTTGACCATGGTGCGCATGCGGTCGTCGGCGCGGCCGGACTGGACCATGGGCCACTCGTCGAGCGCGGTCCGCCACGTCCGGCACGCCGCTTCGAGGTGCCCCAGCCGGAGTTGCCTGCGAGACGTGGTAGTTGAGTGACGAGGGGTCGTACGAGCCGAACGGCTTGCCCCTGCTCTCCGCGCGGTCCATCTCCGCCTCCGCCGCACGGATGTGCCGCAGGGCGACGGCGCGGTCGCCGAGGAGCGCCGCCGAGTGCGCCTGCTGCCCGGCGAGGAACGCCCGCATCCTGGGGCCGGCGGCGGGGGAGGCGGCAGCGGCCGCGTCCGCGAGGGCCATGGCCTTCGCCCCGTGGCCGAGGTCGACCGCCTTGACGCTCATGCCCCGCAGCGTCGTGCAGTACGTCAGGTGGTCGTCCGCTGCTCCCGCGAGTTCGAGGGCCTTGACGTAGTAGCGCTGAGCGAGGCCATGCAGTCCCTCGTCCACGGCCATGTAGCCCGTCAGGTAACTGAGATCCGACGCGGCGGCCATCGGCCGTGCGTGACGGCCGCCGAACTGGTCGTCCAGCTCGGAGACCTTGGCCGTCATGTCGATGACCATGTCGACTTCCGGCATCCCTATGCGCGTCGCCCGGCCGGTCTTGA
Organism: Streptomyces bauhiniae; assembly: GCF_004784475.1. GTDB lineage: Bacteria > Actinomycetota > Actinomycetes > Streptomycetales > Streptomycetaceae > Streptomyces > Streptomyces seoulensis. Next base: position 329,572 of record NZ_SRRT01000001.1, read on the forward strand.
ACGCCTCCAGCCGTCCGAGCACGTCCTGCCATCCGGGGACGGTGAGCGCGACGGAGAAAAGCCCGCCCCCCAGGACGCCTCGCCGGGACGGGTCCATGCCCTGCCTACCCAGTTCGATCAGCCCTTCCACCGTGTCACCTCCGGCGGCAGGGTGGTCGTGCTTGGGCGGCGGGAACCCTGCTTCCGCGTAGGTGACGTACCGGTCCAGCTTCCTTCGCAGTGCTTCAAGGATGCAACGTCGAGCGGGTTCCCTGGGATTGGTCCCGTTCAACCAGTGGCTGACGGCGGACTCGTCATAGCGGAAGGGCGTACCCGTCTCCGTCCCCAGGGCGTTGGTGGCCCGCGCCAACTGGGCGTGCGTCCAGCCCGCCTCACTGATCAGCCGGGCCAACCCGTCGTTCGGTTCCTTGCCGCCCATCGCCACGACTCCCCGCCGCTTTCAAGTCCCGCTCCGGTGACGAAGCTAACGCGCAGCGTGCTCATGCGGTTGGCGTGTGCTGTGGCCAGAAGTGGTGCCTGCGGCCGGTCATTGGGGGGCAGCCATGGCAGGCCGACCCCATGGACGTTCAGCCTGTGACTCAGAACAGCGCTTGAACGCTCTCACCGCATGCGCGAACGCGCGAAGCCGTGGTGAGTATCTGTGATCACGAGCATCGTGACTGACAGACTCGGCGAAATCACTGCGGGCAGGCAATCGAATCGCCCGCGGTTCCTCGGAAAGGCGAACGATGAAACGACTGGTAGCCCGGCTTTGGCGTCTCATTCGCGGCCCTCTGCAGTGGCGGGTCCTGTGGTTCGCACACGCCAAATTCATGGTCGGCGTCACCGGAGTAGTGCGCAACGACGCCGGTCAGGTGCTGCTTCTCAAGCACCGCATGTGGCCCCCGGAGAGGCCCTGGGGGCTCCCCACCGGATACGCCGTCAAGAGTGAAGAGTTCCCGCTCACCGTCGTGCGGGAGGTGAAGGAGGAAACCGGGCTGGAGGTGAAGCCCGGTCGCCTGGTGAGTGTGACGAGCGGATACAAACTCCGGGTCGAGGTGGCTTACGAGGCACTGCACACCGGAGGAACCCTGAAGATCGACAACTTCGAGATTTTGGAGGCACAGTGGTTCAACCCGGACTCACTGCCCGAGGGAATGCAGGACTCTCACCGGCGGCTCATCCTGGGCAACCCATCGGCCTGACACCGCTGGCGCCGAACGAGACCGTTGTCGGAGATCACGCCGCGGCGGCTCTTGGTGCCTTACGGGCGGACCCGTCGGAGTTGACGGCCCAGCACCCGGACCACAGATTCTTGCCGGCCTCGGAGCGCCTCGCGAAGTCGATATGCGTGAGCCGGACGACGCGCTGGGCCGGCTCGTGTTCCGGGACGTAACAGGGACGCTGTCGGACGAGGACATCACGACCGGCCGGGAAGAGGGGCCGGTTGCTGAGGCGGCAGGGGAATCGCCGCGTGGCTCGATGCCCGGCACGGCCCTGGCACCTTCGCGGGCACCTTTCTGACGGGTGCCTACTTCGCTCACCCTGACGTGGGGCTCAGTGCCTAGGAACTACGACGGCGAAGCCTCGCGCTTCGCCGTACCTACCGAGCCCACCAGAGAGCGCACCATGAAGGCACTGCAACCACCCCAGCCACCGGCCCCGCGAGGAGCTCATCCGCCACCTGAAGGCCACCACCGAGGACCCCGCCGAATTACCCCCGCACGAACTGGCTTACCTCACCTGCGAGTTGCACGCGACGACTGCGAGTTCGTCCGGCTCACCCCCTGCGAAGCCCCCGCCGAGGACGACGACGCCTGCACCCTCTTCGCCGGCCACGAGCCCGGCCATTCCTGGGAGATGCGCGACCTCCTGCACGGCTGACGAAATCAGCCGAGCGGCAACGGTGTTGACGGCTTCATGACGCAGAGACCCGCTCCCCGCACTCTGTCCGACGAAGCCCTCTCCGAGCTGCTGGGCAAGCAGCGGTTCGGCACGCTCGCCACCGTGCGGCGCGACGGGCACCCCCACCTGACCACGATGGCGTACGCGTGGGACGCGCAGGCGCGTCTCGCGCGCTTCTCCACCACCGCCGACCGGGTCAAGGTCGCGCACCTGCGGAACGATCCCCGTGCCGCGCTGCACGTGCCGGGCGGGGACGTGTGGTCGTTCGCCGTCGCCGAGGGGGAGGCGGAGGTCTCCGGGGCCACGGAGGTGCCAGGGGACGCCGTGGGGCGGGAGCTGCTCGGGATGATCCCGGTGGAGGCGAGGCCCGCAGACGAGGCCGCGTTCTTCGCGGAGCTGGTGGCCGAGCGCCGGGTGGTCATCCGGCTGCGGGCCGACCGGCTGTACGGGACCGCGCTCGACATCGACGCCTGAGAGCGGCGGCGCGGGCCTCGGCCGGGGCCCGCGCCCCTGGGGGTCAGGAGTTGACGACCTTGCGCAGGTTCTCGATCGAGCCCGGCTCGTCCTTGAGGCGGCGGGCTCGGTCCTCCAGGAACGCCGCGCCCAGCTCCTCGCGGCGGGGCATCGGCACGTTCTCGCGGGCGCCGTTGAGGATGGTGCGCTCCTCCTCGTCGGTGTGGTGGGTGATGGCCTCCACCAGCTCCTCCAGCTTGGAGTCCCACTCCTCGGAGCCGACCTCCTTGACCTCCAGCAGGTGCAGCAGGGCCTCGTTCCCCTCGTCGTGCTCGTGCTCGCCGTGCTCGACCTCTTCGTTGTCGATGTTCCGGTACCGCTTGAGCGCCGGATAGACCTCGGCCTCCTCCGCCAGCGCGTGCGCCACCAGCAGATCGGCGAACTCCTTGAGCGCGGCGGACCGGTCGGCCTCGACGCTGCGCATCTGCCGGAAGAGGTCCTCCATGCGGCGGTGGTCCTGGAGGATGAGTTCGACGACGTCCTGGGTCTCGGCCATGAGGGGCACCACTCTCGTGCGAGGTATGCGAAGTGTTCGGGCCCTCACCGTGTACCCCCGCCGTGCGCAGGGATGACTCGCCGCGAGGGGCGGGATCAGCTCCGGTTGCGCGGCGCCGGGAGGGCCTTCGTCATCCCTGGCAGGAAGTCGTTGAAGAGTTCGTGGACCTCCAGGACCAGCGGGCGCAGGACCCGGAAGCGGGACAGGGCCACGCCGCGCGCGGTGAGGCGGGCGCCGCGCCGGGCCAGGCGGTAGCTGCGCTCGCGGTTCTCCGTACGGTCGAAGACCCAGTAGAGGACCAGGCCCATCTGGGAGAGCCACATCAACTCCGGTAGGGCGTCGCGGAGTTCGGGGGAGACCTTGGACTTCGAGCCCGCCAGTACCTCGCGGTGCACGCTGATCGCCTGCTCGCGGGCGTGCTCGCTCTCCGCGGAGAAGGGGCTGAGCGGGCTGTCCGGGTCGGCCGCGTTCTTGAAGAACTGCACGGCGAACTCGTGGTACGGCTCCGCGATGTCCAGCCACGCGGTGAGCACGCCCGCGAGCCGGGCCTCCAGGTCGGTCTCCTTCGCCAGCACCGACCGGACCGCCACCTGGTGCTCGGCGGCGATCCGGTCGTAGAAGCCCTGGATCAGGTGCTCCTTGCCCGCGAAGTAGTAGTACGCGTTGCCGACCGAGACGCCGGCCTCCTTGGCGATGGCCCGCATCGTGGTCTTGTCGTAGCCGTTCTCCTGGAACAGCCGCATCGCGGTCTCGAGGATCAGCGCGCGGGTGTGTTCCGACTTGCTCTGGGGTCCGGCCTCGGGGCCGTCGTTCTTCGCGGGCACGTAGGGAGCCTAACGAGTGGGGCAGGTGCGGCCCGCGCAGGACGGGGGGTCGTACACCCAGCCCTGGTCGCGCACGTACTTCCAGCCGTCCGCGCGGCGGTACGTGCCCTGCCCGCCCCAGGTGCCGCCGCGCTGCTTGCCCCACAGCGCGCCCCGGTACTTCGCCGCCGCCAGCACCGCGCCCCGCGCCAGCACCGCGCCGGCCGGGGTGCTGAGGCGGTGGGCCAGCGGGCGGTGCTCGCGCAGGGCCCACAGCACCACGACCCAGGCCGCCGCGCCCCGGTACACCTGGCCGGAGTCCCCGATCACGGTGACCTCCTCCAGCGTGCCCGCCGGGTCCACGCCGGGGAACCGGGCCTCGGCCTCGGCCGAGCCGGCGGGCACCAGCTCCAGGGGGACCAACTGCTGCTGCCGTACGAGCCAGTCGCGCAGGTGGGTGCAGAGGCCGCACTCGGCGTCGTAGAGGACCGTCAGGCCCCGGACCGGGGCGCTCGTGACGCCCCGGTCCACGGGCCCGCTCACGCTCCGGCCGTCGGCGCGACCCAGCCCTGCGGGGCGACCGGCGGCTGCGTCTCGCGCTCCATCAGGCCGCGGCGGCGGATCTTGTTGAGGACGAAGACGTTGCCGAGGTGCATCGCGCCGAGGACCAGCAGGACCACGCCGAGCTTGGCGGAGAGGGTCTCGAAGATGCCGCGGGTGTCCTCGATCGTGCCGTCGTCGCTCAGGTAGAGCGTCACGAAGCCGAGGTTGACCAGGTAGAAGCCCACCACCAGGAGGTGGTTGACGGCGTCCGCGAGCTTTTCGTTGCCGTGCAGCACGTCGGACAGGAAGACCCTGCCGTTGCGGCTGAGCGTGCGGGCGACCCAGACGGTCAGGCCGATGCTGACGGCCAGGTAGATCACGTAGGCGATGACGGTGCGGTCCATGCCCCACCCCTTCTTGAACGCGTTCAAAACGCTGACAGGGATGACTGTAGACCTGTTTTTGAACGTGTTCAACCAAGAAGGGTGAGGTCTGAGTCTCAAGCCCTGCGGGCGAGTTCGGGGCGCTTGGTGTAGTCGGTGAACCCGAAGACGTTCCCCCACGGGTCCGCGAACTCCACGGTTCGCCCGGTCGCCGTCGACATCGCCTCGTCCACGGGCTCGATCCCGACCCCCGCGAGCCGCCGTGCGGCCTTCCGCGCGTCCGGCACCTCCAGCCAGAGCCGGGACGCGGGCCAGGAGGGCGGCCGGTGCCCGAGCCCGTCCTCAACCCGCAACAAAATCCCCGGCGTCTCCCCGCCGACCCTCAGCAGCGCGATCCCACCCTCATCGAACCGGAACCCCACGCTGAACCCGGCCCGCTCGTAAAACCCCACCGCCTCCCCGAGATCCCCCACGGGCAGTACAACGTTGTCGAACCCCAGCAACTCATGCGCTTCGTCGTCTGACATACCGTCAGGCTAGCGACGAGGGCGTCCCGCCTCGATGATCGCGGCCACGTCCAGGGTGACCTTCGCTCCGATGGAGTCGGGTCGTCCTTCCAGTTGCCGGAGGTCACTTCGAGGACGAGGCGGAAGCAGGCGGGGTCGTACGCGTTGTTCGCGACGTGGTGATCTTCGATGTCGTCGTTGACCACTACGAGGTCAGGGACGGCGTAGTCCTCCGGGCCGGTGGGCAGCCGGATGGCGATCTTCTGCGCCACCAGGGTCTCGCCCCGGTGCAGCTCGCCGTTGATGAGCAGAACCATGACGTCGGTCAGTACGCAGGCGTGCGGGGCGTCCACGCGGGTGTGCCGGACATCGCTCTGCCTCCTGGATGACGATGAGCGGCATTCTCGTGCGGCGCACCACATCCACGCGTTCCGCGATCACCCACATTCACCCGAAAGGGCCCCGTTCCGGAATGCGGAACGGGGCCCTTGGGGACTGTCGGAGACGAGTCTCAGAAGCGACGCGTGATCAGTGCTCGCTTCACTTCCTGGATCGCCTTCGTGACCTCGATGCCGCGTGGGCAGGCGTCGGTGCAGTTGAAGGTGGTGCGGCAGCGCCAGACGCCGTCGCGGTCGTTGAGGATCTCCAGGCGCTGCTCGCCCGCGTCGTCGCGCGAGTCGAAGATGAAGCGGTGGGCGTTCACGATCGCGGCCGGACCGAAGTACTGGCCGTCGTTCCAGAACACCGGGCACGACGAGGTGCACGCGGCGCACAGGATGCACTTCGTGGTGTCGTCGAACCGCTCACGGTCCTCGGCGGACTGCAGCCGCTCACGGGTCGGCTCGTTCGTGTCGTTGGTTACCAGGAACGGCATGACGTCCCGGTACGCCTGGAAGAACGGCTCCATGTCGACCACGAGGTCCTTGAGCGCGGTCAGGCCCTTGATGGGCTCGACCGTGATCGGCTTCCCCGGGTTGACGTCCTTGATCAGCGTCTTGCAGGCCAGCCGGTTCTTGCCGTTGATCCGCATCGCGTCGGACCCGCAGATGCCGTGGGCGCAGGAACGCCGGAAGGTCAGCGTGCCGTCGAGGTCCCACTTGATCTTGTTGAGCCCGTCGAGGACGCGCTCCTTGGGGTCCATCTCCAACTGGAAGTCTTCCCAGTGGGGCTCCGCCGCGACCTCCGGGTTGAACCGGCGGATGCGGAGGGTGACCGTGATGTAGGGGGACGCCGCGGACGCCGCCTCGGCCTTGTCCAGAACAGGGGTAGCCATCAGTACTTACGCTCCATCGGCTGGTAGCGGGTCTGGACGACCGGCTTGTAGTCGAGACGCACGGTCTCCGAGCCGTCGTCGCCCACCTCGCGGTACGCCATCGTGTGACGCATGAAGTTGACGTCGTCGCGGTTCGGGTAGTCCTCGCGGTAGTGACCGCCGCGGGACTCCTTGCGGGCCAGCGCGGAGACCGCCATGACCTCGGCCAGCTCCAGCAGGTTGCCCAGCTCGATGGCCTCCAGCAGGTCGGTGTTGAACCGCTTGCCCTTGTCCTGGATCGACACGTTGAGGTACCGCTCGCGCAGCTCGGCGATCTTCTCGACCGCCGTCTTGATCGTCTGCTCGGTGCGGAACACCATCACGTTGGCGTCCATGGTCTCCTGCAGCTCCCGGCGGATGTCGGCCACCCGCTCGGTGCCGGTCGCGTCCCGCAGCCGCTCGATCTGCGCGACGACCATCCCTGCCGGGTTCTCCGGCAGCTCGACGAAGTCCACGGTGTGGGCGTAGTCGGCGGCGGCGATGCCCGCGCGGCGGCCGAACACGTTGATGTCCAGCAGCGAGTTGGTGCCCAGGCGGTTGGCGCCGTGCACGGAGACACAGGCGACCTCGCCGGCCGCGTACAGACCCGGCACGACGGTGGTGTTGTCCGACAGGACCTCACCCTCGACGTTGGTCGGGATGCCACCCATCGCGTAGTGCGCGGTGGGCTGGATCGGGATCGGGTCCGTGTACGGCTCGATGCCCAGGTAGGTGCGCGCGAACTCGGTGATGTCCGGCAGCTTCGCGTCCAACTGCTCCGGCGGCAGGTGGGTGAGGTCGAGGTAGACGTGGTCGCCCTCGGGACCGCAGCCCCGGCCCTCGCGGATCTCGGTGTAGATCGAGCGCGAGACGACGTCACGGGACGCGAGGTCCTTCATGACCGGCGCGTACTTCTCCATGAAGCGCTCGCCGTCCTTGTTGCGGAGGATGCCGCCCTCACCGCGGGCGCCCTCCGTCAGCAGGATGCCCATGCGCCAGATGCCGGTCGGGTGGAACTGGAAGAACTCCATGTCCTCCAGCGGGATGCCCCGGCGGAAGCACGCGGCCTGGCCGTCACCGGTCAGGGTGTGCGCGTTGGACGTCACCTTGAAGAACTTGCCGGTGCCGCCGGACGCGTAGATCACGGACTTCGCCTGGAAGACGTGGATCTCGCCGGTGGCCAGCTCGTACGCCACCACGCCGGAGGACGTCTTGACGCCGTCGACCTCGGTGATGAGCTGGTCCAGCACGTAGAACTCGTTGAAGAACTCCACGCCCTCCTTGACGCAGTTCTGGTACAGCGTCTGGAGGATCATGTGGCCGGTGCGGTCGGCCGCGTAGCAGGACCGGCGGACCGGGGCCTCGCCGTGGTTGCGGGAGTGACCGCCGAAGCGGCGCTGGTCGATCGTCCCATTGGGCGTCCGGTTGAACGGCAGGCCCATCTTCTCCAGGTCGAGGACCGCGTCGATGGCCTCCTTCGCCAGGATCTCGGCGGCGTCCTGGTCGACCAGGTAGTCACCGCCCTTGACCGTGTCGAAGGTGTGCCACTCCCAGTTGTCCTCCTCCACGTTGGCCAGCGCGGCGGCCATGCCGCCCTGCGCGGCGCCCGTGTGGGAGCGGGTGGGGTAGAGCTTGGTCAGCACGGCGGTGCGGCTGCGCTTCGTGGACTCGATGGCCGCGCGCATGCCCGCGCCACCGGCGCCGACGATGACGGTGTCGTACTTGTGGATCTTCATGATTCTCGCAGCCCCGTGCCTAGCGGATGTTCGGGTCGAAGGTGAAGATCACCAGCGTGCCCAGCAGGATGGTGAACACCGTGGCCGTGTAGAGCAGGCCCTTGAGCCACAGGCGGGTGTTCACGCGCTCCGCGTAGTCGTTGATGACCGTGCGCAGGCCGTTCGCGCCGTGCAGCATCGCCAGCCACAGCATCAGCAGGTCCCAGACCTGCCAGAACGGGGACGCCCAGCGGCCGGCCACGAAGGCGAAGCCGATCTTGGAGACGCCGCCGTCCAGCACGAGCTGGATCAGCAGGTGGCCGAGGACCAGCACGACCAGCACGATGCCGGACAGGCGCATGAAGAGCCAGGCGGCCATCTCGAAGTTGCCCCGCGTGGACTTCGGGGTCTTCTTGGTACGGGTGCGCGAGCGCGGGGCGTCGAGCGAGAGCGCGTAGGCGTCCTCGGCGGCGTCCGCGGAGGAGCCCGTCAGGTTGATCTCAGAGGTGGACATCGGCGTCAGCTCCCGAACAGGACACGAGCGGCGTGGCCGAGGACCGGGTACAGGGCGCCGGCCATCAGGATGATCCAGACGCCGAGGACGCTCCACAGCATCTGCTTCTGGTAGCGCGGGCCCTTCGACCAGAAGTCGACGGCGATGACGCGCAGACCGTTGAGCGCGTGGAAGAGGATGGCGGCGACGAGGCCGTACTCCAGCAGCGCGACGATCGGGGTCTTGTACGTGGCTACGACCTTGTCGTAGTCCTCGGGGGAGACACGCACGAGAGCGGTGTCCAGCACGTGAACGAACAGGAAGAAGAAGATGAGGACGCCGGTGACTCGATGAGCCACCCAGGACCACATGCCTTCCCGGCCGCGGTACAACGTTCCAGCCGGCACGGAAGAACCCTCCGGATGCGGGGACTAGGGCCGCGCCGGCTTCGCTGTCGGTCGGGCCCGGCCGGGTACGGTCCACCGGCCCTCAGCATCGTATCCATGAGGTGCGGCGAAGCTGACGGGGGGCCTGTTTCGGGTGATCCGGCCGCTTGTGGCCTTCCGGCTCGTGCGCATCCGTTCCGTTTGGTCCGCTATACACCCGGCCGGGGCGCGTAATCGCTGGTCGTACGGGTGGCGGCGGTGCCCAGGTGGGTCGTGAGCCGGTGCCGGGCCAGGCCCCGCAGCTCCTCGGCGGCGATCACCCGCTCGTCCTCGGGATCGTTCGCCAATCGTGACCGGATGCCCTCCAGGACGCGGTCCAGCGCCTCCTCGGGGGAAGCCCCGCCCGGCGCGATCACGAAGACATGGCCGAAGCGGGCCTCGTAGGCGGCGTGCGCCGCGCTCAGGGCCGTGTGGGCGGCCGAGTAGGTGTCCTCGGGCAGCTCGGGCAGGGACTCGCCCGCCAGGGCGTCGGCCAGGTCGACGACGCGCAGGTCGTAGGCCGCCTCGTCCGCCGCGGCCAGCAGGGCGGCCAGGTCGGGGTAGGGGCGGTGCTCGGCGAGCCGGTGCGCCCAGCGGGCGTTGCGCAGACAGCGCAGGAGCAGCGCGCGGGCCTCCTCGGCCGGCGCCAGGTTGAAGGCGTCGAGCGGGGTCGGGAGATACGGCGAACGGTGCGCAGGCAGCGTGGGTCCTCGTGGGAGGGGGGACGGCAGGGGGCGACAGGGGGAGCTGTGAAGGATGTGCCGACACGTTATCGAGAGTGGTCACTGTGTGTCCGGCTGATGCCCGAATTTCACTCGGACGGGAGAGTTTCGGAACGTCTCGGTGACGGGTGAACCGAGGATCGGTCGTACGTTGGGAGGGTGAGCCAGCACAGACATCGTGCTTCGGCACGACAGCTCAAGCGGAAGCGGGCCATCATGGCCGCCGCGGTCGTCGCAACCGTGGTGACCGGGGTGGGCGTCGGAGTGTGGGCGTCATCCGGAGGGGGTGGTTCCGGTGGAGGCTCGGACGCGGGCGCGGTCGGCGCCTCCCGGCAGGCCGACCCGCCGACCCCCTCGCCCAGCCGCTCGTACCCGATGTCGAAGGCGCCGCAGACCATCCCGGCGGTGCGCGAGCACACCGCCGCCCGAGGGCCGGGCTGGAAGCCTCAGGACGGCGGCCGGGTGGTGGTCACCGATCCGGCGCTGGCCGACGAGGGCAAGCTGATAGCCGGTGAGCTGGGCCTCGACTACGGCGGTGAGAAGAACGACGCCAAGGCCGGCGACGTCCGCCTCGGCCTCGGCGGGAGCGGCAACCCGGAGTCGTACACCATGACCGTGCGCGACGGCCGGGTGGACATCGAGGGGCCCGCCGACGCGGGCGTCTTCTACGGGACCCGGACCCTCAAGCAGGAGGTCCACGGCGGCGGCACGGCGCCCGAGGGCGTGGTCAAGGACGAGCCCGCCAAGCCCGCGCGCGGCTTCATGCTCGACATCGCGCGCAAGCCGTTCTCGGAGACCTGGATCGAGGACCGGATACGCGAACTCGGCGATCTGAAGTACAACGAGCTGGGACTGCACTTCTCGGACGACCAGGCGTTCCGCATCCAGTCCACCAGCCACCCCGAGATCGTATCCAAGGACCATCTCACCAAGGCGCAGGTCAAGAAGATCGTCGACCTGGCCGCCGCCCGGCACATCCAGATCGTGCCCGAGATCGACTCGCCGGGACACCTGGGCGCCGTCATCGCCGCCCACCCCGACCTCCAGCTCCGCAACGTCAACGGCAAGGCGACGCGCGGCGCGATCGACATCTCCAAGCCCGAGTCCGCGAAGATCGTCGACGATCTGCTCGACGAATACGCGGACCTGTTCCCCGGCAGCAAGTGGAACCTGGGCGGCGACGAGTACCAGGCGCTGGTCGTCTCCGACCCCGAGGCGTCCTACCCGCAGCTCGCCGCGGCCGCCCGTGACGCCTACGGCGCGAACGGCAACGTCGCCGACCTCACCACCGGCTGGCTGAACGGCCGCGCGGACACCGTCCGGGCCCACGACCGCACCATGCGGGCGTGGAACGACGGCTTTCTGCGCGACTCCACGATCCAGCCCGCCAAGGACATCCAGGTCGCCTACTGGACCGGCAAGGAGATCGGCGCCCGGCCCCCGGTGGACTACCTGAGCGCGGGCCGCAAGGTCTACAACTACAACGACGAGTACCTCTACTACGTCCTCGGGGAGCCGAACGACTTCACCTACCCGACCGGCCAGCGGATCTACCAGGAGTGGACCCCGCGCGTGATCCGGGGCACGAGCGCGGTCCCGGCGCAGTACGACGGTCAGATCCTCGGCGGTTCCTTCGCCGTGTGGTGCGACTTCCCGAACGCCCAGACCGAGAGCCAGGTCGCGTCCGGCATCCGGATGCCGCTGCGGGCCACCGTGCAGAAGCTCTGGGACCCGGGTCAACCGGCGCTGTCCTGGCCGCAGTTCAAGGAGCTGTCGAACAAGCTGGGGTGAGTGGACGGAATGTCGGCGTAACACGTATGTTTCCGTGTTCGCTCGTGTGTACGCGGCTCTGGGGAGGGCCGCGTACGCCGTTCCAGCCGTACCGGGGGGAACTCCTTCATGATCTGCGCCAGTTGCCACAGCACCGAGGCCGTCACCGGGGAGACGCGGTGCGCCCGCTGCGCGCCGGCCGACTCCTTCGCGCCCTTCGTGCCGCCGGGTCCGCCGCTGCGCTCGCCGGTGGGGCTGGGGCGGGCGACGGTGGTGATGCTGGGGCTGATCGGGGCCAGTGACGTGGTCTCGCTCTGGGGCGACTGGTGGCTGCCGTCCAGCCGGGCGATGGCGGTGGTCGGCATCGTGCAGGGGGTCCTGCTGCTCGCCACGGCGGTCGTGTACCTGTGCTGGCTGTGGCGGGTGCGGGTCAACGCCGAGGTGTTCGACGCCAGTTCGCAGAGCAAGGCGCGGTGGTGGACGATCGGCGGCTGGTTCATCCCGTTCGTGAACTTCTGGTTCCCGCGCCGGATCGTCCTGGACGCGTGGGACGCCAGCGCGCCGCAGGGGCGGCCGAGCGGGCACGGTCTGGTCGACCTGTGGTGGACGGCGTGGGTGGCCGGGCTGATCGCCGACCGGCTGCTGCGGGTGGAGTCCGGGGCCGGGATGCTCGCGGTGGCCGACGGCATCGACCTCGTCGCCGCCGCGCTGGCCGCCGTGGTGGTCCTTCGGCTGACCCGGATGCAGCACGAGAAGGCCCTCCGGGGGCCCTCACTGCCGTCCGCCGTGCTTGGCTGAAAAGCGGTGACTGTGACACTCCGGGCCCGTCGCACGCAGTAAGGGGAAATGCGGGCTCCGTACAGGCGGTGCCCAGGCGAGGGAGGCATTCCATGAGCCTGGAGGAACTGATCGCGCAGGCCGACGCACGCGGGCTGGCCGCGAGCGGGCTGGCTTGTTCGGATCGGTGCGTGTCCCTGCTCGTCGAGGACGACGAGTTGCTGCGCCCGTTGTGGGCGCATCTCGTGGACGGCTCCGACTGGTCCGAGAGCCTGGCGAAGGTGCGGGCGGCGCTGGACGCGGTGGAGCCCGGTTCCGAGGCGGCGGGGGTGGCGCGGGGGATGCTGCTGTCGGCTCCGGCCCAGCGGGAGGGGGACGCGCTGCGGGAGTGGGCCGAGGCGTGCTCGGCGGCTTCGCTGCGGGTGCACCGGCTGCTGGACCCTTCTTCCGGGTCCGCCGATGAGGAGCTGCCGCTGGTCGCGGCCGAGCTGGGCCGGCAGACGGTGGTCCTCCAACTCCTCGCGGAGCACGGCCCGCAGGGGTTGCGGCGGGCGCTGGACGTGTCGGGGGAGGGGCGGCGGGTGCTGCGGGCGGTGGTGTCGCGGCGGGCGCGGGCACAGGCTTAAACCTGGACTCGGGGTGGGTTCTGTGTCCGTCCTGTCGGCAGGTTGGGGCGGTCCTGCGCCGGTTGCCGAAAGGCCGCCGAATCCGTGTGACGCGCGACGGGCCAGGACCGCTAACCCCTATGTGACTACCCAGTACGCAACGACGCAGACGGACTACCGCCCCGCCGCCGCGGCACGCCCCGCACGGTGGGCCGCGGACACGGTCGCCACCATGCGCGAGGGCGCCCGCCTCCGCCTCGACTACTCCCCCCGGAGCCTCGGGCGCCTGGACCGCGTGATCGAGGAACTCCGCCACGACCACCCCCCGTACGAGGCCGTCGCCCACGTCCTCCGCGGCTTCGGCGCGTACGCGGGCGAGGTCATCGCCCGCGAGACGGGCGCGCAGTGGCACGCCACGGCCGACACCCCCTGGCTCCGTACCCCGGACGGCCGCCTCTGGGACCCCCTGGAGGAGGCCCACCTGGCCTTCACCGGCGAGGGTTCCCTCCGGGGGCTGTACCGGGAGGCGGCGGGGGTCCGCTGAGCCGGCCGGTGACGACACCTCCCGTTCACCTTTCGGTCCCCTCGAAGACTCCTGAAATCAACCCGTGATTCTCATGGGCTCCTCATGCGCCGTTGGTTGCTTGTACGAGGCCGGTCGGTCCGCAACGTATGAGCAAGGAGGCGCATGGTGTTCCTGTCGAGGGCAGCCGCGGCGCGCGAGAGCCGGACAGCGGAAGGCGGGGCCGACAAGGTCGGCGGGGACCCGGTCGGCGAAGAACCGCTGCACGTGGCCAGTCGGCTGCACGCGTTCAACCGGTTCGAACTGAAGTACCTGGTCCCGGTGGAGCAGGCGGCCGAGATCCGCGACGAACTCGCCGAGCGGATGGACCGGGACCTGTACAGCCCGGTCGGCGGGTACGGCGTGTGGAGCCTGTACTACGACACCCCTCAACTCCGGTTCTACTGGGAGAAGATCGAGGGTCTGAAGTTCCGCCGCAAGCTGCGCGTCCGCCACTACGGGGATCTGGACCAGGTCACCGACGACTCGCCGGTGTGCGTGGAGATCAAGCAGCGCGTCAACCGGGTCACGCAGAAGCGCCGCATCACCCTCCCCTACGGCGTGGCGCGCCAACTGTGCGACGGCCGGCAGATGGTGGACCACTCGCCGAAGGAGAGCGCCTTCGTCCAAGAGGTCCTCGAACTGATCGTGCGGCTGAACCTCCAGCCCACCGCGCTCACCGGATACCAGCGTGAGGCCCTGGTCGGCCGCGCCGCCGACACCGGCCTGCGGGTCACCTTCGACCGCCGCATCCGCGGCCGGGACCGCGACTTCCACTTCGGCACCGCGACACCGGAGAACCGGTTCACGATCCCGCCGCACATGTCGGTCATGGAGATCAAGGTCAACGAGCGCACCCCGCACTGGATCACCGATCTGGCCGCCCGGCGCAACCTCAACCTCGTCCGGATCTCGAAGTACGTGCAGTCGGTCGAGGCGTTCGGGCTGGCCCCGCGCTCGGTCTTCCACGTCGACGAGGCGGACTGTCCGCCGCCCCCCACCACCCCCCTACACGAGCAGCCGGCGCCCCAGGACGCACCGGCGAAGGCAGGAGCCCAGTGAACTTCGATCTCGATCTGCAGGAACTCAGCGGGACGTTCAGCGTCGCCGATGTCGTGGCGGCGATGGCGCTGTCGTTCATCCTGTCCACGCTGATCGGCTACGTGTACCGGTACACGCACCGCAACGTCTCCTACAGCCAGTCCTACGTGCAGACCCTGGTCATCGTCGGCATGATCGTCGCCCTGATCATGCTGGTCGTCGGCTCGAACCTGGCCCGCGCGTTCTCGCTGGTCGGCGCCCTGTCCGTGGTCCGTTTCCGGAACGCGGTCAAGGAGACCAGGGACGTCGGCTTCATCTTCCTGGCGATGGCGATCGGCATGGCCTGCGGTGCCCGGTTCTACACGCTCGCCGCCGTTGGCGCCGTCGTCATCTGCGCGGTCGTCCTGGTGATGTTCAAGTTCAACTGGTTCGCGCTGAACGTGCAGCGGCAGGTCGTCAAGGTCCAGGTCCCGGCCGGCGAGGACTACACGCCGCAGATCCGTGACGTGCTGATCAAGTACACCAGCGAGTTCGAGCTGGTGAGCACGGAGACGATCCGCGGCGGCGCCCTGACGGAGGTCTTCTACACGGTGCGCCTGAAGACGGGGGCCGAGCCCGGTGACCTGGTCGGCGCGCTGCAGGAACGTACGTCCGGCCAGCGGGTCACCGTGCTGACCGGCTACGACACGACGGACCTGTGATGAGCGGCGAGACCACCGCGCAGCGCGGGAGGCGGCTGAAGGACCGGCTGCCCGTCCGGCTGCGCCACCACTGGAAGCCGGCCGCGGCGCTGGGCGTCGGGCTCGCCGCGATGGTCGGGTTCCTCGGTGACGCGCGGATCTCCCCGTACGTGACGTCCTCCTCGCGCGTCGAGGGGGACCCCATCACCGAGGACGTCAAGGGGACGGTCGGCCTGTACGACACCTCCGAGGCGCACTCGATCCAGCTCACCTACAAGCAGACCGACTTCGACAAGATGATGAAGGAGTTCAAGGAGGACGGGACCAAGGACTACATCGAGGCCGACCTCGTCCTCGACGGCGTCTACCTCAACGACGTCGGCATCCGTCTCAAGGGGAACTCCACGCTGTCGTCCCTGCGGGGCAACCGGGGCATGCCCGGTGGCGGCCGGCAGATGCCCGGCGCCCCGCAGGGCGCCCCGGCCGGCGCCGGCGGCGCGGCCGGGGGCAAGGGCCGCCAGCCCGGCGGCGGGCAGCCCGGCGGCGCTCAGCCCGGCGGCGGAGCCGGTGGCGGCTTCGGCGGGATGACGCAGTACGACCTGTCCGCGGACAAGCCCGAGGAACTGCCCTGGCTCGTCAAGATCGACGAGTACGTCGAGGGCCGCGCCTATCAGGGCGAGCGGGAGATCTCGCTGCGTCCCGGCGCCAACGCGCAGGTCCCCCTCAACGAGGCGCTGTCCCTCTCGCTGACCGGGAAGAGCGGGCAGAAGGCCGAGCGGTACACCTTCACCGAGCTGAAGGTGAACAACCGGCCCTCCGCCGCCCGCCTCATGGTCGAGGCACCCGACACCGACTACGCCGACGACATCGCCGACGGCAACGGCGTGCTGTACAAGGCCAAGGCGAGCGGCAGCTTCGAGTACCGCGGGGACGACCCCAGCGAGTACGAGAGCTCCTTCAAGCAGCTCAACAAGAAGGGCAGCCAAGACCTCGAACCGGTGATGAAGCTCATCAAGTGGGCCGACGGCGCGTCGGACGAGGAGTTCGCCCGCGACCTCCACAAGTACGTCGACGTCGCCTCGCTGGCCCGCTACGTCGCCTCGCAGAACCTGCTGCTGAACTTCGACGACATCGCCGGACCCGGCAAGAACTACCTCCTCTGGTACGACCTGGACACCAAGAAGTTCTCCGTGCTCGGCTGGGACTACAACCTCACCTTCAGCGGGGACGCGACGGCCGGACCGGACGACTCCACCGGCATGGGCGGCGGCATGCCCCAGGGGATGCCGGAAGGCGCGCCCGGCGGCGAAGGCATGCCCGAAGGGATGCCGGAAGGGATGCCGGAGGGCGCGCCCGGCGGTGCCGGCGGCGACCGGGAGGGCGGCCCGGGCGGGGGCAGGGGCGGCATGTCCCACGTCCTGAAGACCAAGTTCCTGGCCCTGGACGCCTTCGACTCCGTCTACAAGAAGGCGTACCGCGAGCTGTACCAGGAGTTCTATGCCTCGGGCACGGCGGCGGACAGCGTCAGGGCGATCGCCGGGCAGGCCCGGGCGGCGGGCGCCGGCTCCAAGGAGCTGGACACCGCCGTGAGCAAGCTCACCAAGACCGTCACCGACCGCTCCGCGGCTCTGGCCAAGGACAAGGAGGTGACCGGCTGACAGGATGCCCGCCTATCATCGCGCCGCACGCACCGCAGCCGCCCCACCGCGGCTGCGCCGCCCGTACCGCCGAGGTGCCGAGAACGTGAACGCCCCCCTGAACCTGCCGGCCGCGCCCGTCGGCGCCCGGCACACCGTCCTGGTCGTGGAGGACGACGCCAGCATCCGCACCCTGCTGTCCTCGGCGCTGACCGCGGCCGGGTACGCCGTGGTGAGCGCGGGCACCGGGCAGGAGGCCATGTTCGAGGCGGGCAGCCGGCGGCCCGATTTGATCGTCCTGGACGTCATGCTCCCCGACACCGACGGCTTCCGGGTCATCCGCGAGCTGCGGGCCCAGGGCGTCTACACGCCGGTGCTGTTCCTCACCGCCCGGGCCGGTGTCGAGGACCGCATCATCGGGCTGAGCTCCGGCGGCGACGACTACGTCACCAAGCCCTTCCACGTCCAGGAGATCCTGCTGCGCATCCGCGCCATCATGCGCCGCAGCAACACCCCGCCCGCCGCGGACGAGGGCCGGCCGTCCCTGCGGTACGCCGACCTCACTCTCGACCAGAACAGCCACGACGTGGTCCGCGCGGGCCGGCTGCTGAAGCTGTCCCCGACGGAGTTCCGGCTCCTGGCCTGCCTCCTCGCCCAGCCCGAGCGCGTGGTGGAGAAGGCCGAGATCCTCCAGCAGGTCTGGCAGTACGACTTCTCCGGCGACACCCGGATCGTGGACACCTACGTCAAGAACCTCCGCCGCAAGCTCGACCAGGACGCGACCCCGTTGATCCACACCGTGCGCGGGGTCGGGTACTGCCTGCGGCTGCCGCGCGACGAGCCGCGTACGGCCGGCCGGTGAGGCGGCTGCGCCGGCTGCGGCCGCGCTCCCTGCGCAGCCGTCTCGTCCTGATCGCGGCGCTCCTCGCCACCGGCGCCGTCCTGCTGTGCCAGCTCGCCGGCCTCACCGTGCTGCGCGGCTGGCTCACCGACCAGGTGGACGACCGGCTCGCCCACTTCCGTCCTCCCGGCCGGGTCTACGGGGACGCCGGCACGGGCAAGGCGCCGCAGCCTCCCAGGCCGGACGACACCCTGCCCTCGGACTACCGCGTCTACTTCTACGACCGGGACGGGCACCTGCTGCGCACCTCCCTGGGAAGCGGCGAGAGCCCCGGCCCCCGGCTCCCGGCGCGCAAGGCCGACCTGAACTTGACCATGGGGCGGCCGAGCACCCTCCCGGCCGAGGGCGGCGCGTCGGGCTCCGGCTGGCGCGTGGTGGCCTACGAGGGGCCCGACCGCATGCGCGCCGTCGTCGCCCTCCCGCTGGACACCGTGGACGGCGCCACCACCAAACTCCTCTGGCTCAGCCTGGCCCTCGGGGCCGCCGTCGCCGTGGGGGTCGTCGTCCTCGGGAACGGCGCCGTCCGCCTGGGACTGCGCCCGCTCACCCGGGTCGAGCACACCGCCCAGCACATCACCGGGGGTGCCCTGGAGCTCAACGTCCCCGTGGCGGACCCGGACACCGAGGTCGGCCGGCTCGGCCTGGCCCTCAACACCATGCTCGACCGGCTGCGCACCGCCCTGCACCGCACGGAGACCTCCGAGGCGCGGCTGCGGCACTTCATGGCCGACGCCGGACACGAACTGCGCACGCCGCTCACCGCCATCCAGGGCTTCGCGGAACTCCTGCTGGACGAGCCGGACATGGCCGCCGGGCGGCGCCACGAGGCGCACGCCCTGATCGCCCACAACGCCGACCGCATGAGCCGCCTGGTGGACGACCTGTTCCTCCTCGCCAAGCTCGGCGAGGCGCCCGTGACCCACCGCGAACCCGTCGACCTGCTCTCCCTCGCGGCCGACGCCATCGCCACCACCGCGATACGCCATCCCCACCGCACGGTCACCCTGGAACCGCTCCCGGCCCCTCCCGGACCCCCCGGAACCGCCGGGGCGGGGGAGCCCTCGGGCGCCGGGACCGGAGGGGAACTCGACATCGTGGAGACGCCCGGCGATCCCCACCAGCTCGCCCAGGTCCTGGGCAACCTGCTGTCCAACGCCGCCGTCCACACGCCCCCCGAGGCCGCCGTCCGCGTCAGGGTCGGCCTCACCCGGGTCACCGCAGGCGGTGCCCCGGGCAGCGGCCGGTCCCTGCCGCCCGGCACACCCGTCTGCGTGGTCGAGGTCGCCGACGACGGCCCCGGCATCAAGCCGGACGAGGCCCACCGCGTCTTCGACCGCTTCTACCGCGCGACCCCTCACGACCGGTCGGGCGCACCGGGATTCAGGGCCGACCGCGAGCCGGGCTCCGGCCTCGGGCTCGCCATCGCCGCCGCCATCGCCGCGGCGCACGGCGGACGTCTCGAACTGGACAACCGCCCCGGCGAGGGCTGCGCCTTCCGCCTGCTCCTGCCCGACGCGACGGCCGCGCCGGAGGGCCACGCGGACGAGGCGCACCGCGCTCCGCGTCCCACGTGACCCCACCACCGGGGCCCGCGTGGGGCCCCGGCCACCCGACACGTCAGACGTGCACCTCGACGGTCACCGCCTGGCCTGCCCGGGCCGTCGCGGGAAGGTCGTCCAGGTCGACCAGGACGGTGTAGCGGACCACCTGGGTTGAGGACTGCTGTCCACCGCCTGCCTGGCCGGTGCCGCCCGAGCTGTCCGTGGTGACGGGTACGGGCGACACCGAGGTCACCCGGCCCTGGACCGTGGTGCCCGAGGAGTCCAGGGTGACCGATGCCTTCTGGCCGTCCTTCAGTTCGGCGATGTCGGCCTCGGTGAAGTCGGCGCTGACCCGCAACTGGGACAGGTCGGTGAGGGTGAGGACCGCGGCCCCCTGGGACACCGTCTGCCCGGCCTCGGCGTCGACCGTGGTCACCGTCCCGGCGAACGGGGCGACGATCTTCGTGCCCTCCACCGCCCGCTGGGCCTCGCGGTAGGCGTTGCGGGCCTTCACATAGGACGCGTACGCCTTCCGGTACCCCTCCTCGCCGGCCTCGTTCAGCTCCTGGGAGGCGGAGAGGTAGGACCAGTAGGCGGCCGTCCTGCTCTCGACGGCCCCGGTGGAGTCGACCTGGGCCAGGACGTCGCCCTTCTCGACCTTCTGACCGGCCTTCACCTTGAGCGTCGTCACCGTTCCTCCGGTCGCGAACGACAGTGTGCGGGTGCTGGGGCTCTCCAGCGTCCCGGAGGCGGACGGGTCCGTGCTGACCTCCACGTCGGGGACGGTGGTGGAGGGCTTTGCGGCCGATGGGGCGGCGGTGCTGCCCTCGGCGCGGACGGTCATGAACCCGCCGCCCATCAGGACGGCGCCGAGCACGCCGTACACGGCGGCCTTCCGGCGTCCCTTCCCTGTCGTCGTCCGACGTCTGTTCCCTGCCGCCACCGGTCAGCCTCCGTTCCGCGAGCCGTCGCCGCCGGACCCGCCCTGCTGGGGCCGCAGGGACGCGCACGCCTGCATGGCCTCCTGCTGCTCCGCCGACATGCTCGGCATGCCCGAGGGCCGCCCCGACGGGGTCCCGGACGGCGCGCCTTCCGGCATCCCGCTCGGGGCGCCGGACGGCCGTCCGCCGGGCGCGCCGGACGGGCGTCCGCCGGGGGCGCCTTCGGGCCGCTGTCCACCCCGGTCGGGCATGGTCACGCCGTGCTCGCCGAGGCACTCCTGGAATGCCTGCATGGAGTCGTCGGAAGGCTGCTGTCCGGCCTTGTCGCTGCCGCAGGCGACCGTGGCCAGCAGGACGCCCACGATCGCGGCCGCGCCCAGAATCCGCCTGGTCCTGATCATTCCGGTGCTCCTCCGGTCGGGGCGGAGGCCGGCGCGGAGCCCTGGCCGGAGCCCTGGGGCCGGAGGACGACCGAGTCACCGGTCTTGATCTCGACGGTCTTGCCGTCCTGTGTCGTGACCTCCACCACCCCGTCCTTGATCTTGCTGACGGTTCCGAAGGACATTCCCTGGCGCGCCTGGCCGCCACCGCCCTGGCCGCCACCGCCCTGGCCGCCACTTCCCAGGCCGCCTCCGCCGGGGAAGCCCGACCCGCCTCCCTGCGACCTGCCGCCGGGCATCTGACCGCCGCCGGGCCGAGTGGCGGAGGCGGTGTCGTCGCCCTTCTCCGCGTACACGCCGCCGATGAACCCGCAGACGGCCACGATTCCCGCGATCAGGAAGAGCGCCGCCCCGGGCGGACGCCTGCGCGCGGGCGCCGACTCGAGCTCGGCGTCGAGGTCCCCGGGGAACGGGGAGTCGGCCAGGATGTCGGTGTCTTGGTTCAAGGATCTGTCCTCACTCATGACGCAGCGCCTCGATGGGGCGCAGCGAGGCGGCACGGTTGGCCGGGTAGCTGCCGAAGAAGAGGCCGATGACGACCGATACGCCGAGCGCGAGGCCGATCGACCAGGGGGCGATCACCGGCTGCACGCCGACGATCTCGAACCGGCTGCTGACGACGCCCGCGACGACCCCGAGGACGCCGCCGATCAGGGAGAGAATGGTGGCCTCGGTGATGAACTGGCCGAGGATGGCTCCCCTGGGGGCGCCGATGGCCTTGCGGATGCCGATCTCGCGGGTGCGTTCGGTGACGGTGACGAGCATGATGTTGGTGACGCCGATGCCGCCGACCAGGAGACTGATCGCCGCGACCGCACCGAGCAGGACGGTGAAGGTCTCGCTGGACTCGGCGGCGGCCGACTGCAGGCTGGCCTGGTTGAAGACCTGGAAGTCGGTCGTGCCGTGCCGCTGGTCGAGCACCGTGGTGACCTCGGCCTGCGCCGCGTCGACCGCGTCCGGGGTCTTGGCCTGGACGACGATCTGGCTGAGCGCGCCGTAGCTGGTGAGCGTGCCCTGGACGGCGGTGTAGGGCGCGATGGCGGTGTCGTCGGCGTCCTGGAAGCCGCTGGAGGACGAGCCGGACTCCGCGAGGACCCCGATCACGGTGAAGAAGGCGCCGTTGACGTTCATCCTCTTGCCGATCGGGTCGACCCGGCCGAACAGCTCCTCGGCGACGGTCTGCCCGATGACGGCGACCTTGGCACCGGAGGCGACCTGTGCGGCGGTGAAGAGCGAACCGCGCCGGAGCGTCTTGTTGTTCGCCTTGAAGTACGCGGAGTCGCTGCCGACGAACTGGCCGATGCTGTGACTGGCCGTCAGGTACGTGGTGGTCTGGGAGCTGGCGTTGACCACCGGGGAGGCGCTCTCGACCGAGGGTGTGCTCACCGGGTCGACCAGCGCCTTGGCGTCCTCCACCGTCAGCTTCCTGGCCTGGGTGCGCGGCCCGGTGCCCGTCTGCTGTCCACCCGCGGCACCCGGGCCGGCCTGACGGCCTGCGCCGCCCTGACCGGTGGTCGAGGTCGACACGGTCAGGGCGCCCGCGCCCAGCCGGGCGATGCTGTCCTGGATCTGCCGGGAGGAGCCGTTGCCGACCGCCACCAGGAGGATGACGGCGCCGACGCCGATGAGGATGCCCAGCGTCGTCAGCCCGCTGCGGAGCTTGTTGGCGCCCAGGCCGCGCAGGGCGAACCTGAGGATCTCGAAGGGGTTCACTGTCTGCGGTCCTCCACGATCTCGCCGTCGACCAGGCGAATCACCCGCTTGCTGCGCTTGGCGACCTCGTCCTCGTGGGTGATCAGGACGATGGTGCGGCCGGACGCCGAGAGCTGGTCGAGGACATCGAGGACGTCGAGGGTCGACTTGCTGTCGAGGTTGCCGGTCGGCTCGTCGGCGAGGAGCAGGGACGGCGCGGTGGCCAGCGCGCGTGCCACGGCTACGCGCTGCTGCTGTCCGCCGGACAGCTCGTTCGGCTCGTGACCGGTCCGCTCGGAGAGCCCGACCAGGTCCAGTGCCGCGCGTGCCCGCCTGCGCCGCTCGGCCGCCTTCACCCCGCCGTAGGCGAGGGGGAGTTCGACGTTGGCGAGGGCCGTCATCCGGGGTATGAGGTTGAAGCTCTGGAAGATGAACCCGATCTTCCTGTTCCGGAGGATCGACAACTGCCGCTCGCTGAGCCCGCTGACGTCCGTGCCGTCCAGGAAGTAGCGCCCGTCCGTCGGCACGTCCAGGCAGCCCAGGATGTTCATCAGCGTGGACTTGCCGGAACCGGACTGTCCCATGATCGCCACGTAGTCGCCCTGCTCGACCGTCAGGTTGGTCTCCCGCAGCGCGTTGACGACCGTCTCACCCTGCCCGTAGACCTTGGTGACGTCGCGGACCTCGATGACGGGGGTGCTCACCGGCCACCGCCGCCCTGGGCGCGTCCGCCGCCCATGCCGCCGCCCATACCGCCGCCGAAGCCGCCGCCCGGCATCTGCGAGCCGCTGCCGCTCGTGCCGGTGGAGACCGTGAGCTGGACCTGCTCGCCCTCCTCCAGGCCGGACTTGATCTCCGTGCCCGTACTGCCGGCGATGCCCACGGTCACCGTCTTCACGACCGGCCGGCCGTTCTCGAGCACCGTCACCGTGCTCTGCCCGCCCGCGTTCGTGACCGCGGCGCTCGGCACGTACAGCGCGTCCTCGGCCCGGGAGACGGTGACCGTCGCGCTGGCGGTCTGCCCGATCCGTACCTGCGCGGGCTTCTCCTTCAGGGTGATCGTCACCGCGAAGGTGACGACGTTGTTCTCGGTGGTCGGCGTGCTGTCGATCGCGGCCACCTCACCTTGGGCCGTGACGCCCGACAGCGCGGCGAAGGTGACCGCCGCCTCCTGCCCGACCTTGAGCTGGGTGGCGTCCGACTCGGTGAAGTCCCCCGTCACCTGCACCTTTCCGGGGTCGGCGAGATCGATGAAACCACTCGACGAAGAAGCCGAAGAAGAGGAAGAGGAAGAAGACGAAGAAGAGGAGGAGCCCGTGGAGCCGGCGGACCCCGAGGAGCCCGAGGCGGAGTCACCGACGCTCCCGTTCACGGCGGTGACGGTCCCGGCGAACGGCGCGTACAGCACCGTCCCGTCGAGCGCCCGCTGCGCGGTGCTCACGGCGTTCTTCGCCTGCACATAGCTCGCGTAGCCCTGCGAGGTGCTGGTGTCCGCCTCGGCGGCCACGGCCAACTCCGCCTTCGCGGAGTCGAGTTGCTCCTGCGCCTCGGTCCGGTCCAGCTCGGCCAGCTTCTGGCCCTTCTTCACCGTGGTACCGACCTCGACGTAGATCTTGGTCACAGTTCCCGAGCCGGTGAAGGCCAGCGCCCGCTGCGTCGCGCTCTCCACCGAACCGGACGCCGACACCGACGCGGTGAGGTCGCCGCGCATCACCGTCGTACTCCTCGTGGTGGCCGAGGCAGTCGCCTCATCGTCGCCGAGCGACACGTAAGCGAGGCCGATGCCCCCGGCCAGCAGCACGGCCAGCGCGCCGTTGACCAGGACGGCCCGGCCTCTGATCACAGATCCCATGGCCCGAAAGGCTGGCCTGTCCGCCTGTGGCTCCGAGAGCGTTTACATGTGAGTTCCATATGAGAACGCGCCGCGGAACCGCCAGAGCAACGGCCGGAGTCGCCACCCCCCACAGGAGAGACTCCGGCCGTTGCGTGGTGCGGACCGCGGGCGGTCCGTCATGTTGTTCTGCGTCATGGCCGCGTCATATGTCACACCGGCCCGTGTCACGAGTCAGTTGCATCTTCCACAGACGTGGACGAGCAGCGGTTTCAGGCCGTAACGTGCCTTTCGCGCCGACCGAGTGACGGGCGTAAAGGGAGTGCGGTGCAGGGGGACGACGCGGAGTTGACGGCCGCGGTGCGCGCGGCTCAGGCGGGGGACGAGACCGCGTTCCGTACGGTGTACCGCGCGGTGCATCCACGGCTGCTCGGCTATGTACGCACGCTGGTCGGCGACTTGGACGCGGAGGACGTCACGTCCGAGGCGTGGCTCCAGATCGCCCGCGACCTCGACCGGTTCAGCGGCGACGCCGACCGCTTCCGGGGCTGGGCCGCGCGCATAGCCCGGAACCGCGCCCTGGACCACATACGGATGCGCGGCCGCCGCCCCCTGATAGGCGGCGACGAGACCGAACTGACCGGCAGGGCCGCCGAGTCGGACACCGCCGGTGAGGCCATCGAGGCCCTGACCACCGACGGCACCCTCTCCCTCATCGCCCGCCTCCCGCAGGACCAGGCCGAGGCCGTCGTGCTGCGTGTGGTGGTCGGGCTCGACGCCAAGACCGCCGCCGAGACGCTCGGCAAGCGCGCGGGCGCCGTCCGTACCGCCGCGCACCGGGGGCTGAAGCGGCTGGCCGAACTCCTCGGCGCCGACCCGGAATCGGCGGGAGGGCTCGACGCGCTCCCGCCCCAGCGGACGCCGCGCGGTGGCGCGGTGCGGTCCGCGAGTGTGACGCATCCGCGTACGCGGACGCAGAAGGACATGTGATGGCCGACGAGCACGACAAGTGGCTGGACGGTGAGACGTCGGAACGTCTGCTGCGCGGTGAGCCGTTGGAAGCCGTCGACGCCGAGGCGCGCGTCCCCGCCGACCGGCTCGCCGGACTGCTCGGCACCCTCGCCGCCCAGGGCGCGCCCGCGACCGGTGAACTCCCCGGAGAGAAGGCCGCGTTGGCCGCGTTCCGGGACGCCCGCGCGACCGTGCCCGCCGAGAGCGCGTACGGGTACGGCGACGCCGGCCTCGTCCGCATCGGCGCCCCCGCACCCCGTACCCGCCGCTCCCGCTGGGGCCGGCCCGTCCGGTTCGGTCTCGCCGCCGCGCTGGCCGCCGGCACGCTGGGCGGGGTCGCGGTGGCTGCGGGCAGCGGGGTGCTGCCCGGCCCGTTCCGGCACGACGCCCCCCGGCCCGGCGCCTCCGTCTCCGCCGCCGCGACCCCGGTCCGCCCCAGCGACCCGGCGACCCCGGCCCCCTCGCCGGGCACCTCGGGCACCCCGGACGTCACACCCCGCGCACCGGCCCCCGACGCCTCCCGCGAGGAGACCGGCAGCACCGGCGAAGCCACCGGCCGGCCCCCCTCCGCCGCGCCCTCGCGCCGCCCCGCCGCCCGCTGGTGGGCCGCCGCGACCGCCTGCCGCGACCTGCGGGAAGGCCGGGAGCCGGACGCCGGGAACCGGCGGACCCTGGAGGGCCTCGCGGGCGGCCCGACGCGGGTCAAGGTCTACTGCCGGGCCCTGCTTGCCGCCGCCGAGGCGAACGGCCGCACCCTCGATCGCCGGGACCCGGACGGCAGGGGCGGCAAGGGTGACACGGGCGGCAAGGCTGACACGGGCGGCGAGGACAAGAGCGGCGGCCGGGACGACGACAACCAGGGCGACGACGACGGCCGCACCCCCCGCCCGCGCCTCCACCTCAACCTTCCGTCGACCCGCCAAATCCCCTCTGACCTGCGACTTTGCCAATTCCGAAAATTTGTTTCGGAAAGGTGTGACGTTTCTGGAGGCGACGGCGCAGTACTGAGTGAGCCGACTGGTCATCGGCCGTCGCACTGAGCCGGGGTTCCCCCCGTACCCCAAGGCTCGTGCATTGGCGCGGGCGGGACACGTTCCCCCGGTCCCGCCCGCGCCCCCACAGGGAGAAACCCCGCTCAGCGGTACACCACCACCCGGTCCCCGTTCCGCACCTGTGCGAAGAGCGACGCGATCGCCCCCTCGTCCCGCACGTTCACGCAGCCGTGCGAACCGCCCGCGTACCCGTGCGCCGCGAAGTCGTAGGAGTAGTGGATCGCCTGGCCGCCGCTGAAGAACATGGCGTACGGCATGGGGGAGTCGTAGAGCGTCGACACATGGTGCCGGGACTTCCAGTAGATGCTGAACACACCCTCGCGGGTCGGGGTGTACTGCGAGCCGAAGCGGACCGAGACCGTGGTGAGCGTGCGGCCGTCAATCATCCAGCGCAGGGTCCGGCTGGTCTTGCTCACGCACAGCACCCGCCCGGTCAGACAGCGCGGGTCGGGCGGGGCGGCGGGCTGGCCGCCCATCAGATACAGCTCCCACTGGCCCGGCCGGTGCGTCATCGCGAGCAGCCGTTGCCAGGTCACGTGGTCCACGCGGCCCGTACGGGGCAGTCCGCGCTTGCCCTGGAAGCCGCTGACCGCCTGCTCGGTGAGGTCGTCGTACTCCCCGGTCGGCCCGTCGTTCAGCCACTCCACCTGACGCAGGCGTGCCTGCAACTCCCGTACGCCGGTCCCGCTGTCCCCGCGCGAGAACAGGGCCGCCCGCGTCGTGGTGTGCGGCCGGGCGGACGGCGTGTCGAAGTGGACCGGGTACTGCGGCTTCCCGTCGGCCCCCTGCGGCGGCGGCTTGCACCCTCCGAGCGCCACGGCGAGGGCGGCGGCCGAGGCGAACAGGGCGACGGTGCTCCCCGGAATCCTCATGCCGGGGATGCTTCCCCCGCGCGCCCGCCGCCGAACAACGAGGCATCGTGGAAGGCGACCGCAGCCCTCGGGAGGCAGCCATGGCGCGAGAGTCGGAGTCGGGCACCCCGGTCGAGCCGGTCTACGGCCCCGACGCCCTGACCGGCTGGGACCCCGCCACCGAGCTGGGCGAACCGGGCGCGTACCCCTACACCCGTGGCGTGTACCCGACCATGTACACCGGCCGCCCCTGGACCATGCGTCAGTACGCCGGTTTCGGCACCGCCGCCGAGTCGAACGCCCGCTACCGCGACCTGATCGCCCACGGCGTCACCGGCCTCTCGGTCGCCTTCGACCTGCCGACCCAGATGGGGTACGACTCCGACGCGCCCCTCGTACGCGGCGAGGTCGGCCGGGTCGGGGTGGCGGTGGACTCGGTCGAGGACATGCGGGAGCTGTTCGACGGGATCGAGCTGGACCGGGTCTCCACCTCGATGACGATCAACGCCCCGGCGGCCGTACTGCTGCTCCTGTACGAGCTGGTGGCCGAGGAGCGGGGGATACCGGGCGACCGCCTGACCGGCACCGTCCAGAACGACATCCTCAAGGAGTACATCGCGCGCGGCACCTACATCTTCCCGCCCCGCCCCTCGCTGCGGCTGACCGCCGACCTCTTCGCGTACTGCGCGCGCGAGCTGCCCCGCTGGAACACCATCTCGATCTCCGGCTACCACATGGCCGAGGCCGGAGCCTCGCCCGCACAGGAGATCGCCTTCACGCTGGCGGACGCGATCGCCTACGTCCGCGCCGCGCTCGCCGCCGGCATGGCCGTGGACGACTTCGCCCCGCGCCTGTCCTTCTTCTTCGTGGCGCGTACGACCCTGCTGGAGGAGGTCGCCAAGTTCCGTGCCGCGCGCCGGATGTGGGCCCGGATCATGCGGGAGGAGTTCGGGGCGCGGGACCCGAGGTCGTGGATGCTGCGCTTCCACACCCAGACCGCCGGGGTCCAGCTCACCGCCCAGCAGCCGGAGGCCAACCTCGTCCGGGTCGCCGTCCAGGCGCTCGCCGCGGTGCTCGGCGGCACCCAGTCCCTGCACACCAACGCCTTCGACGAGGCCCTCGCCCTGCCCACCGACAAGAGCGCCCGCCTCGCCCTGCGCACCCAGCAGATCCTCGCCCACGAGACCGACGTGCCCGCCACCGTCGACCCCTTCGCCGGGTCGTACGCGGTGGAACGGCTCACCGATGACGTGGAGCGGACCGCGCTGGCGCTGCTGCGCCGGGTCGAGGAACTGGGCGGCGCGGAGGCGGCCATCGAACTCGGCTACCAGAAGGCCGAGATCGAACGGAACGCGTACCGGATCGCCCGCGAGACGGAGTCCGGCGAACGGATCGTCGTCGGCGTGAACCGCTTCCGCCTGGACGAGGAGGAGCCGTACACCCCCCTCCGCGTGGACCCGGCCCTGGAGACCCGCCAACGCGACCGCCTGGCCCGCCTCCGCGCCCATCGCGACGCCCACGCCACCGACACGGCCCTCCTCGCCCTCCGCGAGGCCGCCGAGGGCACGGCCAACGTCCTCCCACCCATGAAACGCGCCCTCCGCGCCGAGGCCACCCTGGGCGAGGTCTGCGACACGCTGCGGTCGGTGTGGGGGACGTATCAGCCACCGGACGCCCGCTGAGCTGCCCACGTCCGCGTGCGACACTCGCTCCCATGTTCGGTGTCATCGATCTCCCCGCCTACCTGGCCGGGCTGCTGCTCATCATTCTGCTTCCGGGGCCCAACTCGCTGTACGTGCTGTCGGTGGCGGCGCGGAAGGGGGTCAGGCCGGGGTATACGGCGGCTGCCGGGGTGTGGTGCGGGGACACCGTGCTGATGACGTTGTCCGCGGCCGGGGTGGCCTCGCTGTTGCAGGCGAACGCGGTGCTGTTCGGGATCGTGAAGTACGCGGGGGCCGGTTATCTGACCTGGCTGGCGATCGGGATGCTGCGGGCCGCCTGGCAGATGTGGCGCACCCGGCGGGCGCCGGTGGTGGCGGAGGCCGCGGCCGAGGAGACGGCGGAGGCCGAGCGGCCGTTCCGGCGGGCGCTGGTGGTCAGCCTGTTCAACCCGAAGGCGATCCTGTTCTTCGTGGCCTTCTTCGTCCAGTTCGTGGACCCGGCCTACGCCTATCCCGCGCTGTCCTTCGTCGTCCTCGGCGCCTTCGCGCAGGCCGCCAGCTTCCTCTACCTCACCGCCCTGATCTTCAGCGGCACCAGGCTGGCCGCCGCGTTCCGCCGCCGCAGGCGGCTCTCGGCGACGGCCACCTCGGCGGCCGGGGTGCTCTTCCTCGGCTTCGCGGTGAAGCTGTCGCTGGCGGCCGGCTAGGTCAGGCCAAACCGACGCGGCGGGCGTAGGCACCGAGTCCCTCGGCCGAGTCGCCCGCCCAGCCGACGTAACCGTCCGGGCGGACCAGGAAGACGCCGGGGCCGTACGCCGCCGGCAGGGAGCGCACGCCGGGGAGTTCGGCGCCCAGGAGGGTCCAGTGCGGGCCCCGGAAGGCGTCGAAGAGGCGGACGCCGTCCACCGTGCCGTCCGGGGCTCGGTCGCCGGCGCGTATCCCGGTGGGCTCCGCGCGGGTGTCCTCGCTCAGGGACGACTCCCGGTAGCCCAGGCCGAGTTGGACCGTCGCCTTCCCCCGCTGGACCTCGCCCCGGTGCACCCCCGTGGAGAGGTCCAGCATGGCGGCGGCGTTGGCGCGGCGCTCCTCCTCGTAGGTGTCGAGGAGGGTGTCCGGGGCGCCGTCCCGCAGTACCGCGCCCAGCTTCCAGCCCAGGTTGTAGGCGTCCTGGACGCTGGTGTTCAGCCCCTGCCCGCCCGCCGGTGAGTGCACATGGGCCGCGTCACCGGCGAGAAAGACCCGGCCCGCCCGGAACCGGTCCGCGAGTGCCGCGCGCGGCCGGAACTCCGAGGCCCAGCGCACCTCGGTGAGGTCCTCGGGGTCGAGATGCGTACCGGCGCCGACCAGCTTGCGCAGGCCCTCCAGGGTCAGGTCGGGTATCTCGCCCTCGGGCAGCCGCGCGGCCAACTGGAAGTCCTCCGTACCGGCCAGCGGGCACAGCATGAGACCGGTGCCGTCCTCGCCGGGGAAGGCGTGCCAGTGCTCCCGGTCAAGACCGCGCACCCGGACGTCCGCGACCAGGAACGGGCTCGGGTCCACCGTCTCCCCGGTCATGCCGACGCCCACCGCGCGCCGGACCGCCGACCGGCCGCCGTCGGCCGCGACCAGGTACCGGGCGCGGACCGTCGTACCGTCCGCGAAGTGCGCGGTCACGCCCTCGGGGTCCTGGTCCAGGCCGGTCAGCTCGCGGCCGAAGGCGACCTGGCCGCCCAGCTCGGTCAGCCGGGCGTGCAGCACCTCCTGGGTGCGCCACTGGGCGACCATCAGCGGGGCGGTGTACGGGGCGCCCTCGGTCGCCTCCACCGGCTCGAACATCGGCCGTACGCCGACCTGTTGGCCGTCCCGCCAGATCATCCGGGGCGGGTACGGGCCACCGGCCGCGCGCATCGCGTCCAGCACGCCGAGGTCGTCGAAGACCTCCTGGGTGCGCGGCTGGATTCCCTTGCCGCGCGAACCGGGGAACAGCGTGTCCGCCCGCTCCGCCACCAGCGCCTCCACCCCGCGCCGGGCGAGGTCCACCCCGAGGGTCAGCCCGGTCGGACCGGCCCCCACCACCAGCACATCCACATCCATCGGGGCATTCATGGCAGATCTCCTTAACGCCGTTAAGTGCCGTCACCCACGAGCGTGCCCTTAACGTTGTTAAGCTGTCAAGCGTGAGTACGGAACGACGCGCCCCCCTGGACCGCCGCAAGGTCGCCGACACCGCGCTGCGGCTGCTGAACGAGACCGGCCTGGACGGCCTGACCCTGCGCGCCATCGCCCGCGAGCTGGACGTCAAGGCACCCGCGCTGTACTGGCACTTCAAGGACAAGCAGGCGCTGCTGGACGAGATGGCGACCGAGATGTACCGGCGGATGACGGCCGGCGCGGTGCTCGACCCCGCCGACACCTGGCAGGAACGGCTGCTGGCGGCCTGCCGGGGGCTGCGCAGCGCGCTCACCGGCTACCGCGACGGCGCCAAGGTCTTCAGCGGCTCCCGCTTCACCGGCACCGAGCACGCCCCCGCCATGGAGTCCCACCTGCGCGTCTTCACCGCCGCCGGCTTCACCCTGACCCAGGCCGTGCAGGCGATGCGCACGGCGAACATGTACACCATCGGCTTCGTCACCGAGGAACAGGGCGTACGGCCACTGCCCGGCGAGCGGCGCGAGGGGTACGACGTCGAGGAACGGGCGCGCAGGCTGGCCGAGTTCCCGCTCGCGGCCGAGGCCGGGAAGCTGCTCTTCGACGACTACGACGAGCAGTTCGAGGACGGCCTGAAGCTGATCGTCGCCGGGATCGAGGCCGCGTGCGGCATCCGGTAGCTCAGCTCTTGAGCGACCGGCGCAGCTTGGGCCCGAACGGCTTCTCCACGAACCGGTGCAGCAGCCACGCCAGCACCAGCATCCCCGCCACCGTCAGCCCCAGCGTCGGCCACGCGCCGAGCCCCAGCCCCCGGTGCAGCACCCGTACCGCGAACCAGCCCAGGTGCTCGTGCACCAGGTAGAACGGGTAGGTCAGCGCGCCCGCCGTCACCAGCCACGGCCAGGACGCCCACCGGGTCCAGCCCAGCGCGACGGCCGCCACCGAGGCGAAGGCCAGCGTGACCACGGTGACGATCACCACCGGATGCCGGGTGAAGTCGCCGTGCGCCCCCGGATGCCACAGCCCGCGCACGGCCGCGCTCTGCCCGAGCAGCCAGGACATCGCCACCAGCCCCCACAGCAGCGGGCTGCTGCCGAAGCGGTGGATCAGGTACAGCGCGAGTCCGCCGACGAAGAACGGGGCGTACTCCGGCATGACCAGGGCGTCGGTGAGGGCGTTGCCCGCGGTGGTGGAGATCGCGGCGGCCAGCGTCCAGACGCAGGCGAACAGCACCACGCGCCGGTAGGTCGCCCCGCGCCACACCACGAACAGGGCGAACAGCGCGTAGAACCGGACCTCCGCCCAGAGCGTCCAGCACACGCCGAGTATCCGGTGGGCGCCCATCGGCTGCTGGAGCATGGTCAGGTTGACCAGGAACTCGTCCGCCCGCACCGGATGCACCACCACCGGCAGCACGAAGGCCGCCCCGGTGACCAGCACCAGCGCCACCCAGTAGGCGGGGTACAGCCGGGCCACGCGGGAGCGGAAGAAGTCGCCGAGGGTGCGGCCCCAGCCGCTCATGCAGATCACGAAGCCGCTGATCACGAAGAAGAACTGCACGCCCAGACAGCCGTAGGGGGTGATCTGGGAGAGCCGGGGGAAGACCTCGGACGGGCTCTGGTGCCAGGACTCCGAGATCGTCCCGCCGCGCCCGGTGTAGTGGTACATGCACACCATCAGCGCGGCCACGAGCCGGAGCCCGTCCAGGGCGAGCAGCCGCCCCCGCGCCCCGGTGACGACCGGCTGGGAGAGGCCGGCGGGCGGGGCCAGCGGGGAGGTGGCGGTCATCTGCACGGTCCTTGGCATCGATTCGGTGGGAGGGCGGGTCAGCCGCGGGCGGTCCGGCGCAGGCCGCGCGCCCGGCGGGCCACCCGGCGGACGGTGGCGTTGCGCGGGATGAACGCGAGCTGCGCGGGCACCCCGCCGGGCAGCCCCAGCACGGTCAGCCGGCGGCGCTTGAAGTAGCGCAGGGTGGCCGGGTCCAGGTGCCGGGCGAGGAAGCCCTCCACCTCGGCGCGCAGCTTGGGCAGGATCTTCGGCTGCATGGCGAAGCCCACCGCGCTTACCAGTTCGCCCATTTCGGTGACCGCCATGCCGCGCCGCCCCTCGGTGACGGCCGCCCGGTCGCCCAGCTCGGGCAGCAGCGCGTCGACCACGGTGACCGGCACCCGGTTGCTGTTCTCGTAGGGGGCGAGCCGCTCCAGCAGGGTGCCGGTGCCGACCCGCGCGACCGGCAGGCCGTACAGCGTGGCGGCGGTCAGCAGGGCGGTGGAGAAGCAGCCGACGACCAGCGCCGGGCGCATCCGCTGGTACAGCACCTCGGCCAGCACCGGGGTGTCCAGCACCGTGAGGTCCGCCCCGAGCCGCTCCGCCTCCTCCTCCAGGGTGCGGGCGTAGCGGGCCGGTGCGGTGGGGTGCGGCTTGAACACCACGCGGGTGTGGCCCAGTTGGACCGCGCCGCGCAGCATGCGGACGTGCAGCGCCTCCTCCTCGTCCGGGGTGAGGATGTCCAGCGCGGAGAGGTACTGGCCCAGCAGCAGTGCGGGTTCCTCGATCGCGGGCAACTCGTCTCCGGTGGAGGCGAGTTCGGCCAGCACCTTGGTGAAGGCGGCGGACGGCACGATCTCGGCCGGGACCCCGAACTCGGTGAGCAGCAGCGGCTTCAGGCCCGGTACGAGGTCGAGGTGAAGCAGTCGGTCCACGCGGGTGCCGACCAGCGGGTCGATCTTGTTGCGGGTCGGGCCGTAGCTCATCAGGCCGTCGGCGTAGACCGTGACGGGGGCGCCGGTGAAGATCTGCGCGAGCGCGAGTGACGGGTTGACCTGGATCGACTCGACCGCCAACTCGACCGGTTCGTCACCGAGTTGCCACTCGTGGCGGAAGTACCGCTGCCACAGCGGCATGTCGTCCACGCGGGGCAGCCAGCCGCCGGGGTGGAAGGGGTGGATGGTCTCGTTGTAGGAGAGCACGTCGTCGAACCGGTCCCGGAGCCGCTCGAAGCCGGGCATCTCGTCCAGCGGGGGCGTGGTCTCCGGGGTCGTCGCGTTGTTGCAGACCAGCAGCACGCGCCGGTCGGCGGGGGCGAAGCAGCCGGAGTCCAGGGCGGCGGCCAGCGTGGCCACGCCGTACAGCGTGGACGCCTGGAAGATCTGGGTGGTCACGCGGCGGCCCCGGCGGGGGAGGGGCGGCGGCGCAGCCGGCGCAGGCGGGTGGCGCGGGCGAGGTCCATCGAGTCCAGCGCCTCGTTCAGCACGTCCTGCGGCATACGCCGAAGGGCGGCCGCGCTCAGGGATTTCAGTTTTCTCGCCACCGGGGGCTCGAACCTTTCGATGCTTCCCAGATGGTGGGAAATGATCGCGCAATAGGTGCGCACGGCCTTCGGCAGCAGTTCCTTCGCGTCCCGGTCGGCGGCCGTTTCGGCTATGACCTGGTCGAACGCGCGCAGGAAATCGAGCTGGCGGACATCGCCGATCTGGGTCAGCGAGGAGGCGACCCCGCGCCGGTAGAAGACGCCGAGCAGCCCCACCACGGCGAACGACTCCGCCTCCCGGTGCAGCCGCCAGATCCACGGCCGGTCCTCCGCCGTGCGCAGCCCGTCCGTGAAGTGCAGCAGTCCCTTCTCCGCGAGCCGCCGGTGGTAGATCCCGGCCCAGGCGTACGCGTAGTCCACCGACGTCGACCGGTCCGCGGGCAGGATGGCCGCCCTCGGGTCCAGCACGACCCCGCGCCGGCCGTGCGGCACCCGGTGCACGGACCGGGCCCGCGCGGTGCACTGGACATGGTCGGTGCGCAGGAAGTCGCACCCCAACTCGTCCATGTGCGCGACCAGTTGGTCGTAATAGCCGGGGGCGAGCCAGTCGTCGCCGTCGAGGAACGTCAGGTACTCGCCGCGCGCCCGGTCCAGACCGGTGTTGCGGGCGGTCGCCAGACCGCCGTTGCGCTCGTGCCGGACGACGACGGCGCCCGGCAGTTCGCGTCCGGCGCGCTCGAGGATGCCCGGTGTCCCGTCGCGGGAACAGTCGTCCACGAGAATGAACTCGTAATCGTCCCGCGCGTTCGCACGAAGACTCCTCAATGTGTCCGGCGCGTATTGCTGCACGTTGTAGAACGGCACGATGACCGAGAGCTTGACCACGCCGAGGACGTTAGGGCGGGGCCCGGCATTCGGGTCGACGCTCGCCTTGATACCGGGTGAACGACGCGTGGCGAAGCCGTGAACCAGGTTTTCCTGAAGGCCGATCCGGGCCCGAATCCCCATTCGTCGATGTGCTGTTAACCGTTTGTTGAGTTCGGGTTGGGCCGGGGCTACGAATCGCTTCCTAGCGTCCTCGGTGTGCCAGCCAGTGCAACGAAGTCCCCGCGGATCGCCGTCCTCGCCGATTCCGACACCCGGTGGAAGTGGGGCGCGCTCACCGCGCGCCGTATCGCTCCCGCCGACGCCGGAATCCGCCTCGACGGCTACCTCCTGCGGGGCCGGGCCACCCCGACACCCCGCCAGCTCGCGGAGACCGGCGCCACCGCCGACTCGCTCCGCGAGGTCACCGGTGCGGAGTTCCTGCGCGCCATGACCGGGGAGTCCTACGACATCCTGGTCCTCGCGCTGGTCGGCGGCGGGGTACAGGCCATGCTGCACGGCCTGCGCCACGCCTGGGGCAGCGGCCCGCGGCCGGTCGTCGTCACCGGTTACGTCGGTGTCGTCTACGAGAAGCTCGCCGACGGCCTGCTGCTCCGGCACGGCGCCGACCTCGTCCTCGCCAACTCGGCCCAGGACGCGGACCGGTTCCGCGCGGTGTACGAGGGGGTCGGGGCGGACGCCGGCGCGGTCACCGAGGTCGCGCTGCCGTTCCTCGGCGGGGAGGCGTACGGGGGTGAACGGGCGCCGTACACGGTGACGTTCGCGGCGCAGCCCTCCGTACCGGAGAACCGGGCCGACCGAACTTACCTGCTGGAGCGGCTCATCGGGCACGCCCGGCGGCACCCCGAGCGCGAGGTGCTGCTCAAGCTGCGCTCCAAGCCCGGCGAACACACCACGCACATCGAGGAGTTGCCGTACCAGAAGCTGGTCCGGGGGCGGGAGCTGCCGGCCAACTTCCGTCTGGTGTACGGGCACATGGGCGAGGTGCTGGACCGGACCGACCTGTTGGTCACCGTCAGTTCCACCGCCGCCCTGGAGTCGCTGCACCGGCGCATTCCGACGGCCGTGCTGACCGACCTCGGGGTGCGGGAGGCGCTGGGCAACCACCACTTCCTGGGCTCGGGGTGCCTCACCTCGTGGGACCGGCTGGACGCCGGGTACCGGCCCGAGCCCGACGTGGAGTGGCTGGCCCGGCAGGGGGTCGCCGCCGACGGCTCGTACGCGGGCGCCTTCGACGCGGCCCGCGCGCGGATCGCCGGCCTGCTGGAGCGGTCCGGCGCGCTGCCGCCACTGGAGCCCTACTACACGCCCGAGACCGCGCCCGGCTATCTGCCCGGCATCCTCGCCCGCCACCACCTGGGCCCGGACGGGGCCCCGCTACCCGGCAGCCCCGCCACCCGCGCGGAGGCCGGACCCGTCCGGCAGATCGTGCGCCGGGCCGCCCGGGGCGCGTACCGGCACGGCGTCCAGCGGGTCGCCCCGGTGATCCGGCGAATGGGCGAGCTGTGAACACGCCGGACGCGGTGAACGCCGTGAACACGGTGAATGCCGTGAACATCCCGCACGCCGTGAATGCCGTGAACACCTCGGACGCCGTGAGTGCCGTGAACACCCCGACCTCCCAACTTTCCGAAGCCTTTCGAGGAGCTGACCCCATGACCCACTGGCCCGCCGATCCGGGTGACCCGCCGCGCCGGGTGCTCGCCGTGATCCCGGCGCGCGGCGGCTCCAAGGGGGTGCCTGCCAAGAACCTCGCCCCCGTGGGCGGCGTCCCGCTGGTGGCCCGCGCGGTGCGCGCCTGCCTGGCCGCCCCCGCCGTCACCGACGTGGTCGTCTCCACCGACGACGCGGCCGTGGCCGCCGCGGCCCGCGCGGCCGGCGCCGAGGTCGTCACCCGGCCCGCCGCCATCGCCGGCGACACCGCCACCTCCGAGGCCGCCGTCCTGCACGCCCTGGACGCCTTCGAGGAGCGCACAGAGGCCACCGTCGACGTGGTGCTGCTCGTGCAGTGCACCAGCCCCTTCCTGCTCGCCGAGGAGATCGGCCGGGTCGCGGAGGCGGTCGCCCTGGACGGCGCCGACACCGCCGTCACCGTCGCCCCGTTCCACGGCTTCGTCTGGCGCGACGGCGCCCCCGGCAACCCCGACGAGCCCGGCGGCTTCGGCGTCAATCACGACAAGGCCGTACGCCCCCGCCGCCAGGACCGCCCGCAGGACCTGCTGGAGACCGGCGCCGCCTACGCGATGGACGTCACCGGCTTCCGCGCCCACGGCCACCGCTTCTTCGGCCGCACCGAGCTGGTCCGCACCGACCCGGCCCGCGTACTGGAGATCGACGATCCGCACGACCTGGCCCGCGCCCGCGCGCTGGCCCCGCTGCTCGACACCGTCCCGGCGGGCGCGCTGCCCACCCGCGACGACGTCGACGCCGTGGTCCTCGACTTCGACGGCACCCAGACCGACGACCGGGTGCTGCTCGACACCGACGGACGGGAGTTCGTCTCCGTGCACCGGGGCGACGGGCTCGGCATCGCCGCGCTGCGCCGCGCAGGGGTGCCGGTGCTGATCCTGTCCACCGAGCAGAACCCCGTCGTCGCCGCCCGCGCCCGCAAGCTCCGGCTGCCGGTGCTGCACGGCATCGACCGCAAGGACCTCGCCCTCAAGCAGTGGTGCGAGGAGCAGGGCATCGCCCCCGAGCGGGTGCTCTACGCCGGAAACGACGTCAACGACCTGCCCTGCCTCGCCCTCGTCGGCTGGCCCGTCGCGGTCGCCGACGCCCACGACGCCGTACGCGGCGCCGCCCGCGCCGTCACCACCGTCCCCGGCGGATACGGCGCGATCCGCGAGATCGCGGGCTGGCTCCTCGGCCCCTCCCTCGACACCTTTTCCACCTCCCCCAGCAAGTAAGGAAACACCCTGATGAGCAGCAACTCCCGCCTCCGCAGCTTCGGTTCCCGCGAGGCCGGCCCCGGCCGCCCGGTCTACGTCACCGGCGAGATCGGCATCAACCACAACGGTGAGCTGGAGAACGCCTTCAAGCTGATCGACGCCGCCGCCGAGGCCGGCTGCGACGCCGTGAAGTTCCAGAAGCGCACCCCGGAGATCTGCACCCCGCGCGACCAGTGGGACATCGAGCGCGACACCCCCTGGGGCCGGATGACCTACATCGACTACCGCCACCGCGTGGAGTTCGGCGAGGACGAGTACCGCCAGATCGACGCGTACTGCAAGGAGAAGGGGATCGACTGGTTCGCCTCCCCGTGGGACACCGAGGCCGTCGCCTTCCTGGAGAAGTTCGACGTCCCCGCCCACAAGGTGGCCTCCGCCTCCCTCACCGACGACGAGCTGCTGCGCGCCCTGCGCGCCACCGGCCGCACGGTGATCCTCTCCACCGGCATGTCCACCCCGAAGCAGATCCGCCACGCGGTCGAGGTGCTCGGCTCGGAGAACATCCTGCTCTGCCACGCCACCTCCACCTACCCGGCCAAGGCCGAGGAGCTGAACCTCCGCGTGATCAACACGCTGGAGAAGGAGTTCCCGAACGTCCCGATCGGCTACTCCGGCCACGAGACGGGCCTGCAGACCACGCTGGCCGCCGTCGCCCTCGGCGCCGTCTTCGTCGAGCGCCACATCACCCTGGACCGCGCCATGTGGGGCTCCGACCAGGCCGCCTCCGTCGAGCCGCAGGGCCTGATCCGCCTGGTCCGCGACATCCGCGCCATCGAGGCGTCCCTCGGCGACGGCGTCAAGAAGGTCTACGACTCCGAGCTGGGCCCGATGAAGAAGCTGCGCCGGGTCTCCGGTGTGGTCGCCGAGGCCGAGATCGCCGCCGCCGCGGGCGAGCCGGTCACGGTCTGACCCTTTTCCTCGCCCGACCGCACTACGACGGGACGGTCACCACCCGCCATGAGCCCTCGCGCCGGACACCCCGGCCCCGCCGCCCGCACGCTCGCCTTCGTGGAGAGCCCGGTGCAACTGCTGAACGTACTGGAGTGGGCCCACGCGGGCGGGGTGCCCGCGCGCGAGGGGGCCGGGGCCGAGCTGACCCTCGTCGTGCTCGCCCCCACCGACCCCATGACCCGTGGCCAGCTCCGCCGCATGGCCGACCTCGCCCGGGACGAGGGGTACGAGGTG
The DNA here is from genome assembly GCF_004784475.1 of Streptomyces bauhiniae. GTDB lineage: Bacteria > Actinomycetota > Actinomycetes > Streptomycetales > Streptomycetaceae > Streptomyces > Streptomyces seoulensis. The sequence goes on from NZ_SRRT01000001.1 coordinate 368,734, forward strand.
CGCTGGGAGGAGGCGCGGGGCGGCGCGAGCGCCCCGTTCCACACCGTCGGCGCGCTGGCCGGGGCGCTCAGGCGGGCCGACCGGATCGTCATGGGCGACCCCTTCTCCCGCTACGTACAGCTCCTGCTCACCATCACCCGCGCGCCCGAGCTGGTCGTGGTGGACGACGGCACCGCCACCATGGAGTTCGTCGCCCAGTTGGCCCGAGGGGAGCGCCTGGTGCGCTGGCACCGCAAGGGCGGCCCGCCGGGACCCCGTGACCTGCTGTTCGCCCCGGTCTCGGCCACCGCCCGGCGCCGTCTCACCCCGAGCGGCGGCCGGCGCGTGGAGGTCTTCTCCGCGATGCCGGTGACCGAGACCCCGGACGGTGTCACGGTCACCGCCAACGAGTTCGCCTGGACCCGCGCCCGCTTCGGCCCGCCGCGCGTCACCAAGAGCGCCGACCTGGTCGGCACCTCCCTGGTGGAGACCGGCGTGGTCGACGCCGACCGCTACGTCGCGGCCGTCCAGGCCCTCGCCAAGGCCCACGGCGCCACCCGGTACTTCGCCCACCGCCGCGAGAGCACCCCCAAGCTGCACCGGCTGGCCACCGAGACCGGTCTGGAGATCGTCCGCCCCGACCTCCCCCTCGAACTCATCGCCCGCCGGGGCCCGATCGGCAGCACCGTCCTGAGCTTCCCCTCCACAGTCGTCCACACCCTCCCCCTCGCCCTGGCGGGCACCGGCGTCCGCGTGGCCGTCTGCGACATAGACCCCACCTGGCTCACCGCCCACGCCTCCCCCCGCGCCCAGGGCTTCCTGTCGGGGGTCACGGGCATGGCCCGCGACACGCACCGGCTGCCGACGGTGGTGCCGGGGACCTGAGGCCCAGCTTCTCCGTGCAGGTTCAGTCCTTCCGCGCCAGTACGAACCCCCGTGCCCGCGCCTCCTCGCCCTGCGGCTCGCGGATCACGGACGCGACCGGGGTCAGGCCCGCCTCCGTGAGGCCGGTGGCGATCGCGGCCGGGGAGCGCATCCAGTAGTGCAGGTCGATCTCGTGCCCGAAGCGTTCCGTCAGGTGCAGGTGGTCGGCCTCGCCGGTCTGGAAGGCCAGCAGGGCCGGGGCGCCGGGACGCAGGGTGCGGTGGAACTCGGCGAAGGCGCGCGGGAGAGCGTCGTCCGGGACGTGGATCGTGGAGTAGAGGGCCAGGATGCCGCCGAGGGTGGCGTCCGGGAGGTCCAGCGCGGTCATCGAGCCGACGTGGAAGCGCAGGTGCGGATGGGCCTCGCGGGCCAGGGTCACCATCGCGGGGGAGAGGTCCACCCCGAACACCGGCACGCCCAGGCTGTCCAGCAGGGCGGTGACGAACCCCGGCCCGCTGCCCAGGTCGGCCACCGGGGCCGGGCCGTTCTCCTTGACCAGCTCGGCGAAAGCGTTGATCAGGGAGCGGTCCAGGGGGTGGGGGAGGCCCGAGGGGAACCGCTCGGCGTACTCCTTGGCGATCGCGTCGTAGGACGAGCGGGTGGTACGCAGGAAGCGCGCGGTGCTGTCGGTCACGCCCCCGCACCCTACCGGCGCCGCTCCGCCGCACGGGTCCGGTCCCTGGACAAACCGAGCGCCGGGGCGGCGAGCGTGGTATCCGTGGAGGGAGAAAGAAAGGTTTTACCCAACCCAGTCCACCGCCAAGCGTCCGCCGGTCGATTTTTCTCCCCCCAACGGGCTGAACTTTTGTTGATCGAGGGTCAGTTGACCGTCCGGGCGTCCTACCCTTCAGAGGGTGAACCGATTGATGACCCGAGAGACCGTGGCCGAACTCCCCGGTGCTGTGCTCCCCGGCGCGCTCAGCGAGTCACTGCACGCCGAGCTCGTAGCCTTCCGCCGCGACCTGCACATGCACCCCGAGCTGGGCAACCAGGAGTTCCGCACCACCGCCGCCATCAAGGAGCGGCTGGAGCGGGCCGGGCTGAAGCCCCGCGTCCTGGTCACCGGAACCGGGCTCATCTGCGACATCGGGCACACCGAGGGCGAGCGCTCCGGCGTACCGCTGCTGGCCCTGCGCGCCGACATCGACGCGCTGCCCATCCCGGACACCAAGGACTGTGCGTACCGGTCCACCGTGCCCGACCGCGCCCACGCCTGCGGCCACGACGTGCACACCACCGTCGTGCTCGGCGCCGGCCTGGTCCTCGCCTCCCTGCACGCGCAGGGCCTGCTGTCCCGTCCGGTGCGGCTGATCTTCCAGCCCGCCGAGGAGCAGCTCCCCGGCGGCGCCCTGACCGCCATCGCCGACGGCGCGCTCGAAGGCGTCGGCCGCATCCTCGCCCTGCACTGCGACCCGAAGGTGGAGTGCGGCCGGATCGGCCTCAGGCACGGCCCGATCACCAGCGCCTGCGACCGGCTCGACGTGGCGCTCGACGGCCCCGGCGGCCACACCGCCCGGCCGCATCTGACCACCGACCTGGTCACCGCCGCCGCCCGCGTCGCCACCGACGTGCCCGCGCTGATCGCCCGCCGCGTCGACACCCGCAGCGGACTCGCCCTGACCTGGGGCCGTATCGAGTCGGGCCACGCGCCCAACGTCATCCCGCAGCACGCCGAACTCTCCGGCACCGTCCGCTGCCTGGACCTGGACGCCTGGCGGGACGCGCCCGACATCGTGCACGCCGCCATCGACGAGGTCGCCACCCTGCACGGCGCCAAGTCGGAGATCACCTACGTGCGCGGGGTGCCGCCGGTGGTCAACGACCGGGAGTCCGCCGAGCTGCTGCGCCGCGCGATGGTCGCCCGCTGCGGTCTTGACTCGGTGGAGAGCACCGAGCAGAGCCTGGGCGGCGAGGACTTCTCCTGGTACCTGGAGCACGTCCCCGGCGCCATGGCCCGCCTCGGCGTCCGCCGCCCCGGCGAGCGGACCGTACGCGATCTGCACCAGGGCGACTTCGACGCCGACGAGAACGCCATCACGGTCGGCGTCGAACTCTTCACCGCGGCCGCGCTGATGGAGTCGCCCGGGGTGTGACCGGCGCCCGGCAGAACCCGGAACGGCCCCCGCGTGGCACGCGGGGGCCGTTCGCGCAACACATCCGCAGGCCATTCGTATCCGCCCCGAAACATGGCGGCCCAAGGCTCGGTAGATCGAGTTCAAGTGCCGTTTGCCTCGGTTCGATAACGGCTGCCCGAGAGGTGTTTTTCTGACATCTACGCGCGTTACGATGCCGCGAAGCCGACGCCGACGGGGCGTCTCGGCCGGGGCGTCGTCAGACGCTCCCACCAAGCGCCAGGGTGGCGCTCAGGTCAGGTGAAGGAGCCTTCCCGTGCGCCGGGTAGCCAAGCTTTCCGCTGCGTGTATAGCCACCGCAGCTCTCGCCCTTTCTGCCACGGCCTGTGGCAGCACCTCCTCCGAGAACGACAAGTCGTCCGGCTCGTCCGGTGACGGCAAGGGTGTCAAGATCGGTCTCGCCTTCGACGTCGGCGGCCGTGGTGACCGCTCCTTCAACGACTCCGCCGCGCGCGGTGCCGACAAGGCGAAGGCCGAGTTCGGCGGCTCCGTCAAGGAGCTGACCGCCAAGACCACCGACACCGAGGCCGACCGCGAGCAGCGCCTCTCCGACCTGGCCGACGCGGGCTACAGCCCGATCATCGGTGTCGGCTACGCGTACGCGCAGTCCATGGGCAAGGTCGCCAAGAAGTACCCCAAGACCAGCTTCGGCATCGTCGACTCGGTCGTGGACGCGCCCAACGTCGACAGCATCACCTTCACCGAGGAGCAGGGCTCCTACCTGGCCGGTGTCGCCGCCGCGCTGAAGACGAAGAAGACGCACGTCGGCTTCATCGGCGGTGTGGACGTCCCCCTGATCAAGAAGTTCGAGGCGGGCTTCGTCCAGGGCGTCAAGGACACCAACTCCAAGATCAAGGTCGACACCCAGTACCTGAGCCACGGCTCGGACACCTCCGGCTTCGCCAGCCCCGACAAGGGCAAGGAAGCCGCGCAGGGCATGCTGGACAACGGCGCCGACGTGATCTACTCCGCCGCCGGCTCCTCCGGCAACGGTGCGATCGAGGCCGTCAACGGCAAGAAGGGCGCCTGGGCGATCGGCGTCGACTCGGACCAGTACAACATCCCGGGTCTCGCCAAGTACAAGGGCTCGATCCTGACCTCGGTCATCAAGAACGTCGACCTGGGCGTCTACGACGTCATCAAGTCCGTCCACGACGGCAAGCCGCAGACCGGCAACAGCGTCTACTCCCTCGCCAAGGACGGCGTCTCGCTGTCCACCAGCGGCGGCTTCATCGACGACATCCAGGGCAAGCTGGACGCCGCGAAGAAGAAGATCGTCGACGGCTCCATCAAGGTCAAGACCACCCCGTGACCTGACGGGTCCTGACCGGACCCCGGCTCGGCGTGGGGGCGCCATGAGCGCGCTCCCCGCCGGGCCATAACAATGTGTCAACTCTACGCGTGTAGTACTGAGTTGACGCAAGTTGTCGCGCTAGCGTCGCCGACGCCTGCCCCCACTCCCTCTGTGTCCCCCGCATCCCCCTTCCCCGAGGAGAGTGCGCCATCAACGCGTCCAGCCCTCCCGCTGCCGTCGAACTGCGCGGCATCACCAAGCGTTTCCCCGGCGTCGTCGCCAACCGCGACATCGACATCACCGTCCGCCCGGGCACCGTCCACGCCCTGTGCGGCGAGAACGGCGCCGGCAAGTCCACCCTGATGAAGATCCTCTACGGCATGCAGCAGCCGGACGAGGGCACCATCACCATCCACGGCGAGCAGGTCACCTTCGGCAACCCCGGTGACGCCATCGCGCGCGGCATCGGCATGGTGCACCAGCACTTCATGCTGGCCGACAACCTGACCGTGCTGGAGAACGTCGTCCTCGGCGCGGAGAAGCTGCACGGCATCGGCGCCAAGGCCCGTACGAAGATCCGGGAGATCTCCGACGCGTACGGCCTGGGCGTCCGCCCCGACGTGCTCGTGGAGCGCCTCGGTGTCGCCGACCGCCAGCGCGTGGAGATCCTCAAGGTCCTCTACCGGGGCGCCAAGACCCTGATCCTAGACGAGCCGACGGCCGTCCTGGTGCCCCAGGAGGTCGACGCCCTCTTCGACAACCTGCGGGAGCTGAAGGCCGAGGGCCTGACCGTCATCTTCATCTCGCACAAGCTGGGCGAGGTGCTGTCGGTCGCCGACGAGATCACCGTCATCCGGCGCGGCACCACGGTCGGCACGGCCGAGCCCCGCACCACCACGTCCAAGCAGCTCGCCGAGCTGATGGTCGGCAGCGAGCTGCCCACCCCGGAGACGGAGGAGTCCACCGTCACCGACGTCGCGCTCCTCGAAGTCGCCGGGCTGCACCTGGCGCAGACCGACCTGGACGGCATCGAGCGCGTCATCCTCGACGAGATCTCCTTCACCATCCACAAGGGCGAGGTCCTGGGCATCGCCGGTGTGGAGGGCAACGGCCAGTCCGAGCTGGTCGAGGCGATCATGGGCATGCGCGACCCGGACGCCGGCACGGTCACGCTCGACGGCGCCGACGTCAGCCACGTCCCCACCCGCCGCCGCCGCGAGGCCGGCATCGGCTACATCCCCGAGGACCGCCACCGCCACGGCCTGCTGCTCGAAGCGCCGCTGTGGGAGAACCGCATCCTCGGCCATGTCACCGAGCGCCCCAACTCCCGCCGGGGCCTGCTGGACCCGAAGGCCGCCCGCACCGACACCGAGCGCATCGTCGCCGACTACGACGTGCGCACCCCCGGCATCGACGTCACCGCGGCCTCGCTGTCCGGCGGCAACCAGCAGAAGCTGATCGTCGGCCGCGAGATGAGCCACCGCCCCAAGCTGCTCATCGCCGCCCACCCCACCCGCGGTGTGGACGTCGGCGCGCAGGCCGCGATCTGGGACTACATCCGCGCGGCCCGCCGCGACGGACTGGCGGTCCTGCTGATCTCCGCCGACCTGGACGAGCTGATCGGCCTCTCCGACACCCTGCGGGTGATGTACCGGGGCCGTCTGGTCGCCGACGCCGACCCCGCCACCATCACGCCCGAGGAACTGGGCTCCGCCATGACGGGAGCGGCCTCCGGCCACCTGGAGCACATAGAGGACGACGCCCGATGAACAAGCTGACCTCACGGATCGACAAGGAGCGGCTGCTCCTCGGCATCGCGGCTCCGCTGCTGGCCATCGTCGCGGCCCTGCTGGTCACCGCCCTGGTGATCCTGGCCACCGGCAAGAGCCCCGGCGCCGCGTTCAGCGACATGGTGACGTACGGCTTCGCCTCCGACAGCCAGGTCTACATCCTCAACAAGGCGACGACGTACTACCTGGCGGGTGTCGCGGTGGCCATCGGCTTCCGCATGAACCTGTTCAACATCGGTGTCGACGGCCAGTACCGGCTCGCCGCGTTCGTCGCCGCCGTCCTCGGCGGCGCGCTGACCGTGCCCGGCTGGCTCGCCATCCCGCTGATCATCCTGGCGGCCATGGCGACCGGCGCCCTGTGGGCGGCCATCGCCGGCATCCTCAAGGTGACCCGCGGGGTCAGCGAGGTCATCGCCACGATCATGCTGAACTCGATCGCCACCGCGATCATCGGCTACCTGCTCCAGCCCAGCCAGCTCGGCCAGCTCGACAAGGCCGGCACCCTGGTCTCCACCAAGCCGCTGCCCGAGTCCTCCTGGTTCTTCCAGATCGACACCGGCCCGGCGGGCATCCTGTGGGGCTTCATCGTCGTCGCGGTGATCGTCGGCATCGGCTACTGGTTCGTGCTCGGCCGCACCCGGTTCGGCTTCGACCTGCGCACGGTCGGCCAGTCCGAGACGGCCGCCGCCGCGAGCGGTGTGGGCGTGAAGAAGATGATCGCCACCAGCATGATCATCTCGGGTGCGGTGGCCGGTCTCATCGGCATGCCGACCCTGCTCAACGACAGCCACCAGTTCAGCAACGACTTCCCGGCGGGCATCGGCTTCACCGGCATCGCCATCGCGCTGCTGGGCCGCAACAACCCGGTCGGCATCGCGCTGGGCGCCCTGCTGTGGGGCTTCCTGGAGCGCACCACCAACCACCTGGAGTTCCAGGGCTACGACAAGGAGATCCTCGGCGTGATCCAGGGCGTCATCGTCCTGTGCGTCGTGATCGCCTACGAGGTCGTGCGCCGCTACGGCCTCAAGCGCCAGCAGCAGCGGGTCGGCGCCGAGCTGGCCGCCCGCGCCGCCGCCCCCACCGAGATGCAGGAGGTGGCGTGATGACCGCCACGATGACGGACGCGCCGCCGCCCGCGGCGCCCAAGGCGGACGACGCCGCCCAGCCGGCGGGCCGTTCGCTCGCGAAGATTCTGCTGGTCGTCGGCGGCGCGCTGCTGCTCGTGGCCGTGGTCCGGGTCATCACCGGGGCCAACCAGCTCACCTCCGAGGGCCAGGTCAGCGCGGCCCTCGGGCTCGCGGTGCCGATCGGGCTGGCGGGTCTTGCGGGCCTGTGGTCCGAGCGGGCCGGCGTGGTCAACATCGGCCTCGAGGGCATGATGATCCTCGGCACCTTCGGCGCCGGCTGGATCGGCTGGCAGTCCAGCCCCTGGCTCGGCCTGCTGTGCGGCGTCGGCTTCGGCGTCCTCGGCGGACTGGTGCACGCGGTCGCCACGGTGACCTTCGGGGTCGACCACATCGTCTCCGGTGTGGCGATCAACCTGCTCGCGCTGGGCGCCACCCAGTACCTCGCCAAGCTGTTCTTCGCCGAGGGCACGGCCGCCGAGGCGGGCGGCAACCCGAAGCAGTCGCCGCCGGTGAACTCGCTCGGTGACGTCACCGTGCCGGGACTCTCCGACGCGCTGCACTCGGTCGAGCAACACCACTGGTTCCTCATCTCCGACATCGCGGGCATTCTCGGCGGTATCGTCACCGACGTGTCCGTGGTCACGATCCTCGCCGTGCTGCTCTTCGTGGGTAGCTGGTGGGTGCTGTGGCGGACCTCGTTCGGCCTGCGCCTGCGCTCCTGCGGCGAGAACCCGGTCGCGGCGGAGTCGCTCGGCGTGAACGTGTACCAGTACAAGTACGCGGCCGTCGCCGTCTCCGGCGGTCTCGCCGGGCTCGGCGGTGCCTTCCTCGCGCTGGTCACCTCGCACACCTACCTGGAGGGCCAGACCGGCGGCCGCGGCTACATCGGTCTCGCCGCGATGATCTTCGGCAACTGGCGGCCGGGCGGTCTCGCCATGGGCGCCGGCCTGTTCGGCTACTCCGACGCCCTCCAGCTCCGCAACGGCGGCGTCACCGTGCACGCCCTGCTGCTCCTGCTGGTCGTGCTGCTCGCCGCCCTCGCGGGCTGGAAGCTGTACCGCAAGGCGCTCTGGCAGGGCGTGATCAGCGCGGTCATGGCCGTACTGGTCCTGGCCTGGTACCTGTTCACCGACGAGGTCCCGAGCGACTTCGTCGGCGCCACCCCGTACGTCGTCACGCTGCTGGTGCTGTCGCTGTCCGCGCAGCGGCTGCGGATGCCGAAGGCGGACGGCATGCGGTACCGGAAGGGGCAGGGCAAGTGACCACCGCCGCCTTTGACTGGGAGGCGCTGCGTGCCGAGGCCCGCGAGGCCATGGCGCACGCCTACGCCCCCTACTCGGGCTACCCGGTCGGCGTGGCGGCCCTGGTCGACGACGGCCGCACGGTCACCGGCTGCAACGTGGAGAACGCCTCCTACGGGATCGGCCTGTGCGCCGAGTGCGGGCTGGTCTCGCACCTCCAGCGCACCGGCGGCGGGCGCCTGACACACTTCACCTGTGTGGACGGCACCGGCGCCCTCCTCGTGCCGTGCGGCCGCTGCCGCCAGCTCCTGTACGAGTTCGGCGGGCCCTCGCTGCTGCTGGACACCCCCGAGGGCGTCCTCCCGCTCTCCGAGATGCTTCCGCAGGCGTTCGGCCCGGACCATCTCACCAAGTAAGTCCGTGCGGCCCCTCTGCTCGCCTTACGAGCAGGGGGGCCGTACATCTGCACCTCCCGGAAGGAACTCCCTGGCCATGGACGCCATCTCCGTCATCCGCAGCAAGCGGGACCGCGCCGCACTGACCGACGAGCAGATCGACTGGGTCATCGACGCGTACACCCGCGGCGAGGTCGCCGACTACCAGATGGCCGCCCTCAACATGGCGATCCTGCTCAACGGGATGGACCGCCGGGAGATCGCCCGCTGGACCGCGGCGATGATCGCCTCCGGCGAGCGGATGGACTTCTCCTCGCTGTCCCGGCCGACCGCCGACAAGCACTCCACGGGCGGCGTCGGCGACAAGATCACGCTGCCGCTCGCGCCCCTCGTGGCCGCGTGCGGCGCGGCCGTACCGCAGCTCTCCGGCCGCGGCCTCGGCCACACCGGCGGCACCCTGGACAAGCTGGAGTCCATCCCCGGCTGGCGCGCGCTGCTCTCCAACGAGGAGATGCTGTCGGTGCTGGACGGCACCGGCGCGGTGATCTGCGCGGCGGGCGACGGCCTGGCCCCGGCCGACAAGAAGCTGTACGCGCTGCGCGACGTGACCGGCACGGTGGAGGCGATCCCCCTGATCGCGTCCTCGATCATGTCCAAGAAGATCGCCGAGGGCACCGGCTCCCTGGTCCTGGACGTGAAGGTCGGCTCCGGCGCCTTCATGAAGACCCTGGACGACGCCCGAGAACTGGCCTCCACCATGGTCGGCCTCGGCACCGACCACGGCGTGAAGACGGTCGCCCTCCTCACCGACATGTCCACCCCGCTCGGCCTCACGGCGGGCAACGCCCTGGAAGTCCGCGAGTCGGTCGAGGTCCTGGCGGGCGGCGGCCCGGCGGACGTGGTCGAGCTGACCCTCGCCCTGGCCCGCGAGATGCTCGACGCGGCCGGCCTCAAGGACGCCGACCCCGCCAAGGCCCTGGCCGACGGCTCCGCGATGGACGTCTGGCGCCGCATGATCACCGCCCAGGGCGGCGACCCGGACGCGGTTTTGCCTGTCGCCCGCGAACAGCACGTAGTAGTGGCCCCCGCCTCCGGCACCCTCACCCGCCTCGACGCCTACGACATCGGCATCGCCGCCTGGCGCCTCGGCGCGGGCCGCGCCCGCAAGGAGGACCCGGTACAGGCGGGGGCGGGCGTGGAACTGCACGCGAAGCCGGGGGACACGGTGGTGGCGGGCCAGCCGTTGCTGACGCTGCACACGGATACGCCGGAGCGGTTCGGGTATGCGCTGGAGGCTACGGAGGGCTCCTTCGACATCGCCCCGGCGGGCACGTCGTTCACGGCCTCGCCGGTGGTGTTGGGGCGGGTGGACTGAGCCGGGGGACCTCTTCGTTCGGGACGAAGAGGTCGTGGGTTCAAATCCCGCCACCCCGACAGCTGTAACACCAGGTCAGGGGCCTGATCCGCTTAGCGGGTCAGGCCCCTGAGTGGTTTCCGGGCTCGCTTTGGGAGCCGTTTGGGAGCCAAGTACGGAAGACGGCTCCCAAAGCTGCTCGCAAGATCACGCATTCGGTGAACGGTCGCTCTCGCCGGTCGGCAGACGCTCACCCCCGCCCTCGGGGTCCCGTGTGAGCGGTGGCGCAGCAAAGAATCGTGGCTACTACCAGCCCAGCGTTTCCTGACTCGCCACAGCCAGTGATGCAGGTGCCAGCCCGAGGCCCACGACAGGGAGCACGGGGCGCGGATGCCGGGTCGGTGATAGTTGCGCGCGTCATGCCAGCGCCGATAGGTGATCCCGTACCGTGTAGTGCCTGCTGGCGGCCGGCGCCATATAGACGAGCTCGCCGCCACGCGCGGTCCCTCGCTCCTCGGGAAGAACAACCTTGATCAAGGCGAGCTGTCGACCAAGGTGAATCGCGCAGGATGGAAGCTGGCCATAGAAGGTATGCGCCGGCTTACGGGGGGCGGTTGGGGAGAGCAGCCCTGTAGCGCCTATCCGGCCGTCGGTGGCTGCACCCATGCGTGCGGCATAGCGTTCGCGGGAGCGGCGGACCAGGTTGGGGGCGAAGGACTGCTGGCGCTGATGGTGGTGGTCACTGCCCTGGCGTGACAAGAGTGGCGCTGTTCAAGCTGACTTCACGCCCGCGCTGCCGCCAGCCACGCACATTGACCCCGGAGGAGGTAGCTGCAACCCCCTTCTCAACTCCCTTATTAACTCAGTAAGGTACTGGGTTATGGACTTCACAATTATCAAGCACGCGGTCGAGGTTGACCACGGCATCAAGCGCTTGTCCATGCACTTCATCAAGAAGCACGCCGCGCCGGGACGAGCTCGACTCAGCTCCGAGCTGTGCACACAGATCAGCGACGAGTTCGAAAGGATCGGACTCACCTCCTTGCCACGCACGTTGCCGTCATCCGAGAACGAGTTCGTTTGGGTCATCCAACGCGACAGTGTCCTAGGTGAGGTTGCCGCCGTCGCCGCCGCCCTGGCGCACCTGGACAAGCTAGGGATGAATCCTCTCCCGCAGGTGTTCGATAACTACCCGCAAGCTAAGGACAACTTGAGCTGAGGCGACACGGAAGCAGAACATCCGGTTCCTGCATGTCACGTACATCAACAGACGTATCTCCTGCGCCATCCTGGCGCAGGATCTAAAAAGTGACTGCGCGAGCCGCAGCCCGTCCGTACGGTGGTAACAACGAACGGCACCAGCCACTCTGGTGACGACGCATCACCCTCGCCACTTATGCACCCCCGACAACGTCACTGTCAGGAGTTACGGATGAGCAACGCTGCAGAAATACCCATCCCATGCGAGGAACCCGTCTTCATCGTCGGCACCTCCGGGCGACTGCCGTTTCGCACCATCTGCGTGCTCGAACTGGCAGCAGCAGAGATCACGAAGTACCAGCATAAGTGGAACGCCCTTCTCGGCGACCGGCTACGAATCCCTACATCAGGGCCATTACCGCACCCGAGCAGACTCGTCAAGGGTGAATTTGACATCCGCCTGCAGGCCGCCAACCCCAGGGCTGCGCGTGCGCTGGGTCATCAGTACGCCAGACAATTCACCGAGGCTCTGGCCGATTTCCCCAAGCTACTCATCACCCACATATCCAAGCGGCATTCCCGGCAGGCGGAGCAGGACGTGCTCGACTGGTTGTGCACTCGGCTCGCAGGACGCCCCTCGGGATTCGCCCTCATCCATACCAGTCGCGGGATTACCTGGTACCGCCTCACTGCGGACGGTCCAGATCTTGAGCCCCTGCCCCCGGACTCACCGACCTTGAGGGCTCTCCCTTGCCGTGTGACCGAGATCGAGCTGCTCCTGACACCCACAAAGCTCGGGGCTTACGCCGCTTATCAACATCGGTGCTACCCGAACATGAGCTGCAGGCCGCCCTGGCTTCCGCCAGAGTTGCCTTGGGCAGACGAGGATATCTCGGTAGAAATGTTGAAATAACGACCAGGGTGGCGAGTTCATGACTCGCCACCCTTCGTAATGACCACCGCAGGCCACTTCAGACCACATTGGAGATCTGTACCCATGACCACCAGCAAACCCGCTGCTCTTTCCATCGACGTCTCCTGGGGGACGGACACGATCCGGGTAACCAACATCTCGCCCCATCTCCCTGCCGACTCGGCGGACAGCCATGTCGCAGCGGTGACCGCGGCCGGCCGGGCCAATCCGAACACCTGGCTTCCGGACGCCTCGTGGGACGCCATAGCGCGTGCAACAACTCGTCCCGATGCACTGACAGTTCAGCTTCGTCCGGCGCCGGATGAGCCCTCTGGCCTCCTGATGGTCGAAAACGTCGAGGGGGCAACGCTGTGGTCGGCCGTCACCCGTGTCCTGCTGAGCGAGCTGTTCCCCGGTCCTCAGCCTCGTACCGGCATGGAGGTCTTGGAGGTACCCGATCCGCAGGTGCACGGGATTACCAGTGAAGGGCGTCCCAGTGCGATCGTGCAGTACCGCTACGAGAACCTCGTCCATCTGCGGAACCACGTATGGCAGACCATCCACGCGACGCTGTCGCTCAACAGCTACGCGACCTCCATCCTCACGCGCTCCGTCACCCGCAACCTGATCACCCACCCTGTCGAGATCACCTTCGAGGACGGTACGGAGCCGATCCACGTTCTCGTCGTCCGTGACGGGATCACCCGGCTCGCCAGCGCTTGGGCGGTACTAGCCGGGCACGGTGCCGACCCCGCCGAGGTGGCCACCTTGGCCACTGACGCACTGCTCGGGAGGGCTTCCACAGCAGGGGTGGCCGCAGGGCCCGGTCTCGGGCAGCGGCTGACGGCCAGCCGGGCGCAGTGGCGCCAGGTACGGCGGCAGCAGTTCGACGGCGAGATGAAGGGGGCGACGCCCGGGCTCCAGGCCGCTCAGATCGCTCAGTCCTTCGTCGTTCCAGCACAGATCGCTGTCGGAGTCGAGGGCCATGACGGCCGGGTGCTGTCGCCGGAGGACATCTTCGACGACGCCATCCGCTCCGTACTGGCCTCGGTGCATGTCGAGTTCAAGCAGTGGGACGCAGCGGCCCAGAACGTCGAGGTCATCACCCGGGCCCTGAAGCGGATCATCCAGCAGGGAGACCCACGCTGGAACACAGCCGACCTCCAGGCGGTGTACGGCCTTGCCGTCGGCCGCATCCCCGTGACCGAGCTTCCGCAGGTCTTCGGAGACGAACCGGCCCCTCCCGGGACCGCCCTGTGGCGTGCCGTCTACCTGGTCAGCGCCCTGACCCAGCCGGACCTCCTCGAACTACTCAAGGACCAGGCCAAGGCCATCAAGGGCGGCCAGCGTATGAGCATGAAGGGATTCGGTGAGCTGCTCGGACCGATCATCGACCTGCCCTGGCGCGGGAAGAAGAAGCTGGTCACTAAGCAGGCGCGCAACGCATGGAACAACGGCGGTGTGCTATCAGCCGACGTCACCCAGGGCTGGACTCCGGTCCCCACCGAGGACTTCACCACGCTGATTGAACCAGCAATGAACGGCAACGACGACGCCCGCCGCACCCTCGCGGTGGCCGGCGGCGTCGCGTTGATCGCTGACAAGCTCCTGACCAGGAATGTCGGCTCATCGCTGGGGGCCAGGAAGGAGAAGGGCGGAGTCCCCTTCCGTTCGGATGTGAACAAGGTCATCGAGGGACTCTCCAAGCCGACGAACGAACTCGGCCTGTGGACCCTCGCGCTGGCCGCCAATACCTTCCGCAGCAACGACCTGCCCCAGAACTCCGTGCCCAAGCAGAGCCTCACAGGCAAGGAGTCGGTCGAATCCGACGAGCCGCCGTACATCTACTTCAAAGTCGACCTCGACGCGGAGGACCGTATCGCCGTCGACGCCGACGGCGTGCCGGTGCCGCTGTACGAGTGGGACGTCGTCGCCGCCTCGGACCCGGATCGCATGGCGAAGGTTGCGCCGCCGATGGTTGTCATCCCGCCTACGGCTCCGCCCGCGCCAAACGAGGGGACTAGGTCGACTAATGAGGCGGAGTCAGCACAGAGCGGGCCCCTCGTTGACGAATCCGGCGAGACGTCCGATGTGGCGGACTCCGGGACGCCACTGTTCCAGTACGGAACCATCGACGCAGGGGTCGGGACCGTGGTCGGAGCGTCGTTCCCCGGGCCCCGAGACGAGGACGTTCCGGTTCCGCCCAGCCAGCGCGCCGCCGCACACCGCAGGACCCTTCACCTCGGAGTGCAGGGCGCCCGAGACGCCCTCGACCACCTGCATGCACTGGAGCCGGAAGTCGGGGACCACACTCCGATCGTCCCGGTGGACCAACTCGACCATCTGCACAAAATGCTGGTCGGCATCCTGACCGACGTGGAGAACCTGCGGCGCAGGACCGTGGAAGACCATGCGCTGGAGGAGGACAATTCGGAATCCGAGGATTCCCCGGAGACGCTCCTTGACTGACCAGTAAAAGAGTCGAGGGCTCGAATCCCGCTGCCCCAACCATGACGCACCAGGTCAGGACCAGTGCTGGAGACCAGAACTGGTCCTGACTTGCTGTAGGCCCCGTTTTAGGTGCCACGAGTGGCATGCTGTGCCTACTACAACTCGGCTGGAACACGTGATACCCCGCGTGCCAGCAGGAGATCACTCAGTACGCGCACTGGTGACGTGGCACCCATGGCCAAACGTGCGTCGAGCGCTACCTCCCACTGTTCGGTCAGCCCCAACATGAGGCGCTTACGCATGCCTTGGATGACGTGTGCGTAGCGCGCCGAGGCCGAGCCGTCGATGTGGCCCATGCGGTCGTCCATGAGGACCTTCTCCGTACCGAGGTCCTCCATCACGGTTCGATGGGTGTGGCGCAGGCCGTGCGGAGTGAGGCCCTTGGCTATCGGGATCCAGCAGGAGTCAGCCCGCTCGCTGGCGCCGCGCCCCCTAGCCGGCACTCCTGGCCACGGCTCACCGAGCAGGGGCACGGGCCGCGCCTCCTGCGGGGCCTTCTTCGGGTACCAGCCGGAGACCGCCGGGGTGAACAGCCAGGTGGCGAAGCCGTTTCGGCGCCAGTGGGAAGCGTGCTCCGGCAATGCGCCGCCTCGTACGAACCCGAGGTCCGCGATGGCCTGCTTCACCTTCACTCGGGTGGCTTCGGTGACGCGGTTGGGGTGGTTGAGGACGTTGGACACCGTGCCCGTGGAGACTCCGGCGCGGCGCGCGACGTCGACGAGCTTGGCGCCCTGATGGCCACCGGTGCGGGCCGCTCCGTGCCCTCGGAAGACGTAGGTCTTGCCGTGACACGGGCACGGTGCGGGTTTCGTGCGGGCGATGCGGTTGGCGACCAGCGCCGAAAGCCAGTCCATCGAGTCGATGGTGCGGTAGCTGTCGTCCTTCGGTGGGCAGCGCACCAGCTCGCCCGTGTCGAGTTCGTACAGCTGCCATTCGACGCGGACAGCCCCAAGACGGGCGAACTCGGTGTCCAGCGTTCAACGCGGTTCCCGTCGACCAGCGTGCAGGCCATCAGGTCACGGATCCGGCCCACGCCCTGCGCAAGGTGATGCT
This sequence comes from Streptomyces bauhiniae, assembly GCF_004784475.1. GTDB lineage: Bacteria > Actinomycetota > Actinomycetes > Streptomycetales > Streptomycetaceae > Streptomyces > Streptomyces seoulensis. The sequence goes on from NZ_SRRT01000001.1 coordinate 384,647, forward strand.
GGAGCACCACCACTGCACCGACGCCTGGATCGTGTTGTCCCACTCCGGCTTCGACGAGGACCTGAAGCTCGCCGCCGCGTGCCCATTCGCGAACGTCATCTTCTCCGGTCACTGCCACAGCGACACCTACGGCCCCGTGCACATCGGCAACACCCTCGTCGTCAAGGGCCACGAGCTCGGCCTCGGATACGCCACCGCGGAGCCCGGCGGCAGCGGCTGGGGCGCCCGCGCGTGCGCCTTCCCGGACTCGGCCGCGGTCCCCGAGGGCCTCACCGCACTGCACGAAGAGATCAGCGTCATGGCACGGACACTGACGAGCCCACTCGGCACGGTGAACGAGCCTTACTGCAATGCCCCGTTGGACCGGCGCCGCCTCCTGGCCGAGATCGCCGGCCGCCTGCACTCCGGCCTCGGCGCGGACGCGGTCATCCTCAACGAGACCGCCCTGCGTTCCACCCCGCTCGGCCACACCCTGACCCTCGGCGACCTGCTGTCCATCGAGCCCTTCGACAACCAGCTCGTCCACGCCTTCCTCCCCGACGAGTACGCCCAGGGCCACGACAAGCTGCTCGACCACCTCACCGAACGCGTCGGTCCGCTGGTCATCACGCCCGAGCCTCTGCCGTCCGCGATACGCAGCGTGCTGACCACCGACTACCTCGCCGACAGCTACCTCGGCGGACGCACGCATCAAGCCGGACTGCGCCTGGGGCAGGCCGTACGAAGTGTCCTGTCCACACCCTTCCCCTCGGCTGCCGACCTCATCGAAGGAGGCGACCAATGATCCTCACCGGACCCGAAATCACCGCCGCGAAACACGATGGCCGCCTGGTCATCAGCCCCTTCGAGCCGGACCAGGTCAACCCCAACAGCTACAACGTCCGTCTCGGTCCGACGCTGCTGACCTACACCGCCACCGAGATCGACGCCCACCGCCCCAACCCCACCCACGAGGTCGAGATCGGTCAGGACGGCTACGTGCTCCAGCCCGGCGAGCTCTACCTGGGCCACACCATCGAGCACGTCGGCTCCAACACCTTCGTGCCGCTGCTGTTCGGCCGCTCCTCGGTCGGCCGACTGGGCCTGTTCGTCGAGATCACCGCCCCGATCGGAGACATCGGCTTTCACGGCCAGTGGACGCTGATGCTCTCCCCGATCCGCCCGTTACGCGTCTACGCGGGCATGAAGATCGGGCAGATCATGTTCTTCCTCTCCACCGGCGCCATCGACCTCTACCGCGGCAAGTACCAGGCCGCTGTGGGTGCCCAGTCTTCGGCTTACTGGCGCGACGTCACAAAACCTCGGACGGTGGCCTCGTGATCCTCACTGGCCCCGCAATCGCCGCCGCCATTCAGACCGGCGAGATCACCATCGAGCCGTACGACCCCGCCCGGCTCTCCCCGAACGCCTACGACTGGCGTCTCGGCGACACACTCCGCGTCTGCGACGGTGACCTCGACGCCGCCACCCCTACCGCATTCATCGAGCAGCCCATCCCCACCACCGGCCTGGTGTTGCAACCCGAGACGCTCTACCTCGGCGTCACGCTGGAGAAGACCGGTTCGGAGAAGTACGCACAGATGCTCAACGGCGACCGCACCATCGGCGCCCTCGGCATCTGGGTCCACGTCTCAGCCCCGCTCGGACACCAGGGTCACGCCATCCGCTGGACCCTGGAAATCCGGGCCGCCCGGCCCGTGCGTGTGTACCCCGGGATGACCTTCGGGAAGCTCGTCTTCCTCACGGCCTTCGGCGCCCCGGTCAGCTACCAGCAGCAACCCGCCAAGTACGCGTCGACGGACGGCATCGACATCTCCCGCCTCTACGAAGAGATTCCCGGGGGTGCCCTGTGAGCTCCCGCTCGGCCGCCGCGCCGCTGGTCGCCACTGTCCTGGACCTGCCCGCCGGAAGCCCCGGCGGCAGCGTCGAGCTCTTCCTCGACCTCTACACGGGCGACCGCCCCCTCATCCCTGCACGCGCGTTCATGCTGGGCCCTTCGAATCCCAGACGCCTTCTCCCCGCTGGGCTCGACCTGCTGCCCGTGTCGGGGAAGTGTCTGGAGGGTTCCGCTTTCGGCCGCTACGTGGCGGCCCTGCGCAGGGCTCTCGCGATAGCGATCGACCCGGCCCAGATCGGCGTACTGCACCTGCAGCACCTCGCGTTCGGTGCGGCTCCCGCCCTGATGCGGGCGCTCCCGCTGCATCCCCGCATCGCCTTAGTTCATGGCACGGACCTGATCTTCGCCGAGGCCCACCGTGACCAGCTCCAAGTTCTGCGCGAGACCGCCAGGGCGGCCGACGCGATCGTCGTTCCGACGGGGGCGATGGCCGACCACCTCCTCAAGCTCGCCCCACAGATCGACCGCCGGAAGGTCACCCGCATCCCCTGGGGCATCCCAGACCACCTGCTCACCGATCCGCTGGCACGACCCACCCGCAGGTCCTCCAGCCACCTACGCCTGCTGTACGCGGGACGGCTGACCGCCGAGAAAGGTGTCGAGTCCCTGGTCAAAAGCGTGGCCCCGGTGCCAGGTGTTGAACTGAGCATCGCCGCCCCCAGAGCCCAGTTCCATGCCCTGACCCCGCTCCTGCAACGGGTCGGCGTAAGGGCCCGTTACCTCGGCTGGCTCCGCCGTCCACAGCTATGGAGAGCGTTCACCGAGCACGACGTACTGGTCATGCCGTCAACCACCCTGGAAGCCATGGGCCTGGTCGCACTGGAGGCCCAAGCCTGCGGGCTGCCCGTCCTCTACCAACCCGTTCCCGGCCTCAACGAAGCCCTCGCCGCCTCCGGCGTCGCCACCGACTTCACCCACGCCGCCGCCCTGTCCCGTGACCTCGACCGGCTGCGTACCGCCCCCGGCCTGTTGCTCGCCCTGCGGCAGGCGGGCTACGCGAATGCCGCGCGCTATCCGCTCTCGGCGACCGCACGATCCCTGACCGAGCTCGGCCGCCAACTCGCCTGAACGGCCATCGAGCGGTCCGCCACGTCGCTGCCCGCCCCGCTCCGTGAACGTCACTACGCTGGCCGGCGGGATGCCCCAGCGAAGAGGGAGACCATGACGTACGACATCGAACGCATCGAGGCCCTGCTCGACGAGGGCGTTCGCGACAAGGTGTACCCCGGCGCCGTGTGGGCCATCGGCGACGCCAATGGCATCCGCGCCCAAGGCACCACTGGGGTCCTCGACCCCGACGAGCCGGACGTGCCGATGCGCGCCGACACCGTCTTCGACGCCGCCAGCCTCACCAAGATCCTCGCCGTGTGGTCATGCATCGGCGCTCTGTGGGGGGACGGCGCCCTCGACCTGGACCAGCCGCTTGGCGGCTTCTGGCCCGAGGTCACCGGCCATCCGCTCGGAGCCGTTACCGCGCGGCAACTGCTGACGCACACCGCTGGCCTTCCGTTGAGGGCCCAACTGAAGAACCTCTACGGCACCAACAGGGAGGACATCCGCCGAGGCGTGCTGCACGAGCAACTTAACCGGTCACCAGGCGAGGCCGTTGAGTACACCGACCGGGCTGCCCTCATCCTCGGATACCTCGCTGAACATCTCTCTGGCCAGAGCTTGGACCAGCTGGCTGCTGTCCGCATCTGGCGACCACTGGGCATGGACAGCACCCGCTTCGGGCCACTACCCGATCAGATCGCAGATCGCTGCGCCCCAACCGAGTACAACCGGGACACCGACACTCACCTCAAGGGAACCGCCCACGATTTCTCCGCGCGCCTCTTGGACGGCGTCTGCGGCATCGCTGGCGCTTTCACCGTCCTCGACGACCTCACCGTCTTCCTTCGCCACCTGCTGGACGTCGGTACCGCGCCGCGGCGCGCCGGATTCGGCCGCGGTTGGAGCACGACATCACTGACCGTCCAGACCGGCACGCTGACTCCCGTGCGTGGCCTGTTCTGGCACACCGCTCCTGGGACAGTTCTGGTCGATGACGTCTGGGTCCACTACGGATTCACTGGAACCGGCACATGGATCTCACCCCGCCAAGGCCGGTGGGCCGTACTGCTGACGAACAAGCTGTACTACACCCGTGACCGGCAGCCCTTGACCGACGTACGTAACGCCTTCCGTGGTCTGGCCTTTTCGCCGAATGAATCCCCATCTGTGTAACTCAGTCCCTCTGCACCGGCAATGCTCCGCACTCCCGCACGCGCCTCGGTTGTCAGAGGCGGGTGCCATGCTTCCTGGATGGCCAGCAAGAACAAGCGACGGCGTGGGCAGGTCGGGCCCGCCGTACCCACGAAGCAGAGCAACTCAAGCAGTGGACCCGATGGATCCTTGTGGATGCAAACGCGTTCTGGGGCGCGGGCGGGCCGCGGGTTTCACTACCAGGATGCCGTCGGAGCGTGGCTGTGCGGCCGCGTACTGTCCCGCGCTCTCGTCATCGATCGCATTGTCCCGGAGGGATTTGAAGACCTCTCCTGTGAAGGCCCGACGCCCTGGCACGTCCAGGTGAAGTCACGCCAGGAACGAGTCGGAGACTTCACCGCCTCCCACGTGGCCGCAGATCTTGTCACCATGGCCAAAGCCCACACCAAGCGTAAGCAAGCGGGGGTAGCTGGTCGAGCGGTCCTCGTACTCGAACGGCCAGTCAACAGTGAGTGGTTTACCGAATGGGGCCGCCCGCTGGATGCCCTTCCGCCGGGCCATCCGGTGCTGCGGGAACTCAACGCAAAGGCTGAGCGAGCCGGTCTGAGCAGAGACGAGATCGATGCCTGGTGCGCAATAGTTAGCCTCTACGTGCTGCCCTGGCGGACGGCTGCGGAGCAGACCTGCACGGCAGTAGTACAGCGCTTCGGGCTGTTGCCCGCAGGAGCAGAGCCGGTCGTGCTGGCGTTGCGCGACGCTGTCGCAGGCCATGCCGATGCCAACGCGGAGACGCGCCTCGCAGATGCGGCCGGGCTCAGCCGAACGAGCATCGACCGCATCGCGCAGGAGGTCGCGGAAACCATCGATCGGGAGTCGCTCGAAGAAGCACTTGCGGCAGGCGTTTGTGAGCCGGTCGACTTCGATCGCCCGCTTCAGCCGGCAGGTTTCTTCGAGGGAATCGACGTACAGCCCGGCCACATCGCCGCCGGCCTGCCAGCCCCCAGGCCAGGTCTGACTGGTCAGGTAGTGGCGGCGATCGACCGTGAAGAGAGCATCCTTGTCACCGGCCCATCCGGAGTTGGCAAGTCGACCGTCATGTGGACGGCCGCCTATGTGACCAGGCATGTGCTCTGGTACCGGATCCGGCACTTGCGGAACGAGGACACCGCCTCGCTAGTACGACTCGCCAAGGCGTTGAAACCATCGACGCGCTCGCCGGTCGGATTCGTGCTGGACGGCATCGGGATCGGAGCGGCCGAGGCTTGGGACGTTCTCCATCGTGAACTTGCACCCATTCCCGGCGTTCTGCTGTTGGGTTCTGTGCGTAGCGAGGACCTGCTACCGCTCCGAAGCCAGGCAGGTTGCGCCCAGATCTCGGTAGCGCTCGACGAGGAGGTCGCGAAACAGATCTACGCAGGTCTCTCCGCATCCGGTCTCACGAAAGCGCCACACTGGCGGGAGGCATACGAAGCAGCGGACGGACTGACTTTGGAGTTCACGCACCTCCTCACCCGCGGACGGCGATTGTCGGATGTCCTGTCTGAGCAGGTCAACCGACGGGTGATCGAAGGGCGACAGACGGAGATCGAGATCCTGGCGAGAATCTCGGTGGCCCATAGATGGGGCGCCGACGTGCCGCTGCGGGCAATACAGCAGCAACTCGGCATCGGCGACGCGGAACTCCGTCTCGCGCTCTCCCGCCTAATGGACGAACACCTCGTCCACGAGCGGCTGGGACGTCTGTCCGGGCTTCATCAGTTGCGCTCCGGCAGATTGGCCGATGCCGTCCATGCGGTGCCGCCACCGATGCTGGATGAGACCGTCATCTCGGTGATGCGAATGCTGGTCGATGCACAGCTCCAGCCGTTCGTGGCGGGCGTCCTCACGGAATACCCGGATCTGGATTCCGTCGTACTGCAGCAGGTCGTAGTCGAGCTCGGGCAAAGACCCAGTACAGCTGGGATGACAGGTGTTCTCCAGGCGCTGCGCCTCGTCGATTTCACCCGTCAGGCCGCCAAGTGGGCAGAGATCCTCGATCGGCACCGGGTGTCGCCCGCAAACCGTCGGACGCTCCTGTACTTCGCGGTGCTGGACGGCGATCCGCTGCCGAACCTGAAACCCGAGATCGCCGCTGCCACGGCCGAGATCCGCGCCGGTGGTCCTTCCAGTTCTCCGCTACGCGACGCACTGGCAGAACGGCTCGGCACGGCCGAGTTGGCGAACGTACTCGCACAGTGCGAGGAGGAGGCCGAAGCCCAGAGATTCCTGGCTGTACTCGCCCAAACGAAGCTGGATGTCACGGACTGGCCGCAAGTGCTCGCCGACTCACCGTTTGCGCGGCTACTCCTCCACTCACCAGTTGAGTCGCTGGGAGACCTCCTCACAGCGGCACGAGCCGTGTCGTCGAATCTGGCCAAGGACCTGCTCGAACTCGCGGGTGGAGAGGACGTAATCCTGGCGAGACTCATAGCTGAATCCCCGTGGGTGGTTGAGGCATCCGTCATAGAACGGGACGGCAATCCGGTCGCGTACGCCCGTCTCATGCATGTGTCCGGTCGGGCTCAGCCAGACGCGGAACAATCGGTCCGGGCGTTTGGGCGAATCCTGCTCCGCTGCCTTCCGCACTGCGAGAGCGTGGATGTCCAAAGCCTGCTGCCCGGTGGAATTCCACAGACAATCGGTGACTTCACGGGTGGAGTCAGCAGCTTGCAACGCAGGTACGACCGTTCGACGAGCCAGGTGGCATGGTTTCGCGCGCAGGCTCTGATCGCCACGGCTGCCGCCGGCACCACCGACTGGACAACTCGAACAGCAACAGCGAGCGCGGTGCTCCCCACGCTGAACAAGTACTTGATGGACCTGACCCGGGCCTGGGCCATCGGCCGCGCGGGGCCCAGGGACACGGCCAAGCTTCGTACGATGCAAGCGGCGCTGTCGGAGCAGGCCGCCGCGCTGACGTTGCCCGCCGACAGCACCTCCCTGTCCGCATTGCCTGCCGATGCCGCCGCTCCAGGCGGTGGTGTGGATAACCTGCACCTGCTCGTGGACGGAATCGCGGACAACCTCACCCGAAGGATTGTCGACCCCACGGAGCACCGGGCACTCGCCGGTTATGTCTGGGAGACATTGCGGGCGGGTCTCCTGCGCGTACGGGACGACGAACGCTGGCACCTCATCGGCCAGGAACCGCCGACCGTCCTCGATCAAGTAATGAAGACTCTCACCGACCTGCACCCCGTTCTCGCTGAGCTCACCTGGGGCACTCTTGAGTCGAACGCGCTCAGGACTGCGGCACGGTCTGGGCCGTCTGCACAGGGGCTCGCCCGAGCGGCGGACCTCGCCCGAGCGGCTGCCAACGAACGAGCGATAGCAGTCCAGCGGAAGCTTCAGGCCGAAGCCGAAGCAGTCGGTATCTCCATTCAGCTCTACTCTCGGCCGATCACCGACGCAAAGGCGGTGGAGTGGCCCCCCGTGCAGTTGGCAGTGGGCGTGGCGCTTGACGACGTTGCCCAATGGCAGGCCGTATTGACCCAGCTGAGCGGGCTGATGCGGCATGATCACGTATCTCAGGGGTACCGCAGGCCCGTCCTTATCGTGCCACTTGCCGACGGCAAGCCGGTTCGACGTCTCGCACAGCAGCTTCAAGATGAACTCTGGCCCGGAATCGACCTCTTCGACACCTGGAGCGCGGCCCTTCCTGAAGCCCACCCGACGCCGCTCACTAACGCGGTCATCGACGCCCACCAAGCTCTCCAGTGCCTCTCCGGCCTGGCCCACCTGATGGCTCTACGGGAACCCGACCCGCGACACCAAAGTATCGCCGACCAGGAAGTGGCGCGGTTCCAGCAGGCACAGGGCATCATCGCCGCACTCCGGCCAGGTGACCCAGTCATCGGTGAGGTCGAGCATTGCCTCAGCTTCCTGGCTCGTCGAGTAGAGAGCGAGTGCAGCCAGGGCACTCTCCGAGACTCACGGATGCCGAACCTCGCCACCGCCATCGCTCAAGGCATGACTAACCACCCGACGGAGGACTCCCAACAGTTGGACGGCCTGATCACGATCTCCCTGCAATGGGACCTCAGCCCCGACCGTGCTGCGCGACTCCTCGCCGAGCTATCAGATGACACCCCACCCGCGCAGTCCTGTTGACTCAGCGGATCTCACGGCGCTTCAACACCACCTTGTGTTGGCCCGTGGGTGTGCCCCAGTAGGCCGGAGAAGGCACCTGAGCCCACCGGACGAGCAGCAAGCACGTTGAACATCAAAGCAGTTGTGCAGAATCTCGGACATCAACTAAAGTCAGGACTGCAATGGAATGCTTCGATGCGTAGTCCGACCCTAGGAGTCGTCCGCATGAGTATGCCTTCGTCGTCGTGGACGACCGACGTGTTCGGCAAGCACGCAGTAGAGGCACGCCGCCGCGTCGGGCAGGGCCTTCGCAACATGCAGGCCAACGCACAAGCTGCACAGGAACAAGGCGCATCCCGCACCACCCGCGTCTACGGCACCAGCCGATACGAGAACCAGTACGAGCGTCTTCAGGACGAACTCAAGAAGGTGCCTGGCGCCCGTGCGGTCAAGCCGTTCGGCTTCTCGTACGAGCTGATGCTCATAGGTAACGGGCTGCTCTACCCGTTCCGGTACTCCAAGACCAAGTCAGACGTGCGTAGCGCGCGCATCCCCAGCCAGTCCCGCCTGGTGCAAGAGCTCTTCACGTTCGCGCCGGAGCCGAAGCACACCCAGGATCCGTTCGACCTCGACTTCGGGCCGACCGTTCCGATCACCGAACCGCGCGGCGCTCTGGCAACGATCCCGCAGGGCACCCAGCTGGTCCTGGTGCCTTTCGCCTGCAACGCCTCCGAGCTCCTTGAGGCGTACTGGGGCATCGCGGCGCTCGGGATGAACCGGCAGCTGGAGTGGGCCACCTCTCCCGAGCCGCTCCACCTGCCTCAGGAGGTCACCTCGTACACGCTGCGACCGATCAGCGTTCCGAACCAGTTCACGGCACACACCAGCTTCGCCGACGGAATCGAACCCACCCTTACGCTGTCCTCTCGTACCGCCTCGGACCAGGCTCTGCACGTACCTGCGCAGACCGAGGCAGAGCCCGTCGAGGACCAGACCAGCGAAGACGATGCGACCCATTAAGCAAGACCTCATTCCCGGTACGGAAGAACGCGGTGCCACACCACGTGCTATCTCCGACGGCTTTGATCCCACCCGGCTGACACAAGCTCGTCGGCTGGCGGAGATGACGAAGAAGGACGTGGCCGCCCAGCTCGGGGTGACGCCTGCCGCCGTGGGGCAGTACGAGACAGGGGTGTCGAAGCCACGACCTGACTTGATCCCCCGGCTTGCAGAGATCCTCAAGGTTCCGGTGACGTTCTTCCTGCTTGGAAGGCCGGCCAATCGGCTCGACGCTTCCATGGCGCATTTCCGAAGCTTGCGCAGCACGCCGAAGTCACAGCGAGAACGGGCGCTCGCCTTCGCCGAACAGGTCTGGGAGCTTACGTACGCGCTGGAGCAGCGGATCCAGTTGCCGCTCGTCGATCTGCCCGGTTTCGCTGGCGGAGAGGTCCATCCCGGCGAAGAGCTGCCCACCGACCCCGTATCCGCTGCCCGCGAGCTTCGCAGGCGCTGGGGACTCGGCAACGGCCCTGTCACGCATCTGGTGAGGCGGATGGAGTCACACGGGATCGTAGTGGTCATGCCACCTGCCAGTGACCCCTCCGCCGCGAGCGTGGATGCCTTTTCCACCCGGGCCGCGCGCCCTCTCGTTGTTCTGACCGCCAACCGGGCTGACGACATCTACCGGCACCGGTTCACGGCTGCGCATGAGCTGGGCCACCTCGTGCTTCACGGTGATGCCACCGGTGACAGCCGTCAGGAGAAGGAGGCTGACGCCTTTGCTGCCGAGTTTCTGACCCCCCAGGACAGCATCTTGCCGTTCCTGCCGCGGCGAATGGACTTTGCTCGCCTTGCCGAGCTCAGGGGAGTCTGGGGAGTCTCCCTCCACTCGCTCGTCTACCGCTGCCGCGAACTGGGGCTGATCTCTGACGCCACCGCCAGCAGGACATACCAGCGCCTACGCGCTCTCGACGGCCAGCCCGGCTTCACTGCCGAATCGGTCTCGAACTTCCCCGGCGAGCAGCCTTCGCTGCTCGGACAAGCCTTCGACCTGGCTGCCAAGGAAGGGGGCCTCTCGGTTTCCCGACTTGCCCATGAACTGGCCTGGACAGACAAGAGGGTGCGGGATCTTCTGGGCGTTCAGGAACAGAGGCCGGTGCTCCGCCTGGTCCAATAGCAGCGCCGCTCGACCTCAGGAGACGCGGGCGTGGTTCACTGCTCGGCACTCTGCCAAGTCCTTCTAACATCAGCGATGCCAGGAACCGAACTTGATCGGGCGATGTCGGCTGATTGCCTGACAGGTAGGGGATAAGTCCGGTAGATGTGTGCGCGTGACTGACTCCACACCCGAGGACGGCGAGCCCACCTCCTTCGCCGAGAAGACGAAGAACCTGTTCAGGAAGCACAGGGGGAAGTTCCTCGCCGTCGGCGGCGCTGTCGGCAGCGTGGCTCTGATCGCCGTTGTCGTGATCGCCCGGAACGCCGTGGAACCGAGCGTCCCCGAGGCCACCGAGGATCAGGAGCAGACCTCCGCCACTGAACCCACGGGCGAGCCTCGGCAGTCACCCGCCCCCCACCTAAGGAAGCTCGCCGAGGGCCAGAACGCCAGCGAGGAAAAGAAGGCGCAGTACAAGGCGGAGACAGGGGCCGACCTCGCACCCGGTACTACTTGGGTCCACCCCCCAGAGGACGAGGAGCCCGGCGAAGCCGCAGCCTGAGCACCAGGGCGAAGGGAGTTGCGGACTCTCATTCCTGAGCAGTGCCGGCGGATGCCACCAGAACGTCTTCACCGGGGCTGATCTGTTGCTTCTATCGCCACCGGAGGAAGCAGCGCGGGTCCCATCGATCTTGAACCCTGGCGGGACGGCTTACCGAAGCAGAGAGCGCCCGATCTGACGATCTTGAATCCTCAGCCGGTTCACCAACCCGTTTTGGCAAGGTTGGTACGCCATCCGTCGCGTGCTCTCCGTTGGCTACGAGTCACCTATCGAGCGGTCCCGACGAGAACTCCCCGAAGTCTGCCAACTCCTGTGCCTCGTGGCAGCAGCATCCGTGTCGCTGGTCCGGATCGTCGTCCCTCGCCTATCCGTCCAACTGGGTTGTCAGACCCTCCGCTTACTCTGCGCTGACCAAGCCGATGCAGCCGGATGGAGGACCAGGGGATGGCATCAACCTGCGCATGGTGTGGCGGCAGCATCCCACCAGAACGGGCTTCCCAGGCTAAGTACTGCGGGGTGGAGTGCCGCGAACGGCAAGGCGTTGCGAGCAAGAGGGGCACTCGCCGCCCAGCACAGAAGCACTTCGTCTGCATGGTGTGTGCAGGCCCAATCCCATCCACTCGGCATCGTGCCTGCGTGACCTGCTCCGACGTGTGTGCCACGGAACGACGCCGCGAAGTAGGCAATGAGACCCGCCGGGCCCAGACTCAGCGAAAGCTCGCCCGTCTCGCCAAGGCATGTGCACACTGCCAAGAGGTGTTCACCCCACAGGCCATGCCGTGGCAAAGGTTCTGCTCCAAGCCGTGCGCCCAGCGGGCCGGTGGAGAGCGCGCCGAGCGCAAGCGGCAGGAGCGGCTCTCGACCGGCGATTTCAAGCAGTGCACACTCGAAGGCTGCGGCGGTCTAGTCGTGGCGCGCGGGTACTGCCGCAGCCATTACGCGCGCTGGCAAAAACACGGAGACCCACTGCACCAAGCAGTTCCCCGGCAGACGCGCTTCTGCGCTGTTGAGGGCTGCCCGAAGGCGGCAGCCGCTTTGGGGCTTTGCCCTCGACACCGACGCTTGCAGAAGCTATACGGAGACACGTTGGGGGCCAAGTGCACCCAGTGCAGCATCAGATACACGGTATCTGGGCGGCCCGGCTGGTGTACTCATTGCGCTTCGGAAGTGTTTGCGAACAACGGCTACCGACCGCTGGAAGCCTTCCGGGGCAGCGCTCAGCCTGTGCAGGTCGCCTGCCTGAACTGCGGCGAGGTGTCAGCAGTGCTGCTCAGCAATGCGATCCGAGGTGGTTCATGCATCCACTGCTTTCGACGTCTCCGTGCGGGCCGGGACCGCGCTCTACCCAAGTCCGAGGCGATCAAAGCCTTGGCAAGTCTCCGTCTGGTTCTGACTGGGCTGTACGCCCGAGCTACGCTCGCAGTGGCTGCCGAATGCATGGATTGCGGCATCGGCACGATCGTCAAGGTCTCCGACATCACGGGCGGACGTCGCCAGATCGGGTGCCACAGTTGTGCACGGGACGCTGCAGCCAATGAGATCACCTACTGCGCGGCAGGCTGCGGCCGCTCCTTCGGACAGCCATTGGGCGGCCCTCGCCGCAAGTGGTGCAGCCAAGCATGCATGGAGTACTTCGGACACCACTCAAAGCCCTATCCGAAGCATGTGGGGGCACGCCTCTGCCGTGACTGCGAAGCGGACATCACGGCAAAGCAGCTCTCAGCAGTTCGCTGTGATGACTGCCTCCCGGCATGGAAAAACGAAGCGCGTCGTAGACGCTGGGCCGAAGATCCGGACCTCCGTCGTCGCCAGCAAGCAGACGCAGCGAACCGTCGTCGGGCCAGGATTCGCGGCAATGGCCGCGAGCGATACGAGCGACTCGACGTGTTCGAACGGGATCGTTGGCGGTGCCGACTCTGCTCTTTCTCCGTGGACCAGGCCGCACAGTGGCCGGACCCGCTGTCCGCCGCCATCGACCACGTAGTGCCCATCGCCGCTGGCGGACCCGACACCCTGAGCAACGTGCAGCTAGCTCACCAGGGCTGCAACTGGCGCAAGTCAAGCAAGGACTCGATTGGAATCGGCCCAGACGAATTCATCCACCCTGCCGTGGTCGCCCGGTTCCTCGGCAAGAAGGAGCCGGGTCCAGAAGCATCTCCTGCGAGACACCTCAACGACTGATAGCGGTCGTCTCCGCCGTGCTCCACAAAGCCTGCCCGTTTCACGGGGTACAGCCGCCTAGGACTGCCTTTCGACTTCATCACTCTCCTGCCCGGCCTGCGGCGGCGCGTGCCACAACGTGCCAGTACGGGCGCTAAACAGCGGGCACCATGGGGAGCGCCGCGACCTGCAGCATGCGAACCACCGGGCAGCGTTCCCCAGCGGCCACCGTAGGCATGTGCTTCCTGGGAGCCGTCTGGGAGCCGACTTGCTCCCCAAGCCCCCGCGGCACCACCCGAGCCCACCGCGCACCAATGCTGCGACCAGGCGAAACAACAAACCGGCCGGTGTCGATCCGGACCGAACCTCATTCGGGACGAAGAGGTCGTGGGTTCAAATCCCGCCACTCCGACAGAGTAAGACCAGGTCAAGGGCCTGATCCGCAGTGAGGATCAGGCCCTTCCTGCATCCTGGGTGATCGCCGAGGCCGACCCCTAGTCCTTGGCGCCGACGGCAGGACCGCGAGGCCCCTCGCTGAAGGCACCGAAGAGCCAAGCGGCGCAGTCCATTTGAGGCACCGAGCTGCGGTGATTCCCCGATAGGCTTCCGTCATGGTGACTGCTGAATCGAAGGTGTCACTCACCGGCATCAAGCCCACCGGCGAGCCGCACCTCGGCAACTACATCGGGGCGATCAAGCCCGCGCTGGAGTTGGCGGACGGGGCCGAGTCGATCTACTTCATCGCGGACTACCACGCGCTGACGTCCGTGCGGGATCCGCACCTTCTGGCTCGATGGACCCGTTCCGTGGCGGCGACCTGGCTGGCGGCAGGCCTGGACCCCGAACGCACCACGTTCTACCGGCAGTCCGACGTCCCCGAGATCTTCGAGCTTCACTGGCTCCTGTCGTGCTTCGCGGCCAAGGGGCTCATGAACCGGGCCCACGCCTACAAGGCGGCCCGGGACCGCAACCGCGAGGCCGGGGTCGAGGACCTGGACAAGGGCGTCAACATGGGGCTGTACAACTACCCCGTGCTGATGTCGGCGGACATCCTGACCATGGGGACGGATCTGGTGCCGGTCGGAAAGGACCAGCTCCAGCATGTCGAGTACGCGGCCGATATCGCTGGAGCGTTCAACGCGCTGTACGGGGACTCGTTCAAGCTGAAGCTGCCGAAGGCCGTCGTACCGAAAGAGGACAGCGGCCGTACCCTCCCGGGCACCGACGGCAGGAAGATGAGCAAGTCCTACGGGAACACCATCCCGCTCTTCGCCCCTGAAGCCGAACTGCGCAAGCTGGTCCGCCGTATCCCGACGGACAGCACCCCGGTGGAGGAGCCGAAGGACCCGGCCGCCTCTCACGTCTTCCAGATCCTGCAGCATTTCGCCTCCTCCGAGGAGACGGCGGCGGTCCGGGCTCGGCTGGAAGCCGGCGGGATGGGATGGGGGGATCTGAAGAACACGCTGTTCACCACCCTCGACGACCACCTCCGGCCGATGCGCGAGCGCTACGACGCGCTCATGGCTCCCGGCAGTGAGCTGGATGAACTCCTCGCGCTCGGTGCTTCCAAGGCTCGCCGGCGGGCCCGCCCCGTCCTGCAGCAGGCCCGCAAGGCGATCGGGATCGGCTGACACCCCTCAGCGCGGAGGGGACAGGACCTCGGCGACTCGGTCGGCTGCGTGCCAGGCGGTGGTCCATTTGCCTGGCAGGCAGACGACCAGATTGTCGGCGTCCCCCCAGCCTGGCGGTGGATCGCGCAGGTCCACCACCGTCACTGCGGGGTCGGGCCGATCGCCGGTGATCTCTGCGACCAGGCCCCAGCGCATCGCAAGCCGCTCGGCGGGCAGATGCGGCCATCGGTGCGAGAGCGCCGCGGCGAGGCGGTACTGCTCGGCGGCCTCGCTTCGGGGGCCCTCGGAGCGGCCAGGAAGGGCGACGTGCAGACCGTCGTCCTGAGGGCTGACAGCGAGGAGATCGCCGTCGAGACGGTAAGTGAGGGGGAAACCGGGCCGGGAGCCTTCCAGGACTGCGTAGGGAAGGTGGCTGACGGACAGCGGGTGCTCGATGCCCAGGAGGTCGAGCAGACGCGGGGTGTGGTGCCCGGCCGAGAGAACGACGGACTCGGCCAGGCGAAAGCAGTTGGCGGTGTTCGCGAGCACTGCGGAATTACCGGACCGGACGAGGGTGTAGCTCTCCTCGGGGGCGAGAAGAACGCCCTCCTCCTTGGCATGCCGACGCGTCTTGGCGTGGAGGGCGGTCACGTCGACCGCCATGTCCGGCAGAAGGAAGGCGGCAGCCGACGCATCGGTCTGTGAAAGACCCAGCGCGGGTAGATCCGCTGGTGCCAAGGGCTGTGCCGGGATTCTGAGGCAGTCCCAGGCATGCGTGTAGGCGGCGACGGCTGCGGGGTCGTCGAACAGGCCGACACAGGGAGTCCTGGCCACGTCAGGGCCCAGAAGAGGGAGCCAACGGGACCGATGGTCCCGGCAGGCGGCTGCGAGATCGGGGAGCACGGGGGCGTAGACCGCGCCGGAATGCAGTTGGCCGAAGTTGCGGAGGGAGGCGCCGGGAGTGCCGTTCCCGAGGCATCGGACCCGATGTCCTTGCTGCGCGAGGCGGGTGGCCACGGTGAGACCGCCGAACCCCGTTCCGAGGACGAGCGTTTCAGAACGAGCCATGGCCGTCGTCCTCCGTGGTCAGCGGCAATGCGGGTGGCAGGCCGAGACACCGCGCGAAGCGCCACAGCAGGAGCGGGGGCGCATGGTGGTGGTCCAGCCGTACTCGCGCGGGCTGAGGCAGTTGATCGAGCCAGGCGTGGCTGGCCCGGCGGAACGCCCCCGGGTCACTGCGGTGGGTCGTACGGGCCGCGACGGACATGGCCAGCGCTTGGGGAAGCCGAGTAGGCGATACGCGAGGGACGGCGGGGGCGGCGGGTGGCCTCAGCACCCACAGGCGCCGCGCCGCCGGTGAAGTGGCGATCACGTCGGCCAGTGCTCGCGCCGCCTGGGCGAAGGTGCGTTCACCGCCCGCACTTAGCTGAGGCAGGAGGACGAGGTCGAGTGGGTGCTCGCGTGAGTAGCGGCGGCCCTGGTGGTGTTTGGCGATGCCGTACGGGGTCCGCAGCCCGTACGGCGCCAGAGCGGCGGTGGTGCCGGCGACGACGAGCCGGGACGCCGTACCGGTCCGCCCCAGCCGACGGTGCAGGGCGATGGAGAACGCGGTCGAAGCGGCGATGGACCGGCGCATGGCGGTCACGCTGCCGCGGTCCAGGACGAGGTCGACGACGGTTACGTGCGTGGCGTGGCCCACGAGGTCGGCGACGGCCTGGAGCGCGGACGGTCTGACGGTCAGATCAGCGGTCAGCCAGGTGACCCGGTCGGTTGACCGGGGACGTCTGGAAAGGGTCACCAGCACGCCGGTCGAAGATGCCAGGAGCGGCAGGAGGTGCCCGCCGACGCGGCCGGCACCTCCGAGCACCACGAACGCCGGCGGGGAGGTCACCTTCCCGCCTCCCGCCAGAGCCTGGCATGGCCGGTGAAGCCCTCGACGAACCTCTCCTTGACCAGCTCCCAGCAGGAGGGGGTGGTCGTACGCGCGTGGAAGGCCTCGCGGGCCTGGTCGATCTCCGCCACGCTCCAGCCGCTGCTCAGCTCGATGGCGGACAGAAGGGGGCGCTGGCTGGCGGGCTCGTCGGTCAGTACCTGCGAAGCGATGTGGTCGTCGGTCATGCCGAGGTGGATGCTGGAGGCGGGGATGCTCTTCGACATCTTGGGATAGCCGCCGAGGCCCTCCAGAACCCGGAAGTAGAGCGCGCCCAGCTCCACCGTCCAGCCGAGGCTCAGCTCACCCGCCTCCTGCTGCCGTCGCAGAACCAGCCGGGACAATTCGGTGAAGTAGCCCTCCTCCAGCCCGGACAGCATCAGAACCCGCCCCGCTCCCTCCTCCGCGGGCGCGAGGATGTCGGCGACGGTGTACAGGGCATCGACGATGAGGCCGATCTCGCTGCCGAGCAGTCCGTGGTCCTGGTAGAGGTCGAGAAGGTCCTCGTGGTGGTCGAGGAAGTCCTGGCGGCTGAGAAAGCGTGCGATCCGACCGCATCGGACGAGGTTCTCCTCGTCGGTGTGGGAGCGCAGCCGGACCTCAGCGCCCGACGCCCCGCCGTCGAGGCCGATGGATCGCATGAAGCCGAACATCTGGTCTCGCACCGACACGAGCTGCTCCCACGGAACGTTGCGGGAGTTCCAGGCGCCCAGCTCGGAGACGACCACGGTCATGGGTACGCGGAGCTGACGCTGGAGTTCGCGGACGCCGAGCATCACCGAGAGCGTCCCGGCCGTCGGAGCGTTGGTGGGTCCGAAGCCGGTGACGATGGCCAGTGGTGCGTCGGACGCGGGCTCGAGTATCCGGTCGGCGCCGTCGTGGTGCGTGAAGCGCCGTGCCAGGGGACCGAAACAATCGGCGATCCATGCCTCGGTGGAGACGAGCTGTTCGACGGTCACCGGGACTCCTTCCGGGGGGTCGTCTCGCGCAGGCTGTGCAGGATGCGTGCCGGCCCGCCGCGACGCCGTGCCTCGTGGACGAGGGTGAGGGCGTCGTCCTCGGTGATCTCGGGTCGGGCCAGGGAGACGACGGCGGCGGCGTTGACGTCGACGAAGTCGGCGAGCACGGTCGTGGCGTCCGGCCGTAAGGACTCCAGGAGCACGGCGGCGTTCGCCCGGTGGCTCGCGCGGTGGGCTACCGCTCGCCGCCAGGGGCCGATGCTCCCGCCGAGGACGCGCTGGGTGACCTTGACGTGCCCCCAGTGCAGGTCGGCGTACGTGGTCCGACTCACCGGGGCGAGCTCGTCGACCCGCAGCCCCGGCCCGAGCAGGGTCGTCCCGACGCGGCCCCGGGCGATGTCCGGCCGCGCGGCGTGGATGCCGTGCGCCGCCGTGCCGACGTCGTCGTGCGCCAGACCGTGGAGAAACGCGTCCGCGCTCACCAGCAGTGAGGCGGCCGGCATGAGGAAGCTCATCGGGTTCAGCGCGCGGAAGCAGCCGTCGTACCGCGCCGCGTACCGGGGGCAGAAGGAGCCGTAGCTCACGAAGGCGATGCCGGTGCGCAGCACCGACTCGGTGACGAGTGCGGGGTCGTGGAGCACGGGCACCCCGATCTCCGCCAGGACGTCGTCCGAGCCCGAGACCGCCGAGACGGACGCCGAGGTCCCCTTGACGACGCTCACGCCCGCCGCCGCTGCCATCAGGGCCGCCGCGGTGGAGACGTTGAACGTCTTGAGCGTCTCCTTGCCGCTCCCGGACACACTGACCGTGCCGGGCGGGACCGGTACCGGCGCTTCGACGAAACGTGCCAGCGTCTCGTCGAAGCCGACCACCGCCTCCCAGATGCTTCGCAGAAGCTCGGTGTTGACCTGGTCCCGCTTGACGAGCCGGGCGGCCCAGGTCCGCCACGCGTCGTCAGCGCTCTCACCCTTGCTGCGGAGCGTCGCGGTGAACCATCGGGCCTGCTCCGGGAGGAGGGGCGGAGCCACGGGCGGATCTACGGGCCACGAGCCGCATTCCAGGGACGGATTGACCATCGAGCTACCTCCGGTGGTGTGATGCCGACGGCTGCTGTTGCCAGGGACATCACAACCGGCCTAGCGTGATCGCTGTATCACTCCGAGTTGCCGGGTCTCTTCGCTGAATCCCTCAGTGGGAATTCAACATCCGCTTATACATGGGGACGGCGAAGTCCTGTTCAGGCTCGTAAATGTGACGATTGATGAGCTGGTGGGGGAAATGGCCAGGAACCGATCCGGATGGCATCCCGCGAAGCTGCGGGAGGCCAGAGAGTCGCACGGTTTAACCCTGGAGGCGGCCGGCGAACAGTTACGGCTGACCGCCCAGCGCGCCGGCCTGACCGCACCGGCTGCCAACTTCCAGACCTTGTGGCAGCACGAACAGGGCGAGGTCTACCCAGGCCCGCACTACCGCCGCGCCTACTGCCTTCTCTACCGGGCCACCGAGCCCGAACTCGGCTTCCGCAGAGCCCTGCCCGGGGAACTCGCCGACCCGACCGACCTCGCGCAGGCAACCGGCCAATCCCGAATGGACGCTCTCGCCAGAACCCTTGGACAACTCCTCCGCGTCAAGGAGGAAGGAAGCGGGCTGCCGCCAGTGGCCGACCGAGTCCTGAGCGCCTGGCGCCACCGACGACAAGGCGGCGACCCGGGGCGGCCCTTGCTCATCCTCGTCGGCGGATACGCAGGCAGCGGAAAGACAGAACTCGCCCGCTTCCTGGCCCAGATGACAGGCTGACCCCTCCTCGACAAGGACCCGCTGACCCGTCCCCTCGTCGAGCGCCTGCTGGTCGAACTCGGCTGCGACCCCAACGACCGGCAGTCCGAGACGTACCGCAGCGAGGTGCGGCCTCTCGAATACCAATGCCTCATGGAATCGATCTACGCGAACATCGACAGCGGCATCCCGACCGTCGCCACCGCCCCCTTCGTCGCCGAGATGACCGATCCGGCGTGGATGAGCCGCCTCACCAACCGCTGCCGCGCCCGGCAGGTCGATCTCAGCCCGATCTGGATCACTTGCGACGAGGACTCCATGCGCGAGTACATCGGCTTCCGCTCTGCCGCCCGCGACGCGTGGAAGCTGTCGAACTGGCGAACCTACGCCGGTGCCCTCGACCACTCGCTGCGTCCGCGCAGCCCCCACATCTACGTCGACAACCGCTACGGCGCCGCGATAGCCCTGACCGACCAGGCCCGATTCACCCTCGGAGCGTCATCCGTATGAAAGCCGGCATCCTCCTCTACGGCCCGCCCGCCAGCGGCAAGGACACGATCTCCGCGGCCCTCACCGAGCAGGACCCCGGGCTGGTCCAGTTTCAGCGACTCAAAATCGGCCCCGGCCGCACCCACGGCTACCGCCTCGGCACGCAGGCTCAGTTGGAACAGCTCGAAGCCGAGGGCCTGGTCCTGTACCGCAACGATCGCTACGACAGTGTCTACCTCGTCGACCGGCCCGGCCTGGAAGCCCTCTTCGGCCAAGGGCGCACCCCCGTCATCCACCTCGGCCAACTCGCGGGAATCCACGCCCTGCAGAGCGGCTACCGCGCGGCCTGGCTGACCGTCCGCCTCGATTGCTCCCGCGAGGTCACCGCAGCCCGCTCGGTCGCACGCGGCGACACGGACACCTCCGCCCGGCTCGCCGCCTGGGACGCCACGTCCGACGACCTCCGCGGTCACGACCCGGCCATCTGGGACCTGCACATTCGCACCGATCAGCACGACCCCGCCGAGTCTGCGGAGACGATCCGCCGAACCCTCGCGTCCAGGGAGCGATCAGTCGTCCAAGGGTGACACGTGCAGGAGTGCCAGCAGGTCGTCACGGCTGATCGAGGCATCACGTTCCCCGGCCCAGCGCATGAGAGCGGAAGCGGCCTCACTGACAGGGCCGGCCGGGAGGCCGGCGTCTTCCAGAAGCTGCGCGGCCTCCTCCAGTTCCGGCCCCCAGCGCCAGGCTCGCGCGGCAGTCTTGGCGAAGTAGCCGGTCTCCGACAGGTAGCTGCCCGGCCGGGCACCGGCCACCTCCAACAACTCCTCCTCGACGCCGTGGTCGGCGGCCACGGCATACGAGAGGACCGCGAGTACCCGCGAAGCCTTCTGGTAGCTGGTGTACGCCAGCTTCAGAGCACTCACCCGCCCCAGGCCGTCGCCGAGGACCCGCGTACGGACGTCGGTGCCGACGAAGAGGGACTCGATCCGCTCGGTCGCGTCCGGGCAGCCGGACAAGAACAGCGTCGGACGTTTCCCCCCGCGAGGCGGAGAGCCGATCAACGCACCATCGACAACCTGGGCCTTGGGCAGAATCGTGCTGATCCGCTCGACCCGAGCGGGCGTGACGGCGTTCGCCTCCACGAACACCCCGGTGAAGTCGTACGCTGCCACCTGACGGGCGACCTGCTCGGCTGCCGCCGGAGGACAGATCGACAGCAGCAGGTCGCACTGCCGCACCAACTCTTCCAGAGTCGGCACCCCCACCAGCCCCGCCTGCTCCGCACGGCGCAGGGTGGCTTCCCCTCTCCCCGCCTCGCACCAGGCAACCGGCACGCCGTTGTCTCGCAACTGCGCGGCGACAGCGGCTCCCATACTGCCCGGGTGCAGTACGCCCACGTACCGACGGCCCTCAGACATCCGCGCCACCGTCCGTGGCAAGGATCAGCTCGACGGCCTCGGCCACCGTCCCGGCGCCGTGGTCAGCCTCGTCCGTACCGGGCGGGCCCCCTATCCAGACCGTGCGCAGGCCGGCGGCCCGACCACCATGAACGTCGTTCTGGAGACTGTCCCCCACCATCCAGCCGCCTGTGAGGGCGCCCAGCCCCAGCAACTGGCCGGCCGCCTCGAAGATCCCGCCGGCGGGCTTGCGGAGTCCCACTTCCTCCGAGATGCACACGGCGTCCACGAACGGCAGGAGGCCTGTTCGCCGCAGCTTGGCCCGCTGGATGTCTCCGGCGCCGTTCGTGACGACCGCCAGCGGCCACCCCGCAGCGCGCAGGCGCGTCAGCCCATCCAGGGTCTCCGGGCTGCACATGACAGCCTCCGCCATCGCCTCGCAGTAGCCGCGCCACAGTTCCTCGGCCGGTTCCGGAAGCGCGAACTGCTCCCGGAGGCGTGAGAAGTCGGCGCGGTAGGCACGCACGTACATCTCCCTGAGCAGCCACGCCGCGACGTCCTCGCCGAGCGAGAACAACCGGCAGAAGCGGCTCACACACTCCGGGAAGGCCCGACCGCGGTCAACGAGGGTGTCATCGAGGTCGAAGAAAACGAAGGGCACCTGCACAGAGTAGTGACCGACTGCGAAGTAGCGGTTCGCGATCCATCGTTCCCCAGTTGATCACCACACGGTAGCTCTTCCGCCGGCCCTGACGTCAAAGCGTTCACTGCCGTCCTCGTCACTCCGACGGGGGCGGCCGTTCCAAGCGCAGGTCCGGGAGCGGGACGTCGAGGACGTACGAGATCCGGAGGAGGACGCGGAACGTCGGACTCAACCGGCCTGAATCCTGTCGCTGAGGAGGCGCAGGCGGTGTACCGGGGTGCGAGGCCGTAGAACGGGATGGTCCGTGGCGCCGGTGTGGCGGATCAGGGCCGCGACGATGCGCCAGTGCGCGGCGACCAGGGTGCGGACGTACGCGCCGCCGTGCAGGTAGATCACCTCGGTGCTCGTGGCGCCCCGCTTCGAGGTGAGGGTGATGATTTCGTAGCCGTTCACCGTCTCGGTACGGACGGGGCAAGTCCGCCGTCGGGGCGGGGGTGGCGCAGGGCCTCGCGCAGGCTTCGCTCGGTGCGGAATACGTTCGGCCGCGCGCAGCAGAGTACGGGTCAGGCTCATGGCCAGCGACACGGCGTACTCCTCGTCCTGCGGGCACACTCACCCCCCGACAGGCTCCGTAAGCGCGCTGATGACGTGGGGGGTCAAGTGGTGGCCGTCGTAGTCGGGGCCGCTGGTCAGTTGCTGGGCGGTGAGGCCCTCGAAGAGGGCGGTCAGGAGGCGGGCCAGGGCTTCGAGGGGGATGGTGGGGCGGAGGCCGGCGCCGGTGAGGGCCTGGCCGAGGACCTCGGTCAGGCCCTGGGTCAGCCGGTTCTCGTGGACGGCGAGCTGGCGGGCCAGTTCGGGGTGCCGGGCGGCGTGCAGGGTGAACTCCATGGACACCAGGAACCACCGGCGTTCCTCCTCGGTGCGGCCGACCAGCCGGCTCTGGATGCCGACGACGGGGTTGTCACCCGGCACCACCTGCGCGGCGGCCTCCCGCAGCTCGGCCAGTAGCTGGTCGGCGTGCGCGTCGTAGAGGGCGAGGAAGATCTCTTCCTTGTCGCGGTAGTTGGAGTAGAAGGCCCCGCGGGTCAGCCCGGCGCGCTCCACGATGTCGCTGATCGACGTGGTGTGGAAGCCCTTCTCCGTGAACAGCGCCCAGGCGCTCTCGGTCAGGGCGCTCCGGGTGATCGGGCGGCGCTTGGTGGGCGACTTCGGCATGGTGGACCTCTCTGCGATACCGGTGCGCGGAACCGGGTCGGCAGACCAGGCTATGCCGTCCCGGTTCCTGGGAGCGCGCTCAGTCGCGGGCACCGTATTCGTAGAAGCCGCGCCCGGTCTTCACGCCCAGATGCCCGGCGTCGACGTACCGCCCGAGCAGCTCGCGCGGGCCGGTGGGCAGGTCCGGGTTCTCGGCCGCGTAGTGGTTCTCGATGTCCAGGACGACGTCCAGGCCGACCTGGTCCATCGCGCGGAACGGGCCGCCCGCGGTGCCGGTGTTGATGGCCCACATGCGGTCGACGTCCTCCGGGGTGGACACGCCCTCGGCGACGACGGACAGCGCCTCGCGCTTGATGGCCGCCCAGATGCGGTTGAAGATGAAACCGGTGCTCTCGCGGTGCGCCTCGAAGGGGAAGACGCCGTAGCGGGGCAGCACCTCCAGCAGCAGGTCCAGGACCGCCCGGTCGGTGTGGCCGCTGGACATCAGGTCGACCGCCGCCTGCGCGGGCGGCATGTAGAAGTGCATGTTGACCACCCGCTCCGGGGTACCGACGTGGTCGATGAAGCGGCTGGTCGGGTACGACGAGGAGTTGCTGGCCAGGATGGCGTCCGGCTCGGCGAGCCGGTCGAGGTCGGCGAAGACCTGCCGCTTCAGCTCCAGCCGCTCCGGGACGGCCTCGACCACCAGCCACGCGCCGGCGAGCGCCTCGGCCAGGTCGGTGGTGGCGGCCACGGAGCCGGGCGTGCCTCCCCCGACACGGGCCGCGACCTCGGACACGTGCTGCTCGACGTAGGCGCACGCCTGCTTTCCGGCCTCGGCGGACGGGTCGTAGATCCGTGTCTCGCCGCCTCGGGTGGCGAACATCAGGGCGATCCGGCGGCCGAGCGTGCCGGCGCCGAGGACGGTCACCGGGCGGGAGTCGAGGTCGGCGGGGAGGGTGAAGGTCATGGCGGTACTTCCTGGTGTGCGGGGGGTGCGGGCCGCCGGTTTGCGACGACGAGCCATGGGATTCACTATGTATCCGATACACCGTGTATGCAAATGGGGTGCCGCCCCGTCCGCTGCCCGACCCGCTCCACGAGAAGAGGCACCATGCGCGCCGAAGAGGTCCGCCACCGCATCAGCACACCGCTGACCACCCCCGTGTACCCGCCCCGGGCCACCCGGTTCACCGACCGCGAGTACCTCAACGTCGTCTACCGAACCGACCCCGAGGCCCTGCGCGCCGTCGTCCCGGAACCGCTGGAGACCGACGAGCCGCTGGTCCGCTTCGAGATCATGAAGATGGGCGACGTGGAGGGCTACGGCCCCTATCTGGAGTGCGGCCAGGTCATCCCGGTGCGCCACGGTGCCGAGCGCGGCGAGTACCTGCACGCCATGCACCTGGACAACTTCGCCGCCACCGCGGCCGGCCGCGAGCTGAGCGCGTACCCCAAGACGGTCGGCACCCCCGCGCTGTTCCCCGACAACGGCGCCCTGGTCGGCACCCTCGACTACGGCACCCAGCGCGTCGCCACCGCGACCATGGCCTACAAGTGGGAGCCCATGGACCTGGACGAGGCCCGCGCACAGATCACCGTGCCCACCTACGGCGTGAAGATCGTCCCGGAGCTGGTCTGCGCGCTCGCCCGCACCGAGATCACCGATGTCACCGTCAAGGGCGCCTGGCGCGGGCCCGCCCGCCTGGAGCTGTTCGCCCATGTGATGGCGCCGTTCGCCGACCTGCCCGTACGCGAGGTCGTCTCCGCGAGCCACATCCTGACCGACCTCACCCTCGCCCCCGCCGTCCCGGTCCACGACTACCTCGCGGGCTGAACCTCGTGCCCTCGGACCGCGCCGTGCGCAGTGTCGCCTGATCAGGGGACTTCTTCGTTCGGGTGAACCGGATCGGTGGACCGCCGCCGGTGCGGTTCGTCATGCTGGGATCGGTGACGCACTGACTTGGAGACCGCCATGAGCGCACTCACCGTGAGCCAGGACCCCGACCCGGCCTGGGGAGACCTCGTCCGGTTCTGGGACGAGTCGGACTGGCCCGAGGGCAGCAGGGTGGAGATCATCGAGGGGATCGTCACCGTGTCGCCCACTCCCGCGTACCGCCACAACGTGATGGCGGCGCGCATCCAGCGTCGCCTCTACTCCGTGATCCCCGAGGACTGGGAGATCTTCCAGACACTGGCCATCGCCGTGCCCTCCCATCTGGGCATGTTCATCCCTGACCTGGTCGTCGCGCCGCTGCGGCCGCCCGAGACGGAGTCACACATCCCGGCAGCTCTCGCCGAACTCGTCGTCGAGGTGACCTCGCCGCTCGACGCTCAGCACGACCGGATCAGCAAGCCGGCCGCGTACGCCACGGCGGGCATCCCGCTCTATCTGCTTGTGGACCCGTGGGCCCCTGGTGGCCCCACTGTCACCCTCTGCGGCGAGCCGAAGGACGACGTCTACCGGGTGCTCAGCGCGGTGAAGTTCGGTGACACCGTCCATCTGCCCAAGCCGTTCGACGTGGCGATCGACACCAGCGAGTTCCCCGTGGACTGATCGCCGTGCGATGAGTTAACCCCGTCCCCCCGGTCTACCCGACGTGGACCCCAGGACCGACCCCGTGCTCGTGCTGCGTGGCCCCGTCACCAGGGATGGTGTGGCGGGGCTGTGTGATGTGGTCCGGGGGAGGGTGATCAGCGGCGGGGTGGTCGTGTGTGACGTGCGCGGGCTGGGGCCGCCCGGCCTCGCGCACGTCGAGCTGCTCGCCCGGCTTGAGCTGGCCGCCCGCCGTGGAGGCGGGCGGATACGACTGCGGGGCCCGGACCCCGCGCTACGCGCCCTGCTCGGGCTCGTCGGGCTCGGCATCCAGGTGGAGGGGGAGGTCGAAGAGGGGGAACCAGCGGGGGGTGTCGAGGAAGCAGTGGAAGCCGGTGATGCGGCCTCCTGAGATCTCCAGGACCTGGACCGCCCAGGGGGTGAAGCCGCCCTTCTCCGGGTCGGGCTTGTAGTGGGCGAAGCCCGGGAGGCCGTTGACCTGGATCGGGAGGAGGCGGGAGCCCGCGCAGGAGGCGCCGATGGTGGACATGAAGCCGGTGATGTCGGCGGGGCCGAGCAGCCAGAGGTCGAACGGCGGCATGGTCATCACCGCGTCCTCGTGGAGCAGCGCGGTCAGCGCCGTCATGTCGTACCCCTCGAACGCCTTCACATAGCGCTCCAGGAGCTGTTTCTGCTCGTCGTCCAGCGGGTCGGAGACAGCGGCCTCGGCTCCGGTGTCCGCGCGTTCGGCGAGGGTGGCGCGGGCGCGCTGGAGGGCGCTGTTGACCGAGGCGACCGTGGTGCCGAGCAGTTCGGCCACCTCACTGGCCCGCCAGGCCAGCACCTCGCGCAGGATCAGTACGACCCGCTGCTTGGGCGGCAACTGCTGGAGCGCCGCCATGAACGCCAGCCGGATCGACTCGCGGGCCACCGCCGCCTCCGCCGGGTCGGTCACCTGGGGCAGTACCCGTGCGTCCGGCACCGGCTCCAGCCAGGTGTGGTCCGGGCGCGGGGAGAGCGCGGCCTGGGCTAGCGGGGTCGATTCGGTGAGGTCCATCGGGCGGGCCCGTTTGTTGCCCGCGGCCAGCATGTCCAGGCAGACGTTGGTGGCGATGCGGTACAGCCAGGACCGCAGACTGGACCGGCCCTCGAACTTGTCGTAGCTCCGCCAGGCCCGTACCAGCGTGTCCTGTACCGCGTCCTCGGCCTCGAAGGACGAGCCGAGCATCCGGTAGCAGTACCCGGTCAGTTCGGTCCGGTGCTTCTCCAGCGCGACATCGAGGTCCGCCGTCGCCGTGCCGTCACTCATCGTCCACCCACCCCTGTGGCCGTCCCGTACGCGCGCCGTCGCGCCCCAGTACTCCGGAAGCTACCGCAGCCCACTGACAATGGCCCCCGGAGTGGGGAAACCCGCAGCTCGGGCGGGCGCGCGCACCGGGTCAGTGCGCCGGTACGGCCTCCCGGCGCGCGGCGGTACGGGCGGCGAGGGTGCCCAGCGCGGTGATGGCGACGACCCCCACGACCGCGAGCAGGCCGACGCCGACCGTGCCCGCCCAGCCGCCGGAGTGGAAGGCGAGCGCACCGACGGTGCTGCCCGCGCTGGAGCCGATGTAGTACGACGACTGGTACAGCGCGGTCGCCTGGGCGCGGCCGTGCGTGGCCGTCTTGCCGACCGCCGAGGAGGCCACCGCGTGGCCCGCGAAGAAGCCGGCGGTGATCAGCACCAGGCCCAGCAGGACCAGCGGCAGGGACGGCACCAGCGACAGCAGCAGGCCCGCCGCCGTCGTACCGCCCGCCGTGTACAGCGCGCCCCGGCGGCCGAGGCGGCCCACCAGCCGGCCCGCCGACGACGCGGAGACCGTGCCGACCAGGTACACCAGGAAGATCGAGCCGATGATGCCCTGCGGCAGAGAGAACGGCGCCTCGGTCAGCCGGTAGCCGATCACCGTGTAGACGCCGCCGAACACCGTCATGAACAGGGCGCCGATCGCGTACAGGCGGCGCAGCAGGGGTGAGGAGAGGTGGTCGCGGACCGCGCGGGCCAGTACGCGTGGGCGCAACGAGCCCGCCTCGAAGTGCCGCGGCGCGGGCAGCAGCAGCCGGAACGCCACCGCGCAGCCCACCGCGACCAGGCCGATCACGCCGACGGCGATCCGCCAGCCCCATTCCTGCGCGACCCAGCCGGTGATGACCCGGCCGCTCATGCCGCCCACGCTGTTGCCCGCGACGAACAGGCCGATCGCCGTGACCAGCGCCTTCGGCCGGACCTCCTCGGCCAGGTACGCCGTCGCGGAGGCGGGCAGCCCGGCCAGCGCGGCGCCCTGCACGGCGCGCAGCGCGACCAGCGTGCCGATGGACGGCGCGAACGGCACCAGCAGGCCGACGCCCACCGCGACCATCAGGGACGCCGTCATCACGGTCCGGCGGCCGAACCGCTCCGACAGCGCGCTCATCGGCAGCACGAACAGCGCCAGTCCGCCGGTCGCCGCCGCCACGGTCCAGCTCGCCTCGCCGGCCGCCACCCCGTAGTCGTCGGAGATCAGCGGCAGCAGGGCCTGGGTGGAGTACAGCAGCGCGAAGGTCGCCATGCCCGCGAGGAAGAGGGCGAAGCTCATCCGGCGGTAACCGGGGCCGCCGGGCGTCAGCCGCGAGTCGGCCGGAGCGGGGGTCTCGGAGGTGGGGACGGGCGTGCGGGCGTCCAGGGTGACGGACGCCCCGGTACTGGCGGGAGACATACCTCGAAACTAAGGACGCGCCCACTCATCCGTCCAATGCATGGAATCGCCATAATCGTTCCCATGGAGCATCAGCAGAGGTCACAGCCGCGCCTGTCACCGTCCGGTGACACAGAAGACATGGCGCTGCTGCTCGCGCCCCGCCTCGCCTACTTCGCCGGGGTGGCCCGCACCGAGCACGTCACCCGCGCCGCGCACGAGATGAACGTCCCGCAGTCCACCCTCTCCCGCGCGATGGTCCGCCTCGAGCAGGACCTCGGGGTGGACCTGTTCGCCCGGCACGGCCGCACCGTCTCCCTCACCCCGGCCGGCCGCACCTTCCTCGGCTCGGTGGAACGGGCCCTCGCCGAGGTCGAGCGGGCCGCCGAGGAGGTGCGCGCGGACGCCGACCCGGCCACCGGGAAGGTCGCCTTCGGCTTCCTGCACACCATGGGCCCCGAGACCGTACCCGGCCTGCTGCACGCGTTCCGCGCCGACCATCCCCGGGTCCGCTTCAGCCTGGTGCAGAACTACGGCGAGGCCATGCTGGAGCGGCTCCGGGCGGGTGAGCTGGATCTCTGCCTCACCTCGCCGGTGCCGGACGCGCCCGACCTGGTCGCCCGGCGGCTGGACGAGCAGAAGCTCCGCCTGGTCGTCCCGGCCGACCACCGGCTGGCCGGCCGGCGCCGCATCCGGCTCGCCGAGGCGGCCGAGGAGACCTTCGTGACCCTGGAGCCCGGCTACGGCCTGCGCCGCATCACCGACGACCTGTGCCGCGAGGCCGGGTTCCGGCCCCGGGTCGCCTTCGAGGGGGAGGAGACGGAGACGCTGCGCGGGCTGGTGGCCGCCGGGCTCGGGGTCGCCCTGCTGCCGCCGCCCACCGTGCCCCGGCCGGGCGTGGTGGAGCTGACGGTGACCGCGCCGAGGGCGGTCCGCGAGATCGGCGTCGCCTGGCTGGCCGACCGCCCGGACACCCCGCCGGTGGCCGCCTTCAAGAAGTTCCTGCTCTCCAGGCGGGGCAGCCTGCTTCCCTCCTGAACCCGGTTCTGAATACCTCTACTTCCGCAGCGACTTCCCGAATCCCGACGCCAGCGGCATCCGCAGCCCTATCGGCGGCGGCGCCGCGAGCGCGTCCTCCACCGGGCGGGACAGCGGGGTGCCGAACAGGGCGCCCAGGGCGAAGTCCACGGTCAGCGCGAGCACTTCGTCCCGGTGCTGGTGCAGCCCGTGGCCGTCGGAGTGCACCTCGAACCGGCACACCTCCCGGTTCACCTTCTTCGCGCGGGCCGCCAGCCGGAACGACAGCTCCGGGTCGCACCGTTCGTCGTTCGTGCCGTGCGCGATCAGCACCCGGCGCCCCACCAACTGCTTGACGGGCTCTTCCGTGCCCTCCTCCGGCAGCCAAGGCGCGATCGCCACCACGGAGTTGACCGCCTCGTGGCCCCCGGCGCCCAGCGCGGCCCGGCCGCCCATGTCCAGCCCGACCAGGCACACCGGCACGTCCCCGTACCGCCGCACCACCTCGTCCGCGGCCCAGTCGGCGTCCGCCGCGAGGTGGGCCTCGGAGCCGTTCCAGCCGCGGTAGCGGTAGTGGACCGGGTGGACGGCCAGCCCCTCCTCCCGGCCGGCCCGGGCCAGGCTGCGGGCCAGGGCGCGGACGAAGGTGCCGGGCAGGAACGGGGACGGACGGCGGGTGGAGACCTCGTCCCCGCCGGGGAGCACCAGCACCGCTCCGCTGACCGCGCCCGGCGCGGGGCCGACCGCCTTTCCCAGCCTGGCCGTCCGGACCGGCGTCGTCGCTTGCTGTCCCATGGCAGAACACTGTCAGAAGGCGCGGTGTACGAAACCCTTCCCGGCGGTCACCATTGCGTATCGACGCGCACGGGGTACGGATCGCGCCACTGTGTGAATGGCCGGAATGCGCGCATCCTGTCGAGGAGTCCGTCCGCGTGCTCGATTTCCGGCGCCGGTTCTGAAGTCAATGCGATGAAATCAAGGTTCATTCCTTTCGATGAACGGTCCATGGCGGCCCAGGACTTCACCCACCCCGGATGTGAAGGACGGCCGCCCGAACGGCCGTTCCCGCTCGCCGCTGTCACCAGCGCGAATACGGGACGAGAAGGGCTGTATTACTAATCGCGCGCCCGGAGAATACGTACAGGCATTCACCGTCCGTCCGCATTTCGGTGATTGCGGTGGGTGGTCCGTGATGTTTACGGTCATGGACCGCTCGGATCATCCGTGATCCATGTCTCCGCATTCAAGGACGCATTCACCATGAAGCAGTCTGCTGCCAAGACCCTCGGTGTCGCCGCCCTCGGTGCCGCTTTCGCCGCCGCCGGCGCGGGCGCGGCCGACGCGGCTCCGCTCGCCCCGGACGCCCTCCCCGTCGTGGGTTCCGTCGCCCACACGCTGCCGGCCGCGAACGTCACCGAGGCGCTGCCCGGCGCCGCCGAGGCCGTCTCCCACGGGCAGGGTGTGATCGGCGGCGGCCTGAAGACCGCGCGCCCCGCCGTGCAGAAGGTGCTCGCCAACGGCCCGACCGCCCCCGTCGCCGGACTGCTCGGCGGTCTGCCGGTGCAGTCCCTGCCCACCCACGGCCTGGGCCTCAACGGCATCCCGCTCGGCTGACCCCCGCCCCGCGCGCCGCTCCCCACGCGCGAGGCCACACACGACGCCGCCGAGGCCGTCCGGTGCTCTCCGGGACGGCCTCGGCGGCGTTTCGCGTACGCGGAAACCGGCCGGGGCGGCGCGCGCTCACCAGGCGGTGGTGCGGGCCTTGTCCTCGGAGGGCAGGAGTATCCACAGGGCTATGTAGAGCAGGAACTGCGGGCCGGGCAGCAGACAGGACACCAGGAAGATCACCCGCATCGTCCCCGCCGACATACCGAAGCGCCGGGCCAGGGCGGCGCACACGCCGCCGATCATGCGGCCGTTGGTGGGGCGGGCAAGGGCGGTCATGGCGGGCTCCTCCGTCGTCGTCGGCCCGCGACCGGGCCGCCTGCCGGGGCGGGCCGAGTGCCGCGCCCCCGTCTGTCGTCGTATGCCCAACGGTACGGAGACGAAGCGGGAGAAGCATCACTCTAAGGGGCGATACCGACCCTGGGAATCGTCGGGGTCCGCCCCTGAGAAAGCTCCCCACGCACGCTCACCGCACCACCGGCCGGACCCGCGAAGCCGGCCCCGCCGATCCGGTCGGCCCCGCGCGCCTCCCCGGCCGGGTACCCGTCGCAACCCCCGGACACGCCCCCGGAGATGCCCTCCGGGACACCCCCGAGTCCGCCGCGCCCGCCCCGGTGCCCGTACCCCTCCTCCGGCAAGCCACCCCGGCCCAGCCGACGCCGCAGCCAGGCCCGCCCCGCCGGCACCACCGCCAGATGCGCCAGCAGCACACCCACGGTGTTCAGCAGCAGCACGTCCACATCCACCACCCGCCCCGGCACCCCCGTCTGCAACAGGGCGATCCCCAGCGAGATCAGGGCACCGGCGGCAGCGGTGCGGAACAGGGAGGCGAAAGGAGACACGCTGAGCCTGCCGTCGGCCATCGGCAGCAGGACGCCCAGCGGAGCCAGCAGGGCCAGCCCCTCGCCGATGCGGAGGCCCGCCTCGGGCCAGCCCAGCGCCAGGTCGGCGCGGAGCCCGGCCAGCGGGCGGAGGTTCGCCGGGCGTACCCACGGCACGTCCAGGGGCCGCAGCGTCAGCCAGGCGACGAGCGCGAGATGCGCGACGAGGAGGATTGCCCCGGTCACTCGGATGCGGTTCGCGGCGCTGCCGCCGATGGAGCCTTGACGCTGCACGTCCCCCAAGACGCCACGCCGCGCTCGAACGGTTCCGCTTCGGCGCCCCCCGCCCCGGTGAGGCGTGCGCCACACGCGCCCCGATTCAGTTCAACGCGACGGCACTGGAAGGGGGTTGGACCCGGCCCGGACGGTCGCGCACGTCCTCCGTGCACTCGTACCGGCGCGGTGCGGCCGGAGCCGGACCCGCCAGGACCACCGAGCCGTCGCCCTCCGCCGCCGCCGAGTCGGAGAAGGTGCACACCACCTGGGCGAGCGCGGGGGAGCCCAGCTTGTCCGGCGCGGTGCTCAGCCGCAGCGCCTCCTCGGGCTCCTCGCGGCCCGGACCGGTGACGGTGATGCCGCCCGGCACCCGCGTCTGGTAGCCCGCCGCGCGTTCCCCGGCGGAGGGCGCCGAGGCGAGCTGGTCCAGCAGGCCCTGCGCGACCATGACCCGACGCCGCGCGTCCGGTGTGCCCTCCGGCACCCGCACCGTACGGTCCACGGTCACCAGCGACGCCCCGCACAGCAGGAACACCTGCACCGGCACCCCCTCCGGCGACGCGCTCGCCTGCCCGGACCCGGCCGGCGAACACGGCACCCGCGACGGCGCCCCGCCGAAGTCGGTCGGCACCTCTGTGGGCCGGATGCCGCACCCGGTGAGCAGCGCGCCCAGCAGCGGCAGCGCCAGCAGTCCTCGTACCGCCCGCCCGTTCACGCGTCCTCCCCGCCGCCGCCCCCGGCCAGGGAGTCGCCCTTCTCGTCGTCGCCGGACTCCTCCGTCAGGCGGGAGGCGTCGCGCGGCAGCCGGAGCGTGAACACCGCGCCGCCGTCGGGGGAGTTGGCGGCCGTGATCTCGCCGCCGTGGATGTGGGCGTTCTCCAGCGCGATGGAGAGGCCGAGGCCGCTGCCCTCCGAACGCGGCCGGGAGGCGCTGGCCTTGTAGAAGCGGTCGAAGACGTGCGGCAGCACCTCCTCGGGGATGCCGGGCCCGTGGTCGCGTACCGCGATCAGCAGGTCGTCGCCGTCGATGCGGACCGAGACCCGCACCGGGGAGCCGCCGTGCTTGAGGGCGTTGCCGATCAGGTTGGCGAGGATGACGTCCAGGCGGCGCGGGTCGAGCCGGGAGTGGATGCCGCGCTCGGCGTCCAGCTCGACGGCGTCCAGCCAGGCGCGGGCATCGATGCAGGCGGTGATCTGGTCCGCGAGGTCGACGTCGTCCAGGACCAGCCGGGCGGTGCCCGCGTCGAAGCGGGTGACCTCCATCAGGTTCTCGACCAGGTCGTTCAGCCGCTTGGTCTCGCTGACCACCAGGCGTACCGCGGGCTCGATCATCGGGTCGATGCCGCCGCCCTCGAACTCCAGCTCGTCCTCCAGTACTTCGGTCACGGCGGTGATGGCGGTCAGCGGGGTGCGCAGTTCGTGCGACATGTCGGCGACGAAGCGGCGGGAGGACTCGTCGCGGGCGGCCATGTCCGCGACCCGCTTCTCCAGCGCCTCGGCCGCGTTGTTGAACGTCCTCGACAGGTCGGCAAGTTCGTCCGTGCCGGTGACCCGCAGCCGGGTGTCGAGCCGGCCCTCGCCGAGCCTTCGCGCGGCAACTCCCAGGCGGTGCACGGGTTTCAGCACCGTCGTGGCGGCGGCCTGCGCGAGCAGGGCCGAGCCGATCAGGGCGAGAGCCGTGGCGATACCCAGTGACCAGGCAAGGGAGTTGAGGTCCTTGGCCTCCGGCTCCAGCGACTTCGCCATGTAGCCGGTCGAGCCGCCGTCGACCACCTTCGTCCCGGCCACCAGGAAGGGCGTCCCGCGTTCGGAGACGCGCTGCCAATACAGGTGGTAGGGCGTCTTGTTGGAGCCGGACGTCTTCTGCCGCTTGTTCACCGCCGCGCGCAGCGACGGAGGTACGTCCTTCAGCGAGAAGCCGCTCAGGCCGCCCGAACCGCCGTACACCGTGCGGCCGTCGGGGTCCCGGGCGACCAGCAGCACGCTGAAGCGCTGGCTGCTGCCCGCCATCTGCCCTGCGGCGCGCTGGAGTTCGTCCTGCGTGGGACGGGCGGGCAGCGCGCCCGCGCGGTTCTGCATCTCCTGCCGGAAGTCGCGCAGCACCGCGTCCTGGGCGCGGGTGAGCACCGCCTCGCGGTTGAGCCAGTACGCGATGCCCGACGCGGACACCGCGGCCGTCAGCGCGACCAGCCCGAAGACCAGCACCAGCCGCAGCCGCAGGCTGGTGAAGCGCAGTCCGGCCAGCTTCCTCCCCCGTTCGGCCGTCCAGCGGCCGAATCCCCCGCGCTCGCTCACTGAGGGGCGTCCAGGCGGTAGCCGACACCACGGACCGTGCGGATCAGGGTCGGGGAGGACGGCACGTCCTCCACCTTCGCCCGCAGCCGCTGCACACACGCGTCCACCAGGCGCGAGTCGCCCAGATAGTCGTGCTCCCACACCAGCCGCAGCAACTGCTGCCGGGACAGCGCCTGCCCCGGCCGGCGGCTCAGCTCCAGCAGGAGGCGCAGCTCGGTCGGGGTGAGCTGGAGGTCCTCGCCGTTCTTGGTCACGGTCATCGCGGAGCGGTCGATGACCACGCTGCCGAAGGTCGCCGAGTCACTGGACTCGCGCTCCCCGCGCCGCAGCACGGCCCGGATACGGGCGTCCAGCACCCGGCCCTGGACCGGCTTGACCACGTAGTCGTCGGCGCCGGACTCCAGCCCGACCACCACGTCGATGTCGTCGTTCCGCGCGGTCAGCAGGATGATCGGCAGCTGGTCGGTGCGCCGGATGCGGCGGCACACCTCGAACCCGTCGATGCCCGGCAGCATCACGTCCAGCACGATCAGGTCGGGGCGCTGCTCACGCAGCAGCTTCAGGCCGTCCTCGCCGCTCGCGGCGGTGGCGACCCGGTGCCCCTGGCGCGTCAGGGACAGCTCAAGGGCCGTACGGATGGCGTCGTCGTCCTCGATCAGCAACAGGGAAGGCACGGGCTCATTCTGGCCCATGCACCGCCCGTCGTACGACCCGTGCCGCCGCGGGTTCTTGGACGGCGGACACGAGCCGGACACCGCGTACCAAAACGGCCCTTTGCCAGCTTCCGCCCGCCGGGACCTGCTGCGACCCGCCCGCGACGGCCCCTGTGACAGTTCTGTGACAGTCGGCGGACACGGCCATGAAGGACGATCGGCAAGCTTTTCGGCAGGCGGGAGAGCACCACCGGCCGCCGAGCACCGGAAGTCCACGACGGGGAGCGCGAGATGAACACGCCGCACGGCATGAGCACCAGCGCAGTGGTCACGCGTCTGCACGACGCACACCGGGGGGCTGCGGCTTCTGGGAACTCCGGGAAGTCCGGTGCCGGGACCACGCTGCCGCCTCGCGGCCGCGAGTCCCAGGGAGCACGGGGGTGCGCCCGCGGCACCGGGCGTCAGCACACCGGGTATATGACGGTGGTCGACGCCCGCACGGGGGAGGCGCACGGGGGAAGCGCGCACAGGGAGGAACCGGGGGAGCGTCGCTCGCTGACGGAGGCGGAGTTCACCGCCTACGTCCAGGAGCGCCGCGCCTCCCTGTACGCGACCGCCTACCACCTGACCGGCGACCGCTTCGAGGCCGAGGACCTGCTGCAGAGCGCGCTGTTCTCGACCTACCGGGCGTGGGAGCGGATCAGCGACAAGGCCGCGGTCGGCGGGTACCTCCGCCGCACCATGACCAACCTGCACATCAGCGCGTGGCGCCGCCGCAAGCTGAACGAGTACCCGACCGAGGAACTGCCGGAGACGCCCGCCGGGACGGACGCGATGCGCGGCACCGAGCTGCGCGCCGTCCTGTGGCAGGCGCTCGCCCGGCTGCCCGAGCCGCAGCGCACCATGCTGGTGCTGCGGTACTACGAGGGCCGTACCGACCCGGAGATCGCCGACATACTCGGCATCAGCGTCGGCACGGTGAAGTCCAGCATCTGGCGCTCGCTGCGGCGCCTGCGCGAGGACGAGGTCCTGAGCTTCGGCCGGGACCACGAGGACGCCTTCGGCGAGCTGGTGGCCTGAAGGACGGGTCCGTCGGGGGACGGACCCACGGGGGAACGGGGGGAACGAGCCGTCACGGCTCGGCCCGAGGGGAAACGGGGAATCGCGGGGGCCCACCGGGGGGAGGGTCCGCGCGGGAACCCGTAAGGGGAAACACGGGGGAACCACGGGGGAAAACGGGGGATCACCCGGAGGCGGGGCTGGACGGCTGGGGGGCCGTACAGTCCCGCTTTCGCATGTCCGCGCCCCGTCACGCCGCCGTCTGCTGCCGGGCCTGCCGGCCCGCCGCGGCCGCCGCCATCCGGCTCAGCGCCTCGTCCCGGCCGCAGGCGTGGGCGCCCAGGGCCACCTGGCGGGACACGATCGAGCGTTCCGCGCGCAGCAGCCGCCAGCCCCGGCGCAGCAGGAACGGCACCGACTTGCGCCCCTCCTTCAGATCCCGCAGGAAACGGCGCCGGAAGGTGGTGACCGGACCCCGGGTCAGACACAGCGCGTCCGCCAGCAGCCCGAGCTCCCGGCAGCGCCCGACGATCTCCGCCGCGAAGATGCCCTCGGCGATGAACAGCGGGGTACGGCCGATGCTCAGGGTGTCCTCGCCGGTACGGGCGCTCAGCGAGATGTCGTACACCGGCACCGGGGTCGCGCCGGACGCGCACAGGCGGGCGA
Source organism: Streptomyces bauhiniae (assembly GCF_004784475.1). Taxonomy (GTDB): domain Bacteria; phylum Actinomycetota; class Actinomycetes; order Streptomycetales; family Streptomycetaceae; genus Streptomyces; species Streptomyces seoulensis. The sequence continues at coordinate 421,457 of NZ_SRRT01000001.1, forward strand.
TCGCCGCGAGGGCCACGTCGGCGTCCCAGGACCGGGGGTGGTCCCAGTCGATGTCCGAGCTTCCGTCCACCACCGGCAGGGTGGGGTCGTCGCCCTCCTTGTAGAAGTCGTCGAGGCGCAGCACGGGCAGCCCGGAGAGGGCGGCGACGAGTGACTTGCCCGAACCGGAGGGGCCGCACAACAGCACCACACGGGCGGGGGACGGGGGATGGATGCTCACGGAACACCAGTTTGACGCATGGCAGCCGTCCTGCCGACCCCGCGGGTCCGCATTGGAGCGTGCGTCACATCTCAACTACCCTACGTGTCGACCGTATTACCCTGCGCACCAGAAGGCGGCACCACCGATGGCCCGACATTCCGTACCCCGGTCTCTCCGCCGGCCCGCCGCACGGCGCGCCCTGATCGCTCTCGCGTCGGCCGGAGCCGCGCTGGCGGCGGGCGCGAGCGCGGCGCACGCCGAGACGGCCGCGCCGCTGGTGGACGTGCCGCCGCTGCGCTCCGCCGACATCGGCGACATCAACCCGCAGTCCGGGGTGAACGCGCTTGCCACGTCGGTCGGTTACGCCACCGGCACCATCGCCGGCCTCAAGCCCAACCCGCTGGCCGGCACCGGCACCGACCCGCTGAACAACGGCATCGGCACCACCATCGCCGACTTCAAGCCGCTCAACACCCTGGCGCTGACCGCCCCGATCGCCCAGGCCCCGTCCTTCGGCGCGGTCCCGGTCGTCGGGCAGGCCCTGGGGCTGCTCACGCCGAAGGGCTGACACGCGCGAAAGCCGCGCCACCCCTTCGCGGTGAAGGGACGGCGCGGCTTCCGTGTGTCGCTCGGCTCAGTACGACGAGCCCGACGCTCCCAGCGCACCCGTGGGGTGCCAGACCGTCTTGGTCTCCAGGAACGCCGTCAGGCGGTCGGTGCCCGGAGTCGCCGTGTAATCCACAGGCTGTGGACGGAGAACCCGCTTGAGGTTGTCCGCCGCCGCGATCTCCAGCTCCTTGGCCAGTTCCGCGTCCGCGCCCGCGAGGTCGATCGCGTTGACGTCCTGGTGTGCGGCGAGCGGCGCGCCCAGCTCGGCCGTACCGCCCGACAGGATGTTGACGACACCGCCCGGCACGTCGGAGGTGGCCAGCACCTCGCCGAGGGACAGGGCGGGCAGCGGGGCCTTGGCGGAGGCGACGACGACCGCGGTGTTGCCGGTGGCGATCACCGGGGCCAGCACCGAGACCAGGCCCAGGAAGGACGAGTCCTGCGGGGCCAGCACCGCGACCACACCGGTCGGCTCGGGCGAGGAGAGGTTGAAGTACGGGCCCGCGACCGGGTTTGCGCCGCCCACGACCTGGGCGATCTTGTCGGTCCAGCCGGCGTACCAGACCCAGCGGTCGATCGCCGCGTCCACGACGGCGGCGGCCTTCGCCTTGGACAGGCCCTCGGCCTCGGCGACCTCGCGGACGAACTGCTCCTTGCGGCCCTCCAGCATCTCGGCCACCCGGTAGAGCACCTGACCGCGGTTGTACGCGGTCGCGCCGGACCAGCCGCCGAACGCCTTGCGCGCGGCCACGACCGCGTCACGGGCGTCCTTGCGGGACGAGAGGGGCGCGTTCGCCAGCCAGTTGTTCTTGGAGTCGGTTACCTCGTACACCCGGCCGCTTTCGGAGCGGGGGAACTTGCCCCCGACGTACAGCTTGTAGGTCTTGAAGACACTGAGCCTTGCTTCGGACTTCTCGGACTTCTCAGACATCGAGGTACGCCTCCAGGCCGTGGCGGCCGCCCTCGCGGCCGAAGCCCGACTCCTTGTAACCGCCGAACGGCGAGGTCGGGTCGAACTTGTTGAACGTGTTGGACCAGACGACCCCGGCGCGCAGCTTGTTCGCCACGGCCAGGATGCGGGAGCCCTTCTCGGTCCAGATGCCCGCCGACAGCCCGTACTGGGTGTTGTTGGCCTTGGCGACGACCTCGTCCGGGGTACGGAAGGAGAGGACCGACAGCACCGGGCCGAAGATCTCGTCGCGGGCGATGGTGTGCGCCTGGGTGACGTTCGTGAACAGCGTCGGGGCGAACCAGTAACCGGACGACGGGAGTTTGCACGCCGGGGACCAGCGCTCGGCACCCTCCGCCTCGCCCTTCTCGGCCAGCGCGGTGATCCGGGCGAGCTGCTCGGCGGAGTTGATCGCGCCGATGTCGGTGTTCTTGTCCAGCGGGTCGCCGAGGCGCAGCGTGGACAGGCGGCGCTTGAGGGCGTCCAGCAGCTCGTCCTGGATCGACTCCTGGACCAGCAGCCGCGAGCCCGCGCAGCAGACCTGGCCCTGGTTGAAGAAGATGCCGGTGACGATGCCCTCGACGGCCTGGTCGATCGGGGCGTCGTCGAAGACGATGTTGGCGCCCTTGCCGCCCAGCTCCAGCGTGAGCTTCTTGCTGGTGCCCGCGACCGTACGGGCGATCTCCTTGCCGACGGCCGTGGAGCCGGTGAAGGCGACCTTGTTCACGTCGGGGTGGCCGACCAGCGCCGCGCCCGCGTCGCCGTAGCCCGGCAGGATGTTGACGACACCCTTGGGCAGGCCCGCCTGGCGGCAGATGTCCGCGAAGAACAGGGCGGACAGCGGGGTGGTCTCGGCGGGCTTGAGGACGACCGTGTTGCCGGTGGCCAGCGCCGGGGCGATCTTCCACGCCAGCATCAGCAGGGGGAAGTTCCAGGGGATGACCTGGCCGGCGACGCCGAGGGGGCGGGGGTTCGCGCCGAAGCCCGCGTGGTCGAGCTTGTCGGCCCAGCCCGCGTAGTAGAAGAAGTGGGCGGCGACCAGGGGGAGGTCCGCGTCGCGGGTCTCCTTGATCGGCTTGCCGTTGTCCAGCGTCTCCAGCACGGCCAGCTCGCGGCTGCGCTCCTGGATGATGCGGGCGATGCGGAACAGGTACTTGGCGCGCTCGGCGCCGGGCAGCGCCGACCAGGACGCGAACGCCTTGCGGGCGGCCTTGACCGCGCGGTCCACGTCCGCCTCGCCGGCCTGGGCGACCTCGGAGAGGACCTCCTCGGTGGCGGGGGAGACGGTCTTGAAGACCTTGCCGTCGGCGGAGTCGGTGAACTCGCCGTCGATGAAGAGGCCGTAGGAGGGGGCGATGTCGACGACGGCGCGGGACTCCGGCGCCGGTGCGTACTCGAAGAGGGAACCCATGGTGATCAGTCCACCGTCACGTAGTCGGGGCCGGAGTAGCGGCCGGTGGCCAGCTTCTGACGCTGCATCAGCAGGTCGTTCAGCAGCGAGGAGGCGCCGAAGCGGAACCAGTGGTTGTCCAGCCAGTCCTGGCCCGCGGTCTCGTTGACCAGCACCAGGAACTTGACCGCGTCCTTGGTGGTGCGGATGCCGCCGGCGGGCTTCACGCCGACCTGGACGCCGGTCTGCGCGCGGAAGTCGCGCACCGCCTCCAGCATCAGCAGGGTGTTGGCGGGGGTGGCGTTGACCGCGACCTTGCCGGTGGACGTCTTGATGAAGTCCGCGCCCGCCATCATGCCCAGCCAGCTCGCGCGGCGGATGTTGTCGTACGTGGACAGCTCGCCGGTCTCGAAGATGACCTTCAGCCGGGCACTGGTCCCGCAGGCTTCCCTCACGGCGGTGATCTCGTCGTACACCTTGAGGTAGTCGCCCGCGAGGAACGCGCCCCGGTCGATGACCATGTCGATCTCGTCGGCGCCCGCCGCGACCGCGTCGCGCACGTCGGCCAGCTTCACGCCGAGGGCGGCGCGGCCGGCCGGGAAGGCGGTGGCGACCGAGGCGACCTTGACGCCGGAACCGGCGACGGCCTCCTTGGCGACGGCCACCATGTCGGGGTAGACGCAGACGGCCGCGGTCGTCGGGGTGGCCCGGTCCGTGGGGTCCGGGTGGACCGCCTTGGCGCCGAGCGCCCGGACCTTGCCGGGGGTGTCCGCGCCTTCCAGCGTGGTCAGGTCGACCATCGAGATGGCGAGGTCGATGGCGTACGCCTTCGCGGTGGTCTTGATCGAGCGGGTACCGAGCGACGCGGCACGCGCCTCCAGGCCGACCGCGTCGACGCCGGGCAGCCCGTGGAGAAAGCGGCGCAGCGTGCTGTCGGACGCGGTGACGTCGGCGAAAGCCTGTGCGGGGGATGCAGTGGTGGGCATGGTCACCAGACGAGCATATCTACGCGCGTAGCGGCTGTATAGCCCCGGGGGCGGGGTTGTGCGGGGTCACACCGCCGCAGGTCACGGATGCGTTCCTGTCTCGGGCCAGGTGGTGGTGGTCGCGCCCCCTTCGTGCACAATCGGGGCCATGACGACCCCGGACCACCAGTCACCCGCGTCCCGGCCCGTGGTGCCCGCCGCCAGGGACCGGATCTACCGCTCGCCGATGGGACTCGTGGGCGGTGTGCTCGTGCTGGCCCTCGTCGTCTGGCTCGGCTGCGACGCGCTGTTCCGCGGCCACGGCCGGGTGCCGTGGCTGGCGCTGGCGGTGATGATCCTGGTCGTGCCGCTGGTGACGGCGTTCACCCTGCGCCCGGCGGTCTTCGCCAACCAGGAACGCCTCCGGGTCCGCAACCCCTTCCGCGTGATCGTCCTCCCCTGGGGCGAGCTGGCCGCCTTCCGCTCGGGCTACTCCAACGAGGCGCTGGCCACCTCCGGCACCAAGTTCCAGCTCTGGGCGATCCCGGTCTCGCTGCGCGCCCGCAAGCGCGCGGCCAACAAGCGGGCGAAGGCGGCGGCGCAGGCGGCCCGCGGGAGCAGCGGCGGCCCCTTCGCCGGACCCCGCTTCGGCGTGTTCGGCGGCGACGCCTCCGTCCCCGACGTCCCGGCCGGCCCCGCCCGCGCCGAGACCGACAAGATCATGGACGACCTCCGCGACCTTCACGAACGCCACGGCGAGGCGGAACACGCCCAGGGCGAGATCACGACCCGCTGGGCCTACGAGATCCTCATCCCGGCCCTGGCGGGCGCCGTACTCCTGGCAGTCCTGCTGATCACGGGCTGACCCCGGCCACGGTCGGCGGCGGACGGAGAGACTCCGGCCGCCGCCGATTTTTGTGCCCCGCTCGCGTCGCGCTTTCGCGCGCACCACCTCCCGCATCCGAAGGACAGAGGAAAGACGGCAGTGAAGACCCGGCGCGGTTGGCGCGCGAACAAGAAGGCGCCGGAGAACCGGTACAGGCTGGGCCTCCTGCGCGCGATGACGGCCGCGGCCCGGCTGTCGCGTGACCGGAGGGCGTGGATCGCCGCCGGTGCCGTGGTGCTGGTCGCGGTGGCGGTGGGGGCCGGGGTCCATCTCGCCGGACGGCAGGACGGCCCGCCCGACACCCGCGCCCGCCAGTACAAGGAGTTCGACGCCTGTCTGCTGACCGGCGACAAGGGCATCGCGCAGGGCACCGACGCGGCCTCGGCGTGGCAGGGCATGCAGCGGGCGTCGCTTCAGACGCGTGCCCGGATCAACTACGTACCGGTGACGGGCGCGCAGTCGTCGGCCAACACCCAGCCCTTCCTCAACAGCCTGATGCAGCGCCACTGCGGTGTCCTGATCGCGGTCGGCACCCCCCAGGCGCGGGTCGCCCACGAGGCGGCCGCGAAGCATCCCGAGGTGCGTTTCGTCCTGGTCGACGGGGCGTCAAGTGCGGCCGACCACAAGGCGGGAAACGTCACCGTGGCCAAGCCGGGCGACGCGCTCCCGGAGACGGTGGCCGACGCGATCAAGCGGGCCGTGGACGCCTCCGGGCAGTGATACACGGGGAGTTGTAGTAAAGATCAGCTAAAAGTGAGGGTCATGTGTAGGGCAAGTGATCGAATCTGAGAAAAACTTACGAAGTTTTGCTGACTTCTTAAGTTAAGGCTCTCCCATGCGTATTCGCTGGGTCCGTAGCCCTCGCTTGTTCCCGCCGGGCGGTTCCGGCAGACGTCGAGCGAGGGCTACGGCTCTTTCTGTACTTGTCTCTCTCACCTTCATGCTCACCACCGAGACAGCGGCGGCCACCGGCGCCACCCTGCCGGCGCTGAGCATGCCCGAACTCTCCTTCGCCGGCCTGGTGAAGTGGGCCCACAGCTCTTCCCTCGACACCCCTGACCAGCAGGGCGGCACCGCCCGGGGCAAGAGCCACCACGCCTCGGCGGCGGCCACCAGCACCCACCGCACGGCCGGTCACAAGCCGGGCCGCGGCAAGGGCGAACTCGGCGCCTACCACCGCCATGTGAGCCGGCCCGAGAAGACCACCACCAAGGCCCTGGCCTCAGCGAAGAGCTTCAACCCCCGCACCAGCGAGCGGGACGCCAGGAAGTCCACCGCGACCTCCGACTACTTCGTCAACGCCGACGGCTCCACCACCGTCCGCCACTACGACGTACGGGCCAACTACAAGTCGGCGGACGGCACCTGGACGCCGATCGACACCAGCCTGAAGAAGACTGACGACGGCCGGTTCGAGCAGACCGCCAACTCCGTCGACGTCGACTTCGCCCCGGACGCGGCCGACGACCGGCTGGCCTCCCTCGGTCTCGGCAGCGGCCGTTCGGTCGCGTACTCCCTCATCGGCGCCCGTGAGAAGAAGGCGTCCGAGGACGAGAACGGCACCCTGCTGTACGCGGACGCCCTGCCCGGCACCGACGTGCAGCTCGCGCCGATCGCGGACGGCTTCAAGGAGAACCTCGTCCTGCGCTCCAAGGACGCGGACAACTCCTGGCTGTTCGCGCTGGACGCGAAGGGCCTGACCCCGCGCATCGCCGACGACGGCGACGTGGAGTTCACCGGCGCCGACGGCAAGGTGGCCGCGACCGTCCCCCATGCCTACATGGAGGACTCGCGCATCGACCGCCGCTCCGGCGACGGCGCCCGGTCCCACGAGGTCCGCTACGAACTGACCACCGTGGACGGCGAACCCGCGCTGCGGATGACCGCCGACCGGGACTGGCTGGACGACCCCGAGCGGGTCTACCCCGTCACCGTCGACCCCACCACGGTCGTGAACGCCAGCCAGGCGACGTACGTCCAGAACGACTACAGCTCCAACCGCTCGGCGGAGAACCAGATCAAGGTCGGTTCGTACGACGCGGGCACCACCAAGGCGAACTCCTTCCTCCAGTTCTCGTCGCTGGGTTCGACGATCGCCGGCCGACAGGTCTCCGCCGCCACCCTGAACGTCTGGGCGCTGTGGTCCGCGACCTGCACACCGGAGGCGTTCTCCGTCTACCCGGTGACCCAGTCGTGGTCCCCGTCGACGACCACCACCTACCCCGGCCCGTCCTACGGCGCGGCCCTCGGCTCCGCCACGCCCGACCCGGGTGCCTCCTGCTCCAACAGCACCGGCAGCACCGGTGTCGGGGTGAAGATGCCGGTGCCGCTGTCGACGTCCTGGTTCACCCAGGTCGCCGCGGGCGGGATCAACTACGGCCTGGCGCTGGCCGCGCCGACCGGTGACGGCCTGCACTGGAAAAAGTTCCACTCCGACGACTCCGCCACCGCGGCCTGGCGTCCCTCGCTCGACCTGACCTACGGCACCAATGTCGAGCCGCAGGTCAACGCCTCGTACCCGCCGGAGAACTTCCAGGCCAACACCCTCCAGCCGGAGCTGCTCGTCTACGCGAGCGACGCCGACAAGGCGCCCAACGCGGCGCTGTCGTACAGCTTCGAGGTGTACGACGCCGACTCCGGCAGCACCACGCCCGTCGTCACCTCCGGCGCCCTGACCAAGGGAAGCTGGAAGATACCGGCGGGCAAGCTCAAGTGGTCCAAGAATTACGCCTGGTACGCGGGGGTGAGCGACGGACTCGCCGAGACGACGTACTCCAGCCGCTTCACCACCGCCGTGCCCCAGCCGCCGGTCACCTCGGGCCTCGCCCAGAACACCGACGGCCACGACTTCGACCCGAGCGACGCCAACTACACCACCGACGACACCGACGCGGACGTCGAGGTGGTCGGTCCCTCGCTGGAGATCGGCCGCTCGTACAACAGCATCGACCCGCGGGTCGACGGTGCCTTCGGCGCCGGCTGGTCGACGGTCGCCGACATGAAGGCCGCCGAGGTCAAGAACCCCGCCGGCACCGTCACCAGCGTGATCATCACCTACCCCGGTGGTGAGCAGGTCGCCTTCGGCCGCAACACCGACGGCACCTTCCAGCCCCCGCTCGGCCGGTACGCGCGCCTCCAGCCGGTCACCGACGGCTACGCGCTGACGGACAAGGACTTCACCGAGTACGCCTTCACCCAGCCCACCGCCAAGGCGGGCACGAAGGCGATAGCCGGCATCAAGGACTACGCGGGCCGCACGGAGAAGTTCACCTACAACACCTCCAAGCAGCTCACGAAGATCACCAACGAGAAGTCGCAGCGCTCGCTCGCCCTGACCTGGGTCACGCCGTCCGGCGCCACCACGGCGCACGTCGCCTCGGTCGCGACCGACGCGGCGGTCGCGTCCGACTCCTCCACGGTCCAGACCTGGAACTACGGCTACAGCGGCGACCAGCTCACCTCGGTCTGCCCGCCCGGCACCCCCACCAAGTGCACCACCTACGGCTACGCCACCGGCAACCACTACCGCACCACGGTGCTGGACGCCGACCCGTACGCCTACTGGCGGCTCGGTGAGGCGTCCGGTGTCACCGTCGCGGCGGACTCCGTCGACAACAACCAGGGCCGCTACAACGGTCTGTACCACAATGTGACGCTGGGCGGCGCGTCCGTGCTCGCGGGCTCCACCCAGAAGACGGCCGCCTTCAACGGCACCACCTCCTACGTGGAGATGCCGAGCGCGCCGGGTGCCACGCCGTCGTACATGACGGTCTCGCTGTGGTTCAAGACCACCACCGCGGGCGGTGTCCTCTTCTACTACGGCGACAAGCCGCTGAGCGACTCCGACCCGGTCGGCCACACCAAGAAGAACACGCCCGCCGTGTACGTCGGCACCGACGGCAAGCTGCGCGGCTGCCTCGCCATGTCGCCGGGCTGCATGTCCACCATCACCTCGACGGCCGCCGTCACCGACGGCCAGTGGCACAACGCCGTGCTCACGGGCATGGCAACCAGCCAGACCCTGTACCTCGACGGTGTCTCCCAGGGCTCGCTGAGCGGCACCATCAACGACTGGGAGCAGCCGTACCTCTCCCTCGGCGCCGGTGTGAACACCGACGGCTGGCCCTCGATGAACCCGAACGACAAGCTCGGGCACTACACGGGCCAGATGGCCGAGGCCGCCGTCTACTCCGAGCCGCTCGACCCCTCGGTGATCACCGCGCAGTACCAGGCCGCCAAGCGGTCCGCCGGGCTGCTGAACAAGATCACCACGCCCGGCGGCAAGACCCAGGCGTCGGTCGTCTACGGCACCACCGACGACCTGGTCAAGCAGGCCACGGACGCCGAGGGCGGCACCTGGAAGCTCAACCCGCCCGTCGTCACCGGCTCCTCGCAGGTCTACCGCTCGGCGGTGATGGGCTCGGCCCCGGCCGGCTACTGGCGGCTGGCCGACACCCTGGGCGCGCAGCAGGCGGCCAACGAGCTGCACACCGGGTTCGGCACGTACAACACCGTCACGGAGGGTGTGGCCGGTCCGTTCGGCGCCGGTGACGTGACCGCGGCGTCCTTCGACGGCACGTCGTCGTACGCCGAGATCCCGTACGCCCCCTGGCACCGGTCGGGCGACCGTGCCGTCGAGCTGTGGTTCAAGACCAGCGCACCCGGTGTGATCCTCTCCGACCAGGCCAAGGCGCCGGCCGGCACCCCGTCCGGGTCCTGGAATCCGCTGCTGTACGTGGGTACCGACGGCAAGCTGCACGGCCACTGGTGGAGTGCCACCGGCTCCGGTGCCTTCGGCTCCACGGCCGCTGTCACCGACGGCACCTGGCACCACGCGGTGCTGTCGGCCTCCGGCACCACCCAGACGATGTACCTGGACGGCACCAAGCAGGCCGACTACACCGGCGCGGTGGGCGACCAGAGCAACACGCGGTCCTTCGTCGGCGCGGGCTTCGCCAAGTCCTGGGAGTCCGCTCCCGGTGACCTGAGCTTCTTCGACGGCTCCATCGCCGAGGTCGCCACGTACGGCCACCCGCTGACCGAGGACCAGGTCGAGCAGCACTGGTCGGCGTACAAGGCGTCGTCCGGTGTCGCCCCGGTGCGCACGGTCACGCTGACCGACCCGGCCGACAAGACGCTGAAGTACGTCTACGACGCGGAGATGGGCAACCGTCTGCTGGCCGCGATCGACACCGACGGCAACCGGACGACCTACGGCTACGACACGGGCGGCTTCCTGCACACCGTGACCGACGCCAACGGCAACCGGAGCACGACGGGTTACGACGTGCGCGGCAACACGGTCTCGCAGACCAGTTGCCAGGACACGGCGGCGGACAAGTGCGCCACCGAGTACTACACGTACTACCCGGACGCCACGACCGCCTTCCCGGCGATGGACCCGCGCAACGACCTGCTGCTCACCGAGCGGGACGGCCGTTCCTCGAGCCCCACCGACAACACCTACCTCACCAGCTACTCCTACGACACCGGCGGAAACCTGCTGTCGGTCACCAGCCCCCCGGTCCCCGGCAGTCCGGGCGGCCGTACGGCCACCACCACCTACACCACGGCGTCCACCCCGGCCGCCGAGGGCGGCGGCGCCCTGGCGCCGGCCGGCCTGACGGACACGGTCACCACACCGGGCGGCCGGACGACGAAGTACACCTACTTCGCCACCGGCGACCTCGCCACGGTCACCGATGCCAACGGCGCGAAGATCGCGTACACCTACGACAAGCTGGGCCGGCAGCTCTCCCGCACGGAGACCTCCGACTCCCAGCCGGCCGGTCTCACCACGACCCAGACGTACGACAAGAACGACCAGGTCGTCACCGAGACCAGCCCCGCCGTCACCAACCGCGTCACCGGCGCGGTGCACCAGGCGAAGACCACCACGGGCTTCGACGACGACGGCAACGTGCTCTCCCAGACGGTGGCCGACGTCCGGGGCGGTGACGCCACCCGGTCGACGTCCATGACGTACGACGCCTACAACCGGCTCGCCTCGCGGACGGACCCCGGCGGCGGCACCACGTCGTTCGAGTACGACGCCTACGGCAACAAGGTGAAGGAGACCGACCCGCTGGGGACGGTCAACACCTACACCTACGACGCCCAGCAGCGGCCGCTCACCACCAGTCTGCTCGACTACACCGGCGACCCGAACAACCCGTCGGCGCCGACGACCCTGGTCCAGGAGTCACGGGCGTACGACCCGGCCGGACGGCTCGCGTCGATCACCGACGCCATGGGCTGGGTGACCGCGTACACCTTCACCGACGACGGCCTGTCCGCCTCGGTCACCCGCAAGGACCCGGCGAACGGCAAGCAGTTCGTCGAGGAGGCCAACACCTACGACCTCGCCGGGAACCTGACCAAGCAGGTCACCGACGACGGCCGGACGACCTCCACCTTCGCGGTGGACGCCGCCGACCGGGTCGCCTCCTCCGTGCTGGACCCGGCCGGAGCCAACCGCAGCACCAAGGTGTCCTACGACCCGGACGACAACGTGGTGTCGCGGACGGAGACCGATCCGGCCACCGGAGACGTCGACCGCACCGACAACCGCTACGACAGCCTGGGCAACATCACCGGCTCCACCACGCACGACGGCACCACGGCGCCGGTCGGCCGCTGGAAGCTGTCGGAGACCAGTGGTCTCACCGCCCAGGACTCCTCCGGCGGCAACAACAAGGTGACGCTGGGCAGTTCGGTCACCCGCTCCACCGAGAAGGGCGGTTCCGCCGTCCTCAACGGCACGGCCACCGCCTACGGGCAGGCGGACGGCCCGGCGGTCAACACCAGCGGCGACTTCACCGTCTCCGCCTGGGTCAAGCTCGGCACCACCGCCGCCAACAGCACCGTCCTCGCCCAGGACGGCAAGCTCAACAGCGGTTTTCAGCTCTACTACTCCACGGCCTACGGCTGGACCTTCAACCGCCACTCCACGGACGCCGCCGGCGCCGCGACCGTCCGGACCAGCTCCGGCACCGCCGCGGTCAAGACCGGCACCTGGACCCACCTCACCGGTGTGTACGACCAGGCGTCCGCCTCGCTGAAGCTGTACGTCAACGGCGCCCAGTCCGGCACCACGACGTCCTTCACCTCACCCTGGGAGGCCACGGGACCGCTGCAGATCGGCCGCCGCCTGTTCAACGGCACCTACGCCGAGAACGCACAGGGCTCCATCGCCGACGTACAGGTCTACGGCGACGCGCTGAGCGCGTCCCAGGTGTCCGCGCTGGCGGGCGGCACGCTTCCGGCGGCCGGCAGCTCGGTGCGCTCGACCAGCTGGAAGCTGGACCAGCGGGGTCTGCCGACGTCGATGACCGACGTGTCGGGCAACACCACCGACTACGCCTACGACGAGGCGGCTCAGCAGACCATGGTCACCGAGCCGGTCGTCAACGCCGAGAAGGACGGCGGCGCGGCCAGCGCGGTCCGCCCCATCTCGACGACCGGCTACAACACCTTCGGTGAGACGACCGAGACGTCCGACCCACTCGGCAACGTCACGACCACCGCCTACGACGCGGAGGGCCAGGAGACCTCCACCAAGCTGCCCGACTACACACCGCCGGGTGCCTCGGCGCCGATCACTGCCACGTCCTGGAACGAGTACAACAAGCTCGGCCAGGTCACGGCGGAGGTCGACCCGCTGGGCAACCGCAGGACGTACACGTACACCCAGCTCGGCGACATCGCGTCCGTCACGGACCCGGGCGGCGGCACGTCGACCATGGTCTACGACACCAATGGCGACCTGCTGTCGTCACAGACCGCCGGCGGCGCACGTCAGGAGTCCACCTGGGACTACCTGGGCAACGAGCTGACCAGCACGGACGTCGTGCGCCAGCCGGCGCCGCGGGCCTACACGGCGATCAACGAGTACAACGCGCCCGGCGGTGAACTCTCCCGGCGGGTGAGCCCGAGCGGGGTCTCGGAGTCGTACAAGTACAACGCCCTCGGCGACGTCACCGAGATGACCGACGGCGCGGGCAACGTCTCCAAGTACACCTACACCAAGGACGGCGACGTCCTCACCACGACGGACGCCGACAACACCAGTACCCGGAACACCTACGACGGGTTCGGTCAACTGGTCGCCACCAGCGACCTCGATGCGAGCGGCGCCGTCCTGCGCACCAGCCGCACGAGCTACGACCGGGCCGGCAACCCGGTGTCGGTGACCGACGCGCGGGGCCACACCACCACCTTCACCGTGGACGCCACCAACCTGGTGACCAAGGCGGTGGAGCCCGTCTCCGCGACCGAGTCGATCACCACGTCCTTCGGCTACGACGTGGCGGGCAACCGCACGCGCTACACCGACGGCCGCGGCAACCCGTTCATCACCACCTACAACAACTGGGGTCTCCCCGAGTCCCTCGTCGAGCCGTCCACCCCCGACCAGCCGGAGGCGGCGGACCGCACCTTCACCACGGTGTACGACGCCAACGGGCGCGTAAAGGAGGAGCGTTCACCGGGCGGTGTGGTCGTCACGGACGAGTACGACGTCAAGAGCCGGCTGGTGAAGCAGACCGGTTCCGATGCCGAGGCCGCGACGGCCGACCACACCTACGCCTACGACTCCGACGACCGCGTCACGGCCGTGGCCGGAGCGGGAGAGGACCGCGACACCTTCACCTACGACGACCGGGGGGCGCTGCTCTCGGCGTCCGGACCGTCGGGCAGCTCGTCGTTCGCCTACAACGGCGACGGCGCGATGACGTCCCGCACGGACGCCTCGGGCACGTCGACCTACGGGTACGACACGGCGGGCCGGCTGAAGACGGTCAATGACGGAGTGACCGGCTCGACGTCGACCTACAGCTACAACGTCGACAACGCCGTCACCCAGATCGACTACGGCACGGGCAAGTCCAAGCGCACCTTCAGCTACGACTCGCTCCAGCGGCTGACCGGCGACAAGCTCACCTCGCCCGGCGGCAAGGTGCTCGCCTCGCTCACCCTCGGGTGGGACGACAACGACAACCTGACGTCGAAGACCACGACCGGGGTCGCGGGGGCGTCCGCCAACACCTACGGCTACGACTGGTCGGACCGGCTGACGTCCTGGAACAACGGGACGACGACCGAGGTCTACGGCTACGACGCCTCGGGCAACCGCACCCGCGTCGGCGGCGACACCTACACCTACGACGCCCGCAACCGGCTCACCTCGGACGGCCACAGCACCTACGCGTACACCACGCGGGGCACCCTGCGGACCGTCACCGACGAGGGGGGCACCAAGACCCAGGTGAAGTCGGACGCGTTCGGCCGCGTCGTCAACGAGGGCGACCGGACGTACGCGTACGACGGTCTGGACCGGGTGCTCGACGCGAAGGACGCGGACGGCTCGAGTGTCTTCTCGTTCCGGTACAGCGGCATGGGCAACGAGGTGGCCTCCGACGGCACCACGTCCTACAGCCGCAATCCGGACGGTTCGGTGCTCGGTGTGAAGTCGGGCGTGGCGTCCGCGCTGGCCCTGACCGACCTGCACGACGACATGGTGGCGCAGTTCACCGACTCCGGTGAGGCGCTGGCGGGTTCGAGCACGTACACGCCGTTCGGCAAGGTCTCCGCCACGGCGGGGATGCTGGGCAACCTCGGCTACCAGTCCGGCTGGACCGACCCGGCGACGGCCGAGGTCAACATGGCCGCGCGCTGGTACTCGCCGGAGACGGGCCAGTTCAACAGCCGGGACACGGTCGGCAACGACCCGCTGCCGGACTCGGTGAACGCCAACGCCTACGCGTACGCCAACCAGAACCCGATGACGGGCACGGACCCGACCGGGCACTGGTTCAGCTTCCTGAAGAAGGCGTACCACAAGTACAAGAAGAAGGTCGCGAAGAAGGTCAAGTCGGGCTGGAAGAAGGTCACCAAGGCGGTCAAGCACTACAAGGCCGCGGCCAAGAAGCGCCTCAAGCCCTACATCCGCAAGGCGCGCAAGGTGGTCCGGATCGTCCACGACCACTACGAGCGGGCCAAGACCTACGTCAAACGCAAACTCAAGCCGTACAGACGCTATGCCCACCGGGTCATACAGACCGTCAAACGGAAGGGACAGGCGCTCCACAAGGCCGCGGTCAGCGCGAAGAACAAGCTGGTCGCCAAGGGCAAGAGCGCGCTGAAGAAGGCCGGGCGTGCGGCGACGAGCGCCTACAAGGCGACGAGCAAGTTCGTCAAACAGCATGCGGCGACCATCGCCTCGGTGGCTGTCGGCGTCGCGGTCTTCGCCGGGTGCACGGCGGCCACATGGGGTGTCGGCGCGGTCGGCTGCGCGGCCCTGGCGGGCGCCGCGGCCAACGGTGTCGGCTACATGCTGAGCGACGGCCCCAAGACGGTCGGCGGGTTCCTCGGATCGGTGGCCATCGGTGCGGCGACCGGGGCGCTGGGCGGTGCCGCGGGTGGCGCGGCCTCCGGCGCGGTGGGCCGTCTGCTCGCCGGCGTTGGCGGCAAGGCGCTCCAGGGCGCGGCCATGGGCGCCGCGGGCGGCGCCGCCGAAGGCGCGGTCGGCTACGGCGTCTCCTGCGCCTCCAGTCAGGAGGGTTGCAGCGCAAGCGGCGCAGCCAAGGCATCGGCAGTCGGCGCGGCCACAGGCGGCGTCTTCGGCGCGGTGGCGGGCAAGTACGGCCGGAAGTCGGAGGGGGGCGGGGACAAGCCCAAGGCCACGGGCTGCCCGACCAAGCACAGTTTCACCGGTGCGACCGGTGTCCTGATGGCGAACGCCCTCACGAAACCGATCTCCCAGGTGAAGGCCGGTGACTACGTCCTCACGGCGGAGCCCGGCAAGAAGGGGCACGAGAAGCACAAGGTCAAGAACTCGATCATCACCAAGACTGACCGTGACTACGTCGATGTCGTCGTGGCCACGAAGTCGGGCCCGAAGACGATCCAGACCACCAAGCACCACCAGTTCTACGAGGTCGGCCACAACGCCTGGACCCAGGCCGGCAAGCTGAGGCCCGGCCAGACACTCCAGAGCGCCGCCGGCACCCCGGTGACGATCGTCCGCACCAAGGCGTACACGGCCAGCCGCGTGACGTACGACCTCAGCGTGGACGGGCTGCACACGTACTACGTGCTGTCCGGCGACTCGGTGACGACGGTCGACGAGCCCGCAGTCGACCTTGGCGCCGCGATGCTCGTGCACAACTGCGATGGTGCCGTCCCCGGACACTCGGAGGTTTGCGACTGCGATCCTGAGGACCCGACGAGTGAAGTGACCGTCGACGCGGGCTCCTTCGAGCAGGCCAGGAACCGCGGCCTGGCGATCGTCGGAAAACTCGACGTCGGGTCCAGGAAGACCATGAGGGGAACTCTGGAGGCCGCGGTGGAGACATTCGGTCGCGTCACGGGCTTCAGAGCGAAGAGCAATGGCGAGTACCGGGAATTCCGTCTCGACGTGGACGACAAGAAGGGAACGCACATCAACGTCATGACCGGTAAGAAGGGCACGGTGAGGAAGTGGGCCATCAGATGGCCGGGAAGCAGCGTGACGCCGTGGCTCAGGAGGAACACGTGAGAGGTTACGAGTTCTACGGCACCGAACCGGACTACCTGCCGGCATTCATGAACGACGCCACGGACGCGGATGGTCGCCGTGTTCGGAAGCTCACTGCCGAGGAGACCCAGGCGCTCAGGAGGCTGAGTCTTTCCCGGTTCCCCGTATCGGGTGGGGCGGACCTCGACTGGAGCCGGAGTCCGCACACCGACCGGCAGATGTGTGAGACCGACGAGGACTGGGCGCGAGTGGCGGCGGAGTATTTGTCCCCGTACGCGGGCGAAGGCCGCTCCGTGGTCGTCTTCTGGGGTGACCTGTCGATGCCGAGTGTCGAGATGCCTGTGGAAGTGGCGATTCGCCGGTCCCTGGACTTCATGGACGCGGACATGCACTTCTGGATGCACCCTCTTGGCAGCTCCGTCCTGATCGAGTACCTCCAGGACGGACGGGTGACTGTGGCTCCCATTCCGGGCGACTGAGTTCCGGAACCCATGGAGCACCAGCTCCTCGCGCAAGGTCAGGTACCCGGCCATCCGGCCGGGTACCTGACCCGTTCTCATGACTTGTAATAAAGGTCGAACTGCCTGTTGCTGCCCGAGTTGTTCGTAATCCCGAAGCACAGCCGAGGCGCGCCCGCGCCCGTGTAGATCGCCATTCCTTCCGGCTCGCGCGGGTCCGCTGCCGCGTCCGCCTCCGAGTGGGTGCTGGTGATGTAGCCCGTCGTGGGGTTGTTCGCCGTGCCGTTGAGGTCGAAGGACGTGGTGTGGATGGCCCACTTGTCGGTGCCCGTGAGGGTGCTGGACGGGGGAGTCGTGCGGGGGTCGCCGTCGAGCATGTAGACGTACTGGCCGTAGGACGTGAAGCCCTGGAAGGTTGCCGGGGTGGTGGGGTCCGGGGTGCCGTCGGCCTTGTACTTGTAGAGCGGGGGCTGCTGGATGCGGGCCAGGGGGGCCGGGAGGGCGCCGGTGCCGGCCGTGGCCGACGCCGCGGCCAGGTCGTACGCCGCGAACCAGTGCGCGGAGCCCAGCGCGTAGCGGATCAGCAGGATGTTGTGGTCCGCGTCCACCGACGGCGTCATGGAGGTCGCCGCCGGGTCCGGTGAGCCGAAGCGCTGCACCGACGGGTGGCTGGTCCACAGCACGGTCTTGGTGGCGAAGGGGAAGCGGACGACCTCCTGCCCGTACCCGCTGCGCCCGGACCCCGCCTCGGTCCACACGTACGCCGGGTTGCCCCCGCTCGCGGGCTGCACCCCGAGGGACACCCCGTGGCCGAAGCCCAGCAGGTACATGTACCCGTTGACCGCGCCGGTGGCGATGTCGTGCCGGGTCAGACAGAGGTCGCCCGACTCCGCGTGGTCGTCCCCGCCGATGGACGCCGTCACCGCGACCTGGCTGCCCGAGCGGAGGTAGGCGATCTGGCTCGCCCCGGCCACCTGGAGCGTGTAGAAGTGCCCGGCCGCCGAGTCGAAGGCGATGCCCTGGAGCGTGGTCGAACTGTCCTGGTTGGCGACCCCGGCCAGCCAGCGGGTGGACCCGGCGGCGACATCGATCAGCGCGGTCCCGCCCGGCACGCTCGCCGGGTTGTCCACGGGCGCGGCCACTGCCGCCCGGGCGGGCAGCCCCAGCCCGGCGGCGGCACCGGCGGCGAGGCCGGTGCCGCCCCGGATCAGATTGCGACGCGTCATGTTCATGGTCATGACGCGGACCCTAGCGGCTCAAAACGCCCCCGCCGCCGGGTACTTGTGCAGTTCTTGACCTGGGGGAAGCCCCCTCAGATCCCCGCCGCCTCCGACAGATCCCGCTTGATCGCCGTCAGCAGCTCCGCAGCCCGTGCACGCGCCGCCGGGAGGGCCGAGCGGTCCGCGACCGGGACCACCACCTCCAGGTAGCACTTCAGCTTGGGTTCCGTGCCGCTCGGGCGGACGATGACGCGGGCGCCGTCGAGGGTGTAGCGGAGGCCGTCCGTGGGCGGGAGGGTGGCCGTGCCGCGGGTGAGGTCCTCCGCCGAGGTGACCGGGAGGGACGCCAGGGAGGTCGGCGGGTGTTCGCGCAGGCGGCGCATGGCGGACGCGATGACCGACAGGTCCTCCACCCGTACCGAGAGCTGGTCCGTGGCGTGCAGGCCGTGCTCCAGCGCGAGGTCGTCGAGGAGGTCGAGCAGGGTCCGGCCGGACTCCTTCAGCTCCGACGCCAGCTCGGTGATGAGCAGCGCGGCGGTGATGCCGTCCTTGTCCCGTACGCCCTCGGGGTCGACGCAGTAGCCGAGCGCCTCCTCGTACCCGTACCGCAGGCCGTCCACGCGGGCGATCCACTTGAAGCCCGTCAGGGTCTCCTCGTAGCCGAGGCCCGCCTTCTCGGCGATCCGGCCCAGCAGCGAGGAGGAGACGATGGACTCCGCGAAGGTGCCCGTGACGCCCCGGCCCACCAGGTGCGCGGCGAGCAGCGCGCCCACCTCGTCGCCGCGCAGCATCCGCCAGTCGCCGCCGTCGCGTACGGCCACCGCGCAGCGGTCCGCGTCGGGGTCGTTGGCGATGACGAGGTCCGGCTCGGTGACGGTCGCCCGTTCGAAGGCGAGGTCCATCGCGCCGGGCTCCTCCGGGTTGGGGAAGGCCACGGTCGGGAAGTCCGGGTCGGGCTCGGCCTGCTCGGCCACCAGCACCGGCTCCGGGAACCCGGCCCGCGCGAACGCCGCGAGCAGCACGTCCTTGCCGACGCCGTGCATCGCCGTGTAGACGGTACGGGCACTGCGGGCCGACCCCTCGGCCAGCACCGCGTCCGTACGCGCCAGATACGCGTCCAGTACCTCGTCGCCCAGCACCTCCCAGCCCGCCTCGGGCCGGGGCACGTCGGCGAGCACGCGCACCGCGTCGATCTCGGCGGCGATCTCCGCGTCGGCGGGCGGCACGATCTGGGAGCCGTCGCCGAGGTACACCTTGTAGCCGTTGTCGCGCGGCGGGTTGTGGCTGGCGGTGACCTCCACGCCCGCGACCGCGCCCAGGTGCCGTATGGCGAAGGCGAGGACCGGGGTCGGCAGCGGGCGCGGCAGCACGGCGGCGCGCAGTCCGGCGCCGGTGATCACGGCGGCGGTGTCCCGCGCGAAGTCGGCCGACTTGTGCCGGGCGTCGTAGCCGATGACCACCAGGCCGCCCGTCTCGCCCTTCGCCTTCAGGTACGCGGCGAGTCCTGCGGCGGCGCGGATCACGACGGCGCGGTTCATCCGCATCGGGCCCGCGCCCAGCTCGCCGCGCAGCCCGGCGGTGCCGAACTGGAGCGTGCCGCTGAAGCGCGCGGTCAGCTCCGCCGTGTCCCCGGCGTCGATGAGCTTCGCCAGCTCCTCGCGGGTCTCCGCGTCGGGGTCCTCGGCCAGCCATGCCTGGGCCCGTGCGATCACTTCGTCCTGCACCTCGGGTGAACCTTTCTCTCGAACTCTCCGACCCCCTGAGCGGGCTACAGCCGGTTCAGCACCTGGCCCAGCAGCTCGCCCATGCGCGCCGCCGAGTCGCGGCCCGCCTGGAGGACCTCCTCGTGGTTCAGCGGCTCGCCCGTCATGCCGGCGGCGAGGTTGGTGACCAGGGAGATGCCCAGCACCTCGGCGCCGGCCTCGCGCGCGGCGATGGCCTCCAGCACCGTGGACATGCCGACCAGGTCCGCGCCGATCACGCGGGCCATGCGGATCTCGGCCGGGGTCTCGTAGTGCGGGCCGGGGAACTGCGCGTAGACGCCCTCCTCCAGGGAGGGGTCGATCTCCTTGCACAGGGCGCGCAGGCGCGGCGAGTACAGGTCGGTGAGGTCGACGAAGTTGGCGCCGACGATCGGGGAGGTGGCCGTCAGGTTCAGGTGGTCGCTGATCAGCACCGGCTGGCCGGGGCGCATGCCCTCGCGCAGACCGCCGCAGCCGTTGGTCAGCACGATGGTCTTGCAGCCGGCGGCGACGGCGGTACGGACCCCGTGCGCGACGGCGGCGACCCCGCGGCCCTCGTAGTAGTGGGTGCGGCCCAGGAACACCAGGGCGCGCTTGTCACCGAAGGTGTACGAGCGGATCTTGCCGCCGTGCCCCTCGACGGCCGGCGGCGGGAAGCCGGGCAGCTCGGTGACCTGGAACTCGGCGTCGGGCTCGCCCAGGGCGTCCACGGCCGGGGCCCAGCCGGAGCCCATCACGAGGGCGACGTCGTGGGTCTCGGCGCCGGTGAGTTCGCGCAGGCGCGCGGCGGCGGCGTCGGCGGCGGCGTGCGGGTCGCCCTGGCGGTCGTCCGGAAGGAGAGATGCGTTCACGCGGACGAGGGTAGCCGGTGTTCTCCTACGCGCGTAGATGACAGAGCCCATGGGAATGCGATCGTTGTCATGCAGATTTCGACAAAGGCTGGGCAAAACGGCTGCGCAACGGGTGTGCGGTGTCCATTACCGCCCCGCCGCACCCGCTTCCCGCCGGGTGCGGGACAATGGGGTACGTGACTCGGATCGTGATCATCGGTGGCGGACCCGGCGGATACGAGGCGGCGCTGACGGCCGCCCAGCTCGGCGCGGAGGTGACCGTCGTGGACTGCGACGGTCTGGGCGGGGCGTCGGTGCTGACCGACTGCGTGCCGTCGAAGACCCTCATCGCCACGGCCGAGGTGATGACCACCTTCGACTCCTCCTACGAGGAGCTGGGCATCATCGTCGCCGACGACACCCCGCACATCGAGCAGGCGGCCCGCGTGGTCGGCGTGGACCTCGGCAAGGTCAACCGCCGGGTGAAGCGGCTCGCGCTCGCGCAGTCCCACGACATCACCGCCTCCGTCACCCGCGCCGGCGCCCGCGTCATGCGCGGCCGGGGCCGGCTGGAGGGCATGCAGGCCCTCGACGGCTCCCGCAAGGTCGTCGTCACCGCCGCCGACGGCACCGAGGAGACCCTCACCGCCGACGCCGTGCTCATCGCCACCGGCGGCCACCCGCGCGAGCTGCCCGACGCCCAGCCGGACGGCGAGCGCATCCTCAACTGGACCCAGGTCTACGACCTCACCGAGCTGCCCGAAGAGCTGATCGTGGTGGGCTCCGGCGTCACCGGCGCCGAGTTCGCCGGTGCGTACCAGGCGCTCGGCTCCAAGGTCACCCTGGTCTCCTCGCGCGACCGCGTGCTGCCCGGTGAGGACCCGGACGCCGCCGCCGTGCTGGAGGACGTCTTCCGCCGCAGGGGTATGAACGTGATGGCCCGCTCCCGCGCCCAGTCCGCCAAGCGGGTCGGCGACCGGGTCGAGGTCACCCTCGCCGACGGCCGCGTGATCACCGGTACGCACTGTCTGATGGCGGTCGGCGCGATCCCGAACAGCGCCGGGCTCGGCCTGGAGGAGGCCGGCGTCAAGCTGCGCGACTCCGGGCACATCTGGACCGACAAAGTCTCCCGCACCAGCGCGCCCGGCGTGTACGCGGCCGGTGACGTGACCGGCGTCTTCGCGCTGGCCTCCGTCGCGGCGATGCAGGGCCGGATCGCGGTCTACCACTTCCTCGGCGACGCGGTGGCCCCGCTCGACCTCAAGACGGTCTCCTCCAACGTCTTCACCGACCCCGAGATCGCCACCGTCGGCTACAGCCAGGCGGACGTGGACGCGGGCAAGATCGACGCGCGTGTGGTGAAGCTGCCGCTGCTGCGCAACCCGCGCGCGAAGATGCAGGGCATCCGGGACGGCTTCGTCAAGATCTTCTGCCGGCCCGGTACCGGGATCGTGGTCGGCGGTGTGGTCGTGGCGCCGCGCGCCTCGGAGCTCATCCACCCCATCTCGATCGCGGTCGACAACAACCTGACGGTCGAGCAGATCGCCAAGGCGTTCACGGTCTACCCCTCGCTGTCCGGCTCGATCGCCGAGGTGGCCCGCCAGTTGCAGACCCGTAAGGCGGGCGGGGCGGGCTGAGCGGCGGGGCCCCGGCGGCCCATGCGGGCGGCATAGTCGGCCGGTAGGTCCCTATATCACTTCCAGGGTCCGGTTGCGAACAACTTCTGCTATTCGGCGCAAACTGCTGAAAGCAGACGGTCGTTGGGGTTACTGTCAGTTTCGTGTTCGCTGCAGAACGTCGTCAACTGATCCTCGAAATGGTGCGAGCGAACGGGGCCGTGTCGCTCCGTGAACTCGCCCGCGTCGTCCAGACCTCCGAAGTGACCGTACGGCGGGACGTGCGCGCGCTGGAGGCAGAAGGACTCCTCGACCGCCGGCATGGCGGTGCGGTACTGCCGGGTGGATTCACGCGAGAATCCGGCTTTCCGCAGAAATCCCATCTCGCGACCGCGGAGAAGACGGCCATCGCCGATGTCGCCGCGGGGCTGGTCGAAGAGGGCGAGGCCATCGTGGTCGGCGCCGGTACGACCACCCAGGAGCTGGCCCGCAGACTGGCCCGGGTACCGGGTCTGACCGTGGTGACCAACTCCCTGCTGGTGGCACAGGCGCTGGCCCATGCCAACCGGGTGGAGGTCGTCATGACCGGCGGCACCCTGAGGGGCTCCAACTACGCCCTGGTGGGCTCCGGCGCCGAGCAGTCCCTCCAAGGGCTGCGCGTCTCCAAGGCGTTCCTCTCCGGGAGCGGCCTGACCGCCGAGCGCGGGCTGTCCACGTCCAACATGCTGTCGGCCTCCGTGGACCGGGCCCTGGTCCAGGCCGCCTCCGAGGTCGTGGTCCTCGCCGACCACACCAAGCTGGGTACGGACACCATGTTCCGTACGGTGCCCACGGAGGCGATCACCCGCCTGGTCACCGACGAGCCCCCGCCCCACGACGACCGCGCCGCCACCGAACTCCAGGCCCTGGCCGACCAGGGCGTGCAGATCACGGTGCCCGGCGCCCCGGCGCCCGACCAACCCCAGGCCCCCCGCGGCCAACGCTCCTCCCAACTCCCCGGCCCCCGCCGGGGCCAGGTCCCCGGCTCCCCCCTCCGCGGAGTCCTGAACGACCAGCCCACCGACCGCGCCAGGGTGGCGGACCTGCGCCGCAGGTAGCGCCTCGACGGGGTACGCCGTGACCGCACACCCTGCGTAGGGTTCCGGGCATGACTCAGGCACACCCCACCCGCACGGCCCCGGAGGATCTGCTCCACCGCCTCACCCACCTCCGGGTGAACCGTTCCTCCGGCGCACCGGCGCTGTACAAGCCGGTGACGCTGCTGTGGGCCATGGGGCGGGCCCGGCGCGGGGCGGAGCGGCTGCTGTCCTGGTCCGGGACGGAGCGGGAGCTGGGCGAGGCGCTGGCGGCGGCGGGAGTGCCCGCGCGCCCGCACTACCCGGTGGCGTCCCTCAGCCAGGACGGGCTGTGGTCCCTGCCCGGCCAGGCGGACGCGCCCACCGCCCACGGCGACCCGCGCCCCTGGTTCACCGCGCGCCAGCCGCTGGGCGGCCCCACCGAGGAGGTGTACGACCTCTTCCGGGACTCCGCCGTGGCCCGGCTCGCCGTGCAGGAGCAGTTGCTGGAGCTGTACTTCGCCGACCGCGACCCGGCGCCCCTGCTCGCCCGCCTCGGGCTGCCGTACGCCGAGCCCGAGGCGCCCGCCGAGCCGGAGCCGGACCCGCTGGACCTCCAGTGGCCCGAGGCCCGCCCCGGTGACCCGGAGCCCTGGCTGGTCACCGCCGCCGAGTACGAACAGGGCTGCCGGCTGCTGGAGCTGACGGAGGAGCGGCGGCACGGCAGGCGGTCCTCCGTCACGGGCAGTCGGCCCGTGCGCTCCTCTGCGGCGAGGCTGCTGGTGCTGGGGCGCAGCGAGGGGCGCTGCGAGAACCCGGAGTGCGGCGGGCACCCCGCCGAGCGGACCGACCGGGGGCTGCCGCTGCTGGAGGTCGACCACGTACGGGAGTTGACCCTGGGCGGCCGCGACCACCCGAGCCAGATGGTCGCCCTCTGCCCCAACTGCCACGCCGTCAAGACCCGTGGCCGCTCCCGCGAACGGCTGCGCGCGCTGCTGCTGAAGGTGGCGGAGGAGCGGCACCGGGAAAAGTCCGCCGGGAAATGACGAACGCCCGGCTCCGAGCCGGGCGTTCACCACAATCGGCTGAGCTTGTCAGTCCTTGATCTCGCAGATCGGGGCGCCCGAGGTGATGGAGGCGCCGATTTCGGCGAGGAGGCCCTTTACCGTGCCGGCTCGGTGGGCGTTGAGGGGCTGTTCCATCTTCATGGCCTCCAGGACGACGATGAGGTCGCCCTCCTGGACGGTCTGGCCCTCTTCGACGGCCACCTTGACGATGGTGCCCTGCATCGGGGAGGCGAGGGTGTCGCCGGAGGCCACGGGGCCGGACTTCTTGGCCGCGCGGCGCTTGGGCTTGGCGCCCGCCGCGAGGCCGGTACGGGCCAGGGACATGCCGAGCGACGAGGGGAGGGAGACCTCCAGGCGCTTGCCGCCGACCTCGACCACGACCGTCTCACGGCCCAGCTCCTCGTCCGCTTCCGCGTCGGCGGGGGCGGTGAAGGGCTTGATCTCGTTGACGAACTCGGTCTCGATCCAGCGGGTGTGGACCGTGAAGGGGTCCTTGGAGCCGGTCAGCTCCGGCGCGAAGGCCGCGTCCCGGACCACCACGCGGTGGAACGGGATGGCCGTGGCCATGCCCTCGACCTGGAACTCGTCCAGCGCCCGCGCGGCGCGCTCCAGCGCCTCCTTGCGGGTACGGCCGGTCACGACCAGCTTGGCCAGCAGGGAGTCCCACGCCGGGCCGATGACCGAGCCGGCCTCCACGCCCGCGTCCAGGCGGACACCGGGGCCGGCCGGGGGATCGAAGCGGGTGACCGTACCGGGGGCGGGCAGGAAGCCCCGGCCCGGGTCCTCGCCGTTGATGCGGAACTCGAAGGAGTGCCCGCGCAGCTCGGGGTCGCCGTAGCCCAGCTCCTCGCCGTCGGCGATGCGGAACATCTCGCGGACCAGGTCGATCCCGGCGACCTCCTCGGTCACGGGGTGCTCGACCTGGAGGCGGGTGTTGACCTCCAGGAAGGAGATCGTGCCGTCCTGGCCGACCAGGAACTCACAGGTGCCGGCGCCCTCGTAGCCCGCCTCCTTGAGGATGGCCTTGGACGCGCGGTACAGCTCCTCGACCTGGGCCTCGGAGAGGAACGGCGCCGGGGCCTCCTCCACCAGCTTCTGGTGGCGGCGCTGGAGCGAGCAGTCACGGGTGGAGACGACGACCACGTTGCCGTGCTTGTCGGCCAGGCACTGGGTCTCCACGTGCCGGGGACGGTCGAGGTAGCGCTCCACGAAGCACTCGCCCCGGCCGAACGCGGCGACGGCCTCGCGGACCGCCGAGTCGTACAGCTCCGGCACCTCTTCGAGGGTGCGGGCGACCTTCAGACCACGGCCGCCACCACCGAAGGCGGCCTTGATCGCGATCGGCAGGCCGTGTTCCTTCGCGAAGGCCACGACCTCGTCCGCGCCCGACACCGGGTCCGGCGTGCCGGCGACCAGCGGGGCACCCGCGCGCTGCGCGATGTGCCGGGCGGCGACCTTGTCACCGAGGTCCCGGATCGCCTGCGGCGGCGGGCCGATCCAGGTCAGGCCCGCGTCCAGCACGGCCTGGGCGAACTCGGCGTTCTCCGAGAGGAAGCCGTAGCCGGGGTGGATGGCGTCCGCGCCGGACTCCCGCGCGGCGTTCAGGACCTTCTCGATGTCCAGGTAACTGGTGGCCGGGGTGTCACCGCCCAGGGCGAACGCCTCATCCGCGGCCCGGACGTGCAGAGCGTCCCGATCCGGGTCGGCGTACACGGCCACGCTCGCAATGCCTGCGTCCCGGCAGGCCCGCGCCACACGGACAGCGATTTCGCCACGGTTGGCGATGAGCACCTTGCGCACGATTGAGGCTCCCTCCTTGAAACAAGCCGAGTTTAGGGACAGCCGACACGGCACATCGACCCGTCCCCAATGGTGAGCTTGCCCACACGGAGCGTGATGCGTGGCCCGCTCGACCCACGAAAGCCCTTGTCGCACCTCGGTACGCAGGACTCCACCGGAAAACCCTAGCCCCGCCATGTGGCCAAGGTCTCTGTGAGAGCGTGCTGCGGGCCACGCGGTTTCTTTGTGGAGTCCCTACGAATGGCCCAATGATTCTTTGCCACCGGCCGAGGTCTTGTCCCCCGTCCTACCGATTAGTAGCGTTCGCGCTGATCCGGCGTACTGCCGGTAACAGGCGATCCGCGCGGGGGCGGCGGCGAAGGTGGGGTGGGGCCGGTGGTGCGCAGACCGGTGGCATGGATCGTGACGGTCGTCCTGCTGGCCGAGGCGGCCGGCGTCGCGGCGGTGAACTGGCTGCTCGGCGTGGTGGTGGACAACCAGCGGATGTCCCTGGCCGGCCTCGACCCCGATGTGATGGCGACGTCCTCGAAGGTCGGAGCCGTGGTCTTCGGGCTCTACTTCGCCTTCTGCGCCCTGGTGGCCCTGCTGGTCGCGGTGCGCGACCGCGCCCCGGCCGGCCTCGGCCGCGTCCTGCTGATCAGCGCCGCCGTGGTGAACGGCCTGCTGGGCGCGGTCGCCTGGGGCCTGGTGGGCACGGGCGCGTTCCTGGCGATGATGGTGGTCCTCGCCCTGCTGGTGCTGCTGCTGGTGACGTACGACCGCCCGCGCGGCACGGGCGCCCGTCCGGCCGACACGCCCGGTGCGGGAGGCGCCCCGGAGGCCGCCCCCGAGCCGAACCCCACGTCCACCCCTACGGGTGACCCTCAGGGCCGTACGGCCGACACCCGGAACATCACTCGGACGGCGCCCACAACTCCGTGATCCCGACACCCAGTTCGCGCAGCAGCTTGCGGACCAGGGGGAGGCTGATGCCGATCACGTTGCCGTGGTCGCCCTCGATGCCCTCGATGAAGGGTGCCGAGCGGCCGTCCAGGGTGAAGGCCCCGGCGACGTGGAGGGGCTCACCGGAGGCCACGTAGCGGGCGATCTCCTCGTCGGTGGGCTCGCCGAAGCGGACCACGGTGGAGGCGGTCGCGGAGACGTACCGCTTGGCGGCGGTGTCCCAGACGCAGTGCCCGGTCTGCAGGACCCCGGCGCGGCCGCGCATCGCCTTCCAGCGGGCGGTGGCCTCCTCGGCGTCGGCGGGCTTGCCGAGCGCCTGCCCGTCCAGCTCCAGAACCGAGTCGCAGCCGATCACCAGCGCGCCCTGCACCTCGGGCCTCGCCGCCACCACGGACGCCTTGGCCTCGGCGAGGGCGAGGGCCAGCTCGGCCGGGGTGGGGGCGGTGACGGCGTCCTCGTCGAATCCGCTGACGATCACCTCGGGCGCCAGCCCGGCCTGCCGCAGCAGACCCAGCCGGGCGGGGGACTGGGAGGCGAGAACGAGACGGCGCCGCTGGTCTGTCATGCGATCAGCCTAGCGCCGCCGCCGTGCTCACCTCAGCCCGATGACGATCATCGCCAGCACCATGGCCAGGGCCATGAAGAGGCCGAGCCGCCTGAGCTTCTCCTCCATGCGACGGAGTTCCTCGGGCGGCTCGTTCTCGGGGTCTGACCACAGCATGGCTCCAGCGTGGGGCGCGGTCCGGCCCGCGCGCCTGAGTACCCGTACTCAGGTTCCTGCTCAGCCCCCGGGCCAGTAGGTCCGGGACCACGACACCGGGCCCGGCGCGGGCAGGCGCCGACCCGCGACGCGGGCCGGGTCCGACCACGCGTCGCGCGGCCCCTCCGCGCCGGACGACGGCTCGGCCGCCGCCACGGCGCGGGCGCGGACCACCGCCAGGGCGGCGGCCAGCTCCTCCGGGGTCGGGTTGCCTCGTACGACCTTGATGTTCATGACCGCTCCCGTCGGCGCTGTCCTACAGGGGGATGTTGCCGTGCTTCTTCGGAGGCAGGGATTCCCGCTTCGTACGGAGCTGACGCAGCCCCCGGACGATGTGCGCGCGGGTGTCCGACGGCATGATCACCGCGTCGATGTAGCCGCGCTCGGCCGCCACGTACGGGTTGAGCAGCGCGTCCTCGTACTCCCGGACCAGCCGCGCCCGCGTCTCCTCGCCGGTGCCCGCGCTCTCCGCCTCGGCGATGGTGCGGCGGTGCAGGATGTTGACCGCGCCCTGCGCGCCCATCACCGCGATCTGCGCGGTCGGCCAGGCCAGGTTGAGGTCGGCGCCCAGGTGCTTGGAGCCCATCACGTCGTACGCGCCGCCGAACGCCTTGCGGGTGATGACGGTGATCAGCGGGACGGTGGCCTCGGCGTAGGCGTAGATCAGCTTGGCGCCGCGCCGGATGATGCCGTCCAGCTCCTGGTCCACGCCGGGCAGGAAGCCGGGCACGTCCACGAAGGTCAGCACCGGGATGTTGAACGCGTCGCAGGTGCGGACGAACCGGGCGGCCTTCTCGGACGCCTTGATGTCCAGGCACCCCGCGAACTGCATCGGCTGGTTGGCGACCAGACCCACCGGGTGCCCCTCGACCCGGCCGAACCCGGTGAGGATGTTCGGCGCGAACAGGGCCTGCGTCTCGAAGAACTCCCCGTCGTCCAGGACGTGTTCGAGCACGGTGTGCATGTCGTACGGCTGGTTCGCGCTGTCCGGCACGAGGACGTCCAGCTCGCGGTCCTCGTCGCTGGGGGCGAGGTCCGCCTCCTCCGGGTAGACCGGGGCCTCGCTGAGGTTGTTGGACGGCAGGTACGACAGCAACTGCTTGACGTACTCGATCGCGTCCTTCTCGTCGCCCGCCATGTGGTGGGCCACACCGGAGTTGGTGTTGTGGGTGCGGGCGCCGCCCAGCTCCTCGAAGCCGACGTCCTCACCGGTGACCGTCTTGATCACGTCGGGGCCGGTGATGAACATGTGCGAGGTCTGGTCGACCATCACCGTGAAGTCGGTGATCGCCGGGGAGTACACCGCGCCGCCCGCGCACGGGCCGACGACCAGGCTGATCTGCGGGATCACCCCGGAGGCATGGGTGTTGCGGCGGAAGATCTCGCCGTACGCGCCCAGCGAGGCGACGCCTTCCTGGATGCGGGCGCCGCCGGAGTCGTTGATGCCGATGACCGGGCAGCCGGTCTTCAGCGCGAAGTCCATGACCTTGACGATCTTCTGGCCGTACACCTCGCCGAGGGCACCGCCGAAGACGGTGAAGTCCTGGGAGAACACGGCCACCGGGCGGCCGTCCACCGTGCCGTACCCGGTGACGACACCGTCGCCGTACGGGCGGTTCGACTCCAGGCCGAAGTTGGTGGAACGGTGCCGGGCGAATTCGTCCAGCTCGACGAACGACTCCTCGTCCAGGAGGAGTTCGATGCGTTCACGGGCGGTCAGTTTGCCCTTGGCGTGCTGCTTCTCCACCGCGCGTTCCGAGCCGGCGTGCGTCGCCTCGTGGATGCGCCGCTGGAGATCCGCGAGCTTCCCGGCGGTCGTGTGGATGTCGGTGTCGTGACGCTCTTCCGGCTCGGACATCGGGATGCGGCTCCCTGCCTGCTCAAAAGGGGGGACGATTACTCATCCGTAGCGTAGTGCGGGGCCCGTCCCTCAGGAGTGCGGTCTTTCCCACACCTAGGGTTACTTGCATGACGCCGCACAATGCCTCAGGTCCCAGCCGCTGGTCCGACCTGGACCGCCCCCCGCTCAACGCGACCGCGCTGCGCCGCGGGCTCCTCCACGAGGGCGGGCTGTGGACCTCGGTCGACGTGGTCCAGCGCACCGGCTCCACCAACTCCGACCTCGTCGCCCGCGCGGGCTCCGGCGAGGCCGGGGAAGGCGCCGTACTGGTCGCCGAGGAGCAGACGGCCGGACGCGGGCGGCTGGACCGGCGCTGGACGGCTCCGCCGCGCTCGGGCCTCTTCTTCTCCGTCCTGCTCCGCCCCGCCGGGGTCCCGCTGGAACGCTGGGGCTGGCTCCCGCTGCTGACCGGCGTCGCTGTGGCCACCGGACTGTCCCGCGCGGCCGGGGTCGACACCGCCCTGAAGTGGCCCAACGACCTGCTGGTCACCGTCGGCCGCGAGGAGCGCAAGGCGGGCGGCATCCTGGCCGAGCGCGCGGGCGAGGACGGCGTGGTGGTCGGCGTCGGCCTCAACGTCACCCTGCGCGCCGACGAACTCCCCGTCCCGCAGGCGGGTTCGCTGGCGCTGGCCGACGCGGTCTCCACCGACCGCGACACCCTGCTCCGCTCGGTGCTGCGCTCCCTGGAGACCTGGTACGACCGCTGGCGCTCGGCCGGCGGCGACCCCGTCACCAGCACCCTCCAGGAGACCTACGCGGCCGGCTGCGCCACCCTCGGCCGCCAGGTCCGCGCGGAGCTGCCCGGCGACCGGGCGCTGGTGGGCGAGGCGGTCGCCATCGACGGCGACGGACGGCTGGTCATCGCCACGGCGGAGGGCACGCGGGAGGCCGTGGGAGCGGGCGACATCGTGCATCTGCGTCCTGCGTAGGGCTGCTCCGGGTCGGTAAAACGGGCGTTCCCGGCCCCGGAAAGTGGGCAGAGGGGCGTGGGGACACCGGGCCGCGCGACTGCCGTGCGCTGTGCGCGCCGGGCGGTGCTTCCAGGGGGTGAAGGGTGCGTCCGGGTGGGCGGTCCCGGCGGAGTGAGCTGGCGCACACCTGCCGTAGAGTTGAGGCCGGTCGGACCTGACCGCGGCAGATCGGAAGGGCAGCAGGCGTGAGCGTCGACGACACGGGCTCCGGCGCGGGCGCGGAGGGCCGGGTGGACCCCGATGCCCCCGACCCCGGCGACGACCCGCTCGCCCTCCGCCTCGAACAGCTCATCCTCGGCGCCGAGCGCCGTTACACCCCCTTCCAGGCCGCCCGCAGTGCCGGTGTCTCCATGGAGCTGGCGTCCCGTTTCTGGCGGGCGATGGGCTTCGCCGACATAGGCCAGGCGAAGGCGCTCACCGAGGCGGACGTACTCGCCCTGCGGCGGCTCGCCGGTCTGGTCGAGGCGGGGCTGCTGAGTGAGGCCATGGCGGTGCAGGTGGCGCGCTCCACCGGGCAGACCACCGCCCGGTTGGCCGAATGGCAGATCGATTCCTTCCTGGAGGGGCTGACCGAGCCCCCCGAGCCGGGCATGACCCGCACCGAGGTCACGTACCCGATCATCGAACTGCTCCTGCCCGAGCTGGAGGAGTTCCTCGTCTACGTCTGGCGCCGCCAGCTCGCCGCGTCCGCGGGGCGCGTGGTGCAGAACGTGGACGACGCGGAGATGGTCGACCGCCGGCT
Source organism: Streptomyces bauhiniae (assembly GCF_004784475.1). Taxonomy (GTDB): domain Bacteria; phylum Actinomycetota; class Actinomycetes; order Streptomycetales; family Streptomycetaceae; genus Streptomyces; species Streptomyces seoulensis. The sequence continues at coordinate 453,076 of NZ_SRRT01000001.1, forward strand.
CGCCGTCGCCTTCGCCGACCTGGTGGGCTTCACCCGGCTCACCCGGCGGATGGAGGAGGAGGAACTCGGCGAGCTGGTCGAGGCGTTCGAGACCACCGCCGCCGACCTGGTCGCCGCGCGCGGGGGCCGGCTCATCAAGACCCTGGGTGACGAGGTCCTCTACGTCGCCGACGACGCGGCCACCGCCGCCGACATCGCCCTCCGCCTGGTGGAGACGCTCTCCCACGACGAGACGATGCCCGAGCTGCGGGTCGGCATGGCCTTCGGCACGGTCACCACGCGCATGGGCGACGTCTTCGGCACGACCGTCAACCTCGCCTCCCGGCTGACCTCGATCGCCCCCCGCGACGCCGTCCTCGTCGACAGCGCCTTCGCGGAGGAACTCGTCCGCACGGGCGTCGCCCCCGCCTCGGAGGCCGAAGCGGCCGAGGCCGCCGCCACGGCCGAGAAGGAGGGCGAGACCCCGCCCGACTACCGCTTCGCCCTCCAGCCCATGTGGCAGCGCTCGGTACGCGGCCTGGGCATGGTCGAGCCGTGGCTGCTGGCCCGGCGCGGCGAGACGGGCTGAGGCCCTCCTACCGGAGTTTCAGACACACGCCGAGTACGGGCACGCAGAGGCCCTTGTCGTCCGGCGGGGGTGGTGTCGTGCTCGGTGTCGGCGTGGGAGTCGGTGTCGGTGCGGGCGTCGGTGCGGCTTCGGGTGGGGCGGGGGTCTGCTGTACGGCGGTTCGCGGGGTCTCGCTGGGCCGCGCGGTGGGCGCGGGGCTCGCTTCGAGACTGGGGCTGCTGCTCGCCGTGCTGGGCGTGGGCCGCGTGGAAGGTGAGGCGGATACCGGCGCCTTGGCCGCCGACGGTACGGCGACGACGGTCGCGGACACCCCGGCCGAGGGCTCGGCGGTGAGCGTGGACGGATGCCGGGGTTCGGCCTCGGCAGTGCCGGGCCCGGAATCGGGAGCGACCCGCACGAGACTCAGTACGCCCAGGGCGAGGGCGGACGCCAGCCCGAGAAGCAGCACGACTCGGGCTCGCCCCCGCCGATGCCGACCGTGCCGCAGGGCGGCCAGGGCGCGCTGGGTGCGGGAGGCCAGGGGGAGTTCCGCTGTGGCAGCGGCAGGGGCCAGGGCCTTCTTCGGCTGGTCGGCGGCGGCAGCGGGCACCCCCTGAGCGGGCGTCGGCCTCGCCTGCTGCCGCGGCCGTCCGATGACCCGGGCACCCTTCACCCCCGTATCCGGCGCCTGCGGCCCACCCACCCCCGTCCGCACCCGGAACGACACCCCCGGGGTCTTCGTGGGGTCGGTGGGAATCCGTGCTGGTGACACCAGGGGAACCGATTTTGCAGGGAAGGGTGGCGGGGGCTGGTTTCTCCGTGGCATGGGCTCCGCTCCTTCCCGGTGGGTGCTGGGGGCGTCAGCCGTGGGGGACGTTAGGCGCTCGTGTGGGTGGTGGGGGCGGAGTCGGGTGGGGGCTCACTCGAACGGGTGGGGGCGGGGCTTTTCCGGGGAGCGGGTCTGCTGGGATGATCGGGGGCACAGTCAGTTAACCCGCGTTAACCGGAGGGCGTCATGGGCGAGGAGCGGTACGGGGAGTTCGTGCTGGTGCGGAGGCACGGGCACGTGGCCGAGCTGGTGCTGGACCGGCCGAAGGCCATGAACGCCGTGTCGACGGAGATGGCCCGTTCGCTCGCGGCGGCCTGCACGGCACTCGGTGCGGACCGGGACGCCCGCGTGGTCGTACTGACGTCCTCAAGCGAACGGGCGTTCTGTGTCGGCGCGGACCTGAAGGAGCGGAACGCGTTCAGCGACGCGGACCTCGTCCGGCAGCGCCCGGTCGCGCGCGGGGCGTACACCGGCGTGCTGGAGCTGCCGGTGCCGGTCATCGCGGCGGTGCACGGCTTCGCGCTGGGCGGCGGCTTCGAACTGGCGCTGGCCTGCGACCTGATCGTGGCGGACGCGACGGCCGTGGTCGGGCTCCCGGAGGTCTCCGTGGGCGTGATCCCCGGCGGCGGCGGTACCCAGTTGCTGCCCAGGCGCGTCGGCGCGGCCCGCGCGGCCGAGCTGATCTTCACCGCGCGTCGGCTGGAGGCCCCGGAAGCGGCCGCCCTCGGACTGGTCGACCAGCTCGCCGAGGCCGGCCAGGACCGCGAGGAGGCGCTCGCGCTGGCCGCGAGGATCGCCAAGAACTCCCCGGTCGGTCTGCGCTCCGCCAAGCGGGCCCTCCGCCTGGGCCAGGGCCTGGACCTGCGGGCCGGTCTGGAGGTCGAGGACGCGGCCTGGCGGGCCACCGCCTTCTCCGGCGACCGCGCCGAGGGCGTCGCCGCCTTCAACGAGAAGCGCACCCCCGAGTGGCCGGGCGAGTGAGCCCGCGGTGACCACCTGATCGCCCGCGCCAATGCCCCTGATGTGCCCATTCGTCCCTAATCTGGGGTGATGGGAGAGGATGATCGGCTCGCTGCCGTGGTGGGGCTGGCGCAGGGGATGGCGGCCGCGCACACCGCGCCGGAGTCCTGGCGCGCGGCCGCGCTCGGTGCCTGCCGGGCGCTGGCCGGGAACTTCGCCGCGCTCTCGGTGTGGGAGCGCGAGCGGGGCCGCCTCCGGGTTCTGGTGAACGTCGGCAAGCGCGCCGAGGACGAGGAGGAGTTCCCGGAGGCGGAGGCGTACCCGGTCCACCAGTTCCCGGAGATCACCGAGTTCCTGCACGAGCGCTGGGCCGGGGGCGGCGGCCCCAACGCCTGGGTGGAGACCGCGCAGGGCCCGGCCGCCGGCACCCCCGGCTACATCCACCAGCGGGTCGCCGCCCTGCGCCGCCGGGGGAGGGGCTGCTGTGTGGTCGCGCCCGTGGTGCTGCACGGCCGGGCATGGGGCGAGCTGTACGTGGCCCGTGCGACCGGCACACCGGTCTTCGACCGGGGCGACGCCGACTTCGCGACCGTACTGGCGGCGGTCGTCGCGGCCGGGCTCGCGCAGACCGAGCGGCTGGAGGAGGCCCGCCGGCTCGCCTTCACCGACGCCCTCACCGGGCTGGCCAACCGCCGCGCGGTGGACGTACGCCTGGAGGAGGCGGTGGCACAGCATGTGTCGGAGGGGGCGGTGGTCAGCCTCGTCGTCTGTGATCTGAACGGGCTGAAGAAGGTCAACGACACCCAGGGGCACGAGGTGGGGGACCGGCTGCTGGAGCGGTTCGGGTCGGTGCTGTCGCTGTGCGGCGCGATGCTGCCGGGTGCGCTCGCGGCGCGGCTCGGCGGGGACGAGTTCTGTCTGCTGGCGCTCGGGCCGTCGGCCGAGGACGTGGTCCAGGCGGCCGTGGAGCTGTGCCGCCGGGCGGGCGCGCTGGAGCTGGGCGAGGGGGTGGCCTGCGGGGTCGCGTCCACCGGGCACGACATCGGCCCGGTGCACGACGCCCGGCGGCTGTTCCGGCTGGCCGACGCCGCGCAGTACCGCGCCAAGGCCGAGCGCGCCGACCTGCCCGTGGTGGCCGGGCGGGAGGGCCCGGACGACCCGGTGGTGCGGCTCGCGGACGAGACGCCGCCGCCCGCGAAGAACGAGCGGCGCCGTTTCCGGGGCCGCCGCGCCAGGGACCGGTAAGGGGCGCGGACGCAATCCACTAGTGACACCGCCGCATTCAATGCGTACGCTCCTGAATATGGATATGCACTCTGTGGTGGTGGGGACCACCGGTGTCACCGCGCACGACGTCCTCGCCGTCGCGCGCGCCGGGGCCCGCGTGGAACTGTCGGAGGAGGCCGTGGCCGCGCTCGCCGCGGCCCGCGAGATCGTGGACGCGCTGGCCGCCAAACCCGATCCGGTCTACGGCGTCTCCACCGGCTTCGGCGCGCTCGCGACCCGGCACATCAGCCCCGAGCTGCGGGCGCAGCTCCAGCGCAACATCGTCCGCTCGCACGCCGCCGGCATGGGTCCGCGCGTCGAGCGCGAGGTCGTCCGGGCGCTGATGTTCCTGCGGCTGAAGACGGTCTGCTCCGGGCACACCGGCGTACGCCCCGAGGTCGCGCAGACCATGGCCGACGTGCTCAACGCCCAGATCACCCCGGTCGTGCACGAGTACGGCTCCCTCGGCTGCTCCGGCGACCTCGCCCCGCTCTCGCACTGCGCGCTGGCCCTGATGGGCGAGGGTGACGCCGAGGGTCCCGACGGGGTCGTACGGCCGGCCGGTGAGCTGCTGCGCGAGGCCGGCATCGAGCCGGTCGAGCTGCGCGAGAAGGAGGGCCTGGCCCTCCTCAACGGCACCGACGGCATGCTCGGCATGCTGATCATGGCCCTCGCGGACCTCGACTCCCTCTACAAGTCGGCCGACATCACCGCCGCCCTCAGCCTGGAGGGCCTGCTCGGCACGGACAAGGTCCTCGCGCCCGAGCTGCACGCCATCCGCCCGCACCCCGGCCAGGCCGCCTCCGCCGCCAACATGCTCGCGGTGCTCAAGGGCTCCCAGCTCACCGGGCACCACCAGGACGACGCCCCTCGTGTCCAGGACGCCTACTCGGTGCGCTGCGCCCCGCAGGTCGCCGGGGCCGGCCGCGACACGCTGGCGCACGCCCGCCTGGTCGCCGAACGCGAGCTGGCCGCCGCCGTCGACAACCCCGTCGTACTGCCCGACGGGCGGGTGGAGTCCAACGGCAACTTCCACGGGGCGCCGGTCGCCTACGTCCTGGACTTCCTCGCCATCGCCGCCGCCGACCTCGGCTCCATCGCCGAGCGCCGTACCGACCGGCTGCTGGACAAGAACCGCAGCCACGGCCTGCCGCCGTTCCTCGCGGACGACGCGGGCGTGGACTCCGGCCTGATGATCGCCCAGTACACGCAGGCCGCGCTGGTCAGCGAGCTGAAGCGGCTCGCCGTACCGGCGTCCGCCGACTCCATCCCGTCCTCCGCGATGCAGGAGGACCACGTCTCCATGGGCTGGTCGGCGGCGCGCAAGCTGCGGACCGCTGTGGACAACCTGACGCGGGTGATCGCGGTCGAGCTGTACGCGGCCGCCCGTGCCGTCGAGCTGCGGGAGGGGCTGGAGCCCGCGCCCGCCTCGCGTGCGGTGATCGAGGCCGCGCGGGCCGCCGGGGTGGGCGGTCCGGGCCCGGACCGGTTCCTGGCGCCCGACCTGGCCGCCGCCGACGCGTTCGTGCGCGGGGGCGGGCTGGTGGCGGCCGCCGAGACGGTCACCGGACCGCTGCGCTAGCCGCCGCTCAGGGGCCTCACCTGCGGGTGGGGCCCCTTTCTCTTGGTACCTCTCAGAACTCCAGCCGTTCCCGGCGCACCGAATACACCACGAAGCCCGCGCCCACGGCCAGGAACAGGGTGCCGGAGACCACGTACGGCGTGGTGTCGAAGCTTCCCGTGTCCGCCAACTGCGTCGGGTCGGAGGCGGTCTGACCGGCGAGGCCGGACACCGTGGTGACCTGCTCGGTGATCCCCGAGTCCGGGTTCCCGGAGTCCGCCGGCCCGGAGACCGCCGTACCGGCCGCGCCGGCGCCCGTCGAGGGGCCGTCCTGCGAGGCGTTGGCGGACGGGACGAACCACAGGGCGCACAGCAGCGTGCCCGCGGCGGTGGCGGTCAGCAACGGACGGCGAGCGGATGCCACGGAATATCGATCCCCTTGTGACGCTGGCGAATTGGCCGTGCGGAGCGATGTTAGTGAAAATCGCGGGTCACAGGAAAGTCACGACAGGTTTCGGTTCTAGGCTCACCGTATGGACGCTGAAGAGACATCACGTTTTGTACGCCTTCGAGTGGAGCTGGTCCTCGAGGTGCTCGACGACGACGAGCTGACCAAGGCCGCGCTGCGCCGCATCGCCACCGATCCGGAGCTGCCCGACGCGGAGCGGGCGCACGCCGAGGGCGCTGTGACGGAAGACACCGCCGAGGCGCTGGCCTATCTCGTCGACCCGTTCGACCTGGTCAGCGAGGTGCCCGGCGTGGAGCTGGCGCAGGCGTCCTGGTCCAGCGAGCACTCCGCGTACGACGCGGATTCGCCCGAGTGGGACCTCGGCGAGGATGATGAGGACGACGACGAACCGGCCGACGACGCGGACGGCCGGAACGAGCGGTAGGCGGCCCGGCGGCTTCGGCCGCCGGATTCGGGGCACGGATGACCCGGACGGCAACCGCCGTCCGGGTTTTCTCGTCTCACAAGTGGCGCACGGAGGCCCGCGCACCGACCGTCCTCACGACGGGACGTGGTGTTCCCCACAGAACCCCTGTCCGGGGAACGGGAAGGCGCGGCCGTGACGTTGAGAGAGAGTTCAACGGGGATTCTCGGGGTTCTGGCGGATTCGGCAACGATGGAGAAGCGTGTGATGACGGACAGTAAGCGGCGCAAGGGCCTGACGGTCGCGTCCGCACTGCTCGGTGGTGTGCTCGTGCTCACGGGCTGTTCCGGCGGCGGTGACGCCAGCGCGTCCGACGGCGGTGAGAGCTCGCAGGCGAAGGCCGACGAGGCGGCGGCGCAGAAGTCGTCCGAGGCGCAGATCACGATCACGCCGAAGGACGGCTCCAACAACGCCTCCATCAACAACTCGGCCGCGGTCAAGGTCGCCAAGGGCACCCTGACCGGCGTGAGCATGACCACCGCGGACGGCAAGCCGGTCGAGGGCACCCTCTCCGCCGACAAGCTGAGCTGGAAGCCGACCACCCAGCTCGAGCGGTCGACCACCTACAAGCTCGCCGCCGAGGCCAAGGACTCCGACGGCCGCGTGGCCCACGAGAACGCGTCCTTCACCACGGTCTCCCCGTCCAACAGCTTCATAGGCAACTTCACCCCGGACAACGGCAGCACCGTCGGGGTGGGCATGCCCGTGTCGATCAACTTCGACAAGGCGATCACCGACAAGGCCGCCGTGCAGAAGGGGATCACCGTCTCCTCCTCCAGCGGCCAGGAGGTCGTCGGCCACTGGTTCAACGCCAACCGGATCGACTTCCGCCCGGAGACGTACTGGAAGGAGAACTCCACCGTCACGCTGAAGCTGGCGCTCGACGGTGTCGAGGGCGCCGACGGCGTCTACGGCGTCCAGCAGAAGACGGTCACCTTCCACGTCGGCCGCAACCAGGTCTCGTACATCGACGCCAAGACCAAGCAGATGAAGGTCACGCAGGACGGCAAGGTCGTCAAGCAGATCCCGATCTCGGCCGGTTCCCCGGAGAACAAGACCTACGCCGGCACCATGGTCATGTCCGAGAAGTTCGAGCAGACCCGGATGAACGGCGCGACCGTCGGCTTCACCGACGACGACGGCAAGGGCGAGTACGACATCAAGGACGTGCCGCACGCCATCCGCCTCACCGGCTCCGGCACCTTCCTGCACGGCAACTACTGGGGCGCGAAGTCCATCTTCGGCAACGAGAACACCAGCCACGGCTGTGTGGGCCTCTCCGACACCAAGGGCGCCAAGGACCCGAACACCCCGGCCGCCTGGGTGTTCAACCACTCCCTCGTCGGTGACGTGGTGGTCATCAAGAACACCGGTGACAAGACCGTCGCCCCGGACAACGGCCTCAACGGCTGGAACATGGACTGGGCGCAGTGGAAGGCCGGTTCGGCCGTCTGATCCCGCCGCAGAACCCCTGAGCGCATGAGTGCCGCCCCTCTTCGTGAGGGGCGGCACTTTCGTGTCAGAGCGTCGGTACCGCCGCCGCGCCCCAACTGGCCAGCAGGCGCAGCGACTCGGCCGAGGCGGAGTCCGGTTCGGCGTGGTAGACGATCAGGTTGAGATCCGGGTCGCCGGTCACCCGCAACCCCTCGAAGCCCAGGGCGAGTTCACCGACCAGCGGATGCCGCAGCCGCTTCACGCCGTAGAACTGCTCCTTCACGTCGTGCGTGGCCCACAGGCGGCGGAACTCCTCGCTCTTGACGGAGAGTTCGCCGACCAGCGCGGCCAGCCGGGCGTCGTCCGGGAAGCGTCCGGCGTCCATGCGCAGCCCGCAGACGATGTCGATCGCCTTCTGCTCCCAGTCGACGAACAGCTCCCGGTACTCCGGGCAGAGGAACACCAGCCGGGCCCAGGTGCGGTCCTCGGGCGCGAGCCCGCCCCAGTCGCCGAACAGCGCGGTCGCCATCCGGTTCCAGGCCAGGATCTCGGTGCGCCGCCCCGTGATGTACGCCGGGACCGCGTCCATCGAGGCCAGCAGGTGCTGCAGCGCGGTCCGTACCTGGGGCCGGCGGGCCGGCGGGCGCTTCTTGTGCGGGGCCGGCTTGGCCAGATGGGTCAGGTGCGCGTGCTCGGCGTCGGTCAGGCGCAGGGCTCGCGCGATGGAATCCAGCACCTCCGCCGACACGTTACGCCCGTTGCCCTGCTCCAGCCGCGTGTAGTACGCCACCGACACCCCGGCCAGTTGCGCCAGCTCCTCGCGGCGCAGCCCCGGCACCCGGCGGCGCCGGCCGAAGTCGGGCAGGCCCACGTCCTCCGGCTTGAGCCGGGCCCGGCGGCTGCGCAGGAACTCGCTCAGCTCGGCCCGCCGGTCCAGCGGGCGGCTCACGGCCGCCTCCGGCTGTTCGTCCATGCCTCAAGTATCGAGGGCGGCGAGGGATCGTACGCCCCGGAGCCTGTCCCCGGCAGTGGTAGGCACAGCGGTCGTACGCAAAGCCGTGACCTGGGTGGGAGCGGAGGATGGGGGCACGCTGGGGGAGTGCCCGGTCGAGACCGTGTCCGGGCCACGGCGAAGCTTAGGAGAACCCCGGCATGACCACTGTTGCTGCGTACGCCGCGCCCGCCCCCAAGGCCCCCCTGGAGCGGACCACGATCGAGCGGCGGCCGGTCGGCGCCCATGACGTCCTGATCGACATCAAGTTCGCGGGGATCTGCCACTCCGACATCCACCAGGCCCGCGACGGCTGGAGCGAGGGCATCTTCCCGATGGTCCCCGGCCACGAGATCGCCGGTGTGGTCACCGAGGTCGGCCCCGAGGTCACCAAGTTCTCGGTGGGCGACCGGGTGGGCGTCGGCTGCATGGTCGACTCCTGCCGCGAGTGCGACAACTGCAAGGCCGGCCTGGAGCAGTACTGCACCGGCGGCGGCCCCACTCTCACCTACAACGACACCGACAAGCAGGGCGAGCCCACCTACGGCGGCTACTCCGAGAACGTCGTCGTGAACGAGGACTTCGTCGTCCGCATCCCCGACGGGCTGGAGCTGGACGTGGCCGCGCCGCTGCTGTGCGCGGGCATCACCACGTACTCCCCGCTCCGGCACTGGGGTGTCGGCCCCGGCAAGAAGGTCGCCGTGGTCGGCCTCGGCGGGCTCGGGCACGTCGGCGTGAAGATCGCGCACGCGCTGGGCGCCGAGGTCACCGTGCTCTCGCAGTCCCTGCGCAAGAAGGACGACGGGCTGCGGCTCGGCGCCGACCACTACTACGCCACCAGCGACCCGAAGACCTTCGAGGAGCTGGCCGGCACCTTCGACGTCATCCTGAACACCGTCTCGGCCCCGCTCGACTTCGCCGAGTACGTGTCCCTGCTGCGCACCGACGGCACCCTGGTCAACGTGGGCCTGCCCGAGGAGCCGGTACAGATCACCCTCCAGTCGATGTTCGGCCAGCGCCGCAGCATCTCCAGCTCCGGCATCGGCGGCATCGCCGAGACCCAGGAGATGCTGGACTTCTGCGCGGAGCACGGGGTGGGCGCCGAGATCGAGCTGATCGGCGCGGAGGAGATCAACGACGCGTACGAGCGCGTGACCGCCAGCGATGTGCGGTACCGGTTCGTGATCGACACGGCGACGATCTGAGGTTTTACGCGCAGGAAGGGCCGCCCGGCTCCGGCCGGGCGGCCCGTTCTGCTGTGCTCAGCCCTGAGCGGGGCGATCAGCCCTGCGCGGGGGCGACACCGATCGGGCAGGAGACGCCCGTGCCGCCGATGCCGCAATACCCGGCGGGGTTCTTGTCGAGGTACTGCTGGTGGTAGGGCTCGGCCGGGTAGAAGGGCCGGCCCTCGGCGGGGAGGATCTCCGTGGTGATCGTGCCGTGGCCCGAGCCGGTGAGCACCTTCTGGTACGCGGCGCGGGACGCCTCGGCGGCGGCCGCCTGCTCGGGGGTGTGGGTGTAGATCGCGGAGCGGTACTGCGTGCCCACGTCGTTGCCCTGGCGGAAGCCCTGCGTGGGGTCGTGGGACTCCCAGAAGGTCTTGAGCAACTGCTCGTACGAGATGACCTTCGGGTCGTAGACCACGCGGACCGCCTCGGTGTGGCCGGTCAGGCCCGAGCACGCCTCCTCGTAGGTGGGGTTCTCGGTGTAGCCGCCCTGGTAGCCCACGAGCGTGGTGTAGATCCCCGCGGGGAGCTGCCAGAACTTGCGCTCCGCGCCCCAGAAGCAGCCCAGCCCGAAGTCGGCGACCTCAAGACCCTCGGGGTACGGGCCGTTGAGCGGGTTGCCGAGGACGGTGTGCCGGGCGGGGACCTCGAAGGCGGGCACGTCCCGCCCCGCGAGCGCCTGCTCGGGGGTGGGGAGCTGCGGTGTGCGGCCGAACAGCATGGGGTCTCCCTGGTCGGTCTCGGTGCGGACGGGCACTCCCTACAACGACTGGGCCGCCCCGGACATTCCGGTTCAGCGAGCCGCTCCGGCCTCCATCACCGCCGTGTCGCGGACCTGGCAGAAGTACTCCGCCTTGTCGCTCCGGTACCGCCATGGCAGCGCGTCCACATGGCCGTCGACCAGCCGGAAGTGCTCCACGGCTGCCTCGTTGCGGCCCTGGAGGTGCAGGTAGTAGGCGAGCAGGTGGCGCAGCTCCGGCAGGCGCGGGTGCGCCGGGTCGGCGGCGGCCGCGTCCTTCAGGGCCGCCTCGACCCGCGCGACCATCTCCGGGGTGTTGTCGGCGGCGGTGTCGTCGGAGTCGTCGTGCTCGAAGTGCGCGATCAGCGGCAGCGCCGTCAGCAGGCTCCCGGCGGGCGCATCGGCTGCGGCCCGCTCGGCGAACTCGGTGGCCAGCCGCTCGGAGCCGCGCCACTTGGCGCACCAGTACTGCAGGGCCGAGAAGTGCGCCTCGTAGTGGTGCGGGGCGCGGGCCGTGATCTTGGTCCAGAGGTCGTCCATCTTGGCGTTCGGGTAACCCAGGCCGAGGGCCAGCCAGATCTCCGCGATGTACGGCGTCGGGTCGTCCGGGTTCAGCGCCGCCGCCCGCGCGATCTCCTCGCGGGCCTGGAGCAGCGTGCGGTGGAACCCGTCGGACTGCTCGCGCGTGGTGTGCTCCGCCCGCTGTCCGCCGCGCACCCGCCAGGCCAGGATCACCGCGCTGCGGGCGCGGACCACGGCCGCGTCCGGGTCCTCGGGGCGCTCGGACTCCCAGGCCAGCAGCCAGGCGTCGTCGTCGGCCGCCGTGTCGGCCAGCCGGAACGTCAGCGCGGACCGGCGCTCCCAGTCCCGGCCGACGGCGGCCATCAGGTCGGCGGCGGGGCGCCAGTCGCCGCCCCGGACCGCCGCGAGCGCGGCCGTCGTCTCCGGGGTCAGCGGGCCGGCCGAGTCGGTGTTCTGCCGCTCGGCGGGCAGCAGACCGAGCGCGGCCGAGGCGGCGGCCTTCTCGGCGCCGGTCGCGGCGGCCTCCTCGGCCTCGAGGGCGGCCTCCGCGTTGCCGGAGAAGAACTCCTTCAGGAACACCTTGGCCATCCAGGCGGCGAAGAGCACGAAGGGCAGGGCCAGGGCGGCCAGTATCCAGAGCAGGACGGTCATGCGGGCGGGGTCCGTTCGGTTCGGGGGGTGTTCGGGTGGCTCAGGCGGGCTGGACGACCGTCGGCGGGAGGAGGGCGCGCAGCGGGGCGGTGTCGGGCACGTCGGCCAGGGCCGCGTCCACGGCCGCCTCCAGCGCGTCCTCGGGGCTCGCCCCGGCGCCGTCGGCCGCGCCGGGCAGCCGTACGGCCGCCGCGCGGGACCAGGAGAACTCCCAGCTCAGCAGCGAACGCGCGCTGAACTCGGCCAGCACCATCGTGCGCAGCGAGTCGCCCAGCGCGGGCCGCACGAACTGGCGGAACGCCCGCCCCTTCGCCGCGGCCGCCTCCTCGGACAGTGGCAGCCGCTCGGCCACCCGCCACAGCCGGCCCTCGTCGATGGCGTCGAGCACGTCCGCCAGGGTCGCGGGGCGCCCGGTGTACGCGGTCAGCGCGCGGTGCAGCGGGGTCTGCGCGGTGGTGATGCCCTCGGCCATGGCGACGTTCAGCAGCTCCGGCCAGTCGGCGGTGCGCCGGAAGCCCAGCGCCTCGGCGGTCAGGACGGCTTCCTCCAGCGCCGCCTGGGTGTGCTCGGGGTCGGTGAGCAGGGCCAGCGCCGGGCCGTCGCCCTCGGTGCCGCGTCCGTCGGCGGGCAGCGCCTCGATACGGCGCACCCGCTCGGCCATCGGCGGGTGGGAGTCGTACCGGGACTCCGGCTCCTCGGGCAGCCCGGCGCGCAGCTTCTCCAGCTCACCCGCGCGGGCCGTCAGCAACTGGCCGAAGCCGCCGAAGAACTGACCGCGCGGCGGCAGCGTCCGGGCGGGCAGACCCAGGGTGGCGTACGAGTCGAGGTAGAAGCCGTGGGCGGCCGAGAGGACCGGGATCTCGCGCAGCGCGGAGGCGGTGGCGTCGCGTCCGGCGATCCGGGCGGCGGCCAGGTCGGCGGCGAACTCCTGCCCGCGCGCGGTGCTCAGCGAGGCCCGCAGATAGAGCTTCGCGTACCAGGTGTAGAGCCGGGCCATCCCCCGGTACAGCGCGCCGGTGTGCCGGGTGTCCACCTCGCGGGCCTTCTTGCCCTTGGCGATCCGCTTGGCGGCGGTCCGCTCCTGGCGCTCGCGCTCGTCGGCCACCTTGCCGTCGGCGGTGGCGTGGAACTGCTCGACGACCCGGCTGATCTGCGCCCGGCCGCGCACCACGATCGCGGACAGCCGGGTGTCGCCGGCCGTGAAGTGCCCGTACTCGTGGCCCAGGACGGCACGCAACTGGGCCTCGCTCAGCCCGGTCAGCAGCGGCACGCCCAGGGTGAGGGTGCGCGGGCCGGGGCGCAGGCCGAGCAGCCTGGCGTCCTCGCGCACGGAGGCGTTCACGTCCGGGGTGAGCAGGATGCGGGCCGGGGCGTGGGTGCCGCTCGCGTCGGCCACCTCGCGCACCAGCGCCCACAGCCGGGGCTCGTCGGCCTCGCCGACCTCGACGGCGGCCGGGTCCTCGGGCGTGGGGATGCGCAGCATGAACACGCCGCGTACGACGGGGACGGCGAGCAGCACCGTGACGATGACGATCTTGACGGCCCCGAAGCCGTGCAGCCCCCAGTGGAACAGGGCGAGGTCGACACCGGCCAGCGCCGCCAGCAGGACGAGGCTGATCAGATAGAAGCCGGACAGCAGGACGAGGGCGCGCAGCGCGCGCAGAGATGCGCCCATCGGAAAAGAGATCCCCCCACAGGAAACCGGGCGAGCCGGAGCAAGACGAACGAGGCGCACACCGCCGTACGGTGCCGCCGCCCGAGTGTGGGGGAACTCGGAGCCGGGCAAAGCAGGGGCAAAGCCCAGGGCAAGCGGAGTATGCCCCACCGCAGGTCAGCGGGGCAACACCTATTTCTCGGGCCGCTGGGTCGGCCGGGGCCGGACGGCCGGTGTCAGCCCGGCAGGGTCGCCGGGTTGCCGCCGTTGGCCTCGTAGCCCGCGACCGCCAGGGCCCGGTAGATGGCGAACGCCTCCGCCGGGTCCTCGGAGAGGCTCCACGGCAGCGCGCCCACATGACCGTCCACGTGCACCAGTTGGTCCATGGCCTCCGCCCAGCGCTCGGCCCGCACCAGGAAGAACACCAGCAGATGCCGTACGTGCGCGAGCATCGGGTCGTCCGGCCGGGCGGAGTGCACCGCGTGCAGCGCCCCGTGTATCGCCCGGACCACGACCTCGCTGCGGTAGAACCCGGCGACCAGGTTCACCTCCGGCAGATGCTCGAAGACCGCGAACAGCGGCAGCGCGGCCAGCAGTGAACCCTCGGGCGCGCGGGCGGCGGCGGCCTCGGCGAAGGCGTATGCCTCCTCGCGCGAGCCGTGCCACTTCTCGCAGGTGTAGTGCAGCGCGGCCAGGTGGGCGCCCATGTGGTGCGGGGCGAGACCGAGGATCTTGCCCCACAGCTCGTCGAACTCCGGCCGGGACCAGCCGAGTCCGCGCGCCACGGACAGCATCACCAGGTGCGGCACCGGATCGCCGGGGGCGGCCAGCGCGGCCCGCTCACAGGCGTCGCGCGCCTCCTCCATGATGATCCGGAAGTCGTCCGTGCCCGGCACCGAGGTCCGCCACGCCTGCTGGGCCAGGAACTCGGCGTGCACCGCCGCGCCGCCCGCGTCCTTGGGCTGCTCGGCCCGCCACACCCGCAGCCACTGGCCGCCCGGCGTCTCATGTATCCCGCCCGGCCGCTCGCGCAGCTCCAGCGAGGCCGCCCCGGCGAACGCCTGCACCCGCTGCCAGCGCGTCTCGCCCTCCGCCTCCGTGCCCGCGAGGAGCTGGGAGGCGGCGCGGTAGTCACCGGTGCGGCCGACCAGGTCCAGCACGTCCAGCAGGTCCTGGTCCGGGCCCGGCATCCGCACGTCCAGCTCCTCCTGGCGCAGGAAGCCGTACCGCTCGGGGTCGGCGGCGTCCGGGTGGCCCGGATGCACACGCTCGATCCCGCCGCGCCCGCGCCTAATGAGCGGGAGCAGCGCGAAGGCCAGCAGGGCCAGCGCCAGGAGCAGCCAGAGAGTCGCCATGCGTCAAGCGAACCAGATCCCGCCGACACTTGGCCAACCCCTCCCGCGAGCCTGTGGAAAACTCCGGCCGGCCCCCGCCCCGAGCCCGGCGTCCGCCATCACACCCGCGAGCGCACTACGCTCGGTGCACATGAGCGACAGGCACATCAGCGAGCACTTCGAGACTCTGGCGATCCACGCGGGCAACACCGCCGATCCCCTCACCGGCGCGGTCGTCCCGCCCATCTACCAGGTCTCGACCTACAAGCAGGACGGCGTGGGCGGGCTGCGCGGCGGCTACGAGTACAGCCGCAGCGGCAACCCGACCAGGACGGCGCTGGAGGAGAACCTCGCGGCGCTGGAGGGCGGCCGGCGCGGCTTCGCGTTCGCCTCCGGCCTCGCCGCCGAGGACACCCTGCTGCGTACGCTGCTCAGCCCCGGCGACCACGTGGTCATCCCGAACGACGCCTACGGCGGCACCTTCCGGCTCTTCGCCAAGGTCGCCTCCCGCTGGGGCGTGGAGTGGTCCGTCGCCGACACCAGCGACCCGGCCGCCGTGCGCGCCGCGATGACCCCGCGCACCAAGGCCGTCTGGGTGGAGACCCCCTCCAACCCGCTGCTCGGCATCACCGACATCGCCGCCGTGGCCCAGGTCGCGCACGCCGGCGGGGCGAAGCTGGTCGTGGACAACACCTTCGCCACCCCTTACCTCCAGCAGCCGCTGGCGCTCGGCGCCGACGTCGTCGTGCACTCGCTGACCAAGTACATGGGCGGCCACTCCGACGTGGTCGGCGGTGCGCTGATCGTGGCCGACGAGGAGCTGGGTGAGGAGATCGGCTTCCACCAGAACTCGATGGGCGGCGTCGCCGGGCCGTTCGACTCCTGGCTGGTGCTGCGCGGCACCAAGACCCTCGCGGTGCGCATGGACCGGCACAGCGAGAACGCCACGAAGGTCGCCGACATGCTGTCCCGGCACCCGCGCGTGAGCAGCGTGCTCTACCCGGGCCTGCCCGAGCACCCCGGCCACGAGGTCGCCGCCAAGCAGATGCGGGCGTTCGGCGGCATGATCTCCTTCCGCGTCAAGGACGGCGAGGAGGCGGCCGTCTCGGTGTGCGACCGCACCCAGATTTTCACCCTCGGCGAGTCCCTCGGCGGCGTCGAGTCCCTCATCGAGCACCCCGGCCGGATGACGCACGCCTCCGTCGCCGGTTCGCTGCTGGAGGTCCCCTCCGACCTGGTCCGGCTCTCCGTCGGCATCGAGAACGCGGACGACCTGGTCGAGGACCTCAAGCAGGCGCTCGACAAGTAAGCGGGCTGTCCGGCCTACCAGCCGGATACGGGCGGGGTCGTCAGCGACGGCGGCTCCGCCCACGGCCTGGTCAGCGCGGCCCAGGTGAGGAAGGCGGCCGCCGCCGCGCACAGCACCAGCCAGAGCAGCCGCCGCGCGGCCCGCCGCAGCCGCAGCAGCCGGGCCCCCCGGCGCACCGCCTCGCCGGGCAGCTCCGGCGGCACACCCACCGGCACCGCCTCCATCAGCCGCCGTACCGCGGCCTCGCGTTCGGGCCGGATCACGGCTGGAGCCGTCTCAGCAGTGGACCTCCCGCGCGCGGGACGGCGCCGGGCGGCGGATGCAGCACGGTGGCCGTCGCCCGGTCGCAGAGCGCGCGTACCCGGTCGGTGGGCAGGCCCAGCAGGGCGGCCGTCTGTTCGTCGGCCAGCCCCTCGTAGAGGCGCAGCACCAGGACCAGCCGTTCGCGCGGGCTCAGCGCGGCGAGCGGGCCGTGCGGGCGCGAGCGGTGCCAGACCTCGTGCGCGTAGTGGGTCGCCAGATGCCCGCGGGCGCGGTCGTAGGGGTCCTCGCCGGGCGGGTGGTCCCAGTGGGCGTAGGTGTGGGCGAGCGCCCGGGTCAGCAGGCGCCGCGCGCGCGGGTTGGCGTCCGGCGCCTCGGCGGTGAGCAGCGTGGCCGTGTGCAGCAGCCGGCCCGCCGCGCCCGCGACGAACCCTCCGAACTCCTGTGCCCTGCGGGCGTCCCGCACGCCCCGCCGATCGCGCACCCCGCCTCCCCCGGAAGCCGTGGGACCCGCGCACGCCGGGCCCGGTCTCATATGAGGCCAGGGGCGCCCCGGGGGTCAAGAGCCGGGACGCGGCCTAGGAGGCCGCGGGCGGCTGCGGCTGGACGGTCATGCGGGCGGACAGCGCGGTGTTGAACCGGCTGAGCAGATCGCAGAAGCTCTCGCGCTCGGCCGGCGTCCACTCCTCGGTCAGCTCGGCCATCAACTGGCGCCTGGAGGCCCGCACTTCCGCCAGCCGGGTGCCCCCGCGCGGGGAGAGCTGGAGCACCACCGCGCGCCCGTCCTCTGGGTGCGAGGTGCGCTTGACCAGGCCCGCGTCCACCAGCGGGGCCACCTGCCGGGTCACCGTGGAGGAGTCGATGCCCATGCTCGCGGCGAGCGCCTTGACGCCCATCGGGCCCTCGTTGTCGAGGCGGTTGAGCAGCAGGTAGGCGGCGCGGTCCATGGAGTTGCGCACCTGCCCGACCCCGCCGAGCCGCGTCTGTTCGGCGCGGCGCGCGAACACCGCCACCTCGTGCTGGAGGGTGTCGAGCAGACCGCTGTCACCGACGGTTGTCATGTCCATCGACATATCAGGTGTTGTGGGCATGGCCGGAGGCTCGCTTCATGAAGGGGCTGCTGGGTTGGGGGACAGGGTACGCGGCCCGGCGGCGGCCCGTACGGGCGCTGGGGAAACCGTTGCTCACGGGTTCGGGCGCGGGTGCCGCACGAGGGCCCGAACTGCGAGACTTGGGGCATGAGCTACCGCACGGCCCACCCCTTGCGCTCCGTGACCCTCGACGACGTGCGCGGAGCACAGAAGATGCTCTCGGGGGTGGCCCGCACGACCGCCCTGGAGAGCAGCAGACACCTCTCCCGCACGGTGGGCACGCCGGTGCACCTGAAGTGCGAGAACCTTCAGCGGACGGGCTCGTTCAAACTCCGCGGCGCCTACGTGCGCATCGCCGGGCTGCTTCCCGAGGAACGGGCCGCCGGAGTGGTCGCCGCGAGTGCCGGGAACCACGCCCAGGGCGTCGCGCTCGCCTCCTCCCTGCTGGGCGTGCACTCCACCGTCTTCATGCCGCAGGGCGCCCCGCTGCCCAAGGTCAGCGCCACGCGCGAGTACGGCGCCGAGGTGCGCCTGCACGGCCAGGTCGTGGACGAGGCGCTCGCGGCGGCCGAGGAGTACGCGGCGAGGACGGGCGCGGTGTTCATCCACCCCTTCGACCACCCCGACATCATCGCGGGCCAGGGCACGGTCGGGCTGGAGATCCTGGAGCAGTGCCCGGAGGTCGGCACGATCGTCGTCGGCATGGGCGGCGGCGGCCTCGCGGCCGGGATCGCGGTGGCGGTGAAGTCGGTACGGCCCGACGTGCGGATCATCGGTGTGCAGGCCGAGGGCGCCGCCGCCTACCCGCCCTCGCTGGCCGCCGGACACCCGGTGACCGTGGGGAGCCCCGCGACCATGGCCGACGGGATCAAGGTCGGTACGCCCGGCCCGGTGCCGTTCGGGATCGTGGCGGAGCTGGTCGACGAGGTGCGCACGGTCAGCGAGGACCAGCTCTCGGCCGCGCTGCTGCTGTGCCTGGAGCGGGCCAAGCTGGTGGTCGAACCGGCGGGTGCCAGCCCGGTCGCGGCGCTGCTGGCCGACCCCGGCGGCTTCTCCGGGCCGGTGGTGTCGGTGCTGTCCGGCGGCAATGTCGACCCGGTGCTGATGCAGCGGGTGCTGCGGCACGGCATGGCCGCGCAGGGGCGCTACCTCGCGGTCCGGCTGCGGCTCACCGACCGCCCCGGCGCCCTCGCCACCCTGCTCGGCGTGCTCTCGGCCGCCGACGCCAACGTGCTCGACGTCAGCCACATCCGCACCGACCCGCGCCTCGGCCTCAGCGAGGCGGAGGTGGAACTGCACCTGGAGACCCAGGGCCCCACCCACCGCACCGAAGTCACCGCCGCGCTGCGGGAGTCGGGGTACGTGATCATCGACTAAGCGGGGCTGGGCGGGGGTGGGCCGAGGCGCCGTTCACTCGTTCGGGGAAGGAATCCGGAAACCCGTTGAGGGACGCGATACATCGCGTTACGGTGTGTGACGTGGGGGCCGGACCGCCGCTCGCCCGACGGGCGGTGCCGGGTCCGCGTGCCAGTCATCCGCCTGCACCATCGACGACGGGGAGAGATCATGCCGGGCGCCATCCATGCCGAGGGTCTGGTGAAAACCTTCGGGGACGTAAGGGCACTGGACGGCGTCGACCTCGACGTGCCCGAGGGGACGGTCCTGGGGCTGCTCGGGCCGAACGGCGCGGGCAAGACCACGACCGTCCGCTGTCTGACCACCCTGCTGCGCCCCGACAGCGGCCGGGCGGTCGTCGCGGGCGTGGACGTGCTCAAACACCCCGACACCGTCCGCCGCTCCATCGGCCTGTCCGGCCAGTTCGCGGCGGTCGACGAGTATCTGACCGGCCGGGAGAACCTCCAGATGGTCGGCCGGCTCTACCAGATGCGCGGCAAGGCGGCGAAGGAGCGCGCGGCCGAGCTGCTGGAGCAGTTCCACCTCGCCGACGCCGCCGACCGCCCCGCCAAGACCTACTCCGGCGGCATGCGCCGCAGGCTCGACCTCGCCGCCGCGCTCGTGGTCTCGCCACCCGTGATGTTCATGGACGAACCGACGACCGGTCTCGACCCGCGCAACCGCCAGCAGCTCTGGGAGGTCATCCAGCAGCTCGTCTCCGGCGGCACCACCCTCCTGCTCACCACGCAGTACCTGGAGGAGGCCGACCACCTCGCCCACGACATCGCCGTGGTCGACCACGGCCGGGTCATCGCCCAGGGCACCTCCGACCACCTCAAGGCCCGCACCGGCGGCGAGCGCGTCGAGGTCGTGGTGCACGACCGGGACCGGATCGCGGGCACCGCCGAGGTGCTGCGCGCCCTCGGCAAGGGCGAGACGACCATCGAGCAGCACACCCGCAAGCTCACCGTCCCCGTCACCGGCGGCGCCAAGCTGCTGGCCGAGGTCATCCGGGAGCTGGACGGCCGGGGCATCGAGATGGACGACATCGCGCTGCGCCGCCCCACCCTCGACGACGTGTTCCTCTCCCTGACCGGACACACCGCCGAGGCCCGGCCGGGCACCGCCGAGGACACCGAGAGCACCACCGACACCGAGGGGGCCGTGAAGTGAGTGCCGTCAGCGAGGGCGCGCGGACCGTGGCGCCCGCCAACCCGTTCAGCAGGGCCGTCCGCGACTCACTGATCGTGGCGCAGCGGAACCTGATCCGGATGGTCCGGATTCCCGAGGTGGTCATCTTCGGGCTGATCCAGCCGATCATGTTCGTGGTGCTGTTCACCTATGTCTTCGGCGGCTCCATGAAGATCGGCGGCAGCACGAGCGCCACCGCCTACACCAACTTCCTGATGGCGGGGATCTTCGCGCAGACCGTCACCTTCGCCACCGCGGGCGCCGGCGCGGGCATCGCCGACGACATGCACAAGGGCCTGGTGGACCGCTTCCGCTCGCTGCCCATGGCACGCGGCGCGGTGCTCACCGGGCGCACCCTGGCCGACCTGGTGCAGACCGCGCTCACCCTGCTGGTGCTGGCCGCGGTCGCCCTGCTGGTCGGCTGGCGGGTGGGGTCCAACGGCGACACGAACGCCCTGAAGGTGCTCGCCGCCTTCGGCCTGCTGCTCCTGCTCGGGTACGCGTTCACCTGGATCGGCGCCCTCATCGGGCTCTCCGTACGCACCCCGGAGGCGGCCACCTCCGGCGGCCTGGTCTGGCTGTTCCCGGTGACCTTCCTGTCCAACGCGTTCGTGGACACCAGCAACATGACCCCGTGGCTGCGGCACATCGCGGACTGGAACCCGTTCAGCGCCACCGTCGAGGCGGCGCGGGTGCTGTTCGCCAACCCCGGTGAGTCCACGTCCACCGCGTGGCCCATGCAGCACCCGGTGTGGGCGTCGCTGATCTACTCGATACTCATCGTCGTGGTCTTCCGCACCCTGGCGGTCCGCAAGTACCGCTCGGCGACTGCCTGACACGACGAAGCCCCCGGTGCCGCGAGGGCGCCGGGGGCCGGTCGGAAAAAGGGGGTCGGGGTCAGCCCGAGTACGGCTCGGCCTTGAGGATCTTCACCGTGGCCTTCTTGCCGTTCGGCAGCTCGTACTCCGCGTCCTCGCCGACCTTGTGGCCGATCACGCCCGAACCGAGCGGGGACTGCGGCGAGTACGTCTCGACATCGGAGCTGGCGTACTCGCGGGAGGCGAGCAGGAAGGTCATCGTGTCGTCCTCGTCGCCGTCGAAGGCGATCGTGACGACCATGCCCGGCGCGACGGTCCCGTCGGTGGAGGCAGGGGCCTCGCCCACCTGGGCGTTCTCCAGGAGCTGGGTGAGCTGGCGGACGCGCAGCTCCTGCTTGCCCTGCTCCTCCTTGGCCGCGTGGTACCCGCCGTTCTCGCGCAGGTCGCCCTCCTCGCGCGCAGCCGCGATCTTGGCCGCGATCTCCGTGCGCGCAGGACCAGTAAGGTACTCAAGCTCGTCCTTGAGCTTGTTGTACGCCTCCTGGGTCAGCCAGGTGACGTTCTCGCTGGTCTGGGTCACAGGGTGCTCCTCGTCGGTACTGGGGATATAAAGCATCGCCCTACCCAGAAGCATGTTCTCTCTTGGATGGGCGAAACCACGAGCCTAACAATTCAGGGGCGAAAGGGGGAGGACATAAGCCATCAGAATCGCATCAGCGCAGGTCACGCCGTACGCATTCCGGGTGATGTCTCAGCCCGCGTGGCAGCCCAGCAGTTCGGCGGTGCCGCCCTTGGCGGTCGTACGGAGCGTGACGACCTTGTCGACCCGGGTGTCCGGCCCGGAGAAGCGGAAGTCGGCCCGGCCGACCTCGGCCCCGTCGGCCGACTGGGAGCGCAGCGTGCAGTAGCCGTCGACCCCGGCCTCCCGGTGGACCTCCAGGTGCACCCGGACCGCGTGGTCGGTTGCCTGGAAGGTGATGACCTGGGCGCTGATCTCGTTCTTGGCGACGTAGTGGTAGGCGAAGTAGCCGACCAGTGCGAGCAGGGCCACGCCCAGTACCGCGCCGAGGATCTTGAGCCGGTGGTCGGCACGCTCGTCCGAGGAACGGCCGTAGCGGCCCTCGGGCAGCCGCGTGCTCGCCGTAGCCATGATCGTCCTCTCCGCGGAATTATTCGCCCCCCGATTCGGTCACTATAGAAGCCTGCCGCCCGCCCTCCGACCGCCGCCCCATGGACGACGTGCCCAGGCACGGCACCCGTTGACTGCCCCACCGACCGCGGGGCGCCGACCAACAAGGAACGAGTCTTGACTGACCAGCTACGACTGATGGCCGTCCACGCGCACCCCGACGACGAGTCGAGCAAGGGCGCGGCCACCATGGCGAAGTACGTGTCCGACGGGGTGGACGTGCTGGTGGTGACCTGCACCGGCGGAGAGCGCGGTTCCATCCTGAACCCCAAGCTCCAGGGCGACGCGTACATCGAGGAGCACATCCACGAGGTGCGCAAGAAGGAGATGGACGAGGCCCGCGAGATCCTCGGGGTCAAGCAGGAGTGGCTCGGCTTCGTCGACTCCGGCCTGCCCGAGGGCGACCCGCTGCCCCCGCTGCCCGAGGGCTGCTTCGCGCTGGAGGACGTCGAGAAGGCGGCCGGCGAGCTGGTCCGCAAGATCCGCGCGTTCCGCCCGCAGGTGATCACCACCTACGACGAGAACGGCGGCTACCCGCACCCCGACCACATCATGACCCACAAGATCTCGATGGTGGCGTTCGAGGGCGCGGCGGACACCGAGAAGTACCCGGAGGCCGAGTTCGGCCCCGCCTACCAGCCGCAGAAGCTGTACTACAACCAGGGCTTCAACCGCCCCCGCACCGAGGCCCTGCACCAGGCGATGCTGGACAGCGGGCTGGAGTCGCCGTACGGGGACTGGCTCAAGCGCTGGAAGGAGTTCGAGCGGATCGAGCGCACGCTGACCACCCATGTGCCCTGCGCGGACTTCTTCGAGATCCGGGACAAGGCGCTGATCGCGCACGCCACCCAGATCGACCCCGACGGGGGGTGGTTCAAGGTCCCGATGGAGCTGCAGAAGAAGGTCTGGCCCACCGAGGAGTACGAGCTGGCGAAGTCCCTCGTGGACACCTCCCTCCCCGAGGACGACCTCTTCGCGGGCATCCGGGACAATGCCTGACATGAGCGCAAGCGTGAGCCTCGCAGTGACGCATCTCGTCCCCCTCGCCAAGGAGATCGACGAGAACAAGGTCACCCCCGGTGTCCTCGGCTTCATCGTGTTCGCGGTGATGGCCCTGGCCGTCTGGGGGCTGATGAAGTCGATGAGCAAGCACATGGGCAAGGTCGACTTCAAGGAGGCGCCCGCCGAGGGCGAGACCTCCGCCACGAAGACCGAGTCCCGGCAGGGCTGACCCCGCCGGGCGGAATCCACCGACGGGCGCGAGCCGGAACGACGGCCGCGCCCCGCCGGTGCCTCGCTCACCCCTTCTCGGGTACCGGCACCCCCAGAATGTCGCGGGCGTGCCGGGCCGGGGTCATGCGCAGCCGCCACGCCTGCCAGCCCGACTCCAGGCTCACCCCCCGCTCCAGCAGCAGGGCGTACGCCGGGGCGCAGTCGGTGAGCCGTTCGTCCCGCGCGGGATGCGTGGCGCGGACCAGACGGGCCAGCTCCTCCTGCGCGACCGCCGTGCCCACCTCGGTGCCGCCCGGCGCCGCGTAGGGCAGCAGGGTGCAGCGCAGGAACCGCGCCCAGTCCTCACCGCGCCGGTCGCCGTAGGCGGTGAACAGGGTGAGGGCCTCGTCGCACAGGGCCAGCGCCTGCTGGGCGCGCTCGTTGCCCGCGTCCACCACCGCCAGCTCCAGGCAGGTCCACGCCTCGCCGTGCGGCACCCCGACCCGCTGGAAGTCGGCGCGGGCGTCGACCAGCAGTTGGCGGGCGAACCCGGAGTTGCGCAGCGAGCCGGTCTGCGCGGCGCGCTGGTCGCGGGTCACCCGGGCCGAGTGGTGCCGGGCGCAGGCCAGCCCGTACACGTCCCGCATCCGGGAGAACATCGTGCGCGAGCGCTCCAGCTCCCGCACCGCCCGGTCCAGGTCGCCGGTCTCCTCCAGCGCCTGCCCCAGGTGGTACAGCGTCCATGCCTCGCCGCGCGCGTCCTCGTTGTCCCGGTGCCTCCCGGCCGCCTGCCGCAGCCCCTCCACGGCGGGCGCCGCGTCCCCGTCGACCAGCCGGGCCCGCGCGAGCTGGGTCAGCGCCCACGCCTCACCGCGGGCGTCGCGGGTGCGCCCGTACCGCTCCAGCGCGGCCCGCAGCTCGTCCTGAGCGCGGGGTACGTCGCCCAGGCACAGGGCGAGCTGGCCGAGCTGGTAGTGGGCCCACGCCTCGCCGTGCACCGAGCCGCCCGCCCGGTGCAGCACCAGCGAGCGCTTGAGCAGGTCCAGCGCCTCGGGCAGCCGGGCCCGGTCGCGCTGTACGGCGGCCAGCGCGTGCATCGTCCAGGCGCGGTCGGTGGCGAGCTGCGGGGGAGCCTGGAGGTCCATCGCCTCCTGCAGCTTGGCGGCCGCCTCGGTCAGGTTGCCCTGGTGGTGCAGGGTGATGCCGAGCGAGCACAGGGCACGGGCGGCGCCCGCGTCGTGGTGCGCCTCCCGGTACAGGTCCACCACCGAGGCCAGCGTGGTGCGTGCCTTGTCCAGCTCACCGAGCTGCCGGGCCGCGATACCCGTACGCCACTGCACCGAGCGCACCAGCAGCCCCTCGTCCACGGCCTGCGCCAGCTCGTTGATCTCACCCAGCCGGTACAGGTCGCCGCGCAGCAGGCAGTAGTCGCACAGCGCGCCCAGCAGGTTCAGCACCGCGCCCTGGTCCACGCCCTCGGCCTGGCGCAGGGTGGCCGTGATGAAGCTGGTCTCGTCGTCCAGCCAGCGCAGCGCCTCCTCCAGGGAGACGAAGCCGTGCGAGCCGAACCGGTCCGACCGCGTCGACATGTTGCCGTCGACCAGGCGCAGCACCGAGTCGGCCAGCTCGGCGTAGTTGACGATCAGCCGTTCCTGCGCGGCCGTGCGCTCGGCCTGCTCCTCCTCGTCCAGCAGCCGGGCCTCCGCGAAGGCGCGGACCAGGTGGTGCAGCCGGTACCGGTCGCCGCGCACATGGTCCAGCAGCCCGGCGCGGGCCAGCGCGGCCAGATGCCGGCCCGCCTCCTCCTCACCGGTGCCCAGCAGCGCGGCGGCCGCCGCCACACCCAGCGAGGCCCGCCCGGCCAGCGCGAGCCGGCGCAGCAGCCGTCGGGCGGGCTCGGGCTGGTCGCTGTAACGCAGCCACAGCGCCCGCTCCACCGGCTCGACCGGCCCGTACGCGGCCAGGTCCGCCGCCAGCCCGCTCGCCGACCGCGCTCCGAGCGCCGAGCCCGCGCAACGCAGCGCCAGCGGCAGCCCGCCGCACAACTCCGCGATGCGCGCGGTGGATTGGGCGTCGTAGGGGTGGTCGGAGTCCTGCGCGGAGGCGGTCAGCAGCTCCTCGGCGCCGGCCGCGTCCAGCGCCGTGACGGGCAGGTGGTGCACCCAGGCGGGCAGGTCCGCGTCCAGGTCCAGCGGGGTGCGGGAGGTGACCAGGACCAGGCTGTCGGAGCGCTCGGGGATCAGCGCGCGGACCTGTGCCGGGTCGGAGGCGTCGTCCAGCACGATCGTCACCGGGAGTCCGGCCAGGTGCTGGTGGTACAGCTCGCCGAGCCGTTTGACCTGCTGCTCGGGGGAGGAGTGCTCACGGAACAGCAACTGCTCGCGGGGCGCGCCGAGCCGGTTCAGCAGGTGCAGCAGGGCGTCGCGGGTGGGCAGCGGACGGGTCTCGCGGCCGTCGCCGCGCAGGTCGACGACGACCGCGCCCCGGAAGTGGTCGCGCAGCTCGTGCGCCGCGCGTACGGCGAGCGTGGTGCGGCCCGAGCCCGGCTCGCCGTGCAGGACGACCACCGTCGGCCGGGTCTCCGACTCCGCGCGGGCGGCCCGCGCCCACTGTCCGATCCGCGCCAGCTCCTCGGTACGGCCCGCGAACAGGTCCTCCGGCTCGGGGAGTTGACCGAACGACTGCTCCAGTACGGTCCGGCGCCGGGCCGCCGCGCTCTTGTCCGCACCGCGCAGTGCGGGGCCGGTCTTCTTCTTCGGGGCGGTGGAGGCGGCGAGCATCCGCTGCTGGTCCAGGAAGGGGCGGATGCCGCGCACCTCCAGCGCGGTGAGCCACTGCAGCCGCAACTGCTCGGGGCCGCCGGGCTGGCTCGCCGCGCCCTTGCGGTGATGGGCGGCGGGCAGATGCGTACCGGCCACCTTCACCACCGTGGCGGCGGCGCCGACGACCCCGACGACGACTCCCGCGCCGAGCGCGGTGCCCGCACCGGTGCCGAGCGACAGGTCGGCCACGGCCGCGGCGACCGCAGCGACGGCGGCCACCAGCAGCGGGGTACCGGCGCCCTCGCGGGCGTAACGCCGGCCGAAGCTGAGCCGGTCCGCCTCGGACTCGTCGAGCGCGCGGGTGTACGCGGCGTACTCCTCCTGAGCCGCCCCCGCCATCCCGTCCAGCGCGGCACGCGCCCGCGTGAGCAGCAGTTGCCCGTCGGCCCGCCCGCCCGACCGCCGCACCTCCTCCTCCACCGCCCGCACCACCAACCGCTCGGCCTCACCCCGATGCCCGTCCCGCATACGACCCCCTCCCCACCAACTCCTGTGCGGAACAGTGTGCTTCGGGGGAGGGGGGAGCGCGAGGGGGCGTGGATCAGGAAGGGCGGCTCAGCGCTCGAGCGCGCGCCACTCCGGGGCGAGCACCGCCCACACCTGCTTGTCGTGCCGCACGCCGTCGTACGGCCACGCCTCGCGCCGCACCCCCTCCAGCGTCATGCCGAGCCGCTTGGCGACCGCCGCGCTGCGGTCGTTGTCGGCCCGGCAGTGCCACTCGGCACGGTGCAGGCCCCGGGTGCTGAACGCCCAGTCCAGCAGCGCGGCGCTGGCCGCCGTGATCAGGCCGTGGCCCTCGGCGGCCGGCTCCAGCCAGCAGCCGATCTCGCACGAGCCGGATGCCGTGTCGAAGGCGGTGAACATCACGCCGCCGACCAGGGTGCCGTCCCGCCAGATGCCGTACAGCCGGGCGCCGTCGGCGGCCTGGCGGGCGGCGTACCGCTCGAGGGTGGCCCGTGCGCCCGCCACGTCGACGGTGACGAACCCGGCGCCGACCCAGGGGCGGATGTGCTCGCGGGCGCGGTCCAGATGCCCGGCGAACTCCTCGGCGTGCCAGGACTCCAGCGGGGCGAGACGGGCGCCGTCGCGCAGTGCCAGCGAGAACATGAGGGCCTCCCCTTTGCATAACATGTGTTACGGAAATGTACCGTGGCGGCATGCCACGTACCAAGGGAGATCACGAAGCGCGGCGGCGGGACGTCTCGGCGGCGGTCTGGCAGGTCATGGCGACGCGCGGCTTCGCCGGGCTGACGCTGCGTGCCGTGGCCGCCGAACTCGGCGCGACCACCGGCCTGCTCACCCACTACTTCCCGACCAAGCGGGCCCTGGTCGAGTACGCCCTCGACCTGCTGGAGCAGCGCACCGTCGCCCGTCCCCGGCGCTCCACCGGGCCGGGGCTCGCGGCGCTGCGGGACGCGCTGCTCGACATCCTGCCGCTGACTCCCGATGCCACGGACAGCAACCGCATCTGGGTCGCCTCCTGGGACACCGCCCTCGCCGACCCGGCCATCGGTGCCGACCATGCCCGCAAGTACGCGGAGAGCCGGGCCCGTCTGGCCCAACGCGTGGCCGCCGCCCAGGCCCTCGGCGAACTGCCTCCCGGCGACCCGGACCGCATCGCGGCCGGCGCCCAGTCCTTCGTACTCGGCCTCGTGGTGCAGAGCCTGCTCGACCCGGACCGGTTCCCGCCCGAACGGCAGACGGAGCTGCTGGACGACCACCTCGCGGCCCTGACGGCTCGCCTCGCATGACGCACGCGGGCTTCACCGCCCGCCCCGGCCCCTGTGAGAGGCTGGAGCGTATGAACCGGCTAGCCGACGTGACCTCGCCGTATCTGCTTCAGCACGCTGACAACCCGGTCGACTGGTACCCCTGGGGGCCGGAGGCGTTCGAGGAGGCGCGGCGGCGGGATGTGCCGATTCTGCTGAGTGTGGGGTACTCCGCGTGCCACTGGTGTCACGTCATGGCGCACGAGTCGTTCGAGGACCAGGCCACCGCCGACTATCTGAACGAGAACTTCGTCAGTGTGAAGGTGGACCGGGAGGAGCGGCCGGACGTCGACGCGGTGTACATGGAGGCGGTGCAGGCGGCGACCGGGCAGGGCGGGTGGCCGATGACCGTGTTCCTGACGCCCGAGGCCGAGCCCTTCTACTTCGGCACCTACTTCCCGCCCCGCCCGGGGCACGGCATGCCCTCCTTCGGGCAGGTGCTGGAAGGGGTGCACCAGGCGTGGGAGGGACGGCGGGACGAGGTCACCGAGGTGGCCGGGAAGATCACGCGGGACCTCGCCCAGCGGGAGATCGTCCGGCAGGCGGCCGGGGTGCCCGGCGAGGAGGAACTCGCGCAGGCCCTCCTCGGGCTCACCCGCGAGTACGACCCCCAGCGCGGCGGATTCGGCGGCGCGCCGAAGTTCCCGCCCTCCATGGCGCTGGAGTTCCTGCTGCGCCACCACGCCCGCACCGGCTCCGAGGGTGCCCTCCAGATGGCGGCCGACACCTGCGAGCGCATGGCCCGCGGCGGCATCTACGACCAGCTCGGCGGCGGCTTCGCCCGCTACTCCGTCGACCGGGACTGGGTCGTGCCGCATTTTGAAAAGATGTTGTACGACAACGCGCTGCTCTGCCGGGTTTACGCCCACCTCTGGCGTACCACCGGCTCCGACCTCGCCCGCCGTATCGCGCTGGAGACCGCCGACTTCCTCGTCGCCGAACTCCGTACGGAAGAGGGCGGCTTCGCCTCCGCGCTGGACGCCGACAGCGACGACGGCACCGGCAGGCACGTCGAGGGCGCGTACTACGTCTGGACGCCCGAGCAACTGCGCGCCCTGCTCGGGGACGAGGACGGCGACCTCGCGGCCGAGTACTTCGGCGTGACCGGCGAGGGCACCTTCGAGCACGGCCAGTCCGTGCTCCAACTGCCGCAGGCGGAGCGGGTGTTCGACGCCGGAAAGATCGCCTCCGTCAAGCAGCGGATGCTCGCCGAGCGGTCCCGGCGCCCCGCGCCCGGCCGGGACGACAAGGTCGTCGCCGCCTGGAACGGCCTCGCCGTCGCCGCCCTCGCCGAGACCGGCGCCTACTTCGACCGCCCCGACCTGATCGAGGCCGCCGTCGCCGCCGCCGACCACCTGGTCCGGGTCCACCTCGACGAGCACGGCCACCTCACCCGGACCAGCCGCGACGGCCGGGCCGGCGCCAACTCCGGGGTGCTGGAGGACTACGCCGATGTCGCCGAGGGCTTCCTCGCGCTGGCCTCCGTCACCGGCGAGGGCGTCTGGCTGGACTTCGCCGGGCTGCTGCTGGACCAGGTCATGACCCGCTTCACCGACCCGGAGAGCGGCGCGCTGTACGACACCGCCTCCGACGCCGAGCAGCTCATCCGCCGCCCGCAGGACCCGACCGACAACGCCACCCCCTCCGGCTGGTCCGCCGCGGCCGCCGCCCTGCTGTCGTACGCCGCGCACACCGGCTCCGACGCCCACCGCACCGCAGCCGAGCAGGCGCTCGGTGTGGTCAAGGCGCTCGGGCCGAGGGTGCCCCGGTTCGTCGGCTGGGGCCTGGCCGCAGCCGAGGCGCAGCTCGACGGCCCCCGCGAGGTCGCCGTCGTCGGCCCGTCCCTCACCGACGAGCGCACCGCCGCCCTGCACCGCACGGCCCTCCTCACCGGCGCCCCCGGCGCGGTCGTCGCGGCGGGCACCCCGGACGGGGAGGAGTTCCCGCTCCTCGCCCACCGCCCCCTGGTGGACGGCGCCCCGGCCGCATACGTGTGCCGGAACTTCACCTGCGAGGCCCCGGTGACCGACCCCGACGCGCTGCGCGCGGCGCTGGACGGAAACTGACCGAACCCGGCACCCCGTACGGCTACTTCCCCTACACCCGTGCCCGCTACGATGCGCTGCCCGCCGCCCTGACGGGGTGGCGCATCCTGTGGGGGGAAGCCCGTGTTCGTGCTGTCCATACTGCTGCTCATAGCTGCGGTCGTGCTCTTCTTCGTCGGACGCGGCAGAGCCGAGGCCGGCTGGAGGATCGGGGCCGCGATCGGCGCCCTGGGTGGGGTCCTGGCCGGCCTGTTCGCCTGTCTTCATGTGGTGAGCGCCTATGAGGTGGGCGTCCCGGTGACGTTCGGCCGGGTCGGCACCCCGCTGACCTCCGGCGCGCACCTCAAGTCGCCGTTCACTGACGTCACCTCCTTCTCCACCCGGCCGGTCGACCTCGACCTGAGCGGCGACGACCGGGTGGAGGTCCGCTCCTCGCAGGGCGGGGTGCTGTACGCGGACGTCACCATCAAGTGGGCCGTCGTCCCGCGCAAGGCCGTCGAGCTGTACCGGCTGGCGGGCAGCGAGGACGCCGTGCAGGAGCGGCTGGTGCTGCCGGACAGCCGCGAGATCGTCCGCAACGTCTTCGCCCGGCACACCAGCGAGGAGGGGTACGCCTCCGGCCGCGAGCGGATCAGCACCGAGATCGAGGCCCAGGTGAAGGAGCGGCTGGCGCCGCGCGGGATCGACGTGACCACCGTCAACCTGCGCAATGTGCGGCCGTCGAAGCAGTTGCAGGGCCAGATCGACAAGAAGATCCAGCAGGAGCAGGCCACCGAGCGCGCCGTCGAGGCCGCGCGGACCGCCAAGGCGGAGGCCGAGCGCAAGCGGATCGAGGCCGAGGGCACCGCCCGCGCCAACAAGATCCTGGAACGCTCCCTCAGCGACAAGGTCCTCTACAACCAGTGCCTGGACGCCTACCGCGAGGCCGCCAAGGCCCACCCGGTGTACGCCGTCCCCTGCGGCACCGGCTCCGACGGCGCCCCGGTCATCGTGGACGGTACGAAGAACTAGCCCAGCTCCGCCCGGAACCGCACCGCCTCCGCCACGATCGCCTCCAACTGCTCGTGGTGCGCCCCCTTCCAGTACGCCCGCCCGCACTCCCCGCACGCGGCGAACACGTCGTACGTGTCCCGCGTGCCGGCCTGGAGCCGGTCGGCCACCTGGGACTTGGTGGCGGGACGCAGCGGGCCGTTGCAGGCGGTGCAGCGGGACCAGGGGGCCAGCTCCGGGGCGAACCGCTCCAGCACGTCCCGGAGCTGCCGCTCGGGTTGGGTGCTGTACACGTACGCCCCGGCCCACAGTTCCCGGCGGCGCAGCAGACCCCGGTCCCGGCTGAGCAGCACCCGGCGTTCGGCGGCCGAGCGCGTGGCGAGCGCCGGGTCGCCGATGTCGGTGGACTCGTACGCCGTGTCCACACCGAGCAGGCGCATCCGGCGGGCCAGCGTGCCCAGGTGCACGTCGAGCAGGAAGCGCAAGGGGGCGCCGGGCACCCGCTGGGGGCGGGGGACCGGGCCGACGTGGACGGACTCGCCGTCGGCCGGGACGTGGGAGCGGGGGACCGCGCGGCCGTCCACGGTCAGGGTGCCGACCTCGGTCAGCGGGATGCCGAGGGACTCCACGACATGGCCGAGGGAGGAGACGCCGTCGGTGCCGAGTGCGGCGGGGCCCGCGCGGTGGGCGTGCGGTACGAACAGGTGCAGGTCCGGGGCGACTTCGAGGTGGATCACGGGTCCGTTCACCCGGTCAGGATGGCACGCGCCCGAGCCGCCCCGTACGGCCTCAGGCGTGCTGGTAGGCCACCAGCGAGATGCCGACGTAGTGCACGATGAACGCCGCCAGGGTCAGGGAGTGGAAGACCTCGTGGAAGCCGAACCAGCGCGGTGAGGGATTCGGCTTCTTGATGCCGTAGACCACGCCCCCGGCGCTGTACAGCAGGCCGCCGACGACCACCAGGACCAGGACGGCGACGCCGCCGGTGCGCATGAAGTCGGGCAGGAAGAACACGGCGGCCCAGCCCATGGCGATGTAGCACGGGGTGTACAGCCAGCGGGGCGCGCCGACCCAGAAGACGCGGAAGGCGATGCCCGCCAGTGCGGCCGCCCAGATGCCCCACAGCAGCCATTGCCCCTTGCTGCCCGGCAGGAGCAGCAGGGTGAGCGGGGTGTAGGTGCCGGCGATGATCAGGAAGATGTTGGAGTGGTCCAGGCGGCGCAGGATGCGGTCGGCCCGGGGGCTCCAGTTGCCCCGGTGGTACAGCGCGCTGACACCGAAGAGCAGACATGCCGTCAGGGCGTAGATCCCGCAGGCGACACGGCCCCGGGTGGAGTCGGCGAGGGCGGTGAGGACCAGGCCGGCGATGAGTGCGGCCGGGAACATGCCCAGGTGCAGCCAGCCACGGAGCCGGGGCTTGACGGGCTCCGGCAAGGAGAGCGTGGGAACGGACGCAGTCATGAACCGCATCGTACCTACGGAACCGTAAGTTACGAATCAGTCCCCCTGGGTGGGTGGCCGACGTCACGCCCCCACCAAGATCCATCGTCTCACGCCCGGCCCGGCTCCCGCGCGCAAAGAATTCGCCATGTGCGTGCCAGGCGGGCGTAAAGAGGTGCGCATGTCAGCAGGGCGGACGCGGAACGCGCCGTTTCGGGGGTACTCGCTCACCTGTGACGCCCTCTGGACATATGCGCACTCGCATCGGATGATCAAATGAGTGCGGTCGGTACCGGATGAGCGGCACCCCCGATCGGGAGTGCCGCCGGGCATCCGGGCCGCAGCCCCCAAGGGGCCGAGAAAATCCCTCACCCAGGGCAACGAACCCTCACTTAGGAGCGATCGTGGCGCGCGACAACGCGGCTCCCACCGTCATCCCGACCACCCATCAGGAGCTGATCTCGTGGGTAGACGAGATCGCCGAACTGACCCAGCCGGACGACGTGGTCTGGTGTGACGGCTCCGAGGCCGAGTACGAGCGCCTGTGCGAGGAGCTCGTCGCCAAGGGCACCTTCACCCGGCTCGACCCGGTCAAGCGTCCGCACTCGTACCACGCGGCCTCCGACCCGACCGACGTCGCGCGGGTCGAGGACCGGACCTTCATCTGCTCCGAGCAGGAGGCCGACGCGGGCCCGACCAACCACTGGAAGGACCCCGCCGAGATGCGGGAGATCTTCCAGGGGGCGGGCGGCGAGGGCGGCCTGTTCCGGGGCTCGATGCGCGGCCGCACGATGTACGTCGTGCCCTTCTGCATGGGCCCGCTCGGCTCCCCGCTCTCCGCGCTCGGCGTGGAGATCACCGACTCCGCCTACGTCGCCGCCTCGATGCGCACCATGACCCGCATGGGCAGCGCGGTGCTGGAGGAGCTGGGCGCGGACGGCGCGTTCGTCAAGGCCGTGCACACCCTGGGCGCCCCGCTGGAGCCGGGCGAGCAGGACGTGCCGTGGCCCTGCAACTCCACCAAGTACATCTCGCACTTCCCCGAGTCCCGCGAGATCTGGTCCTACGGCTCCGGCTACGGCGGCAACGCGCTGCTGGGCAAGAAGTGCTACGCCCTGCGCATCGCCTCCGTCATGGCCCGCGACGAGGGCTGGCTGGCCGAGCACATGCTGATCCTCAAGCTCACGCCCCCGCACGGCGAGTCCAAGTACGTCGCCGCCGCCTTCCCGAGCGCCTGCGGCAAGACCAACCTCGCCATGCTGGAGCCCACCGTCTCCGGCTGGAGCGTGGAGACCATCGGCGACGACATCGCCTGGATGCGCTTCGGCGAGGACGGCCGGCTGTACGCGATCAACCCCGAGGCCGGGTTCTTCGGCGTCGCGCCCGGCACCGGTGAGCACACCAACGCCAACGCGATGAAGACCCTGTGGGGCAACGCGGTCTTCACCAACGTCGCCCTCACCGACGACGGCGACGTGTGGTGGGAGGGCATGACGGAGGAGCAGCCCGCGCACCTGACCGACTGGAAGGGCAACGACTGGACGCCGGAGTCCGGCACCCCGGCCGCCCACCCCAACGCCCGCTTCACGGTCCCCGCCGACCAGTGCCCGATCATCGCGCCCGAGTGGGAGGACCCGCGCGGGGTGCCGATCTCCGCGATCCTCTTCGGCGGCCGCCGGGCCAGCGCGGTGCCGCTGGTGACCGAGTCCTTCGACTGGAACCACGGTGTGTTCCTCGGCGCCAACGTGGCCAGCGAGAAGACCGCCGCAGCCGAGGGCAAGGTCGGCGAGCTGCGCCGCGACCCCTTCGCCATGCTGCCGTTCTGCGGCTACAACATGGGCGACTACATGGCCCACTGGATCGACGTGGCCAAGGACAAGGACCCGGAGAAGCTGCCCCGGATCTACTACGTCAACTGGTTCCGCAAGGACGGCGAGGGCAGGTTCGTCTGGCCGGGCTTCGGCGAGAACAGCCGCGTCCTGAAGTGGATCGTGGACCGCCTGGACGGCCGCGCCGAGGGCGTGGAGACCGCGATCGGCGTGCTGCCGGCCAAGGGCTCCCTGGACACCGAGGGCCTGGACCTCACCGAGGCCGAGCTGGACTTCCTGCTCACCGTCGATACGGAGGTCTGGCGCGAGGAGGCGTCCCTGGTGCCCGAGCACCTGAACACCTTCGGCGATCACACGCCCAGGGAGCTGTGGGACCAGTACCGGGCGCTGGTCGAGCGCCTCGGCTGAACCGGATCAGCGGGCCGCGCTGAGTTCCCTCGGCGCGGCCAGGGCCGCCGTGTGCGCGTCCATCCGCTCGGCGGCCAGGATCGCGGCCGCCGTGTCCGCGCGGGAGGCGGCGACGACCAGGGCGCGGCTCGCGAGGGTGTGCGCCTTGCGGTGCAGCGGCGCCGGATCGGCGGCCGCTCCCGGCACCGCCCGTACCGGAGGCCGGCCGCCGCGCAGCCGGGCCACCTCGGCGGAGAGCCGCTCGGCGGCCGTGTCCAGCTCGGGACCGGCGGCCGGGCCGCGCAGCTCGTCGGTGACGGCGAGCAGGGCGGCGAGGTGTCCGGCCAACTGGATGTCCAGCTCCTCGTCGCGGGAGCGGTGCGGGAAGTCCGAGGCCGCCGGGGTGCTGTGGACCGACTTGGTGCGGATCGGTTCGTACATGGGACGGCCTCCTCTGCTGACAGGAAACCATCCTAGCTTGGATCGAGTCTAAAGTTGAGTCGAGTCAGTCCTAGGGCTGGCCGTAGCCGTCCAGGAAGGTCCCGATCCGGGTCACGGCATCCGTCAGATCGGCCACGTTGGGCAGGGTGACGACCCGGAAGTGGTCGGGTTCGGGCCAGTTGAAGCCGGTGCCCTGGACCACCATGATCTTCTCCTGGCGCAGCAGGTCCAGCACGAGCCGCCGGTCGTCCTTGACCTTGAAGACCTTCGGGTCCAGGCGCGGGAAGAGGTACAGCGCGCCCTTGGGGCGTACGCAGCTCACGCCGGGGATCTGGGTGAGCAGCTCGTACGCCGTGTCCATCTGCTCCTTCAGCCGGCCGCCCGGCAGCACCAGGTCGTTGATCGTCTGGCGGCCGCTGAGCGCCGCGACCACACCGTGCTGGCCCGGCATGTTGGCGCACAGCCGCATGTTGGCCAGGATCGTCAGGCCCTCCAGATAGGAGTCGGCGTGCGCGCGCGGGCCGGAGACGGCCATCCAGCCGACCCGGTAACCGGCCACCCGGTACGCCTTCGACATGCCGTTGAAGGTGAGGGTGAGCAGGTCGGGGGCGACCTTGGCGGTGGGGGTGTGGGTCGCGCCGTCGTAGAGGATCTTGTCGTAGATCTCGTCGGAGCAGACCAGCAGGTTGTGGCGGCGGGCGAGGTCGGTCAGGCCCTTGAGCATCGCCTCGTCGTAGACCGCGCCCGTGGGGTTGTTGGGGTTGATGATCACCAGGGCCTTGGTGCGGTCGGTGATCTTGCGCTCGATGTCGGCGAGGTCGGGCATCCAGTCGGCCTGCTCGTCGCACCGGTAGTGCACGGCGGTGCCGCCGGACAGCGAGACGGCCGCCGTCCACAGGGGGTAGTCCGGGGCGGGTACCAGGACCTCGTCGCCGTCGTCGAGCAGGGCCTGCATGGCCATCACGATCAGCTCGGAGACGCCGTTGCCGATGAAGACGTGCTCGACGTCCGTCTCGATGCCGAGGGTCTGGTTGTGCATGACCACCGCGCGGCGGGCGGCCAGCAGGCCCTTGGCGTCGCCGTAGCCGTGGGCCGTGGAGACGTTGCGGAGGATGTCCTCCAGGATCTCCGGGGGGCACTCGAAGCCGAAGGCGGCCGGGTTGCCGGTGTTGAGCTTCAGGATGCGGTGACCGGCCGCCTCCAGTCGCATCGCCTCCTCGAGCACCGGGCCCCGGATCTCGTAACAGACGTTGGCGAGCTTGGTCGACTGGATCACCTGCATGCCCGCGAGCTTACGGGCCGTCCGTGCCCGGTGGGCGGTGTTTTCCACCACGTGTTCCGGCGCCGGTTCCGCGATGGGTCCGGGCGGGTTCGCGGTGATTTCGTCCGCGCGCTCAACTCGCCTTCCGCACGCATGCGTTGACGCGCCAGCGGGAAGAGGCCCCTCGGGTCGGCACTCTTGTCCTCTCTCGTCCCCCTCGTGACAATGTGCATGACAATTCACGAAGAGGGGACCCCCACATGAACAAGCCTCTCCTGGCCGCGCTCTCCGCCGTGGCGCTCGCCGGGTTCGGCGCGACCCCGGCCGTGGCCGCGCCGCAGGCCAAGGCGGTGACCGTCGACTTCGCCGGAACCGTGTCGCTCAGCAACTGTTCCGGCTCCGTCGTCCGGCTGCCGAACTCGGCGGACAGCGACCCCGCGCTGGTGCTGAGCAACGGGCACTGCCTGGAGACGGGCTTCCCGCAGCCCGGCCAGGTCATCACCGGCCAGTCCTCCAGCCGCACCTTCGGCCTGCTGAACTCGGCCGGCACCAAGGTCGCCACGCTCCGCGCCAACCAGGTCGTGTACTCGACCATGACCGACACCGACGTCACCCTGTACCGGCTGACCACCAGCTACGCGGCGATCAAGAGTTCCTACGGCATCAACGCGCTGCCGCTGAGCGACACCCACCCGGTGGCCGGGAGCGGCATCAAGGTCGTCTCCGGCTACTGGAAGCGGATCTACTCCTGCAACGCCGACGGGTTCGTGTACCGGCTGAAGGAGGGCGGCTGGACCTGGAAGGACTCGCTGCGCTACACCGCCGCCTGCGACACCATCGGCGGCACCTCCGGCTCCCCGGTGATCGACACCGCCACCGGCAAGGTCGTCGCCGTCAACAACACGGGCAACGAGGACGGCCAGTCCTGCACCGAGAACAACCCGTGCGAGGTCGACCAGAACGGCAAGGTCACGGTCCGCCAGGGCATCAACTACGCCCAGGAGACCTACCAGATACCGGCCTGCTTCACGACCGGCAACAAGCTCAACCTCAGCGCGGCCGGCTGCACCCTGCCCAAGCCCTGACCGTCACACCGGGGTACGGCGCACCGACCGGCCCGCCAGTACGTCGGTGCGCCGCCCGTCCTCGATGACGAACCGTCCGTCCACCAGCACGTGCGGAATCCCGGTCGGCAGCGTCCGCGGCTCCGCGAAGGTGGAGCCGGCGGCCACCGTGGCCGGGTCGAACAGCACCAGGTCCGCGCGGTAGCCCTCGCGCACCAGGCCCCGGTCCGGCAGCCGCAGCCGGGCCGCGGGCCGCGAGGTCAGCCGGGCCACGCACTCCTCCAGCGACAGCACGCCCAGCTCGCGGACGTAGGTGCCGAGGTAGCGCGGGAAGGTGCCGTAGGCGCGCGGGTGCGGCTTGGTGCCCTGGAGGATGCCGTCCGAGCCGCCGGTGTGCGCGCGGTGCCGCATGATCGCGCGGACGTTCTCCTCGTGGCCGACGTGCTGGAGGATCGTGGTGCCGAGCCGGTCCTCGACCAGCAGATGACGCACGGTCTCCCACGGCTCCTCGCCGCGCAGCCCGGCCGCCTCCTTCACCGTACGGCCGACGTACGCGGCCAGCGCCGGGTTGGTCACGCCGGAGATCTCGATCGTCTGCCACTCCGCCGGTACGCCGTGACAGCCGTCGGAGCCGGAGACCTCCAGGTGGTGCCGGACGCGCTCGGCGGTCGCCGGGTCGGTGAGCCGGGCCAGGATCTGCGCCGGGCCGCCCTCACTCGCCCAACTGGGCAGCAGGGCCGCGAGGGTGGTGGAGCCGGGGGTGTAGGGATAGGTGTCCAGGGTGAGGTCGGCGCCCGCGTCCAGGGCCGCGTCGAGCAGGGCGAGCAGCTCGGGGGCGCGGCCCTCGTTGACGCCGAAGTTCATGGTGGCGTGCGCCAGGTGCAGCGGGCAGCCCGCCTCCCGGGTGAGGGCCACCATCTCGGCGTACGCCTCCAGGGCGCCCGCGCCGTAGGAGCGGTGGTGGGGGCAGTAGTAGCCGCCGTAGGAGGCCGCCACCCGGCACAGCTCGGTCAGTTCGGCGTCGTTCGCGTACATGCCGGGGGTGTAGGTGAGGCCGGAGGAGAGGCCGACCGCGCCCTGTTCCAGGCCCTCCGCGACCAACTGCCGCATGCGGTCCAGCTCGGCCGGGGTCGCCGGGCGGTCCTCCCAGCCGACGACCAGCGCGCGGACCGTGCCCTGCGGGATCAGGTAGGCCGCGTTGACCGCGATGCCCCGGTCCAGCCGGTCCAGGTACTCGCCGACCGAGCGCCAGTCCATGTCGAGGTCGTCGCCGTAGCCGTTCCAGCCGGTGATGGCCCGGCGGACCTCCTCCAGCGTGCGGTCGTCGACGGGGGCGTACGACAGGCCGTCCTGTCCCAGGACTTCGAGGGTGACGCCCTGGGCGGCCTTGGCGCTGTGGTCGGGGTCGCGCAGCAGGGCCAGGTCGGAGTGGGCGTGCATGTCGATGAAGCCGGGGGAGAGGACCAGGCCCTCCGCGTCCAGCTCGCGCCGGGCGCGCGGGCGCTGACAGCCCGCCGCCGCGGCCTCCTTGACGATGGAGACGATCCGGCCGCGGTCGACCACCACATCGGCACGGTAGGCGGCCGCCCCGCTGCCGTCGACCACGTCGGCGTCCCGGATGACGAGTTCTTCCATGGCCCTGCCCTCCTAGAAGAACGTCCGGATGTATTCCACGACCGTGCCGTCCGCCTCGGCCACCGGGATGAGCTGCCACTTGTCGAAGCTGGTGCAGGGGTGGGACAGGCCGAAGCCGATCCAGTCGCCCACCATGACATCGGCCTCCGGTGTGGTGGCCAGCCACATGTGCTGGTCCGACAGGGCGGTCACCGTGACACCGGTGGCGGGGCGCTCGGCACCGTCCCGGCGTACGACCTGCGCCTCGGGCTTGTCCAGGTCGTAGGCGGCGTCGCGCTTGCCCGCGTTGACGAACGCCTGGCCGGGCTCGGGGCGGGAGACCACCTGGGCCCACAGCCGGAACGCGGGCTCCAGTGCGCCCTCCTGGGGCACCCGGTTGAAGGGGGTGATGCGGCGGTAGTGGCCGTCGTCGTGGGAGACATAGGCGCCGGAGCGCAGCAGCTTCAGCACCGGGCGGGACAGCTCGGGTACCTCTGCGAACACCTCGGCCACCGTGTCGAACCAGGCGCTGCCGCCCGCGCTCACCACGATCTCGTCCGCCTTCTCGAAGAAGCCCTCGGCGTCCAGGGCGGCGGCGAGCGCGGTGAGGCGGCGCAGGTAGGCGGCGACGCGCTCGGGGTCGGCCTTCGGCACCTCGCCCTCGTAGCCCGCCACGCCGACCAGGCGCAGGGTGTCGGCGGCGGCCACGGCGGCGGCGACCTGCGCGCACTCCGCCTCGGTACGGGCACCGGTGCGGGCGCCCTCGCCGGCTGCCAGCTCCACCACCACGTCCAGCGGGCGGGCGGCGCCCGTGAGGGCCGCGTCCATCAGCTCGACCCCGCGCACGGAGTCGACGTAGGTGACGAGGCGGAAGTCCGGGTCGGCGGCCAGCTCGGCGGCGATCCGGCACAGGGCCGCCGCGTCCACCAGTTCGTTGGCGAGGAAGATCCGCCGGACGCCGAACTCCCGCGCCACCCACACCTGATGGGGTGCCGCGACCGTGATGCCCCAGGCGCCGTGCTCGATCTGCCGGGCGAAGAGCTGCGGTGCCATGGAGGTCTTGCCGTGCGGGGCGAAGGCCAGGCCGTGCCGGGCGGCGTAGGTCTCCATCAGGGCGAGGTTGTGCGCCAGGCGCTCGGCGGACAGCGCGAGGACGGGGGTGGCGAAGCCGCCGGTGAACAGGTTGCGGCGCTCGGCGGCCAGCTCGCCCACGGTCAGCCCGGCGGCGTCCGGCGGAAGGCCCTTGAAACGGTGGTCGACCCGTTCCCCGGCGAGCTGGGCCAGGGCGTCGGAACCGGTCTCACGGGCCATACGAGCCTCCTGATCAGCATCGTTGCACTCTCTGCAACGTCCATTGCGTATGTCGCTCCATGCTGTCTAACATCTCGGCCAACACGGGGTCAACGAAGTCGTCACCCCGGACCGACCTTCCGGACCACCGACGAGGAGCCGAGACCATCGTGACCGCCGACGGACCGTCCAGCGCCGCCCCCGACGTGGATGTCGTGGCTCTCGGCGAGTCCATGGTCACCTTCCTCCCCGACCGCCCCGGCCGCCTCGCCGACGTGCCCGCCTTCCAGCGGGGCATCGGGGGCGCGGAGTCCAACGTGGTCTGCACCCTCGCCGCCGCCGGACACCCGGCCCGCTGGGTCAGCCGGATCGGCGCCGACGGCTTCGGGCAGCACCTCGTTGAGCGGATCGGCTCCTACGGCGTCGACACCGGCGCCGTCCGCGTGGACCCCGTCCGGCCCACCGGGGTCTACTTCCGCACCGCCGCCGACCGGGCCACCGACGCCCACGAAGTCGCCTACTACCGCGCCGGATCGGCCGCCTCCGCGATGACCGTCGACAACACCGACCTCGCCGCGCTGGACGCCGGCCGCGTGCTGCACCTGTCCGGGATCACCGCCGCGCTGTCGCCGGGGTGCCGGGAACTGCTGCACACCCTGACCGCGCCGCGCGCGGGGCGACCGGTGGTGTCCTTCGACGTCAACCACCGCCCCGGCCTGTGGCGCGAGGCCGACGACGCCCTGGTGCTGCTGGACCTGGCCCGCCGGGCCGACATCGTGTTCGTCGGCACCGACGAGGCCGAGGACGCCTGGGGTGTGCGGGGCGGGGTCGGGGCGGTACGGCGACTGCTGCCGGAACCCGGCGTACTGGTCGCCAAGGAGGGCCCGCTGGGCGCGACGGTGTTCGAGCGCACGGCCGACGGTGAGCGGATGGTGCGCGTGCCCGCCCTCACCGTCGACGTGGTGGCCACCGTCGGTGCGGGCGACGCCTTCGCCGCCGGGTTCCTCTCCGCCACCCTGCGCGGGCTCCCCGTACGCGACCGGCTGCGGCACGGCCACCTCATGGCCGCCGCCGCCCTCACCGTCCCCGGCGACCTCGCCGGCCCGCCCGCCCGCGACCACGCCGACCGGCTGGCCGCCCTGGACGACGCGGCGTGGGGGAGACTGCGACTCGGCCCCGGCTGGACCGGCGCCGAACAGGTCACCGAGGGAACGAGCACCGCATGAGCCAGACCGTCGACCGCGCCCTGAGCATCCTCCCGCTGCTCGCGGAGGGCCCCGCCGACCTCGGCCAGGTCGCCGAGCGGCTCGGGGTGCACAAGTCCACCGCGCTGCGCCTGCTGCGCACCCTGCACGAACACGGCCTGGTCTACCGCCAGTCCGACCAGCGCTACCGGCTCGGCGCCCGTCTCTTCGCCCTCGCCCAGGAGGCGATGGAGAACCTCGACATCCGCGAGATCGCCCACCCCCACCTCGTGAAGCTCAACGAGGCGTGCGGGCACACCGTGCACCTCGCCGTGCACGAGGAGAACGAGGTGCTCTACATCGACAAGGTCGACAGCCGCTACCCGGTGCGCATGTACTCGCGCGTCGGCAAGCCGGTCGCCATCACGGTCGCCGCCGTCGCCAAGCTGCTGCTGGCCGATCTGCCCGAGGGCGAGCGGCGGGCGCTGGCGGAGAAGCTCGAATACCCCCTGTACACGGCCCGTTCCACCCCCAATGCAGGTGCTTTCCTGCGCGAGTTGGAGAAGGTGCGCGAACAGGGCTGGGCCACCGACCTCGGTGGCCACGAGGAGTCCATCAACTGTGTCGCGGCCCCCATCCGGGGCGCCGACGGCCGGGTGGTCGCCGCGATGTCGGTGTCCGCGCCGAACGTCGTCGTCACCGCCGACGAACTCCTCACCCTGCTCCCGCGGGTGCGCCGCACGGCGGACGCGATCAGCGGCGAGTACTCCGGAAGAACCCCAGTGAAGGACCCCACCGCATGACCGACAAGACCGCCCTCACCCCCAAGACCCACACGGTGCCGCCCGCGAAGTTCTCGCACGGCGTCAGGAAGGGCAACATCCTCCAGGTCGCCGGCCAGGTCGGCTTCCTGCCCGCCGAGGAGGGCAAGGCCCCCACCCCCGCCGGTCCCACCCTGCGCGAGCAGACCCTGCAGACCCTCGCCAACGTCAAGGCGATCCTCGAAGAGGGCGGCGCGAGCTGGGACGACGTGATGATGATCCGCGTCTACCTCACCGACGTGGACCACTTCGCCGAGATGAACGACATCTACAACACCTACTTCGGCGAGCAGGGCCTCACCCAGCCCCCGGCCGCCCGCACCACGGTCTACGTCGGGCTGCCCGCCGGGCTCCTGATCGAGATCGACGCGCTCGCCGTCCTCGGCTGACCGCCTCCCCGAAGACCGCACCACCCGCACGACGCACACGGCACGGCACCCCCTACGGGTGCCGTGCCGCGCTCCACCCTGCCCGAAAGCCCGATGTACTTAACCTTCACACGCAGAGGACCCCCCTCTCATGTCCCTTCCGCTCGCCGCACCCGCGCCCGCCGCGCCACCCCACACCGGAGGACTGCTCCTCCTGCTGGACGGCACCCCCGGCCTGCTCACCGTCGCCGGTCTCGGCATCGCCCTGCTGCTCTTTCTGATCATCAAGGTCCGGCTGCAGCCGTTCGTCGCGCTGCTCACGGTGTCCATAACCGTCGGCCTGCTCGCCGGTCTCTCGGTCACCGAACTCTTCGGCACCGTCCAGCGCTCGGACGCCGTGTCCACCATCGAGTCCGGCATGGGCGGCATCCTCGGCCACGTCGCCATCATCATCGGCCTCGGCACCATGCTCGGCGCGATCCTGGAGGTCAGCGGCGGCGCCGAGGTCCTCGCCGGCCGTCTGCTGCGGCTGTTCGGCGAGAAGCGGGCACCGCTGGCGATGGGCCTGACCGGCCTGATCTTCGGCATCCCGGTCTTCTTCGACGTCGGCATCTTCGTCCTCGCGCCGCTGGTCTACGCGGCCGCCAAGCGGGGCGGCAAGTCGATCCTGCTGTACTGCCTGCCGCTGCTGGCGGGCCTGTCCATGACGCACGCCTTCCTGCCCCCGCACCCCGGCCCGGTGGCCGCGGCCGGACTGCTGCACGTCCAGCTCGGCTGGGTCGTCCTCATGGGCGTCATCTGCGGCATCCCGGCGGTGCTGGCCGCGTGGGCGTTCTCCGCGTGGGTCGGCCGGCGTATCTTCGTGCCCGTCCCGCAGGACATGGTCGAGGCGGCGGAGGAGGCCCGTGAGGCGGTCCTCGCCGAGCAGCGCGCCTCGGGCGTGGAGCCCGCCGAGAAGCCGGTCCCGCTGGGCACGGTCCTCGCCATCATCGGTACGCCGCTGATCCTGATCCTCGCCGCCACCTTCTCCTCGGTCGCGCTGGACCCGTCCACCGTGCGCTCGGTCATCGAGTTCTTCGGGCACCCCTTCGTCGCCCTCACCATCGCCCTGGTGCTCGCCTACTACCTGCTCGGCATCCGGCGCGGCTGGTCCCGCAAGTCCCTGGAGAACGTCTCCACCGCCTCCCTGAAGCCGGTCGGCAACATCCTGCTGGTGGTCGGCGCGGGCGGGGTCTTCGGCGCCGTCCTCAAGGCGAGCGGGGTCGCCCAGGCACTCTCGGACACCTTCCACGGGGTGGGGCTGCCGGTGATCGTGCTGGCGTACCTGATCTCGCTGGTGCTGCGGGTCGCCCAGGGCTCGGCCACGGTCGCCATCGTGACGACGGCGGGCATCGTCGCCCCGCTGCTGACCGAGGGCGACCACTCGCAGGCGTTCGTGGCCCTGGTCATCATGGCCATCTCGGCCGGCTCCATCTTCGCCTCGCACGTCAACGACGGCGGGTTCTGGATGGTCGCCAAGTACTTCGGCATCACCGAGCGCGACACGCTGAAGACGTGGACGGTCCTGGAATCGGTCCTCTCCGTCGCCGGGTTCGCGGTTGCGGCGGTGGTGAGCCTGTTCGTCTGACGGTGCCTCCGGCGGACATGACGGCGGACAGGACGGCGGCCACGACGGGGGACGTACCGGTGGGATACCGGCGGGAATGGAGCGCCGGGTGGTTCCGGCACAGGGAAGTCGTCCATACTGCCGCCGTGGAGCAGCGCATAGGATCGAACAGCCAGCCCCTGAAGGGCGAGCCCGTCACGGGTGCCGGGTTCGACCCGGCCTTCATCCCCGGTCTGACGGGCCCCGCCGCCCAGGGGGAAGCGGAGGACGCCGAGCCGACGGCCGAAAAGGCCGACTCGGC
This sequence comes from Streptomyces bauhiniae, assembly GCF_004784475.1. Lineage (GTDB taxonomy): Bacteria > Actinomycetota > Actinomycetes > Streptomycetales > Streptomycetaceae > Streptomyces > Streptomyces seoulensis. Next base: position 497,420 of record NZ_SRRT01000001.1, read on the forward strand.
CGAGGCGGAAGGGAGTTCGGCGCCCGCCGACGCCGTTCCGGAGGCCGAGGCGGTCGACTCCGAGGAGGAGGCCGCCGAGGAGGGCGGTCCCGTCTTCGAGGCCGCCGACCGCCGGGCGCGGATAGTCGCGGACCGCCGGGGCGTGCGCCTCGCCCTGGACGCGGAGGAGTGCGAGTTCACCTGGCCGGAGATCGCCGCCGTGGAGACGGAGACGGCCCGGTTCGGCAAGCGCTTCACCGTCACGGTGCACACCCCGGAGCGCCGCTGGTACCCGATCGAGATCGAGGCCGCCTCCCGCTCGCAGTTCGCGGAGTGGGACGCCTCGATGGACGCGGTACTGGACGCCTACTTCGAGTCGGAGTGAACAACGGGCGGTGCCCCGGCCTCCCCCTGAGGGAGACCGGGACACCGCCCGTTTTCCGGTACCGCTACGGCAGCCCGTGCACGTGGGGACCGACCGCGCCGATCCAGGCGTTGCCCGCCGTCGCGTCCCAGTTGGTCGACCAGGTCATCGCGCCGCGCAGGTCCGGGTAGGTCCGGGCCGGCTTGAAGGAGCCGCAGCCGGTGCCCTTGGCCAGGCAGTCCAGCGCGTTGTTCACCACGCTCGGCGCGACATAGCCGCTGCCCGCGCCCCGCGTGGAGGCCGGCACACCGATGCCCACCTGGGACGGCGCGAGCCCGCCCTCCAACTGGATGCAGGCCAGCGCGGTCAGGAAGTCCACCGAGCCCTGGCTGTACACCTTGCCGTCGCAGCCCAGCATCGAACCGCTGTTGTAGTACTGCATGTTGACGACCGTGAGGATGTCCTTGATGTTCAGGGCCGTCTGGAAGTAGGAACCGGACGTCGACTGCATGTCGATCGTCTGCGGCGCCATCGTGATGATCAGCGACGAGCCCGCCTTCGACGACAGCGACCGCAGCGCCTGCGTCATGTACGTCGGGTTGAGCCCGTTCTCCAGGTCGATGTCGACCCCGTCGAACCCGTAGGTCTGCATCAGCGAGTACACCGAGGTGGCGAAGTTGTTCGCCGAGGCGGTGTCGCTGACCGCGACCGTGCCGCGCTCGCCGCCGACGGAGACGATCACCTTCTTGCCCGCGGCCTGCTTGGCCTTGATGTCGGCCTTGAACTGGTCGACGGTGTAGCCGTTCAGCCCCGCCGAGTCCAGGCTGAAGCTCACCGCGCCCGGCGTGGAGGTGGCGTCCGCGAAGGCCACCGCGATGATGTCGTAGTCCGAGGGCACGTCGGAGATCTTCTGCACGGCAGCGCCGTTGTTGAAGTTCTGCCAGTACCCGGTCACCGCGTGCTTGGGCAGGTCGCCCTTGGGGATGGTGCCGCCGCCGGAGGTGGTGGTCGCGTTCACGGTGGCCGACTTCGCCGACTCACCGGCCGAGTTGGTCGCCGTGACCTGGAAGGAGTACGAGGTCGAGGCCGCGAGCCCGGTGACGGTGGCCGAGGTGCCGCTCACCGCGGTGACCTTGGTGCCGTCGCGGTAGACGTTGTAGCCGGTCGCGCCGGACACCGTGTTCCAGGCCAGCGAGACCGAGGACGAGGTGGTGCCGGACACCGCGAGACCGCCCGGCGTGGCGGGCTTCGTCGGCGCCGGGTCACCGCCCCCGCCGCCGTCCGGGCCCTGTACCTGTACATCGTCGGCGTAGTACGCGGCCTGCCCGTACCAGCCGTGGGTGTAGACGGTGACCGAGGTGGTGGCGGAGCCCGTGGTGAACGTCGTCGAGAGCTGCTTCCACGACGGGCTGTCCGGGGTCCAGGTCGACACGTCCGTGGTGCCGGTGCCGGTCGCCCCGAGGTAGGCGTACCCGCCCTGCACCCAGGCGCTCAGCGTGTACGTGGAGTTGGGCTTGACCGCCACCGCCTGGGTGCACTGGGCGTTGTCCTGCCCGGCCGGGGTGGCCTTCAGCGCGGCGGAGCCGCCGTGCACCGGGGACGAGACGGTCGTCCCGCTGCCCGCCGAGCAGGTCCAGTTGGACAGGCCCGACTCGAAGCCGGCGTTCTTGGCGTTGTTGACGTCCGCCGCCGAGGCGGGAGCGGCGGCCAGCCCCGCCACGGCGAGGGCGAGAGCGGCGGTCACCGACCAGGCACGGGCCCGGCCGCGCCCGCCGCGCGCGGGCATGACAGATACGAGGTCCAACTGGAGCCTCCGGTGGGGGAGTTCGCGGGGAGTGTGTCTACAAGTTGGTCCAGACCAATTCCGCTGTCAAGGGGTGGCGTAGGGATCGCCCCTGACCTCGCCGCGCAACCTGTCCCGTTTTGAAGCAAGTTGTGACCGGAGAGTTCCCCACGAGCTACACAAACGCTGTTCTCCCGTGATCCAGGCGTGGATACAGTGCTCACGTAGTCACGCAATGAAGTCGTCATGGCCCGAGGGGAACCGTGCCGGTGGGCCGGAGGGTGTGAGAGCGGGGAGCTGCGCGTGCCAACTGCCATCGCCGTGACCAGTGCCGACCTGGCACTGCCGGCGCAGGACGAGCGGACCATGCCCGCCGTCGTGCTGCGCGACCTCGACAGCCGCCCGCTGGACCAGACCCTCTCCGAAGTCCAGGGCGTCATCGACCAGTTCGGCTATCTGGTGGTCCTGTGCTCCAAGGCCACCCCGGAGGCCGTGTTACGCCGGCTGCACACCCTGCGCTCCCTGCTGGAGAGCGACCGAATCGCCGTGTTCCGGCCGGAGTTGCCGCCGCTCGGCGTCGCGGTCCTGGCCCGGCAGTTACGGCAGCTCGCCACCTGTGACCTCAGCCCCGGTGTGCTCGCCTCCGCCGGGCGGCTGCTCACCCACTACATCCACGCCGGTGCGGTACTCGGCTCGGTCGCCCGCCTCGACCACGTACCGGTCGGACTCAAGGCGCACGCCAAGTCCTGGGTGCCGGGCGCCCAGTTCGCCGTCGTCGCCCACCCCGAGCCCCAGCTCGTCAAGGCCGTGCAGGGCGCCACCCTCAAGGGGCCCGAGTTCGGCACCTGGATGCTGCTCGCGCGGGGGCAGTTGCAGTCCGACTGGATCACCGGCTTCGCCAAGGACTGGGGCGTGCACGGGCTGCGCGAGACCCCGCTGCCCGCCGAGTCGCCCGCCTGGTGGGGCACCGGCCGGATGATCGAGTTCTGCGGGTACCTCGCCGACCTCTCCGTGCTCTACCAACTCGTCACCTCGGTACGGCAGTCGAGCTGCCACTGGTGCGGGCTCGACGTCATCGGCGACCGCTGCGTCTTCTGCTCCGCCTCCCCGCCCGAGCACCCCTTGCCGCCGCCGCGCGCCCTCCAGGGGCGTACGCCCGCCTGAACCGATACGGACCCCGCTCCCGTCCCGCACGACCGATTCCCCCAATGAGGTTGCACGGTTCATGAACTCCCGTCAGCGCCGCGGCGTGATACTCCTGATCCTCTCCGTCCTGTGCGCCCTCGGCGCCTTCGCGGGCGTGCTGTCCGTCATCAGCGACGTGCGCTCCAAGGTCGGCCCCGAGGTCACCGCGTACCGGGTCAAGTCCGCGGTCCAGCCGTACACCGCGCTCGGCGCGGACCAGTTCGAGAAGGTACGGATGCCCAAGCGCTGGCTGTCCGCCAACGCCGTCACCGACCTCGCCCAACTGCGCGGCAAGATCGCCGTCACCACCCTGCGCGCGGGCTCCCTGCTGCAGACCGACATGGTCGTCGACCAGCCCGAACTCCGGCCGGGACAGCAGGAGGTGGCCATCATGATCGACGCGGCCACGGGTGTCGCGGGCAAGATCACCCCCGGTGCGAAGGTCAACGTCTACGCCACCTTCGAGGGCAAGAAGGAGAGCGATCCCGACCAGTCGAAGATCATCGTCACGGACGCGCGGGTCCTGGACGTCGGGAAGATCACCGCACTCGACCCCGACCGGGACCGCGACCAGCAACGCCAGCCCACCGAGGCCGTCCCCATCACCTTCGCGCTGTCCGCCCTGGACGCTCAGCGCGTCACCTACGCCGAGTCCTTCGCCCAGCGGGTCCGGCTTGCCCTGGTCGCCCCCGGCGGCGAGTCCGCCATACCGGACCGCGAGCGCACCTATGAACTAGCGACGGACAAGTGAGAGGCGGCCCGCATGCCCACCAGGATTCTGCCGGCCGGCGCGGACCCGGACGCCGTACGGTCCCTCACCACCCTGCTCAGCCAGCTCCCCGACGCCGAGCCGGTCCCGCCGGTCACCGACTCCACCCGGCTGATCGACACCCTGGCCCGGCTCGCCGCCGAGTCGGTCGACGAACTCCCCGAGGTCGTCGTCGTCCATGAACGCATCGGCCCCGTACCGGCACTGGAGCTGATCCGGGAGATAGCGCTGCGCTTCCCGGCCGTCGGCGTCATCCTCGTCACCACCGACGCCGGGCCCGCCCTGTTCGCCGCCGCGATGGACGCGGGCGCCCGCGGCCTGGTCGGGCTGCCGCTGGCCTACGAGGACCTCGCACACCGGGTGCAGGCCGTGGCCCAGTGGTCCAGCGGGGTGCGCCGCCACCTCGGGCACGGCGGGGCCGACGCGCTCAGCGGTCCCGGCGGCACGGTGATCACGGTCAGCGGGGCCAAGGGCGGCACCGGCGCCACCACGGCCGCACTCCAACTCGCCCTCGCCGCACAGGCGTCGGGCCGGGCCACCGTACTGGCCGACCTCGACCTCCAGACCGGTGACGTGGCGTCCTTCCTGGACATCCAGTTCCGCCGCTCGGTCGCCGACCTCGCCGCCATCGCCGACATCTCCCCGCGCGTCCTCGCCGACGCCGTCTACCGCCACGACACCGGGCTCGCCCTGCTGCTGGCGCCCGGCGAGGGCGAACGCGGCGAGGAGGTCACCGACCGGGCCGTACGCCAGATCATCCACGCCCTGCGCGCCCGCTACGAGGTCGTCGTCCTGGACTGCGGCGCCCAGCTCACCGGGGCCACCGCCGCCGCCGTGGAGGGCGCCGACACCGCGCTGCTGGTCACCACGCCCGACGTGGTCTCGGTACGCGCCGCCAAGCGGACCGTGCGGATGTGGGACCGGCTGCAGATCCGCAAGGCCGAGGAGACCACCGTCGTGGTCAACCGCTACACCCGCGTCACCGAGATCCAGCCCGCGCTCATCCAGCGCATCACCGGCACCGCCCTGGCCCGCACCACCGTGCCCGCCGCCTTCAAGGAGCTGCAGGGCGTGGTGGACGCCGGCCGCGTGCACGAACTCGACGCCCGCAGCACCGTACGACAGGCCCTGTGGGCCCTGGCCGGCGAACTGGGCCTCGCCAAAGCCGCCGACGGCCCCGCCCACCGGGGCGGCCGTCAGCGCGGCGGCGACCGGGGCGCCGTGGGCTTCCGGCGGCGGAAGGAGTAGGCATGAGGCGCCGCGGCAGGTTACGGAAGGACCGGGGGCAGGTCGCCGTCGAGTTGCTCGGCATGACCCCGCTGATCGTGCTCACCCTGGTCCTGATGTGGCAGTGCGTGCTGGTCGGGTACGCCTTCACGCTCGCCGGGAACGCCGCCGACGAGGGCGTACGGGCGGGCACGGCGGCTCCTCGGGGGGCGCGGGACGGGGCGTGCGCGGAGGCGGGGCTGAAGCATCTGTCGGGGGCCTGGCGGGACGGGGCGTCGGTGCGGTGCGGGGGCACCGGCTTCGTCACCGCCGACGTCGACCTCAAGGTCCCCGTCCTCTTCCCCGGCTCCATCGACTTCCCGGTCACGGTGCACGGCCACGCCGGTGCCGTGGAGGAGGTGAAGGACTGAGATGCGCCGTACCCGCTCCCGCGACCGGGGTCAGGTCGCCATCGAGTACCTGGGTTTCGTCCCCGTGCTGCTGATCGTCGGCCTCGCCGGCATCCAGATCGGCGCCGTCGCCTACGCCGCCGAGCAGGCCGGTACCGCCGCGCGGGCCGGGGCACGCGCCGCCTCGCTGCGGCAAGACGCGCAGGGGGCGTGCGCGTCCGCCGTCAGCGGCGGGCTCAGCGTGTCCTGCTCGGGCGGCGGCGGGGGCGGCGACTCCGTCACCGTGACCGCGACCGTCAAGATCCCCGACGTCGTACCCGGCTGGGACCTGGGGAACGCCGTCAAGTCCGCCACCATGCCGGTCGACCACTGAGGAGGGCCGCCCCATGAGCCTGCGGGCACGCATCAACTCCCCCGAGGAGCAGGGCAGCCGGGGCGAGGACGGACATCTGGTCGCCTCCTACCGGGCCAAGCTGCTGGAAGAGATCGATCTCGCGGAGATGAGTTCGCTGGCCGCCGCCGAGCGCCGGGCCCGGCTCGAACGCGTCCTCGGCCACATCATCAGCCGCGAGGGCCCGGTGCTCTCCACCGCCGAACGCGCCGGGCTCATCCGGCGCGTGGTGGACGAGGCGCTCGGCCTCGGCATCCTGGAACCCCTCCTGGAGGACGCCTCCGTCACCGAGATCATGGTCAACGGCCCCGACTCGATCTTCGTCGAGCGCGGCGGCCGGGTCGAACGGCTGCCGCTGCGCTTCGCCTCCGCCGACCAGCTCATGCAGACCATCGAACGCATCGTCTCCACCGTCAACCGCCGCGTGGACGAGTCCAATCCGATGGTCGACGCCCGGCTGCCGTCCGGCGAGCGCGTCAACGTCATCATCCCGCCGCTCTCCCTGAGCGGCCCCGTCCTCACCATCCGCCGCTTCCCGCGCTCCTACACCCTGAAGGAGCTGATCGGCTTCGGCTCGCTCGACGACCACATGCTGCTGCTGCTCGCCGGGCTGGTGCAGGCCAAGTTCAACGTGATCGTCTCCGGCGCCACCGGCACCGGCAAGACCACCCTGCTCAACGCCCTGTCCGGGCTGATCCCGGCGCACGAGCGCATCATCACCATCGAGGACTCCGCCGAACTCCAGCTCCAGCAGACCCATGTGGTCCGCCTGGAGTCCCGGCCGCCCAACGTCGAGGGCAGCGGCCAGGTCACCATCCGCGACCTCGTCCGCAACTCCCTGCGCATGCGGCCCGACCGCATCGTGGTCGGCGAGGTGCGCGGCGGGGAGTCGCTGGACATGCTCCAGGCCATGTCCACCGGCCACGACGGCTCGCTCGCCACCGTGCACGCCAACAGCGCCGAGGACGCCCTCACCCGCCTCCAGACCCTCGCCTCCATGTCCGACGTGGAGGTGCCGTTCGCCGCGCTGCACGACCAGATCAACAGCGCGGTCGACGTACTGGTCCAGCTCACCCGGTTCGCGGACGGCGCCCGCCGGATCACCGAGGTCGCCCTGCTGGACAGCCACGGCGGGGAGCCGTACCGGCTGGCGACCGTGGCCCGCTTCGACGCCCGCCCCATGACCGCCGACGGCCAGGTCCACGGCGCCTTCCAGTACTTCCCGCTGCCCCGGCGCACCGCCGACCGCCTCTACATGGCCGGCCAGCCCGTGCCCCAGGCGTTCGGCGTGGCCCGCACCGCGGACCAGCTCGCCACCCGAGAGGCCAGGTAGGCCCATGGATCTGTCCACCCTCGCGCAGCTCACCACCGGCATCACCCTGCTGACCTGCCTCCTCGCCGTCGCGGGCGTCCAGACCTACGCCTCCGGCCGGGCCCGGCGCGCCGCCCTGGAGGACCGGCTCGCGCACGCCGACCAGGTGACGGGAGGCGGCCGCAAACGGCACTTCCGCGGCCTGGACCGCCGGCTGCGCCGCACCGCGCTGGGCCGCGCGCTGCAACTCCGGCTCGCCGCCACCGGACTCGACCTCACCCCCGGCGAGTTCTTCGCCGGGATGCTCACCGCGGTCGCCGCGCTCTGGCTCGTCGGCCAGGCCACCCTCGCGCCCTTCTTCGGTCCCATCGCCGGGCTCCTCGGCATCTGGGCGGCCGTGCAGTTCCTCAACTGGCAACGCCAGAAACGCATCGAGCGCTTCATCAACCAACTCCCGGAACTGGCCCGCATCCTGGCCAACGCCACCCAGGCCGGTCTCGCCCTGCGCACCGCCATCGGCATGGCCGCCGAGGAGCTGGAGGCCCCGGCCGGGGAGGAACTCTCGCAGGTGGCCGACCAGTTGGCGATCGGCCACTCCATGGAGGACGCACTCGGCGAACTCGCCGCCCGGCTGCCCTCCCGCGAACTCGTCGTCCTGGTCACGACCTTGGTGCTCTCCAACCGGGCGGGCGGCCAGGTCGTCTCCGCGCTGCGCAACCTCACCGAGACGCTGGAGGAGCGCAAGGAGACCCGGCGCGAGATCCGTACCCAGCTCTCCCAGGTCACCATGACCTCGTACGCCGTGCCCGCCCTCGGCATCGGCGCGCTCTTCCTGATGAACGGCGTCAAGGACGGCGCCCTGGAACGCCTGACCGGCTCACCGGTCGGCCAGGGCTGCGTGATCGTCGCCTTCGCCCTGTACGCGGTCGGGTTCGTCCTCATCCGCCGCATGAGCCGGATCGACGTGTGAGGGGATGACGTACCGGATGGAACTCCTGCTCGCCCTGCTGGCGGCCCTCGGCGTCTGGGGCGCCTTCGCGGGCGTCCGCATGTACCGCGCCGAGACCAAGCTGCCCGGCGACCTCGCCGTCGCCCTGGAGATCGGCGCCACCCGCACCGGCGCGGTCGGCTCCGTCATCGACCGCATGGGCATGCGGTACGCGCCCCTCGTACTGCGCCTCATGGGCCCCGCCTTGGTCGCCCGCTACCGCCGCCGCATCGACCTCGCGGGCAACCCCGGCGGTCTCACCATCGACCGCTACGCCGCCCGCCGCGCGGTCTACGGCGTGCTCGGCACCCTCGGCTTCCTGGTCTTCCTGCTGCGCGGCCAGTGGTTCGTCGCCCTCCTCCTGCTCGCCTTCGGCGCCTTCTGGACCGAGGTCGGCATCTGGTCCGCGATCCGGGTCCGCCGGGACGTCATCGAGCGCACCCTGCCGGACTTCCTCGACGTCCTCGCCGTGGTCGTCAGCGCCGGCCTCGGCTTCCGCCAGGCCCTCGACCGCGTCTCCACCCGCTACGAGGGTCCCTGGGCCGACGAACTCCGCATCACCCTCCGCCAGATGGACCTCGGCATGACCCGCCGCCAAGCCTTCACCGAACTCCGCCGCCGCAACGACTCCGAACAGGTCGCCATGTTCGTCACCGCCCTCCAGCAGGGCGAGGAACTCGGCGCCCCCATCGTCGACACCCTGGTCTCCCTGGCCAAGGACATGCGCCGCACCGACGCCCAGAACGCCCGCCGCAAAGCCGCTCGCGCGGTCCCCAAGGCCACGCTGATGATCACAACGTTCATGGTCCCGGCAACGATGCTCCTGCTGGGCGCGGGCCTTCTGCTGGGCTCCGGGGTGGACTTCGGGTCGTTGGCGGGGGAGTAGGGAGGGGAAGGGTCTGGGGGGAGGTGGGGGTATGGCGCGGAGGCCGGGGGAGCAGGTGAGGGAAGAGCGGGCGGCCAGGGAGGACAGGGAGGACAGGGAGGGGGAACCTCCGGCGACTGCTGCTGCGGCCGGTGCCGTACCCCCCGAGGGGCTTCAGGTTCGAGCTCTGCAAGCCGTCGGACGACAGGTGTTCGGGTTTCGGCTGGCGATGATCGTGCTGGCCGCGCCTGCCGCGTTGCTGAACGCGGCGCCGGGGCTGGGGGCGCGGCTGGTGGGGGCGGCGGTGGTCGTCACGTTCATGGTGTCGTACGTGCTGTTCCGGGACTGGGGGCGGTTCGGGCCGTTGCTGTTGCGACACCCCAGCTTGCTCGCCGTCGACACCCTCTTCGGGTCCCTGCTGCTGATCTCCGCCGGGCCGGACACCACCCTCGCCTACGTCAGCGTCTGCACCCCGCTGCTGGCCGGGCTGCTCTACGGCTGGCGCGGTGCCGCCTTCTTCGCCTCGCTCCAGTCGCTGATCCTGCTCCTCGTCCACGCCACCCTGGACGCCGGACGGCACACCGGGCTCGCGGAGACCCTGCTGCTGCCCGGCCTGTGCGTCATCACCGGCGCGATGGGCTCCACCCTGCGCAATCTGATGCTCCGGCTCGGCACCGCCACCCACGCCCTGACCGCCGTACGCGCCCGACTGGCCGCCGCGGAGGCCGTACAGTCCGAACGCGCCCGGCTCGCCCGCGAGATGCACGACTCCCTCGCCAAGACCCTGCACGGCGTGGCCCTCGCCTCCGATGCCCTCGCCGTCACCGCCTCCGCCGCCACCCCCGACCCCGCCCGCCTGCGCCGGGAGGCGGAACTGGTCGCCCGCTCGGCCCGCCGGGCGGCGGCGGAATCCCGCGAACTCCTCACCGACCTCCGCGAGGAGGCACCCCAAGCCCCGCTCTGGCCACAACTCAACCTCCAGGCGGCCGACTTCACCACCCGTACCGGCCTCCCCGCCACCTGCCACCGCACCGGCGACCCGCTACCGCCCCTCCCCCCGCCCACCACCCGCGCCCTCCTGGCCCTCACCGCCGAGGCCCTCGACAACGCCCACCGCCACGCGAACGCGACCCGGGTCGTCGTGACGGCGGGCGTCCAGGACGGCCACCTCCGCCTCTCCATCCACGACGACGGCAAGGGCCTCCCGGCGGACATCACCCTCCAAACCCTGCGCGCCGAAGGCCACTTCGGGCTGCTCGGCATGGTGGAGCGGGCCGCGTCGGCGGGGGCGCGCATCCGTATCGGCCGGGGCGGACACGCCTCCGGCACCGAGATCGGCGTCGAACTCCCCCTGCCCGAATGAACCCGCGAAACCCTCGAAAGGAGACTCCGATGCGGTTCCCACCCCCCACCGGCCCGCTGCGTCTCGTGGTCGCCGACGACAACCCCGTGGTCCGCGCCGGCCTCACCGCGCTGCTCTCCGGCCGCGAGGACACCACCGTGGTGGCCGAGGCGGCGGACGGGCGCGAGGCGTACGAGGCCGCGCTGCGGCACCGGCCGGACGTCGTCCTCCTCGACGTCCGGATGCCTGGTGTCGACGGAATCTCGGCATTGCCCCACCTGGTCCGGCTGGCGCCCGTCATGATGCTGACCTACAGCCATGAGAGCGGGACCGTGCGGGAGGCTTTGCGGCTGGGGGCGGGGGGATATCTGGTGCACGGGGAATTCGACACGGAACAGTTGGTGCGGGCGGTGCGGGATGTGTGCGAGGGGCGTCCGCATGTGACGCCGGGGGCGGTGCGCGCGCTGTTGCCTCCGGCGGCTGTGCCGGGTGCGAGTGCACACACGGAACCCGAACTTCCTGCTCCTGCTTGGGATATGTCTGCCAAAACCCTTTCGCAGATGCAATCCTCTGTGGGACAGTCATTCCGGTCGAGTTTTCAACTGAGCAGCAGAGAGGCGGAGATCATGGACCTCATCGCATCCGGCATGACGAACCATCAGATCGCCGCCACCTGCTTCATCAGCGAGAAAACCGTCAAGAACCACATCAACCACATCTTCGCCAAACTCCACACCACCAACAGATCCCAGGCGACCGCGAAGTGGTTAGGGGTGGCGTGAGATGGCGTTCACCCGCACCGAATGGGCCCGGCACTGGGCCCACGGACCCTGGGCCCACCTCCTCTTACCGCCGTACGGTGCGCGGATCGGAGACACATCCGGAGGGGAACACCATGGGCGATCCGATTCTGAAGCTGCTGGTTGCCATGCAGCGCCGTACCAACGACAAAGGCCAGACCGCCGTCGAGTACCTGGGAATCATCGCAGTGGTGGTGGCGATCGTGCTGGCCGTGACGGGAACGAGCATTGGTTCGGCGATCCTCGACAAGATCATGACGCAGATCAACAAAATCGTGTGATGATCGCTCGCCGAAAAGGCGACGCCGGGCAGGTCTTCCCCATCTACATCACGGTGGTGGCGGGCCTGCTCTTTCTTGCCCTGGCCTATCTGGCGGTCGGTCAGGCCGCCGTCAACCGGAGCGGCGCCCAGACCGCCGCCGACGCCGCGGCCCTCGCCGCCGCGCAGAACGCGCGTGACCAACTGGCCGACGCCTGGGTGGACGACCTGCTCGACCCCACCAAGTGGGATGACATCTTCGACGGCACCGCACCCGTCGACAACCCGTGCTGGCGGGCAGGCGAGCTGGCGGCCCAGAACGACGCGCAACTCGACGGCTGCGACGGCGTCGCGCTGGAATACACCGCCGATGTCACGACCAACAAAACCGTCGGGCATTCCGTCGTGCCCGGTACGGACGGCCTCAAGGCTTCGGCCTCCGCCACCGCCGTGATCAAGCCGCGCTGCACCTTCGACCTCGTCGGCGCGGGGCACGCGCTGCCCCGGCTCGACTGCGACGGAACTCTCTGGGACCTCAAGCCGGACGGTGACGGTGATCTGCCCGGTCCCGAAGACCTCTTTGATGTCCATCTGGCCGACTGACCAGTGAATGACGAGCGATGAAGGAAGCGGAGCGATGAGTATCGGATTCACCGCAAGGGCTCGAAGGGGGGCGGTCGCCTTGGTTATCGCGACGGGTCTTTCCCTTGGCGTGGTGAGTTGCGGAGGTGGCGGCGACGACAAGAAGCCCGAGTCCTCGGCATCGGCCTCCGCTTCCAAGGGTGACGGCTCCGGGCCGAGCACTCAGGAAGGACAGTCGCAGGACCCGATCGCCGAACTGCGGGGCCAGGACGGCCTGCTGCTCCAGGTCACCTCGGCCGACCGCGACTCGGGCGGCTTCGTCACCGTCAACGGGGTGCTGAAGAACGACGGCGCCAAATCGCTGGTGATTCCGTCCGGTCTCCGCGGCGACGAGACCGAGATCGTGCAGCACGGCACGTCACTGGGCGGCGCGACCCTCGTGGACCCCAAGGGCAAGAAGCGCTACTACGTGCTGCGGGACACCGACGGCCGGCCGCTGACGACCACCGGGCTGACGACCATCCAGTCCGGCCAGACCATCCCGGTCTTCATCCAGTTCCCCGCCCCGCCCGAGGGCACGGCCGAGGTGACGCTCCAGTTGCCGACGTTCTCCAGCGCCCCTCTGAAAATCTCCGACTGAGGCCCCCCGTGACCCCCACCCGTCTCGCCCGCCTCCTGGCCACCGCCACCGCGGCCCTCCTCACCCCCCTCACCCCCGCCCACGCGGACGGGCCCAGTGAGCCGCCCGGTACGGAGGCGAGTGCTGCCGCGCCGGTGAAGGTGGACCCCACCGATCCGGACCTGAAGCTGCCGGAGGGCGCCACGCTCGCGGGAGCGAAGGTGCTGGACATCAAGTCGGTCGTCGAGGACCAGAGCGGGGACGAGCGCCGCGAGGACACCAACGCCGACGTCACCTTCGCCCTCCAGGCGGAAGTCCTCTTCGGCAAGGACAGCGCCAAGCTCGGCCCGGAGGCCCGCGCCCGCATCACCGCCATCGCCGAGGAGATCGAGAAGCAGAAGGCCACCCGCGTACGCGTCTTCGGCTTCACCGACAACCTCGGCTCCTCCGCCCACGGCGACGTCCTCTCCAAGCGAAGGGCCAACGCCGTACAGGCCGTACTCGACCAGGACCTCAACGCCCCCGACGTCACCTTCGAGGTACGCGGCTACGGCGAGCAGTACCCCATCGCCGACAACTCCACGGAAGCGGGCCGCAAGAAGAACCGCCGCGTGGAGGTCTCCTTCCCCCGCACCGCCCAGTAGGGGCCTACCCCACCGACACCACGACCCCCGCCACCAGCCCCCACCCCGCCATCACCCCGGCCCCGGCCTCCAGTACGTGCCGGGACCGTAGCCGGGGCAGCCCCAGGCGCCCCGGCACCATCGTGCGGACCGCCAGTACCCGCAGGGAGCGGTCCAGGTACGCCACGTCGATGGCCATCCGCATCCCGAAGGTGTGCACACTCGCGGCCGGCGACAGCAGCAGAGCCCCCTCCACCGCGTCCCGCCCGAGCAGCCCCCGGGTACGGGCCCGGTAGGACACCGCCAGCTCCAGCGGAACGCGCACCTCGCCCCCCGGCCGATGCACCGTCAGAGTCCCCTGCCCGTCCCGCCAGCGCGCCATTCGGCCCCACCTCCGCCGGGACCGTACCCACCGTCCACAGGCCGCACGCGATTGTCAGTGCCCCCTGCCACACTCCGGACCATGACAGCCGAGACAGAAGACGTACGCCTGCGCGGCGTGACCGAGGACGACCTCGAGATCTTCCTCGCCTTCGAACACGACCCGGAGGCAGTCCGCCGCTCCCGGTTCACCCCGCGCCCCCGCGAAGCCTTCCTCACCCACTGGCGCACCCGCATCCTCCCCGACCCCGACTGCCTGGTGCGCACGGTCACCGTGGCCGGCGAAGTCGCGGGCAACGTCGTCTCCTGGACGCAAGAGGGCAGACGCTTCGTCGGCTACTGGCTGGGCCGCCCCTACTGGCGCCGGGGCATAGGCACCCGCGCCCTCGGCCTCTTCCTCACCGAGGAGCCCGTACGCCCCCTGTACGCCGACCCCTCCGCCGGCAACACCGCCTCCGTCGCCCTGCTGGAGAAGCACGGCTTCACGCGGGTGGGGGAGCCCGACGAGGAGGGCTTCGTGCTCCTGGTCCTCGACGGCCCGCCCGCGAAGACCCCGTGACCGCGAAAACCCCGTGACGCCGGGCCACCCGCTCCAGAACCATGCCCCCATGGACAGGACTTTCGAGGAGCTGGTGGCCGAAGGCGCCGCCGTGCCCACCGACGGCTGGGACTTCTCCTGGTTCGCGGGCCGGGCCACGGAGGAGCGGCCGCAGTGGGGCTACGCCCGTTCGGCGGGGGAGCGGCTGGCGCGGGCGCGGGCCGCGCTCGACCTCCAGACCGGCGGCGGCGAGGTGCTCGACTTCGCGCTGAGGCAGGCCGCCCCGGCCCGCCCCACCGTGCTCGCGGCCACCGAGGGCTGGCCCCCGAACGTGGCGCGGGCGACCGCACTGCTCGCCCCGCACGGAGCGGTGGTCGTCGCCGCCCCGGACACCGCACCCCTGCCCTTCGCCGCCGCCACCTTCGACCTGGTGCTCAGCCGCCACCCCGTGACCCCGGACTGGCCCGAGATCGCACGGGTGCTGCAGCCGGGCGGCACCTACTTCGCCCAGCACGTCGGACCGGCGAGCGCGTTCGAGCTGGTCGAGTACTTCCTCGGGCCGCAGCCGGAGGCGGTGCGCGCGGGCCGGGACCCCGAGCGGGAGCGGGAAGGGGCCGAGGCGGCCGGGCTGGAGGTCGAGGAGCTGCGGAGGGCGCGGCTGCGGATGGAGTTCCGCGACATCGCCGCCGTCGTGCACTTCCTGCGCAAGGTGATCTGGATGGTGCCGGGCTTCACCGTCGAGGCGTACGAGGAGCGGCTGCGGGCGCTGCACGCGGAGATCACGGCGTCCGGCCCCTTCGTGGCGCACAGCACGCGCCACCTGTTCGTGGCCCGGAAACCGGCCACCGCCGGGGCCGTCGCTTAGCGGAATGGTCAAGTCACCGTTCGTCGGCGGGGTCGTCCGTCGGAGGGACCCCGGAGCGGGACCGCCGAGGTCGCTGAAGTGGCGTAAAAACCTGATGATCGTTCGCTGAGAGGACGGATCGCCTGGGAATCCGCTGTGAACCGGCCACCGGATACCCCTGAACCAAGCATTCCGCGCTCAGCGCGGCGTCGCCGGGTGACTCCGCAGCGTAGTTGTGGCGCGCCGGGGCACGCTTCTGCCCTCACGAAGGGTTATGGTGGAAACCCCCCCTCGGGCCGGTCCGTCTCCCCCCCCACGGACCGGCCCGTTTTTCTTGGGCGTGCGCGGCGCGGGTAGGCTCGGCGTCCGCGGGAACAGCGACCGCGGCGTTTTGGAGGGGCCTCACGTGAACCTGCGCGACAAGCTGCGCGGCCTGCTGGTCAGGGTCTACGCACGCCGGGTGGAAGGTCACCTGGACCACGCGTCGGTGCCGGAGCACATCGGCGTGATCATGGACGGCAACCGCCGCTGGGCGAAGGCCGCGGGTTCCAGCACGGTCCACGGCCACCGGGCCGGCGCCGAGAAGATCGAGGAGTTCCTCGGCTGGTGCGACGAGACCGACGTCAAGGTCGTCACCCTCTGGCTGCTCTCCACGGACAACTTCGACCGGCCGCAGGACGAGCTGGGCCCCCTGCTGGACATCATCGACGGCGTCGTGCGCACCCTCGCCGAGGACGGCCGCTGGCGCGTGCACCACGTCGGCACCCCCGACCTGCTGCCCGCCGGGATGCAGCAGACCCTCAAGCAGGCCGCCGAGAGCACCGCCCACGTCGACGGCATAGTGGTCAACGTCGCCATCGGCTACGGCGGCCGCCAGGAGATCGCCGACGCCGTGCGCTCCATGCTGGCCGACGCCCAGGCCAAGGGCGTCAGCATGGGCGAGCTGGCCGAGTCCGTGGACGTCGACATGATCGGCCGCCACCTCTACACCGGCGCCCAGCCCGACCCCGACCTGGTCATCCGCACCAGCGGCGAGCAGCGGCTCTCCGGATTCATGCTCTGGCAGACCGCCCACTCGGAGTACTACTTCTGCGAGGTCTTCTGGCCGGCCTTCCGCAAGGTCGACTTCCTGCGCGCCCTGCGCGACTACGCCGCCCGGCACCGCCGCTACGGCGGCTGACCTGCGCCCGCGCCCGCACCGGGACACACCGGGCACCCCGGCGGCACCCCGTCCGATGGGGTGCCCACGTGTACCCGGCCTCGCCCGGAAGTAACAAGGAGTTCACCGGCCTGCCGGTGGCCGCTTCTGCATGGTCGCGCGCGATCGAGGGCATAACGCTCTCAGGCCGACACCCGAACCACGGGCGTCGGACTCAGCGGGCGGCACGGGGTCGCCCGCCCGGGAGGTCCTTTGCACCAGCCCGACCGCGCCTCGCAGGCACGGCAGCAGCGGCGGAGGGCCGGTCTGCGGCCCGCCGCGCGCGGGGATCTCAGACCGGTCCAGTTCCACTTCGTCGCTCCCCGACCTCATCCGAGGGGGTACGTCCTTCCGTGGTGACCAGCACAAAGCGCCACAAGCCCGACCGGCGCACCTATGTTCTCGACACCAGCGTCCTGCTGGCCGACCCCAACGCCGTGACCCGGTTCGAGGAGCACGAGGTAGTGCTCCCGATCGTCGTGGTCACCGAGCTGGAGGCCAAGCGGCACCATCCCGAACTCGGCTACTTCGCCCGCCAGGCCCTGCGCCTGCTGGACGACTACCGGGTGCGGTACGGCCGACTCGACGCCCCCATCCCGATCGGGGAACTCGGCGGGACCGTCCGTGTCGAGCTCAACCACTCGGACCCCAGCGTGCTGCCCAGCGGCTACCGCCTGGGGGACAACGACTCCCGCATCCTGGCGGTGGCCCGGAATCTCCAGGCCGAGGGGTTCGACGTCACCGTCGTGTCGAAGGACCTGCCGCTCAGGATCAAGGCGTCCTCGGTCGGTCTGCTGGCCGAGGAGTACCGCGCCGAACTCGCCATCACGGACTCCTCCGGCTGGACCGGCATGTCCGAGCTGACGCTCCCCGGTGAACAGGTGGACATCCTCTTCGAGGAAGGCCATGTGTTCGTCCCCGAGGCGTCCGAGCTGCCCGTGCACACCGGACTGACCATCCAGTCCGAGCGCGGCAAGGCACTCGGCCGCGTCACCCCGGACGGCAATGTCCGGCTGGTGCGCGGCGACCGGGAGGCGTTCGGCATCAAGGGCCGCAGCGCCGAGCAGCGCATCGCGCTCGACCTCCTGCTCGATCCGGACGTCGGCATCCTCTCCATGGGCGGCCGCGCGGGCACCGGCAAGTCGGCGCTGGCGCTCTGCGCCGGCCTGGAGGCGGTCCTGGAGCGCCGCCAGCACCAGAAGGTGATGGTCTTCCGGCCGCTGTACGCGGTCGGCGGGCAGGAACTGGGCTATCTGCCGGGCAGCGAGTCGGAGAAGATGGGCCCCTGGGCCCAGGCGGTCTTCGACACGCTCTCGGCGGTCACCAGCCGGGAGGTCATCGAGGAGGTCACGGCGCGCGGGATGCTGGAGGTCCTCCCGCTCACCCACATCCGCGGCCGCTCGCTGCACGACGCCTTCGTGATCGTGGACGAGGCGCAGTCGCTGGAGCGCAACGTGCTGCTGACGGTGCTCTCCCGGATCGGCGCCAACTCGCGGGTGGTGCTCACCCATGACGTGGCGCAGCGGGACAACCTGCGTGTCGGCCGCTACGACGGCGTGGTGGCCGTCGTGGAGAAGCTGAAGGGGCATCCGCTCTTCGCGCACGTCACGCTGAACCGGTCCGAAAGGTCCCAGATCGCGGCGCTGGTGACCGAAATGCTGGAGGACGGCCACATCTGACCCGTCCTCGGACAACCACAGGCGCCGCCCGCAGAAGCCGAAGAGCTTAGCCGGGCGGCGTCTGCGTGCGCGGGTATTTCCTGAATTCCCTTGGGCCAAACGAGGTGTGAGCTTTCACACGCAACTCGGAATTGCCACTCGCCATCGGGTTACGGCAGAGTCTCAGTCCTGTCAGGCCCCGCATACGACACACCTGTACCCCGAGGCACGTTCCAGCCCCCCGGCAGGCGCGATCCACGGAGCAAGTCGCCAACTCCATAGCGTCGTCGTATGCCGCCCGAGCATCACGCGGCGCTCCCCGTGCGGGAGTTCCCACCGGGCCCGTGTCTCCTGTGACCCTTCAGTTGGGAGGCCAGTGTCGGGGGCACGATTGCGTCCGCCACGGTCACCGAAGCGGGCGATGCTGGAAGGAAACCGTGTGAGCCGGATTTCGGTCCGGGGATTCGCAGTGGCCTCCGCCACCGCGGTCACCGCCGTAGGAAGCGTCGTCGGAGTTGCCTCGGGCAGCGTCGCGCAGAACAACGACGCCGAGCCGACGGCTGCCGACACCACGCTCCTCGCTGAGCTCCCCGCGGATCAGCAGGCGCAGGTTCAGACCGCGTCCCTGACGCAGCAGGCGGACGCGCAGGCCATCGCGGCCGACGCGAGCGCCAAGAAGGACGCGGAGGCAGCGGCCCGCAAGGCCGCCGCCGAGACGGCCATCGCCAAGAAGAAGGACGCCGAGAAGGCGGCCGAGCTGGCGAAGGAGCGTGCCGAGACCAAGGCCGCCGCCGCCAGCCGCAGCGATGTCCGCGACGCCTCCAGCTTCGCTCCGCAGAGCAGCTACTCCGTCGCCCAGATCCAGGCCATGGCCCGTCAGATGGTGGGCGCCGGCCAGTTCCAGTGCTTCAGCAACATCGTCGACCACGAGTCGAGCTGGAACTACCGTGCCGTGAACGCCTCCTCCGGTGCCTACGGTCTCTTCCAGGCCCTGCCCGGCTCCAAGATGTCCTCGGTCGGCGCCGACTGGCAGACCAACCCGGCCACCCAGATCAAGTGGGGCCTCAACTACATGGACAGCCGCTACGGCAGCCCGTGCGAGGCGTGGACCTTCTGGCAGGCCAACCACTGGTACTAAAGCGGCCTCTGACACCCGGCCGCGCGCAGCCCCTCCCCCTCACGGGGTGAGGGGCTTTCGCCATGTACGGTCGTCCTCGCACGGCTCCCCGGCGCGGCCAAGCGCGCCGGAGTGGGCCCGGACCGCGGGGGAAGGGTACGGAACATGACGCGAATGCCAGGATGGCTCGGCCGGCTCGGTGCCGGACTGACCGAGATGAGCGAGCGCCTGGACAAGCGCCGCGCCGAGGTCCAGAAGGAGCACGCCGGGCCCGAGGGACCCCCCGAGGCGGTGGCCGTACCCGCGCCCCGCCCGGCTCCGACCGCCCCGCGCCCCGACCCCGCGCACGCCGTGCCGTGGGGAGTGCGGGTCGCGGCCGAGGCGGGCTGGCGGCTGCTGGTGCTGGCCGGCACGGTCTGGGTGCTGATGCGGGTCATCAGCGCCGTCCAGCTCGTGGTGTTCGCGTTCGTGGTGGCCCTGCTGGTGACCGCGCTGCTGCAGCCGACCGTGGCCCGGCTGATGCGGTACGGCATGCCGCGCGGCCCGTCGACGGCGCTCACCGCCATATCGGGCTTCGTGATCATCGGGCTGCTCGGCTGGTTCGTGACCTGGCAGGTCATGGAGAACATCGACACCCTCTCCAGCCAGATCCAGAACGGCATCGACGATCTGCGCAACTGGCTGCTCAAGAGCCCGTTCCACGTCACCGACAAGCAGATCAACCAGATCGCCAAGAACCTGCGCGAGGCCGTCGGAGCCAACACCGACCAGATAACTTCCGCCGGACTTGAGGGAGTTCAGGTCGTCGTCGAGGCGCTGACCGGCATCCTGCTGGTCTTCTTCTCCACGCTCTTCCTGCTCTACGACGGCAGGCGGATCTGGGAGTGGTTCCTGAAGCTGGTGCCCGCCGCCGCCCGTCCGGGCGTGGCCGGTGCCGGTCCGCGCGCCTGGGCCACCCTGACCGCGTACGTACGCGGCACAGTGCTGGTCGCGCTGATCGACGCCATATTCATCGGGCTCGGGATCTACTTCCTCGACGTGCCGATGGCGGTGCCGCTGGCGGTCTTCATCTTCCTGTTCTCGTTCATCCCGCTGGTCGGCGCGGTCGCCTCCGGTGCGCTCGCCATCGTGGTCGCGCTGGTGACGCAGGGCGTGTTCACCGCCCTGATGACGCTGGTGGTGGTGCTCGCGGTCCAGCAGATCGAGGGCCACGTCCTCCAGCCGTTCATCCTCGGCCGGGCGGTCCGGGTCCATCCGCTCGCGGTGGTCCTCACGGTCGCGGCCGGCGGCATGGTGGCCGGCATCGGCGGCGCGGTGGTCGCCGTACCGCTGGTGGCGGTGACGAACACGGTGGTGGGGTACTTGAGGAAGTACTCGGCCGAGCAGCACTGGCCGGCGACGGAGATAGGAGACCCTGCGGACGCGGCGGCCGAGGACCAGCCCCCCGTCCGGGCCGAAGCGGAGCCGGCCGGGGGCACCGCCCCCGACGACACCCGCGAAACCACCGAAGGCCCCGCTCAGCAGGTCTGAGCGGGGCCTTCGGGCGGGGTACTACTCGGCGAGGACGGCCTCGGCCTCAAGCGTGACGCCGACCGCCTGGATCACCGAGGCGATCTTGAACGCCTCCTGGACCACCTCGCGCTCGACACCGGCCTTGCGGAGCACCTGCTCGTGCGAGTCGAGGCACAGACCGCAGCCGTTGATCGCGGAGACCGCGAACGACCACAGCTCGAAGTCGACCTTGTCGACGCCGGGGTTGCCGATGACGTTCATCCGCAAACCGGCGCGCAGGGTGCCGTACTCGTGGTCCGACAGCAGGTGCCGGGTGCGGTAGAAGACGTTGTTCATCGCCATGATGGCGGCGGCGGACTTGGCCGCGTCGTACGCCTCGGGCGAGAGGTTGGCCTTCGCGTCCGGCTCCAGCTCACGCAGCACGATGGGGGAGCGCGAGGCGATCGCGGTCGCCAGCACGGTGCCCCAGAGCTGCTGGGCGGGGAGGTCGGAGTTGCCGATGACCGAGCCCAGGTTGAGCTTCAGGTCCTTGGCGTAGTCCGGGACGCGGGACTTCAGCGAGTCGAGCGACATGGGTCACTCACCAGCCAGCAGCGCGACCGGGTCGAGGGTGTCCTCGCCCTTGCTCCAGTTGCACGGGCACAGCTCGTCCGTCTGGAGGGCGTCGAGGACCCGCAGGACCTCCTTGGGGTTACGGCCGACGGAGCCGGCGGTCACCATGGTGAACTGGATCTCGTTGTTCTGGTCGACGATGAAGACGGCGCGCTTGGCGAAGCCGTCCTCGCCCTCGATGCCCAGGTCGCGCATCAGCTCGTGCTTGGAGTCCGCCATCATCGGGAACGGCAGGTCGGTCAGGTCCGGGTGGTCCTTGCGCCAGGCGTGGTGGACGAACTCGGAGTCACCGGAGAAGCCGAGGACCTGCGCGTCACGGTCGGCGAACTCGTCGTTCAGCTTGCCGAAGGCCGCGATCTCGGTCGGGCACACGAAGGTGAAGTCCTTGGGCCACGCGAAAACGATCTTCCACTTGCCCTCGTAGGTCTTGTGGTCGATCGTCTCGAACTCCTTGCCCTTCTCCAGCGAGACGCAGGCGGTCAGTTCGAACTCGGGGAACTTGTCACCGACAGTGAGCACGTGCTCTCCTTGCAGCGCGGGGACACCCCAGCTTGCGGGATGTCTCCCATGGGTTGGACTGGGCCGATGGTGGCACAGGGTGGATTGATTAGTGAAATAGCTACACTCGGTCTGGTTGATCGGAGGTGGCTATCAGTGACCATCAGTAGTGGCAAGCGGAAGCAGCCGACCCTGGCGCAGTTGCGCGCCTTCACCGCGGTCGCCGAGCATCTGCACTTCCGGGACGCGGCCGCCGCCATCGGGATGAGCCAGCCCGCGCTCTCCGGGGCGGTCGCCGCGCTGGAGGAGACCCTCGGCGTGGCCCTGGTGGAGCGTACGACGCGCAAGGTGCTGCTCTCGGCCGCCGGGGAGCGGCTCGCGGTGCGGGCCAAGGCGGTGCTGGCCGAGATGGGCGCGCTGCTGGAGGAGGCCGAGGCGGTACGGGCGCCCTTCACCGGGGTGCTGCGGCTCGGCGCCATCCCGACCGTCGCCCCCTATCTGCTGCCGACCGTGCTGCGCCTGGTGCACGAGCGCTATCCGCAGCTCGACCTCCAGGTGCACGAGGAGCAGACCGCCAGCCTGCTGGAGGGCCTGCACTCCGGACGGCTCGACCTGCTGCTGCTCGCCGTGCCGCTCGGTGTGCCCGGCGTGAGCGAACTCCCGCTGTTCGACGAGGACTTCGTGCTCGTCACCCCGCTCGATCACGAACTCGGCTGCCGCAGCGGCATCCCGCGCGAGGCGCTGCGCGAGCTGAACCTGCTCCTGCTGGACGAGGGGCACTGCCTGCGCGACCAGGCGCTGGAGATCTGCCGGGAGGCCGGCCGGGAGATCCGGGGCGGCGGCGCGGCCCCGGTCACCACGACCGCCGCCGGCCTCTCCACCCTGGTCCAGCTCGTCGCGGGCGGCCTCGGCTGCACCCTTTTGCCCCGCACCGCGATACGGCTGGAGGCGACCCGTGGCAGCAAGGTCCTCACCAGCTCCTTCGCCGGTCCGGCCCCGAGCCGCCGGATCGCCCTCGCCATGCGCACGGCCGCGGCCCGCTCCGCCGAGTACGAGGAGCTGGCCGCGGCCCTGCGCGAGGCGATGACCCCGCTGCCCGTACGGATCGTGGGCGGCGCGGCGGACTGAGCCGCTACTCGGTGCGCAGTCCGTCGGGGCGGGTCATGCGGAGCAGGGGCGGCAGGGTGAGCAGGGTGACCGCGAGGACGACGGCCGCGCCGACGCCGGTCAGCGCCAGCACGTCGGACCAGACCACGGTCACCTTCGCCGCCGACATCCGCAGCAGCACCGCGCCCAGGCCGACGCCCACCCCCGCGGCCAGCAGCAGGCCCAGCGTGATCGGGAGGGCCGACTGCCACAGCACCGACAGGCCGAGGGTGCGGCGCCGGGTGCCGAACGCGACCAGCGCCGACAGCAGTTTCCGCCGCTCGCGCAACTGCTCCAGTTGGGAGACCAGCAGGCTCGCCCCGATCAGCATCAGCACGCAGGAGGCACCGATCAGCATGCCGGTGCGCAGCGAGGTGTACCGGGCGGAGGTCTCGGTCGGCGTGACGGCCATGATGTCCGCGAACGGGTCGACCCGCGCGGCGGTGTTGCGCACGTACTCCTGCACGTCCGGCAGCGCCTGGTCCATCCGTACGAAGACCTCGCCGTACAGCGCCGGTTGGGCGGCCTTGGGGAGCGCGGCCGGGGTGACCAGCAGGCCGTTGGCGCGGGGCATCAGCGAGTCCTCGCGGGCCGTGGCCCAGCGCAGGTGGTCCGGCACGGCGATCGGCACCGAGAGGCCCTGGGTGTCGGCGTACGCGGGGTCGATGTAGGCGTCGTGGCCGGGGCGCAGTACGGCGTCGCGGGAGTCGCGGTCGAAGTCGGTGCCGTACTCGGGGCTTGCGAGGGCGAAGGTGTCGCCGTCGCGGCAGGACGGCAGGTGCGCCAGCTCGCGCAGCGAGGCGCAGTCGCCCACGATCACGTCGAGCGCGGCGTCCGCGTCGCGTGGCTTCTCGCCGAGCGAGGCGGTGGCCAGACCCACCGACGCCCGTACCCCCTTGGTCCGGGCGACCGCGGCGGCGGCCGGGCCGACGCGGCTGTGGTCGGAGAGGGCGATCTCCAGTTGGGCGCGGGACGGGTCCTTCCCGGTGTTCTTCTCGTACTGGCCCTGCACGCCCGCGAAGAGCATCTGGAGCGCGATGGCACCGGCGACGGCGACCGCGACCCCGTTGACCGTGCGGGCCGCCGTACCACTGCTCAACTGGAGCCTGCGCACAGCCAGTTGCCAGGACAGCGGGCCCGGGTCGAGCCGGGCGACGGCGCGTTCCACCAGCCAGGGCAGCAGCGAGGTGACGCCGATCAGGAGGAACAGGACACCGGCGATGACGAGGTACTGGTTGAAGTCGCCGTTCGAGTGACCCTGCCCGATCATCGGGTAGAGCAGCGCCAGCCCGGCCAGCGGCAGCAGCAGCCGCCACCACAGCCGGCGCCGGGCGGGCACGGCGGTACGGACCACGCCGAGCGGCTCGATGACCACCCCGCGCATGGCCAGCAGGGTCACCAGCACCGCGCACGCCGGGACCGCGAGGGCGACCAGCAGGGCGAGGAGGGGAGAGGGGTCGAGGTAGGCGGGGTAGAAGCTCTCGCCCATGACCGTCACCGACCCGGCGAGCTGCCGTCCGGCCAGGAAGAGTCCGGCGCCGATGACCAGGCCGATCAGCGAGCCGGCCAGCGCCTCGCCCGCCGCGATCCGGCGGGTGGTGCGGCCGTCGGCGCCCACCAGCCGCAGCGCCGCCAGCCTGCGGTCGCGCCGCTCGCCGCCGAAGCGCACGGCGGCGGCGATGAACACCGCGACCGGCATCAGCAGCACCACGAACACGACCAGCACCATCATCAGCAGCACCGGGTCGGTCTGTTCGGCCTGCGGCTGCGGGTCCCCGAACGCGCGCAGCCGCTCGGTACGGGAGCCCCCGGCCTGCGGCTTCAGGCCCTCGGCGCCCGCGTAGTAGACGAGTTCGCGCGGGCCGAGCAGCCCCTTGGCGCCGATGGTCCCGGTGATCCGGTACGGCAGCCGCTCGCGCAGCAGCTTCGCGTCGCCGGAGGCGAGGAGTTCGCCCAGCGCGGGGGAGACCAGCATCTCGCCCTTGGCCGGGAAGCGGTCGGTGCCCGGCGGCAGCGGGGCCCTGGGGCCCTCGGGTTCGAGGAGGCGGCCCCGGATGGACTTGGTCCGCCACCAGGTGTCGGTGTCCGCCAGCAGCAGGGTGTCGTCGCCCTTGGGGCGCGGGTGCACGGCGAACGTGTAGTCGGTCCGGGCGTCCTCCACCGCGTGGCGGGCGGAGACGACACCGGGCAGTGCGGTGGTGAGCAGCAGCAACGCCACGCCCATACCGACGCCGACCGCGGTCAGCGCCGTACGGACCCACCCCTCGCGCCCCCCGGTCATGGCGAACCGGGCCCCCATCCCCAGGTCACGGGCGTACTGCCGCACGCTCATGCGCTGCGCTCCATGTCCCGCGACCGGCCGTCGCGCACCACGATCTCGCGGTCGGAATAGGCGGCCACCCGGGCCTCGTGGGTGACGAGGACGACGGCCGCGTTGGTGGAGCGGGCGGCGTCGGTGAGGAGTTCCATCACGCGCTCGCCGTTGAGCGAGTCCAGCGCGCCGGTCGGCTCGTCGGCGAACAGCACGCGGGGCCCGGTGACCAGGGCCCGTGCCACCGCGACCCGCTGGCCCTGGCCGCCGGAGACCTCGCCGGGCCGCTTGCGCCCCAGGTCGTCCACCTCCAGCCGCTCCATCCAGGTGAGCGCGGCCCGTTCGGCCTGCTTGCGCGGGGTGCCGTTCAGCCGCAGCGGCAGCGCCACGTTCTCCACACAGGTCAACTCCGGGACGAGCTGGCCGAACTGGAAGACGAAGCCGAACTCGCCGCGCCTCAGCGCGCTGCGCTCGCTGTCGCTCATGGTGGTCAGCTCGCGTCCGGCGTAGGTGATCGAGCCGGAGTCGGGGCGGACGATCCCGGCGAGGCAGTGCAGCAGGGTGGACTTGCCGGAGCCGGAGGGGCCCATCACGGCGACGACCTCGCCGGGGTGGACGGAGAAGGCGGCGCCGTCCAGGGCCGCGGTGGGGCCGTAGGACTTGCGCAGGTCCCGGGCGATGAGCAGGGAGCCGTCGGGCGGGGTCATGCGACCACCTCCGTGCGAAGTTTGTCGAGGCGTGCCGCGGTCAGTTCCAGCCATCTGAGGTCGGCCTCCAGATGGAACAGGGCGTGGTCGCAGATCAACTGGTCGGCCAGGTCGCCCTTGCGCTTGCGGTCGGTGAGCACGCGCATGGTGCGCAGGTGCTCGGCGCGCTGGGTGTCGAGGACGTCGGCGGCGTCGCGGTGGGTCAGCAGGGCCAGTACGACCTTGGTGTACAGGGTCGAGCGGAGGTAGTCCTCCGGCTTCTCCGGGCTCGCGAGCCAGCGCTCGACGTCCGTGATGCCGGCGTCGGTGATGGCATACCGTTTCCGGTCGGGACCGTCTCCCGCCTCGATGCCCTCGACCTCCACGAGGCCGTTCTTGAGCAGCCGGGACATGGTCGCGTAGACCTGCCCGTAGGCGAGCGGCCGGTCGTGGCCGAAGGTGTCGTCGAAGGCCCGCTTGAGGTCGTAGCCGTGCCGGGGGCCGGACTCCAGGAGCCCTAGAAGGGTGTGACCGATGGACATGGCGAGCACTCTACACACGGTGTATACCCCCGGTGCATAGGGGGTTCGGAACGGGCAACTCCGCTTTTTCGGGCGTTCCCACGGGCAACCTTGAACCCTTCCTGCCCGTCGGTTCCTTTGGGGTGGGTGCCGGTGGGTGCTCATTCTCACGTCCGTAAAAGAGTGGATCGGGCGCTCTTTGTCACATAGGGGGGTGTTAGCTTTCGGAGCTGACCCCGAGACGGAAGCGGAGCCAAGGGACCCATGGGACGAGCGGACGAGAGACGAGCGCGCCAGCGCGGCGGCCACCGCGCGGCACCCGGACGCCGTTCGGCAGCCCCGGCCTCCGAGCCCTCCGGCGGTACCGGCGGCAAGCCCGCCAAGGGCCGAATACGCAGGCTCTTCACCTGGAAGAAGATCCTCGGCACCGTCTTCGGCCTCTGCCTGCTGTGCATGGCCGGCTTCGCCGCGCTCTACCTGTCGGTCGACGTGCCCGCGGGCAACGTGGCCGCCCAGCGGCAGAGCAACGTCTACAAGTACGGCGACGGCACGGTCCTCGCCCGCGACGGCGAGGTCAACCGCGAGATAGTCGACCTCTCCAAGGTGCCGCGCAAGGTCCAGCTCAGCTTCGTCGCCGCCGAGAACAAGTCCTTCTACACCGACCCCGGTGTCGACCTGAAGGGCACCGCCCGCGGTCTGCTCAACACCCTCGCGGGACGCGGCAAGCAGGGCGGCTCGACCATCACCCAGCAGTACGTCAAGAACTACTACCTGAGCCAGGACCAGACCGTCTCCCGCAAGCTCAAGGAGATGGTCATCTCGCTGAAGGTGGAGCGCGAGAAGTCCAAGGACGAGATCCTCGCCGGCTACATCAACACCAGCTACTACGGCCGCGGCGCCTACGGCATCCAGGCCGCCGCCCAGGCGTACTACCACGTCGACGCCCAGGACCTCACCGTCCAGCAGGGCGCCTACCTCGCCGCCCTGCTCCAGGCCCCGAGCCAGTACGACTGGTCCACCGCCACGGCGACCGGCAAGCGGCTGGTCACCGACCGCTGGAACTACGTCCTGAACAACATGGTCAAGGAGCACTGGCTCGACCCGGGCAAGCGCGCCGCCCTGAAGTTCCCGGTGCCCAAGGAGCCCAAGGGCGCCCCCGGCATGGAGGGACAGAAGGGCTACCTGGTCCAGCTCGCCAACTCCCAGCTCGAGCACCAGCTCATGAAGCAGGAGGGCATCTCCCGCTCGGAGGCCGAGGCCAAGGTCGAGGGCCAGGGCTGGACCATCACCCTCAACGTGGACCGCGAGAAGCAGGCCGCGCTGGAGAAGTCGGTCAGGACGCAGCTCACCAGCAAGCTGGAGCCGAAGCAGCGGCCCGTCGACGCCGACGTCCAGGCCGGCGCGGTCTCCGTCGACCCCAAGACCGGCCGGATCGTCGCCCTCTACGGCGGCAAGGACTACTACAGCCACTGGGTCGACAACGTCGCCCGCCGCGACTACCAGCCCGCCTCCACCTTCAAGCCGGTCATCCTCGCGGCCGCGCTGGAGCACGAGGCCACCACCCAGAGCGGCACGCTCATCGGCGCCGGCACCGTCTACGACGGCACCAGCCGCCGCCAGGTCCTCGACCACGGCTCCCGCGTCGGCTTCGCCCCGCCCAACGAGGACGACGCGGACTACGGCCCGATCAGCGTCCAGACGGCCATGAACAAGTCCGTCAACTCCGTGTTCGCGCAGATGGGCGTGGACGTCGGCATGGACAAGGTGATGGACACCGCGAAGCGGCTCGGCATGGACACCGAGGGCATGCAGGCGGTCCCCGCGCAGACCCTCGGCTCCATGGGCGCCAGCCCGCTGGAGATGGCGGGCATGTACGCCACCCTGGACAACCACGGCCGCAAGGTCACCCCGAGCATCATCAAGTCGGCCGAGCAGTCGGGCCGTACGGTCCAGTTGCCCAACCCGGTCGGTGAGCGGGTGCTCGACCGGACCACCGCCGACACCGTGACCTCCGTGCTCACCGGCGTGGTCGACGACGGCACCGCCCGGCAGTCCGTGGCGAACAACGCGCTGCGGGCCGGGCAGCAGGTGGCGGGCAAGACGGGTACCTCGGACTGCGACCGCTCGGCCTGGTTCACCGGCTACACCCCCGATCTCGTCACCTCCGTCGGCCTGTTCGGCGAGGCGCACAAGGACGGCGTGACCGGCTGCGAGGGCGAGAAGGTGAAGAAGTTCGCCCATGTCTCGCTCAAGGGCACCATGGGCGGCGGCCGCGTCAACGGCGGTGGACCCCCGGCCCAGATCTGGGCGTCCTACACCTTCGGCGTGACGCGTCAGACCGAGTTCGACCTCGACACCACCCAGGGTGCCGCCGTCGCCCCGACCCCGCCGCCGACCCCCAGCGAGACCCCGTCCCAGACGCCGTCGGAGACCCCGAGCAGCGAACCGCCCACCTCCGAGACGCCGTCCGAGACGCCCAGCGAGACCCCGAGCGAAACACCGACCACGGAGCCTCCCACCCAGAGCCCGACCCAGACGCCGACCACCCAGCCGCCGTCCGGGGGCTTCACCCCGCGCAACCCGTTCGACCCCGACCAGCGGGACGGCCAGCAGTAGGCGTGACACGCGAAGGGCGCCCGGCATGATGCCGGGCGCCCTTCGCGTCGTACAGGACGGGGGGGGGTCAGCCCCCGTGCAGCTCGAACCAGACGACCTTGCCGACGCTCAGCCGGGTCGCGCCCCAGCGCCGGGCCAGCTTGTTGACCAGGTACAGGCCCCGGCCGCCCTCGTCGGTGGCGCGCGCCTGGCACAGCCGGGGGAGCTGCGGCACGTCGTCACCGACCTCGCAGCGCAGCACGTCCGTGCGCAGCAGCCGCAGCGTCACCGGACGCGTGGTGTAGCGCACGGCGTTGGTGACCACCTCGCTGACCAGCAGCTCGACCGAGTCGGTGAGGTCCTCCAGGCCCCAGTCGGCCAGTGCCGTACGGGCCAGCCGGCGGGCCTTGCCGGGGGCAGCGTCCTCCGCGTCCAGCGACCAGTACCGCACATCCTCGGACGCGATCCCGTCGAAGCGGGCCGCGAGCAGGGCGATGTCGTCGTCCCGGTCGCCGGGGCCGAGCATGTCCAGCACCTCGTCGCACAGCGCCTCCAGCGGCGGCGGGTGGTCCGGGCCGGTGAGCTGCGCGGTCGCGGTCAGCCGCTCCCGCAACTGCTCTATGCCGGTCCACACGTCCCGCAGCCGGGACTCCACCAGGCCGTCGGTGTACAGCAGCAGCGTGGCCCCGGCGGGCGCGTCCAGCTCGACCGCCTCGAAGTCCACCCCGCCCACGCCGATCGGCGCGCCCGGCGGCACCCGCAGCACCTCGGCGGTGCCGCCCAGGTGCAGCAGGACCGGCGGCGGATGGCCGGCGTTGGCGATGGTGATGCGGTGCGCGACGGGGTCGTAGACCGCGTACATGCAGGTCGCCATGCGGTCGGTGCCGAGCCGCTGGGCCTGCTCGTCCAGGTGGTGCAGGACCTCCTGCGGGGGCAGGTCGAGACCGGCCAGGGTCTGCGCGGTGGTGCGGAGCTGGCCCATGATGGCGGCCGAGGTCATGGAGTGGCCCATCACGTCACCGACCACCAGCGCCACCCGGCTGCCGGGCAGCGGGATCGCGTCGTACCAGTCGCCGCCCACCCGCGCCGTCTCCGCCGCGGGCAGATAGCGCGAGGCCAGCCGCACACCGGTGGGGTGGGGGAGGGTCTCGGGGAGCATGGTGCGCTGCAACTCGTCGGCGATGTACGCCTCGCGGCCGTACAGCACCGCCTTGTCGATGCCGAGCGCGCTGTGCGTGGCGAGCTGCGCCGCCACCAGCAGGTCCTCCGCCTCGAAGGCCAGCCGGTCCGGGCGGCGCAGGAACACCGCCGCGCCGATCACCCGGCGCCTGCCGCGCAGCGGCGCGAGGATCGCCCGCTGGCCGGACGGGACGAGAGCCTCGCCGTCCTCGCCGAGCAGTTCGGGCAGCGCGGCGCGGGCGGCCGGGGTGTCCGCGAACACCGGGCGCACCCCGCGCAGCACCTCGTTCAGCGCGCCGCCCGGGCGCACCTCGCACAGCTCGGCGGTGAGCGCGGCCGGGCCGGAGAGCGCGGCCAAGGCCGCCGCCTCGGCGTCCGGCTCCGGGAACGCGGGCGGCAGCAGCAGGCCCTCGGTCTCCCGCTCGTCCGGAATCCGGTCGGTGCGGCGCAGCCGCAGCACCACCGGCCCGGTGGGCCGCTCGTCGCCGACCGGCAGCGGGTCGCGCAGGTAGACCAGGATCGCGTCGGAGAAGGTGGGCACGGTGGCGCGGCACAGGCCCATGACGATCTCGTCCAGGTCGAGACCGCGCGCGATGCGCCGGGTGGCCGCGCCGACGAACCGCAGCCGGTCGCCGTCCCGGCGCATCGGCATCGGGCGTCCGGGCGGGCCACCGCGGCCGGTACGCCGCTCCTGGCCGCCCGGTGAGCGCTCCTGCTCGGCGCCCGGCTGGGCGGGAATGGACTCCGGCGCGGGCCTCGGACGGTGTTCCCCCACGCTGGACTTCGCGCGCGCGGGAGGTTCCCCCATGGGCTCGGCGGCGGCAGGCTGCGAGTGCTCAGGGCCGTTGACTGGGCGCTCCTTCTTCTTGTTCTTCCCCGTGCCCGCGCCGCCCCGGGTCTGGGCCGGTGCGCCCAGCAGCGCCCCGCGCACGGCGGGGTCGACGCCCGGCTGGGGGCGTCCGCAGGAGGAAGTGGGCTGCTCCGTCACGCGTGTCGAATCCGTCCGTCCGGGGCTGCGCGCCGGGCGCGCAGGAGAGGCCGCCGAAGTCCCGATACCCGGATCACGTGCCCCGGGAACGGAATTCCCGCGTGGTCAGGGGTGGTTTCCGCCGAGCGGGTGAACCCCGCGCCGGCCGCGCCACCGCCCGCCTCGTACCCCTCGCTCACGTGCTGCCGCCCCTCGGTGACATATGGTCAGGCTCTGCGCAAACTCCGGTAGTTGTACCTCGGTGCCCTTGCGGAGGACGATCCTACGGTTGTGGTCCGGGGGCGCATCAAGGGTCTCATGAGGACACGTGCGCGGGCGTACGGTCCCAGTCCTCCGGCAGCGCGGGCACCGTCCAGGACGGATCGGGCCGCCAGTGCTGCCAGCCGTCGGTGTACGGGGAGCCCCACGCCTCGATCACCTCCACCGCCCGCCGTCCCGCCGACTTCACCCGCCCGGCGGTCTCCGCGTCCATCAGGCCGTCCCGCTGGGCCTGGGCGAACTCGTCCTCGTCCCGCCAGTGCCAGGTGCGGTCCGGGTGGACGGAGATGTCCAGGAAGTGGTCCTCGGAGTCGACCCCGCCGGCCCAACGGGCAAGCGGCTGCTCCAGGTTGACGTACCAGTTCTTGAAGCGCCAGCCCGGTTCCCAGAACAGCCACACCGACCAGGGCTCGCCGGGCCGGGCCAGCTTCAGCACCCCGGTGCCGAACCAGCGGTCCCGCCGCACCACGCGCGGCTTGGTGTAGCGGGACTCCAGCGGCTCCAGATGGACCGGGGTGCCGTCGGCCAGCACCGGCTTGACGCACTCCGTGCCGGGGGCCAGCCATACGGCGAGCAGCTCGGCGTCGTCCCGGACGACGGTGACGGGACGAGCGATGTGGACCGCGTCGCCCGCGTTCTCCCGGTACCGCCACAGGATCGGGGTGCCGGGGGTCCAGTACGCCGCCGTCGGGCCCGCTTCCGCTCGTCTCACCGCTTCGTCGTCCGTCATGGGCAGATATTAGGTGCCGGAAGCACCCGATGCTGCGGTGCGCGTCACCCTTCCGGACAGGTGGCGGGAAAACGCCGGTGCCGTTCGCCAGGCGTCACGGGCGCGTCATCCGCAGGACATCCAGCGCCTCGTCGAGCTGCTCCAGCGTCAGGTCGCCGCGCTCCACGTAGCCGTCCTCCAGCACCACCTCGCGGATCGTCTTGCGCTCGGCGAGGGACTTCTTGGCGATCCGCGCGGCCTCCTCGTAGCCCAGGTAGCGGTTGAGCGGGGTGACGACCGAGGGGGAGGACTCGGCGTACTCGCGGGCGCGTTCGCGGTCGGCGGTGATGCCGTCGACGGTGCGGTCGGCCAGCAGGCGGGAGGCGTTGGCCAGCAGCCGCACCGACTCCAGCACGTTCTTGGCCATGACCGGGAGCATCACGTTCAGCTCGAAGTTCCCCGCCGCGCCGGCCGTGGCGATGGTGGCGTCGTTGCCGATGACCTGGGCCGCGACCATCAGCACCGCCTCCGGGACGACCGGGTTGACCTTGCCCGGCATGATCGAGGAGCCGGGCTGGAGGTCGGGCAGGCGGATCTCGGCGAGGCCGGTGCGCGGGCCGGAGGACATCCAGCGCAGATCGTTGGCGATCTTCGTCAGGCCGACCGCGATGGTCCGCAACTGCCCGCTGGTCTCCACGATCCCGTCGCGCGCGCCCTGCGCCTCGAAGTGGTCGCGGGCCTCGGTGAAGGGCAGCCCGGTCGCCCGCGCCACCTCCTCGATCACGGCCGCCGAGAAGCCGGGCGGGGTGTTGATCCCGGTGCCCACCGCCGTGCCGCCGAGCGGGAGTTCGGCCAGCCGGGGCAGCGCGGAACGCAGCCGCTCCACGCCGTACGTCACCTGCGCCGCATAGCCGCCGAACTCCTGACCCAGGGTCACGGGGGTCGCGTCCATCAGATGCGTGCGGCCCGCCTTCACCACGTCCGCGAACTCCTCCGCCTTGCGGGTGAGGGCGGCGGCCAGGTGCTCCAGGGCGGGAATCAGGTCGTGAACCACGGCGGCGGTGGCCGCGATGTGGATGGAGGAGGGGAAGACGTCGTTGGACGACTGGGAGGCGTTGACCTGGTCGTTGGGGTGCACGTCCCGGCCGAGGCGCTCGCCGGCGAGGGTGGCGATGACCTCGTTGGTGTTCATGTTGGAGGAGGTGCCGGAGCCGGTCTGGAAGACGTCCACCGGGAAGTGCTCGTCCCAGGTGCCGTCCGCGACCTCGGCGGCCGCCCCCTGGATCGCGTCGGCCACGTCCCGGTCCAGTACGCCGAGGTCGGCGTTCACCTTCGCTGCCGCGCCCTTGATCCGGGCCAGCGCCTCGATGTGCGCGCGCTCCAGGTGTTGCCCGGAAATGGGGAAGTTCTCGACGGCGCGCTGGGTCTGCGCGCGCCACTTGGCGTGGGCGGGGACGCGGACCTCGCCCATGGAGTCGTGCTCGGTGCGGTACTCGTCGGTCATACCCGGTACAGCGAACGGGGGCGCCGTGATGTTCCTGGGCTGGGCCGGACGGGGCTCAGTGCGCCCGCTTTTCAATGCACCCGCGCTTTTCAGTGCACCGAGAAGCCGCCGTCCACGAAGAGGGACTGGCCGGTGACGTACCCCGAGGCGCGGCTCGCCAGGAAGACGGCGGCGCCCGCAAAGTCCTCGGCGAGGCCGTTGCGGCCGACCATGGTCCGGGCGGCCAGCGCCGCCACCTTCTCCGGGTCGGACGACAGCCGCGCGTTGAGCGGCGTCATCACGAAGCCCGGCACCAGGGTGTTGACGGTGACGCCGGACGGCGACCACTCCTCGGCCTGGGAGCGCGCGAGCGACTCCAGCGCGCCCTTGGACACGCCGTACGCCCCCGAGCGGACGAAGGCGCGGTGCGCCTGCTGGGAGGAGATGTGGATGATCCGCCCGAAGCCCCGCTCGGCCATGCCCGGCCCGAACCTCTGGCTGAGCAGATGCGGTGCGTGGAGGTTCACGGCGAGGGTGAGGTTCCACTCCTCGTCGCTCAACTCGCTGAAGGGCGGCCGCAGATTGATCCCGGCGCAGTTGACGAGGATGTCCGGCTCCCCGAACACCCCGGCCGCCTGCTCGGCGGCGGCCCGCGCCCCGTCCCGCGTACTCAGGTCGGCGCTCACCCACCCGGCACGGCAGCCGAGTTCGGCGAGCTGGGCGCAGGTAGCCGCCAGGGCCTCCTCGCCGCGCGCCACGACCACCACCGAGGCCCCGGCCCGCGCCAGCGCCTCGGCGATCGCGCGCCCGATGCCGGAACTGCCCCCGGTCACCACGGCGACGCGGCCGTCCAGCGAGAACAACCCGGAGAGATAAGCCGCAGAAGTCATGCGGGCACCCTAGGGGGCCGACCGACCGGCCCCCCCAGGAGGGGTCTCAGGCCAGGCCGGGGCCGCGGACCGGGATGGACGTGAACGTCGGTGCGGGCGCCGGGTCCTGGAAGAAGTCGTTGCCCTTGTCGTCGACCACGATGAAGGCCGGGAAGTCCTCGACCTCGATCTTCCAGACCGCCTCCATGCCCAGCTCCTCGTACTCCAGGACCTCGACCTTCTTGATGCAGTCCTGGGCGAGGCGGGCGGCGGGGCCGCCGATGGAGCCGAGGTAGAAGCCGCCGTGCGCGTCGCAGGCGTCGGTGACCTGCTTGCTGCGGTTGCCCTTGGCCAGCATCACCTTGGAGCCGCCGGCCGCCTGGAACTGCTCCACGTAGGAGTCCATCCGCCCGGCCGTGGTCGGGCCGAAGGAGCCGGAGGCGTAGCCCTCGGGGGTCTTGGCCGGGCCCGCGTAGTACACCGGGTGGTCCTTGAGGTACTGCGGCATGTCCTCGCCCGCGTCCAGCCGCTCCTTGATCTTGGCGTGCGCGATGTCGCGGGCCACGACCAGCGGGCCGGTCAGCGAGAGGCGGGTCTTGACCGGGTACTTGGTCAGCTCCGCGAGGATCTCGTCCATCGGCTGGTTGAGGTCGATCTTCACGACGTCCCCGGCCTCGTCCAGGTGCTCCTCGGTGGTCTCTGGCAGGAAGCGCGCCGGGTCCGTCTCCAACTGCTCCAGGAAGACGCCCTCGGCGGTGATCTTGGCGACGGCCTGGCGGTCCGCCGAGCAGGAGACCGCGATGGCGACCGGGCAGGACGCGCCGTGCCGGGGCAGGCGCACCACACGCACGTCGTGGCAGAAGTACTTGCCGCCGAACTGCGCGCCGATGCCGATCTTCTGGGTCAGCTCGAAGACCTTCTCCTCCAGCTCCTTGTCCCGGAAGCCGTGACCGAGCGCGGAGCCCTCGGCCGGGATCTCGTCCAGGTAGTGCGCGGAGGCGTACTTGGCGGTCTTCAGCGCGAACTCGGCGGACGTACCGCCGACCACGATCGCCAGGTGATACGGCGGGCAGGCGGCCGTGCCCAGCGAACGGATCTTCTCCTCCAGGAACTTCATCATGGAGGACTCGTTCAGGACGGCCTTCGTCTCCTGGTACAGGAACGACTTGTTGGCCGAGCCGCCGCCCTTCGCCATGAAGAGGAACTTGTAGGCGCCGCCGTCGGTCGCGTACAGCTCGATCTGCGCCGGGAGGTTGGAGCCGGTGTTCTTCTCCTCCCACATGGTGAGGGGAGCCATCTGCGAGTAGCGCAGGTTGAGGTTCAGGTAGGCGTCGTAGATGCCGCGGCTCAGCGCCGCCTCGTCGCCGCCCTCGGTCAGCACGTTCTGGCCGCGCTTGCCCATGACGATCGCGGTGCCGGTGTCCTGGCACATGGGGAGCACGCCGGCCGCCGCGATGTTCGCGTTCTTCAGCAGGTCCAGCGCGACGAACTTGTCGTTGCTGGACGCCTCCGGGTCGTCGATGATCCGGCGGAGCTGGGCGAGGTGGGCGGGGCGCAGATAGTGCTGGATGTCGTGGATGGCCTCCTCGGCCAGCTTGCGCAGCGCCTCCGGCTCCACCTTGAGGAACGTCCGCCCGTCCGGCCCCTCGACGGTGGACACACCCTCGGAGGTCACCAGGCGGTACGGCGTGGTGTCCTCTCCCTGGGGGAGCAGATCGGTGTACGCGAACTCAGGCATCTCAGCCCATTCCTTCTTCGACGGACGGCGCCCGCCGACGCTGGCGAGCCTGTCCAGCGTAGAACCCGGCTCGGACAGTGCACTGGTGAGGTAAGACTCACTTGACGCCGGGCGGGCCGTGCGGGCCTCCCGGCAACGTTGTCCGGTAGTTGTCCACAGGCCCTAGTCGCGATCTATCGCGTTTCGGTACGCTGCTCCCGTGGACCTTCAGAAGCACGCCCAGCCCGCGGACACCGCCCCGCGCCCGGCCGACCTGCGCGCCTCGGACGCCGACCGCGACCGGGTCGCCGACATCCTCCGTGACGCCCTGGCCGAGGGCCGGCTGACCGCCGAGGAGCACGCCGAGCGGGTGGAGGGGGTGCTGCACACCAAGACCGTCGGCGAGCTGGACGCCTTCATACGCGACCTGCCCGCCGCGCACGAACGCCCGGCGGCGCCCCCGTACGCCTCCGTGCCGCACCGCCCGCGGCCCGGCTCGCTCCCGGCCGACGCGGACACCAGCGTGGTCGCCGTCTTCAGCAGCGCCGTGCGCCGGGGCCGCTGGCGCGCGGGGCGCCGGGTGCACGCCTTCGCGGTGTTCGGCAGCGTGGAGATAGACCTCAGCGAGGCCGTCTTCGAGTACCAGCAGGTGGTGATCAAGGCGGTCTCGGTCTTCGGGGACGTCCAGATCCGGGTCCCGGAGAACGTGTCGCTGCGCGGCACCGGCGGCAGCGTGCTGGGCAACTTCGAGGTCAGCACGCTGGACTCGGTGCAGTCCGACGCCCCGGTGATCTACGTCGACGGCTGGTCGGTGCTGGGCAACGTGGAGGCGCGGCCCCGGCGCGGAAAGTTCGTGGCGGACATCCTCGACCGGGTCCAGGACAAGGTCGAGCGGGCCCACGACAAGGTGGACCGGAAGCTGCGCAAGTACCTGGGGGACTGACGCCGAACAAGCCGTCGTACGCCGGTGGTTGGGAACGCAGTGCATAGGCGCGCGTACAACGGGTAGGGCTTGCTGCATCGTCTCTCGCTAGCGAATTCGTCGTCAGGAGTAGACCGTGCTGCAACCGCCGCATTCGTCCCTGCAGGTAGCCGCCGTTCCGGCCCAGCGGGGCCCGGCGCGAGACAGGGATCAGGACGCGCCCTGGCACACCGAGGCGGTGTGCCGGCGCGACGAGGCCGGTCTGTTCTTCGCCCCGTCGAAGGAGCCGACCGCCGCGCGCCTGTCCCGCGAGGAGGCGGCGAAGCGGGTGTGCGCCCGCTGCCCGGTGATGATCGAGTGCCGCGAGCACGCCCTCCTCCAGCCCGAGCCGTACGGCGTCTGGGGCGGCCTGACTGCCGCCGAGCGCCGCGTGGTCTTGGCCCGCAGGCGCAGGCGCGAGGTGGAACTCAAGAAGGCAACGGCAACGCGTATAGCGGGCTGAACTGTAGCTACCCAGGGGCGCGGGGAACTGCGCGACCAGCCACGACGGACCGGCACCCGCTCCCGCGCCCCCTGAACCCCTACTTGGCCCGATCGAAGTCGATCGCGCTGTAGGCCCGCAGCTTGCTCAGCCGATGCTCCGACTCGATCTTCCGCACGGTCCCCGACTTGGACCGCATCACGATGGAATCGGTGGTCGCGGTCTCCGACCGGTACCGCACCCCCCGCATCAGCTCCCCGTCGGTGATCCCGGTCGCCACGAAGAACACGTTCTCCCCGCTCACCAGGTCATCCGTGGTGAGCACCCGGTCCAGGTCATGGCCCGCGGCGACCGCCCGCTCCCGCTCCTCGTCGTCCTTCGGCCAGAGCTTGCCCTGGATCGTGCCGCCCAGGCACTTCACCGCACAGGCCGAGATGATCCCCTCGGGGGTGCCGCCGATGCCGAGCAGCAGATCGATGCCGGTGCCCTCGCGCAGCGCCAGGATGGAGCCGGCCACATCGCCGTCCGAGATCAGCTTGATCCGCGCGCCGGTGTCCCGGATCTCCTTGATGACGCCCTCGTGCCGGGGCCGGTCCAGGATGCAGACCGTGACGTCCTCGGGCGTGCGCCGCTTGGCCTTGGCGACCCGGCGGATGTTGACCGACACGGGCGCGTCGATGTCCACGAAGTCGGCCGCCTCGGGCCCGGTGACCAGCTTGTCCATGTAGAACACGGCGGACGGGTCGAACATGGCGCCCCGCTCGGCGGCGGCCAGCACGGCGATCGCGTTCGCCATGCCCTTGGCCGTCAGGGTGGTCCCGTCGATCGGGTCCACGGCGATGTCGACCTCGGGTCCCGTCCCGTCGCCGACCTGCTCCCCGTTGAAGAGCATCGGCGCCTCGTCCTTCTCGCCCTCGCCGATGACGACGACGCCGTTCATCGAGACGGTGGAGACGAGGGTTCGCATGGCGCGCACGGCGGCGCCGTCGGCGCCGTTCTTGTCGCCCCGGCCGACCCAGCGGCCCGCGGCCATGGCCGCGGCCTCGGTGACCCTGACCAGTTCCAGGGCGAGGTTGCGGTCGGGGGCCTCGGAGGGGACATCGAGTTCGGACGGCAGATGATGCTCGGTCATCGGAGCGCACCTTTCTGATACGACGACGGCCGGATGAGTATGAGGTGACTCTATCGCCGGGCTTACAAAATGAGCAGGGGGCCCCACGGATGAGCGCGGAGGGCACCTGAGACCATAGGAGGCGTGGCAGGTTCGAACGGCAAGCAGAAGACGGTCCGGGACATGATCCTTTCCCTGGCCCTGATCGGTATCGCGGCGGCGGTCATCTACGTCTTCGTCCCGCACGACGACCACAAGCCCGACCTCCCGCGGGTCGACTACACGGTCGAGACGACCACGGCACGCAGGGCCGTGAGCTACCCGGTGGCGGCCCCCGAGGGGCTGCCGGACACCTGGAAGGCGACCTCCGTCCGCTTCCGTGGCGAGGAGTCCGACCGCTGGCACCTCGGCTTCCAGGACCCCGAGGGCCAGTACGTACAGGTCGAGCAGTCCACCCAGAAGCGCTCCGACTTCATCGAGCAGGCCACCCAGGGCTCCTCGGCGACGAAGAGGACCGAGAAGATCGACGGCCGCACCTGGACCCGGTACTCCGGCGGCCGCTACGACGCCCTCGTCCTGGAGGACACCCCCGGCTCCACCACGGTGGTGTCCGGCACCGCCTCCTTCGACCGCCTGACCACCATGGCCTCGGCGCTCAAGATGGCCTAGCGGCTCCCTCTTACGATGCGCGAAGGCCCCCGGAAGCGCATTCCGGGGGCCTTCGCGCGTGCCGTGAACCGGCGAAAAGCGCTGCTCAGACGGTCGTGATCACGTCGTCGTAGGACAGGCGCGGGCCGCGCGGGTGCGAGGCGTCGGCGGCCGGGCGGCCGATGTTGACGATCATCAGCGGGGCGTGGTCGTCGTCCAGGAACTCCTTGCGGACGCCCTCGGCGTCGAAGCCGGTCATCGGGCCCGCGGCCAGGCCGGCGGCGCGGACGCCGACGACGAAGTAGGCGGCCTGGAGCGCGGCGTTCAGCGCGGCGGAGCGCTCACGGACCGGGCGCTCGGCGAAGAAGGCGTCCTTGGCCTGCGGGAACGCAGGGAACAGGGCCGGCAGCTCCTCGTGGAACTCGTTGTCCGCGGAGAGGATCGCCACCAGCGGGGCGGTGGCCGTCTTGGGCTTGTTGCCGTCGGCCATCAGGGCCACCAGGCGCTCGCGGGCCTCGGGGGAGCGGACCAGGGTGATCCGCAGCGGGGTCTGGTTGAAGGCGGTGGGGCCGTACTTGACCAGGTCGTAGATGGCCCGGACCTGCTCGTCGGTCACCGGCTCGTCGGTGAAGGAGTTCGCGGTGCGGGCCTCGCGGAACAGCAGGTCCTGGGCGGCCGGGTCGAGAACGAGAGACATCTGTGACTTCCTGGGGTGCGCGTATGGTCCGCTGGGCGGGACCTGATGACGGACCCGACCCTACGCCAGAGAAGTTCAAGCTTTAACAAAGCCTCCCGGCAGCACCCTGGGGCCCACTACTCGCCCTCCTCTTCCTCCGCCTCCTCCGCGAGCGCCGCGTCCAGCCGCTCCCGCGCCCCCTCCAGCCAGCGCCGGCACACCTTGGCCAGCTCCTCGCCGCGCTCCCACAGCGCCAGCGACTCCTCCAGCGTCGAACCGCCCGCCTCCAGCCGCCGTACGACCTCGATCAACTCGTCCCGCGCCTGCTCGTACGAGAGCGCCTCGTCCACCTTGCTGCTCATCCGCCCACCCTATTCATCGCCGCCGACATCGACCCGTACGGCGAACTCGCCCGCCGCCACCCGGGCCCGCAGCGGCTCGCCGTCGGTCACCTCGGCCGGGTCGCGGACCACATGGCCGTCCTCCTTCTGCAGGACCGCGTAACCGCGCCGGAGGGTGGCGGCGGGGGAGAGGGCGACCACGCGCGCGTGCGTGTGGGTCAGCTCCGACTCCGCCCGGTCCAGCAGATGCCCCAGCGTGCGCCGGGCGCGGCCCAGCAGCGCCTCCATTTGCTCCTCGCGCTCGTCCAGCATCCGGTGCGGGTGCTCCATCACGGGCCGGGCCAGCGCGTGCGCCAGCCCCCGCTCCTCCCGCTCCAGCAGGGCGTGCGCGCACCGCCGGCCCCGGTCGCGCAGCATCCGTGCCCGCGCCAGCTCCTCGCCCACGTCCGGGACGACCTTCTTGGCCGCGTCGGTCGGGGTGGAGGCGCGCAGGTCGGCCACCAGGTCCAGCAGCGGGGTGTCCGGCTCGTGCCCGATCGCCGAGACCACCGGCGTACGGCAGGCCGCCACCGCGCGGATCAGCTCCTCGTCGGAGAACGGCAGCAGGTCCTCCACGCTGCCCCCGCCGCGCGCCACCACGATCACGTCCACGTCGTCCCGCGCGTCCAGCTCCTTGACCGCCTGGACCACCTGCGGCACCGCGTGCGCCCCCTGCACCGGCACATTGCGCACCTCGAAGCGGACGGCGGGCCAGCGGTGCCGGGCGTTCTCCAGCACGTCCCGCTCCGCCGCCGAGGCCCGGCCGCACACCAGCCCGATGAGCTGCGGCAGGAACGGCAGCGCCTTCTTGC
This sequence comes from Streptomyces bauhiniae, assembly GCF_004784475.1. Lineage (GTDB taxonomy): Bacteria > Actinomycetota > Actinomycetes > Streptomycetales > Streptomycetaceae > Streptomyces > Streptomyces seoulensis. The sequence continues at coordinate 538,747 of NZ_SRRT01000001.1, forward strand.
GGCCGGCCGCGAACAGCCCCTCCGCCGCCAGCGACTTCTTGAGCTGCTCCAGCCGCGCCAGCAGCTCGCCCACGCCCACCGGCCGTATCTCGGCGGCGCGCAGCGAGAGCTGGCCGCGCGGGGCGTACCACTCCGGCTTGGCGAGCACCACGACGCGCGCGCCCTCGCCGACCACGTCCGCGACCGCGTCGAACACCTGCCGGTAGCAGGTGACGCTCACCGAGATGTCGTGCGAGGGGTCGCGCAGGGTCAGGAACACCACCCCGGCGCCGGGCCGCCGCGACAACTGGGTGATCTGCCCCTCGACCCACACCGCGCCCAGCCGGTCGATCCAGCGTCCGATCAGCCGGGAGACCTCCCCGACCGGGAGCGGGGCCTCGGGCGATGTGTTCACAGCCATGCGGCGAGGGTAACGGCCGCCGCCGACAACGGGGGTGTGCCGGGGACACCCCCCTGGGGGGATCTACGGGGTCCGGCACCCGGCCTTACGATGGGACGCATGACCGCTTCGCCTGGCCGCCGTGTCCTGCTCGCCGCCCCCCGTGGCTACTGCGCCGGTGTGGACCGCGCCGTGATCGCCGTCGAGAAGGCCCTCGAACAGTACGGGGCCCCGATCTACGTCCGGCACGAGATCGTCCACAACAAGTACGTCGTGCAGACCCTGGAGAAGAAGGGCGCCATCTTCGTCGAGCGGACGGAGGAGGTGCCGCCGGGCGAGATCGTGATGTTCTCCGCGCACGGCGTCGCCCCGACCGTGCACGAGGAGGCCAAGCGCGGCCGGCTCGCCACCATCGACGCGACCTGCCCGCTGGTCACCAAGGTCCACAAGGAAGCCGTCCGCTACGCCAAGGACGACTACGACATCCTGCTGATCGGGCACGAGGGGCACGAGGAGGTCATCGGCACCTCCGGCGAGGCCCCCGAGCACATCCAGCTCGTCGACGGCCCCGAGGACGTCGCCAAGGTCGAGGTCCGCGACCCGTCCAAGATCGTCTGGCTCTCCCAGACCACGCTCTCCGTGGACGAGACCATGGAGACCGTCGACGCCCTGAAGGCGAAGTTCCCCGGCCTGGTCTCCCCGCCCAGCGACGACATCTGCTACGCCACGCAGAACCGTCAGCTCGCGGTGAAGCAGATGGGCGCCGAGGCCGAGCTGGTCATCGTGGTCGGCTCGCGCAACTCCTCCAACTCGGTACGGCTCGTCGAGGTCGCCAAGCTCGCCGGGTCCCGCGAGGCGTACCTGGTGGACTTCGCCGGCGAGATCGACGAAGCCTGGCTGGAGGGCGTCACCACGGTCGGCGTCACCTCCGGCGCCTCGGTGCCCGAGGTCCTGGTCGAGGAGGTCCTCGAGTGGCTGGCCCAGCGCGGCTACGGCGACGTGGAGCTGGTGAAGGCGGCCGAGGAGTCCATCACCTTCTCGCTGCCCAAGGAACTCCGCCGCGACCTGCGCGAGGAAGCCGCCGCCCTGGCGGCCGAGCGTGGCGGAACCGGTATGCCCGGGGCGTGACCGTCAGTCGTACGTCGTAACGTGGGGCCATGCAGATCTTCGGCGTGGACATCGGCGGGTCCGGCATCAAGGGTGCCCCGGTGGACCTGGACAAGGGCGATCTCGCCCAGGAGCGCTGCAAGGTGCTCACCCCGCATCCGGCGACTCCCGAGGGTGTCGCCGAGGGCGTCAAGGAAGTGATCGACCACTTCGGCTGGACCGGCCCGGTCGGGCTGACCTTCCCCGGAGTGGTCCAGGACGGCGCGACCATCCTCACCGCGGCGAACGTCGACAAGAGCTGGGTCGGCACGGACGCCCGCACCCTGTTCAGCGAGAAGCTGGGCGGGCTGCCCGTCACCCTGGTCAACGACGCGGACGCGGCCGGGCTGGCCGAGATGCGGTTCGGCGCCGGGCGCGGGCGGAAGGGCACGGTCATCGTGCTCACCTTCGGCACCGGCATCGGCAGCGCGGTCTTCACCGACGGCGTGCTGGTCGCCAACACCGAGCTGGGCCACGTCGAGCTGAACGGCCACGACGCGGAGAAGAAGGCGTCCAGCAAGGCCAAGGAGGACGCCGACCTGACCTGGGAGCACTGGGCGCGGCGGGTCGAGAAGTACCTCGCGCACCTGGAGATGCTCTTCTCGCCCGAGCTGTTCATCATCGGCGGCGGGGTGAGCCGCAAGGCCGAGAAGTTCCTCCCGCACATCAAGGGCATCAAGGCCGAGATCGTCCCGGCCCAGCTCCAGAACAACGCGGGCATCGTGGGCGCGGCGATGCGGGCGGAGCAGCGGGAGGCTGCGGAGTAGTGGTGGTCGGGGGCCCGGCCGGCGTGTTCCGCCGGCCGGGCCCTTTCTCGCGCTCAGCGTTTGAGCGTGAAGGTGAAGTCGCCGGAGAGCCTGGCGTCCAGCCGGACCGCCGAGACGAGGTTCCCCTCCGCGATCAGCCGCCCGACCTCGGCCCGCGACAGACCGAACCCTTCCGCGACGAGCCGTACCGGCCGGACCGGGACCCGGGCCGCGAAGCGGACCGAGACGTCGGCCTTCTCCCGGTCCAGGTGATCCGAACCGCCGGTGTCGAGACGCCAGGCGCCGTCCCAGTCGAGGGCGACGCGGTTGCGCCGCCGCAGCACCGGGTCCTGGAGCAGCTCGGCCGCGAGGGCGGGGTCGTTGGCGTGCAGCCGGTCCAGCAGCCCGGGCCGTACGGAGCGGACGTTCGCCCGTTCCAGGACCGTGAGCTTCGCGGTGTCCCCGCAGCCCGTGCAGAGCACGAGGAGCCAGACGTCGATGAGCTTGTGATGGGCGTTGACACGGAATTTTCCGTTCGCCCCGAAACGGTCCGCAGCGCACGCGTGGCAGCGGCGCCGGACCAGAGGCAGGCAGGTGGGCATGACCACCCAGTCGTGGAGCACAGAAGTACACCGGTTTCAGTGAGAAGTCCGCAGCAGGAAGCAGCGCGGCGCGAGAGCGCGACGCGCGACAGATCAGCTCTCGGGGGGTCTCACACGGTGTACAACGGCACGTCCTTGCCCAGACGACTCGGTCGGGCAGCACGGTAGCGGCGCGCGGGGGCGCCGCTCCAGTGGTTTTTACGCGGCGGCTTTCTACGCGGTTCGGCGTCGGCGGGCGCGTACCCAGCGCACCCGGCGGACGAGGACCGTCACTCCGGCGATCAGCGTGCCGCCGTACAGCCAGCCCGCCTGGGTGGCGAGGCCGGTGAAGACGCCCATCAGGGAGCCGAGGAAGCCGGCGGTGCCATCGGCGACCGGGAAGAGTCCGGCGCCGAAGGCGATGGGCAGGGCGACGGGGGCGGTCAGGAGGTCGCCGGGGCGCACCCAGAGCGCGGTGAGGACGCACACGGGCAGGAACAGCACGCCGTAGGCGATCAGGGACGAGCCGAACAGCAGGGCGTCCAGCGCGCCGAGCAGCAGCATCGCGGCCACGCAGAACAGGCCGCCGCCGAGCCCGGTGAGCCGGGGGTTCGGGAAACGCCGGCCGCTGGGCGCGGGGCCCGGCCCGTCGACGGGGCCGCGTACGGCCTCGGGGCCGCGGCGGGCCGCGAAGGGCACCCCGGCCGGGCCGCGCGCGGCGTCCGGACCGCGCCGGGCCTGGGGCGGAAGGTGCGCGGGCGTGGGTGTGCCGCGTCGCGGCCCGTCTTTCGGAGGTCGCGTTCTGTGTTGCTCCACTGGACCAACTTAGGTCTGTTTATGTGCCGAATCGCCCTTCAGACACGCCGAAGACATGTCCGGGGGGTCGGTCCGGCCGGACGGGGGATGCTCCCGCTAATTGCCCCGCGCGGACGCCGTAAACTGGTGGATCGGCCGGTGTCCCCTGGGCCCTGGCAGCCCCTGGCCCACTCCTCTACGGGAAGTCGCAACGTGTCGCTCACGATCGGAATCGTCGGCCTGCCCAATGTCGGCAAGTCGACCCTGTTCAACGCCCTGACCAAGAACGACGTGCTGGCGGCCAACTACCCGTTCGCCACGATCGAGCCGAACGTCGGCGTGGTCGGCGTCCCCGACGGCCGTCTGGCGCAGCTCGCGTCGATCTTCTCGTCGGAGCGCATCCTCCCGGCGACGGTGGACTTCGTCGACATCGCGGGCATCGTGCGCGGCGCCTCCGAGGGTGAGGGCCTGGGCAACAAGTTCCTGGCGAACATCCGCGAGTCCGACGCGATCTGCCAGGTCATCCGCGCCTTCAAGGACGAGAACGTCGTGCACGTCGACGGCAAGGTCTCGCCGAAGGACGACATCGAGACGATCAACACCGAGCTGATCCTCGCCGACCTCCAGACCATCGAGAAGGTCCTGCCGCGCCTCCAGAAGGAGTCCCGGATCAAGAAGGACGTCGCGCCGAAGGTGAAGGCGGTCGAGGAGGCGAAGGAGATCCTGGAGAAGGGCGACACCCTGTCCTCCCAGGGCATCCTCCAGGGCTCGGAGCGCGCGGAACTCCTCCACGACCTGCACCTCCTCACCACGAAGCCCTTCCTCTACGTCTTCAACGTGGACGAGGACGAGCTGACCGACGAGGACTTCAAGAACGCCCAGCGCGCGCTGGTCGCCCCGGCCGAGGCGATCTTCCTCAACGCCAAGCTGGAGGCGGACCTCGCGGAGCTGGACGAGGAGGACGCGATGGAGCTCCTGGAGTCCGTCGGCGCCGAGGAGCCCGGCCTCGCCACCCTCGCCCGCGTCGGCTTCAACACCCTCGGCCTCCAGACCTACCTCACGGCCGGCCCCAAGGAATCCCGAGCCTGGACCATCCCCAAGGGCGCCACCGCCCCCGAGGCGGCCGGCGTCATCCACACCGACTTCCAGAAGGGCTTCATCAAGGCGGAGGTCATCTCCTTCGAGGACCTCGTCGAAACGGGGTCCGTGGCGGAGGCCCGCGCGAAGGGGAAGGCGCGCATGGAGGGCAAGGAGTATGTGATGCGGGACGGGGATGTGGTGGAGTTCCGGTTCAACGTGTAACCGAGGCTGCTCCGGCGAGCTTGCAGGTGAGAAGGGGTCGGCTTCCTCAGGGAGCCGGCCCCTTGCCGTATCGGCGGGCCCTGCTCTACCTGGAGGTGGTGGGTTCGGCCATCGGCTCGAAGGCGGACTCCTCCTCGTCGGGCGTGCGGGGGAGGAATCCGTCGGGGACGGTGCGGGCGGCGGTGGTGAGGAGGCGGTCCAGGACTTGCCGCTCGGTGGCCGGGGGGAGCCCGAGCGCGGCGAGGAGGCGGTCCCGGACGGCGGGATGGTCCGGGTGGTCGTCGAGGTGGTCGGAGTTGAGGGCCGGGGGCCGGAGCCCGGCCAGCGCGTCGTGCCAGGAGGGCAGGACGATGGCGAGGGTCAGGGCCTCGGCGAGGGACTCCGCGATGAGGGAGGCCCGGCCTTCGGAGTCGGTGTAGAGGACCGGACGGGCGCCGTCGGGAACGGCTGGGCCGCAGAGGTAGTGGGTTCCGCCCGCGTTGCAGCCGGCGACCGGCTCCACCGGGAGGCCATTGGGCAGGGTGATCGACTCGATGGGGTCCGTGCGGGCCGGGTCGAACTCGCCGTCCCCGGACAGGAACGCGGCTGCCTCCGGCTGCGTGGTGATCCGCTGGAGCAGTGCGTCGTCGGAGAGGGCGGCCGGGTCGAGGGCCAGGGCGATCGCGGGGGTGAGGGGGTGGCCGGCGAGCACGTGGCGGACGGCGTCGAGGGGGACCGGGCGCTCGTAGTAGTCCTCGAAGTGGGTCCGGACACTGTCCGGAGAGCGGTCGGTGAGGAGGTGGAAGAGGAAGTCGGAGCCGTCCGGGTCCTCGTTGCCTTCGGGGAAGGCGATGGCCGATCCGGTGCGCCAGGCGGTGTCACCGGTTTCTCGCCACAGGCAGACGGTGATCCTGGGAGCGTCGATGCCCTCGTCGCAGAACGCGGGCTCGTCCAGCAGCGGGCGCAGCGCGGCGGGCACGTCGTCGATGACGCCGGGCCAGACCTGCTCGTCCTCCGTCCCGTACGGACTCATCTCCGACTCGTGGTCGAAGCCGCGTATGAGCACGCCTGCCGGGGTGAAGAGGACGGAGAAGTCGTCCCCCGACCCGTTGTCCATCAGCGCCGCCTCCGTGCCGGGACCCCAGGCGGGGTCGAAGGTGTACTGGCAGAACTGCGGATCGTCGCAGACGGCTGCATCGAGGACGGCCAGCGCACGCAGGTGCGCGCGGAGTTCGGAGGGCTCGGGAAGAAGGCTGGCGATCTCGCGCACGGTGCTCATGACGCGATGAAAGCAGCCGCCACTGACACCCGGTGTACAGCAGTCACGCGCGGGCCAGGACGCGGCACCTTCCGCATGCCTTCCTCAGCAGCAACAGCGCCCCGATGTTGAGGGCACTGGCCGTCAGGTGGAAGATCAGGGTGAGGAGGGTGGAGGCGGTCGGGCCTGGGTCGAAGGCGGTGGGGAGCAGGGGGCTTGTGGCCATCCACGCGGTGGTCATCAGGACCGACGACGGCATGGTGGTCAGGGTCCACAGGGCTGTGGCCGGGTGCTGGATCGCGTCGAGGGGGAGGGACGCGGCGAGGCTCAGGGGCAGGAGTATGGCCGCGTACAGGGTGATCAGGCGCTTGGTCATGAGGTGCTCGCAGGGGTGAGGTGCATGGCTGGGTACGGAACCGGGTTCGCCACCCAGCCCGATGTCAGGAGGAGGCGGGGGGAGCGGGTGGTGGTGAGGAAGGCGAAGGGGCGGTCGTAGGTGAGGGTCAGGACCGTTGTGGTGTACGGGAGTTGGGGTGAGGCGCTGCCTGGGGTGGCTGCTGCTGCCGTTACCGCTCCCGCTCTGAAGCCCTTCGCGCTGAACTGGGCCACCGCCGACTGGCGGGCCGCGCCGATCGTCAGGGGGGTGTCCGCGATGCCGGGGAAGTGGGCGTGCGGGGTGGTGGGGAGGCCGAAGAGGGGTGGGTCGGCCAGGAGGTCGTGGTCGGCGCGGACCTCGTAGGCCACCGTGCGGACGTCCAGGGCGACCGGCTCCGGGCTCGCGGACGGGCGTTGCTCCACGTGCAGGCCCGGACCTACGTGGCCCAGGGGGAGGCGGCCGCCCTCGGTGACCGGGAGCGTGCGCTCGACCACGCCCACGCCGGCCGTGATGACCTGGCCCGGTGTCATGCCCTCCTCGCCGAGTACGAGGTGGATGTCGATGCCGTTGTCGCCGGGGACGCTCAGGGCGGTGACATGGCCGTTCGGGGTCGCGGCCACGCCCACCCGGTCCGGGCGTACCGACCTGCGGAACAGGCCGAGGAGGGTACGGCCCTGCCACGGCCCGTGTTCCGGGCGCAGCGGCATCTCGGTGAAGGGCTGACGCCAGGTCGTGCGCAGGGAGAGCGCGCTTGCCAGCAGTACCTGCGTGTCGCGCGTCAGCTTCAGCGGCATCCGCTCGACCAGGCCGCCGGTGCGTTCGGCAGCCCACGCGTCCAGGCGTTCCTGCGCGGTGAGCAGGTCGTCCCCGAACGTGCCGTACGTGCCCGCCGGCAGGCCGGCGCGCCAGTCGTCCCGGAGGCGTAGGGACTGCTGTGTCCAGAGGCCGAGGGCCGCGTCCAGGCCGGTCACCGAGGCCATCTCGGTGAGGAGTTGACGGGCCGCCGGTGCCGCCACGTCCGCGGGGACGCCCAGTGCCTCCGACAGCTCCGCCCGTGTCTGGCCGGCCGCGCCGTCCGCCAGGAATGCCAGCAGGGGCCATACTCCGGCTGCCGAGAACACCGTCCCGTCGTCCGCCGCGACCGTCCGCGCCCACCGTGCGGTGAGGGCGTTGACCGCCCGTATGCCGGCGCCGTTCATTCCGTCCCCCACGCCCTGACCGCCCCCATGTCCGTTCCGCGCGCCGCTCGTTCGGGGACCGAAACCGTTTTCCGGTCTTGTCCGGACCCGCTTACCATGCGCGCATTCGTACGGTAGCCCGCCCGAGCCTCCTCGTCCGCCCCGGCTGCCGCAACTCGCCCCAGAAACGGTACCGGTGTCCATATCCCCTGCCCGCGAACCCGACGAGCCCGAGGGCCCGTCGCAGCCGTCCCCGCAGATCCCCTCCGGGGGCCCCGACCGCTCCGGGACACCGAACCCCTCTGGAGCGCCGAACCCCTCCGGGACACCCGACCCCTCCGGAGCCCACGATCCCGCCGGGGCGCCGGCCCCTTCCGGGTCACCCAACCCTGACGGGGCAGGGGCCGCTTCCGGGTCACCTGCCCCCTCCGGGAGCCCCGCCCCTTCCGGGCCACCTGACCCCTCCGGGTCACCTGACCCCTCCCGGGCACCGAACCTCGCCGGGTCGGCCGCGCCCTCCGCGGCACCGAACCCCTCCGGGTCACCCGATCCCTCCAAAAGCCCCGATCCCTCCGGGTCACCCAACCCTGACGGGGCAGCGGCCCCTTACGGGTTCGCCGCCCCATACGGGCCACCCGCCTCCTCCGGGTCACCCGCCCCCTCCGGGTCACCCGCCCCCTCCGGGTCACCCAACCCTGACGGGGCGCCGACTCCCTGCGGGTCACCCAACCCTGACGGGGTAGCGGCCCCTTCCGGGCTCGCCGCTCCATACGGGTCACCCGCCTCCTCCGGGGCACCGAACCCCTCCGGGGCGCCCGCCCCCTACGGGTCACCGACCCCCTACGGGTCACCCAACCCTCACGGGACACCGACCCCTTACGGGACACCGACCCCCTACGGGTCACCCAACCCTCACGGGACCCCGACCCCCTACGGGTCACCAAACCCGTACGCCCCCCACACCCCCTACGGACCCCCCACCCCCACCAACCCCTTCGCCATCGCCTCCCTCATCACCGGCATCCTCTGCTGTCTCCCCGGCGTCGGCCTCCTGCTCGGGCTCGTCGCCCTGCTGCAGATCCGTAAGCGGGGTCAGCGCGGGAGGGCTGCGGCTGTTGTCGGGAGTGCGCTGTCCGGGGTCGGTCTCGCGCTCGCCGTTCTGCTGGTCAGCACCGGTGCGACGGGCTGGATGTGGCAGGGGGTCAAGGACGGCGTGCGTGAGAGTGTGGACCTCTCGCTGGCCAAGGGTGACTGCTTCGACTCCGGCGGCGGCCTGGGAGGCGCCGTCTACGACATCCGTACGGTGCCCTGCGAGGGCGCGCACGAGGGCGAGGTCTTCGCCACCTTCACGATCAAGGCGGGCCCCTACCCCGGCGACGACGCCGTGCAGGACGCCGCCGAACGCTGCGTCGGCCTGCTGGACGCCTACGCGATGGACGCCTGGGCGCTCCCCGAGGACGTCGACGTCTTCCATGTGACCCCGACGCAGGAGACCTGGTCGCTCGGTGACCGCGAGGTCACCTGCGTCCTCGGCAGCACCACCGAGGGCGGCACCCTCACCGGCTCGCTCCGCGCCGACGCGTCCACCCTCGACGCCCACCAGGTCGCCTACCTGAAGGGCGCTCACGTACTGAACGCGGCCCTCGACTCCGAGCCCGACACCGAACTCGTCGAGGACGACCTGCCGGGCCACAAGGCGTGGGCCCGCCGGGTCTCCACCGCCCTGGCCACCTGGTCCGGCACCCTGCGCGCCCACCCCTGGCCCGCCGACGCCCGCGCGCCCCTGGCCGACCTGGCCACCCGCCTGGACAAGGCCCGCGCCCTCTGGGACAAGGCGGCCCGCGCCAGAGACGCCGACGCGTTCTACGTGCCCTACGACGCCGGTCTCGCCCTGATCGAACCGGAAGCCGACATCCCCGCCCGCAAGGCGCTGAAGCTGGCGACCACCCCTCCCGGCTCCGGCGCCCAGGGGACCGACGGCGACGGGGCGGACGGCGGCGCCAAGGTGTGATCACGGCCCAGCGGGGGAGTCATGGCCGGAGAAAGTCGCTGGACGCAGGTGTGCGCCGCCCCTCGTCATCACATCGAGTGATTCTCTGGCCTTTGCTTGCATGGCACAACCCACGGTTGCCACGCTGTTGCTGTCTGTACAACCTGATGGGAGCGGCCAGTGACATTCGGTGAGCAGCCGGCGTACCTGCGCGTGGCGGGTGATCTCCGCCAGAAGATCGTCGACGGTTCACTGCCGCCCCATACCCGCCTCCCGTCACAGGCCCGTATCCGCGAGGAGTACGGCGTCTCGGACACGGTCGCGCTGGAGGCGCGCAAGGTGCTGATGGCCGAGGGACTGGTCGAGGGGCGGTCCGGCTCGGGGACGTATGTGCGCGAGCGGCCGGTGCCGCGCAGTGTGGCGCGCTCGGGGTACCGGCCCCAGGGCGGCGCCACCCCCTTCCGGCAGGAGCAGGCCGACGCGACCGCGCGCGGCACGTGGGAGTCCAGCAGTGAGCGCGCCGAGGCCGGGTCCGGGGTCGCGGAGCGGCTCGGGATCAAGCCGGGCGAGCGCGTGATGCGCACCAAGTACCTGTTCCGGGACGCCGGGGAGCCGATGATGCTCTCCACCTCCTGGGAGCCGCTCGCCGTGACCGGCCGCACCCCGGTCATGCTGCCCGAGGAGGGCCCGCTCGGCGGGATGGGCGTGGTCGAGCGGATGCGCGCGATCGACGTGATCGTGGACAACGTCACCGAGGAGGTCGGCGCCCGCCCCGGCCTCGCGGAGGAACTCCTCCTGCTCGGTGGGGTTCCCGGCCATGTCGTCCTCGTCATCCAGCGCACCTACTACGCCTCGGGCCGCCCGGTGGAGACCGCCGACGTCGTCATCCCGGCCGACCGCTATCAGGTCGCGTACCACCTCTCCGTGCGGTAGCGGGTCATCGTGAGGTAGCGCACATGGGACGCGCTCCCCGGGGGCGTACCCCGGCGTACGAATCCCGCGCTTCCGGCCGCCGCCCCGCGGCGAACCGACCGTCGCCCCTGGTGGGCGGCGGTCGCCGCCGTTCCCGGGGTCACCTCCCCGATGCGGCGCGTTCGATTCCGTGCGCCCCCTGCGTTCTGGCCGGTTGCGTACCTCTTCGTGAAAAGCCGTATCCGCTGTGTGAAGGTTGGGCGTACGCTCGGGCATATGCGTATTGCGGTTTCCTCGGGCGGGACACCTTGGAGCCCCGGAGCGGAAAGCGGGTGGGGCGGGTGCTTAGGGGCACGGGAAGGGAAACGGTGGGGGCGATGAACGAGGGTGCGGTCGTTCTGCCCTGGCTCGTCATACGTCAGGACGACAACGGCAATCGCTACCGGGTCGGCCGGTACGCGACACGGGCGGAAGCCCAGAAGATCGCCGACAGTCTCGACGGCCGCGGGCACAGGCAGCTCTACTCCGTGGAGCGCGTGAGTCAGCACGGCGAGAGCACGCGCAACTGACCACGGGCGTGCTCCCGTAGGCTCCGGACCATGACCGAACGGATCGTGGTGGTGGGAGCCGCCCTGCTCGATGGGGACCGGCTGCTCGCCGCGCGGCGCAGCGCGCCCCCGGAGCTGGCCGGCCGCTGGGAGCTGCCCGGCGGCAAGGTCGAGCCCGGCGAGCGTCCCGACGACGCCCTCGTGCGCGAACTGCGCGAGGAACTCGGTATCGACGCCGAGGCGGTCGAACGCGTGCCGGGGGAGTGGCCCCTGAAAAACCCTTATGTGCTGTGGGTGTGGACCGCCCGGCTCCGTCCGGGTTCCCCCGGACCCGAGGCCCTCCAGGACCACGACGAACTGCGCTGGCTCACCCCCGGCCACCTCTGGGACGTGCCCTGGCTCGACCAGGACGTCCCGGCCGTCCGCGAGATCGCCGCACGCCTCGGCGCCCGGGCGCGCTGACCGGCGTACGGGGTGCGCCGCCCGGCGTACGGGCCCACAACCGGGCCGGCCGTACCCCGCCGCGCCCCCGTGCTCCCCGGCCGAGCCCCCTGAGGGATGCCGGTCCGGGGCCCGGAGGCTGTACGCCGTTCGTGCCACAGTGCCCCGGCCCGCGCGGTACTGCCCCCTGCATACCGGGTACATGGCCAGTAACCCCATGAAATCGGACATGGGTGGGCTCGCTTGCCTGGGAAGTGATCGGCGTGTTCGACACCGAGGGCGACTGCGCCGAGTGGACGTTCCCCTCGGAACCCGGCGCGGTGCGCGCGGCCCGTGCCGCTGTCCGGGGCCAGTTGGGCCGCTGGCATCTGGATTCCCTCGCCGATCTGACGGCGTTGCTGGTCAGCGAGCTGGTGACCAACTCCCTGCGGCACGCGGACGGCCCGATCGGGCTGCGTCTGGTGCGCTCGGCGGGGCTCGGCGGGGCGCTGCTGGTGGAGGTCTCCGACCAGGTGCCGGACCCGCCGCGCGAGCGGATCGCGCGGCCCGAGGACGAGAGCGGGCGGGGGCTGGCGCTCGTCGCGGGTTCCTCCGCCCGCTGGGGCACCCGGCCCGCCGAGGCCGGCAAGACCGTCTGGTTCGAGCTGGCCATCCCCGAATGATGCCCATCCCCGAATGACGCCCAGCCCCGAATGACGCCCAGCCCTGAATGATGCCCAGCCCCGAATGATGCCCACCCGCACCCCACGACCCGGAGCGCGGGCGGGTGCATCAGGGGCACGGCGGGGTGAGCCGGGGGTACGGAGGGGGTGCGCGCGCCCCCGCGTGGGTCGGCTCGTGCCCCGGTGCGCAAGCGCGTTGCCGGGCGCGTGGTTCGAGGCCGTGTTCGCTGGTTAGAAGACTGGAAGTGTTGTCGCAGCGCGGTCCGGAAGGCACCCGTACCGAGCTGTGATCGTGAACACCGTGTTGTGCGGCGCCGTAGTGCTGGATACTGCGGGCAGCCGCCCCCGGTGACCGGTGCCGGACGCGGTGAGCTGGAGGGGACGGTTCGCGTGAGCGAGATACCAGCGAAGGCCACGGAGTCCGAGGACCCGTCGGACGGCGCGAGGAGCCGGGCCGCCGAAGAGGCGGCCCCCGCTGACATGTGGCAGAGCAGTCCGCCCGGCTCGATCTACGACTACATAAAGGTCGCGTCCTTCTCCCTCAGCCCCGGCGGGCTGATCGAGCAGTGGAGCCTGCGCGCCGAACAGCTCTTCGGCATCCCCGCCCACCGGGCCGTGGGCCTGGACCCGATCGAGGCGTTCGTCGACCCCGACCTGCGCAGTCGCGGCCAGCGGAAGATGGCCGAGATCCTGGACGGGCGGGAGTGGACCGGCGTGGTCCCCTTCCGGATGCCGGACGGCGAGGACGGCTCGCGCGGTGAGGAGGGCATGGCGGAGGTCTACGTCATGCCCACCCGTACCGCCGAGGGCGACAAGGCCGCCGTCTGCATCGTGGTGGACGTGCGGACCCTGCGCAGCATCGAGACCGACCTCGCCGCCTCGCAGGCGATATTCGGCCAATCTCCGTTCGGGTTCCTGCTGATCGACACCGATCTCCGGGTGCGCCGGGCCAACACGCGGTTCGCGTCGATCTTCGGCGGCACCCCGGACGACCACCGGGGCAAGGGCGTGCACGACTATCTGCCGCGCGCCGAGGCCGACCGGGTCTCGGCCACCATGCGCCGGGTGCTGGAGTCCGGCGACTCCATCACGGACATGCACGTCACCGGCTTCGTGCCGGACTCCGACGAGCGCCGGCACTGGTCCATCAACCTCTACCGCGTGCACAGCGGCAGCGGCCGCCCCATCGGCGTGGCCTGGCTCGGCACCGACATCACCGCCCGGCGCGAGGCCGCCCGCGAGGCCGCCTCCGCGCGGCGCAACCTGGCCCTGCTCAACGAGGCGGGCGCCCGCATAGGGAATTCGCTCGACCTGGAGACGACGGCCCGCGAACTGCTCGACGTGGTCGTCCCCGGCTTCTGCGACCTGGCCACCGTCGACCTCTACCAGGCCCTGCTGACCGGTGACGAGGCCCCGCCCAAGCTGGCCGACGGCAGCGCGGAACTGCGCCGGGTCGCCTTCGCCAGCGCCGTCTCCGACGCGCCCTTCGGCGGGTCGGGGGAGCGGGTGGAGCTGGGCGCGGTGCACCGCTTCCCGTTCAACTCGCCCTGCGCGGACGCCCTGCGCACCGCTAGGCCGCAGCGGGTGCCCGCCGAGGAGGGCGGGCTGGTGCAGTCCACGCTCGCCGTGCCGATGGTCGCGCACGACACCGTGGTGGGCATCGTGCAGTTCGCCCGCACCAAGGGCAGCGAGCCGTTCGGGGACCGCGACCGCGACCTCGCGGTGGAGCTGGCCGCGCGCGCCGCCGTCTGCATCGACAACGCCCGGCTCTACCGACGCGAGCACGAACGCGCGCTGATACTCCAGCGGTCCCTGCTCCCGCCCGGCGACCCCGAGGCGTCCGGCCTGGACATCGCCTGCCGCTATCTGCCCGGCAACGCGGCCACCGAGGTCGGCGGCGACTGGTTCGACGTCATCGAACTCCCCGGCCACCGCACCGCGTTGGTGGTCGGCGACGTGATGGGCCGCGGCCTGCGCGCGGCCGTGGCGATGGGCGAACTCCGTACGGCGGTACGCACCCTGGCGCTGCTCGACCTCGAACCGGCCGAGGTGCTCTCCGCGCTGGACGAGATCGCGCGCGGCCTCGGCACCCCCGGCGGCGTCCAGCAGGCCACCCGCGCGGCCCGCCAGCCGCGCGACGCCGACCTGTGCGAGGTCTACCTCGCCACCTGCGTGTACGCGGTCTACGACTCCGTCACCCGGCGCTGCACCTTCGCCAACGCGGGGCATCTGCCGCCGGTGCTGGTGGAGCCCGGCGAGGCCGCGCTGATGCTGGACGTGCCGCCCGGGATGCCGCTGGGCGTGGGCGGCGAGCCGTTCGAGGAGGTGGAGGTCGAACTGCCCGAGGGCGCCCTGCTCGCCCTCTACACCGACGGTCTGGTGGAGTCCCGGGACCATCCGCTGGACGAAGGGCTCCAGGCGTTCGTGCAGGCGCTCACCGATCCCTCCCGCCCGCTGGAGGACGTCTGCGACCACGTCCTGAACAGCCTCGACACCCGGCACGGCGAGGACGACATCGCGCTGCTCATGGCCCGCGTCCAGGGTCTGCCCAGCGAGTCGGTCGGCGACTGGACCCTGCCCCGCGAGCCGCGCAGCGTGGGCCGGGCCCGCGAGTACGCGCGGGCGCAGCTGCTGAGCTGGGACCTGGAGCCCCTGGTCGACACCACGGAACTCCTGGTCAGCGAGCTGGTGACCAACGCCCTGCGGTACGGCGAGGGCGAGATCCGGCTCCGGCTGCTGCTGGACCGCACCCTGGTCTGCGAGGTCTGGGACGCCGGTCTGGTCCAGCCCCGCAGGCGGCGCGCCCGGGACACCGACGAGGGCGGCCGGGGCCTGCAACTGGTCGGTCTCCTCAGTGCCGCCTGGGGCTCCCGCCGCACCCCGCGCGGCAAGACGGTCTGGTTCGAGCTCCCGCTCCCCGGCGCCGACAGCCCCCTGACCGACCCGGCAGAGGCACTGCTCAGCCTGTTCTGAACCTTCCGGTGTCGGATTCCGGGAGGCCGTGCGTGCGTACGTCGCGTTCGGCCAGTTCCAGGGCGCGGCGGGCGAGGACGGCCGCCTCGACGGGACGGGGGGCGGCGAGGGTGCGTACGGCCGCCGCGAGCAGGGAGCGGGGGTCGGCGCCGACCGCGCCCCGGTGCACGGCGACGTAGTCCTCCGCCTCGCCGACGGCGGCCCGTGCCACGAGGTGCGCGGCGGTGTCCAGCACCCCGCTCCGGGCGGCCGGCAGCCGGACCAGGGCGCGGGTGATCCGGCGCAGCGCGTCCAGCGGGTCGTACGGGCCCGCCGTCAGCTCCGTGCGTACGGCGGCCAGGGTGTCGTCGGCGCCCGAGGGGGCCGGTGCGGCCGTCGCCAGTACCGCCTCCGCCCCGGTCAGCGCGGCCGGGACGAGTCCCGCCGCCTCCCGCAGCCGGCGGGCCGTGCGGTCCACCCCCGCCACCAGAATCCCGGCCTGCGCCACCGAGCCCTCGGCGGAACGGAGTTGGCGTACCGCGCGCCCCTCGTCGCCCAAGTCGACCGCGCGACGGGCCTCGTTGAGCCGGGCGGTGGTGAACACCAGCCGGTCCATGGCCTCTTCGACGCACCCGGCGACCCGCGCGCCGACCGAGGGCCCGTACCGTTCGCGCAGTTCCGTGACCGTGGCCCGCGCGTCCGCCGCACGTGCCGTCAGCCGGCGGAACGCCCCCTCCGCCACCTCCAGCGCCGGGCCCACCTCCGCCCGGCGCAGCCGGTCCAGTTCCCCGGCCCGCGCGTCCAGCACCCGCCCCGCCTCCGCACACCGGCCGACGACCCCGGCCAGGGTCTGCTCGCGGTCGCCGGCCTCGCCCTCCTCGTACCGGTGCCACAGGGCGAAGGCGGCGGAGAGTTCCGTGCGGGCGGTGTGGACCGCGTGGCGGAAGGGGGCGAGGGTCCGTTCGTCCAGAAGCGCGGCCGCGAAGGGCAGCTCCTCCTCGCTCGCCCGGACGCTGTCGTCGGCCTCGACCAGCGCCGCGCGGGCCCGGCGGTCGGAATCGGCCGGGGTGGGGGCGGCCGGTGCGGCGGAGACGACGCCGGAGGCGCGTCGGCCCCGGCGTACGTAGCTGTACGCGGCCACCACCCCGGCGGTGCCGAGCACGGCGACCGGGAGGATCAGGTCGACGGCGGAGGACTCGTCGTCCCGGGGGGCGGCGGGAGCGGCCGTCGGGCGGGGCGCGGACGCGGTCGCCGGTTCCTGCGCCGCGAGCACCGGGATGGCCAGCCAGCCCGCGCCCGCGACCGCGCCGACGAGCGCGTGCGCGACCCGCACGCGTATGTGCGCCGTGGCGTGCCGGGGCCGGCCCCGGACCAGGGAGGACGTCACTTTGGGAGCGTATGGGCGCCTTCGCGGCCCCGCGAGCGGGCGGGGTTGCGCCGCACGGGTGGGGTTGCCGCGCGGCGCGGTCGTGTCGCCTCGTTTCACCCGGTGCGGTCGTTTTCAGTGAGTGCATAGATCTGATCAGCTCCATATACCGCCAAAAGTGATCAACACGCCCGCGGCTTTCCGGAGGTAGCAGAGATGTCCCACGACGGCGTCGGCTCACGTGCGGTCCTGCGCGCGACCGCCTTCCTCACCGCGGGCGCCCTCGCGGTGCCCCTCCTCGCCGGCTGCAGCTCGGACGAGAAGGCCGGCCGCCCGCTGGCCGGACCGGACATCGCCCAGGTCACCCGCGACAAGGTCGCCGAGGGCGGCACCGTGAAGTGGGCCATGGACGCGCTGCCGGAGACGCTCAACGCCTACCAGGCCGACGCCGACGCGGGCACCACCCGGGTCGCCCAGGCCACCCTCCCCTCGATGTTCCAGCTCGACGCGAACGGCCGCCCGGCGGTGAACCCCGCCTACCTGGAGTCCGCCAAGGTCATCGAGACCGAGCCGCGCCAGGTCGTGCTGTACAAGCTGAACCAGCAGGCCGTGTGGAGCGACGGCCGCGAGATCGGCGCCGCCGACTTCGTCGCCCAGTGGCGCGCCCTGTCCGGCAAGGACAGCGCCTACTGGACCGCGCGCAACGCCGGGTACGACCGCATCTCCAAGATCGAGCGCGGGGCCAGCGACCTCCAGGTCCGGGTCACCTTCTCCCGCCCGTACGCCGACTGGAAGTCGCTGTTCTCCCCGCTGTACCCGAAGGACGTCATGGGCACCCCGGACGCCTTCAACGACGGCGCCCGGCGCAAGCTGAAGACCAGCGCGGGCCCCTTCCGGGTGGACAAGGTCGACACCGCCGGCAAGGACGTCGTCCTCACCCGCAACCCGCGCTGGTGGGGGCAGCCCGCCAAGCTCGACAAGATCGTGCTGCACACCGTCCCGCGCGACGAGCGGGCCACCGCGCTGGCCGACGGCAAGGTGGACGTCGCCGACGTGGACGCCTCCACGGCCGGACGGATCACCGGTGCCGCCGGCGGTACCGGAAGCCCGCTGGTGGGCGGCGGCAAGACCTCCGCCAAGAAGCTCCGCTCCTGGGCCCTCGCCCACGGCCTTGCCTCGGAGAAGGTCGAGCACGCCGGCCAGAAGAAGCTGCGCAAGGCCATCACCCGGTACCTGGAGGAGCAGGACGGGCTCCGCTCCTACGAGGTGCGCAAGTCCCTGGAGCCCGCCTACACCCAGCTCGCCCTGAACGGCGCCGGGGGCCTGCTCGCCGACGAGCGGGTACGCCGGGCGGTGGCCCGCGCGCTGGACCGCAAGGAGCTGGCGAAGCTGGTGCTGACCCCGCTCGGCCTGCCCGCCGAGCCGGTCGGCAGCCACCTCGCGCTGGAGGGCCAGCCCGCCTACGCCGACAACAGCGACGCCCTCGGCGGCCAGGACACCAAGGAGGCGCAGGCCCTCCTCTCGGACGCGGGCTGGGTGCCGGGCGGCCCGGTCAAGACGGAGAAGAAGGCCGAGAAGGCCGCCGGACCGGAGAGCAGCACCAAGGACGACGACGAGTCCGAGGGCGGCAAGGACGGCGAGTACATCGTCGGCGAGGACGACAAGAACAGCGACGGCAAGAACGAGCACGGCGACGGCAGCGGGCGTCACCTGGCCCAGGACGGCAAGCAGTACACCGGCCAGGGCGGTGCCCCCGGCGCCTACGCCCCCAAGGGCACGGCGGCCCCGGCGGGCGCGGTCAACGGGCCGCTCGCCAAGGACGGCCAGGCGCTCAACCTCCGCTTCGTGCTCCCCACCGGCGCGGGCTCGGAGACCCTGAACACCGTCGCCGGGCGGATCTCCGCGATGCTGGAGAAGGTCGGCATCCGCACCACGATCATCAAGGTCCCGGACGAGAGCTACTTCAAGGACCACATCGCGGCCGGCGACTTCGACCTCGCCCTGTACTCGTGGCCCGCCTCCGCCTTCCCGGCCACCGACGCGCGCCCGATCTTCGCCAAGCCCGCGCCCGCCGCCGACGGCTCGGTGAACGTCGAGCAGAACTACACCCGCGTCGGCACCGACCAGGTGGACCAGCTCTTCGACCAGGCCGCCTCGACGCTGGACGAGGACGAGTCCCGCGACCTCATCCGCAAGGCCGACACCCGCATCTGGGCGGCGGCCGGCTCCATCCCGCTCTACCAGCGCCCCCAGCTCGTCGGCGTACGGAAGACCCTGGTCAACACGGGTGCCTTCGGTTTCCAGGCGCCGGTCTACGAGGACATGGGCTTCCTGAAGAAGGGCGCGAAGGTCTCGCCCAGCCCGACCAAGGACTGACCCCTGCTCCTACCCCTGAATCGGGCCCCGTGGCCCTGCGGAGGCCGTCCCCCGCAGGGCCACGTACCATGGGGTGAGGCCGTGGCGTGTCCAGCCCGGCAGGTCCCGCGCAAGAGAATCCCGCGCAGGGCAGTCCGCACACTCCGGGAGTACGCCGCAATATGGCCACGCGCCACGACATCCGTAACGTCGCCATCGTCGCCCACGTCGACCATGGCAAGACCACCATCGTCGACGGCATGCTGAAGCAGGCCGGCGCGTTCGCCGCTCACCAGCTCGACTCCGTCGACGACCGGGTCATGGACTCCAATGACCTGGAGCGTGAGAAGGGCATCACGATCCTCGCCAAGAACACGGCGGTGAAGTACCACCCCAAGGACGGCGGCGAGCCGATCACCATCAACATCATCGACACCCCCGGCCACGCCGACTTCGGTGGCGAGGTCGAGCGCGGTCTGTCGATGGTCGACGGTGTCGTCCTCCTCGTCGACGCCTCCGAGGGCCCCCTCCCGCAGACCCGCTTCGTGCTGCGCAAGGCGCTCCAGCAGCGGCTCCCCGTCATCCTGTGCATCAACAAGACGGACCGCCCCGACTCGCGCATCGACGAGGTCGTCAACGAGACGTACGACCTCTTCCTCGACCTGGACGCGGACGAGGAGCAGATCGAGTTCCCGATCGTCTACGCCTGCGGCCGTGACGGCATTGCCTCGCTGACCAAGCCGGACAACGGCACGGTCCCGGCGGACAGCGACAGCCTGGAGCCGTTCTTCTCCACCATCCTGGAGCACATCCCGGCCCCCACGTACGAGGAGGACGCGCCGCTCCAGGCCCACGTCACCAACCTCGACGCGGACAACTTCCTCGGCCGTATCGCGCTGCTCCGCGTCGAGCAGGGCGAGCTGCGCAAGGGCCAGACCGTCGCGTGGATCAAGCGCGACGGCACGGTGTCCAACGTGCGCATCTCCGAGCTGATGATGACCGAGGCGCTCACCCGCAAGCCGGCCGAGGTGGCGGGCCCCGGTGACATCTGCGCCGTCGCCGGTATCCCGGACATCATGATCGGTGAGACCCTCGCCGACCCGGAGAACCCCGTCGCGCTCCCGCTGATCACGGTGGACGAGCCCGCGATCTCCATGGTCATCGGTACCAACACCTCGCCGCTGGTCGGCCGGGGCGGCACCGGCAAGGGCGCGGACGCCAAGTCCGCGGTCAAGGACCGCAAGGTCACCGCCCGCCAGGTCAAGGACCGCCTCGACCGCGAGCTGATCGGTAACGTCTCCCTCCGTGTGCTCGACACCGAGCGCCCGGACGCCTGGGAGGTCCAGGGCCGCGGTGAGCTGGCGCTCGCCATCCTGGTCGAGCAGATGCGCCGCGAGGGCTTCGAGCTGACCATCGGCAAGCCGCAGGTCGTCACGCAGATGATCGACGGCAAGGTGCACGAGCCGGTCGAGCGCATGACGATCGACGTCCCCGAGGAGCACATGGGCGCGGTCACGCAGCTCATGGGCGTCCGCAAGGGCCGGATGGACAACATGTCCAACCACGGCTCCGGCTGGGTCCGCCTGGAGTTCGTCGTCCCGTCCCGCGGCCTCATCGGCTTCCGTACGGAGTTCCTGACCAACACCCGTGGTACGGGCATCGCCCACTCCATCCACGAGGGCCACGAGCCGTGGTTCGGCACCCTGACGACCCGTAACAACGGCTCGCTCGTCGCCGACCGCTCCGGTTCGGTCACCGCGTTCGCGATGACGAACCTCCAGGAGCGCGGCGTGCTCTTCACCGAGCCGGGCACCGAGGTGTACGAGGGCATGATCGTCGGCGAGAACTCGCGCTCCGACGACATGGACGTCAACATCACCAAGGAGAAGAAGCTCACGAACATGCGATCGGCGTCGGCCGACTCGTTCGAGGCGATCGTCCCGCCGCGCAAGCTCTCCCTGGAGCAGTCCCTGGAGTTCTGCCGCGACGACGAGTGCGTCGAGGTGACCCCGGAGGCGGTTCGCATCCGCAAGGTCGTCCTCGACCAGAAGGAGCGCGGCCGCACCGCGAGCCGTGCCAAGCACAACTGACGCATGAACAACTCGGCGTAACAGTCGAACAGTTGAGCCCGGCCGTCCCCATCTCGGGGGCGGCCGGGCTTTTTCGCAACCGGATTTTTCCCGCCGCCGGGCCGTCCGGTGTCCGGAACGCGGAGATCCCGGACCGATAGCTATGTAACACGTCCGTTTCGCGGCCTTCAGTAGGGGAGTTGTTTGTCCGGTTTTTGGAAGTTCGGCCCGTGAGCTGTGACTGAATTGAGATTTAAAGACAGTGGTCGCCACTTGGCTCATGTCAGATAGTTAGCCGCGTACCGCTCGGGTCAAAGGGGAGCTGTTCGTCGCTTCCAGCGGTGTGATCCGGCCCTAGAACTACGCGCGTCCGACTGCGAGTTCGCGCGCTGTCCAGCAATCCCGGAACCTCCCGCACTCATATCTGCGAAACGGACGAACCGTGACAAGTCCTATCGACATCGAGGGCGGCGGGACTTCGGTCGTCGTCGACGGCGAACCAGGGCCGCCGGCGAAGGCCGAGACCGTCCAGCTCGAGGGCCGTTCTCCCGGCCGGCTGATGTGGATGCGCTTCAAGCGCGACCGCACCGGCGTGATCTCGGCCTGTGTCGTGATCTTCTTCTTCCTGATCGGGCTGCTCGCACCGCTGATCTCCAAGCTGTACGGCAAGGACCCGTACACGGTGTACGCGGACGAGCGTCCCGAGCTGTTCGACAGTGCGGGCGTCCCGGTGCAGCCCAACGGCGGTATCAGCGGCGAGTTCTGGTTCGGCCTCGAACCGGGCAACGGCTACGACGTCTTCACCAAGCTGCTGTTCGGCATCCGTACCTCGCTGATGATCTCGCTCGCGGTCACCGTCACCGTCGTCCTCACCGGCATCCTGCTCGGGGTCGCGGCCGGATACCTGGGCGGGCGCACCGACTTCGTCATCGGCCGGGTCATCGACTTCCTGCTCGCCTTCCCGGCGCAGTTGTTCTTCATCGCCAGCATGCCGGTCGTCGTCTCGTTGTTCGTCAGCCCCCGCGACGAGACCCCCACCTACGTCCGGGTGCTTGCGCTGATCATCGTCCAGTGGTTCCTCGGCTGGATGAGCCTCGCCCGCATCCTGCGCGGCACCTCACTCGCCCTGCGGGAGCGGGAGTTCATCGAGGCGGCACGGGTCAGCGGGGCCTCGTCGTGGCGGATCATCCGCAAGGAGATCCTGCCGAACGTGGTCACCCCGCTGCTGGTGCAGGCCACTTACCTGCTGCCCTCCTTCGTCACCGCCGAGGCCGGACTCTCCTTCCTCGGCGTGGGCATCGTCGAACCGACGCCGGACTGGGGACAGATGTTCTCCAAGGCGTCCACCGAACTGGTGATGCAGAACGACATCACCTACATGTTCTTCCCGGGCATCTCGATGATCATCTTCATCGTGGCGTTCAACCTGCTCGGGGACTCGGTCAGGGACGCGTTCGACCCCAAGACCGCACGCTGACCGGTCACTTCACAGCACCACGGCACCTCGCACAGCACTACCAGCAGTTTCTTTCGCACTGGTGACACAGGAACGCACTGGTGACACAGAGATGGGTGGGAACCTCGTGATGAGTAGGGGCGGACGCCACACTTACGGCGCACTCTCCGTGCTCGCGGCCGGAGCGCTTGTGCTCACCGGTTGCAGCAAGGGCGGCAGCGACAGCGGCGACGACGACAAGAAGCAGCAGCAGAACGCCCAGCGTCAGCAGGCGCTGATCAAGTTCGGTGACGAGAAGGCGTCCACCGGACCGGCCGCGGAGGTGCCCGGCGCCAAGTCCGGCGGCACCCTGGAGGTCCTCCAGCGCGACAGCTACGCGCACCTCGACCCGGCACAGATCTACGTGTCCGACGAGGGCTCGCTCGCCACCCTGCTGCACCGCGGTCTCACCGGGTACAAGGCGACCAGCAACGACGGCAGCAAGCACGAGGTGGTCGGCGACCTCGCCACCGACTCGGGCACCACCACCGACGGCGGCAAGACCTGGAAGTACACGCTCAAGGACGGCATCAAGTTCCAGGACGGCACGCCGATCACGTCCAAGGACGTCCGGCACACCGTCGAGCGGCTCTTCGCGCCCTTCATCAACCAGGGCCCGACCTTCCTCCAGCAGTGGCTCGCCGACTCGCCGGGCGCGACCTACCGCAAGCTGCTCAAGGACGGCCCCTACAAGGGCAAGCACCTGCCCGACTCGGTGCTGGAGACGCCGGACGACAAGACGATCGTCTTCCACTTCAAGACGGCCCGCCCCGACCTGCCGTACGCGCTGGCCATGGCCGGCTACGGGGTCGTCTCCGAGAAGGGCGACACCAAGGAGCGCTACGACAAGGCGCCCGTGGTGAGCGGCCCGTACAAGATCGAGTCGTTCAAGTCCGGCAAGTCCATGGTGCTGGTGAAGAACACCAACTGGGACCCGAAGACGGACCCGATCCGGCACCAGTACATCGACCGGTTCAACTTCAGCTTCAACCAGCAGTACGAGGCGTCCACCAAGGCGCTGCTCGC
This sequence comes from Streptomyces bauhiniae, assembly GCF_004784475.1. Taxonomy (GTDB): domain Bacteria; phylum Actinomycetota; class Actinomycetes; order Streptomycetales; family Streptomycetaceae; genus Streptomyces; species Streptomyces seoulensis. The sequence continues at coordinate 562,303 of NZ_SRRT01000001.1, forward strand.
CGACAGCGGCGCCGACCAGGCCGGCATCAGCTTCAACAACCAGGTCGACGCGGGCAACCTGTCCTCGGTGCTCCGGGATTCGAAGCTGAAGTCCCGTACGGTCTCGGGCTACCAGTCGTTCGTCGGTCAGATGAACATCAACATGAGCCACAAGCCCATGCAGGACAAGACGGTCCGCGAGGCCATCGCCTACGCCCTGCCGGTCACGCCGTTCGTCCGCGCCTACGGCGGCACCGACGCCATGGAGGTCGCGGGCGGTCTGATCTCCCCGACCGTCTCCGGCTACGACGCCGCCTTCGACCCGTGGGGCAAGAAGAAGAAGCCCGCCGGTGACGCGGCCAAGGCCAAGGAGCTGCTGAAGAAGGCCGGCAAGCTCAACATGAAGCTGACCTTCGGCTACATCAACACCCCCGAGGGCCAGCAGTACTCCACCGCCATGGCGGCGGGCCTGAAGAAGGCCGGCTTCGACGTCCAGCGCCAGGAGATCCCGGCCGAGACGTTCTACGACCAGGTCTCCAAGCTGGACAACAACTACGACATCTTCCACACCGCGTGGGGTGCCGACTGGCCGTCCGCCTCGACCGTGATCCCGCCGCTGTACGACGGCCGCGTGATCGCCGACGGCGCGCAGAACTACTCGCAGATCAACGACCCGCAGATCAACAGCGAGATCGACCGGATCAGCAAGATCACCGACCCGGCCAAGGCCGCGTCCGAGTGGGAGAAGCTGGACCAGCACATCGTGAAGGACGTCATCAACGTCGTCCCGACCGCGTACTACAAGCAGACCCAGATCGCTGGGTCCAAGGTCGGCGGACTCGTCTACGACGACGTGCTCAGCGGCGTCGACCCGCGTCGCCTCTTCATCAAGTAACCGCCCCGCGCCCGGCATCCGGCGCGCCCCGTAAGGGTGCGCCGGATGCCGGGCCCCGGACCGCCGACGTCAGAGAGCTGCCCCTGTCATGCTGCGCTTCCTCGTCCGCCGGACCCTCGGTGCCGTCGTCATCCTCTTCCTGCTGAGCATGGTCACGTTCGTCCTGTTCTTCGGGGTGCCCCGCGACCCGGCGCTGCTGATGTGCGGCAAGACCTGCAACGCCGACGCCATCGCCAACATCCACCATGTGCTCGGCCTCGACAAGTCCATCCCGGAGCAGTACCTGATCTTCCTGCACAACCTGGTCATGGGCAGCGACAGCTTCGCCCAGGGGCCGTGCCCGGCGCCCTGCTTCGGCTACTCGTACCACTCCAACGAGCCGGTCTGGGACACGCTGATCGACCGGCTGCCCACCACCGTCTCGCTGACCATCGGCAGCGCGGTGTTCTTCCTGGTCATCGGCATCGGCGCCGGACTGGTGGCCGCCTGGCGGCGCGGCACGGTGGTCGACAAGGTGGCGACGGCCGGCGCGATGGTCATCTCCGGGATGCAGATCTACTTCCTCGGCCCGCTGGCCCTGGCGCTGCTCGTCTACCAGACCCACTGGTTCGAGAAGCCCGACTACCACGAGTTCACCGCCAACCCGCTGAACTGGTTCGCGGGGCTGCTCATCCCCTGGGTGATCCTCTCCACCATCTTCGCGGCGCAGTACACCCGTATGGCGCGCTCCTCGATGATCGAGCAGCTCCAGGAGGACCACGTCCGCACCGCCCGCGCCAAGGGCATGTCCCGGCGGTACGTGTTCTTCCGGTACGCCTGGCGCGGCTCGCTGATCCCGATCGTCACCATCTTCGGCATCGACCTCGGCTCGCTGCTCGGCGGCGCCATCATCACCGAGTGGACCTTCGGTCTGCCGGGCCTCGGCCAACTGTCCGTGCAGTCCGTGTACTTCAGCGACCTGCCGCTGCTGCTGGGCGTGATGCTGTTCGCCGCCGCCATGATCCTGCTCTTCAACATCGTCGTCGACGCCGCGTACGCCTTCATCGACCCGCGCGTGCGGCTGTCCTAGGAGCACTGTCGTGACCACTTTGACCAAGGAGGCCGGTGTCCCGGCCCCGGCGGGCGACGGTCCGCTGCTGTCCGTGCGCGATCTGCACGTCAGCTTCAAGACCGAGGACGGCATCGTACGGGCCGTGGACGGGCTCTCCTTCGACCTGGAGCGCGGCAGAACGCTCGGCATCGTGGGGGAGTCGGGCTCGGGCAAGTCGGTCACCAACCTGACCGTGCTCGGCCTGCACAACCCGATGTTCACCACCGTCGAGGGCGAGATCCTGCTGGACGGGCAGGAGTTGACGACCGCGCGCGAGTCGGAGATGGAGAAGCTGCGCGGCAACAAGGTCGCCATGATCTTCCAGGACCCGCTCACCGCGCTCTCCCCCTACTACACGGTCGGCCGGCAGATCGCCGAGCCGTACATGAAGCACACCGGCGCCTCCAAGAAGGAGGCGTGGAACCGCGCGGTGGAGATGCTGGGCAAGGTCGGCATCCCCAACCCCAAGGCACGGGCGGGGGATTACCCGCACCAGTTCTCCGGCGGTATGCGCCAGCGCGCGATGATCGCCATGGCGCTGGTCTGCGACCCGGACCTCTTGATCGCGGACGAGCCGACCACCGCGCTGGACGTGACGGTCCAGGCGCAGATCCTCGACCTGCTCAAGGACCTCCAGCAGGAGTTCGGTTCGGGCATCATCTTCATCACCCACGACCTCGGGGTGATCGCGGACATGGCCGACGACATCATGGTGATGTACGCGGGCAGCGCGGTGGAACGCGGCTCGGTCGACTCCGTGCTGCACGCGCCCGAACACCCCTACACCTGGGGCCTGTTGAACTCGATGCCGCGGCTCGACTCCGACCCGTCCATCGCGCTCACCCCCATTCCGGGCTCCCCGCCCTCCCTGCTCAACCCGCCCTCCGGCTGCCGCTTCCACCCCCGCTGCCCCTTCCAGGACCGGGTCGAGGGCACCCGGTGCGTGACCGAGCGCCCGCTGCTCGGCGCGGGGGAGTCGGCGTGCCATCTCACCCCGGCGCAGAAGCGGGACATCTTCGTGGACGAGATCAAGCCCCGGCTGGGCTAGGGCGCGCAAAGGAGAACCGTCATGACCAAGGACCTGCTCCTGCCCGCTCCGCGGGACGAGGGCGCCGACGCCGGGGGCGAACCGCTGCTGGAGGTCTCCGGGCTGACCAAGCACTTCCCGGTCAAGGGAGGCTTTCCCATCCGGCGGACCATCGGCGCGGTCCAGGCGGTGGACGGCATCGACCTGTCGGTGCGGGTGGGCGAGAGCTTCGGGCTGGTCGGTGAGTCGGGCTGCGGCAAGTCCACCACCGGCCGGCTGATCACCCGGCTGATGGAGCCGACCGCGGGCACGATCTCCTACCGGGGCAAGGACATCAGCCGGGCCTCGCGCCGGGAGCTGGCGCCGATCCGGTCCGAGATCCAGATGATCTTCCAGGACCCGTACTCCTCCCTCAACCCCCGCCAGACGGTCGGCAAGATCATCGCCGGGCCGATGGAGATCAACGGCATCGAGCCCCCCGGCGGCCGCGAGAAGCGGGTGCGGGAGCTGCTGGAGATCGTGGGCCTGAACCCCGAGCACTTCAACCGCTTCCCGCACGAGTTCTCCGGCGGGCAGCGGCAGCGCATCGGGGTGGCGCGGGCGCTCGCGCTGGAGCCCAAGCTGATCGTGGCCGACGAGCCGGTGTCCGCGCTGGACGTGTCGATCCAGGCCCAGGTGGTGAACCTGCTGCAGAAGGTGCAGCGGGAACTCGGCATCGCGTTCCTGTTCATCGCCCATGACCTGGCCATCGTGCGGCACTTCTCGCAGCGGGTCGCGGTGATGTACCTCGGCAAGATCATCGAGGTGGGCGACCGGGACTCCATCTACACCCGCCCCCGGCACCCCTACACCCACGCCCTGCTCTCCGCCGTGCCCGAGGTGAGCGTGGCGGGCGAGGAGGCCCCGGCCCGCGAGCGCATCCGGCTCGCCGGTGACGTGCCCTCGCCCATCGACCCGCCCTCGGGCTGCCGCTTCCGCACCCGGTGCTGGAAGGCGCAGGACAAGTGCGCGACCGAGGAGCCGCCGCTGGTCCAGCTCTCGGGGAACCGGTCCGGCCACCTCACGGCCTGCCACTTCCCGGAGGAGCCGACGACCGAGGCCCGCGACGAGGACATCATCCTCGACCCGGCGCTGGCCGCGCTGGAGGAGGACACCGCCAAGGACTAGCGCGCCGCTTCGGCGACGGTGATGATCTCCGGCGAAGCCGGGGTCAGCGGGCTCCGGTCCCAGTCGCCGTAGCGGGCCACCGTGTGCAGCCCGGCCTCGGCGAGGAAGCGGTCCAGCTCGCCGGGGCCGAGGAAGCGGAGGGTGTTGCGGCCGACCCTCGGGGCGGGCCAGCTCGCGCAGGTGTAGGTCTCGGTGAAGCCGACGAGACCGCCCGCCGGGCCGTGCGTCACCTCGTGGTGGACCCGGATCTCGGCGCCGTCCGGGCTGGTGATGGTGTGTACCCGGTCCGGGGTCCAGCGCTCCCAGGGGCGGGCCTCGGGGTTGCGGGTCTCGAAGACGAAGCGGCCGCCCTCCGCCAGTGCCTCCCGCACCGCGCCCAGGCACTGCCGTACGTCCTCGTCCCGGAGCAACTGCTGGAAGGCGTGCCCGGTCATCACCGCGAGCGTGAACGCGCCCTTCCACTGGCGGCTCCGGGTGTCCCCGAGTACCCACTCGACGTCCGGGGCGCCCTCTCGGGCGTGGACCAGCATCGCGGCGGCCGGGTCGAGTCCGGTCAGCCGTCCGGGGTGACCCTCGGCGCGGGCCCGGCGGAGCAACTGGCCGGTGCCGCAGCCGATGTCCAGCACGGAGTCCGCCGCGCGGATCAGGGCGAGGTGGAAGTCGTCGCCCGGTCCCCAGGGGTTGAGGGCGTCGTAATGGGCCGCCAGTACAAGGTCGTTGAACGGGTGGGTCGACACGGTGGCAGTCTCACACGGCCGCCGGAGCGCGCGCGGGCGTCGGGGAAAGGTTCCGGCCAGGACGGCAGAAGGCCCGCGTCCGGATGGACGCGGGCCTTCTGCTCAAGGGTGTGTCAGAGCGCCTTCTGCGGCGTCTTGGAGAGGCTGGCGACCGGGATGATCTCCTGCGTCTCCGGATAGTGGCAGGCGGTGAGGTGGCCGGCCTTGTTGCCCTCGGCCTGCGCCAGCGGCGGGGCCTCGGTCGCGCACTTCTCCGTCGCCTTCCAGCACCGGGTACGGAAGCGGCAGCCCGACGGCGGGTCGATGGGCGAGGGCACGTCCCCGACGAGGCGGATGCGCTCGCGCGGGGTCTCGTCCACCGTGGCCTCCGGGACGGCGGAGAGCAGGGCGCGGGTGTAGGGGTGGCGCGGGTTGTTGTAGAGGTCGTCGCGGTCGCCGATCTCCACGATCTTGCCGAGGTACATCACCGCGACGCGCTGCGAGAAGTGCCGCACGATGGCGAGGTCGTGGGCGATGAACACGAAGGCGATGCCGAGTTCGCGCTGCACCTTCTGGAGCAGGTTCACGACCTGGGCCTGGATGGAGACGTCCAGCGCGGAGACCGGCTCGTCGGCCACGATCAGCTTCGGGTTCAGGGCCAGCGCGCGGGCGACGCCGATGCGCTGGCGCTGGCCGCCGGAGAACTCGTGCGGGAAGCGGTTGAAGTGCTCGGGGTTGAGCCCGACGATCTCCAGCAGCTCCCGCACCCGCTTCTCGCGGCCGCCGGGCGGCTCGATGCCGTTGATCTCCATCGGGCCGGCGATGATCTTGCCGACCGTGTGCCGCGGGTTCAGCGAGGCGTACGGGTCCTGGAAGATCATCTGGATCTCGGACCGGATCGGCGCGAGGGTCTTGCGGCCGGCGTGCGTGATGTCCTGGCCCCGGTACGCGATGCGGCCCGCGGTCGGCTCCATCAGCCGGGTGATCAGCCGCCCGGTGGTCGACTTGCCGCAGCCGGACTCGCCGACCAGGCCCAGGCTCTCGCCCTCGGCGACCTGGAAGTCCAGCCCGTCCACGGCCTGCACCGCACCGACGGTGCGCCGGATCGGGAAGCCGCCCTTGATCGGGAAGTGCTTGGTCAGCCCGGAGACGTCCAGGAGGGGAGTGGTGTCGCTCATGGTGGTGAAATCCCGTCTCGTGTACGTCAGATGGCCTTGCTGGCGGCAAGGCCGGCGAGGAACTCACGGCGCTGGCCGTCGGAAAGGTGGCAGGCGTTGCCGCGGCCGTCCTCGATCTGGAGCAGGGGGCGCTCGGTGGCGCACCGGTTGCCCTCCACCTCGGACGCGAAGGCGCAGCGCGGGTGGAAACGGCAGCCGGTGGGCGGGTTCAGCAGCGAGGGCGGGGAGCCCGGGATCGGGTTGAGCGGCACGTCGACCGGGCCGTCCAGGCTCGGCATGGAACCGAGCAGACCCCAGGTGTAGGGGTGCTGCGGGGTGCGCAGCACCTCCTCCTTCGGGCCGCGCTCCACACAGCGGCCGCCGTACATCACCAGCACGTCGTCGGCGATGTCCGCGATGACGCCCAGGTCGTGGGTGATGAAGATGATCGAGGTGCCGAACTCCTGCTGGAGGTCCTTGAGCAGGTCCATGATCTGGGCCTGCACGGTGACGTCCAGCGCGGTGGTCGGCTCGTCCGCGATCAAGAGCTTCGGGTCGCAGACCAGGGCCATGGCGATCATCGCGCGCTGGCGCATACCGCCGGAGAACTCGTGCGGGTAGTTGTCCACCCGCCGGTCCGGCTGCGGGATGCCGACCCGGCGCAGCATCTCGATCGCCCGCTCCCGCGCGGCCTTCTTCGAGGCGCCGGTGTGCTTGCGGTAGACCTCGCCGATCTGGGTCCCGATGGTGTGGTACGGCGACAGCGAGGCCAGGGCGTCCTGGAAGATCATCGCCATCTTGTTGCCGCGGAGCTTCTCGAGCGTGCGCTCCGGGGCGCCGAGCAGCTCCTCGCCGTCCAGCAGGATCTGGCCCTCGATCTCGGTGTGATCGCGGTCGTGCAGGCCCAGGATCGTCAGGTTGGTGACGGACTTGCCGGAACCCGACTCGCCCACGATGCCGAGCGTCTGGCCCTTGGCCAGGTCGAAGGTGAGTCCGTCGACGGCCTTGACCATGCCGTCCTCGGTGGAGAAGTGGACCTTGAGGTCCTTGACGGAGAGGAACGGCTGCTGATGGGTGCTCGTCACGGGGACGCTCCTGGGGGTGATGCGAGGGGGGTAGTCGGACGGGCGGAGGTCAGGCGAGCCGGATGCGCGGGTCGATCAGGCCGTACACCGCGTCGACGACGATGTTGAACAGGACGATCGCGCCGGCCGACAGCAGGGTGACGCCCATGAGCATGGGCAGGTCGCTCTTCTCCACGGAGTCCACCGCGAGCCGGCCCACTCCCTGGAGGCTGAAGGTGTACTCGGTGATCATCGCGCCGCCGATGAGGGTGGCCAGGTCGATGCCGAAGATGGTGACGATCGGGCCCATCGCGCCACGCCAGGCGAACCGGAAGAACACGTTGCGCCCGGAGAGGCCCTTGGCGCGGGCGGTACGGACGTAGTCCTCGCTCAGCGTCTCCACGAGCTGCGAGCGCGTCATACGGGTGTAGTTGGCGGTCCAGATCAGCGCCAGCACCAGCCACGGCACCAGCAGGCCCGAGGCCCAGGCGGCCGGGTTCTCGGTGAGCGGCGTGTAGGACGGGTTGTCCAGGAGGTCGAGCTTGGCCACCAGGATGTACATCGCGATGTAGCCGATGAAGTAGATCTGGAGCGAGGAGGCGACCAGCGAGGCCGAGCTGGCCAGCTTGTCCTGCCACTTGCCCTGCTTCACCGCGGCGATCATGCCCGCGCCGATACCGAAGACCAGGAAGACGACGGCCGAGCCGAGGGCCAGCGACAGCGTCAGCGGGAGCCGGTCCATGATCGTGCCGAGCACGGGCTCCCGGTTGGCGAAGGAGTATCCGAGGCACGGCGCGCTGCAGTCGCCGAAGTCGCCGTAGCTGCGCCCGACGAAGATGCCCTTGATCCAGTACCAGTACTGCACCGGGACCGGGTGGTCGATGCCCAGGTTGTGCCGCACCTGCGCGAGCATGTCGGGCGTGCAGTTCTTGCCGCACGACATCGTGGCGGGGTCACGCGGGATGGCGTAGAAGAGCCAGAAGGTGACGGCGCTGATGATCAGCAGAATCACCAGCGCGCCGAAGACTCGGCGGACGAGGAAGCGGAGCATGGGGCGTGACTTTCCGGACGGGGCGCCGTCGCCGGGGTGAGGGGGGCCGGTGGGGGCGGCCGGTCGTGGCCGCCCCCGATGGGTCGAGCGCGCTTACTTCATGGCGTACAGCTTGCAGAGCGCGACGCAGGTGTTGCCCGAGTCGTAGATCACGTTGCCGACCTTGGACCCGTGCATCCAGTTGCGGATGGAGTGGTAGTCCGGGACCACGGCCGCCAGCTCCATGATCTGGCGGTCGACGGCGCCCCACGCCTTGTTGGCGGCATCGACGTCCGCGATCTTGGACGCGGCGTCGATCGCCTTGTTCACGCTCGGGTCGTTGAGCTGGGCGTAGTTGCTGCGGCCGTCGCCGATGTTCTTGCCGCTCCAGCAGGGGTAGAACACGGAGTAGCCGTTCGGCCAGTCCGGGCTCCAGCCGGCGGCGAAGAGGTCGTAGCCGTTGTCGATCTTGCCGATCTGGGTGTAGAAGGTCGACTTGTCGATCTGCTTGTTGACGACGACGAAGCCCGCCGCCTCCAGCGCGTTCTTGATCTGGACGGCCTGCTTCACGGCGTTGTCCGACTGCTGGTAGGCGATGACCAGCTTCTGGCCGACCTTGCCGGCCTCCTTCAGCAGCGCCTTGGCCTTGGCCGGGTCGCCGCCGGGCTTCTTCTCCGCGCCGTACAGGTCGAAGTCCTGGTAGCCGGGGGTGACCGGGCTGAGGATGGTGGTGGCTATCTCGCTGGTGGCGCGGCCGCCGCGGATGGTCTGGAGCTGCTGGTGCGGCCAGGCCCAGTTGATGGCCTGGCGGACCTTGACGTCCTTGATCCGGGTGGTGTTGATCGGCCAGTAGTAGGTGACCGTGTCGACCGCGGTGAGGACGCGCTTCTTGAGCTTGGCGTCGGTCAGCACCTGGGCGACGCGCTCGGCGGCGACCTCGTTGAAGATGGTCATCGCGTACTGGTCGTTGCCGCGGTCCGAGATGAAGCGGTCGGTCGAGGCGACGGGCTGGAAACCGAACTGGAAGACGTACTTGTCCGGGTAGTTGTTGCGGATCGAGTCGGTCTTCGGGTCCCAGTGCTCGTTGCGCACGAAGGTCATCGACTTGCCGATGCTGCGGCTCTCGATGCGGTACGGGCCACAGGAGAAGGGGCGCTTGTCGTACTTCTCCTTGGTGTCCTTCTTCTTGGACACGAGGGAGTAACCACGCATGGCGAGCGTGTAGTTGAAGTCGGCGCGGGGCTCGGTGAGGCGGAAGGTGACCGTCTTGCCGGAGATCTCGACCGAGTCGAGCTTCTTGCCGTCGTAGGGGCCCTTGTACTTGTCGCCGCCGACCAGCCACTGCTGGACGTAGCGCGGACCCTCGGTGACGAACGACGCGAAGAGGCGCTCGAAGGTGTGGCGGACGTCGTCCATGGAGAGGTCGGAGCCGTCCTCCCACTTGATGCCGTCCTTCAGCGTGAAGGACCAGGTGCGGCCGCCGTCCTTCATGGTGCCGGCGTCCGTGGCCGCGTCACCGACCAGGGTGCAGCCGCCCTTGTCGTCGATCCGGTAGCCGGTCAGACCGCGCATGATCGGGACGGTGATCGCGGCCTCGGTCGAGACGTAGATCTGGGCCGGGTCCATGTGGTCCATGTCGAACTGGTCGAGCGAGTAGATCGTCCCGCCCTTGACCGCGCCCGAGACCTCCGGGGCGGGACCCGTCGAGTCGGCCTTGGTGCCGACCGGGATGTTCATGGTCTTGCCCTTGCTCACGGACGGGACCTGGGGGCCGGAACCCTTGCCGTCACTGCTGCCGCAGGCGGTCAGCACACTGGTGGAGGCCGCGGCCACACCGGTGGCGATCAGGAAGTTCCTACGGGAAAAAGCCATGCTGAGCCTGCCTGTGAGTGTCAGATTCGGACGATCGGAATCAGCCGGACGTCAAGAAGGACCGGGCCGGGTGGAACTGGCCTGCTACCGCTTCGACTTCGGGTCGAGCGCGTCACGCACGGAGTCGCCGAGCAGGTTGAACGCGAGGACGAAGATCACCATGGAGATGCCGGGGAACAGCATGAAGGTGATGTCCTGGGAGTAGAACGAGGCGCCGCGGCCGATCATCACGCCCCAGTCCGGCGTCGGGTCGGTGATGCCGACGCCGAGGAAGGCCAACGCGGCTTCCGAGGTCACATAGGCCGGGAGCATCAGCGTGGACTGGATGAGAATGGGCGTCCACAGGTTGGGCAGCAGCTCCTTGAACACGATGCGTCGCGGGGAGGCGCCGGTGACCTTGGCGGCCTCGACGAACTCCCGCTCGCGCAGGCCCAGTACCTGACCGCGCAGCAGTCGTGCGATGGACGCCCAGCCGAACGCCGCGAGCACGATGATCAGCGAGATCGCCACCAGCCAGGTCGGCACGTTGTCGTCCGGGGCGATGAAGATGCCGTAGACCACGGGCATGAAGGCGATGAAGAACAGCGTGGACGGGAACGACAGCACGATGTCGATGATCCGGCCGACGAAGTAGTCGGTCTTGCCGCCCACGTAGCCCGCCGTGACACCGATGACGACACCGACGACCGTGGTGAGGATCGTGGCGGCGGCGGCGATGCCGAGCGAGGTACGGATGCCGTAGAGCAGGAAGGTGAAGACGTCCCGCCCGAGCTGGGGCTCGACGCCGAACCAGAACTCCGAGCTCATGCCGCCGTTGGCGCCGACCGGGTAGGAGAACGGGTCGAGCAGCTCGGGCCGCTCGCTCGCGTAGGTGGTGTACGGGTCCTTGCCGTACAGCTTCGCGATGAGCGGCGCCGCTATGGCGATCAGGAAGAAGAAGAGGACGACGAAGGCGGACACGACGCCGGTCCGGTCGCGCTTGAAACGCTTCCAGGCAAGCCGGCCGGGGGACCGGCTCTCGCTGCCCTTGGGGCCGTCCGGAGTACCCGACTTCTCGACGGGAACGTCGGTCACCTCAAGCGCGGCAGCCGCCGATGGAGTGGGGGTGGTCATTGGTGCTCCTGGCCCAAGGAGGGTCTGAGGACTCCGCAGGGCGCTCCCCTACGGGCTACGCCGGACTTTTTCAACGCAATTCGTTCAAGGTCAATAAATTCTCGGTCGACTTGGGCTTCTATTTACCTTCTTTACCTCTGCTTGACGCATCCGTAGCTACGCGTGTAGCGCGACCGTAATCAATCCGTGCTTCAGTTCGGGCAGTTCGGGCAAATCAACCAATGGGTTCGATATCCGGACGGCGGGGTGTCGAAATGCGTACATCGGCGCGTCACGATCCAACGTTTCGGCAACGTTGCGCGGCGATCCATTGCGTCTTGTCCGCAAGATCACCGAGGGCGTGCCGGACCTGCCTGCATATGGCTGACGTGTCCCCCCAAAGGCGGGGCAATCGGGCGGCGGGCATGCGGGATGTTCCCTACGGGCCGATATTGACCGGTAACGGTGAGGTGATCCCTGAGGAGGCAGCATGCGCGGATTCACGCACGCCCGATGGCTGACCGGCGCCGCCGCGGTGATGCTCGTGGCCACCGGGTGCGGCGGGGGAGCGAGCGGGGCGGCGGACGGCGGGATGCTCACCTCCTCCTGGGGCGACCCGCAGAACCCGCTGGAGCCGGCCAACACCAACGAGGTGCAGGGCGGCAAGGTGCTCGACATGGTCTTCCGGGGCCTGAAGCGGTACGACCCGAGGACCGGCGAGGCCCAGAACATGCTGGCCCAGTCGATCGAGACCACCGACTCCCGCCACTACACCGTGAAGCTCAAGGACGGCTGGACCTTCTCCAACGGCGAGAAGGTCACCGCCCGCTCCTTCACCGACGCCTGGAACTACGGCGCGAGCCTGAAGAACAAGCAGAAGAACGCGTACTTCTTCGGCTACATCGAGGGCTACGACCAGGTCCACCCCGAGATGGGCAGCCAGCGCGCCGACACCCTCTCCGGGCTCAAGGTGGTGGACGACCACACCTTCACCGTCACCCTGAACCAGAAGTTCTCCGGCTTCCCCGACACCCTCGGCTACGCCGCCTTCGCCCCGCTGCCCCGCGCCTTCTTCACCGACCACGCCGCCTGGCTGAAGACCCCGGTCGGCAACGGCCCGTACTCCATCGAGTCCTACACCAAGGGCTCCCAGATGACCCTGCGCAAGTGGAACGGCTACCCCGGCGGCGACAAGGCGCTCAACGACGGGGTGATCCTCAAGGTCTACACCGACAGCAACACCGCCTACACCGACCTGATGGCCGGCAACCTCGACCTCGCCGACGACATCCCGGCCGCCCAGCTCAAGAACGTCAAGACCGACCTGGGCGAGCGGTACATCAACACCCCGGCCGGCATCATCCAGACCCTCGCCTTCCCGTACTACGACGAGCGCTGGAACCGGCCCGGCATGGAGAAGGTCCGCACCGGGCTCTCCATGGCGATCAACCGGGACCAGATCACCAAGACCATCTTCCAGCGCACCCGCACCCCCGCCACCGACTGGACCTCACCCGTCCTCGGCACCGACGGCGGCTTCAAGGCGGGCCTGTGCGGCCGCGCCTGTACCTACGACCCGGCGGCCGCCAAGCGGCTGGTCCGGCAGGGCGGCGGCATCCCCGGCGGCTCCCTGAAACTCACCTACAACGCGGACACCGGCTCGCACCGGGAGTGGATCGACGCGGTCTGCAACTCCATCAACCACGCCCTGGGCGACGACAACGCCTGCGTCGGCAACCCGGTCGGCACCTTCGCCGACTTCCGCAACCAGATGGCGCAGCACAAGATGAGCGGCCCCTTCCGGGCGGGCTGGCAGATGGACTACCCCCTCATCCAGAACTTCCTCCAGCCGCTCTACTTCACCGGCGCCTCCTCCAACGACGGCCAGTGGACCAACTCCGAGTTCGACGAGCTGGTGGACCGGGCCAACGCCGAGACCGACCCGGCCAAGTCGGTCGCCACCTTCCAGCAGGCCGAGGAGGTCGTCCGGGACAACATGGCCGCCATCCCGCTCTGGTACCAGAACGGCAACGCGGGCTACTCCCAGCGCCTCACCGGCGTCCAGCTCAACCCGTTCAGCGTGCCGGTGTACAACGAGATCAAGGTGAGCTGAGCGCATGGGACGCTACGTCGTCCGGCGGCTGCTGCAGATGGTGCCGGTGTTCGTCGGAGCCACCCTGCTGATCTTCCTGATGGTCAATGTGATGGGCGACCCCATCGCGGGCCTGTGCGGGGAGCGGCAGTGCGACGCGGCCACCGCCGCCCAGCTCCGACGCGAGTTCGGCCTCGACCAGCCGCTCTGGCAGCAGTACGCGACCTACATGGGCAACGTCTTCACCGGGGACTTCGGCACCGCGTTCAACGGACAGCCCGTCACCGAGCTGATGGCCGCCGCCTTCCCGGTCACCGTCCGGCTGACCATCGTGGCCATCCTCTTCGAGCTCGTCGTCGGCATCAGCCTCGGCGTGCTCACCGGACTGAGCCGGGGCAGGCCCGTCGACACCGGGGTACTGCTGCTCACCCTCGTGGTGATCTCCGTGCCGACCTTCGTCACCGGTCTGGTGCTGCAACTGCTGCTCGGCGTGGAGTGGGGGTGGATCAAGCCGTCGGTCTCCCCGGAAGCGCCGTTCGGCGAGCTGATCGTGCCGGGGCTGGTGCTGGCCTCGGTCTCGCTGGCCTACGTCACCCGGCTGACCCGTACCTCCATCGCGGAGAACCGGCGCTCGGACTACGTCCGTACCGCCGTCGCCAAGGGGCTGCCCCGGCGCCGGGTCATCGTCCGGCACCTGCTGCGGACCTCGCTGATCCCGGTCGTCACCTTCATCGGCACCGACATCGGGGCGCTGATGGGCGGCGCGATCGTCACCGAGCGGATCTTCAACATCCACGGCGTCGGCTTCCAGCTCTACCAGGGCATCCTCCGGCAGAACACACAGACGGTGGTCGGCTTCGTGACCGTGCTGGTCCTGGTCTTCCTGGTCGCCAACCTGCTGGTGGACCTGCTCTACGCGGTACTCGACCCGAGGATTCGCTATGCCTGAGCCGTCGTCGTACGAAACGCGGGGGGCGATCGCCGGGACCGGCGCGGGCGGGACCATGGACCTCGCGGCCGGCGAGGCCGCCACGCTGGAGCGGGTGCCGGGCGGACCGGCGGGCGGCGGCCCCGACAGCAGGCCGCGCTCGCTCTGGTCCGACGCCTGGCGGGACCTCAGGCGCAACCCGGTCTTCCTGCTCTCCGCGCTCGTCATCCTCTTCCTGGTCTTCATCTCCCTCTGGCCCTCGGCCATCACCTCCGGCAACCCCCTCGACTGCGACCTCGCCAAGGCCCAGGACGGCTCCGCGCCCGGCCACCCCTTCGGCTTCGACGGCCAGGGCTGCGACGTCTACACCCGGACCGTCTACGGCGCCCGTACGTCGGTCACGGTGGGCGTGTGCGCCACGCTCGGGGTCGCGCTGCTCGGGTCGGTGCTGGGCGGGCTCGCCGGGTTCTTCGGCGGGGCCTGGGACGCGGTGCTGTCCCGGATCACCGACGTCTTCTTCGCCATTCCGGTCGTCCTCGGCGGCCTGGTGCTGCTGTCGGTGGTCACCAGCAACACCGTCTGGCCGGTCGTCGGGTTCATGGTGCTGCTCGGCTGGCCGCAGATCTCCCGGATCGCCCGCGGCTCCGTCATCACCGCCCGGCAGAACGACTACGTCCAGGCCGCCCGCGCGCTCGGCGCCTCGCCCGCCCGGCTGCTGCTGCGGCACATCGCGCCCAACGCGGTCGCCCCCGTCATCGTCGTGGCCACCATCGCGCTCGGCACCTACATCTCGCTGGAGGCCACCCTGTCCTACCTCGGCGTCGGCCTGAAGCCGCCCAGCGTGTCCTGGGGCATCGACATCTCCGCCGCCTCCCCCTACATTCGCAACGCCCCGCACGCCCTGCTCTGGCCCTCCGGGGCGCTGGCCCTCACCGTCCTGGCCTTCATCATGCTCGGCGACGCGGTACGCGACGCCCTCGACCCGAAGCTGAGGTGACGGCGCCATGCTGCTCGAAGTACGCGACCTGCACGTGGAGTTCCGCACCCGCGACGGCGTCGCCAAGGCCGTCAACGGGGTGTCGTACGGGGTCGGCGCGGGCGAGACGCTGGCCGTGCTCGGGGAGTCCGGGTCCGGCAAGTCGGTGACCGCGCAGGCCGTGATGGGCATCCTCGACATGCCGCCCGGCCGGATCACCGGCGGCCAGATCCTCTTCCAGGGCCGCGACCTGCTCACGATGAAGGAGGAGGAGCGGCGGAAGACCAGGGGCGCCGGAATGGCGATGATCTTCCAGGACGCGCTCTCCGCCCTCAACCCCGTGCTCACCGTCGGCGACCAGCTCGGCGAGATGTTCACCGTCCACCGGGGGATGTCCCGCAAGGACGCCCGCAAGCGGGCCGTCGAGCTGATGGACCGGGTGCGCATCCCGGGCGCCGCCCAGCGGGTGCGGGACTATCCGCACCAGTTCTCCGGCGGCATGCGCCAGCGCATCATGATCGCCATGGCGATCGCGCTGGAACCCGCGCTCGTCATCGCCGACGAACCCACCACCGCGCTCGACGTCACCGTCCAGGCCCAGGTGATGGACCTCCTCGCGGAGCTGCGCCGGGAGTACGACATGGGACTCGTCCTCATCACCCACGACCTCGGCGTCGTCGCGGACGTGGCCGACCGGATCGCGGTGATGTACGCGGGCCGGATCGTGGAGTCGGCACCCGTGCACGACATCTACAAGGCACCGGCCCACCCCTACACGCGCGGCCTGCTCGACTCCATCCCCCGCCTCGACCACAAGGGCCGGGAGCTGTACGCCATCCGCGGGCTGCCGCCCAGCCTCACCCGCATCCCGCCCGGCTGCGCCTTCCACCCGCGCTGCGCGATGGCCCGCGACGTCTGCCGCACGGACGAGCCCCCGCTGTACCCGGCCGGCCCGGACCGGGTGAGCGCCTGCCACTTCTGGAGGGAGTGCCTCGATGGCCTCGACGGCTGAACCCGTGCTGGAAGCGCGCGGCCTGGTCAAGCACTACCCGCTGACCCGGGGCATCGTGCTGCGCAAGCAGATCGGCGCCGTGAAGGCCGTCGACGGCGTCGACTTCAGCCTGGGCCGGGGCGAGACCCTCGGCATCGTGGGCGAGTCGGGGTGCGGCAAGTCCACGGTGGCCAAGCTGCTCTGCCATCTGGAGCGGCCGACGGAGGGCGAGATCCGGTTCCGGGGCGAGGACATCACCGGTGCGTCCGGGCGGCGGCTGAAGGAGGTGCGCCGGAACATCCAGATGGTGTTCCAGGACCCGTACACCTCGCTCAACCCCCGGATGACGGTGGGGGACATCGTCGGGGAGCCCTACGAGATCCACCCCGAGGTCGCGCCCAAGGGCGAACGGCGGCGGAAGGTGCAGGAGTTGCTGGAGGTGGTGGGGCTCAACCCGGAGTTCCTGAACCGCTATCCGCACCAGTTCTCCGGCGGCCAGCGGCAGCGGATCGGCATCGCGCGGGCGCTGGCGCTGCGCCCGGAGGTGATCGTCGCGGACGAGCCGGTGTCCGCGCTGGACGTGTCGGTGCAGGCGCAGGTGATCAACCTGCTGGAGCGGCTCCAGGCGGAGTTCGGGCTGTCCTACGTGTTCATCGCGCACGACCTGTCGATCGTCCGGCACATCTCGGACCGGGTCGCGGTGATGTACCTGGGCCGGATCGTGGAGACCGGCACGGACGCGGAGATCTACCAGCACCCCACGCACCCGTACACCCAGGCGCTGCTGTCGGCGGTGCCGGTGCCCGATCCGGAGGCGCGGGCGCACCGGGAGCGGATCATCCTGAGCGGTGATGTGCCGTCCCCGACCGCGATCCCCTCCGGGTGCCGGTTCCGCACCCGGTGCTGGAAGGCTCAGAAGCGGTGCGCTGTCGAGGTGCCGGAGCTGGCGGTGCCGGAGGAGTTCCGGGGGGCCGGGGGTCCGGTCGCGCATCCGTCGGCGTGTCTGTTCGCGGCTGAACGGCAGGTCGTGCCGGGCGCCATGGAGGGACACGGGGGGCACGGCAACGGGCCGGGATGACATGGCGTATCCCGGCCCGTTTCACGGCACCCGCACGGCCGTACGCGGATCAGCCTCGCGGGTGCGTATATCTACGTGGCTTCGGCGAAGTTGCCTGTGCGTTAACGCTGTTCGGGCGCGTTCAGGGCGCGCTTGAGGAAGTCGACCTGGAGGAGGAGCAGGTTCTCCGCGACCTGTTCCTGCGGGGTCATGTGGGTGACGCCGGAGAGGGGAAGCACCTCGTGCGGGCGGCCGGCGGCCAGCAGGGCGGAGGAGAGCCGGAGGGTGTGTGCGGCCACCACATTGTCGTCGGCGAGGCCATGGATGATCATCATGGGCCGGTGTGGCTCGGCGGGGTCGGACAGGCCCTCGTCGATGATCAGGGAGTTGCGGGCGTAGCTCTCCGGGTCGGCCTCGGGGTCGCCCAGGTAGCGCTCGGTGTAGTGGGTGTCGTACAGCCGCCAGTCGGTGACCGGGGCGCCGACGACACCCGCGTGGAAGACGTCCGGGCGGCGCAGGACGGCGAGCGCGGAGAGGTAACCGCCGTACGACCAGCCCCGGATGGCGACGCGGTCGAGGTCGAGCGGGTAGCGCTTGGCGAGGTCGTGCAGGGCGTCGATCTGGTCGTCGAGGGTAACCGTGAAGTCCTGGTGGATGGACTTCTCCCACTCGGGGGAGCGGCCGGGGGTGCCCCGGCCGTCCGCGACGATCACCGCGAAGCCCTGGTCGGCGAACCACTGCGAGGTCAGATGGGCGTTGTGGGCGGCGACGACCCGCTGGCCGTGCGGGCCCCCGTAAGGGTCGAGCAGGACGGGCAGGGGAGTGTCGTCGGGGTAGTCCGATGGCATAAGCACGGCGCACGGAATTCGCCGTGCGCCCCCCTCGGTCAGGGTCACGCGGGGGGACAAACCGGGGTCTTCGGCGTACGAGCGGACACCGAGCGCCGATTTTCCGTCACGCAGCACCTGGACACGGGCGCCCGGACTGTCCAGGGTCGCGGAGACCAGCACGGTCACCTCGCCCGAGCGCACCGCCGAGTGCACGCCGGGTTCCTGCGACACGCGCTCCACGCCCGCCGCGCCGACCCGGTACACATGGATCTCGCCGATTTCCGGGTCCTCGGCCGCCTCTCCGGCGGAGGCCGAGACCAGTACGTCCTCCGACGACACGTCCAGCACGGCACGGATGTGCAACTCCGTTCCGGTCAGCGGGCGTTCGCCCACCGTGAGGACCCGCGCGCCGTTCTTGTCCGCGATGCGGACCAGCTCTCCGGAGGGGGTCCAGGCGGGCACCCCGGCGAAAAGATCCAGCCATGTTGGATCTTCGTCGGCGTGCAGCGTCCGGGTCTCGCCGGTGTCCGGGTCGAGGGTGAGGACGAGGGTGCTGCGCTGGTCCCGCGACTGCACCTGGAGAAGCGGCGCACCCGCCTGTGACCAGTGCACTCGCGCCAGATAGGGGTGCCGCTCGCGGTCCCAGCGGACCTCGGTGCGGGTGCCGTCCAGGCCGATGACGAAGAGGGTCACCTCCGCGTTGGCGGTGCCGGCCGCCGGGTAGCGCACGTGGTGTGGCTCACGGTCCGGGTGTGAGGTGTCCGCGATCCACCAGCGCCGCACCGGCGTGTCGTCCGCCCGCGCCACCAGCAGCCGGTCCGACTCCGGGGACCACCAGAAGCCCCGCGTACGGTCCATCTCCTCGGCCGCGATGAACTCCGCGAGGCCGTACGTCACTTCGTCGTTCTCGGGGGTGGCCAGCGGCCGGTCGTCCGCGCCCTCGGCGCCGGTGACGCGCAGTTCGCCTCCGGCGACGTAGGCGACGTGGGTGCCGTCGGGGGAGGGGCGGGGGTCGATCACCGGGCCGGGGACGGGGAGTTCGCGGGCGGTGCCGGCGCGCAGCTCGGCCGTGAACAGCCGCCCGGACAAGGCGAAAGAGGCCAGTTCGGCGGCGGCGTCGGTGGCGTATCCGACGATGCCCGCGCCGCCCTCGCGGCTGCGTTCGCGGCGGGCGCGTTCCTCGGGGGACAGCTCCTCGTCGGCGCCCGCGAGCAGGGCGCGGGGGTCGGCGGCGAGGCGTTCGGTGCCGTCCGAGGTGTCCAGTACCCACAGGGAGTTGGCGCGGTCCGTGCCGGAACCGGAGCGCAGGAAAGCGACACGGGAGCCGTCGGGGGCCACGGTGAACGCGCGCGGCGCGCCGAGCGAGAAGCGCTGGGTCCGGGCGTGTCGGCGGGGGAAGGAGTCGGTGCCGGCTGTCTGGGTCGTCATGGCCCGACCATATTGGCCATGCGCCCCCTTGTGCGGCCGTGCGCCGAGCGATGCGCGAGCACACATAGTTATGATCACTGTCGCTGCGTGGGTATGAACCTGGCGGCGTCCGCGTGGACTTGGCTTCCGGCCCGGTTCGCCGGGGCTGTACCGAAGTCACAACCCCCATAGTCCGAACCCCCCGTGTCCCTGGGATTCATTGGAGGTGAGCCGCCGTGGCACTCTCGATTTCGGCGGTGGTGCTGCTGGCGATCATCGTCTTCCTGCTGATCAAGAAGTCGGGACTGAAGGGGGGACACGCTGCCATCTGCATGCTCCTCGGCTTCTATCTCGCCTCCTCGACCATCGCACCCACGATCAGCGAGCTGACCACGAACGTCGCCAGCATGATCGGCAGCATCAAGTTCTGACGCGGGGCGGGGTGATGGCGTTCGTCGTCGCCCCTCCTGTGTGATCAGCTCGTCGGCAGGGTGGGCTGGACGCGGCGCAGGAACGTGGCGTTGTCCGGGGTCTCCCGCAGTCGCCCCAGCAGGGTTTCCAGGGACGCGTCCCCGTGTGAGCGCAGGGCGCGGCGCAGGCCCCTGGTGATCGCCAACTCCTCCCGTGTGAAGAGGAGTTCCTCGCGGCGGGTGCCGGTGCGGTCGATGTCCACGGGCGGGAAGACGCGGCGGGACGCCAGTTCGCGGTCCAGCCGGAGTTCCATGTTGCCGGTGCTCTTCAGCTCCTCGAAGAAGTAGCCGTCGGCGCGGGAGCCGGTGTCCACGAGGGCGCTGGCGAGGATGGTCAGCGAACCGCCCTCCTCCGCCTGCCGCGCCGCCCCGAAGAACCGCTTGGGGCCCAGCAGTGCGGCCGCGTCGACGCCTCCGCTGAGGGTACGGCCGCCTGCCGCCGAGGCGTTGTTGTGCGCGCGGCAGAGGCGGGTCAGCGAGTCCAGCAGGATCACGACGTCCTCCCCGGCCTCCCCGCGCCGCTTGGCCCGCTCCACGACGAGGTCCGCGAGCGCGATGTGGTCCTTGGCGGGGCGGTCGAAGGTGGAGGCGTAGACCTCGCCGCGTACCGACCTGCGCATGTCGGTGACTTCCTCCGGGCGTTCGTCCAGCAGCAGCACCATCAGGCGGCACTCGGGGTGGTTGCCCGCGACGGCCGCGGCGAGCTGCTGGATCAGCACGGTCTTCCCGCTCTTCGGCGGCGCCACGATGAGACCGCGCTGCCCCTTGCCGACGGGGGCGAGGAGGTCGGTGAGGCGGCCGGCGAGGCCGGAGGCGGGGTGCTCCAGGCGCATCCGCTGGTGGGGGTGGAGAGGGGTGAGGTCGCGGAAGTTTCTGCGCTGCCCTGAGGGGGCGTCGACACCGGTGACCTCGGTGAGGGCCCGCTGCGGTCCGGCGACGCCTTCGACGAGGTCGCCCTTGCGGAGGCCGTGGCGGCGGATGAGAGCGGGGGACACGTGGGCGTCGGCGGGCGAGGGCAGGAGGCTCGCGGCGGCCCGCAGGTGGCCCTTCCCATGCGCGTCGATGTCGAGGACACCGGTGAGGGTGGTGGTGTGTGTTCTGGTGGGAGGTTCGAGGGTGGTGGTCATGGTGGGGATGTCCTTTCCGGACAGAGTTCGTTCAGGAAGGGCCGCAGATCACGGAGACACCTGCCTCCGGGCGACGGAAACGCACCACTGACGGGGCGACGAAAGCCCTGGTCACAGGGTGCTGAAGCGAGGAAGCCCGGCCGGGTCGAAGACCATCGGCACGAGGGCTGAGAGAGGAATGCGACACCGGCGCCGGACGTGGGGCGCGGGCATGCCGCTCCTTGCACTGTACCGGTGCGGGGGGTTTCGTCAAGGGGAGGCGGTCCGGAGGGGCCCCGGCGGGGGCTGTGCCGGGACTCCAGCACGTCACCGGAAACAATCCGGTGGGCGTGTCACGCAACTTTGCTTAATCTCACGCAGATGGAGATCCGAAAGTTCGAGGAGTCTGATTGGCCGCAGGTCTGGCCGATCGTCGAGCAGATCATCCGCAAGGGGGACACCTTCTGCTACGACCCGCTGCAAACTGAGGCGCAGGCGCACGACTTGTGGGTGGTGCCGCCGCCAGGGCACGTCGTGGTGGCTGTGAAGGGCGGGCGCGTACTCGGCACCTCCAACATGTACGCCAACCGGCCAGGCCCGGGTTCGCACATCGCGAGCGGAAACTTCATGGTCGCGCGGGACGCTCGCGGTCGGGGGGTCGGCCAAGCACTGGGCGAGTATCTGCTGGACTGGGCGCGAAGCAGCGGATTCGCCGGCGTGCAGTTCAACGCCGTCGCGGCCTCCAACGCACCGGCGGTCAGGCTGTATGAGCGCCTCGGGTTCGCCATGATCGGCACCGTTCCCGGCGCGTTCCGGCATCCAGTGCTGGGTCCGGTCGGCCTGCACGTGATGCACCACAATCTGGGCTCGTGACGAGCATCGATCAGATCGCCTGTCCACGGCTTCGGTCGCTGGTGATAATCGGCCGATGAGCGCCATCGATCGCCCTGTGCCGCCCCTGAACGCCGACGAGCGCACGACGCTGGAGAGCTGGCTCGACTTTCACCGCACCACACTGGCCATGAAGTGCGAGGGGCTGGACGATGAGCAGGCCGCCGTCGCGTCCGTGCCGCCGTCCGGCTTCACGTTGACCGGCCTGGTCCAGCACATGGCGGAGGTGGAGCGGAACTGGTTCCGCCGCGTGCTCGCCGGAGAACAGGCCCCGCCCATCTACGACCCGCAGGCCGACCCGGACGGCCCCGACGGCGGCTTCGCCCTCGCTGCGGGCGCCGCCCTGAGCGACGCCCTCGCCACCTGGCACGCGGAGATCGCCCGCGAGCACTGCGCCGACCGTGCCCTGACCGATACGGGCCGCTTCATGGAGCAGGACGTCAGCCTCCGCTGGATCTACGTCCACATGATCGAGGAGTACGCCCGCCACAACGGCCACGCCGACCTGGTCCGGGAACGCGTCGATGGCACCACCGGCGTTTAACGGACGCCGACGAGGAAGGCGGCCCAGGTGCCCTGAGTGAGGGCGAGGCGGGGGCCTGTGGGGTGCTTGGAGTCGCGGACGTGGACGGTGCGGGGCGCTCGCGCGACTTCGACGCAGGAGTTGCCGTCGTTGCCGCTGCTGTAGCTGCTCTTGAACCAGGCCGGCTCAGAGGGCTGGTCCGCCCGCGAGGCGTTGGCGACTTCGACGCAGGACTCGCCGTCAGTGCCGCTGCTGTAGGTGCTTTTGAACCAGGCCAGTTCGGGTTCGCGGCTCACATCTCCTCCGATGCTGCCGCTATGAAGAGCGCCCAAGACGTGTGCCTGAGTGCGAGGCGGGGACCTGTGGTCTGTTTGGAGTCGCGGATGTGGATGGTGCGGGGTGCTCGCGCGACTTCGACGCAGGAGTTGCCGTCGGTGCCGCCGCTGTAGCTGCTCTTGAACCACTTCAGCGTGCTGAGGTTTTCGCTCATGGGGCAAAGGCTGCCCAACTGTGCGGCCCCGGCATGCATGTGCCGGGGCCGTTGCGTGTCAGTCGCGTACGCCGGTGACGAAGGCCGTCCAGGTGTCCTGGGTGAGGGCGAGCTGGGGGCCTGCGGTGTGCTTGGAGTCGCGGACGTGGATGGTGCTGGGGGTTACGGCGAGTTCGACGCAGGAGTTGCCGTTGTTACCGCTGCTGTAGCTGCTCTTGAACCACGCCAGCTCGGAGGTGCCCCCGGCAGTGGTCTTGTTGCTCGTGGCGGGCCTCGCCGACCGCTGGGGCGTGGCGGAGGACCGGTTTCCGCGCAAGATCGTTTGGGCCGAACTGGACTTCGGCTCACCGGAACCCGGTGCGCCGTGCTCCGGTCGGACGGGGAGTCATTAAGACCTGGAAGACCGGGGGAAAGCACCCCACCAAGCCCCACCCCTCCCGCCCACGGCGGCAGCGTCACTCGGGCGGGTGAACATCGTTGTTTCCGCTGGCAATTGACACCCTCGGCGGCTCTAGGCTCAGTGCAAGACAACAGCAGACATACGTCGGCCCCCGCCGGGAGTGGCATCCCAGTGCGAGGGCCTGACCATCAAGGAAGAAAGCCCTTCCCGATGGATACCCAGAACCCTAGCGCGCCCTCGCGCCTCCGGTCCCGTATTGCGGACCATGACCACCCGAACCGGGGTGGTCTCATCCACGACAACTCCCGTCACACCGCCCGCTTCACGGTGATCGGCAACCACCTAGCCCAGCACGCGGACCTCTCCCTGCTGGCGATCGGCCTCGGCACACACATCCAGTCGCTGCCACGAGGCGCCCATATCGACATCAAGTCGCTCGCGGCCCGCTTCCCTGAGGGCGTCACCCGTATCGCCGCCGCCTTGCGCGAGCTGGAGCACCACGGCTACCTGCGCCGCGAACGACTGCGCATCCCCGGCGGCCGCATCGTCACCCGCACGGTCTCCTGCAACCAGCCGGGCCGCGCCCGCGAGGCGAACGAACCCCGCCCGCGCCGAGCCCCCGCCCCGCGCCCCAAGGCCCTCCCCGCCGTACCCACACCGGTCACCTCCGCCCTCCTCCACCCCGCCACCGACCTCCTCGCGGACCTCCGCCGCCACGACACCCGCCTGCTGCTCTCCACCACCGACACGGCCCACCTCGCCCCCGGCGTCGCCGCCTGGCTGGAGCGGGACGTCTCCCCGGCCGCCGTACGCCGCGCCCTGATCGACGGCCTGCCGACGGAGCGCATGTACCGCCCCGCCGCCTTGCTCGCCCACCGGCTGACCAAGCACCTGCCACCCCCACCCCCGTTCAGGCCGCCCGCCCCGGAACCTCCGGTACGCCACCCCCTCCAGAACTGCGACGGCTGCAACCGGGCCTTCCGGGCCCCGGAGCCGGGCCGCTGCCGCGACTGTCGAGAGCACCCGCCCCGCTGAGGCGAAGCCGGGTCACAGAAAGATGACCTCGTGGCACACCTTTCGACAGATGTACGGTCCGCTCTGCGGTTCTTCGCGTTCTACCTGGGCAACGGCACGCTGGACGTCGAGCTGCTGGACGGCATCGACTACCGCGCCCGCCTGCTCGAGTACGGCTCGGACCTGGAGATGATCTTCGCGATCTACGCCAACGTCCTCGAGGTCGACGAACACGGGGAGACGCTCAACGACGGCGACGCCCAGTACCGCGTCGCCCAGTGGATTCGGCAGTGCTGTGATCCCGGCTACCAGGCGGAGCCTCCGTTCGAGGCGTGGGAGACCGAGCTGCACGGTCCCTGACGGGACCGCCGGGAGTACCGCCGCCCGCCCCGCCTCGTACGCTGGACCCCATGACCGAACTGCCCGCCCGGCGTCTGCTGCTCGTGCATGCGCATCCTGATGACGAGTCGATCAACAACGGCGCGACCATGGCCAAGTACGTGGCCGAGGGGGCGCAGGTGACCCTGGTGACCTGCACGCTGGGGGAGCGGGGGGAGGTGATCCCGCCGGAGCTGCGGCATCTGGAGGGGGCCGCGCTCGGGGCGTACCGGCGGGGCGAGCTGGACGCCGCCTTGCGCGAGCTGGGGGTCCAGGACGTGCGGGTGCTCGGGTATCAGGACTCCGGGATGATGGGGCTGCCCGACAACGACGACCCCGCCGCCTTCTGGCAGGCCGACCTCGACGAGGCCGCCGGGGCGCTCGCGGACGTGATGCTGGAGGTCCGGCCGCAGGTCGTCGTCGCGTACGACGACAACGGTGGGTACGGGCACCCCGACCACATCCAGGCCCACCGCGTCACCATGCGCGCCGTCGAGCTGGCCGAAGGCCGGGGGCACCGGGTGGAGAAGGTCTACTGGAACCGCATGCCCCGCTCGGTCGTCGAGGACGCCTTCGCGCGGCTCGCCGAGGAGCTGCCCGGCCTGCCGTTCGGCAAGAGCGCCGACATCGCCGACCTGCCCGGCGTGGTCCCGGACGAGCGGATCACCACCGCCGTCGACGGCACCGCGTACGCCGCCGCCAAGGCCGCCGCGATGCGCGCGCACGCCACTCAGATCACCGTCGCGGGCGCGTACTTCGCGCTCTCCAACGACCTTGCCCAGCCGCTGTTCAGCACCGAGTACTACGAGTTGGTGCGGGGCAGCGCCGAGCCCGGCGAGAGAGACCTCTTCGCCGGAGTGGAGGTGGCGTCATGAGCGGCTCGATGCTCGCCCAGCCCCTGCAACGCCCTTCGCTGGGCCGGATGGCCGCGCTGCTCGGGCTCGCCGTGCTCGGCGCGGTCGTCGGCGTCGCCGGTGCGCTGGTGCAGGCCGCCTGGTTCCCGCTCGGCCTGCTGCTCGCCCTCGCGGGCGCGGGCGGGCTGTTCCTCGGCGGGGGCTACGCGCTGCGCGGCCGCTCGGGCGCGGTCGCGCCGGTGCTCGGCTGGGTCGTCGCGGTCATCCTGCTCACCGCCAGCCGCCCGGAAGGCGACTTCCTGTTCGGTGCGGGCGGCGGCTCGTACATCTTCCTGCTCGGCGGTATGGGCCTCGCTGTGATCTGCGCCACCTTGGCCCCCGGACGGCAACCCGACGGCGACGCCGACCGACTTGGCAAGTGACGTACCACTTCGCGTGCCCCTCGTGGGGGTCCGGTGTGTATTTCCACAGCGGTCGTGGGATTCGCGCCAGAGGTGGCCAGTATGGTGGTGCGCGCCGCCGAGATGCCCGCTGAGGTCGTGACGGGCGGCGGAGCCAACCGGGAGAACCTGCCTTGAGTCGTGAAACTGACACTCCGTCCTCCGGGCCCAACGGGCGCGGCGGAGCCGCATACCCCTCCGGCACCCCGCCGTACGGGACCCCCATGGCTTCCGGCGACGGGACCGGCGCGGGAAGTCCGGACGCGCGTCCCGAGGAGCGCAAGACCGAGACCACGCTGACCACGCGCATCCGGATCAACATCCCCGGATCGCGGCCGATTCCGCCGGTCGTCGTGCGCAAGACCGTCGACGGCGCCCCGGCCGGCGAGAGCGGCGGCGACGAGCCGGCCGCCGACGCGCGGCCCGAGCCCGCCGCGCCGCCCGCGCCCGAGCCGGCCGCCGAGGCCGCCCCGCAGGCGGAGGAGAAGACCAGCGACTGGTTCGCTCCCCGCAAGTCCGGCGCCCCCAAGGGCGGTTCGGGCGGCGGCGGCACCAACGGGTCTGGCATGCCGGGCGGTACGGGTGCTCCGCGCACCGGCGCGCCCGCGCTCGGCCCCGGACCGTCTGCGCAGCGGCCCACCACCCCCGCGCCCAACGCCCCCCGCCCCGGCGGCACCAACGGCTCCGGCATGTCCGGCGCCACCGGTGGCCCCGTCGCGCCGGGCCACGGCGGCGGCACCGGCTCCTTCGACGTGACCGAGGCGCTGGCCTCCGGTCCGCGCGGCGGCACCCGCCCCGGCGAGCCCGCCCGTGACGACCTGCCGTTCTTCTCCGACAACGGCGGTGCGCCCGCCGGTGGTCCGGGCGCCCCCGGTGCCAACGGCCGCGGCGGCCCCGGCGGTCCGAGCGGCTTCAACGGCCCCGGCGGCCAGGGCGCCCCCGGCCCGAACGGCCCCACGGGCCCGACCGGCGGCCCGGTCACCGGCGACGGCCCGCTGCCGACGCGTCCGGTACCGGGCAACGCGCCCGGCGCCCCCGGTGCGCCCGGCATGCGCGGCATGGAGCCCGGCGAGCCCTTCGACGGCCCGCCCGCCTTCCGCGCCCCCGGCGGCGGCCCGCCCAAGAACGCCCAGGGCCCCCAGAGCCCCCAGGGCGGCCAGGCTCCCCAGGCCCCGCAGGCGCCCCAGCCCGGCAACCCCCTCGGTGACGACACCGCGATCCTCACCCCGCAGCAGCTCGCCGCCGCCCCGAACGCCCCCGGCCGCGCCCCGCACGGCACCGTCTCCGGGCACACCGTCACCAGCGGCATCCCGGTCTTCCCCGGTGACGAGGCCGACCCCTTCGGCCCCACCCCGGCCGCCGACCGCCCCGCGTACACGGCCCCCAAGCCGCCCGCGCCGCAGGCGAAGGCCGCGCCGCAGCCCAAGAAGAAGAAGGGCCGCAGCAAGCTGATGCTGCTGGTCGCCGGTGTGGTCGTCGTCGTGGGCGGTGCCTATGGCGCCGGGCTGCTGATGAACCGCACCGACGTGCCCAAGGGCACCACCGTGCTCGGCGTGGACATCGGCGGCGGCACCCGCGACGACGCGGTCAAGAAGCTCGACGACGCCTTCCGGGACCGGGTCAACAAGCCGCTCCAGCTCTCCGTGGGCGGCGGCAACGTGGCCCTCACCCCGGACAAGGCGGGCCTGCAGTTCGACTACCAGGCCACCGTCAGCAAGGCCGCCACCAGCGACTACAACCCCCTCTCCGTGATCGGCTCCCTCTTCGGGCAGAAGCGGGTCGTCCAGCCGGAAACCCCGGTGGACGAGGAGAAGCTCCAGGTCGCCCTCCAGCAGGCGGGCGGCGGTTCAGGCTCGGTCGTCGAGGGCGGCATCAAGTTCGAGTCCGGCAAGGCCGTCGCCGTCTACGGCAAGCCCGGCAAGGCCGTCGACGCGGCCGGCTCCACCAAGGCCGTCGAGCAGGCGTACCGCACGCTCATCGAGACCGGCACCGCGACGCCGGTCGGCGTGCCCACGACCACGAAGCAGCCGACGGTCCCGAACGCCGAGGTCGACCGCGAGATGAAGGCGTTCGCGGAACCCGCGATGTCGAACCTCGTCACCGTCCAGGTCGACGCGGCGCACAGCATCAACTTCGGGCCCAAGTCGCTGCCGAAGATCCTCGGGTTCAAGGCGGTGGGCGGCAAGCTCACCGACACCTACGACCTCGAGGCGCTCAAGGCCGCGTACGGCACCACCTTCGACGGCGTGCAGGTGGAGAGCGCCACCGGCAAGCGGGACGTGCTCCCGCAGGACGTGGTGGCGGCCCTGCGCAAGGCCCTGGTCGGCAAGACCCCGGCGGAGCGCATCGGCACCATCGACACCAAGCCGAACTAGCCGCGTCCAGCACAGCGAGGGCATCCGGAGCCGCTCCGGGTGCCCTCGTCGTCGTATGACATCTGTCATCCGGCACTCAGGACCGACGGCACTGCCGCCCCCACCCCCCTCCCGGCCAGAGTGGAGGGCATGACGACGACAGTGGTGCCGACCGCGACCGGGGTGCCGGTGGTGGCCGGGTTCGAGCGGGTGAGCAAGGCGTACGGGGATGTGCGGGCCGTGGACGGGCTGTCGCTCGTGCTGCGGCCGGGGGAGACCGTCGCGCTGCTCGGACCCAACGGGGCGGGGAAGTCCACCACGCTCGATCTGCTGCTCGGGCTGAAGCAGCCGGACGAGGGGCGGGTGACCGTGTTCGGGACCGGCCCGCGTGAGGCGATCGTGGCCGGGCGGGTCGGCGCGATGCTGCAGAGCGGCGGGCTGATGGAGGACGTGACGGTCGCCGAACTGGTCGGCCTCGCCTGCTCGTTGCACCCCCGTCCGTACCCCGCCTCCGATGTGCTGGCCCGCGCCGGGATCACGCAGATCGCCGACCGCAAGGTCAACAAGCTCTCCGGCGGCCAGGCCCAGCGCGTCCGCTTCGCCCTGGCCACCGCCGGGGACAGCGACCTGATCGTGCTGGACGAACCCACCACCGGCATGGACGTCTCCGCCCGGCACGCGTTCTGGGCCACCATGCGCGAGCAGGCCGACCAGGGCCGTACGGTCCTCTTCGCCACGCACTACCTCGAAGAGGCCGACGCCATCGCGGACCGCGTGCTCGTGCTGCACCGGGGCCGCCTGCTGGCCGACGGCACCGCCGCCGAGATCAAGGCCCGCGCGGGCGCCCGCCGGGTCTCCTTCGACCTGACCGGCGCCATCGACGAGACCGCGCTGGCCGGACTGCCCGCGCTGACCTCGCTGGACGTCTCCGGCCAGACCGTCCGCATCCAGTCCGCCGACGCCGACGCCACCGTGCACGCCGTGTACGGGCTCGGTCTCTACCCCCGCAACCTGGAAGTCGCCGGGCTCGGCCTGGAGCAGGCTTTCGTCGCCATTACCGAGGCCGAGGAGGCCAAGCGCGCATGACCGGCATCCTCGCCTCACGGGCCCTGATCAAGCTGGAGCTGGCCCGCGCCCTGCGCAACCGAAAGTTCCTGTTCTTCTCCGTGCTCTACCCCTCGATCATCTTCCTGATCTTCGCGGGCAGTTCGGGCACCGACGAGAAGGTCGACGGCACCGGCCTGACCGTCGCCACCTACCTGATGGTCTCCATGGCCTCCTTCGGCGCGCTGACCGCCGTCCTGATGGGCAACAGCGAGCGCATCGCCAAGGAGCGGGAGAGCGGCTGGGTGCGCCAGCTCCGGCTGACCCCGCTGCCCGGCCACGGCTACGTCCTCGCCAAGACCGCGAGCGCGGCCGTGGTGAGCCTGCCGTCCATCGTGATGGTGTTCCTCGTCGCCGCCGTCGTGAAGGACGTACGCCTCGACGCCTGGCAGTGGCTCGCCCTCACCGGCGTCATCTGGGCCGGCAGCCTCGTCTTCGCCGCGCTCGGCGTCGCCATCGGCTACCTCGCCTCCGGGGACGCGGTACGGCCCATCACGATGATCGTCTACTTCGCGCTCTCCCTCCTCGGCGGCCTGTGGATGCCCTCGGCCGGGTTCCCGCGCTGGCTCCAGGACATCGCCGAGTGGCTGCCGACGTACGCGTACGCTGCCCTGGGACGCGCGGTCGAGCAGAGCCAGGCCCCGCACGGGCGGGACGTCGCCGTCCTCGCCGTGTACTTCGTCCTCTTCGCGGGCGGCGCGGCCTGGCTGTACCGGAAGGACACGCTGAAGGCGTGAACGCGATGACCGAGGACCGGTGCGCCGGCGGTGAGACGGGCACCCCCGTGGGGCGTCCGCCGGGGGGCCGGCGCGAGCTGTGGGTGAAGCTGCTGTGGATCGGCGTCTGGCTGGTCTTCCTCAGCTCACCCGTCCACGACCTGGTGAACGGCGACCATGGCACGGCGGCGACCTGGGCCGGTGCGGTCGGGCTCACCGCGTTCGTCGCGGTCTACCTGGGGCTGGTCTTCCGCAACATGGGCCGGACCTTCTCCGGGCCGGCCGTCGTCCTGCTCCTGGTGGTCCTCGGCATCCTCGCGCCGCTGCTGGCCTACACCCTCGGCAGCGCCTGGCTCGGCCTCTTCGTCTACCTCTCGGTGGCCTGCGGGGCGACCCTCCCGGCCAAGGCCACCTACTGGGCGATCCCGGCCTCGGCGGCCCTGATGTACCTGGTCGGGCTGCACACCGACGAGGAGGAGGCGCGCAACCTCATCCTGCTGGTGGTGCTGATCGGCTTCGCCATGACGGGCGTACGGCAGCTCGTGCGCACCACGATCGAGCTGCGCAAGGCGCGGGCCACGGTGGCGCAGCTCGCCGCGAACGAGGAGCGGCTGCGGCTCGCCCGTGACCTGCACGACCTGCTGGGGCACTCGCTGTCCCTGATCACGCTCAAGAGCGAGCTGGCGGGGCGGATGCTGCCGGGGCAGCCGGAGAAGGCCGCCCAGCAGGTCGCCGACATCGAGCGGGTCAGCCGGCAGGCGCTGGTCGATGTACGGGAGGCCGTCACGGGGTACCGGCGGCCCCGGCTCGCCGCCGAACTGGCCGGTGCGCAGGTCGCGTTGACGGCCGCCGGGGTCGTCGCCGAGATCCCCGCCGAGCCCGACCTCGCCGGGCTGCCCGAGGAAGCCGAGGCCGCGCTCGCGTGGACGCTGCGGGAGGCCGTCACCAACGTGGTCCGGCACAGCGGGGCCGAGCGGTGCGCGGTCGAGCTGCTGCACCGGCACACCCTGGACGGGCCGGTGCTGGAGCTGTCCGTCGAGGACAACGGCTCCGGCGGCTCGGGGAAGGGGCCCGGCAACGGGCTCACCGGGCTCGCGGAACGGCTCCAGGGGGCCGGGGGCACGCTGGAGGCGGGCCGCTCCGCCAAGGGGTTCCGGGTGGTCGCCCGCGTCCCGTCGGCCGTCGTGGCGGACGTAGTATCCGGGTCATGACGAGCACGATCAAGGTCCTCCTCGCCGAGGACCAGTCGATGGTCCGCGAGGCGCTCGCCGCGCTGCTCGGCCTTGAGGACGACATCGAGGTCGTCGCGCAGGTCGCGCGCGGGGACGAGGTGCTGGCCGCGGTGGGGGAGCACGGGGTGGACGTGGCCCTGCTCGACATCGAGATGCCCGGCTGCACCGGGATCGAGGCCGCTGCTCAGGTGCACCGGGCGCACCCCGGCGTGAAGCTCGTCGTCCTCACCACCTTCGGCCGCCCCGGCTACCTCCGCAGCGCCATGGAGGCGGGCGCCGACGCCTTCCTCGTCAAGGACGCCCCCGCCGCCCAACTCGCCGCCGCCGTACGCAAGGTGCTCGCCGGTGAACGCGTCATCGACCCCACCCTCGCCGCCGCGGCCCTCGCGGAAGGCGCCAACCCCCTGACCGACCGCGAACGCGAGATCCTCCGCGCGGCCGCCGACGGCTCCACCAACGCCGAACTCGCCCAGACCCTCCACCTCTCCCAGGGCACGGTCCGCAACTACCTCTCCACAGCCATCCAGAAACTGGCGGCCCGCAACAGGGCCGAGGCCGTCCGCATCGCCCGCGAGAAGGGCTGGCTGTGAAGCCGGTCAGTTGAGCAACGCCCTTGCCGCGTGGGCCTGGGCGCGGGCCTTTTCCTCGGCTGTGGGGTCGACCACTGAGACCAGTTCCGCGTATGCCTCCAGTTCGGCCGCGCCCTCGGTGAAGGCGCCGCGCTGGACGAGGATGCGGGCTCGGTCGTAGCGGAGGCGGGCCGGGCGGGAGGGGAGGAGCATGGCGAGTTCCACCGCCCAGAGGGCCACGTCGGAGCGTTCGGGGCGGGCGGTGGCCCAGGCGCGGATGTTGTTCAAGATGCGCTGGATGACCTGGAGGGGGGCCGCCGGGACCAGCATCGAGGGCTCCAGCGGCGCGCCCGTCGCCCCGGCCACCAGCAGCTCGGTGTCCGCGCCGCTGAGCACCCGCCCGCCCTCGAAGGGGTCCGCGAGAACCCGGTCGCCCGCCGTGCCGAACCCGACCACGAAGTGCCCCGGCAGCGCGACCCCGTACACCGGGGCGCCCGCGCGCCGCGCGACCTCCATCCAGACCACCGACAGCAGGATCGGCAGCCCGCGCCTGCGCCGCAGCACGGAATGCAGCAGCGAGGACTCCAGCCGCTCGTACTCCCCGGCCGTACCGCAGAACCCGTGGGTGCCGCCCAGCAGCCGGCCCACCGCCCGCGCCCAGGCCAGCGGCTCGCCCGGCCGGTACGGCAGCCGCCCGGCGAGTTCGTCCAGCTCGATCTGGGCCGCGTCCATCCCGGCCTCGTCCAGCGTGCCGTCCGCCTCCGCGCCGATCATCAGGCACAGCGCGGACAGGTCGGGCCACTGCGACCGCGCCTCCTCCGCGAACCGCCGCCGCAGCTCCGCCGACCGCTCCGGCGGAGGCGGATACGGGGGCGGGAAAGCGGGGCGCCGGGCCGGTTCCTGGGGCTCCACGACGGCCTCCTACGACCGCCCGGAGCCGGCCGCGTCCGGCTCCCGGTAGTGGTGGTACGCGTGATGCCGGGCGAAGCCGAGACCGTCGTACAGCCGCCGCGCGCCTTCGTTGTCCTCCTCGACCTGGAGCCACGCCGCCGAGGCGCCCTCGTCCAGCGCGCGCCGGGCCAGCGCGGCCATCACGTCGGTGGCCAGCCCCTGGCGGCGCCGGGCCGGATCGACCTCGACCGCGGCGAAACCCGCCCACCGGCCGTCCACCACGCACCGCCCGATCGCCGCCGGCGGCTCGCCGTCCGCGCCGGGCACACGGGCGAACCACACCGACGGTCCGCCGTGCAGCACCCGCAGGGCCACCTCGCTCACTCCCTCGCGCCCGTACCGCGCGAGCCACGCCTCGTCCGCCTCGCGGGAGAGCACCACGCCGGCGCCCCCGTCCCGGTCCGCGACCGGCGCCAAGCCGCCGGTCCACAGCTCCGCCGTGACCTCCCGTGTCCAGCCGCGCCGCGCCAGCTCCGCCGACAGCAGCTCCTGCGTGCCCTCGGCACCGGTGGCGGTCTGGACGTAGGCGGGCAGTCCGCGCTCGCCGTACCAGCGTCTTACGGAAGTCAGGGCCGCGTCGAGCGGAAGCCCCGGCTCGCCGAGCGGCAGCACGCTGTTGGCCCGCCGGGTGAAGCCGCCCGCGGCCCGCAGCTCCCACTCGCCGAGCCGCTCGCTCTCCAGCGGACGCCACGCCCGCGCCGCGACCCGTGCCAGTTCCTCGTACCCCGCCGACGGACCCCGGCGACGCGCCGGAGCGGACGGTACGACCTTGCCCGCGACCAGCGACGACGCCTCGGCCCTGACCACCCGGCCGTCCCGCCGTGTGATCATGAGCACGCCGTCGTCGTCCCAGGATGTGAGCACGCCTACCGTGTCGGTGAACTTCTCGCCCGCCGCACCCGATCCCGTCAACTGCCGTACAGATACCCTTTTGCCCACGTCTGCCGGTGTGATGAGGACCTTGAGCAGTCCTGTCACCGAGATTTCCACGGGTCGCTCCACCCCTCCTGTTCGGATCACGCTCCGGAACGGAGATACTAGGTGCGGGCATCGACGACGCCGCGCTCCCGCGCGCCAGGCGGCGGAGCCTGAGGAGGCCCGCCAGCGCCCTATCGAGGAGGAACGACAGCGTGACCTACGTCATCGCGCAGCCTTGTGTCGACGTCAAGGACAAGGCGTGCATCGAGGAGTGCCCGGTCGACTGCATCTACGAGGGCCAGCGGTCCTTGTACATCCACCCGGACGAATGCGTCGACTGTGGTGCCTGTGAGCCGGTCTGCCCGGTCGAGGCGATCTTCTACGAGGACGACACTCCGGAGGAGTGGAAGGACTACTACAAGGCGAACGTCGAGTTCTTCGACGAGCTGGGCTCCCCCGGCGGCGCCAGCAAGCTGGGTCTGATCGAGCGCGACCACCCCTTCATCGCCGCGCTGCCGCCGCAGGGCGAGTAACCGGTCGGCAAGATCCGGCGGCGCCCGTACGAGCGCGCCGCCTCGGTCCCGTACGGCCTGGTCACCCCCGGCCGTGCGGGACCGAGGCGTTTTCGCGGCCCCCTAGGAAAGAGAGCAAGCCCCGTGTCCGCAGTCTCCGACCGGCTCCCCGCCTTCCCCTGGGACAAGCTGGAGCCGTACAAGAAGACCGCCGCCGCGTACCCCGGCGGCATCGTCGACCTCTCCGTCGGCACCCCGGTCGACCCGGTTCCCGAGCTGATCCAGAAGGCGCTGGTCGACGCGGCCGACTCGCCGGGCTATCCGACGGTCTGGGGCACGCCCGCGCTGCGCGACGCGATCACCGGCTGGCTCGAGCGCCGGCTCGGCGCCCGCGACGTCACCCACCGGCACGTCCTGCCGATCGTCGGCTCCAAGGAACTCGTCGCCTGGCTGCCGACCCAGCTCGGCCTCGGCCCCGGCGACAAGGTCGCCTACCCGCGCCTGGCCTACCCCACCTACGAGGTCGGCGCCCGCCTCGCCCGCGCCGAGTACGAGGTCTACGACGACCCGCGCGAGCTGGACCCCACGAACCTGAAGCTGCTCTGGCTGAACTCGCCGTCCAACCCCACCGGCAAGGTCCTCTCGAAGGACGAGCTGACCGGGATCGTCGCCTGGGCCCGCGAGCACGGCGTACTGATCGTCTCCGACGAGTGCTACCTGGAACTCGGCTGGGAGGCCGACCCGGTCTCGGTCCTGCACCCGGACGTCAACGGCGGCTCCTACGACGGCATCCTCGCCGTCCACTCCCTCTCCAAGCGGTCCAACCTGGCCGGTTACCGCGCGGCCTTCGTCGCGGGCGACCCGGCGGTGCTGATGCCGCTGCTGGAGATCCGCAAGCACGGCGGCATGATGACCTCCGCCCCGACCCAGGCCGCGGTGGTGGCCGCGCTCGGCGACGACGAGCACGTCCGCCTCCAGCGCGAGCGCTACGCGGCCCGCCGCACCAAGCTCCGCACGGCCCTTACGTCCCACGGCTTCCGCATCGACCACAGCGAGGCCAGCCTCTACCTCTGGGCCACGCGCGGCGAGTCCTGCTGGACCACGGTCGCGGCCCTGGCCGACCTGGGCATCCTGGTGGCGCCGGGCGACTTCTACGGCGAGGCGGGCGAGGAGTACGTCCGCGTGGCATTGACGGCGACGGACGAGCGTGTTGGCGCGGCGGTGGCCCGCCTGACGGCGTAGTCCTGGCTGTGGGCAGTCGTTCCGCAGGGCGGAACGGGTGGGCACAGCCCGACAGTGCCGGGTGCGGCCCGGAGAAACGCCAAGGGGGCCCAGGGAACACCCTGGACCCCCTCGCGGTAACTACTAGCCCAGCGGGAGCCCCTTCAGCGGCAAGCCGCCGAGCACATTCCCCGCCGCCTTGCCCGCCGCAGGCGCCGGCACGGCCTTCTTCACGGCCTTGCTGTCCGCCAGCCCACCCACGGCCTTGTCCACGTGCGTCGCACCGTCGAGCTTGGTCAGCCCACCGAGGTCCGGCACGGCCGGCTGGTTGGTGGCCGCACCGGCGGTGCCCGCGGCGCCGACCCCGGCAGCCGCCCCCGCGGCGACGAGCAGCGCGGCACGAGCGATACGACGAGTCAGGGGGAGGGACATGATGCTCCATTCGACAGGAGAGAACGTGTGGTGTCCGAGCCCGGACGCACTGACTACCGCTCGAACCCGCCGAAGGTTGCGGACGCCGAAGGTAAAGACTGGATAACGCATCGCATTATCAGGTGTGGATAAAAACGGGCAAAGACCGTCGCGAACGGCCCCCGCAGAATCCTTCCACCCCTTGAGCCGCAAGGCCCGAGGACGGCAACCGCACCCCCGCCCCCGAACGCGCCCCCCGACACCCCCCGCAACCCGTACGGGGCACCCCCCGCACAAGCGTCCGCGCCCCCTCAGGACCCCGTGACGATCCGCACGGACGCCAGCGACGACTCCGCCCCGGCCGCCCCGGAGGACGGCGTCTTCACCGGATGCCAGTCCCCGCCCCCGTTGGACGCGGTCCACTCCCGCCCCTCGTACGTCACCCGAGTGATGCGCAGCGCCGAGGAGTTGGCCACCGCCCACTGCGCGAGCTGCCACCCCCGCTCCCGCTCGGTGCGCCCGTGGGCGTCCGTCCGCGTGCCCTGCGGCACCGGCACGGTCACCGTCCGCCCGTGCGCGGTGGCGGTCACGCTGGGAGACGGAGAGGGCGAGGGAACGGCCGTACCGCCCACCACCGCCCCCGTCTCCTGGAGCGCGTCGCGCCCGAAGTCCCGTACCAGCGCGGTCCGTACGGCGTCCGGGCTCGCCGCCTCGGCGGTGCGGGCGGTGCGGCCGTCGCAGGTCAGGGTGGCCGCCGAGCGGCCGGTGAGGGCGGCGGCCAGCAGCTTCGCGTCCGGCTCGTGCTTGGCGTACGCCTCCGGGAAGCCGCTGCGCTGCACCTTCTGCGCGGCGACGGTGAGCGGGAGTTCGGTGTAGCCGGACACATGGGCGAGGTGGGCGTAGAAGATGCCCGCCGAGTACGCGGGGTCCATGATCTGCCGCTGGGTGCCCCAGCCCTGCGAGGGCCGCTGCTGGAACAGGCCGAGCGAATCCCGGTCCCCGTGGCCGATGTTGCGCAGCCCCGACTCCTGGAGCGCGGTGGCCAGCGCGATGGTCACGGCACGCTCGGGCATGCCGCGCCCGGTGCCGACGGCCGCGATGGTGGCCGCGTTCACGGCCTGCTCGGGCGTGAAGGCGTACGACACCGTCCTGTCCTGCACCGAGACCACGGTGCAGCCGCGCGCGGCACCGCCTCCGGTGACGTACTGGACGACGAGGTACGCGCCGACGCCGGCGAGCACGAGCAGGGCCGCACCGATCCGGAACACACGGCCGCGACGCTTGGGGCGAGAGGGGGACGGCTCTGACACGCGTACAAGGTACTGGAGCCCGCAAGGGGCCTCGCCGCGGGCCCGCGCCCGGTGACACGGCGGGCCCCCGCCCGGCGGGCGTTAGGGTCACCAGCATGGCCGACACCACCCTTGACCTCACGTTGGACGCCGCCGAGCTGACCGCCCGGCTCGTGGACATCCCGTCGGAGAGCGGCACGGAGAAGCCCCTCGCGGACGCGATCGAGGCCGCGCTGCGCGCTTTGCCCCACCTCACGGTGGAGCGCTTCGGCAACAACGTCCTCGCCCGCACCGACCTGGGCCGCGCGGAACGCGTCATCCTCGCCGGGCACATCGACACCGTCCCGATCGCGGAGAACGTCCCCTCCCGCCTCGACGAGGACGGCGTGCTGTGGGGCTGCGGCACCTGCGACATGAAGGCCGGCGTCGCGGTCCAGCTCCGGATCGCGGCCACCGTGCCGGACCCCAACCGCGACCTGACCTTCGTCTTCTACGACAACGAGGAGGTCGCCGCCGAGCTGAACGGCCTCAAGCACCTCGCCGAGGCCCGCCCCGAGTGGCTCCACGGCGACTTCGCGGTGCTGCTGGAGCCCTCCGACGGCGAGGTCGAGGGCGGCTGCCAGGGCACGCTCCGGGTGCTGCTGAAGACCAAGGGCGAGCGGGCCCACTCCGCGCGCGGCTGGATGGGCTCCAACGCCATCCACGCCGCCGCCCCGATCCTCGCCCGCCTCGCCTCCTACGAGCCCCGGTGGCCGGTCATCGACGGTCTGGAGTACCGCGAGGGACTGAACGCGGTCCGCATCGGCGGGGGAGTGGCCGGCAACGTCATCCCGGACGAGTGCGTGGTCACCGTCAACTTCCGTTACGCCCCGGACCGCACCGAGGAGGAGGCCATCGCGCACGTGCGTGAGGTGTTCGCGGACTGCGGCGTCGAGGAGTTCGTGATCGACGACCACAGCGGCGCCGCCCTGCCCGGCCTGTCCCACCCGGCCGCCGCGGCCTTCATCGAGGCGGTCGGCGGCACCCCCATGCCCAAGTACGGCTGGACGGACGTCTCCCGCTTCGCCTCCCTCGGCATCCCGGCGGTCAACTACGGCCCCGGCAACCCGCACTTGGCGCACAAGCGGGACGAGCGGGTCGAGGTGGCCAAGGTCCTCGCCGGTGAGGAGCGGCTGCGCGCCTGGCTGACCGCGTGACGCCCGCACCGCGCGGCGCCGCGTTCCGGACATGCTCACGTCCCCCCTCCGTAACGGTCGCGGATCTAGGCTGAGGACGAAATACCGGCAAGCGGAGGGAGCGCACATGGCTACCGGAAACCCCGAGGGGAAGAAGCGCCCACCGGACGAGCAGCGGCTCGGCCCGGTGCTCCGGCGGCGGGGCCAGGTGCAGGCCAGCACCACGGACCAGCGGCTGCTGGACGAGCGCGCCCCCACCGACTGGGTGCACACCGACCCCTGGCGGGTGCTGCGCATCCAGTCGGAGTTCATCGAGGGCTTCGGTACCCTGGCCGAACTCCCGCCCGCGATCAGTGTGTTCGGCTCGGCCCGCACCCCGGTGGACTCGCCGGAGTACGAGGCCGGTGTGCGGCTCGGACGCGGTCTGGTGGAGGCCGGCTGGGCGGTGATCACCGGGGGCGGTCCCGGTGCCATGGAGGCGGCCAACAAGGGCGCGCTGGAGGCGGGCGGCGTCTCGGTCGGCCTCGGCATCGAGCTGCCCTTCGAGCAGGGGCTGAACCCTTACGTCGACATCGGGCTGAACTTCCGGTACTTCTTCGTCCGCAAGATGATGTTCGTGAAGTACGCGCAGGGCTTCGTGGTGCTGCCCGGCGGGCTCGGCACGCTGGACGAGCTGTTCGAGGCGCTCACCCTGGTGCAGACCCAGAAGGTGACCCGCTTCCCGATCGTGCTGTTCGGCAGCGAGTACTGGGGCGGCCTGATGGACTGGCTGCGGAACACCCTGGTCGCGCAGGGCAAGGCGGCGGAGAAGGACCTGCTGCTGTTCCACGTGACGGACGACGTGGACGAGGCGGTCGCGCTGGTGTCCAAGGAAGCGGCCCGGTAGTACCGAGGCGCCCCCTGGGGGACGGTCCCTTACGGCCGTCCCCCTACGGGAAGCCCCTGTCAGGCGAGACCCCTACGGGCCGTCGCCGGGGGCCGGTGGCCGGCGATCGACGCCACCATGTCCAGCACCTGCCGGGTCTCCGCGACCTCGTGCACCCGGTACACCCGCGCCCCCAGCCACGCCGAGACCGCCGTGGTCGCCAGCGTGCCGATCAGCCGCTCCTTCACCGGGCGGTCCAGCGTCTCCCCGACGAAGTCCTTGTTGGACAGCGACACCAGCACCGGCCAGCCCGTCGCCACCATCTCGTCCAGCCGGCGCGTGGCCTCCAGGCTGTGCCGGGTGTTCTTGTCGAAGTCGTGCCCCGGATCGATCAGCACCGACTCGCGCGGCACCCCCAGCGCCACCGCCCGCTCGGCCAGCCCCACGGTCACGTCCAGGATGTCGGCCATCACATCGTCGTACGCCACCCGGTGCGGCCGGGTACGGGGCTCCGCGCGTCCGGCGTGCGTGCACACCAGGCCCACCCGGTGGCGGGCGGCGACCTCCGCCAGGCCGGGGTCCACGCCGCCCCACGCGTCGTTCAGCAGGTCCGCGCCCGCCTCGCACACCGCCTCGCCGACCTCGGCCCGCCAGGTGTCCACGCTGATGATCACCTCGGGGAAGCGGCGCCGGACCTCCGCCACGAAACCGACCGTGCGCCGGGCCTCCTCCTCGGCGGTGACCTCCTCGCCCGGCCCGGCCTTCACCCCGCCGATGTCGACGATGGCCGCGCCCTCGGCCACGGCGCGCTCCACGCGCGCGAGGGCGGCGTCGTCGGCGAACGTCGCGCCCCGGTCGTAGAAGGAGTCCGGGGTCCGGTTGACGATCGCCATGATCACCGGTTCGTGCGCCCCGAATTCCCGCTTGCCCAGCCTGAGCATCCCCTGTGACCTCTCCTCGTGCCTCGGACGTCCGGCGCCTCGCGGCCCGGACTGTCAGCCTCGCATGGCACGATCGGACCCAGACACATCCGGCTTCCGGGCGTGAGGTCCCATGAGGCCCGGCGTCCGGCACATCGAGCTTGGGGAACCCTGGCGATGCTGATGTTCTTGTTCCTGGTCCTCGCGCTGGCCGTCGTGGTCGGCGCGGTGACGCTCGCCGTGGTGGGCGGCGGCGAGAGCGCCCCGCTCCAGGAGGCCGTGCCCGAGCGGCTCCAGGACCCGCTGCCCGCGGACCGCCCGCTGCACGGCACCGATGTGGAGAGCCTGCGCTTCCCGGTCGCCGCGCGCGGCTACCGCATGGCCGACGTGGACGACGCGCTCAGCCGCCTCGCCGCCGAACTCGGTGAGCGGGACGCCCGGATCGCGGACCTGCAGAGCGCGCTCGCCGGTGCCCGCGCGGTGCGGCCCCGGCCGGACGAGCCCGGTCCGGAGGACGTCCGATGAGCACCGGGGAGGCCCTCGCCGGGGCGGACGGCGCGCTGCGCTGCCCCTGGGCGCTCTCCACCGAGGACTACGTCTCGTACCACGACGACGAGTGGGGGCGCCCGGTGCACGGGGACGACGCCCTCTTCGAGCGGCTCAGCCTGGAGGCGTTCCAGTCCGGGCTGTCCTGGATCACGATCCTGCGGCGCCGGCCCACCTTCCGGCTCGCCTTCGCCGACTTCCGGATCGAGAAGGTCGCCGCCTTCACCGAGGCGGATCGCGAGCGTCTCCTGGCCGACCCCGGCATCATCCGCAACCGCGCCAAGGTCGACGCCACGCTCGCCAACGCGCGCGTGCTGGCCGACTGGTCCGAGGGCGAGCTGGACGAGCTGATCTGGTCCCACGCCCCGGACCCGGTGGCGCGTCCCGTGCCGAAGGTGCTGGGCGACGTGGCGGCGGTGACCCCGGAGTCCACCGCGCTGTCCAAGGCGCTGAAGAAGCGGGGCCTGAGGTTCGTCGGCCCGACCACGGCGTACGCCCTGATGCAGGCGTGCGGCCTGGTCGACGACCACCTCGAAGCGTGCGTCAGCCGGGGCGCGGCCACGCGCGGCTGAGGCGCGGACCGGCCGGGGTCACGTGGCTTGCCCCGGCCGTTCGGAGCGTCAGCGGCCCACGTACTTGGGCTTCTCCTTCTGCACGAACGCCTGCACCGCGATGACGTGGTCCTCGGAGGCGCCCG
This sequence comes from Streptomyces bauhiniae, assembly GCF_004784475.1. Classification (GTDB taxonomy): domain Bacteria; phylum Actinomycetota; class Actinomycetes; order Streptomycetales; family Streptomycetaceae; genus Streptomyces; species Streptomyces seoulensis. Next base: position 603,719 of record NZ_SRRT01000001.1, read on the forward strand.
CGCGGGTCTGGAGTTCGTCCTCCTTCTCCAGCGCCTCGTCCAGCGAGTGCGTCAGCCCGTACGCCACGGCCTCCTTGATCGCCGCGTAGGCGACCGTCGGGCCGTCGGCCAGGGCGCGGGCCACCTTCTCCGCCTCGGCGCGCAGCTCGGCGGCCGGGACGACCCGGTTGGCGATGCCCAGCTCCAGCGCCTCCTGGGCGCCGATGGTGCGCGGGAAGAGCAGCAGGTCGGTGGCGCGGCTGGTGCCGATCACGCGGGGCAGCGTCCAGGAGAGGCCGGAGTCCGCGCTGAGCGCCACGCCGACGAACGAGGTGTTGAACGCGGCGGTGTCCGCCACCAGGCGGTAGTCCGCGAGCAGCGCGAACCCGAAGCCCGCGCCGGCCGCCACGCCGTTCACCGCGGCGATCACCGGCTTCTTCGCACCCGCCAGCGCCCGCGCGATCGGGTTGTAGTGCTCCTTGACGGTGCTCATCGTCCGGCCGCCGCCCCCGCCCTCCCGGTCGGCGGCGAGCAGCCCGATGTGCTCCTTGAGGTCCTGGCCCACGCAGAACGCCCGCTCGCCCGCCGCGGTCAGCAGGATCGCCCGCACCGCGTCGTCCGCCGCGGCGGCCTCGACGGCCTCGCGCAGCGCGTTCTTGGTGGCGATGTTCAGCGCGTTCATCGCCTCGGGGCGGTTCAGCGTGATCGTGGCGAGCCCGTCGTTCACCTCGTGGAGCACGATGTCGGCCATGGCGCGTCCCCTCCGTTTCGCGTGATGACGTACCGGCCGGTACGTCGTTGTCCGGGGACAGCATGGCGGAGATCCCGGCCCGGCAGTCGCACCGGCGGTGTGACCTGCGTCTAACAAAACCGCCACAGACATGGCCGACGGGTGTGCCGAGGGTGGCGCAGTATCGCAGGCACATCCCCGAATTGAGTGGTTTTGCTCGCGCGCGTTGTCCAAGCGATGCGGACCGATGTTGGTCATCGGGTCCTGGGATGCGGGATAATGGCTGGGAAGCAATGTGTTCGATGCCGGTGTCGCGTGTCCCTCCTGGACCGCGGGTGCCCTCCGTGGGGTCGTCGGCAGACGATGAGCCTGGTTTCAGGAAGGGGTACGAGCATGGCGGCCATGAAGCCGCGGACGGGTGATGGCCCGCTCGAGGTGACCAAGGAGGGGCGGGGCATCGTCATGCGCGTTCCGCTCGAAGGCGGCGGTCGACTCGTCGTCGAGCTGACCCCCGACGAGGCAGAGGCACTCGGCGACGCCCTCAAGAAGGTCGTCGTCTAAACGCGCCGCGATCTTTTCCTTCCGACTGCCCCGGTACCCGTTCAGGTGCCGGGGCAGTCGCGTATCCGGGGAGCCGCGCCGGGCGCTCAGCGCTTGACGGCGCAGAGCAGGCCGTCGCCGACCGGCAGCAGCGAGGTCACCAGCTCCGGGCTCTCGCGCACCGTGCGCAGCAGCTCGCGCAGCCGGACCACCTCGGTGGGCTGCGGGCCGGAGTCGACCGTACGGCCGCTGGCGAAGACGCCCTCGAAGACCACCAGTCCGCCCGGACGCAGCAGGCGCAACGATTCAGCGAGGTAGTCGGAGTACTCGAGCCGGTCGCCGTCGCAGAAGACCAGGTCGTAGCCCGAGTCCGCGAGGCGGGGCAGCACGTCCAGGGCGGGGCCGGGGATGAACCGGGCGCGGTTGCTGGCGAAGCCGCAGGCGCGGAACGCCTGCCGCGCGAACTGCTGGTGCTCCGGCTCCGGATCGACCGTGGTCAGGACGCCGTCCGGGCGCATTCCGTGCAGCAGATGGATTCCGGACACCCCGCAGCCGGTGCCGATCTCCGCGACCGCCTTGGCGTCCACGGAGGCGGCGAGCAGTCGCAGCGCGGCGCCCGTGCTGGGCGCCACCGAGCGCAGCCCCGCGTCGCGGGCACGGTCCCGGGCCCAGCGCAGTGCTTCGTCCTCGGCGACAAAGGCGTCGGCGAACGCCCAGCTCGTCTGCCGGTTGCCGGTAATGACCCTCTCCTGTCCCCGTGGTTGCCTCGGCGTGACTGTATCCGTTGCGCCGGGAACCCGCTGATGGGACCGAGCGTTCACAGGGGAGAGCCGGCGTGCGGAGAGCGCGGCGGGCACGCGACGGGGGTGAGAGGTGACGGAGGGTGCGGAGCACATGCTGACGCGGGTGGATGAGCCGGGTCAGCGCGTGTCAAATTTTCGTAAAACCGCTTATCCGGAGCTAACGGGCGAGGTGGCTATGGTAGGGGCTCCACTGGACACCACCAGAGCCGACAGGGGAGGTGCGGCCGCACCCGAGGACCGAGGGGGAGTGCTGCGGCGCTTTCTCGGGTCGGGCAGGCCGAAATCCGTGACCGACACCGCTGCTGACCACCACGCCGCCGGTCCCGCCGCAGGCGAGACCCAGACCGCGACCTTCGCCACCGACGCGGACGGGCAGGCGTGGACTCCGCCCACCTGGGAGGAGATCGTCAGCACGCACAGCGGCCGCGTCTACCGCCTCGCCTACCGCCTCACCGGCAACCAGCACGACGCCGAGGACCTCACGCAGGAGGTCTTCGTCCGCGTCTTCCGCTCGCTGTCGACGTACTCGCCGGGCACCTTCGAGGGCTGGCTGCACCGCATCACCACCAACCTGTTCCTGGACATGGTCCGCCGCAAGCAGCGCATCCGCTTCGACGCCCTGGGCGACGACGCGGCCGAGCGCCTGCCCAGCCGTGAGCCGTCCCCGCAGCAGGTCTTCAACGACGCCCACTTCGACGCCGACGTCCAGCAGGCGCTGGACACCCTCGCGCCGGAGTTCCGCGCGGCCGTGGTGCTGTGCGACATCGAGGGGCTGTCGTACGAGGAGATCGCCGCGACCCTCGGGGTCAAGCTGGGCACCGTCCGCTCCCGTATCCACCGGGGGCGTTCGCAGCTCCGCAAGGCCCTGGCCCACCGTTCTCCCGAGGCCCGCAAGGCCGAGCGCCGTTCGTTCATGCCCCGGGTCCCCGCGCTGGGGGGAGGGGGCACGCCCGCGTGAGTGGAACCGGACCGAACCCCGCGGAGGCGCACCTCGCGGAACAGCATCTGGGAGACCGGCTCTCCGCCCTGGTGGACGGAGAACTCGGTCATGAGTCGCGCGACCGCGTCCTCGCCCACCTGGCCACCTGCTGCCGGTGCCGGGCGGAGGCCGACGCGCAGCGCCAACTGAAGAACGTGTTCGCGGAGGCCGCCCCGCCGCCGCCCTCCGAGTCCTTCCTCGCCCGCCTCCAGGGCCTCCCCGGCGGCGACGCCGACGGGCCCGGCGAGCGGTTCGCCTTCAGCTACGTCCCGGCCGACTCGGGGCACGCCCCGGAGCAGCGCGGCTTCCGTATCCATCCCGTCGCCGACCGGCCCTCCTCGCGGGGGCTGCGGTTCGCGGCGGCGGCGGCCGGAGCGGTGTCCCTGGCAGCGGTTGCCCTCGGTGGTGTCACCACCGCCCTTCCGGGCGACCTCGCGGCCGACGCCCGCGGTGGGCCGGGCAACGGGAGCAATGTGGCGCCGTCGCGCTCGGCGGGGGCGGGCTCGGGTACGGGTACGGGTGCCCCTGACACCCAGCGGCGTCGCTCTCCCGCTCCGCTGCTCGCGCAGGGCGGAGGGACGCTCAATCGCACCCCGGCCGCGCAGGTCTCCGCCACCGCGCCGCTGCTGCCGGGCATTCCGGCGCCGGTCGACGCGCGGGTCCAGGACGCCGCGCGGGACCTCGCCATGCCGGTGATGGCGGGCGCGGCCGCGGTCTCCCCGCTGATACGTCCGCTCGGCGAGACCACCCCCTTCTCCCTGGACTCCTGGCCCCTGGCATCCCCCTCCACCAACACCACCACGGCAGCCGCCCCCACCAACTCCCCCTCACCCTCGGCCCCCTGACCCCCCGATCCCTGGTTGAATCCTGTAAGGCCGTCCCCACACGGCCTCCACACCGCGACTGGGGAGAGCATGAACGAGGGTCACCCGAAGCCGCCCGCACCCAGCGACGACTTCGAACTACCCAAGCCGGCGGCTACCGCCGGGGTTGACGGTTCCCATATGGGCCACGAGCCCGGCGACCGGCGCCCTGCCGAGGCGGACCGGCCCGCGGAGCGGGGCGGGGACGAGGACGACGCTCCCGCCGGCGATCCGCTCGACGGGCACGCCTCGCCTGGCGGCGCGCCGTCGATTGCTTCGGAGCGTGCGGACGGGAGCCCGGACAGCCCTGCCGAGCCGCCGCGCGGAAGCGACTCCCACGGCGCGCCGGTGACTGCTTCGGTGACCGGGGCCGGGGGCGCCGACCGGGCGCCCGCGGCCGGCGACACTCCGGGTTCGTGGGACGAGCCCCGCGAGACCGCCGACGCCCGCCCGGCCGACCCGCGTGTGGGCGACAGCGGCCGTCCCAAGCCGTTGCACGACCCCGACCCCTACGGCACCCCTCCCTACGGCGAGCCGGGCCCCTGGGCCCCCGCGCCGCCCATCCAGCACCCCATGGCGCCCCCGACCCAGGCCACGCCCGCGACGGCCCCACCGAGCCCCGTGCCCCCGGCCGAGCCCAGCGCCCCCGGTCCCGACGGCGAGCCGGGCCCCTGGGCCTCCGCGCCCTCCGTCCACGGCACCTCCCTGACGGCCGCCTCGGTCCCCGTGTCCCCTGCCGAGTCCAGCGCCCCCGATCCCCACGCCGGCCCGGCCCCGTGGGCCCCCGCGCCCCCGGCCCACGGCGCCCCCCTCGCGGACGCGCCCGCCTCGCCCCCCGCCGTTCCGGCGCCGGCTCAGTCCCCGGAAGCCGCTCCCGCCCCGGCACCCCAGCAGGACTCCGCAGCCCCCCGCTACGACCCCTGGAACCCCCTACCCCCCTCCCACCAAGCCGCCCCCGCAACCGCGCCGCACCAGTGGCCCGGATGGAAGAAGGTTCTCGGGGTCTTTCTTGGGGTCACGCTGGTTGCCGCCGGTGTCGGGGGGTTTCTCGGGGCCTGGGTCGAGCGGGAGGGGACGACCACCGTGCGGCTGCCGAGCGCCGGGGCCGTGCCGGAGGGGCGGGAGCGGGACAGTGTGGCCGGGATAGCCGCTCGGGCGTTGCCCGGAGTGGTGACGTTGCATGTGCGGGGCGGGGACGAGAGCGGGACCGGGACCGGCTTCGTGCTGGACGGCCGGGGGCACATCCTCACCAACAACCACGTCGTGGCACCCGCGTCCGGCGGAGGCGACATCACCGTGACGTTCAGCAGCGGCGACACCGCCGAGGCGGAGGTCGTCGGCCGGGACAGCGGCTACGACCTGGCCGTCGTCCAGGTGAAGGGCGTCCAGGGGCTCACCCCGCTGACCCTGGGCGACTCCGACGCCGTACGCGTGGGGGACCCGGTCGTCGCGATCGGCGCCCCCTTCGACCTGGCCAACACCGTGACCTCCGGCATCGTCAGCGCCAAGGACCGCCCCATCACGGCGGGCGGCGAGAAGGGCGACGGCACCGACGTCAGCTATGTCGACGCGCTCCAGACCGACGCCCCGATCAACCCCGGCAACTCCGGCGGCCCCCTCCTCGACGCCCACGCCCGCGTGATCGGCGTCAACTCAGCCATCCGCTCCGCCGACCGGGACGCCGACTCCACCGAGAGCCGGTCCGGCTCGATCGGCCTCGGCTTCGCCATCCCGGCCAACCAGGCCCGCCGGGTCGCCGAGGAACTGATCAACACCGGGCACGCCACCCACCCGGTGATCGGCGTGACCCTCGACATGGACTACGCCGGCGACGGCGCCCGTATCGACACCGAGGGCGGCGCGGCCGGCCCCGCCGTGCAGAAGGACGGCCCCGGTGACCGGGCCGGACTGAAGCCGGGCGATCTGATCACCGGGGTCGACGGACACCCCGTCCACTCGGGCGAGGAGCTGATCGTCAAGATCCGCGCCCACCGCCCCGGCGACCGCCTCCGCCTGACCGTGGGCAGCCCCGGCGCCGAGCACACCGTCACGCTGCGCCTGGGGGCGTCCGGCCGGAACTGACGCAAGTCTCACCTCGGGGCGGTACCGGTCCGGCGGGTGCGCCGGGTACCGTGGGGCGACCGAGGACACGCAAGGAGCTTTCAGGTGTTCAATGACATAGGGCCGCTTGAGCTGGTCACGCTCATCGTCCTCGCCGTGCTCGTCTTCGGTCCGGACAAGCTCCCCAAGTTCATCCAGGACGTCACCCGCACGCTCCGGAAGATCCGGGAGTTCTCGGACAACGCCAAGAACGACATCCGCAGCGAGCTGGGCCCGGAGTTCAAGGACTTCGAGTTCGAGGACCTCAACCCGAAGGCGTTCCTGCGCAAGCAGCTCGACAACGACGAGCTGGGTCTCAAGGAGATCCGCAGCACCTTCGACCTGAAGCGCGAGATGGCCGAGCTGACGGACTCCGTGAACGGCCACGACACCGCCTCCGCGCTGCCGGGGCCGACCGCCCCCACCTCCTCCGCCGCGTCCGGCGGCCGCGTCGACATGACGAAGAAGCCCGAGGCCCCGAAGGACGACCGCCCGCCCTTCGACGCCGACGCCACCTGACGCCGGGGCGGCTTCACCCGGTCGGCCCCGCGCCGCCCGAACAGATCACGACACGCCACGAAACCCGCCCCACCGGGCGGGTTTCCTCGTCCGTACCAGCCGGACGTCCCGCGTTCGGCCGCCCCCGGAGCCCCTCGCGCCCGTCGCATTCCGGGCAGTCCTCAGCGGTGTGGATATGCTGCCGAGTTGTTGTGCGGACCGGGCGCGTACGCCCGAAGGGGGGCGGGCCCTTGCCCCGGTCCGACGAGAACGAGGAGGCGTCCGGGCAGATGGAGACCACAAGTCGGGTAAGCGCGCAGACGCCGGCCACCGAGAGCGGCCGGCGCGGCCCCCTCGGCGGCCGGACGGTCGACGGCTATCTGCGCGCGCCCTTCCCCTGGTACGGCCTCGACGAGGCGTTCACGGGCCACCGCTGGCTGCTCCAGGTCGGCCTGGCCGCCGACGGCGCGGTGGAGCACGGTTCGATCGGGCACGGCGACGAGCCCTCCGTACGCAACGAGCACAGCGCGAACTCCTCGGACGAGCCGCGGGAGAAGTTCGCCGTCGTCGTCACCGTGCCGGTCAACCCCTCCCGCCGCAGCGCGGACGGCACCGGGCTGCTGGAGGCCACCTCGGTCTCCTCGGCGGCCTGGCTGGCCGGGGTGGGCCTGCTGTCGGTCACCTGGCCCGGCCAGATGGACCACACCCTGCGCGACGACTGGCTGGACCAGCAGACCGAGACCGCGTGGGCACTGGCCGACGACCTCGACGGCTCGGAGTGGGCGAAGCTCTCCCTGCCGGTGGACGGCGTGGCCACGCCCTTCCACTACCGGGAGTCGGAGTTCGGCTGGGTGCTCGCCGGTGCCACCGAGGCGGGCGTCCACGTCGGCGCGTACGGCCGGGGGATGAGCGCCTACGGGCTCGGCTTCGCCGTCGTCAAGGACATCGGCGCCTACGCCTGACACACGACGAGAGGGGGCGCCGGCGACAGTCGCCGGCGCCCCCTCTCGTCGTGTCCGGGCTCAGAACTTGTTGCGCGGGGTGATGCCCAGCGACAGCCCCGACAGGCCGCGCTGACGGCCGCCCAGCTTGCCCGCGATGGCCCGCAGGGCCGAGCCGGCCGGGGAGTCGGGGTCGGTCAGCACGACCGGCTTGCCCTCGTCGCCGCCCTCGCGCAGCCGCACGTCGATCGGGATGCTGCCGAGCACCGGCACGGTCGCGCCGGTCGTACGGGTCAGGCCGTCCGCGACGAGCTGGCCGCCGCCGGTGCCGAAGATGTCCACCATCTCGTCGCAGTGCGGGCAGGGCAGGCCGGACATGTTCTCGACCACGCCGACGATCTTCTGGTGGGTCTGCACCGCGATGGAGCCCGCGCGCTCGGCGACCTCGGCCGCGGCCTGCTGCGGGGTGGTGACGACCAGGATCTCCGCGTTCGGCACCAACTGGGCCACCGAGATCGCGATGTCACCGGTGCCCGGCGGCAGGTCCAGCAGCAGCACGTCCAGGTCGCCCCAGTACACGTCCGCCAGGAACTGCTGGAGCGCCCGGTGCAGCATCGGACCGCGCCAGACGACGGGGGCGTTGCCCGGGGTGAACATCCCGATGGAGATGACCTTCACGCCGTTCGCCGACGGCGGCATGATCATGTTCTCGACCTGGGTGGGCTTTCCGTCCGCGCCCAGCATGCGCGGCACGCTGTGCCCGTAGATGTCGGCGTCCACCACGCCGACCTTCAGACCGTCGGCGGCCAGCGCGGCCGCCAGGTTCACCGTCACCGAGGACTTGCCGACGCCGCCCTTGCCGGAGGCGACCGCGTAGACGCGGGTGAGGCTGCCGGGCTTGGCGAACGGGACCTCGCGCTCGGCCTGCCCGCCGCGCAGCGCGTTGGCCAGCTCCTTGCGCTGCTCGTCGCTCATCACGTCCAGCGTGACGTCCACCCGGGTGACGCCCTCGACGCGGGAGACCGCGTCGGTCACCCGCTGGGTGATCGTCTCGCGCATGGGGCAGCCGGAGACCGTCAGGTACACCGTGACCGCGACCGCTCCGTCCGCGCCGATCTCCACCGATTTGACCATCCCGAGTTCGGTGATGGGTCGGTTGATCTCGGGGTCGTTCACCGTCGACAGCGCCTCGCGCACCGCGTCTTCCGTAGCCATACGACGATGGTACGGCGCCCCCGGGGGCCGACGGGTAGTGCCTCAGCGGTCGTCTGCGTCACGCCCCGCGGGGCGGCTTGTCCGTTCCGTCTCCAGTTCGCGTACGAGATCCTGCAGCTCGGACCTGATCCAGTCGCGGGTGGCGACCTCGCCCAGGCCCGCGCGCAGGGCGGCGATCTCGCGGGTCAGGTACTCGGTGTCCGCGATGGACCGCTCGTTCTGCTTGCGGTCCTGCTCCAGGTTGACCCGGTCGCGGTCGTCCTGCCGGTTCTGCGCGAGCAGGATCAGCGGGGCCGCGTAGGACGCCTGGAGGGACAGCATCAGGGTCAGGAAGATGAACGGGTAGGAGTCGAACCGCACCACGTCCGGCGCGGCGATGTTCCACACCACCCAGACGATGATGACGACCGTCATCCAGACGATGAACCGTCCCGTGCCCAGGAACCGGGCGATCTTCTCCGACAGCCGGCCGAACGCCTCCGGGTCCCACTCCGGCAGCACCCTGCGGCGCGGCGGACGCGGCTGGTCCAGGCGCGGCATACGCGGACGGGTCGCCGTGGCGCCCGCCGGGGAACGGTCGCGGCCCTCGCGGCCGCCCTCGCGCTCAGCCATGCGCGCCCGCTTCGCGCCCGGCGCCGGTCTCCGGCAGCTCGTCCAGGTGGAACTCCGTCTCGCGCCAGTCGTCGGGCAGCATGTGGTCCAGCACGTCGTCCACGGTCACCGCGCCCAGCAGCGACCCCGACTCGTCCACCACGGGCGCGGCGACCATGTCGTACGTGGCGAAGAACCCGGCGATGACGGGGAGCGTGGCGGCCGGGGACAGCGGCTGGAGGTCGTCGTCGAGCTGCGAGCTGACCAGGGTGTACGGGGGGTCGCGCAGCAGCCGCTGGAAGTGCACGGTGCCCAGGTACTTGCCGGTCGGCGTCTCGTCCGGCGGGCGGCAGACGTACACCTGGGCGGCGAGGGCGGGGGAGAGGTCGGGGTTGCGGACCCGCGCGAGCGCGTCGGCGACCGTGGCGTCCGGGCGCAGCACGATCGGCTCGGTGGTCATCAGCCCGCCCGCGGTGTGCTCCTCGTACGACATCAGGCGCCGCATGTCGGCCGCGTCCTCGGGCTCCATCAGGCTCAGCAGGCGCTCCTTGTCCTCCTCCGGCAGCTCGCCCAGCAGGTCGGCGGCGTCGTCGGGGTCCATGGCCTCCAGGACGTCGGCGGCGCGCTCCTCCTTCAGCTTGCCGAGGATCTCGATCTGGTCGTCCTCCGGCAGCTCCTCCAGCACGTCCGCCAGCCGGTCGTCGTCCAGGGCGGCGGCCACCTCCGCGCGCCGCTTGGGGGAGAGGTGGTGGAGGACGTTGGCGAGGTCGGCGGGGCGCAATTGCTCGAAGGTGGCGAGCAGGTTCTCCGCGCCCTGCCCGTGCTCCTCCAGGGAGAACCCGGTGACGGCCGACCACTCCACGGTCAGCGTCTCGCCCTTGGCCCGCCGGAAGGCGCCGCCCTTCTTCCCCTTGCGGACGTAGACCCGGTCCACCTCCCACTCGCGGCGGGCCGGCAACTGCTGCACGGAGAGGTCGAGGACGGTGACCTCCTCGCCGGTCTCCACCAGCTTCACCCGGCGGTCCAGCAGCTCCCCGAAGACCAGGCGCTCGGTGGGCCGCTGCTCGAAGCGGCGGACGTTGACCACGCCGGTGGAGATGACCTGGCCGGAGTCGATGCCGGTCACGCGGGTCATCGGCAGGAAGATGCGGCGCCGGGTGGACAGCTCCACCACCAGCCCGAGCACGCGGGGCGGACGGCGGCCGACGCGCAGCATGACGACGATGTCGCGGACCCGGCCGACCTGGTCGCCCGCCGGGTCGAAGACGGGGACCCCGGCCAGGTGCGACACGAAGATCCGGGGGACACCGGCTGCCATCTGTGCTTCCTTTGCCGTGCTCGGGACGCGGAGAGAACGCGGAGAGAATAGGTACGGATTCGCTCTGATATGGCCATGCTTGTGCGCTTCAGGCTAGCCCGTACCGATCGGAAACGCCCCGGTGGGGGGTCCGGACGGACGGGCTCCGCTCGGGGCGCGTGCCCCCGGTACGCTGCCGTACGCCCATTCGGCACGGCAGAGAGGCAGCCCCACCTGTGACTGCGATTCCCCAGGCACGCTTCCGGAGAGCCGCGCGGGTGGCCGCGCTGTGCGTGCTGGCCGTGTCGGCGCTGACGATGCTGACGGGATGCGGCGAGGAGGACCCGGACGCCGGGACCAACGGGGTGGGCCGGCTGCCCGCGCAGAAGATCCAGTCCAAAAGCCGCGCGGCGGCCGACGCGGCACCCGCGGTGCACCTGGCCGGGACCGTCGTCACCGGCGGGGTCGCCTTCAAGCTGGACATGCGGCTGAAGTCCGGCGGCGGCAGCGGCTCGGTGACCTCCAAGGGCTCCACCTTCCAACTGCTGCGCGTCGGCGACGAGCTGTACGTCAAGGCCGACGCCGCCTTCTGGAACCACGGCGGCGACACCTCCGCCGCGGGCAAGCTGGACGGCAAGTACGTGAAGGTCCCGCAGAAGGACCCGGCGTACCAGAAGTTCAGCGGCTTCACCGAGAAGGACGTGCTGCTGCCCGCCCTGCTCACCCTGCACGGCGAGCTGGCCACGGCCGGCCACCACACCCAGGCCGGCACCCGCACGATCCGGGTCACCGGCGACGGCGGCCCCGGCGGCACCCTCGACGTCTCCCTGGAGGGCAAGCCCTACCCGCTGCGCCTGGTGCGCGGCGGCGGCGCGGGCACGCTCACCTTCTCCGAGTGGGGCAAGGACTTCCCCGCCGCCGAGCCCGCCAAGAACGACACGGTCGACTACGGCGGCCAACTGCCGGGTTCCTAAAGCCTGTTGCCCTAACCCCGCCTGCGGCGGCGGCCCAGCAGCCTCGGCAGCGCGGGCGGGGCGGGGACGCGGGTGGTGGCCGGGGTGGGCAGCGGGGGCTCGGCCAGGCTGCCGGTGGGCTGCGGCTCCACGGCCCCGGTGGGGACCAGGCGCAGCACCGTGCAGTCGCGGGCCCAGCGGGCCGGGATCTCCTCGGCGCCGGGGGCGTTGAGCCGTTTGCCCTTCAACTCCCCGACGGCCGCCTCCCATTCGGGCGAGCCGGGCTCCAGCCGGTGCGCGGTGGCCCGCCAGGTGACCAGCCGGCCGCCCTTGTCCTTGCTGCGCACCGCCACCTCGGCCGCGCCGCCGTCGATCAGAGAGGGCAGCGGCTGCTCACCGGGACCGTCACCGACCAGCAGGGCCGCCCCCTCGTGCCAGACGTGCCAGAGCGGGCGCGCGGCGGGCGCCTCGGCGCCCCGGACCCAGATCAGGCCGGACTTCTTGGTGGCCTCCTCGATGAGGGCCTGGTCGAAAAGGGCCTGTGCGGGCGGCTCGCTGGTCATGCGCCCAGCCTATCCAGCGGCGCTCAGAGCCAGCCGTTGCGCTTCAGCGTGCGGTGGATGCCCAGACACAGGGCGACCGTGACGCTCATGATCACCGGGTAGCCGTACTTCCAGTGCAGCTCGGGCATGTACTTGAAGTTCATGCCGTAGACCCCGCACACCATGGTGGGCACGGCGATGATCGCGGCCCAGGCGGTGATCTTGCGCATGTCCTCGTTCTGCGCGACGGACGCCTGCGCCAGGTTGGCCTGGAGGATCGAGTTCAGCAGCTCGTCGAAGCCCATGACCTGCTCGTGCACCCGGGCCACGTGGTCGGCGACGTCACGGAAGTACTTCTGGATGTCCGGGTCGACCAGCCGCATCGGCCGCTCGCTCAGCAACTGCATCGGGCGCTGCAGGGGGGCGACCGCGCGCTTGAACTCCAGTACCTCGCGCTTGAGCTGGTAGATCCGGGCCGAGTCGACACCGCGCGAGACACCGCCGTTGCGGCCGGGGGAGAAGACCTCCGTCTCCACCTCGTCGATGTCGTCCTGCACCGAGTCCGCGACCGCGATGTAGCCGTCCACCACATGGTCGGCGATGGCGTGCAGCACCGCCGAGGGGCCCTTGGCGAGCAGCTCGGGGTCCTCCTGGAGCCGGTGGCGCAGCGCCCGGAGCGAGCCCTGGCCGCCGTGCCGGACGGTGATGAAGAAGTCCCGGCCGGTGAAGCACATGACCTCACCGGTGTCGATGACCTCGCTGTTGGCGGTGAGCTGGTCGTGCTCCACGTAGTGGACCGTCTTGAACACGGTGAACAGCGAGTCGTCGTACCGCTCCAGCTTCGGGCGCTGGTGGGCCTGGACGGCGTCCTCCACGGCCAGCGGGTGGAGCCCGAAGGCGCTCGCGATACCGGCGAACTCGGCCTCGGTGGGCTCGTGCAGGCCGATCCAGACGAAGCCGCCGTCCCGGCGCACCTCGCGCATCGCCTCCTGCGGGCTGAGGGTGCGTCCGCTCTCCACCCGGGCGCCGTCGCGGTAGACGGCGCAGTCGACCACGGCCGAGGACGTGGTGGTGTCGGGCTCGAAGGGAGCGGCCGCCTCCTTGCGCGGGAGGGGGCGGTTGGACGGTCGGACCACGGCTCGCAGGTCGCGGATCATCGACATGGGCAGGCTCCTTCGCGGGCGGGCAACGAAAGTGCGCCTGCGACGGGTGGAACTACCCGGAATGGGGACGTTCGGACTGCATACGTTTGGCACGTCCACAAAGCGGGGAGCACCGCACCGTCGCGGTGGCGACTTCGCTACTGATGCAGGACTGAGTCAGATCAGGCAGATCAGGCAAAGCGAAACGAAGTGCTCTTCCGGACGGCGAAGCGAACGAAAAGGTGGCGGTCAGCCAGGAATGACATCAACAGCCGGAAGAACGAGTGGTACTGCACGGTCGACTTCGATCCATGACAGCCCCACCTCCTCCGGCCGGTCCCTCGTAAGGGAGTCTCATCGGCGTCGGGGACTCGACGGCGAGCATGTGCACGCGGCCCCGAACCACCGGCTCAGCGTAGCAGCAGCCCATCGTGTCAAGGCGCAGCTTTGCCTGCCGCTGACGAGTTCTATGCTCACCGCATGGTTGATGTTCTTCCTCTGGTCGAGGCGCGGCTGAACTCGGCGCTCGGTGAACCGGACGCGCGTGCCTCGGTCACCTTCCTCGGCGCCGACCGCATCGAGGTGCTGCGCTTCCAGGAGGGGGACGTGGTCCGCTACGCCACGCTGGGCATGTCGGCCCACCCCATGAGCGACCCCACGGCCATGGTCGCCGACCCCATCGAGGGGCCGCGTGCCGAGCTGGTCCTCTCCGTCCGCGCGGGCGTCACCGACACCGGTCCCGTGCTCCGTCCGCTCGCCGTGCTCGCCGCGTCCCCGCAGGTCGAGGGCGTCATCGTGGCACCCGGTGCCTCGCTGGACGTGGGGAAGCCGCTGTGGCCCGGCGCGCCCTTCACCTCGGTACTGGTGGGGGAGCCGGGCGGGCTGGTGGAGGACCTGGAGCTGGACGCCCCGCTGGACCCGGTGCGCTTCCTGCCGCTGCTGCCGATGACACCGAACGAGGCCGCGTGGAAGCGGGTGCACGGCGCCGGCGCGCTGCAGGAGCGGTGGCTCACCCACGGCACGGATCTGCGCGACCCGAACCGTGCGTCGGTTCCGCTGGGGCCGTCGCCGGAGTGAGAGCGGGGTGAGCAAGCTCACCAAGTGCCGTGCCGGAGCGCTGAGTTGGCCGTACCCCCGAATCGCGCCGGGGCCGTCCGGGTGATCGTCCTTGACGTGCGGCGGCCGGGGTAGGACCGTGGGGCTCTATGAGGGGCGAACCCAGTTGCCCGAGGTGTGGTGGCCGGGTCCGGGCTCCCGGCCTCTTCGCCGATACGTGGCAGTGCGACACGCACGGCGCGGTGTATCCGTTGCAGCCCGTGATCCCGCCCAGCGTCGAGGCCCTCACCGCCGTGACGCAGCGCACCCGGGTCCCGTTGTGGATGCCGTGGCCGCTGCCGGTCGGCTGGCTGTTCACCGGCGTCGCCTACGCGGGCGACGCCCCCGGCGGTGGCCGGGCCACCGTGGTGGCCTGCTCGGGACCCAGCCCGCTCGGCGGTCCGGGCGAGCTGATCCTCGTCGCCGAGGAACTGGGCGTCGGCCTCGGCGCGCGGTACGCGGGCCTGGACGGCCCCGACCCCGGCCCGCACCTGGACATGGAGAAGCCCCCGCAGGCGAAGGTGCTGGCCACCGGCCGTCCCACCCCGCTCTGGCACGTCGACGGCGTCCCGGACGACCGCGCCGTCTTCGCCGGCGAGGCGCTCGGCGTCTGGCTGTGGGCGGTCACCTGGCCCGCGCAGTCCGGCCTGCTGATGTACGACGAGCTGGTGCTGACCGACCTGCGGGACGCGGGCCCCGAGGTGGACCTGGTGCCCTGCGGGGCGCTCTCGCCCCGGCTGATGCGGCCCGACCTGTAGGGGGCGCCTCCGGGGAGCGGGGGTGACAGGGCATGCCGTACGCGCGGCTATCCTTAGGTGTCCTCACCGTCCCCGCGAGCCGTCTGGAGCAGCCGTGCGCATCGACCTGCACTGCCACTCCACCGCCTCCGACGGCACGGACACTCCGGCCGGGCTGATGCGCGCGGCCGCCGGAGCCGGACTGGACGTGGTTGCGCTGACCGACCACGACACCACCCGTGGGTACGCGGAGGCGCTGGCCGCCTTGCCGGAGGGGCTGACCCTCGTCACCGGCGCGGAACTCTCCTGCCGGATCGACGGCGTCTCCCTGCATCTGCTGGCCTACCTCTTCGACCCCGAGGAGCCCGCCCTGCTCGCCGAGCGCGAGCTGGTCCGGGACGACCGGGTGCCGCGCGCCCACGCGATGATCGCCAAGCTGAACGCGCTCGGCGTACCGGTCACCTGGGAGCAGGTCGAGCGGATCGCCGCCGGGGGCACGGTGGGCCGGCCGCACATCGCGTCCGCGCTGGTGGAGCTGGGTGTCGTCCCGACCGTGAACGACGCGTTCACGCCCGAGTGGCTGGCCGACGGCGGGCGGGCCCACGTGGACAAGCACGAGACCGATCCGCTGGAGGCGATCCGGCTGGTGAAGAGCGCGGGCGGCGTGACCGTCCTCGCCCACCCGGCCGCCGTCAAGCGCGGCCACATGGTGCCCACGGACGCGATCGCCGCGATGGCCGCCGCCGGACTCGACGGACTGGAAGCCGACCACACCGAGCACGACCAGGACACCCGGACCCGGCTGCGCGGGCTGGCCGAGGACCTGGACCTGCTGGTCACCGGCTCCTCGGACTACCACGGCACCCGCAAGACCGTCGCGCTCGGCGAGAACACCACCGACCCCGAGGTCTACGGCGAGATCATCCGCCGGGCGACCGGCGCGTTCCCCGTACCGGGGACCGGCGGGGCCTGAGCCCCAGCGCCAACCCTCTCTGCTTTTCCCTCACCCGATCACCCGCACGTCCGCCGTGCGCGCCCGCTTGCCGCCCCCTAAGGGGACTCAGGGCGCTGTACGGCGGTGGCTTCATCATGCAAGGCACACGATGTTCGACCTCGCCGTCTTCGGCTCCCTGTTCCTGACCCTCTTCGTCATCATGGACCCGCCGGGGATCACCCCGATCTTCCTCGCCCTCACCGCCGGGCGGCCCGCCAAGGTCCAGAAGCGGATGGCCTTCCAGGCCGTCTGCGTGGCGGGCGGGGTCATCGCCGTCTTCGGCGTCCTCGGCCACCAGATCCTGAACTATCTGCACGTCTCGGTGCCGGCGCTGATGATCGCGGGCGGACTGCTGCTCC
Organism: Streptomyces bauhiniae; assembly: GCF_004784475.1. Classification (GTDB taxonomy): domain Bacteria; phylum Actinomycetota; class Actinomycetes; order Streptomycetales; family Streptomycetaceae; genus Streptomyces; species Streptomyces seoulensis. The sequence continues at coordinate 620,077 of NZ_SRRT01000001.1, forward strand.
TGCTGATCGCGCTCGACCTGCTCACCGGCAAGACGGACGAGCCCAAGCAGACCAAGGACGTCAATGTCGCCCTGGTCCCGCTGGGCATGCCGCTGCTCGCCGGGCCCGGCGCGATCGTCTCGGTGATCCTGGCCGTACAGAAGGCCGGAAGTGTCGCCACGCAGGTCTCGGTGTGGGCGGCGATTCTCGCCATCCATGTCGTGCTGTGGCTGGTGATGCGTTACTCGCTGCTGGTCATCAAGGTCATCAAGGACGGAGGTGTCGTCCTGGTGACACGGCTCGCGGGCATGATGCTCTCCGCGATCGCCGTGCAGCAGATCATCAACGGAGTCACTCAGGTGATCCGGGGAAGCTGAGACTCGGCCTCGGCTTCCCCGGAAGGCTTGAGTGTCGTGCGCCCTACGAGGCCGTGCAGCCTTCTGCGGGGCGAATCCACAGGCGCTGGCCGATGGCGGCCGCCTGTTGCACGATCCGGTTGACGGAGGCGGCGTCCACGACGGTGCTGTCCACGGTCGAGCCGTCGACCTCGTCGAGTCGCATGATTTCGAAGCGCATGAAGGCTTCTCCCTTCGTCTGGTCATCCTCCAGAGGAGAACTACTGGTGTGCGACGTGTTGTCGCGGTGTCACATGTCTGGACAACGAACGGCCCACCGCAAACATTCCCTACGCTAAGGAAATTTTTTCACGGGCTAATTACTGTCCGGTAAAAAGACCGCGCGACGGGACTGACGGGGACCGGTTGTGTTCGCAGCGTGACGGCCGGGACAATGGTCTCGATGAACGAAGACTTGGCGGCTCTGGGTGCCCGCATCGACCACACCAACGAACTGCTCCAACGCATGCTCGTCGAGGTGGCGAAAACACCCTCCACCCACGCGATCTTCGTGGACGCGGGCTATCTCTACGCGGCCGCGGGCCGCCTGGTGGCCGGCACCGAGGACCGCCGCGCCTTCGACCTGGACGCCGAGGGCCTGATCGACGCGCTCATCGACAAGGCCCGCTCGATCTTCGCCGACAGCCGCCTGCTGCGCGTGTACTGGTACGACGGGGCCCGGCGGCGCATCCACACCGCCGAGCAGCAGTCGATCGCCGAGCTGCCCGATGTCAAGGTCCGCCTCGGCAACCTCAACGCCCACAACCAGCAGAAGGGTGTCGACTCCCTGATCCGCACCGACCTGGAGTCCCTCGCCCGCCACCGCGCCATCAGCGACGCGGCACTCCTCGGCGGCGACGAGGACCTGGTCTCGGCGGTCGAGGCGGCGCAGGGGTACGGGGCGCGGGTCCACCTGTGGGGCATCGAGGCACCCGAGGGCCGCAACCAGGCCGAGCCGCTGCTGTGGGAGGTCGACAGCCAGCGCACCTTCGACCTGGAGTTCTGCAAGCCGTACGTCTCCCGCCGCACGGCCGCCGCCTACGAGGCCACGGGCAGCCGGCCCACCCGCGAGGACGTGCGGTTCGTCGGCGCCCAGATCGCGGCGAAGTGGCTGGTCTCGCGGGGCCGGGACAGCCTGATGGAGCTTCTCCCCGGCCATCCGTACCTGCCCGGCTCGGTCGACCAGGACCTCCTGGTGGAGGCGGAAGGGCTGCTCCAGTACTCCCTGCGCGGCCAGGCCGACCTGCGCCGGTCCCTGCGGGACGGCTTCTGGGAGCACCTGCAGACGCAGTACTGACAGCAGTGAGGCCCGGCCTCCCCTTCGACAGGGAGCCGGGCCTCACTGGTGCTGCTTACGCCTCGGTGGGCTCCACGGCCGCGACCTTGCGGGTGCGGCGGCGCGGCTTGGCCTCCGGCTCCTCGGTCGCCTGCGCCGGGATCTCCGACGCGACGGCCTTGGCGGCGGCGGTCTTGCGGGTGCGGCGCGGCTTGGCCTCGGCGGCCTCCGTTACCTCGGCCGTCTCGGCGGCCTTGGCAGCGGCCGTCTTGCGGGCACGGCGGGGCTTGGCCTCGGCCTCGGTGGCCTCGGCCGGCTCCGTCGCGACAGCCTTGGCGGCGGTCTTGCGCGTACGGCGGGGCTTGGTCTCCGCGGCCTCGGCGCCCTCCGCCGTCTCGGCGGCCTTGGCAGCGGCCGTCTTCCGGGTACGGCGCGGCTTGGTCTCGGCCTCGGGGGCCTCGACCGCGTCCACGACCGTCTCGGGGGCGACAGCCGCCTTGCGGGTGCGGCGCTTCGGCGCCTCGGCGACCGGCGCCTCCACGACAGCCTCGGGAGCGGCCTCCACGGCCTTGCGCGTACGGCGGCGCGGCTGCTTCGGGGCCTCGACCACGGCGGCCTCGGCGACCGCCTCCACGACCGCAGCCTCCACGACCGGCGCCTCGACGACGGCCTCGGCCACGGGAGCAGCCTCGGCGCGCTTGCGGGTGCGGCGGCGCGGCTCGGCGGGAGCCTCGGCCACGGCCTCCGGCGCCACCACCGTCTCGACCACAGCGGCGGGAGCGGCCGCAGCCTCGCCCGACCCGCCGCGCGTACGGCGGCGCCGGCGCGGGGTGCGGGGAGCCTGCGGCTCCTCGACAGAAGTGGTCTCCGCCGGGGCGGCACCGGCCTCCACCGGGGCACCGCCGCGCATGCGACGGCGACGGCGCGGAGTGCGCTCACCACGGTCCGACCGCTCAGAACGGTCCGAGCGCTCGGTGCGCTCCCGCTCCGGCGCGGCCTCGGGTCGCCCGCCACGGCCGGGACGGCCACCGCGCGCACCGCGGCCGCCGGTCTCGCCGAGGTCCTCCACCATCTCCGCGTCGAGCCCGGCGCGCGTGCGCTCCGAGCGCGGCAGGACACCCTTGGTGCCGGCCGGGATGTTCAGGTCGGAGAAGAGGTGCGGGGACGTCGAGTACGTCTCCACCGGCTCGTTGAAGTCCAGCTCCAGCGCCTTGTTGATGAGCTGCCAGCGCGGGATGTCGTCCCAGTCGACGAACGTGACTGCCGTGCCCTTGTTGCCGGCGCGGCCGGTGCGGCCGACGCGGTGCAGGTAGGTCTTCTCGTCCTCGGGGGACTGGTAGTTGATGACGTGGGTCACGCCACCGACGTCGATGCCGCGCGCGGCCACGTCGGTGCAGACCAGTACGTCGACCTTGCCGTTGCGGAAGGCGCGCAGCGCCTGCTCGCGGGCGCCCTGGCCGAGGTCGCCGTGGACCGCGCCGGAGGCGAAGCCCCGGCGCTGGAGCTGCTCGGCGATGTCGGCGGCGGTGCGCTTGGTACGACAGAAGATCATCGCCAGACCGCGGCCCTCGGCCTGCAGTATGCGCGCGATCATCTCCGGCTTGTCCATGGAGTGGCCGCGGTAGACGAACTGCTTGATGTTGGCGACCGTCGCGCCCGTGTCGTCCGGCGCGGTGGCGCGGATGTGCGTGGGGCGGGACATGTAGCGGCGGGCGAGACCGATGACCGCGCCCGGCATGGTGGCCGAGAACAGCATGGTCTGGCGCTTGGCCGGCAGCATGTTGACGATCTTCTCGACGTCGGGCAGGAAGCCCAGGTCGAGCATCTCGTCGGCCTCGTCCAGCACCAGGCACTTGACGTGGCTGAGGTCCAGCTTCTTCTGGCCCGCGAGGTCCAGCAGCCGGCCGGGGGTGCCGACGACGACGTCGACGCCCTTGTTCAGGGCCTCGACCTGCGGCTCGTAGGCACGGCCGCCGTAGATGGCGAGGACGCGCACATTGCGCACCTTGCCGGCGGTCAGCAGGTCGTTGGTGACCTGGGTGCACAGCTCGCGGGTGGGCACGACGATGAGCGCCTGCGGCGCGCTGGTCAGCGCCTCCGGGGCGGCACGGCCGGCCTCGACGTCGGCGGGAACGACGACGCGCTCCAGCAGCGGCAGGCCGAAACCGAGGGTCTTGCCCGTGCCGGTCTTGGCCTGGCCGATGACGTCACTGCCCGACAGGGCGACCGGAAGGGTCAGCTCCTGGATCGGGAACGGGTTGATGATGCCGACGGCTTCCAGCGCCTCGGCGGTCTCGGAAAGAATGCCGAGGTCACGAAATGTCGTAGTCAGGGTTTTGCCTCTTCTTGTGTGCGCGGCGCGAGGCGAGCGCGGGGATCATGTCTGACCGTGCCGGGCACGTCGGCCGCCGTACGGGCGAACCAACTGGGGCAAGCCGTAAGACACGGGACCTTCGCCGACGCTCTAGCGCTCGAACCGCTAAGGATGTCCCTCCGCTCGCCGTACGCGCGGTGCCGTACGGCCCAGGAGGGCTGTCAGGTCGGAGCCGATCGGGCCACCGACCGGGCATCCTCATACGTGCGCCACTGCCAGAAGGCGTTGAGCGCACCGAAAATCGTCGGCGCACTCAGCAGGCGCAATACCACCATACCCCGGATTGCCGCACACGCGATGGCCGAATTGGTCACGTAGTCGTGGTCACAGTGGTTGACCAGGGGCTTCCGGGACGGGTCGAGCGGGCTATTGTGCGCCTCATGACTAGCTCTGACAAGCCTGAGAACCCGGAGAACGCGGGCGCCGCCACCGGTGTCGCCGCCCAGGACTGGGCGACGGCCGCGGCGGACCCGCAGTACCGCGCCGCCGTCGTGGACCTGCTCGGCGCGCTCGCGTACGGCGAGCTGGCCGCGTTCGAGCGGCTCGCGGAGGACGCCAAGCTGGCGCCGACCCTCGCGGACAAGGCGGAGCTGGCCAAGATGGCCTCGGCGGAGTTCCACCACTTCGAGCGCCTGCGCAACCGGCTGACCGAGATCGGCGCCGAGCCCACCGCCGCGATGGACCCCTTCGTCGCCGCGCTGGAGAGCTTCCACAAGCAGACGGCGCCCTCGGACTGGCTGGAGGGCCTGGTCAAGGCGTACGTCGGCGACTCGATCGCCAGTGACTTCTATCGCGAGGTCGCCGCCCGCCTCGACGCCGACACCCGGGAACTCGTCCTCGCCGTCCTCGACGACACCGGACACGCGGAGTTCGCGGTGGAGAAGGTGCGCGCGGCCATCGACGCCGACCCGCGTGTGGGCGGGCGGCTCGCGCTGTGGGCGCGGCGGCTGATGGGCGAGGCGCTGTCGCAGTCGCAGCGGGTCGTCGCGGACCGGGACGCGCTCTCCACCATGCTGGTCGGCGGGGTCGCGGACGGCTTCGACCTCGCGGAGGTCGGCCGGATGTTCACCCGGATCACCGAGGCGCACACCAAGCGGATGGCCGCCCTGGGCCTCGCGGCCTGACCTGCCGTCAGGAGGCGGCTACGCGGGCGCGGATCGCCGGCGGAGCCGCCCGGCCGGGCGCAGCAGCAGCGACAGGGACGCGGCGGACACGACGGCCGCGCCGAGCAGGGTGAGCAGGACCGGGGCCGGGCCCAGGGCGCTGTGCGTGACGAAGTCCCCGAAGAGCGCACCCGCCACCGCGGTGGCGAAGACCAGCGGGCGGGTGGGCAGCCGGTGCGGCAGGCGGTGCGCCGCCGCGAAGGCGAGGACGAGTCCGAGCGCGGCCGAACCGAGCACTTCGAGGATCATCGAGGGGTCCCTCCCACGTCTGCGTGCTCATGCGGTCACCGTCCGACATACCCGTGACCTGCGCGTTGCAATCCTCCCCTGTGCCCACCGTGTGCGCGAGCTGTGCGCGCCGGAGCAGCGAAAAGGGCAGCCAAAGGGCAGCGAAAAGGGCCCGGCGGCGAGTGCCACCGGGCCCTTGACGGGTGTCGCGCCTACAGCGTGCCGAAACCGACCTTGCGCGCGGTCGGCGCGCCGATCTCGACGTACGCCAGACGGTCCGCGGGGACCACGACCTTGCGGCCGCGCTCGTCCTCCAGGCTCAGCAGCGGCGACTTGCCGGCCAGGGCGTCGGCCACGACGCGCTCGACCTCCTCGGCGCTCTGACCGCTCTCCAGAACGATCTCGCGGGGCGCGTGCTGCACGCCGATCTTGACCTCCACGGCTATGTCCCTCCGACGGTCAGTGATGTGCGCGTTCTGCCGCGCCGTACGCAGCACACATTAGCCCGGTGAGGGGACGCGCATGCTTCCGGCGGGAACGCCATCAGCGAACACGCCCCACCGGCGCGTCGGCGGTCAGTGGTGATCGGTGCCGTGCAGCGGGAAACCGGCGATGCCGCGCCAGGCCAGCGAGGCGAGCAACTGCACCGCCTGGTCGCGCGGCACGCTGCGGTCGCTGTGCAGCCAGGAACGCGCCACCACCTGGGCGAGACCGCCGAGCCCGGAGGCCAGCAGCATCGACTCCGCGCGGGACAGGCCGGTGTCCTCCGCGATGACCTCGCAGATCGCCTCGGCGCACTCGGTGGTCACCTTGTCGACGCGCTCGCGCACGGCCGGCTCGTTCGTCAGGTCCGACTCGAAGACCAGGCGGAAGGCGCCGCCGTCGTGCTCGATGTACGCGAAATAGGCGTCCATGGTCGCCCGTACGCGCTGCTTGTTGTCGGTCGTCGAGGCGAGCGCGGCGCGCACGGCCTGGATCAGCGCCTCGCAGTGCTGGTCCAGCAGGGCCAGGTAGAGGTCGAGCTTGCCGGGGAAGTGCTGGTAGAGCACCGGCTTGCTGACTCCGGCGCGCTCGGCGATGTCGTCCATCGCGGCCGCGTGATAGCCCTGGGCGACGAAAACCTCCTGGGCAGCGCCCAGCAACTGGTTGCGCCGGGCTCGGCGCGGCAGACGGGTGCCGCGCGGGCGTGCTGCCTCTGTTTGCTCGATGGCTGTCACGCCGCCTCCCAATGTCGTCCTCATGCGGGTGTCGGCCGCGCGGCCATCGTACTTTTCGGTAACCCCGGCGTGCGCGGTGCGAGCGCAGAATTTCACGTACCGGACGACGGCGAAAGCCGTGGCCCCGGCCCCGGTGCGCGCTCGGTCAGCGGTAGTCCTCCTCGTCGATCCTGACCACGCGGGCCTGCTCGATGAGATCGCCCTCGCTGCCCCGGTCCGGGTCCACCTCGGTCAGCGGCTCGTCCCGCTCCTCCGTGAGGGGGGCGCGCTGCTCGACGGCGTCGTGCTCGGGGGCCTCCACATCGACGATCCCGGTCTCGGTGTCGTCGTCGGGGCTCTCGATCTCGTCCGGCTCGATGGGGTCGTGGGCCATGACGGCCTCCCTTTCTTCCAGCTTCGGTCCGGAAGTCTCTCTCCGGACCCTCCGGCTCGGGCGGGTACCCCGCGGCTGCGCTGTCATACGAGCCTAGGAGACCGCCCAGGGCCACGCCACGCCGTCGGCGGTACCGGCCAGCGTTCCGGGCGTTGCCGCCTGTGAGGGCGAACACATGAGCTGCGGTGTGATCGTCTCGTAACATTGCCGCATGTCTTCGACCGAGTCACCTTCCGTGCCGGCCGCGAGCGTGCTCCCCCGGGTCGCACCCGTAAGGGTGGGCGAGGGCGAGCGGATGAGGTCGGTGCGGCTGCCGGGGGTCACCCTTACGGTGCGCTCCCGGCCGCCCGCGCGGGAGGGGCTTCAGCCCGCGCTGTTCGTGCACGGGCTCGGCGGTTCCTCGCAGAACTGGTCCCTGCTGATGGCCGCGCTGGACGGGGTCGTCGACTCCGAGGCCGTCGACCTGCCGGGCTTCGGCGACTCCCCGCCGCCGGACGACGGCGACTACTCCGTCACCGGGCACGCGCGCGCGGTCATCCGCCACCTGGACGCGGCCGGACGCGGCCCGGTCCATCTGCTGGGCAACTCGCTCGGCGGCGCGGTCTCCACGCGCGTGGCCGCCGTCCGTCCGGACCTGGTGCGCACCCTGACGCTGGTCTCGCCCGCCCTGCCGGAGCTGCGCATCCAGCGCAGCGCGGTCCCCACCGCCCTGCTGGGCGTGCCCGGCGTGGCCGCGCTGTTCAACCGGTTCACCCGTGAGTGGACCGCCGAGCAGCGGGTGCGCGGGGTGACGGCCCTCTGTTACGGCGATCCCACGATCGTGACGCCGGAGGCGTTCGGGTACGCGGTGGAGGAGCTGGAACGGCGCCTGAGGCTGCCGTACTTCTGGGACGCGATGACCCGTTCCGCGCGCGGGATCGTGGACGCGTACACGCTGGGCGGGCAGCAGGGGCTGTGGCGGCAGGCCGAGCGGGTACTCGCGCCGACCCTGCTGGTCTACGGTGGCCGTGACCAACTCGTCGGCTTCCGTATGGCCGCCAAGGCCGCCCGCTCCTTCAGGGACTCCCGTCTGCTGTCCCTGCCGGACGCCGGGCACGTGGCGATGATGGAATACCCGGAGCTGGTGGCCAGGGCGTTCCGCGAACTTCTCGCGGAGAGCGCCGCATCGGGCGCCACGGACGCGGAGAACTGAGGGCAGGGGTGGGACGACACAGTCGCCGGGGACCGGCTCCCAAGGGGGACGCCTCGGCCATAGAGGGCACCGACCCGGCGGCCGGGGGCACCCGGGACGTCACCGGGACGGGTGACTTCGCCGCACGCCCGCGACCGCGCCCACGGGGCGGTGAGCCGTGGAGCGCCGGATCTCAGGGTGCCTTCGGCGCGACCGTGAGCGGTGCCGGACGCCATGTCCCGTCGGACCGGCGCGAGGACGACCGGGCGCCGGGCGCCTTCGGGTCCGCGCGGGGCGGCCATCCCGAGCAGCGTGAAGTGGGCGGCGGCTGGGGGGAGTTCGAGAACCGGCGCGCCACCCCGACGCCCTTCCCGAGGCAGCGGCGCGCGGAGCCGGCGGACACGGGTCCCGGACCGCGCCGGGAGTACCTGGACGCCTTCGCCGAGGGCGCCGCACCCCAGGCGCCCCGCCGTCCCGAGGTGCCCGGTCCGAGGACCGCGCCGGATGAGGGCGGGGCGCCTCCGGCGACCGTGCCCTCAGCAGCCCGGCACGGCGGCAAGGGTCGGGCCTTCACCGGGGTCGCGGCCGCCGCCGTGACCACCGTGCTCGCCATCGTCGTCGCCGGGCAGGTGGCCGACGGCCGCGCCCAGGGCGAGTCGCGGGCCCAGGCCGCCGGGGGCGCGCTGCCGCCCGCCGCCCAGGCCGTGCCCTCCAGCGCGCCGAGCGCCGTCCCGCTGACGTACGCCCAGAAGATGGGCCGGCTCTATCCCCTGGGGGCGACCCTCAAGGGTTCGGGCAGGTTCGACACCGTGCCCGGCTCGGCCAAGGCGCCCGGCAAGGGGCCGAAGATGACCTACCGGGTCGACGTGGAGCAGGGGCTCGGCCTGGACGGGGCGCTGTTCGCCGACGCCGTGCAGCGCACCCTCAACGACGACCGGAGCTGGGCGCACGGCGGGGAGCGCAGCTTCGAGCGGGTCTCCACCGGCAAGCCGGACTTCGTGATCACGCTGGCCAGCCCCGGCACGACCGCCGAGTGGTGCGCCAAGTCGGGCCTGGACACCACCGAGGACAACGTCTCCTGCGACTCGGCGGCCACCGAGCGCGTGATGATCAACGCCTACCGCTGGGCGCAGGGCAGCGTCACCTACGGGGACGCCGAGATCTACGCCTACCGCCAGATGCTGATCAACCATGAGGTCGGCCACCGGCTCGGGCACGGGCACGTCACCTGCCAGAAGGACGGCGCGATCGCTCCGGTGATGCAGCAGCAGACCAAGTTCCTCGACCACGACGGAATCCACTGCCTGCCCAACGCCTGGCCGTATCCCAAGAGTTGAGGCGTGAGTGAACGGCAGCGCACTCATGTCACATTGACATGAGTCGCAAGTTCGTTCATATTTCTGCGCATGTGGTCCCGTCACGCCGTCTTCCGCAGCGCCGCCATCGAGCTGGCGCTCATCGGTGTGACCGCCCTCTGCGTGGCCGACATCGACTGTCGCTGACGCCGCCTTCCTGGCGTCCGCGTCGATGCGTGCCCTTTTCACCCTGCCGCCCGTGAGCCTCCTCGCGGGATCTCTCGACGACTGACGCCGGGGCCGGCACCTGTCCTCAGGTGTCTCATTCCTCGTCCCCATGTCTCACCCCTCGGACAATCCGGGGGGTCCCCCCGAGAGGTCGTCATTTCCGATGCGTCAATCGTCCGTCATAGCGCGCCGCGTGGCAGCGGCATCCGTCGGCCTGGTCGTGGCAGCGGGCGCCGCCGCCTGCGGCCCTGAGGACAACGATGCCAAGGGCGCCGGTGGCGACTCCACGCCCCACAAGGGCGGCACCCTCACCGTGCTGAACGCCGAGGCCCAGACCGACTTCGACCCGGCCCGCCTCTACACCTCCGGCGGCGGCAACGTCCCCTCGCTGGTCTTCCGCACCCTCACCACGCGCAACCGCGAGAACGGCGCCGAGGGCGCCAAGGTGGTCCCCGACCTCGCCACCGACACCGGCCGCCCCAACAAGGACGCGACCGTGTGGACGTACACCCTGAAGAAGGGGCTGAAGTACGAGGACGGCACGCCGATCACCTCGGCCGACATCAAGTACGGCATCGAGCGGTCCTTCGCGCCCGAACTCTCCGGTGGCGCACCCTACTTGCGGGACTGGCTGAGCGGTGCCGCCGACTATCAGGGGCCGTACAAGGACAAGAAGGGCCTCTCCGCGATCGAGACGCCGGACGCGCGCACGATCGTCTTCCATCTGAACAAGCCCGAGGGCGAGTTCCCGTTCCTGGCCACCCAGACGCAGTTCACGCCGGTGCCGAAGGCCAAGGACACCGGTACCAAGTACGAGCAGCACCCGGTGTCCTCGGGGCCGTACAAGGTGGTCAAGAACCAGAACGACGGCGAGCGTGTCCTGCTGGAGCGCAACCCGCACTGGAGCGGTGACGACGAGCGCAAGGCGTACCCGGACAAGGTCGACGTGCGCTCCGGGCTCGACTCCTCCGTCATCAACCAGCGGCTCGCCGCCTCCCAGGGCGCCGACAAGGCCGCCGTCACCACCGACACCAACCTCGGGCCGGCCGAACTCGCCCGCGTCAGCGGCGACAAGGGCCTCGCCGCCCGCGTGGGCACCGGTCACTTTGGCTACACCAACTACATCGCCTTCAACCCGAAGGTGAAGCCGTTCGACGACCCCAAGGTGCGCCAGGCGATCTCGTACGCCGTCGACCGCTCCTCGGTGATCAACGCGGCCGGCGGCTCCGCGCTCGCCGAGCCCGCCACCACCTTCCTGCCCGACCAGAAGTCCTTCGGGTACACCCCGCACGACCTCTTCCCGGCGGGCAAGTCCGGCAACGCGGCCAAGGCGAAGGAACTGTTGAAGGAGGCCGGGCACCCGAACGGGCTGACCATCACCCTCACGCATTCCAACAGCAAGGACTTCGAGACCAGCCCGGAGATCGCCACCGCCCTCCAGGACGCCCTGAAGAAGGCCGGGATCACCGTCAAGCTCCAGGGTCTTGAGGACAACGACTACCGGGACAAGATCCACAGCATCAAGACCGAGCCCGGCTTCTTCCTCGCGCACTGGGGTGCCGACTGGCCCTCCGGCGGCCCCTTCCTCGCCCCGATCTTCGACGGCCGCCAGATCGTCAAGGACGGCGCGAACTTCAACACCGGTCTGCTGGACGACACGTCGGTCAACACCGAGATCGACGCCATCAACAAGCTGACCGACCTGAACGCGGCCGCCGCCCGCTGGGGCGCGCTGGACAAGAAGATCGCCGGTAAGGCCCTGGTCGTCCCGCTGTTCCACCCCGTCTACAAGCGCCTGTACGGCTCGGACGTCAAGAACGTCGTGATCAGCGACTGGACCGGCGTGCTGGACATCTCCCAGGTCGCGGTGAAGTGACCCGGTGAGCGAAGCACTCGTCGCCGTCGAGGCCGCCGGGGCGGACATCACCGCCCCGGCGGCCTCGGGGGCCCGTCAGTTCTGGCGGCGGCTGCGTGCGCAGCGGGCCGCCCTGGTCGCCGCGGCCGTCGTCGCGCTCCTCGTCCTGGTCGCGCTCGCCGCGCCGCTCCTCACCGCCCTCGAGGGGCAGGACCCCACCACGTACCACCCCGGTCTGGTCGACTCCGCGCGCGGCGGCGTGCCCATCGGGTCGCTCGGCGGGATCAGTGCCGAGCACTGGCTGGGCGTCGAACCGCAGACCGGCCGCGACCTGTTCGCCCGGCTGGTGGAGGGCGCCCGCGTCTCGCTGGGCGTCGCCTTCGCGGCCACGCTCATCCAGGTGCTCATCGGCGTCACCATCGGGGTGGCCGCCGCCATGGGCAGCCGCTGGCTGGACCAGGTCCTCAGCCGGATCACCGACATCATCGTCGCCCTGCCGCTCATGATCATGGCGCTGGCGCTGCTGGCCATCGTGCCCGCGAGCTTCCCCCGCCCGGTGCTGGTCGCGCTGGTCATCGGGCTGATCGCCTGGGGCAACGTCGCCAAGATCGTGCGCGCCCAGACGCTCACCCTCAAGGGGCTCGACCACGTGGCCGCCGCCCGGCTCAGCGGATGGGGCGCCGTGCGCGTGGCCCGCCGCGAGCTGCTGCCCGGCCTCGCCGCGCCCGTCATCACCTACGCCGCGCTGCTGGTGCCCACCAACATCTCCGCCGAGGCCGCCCTGTCCTTCCTCGGCGTCGGGGTGAAGCCGCCGACGCCCTCCTGGGGACAGATGATCACCGCGGCCGACGTCTGGTACCAGGCCGCGCCGCAGTACCTGCTGTTCCCGGCCGGCGCCCTGTTCACCACCGTGCTCGCCCTCACCGTCCTCGGCGACGGCGTCCGCACCGCACTCGACCCCCGCGCCGCCTCCCGGCTGCGCGTCGGCACCGGCCGCGCCCGGAAGGAGGACGCCGCGTGAACGGCTTCGGCGGATTCCTGCTGCGCCGCGCGGCGGGCACGCTCATCACCCTGCTCGCCGTCTCGGTCCTCGTCTACGTGGTCTTCTACGCCACCCCCGGCAACGTCGCCCAGATCACCTGCGGCCCGCGCTGCTCCCCGGAGCAGGTGCACCAGGTCGCGGCCCAGCTCCGGCTCGACGACCCGCTCTACCTGCGCTACTTCCATTTCCTGGAAGGGCTGTTCGTCGGCCAGGACTACTCCACCGGCACCTCGGTCGAGCACTGCGCGGCGCCCTGCCTCGGGCTCTCCTACCAGAGCGACCAGCAGGTGCTCACACTGCTGCTGGCCAAGCTGCCGGTCAGCCTCTCGCTGGTGGCCGGCGCGATGGTGCTCTGGCTGGTCATCGGCGTCGGCACCGGCGTCCTCTCCGCCTGGCGGCGCGGCCGGCTCTCCGAGCGGGTGCTCACCGTGCTGACCCTGGCCGGCTGGGCCACGCCCGTGTTCGTGCTCGGGCTGGTGCTGATGATCGTGGTCTGCGGCGAACTCCAGTTGCTGCCCTTCCCGCAGTACGTGCGCTTCGGCGACGACCCCGAGCAGTGGGCGTGGAACCTGCTGCTGCCCTGGCTGTCGCTGGCCCTGATCGAGGCCGCCGCGTTCGCCCGGCTCACCCGCTCGGCCATGCTGGAGACGCTCGCCGAGGACCACATCCGCACCTTCCGCGCCTACGGCGTCGGCGAGCGGGCCATCGTCGGACGGCACGCCCTGCGCGGCGCGCTCGCCCCTGTCATCGCGCTCAACGCCAACAATGTCGGCTCCGCCATCGGCGGCGCGGTCCTCACCGAGACCCTGTTCGGGCTGCCCGGCATCGGCCAGGAGCTGGTGCACGCGGTCAAGGTCGTGGACCTGCCCGTGGTCGTCGGCATGGTCCTGGTCGTCGCCTTCTTCGTCGTCATCGCCAACGCCGTCGCGGACATCCTGTACGCGCTGGCCGACCGCCGGGTGGTCCTCGCATGAGCCTGGTCGAAGTCACCGATCTCACCGTCGAGTTCGGCGCCCTGCGCGCCGTGGACGGACTCTCCTTCACGCTGGAGAAGGGGGCCGCGCTGGCCCTGGTGGGGGAGTCCGGCTCCGGCAAGTCCACCGTCGCCGGCGCCCTGCTGGGCCTGCACCGGGACACCGGGGCACGGGTCGGCGGCTCGGTCCTGGTGGCCGGCACCGACGTGGCCGCCGCCTCCGACGCCGAGCTGCGGGGGCTGCGCGGGGCCAAGGCCGCGATGGTGTTCCAGGACCCGTTGTCCTCCCTCGACCCGTACTACGCGGTGGGCGACCAGATCGCCGAGGTGTACCGCGTCCACACCCGGGCTTCCCGGCGGGCCGCACGCGCGCGTGCCGTCGAGGTGCTGGACCGGGTCGGCATCCCGGACGCCGTCCACAGGTCCCGGTCCCGGCCGCACGAGTTCAGCGGGGGCATGCGCCAACGCGCGCTGATCGCCATGGCGTTGGCGTGCGAACCCGAGCTGCTCATCGCGGACGAGCCGACCACCGCGCTCGACGTCACCGTGCAGGCCCAGATCCTCGACCTGCTGCACACCCTGCGCCAGGAGAACGGGCTCGGCCTGCTGCTCGTCACCCATGACGTGGGCGTCGCCGCCGAGAGCGCCGACGACGTGCTCGTGATGCGGCACGGGCGCGCGGTCGAACACGGGCCGCTGCGGCAGGTGTTGGCCGCACCGGAGCAGCCGTACACCCGCGAACTCCTCGCCGCCGTACCGCGCGTGGACGCACCCCGTACCTCGTCCGCCGAGGAAGCGGGGGAGGCCGTGCTCGAAGCGACCGCACTGCGGCGGGAGTTCGGGCGCGGGAGGGGGGCGTTCACCGCCGTGGACGACGTCTCGCTGACCCTGCGCCGGGGGGAGACCCTCGGGATTGTGGGGGAGAGCGGCAGCGGCAAGACCACCCTGGGGCGCATGCTGGTCGGGCTGTTGGAGCCCACCTCGGGCAGCATCCGGTACGACGGACGCGCGCACCGCGGGGTCGATCCGTCCGTGCAGATGGTGTTCCAGGACCCGGCCTCCTCCCTCAACCCCCGCCGTACGGTGGGCGATTCGATCGCCGACCCGCTGCGTGCGAAGGGGGAGCGGGACGACAAGGCCGTACGGGAGCGGGTGACCGGGCTGCTGGAGCGGGTCGGGCTCGAAGCGGCCCACCACGACCGCTACCCGCACGAGTTCAGCGGCGGTCAGCGCCAGCGCATCGGTATCGCGCGGGCCCTCGCCGCCGACCCGCGCGTCATCGTCTGCGACGAACCGGTCTCCGCGCTCGACGTCACCACCCAGGCCCAAGTGGTCGATCTGCTGGACGAGTTGCGCCGGGAACTCGGGCTCGCGCTCGTCTTCATCGCGCACGACCTCGCCGTGGTCCGCCAGGTCAGCGACCGGGTCGCCGTCATGCGCCGGGGACAGGTCGTCGAGACCGGCCCGGCCGACGAGGTGTACGAGAACCCGAGCGACCCCTACACCCGCCAACTCCTGTCCGCCGTACCGGCGTTGGACCCGGAGGTGGCCGCGCGGCGCCGGGCCGCCCGGCGGGAGCCCGCTCCGGCGTAGGAATTCGCGTGCGGAACGTCACCGTGCGGTCTCTTAGCGTGTCGGAACGCGGCTCGCCCGCGAAAGTTACGACCGTTCACCCCTTTTGGTGGTGCGGCGGACAACCGTCCGTCGCGCCACCGCCCTCTCCGCGTACGTTCGTCCCGCTGCGAGCCGCCGGGACGACGGCGGCTCCCACACACGGGAGATCGGGGGTGCACGCGTGCGCATCGGACTGCTTACCGAGGGTGGCTATCCGTATGTCGGCGGTGACACCGGGCTCTGGTGCGACCGGCTCGTGCGCGGGCTCGGGCAGCACGAGTTCGACGTCTACGCGCTTCAGTGCGGCCGGCGGCAGGAGGACGACGGCTGGGTGCCGATCCCGCCGCAGGTCAGGCGGGTGCGCACCGCCCGGCTGTGGACGGCCGGGGACGACGGCGGCACGCTGGGCCGCCGCGCCCGCAGGCACTTCACCGAGCACTACGGCGAGCTGCTGGGCGCGGTCTGCGACCTGCGGGAGGGCTCCCCCGCCGAAGTGGCGGACCGTTTCGGCAACGCGCTGTACAGCCTCGCCGAACTCGCCCGCGACACCGGTGCCCTGACCGGAGCCCTCCGCTCCGACCACGCCGTGACCGCCCTGGAGCGCGCCTGTCGCGCCCCCGGCGCACCGCGCGCGGCGCACGAGGCGCGCGTCCCCGACCTGCTGGCCGTCACCGACCACCTCGCCCGCGCCCTCGGCCCCCTCTCCCTCGACTGGTACGGCGAGGACGCCCTCGCCGCCGTCGACCTCTGCCACGCCACCTCCGGCGGCTCCGCCGCCCTGCCCGGCCTGCTCGCCCGGCACTTCTCCGGCGTGCCCCTGCTGGTCACCGAGTACGGCGTCCAGCTCCGCGCGCACTACCTCGCGCTCGGCCCCGACAGCGCCGCTCCGGCGGTCCGCGCGCTGCTCGCCGCCTTCCACGGGCGGCTCGCCGCCGAGGTCTACCGGCGCGCCGAGATCCTCACCCCCGGCAGCAGCCACGCCCGGCGCTGGCAGGAGCGGTGCGGCGCCGACCGGGCCCGCATCCGCACCGTCCACCCGGGCATGGACGCCGACCGGTTCGCCGAGGTCGGCGAGGCGCCCGACCGCGCCGACGCGGACACGCTGGTGTGGGTCGGCCGGATCGAGCCCGGCCGGGACCTGGTCTCGCTGCTGCACGCCTTCGCCGAGGTCCGCAAGGAGGAGCCGCACGCGCGGCTGCGCATCGTGGGCGTGCCGGTGGGCGCCGAGGGGGAGGCGTACCTCGCGCAGTGCCGGGCGCTGGCCGCCCAGCTCTTCCCGGACGAGGCGGAGGGGCTGCACGCCGTGGGGGACAACCCCGTGTCGTTCACCGAGGTGGGGGCGCCCGAGGCGCCGACGCTGCCCGACGCGTACGCCGCCGGTGCGGTGGTCGTGCTGTCCAGCGTGGTCGAGGGGTTCCCGGTCAGCCTGGCCGAGGCGATGTTCTGCGGCCGGGCCACGGTGTCCACGGACGTGGGCGCGGTGGTGGAGGTCATCGGGGGCACCGGGCTCGTCGTACCGCCGCGCAATCCGAGGGCGCTCGCGGAGGCGTGCGTGGCGCTGCTGCGCGACCCCGAGCGGCGGGCGCGGCTGGGGGCGGCGGCGCGGGCGCGGGCGCTGGAGCTGTTCGGCGTCGAACAGAACATCGCGGCATTTCACGGCATTTACCTGGAGATCATGTCGCACTGTCCGGTGCGCCGGGCCGCCGTGGACGAGGCGGGGGAGCCGCTGCCGTTCGCCGTGCCGGCCGAGGCGCATGTGCCCGGCCGGTGGACCGTGCCCACCTTGCTGCGGGGCTCAGCGGCGCCGGTCCGGGCCGGGGCGGAGGGGGCGCGATGAGGGGCGTGGACGGGACGGGGGCGGTGGCGGCGTCCGGGGCCTCTTCCGGCGCCGAGGCCGCTCCTCGCCGGGGTGGCGTCGACCCCGTGAAGGCGCTGCTGCACCAGCACCGGGAGCTGTGCGAGCGGGCCGTGGACCCGCTGGAGATCGCGGCCGGGCTGGAGGCGCACGGCTTCACCGACCGCTCCGCCGCCCGCTACCGGCACCGGGACGTGTTCTCGCTCGCCGAGGAGCTGTACGCGCGCGTCCCCCGCGACGCCGACCCGGCCCCCGAGCCCGCCCCCGGCCCCGCCCCGCGCATCCGCACCGGCTGGGTCCTGCTCACCCTGCTCCCCGGCGCGGTCGCCTCCGGCACCGTGGCGGGACTGCGGCTCGGCCCCGGCTCCGCCCGCCCCCTGGTGGCCCTCGGCGGACTCCTCGCGGTGACCCTCGCCGTACGCGCCGCCCTCGGCCGGGGCCCCCTCGCGGCCCGCCCCGGCACGGCCCCGCGGCCCTCCGCCCCCGTCTGGACCACCTGCCTGCTCGGGTACGCCCTCCTCGGCGACGGCCTGCTGGACGCCGTGGTGAGCGGCGGCCCCGACGCGCTGCCCACCGGCGCCCCGGACGGCCCCTGGCCCGCCGCCACCGCGCCCGTACTGGCCCTTGCGCTGGCCTGCGCCCCCGCCGCCTGGTGCGCCCACCTCCTCGACCTCGGCGCCCGCCGACGGCTCGCGGGCAGCCGGGGCCTGGAGGACTTCACCTCCGGGGCGCGCCCCCTGCTGCTCGGCGTCCTCGCGCTGTACCTGTCCGCCCTGACCGGCCTGCTCGCCCTCACCGGCGCCGTACTGCACGAGGACCCGGCCTACCCGCAGGCCCTCACCCTGGGCGCCCTGCTGTTCCTCGCCCGCCTCCTCACCGCACACCGGCACCGGCACGCGCCGGCCGTGATCCTGGGCGCGGCGGCCGCCGCCGAGGTGGCGGCACCGGCACTGGTGCTGAGCGGACGGCTCCCCGACTGCGGCTTCCTCGCCGTGCCGGTGACCACCCTGGTCGACCCCCTAGGGGTGACGGCCGTCCCCACCCTGACCTGCGCCTGCGCCGCCCTGACCCTCCTGACCCACGCCCTCCGCACCCTCACCCGAGCCTCGGCCCACGCGCCCGCGGGGGGCCCGGAGTGAGGCACGCGTGTGCCGTGCGGCGCCGGAGCGCGGGAGGCGGTCGGCCACCACGGGGGCTCGCAGGCCGGCGGGCGTCCCGGAGGGGGCCCGTGAGGGCCTGCGCGGCCCTGCGCCTGAGTCCGTCGCCCGCGTCCGTCCGCGCCCGGCCACCCCGGGCGCGCGTCGGACGACAGGCGTCCCGGAGGGGTCCGGTAGCGGCCTACGCGGCCCTGCGCCCGTGCCCCGCGTCCGTCCGCACCCGGCCACCCCGGGCGCTCGCCGGACGGCGGGCATCCCCGACGAGGCGTGCAACGGCTTACGCGGCCCCGCCCCCGTCCCCGGCGTCCGCCTCCGCTCACGGCACCGGCGCCCCACCGCCGCCCCGCCCCCTCCCCCCTTCATCCCTGAGACCTTCATCCCTGAGAAGGAGAACACCAGATGACCACCTCCCGACACGGAGTCACCGCAGTGGCCGGGTCCGTGGGAGCAGCCGCGGCGCACACCTCGGGGGCCGCCCTATGAGGGTCCTGCTGATCGGAGCCAACGGGTACATC
This sequence comes from Streptomyces bauhiniae, assembly GCF_004784475.1. Classification (GTDB taxonomy): domain Bacteria; phylum Actinomycetota; class Actinomycetes; order Streptomycetales; family Streptomycetaceae; genus Streptomyces; species Streptomyces seoulensis. The sequence continues at coordinate 638,787 of NZ_SRRT01000001.1, forward strand.
GGCCGCTTCGTCGCCGACCGCCTCCTCGCCGACCCCGCCGTGCAGCTCACCGCGCTCGGCCGGGGCGACGACGCCGACGTCCGCTTCGACCTCGCCACCGGCAGCCCCGGCGCGCTCACCCGGTTCCTGGACGCCGTGCACCCCGGTGTCGTCGTCAACTGCGCCGGTGCCACCCGGGGCGGCGCCCGCGACCTCACCCGGCACAACACCGTCGCCGTGGCCACCGTCTGCGAGGCGCTGCGGCGCAGCGGCTGCGGGGCCCGGCTGGTGCAGATCGGCTGCGGCTCCGAGTACGGGCCGAGCCAGCCCGGCTCCTCCACCGCCGAGGACGCCGTACCCCGGCCGGGCGGCCCCTACGGGGTCAGCAAGCTCGCCGCGACCGAACTGGTCCTCGGCTCGGGGCTGGACGCCGTGGTGCTGCGGGTCTTCTCGCCCGCCGGACCCGGCACCCCGGCAGGGTCGCCCCTGGGGAGACTCGCCGAGGCCATGCGCCGGGCCATGCAGGCGGGCGACGGCGAGCTCAAGCTCGCCGGGCTCGGCGTACAGCGCGACTTCGTCGACGTACGCGACGTCGCCCGCGCCGTGCACGCCGCCTCGCTGTCCGCCGCGCAGGGCGTGATCAACATCGGCTCCGGCCGTGCCGTACGGCTGCGCGACGCGGCCACCGTCCTCGCGCGGGTCGCCGGGTACGGGGGCGCGCTCAACGAACTCGACGCGCCGCCCGGCCCGTTGCGCGGGCAGATCGGGCATCCGCGCGGTGATCTGGACCATGCGGTGCCGGTCGCGTACCCCTACCCGGACGGCTGCGGGAGCTGGCAGCAGGCGGACGTACGCACCGCCCGCGACCGGCTCGGCTGGCGGCCCCGGATCAATCTGGAGGAGTCCCTCGCGGACATCTGGATGGAGGCGGCATGCCGCATCTGACCAGCGCGCCCGCCGTCACCGCCGTACGCACCGCGATCGGCGTCCCCGACTACGCGCACCCGCTGACCGCGCCCGCCCAGTGGGCCGAACTGGCCCGCCCCGGAACGCCGTTGGACTGGGTGGTGCTCAATGTCGCCGCCGGACCGGGCACCCGCCCCGACCCGCACTGCCTGGAGGCGGCGGGCCGGCTGAGGAACGGCGGGGTCCGCGTGCTGGGCCACCTGGACCTCGCGCACGGCATGCGCCCCTTCGCCGACCTGGTCACCGACGCGCACCGCCACCTCGACTGGTACCGCGTCGACGGCTTCCTGCTGGAACGCTGTCCCGGTGACCGGACGCAACTGCCCGAGGTCCGCCGGGTGATCACCACGCTCCGCGCGCTCGCCGGGAACACCCACCTCGTGCTCGGCCACGGGGAACACCCCTGTCCGGGGTACGCGGAGAACGCCGACCAACTGGTGACCTTCCGCGGCTCCTGGGCCGACTACCGCTGGTCGCAGGTGGCGGAGTGGACCGCCGACTACCCGGAGAGCCGCTTCTGCCACTTCGTGCACGGGGTGCCGCGCGGCCATCTGGAGGAGGCGCTGCGCATCGCGCGCTGGCAGGGCGCCGGGACGGTCTACCTCACCGACCGCACGGATCACGGCGGCCGGGCCAACCCCTGGGAGACGATGCCCGGCCACTGGGACGAATTCGTCTCGCGGGTCGGAACGGGTGTCTCGGAATGAAGAAGGCCGTGGCAGTGTTAGGGGAAGAACAACCCGTAGTGATCGACCGACCAACGGAGTCCCCGTGTCGCTGCCACCCCTGGTCGAGCCCGCTTCCGAGCTCACCGTAGACGAGGTCCGCCGGTACTCCCGCCACCTGATCATCCCGGATGTGGGGATGGAAGGGCAGAAGCGGCTGAAGAACGCCAAGGTGCTCTGTGTGGGCGCCGGCGGCCTGGGTTCACCCGCGCTGATGTACCTCGCGGCGGCCGGTGTCGGCACGCTGGGCATCGTGGAGTTCGACGAGGTCGACGAGTCCAACCTCCAGCGGCAGATCATCCACAGCCAGGCCGACATCGGCCGCTCGAAGGCGGAGTCCGCGCGGGACACGGTCAAGGGCATCAACCCGTACGTGGACGTGATCCTGCACGAGGAACGGCTCGAGGCCGAGAACGTGCTGGAGATCTTCGGCCAGTACGACCTGATCGTCGACGGCACGGACAACTTCGCCACGCGCTACCTGGTCAACGACGCGTGCGTGCTGCTGAACAAGCCGTACGTGTGGGGCTCGATCTACCGCTTCGACGGCCAGGCGTCCGTCTTCTGGTCCGAGCACGGCCCCTGCTACCGCTGCCTCTACCCGGAGCCCCCGCCGCCCGGCATGGTCCCCTCCTGCGCCGAGGGCGGCGTGCTCGGCGTGCTGTGCGCGTCCATCGGCTCGATCCAGGTCAACGAGGCGATCAAGCTGCTCGCGGGCATCGGCGACCCGCTGGTCGGCCGCCTGATGATCTATGACGCCCTGGAGATGCAGTACCGCCAGGTCAAGGTCCGCAAGGACCCCGACTGCGCGGTGTGCGGCGAGAACCCCACGGTCACCGAGCTGATCGACTACGAGGCGTTCTGCGGCGTCGTCTCCGAGGAGGCCCAGGAGGCCGCGGCCGGCTCCACGATCACTCCCAAGCAGCTCAAGGAGTGGATCGACGACGGCGAGAACATCGAGATCATCGACGTCCGCGAGCCGAACGAGTACGAGATCGTCTCCATCCCCGGCGCCAAGCTCATCCCCAAGAACGACTTCCTCATGGGCACCGCCCTGGAGACCCTCCCCCACGACAAGCGCATCGTCCTCCACTGCAAGACGGGCGTCCGCAGCGCGGAGGTCCTCGCGGTCCTGAAGTCCGCGGGCTTCGCGGACGCGGTCCACGTGGGCGGCGGCGTCATCGGCTGGGTCAACCAGATCGAACCCAGCAAGCCGGTGTACTGAGCCTTTCCGGCCGCGAAGGCCCACGGCCCCTGATCACTCGGGGCCGTGGGCCTTCGCCGTGTTTGACCTTCAACTTGGTCGAAGCCCGATGATGGCGCGGTGCCGAAATCCGAACTCATGCCGATCGGGGTCTTCGCCGAGCGCAGCGGGCTGACGCCCAGCGCGCTGCGGTTCTACGCCGACTCCGGACTGTTGCCGCCCGCCGAGGTCGACCCCGTGTCGGGGTACCGCTACTACAGCACCGGGCAGGTGGCGCGGGCGACCGTGCTGCGGCAGCTCCGGGAGATCGCCATGCCGCTGGCCGGTGTCGAGGCGGTCCTCGGGGCCGAGGGCGAGGAGGCGGTGCGGTTGCTCGACGAGCATGTGGCGGGGGTCCTCGGGGACGCGGCGGAGGCGCGGTGGAAGGCCGCTGTCCTCCGGTCCGCGCTCGGTGGCGACGTGCCGGGGCTCGAAGTCGCCGCGCTGAAGGGGCCCGTGTTCGCGGAGGCCGTCGAGCAGGTGCTGACGGCGACCGCGCGGGAGCCCACGATGCCGGTGCTCGCCGGGGTGCGTGTCGAGGCGAGCCAGGAGGCGGTCACCCTGACCGCGACGGACCGCTACCGGCTCGCCACCCGGACCCTGGTGCCCGCCGAAGCGCCGACGCGGGCATGGGCCGGCACGGTCGACGGCGACGAACTGCGGGCCGCGGCCGCCGAGATCCGCCGCAGCCCGGCGGTACGGCTCGAAGCGGTGCCGCACGGGATGTGGCTCCGGGTGACCGGCCGGGAGGACCGCTACTGCCGGCTGCTGAGCGAGGAGTTCCCGGACCACCGGCTGATGCTCGCCTCGTTGGGCGAGGCCACCACCCGCGCGACGGTCCCCAAGGACCTGCTCATACGGGCCCTGGAGGAGCACCCCGGCGACCGCGTCGCGCTGAACATCACCGTCCAGGGCATGAAAGTCGGCGACCGCACCCCGCTCCCCGCGACGACCACGGGCCGGCCCCTCCGCATCTGCTTCGAGCTGACCACGCTCTACCCCGCCGTGAGCACCGCGATCGGCCCCGACGTGATGCTCGATCTGCGGGGCGAGGACCAGCCGGTCACCGTCCGCTCCGCCGACCGCGGTGACCTCACCACCCTGGTCATGCCGGTCAGGAGGGTGTCATGACGACTCCCGACCCGACCATGGAAGCCATCGGCAAAGCCGTCGAAGCGGGCCGGGCCGGCGACCCCACCACCGCCCGCGAGCAGTTGCTGCGCCTGTGGTCCACCACCGACGACCCCCTGCACCGCTGCACCGTCGCCCACTACCTGGCCGACCTCCACGACGACCCCGCCCAGGCCCTCACCTGGGACATCCGGGCCCTGGACGCCGCCGAGGCCCTGACCGAGCAGCGAGTCCAGCAACACCACACCGACCTGCACATCGCCGGCTTCTACCCCTCCCTCCACCTCAACCTCGCCGACAACTACCGCCGCCTCGGTTCCTTCGCAGCGGCCACGGAGCACATCGAAGCGGCCCGCTCACACGCCCCGAACCTCCCTGACACCCCCTACGGCGACCTCATACGCGGCGCCATCCAGGGGGTCGCCGAGGCCATCGCGGGCCGGGACCGCACCCGGAGGCCCTCGGCATGAACGACTGGACTCCGGAGGTCGCCGAGGTGCTGGAGACGGCGGGGTGGCAGCCTGGACGCAGGGTCGACACGGGTCGCTGGCGATCCATGTTCGAACCCGTCGGCCTGGCCATGCACGACGCCGCGGAGACCTTCCTGCGCGAGTTCGGCGGTCTGACCGTGCATGTCACCGGGCCCGGAATCACCTGCGCCCGTACCCCGTTCGAGCTGGACCCGGAGCTGGCGTGGGGCGAGGAGGACCGTTTCCTTCAGTGGGGCGAGCACCTCGGCCGCCGCCTCTTCCCGCTCGGCGAACTCGACCACGGCCGCTTCTTCCTGGCCATCGACGAGGCCACCGAGATCCACCTCGTCGAGACCTGGACCGCCTCCTTCGGCCCCGCCCCCCAGGCCCTGAAGAACCTCGTCCTCGGCGTGGCTCCACGCCGGATCGACGTGGGGTAGGGCCCGCCGGGCAGGCGCCTGTTTGCGCCTCGCCGGGGATGGGCAGCCCTGGACCGGGCTGTCGGGGGAGTGGGGGGGAGCCGTGGGTGGACGGTGAGGGTGCGTCGGTCGTCATTTCGGTGGCCGCTGTGGTCATCAGTGTGCTGTCGCTCTATGTGGCGCGGCGGAAGGACCGGCGGGACGCGCTGCTCAAGTTGCATGAGTCGCTGATCAGCCCTGAGCTGCAGCACGGCAGGCGGACGGTGTTTCTGATGCGGGAGCGGGGGGTGCGGGTGGAGGAGTTGAGCGGGGAGGAGTATGCCGTCGTCAACCGGGCGCTCGCGGCCTTCGACGTCGTCGGGCTGTACTGCCACAAGGGGTATGTGAGCGAGAAGGACGTCCTTGAGCTGTGGGCGGTACCGCTGGTGCGGCTGAAGTACGCGGGCGGGGCGTTTCTCGAGTACCGGGACGCGCAGGTGGCGGGGATGCCGACCTGGCCGCGCTTCCGGCAACTGGCGGAGCATGCGGAGGCGTATCTGCGGGCGCGGGGTATCGATGTCGCCCGGCTCATGGGGTCCGCGCCGGGCGTGCCGGAGAGTTGTAGCGAGCCGTCGTAGCGCGGCAGTCGTCAGGTGCACACCGTGTTCGGCTTCGGGGTGCGGCCCGTCAGGAGGTAGTCGTTGACCGCCTTCTGGACGCACTTGTTCTTGCTGTCGTACGCGCCGTGGCCCTGGCCCTTGTAGGTGAGTTCGACGGCGACGCCCTTGCCGAGGGCGTCGACCATGGCGCGGGCGCCCTCGTAGGGGGTCGCGGGGTCGCCGGTGTTGCCGACGACGAGGATGGGGGCGGAGCCGGGGGCGTGGACGTCGGGGTGGTCGGCGGCGCCGGGGACGGCCCAGTCGGTGCAGCCGGCCATGCCCCAGGCGAGGTAGTCGCCGAAGACGGGGGAGGCCCCGCGGAAGTCGGGGAGCTTGGACTGGATGTAGGCCGGGGTGTAACGGGGCTTCTCGTCCGAGCAGTTGATGGCGATGTTGGCCGGGGTGATGTTGCTGTACTCCCCGTTCTCCGACCGCCCGTTCATCGAGTCGGACAACAGCATCAGGACCCTGCCGTCCCCGTCGTACGCCTGCTCCAGACCCTCGGTGAGGTACTCCCAGAAGTCCTTGGAGTACAGCGACTGCGCGATGCCGTTGGTCGCCGCGGTCTGCGTCAACTGGCGTGGATAGATACCGGGGATGGGCTTCTTCTCCAGGTCCTTCAGCAGCTTGGCGATACGGTTCTTCACATCGTCCGCCGTGTCCCCGAGGGGGCAGTCCTCGACCTTGGACGTGCAGTCCTCGGCGAAGTTGTCCAGCGCGAGCTGGAACCCCCGCGCCTGGCTGAGCGCCCCCTGCTCCGGCGTCTGGGTGGGGTCCACCACCGCGTCGAACACCGCCCGCCCCACGTGCTTCGGGAACAAGTGCGCGTACACACCGCCGAGTTCGGTCCCGTAGGAGATGCCGAAGTAGTGCAGCTTGGCGTCACCGAGCACCTGACGCATCAGGTCCATGTCGCGGGCCGCGTCCGTGGTGCGCACATGGGGCAGGATCTTCTTGGACCGCTGCTCGCACGCGTCGTTGAACTTCTCGGTGCGGGCGATGAGTTGCTTCTGCTCGGCGGTGTTCTCGGGCGTCGCGTCCTGCTGGAAGAACGTGTCGAGCTGGGAGTCGCTCTCGCACAGCACCGGCGCGCTGCGGCCGACCCCGCGCGGGTCGAAGCTGACCAGGTCGTACCGGGTGCGCAGGGCCGCGTAGTCCTCGCCGAACGCGGGCAGCGTGGTGACACCGCTGCCGCCGGGGCCGCCGAAGTTGAATACCAGCGAGCCGATCCGGTCCTTCGCCGGTCCGTCGGCCTTGGCGCGGATCAGGGCGATGCCGATGGTGTCGCCCTTGGGCTTGGCCCAGTCCAGCGGGGCCAGCATGGTTGCGCACTGCCACTTCGCGCCGCCGGGCAGCGGGGACGGCGACGGGCCGCCGCCCTCCGCCTCGGACGGGGCCGGACAGTCCTTCCACTGAAGCTTCTGCTTCGTCAGATCCCCGTGCCCCGACCCGCCGCAGCCGGCCAGCAGGGCGGCCATCAGCACGGCACTGGTCGTCAGGGCGGCGGCGCGCGGCCGGGAAGGGTTCGGCATACAGCCATCCTCACGGCGCGCCCGCGACTCCGCGCGGGGCACGGGCCGTAAGGAGTACGGGGGCGACAGCCCCTACGGGACCCCGTCAGGGTGCGCAGACAGGCCCGGCGTCCCCTGGCGACGGCCCCTCCGGGTCCCGTAGGGGCGCGCCAGCCGGACCGACGCCCCTGGCAACAGCCCCTACGGGACCCCGTAAGGGCCCACCGCCCAAATCCCCGCCCCCTACAGCGCTCCCTTACGGGTCAGGTGGTTGAACGCCAGCCACCCCGGCAGCACCGGCAGCCACAGCGTCAGCAGCCGGAACAGCAGCACCGCCGGCGCCGCCACCTCCTTGGGCAGCCCGACCGCGATCAGACCCACGGTCAGCGTCGCCTCCACGGCCCCGACCCCGCCCGGCGTCGGCGCGGCGGAGCCGAGCGCGTTGCCCGCGAGGAAGACCACCGCGACGCTGGCGATGCTGATGTGCGCCGACTCGTCGCCGAACGCCCGGATCGACGCGTCCAGGCACATCACGAAGCACCCGGTGAGCAGCAGCATGCCCCCGATGCCGGTGACCAGCTTCTGCGGCCGCTGGAGCACGTCCAGCATGCGCGGCACCACTCCGGCGAACAGGGACCGTACGCGCGTGACGACGAACTTCCGCAGCAGCGGCACCGACGTCACCACCAGCACCAGCACCGCGACCGTCAGCAGACCCGCGATGACCGTCCGGGACGGCGACAGCGACGGCGTCTTCTCGGTGCCGGTGAGGTAGCCGAACGACAGCAGCATCAGGATGTGGCAGCCGAGCCCGAACAACTGCGACGCGCCCACACTCGCCACCGCGAGCCCCGGCCGCACCCCCTGCCGCTGGAGGAACCGCGTGTTCAGCGCGACACCGCCGACCGCCGCCGGAGCGACGATCTTCACGAAGGACCCGGCGACCTGCGCCGCCACCGTCCGCACGAACGGCACCCGCTCCGGCACGAACCCGAGCAGCGCCATCGCGGCGGCCACGTAACTCAGCGCGGAGAACGCCACGGCGGCCGCCACCCAGCCCCACTGGGCCTGCGCGAACAGCTTGCCGAACTCGATGTGGGTGAGCTGGGTGAGCAGGAAGTACGCGCCGATGGCGCCCGCGATGAAGCTGATCAGGGTGCGCGGCCGGATGCGCTCCAGCCGGGCCGGCTCCACCGGTGCCTGCGGCCTGATCCGGAGCACCTGATGCCGGATCTGGGTGAGCAGATCCTCCTCGCGGGCCTCGTCGATCGCCTCGTCGATGGCCCGCTTCTCGGCCCGCTGCTCGGCGCGCACGGTCTTCTTGTCGGGCTTCTCCGGCAGGGCCGCGCCCTCCTCGGAGGCCGCCTCAAGACGGGCCTGCTTGGCCAGCCGCGACGACTCCAGCACCGCCTCCCGCTCCCGCTCCGCGCGCTCCCGGCCCAGCTTGCGCAGGGTGGCGCGGGTGGAGCGGGTCAGCGCGATGGGCTGGAGCATCGGCAGGCAGTCGGCCACCGCGTCCGGCCCGAGCACCGCGACCGCCGTGGCCACGGCCCGCTCGGCGCCGACCCTGAGGCCGAGCGTGGTGAGCATCTGGGCCACGTCCATGCGCAGCAGCAGATCGCCCGCCGCGATCTCCCCGCCGCGCAGCTCGGCGAGGATCACCTTGCCGGAACGATCCACCAGTACCGCGTCGCCCGCGAGCCTGCGGTGCGCGATGCGGCGGGACTGCAGCGCGCGCACCTGGTGCCAGATCTTGTGCAGCAGCTCGTCGGTGATCTCGTCGTCGGCCAGCGAGTCCAGCGTGCGGCCGCCGGTGTGCTCGTAGACGAGGATGACCGCGTCGGGGCCCAGCTCGGAGGTGGCGATCAGCTTGGGGGCGTTGGCGCCGGCCGCGATGGCCGCGTACGCGAGGAGCGCCTCCTGCTCCAGGGCCTGTCTGAGGGACTGGAGGCTGGAGCGGGTGGCGAAGCCGCGCAGGGTGAGGTTGCGCCAGGCCCGGTAGAAGAAGCCCTGGGCCTGCTGCTCCCGGTCGACGACCGTCACGTCCAGCGGCGGGCCGTCCTCCAGGGTGACGAAGTAGCGCCGCCCCCGGTCGCCGTTCTCCGCCTCCGGGCCCTCCTCGCGGACCGCGCTGACCGGGTGGAAGCCGACGTGGCGCAGGCCCGCCATCAGGGTGCGGCCGGTGGGGCGGACGTTGGGGGAGCCGACGGCGTAGAGGGTGCCGTAGGCGATGGTCCAGCCGATGAGCACGGTCAGGATGATCGCGAACGGCGTGGTATAGCCGGTGACCAGCATGGAGAACGCGTCGAGCAGCAGCACGATCCACAGCACCGCGCGCCAGCGGGGTCTGCGCGACATGCCGACGGCCGTCATATAGGCGATGACGGGCGCGAGATAGCCGTGCACCGGGTCGGTCAGCGCGTGGATGTCGCCGGGCGCGGGCTGGGTGAGCGCTTCTTGGATGGAATCGGGCGCCGCGCGGGCGACCCAGAGGTCCGTGGCGAGGGTGACGCCGTGCGCGAGGACCGCCGCGAGCACACCGTCCGCGATGCGCAGCCCGTCGCGTTTGATCAGCCGCTCGATGGCGAAAGCGACCGGGACCAGCAGGATGGCGATGCTGGACACCAGCCCCGCGATCTTGATCAGCAGGTCGGGCGCCTGGCCGGTGCCCTTGTTGATGTCCTGTTCGAGGCCCGAGGTGGTGCCGTGCGCGAACGCGGCGATGGCCAGCAGCAGGGCGATCGCCAGCACGCCCACCAGGAGCCGCATGAGGTCGGAGGGGCGGTGCACGCGCGCGGGGAGCAGCGGTTCGTCGCCCTCGACCTCCTCCAGGACGTCGTCGGAGGGACGCCGGGGGGCGTACGCCCGCGCGGGGGCGTCCCCTTCGCCGCCTTCACGCGCGCGTGGGCCCGCGTTCCCGGCGGGGCCGTGGGAGGCGCCGGGGCGCGCGGACGCGCCGGAGGTGCCCTCCGCGTCGTCGTGCACACCCTGCTTGTTCATGGTCTCTTCTTGGTCTCGTATCACCAGTCACCGCCCGCACGATGGTGGCACGACTGAGGGGCGCGAGGGGGCATCAGGGTGCGGATGGGGGTGCGAAAAGTGCGATGGGGCGGAGTGCGGGCCCGTCCGGACACCCCTGGCCGGCCTCGTCCCATTGTCGTAGGCGTACGGCAGGATGGGGTGGATGAGCGAGCAGAGCCCTGCCGGGGAGGGGCGCCCGGACGAACTTCCGGAGTACGCCGAGCGCGTGCTGGAGGTGGCCGAGCGGATTCCGCCGGGCCGGGTGATGACCTACGGCGACGTCGCGGAGTGGCTGGAGGAGGGCGGGCCGCGCCAGGTGGGCCGGGTGATGGCGCTGTACGGGGGCGCGGTGCCGTGGTGGCGCGTGGTGCGGGCCGACGGCGCGCTGCTGCCCGGCCATGAGCTGCGCGCCCTCGACCGGTACCGGGCCGAGGGCACCCCGCTGAAGCAGGCGTCCCGCAGCGCGGAGGGGCATCTGCCGCGCCTGGACATGAGACGGGCCCGCTGGGACGGGGGTCAGGCGGACCACGGCTGAGCGCCTTCGGCAAGGGGCGCGGCTCACATCCGCTCGTACGGGGGACACCGGGCACGTCCCCGGCATGACGTACGTTCGTGGGGACGGGAACCCCCCGAGGCTTTGTACGCCCTTACGACCACCCCGCACCACCACCAGGACCGGCGAACCACGTGAGCACCACCTCCACCACCGGAGGCCTGCCGCACCCCCAGGGTCGGCAGGCGCCCCGTGGTGCCTATCGGCTGCTCCGCACCCCGCCCGTCCAGGCACCGCCGGCCCGCCCGGACGCCGCCCAGCGCGCGGTGATCGAGCACGACAGCGGCCCGCTGCTCGTCCTCGCGGGACCCGGCACCGGCAAGACCACGACCCTGGTGGAGTCCGTCGCCGCGCGCGTGGCCCGCGGCGGCGACCCCGAACGCATCCTGGTGCTGACCTTCAGCCGCAAGGCCGCCGTCGAACTGCGCGACCGGATGGCCCGGCGCATGGGCGCCGCCCGCGCGCCCCGCGCCACCACCTTCCACTCGTACTGCTACGCCCTGGTCCGCGCCCACCAGGACAGCGACCGCTTCGCCGAGCCGCTGCGGCTGCTCTCCGGCCCCGAGCAGGACGTCACCGTGCGCGAGCTGCTCGCCGGACAGCCCGAGCTGGAGCGGCTCGGCCTCACGCATGTGCGCTGGCCCGACGACCTGCGCGCCTGCCTGACCACGCGCGGCTTCGCCGACGAGGTACGCGCGGTCCTCGCGCGCAGCCGCGAGCTGGGGCTCGAGCCCGGCGCGCTGGACGCCTTCGCGCGCCGCATCGGGCGCCCCGACTGGCGCGCGGCCGCCGCCTTCCTCGCCGAGTACCTCGACGTGATCGACCTCCAGGGCGTCATCGACTACGCCGAACTCGTCCACCGCGCGGTGCTCCTCGCCCACCGCCCCGAGGTCGCCGAGCGCCTCGCCACGTCCTACGACGCCGTGTACGTCGACGAGTACCAGGACACCGACCCCGCGCAGGTGCGGCTGCTGCACGCGCTGGCCGGGGGCGGGCGCACCCTGGTGGCGCTCGGCGACCCCGACCAGTCGATCTACACCTTCCGGGGCGCCGACGTGAACGGCATCCTCGACTTCCCGGCCGCCTTCCCCCGCGCGGACGGCCGCCCCGCGCCCGTCGAGGTGCTGCGCACCACCCGCCGCTCCGGGGCGCACCTGCTGGCCGCGACCCGCCGAATCACCCAGCGCATGCCGCTGTCCCAGCTCCCCGCCGAGAAGCTCCGCGTCCACCGCGAGCCCACGGCGGTCCGCGACGGCGGCCAGGTGGAGGTGTACACCTACCCGACCCCCGGCACCGAGCTGGACAACATCGCCGACATCGTCCGCCGCGCCCACCTGGAGGACGGCATCTCGTGGAACGAGATGGCGATCCTCGTCCGCGCGGGCTCCCTCACCATCCCGACCCTCCGCCGCGCCCTGACGGCGGCCGGGGTCCCCCTGGACATCGACGGCGACGACCTGCCCCTGCGCCACGAACCGGCCGTCGCGCCCCTGCTGACGGCCCTGCGGGCGGTGGCGGAGGCGGAGTCTGCTGAGGAGGCTGAGGCCCCGGAGACTCCCTGGCTGGATGCCGAGACCGCCATAACGCTCCTCTCCTCCCCCCTCGGCGGCATGGACGCGGCCGACCTCCGCCGGCTCGGCCGCGCCCTGCGCGAGGAGGAGCGCGCCGCCGGAGAGGCCCTGCCCGCCCCCTCCGACGTGCTCCTCGCGCGAGCGCTCGCGGAGCCCGAACGGCTCGTCGCGCACGACCCGGCGTACGCGCGCGGGGCGCAACGGCTGGGCGCGCTGCTGCAAAAGGCGCGCGCGTGCCTGGCCGAGGGCGGCACCGCCGAGGAGGCGCTCTGGGCGCTGTGGAACGGCACCCCCTGGCCCAGCAGGCTGGAGCGGTCCGCCCGGCGCGGGGGCGCGGCGGGCCGCAACGCCGACCGCGACCTGGACGCCGTCTGCGCGCTGTTCGCCACCGCCGCCCGCGCGGAGGAGCGCACCGGCGGACGCGGCACCCTGAACTTCCTGGAGGAGATCGACGCGGAGGACATCGCCGCCGACACCCTCACCCGCCGCGCGGTACGTCCCGACGCCGTGCGCCTGATGACCGCGCACCGCTCCAAGGGTCTTGAGTGGCGGCTGGTCGTCGTCGCGGGCGTGCAGGAGGGGCTCTGGCCCGACCTGCGCCGCCGGGGCTCCCTGCTGGAGGCCGACCGGATCGGCCGGGACGGGCTCGCCGAGCCGCTGACCCCGGGCGCCCTGCTCGTGGAGGAGCGCCGGCTGTTCTACGTGGCCGCCACGCGCGCGCGGGACCGTCTCGTCGTCACCGCCGTGAAGGCACCGGCCGACGACGGCGACCAGCCGTCCCGCTTCCTGACCGAGCTGGGCGTCGAGCCCCGCGACGTCACCGGCCGCCCGCGCCGCCCGCTGGCGGTCGCCGCGCTCGTCGCGGAGCTGCGCGCCACCACCGTCGACCCGGACGTCTCGGAGGCCCTGCGGGACGCGGCCGCGCGCCGGCTGGCCCGGCTCGCCGCGCTCGCCGACGAGGACGGCCGCCCGCTGGTGCCCGCCGCCCACCCCGACCGCTGGTGGGGGATGTACGAGCCCACCGCGAGCAAGGTGCCGCTGCGCGACCGGGACCAGCCCGTGGTGCTCTCCGGCAGCGCGCTGGACCAGCTCGCCAACACCTGCGCCCTCCAGTGGTTCCTGGGCCGCGAGGTGAAGGCCGACGCGCCCGCCACGGCCGCCCAGGGCTTCGGCAACGTCGTCCACGTCCTGGCCGACGAGGTCGCCTCCGGCCGTACCCCCGCCGACCTCGACGTCCTGATGGAGCGCCTGGACTCGGTGTGGAACGCGCTCGCCTTCGACGCGCCCTGGAAGTCCGCCCAGGAGAAGGAGACCGCCCGCGCGGCGCTCGAACGGTTCCTGAACTGGCACGTCCTGGACCGCGCCACCCGTACACCCATAGCCAGCGAGCGGGACTTCGACGTGACCCTGGAGGCCGGCGAGTACCAGGTCCGCATCCGGGGCCAGATGGACCGCGTCGAGACGGACGGCGACGGCCGGGCCTACGTCGTGGACTTCAAGACCGGTAAGAACGCGCCCACCGCCGCCGAGGTCGCCCGCCACCCCCAGCTCGCCGTCTACCAGCTCGCGGTGGCCGAGGGCGCGGTGGACGACGCCTTCGACGGCGAGCGCCCGGAGCCCGGCGGCGCGGAACTCGTACAGCTCCGGCAGGGCGCGGCCAAGAAGGACGGCGGCGAGACGCTGCCCAAGGTGCAGGCCCAGGAGCCGCTGGACGGGGAGTGGGTCGGCGACCTGCTGGCCACGGCGGCCGGAAAGGTGCTGGACGAACGGTTCACCCCGACCACCGGCCAGCACTGCGCGCACTGCTCCTTCCGCGCCTCGTGCAGCGCCCGCCCCGAGGGACGGCACGTGGTGGAGTGACCTGCGTCGTGGCGTGATGTGCGGCACCGCGGTACCCCGCTGACCTGCGCTTTCCACAGCCTGCGCGCCCGCTTGTCGGCGGTCGCCGCTAGCCTTCCCCGCATGCCCGCGCACCTCACCGACCCCGAGCAGCTCAAAGAGCTGCTCGGCATCCCGTTCACCCCGGAGCAGACGGCCTGCATCATCGCGCCGCCCGCCCCGCAGGTGATCGTGGCCGGAGCCGGTTCGGGCAAGACCACCGTGATGGCCGCCCGCGTGGTCTGGCTGGTAGGCACCGGCCAGGTCGCCCCCGAGCAGGTGCTCGGCCTGACCTTCACCAACAAGGCGGCCGGCGAACTCGCCGAACGCGTCCGCAAGGCGCTGATCAAGGCCGGGATCACCGACCCGGACGCGATCGACCCGGACAACCCGCCCGGCGAGCCCGTCATCTCGACCTACCACGCCTTCGCCGGGCGCCTGCTCACCGACCACGGCCTGCGCCTCGGCCTGGAGCCCAGCTCCCGGCTGCTCGCGGACGCCACCCGCTTCCAGCTCGCCGCCCGGGTGCTGCGCGAGGCGCCGGGCCCGTACCCGGCGCTGACCCGCTCCTTCGCGGACCTCGTCACCGACCTGCTCGCGCTCGACTCCGAGCTGTCCGAGCACCTGGTCGACCCCGAGGAACTGCGCGTCTGGGACGCCGACCTGCTGACCGCCCTGGACGGGGTGAAACTCAGCAACGCCGACCTGCGCAAGGTCCCCGAGACGCTCGCCGCGCGCGGGGAACTCGCCGGGCTCGTCCAGCGCTACCGGGCCGCCAAACACGCCCGCGACCTGCTCGACTTCGGTGACCAGATCGCCCTGTCGGCCCGCCTCGCCCGCATCCCCGAGGTGGGCCGCCTGCTGCGCGAGGAGTTCCGGGTCGTCCTGCTGGACGAGTACCAGGACACCTCCGTCGCCCAGCGCGTCCTCCTGGCGGGCCTCTTCGGACACGGCACCGGCCACCCCGTCACCGCCGTGGGCGACCCCTGCCAGGCCATTTACGGCTGGCGCGGCGCGTCCGTGGCCAACCTGGACGACTTCCCCGAGCACTTCGCCCGCGCCGACGGCAGCCCCGCCGCCCGGCAGGCGCTCAGCGAGAACCGGCGCAGCGGCGGCCGCCTCCTCGACCTCGCCAACGGCCTCGCCGAGCCCCTGCGCGCCATGCACGCGGGCGTGGAGGCGCTGCGTCCGGCACCCGGCGCCGAACGCGACGGCCTGGTCCGCTGCGCCCTGCTGCCCACTCACGCGGAGGAGATCGACTGGCTGGCCGACTCCCTCGCCCACCTGGTCCGCACCGGCACCCCGCCCGGCGAGATCGCCGTCCTGTGCCGCACCGCGACCGACTTCGCGGAGATCCAGGGCGCGCTGGTCGCCCGTGACGTGCCCGTGGAGGTCGTCGGGCTGTCCGGGCTGCTGCACCTGCCCGAGGTCGCGGACCTGGTCGCCGTCTGCGAGGTGCTCCAGGACCCCGGTGCCAACGCGGCCCTGGTCCGGCTGCTCACCGGCCCGCGCTGGCGCATCGGCCCGCGCGACCTGGCCCTGCTCGGCCGCCGCGCCCGGCTGCTCGTCGCCCACGCGCGCGTGGACGGCGATGGCGACCCCGACCGCAGGCTCGCCGAGGCCGTCGAGGGCGTCGACCCCTCCGAGGTCACCTCGCTGGCGGACGCCCTGGACACCTTCCTGGAGACCTCCTTCGGCAGCGAGGGGTACGACGACGACCTGCCCTTCTCCCCGGACGCGCGCGTGCGCTTCGCCCGCCTCGCCGCCGAACTGCGCGACCTGCGCCGTAGCCTCTCCGACCCGCTGATGGACGTGCTGCACCGGGTGCTCGCCGTCACCGGCCTGGAGGTCGAGCTGTCGGCGTCCCCGCACGCGCTGGCCGCCCGCCGCCGCGAGACCCTGTCCAACTTCCTCGACGTGGCCGCCTCCTTCGCGGCCGGCGACGGCGAGGCCACCCTGCTCGCCTTCCTCGCCTTCCTGCGCACCGCCGCCCAGTACGAGAAGGGCCTCGACAACGCGCTGCCCGGCGGCGAGAACACCGTCAAGGTGCTCACCGCGCACAAGTCCAAGGGGCTGGAGTGGGACGTGGTCGCCGTCCCCGGCCTGGTCAAGGGCACCTTCCCCAGTGCCCAGGGGCGCGAGAAGTGGACCGCGCAGGCCAAGGTGCTCCCGCACGCCCTGCGCGGCGACACCGCCACCCTGCCCGACGTCGGCTCCTGGGACGCCAAGGGCATCAAGGGCTTCCACGAGGCCATGAAGGAGCACCAGCTCACCGAGGAACTCCGCCTCGGGTACGTCACCTTCACCCGCCCCCGCTCCCTCCTGCTCGGCTCCGGCCACTGGTGGGGCCCCAGCCAGAAGAAGCCGCGCGGCCCCTCCGACTTCCTCCAGGCCCTGCACGACCACTGCGCCACCGAGTACGGCGAGACCGAGGTCTGGGCGGACGCCCCCGAGGAGGGCGACGAGAACCCCGCCCTGCACACCGCCGACGCCGACCAGGCATGGCCGCTGCCCCTGGACGCCCTCGCCTTCGAACGCCGCCGCCGGGCCGCCCACACCGTCCGCGCCCACCTCCAGACTCCGCCCACGGCCGCCCCGGTCCCGTACGACGACCCCGAGTGGCCCACCGAGCCCCCGGAGGACGAGGAGCCGTACTTCGAGGACGACTCCGGTGACTGGAGCGCCGCCCTCCCCGTCCCGCACCAGGCGTCCGCCCCCGAGCCGCTCACCCCGGAGGAGGCCCGTGCGGTCGCCTCCTGGGACCGCGACCTCGACGCCCTCGCCGGGGAACTGATGCGCGCCCGGCGCGGTGTCATCGACGTACCGCTGCCCGCCGTTCTCACCGCCACCCAGATGCTCCGGCTGGCCGAGGACCCCGACGGGCTCGCGCAGGAGCTCGCGCGCCCCATGCCGCGCCCCCCGCAGTTGGCCGCGCGCCGGGGCACCCGCTTTCACGCCTGGGTGGAGTCCCGCTACGAGGAGCTGATGCTGCCCCTGCTGGAACCGGACGACCTGCCCGGCACCGACGCCGAGATCGCCGACGAGGCCGACCTCGAAGCCCTCAAGGAAGCCTTCGAGCGCACCGAGTACGCCCGGCGCACGCCGTACCGCGTCGAGGTCCCCGTACAGCTCACCCTCGCCGGACGGGTCGTACGCGGCCGGATCGACGCCGTCTACAAGGACGGCGAGGGCGCGGACGCCACGTACGAGATCCTCGACTGGAAGACCGGCCGCACGCGCGGGGCCGATCCGCTCCAGCTCGCCGTGTACCGGCTGGCCTGGGCCGAGCAGCAGGGCATCCCGCCCGAATCGGTCACGGCCGCGTTCCTGTACGTGCGCACCGGCGAGGTCGACCGTCCGGACCCGCTGCCCGGCCGGGAGGAGCTGGCGCGACTGCTCGAAGGGGAACGAACCGGGGCGACGGGGACGCCCGGGTGTGACGAACCGCCCGCCGAGGATGTCCGTGCGGGCCGATAGGCTCGTGAGCATGAGCCAGACCCCGGACAGCGCCGTCCACGCGTACATCGAACGACACCGCGCCGCCTTCCTCGACGACCTCGCCGCGTGGCTGCGCATCCCGTCCGTGTCCGCCCAGCCGGAGCACGCCCCCGATGTCCGCCGCAGCGCCGACTGGCTCGCCGCGAAACTGACCGCGACCGGCTTCCCGGTGGCCGAGGTCTGGCCCACCGCCGGCGCCCCGGCCGTCTACGCCGAATGGCCCTCGGACGACCCCGGGGCCCCCACCGTGCTGGTCTACGGCCACCACGACGTCCAGCCCGCCGCCCGCGAGGACGGCTGGGACACCGACCCCTTCGAGCCCGTCGTCCGCGGGAACCGCCTCCACGCGCGCGGGGCCGCCGACGACAAGGGCCAGGTGTTCTTCCACACACTCGGCGTCCGCGCCCACCTCGCCGCGACCGGCCGTACCGCCCCGGCCGTCCACCTCAAGCTGCTGATCGAGGGCGAGGAGGAGTCCGGCTCCCCGAACTTCCGCGCCCTGGTCGAGGAGCACGCCGGCCGGCTCGCCGCCGACGCCGTGATCGTCTCCGACACCGGCATGTGGTCCGAGGACACCCCCACGGTGTGCACCGGCATGCGCGGCCTCGCCGAGTGCGAGATCCGGCTGTACGGCCCCGACCAGGACATCCACTCCGGCTCCTTCGGCGGCGCCGTGCCCAACCCGGCCACCGCCGCCGCCCGCCTGGTCGGCGCCCTGCACGACGAGCACGGGCGCGTGGCCGTCCCCGGCTTCTACGACGGCGTCGTGGAGCTGACCGGGCAAGAGCGCGCCCTGTTCGCCGAGCTGCCCTTCGACGAAGCCGAGTGGCTGCGCACCGCCAAGTCGCACGCGGCGCACGGCGAGGCCGGGTACAGCACCCTGGAGCGCATCTGGGCCCGCCCGACCGCCGAGGTCAACGGCATCGGCGGCGGCTACCAGGGCGCCGGCAGCAAGACGATCATCCCCTCCTCGGCCGTGGTGAAGCTGTCCTTCCGGCTGGTCGCCGGGCAGGACCTCGGCGCCGTCGAGAAGGCCGTGCAGGACTGGGCCGAGCGGCAGGCGCCCGCCGGAATCCGGCTGGAGACCGACTTCAGCCCGGGCACGCGCCCGTGCCTCACCCCGCTCGACCACCCCGCGCTGCAGTCCGTCGCCCGCGCGATGGGCCGGGCCTTCGGCAAGCCGGTGCGGTTCACCCGGGAAGGGGGCTCCGGCCCCGCCGCCGACCTCCAGGAGGTGCTCGGCGCCCCGGTCCTCTTCCTCGGCATCTCCGTCCCCTCCGACGGCTGGCACGCGCCCAACGAGAAGGTCGAGCTGGACCTGCTCTTCAAGGGCGTCGAGACCAGCGCCCACCTGTGGAGCGACCTCGCCGAGAACTGGCGCCCCGCACCCCGCTGAACAGCCGCCGTTCGGGAACGGCACCGCGCGCCGGGCACACTGGAAGGACCGCCCGGCCCGGCCGCCCCCGCCCGGCCGCGGTGCCCCTGATCCGTGTCCCACCGAACCGCCCGTTGAACCGACCGTTCCATTGGGGGAGTTGGAAGCACCAGTGACCACCCGGACCGACCACACCGCTGACCGACCCATCTCGCTCACCGCCCCGAGCGGCATCGACCGAGCCGCCCACCACCGGCTCGACGAAGCCTGGCTCGCGGCGGCGTGGAGCCACCCCACGACCCGCTGCTTCGTGGTCTCCGGCGGCCAGGTGCTCATCGACGAGACGCCCGACGGGCGCACCGAACTCGTCATGACCCCCTCCTTCGAGGCCCCTCTCACCGAGGCGCACCGCTACTTCCTGGGCGAGGACGAGGACGGCGTCAGCTACTTCGCGCTCCAGAAGGACTCCCTGCCCGGCCGCATCGACCAGTCCGCACGCCCCGCCGGGCTGCGCGAGGCGGGCCTGCTGCTCTCCCCGCGCGACGCCGGGCTGATGGTGCACGCGGTCGGCCTGGAGAACTGGCAGCGCACCCACCGCTTCTGCTCCCGCTGCGGCGAGCGCACCGTCATCGCCGCCGCCGGGCACATCCGGCGCTGCCCGGCCTGCGGCGCCGAGCACTACCCGCGCACCGACCCGGCGGTGATCATGGCGGTCACCGACGGCCAGGACCGCATCCTGCTCGGCCGCCAGGTGCACTGGCCCGAGGGCCGCTTCTCCACGCTGGCCGGCTTCGTCGAGCCCGGCGAGTCCATCGAGCAGTCGGTGCGCCGCGAGGTCTTCGAGGAGGCGGGCATCACGGTCGGCGAGGTCGAGTACGTCGCCAGCCAGCCCTGGCCGTTCCCGTCCAGCCTGATGCTGGGCTTCTTCGCGCACGCCACCTCCACCGAGATCGACGCCGACGGCGAGGAGATCGAGGAGGCCCGCTGGTTCTCCCGCGACGAGCTGGGCGCGGCCTTCGAGTCCGGCGAGGTGCTGCCGCCCTACGGCATCTCCATCGCCGCCCGGCTGATCGAGATGTGGTACGGCAAGCCGCTGCCGACCCGGAGCGCCTTCTAGAGGCTTTCCGGACATGGGAAACCCCGGCCGCCCTGTGCACGGGCGGCCGGGGTTCTCGTAGTTCTGGGGTCAGGCGCCGAGCGCCTGCTTCACCTGGGCGAGGCTCGGGTTGGTCATGACGACCTCGGAGCCACCCCCGGCGGGCACGACGCGCACGGTCGGCACCGTCTGGTTGCCGTCGTTCGCCTTCTCCACGAACGCGGCGGACTCCGGGTCGTGCTCGATGTTGATCTCGGTGAAGGGGATGCCCTCCCGGTCGAGCTGGCCCTTCAGCCGGCGGCAGTAACCGCACCAAGTCGTGCTGTACATCGTCACAGTGCCCTGCATGTCTCGCGCTCCTCAGGCGGCCGGGGGGTACGTCTACGTCGTGCACTGGGCCAACGCGGGAGACCCGACGTGCATTCCCCCGCATGTGATGCCCGCCGCACCGGCCGCTGTGACACCCGCCGCATTAAAACGACTATCGGGCCCCGCCTGTGGACAACCGACGCGACGGTCCCGGCCGACCTGGCAGCATGGCCATGTGACAGCAGCAACGCCCTCCCCTCTCTTCCCGCGGACCCCGGACTCGGCCGACGCGGTGCTCGAAGGGCTCGACCCCGAGCAGCGCGAGGTCGCCACCGCCCTGCACGGGCCGGTGTGCGTCCTGGCCGGAGCGGGCACGGGCAAGACCCGCGCGATCACCCACCGCATCGCGTACGGGGTGCGCTCGGGCCTGCTGACGCCCTCCAGCGTGCTCGCCGTCACCTTCACCAACCGGGCCGCGGGCGAGATGCGCGGCCGGCTCCGCCAGCTCGGCGCCCAGGGCGTGCAGGCCCGCACCTTCCACTCCGCAGCCCTCCGCCAGCTCCAGTACTTCTGGCCGAAAGCGATCGGCGGCGGGCTGCCCCGGCTGGTCGACCGCAAGATCCAGTTGGTCGCCGACGCGGCCGCCGCCTGCGGCCTCCGCCTGGACCGGGGCGAGCTGCGGGACGCCACCGCCGAGATCGAGTGGTGCAAGGTCACCCAGACCGTCCCCGCCGACTATCCGTACGCGGCCGTGAAGGCGGGCCGCGAGACCCCGCGCGACCCGGCCGAGATCTCCCACCTCTACGCGGCCTACGAGAACCTCAAGCGCGACCGCGCCGTCATCGACTTCGAGGACGTGCTGCTGCTCACCGTCGCCGTCCTCCAGGACCGCCAGGACATCGCCGACCAGGTACGCGCCCAGTACCAGCACTTCGTGGTGGACGAGTACCAGGACGTCAGCCCGCTCCAGCAGCGGCTGCTCGAACTCTGGCTCGGCGACCGCGACAGCCTGTGCGTCGTGGGCGATGCCAGCCAGACCATCTACTCGTTCACGGGAGCAACCCCCGACCATCTCCTCGACTTCCGGCTCCGTCACCCCGGCGCCACCGTGGTCAAGCTGGTCCGGGACTACCGCTCCACCCCCCAGGTGGTCCGCCTGGCCAACGGCCTGCTCGCCCAGGCCCACGGCCGCGCCGCCGACCACCGGCTGGAACTGGTCTCCCAGCGCGCCCAGGGCCCCGAACCCGTCTACACCGAGTACACCGACGAGCCCGCCGAGGCCGAGGGCGCCGCCCGCCGCATCCGCGAGCTGATCGCCGCCGGGACCCCGGCCGCCGAGATCGCCGTCCTGTTCCGCACCAACTCGCAGTCCGAGACGTACGAACAGGCACTCGCCGACGCCGGCGTCCCCTACCAGTTGCGCGGTGCGGAGCGCTTCTTCGACCGGCCCGAGGTGCGCAAGGCGGGTGTCGCCCTGCGTGCCGCCGCCCGCTTCGGCGGCAACGACTCGCTGCTGGACGAGGCGGTCGACCTGCCCTCCCAGGTCCGCGCGGTGCTCTCCGGCGAGGGCTGGAGCAGCGAACCCCCGGCCGGATCCGGCGCCGTCCGCGAACGCTGGGAGTCGCTGGCCGCGCTGGTCGCCCTCGCCCACGACTTCGCCGCCGCCCATCCGGGGGCCACCCTGAGCGACCTGGTCGCGGAACTGGACGAACGGGCGTCTGCCCAGCACGCCCCGACCGTCCAGGGCGTCACCCTCGCCTCGCTGCACGCGGCCAAGGGCCTGGAGTGGGACGCCGTCTTCCTGGTCGGCGTCGCCGAGGGCATGCTGCCGATCACCTACGCCAAGACCGACGAACAGATCGAGGAGGAGCGCCGCCTCCTCTACGTCGGCGTCACCCGCGCGCGGGAACGGCTCCACCTCTCCTGGTCCCTCGCCCGCTCGCCCGGCGGCCGGGCGGGCCGCAAACCGAGCCGCTTCCTCGACGGACTGCGCCCCGGCTCCACCGCCACCGTGGGCCGCGCGGCGACCGGCACCGGCGGCGTCGAGCGCGGCACCCTCGGCGGCCTGCCGGCCGCCCCCCGGCGCGCCCAGCGCTCCCCGGCCCGCTGCCGGGTCTGCGGGCGCACCCTCACCGACGCCGGCGAGATGAAACTGATGCGCTGCGAGGACTGCCCCTCCGACATGGACGAGGGCCTGTACGAGCGGCTGCGGGAGTGGCGGGCGGTGGAGGCGGGACAGAGCGGACAGCCGGACTTCTGCGTCTTCACCGACCGCACCCTGATGGCCATCGCCGAGACCCGCCCCGACTGCGCGGCCGAACTCTCCCGCATCCCCGGCGTCCTGGACCGCAAGCTGCGCCGCTACGGCACCGACGTACTGGCCATCTGCGCAGGCCAGGAGGTCGGAACCGACCCCGCGAACGCGGCTGGGACCACTGATCGGAACTCGTCGCAAAAATAGTTTGCGCCCGCGCCAGGAATCCCCATAGGTTCTAGGCACGGAAACGGCGGCCTTCTCGAAGGCTGTGAATCCGTGCTGTACTTCTATATCCGCGGACCGATTCACACCGGTCCCCAAGACGCCGAGAGGAGGCGAGCCCAATGATCAGCATCGAGACCATCATCACCAGCCCGGTCAAACTGACCGATCGTCCGGCCGTCTCCCTGTGCATGCTCGGCGCGCCCTCCCAGGGCACCGGTCTGTCCGGCATCCGTGCCGCCCGTCCGGCCTCCTCGCTGCTCTCCGTGGACCTCCCTGTCCGCGAGCGCAATGAGCGACCGACCAAGGCACTGGCAGCGGTAGAGGCACAGGCGCAGGGCGCCTATGCCTTCGCGGCGGCCGGTGCCGGATTCCGCAAGCAGACGCAGCACCACCAGATGTGGGCCTTCCGTGGGCCAGAACCCTGGAGTGATCCAGCCTGATCGCCGATCAGGCAGGCGCCTTCAGGGCCGCGGAACCCCATCCGGGAACCGCGGCCCTTCTGTTTTCCCCGAACAGGGAGAACACCCCGAAGACGCCTCGGGACAACAAAAGAGAACCCGGTACCCAGCCGACACCCGGTCCACCGACCGGAACGACCAGACGAGGAAAACACCCCGTGCAACTCGAAGCGCACGCCCCGTCAGTACCGCCTTCACAAGCGATCACCCAGCTCGGCTCCACGGAGGACCCCGCCTTGCTCCCCCTCACCGCGCTCACCGCGCTCGACGACGCCATCGAGAACCTCGGCGTGCCCGTCCCCTGCCGTTCCTACGACCCGGAGGTCTTCTTCGCCGAGTCGCCGGCCGATGTCGAGTACGCCAAGTCGCTCTGCCGCACCTGCCCGCTGGTCGAGGCATGCCTCGCCGGGGCCAAGGAGCGCCGGGAGCCCTGGGGCGTCTGGGGCGGGGAGCTGTTCGTCCAGGGCGTCGTCGTCGCCCGGAAGCGGCCGCGTGGCCGCCCGCGCAAGAACCCGGTCACGGCATGAACGTCGCACGCATGCACCCCGCAGGAACGATCGACCGCCCCCTCACGCACGACCCCAAGAAGCAGGCCCCGATGAAGCCGTCCACCAGCGAGCCCACCGGCTCGGCGACCCCAGACCTCGACAACCGCGGCGTGACAGGCTCGCGCCAGACGAACAGGACCCGCGAAATGCAACTCATCCCAGAAGCCCTGGCCCGTGCGCATATGCACGAGCGCCTGCACGACGCCCAGCGGGAGCGCCGGGCCATGAGCCTGGCCACCGCCCGGCGGATGCAGCGCCGGGCGGAGCGCGCCTCCCTGCGTGCCCGCCGTGCGCTCGCCGCCGCCGTCATGCAGTAGGCGCCGCCTTCGACGCGCACTGAGCGCACCCACCCTCGGGGGCCGGTCCGGCCGAACGGACCGGCCCCCGAGGCATGTCCGCCGCCTGGCCTACGCCTCCGCGGCGCGCACCTCCGGCAGGCCCTCCTCCGTTTCCTCCGCTTCCTCGGACTCCAGCCCCTCGGTCTCCAGCGATTCCGCGTCCAACGGTTCCGCGTCCGGGCCGAACCCCGGCAGCCACTCCTCCAGCTCCTCCCGGAGCCGCACCGTCGCGCCCAACTGGCACAGCACACCGATGGTGCTCAGCGTGACCCGGTGGATGAGCAGATAGGACGGCGGCAGATTGAGCTGCTTGCCGAGCTGGTACGCGGGGGAACGGGGGTCGGCCACCCGGGCCGCCTGGCCGCGCATCCACGACCGGGTGAAGGTGAAGGTGTCCACCTGCGCGGGCTCGATGATCGGCAGGAGGTAGTCGAGGACGGCGTCGGGGTCCAGGTCCATGGACTCCTTGATGAACCCCTCCTCGCAGAGCATCTCGTACACCGGCTCGGCGTCCCCGTCCAGCGTCATCCGCAGCGCCACCCCGATGGTCGGGGGAAGCCCGCCGGGGAGCCGGTCGACCGTGCCGAAGTCCAGCACGCCCAGCCGCCAGCCGTCCGCACCGTCGGGGCCCACCGGCAGCAGCCGGAAGTTGCCCGGATGCGGGTCGGCGTGCAGCAGGCCGGTGCGGGCCGGGCCGGAGAAGAGGAAGCGCGCCAGCAGTTGCCCGGCCCGGTCGCGCTGCTCCTCGGTGCCGCCGGAGATGATCTCCGACAGCGGGATGCCGTCGATCCATTCGGTCACCAGCACCTGGTCGCACTGGTGCACCACCGCCGGGACCACCACGTCCGGGTCGTCCGCGAACTCCGCCGCGTGCGCGGCCTGCGCCTGCGCCTCCAGCTCGTAGTCCAGTTCCTCGGAGACCCGGTCCTTCAGCTCCGCGATCAGCGGCTTGATGTCCATGCCGGGGATCAGGGGGCCCAACAGGCGGGCGAACCGGCTCAGTTGACCGAGGTCCGAGAGCAGTGCCTCACCGGCGCCCGGATACTGGACCTTGACCGCCACCTCCCGGCCGTCGTGCCACACCGCCCGGTGCACCTGGCCGATGGAAGCCGCCGCCGAGGGCTTGTCCTCGAACTCCAGGAACAGCTCCCGCCAGTCCTCACCCATCCGCTCCGCCAGCACGGCGTGCACCGTGCGGGTCGGCATCGGGGGCGCCGCCTCCTGCAGCTTGGTCAGCGCGGCACGGTAGGGCCCGGCGACCTCCTCGGGGAGCGCGGACTCGAAGACGGACAGGGCCTGCCCGAACTTCATCGCCCCGCCCTTCAGCTCGCCGAGGACCTTGAAGAGCTGCTCGGCCGTCCGCTGCTGAAGCTCCCGCCCCACCAGCTCGGCCGACTCGCCCACGATCCGCTTGCCCAGCCCCCAGGTGGCCCGGCCGGCGAAGCCGAGCGGGAGCGCGGCGAGCTTCGCGGTCCGGGTGACCGCCTTCCGGGGAAGATCAGACATGCGCCCTCCAAGTCCCTGTCGGCCGCGCCGCGCCGGACTCGCGTCGCCGCTCGGCCGACGGCCGTTGCACCGCCATTGTCGCGCGCGCCGGCCCTCGCGTTGAGGAGTGCTCCCCCTCGGCTTTCTCCCCGGCCCGCGCCGGGGTGCTTCCCCTCCTCCTCTCCTTCGCCCCGCAACCGCATGCCGGATGCGGAGCGACGGGATGAGCGTCCCAGGTCAGCGCCGGTAGGGCTGCCTCCCAGCGGGTGCCGGTGGCCGCCGGTTCGTCCCCGTCGAGGAAGCTCAGGGCGTGCGCCGCGGCGAGGCCCGCGACCGCCGTGGCGAGGGTCAGATCACACGCGCCCACCCGGCGCGCCCGGCCCGAGCGCCACTGGGTGATCAGCCGGGGCCACGCCGCGTCCTCGTCGGTGCGGTGCTGCTGGAGACAGCCCGCGCACCCCGTCCGGCCGGGCAGCACCAGCGGTCCGACGACCCCGGTGCCCTCCACCACACCCGCGTAGAGATGGGGAGTACCGGAGATCATGAACGGCTCGGCGAGGAACGGGTCCGGGGCGTGCACCGCCACCTCGTCGCGCGGGGCGAGGACCACCAGGGACAGACCTGGCTCCTCCTCCGGGCCCGGACCGGAGAGCCTGCCGTGGCGGGTCCGGCGCGGTGGACGGTCCGGTGCCGCACGGCGCACCGCCGTCCGCGCGGCCTCGTCCCGCCGCTCGCCCACCGCCTCCGCCGGAAGTCCGCCCGGCGCCACGTCCCACGGCTGCACCCGGCCCACGTCCCGCACATCGACCTCCCCGACCCCGGCTCCGGACAGCAGCGCCGCCAGCACGGACCCCACCCGGCCCGCACCGAGCACCCGCACCCGCAGGGCACGCCGGGCGGCGAGGCGGGTGAGCGCACCGCCCGGCTCCGCCGTGGTCAGCGACAGCGAGGCGAGGTCGGGACGCAGCCGCTCCAGCGCCTCCCCTCTCTCCCGCAGCGCGGTCGCGGCCGGGGAGCAGTCCCGCGTGTCGTCGAGCAGCCCCGCCCGGCCCAGCCGGCTCACCAGCCGGTCGGCATGACCGTCGGGCAGCTCCATCCGCCGGGCCTCCTCCCGGAGTAATCCCACGTCACGGGTGCCGTCGAGCAGGTCCAGGAAGCTGCCCGTGGCCAGGTCCACCGGGCCCAGAGTGATCGCGTGCGCGGGAGTCATCCCGAACTGCACGGTGCCGAGATCGCGCCAGCCGCGCCGCAGCGCCGGCTTCACCATCGGATGCATCACGGGCCCCCGTCTCCCAGGTCTCGCGCACACCCGGCCGGGCGTGCGTCCTTCTGCCTCTCGTACGTCGGCCGAGCCGGTCGTGCTCGTTCCGACGACTGCCAGCATGGCCGGGGTCCGGAATCCGTGCCGAAAGTTGTCCACAGGGTCGGGGTGATCGTCGTACGAGCTGATTACAAGCGGATTCCGCTGTCCACAGGCCCGGCCCGCTGTCCGCGCCGACGGGTACCTTCGAGACGTGCCCACCGAACCGACCGAACAGCAGCAGCCCGCCGTCCACGGCCCCGTCGAGGTCAGGCGGAGCGACCGGCGCCGCCGGACCGTCTCCGCCTACCGCGAGGGCGACCGCACCATCGTGCTGATCCCCGCCCGCATGTCCAAGGCGGAGGAGCGGCGCTGGGTCACCGCCATGCTCGACCGGCTCGCCGCCAAGGAGGCGAAGCGGAGCGTGCCCGGCGGTGACACCGAACTGGCCGAGCGCGCCGGGCGGCTGTCGGAGCGGTATTTCGAGGGGCGGGCGCGGCCGACTTCGGTGCGCTGGGTGACCAACCAGAACACCCGCTGGGGCTCGTGCACCCCGGCGGAGGGCACGATCCGGCTCTCGCACCGGCTGCGGGGGATGCCCGAGTACGTGGTCGACTACGTGCTCTGCCACGAGCTGGCGCATCTGCTGGTGCCGGGTCATGGCCCGGACTTCTGGCGGCTGTTGGAGGGGTATCCGCGCACCGAGCGGGCGCGCGGCTATCTGGAGGGCGTGGCCGCCACCGCACGGATGCCGGAGGTGCCACCGGATGTGACGGACGACGAGGAGGTGTGAGGTCCGGGCCGCGGTTCTGTACCGGGTCTGTACCGGCTGAGGCCGATGTCGGTATTTGCGGTTAGCCTGACGCGACGTAACTGCTTTCGGGACGGGGGACGGACGTAACGCATGTCCAGGGAATTCCAACGCGGCCACAAGGCCCGGATCAGTGACCTCACCGCGGGTACGGATCTGTACGTGGGCGTGCAGATCTCCGCTCCCGGACTGACCTTCGACATTAGCTGCTTCGGCCTCGACGCCGACGAACGGCTCTCCGACGACCGGTACTTCGTCTTCTTCAACCAGCCGAAGTCGCCCGAGGAGTCCATTCAACTGCTGGGCGCCCAGGCGGGCGACACCGAGTCGTTCCGGGTCACGCTGGACCGGATTCCGGCCGGTATCCACAAGCTGTCCTTCACCGCGACCATCGACGGCGACGGGCAGATGTCCCGGATCGCACCTGGTTATCTGCGGATCGTGGCGGGCGGTGAGGAGGTCGCGCGGTACTCCTTCATCGGCGCGGAGTTCACCACCGAGCGCGCCGTGATGCTCGGCGATCTCTATCTCAAGGACGTCTGGCGGTTCGCCGCGGTCGGGCAGGGCTTCGACGGCGGCCTGGAGGCGCTGCTGAAGAACTTCGGCGGCGAGGTCGCCGAGGAGGAGGCGCCCGCGTCGGCCGAGCCGGAGGCCGCCGCGCCCGCCGCCGCCCCCGGTTTCGCCCCGCCCGCCTTCGCCGTCCCCGCCGGACCGGCCACACCCCCCGCGCCCCAGGCGTTCACCCCGCCTCCGGCGTCGCCCCGGCCCGACGTGCACGCGGCACCCACCCTGGTCGAACCCCTGACCCCGCCCCAGGGCACCGTCCCACCGCCCGGCCCGGCTCCCGCCGCCTTCGGCCACCCCGCCCCGCCGAGCGCACCCCTGCCACCGGGCTACGGCCAGCCCCCGGCCGCGCCGACCCCGCCCGGCTACGGCCAGGCTCCGGGCCAGTCTCCGGCCGCATCGCCTCCGCCCGGCTACGGCCAGCCCCCGGCGGCCCCCGCACCCCCCGGATACAACTCCCCGCCCTCCCACGGCGGCCCGCCGTCCGCCCCCATGCCCCCCGGCTACGGCCAGGTCCCCGGCCAGGGCGGCACCCCCTCCTACGGCGTCCCGCAGGGCGCGCCGCAGGGAGCGGCCGGAGTGGGCGCCGCGCTCCAGAAGTTCAAGGAGGCGCCCACCGGGCAGCGCTGGACCCAGCAGAATCACAAGCTGATCCGCGTCGACCTCGGCGCCGGCGGCCAGCCGGTACTGGCCCGGCAGGGCAGCATGGTGCTCTACCAGGGCAAGGTCGACTTCAGCTACAAGGGCGCCGGAATCACCGGCCGGCTCGTGGGCAACGCCACCGGCCAGGAGATGCAGTTGATGCGCTGCACCGGCCAGGGACAGGTGTTCCTCGCCGACAACTCCACCCATCTCCACCCCGTCGAGCTGCAGGGCGACGCGATCTGCGTCTCCGCGGAGAACGTGCTCGCGTTCGACGAGAGCCTCCAGTACGAGGTCCGCCGTATCGAGGGCCACGGCATTCCCGGCGGCGCGCTGTTCACCATGCAGTTCCAGGGCACCGGCACGCTCGTCGTCAAGACGCACGGCACGCCCGTCGTGCTGCCGGTGACGCCCACGACCTTCGCCGACTGCCACGCGGTGGTCGCCTGGTCGGCCGCCTCGCAGGTGATCGTCTCCAGCCAGGTCCGGATGCGCCGCAACGCCTACGCGGGCGACACGGGGGAGAGCGTGAACCTCCAGTTCCGGGGCGCGCCCGGCAACTTCATCGTCGTCCAGCCGTACGAGGTCTGAGGGAGCCCGTCATGAACCAGCCGCTCGCGGGCTTCGCCCCCGCACCCGTCACCGCCCGCATGGAGAACCACGGCAGCCACATGCTGAAGGTCGCCATGCAGACCGGCAACGACCTCCTCGCACGCGTGGGCTCGATGGTCGCCTACGAGGGCTTCATCCAGTACGAGCCCAACCCGCCCGCCGTCCGCCAGATCGCCCGCGACTGGATGACCGGCGAGGGCGCCCCGCTGATGAAGTGCTCCGGCGACGGCCTGCTTTATCTCGCCGACTACGGCGCCGACGTGGTCGTGATCAACCTGAACGGCGACGGCATCTCCGTCAACGCCACCAACCTGCTCGCCTTCGACGCGGGTCTCACCTGGGGCGTGGAGCGGGTGAAGGGGCTCGCCAAGTTCGCCGGGCAGGGCCTGTGGAACACCAGGATCTCCGGGCAGGGCTGGGTCGCGCTGACCTCGCGCGGTACCCCGATCGTGGTGGACTGCGGGGGCGGCGAGGACGAGACGTACGTCGACCCGGACGCGCTCGTGGCGTGGTCTCCGAACCTCAAGGTGAAGGGCAAGCGCAGCTTCAAGGCGCAGTCATTGATCGGCCGGGGGAGCGGCGAGGCGTACCAGATGGCGTTCTCCGGGCAGGGCATCGTCGTCGTCCAGCCCAGCGAGGACAGCACCGACCGCCTCCGGTTCCGGGGCTGAGGGGGAGCACAGACACCATGCAGAGCCCGCTTTTCGCGCACAACGACCTTCAAACCCAGGAGCGTTGGAGCCTGCAGAATGCGCAGATGCTCCGTGTCGCCCTGGAGGGCCAGGACGACCTGCTGGCCCGCAAGGGCGCCATGGTCGCCTACCAGGGCCTGGTCGAGTTCGACGCCGAGTACCGCAGCCAGGGCCAGCGCCGGGCGCGGGCCCACACCGGCGAGGGCCTGGACCTGATGCGCTGTCACGGCCAGGGCACCGTCTACCTCGCCAACCTCGGCCAGCACGTCCATCTGCTGGACGTGGAGCAGGAGGGGCTGACCGTCGACAGCTCCTATGTCCTCGCCATGGACTCCTCGCTGCACCACGAGGTCATCGCCGTGGACAGCCTCTACGGCATCTCCGGCTCCGGGAAGTACCAGCTCAACATCACCGGCCGCGGCAAGGTCGCCCTGATGACCTCGGGCACGCCCCTGCTGATGCAGGTCACGCCGGACCGGTACGTCAACTGCGACGCGGACGCCATCGTGGCCTGGTCCACCTCGCTGCGGGTGCAGATGCAGGCCCAGACCCACTCGTCCGGGGTGTGGCGGCGGCGCGGCAGTACCGGGGAAGGCTGGGAGCTGAGCTTCATGGGCTCCGGCTTCGCCCTGGTCCAGCCCAGCGAGCTGCTGCCGCCCCAGCACGCGCAGATAGGCGGCGGAGTCGCGGCCCAGTTCGGCATGGGCCAGCAGGGCGCGCGCGGCCAGAACCAGGGCAACGTCTGGAGCTAGACGGCGCGACGAGCGCAGCAGGGCGAACGTAAGGGGCGCCCACAGTGGCGGGCACCCCTTACACGTTCAGAACACGAACACGTTCAAAGCCGCGCCCGCGTAGCCTCCAGCAGCCGTACCACCGACTCGTCCGCCACGTCGGCGACTTCGTCGTAGCCGAACCACCGCAGGTCCAGTGACTCGTCGCTGATCGCCTGCTCGGCGCCGCGCGGGGCCAGCACCGCGTACTGCACGTCGAGGTGCCAGTGGCAGGGGGCCGGGATCGGGTGGCGGTCCAGGCGGACCGGGCCGCCGGGGAGCAGGGTCAGCCCGGCGATGCCGGACTCCTCCGTCGCCTCGCGCAGGGCCGCGCCCGCCATGGAGATGTCGCCCGGCTCGCAGTGCCCGCCCATCTGGAGCCACATCCGCAGCTTCTTGTGCAGGGTGAGCAGCACACGCTTGTGCTCCGGGTCGATCACCAGCGCGCTGGCCGTGAGGTGACCCGCGTCGCAGGACCGCCAGATGCCGTCCGGGTGGGCGGCGAGATGGGCCTGGTAGGTGTCACGCAGGTCGGGCTGGCCCTCGTACCCCTTGAGCACGAGGACCGCGTCGTCGTACAGGCTCACTCGCTCTTGTCGTCCTTGCCCTCATCACCCTGGTCGCCCGCAGCGCCCTCGGTGCCCTTGGCGCCCTCGTCCTTCTTCAGGTCGGGCTTCCCCGCGCCGCCGCCGGCCGCCTCGCCGAGCATCTTGTCCAGCTCGGAGAAGTCCATCTGCTCGCGGTGGACGAAGCCGTCCGGGTCGTCGAGGTCGGTGGCCGTCGGCAGCATGTCCGGGTGGTGCCACAGGTCGTCCCGGCCGTCGACCCCGCGCGCGTCGGTGAGCGAGGCCCACAGGCGGGAGGCGTCGCGCAGCCGGCGCGGGCGCAGCTCCAGACCGATCAGCGTGGCGAAGGTCTGCTCCGCCGGACCGCCGCTCGCGCGACGGCGGCGCAGCGTCTCGCGCAGCGCGTCGGCGGAGGACAGCCGCGGCTTCGCGGCCGCGTGGACCACCGCGTCCACCCAGCCCTCGACCAGCGCGAGCGCGGTCTCCAGCCGGGCCAGGGCCGCCTTCTGCTCGGGCGTGTCCTCGGGCTGGAACATGCCCTGCTGGAGCGCGTCCTGAAGCTGCTCGGGGTTCTGCGGGTCGAACTGGCCGACCACGTCCTCCAGCTTGGCGGTGTCGACCTTGATGCCGCGCGCGTACCCCTCGACCGCGCCGAACAGGTGCGAGCGCAGCCACGGCACATGGGCGAAGAGGCGCTGGTGGGCCGCCTCGCGCAGGGCGAGGTACAGCCGCACCTCCTCCATGGGGACGCCCAGGTCCTTGCCGAACGCCTCCATGTTGACCGGAAGCAGCGCGGCCTTGCCCGCCGGGCCCAGCGGCAGGCCGATGTCGGTGGAGCCGACGACCTCGCCCGCGAGCACGCCCACGGCCTGCCCGATCTGGGTGCCGAACATGGCGCCGCCCATCGAGCGCATCATGCCGATCAGCGGGCCCGCCATGGCCTGCATCTCCTCGGGCAGGACGTCGCCCATGGCCGCGCCGACCCGCTCGGCGACCGGGTCGACCAGTTCCTTCCAGGCCGGCAGGGTCGCCTCGACCCACTCCGCGCGGGACCAGGCCACGGAGGTGTTGGCGCCGGAGGGCAGCGAGGTGGCGTCGTCCAGCCACAGGTCGGCCAGGCGCACGGCCTCCTGGACCGCGGAGCGCTCGGACGGGCCGACGCTCGCGTCCTTGACGCCGTCCTGGGTGCCCTGGGCGACCGTCTGGCGGGCGATCTGCTTGGCCATGTCCCAGTTCACCGGGCCGCCCTCGTAGGAGAGCATCTGGCCGAGCTGCTGGAACGCCGCGCCCAGGTCGTTGGGGTTGAGGGAGCCGAACATCGCGGCGAGCGGGTTGTCGGCGCCGGGACCGCCAAAGCCCCCGGCTCCCGGCAGACCGCCGAAACCGAACGGGTTGGCCGGTCCCTGCTCACCACCGCTCTGCTGGTCCTTCTTCTTGCCCTCGTCGCCGTCGTCCGGCTCCTCCGGCGGAAGGCCGAATCCGAATGGGGTGTCACTCACGGGGTTCCTCGGCTGGTAAGGCCACCGGTTCTCTCCGGCGGCGCGGCTGCCCGACTTCACCACCCAGCGTAGACACCCGGACCGGATAGGGCCTCGGTGCTTCGCCCACAGATGGGCTGCGGCAGGATGGATGCACCTGGTACGGGCGCGTCGTCCGCGCTCGTACTGAAGACAACCGCTGGAGACGCCCGGTGAGTTCCCCAGATCCGCAGGTTCGCGCAGCGCGAAACCCCTCATCTCCGCCCGCATCGCCCTCGCCCGCGGTGCGCGGGCCCGTCGTCGCGGTGACCGGCGCCGCCACCGGGATCGGCGCGCTGCTGACCGAGCGGCTCGCGGCCTCGGAGGAGATCCGGCAGGTCGTGGCCATCGACGAGCGGCGCGGGGAGTGCGCCGAGGCCGAGTGGCACATCCTGGACGTGCGGGACCCGGCCATCGCGGAGAAGCTGCGCGGCGCCGACGTCGTCGTGCACCTCGCGCTCGACCTGGACCTGGGCAGCGACGCGGCCGCCCGCACCGCCTACAACGTGCGCGGCACCCAGACCGTGCTCACCGCCGCGGCCGCCGCCGGGGTGCACCGGGTCGTGCTGTGCACCTCCGCCATGGTCTACGGCGCCCTGCCGGACAACGAGCTGCCGCTCTCGGAGGACGCCGAGCTGCGCGCCACCGCCGAGGCCACCGGGGTCGCCGACCTGCTGGAGATCGAGCGCCTGGCCCGCCGCGCGCCCCGCGCGCACCCCGGCCTGAACGTCACCGTCGTACGCCCCGCCCTGCTGGTCGGCGGCACCGACACCGCGCTGACCCGGTACTTCGAGTCGCCCCGGCTGCTGGTGGTCGCGGACTCGCGGCCCGCCTGGCAGTTCTGCCACGTCGACGACCTGTGCTCGGCGCTGGAGTACGCCGTGCTGGAGAAGGTCGACGGAGAACTCGCCGTCGGCTGCGACGGCTGGCTGGAGCAGGAGGAGGTCGAGGAGCTGAGCGGCATCCGGCGCATGGAGCTGCCCTCCGCGGTCGCCCTCGGCGCCGCCGCCCGGCTGCACCGGATCGGGCTCACCCCGTCCCCGGCGGGCGACCTGGCGTACACGATGTACCCCTGGGTGGTCAGCGGGAGCCGGCTGCACGCGGCCGGGTGGCGACCCCGCTGGACCAACGAGGACGTGCTCGCGGAGCTGCTGGAAGAGGTCTCCGGCCGGCACACCGTCGCCGGGCGCAGGCTCGGCCGCAAGGACGCCACCGCGGCCGGCGCGGCGGGCGCGACCGTGGCCCTGCTCGGCGCGGCGGCCGTGGTCCGCCGGGCCCGCAAGGCACGGCGCCGCATCTGAGCCACCCCGCACCCCGCGCCCCCCACAGCCGAGCGCCCCGCACCCCCACCCGGCCGAGCGTCGCATTCCGCCTCCCGAGAGGTGTGCGGCACCATGGAGACATGGCACTCACGAACGAACACCCCGGTGAGCAGGCGGCTCCCAGCCCCATCCGGCTGATCGGCATCCGGGACACGCCCCTCTCCGTGGACGAGGTGTTCGCCGCGCTCGGGGACGAGGCGGCGGGCGGGATCTCGCTGTTCGTGGGCACCGTG
Source organism: Streptomyces bauhiniae (assembly GCF_004784475.1). Taxonomy (GTDB): domain Bacteria; phylum Actinomycetota; class Actinomycetes; order Streptomycetales; family Streptomycetaceae; genus Streptomyces; species Streptomyces seoulensis. The sequence continues at coordinate 673,510 of NZ_SRRT01000001.1, forward strand.
CGCAACCACGACGGGGGCGCGGACGTCGACGCCCTCGGCTACTCCTGCCACCCCTCCGCCGCCGACGAGATGCGGCGGGTCGCGGAGAAGGTCGTCGCGGAGTACCCGGTGCGCGCCCTGGCGGCCGTCCACCGGGTGGGTGACCTGGCCGTCGGCGACCTCGCCGTCGTCGTCGGCGTGTCGTGCCCGCACCGGGCCGAGGCGTTCGCGGCCTGCCGGAAGCTCATCGACGACATCAAGCACGAGGTGCCCGTCTGGAAGCACCAGCGCTTCTCCGACGGCACCGAGGAGTGGGTCGGCGCCTGCTGACGGCGGTGACGTTCGGCCCATCGGGTGCTCCGGTTGCGTAACCGCCCCCCGCGCGTGAGCGTTGTCCCTGCGAATGGTTAATCTGCTGATCACTCAGTTCGCAGCGGACACTCATGGGGTTGGGAGGTCGGCATGGCGGTGCTCGTCTGGTTGCTGATTCCGTTCATCGCCGCGGTCGCGGCCGGTCTGTGGGGAAGCTGGGCCAACCGGACCCGCAGGACCCGCGGGGACGGCCCGGAACTCGACGGCTACGCGCGCTTCCGCGAGGCCATGGAGAAGTCCCACACGGGCGCTCCCGGCGCTTGACGGGGGTGCCCTGACGGGGCGCCGACACACGTGTCCCGTACTGTCGTGCCATGCCACGCCGTACCGCGACGATGCTCGCGTCCACCCTGATGCTGATCGCGCTGCTCTGCGCGGGAGTGCTCATCCCCGTGCCGTACGCGGAGATGTCGCCGGGGCCGACCGTGAACACGCTCGGGGACCACGACGGCGAGCCGGTGCTCCAGGTCTCGGGCCACCGCACCTATCCGGCCGACGGTCACCTGAACATGACGACCGTCCGGGTGACCAGCGCGGACTTCCGGATGAACCTGGTCGAGGCGGTCTACGGCTGGCTGGCGCACGACACCAAGGTCGTCCCGCACGACACGCTCTACCCGGACGGCAAGACCGAGGAGCAGTCGACGCAGGAGAACGCCGAGGAGTTCAGCCAGTCCCAGGAGAGCGCCAAGGTCGCCGCCCTGAAGGAGCTGCACATCCCGGTGACGTCCTGGGTGATCGTCTCCACGGTGATCAAGGACTCCCCGGCCGAGGGCAAGCTGCACGCGGGTGACGTGATCAAGGCCGTGGACGGCACCGAGGTCAAGCAGCCGTCCGACGTGGCCAAGCTGGTCACCAAGCACAAGCCGGGCCAGAAGGTCGTCTTCACGGTCGTCCCCGCCAAGGAGCAGGCGGCCGCCGAGAAGGCGCACCGGACGGCGACCAAGACGCAGGACGTGAAGATCACGACCACCGACTCCGACGACAAGGGCGCCCACCGGGCCATCGTCGGGATCTCCGCCGGGACCGACCACACCTTCCCGTTCACCATCGACATCAAGCTCGCCGACGTCGGCGGCCCCAGCGCCGGCCTGATGTTCTCGCTCGGCATCTACGACAAGCTCACCCCGGGCAGCCTCACCGGCGGCAAGTTCATCGCGGGCACCGGCACCATCGACGACGACGGCACGGTCGGCCCCATCGGCGGCATCGAGATGAAGACGGTCGGCGCGCGCGCCAAGGGCGCCCAGTACTTCCTGACCCCGGCCGACAACTGCGCCTCCGCCGCCAAGGACACCCCGAGCGGCCTCACCCTCGTCAAGGTGAAGAAGATCGGCGACGCCCTGGACGCCCTCAAGGACATCCGCGAGGGCCGCACCGCCGACCTGCCGAAGTGCACCACCAAGGGCTGAGAACGGCCGCCACGCGCGCGGGGACTTCCCCGCGCGCGTAGACAGTACGAAGATCAGTCGGCGAACGTCGCCGCCAGCGCCTCCGCCAGCCCCGGCACCAGGTCGGGACCGGTCAGCACCTCGGTAGCGGAGTCCTTCTCCCGCAGCCTGATCGCCGACTCGCGGTTGCCGTCGCGCAGCACCGCCACCGTCATCCGCACCTCCTGGCGCTCCGGACGCGCGGCCACCCACTTGGCCAGCTCGGCGTCGCTGAGCCCCTGCGGGACCTGCGTGTCGACGGAGGAGGGCAGCATCAGGCGCTCCACGGTGAGCGCGCAGCCGACCACCGCGTCCGGCCAGGCGATGGTGGCGAGGAACTCGTCGAGCGCCTTGTCGGCAGGCACCTCGTCCTGCTCGATCGGGGTGAAGCCGGTGGCGCCGGTCTCCTCGTCCAGGCCGAGCTGGGCCGCGAGGGAGGGTTCCTGGGTGCGCAGACGCGCGGTGTCGACGAGGGCGAAGAGGCGGGCCGGCTGGTCCCAGCCGAGGCCGGACGCGTACTCGTCGATCTCGAGTACGGCCCGGGTGAGCGGGCTCGCCGCCATGGGAGTGTTGGACATGGTCACAATCCTGCCTCGTTCCTGGCCGAAATCGGGAACCGAGTAAACCGTGAGTAAGTTGCATAGGTGGGGGCCCGCGATCACAGGGGGCCACCAAGGGCCCGCGAACACGAGGGTCTGACGGATCGACAGCGACTTCGAGGTGCGCACCTTGGCTTTCCAGATGCCGGACCGCGGCGGAGGCCCGACGGGGCCACGGATCAGGGCGGGCCGACCGTCCCGGCGGGTGAGGACCCTGCTCGTCACCCTGGGCGTCCTGGCCGCCCTCGGCATGGCCTTCACCATGTTCGCCGGTTTCTGGACGGACTGGCTCTGGTACCGGTCGGTGCACTACTCGTCGGTCTTCACCACCACCCTGTGGACGAAGATCGGGCTGTTCTTCGTCTTCGGTCTGCTGATGGCCCTGGCGGTGGGCTTCAACATCTGGCTCGCGCACCGGATGCGGCCCCCGCTGAGTGCCATGTCGATGGAGCAGCAGAGCCTCGACCGGTACCGGATGGGGATCGCGCCGTACAAGACCTGGCTGCTGCTCGCCGTCACCGCGCTGGTCGGCCTCATCGCCGGCGCCTCGGCGGCCGGCCAGTGGCGGGTCTGGCTGATGTGGGTCAACGGCGTGCCGTTCCACCAGAAGGACCCCCAGTTCCACCGGGACGTCTCCTTCTACGCCTTCGACCTGCCCTGGTACCGCTTTCTGCTGGCCTTCGGCTTCGCCACGGCCATCCTGTCGCTGATCGCCGCCGCGCTCACCCACTACCTGTACGGCGGACTGCGCGTCACCAGCCCCGGCTCGCGCGCCTCGGCCGCCGCGACCGGTCATCTCTCGGTGCTGCTCGGCGTCTTCGTCTCCCTGAAGGCCGTCGCCTACTGGCTCGACCGGTACGGCCTCGCGGTGAAGTCCAGCGACTTCCGGGCGACCGGCAACTGGACGGGTCTGCGCTATGTGGACGCCAACGCCTATCTGCCCGCCAAGAACATCCTGTTCTTCATCGCCGTCATCTGCGCGCTGCTGTTCTTCGCCACCCTGTGGCGGCGCACCTGGCAGCTCCCGGTCATCGGCTTCGGTCTGATGGTGCTCTCCGCGGTCCTGATCGGCGGCCTCTACCCGGCCATCGTGCAGAAGTTCCAGGTCCAGCCCAACGAGCAGGCCAAGGAAGCCCCGTACGTCCAGAAGAACCTCAAGGCGACCCGCGAGGCGTACGGCATCGACCACACCCAGGTCAGCGAGTACTCCGGCAAGGCCGCGACGGACGACAAGACCAAGCTGCGCGACCAGGTCGGCCAGACCGCCAGCATCCGCATCATGGACCCGAACGTGGTCTCGCCCACGTTCCAGCAGCTCCAGCAGATCCGGAACTACTACGGCTTCCCGACCAACCTGGACGTCGACCGGTACCCCACCAAGGACGGCAAGGAGCAGGACACCGTCCTCGGCCTGCGTGAGCTGAACCTCAACGGCATCCCGAAGAACAACTGGATCAACGACCACTTCCGCTACACCCACGGCTACGGCGTGGTCGCCGCCAAGGGCACCGAGTCCGACGACAAGGGCCGCCCGGTCTTCACCGAGAAGAACCTGCCCTCCAAGGGCGACCTCGGCGAGTACCAGCAGCAGGTCTACTACGGCGAGAAGACCACCACGTACTCCATCGTCGGCGGTCCCCAGAAGGAGATCGACTACTCCGACGACGAGGGCGAGAAGACCACCAGCTACCAGGGCAAGAGCGGCGTCAACCTGGACAGCCCGATCAACCGGGCGGCGTACGCGGTGGCGTTCAACGAGCCGCAGATCCTCTACTCCGGGGCGATCGGCGACGGTTCGCGCATCCTGTACAACCGCACGCCCAAGGACCGCGTCGAGGCCGTCGCGCCCTGGCTGACCATCGACGGCGACGCCTACCCGGCCGTGGTGGACCACCGCATCCAGTGGATCGTGGACGCCTACACGACCAGCAACGGCTATCCGTACGCCTCGCGCACCACGCTCGGGGACACCACGGCCGACTCGCTGACCGCGACCAACAACTCCCGTGCGGTGGTGGCCCAGCAGAACCAGGTCAACTACATCCGCAACTCCGTCAAGGCGACCGTCGACGCCTACACCGGTGACGTCAAGCTCTACCAGTGGGACTCCGCCGACCCGGTGCTCAAGACGTGGATGAAGGCGTTCCCCGGCACGGTGAAGCCCCGCTCGGCCATCAGCGCGGAGCTGATGGCCCATCTGCGGTACCCGCAGGACCTGTTCAAGGTCCAGCGCGAGCTGCTCACCCGGTACCACGTGACCAACGCGCAGACGTTCCTCAGCGGCAGCGAGGTGTGGCAGGTCCCGGACGACCCGTCCAACGACTCGCGCGACTCGGTCCCGCCGTACTACCTGAGCATGAAGATGCCGGACCAGAAGCAGCAGGTCTTCTCGCTGACGACGACCTTCACACCGAACGGCCGGGACAACCTGAGCGCGTTCATGGCCGTCGACTCCGATCCGCGCGCCAGCGACTACGGCAAGATCAGAATCCTGAAGCTGCCGACCAGCACCACGGTCGACGGCCCCAAACAGGTGCAGAGCCAGTTCAACTCCGAACCGTCCATCGCGGAGACGATCAGCCTGCTGAGCCGGGGTCACTCCCAGGTGGAGTACGGCAACCTGCTCACCGTCCCGCTGGACGGCGGCCTGCTGTACGCGGAGCCGGTGTACGTGCGCGGCGGCACGCTGAAGTACCCGCTGCTGCGCAAGGTGCTGGTGACCTACGAGGGCCGGACCGCCTTCGAGGACACGCTCGACCAGGCGCTGGACAAGGTCTTCGGGGTCAAGGGCTCCGAGCCGCCGAAGACCGGCACCACCGAACCGCCGGCCTCCACCAACCCGACGGTCCGCCAGGCCCTGGAGGACGCCCAGAAGGCGTACGACGCCGGGCAGGAGGCCCTCAAGTCCGGTCCGGACTGGGACGCCTACGCCAAGGCGCAGAAGGACCTCCAGGACGCGCTCAAGAAGGCCGAGGACGCCCAGTCCGCGGCGGACAAGCCCCGGACCAGCGGCGACTGACCGGACCCGCCCCCGCGCCGTGCTAGAGTTGTGCACACAACGGCGCGGGGTGGAGCAGCTCGGTAGCTCGCTGGGCTCATAACCCAGAGGTCGCAGGTTCAAATCCTGTCCCCGCTACTGAAAACGAAGGCCCGGATCTCATCGAGATCCGGGCCTTCGTGATGTGCGAACTCATGTCCTGCGCGTTTCATCGGCCGCGCCGCCGCCCGGAGTTGGGCCAACTGTGTTTGACTTGTCTCTCTGTGGGCATGTCGACAAAACGCTGAAGTGACCTCACGGGCTGCGGTACACCGGGTGTACCCAGGTTGCAGGTGGTGCGACGATGGACGTTATGGGGGACAAGGCAACTCTGTTCGAGACAGGGCGATTTGTGCAGCCTTCGGGTGAGGAACCGTCCCGCGACGTGGACGAGATGGGGGAGGACGCCGAGGAGGTGCGCCTCGGGATGGCGGCGCGCACCGGCGACGCCGAGGCCGCCAGCGTCCTCGGGGCCATGCTGCTGCGCCGCGGCGACCTCGACGCGGCCGAACCCCAGCTCCGTGCCGCCGCGTCCGCCGGTGACCGGCCCGCCGCCAACAACCTGGGCGTCCTGCTGCACCAGCGCGGGTACGCCGACGAGGCCGCCGACTGGTGGCGGATCGCCGCCGTCGCCGGCTCGGCCGCGGCCGCGCACGCGCTCGGCCGCCACCACCGCGAGCGCGGCGACGAACCCGCCGCCGAGTACTGGCTGCGCCAGTCCGCCGAGCAGGGCCATGTGCTCGGCGCCTACGCCCTCGCCGACCTGCTGGAGCACCGCGGCGACTCCCGCTCCGCGTACTGGATGCGCGCCGCCGCCGAGCGCGGCCACCGCGAGGCCGCCTACCGGCTCGCCCGCTCCCTGGACGGCGGCGACACCGAGCCCGGCATGGGGCGCGAGGAGGAGGCCGGTGCGGCGAAGGCGTCCACCGAGGCCGAGCAGTGGTACCGCCAGGCCGCCGCACGCGGCCACCGCCGGGCCGCGCTGCACCTCGGCGCCATCCTGGAGAAGCGCGGCGAGCTGAAGGAGGCCGGGCGCTGGTACCTCACCTCCGCCAAGGACGGCGAGGCCCGAGCCGCCTGCGCGCTCGGCTTCCTGCTGCGCGACGCGGGGGACACCGAGAGCGCGGCCGTGTGGTGGCTGCGCGCCGCCCAGGACGGCGACGGCAACGCGGCCAACGCGCTGGGCGCCCTGCACGCCGAGCGCGGCGAGACCCAGACCGCCGAGCGCTGGTACCGGGCCGCGCTGGACGCCGGGGATGACAACGGCGCCTACAACCTCGGGCTGCTCTGCGCCGAGCAGGGCCGCACCGCCCAGGCCGAGCAGTGGTACCGGCGCGCCGCCTACGCGGGCCACCGGGAGGCGGCGAACGCGCTGGCCATCCTGCTGCTGCGGGGCGGCGACACCAGCGGCGCCGAGCCCTGGTTCTCCAAGGCCGCCGAGGCCGGCAGCGTGGACGCCGCGTTCAACCTGGGCATCCTGCACGCGGGCCGCGACACCGCGGAGGACAGCGAGGCCGCGGTGCGCTGGTACGAGCGGGCGGCCGCCGCCGGGCACACCGAGGCCGCCCTCCAGGTGGGCATCGCCCGGCTGCGCGAGGGCGACGAGCAGACCGCCGAGCGCCATCTGCGGTGCGCGGCCGGCGGCGGCAGCGCGGAGGCCGCGTACCGGCTGGCCACCGTGCTGGACGCGCGCCGTCCGCCGGAGCCCGCGCACGAGCTGGGCGAGAGCGTGCACGACAAGACCGAGTGCGAGGAGTGGTACGAGCGGGCGGCCGGCCAGGGCCACCGGCGCGCCCAGGTGCGGGTCGGCATGCTCGCGGCGGCGCGCGGTGACGTGGTCGAGGCGGCGCGCTGGTACCGGGCGGCCGCCGAGGCCGGGTCCCGCAACGGCGCCTTCAACCTGGGGCTGCTGCTGGCCCGCGAGGGCAGCGAGCCCGAGGCCGCCGTGTGGTGGACCCGGGCCGCCGACGCCGGGCACGGCCGGGCCGCGCTGCGCCTGGCCCTGGTGTACGCGCGCCGGGGCGAGCTGGCCGAGGGACAGCGCTGGGCGGCCCGCGCGATGGAGCTGGGCCCGAAGGAGGTCGGCGAGCGGGCGGCCCGGCTGGAGGGGGCGCTGCGCGAGGAGCTGTCGGCCTGAGCTGGGCGGACGGTGCGCGGAGGGATGCGAGGGAACGGATTTGCCTTCGCGGCCAGGGGTCCCGTAGTGTCGTGTTCACCGACGCGGGGTGGAGCAGCTCGGTAGCTCGCTGGGCTCATAACCCAGAGGTCGCAGGTTCAAATCCTGTCCCCGCTACTGAAGGCCGAGGGCCGGAATCCGAATGGATTCCGGCCCTCGGTCGTATGCAAGCCCCAAGGCGGTGCGTCAGGCGGCCGCGCACTCCGGGCACAGGCCCCGGTAGGTCACCTCGACGTCGGAGACGGCGAAGCCGAAGCGCTCGGTGTCGGGGAGGTCGGTGAGCGGGTCGCCGGTGGGGTGCACGTCACGGATCGCGCCGCAGCGGGAGCAGACCAGGTGATGGTGCGGGCGGTGCGCGTTGGGGTCGTACCGCTTGGCGCGGTGGTCCGTGCTGACCTCCAGCACCTCGCCGAGCGAGACCAGCTCGCCCAGGGTGTTGTAGACGGTCGCGCGGGAGATCTCGGGCAGCTTCACCACGGCGCGCGCGTGGACCTCGTCGGCCGTGAGGTGGACGTGTTCGCCGTCCAGCACCTCGGCCACCACTCGGCGCTGCGAGGTCAGCCGCCATCCGCGTCCACGCAGCCGGTCCAGAAGGTCACTCATGGCAGCCAGGGTAACAGCAGGCAGAACAGATCCCGAACAGGTGTGACTTTGGAATCGGAGCAGGATTGGACTCGGTCCAACCCGGCTCCGGCGGGGTCAGAGGGCCGGTTCGGGGGCGCGGGCCGGGGCCCAGCAGCGGATGATGTCGCGGACCGAGACGATGCCGGCGGGCTCGCCCCCGTCCAGGACGACCAGGTGCCGGAAGCCGCCGTGCGTCATGGCGCTCGCGGCCTCGCGCAGGGTCCAGGCCGGGGCGGCGAAGACCACGGACGTGGTGGTGTGGGCCTGGGCGGACTCCGCGTCCGGGTCCTGGCCGAGGCCGACGGAGTTGAGGATGTCCCGTTCGGTGAGGATGCCGATGCCGCCCGCGTCCGGGTCGAGCACCACGGCGGCGCCGACCCGGCGGGCGGACATCAGGGCTGCGGCCTGGCGGAGGGTGTGGGCGGGGCCGATGGTGAGGACCACCGTGCTCATGGCGTCCTTGACGAGCGTGGGGGGCGATGCGGGGGCGGGAACGAGCATGGGCTTCAGCCACCTCCTGCGGAACCCGCGCCGCACCAGCACGGATTCACGAATTCACAAGTGAGGGAGGCTTCAGAGTGCCAGGTAAAAGGGAGGTCAACAAGGGGGCGCGCGCGGCCTGTTGAGGGCGCGCGGCCCCGGCGGGTGCGCTCAGTCGCCGAGGCGTCCCAGCAGCGCGTCGTGCAGCAGGCCGTTGGAGGCCGCCGCGTTGCCGCTGTGCGGGCCCGGACGGCCGTCGAGGCCGGTGAAGGTGCCGCCCGCCTCGGTGACGATGATCGCGTTGGCCGCCATGTCCCACAGCGACAGCTCCGGCTCGGCGCACAGGTCCACCGAGCCCTCCGCCACCATCATGTACGGCCAGAAGTCGCCGTACGCGCGCGTGCGCCACACCTCGCGGGACAGCTCCAGGAAGCCGTCGAGCCGGCCGCGCTCCTCCCAGCCGGTGAGCGAGGAGTAGGCGAAGGAGGCGTCGGCCAGGTCGCTCACCCCGGAGGCGTGGATACGGCTCGCCGAGGTCAGGCTGCGCCCGGTGAAGGCGCCGTGGTCCTTCGCGGCCCACCAGCGGCGGCCCAGCGCGGGCGCCGAGACCAGGCCCACGACCGGATGGAACCCGCCCGGACCCGCCTCCATCAGCGAGATCAGGGTCGCCCACACCGGGACCCCGCGCACATAGTTCTTGGTGCCGTCGATCGGGTCGATCACCCAGCGGCGCGGGCCCGAGCCCTCGGCGCCGTACTCCTCGCCCAGTACCGAGTCACGGGGGCGGGCGCGCTGGAGGTGGTTGCGGATCAGCTCCTCGGCGGCCTTGTCCGCCTCGCTGACCGGGGTCATGTCCGGTTTCGTCTCGACCTTCAGGTCGAGGGCCTTGAAGCGCTCCATGGTGGTCGCGTCGGCGGCGTCCGCGAGGACATGGGCGAGGCGCAGATCGTCGAGATAGTCCGGCATGTGACGACCGTATCGGCCGCGGGTGTCCGGAAGCCACCAGGGGGAGCGCGGGCGCGGCGCACGGCGCACTGGCCGAACCGCGCCCCCGGTACGCCCCCGGACCCTTGACAGCGCCGGTGGGCGAGTCAAATCTAAGCGCCACAGCTCGCCCCAGGGAGGCGAAGATGCCCGCAGCCCGCGAATCGCTGCTGGACGCCGCTGGCAGAGCGCTCGCCCATCGGCCGTGGTCGACGGTACGGATGGTCGACGTGGCCGCGGCCGCCGGAGTGTCCCGGCAGACGCTCTACAACGAGTTCGGCAGCAAGGACGGCCTGGCCCGCGCCCTGATGCGGCGCGAGGCCGACGGCTACCTCGCCGGCGTGGAACGCGCCCTCGCCACCCACACAGACCCCCGCGACCGGCTCGCCGCCACCGCCGAGTGGACCGCCACCGCCGCCCGCGGCAACGCGCTGGTACGGGCCATGCTCACCGGAAGCTGGACCGAACGGCTCCCCGAGCCCGCCCGCCCCGGCGTGCCCTCCACCTCCACCGTGCCCGCGCAGCGCCGGGCCGACGGGCCGCTGCCCGCGCCCGGAGACTTCCTGCGGATGGTGCGCGACCGGGCCGTGGCCGTCCTCGCCGCACCCGGCGTCCCCGCGTCCGACACCGCGAAGCTGGCCTTCGCCTGCGAACTCGCCCTCCGGCTCGGCCTGTCCTGCGTGGCGGCACCGGCCGGCGAGGGCGGCACCGCGGCCCTCGTCCACCACGCCCTGCACCGGGACCTCGACAGTTAGTGCGCCGACCCCGACAACTGGAGGCCGATCACCCCGACGATCACCAGGGAGATGGAGACGATCTTCAGGGTGGAGACCAGGTCGCCGAGGAAGACCATGCCGTAGATCGCGGTGCCCGCCGCGCCGATGCCGGTCCACACCGCGTAGGCCGGGCCGACGTCGAGCTTCTTCAGGGCCAGGGTCAGCAGGCCGAAGCTGCCGAGGGCGAAGGAGGCGAAGGCGATGGTCGGCCAGAGCCGGGTGAACCCGTGGGACAGCTTCAGGCACACGGCGAAACCGGTCTCCAGCAGCCCGGCGACGATGACCAGCAGCCACGCCATGCGCTGTCCTCCCCTAGGTCCGGATCTCCGGCTCGGTGCGATTATGCACTTACCGAACCCGCGCTCCGGCAAACCACGCGAGCCTCAGTCGCCCTCGCGGCGCTCCCTGGTCGCCAGCAGCCGGCGCAGCGAGTACAGCCGGGCCTGGCGCGCGTGGCCCTCGGCCACCCAGGCGTCCAGCGCGCAGTCCGGCTCGTCGTGGCTGCACGCGCGCGGGCAGCCGGCCGTCCCCGGCACCAGGTCCGGGAAGGCGTTGATCACCCGTGAGGGGTCGATGTGCGCCAGCCCGAAGGACCGTACGCCCGGTGTGTCGACGACCCAGCCCTCGCCGTCGCCGAGCGGCAGCGCCAGCGCGGAGGTGGTGGTGTGCCGGCCCCGGCCGGTCACCGCGTTGACGTGTCCCGTGCTGCGCCGGAGGTCCTTCGGGACCAGGGCGTTGACGAGGGTGGTCTTGCCGACGCCGGAGTGGCCGACGAACGCCGTTATCTTCCCGTCCAGTTGCTCGCGGACCCGGTCGGCCGCGTCGCCGTTCTCCAGCTCCTCGCGGCTGGTCACCACGTAGGGGATGTCCAGGTCGCCGTACAGCTCCAGCAGCTTGTCCGGGGAGGCCAGGTCCGACTTGGTCATGACCAGCAGGGGCGTGAGGCCGCCGTCGAAGGCCGCGACCAGGCAGCGGTCGATCAGCCGGGGGCGGGGCTCGGGGTCCGCGAGGGCGGTGACGATGGCGAGCTGGTCGGCGTTGGCCACCACGACGCGCTCGTAGGGATCGTCGTCGTCGGCGGTGCGGCGCAGCAGGGAGGAGCGCTCCCCGATGCGCACGATCCGCGCGAGGGTGTCCTTCTGGCCCGACAGGTCACCGACGATCGAGACCCGGTCGCCCACCACGGCCGCCTTGCGGCCCAGCTCGCGGGCCTTCATCGCGGTGATGGTCCGCCCCTCGACCAGACAGGTCAGCCGGCCCCGGTCGACGGTGAGGACCATGCCCTCCGCCGCGTCCTCGTGCTTGGGCCGGATGTTGGTCCGCGGGCGGTTGCCCTTGCGGTTGGGACGCGTGCGGATGTCGTCCTCGTCGGTGTGCTTGCCGTAGCGGCGCATGATCTCGTCCCGACCGTTCAGTTACCGAGCATCCCGGCCCACAGCTCGGGGAAGTCCGGGAGGGTCTTCGCCGTCGTCGCCACGTTCTCGATCCGCACCCCCGGCACGGCCAGGCCGATGATCGCGCCCGCCGTCGCCATCCGGTGGTCGTCGTAGGTGTGGAACACCCCGCCGTGCAGCGCGCGCGGCCGGATGTGCAGGCCGTCGGCGGTCTCGGTGACGTCGCCGCCGAGTTCGTTGATCTCCTTGGTGAGCGCGGCCAGCCGGTCCGTCTCGTGCAGCCGGAGGTGGGCCACGCCGCGCAGGGTGGAGGGGGAGTCGGCGAGGGCGGCGACCGCGGCGATGCCGGGGGTCAGCTCGCCGACGTCGCCCAGGTCCACGTCGATGCCGTGCACCGCGCCGGAACCGGAGAACACCAGCCCGTACTCGGTCAGCTCGCAGGAGCCACCCATCTCGGTGAAGATCTCCCGCAGCCGGTCACCCGGCTGGGTGGTGCGCTCCGGCCAGTCCGGGATCGTCACCTTGCCGCCGGTGACCAGGGCGGCCGCCAGGAACGGCTGGGCGTTGGACAGGTCCGGCTCGACCGTGAGGTCCCGGCCCAGCAGCGCGCCCGGCGTCACCCGCCACACGTTGGGCTCGCCGCCCGACTCCGGGGTGTCGACCTGGGCGCCGACCGCGCGCAGCATGTCCACCGTCATCCGGATGTGGGGGAGCGAGGGCAGGGTCGCGCCGGTGTGGCGGACCTCCACGCCCTGGTTGAAGCGCGGCGCGGACAGCAGCAGCGCCGAGACGAACTGGGACGACGAGGACGCGTCGACCGACACCGGGCCGCCCTCCAGCGCCCCGCCGCCGTGCACGGTCAGCGGCAGCGCGCCCCGGCCGTCGTCGTCGATCCGGGCGCCCAGCACGCGCAGCGCGTCGATCACGCCGTGCAGCGGGCGCTCGTAGGAGCGGGGGTCGCCGTCGAAGCGGACCGGGCCGTCGGCCAGCGCGGCGACCGGCGGCAGGAAGCGCATGACCGTGCCCGCGTTGCCGACGTCCACCGTGGCCGGGCCGCGCAGCCCCGTCGGCAGCACCCGCCACGCCTCGCCGGACCCGTCCGGGCCGACGCCCTCCTCGATCTCCACGCCCATCGCGCGCAGCGCCCCGGCCATCAGCAGGGTGTCCCGCGACCGCAGCGGACGGCGCAGCCAGCCCGGCTCGGAGGCGAGGGCGGCCAGCACCAGGGCCCGGTTGGTGACCGATTTGGAACCGGGCACGTGGACCGTCGCGTCGACGGCCCCGGTCGCGTGCGGGGCGGGCCAGAGGGCGGTGTGAGCGGGGTTCACGGTCATGCGCCCCACTTTAGTGGCTGGGACCGCACCCAGATCTTGATCGAACCCGCCCGGCGGCGCTCAGAGCCGCAGCAGCCACTGCCCGCCGCCGATCAGCGAGCACAGCGACACCGCGTGGAACAGGAACAGCCACAGCCCGGCCGGCACATGGGTCAGCCGGGAGAGCTGGTCCGCGTCGGAGTCCCCGGCGCCGCCCCGCATCCGCTTGGCCTGCAGCTCGAAGGGCGGACGCACCCCGCCCAGCAGCAGGAACCACACCACCGCGTACGCGAACGCCGCCTGCACCTGCGGTCCCGCCAGCCACGACACCAGCAGGAACGCCCCGCCGGTCAGCACCACGGTCAGCACCCCGTAGGCGTTGCGGATCATCACCAGCATCGCCAGCAGCAGGGCGGTCGCCACCCACAGCAGCAGGGTGATGCGCCCGGCGGCCAGCAGCGCGGCCCCGCCGAGCCCGAGCAGCGAGGGCGCGGTGTAGCCCGCGGCGGCCGTCAGGATCATGCCGAGCCCGTACGGCTTGCCCCGGCTCACCGTGAGGCCGCTGGTGTCGGAGTGCAGCCGTATCCCGGTCAGCTTGCGGCCGGTGACGAGCGCGATCAGCCCGTGGCCGCCCTCGTGCGCGATGGTGATCGCGTTCCGGGCCACCCGCCACACCGGGTGCGGGGCGACCACGGCGAGCGCGGCGGCCAGGGTGGCGAGGACCACCCACAGGTCGGGACCGGACTGGGTGCCGCTGAGCCGGTCCCAGAGATCGGGCAGCGCGGTGGTCGTGTTGCTGTCCATGTCTGCGGGTGGCTCCCTGTCGTCGGACGGACTCTGGCACTGTGGCTGGTATGTGCGGACGGTATGCGGCCAGTCGTAGCCCAGAGGATCTCGCGGGAGTCTTCGACATCGAGGTGGGGGTCCCCCCTGCCCCGGCGGACGGGGGCGACCGTACCCCGGAACCCGAGGAGACCCTGGCGCCGGACTGGAACGTGGCCCCGACCAAGGAGGTCTACGCGGTCCTGGACCGTCCGCTGAAAGACGCCGCCGACCGCCGTCCGGTTCGCCAGTTGCGCCGGCTGAAGTGGGGACTGGTGCCGTCCTGGGCCAAGACCCCCGAGGGTGCCGCCCGGATGATCAACGCCCGCGCGGAGACCGTGCACGAGAAGCCGGCCTACCGCCGCGCCTTCGCCGCCCGCCGCTGCATCCTGCCCGCCGACGGCTACTACGAGTGGGTCACCGGCGAGCAGGAGCGCGACCTGGAGGTGGAGGGCAAGAAGAAGCGGGCCCGCAAGCAGCCGTACTTCGTGACCCCCGCCGACGGCTCGGTGTTCGCCATGGCCGGGCTGTACGAGTTCTGGCGCGACCGCACCCTGCCCGACGACCACCCCGGCGCCTGGTGGGCGACCTGCTCGGTGATCACCACCGAGGCGGAACAGGGTCCGCTCGCCGTCGCCCCCGCCGAGGGCCCCGGCTCGCTCGCCGACATCCACCCCCGGATGCCCCTGATGCTCACCCCGGACCGCTGGGACGCCTGGCTGGACCCCGCCCGCACCGACCCCGAGGAGCTGCGGGAGCTGCTGGCCCCGCCGCCGGAGGGCCTGATGCGGGCCTACCCGGTGCCGACGGCCGTCAGCAACGTCCGCAACAACGGGCCGGAGCTGCTGAAGGAGCTGGAGGGGCCCGAGGAGGGCACACTCTTCTGATGTGATCCCCAGCATGATCGAGACCGTCGAGACCGAGGCCGGGACCGCCCGCGTCACCTGGCACCACGCGCCCGAACCCCGCCTCGTCCTGGCCGTGAGTCACGGCGCCGGGGGCGGCATCGAGGCCCGCGACCTCCAGGCACTCGCCGCCGCGCTGCCCGCGCACGGGGTGAGCGTCGCCCTGGTCGAACAGCCCTGGCGGGTCGCCGGGCGCAAGGTCGCCCCCGCGCCGAAGACGCTGGACACCGGCTGGCGTGGCCTGTGGCCCGCGCTGACCCGGCCCGGCCTGCCGGTGATCTCCGGCGGGCGCAGCGCGGGCGCCCGCGTCGCCTGCCGCACCGCCACCGAGCTGGGCGCCCACGCGGTGCTCGCGCTGAGCTTCCCGCTCCATCCGCCGGGCAAGCCCGAGAAGTCCCGCGCCGACGAGCTGCTCGGCGCCGGGGTGCCCACGCTCGTCGTGCAGGGCGGGAACGACCCCTTCGGCCGCCCCGAGGAGTTCCCCGAGGGCGGATTCGAGCTGGTCGAGGTGCCCTACGGCGACCACTCCTTCGCGGTGCCCAAGCGGGCCCCCGTGACGCAGGAGGCCGCGCTGCAGACCGTGACGGACGCCGTCACCAGGTGGGCCGCGTCACTCGGGTGACCCTCGGGAATGCCGGACGGGGCACCGCTGTTGTGGCGGACAGAAGTACTGGAGCGCCGGTGAGGCGTCGTCGCGGGAGAGGAAGTCAGCCGCATGGGTTCGACCGCATGTCCGAGTCGCAGCAGCCGCACTGACCTGGACTGGACGGTGCTGCACGCGGCCAAGACCGCTCCGATTCGAGCGGCGGCGGGTACGGGTCGTGTTCTATCCTCCGAAACGAGTGGGGCCGGTCTCGGCCTCGCGCGGGAACTTGAGGAGGTGGGTCCGGTCACCGGTACCGACGCAGGGGCCGGCAGCGGCCAGGCGGAGCAGCCCGAGGGCCAGGGCGTGAGCGCGGAGACGGGCGCCGAGAGCAGCACGGAGCGCAGCGCGCGCTTCGAGCGGGACGCGCTCGAATTCCTCGACCAGATGTATTCGGCCGCCCTGCGCATGACGCGCAACTCGGCCGACGCCGAGGACCTGGTGCAGGAGACGTATGCCAAGGCGTACGCGTCGTTCCACCAGTTCCGCGAAGGCACCAACCTCAAGGCGTGGCTGTACCGGATTCTCACCAACACCTTCATCAACTCGTACCGCAAGAAGCAGCGCGAACCCCAGCGCAGCGCGGCCGAGGAGATCGAGGACTGGCAGCTCGCGCGTGCCGAGTCGCACATGTCGACGGGGCTGCGCTCCGCCGAGTCCCAGGCGCTGGACCACCTGCCGGACTCGGACGTGAAGTCCGCGCTCCAGTCGATCCCCGAGGAGTTCCGCATCGCGGTCTACCTCGCGGACGTAGAGGGCTTTGCGTACAAGGAGATCGCGGACATCATGGGGACACCCATCGGTACGGTGATGTCCCGGCTGCACCGGGGCCGTCGCCAACTGCGCGGCATGCTGGAGGACTACGCGCGCGAGCGCGGCCTGGTCCCCGCGGGCGCCGGAGAGTCGAACGAAGCGAAAGGCTCGGGCTCATGAGCTGCGGAGAGCCGCACGAGACGGACTGCAGTGAGGTCCTGGACCATCTGTACGAGTTTCTCGACAGCGAGATGCCGGACGTCGACCGCGACAAGTTCCAGCACCACTTCGAGGAATGCCACCCGTGCCTGGAGAAGTACGGCCTGGAGCAGGCCGTCAAGAAGCTGGTCAAGCGGTGCTGCGGACATGACGACGTCCCCGCCGACCTGCGCGCCAAGGTCATGGGCCGGATCGAGCTGATCCGCTCCGGCGGCACCGTCCCCGAGCATGACGTGACCGCGGCCGCCCGCGAGAGCTGACCGCCGCTTCCGTCACCCGAACGTGCTAATCCCAGCGGACTAGCCCCCGCCTCCCCCGTACCCCGTCCTACGCTCCACCCCGGACGGGGCACGGTCGGGGAGGGCGTCAATGGAGGCGGTTCCGGCAAGAGCACGGGTCTGCGTGGCCGGTGCCGCCCTGCTCGCCGCGCTCTGCGCACTGCCCGCCCTCGGCGGCCCCACCCCCTGGGGCGCCCTCGGACTCCTCGCCGCGCTCTACGCGCTCTGCGACCAGGTCGTCCGCCGCCGGTTCGGCGGCACCTTCTACCCCGTCCTGCTCGCCGCGGCCTTCCTCCTGACCCCGGCCGCCGCCGCGCTCGTCCCGCTGCCCGCCGCCCTGCTCTCCCCGGTCGAGCACACGCCGGCCCTGCCGCGCCGCGTCTGGCGCGCCGCCCGGCCCGCCCTCGCCGTGTGGGCCGCCGCCCGGACACATCACGCGCTCGACGGCGGCGCGGCCGTCGACGACTCCGTCTTCCCGTACGCGCTGCTGCCGGCCGGCGCGGCCGTGCTTGCCTTCTGCCTGGTGCTCACCCTGCTCGACGGCGCCATGCACGCCGCCGCCGACCGGGTGCCGCTCCGCCGGGCCTGGCGCGGGCTGTTCACCCGCTCCCTCGCCCCGGTCGGCGTGCACGGGCTGGCCGGACTGATGACCGCCGTGCTCTGGCGCAGCCCCTACGGGCCCGTCGCAGCCCTGCTGGTGCTGCTGCCGATGGGCGTCTCCTGCTGGGTGTTCGCCCAGTACCACCGCGAGCGCGCCGCCCACCAGGCCACCATCCGCGCCCTGGTCCAGGCCGTCGACATCAAGGACGGCTATACGCGGGGCCACAGCGAGCGCGTCGGCCGGGCGTCCGTGATGATCGCCCGCCAGCTCGGCCTGGACGACGAACGCGTGGAGGTGCTGCGCTTCGCGGGCATCCTGCACGACGTCGGCAAGCTCGGCGTCCCCACCCGGCTGCTGCGCAAGGACGGCCCGCTCACCCCCGAGGAACGCCGGATCATCGAACTCCACCCCGAGTACGGCCACGAGATGACCCGTGGCATCTCCTTCCTCGGGGAGGCCCGCGCGGCGATCCTGCACCACCACGAACGCCTCGACGGCAGCGGCTACCCCTACGGGCTCGCCGGCACCCAGATCCCCGAGTGCGCCCGCGTGGTCGCCGTCGCCGACGCCTTCGACGCGATGACCTCCACCCGCTCCTACAGCCGGGCCCGCCCGGTCGAGGCCGCCGTCGCCGAGCTGGAGCGGTGCGCGGGCGCCCAGTTCGACCCCCGGATGGTCGGCGCGCTCGCCGCCGCCCTGCGCCGGCACGGCTGGCGGCCCGAGGTCACCGCCGACGAACCCGCCCCCGGCGTCCCGCCGCGCCAGCGCACCCACGGCCGGACCACCGGGGCCCATCGGTGACCGCCCGCCTGACCGCTCGCCGCCTGATCCACGGCGCCGCCGCGCTCCTCGCCGCCGTCGCGTTCGGCGCCACCCTGTGGAACGGCGTCGACGAGCGGGGCACCGCGCTCGCCTTCGGCGTCCTCATAGCCGTCGGCGAACTCACCCGCTGGCAGGGCGGCGGCTCCCGCCGCGCCGCACCGCTCGGCACCGCGGGCTCCCTCTCGTACGCCCTGCTCGGCGCCGACGCCGGGCACCCCGCCGAGCACGGCGCCGATCAGATCCTCACCGTGGTGCTGGTCGCCTCGCTGCTCGGTGGGGTGCCGCACATCTGGCGCGGCAGCAGCCCCACCCTGGACCACCTCGCCCGCCGCGTCCTCACCGTCGGCTTCGCCGCCGTCTGCTTCCAACCCCTGTACAGCCGGGGGGTGTTCGAGCACTGGGACGGCTCCGCCTACGCCCTGACGCTCGTCGCGCTGCTCGTCCTGACCGCGCTGTGCGACGCCGTACTGGCCGCCGCGCTCGCCCGCTCCCGCACCGGCTGGCCCTTCGGTCCGCTGCTGCGCGAGGAGCTGCGCGGGCTGCTCGGCATCGGGTCCGCCGTCTGCGCGACCGGCGCGGTGATGGCGCTCGCGGTCGCCGTCGCCGGACTCTGGGCGCTGCCGGTGTTCTGCCTCCCGCTGCTGCTCACCCAGTTGTCGCTGCGCCGGTACGCGGCCGTGCGCGCCACCTACCGGCAGACCATCACCTCGCTGGCCCGCGCCACCGAGATCGCCGGGTACACCCCGGCCGGCCACGCCCGCCGGGTCGCCGCCCTCAGCCTCGCGGTGGGCCGGGACCTCGGGCTCACCGGCACGGAGCTGACCGTGCTGGAGCACGCGGCGCTGATGCACGACATCGGCCAGCTCAGCCTGGTCGACCCGGTCCCCGCGGGCGCCACCGCGGAGCTGCCCGGCGCGGAGCAGCGCCGGATTGCCCTGCTCGGCGGGGCCGTGGTCCGGCAGACCGGGGTGGCGGCGGCCGTCGCCGTAGTGGTGGAGCGGCAGGCCGACCCCTACCGGGACCAGCCGGTCGCCGCCCGCATCGTGCGCGCGGTCAACGCCTACGAGGAGAAGTCCCGCGACGCCGGGGTGGAGGGCCCCCTGCGCGCACTGGAGGAACTGCGGCTGGCCACGGCCGGGGACTACGCCCCCGAGGTGGTGGAATCACTGGCGCGGGTCCTGTCCCGCGACTGTCTGACCCTGCCGGTTGCTGGGTAACCGATGGGTAATGAGCGCCTCTCCCATGCGACGTGGTTGGATGCGAGGGAGAGGCAGTCCGGGGGCAAAAGCCAGCCCACTGAGCGGAACGGAACTGGCAGGCGGGAATCGTGAGGATCTTCGGCAAGGTACGGAACCGGCCCTCCGCCTCCTGGCGGCAGGCCACCGACCGGGCGTTCACGCTCATCGGCGACGGCCGGTACGAGGACGCGGGCGAACTGCTGACCCGCGCCGCCGATCTGGAGCCCTGGCTCGCCGAGTCCTGGTTCAACCTGGCCCTCCTGCACAAGTTCCGGCACGACTGGGAGCAGGCCCGCGCCGCCGGGCTGCGCGCGGTCGCCCTGCTGGACCGGGAGACCGGCGCGCCCGACTGGTGGAACGTCGGCATCGCCGCCACCGCGCTCCAGGACTGGCCGCTGGCCCGCCGCGCCTGGCAGGCGTACGGACTGAAGGTGCCCGGCGGCGCCACCGCGCTCGGCGAGCCGCTCGGCATGGAGCTGGGCAGCGCGGCCGTACGGCTCTCCCCGGAGGGTGAGGCCGAGGTGGTCTGGGGGCGCCGGCTGGACCCGGCGCGGATCGAGGTGCTGTCCATCCCGCTGCCGTCCTCGGGGCGGCGCTGGGGCGAGGTCGTGCTGCACGACGGGGTTCCGCACGGTGAGCGGACCACGTCCACCGGGCACTCCTATCCGGTCTTCGACGAGATCGAGCTGTGGGCGCCCTCGCCGGTGCCGACCTGGGTGGTGCTGCTGGAGGCGGCGACCGAGGCGGACCGGGACGCGCTGGAGCAGCTCGCCGCGGACGCGGGGTTCGCGGCGGAGGACTGGTCCTCTTCCGTGCGGTTGCTGTGCCGGATGTGTTCGGAGTCGCGGATGCCGTCCGACGAGGGGGAGGGTGTGCATCTCGATCCCCACGATCACAGTGAGCCGGGTCATCCCGGTCCGCTGGGGCATCGGACCGATGGGCAGCTTTGGGTACCGGAGCGGGAGTGTGGGATTGCTGCGCCGGCTTCGCTGGTTCGGGGGTTGCTGGACGGGTGGGTTGCGGACAGTCCGGACTCGCGGGACTGGCGGGATCTCGAAGAGGTTTGTTGATCGGCGTTGCCGGGTGCGGGTGCGTCGTGGCTGGTCGCGCAGTTCCCCGCGCCCCTGACAGGGCGCTACCCGTACCCTGTATCAGCATTCACCCCCCAGTTTTTGTGCAGGAAGGCGTCACTCGGTCATGGCTCAGCAGGACACCGATCAGCAGCGCGTGGGCGTGCTCCCCGTCGATGACGAGGGCTATGTCGTCGACACGGAGGACTGCGAGGAGCGCGAGGCCGGCTGGCGCGAGCGCGGGACCTCGCGGCCGATCACGGTCGTCGGGAACCCGGTGCTGCACAAGGAGTGCGCGGACGTCACCGAGTTCGGCCCCGAGCTGCAGGAACTGGTCGCGGACATGTTCGCCAGCCAGCGCACCGCCGAGGGTGTGGGCCTGGCCGCCAACCAGATCGGCGTCAGCAAGAAGGTCTTCGTCTACGACTGCCCGGACGACGACGGCGTGCGCCACACCGGCGTGGTCGTCAATCCCAAGCTGGTCGAACTCCCCGCCGCCGCCCGCCGCCTGGACGACAGCAACGAGGGCTGCCTGTCCGTGCCCACCGCGTACGCGCCGCTCGCGCGCCCCGACTACGCCGAGGTGACCGGGCAGGACGAGCAGGGCAACCCCATCAAGGTGCGCGGCACCGGCTACTTCGCCCGCTGCCTCCAGCACGAGACCGACCACCTGTACGGGTACCTCTACATCGACCGTCTCTCCAAGCGGGACCGCAAGGACGCGCTGCGGCAGATGGCCGAGAACGAACCGCGCTACGACGTGGTCGCCAACGACTGACGCGACCGCGCGGAACCGGCGCCACCGCACCGAACAGCCACGACGCCCGGCCGGAGACCATTCCGGCCGGGCGTCGTGGCTGTTCGTTCATCTGTTCGCCGAAAGAATCCCGGCGACTTGGGGTAGTGAAAGGAGCAAATCCGTTCCCCAGACGGTCAGTTGTAGTGCTGAATAGGGGTGCGGGGATACGCAACGGCGCACGCCCGGCACGGCAGGGAGGGGCGTGTGCTCCTGGCGGTCGAGAGGGGACTGTTCGTGCATGCTTTCTCACGCGGCACCACATCGGCGACTGCGGTCGCGGTACCACCGTCCCTCGCGCTCCCGGTGATCGAGGACGCCTTTCCCCGGCGGCTGCACCCGTATTGGCCGAGGCTCCAGGAGAACACCCGGCGGTGGCTGCTGGAAAAACGGCTGATGTCCCCGGACAAGGTCCGCGAGTACGCCGACAACCTGTGCTACACGGACCTGATGGCCGGCTACTACCTGGGCGCGCCCGACGACGTCCTCCAGGCCATCGCCGACTACAGCGCGTGGTTCTTCGTCTGGGACGACCGGCACGACCGGGACATCGTGCACGGCAGGACCGAGGACTGGCGGCGGCTGCGGCAGCGTCTCCATACGGCGCTCGACGCACCCGAGGACCATCTGCACCACCAGGACGCGCTGGTAGCCGCTTTCGCGGACAGCGTGCTGCGGCTCTACGCGTTCCTGCCGCCCGCCTGGAACCAGCGGTTCGCCCGGCACTTCCACGAGGTGATCGAGGCGTACGACCGGGAGTTCGGCAACCGGGTCGCGGGCCGGGTGCCCGGTGTGGAGGAATACCTCGCGCTCCGGCGGCTCACCTTCGCGCACTGGATATGGACCGATCTCCTGGAACCGAGCGCCGGATGCCAACTCCCGGACTCGGTACGGAAGAACCTGGCCTTTCGGCGCGCGGCCCTGCTGAGCCAGGAATTCGCCGCCTGGTACAACGACCTGTGCTCGCTGCCGAAGGAGATAGCGGGCGACGAGGTGCACAATCTCGGAATAAGTCTCATCACTCATTCCGGGCTCACCCTCGAAGAAGCCGTCGAAGAACTCAGGCGGCGCATCGAGAATTGCATCGCGGAATTCATCGAGGCCGAGCGCGAGGCGCTGGAGTTCGCCGGGGAACTCGACGACGGCACCGTGCGCGGAAAGGAACTGAGCGCCGCCGTACGGACCTGCGTCGGCAATATGCGGAACTGGTTCAGCACCGTCTACTGGTTCCACCACGAGTCCGGCCGCTACATGGTCGACACCTGGGAGGACCGGTCCACACCCCCGTACGTCAACAACGAAGCGGCAGGTGAGAAATGACCGTCGACGCCATCGATCCCGAGACGCGGGAAGTGGCCGAACTCAAGGACCCGCCCCTCGCCGGGGGCGCCGTCCCGGTGCTCGGGCACGGCCTGAAACTGGCCCGCGACCCGCTCGCGTTCATGTCCCAACTGCGCGACCACGGCGAGGTGGTGCGCCTGAAGCTCGGCCCCAAGACGGTGTACGCCGTCACCGCGCCGGCGCTCACCGGCGCACTCGCGCTGAGCCCCGACTACAAGATCGACGGACCGGTGTGGGAGTCGCTGGAGGGGCTCCTCGGCAAGCAGGGCGTGGCCACCGCCAACGGCCCGCTGCACCGGCGGCAGCGGCGCACCATCCAGCCCGCGTTCCGGCTCGCCGCGATCCCCGCCTACGGGCCGATCATGGAGGAGGAGGCGCACGCCCTCACCGAGCGCTGGCGGCCCGGCGTGCCCGTCGACGCCACCTCGGAGTCCTTCCGGGTCGCGGTGCGCGTCGCGGCCCGCTGCCTGCTGCGCGGCCAGTACATGGACGAGCGCGCCGAACGCCTCAGCACCGACCTCGGCGCCGTCTTCCGGGGCATGTACCGGCGCATGGTGCTGCCGCTGGGACCGCTGTACCGGCTGCCGTTCCCGTCCAACCGCGAATTCAACCGGGCACTGGCCGATCTGCATCTGCTGGTGGACGAGATCATCACCGAGCGGAGGGCATCCGGTCAAAAGCCGGACGATTTGCTGACGGCTTTGCTGGAGGCGAAGGACGACAATGGCGATCCCATCAGCGAACAGGAGATCCACGACCAGGTCGTCGCCATACTCACCCCCGGAAGCGAGACAATCGCCTCCACGATCATGTGGCTGTTGCAGATCCTCGCGGACCATCCCGGGCACGCGGAGAAGGTGCGCGCGGAAGTTGAATCGGTAACCGGCGGTGCGCCGGTCGGATTCGAGCACGTACGCAAGCTGAGCCACACCAACAATGTCGTCGTCGAGGCCCTCCGACTCCGGCCGGCGGTATGGATATTGACGCGTCGCGCGCTCACCGACACGGCACTCGGTGCCTATCGCATTCCGGCCGGGGCGGACATCATCTACAGCCCCTACGCGATTCAGCGCGACGCCCGCTCCTACGCCCGTCACCTCGACTTCGACCCCGACCGGTGGCTGCCGGAGCGGGCCGAGGAGGTGCCGAAGTACGCCATGGCGCCCTTCAGCATCGGCAACCGCAAGTGCCCCAGTGACCACTTCTCGATGGCCCAGCTCAGCCTGATCGTCGCGGCGATCTCGGCGAAGTACCGGTTCCGTCAGGTGGAGGACTCGGACGCCAGCACCCGTGTGGGCATCACCCTGCGTCCCCACCGGCTGCTGGTCGAGCCCCTGGAGTGGTGAGGAGCGGTACGCCCCGACCGGCGTGCGTTCAGGCGGCCTGCGGGCCCCGGAACGCACGCCGGTAGGCGTTCGGGGTGGTGCCGAGCGCCCGGACGAACTGGTGGCGCAGCGCGGCCGCGTTGCCGAACCCGGTCCGCCAGGCGATCGAGTCCACCGTCTCGTCCGTCCCCTCCAGCAACCGCTGGGCCAGCAGCACCCGTTGGCGCAGAATCCAGCGGTACGGGGTGGTGCCGGTCTCCTGCTGGAAGCGGCGGGCGAAGGTGCGCGGGGACATGTGGGCGCGGGCGGCGAGCTGCTCGACGGTGACCTCCTGGTCGAGGTGCTCCTCCATCCACACCAGCACCTCGCCGACCGTGTCGCAGGGGCCCTTGGGCAGCGGGCGCTCGATGTACTGGGCCTGGCCGCCGTCCCGGTGCGGGGGTACGACCATCCGGCGGGCGATCTTGTTGGCGACCTCGGGCCCCTGCTCCTTGCGGACCAGGTGGAGGCAGGCGTCGATCCCGGCCGCCGTGCCGGCGGAGGTGATCACCGGGTCCTCGTCGACGTAGAGCACGTCCGGCTCGACCGTGACGCGCGGGTGGCGCCGGCTCAGCTCCTCGGCGTTGTGCCAGTGCACCGCGCACCGGCGTCCGTCCAGCAGTCCGGCCTCGGCCAGCACGAACACCCCCGTGCACACGCTGAGCACCCGCGCGCCGCGGGCCACGGCCCGGCGCAGGGCGTCCAGCAGGGCGGGGGGATAGTCGCGGGAGGTGTAGGACTCGCCGGCCGGGACGGCGATCAGATCGGCCTCCTCCAGCCGCTCCAGACCGTGCGGGGTGGAGACGGTGAAGCCGCAGTGGGTGCGCAGGGTGGGCCCCTCCGCCGAGGCCACGGCGAAGTCGTACACCGGGAGTCCGTCGTCGCTGCGGTCGATGCCGAACACCTCGCACACCACCCCCAGCTCGAAGGGGTGCACTCCGTCCAGCAGGACCGCGACCACGTTCTTCAGCATGCTGCCAGTGTGCCTCGGCGCTGGCAGGAATTCGAGGGCCCACGGCAGTCCTGCCAGTGTTGGACAGGAGCGTTCAGCGCGAGGCTGATGACATGAACGGAAACCAGATCGAAGGTCTCATCGGAATGGTCGCCACGCTCGGCATCCTGGTCCTCCTGGTCCTGCCCTCGGTGATCGGCATCGTGCGCGAACGGCGCGTCGACCGACAGCTCGGGCAGGCCCAGAAGGACCGCGGACGTCAAGGCTCAGTGCGAGAGGAGGCTCAGAAGTCCTCGTCCAGGTCCACGGTGCCCTCCACCGCGACCTGGTACGCCGACGGACGGCGCTCGAAGAAGTTCGTCAGCTCCTGAACACCCTGCAGCTCCATGAAGGAGAACGGGTTCTCCGAGCCGTACACCGGGGCGAAGCCGAGGCGCGTGAGGCGCTGGTCGGCGACGCACTCCAGGTACTGCCGCATCGACTCGGTGTTCATGCCGGGCAGGCCCTCACCGCACAGGTCGTGGCCGAACTGCAGCTCGGCCGCGACGGCCTCCCGGATCATGTCCGTGACCTGCTGCTCCAACTGCTCGTCGAACAGCTCCGGCTCCTCCTTGCGGACGGTGTCGACCACGTCGAAGGCGAAGGACATGTGCATCGTCTCGTCGCGGAACACCCAGTTGGTGCCGGTGGCGAGGCCGTGCAGCAGGCCCCGGCTGCGGAACCAGTAGACGTACGCGAAGGCGCCGTAGAAGAACAGGCCCTCGATGCACGCGGCGAAGCAGATCAGGTTCAGCAGGAACTTGCGGCGGTCCGCCTTGGACTCCAGGCGGTCCAGCTTGTCGACCGAGTCGATCCACTTGAAGCAGAACTCGGCCTTCTCGCGGATGGAGGGGATGTTCTCCACCGCCGCGAACGCGGCCGCGCGGTCCTCCGGGTCGGGCAGGTAGGTGTCGAGCAGCGTCAGATAGAACTGGACGTGCACGGCCTCCTCGAAGAGCTGCCGGCTCAGGTAGAGCCGCGCCTCGGGGGAGTTGATGTGCTTGTACAGCGTCAGCACCAGGTTGTTCGCCACGATCGAGTCACCCGTGGCGAAGAACGCCACCAGGCGGCCGATCAGGTGCTGCTCCTCGGGGGAGAGCTTCGCCAGGTCGGCGACGTCCGAGTGGAGGTCGACCTCCTCGACGGTCCAGGTGTTCTTGATCGCGTCCCGGTAGCGCTCGTAGAAGTCCGGGTAACGCATGGGGCGCAGCGTCAGCTCGAAGCCGGGGTCGAGCAGATTCTTGGTGGTGGCGTCGGACATTACTGGCAGGCCTCGCAGGACTCGGGGTTCTCAAGGGAGCAGGCGACGGCGTCGGGGTCGGCCGCCTGCTGGACGGGGATGGTCTTGGTCTCCTGGGCGCGGCCGGCCGCACGGGCGATCCGGGTCGCCGGGCGCGAACGCAGGTAGTACGTGGTCTTCAGACCCGACTTCCAGGCGTAGGAGTACATCGAGGAGAGCTTGCCGATGGTCGGCGTCTCCAGGAACAGGTTCAGCGACTGCGCCTGGTCGAGGAACGGGGTACGGGCGGCGGCCATGTCGATCAGGCCGCGCTGCGGGATCTCCCACGCCGTGCGGTACAGGTTCCGCACGTCCTCGGGAATCCACGCGAAGCCCTGCACCGAGCCGTTGGCCTCGCGCAGCTCCTCCCGGGTGCGGGCGTCCCACACGCCGAGGTTCTTCAGCTCCTGCACGAGATACGCGTTGACCTGGAGGAACTCGCCCGACAGCGTCTCGCGCTTGAACAGGTTGGACACCTGCGGCTCGATGCACTCGTACACGCCCGCGATGGAGGCGATGGTGGCCGTCGGCGCGATCGCCAGCAGCAGCGAGTTGCGCATGCCGGTCTCGGCGATCCGGGCGCGCAGCGCGGCCCAGCGCTCCGGCCAGGTCAGCTCGACGCCGTAGTGGTCGGGGTGCAGCACGCCCTGGGCGGTACGGGTCTGCTCCCAGGCGGGGAGCGGGCCGTTGCGCTCGGCGAGGTCGGCGGACGCCTCGTAGGAGGCCAGCATGATGCGCTCGGCGATCTTCGTGGACAGCGCCTTCGCCTCGGGGGAGTCGAAGGGGATGCGCAGCTTGAAGAAGACGTCCTGCAGGCCCATCGCGCCGAGGCCCACGGGGCGCCACTTGGCGTTGGAGCGGCCCGCCTGCTCGGTCGGGTAGAAGTTGATGTCCACGACCCGGTCGAGGAAGGTCACGGCGGTGCGGACGGTGTCGTCCAGCCGCTCCCAGTCGATGTCACCGTCCGCCACGAAGGCGCCCAGGTTCACCGAGCCGAGGTTGCAGACCGCGGTCTCCCCGTCGTCGGTGAC
The DNA here is from genome assembly GCF_004784475.1 of Streptomyces bauhiniae. GTDB lineage: Bacteria > Actinomycetota > Actinomycetes > Streptomycetales > Streptomycetaceae > Streptomyces > Streptomyces seoulensis. The sequence goes on from NZ_SRRT01000001.1 coordinate 700,827, forward strand.
CTCCAGGATCTCCGTGCACAGGTTGGAGGAGTGGACCACGTTGCCCGGCAGCGCCGTCTGGTTGGCGGTGCGGTTGGCGGCGTCCTTGAAGGTCATCCAGCCGTTGCCGGTCTGCGCGAGGGTGCGCATCATGCGGCCGTACAGCTCGCGGGCCGGCATGGACTTCTTCGCCAGGCCCGCCTCCTCGGCCTTGCGGTAGGCCGCGTCGAACTCCGGGCCCCACAGGTCGACCAGCTCGGGCACGTCGGCCGGGGAGAACAGCGACCAGGGCTCGTCGGCGTTGACCCGGCGCATGAACTCGTCCGGAATCCAGTGCGCGAGGTTCAGGTTGTGCGTACGGCGCGCGTCCTCACCGGTGTTGTCGCGCAGCTCCAGGAACTCCTCGATGTCGGAGTGCCAGGTCTCCAGGTACACCGCGGCCGCGCCCTTGCGCCGGCCGCCCTGGTTCACCGCGGCCACCGAGGCGTCCAGCGTCTTCAGGAACGGGACGATGCCGTTGGAGTGCCCGTTGGTGCCCCGGATCAGCGAACCCCGGCTGCGGATGCGGGAGTACGAGAGGCCGATGCCGCCGGCGTGCTTCGAGAGGCGGGCGACCTGGTGGTAGCGGTCGTAGATCGAGTCCAGCTCGTCCAGCGGGGAGTCCAGCAGGTAGCAGGACGACATCTGGGGGTGCCGGGTACCGGAGTTGAACAGGGTGGGGGAGGACGGCAGGTAGTCCAGGCGGCTCATCAAGCCGTACAGCGCGGCCACTTCGTCCACGGCGGGGGCGCTGTCGTTCTCCGCCAGACCGCTCGCCACGCGCAGCATGAAGTGCTGGGGGGTCTCGATCACCTTGCGGGTGATGGGGTGGCGCAGCAGGTAGCGGCTGTGCAGGGTGCGCAGGCCGAAGTAGCCGAACCGGTCGTCGGCGCCGGTGTCGATCAGGGCGTCGAGGCGGGCGGCGTGCAGCGCCACGAAGTCGGCGGTGCGGTCGGCGACCAGGCCCTCGCGGTGGCCCACGGCCACCGACTCGGTGAAGCGGGTCACGCCCTGCGAGGCGGCCTCGGCGCGGATGGAGAGCGTGAGCAGCCGGGCGGCCAGCCGGGAGTACGCGGGGTCTTCCGAGATCAGACCGGCGGCGGCCTCGGTGGCCAGCTCGCGCAGCTCCGCCTCGTCGGCGCGCGCCGACCGGCCGCGCAGCGCGGCGGCCGCGACCCGGCCGGGGTCCGCGTCGGGGAGGTCGGCGGTCAGCTCGGTCAGGGTCCGCAGCAGCGCGGCACCGGGGCCGTCGTTCTCCACAGAAGCCTCGGTCGCCGGGGTGGCTGAAGCCGGATCGGCAGGCGCGATGGTCACGTGGGGCTCTCCCTCGCTGGGCACGGGGGCCTGGCGGAGGGTAGGAGAGGGCACGAGCGCACACGGCGTCGCGTCCACCGGCCCACTCCACGAGGCCCGGACGTCTTCGAGCACCCGGACCGGACGGCCGGGCGCCGCTGTCGGCAGGTCCTCGGACTGACGCTGGCATGCACGAAGCACGCGAGTACACCGTTGCGGGACAGTTCCGGATTCGCACCGGATTCCCCTGCGACGACAGCGAGCACGAGCATACATCTAGTGCCGCCCTGTCACGTCACCCCCAGATGTTGTGTCTGTTGTGTGTCCCGACGGCTTCAGAGGGTCAACTCGTAGGTGAGCAGGGCGAGGTCCAGGACGCCCGGCAGAGGGTTCCAGTCGCGGTGCGGGGTGCGGTGGAAACCGAGGCGTTCGTAGATGCGGTGGGCGGCGTGCATCGTGGGCTGCGTGGAGAGGACGAGGCCGGGGCAGCCCGCCAGGGCCCGTGCCCGGTCCGCACAGGTCCGTACGAGCGCCTCCCCGGCCCCCTGGCCCCGGCCGGCCCGTGCGACCGCCAGCATCCGGATCTCGGCCTCGCCCGGTCCCGCGATGTCGGCCATGGGTCCGCCGGCCGGGACGAAGGTGACCCCGCCCAGCAGGACGTCCCCGCGCACGGCCACCAGGATCTCCGCGTCCGCCGCCCGCCGGGCCACGTCCCGCAGCTCACCCAGATACGCGTCGCTCTCCCCGAAGTCCAGCAGGCCGTCCTGGAGGTACGCCTGCGCGGTGATCTCACCCAGGGCGGTGTACTCGGCCGGGTCGGCGGGTCTGATGACGAGGTCCATGCCCGGCAGTGTGGACGACAACGCGACGGGCCGCCGTCGCTTTTCGCGTGACGGCGGCCCGTGGCCGGAAGGCGGGAACTGCTAGTGGCTGGTGCCCGCTGTCGCCGGGGGGAGTTCGACCTCCACGCCGGGGTCGCCGGCGTCGGCGGTGTAGTCGGCGGGGGTGGTTTCGTCGATGCCGTCGGGGGCCTTCACGGCCTTGAGGACGAAGGTGAGGATCACGGTGACGACGACGTTCAGGACGAAGGCCGTCAGGCCGATGTAGCCGATCTCACCGATGCCGGGGATCTCCTTGGCGGAGCCGCCGAAGTGCTTCTGGGTGGGGGAGGCGACGCCGTAGGCGGCGAGGGTGCCGTAGAGCATGCCGACCGCCCAGCCGGCCAGCAGGGCCCAGCGGTGGAACCAGCGGGTGAAGAGGCCGCCGACCAGGGCGGGGAAGGTCTGGAGAATCCAGATGCCGCCCAGGAGCTGGAAGTTGATGGCGACCGTCTTGTCCATGGTGAGGACGAAGACCAGCGCGCCCACCTTCACCAGCAGCGAGACCAGCTTGGAGACCTTGGTCTCCTGCTCGGGCGTCGCGTCGGGCTTGATGAAGTCCTTGTAGATGTTGCGGGTGAACAGATTCGCGGCCGCGATCGACATGATCGCCGCCGGCACGAGCGCACCGATACCGATGGCGGCGAAGGCCACGCCCGCGAACCAGTCCGGGAACATGTCCTCGAACAACTGCGGGATGGCGAGCTGCCCGTTGGTCACCTTCACCCCGGCCGCGATGGCCATGAACCCCAGCAGGGCCAGCAGGCCCAGCATCAGGGAGTACAGCGGCAGGATCGTGGTGTTGCGCCGGATGACCTCGCGGCTCTTGGAGGAGAGCGTCGCGGTGATCGAGTGCGGGTACATGAACAGCGCGAGCGCCGAGCCCAACGCCAGCGTGGCGTACGTCCACTGGCCCGCCGGGGCCGGGACCAGGCCGCCCGCACCGGCGGCGGTGTACTTCTCGCCCGCCTTGGCGAAGATCTCGTCGAACCCGCCCAGCTTGATCGGGATGTAGATGATCGCCACCGCGATGACGATGTAGATCAGCGTGTCCTTCACGAACGCGATCATCGCGGGCGCCCGCAGACCCGAGGAGTACGTGTACGCGGCCAGCACGCCGAACGCGATCAGCAGCGGCAGGTCCTTCACGAACCAGTTGGTGTCCTCACCGCCGCCCACGCCCATCACGTCCAGCACCGCCTGGATGCCGACCAGTTGGAGCGCGATGTACGGCATGGTCGCCAGGATGCCGGTGACCGCCACCGCCAGCGAGAGCCCCTTGGACCCGAACCGCCCGCGCACGAAGTCGGAGGTGGTGACGTACCCGTGCCGGTGCGAGACCGACCACAGCCGGGGCAGGAAGGTGAAGATCAGCGGGTACACCAGGATCGTGTACGGCACCGCGAAGAACCCGGACGCGCCGGCCGCGTAGATCGCCGCCGGCACCGCGACGAAGGTGTACGCCGTGTACAGGTCGCCGCCGAGCAGGAACCAGGTGATCCAGGTGCCGAACGACCGGCCGCCCAGGCCCCATTCGTCCAGCGAGTGCTCGTTCTCGGCCTTGCGCCAGCGCGAGGCGAGGAACCCCAGGACCGTGACCGCGAGGAAGAAGAAGACGAAGACGCCGAGCGCCACGCCGTTGACGCCGTCCTTCACTGGGAGACACCCCCGCTCCGGGCCTTGCGGGAGCGCTGGTCACGCTGCCAGAGCTGGTACGCGGTCATGGTGAGCGACGTGGAGACCAGCACCCACAGCATCTGGTACCAGTAGAAGAACGGGATGCCGATGAACGTCGGGTCCACCTTGGAGAACGAACCCACCCACAGCATCGCCACGAACGGCGCCACGAGACACAGCCCGATGACCACTCGGACCGGTGTCACCACCGGTTGCCTCACTTCAGAATCTTCGGGCATGCCGGACTCCGTCCCCTCGTTGATCACGCGTAATGCGCACGCAATCTAGGTGACGGCACGGCGGAGCGGAAGCCCTCGTCCGGGTATCGATATGGCGATGTGAGCTGGTGGGGCCCCGAGAAGCGGGAGAAACGGAGCCGGTCAGTCCTGCGGACGCCGCAGGCGGGCCACGAACTTGTACCGGTCACCCCGGTACACCGAGCGCACCCACTCCACCGGCCGGCCCTCCCGGTCCACCGAGTGCCGGGACAGCAGCAGCATGGGCAGCCCCACGTCGGTGCCGAGCAGGCTCGCCTCGCGCGGGGTGGCCAGCGAGGTCTCGATGGTCTCCTCGGCCTCGGCCAGATGGACGTCGTAGACCTCGGCGAGCGCGGTGTACAGCGAGGTGTACTTCACCAGTGAACGGCGCAGCGCGGGAAAGCGCTTGGCGGAGAGATGGGTGGTCTCTATGGCCATCGGCTCGGCGTTGGCCATGCGCAGCCGCTCGATGCGCAGCACCCGGCCCCCGGCGCTTATGTCCAGCAGCCCGGCCAGCCGGTCGTCGGCCGTGATGTACCCGATGTCCAGCAGTTGCGAGGTGGGTTCGAGCCCCTGGGCCCGCATGTCCTCGGTGTAGGAGGTGAGTTGGAGCGCCTGGGCGACCTTGGGCTTGGCGACGAAGGTGCCCTTGCCCTGGATGCGCTCCAGCCGCCCCTCCACCACCAGCTCCTGGAGGGCCTGGCGGACGGTGGTGCGGGAGGTGTCGAACTCGGCGGCCAGCGTGCGCTCGGGCGGCACCGGCGTGCCCGGCGGAAGCGTCTCCGTCATCTCCTGGAGATGCTTCTTCAGGCGGTAGTACTTGGGCACGCGCGCGGTACGGACGGTCGCGCCGGCCTCGTTCTCCGCCCTGCTGACGTCGGTGCTCATGGCTGCCTTCCCGGCTCCGGTTCCGTGATCTCCCTGTATACCGCCGCACCCCTGGTTGGTCTAGTCCACCCGTGCCCGGCGGGTCAGTGGTCCACCGGAACTGGGCCGTCCGAACTGTCTGTTGCGCAATGAAAGGTCCCTGCATATCTCGGTCGCGTCACGGACGCCCGGAGCCCACCTGAACACCCTTGACAGCCCTTTTGGTCTGGGCCAAGCTCCCCGTGCTGGTCTACACCATTGGTCCAGTCCCGGCTCCGAGGGCGGTACGACGCGCAAGTGTGACACCGCGGGGAGGCAGGGGGGTTGTGGGCATCCCTGAGGAGGATGGCGTGAAGCGCAGACTGATAGCCGCGATCGGCGTCGCGGGCATGATCGTCTCCATCGCCGCGTGCGGCAGCGACGACGGCGAGGGCAAGGGGGGCGACAGTGACGCGCTGACCGTCTGGCTCACCGTCGACGCGCAGAACAACTGGCCGAACCTGGTCAAGGCCGCCGACGCCGCGGTGGTGAAGAAGCACCCGGGCCTGAAGATCAAGCACGAGTACTACGGCTGGCCGGACAAGAACACCAAGCTGGACGCCGTCCTCGCCACCGACAAGGCCCCCGACGTGGTCGAGATGGGCAACACCGAGATGCTCGGCTACATGGTGAAGGGCGCCTTCGCCCCCCTGGAGCCCGGCAAGTTCGAGAACTCGGACGCCTGGCTGGACGGCCTGAAGGCATCGGTCACCTACGACGGCAAGACCTACGGCGTGCCGTACTACGCCGGTGGCCGCGTCGCCAACTGGCGCAAGGACGTTGCCGCTTCGGTCGGTGTCAAGACCCCGCCGAAGACCTACGCCGAGCTGACCTCCGCCCTGGACAAGATCCAGAAGAAGGAGGGCGACAAGTTCAACGCCTGGTACCAGCCCACCCGTGACTGGTACGCGGCCATGTCCTTCGTCTACGACGCGGGCGGCGCCATCGCCAAGGAGGAGGGCGGCCAGTGGAAGGCGTCCCTCTCCTCCCCGGAGTCGGTCAAGGGCCTCACCGCCTACAAGCAGGTCCTCGACAAGTACATGCACGGCGACAAGACCAAGGACGAGTCCGACCGTTACCTCGTGTACGGCCAGGGCAAGTCGGCCATGATCTTCGGCGCGGCCTGGGAGGGCGCGACCTCCGCCGACCCGAAGAACGACAAGACCGGCAAGCTCAAGGACAACCTCGAGAACTTCGTGATGCCCGGTCCGTCCGGCAAGAACATGCCGGTGTTCCTGGGCGGTTCCGACCTCGCCGTGCCGGTGAAGTCCCACAACCAGGACATCGCCGCCGAGTGGATCAACGCCTTCACCGGTCCCGAGGGCCAGAAGGGCCTGATCGCCAAGGGCAACCTGCCCAACAACAAGACCGACCTCGCCACCCTGAAGAACGACCCGGCGACCGCCGTGCCGGCCACTGCGGCCGAGTCCAACTGGTTCGTGCCGATGGCGCCGGGCTGGGGCCAGGTCGAGAAGGCGCAGGTCCTGCAGACCATGCTCCAGCAGATCGGCACCGGCAAGAAGTCGGTCCAGGACGCCGCCAAGGAGGCGGACGCCGCGATCGACAAGGTCATCAACACCAAGTGACCCCGGTGCGCCGCGCGGGCCGTAAAAGCCCGCGCGGCGCCCGCCGTACCGCTCGCACAGGTTTTAAGGGATCGCCGAGGAGCGCGATGAGTGCCGCAGACACGACCACGCCTGCAAAGGTGCCGCCGCAGCGGCAGGCGCCCCCGCCCGGCCCGCCGCCCCGGCCCCGCCGCCCGGCCTCCGCCAAGGGCGGCGCCACCACTCCCTGGCTGCTCCTCGCGCCCTGTCTGCTGATCCTCGCCGGTGTCATGGGCTACCCCCTGGTCCGGCTGGTCACCCTGTCGTTCCAGAAGTTCGGCCAGTCCCAGCTCTGGGGCTTCCAGGAGCCGGAATCGGTCGGCTTCGCCAACTTCTCCAAGGTGCTGAGCGACTCCGACTTCTGGCAGGTCGTGCTGCGCACCATCGGCTTCACCGCCGGCGCCGTCGTCTTCACGATGGTCATCGGCATGCTGATCGCCCTGCTGCTCCAGCGGGTCTCCGGCTGGGTGAAGACCCTCATCAACATCGCGCTGGTGGCGAGCTGGGGCATGCCCGTCATCGTCGCCACCACGGTCTTCAAGTGGCTCTTCGACGCCGACTACGGCATCCTCAACGCCCTCATCAGCAAGCTGCCCGGCGTCGACCTGATCGGCCACAACTGGTTCGCCAGCGGCCCCGAGGGCCTCGCGGTGATCATGCTGCTGGTGGTCTGGGGCGCGGTGCCCTTCGTGGTCATCACCCTCAGCGCCGGACTCACCCAGGTTCCCGCCGAGCTGGAGGAGGCCGCCCGGCTGGACGGCGCCGGCTCCTGGGGCGTCTTCCGGTACGTCACCCTGCCGGTGCTCAAGCCGGTGATCGTCATGCTGACGACCCTCTCGGTCATCTGGGACATGGGCGTCTTCCCGCAGGTCTTCGTGATGCGCAACGGCCACCCCGAGGCCCAGTTCCAGCTCCTCACCACCTACTCCTACGACCGCGCCTTCGTGGTCAACGACTACGCCCAGGGCTCCGCCATCGCCCTCATCACCGTGGTGCTGCTGCTCGGCGTCGTCGCCGTCTACATGCGCCAGATGCTCAAGATCGGAGAGGTCGAGTGACCAGCACGGCTTCCCCCGCCCGCCGGACCTCCAAGGCCGGCTGGAACATCCTCGGCCTCCTCGTCGCCGCCACCGCGGGCTTCCCCGTCTACTGGATGCTCAACACCGCGATCAAGCCGGCCAAGGACGCCATCGACCCCGACCCGAGCCTGCTGCCCACCGGGTTCACCCTGGACAACTTCAGCCGGGCCTTCGACATCGCCGACTTCTGGGGGCCGGTCGGCCGCAGCCTGGTCGTCTCGCTGTCCGTGGTCCTCATCGGCGTGATCGTCGGCATGCTCGCCGCGCTCGCCATCTCCCGGTTCGCCTTCCGGGGCCGGAAGATCGTGATCGTCGGCATCCTCGCGGTGCAGATGGTCCCGCTCGTCGCCATGATCATCCCGGTCTTCCTGCTGCTGAACGACCTGCATCAGTACGACAAGCTCACCGGCCTGATCATCACCTATCTGACCTTCATCCTGCCGTTCACGGTGTGGACCCTGCGCGGCTTCATCGTCAACATCCCGCGCGAGCTGGAGGAGGCGGCCATGGTCGACGGCTGCTCCCGCACCGGCGCCTTCATCCGCGTGGTCTTCCCGCTGCTCGCCCCCGGCATGGTCGCCACCTCGGTCTACGGCTTCATCCAGGCGTGGAACGAGTACCTCTACGCCCTGATGCTGCTCAGCCAGGAGAACCAGACGGCCACCGTCTGGCTCGGCAACTTCACCACCAAGCACGGCACCGAATACGCCCCGATGATGGCCGGCGCCACCATGATGGCCGTGCCGATCGTCGTGCTGTTCCTCCTCGTCCAGCGCAAGATGGCCGCGGGGCTGACCGCGGGCGCCGTGAAGGGATAACGCCACCCGATGACGACAATCGCCCGCGGTACGGACACCCTGACGCGCGACGCGCTCACCGTCCTCCAGCCCGGCTTCACCGGCACCACCGCCCCCGACTGGCTGCTGCGCCGGCTCGGCGAGGGCCTCGCCTCGGTCGGCCTGTTCGGCCGCAACATCGTCTCGCCCGGGCAACTGGCCGCGCTCACCGCCCAGTTGCGTACCGAGCGGCCCGACGTCCTGGTGGCCATCGACGAGGAGGGCGGCGACGTCACCCGCCTGGAGGCCCGTACCGGTTCCTCCTTCCCCGGCAACCACGCCCTCGGCGCGGTGGACGACGTGGCGCTGACCCACGCCGTCGCCCGGGAACTCGGCCGCCGTCTCGCCGCCTGCGGGGTGCACCTCAACTGGGCGCCCTCCGCCGACATCAACTCCAACCCCGACAACCCGGTCATCGGCGTCCGCTCCTTCGGCGCCGACACCGGCCTGGTCGCCCGGCACACCGCCGCCTATGTCACCGGCCTGCAGTCCGCCGGGGTCGCGGCCTGCACCAAGCACTTCCCGGGCCACGGCGACACCGCCGTCGACTCCCACCACGCGCTGCCCCGCATCGACGTGGCCGCCGACGTGCTCCAGGCCCGCGAACTCGCGCCCTTCCGGGCCGCCCTCGCGGCGGGCACCCGCGCGGTGATGAGCGCCCACATCCTGGTCCCCGCCCTGGACCCGGACCGCCCCGCGACCCTCTCCCGGCCGGTCCTCACCGACCTGCTGCGCGGCGAACTCGGCTACCAGGGGCTGATCGTCACCGACGGCATGGAGATGCGCGCCGTCTCCGGCACCTACGGCATCGAGCACGGCAGCGTCCTCGCCGTCGCGGCCGGCGCCGACGCCATCTGCGTGGGCGGCGGCCTCGCCGACGACGAGACGGTACGGCGGCTGCGCGACGCCCTGGTGGGTGCCGTGCGCTCCGGTGAACTCCCCGAGGAGCGCCTCGCGGACGCGGCCCGCCGGGTGCGCGAACTGGCCGCCTGGACGGCGAACGGCACCACCGGGGACACCGCCCCCGACCCCGAGGCCGGACTGCGCGCCGCCCGCCGGGCCCTGACGGTGACCGGCGGCGAGGCGTTCACCCCGCTCACCGAGGCGCCCTACGTCGCCGCCTTCACCCCGGTCGCCAACATCGCGGTGGGCGACGAGACCCCGTGGGGCGTCGCCGCCGAGTTGTCCAAGCTGCTGCCGGGCACCCTCACCGGAAGCTTCACCGGCGACTCGGCCGGCTCCGACGCCCTCGCGGCGGCGGGGGAGCGCCGGCTGGTCGCGGTGGTCCGGGACGAACACCGGCACCCCTGGATGGCCAAGGCCCTGACCACCCTGCTGACCGCCCGCCCGGACACCGTGGTCGTCGAGATGGGCGTCCCCCAGTCCCCGCCCCGGGGCCACCTCCACCTCGCCACCCACGGCGCGGCCCGCGTCTGCGGCCGGGCCGCGGCGGAGGTCATCGCGGGGGTGTGACCTGGCGCTCGGTCCCCGTGGTGCGCCCACGGGGACCGAGGCGTTTCTACAGGCCCTGCCACTCCGGCTTGTGGGCGTACGTGTGGCGGAAGTAGTCGGCCAGCTTCAGCTTGGAGGCGGCGGCCTCGTCGGCGACCACCGTGGCGTGCGGGTGGAGCTGGAGGGCGGAGGCGGGACAGATCGCCGCGACCGGGCCCTCGACGGTGGCCGCGACCGCGTCCGCCTTGCCCTCGCCGGTGGCGAGCAGGACCAGGTGGCGGGCCTCCAGGATGGTGCCGATGCCCTGGGTGATCACGTGGTGCGGTACCTGGTCGATGTCGCCGTCGAAGAAACGGGCGTTGTCGATCCGGGTCTGCTCGGTCAGCGTCTTGATCCGGGTGCGCGAGGCGAGCGAGGAGCACGGCTCGTTGAACCCGATGTGCCCGTCGGTGCCGATGCCGAGGAGCTGGAGGTCCACGCCCCCGGCCGCCGCGAGCGCCCGGTCGTACTCCGCGCACGCCGCCTGCACGTCGTCGGCGGTGCCGTCCGGGCCGGTGAAGGCGTCCATGGGGATACCGAGCGGCTCCAGCACCTCGCGGCGCAGCACCGAGCGGTAGGACTCGGGGTGGTCGGCGGGCAGCCCCACGTACTCGTCGAGCTGGGCGATCCTGGCCCGGTGGGTGTCCACCGCGCCTGCGCGCACCTTGGCCGCGAGGGCCTGGTAGACGGGCAGCGGGGTGGAGCCGGTGGCCACCCCGAGCAGGGCGTCGGGCTTGCGGCGAAGCAACTGGGCCATGGATTCGGCTATCAGCTCGCCGCCCGCCGCGGCGTCCGGGACGATGACAACTTCCACGCTGGGCCTGCCGATCTGGAAGAGGGCCGACGGTCGCTGGGGACCGGGGGAGCGCTGGCTATGTGGTTTAGACCAATCTAGCAGAGCGCCCCCCGCCGTACGTGGCGGAAATCGCCAGGCCGACGACCTCCCACGCGCCCCCCGGCCGGGCTAGGCTGCCGGTACGGTGCGGCCCCGCCGCCCACCGGTTCGGGCCCCTCGGGCCATGGACACGCCCGCGTGGTCTAGTCCAGAATGCGGAGAGGCTCCACGCAGGACGACAAGCTGACAAGCCTCCGTCTTCCCCGCACAGGAAGGCGGATCGAGGAACCGGCGCTCTCTGCCCTGACTGCTCCGGCTCCTCGGCCTTCGGCCGACCGGGACCGCACACCCCACGGCCGATGATGCTCCGGGCTGCGGCGCGGGGAGGGCTGAGGGTCCCTCTCAGGCGCCGCGGCCCGCGGGTGTCTTTCCGGCCGGTGACGCGCCCCCGGTACGCTCGCAGCGTGCCCTCCATGAACGAACTCGTCCGCCAGCACACCGCCCTCGGGGACACCGACCTCGAGTGGCTCCATCTGCTGGTCTCGGAGTGGCAACTGCTCTCCGACCTCTCCTTCGCCGACCTCGTCCTGTGGGTCCCCACCAGCGACGGCACCCGGTACGTCTCGGTCGCCCAGATGCGCCCGAACACCGGCCCGACCTCCTACCAGGACGACATGGTCGGCCACCTGGTCCCGCGCGGCCGCCGCCCCCTGCTGGACGCGGCCCTGGACGAGGGCCGGATCGTGCGCGAGGGCGACCCGGAATGGCGCGAAGAGGTCCCCGTACGGGTCGAGTCCATCCCGGTCCGGCGTGAGGGCCGCGTCCTCGGGGTGATCGCCCGCAACACCAACCTGCTGACCGTGCGCACCCCGAGCCGGCTGGAACTCACCTACCTGCAGAGCGCCTCGGACCTCGCGCAGATGATCGCGGCCGGTTCCTTCCCCTTCCCCGACCAGCAGGTCGACATGGACGCCTCCCCGCGCGCGGGCGACGGCCTGATCCGGGTGGATGCCGACGGCATCGTCCAGTACGCCTCCCCGAACGCGCTCTCCGCCTACCACCGGCTCGGTCTCGCCGCCGACCTGGTCGGCCACCACCTCGGCCGCACCACCGCCGAACTCGCCCCGACCAGGGGCCCGGTGGACGAGGCGCTCGCCAAGGCGGCCAGCGGCTACGCGCCCCGCGAGTTCGAGATCGAGGCGAACGACGGGGTCATCCAGTTCCGGTCCATCCCGCTCAAGCCCAAGGGCACCCGCATCGGTTCCCTGGTGCTCTGCCGGGACGTCACCGAACTCCGGCGCCGCGAACGGGAGTTGATTACCAAGGACGCCACCATCCGGGAGATCCACCACCGGGTGAAGAACAACCTCCAGACGGTGGCCGCCCTGCTGCGGCTCCAGGCCCGCCGCATCGACTCCGAGCGCGGCCGGGAGGCGCTGGAGGAGGCCGTGCGCCGGGTCGGCTCCATCGCCATCGTGCACGAGACGCTGTCTCAGAACCTGGACGAGCGCGTGGAGTTCGACGACATCGCCGACCGCGTGCTGGCGATGGTCGCGGAGATCTCGCCGGGCAAGGTGACCGGCCGGCGCAGCGGCCGCTTCGGCTGGCTGGACGCCGAGGTCGCCACCCCGCTGTCGATGGTGCTGACCGAGGTGCTGCAGAACGCCCTGGAACACGGCTTCCGCGAGGGCGACACCGGCACGGTCGAGGTCTCGGCGGTGCGCGGCGGCACCACCAAGGAGGCCCGGCTGCTGGTCACCGTCCAGGACGACGGGGTCGGCCTGCCCGAGGGCTTCGACCCGCACACCGCGGGCAACCTCGGCCTCCAGATCGTGCGGACGCTGGTGGAGGGCGAGTTGGGCGGCACCTTCGACATGATCCCGGCGCCGGAGCGCGGTACTCGGGTCATCCTCGACATTCCGGTGCGGCCGCAGAAGTGAGGCGGGTGTCTGAGCCGGCGCGGGCAAGCGAAAAGCCCCGGACCGGTGACGGTCCGAGGCTGGTGCTCGTTGCTGAGCTGCTCCGCTGAGGCGGAGCCCCCCAGGTCGGTGACCCGGGGAAAGCATCGGGGGTACTGCGCGCTGCGGCTCGGGGGCGGGAGAAGCGTGGTGCCCGGTACGGGAGTTACCCGTCGGGCCCACGCGCCGCCAAGCTCAGGCTGTCAGCAGGGGTGACTCGTCAGGCAGAAGCCTGGCGAGCACGGTTGCGGGCGGCGCGGCGCTTCATCGCGCGACGCTCGTCCTCGCTCAGACCACCCCAGACGCCGGAGTCCTGACCGGACTCGAGCGCCCACTGCAGGCACTGCTCCATGACGGGGCAGCGGCGGCAGACGGCCTTGGCTTCCTCGATCTGCAGCAGCGCGGGACCGGTGTTGCCGATGGGGAAGAACAGCTCGGGGTCTTCCTCGCGGCAAACGGCGTTGTGACGCCAGTCCATGGCTGCTACCTCTCCTTGGTATTACATGCAGATTGCTTGTGAATGTGAACGCTTTCACGAGTCCCTCAACAAGTGAAGGGCCGATCACCGGGTCTCCCCGGCGTGGACCTGTGTTTTGAAGAGGGGTTCTGGCGACCACTGGAAGCCGGTCTTGCGGGCCGTCCCGATCGCCATGTAGAGACTCGCAAACCTCGGCGGCGGATACAACCCCTTCCGGAAGATTTTTTTTGATTCCTCGGTGTCGACTAGGTCACAGCCGTACTTCCATGGGGTGGACGGTGGCCTAAACGTTCGAGTGAAAGGACTTTCGCCCGTTCCGCTCACACAATCACACGCAGTGCACGGCGAACGCCTGTGAACGTCACGCTCGTCCGCAGCCCCAGGTGGTCACCGTCCATCTGAAGGGGCAGAGGGACCTTCGAATGCAAGGTGAAGCGGTCCAGGTCGTGCAGCGAGACAGCGTGTCTCCCATGGGGTCCACGCTCGGGGGACGAAGTGAGCAACTGGGTCGCATACCGGGCAACCGCGGCCGTGGAGAGTCGCTTCAGCCCGAGCACGTCGATGCCTTTATCGAACGACGCCTTAGGCGATGTGTACATCGGGCGATTGCCGAGATACGTCCACGGCGACGTGTTCGAGACTATGGCGACGGCGAGCTCCGACACCGGTTCCGCACCCGGTCGTTCCAGGGTGATGGTGCCGTGTCTGCGATTCGGTTCACCCATGAACTGCCTTGCTACTTGGCGGACATAGAGCGCGTGCGTCGACTTCTTGCCGCGCTCCCGTTCCCTTTCGACCCTGCCCACAACTCCGGCGTCGAAGCCGAGTCCGGCATTGAAAGTGAACCAGCGTTCCGGCACCGCCTCGTCCGCCGTGCCCGGCGTACCCGAGGTGAGACCGAGGCCCACCACGCGTTCCCGGCGCTCGCGCAGGGCGTCCAGCAGGGCGCCGGTCGCCTCGACGGGGTCGTTGGGCAGGCCGAGCGCGCGGGCGAACACGTTGGTCGAGCCGCCGGGGACCACCGCGAGACCGGGCAGCCGCTCGGGGTCGGGGCCGGCGTGCAGCAGGCCGTTGACCACCTCGTTCACGGTGCCGTCGCCGCCGAGGGCCACCACCATGTCGATGTCGTCACTCTCCGCAGCCGACCGCCCCAGATCGCGCGCGTGGCCGCGGTACTCGGTGTTGACGACCTCCAGCTTCATCTCGCTGGCGAGGGCGTGGATCAGTACGTCGCGTCTGCGGGCGCTTGTGGTGGTTGCCGCCGGATTGACCACGAGAAGTGCACGCATGCATGGCAGCGTACCTACTGGGGGGTATCCGGCCCAGGGAGAGCCGGAGATCCATGGACGAAGAGGGCGTGAGCCTCACCACGCACCCTCCGGGGCCCGTCGCACACGGGGCTACCCTTCTCGGGTGAGCAGTGAGCAGACCCCCGCGCAGACGCCCCTGGCGGAGACCGCCGACACCGCCCCGGCCGCCGGAGAGCGTCCGCGCCGCCTGACGTACGCCGCCGGGCTGGCCGCGCTGGAGGGGATCGCCCTCGTCGTGGCGGGCGGCTGGATTCTCGCGCTCGGTCTCGCCGGCAGCCCCGACGACCGTCAGCAGGCCGTCACCGGGGGGATCACCCTGCTGGTGCTCGCGCTGCTGCCGCTGCTCGCCGCGCGCGGACTGTGGCAGGTACGCCGCTGGAGCCGGGGCCCCGCCGTCATCACCCAGATCCTCGCGCTGCCGGTTGCCTACAACCTGCTCCAGGCCGACAGCATCGCCATCGGGGCGGGCATCGCCCTCGCCGTGGTCTCGGTGACCGCGCTGGTCCTGCTGGTCAACCCGGCCACGACCCGCGCCCTCGGGATCACCGGGCCGGGCCGCGCCGAATAACGCCCCGCTCGGGCGCCGCTACTCCTCCACCAGGAGCTTCTCCCGCAACTGGGCCAGGGTGCGGGCCAGCAGCCGGGAGACGTGCATCTGCGAGATGCCGACCTCCTGCGCGATCTGCGACTGGGTCATGTTGCCGAAGAAGCGCAGCAGCAGGATGCGCTTCTCGCGCGGCGGGAGGTCCTCCAGCAGCGGCTTGAGCGACTCCCGGTACTCCACCCCCTCCAGTGCCTCGTCCTCCGCGCCGAGGGTGTCGGCGACCGCCGGGGACTCGTCGTCGGTGTCGGGGACGTCCAGCGACAGCGTCGAGTACGCGTTCGCCGACTCCAGCCCCTCCAGCACCTCCTCCTCGGAGATCGCCAGCTTCTGGGCCAGCTCGTGCACCGTGGGGGAGCGGCCGTGCAACTGCGACAGCTCGGCCGTCGCCGTGGTCAGCGCGAGCCGCAGCTCCTGGAGCCGGCGCGGCACCCGCACCGCCCAGCCCTTGTCCCGGAAGTGCCGCTTGATCTCACCGACGACCGTGGGCGTGGCGTACGTGGAGAACTCCACGCCCCGCTCCGGATCGAACCGGTCCACCGACTTGATCAGGCCGATCGTGGCGACCTGGGTGAGGTCGTCCAGCGGCTCGCCCCGGTTGCGGAAGCGGCGCGCCAGATGCTCGACGAGCGGCAGATGCATGCGGACCAGCCGGTTGCGCAGCTCCGCGTACTCCGGGCTGCCGTCCTTCAGGCCGCGCAGCTCCACGAAGAGCGCCCTCGCGCCGCTGCGGTCGTGCGGGTCGTGCCGTGCCGCCCGGACGGTCTCCGCGCCGGGCGCGGTGTCCTCGGCGTATCGCTCGTGCTCGCTCATCGTCCCGCCCGTAGCCCTTCCCCGAGCCCTCGCCCCCGCGCGGTCGGCGGGCTGCTCCCCGCCGCGCTCCCCCGGAGGCGCGCTCCGCACGGCACCCTCGCCGCCGGCCCGCGCGGAGTCGTCCTCCGGGTGGGGCCGGGCCTGCTCGGGGATGCCGTCGACGCCGTCGGCCATGTGCCGGGGGCCGTCCTGGGGGACCGCCCGCAGGCTCTCGGCCTGCTTGGCCGGCAGTTCTCGCGCGCCGCGCTCTTCGTCCCGCACCGGACCGTCCCCGTTCCTCACGCCGGGCCGGGGCCCGCGCCGCGCTGTTTGTAGAGACTGATCGACACGGTCCGGTCCTCGTCGACGGCGGAGGACACCTTGCCCGCCAGGGCCGACAGCACGGTCCAGGCGAACGTGTCGCGCGACGGGGCGTGGCCGTCGGTGGTCGGAGCCGACACCGTGACCTCCAGCGAGTCGTCGACGAGGCGGAAGACGCAGCTCAGCACGGAGCCCGGCACGGCCTGCTGGAGCAGGATCGCGCAAGCCTCGTCGACCGCGATGCGCAGGTCCTCGATCTCGTCCAGGGTGAAGTCCAAGCGGGCCGCCAGACCGGCCGTGGCCGTCCGCAGCACCGACAGGTAGGCACCCGCGGCCGGAAGCCGGACTTCCACGAAGTCCTGGTTCGCCGTGGGCTCGCCTGCGATCTGGGACACCCTCACCTCCATGGTGGTACAAGCTTCACGGGGCCGAGGGTCGCCCCCCGGGGTAACGCGTACGTGGTTCCGCGGTGACGCTATCGCGCTCGGAACGTTCCTGTCCCCGCGCCCCCGGCCCCCTGGCGTTACTCACAGTAAAGCTCCGTATACGCTCCGTGTCTAGGGGGTGGGGCGGATTCAAATGGGAAGAGCGCGCGCCGGGTTGACGTACCCAGGCATCGGGCGCTCGAACCACCCGGAACACCGCCGTGCCGTCCACTTTCACACGAGTACGTGGTCCACGAAACACCACCGCCAGTCGTCTCCGGGTTCGAACGTCCGCATCACCGGATGACCCGAGTCCGCGTGGTGCTTCGTGGCGTGCCGGTTCGGCGAGGAGTCGCAGCAGGCGACATGGCCACAGGTGAGGCAGAGCCGCAACTGCACCGGGTCGGTCCCTTCCGCGAGACACTCCAGGCACGTCTCGCTCAGCGGGCCGGGTTCCGGGAGCGGCAGCGCGGCGACGTGCGTGCACTGTTTCATGATTGCCAGATTACGTCGGGAGCGCGGGGACCCGCGCGGAGAACGAGGGTGGGCGAGGACATGGACGTGATGCCGCTCCTGCTGCTGATCGCGGGGAGCGCGGCCGTCGCGGGGATCGCCCGGCGCGGGCCGGTGCCCGCGCCGCTGTTGCTGGTCGGCGTCGGCCTCGCCGCGTCCTATCTGCCGGGCGTGCCGGACTACACCCTCGACCCCGAGGTCGTCCTCCCGCTGCTGCTGCCCCCGCTGCTCTACACCTCGGCCGGCGACAGCTCCTACCTGGACCTGCGCGCCCAGGTGCGGCCGGTGGCGCTGCTGTCGGTGGGCTACGTCCTCTTCGCCACCGTCGTCGTCGGCTGGGTCGCGCATCTGATCGTGCCCGGCCTGCCGCTGACCGCCGCGCTGGTGCTGGGCGCGGTGGTGGCGCCGCCCGACGCGGTCGCGGCCACCGCGGTCGCCCGCCGGCTCGGGCTGCCGTCGAGGATCACCACGATCCTCCAGGGCGAGTCCCTGCTGAACGACGCCACCGCCATCACCGCGTACAAGGTCGCGCTCGCCGCCGCCATCGGGGAGGGCGCCACCTGGGCGGGCGGGCTGGTCGAGTTCCTGATCGCGGCGGTCGGCGGTGTCGGCGTCGGGCTCGTGCTCATGGCGCCGCTGCACTGGCTGCGCACGCATCTGCGCGAGCCGCTGCTGCAGAACACCCTGTCGCTGCTGATCCCGTTCGTGGCCTACAGCGTGGCCGAGCAGTTCCACGCCTCCGGGGTGCTCGCGGTCGTGGTCGTCGCGCTCTATCTCGGGCACCGCGCGTGGGAGGTCGACTTCGCCACCCGGCTCCAGGAGGAGGCGGTGTGGAAGATGGTCGCCTTCATCCTGGAGTCCGCCGTCTTCGCCCTGATCGGGCTCCAACTGCGCATCGTCGTCGAGGGACTCGGCGCCAACGAGGGCATGCGGGCGGTCCTGTACGCCGCGATCCTCTTCGTGGTCGTCGTCCTGGCCCGGCTCGCCTGGGTCTACCCGGCCGCCTTCGTGCCCCGCCTGCTCTCCGCCCGCATCCGGGAGCGCGAGGAGAACCCCACCTGGCGGGGCGCGCTGGTCACCGGCTGGGCCGGGATGCGGGGCGTGGTCTCGCTCGCCATCGCCTTCTCCATCCCGCTCACCGTGCACGGCGGCCACCCCTTCCCGCAGCGCAACCTGATCCTCTTCCTGACCTTCACCACCGTGATCGGCACCCTGGTCATCCAGGGCCTCAGCCTGCCCCCGCTGATCCGTGCCCTGCGCTTCCCGTCCCGCGACCCGCGCGCGGACACCCTCGCCGAGGCCAACGCCCAGGCCCAGGCGTCCCGCGCGGCCGAGTCCCGGCTGGACGAACTCCTCACCGACGAGCGCAACGCCCTGCCCACGCCGCTGGCCGAGCGGCTCCGCGCGGTCATGGAGCGCCGCCGCGACGCCGTCTGGGAGCGCCTCGGCCAGGCCAACCCGGTCACCGGCGAGTCCGTGGACGACACCTACCGCCGGCTCTCCCGCGAGATGATCAGCGCCGAGCGCGATGTCTTCGTACGCCTGCGCGACCACCGCTACATCGACGACGAGATGCTCCGCGCCCTGCTGCGCCGGCTCGACCTGGAGGAGGCGGCCGCCTACCGAGAAGTGGCCTGAAACGTACTGTCCGGGAAGGGCCGCCCGGTGATCACCGCGGCCACGGCGGTCCCGCGCGGGAAGGCGCCCTCCTCGGCCAGCGCGGTGAGCGCGTACAGCAACTTGGCGACATACAGCCGCTCCACGGGCACCCCGTGCCGGTCCTCGAAGTCCGCCGCGAAGGCGTCCAGTTCCGGGGTCGTACGGGCGTAGCCGCCGAAGTGGAAGCGCTCCTCCAGCGACCAGTCGCCGGTACGGGCGCCGAACGCGCGCTCCTGGAGCGCACGTACCTCGGCCGCCAGGAAGCCGCCCTTGAGCACGGGTACGCCCAGCGCGCGCTGTCCGGGGGCGAGTCCGGCGGCAAGGCCGGCGAGCGTGCCCCCGGTGCCGCAGGCCACCGCAACGACCTCCGCGCGGCCCGCCAGCTCCTCGCCCAGCGCCACGCAGCCGCGTACCGCCTCGGCGTTGCTGCCGCCCTCCGGGACGACGTACGCGCCCTCCGCGCGGGCCGCGCGCAGGAGCGCGGCCAGGGTCTCCGGCTCGCCCTTGCGGCGGTACGCGGCCCGGTCGGTGAAGTGCAGTCGCATGCCGTCGGCCACGCACCTGGCCAGCGACGGGTTCAGCGGGCGGCCGGCCAGTTCGTCGCCGCGCACCACGCCGATGGTAGGCAGCCCGAGCAGCCGCCCGGCGGCCGCGGTGGCGCGCAGATGGTTGGAGTACGCGCCACCGAAGGTGACCAGCGCCCGGCCGTGTGCCGCCTCGATGTTGGGCACGAGCTTGCGCCACTTGTTGCCGGTCAGCTCCGGGTGGATCAGATCGTCCCGCTTGAGC
This sequence comes from Streptomyces bauhiniae, assembly GCF_004784475.1. Taxonomy (GTDB): domain Bacteria; phylum Actinomycetota; class Actinomycetes; order Streptomycetales; family Streptomycetaceae; genus Streptomyces; species Streptomyces seoulensis. The sequence continues at coordinate 720,547 of NZ_SRRT01000001.1, forward strand.
AGCAGCCGTACGCCGTGCCGGGAGAAACGGTTGTCCCGTGCCTCCGCGAGGGGGGAGGGGAGTGCCGGGGCGAGGGGGTCGGCGCTGGTCATCCGGCCATTGTCGCCCCTTCAGGGGGCCTCAGCCCTTCAGTTGTGCCTTGATCCGCGAGCGGAGCGAGGCCATGGTGAAGCCGCGCGGGTCGATCTTGCCGGGCTGCCATTCGAGGTGGCCGATGACCGAGCGTTCCGTCCAGCCGTGGTGGCGGCAGATCGCGGCGGCGGCCCGCACGATCGCCTCCATCTGGGCGTCGGGCCAGGGGTCCTTGCCGTCGCCGAGGTTCTCGCACTCGAAGCCGTAGAAGTACCGGTTGCCGTCGGTGTTGGCCTCGTTGTCGGGCGGCAGGCCCTTCTCGGCGATGACCGCGCGGAGCACGTCGTCGTCACCGAGACCGGCGTGGTTGGCGCGGCCGTAGCCGACCAGATGGACCTTGCCGTCCTTGGTGATGACGCCGTGGCAGAGCGGGCCGGGAAGCTCGTCGTAGCCCTCGCGGCACAGCTCCACGGTGCGGGCGCTGCCGCTGGTCACCGTGTGGTGGATCATGACGCCGTGCATCGGGCCCCAGGGACCCTTGTGGTTGCGGTTGTGGGTCCGCCAGGCGCCGACCTCCACGACCTTGACGCCCTCGGCCTTCAGCGCGCTCAGAAAACCGCTCGCGGACATGGGTGGGGACATGGCCGCCTCCTTCGTACCGTTCGGGAAGTTTTGGACGGACCGGCCGTCCCGGCCCACCCGTCACGGTGCTTGTACCGACGTACGGGGGCGGCAATCACATCGTTCGCTCGGTGTGCGAGCCGATCCGGCCATTTTCCTCGGCCGGGATCGTGCCGCTCGGGCGGCGGAGGTCAACAAGGTCGCCCAGTCTGCCCAGTAGTCCGATGATCCATTCCCCTTCTTTCGGGTAATGGTGCGAGCACGCTCCGTGATGAAAGGCTCAGCCTCGAGACCGGTGCCAGGCGAGATTCGGCACGGGCAAACATGGGAGGGCAATTCCTTATGTCGGTAGGCGAAGAGGTCCGCACGGAGCAGGGCAAGCCGCAGCAGTCCCTGGGCACGGCGGCCGCGCGGAACCTGGCCACCACCACCAAGTCCGCACCCCAGATGCAGGAGATCAGCTCCCGCTGGCTGCTGCGCAACCTGCCCTGGGTGGACGTCCAGGGCGGCGCGTACCGGGTGAACCGGAGGCTGACCTACGCCGTGGGGGACGGCCGCATCACCTTCGTGAAGACGGGGGACCAGGTCGAGGTCATCCCGGCCGAGCTGGGCGAACTGCCCGCGCTGCGCTCGTACGAGGACGAAGAGGTGCTCGGCGAGCTGGCCCGGCGCTGCCGGCAGCGCGACATCGCCGCGGGCGAGGTGATCAGCTCCTTCGGCACCCGCACCGAGGAGGTGTACCTGCTCGCCCACGGCCGCGTCGAGAAGATCGGCACGGGCCCGTACGGCGACGACGCGGTGCTCGAAGTCCTCGCCGACGGCGCCTACTTCGGGGAGGCGGCGCTGATCGACCCCGACGCCATCTGGGAGTACACCGCCCGCGCCGCCACCGCGTGCGTGGTGCTGGTGCTCAGCCGCTCGGACTTCGAGCAGGTCGCCGAGCGCTCCGACTCCCTGACCGAGCACGTGGGCCGGCTGCGCGCGCTCCCGGACCAGCGGACCAACAAGTACGGCGAGAAGGAGGTCGAGCTGGCGGCCGGCCACTCCGGCGAGCCCGACATCCCGCACACCTTCGTCGACTACGAGGCGCGTCCGCGCGAGTACGAACTCAGCATCGCCCAGACCGTGCTGCGCATCCACTCCCGCGTGGCCGACCTCTACAACCAGCCGATGAACCAGACCGAGCAGCAGTTGCGGCTCACGGTCGAGGCGCTGAAGGAGCGCCAGGAGCACGAGCTGGTCAACAACCGCGAGTTCGGCCTCCTGCACAACTGCGAGTACGACCAGCGGCTCCAGCCGCACGACGGCGTCCCCGGCCCGGACGACCTGGACGAGCTGCTCAGCCGCCGCCGGGGCACCAAGTTCCTGCTCGCCCACCCGCGCGCCATCGCGGCGATCGGGCGCGAGCTGAACAAGCGCGGACTGGTCCCGGAGACCATCGACGTGGGCGGCAACCGCATCCCCACCTGGCGCGGGGTGCCGATCTACCCGTGCAACAAGATCCCGGTCAGCGAGGCCCGGACCACCTCCATCATCGCGCTGCGCACCGGCGAGGCCGAACAGGGTGTCATCGGCCTCCGCCAGTCGGGCCTCCCGGACGAGATCGAGCCCAGCCTGTCGGTGCGCTTCATGGGTATCAACGAGCAGGCCGTCATCAACTACCTGGTGACCGCCTACTACTCGGCCGCCGTCCTGGTGCCGGACGCGCTGGGCGTGCTGGAGAACGTGGAGATCGGCCGGTGGCGGTGACGCGATCACCTGCCTCCCGCCCCGGCGGCCGACGCCGGGGCGGGGGCCCCACCGTGATCGCCGGTAAGGGGGAACCATGAGCGAATCCATCGTGGAGACCGGGGAGTGCCCGGCGCCGGTCCCGTCGGACGGGGTGCCCAGGCCGCGCCGGGCGGCGGAGGACACGCCGGGGCACGAGGCGGTCGTCCTGCTGGAGCGCACACGGGGTGTCGTGGACCCCGAACTGCGCGCCGCCGTCGAGTCGTTGCCCGAGCGGTTGCGCCGGATCGCGCTCTACCACTTCGGCTGGAGCCACGCGGACGGCACCCCGGCGGCGGGCAACGCGGGCAAGGCGATCCGCCCGGCCCTCGTCCTCGCGGCGGCGTCCGCGCTGGGCGGCACGGAGGCGCGGACGGCGGCCGTGCGGGCCGCCGCGGCGGTCGAACTGGTCCACAACTTCACGCTGTTGCACGACGACGTGATGGACCGCGACACCACCCGCAGACACCGGCCCACGGCCTGGACCGTGTTCGGCGACCCCGACGCGATCCTCGCCGGGGACGCCCTGCAGGCCCTGGCACTGCGGCTGCTCGCCGCTGATCCGCACCCCGCCTCCGGCAGGGCGGCGGCCCGGCTCGCGGAGTGCGTGATCGAACTGTGCGCCGGACAGCAGACCGACACGGCCCTGGAACAGCGCGCCCCCGGCGAGGTCGCCCTCGACGAGGTGCTCGCCATGGCCGAGGCGAAGACCGGCGCCCTGCTGGGCTGCGCCTGCGCCCTGGGCGCGCTGTACGCGGGCGCGGAGGACGAGGTGGTGGCGGCGCTGGACACCTTCGGCCGGCAGGCCGGACTGGCGTTCCAGCTCATCGACGACGTGATCGGCATATGGGGCGACCCCCGTCGCACCGGCAAGCCGGCCGGCGCCGACCTCGCCGTCCGCAAGAAGTCCCTGCCCGTGGTCGCCGCGCTGACCTCCGGCACCCCGGCGGGGGCCGAACTGGCCGCGCTGTACGCCCGCCCGCACACGGCGGGGGACGGCGCGGAGATCGCCCGGGCGACGGTCGCGGTGGAGCAGGCGGGCGGCCGGGACTGGGCCCAGGCGGAGGCGGCGGACCGGATGGCCCGCGCGGTGCAGGAACTGGCCCGTGCGGTCCCGGCGCCGGAGGCGGCGGGGGGTCTGCTGGCCCTGGCGGAGTTCGTCACGCGGCGCAGTAGCTGAGCATCTCCACCGGGTCCCGCGCATCCCCACGGTGCGCGGGGCCGACCCGGCCTACCCTGGGCATATGGACAGAGAAGCCCACGTCTGCCCCACCTGTGGCGAGTCCGTCGACACGGTCGCCGGCCGCCGCAAGACGCTGGGGGCGTGGGTGCCGGTGTGGAAACCGGGCCCGTGCCACAACCCGGCCTGCGCCTCGGCCCGTACCGTGACCCCCATGCCGCAGCAGCCCGAGGTTCAGCAGCCCGAGATCCTCCACCTCACCGAACGCGCCCTCTGGGACGCGGCCCGCGAGCAGGGCTCGTACGAGATCTCCACCCGAGGCCGCACCCTTCAGGAGGTCGGCTACATCCACTTCTCCACCCGCGCCCAACTCCCGCGCGTGGCCGCCTTCCTGTACGGCGAGGAGCCCGACCGGGACGACCTGGTGGTCCTGGTCGTCGACCCCGCCTTGCTGGACGCCCCGCTGAAGTACGAGGCGATGCCACCGGCGGGGGAGGAGTTCCCGCATGTGTACGGGGCGGTGCCGGTGTCGGCGGTGGTGGACGTGGAGCCGTGGAAGGCGGCCGGCTAGGTCCTGCCCCGGTCCGTCCTCGGGTCAGCCGAGCCGCTTGCGGTCCTCCTCGTCCCAGGTGCGGGTGTCGCGGGGCTCGACGTAGGGCTCCTCGTCGGCCGGGTGACCGCCGGCGATGGCGCGGTGGCGGCTCATCTCGGCGTCGAACTCCAGGCCGAGCAGGATCGCCAGGTTGGTGAGCCACAGCCACACCAGGAAGACGATCACGCCCGCGATGGCGCCGTAGGTCTTGTTGTACGAGGAGAAGTTCGCGACGTACAGCGCGAAGGCCGCCGAGGCGATCAGCCAGACGACCAGGGCGAGGAAGCTGCCCGGAGTGATCCAGCGGATGCTGCGGATCTTGGCGTTCGGGGTCGCCCAGAACAGGATGGCGATCATGAGCGTGACCAGGACGGCGAGCACGGGCCACTTGGCGATCGACCACACCGTCAGGAACGTGTCGCCGACGCCCAGCGTGGTGCCCACCTGCCGGGCCACGCTGCCGGTGAGGACCACGATCAGCGCGCTGATCACGGCGATGACCATGAGCACCACGGTCACCCCGAGCCGTACGGGCAGCAGCTTCCACACCGGACGGCCCTCGGGCACGTCGTACACGGCGTTGGCGCTGCGGATGAAGGCGGCCACGTAACCGGAGGCCGACCAGATCGCGAGCGCCAGACCCACGAGCGCCATGACCGAGCCGATCCCGCCCTTGCCCTGCATCTGCTGCACCGCGGCGCGCAGGACGTCGCGGGCGGGGCCGGGGGCGAGCTGCTGGATGTTGTCCAGCACCTTCTGGGTCGTCGACCGGCCGGCCAGCCCCAGCAGCGAGACCAGCGCCAGCAGCGCCGGGAACAGCGCGAGGACGCCGTAGTAGGTCAGCGACGCCGCCCGGTCGACCAGCTCGTCCTTCTGGAACTCCTTCAGGGTGCCCTTCAGCACCGCACCCCAGGATTGCGCGGGCAGATCCGTCAGGGAGTCCGGCGCCCGCCGCTCCACCTGCTCCGTCGGACCGAACTCCGTGTCCTGCCCGGCCGACGCGTCTTCTTCGTCACGGGACCCGAATCCCCTCAGCGATTTCTCCATGCCTGCCGGTTGTCCCGTGAGCGGCGAGCTATGTCGGCGCGGCTCGTCTCACCGGCCACCGGAGGACCGCACACGGCCCCTCGAAGGCGAGGCGGCAGTCGGACCTCGGGCGCCGGTGCCGTGAACAGGGAACCCGGCTCAGCACGGTCTCCAGCGGTCCCAACCTTCTGCGGCTGCATCGGCACCGACCCCCTCCTCCCGGTCAACGTCGGCCTTCAAGGGCAATCACGTCTTGAAGGCCGACGTCACGCCGAAAACCGGATGAGGAAACGACGCCCGAATCCGGACTGGGACCCTGGGAGTTACCGCTCGGACCGCGCCTTACGTGCCCTGCGCACTCGGGCGGGGTCGAAGGCGTCAACGGCCCCCGCGCCCTGGCCCGGCGTCGCGTCCCAGCCGATGATGCGACGGGCGAGGCGCTCCAGCCGCGGGTCACCGGGGCGTACACCGATGTGGAAGTGGGACTCCTTGACCGGCGTCAGCTCGCCACCCCAGGCGACGACACCTGCGCAGCTCTCGAAAGGGGCTCCAACACTGCGGTCGGTGTATGCCCTTGGAGGTCACCGACGCGCAGCGTGTCGATCTCGTAGGAGAAACGGCGCGAGAGCACCACTCCGGCCGTCAGGCCGGTGCCGAGCAGGAGGGCCTGCCGACGGGTCAGACGGAGTGTCGACGCCTCGTTCACGATGTGTGTCCGTTCCTGTATTGGTCGCGGATGGCCATGGCGGCACAGATGAGGGTGATGGCGATGCAGGCGTAGATCAGCGGGTTGGCGAAGGCCGGGACGAAGCTGTAGCTGTGCCCGTCGTCCCAGTGGCAGGTGGCGGTCAGCGGAAAGGCACTCTGCTCGAACCAGTCCGCGTTGCGCGGAGGCTGGACCGCTTCCCGGCCGCACCCCTTGGCGAAGTCGACGGGGACGACGAACCAGAGGAGGGTGGCCGCGTAGACGAGCACCGAGCCCGTCGTCGAGAAGAGCAAGCCGGCCGGCCAGCGACTCCCACGGCGCCACAGGGTGATTCCACGCCCGACGAGGAAGACGGGTGCGAGAAGGGCCATGAGGATCACCATGGCGATGACAGTCAGCATTACGTCTCCAGGCCAGGACGCCTCAGGCGCTCTCCAACGCGGCCCGTGAAACGAGCACATCGGCGAAGCCCTGGCAGAACTCGGTCAACTTGTCGGTGGGGAGGGTGCCGGGCGGCTGAAGAACGCCGTGCCGGACGTGCTCTTGACGCCCTGCGCTGGCTCGACGAGGTCACGTCCAACATGGTCACCGGCCAAGACGTCGACGTCGTCCGCGTCATGACGGCAACTGTGAACGACAAGGCCATGGCCTCCAGTCCGTACCGCCGGATCACCGTCCCGGTCGTGCACCAAGTCACGGCGTAGGTTCCGGTCGGCGACGTCGTCACCGACGCGCTGCTCACGCATCTCGCCGCGTGTCCGTCATGGAGGAGGGCGAGCCGCTCAACTATCCGGCGGTGGAAGACCGAGGGGAACAGGGCTCGCGAGGCATTCCAGGCGGCCGAGGGCGGGCCGGGGAGCGGCGCGAGCGTCACGCAGGTGCAGCTCGTCCTCGGGCATGCGTCCGCCGGCATCACGCTGCGGATCTATGCCCACCCGTGGCCGGGCGAAGACGACCGCACCCGGGCCGTCATGGACGCCGTGCTCGGCGGCCTGCGGACCGGGTGCGGTCACATAGCTAGAAAAGCTGGACCCAAAGGATCAAGCCTTCTTCGTCTCCAAGTAACGGGGCGGGTCGGTGACCTGCGGGGATCTTCCCTGTAGGTCACCGACCTGGGCTTTTTGCTGATGGCTGGCGATGGGGTGCGACGGCTTTGATCGGGTGTCTTGCGGACTGGGAGAGAAGCGCCACCGGCGCGAGGAGAGTCGAGGCATCAACCCCCGGCGGGTGACCGGTGACGCTTCTCAACCACAGGGATAGGCCACCCGGCGGCTGCCAACCTGTCAGGCCGAAGCCCGCATGTGCCCCTTTGCGCGACTGGATTGCTCATCACCAGCAACGACGTGAAGCCCCAGGCTTATACAGTTCTGCCATTTGTGGAGTAGTTCGTGGCTCCGTGGACTACTGTGACCCGCATGCAGAGCTCAGAACTTTCCGTGCAGGGGCAGAACCTGATTCAACTTTACAATCAGTATTGCAAGAATAAGCTAATTGTCGATCGTCGATATCAAAGGAAATTGGTTTGGACGCGCGACGAAAAAGAGAAGCTAATCGACTCTGCGGTCAATAGGCTTCCTATTCCGCTAATCCTTCTCGCTCAGAGGAAAAAATCTGGCAGTGAGATTTTCGAACTAATTGACGGCCTTCAGCGCCTAGAAGCCTTCTTCTCCTTTATGGAAAATAAGTACCCGTATAAAGGTGAGTACTTTGACCTAGCGACCACTGGCGACACCCTTGACAAGCTGCACTCCGGGGATCTGGAGCAGCATCAGCCCGTAATGTCCCGAGAAGCGTCATTGGAGATTGTCAACTACCAAATTCCCGTCTCGGTTTATCGAGACGCTGCCACCTCGTCTATCGATGAAGTGTTCCGTCGGATTAATAGTGGCGGAAGGCGGTTGAGTTTGCATGAAATTCGACAGGCCGGGGTCACCGGGCCCCTGGTCGATGTCGTCCGGCGTGCCAGTGCAACCATTCGGGGTGATGGTACTTTTTCTGAAAGTCTTACTCTCGGGGAGATGGAGAAGCTTTCTATCTCCAGGAAAGATCTTGAATACGGTCTCGACCTTGATCGCATATTCTGGACGAGGCATGACATTATCGGGGCAGAAGATATCCGCTCCTCCGGCGATGAAGAGGTTGTCCTAGATCTGATCCTTGACGCCGTTCTCGATCCCTGGCCGACGAGCGGGTGGCAGAACCGCGATGTGGCCTATGGTCTGCCTCGAAGGATCAAGTCGGCATCCCCCGCAGAGGTTGAGGCAGCTATCAACGCTGTGGGTGTCGAGAACTTGCAGCAACGCATCGTTGCCATTGTCGAGTTGATCGACGATGTCATGCGCGACCATGGCTCCCTTGGTCGCCACATGGTCCATTTGGAGACCTATGAGAAGGGGACTCAGCGGCAGTTCCAGGCTGTGTTCGCCGCTCTCTATGAGCTCGTATTTATAGATGAATTGCAGCCGCTTTCCACGGAGGCAATCCGGGATGTCTTGGATAATTTCTGGGGTGCTGGCCTCTCGATCCCCACTGGGGGTAGTGCATGGGGGAAGGACGGGAAGGCGAAACTCTACCCTGAAGTGAAACGGCGTCTTAGGAGGGCATTTTTTAAGCCTGAGCCTAGGAGTGCCGCCAAGCAGCTTAACTCTCGGCTGTTGATCGAAAGCTACCTACAAGGTCCCGTCAATGAAGCTCCGCTTGCCGAGTTGAAGCAAGGCTTCTGTGTACTTTCGGACCCGCCGATCGAAAACGTTGGGCTTTTCGATGAGGTGATGCAAACTGCCGTTGGAATGGCTAATTGGGGTAGGGATGCCAGTGGATTCATTCTTATCGGTGTCGCAGATAAAGCCTCAGCGGCTGCGCGGCTTGAGGATCTCTTCGGTGTTCCATCCGTCGAGGTCCAAGGTCAAAAAATCGTAGGGACGCAGGAGCAGATTGCCCACTTGGGGCATGATGTCGACTCATGGTGGCTTAAGTGGCAAAGTAAGATTCGTTCCGCTCCAGTGGACTCTGATTTTTCCACCGCCTTGGCTCACAGCTTCAGCCCGATTGTATGCGATGGGAGGGTCCTTTGGATTATGAAGCCGCGATCACTTGGGAAGCCCATCACATACGATGGGAGATTCTTCGTGAGGATTGGTGCATCAACGCATGAGATGGGCGCTGATGAATTCCTGACTCACATCGCGCTTAACTTCTAGCCACCTATGCTTCATGGAGCGGCGTGCGACTGATATTGCCGAGCAGTGGCGCCCTACCTTAAAAAGGAATTTAATCCCTAGCCCCAGCCATTCAATGAGACTTCTGAGCCGCCCGCTAGGTACCCGTGGAGGGCGCTTGAGGTGGTGTCCACGAAGCTCTTGGGGATGGCGGTGGCGTCGACCCATCGGACCTGGGAGTGCTTGCGGGGCTCGCGGTTCTCGGGTTCGCCGGCCCATTCTTGGGCGGCGAAGACGACAGTGAGGAAGCCGTTGGGGGCTTCGACGCCCCAGGCGCCGTGGATGATGTGGGCGACCTTTAGGGACTCGGGCTTCACCGTGAGGCCCGTCTCCTCGTAAAGCTCGCGGACTGCGGTTTCCGTAATGGGTTCGCCCGGTTCGCTCTTGCCGACCGGGAGGTCCCACATGCCCTGGGCGAACTTGGCATTGTCGCTGCGCTGGAGGAGGACGACGCGGTTCGTGGCCTTGTCGTGGACGATGACGGCGGCGACCAGGAGGGTCATCGATTCGAGCGCTGGCTTGAGGGCCTTCGGCTGAGCGTCGGTTGTCGGCTGAACCACGGTCATCCCTTCGTTGGGCGGGTTGTTGGGCATGTTAGGCGAGCGCTTCGCGGGCTCGGTGGGCGAGATCGGCGGCGCCGGGAACGCGGCGGCGCTGGTAGACCGCGAGCGTGGAGCGGATCGAGGTGATCGCCTTGCGGGTGCGGTCCGAAGTCATGCCCTCCATGAGGAGCAGGGCCTGCGACCAGGCGGCGATAGCTTCGTCGGCGCGGGCCTGGGCGGCGAGGCTGTCGCCGAGGTCGGCGTGGGTGAGGGCGTGGACGCGCTTGTACTTCTCCGGGTCCCAGCGGGTCAGGGCGTCGCGGTGCTGCTGTTCGGTGCCGATGTGGTCGGCGAGGTCGGTCAGGGTGCGGGCGGTGTGGCTGGCCACGGTGCCGGCGGCGGGGCCGCTCACGCGGGAGTAGCTGGGCTGGGGGGCGTCGTCTCGTAGGAGGGCGTCTTCGGCGGCGAGGAGGGCCTGCGCGGCCAAGGAGTGCTCGTTGACGGCTGCGTAGGCGCGGGCGTGGGTGATGTGGAGCAGGGCTTCGGTCCGGCCGTCGACATGGCCGAGGCCGCGTCGCAGGGCGCCTTCGACGAGGTCGACGCAGTGGTGCGGCTGTTTGAGGCTGAGGGCCTGGTGGGCGAGGGCGCGCATCATCCAGGCGGCGTGGCCGTGGGGGTCGGCTTCGCAGGCGAGCTGGTAGCCGACCTGGTAGTAACGCTGGGCGGCGCCCTCCTGGCCGAGGTCATGGTGCTTCCACCCTGCGAGGTAGGCGAGTTCGGCGACCGCCCCGAATGCGGCCCGCCGTAAGGCATCGCTGGGGAAGCGTCCACGCAGCATGGGGGCGGCAGTGTCAGCGAGGTACGCGGTCACCGTAGTCAGACCGTGGCCGCCCCCGAGGCGTTCGTCAGCCGCACTGAAGGCTGCGGTGATCTGCCGGACGACCTCAACGTCCTCCACCCCGACCAGGGACGTGCCGGTGCGGGCGCGGAGCATGCGGGCGGTGGCTTCGTGGTCGTAGCCGAGTGGCATGGCGACGCCGGCTGTGGTGAAGGCCGCGATGGCGAGGAAGCGGCGGCGCTCGACGTCGGCCCGGCCCAGGTCGGTAGCCGCGAGGACGGGGTCGGATTCCGCCGGCGCTTCGTCATCGCCGGCTTGGAGGCCGATCTCGGTCTGGGCGATCGTGCGTCCCATCCGGCGGGACAGCGCTTCGGCGAGGTACTGGGCTACCCGGCCCGAAGGGGCACGGGTGCCGTTCACCCAGTGCGAGATGGCTGACTTGTTGGTCTGGAGGATCTCGCCGTTCTCTGCGGCGATCCGCCGCACGTCCCTGGCAAGGGCCTCGTAGGTGCAGCCAGCCGCGTCGATGGCGTCGCGCAGACGGGAGTTGGGGTCTCTCTGCGCCGCCACGATCGCCTCCGCCCTGGAGCTGTAAACCGCGTATACCGCTTCAACTGCCGTCCACCGTACCCACTGAGCGTGACCACCGGTTCACTAATCATCAGCCGCCCGGCACGCGCAACCGTGAGCCAGGCTCCCCCCTGGGTCCGGTCGGCACCCGAAGTTCCGTACGCCCACACCGGGCTCGGGCATTCCTGTGCCCGGACCCGGCCGATCAGAGACGGAGACACGGTGACCACCATCGACACCACGGCCATCACGGTCGAGCTGCCCGAAGCGTTCGACCCGCGCTGGAACCGCCTGCCCGGCATCCAGGCCGACGGCCGGCGCATCACGATCGACCCGGCCGAGTACTTCTTCCGCTTCGAGTCGAACACCTGGCTCGTCGCCGACTGGGACCTGGTCAAGGCCCAGCTCCTGGACGTGGAAGAGACGACCGAGAGCGCGGTCGAGCAGCTCGCACTCGACTTCATCAAGCAGCACAGCGAGTCGACCTCCGACGCGGTCTGCGTCCTGGCCACCGCGTACGAGGTGTACGCGTACCTCTTCCGCGACGAGCACCTGGCCGGCCTCGGCCTGCCGCAGATCACCGCCGACCACCTGCGGATGCTCCGTGAGGCGGCCACGCTCATGGCGCTCAACAAGGTCGAGCTGGACGGGCACATCTCCAACGTCGGCCCGTGCTGGTTCTTCCCCGCCGCCACCTCCGTCGTCTTCGACCTGGACGACGAGATGGGCGGGATGCTCGACGAGGTGTACCACGGCGGCTGGTTCAACGAGCACCGTCGGATCGAGTCCATCAAGGCCCACGCCGCGCTCGGCGGAAGGTTGGTGCACGGCTGCCAGTCCGTGCCGGACCAGACCGGCGGCGTCGTCGCGCCCTACGGCGCATCGATGGCCAACTTCCGTGACGACCTCGCCGCGTTCAAGGCGGGCTGGATCGAGCAGGTCTACGCCCATCGCGTGAACCCCTCCGCGTAACCCACCACCGATCAGGCTCCGGGGCGGGCCGGCACCTCTCGCCCGCCCCGGACGCCCCCCACCGACCGGAGCCTCCATGAGCCCGAATCCCAGCGCCGAACTTCTCGACGACCTGCTCACCGCGGCCGACCAGTCCACCGCTGCACGAGAGGAGGTGCGCGTGTGGTCCATGTCCGGCGTTGAGCGCGTGACCTTCCCGGACGGCACCACGGCCATCTTCAAGTACGCCAAGAAGCCGTTCGACACGGAGGACCAAGCCCTCCGCCTGGCCCGCACCCTGGGTGTTCCCGTCCCCAGGGTCCACGCCTCTGCGGTACGGGACGGCTGGCTCGGCATGCTCATGGCGGACCTCGGGCCGTCCGCCCGCCAGGCCGATGACCTGGACGGTGCCGTCGCGGCTGTCGTTCTGCACGGCACCCACAGGGCCCCGTCTCTGCCCGTGCTCGACGAGGAACGGCTGCGCACGCTGCCGAGCCGGTCCCTGGAGCATCTCGAACGGCTGCGCAAGGCCGACCGGTGGCAGGACGCCGACGACGTCGAGGACGCGCTCGACCGGATCGCCAAGGCCGCCGAAGCCCGCTCGGCAGGAGCAACACGGGAACCGTTCGGCTGGGTGCACTCCGAGTTCCACCCCACCAGCCTCCACATCGGCGAACGCGGCTGGCGGCTCCTCGACTTCGCCCGCGCCTTCACCGGCCCCGGCCTGCTCGACCTCGCGAGCTGGCACGGCACCATCGATCCGCCGCACCCCGTACGCCTGCGCGTCCTTCTGGAGCAGTACGTCACCGCCGGCGGCACCCCCGACGCCCTCGCCCCGCGCGGCGGGCTCGCCGCTGAGAACTGGGCCCTGGGCTGGCACCGCATGTGGGCCGTCGAGTGGTTCATGGAGCAGGCCGTTCGCTGGATCAACGACCCGGCCACCGACCCCGCCTACATCAAGACCGTCCGCCGCCACCTCACGGACGTCCTCCACCTCCTGGAGATCTGACGTGCCCGCCCAGGCATCCCCCTGGCACGCCCACGCCCTTCAGCGCACCGCCGGACTCGCCGAACCTCTCTCCGTACCCGCCCGGATGGAATGGACCACGAGACCGGGCCAAGGTCCCGGCGCCGAGATCCTCGGCCCCGACCTGCGTGGCAGGCGACTCCTGGAACTCGGCTGCGGCCCCGGACACAACGCCGCCCACCTCGCCACCCTCCAGGGCGCTCATGTCACCGCCGTCGACCTGATCGGCCTCCAGGTCCGTAGGGCCCGCTCCCACTACGGACGGCTGAAAACCTCACCTTCGTCGCCGCCCATGCCTTGCAGTTTCTGCGAGCGTCCGACGAACAGTTCGACGCGATCTACTCCGTTTTCGGCGCCGTAGGGCTCGTCGCCCCCGAGCTCCTGCTCCCCGCCATTGCCCGGCACCTCACACCTGGGCGAGTACTCGCCTTCTCCGTCCCCCACCCGCAGCGCGGCGGACAAGCATCGTCCGGTGATGACGGCCCCCGTCGCGACTTCGTCAGCCTTCCTGACGGGACACGGCGTCCCATCGCCCGCTGGGAGTTCACCACCGACCGGTGGGAGCGGCACCTCAGCCGGGCGGGTTTCCGGCTCACCTCGGCCCAGGAGTTTCACGACTCCCGCCTGGGCCACTGGCCCACCACCCTGCTGATCCGCGCCCGCAGGATCTGACCGTCATCCGCCCGGCTTCCCCTGGAGGACCGATGCGCCCGCCCTACCTGCTGCTCGACGTCGACGGCGTCCTCATACCCTTCCCCGGCGCGGACGGCTCGACCCCGGCCACCCACACCCGTCACGAGGTCGTCCCCATCGGCCGCAGTGCCGACAACCCGGTGACCATCTGGCTCGACCCCGCCCACGGCCCCAAGCTCGCGGACGTGATCGGCACAGGACTGGTCACACCCGTCTGGTGCACCAGTTGGCGGCAGGACGCGGCCACCCTGATCGGGCTCCTCCTCGGCCTCCCGCACCTGCCGTATGTCGATCTCCCGCGCCCGCAGATCACCACCAGCCACCCCAACGGCTACCTATGGAAGCGGGACTACGTCGACGCCTGGCTGGGCAACGCCCCCGCTGTGTGGATCGACGACGACTTCACCGGGCTGGATCACGACTGGGCGTCGAAGCGAACCGCCCTCGGCGTCGCAACCCTGCTGATCCAGCCGGACCCACATGTCGGGATCGAGGATCGCCACCTGGCCGGGGCCAGGGCGTGGCTTGCGCACGGAACCGACCCCGGCTTGACCAGCCTTCTTGCCCGAACGACGAAGACCGCACCCGGCCCCTCGGAGGGACCGGGTGCGGTCACATAGCCAGAAAAGCTGGACCCGAAGGATCAAGCCTTCTTGGTCTCCCAGAAGATCTTGTCGATCTGGGCGATGTAGTCCAGGGCCTTCTGGCCCGTCGCCGGGTCCGTGCTCGCCTTGGCGGCGGAGAGGGACTTGACGGCCTCGTTGATGAGGGTGTGCAGCTCGGGGTAGCTCTCGAAGTGCGGCGGCTTGAAGTAGTCGCTCCAGAGCACGTCCAGGTGGTGCTTGGCCAGCTCGGCGCGCTGCTCCTTGATCACCGTGGCACGGATCTGGAAGTGCAGGTCGTCGTTGGCGGCCATCTTCTCCTGGATGGCCTTCACCGACTCCGCCTCGATGCGGGCCTGGGCGGGGTCGTACACACCGCAGGGCAGGTCGCAGTGGGCGCTGACCTTGACCTTGGGGGCAAACAGGCGGGAAAGCATGGAGCGTTCCTTCCTCGTGATCGTCTTCTCAGGTGGGACATTACTCCCTGAGGGACTGGTTTTCCCGAGTGCCCCCCAGGGCTTAGGACAAAAGTCCGGGGTCAGACTGAGACTGTGGGGATACGGACCGGGGAGGTGCCGGGGATGCCGGAGCTGTCGCAGGAGAGCGAGCGGGGCAGAGCGCTGCCGCCCTTCGGGCTCGCCGAGGTCACGGGCCCCTCCATGGTGCCCACGCTGCACCACGGGGACCGCCTGCTGCTGCGGTACGGCGCTCCCGTCCGGCCGGGCGGGATCGTCGTCCTGCGCCACCCGTTCCAGCAGGATCTGCTGGTCGTCAAGCGTGCGGTGGAGCGGCGCGAGGGCGGCTGGTGGGTGCTCGGCGACAACCCGTACGCCGGCGGGGACAGCACCGACTACGGGGTCGTGCCCGAGGAGCTGATCCTCGGGCGGGCCTGGCTGCGCTACCGCCCGCCGGCCGGCCGGCGCTCGCCGCTCGCGGTGGTGCGCTGGGCGCTCTCCGCGGCCAGACCGCTGCTGTCGGACCGGTCGGCGGCCAGGCGCTTCCGGGCGCGGTAGGCGGCGACGTTGGCGCGGGTCGCGCAGCGGTCGGAGCAGTAGCGGCGGGAGCGGTTGGTGGAGGTGTCCAGGTAGGCGTTCCGGCAGGGGGCGGCCTCGCACAGGCCCAGCCGGTCGACGCCGTACTCGGTCAGATGGAACGCCAGCCCCATCGCGGCGATGGCCGCGTAGCCCGCGGTCGCGTTCGACGGGTGATCGGCCAGGTGCATGTGCCACAGCGGGCGGCCGTCGTCGTCGCGGAAGTCGTGGCCGGAGATCTGCGGGCTGACCGGGAACTCCAGCAGCAGGGAGTTCAGCAGGTCGACGGCGAGCGTCTCGTCCCCCTCGTCCGCCGCCTCGAACACCGCGCGCAGCCTGCCGCGGACCGAACGGAAGCGGGTGACATCGGCGTCGGTGGCGCGGCGGGCCGCCGACGCGTTCACGCCGAAGAGTTCGCGTACGGCCTCCACCGAGGTCAGGGAATCCTTGCCCTGGCCCGGCTCCTCGCTGTTGACGAGGCGTACGGCGTAGTCCGAGTAATGGGCCAGTTCCACTTGTAGTCCTTACGGGGGCGCTCTATGGTCGTGTCTGCGGTCGGGTAATGGCCGGGCGCACTTCCAGGGTATTACGCGTGCGCGGAAGGGGATGGGGAAGCGTGACCACCATAGGTACGGGGACGGACTGGGCCGCCTGGCAGGAGAGCTGGGACCGGCAGCAGGAGTGGTACATGCCCGACCGCGAGGAGCGGTTCCGGGTCATGCTCGACATGGTGGAGGCGTTCGCCGGTACGGCTCCGCGCGTGCTCGACCTCGCCTGCGGTACGGGCACGATCACCGCGCGGCTGCTGGCGCGGTTCCCGGAGGCGATCAGTACCGGGGTCGACCTCGATCCGGCCCTGCTCGCCATCGCGCGCGGCACCTTCGCGGGGGACGAGCGGGTCACGTTCGTCGAGGCCGACCTCAAGGACGCGGACTGGCCGGCGGCGCTGCCGTACGACTCCTACGACGCGGTGCTCACGGCCACTGCCCTGCACTGGCTGCACACCGAGCCGCTCACCGTGCTGTACGGGCAGCTCGCGGGGCTGGTGCGGGAGGGCGGGGTGTTCATGAACGCCGATCACATGACCGACGGGTCCACGCCCCGGATCAACGCCGCCGAACGCGCCCAGCGGCACGCCCAGATGGAACGGGCCAAGCGGGACGGGGCGCTCGACTGGGCCGAGTGGTGGCAGCTCGCCGCCCAGGACCCGGTCCTCGCCGGGCCCACCGCCCGCCGCTTCGAGATCTACGGCGAACACGCCGACGGCGACACCCCGTCCGCCGCCTGGCACGCCTCCGCCCTCCGCGAGAAGGGCTTCGCCGAGGCCCGCCCGGTGTGGTGCTCGCCCTCGGACACGCTGCTGCTGGCGCTGAAGTGACACACGGCCGAGGGGCGGTACGGGGTGTCCCGTACCGCCCCTCGGTCTGTCCGTGACGCCTACAGCACCTTCGACAGGAACGACTGGGTGCGTTCGTGCTGGGGGTTGGTGAGGACGTCCCGGGGGTGGCCGGACTCGACCACGACGCCGTCGTCCATGAAGACGAGCGAGTCACCGACCTCGCGGGCGAAGCCCATCTCGTGGGTCACGACGATCATCGTCATGCCGTCCTCGGCCAGGTCCCGCATCACGTCCAGGACCTCGCCGACCAGCTCCGGGTCGAGCGCCGACGTGGGCTCGTCGAAGAGCATCAGCTTGGGCTGCATCGCCAGGGCGCGGGCGATGGCGACGCGCTGCTGCTGGCCGCCGGAGAGCTGGGCCGGGTAGTGGCCGGTGCGGTCACCGAGGCCGACCCGGTCCAGCAGCCGCTGGGCACGCTCGCGGGCCACGGCCCTGGTCTCGCCCTTGACCCGGATGGGGGCCTCGACCACGTTCTCCAGCGCGGTCATGTGCGGGAAGAGGTTGAAGCGCTGGAACACCATGCCGATGTCCCGCCGCTGCGCCGCGACCTCCTTCTCCCGCAGCTCGTGGAGCTTGTCGCCCTTCTGCCGGTAGCCGACGAGATCGCCGTCCACCCACAGCCGGCCGGCGCTGATCTTCTCCAGGTGGTTGATGCACCGCAGGAAGGTGGACTTGCCGGAACCGGACGGGCCGATCAGGCAGAACACCTCACGCGGATTCACCTCGAGGTCGATGCCCTTGAGGATGTGCGCGAGACCGAAGGACTTGTGCACGCCCTCGGCCCGGACCATCGGCTGTCCGCTGGTGCTCTGAACGATGTCTTTGGACAGCTTGCTCATCGGGCCACCTCCGGGCGGCGGAACGAACCGAACAGTCGGAGGTTCTTCTTCAGACGCTGGAACGGGGTCGGCGGCAGGTTGCGCGTCGAGCCGCGGGCGTAACGGCGCTCCAGGTAGTACTGGCCGACGCTGAAGAAGCTCGTGAGGATCAAGTACCAGATGGAGGCGACGAAATACATCTCAACCACGGCCAGGGAAGTGCTGGAGATGTCCGTGGAGCGCTTGATGACTTCGTTGAACTGCACCGCGTACGCCAGCGACGACGTCTTCAGCATGTTGATGAACTCGTTGCCGGTCGGCGGGACGATCACCCGCATCGCCTGTGGCAGGACCACCCGGCGCAGTGTCTGACCACGGGTCATGCCCAGGGCGTTGGACGCCTCGGTCTGGCCCTCGTCCACCGACTGGATACCGGCGCGGACGATCTCCGACATGTACGCGGCCTCGTTCAGGCCGAGGCCCAGCAGGGCGGCCAGGAACGGGGTCATCACCTGGTTCATCTCGTCCTTGTAGAACCCCAGGTTGAGGATGGGGAACACGAGGGCGATGTTGTACCAGATCAGCAACTGCACCAGCACCGGGGTGCCGCGGAAGAGCCAGATGTACAGCCAGGCGACCGTGCTGGTGACGGGGTTGGACGACATCCGCATCACCGCGAGGGTGATGCCGAGGACGAGGCCCAGGAGCATCGCCAGCACCGAGATGTACAGCGTGTGCCAGACGCCGGACAGGATGGTGCCGTCCGTCAGGTAGTCGGGGATGACGCCGTAGTTGATGTTCGCGTTGGAGAAGGCGAGGCCGATCAGCACCAGGACGGCGATGACGGCCGCACCGGCCACCCAGCGGCCGTAGTGGCGCACCGGTACGGCCTTGATCTGCTCCGGCGGTACCGACGGCGCCGGAGTCTTGTCGAGCGTAGGAGTCACGGGGACGGCCCTTCAGTCTTGCCGGAGCTGCTCAGGAGCCGCCGTTGATCTTCGCCTCGGTGACCGCGCCCTGCTTGACGTTCCACTTCTCGAGGATCTTCGCGTACTCGCCGTTCTTGATGATGGCGTTCACGGCGGCCTGGATCGCGTCGCGGAGCTGGGTGTTCTTCTTGCTGACCGCGATGCCGTACGGGCCGGCCTCGATCTGGTCGCCGACGACCTCGAAGTCCTTGCCGCCACCGGAGGTCTTGGCGTTGTAGGCCGCGACGGGGAAGTCGTTCAGGTCGGCGACGGAGGCACCCTGCTTGAGGCGGAGCAGCGCCTCCGGGTCGGTGTCGAAGGTCTGGAGGGTGAAGGGCTTCTTGCCGTCCTTCTTGCACTTGGCGTTCTGCGCCTTGGCGATGCCCTCGGAGGTGGTGCCGCGCTGCAGGGCCACGACCTTGCCGCACAGGTCGTCCAGGGTCTTGATGCCCTTCGGGTTGCCCTTCTGGACCAGGATCGAGGTGCCGGCGGTGAAGTAGTCGACGAAGTCGACGCCGGTGCCGGCCTTCTTCCCCGTGTCGGAGTCGATGCCGTTCTGGCGGTCCTTCGTGTCGTTCATCGCGGACATGATCGCCTGGGAGCGGCCGCTCTGGAGCCCCACGATGAGCTGGTCGAACTTGCCGTTCTGGAACTGGAACTCGACACCGAGCTGCTTGCCGAGAGCGGCCGCGATGTCGGGGTCGATACCGACCGCCTTGCCGCCCTCCATGTACTCGACCGGCGGGTAGGCGATGTCCGAGCCCACCTTGATGACGCCCGACTTCTTGATGTCGGCCGGGAGCTTGGCGGCGAGCGGGGCGTCGGTGGACGAGCCGGAGCCTGTGGCCTTGTCCGTCTGGTCGCCGCAGCCGGTGAGGAGCAGGGTGCCTGCGACCGCGATCGCACCGGCCGCTGCGATCCGGGACCGTGCGGTCGTACGACGGGTGGAGCTTGCGGTCATCGTGGTTCCTCCGGCGGATGGGAAGAGAAGACGTACCGATGGGGTCGACGAGAACACACACCTTCGGGTGCCGCGACCTCGTGGGTTTACGGCATCCTGCCATTCGGACTAGGCCATTCAGGGCCGTCACAATGTCAAAATCGGATAACGGGTGACCGAGAACCGCATCAGGTCGGTACATCCGCGCTCCATTCCCACCGGATGATCTGCGGAAATACGGTGTTCACACCGGAAGATCCGTAGGGGGTCTCACGATCCGGACGGCCGGTGTGCGGTGATTCGGGGGATTCGCGGGGCGGTTGAGGTTCCTCTGAGGTGCGCCCGTTACCCCTCCGCGCGACATGTGACCTTGCGCCTAATGGACTCGTGGTCCGCCCCTCCGTCCGGTATGAAGGTTCTTTACACCCCTCATCCGGGGCTCAGGGCGCGTGTGCGGCGCGCCCGTCGCGTATGTGCTCGTACGTATCCGTCAATCGAGCCGTGCGCGGTGCCCGCCCACTCCTCACCCGGAGTGGTCGACCCTCAACCATGCATACCTAAGGGGTAAGACAAAGTGGCAGCGGAGATCGTCAATCCTCGCAGCGACAGTGGTGCCGGACCGGAGGGCGGGGCCGAGCCCCTGGACTCCTTCGACCCCGCTTTCGCGCTGCACCGCGGCGGCAAGATGGCCGTGCGGGCCACCGTGCCGATCCGGGACACGGAAGACCTTTCCCTCGCGTACACCCCCGGCGTCGCGCGCGTGTGCACCGCGATCGCGGAAACGCCGGAGCTGGTCAACGACTACACCTGGAAGTCCTCGGTCGTCGCCGTCGTCACCGACGGCACGGCCGTGCTCGGTCTCGGGGACATCGGTCCCGAGGCGTCCCTCCCCGTGATGGAGGGCAAGGCGATCCTGTTCAAGCAGTTCGGCGGGGTCGACGCGGTGCCGATCGCCCTCGACTGCACCGGAGTCGACGAGATCGTGGAGACCGTCGTCCGGCTCGCCCCCTCCTTCGGCGGGGTGAACCTGGAGGACATCTCCGCGCCGCGCTGCTTCGAGATCGAGCGGCGCCTGCAGGAGCGGCTGGACATCCCGGTCTTCCACGACGACCAGCACGGCACCGCCGTCGTCACGCTGGCCGCGCTGCGCAACGCCGCCCGGCTCAGCGGGCGGGACATCGGGCAGCTCCGCGTCGTCATCTCCGGGGCCGGGGCGGCCGGGGTCGCCATCGCCCGGATGCTGATCGAGGCCGGCATCGGGGACGTGGCGGTCGCCGACCGCAAGGGCGTCGTCTCCGCGGACCGGACCGATCTGACCGACGTCAAGCGGGAGTTGGCCTCCTTCACCAACAAGGCGAAGCTCACCGGCACGCTGGAGGACGCGCTGGCCGGGGCCGATGTGTTCGTCGGTGTCTCCGGTGGCACGGTCTCCGAGGAGGCGGTCGCCTCCATGGCGAAGGGCGCCTTCGTCTTCGCCATGGCCAACCCGAACCCCGAGGTGCACCCGGAGGTCGCGCACAAGTACGCGGCCGTCGTCGCCACCGGGCGCTCGGACTTCCCCAACCAGATCAACAACGTGCTCGCCTTCCCCGGCATCTTCGCCGGTGCGCTCCAGGTGCGGGCCTCCCGGATCACCGAGGGCATGAAGATCGCCGCCGCCGAGGCGCTCGCCGCCGTCGTCGGCGACGACCTCTCCGCCGACTACGTGATCCCCTCCCCGTTCGACGAGCGCGTCGCCCCCGCGGTCACGGCCGCCGTCGCGGCCGCGGCCCGCGCGGAGGGCGTCGCCCGACGCTGAGCCTGCGCGCAGCGTTCACCGGAAACGGCCTCGCCCCTTGGGGGGCGGGGCCGTTCGTGCTGTGTGGGGGCCGGCCTGAAGGGTGCGGGGTGTCGGCGCCCGGCGCCGGCTGGGGGTGTGGTGTTCGTGGGCGGGCTGGGGAGCGTTGGTCGGGCGGGAGTGACGTGCTCGTGCAGCGTCCTCGACCGAGGGACAGTGCGGTGTCTGGGGAGTGGGTCGGAGGCTGAGCCGGCCGGGTGCGGGGGCGTCGTCGTTCCGCGCCGGTTCGGTGGGGCGGTGTGCAAGAGGGTGTGTGTCACACCGGTGGGCGGTTCCGTCCGGGCGGGGTGGAATCTATCGTCGACGGCATGTTCGCCGCCTATGCCGCCCGGATCGACCGTGATCAGCCGCTCTCCGGCCTGGAGTTGGGGGAGCGTCCGGCCCCCGAGGCCCGGCCGGGCTGGAGCACCGTCGACGTCCGCGCCGCCTCCCTCAACCATCACGACCTCTGGTCCCTGCGGGGCGTCGGGCTCCCCGAGGACCGGCTGCCGATGATCCTCGGCTGTGACGCCGCCGGGATCGACGAGGACGGCAACGAGGTCGTCCTGCACTCCGTCATCGGCCAGAGCGGCCACGGGGTCGGCCCCCGCGAGCCCCGCTCCATCCTCACCGAGCGCTACCAGGGCACCTTCGCCGAACAGGTCGCCGTGCCCACCTGGAACGTGCTGCCCAAGCCGAAGGAACTCTCCTTCGCCGAGGCCGCCTGTCTGCCCACCGCCTGGCTGACCGCATACCGGATGCTCTTCACCAACGCCGGGGTACGGCCCGGTGACTCGGTGCTGGTGCAGGGCGCGGGCGGGGGTGTCGCCACGGCCGCGATCGTGCTCGGCCGGGCCGCCGGGCTGCGGGTCTTCGCCACCAGCCGGGACGAGGCCAAGCGGAAGCGGGCGCTGGAACTGGGCGCCGTCGAGGCAGTGGAGCCGGGGGCGCGGCTGCCGCAGCGGGTGGACGCCGTCATCGAGACCGTCGGCGCCGCGACCTGGTCGCACTCCATCAAGTCCCTCCGCCCCGGCGGCACCGTCGTGATCTCCGGCGCCACCAGCGGCGACCGCCCCTCGCACGCCGAGCTGACCCGGATCTTCTTCCTTGAACTGAAGGTCGTCGGCTCCACCATGGGCACCAAGGACGAGCTGGAGGACCTGCTCGCCTTCTGCGCCACGACCGGCGTACGTCCCGTCATCGACGAGATCCTCCCGCTGGACCGCGCCCGCGAGGGCTTCGAACGGCTGGAGTCCGGCGAGCACTTCGGGAAGATCGTGCTCAGCAACTCCTGAAATTCGTATGGCGAGTCGGCGGGTCCGGGGTGTCGGGCCCGCCTTTTCGCGCCCCTTCATGTCAACCAGGGTTGACATCCCGAGCGATGTCAACCTAGGTTGACATCATGACGGATGCAACGGATCTCGCCCAGCGGGCCGGTGACCGCGATCCGCGGGTCGGGCTGCGGGCCGTGGCCGCACTGCGCCGGCTGCTGGAGCAGTTGGAGGCGGTGCAGGTGCGCGGGGCGCGCAATCAGGGCTGGTCGTGGCAGGAGATCGCCGCCGAGCTGGGTGTCAGCAGGCAGGCCGTGCACAAGAAATACGGGAGGCAGTGATGTTCGAACGCTTCACCAAGGACGCCCGTGAGGTCGTCCAGGGCGCGGTCACCCACGCGGAACGCGCGGGCGTACGGTCCATCGGCGCCGAACATCTGCTGCTCGCCCTCCTCGACCGCGAGGGCAGCCGGGCCTCCTTCGCCTTCGCCGCGCTCGGCCTCGCCGAACGCAAGGACTCCCTGCGCGAGGCGCTGGCCGAGGCGCGGCGCCGGGCGGGCCTGACCCGCGCGGACGCGGACGCCCTAGCCGGACTCGGGATCGACCTCACGGAGATCGTCGCGAAGGTCGAGGAGACGCACGGCGCCGGTGCTCTCTCCGGCGACCGCCGTGACGCGGGCGGCTGGTCGGGCCGCCGGACCTTCGAGCAGGACGCCAAGGACGTGCTGGAGGGGGCGCTGCGTGCCGCCGTGGGCCGCCGTGACCGGCGCATCGGCGACGAGCACCTCCTGCTCGCCCTCACCGTGCGGCCCGGAGTCCCCGCCGAGGTGCTCGCCGACCACGGCGTGACCCAGGAGTCGCTGCGGCGGGTCCTCTACGGCGAGGGGACGGCCCAGGCGGGCTGACCCGAGTCCCCTGGAGGGGCTCAGACCTTCGGGCCGTTGAGTATCGCGCCGATGTGGGCCGCCGCCGTCGACAGATGGCGGCGGACGTCCTGGAGCTGGGTCTCGGTGACGCCGTGGTCGCGGGCCGCGTCCCGGACGTCGTCCCGGAAGCGGTCCAGCAGACGGTCCAGGTCGCGGGCCGGGTCGCCGGTCGGGGGCTCGTGGGTCCAGGCCGGCTCGTACTCCATCGGGAAGTCCGGCGGGGTCTCCGAGTACTCCGGGCCGGGGTCGGCCTTGGCGCTGCCGGTGGCCGCCGTGCCGGGCCGCCGGGTGTGCTCCTTGCCGAAGTCGCCGAAGTTGCCGAATTCCCGCGCGAGTTCGGCCAGGCCCTCGCGGACGCCGGTCGGCCAGTCGCCGCGGGTGAAGTGGTCCTGCACCCGCTCCTGGACCCGGCCCGCGAGGCGCCGCATCTCCTCCTGGGCCTGGGCGTTGGCCCGCGACTGCGCCTCCTGGGCCTGGCGCCGGGCCTGTTGGGCCTCCTCGCGGGCGCGGCGGCTCTCGTCCTTGGCGCGCCGGGCCTGCTCCTTCCACTCCTGCTTGGCGCGGCGCATCTCCTCCTTGGCGGTCCGCCACGCCTCGGCGTCGCTCCGGGTGCCCGGCTCGTCGTAGGGACCCGGACCCGTGGCGCCTGCCTTGCCCGCGCGGGTACGGGAGGCGGCCGCGCGCATCTCGCGGCGGAGGTCGCCCGCGGCGCCCCGGACGTCAGCCTTTATCTCGGCGGCGAGTTCCGCGACGGACTCGCCGATCTCCATCTCCAGGTCGGCCAGTTCCCCGCTGCGGTCGGCCAGTTCGGCGCGGCCCGCGTCGGTGATCGAGTAGACCTTGCGGCCGCCCTCGGTGGTGTGGGTGACCAGGCCCTCGGCCTCCAGCTTGGCCAGGCGCGGGTAGACCGTGCCGGCCGAGGGGGCGTACAGACCCTGGAAGCGCTCTTCGAGGAGCCGGATCACCTCGTAGCCGTGGCGCGGGGCCTCGTCGAGCAGCTTGAGGAGGTAGAGGCGGAGGCGGCCGTGGGCGAAGACGGGGGGCATGTCAGAGCACCTTCTTGTCGGTCGTGCCGTCCGCGGGGGAGGCGGGGGCGGGGCCGGGGCCGGACTCCCAGGCGGTGTCCTCGTCCTCCTCGGCCGGGCGGCGCAGCAGGGCGATCGAGCCGGAGACGGTGGTGGCCCGGAGCTTGCCGCTGCCCGAGCCGAGGCGGCCGGTGATCTTGTGGGCGCCCCACTGGCCCTGGACGCGCAGGCCGTCGAAGGCGTTGGAGATCGAGCCGCTCGCGGTGTTCGCCTCCACGTCGGTGTCGCCGGGGTGCGGGAGCCGTATGGCGATCTCGCCGGAGACGCTGGTCAGGCGTACGTCGGTGGGGCCCTCCGGGTCCAGGTCGATGATCATGGAGCCGCTGACCGAGTCGGCGCGGACGGAGGGACCCGCGCCCTCGACCACCGTCAGGTCGCCGGAGACGGACTTGAACCGCAGGTCGCCGCTGACGGCCTGGGCCTCCACGCTGCCCGAGACGGTGTCCGCGCGGACCGGGCCGGAGACGCCGACCAGGGTGGTGTCGCCGGTGACGCCTTTCACCACGGACGGGCCGCGGACGCCCGAGACCACTGCGGCGGCGCCCACCACGCCCACCTCGACGCGGGTGCTCGCGGGGACGGCCAGGGTGACCACCGCGCTGCGGCGCCAGCCCTCGCGGTCCAGCCACTTCAGGAAGCCCTTCCAGGGCAGGTCCTCGTACGCCACCGTCAGGGTGCCGTGCCGGTGGGTGACGATCAGGGGTGGGCCCTCGATGTCCGAGATCTCCAGGCGGGCGGAACTCTCCTCGGTGCCCACGACGTTCACCGTGCCGTTGACCACGCGCACGTTCAGCTCGGTCACGGGGGCGTCGAAGCTGAGCTTCTGGGGTTCGGCGACGGTCCACTCGGACACGGGTCCTCCTCGGGCGTGACGCGGACAAGTAGGCGGAGCGGGGCGATGTGCGGTGGGCGAGCGTGCCTACTCGTCACGCCATATCGCGTCTCCTGTCATTCACGATATATCGTGGCCGTCGGAAGTCAAGACACCCTTTCGGGGGGCGAGGGTCCAGCGCTGATCGGGCATGGCTGTGCGGGCCCTGCCCCTCCGGACGGGCCCGCAAGTGAAGTGGGCGAGGGCGGCCGGCACCCCCGGTGAATGCCCGGAGGGCTACTCGTCGTCCTCGTCGTCCAGCCGCGCCAGCCACGTGGCCAGGCGTTCCACCGGGACCTCGAAGTCGGGGTTCAGGTCGACGAACGTACGCAGTTGCTCGGCGAGCCACTCGAAGGTGACCTCTTCCTCGCCGCGCCGCTTCTCCAGTTCTTCGATGCCTCGGTCGGTGAAGTACATGGATGACGCTCCGTCGGTCTGTGCAGGGGTAGGGCCGGTCCCGGGCGGGAAGAACCCTCATTCGCGGACGTGACCGCGAGGGGAGAGGGCGCCGCCTGTTCCGGCTGGGGAGCCGGGAGAGGACAGGAAAAGCATAGGCAGCCGCCGGGCGAGGTGGGCAGCCGGTGCCGAGGGGCGCCGGTCACGGCCGGTGACGGGGGACGAGCGGGGAGAGGACGGGGGTCCGATGAACGGGGACTCGACGCGGGTCGCGCGGATCGAGCTGCCGGACGGTACGCCGGTGTGGGCGCGGATCTCGGGCGCGGAGGAGCTGTCGTACACCGACACCGGCTTCCACGAGCGGGTGGAGGCCAGCGTGGAGAGCCTGCACTCGCTGATCACCGGGGTCGCGCGCTCGCTCTCCGGCCCGCTGAGCGCGGTACGGCCCGACGAGGTCAGCGTCGAGTTCGGCATCGAGCTGACCGCGAAGGCCGGCAAGGTCGTCGGCCTCCTCGCGGACGGCGAGGCCAAGGCGGCGCTGACGGTCACCCTGACGTGGAACGGGGGGCCACCGGAACCGGGGGCGGGCCTCGCGCTGGGCGGCGATGGCCCGGTGCCCGTCGGTGGAGGCGAGCCGGGCGGCCCGACCTCCGGCCCTCACCCGCCTTCCGGCCCCCACCCGCACCCCGCCCCCCACACGCCCTCACCCCCTCCCTCCGCCCCCCAACCCTCCCCGACCCCCCGGCCCGAAGCGTCGCTCGGTGTGTGGGGGCATACGGGATGAGCGTGGGGTACGGCGGGGGCGCATCGGAGGGGGGCGGTGCTGCGGAGCTTGCGCTGCGTGACCTCGTTCTGGGGGCCACCGTGCGCATTCATCGCGCGGGGGCCGGGTATGCCCACGACGAGCCCGCAGGCTTCCTCGGCAGTGGTTTCTTCGTCGCGCCGAACTGGGTTCTGACCTGCGCACACGTGGTTCACGCCGGGGAGGGGGGCGAGGTCACCGTGGTGTACCGCAACAGCCCCTACGACGATCCGCGCCCGGTGCCCGGGCGCGTCGCCGCGATGCTCCCCGAGCAGACCGGGCGCCCGGTACCGGGGAGTTGGCCCGCGCCCGACCTCGCCCTGGTCCGGCTGCGCGAACCGGTCGGCCACACCTGTGTGTACGTGTCCGAGCGTCCCAACCCGCACTTCGGCGGCACCCGGGTGTTCTACGCGGGCTGGACCGCCCCCAGGGGCAGGCTCCAGATCCTGGACGGCTCGCTCACCGTGCAGGGCACCATCAGCGCCTGGTCGCCGGAGGAACAGGTCCGGCTCGGGCAGAACGACCTCCCCTCCGGCGTCTCCGGCGGACCCGTGGTCGACCCCGTACGCGGCGAGGTCGTCGGCGTGCTCAAGTCCCGCGCGGACCACGGAGGCGGCGGCACCTCGATCGGCGTGGAACGGCTGCGCACGCTGCGGCTGCCCGTCGAGGGCGACGACGTCTACCAGTCCGTCTTCCACGCCCACGACCGCTACCACCGCGACCGTCAGCAGAGCGCCGACTCGCCCGACCCCACCTGGGCCGACATCCAGGGCGAACTCGGCGCCCGCCCCGGCCGCACCCTCACTCCGCAGCAGCGGAGCGAGCTGCTCGGGCTGCTCGCCGACCTGCCCCCGCCGGTCAGCACGCGCGGCCTGCTCGACGTACTCCGGGCGCTGCCCGACTTCCGCGTACCGTCGCTCGTACCCGCCCCGCGCGGCTGGCGTGACGGGCTCGGGCTGCTCTACGAACACGCCCGGCAGGACGGCGCGTTGAAGCTGGTGCTCGACTACGCGATGGGCGTGCTGTCCGCCGAACGCCCGCCCGCCCCCAGCGCGTTGGCCGCCGAACGCGCCCTGTGGGAGTGGGTACGGCACACCGCGACCGGCCTGGACAGCGGTTACCGGCACACCCTCGCCCAGCGGCGCACCGAGCTGCTCGGCCGGACCCAAGTGGCGGACCGGCAGGCCGCGTTCAAAAACACGGGCCGGGGCACGGCGGTACTGGAGCCGGTACGCCCGCCGCTCACCGCCCACCCCGAGCCCTCCGTACTGCTGGTGGTGCTGCGCCGGGGCTGGGAGCCGGACCACTGCGACTGGTCGGTCTCCGTCGGCAGCGGCACCGATCAGGAGCCGGCCCGGCTGTACGAGGGCGAACGCGCCCCGCTGGACGGCCTGGCCGGCCACGTGGCCGCGCCCCTCGCCGAGGCGTTCCGGCACTGCGACGAACCCGGCCGGCCCGCCACCCTGTACGCGGCCCTGCCGCACCTGCACCTCAGCCTGCCCGTGGACGACTGGCGCCTCGCCCCCGACGCCCTCCCGCTCGGTGCCGAACGCCCGGTCCTGGTCCGCTGCTCGGACCGCGACCAGCTCCCCGACGAGGCTCCGGCCTGGGAGGCGTACGAGGACCCGGACGCCGAACGCCGGGACCGCTGGCGGCGGTTGCGTCCGCGCCCGGCGCATGCCGAGGTGCTGGACTGCGACGACGGCGTGCGCAGACCCGTACCCGACACGGCGGCGCTGCGCGGGCTCGGGCCGCAGACCGTGCCGGTGCTGTGCCGTCCCGGCGATCCGCACTCGACGGACGGTCCTGCCGCGCTCGGCCGGGTGCTGCGGGCCGGGTTCGGGGTGGTGCTGTGGCGACGGCGGCCGGACGGCGTGTGCGGGGAGTTCCACCGGGGCGTGAAGACGGCCGTGGACGACGGCGAGGGCGCTCTGGCCCTGCCCGGCGTGCTGCACCGGCTGCGCGAGCAGGTGTACGCCGGGCTCACCGAGGCGTACTGGGCGCACGGCGCGACCCTGCTGTACGACGACCCGCACCGCCCCCTGCCCGGCACCGGAGACCTGCTGGAGGCCCCGTGATCCGGCGCCCCGGTTCCTCCCTGATCCCCTTACCAGGCGTCCGGCGGCTCGATACCGTGAGGATCGCCCCGCCCCCGGCGACGAGCGACGAGGACCGGACATGACCGAATCCAGTGAGTGGCTCATCTACCGAGGCGCCGGGGAACCCCACGACGGGATGAGCCGGCTGCCCCCGCCCCCGCCCTGGCGCGACTTCTCCGCACGCGGTGCCGAGACCGCCCAGGAGGAGCCGGACGGTGACGGCTCCCGTGACCGCAGGCTCGGCGCGCACCGGCACCTGGCCGAGCTGCACCGGCCCGGCGCCGAGGAGCTTGAGATGATCAACGCGGCGCTGTATCTGCGCCGCCCGCTCCTGGTCACCGGCAGCCCCGGCGCGGGCAAGAGCACCCTCGCGCACTCGGTGGCGTACGAGCTGGGGCTCGGCGAGGTGCTGCGCTGGTCCATCGTCAGCCGTTCGGCCCTCCAGGACGGGCTCTACCACTACGACGCCATCGCCCGGCTCCAGGATGTGCAGATCGCCGCGCAGGGCGGGTACGGCAGCGCGGCCGGGAGCCCCGGTTCCGTCGAGGCGATCGGCGGCTACATCCGGCTCGGCCCGCTCGGCACCGCCCTGCTGCCCTCGGACATCCCGCGCGTGCTGCTCATCGACGAACTCGACAAGAGCGACATCGACCTGCCCAACGACCTGCTGAACGTGCTGGAGGAGGGCGAGTTCGAGATACCCGAGCTGCGCCGCCTGGCCGACCGGCTGCCCGACGGCGAGGCCGAGGTGCTCACCGCCGACGGCACCAAGGTCCGGGTGCGCGACGGCCGGGTGCGCTGCACCTCGTTCCCCTTCGTGGTGCTCACCAGCAACGGCGAACGGGACTTCCCCGCCCCCCTGATGCGCCGCTGCATCCACCTGGAGCTGGGCCGCCCCGACCACAACCGGCTCGCCACCTTCGTCCGCGCCCACCTCGGGGACGAGGCCGCGCGGGCCGGTGACGATCTCATCGCCCGCTTCCTGGAGCGCTCGCGCAGTGAACTCCTTGCCACTGACCAGTTGTTGAACGCCCTCTACCTCACCGACGCGGCCGCCCCGCCGAGCCGGGAGCGCCTGGCCGATCTGCTCATCCAGCGACTCGACCGCCCGAGGTGAGGGGCCGATGCCCGACGCACCGGCACGACACGGCCCCGACACCCCCGACCCGCTCGCCGAACTCGTGCTCCAGTTGCGGGGGGCCGGTCTCGAACCGGACGTCGAGGGGCTGAGCGACGCCCTGTGGCTGGCCCGGTGGACGGGCGAACGCGAGCCGAGCGGCGCGGTCGAACGGGCCCGTGAGGAGCCGACACCCCCGCCCGTCTCCCCGCCCAAGCCCCAACTCCCGCCCCCGCCAAGGGAGCCCGAGGCCCTGACCCCCGGCCCCGACCGCAGCGTCCCCCTCTACCCGGCGCCCCGCGACGGCCAGACCCGCGTCGGACCCGGCACCCGCCTCACCGCACTCCCGGTCGGCGTGCCCACCGCCCCCGCGCTGCCCTCCACCCTCGAACTCCAGCGCGCCCTCAGGCCCTTGCAGGCGTACCGCAGCGCCGCGCCCCCGCTCCGCCGCGAGCTGGACGAGACCGCGACCGCCGAACTCAGTGCCCAGGCGGGCGGATTGATCCTCCCCGTGTACCGCGAGGTGCGGCGCGGGGACGCCCGGCTGCAACTGGTGCTGGACGCCGCCCCCTCGATGCGGGTGTGGGACCGGCTCTTCGCCGAACTGGAAGAGGTCTTCGCGCAGTTGGGTGCCTTCGGGGACATCCGGATCGCGCATCTGCACACCGGGCCCGACGGCGAGGCCACGGTCAGCGCCAGTGCCGATCCGCGCGGGGCGCCGCAGCACACCGTGGACCGGCTCAGCGACCCCACCGGGCGCCGGATCACCCTGCTGGTCAGCGACTGCGCGGGCCCGCTCTGGCGGTCCGGCGGGGCGCACCGGCTGCTGCACCGGCTGGCCCGGCTCGCCCCCGTCGCCGTACTCCAGCCGCTCCCGCAGCGCCTGTGGAGCCGGACCCGGCTGCCGGTCACGTACGGCGAGCTGACCCGTGGCGACACCCCGGGCGGCACCGCGCTGCGCGTCCGCACCCCCGACGGCGCGCCCCTCGTACCGCCGCCCGGTGTACTGCCCGTACCGGTGCTGCCGCCCGAACCCGTGGCGCTCGGGGCGTGGGCGCGGCTGCTCGCCGGGGCCGGTGCCGGGCCGGTGCCCGGCGCGGTGGGCTGGGTGCGGGCCGACCAGCAGCCCGTGCCGCAGGCGAGAGCGGGGCGCAGGCCGACGCCGGTGGAGCGGGTCAGCCGGTTCCGCTCCGCCGCCTCACCGGCCGCCGGACGCCTCGCCGTCTACCTCGCCGCCGCCCCGCTCTGCCTGCCGGTGATGCGGCTGGTGCAGCGCACCATGCTGCCCGGCTCGGGCCCCGCCGAACTCGCCGAGGTGCTGCTCGGCGGCCTGGTCCGGCGGGCGGGGGAGGACCACGGGCCGGACGCCGGGCAGTGGTACGAGATGGAGGCGGAGGTGCGGGAGGCGCTGCTGTCCACGCTCGGCCGGGACGAGGCCCTGCTCGTCCTCAAGCACTGCTCGGAGTACATCGAGCAGCGCTTCGGCAAGGGCGGCGCCAACTTCCCGGCCCTCGCCCTCGCCCAGCTCGGCGGCGCCGCCCACCCGGCGCGCGGGGACGAAACCCCGGTCGAATCCCGCCTGTTCGGCGCGTACCCCGGTGACAGCGGCGACGCCACCCTCGTCCCGCAGCCCTTCGCCGAGGTCGCCGCGCGAGTACTGGAACGGTTCATGCCGCTGCCGGAACAGTTCCGGCTCTACGGCACCCGGCCCGGCACCGCCGCCGGGCCCCGGCCCACGCATCCGGCGGTGGTCCGCGCCCGCACGCTGCTCGCCCGGTTCGACGCCGACGGCATGGTGCAGGACGTGATCGACGCCGTACAACTGCTGCGCGGCGCCACCGAGAACGAGCGGCCCGCCGGGGCCGATCCGGAGCTGTGGGCCGAGTACGCGCACGCCACGCTCCGGCTGTGGGAGGTGCAGGGCGGGCCGGCGCTGCTGGCCGAGGCGGAGGCCGCCGCCGAGCGGGCCGTGGCACATCCGCACGCCCAGCGGGAGCGGGCCGCGCTGGCGCGGGTGCTGCGCGCGGGCGCCACCGACCGCAGACGGCGCGGCGACCGGCCCGCCGCGCTGGACCTGCTGCGCCGCGCCGACCGGGAGTACGCCGTCGCCTGCGCCGCCCCCGACCTGGAGCCCGCGCAGGCGCTGCGGCTGACCCTGGAGCGGGTCGGCGCGCTGGAGGCGCAGTGGCGGCTCGGCGGGGACAGCGCGCTGCTCCAGGGCGCGGTCGGCATGCTGGAGGCGTTCGCCGACTTCTGGCCCGACCGAGGACACCGCCCGCCCGAACTGCCCCTCGCCCACGGCAGACTCCTGCTCCGCCTGGCCGACGCCACCAACGACCCCGTACAGCAGCGGGGTTACGCGGCACAGGCGGCCGGCTCGCTCCGTGACGCGCTGGCGGCAGGGGAGGACGGGGGGCGCGAACTCGTGCTCATCCGGCTCGACTTGGTGGACGCCCTCCTGCGTTCCGGCGGTGACCTCGCCGAGGCCCAGGAACGCGTCGACGCCGCGCTCGCCACGACCACCGGACGCGCCCTGCGCGCCCAACTCCATGTCCGCACGGGCCGGATCGGGGTCGCCCGGTACGCCGACACGGGCGACCCGCGCGAACTCCGGGACGCGGCCGAGGCGTTCGCCCGCGCCGCCGCCGACACCTCCAGAGAGGCCGCCGAATACCCCGACGTCCTCGCCGAGTGGGGTGAGGTACTCCTGCGCCGGGCCGACGCCGAGAGCGGGGAGCGGGCCTGGGAGGCCCTCGCCCACGCGATCCGCGTCCTGCGGGACTGCCGCCGCGAGACCCACACCGGCAGCCCGCACACCGCGCACCGCCTGCTGATGCTGGGCCGCGCCCTGATCCGGCGCTACCGGCTGCGCGGCGACCGGGTGGACCTGCGCGAGGCGGAGCATCTCTTCGGGCTGGCCGCGGCCGAGGCGGACGACCCGCTGCTGGCCGCGCGCTGCTCGCTGGAGCTGGGACAGGCGCAGTACGAGGCGTACCGGAGCCTGGCCCGGCCGACCCGGCTGGACGACGCGGTGGACGCCTTCCGGGCGGCGGCCGAGTCGGCGCGGGAGGCCGAGGCGGCGGCCGAGTCGGACCGCGACCGCCGGATCGCCGTCGAACTGGGCGCGCAGGCGCACCACTGGCGGGGTATGTCCTATGAGGCGGCCACCCGGCCGCGCGCGGCCCGCGACGCGTACCGCGCGGCCCGCGCCGAGTGGGCGCGGCTGCCCGAGGACAGCCTCGGCACCGGCGCCCCCACCGCCGAGGACACCGCCGGCCGGCTCGCCGGACTCGGCTGACCCGCACCACACCGAAGGGCACCACGGGAGGCAGCGATGACCAGCGCGCGGGACGAGACACCCGTACCGGAGCACGGCGAGCCACTGCCCGACCTGCTCACCCTCGACCTGGAGGACCTGCGCACCCTGGACCACCCCGTGCTGCGCGAGGTCCTGGACACCCTCACCGAACGGGCGCGAAGGCCCGCCGAGATGCTCTGGGGCTTCAACAACTGCCTCTGATCCGCACGCTCTTGGTCACCCGACGGCGGAAACCGGCAACATCCGCCGCCTTGCGTTTGACTGCGGGCCGCGACCGGGAACGCCCCCGAACACACGGGCGAACGAGCCGCGCCCGCATCGCGGTACGGGGGTACGGGATGTCCGGGACGAGCGCCGCCCCGACGCGGGCGCGACCGCGCCCCTTCCGCCAGTTCATCGTCAAGGCGCACGGCCGCTGCAACCTCGCCTGCCGCTACTGCTACCTCTACGAGGGCCCCGACCACACCTGGCGCACCCGCCCCGCCGCCGCCCCCGCCGAGGTGCTCGACCGCACCGCCGACCGCATCGCCCGGCACGCCCGCGACCACGCCCTGACCGCGCTCTCCCTCGTCCTGCACGGCGGCGAACCCCTGCTGGCCGGCGCGGACACCCTGGCGCGCTTCACCGACACCGTCCGCGCCCGCGTACCCGAGGGCTGCGCCGTGCACGCCACCGTGCAGACCAACGCCACCCTGCTCACCCATGACCGGGTGGCCGTCCTCGCCCGGCACGGCATCCGCGTCGGCATCAGCCTCGACGGCGGGAACGCCGCCCTCAACCACCGGCGCGTCGACCATGCCGGACGCCCCTCCTGGGCCGCCGCCGAGCGCGGCGCCCGCCTGGTCGCCGACCACTTCCCCGAGGCGTACGCGGGCATCCTCACCGTGGCCGACCCCACCACCGACCCCGTCGGGACGTACGAGTCCCTGCTCGCCCTCCGCCCGCCCGCGCTCGACCTGCTGCTGCCCCACGGCAACTGGTCGGCCCCGCCCCCGCATGCGGGCGAGTACGGCGACTGGCTGTGCCGCGTCTTCGACCGCTGGTGGTCGGCCGGGCGGCGCGAGACGCGGGTACGGCTCTTCGAGGAGTGCCTCGCCCTGCTGCTCGGCCTGCCCGCCGCCACCGAGTCCCTGGGGCTCGCCCCCTTCGACGCCGTGGTCATCGAGACCGACGGCTCCATCGAACAGGTCGACTCGCTGAAGTCGGCGTACGACGGCGCCGCCCAGACCGGGCTCGACGTGTTCCGGCACGACTTCGACCAGGCCCTCGCCCACCCCGGCGTCGCCACCCGGCAGGCCGGGCTCGCGGGGCTGGCCGGACGCTGCCGGGCCTGCCCGCTGGTCGCGGTGTGCGGGGGCGGGCACTACGCGCACCGGTACCGCGCCGGAGGCGGCTTCGCCAACCCGTCGGTGTACTGCGCCGACCTCCAGCGCTTCATCCGGCACGTGGCGGCGCGGCTCGCCGAGGAAGGAGGCACCCCGTGACGGCACCGCCGGCCCACGCCCTCGACGAACTCAGCCACACCGGGGGCGGCCCCGACACCCTCGCCCTCCTCGTCCGCGACCAGGACACCCGGCGCATGCTGCTGCTGCGCGCCGTCCTGGACGCCGCCGAGGGGGCCGAC
Organism: Streptomyces bauhiniae; assembly: GCF_004784475.1. Taxonomy (GTDB): domain Bacteria; phylum Actinomycetota; class Actinomycetes; order Streptomycetales; family Streptomycetaceae; genus Streptomyces; species Streptomyces seoulensis. The sequence continues at coordinate 755,433 of NZ_SRRT01000001.1, forward strand.
CCCGCCGACTGCCCGCCCGCCGCGAAGCGCCGGCTGCGCGAGGACTGGGCCCTGCTGGCCGAGGCCGACCGCGCCGCCGACGGACCCCGCTCGCCCGCCCGGACCCGGCTCACCTACCCCTTCACCGGGCCCTGGGCCCGCCGCTGCCTGACCGCGCTGACCACACCCGACGGCACCGGCGAACTCCCGCTGGAACTGGCCTACTTCAGCGCCCTCGCCGCAGCCGCCGCCGCCCGCGCCGGCCTGCCGTTCGCCACCGAACTCACCGCCCGCGACGGCCTGCTCTGCCTGCCCTCCCTCGGTGTCCTGCGCACCGGACGGTCCGGCTCCGCCGCCATCGAGGTGCGGCACAAGAACGGCCGCCTGACCCTGCGCCGACGCGGAGCCTCCGACGTCCACGTCCGGCTGGAGCAGGGCGTGGGCGCCTGGTCCGGCGCCCCCGCCTGGACCCCGGCCCACGCCCTGCCCGGCCTGCTGCCCGGCGCCGCCCCGGTCCCGCTGGACGACCTCGACCCGTACCGCACCCCGCCCCGCGACCCCGGACGGTTCGCGTTCAGCGGGCCCAGCGGGCCCGACCACGCCGAGCGCAAGCGCTGGCTGCAGGCGTGGTCCGGCACCGCGCAGGCGCTGCGCACCGGCGGCGAACAGCGGCTCACCGAGACCCTCGCCTTGCTGCGCTGCCTCGTCCCGCTCGCGCCCCCGCCCGGCTCGGACGGCCGGGGCAGCTCCAGCGGCACCCGGCGGGAGGCGTTCGGCGCGCTGCTCAGCACCACCCCCGCCACCCCGACCGCGCTGGCCGCCACCCTCGTCCACGAGATGCAGCACACCAAACTCGCCGCCCTCGGCGAACTGGTGGAACTCCACCGCGCCGGACCCGAGGCCCGCTACTTCGCCCCCTGGCGCCCCGACCCGCGCCCCTACGACGGGCTGCTGCACGGCACCTACGCCCATCTCGCGCTGGCCGGCCACTTCCAGCGCACCGCGCTCGCCGAGCCCGCCCGCCGCGAGGCCGCCTGGGCCGAACACGCCCGCTACCACGCCCAGGTCGCCGCCGCCCTGCCCGCGCTCGTCGCCTCACCCGACCTCACCCCGGCCGGACGCCGCTTCGTCGACGGCATGGCCGCCGCCCACGAACGGCTCTCCGCCCGCCCCGCACCACGGGGGCACACGGCGCGCGCGCAGGCGTACGTCAAGGCGGTACGCACCCTCTGGGCGCAGCGACAGCCCCCCACGCCGCCGATCCCGAACGGGTGAAATGCCGACTTCGCACCCCCCGCTGCGCGAAGATCGGCCCACCGAGGCGTTCGGCTCCGGCGGTCGCCGTACTCCCCAGGGCCGCGCCGAGGTTCTACGATTTCCTGTCTACGTGCTGGAGGCCGCCGCATGTCTGAATCCCGTACGCCGGCACCGAGCGGGAACGGAACCGCGAGGCAGACCGTCACCATCAGCTTCGCCGGGTTCAACCGCGCCTGGGCCGCCTGGATCGGGGACCGGCTGGAGCGGCGCGGCCTCCGCGTGGTCTACCTGCGCTGGGACGCGCCCCCGGACCAGCCCCTCACCGACCTGCTGCGCGACCTCACCCTCGCCGAGGGCCGCACCCTGATCGTGGTCAGCGAGTGGTACTTCCAGCTCGGCCCGCGCACCCACGACGAGTGGAACGCGGCCCTGCGCGAAGTGGTGGGGGCCGATCCGGGCCGGTTCGCCGCCGTCTCCGTCACCAACGCGCCGCTGCCCTCCGCCGTCGCCGCGCTCGCCCCCGTCGACCTCACCAACATGGGCGCCGACGAGGCCGAACGGCGCCTGCTGGACCGCCTCGACCTGCCCCACGACACCCGCCCGGCCGGCGACCCGGCCCGCCCCGCGCCCCGCTTCCCGGCCGCCATGCCCGACGTGTGGGGCGGGGTGCCGCGCCGCAACACCCGCTTCACCGGCCGCGAACCGCTGCTCAACGACGCCTACCACCTGCTCCAGGGCAGCGACCCCGGCGCGGGCGTCCTCACCCTGCACGGCATGTCCGGCGTCGGCAAGACCCAGCTCGCCGCCGAGTACGTCTACCGCTTCGGCTCCGAGTACGACGTGGTGTGGTGGGTCAACGCCGAGAAACGCGTCAGCTACCGCCGCCTCCTCGCCGAACTCGCCCCCAAACTCGGCCTGTCCACCGGCGCCGAGTACGGCGAGCGGCTCCGCGCCGTCCGGGACGCGCTGCGCCGGGGCACCCCGTACTCCCGCTGGCTGCTCGTGCTGGACGGCGCCGACGAACCCGACCAGATCTGGGACCTCGTGCCCACCGGCCCCGGCCACGTCCTCATCACCTCCCGCAACCCCGAGTGGGGCGAGCACAACAGCAAGCTGCTCGAAGTCCCCGTCTACGGCCGTGACGAGTCGGTCGCCTTCATCCGCCGCCGCGCGCCCCGGCTCACGGAACCCGACGCCGACCAGCTCGCCCAGGCACTGGAGGACCTGCCGCTGCTGCTCGACCAGACCGCGGGCTGGCTCAACGACTCCGACCTCTCGGTGGAGGAGTACATCGCCCTGCTGGACGGCGGGATCGACCAGGACGTGGTCAAGGTGTCCGCGGACTTCCCGCTCGCCTTCCAGACGGCCTGGTCGATACTGCTGAACAAGCTCCGCGAGACCGTCCCCGAGTCCGTCGACCTGCTGCGGCTGTGCACCTTCTTCGCCCCCGGCTTCATCCCGGTCCGGCTGCTGAAGGAGATGAACCACGACGACCTGCCCGAACAGCTCGCCGGGCTGCTGGACGACCCGCTGCTGTGGAACAAGGCCGTCAACCAGCTCCGCCAGTACTCCGTGGTCCGGCTGGAGTCGCACGAGGCCATGCTGGACGAGGCCGTCGCCTCCGGCGAGTCGGTGTACCTGCACCGGATGGTCCACCAGATCGTGCACAAGGACATGCCCGAGGCCGACCGGAAAGAGTTCATCGAGGTGGTCCGCCGCGCCCTCGCCGAGGCCGACCCCGGCCGCCCCACCGACACCCGCAACTGGGACGCGTACGCCGAGATCGTCCCGCACCTGAAGTACGCCGACGTGCTGCGCAGCAAGGACCGCCGGGTGCAGGGGCTGGTGCTCAACTGCCTGCGGTACATGCTGTTCGCGGGGGAGTACACCGCCGGCGTCAACCTCGGCGGGCGCGCCCTCGCCACCTGGCGCGAGCTGCTCGGCGCGTCCCACCCGCGCGTCTGGGAGGTGACGTACCACTACGCCAACCTGCTGCGCTCGGCCGGCCGCTTCCAGGAGACCGAGGCCATCGACCGGGCCGCCCGCGAGCAACTCCTCGCCGAACGCGGCGAGCACGACCTCGACCACCTCAGGATGGCCGGCGGACTCGCCGCCGACCTGCGCGAACTCGGCCAGTACGACGCCGCGCTGGAACTCGACGAATGGCTCTACCCCACCTACCGCGAGCTGTTCGGCGAGCACGATTCGCGCACCCTCAACGCCCAGAACAACCTCGGCTTCACCCTGCGCCTCCTCGGCCGCTACGAAGAGGCCCGAGGCTTCGACACCCGCACCCTGGAGGCCCGCCGCCAGCTCCTCAAGGGGCGCCACCCCTGGACCCTGTTCTCCGAGGTCTCCTACGCGGTCGACCTGCGCCTGCTGGGCCGCTACGCCGAGGCCGAGTCCATCCAGGCCAAGAACGTCCGCGAGTACCGCATCGTCATGGGCCCGGACAACCAGAACACCCTGCGCGCCGAGCACAACCTCGCCCTGTGCCGGCTGCGCGGCGGCGACCGGGCCGGGGCGGGCGAACTGCTCACCCGCGTCCTGGAGGGGCTGGAGCGCAAGCTCGGGGACAGCCACACGCACACCCTGGCCGCCGCCGTCAGCCAGAGCTGCTTCGCCCGCGAGCACGGCGACATCGACCAGGCCCGCGAGGCCAGCGAATCCGTCCTCGCGCGCTACGAACTGCTGCTGCCCGAGGGCCACCCCTTCATCATCGGCGCCCGCGCCAACCACGCGCTGGTGCTGCGCAGCGTCGGCGAACGCGACCACGCCCACGTACTGAGCGAGCAGAGCCTCGCCGACATGACCGCCGCGCTGGGGGAGACGCACCCGTACGCGCTGGGCTGCGCCGTCAACGCGGCCGCGCTGCGCAACCTGGTCGGGGACACCGAGGCCGCCGCCGACCTCAGCCGGCTCACCATCCTGCGCGCCACCGACACCCTCGGCCGCACCCACCCCCTCACCCTGACCGCGCGGGTCGCCTACGCGGCCGACCTGCGGGCCCTGCGCGACCGCCAGCAGGCGGAGAAGGTCGAGCAGGAGGCCCTGGCCGACCTCGTCGCCACCCTCGGCCCCCAGCACGTCCACACCATCTCCGCCCGCTCCCGCAACCGCCCGTACTGGGACTTCGAGCCGCAGGCGAGCTGAGAGCACGGAAAAGGCCCGGCCCCCCGGATCAGATCCAGGGGGCCGGGCCCTTGTGCATCGCTCAGTGAGCCGGGGTCACGCCTCGAAGACCTCGTTCACGAGCTGCTCCTGCTCCGCCTGGTGGCGCTTCGCGGAGCCCACCGCCGGGGAGGAGCCGTGCGCGCGCGAGATGCGGCGCAGGCGCTCGCCCGCCGGGACGTCGGCACCGACGGCCAGGTCCAGGTGGTCGATCAGGTTGAGCGCGATGAACGGCCACGCACCCTGGTTCGCCGGCTCCTCCTGCACCCACAGGTACTTCTCGGCGTTCGGGTACTTGTTGACCTCGGCCTGGACCTCGGCGCCGGGCAGCGGGTACAGCCGCTCGATGCGGATGATCGCCGTGTCCGTGGCGCCGCGCTTCTGCCGGCCGGCCTCCAGGTCGTAGTAGACCTTGCCGGAGCAGAAGACGACCTTGCGGACGGCGGCCGGGTCGACCGTGTCGTCGCCGATGACCGGACGGAACTCGCCGGAGGTGAACTCCTCCGCCTTCGAGGCCGCCGCCTTCAGACGCAGCATCGACTTCGGGGTGAAGACGATCAGCGGCTTGTGGTCCGGGTTGTGGACCTGCCAGCGCAGCAGGTGGAAGTAGTTCGCCGGCGAGGTCGGCATCGCGACCGTCATGTTGTTCTGCGCGCAGAGCTGCAGGAACCGCTCCGGACGGGCCGAGGAGTGGTCCGGGCCCTGGCCCTCGTAACCGTGCGGCAGCAGCAGGACCACACCGGAGGTCTGGTTCCACTTCTGCTCGGCCGAGGAGATGAACTCGTCGACGACCGTCTGCGCGCCGTTGACGAAGTCGCCGAACTGCGCCTCCCACATCACCAGCGCGTCCGGGCGGGCCAGCGAGTAGCCGTACTCGAAGCCCATCGCCGCGTACTCGGAGAGCAGGGAGTTGTAGACGTTCAGCCGCGCCTGGTCCTCGGAGAGGTACTGCAGCGGGGTGTACTCCTCGCCGGTCTCCCGGTCGATGAGCACCGCGTGGCGCTGGCCGAAGGTGCCGCGCTGGGAGTCCTGGCCCGCCAGGCGGACCGGCGTGCCCTCCAGCAGCAGCGAGCCGACGGCGAGGGTCTCGCCCATGCCCCAGTCGATCGTGCCGTCCTCCACCATCGCCGCCCGGCGCTGGAGCTGCGGCTGGAGCCGCGGGTGGACGGTGATGTTGTCCGGGACGTTGACCTGGGACTCGGCGATCCGCTTGACGACCTCCGCGGAGATCGCGGTCGGGACCGCCGCCGGGAAGCCGTCCTTGGGCGCCTGGGACTCGCCCTGCGCCGGCTGCGAGGTGACCTCGCGGACCTCGGTGAAGACCTTCTCGAGCTGGCCCTGGTAGTCCTGGAGCGCCTGCTCGGCCTCCTCCAGCGTGATGTCACCACGGCCGATCAGGGACTCGGTGTACAGCTTGCGCACCGAGCGCTTCTTGTCGATCAGGTCGTACATCAGCGGCTGGGTGAAGGCCGGGTTGTCCGACTCGTTGTGCCCGCGGCGGCGGTAGCAGATGAGGTCGATCACCACGTCCTTGTTGAACGCCTGGCGGAACTCGAAGGCGAGCCGCGCGACGCGGACCACGGCCTCCGGGTCGTCGCCGTTCACGTGGAAGATCGGGGCCTCGATCATGCGGGCCACGTCGGTGGCGTACATCGAGGAGCGCGAGGACTCCGGGGCGGCGGTGAAGCCGACCTGGTTGTTGATGACGATGTGGACCGTGCCGCCGGTGCGGTAGCCGCGCAACTGCGACATGTTCAGGGTCTCGGCCACCACGCCCTGGCCCGCGAAGGCCGCGTCGCCGTGGATCGCCACCGGCAGCACGGTGAAGTCCGTGCCGCCCTTGTTGATGATGTCCTGCTTGGCGCGGGCGACGCCCTCCAGGACCGGGTCGACCGCCTCCAGGTGCGAGGGGTTGGCGACCAGGGAGACCGCGATCTGCTCGCCGTCGAGACCGGTGAAGGTACCTTCGGCGCCCAGGTGGTACTTCACGTCACCGGAGCCGTGCATCGACTTCGGGTCGAGGTTGCCCTCGAACTCCCGGAAGATCTGCGCGTACGACTTGCCGACGATGTTGGCGAGCACGTTCAGCCGGCCGCGGTGGGCCATGCCGATGACGACCTCGTCCAGGCGCGACTCGGCGGCCGAGTCGATGACCGCGTCCAGCAGCGGGATGACGGACTCGCCGCCCTCCAGCGAGAACCGCTTCTGGCCGACGTACTTGGTCTGCAGGAACGTCTCGAACGCCTCGGCGGCGTTCAGGCGGCGCAGGATGCGCAGTTGCTCCTCACGCTCCGGCTTGGAGTGCGGGCGCTCGACGCGGTCCTGAATCCACTTGCGCTGCTTGGGGTCCTGGATGTGCATGAACTCGATGCCGGTGGTGCGGCAGTACGAGTCGCGCAGCACGCCCAGGATGTCGCGCAGCTTCATCATCGACTTGCCGGCGAAGCCGCCGACGGCGAACTCGCGCTCCAGGTCCCACAGGGTGAGCCCGTGCTCGGTGATGTCCAGGTCGGGGTGCTTGCGCTGCTGGTACTCCAGCGGGTCGGTGTCGGCCATGACGTGGCCGCGGACCCGGTAGGAGTGGATCAGCTCGAAGACGCGGGCGGCCTTGGTGACGTCGTCGTCGTGGCTGGCGTCGATGTCCTTGAGCCAGCGGACCGGCTCGTAGGGGATGCGCAGCGCCTCGAAGATGTCGTCGTAGAAGCCGTTCTCGCCGAGGAGGAGGTTCGCGACCTGGCGCAGGAACTCGCCGGAGGCGGCGCCCTGGATGACCCGGTGGTCGTAGGTCGACGTGAGCGTCATGACCTTGGAGACGCCGAGCTTGTTCAGGGTGTCCTGGCTGGTGCCCTGGAACTCCGCCGGGTAGTCCATGGAGCCGACGCCCATGATCACGGACTGGCCGGGCATCAGGCGCGGCACGGAGTGCACGGTGCCGAGGCCGCCGGGGTTGGTCAGGGAGACCGTGACGCCGGTGAAGTCGTCCATCGTGAGCTTGCCCTCGCGGGCGCGGCGGACGATGTCCTCGTAGGCCTGCCAGAACTCGAAGAAGTTCAGCGTCTCGGCCTTCTTGATGGCCGCGACGACGAGCTGGCGGTCGCCGTTGGGCTTCACCAGGTCGATGGCCAGACCGAGGTTCACGTGCGGCGGCTTGACCAGGGTCGGCTTGCCGTCCTTCTCACCGAACGAGTGGTTCATCGCCGGCATGGCCTTGATGGCCTGCACCATGGCGAACCCGATGAGGTGCGTGAAGGAGATCTTCCCGCCGCGGGCGCGCTTGAGGTGGTTGTTGATGACGATGCGGTTGTCGAACAGCAGCTTCACCGGGACCGCGCGGACCGAGGTGGCCGTCGGCAGCTCCAGCGAGGCGTTCATGTTCTTCACCACGGCCGCGGAGGGACCGCGCAGCGTCACGTACTCGGGGCCCTCGGGGGCCTCCGTGGCGGGCGCGGCGGCGGCCTTCGGCTTCGCGGCGGGCGCCGGGGCCGGCTTCGCCGGGGCCTGCGCGGCCGGGGCGGCCTTGGCCGCGGGTGCCTGCGCCGGAGCCTGAGCCGGCGTGGCCGGGGCCTGCGCGGGCTTGGCGGCCGGGGCCGACTGGGCCGGGGCCTGGGCCGGTGCCGGGGCGGGCGCGGCCGGAGCCGGGGCGGCCTGGGCCGGGGGAGCGGTGGGGGTGGTGCCCGCGGCCCCCGCGGCCGCGGTACCCGCCGGAGCCGAGGCGGCGGGCGCCCCCGGCTTGTAATCGGCGAAGAAGTCCCACCAGGCACGGTCTACCGAATTCGGGTCCTGGAGGTACTGCTGATAGATCTCGTCGACGAGCCACTCGTTCGGTCCGAACGCCGCGGCGGCGTTCTTCCCGGCTTGGTCGTCGGTGGAGACGTTCGAGTTACTGGGGGACTGTGGCGACACGGCGGTAACCGCCCTCTTCCGCTTCACAAGGTGATGGACAGCGGGAATAAAGGCTACGCCTCCAAGAGCGGGAAGGTCAGGTCGGGCCCGTTCATCGTCGTGCAAGTCACATCGCGAACCGCGTTTCGGGCCGCGAAATGGCGGGAAACAAGCGGGGTTCCGGATACGGGTGGGACGTCGCGGGCATGCGGAATCGGGGCCCTGAGCGTCCTCGCTCCGCGCATCGCGCCGGCCCGTGCCTGATCACACGTGTCCGCCTGGGCGGACGAGTGTGATCTTGATCATCCGACTGAACCCCAAGCGGGCCGGGCGCGTCAACTCGACGCCGAAGCCGCTCCCGGAAGGGTGACGATGATCCGGCAGCCGCGCTCGGATTCGGCCACACCGATCCGGCCGCCGTGCAGATCGACCGCCCAGCGGGCGATGGCCAGCCCCAGACCGGTGCCGCCGTCGCTGCCCGGACCGTGCGGGCGGGTCACCGCGCCCCGGTTGAACCGCTCGAACACGCGGTGCCACTCCGAGCGGGGGATGCCCGGACCCTCGTCCAGCACCTCCAGCTCCAGCGACTCCGGACGCGAGCCGCGCCGGGCCTTCACCGTCACCCGGCCGTGCGGCGGGCTGTGCTTGACCGCGTTGTCTATGAGGTTCGCCACCACCTGGTGGATGCGCTCGGGGTCGGCGTGCGCGGTCAGCTCCGGCGGGGACACGTCCAGGTGCAGATGCACGTCGGTACGGGTGTGGCTGCCGGAGCCGGAGGCGATGCCGGCGCGCGCGGAGGCGACCATGTTGGCCTCCTTGAGCACCCCGGAGAGGTACGGCCAGACCTCGAAGCGGCGCGCCTTCAGCGGGACCACGCCGTTGTCCAGGCGGGAGAGGTCGAGCAGGGTCTCCACCAGCCGGCCCAGCCGGTCGGTCTGGCGCAGCGCGGTGCGCATGGTCTCCGGGTCGGCCTCGGTGACGCCGTCGACGATGTTCTCCAGCACCGCGCGCAGGCCCGCGATGGGGGTGCGCAGCTCGTGCGAGACGTTCGCCACCAGCTCCTTGCGCTGGAGGTCCTGTGCCTCCAGCTCGTCCGCCATGACGTTGATGGTGACGGCCAGGTCGCCCAGTTCGTCGCGGCGGCCCTCGCTCACCCGGCGCGTGTAGTCGCCGTGGGAGATGGAGCGGGCCACCGCGTTCATCTCGTCCAGCGGCGCGGTGAGCGAGTGGGCCACGAACTGGGTGATCAGCAGCGTGGCGATCATCGAGAAGACCGTGATGAAGCGCAGCTCGGTCTTGGTGTGCACCGCGATCATGGAGAGACCGGTGGTGATCAGCACCGAGATGACGACCAGCGCGCCCAGCTTGGTCTTGATCGAGAACGGGCGTACGCCGCCCCAGGGTTCGTCCCCGGAGCGCCGGCGCCCCGCTTCCCGTCCGCGGCTCACGGGGTCGGCGTCTCCAGCGCGTAACCGACCCCGTGCACCGTGCGGATGCGCTCGGCGCCGATCTTCCGGCGCAGGGCCTTGATGTGGCTGTCCACGGTCCGGGTGCCGGAGGCGTCGGCCCAGTCCCAGACCTCGGCGAGAAGCTGCTCGCGGGAGAGCACCGCGCGCGGGGTGTTGGCCAGGCACACCAGCAGGTCGAACTCGGTGGGCGTCAGGTGGACGTCGTCCGACTTCACCCGCACCCGGCGCTGGGCGTGGTCGATCTCCAGCTCGCCGAGGCGGAGTATCCCGGAGCGGGGGGTGGTCGCGGCGAGCGCGGCGCGCTCCATGCGGCGCAGCAGGACGTGCACGCGCGCGGCCAGCTCCCGCATGGAGAACGGCTTGGTCATGTAGTCGTCGGCGCCGACCCCGAGGCCCACCAGCATGTCGGTCTCGTCGTCGCGCGCGGTGAGCATCATGACCGGCACCGGGCGGGACGCCTGCACCCGGCGGCAGACCTCCAGGCCGTCGAAGCCGGGCAGCATGATGTCGAGGATCAGCAGGTCGGGCTGCCATGCCTCGGCCGTGTCGACCGCCGACGGACCGTCACCGGCGGTCTGCACGAGGAATCCCTCGGCGCGGAGCCGGGCCGCGATGGCGTCGACGATCGTGGGGTCGTCCTCGACGACCAGTACCCGGCGCTGCGCGCCCTGTGACGTCGTGGCCGCACCGGTCTGGGAGGTGTGTGTCTGCTCCATCGCCCGCCCCTGTTGCTTTCCGGAATCCGTGGGGTGATCCCATGACTGCGATTGACGCTTGAATGATCCGCGTCACGCTGCACATTACGGGGACACGCCGGGCCGTCGCTATCCAGGTCGGACGGCGAGATGGACCACGTCGGGAACGCCACGGGCAACGGGGACCTCTTCGGTACGCACCTGTCGGAACCCGGCATTCCGCAAGGTTCCTTCAAATTCCGGAGAGGGCTGGGCCGACCACGTCGCCAGGACCCCGCCGGGCCTCAACACCCTTGCGCACGCGGCGAGTCCACGTGGTGTGTAGAGCCCTTGGTTGCCCTCCGTGACGGTCCAGCCGGGCCCGTTGTCGATGTCGAGGCATACCGCGTCGAACGTGTCGGATGTCTCATTGACGAATGCGACCAGATCCGCCTCCACGACGCGCGTGCGCGGGTCGGCCAGCGCCTCGGCGGAGATCTCGGCCAGCGGGCCGGTGCGGTGCCAGTCGATGACGGCGGGCTCGCGCTCGACGACGGTGACGCGTCCCCAGCGGGGGTCGGCGGCCGCCTGCGCCAGCGAGAAGCCGACGCCCAGCCCGCCGATCAGCACCTCCGGCGCCGGGCGGTCGTCCAGCGCGTCCCGCGCCGCGTCCACCAGCAGCCGCTCCGAGCGGCCGTCGGAGGTGTCCATCAGGAAGCACCCGTTGGCGATGATCTGGAGCAGCGCCCCGCTGCGGCGCAGCGCCACCTCCCCGTACGGTCCCTCGCGCCGGTCCAGGACCACCGGGTCCCCGGCGCTGTCGTGCGTGGCAGTCATGCCGCCATCCTGCCCCGGCCGCGCGGGGGATTTCCGTTCGCCGAGAGCGAACGATGTTCGGGGAACATTCAACCGCTCAGGAGCATTGAGTCAGTGTTACTCAAGTTGACTGCCGAAGGGGAGATCATGGCTGCTGAGTCGGGTGAGTCCATGGAGTTCACGCTCGTTCTGCCCGTGCTGCCGCTCGACGGCGAGGTCGTGCTGCCCGGCATGGTCGTGCCGCTGGACCTGAGCGACGCCGAGATCCGGGCCGCCGTGGAGGCCGCCCAGGCCGCCGCCCGTGCCGAGTCCGGCAAGCCCAGGGTGCTGCTGGTCCCGCGCATCGACGGCACCTACGCCAAGACCGGTGTGCTCGGCACCGTCGAGCAGGTCGGCAGACTCGCCGACGGCGACCCCGGCGCCCTGGTCAAGGGCCGCCACCGGGTGCGCATCGGCGCGGGCACCACCGGCCCCGGCGCCGCGCTGTGGGTCGAGGGCGCCCGGGTCGAGGAGACCGTGCCCGAGCCGCTGCCGGGCCAGGTGACCGACCTGGTCAAGGAGTACAAGGCGCTGGCCACCACCTGGCTGCGCAAGCGCGGCGCCTGGCAGGTCGTGGACCGGGTCCAGGCCATCGACGACGTCTCCGCGCTCGCCGACAACTCCGGTTACTCGCCGTTCCTCACCACCGACCAGAAGACCGAACTGCTGGAGACCACCGATCCGGTGGCCCGCCTGAAGCTCGCCGCCCAGCAGCTCCGCGACCACCTCGCCGAGCAGGACGTGGCGGAGACCATCGCCAAGGACGTCCAGGAGGGCGTCGACAAGCAGCAGCGCGAGTTCCTGCTGCGCCGCCAGCTCGAAGCGGTCCGCAAGGAGCTGCGCGAGCTGAACGGCGACGGCCCGGACGCGGCCGAGGAGTCCGACGACTACCGCGCCCGCGTGGAGGCCGCCGACCTGCCCGAGCGCGTCCGCGAGGCCGCGCTCAAGGAAGTGGAGAAGCTGGAGCGCTCCTCCGACCAGTCGCCCGAGGGCTCCTGGATTCGCACCTGGCTGGACACCGTCCTGGAGATGCCGTGGAACGAGCGGACCGAGGACGCGTACGACATCCAGGGCGCCAAGGAGATCCTGGACGCCGAGCACGCGGGTCTGGACGACGTGAAGGCACGCATCACCGAGTACCTCGCGGTGCGCAAGCGGCGCGGTGAGCGCGGCCTCGGTGTGATCGGCGGACGGCGCGGCGGTGCCGTGCTCGCGCTGGTGGGCCCGCCTGGTGTCGGAAAGACCAGTTTGGGAGAGTCTGTCGCCCATGCGATGGGGCGCAAGTTCGTCCGCGTCGCCCTCGGCGGTGTCCGCGACGAGGCGGAGATCCGGGGTCACCGGCGCACCTACGTCGGTGCGCTGCCCGGCCGTATCGTCCGCGCGGTCAAGGAGGCCGGGTCGATGAACCCGGTCGTGCTGCTCGACGAGATCGACAAGGTCGGCTCGGACTTCCGGGGCGACCCGGCCGCCGCCCTGCTCGAAGTGCTGGACCCGGCGCAGAACCACACCTTCCGGGACCACTACCTGGAGGTCGAACTCGACCTGTCCGACGTGGTCTTCCTCGCCACCGCCAACGTCCTGGAGGCGATCCCGGAGGCGCTGGCCGACCGGATGGAGATCGTCCGGCTGGACGGCTACACCGAGGACGAGAAGGTCGTCATCGCCCGCGACCACCTGCTCCCGCGCCAGTTGGAGCGGGCCGGTCTCACCGGCGACGAGGTCACGCTGGAGGAGGGCGCGCTGCGCAAGCTCGCCGGGGAGTACACCCGTGAGGCGGGCGTGCGCACCCTGGAGCGGACCGTGGCCCGGCTGCTGCGCAAGGTCGCGGCCCAGCACGAACTGGGCGAGCGGGAACTGCCGTTCACCGTCCGCGAGGAGGATCTGCGCGCTCTGGTGGGCCGTCCGCACCATGTGCCCGAGTCCGCCCAGGACCCGGCCGAGCGCCGTACCGCCGTCCCCGGTGTGGCGACCGGGCTCGCGGTCACCGGCGCCGGCGGCGACGTGCTCTACGTCGAGGCGTCGCTCGCCGACCCGGAGACGGGCGCGGCGGGGCTGACCCTGACCGGGCAGCTCGGTGACGTGATGAAGGAGTCGGCGCAGATCGCGCTGAGCTTCCTGCGCAGCCACGGCGCCGAGCTGGAGCTGCCGGTGGCCGACCTGAAGGACCGGGGTGTGCACATCCACTTCCCGGCGGGCGCGGTCCCCAAGGACGGGCCGAGCGCGGGCGTCACCATGACCACCGCGCTGGCCTCCCTGCTCTCCGGCCGGCTGGTCCGCACGGACGTGGCGATGACCGGCGAGGTCTCGCTGACCGGGCGGGTGCTGCCGATCGGCGGGGTGAAGCAGAAGCTGCTCGCCGCGCACCGCGCCGGGGTGACCACCGTGATCATCCCCAAGCGCAACGAGGCCGACCTGGACGACGTCCCGGCCGAGGTGCTGGAGAAGCTCGACGTGCACGCGGTGACCGACGTCCGCCAGGTGCTGGAGCTGGCCCTCGCGCCCGCCGCCACCGTGGCGGAGGTGCCGGTCGCGGCCTGAGCGGGGCGAAGGCCCGAGTCCCCTTCTCGCGAGGGGGCTCGGGCCTTTCGCGCGTCCTTATCCGTTGGCCAGCGCCTGCACCCGGTCCAGGGCGCCGTTGAACTTGTCGTGGTCGCCGACCGTCGGGCCGGAGGAGGTGTACTGCCACATCGTCTGCACGCCCCAGCCGGCCGGCAGCGTGCCCGGCGCGGTGGCGTACCGGGCGATCCACAGCGGGTTGACCGCGCCGAAGGCGGCGGTGTTGCCCGTGCACTGGGTCCACCAGCTCGTCGCCGTGTAGATCACCGCGTCCCGGCCGGTGCGCGCCCGGTAGGTGTTCAGGAAGTCCGCGATCCAGTTGGTCATCGCGGCCCCGGCCTTGCCGTAGCAGGCGTCGCCGTACGGGTTCCACTCGATGTCCAGCACGCCGGGCAGCGTCCGCCCGTCCCGCGACCAGCCGCCGCCGTGGTCCACGAAGTAGTTCGCCTGCACCGCGCCGCTCGTGGTGTCCGGGGTGGCGAAGTGGTACGCGCCCCGGATCATGCCCACGTTGTACGAGCCGTTGTACTGCTGGGCGAAGGACGGGTTGGTGTAGTACGTGCCCTCGGTGGCCTTGGTGTAGGCCCAGCGGACCCCGCTGTTCCACAGGGTCGCCCAGTCGACGTTGCCCTGGTGGCCGGAGACGTCGACGCCCTCGGTCTGGGCGGCCCGGGTGCCGGCCGGGGTGCCGGAGCGGCCGTCGTGGGAGAGGACGCCCATGCCGAGGTAGGCGTCGCCGCGGTGGGGCGCGGCCTGGGCGGGAGCGGCGCCGAGGACGCCGAGGACGAGGCTGAGCGCGCCGAGCAGGGCCGTGACCAGGACGGCGGACGTGCGCGGGCGGGCGGGACCGGGTCTGTGCACGGGCATGGGCGTGGCCTTTCGGGGTGAAAGTGGGGGACCTGAAATGACCGACGAGCCTGTTGCGCCGGGCCGCCGCGAGGGGCCCGCCCAAAAAGCTACGCACGTAGATGCGGGGGTGGGAAGGGGGTCCGGTTGCCGCCGTTGGTCTACGCCTGCGAAATACTGACGGAGCTGCGGCGATGACGGGGTCCGGCAGAAAATTTCAGACGGCGAAACCGGGCAGGGGTACTGAGGTGCACGAGGACGGGAACAACGGTACGGGCGAGGGCACCGCACCCGTGGCGCCGCGCTGTGTCGACCAGGAATTCCTGGCGCTGGAGCGTGAACTGACCGTGCTGCTGCGGCGGGCGCGGGCCAACCAGGGGGAGATGGCGCGCGAGGTCCACCCCGACCTGGAACCGGCCGCGTACGGCCTGCTCATCCGGCTGGACGAGCAGGGCGGCCAGCGGGCCACCGAGCTGGCCGCCTACATCGGCGTCGGCAAGGCCACCATGTCCCGCCAGTTGCGCGCGCTTGAGGACCTCGGTCTGATCGCCCGCGAGCCCGATCCGGCCGACGGCCGGGCCTGGCTGGTCACCCTCACCGACGAGGGCCGGGGCCGGGTGGGCCAGGTCCGGGAGGCCCGCCGCGCCCGCTACGTCAGCCAGCTCGCCCACTGGGACCGCCGCGAGGTCGCCGAACTCGCCCGTCTGCTGCACGAGTTGAACGGCATCGCGGAGAAGTAGCCGGACGTCGCGCGGGCTTCTACAGCTCCACGTGGACGGCCGTCGCGTCGTCGTGCGTCTTGCTGCGGCCCAGGAACGCCCGCTCCTCGCGGTCCGCCAGCTCCAGTTCCCGCACCCGGTCCACCAGGGCGCGGGTGCCCTCCTTGGCGACCAGGTCGAACAGGGCCGTCCAGTCGCCCTCGTGGAACTTCTCCGTCCAGCGGGCCGCGCCGTCGGTCAGCGCGACCAGCGAGCGCACCCCGGCGCGCGGCACCGAGCCGGTGACCGCGTACCGGACCACCTCGGGGTCGGCGGCGGCCGTGAAGAAGCCGCCCTCCTTGTTGCGCAGCTCGGCGTCCACCACGTCCGCACTCGCCAGCGCTCCCCGCGGCAGCCGGGCCAGCCGGTCGTCCAGCACCGGGGTCACCGTGCCGTCCGGGGCGCGGAGCAGCAGCGCGGAGTCCGAGAGCACCAGGTACTCGACCGTCTCGGCCGACCAGCGGACCAGCACCACCGTCGCCTGGGGCGTACGCGGGTGAGAAAGGTCACAGGCGGTCAGATGGGCCTTCGATGTTTGGCTGATCGCCCGGCCGAGAATCTCCGCCAGCGTCAGATCTCGGTGGGAAACGGTCAGTTCGGTCAGCGCGCCGCCCAGCTTGGCGGTGAACCAGGGCACCGGGTGCGAGCAGCCCGGCGCGTACGGGGGCGGTGTCACCCCGTCCAGCAAGATCACGCAACCGCCCTGACCGCAGGCGGGTAGTCCGACCCCCGCGAAGTCCTCGTTGGGCCGGTCGGCGGTGCCGGGTTCCGAGACGAGATCAGTACGCACCCCGCCAGTCTGCACGAACCCTTCACGAGCGGGGGCAACGGCCGGAGTGCGCACCCGGTTCGGGGCGGCCGACCAGCCCGGACGCCGGAATTGGCGGCAATTGACACGGTCCGGGAACGCGTGGCGGCGAATATTGCCAAAGCCTGCCCCCCGCGTCCAACCGGCCCGCCGCACAAGGGTGTCCGGCGCGCCGTCACGACTTGCCCGCCAACTCCCCTCCGATGTTCACTCCTTCGGGTGGCGGGTCAGGTGATGCGCGGCCACTGCCCACCGGCGCTGGGAGGGTCGGGAACCACGTACCGGGTGTACGCACCACTTGGCACCGAGACGACGGGGCGCCGCCCGGCCCTTCCGTAGACGAGTTCAGGATTGCGAGCACCGGTGCAGAAGAAGCGGCCTCGGCGCACAGGCAGGCAGACGGCCCCCCGGGGGACCGCCGAGCAGAACCCCGTGGGCGCTGGACGCCCCACCCATGTGCGCAACCGGCTGATCGTCGCCGTGGCCGTGGTGGCCGCCGCCATAGCCGCGGCAGGCGCCCCCGCCCTGCTCACCGCCTCCGGGGACCTCCATGAGTCCCAGAAGCTTGTGACGCTGGCGGACGAGACGCAGGACGCCCTCGCGCTCGCCCACTCGCTGGCCGACGAGCGCGACGAGGTCACCTCCTACGTGGCCGCCGGACGCCCCAAGACCAAGGCGCCCTCCGAGCAGCGCGGCACCCGTGTGGACCGCCAGGTCGAGGACCTGCGCGCGGACACCGACCTGCCGTCCCGGCTGCGCACCGCGCTGGACGGCATCGCCACCGTCCGCCGCGCCGCCCTGACCGGCAAGACCGACGCGCTGCGCACCCACCAGGCGTACTCGGCCACCATCACCGAGCTGCACCGGCTCGCCGAGGAGCTGGCCGACCGGACGCCTCCGCGCGCGGGCTCCGGCGCCTACGCGCTCGCCGGTCTGGACACCGCCGTCCAGCAGTCCGCCGCCGCGCGCGGCCTGCTGCTGGCCGCGCTGAGCGTCCCCTCCACGCCCAGCACCTCGATCAGCCCGGTCACCGGCCTGCCGGTCACCACCAACGGCAGCTCCGAGGCGGACACCAAGCGGCGCGACGCGCTCACCACCGCCGCCCAGCGCGCCCGGCTGCGCGCCGACGCCGGCCTCGCCACCTTCCGCGAGACCGCGCCCAAGGACGCCGTCACCTCCTACGACTCCACGGTCACCGGCCCCGAGGTCAACTCCGCCGACAAGTACCTGGACTTCCTCACCGCCCAGCCCACCTTCGGCGACCGGCAGCTCGCCGTCAGCGCCAAGAAGCTGGACGCCGCGCTCTCCGCCCGCGTCGACCTGATGCGCGGCGCCGAGTCCGCCCTCTACGAGCGCCAGGGGCAGAGCCTCGCCGGTCTGCGGGACGACGACGTCACCGGCCTGGAGATCCGCATCGCGGTGCTCGGCGCCCTGATGCTCCTCGCCGTCGGCGTCGCCACCGCCATGGCCCGCACCCTGACCCGCCCCCTCTCCGTACTGCGCCGGGGCTCGGCCCGCCTGGCCGGCGCCGAGGACCCGGCCGGGCAGGAGCCGATCGCCTTCACCGGGCGCAACGACGAGTTCGCCCAGGTCGTCCGCTCCGTGAACGCCCTGCACGCACACGCCGTCGCCCTGCACGAGCGGGTCGCCACCCTGGAGGCCGACCGCAAGCACCTGGTCGGCCAGCGCCAGAAGATGGCCGACGCCCGCGAGGAGTTGCGCGCGGAACTCAGCGAGTCCAGCGCCCAGTTGGAGCGGCTGCGGGAGAGCATCGGCGGCACCTTCGTCAACCTCGCGCTGCGCACCCTCGGCCTGGTCGAGCGCCAGCTCTCCGTCATCGAGGGGCTGGAGGAGCGCGAGCAGGACCCGGAGCGCCTGGCCACCCTGTTCAAGCTGGACCACTTCGCCACGGTGATGCGGCGCCACAGCGAGAACCTCCTGGTCCTCTCCGGCACCGAGCACATCCAGCCCGCGCACGGCCCGGTCCCGCTGGTCGACGTGGTCCGCGCGGCCGTCAGCGAGATCGAGCGGTACGAGCGCGTCCGGATCGCCGCGCTGCCCCCGCACGCCCATGTGGCCGGCTTCGCCGCCGACGACCTCTCCCACCTGCTGGCCGAACTGATGGAGAACGCCAGCTCGTTCTCCCCGCCCGACCTGCCCGTCGAGGTCTCCGCCTGGCTGCTGGAGTCCGGCGAGGTCATGCTGTCGGTGCAGGACGAGGGCATCGGCATGGCCGCCGAGCGCATGGAACGGCTCAACGGCCGCCTCGCCGACTTCGACCCCGAGTCGCCGTACGAGCAGGAGGGCGAGGACGGTCTCGGCCTCGGGCTGTACGTCGTCGCCCGGCTCGCCCACCGGCACGGCATCCGCGTCCAGTTGCGCGAGCAGAAGCAGGGCGGGGTCGCCGCCGTGGTCGTGCTGCCGCAGTCGCTGCTCGCGGAGACCCCGGCCGCCGCGGTTCCGCACCACGCCACCCGTACCGACGCCACGCAGAGCTTCTCGCTGCCGGGCGCCGACGCCGAGGCCAACTCCAACGTGCTGCGCGGCCGCCCCAAGGGCACCGACCCGCTCGTGGCCCTCGCCGAGAAGGCCGTGGCCGCCAGCGAGAGCGCGGAGAAGGCCGACGCCCCCGACCCGGTGATCCCACGTCAGGCCACCCGAGAACTGCCGCCCGAGCCGGTGCCCGCCGCGCCGCCGGAGTCGGCCCCCGAGACCACGATGGAGCTGCTGCTCCCGCCGGCCGCCCCCGCCGACGGGAACACGGCCGCCACCCCTGAGGCCGCCACGACAGCGGACGTCGCCCCCGGGCACGCCGCCCCCCTCCCCGCCGAGGCCACGCACGACCGCGCCCCGGACGAGACGGAGGAGAAGCTGACGAGCAAGGGCCTGCCCAAGCGCACCCCGAAGATCACCGCGCCCGAGGCCCCGGTCCGCCCGCGCGCCACCGGCGTCGACGCCGAGGCCCTGCGCCGCAGGCTCGGCGGCTTCCGCCAGGGCGCGCAGGCCGGGTACCGCGACGTCGAAGCGGAGATCGCCGAGCACACGGCGCAGAACCAGCGGCCCGCCACCAGCGCGAACGCCGAAGAGTCCACGGGGGGACACGCCGAGGAGGCAAGCAGTTGACCACGCCCAGTACCTACGGACTGAGCAGTGAAGCCCGCAACCTGCATTGGCTGCTGACCAACCTGGTCGAGGAAGTACCCGGTATCCAGTCGGTCGCGGTCGTCTCCTCCGACGGCCTGCTCCTGCTGTCGTCCGACCCGAACCGGGCCGAGGCGGACCGGCAGAACCGGCCGGCCACCAAGGGCCCCCGCGGCTCGGCCGCCGACCTCGCCACCATCGTCTCCGGCATCGGCAGCCTCACCGTGGGCGCCGCCAAGCTGATGGACTACGGCTCGGTCAAGCACACCATGGTCGCCATGGACGAGGGCAGTCTCTTCGTCATGTCGATCAGCGACGGCTCGCTGCTCGGTGTGCACGGCTCCGCCGAGTGCGACATGAGCGTGATCGCGTACCACATGGCGCTCTTCGTCGGCCGGGCCGGGCACGTGCTCACCCCGGAACTCCGCAGCGAGCTGCGGAAATCCATGGAGTCCGAACCGAGCGGGAGCGTCCGATGAGCGCCATCGCCAAGAAGACGCAGCTCCCCACGCGCGGCGGCGACCGCAAGGCCGCCCGCGTGCGCCCCTACTCGCTCACCGGCGGCCGCACCCGCTTCGGCCACGTCCTCCTGGTGGAGACGTTCGTGGCCAGCACCGCGGCGCTCGACGCCCCGGAGGAGCGCAAGGAACTGGCGAACGGGGCCGCTCCGCGCGTGATGCCGGAGATGGTCGCCATCGTCGAACTGTGCCGCCGTATGCGCACGGTGGCCGAGATCGCCGCGCTGCTGAGAATGCCGCTCGGCGTGGTCCGGGTGCTCCTGAGCGACCTCGCGGACCAGGGAAAGATCCGTGTGTACGGCACCGGGACCGGTCACGGCACCGGCCGTCCGGACCGCGCGCTGCTGGAAAGGGTGCTGAGTGGACTCCGCCGTCTCTGACGCGACCGCCCCCGTCGGGAACGCTCCCCTCGTCGACGGCCCGGCCGAGCCCGTCGAGGAACTGAAGTCCTGGCAGCAGGACCGCAGCCGGGCACCCGTCGCCACGAAGATCGTGGTGGCGGGCGGCTTCGGCGTCGGCAAGACCACCCTGGTCACCGCGGTCTCGGAGATCACCCCGCTCCAGACCGAGGCGCTGATGACCCAGGCGAGCGAGGAGACCGACGACCTCACCGCCACTCCGGGCAAGACCTCCACGACCGTGGCCATGGACTTCGGCCGCATCACGCTCGACGACGACCTGGTGCTCTACCTGTTCGGCACGCCGGGCCAGCAGCGGTTCTGGTTCATGTGGGACGACCTGGTGCGCGGCGCGATAGGCGCCGTGGTGCTGGCCGACACCCGCCGGCTCAAGGACTGCTTCCCGGCGCTGGACTACTTCGAGAGCTGCGGCCTGCCCTACGTGGTCGCGGTCAACCACTTCGACGGCAGCGAGATGTTCGGGCCGGAGGACGTGCGGGAGGCACTGACCATACCGGCGCACATCCCTGTCATGATCATGGATGCGCGGCGCCGGATCTCAGCGATCGAGACCCTCCTGGCCCTGGTGGGCCACGCGCTCGACGTAACCCCCGAGTAGCCAAAAGCCCCCCGTAGGAGACACCCCCGCATGCGGAAGATACTCGTCGTGGGAGCCGGCCAGTCCGGTCTCCAGCTCGCCCTCGGCCTCCAGTCGCACGGCTACGAGGTCACCCTGATGTCCAACCGGACGGCGGACGAGATCCGTTCCGGCCGGGTCATGTCGACGCAGTGCATGTTCGACACCGCGCTCCAGCACGAGCGTGACCTCCAGCTCAACTTCTGGGAGTCCCAGGCCCCGAAGATCGAGGGGCTCGGCGTCTCGGTCGCCGCCCCCGGCTCGTTCGACCCCGGCCCCTCGCAGCGGGCCATCGACTGGGTCGGCAAGCTGGACGGCTACGCGCAGTCGGTGGACCAGCGGGTCAAGATGGCCGGCTGGATGGAGACCTTCGCCCAGCGCGGCGGCCAGCTCGTCATCCACGGCGCGGCCGTCGGCGACCTGGACTACTTCTCCCGCACCTACGACCTGGTGCTGGTCTCGGCCGGCAAGGGCGAGCTGGTGTCGATGTTCGCCCGCGACCCGGAGCGCTCCCCGTACACCGAGCCGCAGCGCGCGCTCGCGGTGGCGTACGTGCACGGGCTCGGCCCGCGGCCGGAGCACCCGGAATTCGACGCGGTCCGCTGCAACCTGGTGCCGGGCGTCGGCGAGATGTTCGTGATGCCGACCCTGACCACCTCCGGCCGCGCCGACATCCTGTTCTGGGAGGGCATACCCGGCGGCCCGCTCGACGTCTTCAACGGCGTCAAGGACCCCGCCGAACACCTCTCCCTGACCCTGGAACTCATGGAGAAGTTCCTGCCCTGGGAGTACGCGCGCGCCACCAAGGTCGAACTCACCGACGCCGGCGGCACCCTGGCGGGCCGCTACGCGCCGACCGTGCGCAACCCCATCGGCCGGCTCCCCGGCGGCGGCCTGGTGCTCGGCGTGGCCGACGTGGTCGTGGCCAACGACCCGATCACCGGCCAGGGCTCCAATTCGGCGTCCAAGTGCGCCGCCGCCTACCTGGCGTCCATCCTGGAGCGCGGCGACCAGCCGTTCGACGAGGAGTGGATGAAGGCCACCTTCGACCGCTACTGGGACACCGCCCAGCACGTCACCAAGTGGACCAACGCCATGCTGGCCCCGCCGCCGGAGCACATCCTCAACCTCATCGGCGCCGCCGGCCAGCTCCAGCCGGTCGCCGACCGCTTCGCCAACGGCTTCAACGACCCGTCCGACTTCGAGAACTTCTTCTACGACCCCGCGAAGACGGAGGCGTACGTCGGCTCGGTGGCCGCCGGCGCCTGACCCCCGCACGACTCTCCCGGCCCCGTGCCCGCCTCTCACAGGCGGCGCGGGGCCGCGTCGGGTCGTACGGCGCCCAGGACCGGGTTGGCCGCGAGGGGGGAGATCTTGACGGTCTCACCGGTACGGGGGGCCTGCACCACCTTGCCGTCGCCCAGGTAGAGCGCGACATGGGTGGCCTCGGGGAAGTAGATCACCAGGTCACCGGGGCGCAGGGAGTTCAGCGGGACGTGGGGGAGCCGGGCCCACTGCTCCTGGCTGGTGCGGGGGATGGGGGTGCCCGCGCGGGCCCAGGCGCGGGAGGTCAGGCCCGAGCAGTCGAAGGAGGCCGGGCCCGCGGCGCCCCAGCGGTACGGCTTGCCGAGCTGGTCCAGGGCGTACCGGACCGCCTGGCCGCCCTCCGCCGAGGCGGGCCGGTCGTCGTCGCCGAGGGCACCGGAGTCGGTGAGGCGCCGCTGCGCCTCGGCCACGCCGTCCTGCTCCAGTTGGGACACCTCGCTCTGCTGTTGCGGGGTGAGGGAGGCGAGCAACCGCTCCACATCCGACAGGCGCTTCGTCACGTCGTCCCGCTGCTTCTTCTGCTTCTCGGCCAGGGTGAGCTGGGTGTCCAGCGCCTTGCGGGCCGACTTGGCGAGAGCGTCCGCGCGCTTCTCGGTGCCGGTCAGCCGGTCCAGGGTGGCGGCGCGCTCCCCGGCGACGCGGCCGATGACATGGCCCTCGTCGAGCGCCTGCTGCGGGTCGCGGGCGAGGAGGACGCGGACGTAGACGGAGAAGTCCGAGCTGTTCTGGTACTGCTCGCGGGCGAGCCGTCCGGCGTCACCCTGGCTGCCCTTCAACGCCAGTCTGGCCTTTGCCAGTTCGCCGTCCAGCCGCTTCACCTCGGCGCGCTGCGCGGTGAGCTTCTCGGCGGTGGCGTTGTAGGTCTCGGTGGCCTGCTCGGTCTGCCGGTACAGCCGCTGAAGATCCGTCAGCAGCTCGGCCACCGGGCGCTGCGGCTCCGGTGCGGCCAGGGCGGGCGCGGGCGCGAGGGCGGCCTGGGCCGCGATCGCGGCCGTACAGGCCAGGCGGAGCAGGATTCCTGACACGACATCACCTCCGGTACGCGGGGCGGGCGGACGTCCCGCCTGCCTCCGTACCGCGAGCTTGTGCCGCGCTTCGCCGGGTCCGCGCGCCGAACGTGCGCGGACCGGCGCAACCTTGTCACCCGGTCGGGTCGTCCGGCTTGCCGTGCGGCGTGTTGTCCCGCCCGGGCCGGGACCAGGGCCAGCGCGGTCGGTCGGCGGCGCCGAGACCCTCCGGGTCGTGCACGTACTTCCACCCGCGCACCAGCCCCAGCCTCCTGGTGTGCCCACGCGGGGTGCGCCGGTAGACCAGCACGGTGGACGGGCCGCCGGCCGCGTCGGGGACCGGGATGCGGTAGGTCTTCGGGGGGTGGCCGGTCGGGCCGAGCAGCACGGGCAGCACCCGGCCGTCCATCGGTCCGCCCTCGAAGGGGGTGTCCTGACTCTTCACGCCTTTTAGTCTCGGTCATCCCCGGCGAGCGCGGCGACGACCGCCGCCGTCTGCGGGTCGCGTCCGGCGGTCACCACCAGGACGGCGGTGAACTGCTCGACCAGCCAGTCCCGCAGCTCGTCCCGCGGCGGCCGTTTGTCCTCGTCCAGCCAGATCAGCGACGACGCCTCGACCGCCGCGATCCACATCCGCACCGTCATCCGCAGCCGGGGCCCCGGCTCGGCCACCCCGAGGTGGCGGTAGAGGTGCTCGGCGGCGGCCCGGCGCACCCCGTCCACGAGGGCGGTGGTCCGGGAGGTCTCCACCACGCTGCCGCCCTGGAGCAGGGCGCTGAACCCGGTGTCGTGCTCGTCCACGAAGGCCAGGTAACGGTCGAGGACCCGCGCGAGCCGGGCCGCCGTCGGCCCCTCGCGGGGCTCGTCGAAGCAGAGCCTCAGCGCCTCGGCGGCCGAGGTCAGCGCGGCCTCGTAGAGCTGCTGCTTGCCGCCGGGGAAGTAGCGGTAGACCAGCGGGCGGGAGACCCCGGCCGCCTCCGCCACGTCGTCCAGCGAGACGTCCTCGGGGGCGCGGTGCGCGAACAGGGCCAGCGCCGATTCCAGGAGCTGGCTGCGGCGCTGTTCCACGCTGAGGCGTCGGTAGGCGGGGGTGGCGGCCTGCGGGGTCATGCCCCGCAGCGTAATCGCCCGCCCCCTTTCCGCGCGTCGGCCCCCGCTAGGCCAGCAGCCCCGACGCCTTCCACAGCCGCCGCCCGGCGCCGCGCAGGACGCCGATCTCGTCCAGGAACTCGGTGAGCCGGCCCGCGCCGGTCTGCATCACCTCGCGCCGGTGCCCGCTGGCCTTCACCTGGGCCAGCGCCTCGCGCTTGTCGAGGCCGACGTTGGTGTACACCTCCGGGTTGATGAAGGCGATGGAGAAGACCCGCGCGAACTCGCCGGAGGTGACGCGGGTGAACTCCCGCGACCACTTCGGCGCCGTCACCATCTGGCGGCGCAGCTCCTCACGGGCGTACCGGACGTGCCGGGCCTCCTCCACCACGTGGATGCGCGTGACGCCCCGGATCAGGGGCTGCACCCGCTCGTCGGGGAAGGTGAGCCGCTGCATCCAGTCCAGCACCTCCTCGCCGAGCAGGGTGGCGGTGAAGGAGCCGGGGGTGGTGGAGATGGTCTTGAACAGCCGCCCGAGGTTCTGGTGGGCCCGGCTCACCGGGTACCAGGGGGTGCCGCCGCGGGTGACCACGCGGGCGAACATCTTGGAGTGCCGGCACTCGTCCTCGATCTCGGTGAGGGCGTACCGGACGTGGGCGCTGGTGGCCGGCTTGTCGTAGATGTGCCGGACCAGGAGCTGCATCAGGATCAGCTCGAACCAGATGCCCAGCGAGGCGAGCGCGGCCGCCTCGTGCCGGGACAGGTCGATGCGCTGCTCCTCGCTCATCTTGTGCCACAGGGGGGTGCCGTACAGCGACACCAGCTCCGGGGGCCAGAACCACTTGCCCTCCTCGAAGGGGGCGTCCCAGTCCAGCTCCTTGTCCGGGTCGAAGGAGTGCTTGGCGGAGGAGACGAGCAGTCGCTCGGCCACCTGCTCCCGGTCCTTGAGCGCGCCCAGCGCGTCGCGCAGCCCGTCGAGCGCGTCCGCTTCCGTCGTCAGGGTCGTCATGGCCTCTAGTCACCTCGTCCAGCCAGGGGTACGTCGTCGTCCGCCTCTTATGAGACTGCGTGTCAGCAAGGGCGTCAATCCCTCGCGCACGACTTTTCCCGACGACGGGTCGCCTCCGGCTTCAGGAACCGAGCACCGCCCGCATCACATCCCGGGCGATCGGCGCCGCGTCCCCGCCCCCGCTGATCTCCCCCCGGTCCGCCGAGGCGTCCTCCACCACCACCGCGACCGCCACCGCCGGCTCCGGCGCGCCGTTGGCCTGCGCCCAGGAGACGAACCAGGCGTACGGCAGCCCGGTGTTGCCGACCCCGTGCTGCGCGGTGCCCGTCTTGCCGCCGACCGTGGCACCCCGGATCGCCCCGTTGCCCCCGGTGCCGCGCTCCACCGCGTCCCGCATCAGCTCCTTCAGCCGGGACGCCGTCGACGCCCGCATGACCTGCGTCGGCGGATGCGCGCCGCCGCCCGCGACCGTCTCGCCCCCGGCGCGGGTGGTGCGCTCCACGAGGTACGGCGCCCGCGCCTGCCCGCCGTTCGCCACCGCCGCCGACACCATCGCCATCTGGAGCGGGGTGGCCCGCGTGTTGTACTGCCCGATGGAGGACAGGCCCAACTGCGCCTTGTCCACCACCGTGTCGAAGGTGGACTCCGCCACCGCGAACGGCACCCGCAGCTTGGTGTCGTTGAAGCCGAAGGCCCCCGCCGTCGCCGCCATGTCCTTCAGCCCCACGTCCACGCCCAGCTTGGCGAACACCGTGTTGCAGGACCACGCGAACGCCTCCCGCAGCGAGGCGTCCCGGCACCCGTCGGCCTCGTTGGTCAGCCGGGTCGTGGTCCCGGGCAGCCGGTACGGGTCGGGGGAGTCGGTCGGCGCGTCCAGGTCCGTGATCACCCCGGCGTCCAGCGCGGCCGCCGCCGTGACCACCTTGAACGTCGAGCCCGGCGGATAGGTCTGCCGCACCGCCCGGTTCAGCATCGGCTTGTCCGGATCGGCGTTCAGCCGCTCCCACGCCGCCGACGCGCCCGTACCGTTCCCCGACAGCCGCGCCGGGTCGTACGACGGGGTCGACACCAGCGCCAGCACCTTGCCGGTGGTCGGCTCGATCGCGGCCACCGCCCCCTTGCGGCCGCCCAGCCCCTGGTACGCGGCCTTCTGCGCCTTGGCGTTCAAGGTGGTGACGACGTTCCCGCCGGGCGCGCTCGCCTCTTCGTGCCACACCGGGAACCCCGACAGCAGCGGATCGGTGCCGGACAGCAGCCGGTCCTCCGCGTGCTCCAGGAAGGTCGAGCCGAACCGCTGCGAGGCGAAGCCGGTCACCGGGGCGTACAACGGGCCGTCCAGGTAGGTGCGTTCGTAGCGGAGCTGCTCCCCGGTGTCACGGGAGCCGGTCACCGGGGCGCCGCCGACCAGGATGTTCCCGCGCGGCTGCTGGTAACGGGCGATGGCCGAGCGCCGGTTGGCCGGGTTGTCGCCGTACGCGCCGGCCTCGACCACCTGCACGCGGGCCGCGTTGGCCAGCAGCGCCAGCAGGAGGAGGCCGCAGAAGACCAGGGCGTGCCGGATGTACGGGGCCATCGGGAGGTTGGCCGGGGTGTCGCCGGGCCTGCTCACGGGGCCTCCTCGCCGTCGTACTGGCTGCGCGCCGAGTCGCTCACCCGGATCAGCAGGGCCACGATCGCCCAGTTGGTGACCACCGAGGAGCCGCCCTGGGCGAGGAACGGCATCGCCATGCCGGTCAGCGGGATCAGCCCGGTCACCCCGCCCGCGATCACGAACACCTGGAGCGCCAGGATCGACGCGAGACCCACCGCCAGCAGCCGCCCGAACGGCTCCCGCAGGGCGAGCGCGGCCCGGAAGCCCCGCTCCACCAGCAGCGCGTACAGCAGGAAGATCGCCGCGAGTCCGGCGAGGCCCAGTTCCTCACCGGCCGTCGCCAGGATGAAGTCCGACTTGGTGGCGAAGCCGATCAGCGTGGAGTGGCCGAGCCCCAGCCCGGTGCCGGTCATGCCGCCCGCCGCGAAGGCGAACAGCGACTGCGCGAGCTGGTTGGGCCCCTGACCCGCCTCGATGGTGCCGAAGGGGTGCAGCCAGTCCTCGATCCGGCCGTGCACATGCGGCTCCAGATGCCCCACCGCCCACGCGCCGAGCACCGCCAGCACCAGCCCCACCGCGATCCAGCCGGTCCGCCCGGTCGCCACGTACAGCAGGACCACGAAGAGGCCGAAGAACAGCAGCGAGGTGCCGAGGTCCCGCTCCAGCACCAGCACCCCGACGCTCAGCAGCCAGATCGTCACGATCGGCCCGAGCACCCGCCCGGTCGGGAACTGCAGCCGCCAGAGCCGCCGCCCGGTGTACGCCAGCGCGCTGCGGTTCGCGGCCAGATACGCGGCGAAGAACACCGCCAGCAGCACCTTCGCGAACTCGCCCGGCTGGATGGAGAACCCGGCGATCCTGATCCAGATCCGGGCGCCGTTGACCGCCGGGAACAGGATCGGCAGCAGCAACAGCACCAGCGCCGCCGCCACGCACACGTACGAGTACCGCTGGAGCACCCGGTGGTCGCGCAGCACCAGCACCACCACGATGAACAGCCCCACCCCGAGCGTCGACCACACCAACTGCGCCGGGGCCGCCCGGTCGGCCGGGGTCTGGAGGTCGAGGCGGTAGATCAGCACCAGCCCGAGCCCGTTCAGCAGCACCGCGATGGGCAGCGGCAGCGGATCGGCGTACGGCGCCCGCAGCCGCACCGCGATGTGCGCCAGCAGCGCGAGACCGCCGAGCCCGGCCCCGTACCCCGCCGCGCCGGGCGGTACGGCGCCGGTGCGGGCCAGACCGACCGCGCAGTAGCCGTACACCGACAGCAGCACGGCCAGCACGATCAGGGCCAGCTCGACCCCGCGCCGCCGGGGCAGCCGGGGGCGCGGGGTCGCGGTGCGGGAGGCGGGCGGCGCGGTCCCGGCCTGGGTCATCGGCGGGAGTTCCGCTGGCGGGAGGTCAGCACCAGCGGGGGGCGGGCCCGACGTTGCCGATGTACCGGGCCGAGGCCCACGCCCAGGTGCCGTCGGTCAGCAGGTACCAGAGCGGGTTGGTGCCGACCCGGTCGCCGTTCACCTTGCAGTAGATCGACACGTGCTCGCCCTGCTCCGCGAAGCGGACGCGGCGGGTGCCGCGGTCGGGGCGGTCGTGCAGCCAGATGCCGCCCTTGGCGGTCACCACACCCTCGTACCGGCGCGGGTCGCGGTCGCCGCGCCCGCCCGCGTGCCCGTCGGGGCCGCCCTCCTGCTGAGCGGCCGGCGCACCCCCGGCCGGGCCGTCCGCGGCACCGGCGGGCACCGCCCCGCCGAACAGCACGCCCGTCACGGCCGCCAGAGCCAGACCGTGGAAGAGGACGGAACGCAGGGACATGGGAGACCTCCGAAAGCGGACGGAACTGACTAACCGCCACATTAGGAGCCGTGGAGCGCGGTGGCGCGGCGCAGTGGGCCATCGGGGAGGAGGTGCTTGCTCCCTTCGGGGCGGACTGCTCCCATGGACGGGGGTGATGGTGCGATGAGCGGACTGCGGGTGGTGCCGAGCCGGGGGCGGCTGTACGTGTGTGACGCGGGCGGGGGCGGGGTCGCCTGGTACGACCGGGGGAGCGGCCGGGTCAGCCTGCTCGTCGCCGAGCGGGAGCGGGACGTGCTCGACGCGCTCAAGCCCTTCCTCACCGGCCCGGTGACCCTCGGCCCGCCCCTGCTCCCCGACGCCACCGAACTCGCCCGGCTGACCCTGCCTCCGGACGACGACCTCGCCCCGAACCGTCCGGGCGAGGCCCTGCTGGTCGCCCTGGACCGCGACCCCGCCCCCAAGTTCCGTGCCGACCCGCGCCGCCGCGCGCTCCTCGCGGAACAGGTCGTGGGCGCCGCCCTGGAGCAACTGGAGGGGGCGGGCTGCCGCACGCTGCACTCCGTACCGCTCCCCGGTGGCGGCCGCATCCCGCACCTGCTCGTCGGCCCGGCCGGCCTCTTCGCCGTCGGCGCGCTGTACGCCCGCGGGCGCCGGGTGCGGGTCTCCGGCCCGCTGGTCGCGGTGGGCCGCCGCGCGCCCGAACCGCTGCCACGCCGGCTGCGGGCCGACGCCGAGCGGGCCGCGTACGCCCTGACGGCCGGGGTCGGCCCGGTGCTGGTCGTGGTCGGCCCGGCCGAGGTGAGCGCCGAGGGTCTGCGGGTGCTGCGGGAGACGGAGCTGCCGGGGCTCGCCCGTCCGGGTGCCGTACTGCGGCCCTCGGAGGTGGAGGCGCTGTACGCGCGGGCGCGGGACCGGCGGACGTGGGCGGTGCTGTGACTACGGCAGCGGTGCCGCCCGCTTCGGGTCCAGGAGGCCCGCGAGGAGATCCCCGTACCGCTCCACCCTGGGCGCGACGTCCTCGGGCAGGAACGTCAGCTCGGCCGGGTCGCGGCAGTCCTCGACCTCGTCCCAGGTGACGGGCGTGGAGACGGTGGGGGTGCTGCGGGCGCGCACGGTGTAGGGGGCGGCGGTGGTCTTGCGGGCGGCGTTCTGGCTCCAGTCGACGAACACCTTGCCGGGCCTGAGGCTCCGGGTCATCCGGTGCAGCACCAGCCCCGGCATCGCCCGCTCCGCCTCCTTCGCGAGCGCCTTGGCGTAGTCGCTCGCCTCGGCCGAGGACCCGCCCCGCACCGACGCCAGCAGGTGCAGCCCCTTGGACCCGGCGGTCTTGGCGTACGCCTCGATGCCGTCCGCCGCGAGCCGCTCCCGCAGCCACAGGGCGACCTCGCAGCAGTGGACGACGGTCGCGGGCGCGCCGGGGTCGAGGTCGAACACCAGCCGGTCGGCCTCGTCCGGGCTCTGGACCAGCCACTGGTGGGTGTGGAACTCGGTCACCAGGTTCGCCGCCCACATCAGGCTCGGCAGGTCCTGGACCACCACCATCCGGGCCGCGCCCGCCGAACGGGGCACCTCGGCGGTCGTGACCCAGTCGGGCGTACCCGGCGGCACGTTCTTGGTGAAGAACACCTCCCCGCCGGGCCCGTCCGGATACCGCAGCAGGGACACCGCCCGGTCCCGCAGATGCGGCAGCAGCACCCCGGCGGCGGTGGCGTAGTAGTGCAGCAGCTCGCCCTTGGTGAAGCCGGTCTCCGGGTACAGCACCTTCTCCAGATTGCTGAGCGAGACCCGCCGCCCCTCCACCTCCGTCACTGGCGTCATAGGATGACAATCCCAGAAACGGGATGAATCGGATAAACCGACACTGTGTGGAAGGGACCCGGCACGTGCGATCCATATGGAACGGCGCCATCTCCTTCGGCCTCGTCAGCATCCCCATCAAGCTGGTGAACGCCACCGAGAGCCACGCGGTCTCCTTCCGCCAGGTCCACACCGAGGACAACGGCCGCATCCGCTACCGCAAGGTCTGCGAACTGGAGGACCGCGAGGTCACCCAGTCCGAGATCGGCAAGGCGTACGAGGGCGCCGACGGCGAGATGATCCCGATCACCGAGGACGACCTCTCCCACCTTCCGCTGCCCACCGCCCGCACGATCGAGATCGTCGCCTTCGTCCCGGCCGACCGCATCGACCCGCTCCAGATGGACGCCGCGTACTACATCGCCGCCGCCGGAGCGCCGGCCGCCAAGCCGTACACCCTGCTGCGCGAGGCCCTCAAGCGCAGCCACAAGGTCGCCATCGCCAAGTTCGCGCTGCGCGGGCGGGAGCGGCTGGGGATGCTGCGCGTGGTCGGCGACGTCATCGTCCTGCACGGCCTGCTCTGGCCCGACGAGGTACGCGCCCCCGAGGGCGTCGCCCCCGACGTGGACGTCACCGTCCGCGACCAGGAGCTGGACCTCGCCGACGCCCTCATGGACACCCTCGGCGAGGTCGACCTCAACGACCTCCACGACGAGTACCGCGAGGCCGTCGAGGAGGTCATCGCCGCCAAGGCCGCCGGCGAGACCCCACCCGAGGCCCCCGCCCCCTCCGACGGCGGCAAGGTCCTCGACCTCATGGCCGCGCTGGAGAAGAGCGTCCGCGAGGCCCGCGAGTCGCGGGGCGGCGAGGGCGAGGCGGAGGTCCGCGACCTCCACGGCCGGGGCACGCCGAAGGAGACGGGGGCGCGGAAGTCCACCTCCAAGACGGCGGCGAAGAAGACGACGAGCGCGCGGAAGTCGACGTCCAAGGCGGGGGAGTCGAAGGCGGCGGCGAAGAAGACGGCGTCCAAGTCGACGTCGAAGGCGACGGAGAAGAAGCCTGCGGCGAAGAAGGCACCGGCGAAGAAGAAGGCGGCTGCGGGGAAGCGGTCGGCTTGAGGGGGTGGGGCTGGCGGGGCGCCGCACCACCACGACCGGCGTCAGTCACGTACCCAGGGTCGCCGCCCGCGCACGCCCCCGCATCCCGTACCTCGGATTCACCTCCCCGAACGGCGCGCCCTCAGGCACGATGAACGTGTGACATACGTGGTGACCGTGGCGATGGCCCCGCCCCAGGGGGCTCCGGAACTCGACGCGCTGCGCCGGGAGGGAGTGGTCTTCCTGCTGCGCAAGGGCTTCGACTCGCTGGAGGCGGTCGAGGGCCCGGACGGCATGGAGGTCGACCTGCTGGACGACGTGATCGCCGCCCATCCCGGCGGGGCCCTGCTGAAGCTGTTCGTGGACGCCCCGGCGCTGGAGTTCGCGGAGGACGCGGCGCGGGAGGTGGTGACGGAGCTGATGGAACGTACCGAGGCGCTGTCCGACTGGCGCCTGACCCGCTGCGCGGTGGAACTGAACTCCGAGCTGCTCCAGGAGAGCCTGGACGCGGCCGACGGCCCCGACGCCCCGCCGTCCGACCCCGCGGAACGCGCGAGGCGCCACGCGGCGGGCACGACCCCCGCGCCCCCGGACAGCCCCGGCCATTCGGAGAGCCAGGCGATGCGTACGAGGCTCCGCGAACTGGCCCCGTCGCTGACGGCGTTCACCTTGGAGGCGTTCGGCCACCACGAATCGATGCCGGAGTGCGAGGTCGGCAGAGAGGCGGCGGAGATAGCGGCGGGCGCCGTGGTCTACGCGATCGACCTCCTGGTGGACGAACTCTTCACCGACCTGGCCGCCTTGGAGGACGACGGCCCCACGGTCGCCCGCAGCAACGCGACGTTCATGATCCTGGACGATCTCCCCCCACACCTGGCGGACGCGTACACGGTCCTCTTCACCCGCCGCCTCACCGTCACCGCGATCACCCTCACGGGCCGCCTGACCCGCCCCCCGTTCGACCACCCCACCTGCCTGGCCGAAGAACTCCTCCTGAAGTCCCTGCTGAACCAGGCGGAGGTAACGGCCGACCTCTACAGCCTTCTGTCGGACGAGGTAACCCAGGCCCTCGAAACCTTCGCCACCACCCTCCACCCCCCAACCTCCCCCCACCCGGCGACCCCTGAGGACCCGGACACCTGGTTCACCCCGTACACCCCGGTCTCGCCGGTGCATCCGTACGCGGCGAACGAGAACGAGGAGACGGTGGTGGAGTTGCCGGAGTGAGGGTGTCGCAGGGCTAGTTGAGAGTTGAAGTGTCACAACTCCGTCACCATCTGCACGAGTTCCTCACATGTGACGCGTCGGCGTAGCTAGGTTCATCCCTCACGTACTCGCCTCGGGGGGACCTCTCATGACCTACTACCAGCCGCAGCCACCGTTCCAGCCGCCGCCCGCGCCGACGCGTCCCGCCCCGAAGTGGGCCCGCAAGCGCTTCGTACTCCCCGCTCTGGGCCTCGCGTTCATCCTGGGCATAGGCAGCGCCGGCGCCGACGCCCAGAACGCGAACACCACAAAGTCGGTCTCCAACACCAAGCCCCTCCCAACCGCCACGGCCACGGTCACCGCGACAGCCACGGCAACGGCAACGGAGACGGCGAAGCCGGAGCCCGCGCCGACGGTGACCAAGACGGTCAAGGTCCGGGTAACGGTCACGGCACACGCCGCGGCGGCGGGTTCAGGAAGCTCAACATCCGGCGGCTCCTCCTCCAGCGGCGGCACCACCTCATCCGGCGGCGGCTCTGGCTCGTCCGGGGGCGGCTCTGGCTCGTCCGGGGGCTCGAGTTCCTCGGAAGGCTCCACCTCGGGGGGCGGCGGCGCGACGGCCCTGTGCAACGACGGCTCGTACTCGTACGCCGCCCACCACCAGGGGGCCTGCTCGCATCACGGCGGGGTTGCCGTTTTCTACCGTTAGTCGACAGCGGACGGGCGTCTGAGTGCCCGTCCCGGTCCCCACCCACTCCCTCATACGCAAAGACTCCGTCGTCAGCGCTTCCGCTGTCGACGAGGTCTTTAGCCCGCCTATAGCGGCACTCCCGGCGAGCCAAACCTGCAGACGGCTTCAAACGGCGTCTGCGTGGGGTAGTCAGCCGCAGCTCAGCGGCTTGCGCAGGCAACTCCCGAGCTAGCTAGTCCGCGAATAGGCCGGGTGCCTAGTCCCGTCGGCCCCAGCCACTCAGGCGCCACGAGACGTTGGCCGCCCGGCTCTATGCTGGGGCTGGGTCTGTTGGCGTGCCTCTACGCACCAAAACTTCCCCCAGGTTTCAGCACTTTGAGGTAACTTTGCGTGCTTTTGTTCACGGATGCTCAGGCGTCAGCAGTGGATAGCGGTGCCTTTAATTGCTCCTTGATGCGGACTGTGGCCGCGTTGCGTGCAGCTCGATTTTGGCGGCGCGGACGAACTTTATCTCACTTTCGTTGAATTGGCGAGAGGCATCAAAATACGAGCTGTGAGAGGTTGGGGGGTGAGATGCCCATCCCTCCAGGAGGGCTTCGAACTCTTCGTGGTCCAGAGTGCCGGGCGGTAGCGCCTTCCCTGCTTCGCGGCAGGCTCTTTGCGCCTCTCGGGCTTCCGGGGCGTTTGACTCATCCGGACCTGAAGAGTCATTGGAGCGGAAACGGCTTAGGTCGATTAGCGATTCCATGAATATTTCAGCGGCGGACCGCATGTCTGGCAACTCGCCATCCATGAGGCGGCCGATTTTGCCCCATGCCCTCTCGTAAATCGCCTGCTTGCTGAGGTAATACCCTATCATTTCCGCTGCGCGGGTCATTTCTGCAGCGGGGCCGGCTACGCTATCAGGACCTTCTAGTTCGATGATTGTTTGCGTTTCTTTAAGGATCGCGATAGTCCCCTCAAGGGTAGATCTTCCGGCGCTGATGCTCTCTGCTGATAGGTCATCCGCGTTGTCCATGACGAACCGTTCACCCCGCTCCTTCACGCGGTTTGCGGCAAGGAGGAATGATGCGTAAGCCTCCCGTTGGATACTGCGACGCCACTGCAGGTGAGCAGCGTTCGACTCGGCACGAACAGCGTCCAGTGCAGCACTGTATGCAGCCTCGGCTTGAGCTAGCCCCGCCTCGTTGGTCGCCTTCGCAGTACACATGGCGGCCTTCAATTGCCATCGGCCAACGAGCACAGTTGCAGGAATTCCGATCAGCGCGACGGCGGCCGCGGACAGCGTGCCTATCCCCTCAAGATCCATGCAGCTCATGGTGCCGCATCGGACTGGTGTGCTCACACGATTTGGTCGAAGGAGTCTGGTCCACCATCTTGGAAGATCACGTAAGCGGATGAGGGTCGGCCAGGGAAGGCCCTATGCCTTCCTGTCTGAGTCACCGTGACTTCGGCCCTCACGCGAGGGTGTAGCGCATCACGGCTGACGTGTCGACGCACGCGGTGATCGCGAGCATCCCATTCTCATAACGACGACAGAGCCGCAGGTGTGAGGCGCGTCACTGGTCTGTGGCGGTAGTCGTACCGAGCGGTCACTGTCTGCCTCTATCCGTGGAGGCTGATGTCAGTGGCGGGTGTCAAGCTCCCGAAGACCATCTAGAGGGCTAGGTGGCAGACTCATCCGGTGGGACAGGCAACAACTTAGACGGTGTCTTGATTGGCTGGGTAAGGTGGCGTTTCCGCGGGTCGATGGGGCGGATCACGCCGGAGACGTCGCTTGGGCGATCATCAGACGATGCAGACGGACAACTGGTCAATGCTTGCCGACTCGGAGCGGGAGCAGTGGGAGCACGTGCCCCACCAGATGGTCGGCCCGTTATATTTCAGTATTGATCGACATGAAGCCATTACGATCATGGCGGAGCACGGCTTCTCTGGCACCGAGAGTGAGATCGAAAGCTGGAACCCGCAGCGTGCTCAGTGGCGCGTCGAGTTCCGCCGTACTGCGTCGGACGAGCAGCGCCCCGCCGTGAAGTGCTACTTCATCGAAGGCGTGGGTCTGACATGCGTGCTTGTTGACGGGTTGCGCGGCCCTCAAGTCAGCTGCCAGGGGATTCAGCTGATCGGTCGGGTGCCGTCGGAGCTGGACGCGCAGATGGAAGCGCACGCACTGGAGCGAGAGTTGGGCATCTGGTTCTGCCCGACGGGTGACCTGGGCTGGCCCGACTTCGGGTTCGAGAGAGGTGCACAGCGCGCCGGCGATACCGTCGTGAGCTGGGCTTCCTTCTTCAACACCGGGGAGATCGCGGGCACCTCCTGGGACATCACACCGGCAGAGGTCTGGCATCACTGGTAGGCGGCCCTGATGCTGAACGGGAGCTATCTGATGAGTCGCCGGTAGCAGATCAGGGCGCTGGCGATGCCAGCGAAGGCCAGGAAGTGATCGGCCTTGCGCTCGTAGCGGCGGTGCAGGCGACGGCATCCATTCAGCCAGGACATCGTCCGCTCGACCACCCAGCGGTACCGACCCAAGCGACCGGAGCTTTCGACCCCGCGGCGGGCGATGCGCGGCACGATCTGGCGACGGCGAAGCCAACCTCGCAGGTGGTCGAAGTCGTAGACCTTGTCCGCATGCAGCTTG
This sequence comes from Streptomyces bauhiniae, assembly GCF_004784475.1. Lineage (GTDB taxonomy): Bacteria > Actinomycetota > Actinomycetes > Streptomycetales > Streptomycetaceae > Streptomyces > Streptomyces seoulensis. The sequence continues at coordinate 791,630 of NZ_SRRT01000001.1, forward strand.
GCCGGGCGCCGTCGCCGGGGCCCGAAGCGGGAGCGGATCGGTGGGATGCCGCGCATCAATGGGATCAGCGCCTGGCTGTCGTGGAGGTTGGCGCCGGAGATGCCGACCGACAGAGGCAGCCCGTTGCGGTCGCAGATCACGTGAATCTTCGACCCGAGCTTGCCGCGATCGGTCGGATTCGGTCCGGTCAAGGGCCCCCTTTGACCGCCCGGACACTGACCGAGTCGATCGCGCAGCGCGACCAGTCCAGCTCGCCGTTCACGCCAAGTCGATCGAGGACCACGCGGTGCAGCTTGGCCCACACCCGCGCCGTGGACCAGTCCGTGAAACGCCGGTGCACCGTCTGCCAGGACGCGTCGAAGACTGGCGGAAGCTGCCGCCAAGCGCAGCCTGAGGTGGCGACGAAGATGATCGCGGCCAGGACTGCGCGGTCATCGCACCGCCGCCGGCCTCCGCCCTGGGCGCGTATCGGCGGCTCCGGCGCCACGTCCTGGAAGATCTCCCACAGCCCGTCCGGCACCAGCCGCTCAACCATGTCCATGCCCGTAGCAACGAGCTATCACCAATCGAGACACCGTCTTAGACCGACTATCAACATGGGGAGGGGGCACCGTGGGCGCCGTTCTGGTCCCGGTTCTGACCGCTGGCTCTGTGGTCGCCGCAGCCATAGCCACCCCGCTCGTCAGTGGCATCGTGCAAGCTCGAAGTGGCGACCGCCTCCGCGCCTCGGGCGCGGCGAATTTGGAGCTAGTAGACAAGTTGCGCTCGCGTGACCAGGAGTGGCAGCAGGAGATCGACAGCGTCCATGACTTGCTGCGGAGGCAGGTAGCTCAGATCAGAGACCGGGACCAAGCCGAGCTGGACAGGCGGCGCGAGTGGAGCGCTCTCTTCGTGGTGGCCTTTCTCTATCTACTCGGCATCCCCCTACTTGTGTTGTTCTACCGGCTTGATCAGTGGTGGGCGTGGACTCTCAACTGGGCTCTCTTGATCTTCCTCATCGCCATGACGATTGCTGGAATCGACCGTGCAGTTCATCCCCCCGCGCCGACAGACGAAGAAGACCAATCCAGTGGCACGCCCGCTCCTGGGTGATCGCTCAGAACATTCCTACAGCCGCGCTACTTCCTGGGGCACCAAGCTCCGCCTGCTCCCGTCCCGTGCGCCGTCGACCCATACACCGTGGAGCGGGTGTGGTTCATGGTCAGCCGGGAGACCTCGTCCTTCGACGGCATGCGGGAGAGGAAGTGCACCGGCTTGTACCCAAGTTTGGCAAGCCGGGCGTAGGTGCCGCCCGGCCCCGTTTCCTCCTGGGTGATCGCGGAACCGGCAACCAACGACATGGGCAGGTAGCTCGGCGCGAGCAGGACGGGCTTGCCGGCGAGGACGAAGCGCCGACGTCTGACGCACACCTGCTCGTCATCACCGAGATCCATAACGGCGCTGACATGATCCGGCGCTACCTCTGCGCACACCGTGACCTGCTTCCGGGACCGACATATGTGAACGACGGGTCCGGCTTGGCCGCCAAGAGTCTGCGGTTTCCGACACGGGGCTGCTCGCAGCCGCACCCGCCTGTACATACGCGAAGACCCCGGCCTCAGCGTTTCCGCTGGTGTCGGGGTCTTTGGGCACCTCGTGCAAGGTGCCCCCGGCAGGATTCGAACCTGCGCACACGGCTCCGGAGGCCGTTGCTCTATCCCCTGAGCTACGGGGGCGTGTCGGGCGTTGCGCTGGGCGCTTGCGGCGACGGGTAGAACCCTAGCAGGTCTTGCGGGGTGATCAGGAACGGGTTTGCCCAGGCGGGGTCGGCTTGTGGGGGTCGCCTGGGGGAGGGCTTTGTTTTGGGGCTTGGCCGGAGCCCGGCCGTGTCCGAGGGGGCATCCGGCGCCCGTGGTTCGGCGGGGTTCCCGGTGGCCGGCCGTGCAAGTTCGTCCCAGGGATGGCCCTGCCGCACTCTGTCACTCGGCCGGTGTTCGTTCGAGGATCACTGTGTATGTGGTCCCGGCTGGCATCATCCACCCCTGCGGCGTTCCCCCCCGGGTGTCCGTGGCCCCGGCCTGGCCCCGGTCGGCGTCCATCCCTACGGCGCCCGCCGTGCCTGTGGGGCCGGCCTGGCGCCGGCCGGCACTCGCCCCTACGTCATCTGACCGGGTCCGTGGCCCGGGCCCGACCCCGGCCGGCATCCACCCCCACGGCCCCCCAACCCCCCCCGTGGTCCCACCCCATACCCACCCCTCCGTAGCGGAGCGTCCCGCGTCACCCCAAATCCCGCCACCACCCGTCAGAGCGAGAACTCGGGAAAACCGGGACGCGGCCCCCCGTCCCGACCTACTCTCGAGTTGTGTCAGGCGCGTCCGGCCGGGTGCTTGTTGTGGATGACAGCAAGGGCATCCGGCAGCTGATCAAGGTCAATCTCGAGCTGGAAGGGCTTGAGGTGGTGACCGCGGTCGATGGTGCCGAGTGTCTTGATGTGGTGCACCATGTGCGCCCGGACGTCATCACGCTCGACGTCGTCATGCCCCGTCTCGACGGGCTCAGTACCGCCGCCCGCCTCAGGGCCGACCCCCGTACCCGCGACCTCCCGCTCGCCATCATCAGCGCGTGCACGCAGTACGAGGTGGAGAGCGGGCTCGACTCCGGTGTCGACGCCTTCCTGCCCAAACCCTTCGAGCCCGACGAGCTGGTTCGCCTGGTCAAGGGACTGCTGGAGCGGAGCGACCGGCGCGACGGGGTCTGCTCCGGCGGCTAGCCACCCCTCTCCGCCCGCCCTCCCCCCTCCCCTAGGCTTGTCCCGTGACCCCCGCCGAGCTGTCCCGTGCCGTCCTGGACGCGGTGTGCCGTGCCGTGGACGCGGGGGAGCTGGACGTGGCTCCGCCGGAGCGGGTCACTCTCACCGAGCCCGGCCCCGGCGGCTGCGGGGACTTCGCGACCAACGTCGCCCTCCGCCTCGCCCGCCCCGCCGGCCGGCCCCCGCTGCGCGTCGCCGACATCCTGCGGGCGCGGCTGCTCGACGCGGACGGGGTACGCGACGTCGTCGTCACCGGGCCCGGCTTCCTCAACATCAGCCTCCGCGCCCGCGACGACCTGCTCACCGGGCTCGTCCGCGAGATCCGCGCGCGCGGTACGGAGTACGGGTACGGGGACGCCCTCGCCGGGCAGACCGTCGTACTGCGCGTGCCGTACGAGGTGCGTGCCGAGGTCGTCGCCGACGCCGTCGCGCGGATCATCGCCACGCAGGGCGGCCGGGCGGAGATCGAGCACGGCGAGCCCGTCACGCTACGGCCCGTGCCCGCGCCCGAGGACCCCGCGTCGCTCGGCCCCGACGCCGCCCGCTGGGCCCTCCTCCACCCCGCCCCGCACGACCGCCCCCGCATCACCGCCGACCACCTCGTCCAACGCGAGATCAACCCCCTCTTCCGCATCCGCTACGCCCACGCCCGCGTACGAGCCCTGCTCCGCAACGCGGGCGACCTGGGCTTCTCGGCGGAACCGGGCGAGCTGGCGTCCGAGGCCCACTTCGACAGTGCCGCTGGCGCGAGCCACTCCGCCCCCGGCGCCTCCGCCGCACCACCCCACCCCCTCCAACCCCCCCTGCTGGACCACCCCCGCATCCTCCGCGCCGCCGCCACCCAGCACGCCCCCGACCGCCTCGCCCGGCACCTCCTGACCGTCGCCGATGCTCTCCTCCCCCTGCTTCCCGAGGTGCTTCCCGTAGGGGAGGAGAAACCCGGGGCCGCCCATCGTGCCCGGCTGGCGCTTGCCGAAGCCGCCGGGGCGGTGCTTGCCGGTGGCCTGTCCCTGCTCGGCATCGACGCACCCGAACACCTCTGAGAACAGAGAGCCACTCATGAGCCGTTCCGCCCACCCCGCCGGGCCCCGTCACGCCGATGTGCTGCCCGAGGGGCACTACTCGGCCCCGCCGGCCGACCTGAACGCCCTCGACCCCAAGGTGTGGGCCCACACCGTGCGCCGGGACGAGGACGGTGTCGTCAGCGTCGGCGGGCGTACCGTGACCGAGCTGGCCGAGGAGTACGGCACGCCCGCGTACATCCTCGACGAGTCCGATTTCCGGGCCAGGGCCCGCGCCTGGCGGACCGCGTTCGGCACCGACGCCGACGTCTTCTACGCCGGCAAGGCGTTCCTCTCCCGCGCCGTCGTGCGCTGGCTCGACGAGGAGGGGCTCAACCTCGACGTCTGCTCCGGCGGCGAACTCGCCACCGCACTGTCCGCCGGGATGGACCCCGCCCGCATCGCCTTCCACGGCAACAACAAGTCCGTCGAGGAGATCACCCGCGCCGTCGAGGCCGGCGTCGGCCGGATCGTGCTCGACTCCTTCCAGGAGATCGCCCGCGTCGCGCACATCGCGCAGGGACTCGGCAAGCGGCAGAAGGCGCAGATCCGCATCACCGTCGGCGTCGAGGCGCACACCCACGAGTTCATCGCCACCGCGCACGAGGACCAGAAGTTCGGCATCCCGCTCGCGGGCGGCCAGGCCGCGGAGGCCGTACGCCGCGCCCTCACCCTCGACGGGCTCGAACTCATCGGCATCCACAGCCACATCGGCTCGCAGATCTTCGACATGTCCGGCTTCGAGGTGGCCGCCCACCGCGTGGTCGGGCTGCTGAAGGACATCCGCGACGAGCACGGCGTCGAGCTGTCCGAGATCGACCTCGGCGGCGGCCTCGGCATCGCCTACACCAGCTCCGACGACCCCCGCGAGCCGCACGAGATCGCCAAGGCGCTCACCGAGATCGTCACCCGCGAGTGCGAGGCGGCCAAGCTGCGCGTCCCCCGTATCTCCGTCGAGCCCGGCCGCGCCATCGTCGGCCCGACCGCGTTCACGCTGTACGAGGTCGGGACGGTCAAGCCGCTCGACGGGCTGCGCACGTACGTCTCCGTCGACGGCGGTATGTCGGACAACATCCGCACCGCGCTGTACGACGCCGAGTACAGCGTCGCCCTCGTCTCGCGGGCCAGCGACGCCGAGCCGATGCTCACCCGCGTCGTCGGCAAGCACTGCGAGAGCGGGGACATCGTGGTCAAGGACGCGTTCCTCCCCGCCGACCTGGCGCCGGGCGACCTGATCGCCGTCCCCGCCACGGGCGCCTACTGCCGGTCCATGGCGAGCAACTACAACCACGTCCTGCGTCCGCCGGTCGTCGCGGTCGGCGACGGCGAGGCGCGGGTGATCGTCCGGCGCGAGACGGAGGAGGACCTGCTCCGGCTGGACGTCGGCTGAGGCCGGAAGGGCCGCCCGGGGCCCCGTTCCGGGAACGCGAAACAGATGTCTCACGATCCGGACGAAAGGCGGAAAGCCCCATCCGGTGAGTGAGACTGGTCGGACCGTAGACGGTGAGAGGAAACGAGGTCGGATGATGCGTACGCGTCCGCTGAAGGTGGCGCTGCTGGGCTGTGGAGTGGTCGGCTCCGAGGTGGCGCGCATCATGACGACGCACGCCGACGACCTCGCCGCCCGCATCGGGGCCCCGGTCGAACTGGCCGGGGTCGCCGTACGGCGGCCCTCGAAGGTGCGCGCCGGGATCGACCCCGCGCTCGTCACCACCGACGCGACCGCCCTGGTCAAACGGGGTGACATCGACGTGGTGGTGGAGGTCATCGGCGGCATCGAGCCCGCCCGCGCCCTGATCACCACCGCGCTGGAGCACGGCGCCTCCGTCGTCTCGGCCAACAAGGCCCTGCTCGCCCAGGACGGCGCCGCCCTGCACGCCGCCGCCGAGGAGCACGGCCGGGACCTCTACTACGAGGCCGCCGTCGCCGGTGCCATCCCGCTGATCCGCCCGCTGCGCGAGTCCCTCGCCGGCGACAAGGTCAACCGCGTGCTCGGCATCGTCAACGGCACCACCAACTTCATCCTCGACAAGATGGACTCCACCGGCGCCGGCTACCAGGAGGCCCTGGACGAGGCCACCGCGCTCGGGTACGCCGAGGCCGACCCCACCGCCGACGTCGAGGGCTTCGACGCCGCCGCCAAGGCCGCCATCCTGGCCGGGATCGCCTTCCACACCCGCGTCCGCCTCGACGACGTGCACCGCGAGGGCATGACCGAGGTCACCGCGGCCGACTTCCGCTCGGCGCGCGAGATGGGCTGCACCATCAAGCTGCTCGCCATCTGCGAGCGGGCCAGGGACGGCGCCTCGGTCACCGCCCGCGTCCACCCCGCGATGATCCCGCTGAGCCACCCGCTGGCCTCGGTGCGCGGCGCGTACAACGCGGTGTTCGTGGAGTCCGACGCGGCCGGACAGCTCATGTTCTACGGCCCCGGCGCCGGCGGCGCGCCCACCGCCTCGGCGGTCCTCGGCGACCTCGTCGCCGTCTGCCGCAACCGGCTCAACGCTACGACGGGGCCCGGCGAATCGGCGTACGCGGCACTGCCCGTATCCCCGATGGGCGACGTCGTCACGCGGTACCACATCAGCCTCGACGTCGCCGACAAACCGGGTGTCCTCGCCCAGGTCGCCACGGTCTTCGCCGAGCACGGGGTGTCGATCGATACGGTTCGGCAGCAGGGGAAGGACGGCGAGGCGTCCCTCGTCGTCGTCACGCACCGCGCCTCCGACGCGTCCCTCACCGGGACCGTGGAGGCGCTGCGCAAGCTCGACACCGTGCGGGGTGTCGCCAGCATCATGCGGGTTGAAGGGGAGTAAGCGGCAATGACCCACCAGTGGCGCGGAATCATCGAGGAGTACCGGGACCGGCTGCCGGTCACCGACAGCACGCCCGTCGTGTCGCTCCGCGAGGGCGGCACGCCTCTCGTGCCCGCACAGGTGCTCTCCGAGCGCACGGGCTGCGCGGTCCACCTCAAGGTGGAGGGGGCCAATCCCACCGGCTCCTTCAAGGACCGGGGCATGACCATGGCCATCACGCGGGCCAAGGAGGAGGGCGCCAAGGCGGTCATCTGCGCCTCCACCGGCAACACCTCCGCCTCGGCGGCCGCCTACGCGGTGCGCGCGGGCATGGTCTCGGCGGTGCTCGTCCCGCAGGGCAAGATCGCGCTCGGCAAGATGGGCCAGGCCCTGGTGCACGGCGCGAAGATCCTCCAGGTCGCCGGGAACTTCGACGACTGTCTCGACCTCGCGCGTGCCCTGAGCGACAACTACCCGGTGGCGCTGGTCAATTCGGTCAACCCGGTGCGCATCGAGGGCCAGAAGACGGCCGCCTTCGAGATCGTGGACATGCTGGGCGACGCCCCCGACATCCACGTCCTCCCGGTCGGCAACGCGGGCAACATCACCGCCTACTGGAAGGGCTACCGGGAGTACGCCGCCGACGGCCCGGCCACCCGTACCCCGCGCATGTGGGGCTACCAGGCGTCGGGCAGCGCGCCCATCGTGCGCGGCGAGGTCGTCAAGGACCCCTCCACCGTGGCCACCGCCATCCGGATCGGCAACCCCGCCTCCTGGAGCTACGCGCTGGCGGCGCGGGACGAGTCCGGCGGCCACATCGACGAGGTGACGGACCGTGAGATCCTGCGCGCCTACCGGCTGTTGGCCGCGCAGGAGGGGGTCTTCGTGGAGCCCGCCTCCGCCGCCTCGGTGGCCGGACTGCTCAAGGCCGCCGAGCAGGGCAAGGTCGACCCCGGCCAGACCATCGTGTGCACCGTCACCGGCAACGGCCTGAAGGACCCCGACTGGGCCGTGGCCGGCGCCCCGCAGCCGGTCACCGTGCCGGTCGACTCGGCCGTCGCCGCCGAGCGGCTCGGCCTCGCCTGACGCCGGGCCCGAGAGGGTGCACAGGGGGCTTGCGACACGCATCGTGCGCCTCCTGTGCGCCCTATGTCGCGGCGGAACCTTCCTTCGATAGGCTGGGGGCAACCCGCCCACCGCACATGCCCATCGCGTGTGGCACGGCGCCGCCGCCCCAAGCGGCCCGGCGGGTTCTCCGTACGTCACCACGTCATCGAGTGTCCGCACCGGATGCCCCTCGCGGGCCATTCGGCAGTCACGTCCGTCAACGCAGCTCAAGGAGAGACTTCGAGCGATGGCCGGTCCCGCCTTCCGTGCCGCCGCCGTCCGGGTGCGCACCCCCGCCACCAGTGCCAACCTCGGTCCGGGCTTCGACGCCCTGGGCCTCGCGCTGGGGCTGTACGACGACGTGGTCGTCCGGGTCGCCGACTCCGGGCTGCACATCGACATCGCCGGTGAGGGCGGCGAGACGCTCCCGCGCGACGAGCGCCATCTGCTCGTACGCGCCCTGCGCACCGCCTTCGACCTGCTGGGCGGACAGCCGCGCGGGCTGGAGATCGTCTGCGCCAACCGCATCCCGCACGGCCGGGGCCTCGGTTCCTCCTCCGCCGCCATCTGCGCGGGGATCGTCGCCGCGCGCGCGGTGACCATAGGCGGCGAGTCCCGTCTCGACGACACCGCGCTGCTGGAGCTGGCCACCGAGATCGAGGGCCACCCCGACAACGTCGCGGCCTGTCTGCTCGGTGGATTCACCTTGTCCTGGCTGGAGTCGGGCGCCGCCCGCGCCGTCCGGACCGAGCCCGACCCCTCCATCGTCCCGGTGGTCTTCGTGCCCGCGAAGCCCCTGCTCACGGAGACCGCGCGCGGACTGCTCCCGCGCACCGTCCCGCATGTCGACGCCGCCGCCAACGCGGGCCGTGCCGCACTGCTCGTCGAGGCCCTCACCCGGCGCCCCGAGCTGCTGCTGCCCGCCACCGAGGACCGGCTGCACCAGGAGTACCGCGCCCCCGCCATGCCGGAGAGCGCCGCACTGGTGGAAAGGCTGCGCGCGGACGGTGTCGCGGCCGTCATCTCCGGTGCCGGGCCCACCGTCATGGCGCTCACCGACGAGGCCACCGCCGACAAGGTGCAGGCCCTCGCGGGCGCCGACTGGGCGGCCAACCGGCTGAGCCTCGACACACAGGGAGCGAGCGTGCTGCCGCTTGCGCCCTGACACCCGGTTGCCGGATTTGGAGAGGGGGAATGTTTGTTGCATCCGGTAGTGTTAATCTCAAGTCTGCACCCGACCCCACCATGGCGAGGTGCTTCGTGTCCCCGTCAGGGACAGACATTCTTCCGGGAGCCTCCCAAGCCACTCCGTGTTCCGTGCGCCGTACCTGGGCAGTACGTCGTGTGGCAGCACTGAGCGAGTCAGCGGGCACGCTCCGGAATCGGCGCCGCCGCGCCATGTGACACCGGGTGTCACGGCTCGCGGGAGCGTCATCACCAGAAATTCTCTTCCGCCGCTTCATGGCGGACCACCGCCCCGGCTCGGTACTTCCGAATGGCACCGATGCCGGACAGCACAACCGGTCGCCGAGCCAGACAGGCCGACGTCCGCTCCAGGGAAGGACCCTTCGTGAGCGACACCACCGATCTGATGGGCGCACGTGTCGAGGAGACCGCTGCCGCGCCCGCCACGGACTCCGCGCCTGCCACCGGTGCCGGCTCCCGGCGGCGCCGTGGTACCGGCCTCGAGGGCATGGTGCTGGCCGAGCTCCAGCAGGTCGCCTCGGGCCTCGGCATCAGGGGCACCGCGCGGATGCGCAAGAGCCAGTTGATCGAGGTCATCAAGGAGGCCCAGGCCGGGGGAAGCGCCCCCAAGGCCGAGGCCCCCGAGGAGACCAAGCCCAAGCGCCGCGCCACCTCCAAGGCCCGTACGGGTGAGGACGCCGGCGAGGCGAAGGCGGAGAAGGCCGCGCAGCCGGCCGCCGACAAGGCCGCCCAGATCGACATCCCCGGCCAGCCGGCCGGCGGTCCCGCCCGCGCGGGCGAGGCCGAGCGCGAGGACGCGCCGAACGAGCGCCGCCGCCGTCGTGCCACCGCCGACGCGGGCAGCCCGGCCGCCGCCGAGTCCACCGAGACCAAGGGCGACAAGAGCGAGCCGAAGGGCGACGCCCAGCAGCAGCCGCAGGCCGACGGCAAGGCCGACGACGGCGAGGGCCGTGGCCGCCGCGACCGCCGGGACCGTGACCGCGACCGGGGCGGCCGTGACCGCGACCGCCGCGGCAAGGGCGACGACCAGCAGGGCGGCGGCCGTCAGGACCGCCAGCAGGGTCAGCAGCAGGGTGGCCGCCAGGACCGTCAGGACCGCGACCGCCAGCAGCAGCAGGATGACGACGACTTCGAGGGCGGCCGCCGTGGCCGTCGCGGCCGCTACCGCGACCGCCGTGGCCGTCGTGGCCGCGACGAGATCGCCGAGCCGCAGGTCAACGAGGACGACGTCCTGATCCCCGTCGCGGGCATCCTGGACATCCTCGACAACTACGCGTTCATCCGCACCTCCGGCTACCTGCCGGGCCCGAACGACGTGTACGTCTCTCTCGCCCAGGTCCGTAAGAACGGTCTGCGCAAGGGCGACCACATCACCGGCGCGGTCCGCCAGCCGAAGGAGGGCGAGCGCCGCGAGAAGTTCAACGCGCTGGTCCGCCTCGACTCGGTCAACGGCATGGCGCCCGAACACGGGCGTGGGCGGCCGGAGTTCAACAAGCTGACGCCGCTGTACCCGCAGGACCGGCTCCGTCTGGAGTCCGAGTCCGGTGTGCTGACGACCCGGATCATCGACCTCGTGTCGCCGATCGGCAAGGGCCAGCGCGGTCTGATCGTGGCCCCGCCGAAGACCGGCAAGACCATGATCATGCAGGCGATCGCCAACGCGATCACGCACAACAACCCCGAGTGCCACCTGATGGTCGTCCTGGTCGACGAGCGTCCGGAAGAGGTCACCGACATGCAGCGGTCGGTGAAGGGCGAGGTCATCTCCTCCACCTTCGACCGCCCGGCCGAGGACCACACCACGGTCGCCGAGCTGGCCATCGAGCGCGCCAAGCGTCTGGTGGAGCTGGGTCACGACGTGGTCGTGCTGCTCGACTCGATCACGCGTCTGGGCCGTGCGTACAACCTCGCCGCCCCGGCGTCGGGCCGCATCCTCTCCGGTGGTGTCGACTCCACCGCCCTGTACCCGCCCAAGCGCTTCTTCGGTGCCGCGCGCAACATCGAGGACGGCGGCTCGCTGACCATCCTCGCCACCGCGCTCGTCGACACCGGGTCCCGCATGGACGAGGTGATCTTCGAGGAGTTCAAGGGCACCGGCAACATGGAGCTCAAGCTCGACCGGAAGCTCGCCGACAAGCGCATCTTCCCCGCGGTGGACGTCGACGCGTCCGGTACCCGCAAGGAAGAGATCCTGCTCGGCAGCGAGGAGCTGGCCATCACCTGGAAGCTGCGTCGCGTGCTGCACGCGCTCGACCAGCAGCAGGCGATCGAGCTGCTGCTGGACAAGATGAAGCAGACCAAGTCGAACATCGAGTTCCTCACCCAGATCCAGAAGACGACGCCGGCCCCCGGCAACGGTGACTGAGCCCCGCTGAGCCACCCGCTTCGGACCTGAGGGCCGCCCCCGCCGCACACGCGGCGGGGGCGGCCCCTTTTCGTGCGCCGATTGCGCACTGCGCGCTCCCGCGAGACCTTTGCCACAGGTGTGACGTTCGGTACCGACTTGGCGCGGTACGGCCCCTTGACGGAAAGCGCAGGTGAACGGGGAGACGGTCCGCCGTCCCGATCACGGAGGGTGACAACTGCCGTACCAGGCGGCGCAGCGCTTTGTGCGAGCCTGTCCCGAGTTTCCCTGGTCGACCAGGTGGAGCGACGATGGAGTGGTGATGACCGCTCCCGACCCTGAACGCAGGGGGTAACCGAACGGACGAGACCTAGGAGCGCAGTGTCCACCGAGAGCACGCCGGAGCCCGGCATACCGGAGACCGGGAACGGCCCCCGCCGCCGGGGCAAGGGCCGCCGCCGCAAGCCCCGCAGTACGGGCCGCAAGGCCCTGCTCGCCACGGCCTGGACGGCCGCGGGCGTGGTCGTGCTGGCCGGTGCCGGCGCCGGGTACGTCTACTTCAAGCTGAACGGCAACATCCACAGCATCGACATCAACCAGATGCTCGGCCGCGACCGGCCCGCCAAGGCCGACAACGGCTCCCAGAACATCCTGGTCCTCGGCTCCGACACCCGCGACGGCGCCAACCGGAAGATCGGCGGGGGAGCGGCCGACAGCGGCGCCCGCTCCGACACCGCGATGATCGTCCACCTCTACAAGGGCCACAAGAAGGCGTCCGTGGTGTCCATCCCGCGCGACACCCTCATCGACCGCCCCGCCTGCGCCGACACCAAGGGCCACACGTACCCGGCGGCGAAGAACGTCATGTTCAACTCGGCCTACGCCACCGGCGGCGCGCCCTGCGCGGTCAGAACCGTCGAGTCGCTCAGCGGCATCCGCATGGACCACTACCTGGAGGTCGACTTCGCGGGCTTCCAGCGCCTGGTCGACGACCTCGGCGGCGTACGCGTCACCACCACCCGCCCCATCCAGGACCCGGACAGTCATCTCCACCTGGCGGCCGGCACGCACACCCTCGACGGCGCGCAGGCGCTCGGCCTGGTGCGTACCCGGCACGGTGTCGGCGACGGCTCCGACCTCGGCCGCATCCAGCTCCAGCAGGCGTTCGTGAAGGCCCTCATCGCCCAGACCAAGCAGGTCGGCGTGCTGAGCAACCCCAAGAAGCTGTACGACCTCGCCGACACCGCGACCCGGACCGTGACCACCGACTCCGACCTCGGCTCGGTCAACTCCCTCGCGGACTTCGCGGGCGGCCTCAAGGGCATCAGCGCCTCCGGGATGCACATGGTCACCATGCCGGTCCAGTACGACCCCGCCGACCCCAACCGGGTGCTGCTGGAGCGGACCAAGGCCCGGCAGATCTGGACGGCGCTGAAGAACGACCAGCCCGTCCCGGACTCCGCGACCGCGGGCTCGGCCACCGGCGGCGCCAAGGGCGTCGTCACCCCCTGAGCCTGCCCCCGGGCCGACCCAAGGGCCCGGGGAATAGAACAGCCCCACCCCCGGTTTTGGGGGATGGCGCCAGTCCTGGCAGACTGGTACGTCGGCTCCGGTTCACGCTCCCGCATTCCCGCGGTGGCGACCCGGCGCCCTCCCGGAACCTAGGAGACACCTTGAAGCGCGACATCCACCCCGAGTACTTCGAGACCCAGGTGAGCTGCACCTGTGGCGCCTCGTTCACCACCCGGAGCACCATCGACGGCACCATCCGTGCCGAGGTCTGCTCCGAGTGCCACCCGTTCTACACGGGCAAGCAGAAGATCCTCGACACCGGTGGCCGCGTGGCCCGCTTCGAGGCCCGCTTCGGCAAGGCTTCCGGCTCCAAGAAGTAGCGAGCCCCGAACCGCCGGTCCACGGTCGCGCCCCGCGAGGGGCGTGACCACGGACCGGCGTTTTTGGTCGCCCGCCAGCCCTTCACCCGCAGTACAGGAGCCGAAAGATGTTCGAGGCAGTCGAGGAACTCGTCGCCGAGCACGCCGATCTGGAGCGCAAGCTCGCCGACCCGTCGGTCCACGCCGACCAGGGACACGCACGCAAGCTGAACAAGCGCTACGCCGAGCTGACCCCGATCGTGGCCACCTTCCGCTCCTGGAAGCAGTCCGGGGACGACATCGAGACCGCCCGTGAGCTGGCGGCCGACGACCCCGACTTCGCCGCCGAGGTCAAGGACCTGGAGAAGCAGCGCGAGGAGCTGACCGACAAGCTCCGCCTGCTCCTGGTCCCGCGCGACCCGAGCGACGACAAGGACGTCATCCTGGAGATCAAGGCCGGCGCCGGCGGCGACGAGTCCGCCCTGTTCGCCGGTGACCTCCTGCGCATGTACCTGCGCTACGCCGAGCGCGTCGGCTGGAAGACCGAGATCATCGACGCCACCGAGTCCGAGCTGGGCGGCTACAAGGACGTCCAGGTCGCGGTGAAGACCAAGGGCGGCCAGGGTGCCACCGAGCCCGGCCAGGGCGTCTGGGCCCGGCTGAAGTACGAGGGCGGGGTGCACCGCGTGCAGCGGGTGCCCGCCACCGAGTCCCAGGGCCGCATCCACACCTCCGCCGCCGGTGTGCTCGTCACCCCCGAGGCCGAGGAGGTGGACGTCGAGATCAACCCCAGCGACCTGCGGATCGACGTGTACCGGTCCTCCGGCCCCGGTGGCCAGTCGGTCAACACCACCGACTCCGCCGTGCGCATCACCCACCTGCCCACCGGTGTGGTCGCCTCCTGCCAGAACGAGAAGAGCCAGCTCCAGAACAAGGAGCAGGCCCTGCGCATCCTGCGCTCCCGGCTGCTCGCCGCCGCCCAGGAGAAGGCCGAGGCGGAGGCCGCCGACGCCCGCCGCAGCCAGGTGCGCACCGTGGACCGCTCCGAGAAGATCCGCACGTACAACTTCCCGGAGAACCGCATCTCCGACCACCGCGTGGGCTTCAAGGCGTACAACTTGGACCAGGTGCTCGACGGCGAGCTGAGCGCGCTGATCCAGGCGTGCGTCGACGCCGACTCGGCCGCGAAGCTCGCGAGCGCCTGAGAACACCTGAGAACGCCAGGCAGGACCACGCACGAGGACCGGAGGAGAAGCGTGCAGCAAGACTTCGGGGGGCGACCCCCGAGCCCCCGCAGCGTGCTGCTCGCGGAGGTGGCCCAGGCCACCCAGCGGCTGGCCGACGCCGGAGTGCCCTCCCCGCGCACCGACGCCGAGGAGCTGGCCGCCTTCGTGCACGCCGTCAAGCGCGGCGCCCTGCACACCGTGAAGGACTCCGACTTCGACGCCCGGTACTGGGAGGTCATCGCCCGCCGCGAGCAGCGCGAGCCGCTCCAGCACATCACCGGGCGGGCCTACTTCCGCTATCTGGAACTCCAGGTCGGCCCCGGCGTCTTCGTGCCCCGGCCGGAGACCGAGTCGGTGGTCGGCTGGGCGATAGACGCGGTACGCGCGATGGACGTCGTCGAGCCCAGCATCGTCGACCTGTGCACCGGCTCCGGCGCCATCGCGCTGGCCCTCGCCCAGGAGGTGCCCCGCTCGCGGGTGCACGCCGTCGAGCTGTCCGAGGACGCGCTGCGCTGGACCCGTAAGAACGTCGAGGGCTCGCGCGTCGACCTGCGCCAGGGGGACGCCCTGTCCGCCTTCCCGGACCTGGACGGCCAGGTCGACCTGGTCATCTCCAACCCGCCGTACATCCCGCTCACCGAGTGGGAGTACGTCGCCCCCGAGGCCCGCGACTACGACCCCGAGCTGGCCCTGTTCTCCGGCGAGGACGGGCTCGACCTGATCCGGGGCATCGAACGCACCGCGCACCGGCTGCTGCGCCCCGGCGGTGTCGTCGTCATCGAGCACGCCGACACCCAGGGCGGCCAGGTGCCGTGGATCTTCACCGAGGAGCGGGGCTGGGCCGACGCGGCCGACCACCCCGACCTCAACAACCGCCCCCGGTTCGCCACGGCCCGCAAGGCGACGCTGTGACCACCGCGCAGCACCATTTCCAGAGTTACGTGTACGAGGAGGCCCGCTAGACATGGCACGGCGATACGACACCAACGACGCCACCGACCGCGTGACGGGCCTGCGCGAGGCAGCCGCCGCCGTACGCCGGGGCGAACTGGTGGTGCTGCCGACCGACACGGTCTACGGCATCGGCGCCGACGCGTTCTCCTCGGAAGCCGTCGCCGACCTGCTCGCCGCCAAGGGCCGGGGCCGCAACATGCCCACCCCCGTCCTCATCGGCTCCCCGAACACCCTGCACGGCCTGGTCACCGACTTCTCCGAGCTGGCCTGGGAACTCGTCGACGCCTTCTGGCCCGGCGCGCTCACCCTGGTCGCCCGGCACCAGCCGTCCCTGCAGTGGGACCTCGGCGACACCCGCGGCACCGTCGCCGTGCGCATGCCGCTGCACCCGGTCGCCATCGAGCTGCTCACCGAGGTCGGCCCGATGGCCGTCTCCTCCGGCAACCTCACCGGCCACCCCGCCCCGGAGACCTGCGACGACGCCCAGCGCATGCTCGGCGACTCCGTCTCCGTCTACCTCGACGGCGGCCCCACCCCGGGCAACGTGCCCTCCTCCATCGTGGACGTCTCGGGCCCCGTTCCGCTGCTGCTGCGCCAGGGCGCGATCTCCCCGGAGGAGCTGCGCAAGGTCGTACCCGACCTCGAGGTGGCGAATTGACGGCCCCCCAGCGGTACGTCCCGCCCGAGCGCTCCGGGCAGGGGGTCCCCCCATGCGCGGCATAGGCGGCGCGGACCGCCCGGCGGAGCAGACCACGACCTTCGGGTTCCCGCGCGACACCTTCCGCATCCTCCACGTCAGCACCGGCAACGTCTGCCGCTCGCCCATCACCGAGCGGCTGACCCGGCATTTCGTGGCGGAACGGCTGGGGGTGCTCGGCGGCGGCCTGATCGTGGAGAGCGCCGGCACCTGGGGCCACGAGGGCGCCCGGATGGAGGAGAACGCGGAGACCGTGCTCTCCGAGTTCGGCGCGGACGCGGCCGGGTTCACCGGCCGGGAACTGCTGGACGAGCACGTCATCATGGCCGACCTGGTGCTGACCGCCACCCGCGACCACCGCGCCCAGGTCATCTCCATGGGCCACTCGGCGGGCCTGCGCACCTTCACGCTGAAGGAGTTCACCCGCCTGGTCCGCGCGATAGACCCGGCCACCCTGCCGCCGCTGGAGGACGGCGTGGTGCTGCGCGCCCGCGCCCTGGTCCGCGCGGCCGCCGCGCTGCGCGGCTGGCTGCTCGCCCCCACCGCCGAGGCGGACGAGGTGTATGACCCCTACGGGGCCCCGCTGCCCTTCTTCCGTTCCATCGGCGACGAGATACGCGACGCCCTCGACCCGGTCGTCACCGCGCTGACGGGCGTGCCCGCCCGCATGTGACGCGCGCCGGGCTCCGGCGCCGGGACTCCTCCGGCGGCCGAGCGGCCGCCTCCCGCACGGCCTACATTGGAGACCTGGGGCCTCGCCCCACGTCACCGTCGACCGCCCGGAGCCCGTCATGTCGGTCACACCCGTGCTGGAAGCGGACACTCTGAGCCGGCAGGACCCGGAGCTGGCCGAGATCCTGCGCGGGGAGCTGGACCGGCAGTCGACGACCCTCCAGCTCACCGCGGCCGAGAACTTCGCCTCGCCCGCCGTGCTCGCCACCCTCGGCTCCCCGCTGGCCAACAAGTACGCCGAGGGCTATCCCGGCTCCCGGTACCACGGGGGCTGCGCGCTGGCCGACACCGCCGAACGCATCGCCGTGGAGCGCGCCAGGGCCCTCTTCGGCGCCGAGCACGCCAACGTCCAGCCCCACACCGGCTCCTCGGCCATGCTGGCCGCCTACGCGGCCGTGCTGCGCCCCGGTGACACCGTCCTCGCCCTCGGCCTGGACGACGGCGGCCATCTCACCCACGGCTCGCCCGCCAACTTCTCCGGCCGCTGGTTCGACTTCGTCGGCTACGGCCTGGACCCGGAGACCGGTCTTGTCGACCACGACGAGGTGCGTCGGCTGGCCCGCGAACACCGGCCCAAGGCTCTGGTGTGCGGCTCGATCGCCTACCCCCGCCACTTCGATCACGCCTTCTTCCGCGAGGTCGCCGACGAGGTCGGGGCGTATCTCATCGTCACCCTCACGCACTCCGCCGGGCTGGTCGCCGGGGGAGCGGCGCCGAATCCGGTGCCGTACGCGGACCTGGTGTGCGCCACCACGCACAAGACGCTGCGCGGGCCGCGCGGGGGACTGATCCTGTGCGGGGCCGGGCTCGCCCAGCGGGTCGACCGGGCGGTGTTCCCCTTCACCCAGGGCGGGGCCCAGATGAACAGCGTCGCCGCGAAGGCCGTCGCGTTCGGGGAGGCGGCCACTCCGGCCTTCGCGGCCTACGCCCACCAGACGGTCGCCAACGCGCACGCGCTCGCCGGGCACCTGGCCGACGCCGGGTTCACGGTCGCCACCGGCGGCACCGACACCGCCCTCATCGTGGCCGACCCCGCCCCGCTCGGCATGGACGGCCGCACCGCGCGCGGGCGGCTCGCGGCCGCCGGGCTGGTGCTGGACTGCTGTGCGCTTGCGCACACCGGCGGCCGGGCGCTGCGGCTCGGCACCGCCGCCGTCACCACCCAGGGCATGGGGGAGCCGGCCATGGCCCGGATCGCCGCTCTGCTGGTCGGCGTGGTGAGCGGTGCCCACGACCCGGCCGCCGCACGGGCCGAGGTACGCGAGCTGACCGCCGACTTCCCGCCGTATCCGGAGTGAGCAACCGGGTGCGAGGGGTGCCATACGGGTACGGAACGACCCCGTCGGAACCATCCCCGTCCCCCGCTGGTCCTTAACCGTACGTGTCCCTCGCTAGGGTGTGGGGCTGTGATGGCCAGCGAGATCTGTGGGGATGCCCGTGCGTGAATACCTGCTGACGCTTCTCATCACGGCCGCGGTGACGTACCTGCTGACAGGGCCGGTACGGAAGTTCGCGATCGTGGCGGGAGCGATGCCGGAGATCCGGGCACGGGACGTGCACCGGGAGCCCACTCCGCGGCTCGGCGGTATCGCCATGTTCTTCGGACTGTGCGCGGGCCTGCTCGTCGCGGACCACCTGGAGAACCTCAACGAGGTCTTCGCCAAGTCCAACGAGCCCCGCGCCCTGCTGTCCGGGGCGGCGCTGATCTGGCTGATCGGCGTGCTGGACGACAAGTTCGAGATCGACGCGCTGATCAAGCTGGGCGGGCAGATGATCGCCGCCGGTGTGATGGTGGTGCAGGGTCTGACGATCCTGTGGCTGCCGGTGCCCGGTGTGGGCCTGGTCGCCGTCACCCAGTGGCAGGGCACCCTGCTGACCGTCGCCCTGGTCGTCATCACCATCAACGCGGTCAACTTCGTGGACGGCCTCGACGGTCTCGCCGCCGGCATGGTCTGCATCGCCACCGCCGCGTTCTTCATGTACGCCTACCGCATCTGGTACGGCTACGGCATCGAGGCGGCCGCCCCGGCGACGCTGTTCGCGGCGATCCTGATGGGCATGTGTCTGGGCTTCCTGCCGCACAACATGCATCCGGCGCGCATCTTCATGGGCGACTCCGGTTCGATGCTGATCGGGCTGGTGCTGGCGGGCAGCGCGATCTCCGTCACGGGGCAGATCGACCCGGACCGGCTGAACCTGTTCTCCGGTTCCGAGCGCAGCACCGTGCACCAGATGGTGCCCGCGTACATCCCGCTGCTGCTGCCGCTGTCGATCATCGCCATCCCGGCCGCCGACCTCGTACTGGCCATCGTGCGCCGCACCTGGCGCGGCCAGTCCCCCTTCGCGGCCGACCGCGGGCATCTCCACCACCGCCTCCTGGAGATCGGGCACTCGCACAGCCGGGCGGTGCTCATCATGTACTTCTGGTCGGCCCTCATCGGCTTCGGCGTCCTCGCCTACTCGGTCAACTCGGCCTCGATGTGGATCGTCCTCGGCGTCGTCTTCCTCAGCGCCATCGGCCTGGTCATGCTCCTCCTGCCCCGCTTCACCCCCCACGCCCCCCGCTGGGCCCAGCACTTCGTCCCCCCGCGCTACCGCCGCTATCCGGAACCTCCGGAGACCGGCGCGGACTCCGGGGACGAGTCCGGCGAAGCGGCCACCGCGGACCTCACCGAGGCGACCCCCGAGCCGGCCGCGGTGGCGGCGGTGCCGGGTGTCAACGGGGCGACCGCGATCGGCGCTCGTACGCGTTCCGCCAAGAATCGCAAGGTAAGAATCTGACTAGAGCATTGCCAAGTCGTGGGGGAGCAAAGCGCCCTAATACCAGACAAGCTCACCCGGTTCTTGCACCTGTGCGCGTCGTCACCCTCATGTGTGACAACAGATGCACCCCCAGGTAAAGACCTCATCAAATAGTTTGTGATACGGTTCACGAGAACCCAGGACAGAGCCGGAGACCGTGAAGCAACGGTCCGACGGCGTAAGAGTTTCCGTACTCGGTCCGGGACTACGCTCGTCCATGACGACACCTGCCCCCTGTGAAAGCGGAGTTGCCGCCATGCCGTCCAATGACGTCCGGATTCTTGCCCAGGCCGCCGTGCCCACGGCTGCCGTCGGCGCGATCGCCGCCGTCGTCAGCGGTGTGGTCGCCGGTGGCAAGGGTGCGATCGGGGCCGTCGTGGGCACACTGATCGTCATCCTCTTCATGGGGATCGGTCTTTACGTCCTGCAGCGCACCGCCAGGTCGTTCCCGCAGCTCTTCCAGATGATGGGCCTGATGCTCTACGCGGCCCAACTCCTGCTGCTGGTCGTCTTCGTGGGTCTGTTCAAGAACACCACCCTGTTCAACCCCCGTGCCTTCGCCGTCGTTCTGGTGGTGGCCACCCTCACGTGGATCGTCGCCCAGGCGCGCGCCCACATGAAGGCCAAGATCCTCTACGTCGATCCCGATGCTTCGTCGAAGGACGACAAGTCCCAGAAGACGGACCGATCGTCGTGAGGGGTAGGGCCGGGATAAAGGCGCGGGAGAGATCCTGCTATCGTCCGGTGCCAACTGCGGCATCGCGGGCGCGGGCACTCAAGCTGACGCCTGTTCCACTGCGAGGCTAGATGCCCCCCAGCCGCCCCCACATCCGTAACACCAGTCCCGTGCCGAACCGCGGCCGTACGCCGCGCCGACACAACGAGGTTGCCGTACCTATGCGCCACGATGAAGGAGCCCGCGGTGAGTGCTGATCCGACGCAGACGCTCGCTTTCGACACGAGCTGTCACCTGTTCTCCGGGTGCGGCTTCCCGGCTCCGGGCCTGCACTCGTTCCTGTTCAAGCCGCTCTGGGGCGACGCGGACAGCAACCTGTACTTCAACAAGACGATGCTGCTGGCCCTGATCGGCTCCATCGTCGTCGTGGCCTTCTTCTGGGCCGCCTTCGCCCGCCCGAAGGTCGTCCCCGGCAAGCTCCAGATGATCGCCGAGTCCGGCTACGACTTCATCCGGCGCGGCGTCGTCTACGAGACGATCGGCAAGAAGGAGGGCGAGAAGTACGTACCTCTGGTCGTCTCGCTGTTCTTCTTCGTCTGGATGATGAACCTCTGGTCGATCATCCCGGTCGCCCAGTTCCCGGTGACGGCGATCATCTCGTACCCGGCCATCCTGGCCGCGATCGTCTACGTCCTCTGGGTCGGTCTCACCTTCAAGCGCCAGGGCTTCGTCGGCGCCTTCAAGAACTTCACCGGTTACGACAAGTCGCTCGGCGCGGTGCTCCCGCTGTCGATGACGATCGAACTGTTCTCGAACCTGCTGGTCCGGCCGTTCACGCACGCCGTGCGGCTCTTCGCCAACATGTTCGCCGGTCACACCCTGCTGCTGCTCTTCACGATCGCAAGCTGGTACATGCTGAACGGCATCGGCATCGCCTACTCCGCCGTCTCGTTCGTCATGGTCCTCGTGATGACCGCCTTCGAACTCTTCATCCAGGCTGTCCAGGCGTACGTCTTCGTGCTCCTCACGTGCAGCTTCATCCAGGGCGCGCTCGCCGAGCACCACTGAGCAACTGCGCCTCACCCATCCAGACATCCGGTGGCCATCCCCCACCGGTCATTGAAAGAGAAGGAAGAACCGGCATGTCCGCTCTCCAGACCCTTGCCGCCGGCGTCGAGATCAAGGGCAACCTCGGCTCCATCGGTTACGGCCTCGCCGCCATCGGCCCGGGCGTCGGCGTCGGCATCATCTTCGGTAACGGCACCCAGGCGCTCGCCCGCCAGCCCGAGGCTGCCGGCCTGATCCGCGCCAACCAGATCCTCGGCTTCGCCTTCTGTGAGGCGCTCGCCCTGATCGGTCTGGTCATGCCGTTCGTCTACCCGAGCGCCTGATCCGACCGACGCCCTTTAGCTAGACGAAAGGCACTGATATGAGCCCCCTGGTAATGCTGGCGGCTGAGGAGGCCGAGAACCCCCTCATCCCGCCGATCCCAGAGCTCGTCATCGGCCTGATCGCCTTTGTCATCGTCTTCGGCTTCCTCGCCTGGAAGCTCCTCCCGAACATCAACAAGGTTCTGGAGGAGCGCCGCGAAGCGATCGAGGGCGGGATCGAGAAGGCCGAGGCCGCGCAGACCGAGGCTCAGAGCGTCCTCGAGCAGTACAAGGCCCAGCTCGCCGAGGCCCGTCACGAGGCCGCCCGGCTGCGCCAGGAGGCTCAGGAGCAGGGTGCGACGCTCATCGCGGAGATGCGGGCCGAGGGCCAGCGTCAGCGCGAGGAGATCGTCGCCGCCGGTCACGCCCAGATCGCGGCCGACCGCAAGGCCGCTTCGGCCTCGCTCCGCCAGGACGTCGGCAAGCTCGCCACCGAACTGGCCGGCAAGCTCGTCGGTGAGTCCCTCGAGGACCACGCCCGGCAGAGCCGTGTGATCGACCGCTTCCTCGACGAGCTCGACGAGAAGGCCGAGGCCACGCGATGAACGGAGCGAGCCGCGAGGCCCTGGCAGCCGCACGGGAGCGTCTCGACGCGCTGACGGACTCCACCTCCGTGGACGCCGCGCAGCTCGCCGACGAGCTGGCGGCCGTCACCGCGCTGCTCGACCGCGAGGCCGGCCTGCGCCGGGTCCTCACCGACCCGGCGCAGCCCGCCGAGGCCAAGGCCGAGCTGGTGCAGCGCCTGATCGGCGGCCAGGTGAGCGGTCCGACCGCCGACCTGGTGACCGGTCTCGCCCGGTCCCGCTGGTCGCAGCCCCGCGACCTGGTGGACGCGCTGGAGGAGCTGGCGGACATCGCCGACCTCACCGCCGCGGAGAAGTCGGGCACGCTGGACGACGTCGAGGACGAGCTGTTCCGGTTCGGCCGGATCGTCGCCTCCGACCCGGCCCTGCGGGCCGCGCTGACCGACCGGTCGGCGTCCACCGCGGCCAAGGCCGAGCTGGTGCACCGGCTGCTGGGCGGACGGGCCAAGCCCGTCACCGAGCGTCTGGTCACCCGACTGGTTACCGCGCCGCGTGGACGTAGCCTGGAAGCGGGACTCGAGTCCCTGTCCAAGCTGGCCGCGGAGCGCCGGGACCGGCTGGTGGCGACCGTCACCTCGGCGGTGCCGCTGAGCGAGGCCCAGAAGCGTCGCCTGGGTGACGCCCTGGCCAAGCTCTACGGCCGCCGGATGCACCTCAACCTGGACGTGGACCCCGAGGTCATCGGCGGTATCCGGGTGCAGGTCGGTGACGAGGTCATCAACGGCTCCCTGGCGGACCGGCTGGACGACGCCGCCCGCCGTATGGCGAGCTAGAACTCAACACGCAGTACGTAATTACGGCCCTGGTTGGGCCGTGCAGAGGATTCACCTCGTTCAGGGGGGAGTCCGGAGTCAGACATCCCCCCAAAGTGAAACTTCGGGCCCAACAAGGAGAGCAGGGAACCCAGATGGCGGAGCTCACGATCCGGCCGGAGGAGATCCGGGACGCACTGGAGAACTTCGTCCAGTCGTACAAGCCGGACGCGGCCTCGCGCGAGGAGGTCGGTACGGTCACCGTCGCCGGCGACGGCGTCGCGAAGGTCGAGGGTCTTCCCTCGGCCATGGCCAACGAGCTGCTGAAGTTCGAGGACGGCACCCTCGGCCTCGCCCTCAACCTCGAGGAGCGCGAGATCGGTGCCATCGTTCTCGGCGAGTACAGCGGCATCGAGGAGGGCCAGCCGGTGCACCGCACCGGAGAGGTCCTCTCGGTCGCCGTCGGCGACGGCTACCTCGGCCGTGTCGTCGACCCGCTGGGCCAGCCGATCGACGGCCTCGGCGAGGTCGAGACCGACGGCCGCCGCGCCCTCGAACTGCAGGCCCCCACGGTCATGGAGCGCCAGTCGGTGCACCAGCCGATGGAGACGGGCTACATGGCGGTCGACGCCATGACCCCGATCGGCCGCGGCCAGCGCCAGCTCATCATCGGTGACCGCCAGACCGGCAAGACCGCCCTGGCCGTCGACACGATCATCAACCAGCGCGACAACTGGCGCACCGGCGACCCGAACAAGCAGGTCCGCTGCATCTACGTCGCCATCGGCCAGAAGGGCTCCACCATCGCCGGCGTACGCCGCGCGCTGGAGGAGAACGGCGCGCTGGAGTACACGACCATCGTCGCCGCCCCGGCGTCCGACCCGGCCGGCTTCAAGTACCTGGCGCCGTACACCGGTTCCGCCATCGGCCAGCACTGGATGTACCAGGGCAAGCACGTCCTGATCGTCTTCGACGACCTGTCGAAGCAGGCCGACGCCTACCGCGCCGTGTCCCTGCTGCTGCGCCGTCCGCCGGGCCGCGAGGCGTACCCCGGTGACGTCTTCTACCTGCACTCCCGTCTGCTGGAGCGCTGCGCGAAGCTCTCCGACGACATGGGCGCCGGCTCGATGACGGGTCTGCCGATCGTCGAGACGAAGGCCAACGACGTCTCGGCGTTCATCCCGACCAACGTCATCTCCATCACCGACGGCCAGTGCTTCCTGGAGTCGGACCTCTTCAACGCCGGTCAGCGTCCCGCGCTGAACGTCGGTATCTCCGTCTCCCGAGTCGGCGGTTCCGCCCAGCACAAGGCGATGAAGCAGGTCTCCGGCCGACTGCGCGTGGACCTCGCCCAGTTCCGTGAGCTGGAGGCGTTCGCCGCCTTCGGTTCCGACCTGGACCAGGCGTCCAAGAACCAGCTCGACCGCGGTCAGCGGATGACCGAGCTGCTGAAGCAGAACCAGTACCAGCCGATGTCCACCGAGGACCAGGTCGTCTCGATCTGGGCCGGTGGTACGGGCCGCATGGACGACGTGCCGGTCGAGGACGTCCGTCGCTTCGACAAGGAGCTGCTGGAGTACCTGCACCGTTCGCACCAGGGCCTGATGACCTCCATCAAGGAGGGCGGCAAGATGTCGGACGACACCCTGCAGGGCATCGGTGACGCGATCGCGGAGTTCAAGAAGCAGTTCGAGACCTCGGACGGCAAGCTCCTCGGCGACGACACCCCGGCCTCTCCCGCCAAGTGACGTAAGGAAGGGACCTGACTCATGGGAGCCCAGCTCCGGGTCTACAAGCGTCGCATCCGATCCGTCACCGCGACCAAGAAGATCACCAAGGCGATGGAGATGATCGCCGCCTCGCGTGTCGTCAAGGCGCAGCGCAAGGTGGCGGCCTCCAAGCCGTACGCGGACGAGCTGACCCGCGCGGTCAAGTCGGTCGCCACCGGCTCGAACACCAAGCACCCGCTCACCACGGAGGCCGAGAACCCGACCCGTGCCGCGGTCCTGCTCCTCACGAGCGACCGCGGCCTGGCCGGCGCCTTCAACTCCAACGCCATCAAGGCGGGCGAGCAGCTCACCGAGCGCCTCGAGCGCGAGGGCAAGCAGGTGGAGACGTTCATCGTCGGCCGCCGCGGTGTCGCGCACTACAACTTCCGTGAGCGCAAGATCGCGGAGTCGTGGACGGGTTTCACCGACGAGCCCACGTACGGGGACGCCAAGAAGGTCGCGGCGCCCCTGATCGAGGCCGTCGAGACGCCCGACGCGGACGGCGGCGCGGACGAGCTGTACATCGTCTTCACCGAGTTCGTCTCGATGATGACGCAGACGGCGGTCGCCGAGCGGCTGCTCCCGCTGCGCCTCGACGAGGTCACGGAGGAGAAGACCGGCGACGGTGAGATCCTCCCGCTGTACGACTTCGAGCCGTCGGCGGAGGACGTCCTGGACGCCCTGCTGCCCCGGTACGTCGAGAGCCGCATCTACAACGCGATGCTCCAGTCGGCCGCTTCGAAGCACGCCGCCACGCGGCGCGCGATGAAGTCGGCCACCGACAACGCGGGCGAGCTGATCAACACGCTCTCCCGTCTTGCCAACGCGGCCCGCCAGGCCGAAATCACCCAGGAAATCAGCGAGATCGTCGGTGGCGCCAGCGCCCTGGCCGACGCGACCGCGGGGAGTGACCGATAAATGACCACCACTGTTGAGACCGCGGCGGCCACGGGTCGCGTCGCCCGCGTCATCGGCCCGGTCGTCGACGTGGAGTTCCCCGTCGACGCGATGCCGGAGATCTACAACGCCCTGACCGTCGAGGTCGCCGACCCGGCGAAGCACGGCGAGAAGAAGACGCTGACCCTGGAGGTCGCCCAGCACCTGGGTGACGGCCTGGTCCGCACCATCTCCATGCAGCCCACCGACGGTCTGGTCCGCCAGTCCGTCGTGACGGACAGCGGCGACGCGATCTCCGTCCCGGTCGGCGACTTCACCAAGGGCAAGGTGTTCAACACCCTCGGTGAGGTGCTGAACGTCGACGAGAAGCACACCGGCGAGCGCTGGCCGATCCACCGCAAGGCCCCGAACTTCGACGAGCTCGAGTCGAAGACCGAGATGTTCGAGACGGGCGTCAAGGTCATCGACCTGCTCACCCCGTACGTCAAGGGCGGCAAGATCGGCCTGTTCGGCGGTGCCGGTGTCGGCAAGACGGTGCTCATCCAGGAGATGATCTACCGCGTCGCCAACAACCACGACGGTGTCTCGGTGTTCGCCGGTGTCGGTGAGCGCACGCGTGAGGGCAACGACCTCATCGCGGAGATGACCGAGTCGGGCGTCATCGACAAGACCGCGCTCGTCTTCGGTCAGATGGACGAGCCGCCGGGCACCCGTCTGCGCGTCGCGCTGGCCGGCCTCACCATGGCCGAGTACTTCCGTGACGTCCAGAAGCAGGACGTGCTGTTCTTCATCGACAACATCTTCCGCTTCACGCAGGCCGGTTCCGAGGTCTCCACGCTGCTCGGCCGCATGCCGTCCGCCGTGGGTTACCAGCCGAACCTGGCCGACGAGATGGGTCTCCTCCAGGAGCGCATCACGTCGACCCGCGGTCACTCGATCACCTCGATGCAGGCGATCTACGTCCCCGCGGACGACCTGACCGACCCGGCCCCGGCCACCACGTTCGCCCACCTCGACGCGACGACGGTGCTGTCCCGTCCGATCTCGGAGAAGGGCATCTACCCGGCCGTGGAC
The DNA here is from genome assembly GCF_004784475.1 of Streptomyces bauhiniae. Classification (GTDB taxonomy): domain Bacteria; phylum Actinomycetota; class Actinomycetes; order Streptomycetales; family Streptomycetaceae; genus Streptomyces; species Streptomyces seoulensis. The sequence goes on from NZ_SRRT01000001.1 coordinate 818,395, forward strand.
CCGCTGGACTCCACGTCCCGCATCCTGGACCCGCGGTACATCGCGCAGGACCACTACGACTGCGCCATGCGCGTCAAGAACATCCTGCAGAAGTACAAGGACCTCCAGGACATCATCGCGATCCTCGGTATCGACGAGCTGGGCGAGGAGGACAAGCTCGTCGTCCACCGTGCCCGTCGCGTGGAGCGCTTCCTGTCCCAGAACACCCACGTCGCCAAGCAGTTCACCGGCGTGGACGGTTCGGACGTTCCGGTGGACGAGACCATCGCCGCGTTCAACGCGATCTGCGACGGTGAGTACGACCACTTCCCGGAGCAGGCGTTCTTCATGTGCGGTGGCATCGAGGACCTGAAGAAGAACGCGAAGGAGCTGGGCGTCTCCTGACACCCGCGCTCCTGGCCGGGGGGCGGGCACGTCCCGCCCCCTCGGCCAAGCCCCCTGATATTGACCCCGACACCCGGCACATCCGCCGGGTGGTGATCCGAGGAGCCAACCTTGGCTGCTGAGCTGCACGTCGAGCTGGTCGCCGCCGACCGCCAGGTCTGGTCCGGCGAGGCCACCCTGGTCGTCGCGCGCACCACGTCCGGCGACATCGGCGTCATGCCCGGTCACCAGCCGCTGCTCGGTGTGCTGGAGTCGGGCCCGGTGACCATCCGCACCAGCGACGGCGGCACTGTCGTCGCCGCGGTGCACGGCGGTTTCATCTCGTTCGCGGACGACAAGCTGTCGCTGCTGGCCGAGATCGCCGAGCTGGCGGAGGAGATCGACGTCCAGCGCGTCGAGCGCGAGCTGGAGCGAGCGAAGGCGGAGGACGACGAGGACGCCCAGCGTCGCGCCGACGTCCGTCTGCGGGCGGCGACCTCCGCGCGCTGATCATCGCGCCGTGTGACCATCATTCAGCCGCGGCCGGCCCGGAAACATTCCGGTGCCGGTCGCGGCTGAGGTGAATCCGGGTGTTTTTCCGGTTCCATTACCTGGCTCTGCGGTTTCATTACCCTGAGCCGAAAGCAGTTCCACTACCTGGGAGACGAGGAGGTCGGTGCCGATGGTCCTCGCTCTGACTGTGTGCGGAATCGTGGTCGCGCTCGTGGTGGTGGGTCTGTTCCTGTTCGGCCTGCGCCGCAGGCTCATCCAGCGGTCCGGCGGCACCTTCGACTGTTCGCTGCGCTGGGACGTGGCGGAGCAGAGCGATGTGAACGGCAAGGGCTGGAGCTACGGCATCGCCCGCTACAACGGGGACCGCATCGAGTGGTTCCGGGTGTTCTCCTACGCCCTGCGCCCGCGCCGGGTGCTGGAGCGCTCGCGGATCGAGGTGGCCGGACGCCGGCTGCCCGAGGGCGAGGAGGAGCTGGCGCTGCTGTCCGACGCGGTGATCCTCGCCTGTGTCCACCGGGGCACCCGCCTCGAACTCGCCATGAGCGAAGACGCGCTGACCGGATTTCTCGCGTGGCTGGAAGCAGCCCCGCCCGGTCAGCGCGTCAACGTCGCTTGAGGGGCTAGGCCCCCCGAACTTCCTTACGACAGGCCGTTGCTGAGGGCCGTCACGAGTTCACCGTTGCTGGTGTCCCCGGTGAAGTCCCAGAAGAACGCGCCGCCCAGGCCCTGCTGCTTCGCCCAGCTCATCTTGCCGGCGATGGTCGACGGGGTGTCGTACGACCACCAGTTGCTGCCGCAGTGGGCGTACGCGGTGCCCGCGATCGTGCCGGTGACCGGGCAGGAGCCCTTGAGCACCTTGTAGTCCTCGATACCGGCCTCGTAGGTGCCCGGAGCGGCTCCGGTGGCGGTGCCGCCGGGGGCGTCCTGGGTGACACCGGTCCAGCCGCGGCCGTAGAAGCCGATGCCGATGAGCAGCTTGTTCGCCGGGACACCGGCCGCCTTGTACTTGGCCATCGCGTCGGCGGTGGTGAAGCCCGCCTTCGGGATGCCGCTGTACGAGGTGAGCGGGGAGTGCGGGGCCGTCGGACCCTTGGCGTCGAAGGCGCCGAAGAAGTCGTACGTCATCACGTTGTACCAGTTGAGGTACTGCGAGGCGCCCGCGTAGTCGGCGGCCTCGATCTTGCCGCCGCTGGAGCCGTCCGCGGTGACCGCGGCGGTGACCAGGTAGTTGGCGCCGAACTTGGCGCGCAGCGCGGAGGCCACGTTCTTGAAGGCCGCGGAGCCGCTGGTGTCGCAGGACAGACCGCAGGCGTTGGGGTACTCCCAGTCGATGTCGATGCCGTCGAAGACATCGGCCCAGCGGGGGTCCTCCACCAGGTCGTAGCAGGACTGGGCGAACGCGGCCGGGTTCTTGGCCGCCTCGCCGAAGCCGCCGGACCAGGTCCAGCCGCCGAAGGACCACAGCACCTTGATGTTCGGGTACTTGGCCTTGAGCTGCCGGAGCTGGTTGAAGTTGCCGCGCAGCGGCTGGTCCCAGGTGTCGGCGGCGCCGCTGACCGACTGGTCGGCGGTGAACGCCTTGTCGTAGTCGGCGTAGGAGTCACCGATCGCGCACTTGCCGCCGGTGACATTGCCGAAGGCGTAGTTGATGTGCGTGATCTTGGACGCGGAGCCGGACGTCACGATGTTCTTGACGTTGTAGTTCCGGCCGTAGATGCCCCACTCGGTGAAGTAGCCGAGCTTGACCTTGTCGCCGGTGGCGGGCGGCGGGTTGGTGCCGCCGCCGGTGGTGCGCACGGCGGTCGCGGCGCTGGCCGGACCGGTCTGGTCGGCGGTGTCGCGGGCGCGCACGCTGTAGGAGTAGTCGGTGCCGGCGGTGAGGCCGGTGTCCGAGTACGAGGTGGTGGTGACGGTGGCGACCTTGGCGCCGTCGCGCAGCACGTCGTAGTTCTTGACGCCCTTGTCGTCGGTGGCGGCCGACCAGCTCAGCTTGACCGAGGTGTCGGTCACGGCGGAGGCGGTGGGCTGGCCGGGGGCGGAGGGCGCCGCGTCGCCGGGCACCGTGGTGCCGTCACAACTGTCGCCGTTCAGCTTGCAGTTGCTCGGGGAGCCGGTGCCCGCGCCGTTGAAGGCGAAGGAGATGGAGGAGCCGGGGGCGACCGAGCCGTTGTACGACTTGTTCTTCGCCGTCCAGTGGGTGCCGGAGGAGGTGACGTCGGCGTCCCACGCGGAGGTGACGGACGTGCCCGAGGGGAAGTCCCACTCGATCGTCCAGGAGCTGATGGCGGTGGTGCCGGTGTTCTTGACGGTCCACTTGCCTTCGAAACCGCTGCCCCAGTCCTGGGACTTCACATAGCTCGCGGTGACGTTGGTGGCGGCCTCGGCGGGGGCGGCCAGGCCGACGAGGCCGGCCAGGGGGAGCAGCAGGGTCACGGCACCCGCCGCGACTCTGTGTCTGAAGCGCATGTGCGCCTCCCTCGATGTCGGGGGGAACTTCACGAGGCATGGGGGGCATGACTGAGCCTTCACGCCCATGCTGTGCCGCGACAATAGGAAAGGTCTGGACCAGAGGTCAATAGGTCTGGACCATTTGTTCCGCAATTCGACTTAACCTCAACTCCTCTGTTGCTGTTGAGGTTTGGCAGTCCGCGAGGAGGACGCGTGAGTGACTCGGCAAGCCCCGGAACCGTCCTGGTGGTGGACGACGACGCGGCGATCCGCCGCTCCCTGGAGCGCGGCCTCAGGCTGAACGGCTTCACCGTGCGCACCGCCGCCGACGGCCGCCAGGCGCTCGCCGCCATCGGCCAGGAGCCGCCGGACGTGCTGGTGCTGGACGTGTCGATGCCCGGCCTCACCGGCATCCAGGTGTGCGCTCGGCTCCGCGAGGAGGGCCGCGAACTGCCCGTCCTGATGCTGTCCGCGCTGGACGAGACCGCCGACCGGATCGCCGGGCTCCAGGCGGGCGGCGACGACTACCTGGTCAAGCCCTTCGCCCTCCAGGAACTCGTGCTCGGCTGCGCGCCCTGCTGCGCCGCAGCCCGCCCAGCGGCCGGGAGGTGCTGCGCGAGGCCGGGATCGAGATAGACCCCGGCGCCCGTACCGCGCTGCGCGACGGCCGCGTACTCGACCTGACCCGGCGGGAGTTCGAGCTCCTGGAGGTGCTGATGCGCAACGCCGGGCTCGTCCTCACCCGCGACCAGCTCCTCGAACGCGTCTGGGGTTACGACTTCGAGGTACGTACCGACGCCGTCGACACCTTCGTCAGCTATCTGCGCCGGAAACTGGAGGCCGACGGCGCGCCCAGGCTGGTGCACACCGTGCGCGGGGTCGGCTTCGTGTTCCGGGAGGCGCGGTGAGGCTCTCCGCCCGTGTCGGCCTCGCCGTCGGCTGCACCGTCCCGCTGCTGGTGCTGGCCTCCGGCTGGCTGCTGACCCACCTGGTCGCCCGCGACCTGCACCGGGCCGGCGACCAGCACCTGCGCCAACGTGCCGCCGCCATCGCCCCGGACGCCCGCGCCCTGCTGCGCGCCTCGGCGGGCAACCGCCCCCGCGTGGCCGACCAGCGCGAGCGGCAACTCTTCAGCGCCGCCCTCGACGTCGGCGTACGCGTCCAGGGGCCGGACGGTGTCTTCAGCGGCGGCCCCCAGCCCGGCGCCTCGGCCCAACTGCCCGAGCGGACCGGGGTGCCGGTGACCATCCGCGACGGCGCCCGGAGCTGGCGCGGGCTGGCCCGGCCGGTGCGCGGCGGCACCCTGTGGGTGTTCGCCCCGGACACCGCCGACCGGGCCCAAGTCCTGCTGGTCCGGCGCCGGGTGGTGTTCACCGCGCTGCTCGCGGCGCCCGCCGCCGGTGCCCTCGCCTGGGCCCTGGCCGCCGGTGCGAGCGCGCCCCTGCGCCGCCTCACCCGGCGTACGGCGGGCCTGGACCCGCGCACCAGCGGCGTACGGCTCGGACCGGAGCGCACCGGCGTCACCGAGGTCGACGAACTCAGCGCCACCCTGCGCACGGTGCTCGCCCGCTACGACGAACAGGCCGCCCGCACAGCCGAGGCGCTCGACACCGCCCGTTCCTTCTCCTCGGCCGCCGCGCACGAACTGCGCACCCCGCTGATGAGCATGGGCACCAACCTCGACGTCCTCGACCTCCCCGGCCTGCCCGACCCCGACCGGGACGAGGCACTGGCCGACCTCCGCCTCGAACACGCCCGTCTGCTGCACCTGCTGGTGATGCTCCGGGAGCTGGGCCGGGGTGACCTGGTGGAGGCCGAGACCTTCGCCGCCGTGGACCTCGCGGACCTCGCCGACACCGCCGTGGCCGAGGTACGGAGGCGGGACCGGGGCGCCGATGTCGTCCTGGACGCCGAGCCGGGGGTCACCGTGCCGGGGTGGGAGCCGGGGCTGCGGCTGCTGCTGGACAACCTGCTCGCCAACGCGCTCGCCCACGGCCGCGATCCGGCGGGCGTCGCGCGGATACGGGTGGCCGTGGGGCGTGCGGGGGAGCAGGCCGTGGTGGTCGTGGCCGACCAGGGGCCCGGCATACCGGCCGCGTCCCGCCAGCGGCTCTTCGAGCGGTTCCAGCGGGGCCCTGACAGCACCGGCTCGGGGCTGGGGCTCACCCTGGTCGCCCAGCAGGCCGCGCTGCACCGGGGGAGCGTCGGCGTCACCGACGGCCCGGACGGCACCGGGGCCCGCTTCGAGGTACGGCTGCCGCTGGACGGCACCGGGGCGCCGGGGCGGCGGGACTGGCTGATCGGGACGGCCGGGGCGAACCGGTCACAAGGTTTCCCCAAAGACGCCTCCTAGCCTCCGGGGCGACGGACGGCACCACAGCCCGTCCCGGACGTGAACGGAGACGCACATGGACGCACGACGAAGCACCCGCACCCTCCTCGCGGGCCTCGCCACGGCGGCGCTGCTGGCGGGCTCGGCCGGTGCCGCGTCCGCCGCCGACGCCTCTCCCGGCGCCAAGCCCGCCGGTGACGGCGCGCGAGCCCTCTGCAAGCGGGCCCCGAAGGTCGACCAGCGCATCGACCGCGCCCTGAAGCGGCTCGACGCCGGCAAGGCCCGGCGCGGCTCCGTGGCCCGGCTCCAGCAGCGCGTCGACAACGCCAAGAAGGCCGGCCACACCGAGATCGCCACCTTCCTCCAGGGCCGCCTCGACACCCGGGAGTCCCTGAAGAAGGACCTGGAGCAGCGCAAGAAGGACCTCGCCGGGGTCAAGACCTGGTGCGCGAAGAACGACGGCGGCAACAAGGACAGCGCCAAGTGAGGCCCGGCACCCGGCGCGCGGCGGCGGCCGTCACCCTGGCCGCCCTCGCCGCCCTCACCACCGCCTGCGGCCACGACGACGCCGCCACCCCGTCCAGCACCCCCTCGGGCTACGCGGACATGAAGCAGAAGGTCGACGCCGCGGAGTCGGCGGCCGCCGCGGCCGACCGCGACGCCACCAGCGACGCGGACCGGTAGGGGCGGCCGGAGAGGTCGCAAAGGGGGCGTCTCGCGGAGGCGCCCCCTTCGCCGTACCCGGCCCTAGCGCTCGCCCCCCGGTACCCACAGCACGTCGCCGGTCTCCTTGTTGGCCGTGCGGGCCAGGATGAAGAGGAGGTCGGAGAGGCGGTTGAGGTAGGTCGCGGTGAGGGGGTTCATCGTCTCGCCGTGCACCTCCAGGGCGGCCCAGGTGGAGCGCTCGGCCCGCCGGACCACCGTGCACGCCTGGTGCAGCAGGGCCGCGCCGGGGGTGCCGCCGGGCAGGATGAACGACCGCAGCTTCTCCAGCCGTTCGTTGAACCGGTCGCAGTCCGCCTCAAGGCGGTCCACGTAGAACTGCTCGACCCTCAGCGGCGGGTACTGAGGGTTCTCCACCACCGGCGTCGACAGGTCGGCGCCCACGTCGAAGAGGTCGTTCTGCACCCGGGTGAGGACCGTGACGACCTCCTGGTCCAGCCCGCCCAGCGCGACGGCGGTGCCGATCACCGCGTTCGCCTCGTTGGCGTCCGCGTACGCGGAGATCCTGAGGTCGGTCTTGGCGGTCCGGCTCATGTCGCCGAGGGCGGTGGTGCCCTGGTCGCCGGTCCTGGTGTAGATGCGCGTCAGATTGACCATACGGCCAGCGTAGTTGCCCCAAAGGGCGCGAAGCGGTGCGGATTTGACGGACCGGAGCGGCACAACCGGAACGTGACGGGTGTCTCACGCCGTGAGACCGTGACACGCATTACTTACGGTCCTCAAGGCGTCGCCCGAGCGCTAATGTCCGCCGAGAGGAACCATAAACAGCGCGTAAGGGGAGTCGGAGTGGCAGGGAAGCTCGCCGTCATCGGGGCCGGTCTCATGGGGTCCGGCATCGCCCAGGTCGCCGCACAGGCCGGCTGGGACGTGGTTCTGCGCGACGTCACCGACGAGGCGCTCAAGCGCGGTACCGACGGCATCCGGGCCTCCTACGACAGGTTCGTCGCCAAGGGCAAGCTGGACGCGGCCGACGCCGAGGCGGCCCTCGCCCGGATCACCCCGACCACCGACCTGGACGACGTCGCCGACGCGGACGTCGTGATCGAGGCGGTCTTCGAGAAGCTGGAGGTCAAGCACGAGATCTTCCGCGCGCTCGACAAGATCGTGCGCCCGGACGCCGTGCTCGCCTCCAACACCTCCGCCATCCCGATCACCAAGATCGCGGCCGCCACCGAGCACCCCGAGCGCGTGGTCGGCGTCCACTTCTTCTCGCCGGTGCCGATGATGCAGCTCGTCGAGCTGGTCCGGGGCTACAAGACCAGCGACGAAACCCTCGCCACCGCGCGGGAGTTCGCCGAGTCGGTCGGCAAGACCTGCATCGTCGTCAACCGCGACGTCGCCGGGTTCGTCACCACCCGCCTCATCTCGGCCCTCGTGGTCGAGGCCACCAAGCTCTACGAGTCGGGCGTGGCCACCGCCGAGGACATCGACCTCGCCTGCAAGCTGGGCTTCGGGCACGCCATGGGCCCGCTGGCCACCGCCGACCTCACCGGGGTCGACATCCTGCTGCACGCCACCGGCAACATCTACACCGAGAGCCAGGACGAGAAGTTCGCCCCGCCGGAGCTGATGCGCCGGATGGTGGACGCCGGTGACATCGGCCGCAAGAGCGGGCAGGGCTTCTACACGTACTGACCGCGTCCGGATCACCCGCCGATCCCGTGCGCGTCCGTACAACCGCTCAGGGGGATCACCCCCGCGGGTGAATTCGGTATCGGTTCGCTTACAACCAGCAACCGCATCGACACCCACACAGTCAGACGTTGCACAGCACCGTCACGGAGAACGCCACTCGCACTCAACGGGGAGCGCATATGTACATCAGGGGCGACCACGCCGAGCTGGTCGTCGGGGGGCGCCTCGACGTCCGCAGCGCGGCGGACGCCCGTACGGCCCTCCACGCGGCCCTCGACGACGGGATCGGCGATCTGGTGCTGGACCTGTCCGAACTGGACTCCTGGGACGCCACCGGACTCGGCGTCATCATGGGCGCACACCGGCGCGCGGGCCGCTGCGGCCGGCGTCTGGTGCTGCGCCGGGTGCCGCCGCAGATGCAGCGGCTGCTCGTGGCCACCCGGCTGCACCGCATTCTCGCCATCGAGGGCGGAGTCGGCGTGGAGTCGCTGCCCCGCGTGTGAGGTTCCGGAACCGGGGCAGGCTCCAAGTCGTCCCGAACGGCGCGTCGCGCACATACCTCACCGGAAGGTGATCTCCCGGATCTCTCGGGCCGTCCGGCACCCCGCCCTGTCGGGGACCCCTGCCGACGGTTTAGGGTTCGGTCGCCCGCCGCCTCGTGTAATCCGCGAGCGGGCCCGGACCAGAAGCGACAGCGCGATGTGCGGCAGGCCGGGAGGGGCCGAGATCGGCACACGACGCTTTTGGGGGCTTTGAACCCATGGACCCGAACTTTCCGGGAACCGAGGACCACGGTCAGGCACTGAGCCGCCGTCCGCCCCGGGACCCCCTCACCGCCGACTTCGCCCCGAGCGGCCCCGTGCCCGCCCGTACCACCCGGCTGGTCTGCGGCGACTTCCTGCTCACCGTCAACCCGGTCGACGGCAGCGAGATAGAACCCTGCCCGCCGCACGAGCGCCCGGAAGCCCCCGCCAAGCGCACCCCGGCCGCCCGCGCCGAGTACGAGCGGGCCGCCCTGCCGCCCGCCCCGCCCGGACACCGGGTGGCTGCCCCAGAGTTGCTGGAGCGTCAGGAGATACGCGAGCGGCTGGTCCGGCTGCTCACCCGCGGCCGTACCGTCCGCCTCACCGGCCCCGGCGGCTCCGGCCGCACCGCCCTGCTCGACCTCGTCGCGGAGGACTGCGCCGACCTCGCCCCCGACGGCGTGGTCCGGCTGGACGGCCTGCACCGCACCCCCGAGGACCTGCTGCGCGACCTCTTCCACACCGTCTACGACGCCCCCCGCCACCGCCTCCAGCCGGACGAACTGCGCGAGACCGTCAAGGAGATCGGCGCCGTCGTCCTCATCGACGACCTGGAGTTCGGCGGCACCGCCCTCACCGACCTGCTCGAAGCCGCCCCCGAGTGCGCCTTCCTCCTCGCCGCCACCCCGGACACCCCCGCGGCCGCCGGTGACATCGAGGAGGTCGGCCTGCCCGGACTCGACCGCGCCGCCGGGGTGGAGATCCTCCAGCGGTCGGTGGGCCGGGACCTGACCGAGGAGGAGGCCGTCTGGGCCGGCGACCTCTGGTTCGAGTCCGAGGGCCTGCCGCTGCGCTTCGTCCAGGCCGGCGCCCTGCTCCGCCAGCGCGAGCAACTGCGCGCCAGCGGCGGCGTGGTGGACGAGTACGGCGTCTTCGAGGACGTACGCGGCCCCGCCGACGCGGTGCTCGACCTGCCGCTGGAGGACGAGGAGGCCGAGGAGGTGCCGCTGCCCTCCCTCGCGGAGGCCGCCGCGCCCGCCCCGCTGCTCGCCTCCCGGCTCGGCACCTCCGCCCGTGCCGCCCTGCGCTTCGCCGTCGCCCTGGACGGCGAGCTGCCGCACCCGGCGCATCTGCCGGCCCTGGTCGGCGACACCCACGCCGACGCCGCGCTCGGCGAACTCCTCGGCTGCGGGCTCGTCTCCCCGGCCGGCCCCCGCTACCGCCTCGCGGCCGGGGTGCGCGCCCAGTTGGAGGCCGCCGGATACGACGAGGACGCCCCCGCCGAGGCCCGTGCCGCCGCCCGGCACTACGCCTGGTGGGCCGCCCACCCCTCCGTCACCCCGGAACGCGTGTGCGCGGAGGCCGCGGCGGTGCTGACCGCGCTGGAGACCGTGCTGCCCGGCACCGAACCGGCCGACGGGGGCGAGGACGAGCAGGCGACCGCCGTCCGGCTCGCCCACGCGGCCGGCGCCGCCTTCGCCGCCGGGCTGCACTGGACCGCGTGGGAACAGGCCCTGCACGCCGGGTCCGAGGCCGCCCGCCTCGCCCAGGACGTCCCGGAGCGCGCCTACTTCCACCACGAGCTGGGCATCCTCGCCCTGGTCGACGGCCAACTGGACCGCGCGCGCTCGGAGTTGGAGGTCTCGCACGGGATGCGCACCGCGCTCTCCGACATGCGGGGCACCGTCGCGGGCCGTCGCGCGCTCGCCCTGGTCGCGGACCGCAGCGGCGATCTGCCGGGCCTGGCCGCGCTGATGGCCGCCGAGGAGCCCGCACCCGCCCGCACTGCGCCGCTCGCCCCGGTCCCGGCCGCGCTTACCCCGTCGTACGGCTACGGGCCGGAGACCGTCGTCGCCCGGCAGCCCGGCGCGGCGAAGGAGCGCACCGGGGTACGGGCCATCGCGCGGCGCAATCTGGTGGCCGCCGGGTCCGGCGCGCTGCTGGTCGCCGTACTCGGCACCGTCGTCACCCTCGGCATGACCTCCGACGAGGGCGCCGGACGCAACCCGGCGAGCAATGTGGGCGGCAACCCGACCGCGACCCAGGACCTGGACGACGGCACGCTGGGCGCCGTCCCGAAGCGCGACGAACCCACCCCGGCCGGCGTCACCACCACCCGCCCGGTCGGCCCCGGCCCGGACGGCACCCCCGGCACCTCGGACGACCCCTCGCCGTCCGCCACCACGGGCAGCCCGAGCGCCGATCCGACGGGCACGCGGGGCACCGGGGGCGGGACGAGCCCCGAGCCGTCGCACGGCGGCGGCTCCACCGGGCCCACGGGCAAGCCGACCAAGACCGGCAGGCCCACGACGTCCCCGAGCGACCCCGACGACGAGCCGACCAGCCAGGAGCCGACCGACCCGGAGACGACGCCTCCGGACGACCCCACCACACCCCCGACCACCTCGACCTCGGCCAGTGGCCCGGCCGACAGCGCCACGGCGTCCGCGCCCGCCTCCACCGAGGCCACGGAGACCACCGAGACCCCGGTGAGCGCGAGCACCGAACCGCCGGTGATCTGAGGGTTCAGGGGATCAGAACAGGCGGAGCTTGTCGTCCTCGATGCCGCGCATGGCGTTGTAGTCGAGGACCTGGCAGCCGATGCCCCGGTCCGTGGCCAGCACGCGGGCCTGGGGCTTGATCTCCTGGGCCGCGAACACCCCGCGCACCGGGGCGAGATGGGGATCGCGGTTGAGCAGCTCCAGATAGCGGGTGAGCTGCTCCACGCCGTCGATCTCGCCGCGCCGCTTGATCTCCACGGCGACCGTGCCGCCGTTGGCGTCCCGGCAGAGGATGTCGACCGGGCCGATCGCCGTCATGTACTCGCGGCGGATCAGGGTGTAGCCCTCGCCGAGCGTCTCGATGCGGTCGGCGAGCAGCTCCTGGAGGTGCGCTTCCACGCCGTCCTTGATCAGACCGGGGTCCACGCCCAGTTCGTGGGACGAGTCGTGGAGGACTTCCTCCATCGTGATGATCAGTTTCTCGCCCGCTTTGTTGATGACGGTCCACACGCCCGCCTCGTCACCCGTGCCCTCCTTCAGGGTGCAGGGCGGCGACATCCAGTTGAGGGGCTTGTAGGCCCGGTCGTCCGCGTGGATGGAGACGCTGCCGTCCGCCTTGACCAGGATCAGGCGGGGGGCCGAGGGCAGGTGGGCGGTGAGCCGGCCGGCGTAGTCGACCGAACACCGGGCAATGACGAGACGCATGGTCGGCAACGCTACTCGACGCGCACCCGTGCACGCGATTCGCCCGCGTCCCACCCGGTGCCCGGCGTCCCGCCCGTCCGACGGGCCACCCCAATTGTCCCTGATAACTCTTGTTCATCCCTGGCCGATTGTGACCGCAGTACGACCGTTCCATATACGCATTCTGCTGGTGTGGTCACCGACGGTTGCCTACCGTAGGAGCAGGGAGGCCGCGTGGGGGTACGGAGCGTCTCCGGTGTCGCGCACTCCCTTTTCTGTCCGGCAACCCCTGTCCATCGGGGGTGCGAGAGGAGAACCCATGTCGCTCGACGTCTCACCGGCCCTACTGGAACAGGCCGAGCGAGGCGAGGTCGACGAAGCAGAATTCGTCGACTGCGTCCGGACCTCCCTGCCCTTTGCGTGGGAGATGATCAGCTCCCTGGTGGCCCGGCTGAAGGTGGACGGCGGACCCTTCGCCGACAACCAGACGCCCCCGCCGGACGAGCAGGCGCGCGGCCAGTTGCTGCGCGCGCTCGCCAGCGACGCCATACGCGGTGCTCTCCAGCGCCACTTCGGCGTACGTCTGGCCTTCCAGAACTGCCACCGGGTGGCGGTGTTCCCGCTGGACCCGTCGGTGGACGAGAGGCTGGCCCGCTTCACCTCGGTGCGCGCCCAGCTCCTCAACCAGTCCCCGGAGCTGCGGGACTGCTGACGCACACGTGCGACGCCGGCTCCGGCGGTCAGCGCAACTGGGGGAGCACCTCGGCGCCCAGGCGCCGCAGGTTCTCCTCGGTCGCGTCCAGATCGCCGGAGCCCTCGACGAGCAGAGCGAAGCGGGAGATCCCGGTCCGCTCCGCGGTGGCCGCGAGACGATCCGCGGCCAGCCGGGGCGTACCCACCGGGTGCAGCCCGCAGAGCAGTTCGGTGTAGGCGTACGGGTCGCGCATCGCGCGCGCCCGGCCGTCCACCGTCATATGGGCTTCAAGGCCCCGTTTCAGCCAGCCTGGCATGGCCTTCAGCAGTGTCTCCACTGCGTCGGAGCGGCTGTCCGCGAGCTGGCAGACCCCGGCCGAGACATGGCCGGCCGCCGCGGTCTCCTCGGGCGAGCGGCCCGACTCGCGGGCGTGGCGCCGCCAGAGCGCCACCATCTCGGCCTTCTCCTCGTCCCCGACGTGCATCCCCAGCAGCATCGGCAGACCCCGCTCCGCCGCCAGCCGCACGCTCTTCGGCGAGGTGCACGCCACCACCACCTCCGGGCCCGGCGTCTCGGTCAGCGCGTCCGCCGGGCGCGGCACCACCGGCACCTCGCGGAACGCGTACCGCTCGCCGGAGGCGCCGACCGAGGGCTCGCGCAGCCAGCGCAGCAGCAGGTCCAGCGCCTCGGGGAAGCCCCGCTCGTACGCCCCGAGCCCGGCGCCGAACACCTCCAGGTCGACCCAGGGCCCGCCCCGGCCGACGCCCAGGGTGAACCGGCCGCCGCTGGTGACGTGCAGCAGCGCGGCCTGCTCGCCGAGGGCCACCGGGTGGACGGTGGGCAGCACGCTGACCGCGGTGCCGACCCGGACGCGGCGGGTGCGGCCCAGCAGCAGGGCGGCCAGGGTGACGGCCGACGGACAGGTGCCGTACGGCACGAAGTGGTGCTCGGCCAGCCATACCGTGTCGAGCCCGGCCTCGTCGGCCACCTCGGCGGAGCGCACCGCCCGGTGCAGGGCCTCTCCGGCGCCCTGGCCCGGATACTGGGCCGCCAGCACAAAACTTCCTACGCGCATCGCATTTCCCGCTTCCTTGGCTCCGACCGGGAGCTCCCCCGACCGGCATAACCACATGACACGTGCCCAGGACACGGCTTCGTGGAGGGATTTGCGGATTGTCTGCAGAATGGTCGCTTCTCTGCTGGAATGGATCGGCCTGGTAGGGGACTTGTACGGGTTGGCGCCCTACGCCTACCCCCGGCCGGTGCCGCGTAGGCTGGACGCGGCCCGTGCTCCCTGTATAGCCCCAAGAGGTGTCCCGTGTCCCCGCGTCGCAACCGACCCAAGGCGGCAGACTCGTCCGGCCGAGGTGCCGAGGACGACCGGTCGGGCCGGTACGGCGGCTGGCAGTCCACCGAGTCCTGGCAGGGCGAGGAGTGGAACGTCCGCCATGTCGCCGGGGCGAGCGCCGAGGGCAAGACCTACCGCTGCCCCGGCTGCGACCAGGTGATCCCCTCCGGCGTCCCGCACGTGGTGGCCTGGCCGGAGCACGTGGGCGTCGACGACCGGCGGCACTGGCACAAGGCGTGCTGGAACGCACGGGACCGCCGCACCACACGGGTACGGCGGTCCGGAAACTCGCCCAGGTTCTGAAGGTGCGCGGGGTTACACGTCCCGGCTCTCCAGCAGCGCGTACGCCCCGGCGAACGCCGCCGCGGTCACGCCCAGCATGATCCACAGCGGCTCCCAGCCCGAGGGCCCGGAGTGGCTGAGGGTGTTGTCGTAGAACACGCCCATCTGGCTCGGGATCGAGTACTCCAGCAGCGCCTGCTGCACCTTCTCCAGCGAGCCGGCGTTCATGAACAGCGCGATCACCAGCGGGGCCAGCACCGCGCCGATCATGATGGTGATGGCGCCCGCGGAGTGCCGGATCATCGAGCCGACCAGCAGCGACAGCAGGCCGAGCAGCGCGATGTAGAGGCTGATGCCGAGCGTGGCCTTCAGCCATTCCGCGCCGGACGGGGTCCGGGTGCCGTTGCCCTCCAGCATCGAGGTCTGGATCAGCGCCACCAGCGACACCGTCGCCAGCGTCACCACGAAGGCGACCACGAAGAACACGATCGACTTGGCCGCCAGCACCCGGCCCCGGCTCGGGCACGCGGTCATCGTCGTACGGATCATGCCCGTGCCGTACTCGGACGCCGTGGTCAGCACACCCAGCGTCATCACGCACATCATGCCGAGCAGCAGCCCGAAGAAGCCGAGGGTCAGCGGGTTCTGGCCGTCCAGCTCACCGGCGCCCCGGACCGCGACGGCGGCCAGCAGGCCGATGCCGACCACCAGAGCCACGAACACGCCGAGCGTCCACACCGTGGAGCGCACCGACTTCATCTTCGTCCACTCCGAGGCCAGCGCGTGCCCGAGATGCGTGGGCGTGACCGGGATCGGTGAGCTGTAGCCGGACTGGAGACCGCCGGACGCCTGGGGCGCCTCGGGCATCGGGGGCTGCTGGTGGCTCATCGGGGGTCCTCGGGCTTGGTCGGTTCGGCGGGCGCGGCGTACGGGTTCGGCGGCTGCGGGCCGGGAGCGGTGGGCGCCGGCGGGGCGTACGGGGCGCCCGGCTGGGGCGGCGGCGGGGCGTACCAGCCCGGCTGGCCCTGGCCCGGCACCGGCATCGGGGGCTGCACACCGGGCGGCAGCGGCTGCTGGAGCCCGGAGCGCTGGTCCACGGTGGAGCGGTAGTCGACGGCGCCCTGCGTCATCCGCATGTACGCCTCCTCCAGCGACGCCTGGTGCGGCGACAGCTCCCACAGCCGTACGTCCGCCTCGTGCGCCAGGTCGCTGATGCGGGGGAGGGCGAGACCGGTCACCCGGAGCGCGCCGTCCAGCTCGGGCAGCACATGGCCGCCCGCCTCGGTCAGCGCCGAGGTCAGCTTCTCCCGCTGCTGCGGCTCGCTGTCCGGGGTGCGCACGCGCGCGAAGTCGGCGGAATTGGCCGAGATGAAGTCGGTCACGCTCATGTCGGCGAGCAACTGACCCCGCCCGATCACGATCAGATGGTCGGCGGTCAGCGCCATCTCGCTCATCAGGTGCGAGGAGACGAAGACCGTACGGCCCTCCGCGGCGAGCGCCTTCATCAGATTGCGGACCCAGAGGATGCCCTCGGGGTCGAGGCCGTTGACCGGCTCGTCGAACAGCAGCACCTGCGGGTCGCCCAGCAGAGCCGCCGCGATGCCGAGGCGCTGGCCCATGCCGAGCGAGAAGCCCTTGGAGCGCTTGCGGGCCACTTCCTGCAGCCCGACGACCCCGAGCACCTCGTCCACCCGGCGGGCCGGGATGCCGGAGAGCTGGGCGAGGCTCAGCAGATGGTTGCGGGCGCTGCGGCCGCCGTGCACCGCCTTGGCGTCGAGCAGCGCGCCGACCTGACGGGGCGCGTTGGGCAGCTTGCGGTACGGGAAGCCGCCGATGGTCACCGAGCCGGCGGTGGGGTTGTCCAGCCCGAGGATCATCCGCATGGTCGTCGACTTGCCGGAGCCGTTGGGCCCGAGGAAACCGGTCACCGCGCCGGGACGCACCTGGAAGGAGAGGTCGTGCACGGCGGTCTTGTCGCCGTACCGCTTGGTCAGGCCAACAGCCTCGATCATGCTCCGCACCCATCGGAAGGTTCAGGACAGCGCAGCGCGTGCCCCCGTAAGGGTTAGGAGGATAACCGGGGCTGCCCGGTTCCGCTCAAGAGAAAGTAAAGCCAAAGGGTCACGGGGCGTGTCCGAACACCGCCGAGAGCGGCCGAAGCCCCCTGCCGCGCCGGCGGCAGAGGGCTTCGCCCGCGCTCAGCGGGAACGCGCCCGAGGTGTTACCGGGTCTGCTGCGCCGGCACACCGCGGCCCGCCGTCTCGTCCTCCACCGGGGAGCCGGCGGCGGCGACCGCGGCACCCGTCAGCGTGGCGAGCATCTCGCGGACGTTGGTGAGCTGGGCGTTGATGCTGTCGCGGCGGTTGGTCAGCGCCGCCAGCTCCCGCTCGGACTCCGAACGGATGCGGTCCGCCTTGGCGTTGGCGTCCGCCACGATGTCCTCGGCCTGACGCTGCGCCGTCTCCACCGTCTGGCGCGCACGGCGGTCGGCGTCGGTGCGCAGCTTCTCCGCCTCCAGACGGAGCTGCTCGGCGCGGTGCTCGATCTCCGCGAGCCGCTTCTCCGCCTTCTGCTGACGCGACGCCAGGTCCCGCTCGGACTGCTCGCGGCGCTTGGCGAGATTCGTCTCGAAATCGGCGGCGGCCTGCGCGGCCTTGGCGCGGGTCTCCTCGAAGAGGGCGTCCGCCTCCTCGCGCTTGGACTGCGCGTCCTTCTGCGCGTCGGCGCGGAGCTGCGACGCCTCGCCCTTGGCCTTCTCGACGATCCGGACGCCCTCGTCCTCGGACTTCGCCTTGCGCTCGGCGGCGAACGACTCCGCGTCGTTGCGCACCTGCTGGGCGGCCGACTCGGCCAGCTCACGGTGCTGTTCGGAGGCGCGCCGGGCCTCCTCGCGCAGGTCCTTCGCCTCCTCCTCGGCAAGGCGCAGGATCTTCTCGACCCGCGCGCCCAGACCCGCGTACGACGGCTCCGCGTCGGTGATCTGGGCCTGGGCGTTCTGCGTTTCGAGGTGGAGCTCCTCGATGCGCTTCTCCAGTGCGGTGATCCGGGAGAGCGCGCTGTCACGGTCGGAGACGAGCTTGGAGATGCGTTCGTCCACCTGAGCGCGGTCGTATCCACGCCGCACTAGCTCGAAGCCGTAGGGGGAAGTGTCGCTCATGGGGTTCCTGTCGAATGAGACCGGTGAGGTGATAGAGGGAATCCTAGGCGCCGAAGCGGTGTGTCATCGAGCGGATACGTGTTTGGTCTGGAGAATGACACCTCTTTCGGGTGGCTGACCCCCCGAAAACTTGCCATGCCCCGTCCCGATCCCCGTACTACGCGTCGGAGTTCTTGCCACCCGACCGGGGCGGACCCACCGTCGCTCCCGCCTTGACCCCGCTGTCCTTGCCCGCCGGGCCCTCGAACGACTCCAGCGCCTCCAGCACGTCCTGCACGCGCGAGATCTCGGTGTTGATGTCCTCGCGGCGGCGCACCAGGATCTCCAGCTCCCGCTTGCCCTCCTCGACCGTGCGCCGCGCCTCGCGGATCGCCTCGGCCTTCAGGTCCTCGGCCTCCTTGACGAGCCTGGTCTTCTTCTGCTCGGCCTCCTTGAGCAGACCCTCCGCCTTCTTCACGGCGGCGATCCGCACCTTGCCCGCCTCGGAGTTGGCCTCCGACACCAGCTCCTTGGCCTTCGCCTGCGCCTTGGCGAGCTGCTCCTCGGCCGCCTTGATCAGCGCGTCGCAGCGGTCGCCCGTCGACTTCATCGTCTCGGCCGCCTCCCGGCGGGCCCGCTCGTGCAGCTCCTCGATCTCCGAGGTGACCCGCTCGCGCAGCTCCTCCGCCCGCTCCCGGATCGCGGTCGCGTCCCGGCGCGCGCCGACCAGCAACTCGTCGGCGTCCGTACGGGCCTTCTCCACACGGGAGTTGCCCTCCACCGTCGCCGCCGACACGATCCGCTCGGCCTCGGTGCGGGCCGCGCCCACCATCGAGTCGGCCTGGCCCTCCGCGTCCGCGGTGGCCTGCTGCGCCTGCTGCCGCGCCTCCGCGAGCAGCTTGTCCGCCTCGGCCGCCGTCTCCGAGATGAGGGTGTCGACCTGCTCGGCCGCCTCCGAGCGCCGCTTGTTGGCCTCGCTGCGCGCCTCGTCCAGCGTCCGGTCGGCCTCCTCGCGGGCGGAGCTGGTCAGCCGCTCGGCCTCCGTCTCCGCCTCGGACCTGACCCGCTCGGCCTCGGCGCGCATCCGCTCCGCGTGCCGCTGCGCCGTACCGACCGTCTCCGCCGCCTCGGCGCGCAGCCGCTCGGCGTCGTCGGTCGCGTCCGCGATCAACTGCTCGGCGTTCGCCACCGCTTCGGCACGGACCCGCTCGGCCTCGGCGGCCGTCTCATTCTGGAGCCGCTCCGCCTCGGAACTCGCCTCGGTGATGAGGGTGTCGGCCTGCGTCGCCGCGTCCGAGCGGATGCGGTTGGCGTCCTCGCGGGCGTCCGCCCGGGTCCGGGACGCGGCCTGGTCGGCCTCCGCCAGCTTGTCCGACGCCTCGGTGCGCACCCGCTGCGCGTACTCGGCGGCCTCCGAGCGCAGCCGCTCCGACTCCTCGGCCGCCTCGGCGACCGTGTGCTCGGCGAGCGCCTTGGCCGCCTCCGATTCCTCGCTCGCCTCCCGGCGCAGCCGCGTCGCGTCCTCGCTGGCCCGCTCCCGCTCGGCGTAGGCGTCGGTGCGGACCCGGTCCGCCTCCTCCTCGGCCTCGCGCCGGGTACGGTCCGCCGCGTGCTCGGCGGCCGAACGCAGCCCGGTGATCTCCTCCTGCGCCTGCTCGTGCAGCCCGCTGACGGAGTCCCGTACCTGCGCCGCGTGGGTCTCGGCGGCGGACACCATCTCGGTGGCCCGGCGGTCCGCCTCCTCCACCAGCCGGGTCGCCTCGGCCTGCGCCTCCTCCACGCGGGTGCGCGCCGCGGCGAGCAGCTCCTCGCTCTGCTCGCGGGCCCGCTCGCGCTCCTGGTCCGCCTCCTCGCGGGCGGCGCCGAGCAGCTCCTCCGCCTCGCGGCGGCGCCGGGCGGCCTCCTCCTGGGCGGCGGCCAGCGTCTCGGACGCCTCCGTGCCCAGCCGCTCGGCGGCGGCCTGCGCCTCCGCGCGGACCCGGTCGGCACTCTCCTGCGCCTCGGCCTTGAGCCGCTCGGCCTCGGCCGCGGCCTCCGACCGCAGCCGCACGGCCACCGACTCGCCCTCGGCACGCGAGGCGGACGCGTCCGCCGCGGCCTCGTCGCGCAGCCGCTCGGCCTCGGCCGCGGCCTGCTCCTGGAGCGTACGGATGCGCTCGGCGGCCTCCGAACGCAGCCGCTCGGCCTCCTCGCCGGCCTCGCGGCGGATACGGGACGCCTCCTCGCGGGCCTCGGTCAGCGCCTGCTCGGCCGACTCCAGGCGCTCCTGCGCCTCGGTCTGCAGCCGGGTCAGCTCACCGGCGGCCTCCTCGCGGCGCGCCTCGGCGGCCTTCTCGGCCTCCTCGCGCAGCTCGCGCGCGGCCTTCTCGGCTTCCGCCCCGACCGTTTCCGCCCGTTCCTCGGCCTCGGCCTTGAGCCGCTCGGCCTCCTTACGGGTGCGCTCGAGGGTCTCCTCGGCCTGCCGGCGCAGGCTGGTCGCCCGCTCGATGGCCTCGGTGCGGACCTTCTCGCTGTCGGTGGTGGCGGTCTTGCGCAGCTCGTCCGCGTCCGCCTTCGCCTTGGCGAGGAGTTCCTCGGCGGACTTGGCCGCCTCCTCGATCTGGGTGACCGCCTCCCGGCGGGCCTCGGCGCGGATGGAGTCGCCCTCGGTGACCGCGTCGGCGCGGAGCTGCTCGGCCTCGCCGCGCAGGCGCCGGGCCTCCTCCTGCAGCTCGACCGTCTTGGCCCGGTACTCCTTGGTGTCGTCCTTCGCCGTGCCCTTGAGCTCCTCGGCGATGTCGTGCGCCTCGGCACGCAGCCGGTCCGCCTCCGCCTCGGCCTCCGAGCGGATGCGCTCGGCCTCCTCGGTGGCGGCCTTGGTGGTCTTCCGGGCGTCCTCGGCGGCCTTGTTCAGGACCTCCTCGGCCGTCCGGGCGGCCTTGGAGAGCTGGCTCGCGGTCTCCTCGGCGGTGGCGCTGCGGGCGTTCTCCCCGGCCTCGGCGAGGATCTTCTCCGCCTCGGCACGGGCATCCGCGACGATCTGCTCGGCGTCCGCCTTGGTGGTCTCGGCCTCCTTGGTGGCCTCGCTGACCAGCCGGGCGACCTGCTCCTTGGCGGTACGGGTCCGGGTCTCGTTGGCGGCGTCGGCGCCTGCCAGCGCCTTGGCGGCGGCCTCCTTCGCCTCGGTTACCAGCTTCTCCGCCTCGGAGCGGGCGCTGCGCAGGGCGCGCTCGGCCTCCGCCATCCGCTCCTCGGCGGTGCGGCTCAGCTCGGCGGCCTGCCGGCGCGCGGCGTCGGACTCGCTGGCGGTGGAGGTACGGAGCTGCTCGGCGTGGTCGGTGGCCTCCTGCGCCTGCGAGGAGGCGGCGTTCAGCAGCCGCTCGGCGTCGGTACGGGCCCGGCGCAGGATCTGCTCGGCCTCGCTGCGGGCCGCCTCCGCGTCGGTGCGCAGCCGCTCACGGGCCTCGTGGGTCAGCCGCTCGGCCTCGGCGCGGGCGGCGGCCATGGCCTGCTCGGCCTCGGCGCGCGACTCGTCCAGCAGCCGGCGGGCCTGCTGCTCGGTACGGGCGCGGAGCTGTTCGGCCCAGGCCACGTTCTCGTTGACGTGGGACTCGACCGTCTGGCGGCGCTCGGCCAGCTCCTGGTCGAGCTGCTGGCGGCGGGTGACCGCCTCCTGGTGCAGCTCCGCCTGGAGCCGGGCGGAGTGCTCGGCGTGCTCCTGGAGGATGCGCTGGGTCTGCGCGCGGGCCTGGCTCAGCTCGCGCTCGGCGTCCTGCCGCAACTGGTCGGCCTGCACCTGGGCGTTGCGGAGCAACTGCTCGGCCTGGTACCCGATGTCACCGCCGTCGTAGGCGGGACGGGTCATCAGGGTGCGGCGCGCCTCGTGCAGCTTGGCGCGCAGCACCTCGACCTGGTAGCCGAGGTCCTCGGCGTGCTGGATCGCCTTTTCCCGCTCGGTCTTCAGCCGCTTCATCTCGGCCTCGAACCGAGAGAGGTGGTCGACGTCAGCCGCCGGCTCTCGCTCCTGGCTCTCGTAGCCCCGCACTGCGCGGTCCCATCCGTCCCCTGGTGAATTTCTCCGACGAGCACCGTCCATCCGCCGGACGGGGCCCTCCGGGGAATGGTGTCAGATCAACGGCGGAGCACGGGCTGCTGCCCCGACGCTCGTCCCCCGAAACCCGGACCCCGGCATCGGTCGTCCCCCGTGTTCGGGGACGACCGCCCCCAACCCTACCGGCCCTTATGTACGAGAGTCAGTGCTCAGGTGACTCAACTGCCGCCGAAGTGACCAGTTCTGTCAGGACTCCGTGGCAATCCTTGGGGTGCAGGAAGGTGATCCGGGACCCCATGGAACCGATGCGGGGCTCGTCGTACAGCACGCGTACGCCCTTGTCGCGGATGCCGGCGGCGTCCGCGTCCACGTCCGCGGTGCCGAAGGCGATGTGATGGACGCCCTCCCCGTTCTTGGCCAGCCACTTGCCGACCGCGGAGTCCTCCCGCGTCGGCTCCAGCAACTGGAGGTAGGAGGCGCCGCCGTCCGAGGTCTCGTTGATCTTGAGCATGGCCTCCCGGACGCCCTGCTCCTCGTTCACCTCGGTGTGGAACACCTCGAAGCCGTAGGTCGTCCGGTAGAACTCGACGGTGGTGTCGAGGTCGTGGCAGGCGATCCCGATGTGGTCGATTCGCGTCAGCATGGTTTCAGTGCAGCGCTCCGGCGGTGGTTACGCAACGTGCGCGCGATCACACCGCAATGGCGATGACGGGCTCCGGTACCGCTCAGTACATTCGAAGTAAACCCTCGTTCACTCCTCGGCTGTGCAGGCCGGTAAGGGGATCGCAGCTCATGTCTTCTGGAAAGACCACCTCTGTGATCGTCGCGGGCGCTCGGACGCCCATGGGACGGTTGCTCGGTTCGCTGAAGTCCTTCTCGGGTGCCGACCTGGGCGGCTTCGCCATCAAGGCGGCCCTCGACCGCGCCGGGATCAGCGGCGACCAGGTCCAGTACGTGATCATGGGCCAGGTGCTCCAGGCGGGTGCCGGTCAGATCCCGGCCCGCCAGGCGGCGGTCAAGGCCGGCATCCCGATGAACGTGCCGGCGCTCACCGTCAACAAGGTCTGCCTCTCCGGCCTCGACGCGATCGCGCTGGCCGACCAGCTCATCCGCGCGGGTGAGTTCGACATCGTGGTCGCGGGCGGCCAGGAGTCGATGACCAACGCCCCGCATCTGCTGCCGAAGTCCCGCGAGGGCTTCAAGTACGGCGCGATCGAGATGCTGGACTCGATGGCCCACGACGGGCTGACCGACTCCTTCGAGAACATCGCCATGGGCGAGTCCACGGAGAAGCACAACACCCGCCTCGGCATCGGCCGGGCCGCGCAGGACGAGATCGCCGCGCTGTCCCACCAGCGGGCCGCGGCCGCGCAGAAGAACGGCCTGTTCGAGGCCGAGATCACCCCGGTGGAGATCCCGCAGCGCAAGGGTGACCCGGTGCTGTTCAGCAAGGACGAGGGCATCCGCGGGGACACCACCGCCGAGTCGCTCGGCCGGCTCCGGCCCGCCTTCACCAAGGACGGCACCATCACCGCCGGGTCCTCCTCGCAGATCTCCGACGGCGCGGCCGCGGTGGTCGTGATGAGCAAGGCGAAGGCGGAGGAGCTGGGCCTTGAGTGGCTCGCGGAGATCGGCGCGCACGGCAATGTCGCCGGTCCCGACAACTCCCTCCAGTCGCAGCCGTCCAACGCCATTCAGCATGCGCTGGGCAAGGAGGGCCTGACGGTCTCCGACCTGGACCTCGTCGAGATCAACGAGGCGTTCGCGGCGGTCGCCGTGCAGTCAATGGACGACCTCGGGGTGTCCACGGAAAAGGTGAACGTCAACGGCGGTGCCATCGCCCTCGGCCACCCGATCGGCATGTCCGGCGCCCGGCTGGTGCTGCACCTGGCGCTGGAGCTGAAGCGCCGGGGCGGCGGGGTCGGCGCGGCCGCGCTGTGCGGTGGCGGCGGGCAGGGTGACGCGCTGATCGTGCGGGTACCCAAGGGCTAGATCTTCTTTTCCGGCGGTGTGCGCGAGTGAACGGAGCTGTGTGATGCGGGACGTCTCCTCTCTGGTGGCCGAGGCCAGGGAAGGCCGGCCCCGGGCCGTGGCCCGGCTGATCTCCCTGGTCGAGGGGGCGTCCCCGCAGCTACGGGAGGTGATGGCGGCGCTCGCCCCGCTGACCGGCAACGCGTACGTGGTCGGTCTGACCGGCTCGCCCGGCGTCGGCAAGTCCACCTCCACCTCCGCGCTGGTCACCGCGTACCGCAAGCAGGGCAAGCGGGTCGGCGTCCTCGCCGTCGACCCGTCCTCGCCGTTCTCCGGGGGCGCGCTACTCGGGGACCGGGTCCGGATGTCCGACCACGCCTCCGACCCCGGCGTCTACATCCGCTCCATGGCCACCCGCGGTCACCTGGGCGGGCTCGCCTGGGCCGCGCCGCAGGCGATCCGGGTGCTGGACGCGGCCGGCTGCGACGTGATCCTGGTCGAGACGGTCGGCGTCGGCCAGTCCGAGGTGGAGATCGCCTCCCAGGCCGACACCTCCGTGGTCCTGCTGGCGCCGGGCATGGGCGACGGCATCCAGGCGGCCAAGGCCGGAATCCTGGAGATCGGTGACGTCTACGTCGTCAACAAGGCCGACCGCGACGGCGCCGACGCCACCGCCCGCGAGCTGAACCACATGCTCGGCCTCGGCGAGGCCCGAGGCCCCGGCGACTGGCGCCCCCCGATCGTCAAGACGGTCGCGGCCCGCGCGGAAGGCATCGACGAGGTCGTCGAGGCCCTGGAGAAGCACCGGGCCTGGATGGAGGAACACTCCGTCCTCGCCGAACGCCGTCGCGCCCGAGCGGCCCGCGAGGTGGAGACCATCGCGGTCACCACCCTCCGCGAACGCATCGGCGACCTCCACGGCGACCGCCGCCTCTCCACCCTCGCCGACCGCATCGTCACCGGCACCCTCGACCCGTACCGCGCGGCGGACGAACTGGTCGAGGGCCTTACGCAGGGCTGAGGTCCGTCGACAGCGGGGCTCGTCGACAGCGGGGCTCGTAGGCAGGAGAGCGCCCCACCCTCCCGCGCGCCGGATACGGCGCGTCGGGCGGATGGGGCGCTCTTCTGTGACCGGTTGAGCGGGCCCGCGGGGTCACCGCCGGCCCACCGGGCGGCTTACGGGCGGCCGCGTTGGTCGCGGAGATGCTCCGCGATGGGCTTGAGGGACTTGTCGAGGTCCTGGAGGGCGTCGGGGGAGAGGAGGTCGATGAAGTGGCGGCGGACGGAGGCCACGTGGTGCGGGGCCACCTTCCGCATCGTCTCCAGCCCGTGCTCGGTCAGGACGGCGAAGAGGCCGCGCCGGTCCGACTCGCAGTTCTCCCGGCGGACCAGGTCCGCGTTCTCCATGCGCGTGATCTGATGCGAGAGGCGGCTCTTGGACTGCATGGTCGCGCCCGCCAGGTCGCTCATCCGCATCCGCATGTCTTCCGACTCGGACAGATTGACGAGGATCTCGTAGTCGTTCATCGTCAGGCCGAACGGCTGAAGATCCTTCTCTAGCTGGTACGTCAACAGCCTGTTGACCTCCAGGTGGGTGCGCCAGGCGCACTGCTCCGCATCGGTCAGCCAGTGCGTGGCCGTCTCGGTCTCCATGAATGAAGTCTACCTAAGAAGTTGAATGGCGAACTACTCTGGGTGATGTGACTGTGCGCACGCGTTCGACGTCACACTCCGCAGACTACCGCTCACAGCCCGAAGCGACGCTGGAGGTCTCCTAGCTGTCCGGGAAGGCGCGGTACCCCGGAAGCCCCCGTTCCGGGCCCCATCGGCCCTGCTGCGCCCCCTCCGGGTACCCCCGGCTCGGACGGAACAGCACCCGTGGACGGCTCGGCCATCAGCGTCTCGCTGGACTGGAGCAGCACCGTCCCCGCACCCGTGAACTCGAACTGGTGCTCCTCCCCGGAAGCCCCGCCGATCCCCGTCATCGCACGTAGACCGCCCAGCACGCCGGTGAGATAGGAGTGGTCGTAGTGATGGCAGGGGGAGGGGCAGTCGGCCCAGCCGACCAGCGCCTGCGGGTCCACCCGGATCGGCGGCTCCATGAAGACCACCGGCCCGTTGGAAGCGGCGACGAACTTTCCGGTTCCGATGAGCGTCAGAAAGCCCGGCACGATCGACTGTTTGAGTGCCAAGCTTGGCTGAAAAGCGATCAAGTTGCCCGCGCGAACGGTCAGGTTGCCCTGTTCCAAGTCGTACGAATTCACGTCGAAGGCCCGGTCCGCGAGGAGCATCTTGCCCGAGCCCTCCGCCACCACCCAGTCGCTCGCGTGCAGTGGCGAATGGAAGGAAGTACGCACCAGCCGGTCCAGCCGGCCGTGCCCGATGCCGTTGAAGTCGATCGACCCGTAGTAGGCGATCATCTTCCCCTTCTGCAGGAACCACTGGCTCCCCTTGAGCTCCACACAGAAGGTGTACGGGTTCACGTTGTCGTCGGCAGGGAGCGTCACCGGGTCGAAGACCACCGGGCCGCCCGCGCTCGGGTAACCGCTCACAGCTTCTCCTCCGACGCCTGGACGTACACCGTGCCGTGGCCGCTCAGCTCCAGTTGGAACGCCTCGCCCGAGCCGCGCCCCACCATGTCCCGCCAGCCCAGCGCGGTGGACAGCTTGTTGCGCACCTCGCCGTGATGGGCGACGTACGCCTGGGGGTCCACATGGACCGGGCGCTGCGGAGTGATGGGCAGCTCGAAGACCCCGCCGTGCGCCATCACCGCGACCGCGCCGTGGCCCTGGAGGGTGGTGGTGAACAGGCCCTGCCCGGTCGCCTGGCCGCGCACCAGGCCCATCACCCCGCCCTGCGAGCCGAGGAACATCGTGCCCTGCCGCAGCGAGCCCTCGAAGGCGAGCAGCCGGTCCGCCTCCACGTACAGGGTGTCGCCGGTGAGGGAGATGACATGGACGTGATGGCCGCCGTGCCCGAACAGGACCGTGCCGCTGCCCTCCACCGTCATCAGCGGAGCCGCCTCCCCGGCGACCCGGCGCCCGAGCATCGACATCACCCCGCCCTGCCCGCTCTGCATGTTCGGGGTGAAGGACACCTCACCGGTGTACGCCAGCATCGCCCCGCGCTGACTGAACAGCCGCTGCCCCGGCGCCAGCCGGGCCTCGACCATCTTGGAGTTGATCTCCCGGAAGCTCATCTCACAGGTCCCCCGCGATCGTGTTCCGCTCGCTGGGCTGCACATAGACCAGCCCGTCGCCCTCGAAGCGGAGCTGGAACGCCTCCCCGCCGCCCTCGCCCATCAGGGTGCGGAAGGTGACGCCGGACTGGAAGGACTGCCGTACGTTCCCCTGGTGGGCGATGTAGGCGCCCGGATCGACGGTCAGCGGGTACTGCGGGCTGACCCGGAGCACCACCGCCGGACCGTCGGACAGGATCGCGGCCTGGCCGGTGCCCTCCACGGTCGTGGTGAACAGCCCGTTGCCCTGGGAGGCGCCCCGCAGCCCGGTGAAGGTGGTGCCCGTGCGCAGCCCGGCATCGGTCGCCAGCAGGTTGCTCGACTCCACGTACAGCGTGTCGCCGCGCAGGGCGACGAGATTGATCTCGGCCGCCCGGTCCGCGAACCAGCAGGTCCCCTGTCCTCTCACCTCCATCACCGTCATCTGCTCGCCGGTGAGCCGCCGCGTCACCATCCCGCGCAGCCCCTCACCGCCGCCGCTCAGCTTCTTGAAGGCCATCTGCCCGTCGTACGCGACCATCGAGCCGTTCTTCGCCTTCACGGCGTCCCCGGTCACGTCGACGGCGAGGACCTTGCTTCCCTGCAGTCGGAACATCGCCACACCGTGAAAGTAGCCTCCGGCCGGGTGGAGAGAACAGGGCCCACGGGTGGAGAACGACCCTGAGCACACCCCTAGGGGCACCGTTTGTCACAATGGGAGGACGCTTGTGCTTCCGTTCACAAAGCGGATCATGAGCCGGCCCTCCACCGGCCGGACCCCGCCCTCCAGCAAACGTTCCCCCGAAGGTGACCCGTGGACCTCAAGACCGCATCCGCCCTCCGCCGCCTCCGCCTGGTCTCGGCGCCGGAGGCCGTGTCCTTCCTCGTCCTGCTGCTGTGCTCGGTGCTGAAGCGGACCACGGACTTCAACGGGGTCCCCGTGATGGGCGCGGTCCACGGCGTGCTCTTCGTCCTGTACGTGATCTTCTGGCTGGACGCCTGGAACCGGACCAATTGGAGCTTCGGCACCGCCGCCCTCTACTTCGTCCTCTCGGTGCTGCCCACCGGCGGCTTCTTCGCCGAGCGCAAGCTGCGCCGGGAGTCCGAGAACGCCGTCATCGCGGCCCGCGCCCGCGAGGAAGGAATCGTGAACGCATGATCGTCGCCTTCTCCGTGACACCCCTCGGCGTCGGGGAGG
This sequence comes from Streptomyces bauhiniae, assembly GCF_004784475.1. GTDB lineage: Bacteria > Actinomycetota > Actinomycetes > Streptomycetales > Streptomycetaceae > Streptomyces > Streptomyces seoulensis. The sequence goes on from NZ_SRRT01000001.1 coordinate 846,213, forward strand.
ACGTGGGGGAGTACGTCGCCGACGCCGTCCGCGTGGTCCGCGAGTCCGGGCTGCCGAACCGCACCGACGCCATGTTCACCTCCGTCGAGGGCGAGTGGGACGAGGTGATGGACGTCGTCAAGCGCGCCGTCGCCGCCGTCGAGGCCCGCGCGCCCCGCGTCTCCCTGGTCCTCAAGGCCGACATCCGCCCCGGCGTCACCGACGGCCTCACCTCCAAGGTCGAGACCGTGGAACGGCATCTGGGCGCCTGACGCCCCCGCACACCCCGGTCCGGCAGGGGCCGGGGTGTGCGCATGCCCCCCTCATCCTCCTGAGGCCAGCGCCATCCCCAACGGCGTTCTTTCGTACAGCACTTGATGCCCGTACCGGCGGGCCGTCAGCAGGCCGCTCTCGCGCAGGACCGTCAGGTGGGACGAGACGGAGGAGGGGGCGAGGCCGAGGCGGTGGGCCAGGGCGGTGGTGGAGGCCGGGTCGTCCAGGGCCGCCAGTACGGCCGCGCGGTTGCGGCCCAGCAGGCGCACCAGGGCGTCCGGGGTGCGGGTGCCCGGCTCGGCCCACAGGGCGCCGACACCGCGCGCCGGATAGACGAGGGTCGGCTGCCAGGGCGGGTCGAAGCCGGTGATCACGTCCGGCCAGCAGAACACGCTCGGCATCAGCACCAGGCCCCGCCCGCCGAGCCGGCGCTCGTACACCCCGCCCGGCAGGGTCAGCGTGCGGCCGTCCCAGCTCAGCCGGGCGTCCAGCTCGGGCAGCAGGGTGCCGAGGCCGACCTCGGCGAGGCGGCGCGAGTGGAAGGCGACGTCCGCCTCCAGCAGCGCCCGCAGCCGGGGCCACTCCGGCTCCACCAGCACCCGCCAGGCCACCTCCAGGGCGTCCGCCAGCTCCCGCACCATCCGCACCGGGTCCGCGAGCCAGGCCCGGCCCTGCTCCGAGGTCAGCGCGCCCGGAGTGCAGGCCAGCGAGCGTGCGGTGTCCTCGCGGGCCGCCTCCGGGTCGGCCGCCCGTACCGCCGCGATCTCCTCCTCGAAGGTGGCCGCCGGGCCGATGGGCGGCGCCCCGAGCCAGTCGGGGGAGTGGCCCCGGCGGGGCATCAGCAGCCACAGGGGGGCGAGGTCCAGGCCGGCGGCCGCCGTACGGATGCGGCGCAGCCAGGGCACGTGGTAGCCCTGCCGGTCGGGGCGGCGCAGCGTGCGCACCGCGTCCTGCGTCTCCCACAGCGGGGAGACGGCGAACCGGCAGTTCAGGAAGTCGTCCTCACCGAAGTGCAGGTGCGAGGCCATGACCGCTCCCCCCTGACATTCGGCTGGAGCCGAAACTCTACGCCGACCGGTCCCGCCCCCGGCAGGCTGCCCGGCATGTCCGCACCGCCCACGGCCCCGGTGGCTCCCCGTACCGGATACCGCCACGTCCTCGCCGTCCCCGAGTTCCGCGCCCTGTTCGCCGCGCATGTGCTGTCCCTGCTCGGGATGGTCGTCAGCGAGATCGCGCTGTCCGTCCTCGTCTACGACCTCACCTCCTCGCCCCTGATGAGCGCGCTGGCCTTCGCGGTGGGTTTCCTGCCGTACGCGCTGGGGGGCACCCTGCTCGCGCCGGTCGCCGACCGGTTCCCGGCCCGGCGGGTGCTGGTGGTGTGTGACCTGGTGTGTGCCGCGTGCGTGGCGGTGATGGTGGTGCCGGGGACGGGGGTCGCGGTGCTGCTGGGGCTGCGCTGCGGGGTCGCCGTCGTCTCGCCGGTGTTCTCCGGCACCCGGATGGCGACCCTCGCGGACGTCCTCGGCGACGGGGACGCCTTCGTGCTCGGGCGGTCCCTGATCCGGATCGTCTCGCAGAGCGCGCTGCTCGTCGGGTACGGGACGGGCGGGCTGCTGCTGACCGTCGTCAGCCCCCGGCACGCGCTGCTGATCACGGTCGGCACCTTCCTCGCCTCGGCCGCGCTGCTGCGCTTCGGCACCCGGCGGCGGCCGGCCCGGGGGCGGCCTGAGCGGGCGGAGAAGGGCGGCGGGACCCGTGCGCTCCTGGCCAACCGGCGCGTACTCGTGCTGCTGCTCGTCTTCTGGGTGCCCTCGATGTTCCTCGTCTTCCCCGAGGCGCTCGCCGCCCCGTACTCCCACACGCTCGGCGCGGGGTCCACCGGGCTGGGGCTGCTAATGTGCGCGCTGCCCGTCGGCACGATCGCCGGGGAGCTGTTCGCGGGGGCGCGGCTCGGGGCGGCGACGCGGGAGCGGATCGTGCTGCCGCTGCTGTGCCTCGCGGTGGTGCCGTACCTCGGTTATGCCCTTGCGCCCGGACTCTGGCCGTCGCTGCTGCTCCTGGTGCTGGCCGGGGCGTGCTCGGCGTACACGCTCGGGCTCGACCAGTGGTTCGTGCGGGCGGTGCCGGAGGAGCTGCGGGGGCGGGCGATGACGTTGCTGAGCGCCGGGCTGATGACGATCCAGGGGGTCGGGATGGCGCTGGCGGGGGTGGTGGCCGAGGTCATGGGGGTGCGGGCGGCCGTCGTGGCGGCGGGAGCGGTGGGCACGGTGTGCTGTGTGGTGCTCGCCGTGGGGTGCCGGGTGACCGAAAGCCGAGACGGGGCTGCTCGCGATATGACCGGCCGGTAGGGTCTGATGACGTGCCCAAGCCTCTCAGTCTCCCCTTCGACCCCATCGCCCGTGCGGACGAGCTCTGGAAGCAGCGCTGGGGAAGCGTGCCCTCGATGGCCGCGATCACCTCGATCATGCGGGCCCAGCAGATCCTGCTGGCCGAGGTCGACGCCGTGGTCAAACCGTACGGGCTGACCTTCGCGCGCTACGAGGCGCTGGTGCTGCTCACCTTCTCCAAGGAGGGGGAGCTGCCCATGTCCAAGATCGGCGAACGGCTGATGGTCCACCCCACCTCGGTCACCAACACCGTCGACCGCCTGGTCAAGACGGGCCTGGTCGCCAAACGCCCCAACCCCAAGGACGGCCGCGGCACCCTCGCCGTCATCACCGACAAGGGCCGCGAAGTCGTCGACGCCGCCACCCGAGACCTCATGACCATGGACTTCGGCCTCGGCGCCTACGACGCGGAATCCTGCGGCGACATCTTCACCCTGCTCCGGCCACTGAGGGTGGCGGCGGGCGACTTCGAGGCGGAGTAAAGGGGCCGCGTCAGCGCGGGGGCAGCTCGTACCGCTTGCAGGTGATTCCACCTGTGATCTGCGACTTTACGGCTTTGCGGGCCCATCTCCGTGCGAAGCTGCGGTCCGTCATCGCTCGATGACGGCACCCGCTTTACTCACGGCAGGGAGACGCCCGATGCTGCCCGACGTCCTGTTCAAGGTCCGCCCCACCGTCCGCACCGCGCACAGGGCGGTCGGCGCGCTGGCGCTCGCCGCCGCGACGGCGCTGGGGACGGCGGGTACTGCGTCGGCCAGTGCCGTGGGGACGGCCACGATCGGCAGCTTCAGCTACGAACTGCACGGAGTCGGGGTTCAGGTACCCGTCGGGTGCTTCCTGACCCACCGGATCGAGGGGTCGGGCCGACGGATCACCGATCAGTTCGCGGGCGTCGACTGTGTGGGCATCGCCGCCACGTTCTCCAGGTTCTGCAACTGGAGGATCGACTTCACGTACACGGACACCGACAACCGGACCTACCGGACGTCACGCGGGGCCACCCACAACAGCTGCTCGGGAGACCCCCTGCGGCACGCGGCACCGCAGGTGCTGCCGAAGTACGGCAAGGCGTGCGCGCGGTTCTACGTCAACGGCAGGCAGCGGGCCTCGCAGTGTCACTCCGTCGTGAAGTGACTCAGGCCGACGCGGTCTGGGGCTCCGGGGCCTTGATGACCAGGGGCTCGACCTCTCGGGTCACCTTGCGCTCGACGAAGAACGCGGCGGTCGGGATCGTGCCCGCGAGCAGGACCCAGGCCAGGCGGCCCAGCGGCATCTTGGCCTTGGACCCGAGGTCGAAGGCGAAGACCAGGTAGACGATGTACAGCCAGCCGTGGGCGATGCCGACGCCGGTGACGAAGCCGTCGAACCCGTCCAGGTGCAGCAGCCGCTTCCCGATGACACCCACCGTGAGGGCGAGCAGCAGCACAGCGGTGACATAGGCCATCACCCGGTAACGGGTCAGGACGCTCCTCTTCATGGCATCGAGCGTAACGGGTCGCCTCCCGGTCCCCGGACGCGGGGAGACCGACATCACCGGACGGCTGGTACACCCGTTCGGCCGCAGAACGCGGCCAGCCATCGACATTTACTAGGACGTCCAAGTAAATTCGATGGTATGGACGCTCACGCGATCGAAGAAGGCCGCCGGCGGTGGCAGGGTCGGTATGACCGCGCGCGGAAGCGCGACGCGGATTTCAGTACGTTGTCGGGGGACGCGGTCGAGCCGGTGTACGGGCCGCGGAGCGGGGACGTGTACGAGGGGTTCGAGCGGATCGGCTGGCCGGGGGAGTACCCGTACACGCGCGGGCTGCACGCGACCGGGTACCGGGGGCGGACCTGGACCATCCGCCAGTTCGCCGGGTTCGGGAACGCGGAGCAGACCAACGAGCGGTACAAGATGATCCTCGCGGCGGGCGGCGGCGGCCTGTCCGTGGCGTTCGACATGCCGACCCTGATGGGCCGCGACTCCGACGACCCGCGCGCGCTGGGCGAGGTCGGGCACTGCGGGGTGGCCATCGACTCGGCCGCCGACATGGAGGTCCTCTTCGGGGGCATCCCACTCGGTGACGTCACCACCTCGATGACGATCAGTGGCCCCGCCGTCCCCGTCTTCTGCATGTACCTGGTCGCCGCAGAGCGCCAGGGCGTCGACCCGGCGGTGCTGAACGGCACGCTCCAGACCGACATCTTCAAGGAGTACATCGCCCAGAAGGAGTGGCTCTTCCAGCCCGAGCCGCACCTCCGCCTCATCGGTGACCTGATGGAGCACTGCGCGGCCGGCATCCCCGCGTACAAGCCGCTCTCCGTCTCCGGCTACCACATCCGCGAGGCCGGGGCCACGGCCGCGCAGGAGCTGGCGTACACCCTCGCGGACGGCTTCGGGTACGTGGAGCTGGGCCTCTCCCGCGGCCTGGACGTGGACGTCTTCGCCCCCGGCCTCAGCTTCTTCTTCGACGCCCACGTGGACTTCTTCGAGGAGATCGCCAAGTTCCGCGCCGCCCGCCGCATCTGGGCCCGCTGGATGCGGGACGTGTACGGGGCGAAGACCGACAAGGCGCAGTGGCTCCGCTTCCACACCCAGACCGCCGGGGTCTCGCTGACCGCGCAGCAGCCGTACAACAACGTCGTCCGTACCGCCGTGGAGGCGCTCGCGGCCGTGCTCGGCGGCACCAACTCGCTGCACACCAACGCCCTGGACGAGACCCTCGCCCTGCCCAGCGAGCAGGCCGCGGAGATCGCGCTGCGCACGCAGCAGGTGCTGATGGAGGAGACCGGCGTCGCCAACGTCGCGGACCCGCTGGGCGGTTCCTGGTACATCGAGCAGCTCACCGACCGCATCGAGGCGGACGCCGAGAAGATCTTCGAGCAGATCAAGGAGCGGGGCCTCAGGGCCCACCCCGACGGGCAGCACCCCGTCGGCCCCATCACCTCCGGCATCCTGCGCGGCATCGAGGACGGCTGGTTCACCGGCGAGATCGCCGAGTCCGCCTTCCGCTACCAGCGGTCGCTGGAGAAGGGTGAGAAGCGGGTCGTCGGCGTCAACGTCGCCACCGGCTCCGTCACCGGCGACCTGGAGATCCTCCGGGTCAGCCACGAGGTCGAGCGCGAGCAGGTCCGCGTCCTGGCCGACCGCAAGGCCGCCCGCGACGACACGGCCGTACGCAAGGCGCTCGACGCCATGCTCGGCGCCGCCCGCTCCGGCGCCAACATGATCGAGCCCATGCTGGAGGCGGTACGCGCGGAGGCCACCCTCGGCGAGATCTGCGGGGTGCTGCGCGACGAGTGGGGGGTGTACACCGAGCCGGCCGGGTTCTGACCCGCGTCAACTCACCGGTTCACCCGGCGGGGTGAGGTTCGGGAGCGGGGTGGTGAGGCCCAGGAGGAGGATGTGGGTGAAGCCCCGCGCCCACTCCTCGTCCGCCGGTTTGCCGCTGACCAGGGTGCGGTGCACCACCGCGCCGGCCGCCATGTCGAAGATCAGGTCGACCGTGCGCGCGGACTCCTCCGGGTCGGCTTCCGGCGGGAGTTCGCCCCGCTCCTGGGCCCGCGCCCGCCCGGCCAGCACCAGCCGCTTCTGCCGCTCCACGATCGAGGTGCGCACCCGCTCCCGCAGCGCGTCGTCCCGCGTGGACTCCGCGACCACGCCCATCAGCCCGCACTTGGCCTCCGGACGGTCCAGGATCGCCGCGAACTGGAGCACCACGCCCTCGATGTCGGCCGCCAGCGAGCCCCGGTCGGGCAGCGCCAGCTCGTCGAACAGCTCCGCCACCGCGTCCACGACCAGCTCGTGCTTGCCCGACCAGCGGCGGTAGAGCGTCGTCTTCGCCACCCCGGCCCGCGCGGCCACGTCCGACAAGGTGAGCCCGGACCAGCCCAGTTCCACCAGCCCTTCCCGCGTCGCGGCCAGGATCGCGGCATCCGCGGCGGCGCTGCGCGGGCGCCCGGTACGACTGGCGGGAGTGCGGCTCTGCATGAAGAGGACACTATCCGGGCACCTCAGCATGTCGTGAGGGAGATCACCGGAAACCGCTGTCGCGGAACCCCCCACTGCTATTACGCTACGACTCGTAGCGAAAGCTCGTGACGGACGTACACGAGTGATGACCACTGGCGCGGGTGGGGACCCGGCGCCGAGCGCGATCGCCGACCACGATCGTTTTTTTCCTTCATACGCCGGAACGGGGGAGGATAGACGCATGCAGCCACGGAACATGTCCATGAGCGGCGTCGTCGACCTCGCCGCGGTGAAGGCGGCCCAGGAGGCCAAGGCCAAGGCGGAGCAGGCGCGCGCCGAAGCCGCCCGGCACGGCGGCGCGGGCGCGGTGTCGCCGGCCGACCTCGTCATCGACGTCGATGAGGCGGGCTTCGAGCGCGAAGTCCTCCAGCGCTCCGCCGAAGTCCCGGTCGTCATCGACTTCTGGGCCGAATGGTGTCAGCCCTGCAAGCAGCTCAGCCCGGTGCTGGAGCGGCTGGCCGTCGAGTACAACGGGCGCTTCCTGCTCGCCAAGGTCGACGTCGACGCCAACCAGATGCTGATGCAGCAGTTCGGGGTCCAGGGGATTCCCGCCGTCTTCGCGGTCGTCGCGGGACAGGCGCTGCCCCTCTTCCAGGGCGCGGCCGACGAGCAGCAGATCCGGGAGACCCTCGACCAGTTGATCCAGGTCGCCGAGCAGCGCTTCGGCCTGACCGGTCTGACCGTCGACCCGGACGCCGCTCCGGGCGCCGCCCCCGCCGCCGAGGTGCCGGAGGGGCCGTACGACGCCCTGCTGGCCGCGGCCGTGGCGGCGCTGGACGCGGGTGACCTCGGCGGTGCCGTCCAGGCGTACCGCAATGTGCTGGCCGACGACCCGGCCAACACCGAGGCCAAACTCGGCCTCGCGCAGGCCGAGTTGCTCCAGCGGGTGCAGGGCATGGACCCGCAGCGGGTGCGCAAGGACGCGGCCGAGAAGCCGGCGGACGCGGAGGCCCAGATCGCCGCCGCCGACCTGGATCTGGTGGGCGGTCATGTCGAGGACGCCTTCGGCCGGCTGACCGACACCGTGGCCCGTACCGCCGGCGACGACCGGGACGCGGTGCGTCGCCGGCTGCTGGAACTGTTCGAGGTCGTGGGCGCCGACGACCCGAGGGTGGTGGCCGCGCGCAGGGCCCTGGCGCGGGCGCTGTTCTGACGCCGCGTCGGGGCGCGATGCGCGTGATGCCGGGTTCGCCGAATGGCCGGTCTGGTGCATGAGTGATCACGCTTTACCAAAACTTGGTAAACCAGCCTGCTGTTACTCCGAGTAAGTCACAGCCGTTGATCTGTCCGGCTTCGCCCGAGGATCAACGGCTTTGCTCTGCCCACTGATGGCACGGTCTGTCGCGCTCCGAGACCGCTGGGTCGTTGTTCGGTTATCGCGCCGTTACTAGCCGGTAACGGCGCCCCTTGTGCGGGCGGCGAGAATGCACCACGATCGGCCACGCTCGGTCCATTTCCGCACCCCGGCACCCGGCCGGGAAGCGGGAGACTCTGGGTCCCCACCGAGCAGAGCCGGCGGCAGTGGCGCCGGCTCTGGGGCAGGGGGGTCTTCACCGTCCCGGTGGAGCCTGTCCCGAAGGTTGTGCGTGATGTGCGTCAGGCGCGACCAGTGGTTGTCGCTCGGGGGTGAACGCCGGTTGTTCGGGCGCGGGTTCGTGCCGTCGAGCGAGGGCGCTCCCCTTCCCGAGGACGTAGCACTTCTCCCATCCCTGCCCGGCCGAGCCGCCCGCTGGGGCGATTCCGGGACAGGAGATGTACGTCCGAGAAGGAGGAAATATGGAGTCCCAGGTGCGTGGCGGGACCAGATGGAAGCGCTTCGCTGTGGTCATGGTGCCCAGCGTCGCCGCTACGGCCGTGATAGGCGTCGCCCTCGCGCAGGGTGCTCTCGCCGCGTCGTTCAGCGTGTCGGGTCAGTCGTTCAAGGTGACCGCGAAGACGCTCAACGGCCAGGGCTTTTCGCAGTACGGCGCGATCGACTCGGGTTACACCCTGAGTGGCGAGAAGACGGCCCATCCGGTGGCGGTCTCGGCGTTCTCCAGCGCCAAGATCCAGAAGATGTGCCAGTCGGTCGTCACCCCCGGCATTCCGGGGATCGGCTCCGTCACGCTGCGGCTGACGGCGGGCGACAGCACCAACCCCGACAAGCAGGTCGCCGCCGAGAACCTGTACATCGACGTCGAGGACCTGGGCGCTGACGCCACGTTCCACGACATCAACATCGGTGTCGCGGGCAAGGACCTCAAGGGTCCCGGCATCAAGAGCGGTGAGATCGCCAACAAGCAGGCCAACCCGTACGGGTTCGCCCAGGAGGCGACCTCGGCCGAGCTGACCGATGTGAAGCAGACGGCGTGGGCCACCACCGCCGGAACCTTCAAGCTCAACGGTCTGCACATGGGCCTGTCCACGGGCACCAAGGCCGAGTGCTACTAGGCACTGCCTGACGGGCGGGGGAGCCTTGACTCCCCCGCCCGTCCACTCTCCGGCCGCTGCTTCATCCGCGGCCCACATCTCCACCACAGCAATGCCGCACCAGGGAGCTGTTTTCCATGAGCGCCGAGACTCCTGCCGCCGCACCCGGCCAGTTCACCCGCCGGAGGCTGCAGTTCCGCGCCTGGCGGGGCGCCCGGCCTTTCTGGGCCGGTCTGTTCGTCTTGCTCGGCGGCTTTCCGATCATGTACTTCCCGTACGCCCATCTGCAGATCGGTCATCTGACGGTGGCGATGGCCACCACCGCCGGAGCCGGTTCGCTGATCATCGGCGTGCTGCTCATCGTGCTGGGCATCAGCCTCTGGTTCCAGAAGCATGTACGGGTGTTCGCGGGCGTCGCGGCGATCCTGCTCGCGCTGGTGTCCATCCCCGTGTCCAACTTCGGCGGCTTCGTCATCGGCTTCCTGCTCTCCATGGTGGGCGGCGCGATGGGCATCGCCTGGACGCCCGGTCCGGCGGCCAAGGCGGAGGAGTCCGGCCGGTACGGCGTCCCCGCCCCGCGCGGCGAGGAGCCGGTGAGCGCGCCGATGGACCTGTCAGGAACGAGCCCGGCCAACGAGGCGAACGGGAGGCACAGTGCCGGCTGACGAGGTGACCCACGGGCCCGATGTGGACGGGTCCCGTGCGAGAACCGGGCCACGCCACGCGGCCCCCAAGAAGCTGCTGTTCACCCGGCTCCACATGCCGGCCGGGAAGGCCATCGCCTCCGTGGCGATGCCGACGGCGGTACTGATGGGCATGGGCTTCACGTCCACGCTCGCCATCGCCGACAGCGGCGGCGGCACCCCGGCCTCCAACAGCCAGAAGGCGGCCGACTACAAGGACTGCGTCGAGGCGCTGGGCGGCACGGTGGACGGCACCTCCGCGAGCCCCTCGCCGTCCGCGAGCGAGAGCACCGGCTCGGCCACGCCCAGCCCCTCGGCGTCCGCCGGGGACAAGGCGGACGAGGGTGACGGCAAGGCGTCCTCGCCGGATTCAGGTTCCGGCGACGACAAGGGCGGTACGTCCGCCACCGGTTCCTCCTCCTCCGCGTCGAAGCCCGCGGCCGCGCCCTCCGCGCAGCCGCCGGCCGCGAAGGACACCCCCGCCGACACCCCCTCGCCGTCCGCGAGTTCCAAGGGCGCCGACGGCGGTCTGCTCGGGACGATCGGGGACGCGATCGGGGACGTACTGACCGGCGGCAAGAAGGCCGGTACGCCGTCCGCGACTCCGACGCCCTCCGCGACAGAGCCCGCGCCGTCCGCGTCCACCACCCCGGCGCCCTCTTCCTCGGCTCCCGCCAAGGGCGACGAGGACAAGGCGGCCGACGCGCCCGCAGCGGGAGCCAAGGGCTCGGAAAAGGGTTCCGCGAAGGCCGGTGAGAAGGCCGAGGAGACCCCCGAGCCGAGCACCTCCGCCTCCACGAGCCCCAGCCCCTCCGCGAGCGCCTCCGACGCCGCCGAGGACTGCGAGAAGGCCACGGACGACGTCGGCGGCATCGACAACAAGCAGCTCCTCGCCGACGACCCCTGGTACCTCAACGCCAGCTCGCTGCTGCTCAAGGGCGCCGACTACCAGGGCGTGGTCCAGGTACGGACCGCGAGCGGCAAGGTCAAGAAGGTGCTGAAGTACGTCATCTCCGACGGCACCGACATCGGCGACCTGCACCAGACGGTGAAGGACAAGGCGTCCGGCAAGACGTACCACGTCCAGGCCGGCAAGGGCACGACGTCCACGATCCGCGACGGCGACACCACCATGTACACCGAGAGCATCTCGGGCAAGCTGTTCGGTCTGATCCCGATCACCTTCAGCCCGGACAGCCCGCCGCCGCTGAACATCCCGCTGATCTACTTCACGGACGTCACCGTCCAGCAGGCCGCCCAGTTCGGCGGCACGCTGACCATCCCCAAGCTGCACCAGTACGCCGACTGACGTACCACAAAAGCCCGTTCGGGAGCCGCACAACACCGTGGCCCGGTCCCCCTCAGCGAGGGGAACCGGGCCACGGTCCTGTCGGGGTGCGTCAGTTGCGGTCGCCGCCGCCGACGTGGTGCACCCGGACCATGTTGGTGGTGCCGGGGACACCGGGGGGCGAGCCCGCGGTGATGACGACCGTGTCGCCGTCGTTGAAGCGGCCCAGCTTGGCCAGCTCCTGGTCGACCATGTCGACCATCTCGTCCGTGGTGTTGACGAACGGCACCACGTGCGACTCCACGCCCCAGCTCAGCGTGAGCTGGTTGCGGGTGCCCTCGTCCGTGGTGAAGGCCAGGATCGGCTGGGCCGCGCGGTAGCGGGAGAGCCGGCGGGCGGTGTCACCGGACTTGGTGAACGCGATCAGGCCCTTGCCACCGAGGAAGTCGGCGATCTCGGCCGCCGCACGGGCCACCGAACCACCCTGCGTACGCGGCTTCTTGCCCGGCACCAGCGGCTGGAGGCCCTTGGAGAGCAGCTCCTCCTCGGCCGCCTTGACGATCTTCGACATCGTCTTGACGGTCTCCACCGGGTACGCGCCCACGCTGGACTCGGCCGACAGCATGACCGCGTCCGCGCCGTCCAGGATCGCGTTGGCCACGTCGGACGCCTCGGCGCGGGTCGGCCGGGAGTTGGTGATCATCGACTCCATCATCTGGGTCGCCACGATCACCGGCTTGGCGTTGCGCCGGCACAGCTCGATCAGGCGCTTCTGCACCATGGGGACCTTCTCGAGCGGGTACTCGACGGCGAGGTCGCCACGGGCGACCATCACACCGTCGAACGCCATCACGACGTCCTCCATGTTCTCGACCGCCTGCGGCTTCTCCACCTTGGCGATCACCGGGACCCGGCGGCCCTCCTCGTCCATCACCTTGTGGACGTCCTGCACGTCCTTGGCGTCGCGGACGAAGGACAGGGCGACCATGTCGCAGCCCATGCGCAGGGCGAAGCGCAGGTCCTCGACGTCCTTCTCGGACAGCGCGGGCACGTTGACGGCCGCGCCGGGCAGGTTGATGCCCTTGTGGTCGGAGACGACACCGCCCTCGATGACGATCGTCTTGACCTGCGGACCCTCGACGTCCACGACCTTCAGCTCGACGTTGCCGTCGTTGATCAGGACCTGGTCGCCGCGCGAGACGTCACCCGGCAGGCCCTTGTAGGTCGTACCGCAGATGTGCTTGTCGCCCGGCACGTCCTCGGTCGTGATGACGAACTCGTCACCGCGCTGCAGCTCCACCGGACCCTCGGCGAAGGTCTCCAGCCGGATCTTCGGGCCCTGGAGGTCGGCCAGGACGCCGATGGCGCGCCCGGTCTCCTTGGCGGCGGCCCGGACGCGGTCGTACCGCGCCTGGTGCTCGGCGTGGGTGCCGTGACTGAAGTTGAACCGGGCCACATTCATGCCCGCCTCGATCATGGCGACGAGCTTGTCGTGGGAGTCGACCGCGGGGCCGAGAGTACAGACGATTTTCGAACGGCGCATGAGGCGATCCTATCGGTTTGTTTCACTGCGGAATATTCCGGCCGGCGGAAGATCCGGCGGACGATACACACGATGCAAATGGGCGGACAGGCGCTCAGGCGTGTTACTCCGGTGTAATGCTCAGCTCTTCTTTCCGACCAGCGCATAGGTCTGCGTCGCGATCTCCAGTTCCTCGTCGGTCGGCACCACGGCGACGGCCACCCGCGCGGACGCGGGCGAGATGAGCCGGGCGTCGTCGGACCGTACGGCGTTCAGCTCCTCGTCCACCGCCAGGCCAAGGCCCTGAAGGCCCGCGACCGCCGCGGCACGCACGGCCGCCGCGTTCTCCCCGACCCCGGCCGTGAACGCCACCGCGTCCACCTGTCCGAGTACGGCGTAATAGGCGCCGATGTACTTCTTGATGCGATGAATGTAAATGTCGAAGGCGAGGGCCGCCGCTTCGTCGCCCTCGTCGACGCGGCGCCGGATCTCCCGCATGTCATTGTCCCCGCACAGACCGAACAGACCGCTCCTCTTGTTGAGAAGAGTGTCGATCTCGTCCATGGACATATCCCCGACCCGGGCCAAATGGAAGATGACCGCCGGGTCCAGATCACCGGACCGGGTACCCATCACCAGCCCCTCCAGCGGGGTCAGCCCCATCGAGGTGTCCACGCAGCGGCCGCGCTCCACCGCCGAGGCGGACGCGCCGTTGCCCAGGTGCAGCACGATCACGTTCGCCTCCTCCGGTGCCTTGCCGAGCAGCCGCGCGGTCTCCCGCGACACATAGGCGTGCGAGGTGCCGTGGAAGCCGTAGCGGCGGATGCGGTACCGGTCGGCGATCTTCGGGTCGATCGCGTACCGCGCCGCGGACTCCGGCATCGAGGTGTGGAACGCGGTGTCGAAGACGGCGACCTGGGGCAGGTCCGGGCGCAGCGCCGTGGCGGTACGGATGCCGGTCAGGTTGGCCGGGTTGTGCAGCGGGGCGACCGGGACCAGCCGCTCGATCTCGGTGAGCACCGAGTCGTCGATGACGGTGGGCTCGGTGAAGAACATCCCGCCGTGCACCACCCGGTGCCCGATCGCGGCCAGCTCGGGGGAGTCCAGGCCGAGGCCGTCGCGGGCCAGCTCCTCGGCGACCGACTTCAGCGCGGTCTCGTGGTCGGCGATCGGCCCGCTCTGCTCACGGCTCTCGCCGGTGGCCACCAGGGTGTGGCGCAGCCGGGAGGTCTGCTCGCCGATCCGCTCCACCAGGCCCACCGCGAGACGGCTGCTGTCCCGCATGTCCAGGAGCTGGTACTTCAGCGAGGACGAGCCGGAGTTGAGGACGAGTACACGGGTGGGGGTCACTGCTGGGGAGCCCTTTCGGTCGGCGCCTGCGCCTGGATCGCGGTGATGGCGACCGTGGTGACGATGTCCTGCACCAGGGCGCCACGCGAGAGGTCGTTGACCGGCTTGCGCAGGCCCTGGAGAACCGGTCCGACCGCGATCGCCCCGGCCGAGCGCTGGACGGCCTTGTAGGTGTTGTTGCCCGTGTTGAGGTCCGGGAAGATCAGCACGCTGGCCTGTCCTGCCACCTCCGAGCCGGGCAGCTTGGTCGCGGCCACGGCGGCGTCCACGGCCGCGTCGTACTGGATCGGGCCCTCGATCTTCAGGTCGGGCCGGTGCTCGCGGGCCAGCTCGGTGGCCTCGCGCACCTTGTCCACGTCGGCGCCGGAGCCGGAGGTGCCGGTGGAGTACGACAGCATGGCGATCCTCGGCTCCACGCCGAACTGTGCGGCCGTCGCCGCCGACTCCACCGCGATGTCCGCGAGCTGCTCGGCGTTCGGGTCGGGGTTGACCGCGCAGTCGCCGTAGACCAGCACCTTGTCGGCCAGGCACATGAAGAAGACCGAGGAGACGATCGCGGAGTCCGGCTTGGTCTTGATGATCTCGAAGGCCGGGCGGATGGTGGCCGCGGTGGAGTGCACCGAGCCGGAGACCATGCCGTCGGCCAGGCCCTCCTGCACCATCAGGGTGCCGAAGTAGTTCACGTCGGAGACCACGTCGTAGGCCAGCTCCACGGTGACGCCCTTGTGGGCGCGCAGCGCGGCGTACTTCTCGGCGAAGGAGTCGCGCAGCTCGGAGGTGGCCGGGTCGATCAACTGGCAGTCGGCCAGGTCGATGCCGAGGTCGGCGGCCTTCTTGCGGATCTGGTCCACCGGGCCGAGCAGGGTGAGGTCGCACACGCCCCGGCGCAGCAGCACCTCCGCCGCGTGCAGGACGCGCTCCTCGGTGCCCTCGGGCAGCACGACCCGGCGCTTGTCGGAGCGGGCCTGCTCCAGCAGCTTGTGCTCGAACATCATCGGGGTGACCCGGCCGCCGCTGGGCGCGGAGACCCGGCGGGCCAGGTCGGCGGTGTCCACGTACCGCTCGAACAGGCCGAGCGCGGTCTCCGCCTTGCGCGGGGTGGCGGCCGTCATCCGGCCCTCCAGCGAGAACAACTGCCCGGCGGTGGGGAAGCTGGTGCCGGCCACCGAGAGCACCGGGGTGCCGGGGGCGAGGCGGGCGGCCAGGGTGAGGATCTCCTCGCTGGGCACCTCGTTCAGGGTGAGCAGCACACCGGCGATGGGCGGGGTGCCGGCGCTGTGCGCGGCCAGCGAGCCGACGACCAGGTCGGCGCGGTCGCCCGGGGTCACGACCAGGCAGCCGGGGGTCAGGGCGGCGAGGAAGTTGGGCAGCATGGCGCCGCCGAAGACGAAGTCCAGCGCGTCGCGGGCGAGGCCCGAGTCGTCGCCGAGCAGCACCTTGGCGCCGAGGGCCGCCGCGATCTGGGAGACGGTCGGCGCGGAGAGGGCGGGCTCGTCGGGCAGGACGTAGCAGGGGACCGGCATGCGGTCGGTGAGCCGGCCGGCGATCTCGTCGCGGTCCTCGCGGGCGGCGCGGTTGGCGACCATGGCGAGGACGTCGCAGCCGAGGCCGGCGTAGGCGCGGTAGGCGTTGCGGGTCTCGGCGAGCACCGACTCGGCGGACTGCTTGCGGGCGCCGACCACCGGGATCACGGACGCGCCGAACTCGTTGGCGAGGCGGGCGTTGAGGGCCAGCTCGTCGGGGAGCTGGGTGTCGGCGAAGTCGGTGCCGAGGACGAGGACCACGTCGTAGTCGCGGGCGACCCGGTGGAAGCGGTCGACCAGGGCGGAGACGAGTTCGTCGGTGCCGCGCTCGGCCTGGAGCGTGGACGCCTCCTGGTAGGCCATGCCGTACACGGTGGCGGGGTCCTGCTGGAGGCGGTAGCGGGACCGCAGCAGTTCGAAGAGGCGGTCGGGGCCGTCGTGGACGAGGGGGCGGAACACCCCGACCCGGTCGACCTGCCGGGTCAGCAGTTCCATGACGCCCAGGTCGACGACCTGACGGCCGTCGCCCCGGTCGATCCCGGTCACGTACACGCTGCGTGTCACGCGTGCTCTCCGATCCTTGCTCTCACAAAAATCGCCCACCCGAGGTGAGCGGAACCCTCTTGACAATACCTCCGGGCCTGGATAAGGCGCCCGTCAGCATGGTGGGGGCCTTTCGGTGCTGGTGGGGGCGGTGGTCGTCGGCCGTTCGGCGGGCGTGAAAGAATCGGAGCGGCTCACCGGTACCCACAGCGAGCAGGAGACACAGCACGATGCGCATCGGAGTTCTCACCGCAGGCGGCGACTGCCCCGGCCTGAACGCCGTGATCCGGTCGGTCGTGCACCGCGCCGTGGCGCACTACGGCGACGAGGTCATCGGTTTCGAGGACGGTTACCGGGGGCTGCTGGACAGCCACTACCGCACCCTCGACCTGGACGCGGTCAGCGGCATCCTCGCGCTCGGCGGCACCATCCTCGGCTCCTCCCGCCTGGAGCGGGACCGGCTGCGCGAGGCGTGCGAGCGGGCGACCGACATGGCCCAGGAGTTCGGCATCGACGCGCTGATCCCGATCGGCGGCGAGGGCACGCTGACGGCGGCCCGGATGCTGTCCGACGCGGGGCTGCCGGTCGTCGGTGTGCCGAAGACCATCGACAACGACATCTCCGGCACCGACCGCACCTTCGGCTTCGACACCGCGGTGGGCGTGGCCACGGAGGCGATGGACCGGTTGAAGACCACGGCCGAGTCGCACCAGCGGGTCATGGTCGTCGAGGTCATGGGCCGGCACGCGGGCTGGATCGCGCTGGAGTCCGGCATGGCGGCCGGCGCGCACGGCATCTGCCTGCCCGAGCGGCCCTTCGACCCGGCCGACCTGGTCAAGATGGTCGAGGAGCGGTTCGCGCGCGGCAAGAAGTTCGCCGTGGTCTGTGTCGCCGAGGGCGCCCACCCGCTCGACGGCACGATGGACTACGGCAAGGGCGACATCGACCAGTTCGGCCACGAGCGCTTCCAGGGCATCGGCACCGCCCTCGCCTACGAACTCGAGCGCCGCCTCGGCAAGGAGGCCCGCCCGGTCATCCTCGGCCACATCCAGCGCGGCGGCACCCCCACCGCCTACGACCGCGTCCTCGCCACCCGCTTCGGCTGGCACGCCGTCGAAGCCGCCCACCGAGGCGAATTCGGCGGCATGACCGCCCTCCGCGGCACGGACATCGCGATGGTCCCACTGGCGGAAGCGGTCACCGAACTGAAGACGGTCCCCGTGTCCCGCATGGACGAGGCGGAGTCGGTCTTCTAGCCGCCCTTATCGCAGCCGCCCCAGGATGCGATCGAGGTCCAGGTGCGCCGTCAACAGCGCGGGCAACCCCCGCAACGACGGCGCCCCTCCCGTTTCCGCCTCCCACCGCCGATGCAGCGCCAGCGCGTCCCGCGCGTCGGGGATGCCGTACAGCTCCGCCAGTTCGATGCCCTTCTGCAGTTCGCGGAACCGGTACGCGCCGACGAAGCGAGCGATGAAGCCGGCCACGATCAGGACGAAGCTCCCGGCCGTGGCGAGCAGTGCCGTCCCGGCGACGCAGGCTCCCGTCGTCAGCTCCTTCTCGGGGTGCGGCGCCCAGAGAATCACTCGAACCAGCCCGTAGACCAGGGCCACACCGGCCAGGACGAAGAGGTACTGCCAGATGACGCGGCGCTGGGACGTGCGGCGCAGTTCCCGGTAGCGGGCGAGCTCACGGTCGACGCGCCTCTTGTCCTCCGGGACGAGGGGCGTGCCCGACCAGAACTCGAAGAAGCTGTCCCTGACGGCGTCGGCGTACTTCTCCGCCAGGGCAGTGGCCATCGCCGCGTTGCTGCGCACCCCGGCCTGGAACTCCGCGATCAGCAGGAGCAGGAGGGCGGCCATCGTGGCGCTGATGATGGCCGCGAAGTCGTTCGACATGGCCAAGTGGCTCTGGGCGAGAGTCATGGGACCGATGATCGCTGAGCCGGGTGCGGGTCAGAAGCCCCGCGCGCAAGGGAGTTGAGGCTCGGGGCCGGGCTCAGCGGCCCCTTCCCTCCTCCTCCGACAGCCAGCGGTAGATCAGTTCTGGGCGGCCTACCTGGCCGTACTGGGGGCTTCGGGTTGCTCGGGCTGTGGTGACGAGGTGTTCGAGGTAGCGGCGGGCTGTGATGCGGGAGATGCCTACCGATTCGGCTACGCCTGCTGCGGTGAGGCCGGTGGGGGTGGTGCGTAGGGCGGCTGTCACGCGTTGGAGGGTGGGGGCGCTCAGGCCCTTGGGGAGGGTGGGGGGAGTGGGGGTGCGGAGGGTGGCCAGGGCCTGGTCGACCTCGTCCTGGCCGCTCGCTTCGCCTGCCGCCGCGTGGTAGTCGGCGTAGCGGAGGAGGCGGTCGCGGAGGGTGGCGAAGGTGAACGGTTTCAGGACGTACTGGACCACGCCCAACGAGACGCCTTCGCGGACCACCGCCAGGTCGCGGGCCGAGGTGACGGCGATGACGTCCGCCTGGTGGCCCGCCGCGCGGAGGGAGCGGGCTAGTTGAAGGCCGTGGACATCCGGGAGGTGCAGGTCGAGGAGGATGAGGTCTACCGGGGTGCGGTCCAGGGCGCGGCGGGCGGCGGCGCCGGTGCCGGCCTGGCCGACGGCTATGAAGCCGGGTACGCGGCCGACGTAGAGGACGTGGGCGTCCGCCGCCACCGGGTCGTCTTCTACGACCAGGACGCGGATGGGGGGCCGGTCGGGGGTCATGTGCCGCCTCCCGGCGTCCTGCTGCGTCCCAACGCTCGGGTGTTTTCGTCATCCGCCGGCGGCCCCAGCGGCAACCGTGCCTCGAACACCGCCCCGCCGCCCTCCGCCTCCGCCACCGTCAGCGTGCCCGTGAGCCGGGTGACCGTCTGCCGGGCCAGCGCCAGGCCGAGGCCCCGCCCGCCCGGCCCGGCCGGCTTGGTGGTGAAGCCGCGCCGGAAGACCAGGTCCGCGTGGGCCGGGTCGACGCCGGGGCCGGTGTCCGCCACCCGTAGGAGCAACGCCTCCCCGGCCGCGTACGCCGTCACCGTGACCCGTGCCCCCGCGCTGCCCTGCGCCGCGTCCACCGCGTTGTCGATCAGGTTGCCCAGGATGGTGACGAGGTCGCGCACCGCGAGGTCCGGCGGGAGTACGCCGTCGTCGAGCCGGCTCTCGGGCGAGACGACCAGCTCCACGCCCCGCTCGTGCGCCTGCGCGGTCTTGCCCAGCAGCAGCGCGGCCAGCACCGGCTCGCCCACCGCCGCGACCACCTGATCGGTGAGCGTCTGCGCCAGCTCCAGCTCGGCCGTGGCGAACTCCACCGCCTCCTGGGCCCGCCCCAGCTCGATCAGCGACACCACGGTGTGCAGCCGGTTCGCCGCCTCGTGTGCCTGCGACCGCAACGCCTGACTGAACCCCCGCTCGGAGTCCAACTCACCCATCAGTGACTGGAGTTCGGTCACATCCCGGAGCGTCACGACCGTACCCCGGTGCTCCCCGCCGGACACCGGCGAGGTGTTGACCACCAGCACGCGGGACGCGGTGAGGTGCACCTCGTCCACCCGCGGCTCGGAGGACAGCAGCGCCCCGGTGAGCGGCCCCGGCAGCCCCAGCTCCGCGACCGAGCGGCCGACCACCTCGCCGCCGACTCCCAGCAGCTCGCGCCCGCCGTCGTTGATCAGCGCCACCCGGTAAGCCCCGTCCAGCATCAGCAGCCCCTCGCGCACCGCGTGCAGCGCCGCCTGGTGGTAGTCGTGCATCCGGCTCAGCTCAGCCGCGTTCATCCCATGGGTGTGCCGCCGCAGCCGCGCGTTGATCACGTACGTACCCACCGCCCCCAGCAGCAGCGCCGCCCCCGCCACCCCGAGCAGCGCCGTGACCTGGTCCTGGACCCGCGCGCTGATCGCCTCCACCTTGATCCCGGCGCTCACCAGACCCACCACCCGGCCCCCGTCCGTCACCGGTGTCACCGCGCGCACGGACGGGCCCAGCGTGCCGGTGTACGTCTCGGTGAAGGTGTGCCCCCGCAGGGCGGGCCCGGTCCGGCCGAGGAAGCGCCGGCCTATCTCGTCCCGCGTCGGATGGGTCCAGCGGATGCCCCGCGGGTCCATGATCGTGACGAAGTCGACGTCGGCGTCCCGCATCACCCGCAGCGCGTACGGCTCCAGCTCGGCCGACGGGTCCGGCGTACCGATCGCCGCCCGCACCGAGGGCGCGTCCGCGATGGACCGGGCCACCGCCGTGACCTGGCGTTCCGCCGCGTCCCGCGCCTGGCGCTGGTCGCTGACGTAGGTGAACAGCGCGTACCCGGCCACCACCACCGCGACCAGCACCGCCTGCATGGCGAAGAGCTGGCCCGCCAGGCTGCGGGGTCGGGGGAGGGCGGGGGCGCGCATGCCTAGCAGTGTGCCTGTCCGTTCGGGCGTGAACTAAATGAACGGAAGGGTGACCGCCCTCACACGGCGGGAGATAGTCTCCGCGATCCCCTGCAACGCCCGGACGTGAGCCGCACGCCGGTCATGCCGACGAAGACGTCAAGGAGAGCAGTCGTGGCCGCCAGCACCCCCGGTACGGCACCAGCCGCCCCCGCCGTGAAGCGGGACCGTACCCATTACCTGTACATCGCCGTCATCGTGGCGGTCGCGCTCGGCATCGCCGTGGGCCTGATCTGGCCCGACGCCGGGGTGGAGCTGAAGCCGCTCGGCACCGGCTTCGTGAACCTGATCAAGATGATGATCTCGCCGGTCATCTTCTGCACGATCGTGCTCGGGATCGGCTCCGTACGGAAGGCCGCGAAGGTCGGCGCGGTCGGCGGCATCGCGCTCGGCTACTTCACCGTGATGTCGCTGGTGGCGCTCGCCATCGGCCTCGTCGTCGGCAACGTCCTCCACCCCGGCGAGGGCCTGCACCTGACCGCCGCGCTCCGCCAGAGCGGCCACGCGCAGGTGTCCGCCGACGCGCTGCCCCCGGTGGACTTCGTGCTCTCGATCATCCCGGTCACCTTCGTGTCCGCCTTCACCGAGGGCCAGGTCCTGCAGACCCTGCTGGTCGCGCTGCTCACGGGCTTCGCGCTGCAGGCGCTGGGCGCGGCCGGACAGCCCGTACTGCGCGGCATCGAGCACATCCAGCGGCTGGTCTTCCGCATCCTGGCCATGGTCATGTGGGCCGCGCCCATCGGCGCGTTCGGCGCGATCGCGGCCGTCGTCGGCTCGTCGGGCATCGACGCGCTCAAGAGCCTCGCCGTGCTGATGTTCGGCTTCTACGTCACCTGCGTGCTGTTCGTCTTCGTGGTACTCGGCGCGCTGCTGCGCATCGTCTCCGGGCTGAACATCTTCTCGCTGCTGAAGTACCTCGCCCGTGAGTTCCTGCTGATCCTGTCGACCTCGTCCTCGGAGTCCGCGCTGCCGAGGCTCATCGCCAAGCTGGAGCACCTCGGTGTCAGCAAGGCGGTCGTGGGCATCACCGTGCCGACCGGGTACTCCTTCAACCTCGACGGCACCATGATCTACATGACCATGGCGTCCCTCTACATCGCGGACGCGCTGGGTACGCCGATGTCGCTCGGTGAGCAGATCCCGCTGCTGCTGTTCCTGCTACTGGCGTCCAAGGGCGCGGCGGGGGTCAGCGGCGCCGGTCTCGCCACGCTCGCGGGCGGACTCCAGTCGCACAAGCCGGCGCTGGTGGACGGGATCGGGCTGGTCGTCGGTATCGACCGCTTCATGAGCGAGGCACGGGCGCTGACCAACTTCGCGGGCAACTCGGTCGCCACGGTGCTGATCGGTACGTGGACGAAGGAGATCGACTCGGAGCGGGTGCGGCGGGTGCTCGCGGGGGAGTTGCCGTTCGACGAGACGACGTTGCTGGACGAGGGGCGGCCCTCGGCGGAGGAGGAAGCGGGCGGAAAGGAACTCGCCAAGGCGTGACGGGAGTTCCGGCCCCCGTCTGAGGGGCCTTCTGTCGCCGGCCGCCCGACCCCGCCTGAACCGGGGCCGGGCGGCCGGTCTTTCATGCCGTCTCGCCCGCCCGCGCCACCAACTCCCGTGCCCTGTCGCTCGGTACGCCCGCCGCCGTGAGCGCGGTGACCGCCGCCGCCGGCCCCGCCTCCTCGGGCGGAAGCAGCCCCTCGTTCACCGCCTCCATGACCGCGAAAAGAAGCTGCTCATGCACGAAGGCCAGCGCGGCGGCGGGCAGCGGCGAGCTGAACACCCCTTCGTCCAGGCCACGTTGGAGCACCTGTGTCTTCTGCTCGCGCAAGGGGGCGAGGCGGTCGCGGATGCCCTGGACGGTGACCGTGCGCTGGGCCAGCGCGACCAGCAGCCGGTAGCGGTCGGCGATCTCCCACACCGCGAGCACGGAACGGGCCACCGCGTCGGCCGGTCCGGCGCCGTCGTCCCGGGCGCACAGGTCCGCGTCCGTCAGCACCTGCACCGCCTCGTCGACGAGCGTGCCGATCAGCGCCTCCCGGCTGGGGAAGTGCCCGTACACCGTGCGCCGTACGACACCGGCGGCGCGCGCGATCTGGTCCATCGAGGCGTCCGGGTCGCGCAGCAGCTCGGCGAGGGCGACGTCGAGGATGCGGCGGCGGTTGGTGTCGGCGCGGCTGGGGTTACCCGTGGTCATGGCAGTCATTGTGCACACCTTCTCGACTTGCACAGCCCTGTGCAAGGTCGTACATTGCACAGGGTTGTGCAATTGCACGCCACTGTGCAAGTACCCGTTGTGCCTGTTGTCGAGGAAGGTCAGCCGCTGTCATGCGACTCGTCATGAACGAACCGGTCGAGAGGATGGAGCGCCCGTACGCCCGGCGCTGGTGGGCGCTGCTCGTGCTCTGCCTCAGCCTGCTGATCATCGTGATGGCCAACACCGCCCTCACGGTCGCCGCGCCCGACATGACCCGCGACCTCGGGCTGTCCAGCGCGGACCTCCAGTGGGTCATCGACGGCTACACCGTCCCGTACGCCGCGCTGATGCTGCTGCTCGGCGCGATCGGCGACAAGTACAGCCGCCGCGGGGCGCTGATCCTCGGCCTCGTCGTCTTCGGCGGCGGCGCGGTGTTCGGCAACCTCGCGGACTCGTCCGCCACGGTCATCGCGGCCCGAGCGGTCATGGGAGTCGGCGCGGCGCTGATCATGCCTGCGACGCTCTCGCTGCTCGCGGCGACCTTCCCGCGCGCCGAGCGGGTCAAGGCGATCACCCTGTGGACCGCCACGGCGGGCCTCGCGATCGCGGCCGGCCCGGTCGTCGCGGGCGCGCTGCTGCGGGACCACGGCTGGGCCTCGACCTTCCTGATCAACGTGCCGGTCGCCGCCGTGGCGATCGTCGGCGCGCTGGTCCTCGTACCGCCGTCCAAGGCGGGTCACCACGACCGCATCGACTACGTCGGCGGTCTGCTCTCGGTCCTCTGGATCGCCGCGCTGGTCTACATGATCATCGAGGGGCCGCACTTCGGGTGGGGCGTCAAGGCGGTGACGGCGGCGGTCGTCGCGGGCGTCGGCCTGATCGCCTTCGTCCTGTGGGAACTCCGCCACCCGCGCCCGGTGCTGGACGTACGCCGCTTCGCCAACCGCCGCTTCGCGGGCTCCAACCTCGCGGTCGCCCTCTTCTTCCTGGCCGTCTTCGGCGCGTTCTACTACCTCACCCAGCACCTCCAGTTCGTCCTCGGCTACGACGCCCTGGAGACCGGCGTCCGCATGCTCCCCCTGGCCGGCGCGGTCTTCGCCGGCTCCGCCGTGACCGGCTACCTCACCCCGCGCGTCGGCATGCGCTGGACGGTCGGCGCGGGCATGGTCGCCGGTACGGTGGCGCTCGCGCTGCTGACCCGTGTCGACGCGGGCTCGACGTACGCCGACTTCGTCCCGTCCCTGATCATCCTGGGCCTCGCCATCGGCCTCGCCCTCTCCCCGTGCACGGACGCGATCATGGGCGCGTTCCCGGAGTCCGAGCTGGGCGTGGGCGGCGCGGTCAACGACACCTCCCTCGAACTGGGCGGCTCCCTCGGCATCGCGATCCTGGGCTCCCTGCTGGCCACGTCCTACGACGACCACCTGACGTCGGCGACAAAGGGGTCCGGCCTCCCGGCCGACGCCCTCGCCACGGCCCAGGACTCGGTGGGCGCGGGCTACGCGGTGGCGCAGGCGATCGGCGAGAAGGCCCACTCCCTCACCGCGAAGGCGGCCGCCGCGGGCGACCCGCAGCAGGCGGCCCAACTCAAGCAGCAGGCAACGTCCTTGGCCTCGGGCGCGCATCGTATGGCTGAGGCCGTGGGGTCGTCGTTCTCGGACGCGGTGGCGCATACGAGCCTGATCGGGGCGGTGATCCTCGGGGTGGGGACGGTCGTGGTGGCGGTGTTGCTGCCGGGGCGGGAGACACCGGGGGTGGCTGAGGCGGTCGAGACCACCGAAGTGACCGCGGTCGCGGAGCCGGACTCGGAGCAGGAGATCACGCCAGAGTCGGCCCGTAAGGCCGCGGACAGCACTACCACCTGACGTCGCCACCTCCGACCTTGCCGTGTCATGCCGTGCCGCAACCGCGAATCCGCGGGCCCGGCACGGCATGCTCGCAGTAAGGAGATCGACGCCAATGGAGCCAACGCGATTCGAGATTCGCTACGGCTGGCTCAGCAAGCGCCGGTACTCGTCCAGACGTCCCTCCGACCACACTGTCCACGGGTGAGACGTGCCCAGTACGTCAGTCCGTGCGTTCACCACTGTCTCCATCTGCTCGATCGCTTCCGCGTACCGACCGAGTTCGGCGAGGATGTTGCTCAGCAGGGTTCTGGCGGCCAACGTGATCGGGTAGAGGCCTCCGTATCGCTGCTCGTGCGCCGCAAGAGCTCTGCGGGCAGTGGGTAGTGCCTCAGCGTTTCGTCCCGCGCGTCGGAGGAGATCCGCCTGGTCGAGTTCAGCCAACAATGTGATCGAATGCTGCTCACCGACTGTTCGATAACAATCCGCGACCAGGGTCTGCCCCATGGCGACTTCTTCGTCCAACTCTGGTCCTGGGGCTACTTCGGACACGTATGCCTTCGCAATGAGCGTCAGCGGGTGGACGGGTCCCAATGTCTCGTTCCTGCCCGCGATGGCCCGCCAGATGAGTTGCATTGCCTCGGGTTCACGCCCGAGCTGCCACAGCGCCCGCGACAGGCCCAGGCAGCTCTCCAGCGTGTCCAAGGCAGCAGAGCCGAGGGAGCGCTCGCATGCTTCGAGCACTTGACGATGCAAGACCTCGGCTTCCTCGAATCGACCGAGCCGGTACAGGGCCCGCCCGGCACGTTGGCGCAACCTGAGGACCAGCGGGTGGTCTTCGGGCAGACACTGCTTGGCGAGTTCGACGGCTCTGTCGGCGGCGGCCAACGCGGAGGAAAAGTCGCCGTCGCGATGGAGCGCGATTACGAGCCTCAACGAGCACTCGGTGGCCTCCTCCACAACCGATTGAGCGACCGACCAGTCCACAACCCTTCGCAGCAGCGCCAGCACATGAGGGGCAAGCAGGTTGATATGAGGGTCGTGCGCGACGCGTTCCGGATTCTCCGGCAGCGTGGCTTTGAGTTGCCGGGCGGCCGTTGCGGCGAGTTGCTCCCTCTGGTCGGAGGGGATGGTCCGGGCCACGCTGTCGAGCAGCACACCGTGGGTGCGCAGGCAGCTCACACCTTCGGGCAACAGCTCCGTCAGGGACTGGTCGAGCAGCCCCCGAAGGGCTGACTCGATGCGGAACACCGGGAGGTCCGAGCCGACTTCGGCGCCTGAGAGCAGGGTCACGGGCAGCGGGTCGTTCGCCCAGCAGGCGAGTAGGCGCAGCAGGCTGTTGGCTTCGGGCAAACCCTGCCCGGCAAGGGCGTCGAGAGAGAGCTGCCAGGTGCGGCTGAGCAGATGCCGTGATTCGCTGGTGTCCAAAGCGCCTTGATCGATCAGCTCGATGGGATCGCGGCCGTCCCCGCCATCGAGCTGATGGCCGTAGTCGGCCAAGGTCCAGGGGTCGATGACCTGGTGGGCCAGGAAGCCGCCGGCAAGTGTGAGTGCGAGCGGTAGCCGACCAAGGCGGTCGGCGACAAGCGCCGCTTCATCGACCGTTCCGGCGTGGGGCGCGAGATCGCGCAGTACGAGAGCAGCTTCGTCACGCGGGAGCACACCGACATGCAGGAGTTCCGCGCCGGGCCACCAGCGGGCTGCTGCTTGTCGACTCGTAACGACGACGATGCCGGCCGGGCTGGTGCGTAGCCAGCCGCCGTCGCGGAGGATCGCGGGATTGTCGGCGTTGTCGAGGACCAACAGCCAGGGTTGGTCGGAGTGATCGAGGCACTGCCAGACGAGGTCGGCCGCTGGACGCAGCCCACTGCGCGCACCCATCAGTTCGGCGTCGGTGGCACCGCGGTCGGCGGCGACCGCGAGCATCCCGGCGCGCAGGGAGGCGGGGTCCGAGGCGTTGACCCATAGGCCGATCCGGCCGGCATGGTGGGTGGCGTGATCGAAGAGGGTGTAGGCGACGGCGGTCTTCCCGCAGCCGCCGAGGCCATGCAGGACATAGACACGGTTGCCGACGCCGGGTTCGAGGGCGGCGCGGAGCCGCCTCATCTCCTCGGTCCGGTCACGGAGCACCACGGGGGCACGGCCGACCGCGGGCCGGCGAACCGAGTCGGGGCCACTCCAGTCGGGGCCGTGGTGATGGTGTTCGGTGATGTGCTGGTCGCCGGATGCCTGGTAGACGCGGCCCTGGCCGTCGGCCCGGGCGTCGTTGCCGCCGGTCACCGCTCGGTGAAGTTCTGGTCTCGGCCTGCCTGGTAGACCCGTGCCTGCCCGGAAGCGGTGGCGTGCTGCGTCACCGACGACGTCACAGCAGCCGCCGGGGTCAGTTCCGCGAGCAACGAGCGAAGGTCTTCGGCAGCCTCCGGACGGGCCACGAGAAGCCGCCGGATACGGCCCTGCCACTCCGCACCCAGCTCTGCGGCCGTGTCCGCGTCGCCGCCACCCTGCGCGGCCATCAGGACGACGCGGGTTGTGTCGAGCTCCGCGGCGATGGCCTCGGCCCGCTCCGGCTGACTACGCCTCCACAACGAGGCGATACCGTCCCTGGCTCGCTGCCACACCTCCGTCGTCAACGAAGACACCAGGGTTGTCCCTGCGGTTGCCGCCAGCGCGGCCAGCTCCGGATCCATGAATCCGCCCCTCGTATCGGCCTCGACGTGAGATCTCAGACTACTCATTCCGGGCTCGCCCGATCAGGTGGTTCCGGCCGTTTGCCTTCACCCTTGCGTCATCCCCTACCGTCCCTGACATGCGAATCGGTGAGCTGGCCGAGCGGGCCGGGACGACCACTCGGGCGTTGCGGTATTACGAGGCGCGGGGGTTGTTGCCCGCGCGGCGGGATGCGCAGGGGTATCGGGAGTACGACGAGCGGGATCTCGTGCTGCTCAGGCAGATCCGCACGCTCCGGGACTTCGGGTTCGAGCTGGAGGAGACGCGGCCGTTCGTGGAGTGTCTGCGGGCCGGGCATGCGGAGGGGGACGCGTGTCCGGCGTCGCGGGAGGTGTACCGGCGGAAGCTGGATGAGCTGGACGGGCTCATCGGGGAGCTGGTGGCGGTGCGGGAGACGGTCGCGGGGCAGTTGCGGCGGGCCGAGGAGGCGCGGGCCGGGCTGGCCGCCGAGGCGCTGGTTCCGGGGGGTCCGGAACCCGTGTGCGAGCTGGGAGGGAAAAAAGGATGAGCGGTCTTGACGAGGTCACGGACGCGAATTTCGAGGCGGAGGTGCTCGGGGCCGATCTCCCGGTGCTGGTGCAGTTCACCGCCGACTGGTGCGGGCCCTGCCGCCAGCTCGCGCCGGTGCTGAAGGACATCGCCTTCGCGGAGGGCGACCGGCTGAAGGTGGTCCAGCTCGACGTGGACCGCAACCCCGGCACCACCCTCGCCTACCAGGTGCTCTCCACCCCCACCCTGCTGGTCTTCCAGGACGGTGAGCCGGTGCGCTCCCTGGTCGGCGCCCGCCCCAGGCGCAAGCTGCTGGAGGAGCTGGCCGACCTGCTCTGAACCAGACACCCGCAAGCAAAGAAATCCCCCGGGCATTGGCGCCCGGGGGATTTCTTTCGGTATATTGGACCGTTCACGACTTCTTTATGATGCTTTCACGAAGAGGTCATGCGGAAGCTTGATGAGCACAGTATATGCGGGCGGGAGTGGAATTGTCAAACACCGAATTTCCGGACGATGAATTGCGGTTCGAGCAGGAATTCATCGACGGACTCTACGAGCGCGTGGACGAGCTGCGCGGCGACGCCGAGACCGGCGTCAAGGACGCCCTCGCGCAGGGCGACAAGCCCCAGCAGGCACGCCTGGAGCGGGACATCCTGGTCGCCGAGCGCTCCGGGCTGCTCGCCGCGCTGAACTCCGTCGACGGCTCGCTCTGCTTCGGCCGGATCGACCTCGCCGACGGCACCACCCACCACATCGGCCGTATCGGCCTGCGCCGCGAGGACACCGAGCGCACCCCCGTCCTCATCGACTGGCGCGCCGACGTCGCCCGCCCCTTCTACGTGGCCACCGGCCACACCCCGATGGGCCTGCGCCGCCGCCGGCACATCACCAGCGAGGGCCGTACCGTCACCGCGCTGCACGACGAGATCCTCGACCTCGGCGACGACACCCGCACCGGCCACGAGGACCCCACCGGCGACGCCGTCCTGCTCGCCGCGCTGAACACCGCCCGCACCGGCCGCATGAACGACATCGTGCAGACCATCCAGGCCGAGCAGGACGACATCATCCGCGCTCCCCACCGGGGCATCATGGTGGTCGAGGGCGGCCCCGGCACCGGCAAGACCGCGGTCGCCCTGCACCGCGCCGCCTACCTGCTCTACGAGCACCGCGACCTGCTCGCCCGCCGCGCGGTGCTCATCGTCGGCCCCAACCCCGCCTTCCTCGGCTACATCGGCGAGGTACTGCCCTCGCTCGGCGAGACCGGCGTCCTGCTGGCCACGGTCGGCGAGCTGTTCCCCGGCGTGAAGGCCACCGCCACCGACACCCCCGAGGCGGCCGTGGTGAAGGGCCGCGCCGAGATGGCCGACGTGCTCGCCGCCGTCGTGGCCGAGCGGCAGGCGCTGCCCGACCCGGTGATCGCCGTCGAGCACGACCGCGAGGTGCTGATGCTCGACGAGGGCCTGGTCGCCACCGCCCGCGAGCGCACCCGCGCGGCCAAGCTGCCGCACAACGCGGCCCGCGAGCACTTCGAGGGCCACATCCTCAACACCCTCACCGACCTGTACGCCGAGCGCGTGGGCACCGACCCCTACGACGGCAGCAGCCTGCTCGACCCCTCCGACATCACCCAGATCCGCGACGAACTCGCCGAGAACCCCGAAGTCTGGGCCGCCATCGACCAGTTGTGGCCCCGGATCACCCCGCGCCGGCTGGTCGCGGACTTCCTCGCCGAGCCCGACGGCCACCTCTCGCCCGAGGACGCCGACGCGGTACGCCGTCCCGTGACCCGCGCCTGGACCGTCGCGGACGTCCCCCTGCTGGACGAGGCCGCCGAACTCCTCGGCGAGGACGACCGGCTGGCCCGCGCCCGCGCCGACCGGGAGCGGGAGACGCAGATCGCGTACGCGCAGGGCGTGCTGGACGTGTCGTACGCGTCCCGCACCTACGAGTTCGACGACAAGGAGGAGGACGACCCGGAGTCCTCCGAGGTGCTCAGCGCACACGACATCATCGACGCCGAGCGGTTCGCGGAGCGGCACGAGGAGGACGACCACCGCAGCGCCGCCGAGCGCGCCGCCGCCGACCGGACCTGGGCGTTCGGGCACATCATCGTGGACGAGGCGCAGGAGCTGTCCCCGATGGCGTGGCGGCTGCTGATGCGGCGCAGCCCGACCCGCTCCATGACCCTGGTCGGGGACCCGGTGCAGACCGCCGAGGCGGCCGGCGTCGGCTCCTGGTCGGAGATCCTCCAGCCGTACGTCGAGGACCGCTGGGAGCACACCCGGCTCGGGGTCAACTACCGCACCCCGTCCGAGATCATGGACCTGGCCGCCGCCGTGGTCCGCGCCGAACACCCGGACTTCGAACCGCCCAGCTCGGTCCGCTCCACCGGCGTACACCCCTGGGTACGCGACGCCTCCGACGACCTGCCCGGCGCGGTGGCGCAGGCGGTGGCCGAGCTGACCCCCGCCGAGGGACGGCTCGCGGTCATCGCACCCCGCGCCCTGCACGCCACCCTCGCCGCCGCACTGGACGGCGTCACGGCGGCCGAAGAGCCCGACCTCACCCGGAACGTGGTCCTCCTCGACCCCCGCCAGTCCAAGGGCCTCGAATTCGACTCGGTCCTGGTCGTCGACCCCGCCGCCTACGGCACCAGCGACCTGTACGTGGCCCTCACCCGCGCAACGCAGCGCTTGGGGGTGCTGCATACCGGCCTGCTGCCGTCAGGGCTGAAACAGGAGTAGGGCCTGTTGCGAAAGTCGATCCAGTGCGCGTGACGTCAAGGCGGTGTCTAGGGTGGGCGAGAGATGGCCGTAGGGCTGGGTACGGATGAGGGAGGGGTCGACATCGACCGGGTGGAAGTCAACGGTGTCGAAGCGGACAGCGAAGACCTAAAGGTGCTCGCGCGGGCCAACTACTCGCACTTCTCCTCGTTGCAGGTGCGGGGTCGAGCGGTCCGAGGACTGGATCTGCACCTGAAGAGGTTGGACGACAGTACGCGGGAGCTGTTCGGAACGGGGCTGGACGACGATCGGGTGCGGTCCTGTGTGCGGCACGCGCTCCTTGCTTCCCCGGACGCGGTGACGGTTCGCGTGACCGTCTTCAGCCGTCACCAGGCTGCCGTGCTGAGCGGCGAGGTGGTGGAGCCGGACGTGGCTGTGACGACGAGCGCTCCCCTCGCGTCTCGGACCTCACCTGTGCGACTGCGGACAGTGGAGTACGAGCGGGATCTGCCCCACGTCAAGCACGCCGGGACATTCGGACTCAGCCTTCGCCGGCGCCAGGCGGTGCTCGCCGGGTACGACGACGTTCTGTTCACCGATCGCGACAGCCGGATCAGCGAGGCATCGATCTCGAACATCGGTTTCTTCGACGGCGAGAGAGTCATCTGGCCCCAGGCTGCCGTATTGCCGGGAATCATGATGCAGCTTCTGCAGCGAGGACTGGCGGCCAAGGGCATACCGTTCGAGCGGCGTGAGATCCACCTCCGAGACCTCGGCGCCTGGGCGTCCGGCTCTCCGACCCTCGCGGCCTTCCTCTCGAACTCCATCTCGCCGGCCGTCCCGGTCGCGAGCATCGATGAGGCGGTGTTGACCGTCGATCCCGACGTGACAGACCTGCTCGTGGACTGCTACGAGACCAACCCCTGGCAAACCGTGTAGGCGTTGCGGGACCGTGTTGGTCACCGGCCGTGATCAGTATCGACGACATCGCGCCAGGGGGCACCGGTCCGAGTCCGCCACCGTGTGCCGTCTATCAGCCGTCCGCCGTTTCCAAAGCGGCGGACAGCCGAGAGAGGGTCGTCTTCTGTCGCTTTACGCCGGCCGCAGCCACACCGTCGCCAGCGGCGGCAGCGTGAGGCGGATGCTGGCCGGGCGGCCGTGCCAGGGCTGGGGTTCGGGCTTGACCGTGCCCTCAACACCGACATCGCCGCCGCCGTAGCGGGCGAGGTCGGTGTTGAGGGTCTCGTGCCAGGCGGGGATGTCGTCGGGGACGCCGAGGCGGTAGTCGTGGCGGGCCAGCGGGGAGAGGTTGGCGACGCACAGCAGCGGGCCGCCCTCGGCGTCGCGGCGCAGGAACGCGAAGACGTTGTCCTCCGCCGCGTCCCCGACGATCCACTCGAACCCCGCCGGATCGGTGTCCCGCTCCCACAGGGCCGGGGTCGCCCGGTACGCGGTGTTGAGGTCGCGGACCAGCTCCCGTACCCCCCGGTGCTCGGACTCGGCGCCGTAGGCCGGGTCCAGCAGCCACCAGTCCGGGCCGTGTGCCTCGGACCACTCGGCGCCCTGCGCGAACTCCTGGCCCATGAAGAGGAGTTGCTTGCCAGGGTGGGCCCACATGAAGGCCAGGTAGGCGCGGAGGTTGGCGCGCTGCTGCCACCAGTCGCCCGGCATCTTGGAGACCAGCGACCGCTTGCCGTGCACGACCTCGTCGTGGGAGATGGGGAGCACGTAGTTCTCGCTGTACGCGTACACCATCGAGAAGGTCATCTCGTGGTGGTGGTACTTGCGGTGCACCGGCTCGTGGCTCATGTACGCCAGCGAGTCGTGCATCCAGCCCATGTTCCACTTCAGCCCGAAGCCCAGCCCGCCGAAGCCGCTCGGCCCCTTGTGATGGGTCGGCCGGGTCACCCCGTCCCAGGCGGTGGACTCCTCGGCGATGGTGACCACGCCGGGGCAGCGCCGGTAGACGGTGGCGTTCATCTCCTGGAGGAAGGCGACCGCGTCCAGGTTCTCCCGCCCGCCGAACTCGTTCGGCGTCCACTGGCCCGCCTCGCGCGAGTAGTCCAGGTAGAGCATCGAGGCGACCGCGTCCACGCGCAGCCCGTCGATGTGGAACTCCTCGCACCAGTACACCGCGTTGGCGACCAGGAAGTTCCGCACCTCGCGCCGCCCGAAGTCGAACTCCAGCGTGCCCCAGTCCGGATGGGCGGCCCGCAGCG
The DNA here is from genome assembly GCF_004784475.1 of Streptomyces bauhiniae. Lineage (GTDB taxonomy): Bacteria > Actinomycetota > Actinomycetes > Streptomycetales > Streptomycetaceae > Streptomyces > Streptomyces seoulensis. The sequence continues at coordinate 878,769 of NZ_SRRT01000001.1, forward strand.
GATCGCCGTGCTCGTACAGCGGGCGCCCGTCGAACTCGGCCAACGCCCACTCGTCACGCGGGAAATGGGCGGGCACCCAGTCCATCAGCACCCCGATGCCCGCCTGATGCAGCTTGTCCACCAGGTACTTGAAGTCGTCGGGCGTACCGAGCCGGGCCGTCGGGGCGTAGAACCCGGTGACCTGATAGCCCCAGGAACCCCCGAAGGGATGCTCGGCCACCGGCATCAACTCGACGTGCGTGAAGCCGAGATCACCGACATACGCGGGCAGTTGTTCGGCAAGCTGACGGTACGTCAGTCCTGGTCGCCAGGACGGCAGATGCACCTCGTACACCGAGAACGGCGCCTCGTGCACCGGGCGGTCCGCGCGGTGGGCCATCCACTGAGCGTCGCCCCACTCGTGGCGGGAGACGTCCACGATCGAGGACGTGGCCGGCGGCACCTCCGTACGCCGGGCCATCGGGTCCGCGCGCAGGGTGCGCGAGCCGTCCGGGCGGGTGATCTCGTACTTGTACAGCTCACCCTCCCCGACCCCCGGCACGAACAGCTCCCACACCCCGGTCGAGCCCAGCGAGCGCATCGGGAAGCCGGTCGCGTCCCAGAAGTCGAAGCCGCCCGCGACCCGCACCCCGAGCGCGTTCGGCGCCCACACCGCGAACCGGGTCCCGGTGACGCCCTGCTGGGTGAGTACCCGCGACCCGAGCGCCTGCCACAGCTCCTCGTGCCGCCCCTCGCCCAGCAGATGCAGGTCCAGCTCGCCGAGCGTGGGCAGGAAGCGGTACGGGTCCTCGGTCTCGTGCTCCGTGCCGTCGTACGACACCAGCAGCCGGTAGGCCGGGACCTCGGTCAGCGGGAGCAGGCCGGAGAAGAAGCCCTCCCCGTCGTCGCTCAGCTCCGCCCGCACGTCGTCGAAGACGACGGTCACCGCCTCCGCGTACGGCCGGAACACCCGGAAGGCGACCCCGCCGGGCACCGGATGCCCGCCCAGCACGGTGTGCGGGTCGTGGTGCGTGCCCGCGAGCAGCCGCTCACGGTCGGCCGGGTCCAGAGCGGGGGAGACCGCGGGCACCTCGGGCGTACGCGCCTTCGGGATCGCGGGCGCGTTCTCCGGCGAGTCCGCCTGCCTGCCGGGTTTCGCCCGGACCTGCTTCACCGGTGCCGCCTGCGAGGACTTGGCCTGCTTCTTGCCGGACTTGCTCTTCGGGCCGGCTGGCTTCTTGGACGTCACGGACGAGTCTCCCGGTCGGGGTCAGGTCGGGCTCATGACAGGTCGGGCGAGGCGAGACGGCGCACCGCCGACATCGGGACCGCCAGCCACTCGGGCCGGTGCCGGGCCTCGTAGACGACCTCGTAGATCGCCTTGTCGGTCTCGTACGCGCGCAGCATCACCGGGTCGGTACGGGGGTCGCGGCCGGTGACCTCGGCGTACCCGGTGCAGTAGGCGGCCCGGCAGGCGTGGGCCCAGTCGGGCGCCGGAGTCTTGGCGGAGTGGGCCGCGTAGTCGAAGGAGCGCAGCATGCCCGCGATGTCGCGCACCGCGGGCTGCGGCATGCGCCGCTCGGCCAGCGGACGGGACGGCTCGCCCTCGAAGTCGATCAGCGACCAGCCGTCGCCCGGCGAGCGCAGGCACTGACCGAGGTGCAGATCGCCGTGCACCCGCTGCGCGGTCCAGGTCTGCCCCTCGCGGGCCAGGTCGGCCAGCGCCTCGAAGGCCGAGCGCAGCCCGGTCTCGTACGGCCGCAGCGCGGGCACCGCCTGGACGGCAGCCGCGAGCCGCTCGGTCATCCCGCCTGCCAGCAGCTCCAGTTGGGCATGGCCGAGGGTGACGGTCGGCAGGGCGCGGGCGAGGGCGGTGTGCACCTCGGCGGTGGCCCGGCCCAGCGCCCGCGCCTCGCGGGTGAAGTCCTCGCCCTTGGCCAGCTCGCGCAGGGCCAGTTCCCAGCCGTCGGTCGCGCCGTTCATGAAGGGCTGGAGCACCGCGAGGACGTACGGCTCGGTGTCCAGGTCGGCGCGGAGCCAGGCCACCGGCGCGGGCACCCGCTCGCAGCCCTCGCGGGCCAGGGCGAGCGGCAGTTCCAGGTCGGGGTTGACGCCGGGGGTGACCCGGCGCAACAGCTTGAGGATGAACGTATCGCCGTACACCACCGAGGAGTTGGACTGCTCGGCGGTCATCAGCCGGGCCACGAGCTGGTCCCGGATCTCGTGCGCCGGGTCCCGCTCGAAGCGCAGCGCGCCGACGCGGGCGCCGGTGCGCAGGGCTTCCAGCAGCACTTCGGCGGGCCGGGGGTCGTACAGGGCGTCGTAGACCGTGCGCCCGTCGAGCGGGCCGTCCACGACATGGCCGATCAGCGCGGGCGCCAGCCGGGGTGGCAGCGCCTCGCGCACGCCTATCAGCAACTGGTAGCAGTCACCGGGCTGCGGGAGAGCGCCCGGCACCGGCGGCTGATGGACGCGCAGGAGTACGTGGTAGAGCCCCAACCTCCCCTCGGGAGGCAGGAGTTCAGTGGCAGCCACCAGGTCGAAACCGGTGACCGCGCGCCCCTTCCCGGCGAACCAGCGCTGCCGGGGCAGCCATTCGCGCAACAGGGGATCGAGCGATTCGAGCAGCTCGGTCGTAGTGCCTGACGTGCTGGAGGGGGTGACCGTTTCCGCCATGGGGCGTCACGTCCTTTCCCCGGGTCGTCGGGGTGTTACTGAACGGTGCCCCGAGCGGGGCGGCGGAAACCGGTGGTCGCCCCGCTCGATCGCAACTACCCGGACTACACGGCGTCCTGGCGCAACCGGAACCAGTAGAAGCCGTGCCCGGCCAGCGTCAGCAGGTACGGCAGCTCGCCGACGGCCGGGAAGCGCACCCCGCCGAACAGCTCCACCGGGTGCCGTCCGGTGAACTGGCGCAGATCCAGCTCGGTGGGCTGCGCGAACCGGGAGAAGTTGTGCACGCAGACCACGAGGTCGTCCTCGTACTCCCGCAGGAACGCGAGCACCGCCGGGTTGGACGAGACCAGTTCGGTGTACGAGCCCAGTCCGAAGGCCGGGTTCTGCTTGCGGATCTCGATCATGCGGCGGGTCCAGTGCAGGAGGCTGGACGGCGACGACATCGAGGCTTCCACGTTGGTGACTTGGAAGCCGTGGACGGGGTCCATGATGGTCGGCAGGAAGAGCCGGCCGGGGTCGCAGGAGGAGAAGCCCGCGTTGCGGTCGGGGGTCCACTGCATCGGCGTACGCACCGCGTCCCGGTCGCCGAGCCAGATGTTGTCGCCCATGCCGATCTCGTCGCCGTAGTACAGGATCGGCGAGCCCGGCAGGGAGAGCAGGAGAGCGGTGAACAGCTCGATCTGGTTCCGGTCGTTGTCCAGGAGGGGTGCGAGGCGCCTGCGGATGCCGATGTTGGCGCGCATACGCGGGTCCTTCGCGTACTCGGCCCACATGTAGTCGCGTTCCTCGTCGGTGACCATTTCGAGGGTCAGCTCGTCGTGGTTGCGCAGGAAGATGCCCCACTGGCAATTCGTGGGGATCGCCGGGGTCTTGGCGAGGATTTCCGAGACCGGGTAGCGGGATTCGCGGCGGACGGCCATGAAGATGCGGGGCATGACCGGGAAGTGGAACGCCATGTGGCATTCGTCGCCGCCGGTGGAGTAGTCGCCGAAGTAGTCGACCACGTCCTCGGGCCACTGATTGGCCTCCGCCAGCACGACCTTGTCGGCGTACTGCTCGTCGACCTCCTTGCGGACCCGCTTCAGGAAGTCGTGGGTCTCGGGGAGGTTCTCGCAGTTGGTGCCCTCGCGCTGGTAGAGGTACGGCACCGCGTCCAGCCGGAACCCGTCGATGCCGAGGTCCAGCCAGAACTTCAGCGCCGAGATCATCTCCTCCTGCACGGCCGGGTTGTCGTAGTTCAGGTCCGGCTGGTGCGAGAAGAAGCGGTGCCAGTAGTACTGCTTGCGCACCGGGTCGTACGTCCAGTTCGACGCCTCGGTGTCGACGAAGATGATCCGGGCGTCCTGGAACTGCTTGTCGTCGTCGGCCCAGACGTAGTAATCCCCGTACGGGCCCTCGGGGTTGTTGCGGGACTCCTGGAACCACGGGTGCTGATCACTGGTGTGGTTCATGACGAAGTCGATGATGACCCGCATGCCCCGCTGGTGCGCGGCGTCCACGAACTCCACGAAGTCCGCGAGGTCCCCGAACTCGGGGAGCACGGCCGTGTAGTCGGAGACGTCGTAACCGCCGTCGCGCAGCGGGGACTTGAAGAACGGCGGGAGCCAGAGGCAGTCCACGCCGAGCCATTGCAGGTAGTCGAGTTTGGCGGTCAGACCCTTGAGGTCACCGACACCGTCGCCGTTGCTGTCCTGGAAGGAACGGACCAGGACCTCGTAGAAGACGGCACGTTTGAACCATTCCGGGTCCCGGTCCTTGGCCGGCGTGTCCTCGAAGGTGTCGGGAACGGGCTCGTTGACGATCATATGGCGGGTGACCCTCCGATCCGCGGGTTGGACGGTCGCAGAACCGAGAACACATGCGCGGGTCGACGACCCGGTTCGAGTCGCACATAGTTGGCCCTGCCCCAGTGATAGGACTCGCCGGTGAGCAGGTCGCGCACCGGCGCCGACTCGTGCCAGTCGAGGCCGAGTTGCGGCATGTCCAACGAGACCGTGGCCTCCTGGGTGTGGTGCGGGTCGAGGTTGGCGACCACCAGAACCGTGTTCGAACCGCTGCGCTTGGAGTAGACGATCACTCCGTCCTGGTCCGCGTGGTGGAAGTGGATGTCCCTGAGCTGGTGCAGGGCCGGGTTCTCCCGGCGGATCTCGTTGAGCCGGGTGATGAGCGGCGCGATGGTGCGGCCCTCGCGGGCGGCCGCCTCCCAGTCCCTCGGCTTGAGCTGGTACTTCTCCGAGTCCCAGTACTCCTCGCTGCCCGCCTTCAACGGCTCGTTCTCACAGAGTTCGTAGCCGCTGTAGATGCCCCAGGTGGGGGAGAGGGTCGCCGCGAGGATCGCCCGCACCTCGAAGGCCGGGCGCCCGCCCTGCTGGAGGTAGGCGTGCAGGATGTCCGGGGTGTTGGCGAAGAAGTTGGGCCGCATGTAGGCGGCCGCCTCCCCCGAGAGTTCGGTGAGGTACTCGGTCAGCTCCTGCTTGTCGTTGCGCCAGGTGAAGTAGGTGTACGACTGCTGGAAGCCGACCTGGGCGAGGGTGTGCATCATCGCGGGGCGGGTGAACGCCTCCGCCAGGAAGATGACGTCGGGGTCGGCGCGGTTGATCTCCCCGATGACCCGTTCCCAGAACACCACGGGCTTGGTGTGCGGGTTGTCGACGCGGAAGATGCGGACGCCGTGCTCCATCCAGTGGCGGAGCACCCGTACGGTCTCGGTGACCAGGCCGTCCATGTCGGCGTCGAAGGCGATCGGGTAGATGTCCTGGTACTTCTTCGGGGGGTTCTCGGCGTAGGCGATCGTGCCGTCGGGGCGGTGGTGGAACCACTGGGGGTGCTTCTCCACCCAGGGGTGGTCAGGGGAGCACTGCAACGCGAAGTCCAGGGCCACCTCCAGCCCCAACTCCCGTGCGCGGTCCACGAAGTGGTCGAAGTCGTCCAGCGTGCCGAGGTCGGGGTGGACGGCGTCGTGGCCGCCCTCCGGGGAGCCGATCGCCCACGGGACCCCGACGTCGTCCGGGGTCGCGGTCAGGGTGTTGTTGCGGCCCTTGCGATGGGTCGTCCCGATGGGATGGATCGGCGGGAGGTAGACCACGTCGAAGCCCATCTCCGCGATGGCCTCCAGACGCTTCTCCGCCGTCCGGAAGGTGCCGTGGGGTTCGTCCAACGTCCCTTCCGAGCGCGGGAAGAACTCGTACCAGGAGCCGTACAGCGCCCGTTGCCGCTCCACCTGGAGGGGGAGCGGGTCGGAGGCCGTCACCAGTTCGCGCAGGGGGTGGCGGGCGAGGATCTCGGAGACCTCCGGGGCCAGGGCCGAGGCCAGACGCCAGGCGGCCGGGCGGTCCTCGTCGCGCAGGGCCGTGACCACGTCCAGCACGGTGTCCCGGTGCTCCGCCGGGACCCCGGCGGCCGCGCGCTCGTACAGCAGCGCGCCCTCCTCCAGTACGGCGTCGGTGTCGATGCCGGCCGGGATCTTGATCTCGGCGGTGTGCCGCCAGGTGGCGAGCGGGTCGGACCATGCCTCCACCGAGTAGGTCCAGTTTCCGGGCCGGTCCGCGCTGACCGTGGCGCCCCAGCGGTCGGTGCCGGGGGCGAGTTCGCGCATCGGGGTGAACGGTCCCGGGCGGCCGTCCGGGTCGCGCAGTACGACATCGGCGGCGACCGCGTCGTGCCCCTCGCGGAACACGGTGGCCGACACCTCGAAGACCTCGCCGGGCACCGCCTTCGCGGGCCTGCGCCCGCCCTGGACCACCGGCCGCACGTCCAGGACCGGGATACGGCCCGTCACAGGCCGGCTTCCTTCCGGCCCGGCGGTCGGGGCCGCGTCCGGCGGTGGGGCCTTGTGGGCCGGCCGGGCCGGTTTTCTGCCGGCCGCCTTGCCGGGGGTCACCGGTGCTGACGAGTGGTGCGTGGCGGGCATGACCGCTCCTGTCCGCGTCGACATGGGTGTGGGCCGGGTGTGCGGGCGACGGTTCCTGCTGCGGTGCTGTGGTGCCTGGTGCGTCGTACCGGGGGAGCCTTCCCACCCGGTTCGGGTGGGCAATCCGGAACTTTGGTCAACTACTCGCGCGTACAACTGCGTACGGGCCCGGCCTTACCTCTCCCGGATTCCCGCCCGGCGTGCCTTGACTCCCCCCGGTACGGCGGGGTTCGGCCAATTCCCGGTGCTTCCCCGTACTTCCCGGCACTTCCCGGCGCTTGCGCACCCCGCGCCCCTCCTCCGCGCTCCGTTCACCTGCGTACCGGATGTGCCGTTTTCGGGCCGCTTCACCCGGATGCTTCCTCGGTGACGCCCCGGTAACCACTACCGTCGACAATGACGACGAGACGTACAGCGCCGTGCGTCTCACCATGCGACGCGTCCGAGGTGGAATGTGAAGGCGATCCGTCGGTTCACCGTCCGTCCAGTTCTCCCCGAACCCCTCCGGCCGCTCAGCGACCTGGCGCGCAACCTGCGCTGGTCCTGGCATGCGGAGACGCGCGACCTGTTCCAGTCCGTCGACCCCGGGCACTGGGCCGCCGCCGAGGGCGACCCCGTACGGCTGCTGGGCCGGGTGAGCCCCGAGCGGCTCGCCGAGCTGGCGGAGGACCGGCGCTTCCTGCGCCGGCTGACCGCGGTCGCCGACGACCTGGACGACTACGTGACCGGCGACCGCTGGTACCAGCAGCAGGGCGACGGGCTGCCCGCCGCGGTCGCGTACTTCTCGCCCGAGTTCGGCATCACCGCGGCCCTGCCCCAGTACTCCGGCGGCCTCGGCATCCTGGCCGGCGACCACCTCAAGGCCGCCAGCGACCTGGGCGCCCCGCTGATCGGCGTCGGACTGCTCTACCGGCACGGCTACTTCCGCCAGACCCTCTCCCGCGACGGCTGGCAGCAGGAGCACTACCCCGTGCTCGACCCCAACGAGCTGCCCCTCGTCCAGCTCAAGGAGGACGACGGCACCCCCGCCCGCGTCTCCCTCGCGCTGCCCGGCGGCCGCGCCCTGCACGCCCGGATCTGGGTCGCGCAGGTCGGCAGGGTGCCGCTGCTGCTGCTCGACTCCGACGTGGAGGAGAACGACCCCGCCGAACGCGGTGTCACCGACCGGCTCTACGGCGGTGGCAGCGAGCACCGGCTGCTCCAGGAGATGCTGCTCGGCATAGGAGGTGTCCGCGCGGTGCGCACCTACTGCCGGCTCACCGGGCACGCCGAGCCGGAGGTGTTCCACACCAACGAGGGGCACGCCGGGTTCCTGGGCTTGGAGCGGATCGCCGAACTGGGCCGGCTGGGAATCGACTTCGACGCGGCGCTGGAGACCGTACGGGCCGGGACGGTGTTCACCACGCACACCCCCGTGCCCGCCGGCATCGACCGCTTCGACCGGGACCTGGTCGCCCGGCACTTCGGGCCCGACGCCGAGCTGTCCGGGCTCGACCCGCGCCGGGTGCTGGCGCTGGGCACCGAGACCTATCCGGGCGGCGAGCCGGGCCTCTTCAACATGGCCGTGATGGGCCTGCGCCTGGCCCAGCGGGCCAACGGGGTGTCCCTGCTGCACGGGCAGGTCAGCCGGGAGATGTTCGCCGGGCTCTGGCCGGGGTTCGACGCCGAGGAGGTGCCGATCACCTCGGTCACCAACGGGGTGCACGCCCCGACCTGGGTCGCCCCCGAGGTGCTGCGGCTCGGCTCGCGCCAGCTCGGCGTGCAGCGGGCCGAGGACGCGCTGACCGTCGGCGGCTCCGAGCGCTGGGACGCGGTCGCGGAGATCCCGGACCAGGAGATCTGGGAGCTGCGCCGCACCCTGCGCGAACAGCTCGTACTGGAGGTACGGTCCCGGCTGCGCGCCTCCTGGCGGCAGCGCGGGGCGGCCGACGCCGAGCTGGGCTGGATCGACGGGGTGCTCGACCCGGACGTGCTCACCATCGGTTTCGCCCGGCGCGTGCCCTCGTACAAGCGGCTCACGCTGATGCTGCGGGACAAGGAGCGGCTGACCGAGCTGCTGCTGCATCCGCAGCGGCCGGTGCAGATCGTGGTGGCGGGCAAGGCGCACCCGGCGGACGACGGCGGCAAGAAGCTCGTCCAGGAACTGGTGCGGTTCGCGGACGACCCGCGGGTGCGGCACCGGATCGTGTTCCTGCCCGACTACGGCATGGGGATGGCGCAGAAGCTCTACCCCGGCTGCGACATCTGGCTGAACAACCCGCTGCGCCCGCTGGAGGCGTGCGGCACGTCCGGGATGAAGGCCGCGCTCAACGGCTGTCTCAACCTCTCGGTGCTGGACGGCTGGTGGGACGAATGGTTCCAGCCCGACTTCGGCTGGGCCATCCCCACGGCGGACGGCGCGGCCACCGACCACGAGCGCCGGGACGACATCGAGGCCGCCGCGCTGTACGAACTCCTGGAGGGCCGGGTCACCGCCCGCTTCTACGAGCGCGGCCGGGCCTCGCTGCCCGACCGGTGGATCGAGATGGTCCGCCAGACCCTCACCCTGCTCGGCCCGAAGGTGCTGGCCGGCCGCATGGTCCGCGAGTACGTCGAGCGGCTCTACGCCCCGGCCGCCCAGGCCCACCGCGCGCTCGCCCCGGACACCGCGCGCGAACTGGCCGGCTGGAAGGCGCGGGTGCGGGCCGCGTGGCCGGGGGTGAGCGTGGACCACGTGGAGACCACGGCGCCCACCGCCACGGCGGAGCTGGGCTCCAGTGTCGGGCTGCGGGTGCGGGTGGGGCTCGGTGAGCTGACCCCGGACGACGTGGAGGTGCAGGTGGTCTCCGGCCGGGTCGACTCCGGCGACCGCATCACCGACGCGAGCACGGTCCCGCTGAAGCCGGTCGGCAACCCCGACCTGGAGGGCCGCTGGCTCTACGAGGGCCCCCTCTTCCTCGACCGCACCGGCCCCTTCGGCTACACCGTCCGCATCCTCCCCACCCACCGCCTCCTCGCCTCCACAGCGGAGACGGGCCTGGTGACCGCGCCTTCGGAGGAGGCGGTGGAGTCGGCGGGGGTGCTGCTGCGCTGAGCGTTCGCTGCCGGAGGGTGAGCCGTATCGTTCACCCTCCGACAACGGACAAGGACTCTCAGCCCAGATGTTCACTTACTGGCTCGCGGCCGTGCGTCGCCTGGCCGTCGCGGCGCTGGTCGTCGTGCTCGTCGTCGGCGGTGCCGCCGTCGCCCTCCTGGTCTCCGACGGGAGGGGGTGGGCGGGGGCCCTGGCGGAAGGGGTGGGCATCGGGGCCGGGTGGGGGGTGGTGTTCGTGTGCCTGATCGCCACGTCGAGCACCGGGCAGGCGGGACGGGCGGCGCGGCGGTACGGGGTGGTGCTCGACGAGCGGGCCGCCGTCGTGCCGGCCGTGGGGCGGGTGGAGGTGCCGATACGGCCGGGGACCACGCCGTACCAGGTGACGGACACCGTGCTGCACGCGCTCAAGGGGGTGTCCGCGCCTCGGGTGCGGGAGGTCGTGGAGTTCACGCACGGGAAGCTGGACGTGCGGTACGCCGGGCCCGGTGACGTGGAGGTGGCCCTGCGGGTCACCGTCACGACGCACGGGGACACCGCCACCGTGGAGATGACGGCCGAGCCCACCAAGGCACGGAAGAAGCTGGACGGCGGGGCGTCCTGGAGTGTGCTGACCGCCGTCGAGCCCGCGGTGCGGGAGGCGCTGGCCCAGGAGGCCGCGGCCTAGCTCTCGTCCTCGTCCGCGCAGAGCCGCTTCAGGGTGGCGCCGCAGCGGCGGGCGTAGGCGTGCTGGAGGGCGCGGGCGAGGGGGCCGGCGGTGCGGGTGTACCACTTGGCGGGGCGGCTGTAGGCGGCGACCGTGAGCCAGACCGTGCCGTCGCCGGTGCGCTCGACGACGAAGGCTTCCTCGCCGTCCTCGGGGTGGCCGGGCAGGGTGCCGTACGCCCAGCCCGCGCGGCGGGGCTCGTCGGCGGCCCAGACGACCCGGCAGGGAGCCTTGATCATGCCCGCGAGGTTGACCGTGACCTCGGTGCCGGGGGTCGCGCGCTCGGCGGAGGTCTCCATGCCGACGCCCATCGCGCGGTGCATCTCCCAGGTCAGGACCGCCTCCGTGGCCCGGCGGAAGACGCCCGGACCCTCGCCGATCCGGGTGCGGGAGAAGAGGTGGTGGAAGCCGGGCGGGCAGACGGCGAGATCGTCGCGGGTCGCGCCGACCGGCTCGTAGGTGAAGGGCGCCGAGGACATGGGCACCAGACTAGGGCGCCCCCCGGAAGATCACCTTCCCAGGGGGCGCCCAGTCTCAACTACTGGACTGCTAGCTGACGTTGACCGCCGACCAGGCAGCCGCCACCGCCTTGTACTCGGCGCTGGAGGTGCCGCCGTAGAGCGCGGAGGCCGCGTTCAGGGTGCCGGTGCGGGCCGCCTTGTAGTTGGTCGTCGACGTGAAGTACGTCGTGAGCGCCTTGTACCAGATCTGGAGCGCCTTGGCGCGCCCGATGCCGGTGACCGTGGAGCCGTTGGAGGTCGGGGAGTTGTACGAGACCCCGTTGATCGTCTTCGCGCCGCTGCCCTCGGACAGCAGGTAGAAGAAGTGGTTGGCGACGCCGGACGAGTAGTGCACGTCCTTGTTGCCGACCGTGGAGGACCAGTAGTCGGCCGAGCCGCCGTCCTTGCTGGGCTTGTCCATGTAGCGCAGCGGGGTGCCGTCGCCGTTGATGTCGATCTTCTCGCCGATGAGGTAGTCACCGGGGTCCGAGGCGTTGTTCGCGTAGAACTCCACGCCGGTGCCGAAGATGTCGGACGTGGCCTCGTTCAGGCCGCCGGACTCGCCCGAGTAGTTCAGGCCCGCGGTGTTGGAGGTGACACCGTGGCTCATCTCGTGGCCCGCGACGTCCAGCGAGGTCAGCGGGTCGACGTTGCCGGAGCCGTCGCCGTAGGTCATGCAGAAGCAGGAGTCGTCCCAGAACGCGTTCACGTAGGCGTTGCCGTAGTGGACGCGGGAGTAGGCGCCGACGCCGTTGTTCTTGATGCCGCTGCGGCCGAAGGTGTTCTTGTAGAAGTCCCAGGTCTCCGCCGCGCCGTAGGCGGCGTCGGCGGCCGCGGTCTGGTCGGAGGAGGAGCTGGAGGCGGTGCCGGTGCCGAAGACGTTGGTGGTGCTGGACACCAGGGTGCCCGTGCCGGACGTCTTGCGGGCCAGGTTGTAGGTCTTGTGGTTGCCCCGGGCGCTGTCGGTGAGCTGGTACGTCGAGCCCGACTGCACGGAGTTGAGGGTGACCGTGCCGGAGTACAGCGTCTTGCCGGTCGCGTTCTCGATGCCCTGGTACTCGAAGAGCTTCTTGCCGGTGGCCGCGTCGGTGATGACGTGGAGCTGGTTCGGGGTGCCGTCGTCCTGGAGGCCGCCGACGATCGTCTCGTAGGCGAGGACGGGCTTGCCGGAGCCGGCCCAGATGACCTTGCGGGCGCCGTCCGACGCGGTCTTGGCGGAACCGAGGGTCTTCGCGGCACCGACCGCCTGCTTCTCCGCCTTGGCCGGGGTGACCTGCGGCTTCAGCGAGGCCACCTTGATGGCCGACGTGGTGGCCTTGGTGACGCCCTCGGCCTTGCCGGACTTGGCGGTGTGCACCACGAGGTCGCCGCCGAGGACCGGCAGGCCCGCGTAGGTGCGCTCGTAGCGGGTGTGCACGGTGCCGTCGACGTCCTTGACGACGTCTCTGACCACCAGCTTCTCCTTGGCGCCGAGACCTATGCGCTGGGCGGTCTCCGGGGCGTCGGTCTGCGCCTGCTGGATCAGCGTGGTGCGCGCCGAGGCCGACAGCAGCGTCGGGGCACCGGCCAGGGTCTTGCTCTCGGCGCTCGCGCTGGAGGACAGGCCCGTGGAGAGGAGCGCACCGGCGGCGACGGCGGTGGCGATGACGAGCGTGGTGCGCTTGTGACGCGCGTAGAGGGGGCTCACAGTAGCTCCTTGACGTGGGGGCGTCGGCCAGCGTGGGGTCACTGGCCGGGGTGGTGCGTACTGAAGTCGCTGTGCTGCGGCGGGTGGGGAGAGCGTGGCACCAGGGACGCGTACATGTCATGACCCTGTGGTGATGTTGGCCGAAACCTTGCGTCTTGATGTTGTTGCGGGCGTGTGAACGGGTGCCGTCCGGAGGGCTGTTCACCCATCCGACGGCACCCGTTCACCGGCCGCGAGGGGCGGCGGAGGGGTGGTCTACGGGAAGGTGACCTTCCAGGAGTTGAGCATGCCCTTGTCCTGCGCCGCCTGGTCCTGGACCTTCAATTTCCAAGTGCCGTCGGCGGGTTCGGCCGACGCGTTGACGGTGTACGTCTCGTCCACGTCGTCCCCGGAGTCCGAGGAGCTGAAGTTCTTCAGCCGGTACGAGGTGCCCGACGGGCCGACCAGATCGATCACCAGATCACCGCGCCAGGTGTGGGTGATGTTGACGGCCACGCGCAAGTTGCTTGGCGCGTTTCCGCTCCTGCCGGTGACCGTGATGTCCGAGGTGATGGCGGGACCGTTGTCCGGGATCGCCACCGGAGTGGTGGATTCGTACGAGGTGCCCGTGTCGCCGCCGGGCCGGGTGCCGACCCCGACGCCCGCCCAGGCGTCCTGCACGGCCGCGTACTCGGCGCTCGTGGTGCCGTACAGCTCACCGGCGGCGGCCAGGGTGCCGGTGCGGGCGCCGGAGTAGTTGGTGGTGGAGGTCCACTTGGTGGTGAGCGCCCGGTACCAGATCTGGAGGGCCTTGTCCCGGCCGATGCCGGTGACCGGGAGGCCGTCGGCGGTGGGGGAGTCGTAGGAGACGCCGTCGATCACCTTGGCGCCGCTGCCCTCGCTCAGCAGATAGAAGAAGTGGTTCGCCGGGCCGGAGGAGTAGTGCACGTCCACCCCGCCGATGCCGGAGTACCAACTGTCCTTGGACGCGCCGTCCTTGCTCGGCTTGTCCAGGTAACGCAGCGGGGTGCCGTCGCCGTTGATGTCGATCTTCTCGCCGATGAGATAGTCACCGGGGTCGGAGGCGTTGTTCGCGTAGAACTCCACGCCGGTGCCGAAGATGTCGGACGTCGCCTCGTTCAACCCGCCCGACTCACCCGAGTAGTTGAGCCCGGCCGTGTTGGAGGTGACGCCGTGGCTCATCTCGTGCCCGGCGACGTCCAGGGCGGTCAGCGGGTCGGCGTTGCCGGAGCCGTCGCCGTAGGTCATGCAGAAGCAGGAGTCGCTCCAGAAGGCGTTCACATACGAATTCCCGTAGTGCACACGGGAGTAGGCGCCGACGCCGTTGTTCTTGATGCCGCTGCGGCCGAACGTGTCCTGGTAGAAGTCCCAGGTGACCGCAGCCCCGTAGTGCGCGTCCGCGCCCGCCGTCGCCGGGTCGGAGATCGTGCCGTTGCCCCAGGTGTCGGTTCCCTGCGAGAACAGGGTGCCGGTGCCGGAGGTGCCCCGGTTGAGGTTGTACGTCTTGTGGCCGCCCCGGTCCCCGTCGGTCAGGGTGTACGCGGAGCCGGACTGGGTGGTGGTGAGCGGGACCTGGCCGCTGTACTGGGTGTTGCCGACGCCGGTGCGGATGCCCTGGTACTCGTAGAGCTTCTCGCCGGAGGTGGCGTCGGTGATGACGTGCAGCTCGCTGGGGGTGCCGTCGTCCTGGAGGCCGCCGACCACCGTCTCGTGGGCGAGGACCGGCTTGCCGGTGGCGGCCCAGATCACCGTGCGCACGCTGTCTGCGGCCGACTTGGTGCCGCCGAGCTTCTTCGCCCGCGCCACCGCCTGCCGCTCCGCCGTGGCCTTCGGCACGGCCGGGGTGAGGCCGGCGACCTTCAGCGTGGCGCCCGACGCCTTCACCACGCGCCGGGTCGCGCCCGAGGGCGCGGTGTCCACGATCAGGTCGCCGCCGAGCACGGGCAGGCCCGCGTAGGTGCGCTCGTAGCGGGTGTGCAGGGTGCCGTCGCCGTCCTTGACGACATCGCGGGCGACGAGCTTCTCCTCGGCACCGAGCCCGATCGAGCGGGCGGTGTCCGCCCGGCCGGCGTCGGCGTCCCGGATCAGTCCGGCGCGCTGGGCGGCGGTGAGGCGTACGGAGCTGTGGGCGGGGTTCGCCTTGCCCGGCTGGGGCTTGGCGGGCGCCGCGGTCGCCGCGCCGGACTGGACGGCGGCGGCGATGAGCGCGGCGACACCGGCCAGGGCGACGGTGGCGGTGCGGCGGCGGGAGGCGCGTCTGCGGGAGGGGTTGCTGGAGGGGCTGCTGCTCAACACTGACTCCTTCTGCGTGGCCGCCGGTCGCGCGGCCGAGGGAGACCGGACGGTGGGTTGGGGCGTCCGGGGCAGAACAGGGCGGTGCGAGGTGCGCGGTGCGTGCTCCGGGTCCGGGCGCGGGTGGCGCGGGACGCGTGAGCGCTGTGCGGTCGCTGTGAGTCGGTCGTGGGAAGAGTGACAGGGGAGCGGGGGGCCTGTCAGGAGCGCGTCGGGAAGTTGGCCGGAAGGTGTGCCTCCCGTGCCAACTCCCCTTTATTCCAGGCGTGTTGAGCGGTGTTGCGCAGGTGTGTCGACGGCCCTCAGACCGTGCCGCCGTCCCCGTGCCAGGTGCGCCACAGCGCCGCGTACGCGCCGTCCGCCGCCACCAGTTCGTCGTGCGTGCCCAGTTCGGTGACGAGGCCGTCCTCCATCACCGCGACCCGGTCCGCGTCGTGCGCGGTGTGCAGCCGGTGCGCGATGGCGATCACCGTGCGGCCCGCGAGCACCGCCGCCAGACCCCGCTCGGTGTGCCGGGCGGTGGCCGGGTCGAGCAGGGCGGTCGCCTCGTCCAGGATCAGCGTGTGCGGGTCGGCCAGCACCACGCGGGCCAGCGCGAGTTGCTGCGCCTGCGAGCCGTCGGTCACTGTGCCGCCCTGGCCGAGCCCGGTGTCCAGCCCCTCGGGCAGCTCCCGCACCCAGCCGTCGGCGCCCACGGCCACCAGCGCCCGCCACAACTCCTCGTCCGAGGCGCCGGGTTCGGCGATCAGCAGGTTGTCCCGCACCGAGCCGAGGAACACATGGTGCTCCTGGGTCACCAGCACCACCTGGCGGCGCAGCCGCGCGGGCGCCAGCTCCGCGACCGGGACCCCGCCCACCGTGACCGAGCCGGAGGCGGGCGCGTCGATGCCGGCCAGCAGTCTGCTCAGCGTGGTCTTGCCCGCGCCGGACGCGCCCACCACCGCGAGCCGCTCACCGGGCCGGACCGTCAGGTCCACCCCGCGCAGCACCTCACCGCCCCGCTCGTACGCGTACCGCACCCCGCGCACCTCGATCCGGTCGTCCGCCGGGGTCCGCGCCGTGTCCACCGGGGCGCGCGGCGCTTCGGCGATACCCTCCACGCGGGCGAACGAGGCTCCGCTGGACTGGAGTTGCTCCAGCCGCATCAGCACCATGTCCAGCGGATCGGTGAACTGCCGCATGTACAGCGCCCCGGCCACCACGGCGCCGAGACCGATCAGCCCGCGCCCGTGCAGCCAGCCCCCGACCAGCAGCACCCCGGCCACCGGGATCGTGTACGAGATCTCGACGGACGGGAAGAACACCGTCCGCAGGCCCAGCGTGCGGTAACGGCTGCGGCGGGACTGCTCCAGCGCCTCCCGGCTCGCCGCCGTACGCGCCTTCTCCAGTCGGAACGCCTCCACCGTGCGGGCGCCCGCCGCCGTGGCCGCCACGATCTCCGCGACCGCCGAGGTCGCCGCGCCCTCGGCCAGATAGGCGTCCCGCGCCCGCCGCAGGTACCAGCGCACCGCCAGCCACACCGGGGTCAGCCCGAGCAGCCCGAACAGGCCGAGCCACGGGCTGAGCACGAACACCGCGCCGAGCACGAACAGCGCCTGCACCGCGTACACCAGCAGCTCCGGGCCGATGTCGCGCAGCGTGGTGCCGACCGTCGCCACGTCCGCCGTGCCGCGTGCCGTCAGGTCGCCGGTGCCGGCCCGCTCGACCACCGACGCGGGCAGCCCCAGCAGCCGTTCCACGAAGGTCTCGCGCACTCGGGCCAGCGTCCGCTCCCCGAACCGGTGCGCCACGTACCGCGCCCAGCGGGCCAGCACCAACTGGGCCAGCGCGCACAGCAGAATCCACAGCGCGAGCCGGTCGACCGCGCCGGTCCCGCGTCCCGCGCGTACGTCGTCCACGATCCGGCCGACCAGCCAGGGGCCCACGATGCCCGCACCGGCCGCCAGCGCGTTCAGGGCCAGCGCGGCCGCGAAGGCCCGCCCGTCGGCGCGCACCAGCCGGGCGGCCGCCCGCCGTACCGTGCCCCGGTCCGCGACCGGCAGCGCTCCCGTGTCCGTCGTCACCGCGAGACCTCCCCGTCCGCCAAGTCCCTTGCCACCAGCGCCCGGTAGCCCTTCTCGCGGTCCAGCAGCAGCCGGTGCGGGCCGCTCGCGGCCACCTTGCCGTCGACCAGGAACAGCACCGTGTCCGCCACGTCCAGCAGCAGCGGCGAGGTCGACGTCACCACCGTCGTACGGCCCTCCCGCGCTTCCCTCAGCCGGTGCGCGACCGCCGACTCGGTGTGCGCGTCCAGCGCCGAGGTCGGCTCCACGGCGAGCAGCACCTCGGGGTCGGCCAGCAGCGCCCGTGCCAGCCGTACCCGCTGCCGCTGGCCCCCGGAGAGGCTGCGGCCCTGCCCGGACACCACCGTGTCCAGCCCCTCGGGCAGCCCCCGTACGACGTCCTCGGCGACCGCCGCCCGCACCGCCCGGCGCACCGCGGCCTCGTCCGCCGGGCGCCCGGCGGACACCGTCTCCAGCAGGGGCCCGGCGAACAGGTCGGCCTCGTTGTCCGCGACCAGCACCCGCGCGCGCACCTCGGCCAGCGGCACCGCGTCCAGGCGGACGTCACCCCACAGCGCCTCGGTCGGCCCGTACCGGCCGAGGCGGTCCACCACGGCGGTGGCGTCGGCGGAGCGGGCCGCGACCAGCGCGGTCAGCCGGCCCGGCGCCACCCGGACACCGGACGCCGGGTCGTGCAGCTCGGCCGGGTGTTCGGGGGCGGTGAGCGTGCCGTCGTCCGGTTCCGGTGCCAGCCGGAGCAGGGCGACCACGCGGCGGGCGGCCACCACGGCCCGGTTCAGGTCGTAGTTCATCTCCACGAAGAACGCGACCGGGCCGATCAGCACCGCCGCGTACCCGTACACCGACACCAGCTCGCCCACCGTGATCGCGCCCTCGGCGGCCAGTTGGGCCGCCAGCCAGGTCACCGCGGCCAGGAACAGCGTCGGCAGGCCGAGACCGAGCGCCTGCACCCAGCTCGTCACCGCGCCCACCCGGTAACCCTGCTCCCGCAGCCGCCCGGAGTCCCTGGCGAAGGCGTCCGCGAACAGCGACTTGCCGCCGAGCCCGCCGAGCACCCTGAGGCCCCCCGCGAGGTCGCCGATGCGGGCCGTGAGGATGCCCTGGCGCTCCCGGTACTCGGTCTCGGTGCCCTGGAGGCGGCGGGTCAGCGGGCCGGTGAGCAGCGCGATGACCGGCACGCCCAGCAGCACCACGGCGGCCACCGAGCCGGAGATGGTGAGGAGCTGGGCGGCCACAGCCGAGTAGACGACGACCGAGCCGACGCCCGGCCCCATCACGGTCAGCGCCTGCGCGAGGGTCTGCACATCGCCGACCCCGACGGTGACGACCTCACCGGCCCCCACCCGGCGCGGCAGCGCCGCACCCAGCCGGGCCGCGTGCTCCACCACCAGTTTCACCGTGCGGAAGTTGGCGTCCATCCGCACCCGCGTCATGGTGCGGTGCCGCATGATGCTCAGCCACGCGCACCCCACCCCGGCCGCGAACATCGCGCCGGTCCAGGCGGCCAGCACCCCGAGCCGCCCCGGCACCAGCCCGTCGTCCACCGCCCGCGAGAGGAGGTACGGCTGGGCCGCCATCAGCACCAGCCACGCCGAGCCCAACACCGCGCCGGCCAGCGAGCGCCCCGGCTGGCGCAGCGCCAGCCACCACAGGTAGCGCCAGCCGCCCCGCGTATCAGGTATGCCGGGATCTCCGTACGCGTCGATCATCCTGCCCCCGTTCCACCGGCCGTCACTGAGCCAGACTGGTCCGCCACGCCTTGTGCAGCTCGGAGAACCTACCGGAACCGGCGATCAGTTGGTCCGGGCGGCCGTCCTCGACGATCCGGCCGTGCTCCATCACCAGTACCCGGTCGGCGATCTCCACCGTGGACAGCCGGTGCGCGATCACCACCGCGGTACGGCCGCGCAGCACGGTCGTCATCGCCCGCTGCACCGCCCGCTCACCGGGCACGTCCAGCGAGCTGGTCGCCTCGTCCAGGATCAGCACCGCCGGGTCCGCGAGCAACGCCCGCGCGAAGGCGACCAGTTGGCGCTGGCCCGCCGAGATACGGCCGCCGCGCTTGCGTACGTCGGTGTCGTAGCCGTCGGGCAGGGCGCTGATGAACTCGTGCGCGCCGATGGCCTTCGCCGCGTGCTCGATCTCCTCCCGCGTGGCCTCGGGGCGGCCGATGGCGATGTTGTCCGCGACCGTGCCGGAGAACAGGAACGCCTCCTGGGTCACCATCACCACCCCGCGCCGCAGTTCGGGCAGCGCCAGCTCGCGCAGGTCGACCCCGTCGAGCAGGACGGCGCCCTCGGTCGGGTCGTAGAACCGGGCCAGCAGCTTGGCCAGCGTCGACTTGCCCGCGCCGGTGGAGCCGACCACGGCGACCGTCTGCCCGGCCGGCAGCGTCAGGTCGAAGTGGGGCAGCACCTCGCCGCCGGTGCGGTAGGCGAACCGCACCCCGTCGAAGACGACCTCGCGGCCGGGGAAGTCGGTCTTCAGCGGCGGGAGTTCACGGGACTCGGCGGGCTCCGGCACGGACGGTACCTGGGCCAGCAGCCCGGCGATCTTCCCCAGCGAGGCGGCCGCCGACTGATAGGAGTTGAGGAACATCCCCAGCCGGTCGATCGGGTCGTACAGCCGCCGCAGGTAGAGCACCGCCGCCGCCAGCACACCGAGCGCCAGGGTGTCGGAGGCCACCCGGTAGGCGCCCCACAGCACGATCCCGGCCACCGCCGTGTTGGCGACCAGCCGGGAGCCGACCACGTACTGCGCCATCTCCAGCAGCGAGTCCCCGTTGCTGCGCTCGTGGTGCCGGTTCAGGGTGGCGAACTCGGCGTCGTTGGCGGCCTCGCGGCGGAACGCGCGCACCGGGCGGATGCCGTTCATCGTCTCCACGAACTTCACGATCAGCGCCGCGATCGCCGTGGAGCGGGCGGCGAACACCTGGTGCGCACGCCGCTGATAGCGCCGCACCAGCAGGTACAGCGGCACGAACGAGGCGACCGCGACCGCGCCGAGGCCCAGGTCGAGCCAGAGCAGCAGGGCGGAGATGTACACGAAGGACAGCACCACCGTGACCAGCTCCTGCAGCCCCTCGTCGAGGAGTTCGCGCAGCGCCTCCACGTCCGTGGTGGAGCGGGAGATCAGCCGGCCGGAGGTGTAGCGCTCGTGGAAGTCCACGCTGAGCGCCTGCGCGTGCCGGAAGATCCGGCCGCGCAGGTCCAGCAGCACGTCCTGGTTGACCCACGCGGACGCGCGGATGAAGGCGTACTGCAGTCCGCCGGAGGCCAGCGCGCACAGCGCGTACCCCGCCGCCACCGCGAGCAGCGGCCCGTGGTCGTGCCGGCGCACGGCCGGTACGGCGGTGTCGATGGCGTACGCCACCAGCAGCGGGCCGGTCTGCGCCGCCGCCTGCTGGAGCAGCAGCAGGAGCACGGTGAGCGCGACACGGGCCCGGCGCGGGGCGAGCAGCGAGCGCAGCAGGGCGGCGGTGGCGCCGGGCGGGGTGGGCAGGACGTCCCGGTCGAAGGGGTCGCTCGAGGCCGGTGGGAGATGCGGTTCGGGCAGGTCGTCGTCCGTGGTGGGGGCAGCGGACGTCGTGGTGGTCATCGGGAGTCCTCGGGTTCCTCGGGAGCCTCGCGCGGGCCGCCGGACATCAGGTGGGCGTACTCGGCGTTGGTGCGCAGCAGTTCGTGATGGGTGCCCACGGCGGTGATCCGGCCGTCGGATAGCAGGGCGACCCGGTCGGCCAGCAGCACGGTGGAGGGACGGTGGGCCACGATCAGCGCGGTGGTGTCGGCCAGCACCCGGCGCAGCGCCGCCTCCACGGCCGCCTCGGTGTGCACGTCGAGCGCGGACAGCGGGTCGTCCAGCACCAGGAACTCCGGCCGCCCGGCCACCGCGCGGGCCAGCGCGAGCCGCTGCCGCTGGCCGCCGGAGAGGCTGAGCCCCTGTTCGCCGACGCGGGTGTCCGGGCCCTCGGGCAGGGCGTGCGCGAAGTCCGCGTGCGCCACGGCGAGCGCCCGGTCCAGCTCCTCGGCGCCCGCGTCCTCACCGGCGCCCATGAGGACGTTCTCCGCCACGCTGGTGGAGAACAGGGTGGGCTCCTCGAAGGCGACGGCGACCCGGGCGCGCAGTTCCTCGCGGGGGAGGGCGGTGATGTCGACGCCGTTGAGGGTGATGCGGCCCGAGGTGGCGTCGTGCAGGCGGGGGACCAGCGAGGTCAGGGTGGTCTTGCCGCTGCCGGTCGCGCCGACCAGCGCCATCGACTCGCCGGGGCGGATGTGCAGGTCGACCCCGTCCAGCACCGGGCGGGCGCCGGGGGCCGCGTCGGCGTGGCGGAAACCCACGCCCTCGAAGCGGAGGCCGCGCTCGCCGGGCTCGGGGGTGGTCGCGTCCTTGGTGTCGGCATGGCCCTCCGGATGCTCGTCCAGCACCTCGAAGTACCGTTCCGTGGCCGTCGCCGCCTCCTGGCACATCGCCAGCAGGAAGCCGATGGACTCCACCGGCCAGCGCAGCGCCAGCGCGGTGCTGAGGAACGCGACCAGCGTGCCCGCTGACAGCGAGCCGTCCGCCACCCGCAGCACGCCCAGCACCAGCGCGGCCCCGATCGCCACCTCCGGCAGCGCCACGATGACCGCCCAGATGACCGCCAGCAGCCGCGCCTTGCCGACCTCGGTGTCCCGCAGCATCAGCGCCGTACGGCGGAACGCGCGGGCCTGGCTGCGGTGTTGGCCGAAGCCCTTGACGACCCGGATGCCGAGCACGCTCTCCTCGACCAGCGTGGTCAGATCGCCGACCTGGTCCTGCGCCCGCCGGGCCGCGTGCGCGTACCGCTGCTCCACGACCACGCAGACCCACAGCAGCGGCACGGCGGGCCCGAGCACCACCAGGCCGAGCACCCAGTCCTGCACCAGCATGATCCCGAGCCCCACGACGATCGTCACGCCGTTGACCAGCAGGAACGTCAGCGGGAAGGCGAGGAACATCCGCACCAGCATCAGATCGCCGGTGCCCCTGGAGAGCAACTGGCCCGAGGGCCAGCGGTCGTGGAAGGCCACCGGGAGCCGCTGGAGCCGCCGGTAGAGGTCGGCGCGCATGCCCGCCTCCACGCCCGCCAGCGGACGGGCCACCAGCCAGCGCCTTATGCCGAACAGCAGCGCCTCCGCCACCCCGATCAGCAGCAGGTACAGCGCGCCCAGCCACACCCCGGCGGGGTCGCGCGCGGCCACCGGGCCGTCGACCATCCACTTCAGGACGAGCGGGATCACCAGACCGAGACAGGAGGCGACGACCGCGACGGCGGCGGCCGTGAACCAGCGTGCGCGCACCGGGCGTACGTAGGGCCACAGCCGGAGCAGGGTACGGGCGGCGGAGCGGCGCCGGGCGGGGGGAGAGTTGGTGGACACCGGGGTCAGCGTACGGACCGGCCCCCGTCCCGCCCACCGAGTTTTCCGGCCCCTGTGCACCCCCCTCCGCACCCTTTCAGAGGACCCGCAGCAGCAGCACCGTCCGCGCCGGCACGGTGATGTCGGTGTCCGCGTCGAGGACCGTGCCCGGCGCCCGGAGCTGGTCCTCGCCCGAGGTGTCCACCACCACCTCGTACCCCGTCGCCCAGGGTGCCCCCGGAAGGGTGAAGGCGGTCGGCTCGTGCCCGGCGTGCAGCACGGCGAGGAAGCTGTCGTCCACCACCGCCGCGCCCCGCTCGTCCCGCCCCGGAATGTCCCGGCCGGACAGATACATGCCCAGCGTGGCGGCGGGCGCGTACCAGTCGCCCTCGGTCATCTCCGCGCCCCGCGCGGTGAACCAGGCCAGGTCCCTCAGGCCGTCCGCCGAGTGCGCGCGGCCGGAGAAGAAGGCGCGGCGGCGCAGCACCGGATGCTGGTGGCGCAGCGCGATCAGCCGGCAGGTCAGGTCGAACAGGGGCCGCCAGTCCGGGTCGTCCAGCAGCGACCAGTCGAGCCAGCTCAGTTCGCCGTCCTGGCAGTAGGCGTTGTTGTTGCCGCCCTGGGTGCGGCCCAGCTCGTCGCCGGCGACCAGCATCGGCACGCCGGTGGACAGCAGCAGGGTGGTCAGCAGGTTGCGCAACTGCCGTCTGCGCAGGGCGCGTACACCCTCGTCGGCCGTCTCGCCCTCGGCGCCGCAGTTCCAGGAGCGGTTGTCGTCGGTGCCGTCCCGGTTGTCCTCGCCGTTCGCCTCGTTGTGCTTGCCGTGGTACGAGACCAGGTCGCGCAGGGTGAACCCGTCGTGCGCGGTGACGAAGTTGACCGAGGCGTACGGGCGGCGGCCGCCCCAGGCGTACAGGTCGCTGGAGCCGGACAGCCGGTAGCCCATCTCGCGCACGTCCGGCAGCGCGTGCCGCCAGAAGTCGCGCACCGTGTCGCGATAGCGGTCGTTCCACTCCGTCCACAACGGCGGGAAGGCGCCCACCTGGTAGCCGCCCGAGCCGATGTCCCACGGCTCGGCGATCAGCTTCACCCTGCGCAGCACCGGGTCCTGGGCGATGACGGCCAGAAAGGGCGACAGCATGTCGACGTCGTGCATCGAGCGGGCCAGCGCCGCCGCCAGGTCGAAGCGGAAGCCGTCCACGCCCATCTCGGTCACCCAGTACCGCAGCGAGTCCGTGATCAGCCGGAGCACCTGGGGCTGCACCACGTGCAGGGTGTTGCCGCAGCCGGTGTAGTCGGCGTACCGGCGGGCGTCGGGCTGGAGGCGGTAGTAGCCCCGGTTGTCGATGCCCTTCAGGGAGAGCGTGGGGCCGAGTTCGCCCGCCTCGGCCGTGTGGTTGTAGACCACGTCGAGGATCACCTCGATCCCGGCCGCGTGCAGCGCGCGCACCATCCGCTTGAACTCGCCGACCTGCTCACCGGTGGTGCCGGAGGCCGCGTAGGCCGCGTGCGGGGCGAAGTAGCCGATGGAGTTGTAGCCCCAGTAGTTCTTCAGGCCCCGGCGCAGCAGATGGTCCTCGTGCGCGAACTGGTGGACGGGGAGCAGCTCCACGGCCGTCACGCCCAGCTTCACCAGGTGCTCGATCGCCGCCGGGTGCGCGAGACCGGCGTAGGTGCCGCGCAGCTCCTCGGGGATGCCGGGGTGGAGCTTGGTGAAGCCCTTGACGTGCAGCTCGTAGATGACGGAGTCCGCCCACGGCGTCTTGGGGCGGCGGTCGTCGGACCAGTCGTCGTCGTCATGCACCACCACGCCCTTGGGCACGAAGGGCGCCGAGTCCCGCTCGTCCCGCACGGTGTCCGCGTAAGCCTGCTCCGGCCAGTCCCGGACATGCCCGTACACCTCCGGCGGCAGCGCGAACTCCCCGTCCACCGCGCGGGCGTACGGGTCCAGCAGCAGCTTCGCCGGGTTCCAGCGGGCGCCGGTCCACGGGTCCCAGCGGCCCTCCACCCGGTAGCCGTAGCGCCGGCCGGGCAGCACTCCGGGCACGAAGCCGTGCCAGATCTCGTGCGTCAGCTCGGTGAGCCGGACCTGGGTCTCCCGGCCCCGCTCGTCGAACAGGCACAGCCGCACCGCCTCAGCGCCGCCCGCCCACAGCGCGAAGTTGGTGCCCGCCACCCCGTCCGGGCCCATGCGGAACCGGGCCCCCAGCGGGGTCGGCGTCCCCGGCCACGCGGGCGGCGCGGCGCGCCGGGCACCGCGCACCGGGGACGCCGACCCCGCTGAGGTCCCGCTCTGGGCGGCCGGTTCCCCGGCCCGTGCCCGCTGCTCGGCTGCGCTCGTCACCAGTCGGCCCCTCTTTCAGTGGCTCGGCCTTCCGGGGCACGACCGCCCGCGCCGAACGGCCGACCGCACCCGCGGGCCCGCCAGGGCCCCGGGCACGCTCGGCCGGCCGGTACGGCAGCGCCCCGACGGCTCCGGCGCGGGCGCGGCGGCTCCCCTTCGCGTCGTCCTTCCCTCTGTTCTGCCCATCCGCGGGGTCGCACTCACGTTTCCCCGGAGCGTGCCGCGTCGTTGTGTCGGCGTGAGGCACCTACAAGGACGCGCGCGGCGCGCGCTGGCCGCACTGGCCACGGCACTTTCATGGGCGGTACTGCTGGCCGGGGCCGCCGGCTGCACCGCGGACGGCTCAGGACCCCTGGGCATCGGCGGCCCGCCGAACAGACCCCGGACCGTCGAGGACGCCATCCGGGTGACCCCGGACGACGGCGGCAAGGGCGTGCGCCCCGGCGAGCGGCTGCGGGTGAAGGTGCCCGACGGGCGGCTGGAGAAGGTCACGGTGACCCGCTCCCAGGACGCCCAGGACACCACCGTCGCCGGGCACATCGCGGGGGACGGCCGCTCCTGGAAACCGGACGACGACAAGCTGGCCCTCGCCGCCCGCTACACCGTGGACGCGGTCGCCGTGGACGGCGACGGCCGCCGCTCGGCCCGGCACACCACCTTCACCACCTACGTCCCCGACCAGCGGTTCATCGGCTACGTCACCCCGGAGAACCGCTCCACGGTCGGCACCGGAATGATCGTCTCCCTCGCCTTCAACCGGGACATCACCGACCGGGCGGCCGTGGAGAAGGCCGTACGCGTCACCGCGAAGCCGGCCGTCGACATCCGCGCCCACTGGTTCGGCAAGAACCGGCTGGACTTCCGCCCCGAGCGCTACTGGAAGCCCGGCACCGAGGTCACCGTCGACCTCGCCCTGCGCGACGTGGAGGGGGCGCCCGGCGTCTACGGGCTGCAGCGCAAGACCATCGCCTTCACCGTCGGCCGCAGCCAGGTCTCCCTGGTCGACGCGGCCGCGCACACCATGGAGGTGCGCCGGGACGGGGAACTCCTGGCCACCGTGCCGATCACCGCGGGCGCCCCCAAGACGCCCACGTACAACGGCAAGATGGTGGTGATGGACATGCTGGAGGTGACCCGCATGAACAGCCAGACGGTCGGCTTCGGCGGGGAGTACGACATCCCGGACGTGCCGCACGCCATGAAGCTCACCGACTCCGGCACCTTCCTGCACGGCAACTACTGGTCGCCCGAGTCGCCGGGCGAGGTCAACGTCAGCCACGGATGCGTGGGGCTGCGGGACGTCAAGGGTGGCGGCGCGGACACCCCGGCGGGCTGGTTCTTCGACCGCAGCCTGGTCGGGGACGTCATCGAGGTCGTGCACAGCAAGGACAAGACGGTCTCCCCGGACAACGGCCTCAGCGGGTGGAACATGGCATGGAAGCAGTGGAAGGCGGGCAGCGTGCTCCGGTGACCCGGTGAGCTGCGAAGTTCCGGGTCTCGGTGACTGGTTGAAGTTGCGACTGAACGGTGACATTCGACGGACACCGAGCCCGGAACCCGGCGGCTAGCATTCCCGGATGAGCGCGGGGCGCGCCGGGGTGTGGACCTGTGACCAGGTCCGGGAGGGGAGAACGACTTGAACGTGCGGCCGATATCGGGGGCTTCGGCAGGAACTCGGCACAGGGGTCGTAAGGGGCTGGCGCTCATGGCGGGGGCGCTCGTACTGTCGCTGGCCGCCTGCGGCGGCGGCGAGACCACGGGGAGCGGGTCGGACAACGCCAAGAGCAAGGACAGTCAGGACAAGCAGTCCTCGGCCGCCGTCACCATCGCGCCGAAGTCGGGCGCCACGTCCGTGGACACCAGCGGCGCGCTGAAGGTCAAGGTCGCCGGGGGCCGGCTGACCAGCGTGGTCGTCAAGGACAGCAAGGGCACCGAGGTCGACGGCAAGCTCGCCGCGGGCGGCGCCGCCTGGACGCCGGCCAAGCACCTGGCCGCCGCCACCAAGTACACGGTGCACGCGGTCGCCGAGGACTCGCGGGGCCGCAAGGCCGCCGAGGACTCCAGCTTCACCACGCTGACGCCCAAGAACACCTTCATGGGCACCTTCACCCCGGAGGACGGCTCCACCGTCGGCGTCGGCATGCCGTTCTCGCTGCGCTTCACCCGCGGCATCACCGACCCGGCCGCCGTGGAGAAGGCCATCCGGATCAAGACCGAGCCCGCGGTGGACGTCGAGGGCCACTGGTTCGGCAACGACCGCCTGGACTTCCGCCCGGAGAGCTACTGGAAGCCCGGCACCAAGGTCACCGTCGACCTCGACCTGGACGGCGTCGAGGGCCGCGACGGGGTGTACGGCAAGCAGCGCAAGACGGTGAAGTTCACCATCGGCCGCAGCCAGATCTCCTACGTCGACGCCAAGAAGCACACCATGAAGGTCGTGCGGGACGGCAAGACCCTCAAGACCCTCCCGGTCACCACCGGCAAGCCCGGTTACGAGACCTGGAACGGCAAGATGGTCATGACCGAGAAGCTCGCCGTGACCCGGATGAACGGCGAGACGGTCGGCTACGGCGGTGAGTACGACATCAAGGACGTGCCGCACGCCATCCGCCTCACCGACTCCGGCACCTTCATCCACGGCAACTACTGGGGCGGCGGCGCCTTCGGCAACTACAACGCCAGCCACGGCTGCGTGGGCCTGCGCGATGTGCGCGGCGGCTACGACGGCGGTGTCCCGGCGGCCTGGTTCTTCAACAAGTCCATGGTCGGTGACGTGGTGATCGTGAAGAACTCGCACGACCGCACGGTCGCCCCGGACAACGGCCTCAACGGCTGGAACATGAGCTGGGCGGACTGGAAGAAGTAACCATTCCGCGAGGCGGGCCCGGTGCTGTGAGGAACGGCACCGGGCCCGTCGGCGTTAGTGGCCGTTAACCTGCTGCGCATGACCGTGAATCTCGAAGTCGCCGAAGGCGTCGGCACGCTGCGCCTGGACCGGCCGCCGATGAACGCGCTGGACGTCGCCACCCAGGACCGGCTGAAGGAACTCGCCGAGGAGGCCACGCGCCGCGAGGACGTGCGCGCCGTGGTGATCCACGGCGGGGAGAAGGTGTTCGCGGCGGGCGCGGACATCAAGGAGATGCAGGCGATGGACCACACCGCGATGGTCCTGCGCGCCCGCGCCCTCCAGGACGCCTTCACCGCCGTCGCCCGCATCCCCAAGCCCGTCGTCGCCGCCGTCACCGGGTACGCGCTCGGCGGGGGCTGTGAGCTGGCGCTGTGCGCGGACTACCGGATCGCCGGGGAGAACGCCAAGCTGGGCCAGCCCGAGATCCTGCTCGGCCTGATCCCGGGCGCGGGCGGCACCCAGCGGCTGCCCCGGCTGATCGGCCCCTCCAAGGCGAAGGACCTCATCTTCACCGGCCGCATGGTCAAGGCCGACGAGGCCCTCGCCCTCGGCCTGGTGGACCGGGTCGTCCCGGCCGGCGAGGTGTACGAGCAGGCGCACGCCTGGGCCGCCCGGCTCGCCCAGGGCCCGGCGCTGGCGCTGCGCGCCGCGAAGGAGGCGGTCGACGCCGGTCTGGAGACCGACATCGACACCGGGCTCACGGTGGAGCGGAACTGGTTCGCGGGGCTGTTCGCCACCGAGGACCGCGAGCGGGGGATGCGCAGCTTCGTGGAGGAGGGGCCGGGGAAGGCCAAGTTCCTCTGAAAGACGGCAAGTCGGCCCCCTGTGGCCCTTGCAATTGACGCGTCGTCTGATTCGGCTCTCCCGGCGGGCCGGTTTATGGCAGCCTTAACCGCACCTTAAGCCTGCCTCGCCGAGGGAGCCGCACGATTGCCCGGAACCGAGCCGTCGCCGCAGGTCGACCGGGCCACCGCCGACCCCGACCTGCCGCTGGCATATGCCGAGAGACTGGAGCAAACCAGGGGCGCACGGGGGGCGTATTCCTCCGGATCGGCCCCGGAGGCCCCCGGTGACGGCCATCATGGGTCCATGGCGGGGCTGGATGGCATCGATCAGCCACGGGGACACAGCCGTGCTGCCGCGGCGCGTTGGTCGCCCGCGGTCGAGGACGAACAAGGGCTCAGAGCGCTCGAGTTGTTCGGCAACCCCGCGGAGGCGGAGGTTCCGCTCCCGTCGCGCCCCGAGTCCGCCGCCACCGCGCGCAGACTCGCCCAGATCGTCATCCTCCGGCACTGGGGACTGACCCCCAAGCTGACCGAGGACGCGGTCTTACTCGTCTCCGAACTCGTGGGCAACGCCGTACGGCACACCGGGGCCCGCGTGTTCGGCTTACGGCTGCGCCGCCGGCGCGGCTGGGTCCGCGTGGAGGTGCGCGACCCCTCGCGGGGGCTGCCCTGTCTGATGCCGGTGCAGGAGACGGACATCAGCGGGCGGGGGCTGTTCCTCGTCGACAAGCTCGCGGACCGCTGGGGCGTCGACCTGCTGCCGCGCGGCAAGACCACCTGGTTCGAGATGCGGGTCTCCGACCGCTAGGAATACCTGACTTGAGGCTGGCGGACACGCCCCCGATGGGGTGATGATCCACCGTTCGTCCCGGCCGGACCGCCATCGTGCGGGGCATGATCACAACTCGTCTGCGGCGCAGCGTCACCGCTGCCGCCCTCTCCCTCGGCGCCGTCCTCGCCACCACGGCCGCCACCCCCGCCGCCGCTCCGGCGGAGCTCAAGTCCCGCGCCGCCGCGCCCTCCTGTCCGCAGTTCCAGGACAAGGTGCACGCCGCCGCCGACCGCCGGGTGGACGTCGACCGGATCACCCCGGACCCGGTGTGGCGCACCGGCTGCGGCACCCTCTACCGCAGCGACAGCCGCGGCCCGGCCGTCGTCTTCGAGGAGGGTTTCCTGCCCAAGGACACGGTGAACGGGCAGTACGACGTGGAGAGTTACGTCCTCGTCAACCAGCCCTCGCCGTACGTCTCCACGACCTACGACCACGACTTGTACAAGACCTGGTACAAGTCGGGCTACAACTACTACATCGACGCCCCCGGCGGGGTGGACGTCAACAAGACCATCGGCGACACCCACAAGTGGGCCGACCAGGTCGAGGTCGCCTTCCCCGGCGGCATCCAGCGCCAGTACGTCATCGGCGTCTGCCCGGTCGACAAGACCACCAAGACCGAGATCATGAGCAACTGCCAGAGCAACCCGTACTACCGCCCCTGGCACTGAGCAGCACCTCCGCCCCGACGGGCCGGTACCCGGCCGCCAGGAACGCCCGCGCACTCCGGGCGTTCCCCGGCGAGACCTGAGCCCACACCGGCCTGTCGGCCAACTGCCGGGCGGTGACGGCCAGTCCGCGCCCCAACCCGGCGCCTCCGCCGTCCACCTCCAGCGCCACTTCCAGCCGCCCGCCCACCCCGCGCCCGACGACCAACAGCCCGCCGTCGGCCACCCACACGCGCACCGCGTCCCGCCTCCGACGCGCGCGGACCGCACGGGGGTGCCCGGTGTCCGCGACCTCCCGCAGCGGCAGCGTGGGCGGGCCCGGCAGGGGAGTGCCGACCCAGAGCGCGTCGACCGTCTCCGCCGTGCGGCCGGTGCGGTCCATCAGGGCGGTGAGGAAGCGGGGGTGCATGGGGGCGGCGAGCGGATCGCAGTCCACGGCGGCCAGGGTGGCGCGTACCCAGGCGGGGTCCTCGTCGGTGAGGACGAGGGTGTGCGCGGTGAACGCCAGTACGCCGGCGTCCCGTTGGCAGGGCTGGGGGAGGACGGTCACCGTGCCGTCCGGGGGGAGGAAGCGGTCGTGGGCCACCGCGTCGAGCAGTTCCGGCAACGTCTCCATCGTGCTCGCCTCTCGGTCCGGGGCAGCCGCCGGTCGGGTGGAGCGTTAATCTGACCAGCGGCAGTACGCCGACACGGTATGAGAAGTACGAGCACAGAGGGGCGGATCGGTGGCGGACATCGAGGAAGCACGCAAGCAGTTCCAGCGGATCGACGCGGACGGCGACGGGTTCATCACCGCGGCCGAGTTCAAGTCCGCGCTCGCCCAGCAGGGCGACTTCAACGTCACCGAGACGGTCGCCGAGGTCGTCATCAAGACCCGTGACATCGACGGCGACAAGGTGCTGACGTTCGACGAGTTCTGGGCCTACCTGAACAAGTGACGTACCCGGCAGGGGTGTCCGCGCCGTGCGGACACCCCTGCCGTCACCTCCCGGTCGCCCACGCCTTGAGCGCGGCCTTGCTGGAGAAGTCCGCCACGTTCTTGTCGTACGGCTCCGAGGTGTACTGGTGGAACTTCCAGTCCGCCTTGATCCGGGGCTTGCCGGCGCTCACGTAGTCGGCGATCCACAGCCCGTCGCCCGCGTACGACGTGGTGTCGATGTTCAGCCAGTAGTCCCGGTTGGTGTACAGCACCACCCGGTTGTCCGGCCGCCGACTGCGCAGCGTGCGGATGAAGCTGTCCTTCTCCGCGTTGCTCGCGTGCGTGCCGTCACCGGTCACCTCCCAGTCGACGGCCAGGATGTCGCCCGGCCGGTCGGGAGCGTGGCTGAGGAAGTACTCGGCCTGGGCGGTGAGGTTGCCCGGCCACAGGAAGTGGTAGAAGCCCGTGACCAGACCCGCGTCCCGCGCCGTCTTCGTCTGGGCCGCGAGTCTCGAGTTGACGTACGAACGGCCCTCCGTCGCCTTGATGAAGGCGAACTGGAGTCCGTCGGTCTCGTACGACGAGGACTGATACGCGCTGACGTCGATGCCATGGAGCATGAAGGTCTTGTGCCCCCCACGCCGCCGCTCGGAACATCCCGCTCCGCGCGTCTTACCGACCCGATGGAGGAACCTTCATGCAGCGCACCGTGACGACGTCCGAGGGCCAGGTCACCGTGCCGTCCCCCGAACACGAGTGGACCGTACTGTTTTTCATCACCGAGCCCGGCATCGGGGAACGCGTGCCCGAACTCGGCGGCTGCACCACGGGGTTGTG
Source organism: Streptomyces bauhiniae (assembly GCF_004784475.1). Classification (GTDB taxonomy): domain Bacteria; phylum Actinomycetota; class Actinomycetes; order Streptomycetales; family Streptomycetaceae; genus Streptomyces; species Streptomyces seoulensis. The sequence continues at coordinate 910,320 of NZ_SRRT01000001.1, forward strand.
CTCCGCGCGGGACGCGGCGGCGAGGTTCGCCCGCGCCAAGGCCCGCGTGTTCGGCGTCAGCGCGCACGCCCCCGGTCACCTGGCGGAGTTCGCCGCCGGCCGCGAACTCGGCTACCCCCTGATCGGGGACGAGGACCTCTCCCTGGGCCGCGAGCTGGGCGTGCCCGAGGTGCGGGCCGAGGGGCGCGTGCTGTTCGAGCGGGCCGGGGTGGTCCTGGACCGCACCGGTGCCGTGCGGTCGTTGATCCACCCCATCCCCGATCCCGGCCGGCACGCGGAGGTGGTGCTGGCCGAGCTGGACCGGCTCGCTAGCGCGACCTGAGTACGTACGCCGCGAGGCCGGCGGCCAGGGCGGCGGCGGCGAGCGCGTACACCGTGCGCTTGTCGCGGTGCGGGGCCTGGAGGGGCGTGCGGGAGACGACCGGGGGCGCGGGGGCTTCGCCCTGGACGACGTCGGCCACCACGACGGAGATGTTGTCCCTGCCACCCGCGCCGAGCGCCAGCTCCACCAGCCGGTCGGCGGCCTCCTCCCGGCCGGACAGGCCGAGCGCGGCGGCGAGTTCGGCCTCGGGGACCAGGTCGGAGAGGCCGTCGGAGCAGAGCAGGAAGCGGTCGCCGGGCAGCGTCTCCAGGCGGAACAGGGCCGGGCTGAGCGACTCCCCGCCGACCAGCGCCTTCGTCACCATGGCCCGCTGCGGATGCGCGAGCGCCTCGGCGGGGGTGATCCGGCCGTCGTCCAGCAGGGTCTGCACCAGCGAGTCGTCACGGGTCAGCAGCACCAGCTCACCGGCGCGCATCAGATACGTACGCGAGTCCCCGACGTTGGCCACCACGAACTGGTCGCTGTCGGCCTCCATCAGCACCGCCGTGAGCGTGGTCCCCATCCCCTCCAGCTCGGGCGAGGTCCGCACCGCGTCCGCGATGGCCCGGTTCCCGGCGAGTATCGCCCCGCGCAGCGCCTCCATGGGCTCCGCCCGCGTCCGCTCCGGACCCAGCTCGGCCATGTGCGAGATCACCACGGAGCTGGCCACCTCGCCCGCGGCGTGCCCGCCCATCCCGTCCGCCACCACCAGCAGATGCGGTGCCGCGTACACCGAGTCCTCATTGACTTCCCGGACCAGCCCTTTGTCACTGCGGACCGTGAACCGAAGGCTCAGAGACATGCTTTCTCCTGGCAGGCGAACCCGTCCCGGCGGGGCCCTCGCCACCGCTGCGGGACGGAAAAACAGGGGGAGTTGGAACTACAGACACCATGCCCGGCCACACCGCACCGGACGCCTGTGAGTTTCCCCGGCCCTCCGGCTCTGATTGCGGGCCGCTCCCGCTTGTGAAACGTTCGCCGGTAGGCACTCCGTTCCCGACGATTGTGGCGCCGACATGACTACTGAGCGCGTTCCGCTGTCGATCCTCGACCTCGTCCCCGTGGCGTCGGGCACCGATACGCCCACCGCGCTCAACCAGTCCGTCGAGCTGGTGCGGCTCGCGGACGCGCTCGGCTACCACCGGTACTGGTACGCCGAGCACCACAACGTCGTCACCTTCGCCTCCTCCGCGACCTCCCTGCTCATCGGCCGCGCCGCCGAACACAGCGAACGCATCCGGCTCGGCTCGGGCGGCGTGATGCTGCCCAACCACAGCCCGCTGATGGTCGCGGAGTACTACGGCACCCTCGCCGAGATGTACGGCGACCGCATCGACCTCGGCCTCGGCCGCGCACCCGGCACCGATCCGACGACGGCCGCCGCGCTGCGCCGGGGCGGCGCGGCCACCGACACGTTCGTCCAGGACGTCGTCGACCTGCACCGCTACCTCAGCTCCCGCGACGGCGAGGGGCCCGAGGTGCGGGCGGTGCCTGGCCAGGGCACCGAGGTCCCGCTGTGGATGCTGGGCTCCAGCCTCGACGGCGCGGCCGTCGCCGCCTACCTCGGGCTGCCGTACGCCTTCGCCTCGCACTTCGCCCCGCAGATGCGGCGCGAGGCGCTGGAGCTGTACCGCTCGCGCTTCTCGACGGAGGCCCCCACCGCCGAGATCCCGGAGCCGTACGCCATGGTCGGCGTCAACGTCCTCGTCGCCCCCACCGACGAGGAGGCGCACTACCTGTTCACCACCGCCCAGCAGATGGCCGCCGGCATCTACTCCGGCCGGCGCGGCCCGCTGCGGCCCCCGGTCAGGGACCTGGGGACCGTGATCGGCCCCGAGGTCGCCCGGTTCGTGGACGACTTCCAGCAGGTGCGCGCGGTGGGCTCCCCGGAGACGGTCGTCACCGAGCTGGAGGCGCTGGTCGCGGACCTGTCGGCCGACGAACTCATCATCACGACCTACACCCACGACCCCGCACACCGCGCCCGCTCATTCTCGCTGCTGGCCGAGGCGTGGGGGCTGGACGGCGCCGGCTGAGCCGCCACGACCGCACGGGCAGCAACTGGCCGGCCGGTACGGCGACCTTCGCGGCGTATCCGCCGCCGGTGAGCAGCGCGCACACCTCGTCGCCGACCGACCGGCCGGAGACCTGGGGTCCGAGCGCGGAGACCGTGCCGGAGCAGTCCAGGCCGAGGTAGGTGGAGGCGCCGGGAGAACCGCCTTGAAGCAGGGGCTCAGCTCCGCTCGCCCTGCTGCCAGTCGCGCCAGCGGATGCGGGGCTTCTCCAGCACCTCGCCGAGCGTGCCCCACTCGTCGCGGCCCAGCCGGGAGAGCGGGCGCAGCCGCTCGATGTCCGGGAGACCGTCCTTCGCGAGCGCCTCTTCGCTGACCACCGCGTGGACCACCCGGCCGAACACCACCGTGGAGTCGCCCAGCGTCAGCAGGCTGTGCAGCTCGCACTCCAGCGCCGCCGGGGAGGCCGCGACCCGAGGAGGCTTGACCCGCAGCGAGGGCTCGGGCTCCAGCCCAACCGCCCCGAACTCACTGACGTCGGACGGGAAGTCGGTCCCGGTGTCGTTGATCTCCCTGAACAGTCCCTCGGGCGCCAGGTTCACCACGAACTCCCCGGTCTCCTCCACGTTCCGCAACGAGTCCTTACGGGTCACCGACGTGAACTGCACGATCGGCGGCTGCACGCAGGACACCGAGAAGAACGAGTGCGGAGCGAGGTTCGGCCGGTCGGGGTGATCCCTCGGCACCGTGGACACCCATGCGATCGGCCGCGGCACCACCACCGAGGTGAGAAGCCGGTAGAACGCGTGCGGGGCCATGGCCGAGGGATCGAAATCGGTACGCATGATCCCCAGTATTCAGCGGCCCGGCTTCTAGCACTCGATGATGTTCACCGCGAGCCCGCCCCGCGCCGTCTCCTTGTACTTCACGGACATGTCCGCGCCCGTCTCCTTCATGGTCTTGATGACCTTGTCGAGGGAGACCTTGTGGGAGCCGTCGCCGCGCATGGCCATCTTGGCGGCGGTGACGGCCTTCACCGAGGCCATGCCGTTGCGCTCGATGCAGGGGATCTGGACCAGGCCGCCGACGGGGTCGCAGGTCAGGCCCAGGTTGTGCTCCATGCCGATCTCGGCCGCGTTCTCCACCTGCTCCGGGGAGCCGCCCAGCACCTCGGCGAGCGCGCCCGCCGCCATGGAGCAGGCGGAGCCCACCTCGCCCTGGCAGCCGACCTCGGCGCCGGAGATGGAGGCGTTCTCCTTGAAGAGCATGCCGATCGCGCCGGCCGCCAGCAGGAAGCGGACCACGCCCTCCTCGTCCGCGCCGGGCACGAAGTCCATGTAGTAGTGCAGCACCGCCGGGATGATGCCGGCCGCGCCGTTGGTGGGCGCGGTGACCACGCGGCCGCCCGCCGCGTTCTCCTCGTTCACCGCCATCGCGTAGAGGGTGATCCACTCCATGGCGTGCGCGAGCGCGTTGCCCTCGGCGCGGAGCTGGCGGGCGGACATGGCGGCGCGGCGGCGGACCTTCAGGCCGCCCGGCAGGATGCCCTCGCGGGACATGCCGCGGGCCACGCACTCGCGCATCACCCGCCAGATCTCCAGCAGACCGGCGCGGATCTCGTCCTCGGTGCGCCAGGCCCGCTCGTTCTCCAGCATCAGCGCGGAGATGGACAGACCGGTCTCCTTGGTGAGCCGGAGCAGCTCGTCCCCGGTACGGAAGGGGTACTTCAGCACCGTGTCGTCCAGCTTGATCCGGTCCGCGCCGACCGCCTCCTCGTCCACGACGAAGCCGCCGCCGACCGAGTAGTACGTCTTGGTCAGCAGCTCCGCGCCCGAGGCGTCGTACGCCCAGAGCGTCATGCCGTTGGCGTGGTAGGGCAGGGTCTCGCGGCGGTGCAGGACCAGGTCGTCGTCGTACGAGAAGGCGATCTCGTGCTCGCCGAGCAGGCTGATCCTGCCCGCCTTCCGGATCGCCTCGACGCGGGCGTCGGCGCCCTCCACGTCCACCGTGCGCGGGGACGCGCCCTCCAGGCCCAGCAGCACCGCTTTCGGGGTGCCGTGGCCGTGGCCGGTGGCGCCGAGCGAGCCGTACAGCTCGCAGCGGACGGCGGCTACGGGGTCCAGCACGCCCTCGTTGCGCAGCCGGCGGGCGAACATGCGCGCTGCGCGCATCGGGCCGACCGTGTGGGAGCTGGACGGGCCGATGCCGATCGAGAACAGGTCGAAGACCGAGACGGCCACGGTGACTCCTCCATACGAACAGGTACAAAAGGTAATGCGGGCACAGCACGGGTGCCCCGCCCACCGGCGAGGGGGCGGGGCACCCGGATGACAACTACGGGGTACTACTCGCCCAGCGCCGGATACAGCGGGTGCTTGTCCGCCAGCACCCGCACGCGAGCGGCGAGCGCAGAAGCGTCGTAGGACGGCTTCAGCGTCTCCGCGATCACGTCCGCGACCTCGGCGAAGTCCTCGGCGGTGAAGCCGCGGGTGGCGAGGGCGGGCGTGCCGATCCTCAGGCCCGAGGTGACCATCGGCGGGCGCGGGTCGTTCGGAACCGCGTTGCGGTTGACCGTGATGCCGACCTCGTGGAGCCGGTCCTCGGCCTGCTGCCCGTCCAGCTCCGACGCACGCAGGTCCACCAGGATCAGGTGCACGTCCGTGCCGCCGGAGAGCACGTTCACCCCGGCCTCGCGGGCGTCCGGCGCGGTCAGCCGCTCGGCCAGGATGCGGGCACCGTCCACCGTACGACGCTGGCGCTCCGCGAACTCCTCCGAGGCCGCGACCTTGAAGGAGACCGCCTTGGCGGCGATCACGTGCTCCAGCGGGCCGCCCTGGAAACCGGGAAAGACCGAGGAGTTCAGCTTCTTGGCGAAGTCCTTCTTCGCCAGGATGATGCCGCCGCGCGGGCCGCCGAGCGTCTTGTGCGTGGTGGAGGTCACCACGTCCGCGTGCTCGACCGGGTTCGGGTGCAGCCCCGCCGCGACCAGACCGGCGAAGTGCGCCATGTCCACCCACAGGTGGGCGCCGGCCTCGTCCGCGATCCGCCGGAACTCCGCGAAGTCGAGCTGCCGGGGGTACGCCGACCAGCCCGCGATGATCACCTTCGGGCGGTGCTCCTTGGCGAGGCGCTCGACCTCGGCCATGTCGACCAGGCCGGTCTCGCCGTCCACGTGGTACGCGACCACGTTGAACTGCTTGCCGGAGAAGTTCAGCCGCATCCCGTGGGTGAGGTGGCCGCCGTGCGCCAGGTCGAGCCCGAGGATGGTGTCACCGGGCTGGGCCAGCGCGAACAGCGCCGCCTGGTTCGCGGAGGCGCCGGAGTGCGGCTGGACGTTGGCGTACTCGGCGCCGAACAGCTCCTTCACCCGGTCGATGGCGATCTGCTCGGCCACGTCGACGTGCTCGCAGCCGCCGTAGTAGCGGCGGCCCGGATAGCCCTCGGCGTACTTGTTGGTCAGGACCGACCCCTGCGCCTCCATCACCGCGAGCGGTGCGAAGTTCTCGGAGGCGATCATCTCCAGGGTCGACTGCTGGCGGCGCAGCTCGGCGTCGACCGCGGCGGCGATCTCCGGGTCCAGCTCGTGCAGGGGCGTGTTCAGGACGTCAGTCATACGGCTTCCGGCTCCTCAGCCTGCGATGTAGGCGGTGTACTCGTCGGCGGTCAGCAGGTCGGCGGGCTGCTCGGCGACGCGCACCTTGAACAGCCAGCCGCCCTCGAAGGGCGCGGAGTTCACCAGCGACGGGTCGTCCACGACGTCCTGGTTGATCTCGGTGATCTCACCGGAGACGGGGGAGTACAGCTCGGAGACCGACTTGGTGGACTCCAGCTCGCCGCAGGACTCGCCCGCGGTGACCTCGGCGCCGACCTCGGGAAGCTGCACGAAGACCACATCGCCGAGCGCGTTGGCCGCGTGCTCGGTGATGCCGACCGTCGACGCACCGCCCTCGGCGGCCGACAGCCACTCGTGCTCCTTGCTGTAGCTCAACTGCTGCGGGTTGCTCATGACCTGAATTCTCCTGTACGCGAGGACGTGCTCGTCGGGGGAAAAGGGCTCGAACCGCTGAAGAGCGGGTGAAATGTGCGCAGGGTCACGCCGGCGACCGGCCGGACCCGGTGCCAGTGTCTACTTGGCGCGCTTGTAGAAGGGCAGCGCCACGACCTCGTACGGCTCGTGGCTGCCCCGGATGTCCACGCCCACACCGGTGCTGCCGGGGGCGGCGTGCGCGGCGTCGACGTAGGCGATGGCCAGCGGCTTGCCGAGGGTGGGGGAGGGGGCTCCGGAGGTGACCTCGCCGATCACCTTGCCGTCCGCGACGACGGCGTACCCGGCGCGCGGCACCCGGCGGCCCTCGGCGATCAGGCCGACCAGGACGCGCGGGGGCTGGGCCTCGGCGCGCTCGGCGGCCTTCGTGAGCGCCTCGCGGCCGACGAAGTCGCCCTCCTTGCCGAACTTCACCACGCGGCCGAGACCGGCGTCGAAGGGGGTCAGCTCGGTGGTCAGCTCGTGCCCGTACAGCGGCATGCCCGCCTCCAGGCGCAGGGTGTCCCGGCAGGACAGGCCGCACGGCACCAGACCGGCGGCGGAGCCGGCCTCCAGCAGCGCCTCCCAGAGCTGCGGCGCGTGCTCGGGCTTCACGAACAGCTCGAAGCCGTCCTCGCCGGTGTAGCCGGTACGGGCGATCAGCGCGGGCACACCCGCGACGGTGCCGGGCAGGCCGGCGTAGTACTTCAGGCCGTCGAGGTCGGCGTCGGTGACCGACTTGAGGATGCCGGGGGACTCCGGGCCCTGGACGGCGAGCAGCGCGTAGGCGTCGCGGTCGTCGCGGACCTCGGCGTCGAAGCCGGCCGCGCGCTCGGTCAGCGCGTCCAGCACGACCTGGGCGTTGGAGGCGTTGGCCACGACCATGTACTCGTGCTCGGCGAGCCGGTAGACGATCAGGTCGTCCAGGATGCCGCCGTCGGCGCGGCAGATCATGGTGTAGCGGGCGCGGCCCACGCCGACCGAGGCGAGGTCGCCGACCAGGGCGTGGTTCAGCAGCGCGGCGGCCTCGGGGCCGGTCACCGTGATCTCACCCATGTGCGAGAGGTCGAACAGCCCGGCCCGGGTGCGCACCGCCTGGTGCTCGTCGCGCTCGGAGCCGTAGCGCAGGGGCATGTCCCAGCCGGCGAAGTCGGTCATGGTCGCGCCGAGCGAGCGGTGCACGGCGTCGAGCGCGGTATGGCGCGGGGCGTGGGGGTCTGTGCTACTCATCGGTCGTCTCCCAGGGGCAACGGGGATGGGGCGAGGAACGTTCCTCCCCATCTGTCATCGGAACCTGAGAGGTTCGCCATGACCGGCCCCCAGGGGGGTGTCACTGGCTTGCACCTTGGGTGGGGCCACTGCGACAGCGGCCCGCTTTTCAGATGTGCCTCGCCCGCGCGGTAACGGTGCCTGAGAGATTCAAGGGAGGGACTTGCTCCTTCGGCGCCCCGGATGGGGACTCTCCCGCGCGGATTCAAACGGCCGGTATGCAGTTGGCGGGCACATCATCGCACGGCAGGGCCCGGCCCTGAAGGGGCCACCGGCTGTGACATGCCCGTAGCCGTTCCGGGACCCGTCCGGCGACCTCGCGCATTACCTTCTCTTTACATTGGTTGGGCAGGGGATGACCTGAGCCCACTGGGGGAGGGACGATCACGGTGAACAGAACCACGGTGTACGCCACGACCACCGGCATCCCGGTGCGGCAGCGGCCCTGCGCGGGCGCCCGGGAGCAGGCGAAGAGCCCCGCGCCGGCCGTCCGCGACCTGCGCGACCGCCCCGGCGGCGGCCCCCGCACCCTCCGCTTCGGCCCCCGCGACCTCGCCGTCGTCACCGGGCTGCCCGGCAGCGGCAAGTCCACCCTGATGCGCCGTACGGTCCCCGGCCGCCGCGTCGACTCCCAGGACGCCCGCGACCGCTGGGCCGCCCGTCTGCCCGCCGCGCTGCCGTACGCGTTCTACCGCCCGCTGGTCCGCCTCGCCCACTACGCCGGGCTGCGCCGCGCGCTGGCCTCCGGCGAGGGCGTCGTCGTGCACGACTGCGGCACCCAGCCCTGGGTGCGCGCCTGGCTCGCCCGCGAGGCGCGCCGCAGGGGCGGCACCCTGCACCTGGTCCTGCTCGACGTGCCCGCCGACACCGCCCGGCGCGGCCAGCGCGAGCGCGGCCGGGGCGTCTCCCGGTACGCCTTCCACCGTCACCGCACCGCCACCGCCCGCCTGCTGGACGCCGTGGAGCGCGGCGAGAGCCCGGCCGGCTGCGGCTCGGTCGTCCTGCTGGACCGCGCCTCGGCGGACGGCCTGAAGCGGATCGAGTTCGCCACGTGAGCGCCCGCATCCGTACCGGATAGCCTTCTGCACCACAGCATGACTCCCAGCAGGCGGTAGGCACATGGACTTCCCGGCGGACCTTCCCGCGGACTTCCCGGCACAGGCACACCCCCACCCGCACGGCGGTTGGCCCGGCAACGAACTGGAGGAGGTCCTCTCCGCCTCCCTCGGCATACCCGCGGCCGGCGCCCGCGTCATCGAAGTGCTGGCCCGCGCCTTCGTCTGGATACCCCTGCCCAACGGCGGCGGCCCGCACAGCGGTCCGCTCGACCTGCCCACCGTCGAGATCGACGGCCAGGTGTACGTCCCGGTGTTCAGCTCCGAGGAGCAGTTCCGGCAGTCGCCCGGCGGACACCTCCCGCACACCGTCGCCCCCGCCGTGGAGTTCGCGCGCGGACTGCCGCCGCAGGCGGGCATCGTCATCAACCCCGGCGGCGTGGTCGGACTCCCGCTGCCGCCCGACGCGGTGGCCGCGCTGTGCCGGGCCGGGGGCTCCCCGCTGGACGGTCCCGCCTCCGGCGGCCGGGTGCGGCTCTTCGAGCCCGACTGGCAGGAGGACCCGGTGGACTTCCTCGCCGCCGCCTCCGCCGAGTTCGCCGCGACCGGCGTGGTCGTCAGCGCCCGGCGCTGCCTCGCCGTCATCGAGACGGCCGAGCCGGTGCTCTTCGTCGGCGTCGAACTCGCCCACTTGGAGGGCGACGCGCGCGCCCTCCCGCTGGACGCCCTCGGCAAGGCCCTCGGCCGCGCCCCGGCCCCCTGGCCCGTCAACCTGGTCCTCCTGGACGCCACCCAGGACCCGGTGGCCGACTGGCTACGGACGAACGTCCGCCCCTTCTACCAGTACGGCAACTGATTCAGCAGGGCCGAGCCCCGAAGGGGGGAGGCCCTCAGGGGCGCGGGGAACTGCGCGACAAACCACGACGCACCCGCACCCGCGAACCGGCACAACCCCCCACCCCGGTGGGCGCTTAAGCTGTCATCACACGCGGGGAACATGACGAAGGGGCGGTAGGACAGGTGAGCGCGAGCCCAAGCGGCAGCGTCGAGCACATGCTGCGCCAGGTCACTCCCGGACGCTACGACGCCTACGAGGCACTGCTCCGCGCCCTCGCCACCCCTTCGTCCGGCCAGATCTGGATGCTCCTGTGGCACGGCCAGGCCGGCTCCCCGGACGCGCAGTACGGGAGGATGGAGGTCGACGGCTTCGGCTATGCCCCCTGCGTGACCTCCGCCCAGGAACTCTCCGCCAGCGGCTGGAACCGGTCCTACGAGGTGGTCGACAGCCTCGACGTCGCCCGCACCCTCTACCCGGAGCAGTACGGCCTCTGGCTCAACCCGCACGCCCCCGGCGGCGGCGTCGGCATCCCCTGGCTGGACCTGCGCCGCATCGCCACCGGCCTGGACCGCCAGCCCGCCGGTCCCCTGCGGCTGTCCGAACCCGCCATCGAGGTACCGCAGTTCTACGCCCTGCTCGCGCAGAACGCCCACCGCACCCCCGCGCTGCGCTCCCTGCGCCGCGCCTGGGTCCAGCCCGCCCTCGGCGCCCCCTACCTCGCCCTCGGCCTCGACGTGTACGAGTCGACCCCGGCCGCGGTGGACTCCGTCCGCGCGATGATGCAGCAGTCGGTCGGCGCGGTCCCCGAGGGCCTGCCGGTCTCCACGGTCGCCATGACCGACGACTTCGACCCCGTCGTCCTCTGGATGCGCGCCAACGCCCGCCCGTTCTACGACCGCGAGGCCCACGGCGCGGTGGCTCCGGTGGGCGGGGCGTACTGACTCCCGCTCCCCGCGCCCGTGTTCGCGACGGCTACGGAGCAACACAACGCGTGTGAAGCAAATGTGGTGGCCCCTCGGCCGCTCGGGGGTCTCCACGGCACCTCTGCGCGCGTAGACGGACACCGCTACGAGCCCATCCGCGCCGAATGGCCGGTCTGTCCCAACTGGCCACTATTCGATAATAGTTACCCGCGGATCGGATAACGGAATCCCCTGTAACGCATCACAGTTGCGCATACTTTCGCCGTCAGCTCTGGCGGGTGATCGCGACCAGGTTGAAGACTCCCGAGTCAGAGCACGAAGTGAAGACTTCGTGATCGAGGCAAAGCGACAAAGCCGCGATCAGCGGCAGGCACAGGCCGGTCACCACCGGCGAGAGGGGTCAGGTCACTGTGACCGCACCGATCGAGACCACCGGAGCCGAAGCCGAGGTACAGCCCGAGGCTGTACTCGACGGCGCCGGCAAGGGACGGATCGAGGGTCGTTCTCTCGGGCAGATCGCCTGGTCCCGTTTCAAGAAGGACAAGGCGGCCGTCGCCGGAGGCGTCATCGTCATCCTCCTGGTCCTGATGGCGGTCCTCGCCCGGCCGATCCAGGCCGCCTTCGGGCTCGACCCCAACGCGTTCCACCAGGACCTGATCGACCCCAACACCTCGCTCCCCAAGGGCGCTTGGGGCGGCATGAGCCTCGACCACCCGCTGGGTGTGGACCCGAAGTTCGGCCGTGACACCGCCACCCGCATCCTCGAGGGCTCCTGGGTGTCGCTGGTGGTCGCCTTCGGCGCCACCATCCTGTCCAACGTGATCGGCGCGATCCTCGGTGTCGTCGCCGGCTACTACGGCGGCCGGGTCGACTCGGTCATCAGCCGCCTGATGGACACCTTCCTCGCCTTCCCCCTGCTCCTCTTCGCCATCGCGATCTCGGCCACCCTCCAGGGCGGCGCGTTCGGCCTCACCGGCCTGCCGCTGCACCTGAGCGTGCTGATCTTCGTCATCGGCTTCTTCAACTGGCCCTACCTGGGCCGGATCGTGCGCGGCCAGACCCTCGCCCTCCGGGAGCGCGAGTTCGTCGACGCCTCGCGCGGCATGGGCGCCAAGGGCCCGTACATCCTCTTCCGTGAGCTGATGCCGAACCTGGTCGGCCCGATCATCGTCTACTCGACGCTGCTGATCCCGACCAACATCCTCTTCGAGGCATCCCTGAGCTTCCTCGGCGTCGGCATCCAGCCCCCGCAGGCTTCCTGGGGCGGCATGCTCCGCGACGCGGTGAACTTCTACCAGGTCGATCCGCAGTACATGATCGTGCCCGGTCTCGCCATCTTCCTGACCGTCCTGGCGTTCAACCTGCTGGGTGACGGTCTCCGCGATGCTCTCGACCCGCGCAGCCGCTGACGTCTGCCGCGACGAGTCCACCAGATTTCCGACAGTGAAGGGGAAAGCGCCCATCATGCGAAGGTCAGCGCTGGCCGCGATAGCGGCCATTGGCTCCGCGAGTCTGCTCGTTGCAGGCTGCAGCAAGGCCGATGACAACAAGAACGACGCCAAGTCTGCCGGGGCCAACGCCGCGACCAAGAGCGTCGTCAATGCCTCGGACAAGAAGGGCGGGACGGTCACCTACGAACTGTCCGACGTCCCGGACTCGTTCGACCCCGGCAACACGTACTACGCGTACATGTACAACCTCAGCCGGCTGTGGGCCCGCCCGCTGATGACCTTCCAGCCCGCGCCGGGCGAGAAGGGCAACACCCTGGTCCCCGACCTCGCGGCCGGCAAGGGCACGCCGAGCGACGGCGGCAAGACCTGGACGTACAAGCTGCGTTCGGGCCTGAAGTACCAGGACGGCACGCCGATCACCTCGAAGGACGTCAAGTACGCCGTCGAGCGCTCCAACTTCGCGCGTGACGTGCTCTCCCTCGGCCCGAACTACTTCCAGCAGCTCCTGGCCGGCGGCGACAAGTACAAGGGCCCCTACAAGGACAAGAGCGACAAGGGCCTGTCCTCCATCGCCACGCCGGACGACACCACCATCGTCTTCCACCTGAAGCAGGCGTTCCAGGAGTTCGACTACCTGGTCGCCGCGCCGCAGACCGCGCCGGTGCCGAAGGCCAAGGACAACGGCGTCGACTACGTCAAGAACATCGTCTCCTCGGGCTCGTACCAGTTCCAGAGCTACGACGACGGCAAGCAGGCCGTCCTCGTCCGCAACAAGAACTGGGACGCGAAGAACGACACCCTGCGCAAGCAGCTCCCGGACAAGATCGTCGTCAAGCTGAAGGTCAACGCCGAGACGATCGACAAGGACGTCCTCGCGGGCAACGCGATCGACCTCGCCGGCACCGGTGTCCAGTCCTCGACCCAGGCCCAGGTCCTCGCCGACCAGAACAAGAAGGCCGGCACGGACAACACCTTCGGTGGCCGTCTCGTCTACATGGCGATCAACACCAAGGTGAAGCCGTTCGACAAGGTCGAGTGCCGCAAGGCCGTGCAGTACGCGATCGACAAGGTCTCGGTGCAGACCGCCGAGGGCGGCCCGATCCGCGGCGACATCGCCTCCACCGTCCTGCCGCCCGACATCACGGGCTACGAGAAGGCCGACGCCTACGCCACCGCCGGCAACAAGGGCGACGTGGCGAAGGCCAAGGAGCAGCTCAAGGCCTGCGGCAAGTCGAGCATCTCGACCAACATCTCGGCCCGTTCCGACCGTCAGCCGGAGATCGACGCCGCCACGGCGATCATCAACTCGCTGAAGAAGGTCGGCATCAACGCCACCCTCAAGCAGTACCCGTCGGGCAAGTACTTCACCGACTACGCGGGCGTGCCGAAGTTCACCGAGAAGCAGAACATCGGCCTGGAGATGATGCAGTGGGGTGCCGACTGGCCCTCCGGCTACGGCTTCCTGCAGCAGATCCTGAACGGCAAGGCGATCAGCCAGTCCGGCAACACGAACCTGTCGCAGTACGACAACAAGGACGTCAACGAGCTGCTGGGCAAGTCCATCGCGACCCAGAGCGAGTCCGAGCGCAACACGTTGTACGCGCAGATCGACAAGAAGACCATGGATGACGCGGTCATCGTCCCGCTGACCTACTTCAAGGTCCTGCTGGCCCGCCCGGCCAACTACACCAACCTGGTCTCCACGGCTGCCTTCAGCGGTCAGTACGACTACCTCAACATCGGCTCCACCCAGAAGTAGCAGCCCCGGAAGGCAGGTGAAGGCATTGGTGCCCGCGGGTCCCCCGACCCGCGGGCACCAGCGCCGGTCCCCGTGATCTCGTACATCCTCCGCCGGACGTTCGCGGCAGTGATCCTGCTGCTGGTCGTCTCCGCGGTCACCTTCGCCATCTTCTTCCTGCTGCCACGGCTGGCCGGCCAGACAGCGGACCAACTGGCGCAGCAGTACATCGGCAAGAGCCCGTCGAAGGCGGACATCGCCGCGGTCAAGCACAACCTCGGTCTTGATCAGCCGATCTACGCGCAGTACTGGCATTTCATCAAGGGGATCGTGTCCGGCGCGACCTACGACCTCGGCCCGACCACGGTGCACTGTGACGCGCCGTGCTTCGGTTACTCCTTCAAGAACCACCAGGCGGTGTGGCCCGAGCTGACCTCCCGCCTTCCGATCACCCTCTCGCTGGCGCTGGGCGCCGCGGTGCTGTGGCTGGTCTCGGGTGTGATCGCCGGTGTCATCTCGGCACTGAAGCCGCGCTCGTTCCTCGACCGCACCTTCATGGGTGTGGCCCTGGCCGGCGTCTCGCTGCCCATGTTCTTCACGGGCAACCTCGCCATCCTGCTCTTCGTGTACCAGTGGCCGATCTTCGGCAGCACCTACGTCCCGTTCACCGAGAACCCCGGCCAGTGGGCCAACACCCTGTTCCCGGCGTGGTGTTCGCTGGCGCTGCTGTACTCGGCCATCTACGCGCGCCTGACCCGCTCGGGCATGCTGGAGACCATGAACGAGGACTTCATCCGCACCGCCCGCGCCAAGGGCCTGCGGGAGAAGCGGGTCGTGTTCCGGCACGGTCTGCGTGCCGCCCTCACCCCGATCATCACGGTCTTCGGCATGGACATCGGTCTGCTGCTCGGCGGCGCGGTGATCACGGAGTCGGTGTTCTCGCTGCCCGGCATCGGCCAGTACGCGGTGCAGGGCATCACCGACAACGACCTGCCCAAGATCCTCGGCGTGACCATGCTCGCCGCCTTCTTCGTCGTGATCGCAAATCTCCTGGTGGACGTGGTGTACGCGGCCGCCGACCCGCGCGTGAGGCTCTCGTGACCGAACTTTCCAAGACCGGCGCCGCCGTGGGGGAACCCGTGTCCCCCGCCACGGCTTCCGAGGCGTTCCTGGAGGTCCGCGACCTCAAGGTGCACTTCCCGACCGACGACGGCCTCGTCAAGTCCGTCGACGGGCTCAACTTCTCGCTGGAGAAGGGCAAGACGCTCGCCGTCGTCGGCGAGTCCGGCTCCGGCAAGTCCGTCACCTCGCTGGCGATCATGGGCCTGCACCGGCTGGGCGCGCGCGGCAAGAACGTCCAGATGTCCGGCGAGATCCGCCTGGCCGGCCAGGAACTGGTCTCCGCCTCCCCGGACGAGGTGCGCAAGCTCCGCGGCCGCGAGATGGCGATGATCTTCCAGGACCCGCTGTCCGCGATGCACCCGTACTACACGATCGGCAACCAGATCGTGGAGGCGTACCGGGTCCACAACAAGGTGACCCGGAAGGTGGCGCGCAAGCGGGCCATCGAGATGCTCGACCGGGTCGGCATCCCCGAGCCCGGCAAGCGGGTGGACAGCTACCCGCACGAGTTCTCCGGCGGTATGCGCCAGCGCGCCATGATCGCCATGGCCCTGGTCAACGACCCCGAGCTGCTCATCGCGGACGAGCCGACCACCGCGCTCGACGTGACCGTGCAGGCGCAGATCCTGGACCTGATCCGGGACCTGCAGAAGGAGTTCGGCTCTGCGGTCATGATGATCACCCACGACCTCGGTGTGGTCGCCGAGATCGCCGACGACGTGCTGGTGATGTACGGCGGCCGGTGCGTGGAGCGCGGCCCGGTCGACGAGATCTTCGACAAGCCGCAGCACCCCTACACCTGGGGTCTGCTCGGCTCGATGCCCCGCATCGACCGGGTGACCGAGGAACGGCTGATCCCCGTCAAGGGCCAGCCGCCGAGCCTCATCAACGTCCCCTCGGGCTGTGCGTTCAACCCGCGCTGCCCCTACGCGGACATCCCCAAGGGGAACGTCACCCGCACCGTGCGCCCCGAGCTGGAGCTGGTGGACGCCGGGCGGCACTGGACCGCCTGCCACCTCTCGGCCGAGGACCGCGAGCGGATCTGGACCGAAGAGATTGCGCCGAAGCTGTGACTGAGACCAACAAAACCGACGGGGCCGCGATCCCGCAGCAGGCGCCGGCCCCCGAGACCGGCGGGGAAGACCGGGACGTGCTGCTCCGCGTCGAGGGGCTGACCAAGCACTTCCCGATCAAGAAGGGCATCCTGCAGCGCCAGGTCGGTGCGGTGAAGGCCGTCGACGGCATCGACTTCGAGGTGCGCAAGGGCGAGACCCTGGGCGTGGTCGGCGAATCGGGCTGCGGAAAGTCCACGATGGGCCGGGTCATCACCCGCCTCCAGGACCCGACCGGCGGCAAGATCACCTTCGACGGCCAGGACATCACCCGGCTGGGCACCGGCCGGATGCGTCCGCTCCGGCGCGACATTCAGATGATCTTCCAGGACCCGTACGGCTCCCTGAACCCCCGGCACACCATCGGCTCGATCGTCTCGGCGCCCTTCCGGCTCCAGGGTGTCGAGCCCGAGGGCGGGGTGAAGAAGGAGGTCCAGCGGCTGCTGGAGCTGGTCGGCCTGAGCCCCGAGCACTACAACCGCTACCCCCACGAGTTCTCCGGCGGCCAGCGCCAGCGCATCGGGATCGCCCGCGCGCTCGCGCTGAAGCCGAAGCTGGTGGTGGCGGACGAGCCGGTGTCCGCGCTGGACGTGTCGATCCAGGCGCAGGTCGTCAACCTCATGGACGACCTCCAGGAGGAACTGGGTCTGACGTACGTGATCATCGCGCACGACCTCTCGGTCGTCCGGCACGTGTCGGACCGGATCGCGGTGATGTACCTCGGCAAGATGGTCGAGATCGCGGACCGCACCTCGCTGTACGAGGCGCCGATGCACCCGTACACCAAGGCCCTGATGTCGGCCGTGCCGGTTCCGGACCCCAAGCGCCGGGGCGCCAAGAGCGAGCGCATCCTGCTCCGCGGTGACGTGCCCTCGCCGATCTCGCCGCCGTCGGGCTGCCGGTTCCACACCCGGTGCTGGAAGGCGACGGAGATCTGCAAGACCACCGAGCCCCAGCTCCTGGAGCTGCGGCCGGGGCAGCGGGTCGCCTGCCACCACCCGGAGAACTTCGCCGACCAGGCCCCGCAGGACACCGTCCTGCTGACGGCGGCGAAGGAAGCCTCCGAGCTGGTGCCGGACGCGGTGCTGGAGGAGTCGGCGGAGACGTCGGCCGCCGTCGCGGCGGAGGTCGCCGAGACCGTCACCACCAAGGAGCCGGAGGCCGAGAAGCCTGCCGTCACCAAGGAGCCGGAGGCCGAGAAGCCTGCCGTCACCAAGGAGCCGGAGGCCGAGAAGCCTGCCGTCACCAAGGAGCCGGAGGCCGAGAAGCCTGCCGCCACCAAGGAGCCAGAGGCCGAGAAGCCTGCCGTGGCCAAGGTCGAGAAGACTGAGAAGGCCGAGAAGAGCACCACCGTCGACACCGAGAAGGCTGCCGACGACAAGTGAGCCGGCGGCCGCCGTTCGCCCGGCGGCCGCCCCTCCCGCCTTGCTTCGCAAGGTCCGCACCCCGCGACAGGTCAGAATGTGCGGGTGCAGCTCGATCAGATCTTCAGTCCCTCCGTCCAGCACACGCTCGATGTCATCGGCATCTTCGTGTTCGCCATCTCCGGCGCCCTGCTGGCCGTCCGCAAGAACTTCGACGTCTTCGGGATGGCCGTGCTCGCCGAGGTGACCGCGCTGGGCGGAGGGCTCTTCCGTGACCTGATCATCGGGGCCGTACCCCCGGCCGCCTTCACCGACCTCGGGTTCTTCGTCACCCCGCTGCTCGCCACCGTCGTGGTCTTCTTCCTCCACCCGCACGTGGAGCGCATCCAGGCGGCGGTGCTCGTCTTCGACGCGGCCGGACTCGGCCTGTTCTGCGTCACCGGCACCACCAAGGCGTACAGCCACGGCCTCGGCCTGACCGCCTCCGCCACCCTGGGCCTGGCCACCGCCGTCGGCGGCGGTGTGCTGCGCGACGTGCTCGCCAACGAGGTGCCCTCGCTGCTGCGCTGGGACCGCGACCTGTACGCGGTGCCCGCGATCGTCGGCGCGACGATGGTGGTGCTGTGCATCCGCTTCGACGCGCTGACCTCCGTGACCAGCGGGCTCGCCGCGGCCACCGCGTTCGTGCTGCGGCTGCTGGCCATGAAGTTCCACTGGCGGGCACCGCGCGCCTGGAACCGGCGGTCCACGGTCATGGAGGAATGAGATCCACTGTTCATGCCGCCGCAACGCAGAAAGCTACCGCTTAGTAATTAGCTGTTGTACCGTTCACCCATGCCAGAAGCAGCCTCCGCCCCCGCCACTCGAGCCGTGATCGGCGACAGCGAGTTCGACCGCGACACCGAGGTCGTCCGCCGCGCGCCCGGCGTCTACGACATCGACCTCTCGGCCGGCTGGACCATCATCAGCGCCGTCAACGGCGGCTATCTGCTGGCCGTGCTCGGCCGGGCCCTCGCGGACACCCTCCCGCATCCGGACCCGTTCACCGTCTCCGCGCACTACCTGACGGCGTCCCAGCCCGGCCCCGCGGTCATCCGCACCGAGACCGTGCGCACCGGCCGCACCCTCTCCACCGGCCAGGCGTCGCTGTTCCAGTACGACGCCGAGGGTAACGAGGTGGAGCGCATCCGCGTCCTCGCCTCGTACGGCGACCTCGCCGCGCTCCCCGACGACGTGCGGACGAGTGCCGTACCGCCCGCGATGCCGCCGCTGGAGCGCTGCCTCGGCCCGGCGGACGGTCCGGCGCCGGTGGACGGCAGTTCGGCCATCACCGAGCGGCTGATGCTGAAGCTGGACCCGGCCACCGTCGGCTGGGCGGTCGGCGCGCCCTCCGGCAAGGGGGAGATGCGGGCCTGGTTCGGGCTGGCCGACGGCCGGGACGCGGACCCCTTCTCGCTGCTGCTCGCGGTGGACGCGCTGCCGCCGACCGCGTTCGAGATCGGGCTGACCGGCTGGGTGCCGACCGTCGAACTGACCGTGCACGTACGGCACCGGCCCGCGCCGGGGCCGCTGCGGGTGTCCATCACCACCCGCAACCTGGCCGGCGGCTTCCTGGAGGAGGACGCCGAGGTCTGGGACAGCGAGGACCGGCTGGTCGCGCAGTCCCGCCAGCTCGCGCGCGTCCGCCTGGGCTGAACCGGCCCTGTTTCACGGCCCGGAGGGCGTCTCCTGGTCCAGCCAGTGCCTGCTGCCGAGCGTGATCAGGCGCAGTTGCCGGACGGCCAGGTGGGTCACCCGCTCCCACTCGCCCTGCGGGGCCTCCAGCGCCTCCAGGAAGAGCTGGGCGGTGATGAGCATCTGGTCGACGTAGAGATGCGCGAGCATCGTCAGGTCGTCGTCCGACCAGCCCTCCGACTCGCGGTCCAGGGCCAGTTCGGCCTTCACCTCCTCGGTGAAGCGCGCGAGCTGGTCCCGGATCGCCTCGCGCACCGGCTGCACCCCGCCGTGCCGCTCGCGGGCGATGAAGCGGACGTGCGCCGGGAAGGCCCGTACGAGCCGGTCGATCAACTCGACCGCGCGGCCGATGCGTTCCTCCGAGTCGTTCGCCGCCGAGACCGTCGGCCCCACCATCGGGTGCAGGCTGCTCAGCGCCTCCTCGACCAGGGCCACCCCGAGATCCGCCGTGGAGCGGAAGTGCCGGTAGAACGCGGTCGGCGCCACCCCCACGGCACGGGTCACCTCGCGCAGTCCCAGACTGCTCAGGCTCTGCTCCTCCAGCAGCACCAGGGCCGCGTCCAGGAACGCCTGACGGGTCTTCTGCTTCTGGGCCTGCCGGATGCCGAGGGTGTGACTCATGTCATCCAGTTAACAACTGTTCTCCGGAATTGGAAAGCCGTGCGGAGGGTTAGACTCGGAGTCAGTGAACAAGTGTTACTACAACTGTTCACCGAGACCGACCCTGAGGGGGGATCGAAACCATGCTGTTCCTCGTTGCCGCACTCATGCTGCTCGGTGTCGCGCTCGGCACCGTGGCGCACGTACCGGTGGGCGTCAGCGTCGCCGTCGCCGCCTTCATCGGTGTCTGGCTCGTGATCTTCGCCGTCCGTGAGCGCCATGGCCGACGACGCACCCCCAGCCACTGACCCGTCCGCCCGCACCGACCATCAGGAGCTGAGCACCATGCATCTCACCGCACCTGCCACCGGTCAGGTCGAGGCGAAGCCGCGCCGCGACGCCGACGGCATGGCCGTCGCGTCCTTCATCCTCGGCCTGCTCGGCCTGCTCGTCCTCAACCTCTTCCTGGGCCCCGTCGCCATCGTCCTCGCGGGTGTCTCGCTGTGGCGCGGCACCAGCCGCCGGGGCCGCGCCTACCTCGGCCTGGCGCTCGGTGTGGCCGACCTCGTGGTCCTGTTCGCCACCATGCAGTTCACCGACACGGTGTCCTGGAGCCTGTGACCGACCGGCGCGGGGCCGATGGCGCCCCCGCGCGGCCCGTAGAATCGGCGTCACCATGGCTTACCTCGACCACGCGGCCACCACGCCGATGCTTCCCGAGGCCGCGCGGGAGCTGACCGACCGGCTCGGCGTCACCGGCAACGCGTCCTCCCTGCACGCCTCCGGCCGCCGGGCGCGCCGCACCGTCGAGGAGTCCCGCGAAGCCCTCGCCGAGGCCCTCGGCGCCCGCCCCAGCGAGGTGGTGTTCACCTCCGGCGGCACCGAGGCCGACAACCTCGCCGTCAAGGGCCTGTACTGGGCCCGCCGCGCCGCCGACCCCAGCCGGGTCCGGGTGCTGGCCAGTCCCGTCGAGCACCACGCGGTGCTGGACGCCGTCCACTGGCTGAGTGAGCACGAGGGCGCCACCGTCGAGTACCTCCCCGTCGACGCGCACGGCCGCGTCCACCCCGAGGTGCTGCGCGAGGCCATCGCCCGCAACCCCGACGACGTCGCGCTGGCCACCGTGATGTGGGCCAACAACGAGATCGGCACCCTGATGCCGGTCCGTGAACTGGCCGACGTAGCGGCCGAGTTCGCGGTGCCGCTGCACGCCGACGCGGTGCAGGCGTTCGGCCAGGTGCCGGTCGGCTTCGCCGCCTCCGGGCTCGCCGCGATGACCGTCTCCGGCCACAAGATCGGCGGCCCCTACGGCATCGGCGCCCTGCTGCTCGGCCGCGAGTACAGCCCCGTACCCGTGCTGCACGGCGGCGGCCAGGAGCGCCATGTCCGCTCCGGCACGCTGGACGTGCCCGCCATCGCCTCCTTCGCGGTCGCCGGACGCCTCGCCGCCGAACGGCAGGAGTGGTTCGCCCGCGAGATTGGCACCCTGCGCGACCGCCTGGTGGAGGCCGTACAGGCCGCCGTGCCGGACGCGCTGCTCGGCGGCGACCCGGCACCCGGCGGCCGGCTGCCGGCCAACGCGCACTTCACCTTCCCCGGCTGCGAGGGCGACTCCCTGCTCCTGCTGCTGGACGCCCAGGGCATCGAGTGCTCCACCGGCTCCGCCTGCACCGCGGGCGTCGCCCAGCCCAGCCACGTCCTCCTCGCCACCGGCACCGACCCCGACCTGGCGCGCGGCACCCTGCGCTTCTCCCTGGGCCACACCTCGACCCAGGACGACGTGGACGCCGTCGCCAAGTCCATCGGCCCCGCAGTGGAACGCGCCCGCGCGGCCGGGCTGACTTGACGGACCTTGCCGGGCCTCACGCACGTCGGTCCTCATGTGATGTGGGCGATGTATGCTCTCCATGTACATAGCCGATAGCGCTTCAGGTGAGGTGGCTCATGACCGTCACGCAGATCGACCTGGACGACGAAACGCTGGCCGCGGCCATGCGGCTGATGGGAACCACGACGAAGAAAGAGACGGTCAACACGGCCCTGCGTGAGTACGTGCGCCGGGTCGAGCGTCTCAGGGCGGCCGAGGCCCTCGCTGAACGCGGTGCACGCGGGGAGTTCGACGCCGCCGCGCAAGCACACGCGGCGGCGAAGCGCGCCCGCCTGGACGCCGCCGAGTGAACAAGTTCCTGCTCGACACCTCCGCCCTGTGGTACTTGTTCCGCACGCCGGGCGCGCTGGGGTCCTGGGAGGGTTACATCGGAGCGGGCGGTTTCTGGATCTCCGAGCCGACGCGCACCGAGTTCCTGTACTCGGCCGTGAACTCCGCGCACCGTGACGAACTCGCCGACGAGCTGGACACGCTCTGCTCCCTCGCTCCCGTGCCGAAGGGTGCCTGGCGCTGGGTCGACACGGCTCAGTACAAGCTGACGCAGAAGGGGCAGCATCGATCGGCCGGCGCCATTGACCTGCTCGTCTGCGCCACCGCGGTTCACCACGATCTGACCGTCCTGCACCTGGACGACGACTTCACCACCGTGGCCCGCGTGGTCACGGAACTGCGCGAACGGAATGTGCGCGACCGCTGACCGCCGTCTAGGCCGAGGTCTTCCCGAGCGCCGTACGGGCCCCGCGCGCCAGCCGTATGTACCGGTCCCAGTCCCAGTGCGGGCCGGGGTCCGTGTGGTCCGTGCCCGGCACCTCGACGTGGCCGATGACGTGCTCCCGGTCGACCGGCATGCCGTACCGCGCGCATATGGCGGCCGTCAGCCGGGCCGAGGAGGCGTACATCGCGTCCGTGAAGGACTTCGGGTCGTCCACGAAGCCGACGTGCTCGATGCCGACACTGCGCTCGTTGAAGGACCGGTTGCCCGCGTGGAAGGCCACGTCCAGCTCGCGGATGAGCTGGGTGACCCGGCCGTCCGCGCGCACGATGTAGTGCGCCGCCGCCTGGTGCGCCGGGTCCTGGAACACCTTCACCGCCGACGCGTACCCGCCCTGGGTGACATGGACGACCACCCGGTCCACCGGGTAGTCGTCCGGGCGGTCCGCGTGCCGGTAGTTGGCCGGGGAGGCCGCCACCCAGCGGGCGCCCGCGAAGTCCACCGCGCCCGGCACCCGCTGCCGCTCCACGCCCGGCAGGCGCCAGTACAGCCGCGAAAGCTCGTCGTGCGCCAGCGCAGCCGCCCCCGCCGCGGCCACCGCACCTCCGATGAGCAGCGCGCGCCGGCCCAGTCTGCGATCCCCGTCGTCCATCTCCACCCCGTACGCCCCGATTCCGCCGAACCCCTCCTGATCACCAACGCACACCCGGCGTCCCCGGTTCCCGCGGCCCCGTACCCTGGAAGGGCTATGACTGAGACCTCGCCGCGCCCCCTCCGCGTCCTCGCCGCCATGTCCGGTGGCGTGGACTCCGCCGTCGCCGCCGCGCGTGCCGCGGAAGCCGGTCACGACGTGACCGGTGTCCACCTCGCGCTCTCCGCCAACCCGCAATCCTTCCGGACCGGCGCGCGGGGCTGCTGCACCATCGAGGACTCGCGCGACGCCCGCCGCGCCGCCGACGTCATCGGCATCCCGTTCTACGTCTGGGACCTCGCCGACCGCTTCCGCGAGGACGTCGTGGAGGACTTCATCGCCGAGTACGAGGCCGGCCGCACCCCCAACCCGTGCCTGCGCTGCAACGAGAAGATCAAGTTCGCCGCGCTGCTGGACAAGGCGCTCGCGCTCGGCTTCGACGCGGTCTGCACCGGCCACTACGCCAAGGTGCTGGTGGACGAGGACGGCAACCGCGAGCTGCACCGCGCCTCCGACATGGCCAAGGACCAGTCCTACGTGCTCGGCGTGCTGGACGACCGCCAGCTCGCGCACGCCCTGTTCCCGCTCGGGGACACCGTCACCACCAAGGACGAGATCCGCGCCGAGGCGGAGCGCCGGGGCCTGGCCGTCGCCAAGAAGCCCGACTCGCACGACATCTGCTTCATCGCCGACGGCGACACCCAGGGCTTCCTCGCCGGCCGGCTCGGCAAGGCCGAGGGCGACATCGTGGACGAGGACGGCAACCGGCTCGGCACCCACGAGGGCGCCTACGGCTACACCATCGGCCAGCGCAAGGGCCTGCGCCTGGGCACCCCCGCCCCCGACGGCAAGCCGCGCTACGTGCTGGACATCTCCCCGGTGAACAACACGGTGACCGTGGGCCCCGCCGCCGCCCTCGACGTCACCGCGCTCACCGCGATCAAGCCCCGCTGGTGCGGCACCGCCCCCGAGGGCCCCGGCACCTACACCGCCCAGCTCCGCGCCCACGGCGGCGAGACCGAGGTCGACGCCGAGCTGGTGGACGGCGAACTGCGGGTCACCTTCACCGAGCCCGTCCGGGGCGTCGCCCCCGGCCAGGCGATCGTGCTGTACGACGGCACGCGCGTGGTCGGCTCGGCGACCATCGCCACGACCACGCGGGCCACGGCCGCCGCGGTCTGATCCCCGGCCCGGCTCAGCCAGTGACGAAGTCGGCCAGCACCGGTGCGAGGAACGCCGGCTCGACCGCGTGCGTCTGCCCCTCCAGCACCGCGTACGCGCCGTCCGGCACCGCCTCCGCGACCGCGCGGGCGCCCGCGCGCAGCCACTCTGGGCTCAGGCTGCCCGTCACCGACAGCACCGGCACCGGGACGCGGGAGAGCAGCTCCGCCGGGAGCAGGCCGTCGCCCATCAGGGCGGCGTCGTACGCGAGGCTCGGCGCGACCTGCTCCAGGCCGGGCCACATGGGGGACTGGCGGGCCCGCTGGATCATCTCCTCGCCCAGCCCGGTCAGCCGCAGGAACAGCTCCGCCGCCCCGCCCCGGTCGCCCGCCGCCAGCGCTACGTCCAGGGCCGCCGCGTACGCCACCTGGCGTTCCGGGCCCTCGGGCAGGAAGTCGTTGAACGGCACCTCGTAGACCGCCGCCCGGGTCACCGGCAGACCGCTCGCGGCCGCCAGCAGGGCCAGCGCGCCGCCCGAGGACAGCCCGAAGAGCGCCGCCTCGCCGCCCACCGCCGTAAGGAGGGCCGCCAGGTCCTCCACCTCGCGATCGACCGCGTACGGCGCCGTGTCACCGCTCGCGCCCCGGCCCCGGCGGTCGTAGACGACGGCCCGGCAGCGATCCGCGAGCGCCGCCGCCAGCGGGGCGAGCGTGAGCCCGGTGGACATCGCCCCGCTGACCAGGATGACCGTGGGCCCCTCGCCGGTCACGCGGTACGCGAGCGAGGTCCCGTCGACGGAAGTCGTCTTCTTGTCCATGCCCGTGGACACTGCCGTACGGGTGCCGGAGTCACCGGTCACGACACGGCGCGCCGCGCCGTCAGGCCACTTCGGGGTCGTAGAAGCAGTAGTGGTCCTTGATCCGGGCCACCTCCGGCTTCGGGTCCGGGTACGCCCACACCAGATCGGGCGCGTCCGGCAGCGACCAGTAGGACGCCGTGCCCTTGAAGGGGCAGTCGGTGTGGGTGTCCGACTCGGTCAGCAGATCGAGCCGGACGTCCTCGGCGGGGAGGTAGTACCGGGGCGGACAGCCCGTCTCGTGCAGCACGAGGGGGCGGTCGGTCTCCGCGAGCACCTGGCCGTCGTGCACGACGCGCACGCGCTGCTCGCCCTCTTCGATGGTGATCGTGTGTCCGTGTGCCATACCCGGACAGCACGGGAGGGGCCGCCGTTGTTCCCGCGTGCCCGCGTACCGTGGGCTCCATGAACATCTGCGTCTTCCTCTCCGCCGCCGACCTCGACGAGCGCTACACGCGCCCCGCGCGGGAGTTCGGGGAACTCATCGGCAAGGGCGGCCACACGCTCGTCTGGGGCGGCTCGGACTCCGGCCTGATGAAGGTGGTCGCGGACGGCGTGCAGGAGGCCGGAGGCAGGCTCGTGGGCGTCTCCGTGGAGTTCCTCTCGGCGGTCGCCCGGCCCGGCGCGGACGAGATGGTGATCGCCGCCGACCTCGCCGAGCGCAAGCGGCTGCTGCTGGAGAAGGCCGACGCGGTGGTCATCATGGTCGGCGGCACCGGCACCCTGGACGAGGCCACCGAGATCCTGGAGCTGAAGAAGCACGGCCGCACCGCCAAGCCCGTCGTGCTGCTCAACACCGCCGGCTTCTACGACGGCCTGGAGCAGCAGTTCCGCCGCATGGAGGCCGAGGGCTTCCTGCCGCGCCCGCTGTCGGAGCTGATGTACTTCGCCGACGGCCCTGCCGCCGCCCTGGCCCACCTGGAGGAGTCCCTCGCCGCGGGCTGATGCGACCATGGCGGGCATGGCTACTCATGTGATCACCGGCGCCGGTTCCGGCATCGGCGCCGCCGTCGCCCGCCGGCTGCACGCGCGCGGGGACGACCTCGTGCTGCACGCGCGCGACGCGGGCCGCGCCAAGGAGCTGGCGGCCGAGTTCCCCGGCGCCACCACCCTGGTGGGCGACCTCGCCGACCCCGACAAGCTGTCCTGGGCCTTCTCCCACCAGTCGCTGCCGGACCGGGTGGACTCGCTGCTGCACATCGCCGGGGTCGTCGACCTCGGGGACGTC
This sequence comes from Streptomyces bauhiniae, assembly GCF_004784475.1. Taxonomy (GTDB): domain Bacteria; phylum Actinomycetota; class Actinomycetes; order Streptomycetales; family Streptomycetaceae; genus Streptomyces; species Streptomyces seoulensis. The sequence continues at coordinate 936,459 of NZ_SRRT01000001.1, forward strand.
GGGGACCTCACCCCCAAGTCCTGGCGCCACCAGCTCAATGTCAACCTGATCGCGCCCGCCGAGCTGACCCGGCACTTCCTGCCCCAGCTCCGCACCGCCCGCGGCCAGGTGCTCTTCGTCAACTCCGGCGCCGGACTCAACGCCCACGCCGGCTGGTCCGCGTACGCCGCCTCCAAGCACGGGCTGAAGGCGCTCGCGGACTCGCTGCGCCAGGAGGAGCACGGCAACGGCGTCCGGGTCGGCTCCGTCTACCCCGGCCGCACCGCCAGCCCCATGCAGGCCAAGGTGCACCAGCAGGAGGGCAAGGAGTACGACCCCGCGCGGTTCATCGACCCCGAGTCGGTCGCGGACACGATCCTGCTCGCCCTGGACCTGCCCAGGGACGCCGAGATCAACGACCTGACCGTGCGCCCCGGCCGCTGACGCGCCCGCCCGCCGTACGGCATACCCTGCCGGGGTGAGTGAGAACACCCAGGTCACCTTCCCCGCGGCCACCGGCGTCGGCTCGATGCCCGGCGGGGACGCGCGCGAGGCCGCCAAGACCGTCACCGGCAGCCTGGAGGACTTCCCGTACCTCGCCGAGCTGCCCGCGCGCGGCCCCGGCGCCGACATGATCGGCCGCACCGCCGGGATGCTCGTCGAGCTGTACGCGCGCGTGGAGCCCAGCGGCTGGCGGCTGTCCGACCGGCCCGGCCGCGACACCCGGCGCGCGCACGCGTGGCTGCGCCAGGACCTCGACGCCCTGGAGGAGTTCACCCAGGGCTACGAGGGCGACCTCAAGGTGCAGGCGGTCGGCCCCTGGACGCTGGCCGCCGCGCTGGAACTGCGCAACGGCGAGGCGGTGCTGTCCGACCCCGGCGCCTGCCGCGACCTCACCGCCTCGCTCGCCGAGGGCCTGCGCCTGCACCTGGCCGACGTCCGCCGCCGCATTCCGGGCGCCCGCGTGGTGCTCCAGCTCGACGAGCCCTCCCTCACCGCCGTGCTGCGCGGCCAGATCCGCACCGCCAGCGGCTACCGCACCCACCGGGCCGTGGACCGGCAGGTCGTGGAGTCCGGGCTGCGCGAGGTGCTCGGCGCGAGCGGGAACGGCCCCACCGTCGTCCACTCCTGCGCCCCCGACGTGCCGTTCGCGCTGCTGCGCCGCGCGGGCACCGACGCCGTCTCCTTCGACTTCGACCTCCTCACCGAGCGTGACGACGACGCGATCGGGGAGGCCGTCGAGGGCGGCACCCGGCTGTTCGCCGGTGTCGTGCCGGGGACGGACACGGCATTGTCAGACCCTGCCGGTAGCGTCATGGGTGTCAGGACGCTGTGGCGCAGGCTGGGGCTGCGGCCGGGGCTGCTCGCGGAGGCGGTCACGGTCACGCCCACGTGCGGTCTCGCGGGTGCTTCCCCCGCCTTCGCCCGCCAGGCGCTCGCCCACTGCGTCCGGGCGGCGAGATCCCTCGCGGACAACCCTGAGTAACGGGAGGACACTACGGTGGCCGGCGACAAGCAAGCGGCGACGACGGCGGTGCCCGCCGAGGCGCGCGAGAGGCACGGGCGGCTCGCGGAGCAGGTCGAGGAGCACCGCTTCCGGTACTACGTGAAGGACGCTCCCGTCGTCAGCGACGCGGAGTTCGACCAGCTCCTGAAGTCCCTGGAGGCCCTGGAGGAGGAGTTCCCGGAGCTGCGCACCCCGGACTCGCCCACCCAGAAGGTCGCCGGGTCCTACGAGACCGAGTTCACCGCGGTCGCGCACCGCGAGCGGATGCTGTCCCTGGACAACACCTTCAACGACGAGGAACTCGCCGCCTGGGCCGACCGCATCGCCCGCGAACTCGGCGACCAGACCTACCACTTCCTGTGCGAGCTGAAGGTCGACGGACTCGCCGTCAACCTCACCTACGAGCACGGCCGCCTCACCCGCGCCGCGACGAGGGGCGACGGCCGCACCGGTGAGGACATCACGCCCAACGTCCGCACCATCACCGACATCCCCGACCGCCTCCAGGGCGACAAGGTGCCCGACCTCGTCGAGATCCGCGGCGAGGTCTACTTCCCGATGGACAAGTTCCTGGAACTGAACGAGCGTCTGGTCGCAGCCGGGGAGAAGCCCTTCGCCAACCCCCGCAACGCGGCCGCCGGTTCGCTCCGCCAGAAGGACCCCCGCGTCACCGCCAGCCGGCCGCTGCACATGGTCGTCCACGGCATCGGCGCCCACGAGGGCTTCACCGGCCTGACCCGGCTGTCCGAGGCGTACGACCTGCTGAAGACCTGGGGCCTGCCCACCTCCCCGCACAACCGCGTGGTCGACGGCCTCGACGGCGTACGGGAGTTCATCGCCTACTACGGCGAGCACCGGCACTCCGTGGACCACGAGATCGACGGGGTCGTCGTCAAGCTCGACGAGATCCGCCTCCAGGGCCGGCTCGGCTCCACCGCGCGTGCCCCGCGCTGGGCCATCGCGTACAAGTACGCGCCGGAGGAGGTCAACACCAAGCTGATCGACATCAAGGTGGGCGTCGGCCGCACCGGCCGCGTCACCCCGTACGCCCAGGTCGAGCCGGTCACGGTGGCGGGCAGCGAGGTGGAGTTCGCCACCCTGCACAACCAGGAGGTCGTCAAGGCCAAGGGCGTGCTCATCGGGGACACCGTGGTGCTGCGCAAGGCCGGTGACGTCATCCCGGAGATCCTCGGGCCCGTCGCCGACCTCCGGGACGGCAGCGAGCGGGAGTTCGTGATGCCCGGCGAGTGCCCGGAGTGCGGCACGACGCTGCGGCCCATGAAGGAGGGCGACATCGACCTCCGCTGCCCCAACGCCCGCACCTGCCCGGCCCAGTTGCGGGAGCGGGTCGCCTACTTGGCGGGGCGCGAATGCCTGGACATCGAGCACTTCGGCGGGGTCGCCGCCGCCGCGCTCACCCGGCCCCTGGAGCCCGCCGACCCGCCACTGGTGGACGAGGGCGACCTCTTCGACCTCACGGTGGAGAAGCTGCTGCCCATCAAGGCGCATGTGCTGGACCCCGACAGCGGCCTGCCCAAGCGCGACCCGAAGACCGGCGAGGAGAAGGTCGTCACCGTCTTCGCCAACCAGAAGGGCGAGCCGAAGAAGAACACCCTCTCCCTGCTGGAGCACATCGAGGCGGCCAAGCAGCGCCCGCTCGCCCGGTTCATCAACGGCCTCTCCATCCGGCACGTCGGCCCCGTCGCCGCCCAGGCGCTCGCCCGCGAGTTCCGGTCCATCGACCGCATCGAGGCGGCCACCGAGGAGGAGCTGGCCGCCACCGACGGGGTCGGCCCCATCATCGCGGCCGCGCTCAAGGAGTGGTTCGCCGAGGACTGGCACCGCGAGATCGTGCGTAAGTGGAAGGCGGCCGGCGTCCCGCTGGAGGAGGAGGCCACCGGCGAGGACGAGGGGCCGCGCCCGCTGGAGGGGATGACCGTCGTCGTCACCGGCACGCTGGAGAACTTCACCCGTGACGGCGCCAAGGACGCGCTTCAGAGCCGGGGCGCCAAGGTGACCGGGTCCGTCTCCAAGAAGACCTCCTTCGTGGTCGTCGGCGACAACCCCGGCTCCAAGTACGACAAGGCGATGCAGCTCAAGGTGCCGGTGCTCGACGAGGACGGATTCACCGTCCTGCTGGAGCGCGGACCCGAGGCCGCGGCCGAAGTCGCGCTTCCGACCGGGGAGTAGCGGTTGAAGGCCACCCGTACGGCGCATATCAGATGCATACGGGTGGCCCGTACGCATTCGGGCGACCGTCCACGACCGCTGCCCGAGGAAGCCCTCCGCGGCCTACTGTTGAGGGGTGCGCCCGCCGTGCCCAGCCGCGGCCGGTGCATCCCCGTGCCCGACAGCCGGCACGGGGAAGGGCTTTTAACCGCCGAGCCGCTGAGGGTCCTCGGGGCCAGGGCCGCGTGGCGTGGGCACCGCCGGCTGTGAGAGGGACGGGAATGGAACCGACCGAGAGCGCCGCCCCCGGCTCGCGGCCGCGCCTGCGCCGCCGCGCGGGCGCGTGGCGGGGGAACCGGTGGACCGGGCACGGCAAGGACCGCGCGGGACCCGACTCCCGCGCCGACGGCGTCGATCCGCACGCGGCGGTGGTCCTCGCCGCCGACCTCGGACCGCCCCCGGACGGTCAAGGGCGCGCGAGAATACCGACGTTGCCCGCCGTCCTCGCCGGAGCGGCCGCGCTCGCCCTCGGCGCCGGGCTCTACGGCGCCTTCAGCGGCGGCCACGCACTCTTCCCCGCCGGTACGGCCGGATGGGCGCTGGCGCTGCTCACCGGCCTCGTCGTCGGCCATCTCGTCATGCTGGGCCGGGCCCGCTGGAGCGGCGGCACCGCCTCCGGCGCCGCCCTCACCCTCGCCACCCTGCTGCTGTACGGCTGGGTCCCGGCCGGACTGGTCAGCCTCACCGTCGTCGTGCTGGTCGGCGCCGCCCGGCGCAACTGCCGCCGCGAGGGCCTGCTGCACGGCGCGGTGGACATCCTCGCCATCGGCGCCGGCGCCCTGGTGCTCGGCGCCTTCGGCCGGGTCGGCAGCGTCGAGGAGCCCTGGCGGCCCGGCAGTTGGGGACTCGGCACCGTACCCGAGGTGGTGCTCGCCGCGGGCGCCTACCTCGTCGTCAGCCGGGGACTGCTCTGGTATCTGCACGCCCCGCGCGGGGGCGGGGTGCCCACCATCGCCCGTACCGCCCTGGTCCGGCAGGGCCTCGTCGCCGTCGCGCTGCTCGGCATCGCGCCGCTGGTGTGCGTGGTCGCCGACGCCCGGCCGGTGCTGCTGCCGCTGTTCGTCATCCCGCTGATCGCGCTCGACTCCACCCTGTGGATGGCGCGGGCCCGCGCGGAGGAGCAGTTGCGCGACCCGCTGACCGGGCTGCCCAACCGGCAGTGGCTGCTGGAGCGCATCTGGACCGCGCTGGACGACGCCGAACGCATCGGCGCCCGCTCGGCGTTGATGCTGATCGACCTCGACCGCTTCCGGTCGGTCAACGACACCCTCGGCCATCTCGCCGGTGACCGGCTGCTGTTGCAGATCGCGGACCGGCTCAAGAACGCCCTGCCGGACGGAGCGGAGGCCGCGCGGCTGGGCGGGGACGAGTTCGCCGTCTTACTGCCGGTGGCCGACTCCACCACGTCGGCCACCCGCATCGCGCGCGGGCTGGTCACTACGCTGGGCTCGCCCCTCGACCTCGACGGACTCACGCTCGTGCTGGAGGCCAGCGCGGGCGTCGCCGTCTTCCCCGACCACGCGCTGGACGCCGAGGGCATGCTGCGCCGCGCGGACGTGGCGATGTACCAGGCCAAGCGGGACCGCTCCGGCGTGGAGGCGTACGAGTCCAAGCGGGACTCCAACACCCCCGACCGGCTGGCCCTGCTGGGCGATCTGCGCCGGGCGCTGGACGCGCACGAGGTCCAGTTGCACTACCAGCCCAAGGTCCGCTTCGACGGCCAGGTGGCCGGCCTGGAGGCCCTGGTGCGCTGGGTGCACCCGGAGCGGGGCAAGGTCCCGCCGGACGAGTTCATCGCGATAGCCGAGTCCTCCGGGCTGATGCCCCACCTCACCGAGTACGTGCTGGAGACCGCCCTCGCGCAGGTCGCCCGCTGGCGCGAGCAGGGGCTGAGGGTGCCGGTCGCGGTGAACGTCTCCCCGCGCGACGTGCACACCCCCGGCTTCGCCGGTTCCGTCGCCGCCCGGCTGGCCCGGCACGGGGTCCCGGCGGGGGCGCTGCAACTGGAGATCACCGAGCACGTCCTGCTGGAGGACCCGCAGCGGGCCGCCGACACCCTGGCCGCGCTCGCCGGACACGGCGTGAAGATGTCCCTGGACGACTTCGGCACCGGCTACTCCTCCCTGGTCCACCTGCGGCGGCTGCCGGTCAGCGAACTGAAGATCGACCGGTCCTTCGTGGCCCGGCTCGCGGTGGACGCCGAGGACGCCGCGATCGTGCGCTGCACGGTCGACCTCGCGCACTCGCTCGGCCTGGTGGTCGTCGCCGAGGGCGTCGAGGACGACGAGACCTGGGAACACCTGCGCGACCTGCGCTGCGACGCCGTACAGGGGTGGCTGGTGGCCGCCGCGATGCCGCCCGAGGAGACCACGGCCTGGCTGCAGGCCCGCGGCCCCCGCGGCTGGCAGCGGCCCCGCGCGGCGCTCCCGGCGGGGGAGTAGCCCCCGGCTCAAGCCGGGGGAACGTTTCCCCTGACGAGGGGGCCCGGGGAAACCGTTTAACGGTGACCGGCCCCCGACCCATAGGATTGGCCCAAACCACACACACTCACCCCAGAGGATCGCTGCATGCCTGGCATCACGCGCGAGGAGGTCGCCCACCTCGCCCGGCTGGCGCGTCTGGAGCTGAAGCCCGAAGAGCTCGACCACTTCGCCGGCCAGCTCGACGACATCATCGGCGCGGTCGCCCGCGTCAGCGAGGTCGCCGACCAAGACGTACCGCCGACCTCGCACCCGCTCCCGCTGACGAACGTCATGCGGGCGGACGAGGTCCGTCCCTCGCTCACCCCCGCGCAGGCGCTCTCCGGCGCCCCCGCCCAGGAGCAGCAGCGTTTCAAGGTGCCGCAGATCCTGGGGGAGGACTAAGAAGTCATGACCGACATCATCAAGCTCACGGCCGCCGAGACCGCCGAGAAGATCGCCTCCGGCGAGCTGACGGCCGTCGAGGTCGCCGAGGCACACCTGGCGCGCATCGAGGCCGTCGACGAGAAGGTGCACGCCTTCCTGCACGTCGACCGCGAGGGCGCCCTCGCCCAGGCGCGCGCCGTGGACGCCAAGCGCGCCCGCGGCGAGAAGCTCGGCCCGCTGGCCGGCGTCCCGCTCGCGCTGAAGGACATCTTCACCACCGAGGGCGTGCCGACCACCGTCGGCTCGAAGATCCTCGAGGGCTGGCTCCCGCCGTACGACGCGACGCTCACCAAGCGGCTGAAGGCCGCCGACGTCGTCATCCTCGGCAAGACCAACATGGACGAGTTCGCCATGGGGTCCTCCACCGAGAGCAGCGCCTACGGCCCGACCGGCAACCCCTGGGACCTCACCAAGATCCCCGGCGGCTCCGGAGGCGGCTCCGCCGCCGCGCTCGCCGCCTACGAGGCCCCGCTCGCCATCGGCACCGACACCGGCGGCTCCATCCGCCAGCCGGCCGCCGTCACCGGCACCGTCGGCGTCAAGCCGACCTACGGCTCGGTCTCCCGCTACGGCATGGTGGCCTTCTCCTCCTCCCTGGACCAAGGCGGCCCCTGCGCCCGCACGGTGCTGGACACGGCCCTGCTGCACGAGGTCATCGCGGGCCACGACCCGCTGGACTCCACCTCCATCGACGCCCCCGTACCGCCGGTCGTCGAGGCCGCGCGCAACGGCTCGGTGGCGGGGATGCGGGTCGGCGTCGTCAAGCAGTTCCGCGGCGAGGGCTACCAGGCCGGTGTCCTGCAGCGCTTCGACGAGTCCGTCGAGCTGCTCAAGGAGCTGGGCGCCGAGATCGTCGAGCTGGACTGCCCGTCCTTCGACCTCGCGCTGTCGGCGTACTACCTGATCGCGCCGTCCGAGTGCTCGTCCAACCTCGCCCGCTTCGACGGCCTGCGCTACGGCCGCCGGGTCGGCGACGACGGCACCCACTCGGCCGAGGAGGTCACCTCGCTCACCCGCGAGGCCGGCTTCGGCGCCGAGGTCAAGCGCCGCATCATGCTCGGCACGTACGCCCTCTCCAGCGGCTACTACGACGCCTACTACGGCTCCGCGCAGAAGGTCCGCACCCTCATCACGCAGGAGTTCGAGAAGGCGTTCGAGCAGGTCGACGTGATCGTCTCCCCGACGACGCCGACCACCGCCTTCCCGATCGGCGAGCGCGCCGACGACCCGATGGCGATGTACCTCGCGGACCTGTGCACCATCCCGACGAACCTCGCGGGCAACGCGGCCATGTCGCTGCCGTGCGGTCTCGCCCCGGAGGACAACCTCCCCGTCGGCCTCCAGATCATCGCCCCGGCGCTGAAGGACGACAGGCTGTACAAGGTCGGCGCCGCCGTCGAGGCCGCCTTCGTGGAAAAGTGGGGTCACCCGTTGATCGAGGAGGCACCGTCGCTGTGAGCGCACTGAACAAGGCCAAGGGCTTCAAGCAGTCGAGGTCCGGCACGTACCTGTCCATGGCCGGCACCGCGTTCAGCGCGGTCGGCGTGGCCAAGCAGATCAAGAAGGCCCGGTCGGAGCAGGACACGCTGCGCCTGATCGACGCCGCCGCGTCCGCCGTCGCCATCGTCACCGGCCTCGCCATCCTCTACCGCGAGCTGAAGCGGCTGGGCGACGACGACGTCCTGCTGGGCTGAGAGGGAAGTTTTCACCGTGACCACCACGACCGACCTGGTGTCGTACGAGGACGCGCTGTCGTCGTACGACCCCGTCATGGGCCTTGAGGTCCATGTCGAACTCGGCACCCACACCAAGATGTTCTGCGGCTGTTCGACCGAGCTGGGCGCCGAGCCCAACTCGCAGACCTGCCCGGTCTGCCTCGGCATGCCCGGCGCGCTCCCGGTCGTCAACGCGACCGGCGTCGAGTCCGCGATCAAGATCGGCCTCGCGCTGAACTGCTCGATCGCCGAGTGGTGCCGCTTCGCCCGGAAGAACTACTTCTATCCGGACATGCCGAAGAACTTCCAGACCTCCCAGTACGACGAGCCGATCGCCTTCGACGGTTACCTCGACGTGCAGCTGGAGGACGGGGAGACCTTCCGCGTGGAGATCGAGCGCGCCCACATGGAGGAGGACACCGGCAAGTCGACGCACGTCGGCGGCGCCACCGGCCGGATCCACGGCGCGTCCCACTCCCTGCTGGACTACAACCGCGCGGGCATCCCGCTCATCGAGATCGTCACCAAGCCCATCGAGGGCGCGGGCGAGCGGGCTCCCGAGGTCGCGCGCGCCTACGTCCGCGAGCTGCGCGAGGTCATCCGGGCGCTCGGTGTCTCCGAGGCGCGGATGGAGATGGGCCAGATGCGCTGCGACGTGAACCTGTCGCTGCGCCCGCACGGCCGGGAGAAGTTCGGTACGCGCTCCGAGACGAAGAACGTCAACTCGCTGCGCTCGGTCGAGCGCGCCGCCCGCTTCGAGATCATGCGCCACGCGGCCGTGCTCGACGGCGGCGGCACGATCGTCCAGGAGACCCGCCACTTCCACGAGGACACCGGGTCGACGACCTCGGGCCGCGTGAAGGAGGAGGCCGAGGACTACCGGTACTTCCCGGAGCCCGACCTCGTCCCGGTGGCGCCGTCCCGCGAGTGGGTCGAGAAGATCCGCGCCGCGCTGCCCGAGCTGCCGCTGGCCCGCCGTACCCGCCTGCTGGCGGAGTGGGGCATCTCGGCCACCGACATGCAGTCGATCACCAACGCCGGTGCGCTGGACCTGATCGTCGCCACCATCGACGCCGGTGCCGACGCGGCCTCCGCCCGCAAGTGGTGGATGGGCGAGCTGGCGCGCAGCGCCAACGAGTCCCAGAAGGCGCTGGACGAGCTGGCGATCACGCCGGTGCAGGTCGCGCGGGTCACCGAGCTGGTGACCTCCGGCGACCTGAACGACAAGCTGGCCCGCCAGGTCATCGAGGGCGTCCTCGCCGGTGAGGGCACGCCGGACGAGGTCGTGGAGAAGCGCGGTCTGAAGGTCGTCTCCGACGAGGGTGCGCTGACCACCGCCGTCGACGAGGCCATCGCCGGCAACCCGGCCATCGCGGACAAGATCCGCGGCGGCAAGGTGGCGGCGGCCGGCGCGCTGGTCGGCGCGGTCATGAAGGCCACCCGCGGCCAGGCCGACGCCGCCCGCGTCAAGGAGCTGATCCTGGACCGGCTGGGCGTGAGCGAGGGCTGAGTCCCGCGCTGCAACGTGGCCCCGGAGGTCGATCCTCCGGGGCCACGTCCGCTTTCCGGGGGCCGCGAAAAGGCGCGCGACCCGCAGGCGCTACGCTCGCCCGCCATGAGTGGACGTACCGATTCCGTCGCCGGACCCGCCGAGGCCGAGGAGGCGGAACGGGCGGAACCCGTCGTACGGCCCGAAGAGGACGCCATGGACGCCGTGGACGACGCCGAGTTCTACGACGAGGCCCGCCGCGCCCGCTGGCTCGCCACCGGCACCGGCGCCCTCCTCACCCTCGCCGGGGTCGCCGCCGCCCTGCTCCGCCTGACCGGCCCCGCCCCCGCCCTGGTCCCCGCCGCGTACGCCACCGGCGCCGCCGTCTGCGCGGCCGCCGCCCTCCTCGGCGCCCGGGGCCGCACCCGCCGGGCCCTCTGGCTGCTGATAGCCGGGACGATGATCATGGCCCTCGGCGACCAGTTCGACTGACCCCTGGAAGGGACCACAGCACGATGTACGCGACACCACTGGGCGTGGACGGCGCCGAACTGCGCCCGATGGAGGTCTGGCACGCGCCCGACTTCTTCGCCAACATCGACGCCGAGCGCGAGTTCATCGGCCGCCACGTCGGCCTCCCGGACGTGGTTCCCGACCTGGACGGCGCCCGCGCCTTCCTCAAGCGGTACGCCGACAAGCGCGCCACCGACACCGGGAGCCTGCACGGCGTCTGGCTGGACGGCACCCTGGTCGGCGGCCTGATGTTCCGGCTGTGGGACAACGAGACCGGCGTCGCCGAGGCCGGCTGCTGGCTCGTACCCGGCGCGGGCGGGCGCGGACTCGTCACGCGGGGCATGACGATCCTGCTGGACTGGGCCTTCGGCGAGCGCGGCATGCACCGGGTGGAGTGGCACGTGGCCCCCGGCAACCAGCCCAGCGTCAATGTGGCCCGCCGCCTGGGCATGAGCCGCGAGGGCGTGCTCCGCGAGAACTACCCGCACCGGGGCGTCCGTACCAGCACCGAGGTCTGGGCGGTGCTGGCCCCCGAGTGGCGCGCGGCCCGTGAAGCCGCAGCGCACAGCGGCCGTTAAGACGCCTCTCAGACTCCGTCCGTACGGTGCCGGGCATGGCTACGAAGACAGCGGAAGGCGCCGGGACCGAGACCGGCGCACAGCACGACGAGACGGTGGCGGAGACCGCCGTGACCGAGGAAGCCCAGGCACCCGAGCAGCCGGAGACCGGCGAGGAGACGGTTGCCGCCGAGCCGCGCCGCGCGTCCGGGGTCGGCCAGGGCGCCGGTGCCGTGGTGTCCGCCGCGCTCGGCCTGGTCTCGCTCAACGGCGGCTGGGTCGGCACGATCGCCTCGGCCCGCGCCCAGCTCATGGGCCAGCTCAAGACCTCCTCCCAGGCGGGGGTCGCCCAGCAGATCAAGGCGGTCTACGGCGACGCCTGGCACGCCACCGCCCTGTGGGCCGGCCTCTTCGCGGTGGCCGCGCTGGTCGTGGGCGTGGCCGTGCTCGTCCGCCCCGCGTTCGGCGCGCCGGGCCGGCCGCAGGCCCCGTGGATCAAGTCGGTCGCGTGGGGCGGTGTCGCGCTCGGCGTCATCGGCCTGCTGCTGGCCGCGCTGAAGTACTCCGACGCCCTGCTCGGCCTGCCCTCGGCGGGCTGACCGTACGGGGGCGGTGTCGCACCGCCCCCGTCAGCGGACCCGCAGCTCCAGCAGGCGGTCGTCGCCCTTCTTGGGGTCGCCCCGGCCGTCGGTGTTGCTGGTCAGCAGCCACAGCCGGTCCTGCCCGGCCGGGGCCACCGTGCGCAGCCGGCCGTACTCGCCGTCCAGGAACGCCTGCGGCGGGGCCGACGCCGAGGTGGAGCGCAGCGGGACGCGCCACAGGCGCTCACCCCGGAGGCCGACCATCCAGATCACGCCGTCCACGTAGGCGATACCGCTCGGGGAGGCGTCGTCGGTGTGCCACTGGGCCAGCGGATTCTGGAAGCGCGCGTCGGTGCCCTTGCCCTCGGTGCCGGGCCAGCCGTAGTCGCCGCCGGGCTTGATCGCGTTCAGCTCGTCCCAGGTGTCCTGCCCGAACTCCGAGGCGAACAGCCGCTGTTGCCTGTCCCAGGCCAGACCCTGCACATTGCGGTGGCCGTAGGAGTACACCGGGGAGCGGCCGAGGGGGTTGCCCGGCGCGGGCTCGCCCTCCGGGGTGATCCTGAGGATCTTGCCGCCGAGGGACTTCTTGTCGGGGGCCAGCCCGCTGTCGCCGCTCTCGCCGGTGCCGACGTACAGCATGCCGTCCGAGCCGAAGGCGATCCGGCCGCCGTTGTGGATGTGGCCCTTGGGGATGCCCTTGAACACCGTGTCCGGGGCGCCCAGTTGATCACCGGGGGCCCTTTTCTCGTCGTACCGGACGCGGACCACGCGGTTGTCGGAGGCGGAGGTGAAGTAGGCGTAGACCATGTGGTCCGAGGCGAAGCCGGGGGAGAGGGCGATGCCCAGCAGGCCGCCCTCACCGGCGGGCTCGACCCCGGAGATGCGGCCCGCCACGGTCTTCTTGCCGGTCTTGGCGTCGATCCGGGTGATCGTGGCGTCGTCGCGGGAGGAGACCAGCAGGTTCCCGTCGGGCAGCGGGGCCAGCCCCCACGGGCTCTTCAGACCCTCGGCCACGGTACGCAGCACCTTCACCGAGCCCTTGGCGGGCGGCGCGGACTCGGAGGGGGACTGGGCGGTGGCGGTCACCGTGCCCCCGGAGGGCGACCCCCGCCCGTCACCCCCGTCCGAGGAGCAACCAGCGGCCAGCAGCAGCGTGGTCGCGGCGAGTACGGCGGGCACGGTTCGGCTTCGCACGGTCATGGTCCCTTCGAAGGGGTCGCACCGACACTGCTACCCCACCAGACGCGCACCGTGCGCGTCTGCGGATTCAGTCCCACGATCCCAGCGCCGGGGGCAGCGCGGCCACCTCGGCGAGGTCCTCGGGGGTCAGCCGCAGCCCGGCCGCCGCCGCGTTCTCCCGCGCCCAGCGCTCCCGCTTGGTGCCGGGCAGCGCGATGACCTGCGGTCCCTGTGCCAGCACCCAGGCCAGCGCCACCTGCGCCGGAGTGACGTCCTCGCCGTGCCGCCGCGCGATACGGCGGAGTCCGGCCACGACGGGCTGGTTGGCCGCCATCATCTCGGCCGTGAAACGGGGGTGGCGGGCGCGCAGATCGTCCGGTTCGAAACCCTCGCCGGGAGTGAGCGTGCCGGTGAGGAAACCATTCCCCAGCGGCATCGCCGCGAGGAAGCCGATGCCCCGCTCCGCGCACCAGGGCAGCAGCGCGGTCAGCGCCTCCGGCGACCACACCGACAGCTCCGCCTGCACCGCGCTCACCGGGAACACCTGCTGCACCCGCCTCAACTGGCGCAGCGTGCCGTCGTACAGCCCGTTCCCCGAGCGGCGTCCGCCGCGCGCGCCGACCGCGCACAGGCCCAGCGCGCGGACCTTCCCGGCCCGCACCAGGTCCGCCATCGCGCCCCAGGTCTCCTCGACCGGGACCTCGGGGTCGGCGCGGTGCAGTTGGTAGAGATCGATCACGTCGGTCTGCAGGCGGCGCAGCGAGGCGTCGCAGGCCCGCTTCACATAGCCGGGGCGCCCGTTGGCCACGATGTGCTGCTCGCCCACCAGCAGCCCGGCCTTGGTCGACACGAAGGCGTCCGCGCGCCGCTCCTTCAGCACCCGGCCCAGCAGCAGTTCATTGGTGAACGGGCCGTACATGTCGGCCGTGTCCAGCAGGTCCGAGCCCAGGTCCAGCGCCCGGTGCACGGCCCTCACCGACTCCTCGCCCCGCTGCCGCGACCCGCTGTACGCCCAGCTCATCGGCATGCACCCGAGCCCCACGGCCCCCACCGAGAGCGCCCCCGCGCCGATCCTCCTGCGCTCCACCTGCCGCGAACCTCCCTCGAAGAGGCTCCCAACCTAACCGTTGCGCCCCGCCCGCCTGAACTAGCCTCCTGACCATGACCGACGACGTCTGGCTGCCGATCCCGCCCGAGGAGATCAAGGGCCTTCCCGAGGGGCCGAACTACCTGTTCTGGGACGGTGGTGAGTTCCCCGGTGACCCCGCCGAGTGCGCGGTGTACGTGGTGCCGTACATGCGGCGCGAGCCCGTGAAGGTGCGCCCGCTGGAGGCGATGACCGGCCTGCGAGTGGTCCAGACGCTCACCGCGGGCGTGGACGACATCACCGCGAACCTCTCCCTGATCGCCCCCGGCGTCCAGCTCTGCAACGCCCGCGGCGTCCACGACACCAGCACCGCCGAGCTGGCCCTCACCCTCACGCTGGCCTCGCTGCGCGGGATTCCGGGGTTCGTGCGGGCGCAGGAAGAGGGGCGCTGGCAAGGGGAGTTCCGGCCCGCTCTGGCCGACCGGAACGTGCTCATCGTCGGCTACGGGGCCATCGGTTCGGCCGTCGAGGACCGGCTCGCGCCCTTCGAGGTGGAGCGCGTGATCCGGGTGGCGCGCTCCGGGCGCACCACCGCGCGCGGGGTCGTGCATCCGCTCACCGAACTTCCCCGACTGCTCCCGGAAGCGGACGTGGTGATCCTCGCGACGCCCCTCACCGACGAGACGCGGGGCCTGGTGGACGCCGCCTTCCTGGCCCGCATGAAGGACGGCGCCCTGCTGGTGAACATCGCGCGGGGGCCCGTAGTGGACACCGATGCCCTGCTCAGCGAGGTGGAGAGCGGGCGCCTCACCGCCGCGCTGGACGTCACCGACCCCGAACCGCTGCCGCCGGGGCACCCGTTGTGGCGGGCGCCGGGCGTGCTGATCACCCCGCATGTGGGCGGCCCGAGTTCGGCGTTCCGGCCGCGCGCGGAGCGGCTCTTGGTGGACCAGTTGACCCGGTTCGTGAACCATGAGCCACTGCGCCACGTGGTCCTCACCACCGGGGCGTGAGCCGCTTATCGGCACCCTCCGCGACCCTCCAGGCGCGGTGTGTGCCCGCATAGTCGCTGGTCGTCACGGAGAGTAGAGAAGCTATGTCCCTGAGTGACGATCCTGGTGTATCGTCCCGACAGGGGTGCGCCGCCGACCGATCGGCGCCGGGGACGAACATTTCAGCTCTGTGAGGGGGGCGACGGGCGATGCACGGCCTATGGACGAACGATCCGACGCGGCGGAGCCGCCGACGGCGACCCTGGCGCACGACCGCGCGCAGGCGCGAGCGGCCGATGAGCCGGCTCGCCCTGCGCCCCCGGCCGGGCGCCCGGCACAGGCATCCGCACCGGCCCCCGAGGGGCACCGGCGCGAACCGCACCGGGAGGGCGCGGTGAGCGCGCCGCCGGTGACCACGACCGCGCTCGACGGGGCGCCCCGCGCGCCGCAGCAGCCCGTCCGTACGCCCCCCACCCGGCCACCGGCAGCGGCGGGCGACGGATCGCGGCTCACCCAGCAGCTCGCCCTCGCCCTGATCTGCGCGGCCTACGCCGTCGGCTCGGCCTTCGACTGGGGCAATGAGCAACTCGCGCTGTTCATGGGCGACTTCGGGCTCAGCGCGGCGGCCGGCACCGCCGCCGTCTCCTGCTTCCTCTACGCCCGCACCCGCCGCGTCCGCTTCCGCCC
Organism: Streptomyces bauhiniae; assembly: GCF_004784475.1. GTDB lineage: Bacteria > Actinomycetota > Actinomycetes > Streptomycetales > Streptomycetaceae > Streptomyces > Streptomyces seoulensis. The sequence goes on from NZ_SRRT01000001.1 coordinate 951,880, forward strand.
CGCCTGGCTGCTCTTCGCCCTCTCCTCCGCGATGGCCGCCCTGGGCAACGCGGTCTGGGGGTGGTACGAGGTCGTCCTCGAACGCCCCGTGCCGAGCCCCAGCTACGCCGACCTGTTCTTCCTCTGCTTCGCGCCGCCCGCCATCGTGGGCCTGCTGGTCCTCGCCAAACGCCCGGCGAGCCGGGCCGGCTGGATCTGTCTCACGCTGGACGCCTGGCTCATCGGCGGCTCGCTGCTCACCCTCTCCTGGAGTCTGGCGCTCGCCCAGACCGCCCGGATCGACGGACCGAGCGTCGAGCACACCGCCCTCTCGCTGGCCTACCCGCTGCTGGACATCGTGCTGGTCAGCATGGTGCTCGCGCTGCACTTCCGGCGCAGTCCGGGCAACCGCACCGCCGTCAACACCGCGATCGGCGCCCTGGCGCTCACCGTGATGTGCGACGCGCTGTTCACCTCCCCGCTGCTGCACAGCAGTTACCGCTCCGGACAACTGCTGGACGCCGGCTGGTTCGCGGGCTCCCTGCTGCTCGCCTACGCCCCCTGGGCCGCCCCCAGGGGGCGCGAGGGCGACAGAGGCGCGTCCGAGACCCGTGTCGTGCACGAGCACGTACCGGGCCAGCGCGGCCCGTCCACCGCGCAGGCCCACCCGCCGGGCACCGAGGGCCACCGGTACCCGTCCGGACGGCCGCTCACCGGCTCGCTGGCCGCCCTCACCCCGTACCTCGCCGCAGCCGTCTGCACCCTGGGCATCCTGTACAACGTGCTCAACGGGCGCCGGCCCGACCACGTGGTGCTGATCACCGCGGGCGCCGTGGTGCTGGCCCTCGTGATCCGCCAGGGCATCATGCTGCTGGACAACATCACCCTCACCCAGGAACTGGCGCAGAAGGAGAACCACTTCCGCTCCCTGGTGCAGGGCTCCAGCGACGTCATCATGATCGCCGCGCCCAACGGCGTCCTGCGCTACGTCTCCCCGGCCGCCGCCGGGGTCTACGGCAGCAGCGCCGAGGCCCTGATCGGCACCGAACTGGCCGCGCTGATCCACCCCGAGGACCTGGGCTGTGTGGTGCACGAGGTACGCCGCTTCCTGGCCGCCGATCCGCTGGCCGAACCCACCACCCGCATCGAGTGCCGCTTCCGCTCGGGCCGGGGCGGCTGGCTCAACGTGGAGTCCACCGTCAACCGGCACCACGGCGGGCTGATCTTCAACAGCCGGGACGTGACCGAGCGGGTCCGGCTCCAGGCCCAGCTCCAGCACAACGCCGAGCACGACCCGCTCACCGACCTGCCCAACCGGGCCCTGTTCACCCGCCGCGTCCAGCAGGCCCTGTCCGGACGTCGGGCCACCGACCGGGGGGCCGCCCTGCGCGGCACCGCCGTGCTCTTCATCGACCTCGACGGCTTCAAGGCCGTCAACGACACCATCGGCCACCAGGCCGGGGACGAGCTGCTGATCCAGGCCGCGCGCCGGCTCCAGGACTCCGTACGCCAGGGGGACACCGCCTCCCGGCTCGGCGGGGACGAGTTCGCGGCCCTGATCACCGGCGACGGCACCCGCGACCGCGCCGCCCGCGAGCGGCACATCCTGGAGCTGGCCGACCGGCTGCGGCTCACCCTCTCCCAGCCCTACGCCATCGACGGCAACGATGTCCGGGTCAACGCCTCCATCGGCGTCGCCTTCGCCGAACCCGGCCTCGGCGCGGGCGAGCTGCTGCGCAACGCCGACCTGGCGATGTACCGGGCCAAGGCCGGCGGCAAGGGCCGGGTGGAGCTGTACAAGCCGCAGATGCAGCAGGACGTGGTCCGCAAGGCCGAGCTGGCCGGACGGCTGCGCGCCGCGCTGCACGAGGGCGAGTTCGCGCTGCTGCACCAGCCGGTGGTGTGTCTCAACGGCGGCCGGATCTCCTCGGTCGCCACCCACGCCCGCTGGCGCTCGGCCCAGGGGGTGCTGTTCACCCCGGCCGAGTTCCTACGGGTGGCCGAAGACGGCGACCGTACGGCCGAGCTGGAGCGCTGGATACTCCAGGAAGCCGTCGAGCAGGCCGCCGAGCGCGCCGCGGGCGGCCTCGTCGTCCCGGTGTCCGTACGGATGAGCGCCCGGCGGCTGCTGGACCGCTCGCTGCCGCTCGGCTCCATCGAGGCGCTGCTGACCCGGCACGGACTGCCGCCCGGCGCGCTGATCATCGAACTGTCCGGCACCGACCCCCGGATCTCCCAGGACGAGCTGGAGCGCCGCCTGACCGCGCTCAGCCGCCTCGGGGTACGCATCGCGCTCGACGGCTTCGGCTCCGGCCACGCGGCCATCACGGCGCTGCGCAGGCTCCCCGTGGACATCCTCAAGCTCGACCGAGGGCTGATCGAGGGTGTCGTGGAGTCCGCCCGGCTGCACAAGATCACCAGCGGGCTGCTGCGCATCGCGGGCGACCTCGGCCTGCAGACCGTCGCCGAGGGCGTGGACCTGCCCGAACAGGTGGTCGCGCTGCGCGCCATGGGCTGTACCCACGGCCAGGGCATGGCGTTCGCCGGGCCGGTGGACGAGTACCGGCTGCGCCGGGCGCTCGCCTCCGGCCGCTTCCCGGTGCCGCACGCCCCGGCCGAGCCGGTCTTCGCGGGGAAGGGTGCCGGGCTCTACTCCGGGACCATGTCCACCGTGTTCGGCGGGACGGCGCTCCGCTCACATGATGAGACGGCCGTCCCACCCACTTGACACATGGTGCGCGCCGGGGGGAGGGTCAATGCCATGCGCACCCGAATTCTCGTACTTGGAAAGCGCGTCGGCTGAGCTGGGGCTTCGTCGGACACCGTCCGGAAATCCCAGCACCCCTCACCGACGCGCCCCCCTCGCTTGCCTAGCGGCACGAGGGGTTTTTTGTTGCACGAGTGCCCCTCGTGCGGCCCCCCGCTCCGCACCCAGACCGCCCGAACCTCGCAAACCCTCAAGCTCGAGAAGAGAATGACGATGACCGAGCAGGCCACCGGGGCCCACCATCCGCAGCCGCGGCCCCGATCCGGAGGACAGCACTCCGCCCCCGTCGAGCACGTCACGGGAGCGCAGTCCCTCATCCGCTCGCTCGAGGAGGTCGGGGTCGACACCGTATTCGGCATTCCGGGGGGCACGATCCTTCCCGCGTACGACCCGCTGATGGACTCCCAGCGGGTGCGCCACGTGCTGGTCCGCCACGAGCAGGGCGCGGGTCACGCGGCCACCGGCTACGCGCAGGCCACCGGCAAGGTCGGCGTCTGCATGGCGACTTCGGGTCCCGGCGCCACCAACCTGGTCACCCCGATCGCCGACGCCAACATGGACTCGGTGCCGCTGGTCGCGATCACCGGCCAGGTCGTCTCCAAGGCGATCGGCACGGACGCCTTCCAGGAGGCGGACATCGTCGGCATCTCCATGCCGATCACCAAGCACAGCTTCCTGGTGACCAAGGCCGAGGACATCCCGCGGACGATCGCCGAGGCGTTCCACATCGCCTCCACCGGCCGCCCCGGCCCGGTCCTGGTCGACATCCCCAAGGACGTGCTCCAGACGCGGACCACCTTCTCCTGGCCGCCCCAGACCGACCTGCCCGGCTACCGCCCGGTGACCAAGCCGCACGCCAAGCAGATCCGCGAGGCCGCCAAGCTCATCACCGGCGCCCGCCGTCCCGTCCTCTACGTCGGCGGCGGTGTGCTCAAGGCCGGCGCCACCGCCGAGCTGAAGGTTCTCGCCGAGCTGACCGGCGCCCCCGTCACCACCACCCTGATGGCACTGGGCGCCTTCCCCGACAGCCACCCGCAGCACGTGGGCATGCCCGGCATGCACGGCTCGGTCACCGCCGTCACTGCGCTGCAGAAGGCGGACCTGATCGTCGCCCTCGGCGCCCGCTTCGACGACCGGGTCACCGGCAAGCTGGACAGCTTCGCGCCGTACGCCAAGATCGTGCACGCCGACATCGACCCGGCCGAGATCGGCAAGAACCGCGAGGCCGACGTGCCGATCGTGGGCGACGCCCGCGAGGTGCTCGCCGACCTGATCCAGGCCGTGCAGAAGGAGCACGACGAGGGCCGCCGGGGCGACCACACCGCCTGGTGGAGCGACCTCAACCGCTGGCGGGAGACCTACCCGCTCGGCTACGAGACCCCCGAGGACGGCTCGCTCTCCCCGCAGGCGGTCATCGAGCGCATCGGGCAGCTCGCCCCCGACGACACGATCTTCGCGGCGGGCGTCGGCCAGCACCAGATGTGGGCCGCCCACTTCATCCAGTACGAGAAGCCCGCGACCTGGCTCAACTCCGGCGGCGCCGGAACCATGGGGTACGCGGTCCCGGCCGCGATGGGCGCCAAGGCCGGACAGCCCGGCCGTACGGTCTGGGCGATCGACGGCGACGGCTGTTTCCAGATGACCAATCAGGAACTCACCACCTGCGCCCTGAACAACATCCCGATCAAGGTCGCCATCATCAACAACGGCGCCCTCGGCATGGTCCGCCAGTGGCAGACGCTGTTCTACAACCAGCGCTACTCCAACACCGTGCTGCACTCCGGCCCCGACGGACCCACCGGTCCCAGCGCCGGCACCCGCGTCCCCGACTTCGTGAAGCTGGCCGAGGCGATGGGCTGCCACTCCATCCGCTGCGAGCGCCCCGAGGACCTGGACAAGGTCATCGAGGAGGCCAACGCGATCAACGACCGTCCGGTCGTCGTCGACTTCATCGTCCACGAGGACGCGATGGTGTGGCCGATGGTCGCCGCCGGGACCTCCAACGACGAGGTCATGGCCGCGCGGGGCGTCCGTCCCGACTTCGGCGACAGCGACCAGGACTGACCGAGGACGAGCGAGAGAGACCGAGAGAGACCACGACATGTCCAAGCACACGCTCTCCGTCCTGGTGGAGAACACACCGGGCATCCTCGCCCGCATCGCCGCCCTCTTCTCCCGGCGCGGCTTCAACATCGACTCCCTCGCGGTGGGTGTCACCGAGCACGCCGACATCTCCCGCATCACCATCGTGGTGAACGTCGAGGACCTGCCGCTGGAGCAGGTGACCAAGCAGCTCAACAAGCTCGTCAACGTGCTGAAGATCGTCGAACTGGAACCCGGACAGGCCGTCCAGCGTGAACTCGTTCTGGTGAAGGTCCGCGCGGACAACGAGACCCGGTCGCAGATCGTGGAGATCGTCCAGTTGTTCCGCGCCAAGACCGTCGACGTCTCCCCGGAGGCCGTCACCATCGAGGCCACCGGGTCCGGCGACAAGCTGTCCGCGATGCTGAAGATGCTGGAGCCCTTCGGCATCAAGGAGCTGGTGCAGTCCGGCACCATCGCCATCGGGCGCGGCTCCCGCTCCATCACCGACCGCTCCCTGCGCGCCCTCGACCGCAGCGCGTGACCCCCGGCCCGGCCGCCCTTTCGGGGCGACCGGATGCCGAGACCCCGAAACCTTCCGTCCCCCCGCCGCAATACGGTGGGCGCAGCACCCGCACCTCAAGGAGAGAACCAGTGGCCGAGCTGTTCTACGACGCCGACGCCGACCTGTCCATCATCCAGGGCCGCAAGGTCGCGGTCATCGGCTACGGCAGCCAGGGCCACGCCCACGCCCTGTCGCTGCGGGACTCGGGCGTCGACGTCCGCGTCGGTCTGCCCGAGACCTCCAAGTCCCGTGCCAAGGCCGAGGAGCAGGGCCTGCGCGTGGTCACCGCGGCCGAGGCGGCCGCCGAGGCCGACGTCATCATGATCCTGGTCCCGGACCCGCTCCAGGGCCAGATCTACGAGGAGTCCATCGCCCCGAACCTGAAGGACGGCGACGCGCTGTTCTTCGGCCACGGCTTCAACATCCGGTTCGGCTTCATCAAGCCCCCGGCCGAGGTCGACGTCTGCATGGTCGCCCCCAAGGGCCCGGGCCACCTGGTCCGCCGCCAGTACGAGGAGGGGCGCGGCGTGCCCTGCATCGTCGCGGTCGAGCAGGACGCCTCCGGCAACGCCTTCCCGCTGGCCCTGTCGTACGCCAAGGCCATCGGCGGCACCCGCGCCGGTGTCATCAAGACCACCTTCACCGAGGAGACCGAGACCGACCTGTTCGGTGAGCAGGCCGTGCTCTGCGGCGGCACCGCCGCCCTGGTCAAGGCGGGCTTCGAGACGCTGACCGAGGCCGGCTACCAGCCGGAGATCGCCTACTTCGAGTGTCTGCACGAGCTGAAGCTGATCGTCGACCTCATGTACGAGGGCGGCCTGGAGAAGATGCGCTGGTCCATCTCCGAGACCGCCGAGTGGGGCGACTACGTCACCGGCCCGCGCATCGTCACCGACGCCACCAAGGCCGAGATGAAGAAGGTCCTCGCCGAGATCCAGGACGGCTCCTTCGCCAAGAACTGGATGGACGAGTACCACGGCGGCCTGAAGAAGTACGACGAGTACAAGAAGCAGGACTCCGAGCACCTGCTGGAGACCACCGGCAAGAAGCTGCGCAAGCTGATGTCCTGGGTCGACGAAGAGGCGTGAGCCTCCTGGCGGCCGGCGGCGGCGCCCCCTGGCGGGGTGCCGCCCGCCCGGCCGCCGCGCCACTACACTGCTGCACAACCAACGCGTCAGGCCCACAGTGTCGTGCGTCTTCCACGCGGCTAGCACCCCTCCACCGCCAGCGGCCGTCGGGACGGCCGTCCGCTATGGACTTGTGAGGACTCACGTGAGCTCGTACCCCAGTCGAAAAGCCACGGTACTCATCGCTGAAGAGCTGTCGCCCGCCACCGTGGACGCACTCGGGCCGGACTTCGAGATCCGGCACTGCAACGGAGCCGACCGCGCCGAACTGCTCCCCGCCATCGCCGACGTGGACGCGATCCTCGTCCGCTCCGCGACCAAGGTCGACGCCGAGGCGATCGCCGCGGCCAAGAAGCTGAAGGTCGTCGCACGAGCCGGCGTCGGCCTGGACAACGTCGACGTCTCCGCCGCCACCAAGGCCGGCGTGATGGTCGTCAACGCCCCCACCTCCAACATCGTCACCGCCGCCGAGCTGGCCTGCGGTCTGCTCGTGGCCAGCGCGCGCAACATCCCGCAGGCCAACACCGCCCTGAAGAACGGCGAGTGGAAGCGCAGCAAGTACACCGGCGTCGAGCTGGCCGAGAAGACCCTCGGCGTGGTCGGCCTCGGCCGCATCGGCGCCCTGGTCGCCCAGCGGATGTCCGCGTTCGGCATGAAGGTCGTCGCCTACGACCCCTACGTACAGCCCGCGCGGGCCGCGCAGATGGGCGTCAAGGTGCTGTCGCTGGACGAGCTGCTGGAGGTCTCCGACTTCATCACCGTCCACCTGCCCAAGACCCCCGAGACCCTCGGCCTGATCGGCGACGAGGCGCTGCGCAAGGTCAAGCCGACCGTGCGCATCGTCAACGCCGCGCGCGGCGGCATCGTCGACGAGGCGGCGCTGTACGCGGCGCTGAAGGAGGGCCGGGTCGCCGGCGCCGGGCTCGATGTGTACGCGAAGGAGCCGTGCACCGACTCCCCGCTGTTCGAGCTGGACCAGGTGGTCTGCACCCCGCACCTGGGTGCCTCCACCGACGAGGCCCAGGAGAAGGCCGGTATCGCGGTGGCCCGCTCGGTGCGGCTCGCCCTCGCCGGTGAGCTGGTGCCGGACGCGGTCAACGTCCAGGGCGGTGTCATCGCCGAGGACGTGAAGCCCGGTCTGCCGCTGGCCGAGCGCCTCGGCCGCATCTTCACCGCGCTCGCGGGCGAGGTCGCGGTCCGCCTCGACGTCGAGGTGTACGGCGAGATCACCCAGCACGATGTGAAGGTGCTCGAACTCTCCGCGCTCAAGGGCGTGTTCGAGGACGTGGTGGACGAGACCGTCTCCTACGTCAACGCCCCGCTGTTCGCGCAGGAGCGCGGGGTCGAGGTGCGCCTCACCACCAGCTCCGAGTCGGCCGACCACCGCAACGTGGTCACCGTGCGCGGCACCCTCGCGGGCGGCGAGGAGGTGTCGGTCTCCGGCACGCTGGCCGGCCCCAAGCACGTCCAGAAGATCGTCGCGGTCGGCGACTACGACGTGGACCTCGCGCTCACCGAGCACATGGTCGTCCTCAGCTACGAGGACCGTCCCGGTGTCGTCGGCACCGTCGGCCGGGTCCTCGGCGAGGCGGGCATCAACATCGCCGGTATGCAGGTGGCCCGTTCCACCGCCGGCGGCGAGGCGCTGGCCGTGCTGACGGTGGACGACACGGTCAACCCGGCCACGCTGGCCGAGCTGGCCCAGGAGATCGGGGCGACCTCCGCCCGGTCGGTCAACCTGGACTAGGACATACCGGAGCGCCGGGCGGACCCCTTGCGGGCCGCCCGGCGCTCCGGCGTTTCTACGGCTGCTTCGCATCCCGTCCGCGCAGGGTCAGCGCCGCGCCGATCGCGGCCAGCGCCAGCACGCCCGCCCCGAAGAGGGCCGCCGCGTGCATCCCGGAGGTGAACGCCTCCCGCGCCGAGGCCAGCAGCGCCTCCCCGGACCGGCCGGGCAGCCGGGCCGCGGTGACCAGCGCGCCGCCGAGCGTCTCGCGGGCCTCCGCCGGGGCGCCGGACGGCATCCGGTGCCGGTACACGGCGGCGCCGACCGAGCCGAGGACCGCCATGCCCAGCGCCCCGCCGAACTCCGTGGCCGTCTCCAGCAGGGAGGAGGCGGTGCCCGCCCGCTCCGCCGGGGCGCTGCCCATCGCGAGGTCGGTGAGCTGGGACAGCACCATCACCGCACCGCAGGCCAGCACCCCGGCCGCCGCCAGCAGCAGCCACAGCGACCCGGTGCCGGTCAGCGCGAGCAGCCCGTACCCGGCGGCCGAGACCGCGAACCCGGCGGCCACCACCCGGCCCCGGTCCACGCCCCGGGCGACCAGCGCGGCGGTGACCGGACCCGCGACCCCGATCAGCACCGAGGGCACCAGGCTCCACAGCGCGGCCGACAGCGGGCTCTTGCCCAGCACCGACTGGAGGTACTGCGTGGTGAAGATCGCCGACCCCAGCATGCCGAAGGCGGACACCAGGGTCAGCACCACGGCCGGGGTGAAGCCCCGGTTGCGCAGCAGCGCGGGCGGCACCAGCGGGGAGGCGGCGGTGCGCTGGCGGTGGACGAAGAGGGCGGCGAAGAGCAGGCCGACCGTCACCGACATTACGTACCGCACGTGCCAGCCCTCGGACGGGATCTCCTTCAGGCCGTAGATCACCGGGAGCACGGCGGCCAGCGAGAGCGGGACGCTGATCCAGTCGAAGCGGCCGGGGGAGGGGTTGCGGGACTCGGGGAGCAGGAACGGGCCGAGCACCAGCAGCAGGAGCATCGCGGGCAGGTTGACCAGGAAGACCGAGCCCCACCAGAAGTGCTCCACCAGCACCCCGCTCATCACCGAGCCCAGCGCGATGCCGCTGGTCATCACCCCGGACCACAGCCCGATCGCCTTCGCCCGCTCGGCGGGGTCGGTGAACATCGTGCGCAGCAGCGCCATGGTGGACGGCATCAGGGTGGCGCCGCCGACGCCGAGGACCGCGCGGGCCGCGATCAGGGTGGTGGCGCTGTCGGCGTAGGCGGCGAGGACCGAGGCGGCGCCGAAGGCGGCGGCCCCCGCCAGCAGGAGGCGACGGCTGCCGACGCGGTCGCCGAGCGAGCCCATCGTCATCAGCAGGCCGGCCAGGACGAAGCCGTAGATGTCGAAGATCCAGAGCTGCTGGGTGCCGGTCGGGCGGAGGTCCGCGCTGATCGCCGGGGTGGCGAAGTACAGCACGGACACGTCCATCGAGACCAGCAGCAGCGGCAGCATCAGCACGCCCAGCGCGGTCCACTCGCGCCGTCCGGCACGAACGGGGCTGTCCTGGACGGGGGTTGGGGTGGTGCTCGTCGTGCTCTTCGGGTTCACCATGCCGAGGAATGTACGCGCGTCTTAAACACCTGTCTAGAACGACTGTATAAGTCATGTGTATAAGTCGCGCGTCTAGGACGCTTGTATGGACCGGGGTACGCTGGCCGGCATGGGACACCGTGAGGATCTGCTCGAGGGCGCCAAGCGCTGCCTGCTGGCGAAGGGGTTCGCCCGGACCACCGCGCGCGACATCGTGAAGGAGTCCGGCACCAACCTGGCCTCCATCGGCTACCACTACGGCTCCAAGGACGCCCTGCTGGCGCAGGCGTACGTGGCGCTGGTGGAGGAGGCGGGGGACACCTTCGGCGGGGCCGAGCCGGCCGGGGCGCCCGGCTCGCTGGAGCGCTTCCACTGGGTGTGGTCGAACATCATCTCCGCGATGCGCGAACCCGGTTCGGTCTTCCGGCTCAGCATGGAGGTCATGACCATCGAACTCCCCGAGGTCCGCGCCTACCTGGGCCGCGAACAGCGCGAGGGCGGACGCGGCCTGGTCGCGCTGCTCACCGGCGTACCGGAGGACGAGGTCACCGACGAGAGCGCCGACACCCTCGGCAACTTCTACCTCACCCTGATGACCGGCCTCATCGCCCAGTGGAGCTTCGACCCCGAAACGGCCCCGGACGCGGACGCCCTCACGGCGGGCCTGCGCCAGGTCGTGGAGGGCGTGCGCAAGAGCTGACCGCTCAGCCCAGCCGGGCCCGTTTCAGGGCCATGTGCAGCAGCAGGCGGTCCTCGCCGTCGTCCAGGTCCAGGCCGGTCAGGCGTTCCACGCGGCCCAGGCGGTAGTAGAGGGTCTGGCGGTGGATGCCGAGTTCGGCCGCAGCCCGGCCGGCCTGGCCCGCGCAGTCGAGGTAGACCTCGGCGGTGCGGGCCAGTTCCTGGTGGGCGGGGGAGAGCAGCGGTGCCGCCACCGGGTCCTGCACCGACCTCGGGGGCAGCGCGGACAGCAGCCGGTACGGGCCGATGCCCCGCCACTCGGCCACCGGCGCGAACCTCGGCTCGGCCAGCGCGGCCCGCGCTGCCGCCGACGCCTCCTGCCACACCGTGCCCAACTCGGCCAGCCCGGCGCGGGGTTCACCGACCCCCACCCCGACGACCGCGCCCTCCGCCTCCTTGACCAGCCGCGCGGCCGCCACCAGCGCCGGGGCCGTCACCTCCGTGCTGCGCAGCCGCACCAGCACCGCGAGGCTCTGCGCCGTCGCGCCCCACGGCACCGTGCACAGGGCGGTGGCGTGCGGGACGGTGCGCACCGAGGGGGCGTCGTCGGGGTCGGCGGAGAACCAGGGGGCGACGCAGACCACGGTGTGCGGGCCGTCCGCGCGCGGGCCCAGCGCGGTGCGCAGGTCGGTCACGGCCATGTCCCGCTGCCAGCCGTCCTCCGCCGTGAGCACCGCCCGCAGCTCCCGGCCGAGCCCCGCCCCGGCCCGCGCCTCGTCGGCCAGCAGCGCGCCGATCCGCCCGGTCACCGGCATGGCGGCGGCGAGCTGGGCGTCGCTCGGGCCGGGGTCGTCGTCCAGCAGCCAGACGTAACCGAGGACGACACCCCGATGGCGTACCGGCAGGCAGATCCGGCCCCGGTAGACGCCCGCCTCCGGGGTGGGCGGGATGCGCACCGGCTGCGTGGCGCGGGTGATGCCGAAGCCCTCGAACCACGCCCGCACCGCCGAGGTGGAGCGCCGGGTCAGGATCGAGCGGGCCCGCACCGGGTCCAGCGCGGTGGGGTCCAGCTCGCCCTCGCTGTCGTACGCCCCGAAGGCGATCAGCTCGAAGTCCCGGTTCTCCAGGGTCGCCGGGGCGCCCAGCAGCTCGGAGATCTCGTCCACCAGCTCCTGGTAGTCATCTCGGTAATCGGCCGCCACCCGGGCATTCTGCCGCATTTCCGAGCGCGCTTCATACATCTGTCTGAGAACCGGTGATCGGATGCGTGACGTCTGTCGATGGCCCACCATCGAAGAGATCCCTAGGTTTCACGGTGGTTCTCCGTGCCGTCCCCGAATCGTCGGGTCCCGGCCGTTTCGGTGCTTTTGTTGTGGAGGTGCCCCGTGCTGGGTCCCGTGATTCTCGCCGCCTCGCGCAGCGACCGGATGCGTCGTCTGATCTCGGCCGCCCCGGTGACCAAGCAGGTCGTCGACCGGTTCATCCCCGGCGAGACCGTGGACGACATCGTCCCGGTCATCGCGGAGCTGACCGCCAAGGGCCTGCAGCTCACCATGGACGTCGTCGGCGAGGACATCACCACCCCCGAGCAGGCCACCGCCGCCCGCGACGCCTACCTCGCGCTCATCGACCACCTCAAGGACCTCGACCTGGGCGAGCGGGTCGAGATGTCGGTGAAGCTCTCCATGTTCGGCCAGGCGCTGGAAGGGGGCCACGAGCTGGCCCTCGCCAACGTCCGACCGGTCGTCGAGGCCGCCGCCGCCATCGGCACCACGGTCACCCTGGACGCCGAGGACCACACCACCCTCGACTCGATGTTCGCCATCCACGAGGAGCTGCGGAAGGACTACCCGCAGACCGGCTGTGTCATCCAGGCGTACCTGTTCCGCACCGAGGCCGACGCCCGCCGCCTGGCCGCCGCCGGCAGCCGGGTCCGCCTGGTCAAGGGCGCCTACAAGGAGCCCGCCGAGGTCGCGTACCAGCAGAAGCACGAGATCGACAAGGCGTACGTCCGCGTCCTGAAGACGCTGATGGAGGGCGACGGGTACCCGATGATCGGGTCCCACGACCCCCGCCTCATCTCCATCGCCCAGGAACTCGCGCACCGCGCGGGCCGTAAGCTCGACGAGTACGAGTTCCAGATGCTCTACGGCATCCGGGGCGACGAGCACCTGCGGCTGGCCGCCGAGGGGCACCGCATGCGTGTCTACACCGCCTACGGCACCGACTGGTACGGCTATTTCATGCGCCGTCTCGCCGAGAAGCCGGCGAACCTCCAGTTCTTCGTACGCAGCATGATCACCAAGGGCTGAGCCCGAACACCCGCTCAACGTAAAGGAGTTACGGTTCTCATGGACGCTGTGACCCAGGTCCCCACCCCCGTCAACGAGCCGGTGCACGGCTACGCCCCCGGCAGCCCCGAGCGCGCCCGTCTGGAGGCCAAGCTGAAGGAGCTGGCCGAGAACCCGGTCGACCTGCCGATGACCATCGGCGGCGAGAAGCGGATGGGCGGCGGCGAGTCCTTCCAGGTGGTCCAGCCGCACAACCACAAGGCCGTCCTCGGCACGTTGCGCAACGCCACCCGCGAGGACGCCCAGGACGCGATCGACGCCGCCCTGGCCGCCGCCCCGGCCTGGCGCGCGATGTCCTTCGACGACCGTGCCGCGATCATCCTGCGCGCCGCCGAGCTGCTCTCCGGCCCCTGGCGCGAGACCATCGCCGCCTCCACCATGCTGGGCCAGTCCAAGACCGCCCAGCAGGCCGAGATCGACAGCCCCTGCGAGCTGGTCGACTTCTGGCGCTTCAACGTGCACTACGCCCGCCAGATCCTGGCCGAGCAGCCCCCGGCCAACTCCCCGGGCGTGTGGAACCGCATGGACCACCGCCCGCTGGAGGGCTTCGTCTACGCGATCACGCCGTTCAACTTCTCGGCCATCGCCGCCAACCTGCCCACCGCGCCCGCCCTCATGGGCAACGTGGTGGTCTGGAAGCCGTCCCCGACGCAGACCCACGCCGCCGTGCTGCTGATGCAGCTCCTGGAGGAGGCCGGGCTGCCCAAGGGCGTCATCAACCTGGTCACCGGCGACGGCATCGCGGTCTCCGAGGTCGCCCTGGAGCACCGCGACCTCGCGGGCATCCACTTCACCGGCTCGACCAAGACCTTCCAGTACCTGTGGAAGACGGTCGGCAACAACATCGAGAAGTACCGCGCCTACCCGCGTCTGGTCGGCGAGACCGGCGGCAAGGACTTCGTGGTCGCGCACCCCTCCGCCGACCGCGCCGTGCTGAAGACCGCGCTGACCCGCGGCTCCTTCGAGTACCAGGGCCAGAAGTGCTCGGCCACCTCCCGCGCCTACATCCCGGCCTCCATCTGGAACTCCGGTTTCAAGGAGGAGTTCGCGGCCGAGATCGACGGCATCACCATGGGTGACGTCACCGACCTGTCGAACTTCATCGGCGCGGTCATCGACGAGCGCTCCTTCGCCAAGAACAAGGCCGCCATCGACCGCGCCGCCGAGGACCCCACCTGCACGATCGTGGCGGGCGGCTCCTACGACGACTCGGTGGGCTACTTCGTCCGCCCGACCGTCATCGAGTGCTCCGACCCCGACAACGAGGTCTTCCGCACCGAGTACTTCGGCCCGATCCTCGCCGTGCACGTCTACGAGGACGAGAAGTACGACGAGATGCTGACCCAGATGGAGTCGGTGTCCGACTACGCGCTCACCGGCTCGGTCATCTCCAACGACCGCGCGGCGGCGGCGTACACGATGGAGAAGCTCCGCTACGCGGCGGGCAACTTCTACATCAACGACAAGTCCACCGGTGCCGTCGTCGGCCAGCAGCCCTTCGGCGGCGGCCGCGCCTCCGGCACCGACGACAAGGCCGGCGCCCCGCAGAACCTGATGCGCTGGACGCTGACCCGCGCCATCAAGGAGACGCTGGTCCCGCCGACCGAGTACGGCTACCCGCACATGGGCTGAGCCCCCTGGGCCCCAAAGCCCTCATGATCCGGCCCGGCGAGCCCGCCCTGAACGGTCTCGCCGGGCCGTCGTGCTGTCCGGCCGCTGCTGGCGTGCGCCCATGGCTGACAGCTTCTCCGCCTCCTGGACGTCCTGACCGTCCACCTGCCGGACGCCCCGCCCCCGCCCCCGGAACCCCTGGCCGAGGCCCGCGCGCTCCTGGAGTGCGTCACCGGCGAGACCTTCCCCGCCGCCCTCTCCGTTCGTCGTCGGCTGAGCCTCAGTCGGAAAGCCGCAGGTGGGGAGAGGTGCCGTCTCAGATAGTAGGAAGTCCGAGTAATCATGCAGACAGGCGCGGTCCGGTCCCTTAGCTTGGGATGAGCCGAACGAATCGCTCCATCCAGCGAATGGCGGTCGTGAGCCGCGCCCCGCGCAGGCAATCCCTGCGGCGTGCGCTCCCCGCGTCTTCCGGCGTCTCACAGCTCACCGCTGCCGTGCAACCACTCTGTCGAAGGAGTCGATTTCCCATGGCCGAGACGACCGTCCGCCGCCGCGTGCGCCACGCCTCCCGCTCGAACGACACCGACCGCGCCCAGGCCGCCGCCGCCCTCCAGCGCGCCCTCGACCGCCGGGACAACGGCGGCGAGACCGGCCACTGAGCCGAGCCGCGCCCGACGGACCGTCCGCCGCTCGCGTTGTCCGTATCGCGGACGGTCCGTGTCATCCCGTGGGACGCGGAGTAGGGTGCCGCACATGTCCCGCAGCATCGATCTCGCAGTGATCCCCGGCGACGGCATCGGCCAGGAGGTCGTGACCGAGGGTCTCAAGGTCCTCTCCGCCGTCCTGCCCCAGGACGTGAAGCTGGAGACCAAGGAGTACGACTTCGGCGCCCGGCGCTACCGCGCCACCGGTGAGACCCTCACCGACGCCGACCTCGACTCCCTCAAGGCCCACGACGCCATCCTGCTCGGCGCCATCGGCGACCCGTCGGTGCCGTCCGGCGTGCTGGAGCGCGGCTTCCTGCTGAAGCTCCGGTTCGCCTTCGACCACCACGTCAACCTGCGCCCCTCCAAGCTGCTCCCCGGCGTCGCCACCCCGCTCGCCGGCCAGCCGGAGATCGACTTCGTGGTGGTCCGTGAGGGCACCGAGGGCCCCTACACGGGCAACGGCGGCACCATCCGCACCGGCACCGCGCAGGAGGTCGCCACCGAGGTCTCGGTGAACACCGCCTACGGCGTCGAGCGTGTCGTCCGGGACGCCTTCGCCCGTGCTCAGGCCCGCCCGCGCAAGAAGCTCACCCTGGTCCACAAGAACAACGTGCTCACCTTCGCCGGGCACCTGTGGACCAACATCTTCAACAGCGTGGCCGAGGAGTACCCCGAGGTCACCACCGAGTACATCCACGTGGACGCGGCCACCATCTACCTGGTGACCGATCCCGGGCGCTTCGACGTGATCGTCACCGACAACCTCTTCGGCGACATCATCACCGACCTCGCCGCGGCCGTCTCCGGCGGCATCGGCGTCGCCGCCTCGGGCAACATCAACCCGGCCCGTACGTACCCGTCCATGTTCGAGCCGGTGCACGGCTCCGCCCCGGACATCGCCGGACAGGGCAAGGCCGACCCCACCGCCACCGTCCTCTCCGTGGCTCTGCTGCTGCGCCACCTCGGGTACGACGCCGAGGCCGACCGGGTGGACGCGGCCGTGGCCGCCGACCTCACCGAACGCGCGGACCTGCCCCCGCGCACCACCGCCGAGATCGGCGACGCGCTCGTAGGCCGGGTAACCGGCTGACCCGTAAGGCCCCGTGAAAGGGCCGCCGGGTCGCCTCAGGCGCCCGGCGGCCCTTTGCCGTGCCCGCCCAGGGTGCCACCATCAACCCCTGGGTCGTATTCACCCCGATTCCTTCCGGCGTCCCCGCCGCGCGATAATCGAACGCGGAGCCGCGATATGAGGGAATGCCCGGACGGCGTGAGCGCGGCCCGCCACCACCGGTGCCGCGCCCTGCCGGGGGTGACCTTCAGGCACCGGCCGCCCCGCCGGAACCGCCCGTCCCACGCCAGGAAGAGAAGGACTGCCGCCCATGACGACGCCCACGATCGAGCTCAAGCCCTCCGCCCACCCGCTCGCCGCCGCGGAGCGCGAGGCGATCCTCACCAGCCCCGGCTTCGGCCGCAGCTTCACCGACCACATGGTGACGATCAAGTGGACCGAGGGCCGCGGCTGGCACGACGGCCAGCTCGTCCCGTACGCGCCGATCCCGCTCGACCCGGCCACCAACGTCCTGCACTACGCCCAGGAGATCTTCGAGGGCCTGAAGGCGTACCGCCAGCCCGACGGCACGGTCGCCACCTTCCGGCCCGAGCAGAACGCCCTGCGCTTCCAGCGCTCCGCGCACCGCCTGGGCATGCCCGAGCTGCCGGTCGAGACCTTCATCGAGGCGTGCGACGCGCTGATCGCCCAGGACATCGACTGGGTCCCGGCGCACGGCGGCGAGGACTCCCTCTACCTGCGCCCCTTCATGATCGGCACCGAGGTCGGCCTGGGCGTGAAGCCGTCCAACGAGTACCTGTTCCTCGTCATCGCCTCCCCGGCCGGCGCCTACTTCCAGGGCGGCGTGAAGCCGGTGTCGATCTGGGTCTCCGAGGACCGCGTCCGCGCCGTCCCCGGCGGCATGGGCGACGCCAAGACCGGCGGCAACTACGCGGCCTCCCTGCTCGCCCAGGCCGAGGCCGCCGCCAAGGGCTGTGACCAGGTCTGCTACCTCGACGCGGTCGAGCACCAGTGGGTCGAGGAACTGGGCGGCATGAACCTGTGCTTCGTCTACGGCGACAAGATCGTCACCCCGACCCTGACCGGCTCCATCCTGGAGGGCGTCACCCGTGACTCCCTGCTGGCCGTCGCCCGCGACCTCGGCTACGAGGCCGAGGAGGGCCGTATCTCGGTCGACCAGTGGCAGCGCGACACCGAGAACGGCACCCTCACCGAGGTCTTCGCCTGCGGCACCGCCGCCGTGATCACCCCGGTCGGCACGGTCAAGCGGGCCGGCGCCGAGTGGAAGCAGAGCGGCGGCGAGCCCGGCGAGGTCACCCTCCGCCTCCGTCAGGCCCTGCTCGACATCCAGCGCGGCACCACCGGGGACCAGCACGGCTGGATGCACCGCATCGGCTAGCCGCACCCGTGGGACCGCCCTGGAGGCTCCGGGGCGGTCCCTTTCGGACAGTGCGGCCCGCATCGTGAGACACCCCGTGGGACGGTGGGCGTTCTGTGCCAGACTTCCCCCGTGCTCTCGCTCACCATGATTATGGGCAGCAGGCGCGCCGGTCCGCAGTGACCACCTCGCACGACCACATGCGGGTGGCACCGTCGTCCTCGACCCGCGCGCAGACCTCTCGCACCCGCGAGGGGTTTTTTCGTTTTCCGGCCCAACCGCAGCCGGGGGCGGAGCGCGAGGGACCATGGGGGGAACGGTGGAGCCGGTCATTTCCGGTAAGACCGACATTCACAACAGGAGCCTTCAGACCATGACCGCAACCAGCGAGCTCGACGATTCGTTCCACGTCTTCGACACCACGCTGCGCGACGGCGCGCAGCGCGAGGGCATCAACCTCACCGTCGCGGACAAGCTGGCCATCGCACGGCACCTGGACGACTTCGGCGTGGGCTTCATCGAGGGCGGCTGGCCCGGCGCCAACCCGCGCGACACCGAGTTCTTCGCCCGCGCCCGCGAGGAGCTGAAGCTGAAGCACGCGGTGCTCGTCGCCTTCGGCGCCACCCGCCGACCCGGCGCCAAAGCCGCCGACGATCCGCAGGTCAGAGCGCTGCTGGAGTCCGGCGCCCCCGTCGTCACGCTGGTCGCCAAGGCCCACGACCGGCATGTGGAGCTGGCGCTGCGCACCACGCTGGACGAGAACCTGGAGATGATCCGGGACACCGTGGCCCACCTGCGCGCCGAGGGCCGCCGGGTCTTCGTCGACTGCGAGCACTTCTTCGACGGCTACCGCGCCAACCCCGCCTACGCCAAGGCGGTCGTCCGCACCGCCGCCGAGGCCGGGGCCGACGTGGTCGTGCTGTGCGACACCAACGGCGGGATGCTCCCGGCGCAGATCGGCGCCGTGGTCGGCACCGTCCTCGCCGACACCGGCGCCCGGCTCGGCATCCACACCCAGGACGACACCGGCTGCGCCGTCGCCAACACCCTCGCCGCCGTGGACGCGGGCGCCACCCACGTCCAGTGCACGGCCAACGGCTACGGCGAGCGCGTCGGCAACGCCAACCTCTTCCCCGTCGTCGCCGCGCTGGAGCTGAAGTACGGCAAGAAGGTCCTCCCCGAGGGGCATCTGCGCGAGACCACCCGGATCTCGCACGCCATCGCCGAGGTCGTCAACCTCACGCCCTCCACCCACCAGCCCTACGTGGGTGTCTCCGCCTTCGCCCACAAGGCCGGGCTGCACGCCTCCGCGATCAAGGTCGACCCGGACCTGTACCAGCACATCGACCCCGAGCGGGTCGGCAACACCATGCGGATGCTCGTCTCCGACATGGCCGGACGCGCCTCGATCGAGCTGAAGGGCCGGGAACTCGGCGTCGACCTCGGCGGCGACCGCGCCCTGGTCGGCCGGGTCGTCGAGCGCGTCAAGGAACGCGAGCTGAAGGGCTACACGTACGAGGCCGCCGACGCCTCCTTCGAGCTGCTGCTGCGCGCCGAGGCCCAGGGCGCTCCGCTGAAGTACTTCGAGGTGGAGTCCTGGCGGGCCATCACGGAGGACCGCCCCGACGGCACCCACGCCAACGAGGCCACGGTGAAGCTGTGGGCCAAGGGCGAGCGGATCGTCGCCACCGCCGAGGGCAACGGCCCGGTCAACGCCCTCGACCAGGCGCTCCGGGTGGCGCTGGAGAAGATCTACCCGCAGCTCGCCAAGCTGGAGCTGGTGGACTACAAGGTCCGCATCCTGGAGGGCGCCTCCGGCACCCGGTCCATCACGCGCGTGCTGATCTCCACCAGCGACGGGGCGGGGGAGTGGTCCACGGTCGGCGTCGCGGAGAACGTCATCGCCGCCTCCTGGCAGGCCCTTGAGGACGCCTGCACCTACGGGCTGCTGCGCGCGGGCGTCGAACCGGCCGAGTAGCGGGCGCGGGCGGCGGTCAGGGGGCGCGCCAGACGTTGTCGAACGCGTCCTCCTCGATCCGCCGCCGCTGCCGTACCGCCTCCAGTTCGGTCAGCGCGTCGCCGAGCGCGGCGAGGACGACCGCCACCCGGTCGTCCACCTTGTCGTCCTCGGCGTGCTCGGCCGGCTCCTCGTGCTCGGGCTCGTCGATGCCGAGGGCCGAGGCGAGGCCCGCCAGGAGCGGCTCGTGCCGGGCCCACCGGTCGGCCGCGTGCCGCCGGGCGTCGGAGTCGATCCGCTCCACCGACCGGTCCGCGCGCCGGAAGAGCTGCCGCAGACCGGAGCCCGACGGCTCGGTGTGCTCCAGCTCGTCGCGGTAGGCGGCGGAGAGCCCGTCCCCGCGCCGCCACAGCCAGTCCTCGGCGCTCTCGTACGGCTCGGTGCGGATCAGCGACGCGGCGGCCTTGTCCAGCATCGGGTCGCCGGTGAGCTGACCGGAGACGGGGACGATCACGTCGTCCCGCAGGGTGACCACCTGGGCGGCGAGCAGGTCGAGCAGCTCCGCCGCGGCCAGCGCCAGCGACAGATCCCCCTGCTCCACGGGCCGGTCGGCGGGTACGTCCAGCGCGACGAACAGCAGATCCTGCGGTGTGGTCATCTCGGGCTCCCCGGTCACGGTCGGTACGGCGCGGGTACCACCATCACCCGCGCCGGAAACCCGGGACCGCCTGCCTCGGCTACCTCAGCGTCCACTTCTGGTTGGCCGCCCCGGTGCACGACCATATCTGGGCCCGCGCCCCGTTGGCCGAGGAGTTGTCCGTGACGTCCAGGCACTTGTCCGCCGCGGTGTTCACCACGTCCCCGGTGGCCGCGTTGTACGACCAGCGCTGGGCGCCGGTGCCGTTGCAGTCGTAGAGCTGGACCTTGGCGCCGTTCGCGGTCGACGCGGAGACCACGTCCAGGCACTTGCCGAGCGCCTTGACCGAGCCGTCGGCCGCGACCGTCCACTGCTGGGCGGTGCTGCCGTTGCAGTCGTAGAGCTGCACCGCCGTGCCGTTGGCGCTCGAACCGCCCGCCACATCCAGGCACTTGCCCGCGAGCCCGGCGAACGCACCGGTGCGGGAGCTGTCGCCGGACTGGCCGCCGGCCCAGGTGAAGGTGGCCGAGGTGCGCGCGGGCAGCGTGTAAGTGGCGTGCTGCCCACCCCAGTTGATCGTCACCTGCTTGGCCGAGCCGGCCCCGTTGTACGCGATCAGCGCCTTGCTGCCGTCCGGGTTGCGCCAGGCCACGTTGGGCACAGCCGAGGACGCCGTGGAGGCGATGCGCTGGGCGCCGGGGCGGACGAACTTGGTGAGGTGGCCCATGTCGTAGTACTCGACGGTGTAGTCCACGCTCCCGCTGCGGCCGTCGCCGTTGTGCACGGTGATCAGGCCGGTGCAGGTGCCGCAGCCGCCGTTGTGCGGGCCCATGTTCTGGTCCACCGCGAGGGACCACTTGGTCACCGACTTCGCCCAGTTGCGGGTGTAGTTGATGATGTCGGAGAGGTCCTCGCGCTGCTGGTCGGCGATCCAGGTGCCGCCGGAGTGCTCGGTGGCGAAGGCGTCCAGCGCGGGGTACTGGTTGTGCACGGCCGTCTGCTTGGTGACGTCACCGCCGTAGCCGTGCCAGGCGATCCCGCCGAAGTTGGGGTGGCTGCGCACCGCCGCGTCGTCCACGGTCTGGGCGGCGTAGGAGTCGTAGGTGTCCCAGTTCCAGTCGTGCGCGAGGACCTTGGTGGAGAGCCCGGCCTGCTGGAGCTTGGGCAGCAGCTCGCTCTTGGTGAAGTAGGCGAGCCCACTGGCGTTCCAGCTCATCGACGGGTAGCCCGAGCAGCAGGTCGGCTCGTTCTGCGCGGTGACGTAGGAGACGGGCACGCCCTGGTCGCGGTAGCCCTGGAGGTACTTCACGAAGTACGAGGCGTAGGCGCCGTAGTCCTCCGCCTTCAGCCAGCCGCCGTTGAGGGAGCCGCTGTCCTTCATCCACGCCGGGGCCGTCCACGGGGACGCCATCACCGTGAGATCCGGGTTCAGTTGGCGGGCCTGCTTGGTGAGCGGGAGGACGTCCGCGAGGTCGTGGGCGAGGGAGAACTTGGCGAGCGAGGGGTCGGTCTGCCCGGCCGGCACGTCGTCGTAGGTGTAGCCGTTGCGGGCCAGGTCGGAGGCGCCCATCGGGTTGCGCAGGAAGGACAGGCCGATGCCGTCGGTGGGGGAGAACAGCTTGCGCATGGTGGCGTCGCGGGTCGCCTGGGACAGGGCGCCGCTGCTGTTCATCAGCCAGGCGGCGGTGTCGGTGAAGGAGGCCCCGCCACCGGTGAAGGTCTGGTAGCGGGTGTTCTCGTCCACCGTGATGTTCTCGCCGCCGCCTCCGGCACCGGCCGAGAAGGCGAACGGCGTCTGCGGCTCCAGGCCGCGTACGACATGCCGTCCGGCGGAGTCGTCGGTGGTGGTCAGCCAGGCCGTGACCGGCTCACCGGCCGCGTGCGCGGCGGGGGTGGCGAGCGTGGTGATCCCGGCCGTCGTCAGCAGCGCGGCCAGCAGCAGCCGGGCCGGACGCAGGGGTCGTCTCATGGGGCGCCGCCCTTCGAGGTGGGGGACAGGGGCGTGCGAGCCGTGAGTAAATGACGGCTCCGGGGCCGCGTCAAGGGTTCGCGCATTCAGAAGGCGAACGCACAGCCCGGCTGGATCTTCATCGAGTTGACGGAGCGTCACGTCACGTACGGAGGGTTGACGGGGGTCAGGTGGCCCCAGTTCACTCAAGCCGTGAGCTAAGTCCTGAGTGAACGCTATGTCCTGAGTGAACCCAGAGCCGAGGGAAGGTCCATGCGCAGAACCGCCCTGCTCGTCTCCACCGCTCTGCTGACCGCACTGCTCCCGCTGGCCGGAGGCATCGCCACCGCCTCCGGCGCCGACGGTCCCGACCCGGCCCCCGTGCCGGTCGACCGCTTCGAGGGCGAGGTGCCCTTCGCCGCCCAGCCCGCCGAGGGCATCTTCACCTGGGGCGGCGACAGCGACGACCCGCCCACCCTGGCGCTGACCGCCCGCCCGGACGCCCCCGAGGGCGCCAAGGTGCTGACCGGAAGCTACGACATCAGCGGCTACGGCGGCTTCACCCACGACTACGCCGCCACGGCCCCCGCCCACGACTGGTCCGCCCACCGGGGCGTGCGGCTGTGGTGGGAGGGACAGAACAGCGGCAAGAAGGTCACCTTCGAGATCAAGGACGGCGGTGCGCACGGCGAGGCGTCCGAGCTGTGGACGACCTCCTTCACCGACGACTTCACCGGCTGGAAGCGGATCGAGCTGCCGTTCTCCGCGTTCACCTATCGCACGGACTACCAGCCGGTCGGCGGCATCGACCACGTCCTCGGCCTCACCCAGATGTGGGGCTACGCGGTCACCCTGCCCACCGGCGTCAAGGGCCGCTTCGCCATGGACGGCGTCGAGCTGTACGGCGCCGCCGACCCGGCGCTGCGCGCCTCCGTCACCACCGACGCGGCCGTCCGCCCGGTCAAGGAGGGCGGCACGGCGAGCGTCCGCGTCACCCTGGCCACCACCGACGCGAAGCCCGTCACCTCCCCGGTGACCGTCGCGTACGCCACCGGCGAGGGCACCGCCCGCCCCGGCAAGGACTACACGCCCGCCCACGGCACCCTCACCTTCCCGGCCGGCACCCCCTCCGGGACCTCCCGGACGGTGAAGGTGACCACCCTGAAGGACCGCACCGCCGAGTCCGCCGAGACCATCCCGCTGGGGCTCACCGTCACCGGCGCCAAGGCCCCGGCGGATAACCCGAAGATCGTCATCGACGCCCACGGACTGCCGTATCTGGACAGCAAGTTGCCGGTGCGCAAGCGGGTCGCCGACCTGCTCGGGCGGATGTCGCTCGCGGAGAAGGCCGGGCAGATGACCCAGGCCGAGCGCGGCGCCGTCTCCGACCAGAACGACATCGCCGCCTACGACCTGGGCTCCCTGCTCTCCGGCGGCGGCTCCACGCCCACCCCGAACACCCCGGCCGCGTGGGCGAAGATGATCGACGGCTTCCAACTGCGCGCCCAGGCCACCCGCTTCCAGATCCCGCTGATCTACGGCGTCGACGCGGTCCACGGCCACAACAACCTCACCGGCGCCACCGTCCTGCCGCACAACATCGGCATCGGCGCCACCCGCGACCCCGAACTCGCCCGGCGCACCGGGGCGGTGACCGCCTCCGAGGTCCGCGCCACCGGCATCCCGTGGGACTTCGCGCCCTGCCTCTGCGTCAGCCGCGACGAACGCTGGGGCCGCTCCTACGAGTCCTTCGGTGAGGACCCGGCGCTGGTGAAGTCGATGGAGACGGTGATCCAGGGCCTCCAGGGCCGCGCCGACGGCCGCGATCTCGCCCGCGCCGACAAGGTGCTGGCCACCGCCAAGCACTTCGTCGCCGACGGCGGCACCGCCTACGGCTCCTCCACCACCGGCACCTACACCGTCGACCAGGGCGTCTCCACCCTCACCCGGCAGCAACTGGAGGCCGTCCACCTCGCGCCGTACCAGGACGCGGTGGACCGGGGGGTGGGCACCGTGATGCCCTCGTACTCCTCGCTCGACGTGATCGGCGACGGACGCGGCCCGGTCAAGATGCACGCCCGCGCCGACATGATCAACGGCGTGCTCAAGGGGCGGATGGGCTTCGACGGGTTCGTCATCAGCGACTGGAACGCCGTGGACCAGCTCCCCGGCGACTACGCGACCCAGGTCCGCACCTCGGTCAACGCGGGCGTCGACATGATGATGGTCCCCTACACCTACAAGGAGTTCAGCGCGGCCCTGACCGCCGAGGTGAAGGCGGGCCGGGTCAGTGAGCGGCGGATCGACGACGCCGTCTCCCGCATCCTCACCCAGAAGTTCCGCCTCGGCCTCTTCGAGCACCCCTACGCCGACACCTCCGGTGCCGCCGCCATCGGCTCCCCGGCCCACCGGGCCGTCGCCCGCGAGGCGGTCGCCAAGTCGCAGGTGCTCCTGAAGAACGACGGCGGCCTGCTGCCGCTCCGCAAGAGCCAGAAGGTGTACGTCGCCGGGTCCAACGCCGACGACATCGGCAACCAGTCCGGTGGCTGGACCATCACCTGGCAGGGCTCCTCCGGCGACATCACGAAGGGCACCACCATCCTCGCCGGCATCCGCGAGGCGGGCGGGAAGGTCACCTACTCCAAGGACGCCTCCGCGCCGATGGCCGGGAACGACGTGGGCGTGGTCGTCGTGGGGGAGACCCCCTACGCCGAGGGCGTCGGAGATGTGGGCAACGGCCATGAGCTGACCCTGTCCGCCACCGACCGGGCCACCGTGGACAAGGTGTGCGGCGCCATGAAGTGCGTGGTGCTCACCGTCTCCGGCCGCCCGCTGCTGATCGGGGACCGGCTCGGGAAGAT
Source organism: Streptomyces bauhiniae (assembly GCF_004784475.1). Taxonomy (GTDB): domain Bacteria; phylum Actinomycetota; class Actinomycetes; order Streptomycetales; family Streptomycetaceae; genus Streptomyces; species Streptomyces seoulensis. The sequence goes on from NZ_SRRT01000001.1 coordinate 976,917, forward strand.
CGACGCCCTGGTGGCGTCCTGGCTGCCCGGCACCGAGGGCGCCGGCGTGGCCGACGTGCTCTACGGCAAGCGGCCCTTCACCGGTCAGCTCCCGGTCACCTGGCCGCGCAGCGAGGCCCAGTTGCCGATCAACGTGGGCGACAAGGCGTACGACCCGCAGTACCCCTACGGGTGGGGCCTGACCACACAGGTCGCGGCCAAGGACAGTGCGCTGACCACCCTCGGCAAGGCGGCCGCGACCGCCGAGCGCCGGCACGACGACCGCCGGGGGCGCGAGCTGGTGAACCAGGCCCGGCTGATCGTCCAGCACAAGGTGGGCCAGCACATCACGGCGGCCGTGTCCAAGCCCTTCGCCGAGGCCGACCACGCACTGCTGACCGGACGGTACGGACAGGCACTGATCAAGCTGCTCCAGGCGTACCGGGCGGCCCGCTGACCAGCATCGTAGGTCCGCACACCTGACCGAACGGGGGAGGCTTCGGGTAGCGTCGGAAGCATGAAGGCCGTGCTCCCGACCCGCGCCCGAAGCCTCCCCGCACTCCTCCTCGCGGCGCTGGCGCTGGCCCTGGTGCCCCTGTTCGTGTTCGCACCCGGTGCCAGTGCCGCCACCAGCGCCTCCACCATCGGCCAGGCCCTGCGCAAGAGCCCGGTCTACGTCGACCCGGCCGCCTCCGGACAGCTCTCCCGCGCCGACGCCGACGCCCTCGCCAAGAAGATCAAGGACGCCGGCAAACCGGTGTTCGTCGTGGTCCTCCCCGCCGATTACCCGACCAAGACCGTCCTGAGCGACGTCCGTGCGGCCACCGGCATCACCGGTCTGTACGGCATCCGCGTCGGCGACCGCTTCGCCGCCGGCGCCGACCCCTCGGTCATCTCCGCCACCGCCCGCCAGAACCTGGTCTCCAGCGTGCAGGGCGAGGGCGCCAAGGCCCAGCTCACCGACTTCACCGACCGCGCACTGGACACCGTGCGCGGCCACGCCCCCTCCACCTGGGGCTCCTCCGACAACGGCGGCGGGGTCTCCACCACCGCGCTGATCGTCGCCGGGGCGGTCGTGGTGGCGGGCGGCGCCGGGGTCTACACCCTCAGCCGCCGCAACCGGCGCCGCCGCGAGGCGGAGCAGCAGGCGGCGCTGGAGCGGCTGCGGGTCGTCGTGGACGAGGACATCACCGCCTTCGGCGAGGAACTCGACCGCCTCGACTTCCAGCCCGGCGAGCCCGGCGCCGACGACGCGATGCGCACCGACTACGAGAACGCGCTCAACGCCTACGACGACGCCAAGCGCCGCATGGGCGAGGCCCGGAAGCCGGAGGACGTGCGCGGGGTCACCGAGGCGCTGGAGGACGGCCGGTACTCCCTGGCCGTGCTCGCCGCCCGGCGCGAGAAGCGCCCGCTGCCCGACCGGCGCCCGCCCTGCTTCTTCGACCCCCGGCACGGCCCCTCCGTCACCGACGCCGCCTGGACCCCGGCCGGCGGCAGCACCCGTGAGGTGCCGGTGTGCGCGGCCGACGCCACCCGGCTCGCCGACGGCCGCGAACCGGCCGCCCGCGAGGTGGAGACCGAGTACGGCCGCCGCCCCTACTGGGACGCGGGTCCCGCCTACGGCCCCTGGGCGGGCGGCTACTTCGGCGGCGGCCTGCTGCCCGGCCTGCTCGCCGGCACCCTGCTCGGCGGCATGATGGCCACCCCGTCCTACGCGGCCGACTTCGGCGGTGGGTACGGCGACTTCGGGGACCTGGGCGGTTTCCAGGGCGGCGACATGTCCGGCACCGACTTCGACCCCGGCGGGTTCAGCGACGGCTTCGGCGGCGGGGACTTCGGCGGGGGCGGCGACTTCGGGGGCGGCGGGGACTTCGGCGGCGGAGGCTTCTGAGGCCCTGGACTTCTTGTACGCGTGAGCGCCCCGTCCCCTCCGGTAAGGGAGGAGCGGGGCGCTCGTGCGTGGTCCGGCCGGACCGCCGTGGGCTCACGCGTTCTTGATGGCCGACACGTCGAAGTTGAGCTTGATCTTGTCGGAGATCAGCACGCCGCCCGTCTCCAGGGCCGCGTTCCAGGTCAGGCCCCACTCCGAGCGCAGCAGCTCGGCCTTGCCCTCGAAGCCGACGCGCTGGTTGCCGAACGGGTCGGTGGCGGCGCCGTTGAACTCCAGGTCGATGGTGATGGGCCGGGTCACGCCGAGGATGGAGAGGTCGCCGGTGATGCGGTAGTCGTCGCCGCCGAGGGACTCCGCGCCCGTGGAGCGGAAGGTCATCGTCGGGAACTCGTCCGTCTTGAAGAAGTCGGCGGACTTCAGGTGGGTGTCGCGGTCGGCGTTGCCGGTGTCGATGCTGTCCATCACCACGTCCAGCGTCGCCGTGGACTTGGCCGGGTCGTCGCCGTCCAGGTGCAGCGCGCCGGTGAACTCGGTGAAGCTGCCCTTGACGTTGGTGACCATGGCGTGCCGCGCGGTGAAGCCGATCGAGGTGTGCGCGGGGTCGATGGTGTAGTCGCCGGTCAGCGCGGCGAGGCCGGTGCCCGCGGCGGCGGGGGCGGCGGTGGTCTCGGGGGTGCTGTCCTTGCGGCCGAAGATACCCATGGTGTGCTCCTTGAGAGAGTTGCGGGGGAGTCTGTTTAACGTTCAACGAACCCGACGTCTGCCACCGTAGACCCATTCAGTTCGGTTTTCAACATCATCCGGTACGTGTTTCCACTCTTGCGCAGAGTTACCGCCGACGCCCTCTGGCGGACGCGCGTAGAACTCGGGCACCATCTGTCTGCACCACCTGCACAGCCGCCCCAAAGCAAGCACGGCCAACCGCAGGAAGGGTCATTCATGAAGGTCCGCTCCGTCCTTACCGCGCTCGCCCTCGTCGTCGCCCCGGGCGTCGCCGTGGTCGGCACCGCATCCGACGCCTTCGCCGTCACCAAGATCAGCCACGCCACCGCCACCCAGATGTTCCGCGACGTCGGCATCACCTGGTCGTCCTCCGGCGGCTGCTCCAACCGCCAGAACTCCACGTGTACGTCGTTCGACCAGCTCAACCTCGCCACCGCCCAGGGCGCCCAGACCCTGAAGCGGGCCACCGGCTGCGCACTCAACATCACCGGCGGCACCGAGGTCGGCCACGCGTCCGGCACCTACTCGCACTACAACGGCTACAAGCTCGACTACGGCAAGAACACCTGCGTGACCTCGTACATCAAGAACACCTTCAGCTACATCGGGCTGCGCGGGGACGGCGCACCGCAGTATCAGTCCGGGTCGGGCAACATCTACGCCGACGAGGGCAACCACTGGGACGTCCTGTACTACAACTGCGGCGGCTGCTGAGCCGACGCGCACCGGACGGCGGAAGGTAGGGTTGCCAACACCCCCCGTTCCGCCGTCCGGGTGTCCCCGTGTCACTCCGGGGATGGCATGTCCCACCCAGGAATCCAGGGGTCTGTGACACCCCCCACTTTGTGGCAGCCCTACAAAGGCAGCGCCCTCTGAGCAGTCGGAACGCCTGCATCACGGCCCGGTTCTGTTCGGTCGTACCAGGAAAACGCTCCGGAGACTGTACGGAGTCGACGGCCTGGTTTTCGCGTGGTCCTTCGTATGGTCACTACATGACCGTTTTGGAAGAGACGACGGGTGAGCCGGCGGACGCGCGCGGGCGGGTCGCCGAGCTGCACGTGATCCGGGCGCAGGCCCTGGCGGGCCCCAGCGAGAAGGCGACCGAGGCGCAGCACGCCAAGGGCAAGCTGACCGCCCGGGAGCGCATCGAGCTGCTCCTGGACCCGGACTCCTTCCAGGAGGTCGAGCAGCTCCGCCGGCACCGCGCCACCGGCTTCGGCCTGGAGGCCAAGAAGCCGTACACCGACGGTGTCATCACCGGCTGGGGCACGGTGGAGGGCCGTACGGTCTTCGTCTACGCCCATGACTTCCGCATCTTCGGCGGCGCGCTGGGCGAGGCCCACGCCACGAAGATCCACAAGATCATGGACATGGCCATCGCGGCCGGTGCTCCGCTGGTCTCGCTCAACGACGGCGCCGGCGCCCGTATCCAGGAGGGCGTCTCCGCGCTCGCCGGCTACGGCGGCATCTTCCAGCGCAACACCAAGGCGTCCGGTGTCATCCCGCAGATCTCGGTGATGCTCGGCCCGTGCGCGGGCGGCGCGGCCTACAGCCCCGCCCTCACCGACTTCGTCTTCATGGTCCGCGAGACCTCGCAGATGTTCATCACCGGCCCGGACGTCGTCAAGGCGGTCACCGGCGAGGAGATCACCCAGAACGGCCTCGGCGGCGCCGACGTGCACGCCGAGACCTCCGGCGTCTGCCACTTCGCGTACGACGACGAGGAGACCTGCATCGCGGAGGTGCGCTACCTCCTCTCGCTGCTCCCGCAGAACAACCGCGAGAACCCGCCGCGCGTGGAGTCCTCCGACCCCGCCGACCGGCGCGGCGACGTCCTGCTCGACCTGGTCCCGGCCGACGGCAACCGGCCCTATGACATGACCAAGGTCATCGAGGAGCTCGTCGACGACGGCGAGTACCTGGAGGTCCACGAGCGCTGGGCCCGCAACATCCTCTGCGCGCTGGGCCGCCTCGACGGCCAGGTGGTCGGCATCATCGCCAACCAGCCGCAGGTGCTGGCCGGTGTGCTGGACATCGAGGCGAGTGAAAAAGCCGCGCGCTTCGTGCAGATGTGTGACGCCTTCAACATCCCGATCATCACGCTGCTGGACGTGCCTGGCTTCCTTCCCGGCGTCGACCAGGAGCACGGCGGGATCATCCGCCACGGCGCGAAGCTGCTGTACGCCTACTGCAACGCGACCGTGCCGAGGATCTCGCTCATCCTGCGCAAGGCGTACGGCGGCGCGTACATCGTGATGGACAGCCAGTCCATCGGCGCCGACCTCACCTACGCCTGGCCCACCAACGAGATCGCCGTGATGGGCGCCGAGGGCGCGGCCAATGTCATCTTCCGTCGGCAGATCGCCGACGCCGAGGACCCCGAGGCGATGCGGCAGAAGATGGTCAAGGAGTACAAGGCCGAGCTGATGCATCCGTACTACGCGGCGGAGCGCGGCCTGGTCGACGACGTGATCGACCCCGCCGAGACCCGCGAGGTCCTGATCAGGTCCCTCGCGATGCTCCAGTCCAAGCACGCCGACCTGCCCTCCCGCAAGCACGGCAACCCGCCGCAGTGACCGAGACCCCGGAGACCATCGCCATGACCCATGCCGACATCCGCGTCGAAAAGGGCCTCGCCGACCCCGAGGAAGTAGCCGCCATAACGGCAGTCCTCCTCGCCCGAGCCGCCGCCCGCCCCACCGCCCCGACCCACCACCCCCGCCCCCGAGCGGCCTGGCGCCGCCTGGAACGCGAAGGCGGCTTCCGGGCACCGCATAGCTGGCACTGAGCTTCGCTCCGAAGGGCCCTTCCGTTCTGGGAGGGCCCTTCGGCGTGGCCGCCTTAGACGATGCGCACCTCGACACCGGGAAAGTCCAGGGCGCCGCGATCATGGGGGAGCACACAGTTCTGGAGCTGTAGGCGCTTCACCTTGGGAGGCTTGAAGTTCGGTGTCTCCAGCCACGCCGAGACGTCGAACCGATTCAGGCAAAGCTCTGGTATCGCGGGGAGAGCGGCGAGGTCGACCGGAGAAAAGTTGTAGGGCCACAAGTTCAGCCTGCGCAGGCCGGAGAGTGCGGTTTGGCACTGCGCGAGATCAGTGTCACGGGTGACTTCCAACAGATAAACGTCAACCATCTTCTGCCCGAGGCGCAGACTGCTTATATCGGGAGTATTCAAGACGCTCATGCCGAGGTGGGTGAGAGATGGGAAGAACTCCAGCGCTTCCAGATGAGTGAACACTGCGTCCGCGCCCAATAGCAGCCAATTGAGGCTGGGCATCTCAGGCATGTGTGACAGGTCGACTTCGCCGATCAGTGACCACATGATCAGGTCACGGACCGGCGGCAGCATCCGTAGTGCGCTCAGGTCGTCGAGAGGGAAGCGGATGTCGACCCTGTTGGGCGACAGCCGTCCCAAGGGACGCAACTGGCCGGAATGCTTGACGACAACACTGTGATGCGCGAGCTGAACACCGGACAGCACGGCGTCGGCATAGACGTCCGGATCGAAGTAGCTCCAGCTCTGGATCAGTTGCCGCACCACGTGGTCACGCTTGTCGCCCACGTAACTGGACAGCAGCCCGAGTGCCTCAGACCCCCCTATCAATGCCAGGGTCCGCACCGTCTGTACAGCAGCCTTCTCCGACAGCTCCGTGAGCGATCTCGGCATCTTGCGCAGCAGGCTGGTCCCTACCGCTGCCAGTTGCGCCGGATCGCTCTCGCGCCGCGCCGGCAGCAGCGTCTCCACCGCCGTGTCGACCCGCCCGGCCAGCTCCTCGGACAGTTGCGGCACCGTCTCCTGACACGCCGCCGTCAGCAGATGCAGCTTGCGGGTCCAGCGGGGTTCAGACGCGGCCCGGTCGAGAATGCCGTCCAGCAACTCCTCCCGCTGGGGCCGGTTCGCGTGGCCCGCTGCCATGATGATCGTCTCGCGCCACAGGTCCAGGTGTGCTCGCTCGATCAGGTTGCCGATGCGGTCCTCCTCCGCCGCCTCCTCCGCCGACAGGTACTCCTGGAAGGTGCGGTGGACGAAGTCGAGGCGGCCGAGGGTGGGGGAGCGGAGGATGCCGGAGCGGTCGCGGAGGCTTTCCAGGACCGCTCGGCCGTCCTCCTCGTCCAGGTGCCGCATCCCCGCCAGTTTCCGGCCGACGTGGACCGCGGCCTGGTCCAGGGAGATCTCGCTGCGGTTGTTGTCGGAGAGGCGCCAGGCCAGGTCCCGTAGCAGGACAACCTTGTCGCCCAGGCTCAGCCCGCTGTCCACCGCGCTCGGCACGTTCCGGTCCGCGTCCCGCTCGTGGACCAGCGTGTGGAGGGCGTTGCGGTACAGCTCCATGCGGTCGCGGGGGAGTTGGCTGCCCCGGTTGAGGTGCATCGCGCAGAGCATGGCCGCCAGCAGCGGAGTCCCCGCCAGGGACTGCAGATGCGGCCGGTCTTTCAGGCTGTTCAGCAACGACTGCTCGTAGCGCGGCAGTTCCTCCACCGGACACGGCAGCTCCTCGCCCAGCTCGCGCACCGCCTGATGCCACTGCCGGACGAACGCCGCCAGATCGGGCGGCGTCATCCGGTCCAGGTGCAGCGCGGTGAACTTCTCCCGCCGCAGCCAGTCCGCACCGGCCGCCGCCGGACGGGAGGTCACCACCATCCGCACCTCGGGATACGCGGCCAGCAGCTTGCGCAGCCACTCCCGCACCCCCCGCCGCTCGGCGTCGAGGAGTTCGTCCACCCCGTCGATCAGCAGCAACGCCCGCCCGCCGGCGAGCTGACGCTCCACCCACGCCTTCGGCATCACCCCGGTGATCTGCCCGGCCACCGAATCGAGCATCGCCTCCGGCGCCGGCAGCGCCCGCCCGCTGTACTCCCGCAGCTTCACGAAGACCGGCGTCAGCCCGTTCCAGCCGGCCAGCTCCCCGGTGAACGCGCCCCGCGCCGCCGTGACCGCCAGCCACCGCAGCAGCGTGGTCTTGCCCGACCCCGCCTCACCCCGGAGCAGTACCCGCGTGGGCCCGCCCAGCGCGGCCTCCACCCGCATCCCGGCGCCCTCGCCCCCGGAGTTCTCCCAGTCGCTCATGTCCGGCCGGAGCAGCGGAAGCGCACGCCTCGCCCCCTCGCGCCGCGCCCGCATCTCGTCCCCCGTCGCCCGCAGGCTGACGTACGCCACCGAGAGCCGCACCTGCGCCCCGGCCCGGTCGGAGGTGCGCCGGAACAGCTCCACCTCGTCCAGGGTCGTGCTGACCAGCTCCAGGTACCGGCGCCGGAACTCGCCGTCCCGGTCCGTGCCCTCGGGGGCGAACAGCGAACGGTCGGGCAGCCGTTGCAGCACCCGCGCGATCTCCGCGCCCAACGACGTGGTCCGCGCGAGCAGTTCACTGAGTGCCCGCTCCTCGAAGACCGGCAGCCCCCGCACGATCCGCACGTAGTACTCGACGCACTCGGCGAACAGCACCTCGTACAGCCGGGTCTCCGCCTCGCCGAGGCCGACCGGCGGGCGTGCCGCACCCGTCAGCCGCCGCACGATCTCCGCGGGCCGCGCGTCCGCCGCCAGGATCGCCTCGTCGGACAGGTCCGCCGCCGCGAACGTGTCGCATACCGCGTCGATCACGGCCTGGCGGCTGTTCTCCGCCAGGCCGGGGAACTCCCGCTCCAGAAACGGCGCCAGCCGGTCGTAGACCGCGTCGGCCATCTCGTCGAACTGCCGCTCCACACCCCGCTGGAAGCGCAGCCCGGACACCCGCACCCGGATCAGCTCGGACATGTCCATCCGGCGTTCCTGCTCGCGGCGCTTGCCGCCGAGCCACATCTGGGCGGCCGCCTTCGCCACGGTCGAACCCAGCCGCAGCGCCGCTGTCTCGCCCACCATCGCATCCCCCTCCATGCCACAGAAGGACCAGTGTGGCAGCGGGGTACGACAAAGGGGCCCCTTCCGGTGTGGAAAGGGCCCCTCGACGTGGAGTCGCTACCGCAGGCGGGCCATCAGCGCGTGCTCGACCAGAGTGATCAGCGCGCTCTTGGCGTCCGCGCGGTGGCGGGCGTCCGTGGTGATGATGGGGGCGTCCGGGCCGATCTGGAGAGCCTCGCGGACCTCGTCGGGGTTGTAGGGCTGGTTGCCGTCGAAGCCGTTGAGGGCGATGACGAACGGCAGACCCGAGTTCTCGAAGTAGTCGACCGCGGGGAAGCAGTCGGCCAGGCGCCGGGTGTCGACCAGCACGATGGCGCCGATGGCGCCGCGTACCAGGTCGTCCCACATGAACCAGAAGCGGTCCTGGCCCGGCGTACCGAAGAGGTACAGGATCAGGTCCTGGTCCAGGGTGATGCGGCCGAAGTCCATGGCCACCGTGGTGGTGGTCTTGTCCCCGGTGTGGGTGAGGTCGTCGATGCCCGCCGACGCGGACGTCATGACGGCCTCGGTACGCAGCGGGTTGATCTCCGAGACGGCCCCCACGAACGTGGTCTTGCCCACGCCGAAGCCGCCCGCCACCACGATCTTCGCGGAGGTGGTGGAGCGGGAAGGACCGCCGCTAGAGCTTGCGAAGTCCACTGAGCACCCTTTCGAGCAGTGTCACGTCTGGCTGGCCGCCGGCGTTCTCGTCGCCGCCGGGCTGATGGATGGCGACCAGGCCCGCCTCCGCCAAGTCGGCGACGAGAATCCTGGCCACGCCGAGGGGGATCGTGAGCAGGGCCGAGATCTCGGCCACCGACTTGATCTCCCGGCACAGGTTGCAGATCCGCTGATGCTCGGGCAACTGGCCCTGCATCTGGTGCGGTGCCGCGGTGGTGTGCACCAGCGCCTCGATGGCGAGCTGGTAGCGGGGGCGGGTCCGGCCGCCGGTCATGGCGTACGGACGCACCAAGGGGTTGCTGGCGCCGGACGGGGCGGCCGCTGGCTCCTGGCGCCGCGGCGGCTGTACCGGCTGGATGCGCGGGGCCGACGGCTGGTCGTACGGCGAAGGGCCGGGGCCCTGCGGTGCGTACGGCTGCCGGTGGTCGGGGACGGAGGGGTAGTCGTACCCGTTCGCCGAGCCGCCGTCCTGTCCCTGCGCGGGACCGTACGACCAGTTGCCCGAAGACGGACCGCCTGGGGGTGTTGCCACTTTCTCCTCCTCCGACTGTGCCGGGCACCATCGCTGTGGAGCCGCGTCCCAAGACCTTACGGCCCCGGGACGCGAACGCGCACCGTCCGCTTGTTAGTTGAGAAGGCTGCCCTGGAGTTCCGCCCGGAGATCCGGGGTCAGGACCGTGCCCGCACGGTCCACCAGAAGGGCCATCTCGTACCCGATGAGGCCGATGTCCGCCTCCGGGTGGGCCAGGACCGCCAGCGACGAACCGTCGGATACGGACATGATGAAGAGGAATCCCCGCTCCATCTCCACAACCGTCTGGTTCACGCTGCCCCCCTCGAAGATGCGGGAGGCGCCTGCCGTCAGGGACGTCAGACCGGATGCGACGGCCGCGAGCTGGTCGGCGCGGTCGCGGGGGAAGCCTTCGGACATCGCCAGAAGGAGTCCGTCGGCGGAGACCACCACGGTGTGGGACACACCCGGAGTGTTGTCCACGAAGTTGGTGATCAACCAGTTAAGGTTCTGTGCCGCCTGGCTCATCGGGCTCACACTAACGCTCCTGGTCGTAGGTGCTGTCAGGCCCACCGTGCTGATGGTTGGTGGCCTGGCCGTTCGTTTCACTGCCTGCGCTGCGTCCGCGCTGGACGCCTCGACGCAGGTTGCTCAGCCTGCCCCGGACATCCTCCGGGGCGCGGGAGACCTGTGGGCCCCCCTGAGGGGTGCTCTCGGCGGTGCCCTCGACCAGGTTGGCCTTGGGTACCCGCCGCGGCAGGCCGGAGGACGTGACCCCGCCCGCCTTGGGCTTGCGCAACTGCGAAGCCTGCTGCCAGCGCTCGTCGTTCGCCGAACGCCAGTCGTCGGGGCCGCTGCCCGCCGGGGCCGGGGCCTCCTGGCGGCCGAGCGACGCGCCGTTGGCGCCGGCGGAGCCGTTCAGTCCGGTCGAACCGTTCAGTCCGTTCGAACCGTTCGCTCCGTGCAGCCCGCTGGAGGCGAGGCCGCTGGAACCCAGTCCGCCCGAACCGTGCACGTTCAGGCCGCCGGAGTTGCCCAGCGGGGCCGAGCCGCCGGCGCCACCGCGACGGGGCAGACCCGCGTTGGTCACACCGCCCGCGGCCGGACCGCCCGGCGCCGGACGCTCGAAGCCACCGTGGCCGCCAGGGCCGCCGTGGCCGTTGGTCCCCAGGTCACCGGGGTCGGCGGCCTGCGCCGGCTCCGACTCCGCAGCGTACTGGGCCGGGTAGCCGTTCTGGAAACCGTTCTGCTGGGGCCAGTCGTCCTGGAAGGACTGCTGCTGCCCGTCGTACGAGCCGCCGAAGGCGTCACCGGCAGGCGCGTTCTGGCCCTGCTGGGGGTAACCGGACTGCGGGTAGCCGCCGTCCTGCCCGAAGTACTGCTCGTCGTAGGCGGGCTGCTGCTGCTCCTGGTAGCCCTGCTGCTCCTGGAAGGCGTCGGTCTGCCGCTGCTCGGGGAAGCCCGCGCCGTTCTCCTGGTAACCGCCGGGCGCCTGCTCGAAGCCGTCCTGGTAGCCGGGCCGGCCGCCGTCGGTGCCGTCCTGCGGGCCGGGGTGCGCCTGGGCCTCCAGGGCCGCCCGGCGCTCCTCGCGCTCCAGGGAACGGCCGACCGGGTCCAGACCGCGCAGGTCGTCGGGCACCTCGGTGTAGCGGCTGTCGTCGAAGCCCAGCTCCGCCGCCGTGCGCATCGGCTGTCCCTGCGCCTGCGGCTGCGGGTTGAAGCTCTCGCCGGCGAACTGCTGCTCCGGGATGATCTGCGAGACCGTGAACTCCTCGCGGTCGAGCTGCGTCTCGCCGCCGCCACCGTGGGTGATCGCGTCGGGCAGCATGACCAGGGAGGTCGTACCGGCCTGCTCGCCCGAGGGGCGGAGCTGGACGCGGATGCCGTGCCGGTCGGACAGCCGGCCGACCACGAACAGACCCATGCGCTGGGAGATCGCGGCGTCCACGGTCGGCGGGTTGGCCAGCTTGTGGTTGATGTCCGCGAAGTCCTCGGCGGTGAGGCCGATGCCCTTGTCGTGGATCTCGATCATCACGCGGCCGTCGGGGAGGCGGGTCGCGGTGACGCGGACCTTGGTCTGCGGGGAGGAGAACGTGGTGGCGTTCTCCAGCAGCTCGGCGAGCAGGTGCACGAGGTCGGTGACCGCGCGGCCGTGGATCTCGGCCTCCGGGACGCCGGACAGCTCGATGCGCTCGTACTGCTCCACCTCGGAGGAGGCGGCGCGCAGCACGTCGACCAGCGGGACCGGCTGGTCCCAGCGGCGGCCGGGCTCCTCGCCGGCGAGGACCAGCAGGTTCTCGCCGTTGCGGCGCATACGGGTGGCCAGGTGGTCCAGCTTGAAGAGGTTCTCGAGCTGGTCCGGGTCGGCCTCGTTGTTCTCCAGGTCGGTGATCAGGGTCAACTGGCCCTCGATCAGCGACTGGTTGCGGCGCGACAGGTTGGTGAAGATCGCGTTGATGTTGCCCCGCAGCAGCGCCTGCTCGGAGGCGAGCCGCACCGCCTCGCGGTGGACCTGGTCGAAGGCGCGGGCGACCTCGCCGATCTCGTCCTTGGTGTGGATCGGGATCGGGGCGACCCGGGTGTCGACCCGGCCGGGGTCGGTACGGGAGAGCTGGTCGACCAGCATCGGCAGCCGCTGCTCGGCGATGCCGAAGGCGGCGTTGCGGAGCTGACGCATCGAGCGGCTCATCTGGCGGGCGACCGTACCGGCCAGGATGAAGGCCAGCAGCAGGACCAGGACGACGGCGACACCGGTGATGATCGCGGAGGTCTTGGCGTCGTCGGCGATGCCGGACGCCTCGCTCACCGCCTTGTCGGCCATGTCCGACTCGATGGAGCGGTACGCCTTGAACTTCAGCGTGTTGACCGCCCACCAGTTGGCGGGGGTGATGCCCTGCACCGCGAGCTGCTGACGCTCCAGCGGGTCGGTCGAGTTGAGCTGGGCCAGCGCGGCGACCATCTTCTGCGGGTCGGACGGCGGCGCCTTGTACGACGGGTCCTTCGACTTGGCCTCGGCGGCCAGCGCGGCACCCTGGTTCTGGATGTCCCGCTTCTCCTGCTCCAGCCGGTCCGCGTCGGCCTGGGTGCCACCGCCGAGGTACTCCTCGACGGCGATGCCCTCCAGGTAGGCGTAGGTGGAGAGGGCCACGCGCTGGGTCGCCAGGTTCGGCGCGTCCGGGCCGGGCTTGACCAGCATGTGCATGCCGATCGAGCGCTCCAGCGACAGCGCGGCCTTGGTCAGCGAGATGGCGTAGACGGTACGTCCGTAGGACGTGATGTTTCCGGTGCCCAGGCCCAGCTCGTTGGCGAACTCCATCAGCGGGTGGGCGACCTTGATGTAGCCCTCCTCCGTCTGGACGCCGGTGAACTTGGGGCCGTAGGCACCCGCGCGCAGCGTCTGGAGGAAGGGCTCGGTCTCGCGGAACAGCTTGAGGCGGCGCTCCAGGCCGGGCTTGGCCGGCATGTTCTGCGCGGCCCGGCTGAAGGCGGCGGCTGCCTGGTCGGTGTTCTTGCGGGCCGCGTCGACCGTGGCCTTGTCCTGGGCCGTGGCCGCCTTGCCCTTGAGCAGGGGAGCGGCGCTGAGGTCACGCTCGTTGTACAGCGCGTCGGCGTAGGACAGGGACGTCTGCACCAGGATCGCGGTGTTCTCGGCGTCCTCGGCGTCCTGCCAGGTGTCGATCGAGTTCTTCACCTGGAAGCCGCCCATGACGAGGGCGACCAGCACGGGTATGAGCAGGATCGCGTTCAGCCTGGTCGGCACACGCCAGTTGCGCGGGGAGAAGCGGCCCCCGCTGGACGCGGGAGCGGCCTCCGGCTCCGGTCCGGCCACCACGGGGGTGGGCGCCGCAGCGCGCGGCGGCGGGGTGAAGTTGCCCCGTGCCGACGGCTCGGGACCGTTCTTGCTTCGCCTCACTCGACCAACAACCTCTCGGCGGGTCGGCACCTGTCGTGCCGCAGTCTCTCAGAGCCCGGTTCCTCTTCGACCACTCAGTACGTCTTTGACCCCTGGGCAGTTCAGGCATTCCAGCATGTCGACCTGGGCAGTAACAAACGGGGGCGGCACCGTTGTAAGCGGCAGATAAAACGGGTCATTACCGAGCGAGCCCCGCAAAAGGCAAGGGCTTTGTGAGCGCAGCGGTACCGGTCGACCGCGTCGCGTGGCGAACTACGGGATTTCCTCTGCCGAACTGTTATGAACACCGGAGCCGACCGTGTCAAAGGCCACAGCCGGCTCCGGGTGCGCTACGACAACTGCCTTACGGCAGATCGCACTTGAGCCCTACCGCAGGCGAGCCATCAGAGCGTGCTCGACCAGCGTGATCAGCGCGCTCTTGGCGTCCGAGCGGTGCCGGGCGTCGGTCGTGATGATCGGAGCGTCGGGTCCGATCTGCAGGGCCTCGCGGACCTCGTCCGGGTTGTACGGCTGCTGGCCGTCGAAGCCGTTGAGAGCGACGACGAACGGCAGACCGGAGTTCTCGAAGTAGTCCACGGCCGGGAAGCAGTCCGCGAGCCGGCGGGTGTCCACGAGGACCACCGCGCCGATGGCGCCGCGCACCAGGTCGTCCCACATGAACCAGAAGCGGTCCTGACCGGGCGTACCGAAGAGGTACAGGATCAGGTCCTGGTCCAGGGTGATGCGGCCGAAGTCCATGGCGACGGTGGTCGTCGTCTTGTCCCCGGTGTGGGTGAGGTCGTCGATGCCCGCCGACGCGGACGTCATGACGGCCTCGGTGCGCAGCGGGTTGATCTCCGAGACGGCGCCCACGAACGTGGTCTTGCCCACGCCGAAGCCGCCCGCCACCACGATCTTGGCGGAGGTCGTGGCCCGCCCCGAGTCAGAGCTTGCGAAGTCCACTGAGCACCCTTTCGAGCAGCGTCACATCGGGAGCGCCGCCGTTGTTCTCGTCGCCGCCCGGCTGGTGAACGGCGACCATGCCGGCCTCGGCGAGGTCGGCCACCAGAATGCGGGCCACGCCGAGGGGCATGGCCAGGAGCGCGGAGACCTCCGCGACCGACTTGACCTCCCGGCAGAGGTGGCAGATGCGCTGGTGCTCAGGGAGCATTCCCATCAGCGCTGCCGGGTCGGCCGTGGTGCTGATCAGCGCCTCGATGGCGAGCTGGTAGCGCGGCCGGGTCCGGCCACCGGTCATCGCGTAAGGACGTACCAGTGGCTGGTCGCCCTCGTCTCCGTACGGTTCCGCGTACGGATCATGAGAGGCGTTGGGCGGGGTCATGAATCCTCCGGGCGGGACAGCAAGTTGGTCAGTCGTGCCGTCTGACGGGGCCGGTGGGGGGATTGTGGCGGCCGGACGGTTGTTTCGTGTGCTGGGTGGTGCCGGGGTGGGTCAGTGGAGCAGACTGCCTTGTAGTTCGGCGCGCAGGTCCGGGGTGAGTACCGCACCCGCGCGGTCGACGAGCAGGGTCATCTCGTAGCCCACGAGGCCGATGTCGCACTCGGGGTGCGCGAGCACCGCGAGGGACGACCCGTCCGAGACGGACATGAGGAACAGGAAGCCGCGTTCCATCTCGACGACGGTCTGCGCCACGCTGCCACCCTCGAAGATCCGGGACGCCCCGGCCGTGAGAGAGGTCAGGCCGGACGCGACGGCCGCCAACTGGTCGGCGCGGTCCCTCGGGAAGCCTTCGGACATCGCCAGCAGAAGGCCGTCGGCGGAGACCACCACCGTGTGCGACACCCCTGGGGTGTTGTCCACGAAGTTGGTGATCAACCAGTTCAGGTTCTGTGCCGCCTGGCTCATCGGACTCAACTAACGCTCCTGCTGGTGAGTGGGGCTCGGGAAGCTGCCGGTCTGGCCGCCCCCGGCCTGACGGCCCTGAGCGATACCCCGACGGAGATTGGTCAGCCGGCCGCGTACGTCGTCAGGCGCACGGGAGACCTGCGGACCGCTGTGGTGCTGTTGCTGCTGTGCCGTGCCCGGGACGAGGTTCGCCTTGGGCACACGGCGCGGCAGACCGGAGGTGGTGACACCGCCCGCCGCGGGCTGCCGTACGCGCTCCGCCTGCCGGACGAGTTCGTCGTTCGGAGAGGTGCGCCACGAGCCGGTGGTGGACGACGACTGCTGCGGGGCGGGCGTGGGGGCCTGCGCCTGCGGCTGCTGAGGGGCGGCCGGAGCGGACTCCGGCTGCTGCTGCTGTTCCTGCTGGAACCAGTTGGTCTCCAGCGTGTCGTACAGCGGGGTCCGGCCGTCACCGGTGTTGCCGGCCGGGGCCGGGGGCAGCGCCCAGTTGTCGGCCGGGGCCTGACGCGCCGGACGCTGCGGGGCGGCGGGCCGCTGCTGCTCGAACTGACCGGTGTTTCCGGCCTGGTTCGGGTTCTGCGCGGCCTGGTTGCCGTTCTGGTGCTGCGCCGGACGGCCGGGCAGCGCGTGCTGGCCGGTGTGGCCGGCCTGGTACGCGTCGTAGCCCTGCTGGACCGGGAACTGGCCGGTGTGCTGCGGGGCCTGGGGGTTCTGCCGGCCCTGCTGCTGGCCTTGGGGGCCGCCGAACAGGTCGGGGCGGGTGTACTCGTCGCCGCCCTGCTGACGGCCGTAGCCGGCTCCCTGCTGGGCGCCGGGCTGCTGGTACTGGCCCATGTTCTGCTGGTC
Source organism: Streptomyces bauhiniae (assembly GCF_004784475.1). Classification (GTDB taxonomy): domain Bacteria; phylum Actinomycetota; class Actinomycetes; order Streptomycetales; family Streptomycetaceae; genus Streptomyces; species Streptomyces seoulensis. The sequence continues at coordinate 993,184 of NZ_SRRT01000001.1, forward strand.
GTTGGCTCCCGGACGCTGGAACTGGCCCGTGTGCTGGGCCCCGCCCGCGCCGGGCCGGGCGAACTGCCCGGTGTGCTGCTGCTGGTCGCCCGCGCCGTAGAGGTCCTGGCGGGGGAAGCCGCCGGTCTGCGAGGGGTCCTGCGCGTCGATGCGGGGCATCTCGGCGGTGCCGCCCATGCCGTGGCGGTCGTCGATGCGCGGCATGCGCGCGGTCTGCGACGGGTCCTGCTCGTCGTGGCCGCGCGGCACGTCCAGCGAGGCACGCGAGCCGGGGTTGCCACCGGGCAGCTCGGCACGCGGGCCGCCACGCGGCGGGAGCTGCGGCTGACGCCCCTGCTCGGCACCGGCACCGGCGCCACCGCGCTGCTGCTGGGCCGGGCCACGGCCGCCGAAGGCGTCCTGCTGCGGGCCGGAAGCCTGGGGGGCCGGACGGTTCTGCTGGTTCTGCTGACCGGGCTGGTTCGGCTGGAAGGCACCGGGGCCCTGCGGGCCACGGGCGCCACCGGGACCGCCGGGGCGGCCGCCGTTCTGGCCGTTGCCGGGAAGGGCCGCGCGCGGACCCTGGCCCGCGCCGACCTGGCCGCGCTGGCCGGAGCCGCCGGCCAGGAGTCCACCGGCGGCCGGAGCGCCGCCGAGGGCACCGCCACCGCCGCCGTTGTTCCGGCGTGCCGCCGCGGCACCGGCCGCGGCCTGCGCGGCGGCGGGACCGCCACCGGAGCCGGAGCCGCCGGCCTTGCCCGGAGCGGGCTTCTTGCCGCCCTGGGCGACGTCGACGGGCAGCATGACCAGCGCGGTCGTACCACCGGAGTCGGACGGGCGGAGCTGGATGCGGATGCCGTGGCGCTGCGACAGCCGGCCGACCACGAACAGACCCATGCGGCGGGAGACCGACACGTCCACGGTGGGCGGCGCGGCGAGGCGCTCGTTGATCGCGGCGAGGTCCTCGGGGGAGAGGCCGATGCCGGTGTCGTGGATCTCGATCAGCACGCGGCCGTCGGGCAGCGCGTGACCGGTGACCTTGACCTTGGTCTGCGGGGAGGAGAACGAGGTGGCGTTCTCCAGCAGCTCGGCGAGGAGGTGCACGAGGTCGTTGACGACGCGGCCGGCGACCTCGGTGCTCGGCACCGACGCCAGCTCGATGCGCTCGTACTGCTCCACCTCGGAGGCGGCGGCGCGGAGCACGTCGACCAGTGGGACCGGGCGGGTCCAGCGCCGGCCGGGCTCCTCACCGGCGAGGACGAGGAGGTTCTCGCCGTTACGGCGCATGCGGGTCGCGAGGTGGTCGAGCTTGAACAGCGAGGAGAGCTGGTCGGGGTCGGCCTCGCGGGACTCCAGCTCGGAGATGAGCGAGAGCTGACGCTGGATCAGGCCCTGGGAGCGGCGCGAGAGGTTGGTGAACATCGCGTTGACGTTGCCTCGCAGCAGCGCCTGCTCGGCGGCGAGTCGGACCGCCTCGTGGTGCACCTCGTCGAAGGCCGCGGCCACCTGGCCGATCTCGTCCCGCGAGTGCACACCGACCGACTCCACGGACGTGTCCACGTCCTGCGGGTCGGACTCGGAGAGCTGCTTGACCAGCTCGGGCAGCCGGTCCTGGGCGACCTTGGTGGCGGTGTCCTGGAGGCGGCGCAGCGAACGGATCATGGACCGGGCCACGACGAACGCGCCGACCAGCGAGACGCCGAGCACGAGCAGGATCAGCACACCGGAGATGATCGCCTCCTGTTCGGAGGTCGCCTTCAGCTCGCGGGCCTTCTGCTCCATGCTGTCGAGCAGCTCGTGCTCGATCTTCTTCATCTGCTGGATCTTGGTGGAGCTGTCGTCCACCCAGTCCAGGTACGAGCGGGCCGGCTGGCCCGCCAGGCCGTCGCGCGACTCGAAGACGCGCTTGGCGTAGAGGTCGGCCGCCTGGATCGTCGGGTTGTTCTCGTCGATGGGCTTGAGGATCTCCTCGGCGCCCTGGCTCGCGTAGACCTTGCGGAAGATGTTGAGCTCGGAGCCCTCGCTGTCGTACGCGGCCTCGCCGTAGAGGCGGTCGTTGGTCGACAGGTCGCCCTTGGTGGCGTTGCTGGCGGGCAGGGCGGCCGCGATGACGGCGCGCTGCACCGACGCATACTCCTTGGCCGTGGAGAACGCGGCCAGGGCGCGGGTGCGCTGGATCATCTCCGGGTTGCTCGACGCCTCGGCCATGTCCTGGGAGAGGTCGATGAGCTGGGTGATCAGCCGGTGGTACGCCTCGACGGTCTGGGTCGAGTTGCCCTCGGAGGTGTACGCGTCCCGGCGGATCTTGCCGAGCGCGTCGAGCTGGGAGACCAGGCCGACCAGGGTGTCGCGGACGCCCTGGAGGTTGCCGTCCTTGCTCGCCGCGTCGATGTCCTCGGCGGAGTCCTCGAAGGTCTTCTTCGCGTTGTCCGTCTTGTCGCGGAAGCCCTTGACCGTGTAGTCGGACGACTTGAGGCCGTGCGCCAGGGGACCGGCGGACTGGTCGCGCTCCTCCTGGAGGGCGGCGGCCAGCTCGGTCGCGCGCTGGGTCATCTCGGTCAGCAGCTTCATGTTGTCGAGCTGCTTGATGTCGTCCATCGAGTCGCCGATGCGCAGACCACCGAGCGTGGTGGCCGCGACCACCGGCAGCGCGAGCAGCGACACCAGACGCGTGGAGATGCGCCAGTTGCGCAGCGCCATGCGGGAGCCGGTGCTGGGCGTGCTCTTGGCGGTCTTCGCGGTGGGCGCCGCGGGCTTGGTGCCGGACGCGCCCGCCGGGGCGGAGGCGCCGGGGCGTCCGCCGCGCTCGCCCTTGTCGCCGGACGGTGCCTTGCCGGCGCTCTGGGCGTGCTGGTGCGAGGAGCCGCCGGCCATGGGGGCAGTCCCGCCGTGCGGCTCCGGCTCGGCCGAACCGCTGCCATCCCTCTTGAAACGTCCCTGCACTAGCGTCGCAACCTCTGGACCAGGCGCCCCTCCGCGCGAACGGCGGGACACGGTGTCGGCGTCATGAAGGGCGCCCTGAATACGCCCCCCGTGTGGTCTTGAGTGACCGGCGCTGGATTCCCCCCTGTCTCACCGCCACGCGGCGCGGCGTCGCGCCCCCTGCGCCGGCTCGTTCCTGCGGCGGTCCGTGGCATTCCAGCACAGTGCCGGATCTCCAACAAGGGACGTACCCCGAGCTGTGACCTACGTGACGGCGCGTGATCCGGGGGTCACGTCGGGTGGAACCTGATCACCCGTATAGGCGGGCAATTCCGGCGAGTCGAGCGCGTGTGCGGGACGCTCGAACGGTGTCCCAGTCGCCATGATCAGGAGCGGAATGGTGGGTTCAGATGACCAATGTCCGTTTCATCGCCCCAGGCCCACCGTCTGAATTGACCCATTTGCGTGGCTCCTAGTGAGCAAACTCACACACCGATCACGGGTGGTTCACGTGAGTGACGGGGATTCGCATGTTTAGCCTGACGCTTTACAGGATGAGCGGCTCTGCCCATTCCCACCCGATCACCCCACCCGATCACGAGGCCACAGGACGACAACGGTGAAGACGACGATGATGTTCCAGACGACGGCGAACCCGCGACGCACGACGCTGGTGCACCTGAAGGACGCCGGCGAACTGCGGATCGCCGAGCTGCCCGAGCACCCCACCGACCTCCCCGGCCGGACCGCCAACCCCCGGCGCACCATTCTGATGGAGCTGCCCGCCTCCGCCGTGGTCGAGGCCGGCGTCTGAGCGCACCCGTCCCGCCCGAGCGCGGCCCGGCGGCCCGTCCCCGTGACGGCCCACCGGGCCGCGCTCGCTTTTTCCCGCTCGGCGCATTACCGGCACCGGCGGGGGATATCCGCCCTCCGCTAATCCCGCCCCGCGCATTTCCCGGCACCGTCCGGCGGCATTACCCGTAATGCGCCCTCGCCCCGGCTGCGCGCCCGTCGGCCCGTGCCACCACTGGCCCACCGCCCCGCCCGCGACCACCGGAAATCCGGAATTAATCCGCCCCCGTTTCCGCGCCGCATAACCGCCGCCCGCACCACCGGCCGAACGCCGGACGCGCGGACCGGTTAACCTGGGACGTCAGTACGCCGGTTCTCAGTGAGAGGCGCCAGAATCCCGTGCGCATCGCCAGGTTCTCCATCGACGGGAACGTAGCCTTCGGCGCGGTCGAGGGCGACAAGCAGGACGAGCTCGTCCTCGACATCATCAAGGGCATCCCCTTCGCCGACCACGAGCTGTCCGGCACCAAGGTGCCCCTCAGCAAGGTCCGGCTGCTCCCGCCCGTGCTCCCCAACAAGGTCGTGGCCTTCGGCCGCAACTACGCCGAGCACGCCAGGGAACTGGGCAGCGAGGTGCCCGACGTCCCGTTCGCCTTCTTCAAGCCCTCCACCTCGGTGATCGGCCCCGGCGACGACATCCAGTACCCGCCGTTCACCAAGGAACTGCACTACGAGGCCGAGCTGGCCGTGGTCATCGGCCGCATGTGCCGCGAGGTCCCGCGCGAGCGCGTCAAGGACGTCATCTTTGGCTACACCTGCGCCAACGACGTCACCGCCCGCGACGTACAGCGCGCCGAGAAGCAGTGGGCCCGCGCCAAGGGCTTCGACTCCTCCTGCCCGCTCGGCCCCTGGGTGGAGACGGACATCGACCTCGCCCGCGCGAACGACCTCACCGTCCAGCTCACCCTCAACGGCGAGCAGCGCCAGCTCGGGCGCACCAGCGAGATGGTCCACCCCATCGAGGACCTGATCGTCAACATTTCCGAGGCCATGACGCTGCTCCCCGGCGACGTGATCCTCACCGGCACCCCCGCGGGCGTCGGCTCCATGAGCGTCGGCGACGAGGTCGCCGTCACCATCGAAGGCATCGGCACTCTCACCAACAAGGTTGTCAAGCGTGGCTAGCGCATCCGGCTCCCCCGTACGCGTCCGTTTCTGTCCCTCGCCCACCGGTAACCCCCACGTGGGCCTGGTGCGCACCGCCCTGTTCAACTGGGCGTTCGCCCGCCACCACGAGGGCACCCTGGTCTTCCGGATCGAGGACACCGACGCGGCCCGCGACTCCGAGGAGTCCTACAACCAGCTCCTGGACGCCATGCGCTGGCTCGGCTTCGACTGGGACGAGGGTCCCGAGGTCGGCGGCCCGCACGCGCCGTACCGCCAGTCGCAGCGGATGGACATCTACAAGGATGTCGCGCAGAAGCTCCTGGACGGCGGGTACGCCTACTACTGCTACTGCTCCCAGGACGAGTTGGACACCCGCCGCGAGGCCGCCCGCGCCGCCGGCAAGCCCTCCGGCTACGACGGCCACTGCCGCGAGCTGAGCGCCGCGCAGGTCGAGGAGTTCACGGCCCAGGGCCGCGAGCCGATCGTCCGCTTCCGGATGCCGGACGAGGCGATCACCTTCGACGACCTGGTGCGCGGCGAGATCACCTACCTCCCGGAGAACGTGCCGGACTACGGCATCGTGCGCGCCAACGGCGCCCCGCTGTACACCCTGGTGAACCCGGTCGACGACGCGCTGATGGACATCACCCACGTCCTGCGCGGCGAGGACCTGCTCTCCTCCACCCCGCGCCAGATCGCCCTGTACAAGGCGCTGATGGAGCTGGGCATCGCGAAGCAGATCCCGGCCTTCGGCCACCTGCCGTACGTGATGGGCGAGGGCAACAAGAAGCTCTCCAAGCGCGACCCGCAGTCCTCGCTCAACCTCTACCGCGAGCGCGGCTTCCTGCCCGAGGGTCTGCTCAACTACCTCTCCCTGCTGGGCTGGTCGCTCTCGGCGGACCAGGACATCTTCTCCGTCGCGGAGATGGTGGCCGCCTTCGAGATCTCGGACGTGAACCCCAACCCGGCGCGCTTCGACCTGAAGAAGTGCGAGGCGATCAACGCCGACCACATCCGGCTGCTCGACGTGAAGGACTTCACCGAGCGCTGCGACCCCTGGCTGAAGGCCCCCTTCGCCCCCTGGGCGCCGGAGGACTTCGACGAGGCCAAGTGGCAGGCGATCGCCCCGCACGCCCAGACCCGGCTCAAGGTGCTCTCCGAGATCACCGACAACGTCGACTTCCTCTTCCTCCCCGAGCCCGCCTACGACGAGGCTTCGTGGACCAAGGCCATGAAGGAAGGCTCGGACGCGCTGCTGCGCACCGCCCGGGAGAAGCTGGAGTCCGCCGACTGGACCTCGGCCGAATCCCTCAAGGAGGCCGTGCTGGCCGCCGGCGAGGCCCACGGCCTCAAGCTCGGCAAGGCCCAGGCCCCGGTCCGCGTGGCCGTGACCGGCCGCACCGTCGGCCTCCCCCTGTTCGAGTCCCTGGAGGTACTCGGCAAGGAGAAGACGCTGACCCGCATCGACGCGGCACTGGAGCGGCTCGCGGCGTAACGAACGCCACACCGTCAGGGGCGGCATCCGGCCACCGGATGCCGCCCCTCGGCGTTCCGGCGCGCTGCCGTGGGGGCGGGTGCCCGTTACCGTCGGCCCATGAGCATCCGAGCCGTGGTCTGGGACGTGGACGACACCCTTTTCGACTACACCACCGCCGACCGTGAGGGCATGCGGGCGCACCTCCTGGCGGAAGGGCTGCTCGCCCGGTTCGAGACGCCGGAACAGGCGCTCGCGGCGTGGCGGACGGCGACCGAGGCGCACTGGGCGCGGCACGCGGCGGGGGAGTCCACGTTCGAGGGGCAGCGGCTGGACCGGGTGCGGGCGTTCCTGGGGGCGGAACTCAGTGACGCCGAAGCTGAGGAATGGTTTCTGCGCTACGTCGGGCACTACCAGGCGGCCTGGCAGGTCTTCCCGGACGTGCTGCCCGCCCTGGACGCCCTCCCGGAGCACCGGCACGCGGTGCTGTCCAACTCCAGCCTGACCGTCCAGGAGCACAAGCTGCGCACCCTGGGCCTGCGGGACCGGTTCGAGTCCGTGCTGTGCGCCGTCGAGCTGGGGGTGTCCAAGCCGGCCGCCGGGGCCTTCCTGGCCGCCTGCGAGGGGCTGGGGCTGCCCCCGCACGAGGTGGCGTACGTCGGGGACCATCCGGAGATCGACGGGCGGGGCGCGGCGGAGGCCGGGATGATGTCCGTATGGATCGACCGGGGCGGCCCGCACGCGCGGGCGGCCGGGACGGTCCTGGCCCACCGGATCACCACCCTCGCCGAACTCCCGGCGCTGGTCCGCGCCGATACCCGTTTTGGAGCCCCGTCCACCTTCGGGTAATGTTCTTCCTGCGCCGAGGGGAACGGGCCGAAAGGCCGGGCCCCAGGCGCATCTGCTAGAACAAGATCCCCACTCGGGGCTTGCGTTCCAGTGGCCTATGGTGTAATTGGCAGCACGACTGATTCTGGTTCAGTTAGTCTTGGTTCGAGTCCAGGTAGGCCAGCTCGCAGAGCTCATCTGCACCCGCGGATCTTGTCCGCGAGCCCCCGTTGTGTAGCGGCCTAGCACGCTGCCCTCTCAAGGCAGTAGCGCCGGTTCGAATCCGGTCGGGGGTACTGGTTCCGATCACTCGGAATCGCTAGGGCCCCCGTTGTGTAGCGGCCTAGCACGCCGCCCTCTCAAGGCGGTAGCGCCGGTTCGAATCCGGTCGGGGGTACTGACTGGTCTAAACCATCATTGGTCTATGGTGTAATTGGCAGCACGACTGATTCTGGTTCAGTTAGTCTTGGTTCGAGTCCAGGTAGACCAGCTCGGACCTGCGGAAACGCAGTGTCCAGGCCCCCGTTGTGTAGCGGCCTAGCACGCCGCCCTCTCAAGGCGGTAGCGCCGGTTCGAATCCGGTCGGGGGTACAGAAGGAAGGCTCCTCGCGAACGCGAGGGGCCTTCGTTGTATTCCGGCTCCTGCCTCAACAGCCGTGCGCCGAAGCCCCGTTGAGCCAAGCAGGTCGGGCGGGAGCGGGCCGCGGCGTTGGGGCCCGCTCCCGCCCAGGGGAAGCGTGGAAGCAGTGGGGAGAGCGCTCAGCCGGAGCGGCGCAGCGCCTCCGACAGCCGGCCCGCCGCGTCGATCACCGCCTGGGCGTGCATCCGGCCGGGATGCCGGGTCAGCCGCTCGATCGGTCCGGAGACCGAGACGGCGGCCACCACACGGTTGGACGGCCCGCGCACCGGCGCCGAGACCGAAGCCACGCCCGGCTCCCGCTCGCCGATCGACTGTGCCCAGCCCCGGCGGCGCACCCCGGACAGCGCCGTCGCCGTGAAGCGCGCCCCCTGCAGACCCCGGTGCAGCCGCTCGGGCTCCTCCCAGGCCATGAGGATCTGCGCCGAGGAACCCGCCTTCATCGTGAGCGTCGAGCCCACCGGCACCGTGTCCCGCAGTCCGGACAGCCGCTCCGCGGCCGCCACACAGATCCGCATGTCGCCCTGGCGCCGGTAGAGCTGCGCGCTCTCGCCCGTCACGTCCCGCAGATGCGTGAGCACCGGGCCGGCCGTCGCCAGCAGCCGGTCCTCGCCGGCCGCCGCGGCCAGCTCCGACAGGCGCGGGCCCAGGATGAACCGGCCCTGCATGTCCCGCGCCACCAGCCGGTGGTGCTCCAGAGCCACGGCCAGCCGGTGGGCCGTGGGTCGTGCCAGTCCGGTGGCCCCGACCAGACCCGCGAGGGTGGCCGGACCGGACTCCAGAGCGCTCAGGACAAGGGCCGCCTTGTCCAGAACGCCGACGCCGCTACTGTTGTCCATGCAACGATACTCCCGTCTCACTCTGTGAAACGCAAGTTCAATTTTCTCCGGAACGCGCCACTCTTGAAGCACACGGCGGCCCGCGTACGGCGGGCGCGGTGCCGGACGCCCGTACGCACCGAGATCACGGCGCGGGCGTCGCTTCCTCAGGTTCTCTAGATGTGTCGGCGGAACCGTGGCCGGCCGGAGGGAAAGCGATGGGTAGGACACTCGCGGAGAAGGTCTGGGACGACCATGTCGTCCGGCGCGCCGAGGGCGAGCCCGACCTTCTCTACATCGATCTGCACCTGCTGCACGAGGTGACCAGCCCGCAGGCGTTCGACGGTCTCCGCAAGAGCGATCGCGCGGTCCGTCGTCTCGATCTGACCATCGCCACCGAGGACCACAACACTCCGACCCTGGACATCGACAAGCCGATCGCGGACCCGGTTTCGCGGGCTCAGTTGGAGACGCTGCGCAAGAACTGCGCGGAGTTCGGGGTGCGGCTGCATCCGCTGGGCGACGTCGAGCAGGGCGTGGTGCACGTGGTGGGCCCGCAGCTCGGGCTGACGCAGCCCGGCACGACCGTGGTGTGCGGTGACTCGCACACTTCCACGCATGGTGCGTTCGGTGCGCTGGCGTTCGGTATCGGCACCTCGCAGGTCGAGCATGTGCTGGCGACGCAGACGCTGCCGATGGCCCGCCCCAAGACCATGGCGATCACCGTGGAGGGTGAACTGCCCGAGGGCGTCACCGCGAAGGACCTGATCCTGGCGATCATCGCCCGGATCGGCACCGGCGGCGGTCAGGGTTATGTCCTGGAGTACCGGGGCCCGGCCATCGAGAAGCTGTCGATGGAGGCGCGGATGACCATCTGCAACATGTCCATCGAGGCCGGCGCCCGCGCGGGCATGATCGCCCCCGACGAGACCACCTTCGCCTACCTCCAGGGCCGCCCGCACGCCCCCGAGGGCGCCGACTGGGACGCGGCCGTCGAGTACTGGAAGACGCTGCGCACCGACGATGACGCGGTCTTCGACGCCGAGGTGGTCATCGACGCGGCCGAACTCTCCCCGTTCGTCACCTGGGGCACCAACCCCGGCCAGGGAGCGCCGCTTTCGGCGCACGTCCCCGACCCGGCTTCGTACGAAGACGCATCGGAGCGGTACGCCGCCGAAAAGGCCCTGGAATACATGGGGTTGACCGCCGGGCAGCCGCTGCGGGACATCGCCGTGGACACCGTGTTCGTAGGCTCGTGCACCAACGGCCGCATCGAGGACCTGCGCTCGGTCGCCGAGATCCTCCGGAGCCGCAAAGTCGCCGACGGCGTACGGATGCTGGTCGTCCCCGGCTCCGCGCGGGTGGGTCTGCAGGCCGTGTCCGAGGGGCTGGACGTGGTCTTCAAGGAGGCCGGTGCCGAATGGCGGTACGCGGGCTGCTCGATGTGCCTGGGCATGAACCCCGACCAGCTCGCACCGGGGGAGCGCTCCGCGTCCACCTCCAACCGCAACTTCGAGGGCAGGCAGGGCAAGGGCGGCCGTACCCACCTGGTCTCGCCGCAGGTCGCCGCCGCCACCGCCGTCCTGGGCCACCTCGGCTCGCCCGCCGACCTGTCCGACACCCCCGTGCCCGCTGGAGTGCGATAACGATGGAAGCCTTCACCACCCACACCGGCCGGGCCGTGCCGCTGCGCCGCAGCAACATCGACACCGACCAGATCATCCCCGCCCACTGGCTCAAGAAGGTCACCCGCGACGGCTTCGAGGACGGCCTGTTCGAGGCATGGCGCAAGGACGACACCTTCGTCCTCAACCAGCCCGAGCGGCAGGGCGCCACGGTCCTGGTCGCCGGCCCCGACTTCGGCACCGGCTCCTCCCGCGAGCACGCGGTGTGGGCACTGCAGAACTACGGCTTCAAGGCCGTGATCTCCGCCCGCTTCGCCGACATCTTCCGCGGCAACTCGCTGAAGAACGGCCTGCTCACGGTCGTCCTGGAGCAGAAGATCGTCGACGCCCTCTGGGAGCTGACCGAACGCGACCCCCAGGCCCCCGTCACCGTCGACCTCGAAGCCCGCGAGGTACGCGCCGAGGGCGTCACCGCCCCCTTCGAGCTGGACGAGAACTCCCGCTGGCGACTGCTGAACGGCCTCGACGACATCTCCCTCACCCTGCGCAACGAGGACGACATCGCCGCCTTCGAGAACGCCCGCCCCGCACACAAGCCGCGCACCCTGACGAGCTGAGCAACCGCTCGCACGCATAAGGTTTCGGCCACCTCGACGGCCGCCGCGTACCCCCGATCGCCACGATTGGGGGTACGCGCATGTCCGGGTCCGGACGCCTCCGAACGCACCCCAAGCGCTCTCCAACTCTCCTTCACCGCAACGAAGTTGCAGGTCCGGGCGCCCTCCCGCGGCACCCCCTCCCCGAGCCCCGAAACGGCGCGCGGAGGCGGCAGTTGCCCCCTGCGCAGGCGACAACTCGCCCCAGATGGCACAATCTGTGCATGGAACACGACGGCCAACTCCAGCTCTATGCGGCAGTCGCGGACCAACTCAAACAAGCGCACGCAACCGTGCGCACACTGCAAGTCCCGGAGGGCGTACGGATGGCGCTGACCCGGAAGCTGCTGGTCATTACGGCCGCGGCCAAACACGATCTCGCCGGCGCGGCAACGCGTCTCGAACGATTCACCGCGGACCTCGAAGCGGGCCGGATGCCCGAAGAGGACCGCTGAATCCGTCCGGGACCGCCGAAACCGATGCGGCACAAGGGTGAGAAGCCCGTTTCGTGTTTGATTTGCGGTATATATCTGCCTAACGTGCGAAAAAGCTTGAACACTTTCGTTCTGGCGATGTCTCCGAAGGGGAAGACGTGAACAAGGCGCAGCTCGTAGAAGCGATTGCCGACAAGATGGGTGGCCGCCAGCAGGCCGCCGATGCTGTCGACGCGGTCCTGGACGCCATCGTCCGCGCCGTCGTCGCGGGGGACCGGGTCTCGGTCACCGGCTTCGGGTCCTTCGAGAAGGTGGACCGCCCCGCCCGCTACGCCCGTAACCCCCAGACGGGCGAGCGTGTTCGGGTCAAGAAGACCTCGGTTCCGCGCTTCCGCGCCGGCCAGGGCTTCAAGGACCTGGTGAGCGGTTCGAAGAAGCTTCCCCGTGGTGGCGAGGTCTCCGTGAAGAAGGCGCCCAAGGGCAGCCTGACCGGCGGCGCTTCCGCGACCGTGAAGAAGGCCGCGGCCAAGAAGGCCACCGCCAAGAAGTCCACCGCCAAGAAGGCGGCGCCGGCGAAGAAGACCACGGCCACCGCCAAGAAGGCCGCCGCGAAGAAGGCCCCGGCCAAGAAGGCCACCGGCACCACCGCGGCCGCCAAGAAGACCACCGCGAAGAAGAGTCCCGCGAAGAAGGTCACCGCCAAGAAGGCGCCCGCCAAGAAGTCGACGGCACGCAAGACCACCGCCAAGAAGACCACCGCCCGCTAGAGGCACGGACTTCCACGGCACCCGGTCCTCAAGGGCTCACACGCGCCGGGCCGGACTCCCCTGGGGAGTCCGGCCCGCGGTGCGTTCATACGGCCGCTCAGCGCCCGTTCAGCGCCCGTTCAGAAGGTCTGGAGGGTGACCAGCGTGATCCGCAGCCCCTCGTCCCGCCCCTCGGTCTCGATCCGCACCCGCTGACCGGGCCGCAGCAACCGCAGCCCGCCCGCGTCGAAAGCGGCCGCGTCGAAGGGCACCGGGGTGCCGTCGTCGAGCAGCACCTGCCCGCTGCGGCTCTCGGGGTCGTAGGTGTAAGCGGTGGCCTGCATGTCCGCAGCCTACTGCCCGGCGAGCGGCACCGGCGCGGTCCACGAGGCGCTCGCCGCCGCGGTGTACGGGCCCACACCCAGCGCCAGCGCCACCCGCAGGTCGTCGCCCGTGTCCACGTCCCGCCGTACCGATTCGACGCTGCCCGGCGCCAGTTCCGCCGCGCCCGAGGCGCGGTGCCGGGCGCGGGAGGCGCCGCCGAAGGCCGGGGCCAGTTCCCGGCCGGGCGCCGCCGCGAGCAGGGTCGTGCCCCACGCGGCCGCGTCCGCCAGGAAGGCGCGCGGGAATTCGGCCGCCGCCGTGAGGACCCGCGCCAGTTCGGCGGGGCGCAGGGCGGGCAGATCGGCGTTGAGCGCGGCGACGGCCGCCTCCGGGCGGACCGCGCGCACCGCCGAGGCGCCGTGCGCCAGCGCGGCGTTCAGGCCGCCGGCCGGCTCGTCCGGCACGATCCGGGCGCCCAGCGCGGCCAAGGCCCGTCCGGCCACCGGGTCGTCCGTGACGACCGCCACATCCGCGACCTCGGGACACTCCAGTACGGCGGCCACCGTGTCCTGCGCGAACGCCAGCACCAGGCCGGGCCGCGCCCCGTCGGCAACGGCGTCCGCGAGCCTGCTTTTCGCCCGCGCCAAGGGCTTCAGGGGGATGACCAAGCTCCACTGCACCGGCGTACCGTCCCTCTCTGCTCGCGCTCATTGTCACCCGCTCCCACCAGGCGGCCCGAGCCGCCCCGAGGTGTGGGGGAATGCTGTGAAGGCCAGTCCGGGGGCGGTCGCCGCGGACATGCGGGCGTACGGTGTTCTCGACAGACCGGCGGCCCGGAGTCACACTTGTGCGGCCCCCGGCCGAGGTGAAGGCCCTCAGAGGCCATGGAGGAAGGTGTCCGCGTGTCCCGCCGCAGAATCGGCTTCTGGTACCGCTTCGCCGCGGTGATCTGCAAACCGCCGCTGGCGGTTCTGATCAAGCGGGACTGGCGAGGAATGGAGCACATTCCGGCCGACGGCGGATTTATCACCGCGGTGAACCACAATTCCCACGTGGACCCCTTCGCGTACGCGCACTATCAGTACAACACCGGACGGGTTCCGCGATTCCTGGCGAAGAGCGGCCTTTTCAAGAAGGGATTCGTCGGCGCCGCGATGCGCGGTACCGGACAGATCCCCGTCTACCGCGAGAGCACCGACGCGCTGAGCGCATTCCGCGCCGCGATCGAGGCGGTGGAGAAGGGCGAGTGCGTCGCCTTCTACCCCGAGGGCACCCTGACCCGCGACCCCGACGGCTGGCCCATGGCCGCCAAGACCGGCGCCGCCCGCGTGGCCCTGCAGACCAAGTGCCCGGTCGTGCCGGTCGCCCAGTGGGGCGTCAACGAACTCCTGCCGCCCTACGCGAAGAAGCCCCACCTCTTCCCGCGCAAGACCCACCACGTGCTGGCCGGCCCGCCGGTGGACCTCTCCCGGTTCTACGACCGGGAGATGACCGCCGACGTCCTGAGGGAGGCCACCGAGGTCATCATGGCGGCCGTCACCCGCCAGCTCGAGGAGATCCGCGGCGAGAAGGCACCGGCCGTGCCCTACGACCCGCGCCGCGAGCGGATCGAGCAGCGCCGCCGCACCCGCGCCCAGTCCGGCCCGATCGCCCCGTCCGGCCACTCCGTGCGGTCCGGCGACGGCCAGGTCCAGGACACCGTGCCCGCGCCCGCCGCCGAGGCCACGCCCACCGCCACCGAAGGGGGAAGCGGCAAGTGAGCACGCCTGTCCGGGTCGCCGTCATGGGCACCGGCTCCTGGGGCACCGCGTTCGCCGTGGTCCTCGCCGACGCGGGCTGCGAGGTCACCCTCTGGGCCCGCCGCGCCGAAGTGGCCGACGCGGTCAACTCCACGCGCACCAACCCCGGCTACCTGCCCGGCGTCGAGCTTCCGCCGGGCGTGCGCGCCACCTCCGACGCCGCCGAGGCGCTCGGGGACGCCGACTTCGTCGTGCTGGCGATCCCCTCGCAGACCCTGCGCGCCAACCTCGCCGACTGGGCGCCGCTGCTCGCCCCGCACTCCGTGCTCGTCTCCCTGATGAAGGGCGTCGAACTCGGCTCCGCCATGCGGATGAGCGAGGTCATCGAGGACGTCGCCAAGGTCGGCCCCGAGCGGATCGCCGTGGTCACCGGGCCCAACCTGGCCCGTGAGATCGCCGCCCGGATGCCCGCCGCCGCCGTGGTCGCCTGCACCGACGAAGCGGTCGCCCGGCGGCTCCAGGCGGCCTGCCACACCCCGTACTTCCGGCCGTACACCAACACCGACGTCATCGGCTGCGAACTCGGCGGCGCGGTCAAGAACGTCATCGGTCTCGCCGTCGGCATCGCGGACGGCATGGGACTCGGCGACAACGCCAAGGGCTCGCTCATCACGCGCGGCCTCGCCGAGACCACCCGGCTCGGCATGGCGCTCGGCGCCGACCCGCTGACCTTCTCCGGACTCGCCGGACTCGGGGACCTGGTGGCGACCTGCTCCTCGCCGCTGTCCCGCAACCACACCTTCGGCACCAACCTCGGCAAGGGCATGACGCTTCAGGAGACCATCGCGGTCACCAAGCAGACCGCCGAGGGCGTCAAGTCCAGCGAGTCCGTGCTGGATCTGGCCCGCAGGCACGGTGTCGACATGCCGATCACCGAGACGGTCGTCGGAATCGTGCACGACGCCAAGCCGCCCGTCGTCGCTCTCAAGGAGCTGATGTCGCGCAGCGCGAAGCCCGAACGACGCTAAACGCGTATACGCTGCAGCGTTCCCCCTGGTGTACTGTCCGGTACTCTCAACGCGATATGAGCACCGAGAACCTCCCCCAGAGCCCTGCCGCGCAGCCCCGTAAGCCGCGGGTGGCCGTCGTGTTCGGCGGCCGCTCCTCCGAACACGGGATCTCCACCGTCACCGCGGGTGCCGTCCTGGGCGCCATCGACCGGACCAAGTACGACGTCCTGCCGATCGGCATCACCCGTGACGGCCGCTGGGTGCTGACGGCCGACGAGCCGCAGCGGATGGCCATCACGGACCGCCGCACCCCGGAGGTGCTGGACGTGGCGGAGTCCACCGAGGGCGGCGTGGTGCTCCCGGTCGACCCGGCCAACCGCGAGGTCGTCTACAGCGAGCCCGGCGCGGTGCCCAAGGCGCTCGGCGAGGTCGACGTGGTCTTCCCGGTGCTGCACGGCCCCTTCGGGGAGGACGGCACCCTGCAGGGTCTGCTGGAGCTGTCCGGTGTGCCCTACGTCGGCTCGGGCGTGCTCGCCTCGGCTGTCGGCCAGGACAAGGACTACATGAAGCGGGTGTTCACCTCCTTCGGGCTCAAGGTCGGCCCGTACGTGGTGATCCGGCCCCGCGAGTGGCAGCGGGACGAGTCCGCCGCCCGCAAGCGGATCGTGGACTTCGCCGGTGAGCACGGCTGGCCGCTGTTCGTGAAGCCAGCCCGCGCCGGCTCCTCCATCGGCATCACCAAGGTCGACGACCTCTCGGGGCTCGACGAGGCCATCGCCGAGGCCCAGCGCCACGACCCGAAGATCATCGTGGAGGCCGCGCTGTCCGGCCGCGAGCTCGAGTGCGGTGTCCTGGAGTTCGAGGACGGCCCGCGCGCCTCGGTCCCCGCCGAGATCCCGCCGCCGAGCGCGCACGCGTACTACGACTTCGACGCCAAGTACATCGACTCCACGCCCGGTGTCGTCCCGGCCCCGCTCACCGACGAGCAGACCGCGGAACTCCAGCGGCTCGCCATCGAGGCGTTCGAGGCCGCGTCCTGCGAGGGCCTGGTCCGCGCGGACTTCTTCCTCACCGACGACGGCGAGTTCGTCATCAACGAGATCAACACCCTGCCCGGCTTCACCCCCATCTCGATGTACCCCAAGATGTGGGAGGCGTCCGGCGTCGGCTACGCGGAGCTGGTGGACCGCCTGATCCAGGCGGCACTGCGCCGCCCGACCGGGCTGCGCTAGCCGCTCACCGCGTCACCGAGTCAGCGCATGGAGGCGATCCCCTCGGGGATCGCCTTCTTCACGGCCGGGGCCAGGTCGACCAGGACCGCCGTCGAGTCGTCCGGGCCGGACAGCTCCTTCGGCAGCGTGATCTCCACATAGGCGCGGCGGTTGGCGGTGGTGAAGCGCGAGGAACCGTCGTCCCGCTTCTCCATCAGCCAGTCCACGCCGTCCACCCCGCCGGCCAGCGCGGCGGGGTCGTGGCCCTGGGCCACCTTGGGGTCGGTCATCTTCGGCGGCCGGACCACCCCGCAGCGCAGTATGATCGCCGGGCCCGACCAGCCCGCCGTATAGGCGGAAGCGGGCCGTGGGTCGTCGCGGTGCCGGCCGTCCACCTTCTTCGGCAGCGCCTCGTCCAGACGCCGGCACAGGGGGGCGGTCCGTGCGTCGGGGCGGGGAGCCGCGACCGTGGTGCCGTCGTCCGCCGTGGAACAGCCCGCGACCGCGATCAGCAGCGCGGGCGCGAGCAGGCCGAGGGGCCGGTGACGGAAGAAGTTCACCGGCCAAGCGTAGACGGGGGCTACAGATGCACGACCGGGCAGGTCAGGGTGCGTGTGATGCCGTCCACCTGCTGGACCTTGGCGACCACCATGCGACCCAGCTCGTCGACGGTGTCGGACTGGGCGCGGACGATGACGTCGTAGGGACCCGTCACGTCCTCGGCCTGGATCACGCCGGGGATCTGGCCGATCGTCTCGGCGACGGTCGACGCCTTGCCGACCTCGGTCTGGATCAGGATGTACGCCTGTACCACGGAACCTCCAGGGCGGCCACGAGGATCATGTGGGGAAGAGGAACGCCACGGTATCGCGTCGCCGCTCTCCGAGGGGAGACCCTGGGGGACGGGGCACGCGCGCCGGGGTGCGGGCACGACGGAAGTTGACGGTCACCTCGACCGTATCGGGGACACTGATGACGCGCGACCGGGCACGGGACAGGGACAGAAGGGGCTTGAGGCCATGAAGGGCACAGTGGGTGAGCTTGGTGAGTTCGGGCTCATCCGGGAGCTGACCTCCCGTCTCACCACCACCCCGGCGGTCCGGGTCGGCCCCGGTGACGACGCCGCCGTGGTCGCCGCCCCGGACCGCCGGGTGGTGGCGAGCACCGACATCCTGCTGGAGGGCCGGCACTTCCGCCGCGACTGGTCCACGGCGTACGACGTGGGCCGCAAGGCAGCCGCCCAGAACCTCGCCGACATCGCCGCGATGGGCGCCGTGCCCACCGCGCTGCTGCTCGGCCTGGTCGTCCCCGCCGAACTCCCGGTGACCTGGCCGACCGAGCTGATGGACGGCCTGCGCGACGAGTGCCAGGTCGCGGGCGCCTCGGTGGTCGGCGGCGACGTCGTACGCGGTGACACGATCATGGTGTCGATCACCGCGCTCGGTGATCTGCGCAATCAGGAGCCGGTGACCCGCTCCGGCGCGCAGCCCGGCGACCTGGTGGCCGTCACGGGCTGGCTGGGCTGGTCCGCCGCCGGGTACGCGGTGCTCTCGCGGGGCTTCCGCTCGCCGCGCGCCTTCGTGGAGGCCCACCGCCGCCCCGAGCCGCCGTACCACGCGGGCCCGGCCGCCGCCGCGCTCGGCGCCACCGCGATGTGCGACGTCAGCGACGGACTGATCGCGGACCTCGGGCACATCGCGGACGCCAGCAAGGTGCGGATCGACATCCGTTCCGGCGCGATCGACATCCCCACCCAGATGAACGACATCGGCCAGGCGGTCGGGGTGGACCCGCTGCAGTGGGTGCTCACCGGGGGAGAGGACCACGCGATCGTGGCCACCTTCCCGCCCGACACCAAGCTCCCGGCCCGCTGGAAGGTGATCGGCGAGGTGCTCAACCCCTCGGCGCTGCCCCAGGTCACTGTGGACGGGGCGCCCTGGACCGCCACCGGCGGCTGGGACCACTTCGGGGACCCGGAGTGAGGGCCGCCGGGCAGGCGCCGCCGCGCGTCCTCACCGTGGCCGGCTCGGACTCCGGCGGCGGAGCGGGCATCCAGGCCGATCTGAAGACGATGCTGGCGCTGGGCGTGCACGGGATGAGCGTGATCACGGCCGTGACCGCGCAGAACTCCCTCGGGGTGCAGGGCGCCTGGGAGCTGCCGGTGGAGGCGGTGCGGGCGCAGTACCGCAGTGTGGTGGACGACATCGGCGTCCAGGCCGTGAAGACCGGGATGCTGGCCTCGGCGGAACTGGTCGAGGCGGTCGCGGAGTTGATCTCCACCACGGACGCGCCCGTGGTGGTGGACCCGGTGGGCGTCTCCAAGCACGGCGACCCCCTGCTCGCCGCCTCCGCCCTGGACTCGGTGCGCACCCGGCTGCTCCCGGTGGCGACCGTGGCCACCCCGAACCTGGACGAAGTGGCCCAACTCACAGGATTCCAGGTCACCTCGGAGGCCGATCTGCGCCCGGCGGCACAGGCCGTGCTGGCCTACGGGCCCCGGTGGGTGCTGATCAAGGGCGGGCATCTCACCGGCGAGGCCGTGGACCTGCTCACCGACGGCGACCAGGAGTTCCGGCTGCGTGCCCCGCGCCACGACAACCGGCACACCCACGGCACCGGCTGCACCCTGGCCTCCGCCATCGCCTCGGAGCTGGCGAAGGGCCTGACCGTGCCGGAGGCGGTCACGGCGGCCAAGGAGTACGTCACCGGAGCGATCGCCCACGGGTTCGCGCTGGGCGGCGGGATCGGCCCTGTGGACCACGGCTGGCGGTTCTGAGTCTCACGAAGGCAAAGCGAAGAGCCGGCCCACCCGAAGGTGGACCGGCTCTTCACAGCAACCGACTATGGCCGCGCGCTTAGCTGTGCGTCAGCGCGAGACCTTGCCGGCCTTGATGCACGAGGTGCAAGCGTTCACGCGCTTCGGCGTCCCGCCGACCACAGTACGAACGCGCTGGATGTTCGGGTTCCAGCGACGGGGCGTACGGCGGTGCGAGTGCGAGATGTTGTTGCCGAAGCCCGGCCCCTTGCCGCAGACGTCGCAGTTGGCAGCCACGGGTCACTCCAAAGACTTCAGATGCACTTACGGTTGATCCCGGCATGCCGGGATCGAGATCAGGAAAACCTGAGATCTTTCAGTGGCGCTGCCAGGGGGAATGGCCCGACCGGGATCGGGCAACCGGAGCAGCATACAACGACTGCTTCCGTACAACGAAACTACCACGGTGGCCCGGCACCCCGTGCCCGGCCCTCCCGCTATGGACGCCGCCCCACGGTCTACGCTGCGTCCCACGTCCAGCCACAGGGAGGCGCAGGTGGCGCAGGTGCCGCAGACATTCCTCGATGCTCTCGCGGTGCGCACCTGGTGCGGTCTGGCGCTGCGCTCGCTGGGGCGGGCGCGCGAGGAGATCGACGCGATCAACGTCTATCCCGTCGCCGACGGGGACACCGGCACCAACCTGTACCTGACCGTGGAGTCCGCGACGGCGGCCGTCGAAGCGGTGTTCGCCGGGTACGAGGAGGGGGGCCCTTCCTTCGCGGACGCCCTGCGCGCGATGGCCCACGGCGCCCTGATCGGCGCCCGCGGCAACTCCGGCACGATCCTCGCCCAGCTCCTGCGCGGCATGGCCCAGGTGCTCACCGGCAGTGACGTCTCTCACGTGGACGGCGTTCTTCTCCGGACGGCGCTGCGCCGGGCCGCCGACGCCGCCCGCGAGGCCGTGGCCCACCCGGTCGAGGGCACCGTCCTCACCGTCGCCTCGGCCGCCGCCGACGCCGCCGACGGGACCGAGGGCGACTGCGGGACCGTCGTCCTGGCCGCCTACGCGGGAGCCCGCGCCGCCCTGGCCGCCACCCCCCGGCAACTGGCCGTGCTGGGCCGCGCCGGCGTCGTGGACGCGGGCGGGCGGGGTCTGGTGACCGTGCTGGCCTCACTGGTGGAGGCGGTCACGGGAGAGGCGGTACCGGAGGAGACGTACGCCTCGGCGGCCGGGGCCGAGGTCTGCCCGGACGCCCCCGAGCACGTGGGGGAGGGCGGGCCCGCCTACGAGGTCATCTACCTGCTGGAGGCCGATGACGCGGCCGTGGCCCGGCTCCGGGAACGGCTCGACGCCCTCGGCGACTCCCTGGTCGTGGTCGGCGGCGACGGGCTGTGGAACGTCCATGTGCACGTCGACGACGCCGGTGCCGCCGTGGAGGCGGGCGTGGAGGCCGGCCGGCCGTACCGGATCAGGATCACCCACTTCGCCGTCGGTGACGTGCACACGGGCGGGGAGCGGACGCCGCGCGAACCGGCGCAGCGGGCCGTCGTCGCCGTGGTGCCCGGCGAGGGGCTGGCCGGGCTGTACGCGGAGGCGGGCGCCACCACCGTCCTCGCCCGCCCCGGTGAGCCGCCCGCCAGCGGGGAGCTGGCCCAGGCCCTCCGGCGCGCGCACGCCCGCGAGGTCGTCCTGCTGCCCAACGACGCCGAACTGCGCCACACGGCCGCCGCTGCCGCCGAGCAGGTACGCGCCGAGGGCGTCCGGGTCGCCCTGATCCCGACCCGCTCGGCGGTGCAGGGCATCGCCGCGCTCGCCGTGCACGAACCGGAGCGCCGGTTCGACGAGGACGTGGTCCAGATGACCTCGGCCGCCGGAGCCACCCGGTACGCCGAGGTGCTCGTCGCCGAGCGCCAGTCGTGGACCACGGCCGGGATCTGCCAGGCCGGGGACGTGCTCGGGCTGATCGACGGCGACGTGGCCGTGATCGGCCCCGACCTCACCGGTACCGCCGAGACCGTGCTCGACCGCATGCTGCAGGCGGGCGGCGAGCTGGTCACCCTGGTCGTCGGCGACGACGCTCCCGAGGCCGTCGCCGACCGCCTCGAAGCCCGCGTCCGCGAGTCCTACCTCGCCGTCGACACCGTGGTCTACCGGGGCGGCCGGCAGGGCGCGCCGCTGCTCATCGGCGTGGAGTGAGCTGAGGAGCCGGAGTCACTCCTCGTCCAGCAGGCGGGACGCCGTCTCGCGCCGGAGGCGGACCGTTTCGTCGGTGGCGTCGGCGTCCTCGTAGGCCGCGAGTACGGCACGCGCGCGTGCGCTCGCCCCGGCCGTCCGGCCCAGCTCGGCCTCCAGCGCGGCGGCGGCCAGTTCGGCGCCGGTGCGGCCGTGCAGGCCGTCCGTGCCGAGGTGGGCGAACAGCGCGGCCGATCGCTCCAGCTCCGCCAGCGCCTCCTCGCGCTCCCCTGCCACCGAGGCCAGCAGCTCCCCGAACTGGCGGTGCGTGTGCGCGAGTTCGGTGGTCAGCCGGGCCTCCTCCAGCGGGTCGTCCGCCTCCGCCAGCGCCTCCCCGCACACCCGCACCGCCCGCGCCATCAGCTCCCGCGCCCCCGGCACTCCCGCGTCCAGCCGGGGCGCCAGCCAGGCGCGGGCCCGCAGGGCGCGCACGGTGAAGTACGGGTTGCCCAGCGCCTCCCACAGCTCACCCGCCCGTACGTACGCCCGGTCCGCCTCCGCCGGGAGGTCCGCCTCGGCCAGGGACTCGCCGGCCAGGTGGGCCAGCGTCGCGTGGTCCTGCTGCTCCGGCCAGTGCTCGGCGATGCCGGCCGCCAGCAGCCGGTGCTCGGCCGCCTGACGGTGCTCGCCCAGCTCGCTCAGGCAGTCCCCGAGCCACCAGCGGGTCTGCACCAGCGCGCCGTCCCCGTGCACCTCGGCCGACAGCTCGGCGAGCGCCGACTCCAGCACCTCGGCCGCCTCCGTCCAGCGCCCCTGGCGCAGCAGCAGGCCGCCCAGCAGATGCCGGCCCCAGGCGCCGAAGGTGCCGCTCTCGCCCGCCTCGTCCGCCCAGTGCGCGGCCTGGAGGGCATGCCCGGCGGCCTCCTCGGTGCCGCCCCGCGCCCCGATCAGCTCGGCGAGCTGGAGGTGGAGCTGGGCCCGCCCGGTCGGCTCCAGATACGCCCCGCCGTGCTCCAGCGCCGACCGCAGCGCCCGCTCGGCCTCGGCCGGCTCCCCGAGGTGCTGGGACAGCGCGCCCACCCGCGCCTCGTACTCCACGGCGAACCAGGGCAGCCCGGCGCCGGTGTACTCGGCAGCCGCCCGCCGGAACAGGTCGGCCGCGCGGGGCAGGTCCCCGCCCAGCTCGGCCAGTTCCGCCAGCATGGCCCGCGCCTCGGCCCCGCGCGCCACCAGCCGTACGTCGTCCCCGGTGCGGCCGCCGACGAACGCCAGCACCTCCCGCGCGGCCCGCTCCGCCTCCCCGGCGGGGGCGCCCTCGTGGACGCACCGCATGAGTACGCGGGCCCGGCTGATCAGCACCCCCGCCGTCTGCCGGGGGCCGGTCACCCCCTCCGCGTACAGCGCGAGCACCTCGTCGTACAGGCCGTCGACCGTCTTGCGCGCGGGCTCCGTGTCGCCGGTCAGGGCGCGTACGTACGCTCCACGCGCGCGTGCCGCGAGGGCCTCGCCGGGGTCGTCCGCCTCCGCGTAGAGGGCGGCGGCCTCCTCGAAGTGCGGGATGCCGTCGGCGCCCTGGACCATCGCCTCGTTGTCGGCCAGCTCGGCACGCGCGCGTGCGTCGAGTCCGGCGCCGTCGGCGGCCCGCGCGAGGGCGGCCCATGCCTGCGGGGCGTCCGGCTGGAGGGTCTCCGAGAGTTGCCGCGCCCGCGCCAGCAGCTCGGGCACCCCCGGCTCCTCCTCCGGGACCTCCTCGTCGGCCGGCGGGGGCGGCGCCGGAGTCGTCCGTACGCCCAGCGGGAGGCGCTCCACCAGCGGCTTCGCCGCCATCGTGGCGCGGGTCAGGTCACCGATGTGCGAGCTGCCGTTGCGCGCGTCGAACCGCGCGGCCAGCTCCAGCGCCTCCCCGCGCGCGTGGACGGCCAGCTCCCGCGCGGTCCACGTCCGCCCGGCCGGGCCCGGCACCTCCCGGGCGCCCTGCCCGAGCGCGGTCAGCCGGTCCATCAGCAGCGTCACCACGGCCAGGAACTCCAGCAGGCTGCGCGGATGCCCGGTGTCCGTGAAGTACGCGGGCCGCTCCGCCAGCAGCTCCAGAGCGCGCCCCTCGTTCCCGCTGAGCGCGCAGAACTCCACATGGGCGGCGTACGCGTCCCGCATGCTCTCCATCGGCCGCACCAGCCTGATGCCCCGCAGATGATGGGCGCGCGCCTCCTCCACCCGGCCAAGCCGCAGCAGCGGAACCAGTGAGCGGGCCAGCACGCCGTGCGGCTCGTGCGCACAGGCGAACTCGCCCTCCAGCACCGGCGCCCACAGCTCCAGCGCCTCCGCGTCCCGGCCCTGCCGGGCCTGCCAGCCGCCCTGCCCGCGCAGCTCGCAGGCGTGGCAGTCGGCCATGTCGTCCCGGTCGGCGGCCAGCCACGCCGTGTACGCCCGCTCGGCCCGCGCCCGGTCCCCGATGTGCGAGGCGATGCCGAACTCGGCCGCGCGTACGGCCCGTTCGGAGTACCCGGCGAGCCGGTAGCGGCGCTCCATCTCGCCGAGCCAGTTCTCCACCGACGCCAGCGGGATGTGCGGCTGGCCCAGCATGCCTGCGGTCATCCACTTGAACGTCCAGTGCAGCGCGTGCGCCTCGTACGCGTCGAAGTCCTCCGGCCGCTCGTCCCACATCCGCAGCAGCCGCGCGAACGGGACGAACACCCGGTCCTTCTCCGAGCTGTAGCTGTAGACCTTCACCTGATGGCCGAGCGCCTCGATCACCGCGAGCGGGATGTCCAACTTCTCGGCCTCGGCGAGGAGTTCCTCCGCACGCGCGTTGCGTGCCGGGCCCTCCGGCCGCTCTCCGTTCTCCGCCATGGCCTGGCGCAGCGCCTCGAAGTCCATGATCCGGCTCATCGTCCCTCGTCCTCCTTGAGCGTCGCCCGGTCCAGCAGTCCGGCGAACGCCCGGTTCACCAACGCTGAGTCGGCCGGCCGCAGCGGGCGGTGCGCCAGCAGCAGCGCCTGCCCGTACAGCGCCTCGGCCGCCGTGCCCGTCAGCTCCGGGTCGGTCAGCGAACCGACGCGCCGGATCAGCGGGTTGAGATGGTTCAGCACCAGCCGGGCGCGTGGCGCGGTGCCGCGCAGCGAGCCCAGGATGCCCGCCCACAGATCGTCCGCCCGCTCCTCCGCCTCCGCCCGCGCCCGCTCGTGCCGCGCCGACCGGTCGTCCAGATGCAGCGCGGGCACCGACACCGGGTGGAACGCCCGCAGCACCACGTCACAGTCCAGCGGATCGAGCCTGGCCCGCGCGGACGCCAGGAAGCCGGACAGCGCCAGCTCCGCCGCCGGGTCCACCGAGTCCAGATGCGCGGTCACCGTGTCCGCGTCCAGCTCCGCGACCACCGTGCCCGGCCGCACCGACGGCAGCGCCTCCACCAGCTCCGCGTCGTAGGTGTAACCCCCGTTCACCACCCCGACACCCTGCGCGGCCGCGATCGGCGCGACCTGGCGGAACTCCTCGACGCTCCGGGTGAAGTGCACCACCGGGTGCCGCCGCGCGAACTCCGCCAGCGACAGCTCCCCGTCGCTGGTCTCGAACGGCAGCCAGGGCAGCATGACCTTCAGCATCTCGCCGTCGTGCCGGGCCAGCGCCCGCACCCCGAGGTGGTGCACGGCCAGGAACGCCGACAGCCGCTCCGGGTCACCCGCCGCGAGCCCCGTCAGCCAGTCCCGCACCCGCTCGCCCAGCGCCTCGCGCACCCCGGCCAGCGTCTCGTCCTCGTACAGCGCCTCGCGCGACGCGGTGGGCCGCAGCGTGTCCGTGTCCAGCACACAGCGGACGAAGAACGCCCAGTCCGGCAGGAGCTGTTCGGCGCGCTCGGTGAGCAGCATGCCCTTCAGATGCACCCGGTGCGTGGCCCGCTGCGCCGGGCTCACCGCCGAGGGGAGGACGTACGCCACTCCGCGCACCCCGGCCAGCGGCACGTCCAGCGTGATCGCGTCCAGCGGGGTGAAGCCGAACAGCTCCCGGCAGTGCGCCTCCAGCGCCGCCCGCCGCTCCACCGGGCTCGGCCAGGGGCGGTCCCAGGGCGCCGGGAGATCGGTGACCCGCTCGTCGTCCACGCGTACGTCGTATGGCAGCAGCGAGCCGAAGTCCCGCGCCAGGGTGCGCACCCGCGCGGGCGCCAGCCACTCGCCGGCACCCGGCCGCGCCACCAGGTGCACGGTCGTGCCCGGTTCCGGGTGCGCCGAGTCGGGCAGGGTGCGCACGGTGTACGAGCCGTCGTCGGCGGCCGTCCACTCCACCGGCGGCGCGCCGGGCGTACGAGCGCTGCGGCTGACCACGCGGATGCGCTCGGCGACCACGAAACAGGCCAGCAGACCGATGCCGAACCGGCCGAGGAACCCGGATCGGGTCTCCTCCAGGCCCTCCGCCCGCTTCGAACTGCGGCCGATGGTCGCCAGCAGGGTGTGCACGTCCGACTCGGTGAGCCCGATCCCGCTGTCCTCCACCCGGAGCCCGCCCCGCCCGTCCGGGAACAGCCGCACCCGCGCCGGGGCGCCGGGCTCCTCCGCCCGCCGGGCGGTGACGGCGTCCACGGCGTTCTGCAGCAGCTCGCGCAGGTAGACCTTGGGACTGGAGTACAGGTGCTGGGAGAGCAGGTCCACCAGACCACGCAGGTCGACCTGGAAGGTGTGCGGGGATGACTGAGGGTTCTGGGAGTCCATCGTCACGGCGCCGGCGGGAGGGGGCTTCGCGCGGCGCGGGGTCGGGCGGTCGGGGTGCTGTGGGGGCGGTGACCGCGGGGGATGGCCGGAGGCGCGTCATCCTAGGCGCGAAGGGCCGAGCTGACCAGGTACTTCGGGGATCTCGCGCGGACCGGGCGGAGTCACCTGTACGGCGATGTCGGTGGTGTGGTGTGCAATGGATCTCGTGCCCGCACTGCGAGAACCCCTGAAGAAGGTGCTCGGTCCCGCCACCGCGAAGGTGATGGCCGAGAACCTCGGCCTGCACACCGTCGGCGACCTCCTGCACCACTACCCCCGCAGATACGAGGAGCGCGGCCAGCTCACCCACCTCGCCGACCTCCCCATGGACGAGCACGTCACCGTGGTCGCCCAGGTCGCCGACGCCCGGCTGCACAGCTTCGCCTCCTCGCGCGCCCCGCGCGGCAAGGGCCAGCGGCTGGAGGTCACCATCACCGACGGCAGCGGCCGCCTCCAACTGGTCTTCTTCGGCAACGGCGTGCACAAGCCGCACAAGGAACTGCTGCCCGGCACCCGCGCGATGTTCTCCGGCAAGGTCTCCGTCTTCAACCGCCGCCTCCAACTCGCGCACCCCGCGTACGAATTGCTGGACAAGGACGCGGAGGACGGCGACGAGGCGGTGGAGAGCTGGGCCGGCTCCCTCATCCCGATCTACCCCGCCACCGCCAAGCTGGAGTCCTGGAAGATCGGCAAGGCGGTACAGACCGTGCTGCCCAGCGTCCAGGAGGCCGTCGACCCGCTCCCCGGGTCCCTGCGCGAGGGGCGCGGCCTGGTCGAGCTGCCCGAGGCCCTGGTCAAGATCCACCGCCCCGCCACCAAGGCCGACATCGCCGACGCCCGCGCCCGCCTCAAGTGGGACGAGGCGTTCGTCCTCCAGGTCGCCCTCGCCCGCCGCCGCTACGCCGACACCCAGCTCCCCGCCGTCCCCCGCCGCCCCCTGGCCGACGGCCTCCTCACCGCCTTCGACGCCCGCCTCCCCTTCACCCTCACCGAAGGCCAGCAGCGCGTCTCCGCCGAGATCTTCAATGACCTCGCCACCTCCCACCCGATGCACCGGCTGTTGCAGGGAGAGGTGGGCTCGGGCAAGACAATGGTGGCCCTCCGCGCCATGCTCGCCGTGGTCGACGCCGGCGGGCAGGCGGCGATGCTCGCGCCCACCGAGGTGCTCGCTCAGCAGCACCACCGGTCCATCACCGAGATGATGGGGGAGCTGGCCGAGGGGGGCATGCTGGGCGGGTCGGAGCACGGGACCAAGGTGGTGCTGCTGACCGGGTCGATGGGGGCGGCCGCGCGCAGGCAGGCGCTGCTGGACATCGTCACCGGTGAGGCGGGGATCGTCATCGGCACCCACGCGCTCATCGAGGACAAGGTCCAGTTCCACGACCTCGGCCTGGTCGTCGTGGACGAACAGCACCGCTTCGGCGTCGAGCAGCGCGACGCCCTGCGCGGCAAGGGCAAACAGCCCCCGCACCTCCTCGTCATGACGGCCACCCCGATCCCGCGCACGGTCGCGATGACGGTCTTCGGCGACCTGGAGACCTCGGTCCTGGACCAGCTTCCGGCGGGCCGCTCCCCGATCGCCACCCATGTCGTCCCGGCCGCCGACAAGCCCCACTTCCTCGCCCGCGCCTGGGAACGCGTCCGCGAGGAGGCCGAGAACGGCCACCAGGCGTACGTGGTCTGCCCCCGCATCGGCGACGAGGACGAGAGCGCCGCCGAGAAGAAGGCCACCGAGGGCGACAAGCGACCCCCGCTCGCCGTCCTCGACATCGCCGACCAGCTCGCCCGCGGTCCGCTCCAGGGCCTCAGGGTCGAGGTGCTGCACGGCAGGATGCACCCCGACGACAAGGACGCCGTGATGCGCCGCTTCGCCGCCGGGGAGACGGACGTCCTGGTCGCCACCACGGTCATCGAGGTCGGCGTCAACGTCCCCAACGCCACCGCGATGGTCATCATGGACGCCGACCGCTTCGGCGTCTCCCAGCTCCACCAGCTCCGCGGCCGCGTCGGCCGAGGCTCGGCCCCCGGCCTCTGCCTCCTGGTCAGCGAGATGCCCGAGGCCAGCCCCGCCCGCCAGCGCCTCAACGCCGTCGCCTCCACCCTCGACGGCTTCGAACTCTCCCGCATCGACCTCGAACAACGCCGCGAGGGCGACGTCCTCGGCCAGGCCCAGTCCGGCGCCCGCACCAGCCTCCGCGTCCTGGAGGTCATCGAGGACGAGGAAATCATCACGGAGGCAAGAGAAGAAGCGACAGCGCTGGTAGAGGCAGACCCGGAGCTGGAGCGCCTACCCGGCCTACGCACAGCCCTGCAGGCCCTCTTGGACGAGGAAAGAGAGCAGTACCTGGAAAAGGGCTGAGCTGGATTTCCGTTAAGGGGCGCGGGGAACTGCGCGATCGACCACAGCGCACCCGCACCCGCCACCGCACCACAAGAACCCCCCACCACCTGCGAAAATAGAAGAACGCCCCCGCAGAAGAAGGACCCTCACATGACCCGCGTGATCGCCGGCACCGCAGGCGGACGCCGCCTGGCCGTCCCGCCAGGGACCGGCACCCGCCCCACATCAGACCGCGCACGCGAAGCCCTCTTCTCCACCTGGCAATCCCTCCTCGGCACCCCCCTCAACGGCGAACGAGTCCTCGACCTCTACGCCGGCTCCGGCGCGGTCGGCCTGGAGGCACTGAGCCGCGGCGCGGCCCACACCCTCCTCGTGGAGGCAGACGCCCGCGCCGCGAAAACCGTCCGCGACAACGTCCGATCCCTGGGCCTCCCCGGCGCCGAAGTCCGGGCGGGCAAAGCGGAACAAGTCATCCGTACCGCACCCCCCGCCGCCCCCTACGACCTGGCCTTCCTCGACCCCCCGTACGCCGTCTCGGACGACGATCTCCGCGAGATCCTCCTCACACTCCGCTCCGGGGGCTGGCTGACCGCCGAAGCCCTCGTCACCGTGGAGCGAAGCACCAGAGGGGGCGAATTCCACTGGCCGGAGGGGTTCGAGCCGATCCGGTCCCGTCGCTACGGCGAGGGAACGTTTTGGTACGGTCGCGCCGCCTCACCGTGCGAAGACGCACGATGACCGGACCCGAGAGCGAGGGATCTCCCGTGCGCCGCGCCGTCTGTCCCGGATCGTTCGACCCGATCACCAACGGACATCTCGACATCATCGCCCGCGCCTCCCGCCTGTACGACGAGGTGTTCGTCGCGGTGATGATCAACACCTCCAAGAAGGGCCTGTTCGACGTGGACGAGCGGATCGGCCTGATCCGCGAGGTCACCGCCGAGTACGCCAACGTCCGCGTCGAGGCCCATCACGGCCTCCTCGTTGACTTCTGCAAGGACCGCGACATCCCCGCCATCGTCAAGGGCCTGCGCGCGGTGAGCGACTTCGACTATGAGCTGCAGATGGCCCAGATGAACAACGGCCTCACCGGCGTGGAGACGCTGTTCGTGCCGACCAACCCCACCTACAGCTTCCTCTCCTCCTCGCTGGTCAAGGAGGTCGCGGCCTGGGGCGGCGACGTCTCCCACCTGGTGCCCCCGCAGGTGCTCGCGGCGCTCGGCGACCGGCTCCGGAAGGACTGAGCCACGGGGACGCGACCGAGGAGGCGACCGGGCGAGGTGACAACACGTCACCCGGTGTCGGACGGCCGCCCCATGGCCGTACAGTCGTCCCGTCCGTCTCCAACACAGCAGTAGAGAGTGGCGAGCCAGGTGGACGTCCA
The DNA here is from genome assembly GCF_004784475.1 of Streptomyces bauhiniae. Classification (GTDB taxonomy): domain Bacteria; phylum Actinomycetota; class Actinomycetes; order Streptomycetales; family Streptomycetaceae; genus Streptomyces; species Streptomyces seoulensis. The sequence continues at coordinate 1,022,941 of NZ_SRRT01000001.1, forward strand.
GAACAAGCTCGACGAGATCGTCTCGGCGGTCTCCGGTGCCCGGTCCATGCCCATGTCGGCCTCCTGCGTGGTCAACCGCGCGGAACTGCTCGCGCTGCTCGAAGAGGTCCGCCAGGCGCTGCCCGGCTCCCTCGAACAGGCCCAGGAGCTGATCGGGGGCCGCGAGCAGATGGTCGAGCAGGCCCGCCAGGAGGCCGAGCGGATCATCGAGACCGCGCACGCCGAGCGCGGCAGCCTGATCGCCGGCACCGAGGTCGCCCGCCACTCCCAGGCCGAGGCCGACCGCATCCTGGCCGAGGCCCGCGCCGAGGCCGAGCAGGTCCGCGCGGACGCCGACGACTACGTCGACTCCAAGCTCGCCAACTTCGAGGTCGTCCTCACCAAGACCCTCGGCTCGGTCGGCCGCGGCCGCGAGAAGCTGCTCGGCACCGGCCCCGGCCTGGACGAGCACGGCTACGAGGACGAGGAGGCCCCCGAGCGCAGCCAGGACCCGGAGACCCTGCGCCACGACGCGGACGCCTACGTCGACGTCAAGCTCGGTGCCTTCGAGGCGGTGCTCGCCAAGACCCTGGAGGCCGTCCACCGCGGCCGGCAGAAGCTGCACGGCCGGATCGCCACCGACGACCTCGGCGCCCTCGCGGACGACACCACGACCTTCCAGCACTCCAGCGACGCCGACTACCTGGCCGACCTCGCCGCCCTCGCCGACACCCCGCCCGCCCCGGCCCAGCGCGCCCCGGCCCCGGCCCAGGAACCGGTGTACGAGCCGCAGGAGACGTACGGCTACCAGCAGCCCGACGCCTACCCGGCGGCCTACCCCGCGCAGCCCGGCTACGCCCCGCAGGAGGCGTACGGCTACCAGCAGGACCCGTACGCGGCCCCCAACGGCTACGCCCCGCAGGCCGACGGCGCCTTCCACGGCTACGACGCCCAGCAGGCGCCGTACGACCCGAACCAGCAGCAAGGCCAGCAGCAGGGGCAGGCGCAGCAGGACTACGCCCTGGACGAGACCAGCCTCTTCGACACCGGCATGATCAGCGCGGAGCAGCTCCGGGCGTACGAGCAGGGACGCGGGCTGTAGTCGCGCGGGGACCCGATTGGGCCCTGAGCGAAAGGTCCAGTATCCTGGCTGTTCGGTCGCGTGTATCCCCGCGATCCGCGCTGCCCGGAAGAACCGTCGGGCCGCGTCCCTCCTAGCTCGGACCGAAAGCAGGAATGGCTTCCAACGCACGCCTCGACCACCGCAACCCCCTCGTGATCGACACCCACGAGCTGGGCCGGCGGCCTGGTGCGATGCAGCGCCTGACCCGCGAGGTCGACGCCCCCCGGGACCTCGGTATCGAGGGCGTCGTCGGAGTGCCGGAAGGCGCCCCGCTCGAGCTGGACCTCCGTCTGGAGTCGGTCATGGAAGGGGTGCTTGTCACAGGCACCGCCCGTGCATCGGCCAAGGGGGAGTGCGTAAGGTGTCTGGAGCCGGTCGGGCTGGAGCTCGAAGCGGACTTCCAGGAAATGTTCTCGTACCCTGACGCCGACGACCGTGGCCGCGTGATCGCGGAACCGGGCGACGACGCCGAGGACGACGAGGACAGGCAGTACATCGAGGACGGCTTGATCGACCTCGAACCTCTGCTGCGGGATGCGGTGGTGCTCGCACTGCCGATGCAGCCGGTGTGCCAGGACGACTGTCAGGGTCTATGTTCCGAATGCGGAGCGCGGCTCACGGACGACCCGGACCACCACCACGACGCCGTCGACATCCGTTGGGCGGCATTGCAGGGACTCGCCGACACCATGTCGGACGGCGAGAAGGACGAGATGAGCGGCGACGTGCCTCGATCAGCACGTGCCGACGAGAAGCAGGAGAAGTAGCCGTGGCTGTTCCGAAGCGGAAGATGTCGCGCAGCAACACGCGCCACCGCCGGTCGCAGTGGAAGGCTGCGGTCCCCACCCTGGTTGCGTGCGAGCGCTGCCACGAGCCCAAGCAGCAGCACATCGCGTGCCCGTCTTGCGGCACCTACAACAAGCGCCAGGTCCTCGAGGTCTGAGCGGCCGGTGAGAGGCACTGTGTCCACTGCCAAGAAGGTGGAAGACGCCGAAGCCAACGCTTCCCGCCGACGCGGGAACGGCAAGGCGGAGAACATGGCCTCGTCCCACACGCTTCTGGAAGGGCGGCTCGGCTACCACGTCGAGTCCGCCCTTCTGGTGCGTGCGCTGACCCACCGTTCCTACGCGTACGAGAACGGCGGCCTGCCGACGAACGAGCGGCTGGAGTTCCTCGGGGACTCCGTGCTCGGTCTCGTCGTCACGGACACGCTGTACCGCATCCACCCCGACCTGCCCGAAGGCCAATTGGCCAAGTTGCGGGCCGCGGTGGTCAACTCGCGTGCGCTGGCGGAGGTCGGCCGTGGCCTCGACCTGGGTTCCTTCATCCGGCTCGGCCGTGGTGAAGAGGGCACTGGCGGCCGGGACAAGGCGTCCATCCTCGCCGACACCCTGGAAGCGGTGATCGGCGCGGTCTATCTCGATCAGGGCCTCGACGCGGCGTCCGAGCTGGTCCACCGGCTCTTCGACCCGCTGATCGAGAAGTCCTCGAACCTCGGAGCCGGCCTGGACTGGAAGACCAGTCTCCAGGAGCTCACCGCGATCGAGGGGCTCGGCGTGCCCGAGTACCTGGTCACGGAGACCGGTCCCGACCACGAGAAGACCTTCACTGCTGCTGCCCGCGTCGGGGGCGTCTCGTACGGCACCGGCACCGGCCGCAGCAAGAAGGAGGCGGAGCAGCAGGCCGCCGAGTCCGCCTGGCGGGCCATCAAGGCCGCCGCGGACGAGCGCGCCCGGACGGCGAAGGCCGTCGAGGCCGAGGCCGCCCCGGACGACACACCGTCGTCCGCCACCGCCTGACCAAGCACATCCCGAGCGCCCGCCCCCGTCCGTCGGGGGCGGGCGCTCGGTTCTTCCCAACGGTTTTCCACAGGGGGTTGCGATGCCCGAGTTGCCCGAGGTCGAGGTCGTCCGGCGGGGTCTTGAGCGGTGGGTCGGGGGGCGTACCGTCGCCGAGGCCGAGGTGCTGCATCCGCGGGCGGTGCGGCGGCATCTTGCGGGGGCCGACGACTTCGCGCACCGGCTGAAGGGGCACCGGTTCGGTACGCCCAGCCGACGCGGCAAGTACCTGTGGCTGCCGCTCGCGGACACCGGGCAGTCCGTTCTCGCCCACCTCGGGATGAGCGGCCAGTTGCTGGTGCAGCCGCACGCGGCGCCGGACGAGAAGCATCTGCGGGTACGGGTCCGGTTCGCCGACGAACTGGACACCGAGCTGCGCTTCGTGGACCAGCGCACCTTCGGCGGGCTCTCGCTGCACGACAACACCGCCGAGGGCCTGCCCGACGTGATCGCGCACATCGCCCGCGATCCGCTGGACCCGGTCTTCGACGACGAGGTGTTCCACCAAGCCCTGCGGCGCAAGCGCACCACGATCAAGCGGGCCCTGCTGGACCAGTCGCTGATCAGCGGCGTCGGCAACATCTACGCGGACGAGGCGCTGTGGCGCTCCCGCCTGCACTACGAACGCCCCACGGCCACCTTCACCCGCCCGGTCACCGCCGAACTCCTCGGCCACGTACGGGACGTGATGAACGCGGCCCTCGCGGTCGGCGGCACCAGCTTCGACAGCCTCTACGTCAACGTCAACGGCGAGTCCGGCTACTTCGACCGCTCCCTGGACGCCTACGGCCGCGAGGGCCTGCCCTGCCGCCGCTGCGGTATGCCGATGCTGCGGCGCCCGTGGATGAACCGGTCCAGCTACTTCTGCCCCAAGTGTCAGCGGGCGCCGCGCGTCTCGTCGTAGCGGGCGCGGGCGGTGAGGACCTCGTCCATGGCGCCCTCCACGCAGTGGATGAGGGCGAGCAGGCGCTCGGCGACCTTGCGGCCGAGGTCGGTGAGTTCGTAGTCCACGCGGGGCGGGTTGACCGGCTGTGCCTCCCGGTGCACCAGCCCGTCCCGCTCCAGTGCCTGGAGCGTCTGGGACAGCATCTTCTCGCTGACCCCGTCCACCCGCCGCCGCAACTCATTGAACCGCAACGACCCCTCGTACAACGCCCCCAGCGCCAGCCCACCCCACCGCCCGGTGACATGCTCCAAGGTCCCCCGCGACGGACAGGCCCGGGCGAACACATCGAAGGCACAGTCCTCGACCACCGGCTCCTGAATGCTCCCGCTCATGCCTTCAGAGTAGGTGAGGGGTGCGCTAACCGCCAGGTTGCACTAACCAATGGTTAGCGCCCGGTGTTCAGTAGCCGAAGTCCTGGGTCCACCAAGGGCCGCCCGCGGCCATGTGGACGCCTACGCCGAGGGTTTTGAAGTCGCAGTTGAGGATGTTGGCTCGGTGGCCGGGGCTGTTCATCCAGGCTTCCATGACGGCGGCGGCGTCGGACTGGCCGCGGGCTATGTTCTCGCCGCCGAGGCCCGTTATGCCGGCCTTCGCGGCGCGGTCCCAGGGGGTGGCGCCGTCGGGGTCGGTGTGGTCGAAGAAGTCGCGGGCGGCCATGTCGCCGCTGAACGCCTCGGCGAGCCCGGTGAGTGCCGAGTTCGCCGCGACCGGGGTGCAACCGACCTTCGCCCGCTCGACGTTGACCAGCCGCAGCACCTCCGCCTCGGCGGCCGCCTGCGCGGACACCGTGACCGGCGCCGAGGTCTCGGGGGCCTTCGGCTTCGGGGCCGGCGCCTTGGGCTGGGACTCGGTCGGCTTCGGGTCGGGCTTGGGGTCCGCGGCCGGCTTGGAGGGGGCCGGCTTGGCGGGCGCCGGGGCCTGCGAGGTGGGGGCCGACGCCGGGGCGGACGGGGCCGGGGACGCCGGGGCCGTGCTCTGCCGGCCGCCCGTGGCGGGGCTGCTCGGGGTGTCCGCGCTGCCGGAGGCACCGCCCTGCTCGCTGGCCGCGTTGCCGGGGGCGCCCACCGCCTGCACGGTCTCGCCGGGGCCGCTGCTGGTGCCGCCGCCGAGCCGGTAGTTCTGCAGACCGGGCACCGCGCCGGTGGCGACGGCCGCCGTGCCGAGGGCGACGGCGGCGGAGACGCCCAGCAGGCCCGTACGCACCGGGGTGGCGGCCTTCTTGGCGCGCCGGTGGCCGCGCTGCTTCGTGCCGACCGTCGCGGCGAAGTCGGCCTCCAGGGCCCGGCGCTCGTCGTCGGTGGCGTACAGATAGTCCGTGCTGCGGGCTGCGGTCGCCGCGTACGCCTGCGGCCGCTGGTACGACGCGGTGCCCCTGGGTTCGTACGACTCCGGCTCCGTGATCGTGGTGCCGGATCGTCGATGGCGTCCCATGCCCTGCCCCATTCCTCGTTCTCGCGGTCGGCCGACGCCGGGTTGCGGCGGATTCCCCCCGGCCGATCCAACTCACTCGATCGAGTGAGTTTCAGATGAGAGTCATTGGACCGGGACGGTACCGCATGCCACTGGGGCAGGGTGTGCCTCGCGGGACATCCGGCGGTTAGGTTGCAGCCATGAGTGAGGAAGTACGGCTGGTGGCCTGGGTGCGCGGACAGGTCCAGGGAGTGGGTTTCCGCTGGTTCACGCGTGCCAGGGCGCTGGAGATCGGCGGGCTGAGTGGTTTTGCTCTCAATCTGGCCGACGGACGGGTCCAAGTGGTCGCCGAGGGGCCCCGCGACGGCTGTGAGGGGCTGCTCGACTGGCTCCAGGGCGCCGACACGCCCGGACGGGTCGATGGTGTCACCGAGATCTGGGACACACCCCGCGGCGGATACGACGGCTTCGCCATCCGCTGACCCGGTACCCGCGAGACCCCTCCGGACCCCCTCCGCGAGGGTGCCGGACGGGGGTCCCCGGAGCGGAAAGAGGCTGGTGGTTGCCAAGAACGGCTCCACGTGGCAGGCTCCCGAGGTACACCTGATCGTCACGCCCCGAGGGCCCCGTACAAGCAGCAGCGCCGCCGTCCACCGGCCGCGCGCCGCGGGTTCGCCCCCCAATACGGGGTGTGATCGTGTTGACCGTCAAACTTTTTGGTGAGACGCTGAAAGCCCCGCGCATCTTGGCTGTTTGGCATGACGAACGGCAGTGCAACACCAGCGTGTGCCAGGCATGCCGGGTGCGAATCCCTCACGACCCAACCGCTTCGGTCGGTCACTCAGTGTGGAGGACCATCCATCATGGCAAAGGCGCTTCTCGGTTACGTCGGCGGCTCCGACCCGCGACTCCTCGCCGAGATGCGACGGCTCCAGCAGCGCGTACAGGATCTGGAATCCGAGCTGACTCGGATTCAGTCGGAGAACGACGCGCTGACGGCTGCCGCTTCTCAGGACAGGATCATGGAGAGCATCGACGCACACCAGGCGGAGCCTGCGCTCACCTGATCACTGCATCGCTCCACGACAGCAGTCGCTTCAAGCAGACCCGGACGGCGAGGCCCGCCTGTCCGAGTCCATAGGGACGCTTCGGCGTCCCTCAGTTCTTTCCCCCGCGCATCCTTTCAGCCTCTTCAACAAATGGTGTGCCCTTCGCGCACTTGGGCGAAACCGTGGGGTTGCGAGTGTTCATGGAGTGAGATACCGCCTGCCCGGTAAAGTCCGGATGCGTGCATCTCAAGGCCCTGACCCTCCGCGGCTTCAAGTCGTTCGCCTCCGCGACCACGCTCCGCTTCGAGCCGGGCATCACGTGCGTCGTCGGCCCGAACGGCTCGGGCAAGTCCAACGTCGTGGACGCGCTGAGCTGGGTCATGGGCGAGCAGGGCGCGAAGTCGCTGCGCGGCGGCAAGATGGAGGACGTCATCTTCGCCGGCACCACCGGCCGTCCGCCGCTGGGTCGCGCCGAGGTGTCCCTCACCATCGACAACTCCGACCGCGCGCTGCCCATCGAGTACGCCGAGGTCACCATCACGCGGACCATGTTCCGCAACGGCGGCAGCGAGTACCAGATCAACGGCGACACCTGCCGGCTGCTGGACATCCAGGAACTCCTCTCCGACTCCGGCATCGGCCGGGAGATGCACGTGATCGTCGGGCAGGGCCAGCTCGACTCGGTCCTGCACGCCGATCCCATGGGCCGGCGTGCCTTCATCGAGGAGGCCGCGGGCGTCCTGAAGCACCGCAAGCGCAAGGAGAAGGCGCTGCGGAAGCTGGACGCGATGAAGGCCAACCTCGCGCGCGTGCAGGACCTCACCGACGAACTCCGCCGCCAGCTCAAGCCGCTCGGCCGCCAGGCCGCTGTCGCCCGCCGCGCCGCCGTCATCCAGGCCGACCTGCGCGACGCCCGCCTCCGCCTCCTCGCCGACGACCTCGTACGGCTCCGCCAGGCCCTCGGCGCCGAGATCGCCGACGAGGCCGCGCTGAAGGAGCGCAAGGACACGGCCGAACGCGAACTGCGCCAGGCCCTCCAGCGCGAGGCCCAGTTGGAGGACGAGGTACGCCGGCTCGCGCCCCGCCTCCAGCGCGCCCAGCAGACCTTCTACGAGCTGTCCCAACTGGCCGAGCGGGTACGCGGCACCGTCTCCCTCGCCGAGGCCCGCGTGCGCAGCGCCACCTCCGCGCCCCCCGAGGAACGGCGCGGGCGTGACCCCGAGGACCTGGAGCGCGAGGCCGCCCGCGTCCGGGAGCAGGAGGCCGAGCTGGAAGCCGCCCTGGAGGCGGCCCGGCACGCCCTCGACGACACCGTCGCCCATCGCGCCGAACTGGAGAGCGCGCTCACCGCCGAGGAACGGCGCCTCAAGGACGTCGCGCGGGCCATCGCCGACCGTCGCGAGGGCCTCGCCCGGCTGTCCGGCCAGGTCGGCGCCGCCCGCTCCCGCGCCGCCTCCGCCCAGGCCGAGATCGACCGCCTCGCCGCCGGCCGCGACGAGGCCCAGGAACGCGCGGTCCGGGCCCAGGAGGAGTACGAGACCCTGAAGGCCGAGGTCGACGGGCTCGACGCGGACGACGCCGACCTCGCGGAACGGTACGAGGCGGCCAGGCTCCGGCTCGCCGAGGCGGAGGCCGCGCTCGGCGCCGCCCGCGACGCCGTCACCGGCGCCGAACGCGAACGGGCCGCGCTGCGCGCCCGCCACGACGCCCTCGCGCTTGGCCTGCGCCGCAAGGACGGCACCGGCGCCCTCCTCGCCGCCCGCGACCGCCTCACCGGCATCCTCGGCCCCACCGCCGAACTCCTCACCGTCACCCCCGGCCACGAAACGGCCCTCGCCGCAGCCCTGTCCACCTCCGCCGACGCCCTCGCCGTCACGACCCCCGCCGCAGCCGTCGAAGCCATCCGCCACCTCCACAAGGAGGAGGCGGGCCGGGCGTCGCTGCTGGTGGCGGGGGGTCCGGAGGAGAGCGGTCTGCGGCCGGGTGAAGGACATACCCCCGCCCCCGGAGGGCATCCCTTTGCCGCTGACCTCGTGCGGGGGCCCGGTGAGCTGGTGCCCGCCGTGCGGCGGCTGCTGCGGGGGATCGTTGTGGTGGGGACGTTGGAGGAGGCGGAGGCGGTTGTGTATGCGCGGCCTGAGTTGGTCGCCGTTACCGCCGAGGGGGACCTGCTCGGGGCCCACTTCGCGCAGGGTGGGTCGGCCGGGGCGCCGAGTCTGCTGGAGGTGCAGGCGGCTGTGGACGAGGCGGCCGGTGCGCTGGCGGAGCTGGCCGGGCGGTGCGAGGAGTTGGGGCGGGCGCAGGAGGAGGCGGCCGGGATGCGGGCCGAGGCCGTGGCGCTCGTGGATGAGCTGGGGGAGCGGCGGCGGGCCGCCGACCGGGAGAAGACGGACGTCGCCCAGCAGCTCGGCCGGCTCGCCGGGCAGGCGCGCGGGGCCGCGGGGGAGGCCGAGCGGTCGGCGGCGGCGGCCGCACGGGCGCAGGAGGCGCTGGAGCGGGCCGTCGCCGAGGCGGAGGAACTGGCCGAGCGGCTGGCCGCGGCCGAGGAGATGCCGGCCGAGGAGGAGCCCGACACCTCCGTACGCGACCGGCTCTCCGCCGACGGGGCCAACGCGCGGCAGACCGAGATGGAGGCGCGCCTGCAGGTCCGAACGCACGAGGAGCGGGTCAAGGGGCTCGCCGGGCGGGCCGACTCGCTGGACCGGGCCGCGCGCGCGGAGCGAGAGGCACGCGCGCGTGCGGAGCGGCGGCGGGCCCGGCTGCGCCACGAGGCGGCGGTCGCCGGTGCGGTCGCGGACGGCGCCCGGCAACTGCTGGCCCACATCGAGGTCTCCCTCGCCCGCTCCCAGCGCGAGCGCGACGCCGCCGAGGCCGCGAAGGCCGTACGCGAAAAGGAGTTGGCCGACGCGCGCGCTACGGGACGCGAACTCAAGGCGGAACTCGACAAGTTGACGGACTCGGTACACCGGGGCGAGGTGCTCGGCGCGGAGAAGCGGCTCAGGATCGAGCAGTTGGAGGCCAGGGCGCTGGACGAACTCGGGGTCGAGCCGGAGGGCCTCGTCGCGGAGTACGGCCCCCTCCAGCCGGTGCCGCCCTCGCTCCCGGCGGACGGCGAGGAGCTGCCGGAGGACCCCGAACACCCCCGTAACCAGCCGCGTCCCTTCCACCGCGCGGAGCAGGAGAAGCGGCTGAAGGCGGCCGAGCGGGCCTACCAGCAGCTCGGCAAGGTGAATCCGCTGGCGCTGGAGGAGTTTGCGGCGCTGGAAGAGCGGCACAAGTTCCTCAGTGAGCAACTGGAGGACCTGAAGAAGACGCGGACGGATCTGCTGAGGGTGGTGAAGGAGGTCGATGAACGGGTCGAGCAGGTCTTCACCGAGGCGTTCCGGGACACCGCCCGCGAGTTCGAGGGCGTCTTCTCCCGGCTCTTCCCCGGCGGCGAGGGCCGGCTGGTGCTGACCGACCCGGACGACATGCTGGCCACGGGCGTGGACGTGGAGGCGCGGCCGCCGGGGAAGAAGGTGAAGCGGCTGAGCCTGCTGTCCGGCGGGGAGCGGTCGCTGACGGCCGTCGCCCTGCTGGTGGCGATCTTCAAGGCCCGCCCCAGCCCGTTCTACGTCATGGACGAGGTCGAGGCGGCCCTGGACGACACCAACCTCCAGCGGCTGATCGGGATCATGCGGGAGCTGCAGGAGAGTTCGCAGCTCGTCGTGATCACGCACCAGAAGCGCACCATGGAGGTGGCCGACGCGTTGTACGGCGTCTCGATGCAGGGTGACGGTGTGTCGAAGGTCATCTCGCAGCGGCTGCGCTAGCCGGCGTTTCAAGATCGAATACGTGTGCGTTTACTTCTTGAACAACTTCGGCGCGCGCGTATCTCTTAAGTCACAGCCATCCAGGTATTGACTTCGAAACTTGAAGGCATAGTCTCTGCAACGTTGCTTTTACCTTCAGGTGTAAGTGGCGCCAAGTTGTGCGCCACTGGAACCTGGAAGGGCTCGCCCCCACCCGGCAGCGTTGCCGTGGCCCGAGGAGTTACACGTGACCAGCACAGCGCAGGCACCCCAGCCAGGAGCCCGTTCGGCTCATCCCGAACATCTCGGGCACGTCATCTTCATCGCGGCCGCCGCCGCGATGGGTGGTTTCCTGTTCGGCTACGACAGCTCCGTGATCAACGGCGCCGTCGAGGCCATCCGGGACCGGTACGACGTGGGCTCGGCCGCCCTCGCCCAGGTCATCGCCATCGCGCTGATCGGCTGCGCCATCGGCGCCGCCACCGCCGGCCGCATAGCCGACCGGATCGGCCGTATCCGCTGCATGCAGATCGCCGCCGTCCTCTTCACCATCAGCGCGGTGGGCTCCGCCCTTCCGTTCGCGCTGTGGGACCTCGCCTTCTGGCGCATCATCGGCGGTTTCGCCATCGGTATGGCCTCGGTCATCGGCCCGGCCTACATCGCCGAGGTCGCCCCGCCGGCGTACCGCGGCCGGCTCGGCTCCTTCCAGCAGGCCGCGATCGTTATCGGCATCGCCGTCTCCCAGCTCGTCAACTGGGGCCTGCTGAACGCCGCCGGCGGCGACCAGCGCGGCAAGCTGATGGGCCTCGAGGTCTGGCAGGTCATGCTGGGCGTCATGGTGATCCCGGCCGTCCTGTACGGCCTGCTCTCCTTCGCCATCCCCGAGTCCCCGCGCTTCCTGCTCTCCGTCGGCAAGCGTGAGCGCGCCCGCGAGATCCTGGCCGAGGTCGAGGGCAAGGGTGTCGACCTCGACGCGCGGGTCAACGAGATCGAGCACGCGATGAAGTCCGAGCACAAGTCGTCCTTCAAGGACCTGCTCGGCGGCAGCTTCTTCTTCAAGCCGATCGTCTGGGTCGGTATCGGCCTCTCGGTCTTCCAGCAGTTCGTCGGCATCAACGTCGCGTTCTACTACTCCTCGACGCTGTGGCAGTCGGTCGGTGTCGACCCGACGGACTCCTTCCTGTACTCCTTCACGACGTCGATCATCAACATCATCGGCACCGTGATCGCCATGATCTTCGTGGACCGGATCGGGCGTAAGCCGCTGGCCCTCATCGGCTCGGTCGGCATGGTCGTCGGTCTGGCGCTGGAAGCGTGGGCGTTCTCGTACCACCTCGTCGACGGCAAGCTGCCCGCGACGCAGGGCTGGGTCGCGCTCGTCGCCGCCCACCTCTTCGTCCTGTTCTTCGCGCTCTCCTGGGGCGTCGTGGTCTGGGTCTTCCTCGGCGAGATGTTCCCGAACCGGATTCGCGCCGCCGCGCTCGGTGTCGCCGCGTCCGCGCAGTGGATCGCCAACTGGGCCATCACCGCGAGCTTCCCGTCGCTGGCCGACTGGAACCTCTCCGGCACGTACGTGATCTACACGATCTTCGCCGCGCTCTCCATCCCCTTCGTCCTGAAGTTCGTCAAGGAGACGAAGGGCAAGACCCTGGAAGAGATGGGCTGACCGCCCCCCTGATCCGAGGAGAGGGGCCAAGTCCCCGCTGCCCCTCCCCTCGCACCTCCACCGCCCCCACCCCGGCCACTGCCGGGGGTGGGGGCGGTGTTGTTTATGGGGGGCGGGGGTTGCGGCGGCCGGAGTGGGGGCTGGTGCTCGATTGAGTGCCTGGGGGGTGTGTGACGGGAGGGTGTGAGCCGGCGCGCGGATGAGGAGCCGACGCCCGGAGTGTGGGCTGGGGCCAGTTGGAGGTCGGGGGTGCGGGACGGTGTTGGGGTGGGCCCAGTGGTGGGGTTGCCCCTTTGGCAGGGGGCTCGGGCCAGGCGTGCGGGCGGCGCCGGGGCGGCCGACGCGGCTGCAAGTGAGGATGCTCAGGGTGCGCGCGCTGCGCGCCGGGCTCGACATGCCGGCACCCAGCCCCAAGAGCGAGCTGGTCGAGACTCCCGCTGACGAACTTCCGGGAGTGCCACCCGTCAGGCCCGGCGGCCGCCGGAGCCAGGCACGCCGAAGGCCCCCTCAGCAGAGGGGGCCTTCGAGGGGTGGGGTCAGACCGTGGCCGGGATCGGGTCCTCGGCCGGAGCCGGAGCCGGGGCGGGGGTCGGGGGAGTGACTCGGGGCTTCGGGAGGGTCAGGTACAGCGCCGCCGAGATGACGATCGCCGCGATCCAGCCCAAGCCGTACTCGCCGATGGGGTTGTTCCTGGCGAGGGGGCCGGTGAACCAGTCCGACGTGGTGAAGAGGAGGCCGGAGACGAGGCCGATGGCCCAGGAGGACACCGCGGCGGGGGAGAAGCCCGCGCGGTACCAGTAGGCGCTGGTACGGGTCGTGTCGGCGAGGGCGCGGGCGTCGTACTCCTTGCGGCGGAGCATGTCCGCGCCGAAGACGCCGGTCCAGGCGGAGAAGGCGACCGCGAGCATGGAGAGGAAGGCGATGAAGGAGCCCATGAAGCTGGACGCCACCAGCATCAGCACCCCGCCCAGCGCCAGCGAGATCACCGCGTTGACGGAGACCGCCCAGTGGCGCGGAATCCGGAAGCCGAGGGTCTGCGCGGTGAAGCCGGCCGAGTACATCGACATCGAGTTGATCAGCAGCATGCCGACCACCGCGATCAGCAGATACGGCACCGCGATCCACAGCGGCAGGATCGTGCCGAGGAAGGACACCGGGTCGGACGCCGAGGCCAGGTCGGGGGTGCCCACCGCCATCACCGCGCCCATGAGGACCAGCGGCAGTACCACGATGCCCGCACCGCCGACGGTCTGCCCCACGATCGCCCGCGAGGACGCCGTACGCGGCAGATAGCGGGTGAAGTCCGGCGCGGACGGAATCCAGCTCACCCCGCCCGCGGCGATCATGCCGACTGCCGTGATCAGCGAGGCCGTCGACCCCGCGCCGCCGTGCATGACCCGTGCCCAGTCGGTGTGCACGGCGAGATACGCCAGCACCAGCACCGAGAAGACACCGAAGAGATACGTCGCGTACTTGCTGCACTTCTGCACCGCGTTGATCCCCAGCCCGGAGATCACGAACGTGGCGATCACGAACAGCAGCAGCGTGACCATGTCCAGCACACCGTTGGCCTTGATGCCGAGCGCGAGGTCCAGGATGGTGAGCAGCGCGTACGCGCCGGTCACCGCGTTGATCGTCTCCCAGCCCCAGCGCGCGACCCAGATCAGCGAACCGGGCAGCAGATTGCCGCGCTGGCCGAAGACCGCCCGCGACAGCGCCATCCCCGGCGCGGCACCCCGCTTGCCGGCGATCCCGATCAGCCCGACCAGGCCGTAGGAGACGACGGGTGCGACGGCCGCGACCACGAGGGCCTGCCAGAAGTTCAAGTGGTACGCCACGACCAGGCTCGCGCCCATCGTGAGCAGCAGCACGCTGATGTTGGCCCCCACCCAGGTGGGGAAGAGCCCGCGAGTGCGCGCGGTACGTTCGTGATCGGGGACCGGCTCGATGCCACGGGTTTCCAGCGCGCCCTCGCGCGCGGCCGTCTTGCTCATGGAGGGGGAGTGTCCTAGCGGTGGGGGACGAGGACGACGGGCTCGACGCGCGGAGCGGAGCCAAGAGTCATCGTAGTTTAATCCGACTCCACTACCCCTGTGGCATTTGTCTCCTGGAGGAAATGCCAGGAGCGCGGAAGCCCTTTCGTCGGATACCCCATGGCCGATACTGGTCGGGTTATGGAAACCATCATCCTTGCTGTAGTCATCGCCGTGGTCGTGCTCGGCGCGCTCGGCGGGCTCCTCATCACCAGCAGGCTCAAGAAGCCGCTGCCCCCGCCCCCGCCCTCCCCTCCTTCCAAGACCGACCTGACCGCGCCCCCGGCCGAACCGCACGTCGGTGACGAGGCCGAGACCCCGCGCGACGAACAACGCCGGACCATCGAGGAGGTGGACCTGCCGGGCGGCGGCGCCCCCACCACCGTCGAGGAGCCCCCCGCCGCCGAGAAGGCTCCCGAGATCGAGATCCCGGAGCCCAGCGCCGGACGTCTCATCCGGCTCCGCACCCGCCTCTCCCGCTCCCAGAACGCCCTCGGCAAGGGCCTGCTCACGCTGCTGTCGCGCGAGCACCTCGACGAGGACACCTGGGAGGAGATCGAGGACACCCTCCTCACCGCCGACGTCGGCGTCCAGCCCACCCAGGAACTGGTCGAGCGGCTGCGCGAGCGCGTCAAGGTGCTCGGCACCCGCACCCCCGAGGAACTGCGCGGCCTGCTCCGAGAGGAGCTGCTGAAGCTCGTCGGCACCGACATGGACCGCGAGGTCAAGACCGAGCCGGAGAGCCGCAAGCCCGGCATCGTGATGGTCGTCGGCGTCAACGGCACCGGCAAGACGACCACCACCGGCAAGCTCGCCCGCGTCCTGGTCGCCGACGGCCGCACCGTCGTCCTCGGCGCCGCCGACACCTTCCGCGCGGCCGCCGCCGACCAGCTCCAGACCTGGGGCGAGCGCGTCGGCGCCTACACCGTGCGCGGCCCGGAGGCCGGCGACCCCGCCTCCGTCGCCTTCGACTCGGTGAAGGAGGGCAAGGAGATGGGCGTCGACGTGGTGCTCATCGACACCGCCGGCCGTCTGCACACCAAGACCGGCCTCATGGACGAGCTGGGCAAGGTCAAGCGCGTCGTGGAGAAGCACGCCCCGCTGGACGAGGTGCTGCTCGTCCTCGACGCCACCACCGGCCAGAACGGCCTGGTGCAGGCCCGCGTCTTCTCCGAGGTCGTGGACATCACCGGCATCGTGCTCACCAAGCTCGACGGCACCGCCAAGGGCGGCATCGTCATCGCCGTGCAGAACGAGCTGGGCGTCCCGGTCAAGCTCATCGGCCTCGGTGAGGGCCCCGACGACCTGGCGCCGTTCGACCCGGAGGCGTTCGTCGACGCGCTCCTCGGTGACTGACCCCCGTCACCCCGCCCGCGACCACGCCGAAGCGCCCGCCCCCAGCAGAACCGGGGGACGGGCGCTTCGCCGTACGAGGAGTGCGCCGCGCTACGCCGGGGCGGCCGAGCGGTGCGCCACATAGGCCAGCGTGCCCAGCAGCAGCCGGGCCGCCGGCGGACGCGCCGCCCCGTCCAGCACCGGCGGCCGGAGCCAGCGCACCGGGCCGAGGCCGCCCCGGTCCGAGGGCGGGGCGGTGATGTACGTACCCGGACCGAGGCCGCGCAGGTCCAGCGCCCCGGGGTCGTCCCAGCCCATGCGGTACAGCAGGTGGGGCAGCTCGGCGGCGGTGCCGGGGGCGACCAGGAAGTGCGCGCGGCCCTCCGGGGTCGCGGCGACCGGACCGAGGGGCAGCCCCATCCGCTCCAGCCGCACCAGCGCCCGGCGTCCTGCGGCCTCCGCCACCTCGATCACGTCGAACGCCCGGCCCACCGGCAGCATCACCGAGGCGCCCGGTACCTCGGCCCACGCCCGGCTCGCCTCGTCCAGCGTGGCCCCGGCCGGCACCCGGGGCGCGAAGTCCAGCGGATGCGCGCCCGGTTCCGGGCAGTCGGCGCGCCCGCAGGAGCAGGCGCCGCCCGAGGCACGCGCCCCCGGCACCACGTCCCAGCCCCACAGGCCGGTGAACTCGGCGGCCGTGGTGCATTCCGGCGTGCGGCCGCGCCGACGCGTGCCGGAGCGGATCTCCCGGATGCCGCCGATCGTGAAGCCCATGCCCCCTCCAACGGGTCCAGCGCGCCGGTGGTTACGAAACGGAGCGAGAGGGATGCGGAACGTGACTCCTCGACTCCCGCTTTCCCTCACCTCTACCGGGACAAGGCGGCGCATCGCGGCACGAACGGTGGTGAACGGGGCTTCGCGCGCCCCCACGCGCTTCCCTCCGCCCACTGTCGGTCGTCCGGTGTCAAGTGAAGCGCGCGGCGGTCATCGTGAGTTCATTCGAAGGGGTGGCGAATGGTGGCGTTTCAAGGATCGCCGTGGCTGGAAGGGTGATCGTGGGATTACTGTGAGTGTGCGAGTCCCGGGGGCACATGCAGTCATGGGTATGCCGGAGGCAAGCCGTCAGCTCGTTCGAAGGGTGAGAACCAGCGGACGGGCGGCCCGGTCCACCGGCATTCTGATAGGGCTTGGCGCATCCGGCGACAGGTGGATTTCAGGGAATGGGGGCGTTCCAGTGGGCGGCAACGGCGGTGGCGGGACGAACGCTGACAAGCGCCCCAACGACCTGCTCGGCTCGTGGTTCGTGCGCAGCGGCTGGTCCAAGGGGGAGCTGGCCCGCCAGGTGAACCGCCGGGCCCGGCAGCTCGGCGCCAACCACATCTCCACCGACACCTCGCGCGTCCGCCGCTGGCTGGACGGCGAGAACCCGCGCGAACCGATCCCGCGCATCCTCTCCGAGCTGTTCTCCGAGCGCTTCGGCTGCGTCGTCTCCATCGAGGATCTCGGCCTGCGCGTCGCCCGCCAGTCGCCCTCCGCGTCCGGCGTCGACCTGCCCTGGACCGGCCCGCAGACCGTCGCCCTGCTCAGCGAGTTCTCCCGCAGCGACCTGATGCTCGCCCGGCGCGGCTTCCTCGGCACCTCCCTCGGCCTCTCGGCGGGCCCCGCGCTCATCGAGCCCATGCAGCGCTGGCTGGTCCCCACCCCCGCCTCGCCGGCCCCGCCCGAGCCCGACCCGCTGCACGAACCCCGCAGGCCCGGCCGGCTCTCCCGCCCCGAGCTGGAGCTGCTGGAGTCCACCACCAAGATGTTCCGCCAGTGGGACGCCCAGTGCGGCGGCGGCCTGCGCCGCAAGGCGGTCGTCGGGCAACTGCACGAGGTCACCGACCTCCTCCAGGAACCCCAGCCCGAGGCCACCACCCGCAAGCTCTTCAAGGTCGCCGCCGAACTCGCCGAACTCGCCGGCTGGATGTCGTACGACGTGGGACTCCAGCCCACCGCGCAGAAGTACTTCGTGCTCGCGCTGCACGCGGCCAAGGAGGCCGGGGACAAGCCCCTCGGGTCGTACGTGCTGTCCAGCATGAGCCGCCAGATGATCCACCTCGGCCGCCCGGACGACGCCCTCGAACTCATCCACCTCGCCCAGTACGGCAGCCGGGACTGCGCCAGTCCGCGCACCCAGTCCATGCTGTATGCGATGGAGGCCCGCGCCTACGCCAACATGGGCCAGCCCGGCAAGTGCAAGCGCGCCGTCCGCATGGCCGAGGACACCTTCGCCGACGCCGACGACTGGGACGACCCGGACCCCGACTGGATCAGGTTCTTCTCCGAGGCCGAACTGCACGGCGAGAACTCGCACTCCTTCCGCGACCTCGCCTATGTCGCCGGCCGCAGCCCCACCTACGCCTCGCTCGCCGAGCCGCTGATGGAGCGCGCCGTCGACCTGTTCGCCAAGGACGGCGAACACCAGCGGTCCTACGCGCTCAACCTGATCGGCATGGCCACCGTGCACCTCCTCCAGCGCGAACCCGAGCGGGGCAGCGCCTACGCCTCCCGCGCCATGGAGACCGCCCGCAAGGTCCGCTCGGAACGGGTCAACACCCGTATCCGCAAGACGGTCGGCGCGGCCGTGCGGGACTTCGGGGACCTCTCCGCCGTCGTCGACCTCACCGAACAGCTCGCCGTCGACCTTCCGGAGAGCGCCGAGTCGGGCTGATCGGCCCGCGCCACCCCATGCCCCGGCCGCGGCCGGTCCTCCCGAACTGCCCGACTCGGCTCCCCCATGCCAGGTCATCGAGAGGCCGGACGCGGCCGGTTCACGTATGCCCCCACCCGCCTGTCGCTACGGCGAGCCCGGCGCCGGTTGCGCCACGATAACGACCGGTGTGCGCGGCAGCGGGCAGTTCATGGAGGCGTAACACGCCAGGTGCCTTCGTCACCCCCGCGAAACAGGCGGGCGCCCCGGTCGAAACCGCGCTGCGTCAGTCTCTGGCGCATAACCGGCCCACCCCTCACTTGACCGGACCGCTCAGGCACCGCCCGCACGGGGCCGTACAACCGATGAGGAGACGCCGATGGCAGCAGCCATCACGCTTGCCGCGGAGGCACCCAAACTGTCCGCCGCGAACACAGGCTTCATGCTGATCTGTTCCGCCCTGGTGCTGCTCATGACACCGGGCTTGGCCTTCTTCTACGGAGGCATGGTCCGCGTCAAGAGCACCCTCAACATGCTGATGATGAGCTTCATCAGCATCGGCATCGTCACCCTCCTCTGGGTGCTCTACGGCTTCTCCCTGGCCTTCGGCTCCGGGTCCGCCTTCATCGGCTGGAACGCCGACTGGCTCGGACTGAGCAACATCGGGCTGACGGAACTCTGGCCGGGCTACACCATCCCGGTGTTCGTCTTCATGGTCTTCCAGATGATGTTCGCCATCATCACCCCCGCCCTGATCAGCGGAGCCCTCGCCGACCGGGTCAAGTTCTCGGCCTGGGCCCTGTTCGTCGCCCTGTGGGCCACGGTCGTCTACATCCCGGTCGCCCACTGGGTCTGGGCCTCCGACGGCTGGGCCTTCAAGCTCGGCGTGATCGACTTCGCGGGCGGCACCGCCGTCCACATCAACGCCGGTGCCGCTGCCCTCGGCGTCATCCTGGTCATCGGCAAGCGCGTCGGCTTCAAGAAGGACCCGATGCGCCCGCACAGCCTGCCGCTGGTCATGCTCGGCGCCGGTCTGCTGTGGTTCGGCTGGTTCGGCTTCAACGCCGGCTCGTGGCTGGGCAACGACGACGGCGTGGGCGCCCTGATGTTCGTCAACACCCAGGTCGCCACCGCCGCCGCCATGCTGGCCTGGCTCGCCTACGAGAAGATCCGCCACGGCGCCTGCACCACCCTCGGCGCGGCCTCCGGCGCCGTCGCCGGACTCGTCGCCATCACCCCGTCCGGCGGCGCCGTCTCCCCGCTCGGCGCGATCGCCGTCGGCGTCATCGCCGGAGTCGCCTGCGCCGCCGCCGTCGGCCTGAAGTTCAAGTTCGGCTACGACGACTCCCTCGACGTCGTCGGCGTCCACCTGGTCGGCGGCATCGTCGGCTCCCTGCTCATCGGCTTCTTCGCCACCGGCAAGGGCCAGTCCGACGCGGCCGGCGTCTTCTACGGCGACCACACCTTCGACCAGCTCTGGAAGCAGTGCGCCGGCGTCTTCGCCGTCCTCGCCTACTCCCTGCTGGCCTCCGCCGTCCTCGCCTTCCTCATCGACAAGACCCTCGGCATGCGGGTCCCCGAGGACGAGGAGGTCTCCGGCATCGACCAGTCCCAGCACGCCGAGACCGCGTACGACTTCAGCGGCACCGGCGGCGGAGTCGTCGGCGGCTCCACGGCCCAGGCGCTCGCCGCCTCGAAGATCAAGAAGGTGGACGCATGAGGCTCATCACGGCGGTCGTCAAGCCGCACCGGCTCGACGAGATCAAGGAAGCCCTCCAGGCGTTCGGTGTCCACGGACTCACCGTCACCGAGGCCAGCGGCTACGGCCGCCAGCGCGGGCACACCGAGGTCTACCGGGGCGCCGAGTACACCGTCGACCTCGTCCCCAAGATCCGCATCGAGGTGCTGGCCGAGGACGAGGACGCCGAGCAGCTCATCGACGTCATCGTCAAGGCCGCCCGCACCGGCAAGATCGGGGACGGCAAGGTCTGGTCCCTGCCCGTCGAGACCGCCGTCCGCGTCCGCACCGGCGAGCGCGGCCCGGACGCGCTCTGAGCACGAACGAAGACAGGAGTCGCTGGGTGACGCGCACGGACGACCGTAAAGAAGCCGACGACACGGGACCCAGCGGCTACGCGGCGGCCCGGCTGCACCTCCTCAACGAGGGGGCGCGGTCCGGGCCGCCGCGCCGTACCGCCCTCGCCGGACTCACCGACGACTGGCTGACCGGCCTCTTCACCGCCGCCGCCCCCGCCGCCAAGGGCATCTCCCTGGTCGCCGTCGGCGGCTACGGACGCGGCGAACTCTCCCCCCGCAGCGACCTCGACCTGCTGCTCCTGCACGACGGCAGCGACCCCGCCGCCGTCGCCGCCCTCGCCGACCGGCTCTGGTACCCCGTCTGGGACCTCGGCATCAGCCTCGACCACTCCGTCCGCACTCCCGCCGAAGCCCGGAAGACCGCGGGCGAGGACCTCAAGGTCCAGCTCGGCCTGCTCGACGCCCGCCACCTCGTGGGCGACCTCGGCCTCACCGCCGGACTGCGCACCGCGATCCTCGCCGACTGGCGCAACCAGGCCCCCAAACGCCTCCCCGAACTCCAGGAACTCTGCGCCGAACGCGCCGAACGCCACGGCGAACTCCGCTTCCTCCTCGAACCCGACCTCAAGGAAGCCCGCGGCGGACTCCGCGACGCCACCGCCCTCCAAGCCGTCGCCGCCTCCTGGCTCGCCGACGCGCCCCGCGAGGGCCTCGCCGACGCCCGCCGCCGCCTCCTCGACGCCCGCGACGCCCTCCACCTCGTCACCGGCCGCGCCACCGACCGCCTCGCCCTCCAGGAACAGGACCAGGTCGCCGCCGAACTCGGCCTCCTCGACGCCGACACATTGCTCCGCCAGGTCTACGAGGCCGCCCGCGTGATCTCATACGCCGGTGACGTCACCTGGCGCGAGGTCAACCGCGTCCTGCGCGCCCGCGCGGTACGGCCCCGGCTGCGCGCCATGCTGGGCGGCGGCAAGCCCGTCGCCGAACGCTCACCCCTCGCCGAAGGCGTCGTCGAGCAGGACGGCGAGGCCGTCCTCGCCCGCACCGCACGCCCCGAACGCGACCCCGTACTGCCCCTGCGCGCCGCGGCCGCCGCCGCGCAGGCCGCCCTCCCGCTCTCCCCGCACGCCGTACGGCGCATGGCCGCCACCGCGCGCCCCCTGCCCACCCCCTGGCCCGCCGAGGCCCGCGAGCAGCTCATCACCCTGCTCGGCTCCGGACGCCCCACCGTCGACGTATGGGAGGCACTGGAGGCCGAGGGGCTGATCACCCGCCTGCTCCCGGACTGGGAACGCGTCCGCTGCCGCCCGCAGCGCAACGCCGTCCACGTCTGGACCGTCGACCGGCACCTCATCGAGACCGCCGTGCGCGCCTCCGCCCTCACCCGCCGCGTCAGCCGCCCCGACCTGCTCCTCGTCGCCGCCCTGCTGCACGACATCGGCAAGGGCTGGCCCGGCGACCACTCGGTGGCCGGCGAGATCATCGCCAAGGACGTCGCCGCCCGGCTCGGCTTCGACCGCGCCGACGTCACCGTCCTGGCCACCCTCGTCCGGCACCATCTGCTGCTGGTCGAGACCGCCACCCGCCGCGACCTCGACGACCCCGCCACCGTCCGCGCCGTCGCCGACGCCGTCGGCAGCGAGAGCACGCTGGAACTCCTGCACGCCCTCACCGAGGCCGACGCCCTCGCCACCGGCCCCGCCGCCTGGTCCACCTGGCGCGGCTCCCTGGTCACCGACCTCGTCCGCCGCGTGTCCGCCGTGCTCGCCGGCGAACACCCGGACACCGAACCCGAACCCGCCGCGCCCACCGCCGAACAGGAACGCCTCGCCATCGAGGCCCACCGCACCGGCGGCCCCGTCCTCGCCCTGCGCGCCCAGGCCGAACCCGGCCCCCCGGAGGAGACCGGCGAGCCGCTCGGCGTCGAGCTGCTCATCGCCGTCCCCGACCAGCCCGGCGTCCTGCCCGCCCTCGCCGGGGTCCTCGCCCTGCACCGGCTCACCGTCCGCACGGGCGGGCTGCGCACCTTGCGGCTCCCCGACGATGTGGACGACGGCGGCTCCGTCCTGCTGCTCGACTGGCGCGTCGCCGCCGAGTACGGCTCGCTCCCGCAGGCCAGCCGGCTCCGCGCCGACCTCGTCCGCGCCCTCGACGGCTCCCTGGACATCACCGGCCGCCTCGCCGAACGCGACGCCGCCTACCCCCGCCGTCGGGGCCGCGCGGCCCCGCCACCACGCGTCACCGTCGCCCCCGCCGCCTCCCGCCACGCCACGGTCATCGAGGTCCGCGCCCAGGACGCCCCCGGCCTCCTCTTCCGCATCGGCACGGCCCTGGAAAAGGCGGCGGTACGGGTCCGCAGCATGCACGTCAGCACCCTGGGCGCCAACGCCGTCGACGCCTTCTACGTCACCAGCGGCACCGGGGCGCCTCTGCCACCGGAGGACGCGACCGCGACGGCCCGGGTGCTGGAGGAGACGCTGCGCGCCTGAGCACAGGTGCCGGAACTCCCCGCCCGCCGGGTGCGACGGGCGGGGACGAATCGCTTGCGCGGCCGGATACCCTGGAGGGCAGCCCAAAACGACTCCGACCTCGAGGACCGACGCCGCCGTGTTCGATACTCTCTCCGACCGTCTCAGCGCGACGTTCAAAAATCTCCGCGGCAAGGGCCGGTTGTCCGAGGAGGACGTCGACGCCACGGCCCGCGAGATCCGCATCGCGCTCCTTGAGGCCGACGTCGCGCTCCCTGTAGTCCGCTCTTTCATCAAGAACGTGAAGGAGCGCTCGCTCGGCGCCGAGGTCTCCCGGGCCCTGAACCCGGCCCAGCAGGTACTCAAGATCGTCAACGACGAGCTGGTCACCATCCTGGGCGGTGAGACGCGCCGTCTGCGGTTCGCCAAGCAGCCGCCGACCGTGATCATGCTGGCCGGTCTGCAGGGTGCCGGTAAGACCACGCTCGCGGGCAAGCTCGGCCGCTGGCTGAAGGAGCAGGGCCACTCGCCCCTGCTCGTCGCCTGCGACCTCCAGCGCCCCAACGCCGTCAACCAGCTCAGCGTCGTCGCCGAGCGCGCCGGTGTCGCGGTGTACGCCCCCGAGCCGGGCAACGGCGTCGGCGACCCGGTCAAGGTCGCCAAGGACTCCATCGAGTTCGCCAAGGCCAAGGTCCACGACATCGTGATCGTGGACACCGCCGGCCGCCTGGGCATCGACCAGGAGATGATGGCGCAGGCCGCGGACATCCGCGACGCCGTCTCCCCGGACGAGATCCTCTTCGTCGTCGACGCCATGATCGGCCAGGACGCGGTCAACACCGCCGAGGCGTTCCGCGACGGCGTCGGCTTCGACGGCGTGGTGCTCTCCAAGCTCGACGGTGACGCCCGCGGTGGTGCCGCCCTGTCGATCCGGCAGATCACCGGCAAGCCGATCATGTTCGCGTCCAACGGCGAGAAGCTGGACGAGTTCGACGCGTTCCACCCCGACCGGATGGCCTCCCGCATCCTCGACATGGGTGACCTCCTCACCCTGATCGAGCAGGCGGAAAAGACGTTCAGTCAGGAAGAGGCCGAGAAGATGGCCTCGAAGCTGGCGTCGAAGAAGGGCCAGGACTTCACCCTGGACGACTTCCTGTCCCAGATGGAGCAGGTCAGGAAGATGGGCAGCATCAGCAAGCTGCTCGGCATGCTCCCGGGCATGGGCCAGATCAAGGACCAGATCAACAACATCGACGAGCGGGACGTGGACCGCACGGCCGCCATCATCAAGTCGATGACCCCGGCCGAGCGCACCGACCCGACCATCATCAACGGCTCCCGCCGCGCCCGTATCGCCAAGGGTTCCGGTGTCGAGGTCAGCGCGGTGAAGGGCCTGGTGGAGCGGTTCTTCGAGGCGCGCAAGATGATGTCCCGCATGGCCCAGGGCGGCGGGATGCCGGGCATGCCGGGGATGCCGGGCATGGGCGGCGGCCCCGGCCGCTCCAAGAAGCAGCCCAAGAAGGCCAAGGGCAAGCAGCGTTCGGGTAACCCGATGAAGCGCAAGCAGCAGGAGCTGGAGGAGGCCCAGCGCCGCGAGGCCGCCGCGCAGGGCGGCAACGCGCTCGGTCTGCCCCAGCAGGGCGGCCAGGACTTCGAACTCCCCGACGAGTTCAAGAAGTTCATGGGCTGAGGTCCCGCCGTACGTGCCGAGGGCGCCCCTTCTTCGTGAGGGGGCGCCCTTCGCGCGTCGGGGCAGGCCCTAGGGCACGCGGGCGATCAGGTAGCGGAAGACGTTCGGCATCCAGACCGTTCCGTCCGGGCGCCGGTAGGGGTGCAGGGACTCGGTCAGCTCCTTGCCGACCTGTTTGCGGTCGGTCGCCGCGACGGCCGCGTCGAACAGTCCGGTCGACACCAGCCCGCGTACCGCGCTGTCGGTGTCGGCGTAGCCGAAGGGGCAGGCCACCCGGCCGGAGCCGTCCGGCCTCAGTCCCGCGCGCCGGGCGACCTCCTCCAGGTCGTCGCGGCGGGCCGGGCGCCAGGTGCGGGCGCCGCGCAGCGGTTCGGCCAGTTTGGCGGCGACCCGGAGCACGGTGGAGGTGGCGCACCGCTCGGGCGGGCCCCAGCCGGCCAGCACCACGGCGGCCCCGCGCGCGGCCAGCGGCAGCGCGGCGGCGAGGGTGTCACCGAGGCCGGCGGAGTCGTCGAGGGCGCCGACCGTCTCGTAGGCGGTCACGAGGGTGTACGGGGGTGTGTCGTCGTCGGCCGCGTCCGCGGGGGAGTCCGCCTGGACGAGCCGGGCGTCCAGGGGGCCGTCCGGGTCCAGGCGTTCGCGGGCGAGGGCGAGGTGTTCGGGGCGGGAGTCGACGCCGGTGACGGCCGCGCCCTTGGCGGCCGCCAGCAGCAGGGCGAGCCCGGAGCCGCAGGACAGGCCCAGCAGGCGGGTGCCCGGTCCCACTTCGAGGCGCTCGTGGACGGTCTCGTGGAGCGGGAGAAGCATCCGCTCCTGGATCTCCGCCCAGTCGCGCGCGCGTTTGCGGGGGTTCACGCGGGGTGGTGCGGAACCCGCGTGGGCCAGGTGCTCCCGCACGAGCGTAGGTGTCATAGGTAGCGCCCCAATCCGCCGGCTGTCCGTCGCTGTGCCCGGTGTGTGGCCCCCGTGTGCCGTGCGTGCGCACTTTCCACGTATGCCAGGTAACTCCCGGCTCGCCGTGTCGTCCAGTGGGTGTGGGGCCCGGCTTGCCGCCGGTTGGCGCGTGTGGCTCGAATTCACGCCCCCGCAACGCTGCCGCGCACCACCGGGTTCGGCGGCGCTCGGGCGTACCCGGTAACGTGCGGGTTCCGGCGGTGGCAGTAGCCCCGCCGACGCCGGCCGCCGTACGTCTTGCTACGCACCGGCTTGTGGGGAGCTGCGAGGCTTCTGCGTGAAACGGCGGACCCGCCCTCGTCAGGACGCATCGGCGACAACTGACGGGTAGGTGCAAATTATTTGAGATGCCCCGGAATAGGAACACAGCGGCACCCCCGCTCGTTGTCATTACGTGAGCACGACACAGACACCACCTGTTCTCGCCGCGGAGCTGGCGCAGGCGTGGGCCGACATTCAGCGGTACCACCCCGAGCTGCCCGACCTCGCCGCACCGGAATCACTGATCGGGGAGTCGTCGTCCGCGTGCGGGCACGAGCTCTCCTTCGAGCGGCTGCTGCACGAGGCGGTGCACGGCATCGCCGCCTCTCGCGGGGTGCGCGACACCTCGCGCGCCGGCCGCTACCACAACCGCCGTTTCCTCGCCGTCGCCGAGGAGCTGGGCCTGGACCACCCCGAGGAGCCGCATCCCAGCAGCGGTTTCTCGCTGGTCACGCTCAACCCCGAGGCCAAACGGCGCTACCGTCCGACCATCGACCGGCTGCAGCGGGCGCTGAAGGCGCACACGGTGGCCACCTCCGCCGACACCACCCGCACCTTCCGGGGCCCGGCCGCCCGGCACGGCTCCTCCGGGGGCGGGGTCCGGGTCAAGGCGGTCTGCGACTGCGGGCGCAACGTCCGGGTGGTCCCCTCGGTCCTGGCGCAGGCGCCGATCATGTGCGGCGGCTGCGGCAAACCGTTCCGCATCCCGGAAACCGTAGCGGCGGCCGGCTGACGCGACGGCTGCTCGTGGCAGCCGTACGGTCGGTTTCCACCCCCCTGCGGGCCGCGTCCCGCAAGCATGCCCAAGATCGCCGGCCCCGTCCCGGAAGGCCCCGCAGGGTGTGGCACAATGGCTAGCTGTACTCGACAGTCGCACAGGACCCCTCTCTCCTCCGGCTGACGCGTCCATCGGGCACTCGGGTACCGCAACCCCACGCGGCAACTCCGCCGTGCCCAACACGTCAATTCCAGGAGAACTCACTCCCGTGGCAGTCAAGATCAAGCTGAAGCGTCTGGGCAAGATCCGTTCGCCTCACTACCGCATCGTCGTCGCCGACTCCCGTACCCGCCGTGACGGCCGGGCCATCGAGGAGATCGGCAAGTACCACCCGACCTACAACCCGTCGGTCATGGAGGTGGACGCCGATCGCGTCGCCTACTGGCTGGGTGTCGGTGCGCAGCCGACCGAGCCGGTGCTCGCCATTCTGAAGAAGACCGGCGACTGGCAGAAGTTCAAGGGCGAGCCGGCCCCCGCGCCGCTGCTCGTGGCCGCGCCGAAGGCCGAGCGTCCGTCGTTCGAGGGCCTCGGCTCCGACGACGACAACAAGGGTGAGGCCATCACCCAGAAGAAGAAGGCTGAGAAGAAGGACGAGGCGGCCGCTGAGTCCGCCGAGTCGACCGAGGCCTGAGCAGCATGCTCGAAGAGGCGCTTGAGCACCTCGTGAAGGGCATCGTCGACAACCCCGACGATGTGCAGGTCGCCTCGCGTGACCTGCGCCGCGGGCGCGTGCTGGAGGTCCGGGTGCACCCCGACGACCTCGGTAAGGTGATCGGCCGCAACGGCCGCACCGCGCGTGCTCTGCGTACCGTCGTGGGCGCCATCGGCGGCCGCGGTGTCCGTGTCGACCTCGTCGACGTGGACCACGTCCGCTGACGCTTCATAGCAACCGGCTCGGGCCGGGGAGGGCCACTGGGCCGTCCCCGGCCCGCAGTCGTATGACAGGAGATCTGTACTCGTGCAGTTGGTAGTCGCACGGATCGGCCGTGCTCATGGCATCAAGGGTGAGGTCACCGTCGAGGTGCGGACCGACGAGCCGGAGTCCCGGCTCGCACCGGGCGCCGTCCTGGCCACCGACCCGGCGTCCACCGGGCCGCTCACCGTCGCCACCGGCCGCGTGCACAGCGGCCGTCTCCTCCTGCGCTTCGAGGGGGTCACCGACCGCACCGGCGCCGAGGCGCTGCGCAACACGCTGCTGATCGCCGACGTCGATCCGGAGGAGATGCCGGAGGACGAGGACGAGTACTACGACCATCAGCTCATCGACCTCGACGTGGTCACCGAGGACGGCACGGAGGTGGGCCGGATCACCGAGATCTCCCACCTGCCCTCCCAGGACCTCTTCATCGTGGAGCGCCCGGACGGCAGCGAGGTGCTGATCCCGTTCGTGGAGGAGATCGTCAGCGAGATCGACCTGGAGGAGCAGCGGGCGGTCATCACGCCGCCGCCGGGGCTGATCGACGACCGCGCCGAGATCGCCTCCGCGCGCGACGAGGACGAGGGCGCATGAGGCTCGACGTCGTCACGATCTTCCCGGAGTACCTGGAACCGCTGAACGTTTCCCTCGTCGGCAAGGCCCGCGCGCGCGGCCGGCTCGACGTGAACGTCCACGACCTGCGCTCCTGGACCTACGACCGGCACAACACGGTCGACGACACCCCCTACGGCGGCGGCCCCGGCATGGTCATGAAGACCGAGCCCTGGGGCGACGCCCTGGACGGCGTGCTGGCCGACGGCTACGAGTCGGGCGCGCACAGCCCCGCCCTGATCGTGCCGACCCCCAGCGGCCGCCCCTTCACCCAGGAACTCGCCGTCGAGCTGTCGGAGCGCCCCTGGCTGGTCTTCACCCCGGCCCGGTACGAGGGCATCGACCGCCGGGTGATCGACGAGTACGCGACCCGGATGCCGGTCTACGAGGTGTCCATCGGGGACTACGTCCTCGCCGGCGGCGAGGCGGCCGTCCTGGTGATCACCGAGGCCGTGGCCCGGCTGCTGCCCGGCGTGCTCGGCAACGCCGAGTCGCACCGGGACGACTCCTTCGCCCCCGGCGCCATGGCCAACCTCTTGGAGGGGCCGGTCTACACCAAGCCGCCCGAGTGGCGGGGCCACGGCATCCCGGACGTGCTGCTCAGCGGGCACCACGGCAAGATCGCGCGCTGGCGGCGGGACGAGGCGATGCGCCGCACCACCGCCAACCGGCCCGATCTGATCGAGCGCTGCGACCCCGCGACGCTCGACAAGAAGGACCGGGAGATGCTCTCCATCCTGGGCTGGTCCCCGGACCCGGAGGGCCACTCGTCCGGGCGATTTTGGCGCAGGAGCGAGGGCGTGGAACAATAGGCCGCTGTTGTGCGTCCGTCCGGCGTGCGCCCCTGCCACAGGGGGACACGACGCCCGTTCCGACCCGCACGGCAGACCTCTTCGAACATCTAGTTCCGTTGATGACCTGTGGCATCAGCGAAGAAAGCAGACGAAATGTCTCACCTGCTCGACACCGTCGACTCCGCGTCGCTGCGCACCGACGTCCCGGCCTTCCGCCCGGGTGACACCGTCAACGTGCACGTCCGCGTCATCGAGGGCAACCGCTCGCGTGTGCAGCAGTTCAAGGGCGTCGTGATCCGCCGCCAGGGTGCGGGCGTCCGCGAGACCTTCACGGTCCGCAAGGTCTCCTTCTCCGTCGGCGTGGAGCGTACCTTCCCGGTGCACACCCCGATCGTCGAGAAGATCGAGCTCGTCACCCGCGGTGACGTGCGCCGCGCCAAGCTGTACTACCTCCGTGAGCTGCGCGGCAAGGCCGCGAAGATCAAGGAGAAGCGCGACAACTGAGCGCCTGCCTTCAGTCCTGACGGGGCCGGATAGCATCTGGCCCCGATGGACACCGAAGCACAGCCCGCCGAACGCGACCGTTCCCGCCCACCCGGTACACCGGGTACGCGGGGCCGGTCGCGTTTCGCGTTGGCCCCGCTCGCCGAGCGCGTGCCGGGCGGCCGGTTCACCCTGGCGCTCCTCACCTGCCTCGTCTTCCTGCTGCTCCTGAGCACGTTCGTGGTGCGGCCGTTCGTGATTCCGAGCGGTTCCATGGAGCCCGGATTGAGGGTCGGGGACCGCGTACTCGTAAACAAGTTGGCGTACCGTTTCGGTGCCCGTCCGAGCCGCGGTGACGTGGTGGTGTTCGACGGGACCGGCTACTTCGGGCACGCCGACTACGTCAAGCGCGTTGTAGGGGTGGGAGGCGACCATGTGGTCTGCTGCGACAGGGAGGGGAGGATCGAGGTGAACGGCCGCCCGGTCGACGAGACGGGGTTCCTCTATCCGGGGAACAGCGCGTCCGACGTGCCCTTCGACGTGGTGGTGCCCGACGGCCGCCTCTTCCTGCTCGGTGACCACCGCGCCCGCTCCAGCGACTCCCGCGACCACCTCGGCTCCCCGGGCGGCGGCATGGTCCCGGTGGAGGACGTGGTGGGCCGCGCCGACTGGATCGTCTGGCCGTACGGCCACTTCACGCGCATCGAGCGCCCCCGCGCCTACGCGCACGTACCTGCCGCGGAGGCCGCGCATGGGTAACCGGGCAAGGCCGCGCGGGGTCACCGGCGCGGCCGCCGACAATCCGCTGCCCACCGGCGCCCGCCGGACCTCCCGGCCGAGCGCCGGCCGTTCGCGGGCGGAGCGGCGCAAGCTCCAGCGCAAGGTGAAGCGCAAACGCAGACGGTCGGCGGTGCGGGAGATCCCGCTGCTGCTCGGGGTCGCGGTGCTGATCGCGCTGGTGCTGAAGACCTTCCTGGTGCAGGCGTTCGTGATCCCGTCCGGCTCGATGGAGCAGACGATCCGGATCGGGGACCGGGTCCTGGTCGACAAGTTCACCCCCTGGTTCGGCTCCCGGCCGACGCGCGGGGACGTGGTGGTGTTCCACGATCCGGGCGGCTGGCTGACCGGTGAGGAGACACCGAAGAAGAACGACCCGGTCGTGGTCAAGCAGGTGAAGGAGGGGCTGACCTTCATCGGGCTGCTTCCCTCGGACAACGAGAAGGACCTGATCAAGCGGGTCATCGGGGTCGGCGGTGACCATGTGAAGTGCTGCGACGCCGAGGGCCGGGTCACGGTCAACGGCGTCCCCCTCACCGAGGGCGCCTACATCTACCCCGGCAACGCCCCCTCCGCGACCTCCTTCGACATCACGGTGCCCAAGGGCCGCCTGTGGGTGATGGGCGACCACCGGGGCAACTCCGCCGACTCCCGCTTCCACCAGAACACGTCGTACGGCGGGACCGTCTCCGAGGAGTCGGTCGTCGGCCGGGCGATGTTCATCGGCTGGCCCTTCGCGCACTGGACGCGCCTGGACGAACCTAAAACCTTCGCAAGCGTCACCGACGCGGCGTCCGGGGCGAGTGCGGCCCGTGCCCCGTCGCATAGGGTTGCCCCCTACGATCCGAACGGACTGACCCAGCTCCCGACCCCTGCGGAACTCCCGCTCGTTATGGGAGTGGTGGGCCTGCACCGTGCATGGGGCAGGCGGCGGCACAGAGTAAGGAGTTGGCGTGGGGGATGTGGCGGTTGGCGCACGGTCGGGGCACGACGGCGAGGAGCACCGCGGGCACCCCGTGGGGTCCGACGCCTCGGCCCCGGACGGCGCCGTGAACTCCGGGAACGGCTTCGCGGCGGCCGGTGACGGCACCCCGCCCGGCCGGCCCCCGCATACCGACGAGGGCGGCGGGGGCGGCGGCGGTGCCGCGCGCCGGCCGGAGAAGCAGCGCTCGTTCTGGAAGGAACTGCCGATCCTCGTCGGCATCGCGCTGGTGCTGGCCCTGCTGATCAAGACGTTCCTGGTGCAGGCGTTCTCGATCCCGTCCGACTCGATGCAGAACACCCTCCAGCAGGGTGACCGCGTCCTGGTGGACAAGCTCACCCCCTGGTTCGGCTCCGAGCCCGAGCGCGGCGAGGTCGTCGTCTTCCACGACCCCGGCCAGTGGCTGGCGGGCGAGCCGACGCCGGAGCAGAACGCGGTGCAGAAGGCGCTGAGCTGGATCGGCCTGATGCCGTCCGCCGAGGAGAAGGACCTCATCAAGCGCGTGATCGGCGTCGGCGGGGACACGGTCGAGTGCGAGGGCAGCGCCCCGCTGAAGGTCAACGGCAAGGCGCTGGACGAGCCGTACGTCTACCCAGGCAACACGCCGTGCAGCGTGGACGACCAGGGCGGCCAGTTCAAGGTCAAGGTGCCCAAGGGCTACATCTGGGTGATGGGCGACCACCGCCAGAACTCGCGGGACTCCCGGTACAACCAGACCGACGAGAACCACGGCATGGTCCCGGTCAAGGACGTCGTCGGACGCGCGATCGTGAAGGCGTGGCCGATCAACCGCTGGGGCACCCTGCCGATCCCGGACACCTTCGACCAGCCGGGCCTGGACAAGCAGAGCTCGGCCGCCGCTTCGCTGCCGTACGCGCCGGGCGCCGGTGCGGTCGCGCTTGTGGTGCCGGTGGCGGTGTGGCGTCGCCGTAAGGCGGCTCGTCCCGCTGGCGCGGAGGCCGCGCGCGAGGTGTGAGCCGCGCTTTCGCGCGCGAGGTACGCACGCTGCCGAGGGCGGTGTTTCCCGAAAGACCTGGTGAAGAACCGGTCACCGGGGGACACCGCCCTCGCGGCTTTCCGGCCCGGTGTGCTACCAAAGGCGGATCGTGGCAGGCCGGGCGACCCCGGCGGAGGGGACCGGGAGACGACATGGCAAGTGCCCAAGGCGCGGAGTCCGCGGGGCCCAACGGGGGCCTCGGCGGGAAACTGTCGGGCGTGGCGGTGGCCGTCGGCCTGCTGCTCTTCCTGGCCGGCTTCGGCTGGGCCGCGGTGACCTACCGGCCCTACACCGTGCCGACCAGCTCGATGACCCCGACCATCGACGCCGGTGACCGGGTGCTGGCCCAGCGGGTCGACGGCGCGGACGTGCGCCGGGGTGACGTGGTGGTGTTCAGCGACAAGACCTGGGTGACCGGTGCCGACGTGGTCAAGCGGGTCGTCGCGGTCGGCGGGGACACCGTCGCCTGCTGCACCGACGGCAAGCTGAGCGTCAACGGCAAGCCGGTCGACGAGCCCTATCTGCCCAAGGGCACCCCGGCCGAGGTCAAGGGCTTTCCGACGGTGACCGTGCCCAAGGGCCGCCTCTTCCTGCTCGGCGACGAACGCCAGGGCTCGCTGGACTCCACCGCCCACCTCACCGACGCGGCCGAGGGCACGGTGAGCCGCGGTGCGGTGCACGCCCGCGTGGACTCCGTGGTCTGGCCGATGCGGGGCATGCTGGCCCGGCCGACCGGGTTCGAGGCGCTGGGCACGGTGTCGGAGCCGGGTCCGCTGCGGCTGATCGAGGTGATGATCGTCGCCGGTGCGGTGCTGGTCCTGGGCGGCGCCGCCTACGGCCCGGTCGCGGCGCGCGTGGGCCGTTCCCGCGCCCGGAGCAGCGCGGAGCCCGTCCATGCCGGCTGAGGACACCTACGCGGGCGGGCTGCGCAAGGTCGCCCGTGTGGTGCTGCTCGACCCCGCCGACCGCGTCCTGCTGCTGCACGGGCACGAACCGGACGATCCGGCCGACGACTGGTGGTTCACCCCCGGCGGCGGCGTGGAGGGAGCCGAGACCCGCGAGCAGGCCGCGCTGAGGGAACTGGTCGAGGAGACCGGCATCACCGAGGTCGACCTGGGCCCGGTGCTGTGGCGCCGCCGGTGCTCCTTCCCGTTCGCCGGGCGCCGCTGGGACCAGGACGAGTGGTACTACCTCGCCCGTACGACCCAGACGGTGACGGCCGCCCTCGGGCTGACCGAGCTGGAGCGGCGCAGCGTGTCCGGAGCGCGCTGGTGGACGTGCCGGGAACTCGAGCGGGCGCATGAGACGGTGTATCCGACCAGGCTCGCCGGGCTGCTGCGCACGCTGCTCGACGAGGGTCCCCCGGCCACGCCCGTGACCCTCGACACGGAAATCGTCTGAGGGTTCGCCGGACTGGCGCACAATGGGGGGATCGCACGGCTGAAGGGGAAGCTGCCATGAGCGCCGAGGACCTCGAGAAGTACGAGACCGAGATGGAGCTGAAGCTCTACCGGGAGTACCGAGACGTCGTCGGTCTGTTCAAATACGTGATCGAGACGGAACGGCGCTTCTACCTCACCAACGACTACGAGATGCAGGTGCACTCGGTCCAGGGTGAGGTGTTCTTCGAGGTGTCGATGGCCGACGCCTGGGTGTGGGACATGTACCGCCCGGCGCGGTTCGTCAAGCAGGTCCGGGTGTTGACGTTCAAGGACGTGAACATTGAGGAGCTGAACAAGAGTGATCTGGAGTTGCCGAGCGGGTGAGGTCGTTCTGAGGCCGCTCGGGTAGGGCCGACGCTGGTCGTCACTCACACGGGTGGCGGAGATATCCACAAGTGAGGCTCCGTCCACCAAGATCCACTTCTTTCGGCGTGCCCCGTCACGGTGGGTGCCGGAGGTGGTGCCGACATGAACAAGGCACGCAGTGGACTGGGCAGGTACGGCGAGGATCTGGCCGCGCGGCGGCTGACCGAGGCCGGGATGAGCATCCTGGAGCGCAACTGGCGCTGCGGACGCTCGGGAGAGATCGACATCGTGGCGCGGGACGGCGGCACGCTGGTCGTCTGCGAGGTGAAGACCCGGCGGGGCGGGGAGTTCCAGCACCCGATGGCCGCCGTGACGCCCGAGAAGGCGCGACGGCTGCTGGACCTGGCCGAGCGATGGGTGCATACGCACGGCGGAGCACCGCCGGGAGGGGTCCGGGTCGATCTGGTCGGGGTGCTGCTGCCCCGGCGCGGGGCGCCCGCCGTGGAGCATGCGCGGGGGGTGGCCTAGATGGGATTCGCCCGCACCTGCTCGGTGGCCCTGGTCGGGGTCGAGGGTGTCCTCGTCGAGGTCCAGGCCGACCTGGAGCCCGGAGTGGCCGCCTTCACCCTGGTGGGGCTGCCGGACAAGAGCCTGACGGAGAGCCGGGACCGGGTCCGCGCCGCCGTGGTGAACTCCGGTGGCGAGTGGCCGCAGAAGAAACTCACCGTGGGGCTGAGCCCGGCCTCGGTGCCCAAAGCCGGCTCGGGATTCGATCTCGCCGTGGCGAGTGCTGTGCTCGGTGCCGCCGAGCGCATCGACCCCAGGGTGCTCGCCGACATCGTCATGATCGGCGAACTCGGTCTTGACGGCCGGGTCCGGCCGGTCCGGGGCATCCTTCCCGCCGTGCTGGCCGCCGCAGACGCCGGGTACACCCAGGTCGTCGTCCCGGAGTGCGCCGCCGCCGAGGCCGCGCTGGTGCCCGGAGTGTCCGTGCTCGGCGTACGCAGCCTGCGCCAGCTCATCGCCGTCCTCGCGGACGAACCGGTGCCCGAGGAGGAGCCGGACGCGCCCGGGCGCCCCGATCCACTCCTCGCCGGGCTTCGGATGCCCGGTACCGGCTCGGCCACCGGTATGCACAGCGCCGGAGCGGCCCAGCACGACCAGGGCCACGACCTGGCCGACGTGGTGGGCCAGACCTCGGCGCGTTCGGCGGTGGAAGTGGCGGCCGCCGGCGGTCACCATCTCTTCCTCGAAGGCCCACCTGGCGCGGGCAAGACGATGCTCGCCGAACGGCTCCCCGCCGTACTGCCCCGGCTGACCCGGCAGGACTCCCTGGAGGTCACGGCCGTGCACTCGGTGGCCGGGCTGCTGCCACCGGGCAAACCGCTCATCGACGTGGCGCCCTACTGCGCCCCGCACCACTCGGCCACCATGCAGTCACTGGTCGGCGGCGGCCCCGGCATCGCCCGGCCCGGCGCCGTCTCCCTGGCCCACCGGGGCGTGCTCTTTTTGGACGAGGCGCCCGAGTTCCACAGTCAGACGCTGGACGCGCTGCGACAGCCGCTGGAGTCCGGGCATGTGGTGATCGCGCGGAGTGCGGGCGTGGTGCGGTTCCCGGCGCGGTTCCTGATGGTGCTCGCGGCCAACCCCTGCCCGTGCGGGCGTTTCTCGCAGCGCGATTCCCTGTGCGACTGCCCGCCCTCCGCGATCCGGCGTTACCAGTCCCGGCTCTCCGGCCCGCTGCTGGACCGGGTGGACCTGCGGGTCGAGGTCGATCCGGTGACCCGCGCCCAGTTGACCGACCCCGGTGCGCGCGGCGAGTCCACCGCGACCGTGGCCGACCGGGTGCGCGAGGCCCGGCAGCGGGCGGCGGCCCGGCTGGCCGGGACCCCGTGGGGCACCAACAGCGAGGTGCCCGGCCGGGAACTGCGCAGCCGCTTCCATGCCGTCACGGGTGCGATGGACGAGGCCGAGCGCAATCTGGAGCGGGGCGTGCTCACCGCACGCGGCATCGACCGGGTGCTGCGGGTGGCGTGGACCGTCGCCGACCTGGTCGGACACGACCGCCCGGACGCCGGGGACGTGGCCCTCGCCCTGCAACTGCGCACCGGCGTCCCCCGTGGCGTCCCCATGGCCATCGGAGCCCTGGCATGACGGCGGACCGGGCGGCGGAGGAGCGGACCGGGCGGGTGTTCCTCACCCGCGTGATCGAGCCCGGCGACGACATCGGCGGACGGTGGCTGCGGCTGTTCGGGGTGCCGGAGGTGGTGCGGCGGCTGCGGGAGGGCGGCGACCCTCTGCCGGGGGTGAGCGGCACCCGCTGGCGCGGGCTGCTGGCACGGGCGGTGCGGGCCGAGCCGGAGGCGGACCTGGCGGCCGCGCGGGAGGCCGGGGCACGGTTCGTGTGTCCGGGGGACGCCGAGTGGCCCGCCCAGCTCGACGACCTGGGCGACGGGCGCCCGGTGGGTCTGTGGGTGCGTGGCCGGCCGGGGCTGCGGATGTGGGCGCTGCGTTCCGTGGCCGTCGTGGGCGCCCGCGCCTGCACCGAGTACGGCTCCCATGTGGCCGCCACCCTCGCCGCCGGGCTGGCCGAGCGGGGCTGGGTGGTCGTCTCCGGCGGGGCGTACGGGGTCGACGGCGCCGCACACCGGGGTGCCCTCGCGGCCGACGGGGCGACCGTGGCCGTGCTGGCCTCGGGGGTGGACCAGGCGTACCCGCGCGGGCATGCCGCGCTGATCGACCGGATCGCTCAACAAGGTCTCGTCATCGGGGAGTTGCCACCGGGGGACCATCCGACGCCCAGCCGTTTCATCGTCCGCAACCGGGTGATCGCCGCGCTCACCCGGGGCACGGTCGTCGTGGAAGCCGCCTGCCGCAGCGGGTCCCTGGTCACGGCCCGCGCCGCCCAGCGGCTCGGCAGATTCACCATGGGAGTGCCCGGCCCGGTGACCAGCGGACGCTCCGCAGGGGTGCACGAGCTGCTGCGCGGGGAGGCGGTGCTCGTCACCGACGCGGCGGACGTGATCGAACTCGTCGGCGGGATCGGCGAACTGGCCCCGCCCCGGCGCGGCCCGGTGCTCCCGCGCGACCTGCTCGACCCCGACGCGGCCACCGTCCTCGCCGCCCTGCCCGCCGCCCGCCCGGCCGGCCCGGAGGAGATCGCCCGCGAGGCGCGCACCACCCGCGAGGAGGCGGTCGCCCGGCTGTACGAGCTTCGAGCGCTTGGCTACGTCGAACGACACGACGACGGCTGGAAGTTGACACGCCAGGCGATGCTGTCGGTCGGGAAAGACCCGCACCCGCCCTGACCGAGGGTGTTCGGCCGTCCGGGGGAATCCTCTACGCCCTTGGGATTTACCGGAGTTGACGCCCGTAACCGGTCACGCTGAGCGAACCGGGTGACGCGGGGGAGCGGCGTCGCACAGGGGTGCGCGCACGGGTGGTGCCCCACTGTTCGCACACCGCGACTCCTCAGTCACGCTACGCTCACGAAAGTTCGGGCGCGGACGGGCCGGCCCGCACCCTCTTGCGCGGCCCGCGCCCAGCGACGACCCGGTATCCAGCCCCTACCCCGCATCCCCCGCTCACGGCACGGCAGTTCACAGCACTTCACGGCAGAACGGCACTAGGCGACGAATGCCCCAGCACACCTCCGGCTCCGACCGGGCGGCGGCCCCCCCAGCCGCCCGCGACGGCGGCAGCGTGCGACCGCCCGCTCCTTCGACGCTCGACGAGCTGTGGCGGTCGTACAAGGCGACGGGGGACGAGCGCCTCCGGGAGCAGCTCATCCTGCACTACTCGCCGCTCGTGAAGTACGTCGCGGGACGGGTGAGCGTCGGGCTGCCGCCCAACGTGGAGCAGGCCGACTTCGTCTCCTCCGGGGTGTTCGGGCTGATCGACGCGATCGAGAAGTTCGACATCGAGCGCGAGATCAAGTTCGAGACGTACGCGATCACCCGGATTCGCGGCGCCATGATCGACGAACTGCGGGCGCTGGACTGGATTCCCCGTTCGGTCCGGCAGAAGGCGCGCAACTACGAGCGGGCCTATGCGGCGCTGGAGGCGAAGCTGCGGCGGACCCCGAGCGAGCAGGAGGTCGCCACCGAGCTGGGCGTGGAGGTCGAGGAGCTGCACGCGGTCTTCAGCCAGTTGTCCCTGGCCAACGTGGTCGCGCTGGAGGAGTTGCTGCACGTCGGCGGCGAGGGCGGCGACCGGCTCAGCCTCATGGACACCCTGGAGGACACCGCCGCCGACAACCCCGTCGAGGTGGCCGAGGACCGGGAGCTGCGCCGCTTCCTGGCGCGGGCCATCAACACCCTGCCCGACCGGGAGAAGACCGTGGTCACGCTCTACTACTACGAGGGTCTGACCCTGGCCGAGATCGGCAACGTCCTCGGGGTCACCGAGAGCCGGGTCAGCCAGATCCACACCAAGTCGGTGCTCCAGCTCCGGGCCAAGCTGGCGAGCTTCGGACGCTGACTCCTGCCGTGTTCCCCGGCCGGTCCGTAAAGTGGGGGGCGTGCCAAGGATTCGAGCGGCCTCCGTGGCCGAGCACCGGTCGATGCAGCGAGCCGCCCTGCTGGACGCGGCCCGCTCCCTGCTGTCCGAGGGCGGGACGGACGCGCTGACCTTCCCCGCGCTCGCGGAGCGCACCGGTCTTGCCAGGTCGTCGGTGTACGAGTACTTCCGCTCGCGGGCCGCCGTGGTCGAGGAGCTGTGCGCGGTCGACTTCCCCGTCTGGGCGGCGGAGGTCGAGGCCGCGATGGCGGACGCGCCCACCGCCGAGGGCAAGGTCGAGGCGTATGTGCGCCGGCAGCTCGCCCTGGTCGGGGACCGGCGGCACCGGGCCGTCGTGGCGATCTCCGCGAGCGAACTCGACGCCGGGGCGCGGGAGAAGATCCGCGCCGCGCACGGCGGGCTGGTGGCGATGATCGTCGAGGCGCTGGCCGGCCTCGGGCACGAGCAGCCCCGGCTGGCCGCGATGCTGCTCCAGGGCGTCGTGGACGCGGCCGTGCGCCGTATCGAACTCGGTGCGGCCGAACACCCCGAGGCGATCACCGAGGCGGCGGTCGCCATGGCCCTGCGGGGCGTCCGGGGCTGAGTTTTCGGGGCTGACACCGTTCAGCCCGGCGGCACCGGAACCCCCAGCACCGGCAGCAGCCGGGACGGACCACGGCCGAGCAGCCAAGGCGGCAGCAGGTCCAGCGGGTTCAGATAGGTCTCCCCGTCCAGCAGCCCCCAGTGCACACACGCCTCCGGGCAATGTGACCCGGCGCCCTCCACCGTCCCCACCACCTCCCCGGCCTCCACCTCCGCGCCCGTCTTCACCCCGGCGCGCACCGGCTCGTACGTCGTCCGCAGCGAGGTGCCCGCCAGGGCCACCGCGACCACGCCCCGGCCCGCCACCCGCCCCGCGTACGACACCCGGCCCGCCGCCACCGCCCGCACCGGGGCGCCCCGCGCCGCCGCCAGGTCCACGCCCCGGTGCCCGGCGGCGTACACGGTGGCGGGCGGCTCCCAGCCCCGCAGCACCGCCGGACGCGTCCCCACCGGCCAGGTCCGGGCCAGCGCGGGCACCCGCTCACCAGGAGGTTTCTCCGGGGGCGGCGGGTCCGCCCACGCCAGGGGCGTGAGCACGGCGAAGGTCAACAGCAGGGGCACAAGCACCCAGTTCGTCACGTATCGCACCAGTGATCGCATGCGAGAACCCTGCCGTTCGCCGGCCGATCTTGGCGGGATCTGTGGACAACCTGCCGGTTGTGGACAGCGGCGTCACCCGGTGCCCTGGCCGTCCCGTACACTTCTTCTGGCGATCCGGGTCACCGGGTCGACTTCGCACGCCCCGGTACGAAGCCCGTCACAGGGTTCGTACAAGCGCCCCTCGGTCCTTCGCGGCACGGCGCACCGCGGGCGTCAGGCGCGACCGCCGTCCGGCGGACGCGGCACAACCGAGAATCTCAAGGAGATGGCCATGGCCGTCGTCACGATGCGGGAGCTGCTGGAGAGCGGCGTCCACTTCGGTCACCAGACCCGTCGCTGGAACCCGAAGATGAAGCGCTTCATCTTCACCGAGCGCAACGGCATCTACATCATCGACCTGCTCCAGTCGCTGTCGTACATCGACCGCGCCTACGAGTTCGTCAAGGAGACCGTCGCCCACGGCGGCACGGTCATGTTCGTCGGCACGAAGAAGCAGGCGCAGGAGGCCATCGCCGAGCAGGCCACCCGCGTCGGCATGCCCTACGTCAACCAGCGCTGGCTGGGCGGCATGCTCACCAACTTCTCGACCGTCTACAAGCGTCTGCAGCGCCTCAAGGAGCTCGAGCAGATCGACTTCGAGGACGTCGCCGCCTCCGGTCTGACCAAGAAGGAGCTGCTGGTCCTCTCCCGCGAGAAGGCCAAGCTCGAGAAGACCCTCGGTGGTATCCGCGAGATGCAGAAGGTGCCCAGCGCCGTCTGGATCGTGGACACCAAGAAGGAGCACATCGCGGTCGGCGAGGCCCGGAAGCTCAACATCCCGGTCGTCGCCATCCTCGACACCAACTGCGACCCCGACGAGGTCGACTACAAGATCCCGGGCAACGACGACGCGATCCGCTCCGTCACCCTGCTCACCCGCGTGATCGCCGACGCCGTCGCCGAGGGCCTCATCTCCCGCTCGCGCGTCGCCACCGGTGACAAGGGCGAGAAGGCCGCGGCCGAGCCGCTGGCCGAGTGGGAGCGCGACCTGCTCGAGGGCGAGAAGAAGGCCGACGAGGCCGCCGAGGCCGTCGAGATCGCCGCCGAGGCCCCCGCGCCCGACGCCCCGGTCTCCGAGGCCGTCGAAGAGGCTGCCGCCGAGGTCGAGGCCGAGGCCCCCAAGGCCGAGCAGGCCTGACACCGGAGCTGACGGTGGGGGCGGCATGAACCCCGCCCCCGCCCGTCATCCGTAGCCCGACACGACGCCCGCGACCCGGCCACCCGCCGGTCGCGGGCCCGTGCGGATCTCCGATCTCCCAAGACTTCCAGAAAGACTCACTGACTCATGGCGAACTACACCGCCGCCGACGTCAAGAAGCTCCGTGAGCTCACCGGCGCCGGCATGATGGACTGCAAGAAGGCGCTGGACGAGGCCGAGGGCAACGTCGAGAAGGCCGTCGAGGCGCTGCGCATCAAGGGCCAGAAGGGCGTCGCCAAGCGTGAGGGCCGCTCCGCCGAGAACGGCGCCGTGGTCTCCATCATCGCCGACGACAACTCCGAGGGTGTCCTCGTCGAGCTGAAGTGCGAGACGGACTTCGTCGCCAAGGGTGACAAGTTCCAGGCCGTGGCCAACGCCATCGCCGAGCACGTCGCCAAGACCTCCCCGGCCGACATCGAGGCGCTCCTCGCCTCCGAGATCGAGCCCGGCAAGACCGTCCAGGCGTTCGTGGACGAGGCCAACGCCAACCTCGGCGAGAAGATCGTCCTGGACCGCTTCGCGCAGTTCACCGACGGCTACGTCACCGCGTACATGCACCGCACGATGCCCGACCTGCCCCCGCAGATCGGTGTCCTCGTCGAGCTGGACAAGCCCAACGCCGAGGTCGCCAAGGGCATCGCCCAGCACATCGCCGCCTTCGCGCCGAAGTACCTCTCCAAGGAGGACGTGCCGGCCGAGGTCGTCGAGTCCGAGCGTCGCATCGCCGAGGAGACCACCCGCGCCGAGGGCAAGCCCGAGGCCGCGATCGCCAAGATCGTCGAGGGTCGTCTCAACGGCTTCTTCAAGGACGCCACGGTGCTCGGCCAGCCGTACGCGCTGGACAACAAGAAGTCCGTCCAGAAGGTGCTGGACGAGGCCGGTGTCACCCTGAAGCGCTTCTCGCGCATCAAGGTCGGCATCTGAGTCCGTACCGCGATCGACGCGCGACCCCGATAGGGTCGACAGCAGTCGTCCGCGCAGACCGCCGCCCGTGGCTGTGCGGCGGACGGCAGCAGATCTGACGAGGAGGCCATTGCCGCGCAAGGGAGCGAGAAGCGACCCACCGGCAATGGCCTTCTTCGTATGTGCAACACGTGAAAGAGGCGGGATCTCCATGACCACCAAGGCCCAGAAGAGCGACGACGGCAAAGTAAGCGGCCGGTTTCTGCTGAAGCTGTCCGGAGAGGCCTTCTCCGGCGGCGGTGGCCTCGGCGTCGACCCGGACGTGGTGCACAAGATCGCCCGCGAGATCGCCGCCGTCGTGCGTGACGGCGCGGAGATCGCGGTCGTGATCGGCGGCGGCAACTTCTTCCGCGGCGCCGAGCTGCAGCAGCGCGGCATGGACCGGGCCCGCTCCGACTACATGGGCATGCTCGGCACCGTGATGAACTGCCTCGCCCTCCAGGACTTCCTGGAGAAGGAGGGCATCGACAGCCGCGTGCAGACCGCCATCACCATGGGCCAGGTCGCCGAGCCGTACATCCCGCTGCGCGCCGTGCGCCACCTGGAGAAGGGCCGCGTGGTCATCTTCGGTGCCGGGATGGGCATGCCGTACTTCTCCACCGACACCACCGCCGCCCAGCGCGCCCTGGAGATCGACGCCGAGGCGCTGCTCATGGGCAAGAACGGGGTGGACGGGGTCTACGACGCCGACCCCAAGACCAACCCCGACGCCGTCAAGTTCGACGCGCTCGGCTACGGCGAGGTCATCACCCGTGACCTCAAGGTCGCCGACGCCACCG
The DNA here is from genome assembly GCF_004784475.1 of Streptomyces bauhiniae. Lineage (GTDB taxonomy): Bacteria > Actinomycetota > Actinomycetes > Streptomycetales > Streptomycetaceae > Streptomyces > Streptomyces seoulensis. The sequence goes on from NZ_SRRT01000001.1 coordinate 1,064,982, forward strand.
CCGTCACCCTGTGCCGCGACAACAGCCTGCCGATCGTCGTCTTCGAGCTGCTGGCCGAGGGCAATATCGCGCGGGCCGTCAAGGGTGAGAAGATCGGCACGCTCGTGGGTGACGAGGGCAGCCGGGACTGACCGGCGACCCCGCGCCACCGGCGCGACCCGTCCGGGGCAAGGACGGGACGCGCCCCGGCCGGGGGATGGACAATGTCCTGCCGGTCGGGAACCGTGCAGGAAGCAGACGCGACGCAGCCGGCCCGCCGCCCGAACGGGCATCGCGGCCGGGCCTTACTCAAGACACGCAGGAGCAAGTGGTGATCGAAGAGACCCTCCTCGAAGCCGAGGAGAAGATGGAGAAGGCCGTCGTGGTCGCCAAGGAGGACTTCGCCGCGATCCGCACCGGCCGTGCGCACCCCGCGATGTTCAACAAGATCGTGGCGGACTACTACGGTGCCCCGACGCCGATCAACCAGCTCGCCTCGTTCTCCGTGCCGGAGCCGCGCATGGCCGTGGTGACCCCGTTCGACAAGAGCGCGCTGCGCAACATCGAGCAGGCGATCCGGGACTCCGACCTGGGCGTCAACCCCAGCAACGACGGCAACATCATCCGTGTGGTGTTCCCCGAGCTGACCGAGGAGCGCCGCCGCGACTACATCAAGGTCGCCAAGCACAAGGCCGAGGACGCCAAGGTCTCGATCCGCTCCGTGCGCCGCAAGGCCAAGGACGCCATCGACAAGCTGATCAAGGACGGCGAGGTCGGCGAGGACGAGGGCCGCCGCGCCGAGAAGGAGCTCGACGACCTGACCGCCAAGTACGTGGCGCAGGTGGACGAGCTCCTCAAGCACAAGGAAGCGGAGCTGCTCGAAGTCTGATGAGCGACTCTTCCTGGGGGGCGCCGCCGCAGGCGGGGCAGGCCGGGTACTGGGGGCCCACCGCGGGTGGGCCACTCCAGGGGGCTGTCACGGCGGGTCCCGCATACGATGCGCCCGAGGCGCAGCAGACTCGCCCCATGCCCAGCGTGCCCGACGTACCCGCGTATGGCGGAGACCAGGACGACGACCCGATGCCCGACGCCCCTCAGCCGGTGCCCGTGCCGAAGAAGACCGCGGGCCGTGACCTGAGCGCGGCCATAGGCGTCGGCGTGGGGCTCGGCGTGGTCATCATCGCCTCGCTCTTCGTCGTCAAGGCTGTCTTCGTCGGTGTGGTCGCCGTCGCGGTGGTCGTCGGTCTGTGGGAGCTGACCAGCCGGCTCCAGGAGCGCAAGGGGATCAAGGCACCCCTGGTGCCGCTCGCGGTGGGCGGTGCGGCCATGGTCGTCGCCGGGTACGCGCGCGGCGCCGAGGGTGCCTGGGTCGCCATGGCGCTCACCGCGCTGGCGGTGTTGGTCTGGCGGATGACGCAGCCGCCGGAGGGCTACCTCAAGGACGTCACGGCCGGTGTCTTCGCCGCGTTCTACGTGCCGTTCCTGGCGACCTTCGTGGCGATGATGCTCACCGCCGGCGACGGTGCCTGGCGGGTGCTGACGTTCCTGGTCCTCACCGTGGTCAGCGACACCGGCGCGTACGCGGTCGGCTGGCGCTTCGGCAAGCACAAGCTCGCTCCGCGCATCAGCCCCGGCAAGACGCGCGAGGGCCTGATGGGCGCGGTCGCCTTCGCCATGGTCGCGGGCGCGCTGTGCATGCAGTTCCTCATCGACGACGGCGCCTGGTGGCAGGGCCTGATCCTCGGCCTCGCGGTCGCGTGCAGTGCCACGCTGGGCGACCTCGGCGAGTCCATGATCAAGCGCGACCTCGGCATCAAGGACATGGGCACCCTCCTCCCCGGCCACGGAGGAATCATGGACCGCCTGGACTCCTTGCTCCCTACGGCCCCGGTGGTGTGGCTGCTGCTGGTGGCGTTCGTGGGGTCCTGAGCCCGTCTACGGTCTCTGGGCCCCGCTCTCTTTCCGAGAGCGGGGCCCACTGCGTTGTCCGCTTACTCCGGCTGCCGCTTCTTGACGCTGCGCCGTTCGACAAACCGTCTTCCGCCCGCAGGAGACCGTTGATCACGCGAACGGCGACAGGCCCCTGTCCTCCAGGTGGGCGAGCAATGATTCAAGGCATGCGTCTGCCGTGGCCAGGTCGGCACGGAAGAACGAATCCTCGCCGAACGGCCCACCGCTGACGATGACCATCCATGCGGTCCGCTGTTCAACCATGCGGTCACCGTCGGCCTTGAAGACCGTCGTGACTCCGCGCTCGGCCAGCCACTCCATCAGCTCCAGCAGGTCCACTCGCACCCCTCCGGAGAGATCGTCTCATCCCTGGAGCACGCGCCCCTGTGCTGCAAGGCTGATCAGAGCTGACGGCCGACACTTACGGGTGACCACCCCCACCCCGCTCCGGCCCGGGCACCCCAAGTCGATCTGAGACACTGGTACCACCATGCCCAAGCCCGGAGAACTGGTGTTGCGCGCAGCTCGCTGACGCTGTGACCGGCACTCTTGGGTGTGTAGAACATGGCCGTGTCGGGGCTCGGGCCGTGTCCGGGCCGTCGGAGCATGGCTAAGCCCGCCCCATCTTACGGAGCGGGCCGATGCCGTCAGATCCGGCGGCGGGTTGCCACCATGTAGCAGACCAGCGGCAGGATGGCCGCCAGGGAAAGAAGCGCGGCGGTCATCTGCCACGGCAGTCCGAGGCCGGCCACTTCGAGAGCCTTGGCCATGACCGGCGGTCCGATCACGGTTCCGCAGATGCCGAAGGCAAGGTGGCTCGTCTCCAGCATGCGCCCCGCTTCTCCACTCGGAACGGCCGCAGTGAAGGTCGGGCCACTACGAGTGGTCGTGATCTTGACGTAGGCGGCGGCGCTGGGTTCGTCGCTGCTGTTGAACGGGATCACTTCGTTAGAACTCATTGTGGGCTTTCTGAGGCCCGGTTCACGTTGGTCCAGGCGCTTTGCCTGGGTAGTAACCGTTCCTCCGCCCGGTACGTCATCTAGCACCCTGTAGCTAGATCGGGACCGGACGTAGCCACGCGGTGAGCTCCATGGTGTACCCCCCCTTCGAGTCTCAGCAGGTGCTCGCACCTGCGCTAACTATCGAGGCAAGATCCCCCCGAGTTGGTGTTCTGTGTCTATCAACGGGCCCTCCTCTCGCATCGCATGGAGTTGGCTGACTGGGGCGCGGTCTGATGGACCGTCTCAGTCAGCTTGGGCACACCGTAACACCACCAGGTGCGTTATTGCACCTGGATATGGCATGGTGGGTGTTAGAAGCTGGACCTGAGCGCGTCATCTAGGTGCGTACGCGCACTAAGATCAGCAAGGTTGAAGAGGAAGGGAGGTGTCTATGGCTTCGGTGAAGAGTCGCCTGCCGGCGAACGAGAGGTACTCAGTCACGCTCGTGCCCCCGGCAGTGGAAGCCATCAATAAGCTCGTGGAGGCAACAGGGCTGACCAAGACAGACGTGATCAACAGAGCGGTGCAGGTTTACGCCTTCTTGGAAGAGCGCATGGGTGAAGGTAACGATGTTGTGCTGCGCAGCCCTGACGGCGAGTACGAGCGTGTCCACATCGTGTAGGAAGCGGAAGACCGGTTCCGCGCCAGCCAGATATGCATATGCCGGGTGGAGCGACACTTTGAGGTGTTGCCCCACCCAGCAGGTGCGATGCTATGTATTGGCCTTACGAAGCAGGATCGCGTCAACAGCCTTCCGAGTACGCTCCTGGCTCGACGGCATCAGATGCGCGTACACCCGCAGCGTCAGCCCAGGGTCGGCGTGTCCCAGGTACTCGCTCACGGCCTTGATGCTTTCGCCGGCGTCCAGAAGTGCCTCAGGGCGTGCATGCCGTGCTCATGGGCGGACGGGTTACTTGGCGTTCCCTCCGGCGTCCGAGATCAGACCGACCGACGCGAGGGCGGGCTTCCACTCCTGGATGTTGAAGTTGCTGCGCCAGACCAGCCCGCTTGCGGTGTTCGTGAACAGGAGACGGGCAGACACCTTCGGGCCGTCCGGCTTGCGCCAGGGCAACGTGATCTCGACCGGCTTGAAGGCGCCAAGGTGAGCCCGCAGGGCCTCAGCCACCGAGGGCGGTAACGGCACGTCCCGCTCCTTGTTGCACTTGGGCGGAGCGAACACCGCCTTGTTGCACTTGGGCGGAGCGAACACCGCCTTTTCTCGGATCAGCTTCACCTGCCGGACGACCCGGATGATGCCGCCGTCGAAGTCGAGCGCATCCTCCGCCAACCTCACGATCTCGCCTTGACGAAGCCCGCACCCGGCGCCCACGTCCACGATGGGCCGGTAACGCTGGGGGAGCGCTGCACGAACTGCCTCAACCTGGGCAGGCAACCACGGCACAACACGGCGTTGCTCAACGGCCGGCGGACGGACGGACTTCGCGGAGCACGGGTTCCGGGGCAGCAGCCCGTCGTCGACGGCCGCACTGAGGACGGCCCGCACGCCGCCGTAGAGGTTCCTTGCGTAGCCGCCACTCACGGCCGGGTCGTTCTCCAGCGCGTTCACCAGGCCCCGGACGTGTTCCGGGCGGAACGAGTCCAGCGGCCGAGAGCCCGATCAGGCGAAACGCGTGCAGGCGTAACCGCTGATCGACGACCACCACACTGGCCGGGTCGATGCCGTGGGTCTTGAGCCACTTCTCGGCGTAGCTCTTGAAGGTGATCTGGGCTGCACGCGGGTCGATGTACCGACCGCGGGACATGTCCGAGGCGATCCCGGTGAGCCACTGCTCGGCGAGCCGCTTCTGGCGGTCCGGGAAGCTCTTGGACTTCTCGGTTCCGTCCGGGCCGACGTACCAAGCCCGGTAGCACAGGCCGGTGCCGTGCCGGTCGGTCTTGACCTTGCGGCTCTTACCGTCCGGGCCGGTCTGGCGAGGGCCGCGACATCGGCCTCAGGCCGATTTGCAGCTCGGCGCACATCCATGATCAACGAGTACGAAGCCACCAGTCCAGGACGGCGATGGCGACGGCTCCGGTGGAGCCGGCGAAGCCGAGGACGGCGCGGCGGCCGGCTTCTCGCCACAGCGTCTGCGGGCGGGGCCGCGGGCCAGCGGGCGGGGTCGTGGAGCGGGTGGTGGCGGGCTTACGGCGGCGGTTGGCCATGGCGGGTCTTCCCCCTTGTGGCGGTGTGGATGGTGGTGCGCCGGGCCCGGCGTTGCTTCGAGATTGGCCTCGTGGGAGTGGTCTGGTCTCAAGGGCGGGGTGGGTGAGGCAGGTTGGGTACTAACCTGCTGGTCCGCACTGGTGCGGTACGGCTGCCCGATCCACCCGTTTCAGGCAGCCGGGGGCTGCCGGGTGGCGAGACAGGGTCGGCATCAGGGGGGAAGAAGCTGTGGGAGTTCACCGCGAGACGCTTTACCGGCGGCTGCGCACGCTGCGCACCGAGGCGGAGGCCGCGTACCGCGAGCGGCACGGGTCCGGTGGTCTTCAGGCGCCGCTGGAGCAGCAGGTCCGCAGGACTGGGCTGCCGGGTACATCGACGTTCGAGGGGAAGGTGGCCAGCCGGTGGGCTCCGAAGGGCATAGCGTCCTTCAACACTCCACAGCCGGACAGTTTCGAGCAGGTCCTGGCCCTGGTCGCGGTCTGGGAGTCCTGGACTGATGCCCGGACACTCGACTCGGACGGCCGGGTCCGCCCAGCCTGGCTCGCATCAGAGGCTCGCAGAGACTGGCAGCTGCTGCTGGACAGCGCCTGGCAGGAGACCGCCGACGGCCGGCGCCGTACTCCCACCGCACCCGGTATGGAGGCCGAGGCGGATGCTGCTGTGGCCCGCTACTTCGAGCGCCTGGTCGTGACGTGCGGGCGGCTGAACCTCGATGTCCTGGGTGGGAGTGAGCGGGCGGGTGAGCAGCCCATGATCCGGCTGCGGCAGGTGTTCGAGGCCCCGCCGGCGTCGTGGGACCCGCCGAAGCCGGAATTGCCAGCGCGGCTCTGGCAGGAACTGGTGGAGCGCGGCGAGGTGCCGGCGGAGGAGTTGCCTCCGGGGCTGCGGGCGGAGCAGGTCAAGGAGTGGCGTAAGACACGGGTGGAGCGGCCGCCGGTGCCGGTCCTCGAGGCGGTTGCCTCAGCTCAGGGCCAGCGACTGGTGCTGCTGGGCGATCCGGGGGCAGGCAAGTCGACGCTGTCGCGGTTTCTGGCGCTGGCGATCGCCGGCGGGCTGGAGGAGGTGCCCGCCGAGCTGCGCGGTCTGGTGGAGGCGGGCACGGTGCCGGTGGTCGTGGAGCTGCGGCACCTCGCCGACGAGAGGTGGCGGGGCCGGACGGTGGAGGACTTCTGGGAAGAGTTCGACAACATCGAACGCATGTGCCTACCGCGGAACGTCTTCGAGTACCTGTTGGAGCGCACGCACCGGCCGGTGCTGGTGGTCTTCGACGGCTTGGACGAGATCTTCGACCCCGGTCGGCGGGCTGCTGTCGCCCGGCAGGTGGCGGCATTCGCCGAAGTTCACGAGCACGTGCGGGTCATCGTCACCTCGCGCGTCATCGGCTTCACCCGCGAGGTGTTCGCCAACGCCGGGTTCGCCCAGGCCAAGCTGGAGGACCTTCCCCGGCGGCAGATCGAGTCGTTCATCCGGCGCTGGTATATCGCTGCCCACCGCGACGACCTCAACGAGGCCTCCCGCCTCAGCGAACGCCTCATCAACGCCGTGCGCGGATTCACGTCCGTGGCGGAGTTGGCGGGCAACCCCTTGCTGCTGACCATCTTGGCCTCCATCGGCCTGGGTACCACCATCCCCCGCGACCGTCGCGAGGTCTACCGGCACGCGGTCGACGTCCTCACCAGCCGTTGGGACCGCGACGCCAAACATCTTCCCCTCCCCCGCCAAGACCACCCCGATGTCGCCGCCGCCATCGATGAACTCGACATGGGCCTGCTCCAAGAGCTCCTCCAACGCCTCGCCCGCCGCCTGCAGGAGAGCGCGGGCAGCCCCGAGGGCAGCCCCCTCATCCCCCGCGGCGACCTCACAGACATGATCGCCGAGTATGTCGTCACCGACATGAACTACCCGCATCACGTCGGCCGCATCGTCGCCGGCGCCGTGGTCACCCGGCTACACGAGCGGGCCTTCCTCTTGCACCCCCACGGCGCCGGCATGTACGGCTTCGTGCACCGCACCTTTCTCGAATATCTCGCCGCACGTGAACTCAACCGACGCTACGCGGGCCGCGAATGGTCCCCCGAAGAGCTCATCGACATGCTCGCCGACCGCGCCACCAACCCCGTCTGGCACGAAGTCATCCTGCTATTCATCGGCGAGATCAGCAGCCAGGCGGAAGCCGAACACGCCACCTTCATCGCCCGCCTGCTCCACATGCACCGCCGGCGCAGCACCCCCGCCTACCGTCAAACAAACGGCAGTACAAAGTTTCTGGAGCTTGCCATCCGTGTGCTTGCCGAAGCCCACCGGATTCCCCGCGCACCCGCCAGACCCGGGAAGCATCCCGAACGATCACTTGCCATCCAGAGCAACGCCGTGATCGACACCCTCACCGCCCACCTCTCGGACTTCCCATGGGCCACGCTGACTGGCGCTGTGCCTGCGATGATGTCCTTCCCCTGGTCATGGACCGGCCGCGAGCGCTACCAGCGCTGGCACCGTACAGAAATTCCCTCCGATTCGGGAGATGGGAAGGACGTCCTTGCAGCGTCGCTGTGCCGTACGCCTCAGGAGGCCGGCCGTCTGGCTCGAGTCCCATGGGGGTACTGGACGGGAAATGCCGCTGTACGGGTGCTGGGGGAGCGGTGGCCCGACAGGGACGACACCTACACCGCCATCCTTAACACCGCCCGCGACACCAACGCCAGCGGTTACGCCCGCAGCACGGCCCTGGAGGTGCTGGGGGAACGGTGGCCCGACCGGGACGACACCTACACCACAGCCCTCGATGCCGCCCGCGACACCAACGCCAGCAACACCACCCGCAGCACCGCCCTGGAGGTGCTGGGGGAACGGTGGCCCGACCGGGACGACACCCATACCGCAGTCCTCAACACCGTTCACGACACCAACGCCAGCACACCTGACCGCGATGCCGCCCTGCGGGTGCTGGCCCAACGGTGGCCCAACCGGGGCGACACCTACACCACCGTCCTCGAGGCCGCCCGCGACCGCGACTCCAACTCACGCGACGTCGCCGCGCAGGCGCTGGGGGAGCGGTGGCCCGACCGGGACGACACCTACACCACAGTCCTCGAGGTCGCCCGCGACACTAGCGACAACGCCAGCGACTACGGCAGCGGCTATGCCCGCAGCACTGCCCTGGAGGCGCTGGGGGAGCGGTGGCCGGACCGGGACGACACCTACACCGCAGTCCTCGATGCCGCCCGCGACACCAACGAGAACGACGACGACTCCGTCACCCGGGGCACTGCCCTGCAGTTGCTGGGGGAGCGGTGGCCGGACCGGGACGACACCTACACCGCAGTCCTCGATGCCGCCCGCGACACCAACGCCAGCAACTACGCCCGGGGCATTGCCCTGCAGTTGCTGGGGGAGCGGTGGCCCGACCGGGACGACACCTACACCGCAGTCCTCGATGCCGTCCACGACACCAACGCCAGCAACTACGCCCGGGGCACTGCCCTGCAGTTGCTGGGGGAGCGGTGGCCGGACCGGGACGACACCTACACCACAGTCCTTGATGCCGCCCGCGACACTAGCGACAACGCCAGCGACAACGCCCGGGGCACTGCCCTGGAGGTGCTGGGGGAGCGGTGGCCGGACCGGGACGACACCTACACCACAGTCCTTGATGCTGCCCGCGACACTAGCGACAACGCCAGCGACAACGCCCGGGGCACTGCCCTGGAGGTGCTGGGGGAGCGGTGGCCTGACCGGGACGACACCTACACCACAGTCCTTGATGTCGCCCGCGACCGCGACTCCAACTCACGCGCCGTCGCCGTGCGAGCGCTCGGGGAGCGGTGGCCCGACCGGGACGACACCTACACCACCATCCTCGAGGCCACCCGCGACACCAACGCCAGCAACACCACCCGCAGTACCGCCCTGCGGATGGTGGGGGAGCAGTGGCCCGACCGGGAGGATGCCTATGCCGCAGTCCTCGATGCCGCCCACGACACCAGCGACAACGACACCACCCGCAGCACCGCCCTGCTGGTGCTGGCCCAACGGTGGCCCGACCGGGACGACACCTATACCACAGTCCTCGAGGCCGCCCACAACACCAACGCCAGCAACACCACCCGCGACACCGCCCTGTGCATGCTGGCCCAACGGTGGCCAGAGCTCGAAGTTACATGGGACTGTGCAGCGATTCGCTTTACGGAAACAGGCAATGAGATAAGTGACGCCCTATTGCAAATCCTGACTCTGGTATGGCCAGAAAAATCAAGGACGGAAGAATTGCTGCTAAAGCTTGCGAAAGAACGGCCGAACAATACGGTAATAAATAGCTCGCTGTCTTACCTTCGCTCAACAGCGCTTGAGTGAGATCTGAATGATCACCGCCTCCAGGGTCTGTGCGCTTACCGGGGTAATTGATGATCACGGAAGAGGCATCAAGTGACTGAGCTCTTTCAGCTGAACGAGCGCAGCCCCTACGGCTCTACTCTGGCCGAGGCAGTGCGCGAGAACGTCGCGGATACGGCGCGTGAGCTGGACGAAGCGGTGCGGGACGTGCGGGGGTACGAGTACGCCGTCATCATCGGACACGCGCTTTTTCCCTTCAAGTACGCCGACCGTCTCAAGCCCCTCTAACGTGCACGGTTGGCGGCCAACGCTTCCCCCACGCGCCGTCGGATGCTGCTGAGCCATGGGCCGGAGTCGCAAAATGGCCTATTCCCCGTGGACGACGAGTTCACGACAGAGGAGTACGAAGAACTTCACGAGACGAGGCCCTGGGTGCCTACACGAAGCTCGTGTGTCTGCTCTTCACGGCCGACCCCGAGAACGGCGTCCACGTCATCCACTGGGGGGACGCCCACCTCGAACGTGATCGCACCTTCACCTGGTTCCACAGTGAACAGCTGCGGGTGGCCCTAGCCTCTCGAGTGAACCCTGCCGTCTCTGGGCCGTCCGAGGCTGCTCAGCGCCGACCGGTGGCGACCACTACAGACAGTCGTAGCTAGCCACACCCCCGGTTCACCCAAATCGATCTGAGACACTGGTACCACCATGCCCAAGCCCGGAGAACTTACTTTCGTTGCCCCCCGCGGAGCCAAGAAGCCGCCGCGGCATCTCGCTGATCTTTCGCCTGCGGAGCGGAAGGATGCTGTCGCGGAGGCGGGGGAGAAGCCGTTTCGTGCCAAGCAGCTTTCGCAGCACTACTTCGCGCGGTTCGCGCACGATCCGGAGGAGTGGACCGACATCCCCGCCGGTTCGCGTACCAAGCTCCAGGAGGCGCTGTTCCCGGAGCTGATGTCGGTGGTCCGGCATCTGGCCACGGACCAGGGCACCACCCGTAAGACCCTGTGGCGGCTGTTCGACGGCACGCTGGTGGAGTCGGTGCTGATGCGGTACCCGGACCGGGTCACCATGTGCATCAGCAGCCAGGCCGGGTGTGGGATGAACTGCCCGTTCTGCGCGACCGGGCAGGCGGGGCTGGACCGGAATCTGTCCACCGCCGAGATCGTGCACCAGATCGTGGACGGTATGCGGGCGCTCAGGGACGGGGAAGTGCCCGGCGGCCCCGCGCGGCTGTCCAACATCGTCTTCATGGGCATGGGCGAGCCGCTCGCCAACTACAAGCGGGTCGTCGGCGCCATCCGGGCCCTCACCGACCCCGCTCCCGACGGCCTCGGCCTGTCCCAGCGCGGCATCACCGTGTCGACCGTCGGCCTCGTCCCCGCCATCCACCGCTTCGCCGACGAGGGCTTCAAGTGCCGGCTGGCGATCTCCCTGCACGCCCCCGACGACGAGCTGCGCGACACCCTCGTCCCCGTGAACACGCGGTGGAAGGTGCGCGAGGTGCTGGACGCCGGGTTCGAGTACGCGGCGAAGTCGGGCCGCCGGCTGTCCATCGAGTACGCGCTGATCCGGGACATCAACGACCAGGCGTGGCGCGGCGACCGGCTCGGCCGGATGCTCAAGGGCAGGCCCGTGCACGTCAACCTGATCCCGCTCAACCCCACCCCCGGCTCCAAGTGGACCGCCTCCCGTCCCGAGGACGAGAAGGCGTTCGTGGAGGCCATCGCCGCGCACGGCGTGCCGGTGACCGTCCGGGACACCCGCGGTCAGGAGATCGACGGGGCGTGTGGCCAGCTCGCGGCCACCGAGCGGTAACCTGGGCCGGTCAGCACAACGTCATACCAGTCATACATCTGCATATTCCGACAGGGGAGCGCCACAGCGCTGAGAGTGCGGCAACCAGGCCGCAGACCCTCTGAACCTCGCCCAGGTCATTCTGGGTAGGAAGTTCGGTCATCACTCAAGCTGTTGCGCCCTGCCCGGCCTCCCGCGCGGAGTCCGGGCAGGGCCGCGTCTCTTCCTGGCCCACCCAGGAGGACCACCAGTGCACACCAAGACCTTCGTGGCCGCGGCGGTCGGCCTCGGCCTGCTCACGCTCTCCGCGTGCGGGTCCACCGACACCAAGGGCAGCGCGGACACCAAGACCGTGACCCTCGTCAGCCACGACTCGTGGGCCGCGTCCAAGAACGTGATCGCGGACTTCGAGAAGCAGTCCGGCTACAAGGTGCGCGTCCTCAAGGACGGCGACGCCGGCCAGGCCGTCAACAAGGCGGTCCTCACCAAGGACAACCCCCAGGGCGACGTCTTCTTCGGCGTCGACAACACCCTGCTCTCCCGCGCCCTCGACAACGGCCTCTTCCAGCCGTACGCCGCCAAGGGCCTCGGCCAGGTCGACCCCGCCTTCCAGCTCGACGCGGCCAAGCACCGCGTCACCCCGGTCGACCACGGCGACATCTGCGTCAACTACGACAAGGGGTACTTCACCGAGCACAAGCTGAAGCCGCCGCGCACCTTCGCCGACCTCGCGGAACCGAAGTACAAGAACCTCCTGGTCACCGAGAACGCCGCCACCTCCTCGCCCGGCCTCGGCTTCCTGCTGGGCAGCGCCGCGAGTTACGGCGACAAGGGCTGGGAGGGGTACTGGAAGAAGCTGAAGGCCAACGGCGTCAAGGTCGTCGACGGCTGGGAGCAGGCGTACTACCAGGAGTTCTCCGGCTCCTCCGAGGGCAAGAAGGCGGGCGGTGACCGGCCGCTCGTCGTGTCGTACGCCTCCTCGCCGCCCGCCGAGGTGATCTACGCCAAGAAGAAGCCGCAGACCGCCCCGACCGGCGTCGCGGACGGCACCTGCTTCCGGCAGGTCGAGTTCGCCGGCCTGCTGAACCACGCGAAGAACCCCGAGGGCGGCAAGGCGTTCCTCGACTTCCTGCTGTCGAAGCAGTTCCAGCAGGACATGCCGCTGAACATGTTCGTGTACCCGGTGATCAAGGACGCGAAGGTCCCCGCCGAGTTCACCGAGTACGGGCCCGCCGCCAGGGACCCGCAGACCATGGCGCCCGAGAAGATCGCCGCCAACCGCGACCAGTGGGTCAGCTCGTGGACGTCGCTCGTACTGAAGTAGCCGGAGCAACTGAAGCGGCCGGACCGCGCGGCCGCGGGAGCGCGGCGCGGCTCGGGCTCATGGCCCTGCCCGTCGCGTTCTTCGCCCTGTTCTTCGCCTGGCCCGTCGCCGCGATCACGGCGCGCGGGCTCAAGGCCGACGGCACCTGGCACCTCGGGCGGTTCGCCGAGGTGCTGGGCCGCTCCGACATCCGGCACGTGCTCTGGTTCACCACCTGGCAGGCGCTCGCCTCCACCGCGCTCACCCTGGTGATCGCGCTGCCCGCCGCCTGGGTCTTCGCCCGGCTGGAGTTCCCCGGCAAACAGGTGCTGCGGGCCGTGGTCACCGTGCCGTTCGTGCTGCCCACGGTGGTCGTCGGCACCGCGTTCCTCGCGCTGGTCGGCCACGGCGGACTGCTGGACGAGCTGTGGGGCGTCCGCCTGGACACCACGGTGTGGGCGATCCTGATCGCGCACGTCTTCTTCAACTACGCCGTCGTCGTCCGCACCGTCGGCGGCCTCTGGGGCCAGCTCGACCCCCGGCAGGAGGAGGCCGCCCGGATGCTCGGCGCCTCCCCGCTGCGGGCCTGGCGCCAGGTGACCCTCCCCGCGCTGGCGCCCGCCGTGGCCGCCGCCGCGCTGATGGTCTTCCTGTTCACCTTCACCTCCTTCGGCGTGGTCCAGATCCTCGGCGGACCCACCTTCTCCACCCTGGAGGTGGAGATCTACCGCCAGACCTCCGAGGTCTTCGACCTGACCACGGCCGCCGTCCTCACCCTGGTCCAGTTCGCCGCGGTCGGTGCGATCCTCGCCGTGCACGCCTGGACGGTACGGCGCCGGGAGACCGCGCTGCGCCTGGTCGACGCCTCCGTCACCGCCCGCCGCCCGCGCGGCGCCGGCCAGTGGGCGCTGCTCGGCGGAGTGCTCGCCACCATCGCCGTCCTGCTGGTGCTGCCGCTCGGTGTGCTGGTACGCCGCTCGCTGGACGCGCCCGGCCTCGGCTACTACCGGGCGCTGACCGACGCCGACGGCGGTACGTTCCTGGTGGCGCCGCTGCACGCGGTGTGGACCTCGCTGGAGTACGCGGTCGCCGCCACCGGTATCGCCCTGGTGGTCGGCGCCCTGGCCGCGGCGGCGCTGGCCCGCCGGGACGCGGGCCGGCTGATGCGCGGGTTCGACGCGCTGCTGATGCTGCCGCTCGGTGTCTCCGCCGTGACGGTCGGCTTCGGCTTCCTGATCGCGCTGGACGAACCTCCGCTGGACCTGCGCCAGTCCTGGTTCCTGGTCCCGCTCGCCCAGGCGCTGGTCGGCGCCCCCTTCGTCGTACGGACCATGCTGCCGGTGCTGCGGGCGGTGGACGGCCGGCTCAGGGAGGCGGCGGCCGTGCTCGGGGCGTCGCCCTGGCGGGTGTGGCGGGAGGTCGATCTGCCGCTGGTGCGGCGGGCGTTGCTGATCGCGGCCGGGTTCGCGTTCGCGGTGTCGCTCGGTGAGTTCGGGGCGACCGTGTTCATCGCCCGGCCCGACAACCCCACGCTGCCGGTCGCGGTGGCCCGGCTGCTGAGCCGGCCCGGTGAGCTGAACTACGGCCAGGCAATGGCCCTTTCCACGATTCTCATGGTCGTCTGCGCGGCCGCGCTGCTCGTGCTGGAGCGGCTGCGCACCGACCGGACGGGGGAGTTCTGATGCTGCTGAGCCTTGAGGAGGCGACCGTCCGTCTCGGCGGGCGGCCGGTGCTGGACACGGTGGACCTCGGGGTCGCCGAGCACGAGGTGGTGTGCGTGCTCGGGCCCAGCGGCAGCGGCAAGTCGACCCTGCTGCGGAGCGTGGCCGGACTCCAACCCCTCGACAGTGGACGGGTGTTGCTCGACGGCCGTGACCAGGCGGGGGTGCCCGCGCACCGGCGGGGGGTCGGGCTGATGTTCCAGGACCATCAGCTCTTCCCGCAGCGGGACGTGGGCGGCAACGTCGCCTTCGGACTCCGTATGCACGGCATGCCCAAGGGGCAACGGGACGTCCAGGTAAGGGAATTGCTGGAGCTGGTCGGGCTGCCCGGTGCGGCCCGGCGGGCGGTGGCCGGTCTTTCGGGCGGGGAGCAGCAGCGGGTCGCCCTCGCGCGGGCGCTCGCGCCCCGGCCGAGGCTGCTGATGCTGGACGAGCCGCTCGGGCAGCTCGACCGCTCGCTGCGGGAGCGGCTGGTGGTCGAACTCCGGGAACTCTTCAGCCGGTTGGGCACCACCGTACTCGCCGTCACCCACGACCAGGGCGAGGCGTTCGCGCTGGCCGACCGGGTGGTGGTGATGCGGGACGGGCGGATCGCGCAGTCCGGGACCCCGCTGGAGGTGTGGCGCAGGCCGGCCGACGCCTTCGTGGCCCGGTTCCTCGGCTTCGAGAACGTGGTCCCGGCGAGTGTGACCGGCACGGCCGCCGACACTCCGTGGGGCAAGCTGCCCGTGCCCGAGGGGTCGCCGCAGGGTGCCGTGGAGCTGCTGGTGCGGCCCGCCGGGGTGCGGCTCGTGGCCGCCGGTGAGGGGCTCGCCTGCACGGTGACCGCCCGTACCTTCAAGGGAACCCATGTGGCGCTGCGGCTCCAGCCCCGCGACGGCGGCCCGCACCTGGAGGCGGCCTGTCCGCTGCGCGAGGCACCGGAGACCGGGGCCGAGACGGGGGTGGAGTTCGACGCGGCGGAGACCGTCCTCCTCGGCTGACCCGCGCGAAAGGCAGCGGCCCGCCCCCGTGCGAGACGGGGACGGGCCGCTGTCGGGTACGGCGGAGCGTCAGCTCCCGCTCTTCGCGCCACGGCGGCGCATGCCGAAGTACACCGCGCCACCGCCGACGATGACGAGGGCACCGGCGACACCGGCGATCAGGCCGGTGTTGGAGTTCGCACCGGTCTCGGCGAGGTTGGAGTCACCGATCGCCGCGGAGGGGGCGTTGCTCGGCGCCTCGGACACCGGGGCGGCCTCGCTGCTGCTCTCGCTCGCGGACGGGGTGGCGCTGTCCTCGGCGGGCACCGACGCGGACGGGGTCGGCGCCGGGGACTCGGAGGCGGGCGCGGTGGGGGAGGGGGACTCCTCCTTCTTGCACGCCGTGGCCGGGGCAATCACGTTGGGCGTGATGCTCTTGTTGTTGATGAAGCGGGGCACGTTGACGTTGACGCGGTAGACCGCGCCGGGCGCCCAGTCCTCGTCGAAGACGATCGTGGCGCCTTCCTTGGTGCCGGTCACCACCTGCTCGCCGATCTTCTTCTCGTCGGCGCCGTTGTTCTCCAGGAACACCGAGACGGTGGCCTTCTGGCCGGAGAAGTCGCGGTCGGTGACGGTGATCTGGCCCTTCTCACCCTTGCACGTGGCCTCGGCCTTGAACTCGCTGATGTTGCACGCGAGAGCCTGACCGGAGACACCCAGGACCAGGGCGGCCGACGCGGAGGCCAGGCCCAGGATGCGCACGGAGCGGCGCGCGTTACGGCGGGATATGGACAAGTCATGTCCTTTGCTGAGTGCAGAACTGCGGGGGGCAGAAGGGGAGTTGGAGCGGCGGACGGAGCGGAGCCCCAGCTTCCCCACAAGACACACAGGTTTATAAGCGCGTCATAAGCATGTCAATGCGCAGGCGCCCAACGGGCGTTGACTTTACCTTCTTATTGCTCGGCGAGACGTTTCAACGCGTCGGAAGCCAGCTCGATCCGGCCAACCAGGGCGATACGGGACTCCATCGGCCGTTCCCGTGCCAACGCCCGCAGCAGTGGCCAGGTGGGGAGCTTCTCGGTCCAGTGCTCCTCGTCCACCAGCACCATGGGCGTCGGATTCCCGCGCGAGCCGTAGTAGTTGGGGGTCGCGTTGTCGAAGATCTCCTGTACGGTCCCGGCCGCGCCCGGCAGGAACACCACCCCGGCGTTGGAGCGGGCCAGCAGGCCGTCCTCCCGCGTGGCGTTGGCGAAGTACTTGCCGAGGTGGGAGGCGAACGCGTTGGGCGGCTCGTGCCCGTAGAACCAGGTCGGGATGCCCACCGACGCACCCCCGTCCGGCCAGCGTTCCCGTACCTCGAAGGCGGCCCGCGCCCAGTCCGTCACGGACGGGGTGAACGAGGGCGCCTTGGCCAGAATGCGCAGGGCCTCGGTCAGCATGCCGTCCTCGAACGGCGCCGCGTACGCGCCGAGGTTGGCCGCCTCCATCGCGCCCGGACCGCCCCCGGTCGCCACCGTGAAGCCCGCGCGGGCCAGTTGGCGGCCGAGCCGGGCCGCACCCGCGTACTCCTCGGTGCCGCGGGCCATCGCGTGGCCGCCCATGACGCCCACCACCCGTGCGCCGGTGAGGAGTTCGTCCAGCGCGTCGGAAATCGAGTCGTCGTGGACCGCGCGCAGCATCGAGGCCAGGATGTCGCCGTCGGACTTGGTCCGCTGGAACCACGCGTACGCCAGCGCGTCCGGTGTCGCCTCGTACCCGTCGGCCAGCGAGGCGAACAACTCCTCGGGCGTGTAGGTGAATCCGCGGTACGGGTCGAAGGGCAGGCCCGGTACCGGCGGGAAGACCAGGGCGCCACCGGCGGCGACCTTGGCTGCCGCTTCGGCGTCCATCGGGCAGCCGAGGAAGACGGCGCCCTCGGTGTCCAGCCTCAGCAGGTCCTCCGTACGGCCGGTCAGGTCGACGGCCTGTACGCGGAACCCCGCGAGTGTGCCGTGCGCGGCGACGACGGCGTCGAACTCCGCCGGCGACTCGATCTCATGGTCCGGGGCGACCTCTTCGGGCCGGGCGGGTATCGGAGGCATCCGCACATGCTAATGCTGCGCCCGCCTCACCCCTCGATGGCGTACCGCGCCCGCAACCGGCTGAAGGCGGTCGGGGTCGGCCGGTGCGGGAGGAAGTCCCGGATGCGCTCGGCGCATTCGCGCGGGGACGCGGTGCCGGTGTCGCACTCCAGGTCATAGTCGCCGTGGGTGTGGACGAGGTCGTACTGCAGGGCGGCGAGGCCCGTCTCCCGGTCGCCGCGGACCCGCTCGCGCCGCTCCAGCTCCGGAAGCGGGCAGTGGACGCCGACGAAGAGCACGTCCTTCGGGCGCAGCACGGTCAGGCAGTCGGTCAGCCGCCACGGCTCACTGAGCACGTGGTCCACCACGAGATCGTTGCCCACCTCGGCCATGGCCGCGACCGAGCGGTGGAAGCCGAGCCGGGTCCGGCGCAGCGCGGCGTCGAACTCCTCCGGGGACAGCTCCCGTTGGGCCCGCATGGCGTTGAAGGCGTCCACCGAGAGGTGGGAGTACACGCCGTCCAGGAGGCCGAGCAGCTCGCGCGCGATGCTCGACTTCCCGGAACTCGACGTGCCGTTGAGGAAGATGATCCGGCCGGGCGTCATGCGGGCATGATCACCCCTGGACGGCGGCGGGGTCCATCCACATGATTTCCCAGGTGTGGCCGTCGAGGTCGTCGAAGGCGCGGCCGTACATGAAGCCGTGGTCCTGGGTCCGGCCGTGCGAGGTGCCGCCGGCCGCGATGGCCTTCTCCACCAGCTCGTCCACCTTCTCCCGGCTCTCCGCGCTCAGACAGAGCAGGGTCTCGCTGGAGGTGCGGGAGTCCACGATCGTCTTCTGGGTGAACTGGGAGTAGTGCGCGGGCGCCAGGAACATCGCCACGATGGTGTCGCTGATCATCACGCTGACCACTTCGTCCGTGCTGAACTGCTCGTTGATGCCGTAACCCAGCTTGCTGTAGAACTTCCGGGTGGCGGGCACGTCGGCGGTGGCCAGGTTCACGAAGATCATCTGCTGGTACACGGTTTCTCCCCTGCGATAGGCGCGCGATACGCGTTCGCCGGTATAGACGACGGGCCGCCGGAAAACTCATCGGCGGCCCGTGAACTCGTCCCCGTCACTTCGCCGGCGGCAGCGCCGACAGGTAGGCGATCAGCAGGGTGAGCGGTACGAACAGGGCGATCAGCGCGGCGGCCCGCAGGGCGGCGGAGCCCCGCAGCATCGTGGCCGGGGCGCCGAGGCGGAGCAGCGCGGCCGTCGTGCCGGCGCGGGACTGGCGGGTCTCGACGGCGGCCGTCAGCAGGGTGGCCAGGGTGCAGCCGCCGACCACCAGGGTAGCCACGGTGGACAGCGGGCCGAAGGCGGCGGCCGGCTGGTCGTACATCGCGGTCGTGGCCAGCGCCGCCGACGTCACCGCGCAGACCACCCCCAGCGGGCGCCCGATCCGGGTGGCCTCGGACATCAGCACCCGCCCCGCCAGCAGCCGCAGCGCGCCGGGCTGTGCCGACTGGAGGACCTTCCCGCACAGGTAGGTGAGGCCCGGCGCGGCCAGGACCAGTCCGAGCGCGGTGAGCAGCCAGCCGCCCAGCACCGCCGAGCCCTCCACGGGCAGCGCCAGCACGGACGCCGGGGCGGCCCGGTTCGCGTACGCCTGCACGGCGAGGCCCGCCGCCAGCGCGGCGACACCCCAGGGGAAGCCCGCCGGGGCCTCACGGGGCGGCGGCGCGACGGTCAGCACGTCCGACCAGCCCTCGGCCTCGGCGTCCACCGGGACTTCGGCCGAAGCGGGCGTCTCCGCCTTGTGGAGGACGGCGTGCCAGCGGGCGCCGAAGGACGCCGTGCCCTTCGCGGCGGGCCGGCGTGGGTCCCTGGGACGCAGGCTGAGCGCCACCGCGCCCGACGCGGCGAGCGGCAGCAGCGCCAGCAGCGTCAGCGCGGCCGGGACCGGGAGCGGCCGGTCGGCCGCGAGGAACTGCGCGCCCTTCCCGTCGATGGGCAGCCCCGACAGGTCGCCGCGCAGATGCAGGAAGAACAGCAGGGCGACCACCGAGCCCAGTGTGCAGGCGAGCAGCGTGGTCAGCGCGGAGACCGCCATCAGCCGGCCCGGCCCGAGCCCCACCGCCGACAGCCCCGGCCGGGGCCGGGTGCCGGGGTCGGTACGGGCCACCGCCAGCGCCAGGTAGACCGTCGCCGCGAGCGGCACCACGCACCAGGCCAGCCGCAGCGCGGCCGCGCCCGGGGTCTGGGGGTGGTCCATCGCGTAGCCGAGGGAGCCGAGCAGGAGGAAGCCGGTGCCCGCCGAGGCGGCCGCCACCAGCAGGCGGCGCACCTGGACGGCGGGTCTGGCCGCGCGGGTCAGACGGAGAGCGAGCACGCCGCCCGGCCTTCCGTGTCCGGGGCGTCCGGGAGGTGCACGGTCTTCACCCGGCGTCCGTCCAGCAGTGAGACCGAGCGGTCGGCGAGGGCCGCCGTCTCCGCGTCGTGGGTCGCGAGGACCACCGTGATGCCGTGCGAGCGGGCCGCCGTGGTGAGCGTGCGCAGCACGTGCCCCCGGTCGGCGCGGTGCAGCGGCGCGGTCGGCTCGTCGGCGAACAGCACCGTCGGCCCGGGGGCCAGCGCGCGGGCGATGGCGACGCGCTGCCGCTCCGCCTGGAGCAGTTCGTGCGGGCGCTTCTTCGACTTGTCCCCTACGTCCAGCCGCTCCAGCCACTCCATCGCGGCCACCTTGGCGCGGCGGCGGCTGGTGCCGCGCAGCATCAGCGGCAGCGCCGCGTTCTCCCAGACGTTCAGCTCCGGCACCAGCGCCGGGGCCGGGTCGATCCAGCCGAAGCGGTCGCGGCGCAGCTTCTCGCGGGCCATCGGGCCCAGGGTGTGCACGGGGGAGCTGTTGAACCACACCTCGCCCCCGCCCACCCGGACCTGCCCGGACAGACAGCGCAGCAGGGTCGTCTTGCCGCTGCCGCGCGGGCCGCCGACCGCGAGGATCTCGCTCTCCCGGACGCCCAGCGAGATGCCGGCGATGCCGGGGGAGCCGTCGGGATGCTTGAAGTGCAGGGAGCGTGCCCACAGCACGTCGTTGTCCGGCGGAGCCTCCATGGCGTACACCTCGGTTCTGATCCGTTTTCCCGTGTCCGTATGCCCTGTTCGGGGGAACGAAGACCGGGCCGATCGGTCACTGGGCACGCTAGGCAGCACCGAGGGGGAGGCGGCACAGAACACGGCCCCGGGCCGCCGTTCTCACTCGAACGGGCGGCGCCGGGGCCGGGGGCGGGAGGGGACGGAGGGGTTACAGCTTCGCCCACGCCTCCGTCAGGGTCGCGCGCAGGATCTGCTCGATCTCGTCGAACGTCTCCTGGTTGGCGATCAGCGGCGGGGCGAGCTGGATCACCGGGTCACCGCGGTCGTCGGCGCGGCAGTACAGGCCGTTCTCGAACAGGGCCTTGGAGAGGAAGCCGTAGAGGACGCGCTCGATCTCGTCGGCGTCGAAGGACTCCTTGGTGTTCTTGTCCTTCACCAGCTCGATGCCGTAGAAGAAGCCGTTGCCGCGGACGTCGCCGACGATCGGCAGGTCGTGCAGCTTCTGGAGGGTGCGCAGGAAGGCGCCCTCGTTGTCCAGGACGTGCTGGTTGAGGCCCTCGCGCTCGAACAGGTCGAGGTTGGCGAGGCCGACGGCGGCGGAGACCGGGTGGCCGCCGAAGGTGTAGCCGTGCAGGAAGACGTTGTCGCCCCGGTAGAACGGCTCGGCGATGCGGTCGGAGACGATCGTCGCGCCGATCGGGGAGTAGCCCGAGGTCATGCCCTTGGCGCAGGTGATGATGTCGGGGACGTAGCCGAACTTGTCGCAGGCGAACATGGTGCCCAGGCGGCCGAAGGCACAGATGACCTCGTCGGAGACGAGCAGTACGTCGTACTGGTCGCAGATCTCGCGCACGCGCTGGAAGTAGCCGGGCGGCGGCGGGAAGCAGCCGCCGGCGTTCTGCACCGGCTCCACGAAGACCGCGGCGACCGTGTCCGGGCCCTCGAAGAGGATCTGCTGCTCGATCTGGTCGGCGGCCCAGCGGCCGAACGCCTCCGGGTCCTCACCGTGGATCGGGGCGCGGTAGATGTTGGTGTTCGCCACCTTGTGCGCGCCCGGCACCAGCGGCTCGAACGGCGCCTTCAGCGCGGGCAGGCCGGTGATGGACAGGGCGCCCTGCGGGGTGCCGTGGTAGGCCAGCGAGCGGGATATCACCTTGTGCTTGGCGGGCTTGCCGACCAGCTTGAAGTACTGCTTGGCCAGCTTCCACGCGGTCTCCACGGCCTCGCCGCCGCC
The DNA here is from genome assembly GCF_004784475.1 of Streptomyces bauhiniae. Taxonomy (GTDB): domain Bacteria; phylum Actinomycetota; class Actinomycetes; order Streptomycetales; family Streptomycetaceae; genus Streptomyces; species Streptomyces seoulensis. The sequence goes on from NZ_SRRT01000001.1 coordinate 1,086,554, forward strand.
GGTGGTGAAGAAGACCTTGTTGAGGTCGCCGGGGGCGTAGCCGGCCAGCCGCTCGGCCAGCTCGATCGCCTTCGGGTGGGCGTAGGACCACACCGGGAAGAAGGCCAGCTCCTGCGCCTGCTTCAGCGCGGTCTCGGCCAGCTCCACCCGGCCGTGCCCGGCCTGGACCACGAACAGGCCCGCCAGGCCGTCGAGGTACCGCTTGCCCTTGTCGTCGAAGACATGGGTGCCCTCGCCCCGCACGATGGTGGGGACGGGCGAGTTCTCGTACGACGACATGCGGGTGAAGTGCATCCACAGGTGGTCGTAGGCGGTGCGGCTGAGGTCCTTCTGGGTCATCGCGTTCCCCACATATAGGTCTGCTTCTTGAGCTTGAGATAGACGAAGCTCTCGGTGGAGCGGACGCCGGGCAGGGCCCGGATGCGCCGGTTGATCACGTCCAGCAGGTGGTCGTCGTCCTCGCAGACGATCTCGGCGAGGACGTCGAAGGAGCCCGCGGTCATCACCACGTACTCGACCTCCGACATGGCGCTCAGCGCGTCCGCGACGCCGTCCACGTCGCCCTCCACGTGCACCCCGACCATCGCCTGGCGGCGGAAGCCCACGGTGAGCGGGTCGGTGACCGCCACGATCTGCATCACGCCCTGGTCGAGCAGCTTCTGCACCCGCTGCCGCACCGCCGCCTCGGAGAGGCCGACCGCCTTGCCGATCGCGGCGTAGGGCCTGCGGCCGTCCTCCTGGAGCTGCTCGATGATGGCGAGGGAGACGGCGTCCAACTGCGGGGTCGCCCCCCTGGACTCGCTCCTGGACTCGCGGGCGGAGTCCCTGTGTTCTGTGCTTCGACTGGCCACGCCCTCACTGTGCACGACACCTCGACAGTTTCGCAAGGCTCGATCGATGAAATTCGTTGTTTACGAGCGTGCAGTGTGCGGATTTCGCAGGACGGGTGGCGGCGGGGGTGTTGAAAACGCGGTTGTCCCGACTAGGGTTGGGTTGTCTCAGCCACCGGACAGCCGTGCGGCCTTCCGGGGCGGGGACAGCTCGAACCCTCGAACCAGATCAGGAGGCCGGCAGTGAGCACCGAGCCGCGTGGGCTGCGCAAACTCCGGAACTATGTCGCCGGTGAGTTCCGGGACGCCGCCGACGGACGGACCACCGAGGTGGTCAACCCCGCCACCGGTGAGGTGTACGCGACCGCGCCGCTGTCCGGGCAGGCGGACGTGGACGCCGCCATGGACGCGGCCGCCAAGGCGTTCCCGGCCTGGCGCGACACCACCCCCGCCGAGCGGCAGAAGGCCCTGCTGAAGATCGCCGACGCGTTCGAGGAGCGGGCCGAGGAACTCATCGCGGCCGAGGTGGAGAACACGGGCAAGCCCGTCGGGCTCACCCGCTCCGAGGAGATCCCGCCGATGGTCGACCAGATCCGCTTCTTCGCGGGCGCGGCGCGGATGCTCGAAGGCCGCTCGGCCGGCGAGTACATGGACGGCCTGACCTCGATCATCCGCCGTGAGCCGATCGGCGTCTGCGCGCAGGTCGCGCCGTGGAACTACCCGATGATGATGGCCGTGTGGAAGTTCGCCCCGGCGCTCGCCGCGGGCAACACGGTCGTCCTCAAGCCCTCGGACACCACCCCCGCCTCCACCGTCCTCATCGCCGAGATCATCGGCTCGGTCCTCCCGGCCGGCGTCTTCAACGTCATCTGCGGCGACCGCGACACCGGCCGCATGATGGTCGAGCATCCCACCCCGGCGATGGCCTCCATCACCGGCTCGGTGCGCGCGGGCATGTCGGTGGCCGAGTCGGCGTCCAAGGACCTCAAGCGGGTCCACCTGGAGCTGGGCGGCAAGGCGCCGGTCGTCGTCTTCGAGGACACCGACATCCCCAAGGCCGTCGAGGACATCTCGGTGGCGGGCTTCTTCAACGCCGGCCAGGACTGTACGGCCGCGACGCGTGTCCTCGTCCAGGAGTCCATCCACGACGAGTTCGTGGCCGCGCTCGCCAAGGCCGCGTCCGAGACGAAGACCGGGCAGCCGGACGACGAGGACGTGCTGTACGGCCCGCTGAACAACCCCAACCAGCTCAAGCAGGTCGCCGGCTTCATCGAGCGGCTGCCCGCGCACGCCAAGGTCGAGTCCGGCGGCCACCAGGTCGGGGACAAGGGGTACTTCTACGCCCCGACCGTGGTCTCCGGCCTTCAGCAGGACGACGAGATCATCCAGAACGAGGTGTTCGGGCCGGTCATCACCGTCCAGTCCTTCACCGACGAGGACCAGGCCGTCGAGTGGGCCAACGGCGTCGACTACGCGCTGGCCTCCTCGGTGTGGACCAAGGACCACGGGCGCGCCATGCGCATGTCCAAGAAGCTGGACTTCGGCTGCGTGTGGATCAACACCCACATCCCGCTGGTCGCGGAGATGCCGCACGGCGGCTTCAAGAAGTCGGGCTACGGCAAGGACCTGTCGGCGTACGGGTTCGACGACTACACGCGGATCAAGCACGTGATGACTTCTTTGGACGCGTGAGGCCCTGCCGGGTCCCGCCGGATGTCGACCACGGGCGCGTGGGGGGCTGGTCGCGCAGTTCCCCGCGCCCCTGGGTCGGCAGCCGGATTGTTCCTTCAAGGGCTCGGGCGGCACACTTTCCGGGTGCTTCACACCTCTGTTCGTGGTTCCGCCCCCTCCCGCCGGTCCGTGCTGCGGGCGCTGGGGGGCACCGCCGCGCTCGGCGCGCTCGCCGGGTGCGGGGTGCCGTCGGCGTACGTGCGTCCCGGCGACCGCTCCGCCCCCGACCGGTCCGCCACCGACCACCGGCTGACCTGGTCGAACTGGCCGCTGTACATCGACACCGATGACGACGACGCGAACAAGCGGCCCACGCTCGACGCCTTCGAGAAGCGCACCGGGATCTCCGTCGACTACGTGGAGGAGATCAACGACAACGACGAGTTCTTCGGCAAGATCAGCCCCGCCCTGATGAACCACCGGCCCACCGGCCGGGACCTGATCGTCATCAGCGACTGGATGTGCGCGCGGTACGTCCGCCTCGGCTGGGTCCAGCGGATGGACCGGGCCGGGCAGCCGAACGTCGAGAAGTACCTGGACCCCCTGCTGCGCCGCCCCGCCTTCGACCCGGGCCGCCTGTTCACCGTCCCCTGGCAGTCCGGCATCACCGGCATCGCGTACGACCGCCGCCGGCTCGGCCGGGAGATCCGGCACGTGAAGGACCTCTGGGCGAGCGACCTCAAGGGCCGGGTGACGCTGCTGTCGGGGCTCGACGAGGCGTTCGCGCTGCTGATGCAGGGCAACGGCGTGGACATCACCCGCTGGACGGCCGCCGACTTCCACACCATGTGCGACGAGGTCGAACGCGAGGTCCGCCGGGGCCAGATCCGCCGCTTCACCGGCAACGACTACACCAAGGACCTGGTCAGCGGCGACGTCCTCGCCTGCCAGGCGTACTCCGGCGACGTCATCCAACTCCAGGCCGACAACCCGCACATCCGCTTCGTCGTCCCCGAGGAGGGCGCCGAACTCTGGTCGGACTCCCTGATGATCCCCGACCGCGCCACCCACAAGGCCAACGCCGAGCGCCTGATCGACTACTACTACACCCCCTCGGTAGCCGCCGAACTCGCCACCTGGGTCAACTACGTCTGCCCGGTCCCGGCAGCCCAGCACATCCTCGCCAACAGCCCCGACCCCGCCACCGCCGCCCTCGCCGCGAACCCCCTGATCTTCCCCAACGGCCCCATGCGCAAGCGCCTCGCCATAGCCCGAGACATCAAGCCGACGGAACGACCGGAGTTCACACGCCGCTGGAACGCGATCGTGGGGTTGTAGGGGGCCGACGCCCCCTCCCGTGGCACGATTTCAGGATGACCAGCTCACCCGGTGACCCGCACCGTCTGCGGGAGCTAAGGCTGTTGCGGCGGGTGCGGGATCGGATTGATCGGGAGTATGCGCGGCCGTTGGATGTGGAGGCGTTGGCTCGGGGGGTGAACATGTCGGCGGGGCATCTGAGTCGGCAGTTTCGGGCGGCGTACGGGGAGTCGCCGTACAGCTATCTGATGACGCGGCGGATCGAGCGGGCGATGGCGTTGCTGCGGCGGGGGGATCTGAGTGTGACCGAGGTGTGTTTCGAGGTGGGGTGCTCGTCGCTCGGGACGTTCAGTACGCGGTTCAGTGAGCTGGTCGGGATGGCGCCGAGCGTGTACCGGATCGAGGCGGCGCGGGCGACGGAAGGGCTGCCGACCTGCGTGGTCAAGGTGGTGACCAGACCGGTCAGGAATCGAGAAGCGCGGGGTCCGGGCCACGGCTAGCGTGACGGCCATGGACATCAGCATTCACGCCAGCTTCCTCCCGCAGGACGACCCGGAGGCGGCCCTCGCCTTCTACCGGGACACCCTCGGCTTCGAGCTGCGCAACGACGTCGGCCACAACAACCTGCGCTGGCTCACCGTGGGCCCCAAGGGCCAGCCGGACACGAACATCGTGCTGAGCCCGCCCGCCATGGACCCCGGCATCACCGACGACGAACGGCGCGTCATCACCGAGATGATGGCCAAGGGCACGTACGCCAGCCTCGTCCTGGCCACCCCCGACCTGGACGGCACCTTCGACCGGCTGGTGGCCGCCGGTGCCGACATCGTCCAGGAGCCCGCCGACCAGCCGTACGGCCTCCGGGACTGCGCGGTACGGGACCCCGCGGGCAACATGCTCCGCATCCAGGAACACCGCTGAGCGGTACGACGAGGGGCCGGTACGTGAAGAGGGAGACAGCATGAGCACAGGCACGGACGTGCACGCCGCCGACAGCCACGAGATGATCCGGGTCCACGGCGCGCGGGTGAACAACCTCAAGGACGTCAGCGTCGAGATCCCCAAGCGCCGGCTGACGGTGTTCACCGGCGTCTCCGGCTCCGGCAAGAGCTCGCTGGTGTTCGGCACCATCGCCGCCGAGTCGCAGCGGCTGATCAACGAGACGTACAGCGCGTTCGTCCAGGGCTTCATGCCGACGCTCGCCCGCCCCGAGGTGGACGTGCTCGACGGGCTGACCACCGCGATCATCGTGGACCAGCAGCGCCTCGGCGCCGACCCCCGCTCCACCGTCGGCACCGCCACCGACGCCAACGCCATGCTCCGCATCCTGTTCAGCCGGCTCGCCGCCCCGCCCCTCGGCCCGCCCAGCGCGTACGCCTTCAACGTCGCTTCGGTGCAGGCCAGCGGCGCGATCAAGGTGGACAAGGGGGCGCGCCGGGCGGAGAAGGTCACCTTCAGCCGCACCGGCGGCATGTGCCCGCGCTGCGAGGGCCGGGGCGCCATCACCGACATCGACCTCACCCAGCTCTACGACGACAGCAAGTCGCTGCGCGAGGGCGCGCTCACCATCCCCGGTTACAGCGTGGACGGCTGGTACGGCCGTATCTACACCGGCTGCGGCTTCTTCGACCCGGACAAGCCGATCGCCAAGTTCACCAAGCGCGAGCTGCACGACCTGCTCCACAAGGAGCCCACCAAGATCAAGGTGGAGGGCATCAACCTCACGTACGAGGGCCTGATCCCGAAGATCCAGAAGTCGTTCCTCGCCAAGGACGTCGACTCGCTCCAGCCGCACGTCCGCGCCTTCGTTGAGCGGGCCGTCACCTTCACCGTCTGCCCCGACTGCGCGGGCACCCGGCTCAGCGAGGGCGCCCGTACGTCGACCATCGATGGCGTGAGCATCGCCGACGCCTGCGCGATGCAGATCACCGACCTCGCCGAGTGGGTACGCGGCCTCGACGACCCCTCGGTCGCCCCGCTGCTGACCGCGCTGGGCCACAGTCTCGACTCCTTCGTGGAGATCGGCCTCGGCTATCTCTCCCTCGACCGCCCCTCGGGCACGCTGTCCGGCGGCGAGGCGCAGCGGGTGAAGATGATCCGCCACCTCGGCTCCTCGCTCACCGACGTCACGTACGTCTTCGACGAGCCCACCACCGGACTGCACCCGCACGACATCCAGCGGATGAACGGCCTGCTGCTGCGCCTGCGCGACAAGGGCAACACCGTGCTGGTCGTGGAGCACAAGCCGGAGACCATCGCCATCGCGGACCATGTGGTGGACCTCGGTCCGGGCGCCGGTACGGGCGGCGGCGCGGTCTGCTTCGAGGGCACGGTGGAGGGGCTGCGGGCCTCGGACACCGTCACCGGGCGCCACTTGGACGACCGGGCCTCGCTGAAGAAGAGCGTCCGCAACGCCACCGGCGCGCTGGAGATCCGGGGCGCGGACGCCAACAACCTGCGCGGGGTCGACGTGGACATCCCCCTCGGGGTGCTGGTCGCGGTGACCGGTGTCGCCGGGTCCGGCAAGAGTTCGCTGGTGCACGGGTCGGTGCCCGCGGGGGAGGGGGTCGTCTCCGTCGACCAGGGGGCGATCAAGGGGTCCCGGCGGAGCAACCCGGCGACCTATACAGGGCTTTTGGACCCGATCCGCAAGGCGTTCGCCAAGGCCAACGGGGTCAAGCCGGCGTTGTTCAGCGCCAACTCCGAGGGCGCGTGTCCCACGTGCAACGGCGTCGGGGTCGTCTACACCGACCTCGCCATGATGGCCGGGGTCGCCACGACGTGCGAAGAGTGCGAGGGGCGGCGCTTCCAGGCGGCGGTGCTGGAGTACCGGCTCGGGGGCCGCGACATCAGCGAGGTGCTGGCGATGCCGGTCAGCGAGGCGGAGGCGTTCTTCGCGGAGGGCGAGGCGCGCATCCCGGCCGCGCACCGCATCCTGACCCGCCTCTCCGACGTAGGTCTCGGCTACCTCACCCTCGGCCAGCCGCTCACCACCCTCTCCGGCGGCGAACGCCAACGGCTCAAGCTGGCCACGCACATGGGGGAGAAGGGTGGCATCTACGTCCTGGACGAGCCGACGGCCGGACTGCACCTCGCCGATGTGGAGCAACTCCTCGGTCTGCTCGACCGGTTGGTGGACTCCGGGAAGTCCGTCATCGTCGTGGAGCACCACCAGGCGGTGATGGCCCACGCGGACTGGATCATCGACCTGGGGCCGGGCGCGGGGCACGACGGCGGGCAGATCGTGTTCGAGGGGACGCCGGCGGAGCTGGTGGCGGACGGATCGACGCTTACGGGGCGGCACTTGGCGGAGTACGTGGGGGAGTGAGGGTTCCGGCCAGGGCGGTCAGGTCGGCCGCCTTGGTCAGAGCATGTCGCGCATCCGGACGATCTCGCTGGTCTGCTGGGCGATCACGTCGTCCGCCATCTCCTCGATCTGGATGTTGTTGCCCTGTGCCTTCACGTCGGTGGCCATGGTGATGGCGCCCTCGTGGTGGGCGATCATCAGCTTGAGGAAGAGCTGGTCGAACGCCTTGCCCCGGGCGGCGCGCAGTTCGGTGAGCTGAGCTTCGGTGGCCATGCCGGGCATGGTGCCGTGGTCGTGAGCGGTGCCGCCCTTTGCATTCGTGGTCAACCAGCCCTTCATGGCGCTGATTTCGGGACCCTGGGCGGCGGAGATGCGCTCCGCGATGCGCTTGACCTGTGTGGACTCGGCTCTCTTCGGGGCGAGTTCGGTCATCGTCAGGGCCTGGGTGTGGTGGACGATCATCATGCGGGCGTAGGAACGGTCCGCCGCGTTGGGGGAGTTGTCGTCCTCGCGCTGCTCGGCGGCGTCCTCGGCGGACATGGTCCGGTTCGCCTCGCCGGGCTTGCCGGGGGCGATGACCGAAGGGCCGCTGTGCGGGGCGGAGTTGGCGCCGGAGTCGCCTGCGTTTCCGGAGCAGCCCCCGGCCGTGAGTATGGCCGCGGCCGTCAGGAGGGCCGTGGTGAGGGAGGCGCGGCGGTGAGGCACGGGGGTCTCCTGCGTTCGTGGGGGTGCTGCTACGGCTGCGTTCGTGGGGGTGCGGCTACGACCGTCCTAGCACTCTTCCGCCCGCGAATGACCGAGAACCTTCGGACGCGACTCATTGCGCACTGTTGACCTGTCCATGACGCGGACGATACTGCGGGGGAGTGTGAGCCGCGCCCCCACGTCCGGCACCAGGGAGGAAGCAGTGACCCTGTCCCACGATCCCCGAACCCGTCGCAGACGCCTGGGAGTTGCCGCCGCCGCGGCAGGTCTCCTGGCCGCGCTGCTCACCACCGCACCGGCCTCCGCCACCCCCGATCCAGGCGACAGCCCCGTCGCAGGGAAGCGCGTCTCTCAGAGCGAGGCGGCCGAGGTGCGGGGCGCGATCGCGGACGGCGAGATACCGGGGCAGGACGAGATCGTCCACTCCGCCAACATCGAGCACCTCACCAACGTCCCCAAAGACGCCCTCCCCGGCTACAACACCGACCTCGCCTTCCAGGGCCGGTACGCCTACGCCGGCAACTACGACGGCTTCCGCATCTTCGACATCAGCAACCCGAAGGCGCCGAGAACGGTCGCCCAGGTGCTGTGCCCCGGCTCGCAGAACGACATCTCCGTCAGCGGCAACCTGCTGTTCCTCTCCACCGACTCCTCGCGCAGCGACAACTCCTGCGCGAGCACGACCCAGCCCGCGACCGAGAAGTCGTCGTGGGAGGGCATGAAGATCTTCGACATCAGCGACAAGGCGAACCCGAAGTACGTCGCCGCCGTGGAGACCGCCTGCGGCTCCCACACCCACACGCTGGTGCCCGAGCGGAAGAACGTCTACATCTACGTCTCCTCGTACTCGCCCAGCGCCACCTTCCCCGACTGCCAGCCGCCGCACGACGGCATCTCGGTCATCAAGGTGCCGCGCAAGGCGCCCGAGAAGGCGGCCGTGGTCGGCTTCCCCGTCCTCTTCCCCGGTGAGGGCCCGGACGGCGGCGGCAACCCCGGCGCGCCCACCAACCCCGGCGTCTCCAAGACCACCGGCTGCCACGACCTGACCGTGCTGCCCTCCAAGGACCTCGCGGCGGGCGCCTGCATGGGCGACGGCATCCTGTTCTCCATCAAGGACCCCGAGCACCCGAAGGTCATCGACCGGGTCCAGGACAACGTGAACTTCGCCTTCTGGCACTCCGCGACGTTCAACCAGCGCGCGGACAAGGTCGTCTTCACCGACGAGCTGGGCGGCGGCGGGGCGGCCACCTGCAACGCGGCCATCGGGCCCAACCGCGGTGCCGACGGCATCTACGACATCACCGGCCGCGGCGACCACCGCAAGCTGGTCTTCCGCAACTACTACAAGATCCCCCGCCACCAGGCCGACACCGAGAACTGCGTCGCCCACAACGGCTCCCTCATCCCCGTCAAGGGCCGCGACCTCATGGTCCAAGCCTGGTACCAGGGCGGCATCTCCGTCTGGGACTTCACCAACTCCGCCCACCCCCACGAGATCGCCTACTTCGAACGCGGCCCCCTCACCACCGACACCCTCCAAATAGCCGGCTCGTGGTCCGCGTACTACTACAACGGCTACATCTACTCCAACGACATCATGAAGGGCTTCGACGTCCTGAAGCTGAGCGATCGTCGTACGGACTCGGCTCGGCGGGTGCATCTGCCGGAGCTGAATGTGCAGACGCAGCCGGAGTATTTCGACTGAGTGGGCCTGATAGGCACCGGCGGCTTCCCTCACAGCGGGGGAGCCGCCGGTTCGCGTCCGCCGAGGGCGTCGTGAGGGATTGGGGAACTCGTCGGTGCTCCGGAGGGGGAGGTCGACGACCTGACGGTCCGGGAGCACCGGCGTCTGCTCGAGCAACGCTCGCGTGCTCAGCCTGCCTGAAGTTCCTCGATGACCTGATCAGCCGTGCGCCGCGCGGGCTCCCGCCGGGGGTCCTGCGGGTGGGCGTGCGGGCCGAGGATCTTCGAGCACACGAAGAGCGTCATCAGTTTGCCGTCCCTGCTCTCGAAGTCGTGGTGCCGTTCCTGGCGCACGCGCTCGGCGAGGGCGGGGACGGCCAGCGATGCCGCCCACAGGGAGGCGGCGTCCAGTCCCTGCGGTGCGTTGCCCCAGTCCTCCCAGTCGAAGAGGCTGAACACCGGTGCCGTCACGTTCGCCCAGTTCAGGTCGGCGTGGGCCGGGACCCAGCGACGGACGGTCGTATCGAAGCCCTCGGAGAACACGGTTCGAATGGACGTGGTGACCAGGTCCTGCGTGATGACTTCGGTGTCGGGGGTCGCCACTCGCCCAGTCGCATGGGCTGCCAGTGCGTCCAGAGATGCGTTCAAGCCGGTCCACCACTCCGCCGGAAGCTCAGGAGCGTTGCTCAGGACGGCACTTCCCACGGGCGCGGCAGGCAGAAGGCTCGTTTCGTCGGCGCGCCATCCCACCGGACCGTCTTCGTCCTGCCAGACGACACACTGCCGCCACACCGGCATGGCGACGCCCTTCAGCCGGACAGCGACTTCCGTGCCGTTCCACCCCTGGTCGGTGATTTTGGCGAGCGGACGCCGCTCGACCCGAACCCAGGTGTCACGCTCCGTACGAGCCCCCACGGACCGCCGCTTGCGGACCACCGTGTCCCTGAGGAAACGCGTCTGGAGAGCGGGTGCGACGCGGTCCAACACCTCGTCGACCGGCTGCACTCGTAGATCAACGTCCTGAATGGTGGAGTACGAGAGGGCCATGGACGGGACCGTAGCAGCGGGGTAGGTTTCGGTACTCCCGGCTCGGCGAGAACGCGTTGGGTCCCCTGCGGGATTCAGGCCTGCGACACCCGCTTTAGCCCTCCGCTCACGCATCACCCGCGCAGGCGAGGCCGATCAGGAGTTCAGACTCTTGCGACGCACGCGCATGTAGGTTCCTGATGTGGTACTTCCGCCCCACCCGCCAGTCGTGGCGATGTCCCATCCTTGCTGGGCGCGCATCTGCTTGGCGAACGCGTCTAGGTCATTGATGGCGCACCCGCAGTCCAGATGGACGCGGACAGTGATGTAGCTGCCCATCGGCTTCTTCTCACTGGGGTCCAGCGTCCAGCGGACGGCGTGCTCGTGGTCGGCGAGTCCCGTGCGCTCCTGGTCGTGAAGGAGTCCGTGCGCCCGGGCGTACTCGTCGAGGGCGTCGATGACGAACAGGTCGCTTCGCCAGGAGCCCGGCCATACGGCGAACAGGCGGGACTCCTTGTCGCGAGCCCGCTCGTAAGTGCCGTCATCAACGCCGTGGGACACCGTTCCGTCCTTGGCTACTTCGATCTAGCACAGCGTCTTCGCGGTATACGGGAAGTCCCTGCCAACAGCCGCCGCGCTGCGAGGTTCCATGCTGCTCCTCTGGGCTGGTGGCTCAGACCGACTGGCCGTCAAGTATTAGGGCCTCCAGGTGATCCTGACATGAGACGCAACTCGATGGAGGGGATTTCTGAACCGCGATCACGCAGCGAGGAGGAGTCCGCATGACAGTGGCTCATCGGCGCTGCCGCATACCTGCGTCGAGGACGCCTTCGCACTGACTGCGCCTACTTCACGACTTTATCCATGATTGCCACCAGGCCAGCGCCCGGGTAGCCTGCCGCCAGCCATGCGGACTCGGGCTGAGGTGCCGGGTCTGACAGCAACCCGCCTCGGCCATGCGAATGAGCATGTAGCTCAAACGACACGTTGTTCGGAAGGGTTTCCCCTTACCTGTGGCGGTATCGCGTGGGTTCGCTGGTGCCGCTTCTGAGACCTGATGTGAGACAGGAAATGATTCATTCGTTCATCGCGCACACGAGTCCGGGGCGGAGCAGAGTATTCGCCATTGCCAAAGGCCCTCGCGACGAGTTGGAGGCGGTCACCACACTGGGAGCGGGAGATCTCCATCTGACCGGGGAACTCGTCGATGCACTCAACTGCTTCCTGGCTGACCGAGACGAGGCTTCTCTCGGAGTGGTGCTGGATCGAGTCCCGAAGCCGGTGCGTATGGCCGCGCAGCAATATCTAAAGAACAAGTGCACACCAATGCTGGGAGCTTTCACTAGCTTTGGGCCGATTGACCTGGTGCGCCCCGCCGTCTATTTCGGTGATATCGATGGCGAACTCGAGGAGTACCTTGAGGGCGCTTACATGATCGGGCTCGGCATTCGCATGTCGAACGAGCGCGGCAGCGATGGAGATGTCGACTGGGTTGTGCAACTGCTCAGCGACGAGGTCTCCGTGCCTGCCAGCGCCGAGCCGCGTACATGGGCGCTCCCTGTGGAAGCGAAGCTCTTGCAAACCTGGACGAGTAAGCAACTGACTGGCGGTATCGGCCCCGTTCGTAGCGCGCTCAATGTGGCGGAAGATGCGAGTGCCGAGGGGCATTGGGTAAGGATTCATACGTTGCTTCACAGTGACCGTGATGTGGACTTCGAGGGCAACGGGTCCTCGGAGTTCGTCGTCGACGTCTTCGGTGCGCCCATCCCACTACAGCACTTGGACGAGTAGGCCGGCCGTGCTGCCGCAGTTCAGCGAGCAGGTCCTGCGGGCTGCCACCGGGCGGCGACTGCGCATAGTGCACGAGGTTGGCCTCCATCGAGGTCAGTAGTCGGTGAGGGTAGTGCTCCAGTCCATGGGCGCGCCGAGTTGGGGCGCCCATGGACTGCCTTGTGGTTCGCGCACGGCCACGCTGAGCCATCCGGCTGAAGGTCTCCTGGGGGCTTGGTCACCCGTCAGTTCGGACGAAGCGGCAGAAATGCGCCTCAAGTCTCAGAGAGGCGGATTCCTTGGACTGCTTACCTCCGACCTTCAAAGCTCGCACAGTGGCTGAGTTGGCGTCGGGCAGGTTGGTCCAGTACACCCCGTCGCGATGCAGTTCAACGATGGTGTTGGCGCCGCGTGCGATAGGCGTCGGGACATGTCGAAGTTCGAGCGGCTCGTCAGGCCCTTCGCTCAACGCACGAGCTGTGATCAGAACCGCGAGGTTGTATTCCTCCGCAATGCGGCGTGCGACGTCCATGCTCAATGCCAGACCCTCCTCGTCCAGCTCGCTGTAGCTCTGGATCGTGTCGACCACCCACAGGGCAAGGCGACCGCGCTGCGGTGGCATGACCGTAGTTGCGGCTTCCCGGAACACCTGTTCAAGCGGGAGCCCGATGGTCGGGGTGTGCCAGCCTGGCACTCTGACTGAGGAACTTGATGCGTGGCGACGCACGGAGTCGAAGTCCACCGTATCTGCGGGGTATCGCAGATCTGCTCCGCGGGCGGCGGTGACGAGCTTCCGCTCGATCGCCTCGGAGTTGATCTCGCAGGTGCTGAAGACTGTGAGTCGATCGGCTGTGGCATTGTGCAGCGCGATGTTCAGCGCCATTGTCGAACGGCCGGCAGTCGGCACGGACACGATCGCAGTGACCGTCCCAGGCTCCAGTTTCAGGAAGTCGTTGACGTCCGGCCACGGAGTGGCACCAGGAATCTTGCCGAGGTCGATCCAGGTGCCTTCCTCATCAGTGCCAGGCACCGGCTGCGGTACTTCATCGGGTTCCTCGTTCTCTGTGCCCTCGGCGGCGTTTTCAGCGGGCCATGCGTGCAAGGGGATCTGCGCGGCGTGGGATGCCACCTGCATCATGTCCGGCTGCCACATCACCTTGCTGAAAAACGTCTCCCCCATGGCCGAGAGAGGGAGATTCCATGGCCTCCCGAAGGACTTGACGTCCCAGCCGTTGGCGCGGGCCCTGTCGGCGCTGGCGCTGATCCGTCCGATGGTGCTGTTGGCGGCTTGCCGCTTGTTCACTCCGCCACGCTGGTAGTAGGCGGCGGAGTCCTTGGCCGCCCGATAGATGAAGTTGAAGACCTGCCCCAGGCTGAAGGTGCTCAGGGCGTCCTGGAGGGCGGTGCGGGTCCCCTCGCCCTGGTTCATTTCAAGATGGTGCTCACCGAGCTTCATCGCGAGGTAGTCCTGTGCGTCCACCAGCACCAACTCGTCCCATAGGTCGCGCCACTGGCCCGCCCAGGCGGTGGGCCACGGGCCTTCCCGGAAGGTGCGATTCAGAGCCTGGAGGAGGCGGGGGTGCCGATCAGTGAGCTTGTCGGCCTGGCCCATGAGGTAATAGCTGACGCGGCCGAGGTAGAAGGAATCGCTGAGTTCCCCGTTGTCGTCCAGGGCGAAGGCGTCGAGGTGCGAGTCCGGATGCACTTTGATCAGGCGCGTCGCAGCCTTCAGGAGCCCACGCTCGAAGTCGTACCGAAGCTGCTCGGGAGCCCAGCGGCGCTCCTTGGGCCAGATGTTGGTGGGAGACGTCAGCCCGGCGTCTTCAACTGCCGGGTCGCTTAAGAGGGCATGCAGCGCGATGGCCTCGAGAAGCGTGAGGTCGGCGGGCTTCAAGTCAGGACCGTTGAGGACGGGGTACTTCTCGTAGACCTCGGCCCGGCGCCGCGCCTTCTGTTCCTTGACCCGCGCGGCCTGCTCTTCCACTTCCCGTTCGTGGCAGCTCGGGCACTTCCAGCTTTCGAAACGGAGGGCTTGAGCGAGGTCACTGCGGCTGGACACGGGGTAGGGGTCCTCGCAGGACTTGCACAACAGGTCGGCCAGGTAGGCCGTGCCGGCCTGCTGGGCGATGCGGGTCATCTGCTGCGGCTTCAGCCCGTACTCCGCGCGGATGGCGGTGACGGTCTGGGCCCACGTCTCACCGTCTTGGTTGAGTCGCCAGTACGCCTCGAAGGCGGCTGCCTCGGGCGCATCGTTCGTGAGCACCTTGAGTTCGAGCTGAGCCACGTTCCCCCCTAGGTATTGTCGTCAGGTGCCAATTATTCCGAGTTTGCGGACTCGGGAGGGGCGTTTTAGCTGCGCTGACCTGCTCTGAAGAACGATGCTCCGTCTTCCGCCGCCGCGAAAAGGCGTTGTTGCGGCTACGGGGGCCGCGTCTTCGCCAAGAAGAGTGGTGAGATGCTCCGCCCCGCCAACGTCACGCGGCGGTTCATGGAGCTGTAGGAGGAGATCGATCTCCTGCCGGTCCGGCTCCAGGCCTCCGTGATGAAGCTGCGATCGTCGCCTGCGCAGCTGGGGCCGACCTGAAGGACGTCCAGGAGATGCTCGGCCACTCCTCGATCACCATCACGGCCGACACGCACACAAGCCTGCTCCCCGAAGCGGAGGCCGAGCCCGCCGACGCGAAGCATCCCGGCCCGGAGTCCGTGCCGGATGATGCTGATCCGGTGGGATGCCATTCGGAGATTAACTCGCCGTCCGCTCGCGCACCGCTCACGTAAACGGCCCCGGACGGGACGTCCGAGGCCGATCAGGAGCCTCCTTGGGGAAGAAGGCCCAGGTCAGAGCGGTAACGCGTTGTGGCCCGGCAGGATTCGAACCTGCGACACCCGCTTTAGGAGAGCGGGGCTCTATCCCCGCTGCTTTCGCAGGGCGGTCAGGGTGTCGATTCTGTTCGTTGTGATCGAGTCCGCGCCCAGGGTCAGCAGCTTGCGCATGGAGTGGGTCGTGTCTGGGGTCCAGACTGAGAGGAGGTAGCCCTCTTTGTGGACTCGGTGGGACAGGTCTCGGTCGACCAGGGAGAAGCGGTAGTTGAGGTAGTGGGGGCGTAGGGCTGTTAGGAGGGCGGGGCGGGGGCGGGCCTTGGAGGTCCAGGTGAGGGCCAGTTCGGCGGCGGGGGCGGCTGCGCGGAGGGTTAGGAGGGATTGGGGGCCTGAGGAGTAGTAGACGCGGTCTTCTGCGCCCGCCTGGCGGACTGTGTCGAGGACTCGGTCCGCCGCCCGGGGGGTTACTCCGCCGCACAGGTCCGCCATGATTCGCGTGCCCTCTGTTGCCGACAGGGCTTCCGCCAAGGTCGGGATGCCGCCTGCCGTCAGTTCTGTTACCTGGGAGGCCGTCAGCGTGGACAGGGGGCGGTCGACCTCCCACAGGCGCTTCAGGGTGTCGTCGTGCAGGAGGACGGGGACGCCGTCGCGGGTGAGGCGTACGTCGATCTCGACCGCGTCCGCGCCCCGGTCGAGCGCGGAGCGCAGGGAGGCGAGGGTGTTCTCGCGGAAGCGGTAGGGGTCGCCCCGGTGTGCGACGGCGGTCCAGGTCTGCATGGTCGTCATTCTGGCAGTCGGCGCGGTGTCCGCGGGCGAAGCCCCGCAGGCGAGGGCCGGTCGTGGGGCGCCGGACCGGGCCGTCAACAGTCCGGCCAGGGCCCCGCCGTCCCGCCTCAGCCCGCCAGCCACGCCTCCGTGTACGCGTCGATCTCCGACGAGATCCGCTCCTTGCCCGCCGCGTCCAGGAACGACGCCGCCACCGCGTTCTTCGCCAGCGCCGCGAGACCCCGCTCGTCCAGGTCCAACAGGCGGGCCGCGATCGCGTACTCCTTGTTGAGGTCCGTGCCGAACATCGGGGGGTCGTCGGAGTTGATGGTGACGAGGACGCCCGCGTCCACGAACTGCTTCAGCGGGTGTTCGTCCAGGGTGCGGACCGCGCGGGTGGCGATGTTGGAGGTGGGGCAGACCTCGAGGGCGATGCGGTGCTCGGCCAGGTGGGCGAGGAGCTTCGGGTCCTGGGCCGAGCTGGTGCCGTGGCCGATGCGTTCCGCGCCGAGGAAGGTGAGCGCGTCCCAGACCGTCTGCGGGCCCGTGGTCTCGCCGGCGTGCGGGACCGAGTGGAGGCCGGCGGCCCGCGCGCGGTCGAAGTACGGCTTGAACTGCGGGCGGGAGACGCCGATTTCGGGGCCGCCGAGGCCGAAGGAGACCAGGCCCTCGGGGCGGACGCGGTCGTCCGTCGCCATCCGGGCCGTCTCCTCCGCCGACACCAGCCCGGCCTCGCCGGGGATGTCGAAGCACCAGCGCAGTACGGTCCCGAAGTCGGCCTCCGCGGACTTGCGGGCGTCCTCGATCGCGTCCATGAAGGCCCGGTCCTCTATGCCGCGCCGCACCGAGGAGAACGGGGTGACGGTCAGCTCGGCGTACCGCACCTGCTGCCGGGACATGTCACGCGCGATCTCGTACGTCAGCAGCCGGACGTCCTCCGGGGTGCGGACCAGGTCCACGACCGACAGGTACACCTGGATGAAGTGCGCGAAGTCGGTGAAGGAGAAGTAGTCCGCCAGCGCCTCGGGGTCGGTCGGGACCTTGGAGTCGCGGTGCCGTGCGGCCAGTTCGGAGACGATGCGGGGGGAGGCGGAGCCCACGTGGTGGACGTGGAGTTCGGCCTTGGGCAGGCCGGCGATGAAGTCGTGCGGATCGCGGGCGGCGCTGCGCTCGGTCAAGGGAGCCTCCCCAGGCTGGTCGGACGGTGCGCAGACATCCTAGGACGGGGCCCAAGACGTTCCGGTCGGCCAGGGGCAGCTCCGTACGGCCCATCGGGCGCCTCTAACATGGGCTGACAAGCTACGTGGGGGGATGAGGACGTGACGGAGCAGACGCAGCCCGACGGCGGACGAGGGACGAACGGTCAGGACCCGTGGGCACCGCCCCAGGGCCCCTCCCTCCACAAGCAGGACCAGACCCCGCCCTCGGTCCACGACCAGGCGACCATGGCCGCCATGCCCGCCGCCGGCTTCGGCCCCCAGCCCGGCCAGCCCGGCCAGCCCGGCCAGCCCGGCCAGCCCGGCCCCACCGTGCCCCCGCAGCACACCGGCCCCACCGTCCCGCCCCCGCCCATCGGCCCGAACGGCCCCGGCGTCCCGCCCTACACCCCCGCGCCCCCGCCCGGCTACGGCTACCCGAGCCACCCCGGTCCGCAGGGCTACCCCGGCCCGCAGAACTACGGCCCCCAGGGCTACCCCCAGCCCCCGGCCTACGGCTGGGGCGCCCCCATGGGCCCCGCCCCGCAGAACAACGCCGGCACCGCCGCCCTGGTGCTCGGCATCCTCTCCATCGTCCTGTTCTGCCTCTACGGCGTCGCCTCCCTGATCCTCGGCGTCATCGCCGTGATCCTCGGCGTCCAGGGCCGCAGGCGTGCCGACCGCGGAGAGGCGACCAACCGCGGGCAGGCCCAGGCGGGCTTCGTGCTGGGCATCATCGGCATCATCGTGGGCGTGGTGACGCTGGCCCTCTTCATCGGCCTCATCGTGTTCGCCGCGAACCACGAGGACAGCCGGCAGGACGACGACCCCTTCGGCTCCTCCTACAACTCCGCGCCCCAGCTCCCCGGCGCACCCCGCATCTGAAAGCAGCCGCCCCCCAGCCTCACCCCGCCTCTGACCGCAGCCGCTCCCGCGCCTCCATCAGCGCGAACCCCAGCAAGTTCGCCCCCTTCCAGCGAGCCGGGTCCCACGCCGCCTCGTCCTGAACGCTGAGCCCGATCCCCCACACCCGGTCCACCGGGCTCGCCTCCACCAGCACCCGCTCACCCGTGCCCAGCAGATACGCCCGCAGCCCGGGGTCGGCGGCGAACTTGTGCACGCTGCCCTCGACGACGATCCGGAACCGCTCCCGGCGCCATATCTCCTCGTCGAACCCCCGGACCAGCCGCCCCGCCTTCTTCGCCCCGGCCGGATGCCCCGCGGCCAGCACCAGCCGCTCGGCGTCCGGGTCGGCGAAGAGGCGCGCCTTGGCCGCCATCATCCAGTGCTCGGCCGTCGCGTACGCGACCCCGTCCACCGTGAACGGCGCCGGCCACCACTGGCTCAGGCACCCCGCGCCCACGCTCCCGTCCGACTGCGGGCGATGCCCCCAGAAGTGCAGGTACTTCACGGGCACCCCGGCCCGGACCGCGCCGGTCAGCGCTTCCACCCCGTCGATCTTCCCCATGCACCGAAGTGTGGCAGCCGCCACTGACATTCCGTCCGGACCTGAAAGCCCTGAGTAGACAGCCCGCCGACAGATTCCGTCGCGTAACCAAAAGGCAACAACGGAATCCCTTGTTGCACTCCCACTCCTCTGTCAGGATCGGCACTCAAATCGAGCTGGAGCCACGCCACCCGGCCCCCGAAGGGGTGTCCGGCGGAGGAGAGCGACATGCACAAGCCGGGCACCGACACCCCGGAACGATTTCCCGCCCGCGACCGCTTCGCCGAGGGCGCGCAGTTCGTCGCGGGCCGCCCCGTGCCGGGCACCTCGGGCCGTACCCACGCGGTGACGGACCCGGCAACCGGCGAGGAGGTGTACCGCTACGAACTCGCCGGGGAGAGCGACGTAGACGCGGCCGTGGCCGCCGCGCGCGCCGCCTTCCCCGGCTGGGCCGCCGCCACGCCGGGCGAGCGCTCCGACGCGCTGAACCGTTTCGCCGCCGTGCTCGCGGACCGCGCCGAGGACTTCGCCCGTGCCGAGTCGCTGCAGTGCGGCAAGCCGCTGAAGCTGACCCGCGAGTTCGACGTCCCCGGCACCATCGACAACACCGCCTTCTTCGCGGGCGCCGCCCGGCAGCTCCAGGGCCAGTCGGCGGGGGAGTACTCCGGCGACCACACCTCGTACGTCCGGCGCGAGCCCATCGGCGTGGTCGGGTCGATCGCGCCCTGGAACTACCCGCTCCAGATGGCCGCGTGGAAGGTGCTCCCGGCCGTCGCTGCGGGCAACACCATCGTGCTCAAGCCCGCCGAGCTGACCCCGCTCACCTCGCTGCTGTTCGCCCGGGCGGCTGTCGACGCGGGCATCCCGGACGGCGTGATCAACATCGTCAACGGGACCGGGCCCGTTGCGGGGGAGCGGCTGGTCGGGCACGGGGACGTGGCGATGACGTCGTTCACCGGGTCCACCGCCGTCGGCCGCAGGGTGGCGGAGATCGCCACGGCCACCGTGAAGCGGCTGCACCTGGAGCTGGGCGGCAAGGCGCCCTTCGTGGTGTTCGACGACGCCGACCTGGAGGCCGCCGCGAACGGCGCGGTCGCGGGCGCGCTGATCAACACCGGCCAGGACTGCACGGCCGCGACCCGCGCCTATGTGCAGCGCCCGCTGTACGAGGCGTTCGTGGAGCGGACCGCCGCGCTGATGGAGACCGTGCGACTCGGCGACCCCTTCGCGCCCGGCACCGACCTCGGCCCGCTGGTCTCGCACGCCCACCGCGACCGCGTCGCCGGCTTCGTGGACCGGGCCCGCGCCTACGCGACCGTGGTCACCGGCGGCGAGGCCCCCGGCGGCGACCTGAAGAGCGGCGCCTACTACCGGCCCACCCTCATCACCGGCGCCGCCCAGGACAGCGAGATCGTCCAGTCGGAGATCTTCGGTCCGGTCCTCGTCGTCCTCCCCTTCGACACCGACGACGAGGGTCTGCGGCTGGCCAACGACACCCCGTACGGCCTCGCCGCCTCCGCGTGGACCGGCAATGTCTACCGCGCCCAGCGGGCCACCCGCGAGCTGCGCGCCGGGTGCGTGTGGATCAACGACCACATTCCGATCATCAGCGAGATGCCGCACGGCGGATATAAGGCGTCCGGCTTCGGCAAGGACATGTCGGCGTACTCCTTCGAGGAGTACACGCAGGTCAAGCACGTCATGTTCGACAACACGGCGGCCGTCCGCAAGGACTGGCACCGCACGGTCTTCGGGGACCGCCCCTAAGCGTCCCGTTCTCCGAAAGGGCACCACGCGTATGGATCAGTACGAGCCCGACCGCCTCACCCCTCCCCAGATTGCCGCCGTGCGGCGCAGTCTGCGGAGCGGGCGGGCGGCCCTGACCCGCCGGTCGCTGCTGCGGGCGTCGGCCGGAGGCGTGCTCACGGCCGGTGGCCTCGGCGCGCTGAGCGCCTGTGGCATCCCGGCGGCCGGACGGACACCGGGCGGCACCTCGGCGGACGACCGCTCGGCCAAGGAGAAGACGGTGAACTTCTCCAACTGGACCGAGTACATCGACGTGGACGACAGCGGCAAACGCCACCCCACGCTCGCCGCGTTCCAGCAGCAGACCGGGATCAGCGTCCGGTACACCGAGGACATCAACGACAACAACGAGTTCTTCGGCAAGATCAAGCCGCAGCTCGCCGCGGGCCAGGAGACCGGCCGTGACCTGATCGTCCTCACCGACTGGCTGGCCGCCCGGCTGATCCGGCTCGGCTGGGTGCAGAAGCTGGACCCGGCGAACCTCCCGCACGCCTTCGCCAATCTCTCGCCGCAGTTCCGCACCCCCGACTGGGACCCCGGCCGCGCCTACTCCTACCCCTGGCAGGGCATCTCCACGGTCATCGCCTACAACAAGAAGGCGCTGGACGGCATCGAGGTGAGATCCGTCTCCGACCTGCTCGACAACCCCAAGCTCAAGGGCCGGGTCGGCTTCCTCTCCGAGATGCGGGACAGCGTCGGGATGACCCTGCTCGACATGGGCAAGGACCCGGCCGATTTCACCGACGACGACTACGACGCGGCGATAGCCCGGCTGCAGAAGGGCGTCGACAAGGGCCAGATACGCCGCTTCACCGGCAACGACTACACGTCCGACCTCGCCAAGGGCGACTTCGCGGCCTGTGTCGCCTGGGCCGGTGACGTGGTCCAGCTCAAGGCGGACAGCCCCGATGTGGACTTCATCATTCCGGACAGCGGTTATGTCACGTCGACGGACAATATGCTGATCCCCAACAAGGCACGTCACAAGACGAACGCCGAGCGGCTGATCGACTTCTTCTACGAACCCGAGCAGGCCGCCGCGCTCGCCGCCTACATCAACTACGTCACTCCGGTCGAGAACGTGAAGCCCTGGCTTGCGAAGATCGACCGGGACGCGGCGGACAATCCGCTGATCGTCCCCGACAAGGCCATGCAGGCGAAGTCCCACGCCTTCCGCTCCCTGAGCCAGAAGGAAGAGACGGCCTACGAAGAGAAGTTCGCGAAGCTCACAGGGGCGTGACGAGGATGAAGACGACGACAGACGGCAGCGGCGACGTCCGCCTCGCCGGCATCGGCAAGACGTACGGCTCCTTCACCGCCGTGCACCCGCTGGACCTCACCGTGCCCCAGGGCTCGTTCTTCGCGCTGCTCGGTGCCTCCGGCTGCGGCAAGACCACCACCCTGCGCATGATCGCCGGGCTGGAGGAGCCGACCTGCGGGACCGTGCACCTCGGTGACCTCGACGTCACCGGGCTGCCCCCGTACAAGCGGCCGGTCAACACGGTGTTCCAGTCCTACGCGCTCTTCCCGCACCTCGACATCTTCGAGAACGTCGCCTTCGGCCTGCGCCGGCGCGGCATCAAGAGCGTCAAGAAGCAGGTCGAGGAGATGCTGGAGCTGGTCCAGCTCGGCGAGCAGGCGCGCAAGAAGCCGCACCAGCTCTCCGGCGGCCAGCAGCAGCGCGTCGCGGTCGCCCGCGCCCTGATCAACCACCCCAAGGTGCTGCTGCTGGACGAGCCCCTCGGCGCCCTCGACCTCAAACTGCGCCGCCAGATGCAGCTTGAGCTGAAGCGCATCCAGACCGAGGTCGGCATCACCTTCGTCCATGTCACGCACGACCAGGAGGAGGCCATGACCATGGCCGACACGGTCGCCGTGATGAACGCGGGCCGCGTCGAGCAGCTCGGCTCGCCCACCGAGCTGTACGAGAACCCGGGCACCACCTTCGTCGCCAACTTCCTCGGCACCTCCAACCTGATCGAGGCGGAGGTCGACTCCCGCAGCGGCGGTGACATCGTGCTGCGTGCCGGGGACGGCAAGCTGCTGCTGCCCGAGGCGCGATGTCCGGCGCCCGCCCCGGCCGGCGGCAAGCTGCTGGTCGGCATCCGCCCCGAGAAGATCGCGCTCACCCACGCCGACGACGCGGGCTCGGTCCCCGAGGGTCGCAACCGCCTCACCGGCACCGTCGCGGACGCCAGCTTCATCGGCGTCTCCACCCAGTACGTGATCGACAGCCCCGTGGCGGGCGCGCTCGCGGTGTACGCGCAGAACGTCGAGCGGGACACCCGGCTGGTGCCCGGCGCCGAGGTCGTCCTGCACTGGAACCCGGCGCACACCTTCGCCCTCGACGCGGCCCAGGACATCGACGCCGGCACCGAGGAAGAGGCGGCCGTCTGATGTCCACCCTCGCCGAGGCGCCCCCGCCGCTCGCCCCGCCGGAGCCCGCGAAGCCGCCCCGCAAGCGCGGCCGGTTCACCCCGTACTGGCTGCTGCTGCCCGGCATCCTCTGGCTGGTCGTGTTCTTCGCGCTACCGCTGGTCTACCAGGCGTCGACCTCGGTGCAGACCGGGTCGCTGGAGCAGGGCTACAAGGTCACCTGGCACTTCGCCACCTACTGGCACGCGCTCGCCGAGTACTGGCCGCAGTTCGTCCGCTCGGTGCTCTACGCGGCCGCCGCGACCGTGCTCTGCCTGCTGCTGGGCTACCCGCTGGCGTATCTGATCGCGTTCCGCGCCGGGCGCTGGCGGAACCTGATCATGATCCTGGTGATCGCGCCGTTCTTCACCAGCTTCCTGATCCGCACCCTCGCCTGGAAGACGATCCTCGCGGACAACGGGCCCGTGGTGCACGCGCTGAACACCCTGCACGTGCTGGACGTGACCGGCTGGCTCGGCTGGACCGCGGGCGACCGGGTGCTGGCCACCCCGCTGGCGGTGGTGTGCGGGCTGACGTACAACTTCCTGCCGTTCATGATCCTGCCGCTGTACAGCTCGCTGGAGCGGATCGACGGACGGCTGCACGAGGCGGCCGGGGACCTGTACGCCCGGCCCTGGACCACCTTCCGCAAGGTGACCTTCCCGCTGTCGATGCCCGGCGTGGTCTCCGGCACCCTGCTCACCTTCATCCCGGCGGCCGGTGACTACGTCAACGCCGAGCTGCTCGGCTCCACCGACACTCGCATGATCGGCAACGTCATCCAGACCCAGTTCCTGCGGGTGCTGGACTATCCGACGGCCGCCGCGCTCTCCTTCATCCTCATGGCCGCGATCCTGGCCATGGTCACGTTCTACATCCGCCGGGCCGGGACGGAGGACCTCGTCTGACATGGCCGTCTTCACCTGGCTCAAGCGCCGTCTCGTGGTCGTCGCGGGACTGCTGACGCTCGCCTATCTGCTGCTGCCGAACATCGTCGTGACGGTGTTCTCCTTCAACAAGCCCAAGGGCCGCTTCAACTACGAGTGGCAGCACTTCTCCACCGACGCCTGGACGGACCCGTGCGGGGTCGCCGACATGTGCGGCTCGCTCGGGCTCAGCCTGCAGATCGCCCTGTGGGCCACCATCGGCGCCACCGCGCTCGGCACGATGATCGCCTTCGCGCTGGTCCGGTACCGGTTCCGGGCGCGCGGCGCGGTCAACTCGCTGATCTTCCTGCCGATGGCGATGCCCGAGGTCGTCATGGCCGCCTCGCTGCTCACCCTGTTCCTCAACATGGGCGCGCAGCTCGGCTTCTGGACGATCCTGATCGCCCACATCATGTTCTGTCTGAGCTTCGTCGTCACCGCGGTCAAGGCGCGTGTGATGTCGATGGACCCGCGCCTGGAGGAGGCCGCCCGCGATCTCTACGCGGGACCGGTGCAGACCTTCTGGCGGGTCACCCTGCCCATCGCGGCACCCGGAATCGCCGCGGGCGCGCTGCTGTCCTTCGCGCTCTCCTTCGACGATTTCATCATCACGAATTTCAACGCGGGCTCGACCGTCACCTTCCCCATGTTCGTCTGGGGCTCGGCACAGCGCGGAACGCCCGTTCAGATCAATGTCATCGGGACGGCGATGTTCCTGATCGCCGTACTGTTCGTGCTGGTCTCGATGCTCGTCACCCGTAGACGCGGTCACCAGAAGGCGTAAAGCCCCG
This sequence comes from Streptomyces bauhiniae, assembly GCF_004784475.1. Classification (GTDB taxonomy): domain Bacteria; phylum Actinomycetota; class Actinomycetes; order Streptomycetales; family Streptomycetaceae; genus Streptomyces; species Streptomyces seoulensis. The sequence goes on from NZ_SRRT01000001.1 coordinate 1,111,029, forward strand.
TAGGGAGTTGAAATCATGGCCCCTAGCGCCATGAGCCGTGGAAAAGACAACTGGGTCGCTTCCCTCTCCGAAGCCCAGCCGGTCCCCTACTGGCTGGAGGACCCCGGCAAGCCGCACCCCGAGCCCGCCCTCACCGGCACCGAGACCTGCGACCTCCTCGTGGTCGGCGGCGGCTACAGCGGACTGTGGACCGCGCTCAACGCCAAGGAGCGCGACCCCGGCCGGGACGTGGTGCTGCTGGAGGGGCGCGAGGTGGGCTGGGCCGCCTCGGGCCGCAACGGCGGGTTCTGCGCCGCCTCCCTCACCCACGGCCTCGCCAACGGCCTGGCCCGCTGGCCGGACGAGATCGGCACGCTGCACGACCTCGGCGCCCGCAACCTGGACGGGATCGAGGACGCGCTCGCCCGGCACGGCATCGACTGCGACTTCGAGCGCACCGGCGAGATCGACGTGGCCACCGAGACCTACCAGGCGTGGGAACTGCGCGACTGGCACCGGGAACTGCGGGACAAGGGCCTCGCGGACGGCATGGAGTTCCTTGACCGGGACGCCCTGCGCGCCGAGGTCGGCTCGCCCACCTTCGAGGCCGGCCTGTGGGACCGCCGGGGCGTGGCCCTGCTGCACCCCGCCAAGCTGGCCTGGGGCCTGAAGCGGGCCTGCCTCGCCCTCGGGGTCCGGGTCTACGAGCACACCCCGGCCCTGACCCTGAAGCAGTACGGCGCCGGGATGGAGGCCGGCACCCCGTACGGCACGGTCCGCGCCCGCAAGGTCGCGCTCGGCACCAACATCTTCCCCAGCCTGCTGCGCCGGGTCCGCTCCTACACGGTGCCGGTCTACGACTACGCGCTGACCACCGAGCCGCTCAGCGCCGAGCAGCTCGACTCGCTCGGCTGGAAGAACCGCCAGGGCCTCGGGGACGCGGCCAACCAGTTCCACTACTTCCGGCTCACCCCGGACAACCGGGTGCTGTGGGGCGGCTACGACGCGATCTACCCCTACGGGGGCCGGGTGCGCGCGGAGTACGACGACCGGCCGGAGACGTACGCGAAGCTGGCCGGGCACTTCTTCACCTGCTTCCCGCAGTTGGAGGGCGTCCGCTTCACCCACGCCTGGGGCGGCGCGATCGACACCTGCTCCCGCTTCTCGGCGTTCTTCGGCACCGGCCATCAGGGCCGGGTCGCCTACGCGGCGGGCTATACGGGACTCGGTGTCGGGGCCACCCGCTTCGGCGCCGATGTGATGCTGGACCTGCTGGACGGCGCGGACACCGAGCGCACCCGGCTGGAGATGGTCCGCAAGAAGCCGCTGCCGTTCCCGCCCGAGCCGTTCGCCTGGACCGGGATCGCGCTGACCCGCTGGTCGCTGGCGCGGGCCGACGCGCAGGGCGGGCGGCGCAATCTGTGGCTGCGGGCCATGGACCGGCTGGGGCTCGGGTTCGACAGCTAACGCAGGCCCATGTGATTCAGGTCACATTAAAGAGGCCGGTGAACCCGCGTAATGCGGACGGCCCGAACTCCCTCTCATTCGCAGACGCGCGTGTCCGCGAACGAGAGGGAGGTCTTTTCATGACAGGGGCGAAGACTGCGGTGGAGTGGCTGGCGTCCGTCGCGCCGGACCCGGAAGCCTGCCGCTGGGAGTGGGAGCGCAGCCCGCTGGGGGTCGCGCTGCTGCCCGCCGGTAAAGCCTGGGACGTGCTCGTCCTGCCGGGAGAGCTGGGCTATCCGACGCTGGACGTGCTCACCCGCGTCCTCGATCAACTGGGGCCCGTGCTGGTCGACTTCGGGGACAACCGGGTGGGCTTCTTCGTACCGCCCGGCACCGCCGCCCGCTGGCTGGGCACCGGCATCCGCACGGCCGGGTCCGGCACCTGGATCGTCGTGCCGCACCCCGGCCGGGCGACCCAGGGGGTGCGCTGGCTGGTGCCGCCGGACGGGTCCGGCACGCTCACCGACCCGGCGTTGCTGGAACTGGCGATGCACGAGGCGGCCGCCGCGCTGGCGACCGAGGAGGACGGGCGCCGCTCCTGACTCCTTGACGGGAACCCCTGGCCGGGGCCGTCCGGCGGGGACTCCTTGACGGGAACTTCTTGACAACAGAATTGGTCTGGACCAAGTTGGGTGCACCCTCGACCTCCAACTCCCCCATGCCTGGAGGCATTTGTGGACCGTTCCCGACCCCTGGTCGCATTCCTCACGGTCATGGCTCTCGCCGTGCCCGGCAGTGCCGCGCTCTCGTCGGCCGCCCGTGCGGCCGACGCGGACGCCGCGGTCAACGGCGGCTTCGAATCCGGGCTCTCCCCCTGGACCTGCACCGCCGGCACCACCGTCACCTCCCCGGTGCACAGCGGCGCCTCGGCGCTGCAAGCCACCCCGCAGGGCAGCGACAACGCCCAGTGCGCCCAGACGGTGTCCGTCAGACCCAACTCCCAGTACACGCTGGCCGGATGGGTACGCGGCTCCTACGTCTACCTCGGCGCGAGCGGCACCGGCACCACCGACGTCTCCACCTGGACCCAGTCCGCGCCCGACTGGCAGAAGCTCGCCACCACCTTCACCACCGGCGCCAACACGACCAAGGTCACGATCTACACCCACGGCTGGTACGGCACCGGCGCCTACTACGCCGACGACGTCTCCCTCGTAGGCCCCGGCGGCGGCACCACCACCCAGCCGCCCACCGTGCCGACCGGTCTGAAGACGGGCACGGTCACCGCCACCTCCGTCGCCCTGTCCTGGACCCCGGTGACCGGCGCGACCGGGTACGCGGTCTACCGGGACGGCGTCAAAGTCGCTTCCACGACCGGCACTTCGGCCACCGTGAGCGGCCTGAACCCCTCGACCGCGTACGCCTTCCAGGTCACCGCCACCAATGACGCGGGGGAGTCCGCCCGGTCCGCCACGGTGACCGCGACCACCCCGGCCCGCAGCGACGGCGGGGGCTCGACGGAACTGCCCGCCCACGCCCTGGTCGGCTACCTGCACGCGAGCTTCGCCAACGGCTCCGGGTACACGCGCATGGCCGACGTGCCCGACAGTTGGGACGTCATCGACCTGGCCTTCGGCGAGCCGACCTCGGTCACCTCGGGGGACATCCGCTTCGACCGCTGTCCCGTCTCCGAGTGCCCGAACGTGGAGAGCGACGCCGACTTCAAGGCCGCCATCAAGGCCAAGCAGGCCGCCGGCAAGAAGGTGCTGATCTCCATCGGCGGCCAGAACGGCCAGGTCCAGCTCACCACCACGGCCGCCCGTGACGCCTTCGTCTCCTCCGTTTCGAAGATCATCGACCAGTACGGTCTCGACGGCCTCGACATCGACTTCGAGGGCCACTCGCTCTCGCTGAACACCGGCGACACCGACTTCAAGAACCCGACCACCCCGGTGATCGTCAACCTGATCTCCGCGCTGAAGACCCTCAAGGCCAAGTACGGAGCCAAGTTCGTGCTCACCATGGCCCCGGAGACGTTCTTCGTGCAGAACGGCTACCAGTTCTACGGCAGCGGCAAGTGGGGCGGGCAGGACCCGCGCTGCGGTGCCTACCTCCCGGTCATCCACGCCCTGCGCGACGACCTCACCCTGCTGCACGTCCAGGACTACAACTCGGGCCCGATCATGGGTCTGGACAACCAGTACCACTCCATGGGCGGCGCCGACTTCCACATCGCCATGACCGACATGCTGCTCACCGGCTTCCCGGTCGCGGGGGACGCGAACAACGTCTTCCCGCCGCTGCGTCCCGACCAGGTCGCCATCGGCATGCCCGCCTCGGTCAACGCGGGCAACGGCTACGTCGCCCCGGCCGAGGTCACCAAGACCCTGGACTGCCTCACGAAGAAGACGAACTGCGGCTCCTACCCGACCCACGGAACCTGGCCCGCGCTACGGGGTCTGATGACCTGGTCGGTGAACTGGGACCGGTTCGCGGGCTGGGAGTTCCAGCGGACCTTCGACTCCTACTTCGGCTGAGCACCAGGGCCAGGCAGGTCAGCAGCACCGCGCCCAGGCACCAGGACGCCAGCACGTCCAGCGGCCAGTGGAAGCCCCGCCGCACCAGCCCGTACGACACCGCGAGCACCAGCGCGGCCGGGGCACCGACCGCCGCGAGGCGTGCGGCGCGGGTGCGGCACCAGGGCAGGAGGAGCAGCGCCGAGGCGCCGTACGCCACGGCCGCCGTCGCGGTGTGGCCGGAGGGGAAGTAGCCGGTGGCCGGGGGCACCACGGGGGTCCCCGGCCGCGCGGTCCACAGCTTCAGCGGGACCACGATCGCCGGGAGCACCGCCATCAGCAGCGCGGCCGCGACGGGTGGCAGCCACCAGCGGGGCATGCCCGCGCTCCGGCCCCGCCAGGCCGCGTACGCGAGGGCGAGCACCAGCAGCGGGACGGCCACCGTGATGTTGCCGAGGTCGGAGAGGAGTTCGGAGAAGCGGTCCGGGTGGACCAGGTCCCGGCTGAGCCGGGCGTCCAGCGCGAGCAGCGGGCCGTGGGCCAGCACCTGCCAGGTGAGCCAGGCGAACAGCAGCGCCGGGAGGCCGGTCAGCAGGGCGGCGGCGAGGGCGAGGCGGCGGGCGGGAGTGGACACCGGGCCAGCTTCGCATGCGGCGAGAAGGAGGTCGGCCGCCCCGGAACAGGGGGGGTGGTTCCGGGGCGGCCGACCGGACCGGGATGTCGCACGCCCCGGGGGGTTTGGGGCGGCGACCGTCCGATCGGTGTGGAGATCCCGGAGCCCTCAGGCCCCGGTTGTGTGCGCGAGGGCACGACCAGGTCGAAGCTGGGGAGGCCCCGGCCTGAACTCGCCCGCAGTCCCCTGCGAGCGGGGTGTATCTCTCATCGGGACCGAACTTACGGCAGGCGGAGGCGGTCGGACAGACGCAATCGCGTCCTGTCATCCACCTCGCACACGTTCTTCACACGGCCTGCCGCAGTCGTCCGCCAGAGGTACGGACCACTCGACGCACGAGCGGCTCGGTCGCTCAGATGCGGGAGAACGCCTGCTCGATGATGTCCAGGCCCTCGTTCAGCAGGTCCTCGCCGATGACCAGCGGGGGCAGGAAGCGCAGCACGTTGCCGTAGGTGCCGCAGGTCAGGACCAGCAGGCCCTCCTGGTGGCACGCCTTGGCCAGCGCGCCGGCCGCCTCGGCGTTCGGCTCCTTGGTGTCGCGGTCCTTGACCAGCTCGATGGCGATCATCGCGCCGCGGCCCCGGATGTCACCGATGATGTCGAACTTCTCGGCCATGGTGGCGAGGCGGCCCTTCATGACCTCCTCGATGTGCTTGGCCTTGCCGTTGAGGTCCTGCTCCTTCATCGTCTCGATCGCGCCGAGCGCGGCGGCGCAGGCCACCGGGTTGCCGCCGTAGGTGCCGCCGAGGCCGCCCGCGTGCGCGGCGTCCATGATCTCGGCACGGCCCGTCACGGCGGCGAGCGGCAGACCGCCCGCGATGCCCTTGGCGGTGGTGATCAGGTCCGGGACGATGCCCTCGTCCTCGCACGCGAACCACTGGCCGGTGCGGCAGAAGCCGGACTGGATTTCGTCGGCGACGAAGACGATGCCGTTGTCGTTGGCGAACTTCACGATCTCCGGCAGGAAGCCCTTGGCCGGCTCGATGAAGCCGCCCTCACCGAGCACCGGCTCGATGATGATCGCGGCCACGTTGTCCGCGCCGACCTGCTTGGTGATCTGGTCGATCGCCTGCTTGGCGGCCTCCGGACCCGCGTTCTCCGGACCGGTGGGCCAGCGGTAGCCGTAGGCCACCGGCACCCGGTAGACCTCGGGCGCGAACGGGCCGAAGCCGTTCTTGTACGGCATGTTCTTCGCCGTCAGCGCCATCGTGAGGTTCGTACGGCCGTGGTAGCCGTGGTCGAACACCACGACCGCCTGGCGCTTGGTGTACGCGCGGGCGATCTTGACGGCGTTCTCGACGGCCTCGGCGCCGGAGTTGAACAGCGCGGACTTCTTGGCGTGGTCACCCGGGGTGAGCTCGGCCAGCGCCTCGGCGACGGCGACGTAGCCCTCGTAGGGGGTGACCATGAAACAGGTGTGGGTGAAGTCGGCGAGCTGGGCGCTCGCGCGGCGCACCACGGCCTCGGCGGAGGCGCCCACCGAGGTCACGGCGATGCCGGAGCCGAAGTCGATCAGGCTGTTGCCGTCGACGTCCTCGATCACGCCGCCGCCCGCGCGCGTGACGAACACCGGCAGCGTGGACCCCACGCCCTGGGCGACGACCGCGGTGCGGCGGGCCTGAAGCTCCTGCGACTTCGGGCCGGGAATGGCGGTGACGACGCGGCGCTCCTGCGGAAGTGCGGTCATGCGGGGCTCCTGGGGGTATTACGGACGCTTGCCTTGTTTTCCCGCAGGCTAAGACGGGTGCCGTGGGGTGGGCATGCTCCATGTGGGCGTTGTCGGCACGGCCCATTGTCCGTGGTGGACATGGCGGGCCGGGTCCCCGGCGCGGCCGGACATCGGACACCGGCCGCGTAAACGGTGAACTCCCCTTGCGGGGGCGTTAGATTGACTCGCTGACGGTGACGGACCGGCTGGTCAGGGGGCAGGGCGATGGACAGCGAAGGTACGCGGGACACGCGGGCCACCCCTACGGGCCCGGTGCCGCGCCCGACGCGGCCCCCGGAAGGGTTCCCGCCGCCCCTGCCCACGATGCCACCCGGCGCCCCGCCCCGCCCGGACGGCTCGGCCTTCCTGGCCTGGCTGCGCGCCGCCCGGCCCGCCGCCGCGCCCGGTGTGTGGCGCCTCGGGCACCGGCCCCGGCCGGAGACCGAGCCCGAGCTGACCCCGGCCCGGCAGTTGCTCAGCGGGGCCGTGATCGCGTTCCTGGTCGGCTGGCTGGTGTGGTCGCTGCTGTGGAACGGCTACCTCGGCGGCTGGTGGGTGCTGCCACTGGATCTGTTCACCCCGGACTCCTGGCGCAAGAGCAACGACCCTGTCGGCCGCGCCGTCCTCTGGTACTCGTACTACACGCTCATCGCCCTCGCGATCCTCTTCGCCGTCGCCCGGATCGGGCGCTGGGGCGAGGTCTGGCGGCGGTTCGGGCCGCCCGCCTGGATGAAGACCGCCGCCCCGGCCGAACCGCCGCCGCCCGCGCCCGGCGAGGACCCCGCCGACTGGCCCGAGCTGCGTGCCCACGGCGCCCACGAGGCTGCCGAACGGCTCGCCGCAGAGGCGCGCACCGGGCTGATGCGGGACGTCGACCACGCCCGGATCGGCCGCGCCTGGCAGGGCGTGCGCTCCGGGACGAACACGCTGGCCGCCTTCACAGGGGCCGTCCTGCGCGATGGCTCCGCCGCCTGCCCGCACCCCTCCGGCGACCGCGACCTGCCCGCCCGGCAGGCCCGGCACGATCTGCTCACCGGCCAGGTCCGGCTCGGCACCGCCGCCGACGACCCGCGCAACCCCTACCAGTACCGGGGCGCCGGACTCGCCCTCGGCACCGACCTGCTCGGTACCTCCCTGGTCGCCGTCGGCCCGGCTGGTTCCGGCAAGACCGGCAGCCTCGTCCAGCCGCTCGCGGAGTCCCTCTGCCTGCACGCCCTCGCCGGCCGTGCCGCAGTGGTCAGCGTCGGCGCGGCCGGCGCCGGGATCGGCCCGGCCGAGGCGTACGACGTGGTGGTCCGCGTCGGCCACCCCGACTCCGTCTACGACCTCGACCTGTACGGCGGCACCACCGACCCCGACGAGGCGGCCGCGATACTCGCCGAGGCCCTCGTCGGCGACCTCGCCGACCCGCACCCCGGCTCCGACAGCCGCCGCTCCACCACCGTCCTCGCGCAGTTGCTCGGCCCCTTCCGCGCCGTCCACCAGCGCTTCCCCTCCGTGCCCGAGCTGCGCCAGCTCCTCGACGGCGCCCCCGGTCCCATCGCCGCGCTGCGCAAGGCGCTCACCGAGACCGGGCACGCCTCGCTGCTGCGCGAACTCGACGCGCGGGAGCGGCAGCAGGCGCACCCCGGTGACGTGGCCGCCGTGCTCGCGGACCGGGTCGCGCTGCTGGACCGGCCCGCGTTCGCCGCCTTCTTCGACACCTCCGGCGCGTCCCGGCCCTTCACCCTGAAGGCCCTCGACCACCCGGTGCGCGTCCGCATCGACCTGCCCCAGCGCGGGCACGCTGACGCCTCCCGCATCCTGGCCCGGCTGGTGCTGGCCCAGTTCACGGCCGCCGTCACCGCCCGCGAGGACCGGTCCCTCTTCGCCTGTCTGCTGCTCGACGAAGCGGCCGGGGTCGTCACCCCCGAGTCGGTGCGCGGCATCCAGCGGTTGCGCTCGGCCAACGCGGGCGTCGTGCTCACCCTGCGCACCCTGGACGACGTACCCCGCCCGCTGCGCGGCCCGCTGCTCGGCGCCACCGGGTGCCGCATGGCGTTCTCCGGCCTGACCCCCTGGGACGGCCAGGACTTCGCCGAGGTCTGGGGCAAGGAGTGGATCGAGACCCGCGACGTCACCGACCGTCAGATCATCGCGGAGACCCCGGCCGGCAAGGCCGTCCACATGCTCCGCCGGGTCATCACCGGCCAGGCCCCCACCGCCCGCGCGGTCACCGTCCGCCAGGTCGAACGCGAACGCTGGTCCGCCTCCGAACTCGCCCACGCGGTCCCTCCGGGCCACGCGGTGCTCTCCCTGACCACGGTCCGGGGTGAGCACGCGCCGCCCCTGCTGGTGGATCTGCGGGGCTGAACGGAGGTCCGCGACCGTACGGTGAGGCAGAATCGGGGTGGGTCGTTCATACGTGGCGGCCAAGAGATGACTGCCCCCGGCCGGCGCGATGGTGCGCCGCCCGTCCCGACCTGAAGGTCCCATGCCGCCGACGCTCGCCTCGCTCGTCCACCACTCCGCGCTGAAGCTGACGGTCCGCGCGGGGGAGGACCGGCTCGACGTGCCCGTGCGCTGGGCGCATGTCAGCGAGCTGGCCGACCCCGTGCCGTACATGGAGGGCGGGGAACTGCTGCTGATCACCGCGCTCAAGCTGGACGCGGAGGACCCCGAGGCGATGCGGCGGTACGTGAAGCGGCTGGCCGGCGCGGGCGTCGTCGGCCTGGGCTTCGCGGTCGGCGTCAACTACGACGACATCCCCGAGGCGCTGGTCCAGGCCGCCCGGCTGGAGGGGCTGCCGCTGCTGGAGGTGCCCCGGCGCACCCCGTTCCTCGCCATCAGCAAGGCCGTCTCCGCCGCCATCGCCGCCGACCAGTACCGCTCCGTCACCGCCGGCTTCGCCGCCCAGCGCGAGCTGACCCGGCAGGCGCTCACCACCGGCCCGGAGGGCCTGCTCGCCGCGCTCGCCGCCCAGGTCGACGGCTGGGCCGCGCTGTACGACGCGTCCGGCGCGGTCGTCGCCGCCGCGCCGGAGTGGGCGGGGCGCCGGGCCGCCCGGCTCACCGCCGAGGTCGAGCGGCTGCGGGAACGCCCCGCCCCCGCCTCCTCGGTGGTCGCCGCCCCCGACACCGAGGACCGTATCGAGCTGCACTCGCTCGGCACCGGCCGCCGCCCCCGCGCCGCGCTCGCCGTCGGCACCGCTGCCGCGCCCGGCACCGCCGAGCGCTACGCCGTGCACTCCGCCATCGCCCTGCTCACCCTCACCACCGAGCGCTCCCGCTCCCTGCACGCCGCCGAACAACGGGTCGGCGCGGCCGTCCTGCGGATGCTGCTCGCCGGGGAGCCCGACCACGCCCGCGCGGTCGCCGGAGACCTGTACGGCGGCCTGCTGGACGCGCCCTTCCGGCTGCTGGTCGCCGAGGCCGCGCCGCGTCAGGGGACGGACGGCGACCCGCTGGACGCCCTCGCCGAGGCCGCCGAGTCCGCCGCCGCCCGCTCCGGCGAGGCCGTCCTGGTGGTGCCCGACCGGGACCGGCTGGTGGTACTCGCCACCGACGGCGGCGCGGCCGTCGCCGCCTGCACGGCGTACCTCGTCCCGGAGTCCAAGAGCGACGACGACGCGCTCGTCGTCGGCCTCTCCGCCCCGGCCGGCCCCATCGCGGCCGCCACCGCCTACCGCCAGGCCGAGCAGGCCCTCTCGGTGGCCCGGCGGCGCGGCCGGGTCCTGGTCGAGCACGAGCACGTAGCTGCCGGCTCGGTCCTCCCGCTACTGGCCGACGACGCGGTACGGGCCTTCGCCGACGGCCTCCTGCGCTCCCTCCGCGACCACGACGCCACCGGCCGCGGCGACCTCGTCGCCTCCCTCCGCGCCTGGCTCTCCCGCCACGGCCAATGGGACGCAGCCGCCGCCGACCTCGGCGTCCACCGCCACACCCTCCGCTACCGCATGCGCCGAGTAGAAGAAATCCTCGGCCGCTCCCTGGACGACCCGGACGTCCGCATGGAGCTGTGGCTCGCCCTGAAGGCAACGTCGGGGGAGTAGCCCACCCCGCCGAACCGGCACATCGCCCGCCCCTTTCCGTACGACTCGGACAAGCGACCCCCGCCTCCGCCCGTCCTACCGTGGATCACGCAAAGCCACACCCCCCGACGCGGAAGGGCCGGACCCGCACATGACCTCTACCCACGCCTTCTGGCTGGCCGGCCGTGAGGTCGCCGGCGAGGACAGTTTTGATGTCACCTCTCCGTGGGACGGCCGGGTCGTCGGCCGGGCGAGTGTGCCCAGCGACGCGCAGGTCGAAGAGGCCGTGGCCGCCGCGTACGCGGTGCGCGACGAGTTCGCCGCCGTCCCCGCGCACGTCCGCGCGACCGCGCTCGACCACGTCGCCAAGCGGCTGACCGAGCGCACCGAGGAGATCGCGCAGTTGATCTCCGGCGAGAACGGCAAGCCCATCAAGTGGGCGCGCGGCGAGGTCGCCCGTGCCGTCTCCGTGTTCCGGCTCGCGGCCGAGGAGGCCCGGCGGTTCAACGGCGGCGAGGCCCAGCGGCTCGACACCGACGCGGGCGGCCAGGGCCGCATGGCGCTGATCCGCCGCTTCCCCAAGGGCGTCGTCCTCGGCATCGCGCCGTTCAACTTCCCGCTGAACCTGTGCGCGCACAAGGTCGCCCCGGCCATCGCCGCCGGTGTGCCGATCATCCTAAAGCCCGCCCCGGCCACCCCGCTGTCCGGCCTCGTCATCGGCGAGCTGCTGGCCGAGACCGACCTGCCCGCCGGGTCCTGGAGCGTCCTGCCGGTCGCCAACGACAAGATGCCCGCCCTGGTCCAGGACGAGCGCCTCCCGGTGATCTCCTTCACCGGCTCCGAGCAGGTCGGCTACGCGATCATGGACTCGGTGCCCCGCAAGCACTGCACGCTGGAGCTGGGCGGCAACGGCGCGGCCGTCGTCCTCGGCGACTGGGCGAGCGACGCCGACCTGGACTGGGCCGCGACCCGCATCGCGACCTTCTCCAACTACCAGGGCGGCCAGTCCTGCATCTCGGTGCAGCGCGTGATCATCGACGGCGCGGTGTACGAGCGGCTGCTCCCGCGCATCGTCGCCGCCGTCGAGGCCCAGGTCACCGGCGACCCGGCCGACGACAAGACCGAGGTCGGCCCGCTGGTCAGCGAGGCCGCCGCGCAGCGCGTCGAGTCCTGGGTGAACGAGGCCGTCGAGCTGGGCGCCACCCTGCTCACCGGCGGCGAGCGCGACGGCGCCACCTACGCGCCGACCGTCCTCACCGGCGTGCCGGCCGGCGCCACCCTCGCCACCGAGGAGGTCTTCGGACCGGTCCTCACCATCACCAAGGTCGACGGCGAGGCCGAGGCGTTTGCTGCGGTCAACGACTCCAAGTACGGCCTCCAGGCAGGCGTGTTCACCCACGACATCCAGGCCGCCTTCCGCGCCCACCGCGCCCTCGAGGTCGGCGGCGTCGTCATCGGCGACGTCCCGTCCTACCGCGCGGACCAGATGCCGTACGGCGGTGCCAAGCAGTCCGGCGTCGGCCGCGAGGGCGTCCGCTCCGCGATGGACGACTACACCTACGAGCGCGTCCTGGTCCTCACGGGCCTCGCTCTCTGACCTGCCACGGACAGGTCACCACCGGAACGGCCGGAGCCCGCTGTGCGGGGGCTCCGGCCGTTCCTTTTTGGCCACAGTGATAAGCACGGCCGATCGCACGATCGGTTTCGCCTCTTAAGTCCGATAAACAACGCCTATCTAGTCATTGATTGCACTTTTGACTTTTTCGTACGCACGGGCGCACACTTCCCTCCGCATCGAGCCGCAATCGGAGCGGTCATTCGCGGAAAGTGAGAGGGCATCGTGCCGATACCCATGGAAGACGCCCTGGACGCGCAGGTCGCCACCGCCCGGAGCAAGGCGAAGCTGCTCCGTTCCCCCGGCCGCTACCTGGTCCTCTCGGCGCTCGCCGGAGCCTTCATCGGCATGGGCGTCGTCCTGATGGTCAGCGTCTCCGGCCCGCTCAGCGCCGCGCACTCGCCCTGGGTCAAGCTGGTCCAGGGCCTGGTCTTCGGGGTCGCGCTGACGCTCGTGATCTTCGCCGGCGGCGAGCTGGCCACCAGCAACATGATGACGATGGTCCAGGGCGCGGTCCGCCGGGCCCTGACGCCCCTCACCGCGCTCGCCGTGATCGCCGGCTCCTTCGTCGGCAACCTGGTCGGCTCGGTCGCCCTCGCCGGACTGGTGCACGACGCCGGAGTGCTGGGCGTCGCCCCCGCCCCCGGAACCCCCGCCCCGGGCCTGGCCGCCCTGACCGGCATGCTCACCGCCAAACTGGCCGAGAGCGGCGAGGCGCTGTTCTTCCGCGGTGTGCTCTGCAACTTCCTGGTCTGCCTGACCGTGTGGATGGGCATGCGCACCCGCTCCGACGCGGCGAAGATCATGCTGACCTTCGCGGGCATCCTGGCCTTCGTCGCCTCCGGCTTCGAGCACGTCATCGCCAACATGACGACCTTCTCGCTCGGCCTCTTCGAGCACGTCCCCGGCGTGACCGTCGGCGCCTTCGCCCACAACCTCCTCTTCGTCGGCCTCGGCAACCTCGTCGGCGGCGGCCTGCTGGTGGGCGTCGCGTACGCCGTCGCCGGCCGGCGCGGCACCCCGGCCGCGACCGAGGCGCAGAAGCCCCAGGTCCCGACCCTCGAAACGGTCTGAGCCACCGCTGTCCCCCCGCGCGCCCGTTCACCTGAACGGACGCGCAAGGGGTGGTGGGGCGGCCCCGATTCAGGTACCAACGATCCAGTAGCAACGGGTCGGTTACCCACGGTCCGCCACCATCCCTCTTCGCGGCGAGGTGAGCCTCATGTCCGCCCCCACCACTCAACGCACCAACGTCTCCGAGCGCGAGGCCCGGCAGGTGGCGGAGGCCGCCCGCGAGCAGAACTGGCGCAAGCCCAGCTTCGCCAAGGAGCTGTTCCTCGGGCGCTTCCGGCTCGACCTCATCCACCCCCACCCGCTCCCCGACGCCGAGAGCGTCCGGCGCGGCGAGACCTTCCTCGCCGAGCTGCGCGCCTTCTGCGAGACGGAGATCGACGCGGCCCGCATCGAGCGCGAGGCCCGCATCCCCGACGAGGTCGTGGCCGGCCTGAAGCGGCTCGGCGCCCTCGGCATGAAGATCGACACCAAGTACGGCGGCCTGGGCCTCTCCCAGCTCTACTACAACAAGGCCCTCGCCCTGGTCGGCTCGGTCAGCCCCGCCGTCGGCGCGCTGCTCTCCGCCCACCAGTCGATCGGCGTCCCGCAGCCGCTGAAGATCTTCGGCACCCAGGAGCAGAAGGACGCCTTCCTGCCCCGCTGCGCCACCGACGCCATCTCCGCCTTCCTCCTCACCGAGCCGGACGTCGGCTCCGACCCCGCCCGGCTGGCCACCACGGCGGTGCCCGAGGGCGACGACTACGTCCTGGACGGCGTGAAGCTGTGGACCACCAACGGCGTCGTCGCCGACCTGCTGGTCGTCATGGCACGGGTGCCGAAGTCCGAGGGGCACCCCGGCGGCATCACCGCGTTCGTGGTGGAGGCCGACGCCGAGGGCATCACGGTGGAGCACCGCAACGCCTTCATGGGCCTGCGCGGCATCGAGAACGGCGTCACCCGCTTCCACCGGGTGCGGGTCCCGGCCGCCAACCGGATCGGCCCCGAGGGCGCCGGTCTGAAGATCGCGCTCACCACGCTCAACACCGGCCGGCTGTCGCTGCCCGCGATGTGCGCCGGCGCGGGCAAGTGGTGCCTGAAGATCGCCCGCCAGTGGGCCGCCGAGCGCGAGCAGTGGGGCAAGCCGGTCGCGCTGCACGAGGCCGTCGGCTCGAAGATCAGCTTCATCGCGGCGACCACCTTCGCGCTGGAGGCCGTCGTCGACCTCGCCTCCCAGATGGCCGACGAGGACCGCAACGACATCCGCATCGAGGCCGCGCTCGCCAAGCTGTACGGCTCGGAGATGGCCTGGCTGATGGCGGACGAGCTGGTCCAGATCCGCGGCGGGCGGGGCTACGAGACCGCCGAGTCGCTCGGGGCGCGCGGCGAGCGGGCCGTACCGGCCGAGCAGATGCTGCGCGACCTGCGGATCAACCGCATCTTCGAGGGCTCCACCGAGATCATGCACCTGCTGATCGCGCGCGAGGCCGTCGACGCCCACCTGTCGGTCGCCGGTGACCTCATCGACCCCGACAAGTCCCTCCAGGACAAGGCGAAGGCCGGTGCGGGCGCGGGCGTCTTCTACGCCAAGTGGCTCCCGAAGCTGGTCGCCGGGCCGGGACAACTGCCGTCGTCGTACGCGGAGTTCAAGCGCGGCGTCGACCTGTCCGGGCATCTGCGGTTCGTCGAGCGGCACGCCCGCAAGCTGGCCCGCGCGACCTTCTACGGGATGTCCCGCTGGCAGGGCCGGATGGAGACCAAGCAGGGCTTCCTCGGCCGGATCGTGGACATCGGCGCGGAGCTGTTCGCGATGAGCGCGGCCTGCGTACGGGCCGAGCGGCTGCGGCGCGAGGGCGAGCACGGCCGCGAGGCGTACCAGCTCGCCGACGCCTTCTGCCGCCAGGCCCGCGTCCGCGTGGACGAGCTGTTCGCCCGCCTGTGGCACAACACCGACGACATCGACCGCAAGGTGGTCAAGGGCGTCCTCGGCGGTGCCTACGAGTGGCTGGAGGAGGGCGTCCTCGACCCCTCGGGCGACGGCGCCTGGATCGCGGACGCCACACCGGGGGCGAGCGAGCGCGTCAACGCCCGCCGCCCCTACGGCGGTTAACCGCTAGCAGTACTTGTCGCTGCCGTTCCGGGTCGTCCACGAGCAGGTGTCGACCTTGGAGCCGTTCGACTTGGTCAGGGTCGCCGTGTCGCTGGTGTTGTTCCAGACGTAGGCACGGCGGCCCTGGTACTTGTCCGAGGTGGTGTCCCGGCCGCTGCCGGTGTGCACCTTCACGTACTTCCCGGCGCCGAGCTTGACGTTCGGGAAGACGTACTTGTGGTTCGAGGCGTCCTTCAGAATCCAGCCCTTCAGCGAGACCGCCGACCGGCTGGTGTTCTTGAGCTGGACCCACTCGCCGTTGAGGCTGGAGTTGGACCGGGTGTCCTTGCCGGGGCTGTCGAAGTACACCCGGTGGATCTGGACGGTGCCGGCCGCCTGGGCCGGGGTGCTCAGCAGGGTGCCGGTGAGCAGGGCCGCGCCGGCGAGAGCGGGCAGGGCGGCGCGAAGGCGCAGGGTACGCACGAAGAGATCCCCCCAAGGATGTCGTTCACAAAGACGCTGCACGGGCGAGAAGTTCACCCGTTCAACCGAATTGTTATCACAGGATCTTCACCCTGGTTTCACAACGGGAGAAACCTTCTGGCGCTATAAGGGTCCGTTTCCGGCCACCCGGCCGGGGGACGCGCGGTCCGGGCCGCCGCCGGGTGCGGCCACAATGGGGGGATGACCGACAGCCTTGCCAGCCCCGCCCCGCTCGCCGACCCGCATCTCGTGTTCGACCCCGTCGCGGGCGACGACCCGAAGGACGTGGTGATCCTCGGCTCCACCGGGTCCATCGGCACCCAGGCCATCGACCTGGTGCTGCGCAACCCCGACCGTTTCAAGGTCACCGCCCTCTCCGCGAACGGCGGCCGGGTGGACCTCCTCGCCGAGCAGGCGCGCAGGCTGCGGGTACGTACCGTCGCGGTCGCCCGCGAGGATGCGGCACCGGCGCTGCGCGAGGCGCTGGCCGGGCAGTACGGCACCGAGCCGCTCCCGGAGGTCCTGGTCGGCCCGGACGCCGCCGCCCAGCTCGCCGCCTCCGACTGCCACACCGTGCTGAACGGGATCACCGGCTCCATCGGCCTCGCGCCCACGCTGGCCGCCCTGGAGGCCGGCCGCACCCTGGCGCTGGCGAACAAGGAGTCGCTGATCGTCGGCGGCCCGCTGGTCAAGGCGCTGGCCAAGCCCGGCCAGATCATCCCGGTCGACTCCGAGCACGCGGCCCTCTTCCAGGCCCTGGCCTCTGGCAACCGCGCCGATGTGCGCAAGCTGGTCGTCACCGCCTCCGGCGGCCCCTTCCGCGGCCGGACCAAGGCCGAGCTGGCGGACGTCACCGTCGCCGACGCCCTCGCGCACCCCACCTGGGCGATGGGCCCGGTGATCACGGTCAACTCCGCGACCCTGGTCAACAAGGGCCTGGAGGTCATCGAGGCCCACCTGCTCTACGACATTCCCTTCGACCGCATTGAGGTGGTCGTGCATCCGCAGTCGTATGTCCACTCGATGGTCGAGTTCACCGACGGTTCCACGATCGCCCAGGCGACGCCCCCCGACATGGGTGGGCCGATCGCCATCGGCCTGGGCTGGCCCGAGCGCGTCCCGGACGCCGCCCCGGCCTTCGACTGGAGCAAGGCGTCCACCTGGGAGTTCTTCCCGCTGGACAATGACGCCTTCCCCTCGGTGAACCTCGCCCGGCACGTGGGCCGGCTCGCGGGCACCGCCCCGGCGGTGTTCAATGCGGCCAACGAGGAGTGCGTCGAAGCCTTCCTGGGCGGCGCTCTGCCCTTCAACGGGATCATGGAGACCGTCATCCGGGTGGTCGAGGAACACGGCACCCCGGTCACGGGAACTTCGCTCACGGTGTCGGACGTCCTCGAAGCGGAGACCTGGGCCAGGGCCAGGGCCCGCGAACTGACCAACCGGACGGCTACCGCGGAGGCGCGTGCATGACGACCTTGATGTTCATCCTCGGCATAGTGGTCTTCGCGGTCGGTCTGCTGGTCTCGATCGCCTGGCACGAACTGGGGCACCTGTCCACGGCCAAGCTCTTCGGCATCCGCGTCCCGCAGTACATGGTCGGATTCGGCCCGACCATCTGGTCACGGCACAAGGGCGAGACCGAGTACGGCATCAAGGCCGTCCCGCTCGGCGGCTACATCCGCATGATCGGCATGTTCCCGCCGGACGACGCGGGCCGGGTCTCCGCCCGCTCCACCTCCCCGTGGCGCGGCATGATCGAGGACGCCCGCTCGGCGGCGTACGAGGAGCTGAAGCCCGGCGACGAGACGCGGATGTTCTACACGCGCAAGCCGTGGAAGCGCGTCATCGTCATGTTCGCCGGGCCGTTCATGAACCTGATCCTGGCCGTCGGGCTCTTCCTCACCGTGCTGATGGGCTTCGGCGTCCAGCAGGAGACCAACACCGTCTCCTCGGTCTCCGCCTGTGTCATCGCGCAGAACCAGAACCGCGACGACTGCAAGAAGTCCGACCCGGCCTCCCCGGCGGCCGCCGCCGGGATCAAGGCGGGCGACAAGATCGTCTCCTTCGACGGCAAGCCCACCGAGAAGTGGAACACGCTGTCAGACCTCATCCGGGACAGCGCGGGCCGCAACGTCCCGATCGTGGTCGAGCGGAACGGCGAGAAGGTCACGCTGCACGCCACCATCGCCACCAACCAGGTGGCCAAGAAGGACGCCAGCGGCACCTACGTCCAGGGTGAGTACGTGACGGCCGGCTTCCTCGGCTTCAGCCCGGCGCGCGGTGTGGTCAAGCTCGGCTTCGGCGACTCGGTGGTCTGGATGGGCGACCAGGTCGGCCACGCCGTGGAGTCCCTCGTCGACCTGCCCGGCAAGATCCCGGCCCTGTGGAACGCCGCCTTCGGCGACGGCCCGCGCGAGCCGGACTCCCCGATGGGCATCGTCGGCGCCGCCCGCGTCACCGGCGAGATCGCCACGCTGGACATCCCGGCCTCCCAGCAGGTGGCCATGGCCGTCTTCGTGGTCGCCGGGTTCAACCTGTCGCTGTTCCTCTTCAACATGCTCCCGCTGCTCCCGCTCGACGGCGGGCACATCGCGGGCGCCCTGTGGGAGTCGCTGCGCCGCCAGGTGGCCCGCGTGCTGCGCCGTCCGGACCCCGGCCCGTTCGACGTGGCGAAGCTGATGCCGGTGGCCTATGTGGTGGCCGGGATCTTCGTCTGCTTCACCGTGCTCGTGCTCATCGCGGACGTGGTCAACCCGGTCCGGATCTCCTGACCTCGTACGACCAGGAAAAGCGGCCCGGAACGTGAGGTTCCGGGCCGCCGCCCATTGGGTGGGTTTGCCGGGTGGGATGTGCTGGCGGACAGCCCCGTGTCGTAATCTCAAAGTCTGGAGCCCGCGGTTCACGGGACCGGATCTTGATCCACGACTTGGGGTTGCACAGCAGATGACTGCGATTTCTCTCGGCATGCCGTCCGTACCGACCAAGATCGCCGAGCGGCGCAAGAGCCGGCAGATCCAGGTCGGCACCGTCGCGGTCGGCGGCGACGCCCCCGTCTCGGTGCAGTCCATGACGACGACGCGTACGTCGGACATCGGGTCGACGCTCCAGCAGATCGCCGAGCTGACGGCGTCGGGCTGCCAGATCGTACGGGTCGCCTGTCCGACGCAGGACGACGCGGATGCGCTGGCGACGATCGCGCGGAAGTCGCAGCTTCCGGTGATCGCGGACATTCACTTCCAGCCGAAGTACGTGTTCGCCGCGATCGAGGCGGGCTGTGCGGCGGTGC
>NZ_SRRT01000002.1 GCF_004784475.1 Streptomyces bauhiniae
ACCCCAGCCCGCAAACCCGCCACATAATCCAAACCCTCCACACCCACACCCACCACACCCCTCACCCCAGACACCGCCTCAGACACCCCGTCCACACCCACCAGCCCCAGCCCCGACTCCACCGACCTCGACCCAGGCCCTACACCCGACCCAGACACCAGACCCGGCCTCGACCCCAGCCCCGACCCAGACACCAGCCCCGCCCCCGACCCAGACACTGGCCCCGACTCAAGCGCCACATCCCTCATCCCCAGCCCCCACTCACACCCCAACCCCGACCCACACCCCACACCCGGCCCCCCGCTCAGACCCCAGCCCCCTGCCACCCCGAATCATCCAAACCCACACCACCCACACCAGCGACAACGACCGTCGAGGCCGAGACCGGGGCGGAAGCAGAAACAACAACAGCAGCGGAGGCCGACGTCGAGGTGGACGAGGAGACAGGAGCAGAAGCGACACCAGCAGCAGAAGCAGCCCCAGCCACACGCGAGGAAACGCGGACCACCCGCCAAGACACACCAGCCACACCAGAGACGACACCAAACCCCGGAGAGACGACACCCGACGCAGCCGACGAGACGGCCGAAGAAGAGGCGTGGGCCGCCGCGGCCGTACCCCCCGCCAGGCCCGTACCCGCCACCACGAACACACCCGCCACAACCACCCGCACAACCGACCAACCCACCAACATCATCATCCCCACAACCCCTCCCGAACCCGCATCCCGGACACCCACCACCCTCCCCACCCACCCCCACCCACAGAACCCCCACCACACCAGCCAAACCGGCCCTGACCTACACAGGCCACAAGCGGCGAGGGGCGATGGGGGCGCGGGTGACAAGGGAGCGGAGACGGCACAGATGTGGTCGGCGGCGGTGATGACAGGCCCAGGACCATCGGCGGCGGCAACAACGTCCCGTAGCCGCCCCCCGGCAGCGAGCGTGCCGGAGTCCAAGGGGGCCGGTTCGCCCTCTACCAAGGGCGCCGGGCCAGGACGACGCAGACCGGGGCCACGGCCATGCCCGAAGCCACGCGGACGCAGCGAGAAGGGGGACGCAAGCTGCGCGAATCCCCGCCGGGCCTCACCCCTCCCCCACAACCCCCTTCCGCTCCTCCTCCGTCAGCGGAGCCCCCGTCAGGAAGGGCCGCCGGGGACCGAAAAGCATCGGGATCAGCATGCCCGGCGAGAACAGCCGCGTCGCCGGACGGGACAGGCTCATCACGTCCAGCAGCGCGGCCAAGGCGCGCGGATTGCGGGCGCCGGTCGCCACCGCGCGGTCGACGAAGGACGCCAGGGCGCGCTCCATGCGGGTTGGGAGGCGGTCGGTGGCGCCCGGGTAGAAGATGTCCTGGCCGATGGCCAGGTCCCAGGCAGCCGCGACCGGGCGGGTCAGCAGCTTCTGCAGGCGGCGGGCGCTGCCCGGCCGGAGCAGGCCCCTCGTGGCCGCGTACTCGCGCAGCGCGACCGCGCTCTGGGCGGCCACGGTGATGCCGTGGCCGTAGACGGGGTTGTAGCCGGCGATCGCGTCGCCGATGACCGTGAAGCCGTCCGGCCAGCGGCCGAGCTTCTCGAAGTAGCGGCGGCGGTTGGCGGTGCTGCGGGTCGTGGCGACGTCGGTCAGGGGCTCGGCGTCGCGTATCAGCTCGCCGATGACCGGGTCGCCCAGGCCGAGCGCGAAGCCGGTGAACGCGTCGGGGTCGTCGGTGGGTTCGCCGCCACGCGTGCCGGAGAGGGTGACGATCCAGCGGCCGTCCTCGACGGGCAGGATGATGCCTCCCCGGCCCGGTGCCGTGGCCGGGTTCGCCTGGACGTTGACCAGGGGGAAGTCGGGGGCGGGGGCCCGGAAGACGCGGGTGGCGTAGGCGACGCCGGCGTCCACCTGGCGCTCGGGCACCGGGGGCAGGCCGAGCTGCTCCAGCCAGTGCGGGGCGCGGGAGCCGCGGCCGGAGGCGTCCAGGACGAGGTCGGCGGCGAGGTACTCCTCCGTGTCGCTGTCCGGGGTGCGCAGGTGTACGCCGGTGACGCGGGCGGCGTCTCCCGCGAGGCGGGCGGCGGTGGTGTTCTCGCGCAGGGTGATACGGGGGTCGGCGAGGACGCGTTCGCGGGTCACGGCGTCCAGCAGGTCGCGGGAGCAGACCAGGTTGCGGTGCGGGGTGGAGGTGAAACGGCGGAACCAGATCTCGTTGGGGGCACGCGAGACATGTCGCCCATGATGTGCGCGAGACGGGCGCCACGGGCGACGAGATCCTCGGTCAGGCCCGGCAGCAGCGTGTCCAGAGCGGTCACGCCACCCGTCCACACCAGATGGGCGTGGCGGGCCTGGGGCACACCCCGGCGGGACTCGGGACCGGCGGGGAGGGTGTCGCGCTCGATCAGGGTCACGTCGGCGTGGCCGGCCAGGGCGGCGGCGGCCAGCAGGCCGCTCATGCCGGCGCCGATCACGACGGCGGTGGGGCGTGGGGCGTCAGACATGCGCTCGCGTTTCTTGTGGGGCCACCCGCTCGCGGATGGGGTCGAGGGACCGCGGCCGGGGCAGCACGCGGGAGACGGCTTCGATGTCGCCCTCTTCGGAACCCAGACGCGGCAGCGCCCCGGCCCCCGTGGTGACGGCCTGTCGGCGGCTGGTACGCCATGCCGTGAGGGCCGCGTCCATGGTGATCGCGCCCGCGATGCCACGGGCCGTAGGCTCCGGGTGGCCGGCGGCGAGGGCGGCGTCATGAGCACGCTGCCACAGGCCGGCGTCCAGGACCGGCGCCAGGCGCAGCAGACCGTCGTGGATGCGCTGCCGGCGCTGCAGGAGCCGGAGGTCCAGCGGGGCCAGGACACCGACACGGGCGCGCGCGGTGGACGGTCCGACCTCCCGCAGGGCCCGCTCCAGGAACCGCAGGCGACGGAAACCCGCCCGGTCGCGGGCCCACTTCTGCAGGCGGGGCCCGGCCTGGGGAAGGATGAAGCCGACCGCGACCAGGCTGGCGTCCAGGATCGCGAACGGTGGCGCCAGCCGGGTCGAGAGCCAGTCCAGGTCGTTGCCCGTCCAACGGGCGCCGACGGCAACGTACTTGGCGACATCGAAGACGAGTCCGAAGGCGTACCCCGCCTGAAGGAACACCAGCCCCGTTCTCAGCCACGCCCCCCGTACCTGGGAGATCCAGGTCCAGATCAGGTAGGCGGCGACCAGTGCGGAGACCGTGTGCGCGGTGAGGTACAGCAGGATGTGCTCACGCATCCACGGTTCGGTGGCGTAGTAGGTGTCCAGGTCGTAGACACGCTCGTCGGGAACGTCGGCGAGGAGGAAGGTGGCCCACAGCGCGGCGATGACGGCGGCGTACAGCGCCCTGGCGGCGGCCAAGAGCAGCAACAGGGTCGTCGCCCGTACGTCGGAGTCCTGCCACGCCCGCAGGAACGTCGGCGCCTTCAGCGCCAGGGCCAGCACCAGGAGGGCGGCGGGCAGCAGAGCTGGATACGGCCTTCCAGGGTGTCCGGGTCCACCGGGCCCCGGGCGTGGCGGCCGGGTATCCATCTGAGCGCCTCCCGCCCGAAGAGCAGACCGAAGGTCTCGGCGTCCTGCTCGTGACGGTCGGCCGACCCGGCCCGCGCCGCCACGGCCAGCAGGGTACGGCGGGAGATCTCGTCCCCGGCGAGGATCTCGCGGACCGCCCGCCGGACGATGTCCCCCTCGGACGCGGGGGCGAAAGCACGAGCAGCCGCTGCGGACAGGCCCGGAACATGGTGGCCGCAGCCGCCCCGCTCCTCGTGCCACAACTCATGGCCCAGGATCACCAACTGCGACTCGGGCGGCGTGCGTTCCTCGACCACGATCAGGGAACGATCCCCGCAGTCCAGCCGCATCCCCGACACCGGAAGGTCCTCCGGAAAGGCCCGGAACACCAACTCGACCGGACGGCCCCGGTGTTCACTCATCGCCCGGCAGAACGCGCCCATCACCGTGCGGGGGTCGGCCGGCGGCCGGAGCGTCCGGGAGACGGTCGCCTCTAAGCCGGCCAGCAGCCCCTTCATGGCCCGGCTCCTCACCCTCCTCGTCGGTCGTCACGGAGTGGAAGACGCCCTCGAGGAGCCGTTCCAACTGGCGGCGGGACAGGGAACCGTGCATCCGGAGATCCGTGGACCGGACACCGTACTGATCCATCAGCGCCTGCAAGGGGTCGTCCTCGAACCTGCCGATGATCTCCCGCAGCACCCGACCGAGGGCCTCGTCGGCCGGGAGCGTGAAGAAAGCCTCGCCCTCGACACCGAAAAACCCCACCAGCTCATGCAGCAGCTCGACGTTGGGCACCTTCTTGCCGTCGCACACCTGCCGCGCCCACATCGGCGAGACCCCGAACCTGGTGTGCATCTCGGCCGCCAGATCGGCCATCCGCCGGTTCGAGGAGGCCAGGCGTGCCGCCGCGAGGGTGCTGATCCGGGCCCGCACACGGTCGTTGACGGTGTCCCGCGGGGGTTCCTCCCCCGCCAGGAGGGCGCGGACGGTGTCCTGCGGCAGCGCTGTACGGGTGGCGAGCGTGGCCGGGTCGAGCAGTTCATCCCGGTCCAGGCCGCGCTCCACGATCAGCGCATCGATCCGGGCGAGCGACTCGGCCAGCGGGGGTGGTTCCACCGATGTACTCCAGAGGTCGATGGGCCGGCGCTGCGGTGTGCATGCCACTCTACGCACGGTTGCTCGATCGCTCAACGATCGTTTACGAATTCCAACTCATCGTTGACACAGCTTGGTTGGAGGTAGGACGATCCCGCCGAGGGGATTCCGCCCGACTCCTTGAGCAGCCCCGTCACGGGCACGCTCGAGGGCACAGACGGAGGCCGGCCGCGCCCCCCGAAAGCGCGGTCGGCCTCCTCCATGGGCGCAAGGGCGAGACGCCCCGGACCCCCGTCCCCGAGGCCGGAACTGCACCCACCCAGGTCATCCCGTCGCCGCCCACGTTTGGCACCCCCCACCCCCGGTCATCCGGTACCCCTGAGCCCATATAACCGTCGGCCCGGCATACGGCCCCCCGTCGGTTCCGGCGCTTTGGAAAGGAACCGCGAACCACCATGACCGAGACTCCCCGCACCACCACCGACTCCGGCGCCCCGGTGGAGAGCGATGAGCATTCGCTCACCGTCGGGCCCGCCGGACCGATCCTGCTGCAGGACGCGTACCTGATCGAGCAGATGGCCCAGTTCAACCGGGAGCGCATTCCCGAGCGGCAGCCGCATGCCAAGGGCAGCGGGGCCTTCGGGCACTTCGAGGTGACGGGGGACGTCACCCCGTACACGAAGGCTGCCGTGTTCCAGCCGGGGACGCGTACCGATCTGGTCGCCCGGTTCTCCACCGTCGCCGGGGAGCGCGGGAGCCCGGACACCTGGCGTGACCCGCGCGGCTTCGCGGTGAAGTTCTACACCAGCGAAGGCAACTACGACATGGTCGGCAACAACACCCCGGTGTTCTTCGTCAAGGACCCGATGAAGTTCCAGCACTTCATCCGGTCCCAGAAGCGCCGCGCCGACAACAACCTGCGTGACCATGACATGCAGTGCGACTTCTGGACCCTCTCCCCCGAGTCGGCCCACCAGGTCACCTGGCTCATGGGCGACCGGGGCGTGCCGCGCACCTGGCGGCACATGAACGGCTACACCTCGCACACGTACATGTGGATCAACGAGGCCGGTGAGGAGTTCTGGGTCAAGTACCACTTCAAGACCGACCAGGGCATCGAGTTCTTCACCCAGGACGAGGCCGACCAGATGGCGTCGGCCGACACCGACTACCACACCCGTGATCTGTTCGAGCACATCCGGGACGGGGACCACCCGAGCTGGACGCTGTACGTGCAGATCATGCCGTACGCGGACGCCGCCGAGTACCGTTTCAACCCCTTCGACCTGACCAAGGTGTGGCCGCACGGCGACTACCCGCTGATCGAGGTCGGCCGGATGACGCTGGACCGGAATCCGACGGACAACCACGCGGAGATCGAGCAGCTCGCGTTCCAGCCGAACAACTTCGTGCCCGGTATCGGACCGAGCCCCGACCGCATGCTGCTGGCCCGGCTCTTCTCGTACGCCGACGCGCATCGCTACCGCATCGGCGCGAACTACGCCCAGCTCCCGGTCAACGCGCCCATCACCGACGTCCACACGTACTCCAAGGACGGGGCGATGGCGTACCGCAAGACCAGCGACCCGGTCTACGCCCCGAATTCCAAGGGCGGACCCGCCGCCGACACCGCCAGGTACGGCACCCCGCCGACCTGGCACACGGACGGCGACATCACCCGTACGGCGTACGTCTCGCACGCGGAGGACGACGACTGGGGGCAGGCCGGCACCCTCGTCCGGGAGGTGCTGGACGACGACGCCCGTGACCGGCTCGTGGACAACGTCGTGGGCCACCTGCTCAACGGCGTGACCGAGCCCGTGCTCGAGCGTGCCTTCCAGTACTGGTCCAACATCGACCCCAAGATCGGGGCGCGGATCGCCGAGGGCGTGCGTGCCAAGGCCGGTGAGAAGGACCCGAAGGCGGCTGACCAGGGGAATCCGGCCCGCAGCAGCATGCAGCACAAAGCCTGACCCCGTCCCGCCGAGTGCCCCTCCCCCGTCCGTGGGGCGAGGGGCGCTCGGCCGTGTGAGGACGGCGGGTACGGGTACTGCGGATGCCATGAGTGTCACCTCCCTGATCGACACCGCCCTCGACCGCTCCGTCGTCCTCGGCTACGGGTGGCCCGGACTGCTCCTCCGCAAGGCCCTGCCGGACTGGCCCGACGGGCCCGAACGGATGGACGGCAAGGTCGTCCTCGTCACCGGCGCGGGGTCCGGGGTCGGCCTCGCGGCCGCCGTCGGCTTCGCCAGGCTGGGGGCCTCGGTGCGGGTGCTCGGCCGTAACCAGCAGCGTGCCGAGGAGGCCGCCGCGCTCACGCGGGAGCAGGCGGGGGATGACGTCGACGTACGGCCCGTCGTGTGCGACGTCAGCAGTCTGGCGGCGCTACGGGACTTCACCACACGGTTCCTGGAAGAGGAGGACCGGCTGGATGTGCTGGTCAACAACGCGGGGGTGATGCCGGACGAGCGGCAGTACAGCGTGGACGGGGTGGAGCTGACGTTCGCCACGCATGTGCTGGCGCCCTGGGTGCTGATCGAGGAACTGACACCGCTGCTCGTGCGCTCCGCGCCGTCGGTGGTGATCAACGTGACCTCGGGCGGGCAGTACGGGCAGCAGCTTCCCGCCGGTGATCCGGAGTCGGAGGAGACGCCGTACAGCCCGAAGAAGTTCTACGCCCGGACCAAGCGGGCGCAGGTCGTGGTCACCGAGAAGTGGGCGGAGCGGCTGCACGACCAGGGTGTGCATGTGCACTCGATGCATCCGGGGTGGGCGGACACGAAGGGGGTTCGGCAGTGGCTGCCGGTCTTCCGTGCGGTGACGCGTCCGATCATCCGTAGCCCTGCCCAGGGGGCCGACACGATCGTCTGGCTGGGCACGGCTTCGGAGGCCACGGAGAGCGACGGGCTCTTCTGGCACGACCGACGGCCTCGACCGACCACGTATCCGCTCGGGGCGGGCGGGGACTCGGAGGAGGTGCGGGGGGAGTTGTGGGAGTACGTGGCGTCGCTTGCGCATGGTGAGCGGTCCGCCTGAGCGTTGTCCCGCGACCTGGTCGTCCCATCCGGCAAGGGTGAGTTTGTGCAGGCGGTATGCCTCCTCTCCGCCCTGACCGAACGCGAGGACAGGCCAGATCTGCTGCCGGTACTGGCCGACGGAGTCCCGCGACTTTCACGCTCAACGCTTGCCGTCCAGCAGAGGCTGCCACCCAGAGGTGCC
The DNA here is from genome assembly GCF_004784475.1 of Streptomyces bauhiniae. Lineage (GTDB taxonomy): Bacteria > Actinomycetota > Actinomycetes > Streptomycetales > Streptomycetaceae > Streptomyces > Streptomyces seoulensis. The sequence continues at coordinate 7,821 of NZ_SRRT01000002.1, forward strand.
CGTCCAGAAATGCCGTGGTCAGAGAGTTGCCCTTGCGGACGGCAGTCGAGCGCATGTGCCAAGTCTGTGCGACCTACGGGTCGTGGGGTCGGCCTGGCACAGGGGTAGGGCTGTTCCTGCGTGCACTGACGCGCCTCGGTCTGTTGTACGAGTTGGATAGCTATACCGGAGCTGACGAGGACTCATTTCTCGACGAGGAGGTGGAGCAGGCGGCTGCGCCGCTTCACCGTTCTCCCGACAGCAACGGGGCGGGCGATGATGAAGACGCGGAAGACGATAACTGGCGTGCCCATGGAGAGGCACAGCAACTACGCATCAACGTGTTCAAGGAATGGCGTAGGGCAGCCGCGAGCCTGCACCGCGCTCAAAGTGTTCTCGACACGTTTCCGTGGTTGAAATCCTGGGCCGATTCACCGATGAAGCTCAAGGCCGAATACGTGGCGTCGCTGCAGAAGCAGGCCGCACGGCTGGTCTCACGGGAGGCTCTCCTGGCCGCGGCCCGCATCGCGGCAATGGATACTCCAGAGCTGCCGAGTGAGGAGGCGGTCTTCTCCGTCCTGGGCAACCCGACGGCGGTCGGGGACCAGTTGAGGTCGCTGTGGCGCCAATGGCGCACGAGCATCGCGGACAGTTGGGACCATCCCCGCGAGTACGACTACCTCACCTACCGCCTTGTCCACAAGGTCAGCAGCCGACGTAAGGGACGTGACGGTGCGGACCCTCCTCGTACGGTTCCCCGAGCCGGACCCCGATGTTCGAGCCGAACATGACGAGGTGTTCCTGAGCGGACTGAGCGAGTGGGAACTGGGCGTGCTGGTGTCCTGGGGGACCGACGCGGACTGGGCGCACCCGGCGATGACCCTGCGGGTCCCTGGCTCCGTTGCGCGCCGACTACTGGCCGACGCGTCGGATCTGTCGTGCAGTGAGACCGGAGAGAGTGACACCGTGGAACAGACCGCGCAGGAGACCGCGCAACCGTTCGGTCCTGGCGTGTTCGACGACGTACCGGTGCACGCTCGCCGCCCGGTCACGACCGGCGATCTGCGGGCCCTGCATGCCGTCTCGCGAGATTCAGATCAGCTCTACCTCGTCATGTCCCTCGCGGCCGGTCCGCAGGTGCTGCCCCTGTCGGCGCTGGAAGACGGGGTGGCCGGCGGAGGACGATATGTGATTATCGCGGTTGCGGACGACGTACCCGATACGCTCGTGGCAGCCTCCTGCGCGGAGTTCACCGAAGCCGAAGCGGACAACAACCCCGGCTCGAGGTCTCCTGTCCACGAGCCAGGCGATCCGGCCTTCGGCCGTGAACTGGGCACGGCCGAAGGCGAACGGCTGACAGTTCGTCTTGCCCGTAGCTTCCATGACCCCAAGGCCGCGCTACGCTCGCTGGTCCTCGCCCGGAACATAGCGGATCTGCGAGACCTGGGGGACGACTGGGACAGATACGAGTCACGCCGCAGCCCGGTCCACTTCAGCGTGTGGCACGGGCTCCTGGCCATGGAGCAACCGGACCTGCGGCCGTTCCTGCCGGTGTCGGACGACCGATGGGGCGGGTCCGGCTTGCCGCTGGGCATCCTGGCGGGAGTGCAGGTCTACTCGACGGATGTCACCGGGCGGTACGAGGGCCGGGCCCACTCTCCTGATTGCCAGCACACTCAGAGGGGCCGCGGACTCAGCCGGTACTACGACCTGGCGACGGTTGAACAGATGCTGGATGCCGAGCGATTCGACCCGTGCAGCAAATGTGGCGGCTACGCCATCCGTCGGCTGACCGCGGCACAGGTCGCCTATTACCGTGCGGCGCATCAAGTGCACGACTTGGCCGGACGGGTCCAGTGGTCCACAGGTAACCCGAGCCGCCCTGGCGTGGACTTTGCCTCGCTCTTGGCCGAAGTGAAAAAGTGGGTCGACACCTCGGCCGACGACTGGTTCGAGGAGCGTAGGGAGTTCAGGGAGTGGAACCACTTCCTCCATCAACTCCTCCGGCAGGTTCAGACGGCTGCGGGTGGTCGAACAGCTCAGTGACGCCGGTCCGCCGATGCGCCCGGCGGCTCGACCCGTGCCAACCATGTCTTCAGCAAGGTCTCCAGAGCGGCCGCCTCGGCCGGTGCCAGCAGGTCCAGTAGGCGGCGCTCGTTCTGCATGTGGGCCGCGAACGCCTCGTCGATCAGGTCGTGGCCCGGCGTGGTAAGGGCGACGATGCGGCCGCGCTGGTCGTCGTGGGAGCGGCGCCGGGTGACGAGGCCGGCGCGTTCCAGGCGGTCGATACGTTTGGTCATGGCGCCGGTGGTGACCATGGTGTGGGCGGCGAGTTCGCCCGGTGCCCGTTCGTACGGCTCACCGGCGCGGCGTAGGGCGCACAGTACGTCGAACTCGCCTTCGCTGAGCCCGTAGCGGCCGTAGACCAGGCAGAGTTCCTCGGTGATGCGGGCACCCAAGCGGTGCAGGCGGCCGATCACCCCCTGGGGGGCAATGTCGAGCTCAGGCCGCTCGCGGCGCCAGTCGGCCTGGATGCGGGCCACGTGGTCCAGCGGTTCGTCGTGTTCCATGACTCCATATTAGCTTCCGAGGAAGCTATATTGCCTTCCATGGAAGCTAACGTGCGGTGGGTGGCGTTGACGGCGGTCGCGCCGATCGCGTGGGGCGCCAACTACTACGTCACCCACCAGTACCTCCCCGCCGACCAACCGCTCTACGGGGCCGCCTTGCGGGCGCTACCCGCCGGTGTCATCTTGCTCGCCCTGTCGAGGAAGCGCCCATACGGCGTGTGGTGGGGGCGGTCCGCGCTGCTCGGACTTCTCAACACCAGCGTCTTCTTCGTTCTCGTCTACGCCGCCTCGCAGCTTCTCCCCACCAGCGTCGCGTCCACCGTCATGGCTCTCTCGCCGCTGACGATGATGCTCATCGCGTGGCCGCTGGTCGCCGAACGCCCGAGCATTCGGAGCCTGTTCGGCGCGGCCGTCGGTCTCGGCGGGGTTTGCCTGATGCTGCTGACCGGATCGGAGGGGGTGAGTGTGCCGGGTCTACTCGCCTCGGCCGCTGCGATGCTGGTCTCCGCGTTCGGTCACGTACTGACGAAGCGGTGGGGTACGGGCACGGATGTGCTCGCATCCACCGCCTGGCAGCTCACGGCCGGCGGCCTGCTTCTGCTTCCCGCCGCTGCGGTCATGGAGGGGCCTCCCCCGGCGTTGACCGGCACCTCTGCCCTCGCGTTCGGTTACGTCTCGCTCGTAGCCACGGCTCTGGCCTTCGTCGCGTGGTTCACCGGCCTACGGCATCTGCCTGCGGGGACAGTTGGACTGATCGGACTACTCAATCCCGTCACCGGTGCGCTACTCGGCACGGCGGCAGGCGGAGAGGTGCTGGCAGCACAGCAGTGGTGCGGGCTGGCGCTCGCTCTGGCCGGCGTGGTCTTGGGTCACTCGGCGGGCACTGGCAGCAAGAAGGACAACCGGGGACTAGGCCAGGCCGCATCGGTCCGGGCGTCCAGTCAGGACGACGCCCTCCGGTGCTAGACGCGGCGCTGCGGCGACGGTGGCAATAGGTATCTGATCAACGCCGTCACCGCTGCCCCGGCTGGGGCTACGCACCAGCGTTCCGTGCGGGGGAGGACGGGGAGGCCCAGTTGGTTGCGGGACCAGGTGGGGAGGAGGGAGGCGGCTGCGGTGCCGAGGAGGAGGTATGGGGGGAGGACGGGTTTGGGGAGGGGTGGGCGTAGGAGGATGTAGTGGACTGCTTCTCGGGTTTGGGGAGTCAGGCGTAGTTCGGGGCGGTAGGCGTTGAGGGTGTTGTGGAGTTCCGCCACCGTTGTCGGGGGGTTCTTGATGCCGAGCGCGGTGGCTACTCGGGCCATGTCGGTCACGTAGGCGTCTTGGCCCGCCTCGTTCAGCGGGTGTTTGCCGTAGCGCTGGTGGGCTGCGAGGAAGCAGTACGCCTCGGCGCTGTGGACCCAGGCCAGGAGGTGGGGGTCGGAGGCGTGGTACGGCTCGCCTTCCGGCGTATGGCCCCGGATGTGCTCGTGGACGGCTCGTACGCGGTCGACGGCTCGCTGGGCGTCGTCCGCCGCGCCGTAGGTGGTGTACGCGAGGAACGTGCTCGTGCGGGCGAGGCGGCCCCAGGGGTCGTTGCGGTAGTCGGAGTGGTCGGCCACCGCGGTCATCGCCAGGGGATGCAGGGACTGGAGGAGCAGGGCGGCCAGGCCGCCGGGGAACATGGACGCGTCGCCGTGGACCACCCGGATCGGGCGGTCCGGGGCGAACCAGCGGGGGCCGGGGGTGCCGTGGACGTGGCGTCGGCTTTCCGGGCCGTCGGGGCCCGCCACAGCGCGGAAGAGAGCATCGCCTACGCGGCCTCGCAGGCCGGGGCGTGGAGCTGCCGCGGCCGTCGTCGCTCGCTCCGGTCGCGGTCGGGTGCGCGTGGGTGGGGAGTGGTCGACCATCGACATGCCCTTGTCCCTCGACTACCACCGAGTGAACACCTGCGGAGCCGGCGATGCCAGTCGCATCGTTACTGCGTCGCTTCCCGGTCGTACCCTGCGGGGTCAGGATGTGCGGCGCAGGTCCCGTACGAGGGCGTAGACCGCGATGAGGACCATCGCGGCTCCGGCCGGCAGCCAGAGGGGCGATGCCTCGCGGGCCGCCCCGGCGAACAGAAACACGCTGACGAGAACGCCGAGGGCCGAGATCAAGGTGCTGATGTGCTTGGTCACGAGGACATCATCGGGGACGACGCCCACCGGGAGGAAGGGTAGTGATAACTCGGTGGCGCCGAAACGCAGTTACCCGCGAGCATGCGGCGCATGACTGAGCAGCCCGCGCGATGGACCGAAGCGACCGTCTACCCCGACATGTGGGCCGATCCGGACGAAGATCCCCGTGAAGGTCCCAGCCCGGAGGGCGAGTTGGCGACCCTCCAGGACTTCCTGTCGAACTATCGGCTGACCCTGCGGATGAAGTGCGACGGTCTCGACGCGGCACAGCTCGCGCTCCGGTCCGTTCCGCCCTCGACCATGTCCCTCCTCGGCCTCGTCCGGCATCTCGCCGAGGTGGAGCGGGACTGGCGGAACTGGATCAGTGAGGACGAACCGCTGGCGAAGCTGTACGGCGTGCGGGACGCGGACTTCGAGGGTGCCGTCGGCGAACAGGCCGTGGTGGAGCAGGCGTTCCGCGATCTGGAACGTGAACAGGCCGCCACCGACGCGGCGTTGGCCGAGCACCCGGATCTGGGAGCACGGGTCGGCAAGGAGGGCATCGCCGTACGGGAGTTGATGGTGCACCGCGTCGAGGAGTACGCGCGTCACTGCGGCCACGCCGATCTGCTGCGGGAGCGGATCGACGGAAGGGTGGGCCAGTGAGGCCCACACCCTGTAACCTCCCCACGTGATCACCGGATCGGCGTCGAGCCACGCACAGGACGGTCAGCCGGTGGGCGGCTGACTGCCCGGGGGCCTCCGGGGCGCGCGTAGGTCATCGCGTCCCAGTCCGAGCCCACCGTGAGGTCAGTATGTCCGTAACGTTCAACCACACCATCGTCGCCGCCAAGGACCGTGAGGAATCGGCCCGGTTCTTCCGGGAGTTGCTGGAGGTGCCGGCGGCGCCGTCCTGGGGGCCGTTTGTGAATGTGCAGCTCAGTGATGGGGTACTGCTGCAGTTCGCCGAGCCGCCGGTCGAGATCCAGATGCAGCACTACGCGTTCCTCGTCGACGACGAGCTGTTCGACCGGGCCTACCGGCGGCTCCAGGACGGCGGGGTCGTGCACTGGGCCGATCCGCAGATGCGGCGGCCCGGCGAGATCAACCATGAGCACGGCGGGCGGGGTGTGTACTTCAAGGACCCCGCAGGTCACGCGATCGAGCTGATCACCCGGCCGTACCTGTAGCGAGCTGGCCGGGCGCCCCAGAGGTGCCCGGCCGCTCAGCCTCACTGCCGGTACGAACTCACCTGCCGCACCGTCACCCGGTCCAGCTTCGCCGAGCCCTCCTCGGCGAACACCTGGACCCCGTCGGACGCCGGGTCGGGGAACACCAGGTCGGTGATGGTCGCCTCGCCGTCGCCCCCGTACACCTCGACCGAGGACCAGTCGACGAGTATCCGGAGCCGGACCTTGCCGTCGCCCGGCTTCAGCGGGGCGCGCTGCACTCCGGGGAACGACGGGCTGAAGTCCGTGACCCCGGAGTGGGTGCGGTCGACGTACATCTCGCCGGTGGTGCGGTCGTAGCCGACGACCGTCTCCTCTCCCCCGCTGCCCGTGCGGACCCTGAGGCCGAAGCGGGCGGCGTCGCGGACGGAGAAGGTGGCCTCGATGTCGAGGGCCTTGCCCTTGGCGGGGAGGGTGCGGGAGGTGTTGGTGACGGTGAGGCCCGTTGTCGTGGTCGGCTGTCGCCACAGGGTGGAGAGCGCCGGTACCGGCTCACTCATCAGGCGGGCGCGGCCGTCGACGGTGCGGAGGGTCAGGCGGCGGGGGACGGTCTGGGCGCTGCGCCAGGGGGTGGTGGGGGTGGCGCCGGCGTAGTCGAGACCGGCCATCCAGCCGATCATGTACCGCTGGCCGTCGGGCGCGTCGTTCCAGGTCACGGCCGCGTAGTGGTCCTTTCCGTAGTCGACCCAGGAGGCGCGGTCGACGGCGGAGCGGGCGGGTGCCTGGGCCGCCGTGAAGCTGTCGGCCATGATGTGGCCCCAGCCGCCGGTGTTGCGGTCGACCAGTTGGATGCGGGCGGTGCGGCCCTGGTAGGGGCGCAGGTCGAAGGAGACCCAGTCCATCGCCTCGCTGTCGGGCCCGGTGACGCTGCGGACGATCTGGCCGTCGACCAGCAGGTTCACCGCAGTCTCGTCGGTGAGGCCCTCGGCGCGGGTATCGGAGAGGACCAGGTGGTCGACGTTGAGGTGGCCCCAGCGGCCGGTGTTGTCGTCCACGATCCGGATGCGGGCCCGTTTGCCTCTGAGGTCGCGCACGTCCCAGGACGCCCAGTCGAGCGCCTCGGTGTCGCGGCCGGTGGTGGTGCGGACCGTGCGGCCGTCCACGACGAGTTCGACGGCGGTGCGGTTGGCGGAGGCGGCGGGGTGGTTGCCGCCGCCGACGAGGAAGTCCAGGTAGTCCTTGTCCAGGGTGAACTCGGGTGAGGTGAGTGTGCCGGTGGCGGTGTCGCCGCCCCGGTAGGTGTTGACCAGGCCGTCGCCGAGCCAGCCGGAGACCTGCTGCTGGTCGGGGAGGGTGCCAGTGGCCGGTGCGGTGCCGAAGGCGTCGCCGGTGGCGGTCCAGTCGCCGTACGTGCCGCCCTCGAAGTCGGCGAGGACGGTGCCCTCGGGGGTGGGGCCTCGGTCCACGGCGGTGCCGGGTTCGTGCGGGTGGCGGCCGCCGCCGACCTTGAAGTTGAGGTACGGGGTGCTCACCGTGAAGCCGGGTGAGGTGAGGGTGCCGGTGCTCGGGTCGCCGCCGTGGAAGCTGTTGGCCAGGCCCTTGCCGTCGAAGCCGGTGACCGTCTGCTGGCCGTCCACCGCACCGGACGCCGGGCCGGCGCCGAAGGCGGTGCCGGTGGCGGTCCAGTCGCCGAAGCCGGCCCCCTCGAAGTCCTGGACCAGGGTGCCGGACGGCGGGGTGTAGCTGCCGTCGTCGTCCGGGGTGAACCGGGTGCCGTCGAAGTCGCCGGTGAAGTACTGGGTGCCCGAACCGCCCGCCACCGCGCCGGGGTTGACGTTGGTGACCAGGACCCACTTGACCTTGCGCGGGTTGCCGTCGACGGCGAGGGGGAAGAGGTCCGGGCACTCCCAGACGCCGCCGGTCGCCCCCGCAGGACCGAAGTCGCTCAGCAGCTTCCAGTCCTTGAGGTTCTTGGAGGTGTAGAAGCGGACCTTGCGCTCGGTGGGCAGCGCGACCGTCATCAGCCAGCTCTTGGTCGGCGCGTACCACTGGACCTTGGGGTCGCGGAACTCGGTGGAGCCGATGTCCAGTACGGGATTGCCCTGGTACTTGGTCCAGGTGCGGCCTCGGTCGGTGCTGTAGGCGAGGGACTGGGCCTGCTTGCCGCCGTCTCTGAAGGCGCTGGTGTACACGGCGACCATCGGCGGATTGCCCGGCGTGCCGAAGCCGCTGGTGTTGTCCCGGTCGACCACCGCGCTGCCGGAGAACACCATCTCCTTGTCGTCGTGGGACAGCGCGAGCGGGAGCTGCTTCCACTGCACGAGGTCGGTGCTCACCGCGTGGCCCCAGGACATGTCGCCCCAGGAGTTGCCACCTGGGTTGTACTGGTAGAAGAGGTGGTATTCGCCCTGGTAGTACACGAGACCGTTGGGGTCGTTCATCCAGTTCTTCTCGGGGGTGAAGTGGAACTGGGGGCGGTAGGTCTCGGTGTACGGCGGTGCGTCGGCGGCTGCCGCCGGCGGGGTGAGCGAGGTGGCCGCCAGGGCGCAGGCGGACAGTGCCGCCGCAATCAGCCAGGCGCGGGCGTGCCGCGCTCCACGTACGGAGCTCATGACATCTCCTGTGCTGCGGTCGGCCCCGCGGCGGAGCGTGACGCGCGGGGCGCACGGGTCCGGGAAGGAGTGGGCAGGCCGCCGGTGCCGTCGTCCCTGGCGTCGGCGGGAGATGTCATCGTTGACTCATGTCAACGATGACAGCGAGCGGGTGCGTCGATGATGCGGCAGGGACAGGGGCGCGTCAACGGTTCGCGCGCGGGCGTTCGTTGGCCGGTTCACGGCGTACGGCAGAAGCCGCTTACGTTTCCGATTTGTGACAGGCACAGGGCATTGACGCCGCCGTGAGGGGCCGTCCATAGTCCTCGCCATGCCGTGTCAACGATGACATAAGTCAACGATGACACCTCGGGACGGCATGCTCCGATGCCGGCCGCGCCGCTCGCAATCCCGCAGGAGTCGTTCATGTCTCGCAATCCTCGCCCGCACCTGTCCTTGCTGAGAGTCGCCGCCTGTACGGGCGTAGCGGCTCTGGCCCTCACGGCATGTGGCTCCGGCTCCGGCGCGGGGTCGGCCAAGTCCGGGTCGGGCGGCGTCAAGGTCGGACTGATCACCAAGACCGACACCAACCCCTTCTTCGTGAAGATGAAGGAGGGCGCGGAGAAGTCGGCCAAGGAGAACGGCGCCCAACTGCTCACGGCGGCGGGCAAGTTCGACGGGGACAACGCCGGTCAGGTCACCGCGGTCGAGAACATGGTGGCGTCCGGGGTGAAGGGCATCCTGATCACGCCCAGCGACTCCAAGGCGATCGTGCCCGCGCTGGCGAAGGCCCGCGCCAAGGGCGTACTGGTGATCGCGCTGGATACGCCGACCGAGCCGCAGAGCGCGGTGGACGCGCTGTTCGCCACGGACAACCTCAAGGCGGGCGAGCTGATCGGCGCGTATGCCAAGGCGGCGATGAAGGGCAAGAAGGCGAAGATCGCCACGCTCGACCTGGCGCCGGGCGTCTCGGTGGGCGTGCAGCGGCACGACGGGTTCCTCAAGGGCTTCGGCGTCGGCGCCAAGGACCCGTCCGTGGTCTGCTCCCAGGACACCGCCGGCGACCAGACCAAGGGGCAGACGGCGATGGAGAACTGTCTCCAGAAGGAGCCGGGCATCAACGTCGTCTACACGATCAACGAGCCCGCCGCGCTGGGTGCTTACACCGCGCTGAAGGCCAAGGGCCGGGAGAAGGACGTCCTGATCGTCTCCGTGGACGGCGGCTGCACCGGCACCAAGGCGGTCAAGGACGGGAAGATCGCGGCGACTTCGCAGCAGTACCCGCTCAAGATGGCCGCCGAGGGCGTGCAGGCGGTGGTGTCGTACGCCAAGGACGGGAAGAAGGCGTCCGGTTACACCGACACCGGCGTCACTCTGATCACCGACAAGGCGCAGTCCGGGGTGGACGCGAAGGACACCGCGTACGGCCTGGACAACTGCTGGGGCTGAGCCCCCGGTTCCCCCGACCGGGCGGCCGGCCCGGCCACTCCCCCGCCGGTCCGGCCGCCCCCGCTCTCCCCCGTCGCCATGACAACTCGACCTCCGGCAAGCCCTTTTCGACAAGGACGTCGTATGACCGCCACGACCACGCCGTACGCCGGGCTCCCGGCGCCGAGCACGGCGCGCCGACTGCTCACGGCACCCACCACCGGTCCCCTGGCCGCCCTCCTGATCGCCTGTGTCTTCTTCTCCTTCTCCACCGACCAGTTCCTGACCGGCGGGAACTTCTCGCTGATCGTGCAGCAGGTGATGGTGGTCGGGACGCTCGCCATCGGGCAGACCCTGATCATCCTGACGGCGGGGATCGACCTGTCGTGCGGGGCGGTGATGGCGTTCGGCAGCATCATGATGGCGCGGATGGCGGCCGAGGGCTCGTTGCCGCCGCTGCTCGCGATCGGTCTGGGGCTGCTGGTGTGCGCCGGATTCGGGCTGCTGAACGGGGTGTTGACGGAGAAGATCCCGCTGCCGCCGTTCATCGTCACCCTCGGCATGCTGAACGTGGCGTTCGCGCTGACCCACATCTACTCCGAGGAGCAGACGGTCACCGAGCTGCCCGGCCCGCTCACCGCGCTCGGCGGCACCTTCCCGCTCGGCCACACCGACATCACCTACGGGTCACTGGTCACCATCGCCCTGTTCCTGCTGTTCGCCTACGCGCTGAGCGGCACCGGCTGGGGCCGGCACGTGTACGCGCTCGGCAACAGCGTGGAGGCGGCCCGGCTGAACGGCGTCCGCACCTCCCGGCTCACCATCGGCGTGTACACAGTCGCCGGGCTGCTCTACGGGGTGGCCGCGCTGCTGCTCGTCTCCCGTACCGGCGTGGGTGATCCGCAGGCGGGGCAGACGGACAACCTCGACAGCATCACCGCCGTGGTCATCGGCGGGACCTCCCTGTTCGGCGGGCGCGGTTCGGTGCTGGGCACGTTCATCGGGGTGCTCATCGTCGGGGTGTTCCGCAACGGCCTTCAGTTGATGGGGGTCGCGTCCATCTACCAGACGCTGATCACCGGGGTCCTGGTGATCCTCGCGGTGACCGTCGACCAGATCTCCCGGAAGAAGGCCCGATGACCGCCGCCGACTCCCCCACGCCCGTCCTCCAGGCCCGCGGTCTGGTCAAGCGCTACGGCCAGGTGACCGCCATCGACGGCGCCGACTTCGATCTGCTGCCCGGTGAGGTGCTGGCGGTGATCGGGGACAACGGTGCCGGGAAGACCAGCCTCATCAAGGCGCTGACCGGGGCGATCGTGCCGGACGCGGGCGAGATCCGGCTGAACGGCGAGCCGATCCGGTTCACCGGGCCGCAGAGCGCCCGCGCGCACGGCATCGAGACGGTCCACCAGGATCTCGCGGTCGCCGCGTCGATGGACATCGCGTCCAACATGTTCCTGGGCCGGGAGCTGCGCCGGCCGGGGGTGCTGGGCAGTGTCTTCCGGATGCTGGACAAGAAGCGGATGCGGCAGGAGGCCGCCGAGCACATGGCCGATCTGAAGATCGGGCTGCGCTCGCTCACCCAGGCCGTGGAGACACTCTCCGGCGGGCAGCGGCAGGCGGTCGCGGTGGCACGGTCGGTGGCCTGGGCGCGCAGTGTCGTGGTGATGGACGAGCCGACGGCCGCGCTCGGCGTGAAGGAGTCCGGCCAGGTGCTCGACCTCATCCGGCGGGTGCGGGAGAGGGGGCTGCCGGTGGTGCTGATCAGCCACAACATGCCGCATGTCTTCGAGATCGCGGACCGTATCCACGTACACCGGCTGGGGCGGCGGGCGGCGGTGATCAAGCCGTCGGAGTACTCGATGGCCGAGGTGGTCGCCATCATGACCGGGGCGCTCACGGTGGACGGGAGCGGAGGTACGGTCGTCGCGGACTCCGAGGCCGCGAAGGCCGCCGGGGTCCAGGCCACCTGACTTCCACGGCCCGGGGGTTCCCGGCCGGAGCCGACGAGCACAGGAGACGTGTCCCGCATGGCCGCGAACCGCCGCCCCACCCTGGCCGATGTCGCCCGCGAGGTCGGGGTGAGCGCCAAGACGGTCTCCCGTGTCCTCAACGAGGACGGGCCCGCCTCGGCGCGGACCCGGGAGCAGGTGCTCGCGGCCGTGGCGCGGCTCGGCTTCCAGCCGAACCTGATGGCCCGCAACATCCGGGTGGGCGGCCCGGACACCACGATCGGGCTGGTCGTGCCGGACCTCGGCAACCCGTTCTTCGGGGCGGTGGCGGGCAGCATCGAGGACCGGGTGCGCGAGCGGGGACTGACGCTGCTGATGGGGTCCTCGGCCGACGATCCGGACCGGGAGCGGGCGCTGACGGACAAGTTCCTGGCGCGCCGGGTCAGCATCCTGATGGTGGTGCCGTCGGTGGGTGCCGACCACGCCCATCTGCGGCAGCACCGGGCGGTGGGGCTGCCGGTGGTGTTCGTGGACCGGCCGGGGGCGGGGCTGGCGACGGACTGCGTGGTCAGCTCCAACCGCGAGGGCGCCCGTGCCGGGGTGACGCATCTGGTGGGGTACGGGCATCGCCGGATCGGGTTCGTCGGTGACCTGCCGACGCGGCTCTACACCCGGCGGGAGCGGCTGGCCGGGTACCGGGAGGCGCTGCGGGACGCGGGGCTGCCCGACGACCGGCTGCTGATCGCCAGCGCCCACGACCAGCACGACGCGGGCGAGGCGACGGCCCGGCTGCTTGCCCTCCCCGATCCGCCGACCGCGCTGTTCGCGGGCAACAACATCGTGGCCCTGGGTGTGGTCGCGGAGTTGGCCCGCAGCGGTCGCAAGGACGTGGCGGTGGTCGCGTTCGACGACGTGGCGCTCGCGGAGGCGCTGGAGCCGGCGTTGACGGTGGTGGCCCAGAACCCGGAGGAGATCGGCCGTACGGCGGCCACCACGGCCCTGGCCCGCCTCGACGGGGACCGTTCCCGCGCCCGGACGGTCACGGTGCCGACCCGGCTGATCGTGCGGGGGTCGGGCGAGCAGCGGGTCAGCGCGTCGGCTTGAGCAGGTGCGGGGCGTCCCGGCGTACGGCCGCGCGGATCTGCCTCATCGACGGGTTGACCATCGCGTTGCCCGCCACGGTGACGGTCGGGACGGTCTCGTTGCCATCGGCCACCAGGCGGACGTACGCGGCCGCGTCGGGGTCGCGCCAGATGTTGACCTCGGTGCGCGGCAGCCCGGCGAGCCGCAGGCGGAGGCGGAGCTTGATGCAGAACGGGCACAGCGGCCGCCAGTAGACGACCACGCCGTCCCGGTAGTCGGTCACGGTCTTCCCCTCGGTCGGCGTCGTTCGGTCCGAGGGTATCCGAGGGTAATGGAGGGCCCGCCCGGTGTCGCCGCGCGGGCCCATCTCCCTTGCGGCTGGGGGCAGTCAGAGGCTCGCCGGTTCGGCGTGGGGGGTGCCGAGGTAGGGGAACCGGTCCGACAGGTCGGTGTGCGGGGCGATGTGGTCGCTGGTGATCTTGCCGCCGGAGACCATGGTCAGCCGGGCGGAGGTGATGTCGTCGGTGGGCGTGCGGCCATTGGGGTAGGCCGCGGGCCGGGAGCGGTCGAAGCGGAGGATGTCGGGGAGGACCGTGTTCAAGGTCTCCTCGGCGGCCGCCTGCTCGTAACCGCCGGTGTGCTGGAGCACCTCGGTCCACTGGCGCAGGTAGGTGTCCCGGTCCTGGGCGGGCTCGCCCTCGTTGTACGCGGTCTTGGCGCTGTTCTCCGGGTTGAAGTACGCGGTCAGCGACGGGTGGGCGCCCCGGTCGACCGACTTCAGCTCCCCGTCCGTGCGCAGGCTCACCCGTCCCCACACTCCGATGACGGGGTCGGGGCTCAGCTCGGAACTGGGCATCTCCAGCGCGATGCTGAAGACGTTCTTGTCCGCGCCCCAGTCCTTCCCGGTCCACTGGAACTGGTTGGCGATGCCCTCGAGGTCGGCGAAGAAGGGGTCGCTGCGCAGCGCGGCGGAGAACAGGTACGGCCCGGCGCTGACCACCTGGGGCTCGGCACCGAAGGAGACGGGGGCGTCGCTGATGATCTCTTCACCCGCCGCCTCGTGGTCGCGGGCCTGCTGACCGGTCGCCCGGTACACGCTCACGGTCTGCCGGCCGTCCCGCGGTGGGGAGAAGACGAAGCTGAAGGCGACGTCCGCCTGGTGGTCGCCGTCGGTGTCGACGTTGATCCGGTAGACCGCGTCGGGGTGGAGCGCGGCGCCCTCCTTGGGGACGGCGGGGTGCGCGTTCAGGATCAGTACGGTGCGGTCGCCCGGCACCGTGAACGCGAACAGGTCGGTCATGTCCAGCCGGGCGTCGCCCTGGGGTGAGCGCAGGTCCGGGCCGCTGAGGTGATGAGACATGGCCCCAAGGCTGCCCGGCCGCCCGGACCGGCCGCGTGCGCCGTGCCGCTCACCGGCGCCCGGTCACTCGGACGCCATGCCGCACGAAAGGGGGGCCACGCGGCCCCCCTCTGTGCGGTACCGGCTACCGGTAGGAGACGGTCACCGGCTGGTGGACGCTCGTCCTCGGGGTGGTGATCTTCAGGGTGTGTGCCGTGGCGTCCCACTGCCAGGCGGAGGGGGCGAGAGTGGTGCCGTTGGACGTGACATGGGCCGGGGGCTTGGTGAGGCCCTGGAAGGTGACCGTCCAGGTGCGGCGGCTCGGCAGGCCCTGGTAGGTGCCTCGGGTGGGGGCGATGCGCAGGGTGCGGTCGGTGTAGCTGATGCGGGTGGTGGCCGAGTGGTGGCGGGCGGGGGTGCTGACGCCGTCGTCCTCGTAGAGGGTGAAGGTGCCCGGCGCGCCGGTGGCGACGGTGACGCCGACCCGGTCCAGCGGGGTACCGGAGTCGTGCGAGGCGTTGTCGGCACGGGTGGCGACGATGCCGCCGGCGCGGACGAACACCGGCATGGTGTCCAGGGTGGTCGTCACGTCGTACGAGGTGCCGCCGGCGCCCGCGGTGTAGGTGCGGCCGGTGAAGTAGTCGGTCCAGGTGCCCTCGGGGAACCACACGGAGGTGGTGGTGCTGGTGCCGGGCGTGGTGACCGGCGCCACCAGCATGTCGGGCCCGTACAGGTACTCGCTGCCCGCCCTGGTGTAGGCGGCCTCGTCCTCGGGGTGGTCCAGGTAGAGCGGGCGGACGATGGGGACGCCGGTGGTGGCGGCCTGCTGGGCGAGGGTGTACGTGTACGGGACGAGGGACTCGCGCAGCCGGAGGAACTTGGTGGCGGAGTCGCGGGCCGCGTCGCCGTACTGCCAGGGCAGCCGGTCGCTGTGGTTGCTGTGCAGGCGGTCGATGGGCTGGAAGGTGCCGAACTGGACCCAGCGGGCGTACAGATCGTCGGGCAGCTTGGTGGTGCGGTGGGTGCGGCCGTCGTCGGTGGTGTAGGTCTCGGCGCCGGGGATGCCGTGTCCGTCGTTGTGGCCGCCGATGTCGTGGCTGATCGCGGCCATGCCGGTGGCGGCGGACTCACCCGGTGTGTAGCCGACCTCGGCGCTCAGGGTGCCCCAGGTGGAGGCGGTGTCGCCGGAGAAGTGGAGCGTGGTGCGCTTGTCGGCCCAGGGCCCGGTGGGCAGGCCGACGCCACCGCTGTAGCCGCCCGCCTGGAGCGAGCCGTAGGCGCGGGAGAGCACGAAGGGCCGCTCGGCGGTCTCGGCGGTCAGACCGGCGTACTTCTGGTTGATCCAGGCGTCCGGGGTGACACCGGGCTGCGAGGAACGGGAGGCGTCGCAGCACCAGTCCAGCCACCAGAAGTCGTTCCCGGCGCGGTCGAAGGGCCGGTGCAGATCGAGGTACGCCTGCAACTGGTCGGGGTCGCCGAAGTCGAAGGTACGGCACTCCGAGCCGGCCGAGCCCGCGCAACCGCCCTTGCTCAGCTTGCCCTTGGCGGTCTGCTGGGCCTTCGCGTACTGCGGGTCGGACTCCAGGATGCTGGGGTGCACGTTCAGGGTGTTGTGCAGGCCCTGCGCGGTGGACCAGTCGAAGAAGCCCTTGGGATCGGGGTACTTGGCCGGGTCGAAGTTCCAGCCGCTCCAGGTGTTGGGCGCCTTGAAGTCGGTGTCGGTGACGAGCACGTCCAGCGGGACCCCGGCCGCGCGGAAGGCGGGCAGGATGGTGTCCTGGTAGTCCTTCGCGGTGCGGTCGATGTACTCGGAGTACCAGACGCCGTAGGCCCAGCGGGGCAGCAGCGCGGGCGGGCCGGTCAGGGTGGCGAGGTCGGTGAGGCCCTGCTTGTAGTCGTGGCCGAAGCCGAAGAGGTAGCCGTCCTGGTAGGGCTTTCCGGCGTGTCCGGCGCGCGGGGTGGCCTTGCCGGTGCGGGCGTCGTAGACGGCGGAGGGGGTGTCGTCCAGCAGGTACCAGCCGTCGCGGTGCAGCAGGCCGGGGGTGGTGCGGGGGCTGGGGTCGCTGTCGCCGTCGAGTCCGTCGAGGCTGCGGCGGTAGCCGCCGAGGGCGAGGTGCGGCTCGGGGGCCGGGTCGGCCGTGGCGGTGACGCCGAGGGTGTCGACGTTGACGTGGCAGCTCGTGGTGTCGGGGCAGGCGAGGGTGACGTCGTTGGCGCCGGCCTTCAACTCGACGGTGGTGGAGGCGGTTTGCCAGGTGTCCCAGTTGTCGGTGGGGTCGAGGGTGAGGGTCGCGGGGGTGCCGCCGGCGGGGCGGACCTGCATGGTGCGCTTCTCGTGGCGGCCGTCGCCGCCGGTGCCGTTGGCGTAGCGCAGGTGGAGGCGGTAGGTGCCGTCGCGGGGGACGTCCACGACGCGGCGGGTGAGGGAGGCGTCCTTGTTCAGCTCGGCGGCGAAGCCGTCGCCGGAGTTCCCCCGGTGGTCGGTGGCGATGGCGGCGGAGCCCGCGAGGAGGCCGTCCTCGGCCTCGCAGCTCGTGCCGAACGCGCACGCGGGGACGGCCGTGCGGTCGCGCGCCGGGTAGCCGTCGCCCGGTTTCACCAGGGCCGCGCTGTCGATGTTGACGTTGCCGGAGTCGGCGGCGGTGCGCTGGAGCCGTACGGTGTGGGGGCCGGCGCCGAGGGTCAGGGGCAGCCGGGCCACGCCCCAGGTGTTCCAGTCGGCGGTGGCCGGGAGGCTGAACGTCCTGTTCGCGCCGCCGTCCACGCTGAGGCTGAGGGTGCGGGTCTCGCGGCGCCCGTCCGAGCCGACCGCGTTGGCGTAGCGGACGGCGTAGTCGTAGGTGCCGGCTTCGGGTGAACGTACGTCCGTGGTCAGGGAGTTGTTCGTGACGTCGAAGCCCGCGAGGAAGCCCTTGCCGGTGTACCCGGTGTGGTCGGTGGCGACGCCGGGGCCGTCGTGGAGCTGGCCCTCGGCCTCGCACAGGGTGCCCACCGCGCAGTCGGGGCGCTGCCAGGGGCTCGCCTGCACCTGCTTCTGCCCGGCCTTCAGGCGCACGGTCAGGTTGTCGGCGGTGAAGGGTCCTGAGCCCACCTTGTAGCGCAGGGTCAGGGCGCTGGTGGTGACGGTGAGGACGCCGTCCTTGACGGCGGAGGTGTAGGCGGGCGGGGTGAAGGCGCTCCGGCCGATGGCGTTGAAGGTGGCGCTGTCCTCGAACTTGTCGTCCCCGGCGTACTCGGTACGGATCAGGGTCGGGGACAGCACCTGGAACCGGGCGCCCGGCACGGTCACGGTGGCCGAGTGGGCCTTGGCGGCCGGGGTGGCGGCGTCGGCGCCGACCGGGGCGAGCGCGACGCCGGCGCAGGCCAGGACGAGGGCGATGACCGGTCCGCGCGGCGGGCGGAGGGCACGGGGGAAGGGTGGTCGCACGGCACGCTCCAGGGGGCGGTGGCGCTCTCGCGAGCGCGACGGACATGCGGAGACGACGGGTGCAGCACAGGTGCGGTACGGCGGTACAACGTTGTAAACACGGCTCCCCGGCATGAGACCACGCTCCGCTTTCCGGTGTCCAGATCCGGAACGGACAGCGTTGTCAGGGTAGTTGGCGTGAAGCGTGCGCGACGGATGTTCCGTCCGGTTCCGTGTGTGGCTGTTTTTGATGCTGTACAGCCCTCCCCCGCGGTGCTGTCGTGCAACTGACTGGGCTTGTTCAACGTTGGAGGACTCGCCATGCCGGTTCACAGACCCCGCTTCCTCGGCGCACTGCTGGCCCTCGCCCTCGCGCTCGGCGGAGTGCTCGCGCTCCCCTCCCCCGCCCGCGCCGCGTCGGCCGTGTGCGCGCTCTCCTGCGACACCCTCGATCCGTCCAAGGCACGCCAGGAGTCGTTCCCGGTGCCGGACCGCACCGTCAACGGCCGCCTCCTCAGGCTGCATGTCTCCGAGCCGGACAGCATGGCCTGGGCCAGCGTGGACCAGGGCAAGCAGGGCGACGCGGTGTGGCTGGACCGCTCCTGGGACCGGGGCGCGAGCTGGGACGGGCTGCTGGGGAAGGCGAGCATCCCCGCTTCGTGGACCGGCACCCGGACGCTCATGTACAACGTCACCGATCCGGTGGGCCACCGGCGCGGCTGGGTCCGGGCCTGCGCGGACGCGGCCGGGGTGACCTGCACGGACTGGTTCCGCCCCCGCGTGTGCGACGGCACCTCCTGCGACGGCGCCGACCCCGCCACGGCGGCCCGGGACGAGCGTCCGGTACCCGCGACCACCCTGTACGGGCGCACCATCAGCCTGCACATGGACCAGGCGAACGGGCTGGCCTGGGGCGTGGTGGAGAACGGCGGCGCGGGCGACGAGATCTGGCTGGACCGCTCCTGGGACGAGGGCGCGAGCTGGCCGGAGGGTTCCTCACTCGGCCGGACCAGCGTGCCCTCCGGGTCGTCCTCCACGCGCACGGCGATGTTCGCCACCCGGGACCCGCGCGGGCTGCTGTACGGCGGTGCCGTGCGCGCCTGCGGGCGTGAGTCCGCGCACCAGGACGGCAGTTGCACCGCGTGGGCGCGTCCGGCACCGACGAGGGCGCGGGGCGCGGCGGACGCGCTGATGGCGTCGTACCGGACCGACGAGGGCTGGTGGCGCAGCAGTTGGTGGAACTCGGCGGTGGCGCTGACCTCGGTCGTCGACTTCGCGCGGGCCACCGGGACGCACGACTACGACTGGGCGGTGGCGCGTACCTTCGAGCAGAACAAGGGGGTCTTCCCGGCGGGCGGGCGCAGTTCGGACCCGGTGGAGGGGCACTTCATCAGCCGCGCCGTAGATGACGCGGCGTGGTGGGGGCTCGCGTGGGTGGCGGCGTACGACCTGACGCACGAGCAGCGGTATCTGGACGAGGCGGTGACCATCACCGACTATGTGCGCGGGTTCTGGGACACGAACACCTGCGGCGGCGGGGTGTGGTGGAACCGGGAGCGCACGTACAAGAACGCGGTGACCAGCGGGCTGTATCTGTGGCTGACCTCGGCGCTGCACCAGCGGCTGAGCGGAGACACGGTGTGGGGCGCGCGGGCGGTGACGGCTGGTGACTGGTACCTGGGCAGCGGGCTGATCAACGGCTCGGGGCTGGTGAACGACGGGCTCACCTCGGGGTGCGCCAACAACGGCCAGACGGTGTGGAGTTACAACCAGGGGCTGGCGATCGGCGGCTTCACCGAGCTGTGGCGGTCGACCGGGAACACGCGTTATCTCGACGCCGCGAAGCGGCTGGCGGACGCGGCGCTGTCCTCCTCCGCGCTGACGCGTGACGGGGTGCTGACCGAGTCGTGCGATGTGGGCGGCGCGAGTTGCGACGACAACCAGAAGCAGTTCAAGGGCGTGTTCGTCCGGCATCTCGCCGATCTGGCGTCCGCCACCGGCTCGTCGGCCTACCGCGCGTATCTGGTGCGGCAGGCCGACTCGGTGTGGGCCAAGGACCGGGACCCGCTGAACCGGCTCGGCCAGCGCTGGGCCGGCGGGAGCCCGAACCAGGTGGACTGGCGGACCCAGGCGAGCGCGCTGGCGGCGCTGACCGCGGCCGGGTAAGTCCTGCGGTGCGAGGGGGCGTTCAGCCGACCCGGCGCCGCCTGGCCAGCCAGGTCTGGGCGACGACGACCAGGACGAGGAACGCCCCGCTGACCACCTGCTGGTAGGCGGAGTCGAGGGAGCCGATCTGGTTGATGACGTTCTGGATGACCTTCAGCAGCAGCACGCCGACGAGCGAGCCGCTGACGTAGCCGAGGCCACCGGTGAGGAGGGTGCCGCCGATGACGACGGCGGCGATGGCGTCCAGTTCCATGCCGTAGCCGAGGATGGTGACGCCGGAGGCGAGGTAGGCCGCGTTCAGCGCCCCGGCGAGGCCGGCCAGCAGCCCGGACAGGGTGTACACGCTGATCTTGGTGCGGGCGACCGGGGCGCCCATCAGCGCGGCCGCCTGTTCGTTGCCGCCGACGGCGTACACCCGCTGCCCGAACCGGGTGCTCCGCAGCAGCACGGCACCGCCCACGAACAGAACCGCCGTGATCCAGACGGGAGTTCCGATGCCGAGCAGCTTGCCCTGGCCGAGAGAGGCGAAGACCGAGTCGGGGTCGACGAGGAAGGTGTCGGCGCCCTCGTCGGTGATGGCCAGCATGAGTCCGCGCGCGGCCAGCATCGAGGCGAGGGTGACGATGAACGGCGCGAGCCCGGTACGGGCCACCAGCAGCCCGTTGACGAACCCGATGGCGGCGCACACCGCCAGCGGCAGCAGCAGCGCGACGACCGTGCCGTACTGGGAGCCCCAGGCGGCGAGGACTCCGCCGAGGACGAAGACGGAGCCGACGGAGAGGTCGATGCCGCCGCTGACGATGACGAAGGTCATGCCGAGGGCGACGGTGGCCAGGAACGACGAGGAGATGGCGATGTTGCCAAGGTTGTCGCCGGTGGCGAAGGAGTCGAAGGACAGCGAGGCCACGGCGGCGAGGACCACCAGGGCGACCAGGGCGCCGTGCCGCTGGGCCAGCGCGGCCACCCGGTCGCCGCGCCGGGCGGTGTCGCCGGGGGCGGGCGCGGTCCGTCCGGCGGCCGCGGGGTGTTCCTTGGTGCTGGGCATCACCGTTTCCCCCTCTCCCGTGCCGCGTACACCGCGAGCACGATCACCACGGCCTGGGCGATCTGGGTCCAGGACGAGGGCAGGTCGTGTTTGATCAGGGTGGCCGTCAGGAGCTGGATGAGGACGGCGCCGGCCACCGTGCCGCCGATGCGTACGCGTCCGCCGGTGAGCGGGGTGCCGCCGACGACGACGGCGGTGATGGCGGAGAGTTCCATCAGGTTCCCCAGCGAGCTGGGGTCGCTGGCCTGGAGCCGGGCTGTGGCGAGGAACCCGGCGACGGCGGCGAGGACGCCCGAGCAGACGTACACCGTGATCAGGACCCGGTGCACCGGCAGCCCGGCGAGCTGGGCGGCGGGACGGCTGTCGCCGATGGCGAGGAGGCGGCGGCCGAAGGTGGTCCGGCGCACCACGAAGCCGACGACCAGGGCGAGGGCGGCCGCGATCAGCGCGAGGTAGGGGATGCCCACCACGCTGCCGGAGCCGAGGGTGGCCATGGCGGGGTCGCGCACGTCCTTGAGCTGGGGCAGCAGCACCAGGGCGATGCCCCGGCCGCCGACCATGAGCGCGAGGGTGGCGACGATGGGCTGGACGCCGATGAACGCGATGAGCGAGCCGTTGGCCAGGCCGATGACGGCGCCGCCGACCAGCGCGGCCACCAGGGCGAACCAGGGCCCGTAGCCGAGGTAGAGGGAGGTGACCGAGGTGGCCAGGGCCATCACGGCGCCGACGGAGAGGTCGATGCCCTCGGTGCCGATGGCCAGGGCCATGCCGAGGGCGACGATCAGCACCGGGGAGACCTGGACGGCCTGGGTGCGGAAGTTCTCGCCGGAGACGAAGTGGTCGGTGAAGAACACGTTGAACAGCAGCAGGACGGCGAGGCCCAGGTAGACGCCGTAGTTCTGGAGCCAGCCGACGACCGTGGACCGGTCGGGCAGCGTCCTGTTGTCCAGGGCGAGTTCAGTCATGGCGGGGCGCCTCCTCCTCGGCGGCCTCGGCGATGGCCCGCAGGAGCTGGTCGGCGCCGACCTCGTCCCCGGTCAGCTCGCCGACGACCGAGCCGTCCCGGAGCACCACCACCCGGTCGGACCCTTCGATGAGCTCCTCCACGTCGGAGGAGATCAGCAGCACGCCGAGGCCGTTCTCGGCGAGTTCGTCGATGAGCTTCTGCACCTCGGCCTTGGCGCCGACGTCGATGCCGCGCGTCGGCTCGTCGAGCAGCAGCACCTTGGGGTGCATGGCCAGCCAGCGGGCCAGCAGCACCTTCTGCTGGTTGCCGCCGGAGAGTTCGCCGACCTTCTGGTGGGGGCTCGCGGCCTTGATCCGCAGCCGCTTCATGAAGGTGTCGACCACGGCGTCGACCTTGGCCTCGGAGACGAGCCCGAAGCGGGACATGCGGGGCAGCGCGGCCAGCGCGATGTTCTCCCGGACGGAGAGGCCCGGCACGATGCCCTCGGACTTGCGGTCCTCGGGCAGCAGGCTGATCCCGGCCCGGATCGCGGCGGCGGCCGACCCGGTGCGCACCGGCCGGCCGTCCACGGTGACCTCTCCCCCGCCGATCGGGAGGGCGCCGGCGATGGCCTTGGCGGTCTCGGTACGCCCCGAGCCGAGCAGCCCGCCGAGGCCGACGACCTCGCCGGGGCGGATGTCGAGCGAGACGTCGTGCAGTTGGTGGCGCCGGTCCAGGTTCCGGGCGCTCAGCACCGGTTGGGACCCGGCGTCGTGGCTGCCGGTGAACTTGGTGACGCCCTCGGCGCGGACCTCGCTGGTCTCGCGGCCCAGCATCAGGGAGACCAATTGCAGGCGGCCGGTCTCGGCGAGCGGGCCGGTGTGCACCAGGCGGCCGTCGCGGAGCACGGTGACCGTGTCGCAGATGGCGTACAGCTCGTCCATGCGGTGGCTGACGTACAGCACGGCGATGCCCTGTTCGCGCAGGCGCCGGATGACGCCGAACAGGGTCTCCACCTCGCGGGGTTCGAGCGAGGAGGTGGGTTCGTCCATGACGACCACGCGGGCGTCGACCGAGACGGCGCGGGCGAGGGCGACCATCTGCTGGGCGCCGACGCCGAGTTCGCGCAAGGGACGGCGTACGTCGACGTGGACGCCGTACTCGGCCATGGTCTCCTGCGCCTCGCGGTGCATACGGGCGAAGTCGATCAGGCCGAGGCGGGTACGGGGCTCGCGGCCGAGGAAGAGGTTGCGGGCCACGCTCATCAGGGGGATGAGGTTGACCTCCTGGTAGATCGTGGAGATCCCGGCGTGCTGCGCGGCGAGCGGGGTGGGGAAGGCCACCACCTCGCCCTGGTGGCGCAGTTCGCCCTCGTCGGGGCGGTACACCCCGGTGAGGACCTTGATCAGGGTGGACTTGCCCGCGCCGTTCTCGCCGACCAGGGCGTGGGTCTGGCCCGCCCGCAGGGTGAACGTCACGTCGTCCAGGGCCAGTACACCGGGGAAGCGCTTGGTCAGGCCGGTGACGGCGAGGACTTCGTCGGGTGGTGCGGTCACGGCTGCTCTCCATGGGGTCATGGGCGACGTGCCTGCTCGGGGCGCCGGGAGCCTTCAAGGAGGCTCCCGGCGCCCGGTCGAAGTGGGCGCTCAGTACGCCTTGTTCAGGTCGGCCTTGGCGTTCGCCTCGGTGTACTGGCTGTCCTGGATGACGATGTCCTCGCCGACCGGCTTGCCCTGGGTGAAGGAGTCCAGGGTGGCGAAGGCCAGCGGCCCGAAGCGCGGGTTGGACTCGATGACGGCGCTGATCCAGCCGTCCGCGATGCCCTGTACGGCGTTGCGGGTGCCGTCGATCGTCACGATCTTCACGGCGCCGGGCTTCTTGCCGGCGCCCTTGAGGGCGTTGACCGCGCCGAGGCCCATCTCGTCGTTCTCGGCGTAGATCGCCTTGATGCCGGGCTTGGACTGGATGAGCTGCTCGGTGACCGACTGGCCCTTCTCGCGGGTGAACTCGCCGGTCTGCTTGAAGACGATCTTGAGTCCGGGGGCCTTGGCCTTGACGCGGTCCTCGAAGCCCTTGGTCCGCTCGGTGGTGACGTTGTTGCCGGCCGCGCCGAGCAGGATGGCGATCTCGCCCTTGCCGCCGGTGGCCGCGATCAACTGGTCGGCCGCGCGCCGCCCTTGGGCGACGAAGTCGGAGCCGATGAAGCTGACGTAGTCCTTGCAGGGGGCCGCGTTGATCTGCCGGTCGATGGTGATGATCGGGATCTTCTTGGCCTGGGCGGACCGGAGCACCGGCTCCCAGCCGTCGGAGTTCAGCGGGGCGATGACGAGGAGCTTGGCGCCCTTGGCGATGAGGTCCTGCACATCGCTGATCTGCTTGGAGAACTGCGACTGGGCGTTGGCGGTGAGCAGCTTGATGCCGCGCTTCTGGGCCTCGGCCTTGATGGAGGCCGTCTCCGCGATGCGGAACGGGTTGGCCTCCTTCTCCGACTGGGAGAAGCCGACGGTGGCGTTCTTCAGGTCGAGCTTGTCGGCGCCGTAGTCGCCGATGGCGCAGGTCTTGCCGCCGCCGCTCTCGGCGACCTGCTTGCCCGCGTCGTCGCCGGCGCTACTCGTCTGCGCGGGGGCGGAGTTGTCGCTCTCGGACTTGGTGCAGCCGGTGACGAGCGCCAGCCCGGCGACGAGCCCCATGGCGAGGATGTTTCTGGTGGTGGTGCGGGAGTGCGGCTTCATGCGGATTACCCCACTTCGGGACTGCGGAAGGCCGTCCGGCCGTGACCAGATCAGGATGTTTTTTACATCGTTGGAAGTGCCGTGTAAACACCTTGTGCCGGGCGACACCGAACCGATACCAACGCCAACTGGGGCCTGCGCAACGGGATTTGCGCTGGTCAGAATGAGTGCGGACGCCGTCCGAGGGTGCTCTCCCGCTCCACCAGGGTGAAGCCGGGCTGGAGCAGCCGGGCGGCCCGGGGAGCCTCATGGTTCTGGTCGCCCTTGAGCCGGCCGACGACGGACTCGACGGCGAGCCGGGCGATGGCCTCCTTGTCGGGCGAGACGGTGGTCAGGGTGACGGCGGCGTACCGGGACTCGGTGACGTCGTCGAAGCCGACCACCGCGATGTCCTCGGGCACCCTCAGGCCCCGCTCGAACATCACCCGCATCGCGCCCAGCGCGACCAGGTCGTTGTAGGCGAACACCCCGTCGGGACGCTCCCCGGAGTCCAGCAGTTCCGCCATGGCGCGGGCGCCGTCCTCGTGGCCCCAACCGCTGGTGGTGGCGACCAGCCGGTCGTCCACCGCCACGCCGGAGGCGGCGAGTTCGGCCTGCCAGCCGATGAACCGCAGGTGGGCGGGCTGGTGCGAGTGGTCCCGGCGGGCGCCGAGGAAGGCGATCCGGCGCCGACCGAGGGCGAGCAGATGGCGTACGGCGGCGCGGGCGGCGGCGATGTTGTCGATGACGATGTGGTCGTAGGGCAGGTCGTAGCGGCGCTCGCCGAGCAGGACCAGGGGGGCGTCGTCGCGGCGGGCGGCGAGGTCCTCGGTCTCCAGCTCCAGCGGGCTGAGGATCAGGCCGTCCATGACCCGGGCGCGGAAGCCCTGGCAGACCAGGATCTCCTGTTCGCGCTGGCCCTGGGTGTGGTCGAGCAGGACGGTGTACTCGTGCTGGGCGGCGGCGTCGATGACGGCGCCGGCGAGTTCCGCGAAGTAGGAGTTGCCGAGTTCCGGTACGGCCAGGCCGATGATCCCGGTGCGGCCCTTGCGGAGGTGACGAGCGGTCAGATTCGGCCGGTAGCCCAGCTCGTCGATGGCCGACTGGACGCGGGCCCGCATGGCCGGGGTGACGTGCGGATAGTCGTTGACCACGTTCGAGACGGTCTTCACGGAGACCCCCGCACGTTCGGCCACGTCCTTCAGACTCACGCGCATCCTCAGTCCTCCCACGCCTCGTGTCAGACACCTGGACAGAGCGCAGGAGGCGTGTTCTCATGCCAACTGCCCTTGTTTCCAACGTTATACAAGATGTGCTGGAGCACGGGCAGAGCACGCACCCGCAACTCCGTTCCCCCGGAGGTACTCGTGCCACCATCCTCTCTGCGCAGGTCCCGCCCGCACCGCTGGCTGGCCTCCGCGTTCACCGCCCTGACGCTCGTGGTCTCGGGCGCCGCCGCCTCCCAGGCATCAGCGGCGTCACCGGCCGCCCCGAAGGCGGACGAGCCGGCCGAGGCCCACGGTCTCAAGGGTGAGTACTACACCCAGTCGGCGTCCGGAGCCTTCGACTTCGCCACCCTGAAGGCAACCGCCTTCGACCCCTCACTGGACTTCCCCGACCTCGAACCCCGTCTCAAGGCCCGCACCGGCCAGCAGGACGACGTGAACGTGCGCTGGACCGGGCGGCTCACCCCGGAGAAGTCCGGCGCGCACACCTTCTCGATCACCGGCGACAACGGCTTCCGGCTGTGGGTCGACGGCAAGGAGGTCATCGACCACTGGGTGGACGACTGGGACCGTGAACAGAACTCGGCGCCCGTCACCCTGGAGGCGGGTCACGCCTACGACATCAAGGTGGAGTACTTCGAGCACTACGGCGGCTCCAACCTGCATGTGCGCTGGACGCCGCCCGGCGGTGCCAAGGAGGCGATCCCGCAGTCGGCGTTCAGCCTGCCGGACGGGTTCACCTACAACGGCCCGCTGGACTCGGCGATCCAGCCGGACGGCAAGACTCTCGTGCTGGACTTCGCCCAGCAGTTGAAGGCTCCCCCGGCCGGGTTCGACGACCATCTTGACATCGATGTCGGCGGCTCCGCGTGGCCGCGCGGCACGGCGCATTTGGACGCCTCCGACCCGAGCAAGCTGATCGTCCCGCTCACGGAGCCGGTGGTCGGCGGCCACGGCGGCTACGCGGACCTGCGCTACGACGGCAAGGGCGGCCTGACCGGCACCGACGGTGTGGCGGTCTCCGACTTCTGGAGCACGGGCGCCAACCACTCCACGTACCAGCTCCGCACCCCCTGGGCCGACGAGGTGAGCCCCACCAACGCCCACCCGGAGTACCCGCGGCCGCAGTTGACCCGCGACAAGTGGAAGAACCTCAACGGCACCTGGGAGTTCGCGGGCGCCGAGGCCGGCGAGCAGCCGCCCACGGGCAAGAAGAAGCTGGGCGAGAAGATCCTGGTGCCCTACCCGGTCGAGTCCCAGCTCTCGGGGATCGAACGGCACGAGGACCGTATGTGGTACAAGCGGACCTTCACCGTGCCCGCCGACTGGCAGGTGCACGGCACGCGCCGGCTCCAGCTCAACTTCGACGCCGTGGACTGGCAGGCCGTGGTCTACGTCAACGGCAAGAAGGTCGGTGAACACAAGGGCGGTTACGACCGGTTCAGCCTGGACGTCACCGACGCGCTGAAGAAGAACGGCGGCCTCCAGGAGCTGATCGTCGGCGTCTACGACCCGACCGACTCGGCGAACGGCGAGAACCCGCCGATCGGCAAGCAGCGCCTCGACCCCAGCGGCATCTGGTACACGCCCAGCTCCGGCATCTGGCAGACGGTGTGGATGGAGCCGGTCGGCCGGGACCGTGCCGAGGACGTGAAGACCACCCCCGACCTGGCCAACCGTTCGGTGTCGGTCAGCGTGCGCGGCGTCCGGGACGGCGTGCCGGTCACGGCCGTCGCCTACGACGGCAACCGCGAGGTCGGCCGGGCCAGCGGTACCGGCGGCCAGGCGTTCTCGGTGCCGGTCCCCCGCCCGCACCTGTGGACCCCGGACGACCCGCACCTGTACCAGCTCAAGGTCACCGTCGGCCGGGGCAGCGACACCGACCGGGTGGGCAGCTACTTCGGTATGCGCTCGGTCGAGGTCAAGACGGTGGACGGCAAGCAGCGCACCATCCTCAACGGCAAGCCGGTGTTCCTGATGGCCACGCTCGACCAGGGTTTCTGGCCCGACGGCCTGCACACCGCGCCGACCGACGAGGCGCTCGCCTACGACCTCAAGGTGCACAAGCAGCTCGGCTACAACTCGGTGCGCAAGCACATCAAGGTGGAGCCGGACCGCTGGTACTACTGGGCGGACAAGCTGGGCCTCATGGTCTGGCAGGACATGCCGGCGATGAACACGGTCAACCCGTCGGCGGCGGCCCGTACCGAGTACGAGCACGAGCTGAAGGAGATGATCCTCCAGCACGACAGCCACCCCTCGGTGGTCATGTGGGTCACCTTCAACGAGGGCTGGGGCCAGTACGACCAGGCGCGGATCGCGGACTACGCCAAGTCCCTCGACCCGACCCGGCTGGTCAACAACATGAGCGGCCTGAACTGCTGCGGCGCGGTGGACGGCGGCAACGGCGACATCGCCGACGCCCACGGCTATCCGAGCCCCCAGGTCCCGCAGGCCGACGGCCGCCGGGCCCTGGTCAGCGGCGAGTACGGCGGCCTCGGTCTGGGCGTCCCCGGACACGCCTTCCCGGTCCAGATGACCTACGTCGGTGTGACCCCGGAGACGTACACCGACGTCTACCTCGACCGGCTGAAGGAGGTCGAGCAGCTCGCGGCCTGCAAGGGCAGCAACGGCGCCGTGTACACCCAGATCACGGATGTCGAGGGCGAGTTGAACGGTCTGCTCACCTATGACCGCAAGGTCCTCAAGGCCGACACCAAGCGGCTGCACGCCGCGCACGAGGCGCTGATCAAGGGCGCCGAGAACGGCACGCTCACCTGCACCTCCTGAAGTACCGCGCGGCCCGCTCCTGTCTCGGGGCGGGCCGCGCGTCCCCATGCCGGACTCACCCCCAGGAGCGCCCGCATGTCCCTCGACCGACGTCACTTCCTGGCCGGCGGCGCGCTGGCGCTGGGTTCGGCCGCGCTGTCCGGTCCCCTCGCCCACGCCGCCCCGGCCACCCGTTCACTCGCCCCAGCCGCCTTCACCCGGCTCGCGCCCGGCAGCATCACCGCACGGGGCTGGCTGGCCGGCCAGCTCAAGCTTCAGCTCGACGGGTTGTGCGGCCGCTACGACCAGCGCTCGCACTTCCTGGACTTCGACGCCTCCGGCTGGGTCCACCCCGAGAAGCCCGGCTGGGAGGAACTGCCTTACTGGCTACGGGGTTTCGTCCCGCTCGCCATCGCCACCGGGGACGCCGACGCGCTGGCCAGGGCGCGCCGCTGGATCGACGCGGTGCTGGCCACCCAGCAGTCCGACGGGTTCTTCGGGCCGCGGTCCCTGCGTACCTCGCTGGACGGCGGCCCCGACTTCTGGCCGTTCCTGCCGCTGCTGATGGCGCTGCGGACCTGGCAGGAGTACGCGGGCGACCAGCGGATCATCCCGTTCCTGACCCGCTTCCTGACCTTCATGAACGCCCAGGGCAAGGGCGCCTTCGACCACAGTTGGATCGCCACCCGCTGGGGCGACGGTCTCGATGTCGCGCTGTGGCTGCACGACCGTACCGGCGACGCCTTCCTGCTGGATCTCGCCGACAAGATGCACACCTGGGGCGCCGACTGGGCCGGCCCGCTGCCCACCCCGCACAACGTCAACATCGCCCAGGGTTTCCGGGAACCGGCCCAGTACGCCCGGCGTTCCGGCTCGGCCTCGGACACGGGTGCCACGTACCGCACGTACGACCAAGTGCTGGGTACGTATGGGCAGTTCCCCGGTGGCGGGTTCGCCGGGGACGAGAATCTGCGGCCGGGCTTCGGTGATCCCCGGCAGGGGTTCGAGACGTGCGGGATCGTCGAGTTCATGGCCAGCCACGAGCTGCTCACGCGGGTCACCGGGGACCCGGTGTGGGCGGACCGCTGCGAGGAGCTGGCGTTCAACATGCTGCCCGCCGCGCTCGATCCGCAGGGCAGGGCGGTGCACTACATCACCAGCGCGAACAGCGTCGACCTGGACAACGCGGTGAAGACGCAGGGGCAGTTCCAGAACGGCTTCGCCATGCAGTCGTTCCAGCCGGGCGTCGATCAGTACCGCTGCTGTCCGCACAACTACGGCATGGGCTGGCCCTGTTTCACCGAGGAGCTGTGGCTCGCCACCCCGGACCAGGGTCTGGCGGTCGCCCTCTATGCGCCCTGCCGGGTGACGGCCACCGTGGCCGGGGGCACGAAGGTCACCGTCACCGAGGAGACCGACTACCCCTTCGGCGAGACGGTTCGGCTCACCCTCTCCACGCCCCGCGCGGTCCGCTTCCCGCTGCGCCTGCGGGTGCCGGGCTGGTGCGCGGACCCGGTGCTAACGGTCAACGGCCAGGCGGTGAGCGCGCGTCCGGGCCCCGCCTTCGTCACCGTGGACCGCACCTGGGCGAACGGCGACGTCATCGCTCTGACGCTCCCCCAGCGCACGACGATCCGTACCTGGACGGGCGGCAAGAACGCGGTCAGCGTGGCGCACGGCCCGCTGACGTACGCGCTGAAGATCGGTGAACAGTACGTCCGGTACGCGGGCGACGACACCTTCCCCGAGTACGCGGTGCACGCCACCACCCCGTGGAACTACGGGCTGGTGCCGGGCGCGGTGCCGGAGTTCGTCCGGTCGGGGGGCACGGTCCCGGCCAACCCGTTCACCCTGGAGGGCACGCCCGTACGGCTGACGGCGCAGGCCCGCCGTATCCCGGAGTGGGTCGCGGACGACGAGCACGTGGTCGCGCCGCTCCAGCCGAGTCCGGCCCGGTCCGCCGCCCCTGTCGAGACGGTGACGCTGGTCCCGATGGGGGCGGCGCGGCTGCGGATCAGCAGCTTCCCGACCGCCGCGCCGGACGGCCGCCCCTGGACCCCGGAACCCCCGTTCCGGCGGGTACGGAACAAGAACAGCGGCAAGGTGCTCGCCGTGGACAACATGTCCACGGCCAACAGCGCCCGGGTGGTGCAGTACGACGACACGCCGACCGGCGACCACGCCTGGCAGTTGCTCGACCGGGGGGACGGCTGGTTCCTGGTCCGCAACGGTCACAGCGGCAAGGTGCTGGGCGTGGACGGCATGTCGACGGCCGACAGCGCGCAGGTCGTCCAGTACGAGGACAACGGCACGGACGACCATCTGTGGCGGCGTCTGGACAGCGGTGACGGCTGGTTCCGGCTCCAGAACAAGCACAGCGGCAAGGTGCTCGGCGTGGACCGGATGTCGACGGCGAACAGCGCGCAGGTGGTGCAGTTCGCCGACAACGGCACCGACGACCATCTGTGGCGGATCGGCTAGCCGACGCGAGTCGTCCCGGTCAGCTCGGCCGGGACGACTCCAGCAGGTCGCACTCGATGAAGGAGGGCGGGCTGGTGCACAGGGCCGCCATGCGCTCGGCGAAGGCGCGGGCCTCGGGGTCGTGGCGGCTGCGGCCGGCCGCCTCCAGGGAGGCGAACTCCAGCACCTCGTAGTAGCGGTCGTCCTTGCTCTTGTCCTTGAGGACGGCCTGGTAGGTGGGGCCGTGCTGCATGCCCCCGAAACGCCGGTCGATGTCCATCGCCAGGGTGCGCATCTCGTCGATGCGGTCGGTCTCGAAGGCGATGATCTGCACGAACTTCTCGGCCACGGTTCCTCCAGCCGGCCAGGGCGCCGCCACCGGGGCGGGGCGGCTCAGCACCCAACGAAACACGGCCGGTGGCGGTCGGCAATTCGTCGCGGTGCGTTCGCCGTACGGCACGCCCAGCCGGGCAATGGGTGTCGGACCCCTCCCGGTATGGGTGCCGGCACCGATGGTGGCGCGGGGGCGGGAGGTGCGAGGGTGTCAGGGCCCCCGCGACCCGAACCGAGACCGCCGACGGCACGGGGCCGCCCGGACCCGCTTCCGGTGCCACGGCCCTTCGCGCGTCCCCAAGGAAGGCGAAGGTGGCCCGTGGGACATGCCGACACCCTGCTCGCCATGGGCGGCGCCTTCCTGGCCGCCGCCTTCCTCGCCCGGCTGGGCGCCCGTTTCGGGGTGCCGACGATCCCGCTGTTCATGCTGGCCGGTCTGCTGCTCGGCCCGCACACCCCCGGTCTGGTCCTGGTCTCGGACCCGCACGACTTCGAGATGCTGTCCGCGCTCGGCCTGGTGCTGCTGCTGTTCTATCTGGGCCTGGAGTTCAAGCTGGACGACCTCCGGCGCGGCGGGCGGCGGCTGCTGACGGCGGGCGGCATCTATCTGCTGCTCAACGTGGGCGCGGGCCTGGGTTTCGGGTTCGCCCTGGACTGGGGTGCGCGGGAGGCGCTGGTGCTGGCCGGGGTCCTCGGCATCTCCTCGTCCGCGATCGTCACCAAGATCCTGATCGACCTGGGCCGGATCAGCCGCCCGGAGACCCGGCTGATCCTCGGGGTGATCGTGGTGGAGGACCTGTTCCTCGCGCTGTACCTCGCCGCGCTGCAGCCGGTGATCGGCGGCGCGGAGGGCGCCGGGGAGACGCTGCTGCAGGCCGCGAAGGCGTTCGGCTTCCTGCTGGTGCTGGCCGCCGCCGCCCGGTACGGCACCCGGCTGGTGGGGCGGCTGATCCAGGTCCGCGACAACGAACTGCTGGTGATCAGTTTCCTGGGCGCGGCCGTACTGGTGGCCGGGGTGTCGGAGCTGCTGGGGGTGGCGGACGCGATCGGCGCGTTCATGGTGGGCCTGATCCTGGCGGGCACGTCGTCCGGGCCGCGCATCCGCAAGCTGGTGCATCCGCTGCGGGACGCGTTCGCGGCCATCTTCTTCTTCGCCTTCGGTCTTGCGCTGGACCCGGCCCGGCTGGTGTCGGTGGCGGGTCCGGTGGCCGCGGCGGCGGCGCTGACCATCGTGATGAACGTGATCGCCGGTCTCCTGGTCGCCCGCACCTACGGGTACGGTCCCGAGCCGGCCGCCGACATCGCCACCACGCTGGTGGCGCGCGGGGAGTTCGCGCTGATCCTGGGCGCGATGGCGGTGAGCGCGGGGCTGGACGGGCGGCTCTCCTCGTTCATCGCGGGGTACGTGCTGGTGCTGGCGATCCTGGGACCGGTCATCGCCAAGCGGGCGGATCTGCTGGCCCGCGCGCTGCGGGCGGTGCGGCCGGCTCCGCCGTCCCCGGCGCCGTCCGAGGAGGAGGCTCCGGTGCCCGCGGAGCGGTGACTCAGGGCTCGATCAGGCCCACCCGGATGGCGTACCGGGTGAGTTCCAGGCGGTCCTTGAGGCCGAGTTTCTGGAGCAGGTTGGCGCGGTGGCGTTCGACGGTCTTGGGGCTGATGACCAGGAGGTCCGCGATCTGCTGGGTGGTGTGGCCCTCGGCGACGAGTTTGAGGATCTCCTCCTCGCGGCCGGTGATGACGCGGGAGGGCAGCGCGCGGCCGTCGCGCACCCGGTCGAGGTAGTCGCGGATGAGGGCGTTGACGGCGCCGGGGTAGAGGAAGGGCTCGCCGCGCAGGGTGGCGCGGCAGGCTTCGACGAGGTCGCGGTCGGCGACGGACTTGAGGACGTAGCCGGAGGCGCCCGCGGCGAGGGCCTCGAAGAAGAACTGCTCGTTGTCGTACATCGTCAGGATGAGGACGCGGGTGTCCGGCTGGGTGCGGGACAGTTCGCGGGCGGCCTGGAGGCCGGTGAGCCGGGGCATGGCGATGTCGAGGACGGCCAGGTCGGGGCGGTGGGCACGGGCGAGGGCGAGGGCCTCGGCGCCGTCGTCGGCCTCGGCGACCACGGTGAGGTCGGGCTCGCCCTCGAGGATGAGCCGCACGCCGCGCCGGACGAGGGCGTGGTCGTCGGCGAGGAGGATGCGGGCGGGGACCGGGTCGGTCGGGTCGGTCATGGGCGGCGGCTCCGGACGGGGACGGTGAGGCGGATCTCGGTGCCGCCCTCGGGGCAGGGGCTCACGGTGAGGTCGGCGCCGATGAGCAGGGCGCGTTCGCGCATGCCCCGCAGGCCGGAGCCCTCGGGGGCGTGGCCGATGCCCCGGCCGTCGTCACCGACCCGGAGTTCGACACCGGCCGGGGTGCGGGCGAGGGCGAGTTCGGCGTGCCGGGCGTGGGCGTGGCGGGCGATGTTGGTGAGTCCTTCCTGGGCGACGCGGTAGAGGACGAGTTCCCGTTCGTGGCCTAGCGGGGGCAGGTCGGTGCCGAGCCGGTGGCGGACGGTGAGTCCGGGGCCGGAGAACTCGGCGGTGAGGGCCTTGAGGGCGCTGGGCAGGCCGAGTTCGTCCAGTACGCCGGGGCGCAGGCGGCGGGCGATGCGGCGGACCTCGTCGAGTCCGGCGCGGGTGGCCTCCTGCGCCTGGTGGAGTTCCTCGCGCAGTCCGGGCGGGGCCTGGCCGGCGACACGGCCCAGTTCGAGGAGGACGGCGGTGAGGGTCTGGCCGACCTCGTCGTGGAGTTCCTGGGCGACGCGGTGGCGTTCGGCCTCCTGGGCGGAGAGGGCGCGGGCGCTGCTGGTGGCGCGTTCCTGCTCCAGCCGGTCGAGCATGGCGTTGAACACGGTGATCAGCTCGGCGATCTCGCCGTGTCCGCCGGCCGCCGGGCGTACGCCGGGGCGCAGCAGGTCGGCGGTGGTCATGGCGCGGCTGAGCCGGTGCAGCGGGGCGAGGTTGACGCGGAGCAGGACCGCGTTGGCGACGAGCATGGCGGCGAGGCCGGCCGTGAGGATGGCGGCCTCGGTGAGCAGGACCGGGGTGGAGACGGTGACCGGGCCGAGCAGCAGGGCGGCGGCCGCGACCAGGACGACGGCGTTGAGCAGGAAGATCCGCCAGAACAGGGGCACCGCGCCTCACCTCCCGGCGCCGGGTATCGGTCGGGCCCGTCAGCTACAGCCTGGGCGGGGAGCGGTCGGGGCGCCATCCGTGGGGGCACCCATCCGGGTCTCCCCTACGGGTCACAGCCTTCGCAAATGGGGGTCATACCCGATGGTCGGGCGGGCGGTACGGCCGGGATGCTTAAGGCGAACCGGAGGGAGGCGCCCGATGCACGCATACGACGAGGAGACCCTGGCCGGGGTGCGGGGGCACTTCGCCCGGAGCGGTCCGTACGACGGTCCGCGTCACGAACCCGCACCCCCGCCGCGCGCCCGGCCCCGTCCCTTCCGTGGCCGGTACTGGTGGCTGCTGGCGCTCGGCGGGGTGCTGCTGGCGGC
Source organism: Streptomyces bauhiniae (assembly GCF_004784475.1). Taxonomy (GTDB): domain Bacteria; phylum Actinomycetota; class Actinomycetes; order Streptomycetales; family Streptomycetaceae; genus Streptomyces; species Streptomyces seoulensis. The sequence goes on from NZ_SRRT01000002.1 coordinate 42,658, forward strand.
CGGGATCGCGCTGCCCGACGGGCTGCTGATCGCCACGGGGCTGGTGCTCAGCGGGATCGCGGCTCAGCTCCTGGACCCGGCCCGCCCCGGCTCAGCGGGCCGGCGGGGGCGGTTGGGCCGGCGTCCGGTTCAGCTCGGCGGTGAACTGGGCGCCGGTGAGCAGGGCGAGGTTGGACAGCCAGAGCCAGATCAGGAAGACGACCGAGCCCGCGAGCGATCCATAGAGCCGGCTGTAGCCGCCCAGCACCGAGGTGTAGAGCGCGAAGCCGCCCGACACCATGATCCACAGCGTGGCGGCGAGCACTCCGCCGGGCAGGCTGTGGCTGCGCCGCTTGGCCTGCGGCGGCCCGGTGCGGAAGACGACCACGATCAGCACGACCGCGAGGACCAGCAGCAGGGGCCACCGCAGCAGCCGCCACACCCAGGCCACGGTGGCGTCCAGGCCGAAGAAGCGTCCGGCGGCCTCGGCGACCGGCCCGGTGAGCAGCAGCACCAGGGCGCTGACCAGGAGCAGGCCGAGCAGCCCCAGCGCGGTGAGCACGATCCGGTGGGCCTTGCGCAGCGGCGAGCGGTGGTCCTCGACGCGGTGCATGCGGTGCAGGGAGCGGCGGAAGACCGCCAGATAGCTGGAGGCGGACCAGATGGCGCTGGCCGTCCCGGCGACCAGCAGCGGCCAGATCGCGGCGTCGGGGCGCAGCATGCGGCCCAGTACGTCGTGGAGTTCGCCGCCGGACTCGGCGGGGGCGTAGGCGGTGACCTGGGTGATGAACCGTTCCGCCGTGCCCGGGCTGATCAGCGCGAAGGCGATCACGGTGACCAGGAGGGCGGGCAGCACGGTGAGGATGGCGTAGTAGGTGAGGGCGGCCGCGTCGTCGGAGACGTCGTCACGCCACATGGACAGCGGCGTGCGGCGCAGCGCCGCGCCCCAGTCGGCGGGGCGGGGCGGGGGTGGCCGGGTGGCGGCGGGGGCGTGTGGTTCAGCGGACATGCGGTACCTGGTGGGACCGGGCGCTCAGGCGCACCCGGCCGTGGACGGGACAGGGGGCGGCGGCCGATTCGGCCCGGCCGAGAAGCCGGGTGACGCCGGGCAGTACGGCGTCGGGGGTGGTGTCGGGCTGGAGCCAGAGGTGCAGCCGTACGGTGATCCGGCCGCGTCCGGCGAGGACGCGGGCGCGGCAGCGGGCGACGCCGTCGAGGGCGGCCGCGTCGCGGGCGACGGCCTCCTCCAGGGCGCGGGCGCGCACGGTGGCGCCGGGGGCGGGGAGGGCGATCAGCGGGCGTCCGCCACCGTGGAACTGGCGGGCACACCACAGGGCGCCGAGCGCGGTGGCGGCGACGGAGGCGGCCAGCACGGTGGGCGTCCACCAGCCCCGGCTGCGCAGGTCGAGGACGCGGGCGGGGCTCAGGAAGGTGACGTCGCCGGAGAGTTCCGGCCACCAGGCGGGCATCCGGGTGCCGAGGGCCGGGTCGGCGGTGGCCAGCCAGGTGCCGGCGGCCAGCAGGGCCAGGCCGGTGGCGGCGAGGACGCAGCGGTTGAGGGCGGTGCGCATCAGCTCCCTCCGGCGGGCGCCACGGCCCCGAGGGGCGTCGGCGCGGCCTCGGCCGGGGGCGGAGTCCAGACCGGCAGGGGGCGTACGGCGACCCGCAGGCGGAGCGGGCGGCGCAGTCCGCACTCGGCGAGGACGCGGCGGGCTGCGTCGGTGATCTGGTCGCGGGCGGCGGCGCGGTCCCCGAAGGCGAGGGCGGCGCGGACGGTGGCGCGGCGGCGCCGGACCCGTACGGCGACGGTGTCGACGCCCTCGGTCCCGGCGGCCGTGTCCCGGAGCAGCGCGGCGACGGTTCCCCGGTCGACGGCGACGTGGGTGGCCGGTGCCGGGGAGTGGGCGGTGAGCAGGCCGCGCCGGCCGGGGGTGACGGCGAGGACGATCAGCCAGACGCCGAGCAGGACGCAGCCGAGGGCGGCGGCGGTGACCGGGGGTTCGCCCGGGCCGTGGACGTAGAGCCAGTGCAGGGCGCCGGTGCGCCAGAGGGCGGCCGGGCGGTGTCCGGTGTGCACCAGGATCAGGTCGGTGGCGAGGGCGCCGCAGGTCAGGGTGGCGAGGAGGGTGAGGACGCCGAGGGGCAGCCTGCGCTGGGCCCACCAGCGGCGGGGGACGCGGCCGCCGGGGTTGGCTTCCAGCGCTGTCGCGTCCGGTTCCGTCATCCGGTCCGGCGTGAGCGCGGTGACGCCGACGCGGGCCGGGCGTACGTCCAGGCCGGTCAACTCGCCGGTGCGGGCGGTGACATGGTCCTGGACGCGGCGCACGGTGGGGGTGAGCGGCGCCGGGTAGGGCAGGGCGACGTCGACCGCGATCTCGGCCCGGCCACCGCGTACGGCGGCGGAGGAGCCGGTCGCCCGCGCGGCGCGGCCGGGCAGCGCCTCGGTGACGGCGCGGCCGGCGATCCGGCGGACGGCACGGTCGGAGACCGTGGTGGTGCCGCGCCGCTCGGGGGCGGTCATCGGCGGCCCCGATCGAAGGCGTGCCGCAGGTCCCCGGCGCGTCCGCCCCGGTCGAACCAGTACCCGACCGCGTAGCCCACCGCGCCGAGCGCGGCCACGAGCAGGAACGCGCCGAAACCGCCGAACCAGCCGGCGAACGCCAGCGCGATGCCGGCGATCAGCCCTACCAGCGCTCTGTCCATCTCTCCGTCCCCTTCTTCCCTGCTCTACCGCTCTGCTGCCCTGCTCTTGCTTACCCGGTCCGGCGCCCGGTGTCAGGCCACGCGGGAGGTGGTCTCCGGGGCGGTGTCCTCGTCGTCGGGCAGGTGGACGTCGTTGATGGTGACGTTGACCTCGACGACCTCCAGGCCGGTGATCCGCTCGACGGCGTCGATGACGTTCTCCCGGACGTCGCGGGCGAGGTCGGCGATGGGGACGCCGTACTCCACGACCAGGTCGAGGTCGATGGCGGTCTGCCGCTCGCCGACCTCGACCTTGACGCCCCGGCCGACGTTGGCGCGTCCGCCGGGGACGCGGTCGCGGACGGCGCCGATGGTGCGGGAGAGGCCGCCGCCCATGGCGTGCACACCGGGGATCTCGCGCGCGGCCACGCCGGCGACCTTGACGACGACGACATCGGCGATGGAGGTCCGGCCGCGCGTGGCGGCTGGCTCGTCGGCTCCGGTGGCGCCGCCCGCGAGGGCCGTGGTGGCCGGCGGCTGCTTGGTGGGGTTCGTGGTGGGGCCCGTGGGGGCGGTGCCGGTGGCGGGCGCGCTCTGGACGCTCATGACCAGGTCCTCTCGGTGGGCCGTACTGCTGTTGTCGTTCCGTTGGACCCGGCCGGTCCACGAATGTGACGCGGATTCCCGGATTTTCTCCGCTGAAGCCTGTCCGCGCCCCGGTGACGCGCCCCACGACCTGCATCCACCTGGGTTTTCGCGCCTGAAGTAGCCGATGAGGGGCACGGCAGGAAAGGGGCGCGGCGGAATCCGCGTCACAAAGCCGCCTTCGAGGTGTCGAAGGGGCAGGACGACGGAGAGGAGCCGCCCGGTGTCGGGGGTCCGCAGACAGATCGCGTATCCGGGACCGGAACGCGCGCCCGACGCCACCCCGGCACGGGAGGCGCGCCGGGACGACGGCCTGCTGACGGTGCGCGCGGCCGAGGGCGACGAGGAGGCGTTCGCCGTGCTGGTGCGCGAGCACGCCCCGGCGCTGGTCGGCCTCGCCACCCGGCTGCTGGGCGACCGCGCCGAGGCGGAGGACGCGGTGCAGGACGCCTTCATCAGCGCCTGGCGCCGGCTGCCGGAGTTCCGGCGGCACTCCTCCTTCGGCACCTGGATGTACCGCATCGTCACCAACCGCTGTCTGAACGTCCTCAGGGCACGCCGGCCGGTGACGTCGCTGGAGGCGGCCGGGGAGTTCGCGGCGCCGGAGCACGACTCCCCCGAGCGGGTCACCGAGGCGCGGGACGCGGTGCGCGGGATGCGCCGGGCGCTGGACGACCTCTCGGCGGAGCAGCGGGCCTGCTGGGTACTGCGCGAACTGGACGGTCATTCCTACGAGTTCATCGCGGAGACGGTCGGCATCAGCCAGGAGGCGGTGCGCGCCCGCGTCTTCCGCGCACGACGCTGTCTGACACGAGCACTGGGGGCCTGGCGATGACCACGCACACCGACCCGCCCGACCGGTACACCGGGCCCGGCGGCGACGACGAGCGGCTGGCCTGCGGGCGGCTGCTGTCCGGCGTATGGGACGGCTGGGAGCAGGCCGACCCCGACCCGCACCGCGCCTCCTGCCCGCACTGCAAGGACGCGGTCCGGGAGCTGACGCTGCTGGAGTCGGCCGTACGGGAGCTGCGCGAGGAGACCGTCCCGGAGGAGTCCGGCTACGACCCCTCGGCGCTGACCCGGCGCGTGATGGATGTGGTCCGGATGGAGCTGCGGCCCGGCCGCCCGGTGCCGCTCGGGGACGACGACGAGGACCTGTGGGTGATGGAGGCGGTCGCCGCGCGCACCCTGCGGGCCGCCGCCGAGACGGTCGCCGGGGTCCGCGCGGGTTCGTGCCGGATCTCCCCGCCGGACGCGGGCCGGGGCGGGGTGACGGTGCGCCTGGAGGTGCACGCTCCGCTGGGCGTGCCGCTGGAGGAGGTGGCCGAGGAGGTGCGGCGGCGGGTGGCCGAGTCGGCCCGGCTGCGGCTGGGGCTGCGGCCCGCGTCGGTGGACATCCGGATCGTCGACCTCGTGGACGCTCCGGCCGGATTCGAGGAAGGGCCGGGCGATGACTGACCGCGCGCTGCGCACGACGCTCACCGGGGAGATCGCCGCGGCCGTCGAGGCCGTGCCGGGGGTGGCGTTCCTGCGGCCGGGCCTCGGCGGGCGGCTGCGCTCGGCGCTGCCGCGCGGCGCGAGCGCGGCGAACGGCGGCCGGGCGGTGCCCTCCGGGGTGCGGCTGAGCCGGCCGGACGAGACAGGCCCGTGGCAGGTGGAGATCCACATCGTGGCGCGCGGGCACGTCCGCACGCTCGACGTGGCCCGCGATGTCGCACGGGCCGTGGAAGTACGGCTGGCCGGGCTGCTGCCCGGCCGGCAGGCGCCGAAGGTCACCGTGACCGTCACCGGGCTGGTCTGAGCCCGGCACCCGTCGTCGTTATTCGTCCGGGTGACCAATCCGCGGCCGCCATGGCCTCGGATTACGCGGGGACGACTCCCGCCGCATCACGCGGGAGCCCCGCCCCGGCGCAACGTGGGAGAGGACAGTTGTGAAGGAAGCCGTCTACATCGGCAGGAACCCGGCAGCGGAACCGGATCTGCAGCAGTTGCTGCACGAGGTGGCCCTCGGTGATCAGGAGGCGTTCGCCTCGGTCTACGACACCGTGGCCGGTCCGGTGCTCGGGGTCGTCCGGGCGGTGCTGCGCGACCTGGCCCAGTCGGAGGAGGTGGCCCAGGACGTGCTGGTGGAGGTCTGGCGCACCGCTCCGCGCTACCGGCCCGACCGAGGTACCGCGATCAACTGGATTCTGACGCTCGCGCACCGGCGTGCGGTGGACCGCGTCCGCTCGGTGGAGGCGGCCGCCGCCCGTGACACCAAGGCGGCGCTGCTGGACCGTACGCCGGAGTACGACGAGGTGACCGAACAGGTGGAGTCCCGGCTGGAGCAGGAGCAGGTGCGGCGCTGTCTGCGCACGCTGACCGACCTCCAGCGGCAGTCGGTGACGCTGGCCTACTACCGGGGGCTGACCTACCGGGAAGTCGCGGAGGCGCTCGCGCTGCCGCTCGGCACCGTCAAGACACGACTGCGCGACGGCCTCATCCGGCTGCGCGACTGCCTGGGGGTGACCGCGTGACCATGACCGATCCGCACACGCTGACGGGTGCCTACGCGCTGCACGCACTGCCCGACGACGAGCGTGCCGACTTCGAGCGCCATCTCTCCGGCTGCCCGTCCTGCGCCCGCGAGGTGGAGGAGTTCGAGGCGGCAGCGGCCCGGCTGGCGCTGGCCGCCTCCGTGCCGGTGCGCCCGGCGATGCGGGACGAGGTGCTGCACCGCGTCGGCTCGGTGCGCCAGCTCACCCCCGGCACCACCCCGGTGGAGCGGGTGCGCCGGAGCAAGGCGCTCGGCGCGGGCCCGGCCCGCTGGGCGCTGGCCGCGTGCGTGGCGGCGGCCGCGGTGTTCGGCGGTACGGCGGTGTGGCAGTACGACCGCGCCCAGGACGCCCAGCAGCGGGCGGCGCAGGCGGAGCGGCAGGCGTCCGACCTGGCCGGGGTGCTGGCCGCGCCGGACGCCAAGTCCCGCACGGTCAGAGTGGCGGGCGGCACCGGCACGGTGGTCGTCTCCGCCCAGCGGGACCGGGCGGTGTTCGTGTCGTCGAGGATGCCCGAGCCCCCCAAGGGCAAGGTGTACCAGCTCTGGTTCGACGACGGCGGCACGATGCGCGACGCCGGCCTGATGGACCCGGCACGCGCCAGCCAGTCGGTGCTGATGAAGGGCACGGTGGACGGTGCCTCGGGCGTCGGCGTGACGGTGGAACCGGCGGGCGGCTCGGCCAAGCCGACCAGCGCCCCGGTGACGGTGCTGAGCATGCCGTCGTAGGCGGAACGCGACGAAAGGAGGGGAGCCCCGGTGATCCGGGGCTCCCCTCCTTTCGTGGTGCGGCGTCAGCGCGGGGGCAGCGGGAAGAAGCCGCTGGTGCGGGAGGCGTACTCCGCCCAGCCGGGGCGGCCGGACATACGGCGCTCCAGCAGGCGTTTGCCGCTGCCGTTGATCAGCAGATAGCTCATCACCAGCGGCGAGACGAAGGAGACGAGGGCGGGTGCGGCTCCGCCGTCGCAGGCGATGAGGAACAGGCCCCACCAGACGCAGAAGTCGCCGAAGTAGTTGGGGTGCCGGGTGTAGCGCCACAGGCCCCGGTCCATGATGCGGCCCTGGTTGGCGGGGTCGGCCTTGAAGCGGGCCTTCTGGGCGTCGCCGACGGCCTCGAAGACGATGCCGACCGCCCACAGGGCCGTCCCCAGCCAGGCGAGCGCCGAGAGGGGGCCGGTCGCGTACTGAGCGGCCTGGACCGGCAGGGAGACCAGCCAGACCAGGGCGCCCTGGAGCAGGTAGATCATGCGGAAGGCGTACAGGTTCCGGTTGCCGGACCCCTTGTCGAGCAGTTCCTCGTAACGCGGGTCCTCGCCGTGGCCGCGGCCGCGCCGCCCGATGTGGACGGCGAGCCTGAGGCCCCAGACGACGGTGAGGGCGGTGACGAGGGCCCGGCGGGCGAGGTCTCCCTCGCCCGCCGACGCGCCGAAGGTGGCCAGGGCGACCGCGGCGAAGGCGGCGCCCCAGGCGATGTCCACGATCCGGTGCATGCCCTTGCGGACGGCGAGGGCGAAGGTGAGCACCATGACGCCGAGCGCGGTGAGCGCCGCCCAGCCGAGGTTCGCGGCGAAGGCGCCCCAGGCGAAGCCGCTCACACCAGGTCCCGGTACCAGTCGGCCGCCTCGGAGAGGTCCAGCCCGCTGGCGCTCCTGCGGTCGCGGCGTACGGAGAGGATCTGGTCGACGCCCATCCGGCCCTCCTCAAAGGCGAGCGCCCCGCCGACCAGGTACAGCCGCCACACGCGGGCGGTCTCGGTGCCGACCAGGGCGACGACCTCGTCCCAGCGGCGTTCGAGGGTCTCGTGCCAGGCGGCGACGGTGCGCACGTAGTGCTCGCGCATCGACTCCGTCGACCGCACCTCCAGACCGGCCGCCTCCAGGAGGGCGACGGTGTCGCCGAGGGGCCGCATGTGCATGTCGGGCGCGATGTACGCCTCGATGAAGGCGCCGCCGCCCGGCGCGTTGGCGCCCCGCGACATCTGCTGCACCAGCACGCGTCCTTCGGGGCGGACCATGCGGTGCAGGGCGGCGGCGAAGGCGGGGTACTCGTCGTCGCCGACGTGCTCGCCCATCTCGACGGTGGCGACCGCGTCGTAGGCCGAACCGGTGATGTCCCGGTAGTCCTGGCACACCACGTCCACCAGGTGCTCGAGACCGCGGTCGCGGACCTGCTCGCGGACGTACGCGGCCTGTTCGCGGGCCAGGGTGACGGCGGTGACCCGGGCCTTGTACCGCTCGGCGGCGTACAGGGTGAGCGAGCCCCAGCCGCAGCCGATGTCGAGCAGCCGGGAGCCGGCGGTGAGGCCGAGCTTGCGGCAGATCAGCTCCAGCTTGGCCCGCTGGGCGTCGGCGGGGTGCATGTCCTCGGCCGTCCAGTAGCCGCAGGAGTAGGCCATGGTGTCGTCGAGGAGGAGGCGGTAGAAGTCGTTGGACAGGTCGTAGTGGTGGCTGATCGCGGCCCGGTCGCGGGCCTTGGTGTGCCGGTCGCCGCGCAGCCGGGCCTCGGTCGCGGGCGCGGGCAGGCGGGGTCCGACGACGCCGAGCCGTGCGGCCTCCCCGACCGCGCGGGCCCAGTCCGCCAGGGTGAGGCGTGGGGTGTGCGCGCCCCGCTCGCGCGCGGAGGTCCAGGCGGCGCGCAGCCCCTCGGCGAGGTCGCCCTCCACATCGAGTTCGCCGGTGATGTACGCCTGGGCCAGGCCGAGTTCGCCGGGCTGCCAGAGCAGGCGGCGCAGCGCCCGGCGGGAGCGCAGGACGACGACAGGGGCGTCGGACGGGCCGGTCTCGCTTCCGTCCCACGCGCGCAGCCGGACCGGCAGCGGGGCCCCGAGCGCGTCTTCGACGAGCACGGCCAGCCGGTGCGCGGCGCCGGTGCGGACGGGGGTGCGGAGGTCGGTCATCGAGTGGGCTCCTTGGTGAGCAGGTACTGCTGGACGTCGAGGTAGCCGGAGCGGAATCCGGCCTCGGAGTAGGCGAGGTAGAAGGTCCACAGCCGGCGGAAGACATGGTCGAAGCCGAGGTCGTCGACTTCTTCGGCGCGCTCGGTGAACCGTTCGCGCCACAGCCGGAGGGTCTCGGCGTAGTGCGCGCCGAAGGCGTCGCGCCGGGTGACGGCGAGCCCGGTGTGCTCCCGCACGGTCTGGTCGACCGCTTCGACGGAGGGCAGCAGGCCGCCGGGGAAGATGTACTTCTGAATCCAGGTGTGGGTGTCGCGGGAGGCGAGCATCCGGTCGTGCGGCATGGTGATGGCCTGGAGGGCGACCCGGCCGCCGGGGGCGAGGCGCTCGTCCAGGGTGCGGAAGTAGACGGGCCAGAACTCGGCGCCGACCGCCTCGATCATCTCCACGCTGACGATGGCATCGTAGGTGCCCTCCGCCTCGCGGTAGTCGCACAGTTCGATGGCGACCCGGTCGGCGAGGCCGGCCTCGCGTACGCGCTGCCGGGCGAGGTCGCGCTGTTCGCGGGAGAGGGTCAGCGAGGTGACGTGGGTGCCGCGGGCGGCGGCGCGCAGGGCGAGTTCGCCCCAGCCGGTGCCGATCTCCAGCAGCCGGGTGCCCTCGCCGACCTCGGCGAGGTCCAGCAGCCGGTCGATCTTGCGGTGCTGGGCGGCGGGCAGCAGGGCGTGCTCGGCGGGGAAGCCGCGGAAGACGGCGGAGGAATAGGTGAGGGTGTCGTCCAGGAAGAGCGCGAAGAGGTCGTTGGACAGGTCGTAGTGGCGGCTGATGTTGTCGCGGGCGCCGGTCGCGGTGTTGCGCTGGGCGGCGGGCTGGCGCAGCGCCCACAGGCGGCGCAGCCGTTGCAGCGGGGCGGGGACGAGGTCGGCGGCGTGGGAGGCGAGCACGGTGAGCGCGCCGACCAGGTCGGGGGCGTCCCACTCCCCCGCCATGTACGACTCGCCGAAGCCGATCAGGCCCGTGGTGCCGATGCGGGCGTGGAAGGCGTCCGGGTCCCGCACCTCTATGAGCGGTCCGCCCTGGCCCAGGACGGTGCCGTCGGGGAACCGCACCCAGAGCGGCAGCCCGCCGAGGGCGTGCCGTACGACGGCGGCGGCGACGGTACGCACCGGCCGGGACGCCTTGGGCACGGCGGCCACGTCGGGCCAGCGGCCGGCGTCCACCGGGGCCGGGACCGCGCCTGCGCCGGTCCTGGTCGTGGGGCGGGGGTGGGCTGTGGTCATGTGGCGTTCTCCGGGTCGTGGCGGACCTGGCGCGGCTGCACCGGCAGGCCCCTGAGGAACAGGCGGATGCCGTGGAAACGGATGGCGGCCGACACCGCGAGGGTCGACCAGGGGTGGCGCAGCGAGAGCCGCAGCAGCGCGCCCGGTGTGGCGGGGCGGCGGGTGCCGTGGACGGTCGCGGTGAAGGGCGGGCTGCCGGGCCGGTCCAGGCGCAGGGAGAGCTGGAGGCGTTCGCCGGGCAGCGGGAGCCGCATGTGGTAGCGGCCGTCCACCGGATAGAAGGGCGAGACGTAGAACTCCTTGTCCACGTCGGCCTTCCCGGCCGCGTCGGTGTGCAGCAGGTAGGCGTGGCGGCCGCCGTAGGTGTTGTGCACCTCGGCCACCACGCAGCGGGGGCGGCCGTCGGGGTCGTGGCACCAGTACAGGGTGAGGGGGTTGAAGACGTGGCCGAGGACTCTCGCGTGGGTGAGCATCACGACGCGGCCCCCTTGAAGGTCGATGCCGTGCTCGGCGAGGAAGCCGTCGAGCGCGGCCCGGATCGAGGGGGCGCGGCCGGTGAAGTGGTCGCGGGCCCGGAAGCGGGCCAACGGGCGGAGCAGCATGGGCAGTTCGGGTATGTGGTCGGTGTCGACGAACCACATGTAGGTGCGGTGGCGCAGGGCGTGGTGGACCGGCGCGCGCCGGGTGTGCCGGACCACGCACGGGTAGAGGGCGGGCGCGGTCACCAGGTCACCCCCAGCGCCTTCGCGGCCGCGACCCCGCTGCGGCAGCCGTCCTCGTGGAACCCCCAGCCGTGGTAGGCGCCGGCGAACGCGGTGACGGAGGTGGCGAGTTCGGGCAGCCGCTGCTGGGCCGCGACCGACTCCGGGGTGTAGACGGGGTGTTCGTAGTCCATCCGGGCCAGCACACGCGAGGGATCGACGCGGTCCTCGCCGCCGAGGGTGACGAGGTAGCGCCGGGAGGCGTCGAGACGCTGGAGCCGGTTCATGTCGTAGGTGACGCGTACCCGGTCCGAGCCCGCCGAACAGTTCGGCATCAGGTAGTTCCAGGAGGCGCGGGCGCCGGGGGCCCGGGGCAGCAGGGCGGCGTCGGTGTGCAGCAGGGTGGTGTTGTGGGAGTAGCGGAAGGCGCCCAGCACCTCCTTCTCGTCGGCGGAGGCGTCCCCGAGCAGCCGGAGCGCCTGGTCGGGGTGGACGGCGACGACGACGTGGTCGTAGGAGGCGGTGGTGCCGTCCCGCGTGGTGATGTCGACGCCGTCGGCGTGGCGCAGGATGGTGCGGACGGGTGCGCTGGTGCGGACCTCTTGCACCTCGGCGGCGACCCGGTCGACGTAGCTGCGTGAGCCGCCGGTCACGGTGCGCCACACGGGTGAGCCGGTGACGGAGAGCATGCCGTGGTGGTCGAGGAACCGGAAGAGGTACGCGGCCGGGTAGTGCTGCGCGGTCTCGGCGTCGCAGGACCAGACGCAGGAGACCAGCGGGGTCATGAAGTGGGCCCGGAAGTACGGGGAGAAGCCCGACCGGTCCATGAACTCGCCCAGTGTCATCGTGGAGTGGCCGCCGTGCTCCAGCAGGGCGCGGGCGGCCCGGTGGAAGGCGGTCACCTCGGCGAGCATGCGCAGGTAGGAGCCGCGCAGCAGGTTGCGGGGCTGGGCGAGCAGGCCGCGGGCGCCGCGCGCACCGGCGTACTCCAGGCCGCAGCCCTCGCACCGCACCGACATGCTCATCTCCGACTCCTGCGTGGCGACGCCGAGTTCGCGGAAGAGGCGGAGCAGGTTCGGGTAGGTGCGCCGGTTGTGCACGATGAAACCGGAGTCGACCCGGTGGATGCGGCCGTCCGGGGCTATGAGGTCGTGCGTGTGGGCGTGGCCGCCGAGGCGGTCGTCCGCCTCGTACAGGGTGACGTGGTGGGCCCGGCGCAGCACATGGGCGGCGGTGAGTCCGGCGACTCCGCTGCCCACGACGGCGGTTCGGCGCATCGTGCTTTCCCTTCGAGGGAGTGGGGCGTCAGGGGGAAAGGGCTGCGCGCCCGCCCGCTCCGGGGACCCGGAGCGGGCGGGCGCTGCCGGGTGGGGTCAGCTCTTGGGCATCAGGACGGTGTCGATGATGTAGACGTTGGCGTTGGCGGTCTTGACGTTGCCGCAGACGACCTTGGCGGAGTCGTTGACGGTGTAGGACTCGCCCGAGCCGGAGGTCATCAGCTTCGACTTCTCCAGGGTGTCGAAGGAGCCGTTCTCCAGGTCCTTGGGCGCGAGCTTCTGGCCGACGACGTGGTAGGTCAGGATCTTGGTGAGCTGGGCCTTGTCGGCGAGGACCTTGTCCAGCGTGGCCTTCGGGATCTTGTTGAAGGCGTCGTTGGTCGGCGCGAACACCGTGATGTTCTGGGCGTTGTTGAGGGTGTCGACCAGACCGGCCTTCTTCACCGCGGTGACCAGCGTGGACAGCGCCGGGTTGTTGGAGGCGGCCGTGGCGACCGGGTCCTTGGCCATGCCGTCGAAGGAACCGGCACCGTTCTTCGGCACCGAGGAACAGGCCGGGCCGAACGGCTGGTCCATGGGGGCGCCGCCCATGCTCTCGCTGGCCTTGGGCGAGGAGGCGGCGGGCGCCGAGGACTCGGACTTCCCGCTGTCCTTGGCATCGCTGGAGGAGCAGGCGCTCAGCGCGAGGGGCAGCACTGCGGCGGCGGCGAGGGTGACGGCGGCACGGCGGGTGCGGGTGGTGGTCATCATCTCTTCGTCATCTCCTGAGTGGCGCGCGACGGGGGCCGCGCTGAGGGTCATAGCGGGAAAAACCGGTGCGGGGCGGAGGGGAGGTGTGCGGCGCCGGTGGAGCCGGGGCGGCTCGTGGCAGTCGGCGCCCGGGCTCCACCGAAGAGCGGTCCGCGCGGCGCGCCCAGTGCGAAGCGCGCCGGGGCGGCCGGCAACCGGTGGTACCGCTCTTCATCCCTCACACGGGGAATCCGGATCTGCCGCCGAAGCGGATTGGTCACTCCCCCGATCAGGTGAAATAAAGATCGAGACCAATCCGCCGGGCCTCCGGCGCCGGATAGAAGGGCCTCGCTCCGGAACCCGGGAGGCGCCTTCCGGCCGCCGCGCTTACGATCCCCACGTGGCAGACATTCCCGACAGCCTCATCGCCCTGGAACGGTCCGCAGAGGTGGAGCGGGCCAAGCTGGCCGGTCTCACCGGGAGCGAGTACGACGCCCAGCGGCGCCGCTGGCGCACGGCGTACGACGCCGTGTGCGCGGCCATCGCCGACCGGGCGGCCGCGACCGGCGAGGACCGCGGCGCGCTGGAGCGGTCGGTCCAGGAGGCGGTACGGCACACCCAGGAGGACCCCGCGGTCGAGTAGCGCCCCCGTCCCGGAGCACTCCGGCATGCGGCGGCCGCGGTTCTCGGCCACGCTCGGGACATGGCCCCGCAGACACCCGTCGTGATCTACCCGCCCGCCCCGGACGGCGGCAGGCGGGTGCGCGTCGGTGACCGGTTCGTCGGCATGGCCTACACCGTGCTGGACGTCGTGGAGTTCCTGCGCCGGGCCGGGCCCGAGGGCCTCGCCTCGGTGGAGGAGGCGGACGTCGTCGGCGCGGGGTGGGTCGAGTGGCGGGGCGCGGGCCCGCGGGAGTGGCCCCGCTGAACAGGGGAACCCGGCCCCTCACCGGCGGCGAACTGCCGTACCGGCGGCCCGGGATGCTCGGGCAAGGACAGTCTGGCCCAGATGAGAGCGCGAGCCGGAGCACCCTCGGGACACCGGCCCGTCAGGTCCGAACGCTATGAGGAGCGAGTGTCATGCCCAAGCAGATCGAGCACGTCATCCAGGACATCGAGGACCGCACCGCGCTCGACGCCCTCACCGGTCCGGCGGCCGAGCTGGTGAACAAGGTGACGCGGCCGACCGCCGTGAAGAACGCTCTCTCCGGTACCTGGCTGGGCCACGCGCTGCACCCGGTGCTCACCGATGTGCCCATCGGCGCCTGGGGCATGGCCACCGTGCTGGACCTGACGGCGGGCGAGCGCGGTGCCGTGGCGGCCCGCAAACTCGTCGGCTTCGGGCTGCTCGCCGTGGTGCCGACGGCCGCGAGCGGCGCGTCCGACTGGGCGGACACCCTCGGCGGCCCGCAGCGGGTCGGCCTGGTGCACGGGATGCTCAACAGCGCGGCGACCGTGCTCCAGGCCGCGTCCTGGGTGGCCCGGCTGACCGGCCGTCGGCGCGCCGGTGTGGTGCTGAGCGGGGTGGGCCTCGGTCTGACCGGCGCCTCGGCCTACCTGGGCGGCCACCTGTCGTACGTGAACGGCATCGGCGTCAACCACACGGCGTTCGAGGAGCCGACCGGCAAGTGGACGGACGTGGCGGCGCTGACCGCGCTGGAGGAGGACAAGCCGCTGCGGGTCGACGCGGGCGGTGTCCCGGTGGTGCTGGTGCGGCACGGCGGCACGGTGAACGCCCTGTCGGCGACCTGCACACACGCCGGCGGCCCGCTGGACGAGGGCAAGGTCGACGCGGACGGCTGCCTCCACTGCCCCTGGCACGGCAGCGCGTTCCGGCTCTCCGACGGCGAGGTGACGCGGGGTCCGGCGACGGTCCCGCAGCCGGACTGGGACGTGAAGATCTCCCAGGAGCGGGTGCTGGTGCGGGCCGCGAACGCCTGAACCGGCGGCACGGGCGGGTCGGGTGAGGCGGCGCCGGGATGACGAACCGTATCCGCACGGTGGGGCACTCCACGCGTGACGTCGACGAGCTGGTGACGATGCTGCGGAACAACGGCATCACCCATCTGGTCGACGTGCGCTCGTTCCCCTCCTCGCGGAAGTTCCCGCAGTGGAACCGGCCGGCCATCGAGGAGGCGCTGCCGCCCGACATCGAGTACCGCTGGATTCCGCAGCTCGGCGGGCGCCGGCACACGCCCAAGGATGTGCCGAGTCCCAACGGCGCCTGGCGTGTCAAGGCGTTCCGGGACTACGCCGACCACATGGCCACGGACGAGTTCCGGGAGGGGCTGGACGAACTCCTGGAACTGGCCGAGCACGGCCGGCCCGCCATCATGTGCAGCGAGGCGGTGCCCTGGCGCTGCCACCGCAGGCTCATCACGGACGCGCTGCTGGCGGCGGGCGCCGACGTGGACCACATCATGTCGGCGACGAGCACGAAGCCGGCGTCGCTGAACGAGCACGCGCACGTCGAGGAGGGGCGTATCACCTACCCGCCGCCCGCCGGGTCCGACGGGCCGGGTTCATGAGCCGGGGCCGGCTGGAGCGAGCCTGGGAATGGCTCGCCCTGCACAAGCTGATCCGGCGCGGCCAGGAGCTCGAACTGCTGCACCGGGCGATGGGGTTCGCCACCCTCGCGCTGGTGACCCTGGCCCCGCTGCTGATCGTGGTCGCCGCCGCCGACCCGCTGGTGCGCGGCGGTTTCCCGTCCTGGCTGTCGGACGGCATGGGACTGTCGGGCCGTTCCGCGAAGGTGCTCAACGAGGTGTTCAGCCCGCCGCGCGAGGTCATCGGCACCACCAGCGCGTGGAGCATCCTGATGCTCGCGGTGTTCGGGGTGTCCTTCGGCGGCAGCGTGCAGAACGCGTTCGAGCGCATCTGGGGGCTGCCCGCCGGGCGCTGGCACCGGGTGTGGCGGCAGGCGACCTGGCTGCTGGTGCTGATGGCGTACCTGTACCAGGAGGTACAGACCGGGACGACCGTCGAAGGCTTCTCCCGGACCTTCCTCACCACGGTGACCACGCTGTTCTTCTTCTGGTGGGGACCGTGGTTCCTGCTGGGCGGCCAGGTCCGCTGGCGGGACCTGCTGCCGGGCGCGATCGCCAGCGTGGTGGGCCTGGCCGGGCTGCGCGCCTTCTCCACCCTGATCTTCACCCCGCTGATCGTCACCAACGCGCTGAGCTACGGGGCGGTCGGCACCGTGCTGGTGGTGTCGTCCTGGCTGATCGGCGTGGGGTTCGTGGTGTACGGGGGCGCGCTGTTCGGCCGCTGGTTCACCGAGCACCACTGGGTGCCCTCCCACGACGAGGACGACGAGGACGACGAGGACGATGAGGAGGAGGGCGGCTGACGGGGCGGGCGGGCTCTGCGGTGGGCGTGAGCGGGCGGCGGGGGCAGCATGGAGGGGTACCGGTCCCGAGCTGTCGGGCGACGCCCGTACCGGTTGGGTGGAGGTGGCGGGATGGCAGTGGACTCCTTCCAGTCGGACGAGGAGCACGACGCCGGGGACCCCCGGCCGACGGGGCTGCTCGACCTGCTGAGCGTGGCCGCGGTGGTCCTCGACACCCGGGGGCGCATCGTCTTCTGGACCCCGCAGGCGGAGGATCTCTTCGGCTGGTCCGCCGAGGAGGCGCTCGGTTCCGAGGCGGGATCGCTGCTGGTCTCGCCGGGGCGGATCAAGTCGGCGGTACGGCTGTTCAGCGAGGTGCTGGCCACCGGCCAGGGCTGGGCGGGCGCCTTCCCGGTACGGCACAAGGACGGCTCCAGCCGGCTGACCGAGTTCCGCACCATGCGGCTGCTCGACGACGAGGGCGATGTGTACGCGCTCGGTATCGCCGCCGACCGGGGCCTGCTCCAGCGGGTGGAGACCGACCTGGCGCTGTGCGAGCGGCTGATCTACCAGTCCCCCATCGGGCTCGCCCTGCTCGACCCGGACCTGAAGTATCTGCTGGTCAACCCGGCACTGGAGCGGATCGACGGCATGCCGGCCGCCGAGCACGTGGGCCGGAGCCTGCGCGAGACGCTGCCGCTGACGGACATGGAGACCGTGGAGTCGGCGCTGCGCCAGGTCCTCACCACCGGCATCCCGCTGCTGGACCAGTACCACGTGGGCCGCCCGCGCAACGATCCCGGACAGCAGCACGCGTGGTCGCTGTCCTTCTACCGGCTGGAGGACCCCAGCGGCCGGGTGCTGGGCGCCGCCGCCTCCGTCGTGGACGTCACCGAGCGGCACCAGGCGGCCGGGGAGGCGGACCGGGCGCGCAGACGGCTGGCGGTCATCGCGGACGCCTCGGCGCGGATCGGCACCACCCTGGAGGTGGAGCGCACGGCCCGCGAGCTGGCCGAGGTGGCCGCGCCGGTACTGGCGGACGTGGTCGCGGTGGACGTCCTGGACTCGGCGCTGGCCTGCCGTCGGATGAGCAGCCCGGACCACGGGCCCGAGCTGTTCCGGGCGCTCGCCCTGAAGGCGGCCCATCCGACGGTGGCGACCCGCGCCGCCGACCCGCCGGGCGACCTCGCCGCCTACGACGGGGACCGGCTGGTGACCCTGTGCGTGCACACCGGGCGCCCGGTGCTGATTCCGCAGGTGCAGGCCGCCGACCTGCCGCGGATCGCGCGGGACGCGGACGGCGAGGCGCTGCTCGCGGAGGCGGGCGTGCACTCGTACCTCGCGGTGCCGTTGATCGCGCACGGCGAGGTGCTGGGCGCGCTGGACCTGAAGCGGACCCGCAATCCGCTGCCGTTCGACGAGGACGACGTGGTGCTGGCGGCCGAGATAGCGGGCCGGGCCGGGGTGGCGATCGACAACGCGCGCTGGTTCCAGAGCGTGCGCAACACCGCGCTCACCCTCCAGCGCAGCCTGCTGCCCGACCACTCCCCCCGCCACACCGGCCTGGAGGTGGCCTCCCGCTACGAGCCCGCGCAGGCCACCAGCGAGGTGGGCGGCGACTGGTACGACGTGATCCCGCTGGCCGACGACCGGACCGCCCTGGTGGTGGGCGACGTGATGGGCAACGGCATCGATGCGGCCGCCACCATGGGCCGCCTGCGCACCGCGACCTGCGCCTACGCCGACCTGGACCTGGCCCCGGAGGCGGTGCTGCGCCATCTGGACCGGATCACCTGCGACCTGGAGCACTACATCGTCACCTGTCTGTACGCGGTGTACGACCCCGCCACCAACCGGTGCACGGTCGCCAACGCCGGGCATCTGCCGCCCGCCCTGGCCCGGCCCGGCCGCCCGCCGGAGTTCCTGGACCTGCCGACCGCGGCGCCGCTCGGGGTGGGCGGGGTGCCGTTCGAGGCGGTCACCGTCCCGATGGAGCCCGGCGATCTGCTGGTGCTGTACACGGACGGGCTGGTGGAGACCCGGCAGCACGCGATCGACGACCGCCTGGAGACGCTGCTGTCGCTGCTGGGCGAGCCCGGCCCCTCGCTGGAGGAGGTCTGCGACCGGCTGGTCACCGGCCTGCGCCACCCCGACGACCACGACGACGTGGCCCTGCTGCTCGCGCGGGTGGTGGACCACCCGTAGCGCCGCCGCGTGGTGGGGTGCGGTGGGTGGTGCGAGGCTGGGGGCACAGGTGTTGGAGGAGGGAATCGAGAAGGGCAGGGAGGGCCGATGGGACGGGACGTCCCGGCGCTCGTCTTCACCCGCGAGGACCGCCGCCGGTACCGCATCAAGATGCAGGAGTGCCTCGACGCGTTCGCCCAGATGCTGCGCGAGTCGCGCTTCGACAGCGACCGGCCGCGGGTCGGGCTGGAGATCGAGCTGAACCTCGTGGACGCCGGCGCCGAGCCCGCGATGCGCAACAGCGATGTGCTGGAGGCCATCGCGGACCCGTCCTGGTCGACCGAGCTGGGCCGGTTCAACCTGGAGATCAACGTGCCGCCGCGCCGGCTGACCGCGGGCGGCCCGGACGCCTGGGAGGGCGAGATCCGGGCGGCGCTCAACCACGCCGAGGACCGGGCCCGTACGGTCGGCGCGCGGCTGGTGACGGTCGGCATTCTCCCCACGCTGCGCCAGGCGGACATCGGGGTGGCCGCGCTGTCGGAGAACCCGCGCTACCGGCTGCTCAACGACCAGGTGTTCGCGGCCCGGGGCGAGGACCTGCGCATCGAGGTGGACGGCGTGGACCGGCTGCGCACCTACGCGGACACGATCACCCCGGAGGCGGCCTGCACCAGCACCCAGTTCCATCTCCAGGTCTCTCCGGAGGACTTCGCGGGCTACTGGAACGCGGCCCAGGCCATCGCGGGGGTGCAGGTGGCGCTCGCGGCGAACTCGCCGTTCCTGTTCGGCAAGGAGCTGTGGCACGAGACCCGTATCCCGCTGTTCGAGCAGGCGACGGACACCCGGCCCGAGGAGATCAAGGTGCAGGGGGTGCGGCCGAGGGTGTGGTTCGGGGAGCGGTGGATCACCAGCGTCTTCGACCTGTTCGAGGAGAACCTGCGCTACTTCCCGGCCCTGCTGCCGCTGTGCGACGAGCAGGACCCGGCGGAGACCCTGGACCGGGGCGACATTCCGGAGCTGGCCGAGCTGACCCTGCACAACGGCACGATCTACCGCTGGAACCGCCCGGTGTACGCGGTCGCGGACGGCCGGCCGCACGTCCGGGTGGAGAACCGGGTGCTGCCTGCGGGCCCGACGGTCGCGGACACCCTGGCCAACGGTGCCTTCTACTACGGCCTGACGCGGGCCCTGGTGGAGGAGGACCGGCCGGTGTGGTCGCGGATGTCGTTCTCGGCGGCGGAGGAGAACCTGCACACCGCCGCCCGGCACGGCATCGAGGCGCTGCTGTACTGGCCCGGCATGGGCGAGGTGCCGGTGCCGGAACTGGTGCTGCGGCGGCTGCTGCCGCTGGCGCACCGGGGTCTGGAGCTGTCCGGCATGGACGCGGCGTGGCGGGAGCCGCTGCTCGGCATCATCGAGCAGCGGTGTGTCACGGCCCGCAACGGCGCGGTGTGGCAGAAGGAGACGGTGCACAAGCTGGAGGACACCACGCACACCAGCCGCCACGAGGCGCTGCGCCGGATGACGGAGCTGTACATCGACTACATGCACCTCAACGCCCCGGTGCACACCTGGCCGGTGGAGTGAGGGTCACAACGTCCGCACCTCGGTCTCGGGAAGCTTCGCCCACCAGTGGTGGTGGCGGCTGTAGACCTTCGCCTCGCGGTCGCCGAGGAGCGCCCTCAGGGAACGGGCCTCTGCGGCGAGTCCGTCCCAGGCGGCCTGTGACAGGGAGTGGAAGGCCGTGGCTTCGATCCCTCCGTCCACTGGGCGCCACACACCGGCGACGTAGCCGTCCACGAGCAGGGTGGGCAGTACGTCTCCGTTCCTGCGGATCACCAGAGGGCGGTAGGCCGGCGGTATCACCCGGCTGCGGTCGGCGTAGGCCAGCAGGACGCTGTCCCACATCGCCATGAGCCGAGGTGGTGCGGGAGTATCCGCTGGAGGCCGGGGGCCGCCCGGAACGTCGAACAGCGTGCCGCCGTCCGGGCCTTGGACCTGCTCGACAGCACCGTCCAGAGCACGCAGGGCCTCGCGAACGGGCGCCCGCTGCACCATGGCGAACTGCGCCACGTCCGCCACCGACGCGGGCCCGAAGCCTGCCAGATAGCGCAGAATCAGGGTTTGTAGCGCCTGTGGCTCCGCCGCCCGCCCCGCGGTGACGGGCCCGGTCCCGGCCGCGACGAAGGACGGCCGGAAACCGAATGACCACGGCCCGCCTGTGGGGGCATGGTGCAGCGGCGCATACGCCTTCAGCCCCCACCACGCCCCGTCCTTCTTTTCGGCACCGAGCCGCTCCTCGACCCACGCCTGCATCTCGGCCGATGTCCGTGGCCGGCGGGCGAAGGCCAGCAGTCCCGGCACCAACTCGTCGGCGTCCGCTGGGGTCAGCCCCGCCTCAGCGAAACGGAAGCCGAGCCGGGAGGCGTACAGAGTAGGCTGCACCGCCGCGCGCAAGACCGGATAGTCCTCGGCATGCACGGCGTGCAAGGTGATCCGCATCAGGGTCGCCTTGACCACCGCCTGCTCGATGAAGGCGCTGTCGAGCTCGGCCGGAGCGAAACCCGTGACCCGGTTCCAGAGCGCCAGGTAAGGCGAGGCCGGATGCTGCGCCTGCAGCGCGACTACGCGCCGGATCGCGTCGGGGACGGTCAGTCGCTCGCGCTCCAGCAGCAACTGACGACTGAGAGAAGCCCGGTTGAGTTCACGCGCGGTGATCATAACGGCGCAGACTACGCCCCGCCCCTGCATCCGCCGAGAATCGCTGGCAAGCCTTCACGGTCCCTGTCACCGGATACCGGGAGGGGGATTGCGCACCATGCCCGGCCCGCCAAGCCCAGAACGGCGACACTCGGCAAGCAGTAGCTGACCTCACCTGACCCGTCCCGTCCACCCGGCACCACTCCCCCGCCTCCGCAGGAGTCGCGTGCCCAGCGCTCCGCGGTAGGGGGCCCCGCGCGGGCGGGCCATGTCATGGGCCGCCCGTGGAGGTAAGGCGTCATCGGGTTCGGTCAGACGGGCGTCGGCCGGGATCGGTCTGCCGTGGGTTCGAGGCGGACGACGATGCCCTTCGACGTGGGCTGGTTGCTCACGTCGGCGACGCTGTCGAGCGGCACCAGGACGTTCGTCTCCGGGTAGTAGGCGGCGGCCGAACCCTTGGCCGCCGGGTAGGACACGACCTCGAAGTTCTCGGCCCGGCGCTCGGTACCGTCCTCCCAGACGCTCACCAGGTCCACGCGCTCGCCCTGGGCAAGGCCGAGTTCGGAAACGTCGGCCGGGTTGACGAGGACCACGTGGCGGCTGCCGTGGATGCCGCGGTAGCGGTCGTTGTTGGTGTACGGGACGGTGTTCCACTGGTCGTGCGAACGCAAGGTCTGCAGCAGCAGGTGACCCTCGGGAGCCCGGGGGACCACCCGCTCATTGCAGGTGAACCGGGCCTTGCCGGTCTCGGTCCTGAACACGCCCTCGTTGACCGGGTTGGGCAGTTGGAAGCCTCCCGGACGGGTCACCCGGGCGTTGAAGTCGTGGAAGCCCGGCACGATCCGGGAGATGCTGTCGCGGATGGTGTGGTAGTCGCCCTCGAACTTGGCCCAGGGGATGTCTTTTTCGCCGCCGAGGCTCAGCCGGGCGAGCCGGCACAGGATGGCGACCTCGCTCAGCAGCACGTGCGAGGCCGGTTCGAGCCGTCCCTGGGAGGTGTGCACCTCGCTCATGGAGTTCTCGACGGTGACGAACTGCTCGCCGTCGGCCTGGACATCACGTTCGGTGCGCCCCAGCGTCGGCAGGATCAGAGCCGTGTCACCGCAGACGGTGTGCGAACGGTTGAGCTTGGTGGAGATGTGGGCGGTCAGCCGACACGAACGCATCGCCTTCTCGGTGGCCTCGCTGTCGGGTGCTGCGCGCACGAAGTTCCCGGCCAGGGCGAGGAAGACCTTGACGCGGCCCTCCAGCATCGCCTTGATCGAGTTCACCGAGTCCAAGCCGTGCGGGCGCGGCGGATCGAAGCCGAACTCCTCCTGAAGCGCGTCCAGGAAGGTGTCCGGCATCTGCTCCCAGATGCCCATGGTGCGGTCGCCCTGGACGTTGCTGTGGCCGCGTACCGGGCAGGCGCCCGTACCGGCGCGCCCCAGATTGCCGCGCAGCATAAGGAAGTTGACGATCTCCCGGATGGTGGGTACGCCGTGCTTGTGCTGGGTGATGCCCATCGCCCAGCACACGATGACGCGTTCGCTCCGCAGGACCTCGTCGCGGATCTTCTCGATCTCCTCGCGGGTCAGTCCCGTAGCCGCCCGTACGTCGTCCCAGTCGACGGTGCGGGCGTGCTGGGCGAACTCCTCGAAACCGGAGGTGTGGGCGTCTATGAAGTCGTGGTCCAGGACGGTGCCGGGACGCGCGTCCTCCGCCTCCAGCAACAACCGGTTCAGGGCCTGGAACAGGGCGAGGTCCCCGCCCGGCTTGATGTGCAGGAAGCGGTCGGCGATCTGGGTGCCCCGTCCCATGACCCCTCGCGGCTTCTGCGGGTTCTTGAAGCGTCGCAGCCCCGCCTCCGGCAACGGGTTCACCGCCACGATGCGGCCGCCGTTGCGCTTGGCCTCCTCCAAGGCCGAAAGCTGCCGAGGGTGATTGCTGCCCGGGTTCTGCCCCACCAGGAAGATCAGGTCCGCGTGGTGGAGGTCGTCGAGACTCACGGTGCCCTTGCCGACGCCCAGCGTCTCGTTCAGGGCGAAGCCGCTGGACTCGTGGCACATGTTGCTGCAGTCGGGCAGGTTGTTGGTGCCGTAGGCGCGGGCGAAGAGCTGAAAGACGAAGGCGGCCTCGTTGCTGGCCCGGCCGGAGGTGTAGAAGACCGCCTCGTCGGGCGAGTCCAGCCCCTGGAGTTCCTGCGCCAGGACGCCCAGAGCGTCGTTCCAGCCAATGGGCTCGTAGTGGTCCGACCCGGGTCGTTTGATCATCGGCTCGGTAAGCCGGCCCTGCTGGTTGAGCCACATGTCGGAGCGGGCGGCCAGGTCGGACACGCTGTGCTCGCGGAAGAAGTCGGCGGTGATCCGGCGCGTGGTGGCGTCGTCGTTGATGTGCTTGGCGCCGTTCTCGCAGTACTCATTGCGATGGCGCCGACCCGGTGCGGGGTCCGCCCACGCGCAGCCGGGGCAGTCGATCCCGCCCACCTGGTTCATGGTGAGCAGGTCGACCCCGGTCTTGCGCGGGGACGTCTGCTCCAGGGAGTACTCCAGCGCGTGCACGACGGCGGGGACCCCGGCCGCCCACTTCTTCGGCGGTGTCACGGAGAGGGAGGTCTCCGGCTCCTCACCGGGCGGGTGCTGCATCGCTTGGCCTTTCTCTTGCGGTGTGCGGTACGCGGGTCAGCCGACGGGCCACTGGGCGACACGGCTCCTGGGCGGTTCCGGGGAGTCGTGCTGCACCCGGCCGTTGCGGATGGTGCCGCGCCAGGCACCGCCCTCCTGACCGAGCCCTTCGATGAAGTGCTTGAAGCCCACCAGTTCCTCGCGGACCAGTCGCACGGCCAGCCCCACGACCCTGGACGAGCGGGTGAACACCCTCGCGGCACCCCGCGGTTGGAGGAGCATCCGGACCGTGATCGCGGTGCCACCGGACTCCGTCGGCCTGAACTCGACTTCGCCCTGGTGGGTGGGGTGCTGCTCCAGGCCACGCCAGGCCAGGTAGGCGTCCGGGTCCTGTTCCACGATCTCGACCGCGAAACGGTGACGCAGGGGGCCGTAGCCGATGGTCCACTCGGTGACGGTGGGTCTGATCTGCTCGACGTCGCGCACCACGGTCGAGAAGCGCGGGAACGTCTTGAACTGCGTCCACTGGTTGTAGGCCGTGCGGACCGGCACCGCGACCTCCACCGTCTCCTCGACGTGCCGCTCGCGCAGGGGGCGGCGGCGTGTGACGCCGTCGTCGTCGGAGCGCATGCTCGGGGTGTTCGGCACGGCCTGCCCACCGTCGTCTTCGTGCGCCATCACGTTCCTTCTTCCGATGAGGGAACCGGGCGTCGGAAGACCCGGTCCTCCCCTTATGGGGCAGGGCATCTCTTCCGCTTCCCCGAACCCGGGCTTCGAGTCACCCGAGCGCGAGAAAGGTCCGGGCCCGGCTGCCAGAGGTGAAGGCGGGCTGGTGGGGTTGATCGGCGCCGGAGTGTTCGCGGCGCTGGCTCCCGCGGCACGGGCTGCTGGTTCGGCGCTGCTGGGTGGGCGCGGTCGTCGTCGTGCCTGCCGCCTTCACGGACGTGCGCGGCGCGGTCGGCTTCTCGTCGTTCGGCGTGCTCTTCTACTACGCCGTCGCCAACGCCTCCGCGCTCACGCTGTCCCTTGGGGAGGGACGCCCGGCACGGATCGTTCCCGCCGCCGGGCTGCTGGGGTGCCTCGCGCTCGCCTTTGCGGCGAAGGCCGCCGATCACCGCCACCCGCTGCCCGGCGTACCGGGCCGGGTCCTGGTGTTGGCTTGGTGCGTCACGCCTCTGCTCTCTGCTCGTCGGCTCCCTCCTCCTCGGCGGTGGCGACCTGGGACTGGGCGGTGAGACCGGTGTTCGGGCGGCGGACGACGAGTCTGCTCACCGTGTACGACATCTCCGAGGTCTCGCGGCGGGGCGGCGGATGGTAGCGCCCGCCGCAGACGGAGAGGTTGACGATGAGGTACGCGTGCCAGTTGCGCCCGGTGCCGCGCTGGTCGTCGAAGACCCGTCGGCCGTTGGCCCACCAGACCACCGAGCGGGCGCCGAACTCGGTGCGCAGGTCGAGCCAGGCGCCGGGGCTGATCATGTCGTCGCGGAAGTAGCGGTTGCTGCCGCGTACGTGGTTGGTGAACTCCAGCAGGTCGGGGTTGTCGGGGTGGTACTCGAAGATGTCGACCTCCTGGCCGCCGTCCCGCCAGGTCCAGATGGCGGGCCACGCGCCGATCTCGCGGGGCAGCCGGACGCGGGCCTCCAGGATGTCGCCGGTGCGGACCTCGAAGCCGTCCCGGCTGCCCTCGGTGGTGAGCAGTCCGGTGTTCCACCGGCCGTCCGGTCTGCGTCTGGCCCGGAAGACGCCCGAGCGGCTGAAGTCGGGGTCGGCCACCAGGTAGTCGAGTTTGTCGTCGCCCGGATTGACCGGGCCGCCGTTGGGATAGGCCCAGGACCGGCCTGCCACCCACTGCCGTTCGGACGTGAAGTCGGCGGTGAACACCACGTCGGAAGCGGCGGCGGACCGCGGACCGGGGAGGGGGCTGCCCGGATTCGGTTCGTCCATGCCCGTTTTCTCTCCGTCCAGCGACACGCCACACACCCAGACCCGGACATCAGCACAGAAAGAACCCGAACGAGTGAATACGCGCCCAAGCTTCGGCCAGAGCCTCGCGCGGACGGGTGTGCCCGGCGCGGCCCGGCGGCGCGCGGGGCAGGGCTTTCGTAGGCTTTTCATAGCCTTTACGCAGGCGGGAGAAATGCAGTGATCGAACTGGCCGCGGCCTTCGCCGTCGCGGGTGCCGCGAGCAACGCCATGGGTACGGCGTTCCAGCGCAAGGCGGCCTCCACCAGCGAGCGCAGCGGCTTCAAGCTGCTGGCCGAGCTGGTGCGCCGCCCGGCGTGGGTGCTGGGCATGGCCGGGGTGATCGGCGCGGCGGTGTTCCAGAGTCTGGCGCTGGTCAACGGGCCGCTGGCGCTGGTACAGCCGCTGTTCATCCTGGAGCTGCCGTTCGCCCTGCTGATCGTCGGCCCGCTGCTGCACCGGCACCTCCCCCGCTACGGCTGGTGGGGGGTCGGCGGGGTGGTGGTCGGCCTGGCCGTGCTGCTGGCGGCGGCCTCGCCGCACGGGGCCGGTGACCAGGCGTCGCTGACCCGCTGGGTCCCGGCGCTGGTGCTGTGCGTGGGGGCGGTGGTGGTGGTCACGCTGCTGGCCCGGCACGAGCGTCCGGCGACCGGCCGCGCCGCGCTGCTGGCCTCGGGCTCCGCGATCGCCAACGCGCTGACGGCGGCTCTGCTGAAGTCGGCCACGGGCACGTTCGCCGACGAGGGCTTCGTCGCGTTCATCACGGCCTGGCAGACGTACGGCTTCGCGCTGGCGGGCACGGCGGCGGTGCTGCTGCTGGAGAACGCCCTCCAGGCGGGCCCGCTGGCCGCCGCCCAGCCGGCGCTGACCATCGGGGACGCGGTGGTCAGCCTGGCGCTGGGTGTCTTCCTCTTCCACGAGCGCATCCGCACCGGCTGGTGGCTGGTGCCGGAGGCGCTGGGGGCGCTCCTCATCGTCGGCGGTGTGCTGGTGCTGAGCCGGGCGGTGCAGAACCTCATCGAGCGTCCGCCGCCTGGCTCGGACGACTGAGCCCGCACGCGAACGGGCCGTCGTCCACCCGGTGGACGACGGCCCGCGCGTGTCAGGAGGACCCTCAGCGGTCCTGGTTCACCTTGGCCAGCGCCTTGGCGAGCCCGTTGGCCCAGAGCTGGTTGACGCGGGAGCGCTCGGCCGCGTTCGGGTAGCGGTTGGTGCAGGAGGTGCCGGGGCCGCCGCCGGACATCAGCTCGCTGCACGGGCCGCTGTAGTGGTCGGGCAGGCCCAGCACGTGGCCGGTCTCGTGCGCGGTGACCCGGATCGAGTCGTACTGCTGGTTCTGCGCGTAGTCGAGGAAGACGTAGCCCCGGCCGTGGCCGTCGGTGGAGGCGTAGGAGCCGCGCGAGTCGTTGCCCTCGCGGTAGGAGAAGTTGCCGGTGCCGGTGGTCGAGGCGAGCTTGACGTTGGAGACCGAGCTGTTCCAGATGGACGTGGAGCTCGAGATCTGCGAGCGGAAGCTCGGCGCCTGGCTGGCGTTGTAGTAGACGGTGACGGCCTTGAGGCTCGGGTTCTCGGCCCGTTGCTCGGCGACCGACTTCAGTACCGCGTCGAAGAACGCCTTGCTGTTCGCCGCCTCCTGGGCCGAGCCGGTGTACCCGGCGTGCGGGGCGGCCACGGGCTCGGGCTGGGCGGAGGCGGGGGCGGCGGCGCCGAACGCGGCGGCGGCCACGCCGAGACCCAGGGCGAGGAGGGATCTGACGGTCTTGGCGGACGTACGGGACGACGTCATGTGGGGTCCTCGTTTCGTACGTGGGGAGGGCCGTCCGTATGGGGGTGAACGGCCGGTTGCCCCTGAGTCTCGGGCAGGTCAACGGCGTCCGGATGATGGCAAGTTGGGATAGCAGCGACCTATCGGCAGGACCGCACGGGAGCCGGGGGACGCGACGGACCGCGGACCGTCGCGTGGGGGCGACGATCCGCGGTCCGGGGGTACGGCCGGGCGTGCTGAGGGGTCAGCGGGCCTGGTTCACCTTGGCCAGCGCCTTGGCGAAGCCGTTGGCCCAGAGCTGGTCGACCCGGGCGCGCTCGTTGGCGTCCGGGCTGGAGTTGGTGCAGGACGGGCCGGGGCCGCCGCCGGACATCAGCTCGCTGCACGGACCCTCGTAGTGGTCCGGCAGGCCGAGGACGTGGCCGGTCTCGTGGGTGACGACGCGGACCGAGTCGTACTCCTGGTTCTGGGCGTAGTCCAGGAAGACGTAGCCGCTGCCGTGGCCGTCGGTGGAGGCGTAGGAGCCGCGCGAGTCGTTGCCCTCGCGGTAGGAGAAGTCACCGGTGCCGGAGGTGGCGGACAGCTTCACGTTGGAGACGGAGCTGTTCCAGATCGAGGCGGCGCTCGATATCTGGGAGCTGAAGCTCGGCGCGGCCGACGGGTTGTAGGTGATGGTGACCGACTTCAGGCCCGGATTGTCGGCCCGCTTCTCGGCGACCGACTTCAGGACCGCGTCGAAGAACGCCTGGTTGTTCGCCGCCTCCTGGGCCGAGCCGGTGTATCCGGCGTGCGCGGCGACGGGGGCGGGCTGGGCGGACGCCGGGGCGGCGGCGCCGAACGTGGCGGCGGCCACGCCGAGACCGAGGGCGACGATCATTCTGGTGCTCTTCGCGGGCATGCGGGAGGACGACATGTGGGGGTGCTCCTCTTTTCGATGCGTGTGGGGGTGGCCCGTCGTTCGAGTGGGGGTGAACGACCGGCTGCTTCCGAGTCTTGGATAGATCAACAGGCCTCGGCTAATGGCAAGTTGCGATAGCACCGGGCTATCACCGGCAACTCGTGGCGGTGCGCGGTGATTTATGCGTCTGGCGTGCGCATGCAAACCCGCCCTAGGCTCCCGTCATGGAGCTAGAGGTGAGGCACTTCCGGGTTCTGTGCGCCATCGCCGATGCGGGCAGCCTGCATCAGGCGGCGCGCGAACTCGGCCTGGCCCAGCCCTCGTTGAGCACCCAACTGCGCCGGATCGAGAAGGCGCTGGGCGGCCCGCTCTTCACCCGCGGCCACACCGGCTGCCGCGCCACCCCGCTGGGCCGGCTGGTGCTGAGCCGCGCCCGGCCGCTGGTCGGGGAACTCGACGCCCTGGTCACCGAGGCCCGCGCGGCCGCCGCCCGTGCCTCGGCCGGACCCCGGCTGCGGATCGGCGCCACGGCCAGCCGCGCCCTGCCGGGCTGGCTGCGCCGGCTGCGCTCCCGGGTCCCGGCGGCCGAGCCCTCGCTCCAGATGGACGCCTCCGCCAATGCCCTGCTGCGCCAGGTCGCCGAGGGCGCGCTGGAGTTGGCCTTCGTGCACGAGGTGGAGGGCAGCCCGCTGCGGGTCCCGCCGGGGCTGCGCCTACGGGTGCTGGTGGAACGGGAGCCGCAGTTCGTCTCGCTGGCGGCCGACCATCCGGCGGCGGCCCGCAGCGAGGTGCGGCTCACCGAGCTGGCCGAGGACCGCTGGATGGTGGACTCCACGGTGGACGGCGAGTGGGACGCGATCTGCCGGGTGCTGCGCGAGGCCGGGATCGAGCCGGACCTGCTGCACGGCGACTACCTCACCGCCTACTCGCTGGCCGCCACCGGCGAGGTGGTCACCGTCAGCCAGCCCACCGCGCACCCCCGCTCCGACCTCGCCATCCGCCCGCTGCACGGCGACCCGATCGGGGTGCGGCTGCTGCTCGCGGCCCGCACCGAGACCGACCTCGACCGGGGTTTCGAGGAACTGGCCGACGCCTACTGGGAGGTGGCCCACCAGGCGCCCGCGTACCGGGACTGGCTGGAGCGCGGCCCGGAGCCGGGCAACCCGGCCTTGTGCGGCACCGTCACCGTGCCGCGCCCGGACCTGGGACCGGCTCAGGTACCGGACCCGAACGTCCGCGTGGTGTAGGCGCATTCGGTGTACACATAGCCCGACCTGAGCCGCGCGGTGTCGGAGGCGGGCGAGCCGGTGCCGGTGCCCTGGGGCTGGTGCACGAAGTACGTGGTTCCGGTGGGCAGTTGGATGGTGCGCTGCGGGTAGTTCCGCCCGCTGTCGGAGCACGGTTTGAAGCCCGGCGTGATGGTCGCGGTGAGGGAGTACGCGGTGCAGCCGCCGCACGCCTTGAGGGTGAAGCTGCCGGTGACCGGGCCGGTGTAGAGGACGGTGATGTCGTGGGGGCTGTCGTTCTTCACCGTGACGGAGATGCTGCCGCCGGAGGCCGTGGTGGGCAGCTTCTTCCCGGCGGCCGGGAGGGTCTGGGCGACCTCGGCGGCTATGGCGATCTTCTTGGCCCTCTCCCGCTTGCCGCCGCTCTTGGTGTCGGAGACATAAGCCTGCATGCTCTTCCGCGCTTCGGCGAAGTCGCCGTCCTGGTACTGGTCCACCCCGCACTCGTAGGCGCCCGCGTCCCCGCCCCGCCCGGCGCGGGCGGCGGCCGCCGTGAGGTCGGTGGAGGCGTTTCCGGCCGAGGCGGCGAGGTCGGTGAGCCGGGTGTCCAGGGTGTGCAGCCGGTCCACGGCGGTGCAGGGCGTCTTCCCGCCGACCCCCTGCTGCGCGCTCCGTACGGCCGCGTCGGCGGCCGGCACCACCTTGGCGGCGGCCGGTGAACCGGGGAAGTCCGCGAGCAGCTCACGGAACCGGTCGACCCATGCCTCCCCGCCGTCGCCCAGGTCGGCCTTGCCGCACTCGTAGAGCGAGGTGGCCAGCCGGTCGTCGGGCCAGTGGGTGAGCGAGCCGAGCCGGTCGGCGGGCATGGTGCGCGGCACCGTACGGAGGAACTGGAGGGGCTCGACGGCCACGCAGTACTCGCCCCGCCCGTACGCGGCGCCGACGCTCGAGTAGTAGGCGCGCAGCCGGGCCGGGACGCGGTCGGCGGCGCGTGAGCCGGGGTGGTCCACCGCGAGGTCGCGGTAGACGGCGAGGGCCGAGCGGTAGTCGGCGCGGGAGGCGGCGAAGGTGTGCCGTCCGGCCGCCGCCACCAGGTCGTCGGCCTTCTCCAGCTTGCCGAGCAGCGCCTGCTGTTCGGCCTCGGCGCGGGCACCGTCGTACCAGAGCGCGCCGCCGGCCGGTACGGCGAGCAGCACCAGGCCCAGCACGAGGGCGAGAGGTGCGCGGAGGGACAGCGGGGTGCGCAGTCCCAGGCGGGCGCCGTGGGCGGCGGCGAGCAGCAGGACGACGAGGTAGCCGACCAGCACCCCGGTGGGCAGGCCGTCGGCGTCGGCGGGCAGCGCGACGAAGAGGAGGACGGCGGTGGCCGCCAGGCACAGCGCCAGCGGGACCCATCTTCGGAGCAGGGCGTAGCCGAGGCCGAGTCCGCTGAGGTTCAGCAGGGCCACGGCGGCCGCGCGCAGCGCGCTCGGCGGCGCGGGCGGTGGCCCGGACGGCATCGGCGGAACGGTGAACCCCTGGTACGGACCGTACGGCGCTTCCGGCATGTCGGCTCCCCCCGTCAACCGCCCCGCGCTCCCCGCGAGTCTACGGCGGGTGTCGGGTGCACGACAGAGGGTGTGCGCGAAGGGGTACACACCGCGCAAGGGTGTGCACACCACGCATGCGTGTGTACGCCGGACAGCGCGGCGGGCGCGTGAGCGCGGTTCACGTGAGACTGGATGCCGGACGACCGATCGGCGGGCCGGGAGGCGATGGGCGGGTGAACGCCGTCAACCCCACGGACAGCGCGTCCCTGCTGGCCGCCTTCGGCGCCCTGGGTGTGCTGGCGGTGACCTTCGCCGAGTCCGGGCTGCTGGTCGTCGGCTTCTTCCTGCCGGGCGACACGCTGCTGTTCCCGGCCGGGGTGCTCTGCGCGGTCCAGCACGGCGGGCAGCCGCCCCGGCTGGTGCTGTGGCAGGTGATGCTCTGTGCGGCCGTGGGCTCGGTGGCGGGCGCCCAGGTGGGTTTCCTGATCGGGCGGCACGGCGGCCGGGCGCTGCTCACCCGTACCTCCAGCCACCGGGTCAAGGAGGGCGTGGCGCGGGCGGAGCGCCTGCTGGCCCGGTACGGATACCGCAAGGCGCTGGTGATCGGCCGGTTCGTACCGATGCTGCGCTCCGTGCTGCATCCGGCCGCAGGGGCACTCGGGGTGCCGACGCGCGTCTTCACCATCTGGCAGACGGTCGGCGGGGTGCTGTGGTCCCAGAGCCTGGTCCTGGCCGGCTGGGCGCTGGGCGCGTCGGTCGACCACGTCGACGACTACCTCCTGCCGCTGATCGCGCTGGTCGTCGTGATCTCCCTGCTGCCGCTCCTGGTGGAGGTGGTCCGCTCCCGGCGCCGCCGGAGCGAGGAGGGCCACGGCGACACCGGCGACTGACCGGCCCTCGCGCGTCACCCGCCCGGCTCAACCGGGGTCCGCCTAAGGGGCGAGGCCGCGTGAGCGGTGTGACGGTGGTGGAGCACGGTGGGAGACATGGCCCCATGCACCGGCGTCGAGGAGGCGGCATGGCTGACACGGGAGGCGAGGGCGGCACCGCGTGTGCCGCGGCGCCCGGCCAGGAAATCCCCGAGGGACTGTCCGGCGATCCGTTCGCTCAGGTGGGCGCGGTCGCGGACGCCGTGCTGTACGAGGGCTACCTGCTCTACCCCTACCGGCGTTCCTCGGCGAAGAACCGGGTCCGCTGGCAGTTCGGGGTGCTGCTCCCCCGTACCTGGGTGGAGGCGGACGGCCCGGTCACCGAGGGCATCTCCGGTTCGGCGGACTCCTGGTACCAGCGCACCGAGTGCCTGGTACGGGCCGCTCCGGGCGCGGTGCTGCGGGTGCGGGTGCGCTACCTCCAGCTCCAGCACAAGCAGGTGGAGGCGCTGAGCGAAGGCCGGTACCGGCCGGTCGAGTCGCTGCGCGGGGCCGACGGCACGGCCCATCTGAGCTTCGACGAGGCGGTCCCGTACGAGGTGGACCTGGCGTGGCCGCTGGCGGAGCTGCTGCGCGGCCCGTGCACCGCCGACGTCTCCGCGCCGCCGGCCGTGGAGACCGGGGAACTGGGCGCCGGGCGGGTGGTGCGCCGCCGTGAGCACGTACGGGCGCACACCACGGTCGCGGCCGAGAAGCTGGCGGACGGGCTGTACCGGCTGTGCGTGCGTACCGAGAACGCGGGCGAGGCGCCGGAGGCCCGTGCCCCGCGTGCCGAGGCGCTGCGGCAGGCGCTGCTCGCCGCGCACACCCTGCTGGGCGGGGAGGGGCTGGAGTTCGTGTCGCAGACCGACCCGCCGGCCGCGCTGCGGGACCGGGCGCGCGGCTGCCGCAGCGCCTTCACCTTCCCGGTGCTGGGCGGACCGGCCGGGGAGAGCGCGGACGGCGCCACCGGGCCCGTACTGCTCTCCGCGCCGATCATCCTGCCGGACCATCCGCAGGTGGCGCCGGAGAGTCCGGGCGATCTGCACGACGCGGCGGAGATCGACGAGATCCTGACGCTGCGCACCATGCTGCTGACCGACGAGGAGAAGGCCGAGGCGCGGGCCACCGACCCGCGCGCCGCCCGCATCCTCGACCGGGTCGACACGATGCCGCCCGAGGTGTTCGCCAACCTGCACGGCGCGATCCGCTCGCTGGCCCCGGCCAAGG
Organism: Streptomyces bauhiniae; assembly: GCF_004784475.1. Taxonomy (GTDB): domain Bacteria; phylum Actinomycetota; class Actinomycetes; order Streptomycetales; family Streptomycetaceae; genus Streptomyces; species Streptomyces seoulensis. Next base: position 75,710 of record NZ_SRRT01000002.1, read on the forward strand.
AGGCCGCCGAGGCCCCCGAGGCGCGGCCCGCCTGGTGGCAGGAGGGCGGCGACGCCGGGCTGTCCCCGACGACGGACACCGTGACCGTGGACGGCGTCCCGCTCGGCACCGGCAGCCGGGTGCGGCTGAACCCCCGGCTGCGCGGGGCGGACGCCCAGGACATGTTCCTGGTCGGACGGACCGCCGAGGTGGCCGCGGTCTTCCACGACGTGGACGGCAGCGTGCACCTGGCGGTGACCGTCGACGACGATCCGGCGGCCGAACTGCACGGCTGGTACGGCCGTTTCCACTACTTCCGGCCGGACGAACTCGAGCCCCTCGGGGACGGCGCCGAGCCGCGACCCCGATCCCCCGCCGGACCCGAGCCCGGACGCCCCTGACGGCGACACCCACTCCCCAGCGGCCGACCGACCGCAGCGAAGGCAGGCGACATGACCACCGAGAGCCACACCACCGCGGCCCGTGAGCGCATCCAGCGATCCGAGGAACATAAGGGGATAGACGAGATCACCATCCTCTGGATCTCGGAGGGGATGAGCTGCGACGGCGACACCGTCTCCCTGACGGCGGCCATGCAGCCCTCCATCGAGGACGTGGTGCTCGGCCTGATCCCCGGCCTGCCCAAGGTCAACCTGGTCAACAAGGTGCTCTCGCCGAGCCTGGGCGGCGAGGACTTCCTCGCCCCCTACCGGGCGGCGGCGCGCGGCGAGCTGGACACCCCGTTCATCCTCGTCATCGAGGGCTCGGTGCCCAACCAGGACATCATCGAGGGCGACGGCTTCTGGACGTCGTTCGGCAACGACCCGGCGACCGGGCAGCCGCAGACCATCAACTGGTGGATCGACCAGCTCGCCCCGAAGGCGTGGGCCACGGTCGCGGCCGGCACCTGCGCCACCTACGGCGGCATCCACGGCATGGCGGGCAACCCGACCGGTTCCATGGGCCTCGGGGACTACCTGGGCTGGGACTACAAGTCGACGGCCGGGCTGCCCATCGTCAACGTGCCCGGCTGTCCGATCCAGCCGGAGAACTTCATGGAGACCCTGATCTGGGTGCTCCAGCACGCCGCCGGCGACGCGCCGCCGCCCCCGCTGGACCACATGCTGCGGCCACAGTGGCTGTTCGGCAAGACCGTCCACGAGGGCTGCGACCGCGGCTCGTACTACGAGCAGGGCGACTTCGGCCTCGACTACAACTCCCCCAAGTGCCTGGTGAAGACCGGCTGCTGGGGTCCGGTGGTCAACTGCAACGTGCCCAAGCGCGGATGGATGGCCGGCATCGGCGGCTGCCCGAACGTCGGCGGCATCTGCATCGGGTGCACCATGCCCGGCTTCCCGGACGCGTTCATGCCGTTCATGGACGAGCCCCCCGGCGGCACCCTGTCCTCCCTGGTCATCAAGCCGTACGGGGCGGTCGTGCGCCGGCTGCGCGGCGTGACCAACGAGATGGTCAACCACGAGCCCAAGTGGCGGCACAAGAAGCGCAAGCTCACCAGCGGTTACGACCCGTACTGGCGTCCCTGACACCGGTCCGGCCACCGCAGCACCCCCCACCCCACCCGCACCACCCCGACAGCGAGGGGCAGTACCGCAGATGACGACCACCGAATCCCGGCCCACGGGGCGCAAACCCGCACAGCTCGTGGACATGTCCTGGGACCCGATCACCAGGATCATCGGCAACCTGGGCATCTACACGAAGATCGACTTCGCCAACCGCGAGGTCGCCGAGTGCCACAGCACCTCGTCGCTGTTCCGCGGCTACTCGGTGTTCATGAAGGGCAAGGACCCGCGCGACGCCGGGTTCATCACCTCGCGCATCTGCGGTATCTGCGGGGACAACCACACCACCTGCTCCAACTACGCCCAGCAGATGGCGTACGGGATCAAGCCGCCGCCGATGGCCGAGCACATCACCAACCTCGGCGAGGCGGCCGAGTACATGTTCGACCACACGATCTTCCAGGACAACCTGGTGTTCGTGGACTTCTGCGAGGCCATGGTCAAGGCGACCAACCCCACGCTGCTGGCCCGCGCCGAGCGCACCGATGCCCCGCGCGGGGAGATCCACGGCTTCAGGACCATCGCCGACATCATGAAGGCGTTCAACCCCTTCGAGGGCGAGGTCTACAAGGAGGCCCTCAGGGTCAGCCGGGTCACGCGGGAGATGTTCTGCCTGATGGAGGGGCGGCACGTGCACCCCTCCACGCTGTATCCGGGCGGGGTCGGCACCATGCCGCAGCCGAGCGTCTTCACCGACTACCTCAGCCGGCTGATGCACATCATCGACTTCATCAAGAAGGCGGTGGCGATGAACGACGACGTCTTCGACTTCTTCTACGAGGCCCTGCCGGGCTACGAGGAGGTCGGACGCCGCCGCATCCTGCTGGGCTGCTGGGGCGCCTGGCAGGACCCCGCCGTCGTGGACTACCGCTACGCCTCGATGAACGAGTGGGGCAAGGCGATGTACGTGACGCCGGGCGTCATCGTCGACGGCGAGCTGGTCACCAACAACCTGATCGACATCAACCTCAACATGCGCATCATGCTGGGGAGTTCGTTCTACGACGACTGGGTCAACGAACAGCCGTTCGTCACCCACGACCCGCTGGGCAACCCGGTCGACATGCGGCACCCGTGGAACCAGACGACCGTGCCGGTGCCGCAGAAGCGCGAGTTCGACGGGAACTATAGCTGGGTGATGAGCCCGCGCTGGTACCACCAGGAGACGGACAAGCACCTCGCCCTGGACACCGGCGGCGGCCCGCTCGCCCGCCTGTGGTCCACCGCGCTGAGCGGCCTGGTCGACACCCGGTACGTCAAGGCGGCGAACGGCAAGGTGCGCATCCAGCTCCCCAAGGGCGAGTCGCTCCCGGAGACCACGCTGGAGTGGTCCATCCCGAAGTGGAGCAACACCCTCGAACGCGACCGCGCCCGGCCGTACTTCGTCGCGTACGCGGCCGCGATGGCGCTGCAGTTCCTGGAGGAGTCCATGGAGCTGCTGCGGGCGGGCGAGACCAAGGTGTTCCAGGACTTCGAGGTCCCGGACGAGGCGATCGGCTGCGGCTTCCACGAGGCCGTGCGCGGGGTCCTCTCGCACCACCTGGTCATCAAGGACAAGAAGATCGCCAACTACCACCCGTACCCGCCGACCCCGTGGAACGCGAGCCCTCGCGACATCTACGGCACCCCCGGCCCGTACGAGGACGCCGTCCAGGGCCAGCCCATCTTCGAGGAGAACGGGCCGGACGACTTCAAGGGCGTCGACATCATGCGCACCGTGCGCAGCTTCGACCCCTGTCTGCCGTGCGGTGTCCACATGTACATGGGCAAGGGCAAGACGCTGGACGTCGTGCACTCCCCCACCTACGGCGCCAGCCATGGCTGACGGCGCCCGGCTCGCCGACCCGGCGGTGGAGGCCCGGCTCGCCCGGCTGGACGAGCTGCTGGAGCGGCTGGAGTCCGGCAGTGGCCAACTGTCCGCCGAGGCCCTGGAGTCGGTGGGCCTGCTGACCGAGGTGTACGGGGAGGCGCTGGCCCGGATGCTCGACGGCGCGGACGCCGCCCTGCTGGACCGGGTGGCCGGCGACGAGCTGCTGGCGCATCTGCTGGTGCTGCACTCCCTGCACCCCGAGCCGCCGGAACGGCGGGCCGAGCGCGCGGTGGAGCGGCTGCGGCCTGCGGTGCGTGAGCGCGGCGGCGACTTGGAGTGGCTGGGCGTCGAGGGCGAGGTGGCCCGCGTGCGGGTCGACTCCGGCGGCGGTGGCTGTGGCTCGGGGTGCGGCGGGGGTGGCGGGGACGTCACCGAGGTGGTGCGGGCGACCGTACTGGCCGCGGCTCCGGAGCTGCGGGCGGTGGAGGCGGTCACGGCCGAGCGGGCCAAGCCGCCGGCGTTCGTACCGCTCGCCACGCTGACCACGCGCCGGGCGGAGCGTCCGCAGGAGGCGCGGTGAGCGGGGCGCTGGCCCGGCTGATCCGCTCCGGTCCGGCCGGGGCCGGTCGGCCCGAGACCTGCGAGCTGTGTGCCGCGCCGGTGGCCGAGGAGCATCCGCATCTGTTCGAGGCGGCGGCCGACCAGGTCCGCTGTGTCTGCGGTCCCTGCTCGGTGCTCTTCGCCGAGCAGGGGTCGGGCGGCGGCCGGTATCAACTGGTGCCCCGGCGCCGGGTGCGACTCGCGCCGGTGGACACGGCGGCGCTGGGGGTGCCGGTGGGTCTGGTGTTCTTCGTGCCGCGCGCCGACGGCACGGTGACCGCGCAGGGGCCGAGCCCGGCCGGGGCCATGCGGTGGGAGGTGGACGCGGATGCCTGGCGGGGGCTGGCCGCCGCGTGTCCGCCGCTCGCCTCCGTGGTACCCGACGTGGAGGCGCTGCTGGTCAACACGGTGCGCGGCCAGGAGGAGCACTGGATCGTGCCCGTCGACGACTGCTTCCGGATGGTGGCCCTGGTCCGCGCGGAGTGGCAGGGGCTGTCCGGCGGCGGCCGGGTGTGGCCGGCCGTCGAACGGTTCTTCGCGGAGCTCACCGAGCGTTCGTGAAGCCCAGAGGTTCGTGAGCCCAGAGAGGAGACGATCATGGGCAGGATCAGAGTGGGCCGTCCCCAGGTGAAGCCGGACACGCCGACCCACGTGCGGGGTCTGCACGAGGGCAACAGGGGCCCCTATCAGGAGCAGGTGGGCCATCACGAGGACGGCACCGCCGACTCGCGCCGCTCCACGGGTGTCCGTACCAAGCGGCACAACGCCATCCTCGACGTCATGCCGAACATCCCACCGGGATGAGACGGCAGGAAGTGAGCGCCATGAAGATCGCAAAAGCCGCGCGAGCCGTCGAGGAGACGGAGCGGACCCTGTGGACGGGGCGGCGGGTGCTCGTCGCCCAGGCCGCCGTGCTCGCCGGTCTGACGCTGCTGCTGGTCGTCAGTGAGGTCCCCGGCATCATCCGGGAGATCAAGATCTATCGGATGACCGGCGGCCGCCGCGCGCTCCGCCGGTACCCGTGAGGCACCGGTGCACGAGCTGTCGATCGCGACCGCGATCGTGGAGCAGGCCGGGGAGATCGCCCGCGCGGACGGCGCCGGGGACGTCTCCTCGGTGACCGTGCGGGTGGGTGAGCTGGCGGGCGTGGTGCCGGACGCGCTGCACTTCGCCTTCGAGGTGGCCCGTGACGGCACCTCGCTCGCCTCGGCCGATCTGGTGGTGGAGCAGGTGACGGCGGTGGCCTGGTGCGGCGGGTGCGCGGAGGAGTTCGCGGTGGGCATGCCCCCGTTCTTCTGGTGCCCCGCCTGCGACCAGCCGTCGCAGGACCTGCGCAGCGGGCGGGAGTTGGAGATCACCGCCGTGGAGGCGGTGCCCTGACCCCCGCACGCGCGAACCGGCCCCGTCCCTCTTGGGGGCGGGGCCGGTTCGTGTGCTCAGCAGATGCGCGGAAGCTGCTCCCCGAGCGGCAGGTCGAGCACACGGGTACCGCCGAGCCCGGTGGCCACGGTGACCATGCCGGGGTGCTCGGCCACGCACTCCCCGATCAGCGCGGCCCCGGCGCCGTGCGGATGGGCGCGCATGGCGGCGAGTACGGCGTCGGCGTGCTCGCGGGGTACGAAGGCGACGAGCCGGCCCTCGTTGGCGACGTACAGCGGGTCCAGGCCGAGGAACCCGCAGGCGTTGGCCACCTCGTCCGGCACCGGCACGGCCCGCTCGGTGATCCGGACGCCGGTGCCGGAGGCGCGGGCGATCTCGTTGAGGGAGGCGCCGAGGCCGCCGCGAGTGGGGTCGCGCAGGACGTGCACGTCCTGCGTGACGGCGAGCATGGCCGCGACCAGGCCGGCGAGCGGCGCGGTGTCGGAGGCGATCTCGACGCCGAACTCCAGCCCCTCCCGCACGCTCATCACCGCGACGCCGTGCAGCCCGATCGGCCCGCTGACGAGGACGGCGTCACCGGGCCGCGCGCGCTGGGGGCGGATGTCGACGCCGTCGGGGACGAGCCCGACGCCGGCGGTGGTGACGTAGACGCCGTCACCGTGGCCGGACTCGACCACCTTGGTGTCGCCGGTGGCTACGGTGACGTCCGCGGCGCGGGCGGCGGCGCCGAGGGCGCGGGCGATGCGGTCGACGACGGCGATCTCGACGCCCTCCTCCAGCACGAACGCCGTGGACAGATAGGCGGGCTTCGCGCCGCTCATCGCCAGGTCGTTCACCGTGCCGTTGACGGCGAGGTCACCGAGGCAGCCACCGGGGAAGAACAGCGGGCGCACCACGTAGGAGTCGGTGGAGAACGCCAGCCGTGCGCCGCCGAGTTGGAGCACGGCGGAGTCGGCGAGCCCGGCGAGGGTGGGGTTGCCGTAGGCGGGGGCGAAGACCTGGTCGATCAGCTCGGCGGAGAGGGCGCCGCCTCCGCCGTGGCCCATCACGACCACGCCCTGGTCGCGCAGGGGGGCGGGGCACGTCCAGTTGGCGGGGTCGATCGCCGGAGCTTCGGTGAGGTCAGCCAACGGGGTTCATCTCCTTACGCGGGATGCGCGATCCGCGCGGCGCGGGCCCGCCTTCCATGCGGCGGTACAGGTAGTAGGCGGCGCAGGCGCCCTCGCTGGAGACCATGGTGGCGCCGAGCGGGGTGCGCGGGGTGCAGGCGGTGCCGAACGCCTCGCACTCGGTGGGCTTGATGAGGCCCTGGAGCACCTCTCCGGCCCGGCACACGGCGGGTTCCTCGGTGCGGATGCCGGTGACGTCGAAGCGGTGCTCGGCGTCGTAGGCGCGGTACGCCTCCGCGAGGCGCCAGCCGCTGGCCGGGATCGGGCCGATGCCGCGCCAGTTGCGGTCGGTGACCTCGAAGACGTCCTCGATCATGCGCAGCGCGGCCGGGTTGCCCTGCTCGCGCACGGCACGCGGGTAGGCGTTCTCCACCCGGTGCTCGCCGCGCTCCAGTTGGTGCACGGCGCGGCGGATGCCCTCCAGGATGTCCAGCGGTTCGAACCCGGTGACCACCATCGGCACCCGGAACCGCTCGGCCAGCTCGGGGTACTCGGCGGTGCCCATCACGCTGCACACGTGCCCGGCGGCGAGGAAGCCCTGTACCCGGCACTCGGGGGCGGTCATGATCGCCTCGATGGCCGGGGGGACCCGGACGTGGGAGACCAGCAGGCTGAAGTTGTCCAGGCCGAGCCTGCGGGCCTGGTGGACGGCCATGGCGTTGGCGGGTGCGGTGGTCTCGAAGCCGATGGCGAAGAACACCACCTGCTTCTCGGGGTGCTTGCGGGCCAGTTCGAGCGCGTCGAGCGGGGAGTACACCACGCGTACGTCGCCGCCCTCGCCCTTGACCCGGAACAGGTCGCGGTCGGTGCCGGGCACCCGGAGCATGTCACCGAAGGAGCAGAAGATCACGTCGGGACGGGCGGCGACCGCGAGGGCCTTGTCGATGACGTCGAGCGGGGTGACACACACCGGACAGCCCGGCCCGTGGATCAACTCGACCTCGTCGGGCAGGAGTTGGTCGATTCCGTGCCGGATGATGGAGTGGGTCTGGCCGCCGCACACCTCCATCAGGGCCCAGGGCCGGGTGACGGTGGCGCGGATCTCGTCCAGCAGGCGGCGGGCCAGCGCGGGGTCGTTGAACTCGTCGATGTACTTCACCGGTTCTCACTCCCGCTTCCCTGCCGCTCGGCCTGCTCCCAGGCGTCCCCGAACTCCTCCTCCAGCAGCCCGAGTTGCTCGAACAGCTCCAGCGAGGCGCGGGCCGACTCCTCGTCGAGCTTCTGCAGGGCGAAGCCGACGTGCACGATGACGTACTCCCCCACCCGTACATCGGGCAGATACTCCAGACACGCCTGTTTCCGCACGCCGCCGAAGTCGACGAGCCCGGTGAGCGGGTCGGCGCCTTCGTCGATGGCGACGACCTTGCCGGGCACTGCAAGACACATGGGTCACTCCGTCTCGTCTGGGGTGGGCTGATGGCCGGGTCGGCGGATCAGCGGGCCGGCCGGGGCACATGGGCCGCGACCATGAGCTGGCCGAGCGCGAGGCCGCCGTCGTTGGGCGGCACCCGGCCGTGCCGCAGGACGGTGAAGCCGTCGGCGGTGAGCCGGGCGGTGCTGTCCTCCTCCAGCAGGGCGTTGGCGAAGACCCCGCCGGTCAGGGCCACGGTGGTCAGACCGGTGGCCTCGCGGGCCCGTCGGCACAGCCCGGCCACGGCTCCGGCGACGCCCCGGTGGAAGCGGGCGGCGAGCACGGGCGCGGGCGCACCCCGGCGCAGGTCGGAGAGGAGGGCCCGCAGCACCGGGGCGGGGTCGGCCCGCGGTCCGGGTGCGAAGCCGAAGGCGTACTCCCCGTTGTCCGCGTCCCGTGCTTCGAGGGCGAGGGCCTCCAGGGCGAGCGCGGCCTCGGCCTCGTGGCCGGCGCGATGGCAGGCGCCGGTGAGGGAGGCGACGGCGTCGAAGAGACGGCCCATGCTGCTGGTCGGTACGCAGGCGATGCCGTGGGTCAACTGGCCGTTTAGTACCGCGCGTTCGGTGTCGGTGCAGGCGGCCACGCTGGGCACGTCCGGCGCCCAGTCGATACCGGCCGCCCAGAGCCGGGCCAGCGCCTGCCGGCAGGGGTTGGCGACACCGGCGTCCCCGCCGGGCAGCGGGGCGGGGACGAGGTGGGCGAAGCGGCGGTACGCGGTGTAGTCCGCGAGCAGGACCTCGCCGCCCCAGACGGTGCCGTCGTCGCCGTACCCGGTGCCGTCGAAGGCGACGCCGATGACGGGGGTGGTGCCGTCCATGCCGTGTTCGGCCAGGGCGGCGGCGATGTGGGCGTGGTGGTGCTGGACCAGCGCCGGTGCGGGCAGTCCGGCCTCGGCGGCGCGGCGGCGGGCGTGGGCCGTGGACTGGTAGCCGGGGTGCCGGTCGGCGGCGATCAGGCGCGGGGTGACGCCGGTCAGGGCGGCGAGGTGGGCCTCGGCGCGGCGGGCGGCGTCCAGGGTGGCGAGGTCGCCCATGTCCCCGATGTGCGGGCCGAACCACGCCTGGTCGTCCTCCCCGAGGCAGAGCGCGTTCTTCAGGTCCCCGCCGACCGCGAGGGCGGGCCGCACCGGCACCGGGAGGTTCAGTGGCCGGGGTACGTATCCCCGTGAGCGGCGCAGGAGTTGGGAGGTGCCGTCGGTGCGTACGCGGAGCAGGGAGTCGTCGCAGGGGGCGGCGATCGTGCGGTCGTGGGTGAGCCAGGCGTCGGCCAGTCCGGCGAGCCGGATGAGTGCCTGGGCGTCGTCGGTGACGATGGGCTCGCCGGAGCGGTTGCCGCTGGTCATCACGAGCACGCGGGGTCCGGGCGGGTCGCCGGGCAGGCCGAACAGCAGGGTGTGCACCGGGGTGTAGGGCAGCAGGACGCCGAGGTGCGGGCTGCCGGGCGCGATCTGGTCGGCGAGGCGGGGGCCGTCGCCGGGGGTACGGGCGCGCAGCAGGACGATGGGGCGTTCCGGGCCGGTGAGCGCGGCCCGCTCGGCGTCCGTGAGGTGGGCGACGCTCTCGGCGGTGGCGAGGTCGGCGCACATCACCGCGAACGCCTTGCCGCCGCGTGCCTTGCGGGCGCGCAGGGTGGCGACGGCACGCGGGTTGGTGGCGTCGCAGGCCAGGTGGTAGCCGCCGAGTCCCTTGACGGCGACGATACGGCCCCGGGCGAGCAGGGCCCGCGCCTGGGCGAGGGCGTCGGCGTCGCGGGCCGGGCGCGCTCCGGTGCCCTCGGCGGGAACGAGCCTCAGTCCGGGGCCGCAGTCGGGGCAGGCGACGGGCTGGGCGTGGAAGCGCCGGTCGAGCGGGTCGCCGTACTCGCGAGCGCAGGCGGGGCACATCGGGAAGCGGGCCATGGTGGTGGCCGCGCGGTCGTACGGCATCGCGGTGGCGATGGTGAAGCGGGGGCCGCAGTGGGTGCAGGTGACGAAGGGGTGCCGGTGGCGGCGGTCGGCGGGGTCCGCGAGTTCGCGCAGGCAGTCGGCGCAGGCGGCGGTGTCGGGCGGCAACTGGGTGCGGCCGGTGGTGTGTTCCGTGGTGGCCTGGATGGTGAACGTCCCGCCGGTGCAGGTGGCGGGGAGGTCCTGGTGGCCGATGGCGGTGACCGAGGCGAGCGGGGGCGGGTGTCCGGCGAGCGCCTCGCAGAACCGCTCCACGTCGGGCAGCGGGCCCTCGACCTCGACGAGGACGCCGTCGGCGGTGTTGCCGACGAACCCGGCGAGGGCGTACTCGGCGGCGAGCCGGTGCACATGGGGCCGGAAGCCGACCCCCTGCACCGTGCCCCGCACGGTGAGCCGGCGGCGCACCCGGCCCGTCGCGGGGGCCGTCATGCGAGGGGGGCTGCGGCCGGGTCGTGGTCGTGGCTGTGGCCGCCGTGGGAGTGGCCGTGCGGTCCGGGGGCCAGCGGCGGGCGGTGGGCGGGCGGGGCGTGGCGGACGGCGAGGGCGCGCTCCAGCAGGGCGTCGACGCCGTCTCCGCTACGCGCGCAGGTCCGTACCGTCTCCACGCCGGGGTTGACCCGCTGGACGTTGGCGCGGAAGGCGGCCTCGTCGAAGCCGGCGGGGGCGGCGAGGTCGGTCTTGGTGATGGCGACCAGGTGGGCGGAGCCGAAGGCGGTGGGGTACTTCAGCGGCTTGTCCTCGCCCTCGGTGACGGCCATCAGGGCGATCCGCAGGGTCTCGCCGAGGTCGTAGGAGGCCGGGCAGACGAGGTTGCCGACGTTCTCCACGAACAGCACCTCGGTGTCGGCGGGGAGCCAGCCGTCGAGGCGGTCGCGGACCTGGCCGGCCTCCAGGTGGCACAGCCCGTCGGTGAGGAGCTGCTGGACGGGGGCGCCGGAGCGGGCAAGGCGCTGGGCGTCGTTCTCGGTGGCGAGGTCGGCGGTGAGCGCGGCCACGGGGACACCGCGCTGGACGGCGCGGGCCAGAATGCGGCCGAGGAGTTCGGTCTTGCCGCTGCCGGGGCTGGACAGCAGGTTGACGACGGTGACGCCCCGTTCGGTGAGGTCCTCACGCAGGCGGGCGGCGAGATCGTCGTTCTTGGCCAGGACGGCCTGCTTGACGTCGGACCGGCACATGGGCACAGCTCCTCGCGAAGATCGGGGGCCTGGGCCGTGCCGGGGCACGGCCCAGGGGTCTCACCGATCTTCGGGTCCGCCCGCCCCGACGCCGGGCAGCGCAGCCGCGTGCGGGGGCCCGGATTCCATCGGGCGGCCCAACGGGGGCGCGGGCGCGGCCGGGTCGGCCAGCAGGACGGGGATCAGGGTGTGCAGCGCGTCGACGGCCCGTCCGACGGCCTCGCGCACCGGTTCGCTGAGGCCGGGGGCGATGTCCTCGTCCGGGCGGGGCACCACGGCGGGCTCGCAGGTGAGGACCAGGACGCGGGGCAGCGGTTCGTCGCCGAGGTGGGTGGCGAGGGCGAGTACCTTCTCCGGGTCCATGCCGTGCGCCTCGGGCACGACCGTGCCGTCCGGCGGTTCGGCCTCGACCAGGGAGAGGGTGCCGGGGCGCTGTCCCCGGGGCGCGGCGTCGACCAGTACGGCGGTGGCGCAGCCGCCGAGCAGGGCGTAGGCGAGGTCCATGCCCCGGATGCCGAAGTCCCGGACGTGCGCGCCGGGCGGGAGGGGGCGCTGTTCGAGGGCGCGGACGACCTCGGGGCCGAAGGCGTCGTCGCCGAGGAAGATGTTGCCGACGCCGGCCACCAGCAGGGGTTCGGGGGTGCTCATCGGCCCTCTCCGGGGTGCAGGGGGCGGGTGCCGGCGGCGGGGACCTTGCGGACGAAGGCCGAGCGCAGGGCGTGGTACGGGGCGTGGCGGTCGAAGAAGATGGCGTGCATCCGGGCGAGTTCGTCGCGCCGGTGCTCGGCGAGGGGGCGTACGGCCTCGTCGGCGTGGCGGGCCTCGGCCTTGGCGGCGATCCGGCCGGCCAGGCCGGGGGCGGCGGCGACCTCGGCGGCCATGGCCTCGACGGTGCCCGCGAACTCGCCGGGGGCGGCGGGGACGAGACGGTCCACCAGGCCGAGCCGGACCCCTCGGGCGGCGCTCACCGGCAGGGCCTCGGTGGTGAGGCGGCGCGCGGTCTCGGGGCCGGTGCGGCGGGGCAGGGTGTACGTCCAGAACTCGGAGCCGTACAGGCCCATGCGCCGGTAGTGCGGGTTGAGGACGGCGCCGGTGCGGCACCACACCTCGTCGGCGGCGAGGGCCAGCATGGCGCCTCCGGCGGCCGCGTTGCCCGCGAGCGCGGCGATCACCAGCCGGTCGGTGGTGCGCAGGACGGCCTCCACCACGTCGTCCATGGCGTTGAGGTTGCGCCAGGACTCCTCGCCGGGGTCGGGAGCGCCCTCGATGACGTTGAGGTGAATGCCGTTGGAGAAGAAGTCGCGGGCGCCCCCGAGGACGACGACGGAGGTCGGGCGGGTGAGGGCGTACCGGTAGGCGGCCAGGAGTCTGCGGCACTGGTCGGTGCTCATCGCGCCGCCGGGAAAGGAGAAGCTCACGAAGCCGGTGCCGCCCCGCTCGCGGTAGCGGACGTCGGCGAAGGTGCGCCGGGCGGCGGGCAGGTCGAGCGGGGCCGGGATCTCGGGCAGCGCGGGGGTGTGCGGGGCGGTCCAGGAGGCGAGGACGGTGGCGGCGGGGCGGCGGAAGGGCGCCGGGTCGCCGGAGTTCTTGCGGGGGCGCAGCTCGGGAATCCACACGGCGCCGTCGCGGGTGGCGCGGCAGACGGCTCCGGCGCGGGTGGCGAGGAGGTCGCCGGGGCGGCCGCGGAGCTGGTCCTCGGGGTGGCCGCCGTGCAGGAAGACCTCGCGGCCGTGGAGTTCGTCGAGCACGCCCGGCTGGGAGTCGGCGCCGCGCAGCTTGCGCAGCACGGTACGGGTGTCGTCCCGCTCCCAGTCGATGCGGCGCCGGTCCTGGCGGAAGTAGTCGCGCCAGACGACCTCGGGCCAGTCGCCGGTCTGGGGGCGGGGCTTGTGGTCGCCGTCGGCGTACCGGCGTACGGCCCGGTGCAGGGCGGTCATGGCGGCGTCGGCGGCCTCGTTGCGGTACAGGTCGCTCTTTCCGGCGTCCGGTACGGCGAAGGGCTCGTCGGCCCAGACGGCGCCCGCGTCCATGCCCGCCTCGGCCTGGAGCACGGTGACGCCCCACTGGCCGGCCTCCCCGTCCACGGCCCAGTCCAGCGAGGAGGGGCCCCGGTCCCCCGGCGGGCCGGGATGCACGATCAGGCAGGTGTGCTCCCGCCACACGTCCTCGGGGAGCGCGCTCTTCAGCATGGGCGCGACGATCAGCTCGGGGCGTCTCTCGCGTACGGCGGCACGGACGGGGTCGGGACCGTGCGTGGCGAGGACGACGTCCACCTGGTGTCCGGCGTCCGAGAGTTCGGCGTAGGCGCGCTGAGTGAGGCTGTTGAACGCGCTGGCGACCAGCAAAATGTCCATGAGACCGTATATTCGTCCATGTTCCGGACGTCATGTAGGACCATCGGAACGTTTCCTCACCCGCTCGCGGCCACTTCCGCCCATACCTGGGCATTCCGGACTGTTCGAGGCAAGCACACGTTCGGTCGCCGGTGAGGGGTTCGGATGCGGGGGTGGGCCGGGCGGGTGACGATGGGGGGACGTCGGCCCGTTTCCCTCCGCCGGGGAGGTCTCATGACCGCTTCCGCCACCGGGCGTTTCGACCCGGCGCGTGTGGCCCATCTGTCGGGGCGGTTCGCGCCCGTCACCGAGGAGGTGGACGAGGTCTCCCTCGCCGTGGAGGGGGAGCTGCCCGCCGGCCTGGACGGCGTCTATCTGCGCAACGGTCCCAACCCGCGCTTCACCCCGATCGGCTCCTTCCTGTATCCGATCGACGGCGACGGCATGCTGCACGGCGTGTGGATCGAGGGCGGCCGGGCCCGCTACCGCAACCGCTTCGTGCGTACCCCCGCCGTGGTCGCCGAGGAGCGGGCGGGCCGGGCGCTGTGGGGCGGCATCGAGTCGATGATCACCCCGGACGAGCAGGAGGTCGGGCCGGAGCTGGCCCACACCTTCCGGGACCTGCCCGACATCAACGTGGTCCGGCACGCGGGCCGCCTGCTGGCACTGGCCGAGGCGGGCTGCCCATTCCGGATGACCCCGGAGCTGGAGACGGCAGGCCGGGAGACCTTCGGCGGCGCCCTGCCCGCCGGGATCACCGCGCACCCGAAGACCGACCCGGTCACCGGCGAGATGGCGGTGTTCTGCTACGCGCTGGAGCCGCCGTACCTGACCTGGTCCCTGATCGCCCCGGACGGGACGGTGACGCGGGGTCCGGTGCCGCTCGACGGGGTCGGCGAGCCGATGATGATCCACGACATGGCGCTCACCGCCCGCTTCCTGGTGCTGGTCCTCGCCCCCGTCTTCTTCGACCTCTCGGCGGCGGTGAGCGGCGGCTCGCTCATCGACTGGCGTCCCGAGGCGGGCACCCGTGTGCTGCTGATCCCGCGCGACGGCTCCCCGGTCCGCGAGGTGTCGGACGACGCCTTCTGGCTCTGGCACACCGTCAACGCCCACGACGAGCCGGACGGCACGGTGGTGCTGGAGTACGTGCAGTGGACGCGGCTGTCCCTGGGCGACTCCGCCGGCGGGCCGAACCGCAGCACCCTGGTCCGGGCGGTGCTGGACCCGGCGACCGGCCGGATGCGGCGCACCACGCTGGACGACGCCCGCGTGGAGTTCCCGCGCATCGACGACCGCCGGATCGGCACCCGGCACGGACAGGTGGCGGTCGCCTTCGACAGCGAACGCTCCCCGGACCTGCTTCCCGGCGAGTTCGACGCGCTGCGCTGGTACGACACCGGCGCTCCCGGCGCCCCGTCCCGCACCTGGTACGGCGGCGATCTCTCGGTGGGCGAGCCGGCGTTCGCGCCCTCGCCGGGCCACGATGGCGACGACCGGGGCCACTGGCTGGCCTTCGCCACCGACCGCACCGACGACAGCGCCCAGCTCCTGGTGTTTCCGGCCGAGGCACCGGAGAGCGGCCCGATGGCCCGCGTGCGCATCCCGGTGCGCGTCCCGCTCGGCCTGCACGGGAACTGGCTGCCGACCGAGGAGTAGGGGGACGTAGCCCACGCGGCTCAGTGGGCGTCACCCGGTGTCCGGTTTGCCCGTAGCGTCGGAGGTGACCGACGGTCAGCTCGGCGGGTGCGGAGGCGAGGCGGGCGCGTGGTGGGTGGTGACGGGCGGCGGACGGGGCGCGAGCGTTCCGGTCCGGGCGCGCGGGGCGCGGTGCCGGGCAGCCGTCCGGCGTACTCCGTGCGGCTGCCCTCGGTGACCCGGTCCATCCCGCGTACCTCGGTGGCCGAGCGGACCGTGGGGTGGCTGCGGATCGCGGCGGCTTACTCGTGGCGGCTCATCCTGGTCGGGGTCGTCGTCTGGGGCATCTTCAGCGTGCTGGGCCGCTTCCAGCTCATCGCCGTCTCGCTGTTCCTGGCGCTGGTCATCACCTCGGTGCTGCGGCCGCTCGCCGATGTGCTGGACCGGTTCATGCCCCGGCCGCTGAGCGTGGCCGTCGCGCTGATCGGCAGCATCCTGCTGGTGCTGGGGCTGCTGGCGCTGGTGGGCAACGCGGTGGCGGGCGAGTCGACACGGCTGAGCGGGGAGTTCCGGGGCGGGGTGCACCGGATCGAGGAGTGGCTGCGGCAGCCGCCGTTCCGGCTGAGTCCGGGGCGGCTGGCCGCGCTCCAGCAGGAGGTGACGGATTATCTCTCCCGGCACCGGGCCAGCCTGTTCAGCAGCGCGGTGTCCGGGCTCGGCCGGGTGGTGGAGGTGATCACGGGCGGGGCGCTGGCGCTGTTCGCCTCGGTGTTCTTCATCCACTCCGGCGAGAAGCTGTGGAGCTGGGTGAGCGTCCGGCTGCTGCCGCGCGGGGGCCGGCCGGTGTGGGAGCGGGCGGGGCGGGCGGCCTGGCGGACCTTCGCCGGGTACACGCGGGGGATCATCATCATCGCCGCGACCAACGCGATCCTGGTCGGCATCGTGCTGTTCATCCTGCGGGTGCCGCTGGCGCTGCCGCTGACCCTGCTGGAGTTCTTCGCCGCCTTCGTCCCGCTGGTGGGCTCGCCGGTGGCGCTCGGCGTGGCGACGGTCGTGGCGTTGGCCGGACGCGGCCCGCTGACGGCCGCCGCGGTGCTGGTGCTCATCGTGGTCATCGGCCAGTTGGAGGGGCACGTACTGCATCCCCTGGTGATGAGCTGGGCGGTGCGCCTGCATCCCCTGGTCGTCGCGGTCTCCGTGATCGCGGGCAGCATCGTGGCGGGGGTGATCGGCGCGGTGGTGGCGGTGCCGTTCGTCTCGGTGGTCTGGGCGGTACTGGGCGCGGTACGGGCGCCACCCCCGCCTAGCTCGCCTTAGTGCCCAGCGCCACGCTTGCCTCCACGGCGTGCACGTCCGCGAGGACGCGCGTGTCGGCGGCGTTCGAGGCGAGGGCCAGGAGGAAGGCCGGGTGGGTGCCGGCGACCACGGTCAGTTCCACGCGGGCGGTGCCGCCGTCGTGCGGGACGTCCAGGGCGACGGTGTGGGCGGGCCGGCCGCCCAGTTCGGTGCGGCGGGACTCGGTGAGGGTGGGGGCCGCGTCCGGGAAGAAGAACGCGGCGTTGGAGCGGGCGGCGCCCTCGGCCGCCCGGCGCAGTTCGGCGCTCGGTACGGGCCGCCCGGCGGCACCGGTCAGCACGGTCGCGTCCTCGGTGGTGTCGGAGGCGCGGCTGATCCGGGAGGAGAAGGCGCCGAGCAACTCCCGGTCCGCCGCCGGGTCGTGACGCCAGCCCTCGGGCACGGCGTAGGAGACGCCCGCGCGGGTGTCGGTCACGCGCGGCCGGCCGCCGTCCTTGCCGGACCAGGACAGCGCGGCCCCTCCGCACGCGACGGTCACGCCGAGCGCGGCCAGCC
Source organism: Streptomyces bauhiniae (assembly GCF_004784475.1). Classification (GTDB taxonomy): domain Bacteria; phylum Actinomycetota; class Actinomycetes; order Streptomycetales; family Streptomycetaceae; genus Streptomyces; species Streptomyces seoulensis. Next base: position 92,581 of record NZ_SRRT01000002.1, read on the forward strand.
CCGCCCACAGCCGCGGTGCCGGGGTCTTCGGTGATGGCGTCGTCATGCCCTCAGCCTGCCCGACCGGGCGGAAGTACGCCTGAGTGCGGGTACTCAGAAGCCGCCGCCCTGAGTAGCGGACCCGTCCGGGCTGAGTACCCGCGCTCAAGTGCCCGGCGCCGGGCGGACCGTAGCGTCAGCCGGAGCGGCGGAGAGCAAGGGGTGGGGTCATGAGCGGGTACGGAGCGGGCGGGACGCGGCGGGGCCTGTGGCCGGTCGCCTATGTGGTGGTCGTCGGCGTGCTGGCCGCGGGCGGGGCGCTGCTGAACCTGCTGTGGTGCTACCTCGCCGTCTTCGCCACCGACGACTGCGGCATCCACCGCCCGGACCCGCTGCGCTGCACGGGCGGCGGCCTGCTGCTGATATGGGGGCTGCCATGGCTGGGCCTGGTGTGGGCGGCGGGCGCGGCGCTCGCGGTGGCGGCCCGGCGGCGGGGGCTCTGGCCGTGGTGCGGACTGCCGCTGGGGGCGCTGGTGTACGCGGGCGGGCTGGCGCCGGCCTGGCAGGTGGTCGTCGCATGACGGTGCGCGGGCCGGCCCGTGGGCCGGGTCCCGCGCACGGTGGGCTGCCGGGGCGTCAGCCGTTGGCGAGTGCCCGCACCCTGGAGAGGGCGCCGTTGAACTTGTCGTGGTCGCCCACGGTCTTGCCGGAGGAGGTGTACTGCCACATGGTGTGCGTGGACCAGCCGGCCGGCAGGGTGCCGGGGGTGGAGGCGTAGCGGGCGATCCACAGCGGGTGGGAGGAGGCGAAGCCGGCGTAGTTGCCGGTGCAGTCCTTCCACCAGTTGGTGGCCGTGTAGATGACGGCCGAGCGGCCGGTACGGGCCTTGTAGCGGTTCAGGAAGTCCTTGATCCAGCTCACCATGCCGCTCTTGGACTTGCCGTAGCAGGACGCCCCGTAGGGGTTCCACTCGATGTCCAGGACACCGGGCAGCGTCCTGCCGTCCTTGGACCAGCCGCCGCCGTGGTCGACGAAGTAGTCCGCCTGGGCCTTGCCGCTGGTGGTGTCGGGGGTGGCGAAATGGTACGAGCCCCGGATCATGCCCGCGTTGTACGGGCCGTTGTACTGCTGGCTGAAGTTGGGGTTCTTGTAGTAGGTGCCCTCGGTCGCCTTGGTGTAGGCCCACTTGGTGCCCGCACTCCACAGGGTGGACCAGGCGACGTTGCCCTGGTGGCTGGAGACGTCCACGCCCTCGGTCTGGGTCACCCGGAGGCCGGCGGACCGCTCGGCCGCCAGGGGCGCGCCCCCGTCGTGGGCGCGTACGCCCACGCCCATGTAGGCGCTGCCGCGCGGGGCGGTCGGCCCGCCGGAGTGGGGCACGGCGGCGGGGGGCGACAGGAACAGGAGGAGGCCGGTCAGGACGCCGGTGAGACCAAGGCGTGAGCTGCGGCCGCTGGGGAGGAGTATGTCGCTTCGCACGTCATCCATCTGACCCGCCATCGGGCCGTCCCGCACGCGGGGTACCGCCGGGCGAAGGCGCCTGTGGGCCATGTGGGTGGCCCGGCCGGGGAGCGCCCCGGCCGGGACGAAGAGGGCGGGCGCGTCAGCCGTCGATGCGGTGCTGGGTCCAGAAGGAGGTGAGGTCGGTGCTGGTGGCGGCCTGGGCGGCGGCCTTGAACTCGGCGGTGGTGGAGACGCCGTACCAGTGGGCGGCGGCGTAGTCCTTCAGCAGCTTGGCCATCGCGGTGTCACCGAGGACGCGGCGCAGGTCGTGCAGGGCGCACTTGCCGTAGCCGTAGACCACGGTGGAGTAGCGGGAGGAGTGGGCGTCCCAGTAGGCCATCGAGTTGGTGATCTTCTCGGCGCTGGAGGCCCAGGAGACGCTGCTCCAGCAGCCCGAGCCGGTCTTGCCCTGGGCGAGGTCGGTGGCGTAGTCGGTGAAGGACTCGTCCAGCCAGGGGGTGTTGTACTCGTCGTCGCCGACGATGCCGTACCACCACTGGTGGCCGATCTCGTGGGTGAGGGCGGTGGTGCTGACCAGGTCGAGGACGAAGCCGGGGTACTCCATGCCGCCGAACCAGAAGTTGTTGTCGATGACCGCGTCCAGCTCCCCGTAGGGGTACGCCCCGAAGCGGCCCGCGTGGGCGTCGACGGCGCTCTTGGCGGTGCTGAGCATCGACTGGGCGTTGGCGGAGCTGATGCCGGAGACGGAGTAGACGTTGACCGGGACCCCGCCGGGCGAGGTGCCCGAGATCTTGCTGAAGGGTCCGGCGGCCCACGCGAAGTCACGCACCTTGGACGCGGTGGCGGTGGTCACCGTACGGCCGCTGCTGCCGGGGGTGTCGGTGGAGGTGCCGGTGGCGGGGACCAGCAGGCTGCTGGGGTGGTCCAGGGTGACCTTGAAGTCGGCGGCCAGCGAGTAGAAGGACTCGCCGTTGTTGGTGTACGGGTCCAGGTGCCAGCCGGCGCCGTCGCGGACCGCGAGGACGGGCAGCGCGTTGCCGATGAAGCTGAAGGCGCCGTCGTGGCCGAACCGGTCGGCGCCGTCGGGCACGGTGATGCCGAGGTCGAAGCCGATGGTGGCGCTCTGGCCCTGGGCGAGCGGGGCCGGCAGCGTGATCTTCAGCGCGGTGCAGGCCACGGAGAGGTCGCCCGCCGTGCCGCCGGTGACATTGCTGACCTTGATGGGCGGCGCCGAGCACGTGCCGTGGTAGTTGTCCCACAGCCGGAGGTAGACCTCGCTGAGCGCGGTGGCGGAGGCGTTGGTGAAGGTGGCGCTCTGGTGGCCGTTCCACACCGTGCCCGTGCTGTCGCTGCTGAGGCTGACGGTGTACGCGGGCGCGGCCGGGGTGCGCACCGCGTCGGCCGGGGGCGGGGTGGTGGTGCCCGAGGTGTCGAGCGCGATGTCGTCCAGGACGAAGCTGGTCTGCAGGCTGGAGTCCTCGGTGCCGGTGAAGGCGAGGTTCACGGTCTGGCCCGCGTAGGAGGAGACGTCGATCGTCTTGCGGACGTAGCCGGAGGCCCGGTCGAGGTTGGAGTAGGTGGCGAGCGTGGTGGAGCCGACCTTGGCGGTGAGCTTGTCGTAGGCCGTGGATGAGGTGGTCTCGGCGGTGTCGACATGGAGATAGAAGCTGAGCGTGGCGGTCGTGCAGCCGCCCGGCACGGTGACGCTCTGGGTGAGCGTGTCGGTGCGGGTACGGCCGCTGCCGTCGAGCCAGGCGAACGAGGTGCCGCCGTGGGCGCTCTGGCCGGTGCGGCTGGTGACGATCCCGGACGGGGACTCGGTCCAGGGTGACGTGCCGTTCTCGAAGCCGCCGTTGACGACCGACTGCGCCGGGGTGCACGCGGCTGCGGCCGAGGGCTCGGGCTGGGCGGCGGTGGCGGGGAGGGAGAGGGCGATCAGGGCGGCTGCGGTGAACACGCCGGTGGCGAGCGCCCGGTGGGGGGTGGGTCTCACACGCTACTCCTTTGGCGGCGGCCGGGGTCCGGCCTGCTCGGTGGCCGGGTGCCGGGCGGGGTACGCCGGGGCGGCCGTGGGGCGGGGCTGCGCGAGCACTGCGCCACGCCCGTGCGGGCGTGGCTGCCGAAAGAGTGACAGATTTGACCAGGGCATGCCAGACGGTCGCTTGGGGTGCCGGTGCCGCCGGGCGAGCGGCGCCGGCGCGGGGCCGGGTCAGGCGGTGCGCAGCTCCATGAAGACCGCGCGCAGCCGGGTGCCGTCCGGGCCGGGCCAGCCGGTCGCCACATGGCCGACCGCGCCCTCGGGGCGGCCGGGCGTCTCGGCGCCGGGGACCGGGCGCAGGACACGGTGGACGCGCAGCACGGTGTTGTGGGGCGCGGGCAGGGCGGTGCCGTCCGCGTCGTCGACGGGGGCGGGAGTGTGCGGGGCCGACGGGAGGGGCTCGCCGGTGTGGGAGCGGGTGACGTCGTGGTCGGGGGTGTCGGTGATGCTCTGGGCCATCGCCTGGGCGGTGCCGCCGATCAGGGCGAGCAGTTCGGTGGTCAGCACCGGGTCGTGGCAGCCGTCGTAGACCCAGCGCTTGCCCAGGACGCCGTGTTCCGTGGTGCCGATCAGGCCGTCCTCGGCACCGGCGAGGGGTGCGGCGCGGTAGGTCAGCGGGGCCAGGTAGGCGGTGGGTTCGGGGGTGGAGCGGTCGGTGACCACCATGAACTCGATACCGACCTCGCCCGCCGGGTCGTCCAGCCGGAAGCCGCCGGTCCGCTCCAGCTCGGGCGTGCCGGAACCCCGGTACCAGGGGCGGCCGGGGAGCCAGGAGGTGAGGAGTTCGACCTTGGTCGGGGTGAGGGTGGTGTGGTGGATGACGGCCATCGAGCGGTGCCCCTCCTGCGTACGGTGACGGAACCTCTGGAGTCTTCCACACCGGGGCCGGGACAACTGTGACCTGCGGTGCGGCAGTTGACGTGGTCCCGCTTCTGGTCGCGGGGGCCGCCCCGGAGGTATACAAGGCCGGTCGAGGGCGCGGGGAGCGCCGGGCCGGAACCGAGGGGGACGATCTCATGGCGCGTGGCGGAGAGACGGCGAGACGGCGTCGGCGGGCCGGGCTGGGGGCGCTGCTCGGCGGCTGTGCCCTGGTCGCCGGTTCCGTGGTCCCGGCGGCGGCACAGCCCCAGGGCCACGGCACGCAGTACGTGGCGCTCGGGGACTCCTACACCTCGGGCCCGCTGATACCGGACCAGGTGGACGCCAACTGCGCCCGCTCGAACCGGAATTACCCCTCGCTGGTGGCCGCCGCGCGGCGGACGGGCACGTTCAAGGACGTGAGCTGTTCGGGCGCGACGACCGCGGAGATGTGGCGGGCGCAGGGCGGCAACGGTCCCCAGTTGGACGCGCTGAACCGGGGCACCGACCTGGTCACCGTGCAGATCGGCGGCAACGACGTCGGCTTCGGCTCGATCATCGCCACCTGCGCCCGCCTCGGCGCCGCCGACCCGACGGGCAACCCGTGCGAGCGCTCGTACCGGGCCGCCGGATACGACGAGTTGACGGCGGCCGTCGCCCGTACCGCGCCCAAGGTGGACCGGGTGCTGCGGGCCGTGCACGCGCGGGCGCCGCACGCCCGGGTGCTGCTGGTCGGCTATCCGGACCTGCTGCCCGACGACGGCTCCGGCTGCTTCCCCACCGTGCCGTTCGCACGCGGAGACTTCCCCTACCTGCGCGACACCGGGAAGCGGGTCAACCTGATGCTGCGCCTGGTCGCGGCCTGGAACGGGGTGGAGTACGTCGACACCTACGGGCCCACGGTCGGCCACGACATGTGCAAGTCGCCCGGCGCGCGCTGGATCGAGCCGCTCCAGCCGGCCTCCCCCGCCGCGCCCGCGCACCCCAACGCGCAGGGCGAGGCGGCGATGGCGCGGGCGGTGCTGGACAGGCTGGACCGGGGACACGGCCGGCGCTGACCGGCCGCGCCCCCTGGGCTGGGGCTCAGTCGCCGAGCGCCCCGAGGACGACGCCCTGGGCCTCCTCCTGCACTCGCGCGAGGTGGTCCGGGCCGAGGAACGACTCGGCGTACACCTTGTACACGTCCTCGGTGCCCGAAGGGCGGGCCGCGAACCAGGCGTTGGCGGTGGTGACCTTGATGCCGCCGATGGGGGCGCCGTTGCCGGGGGCCTCGGTCAGGACGGCGGTGACCTCCTCACCGGCCAGGGTGTCGGCGGTGACCTGGGCCGGGGACAGCTTGCCGAGCAGCGCCTTCTGCTCACGGGTCGCCGGGGCGTCGATGCGGGCGTAGGCGGGCTCGCCGAAGCGCTCGGTGAGCCCGGCGTAGTGCTCGGAGGGGGTGCGGCCGGTGACGGCCGTGATCTCGGAGGCGAGGAGGGCGAGGAGGATGCCGTCCTTGTCGGTGGTCCACACCGAGCCGTCCCGGCGCAGGAAGGAGGCGCCCGCCGACTCCTCGCCGCCGAAGCCGAGGTCCCCGCTGAGCAGTCCGTCCACGAACCACTTGAAGCCGACCGGCACCTCGACGAGCCTGCGGCCCAGGTCGCCGGCGACCCGGTCGATCATCGTGGAGGAGACGAGAGTCTTGCCGATGCCGGTCGCCTCGGGCCACTGCTCGCGGTGGCGGTAGAGGTAGTCGATGGCGACGGCGAGGTAGTGGTTGGGGTTCATCAGCCCGGCGTCCGGGGTGACGATGCCGTGCCGGTCGGCGTCGGCGTCGTTGCCGGTGGAGATGCCGAACCGGTCGCGCTGCTCGATGAGCGAGGCCATCGCGTACGGCGAGGAGCAGTCCATGCGGATCTTGCCGTCCCAGTCCAGGGTCATGAAGCGCCAGGTGGGGTCGGCGTGCGGGTTGACCACGGTCAGGTCGATACCGTGCTCGTCGGCGATCCGGCCCCAGTAGCCGACGGAGGCGCCGCCGAGCGGGTCGGCGCCGATGCGCAGCCCGGCGTCCCGGATCGCGGCCAGGTCCAGCACGCTGGGCAGGTCACGGACGTAGGCGCCGAGGAAGTCGTACCGGCCGGTGGTGTCGGCGGCGAGCGCGCGGGCGTAGGGGATGCGGCGTACGTCCTTGAGGCCGCCCGCGATGATCTGGTTGGCGCGGTCCTGAATCCAGGACGTGGCGTCGGAGGGGGCCGGGCCGCCGCTCGGGGGGTTGTACTTGAAGCCGCCGTCGGCGGGCGGGTTGTGCGAGGGGGTCACGACCACGCCGTCCGCGAGACCGGTCGTACGGTCCCGGTTGTGGGCGAGGATGGCGTGCGAGACGGCCGGGGTGGGGGTGTAGCCGTCCTCGCTGTCGACGAGGACGGTGACGCCGTTGGCCGCGAACACCTCCAGCGCGGTGACCTTCGCGGGCTCGGACAGGGCGTGGGTGTCGGCGCCGAGGAACAGCGGGCCGTCGATGCCCTGCGCGGCGCGGTACTCGCAGATCGCCTGGCTGGTGGCGGCGATGTGGTCCTCGTTGAACGCGGCCGCCAGGGACGAGCCCCGGTGTCCCGAGGTGCCGAAGGCGACCCGCTGGGCGGGGTCGTCCAGGTCCGGGTGCAGGGCGTAGTACGCCGTGACCAGGCGGGCCACATCGACAAGGTCCTCGGGACCGGCCGGACGGCCGGCTCGCTCGTGCGCCATGGGTCCGCTCCTCCGCATCGTGTTCTCTCAAAACGCTCAGGGCCATTTTGGCTTGTCAGGGCCCGTACGAGCGAACGGACCCACCCCATCCGGCATCCACTGCCGCGCTCTGCTTCACCGATGGGGAGTCCGCGTCCGGGTTCATCTGCCCCACGGGGCTGGTGTGCAAGCATGGCCGCGCGGGCGCGGGGCGGGGCGTGGCCCCGCGCGTGCTGACGGCGTTGACCGGGTGGGCCTCCCCTCGACGGATGCCTGCACGCACGGCTCCGGGGCGGTCAGGGCAGGATGGCGTCCACGTAGCCGCCGTCCACGCGGAGGGCGCCGCCGGTGGTGGCCGATGCCTGGGGGGAGCTGAGGTAGACGACCATGTTGGCGATCTCCTCCGGCTCGATCAGGCGCTGGAGCAGGGACTGCGGGCGGTATTCGCGCATGAAGACCCGCTGGGCCTCGTCCCAGGGCAGCTTCTTGTCGACGAGTTCGTAGACGAAGTCCTCGACGCCCGCGGTGTGGGTGGGGCCCGCGATCACCGAGTTGACGGTGACGCCGGTGCCCGCGGCCTTCTTGGCGAACCCCCGGCCCACCGCGAGCAGGGCGGTCTTGGACATGCCGTACTGGATCATCTCGGCCGGGATGACGATGGCCGAGTCGCTGGCGATGTACAGCACCCGGCCCCAGCCCCGGTCGGTCATCCCGGGCAGGTACAGCCGGGTCAGCCGGACGGCCGCGAGGACGTTGATCTCGAAGTAGCGGCGCCACTCGTCGTCAGTGAGTTCCAGCGGGTCGGCGGTGCCGAAGATGCCGAGGTTGTTGACAAGGATGTCCACCTGGGGCAGCTCGCGCAGCAACTGCTGGGCCCCCTCCTCGGTGGACACGTCGGCCGCGGCCGCGACGAACTCCGCGTCCGGGGCCTGCTCGGCGAACTCGGCGATGCTCGCGGAGACACGTTCCTTGTCGCGGCCGTTGACGGCGACGCGGGCACCGGCGCGGGCGAGGCCAAGCGCGATGGCCGCGCCGATGCCCTGCGTGGAGCCGGTGACCAGGGCGGTGCGTCCGCTCAGATCGAGGTGCATGGTGCGGGGGTTCCTTCCGGTACGGGTGCGGCGGCTGCGCCCAGTGTGCGGGGGCGGGGCGCGGCGGGCGGAGAAGCGCCGTCCGCCCGCGTGTTCACCCCTCCCCCGCAGCCGCTTCCCCCGTATCCGGCGGGAAAGCCCCCGTGCCGGGCCGTCAGTTCAGCTTGAACTTCTGCGCGGCGGCGCCGTTGCAGTCCCAGATCTGGAGCCGGGTGCCGTTGGCGGTCGTGCCGTTGGGGGCGTCGAGGCAGCGGCCGGACTGGGGGTTGCGCAGCGAGCCGTCGGCCTGCTGCTCCCACTTCTGGCCCCCGGCCCCGTTGCAGTCCCACAGCTCGACCTGGGTGCCGTTGGCCGTGCCGTTGCCGTTGATGTCCAGGCAGCGGCCGAGGGTGGAGAGGGAGGTGTCGGAGCGGTGGAACCAGTGCTGGTCGACGGACCAGGTCTGGCAGTCCCAGAGCTGTACGGCGGTGCCGTTGGCCCCGGTGTCATCGGCGGCGACGTCGACACACTTGCCGCCCGGCGCGGTGACCGGTGCTCCGGCGTTCACGGAGAACTTCTGGGCGGCCGAGCCGTTGCAGTCCCAGATCCGCAGCCGGGTGCCGTTGGTGGAGGTGCCGTTGGGGGCGTCGAGGCAGCGGCCGGACTGGGGGTTGCGCAGGGAGCCGTCGGCCTGCTGGACCCACTTCTGCCCGCCGGCCCCGTTGCAGTCCCACAGCTCGACCTCGGTGCCGTTGGCCGTGCCGTTGCCGTTGATGTCGAGGCAGCGGGAGATGGTGCCGAGGGAGGTGTCCGGGTTGTGGGTCCAGTGCTGGTCCTCGGCGTAGGTCTGGCAGTCCCAGAGCTGGACGGCGGCGCCGTTGACCCCGGTGTCGTCGGCGGCGACGTCCACGCACTTGCCGCCGGGGCCGGTGATGGTGCCCTGGGGGCCGTTGGGCACGTTGGTCTGGCCGGAGTAGCCGGCCGCGACGACGTTGGCCTGCACCGCGTTCTCGGCGGCGTCGGAGGGATAGCCGGAGACCATGGCGCCCTCGAAGAAGGTGCCCATGTTCCAGTTGCTGTTGTCCCCGCCGGTGCCGAGGATGATGCCGCCCTCCTGCTGCATGGGCCGGTAGCCGCCGCGCGAGGGCAGCGCGCCGTCCCACCAGGTGCTCAAGGGACCGGTCTGGGAGTTGCCGCCCTTGAGGGCGTACCGGGTCTGGCCGTCGTTCTTCAGCACGGCGGTGACATAGGTGCTGCTGTTGCCCCGGTTGGCGAGGTTGGAGCCGTTGTCGCCCTGGAACATGCCGTTCTCCAGGTCGGCCTCGACCCAGGGGCCGTTGCCGGTGCAGGGGGCGAAGTAGCAGGTGGTGGCGATGGATACGGCGTCCATGTGGCCGTTGCCGGTGTCGGCGGGGGTGCGCTCGGCATTGCCGTAGTCGAAGCAGCAGGCGGAGCCGACGTGGGTGCCGCTGGCCACCATGTAGACGCCCTCGGGCTGGCCGTTGACCGCGACGCCGGAGGCGGCGCCGTTGGAGCGGTAGCCGACGCCGGGTGAGATCCAGATGCCGTAGACCTTGTGGCCGCCCGCGGTGACGGCGAGTTCGCTCGCGTCGGCGGCGCGGTCGGCGCCCATCCCGGCGGTGCCGGCCGGGCCGGGGTTGAGGTCATTGTGGCGGCTGGTCTGGTCGTAGATCTTCGTCATACGACAGGTGGTGCCGCCGCAGAAGGTGTCCTGGCGGCCCGCGTCCGCGTAACCGCCGGTGGCCAGGAGCCCGATGTCGGTGGCGGCGCCGTCCGAGGCGCGGGTGACCCGGTACAGCGGGCCGTTGTAGCCGGCGAACAGCGCCCGGATCGTACTGTGCGCGGCGACGCAGGGGGTGCCGGCGGCGGCGTAGATGTCGCAAGGGCCCGACCCGGCGGCCTGCGCGGGCGCGCTCAGCCCGGCGAGGGCGCCCAGCAGCAGGGCGAGCACGGACAGGACGGCCCCGAGGCGCCCCTTGAGACCTGGTAACCCGGCGGATCTGAATGCGCGCATCGTCTGCTCCTTCGGCCGGCCGCGTGGGGGAAGGCGGAGTCGACGACTCCTCACGGCCGCTCGGGAACGTACGAAGCACGATCGAACACGTCAAGATTTGTTGCTTCAGACTTGCCCAGGCTTTTGCCTGTGTGGTGATTTGTTGCTTTGCGCGGACCGGGCGCGGCTGGTCGTGTGCGGAGGTCCGAAAGCCGTCCAAGCGATACCCATCTGCTCGGCCTGGAGGAGGGCCGCCCAAGGCGATACTGAGCCGACGGGGACGGGAGGGACCCGGCTGTGACTAGTGTCGCCGCTGATTCTCCCGCTGCTTGAGTTGCAGGGGGATCATGGATATCAGGGAAGTTCTCTTCACACTCGCCAGTGCCGCCGTTCTGGGAAGCGGTGTGACCGTCGCCGTAAACGGCTGGCGGGAATGGCGGAACAGGAAGCGGGGAACACCGTCGGACCCTCCGTCCAGCACGCCTCCCGGCCCCCCACTGGACGACGACGACTGGGGCGACGACGAATGAGCGTCGGCGGCCTGCCGGGAGGGCGGACGCGTGGGTGACATCGCGAAAGGGGTTTTCGCTGGAACATGGTCGCTGCTGGTCGGGTGGATCGTGCCCAGCGCCCTCAACCTGGCCGTATTCCTGCTGGCAGTCGCTCCGACGCTACAGCGCACTTCTCTGGCCGACCGACTGGGGCCCGGCTCACCGGTGAGACTGCCGCTCCTTCTCCTGACGGGCTCCGTTCTCATCGGCTTCGTACTACACGCCTCGCAGAACGTTCTGTACCGGCTGCTCGAGGGCTACATCCTGTGGCCTCAGAGGGTGTTCGACTGGGGATGCGGACGCCAACTGAGGATCAAACACGTACTGCGTGATCGCATCGTGGCCATGCGACTCGAACAGCGTGCGCGTGACGAAGGTGCGAACGACGCGGCAGCAGCCCGCCTGGCACGTCTGCGCGACGACCCCGGTGTGGCCCGTTACACCCGCCAGGACCAGGCGCGCTCGGCGATCCAGCGCGCCCTGCTTCAGGAAAGACTTTCCCGCTATCCCATCAGCGACGAGCAGGTCGCACCGACACGGCTGGGCAATGCCATCCGCCGCCTCGAGGAGTACGGATACGAACGTTTCCGCCTCGACACCCAAGTGATGTGGCACGAGTTGACCGGGTGCGTGCCCGAGCAGGTCAGGCGTCAGGTCGAACTCGCGCGGACACGAGTCGACTTCTTCATCGCGCTCTTGTACGGGCACGGTGTGGTGGCCGCCTGCGCCGCGGCGGCTCTGCTGAGCGGCCGGCCGCAGACAGGTATCTTGGCGATCTCGATCGTGTCGCTGAGCCTGCTGATTCCAGTGTGGTACTGGTCCGCCACCAAGGCTACGGACGAATGGGCGGCATCCGTCCGGTCCCTGGTAAACCTGGGGCGCAAGCCACTGGCAGAAGCCCTCGGCTACACCCTGCCGGCCGAACTCCACGCAGAGCGGACCATGTGGACCATGCTCTGCCGGTTGTCCCGCCTCCCATACCACGAACGGGCACAGGCCCTGGACCAGTTTCGAGCCTCTTCCTCACCGCCGCCAGTGTGACGCTCGTTGTAGTGGCGGAACGCTGGCCGGCCTCGGAGACGAGCCCAAATGGGATCACGTCAGCCTCCGCCCAGCAACCCCCGCATCGTCGCCAGGTCCGCGTCCTCCTGGGTTTCTCGGGTGCGGGGGCCGCAGGCGCGGAGGAGGCGGGTGAAGTCGGCGGCGGCGGCGGTGATGCGGGCGCCGAGGGCCGCGCCGTCCTGGGTGCCGAAGTCGCTGGTGGCGGCGTAGACGGGGCGCGGGGAGACGATGGCGTGGAGGTAGGAGAACATCGGGCGCAGGGCGTGCTCGAGGACGAGGGAGTGGCGTTCGGTGCCGCCGCTGGCCGCGATGAGGACGGGCATGTCGGAGAGGGTCTCCTCGGGGAGCACGTCGAAGAACGACTTGAACAGGCCGCTGAAGGACGCGTTGAAGGCGGGGGTCACCGCGATGACGCCGTCCGCCCCGGCGATGGTCTCGAAGGCGGTGTCCAGCGCCTCGCCGGTGAAGCCGGTGAGCATCGCGTCCATGATGGGGTGGGCCAGCGGGCGCAGTTCGACGAAGGACAGCTCCACCGGCTCGCCCTGCGCCTCGAGTTCATGGGTGACGGCCGCCGCCAGCCGGTCCGCGAGGAGCCGGGTGGAGGAGGGCTCGCGCAGCCCGCCCGTGATGATCGTGATCTTCATCGCGCCTCCGCGTCGCCTTCGTCGGTCGCGTCCTCGCATGCGCGCAGCAGCGAGGCGTGGGTCGGGGCCGCCGGGGTGTCCGCGGGCCGGTCCTTGGCGAACTCCCGGCGCAGCACGGGGACGACCTCCTCGCCGAGCAGGTCGAGCTGTTCCAGGACGGTCTTCACCGGGAGCCCGGCGTGGTCGATGAGGAAGAGCTGGCGCTGGTAGTCCCCGACGTACTCACGGAAGCCCAGTGTCTTCTCGATCACCTCGGCCGGTGAGCCGACGGTGAGCGGGGTCTGCCGGGTGAACTCCTCCAGCGAGGGCCCGTGCCCGTACACCGGGGCGTTGTCGAAGTAGGGCCGGAACTCCTTGACCGCGTCCTGGCTGTTGGGCCGCATGAACACCTGCCCGCCGAGCCCCACGATGGCCTGTTCCGGGGTGCCGTGGCCGTAGTGCGCGAACCGGCGCCGGTAGAGGCTGACGAGCTGTCGGGTGTGGGAGGCCGGCCAGAAGATGTGGTTGGCGAAGAAGCCGTCCCCGAAGTACGCGGCGAGTTCGGCGATCTCGGGGGTGCGGATGGAGGCGTGCCAGACGAAGGGCGGTACGTCGTCCAGCGGGCGCGGCGCGAGGGTGAAGCCCTGCAGCGCGCTGCGGAACTTGCCTTCCCAGTCGACGGTCTCCTCGCGCCAGAGGCGGCGCAGCAGGTCGTAGTTCTCGACCGTGAGCGGAATGGCCTGGCGGATGTCCTGGCCGAACCACGGATACACCGGGCCGGTGTTGCCCCGGCCGAGCATGACGTCGGTGCGGCCGCCGGACAGGTGCTGGAGCACACTGAAGTCCTCGGCGATCTTCACCGGGTCGTTGGTGGTGATCAGCGTGGTGGAGGTGGAGAGGATGATCCGCTCGGTCTGCGCGGCGATGTAGGCGAGCAGCGTGGTCGGCGAGGACGGCACGAAGGGCGGGTTGTGGTGCTCGCCGGTGGCGAAGACGTCGAGCCCGACCTCCTCCGCCTTGCGCGCGATGGCGACGGTCGCCCGGATGCGCTCCGCCTCGGTGGGGGTACGGCCCGTGGTGGGGTCGGGGGTGACGTCCCCGACGGTGAAGATGCCGAACTGCATCCCGGCCGCGCCGGTCGCTTCGGTCGACGCCATGCTGGGCTCCTTCAGACGCTTCCGCGGAACTGGCGTACTGAGGTGGGGTGTCCCGTCATTCCGTCCCGTCATCGTGTCACGCCGGGTGCGATCCGGCACGGGCGGGAAGGAGGCGGGGCTCCGGGGCTCGTGGGAGAATCGGGGGGTGTGCGGTCGTACGACTGTCATGCCGGAAATCCGGTGGTACGGACCCGGCGTCGTACGGCCGTCGAGGACATGTGGATCGATCCGCCGGGAGGCTCCCGTGAGCGAACGTCCCGAGGCGTGGCCGGTGCTGGACCACGCGGAACTGGGGTCCATGCTCGAATATGTGAACCGGGTGGTTCAGGTCGCGGGCAAGTACTCGCTGGACGACCCTTTCGAGGTCGGCTGGGGCAACATCGTGCTGGAGGTGTCCCCGCGCGGGCTGCGTACGCCGACGTTCCGGCGGAACGGGGTGACCTTCACGGTGCACTACCGGCTGCTCGACGGTGACGTGGTGATCGAGACCGACGGCGCCGCGCGGACGCTGTCGCTGGGGCGGACCTCGGTCGCCGACTTCTACACCTCGTTCTGCGAGGCCGCGACCAAGCTGGGCATCCCGCACCCGCGCAGCGCGCAGATCTGCGAGATCCCCGCCGCCCCGCCGAACTTCGAGGACGACCGGGCCGAGCGGGTCTGGGACGCGCACTCGGCGCGGCTGATCTGGGAGGCGTTCGATCTCGCGGCGGGCGGCCTGGAGGCGTGGCAGGCCCCGTTCCTCGGGCACCGGCCGCGCGTCGGCGTGATGTGGGGCGGGTTCGACCTGTCGGCGACCCGCTGGCGCCCGAAGCGCACGGACCCCGGCCCCAAGGGCCCGCCGTTCATGCGCAACGCCCAGTTGCACGAGTACGTGTCGGTGGGGTTCTCCTTCGACAACACCCACGCCGACGGCAGCAGCCCGCTGGACATCGGGATGTACGCCTACATCTGGCCGCAGCCGGACGGTCTGACCGGCCGGTCCTGGGGTGTCGAGGGCGCCGACTGGCACCCGGACCTCGGGCTCGCGCTGCTGCCGTGGCAGAACCTGCGCCGGCTGCCGGACCCGCACGGGGCGATCGTCCGGTTCGGCGATGCCGTGTACGAGGCGGCGGTGCAGACGGCGGGCTGGCCGAGCGACCTGGTCGGGCCGCGCGTCGACGGCTGGTACATGAGCGAGCACCAGCCGTCCGAGCACCCCGAGCATGTGGGACATCAGGGCTGAGCGGACCCGGCGTCGCGGGGATCAGCCGCGCTGGTCCCCGGCGGCCGGGGGGTCGAGCCGCCGGTTCTCCGCCAGCAGCTCGTCGTACTTGTGGGACAGCTCCTCGTACCGTTCGTCGGCATCAGGGTCGTCGGAGTCGCGTTTGCGGCGGCTCAGGATGTACAGCACGACCGGTCCGGTAATCATCGAGACGACCGGGATCAGCGCCCACCACGGCATGGTTGTTCCTCCCCTGCGCGGCGGTCACGGGAGCGCGCCGCGCCACTTCACCGGGAGGGTATGCCCTGGCAGGGCGCCCGCCAACACCGCTGGGCGCAAAAGCCCTCGCGTCCCCCGCTCGTCATCAGGTGTTTCGCGCCAACCACTGGACGGACCGACCGGTTCGCTTCTAAGTTCCCGTCTCAGCAGATCACTTGTTCACGTCCTCCACCCCTGGTGTGAACAAGTGCCCTGTCGTGCCAGGCAGTTGCTGCATCACTTACCGTGCGATGCGAAAGGCTGTGGTGAAGACCGGACTTTCCGCGCCCCACGGCGCGCTTCCTGATCAGCAGGCCACCGCGGCGCATCCGGGCCGCCCCCGCTTCCAGGTTCTCGGCCTGCTGGCCATCACCGACGGTCACGAGACCGTCGTCCTCCAGCCCTCCAAACCGACCTCACTGCTGGCCGCCCTGCTGCTGCACCCCGGTGCCGTGGTCTCGGGCGAGCTGCTCCAGCGCGTGGTGTGGGGCGACCGACCGCCGTCCGGCGGGAGATCGGCGCTGCACACCTGCGTTCTCCGACTGCGCCGTCTGTTTTCCAAGTACGGGGTCGCCGACCACGCCATCGAGGCGGTGCCCGGCGGCTACCGGCTCCAGGCGGACGCCGAGACCCTGGACCTCCTGCACTTCCGCGACCTGCTCGGCCGGGCCTCGGCCGGCGACGACCCGGAGTCCGCCTTGCGGCTCGCGCGGACGGCGCTGGGACTGTGGAAGGGGCCGCTGCTCGGCAACGTCCACTCCGACGAGCTGCACCGCGACCACGTACCGCGCCTGGCCGAGGAGCGGCTGCTCGCCGTGGAGCGGGTCTTCGACGGCGAACTCCGCCTGGGCAGACACCGGGAGATGATCGCCGAGGCCCGCGAGGCGGTGCGCGGCCAGCCCGGCCACGAGGGGCTGTCGGCGCTGCTCATCGAGGCGCTGTACCGCTCGGGCCGCCGGGCCGAGGCGCTCGCGGAGTACCGCCGTATCCACGCCCATCTCACCTCCGAGCTGGGGGTGGAGCCGGGTGCGGCGCTGCGCGGTCTCCAGCTCGCGGTGCTGCGCGGCGAGCCGTACGGCGGGCGCCCGGCGCTGCCCGCGGCCGGTGTGCCGCCCTCGGGGGCCGCCGGGGCGTCGTCCGCGCTGGAGCGGGCCTCTCCCCCGGCGCCGGGCGCGCTGGTGCTGCGCGCACTGGTCGACGCCGGGCTGCTGGAGGAGGACCCGTCGGGCCGCTACCGGGTCCACGACCTGCTGCGGCTCTTCGTCCAGGCGGCCGGCACCAGCCTCCCGGCCACCGCACCGCACGACCCGGCGGAGAAGTCCCCACCCCCCGCCGACTGACCGCTCCCCCGCTCTTCACGGAGGTTGTCCAGCATGGCCCCTGCTCCCTCGTCCTACGAGGAGATCGCCCGTTCGCGGCCCCGTATCCGCCGCGACGTCCTGTTCACCCGCACTCCGGACGGGGTGCTGTTCCACAACGCGCACGGCGGCTTCAACGTGGTCACCCGGTCCGCGTACCGCTTCGCCGCGCTGATCGTGCCCCATCTCGACGGGGAGCGCCGGGTCGAGGAACTCTGCGCCGGCCTGGGGGACAAGCAGCGCGACATGGTGGTCCAACTCGTGCGCGCACTCTACGCGCGTGGTTTCGCCCGGGATGCCGGGCCAAGACCCACCGGCTCCGCTTTGTCACCGCAGGTGACGGCACGTTTCGCCCATCAGCTCGACTATCTGGACCATTACGCCGACGACGCCCACGGCAGGTTCGCCCGGTACCGGGACACCCGTGTGGCGGTGCTCGGGGACGACGAGATGGCGGGGTGGGCCGCGCTGGGCCTGCTGCGCAACGGCCTCGCCACGGTGGCCGTCACGGTCGAGGACGCGGCGGAGGGCGCCCTCGACCACGAGCCCCGGAGCACCGGCCTGGACGTGGAGGTGGCGGGGCTCACCGAGGCGGGCTGCGCGCCCACGCTGGTCCGGCTGGGCGGGGGCACGCTGGGCTGGGCCGACCTGGACGGCTGGGACACCGTGCTGGTGACCGGGGCGGGCGCGCCCGCGCAACTGCTGCGGCTGCTCAGCGAGGGCGTGCCGGACGGGCGGCGGCTGCTGGGGGCGTGGACGTTCGGTGAGCGGGCGGTGGTCGGGCCGGTGATGACGGCCGGGACGCCGGGCTGCTGGTCCTGCGCCGCGCTGCGGCTGGGCGCCGGTGCGGACGCGGCCGACAGCGCCGACCTGTGGTCCGGCCTCGGTCCGGCCGCACCGGTGGGGACGCCCGCGCGGGTGCCGACCGGGCCGCTGGCGGGGATGCTCGGCAACCTGCTGGCGTTCGAGGTGTTCCGGCTGGTGACGGAGGCGCTGCCCGCCGAGACCCGTAACCAGGTCATCGTGCAGGACCTCAACTCCCTGGACGTGCTGGCCGAACCGCTGCTGCCGCACCCCCGCTGCCGGTTCTGCGCCTCCGGTGAACTCAAGGCCGCGGACGGGGCCGCGCTGCGGGTGCCGCACGCGGACGACGAGCCGGCGGTACTGCCCGCCGACGGCCCGGCCGACGAGGCCGCGGCCAAGGGGGCGCTGGCCGCGCTGGAGCTGCGGGACGTCCTGGTCCGCGAGGCGGCCGGGGTGTTCGGCGGCTATGCCGACGACGACTGGGAGCAGACCCCGCTGAAGGTGAGCACCGTACGCCTGGGGGTCTCCCCCGGCCGGGTGCGCGAGGTCTCCGCGATCGACGTGCACCATGTGGCGGGGGCCCGGCTCGCCGCGCTGTTCCGGGGCGCCGAGGTGTACGCCGAGCATGTGGTGCCGCCTCGGGTGGGCGGCGAGGGGAGCCGGGTCGCGCCGGCCGAACTCGCCCTGTCCAGTGGGCTGGAGGCGCCTGTCGACCAGGTCGCCGCGTGGTCGGAGGCGACGTCGCTGCTGGACGGGCGGGCCGTGCTGGTGCCCACGGGCGCGGTGCGCACCCTGGGCGGCTGGAACGACCAGGGCCTCTTCGAGCGCACCTCGGCCGGTACGGGCGCGGCGGGCACCGCCCGCGCGGCCCTGGCCCGCGCCCTGCGCTCCGCACTGACCCACGACGCCCTGCGCCGGGCGATCCGGAGGGCGGCGCCGGTCCGGCTGCTGGACCTCAACTCCCTCACCGAAGATGCCGAGTTGCTGTTCCTGCTGAGCTCGGCGGAGAACCTGGGCGTCACGGTGGAGGTGCTGGACCTGACCGAGGGTGCGGCCGCGCTGCCCGTGGCCCTGGCCCGCTGCACCGACCCGGAGAGCGGGGCAGTGCGCTGGGCGCCGGGCAGCGGTCTGCGTCCGCGCGAGGCGGTACTGGAGGCGCTGCGCGATCTCCTCGGCGCGGAGCAGATGCGGCGGGCCGGTGCCGAGCCGGACCTCGGCGACCCGCTGTGGGCCGACCTGGAGGCGGCGGCGCTCGTCCCCGAGGGCGAGCCGGTGCCGCTGCGGGCGGACGGGACGGACTGGGCCAAGGTGCTGGACGCGCTGGCGGCGGCCGGGCGGGACGCGTTCGCGGTGCCGGTGGCCGCGCCGGACCTCGCGGCGGGCGAGATCCACGCCGTACGCGTGCTGCTCACCGGTGGCGGGTCCGGTGCCCACTGAGACGGAGGCGGCGCCGGTCGCCGTCGACGCGCCCTGGGACACGGTGTGCCAACGGCTGACCGCCGCACTCGTCTCCCGTCTCCCCGGCCGGACCGCCGTGGTCACCGCGCTCGGTGTCCGCGATGAACTGGCCGAAGCCACAGGGGAGTTCGCCCCCGACGCGATCCCCGTGGGCCTCTACGGCCATCACGCCGTGGTCGGCCCCGTGGCTCCCGTCGGCGGCCGTGGCTGTCCGCGCTGTCTGGCCCGGCGCTGGCAGGCGGTGCGGGCCGGGTTCCTGCGGGACGCGCTGGAGCAGGGCGGGCCGACCCGCGCGACCGGGACCCCGCCGTGGGGTGCCGACTTCGTGGTGGACGCGCTGGCCGCGCTCGTCTCGGCGGCCGACGCGCACCCGCGTGCCGTACGGCATCCGTGGGTGTGGCTGCTGGATCTGGAGACGCTGCGGGTCTCCCGGTTCCCGCTGGTGCCGGACGGTGAGTGTCCGGCCTGCGCGGAGCGGCCGGACGACACGGCCGAGGGTGCCCGGATCGACCTGGACCCGGCCCCGGAACACGCACCGGGCAGCTTCCGTACCCGGCCCCTGTCCGCGTACGACCTGCCGCTGGAGGCGTTCGCCAACCCGGTGACCGGGATGCTCGGCCCCTCCGTGGCGCCCGATCTGACGTCGGCGTCCACTTCTTCGGCGGTCGGCGCCTTCACCACCCGCTCCGGCGCCTATCTGCGCGAGTGCTACTGGGGCGGGCACACCGGGACGTACGGCACGAGTGTGCGCGTCGGGCTGCTGGAGGGGCTGGAGCGGTACGCGGGGATGCGGGCGCGGGCCCGGCGCCCGGTCGTGACGGCCACGCTGGAGGAGCTGGGCGACACGGCGGTGGACCCCCGGATCACCGGGCTGTACCCGGAAACCTTCGACGCCGACGCGGTCGGCGCGCCCCGCTTCGCGCCGGACCGGCCGATCGCGTGGGTGTGGGGCTGGTCGCTGCGGGACGCCCGGCCGGTCCTCGTCCCGGAGGTGGTCGCGTACTACCACGCGCCGGGCGGCATCCGGCGCCGGTTCGTGCAGGAGAGCTCCAACGGCTGTGCCTCCGGCGGGAGTTTGGCCGAGGCCGTGCACCACGGGCTGATGGAGACCATCGAGCGCGACGCCTTCCTGCTGGCCTGGTTCGGCCGGGCGCGGCTGCCCGAGATCGACCCGGCGAGCAGCACCCGGCCCGCGACCCGCGCGATGGTCGACCGGCTGGCGATGTACGGGTACCGGGCGCGGTTCTTCGACACCCGGATCAGCTTCCCGGTACCGGTGGTGACCGCGGTGGCCGAGCGGGTGGACGGCGGGCCGGGGCTGCTGTGCTTCGGCGCGGGCGCCTCGCTCGACCCGGAGGACGCCCTCTCCGGCGGGCTGTGCGAGATCGCCACCGACTCGGTCAACCTGCGCCGCCGTACCGCCCGCGAGGAGCGGCGGCTGCGCCGGATGGCGGCCGACTTCGACGAGGTCCGGGTGCTGCACGACCATCCGCTGCTGTACGGGCTGCCCGAGATGGGCCGGTACACCGACTTCCTGCTGCGCGGCCGGGACGACGGCGACCGCGTCCCCCTCGCCTCCCTCGCCTCCCTCGCCCCGGACCGCCCCCGGCCCCGCCCGGCGGATCTGCGCGCGGACGTGGAGGCGGTCGTGGCGGAGGTGACGGCGCGCGGTTTCGACATGGTCGTGGTCGACCAGACGGCCCCGGAACAGCGGAGGTTGGGCCTGAGCACGGCCAAGGTGCTGGTGCCCGGCCTCCTCCCGATCGACTTCGGCTGGAGCCGGCAGCGCGGCCCGTGGCTGCCCCGTACCCGTACGGCGCTGCGGGAGGCCGGGCTGCGTACGGCCGATCTGGCGCCGGACGACTGCAACCCGGCGCCGCACCCCTTCCCCTGACCGCCCCCGCGGCTGTCCGCACCAACGACATCCCAGGGCGTCCGGCCCGAACCGCCGGGCGTCCGCCACAGACGAGCTGACTAGGGAGTGACCATGGGATACGCCCATGAGTACGCGACCGCGGTGATGCGGCGGGGCAGGGTCCCCATGGAGCCGGCCGACTTCGTGCCGGACTGGGCCGACCGGCCCCGCAAGGGCAAGTACTTCCCCGGTGTGCCCTCCTTCCCGCTGCCCGACGGCGGCTGCGCGGACGACGCCACGCTGGGCCGGGGCCTGTTCGGCGAGCCGGGCACGGGCGCGTTCACGCTGCCCCTGCTGGGCGCGATGCTCCGGGACTCCTACGGGCTGACCGGACGCCGGCTGGCCGTGCAGGCCAACACGGACCTGGGTTCGCTGCCGTTCCACACCCACGCCAACTGGTCGCGGGGCACCGCCTCGGGCGGCGGCCTGTACCCGATCGGCGTGCACTGGGTGAGCGGCGCGAGCGGCCCGCTCACACCGGGCGTCTACTACTACGACACCCCGCACCACCGGCTGAACCGGCTGCTGTCCGGCGACGTGACCGGCGAAGTCCGGTCCGCCCTGGGTGACTTGGCGGAGGCGGACACCGACCAGTTCCTGGTGCTGGGCGTGACCTTCTGGCAGAACGCGTTCAAGTACAACAGTTTCTCGTACCACGCCGTGACGATGGACATCGGCGCCCTGCTGGAGACCTGGCGGATGTGGGCGCGGGCGCACGGGCTGCGGCTGGGCACCGCGCTGTGGTTCGACGAGCCCCGCGTCGGGCGCCTGCTGGGCCTGGACCCGGCCGAGGACGGGGTGTTCGCCGTGGTGCCGCTGCGCTGGGCCGCGCCCGCGCCGGAGGCGGCCGCCCCCGAGACACCGGGAGCGGCGGTACGGCGGGTGCCGGACGAGCGTTCGCGGCGGACGCTGACCTTCCCGACCCTGGGCCGGGTGCACGAGGCCACGCTGGCGGGCGCCGCCGACCGGCCCGCCCCCGGCCGGCTGGACCCGGCGCTCGCGGCTCCGGCGGGGGACGGCGAGCGGGTGCCGCTGCCCGCTCCGGCGCCGCTGGACACCACCGTGCGGCGGGCGCTGCGGGAACGGCGCAGCAGCTTCGGCCGGTTCAGCGCGGGTGAGCCTTTGGACCCGGCCAAGCTGGCGGTGACGCTGGCCGCCGCCGTCACGGCCGCCACCCTGGACAGCGATGTGGAGACGCCGGGCGGGGCGCCGCTGACCCGGTTCCACGTCTTCGTCAACCACGTCCGTGACGTACCGCCGGGGCTGTACGAGTACGACCGGGACACCGGCGGGCTGGTGCTGCTGAAGTCCGGTGATTTCGGGGCGTTCCTCCAGGAGAACTACTTCCTCGCCAACTACAACCTGGAGCAGGCGGCCGCCGTGCTGGTGCCGGTGGCGCGGACGTACGCGGTGCTGGACGCCGTGGGCGACCGGGGGCTGCGGCTGGTCAACGCCGCCGTGGGCGCGATCGCCCAGGCCGTCTACACCGCCGCCTCCGCCGCCGGGACCGGCTGCGGGGTCGCGCTGGGCTTCGACTGCGTGTCGTACGCGGAGGAGTTCGGGGTGGCCGGCCGGGGCGAGGTGCCGCTGCTGATCATGATGATCGGCGAGGAGCGGCCCCGGCCCGCCGACTACCGCTACGACATCGTCGCCCCATGACCCGCCCGACCGACCGCCTCCTGCCCGGTCCGCGGGAGTCCCGACACGAAAGGGGCCGCACGGTATGAGCCCGGCCACCACAGCCGCCGACACCACTGTGACCCTGCACCGCCGTTTCATGCTGCGCGTGGCCGGTCTCCCGGTCGAGACCGTGAAGGTGCTGCGCGCCCCGGAGACCGCCGACTGGGCCGCCCGCACGGCCGCCGAGGAGGACAGGCTGCGCGCGCTGGGCGCCCGGCTGAGCGACCCCCTCTCCGCCGCCGTCGGCGCCACCGAGGACGCGGCCCTGCGCCGCCGCCTGCTCGCGCTGCGCCGCCAGGTCTTCAACAACCGCCTGCCCGCCGACCTCCCCGCCGCCCGCACCCTCGCCTCGGGACTGGACGGCGACACCGGCGCGGACCTCACCGCGTGGCTGGACGCGCGCCTGCGCTGGGAGGAGCTGCGCGCCGAGGGCGAGTCGGTGCTGGGCGGCGCGCTGGCCCGCACCCGTGCCGCGCTGCGCGGGCTGGCGCTGGACGACCGGCTGCGCCGGGGCCTGCTGCTGGCCTCGCCCACGCTGGAGGAGCGGCTCGACGCGTTCGCCGCCGACCGTTCTCCGGCGCCGGGCAAGCGGGCCCGGAAGATGGAGCGTTCGCTGCTGTCGTACCTGTACCGGACCGCCTGCAAGACCAGCCCGTTCAGCACGCTGACCGGGGTGGCGCTGGGCGGTTTCGCGGAGGGCGGCGACCTGACGGAGGTGGGTGACGGCTGGACGAGCCACCCCCGGCTCAACGTGGTCGTCCTCACCCGGCTCGCCGAGCTGATCGTGGCCGACCCGGCCCGGCGCGCCGACCTGCCGGTGGCGCCGGCCTCGGGCTGGACGCGGGACGACGACCGGGTGAGCTATGTCCGGCGGGCGGTCACGGCCGGGGACGACAGCGCGCCGGTCAGTTTCGACGCCGCCCAGGACCGGCTGTTCTTCCTGCGCCGGCAGGGCGCCCTCGACGGGATGCTGACGCTGCTGCGCGACACCGACGGCACCCTGACCCACGGCGACCTGGCCCGCTGGCTGGCCGCCACCACGGGCGCCGGCGAGGAGGAGGCGGGCCACTATCTGACGGCGCTGCGTGAACTGGGCATGCTGCAACTCCCGTTGCTGGACACGAGCGTGCACAGTCCCGACCCGCTGCGCGCTTTCCAGCGGGCGTTGCGGAGCCTGGGGGTGGAGTGGGCGGACACGATCGCCGCCCGGCTGGAGGGTCCGGCCGAGGCGGTCGCGCGGTACGGGGACGCCGATGTGCCCACCCGACGCGCCCTGCTGGCCGAGCTGCGTACCGCACTCGCCGCCCTGCAGACCCACTTGGGCGCCGAACGGCCCGTACTGCCGCAGACGTTGCTCTACGAGGACGTGTCGGCCGGTACCACCGGCGCGCCGCTCGCCGAGTGGGCCGAGCCGGTGGCCGCGCCACTGCGGTCGATCGGCCGGGTGCTGCCCGCCTTCGACGTGGCGCTGCCCCAACGGCTCACCCTCAAGGGCTTCTTCGTCGCCCGGTACGGGCGCGGTGGCCGCTGCGAGGACCTGCTGCGGCTGGTCCACGACTTCCACGAGGACATCTTCCGCCAGTACCTCCAGTTCACCGCGGCCAAGGACGGCTACCTGCCGGACGGCAGCCACGCCCCGGAGGAGAACTGGCTCGGCGTCCCGGAGATCACCTCCGTCGACCGGGCCCGCGCCACCCTCGCCGCCCGGATGCGGGAACGCTGGGCCGAACTCGCCTCAGAAGCGGAGGAGTTCGTACTCGACGACGCGACCGTGGACGAGATGGCCGACGCGCTCGGCGCCGCCGCGCCCGCGTTTCGTCCGCAGAGCCACTTCCTCCAGCTCGCCCGCCGCGAGGACGGCCCGCTGGCCGTGCTGAACAACTCCTACGGCGGTCTCTGCTTCCCCTTCACCCGCTTCACGCACTGCTTCGACGGCGCGGACGGCCCCGGGCTCACCAACTCCCTCCGGAACGCGCTGCGTTCGGTGCTGCCGCCCGGCGCGGTGCTCGCCGAGGTGACGGCCGGTGCCGCGACCACCAACCTCAATCTGCACGGCCGGCTGACCGACTACGAGATCGTCTGCCCCGGCGAGAACAGCACCGCTCCCGAAGCGGCCCGTCTCCACCTGGACGACCTGTACGCGGTGCACGACGAGACCGAGGACCGGCTGCTGCTGCGCTCCCGGCGCCTGGACCGCGAGGTCGTCCCGGTGTACCTCGGCTATCTGGTGCCGATGGTGCTGCCCGAGATCCCGCGCACCCTGCTGCTGTTCTCCCCCACCTCCCGCTCGGTGCCGGACGTGTGGCGCGGGGTGCCGACGGGCGAGGCGACGGACGGCGTCACCCGGCGCCCCCGCGTCCGCCACCACGCGCTGGTGCTCCAGCGGCGCTCCTGGACCGTCGCCGACGGCCGGCTCCCGCTGCGGGCGCCCGGCACCACGGACGCCGACTGGTATCTCGCCTGGCACCGCTGGCGGGTCCGGCACGGCCTGCCCGCCCGGGTCTTCGCCACCGTCCACGAGGAGACGGCGGACGGGCAGGGCGCGGCCTGGTTCGGCGGGTCCAAGCCGCAGTACGTCGATTTCGAGAGCCCGCTCTCGCTCACCGCCCTCGAAGGGCTCCTCGCCGGGAAACGGGCCCGGACCGTCTTCGAGGAGATGCTCCCCGCCGAGGACGAACTGCACGTCACCTCACCGCGCGGACGGCACGTGGCCGAACTCGCCGTCGAACTGCTGCCCGTACCGGCCACCCGAACCGAGGAGGACGCCACCCCATGACGACCGCTCCCACCGAAGCATCGGCCCTGCCCGGTCAGGCGCCCGGCGAGTGGCTGGCCGTGCACGTCTTCTACGCGGCCAGCCACCGCCCGCTGCTCGTCCAGTGCGTCCGCCCGCTGGTCGACGCCCTCACCGAGGAGGGCCTGCTCGCCGGGTACTTCTTCATCAACTACTGGCTGGAGGGCCCGCATCTGCGCCTCCGCCTCAAACCGGCCCGCGCGGCCGACACCCCCGTCGTCCGGGAGCGGGCGCACGCCGCGCTGGAGACGTTCCTGCGCGAGCGGCCCGCGCTGTACGAGGTGAGGGACGGCTTCTTCGCCGACCTCTACGAGACCCTGTTCGCCCTGGAGTTCGGCGAGGAGGAGCGCGCGGAGTACCTCGGCCCGGACGGCCGGATGGTGCTGCGCCCCAACAACTCCTTCGAGGACCGCCCGTACGAGCCCGAGTACGGCAAGTACGGCGGGCCGGCCGGGATCGAGCTGGCGGAGTGGCACTTCCAGCACTCCAGCGACCTGGTCATCGAGGCCGCTCGCTCGATGAACCTCCATCTGCGCACCGTACTGCTCGGGCTGTCCGCCCAGTTGATGATGGTGATGGCCGGGACGTTCCTCCGGGACGACGAGGCCCTGCTGTCCTTCCTGGACCGCTATCACACCTTCTGGAACCGGGCGTTCTCCAGCACCAACTACACCGCCGACGACGGCTACGACCGCGCGTACACCGCGATGGGCGCGAGTCTGCCGGGCCGGTTCCGGGACATCCGGGCGGCGGTCGCGGCGGGCGAGACCGGGCGGCTCCCGGTGTTCCTGCGCGGCTGGGCCGAGCACTGCGCCGAGCTGCGCGACCGGGCCCTGGCGCTGACCCGCGACGGCGCGCTGGTGTTCCGCTCCTGGGACGGCACCCGCGACCTGCGCCCCACCGACCCGGCGCAGGCGCTGCCGATGCTGCTCTCGCCGTATCTGCACATGACCAACAACCGGCTCAGCACGACCGTGCGCGACGAGGCGTTCCTGTCGTACGTGCTGGCCCGCGCCCTCCGGGACGGCGGCGCGCGGGGTGCCGAGGCCGACGCGGGCGACTCGCTGGCGGGCTGGCGTCGTGGGGGTGAGGGGTGACCACGGGGACGTTCCTGGCCAGCCGGCCCAGGGTGCGCCCCGATCTGGTGGCGGGGCCCCGGCTGGTGCGCGGTGCGGCCCGTATCCATCTGCTGAAGGACCCGCGTACGGGGCGGCGGCTGGAGCTGGGGCCGAAGGAGCACTTCCTGATCACCCGGCTGGACGGTTCCCGCACGCTGGAGGAGATCGGCGGGGAGTACGCGGGCGCGTTCGGGGCCCGGCTCGGGGAGGCGCAGTGGGGGCAGTTGCTCCGGCTGCTGCACGGGCGCGGTCTGCTGGAGGGCTCCCCCGCGCCGGCGGCAGCGCCCCCGGCCGGTCCGGAGCGGCCGCCGAACGGGATTCTGGCCGGGCGGACCCGCATGGTGGCGGACGCTCCCGCGCTGATGGACCGGCTGCACCGGCTCACCGCGCCCGCCCGGCGACCAGCCGTGCTGGCGGTGCTGACGGCGCTGGCGGTCGGCGTGTTCGTCGCCGTCGCGGCGCAGGCCGGGACGCTGTGGCAACAGACGGAGGAGACCGCGCGCCAGCCGGTGCTGCTGTTCGCGATCGGCTGTGTGCTGTGGTGCGGGCTGGCCCTGCACGAGCTGGCGCACGGGCTGTTCGCGCGGGCCTGGGGCGGGCGGGTCACCGAGATCGGGCTGCGCTGGATCTGCTTCACCACGTATCTGTACTGCGAGGTGGAGGACGTCCAGTTCCTCGGCAGCCGGGCCCGGAAGGTGGCCACGGCGTGCGCGGGCGTCTTCGCCAACCTGCTGTTCCTGGTGCCGTTCTACGCCGTGTGGGCGCTGCTCCCGTCCGGCGCCGAGGCCCGGCCCGCGCTGGGCGCGCTGCTGCTGCTCGGCACGGTCCTCGGCGTGGCCAACCTGCTCCCGCTGCCCCCGCTGGACGGCTACAAGGCGCTCGGGCACGCGCTCGGTGTGACCGCGCTGTCCGAGGGCGCCCGTACCTTCACCGGCCTCGCGGCGCGGGCGCTGTTCCGGCGGGGTCCGGGCCTGGCCGCGTACCCGGCGCGCCTGCGGCTGCTGTACGGCGGGTTCGCGCTGCTGACGGCGGTGCAGAGCGCGGCGCTGCTGGTGCTGTGCGGGGCGGCGCTGCGCACGATGCTGCCGGACGGCCTGGCGGTGCTCGCCTGGTCGCTGCCGCCCGCGCTGCTCGCCGCCGTCCTAGTGCTGTGGGTGCTGGGCGGGCTCGGCCGGCGCCTGCGGGACCGGCGTACCACCGAAGCGGCTCCGGCCGCCTCCCCCACGTCCGAACCGGGGCGCCACGTCCCGTCCGCAGTAGACCAGTTGAGGAAAGGCGAGATGAGCGCACCCGACAGCAGGACGGAGGCCGCCCCGCGCGGCGCCGCTACCGAGACCGTCGTCGCCCTGGACGGCGTCAGCAAGCGCTACGGGGAGGTGACGGCGCTCGACGGCGTCTCCCTGGAGGTGCGCCACGGGGAGTTCTTCGGCATCCTCGGGCCGAACGGCGCGGGGAAGACCACCCTGGTGGAGATCGTGGAGGGCATGCGGGAGGCCGACTCCGGCCGTGTCACCGTGTTCGGGCAGAGCCCCTGGCCGCGTGACATCGCGCTGCTGGCCCGGATCGGCGTCCAGACCCAGGCGTCGGCGTTCTTCGCCCGGCTGACGGCCGCCGAGCATCTGCGCACGGTGGCCGCGCTGTACGGCATGGCGCCGGAGGCCGCGAAGACCGCGCTGGAGCGGGTCGGGCTGACCGAGAAGGCGGACGCCCGGATCGACCATCTCTCCGGCGGCCAGCGGCAGCGGCTCGCGGTGGCCACCGCGCTGCTCAACGAGCCGGAGCTGATCTTCCTGGACGAGCCGACGGCCGCCCTCGACCCGGAGGCGCGGCGTGAACTGTGGGAGCTGCTGCGGTCGTTGCGTTCGGAGGGGCGGACGATCATCTGCACCACCCACTACCTGGACGAGGCCGAGGCGCTGTGCGACCGGGTGGCGATCATCGCCGGGGGCCGGGTCGTCGCGCTGGACACGCCCCGCAGCCTGATCCGCGCCCTGGCCGCGCCGACCCGCCTGCTGGTCCCCGCCGACAAGGTCTCCCCTGAGGCCGCGCTCGCGCTGACCGGCGTGGACCGGGCCACCGTGCAGGGCGCCGACCTGGTCATCGAGACGACGGTGCCCAACCGGGTGCTGCCCGCCCTCGGCGACCTGGTGGACATCGACTCGGTCTCCGTACGCACCCCCACCCTCGAAGACGCCTATCTCTCGCTGACCGGCACCGGATCGGAGCACCACCGTTGAGCGCCTACGCCGCACTGACCAGGGCCACCTATGTCGCGAGCGTGCGCGACAAGACGACCCTCTTCTTCACCTTCGCCTTCCCGCTCGCCTTCCTGGTGCTGTTCGGCCTGATCTTCCAGGGGGACAAGGTCAACGGCGGGCTGGCCTCCATCAACTACATCGCGCCGGGCGTGCTGTCCTGGGGCGTGGGCAACGCGGCCGTGTTCTCGGTGGGGTTCGCGCTGATGCAGTGGCGCCGGGACGACCTGCTCCGGCTGATCTGGCGCACCCCGACCCCGCTGCGCACCCTGCTGGCCTCGCGGTGGACGGTGGCGATGGGGGTGGCGCTGGCGCAGACCGTGCTCTTCACCGCCGTCGCGCTGCTGCCGTTCTTCGGGCTGAAGCTGATGGGGCCCTGGTGGGCGGCGCTGCCGCTGCTGGTGCTGGGGGTGACCGCGTTCCTCGCCATGGGGCTGGTGGTCGGCAGCCTGGCGGACACCCCGGAGGCGGTCGCGGCCATCGCCAACCTGGTGATGGTGCCGATGGCGTTCCTGTCCGGCTCGTTCTTCCCGGACGACCTGATGCCGGGCTGGCTGCGCACCGCCGCCAAGGTGCTGCCGCTGCACTATCTCAACGACGGCCTCACCGACGCCATGGGCGGCCGGGGCGACCTCGGGGACATCGCGCTGGACTGCGCGGGCCTCGCCGTGTTCGCCCTGGTCTTCGGGGTGGTCGCCACCCGGATCTTCCGCTGGAGCAACCGGACATGACGACGACGATGACCGCGCTGGAGGCCGCGCGGGCCGACCTCCACTCCCGGCTGGCGGTACGCGCCACGGCTGCCGGGCTGCCCGCGCCCGCCGTCTCCCGGATCGGCGACACCAACGTGCTGGGCGACACCGGGCTCCCCGCCGACCCGGCCACCGTGCACCTGACCGCGCAGGCCGTACTGCTCGGTCCCTGGGGCGGCACCCCGGCGGCCGGCCCGGCCTGCGGGACCTGCCTGGCGATGCGCCGCCAGCGGCTGCGTACCCGTACCGAGCGGGAGGCGCTGGAGACCGGTACGCAGACCACGGCGGCCGGGGCGTGGCCGGTGCTGCCGGACCACACGGTGGACGCGGTGTGGTCGCTGCACCGGCTGATCGCCTCCGGCGCCGCCCGGCACACCGCCGAGGGCCCGGACGCCGAGCTGCCTCAGGTCACGGAGGTGGACCTGGAGACGCTGCGGGTACGGACGTTCCCGCTGCTGCCGGAGCCGATGTGCCCGCGCTGCCGTCCCTTCACCGAGGAGGCGGCCCGGCGCGCGGCGGCGGAGGCGACACTCCCCGCGCCGGGTCCGCTGCCCAAGCCGCGCCCGGACTCCTACCGGCTGCGCCGGGCGTCGGACCATTCGCTGCCGGTGAAGGCGCTGGCCAACCCGGTGTGCGGGGTGCTGGGCGGCGGCACCTGGATCGACGTCACCTCCCCCACCACCGCGCCGGTCGCGGGCAGCGTCTTCATGCGGGGGTACGCCGGTCTCACCGACGTCACCTGGAGCGGCCAGGCCAACTCCTTCGCGGCCAGCCGCGACCTGGCCTTCCTGGAGGGCCTGGAGCGGTACGCGGGCACCCATCGCCGACACCGCGCGCCGGTGGTGACGGCCTCGCTGGACGAGCTGGGCGACCGCGCCCTCGACCCGCGCACCTGCGGGCTGTACGGTCCGCGCACCTACGCCGAGGACCCGATGGTCGAGCCCTTCGACCCGGCCCGGCCGATCCCCTGGGTCACCGGCTGGTCGCTGCGGGACGGCCGCCCGGTGCTGGTCCCGGCCCGGCTCGTCTATTACAGCGCGGGCACGGCCGCCGACAACTTCGTCTTCGAGTGCTCCAACGGCTGCGCCATCGGCAGCACTTGGGAAGAGGCCGTCTTTTTCGGCCTGCTCGAACTCATCGAGCGGGACGCCTTCCTGCTCGGCTGGTACGGCGATCTCCCGCTCCCCGAGATCGACCTGGACTCGGTGCGCTCGCCGGGCGTGCGGGCGATGGTGGCGCGGGCCGCGCTCCAGGGGTACGACGTGCATGTCTTCGACAACCGGGTGGACCTCCCGGTGCCCGTCGTCACCGGGCTCGCGGTCCGCCGCGACGACGCGCCGGGCTCCCTGGCCTTCGCGGCGGGCGCGTCCTTCGACCCGGAGACGGCCGTGGAGTCGGCGGTCTCCGAGATCCTGACCTACATCCCGCACCTGCCCGGCCAGGTCGCCGAACGGCCCGCCGAACTCGCCGCCATGACCGAGGACTTCGACCTGGTCAAGCGCCTCCCGGACCACGCGGCGCTGTTCGGGCTGCCCGCGATGCGGGTCCACGCCACCGGCTATCTGAAGCCGCCCCGCACGGCTCCGCTGGACGAGCTGTTCGCGTCCTGGGAGGAGCGGCGGCCGCGCACTGGTGACCTCCGTGACGATCTGCTGCTGGTGCGGGACCTGCTGGGCGGGGCGGGCTGCGAGGTGATCGCCGTCGACCAGACCACGCCCGAGCAGCGGCGGATGGGGCTGCGCACGGTGGCCACGCTGGCTCCGGGGCTGCTGCCGATCGACTTCGGCTGGCCGCGGCAGCGGGCCCTCACGATGCCGAGGCTGCGGACCGCGCCGTACCGGGCGGGCATGGTTCCGGCGCCGCTGCGGGAGGAGGAGTTGCGGCGGGTGCCGCATCCGTTCCCGTGAGCGGGGCAGGCGTTCTGCTCGTCGGGCGCGGGCCGTCGAAGGGGCCCGCGCACACCGGCGGTCCCCGGCGCGCCGAGGCGGGCCGGGGACCGTGGGTGCGAGCGCCTGGGTCAGGCGGTGCAGGAGGTGGTGCTGGTGGTGCTGGAGCAGGTGCTGGTGGAGGAACAGCTCGTGGACGAACCGAGCATGACCTCGCTGGCGTCCGAGTAGTCGGTGATCTCGAAGGTCTCCGACTCCAGGTCCAGGATCTCCTGGGCGAGGGAGGCGAGGGTGTTGTCAGCCATGGTGGCTCCTTCCGGGTCAGGTGACCTGCGGCCGGCCGGGACGGCCCCGTCCGGTGGTGCGCTGAACCAGCCGGAGGAGCGCGCCCCCCGACACCACCTTTCTACGCGCGTCCGGCACCAACTCCCTGACCGATGGCTGTCACTTCGCTGACACCCCCGTACGACGACCCCCTGGAGCCCCGCCGTGAGCAGCGACCAGTCCCGTCCGTCCGTGACCGTGGGCGGTGGTGTGCCGCCAGGTCTGGACGCCCTGCTGCCGTCCACCGCCGAGCTGTATCTCGACCTGCACCGGCACCCCGAGCTGTCCGGCGCCGAGGAGCGCACCGCCGCCCGGTTCGCGGACCGGCTCACGGCCGACGGCTTCCGGGTGCTGCGCGGGGTCGGCGGGCACGGGGTCGCCGCCGAACTGGCCAACGGCGACGGCCCGGCCGTGCTGCTGCGCGCCGAGCTGGACGCGCTGCCGGTGGCCGAGGAGACCGGCGTACCGTACGCCAGCACCGCGACCGCGCCGGGACCGGACGGGCGGCCGGTGCCGGTGATGCACGCCTGCGGGCACGACGCCCACCTGGCGTGCGCGGCAGCCGCCGCCCGCTGGCTCGCGGAGCACCGGGACCGCTGGCGCGGCACCCTGCTGGTCGTCGGGCAGCCCGCCGAGGAGACGCTGAGCGGCGCCCGCGCCATGCTGGAGGACGGCCTGTACGACCGGATCACCGCGCCGGACGTGGTGCTCGCCCAGCACACCGCCGCGTTCCCGGCCGGGATGGTGGCGCACGCCGACGGGCCGCTGATGGCGGGCAGCGTGACGCTGGAGGTGGTCTTCGAGGGGGACGGCGGGCATGCGGCCACCCCGCACCTGACGGCCGATCCGCTGCTGGCGGCGGCCGGTGCGGTGACCCGGCTCCCGGCCGTCGCCGCCCGCGAGACGGACCCGGCGGAGCGGCTGCTGGTCACCGCGTCCTCGCTGCGCGCCGGGGACACCGGGCGCACCGGCAACGTCATAGCCACCCGTGCCGAGCTGCGGGTCACCGTCCGCGCCCTGTCGGAGGCGGCGCTCGTCCGGGGCACGGCGGCGGTGGAGCGGGTGGTGCGCGCGGAGGCCGCCTCGGCCGCGCTGCCGCCGCGGGTCACCGTGCGCGAGCTGGCCCGCTCCGGGGTCACCCGGCCCGACCCCGGCGTGACGGCGGCCGTACGCGCCGCCCACCAGGCGGCCTTCGGCGCCGCCCGCGTCACCGGCTGGCCGGCGTCGTCGGCGACGGAGGACTTCCCGCTGCTCACCGGCGCGGGCGGCCATCTGCACGGCCGGCCCGGCATCCGGGGCGCCTACTGGATGCTCGGCTCTGTCGGCCCCACCCAGTGGGCGGCGGCCCCCGGCACCGGGCCGGCCGAGAAGTTCCGCGGCCTCCCCCACAACCACTCCCCCCGCTACCTCCCCAGCGTCCGCCTCACCCTGGACACCGGCACGGCCGCCCTGGTCACGGCCGCGCTGGCCCAGTTGGACCCGGCCGCGAAGTGACCGCCGTACGCGTGGCCCGGATCACCATCCGAATGCCGGACGGTACCGGCGGCGCGCCGTCATGGCCCGTAGGCTGATCCCCGTAGCTGGTTCGCCCCGTCCGCCAGGCGGGGTGTCGCAAGAGGGAACCCGGTGGGAATCCGGGACTGCCCCGCAGCGGTGAGCGGGAACGACCGCCGTCATACGCACTGGGTCCGACGCACGGACCCGGGAAGCGACGGCCAGTAGGTGTCCTCCTGGTGAGGACGCGCCCGCGAGTCCGAAGACCTGCCAACTGCCCGTGCGCGTACTCGCGTACGGAGTTCCGGTGACCTCGAGGGCGGGTCGGCGTACGCAACCAGACGGACCACCGCGCCGCAGCGCGCGGGCCGGGGCCGCCTGGCCGTCACCCCTTCACGTGCTCGTCCCGTCGCCGGGACCTCAGGGATTCATCTCGTGAAGGAGATCTCCGTGACACCGAAGTCCGCAGCCGCGGCAGCACGGTCCACCGTGTACGGCTACCCGCGTCAGGGCCAGGACCGGGAGCTGAAGAAGGCGATCGAGGGCTACTGGAAGGGCCGCGTCACCGCCGACGCCCTCCGGGCCACCGCGGCCGACCTCCGCCGCACCAACTGGCAGGCGCTCGCCGAAGCCGGGATCGACGAGGTTCCGACCGGCGACTTCTCGTACTACGACCATGTGCTGGACACCAGCGTGATGGTCGGCGCGATCCCCCAGCGGCACCGGGCCGCCGTCGAGGCCGACGCGCTGGACGGCTACTTCGCCATGGCGCGCGGTACGCAAGAGGTGCCGCCGCTGGAGATGACGAAGTGGTTCGACACCAACTACCACTATCTGGTGCCCGAGTTGGGACCGGACACCGTGTTCTCCGCCGACTCCGCCAAGCAGGTCGCGGAACTGAAGGAGGCCCTCGCGCTGGGCCTCGCCGCCCGGCCGGTACTGGTCGGCCCGGTCACCTACCTGCTGCTGGCCAAGCCCGCGCCCGGTGTCCCCGCCGGCTTCGATCCGCTGACCCTGCTGGACCGGCTGCTCCCGGTGTACGCCGAGGTGCTGGCGGATCTGCGCGCGGCCGGGGCGGAGTGGGTCCAGCTCGACGAGCCCGCGCTGGTGCAGGACCGGACGCCGGCCGAGCTGAACGCGGCCGAGCGGGCCTACCGTGACCTGGGTGCGCTGACCGACCGGCCCAAGCTGCTCATCGCCTCCTACTTCGACCGGCTCGGCGAGGCGCTGCCGGTGCTGGCCAAGGCGCCGGTGGAGGGGCTGGCGCTGGACTTCACCGAGGCCGCGGCCGCCAACCTGGACGCGCTCGCCGCAGTGGGCGGGCTGCCCGGCAAGCGGCTGGTGGCCGGTGTGGTCAACGGCCGGAACATCTGGGTCAACGACCTGTCGAAGTCCCTCGCCACCCTGGGCACCCTGCTCGGGCTGGCCGGCCGGGTCGACGTGGCCGCCTCCTGCTCCCTGCTGCACGTACCGCTGGACACCGCCCCCGAGCGGGACATCGAGCCGCAGATCCTGCGCTGGCTGGCCTTCGCCCGGCAGAAGACCGCCGAGATCGTCACCCTGGCCAGGGGCCTGGCGCGCGGCACGGACGCGATCACCGCCGAACTCGCCGCCAACCGGGCCGACCTGGCCTCCCGCACCGGCTCCCCGATCACCCGTGACCCGGCGGTCCGGTCCCGCGCGGAGGCCGTAACGGAGGCCGACGCCCGCCGCGCCCAGCCGTACCCCGAGCGGGCCGCCGCCCAGCGGGCCCACCTCCGGCTGCCGCTGCTGCCGACGACCACGATCGGCTCGTTCCCGCAGACCGGCGAGCTGCGCACCGCGCGCGCGGACCTGCGGGCGGGCCGGATCGACACGGTCGGGTACGAGGAGCGCATCAAGGCCGAGATCCGGGAGGTGATCTCCTTCCAGGAGAAGACCGGCCTGGACGTCCTGGTGCACGGCGAGGCCGAACGCAACGACATGGTGCAGTACTTCGCCGAGCAGCTCACCGGCTATCTCGCCACCCAGCACGGCTGGGTCCAGTCGTACGGCACCCGTTACGTCCGCCCGCCGATCCTGGCCGGCGACATCTCCCGCCCCGAGCCGATGACGGTCCGCTGGACGACGTACGCCCAGTCCCTCTCCGACCGCCCGGTCAAGGGCATGCTGACGGGTCCGGTGACCATGCTCGCCTGGTCCTTCGTCCGCGACGATCAGCCCCTCGGGGAGACCGCACGCCAGGTCGCCCTCGCCCTGCGCGACGAGGTCAACGACCTGGAGGCGGCGGGTACTTCGGTGATCCAGGTGGACGAGCCCGCGCTGCGCGAGACGCTCCCGCTGCGCGCCGCCGACCGGCCCGGCTATCTCGCCTGGGC
Organism: Streptomyces bauhiniae; assembly: GCF_004784475.1. GTDB lineage: Bacteria > Actinomycetota > Actinomycetes > Streptomycetales > Streptomycetaceae > Streptomyces > Streptomyces seoulensis. The sequence goes on from NZ_SRRT01000002.1 coordinate 127,754, forward strand.
CACCGAGGCGTTCCGGCTCACCACGGCGGGCGTCCGGCCGGAGACCCAGGTCCACACCCATATGTGCTACGCCGAGTTCGGGGACATCGTGCGGGCCATCGATGACCTCGACGCCGATGTCATCAGCCTGGAGGCCGCCCGCTCCCACATGCAGGTGGCCCGCGAACTCGCCGCGCACGGCTACCCCCGCGAGGCGGGTCCGGGTGTGTACGACATCCACTCCCCCCGCGTGCCGAGCGCGGAAGAGGCGGCCGAGCTGCTGCGTACGGGGCTGAAGGCGATCCCCGCCGAACGGCTCTGGGTCAACCCGGACTGCGGCCTGAAGACCCGCGCCTGGCCGGAGACACGGGCGTCCCTGGAGAACCTGGTGACGGCGGCCCGTACCGTGCGGAGTGAACTGCGCTAGCCCGACCACCCGTTCGTCCCGGCCCCCGCCGCGGGGCCGGGACTTACGACCAGGAGGTTTCCCCGAGTGACCAGTCGCCTGGTGCTCATCTCGCCCGCCATCGGCCCCGCGCTCCGGGAGGCCCGGTTCTACGACGGTTCCTCGTCCATCGACGACGCGACAGCCGCCCGGGCAGCAGGCGCGGCCTTCCCGGAGGCGGCCCGGGTGGTCCTGTCATCCGGTGCCCGGTGCCGGGCCACGGCCGAGGCACTGGGCCTACGCGGCACGGTGGCGACGGACCTCGCCCCACTAAACACCGGCCGCTGGCGGGGCCGCACCCTGGCCGAGGTCGCCGCGACGGAGGGGGAAGCACTGACCCACTGGCTGACCGACCCGGACTACCCGGCACCGGACGGCGAGTCGGTACAGGACCTGTGCGCACGGGTGGGCCACTGGCTGGAGTCAACGCCCGAGGGCCGCACGATCGCCGTCGTGGAGCCCGAGGTGGTGCGAGCGGCCGTGGTCCACGCGCTGGGCCTACCCACTGGCACCTTCTGGCGGCTGGACGTGCCACCGCTCACCGCGACGGAACTCTCGGGACGAGCGCGCCGCTGGAACCTGCGGTTGGGACGACCGCTCGGGGGTGAGTAGGTGTCTTTGCACTCTGGCCGGTAGGTGTGTGCGAGTAGGCCATGCCGCGGCGCCGGGACGGATACATGCTCGCCGCAACTGCCGGGACTATGAGCCACTGCCTCAACCCGCCGAAGCCGAGCCAGTCCGAGCACCGCGAGGTCCTCGTCGAGCCACACCGTCGCGTTCGTGACAAGGACGACTGGGCAATGCTCCCGGACCTGACGCAGAAGGCTGACGACAGCTTCGTCCGCCCAGAAGCCGGCTTCGGTGAACGCCTTGGCCAGCGCGTGAGCGTCACGCAACGAAACATGGGATCTGAGGCCATGCACGATCGACTGGGCCCACTGATCTCTGGTGATCTGCCCGAGCAACAGGGGCAGGTCGTTCTCCGGCGCGAATCCGATAGCCGCCGTGATGCCCTCCGGCAGGCCCGCTGCCTCCTCCAGGCGTGTCACCTCGACGGTGTCATAGAAGCGGATCACCCCGTCGAGGTCACACAAGACGGCATCGAAGGGGAGGTCACGGGCGCCTATCGCGGTATCCACACTGCATGAATACCACTGGACACCTACTGAGTAGCGGCGCCTGTCTTGTCGTTGATCTGGAAGGTGATCACGTCGACTGCGTCGGTTGCCGCCAGGTCCGGGTAGTGGCCCTGGAGGGCTTCCCGGAGTTCGGTTACGGTCGTCAGTCCCTCGGCCTGGGCGTCCTGGTCGGTAAGGTCGCCGACCAGGCAGTGCCTGATGCCGGTCACCTCTGCCGGCAGGACGACCTCGGGGTCGCTTTCGAACACCAGCCGTGCGGGCCCAAGTTGGGCCGCGTCCCGGAAGCGGGTGGTCCTGGTCTTGGCGCCGGAGCGGACGGCTTCGAGGTAGCGGGGATTGAACCGGATGATCGGGGGACCGGCCGTCTCGGGGTCTTGATAGAGCGACGGGTCGAGCTCGCTCATGCCTTCCGGAGTCCATCGCTGAGTCAGCGGCATCAGGTCGGCGGCGAGAACGGACCTGGGCCCCTCGGGCGTGGGCACGATGACGCGCATGGTGGGGTAGTAGTCGACGAAGACCTGCCGATCGCGCCCGCACAGGCCGATGACCCCGCGCCCGTGATTTCCCACGGCGACGATGCAGCGCATCTGGCGGGCGCCCTGGACTCGTGCGGCGCCCAGAGCCACGAGTTCCGCGCAGGGGCCGCCGGTGAAGTGGTAGAGGTTCACTCCGGCGAACATCCGGTAGTCGGCGGCCATGACCGCCGCGCCCATCGTGTGGACCCCGTCTTCGTCGGGCCCGGCGTCGGTATGCGCGTCTATCGTGCGGCGTGCCAGCTCTACCAGCTCACGCTCGTCATCATCGAGGGCTCGTGCGGATGACGGTACGTACACGGTTTCAGCCTTCTCTTCCGCCAGCAGTCGCCGAAGATCATTCCACGCCACGCAGGTGGGCTCCACGGAATTTCGGCGGAGGCTGACCTACGAAAAGAGGATGCGACACAACTGAGTGAAAAGGGGCCCCGGGAAACTCCGGGGCCCCTCCTCACATCCCTGGCTCAGTGGGAGGCGGCGACTGCCTGGCCCGTGCTGCGCTCCGCCGCAGGGCGGGGGTTCAGCAGGCGGTCGGCCAGCTCGCCGAAGAGGAGGCCGAAGGCGGTCCACAGCACTGTCTGGATGGCCAGTGCGGAGAGGCGGAAGCGCCAGAGGAGGGTGGCCGGGAAGTGGTCCGGGACCTCGTTGATGACCGGGAGGAAGGCGTAGGCCAGACCGATGGCCACCGCGAAGGCGGCCACGGCCGTGAAGGTCGCATACCAGTTGCCCAGGCGGGGGGCGAGGCGTTTGCCGAGGAGGGTGGCGCCGATCGCCAGGAGGATGCTGAGCAGCATCATCAGGAAGTACAGCGTGGTGCGCTTGCCGATGGTGTCCGGGTCGCCGACCGAGGGCGGGTTGGCCGGGTACTTCAGGAACGGTACGACGTACACGGCGAGCAGCGCGGTGCCGGACAGCAGCAGCGCGGTCGCGCGGGGGCCGAAGCGGCCGACGCGGCCGAGCGCGAAGCAGTAGGCGAGCGCGGCGATGCCGCCGAAGGCGACCCCGTAGACGAGGACGCCGGTGGCCAGTCCGGCGGTGGACTGGAGGGAGCGGGAGACGACTTCGACCTCGTGCTCGTGGGAGTGGTGGCCCTCGAAGCTGATGGCGCTGTCCACGTTCGGCTCGCCGAGGAAGTACGCGGCGATCAGGGCGAGCACTCCGGCGCCGAGGCCGGCGAGCATGCCCCGCACGAGGAGGTTTCTCACGGTTGCGGAGTTCATGGGTGTGCGGCGTCCCTCGCGTCAGTGGCAGGGGAAGCCGAGCAGGTGGCGGGCGTCGTGCACCCACTCGTGGACGTCCGTGCCGTTGAACACGGAGGTGGCGCCCTGCTCGGCGCCGACGAAGTACAGCAGGACCAGCATGAGCACGCCGAAGAAGACCGCCCAGGGCGCTATCTCCTTCAGCGGCAGCTTGGCGGGAACGGCGGGGTTTCCGGCTGTCGGCTGAGCGACGGTCTGCGCCATGGCAGTACCTCCTCTGGGAGTTCGCGTCCCATCTCGGTGGTGCACAGGACGACGGCCACGGGTCTGACTCGCGCGGCCCCTTGAGGGACCGCGCACACAGTGGCGCGACCGTGCCGGTTTCTCACCGGCTTCCGTTTCGCCGTCGTCGATATCGCCCCGACGGTACCGCGTGCGCCCTGCCTGGCCAAGAGCGCACCCCCACGGGTGATCTTCCTCTCCCGAGGGGGCGTCCGCACCGGGTACGGATCAGAAGTCGTCGGCGCCGTTGCGCAGTTCGGTCGTCCAGTAGCCGGTGAGCGTCTTCGCGGGGTCGACGGCGAGGCCGCCGCCGGCCGAGGAGTCCACCGCGATGACGGTGGAGTCGCCCTGGAGCACGAGCTGGAACGCGTTCACCACCTCGTTGTCCTCGTCCACCCCGCCGTCGGACAGCTTGACCAGCACGAACGCCGGGTCACCGGGGTTCAGCACGGTCGGCACGGCCGGCTTGCTCTTCGCCACCGACGGCACGTCCTGCTTGTGGCTCTCCAGGAACTGGATGTGCGGGAACCCGGCCATCTCGCACCGGTGACCCGAGGTGTTCCGCGCGGTCAGGATGATGTGGGTGTACGGCGGCCCGTCCTGCCGCTCGGAGCTGACCTTGACGTCCTGAGCCCGGCAGAGCGGGGTGGCGGTGCCCTTCTTGGCCCCGGAGGACGGGGAGTTGGACTTGTGCGCGGTCCCGACGGCGGTGCTGGTGCCGGAGCCGGTGTTGTCGCTGGTGCTCGTGCCGGCGGCGGCGGACGCGGGCGCGGAGACCGTCTCCTTGGCCACGGGCGCCGCCCCCTCGGCCTTGGCCCCCTCCCCGCTCTGGCAGGCGGACAGCGACAAGGCGAGCGCGGCGGAAGCAGCTACGGAGAACAGTGCCGTACGGCGCGAAGCGTTCATGATTCATTCCCCCGGGAGGTGAAACGCGGACAACGGCCCATCCGAACCGCCGGCCAGCCCCTGACCTGCTGACACCCCCACTCTCCCCACCCCCACTGCCGTCCCACTGACGTCCGGCTAACGTCCCTCTGACGCAGAGCCGGGGCCGCTGCCGTCCGCCGGATCAACCCGCCCCAGCACCTCGGCCAGCGCCACCCCGTCCCGCAGGGCGACGATCCGCCGCATCCGCAACTCCGCCCGCGTCCGGGGCCGGTACTTCGGCTCCTTCCGGCACCCGCAGCCCGACCGCCCGTCGAACCGCAGCCCCTCCCCCAGCACCGCGGCGACCACGGACCATCCCGCGACATCCCGCCTACGCGGCGGAGCGAAGTCGCGCCCGGCACAGACCAGCGGCCGGGCACAGTTCGGGCACGCGTGCTCCCGGTCCGCATGCCGCTTGAAACTGACCCGGCACGAGAGGCACGCGTAGTGGAGCTTGTAGGGGTTCACGGCGTAGAGGCACACGGGGTCACCGTAGCGACCGCTACAAGTCCTCTCCCGCCAGCCTCCGTACCGCCTCCTCGTGCCGGCGTCGGTGGTCCGCTCGGCCGCTCACCCGCAACAACGCCTCGAGGGCGCGGACCGCGCCTTCGTCGTAGCCCGTGGACTCCGCTTCGTCGGCGGCGCGTTCGAGGAGGTGGAGGGCTTCGGGTTTGTTGCCGAGGGCCAGGTGGGCTTCGCCGCAGACGGTGTGGAGGAGGGAGGTGCGGGCGGCTTCCTCGTGTTCGGGGCCGAGGTTCAGGGCGGTTTGGGCGACCCCCAGGGCCGCGTCCGGGGCGCCGGAGGTGAGGTGGGTGCGGGCGAGGTGGAGGAGGGCGAGCATCTCGGTGTGGGGGTTGCCCTCCTCGCGGGCCAGGGTGGCGGCTCGGGTGCAGTTGGCCAGGGCCGCGTCCAGGTCGCCCTGGGCGGACTGGACCACGGCCAGGTTGATGAGGGCGGTGGCCTCGCCGAGGCGGTCGGCGGTGCGGCGGGCCAGGGCGGGTGAGGGTTCGAGGAGGGTGAGGGCGTCAGCGAGACGCCCCTCCTCGCTGAGGACCCAGCCCAGCAGGGTACGGACGCGGGACTCGGCGTACGGGTCATCCACGGCCCGGGCGCACTCCAGGGCGGTGTACAGCAGCGGCACCCAGTTGTCCCGCGAGCGCCAGACGACCTGCGGCCACTGGAGGAGAATGATCCGCCAGGCCCGGTCGTCCAGCCCGGCGGCCCGCGCGGCGGACACCGCCCGTGCCAGGTCCTCCCGCTCGGCGGCCAGCCAGCCCATCGCCTCCGCACGGTCGGCGAAGTCCCGTACGGCGGACGGGCGTTGAAAGCCCGCGGGCAGCGCGAAGCAGGGCTCGCCGCCCGGCTGGGCCGTCTCGGCGGCGGCGAGGGCGGTGGCGATGTAGTGGTCCAGGACGCCCCGGAGGGCCTGCGGGCCGGTCGCGGGGTCGAGGTCGCGGGCGTAGAGGCGTACGAGGTCGTGCAGTTCAAAGCGGCCGGGCGCGGTCTCGGTGACGAGGTGGGCGGCGCCGAGGCGTTCGAGGGCACGGGCGGCGGCCGGCGGGTCGGTGCCGGCGAGGGCGGCCGCGGTGTAGGAGTCGAAGTGGGTGCCGGGGTGGTGGCCGAGCCGGCCGAAGTGGCGCGCGGCCTCGCCGGAAAGGTGCTGCACGGTCAGCCGGAGGGCGGCCGGCACCCCGGTGTCGTCGACCGCGAGGTGGGCCAACCGGCCGCGCTCGTCGGCCAGTTCGTCCGCGAGGTGGGCCAGGCTCCACTGCGGGCGCCCCGCGAGCCGGGCCGCCGTCACCCTGAGGGCCAGCGGAAGCCCCCCGCAGAGTTCCGCGAGCCTGCGCGCCGCCACCGGCTCCCCGACCACCCGTTCCTCCCCGAGGACCCCCGCGAGCAGCGCCGTACCGTCCTGCGCGTCCAGCGTGCCGAGCGGGACGGGCCGGGCCGCGTCGGAGGCGATGAGCCCCTCCAGGCGGTGGCGGCTGGTGACGACGGTGACGCAGTCGGCGCCGCCGGGCAGCAGGGCGCGGACGGTGGCGGAGTCGCGCGCGTTGTCCAGGACGACGAGCAGCCGCAGCCGGTCGGTGAGGGTACGGAACAGCGCGGCGGCGGCCGCGGCCGATTCCGGTATCCGGCGCGGCGGCACCCCGAGCGCGAGCAGGAACTCGCGCAGTACCTCGGTCACCGCCGGCTCGCCGGTGTCGCTGAAGCCGTGCAGGTCGGCGAAGAGCCGCCCATCGGGGAAGGCGTCGGCGTTGCGGTGCGCCCACCACAGCGCGAGGGCGGTCTTGCCGACCCCGGCGGGCCCGGTCACCAGGCACACCGGCGCTTCCCCGGCGGCGGCCCGGCCGAGCGCGGCGAGTTCCGCACCGCGCCCGTGGAAGCCGCGGGGCGCGCGGGGCAGCAGGTCGGCGTGCGCCTCGGCGGGCACGAGCGCGGGACGCGGCGGTACGGGCGGCCGCACCGGTTCGGCCACGGGCTCGGCCTGGGTACGCGCGGCCGGCAGCTCGGGTACGGGGTCGCCGCGCAGGATCAGCCCGTAGGCGTCGGCGAGTTCACGGCCGGGGTCGATGCCGAGTTCGTCGGCGAGGAGCCGACGGGTGCGGTGGAACCAGTCGAGCGCCTCCGACTGCCGGCCCGCCTGGTACAGGGCGGTCATCAGCGCGGCGGACAGCGACTCGCGCAGCGGATGCGCGACGGCCTCGGTACGCAGCACGGCGGCGGCCCGGTGATGCTCGCCCAACCTGCCGTAGGCGAGAGCCAGTTGCTCCACCGCGGAGAGCCGGGACTCCTCCAGCGAGTGCGCGGCGGCCTGGAGCGGCGGTCCGGCGAAGGCGCCGCCGAGGGCGGGGCCGTGCCACAGCGCGAGGGCGTCGCCGAGCATGAGCACCGCGTCGGCGGGGTCGCGCTGTTCCCGGGCGAGGGTGAGGAGTTCCTCGAACCGCTGGGCGTCGACCAGGGTTTCGGGCAGCCGCAGCGCGTACGCGTCCCCGGCGGTGAGGAGTTCGACGCCGTACGCCTCCGCGTCGCCCTCGGCGAGCAGGGCGCGCAGCCGGGACACATGGCCCTGGATGACACCGCGCGCCTGGCTCGGGGGCTCGTCGTCCCACAGGCAGGCGGTCAACCGGCCCATCGGCACCGGGGTGTTGGCCGACAGCAGCAGCGCCGCGAGCAGGCTGCGACGCTTGGCCGGACCGAGCGGCAGCGGTCCTCGGCGGGTGTCGACGGAGACGGTGCCAAGCAGCCGGAACTCCACGGGGCATTCCTTCCGAGGCGGCCGGTACGGGAGAAAACAGCAGCATATCGGGGGGTTGCCCGGCGCCCTGCGGGGGTTTCGCGCCCCAGGGTGCGTACGCTGCTGCCCGTGCCGTCCTCCCGTTTCCGCCGTGTCGCCGTCCTCGTCCTGGAGGGCGCCAAGCCGCTCGACGTGGGTATCCCGGCGCAGGTGTTCACGACCCGCGCGAGCATGCCGTACGAGGTGCGGGTGTGCGGGGCCGCGCCGGGTCTGGTGACAGGCGGCGACGGTCTGTCGTACCACGTGGCGCACGGGCTTGAGGCGCTTAAGTGGGCGGACGTGGTGTTCGTGCCGGGTTACCGGTTCCCGGACCGGGAGGACCCGCCGGAGCCGGTGGTGGCGGCGCTGGTCGCGGCGCACGGGCGGGGTGCTCGGCTCGCGGCGATCTCCACGGGGGCGTTCGCGCTGGCGGCCACCGGGCTGCTGGACGGCAGACGGGCCACCACGCACTGGCACTACGCGCGCGCCCTGGCGGCCCGGTATCCGCTGATCCGGGTGGACGAGAACGTGCTGTTCGTGGACGAGGGCAGCGTGCTGACGTCGGCGGGCGCGGCCTCCGGCATCGACCTGTGCCTGCACATGCTGCGCGGCGAGCTGGGCGTGGCCGCGTCCAACCACGCGGCCCGGCGCCTGGTCGCAGCGCCTTACCGCAGCGGGGGTCAGGCGCAGTACGTGCCGCGCAGTGTGCCGGAGCCGCTGGGCGAGCGGTTCGCCGCGACGCGGGAGTGGGCGCTGCACCGGCTCGGTGAGCCGCTGAGCCTCCAGTCGCTGGCCCGGCACGCGGCCGTGTCGCCGCGTACGTTCTCCCGGCGGTTCGCGGAGGACACCGGGTACACGCCGATGCAGTGGGTGACGCGGGCGCGGGTCGACCTGGCGCGGGAGCTGCTGGAGCGTTCGGAGCGGAGCGTGGAGCAGATCGCCGACGAGGTGGGGCTGGGCACCGGCACCAACCTCCGGCTGCACTTCCAGCGGGTGCTGGGGACCACGCCGAGCGACTACCGGCGGACGTTCGCGCGGGGCGAGTAGCCCTGGCGCGATCCTTGTGAACCATGGCGCTCCTGCCACTCCCGCGTACGGTCCCCGCCCGCGAACCTGAGGGCGAACGGAAGGGACACCATTCATGACGCGCATCGCCATCAACGGATTCGGCCGCATCGGACGCAACGTGCTGCGGGCTCTGCTCGAACGCGACACCGGCCTCGAGGTCGTCGCGGTCAACGACCTCACCGAACCCGCGGGGCTGGCCCGGCTGCTGGCCTTCGACTCGACGGCCGGGCGGCTCGGGCGGCCGGTGGAGGTGGACGGCGACACCCTCGTGGTCGACGGCCGCCGCATCAAGGTCCTCGCCGAGCGCGAGCCGGCGCAACTGCCGTGGGCCGAGCTGGACGTCGACATCGTGCTGGAGGCGACCGGCCGCTTCACCTCGGCGAAGGCCGCCCGCGCCCACCTCGACGCGGGCGCGAAGCGGGTGCTGGTGAGCGCCCCCTCGGACGGTGCCGACGTGACGCTGGCGTACGGGGTGAACAGCGACACCTACGACCCGGCGCTGCACACCATCGTGTCGAACGCGTCCTGCACCACCAACGCGCTGGCTCCGCTGGCCGCCGTGCTGGACGAACTGGCGGGCATCGAGCACGGGTTCATGACGACCGTGCACGCCTATACCCAGGAGCAGAACCTCCAGGACGGCCCGCACCGCGACCCCCGCCGGGCGCGCGCGGCCGGGGTGAACATCGTGCCGACGACCACGGGTGCGGCCAAGGCGATCGGCCTGGTCCTGCCGAACCTCGACGGCAAGCTGTCGGGCGACTCGATCCGGGTCCCGGTGCCGGTCGGCTCGATCGTCGAGCTGAACACCACGGTCGCCCGCGACGTCACCCGCGAGGAGGTGCTCGCCGCCTACCGCACGGCCGCCGAGGGCCCGCTCGCCGGTGTCCTGGAGTACTCCGAGGACCCCCTGGTCTCCTCCGACATCGTCGGCAACCCGGCCTCCTCCATCTTCGACTCCGCCCTCACCCGCGTCGACGGCCGCCACATCAAGGTCGTCGCCTGGTACGACAACGAGTGGGGCTTCTCCAACCGCGTGATCGACACGCTGGAGCTACTGGCGCGCTGACCGGAGGAAACTCGCTGGCCCGGACCGGCGGGAAGGTGTGACGGTTCGACGCATGGGCAACTCCAAGGCGTACCCCGTGTTCCGGACCACCGACAGGCCGACGGCGTACGCACAGGCCATGCGCCTGTGCGCGCTGCTGGCGATGCAGGACGACGAGGTCTACCTGACCGCTGATCTGCTGACGGTCGCCGACGTCCGGAGGATGGCCGCTGTCCTGCCCGGCACGAGGATCGGTGTGAAGGTGCGGACGGACCCCTCGGGTGAGTCCGTGTGGGCCGACCTCAACCTGACGACGGCGACCGCCTCCGAACTCCGGCCGCATCTGCCGCTGGACATCGGGGAGTTCTATCCGGTGAAGAGCGCGGATCACCGCTTCCTGACGGCTCTGGGCCAGGGCACCGCCTCCATCCAGTGGTCGGGCTCGTGGCCGGAGGACCCGGACGCGGACCAGCACGGCTCGGCGAAGTACGACGGCGTCCAGGTCGTGTTCCACGGCGACCAGGCGCAGGCGGACCGCTGGACCGAGCACCACACGGTCTTCGTCCACGTCAACAACTGGGGCGACCTGCCCAGAGCACGGAAGCTCGCCGCCCACATAGGCGGCGAGGTCCTGGGCGAGGCTCAGCTCGGTTTCTGAGGGGCGGCCCCCAGGTACCGCAGCGCCGAAGCCGCCGCCCCCGCCCCGCACATGCCGTGTGCGCCCGGTCCCGGTGGGGTGGCGGCCGAGCAGAGGTAGACGCCGGGCAGGCCGGTTGAGTAGGGGTCGAGGGTGGGGCGGGGGCCCAGGATGAGTTGGGGGGCCGTCTTCGCGCCGGTGAGGATGTCGCCGCCCGTGAAGTTGGGGTTGGCGGTGGCGAAGCCGGCCGGGGTGGTGGCGCGCAGGCCCACGATGCGGTCGCGGGTGCCGGGGGCGAACCGTTCGATCCGGCCCAGGATCGCATCCGTGGCGTCGCCGGTGTAGCCGTACGGGACGTGCGCGTACGCCCAGACCGGGTGCACGTTCCCCACCGAGCGGCCGGGGTCGGCGAGGTACTGCTGGCCGACCAGGACGAACGGCCGCTCGGGCATGCGTCCGGTCGTGACGTCCCGCTCGGCCCGCGCGATCTCGTCCACCGTGCCGCCCAGGTGGACGGAACCCGCGTGCCGGGCCTTCTCATGGGTCCAGGGAATCCCGCCCTCGACCGCCAAGTCGAGCTTGAAGGCGCCGGGGCCCCGGCGGAAGCGCCGGTACGCGGACCGGGTCCGGGCGGGCAGCCGGTCGCCGTAGATGGTCGCGGCCTGGCCGGGGTCGAGGTCGAGCAGGGTCACGTCGGCGGCCGGGATCTGCCGGTGGTCGGTGATGCGGACGTCCGTCTCGACCCGTCCCCCGTATGCGCGCAGCACCTTCTCCAGCGCGCGGGCGATGGACTGCGAGCCCCCTTCGGCGACGGCCCATCCGGCGGCGTGCCCGGAGACCAGGATGCCGAGGCCGATGGCCGAGGTGAGCGGGCGGCCCAGCGGGCGGAAGGCGTGGGCGGCGACCCCGGCCCAGAGTGCGCGGGCCTGCGGGGTGCGGAAGAGCCGGGCGAGCGCGGTGGCGGGCAGGGTGGTCGGCAGGCCGAAACGGGCGAGCAGCAACGGGTGGGAGGGGACGCGCAGCAGCGGGCCCATCACCTCTCCGGCGAGCGCGTCCCAGTGCCGTACCGAGGGTTCGATCAGCGCCCGGTAGCGGTCGCCGTCGGGGCCGAGGAGGCGGGCGGTCTCCGCGACGGAGCGCAGCAGTACGCCCGCCGTGCCGTCGTCCAGGGGGTGGACGCAGTCGACCTCGGGCAGGAGCCAGCGCAGTCCGTGCCGTTCCAGCTCCAGTTCACGCAGGGCCGGTGAGTTCACGGCCATGGGGTGGATGGCGGAGCAGTGGTCGTGCAGCAGGCCGGGCAGCAGATCCTCGTAGCTGCGGGTGCCGCCCCCGACCTCGTCGGCCGCCTCCAGCAGCGTGACGTCGAGCCCCGCCTTGGCGAGCAGCGCGGCCGCGGCGAGCCCGTTGGGCCCGCCGCCGACGACTACGGCCGTGGATGTCATGGACCGATTCTGCCTTACCGACGGTCAAGAATTACGCGCTCATTCCACGGTTCCGGCGCGTCCACATAGGCATTTACCACCCTGAAAGCATATCTCTCCACGCACATACGACCCCCATCGGGATACGTAGGCACAGCGCTTTCCCCAAGTCGACGCGACTATGCACTGGAGATACCTTTTATCCAGATTGCGGCCGGATCGAGCGAGAGAAGGACGTAGTGGAACTAGCAATCGCTCAGGAGACCATTGCCCGGTGGCAGTTCGGTGTCACGACCGTCTACCACTTCCTCTTCGTCCCGCTCAGCATCGGCCTGGGAGGCATCGTCGCCGGTCTGGAGACGGCCTGGGTGCGGACAGGGAAGGAGAAGTACTTCCACGCCACCAAGTTCTGGGGAAAGCTGCTGCTGATCAACATCGCGCTGGGTGTGGTCACGGGCATTTTCCAGGAGTTCCAGTTCGGCATGAACTGGTCGAGCTACTCCCGCTTCGTCGGTGACGTCTTCGGCGCCCCGCTGGCGATGGAGGCGCTGGTCGCGTTCTTCTTCGAGTCCGTGTTCATCGGACTCTGGATCTTCGGCTGGAACCGGCTCCCGAAGAAGATCCACCTGGCGACGATCTGGGTCGTCACCATCGGCAGCCTTCTCTCCGCGTACTTCATCCTGGCCGCGAACTCCTTCATGCAGCACCCGGTCGGCTACCGGATCGACCCGGCGAACGGCAAGGCCCGGCTCACCAACATCTGGCGGGTCCTCTTCCAGGACACCACCCTGGTGCAGGTCTTCCACACCCTGACGGCGGCGTTCATCACGGGCGCCGCCTTCGTCATGGGCATCTCCGCCTACCACCTGTGGCGGGCCAAGCGCGGCAAGGACACCAACCGCAAGCGGATCGCGGCCATGCGCAGCTCGCTCAAGCTGGCCCTGATCGTCTGCACCGTCGCCGGCATCCTCACCGCGCTCAGCGGCGACCGCCTGGCGAAGGTGATGTTCCAGCAGCAGCCGATGAAGATGGCGGCGGCCGAGGCCCTGTGGGACACCCAGGGACCGGCGCCCTTCTCGATCTTCTCGGTGGGCAACGTCGGCAAGGGGCGCAACGACGTCGCGCTGGAGGTCCCCGGTGCGCTGTCCTTCCTCGCCAAGAGCAACTTCCACTCCCCCGTCCCCGGCATCAACGACCGCGCCGACGAGCAGGTACGGCAGTTCGGCGGCACCCGCGCCGACTACATCCCCAACATCTTCATGACGTACTGGGGATTCCGCCTGATGATCTTCTTCGGCATGACCAGCTTCACCATCGGTCTGCTCGGGCTCTATCTCACCCGCAAGAAATTCTGGGTCAGACCCAGGTTCCGCACGGGTGAGGACGAGCCGCCGAACCTGATGATGACGGACAAGATCCGGATGAACGACTTCTTCACCAAGTGGAGCTGGCGGATCGTCGCGCTGACCCTCGGCTTCCCGCTGCTCGCCAACAGCTTCGGCTGGATCTTCACCGAGATGGGCCGTCAGCCGTGGGTGGTGTTCCACCTGATGAAGACCGCGAACGCCGTCTCGCCCAACGTCAGCGTGGGTACCCAGGTCGGCTCGCTGGTCGCGCTCACCGTGGTCTACGCGATCCTCGCGGTGGTCGAGGGCGGCCTGATGGTCAAGTACTCCAGACCGGGGCCCGATGTCGACGAGCGGCCCCCCACCAAGGACCCGACCCTGCGCATGTCCCCGGACGACCAGGACAAGCCGCTCTCCATCGCGTACTGAGGACGGATCGCCATGCATCTCTACGATCTCTGGTTCATCCTGATCGCCCTCCTGTGGGTCGGCTACTTCTTCCTGGAGGGGTTCGACTTCGGGGTCGGCGTCCTCACCCAGACGATGGCCCGCAACAGCACCGAGCGGCGCGTCCTCATCAACACCATCGCCCCGGTCTGGGACGGCAACGAGGTCTGGGTGATCGCCGCCGCCGGCGCCACCTTCGCGGCCTTCCCCGACTGGTACGCCACCCTGTTCAGCGGTTTCTACATCCCGCTGCTGATCATCGTGCTCTGTCTGATCGGACGCGGGGTGTCCTTCGAGTACCGGGCCAAGCGCGACAGCATGCGCTGGCAGCACAGTTGGGAGCAGATCACCTTCTGGACCTCGGTGATCATCCCGTTCCTGTGGGGCGTCATCTTCGCCAACATGGTCCGGGGCATCGCCATCGACCGCCAGAAGTCCTATGTGGGCTCCCCCGGCGACCTGTTCAACGGGTACGCGATCCTCGGCGGCTTCGCCACGCTGGTGCTGTTCACCTGCCACGGCGCGATCTTCGCGGCGCTGAAGACGGACGGCGAGATCCGCGAGCGGGCCCGCAAACTGGTGCCGGTGCTGGGCCTGGCGTCCCTCCTGCTGCTGCTGGCGTTCCTGCTGTGGACGCAGGCGAACTCGGGCAACGGCCAGAGCCTCGGCGTGATGATCGTGGCGTTCGTGGCGCTGCCCATCGCCCTGTTCTTCAACCAACTGGGCCGCGAGGGCTGGGCGTTCGTCTTCTCCGCGCTCACCGTGGTCGCGTCGTTCGCCATGCTGTTCCTGACCCTGTTCCCGGACGTCATGCCGTCGACGCTGAACCCGGCCTGGTCGCTGACGGTCTCCAACGCCTCGTCCGCGTCGTACACGCTGACGGTGATGACGATCGTCGCGGCGATCTTCGCCCCGCTGATCATCATCTACCAGAGCTGGACGTACTGGGTGTTCAGCAAGCGCATCGCGGTGCACCACATCCCGGCCGGCCACTGAGCCGTACCGACAAAGGCGGGCCCCCTCCGAATCCGGAGGGGGCCCGCCCGTGTGCCGTGGCCCGGTCAGGTCGCCGCGGTGATGTGCACCTTGACGTGCTTCATGAGCGGCTGGTCGCTCTGGGTGCTGTAGTCGCACAGGGCGATCAGCACGTTCATCTCGGGCATGTACCCGGCCGCGCAGCCGCGCGGCATGTCGTACGGGATGGCGAGATAGCCGTCGAGATAGCGGTGGCTGCCGTCCTTCGCCGTGGCGACGATGTTCACCGGATCGAACTCCGAGATCCCGCGCTCGCGCATGTCGTCCTCGTTCATGAAGACGAGTTCGCGCAGGTTCTTGATGCCGCGGTAGCGGTCGTTGTCGGAGTAGATCGTGGTGTTCCACTGGTCGTGCGAGCGCATCGTGCCGAGTGCCAGCATGCCCGGCGCGGGCACCACGTCGGCCAGCTTGGCGCTGGAGAACTCCGCCTTGCCGGAGGGGGTGAAGAAGATCAGCTCACGGGCGGGCTGCTTGATCCGGAAGCCCAGCGGCAGCCGCACCCGGCGGTTGAAGTCCTCGAAACCGTCCAGGACTTCGGACATGGTGTCCCGGATGCGGTCGTAGTCCTCGATGTACCACTCCCACGGCGTGGGGCTCGCGGGCAGCGCCGCGCGCGCCATGCCGGAGATGATCGCGGGCTCGGAGAGCAGGTGCTTGGAGGCGGGCCGCTTCATGCCGACCGACAGATGCACCATCGACATCGAGTCCTCGACGGAGGTGCTCTGCACGCCGCCCCGCTGGTGGTCCTTGTCCGTGCGGGCGAGGCAGGGCAGGATCAGCGCCTCCTTGCCGTGGACGACATGGCTGCGGTTGAGCTTGGTGCTGACCTGGACGGTGAGGTCGCAGTTGCGCAGCGCCTCGTAGCTGAACGGCGAGTCGGGCACCGCCAGGGCGAAGTTGCCGCCCATGCCGATGAACACCTTGACGTCGCCCCGGTTCATCGCCTGGAGCGTGCCGATGGTGTCGAGGCCGTGGTCGCGCGGCGGGTTGATCTTGCAGACCTCGGCCAGCCGGTCCAGGAACTCCGGCTCGGGGCGGTGGTCGATGCCGCAGGTGCGGTTGCCCTGCACATTGCTGTGCCCCCGCACCGGCGAGGGACCTGCGCCCTCACGGCCCAGGTTGCCGCGCAGGAGCAGCAGGTTGACGATCTCACGGACGGTGTCCACGCCGTGCTCGTGCTGGGTGACGCCCAGGCACCAACTGATGATGGAGCGGTCGGCGTCGGTGTAGATCCGGGCCGCCTTGAGGATGTCCGCGCGGCTGAGCCCGGACTGACGCTCCAGCTCCTCCCAGGGCGTGGCCTCACACAGCGCCCGGTACTCATCGAAGCCGACGGTGTGCCGGTTGATGAACTGGCTGTCGATGGCCTTGGGGTCGGTCTTGGCCTGCTCCAGCACCGCCTTGGCCATACCGCGCAGCAGCGCCATGTCGCCGCCGACCCGCACCTGGAGGTCCAGGGTGCTGGTCCGGGTGGCGTGGAAGGTGGCCATGTCCAGGAAGTCGTGCGGGATGATCGCCTTGGTGGCGCCGGCCTCGATGAACGGGTTGATGTGCACGACCTGCGCGCCCCGGTCGAACGCCTCGGTCAGCGAGGTGAGCATGCGGGGCGCGTTGGAGGCGACGTTGACGCCGAGGATGAACAGGGCGTCGGTGGCCTCCCAGTCCTTGAGGTCGACGGTGCCCTTGCCGGTGCCGAGGGCCGCCGCCAGCGCGCGTCCGCTGGCCTCGTGGCACATGTTGGAGCAGTCGGGCAGGTTGTTGGTGCCCAGCTCGCGCGCCATGAGCTGGTACAGGAAGGTCGCCTCGTTACCGAGCCGGCCCGAGGTGTAGTAGGACGCCTGGTTGGGGTTCTCCAGGTTGCGCAGGTGGCGTCCGATGAGTTCGAAGGCGTCGTGCCAGGAGATCGGCACATAGTGGTCGGTGGCCGCGTCGTAGACCATGGGCTCGGTGAGCCGGCCCTGGTCCTCCAGCTTGAAGTCGCTCCACTCGTGCATTTCGCTCACCGTGTGGCGCGCGAACATCTCGCGGTTGGCCCGCTTGTGCGTCAGTTCCCATGTGACGTGCTTGATTCCGTTCTCACAGATGTCAAGCTTCAGACCCTTGGTGTCATCCGGCCAGGCACATCCGGGACAGTCGAAACCACCGTTCTCGTGGTTCATCTTCATGATGGCCCGCGGGCCCTCGATCAGCGTTCCCTCGTCCAGCAGGAATTTGGTCACGCTCTTGGCGGCGCCCCATCCCGCGGCGGGGTGATGGTAAGGGTGGAAGTACGGCTCCCCCTTGGGGATCGGGCCCACGCGGGGCTCGAGGTCCGACTCCGCCTCCATCATCCGTGACTGTTCTTCGTCCAAGGTGCTCAAGGCTCTCACCCTTCCGCTATATGGAGCTTTAGGCCAGAGTATGTCGGGGTATCAGCACCCGCCACGCGACGCGCAACCTTGAAAACAAAGGGCGAACGCGGTTTTCGACCAGGTATCGGGAATTCTTTCATCAGGCTTCCGGAAAAGATTTCCCGATAACAATGAACGGCACGGAATCCGGTCGTGGTGACCGAGTTCCGTGCCGCATTCTCCAGGCGGTAATAAGGATCAAGCCCGCAGGTGCGACCCCGTCAGGGAGCCGGAGTCGCCGGCGCCGCCTCCTCGCGCCGCTGGGCCGAGAGCACCTGCTCCCGCCGGGCGACGACGACGGCAGTGCCGGCGGCGCTCAGCGCGAAGGAGAGCAGGACCAGCCGGGGCCGGTCGAGCCGGTAGCCGATGAGCCGGTCCAGGGAGTAACGGCCGGGCCCGGTCAGGCCGATGCAGGTGGCGATGTAACCGAGGTAGGCCGGGTACTCGTAGCCGCCCGCCGTGGCGAAGAACCCGTTGGGACGGTGCACGGAGACGGCGCCGCCCATGCCCCCGGCCACGGCGGCACCGGCGGCGGGCGTGGCGAGACCGAGCGCGAGCAGGACTCCGCCGCCCAGCTCGGCCGAGCCGGACGCGATGGCGCTCGCCTTGCCGGGGCGGAAGCCCATGGACTCCATGAACTTGCCCGTGCCCTCGATCCCTCCCCCGCCGAACCAGCCGAGCAGCTTCTGCGCGCCATGGGCGGCCAGTACGCCGCCGGTGCCCAGTCGTACGGCCAGCAGTCCGAGATCCTTGCGTCGGCCCATGGGGAGGTCCTTCCGTCTGCGGAGCGGTCCCAACTGGGCAACACGCTAGCGACCGACGGGGCGGTACGCCCCCCGAAAGACGGAAGGCCGGCGCTTCACCAGGAGGGCGCCGCGGCCGCCGCGGTGTCGCCCTGGACGTGGGCGCAGCGTTCGCGGGCGGTCAGCGGCCAGGGCACGAAGGTCTCCTCCGCCGTCTCCAGGCAGATGCCGTTCTCGTGCGCGACGACCCCGGTGACCGGTTCGCCCAGCAGCCGGGCGAGTACATAGGCGGCGGCGAGGCTGGTGACGTCCCGGACGGTGCCCATCGGCAGCAGCGACCGGGTCTCGGCGATGGCCTCGTGCTCCCCCGCCCGGACGACGATCCGGGTGGCGGGCGAGATGCCGTGGGCGGCGATGGCGACGGCGATGTTGTCCAGGTCGTCGGAGCCGACGGCGGCGAGGGCGCGGGCGTGGCGCAGGCGGAGCCGTTCCAGGACGGCGCGGTCGCCGCCGTGGCCGGTCATGACGGGGATGCCGAGGGAGCGGGCGAGCCGTGCGGTGGTGACGTGCGGGTCGCGTTCCACGCCGACGACGGGGATGCCGAGCGCCTGGAGTTCGGTGCACAGCCGCATGCCGACCTGGCCCATGCCGACGACGATGACATGGCCGGAGCGGGGCAGGGTGCGGGGTCCGATGAGGCCGATCAGCTTGGGGCCGAGCATCCGCTCGATGACACCGGCGGTGAACAGGGCGCTGAACACGAGGGTGGCGAGCATGGCGAGGCCGGAGGCGATCTGGTAGCCGGTCTCGTCCTCCCCGGCGGTGGCCGGGCCGACCCCCGCGACGACCCGGGCGGCATGGAAGAACGCCTCGGCCGGCGGGTGGCCGTGGGCGAACATCCAGGACCAGTCGGCGAGCAGCACGGTGAGGATGCCGCAGAGGCCGAACAGCAGCAGCCGGGCGCCCGCGTCGTGCGGCCGCAGTTGCGCGGCCAGCTTCTCCAGCCGGCGCCAGGGCCCGCGCCGGTCCGGCAGCCACTGCTCCCCGCAGGGCAGTTCACCCCGGATGCGCACGGCCCGTACGCCGTCGCCGCACCGGCGCAGGGCGAGGTTGCCGGCGTCGGTGCAGGGGCCGGCGAGGGCGGGGGCGGCCAGTTCGGCGGGCGAGGTCGCGTCGCACTGGGGCAGCAGCCGTTCCAGCTCGTCGGAGACGGTGCGGTCGAAGACGGTGGCGACGATGGGCGCGTCCGGCGCGAGGTGGGCGACGGCGAGGGCGTACCGCAGGGCGGCCACGTCGTCGTGCAGGAGGATGGCGACGCCCTCGGGGCTCTCGCGCAGGGCGGCGCGCAGTTCGGCGTCGCCGGGCGCGGTGAGGTGGGCGACCGCGCGGCCCCGGTCCTGGAGCGTGGCGCAGACGCGGCGGGCCAGGTTGGTGCCGCCGATGACGACGTAGGGGCGGTGCTCTGGGTTCACGGCGGCGGCGGTCCCTTCGGGGGGAGGGAACGGGTGCGCTGGAGGGGACACGTTACGAGGTCCGGCCGCTGCGGTCACCCGGAGCAGATGGCCGGTGTCGTGGCGGGACGTTTCGCCGTCCGCGATCTATCGTCGGCTTGCGTCCGCAGGCGGTGCGGTCCGGCGGCCGAACGTGCTGGTACGGGCCCCTCGCCGCAGCCCGTTCGGCGGTTGCCGCCGACTGCACCTCTTGGAGTGGAATGGCTTCCGGGATGCCCCCGCCCGCGTCCGGACCCTCGGTGAGCGCGGGGCGGTTGCTGGGGCGGTGGAAGCTGTGGCTGATGCCCGCCGTGCTCAGCTCGCTGGTCGCACTGGTGCTGTCGCTGCTGTACATGGGCGGCATCCTCACCCCGGAGAGCAGCCTGCACCGGATGCCGGTGGCGCTGGTGAACCAGGACGAGGGCAAGCCGCTGCCGGGGCAGCAGGCCAACGTCGGCACGCAGGCCGCCCGTTCCATCCTCTCCGCCGGCTCCTCCGACGACCGGGTCCGCTGGCGCCCGATGTCCCGGGCCAAGGCGCAGGACGAGCTGGCGTCGGGCCGGGTGTACGGCGCCCTGGTGATCCCGAAGGACTTCACGGCGACCGTGGGGGCGCTGGCCACCTCGGATGCCAAGTCCCGCCCGGCGCTGACCGTGCTGACCAACCCCGGTGTCGGCAGCTTGGCCTCCTCGCTGGCGGGGCGGATCACGCAGAGCGCGGCGCATCAGGTGTCGGTCTCGGTCGGCAAGCAGTTGTCGGCGTCTGCGCAGGTGAAGCAGGCGAGCGCGGCCACCCGCGTGCTGATCGCCGACCCGGTGGAGGTGCGGACCCAGGTGGGCCATCCCATCGGCGCCCACAGCGGGCTGGGGCTGAGCGCCTTCTACTACGCGCTGCTGCTGGTGCTGGCCGGGTTCATCGGCGGCAACATCATCCACAACGGCGTCGACAGCGGACTCGGCTACGCCGACACAGAGATCGGCCCCTGGCACTCGCGGCGCCCGACGGTGCACATCAACCGGACCCAGACGCTGGTGCTGAAGATGGCGATGACGGCGGGTCTCGCGCTGCTCACCACCTCGCTGATCATGCTGGCGACGATCGGCGTGCTGGGCATGGACGCCCCGCACGCCGGTCTGCTGTGGGTGTTCTCGTACTGCGCCGTGCTGACGGTCGGGCTCGGGGTGCAGGCGATCAACGCGGCCTTCGGCAGCCTGGGCCAGCTCGTGTCGATGTTCGTCTTCATCGCGTTCGCGCTGCCGTCCTCGGGTGCCACCGTGCCGCTGGAGGCGGTGCCGGGCTTCTACCGGTTCCTCGGCGCCTTCGAGCCGATGCGCCAACTGGCGGCCGGGGTACGGGCGATCCTCTACTTCGACGCCCGCGCCGACGCGGGACTCGGGCGCGGCTGGGTGATGATCGCGATCGGCTTCGTGGTGGCCCTGGCGTTCGGCTTCGCGGCGACCCGCTACTACGACCGCCGGGGCCTGCACCGGATGGTGCCCCAGCCGGGCTGACCGGGCCCGCTACTCCGTAAGGCCGGGCGGGCTCGTCCGCGGGGGCGTCGGGTCGAGATAGACGCGCTTGACCGCCGGGATCAGGGTGCGCAGCCGGGTCTCCGCCTCCTCGCAGGCCCACTCGATCTGGGCGGAGGTGGAGACGTCGCGGAAGTCGACCTTGGCGGCGATCAGGATCTCCCCCGGCCCCTGCACCAGCGTGGTCAGCTCCAGCACGTCCTGGACGGCGTCCACGGAGAGCAGTTCCCGGCGTACGGCCTCCCGCATCGGCCTGGGCAGGGCGCGGCCGACGAGGAGTTCGGTGTTGGCGCGGCCGAGGATGTAGGCCACGACGATCAGCAGCACACCGATGAGGATGGACGCGATGCCGTCGAAGATCCCGGAGCCGGTGAGCTGTCCGCCGAGCAGGCCGAGGGCGGCGAGCACCAGGCCGATGAGCGCGGCGGAGTCCTCCATGACGACGGCCTTCACGGCGGTGTCGGGGGTGTGCTGGAGGTAGCGCAGGATCGGCACCCGGAAGTGCTCGGCCCGTCCGGTGGCCTGCCGCCAGCCGGTGCGCAGCGACAGCCCCTCCAGCACGAAGGCGACGGCGAGCACGATGTAGGAGATCAGCGGGTTGCCGGGCTTCTCGTCGTGGGTGAGGGCGTGGATGCCGTCGTACACGGCGAAGACGCCGCCGCCGACGAAGGTGGCGACGGAGGCGAGCAGCGCCCAGATGTACCGCTCGGGGCCGTAGCCGAGGGGGTGGTCCTCGTCGGCGGGCTTCTTGCTGCGCTTGAGGGCGACGAAGAGCAGGGCCTCGGTCATGGTGTCGGCGACCGAGTGCCCGGCTTCGGCGAGCATGGCGCTGGAGCCGCTGAGCACACCGGCGACGGCCTTGGCGAGCGCGACACCGAAGTTGGCGGCGGCCGCCACGAGGACGGTGAAGGTCGAGCCGCCCGCGCCGGGGCCGGCCGCGGAGCCCACGCGGTGGTCCAGGTAGGGGCCCTTGCCCGCGTTCGTCCCTCGTTCCATTCCGGGCTCACCCTGTTCGCTCATAGCCGGACAGTAACCCTCTTCCCTTCGTGCGCGGTTCAGTCTCGGCCGCCCGGCGGGCACCGGCGAGCGCTGCCGTCCGTACGGGGGATTCGGGTGCCGGGCGGGTGAGGGAGCCGTTTCCGCCGGGGCCTCGCGCGGAACACCTTGCCCGCGCCGCGCTGTGCCGGCCGCCGGCCATGACCGGCGAGCAGAACCGACGACGACAGGACGTGCAGATGCAGGGCTTCTCCCGTGAACCGGGCACGCACGCACCGGTCGACCAGGTGCTCCCGGAAGGGCTGCGGAAGATCTACCGCTGGGCCGCGCTGATCGCCGTCGGCGGCTTCCTCTTCGGCTACGACACCGGGGTGGTCTCGGGCGCCCTGCTGTTCATCACCCGCGACTTCCACCTCTCCGCAGCCGAGCAGGGCACCATCGTCTCCGTCCTGCTGGTCGGCGCCATGGCGGGCGCGCTGCTCGCGGGCCGGCTCGCGGACGCCATCGGGCGCCGGAAGGCGGTGGCGCTGGAGGGCGCCGTCTTCATCGTCGGCACCGCCATCGCCGCGACCGCGCCGACGTACTGGCAACTGCTGGTCGGCCGGGTCGTGCTCGGGCTCGCGGTGGGCGCGGCCTCGGCGACCGTGCCGGTGTACCTCTCGGAGATCTCCCCGACCGCGATCCGGGGCCGGGTGCTGAGCGCCAACCAGCTCATGATCACGGTGGGCATCCTGGTGTCGTACCTGATCGACCTGGCCTTCTCCGGCAGCGGCGACTGGCGGCTGATGTTCGCGCTCGGCGCGGTCCCGGCGTCGGTGCTGACGCTGTGCGCCCTGCTGGTGCTGCCGGAGTCGCTGCCCTGGCTGGTGCGCAAGGGCCGCTGGACCGAGGCCCGCGAGGTGCTGACGCTGGTGCTGCCGAAGGACGACGCGGAACGGGTGCTGACCGGGCTGCGCCACCGGGACGGCAGCCACGCGCCCCGCCCCGGCTGGCGTACGCTGCTCGGCCCGAAGGTGCGCCCGGCGCTGATCGTGGGCGTCACGATGGCCGTCATCCAGCAGTTCGGCGGCATCAACACGATCATCTACTACGCCCCGACGATCATCGAGAAGACCGGGCTCAGCGCCTCCAACTCGATCTTCTACTCGGTGTTCATCGGCGTGATCAACCTGGTGATGACCATTGTGGCGACCAAGCTGATCGACCGGGCGGGACGGCGCACCCTGCTGCTGATCTCGCTGGCCGGGATGGCGCTGCTGGTCGCGCTGCTGGGCCTGAGCTTCATCGCGGGCTGGAACTCCGAGCTGTCCCTGCTCTGCATGATCCTCTACATCGCCGCGTACGCGGGCGGCCTCGGGCCCATCTTCTGGGTGCTGGTCGGCGAGCTGTTCCCGCCGGCGGTACGGGCGCTGGGGTCGAGCACGGCGACGACCACCAACTGGATCTCCAACTTCGCGGTCAGCCAGGCGTTCCTGCCGCTGGCGGCCGCGATCGGGCAGGGCGAGACGTTCCTGGTGTTCGCCGCGATCTGCTTCTGCGGGCTGCTGTTCGTGGCCCGGTTCGTGCCCGAGACGAAGGACCGTTCCTTCGAGGAGGTCGACGCGGCCCTCCAGGCCCGGTTCGGGCGCTCCGGGCCGGCCGGGGAGGACACCGCCCGCCGGGCCGGGGACCGCAGCCGGATCTGAGGAGCCGGGAAACGGGCCGGGCCCGGCCGCCCCGTGGTGGGGTGACCGGGCCCGGTACGGCCGTCGTTCAGGACTGGGGCCGCTTGCCGTGGTTGGCGCCGTTCTTGCGGCGGGCCTTCTTCTTCCGGCGTCGCTTCGAGGACATGCGGGCCTCCTTCTGGCGTGGTCGGACACGTTCGGTGCGGGGACGGATGATCGCCTGCCCCGCGGTCCGGACACCATACATGCGGGTATGCCCCGCGAGCACAGTCGCCGGGCGCACGCTCCGAGTCGCGCGCCGGGTCCGGGGCACGGACGATACGAGAGACCGAGAAAGGGGGCGCCGTCGCGCGCGCCCGCCGCCGGGGTGAGGAGCATCCGCCGATGGCCGGAACCTGGGAAGCCGACGCTCTGGTGATCTTCGGGGTGACCGGGGATCTCGCGCGGAAGATGACGTTCCCCGCGCTGTACAAGCTGGAGGGCCGGGGGCTGCTCGACTGCCCGGTGATCGGTGTCGGCCGGCGCGAGATGAGCCACGAGGAGCTGGCCGGCCTGGTCCGGGGGGCGGTGGAGGAGGCGGAGGGGTCGGTCGACCGGGCGGTGTTCGAGCGACTCGCGGGCCGGATGGCCTATGTGGCCGGAGACCTCAACGCGTCCGAGACCTATGGGCGGCTCGCCCAGGAGCTGGGGCGGCGCAGGCGTCCGCTGTTCTATCTGGAGACGCCGCCCGCGCTGTTCGCGCCGATCGTGGACCAGCTCGCCTCGGCCCGGCTGCTGGGGCAGGCACGGGTGGCGCTGGAGAAGCCGTTCGGGCACGACCTGGCCTCGGCCCGCGCGCTGGACCGCAAGCTGACGGCGGTGCTGGACGAGAACCAGATCCTGCGGGTCGACCACTTCCTGGGCAAGGAACCCGTCATCGAGCTGGAGTACCTGCGGTTCGCCAACTCCGCGCTGGCCGAGCTGTGGCACCGGGACAGCGTGGTGGCCATCCAGATCACGATGGCCGAGGAGTTCGGCGTCGAGGACCGCGGCGCCTTCTACGACGGCGTCGGCGCGCTGCGCGATGTGATCCAGAATCACCTGCTGCTGGTGCTGGCCCTGGTGACGATGGACCCGCCGGTCGGGCCGAGCGCGACCGACCTGTGGGACAAGCGCATCGAGGTGCTGCGCGCGATGCCGGAGGCGGATGTGCACGCGTACGTGCGCGGCCAGTACATCGGCTACCAGCAACTGCCGGGCGTGGCACCGGACTCGACCGTGGAGACGTACGCGGCGCTCCGGCTGGAGATCAACAACTCGCGCTGGGACGGCGTGCCCGTCTTCATCCGCGCGGGCAAGCGGCTCCCGGTACGGGTGACCGAGGTACGGCTGATCCTGCGCGAGCCTCCCCGGCTCGGCTTCCTCCCCGACCCCTGCCAGGTCGCCGCCAACCAGATCGTGCTGCGCATCGACCCCGAGGCGGGTATGCGCCTCCAACTCTCCGCCCTGGACGAGGAGTCGGCGTGGCGGCTGGTCCCCCTGGACACCATCTTCGCCCGCGAACTCGGCAAACCCCTCGCCCCGTACGAGCGTCTCCTCTACGCGGCCCTCACCGGTGACGACAGGTACTTCGCCCCGCAGCGGGCGGTCGAGGAGTGCTGGCGGATCATCCAGCCCCTCCTCACCTATCCCCCGCCGGTCCACCCGTACCCGCCCGGCTCCTGGGGCCCGCCCCAGGCGGACGCCCTGGTGGCGGGCAGCCCGCCGTGGCAGCGGCCCTGGGTGCCGGAGGTTCCCCCGGCGCCGGGCTCGCGCCAGTAGGGTGCTTGTGTCCAGCACTTCCCTCTGTAGCACTGGAGCAGGTATGACCGGTGACCCCGAGCCGATCAGCGCCGAGGCACGCAAGGCGCTCGAGCAGGAACTGTCCGATCTGCATGAGGAGCGGAAGACGGTCGCCGCGACGCTGAAGGACTCCGACGAGGTCGGGGACCGCGCCGACCAGGCCGACGAGATCCAGCGGGCCGATCAGCTCAACCGGCTGGACGAGCGCATCGACCGGGTCGAGGACCGGCTGCGGCAGGCCGGCATCGGGGGCCCGGTGCCCACGGACAAGGTCGGGGTGGGCACGACGGTCACCGTGCGGTTCTCGGACGGCACCACGGACACCCTGCACATCGGCGAGATCGCCGACGCCCGTGACCCGAAGCTGGTCACCTCCGACAGCCCGCTGGGCCGCGCGCTCCTCGGCCACACCCCCGGCGACACCGTCAGGTACGACGCGCCGGACGGCGAGGCCACGGCGGTCGTCGTCTCCCTGGGCGACAAGGGCTGAGGACAGACAGCGACGACAAGAGCCTGGGCGGACCGGACATCGCGTCCGGTCCGCCCAGGCTCTTTGTCGTCGGCTCAGGTCAGCCCTCGTAGTGGGACGGCGGGAAGGGGTCCTCCTCCGCGCGCTGCCGGCGCGTCAGGTCACCCGTCTCCACCTCGCCCCGGTCGACCTGGCGGTCGATCTCGGCGCTCTCCTGCTCGTAGATCCGCTCGGGACTCTCCTGCTTCCGGACCGGCAGGCCGACGTCGCGCCGGTCCTCCTGGGTGCGTTCCTGGAGTTCGGTCTCGTCCGGGCGGCGGGGCATGCCCCGCCCGTGTCCGCGGTCGGGGTCGCCCTCGACCTTCTTGTTGGACTTGTGGTGGTGCGCCATGGGGTTCTCCTTGCCGCCGTAAGTCCTACTCGGCCCCGGCGTCCTTCGCGTCGGCGTCCTTGCTGTCGGCGTCCTTGGAGTCGGCCTTCTTCTTGCCGCCGGACGCGGTCTTCTTCGCCGCCGCCTTCTTCCCGGACTCGTCGCCCTTCTCGGATTTCTCCGACTTCTCCGACTTCTTGTCGTCCGCTCCGCGCACGGTGACGTGCAGCGAGTCGTTCTTGACGTCGGCGACGATCGTGTCCCCGGGCTCGGCCTGACCGCTGAGCAGCAGCTCGGCGATGCGGTTGTCCAGCTCGGACTGGATCGTGCGGCGCAGCGGGCGGGCGCCGAATTCGGGCTGGTGGCCGTGGGCGATCAGCAGCTTCTTCGCCGCCTCGGTGACCTCCAGTTGCATTCCCTGCGCCTTCACCCGGCGCCGGGACTGGTCCAGCAGATGGTCGACGATCTGGGAGAGGTCGTCCTCGGTGAGGCTGTGGAAGATGATGATGTCGTCGATCCGGTTGAGGAACTCCGGCAGGAACCGCCCGCGCAGCTCCTCCAGCAGCTCGTCCTTGATCTCCGACACGTCGCCCTGGTGCGCCAGGATCAGATGGGCGCCGATGTTCGACGTCATGATGATGACGGTGTGGCGGAAGTCGACGGTGCGGCCCTGGCCGTCGGTCAGCCGCCCGTCGTCCAGGATCTGCAGCAGCGTGCTGAACACATCCGGGTGCGCCTTCTCGATCTCGTCGAAGAGGATCACGCTGTACGGCTGGCGGCGGACCTTCTCGGTGAGCTGTCCGGCCTCCTCGTAGCCGACGTATCCGGGGGGCGCGCCGACCAGGCGGGAGACGGTGTGCTTCTCCTGGAACTCGCTCATGTCGAAGCGGATCATGCGGTCCTCGTCGCCGAACAGCAGCTCGGCGAGGGCCTTGGCGAGTTCGGTCTTGCCGACGCCCGTGGGGCCGAGGAAGAGGAACGAGCCCACCGGGCGGTCGGGGTCACCCATGCCCGCGCGGTTGCGGCGCACCGCCTGGGACACGGCGGTGACGGCCTCGTTCTGCCCGACGATGCGGGCGTGCATCTCCTCCTCCAGCTTGAGCAGCCGGTCCTTCTCGCTGGCGGTGAGCTGCGAGACGGGGATGCCGGTACGGCGGGAGACGATGTCCGCGATGTCGTTCGGGGTGACGGTGACGACGCCCTCGCGGCGCTCCTCGATGCCGGCGAGTTCGGCCTCGACCTCCGCGATCTTCTTCTTGAGGTCGTTCGCCCTCTCGTAGTCCTGGCCGGACACGGCCTCGTCCAGCTCGCGCCGGAGCTTGGCGATCTTGTCCTCGCGGGCGACGACCTCGGTGGAGCGCGCCGCGCTGCGCAGCCGGACCCGCGCGCCGGCCTGGTCCATCAGGTCGATGGCCTTGTCCGGGAGGAAGCGGTCGGTGATGTAACGGTCGGACAGCCCGGCGCAGGCTTCGAGCGCGGAGTCCTCGTAGCGGACCTGGTGGTGGGCCTCGTAGGCGTCGCGCAGCCCTTCGAGGATCAGCACGGTCTCCGCGACGCTCGGCTCCGGCACCATGACGGGCTGGAAGCGGCGCTCCAGGGCGGCGTCCTTCTCGACGTACTTGCGGTACTCGTCGATGGTGGTCGCGCCCACCACGTGCAGCTCGCCGCGGGCGAGGGCGGGCTTGAGGATGTTGCCCGCGTCCATCGAGCCCTCGCCGGTGGCGCCCGCGCCGACGACCGTGTGCAGCTCGTCGATGAAGAGGATGATTTCGCCCTCGGACGCCTGCACGTCCTCGATGACCTTCTTCAGCCGCTCCTCGAACTGGCCGCGGTACTGGGCGCCGGCCACCAGGCCGGACATGTCGAGGGCGACGACCCGCTTGTCCTTCAGGGTGTCGGGTACGTCCCCGATGACGATGCGCTGGGCGAGGCCCTCCACGATGGCGGTCTTGCCGACGCCGGGCTCACCGATGAGGACCGGGTTGTTCTTGGAGCGGCGGGAGAGGATCTCGACCGTCTGCTCGATCTCGTCGGCGCGTCCGACCACCGGGTCGAGCTTGCCCTGCTTGGCCTCCTCGGTGAGGTCGCGGCCGAACTCGTCCAGCGTGCTGGTCGGCCCTCCCCCGGCGCGGCCCTGGTCCTGGCGGGCGGCCTGCTCGGTGCGGGAGGCCAGCTTCCTGCCGTCGACGCCCTCGGAGGACAGCAGACGTCCGGCGCCGGAGTCGGCGTCGTCGAGCAGCGCGGCGAGGATGTGCTCCGGGCCGATGTAGGAGTTGCCGGCCGCCTGGGACTGGGCGAAGGCGTCGGCCAGGGTGCGCTTGGCGGCGGGGGTGAGACCCGGCTCGGCGGACGGGGTGCCGGACTCGCCGGGCAGCACCTCACTGATCGTCTGGGCGAGCTTGTCGGGGTCGACCCCGGCCTGCGCGAGGATGCGGCGGCTGGGCTCGACCTTGGTCGCGGCCCACAGCAGGTGCTGGGTGTCGAGGTCGGAGGTGCCGTCCTCCTCGGCCTTCTGCGCGGCCAGGTTGAGCAGTTCCCGCGAGGACTCCGTCAGCAGCCGTCCGATGGGAACTCGCTGCACAGCAGGGGGCGATGACGCCGGTGACATGCCGAAGAACCGGTTCAGCAGGTCGCTGAAAGGGTCGGAGGAACCGAACGGTGAACCGAACGACATCGACATGGCAGCTCCTGGTGCGCGACGGATCAGGTTTTCACTGAACCGCGATGTCCAGGGCCTCGCAACCCGAGGAAGCAAGCTCCCCCAAGGGATTTCCGGGCTTTCCGCCACCCGTTTGCCGGAGCCTTGCTGCCGCCGTCGGACGTGTTGTGCACACTCCTTATATGTACGCGAGGATATGCATGCGAGGAGAAGAGGAGTCCGGGCATGAGCGAACGTGCGGGCGTTGCGAGGTCGGCCTGGTGGGCCGGACATGATCCCGTGGTGGAACTCCAGCAGTTGTGGGGCGAGGTCAGCCGCCTGGTGGAGCAGTCCGCGCAGCCGGGCGAGCCGTCCCGGCACTGGATGCCGCTGGTCGAGGAGGAGGACGCGGGCGACTCCTATCTGGTCCGCGCCGAATTGCCGGGCATTCCCCGCGAGAGCGTGAACATCGAGGTCGACGGCCGCGAACTGCACATTCACGGCTCGCTCGACGAGAACACCGGCGGAAACGCGCTGCGCCGCAGGGACGGCAGTTTCTCCTACGGGGTGCGGGTACCCGGTGACGTCAATGTGGAGGGCGTCCAGGCCGATCTCTCCGACGGTGTCCTGACGGTCCGGCTGCCGAAATCCCAGGCGGCCACCCGGCGCTCGATCGAGATCGGTTCCTGAAAACCCCGTACACACGAAAGCGACCGGCCCTCGCGGAAAAGGCCGGCCGCTTTCGGCGTAAAGTCCAAGCGCTCTAAGCGACAGGCGTCACCACGACGTTGACGTTCTTCATCAGCGGCTGGTCGCTCTGGGTGCTGTAGTCGCCGATCGCGCAGAGCACGTTCAGCTCCGGCATGTACCCGGCCGCGCAGCCCTGCGGAATGTCGTACGGGATGACCTTGTAGCCGTGGACGCCGCGCTTGCTGCCGTCCTTGGCGATGCTGGTGATGTCGACCTCGTCGAAGAGCTTCAGCCCGCGCTCGGCCATGTCCTCCTGGTTCATGAAGATCAGCGTGCGCAGGTTCCTGACCCCCCGGTAACGGTCGTCGTCCGAGTAGATCGTGGTGTTCCACTGGTCGTGGGAGCGCATCGTGCCGAGCTTGAGCATGCCGGCCCCGGGGACGACGTCGGTCAGGCCGGCGCTGGAGAACTCGGCGCGCTCGGAGGGGGTGCGGAAGACGAGTTCGCGGGCGGGCTGCTTGATGCGGAAGCCGAGCGGCAGCCGGACCCGCCGGTTGAAGTCCTCGAAGCCCTCCAGCGCCTTGGCCATGGTGTCGCGGATGCGGTCGTAGTCCTCGACGTACCACTCCCAGGGGGTGGCGCTGTCGGGCAGGGCGGCGCGCGCCATCCCGGCGATGATCGCGGGCTCGGAGAGCAGGTGCGCGGAGGCGGGGCGCTTCATGCCGACGGAGAGATGGACCATGGACATCGAGTCCTCGACGGAGGTGCCCTGCTCGCCGGTGGCCTGCTGGTCCTTCTCGGTGCGGCCGAGGCAGGGCAGGATGAGCGCCTGCTTGCCGTGCACCAGGTGGCTGCGGTTGAGCTTGGTGCTGACCTGCACGGTCAGCTCGCACTTGCGCAGCGCGTCGAAGGTGTAGGCGCTGTCCGGCGCGGCGAGCGCGAAGTTGCCGCCCATGCCGACGAACACCTTCACGTCGCCGGTGTGCATGGCCTCGATGGTGTTGACGGTGTCCAGGCCGTGCTCGCGGGGCGGGTCGATCTCGCAGACCTCGGCCAGCCGGTCCAGGAACTCCTTGGACGGCCGGTGGTCGATGCCGCAGGTGCGGTTGCCCTGGACGTTGCTGTGCCCGCGCACCGGGGACGGACCGGCGCCCTCACGGCCCAGATTGCCCCGCAGCAGCAGGACGTTGACGATCTCGCGGACGGTGTCGACGCCGTGCTCGTGCTGGGTGACACCGAGGCACCAACTGAAGATGGCGCGGTCGGCGTCGCAGTAGATGCGGGCGGCGGCCTCGATCTCGGCGCGGCTGAGCCCGGACTGGAGTTCCAGCTCCGCCCAGGGCGTGGCCTCGACGACGGCGCGGTACTCGGCGAAGCCCGAGGTGTGCCGGTCGATGAACTCCTGGTCCAGCGCCTTGGGGTTGGTCTCCGACTCGGCGAGGATGGCCTTGGCCATGCCGCGCAGCAGGGCCATGTCGCCGCCGATGCGCGGCTGGAGGTTGAGCGAGCTGGTGGGGGTGGCCCGGTTGAGGGCCATGTCCACGAAGTCGTGCGGGATGATCGTGCGGGTGGCGGCGGCCTCGACCAGCGGGTTGATGTGCACGATCTTCGCGCCGCGCTTGTACGCCTCGGCGAGCGAGGTGAGCATCCGGGGGGCGTTGGAGGCGGCGTTGACCCCGATGATGAACAGGGCGTCGGTCTTCTCCCAGTCCTCCAGATCGACGGTGCCCTTGCCGGTGCCGAGCGCGGCCTGCATGGCGCGGCCGCTGGCCTCGTGGCACATGTTGGAGCAGTCGGGCAGGTTGTTGGTGCCCAGCTCGCGGGCCATCAACTGGTAGAGGAAGGTGGCCTCGTTGCCGAGCCGGCCGGAGGTGTAGTACGACGCCTGGTCGGGGCTGTCGAGTCCGCGCAGGGTGCTGCCGACCAGCTCGAAGGCGTCCTGCCAGGAGATGGGGACGTAGGTGTCGGTGTCCGCGTCGTAGCGCATCGGGTGGGTGAGGCGGCCCTGGTCCTCCAGCGCGGCGTCGCTCCAGGTGGCGAGTTCGCTCACGGTGTGGGCGGCGAAGAAGGCGGGGCCGACGCGCTTGTGGGTCATCTCCCACGTGACGTGCTTGATGCCGTTCTCGCAGATGTCGAGCCTCAGGCCCTTGAGGTCGTCCGGCCAGGCGCAGCCGGGGCAGTCGAAGCCCTTGCCCTCGTGGTTCATCCTCTGGATGGCCTTGGGGCCTTCGAGGAGCTCGCGCTCGCGTATCAGGAAGCGCGTGACGCTCTTGGCGGCGCCCCATCCTGCCGCCGGGTGGTGGTAGGGCTGGAACTCCGGGGCCCGCTTCCCGGCGTCTTCGGTGGGTCGTCCCGACGTGTCTTGACTCATCACAACTCCCTGTGTTCCAGGCCGACTCGCTGCGTGCACATGACGCGAGTGCGGCCCAGCCTAGGTCACTCGGGCGGGCCCGTGACCAGGAACGGCGCCGCCCCACGGCGCGCGTGCGACGTGGGGCGACAGTCAAGTGCCTGTACAGGGAACGTTTTGACGGACTATCGTTCCGCGCGGTTCTCCGAGTGGTGGAACCCGGTACCGGCCTGGTGGTCGCGGACCATCGGGTGCGGCTGGTCGCGCAGTTCGGGCAGCAGCCGGGCGAGGTCCTGGGCGAACAGGTCGGCGAGGTCGCGGCTGAAGCCGTTGCGGCACACCACCCGCATCACGGCGAGGTCCTGCCGGTTGCGCGGGAAGGTGTACGCGGGCACCAGCCAGCCGGTCTCGCGCATCCGGCGGGAGATGTCGAAGACGTCGTAGGACGTGACGTGGTCGGCGGTGGTGAAGGCGAACACCGGCAACTGGTCGCCGCGCGTCAGCAGCTTGAAGTCGCCCATGTCCTCCACCTTTCGGGCCAGCGACATGGCGACGTCACGGGTGGCCTGCTGGACCGCGCGGAAGCCTTCGCGGCCCAGGCGCAGGAAGGTGTAGTACTGCGCGATGACCTGGGAGCCGGGGCGGGAGAAGTTGAGGGCGAAGGTCGGCATGTCGCCGCCGAGGTAGTTGACCCGGAAGATCAGGTCCTCGGGCAGCGCCTCCTTGTCCCGCCACAGGGCCCAGCCGACGCCGGGGTAGACCAGGCCGTACTTGTGGCCGGAGGTGTTGATCGAGGCCACGCGCGGAAGCCGGAAGTCCCATTCCAGGTCCGGGTCGAGGAAGGGGGCGATCATCGCGCCGGACGCGCCGTCGACGTGGACCGGGATGTCGAGGCCGGTGCGCTCCTGGTAGGCGTCGAGGGCGGCGCAGAGCTGGGCGATGGGCTCGTAGGAGCCGTCGAAGGTGGAGCCGAGGATGCCGACGACACCGATGGTGTTCTCGTCGCACAGCTCGACCGCCTCCTGCGGGTCCAGGTGGAACCGGTCGCCCTCCATGGGGAGTTGGCGGGCCTCGACCTCCCAGTAGTTGCAGAACTTCTCCCAGCAGACCTGGGCGTTGATGCCGATGACCAGGTTGGGGCGGGCGCTGCCCGGATAGCGGTCGGCGTTGCGCTGGGACCAGCGGCGCTTCATGGCGAGCCCGGCGAGCATGCACGCCTCGCTGGAGCCGGTGGTCGAACAGCCCACGGCCTGCGCGGAGTCGGGGGCGTTCCACAGGTCGGCGAGCATGGCCACGCAGCGCCGCTCCAGCTCGGCGGTGCGCGGGTACTCGTCCTTGTCGACGATGTTCTTGTCGCGGGACTCCCCCATCAGCCGCCCGGCCTGGGGCTCCATCCAGGTGGTGACGAAGGTGGCGAGGTTGAGCCGGGCGTTGCCGTCGAGCATCAGCTCGTCGTGGACGACCTGATAGGCGGTGTCGGGGGCCAACGGCCCTTCCGCCAGGCGGTTCTTGGGCGGGTCCTCGGTCATTCCGCTCACCGGGCTCGCCTGCCCGGAGAAGGGGTTGACGGCGAGGGCGGGTTCGTCGGGCTGCTGCTGGGAAGTGCCGTGCGAGAGAGGCGACATGAGTGCTTCCTGGGTCCGATCAGCGTCCGCTGGCAGGGGGTCGGTCCTGAACGCACGGACGGCACCGGCCCTGAGAGAGGGCCGGTGCCGTCCGTTCAGGCGGGGTGGGGGCTATGAGGCGTTGAGGGCTATGTCCCGCTCGGCCGTCTTCTGCTCCGGCTTCTCCGGGGCCGCGGGGAGCGTGTCGAGGAAGGCGGTGGTCGGGACGTAGAAGAGGCAACCGGTGACGGCCCTCGAGTAGTTGAGGATCTGGTCGTGCTGTCCGGGCCGCCGGCCGAGGAACATGTTCCGGAGCATCTGCTCGGTGACGTCGGGGGTGCGGGCGTAGCCGATGAAGTAGGTGCCGTACTCGTCGTCGCCGATCGTGCCGAACGGCATGTTCTCGCGGACGATCTTCAGCTCGCGGCCGTCCTCGCCCTCGATCGTGTTCAGCATGACGTGGGAGTCGGGGGCCTTCACATCGTCCGGGAACTCGATGTTGGCGAGCTTGGACCGGCCGATGGCGCGCTCCTGCTCCTCCGTGGACAGGGCGTGCCAGGCATCCATGTCGTGCAGGTACTTCTGCACGATGACGTAGCTGCCGCCCTGGAAGTCCGGGTCCTCGTCGCCGACGTACACCGCGTCGGCGGCGCGCTCCCCCTCGGGGTTCGCGCTGCCGTCCACGAAACCGAGCAGGTCGCGGTCGTCGAAGAACTTGAAGCCGTGCACCTCGTCCACGACCGTGGCGGCGCCCTTGAGCCGCTGGGCGAACTGGCGGGCCAGCTCGAACACGATGTCCATGCGGCGGCCGCGCACATGGAAGAGGAGGTCGCCGGGGGTGCCGGGGGCCTTGTGGCGCTCGCCGTCCAGCTCGACGAAGGGGTGCAGTCCGGCGGGGCGCGGCCCGGTGAAGAGGCGGTCCCAGGCCGCGGAGCCTATGCCGACCACGCAGCTCAACCGGGCGTCGGGATCGCGGTATCCGGTGGAGCGGCGCAGCGACTGCACGTCCTGGAGCAAGCCTCGTACAGTGTCCTCGCCGCCCTCGTCGATGGTGACCACGAGGAATACCGCCGCCCTGGCCGGAGGAACGACGACGGGCTGTGTCTCGGTCATGGAAACCTGCTTTCTGATCAGCTTGCACGCGAGACGAACATAGACGCTCCGGACGGCATGTCGTGCGGATTCGCGCCGACGGCGCGGCCCGTTCCCATCGGCCGCGCCGAATCCCGCGAATTCGCCGTCACGCGGCATTGCGCCGGTGCGGCGCAGAAGGGTTTATGGAAGTAAAGCTGAGCCTTTGCGGCTCACGAAGGCTCATCAAGGCTCACGATGGCCGAGCCGCTCCGGGGCGTCTGCGGCCCCGGCCGCGTCTGGCCCGGTCGTCGGCGAGCACGGCGCGGCTGAGCCGGCCCAGCAGGTCGTACGCGCGGTGCTCGGCGGCGGCGACGGCGGCGGGGTCGACGCCGGTGGGCCGCAGTTCGCCGCTCGCGGCCTCCTTCGCCTCGTACAGCTCGACGGCGGACGCGGCCAGTTGCACCTGGGCCACCCGGCGCCGGCCGGCCGTGCTGTGCAGGGCGTGCTCGGCCTGGTCGGAGACGACCGTGCACAGGTGCAGCGCCTCCCGCATCCGGACGGCGGCCCGGCCGTGCACCAGGAGCAGGGCGCAGACCAGGCCGACGCTGATGCCGATGCCGCTGCCGATGACGCGGTCGTGCAGCAGCCGGGAGGCGGAGACGGGCGAGGAGAGTTCGCTGAGCAGCAGGGCGAGCGGGGTGAGGAAGACGACGCCGAGGCCGTAGTTGCGGGCGACGACGTACTCCAGGAAGAACTCGAAGACGATGATCAGGCAGATGATCGCCACCGGGCCGGGGTGCAGCACGAGTACGGCGCTGGTCAGCAGCAGGCCGATGGCGGTGCCGAGGGTGCGCTGCACGGCTCGCTGCATGGTGCTCCACACATTGATGGAGTGCAGCACGGCGGCGGCGGAGATCGCGGCCCAGTAGCTGTGGCCGACGCCGAGGAAGAGGGCGGTCCCGCCCGCGGCGGCGGTGCCGACGAAGGTCCGTACGGCGGTCGGCAGGAAGGCGGCGGCCCGGCGGCGGCGCCGTCCACGCGGCCTGGCCCGGTGGTCGTCGGCGCGCGCGGCGGGGGCGGGAGGTGTCGGCGGCCGGGTCTCGGGCGGGGCCGGGACGACGGTGCCGGGCCGGCGGGGCGAGCTGTCGCCGGTGTGGGGCTCCAGCAGTTCCTCGGGCAGCGGGAGCAGGGTGTGCCAGCGGCGGTCGGAGAGCATCCGCGCCTGTTCGCGCAGGTGCCGGGCGACGTCCTCGCCCTCGGCGTCACGCCAGGTGTCGGTGGTGAGGAGGGCCCAGACGTAGTCGGCGGAGTAGCCGGTGGTGGCGGGGCGTCCGGGGACCCGGCGGGTGAGACCGACGAAGCCGTCGCTGTCGTCGGGGTCGTTGAGGGCGTGGTAGGCGCGCAGGGCGGCGACGATGGCCTGGTGGCGGGCCTTGGAGGTCTCGATCGGCCCGGCGGCCTCCAGGGCGCGGGCGAAGCACTCCAGGGCGTCGGCGAGCGCGAGCCGCTGGAGCCGCTGCGGCTGGAGGGAGTTGGGCAGGCAGACCAGCCAGGCGATGGCCGCGCCGAGCGCGGTGAGCGCGGTGTGCGGCAGTACGTCGGTGAGGGCGGGCGTGCCCTCGGCGGTGATGGCGAAGGCGACCAGGATCAGTACCGCCCCCAGGCCCCGCAGCCCGGCGTAGTCACAGCCGAACTTGGCGAGTCCGGCGACCGCGGCCATGCCCACCACGGCGGCGAGGCCCTGGTTCCAGGGGCCGGAGGGGCCCACCCAGACGGCGAGCAGTGAGCCGAGTCCCACGGCGGCCGTCATCGCCAGGGCGACCAGCGCGAGCACCCACAGCCGGCTGCGGCGGCGCAGCGGGAGGCTGCGCTCGAAGGTGATGGTGAAGGCGCCGAGGGCCGGGAAGACGGCGAGGTTCGGGTGGCCGAGCAGCACCAGCGGCAGGGTGGGCAGCGCCATGGTGAGCGCGGCCCGCAGCGCGAAAGGGAGCGCCCCGCTGACCTTGGCCATGGCGAATGAGCCACGTGGCGAGAGAACACGGGCCAGTCCAGCAATGAGCTGAGAGGTGTTGCCGCGTTTCATAGATCACTAACTCTAGCAAATCGGGGAGGGTCAAGCGCCCTCGCGCATTGCACTCGGTGAATTGCCGGACATTCCCGAAGAGAAATCCGGCAGGGTGTGAAGCGGGGTGTGAATTCGCCTACGGTCTTCACGCGGCGGAAGTGGCCTTCGGGCCCTCGCCGCCCGGCCCGGCGGCCGCCGGTGGGCAGGGGTCCGGGCCGGGCGGGCCGCTGCGCCGATTGGCTTTTCGGTCAGCGGTCGGGTACACCCATGACGTGCTGTTTCGCCAACTCGAATACCTCGTCGCTCTCTCGAGGGAGCACCATTTCGCCCGCGCCGCCCAGGCGTGCTCCGTCTCCCAGCCCGCGCTCTCCGAGGCGATCCGGAAGCTGGAGGACGAGCTTGACGTGCCGTTGGTCCGCCGCGGCCGCAAGTACGAGGGGCTCACCCCGGAGGGCGAGCGCATCGTCGTGTGGGCGCAGCGGATTCTCGCGGACCGTGACGCGCTGCGGGACGAGGTCGGTGCCCTGCGCTGCGGGCTCAGCGGCCGGATGCGGATCGGCTCGGTGCCGACCGCGTCCGCGGCCGTCTCGCTGCTGACCGGTCCGTTCTGCACGGAGCATCCGCTGGTGACCGTGGAAGTGATAGCGGACCTCCAGTCCGAGGACATTCTCCGCCAGCTCCAGAATTTCGAGATCGACGCCGGAATCACGTATCTGCCGGAAGAACTCTCGGGGCAATTCCACGCCATTCCGCTCTATGAGGAACGTTATGTGCTGCTGATCACCGCGGCCGACGGTCTGGCGCATCAGTCGACGGCGACCTGGGCGGAGGCCGCCCGGCTCCCGCTGTGCCTGCTGAACGAGTCGATGCAGGGCCGGCGGGTGCTGGACGACGTGTTCGCCAAGGCCGGGGCGAAGCCGGCGCCCCGCGTGGAGACCGACTCCGTCGCCGCGCTGTTCGCGCACGTCAGGACCGGCCGGTGGGCGAGCGTCGTGCCGCACGCCTGGCTGCACGTGTTCGGGGTGCCGCACGGCATGCGGGCGGTGCCGCTGGTGGAGCCGGACTGGACGGTGCCGGTGGGCCTGGTGACGACGTCCCAGCAGCCGGGGTCGGTGATGGCCCGCGCGCTGACCGAGACCGCCACGGAGACGGACGTGGCCGGCGCCCTGGAGCGACTGCCCGGCGGCCCCGCGCTGCCGCTGGCGTAGCGCCGGCCGTGGCCGCGCCCGTTCAGGCGCGGCCACCGGGGCGGGTCAGGCGACGGGCTGCGGTTCCAGGCGTTCGGCGCCGGTGTAGACGTTCATCGAGTCGCCGCGCAGGAAGCCGACCAGGGTCAGGCCGCTCTCGGCCGCGAGATCGGCGGCGAGCGAGGACGGCGCGGAGACGGCGGCCAGCATCGGGATGCCGGCCATCACCGCCTTCTGCACCAGCTCGAACGAGGCCCGCCCGCTGACCATCAGCACACAGCCGCGCAGCGGGAGCATCCCGGAGCGCAGGGCGTGTCCCACGACCTTGTCGACGGCGTTGTGGCGGCCCACGTCCTCGCGCAGGCAGAGCAGTTCGCCGTCGGAGGAGAAGAGCCCGGCCGCGTGCAGGCCGCCGGTGCTGTCGAACACCTTCTGGGCCGCGCGCAGCTTCTCGGGCAGGGTCGCCAGCATCTCCGGGCTCATGCGCAGCTCGTCGTCGGCGACGGACCAGGCGGCGACGGTGCGTACCGCGTCCAGGCTGGCCTTGCCGCACAGGCCGCAGGAGGACGTGGTGTAGAAGTTGCGCTCCAGGGAGGCGTCGGGGGCCTCGACGCCGGGGCCGAGGACGACGTCGACCACGTTGTAGGTGTTGCTGCCGTCGTCGGTGGCGCCCAGGCAGTAGCGGATGCCGGCCACGTCGGTCTCGGCGTGCGCGACGCCCTCGCTGACCAGGAAGCCGGCGGCGAGGTCGAAGTCGTCGCCGGGGGTGCGCATGGTCACCGTGAGCGGGCGGCCGCCGACGCGGATCTCCATCGGCTCCTCGGCGGCCAGGGTGTCCGGGCGGTGCGAGGACGCGCCGTCGCGGATGCGGAGCACTCGACGCCGCACGGTCACTCGTCCCATGGTCTTGTTCCTCTCCTCGGGCTCCGGACCGGGGGTTGTCGTCGCCGCCGGAGCCGGTGTGTGGCGGTTGGGTGGGGTCGGCGGCCGGGCCGTTGCCGGGCCGCCGGGGTCAGGGAAGGTGCCGGCGGCTGTGCCACGCGGTGATCATCAGGCACAGTAGGCCGATGGCGGCCAGACCCGCCAGCAGGGCGGGGTAGGGGGCGGCTCCTGCGGTCACGGCGAGCAGCAGTGGTGTGAGAAATCCACTGTAGGTGACACCGTGGTACAGGGAGAGGGCGGAAGGACTGGCGCGCGCCCTGGTCAGCCGTTCGATCTCGCGCAGTCCGGAGGCGAGGGTGAGCCCGTACCCGGCGCCCAGCAGGACGGCGGCGAGCAGCACGAGGCCCATGGAGCCGCGCTGGACGGCGAGGGCGCTGAGCAGCAGGCCGCAGATGACCGTCGCCATGGCGGTGAGGGTGGCGCGGGCGCTGTGGGCGTGGTCGATGTGGTCGGCCAGCGGCTGTACGGCGAGCCCGGTGACCAGGGTCAGGGCGGTGACCAGTCCGCTGAACAGGGGCGCGTAGCCGGAGGTCCGTTCGGCCACCAGCGGGGGCAGCACGACGTAGGCGACGGTGGAGGCGGCGAAGACGGCGGGGCCGGCCGGGAGCACCACGCGGACGAAGCGGGGGTGGGTGACGGCGGGCGGCCAGGGCCCCTCGGGGTCGTCCCGTACGGGTGGCGGCGCGGTCTCCGGGGTGCGGCGCAGCGCGAGGAGGACGGTGAGGGCGAGCAGGCAGTGCAGGAGGCAGGGCAGCAGCAGGGGGTGCGGGAACCACTGGGCGAGCACGCCCGCGGTGAGGGCGCCGGCGGCGAAGCCGGCGCCGGTGGCCCGGGTGACCCGGCGGGCGGCGCGGGCGGGTCCGGCGCCGGCGGACAGTTCGCGCAGCCAGGCGCTGCCCACCGAGAGCAGCAGTCCGGCCGCGACGCCGGTGGCGAACCGGCTGGCGTAGACGGCGGGGCGGACGAATGCCGCGCAGGCGAGGAGCGCGCTGGCGGCGGCGGACAGCAGCAGCGCGGGGCGTACGACGCGGCGGCGCCCGACGCGGCCCGCGGCGAGGGCGCCGGTGAGCAGCGCGGGCAGGAAGCCGGCCAGGTAGGTCGTGAACATCAGGGCGACCTGGAGAGAGGGCCAGTGCTCGCGGGTGCGGTAGACCGAGGAGAGCGGGGTGAACTGGTTCGCGCCCCATCCTGCGGCGAACACCGCGCCGGCCGCCGGGAGCCAGCCGTGCGCGGTGCGGGAAGCGGGCATGCCGTGAAGTGCCTTTCTGTACGCGTGCGTTACGCGAGGGGGCAACGGGGTGGCGCGGGTGGCATCCACGGATGGCCCGGTCCCGCCGGGGAAGCGGGTACCGGGCCATCCGCGGTACACCTCCCCTCCCGGACCGTCGGGAGGGGAGTCGGGGGCCGGATCAGCCGGCGAGGCCGGGGGCCGGGATGCGGGACGGCTCCAGCCGGATCAGCACGCCCTTGGAGGTGGGGCAGTTGCTGATGTCGGCGACGCTGTCCAGCGGGACGAGCACGTTGGTCTCCGGGTAGTACGCGGCGGCGGAGCCGGGGCTCGTCGGGTAGGCGACGACCTTGAAGGACTCGGCGCGGCGCTCCTTGTCGGTCCACACGCTGACCAGGTCCACCATGTCGCCGTCGCGGAAGCCGAACTGCTCCAGGTCGGCCGGGTTGACCATGACGACACGGCGGGCGTTGTGGATGCCCCGGTAGCGGTCGTTGGGCGCGTACCAGATGGTGTTCCACTGGTCGTGCGAGCGCAGCGTCTGGAGCAGCAGGTGGCCGGCGGGCACGTGCGGCATCTCGAACTGGCTGGCCCAGAACTCGGCCTTGCCGCTCGGGGTCGGGAACGTGTCGCTGTTGACCGGGCTCGGCAGGTTGAAGCCTCCGGGCTGCCGGATGCGCTCGTTGAAGTTCTCGAAGCCGGGCACGACGCGGGAGATCCGGTCACGGATACGGTCGTTGTCGGCCTCGAAGCTCTTCCACGGGATGCCGTACTTGTCGCCGAGGGTGGCGATCGCCAGGCGGCTGATGATGGCGACCTCGCTGAGCAGGTGCTTGGAGGCCGGGGGCAGCTTGCCGTGCGAGCGGTGGACGTCGCTCATCGAGTCCTCGACGGTGATCCACTGCTCGACGCCGTTCTGCATGTCCCGGTCGCTGCGGCCCAGGGTGGGCAGGAGCAGCGCGGTGTCGCCGCAGACGGTGTGGGAGCGGTTGAGCTTGGTCGAGATGTGTGCGGTCAGCGAGCAGTTGCGCATGGCCTGCTCGGTGTACTCGCTGTCCGGAGTGGCGCGGACGAAGTTGCCGGCCACGCCGAGGAAGAACTTGGCGTTGCCCTCGTGCATCGCGCGGATGCCCTGCACGGCGTCGTAGCCGTGGTGGCGGGGCGGCTCGAAGCCGAACTCGCGGCCGAGCGCGTCCAGGAACGCGTCGGACATCTGCTCCCAGACGCCCATGGTGCGGTCGCCCTGCACGTTGGAGTGGCCGCGGACGGGGCAGACACCGGCGCCGGGCTTGCCGATGTTGCCGCGCAGCATCAGGAAGTTGACGATCTCGCGGATGGTGGCGACACCGTGCTTCTGCTGGGTCACACCCATCGCCCAGCAGACGATGGCGCTCTTGCTCTTCATGACCCGCTCGTGGACCTCCTTGATCTCGTCCAGGGTCATGCCCGTGGCGAGGAGGATGTCGTCCCAGGAGATCTTGCGGACGCTCTCGGCGAACTCCTCGAACCCGCGGGAGTTCTTCTTGATCCACGCGTGGTCGAGCACGGTGCCCGGCGCGGCGTCCTCGGCGTCCAGCAGCAGCTTGTTGAGGCCCTGGAAGAGGGCCATGTCGCCGCCGGCGCGGATGTGCACGAACTGGTCGGCGATCTGGGTGCCGTTGCCGATCACACCGCGCGCCTTCTGCGGGTGCTTGAACCGCATCAGGCCGGCCTCGGGGAGGGTGTTGACCGCGACGACCTCGCCGCCGTTGCGCTTGGTCTCCTCCAGCGCGGCGAGCATGCGCGGGTGGTTGGTGCCGGGGTTCTGGCCGACCAGGAAGATCAGGTCGGAGTGGTGGATGTCGTCCAGCGAGACGCTGCCCTTGCCGATGCCGAGCGCGGCGCCGAGACCCCAACCGGTCGATTCGTGGCACATGTTGGAGCAGTCCGGCAGGTTGTTGGTGCCGAACGCGCGGGAGAACAACTGGAGGAGGAAGGCGGCCTCGTTGTTCAGGCGGCCCGAGACGTAGAACATCGCCTCGTCGGGCGAGGTGAGCTGCTTCAGCTCCTTCGCCAGGACCTCGAACGCCTTCTCCCAGGTGATGGGCTCGTAGTGGGTGGCGCCGGGCCACTTCACCATGGGCTCGGTGAGCCGGCCCTGCTGGTTGAGCCAGTAGTCGGACTTCGAGTCCAGCTCGGCGATCGAGTACTGCTGGAAGAACTCCCGGGTGACGCGGCGCGAGGTGGCCTCGTCGTTGATGTGCTTGGCGCCGTTCTCGCAGTACTCGTTGAAGTGCCGCTTCTTGTCCTCGGGCCAGGCGCAGCCGGGGCAGTCGATGCCGTCGACCTGGTTGATGTTCAGCAGCGTGAGCATGGTGCGCCGCGGGGAGGTCTGGCTGAGCGAGTACTCCAGCGCGTGCGTCACGGCCGGGACACCGGTCGCCCACGTCTTGGGAGGCGTGACCGTCAGTTCGTCGATCGGGTCCTCGATGCTGCTGCTCATGGTGTGTCTGCCTCTTTCGTGAATACGAATCCCGCCGAACGGCATTTTCTTTGATTCCCGGAAGGAAAGTCAAAGAGGCCGTATCGATCACGCGATAGGTACCGCTTATCTTCCGGTTCCGCTCGCCTTCCGAAGCATCGCACATTTCCCAGCACGGCCGTGACCAGGCATAATGCTGGCGAGGCAGGCACCCCTCGGGGCGAGGATAACTACCGCCTATTACCCGATCGACCGCCCCTCTTTGACTCGGGCGACAAATTGCCCGACGCTGGCCGACGAACAGCAAGCAAGAATTCACATTCGGGAGAGACCTGCCGTGTATCTGGCATTGGCCCCGGACACCATCGCTCGATGGCAGTTCGGGATGACCACCGTCTACCACTACCTGTTCGTGCCCCTCACCATCAGCCTGGTGGCGATCACGGCGGGCCTGGAGACGGCGTACGTCCGCACGGGCAAGACGAAGTACTTCCACGCCACCAAGTTCTGGGGCAAGCTCTTCCTGATCAACATCGCCATGGGTGTCGTCACCGGGCTGGTGCAGGAGTTCCAGTTCGGTATGAACTGGTCCGCCTACTCCCGCTTCGTGGGCGACGTCTTCGGCGCACCGCTCGCCCTGGAGGCCCTGCTGGCCTTCTTCTTCGAGTCGACCTTCATCGGACTGTGGATCTTCGGCTGGGACAAGCTGCCCAAGAAGATCCACTGCGCGTGCATCTGGATGGTCTCGATCGGCACCATCCTGTCGACGTACTTCATCCTCGCCGCCAACTCCTTCATGCAGAACCCGGTCGGCTTCAGCCTGGACAAGGCGCACGGCAAGGCGCATCTGACCGACATCGGCGCGGTGCTCTTCCAGAAGCTCAACCTGGTGGTGGTCGCCCACACCCTGACGGCCGCGTTCCTGACCGGCGCCGCCTTCGTCATGGGCATCTCCGCCATCCACCTGTGGCGCGCGGCCCGGCTCCAGCGCCGGGGCCGGCCCACCGACCTCAAGCAGGTCGCGGCCATGCGGACCTCGCTGCGGCTCGGCCTCGTACTGGCCGTGGTCTTCGGTCTGGGCACCGCGATCAGCGGGGACAAGCTCGGCGAGGTGATGTTCGAGCAGCAGCCGATGAAGATGGCCGCCGCCGAGGCGCTGTGGGACAAGGAGGCCCCGGCCCCCTTCTCCGCCTTCTCCGTCCCGGACGTCGCCCACCAGCGCAACACCGTCGACGTACAGGTCCCCGGCCTGCTCTCCTTCCTGGCGCACAAGGACTTCCACTCGGCGGTCCCCGGCATCAACGACACGGCCAAGGCCGAGGCGGCCGCGTACGGCGGCTCTCCGGCCGAGTACATCCCGAACGTCCCCATGACGTACTGGGGTTTCCGGGCGATGATCCTGTTCGGCATGACCTCCTTCAGCCTCGGCGCGGCCGGACTCTGGCTGACGCGGCGGAAGTTCTGGGTCGCCCCCGAGCACCGCACCGGCTCCTTCGACGTGCCCCGGCTGATGCTCACCAAGAACCGCGAACTCGGCGCCATGGCGAGCGGGCTGGCCTGGCGGGCCGGCATCTTCACCCTGGCCTTCCCGGTGATCGCCAACTCCTTCGGCTGGATCTTCACCGCGATGGGCCGTCAGCCCTGGGCCGTCACCGGCCTGCTGCGCACCGTCGACGCGGTCTCCCCGAACGTCTCGCTCACCGAGCAGCTCATCACGCTCATCGGCTTCAGCCTGCTGTACATCGCGCTCGCCGTGGTCGAACTCAAGCTGCTGGTGAAGTACGCGGGCGGCGGACCGGTCACCTCCGAGCGGCCACCGCTGAGGGACATCAAGCTCGGCGGCGCCTCCACGCTCGAAGGCTCCCCGAGGGACGCCGACAAGCCGCTCGCCTTCGCCTACTGATCAGTTAGAGAGAGTCCGGAACCGTGCATCTCCATGACCTCTGGTTCTT
Organism: Streptomyces bauhiniae; assembly: GCF_004784475.1. Classification (GTDB taxonomy): domain Bacteria; phylum Actinomycetota; class Actinomycetes; order Streptomycetales; family Streptomycetaceae; genus Streptomyces; species Streptomyces seoulensis. Next base: position 172,200 of record NZ_SRRT01000002.1, read on the forward strand.
CGTCATAGCCCTGCTGTGGGTCGGCTACTTCTTCCTGGAGGGCTTCGACTTCGGCGTGGGCATCCTGACCCGGGTGCTCGCCCGCGGGGAGACCGAGCGCCGCGTCCTGCTCAACACCATCGGCCCCGTCTGGGACGGCAACGAGGTCTGGCTGGTCACCGCGGCCGGCGCGACCTTCGCCGCCTTCCCCGACTGGTACGCCACCATGTTCAGCGGCTTCTACCTGCCGATGTTCGTCATCCTGCTCTGCCTGATCCTGCGCGGTGTGGCCTTCGAGTACCGGCACAAGCGCGACGGTGAGCGCTGGAAGCGCAACTGGGAGGCGATCGTCTTCGTCACCTCGCTGGTGCTGGCCTTCCTGTGGGGCGTGCTGTTCGCCGCCATGGTCCACGGCCTGCCGATCGGCGCCGACCACGAGTACCACGGCGGTCTGGCCGAACTGGTCCAGCCGTACGCGCTGCTGGGCGGCGTCACCACGACCGTGCTCTTCACCTTCCACGGCGCGGTGTTCGCCTCGCTGAAGACGGTGGGCAGCATCCGGCACCGGGCGCGGCATCTGGCCCAGACCGCCGGTGTGCTGACCGTCCTGCTCCTGCTGGCCTTCCTGACCTGGACCCAGGTCGACACCGGCAATGTGCGCAGCCTGGTCGCGGAGGCCGTCGCCGTGCTCGCGGTGCTGGTGTCGCTGGGCTTCAACTTCGGTGCCCGCGAGGGCCGGGCGTTCGTCGCCTCCGGGCTGAGCGTGGTGGCGTCCACCGCGATGCTCTTCCTCGCCCTGTTCCCGCAGGTGATGCCGTCCAGCCTGAACGCGGCCTGGAGCCTGACCGCGACCAACGCGGCCGCCGGGTCGTACACGCTGGGGATCATCACCTGGGTCGCCGGGTTCGCCACTCCGCTGGTGCTGCTCTACCAGGGCTGGACCTACTGGGTGTTCCGCAAGCGGATCGGCGTCCAGCACATCCCCGTCGCCGCCCACGCACCGGTCCACCGCGTAGCGCCGTGAACACCCGACGCGCCATGACGTGCCGCGCCCTGCGCCGTCTTTCCCGTGCCCGCGCCGAGCGCGCGGGCCGGGGGGCGGCGGCCGACGGCGTGGCGATGTCCCGGGGCCGGGCCGCCGACCGTGATGATCATCGGAGTGTGTCCCGGCCGCGCCGGCGTCGCGGACGCCTCACGCCCCGGCCCCGCCTGGTGGAGCCGGGCGGCGTCCCCGGCGCCGGGCGGCCGGTGCGCACCGCACGTCCGCCCGGAGCACGCCACCGCCGCCCGGTGCGGGCGGACCGCACACCGTACGACCGCCGACCGGCAGCACAGGAAGAAGGCAGGCCCGTGTCCCGACCGCTCACCGACCAGCACGGCGACACCGCCGCCCCGAAGCCGCTGGTGGACCGCTTCGGCCGCGTCCACAGCGACCTCCGGCTGTCCCTGACCGACCGCTGCAATCTGCGCTGCACCTACTGCATGCCCGCCGAGGGCCTGGCCTGGCTGCCCAAGGACGAGCTGCTGAGCGACGACGAGATCGTCCGCCTGGTCGGCATCGCCACGGGCCGGCTCGGCATCACCGAGGTCCGGCTGACCGGCGGTGAGCCCCTGGTGCGCCGGGGCCTGCCGGGTCTGGTCGCCCGGCTGTCCGCGCTGCCGAAGGCGCCCGAGCTGTCCATCACGACCAACGGCATCGGGCTCGCCCGTACCGCCGTCGCACTGCGCGAGGCCGGGCTCGGCCGGGTCAACGTCAGCCTGGACACCCTGCGCCCGGAGCGGTTCGCCGCCATCACCCGGCGCGACCGGCTGACCGACGTGCTTGAGGGGCTGCGGGCGGCCCGCGCCGCCGGTCTCGACCCGGTCAAGGTGAACGCGGTGCCGGTGCGCGGGGTGAACGACGACGAGATCGCGGACCTGACCGCGTTCGCCGTGGAGAACGGCTACCGGATGCGGTTCATCGAGTCGATGCCGCTGGACGCCCAGGGTGCCTGGGAGCGGGAGAAGATGGTCACCGCCGCCGAGATCCTGGACCGGATCGGCGAGCGCTTCACCCTCACCCCCGTACCGCGCGAGGACAACGCCCCGGCCGAGGAGTGGCGGATCGACGGCACGGACTCGTACGTGGGTGTCATCGCGAGCGTCACCCGGCCGTTCTGCGGCAACTGCGACCGGGTACGGCTCACCGCCGACGGGCAGTTGCGCAACTGCCTGTTCGCCACCAAGGAGTCCGACCTGCGCGCCCTGCTCCGCGCGGGCGCCGACGACGACGCGCTGGAGGCCGCCTGGCGCTCCTGCATCGCCGTCAAGGGCCCCGGCCACGCCATCAACAGCGAGGACTTCCGCCGTCCCGACCGGCCCATGTCGGCCATCGGCGGCTGAGAATCCGTACCGACACCCCGTACCGACACGACGAGTGAGGACCGACGAAGTGAACCGGATGCACGAATGGATCGCGGCGGCCAAGGCCGAGCTGGGCATCGACCTCGATGTCGACATCGCCGAGCTGCTGGACATGACCAAGGTGGTCGCGCACGAGGTGGCCCGCCCGGCCGCCCCGATCACCTCCTTCCTGGTCGGCTACGCGGCCGCGCTGCAGGCCGGCGGCGCCGGTGCGGTGTCGGAGGCGAACCGCAAGGTGACCGAGCTGGCCGAGCAGTGGGCCGCCGAGCGTGAGAACGGCGCGGCGGCGCTATGACCGGCCTCCCGGCGCACCACCCCTCCTGGCAGCGGGCCCGCTCCCTGGCGCGCGCCGCCGCCGGGCCCGCGCTGCCCGGTGTGCCGCGCACCCTGGAGGACGCGCTCGGCCATGCGTTGGCCGAGCCGCTGACGGCGCTGACCGACCTGCCGCCGTTCGCCACCTCCGCCATGGACGGCTGGGCCGTGTCCGGCCCCGGCCCCTGGCAGTTGGGGGAGCGGGGCGTGCTCGCCGGCGAGCAGCCGGAACCGCTCGCGGCCGGCACCGCGGTGCCGATCGCCACCGGCGCGCCGCTGCCGCCGGGGGCGAGCGCCGTACTGCGCCGCGAGCACGGCGAGGTGGAGCGGTCCACGAGCCTGCTCCACCTCGCCGCCCCCGGCCCCCTGCCCGAGGGCCACGACGTGCGCCCGCGCGGGCAGGAGTGCGCGAGCGGTGAGCCGCTGCTCCCGGCCGGGACCAGCGTCACCCCGTCCGTGCTGGGCCTGGCGGCGGCGAGCGGCTACGACCGGCTGGTGGTGCACCGGCGGCCCAGCGTGGAGCTGTTCGTCCTGGGCGACGAGCTGCTGGACGCCGGGGTGCCGCGCGGCGGCCGGGTCCGCGACGCGCTCGGCCCGCTGCTGCCGTCCTGGCTGCGGGGGCTCGGCGCCGAGGTGATCGGCCGGCACCGCGTGGCGGACCGGCTGGCGGAGCTGCGCGAGGCGGTGGCCCACTCCCCCGCCGACGTGGTGATCACCACCGGCAGCACGGCGGCCGGGCCGGTGGACTTCCTGCACGAGACGCTACGGCTGCTGGACGCCCCACTGATCGTCGACTCCGTCTCGGTACGGCCGGGCCACCCGATGCTGCTGGCCGAGCTGCCCGCCACGGCGGATGGCCGCACCCGCCACCTGGTCGGCCTGCCCGGCAACCCGCTGGCCGCCGTGGCCGGTACGGCCACCCTGGCCGCGCCCCTGCTGCGCGCGCTCGGCGGCCACGCCGACCCGGAGCCGCGCGGTGCCGTGACCGCCGAGGCGCTCCCCGGCCACCCAGGCGACACCCGGCTGCTGCCGGTGCGCACGGCGGGCACCGGTGTGGCGCCGCTGCCGTACGACGGCCCGGCGATGCTGCGCGGACTGGCGCTGGCCGACGCGCTGGCCGTCGTCCCGCCGGGCGGCGCGGCGGCCGGGGACGCGGTGGAGCTGCTGCCGCTGCCCACCGCCTGACCCACCCCGACCACCTCAGAGACGACCCACCCGAGAAGGCGAAGGACATGGAGACGAAGACGGCATCCACCGGCACCATCCGCTACTGGGCCGCGGCCAAGGGCGCGGCCGGCACGGCGGAGGAGTCCTACCGGGCGGGGACCCTCGCCCAGGCACTGGAACAGGCGCGGTCCCGCCACGCGGACGAGCCGCGTTTCGCGCAGGTGCTGGGGGTCTGCTCCTTCCTGGTGGACGGCGACCCGGTCGGCGTCCGCGACCACGCCTCGGTCACCCTGCGGGACGGCGCCACGGTCGAGGTGCTCCCGCCCTTCGCCGGCGGCTGAGCAGCCCCGCGTCCGCCCACCCCCTTCCCTCCCACCCGGAAACCGGATCACCTCATGTCGCTCCCCACCCTGCTCCCCTCCCCCATCCGTCTGCTCGGCCTGCGCGACACCCCGCTCTCCCTCGACGAGGTGTACGGCGCGGTCGGTGACGACGCGGTCGGCGGTACCGCCCTGTTCGTCGGCACGGTCCGCGACCACGACGGCGGCAAGTCCGTGTCGTCCCTGGAGTACAGCGCCCATCCCTCCGCCGAGGCGGAGCTGCGCCGGGTGGCCGAGGAGATCGCGGCCGAGTTCCCGGTGCGCGCGCTGGCCGCTGTGCACCGTACCGGCCTGCTGGCGATCGGGGACGTCGCGGTGATCACCGCGGTCTCCTGCCCGCACCGGGCGGAGGCGTTCGCCGCGTGCCGCAAGCTCATCGACACCCTCAAGCACGAGGTGCCGGTGTGGAAGCGGCAGATCTTCACGGACGGCGCCACGGAGTGGGTCGGCGCCTGCTGATCAGCCGGTGACGACGCCCGCGACCAGGTTGATGGTGGTGGCCAGCACGCTGATGCCGAACAGGTACGACAGCAGACAGTGCCGGAGCGCCACCGACCGGATCAGCGGGTGGGAGACGCTGGTGTCGGAGACCTGGTAGGTCATGCCGAGGTTGTAGCTGAAGTAGAAGAAGTCCGGATAGGCGGGCTTCAGCTCGGAGTTGAAGTCGATGCCGCCCTGGGCCGGGCCGTAGTACAGGTAGGCGTAGCGGGTCGTGTACATCAGGTGCAGCGCGGCCCAGGCCATGAGGACGCCGAGCAGCGCGATGGCCGCGGCGGCCCCGGTGTCGGCGCCGGAGCGGTTCGCGACCAGCATCAGCACGATGCCGCCGAGCCCGCACAGCGAGACGGCGACCACCACGAGTTCGTCCACGGCGGGCCGGAAGTCCTCACGGCGGGCGTCGGCGCGGGTGGTCTCGGCGTCCATCGGCCACAGCACGATCCAGCCGGTGACCACGAAGACGGTGCCGACGGCGGCGATGCCGGACAGGATGGCCAGCGGCGCCGGATTGCCGGTCAGGCCGACAGCAAGGCCGACGATCGCTCCGACGGCGAGGCAGCCGCCGAGCCTGGGAACCGCGGACAACGGCAGCCACATGCTCATACGGCCTCACCCTAGCCCCGCCCGCCGCTTCCGGCCCGGCAGATGACACCCCCGCACAGAGCCCGCACCCGTCGATCAGGACTGCGGCGGGGCCAGGTGGTATACACCGAACATGCCCCCTTCGCGCCGTTCCTCCCCCGCCGGCAGCGGCGGCGGGCGCCGGTGGGACACCTCCGGCGTCGGGCAGGTGCTGTTCCCGCGCGGGGTGCTGGCCCTCCAGCGGGTGGACGGCGCGCTGCTGTTCGCGGTGCGCGCGGCCCTGGCCATGGCGCTCGCCGGTCTGCCGGTGGTGCTGGCCGGCCGTCCCGACCTCGCGGTGTACGGAATGCTCGGGGCGTTCACCACGACGTTCGGCCGGAATCTGCCCTACCGCCGCCGGGCGTGGGTGCTGGCGTGGGTGGCGCTCGCCATGACGGCCTGTGTGGGCCTCGGTTCGGCGCTGGCGTCGGTGGCGCATCCCTGGTCCAGTGTCGCCGGAGCGGCGGTCGTGGTGGCGGCGACGGCGCTGGTGGCGGGCGTGGGCAAGTACGTGTGCGACGCGACCGGGCTCGGCGGGCTGGGCGCGATCCTGCTGCTGTTCTCCTTCGCGGTGGCCGCCAACGCCACGACCACGCCCGGCCAGGTGCTTCCCCGGACGGGCATGGCCGCGCTGGGCTCGCTGCTGGCGTGGGCGCTGGCGCTGCTGGGCCGCCTGGTCCATCCCGACCGGCCGCAGCGCCTCTCGGTCGCCGCCGCGCTGCGCCAGCTCGCCGAGCTGCTGGACTCGGCGCGGGGCGGGGTGGGCCGCTCCCGGCACCGGGCGACGGCGGCGGTGCTCCAGGCGTACGACTCGCTCGGACTGGCACCGCCGACCACCTCCAAGCGCGCCGGTGAGGACAACACCTGTGTCCGGCTGACCGACCTGTCCTGGTCGCTGCTGATCGACTCCACACGCGGCACGCCGGAGGACCCTCCGGAGCTGGCGCGGCTGCTGCGGACCCAGGCGGGCATGCTGGCCGACCGGCACCAGCGGTATCCGCAGGTGCTGGCCGACCTGGCCGCGTACTCCTCGCTGCCCCCGGAGCCGGGGCGCCGCTTCTCGCCGCGTGCGCCGGTGCCGGACGATCCGGGGGCGCGGCGGGCCTGGGTGCTGGTGCGGGGGCGGCCCGGCGGGCGCAAGCCGGTGTCGGTGCTGCTGGTGCCTGCGCTACGGATGGTGCTGGGCACGCTGGTGGCGGGGGGTGCCGCGCTGGCGCTCGGTCTGGGGCACGGCTACTGGGCGGCGATTTCGGCGGCGGCCGTACTGCACTCGGTCAACGTCCGCACCACGGTCCAGCGTGCGGTGCAGCGCACCCTGGGCACGGCGCTCGGGCTGATGATCGCCCTCGGGGTGCTGGCCGGGCATCCGGCGCCGGTACTGCTGGCGCTGGTGATCGTGGCGCTGGAGTTCCTGATGGAGTACATGGTCGTGCGCAACTACGGCCTGGGCGTGGTCTTCCTGACCCCGCTGGCGCTGCTGCTGAGCGATCTGGCCGACCCGGAGTCGCCGGAGGAGCTGATCGTGGACCGGGGGCTCGGGTCGCTGCTCGGCATCGTCATCGGGCTGGTGTGCGCGCTGCTGGTGGTGCACGACCGGGCGGCGGTACGGGTGGAGCGGGCGCTCGCGCAGTGCACCGAGGCGACCGAGCGGGCGGAGCGGGCGCTGACCTTCCGGTCCCGGCCGCCGCATCCGGTGATCCCGGTCCATCTCGCGGTCAGCGTGGTCGAGTTGCGCGAGGCCGACGACGCGGCGGCGGGCGAACTGCTGTCGGCGGGCATCGATCCGGCGGCCCTTGCGGCGGCCGAACAGCGCGCGTATCTGCTGCTGGCACGGCTACTCCACCATTGATTTTGGCGGCAGTTGGATGTGCGCTTGCCGACGACTTCCGCAACTCCTCTGTGATTAGGTGGGGTTCCCGCGAGGGAAGACAGAGGAGGCTGATGCGCATATGTCAGTGCCACCTATGGGTGCGTTCGGGTCCTTCGGATCGTCGGACCCGTTTTCCGACCTACTGAATCGTTTCTTCGGTATGTCCACGGCGTCCTCGCCACCGGCGGTGCAGCGCGTTCCGGTCGGCCGGCTGCTGACCGACTCCGCGCGTGAACTCATCGCGCGCGCCTCGCGGCGCGCCGCCGAGGACGGCAGCGAGGACCTCGACACCGAGCATCTGCTGTGGGCGGCCACCCAGGTCGAACCGTCCCGCACCCTGCTCGCCCGCTCCGGTACCGACCCGGACAACCTGGCCAAGGAGCTGGAGGCGGCCCTGCCCGCGGGCAGCGGCACCCCCTCGGCCGAGCCGGGTCTGACCCCGGCCGCCAAGCGCGTGCTGATCGGCGCGCACGCCCGCTCGCAGGCCACCGGTGCCTCGTACATCGGGCCGGAGCACATCCTCCAGGCGCTGCTCGACCCGGGCAACGACCAGGCCGCTTCGGTGGCCCGCAATCTGGGCGTGGACACCGACAAGGTCGCCCGCGACGCCGGTTCCACCGCGAAGGCCGAGGCCCGGCAGGAGCCGAGCAGCACGCCGACGCTGGACGAGTACGGGCGCGATCTGACCGCCGACGCCCGCGCCGGGAAGCTCGATCCGGTGGTGGGGCGCGGCGAGGAGATCGAGCAGACCATCGAGATCCTCTCCCGCCGGTCCAAGAACAACCCGGTGCTGATAGGTGAGCCCGGCGTCGGCAAGACGGCCATCGTGGAGGGTCTCGCCCAGCGGGTCGTCTCCGGGGATGTGCCGCGCACGCTGGAGGGCCGCCGGGTCGTCGAGCTGGACCTGGCCGGCCTGGTGGCGGGGGCGAAGTACCGGGGCGAGTTCGAGGAGCGGCTGAAGAAGGTCATCGACGAGGTGACGTCCGCCTCCCAGGACGTGATCCTCTTCATCGACGAGCTGCACACGGTCGTCGGCGCCGGTTCCGGCGGCGAGGGCTCGATGGACGCCGGGAACATCCTCAAGCCCGCCCTCGCCCGCGGCGAGCTGCATGTCGTCGGCGCGACCACGCTGGACGAGTACCGCAAGTATGTGGAGAAGGACTCCGCGCTGGAGCGCCGGTTCCAGCCGGTGAAGGTGCCCGAGCCGACCGTCGAGGAGACCGTCCAGATCCTGGAGGGGCTGCGCGACGCCTACGAGGCGCACCACCAGGTCCGGTTCAGCGACGCGGCGCTGGTCGCGGCGGCCGAGCTGTCCGACCGGTACATCGCGGACCGGTTCCTGCCCGACAAGGCGATCGACCTGCTGGACCAGGCCGGCGCGCGGGTGCGGCTGCGCTCGCGGGGCAAGTCCAAGGAGGTGCAGGACCGCGAGGACGCCCTCGCCCGGCTGAACCGGGAGAAGGACGAGGCGGTCGCCACCGAGGAGTTCGACCGCGCCAAGGAACTCAAGCACCACATCGCCGAGATCGAGACCGAACTCGCGCAGATCGAGGAGCGCCGCGAGGGCGTGGTCGCGGTCACCGAGAACGACATCGCGGAGATCGTGTCCCGCCGCACGGGCATCCCGGTGGCGCAGTTGACCGAGAGCGAGAAGGAGCGCCTGCTCAAGCTGGAGGACGCGCTGCACGACCGCGTGGTCGGCCAGGACGAGGCGGTCCTCGCCATCGCGCAGGCGGTGCGCCGCAACCGGGCGGGCATGGGCGACCCGGACCGTCCGGTGGGTTCGTTCCTGTTCCTCGGCCCGACCGGTGTCGGCAAGACGGAGCTGGCGAAGGCGCTCGCGGAGCTGCTCTTCGGTGACGAGGACCGGCTGATCCGGTTCGACATGAGCGAGTTCCAGGAGAAGCACACGGTGTCCCGTCTGGTCGGCTCCCCGCCCGGCTACGTCGGGTACGACGAGGCCGGCCAGCTCACCGAGAAGGTGCGCCGCCAGCCGTACAGCGTGGTGCTGTTCGACGAGGTGGAGAAGGCGCACCCGGATGTCTTCCACACGCTGCTCCAGGTGCTGGACGACGGCCGGCTGACCGACTCGCAGGGCCGCACCGTGGACTTCCGCAACACGGTGGTCATCCTGACCAGCAACATCGGCTCGCAGTTGATCCTCGCCCACCGGGGCAAGGTGGACGAGATCCGCGGCGAGCTGGAGTCGGTGCTCCAGGGCCACTTCCCGCCGGAGTTCCTCAACCGGATCGACGAGACGATCGTCTTCCACGCGCTCAGCGAGCAGAACCTCGGCCACATCATCGACCTGCTGCTGGCGCGCAGCGCCAAGCGGGTGCGGGCGCAGGGCATCGGGCTTGAGGTCACCGAGGCGGCGAAGAAGCTGCTGGTGGCGCACGGCTACAAGCCGGAGTTCGGCGCGCGTCCGCTGCGCCGCACGATCCAGACCGAGCTGGACAACCGCATCGCGGAACTGGTGCTGTCCGGCGGCGTCGAGAAGGGCGACACGATCGTCGCCGACGTCCGGGACGACTCGCTGCACCTGAGCGTCCGTCACCCGGAGCCGGACGGGGCCGCGTCCACCGAGTGACACCGCACGGCTGACGGGGCGGTACGGAGATCTCTCCGTACCGCCCCTGTCGTGCGTGCGGGCGTTAGCGTGGACGGATGGGTGAGTACGAGGTGACCGGGGCGGACACGGCGGTGGCGCTGGGCAGCGGGGACGTGCCGGTGCTGGGGACGCCGCGGCTGATCGCGTGGCTGGAGGCGGCGACCGTGCGGGCGGCTGAGCCGTTCACCGGGCCGGGCCGGACCACGGTGGGCACGGCCGTGCGGGTACGGCATCTGCGGGCGACGCCGGTGGGCGGGCGCGTGACGGTGTCCGCCGAACCGGCGCCGGGCACGTCGGGCGGGCGGCTCACCTTCCTGGTGCGGGCCGTCGACGGCACGGGCTCGGTGGTCGCGGAGGGCGAGATCGACCGCGCGGTGGTGGACCGGGAGAGGTTCCTCGCCGGCTGATCAGACCGGGCTGTGGCCCTGGAGGTAATGGCGCACGGCCGGTGGCAGCGCGTCCCGCTCGGCCTCCTCGAAGGCGACCCAGCGGATCTGCTCCTCCGGCAGCGAGGCCCCGCCGGAGGGCGAGTCGGTGAGCAACTGGCAGACCACCGCCGGGACGGCGTCCGGGGACTCGCCGTCGGCCGGGCCGAGCGGTTCGGTGCCGTCGACGAGGTAGCCGGTGAGTTCGTAGACGACCCGCTCGGCCGTCGCGCCCGGTGTCTCGGCCGGTTCGGCGGTGCCGGAGGGCAGCGTCCAGGGTCCGCCGTCCCCCTGGGTGACCAGCAGCAGCCGTCCGTCGTACACCGCGACCGCCAGCACCCGGCCGCCGGCCTCCCGCTCCGAAGTCATCGCCCCGTCCCCTCCCCCGCGCGCCCGTCTTGACGCGCGTCGACCGCCCGGCCCGGTGGCCGGACGGTCGTTCCCTACCCAGTGGCGCGGGCGCGCACCCGGCGGGGTCAGGACGTCTTGATCGCGGCGAGGAACTTCTGCGGGTCGGTGTCCACTTCGCCCTCGACCGTGGTGACCGGGATGTTCTCCTGGTCGTACCAGACGGCCGGGGTGCCGGGCAGGCCGAAGGTCTCGAAGGTGGAGATGGACTCCCCGGCCCAGGTCAGATAGGTGTCGTCGGAGACCTTGCGGTCGAAGTCGGCCGAGCGCAGGCCGTCCACGTCACCGGCGACCGACAGCAGCACCGCCCCTTGCGAGAACTTGTCCTCGGCGGGCGGGAAGGGCTGGTTGTCGAAGAGGGCGCCGAGGTATTCGATGAACTGCTGCTGCCCCTCGTCGCTCGCGGCGGCCAGCGCGCCGAGCGCCTTCTGGTCGCCGTTGCCGCCCACGGTGTCGTCCATCGTCCCGGCGAAGTGGAACTTCACCGCGTACTTTCCGTCGTCGGCGCCCTTGCGGATGGTGTCCAGGAGCGTCTTGGCCATACGGGCGGAGGCACGGTCGCGCATCTCCAGGAAGACCTGGAGCACGTGCGGCGCGGACAGGTCGCCGTAGTACAGCGTGGTGCCTTCGTTGCCGGTCGTGTTCGCGGGAGTCATGTGTCGAGCTTGGCACAGATGGGCGTAGGGCACGAACGGTGCGAACAGGGTCCGGTCGGGACGACACGACGTGGCTCGCGGCGCAGTCTGGAGGGGTGGACTCATCGCACGACAGGGCTCCGGATCGCGGCCGTGACCTGGACAGGGCCGTGCTCGACGCGCTGTTCGCCGAATCGCCGCACCCGCTGTACGTGCTCGACGGCTCGCTGCGGCTGGTGGGGTTCAACGACGCGGCCGGGGACTTCGACGTGCTGCCGCTGGGCGGCGCGCTGGGGCAGCCGCTGCGGCACTGGGCGGCCGGTCTGCACCAGGAGCCGGTGGAGGCGATGCTGCGCGAGGTGCTGGCCACCGGGGAGCCCCGGCGGGACGTGGAGGTGGCGGGCGGGGCCACGCCGGACGCGCCGGACCGGGTGCTGGCGCTGTCCGCGTTCCGGCTGCGGGACGCGGACGGCGGGCTGCCCGGGGTGGCGCTCAGCGTGGTGGACGCCACCGAGCGGCACCGGGCACAGGTCCGGCTGAGCGTGCTGCGGGAGGCGAACGCCCGGATCGGCACCAGCCTGGACACGGTGCGCACCGCGCAGGAACTGGCCGACATCGGCGTGCCGGACCTGGCCGACACCATCGTGGTGGACGTGCTGGACGCGGTGCTGCGGGGCGATGTGCCGTCCCTGGAGTCCCTGGGCCGCGATCTGTTGTTGCGCTGTGCCGGGTACCGGTCGGTGCGGGCGGCGAACGGGCACCGGGCGGTGGAGGTCGGCTGTGTGATGGAACCGGGGCTCACCTCGCGGTACAAGGAGGTGCTGACCGAGGGGCGCCCGGTGCTGATCACCGAGCACGACACGGTGCCGGCCGGGAACAGCGGGCGCGAGGTCGCGCAGGCGAACGGCGCGCACTCCAGGATGGCGGTGCCGCTGGCCGCGCGGGGCGGGGTGCTGGGCCTGGCGCGGTTCTACCGGGGCCGGGGCACCGCGCCGTTCACCGAGGACGACCTTCGCCTCGCCACCGAGCTGACCCGGCACACCGCGCTGTGCCTGGACAATGCCCGGCTGTACACGCGGGAGCGGTCGGTGGCCCGTATCCTCCAGCTCAGTCTGCGGCCGGCGCACGTGCCGGGGCACAGCGCGGTGGTCACCGCCCACAGCTATCGGCCGAGCAGCACCAGTGGCGACTGGTTCGACATCATCCCGCTGTCCGGGGCGAGGGTGGGGCTGGTCATCGGAGAACCGCCCACGCGAGGCATCCGGGCGGCCGTCACCATGGGTGGTCTGCGGGCCGCGATCGGCGCGCTGGCCTCGCTCGACCTGCCGCCCGAGGAACTGCTGGAGCGGCTGCACGACCTGGTGAGCCGGCTGGACGCGGAGGAGTCGCGGCATCCGGACGAGTCCCTGGACAGCCTGCGCGCCGGGACCTCGTGCCTGTACGCGGTCTACGACCCGGTGGCGCGCCGGTGCACGGTGGCCAGCGCGGGCCATCCGCCGCCCGCCGTGGCCCGGCCCGACGAGCCGGTGATGTTCGCGCAGGTGCCGGTCGGCCCGGCGCTGGGCCGGGGCGCGCCCCGCTACCGCGCCGGGCACTTCGACGTGCCGGAAGGCACGCTGATGGTGCTGTGCAACCCGGTGCTGCTGCGGGACGCGAACCCCGATTCCGGCGACCAACTCACCAGGCTCAACAGGGCGTTGCAGCCACGGGACCGCCCCCTGCCGGACATCTGCGACGCCCTGCTGCACGATCTGGCGCCGCACCGTCCGGCCGACGACGGGGTACTGCTGGTCGCCCGTACCCTCGCCCTGGGCGCCGACAAGGTGGCCTCCTGGTCGTTGCCGAACGAGCCGCAGGCGGTCTCGCTGGCCCGCGAGCGCACCGAGGAACGGCTGCGGCACTGGGGTCTGGCGGACCTCGCGTTCGCCGCGACCCTGGTGGTCAGCGAGCTGGTGACCAACGCGGTCCGCTACTCCGAGGGGCCGATCCGGCTCCGGCTGGTCCGCGACCAGGCCCTGATCATCGAGGTCACCGACGACAGCAGCACCGCCCCGCAGTTGCGGCAGGCCGAGGACGACGACGAGCACGGGCGCGGGCTGACCATCACCTCCCAGCTCACCGAGCGCTGGGGCACCCGGCGGGAACACCGGGGAAAGACCATCTGGGCCGAACTGCCCATCCCTGAATGAGAGTTGGGGTGTGAACGGGTGTGACGGGATCGGCTGCCGGGCGCCTTCCGTGACGGGTGCGGTGTGGTGGACACTGCGCTCCACGCATTCCCGCGCTCCCACCCCCCATCACAGCCGAGGGCCGCCTCCATGCCGACCGCTCCCCGTTCCCTGCGCCTGGCCGCCACCGCCGCCGGGCTGCTGCTCGCCTCCAGCATGACCATCACGGCACACGCCGCACCGGTACCGACACCGGCCCCGGTCGCGCCCGCCGCGACCCGGGCGGCCGCCGACTGGTCGGCCCCGCTGTCGACGCAGGGCCGGTACATCGTGGACAGCCGGGGCAACCGGTTCCGGCTGAAGGCCGCCAACTGGGACGGCGCACAGGGTTCGTACAACGGCAGCGGCAGCGTGGACGACCCGGCCAACCATCACGCGGGCCAGAACGCGCACGACATCCCGCTCGGCCTCGACCGGGTTCCGATCGCCCGACTGCTCTCCGACTTCCGGGAGTTGGGCGTCAACACCATCCGGCTGCCCTTCTCCAACGAGCTGGTCCACCGCACGACCCCCGTACCGGACGCGGCGGTCACCGCCAACCCGCAGTTGCGCGGCAAGACCCCGCTCCAGGTGTACGACGCGGTGGTGGACGCGCTCAGCCAGGCCGGGTTCGCCGTCATCCTGAACAACCACACCAACACCTCCCGCTGGTGCTGCGGCATCGACGGCAACGAACGCTGGAACAGCAGCCAGTCCACTCAGGCGTGGGCGGACGACTGGGTGTTCATGGCCCGCCGCTACGCGAATGTGCCCGGTGTGGTCGGCGCCGACCTCTACAACGAGGTCCGCCGGGACATCCTGGACGACCCCAACTGGGGCCTGGGCGACGCCCACGACTGGTACGCGGCGGCCCAGACGGCAGGCGACCGCATCCTCACCGAGGCCAACCCCAAGCTGCTCATCGTGATCGAGGGCATCAACTGGACCGGCCTCCCGGTCGACGGACTCCCGCACGGCCGCCCCCAGTTGACCCCCGCCCGCACCCTCTCGCACACCCTGGTCGACTCCCACAAGCTGGTCTACTCGGCCCACTTCTACGGCTACACCGGCCCCCGGCACAGCGGCGCCACCGGCATCGGCGAGACGCACGACGCCCGCTACCAGGACCTGTCCCGCGACGAGTTGAACGCGGCGCTCACCGACGAGGCGTTCTTCGTGGAGGAGTCCGGGCGCCACTACACCGCGCCGGTGTGGATCAGCGAGTTCGGCGCCGGGGCCGGGGAGACCAACCCGGCGACCCGCGCCTGGTTCGGCAACATCACCGACTACTTCACCGACCACGACGCCGACTTCGCGTACTGGCCCCTGGTCGGCTTCGACGGGCACGACGACTGGGCGCTGCTCCGCTACGACGAGGGCGGCCGCCGCTCCGGGCTCCTCGACTCCGGCGACTGGCGGGCCCCGGCCTGGCGGCACCTGATGGACACACCGGGGAAGACCGGGCCCGTGCCGACGGCCGCCGTGTGGAAGATGCTGAACACCGACCACGGGGACGCGGTGGAATCGCTCCGGGTGCGGAACACCGGTGACTGGGACTCGGGCGCGTACAAGGCGGCCTGCCCTGACGGGCTGCGGCTGGCCGGGCTGAGCCACACGGGCGGGCGCGGGCTGTGCACGGACGCGGGGGCGGCCGGTCTCCGCGCGGCGGACGGCGCGCAGAGCGTCGTCAAGGACGAGCGGTTCGTCTCCGGCGGCGACTGGGCGTCCGGGTACACCAAGCTGCAGTGCCCGTCCGGCGCGTTCCTGATCGGCTACGGCCTGCGCGGCGAGCGGGTGTCGTCGGCGCTGTGCGCACCGGGCCGCTCCGCGCTGGCGGGCAGCGGGCGGACCGTGTGGTTCGACCGCTCGGACAACCGCCCCCCGGACGGCGCGGGCGGCGCGGACGGCGCGGGCGGCGAGTTCGCCGAGGGCGCGTACAAAGGCCAGTGCGCGGTGAACGAGTACGCGGCCGGGATCGCCTTCACCACCCGCCTCGGCGCCCGGCAGGGCCCGGCGGCACTGCTGTGCCGGACCCTGCCGTAGCTCAGCCGGGGTCGGTGACCTCGAAGGAGAGGTCGTTGTCGACCGTGTAGTAGGGGCGGACCAGTTGGCCACCCTCGGGCGCGGCCGCGTACACGAAGGAGTGTTTGCGGTCCGCCACGTCGTCCAGGACGCGGCCCACCCGGACGGGGGCCGCGCCGGCGGTGGGCAGCACGTGGACGTCCCAGTAGCGGACGTCCACGCCGGTGAGGTCCGCGTGGTCGACGGTGAACCGGAGACCCCGGCCGTCCGCGTCGACGCTCGGGCCGAGGAGGCGCTCCTCGCGGCTGCGCCGCCCGCGCAGCCGTACGACGGCGTCCTCGCCCAGGTCGGTGCCGTGCAGGCGGGCGGTGACGGTGGTGGCCTTGTCGCCGACCTCGATCGGCCCGGCCTCCGCGTGGGCGGGCCGCAGCCAGGCCCGTACGGCGAGGAAGCCGTCCAGCGCCCGGTACGGGATGCGCACCGCCACCGGCGACGGCCGGTCGACGCGGGCGCCGTCCACGAGGACCCGCAGATCCAGCGGGCCGGAGACCAACTGCTGTGGCTCGGCGTCCGGTTCGCGCACCAGGAAGGCGTCCCAGCGGCCCTCCTCCAGCGCGGGCAGCGGCTCCAGCACGGCGAGGGTCCGCCCGTCGCCCGAGGCTTCCAGCGGGAGCCGGCGTGCGGCGGGGTCGGGGACGCCCTTGCGGGGCCTGGCCTTCAGGACCAGGTGCGCGGAGCCGGGGGTGGCAAGGGGAAGGGCGAAGGTGAGGCGGCCGTCGGCGTCCGCCCCGCAGGTCACGCGGATCTCGGTGTTCATCGCCGCCACCCCCGCACGGTGCGTACCGCACTGGCGGCGGCCGTGTAGGCCAGGTCGTGGGCGCTCTGCCGGGCGGCCGTCAGCCGACGGCGCCCGGCACCCGGTTCGCCGGGCGGCCACTGACCCGCCCGCTTGGCGGCGAGCGCCTCGGACAGCAGGCGTTCGGCGCGGGCCACCACGACCTCGGGGGCGTAGCGGCGGGCGTTCTCCAGGGCTGACTTGCCCATCGTGCGGCGCCGTTCGTCGTCGCGGACCAGGTCCAGCAGGGCCGTACCGAAGGCGTCCGGGTCACCGACCGGCACGAGCCGTCCGTCGACGCCGTCCTGGATGATCTCGCCGGGCCCGTAGGCGCAGTCGGTGCTGACAACGGGCAGCCCGCAGCGCATCGCCTCGACGATGGTCATGCCGAAGGGCTCGAAGGTGGAGGAGGCGGTGGCGATGGACGCCTTGACCCACTCGGACTCCATCGGGACGGCGGC
Source organism: Streptomyces bauhiniae (assembly GCF_004784475.1). Taxonomy (GTDB): domain Bacteria; phylum Actinomycetota; class Actinomycetes; order Streptomycetales; family Streptomycetaceae; genus Streptomyces; species Streptomyces seoulensis. The sequence goes on from NZ_SRRT01000002.1 coordinate 189,034, forward strand.
GCCCATCAGGAAGGCGTGGTCGCTGAGGCCGAGCCGCTGGATGAGGGCGCGCAGCCGGTCGCGTTCCTCGCCCCTGCCGTAGATGCGCAGCCGCCAGTCGGGACGGGCGGCGGCGACGTGCGCGAAGGCGCGGATCAGGGTGTCGTAGTCCTTCATCGGCACGAGCCGGCCCGCGGCGACGATGAGCCGCGATTCGCCGTCGACGGGCGGGAGTTCGGGGTCGGGCACGCTGTTGGGCAGCGCCTCGACGCGGACGCCGGGCAGCCAGGTGCCACGCCGGTAGGCGCGGGCGTCGGCGTCGGTGACGGTGGTGATGAGGTCGAGGTCGCGGTAGGCGCGGCGCAGTACGGGGCGCAGCCGGCGCGAGTGGTGGTCCCAGGTGAGGTGTTCCTGGCCGACGCGGAGGACGCGGTCGGGTGCCTGGCGGGCGAGGTGGACGTTGAGGCCGGGGCGGGTGCCGATGACGACCTCGGCGTCGGTGCCGGCGAGCTGGGCGGCGATCCGCTCGTCGGTCAGTCTGCTGTACTCGCGGTGGCGTCCCTCGGCGGCCGGGAAGACCCGCGCGGGTTCGCGGTGCGCCGGGTGGTCCTGCTCCGCGCGCAGATCCACCAGGGGCCGCAGCCGGACGCGGGGGTCCAGGGTGAGCGGGGGGCGTTCGCGGCTGCGGAGTACGGACACGATCTCCACGTCGTGCCGTTCGGCGAGCGCTCCGGCCAGGTTGAAGGTGGTGGTGATCGTCCCTCCGATCGCATACGCGTTGTGGAGCAGGAAAGAGATCTTCATGCCGGTCCAGACCTTGTCGACACGGGCGCGGTTGCCAGACGTTACCGCTTCGTGTCCTCAAGGCCCGGTGAAGGGCACAGCACGGCCAGGTCGGCGGGGCGGACCCGGACGGTGACGGGGAGGGCGGCCTCCACCTCGCCGTCGGCCCCGTACGGCACGGGCCGGTCGGCCTCGATGCGCAGCTCGCGGCCGCGCAGCACCCGTACCTCGGGGCGGCGGAGGTGGGCGCCGGTCTTCAGCTCGTTCATCAGGGTGAAGAAGAGGCGGCGCGGGGCCTCGCGGATCAGCACGATGTCGAGGAGGCCGTCGTCGAGTTCGGCGGCGGGGGCGATGGCGCGGCCGAAGCCGTAGTAGGGGGAGTTGGCGGCGACGACGGTGTAGCCGCGGTGCCGCTGTTCCTCGCCGTCGACGGTGATCCGGTACTCGGCGGTGCGCCAGCCGGCCACGGCGCGCAGGCCGCCCGCGTAGTAGGAGGCGGCGCCGCGCAGCAGCCGGGACTGGTTGGCGTACCGGTTGGCGAGGGCGTCGACCCCGGCGTAGACGCTGCCGAGGACGACGGTGCGCGGGTGGACGGCGGACTCGACCTCGAGGGTGTCGACGCGCCGGGGCTCGGCGTGCAGCAGGATCTCGGCGAGGGCGGCGGGGTCGGCGGGCAGGCCGAGGGCGCGGGCGAAGTCGTTGCCGCGTCCGGCGGGTACGAGCCCCAGCACGGCGCCGGTGCCGCTGAGCGCTCCCCCGATGCCGCCGGCCATGCCGTCGCCGCCGACGGCGAGGACGACCCGGCCCCTCTCTCCGGCGCGCAGGGCGGTCTCGCGGGCGTGGGCGAGGCTGTTGCTGTACTCGGTCTCCAGCGTGGCGCCGGCCTCCCGGAGGTGCCGGGCCACCTGGAGCAGCGTGGCGGCCCCGGTGGAGGCGCCCGCGGTCGGGTTGACCACGGCGGTGAACTCTCGCATCGGTGTGCCTCCGGGCGCGGTCAGTCGGTGGGGAGCAGGACGCCGGGGTTGAGCAGCCCGGCGGGGTCGAGGCGGGCCTTGACGGCGCGCAGCGCGTCGACGGCGAGGGGTCCGGCCTCGCGTACGTACCAGTCGCGGTGGTCGGTGCCGACGCCGTGGTGGTGGGAGATGGTGCCGCCCGCCGCGAGCACGGCCTCGTTGGCCGCGTGCTTGGCCGGGGTCCAGTGGGCGACGGGGTCCTCGCCCTGGGCGCTGACCACGGTGAAGTAGAGGGAGGCGCCGTTCTCGTACACGTGGGAGATGTGGCACATGACCAGGGGCGGGGTGCCGGCGCCGGTCAGGGTGTCGGTGAGGGCGGTGCGTACGGCGGTGTACAGCTCGGGTATCCGGGACCAGAACGCGGCGGTCTCCAGGGTCTCGGCGAAGGCGCCGGCGTCGAGGAGGGCGTCGCGCAGGTAGGGCGCTTCGTAGCGGCCGTGGGCCCAGCGTTCACCGGGTTCGATGCCGACGAGGGTGCCGCCGCACTCCCGCAGCACGGCGGCCGCCTCCTCGCGGCGCCGGGCGGTGTCAGCGGAGGTGCCCTCGTAGCCGGTGACGGCGAGGCAGCCGGTGCCGCCGTCGGCGAGGGCGGCGCCGATGGCGTCGGGCTGGGCGAGGCCGACCAGGGTCTCGGTCTCGTCGGAGAGCCGGAGCACGGTGGGCCGGGGTCCGTCCTGGGCGAGCCTGCGCAGCGCGGCGGCGCCCTCGGCGAAGGTGGCGAACCGCCAGCCCTCGTACAGGCGTTGCTCGGGCTGCGGCCGTACCCGGACGGTGACGGAGGTGATGACGCCGAAGGCGCCCTCGGAGCCGAGGACGAGCTGGCGCAGGTCGGGTCCGGCGGCGGAGCGCGGGGCGCGGCCGGTCTCGATGGTGCCCTCGGGGGTGGCGAGGGTGAGGCCGAGGACCATCTCGTCGAAGCGGCCGTACCCGGCGGACGCCTGGCCGCTGGAGCGGGCGGCGGCGAAGCCTCCGACGGTGGCCCACTCGAAGGACTGCGGGAAGTGCCCGAGCGTGAACCCCTGTGCGGCGAGCAGGGCTTCGGCCTGTGGGCCGCGCAGTCCGGGCTGGAGGACGGCGGTGCGGGAGACCGGGTCGAGGTCGAGCAGGGCGTCCATCCGGCGCAGGTCGAGCGCGATGAACTCCCCGCGCTCGGGGGCGAGTCCGCCGACGACGCTGGTGCCGCCGCCGAACGGCACGACCGCCACCGCGTGTGCGGCACAGGCCCGCAGCACCGCGAGCACCTCCTCGTGAGAGGCGGGCAGGACGACGGCCTGCGGTACGTCGGTGACGTCGCCCGCGCGGATGCGCAGCAGGTCGGGCGTGGACTTGCCCCGGATGTGCCGGACGCGGCTCTCGGCGTCGGTGCGGACGTGGTCCGCCGTGCCCACCGCGTCGGCGAGGTCCTTGAGCGCGGCCGGGGTGAGCGTGGGGTCGGACAGCTCAAGGTCTTTCAGCGCCACGGGAGTTGAGGGGCTCGGGCGGACGCCGAGCAGGTCGTGCAGGAGTCCGGCCACCGCGTCGGGCAGGGGGGCCGCCTTCGCCGGGTCGCCCCAGCCGTTCCACAGCATGTCCATCGAACGGTCGTCCTCGCCAGGTCGGTTCGGTGTGTGCGGCGCCATCTCCCCCCGGCCGCCGGGGCGTTACACTGTTACACATGACGTCCATCCGTCACAACCGTTCGGACGCCGACACCGTGCTCGACGCGGTGCGCGACTGCGTCCTGGCCGTAGGTGTCCGCCGCACCACGCTCGCCGACGTGGCCCGCCGCGCCGGGGTCTCCCGGATGACCCTGTACCGGCGCTGGCCCGATCTGCGCACGCTGGTGGGCGACTTGATGACCCGCGAGTGGCTCGCCGTGGCCACCCGCGCGATGCCCGCCGCGTCGGACGGCCCGCACACCCGCGCCCGGATCGTGACCGGACTGGTCGCGGGCGTCACCGAGTTCCGGGACCACCCCCTGTTCCACAAGATCCTGGACGTCGACCCCGAGCTGCTGCTCCCCTACGTCCTCGACCGGCGCGGCGCCACCCAGGAGGCCCTGCTGGCGCTCCTGACCGACGCCCTGCGCGAGGGCCACGCGGACGGCTCGGTACGGGTGACGCACCCCGGACGCCAGGCCCGCGCCGTGCTGTTGCTGGTGCAGTCCTTCGCGCTGTCGCTGCGCACCATGACCGACGAGGACGACGCCGAGCTGGACGCCACCGCCTTCCTGGGCGAGCTGCGCACCCTTCTGGAGAGGACCCTCACCCCATGAGCAACCGCGACCGCGCCGACCGTACGGCGGCACCGGGTTCGTCGCTCGACGCCGCCCGCCGCACCCGCGAGCTGGCCGGGGCGGCCGGGGGCGGCACGGCCGACCTGCTGGTGGTGGGCCTCGGCGCCACGGGGGCGGGCGTCGCCCTGGACGCGGCGGCGCGCGGTCTGGACGTGGTCGCGATCGACGCCCACGACCTGGCCTTCGGCACCTCCCGCTGGAGTTCCAAGCTGATCCACGGGGGCCTGCGCTATCTGGCGGCCGGGCAGTTCGACGTGGCGCACGAGAGCGCGGTCGAGCGGGGCGTGCTGATGACGCGTACGGCACCGCATCTGGTGGCCGCGCAGCCCTTCGTGCTGCCGCTGACCCCGCTGGTGTCGCGGGCGCAGGCGTCGCTGGCGTGGGCGGGGTTCCGGGCCGGGGACATGCTGCGGCTGGCCGCGCGCACCCCGCGCCAGGTGCTGCCGGTGCCCCGCCGGCTGTCGGCGGCGGAGGCCCGGCACCTGGCGCCCTCGGTGCGCGCGGCCGGGCTGCGCGGCGGCCTGCTGTCCTGGGACGGCAAGGTGACCGACGACGCCCGCCTGGTCACCGCCCTGGCCCGCACCGCCGCCGCGCACGGCGCCCGGATTCTCACCCGCGTCCGCGCCCTGTCGCTGGGCCCGGCCGGGGCCCGCTTCCGGGACGAACTCACCGGCGAGGAAGGGGAGATCAGGGCGCGTGCCGTCGTCAACGCGGCCGGCGTGTGGGCCGGGGGCCTGGTCGACGGCTTCCGCGTACGGCCCTCGCGCGGCACCCATCTCGTCCTGCGCTCCGAGCGCCTCGGCGCGCTCCCGGCCGGCCTCCACATACCGGTGCCCGGCGAGACCAACCGCTTCGTCCTGGTGCTTCCGCAGGGCGACGGCCGTACGTACGTGGGTCTCACCGACGAGCCGGTGGAGGGCGCGGTCCCGGACGTGCCCGAGGTGCCGGAGACGGACATCGGCTTCCTGCTGGACGTACTGGGCTCCGTGCTGGACGCGCCGGTGCGGCGGGACGAGGTGGACGGCGCGTTCGCCGGGCTGCGCCCACTGCTGGACACGTCGGTGCCGGGCGCCCCCGGCTCGGCGCGCACCTCGGACATCTCGCGGCGGCACGCGGTGCTGACCTCGTCGGACGGGGTGGTCACCGTGGTGGGCGGCAAGCTCACGACGTATCGGCGGATGGCGCAGGACGCGGTGGACGCGTGCGGCCTCACCTCCGCGCCCTCCCCCACCGCCGCGCTCCCCCTGGTCGGCGCCGCCGCCCCGGAGCACCTGCGCGGCCTGCCCGCGCCCGCCCGCCTGGTCCGCCGCTACGGCACCGAGGCCCCGGCCGTCCTCGCCCTGGCCGAGCGGGACCCGGCGCTCGCCGAGCCGGTGCTCCTCGGGCACCCCGTCACCCGCGCGGAACTCCTCTGGGCCGCCCGCCACGAGGGCGCCCTCGACCCGTCCGACCTCCTGGACCGCCGCACCCGCATCGGCCTCGTCCCGGAGGACCGCGCCGAGGCCCTCGGGGTCGCCGCCGAGATCCTGTCGCGGGCCACCCCATCGGGCGTCTGACCTGTTTCGCGGCTTCGCGCCAGGGGCATCCGTTGCCCGTGATGCCCCCCGCGCGCGACTCCGTCGACCTCCGCTTCGACGGCTGGATCACCGGCATCGGCACCACCTCCGGCACCCGCCTGGTCCTGGGCCACTGGCCCCGTACCCCCTTCGGCCCCTTCAGCGACGTCATGCTGGAACACCCGGACGGCCACCGCACGTTGCTGGCGCCGACCGGGGAGGTGGCGGACTTCATCGCGGGGACGTACGCGTTCGACGAGGTACGGGTGGTGCCGGTGGAGGTACGGACCGCCGGGGCGCGGTGGACCGTGACGTCCGGGCCGCTGCTCGACCTGCGCTTCACCGTCGGCCGCCGGGGCGCCCTGGGCACCCTGCTCCACCTGGCGGCCCCGGTCACCTCCCGGCCCGCCTCCGCCGCCCTGACCGACCCGGTGGCCCGCCTGCTGATGGGCGTCCGCACCCGCGGCTCCGCCGGGAACGGCCGCTACGAGTGGTACGGCGCCCGCGACCTCCACCGGCTCACGACGGCGACGGCCACCTTCGAGGGCCGCGACCTGGGCCCCCTCGCCCCGGTGGACCCACCTGTCCGCTTCGGGTTCGGCTCGACTCCGCGTCTGCCGTGCCAGGTCAGGGTGACGACGACGGTGCGCACCCCGAGCTGAACCGGTCAGCCGTCCTCGTGCCGGTCGAGCGCGGTAAGCAGCCGGCGCAGGGCGGTCCGGGTCGCCCTGATCTCGTCCTCGGGGATGTCCCCGAAGAGTTCCCGGTGGGTGGCCTCGGCTCGTTCGGTGAGGCGGGTGAGCGCGACCCCGCCGCTCTCGGTGAGCGCCAGCAGGGGGGAGCCCCGGTGGTCCGGGTTCGCGGTGAAGGCGGCCAGCTCGAGCTGGACGAGGTCGTTGGCGACGCGCTGCACGTTCTGCCTGCTCACCCCCAGCCGCCGGGCCACCTGGGGCACGGTCAGCCCGTCCTTGGACACCGCACTCATCACCTGCCAGCGCGCCTGGGTGAGCCCCTCCGTACCGGCGGTCCGCTCCCCCAGCCGGCGCAGTGCCCCCGCCGCCTCGTACACCTCGGCGACCAGTAGGGCTGCCTCGTCCCGCATCCACGCCTCCCGCATGACAACGCGCTGTCGCTACGGCAACAGCTTGCCATGAGCCTCATTGACAACATGTTGCCTTAATGACAACGTATTGCCATCAGTCGAACCAGGAGGCTCCCCATGTCCACCCCCGCGATCCCCACCCTCAAGGCCGCCATGGCCCGTGCCGCCGAGGTCCGTCCCAAGGTCGGCGGCTTCCCCTACCTCGCCGAAGCCCTCCGCCAGGCCGGAGTGACCCGCTGCGCGATGACCGTGCCGTCGAACGCGATGCTGTACCTCACCGAAGCGGGCCCCGTGGCCGTGCAGGGCGAGCCCCTGCTCACCGGCATGTCCGACGTACCGCCCTTCGACCGCGCGGCCCTGATAGCCGCGCTCCGCGCCGACCAGGCGGGCGAGACCGCCTTCCCGGAGTTCGTCCGGGGCTGCTGGCAGGCGGGCGTGGTCCGGTACGACGTGGACCTGGCCGCGCGGACCTGTACCTACTACGGCGCGGGCGAGGAGAGCTACGTAGAGACGTACCCGGAAGTCGCCCTCTAGGGAGCCGCGTTCACAGTGTGCGCGGCGGATGCACCCGTACCCGTGCCCCCACCGTCACCACCAGCACGATCGCGCAGGCCGTGAACACCATCCCCGCCCCCCGCACCCCCAGCCCCACCGTCAACGCGCCCACGCCGACGACCGGGAGGGAGATGCCCAGGTAGGCGACGACGAAGAAGGCGGAGATGGTGGCGCCGCGGTGTTCCTCGGGAGCCGCCGCGCCCACTGCGGTGAGGCCCGCGCGGAAGGCCATGCCCTGGCCCGCGCCGCCGGTGAGGGCGCCGATGAGGAGGAGGGGGAGGGACTCCACGAGGAGGGAGGTGCCGACCAGGACGAGACCGGCGGCGAGGACGGCGCAGCCCCAGGGGAGGGCGGCGCGGGCGCCGATGCGGCCCATGAGGAGCTGGCCGCCGGTGGAGGCGCAGAACACGCTGAAGACCACGGCGCCGGTCACCGCGAGGTTGTGCTCGCCGAGGGTCTCGGTGAGGAACGCGGGCGCGACGGCCGTGAACAGGCCGAGCAGGGAGAACCCGGCGAAGGCGGCCAGCGCGCACGGTCCGAAGACCCCGCGCACCTCGGGCGGCACCCGCATCCCCTGTGGCCTGAGCGGTGGCCGGGCCCCCTCATGGTGGACGGTCTCGGTGAGCAGCAGGGTGACGACGAGCGCGACGGCGAGCAGGCCGAGGTGGACGAGGAAGGGCAGGATCAGCGGCCGGGGCGCGTACTGGGCGAGCAGCCCGGAGACCAGCGGCCCGAGCCCGAGCCCGCCCATGTTGGCCGCCGTGGCCGCCAGCGCCGCCCGCCCCCGGCGCCCGGGGGGCGCGAGGTCGAGGACGGCGGCCGTACCGGTGCCGCTGAACAGCCCCGCCGAGAACCCGGACAGCACCCGCCCGAGGTACAGCAGCGGCAGCCCGCCCTCCAGCAGGAAGCACACCGCGCTGAGCGCCGACAGCACCAGGGCGACGACCAGCACCGGCCGCCGTCCCAGCACGTCGGAGGCGCCGCCGGCCAGCAGCAGGGCGACGATGACGCCGACCGCGTAGACCGCGAACACCACGGTCACGATCAGCTCGGAGAACCCGATCCGCTCCCGGTACAGCCCGTACAGCGGGGTGGGCAGCGTGGTACCCATCATGCCCACGGCGAAGACGCCCGCCGCGCCGAGGTAGCCGGGGCCGGGGCGCCGCCGGGAGGAGTCGATCACACCTCACCTTGGCACGTCGGCGCCGGTCGGGCGTGACGCGGACACGCCGGGGCATCGGGTGTGTCATGGACTCAAGCGTTCTGGCACAGCGCGGTCGGGGGCAGGCCCGGCGAGCGGCCGACAGCCCGGCGATGACCGCGGCGGCGAAGGCGGGCTTCGTCGCCCGTGGACTGATCTACCTGCTCGTGGGCGTCATCGCCCTTCAGATAGCCCTGGGCGGTGACGGCGGCAAGAAGCAGGCCGACCGCGGCGGCGCCCTCTCCGAGCTGGCGGACAAGCCGTTCGGCGCCGCCATGCTGTGGGTCGTCGGCATCGCGCTGGCCGGCATGGCGCTGTGGCGGCTGTCGGAGGCGGTGGTCGGCAGCGCCGGCCCGGACGGCACCAAGGCGTCGAAGCGGGCGATGTCCGCGGCGCGCGCGGTGTTCTACGCGTTCGTCTCCTACTCCGTGCTGTCCTACGCGGCCGGCCAGAAGGGCAGCGGCGGCGGTTCCTCGGACCAGCAGAGCGACGACGTGACCGCGATGGCGCTGAAGTGGCCCGGCGGCCAGTGGATCGTCGGTGCCGCCGGGCTCGTGGTGATCGGGGCGGGGGTCTACATCGCGGCGCGGGCGGTGATGCGGAAGTTCCGCAAGCATCTGCGCACCGGCGAGATGTCCCCCACCGTACGGAAGGTCGTCGACGTCCTGGGCGTGGGCGGCGGTACGGCCCGTGGCGTCGTCTTCGCCGTGGCCGGGGTGTTCGCCCTGATCGCGGCCGTCCAGCACGAGCCGGGCAAGGCCAAGGGCATGGACGACACCCTGCGTTCGTTCCGGGACCTGCCCGCCGGGCCCTGGCTGCTGGCGCTGATCGCGCTGGGGCTGGCCGCGTTCGGCGTGTTCTCCTGGTGCAACGCCCGCTGGCGCAAGGTGTGACCCTCCTGCCGGCCACGACCACGGCGCCCCGCCTTCTCAGGTGAGGGCGCCGCCGTCCACCCGGAGGACCGCGCCGGTGACGAAGGAGGCGCGGTCGCTCAGCAGCCAGGCCGCGGCCTCCGCGATCTCCTCGGGCCGGGCGTCCCGCCGCAGCGGGGTGTGCGCCTGGAGCCGCTCCTGGAGGCCGGGCGCCTTCTCCTCCCAGGCCCGCATCATCTCGGTGGCCGTGTTGCCGGGCGCGATGGCGTTGACGCGGATGCCCTCCGGGCCGTACGTGACGGCCGCCGACTCGGTGATGCTGTTCAGGGCCCGCTTCATCGCGCCGTAGCCCGGCAGTTCAGGGTTGCCGCGCAGGCTGCCGACGGAGGAGTTGTTGACGATCGCGCCGCTGCCGGAGGTGGCCCGGATGGCCGCGACCTCGGCGTTCATGGCGAGCCACTGCCCCTTGAGGTTGACGGTGTAGAGCCGGTCGAACTCGTCCTCGGGCAATTCGTCCAGCGGGCCGGGCGCCTGGTTCGCGGCGCCGTTGTTGAAGGCGATGTCGAGGCGTCCGTGGAGCTGTACGACGCGGTCGACGGCGGCGCGCACCGCGTCCCCGTCGGCCAGGTCGCACACCACGTGATCGGCGGTGCGGCCCTCGGACCGGATCTCGTCGGTGACCGCCTTGAGCTGGTCCTCGCTGCGGGCGGCGAGCACGACCCGCGCCCCCTCGCGGGCGAAGAGCCGGGCCGCGGCGGCGCCGATCCCGCGTCCGGCGCCGGTGATGAAGGCGACCTTGCCGGGGAGCAGTCCAGTGGTGACGGAAGTGTCTGTCGCTGTGGCGTTCATACCGTCGAGCCTGCGCCGCCCGGCCGGGCTCATCCAGGCACAGGCGGTACCTGGCTGGCGCCGCCGGAACGGCGCAGACTGGACCCGTGGACCGAGACGAACTGGCGGCATTTCTGCGGGACAGGCGCGAGCGGATCAGGCCGGCCGAGGTGGGGCTGCCCGCCGGGCCGCGCCGCCGTACGCCGGGGCTGCGGCGCGAGGAGGTGGCGCAACTGGCGTTCATCTCCACCGAGTACTACACCCGGCTGGAACAGGCACGCGGCCCGCGCCCGTCCCGCGAGGTGCTGTCCGGGCTGGTCAGGGCGCTGCGCCTGACGGACGCCGAGCGCGACCACCTGCACCATCTCGCCGGCGCGCCCCCGGCCCCGCCGCCCGGCCCCCCGCGCGAGGTGCGGCAGAGCATCCTGGACCTGCTGACCCGGCTCCCGGGAACGGCCGCCATCGTCACGTCGGCGATCGGCGAGGTGCTCGCCTGGAACGACCTGGCGGCCGCCCTGATGGAGGACTTCTCCGCCCTCTCGCGCCGCGACCGCAATCTGATCCGCCGCGTCTTCCTCGGCTCGCACCAGGGCGCGTTGTACGGCGTCTCGGACGGCGCCGAGTTCGCCCGCGACTCGGCGCAGCGGCTGCGCGCGGCCTCCGCCCGCTATCCCGACTCCCCCGAGGTGACCGGCCTGGTGGCCGAACTCCTGGCGGGCAGCGAGGAGTTCACCCGGCTCTGGGAGGCGTACGACGTGTCCGTGCTGCCGACCCTGGCCAAGACCTTCCACCACCCGGTGGTGGGCCCGCTGACCGTCAACTGCGATGCCCTGCACGTCCCGGACCGGGACCAGCGCATCGTCCTCTACACCGCCACACCGGGCTCCGCCTCCGAGGAGGCGCTCCGGCTGCTGTCGGTCGTGGGGACCCAGCGGATGGACGTGTCAGGCTGAACCGCGCCGCCCCTCGGCTGCGTGGGCGTCCGCGGCCCAGGGGGGCATCAAGGCCCTGGCCACGGTGGTCGGCGCCAACTACGGCCGCCTGATGCGCGAGGGCGACCTCACCCCGGACGCGGCGATCAGCACCCTGGAGGCGATCGGCAGGCAGCGCACGGCCGAGGCACGCGGAGCGGAACCGCTGACCACCGGGTACATCCCCGGCTCGGCCGAGGAGCGCGAGCAGGCCGGGCTCACCGACGTCGACATCGTCGAGGCCGTCGACTACTACACCACCGAGCGCGGGCAGCACCCCAACTCCCCCAACAAGCTGCGCTTCTCGGGGCTGGAGGCCGCGTTCGCGTTCGACGCCTTCCACCTGGCCGAGGTGCTGCTGGCCCAGCCCCTGCAGATCGTCGTCGGTGACGTGCCGGGCGGCTTCGGCTCGTACCGGGACGGGTTCGAGCTGTTCGACCGGGCGCGCTCGGCGAAGAAGGACATCTTCGTGGTGCAGGGCGCGAGCCACTACGACCTGTACGACCGGCCGAAGTTCACCGGCCCCGCACTGGAGCGCCTGGAGTCCTTCTTCGCGGCGAACCTGTAGCCCCGAGCGCCCGGACAAGGGGATGGTTCCGTGACATCCCTCACAGGCTCCGATGACCTACGGGTGTCCCTTAGTAGGTGACGAGCCGTGACGACAAGTGCGCTTTGTCCGTCTTGGCGGGCATTTGGATCATGCTGTCCCCCGGAGTGGCTGATCCACTCGCCCGAGAAGCTCGCTTTCGCAAATCATGAGGGGTTCTGACGGCCCGGCAGCAGGGGGCGGAAGCCGCTGCTGCCGGGTCGGCATGCCTGCGTGACCTTGGCAAGGGGCTCCGAGGTCTACGAAGCACGGTAGTACGACCATCCCTTTGCATGCCTTGTGTGACCGTCCTAAGAATGACGACTCGCAGGGCGTCTTTTGCTGTTCGGGAGGCGGGTTCCAGCAAGAGGAAGCCGCGCGGCGGCGCCCGGCGCCTACCGAATGAGGTTTCACGCATGGGAAAGCACCGTAAGAACCAGCAGTACCGGCGGGTGCTCATAGCCGCTGTCGCCGTGGGCGCGGTGGGCGTACCGACCGCCGCCGTGGCCTGCGTCGACTGGAAGGACGACTCCGGCCGCCAGACCGAGGCCACCGCCTGGCAGACGGAGCAGAGCCCCCGTCACGCGTCGCACCAGGTGCGGAAGCAGACCGCCGCCCCCGCGACCCCCTCCGCTTCCCCGAGCACCCGCACCGGGCACCGGCCCACCTCGGCGCCCACCCGCACCGCGCAGCAGGCCCCCAAGGCGGCGAAGACCACGGCGGCCGCCAAGCCCGCGAAGACCGCCCAGCCGGTCACCGCCAAGCCCGCCGCCCTCAAGTCGGCCTCCGCGAAGCCGGTTTCCACGCCGACCGTGCGCCAGGTCTCCACCGCGCCCCGCCCCGTGCAGACCGCCACCGCCGCCGCCCCGAGCACCCCGCAGCCCGCCGCGACCGCCTCCGGCGACGTGGCCCGGATCGTGGACCTGGTCAACGCCGAGCGCGCCAAGGCCGGCTGCTCCCCCGTCGCACTGAACTCCACGCTGAGCAAGGCCGCGCAGGACCACAGCGCCGACATGGCCGCGCACAACACCATGTCGCACACCGGCTCCGACGGCTCCGACCCCGGCTCGCGCATCACCGCCGCCGGCTACCAGTGGAGCGCGTACGGGGAGAACGTCGCCTACGGCTACGCGACGCCCGAGCAGGTCATGGACGGCTGGATGAACAGCCCCGGCCACCGGGAGAACATCCTCAACTGCTCGTACAAGGAGATCGGCGTGGGCCTCGCCCAGCCCGGCAGCTACTGGACCCAGGACTTCGGCACCGCCAGGTAGCGCCCGGAGTGCCGCCGACACCCCGGCGGCGTGGCGTCCCGTACGCCTGTCCGCCTCCCGGTGAGGATGGGACCCTCGTGCGGGTCGGCTGGGAGACGGGTGTCGGGATGACGGTGAGCCGTATCGGTCTGGTCGTGCACGCCGGGCGCCCGGCCGCCGTCGCCGCGGCGGACGCGGTGCGCGAATGGTGCGCCGCGCACGACGTGGGCTGCGCCGACATCGACGTCTGGCAGGAGGGTGCCCGGCACAGCGCCCGCGAGGAGGTCGACAGCGCGGGCGACCCGGACCTCATCGTCACCCTGGGCGGCGACGGCACCTTCCTGCGCGGCGCCCGCCTGGCCGCCGAGAACGACGCCCTGGTGCTCGGCGTCGACCTCGGCCGGGTCGGCTTCCTGACCGAGGTGCCCGCCCCTGCCGTACGGGCCGCGCTGGACGCGGTGTACGAGGGCCGGTACGAGGTCGAGAGCCGGATGCTGCTCACCATGCGCGCCTCCTGCCCGCTGGGCGTGCCCGCGCACATGGCGGACCTGGTGCGCTACGGGCGCGGCCCGATGCTGCCGCCGCCACGGGTGCGCGGGGAGTGCACGGTCGGCGACGACTGGGGCGTGGCGCTGAACGTCACCGCGCTCAACGACGTGGTCGTGGAGAAGCTCACCCGGGACCGGCAGGTGTCGGTCGGCGTGTACATCGCCGGCCAGCTCCTCGCCTCGTACTCCGCCGACGCGCTGCTGGTGGCCACCCCGACCGGGTCGACCGCGTACAGCTTCGCCGCCGGGGGTCCGGTGGTCTCGCCGCGCATGGAGGGGCTGCTGTTCACGCCGGTCGCCCCGCACATGACGTTCGACCGCTCGGTGCTGGCGGCGCCGGACGAGCCGATCGCGTTCCGGGTGCTGGAGCGCTCCGGCCAGGCCGCCGTCAGCATCGACGGCCAGGTGCGGGGCGTACTGAACCCCGGCGACTGGATCGGCGTGTACGCCTCGCCCCGGCGGCTGCGGGCGGTGCGGCTGGGCCCGATGGACTTCTACGGGCGGCTGCGCGAGCGGATGAACCTCACCGACGCCCCCGCGGCGGTCGCGGACGGACAGGCGGCCCCGCTGTGGCCGGTACGCTCCCCGCCGCCCGGCGACCTCGGTCATCTGGCCCTGCCCCCGTCCCCCGACGCACCCCCGCCACACCACTGACCTGCACAAACGCCGCTCGACGCCAATCAGCTCGAAAGGATGTCCAGGTTTCCCGCTCCGGAGTGAGAATGTGTCCCGCATCGGGGCACTAGGAGAGCAGGTACTTCTCCTACGGCTGGAGGCACACCATGCTCGCCATCGGTGTCATTCTGCTCATCATCGGTTTTCTCACCGGGATCTCGATCCTGTGGACGATCGGCATCATTCTCGCGGTGATCGGCGCCGTCCTGTGGATTCTCGGCGCCACCGGTCACGCGGTCGCCGGCCGTCGGCACTACTGGTGACCCTTCGGTGGTGACCTCCCGGCCCCGGCGGTCCCCCTGATGCACTCCGGTGCGCCAGGGGGACCGCTGATGTGGCGGAACCCCGCATGCGGGACCCGTGCGGCTGCGGGAGGCTGACGGACACTGCTGGTGAAGGGACCCGCCATGACCTTCGACTCCGCGTCCGTCGAACCCGTACCCCCGTCCTCCCCGCCTCCGCCGCCCGTGCGGCCATGGCTGGTCGAGGACCTGCCCGCGCTGGACCCCGACCCGTTCCTGGACTCGCTGCTGCGCGACGAGCCGGTCACCCGTATCCGCCTGCCCTACGGGGAGGGGCACGCGTGGCTGGTCACCCGCTACGAGGACGTCCGCTTCGTCACCTCCGACCCCCGCTTCTCCCGCGCGGAGCTGCAGGGCCGCTCGGTGACGACGATGGCGCCGCAGACGGTGGCCTCGCAGACGGCCGGCCTCCAGTACATCGACGCGCCCCGGCACACCGTGCTGCGCCGGGTGGTGGCGCGGGCGTTCACCGCCAAGAGCATGGCCCGGCTGCGGCCCCTGGCCGAGCGCACCGCCCGCGAGATGCTCCGGGGCATGCGGCGCGCAGGCGCGCCCGGCGACCTCATGGAGCACCTGTACACACCGTTCCCGATCGCGGTGGTCTGCGCCTTCCTGGGCGCCGACGAGGACGACTGGCGCAACTGGGCCGGCAACTCGGAGGCGCTGCTGACCAAGGCGAACGCCAAGGAGCGCAACCAGGCGGCCCGCCAGGACACCCGGAGCCGGGTGGTCGCGCTGCTGGAGCGCCGCCGCACCGAGCCCCGCGAGGACCTCGCCGGAGTGCTGGCGGCAGCCGCGGCGAGCGGTGAGATCACCGAGGACGAGGCGATCTCGCTTGCCATGGCCGTGTACGTCAGCGGCGGGCACGCGGTGCGCAACAACAGCGGCTCCATGATGTACGCCCTGCTCACCCACCCGGACCAGTTCGAGCGGCTGCGCCGGGAGCCGGAGCTGCTGCCGAAGGCGGTGGAGGAACTCTTCCGGTACGTCCCGCACCGCAACGGCGTCGGAATCCCCCGTATCGCCACCGAGGACGTGCGGATCGGCGACCATCTGATCCCCAAGGGGGACGTGGTCTACAACGCCTACGTCGCCGCCAACCGGGACCCGTCCGCCTTCCCCACCCCGGATCTGCTGGACTTCGACCGCTCCGGCGCGGGGCATGTCGCCTTCGGGCACGGCCCGCACTTCTGCCTGGCCGCGCTGATGGCCCGGATGGAGGCCGAGGTGCTGATCGAGGCCGTGATGACGGAGTTCCCGGAGCTGCGGCTCGCCGTACCGGCCGAGGAGGTCGAGTTCCAGCGGGACGGGCTGATTCGCGGTCCGAGAACACTGCCGGTGACCTGGTAGCGCCCGGCGGGGTTTGCCCCTGCGTACGAGGGAGGCCCGGATTCGGGCCAACATCGAGCGATCAGCCGTCACTTGATGGGGTCGGTGGGTGTTTGCGCGTGCACACTTGACCCCGAGTGCCCGCAAATGGACCGGCCCGACGCGGTCCGCTGTGCCGGGCTCCGGCGAACGTCCGGGGCCGAGCGACGGTAGGTTGATCTACATGAGCGACAACGTGTACTTCGACATCACCATCAACGACGAGCCGGCGGGCCGGATCGTGTTCCGTCTCTTCGACGACGTCGTGCCCAAGACCGCCAAGAACTTCCGCGAGCTGGCCACCGGCGAGCACGGCTTCGGCTACGCCGGTTCCCCCTTCCACCGGGTCATCCCGCAGTTCATGCTCCAGGGCGGTGACTTCACCAACGGCAACGGCACCGGCGGCAAGAGCATCTACGGCGAGAAGTTCCCCGACGAGAACTTCAACCTCAAGCACGACCGGCCGTACCTGCTGAGCATGGCGAACGCGGGCCCGAACAGCAACGGCTCGCAGTTCTTCGTGACCACGGTCGTCACCAACTGGCTGGACGGCAAGCACGTCGTCTTCGGCGAGGTCGTCGAGGGCCAGGACGTGGTGGACCGCATCGAGTCCCTCGGCAGTGGCAGCGGCGCCCCGAAGGCCAAGGTCTCGGTCTCCGCGAGCGGCACCGTCTGATCCGCCCCGCCATTCGCCGTGCCCCCGCAGGCCGGGGGCACGGCGGCCGGTGCCCGGCTCAGCCCGCGGTGAGTTCCGCGAAGCGCCGGGTGTCGATGTTCCCGCCCGAGGCGATGACGCCGACCCTGGGCGGAAGGTTCTCGATCCGCCCGGACAGCAGGGCCGCGAGCGGCGTGGCACCGCTCGGTTCGAGGACGATCCGCAGACGTTCGAAGGCGAACCGCATGGCCTCGACGATCTCCTCGTCGCTGACCAGCGCGATGGCGTCAACCAGCCGCTGATTGAGCGCGAAGGTGATCTCACCCGGGCTCGGCAGGACCTGCCCGTCGGCGATGGAGCGGGGCACCGGGATGGTGACGCGCTCCCCCGCCTCCAGCGACCGCTTGGTGTCGTCGCCCGCCTCCGGCTCCACCCCGATCATCCGCACCGCCGGATACAGGGACTTCGCCGCGACGGCGCTGCCCGCGATGAGCCCGCCACCGCCCACCGGCACCACCAGCGCGTCCAGCTCCCCGGTCTCCTCCAGCAGTTCCAGCGCGGCCGTGCCCTGACCCGCGATGACGTCGAGGTGGTCGTAGGGCGGGATCAGCGCCAGCCCCCGGTCCTTCGCCAGGCCCTCGCCGAGCGCGGCGCGCTCCTCGGTGTAGCGGTCGTAGGTGACGACCTCCGCGCCGTAGCCGAGGGTGGCCTCCATCTTGGAGCGGGGCGCGTCCTCGGGCATCAGGATGACGGCGGTGGTGCCCAGTTCCCGGGCGGCCAGCGCGACGGCCTGGGCGTGGTTGCCGGAGGAGAAGGCGGCGATGCCCTTGGCGAGCTGGTCCGGCGGCAGTTGCGCGGCGGCGTTGTAGGCCCCCCGGAACTTGAAGGCGCCGACCCGCTGGAAGTTCTCGCACTTGATGAACACCTCCGCCCCGACGCGGGCGTTCAGGGTGCGCGAGGTGAGGACGGGGGTCCGGTGCGCGACGCCGACCAGGCGGGCGGCGGCCGCGCGGACGTCGTCGAGGGTGAGGTGCGGTTCGGCGGGCATGGTGGGTCCCCCAGGGAGTGGTGTGGGCTCTTACTTCGTGTAGTTGTAGACGGTCGCGCGGGAGACCCCGAGCAGGTCGGCGATGGTCCGGGCGGCGTCCCGCGCGTCGAACCAGCCCTCGCCGTGAAGCTGCCGTACCAGCTCGCGCTTGGCGTCCCGGCCCAGCGATCTCGGGGTGGCCCCGCGCCGCGCGGCCAGCTCCTCCACGGTCCCGCGCAGCTCCCGCGCGCGCCGGTCCCGCAGTGTCTCCAACGGCTCGGCGCCGTGTTCGGTGCCGGTGGCGACCAGGTTGGCCAGGGCGAGGGCGACCGGGGAGAGCACGGAGACGTCCAGGTTGAGGCAGAGGGCCGCGATGTACTCGCCGGCGCTGTTCCGGATGCCGATGGAGGTGCTCTTGGCGGGGCGGCCGTCGGGGAAGCGGTTGGGGTAGTTCTGGACGACGTCCGGGTAGCGGGGGTCCGCGATCCGGGCGAGGCCCAGCTCGGTCGCGGGGTCGCCGGGGGCGCGGCCGGAGAGGTTGTTCTCGATGACCCGGATCGCGTGGTCCGGGTCCCGCAGATCGTGCAGCACGACCTCGCACAGCCCCGGAAACATCCGCCCCAGCGCGACGGCGACCTTCTCGGCCTCGCCCAGCAGATGTTCGTCCTCGGAGGACCCCATCGACATCGCCTCCGTAGCCGCTGGACGGGTTTTCCAGTTCTGGACGATACATCTACGCCGACCTCCGCACCAGGGCCGCAATTCGGTTGGCCGGCCGGGCCCGCTGTGGCAGCGTGCGGTGCCGTGCCCCTCGATGTGCAGAACTTCGCCGCCGCCAACCTGCTGCGCCGCCCGGAGCCGGTCCGGGTCGGCGGCTTCGTGGCGGGCTTCGACCCCGCGACGACCAGCCCCTACGTCAACTACGCGACCCCGCTGCCCGGTACCGCCCCCACGGAGGCCGAAGTGGCCGCCCTGGTGGGCGAGTTCCAGAAGCGCGGGCTGCTCCCCCGGCTGGAGTTCGCCCCGGACGCGGCACCGGAGGTGGAACCGGCGCTGCGCCGGGCGGGTTTCAGCACCGAGGCGATGCACGAGTACCTGGTCTGCACCCCGGCCACGCTCACCCGCCCCGCCGGCCTGCCTCCCACGCAATCCCCCGCTACGGACGCGGAGTTCGCGGAGATCGACGCGGCCCTGACCGAGGCGTTCGGCGCGGAGTTCCCCGCCCCCGCCGACGGTGCCTCGCTGCTGCGGCGGACGCAGCAGCGGGGTGGGGCCGTGCGGTTCGTGCGCGCTGAGGACGGCACATGCGCCGGGGCGGCCAGTTGCTCGGCGCCCGCCGAGGGCACGGCGGAGCTGGCCGGGGTGGGCACGCGGCCCGCGTACCGGGGGCAAGGGGTCGCGGCGGCCGTCACCTCCGCGCTGGCCGGGGTGCTGTTCGAGCGGGGCGCGGGGTCGGTGTGGCTGGAGCCCACCGGTGACGGCTCCCGGCGGGTGTACGAGCGGGTCGGCTTCCGGCCGGGCGGCACCCGGCTGTATCTGCGGCTGGCCGCGCCGCTTCCTTAGCGGCGTGTTAGATCTGCGCGTCGTCCCTTGTCCGGGGCGGGTGCGCGGCGCATGCTCGGGCGGCATCCGGGTCCGGCGTCGCACGGCGGGCCCCGTCCCCCGTTCGTCTGGAGCCGCCATGTCCGCGTCCGCCGCACCGCCCACGGTGACCCCCGCAGCCCGCCGTTTCGCCCTGATCGGCGGTTCGCTGGGCAATCTCGTGGAGTGGTACGACTGGTTCGTCTACGCCAGCTTCGCGATCTACTTCGCGGACTCCTTCTTCCCCGGCGACAACCCGACGACCAAGCTGCTGAACACGGCCGGCATCTTCGCGGTCGGCTTCCTGATGCGTCCGGTCGGCGGCTGGGTGCTGGGGCGGGCGGCGGACCGGCACGGCCGCAAGAGCGCGCTGACCCTCACCGTCACCCTGATGTCGGTCGCGGCCCTGCTGATCGCCGTCGCGCCGACCTACGGCCAGGCGGGCTACTTCGGCGCGCTGGTGCTGCTGCTGGCACGGCTGCTCCAAGGGCTGAGCATCGGCGGCGAGTACGCGGCCAGCGCGACGTACCTGACCGAGGCGTCCGCCCGGAACCGGCGCGGGCTCGGCTCGTCCTTCCAGTATGTGTCCATGACCTGCGGGCAGTTGCTCGGTCTGGCGATCCTGATCACGATGCAGCACACCCTCACCACCGCGCAGTTGCAGAGCTGGGGCTGGCGGGTGCCGTTCGTGCTGGGCGCGGTGTTCGCGCTGGTGGTGTTCTGGCTGCGGCGGCGGCTGACGGAGACGGAGGCGTTCACCGAGGAGACGGGCGGCGGCACCGACACCGCGCGCGGCTCGCTCAAGGCGCTGTGGGAGCACCGCCGGGAGGCCGGCCTGGTGATGGCGCTGACCCTGGGCGGCACGGTGGCCTACTACACGTACACCACGTATCTCACCAAGTATCTGATCGGCAGCGCGGGCATGGCCAAGTCGACGGCCACGCTGGTGAGTTTCACCGCGCTCGCGGTGTTCGCGGCGATCCAGCCGCTGGCCGGGATGCTGTCCGACCGGATCGGCCGCAGGCCGCTGCTGATCACCTTCGCGGTGGGGTGCACGGTGGGCACGTACCCGATCATGACGGCGCTGGGGTCGGCGCACTCGTACTGGTCGGCGCTGGCGCTGTCCCTGCTGGCGCTGGTGATCGTCACCGGGTACACCTCGATCAACGCGGCCGTGAAGGCCGAACTGTTCCCGACGCGGGTGCGCGCGCTCGGTGTGGCCCTGCCGTACGCGCTGGCCAACGCCCTGTTCGGTGGCACGGCGGAGTATGTGGCGCTGTGGTTCAAGGACGCCGGCCACGAGAAGATGTTCTTCTGGTACGTCTCGGGGTGCGCGCTGGTCTCGCTGGTCACCTATGTGCTGATGCCGGACACCCGTGACGCGGCGCTGAGCCGGGCCGAGGCGGACGCGGACACCGGCGCCGGGCGCGCCCCCGCGAAGGCGGCCGGCTGACCCGGTGCGGCAGCGGACCCGGGTCGCCGCATAGGCTGCGGCCCAGGTCAGCACCCGGCACGAGGACTTCCCATGCACGCCCTGCTCGTCGAGGACGACGACCGGATGGCCCAGGCGCTCACCACGGCCCTGGCCCAGCGCGGCCACACCGTGCGCCGGGCCGCCCGCGCCCTGGACGCGCTCCGGCACGTGCGGGAGGCCGAGTTCGTGCTGCTGGACCTCGGGCTGCCCGACCTGGACGGGCTGGAACTGCTCCGGCGGCTGCGCACGGTGTGCGCGGCACCCCTGATCGTGGTGACGGCCCGCTGCGAGGAGCGGGACATCGTGCAGGCGCTCCGGGCGGGCGCGGACGACTACGTGGTCAAACCGTTCCGGATGAACGAGCTGATGGCCCGCATCGATACCGTCCGCCGCCGCAGCGGCGCCCTGGCCCCGCGCCCGGACGCCGGTCCCGGCCCGGTGCGCGCCGGGGACGTGGAGGTGGACCTCGCGGGCCGCACGGTCACCGTCGCGGGAACGGAAGTACGGCTGACCCGGCGGGAGTTCGACGTGCTGGCGATGCTGGCCGCCCGCCCGGAGGAGGTGCACTCCCGCGAGGAGATCCTCGACCGGATCTGGGGCGACGCCTTCCTCGCCGCGTCCCGTTCGCTGGACGTGCACGTGGCGGGCATCCGCGCCAAGACCGGCCGGGCCGAACTGGTGCGTACGGTCAGGGGTTTCGGCTATCAACTGGGCCCGCGATGAGGCGCAGGCTGCTGGCCGTGCTGATGGTACTGATGGGAGCGGCGGCCCTGCTGCTGTCCGTCCCGCTGGCCGAGTCGTACGCGGCCGGGCGCACCGAGCATCTGCTGCTCCAACGCCGGGCGGACGCCGTCCGGTTCGCCGACCTCGCGGACCGGGTCCGCTCCCCCGCCGACCGCACCGAGCTGTCCACGGAGATCCGCCGGTACGCCGGGCTGTACGGCGCCTCGGTGGCGGTGTCGGACACCTCGGGGCGGACCATCGCGCGGGCCGGGGTGCCGGTGCCGTCTCCTCGGGCGCGGGAGGCGCTGGGGCGGGCGCTGACCGGCCGGTCCACCGAGCGTCTGCCGACGGTGCGGCCGTGGGGGCCGCACCGGCTGGTGCTGGCCGAGCCGGTGGGCCGGGACGAGCGGGTGAGCGGGGCGGTGCTGATGGCCGTGCCGACCGGAGCGGCGCGCCGGGACGTGACCGTGCGCTGGCTGCTGATCGCGTGCGGCGCGCTCGCGGCCTTCGCGGCGGCCGCCCTGGTCGCGGCCGGGATCACCCGCTGGCTGATGCGTCCGGTGCGCGATCTCGACCGGGCGGTGGCGCGGCTGGCCTCGGGGCGGCTGGAGGCGCGGGCGGTGTCGGACACCGGGCCGCCCGAACTCCGGAGCCTGCGTGAGCAGTTCAATGTCATGGCGGAGGCGGTCGCGGACTCGATCGGGCGGCAGCGGGCCTTTGTGGCGGACGCCTCGCACCAGTTGCGCAATCCGCTGGCCACGCTGGTGCTGCAACTGGAGAACGTGGAACCGCATCTCGCGCCGGGGCCGGGCCGCGAGGAGCACAGCCGCGCGCTGGACGAGGCGGAACGGCTGGCCGAACTCCTCGACGGGCTGCTGGCGTTGGCGCGGGTGGAGTCGGGTTCGGCCGAGCGAGCCGAACAGGACCTCTCCGGCGCGGTGGCGGCCCGGATCGCGGCCTGGGGGCCGGTGTTCGACGCCTCGGAGCTGACGCTCACCGTGAGCGAGGTGCCGCCCGGCCTACGGGTGCGGTCGGTGCCGGACGCGGTGGGGCGGGTGCTGGACGCGGCGCTGGACAATGCGGTGAAGTTCGTACCGGCGGGCGGCCGGGTGACCGTGTCGGCGGAGGCCGTCGAGGACGGTCAGGTCGTGGTGCGGGTGGCCGACGACGGACCCGGTGTCCCCGACGACCAACTCCCGCTGCTCACGCGGCGTTTTGTGCGGGCGCCCGAGCATCAGAACGTGCCGGGTACCGGTCTGGGTCTGGCCATCGCGGACGAGATCGCCCGGCTCAGCGGGGGACGGCTGGCCGTACGGGCCGGGATTCCGCGCGGGCTGCTGGTGGAGCTGTGGCTGCCGGGTCAGCCGTACACCGACCTGTAGTACGCCACCGCCCCCGGATGCAGAGGGAGATCGCCGGTGGCGACGGCGAAGCGGGGTTCCAGCCGCGCGCCCGCGGTCACCTCGCGCAGCAGCACCCGCCAGCGGGCGAACACCACGCGCAGTACGTCACACGCGTCCCGGTCCGGTACTTGCGGGCGGGCCAGCAGATAGTTGCCGACGCCGATGGTGGTGACCGGGGCGGTGAGCCCGTAGACCCCCGCGGGCAGGGTGACCGCCGAGTACACCGGCCCGTACTCGGCACGCAGGGCCTCCGCCTCGGCCTCCAACGGCAGTACACGCAAGGGGAGTTGCCGGGCGAGCGCCGACAGGGCCGGGGTGGGGACCCCGCCCGCCCAGATCACGGCGTCCACGGTGCCCCGGCGCAGCGCGGTCACCGACTCGGCGAGCCCGAGCCGCTGTTCCCGTACCGCGCGCCCGCCCGTCAGCCCCGCCACCCGCAGCAGCCGCCCGGCGAGCACCTGGGCCCCTGAGCCGGCCGCGCCCGTGGAGACGGGGCGGCCCGCAAGGTCGGCCACGGAGCGCACCGGGCCGTCGGCACGCGCCAGAAGGTGCGTGTAGTTGACGTAGACGCGGGCGAGCGCGGTCACGCGGGCCGGGGCCGTGAAGGGCGCCGCTCCGTGCAGCGCCTGCTCGGCGGCGTCGGCCATGGCGAGGGCCAGGTCGGCCGAACCGGTGGCCAGGCGGCGGAGGTTGTCCACGCTGGCGGCCGTGCTCACCGGTGTAAGGCGGGGGTGCGGCGGGGTACGGGGGGCCTCGGCGGCGAGGGCGTGTCCGAAGGCGTGGTACGGGCCGCCGGGGGCGCCCGTGGCCAGAGTGAGCCGCCGGTGCGGGCCGTCGTCCCGGGCGCAGCCGGGCAGCGCGAGGGCCGGTCCGCCCAGAAGGGCGGAGCGCAGCAGCCCGCGTCGGCTGATCGGTCGGCCCGTCACCGCGGCAGCGTAACGCCCGTGCTGGGGGTGGCCGGGCGATGCGCCCCCGGCAATTGCCGCTATCGTTTGCGACCTCGTCCCCCCGGCCTTGGAAGGATCTCGGCGTGGCATGGAAGGCACTGCGCTCGGCGCTGGAAGCGGTTTATCTGCGGCGGCTGAACCGCAAGTTGGAGGGTCTGCCCCGGCCCCGGCATGTGGCGATCATGCTGGACGGCAACCGGCGCTGGGCGCGCGGCGCGGGGCACACCGACGTCCGTGAGGGCTATCGGGTCGGCGGCGCGAAGGTCACCGACTTCCTGCACTGGTGCGCCGACGCCGAGATCAGCCACGTCACCCTGTGGATGCTCTCCGACGACAACCTGCACCGTCCGGCCGCCGAACTCGGCCCGCTGCTCGACATCATCGAGGAGACCGTGCGCCGGGTCTGCGCGACCGACGCGCCGTGGGAGATCGAGATCATCGGCGCGCTGGACCTGCTGCCGGGCGACACCGCGCGGGTGTTGAAGGAGGCCGCCGCCACGACGGCCGGCCGGGGCGGTCTGAAGGTCGACGTGGCGGTCGGCTACGGCGGGCGCCGGGAGATCGTGGACGCGGTCCGGGCCGCCTTCGACAAGCACATCCGCGCCGGGGGCGACCCGCGCGACCTGGCCGCCGACTTCGACCTGGAGCACATCACCGACAACCTGTACTCCCCCGCCGGGCACGACACCGACTTCGTCATCCGCACCTCCGGCGAGCAGCGCCTCTCCGGCTTCCTGCTGTGGCAGTCGGCGTACGCGGAGGTGCACTTCGTGGACGTGCTGTGGCCCGCGTTCCGCCAGCTCGACCTGCTGCGCGCACTGCGCTCGTACGCGGCCCGCGAGCGGCGTTACGGGCGCTGAGCGGGCGTCAGTCCAGGCCGAGGCCCCGGCGGCCGGTGGCGTTGAGGCGCGCGGCCGGGAAGCGGTCGGGCCAGGTGCGCTCGTAGTGCTCCTCGGGGAAGTCGGCCGGGCTGGAGCCGGTGAGGAAAGCCTCGCGCACCGAGGAGGCGTACGCCTCGTTGCGGGGGCACCAGGGGGCGGCGGGGATGTACATGACGTTGCCCCAGCCGCGCTGGTCCCGGACCGGGGCCACGCTGTGGATCATGTCGCAGTGCCACCAGACGGAGTCGCCCGCGCGGACGTCGGGGATGCCGGTGAGCGCCCGCATCAGCAGCGGGTGCCACTTCTCGCTCGCGGGGAAGACCTGGTTGACGGTGACCCCGCACATGTCGTCCTCGGGGACGTCGGCCAGCAGCGGGCGCAGCATCAGGTAGGCCATGGCCTCGGGGATCGGCACGGTGTGCAGGACGCCCTGGTCGTGGTCCATGTCGGACAGCGCGGTCCAGCCCTGGAAGGTGCGGAACGCCGAGCACATGGTGGAGCCGGGGTACTGGGGGCCTTCGGTGCGGTGGGCCGGGTCCCAGGGGTCGTACTCCTCCGCGGTGCCGTCGAAGAGGTGGCGGAACGCCCGCTGGTAGGCGCCGGTCATCCACAGGTCGAGGGTGCCGGGGTCGCAGTGGGTGCCGAGGCCGGCGGAGTCGGTGCCGGGCGGGCGGCGGCGGATGCGGTCGGGGTAGAGGGCGTCGCGGTCGGGGTCGAACCACTGGACGCCGTTCGAGGTGTGCCGCCAGAAGGAGTTGAGGAAGGACTGCACACGGGCCATGCGCCCGCTCTGCCGTGCTTCCATCTGGGCCCGGGACCAGTAGACCGGGTAGATCTCCGGCTTGGAGCCGACGCTGCCGAAGAAGTCGTCGCCGGGGCCGGTGTAGTTCTCGAAGAAGCGGTTGCCCTCGACGTAGTCCACGATCCCGGCGTCCCAGGCGAGCGCCTGCTCGCGCGGGAAGTGGCCGCGTACGACGAGGCAGCCGCGGGCGGTGATGCGGGCCGACTGCTCGGGGGTGACGGTGCCGTTCTCGATGTCGGCGTAGTCGACGACCGGCCAGACGTCGTCACCGGCCGCCTCGATCTCCGCGACGCGGGCGGCCACGCGGTGCTCGACGGCGGCGAAGACCTCCTCGACGCCGCGGCCGGACGCCTTGATGCGGGTCCGGAGGGCGGTCTTGATCTCGCGGATCGCGGCGGGGAGATCTGTCGGAATCGTCTCCCAGTGCGGCAGCTCGCTGCGGGTGAGGGTCATGGCGGCCCAGCTCCTTTGGTGAGGGCTCCTTACCAAATCAACGGTATGCGGGGCGCCGGCTTTGGGCAAGAGTCCTTACTAGACTGGCGTACATGACACCCGCCAAGCCCTCGCTGGAGATGCTGCGCGCGCTCACGGACGAGAACGTGCTGCGCGCCCTCATGGCCGACCGGCGGCTGACCCGCGCCGAGATAGCGGCCCGCACCGGCATCTCCAAGCCGACCATCTCCGACGCCGTGCAGCGCCTCGCGGATTCCGGCCTGGTGGTGGACACCGGCGAGCGCACGACGGGGCGCGGCCGCTCGGGCTCGTACTACGCGCTCGCGCCGGGGCTCGGTACGGCGCTGGTGGCGAGCATCTCGCCGCGCGGCGTGACGGCGGAGACGGTGGACGCGCTCGGCGACACCGTGGGCCGGGCTCACGCCGGCCTCGGCCGCGACGCGGGCGAGCACCAGGCGGCCAGGGCGCTGGCCGAGGCGGCGTCCCAGCTCGGGGGTCCCTCCCGGCTCGCCGTCGTCAGCGCGGCCGACCCCGTCGACCGCGCGACCGGCCGCCTGGTCCGCCTCCCCGACGCCCCCTTCCTCGTCGGCGCCCTCGACCCCGCCACCGTCCTCGCCCCGCACGTCACCGGCTCCGTCCTGGTGGACAACGACGTCAACTGGGCCGCCCGCGCCGAACACGCGGCCGTGGGCGTCGACGACTTCGTCTACGTCCACCTCGGCGAGGGCCTCGGCTCCGCCGTCGTCACAGACGGCGCCGTCCGCCGCGGCCACGGGGGCCTGGCCGGCGAAATCGCCCACGTGTGCACGATCGGCCCGTCCGGTACGGCGATGCCCTTGACGGAGGTCTTCGCCGCGCTCGGCCTCCGCCGGCCGGGCTCGACGGCGATCGACGTACCGGCGCTGGAGGCGGCCCTCGCCTCCGACGCCGGTGCAACGGAGACGCTGGCGCGGGCGGTGGGGGGCGTGCTGAGCGCGGCCGTTGCCCTGGCGGACCCGGCCCTGATCGTGCTGGGCGGCGAGTGGGGGCGCCTTCCGGCGATGCGGGCGGCGATCGACCGCCAACTCTCCGCCGGCCCACGGCCCGTGGGGGTGGTGACGGCGACGGTCGATTCCCCGGAGCTGACGGCGGCGCGGGAGCGGGCGGTGGTGGAGCTGCGGGAGCTGGTTGTGGGGGACGCGCGGTGAGTACTCCTGGCCGGAGAAGGTGACCGCCAAGCTCGGCCCACCGGGGTCTGACGGCGGTGCGCGAGCGGGCGGTGCCGGTGGTGAGGGGCGCGCCTTCAGCACACGGCGATCGGCCCGGCTCCCGCTCCCTCTGGGCGGTGGTCGCGTTGAGAGCCTGCGGTGCCGGCAAGGAGGCACCAGCTCACGGACCGGCCGGCGACCCCCGCACGGGCCGCCTCCCGTCCGCGGAGGGACCGTGGGGGCCGGCCGACGGCCGGGCTCGCGAGCGGTGACGGGGCTGCCCACTCGGGCCGCGCGGCGAAAACCCCCTGGCCAGGGCCGGTGTGCCGTGCTGGGATGGCCCGATGGAGCGCACGGTGGACGTGGATCGGGGGGCGTACCCCGATGTGGTGACGCCCTGGGAGCAGGGGGCCTGGCGGGAGGCCGTCTTTGGGTGGGTGGATGCACAACTCGCTTACCATGGGCTGCGGTTGAGTGGGGTGGTTCGGGTTCGGGTGCGGCCCTGGTCGGTGTTGATGCGGGTGCCGGTGGGTGGGCAAGCATCCGTGTGGTTCAAGGCCAATCCGCCTGGCAGCCTGTTCGAGGGGCCGTTGACCGCAGCCTTGGCTCGGTGGGTGCCGGAGTATGTGCTGCGGCCGTTGGCTGTGGATGGCGGCCGGGGGTGGTCGTTGCTGCCGGATGGTGGGCCGCTGTTGCGGGAGGTGGAGGCTCCGCCGCGGGCCTGGGAGGAGTTGCTCGGCGGGTACGCGAGGATGCAGCGGGCCTTGGTTCCGCGCGTCAACGGACTTGCCGCGCTCGGCGTCCCGACGCTGCGGGTGAGCGAAGTGCCCGCGTCGTTCGACCGGTTGCGGGACGGGAACGGTTCGCTGGAGCCGGAGCAGCGGGCCCGGCTCGACGCACTGCGGCCCCGACTGGTCGACTGGTGCGCGGAGTTGGACGCGCTCGGCGTCCCTGATTCCCTCGACCACGCCGACCTGCACGAGGGCCAGCTCTTCCACCCGGAGCCGGGCCGGTTCACCTACTTCGACTGGGGAGACGCGATCGTCTCGCACCCCTTCGCCAGTCTGCGCATCCCGGCCCAGCGGGCGGCCGAGCGGTACGGCCCCGAGGTGCTCCCCCGCCTGCGCGACGCCTACCTGGAGCCTTGGACGGACCTCGGGCTGTCGACCGCGGAACTCCGCCGCGCGGCCCGACTCGCCTGGCGGCTGGGCGCGCTGGGCCGGGCCCGCGCCTGGACCCGGCTCTTCCCGTCCGCGACGGAGGCGACGAACGGCGTCCGCTCACTGCTGGAGACCGGGGACGCTCCCCCGTTCTGAGCCCCGGAGACCTCAGCCTCTGGGAGCCGCGCCGCCCGTGGCCCGGAGATGGTCACGGCGGGCGTTGTTGTACGTGCGCAGATGGACCTTGGCCACGGCGCAGGCCGCGCCGTCGGCACGGCACTGCCGGCAGGTCCCTACGTGCTGCTCATAGGTGGTACGGGCGTTGGCCAACGCCTCGTCGGTAGCGGACATGGTCATCTCCGGAGGAGGGCGCGCCCACGCGGACGGCGCCTGATTGAAACTGGTGAGTAACTTCCGGAGAAAGATCATCATGTTACTGCCGGTACTGGGAAACCAGGCGGGGTAAAGCCGAAAAGGGGGAACCGTCCGCCGACGGCTCCCCCTCCTGCCTCCCCTTCCCGCGCCGGTGACGCGGGAGGGGTCAGGAACGGCGTGCGCGCGAGGCGTACACCGTCCCGGCTCCCACGGCCAGCACGAGCGCGGCCCCACCCGCGAGCATGCCGACCGGGGCACCCGCACCGGTCTCCGCCAGCGGCGGATTACCGCCGTTGGGCGAGGACTTGGGCGCGGGCGGACTGGACTGGGCCGGCGGCACGTCCGCGTTGGTGGACGGCGTCGCGCCGGGCTTCGGGCTCACCGGGGGCTTGCTCCCCTCGGCGGGCGCGCTCGGCTCGCTCCCGGCGGGCGGCGCGGAGGGCGCCGGGCTCGCGGAGGTCTCCGGCGCGGACGGGCTCGGCGTGGCCGACTCCGGCGTACCGGCAGTCTCGCACCGCTTGTCCCCGCCGTTCCAGGCGGCTATCAGGTGGTACGGCGTGAGGACGCCGGCGCGCACGTCGGGCAGCGGGCCGTGGCCCTCGCCCTCCTTGCCGTCGTAGGCGGTGTCCTCGCCGTACAGGTCGATCTGGCCGAAGCAGGTCGGCGCCTTGATGCTGAGCTTCTGCCAGGTGCGCCCGTCGTCGTCCTTGCCCGCGACGTCCTTCGCGGTGAGGTGGACGGTGGCCTTGTCGATCATTTCCTGACGGCCGGAGGACGCCCAGTTCGGGCCCTCGGTGGTGTACTCGGCCAGGGAGACGGGGTAGCTGCACCCCTCGCCCACGCTCTGGCCGGGCGCGAGGCGGACCTCGACGGTGCCGGGGACGGTGTCCCACTGGTGGAACCCGCCCTGCGAGGACCAGTCGGCACCGACGACCTTGCCGTCGGCGTCGACCAGTCGGTACTGCACGGTGGCGGACGAGCAGTCGCCGCCCTCCTGCGCATGGGCGGCGGTGGCGCCGATCAGCGGCGCGGCGGTCGCCGCGAGGAAGGCCGCGGCGGCCGTGGCGAGAAATCTGGCTGGTTGCGAGCGTGCCAAGGTGAGCCTCTGTCCGTTCAAAGGTGTGGGAGGTGGCAGGGCGCGCGCCAACCGGCGCGCGGCGCCCCGTGTCCCTTCGCCCGCCCGAGGCGGAAGCGAGGACGGTCAGAGTCTTGTCGCCTTTACAACTCCCGTCAATTTTCCACGAGTTGAGCATCATCACAGTTGCGCCGGAACCGAATACGCAGGTCAGCACGGACGGCAGATTTCGGTACGGGACCCGACATCCCCGAATTTGCACGGGTCGGCCCGGCCGGTCGGAGCGGGGCCGCATGCGGCTACTCCCCCGGCGCGAGGGTGGCCGCGAGCAGCCGTGCCGTCTCCTCGATCAGCGCCTCGTCCACGGGCGCGTCGGGCGTCGGCTTGGTGGACAGCACGGACAGCAGCAGCGGCGTGCCCTTGCCGGTCCAGGCCACGCCGAGGTCGTTGGCGGTGGCGTAGGAGCCGGTACCGGTCTTGTCCGCGAGGACCCAGTCCGACGGAAGCCCGGCGCCGAACCGCTTGCCGCTGGTGGTGTTGCCGCGCAGCCACCCGACGAGCTGCTCCCGGTCGCCGCCGCTCAACGCCCGCCCCAGGGTGAGCAGTTCGAAGGTGCGGCCGAGGGCGCGCGGGGTGGTGGTGTCGCGCGGATCACCGGGTACGGCGGTGTTCAGGTCGGTCTCCCACCGGTCGAGCCGGCTCACCCGGTCGCCGAGGGAGCGGAAGAAGCGGGTGAGTCCGGCCGGGCCGCCGATCCGGCGGAGCATGAGGTTGCCCGCCGTGTTGTCGCTGTACTGGATGGCGGCCGCGCACACCTCGCCCAGCGCCATCCCGGTCTCCTGATGGGCCTTGGTCTGCTCGGAGTTGGCGAGGATGTCCGCCGGCGGGTAGTGGATCACCTCGCCGAGCGCGGCCCGGCCGCCGTGGTCGCGGAGGACCGCCGCGGCGGCGATGGCCTTGAACGTCGAGCACATGGCGAACGATTCGTCGGCGCGGTACGCCACCGTCGCACCGGTGCGCGTGTTGTGCGCGTACACACCGAGCCGCGCGCCGTACCGCTTCTCCAGCGCGGCCAGCTCGGGGCGCAGCACGGCCGGGCCGTTCGGGGCGGCGAAGGCGGGGGCGGCGGAGGTCGCGGCGGCAGCGGCGGTGAGGGCGGCGCCGGCGCGGAACAGGGTGCGTCGCGGGACGGGGGTGGCACGGGTCATGTGCGGTTTCCTTCACGGGAGTTGGGCCGTCGGGCCAGTTGGATCACCGACGGGTGACAGCGAAACAGCAGGACACCGCTCATGTCCAAGAGTGAACTTTGAACGCTCCATGACTTATTGATATGACTCCTGGATGGATCTGCTCGCGCATCTGGCGGCGTTCACCGCAACGGCCGACGAGGTGAGCTTCTCGCGCGCCGCCGACCGGCTGGGGATCGCACAGCCGCTCCTCAGCCGCCGCATCAAGACGCTGGAGGCGCACTTCGGCGGCCAGTTGTTCGATCGCTCCCGGCGCCAGGTCACCGTGACGGAGTTCGGCACCTCACTCCTCCCGTACGCACGCGACGTGCTGGAGCGCGCCGGCCGGCTGGACCAGGCCGCCCGCTCGGCCCGCGCCGCGCGGACACGGGTCGTGGGCGTGCCCGCGCACTGCGCGCCGGTGGCCCTGGCGGGCGTACTCCGCGCCGGTACGGAGCACGGCACTACGCTGGCGGTACGCGAACTCCCGCCGCTGCAAAGGCAGTCGGGCCTTGGTGACGGTTCGCTGACCTACGCCCTGCTCCGCGTGGCCCCCGAACGGGCCGCACTCCGGGTCCCACTCGGCCTGGCCGCGGGGCGACAACTCGCCCGGCGCGCCCTCCACCTGGAGGACCTCCGTCCGCCCCGAGGGGTGGCCGGGCTGCCGATCCTGACCCTGGAGGAGGACGAAGTGCCGTACGCGCAGGACCGGTTGGCGCGGGCAGCCGCCCGAGCCGGGCTGCCGGAGACCCTCGTACGGCCGGCCGGTCCGGCCGCCGCCGCGCTGGCCGACACGCTGGCCGGGCGGGCGCGGCTGCTGTGCGCGGAGCCCTTCGCCCGGCAGCACGGCGCGAGCTGGACCCCGCTGGCCGACACCTCCCTGCACCGGGGGTACGAGATGGGCGCGAGCGAGTCCCACGGGGAGTCGGGCGAGGTACCTCAGTGGCTGGCGGAGTCCCTGGCGGAGGTGACGGGATGAGCACCGAGGTGGCGGACGGCATCGCCCGCGAGTGGGACGCGCTCGGCATCCGGGGCTCATTCCTGGCCCGGAACATCGACACCGGCGAGGAGCTGGGCTTCGCCGAAGACGTACCGGTGCCCCTCGCCTCCGTGGTGAAGGTCCCGCTGGCCCTGGTCGTGCTGGACCGGATCACGGCCGGGGCACTCGACCCCGCCCGGCCCGTGACCTACGTACCCTCCGCCGGGAGCGCCGGTCCGACCGGGCTCGCGGCATTCCGCCATCCGGCGACGCTGGCCGTCGGCGACCTGCTGCTGATGATGCTCTCGGTGAGCGACAACGCCGCCGCCGACCTCCTCCTCGACCTGGTCCCGGTACCGGAGGTGGACAAGTGGCTGCGCTCCTGGGACTGCCCCGGCCTGCGGGTACGGCACCGGCTGCACCACATGTACGCCTGCGCGGCCGGCGTCTCCGGCAACGACTTCTCGCTCGCCCTGGAGCTGGCCGTACGCGACGAGCGCACCGGCCGGCACACCATCGAGACGCTGGACCCGGCGCACGCCAGCACCGGGACGGCCGGGGCGCTGGTCTCCCTGCTGGAGCGGGTGTGGCGCGACGAGATCTCCGACCCGGCGGCGACGGCCGAACTGCGCCGGCTCATGGGCCTGCAGGTCTTCGCCCACCGGATGGTGAGCGAGCTGCGCGCGGACTCACTGCGGTTCAGCGGGAAGACGGGGTCGTTCCTGCATCTGCGGCACGAGATCGGGGTGGTGGAGGCGGACTCCGGCGACCGGGTTGCGCTGGCGGCGCTGACCCGCGCGGACCGCAGGGCGTCCCTGGCGCCGGACATCGACCTGGCGATCGGGGTCGCCGCCCGGCGCGCGTTCGAGGCGCTGCGGAAGTGAGGCCGGGCGTCAGCCTCTGCCGCCGCTGAGCCGCCTCCACTCGGGGCCGACGCGGCTCCACTCCTCGTCCCACTCCGCGAGCCGGCGCCGGACGAGCGTGCCGCACACCAGGCGTCCGCCGGCCCAGACGGCCGTGCCGGTGATCTGGGCGACGAGGACGCCGGTGAGCACGGTCTGAAGCAGGGACTCGGCCATGGAGGCGGGCGGCGGCACGGTGCGTCCGGTGCCGTCGGTCCACAGGTCGACGGTGGTGCCGGCCGGGGTGCCGGGGCTCACCTTGGCCTTGTCGGTGTGCACCGCGCCCTTGCCGTCGGTCCAGCGGACCTTGGCCCACACCCGGTCGTCGTCGTAGCCGCCGCGCGAGGGCGCGGTCTTCGGCGCCGGACCGGTGAGGACCGCGCGGACCTCATGTACCTGGTCGCGGCGCTCGGCGAGCGCGGAGTCCACGGAACTCGCGGCCGCCCAGCCCGCGAGGGCACCGCCCAGTACGACGAAGATCCAGGTGAGGAGCACGACCCACGCCTCGACGAGGTCGCCGTGTCTGCGCAGCGGATTGCGCCGCCAGCGCCAGAGTCGTATCGGGGTGATCGTTTCCGGAGGTGTCCGAGTCATCGGCAGCCGCCTCCTCTCGCCTGCCCACACCACCATCGTGCACCTGACCCGGCGCGCCCGCAGTACGGACGGCCGGGGCGGAAGAACCGCAGGCGGGAGGGGGTACAACAGACAGGGAGGCGCCCCCGAACCAACCGGTTCGGGGGCGCCCCCGCGGGTGCTGCGACTCAGGCGAGGTCGAAGCGGCCCAGGTTCATCACCTTGTGCCACGCGGCGGCGAAGTCCTTGACGAACTTCTCCTTGGCGTCGTCGGAGGCGTACACCTCGGCGACGGCGCGCAGCTCGGCGTTGGAGCCGAATACCAGGTCGGCACGGGTGCCGGTCCACTTCACCGCGCCGGTGGCGGCATCGCGGCCCTCGAAGGTGGCCTGGTCCTCGGAGGTGGAGCTCCACGTGGTGCCGAGGTCGAGCAGGTTGACGAACCAGTCGTTCGTCAGCACGCCCGGCGTCTCGGTGAAGACGCCCAGGTCGGAGTCCTGGTAGTTGGCGCCCAGGACCCTGAGGCCGCCGATGAGGACGGTCAGCTCCGGGGAGGTGAGGGTCAGCAGGTTGGCGCGGTCGACGAGCGCGTACTCGGCGCGGCCGGGGTTGCTGCCCTTGCCGGCGTAGTTGCGGAAGCCGTCGGCGGCGGGCTTGAGCGCCTCGAACGACTCGACGTCGGTCTGCTCCTGGCTCGCGTCCACGCGGCCCGGTGTGAAGGGCACGTCGACCGGGAAGCCGCCGTCCTTCGCGGCCTTCTCCACCGCGGCGTCGCCGCCGAGGACGATCAGGTCGGCCAGGGAGACGTGCTTGGCACCGGCGGAGGCGTTGAACTCCTCCTGGATGCCCTCGAGCGTGCGGAGCACCAGCGCGAGCTGGTCCGGGTCGTTGACCTCCCAGCCGCGCTGCGGCTCGAGGCGGACGCGGGCGCCGTCGGCGCCGCCGCGCTTGTCACTGCCGCGGAAGGTGGACGCGGACGCCCACGCGGCGCTGACGAGCTGCGCCACGGTGAGACCGGAGTCCAGGATCTTGCCCTTGAGCGCGTCGGCGTCGGCGGCGTCGATCGGCTCGCCCACCGGCTGGGGCAGCGGGTCCTGCCAGAGCAGCGTCTCCTCGGGGACCTCGGGGCCGAGCAGCAGCGACTTCGGGCCCATGTCGCGGTGGGTCAGCTTGTACCAGGCGCGGGCGAAGGCGTCCGCGAATTCCTCGGGGTTCTCGTAGAAGCGGCGGGAGATCGGCTCGTAGATCGGGTCGAAGCGCAGCGACAGGTCCGTCGTGAGCATGTTCGGCGCGATCTTCTTGTCCGGGTCGAAGGCGCTGGGCACGGTGCCGTCGCCCGCGCCGTCCTTCGGCTTCCACTGCTTGGCGCCGGCGGGGCTCTCGGTCAGCTCCCACTCGTAGCCGAAGAGGGTGGCGAAGAAGTTGACGTCCCAGGTGATCGGGGTGGAGTTCCAGGTGACCTCCAGGCCCGAGGTGATGGTGTCGGGGCCCTTGCCGGTGCCGTAGCTGCTCTTCCAGCCGAGGCCCTGCTGCTCCATCGGGGCGTCCATCGGGTCGGGGCCGACGTCGCTCGACGGGCCCGCGCCGTGGGTCTTGCCGAAGGTGTGGCCGCCCGCGATCAGGGCGACGGTCTCCTCGTCGTTCATCGCCATGCGGGCGAAG
This sequence comes from Streptomyces bauhiniae, assembly GCF_004784475.1. GTDB lineage: Bacteria > Actinomycetota > Actinomycetes > Streptomycetales > Streptomycetaceae > Streptomyces > Streptomyces seoulensis. The sequence continues at coordinate 223,986 of NZ_SRRT01000002.1, forward strand.
GTCTCGCGGATGTCGCGGGCCGCGGCGATCGGGTCCGGGTTGCCGTTGGGGCCCTCGGGGTTGACGTAGATCAGGCCCATCTGGACGGCCGCGAGGGGCTCTTCCAGCTCACGGTCGCCGGTGTAGCGCTCGTCGCCGAGCCAGGTGGTCTCCGGACCCCAGTACACGTCGGCGTCGGGCTCCCAGGCGTCCACGCGGCCGCCGCCGAAGCCGAAGGTCTTGAAGCCCATGGTCTCCAGCGCGACATTGCCCGCGAGGATCATGAGGTCGGCCCAGGAGATGTTCTTGCCGTACTTCTTCTTCACCGGCCAGAGCAGCCGGCGGGCCTTGTCCAGGTTGGCGTTGTCCGGCCAGCTATTGAGGGGGGCGAAGCGCTGCTGGCCGGTGCCGCCACCGCCGCGGCCGTCACGGGTGCGGTAGGTGCCGGCGCTGTGCCAGGCCATGCGGATGATGAACGGGCCGTAGTGGCCGAAGTCGGCGGGCCACCAGTCCTGGGACGTGGTGAGCACCTCCGCGAGGTCGCGTTTCACGGCCGGCAGGTCGAGGTTCGAGAACGCCTCGGCGTAGTCGAACTCCTCGCCCAGCGGGTTGGCGACGGGCGGGTTCTTGGCAAGGACCTTCAGGTTGAGCTGCTTGGGCCACCAGCGGTCGTTGCCGCTGCCCAGGGCGGGGTGCAGGGAGGTGGCACTGGCTCCGTGTGCGACGGGGCAGCCGCCGGTCTCCTCGGGCTTCGGGTCGGTGACGATCGCGTCTTCGTTGTGAGGCATGTCGATCCTTCCGGAAAGGGCGGGATAAAGCGGCGCTAGGAGCTGCGGCCGGTGGAACAGTCGGAGCAGATGCCCCAGTACACGACCTCGGCCTCGTCGATCACGAAGCCCCGGTCGTCGGAGGCGGTCAGGCAGGGCGCGTGACCCACCGCGCAGTCGACGTCGGCGACGGCACCGCACGAGCGGCACACGGCGTGGTGGTGGTTGTCGCCGACGCGTCCCTCGAACCGGGCGGCGCTGCCGGCCGGCTCGATGCGGCGTATGAGCCCAGCGGCGGTGAGCGCGTGCAGGGCCTCGTAGACGGCCTGTACGGAGATGTGGCCCACTCGCTCGCGGACCTGGGCGGCGATCGCCTCGGCACCGAGGTGGTCGCCCGCGCGGACGGTCTCCAGCAGCGCGACGCGGGCCGCCGTGACGCGGAGACCCGCACCACGCAGTTCCGCGGCGGCGGTGGTCGGAGGCTGGGATGCGGTCATGGGGGAACACTAGCGCCTTAAACACGAATGATTCAAGAAAACGAGCTGTACAAGTTTTTGACTTCTTAGGGTCACTGGTCGACACCGGTACGTACCCGTACGCACCGGCACTTACCGAATGAAACGGAACCCGCCGAGGGGGTGGTTCCCCGCCGGGGCGGCGCTCACTCGTCCGGGTGCTCCCGGCCCGCCATCCGTGGCAGGGCGGAGGCTCTCTCGTTCGGCAGCAGTGTGATGTTTCCGGCATGACGTGAATGTCGGGGCACCGGAGGGCAGCAGTCCCCTTCATGCCCCACGCGAATCTCCAGCGGCAGGTGATCGGATGACCACGGCGACGACCCGGACGCCCCGGACGCCGCCCGCACGGCCCGGCGCGGCCGGTGCCCCCGCCCCACCGGACGGCGTCAGACCCGCGCTGCCCTCGCTCACCGGACTGCGCTGGGTGGCGGCCCTGCTGGTGTTCGGACTGCACATCAACAACTTCGGCTACCTCGGCGGCCAGGCCGGACGCCTGGTCTCCTGGGCCTTCACACCCGGCGGCACCGGGGTGTCGTTCTTCTTCATCCTGTCGGGGTTCGTGCTGACCTGGTCGGCCCGGCCCGGCGACCGCGCGCCCGGCTTCTGGCGGCGGCGGATCGCCCGCGTCTACCCGGTCCACCTGGCCACCGCCCTGCTCGCGGTCGCCATCGCCTTCGCCATGGGCAAGCCGGCCCTCCCGACCTGGAAGCAGACCCTGGCGAACCTGTCGCTGGTGCACTCCTGGTGGCAGCCCTGGTGGCAGACGCTCAACCCGGTGAGCTGGTCGCTGGCCTGCGAGGCGTTCTTCTACGCGCTCTTCCCGGCCCTCTTCTGGCTGCTGCGCCGGCTGAACGCGCGCGGCACGCTGGCCCTCGGCGGCCTCGCGGCGGTGGTCGCGCTGACCCTGGCCTGGGCGGACGCCCATCACTGGCTGAACCAGCCGATGTACTCGCTGCCCCTGGCCCGGCTGCCGGAGTTCGTGCTCGGCACGGTCACCGCGCGGCTGGTGCTGCTCGGCCGCTGGCGCGGACCCGGCGTGGAGGGCTCGCTGGCCCTGGCCATCCTCGGCTACTTCCTCGTCCCCCAGGTGGCGCCCGGTTACGCGGCCACCTCCTGCACCCTGGCCGGGTTCACCCTGCTGATCCCGGCGGCGGCCGTGGCCGACCTGCGCGGGCAGCCCACGCTGTGGCGGGGGCGGCGGCTGGTGCGGCTCGGGGAGCTGTCGTTCGCGTTCTACATGGTGCATCTGCTGGTGCTGCGCGCGGGCATCTCCGTGCTGGGCGACAAGCCGCGCTTCGGCGCCGTGGCCGGGATCGGGGTGACCGCGGCCGCGTTCGCGATCTCGCTCGCGCTGTCCTGGGCGCTGTTCGAGGGTGTGGAGCGCCCGGTCCGGCGCCTGCTGCTGCGGGACCGCCGTACGAAGGAACGGCCCGCCGTCCAGAAGGAGCCGGTCGCGGCCGAGTGACCCATGGCAGCCGGGTGCCGGCCCCTCAAGGATGAGGGACCGGCACCCTTCGCATCGCGCCGTCAGGAGTTGGCGCAGATGTTGCCGAACGCGGGGTTCAGCAGGCCCACGACGTCGATCGTGTTGCCGCACAGGTTGACCGGGACGTCCACCGGGATCTGGATGACGTTCCCGGAGGCGACGCCGGGGCTGTTGGCGGCGACACCGGTGGTCGGGTCGGGGTCGGCCGCCTGGGCCGCCGTGGCACCGGAGAGGGCAAGGGCGCCCGCGAGAACGGCCGTTGCAGCAAGCTTGCGCATACGCATGAGGTTGCCTCACTGAATCGAGGGTGGGGACTCCTCCATCACAGCGGCAGCCCGGGCGGTGCGCCCGCCGTGCTACTCCGTTCGGGCGGCAGCCCCCGGTCCGGGGACCGTCCGAGGTGGGAGCGGGAAGCTCCCGGTGGGTGAAGTCGGCCCGGCCGCCCAGGAGTTGACCTGGGCGGCCGGCCGCTCGGACGCCTGACCGGGCCGGGGGCCGCGACGGAGGGCCGCGCGGCCCTCCGTGCACGCCACCCTAGGCGCGGCCCGCGGAGCCCGCCTTCCGGGCTCCGCGCTCCCCGCTACGGGAACTGCGTGATCTTGGACGGGACGGTGTCCGACCCCGAAGTGGGGGCCCCGGTGTTGTTGACGACGTGGGCGTACTGGCCCTTGCCGCCGAGCGAGATCACCTGGATGTCGTGCAGCTTGACCCCGGAGTTCACCGGGACCTGGAAGCCGTGCGCCTGGACGATCGAGGAGTCCGTGGTGAAGTTGCAGTAGCTGCCCAGACCCCATGCCTCGTGCGAGGTGACCGAGTCGGCGACCTTGTAGGCCGCGTAGCCGACGATGCCGTCATGGGTGATGGCGGCGGAGTTGGGCACGTCGTACGCCTTCTCGTTCTGGAAGAAGATCGTGCGCCCGCGCTGGCCGGCCCAGTACACGTCGTACTTGTTGTAGTGCTCGACGAACAGGCCGGTGGCCAGGACGTCGTTGCCGTTCACGCGCAGGCCGTAGTCGGCGCGGTTGGTGTCCCAGCCGACGCCGCTGCCGTGGTCGGCGCGCCAGAGCCAGGTGTGGTCGATGATCACGTTGTTGCTGTTGACCACGACCGAGTTGGTGGCGAGGCCGGGTCCGGCACCGCCGATGCGCACGAACACGTCCTGCATGGTGGTGGGGTTGGCCGAGTGGTCGGCGGTGGAGCCGGCCGGGCCGATCCGCAGCAGGGTGTCGGAGTTGGCGCTGCCCGCGTCGATGAGGAAGCCGGCGAGCTTCACGCCGTCCACGTCGGCCACGTGCATGGCGTCCACGCCGCCGTCCGGGACGATGGTGGCGAGACCCAGGCCGAGCACCACGGTGTTGGCGCGGGTGACCTCGATGGCCCGGTCCAGGTGGTAGACGCCCGGGGTGAACAAGAGGTTGAGCCCCTGGGCGAGCGCCTGGTTGATAGTGGCCGCGGTTGCGCCGGGCTTGACCACGTAGAACTGGTCGAGCGGCAGCGAGGAGCCGGCGTTGGCCGGCCAGGACACGCCCCGCGCGTTGGTGCGCTTGGCCGGGACGAAGACCTTGTACGTGGAGCCGTCGAGGTAGAGGAACGGCTTCTCACGCGAGACCGGGGTGTTGTCCAGCGTGGTGTACGGGCCGCTGTCGAAGTTGGTCGCGGGCGCGCCCTGCACCCCGCTGAAGACCATGTTCCAGACGCCGTTGGTCCAGCCGCCGACCGAGCTGTCGCGGGTGTACCACTGCTGCTGGGAGTACGGTCCCACCGTGCCGTCGATCTTCGAGTCGGCGATGTAGCCGCCGGAGGCCCAGCCGTAGCCGTTGGGCGCGAGGTTGAGCCCGCCCTGGACGTGGATACGGCGGAACGGCGCGGCCTGGGCGACGGCCCAGCGGTCGGTGCCGTTGACCGGGCGGATGGCGAGGTTCTCCGCCGAACGCCAGAAGTTCTGCGTGGCGTTGCCGTTGAACCAGCCCGCGTCGACGGTGATGTCACCGTTGATCTGTACGTCGTCGGGGTTGAGCCCGAGGCCGGAGACCGAGGTGTAGAAGCCGAGCTGGGCGTTGATGTTGCTGTACGTGCCCGGCTTCATCAGGAACTGGTAGCGGGCGGAGCCGAACTGGTTCGACTCCTGACTGGCGAAGACACTGTCGAACTTCTGCTGGAGGTTCGGCGTGCTCGGGTCGACGACGATCACGTTCGGGCCGAGGTCACCGCCGCCCTGCACCGGCGGGACACCGGTGGTGCCGGTGTGCACGGCCATCTCCCACAGCGAGTAGCCGTAAGTCGTGGCGCGGGCCGTCCCGTTGATGCGGACGTAGCGGCCGGAGCCGCTCACCGCGTACGAGCTGGTACCGCCGGTTCCGCCGGTGACGGTCTTGAGCGTGGTCCAGTTCGTGCCGTCGGTCGAGCTCTGGAGCTGGAAGTCCTTGCCGTAGGCGGCTTCCCAGTTCAGGTCGATGCCGCACAGGTCCTGCACCGAGCCGAGGTCGACGCGGAGCCACTGCGGGTCGGCGAACGCGCTGGACCAGCGGGTGCCCGTGTCGCCGTCGAAGGCGGCGGAGGCCGGGGTGCCCGCGCTCTCGGTGGACGAGGCGGTGGCGGGCTTGCCCTGCGCGGCGTTGGCGGTGTTGCAGCCGGCCTGGGCGGCGTCCGTCGCGGCGACGGCCGGGGGTTGGAGGGTGGGCAGGGCGAGCAGCGCTGCCGTGGCGGCGAGCGCTGTCCCCAGGGATCTCAGTCTCATTGCGGCTCCCTGCGACTTCGGGACCGGGGAGACCGGCCCCTGCTTAGTTCATGTTTTGATTTAAGGGATGAACCAACGCGGCGCAAGCCTTCGGAAGCCAAATCCTTCGCGCACAAGGGCGTTCACACCCAGCGGCCGTTCACACCGGGGCGGGACTGTCCGGACCATGTGCTTTGGTCCCGGCAGCCCCGCCCGGTGAGGTCAGCGGCCCGGCCGCCCCTGGGTGCGTAGTTGACCGACCGTCTTCAGCAACCGATCGGCAGGCGCCAGCAGTTGGGGATGGCCCAGCACGGTGTTGCGCAGTCCGCGCACCGGCCGGCGCCACACCCGCTGGGCCACGGAGACGGGGTGCGGACGGGACGCGAAGCCCTCGCCGACCCGGAGTTCGCGGGTCTTGAGCCAGTCCTTGTACTCCTTGTCGCCCCGCCCGAGGTCCACCAGGGTGACCCCGCTGCGGGCGGCGCCCTCGGCCGTGCGCAGGTGCATCATCAACCCCGGTGAGTAGTAGTGCAGTTCGGGGTCGTAGGCGGTGAACCAGGCGGCCAGGACGGTGCTGGAACGGGGTCCGAAATGGGCGGCGACCGGGCGGTCACCCGCGTACAGCACGGAGAGCACGCCGGTGAAGTGCTCCTCGCGGACGTGGAAGAGGTGCTCCACCAGGTCCACGATCCAGCGGCGGGAGAAGCGGTCCATCCGGCCGGTGCGGCGGTACTGGGCCGACTTCCAGCGCATGAGGGTGTCCAGCACCCGCGGGTCCCGCTCGTCGAAGACGAACCGCACCTCGCCGATGTCCCGGCCGAGCCGGCGTTCCTTCTTCAGGGTCGCCTTGGCGAGACCGGGGTAGGTGGCGCGCAGCCACTCCGCATACGTGCCGTCGCCGGGCTTCACGTCGATGACCGGTGAGGCGAAGGTGCCGGTGAGATGCGGGGCGAACGGCCGCTGCTCCTGCACCAGATGGTCGAACTCGAAGATGCTGAGCCCGCAGGCGCGCAGCAGTTCGGCCGCGTCCCAGGTGACACCGGGCCGGTGCACGAGCGCCTGGCAGTCGGAGAGCCCGAGCCCGATGGCCCGTCCGGTGCCGAGCGGCCCCCGCTCGTACGGGAGGAAGCCGACCGGCTCACCTCCCTCGCGCAGCACCGCGATGCGGACGCCGCCGCGATGGCGGCCGACTCCGATGGCGAACTCCGGTGCGAGGAAGGGGTTGGCGTACTCGGGTGACTCGTCCATCGCCCGGTGCCAGGCCCCGCGCAGCGCGGAGGTCAGTTCGCCGGGTCTGTGAATGGTGATCTCCACCGTGGTTCGCCCCGCCCTTCATGTGATCGCTCCCCCTCGCGCACCGCCGCTCAAACGTGGCGAAACAGTACGCACAGCGTCAAGGGTGCCTCAGAGGGCGGACGGTCCGCCACGGTTCCGCAGAGATCGACGGGTTCGGCAAGTGCCGTGCACAGGAGGGGCGTTCACTTACCGCCGGGTAAAGAGACGGTTTGGTCCAGTCCAAAGACGCGTATTGGACTAGACCAAGTCGGGCTCCGTCCACGACGCTGGCCTTCCCCCTCCCCCACCCCCCTCTGGAGGCTCGTAGTGAGACGACTTCGGGCATGTCTGGGCGCGGCGGCCGCCGTCACGCTGGCGGCGGCTGGCACCACGGCACTGGTCGCGGGCAGCGCGTCCGGCGCCACGAACGCGCTCGACAACCGCTGGTACGCGGCGGCCCCGTATCTGATGCCGACGGACAACGACCCGCCGGACGCGGCCGCCATCATGGACGCGACCGGCCTCAAGGCGTTCCAGCTCGCGTTCGTGCTGGCGCCCAACGGCGGTGGCTGCTCGCCGACTTGGGGCGGCACCTCGCCGGTCTCCTCGGACACCGCCGTGCAGTCCGTGATCAACACCATTCGCTCCAAGGGCGGTGACGTCTCCATCTCGATCGGCGGGTACGGCGGCACCAAGCTGGGCCAGACCTGCGCCGACCCGGCGGCCACGGCGGCGGCCTACCAGCAGGTCATCACCAAGTACGGCCTGCACGCCATCGACTTCGACCTGGAGGAGCCGGAGTACGAGAACACGGCGGCCATCCACAACGAGATCGGCGCGGCCAAGATCCTCCAGCAGAACAACCCCGGCCTGTACGTCTCGGTCACCACGGCCGGCACGGCGGACGGCACCGGCTGGTTCGGCAAGCAGATGCTGCTGGAGGCGAAGTCCCAGGGCTTCACCCCGAACAACTTCTCCATCATGCCGTTCGACGGCGGCTTCAACGGCGCGGCGAGCCAGACCAGCGCGCTGGCCGCCTTCAACGGCGTCCTGCGCTCCACCTTCGGCTGGGACGAGGCCACGGCGTACGCGCACGAGGGCTTCTCCGGGATGAACGGCCGCAGCGACACCGGGGAGTACTTCTCCCAGGCCGACTTCCAGACGGTGCTGGACTTCGCCACCGGCCACCACATGGACCGCTTCACCTTCTGGTCTTTGAACAGAGACCGCCAGTGCACCCCGGCCGACAACGGCGGGCGCACGTCCGGCACTTGCTCCAGCGTGGCCCAGAACGCCTGGGACTTCGCCAAGTTCTCGGTGAAGTTCGCCGGTGCCACCCCGCCCAACTCGACGCCCACGCCCACCCCGACCCCGACGCCCCCGAATCCCGGCAACTCCTGCAAGGCCGCCTGGAGTTCCTCGGCCGTGTACGTCGCCGGGGACGAGGCGTCCTACAACCACCACAACTGGAAGGCCAAGTGGTGGACCCAGAACGAGACCCCGAACGGCTCCGACTGGGGCCCGTGGCAGGACGAGGGCGCCTGCTGATCGCGTGACCCCTTGACGGGCCTGGACCGGACCTTTAGCTTCACGGGTCATCGACGTCCAAGGATGCGTTCGGTGTTCAGCATGCTGAACGCATCCGGCCCGGCGGGAGGACCCCCCCACATGATCCGTTCCCGGCTTCTCACGGCTGCGGCCGCGAGCCTCGCCCTCACTCTCGGCGCCTTCGGCGGCACCGCGCACGCGGCCGACCCGCACGTGGCGCCCGGCGGCAACTTCGACCTCTCGGTCTGGCAGCTCCAGGAGCCGGTCGGCTCCCCCGGCTCCCCCACCACGATCTCCTCGTCCCGGCTGCGCGGTGCGAACGGCTACCAGGACGCGTACTTCTACACCGACACCCGCGACGGCGCGATGACCTTCTGGGCGCCCGAGAAGGGCGTCACCACGCCGAACTCGAACTACGCCCGCTCCGAGCTGCGCGAGATGAACCGCGACGGCGGCGCCGCCGACTGGGCGCTCAGTGGCACGCACCGGATGAACGCGACCCTCCGGGTGGTGTCGGTGACCAAGAACGTCTGCGTCGGACAGATCCACCTCGGCTCCGGCGGCTCCTCCACCAAGCCGCTGCTGGAGCTCTACTACCACGCGGACGGCGACATCGTCCTGGGCACCGAGAACTCCCCCTCGGGCGGCCAGACCCCGCACACGGTGGGCCATGTGTCCCTCGGCAAGACCTGGACCTACAGCATCGCCGTGACCGGCGGGAACACCATCGAGCTGACCGTCAACGGCAGCACCACGCGCTACCCGATCCCCGCGTCCTTCAACCCGTACAAGCAGTACTTCAAGGCCGGGTCCTACAACCAGTCCTCCTCGGACTCGACCACCAACGGCGCCCGCGTCGCGTTCTACGGGCTGACCGTCCAGCACGGGTGACCCACGCTCCCACCTGCGCGAGTGGTGCATTCGGGCGAACGGTCGTAGCGTCGGCTAACGGTCGGACACAGCACGACAGGTGGGAGCGACCATGCGCGGATCACTGGTGGGAACGACGGTCACCCTGGCTGCGGGAGCCCTGCTCACCGCGGCGATGACGACGGCGTCGGCCAGCCCGCCGACGGCCCCCGTGCCACACCGGACCGCGCCCGTGCTCGTCGACTGCCAGTTCCAGAAGAACGTGCGCCCGGCGGACTTCATCCTGGCCTGCGGTGACGGCAACAGCCGGCTCACCGGGCTCAACTGGGTGAAGTGGGACTCGCAGTCGGCCGTGGCCGAGGGTGTGAACGTGGTCAACGACTGCGAGCCGTACTGCGCCAAGGGCGTCTTCCGCTCCTACCACGTGACCGTGCGCCTCGACCGCCCGGACACCTGGAAGAAGAACCCGGACGTCAAGCGCTGGACCCGGATGAGCGTGACGTACGACGACGCGCGCCCGAAGGGCTTCACGCAGACCATGGACTACCCGCTCTGGGGCTGATCCCGCCCGTACGCCGTCCGCTCCGGCCCCGCACCTGAGGGGCCGGAGCGGACGCGGGCGGCTCAGGCCAGCTCGACCAGCAGGTCTCCGCCCTCCACCTGCTGGATGCGGTTGATCGCCAGCCGGGACACCCGGCCCGCCTTCGGCGCGGTGATCGTCGCCTCCATCTTCATCGCCTCGATGGTGGCCACGGTCTCCCCGGCCGCCACCTCGGCGCCCTCCTCCACCGCGAGCGTCACCACCCCGGCGAACGGCGCCGCGACATGACCGGGGTTCGAGCGGTCGGCCTTCTCCGTCACCGGTACGTCGGTGGCGGCCGAGCGGTCGCGGACCTGGATGGGCCGGAGCTGGCCGTTGAGGGTCGACATCACCGTGCGCATACCGCGCTCGTCCGCCTCGCCGACCGCCTGCAGCTCGATCAGCAGCCGCACACCGGGCTCCAGGTCGACGGCGTACTCCTTGGCCGGGCGCAGGCCGTAGAAGAACGACTTGCTGTCCAGGACGCTGGTGTCGCCGTACGCCTGCCGGTGGGTGTCGAACTCGCCGGCCGGGCCGGGGAACAGCAGCCGGTTCAGGGTGGGCCTCGGGTCCTTCTCCAGCCCCTCACGGTCCTCGGCGGACAGCTCCCGCACCGGCTTGGCCTCGGCGCGGCCGCGCAGCGCCTTGGTGCGGAACGGCTCCGGCCAGCCGCCGGGCGGGGTGCCCAGCTCGCCGCGGAGGAAGCCGATCACCGAGTCCGGGATGTCGAAGCGGTCCGGGTCGGCCTCGAAGTCGTCCGGCGAGACGCCCGCGCCGACCAGGTGCAGGGCGAGGTCACCGACCACCTTGGAGGACGGGGTGACCTTGACCAGCCGGCCGAGGATACGGTCGGCGGCCGCGTACATCGCCTCGATCTCCTCGAAGCGGTCGCCGAGGCCGAGCGCGACGGCCTGGGTGCGCAGGTTGGAGAGCTGGCCGCCGGGGATCTCGTGGTGGTAGACCCGGCCGGTCGGGGAGGCGAGGCCCGCCTCGAAGGGGGCGTAGACCTTGCGCACGCCCTCCCAGTACGGCTCCAGTTCCTCCACCGCGTGCAGGCTGAGGCCGGTGGGGCGCTCGGAGTGGTCGGTGGCGGCGACCAGGGCGGAGAGCGAGGGCTGGGAGGTCGTCCCGGCCATGGAGGCGACCGCGCCGTCCACCGCGTCCACGCCGGCCTGGATCGCGGCGAGATAGGTGGCGAGCTGGCCGCCCGCGGTGTCGTGGGTGTGCAGGTGCACCGGCAGCCCGAACTCGCCGCGCAGCGCGGTGACCAGCTTCGCGGCGGCGGGCGCGCGCAGCAGGCCGGCCATGTCCTTGACGGCGATGACATGGGCGCCGGCCTCGACGATCCGCTCGGCCAGCCTCAGGTAGTAGTCGAGCGTGTAGAGCCGCTCGGCGGGGTCGCTGAGGTCGGCGGTGTAGCAGAGGGCGACCTCGGCGACGGCGGTGCCGGTCTCGCGCACGGCGTCGATGGCGGGCCGCATCTGGTCGACGTCGTTGAGCGCGTCGAAGATGCGGAAGATGTCGACGCCGGTGGCGGCGGCCTCCCGTACGAAGGCGTCGGTGACCTCGGTGGGGTACGGGGTGTAGCCGACGGTGTTGCGGCCGCGCAGCAGCATCTGGAGGCAGATGTTGGGCACCGCCTCGCGCAGCGCGGCCAGCCGCTCCCAGGGGTCCTCGGCGAGGAAGCGCAGCGCCACGTCGTAGGTGGCGCCGCCCCAGCACTCCAGGGAGAGCAGTTCGGGCAGGGTGCGGGCGACGACGGGGGCGACCGCGAGCAGGTCCTTGGTGCGCACACGGGTGGCCAGGAGGGACTGGTGGGCGTCGCGGAAGGTGGTGTCGGTGACGCCGAGCGCCGGGGACTCACGCAGCTCGCGGGCGAAGCCCTCGGGCCCGAGGTGGACGAGGCGCTGCCGGGAGCCCGCCGGGGGCTCGCCCGTGGGAAGGGCGGGCAACTTGGTGACGGGATCGAGGAGTTCGGGGCGTTCGCCGTGCGGCTTGTTGACGGTGACGTCGGCCAGGTAGGTCAGCAGCTTGGTGCCCCGGTCGGCCGAGTGACGGGACGTCAGCAGATGCGGGCGCTCCTCGATGAACGAGGTGGTGACGCGTCCGGCGCGGAAGTCGGGGTCGTCCAGCACGGCTTGCAGGAACGGGATGTTGGTGGACACACCCCGGATGCGGAACTCGGCGACCGCGCGCCGGGCGCGGCCGACGGCGGCCTGGAAGTCCCGTCCCCGGCAGGTGAGTTTGACCAGCATGGAGTCGAAGTGGGCGCTGATCTCGGTGCCGGCGTGGGTGGTTCCGCCGTCGAGCCGGATGCCGGAGCCGCCGGGTGAGCGGTACGCGCTGATCAGGCCGGTGTCCGGGCGGAAGCCGTTGGCGGGGTCCTCGGTGGTGATCCGGCACTGGAGGGCGGCGCCGCGCAGGGTGATCCGGTCCTGGGAGAGGCCGAGGTCGGCGAGGGTCTCCCCGGCGGCGATGCGCATCTGGGACTGGACGAGGTCGACGTCGGTGACCTCCTCGGTGACCGTGTGCTCGACCTGGATGCGGGGGTTCATCTCGATGAAGACGTGGTTGCCGTCCCGGTCGAGGAGGAACTCCACGGTGCCCGCGTTGCGGTAGCCGATCTCGCGGGCGAAGCGCACGGCGTCGGCGCAGATCCGGTCCCGCAGTTCGGGGTCGAGGTTGGGGGCGGGCGCCAGCTCGATGACCTTCTGGTGGCGGCGCTGGAGCGAGCAGTCGCGCTCGTAGAGGTGGATCACATTGCCCTCGCCGTCGGCGAGGATCTGCACCTCGATGTGGCGGGGGTCCACGACGGCCTTCTCCAGGAAGACGGTCGGGTCGCCGAAGGCGGACGCGGCCTCGCGGGAGGCGGCCTCGATGGACTCGCGGAGCTGGGCGGGCTCCTCGACCCGGCGCATGCCCCGGCCGCCACCGCCGGCGACCGCCTTCACGAAGACGGGGAAGCCGATCTCGTCGGCGGCGCGCACCAGTTCGTCCACGTCGTTGGAGGGTGCGGAGGAGCCGAGCACGGGCACCCCGGCCGCGCGGGCGGCGGCGACCGCGCTGGCCTTGTTGCCGGTGAGTTCGAGGGTGTCGGCGCTGGGGCCGACGAAGGTGATCCCGGCCTCCTCGCAGGCGCGGGCCAGGTCGGGGTTCTCCGAGAGGAAGCCGTAGCCGGGGTACACGGCATCGGCACCGGCGCGGCGGGCGGCGGTCACGATCTCGTCGACGGAGAGATAGGCGCGGACGGGGTGACCGGGCTCGCCGATCTCGTACGCCTCGTCGGCCTTGAGCCGGTGCAGCGAGTTGCGGTCCTCGTGGGGGAAGACGGCCACCGTGCGCGCGCCGAGTTCGTAGCCCGCCCGGAACGCGCGGATGGCGATCTCTCCGCGGTTGGCTACCAGCACCTTGCGGAACATCTGGGATTCCCTTCAGCCTGCCGGCGACGAACACCATGGTGTCAGCCACGTCCTGCCCCCGTACTCCGCGGAAACACTAGGGGGTGCGTGCTCCGGTCGAAGTGCGAAAACCGTCACATTGACGTGTGCGCGCCGGGTCGGCGAGGAGTACGGCCGGGGCGCGGGGCTCCGGGACGGGCGGGGGCACCGGTGCGGGCCTGTTCTCGCGGGCGTACGGCAGGCGAAGGCGGCGGCCGCGCAGCAGGGCGAGGACGATCGCGGCCGACACGGCGACGAGGTGCTCGCGTCCGGCGAGGTTGGGTACGGCGATGGACTCCCACACCATCGATCCGCCTGTCAGGGTGAAAACCACGGGCGCGCGCCGGACCACGGCCAGATAGGTGAACAGGCCCACGACGGCCGCCGACGGGCCGGTGTCCAGGACGGCTCCGCACTCGGCGGGCAGCCCGAATCCCGACCAGCCGGGCCCCAGCTCGATCATCAGCCGGGCGGTGAGGGTGCCGGCCAGGGTGGTGACGTAGGCGACGGCCAGGGTGCGGGCGCGGCCGAGGACCAGTTCGGCGAGGGCGAAGGCCAGGAAAAGCTGGGTGATGCCCGCCCATACCGGCAGGTCGAGCGCGGGGACGTACAGCGAGACGGGGGTGCGCAGCAGGGAGAGCCAGAGGGGGAGGTCGGCGGTGACGCCGCCGAGGCGCCGGACCCAGGTGGCGCCGGCGGGGTGCTGGGCCAGGTCGTGGAAGAGGATGACGCCGAAGGCGGCCACGAAGGCGAGGAGCAGCCCGGACAGTCCCCGGTGGGCGAGGCGGCGTACCGGGTCCACCACGATGGCGTGCCATTCGCCGCGCAGGGTGCGGCCGGTGAACCGGGCCGCGCGCACGAGGGGGCGCGACGCCCCCGGTTCCCCCGCCACGTGCCGCTCCCCCTTCGCCGTCACCCCGCCGGGGCATGCGGTCACAGTCCATCGGGCCGGGAACCGGGAGTCAAGATCTACGGCTTCGGTGGATACGCCGTCGGCGCCCGGTTCACGCCCAACGCCACGATTTGAACGTCCACTTCATGGAAGGCCGCTGCTTTCTTTCCATTTTGATCATCAACTCTCGTATAGTGACCGCCGGTTCACCCAAGACGCTGTTTCTTGTCGCTTCTCGTCTCCTGACCACCCCCCGATTTCCGCGAGGACCAGACCGGACCGATGACCGCGCCCACGCCTCCCGGCGACCGCCCAGCCCTCCGTACGCCCGCCCTCGCCCTGGCCGCGACCGCCGTCCTGTCGGCACTCGCGCTCGGCGCGGCCGTGGCGGTGGCCCCTCACGCGGCACGCAACACGCTGCTGTGGGCCGGGGGTTCGGCGGCGGTCGTGCTCTGTGTCGCGGTGACCGTGGCCGCGCATGCCCGGAGTTCCGCCCGCCGGGCCCGGCTGCGCCTGGCGAGCGCGCTGGCCGACCTGGAGCGGCTGGAGCGGCAGCGGACCTCGGCGACCGAGGAGACGCGCCGGGAGCAGCAGCGGCTCATCGACGAACTGGCCGCACAGCGCGCCGAGTTCGCCGCCGAGCAGGCCCGCCTGGAGAAGGAGGGCGCCCGCGAGGCGGACCGGCTGCGCCGCGAAGTGCTGCGGCTCTCCGGCGAATGGGAGAAGGCCCGGCGCGAGCGGGCGGCGGCCGTGTCGGCCACCTCCAACACGGCGGGGCGGATGCAGGCGTTGGCCACGGCGACCCTGGCCGACCTGCGGGCGATGGAGGAGCGGCACAGCGACGAGGACGTGCTCGCCGACCTGCTGCATCTGGACCACCGCACCGCGCAGGCGGGGCGGCTGGCGGACTCCATCGCCGTGCTGACCGGGGCGCGTTCGGGACGGCGCTGGGCGCGGCCCATCGCGATGGAGTCCATCCTGCGCGGCGCCATGGGCCGGATCGGCGGCTACCGCCGGGTGCGGGTGCACTCGGTCAGCGAGGTCGCCGTCGCCGGGCACGCGGCGGAGGGCGTGATGCACGCGCTCGCCGAACTCCTGGACAACGCCACGAACTTCTCCCCGCCCACCGCCGAGGTCCATGTCTATGTGGAGGAGGTCCCGGCCGGGGTCATCGTCTCCGTGGAGGACAGCGGCCTGGTGATGGGCGACGTCCAACTGCGGCGCGCCGAGAAGGCGGTGACCGGTGACGTGTCCGGGCTGGGCGGTCTGACCGGCACCCGGCTCGGGCTCGCGGTGGTCGGCAGGCTGGCCCGCAAGCACGGGCTGAAGGTGTCGTTCCGGCCCTCGGCGCGCGGCGGCACCGGTGTGCTGATGCTCGTACCGCAGGAGATCCTCACCAGCCCGGCGCCCGCGGCCCCGGCCGCCCCCGCGCCGGAGCCCGAGCGCCCCGCCGCGCCCCCCGCCCCGGAGCCCGAGGCCCCCGCGCCGCCCGCCGAGGAGGTGGGCGGTCTGCCCAAGCGCCGTCGGGGCCGGACTCTGGCCGAGGCCGAGCGGTCCCGGTCGGCCTCGCGGGACGACACCGGGCGACCGGCACCCGGCCCCGACGAGGCCAAGGTCCGCGCGGCCCGCTTCAGCAGCTTCCGCAACGCGGTACGCCCCGGCACGACCCCCGAGGGCGACGCACCGCACACCCGGCCCGAGGAACCGCGCGCAGGCGGCCCGGCCGACACCCCCGCTGTCTCCCATCCCCGCAACGAACCGCACACGCACCTGGAAGGCGACACCACTTCATGACCGGCCCGACCACCGCGGACGACACGCTCACCTGGCTCCTCGAGGGCCTGCTGGAGAAGACTCCGGGCGCCCGGCACGCGCTCGTCCTCTCCCGCGACGGCCTCAAGCTGTGCCGTACCCCGGAGTTGTCCGTCGACCAGGCGGACCAGCTCGCCGCCATCGCCGCCGGCATCCAGTCGCTGTCGCACGGGGCGTCCGTGGAGTTCGGCGACGGCAGCGGCGGCGTCCGCTCGGCGATGGCCGAGTTCTACGGCGGGGTGCTGTTCATCGTCGAGGCCGGCGAGGGCGCCCACCTGGCCGTGGTGACCAGCGAGGACGCCGATCCGGGCGTGGTCGGCCACACGATGAGCGAACTGGTGGAGCAGCTCGGCGAACACCTGACCGCGCCGCCCCGCTCCTCATGAGCCGTCCGGGCAGGGACGACGCTCCCGACCGTCTCTACACCATCACGCGGGGACGGATCGGGACCGGCGCCGGCCGCCCGCTGGACCTGGTCACGCTGATCGTCGCCGAGTCGGCGGCGGCCACCGGGATGCAGTCCGAGCATGTGGCCATCCTGCGGCTGACGGAGTTCCCCACCTCGGTGGTGGAGATCGCCGCCGAGCTGCGCCTGCCCGTCAGCATCACCAAGGTGCTGCTGTCCGACCTGCTGGCCACCGGCCATGTCAGCGCCCGTCATCCGCGCCGCCCCGCCATCACCGACCCCGACATCCTGGAGCAGGTGCTCGTTGGACTCCGCAATCTCTGACGCGCGCACCCCGTTGGGTGCCTCCGCCGACAACGGTCTGAAGATCGTCGTCGTGGGCGGCTTCGGCGTCGGCAAGACCACGCTGGTCCGCTCGGTCAGCGAGATCCGTCCCCTCAACACCGAGGAGACGATGACGCAGGCGGGCGAGTCGGTGGACGACATCGCGCAGGTCGGCACCAAGACGGCCACCACCGTCGCCTTCGACTTCGGCCGCATCACGCTGGACGCGCACAACGTGCTGTACCTGTTCGGCGCGCCCGGCCAGGAGCGGTTCTGGTTCCTGTGGGACCGGCTGTTCTCCGGCACGCTCGGCGCGGTCGTCCTCGTCGACACCCGCCGCATCGACGACTCCTGGTACGCCATCGACCGCCTGGAGCACCACGGCACGCCGTTCATCGTGGCCTGCAACGACTTCGGCGGCCCGGCGCGCGCGGGCGCGGACGTACGCGCGGCACTCGACCTCGACCCGGACGTGCCGCTCGTCGACTGCGACGCGCGGTCCCGCGAGTCGGCCAAGGAGGTCCTGATCACCCTGGTCCGCCATGTGCAGGCCCGGTACGCCACGGCCGCCGGGGTCAGAGGGGAACTGGTGTGATGTCCGAGGCCGTTCCGCTCGGCGGACCCCGCTTCCAGACCGAACCCGCCTGCCTGTACCGGGAGATGCGGCGCGACCACGGTTCCGTCGTCCCGGTGGAGCTGGACGGCGGCATCCCGGCCTGGCTGGTGCTGGGCTACCGCGAGCTGCATCAAGTCACCGGCGATCCGGCGCTGTTCAGCCGGGACTCCGAGCTGTGGAACCAGTGGGAGAACATCCCGGAGGACTGGCCGCTGCTGCCGATGATCGGGCACCGTCAGCCCTCCATCCTCTACACGGTCGGGGAACGGCACCGGCAGCGCGCCGCGATGATCAGCAACGCCCTGGAGTCGGTCGATCCCTTCGAACTCCGGCGCCAGGCCGAGCGGTTCGCGGACGAGCTGATCGACACCGTCTGCCTCTCCGGCGAGGCCGACCTGGTCGCCCAGTACTCCTCCCTGCTGCCGGTACGGGTCCTCGCGCACCTCTACGGCTTCCCCGACGACGAGGGGCCCGGACTGGTCACCGCGCTCAACGACATGATCGACGGCCGGGAGCGGGCGCTGGCCGGGCAGTCCCACCTCGCCTCCTCCATGGCCCGGCTGGTCGCCGACCGTACCGAGCAGCCCGCCGACGACGTGGTCTCGCGGATGCTGGCGGACGACAGCGGGTTCACGGGCGAGGAGATCGTCCAGGACCTGATGGTGATGATGGCGGCCGGGCACCAGCCGACCGCCGACTGGATCGGCAACTCGCTGCGGCTGATGCTGACCGACGACCGGTTCGCGGCCTCGCTGTTCGGGGGCCGCAACAGTGTCGCGGAGGCGATGAACGAGGTGCTGTGGGAGGACACGCCCACGCAGAACGTGGCGGGCCGCTGGGCCGCGCGCGACACCCACCTCGGCGGGCGCCGGGTGCGCGCCGGTGACCTGCTGCTGCTCGGTCTGCAGGGCGCCAACTCCGATCCCCAGGTGCGTACCGACGCCTCCGCGCTGACCGGCGGCAACAACGCGCACTTCTCCTTCGGGCACGGCGAGCACCGCTGCCCGTTCCCGGCGCAGGAGATCGCCGAGGTCATCGCGCGCACCGGCATCGAGGTCGTCCTCGACCGGCTGCCGGACATCGACCTGGCGGTACCCGCCGGGTCCCTCACCCGCCGGCCCTCGCCCTGGCTGCGCGGGCTGACCGAGCTGCCCGTGCGGTTCACTTCGACCCCTGCCCTGGGAGGCACGTCACGATGACCACCGGTACCGGGATTTCCCGTATCGCCCTCGACCCCTTCGTCACCGACCTGGACGGCGAGAGCGCGGCCCTGCGCGCGGCCGGACCGCTGGCGGCCGTGGAGCTGCCCGGCGGGGTGCCGGTGTGGGCCGTCACCCGGCACGCCGAGGCCAAGGCGCTGCTGACCGACCCGCGCCTGGTGAAGGACATCAATGTGTGGGGCGCCTGGCGGCGCGGCGAGATACCGGCGGACTGGCCGCTGATCGGGCTGGCCAATCCGGGCCGTTCGATGCTCACCGTGGACGGCGCGGACCACCGCCGGATGCGCACGCTGGTGGCGCAGGCGCTCACCCCGCGCCGGGTGGAGCTGATGCGGGAGCGGATCGGCAAGCTCACCCAGGACCTGCTGGACGCGCTGCCCGCCGGCGGCGAGGTGGTCGACCTGAAGGCGGCCTTCGCCTACCCACTGCCGATGTACGTGGTGGCCGAGCTGATGGGCATCGACGAGGCGCTGCTGCCCCGGCTGAAGGTGCTGTTCGAGAAGTTCTTCTCCACTCAGACCCCGCCCGCCGAGGTCATCGCCACCCTGACCGAGCTGGCCGGGATGATGGCGGCGACCGTCGCGGCGAAGCGTGCCGAGCCGGGGGACGACCTCACCAGCGCGCTGATCCTCGCCTCCGCCGACGGCGACCACCTCACGGACGAGGAGATCGTCGCCACCCTCCAGTTGATGATCGCGGCCGGGCACGAGACGACGATCTCGCTGATCGTCAACGCGGTCGTCAACCTCTCCACCCACCCGGACCAGCGGGAGCTGGTGCTGTCCGGGCAGGCGGACTGGTCGGCGGTGGTCGAGGAAACGCTGCGCTGGTCCACCCCGACCTCGCACGTGCTGATCCGCTTCGCCACCGAGGACGTACCGGTCGGCGACAAGGTCATCCCGGCCGGGGACGCGCTGATCGTGTCGTACGGCGCGCTCGGCCGTGACGAGGAGGCGCACGGGCCGAGTGCCGGGGAGTTCGACATCACGCGGGAGGTTCAGAACCGGCACATCTCCTTCGGCCACGGCCCGCACGTCTGCCCCGGCGCGGCGCTGTCCCGGCTGGAGGCGGGGGTGGCGCTGCCCGCGCTGTACGCCCGTTTCCCGCACCTGGACCTGGCGGTCCCGGCGGCCGAGCTGCGCCACAAGCCCGTCGTCACCCAGAACGACCTGTTCGAGCTTCCGGTCCGCCTGAACGGGTGACTTGACTTCGAGCGCGCTTCAGCTCGTAGCGTCGCAGGCGCTCCGGTGCCCGGCGTCCCGCCACGGGATGCCGGGCGGCCAGATCCGTCGCTAGATGGATGAAGGGGCCCGAACGCGTGCGAAAGGTTGGAACCCCACATGCGACAGCGCAGCCTGCGTGACCTGCAAGTTTCCGCAATTGGTCTGGGTTGTATGGGAATGTCGGCCTTCTACGGAACGGCCGACCAGGACGAGGGCGTGGAGACCATCCGGCGCGCCCGCGAGCTGGGCATCGACTTCCTGGACACGGCCCAGATGTACGGGCCGCTCACCAACGAGTCCCTGGTCGGCGAGGCGATCCGGGGCCACCGTGACCAGTACGTGCTGGCCACCAAGTTCAACTACCGGATGGACGACGCGGTACCGGGCGACATGTCCAGCGTGGGCCGCCAGGACGGCTCGGCCGAGCATGTCCGGGCCTCGGTGGAGGGCTCGCTCCAGCGGCTCGGCACCGACCACATCGACCTGTACTACCAGCACCGGGTCGACCCGAACGTGCCGATCGAGGAGACGGTGGGCGCGCTGGCCGAGCTGGTCGCCGAGGGCAAGATCGGGCACATCGGGCTGAGCGAGGCGAGCGCGGAGACGCTGCGCCGGGGCAACGCGGTCCACCCGATCACGGCCGTGCAGAGCGAGTACTCGCTGTGGTCGCGGGACGTGGAGGCGGAGGTGCTGCCGACCTGCCGTGAGCTGGGCATCGGCTTCGTCGCCTACTCCCCGCTGGGCCGCGGCTTCCTCGCCGGCCGCTTCTCCTCCCCCGACGAGCTGGACGAGAACGACTACCGCCGCAACAGCCCCCGCTTCACCGACGAGCACCTGAAGGCCAACCTGCGCCTGGCGGCCAAGGTCAAGGAGATCGCCGAGACGAAGGGCGTCACCCCGGCCCAGCTCGCCCTCGCCTGGGTCCTCGCCCAGGGCGACCACATCGTCCCCATCCCCGGCACCAAGCGCCGCTCCTACCTCGAACAGAACGCCGCCGCGGTCGACATCACCCTCACCCCCGAGGAACTGTCCCAGATCGACGCCGAGTTGCCCGAGGTCTCAGGCGAACGGTACGACGAGGCGGGGATGCGAGCCGTGAACCGCTGAGCCAACCTGCCCGGCCGGGACCCGCGTTGCATGCCGGGTCCCGGCCGGACTCGGCTAGCCGGCGAGGGTGAGTTCCGTACGGGCGCGGTGCATGAATTCGGCCCCAGGGTGTTCTCGGCGCCAGGGAGTCAGGGCAACGGCGACATCCGCGACGTAGTCCCGAGCCCGCGCGGAGGCCACGCGACCGAGGATGTCGACAGCGCGATTGCCGACGGCGAGAGCCTGGTCGAGGTCGCCCTCCTGGAGGTGGGTGGTGGCAGGACGGTCACGCGCAGGCCGACGCGGGGGCTCGGCCGGTTCCGTGCCGAAGAGCTTGGAGTAGAAGGTCACCGTGGCTTCTAGGTCGGCGACGTTGAGGGCGAGCTGAACACGGGACATGCCGGTCCCCCCGATCAGTCTGTATCGATGTCGGTCGATGCAACCTTGCGCCCTGAATCGAAAAACGTCAACATAGAAGCATGTCGAAACAGCAGCTTGTGGTGCTCGGCCAGAGCGCCGGGGAGTGCTGCCCCGGCCTGCTCACCGCACCGCTGGACGAGGACCAGGCCGACACCCTGGCCAAGGTGTTCAAGGCACTGGGCGACCCGGTGCGTCTGCGGCTGCTGTCGATGATCGCCTCGCGGGCGGGCGGCGAGGTCTGCGTCTGTGACCTGACCCCGGCGTTCGAGCTGTCACAGCCGACGATCTCCCACCACCTCAAGCTGCTCAAGCAGGCCGGCCTCATCGACTCCGAGCGGCGCGGGACGTGGGTGTACTACCGCCTGCTGCCGGAGATGACCGACCGTCTCGCGGCGATCCTCACCCGCCCCGCCGGAGCCGCTTCGTGAGCGTGCGGCAGCCACAACCCGCCGCGCCGGCCGGGCGGTTGTCCTTCCTGGACCGCTACCTCGCCGTGTGGATCATCGCCGCGATGGCCGCCGGTCTCGGACTCGGCCGCCTCCTGCCGGGCCTCGGCGACGGCCTGGCGAAGGTCACCGTCACCGGTGTCTCCCTGCCCATCGCGCTCGGTCTGCTGGTGATGATGTACCCGGTCCTGGCCAAGGTCCGCTACGACCGGCTGGACGCCGTCACCCGCGACCGGCGCCTGCTCGTACTCTCCCTGGTCCTCAACTGGATCGTGGGACCGGCCCTGATGTTCGCGCTGGCCTGGCTGTTCCTGCCCGACCTGCCGGAGTACCGCACGGGACTGATCGTCGTCGGGCTGGCCCGCTGCATCGCCATGGTCGTCATCTGGAACGACCTGGCCTGCGGCGACCGCGAGGCCGCCGCCGTCCTGGTCGCCCTCAACGCGGTCTTCCAGGTCCTCGCCTTCGGCGTGTTCGGCTGGTTCTACCTCACCGTCCTGCCCGGCCGGCTCGGCCTGGAGCAGACCGCGTTGGACGTGTCGGGGAGGGAGATCGCCCGCTCGGTGCTCATCTTCCTCGGCATCCCCCTGCTCGCCGGGTTCCTCACCCGCCGCCTGGGCGAGAGGGTCCGGGGCCGCACCTGGTACGAGGCACGGTTCCTGCCCCGGATCGGGCCGTTCGCCCTGTACGGGCTGCTGTTCACCGTCGTCGTGCTGTTCGCCCTCCAGGGCGACGCCATCACCTCCCAGCCCTTCGACGTCGCCCGCATCGCGCTGCCACTGCTGGTGTACTTCGCGCTGATGTGGGCCGGGTCCATGGCGCTGGGACGAGCCGTCGGCCTGGACTACCCGAGGGCCACCACGCTCGCCTTCACCGCGGCGGGCAACAACTTCGAGCTGGCCATCGCCGTCGCCATAGCCACCTTCGGTGCCGCCAGCGGCCAGGCCCTCGCCGGTGTGGTCGGCCCGCTCATCGAGGTGCCCGTCCTCATCGGCCTGGTCCACGTCGCCCTAGCCGTCCGCCACCGCTTCCCCCAGCCCGTCGCCGCCCCCAAGGACACCGTCCGTGCCTGAGACCAAGCCCTCCGTCCTGTTCGTGTGCGTCCACAATGCCGGACGCTCCCAGATGGCGGCCGCCTTCCTCACCCACCTCGCGGGCGACCGCGTCGAGGTCCGGTCCGCCGGTTCCGCCCCCGCCGACGCGGTCAACCCCGCTGTGGTCCAGGCGATGGCCGAGGTCGGCATCGACCTCTCCGCTCAGATCCCGAAGGTCCTGACCACCGACGCCGTACGCGCCTCGGACATCGTCATCACCATGGGCTGCGGCGACGCCTGCCCCGTCTTCCCCGGCAAGCAGTACCTCGACTGGACCCTCGACGACCCTGCCGGGCAAGGCGTCGCGGCGGTCCGTCCCATCCGTGACGACATCGAGCGACGCATCCGCAGTCTCCTTGCCGGCCTCGGCCTCCGGCCCGCCTAGCGAAGGGCCCCTCTCAGACCCCCCAAACCGTGCGCGAAGATGCGACGCATCACCGGCCGGGACCCGCGTGCTGCGGCGGGTCCCGGTCGGTGTGGTGCTCTACCGGTCCATCATCCCGGCCGCCCGGTTCCGGCGGCGGGTGCCCGCTCGGTTGGCTGCGGCTGCCATGAGGGCGAGGCACAGGCCGACCGCTCCGGCGATGACGTTGCTGGTGATCGTGCGGGTGGTGGTGACGTTGCCCGCGACCACCCAGGGGGAGATGATCATCCAGATGCTGATGAGGGCGGCGGCCCAGGCGCGGGCGTGGGTGCGCTCGTAGGCGTGGCCGAAGCCGCTCATCAGCAGGGCGTAGGCGATGCCCGCGATCAGGTTGTTCACCGCGAGGGTGGTGGACCCGTTGAAGCCCACGATCCACGGGGACGCCGCCATGTACAGCCCCGTGATCAGGGCCATCGCCTCGACGGCCTGTCCCTGCTGCGTCGCGGCCGCCCGCTCCGCGAGCACGAAGCGCTCCCGCATCTCCAGGACGTCCGGGTGCGTCTCCATCGTGGTGTGCATTCGTTCCGTCATGATCGCGCCTCCTGCGTAGGGGCTCCACGCCTTTATGTGGATTTGACGCGACCCGAGTACCCCCCGAAAACACCGCACACCCGAGGAAACCGGCCTCACTCCGCCGGCTTCAGATCCGTGATCTTGCGCGTCGTCAGGTCGGACTGCACGTCGATCCGGGTGACCTCCGGGTTCTTGCCGTCGCTCCAGGTCAGGGTGACCCTGCTGGTGGCGTGGCCCATGCCGGAGCCGGTGTAGGCGACCTTCCACTTCACGGGGACGTTCTGCGCGAAGAGGATGCCGTCGGCGTGGTTCTTCTTCTCCCAGGCGGTGACCTTCTTGCGGGCGGACGCGGAGAGGTAGAAGTTCCGCAGAGCCTTGGCGTCGGCGCCCGCCGCCGGGTCCTCGGTCTCCCAGACGGCGTCGATGTACGCGCCGTAGAAGTCGGTGACCCGCTGGGTGACATTGCGCGGGTCGCCCTGGGCGGAGGTCGCAGCGGCGGGCCGGGCCGGGGTGGCGGCGGTGCCCGCGAGTGCCGGGGTGACGGCGGCCAGGGCGAGGCCCGTGGCGAGGGCGACGGCGGTCAGCGGAGTCGTACGAATGCGGATGGACATGTGTCTCGATTCCCCGGATTCCACGCGACCGGGCCGATCCCGGTCGTTGACGGTGCCTAAGACCGCAATTCTCGCGCCCCGGTTCCCGGTTCCGGCGCTTTGTCCCTGCGGCGTCGCGCCCGCACCCGGCCGGCGTCGGGCCAGCGCACGTCGTAGGCCCAGCCGAGGCCCTCGAACCAGCGGATCAGCCGGGCGCTGGCGTCCAGTTGACCGGTGAGAACCCCGTGCCGGGCGCTGGTCGGGTCCGCGTGGTGGAGGTTGTGCCAGGACTCGCCGAACGACAGCGGGGCCAGCCACCACACGTTGCCGGAGCGGTCCCGGCTGCGGAACGGGTGGGAACCGGCCGCGTGACAGATGGAGTTGATGGACCAGGTGACATGGTGCACCAGGCAGATCCGCACCAGCCCGGCCCAGAAGAACGCCGTCGCCGCACCCGCCCAGGTCCCGGTGATCAGTAGCCCCAGCAGGGCGGGCAGCGCCAGCGAGAGCACCACGAACACCCCGAAGCCCCGCGAGATCAGCCGGAGCGCCGGGTCCCGTTCCAGGTCGGGGGCGTACTGGCTCGTAGAGGCGTGGTCGGTGTCGAAGAGCCAGCCGAGGTGGGCGTGGAACATGCCCTTGGCGAGCGCGCCCGGCGTGCGGCCGTAGCGCCAGGGCGAGTGCGGGTCGCCGTCGCGGTCGGAGTAGCGGTGGTGCTTGCGGTGGTCGGCGACCCAGGTGAACAGCGGCCCCTGCACGGCGAGGCTCCCCGCAACGGCGAGCGCGATCCGCAGCGGGCGGCGCGCCTTGAAGGAGCCGTGGGTGAAGTACCGGTGGAACCCTACGGTGATGCCGAGCCCGCTGACCAGGTAGAACACGGCGGCGAGCACCACGTCCACCGGGCTGAGCCCGTTCCGCCAGGCCAGCGGGACGGCGGCGAGGAGCGCGAGGAAGGGGACGGCGACGAAGACCCCGATGAGGATCTGCTCGGCGTTGGGCCAGGACCACGCCCGGCCGAGGGGCGGTACGGCGTCCGGGCTCTGCGGCGCTTCCGGGACTTCCGGCACGGGCGGGACCTTTCGGCTGGGCACGGGCGCTGGGTGGGCCCGGTGGGGAGTGACTACTCGGCGGCGGTGAGGGCGAGTACGGCGTTCTGGCCGCCGAAGCCGAAGGAGCTGCTGATGGCGGCGCGCATCGGCGTGGGACGCGGGGCCTTGGCGACGACGTCGAGGTCGATGGCCGGGTCCTGGGTGTGCAGGTTGGCGGTGGGCGGGATGAGCTGGTGGCGCAGGGTGAGGGCGGTGCAGGCGGCCTCGATGGCACCGGCGCCGCCGATGGCGTGGCCGATGGTGCCCTTGACGGCGGTGACCGGGGGCGGGCGGTGGAAGACCTGGTGGAGGGCGTTGTGCTCGGCGAGGTCGCCCTGCGGGGTGGAGGTGCCGTGCGCGTTGACGTGGTCGACGTCCTCGGGGGCGAGCCCGGCGTCGAGGAGGGCGCTGCGGATGGCGCGGGCGGCGCCGTCGCCGCCGGGGTGCGGGGAGGTGAAGTGGTGGGCGTCGCAGGAGGCGCCGTACCCGGCGACCAGGGCGGTGGGCCGGGCGGCGCGGGCGCGGGCGTCGGCGGTGCGTTCCAGTACGAGGACGGCGGCGCCCTCACCGAGCACGAAGCCGTCGCGGTCGCGGTCGAAGGGGCGGGACGCCTCGTGCGGGGCGTCGGCGCGGCGGGACAGGGCGCGCATCTGGGCGAAGCAGGCGGCGGTCATCGGCAGCCGGGCGGACTCGCTGCCGCCGGCCAGGACGAGGTCGCAGGCGCCGGAGAGCAGCAGGTCGCGGGCGAGGCCGATGGCGCTGGTACCGGAGGCGCAGGCCGTCGAGACGACCAGGTTGGGCCCGGTGGCGCCAAGGTCGAGGGCGATCTCGGCGGCGGCCATGTTGGGCACGCTGCGCGGCAGGGCGAGCGGGGAGACCCGGTCGGGGACGCGGGCGGCGAGCCGGTCGAACTCGGCCTGCCAGCCCTGCATGGAGCCGGTGCCGACCCCCATGACGATGCCGATGCGCGGGCCGTCCCAGTCGCCGGGGGTGAGTCCGGCGTCGGCGACGGCCTCGCGGGCGGCGAGCAGGGCGAAGGTGGTGAAGCGGTCCAGGCGGCGGCTGAGCCGGTGCCCGAGCAGCCGGGGCGCGTCGAGGTCGGGCACCTGGCAGGAGAACGCCACGGGCAGTCCGTCGAGTCCGGGGTCGGCGGTGGCCGTGGAGGCCCCGGCGCACAGGCCCTCCCAGGCGGCCGCCTGTCCGACGCCGGCCGGGGTGACCAGTCCGAGTCCGGTGACGGCCACGGGGGCGCGCCGGGTCGCTTGACCTGCGTTCACGAGCTGCATGAGCGGTGATTATCCGGACCTCGCGCGCACTCCCCCGGCCGCCACGACCCGTTCGGCCCAGGACGCCACGGGCTACCACCCGGATGCCCGAACGTCCTTGACGCGCCGCGTCATTTAGGGCCGGTGGCCGGGAGCGCGGCGGGCGCGGCCGGACGGCGGCGGGGCCGGGACCGGCCGGGGCCGTTCTGGCTGAGCAACGCCTCGGCTGCGAGGCGGAGTTGGCGGGCGGTGGTGCGGCAGGCGGCGGCCTGGCGGGCGAGGGTGGGGCGGCTCCACTCCGGGGCGGCGGTGCGGCCGTTCAGGGCGGCCGCGGTGGCGAGGAGGCGGCGGGCGTAGCCGTCCATCAGGTCGGCGTCGGTGCGCAACTGGGCTATGCGGTCGAGGAGTTCGGCGGCGATCGGGTGGGCGGGCGTGGAGTGGCTCACCATGACGGCTCCCGGTGGCGGAGGTTCAGCGCGGCAGGACGGCGCCCGCGGCGCGGTGGACCATGAACTGCGGGCAGGCCACGACGAACAGCGGCCGGGCGGTGTCGATGCCGAGTCTGCGCAACTGCCCGGCCATGGGTTCGGCGGCGGCCGTGTCCAGCCGGAGGCGCACCCCGGCCCCGGCGTGCAGCCGGGGGCGCGCGGAGGTGCGGATCGCGGTGCGTACGGTGCTGTCGCCGCGCCGCCCGTACAGCGCCCAGTCCGGCTCGGGGCAGCGCACGCCGGGTCCGAGGCGGCCGAGGACGGCGATGCCGAGGCCGGGCGCGCTGAGCCGGAGCCGGGGGCCGGTGAGGTGGACCTCGGCGGCGGCGCGTATCGCGGGCTGCCCCCAGACCTCGCGGGCCGCCACGCGGGCCTCCTCGGTGGTGACGGCGAGGGAGAGGACGTAGCGGCCGGTGCGGCGCAGGTCGGCGCGGCGCAGCAGGTCGGTGGCGAAGTCGGCCGGGCGGGGCCGCCACAGGTCGTCCACCGGGACGGACAGCGCGATCTCGGTGTACGGGCCGAGGGTGGAGCAGCGGTGCTCGTACAGCGAGAGCACGGCGAGGGTGCGCCGGCCGATC
Source organism: Streptomyces bauhiniae (assembly GCF_004784475.1). Taxonomy (GTDB): domain Bacteria; phylum Actinomycetota; class Actinomycetes; order Streptomycetales; family Streptomycetaceae; genus Streptomyces; species Streptomyces seoulensis. Next base: position 251,644 of record NZ_SRRT01000002.1, read on the forward strand.
CCGCTGGGCCGCATCCAGGGCACGTCGGGCAGCAGGGCCCGTACCGCCTCGGTGTCGACCGGGAAGCAGAGGTGTGCGGCGGCGGAGTCGTGGTAGCGCACGGGCACGCCGACCGGGCCGGTGGTGGTCGGCACCGAGGAGGTCGGCAGGGTGAGGAAGGGGTGGCCCTCGGGCGGGTGCGCCGGGTCCTTGAGCTGGTACGCCTGGCTGCGCACGACCGGACCCCGGTACGGCGTGAGGGCCTCGTCGAGGTGGGCGCGGGCCTCGGGGGCGACGGTGCGCAGATGGCCGATGTACTCGCGCAGCAGGTGGGACTCCGGGAAGGCGCGGGTCGGGCCGGTGTAGCGGGCGTCGTACCGGTTCGGGTGCGGGTCGGCGGGGGCGGCGGCCGGGACGAGGTCGTGCTCGTTGGTGACGTGGCCGACCCAGGTGCGGGGGTCGGCGGGGCGTCCGGCGGGGTCCGGCGCGCCGACCGCGATGACATGGGTGAGCCGGTAGGCGCGGCAGAACCCGGCGTCCCGCGCGAGGTTGAGCAGCGCGGTACCACCCTCGCCGTGCCCGATCAGGGCGAGTTCGGCGCCGCGCGGGATGCCGTGCTCCTCGATCGCGGGCCGCAGCGCGCGGGTGTACGGCGAGTCGGCGGTGAGCTGCTCCCGCCAGGCGCCAACCACATCACGCGGGGAGCCGTGCCGGGGACGGCCGGAACTGGTGCCGGGGGCCTGGACGACGTACCGGACCACACCGTCGGGACCGCGCACGTTCTGCACCAGGACGCGGCCCTCGGGGGCGAGGGTGTCGATGTTGCGGAGGAAGCCGAGGAGCGAGCCCTCGGTGGCGAGGGTCTGCTTCTCCCGGTCGGTGAGGTCGACGGCCTCGGCGGCGCGCTGCTCCCCGTCGGTCTCCGGTTCCGTGGGCGGCTCGGCGTCCAACAGGGCACGAACACCCAGGAGTTCGTCCAGTACGGGGGTGAGCGCGGCGAGGGCGCGCTGGGCGCCGGGGTCCTGGAAGAGGGCGCGCAGGGCGCGTACGGCCTCGCGGTCGCCCTTGGTGCCGAGGGCCTCGGTGAGGCGGCGCATGCCGGGGTCGCGGGCCAGCTCGGGGTGGCCGGCGAGCACGGCGGCGATGCGCAGCCGCAGCGCGGTGACGGCCATCAGCGCGGCCAGGGGCTCCCCGCCCCGGCGGGCGCCGAGCAGCCGCGCGATCCTTCGGCGCGCGGCACCGGCCGGGGCGCCCAGGCCGCGCGGGTCCGTCAGGGCGCGCAGCAAGGCCCAGCGGGCGGTGAGTCCCGTACGGGGGTGGCGGGCGGCGCGTCTGTGGGGTGGGGCGAGCAGCGCGTCCGCGGTGCGTTCGGCGACGGCGCGTACGCCGTCGGCGACCTCGGCGACCTCGCGGGCGCCGTCGCGCAGGAGTTGCTCGGTGGTGCGCTGGTCGGCGTCCTGCCCGCCGGGCGCGGGCCGTCCGGGTGCGTGGCCGTCCGCTCGCATCCGACGCTCCCTCGATTCAGTCGACGTACGACGGGATGCGACCGCGTCCGGCGGGACGCGGCCTCGTGCCCATCGTCGGCCAGGGGTCCCGCGCCCGCACCTTCGTCCGGCGGGCGTCGGGTGTAGGGACCAGCGACTTTCCGGTCCGGCGCCGGGCGGGGCTGGGGCCGGGAGGGGTGTGCGCGGGTGCCGCCGAACGGGCGACCCCGGCGTCAGCCGGCCAGGCCCGCCGCGAGGACGGCGCCGAGTTCCCAGCACGCCTCGGTGTCCGCCTTGCCCGGTGCGCCGGTGACGGTGACCGGCTCGGCGGCGCGGCGCCAGCCCAGGCCGGTGGTGACGGTCTCGATCGCGCGGACGGCGCCGGTCACGTCGTTGCCGCCGTGCACCCAGTAGCCGAAGGGGCGGCCCCGGGTATCGTCCAGGCACGGGTAGTAGATCTGGTCGAAGAAATGCTTGAGGGCGCCGGACATGTAGCCGAGGTTGGCCGGGGTGCCGAGGAGGTAACCGTCGGCGGCCAGCACGTCGGAGGCGGTGGCGGCGAGGGCGGCCCGCCGGACCACGCGGACGCCCTCGATCTCGGGCGCGGTGGCGCCGGACACGGCGGCCTCGAACAGTTCCTGGCAGTTCGGCGACGGCGTGTGGTGGATGATCAGCAAGGTGGGCACGCCCGCACCCTGCCCGGTAGGCGCTTCGGTCCGCAAACAGGGCTGCCCGGAGTGCGGGTATGGGTGCGACGATGCCGGGCATCGGTAGGGAACGTGAGAGGAGCCGTCTTGGCAGAGGAAGAGCAGCGGGCACCGGCGGCGGTGGTGTTCGACACGCTGGGCATCGCCTATGAGCAGGCGTTCGCCGCCTCCGGGCCGCATCTGGCCTCGCTGAGCTGGCTGGTGGACCATCTGATGCCGGGCAGCCGGGTGCTGGACGTGGGCAGCGGCACCGGCCGGCCCACCGCCGAGGCGCTCGCGCGGGCCGGGCACCGGGTGCTGGGTGTCGACGTATCGCCGGTGATGGTCGAGCTGGCCGCGCGGCAGGTGCCGGACGCCGAGTTCAAGGTGGCCGACATCCGTGAACTCGACTTGCAGGAAGGGTCGTTCGAAGCGGTCTGCGTGTACTTCTCGCTGCTCCAGATGTCCCGCGACGAACAGCGGGACGTACTCGCCTCGCTGGCGCGGGCGTTGCGGCCGGGCGGTCTCGCGGTGCTGGCCACGGTGCCGGTGGACGTGGCGGACGCGGAGACCGAGTTCATGGGGCAGCCGGTGCGGGTGAGCAGCTTCTCCCCCGACGACTTCGCCCAACTCGTCACGGACGCGGGCTTCTCCGTGCTGTCCGAGGCGCACGCCACCTTCGTGCCGGCCCACGCCGACGCCGGGCCGGAGCCGCATCTGTTCCTGTACTGCCGGCGTACGGCGCACTGAACCCCCGGCCCCCGCAAGGGAACCGGGGGCTCGGTCTCAGTACCGCAGACGCCGGGCGCGGAGCAGCATCACCAGGCCGGAGGCGGCCAGCATCACGCCGAGGGCGGCGGGCCACAGGTTGGCGCCGGTCTCGGCGAGGCCGCCGTTGCCCACGGCCTGCGGTTCCAGGTTCGCGGGCGGCGGGGTGGTGACGGCGGCGGCCTGTGCCGGGGCGGACTCGGAGACCTGGGGCGCGGCGGCGGTGGCCGGTGCGCTGGACTCGTCCTGCTTGGCGGTGCCGCCCTGGTTCTTCGTGGTGTTGGCGGGCGCGGTCGTGGCGTCGGCGCGGGGGGCCTCGACGGGGTCGGACTGCGCGGGCTGCTCGGCCGGGGCGGTGTCGGCGGGCTTGGCGGGCTCCTCGGGCTTGCCGGGCTCCTCGGTGTTGCCCGGCTGCTCCGACTTCTCCGGCTGGGACTCGGCCGGCTGCTCGGGCTCGGCGGTCGCGCTCGGCTCGGCGGTGTTCTGGCCGCCACCGGGCTGCTCGCTGGGCTCGGCCGTCCCGCCGTTGCCGTTGCCGTCGTCGCCCTTGCCGTCATCGCCGGGGCCGCAGTTACGGCCGGAGTTGATGCAGTCGACCATGGTGCGCATCAGGCCCTCGTCGAAGACGTTGATGAAGTCGCCGTGGTCGGTGACCGGCTTGTGCTGCTGCTCCGGGAAGGAGTCGACCGCGAACAGCGGGGTGTTCTTCCCGCCGTCGTCCAGGCTCGGCGCGTCCACGTCGTAGACGATCCGCTGGACGAGCTGCGGGATGGCCTTGAACCCCTCGGGGCAGTTGCCCTGGGCGTCGGCGAAGGCCACGTGGGTGCGGTGGTTGGCGCTGTCGGCGTTACGGCCGTCCCAGCAGCTCTGGAAGTGGAAGCTGCGCACCACGTCACTGCCCGACGGGCACAACGGGTACTTGTCCTTGAGCTGCCGGTCCTCGAACCCGGTGCAGCTCCAGGAGGCGTTGGCGTTGGCGGGCCCGTTGACGAACGCCTTGGCGTCACCGGTGATGATGCGCAGCAGCCGCGGCATCTCGGTGACCTTGCCGCTCGGGCTGCCGACGAAGGTCAGGGTGACCTCCTTGGGCGTGACGATCTGGCCCGCGTTGCCCTCGGTGCCGCCGCCCGGCGCCCCGGCGTCCCGCTCCTGCGTGCCGTTCTGCAGGCGCAGCACCGGCCAGTAGTACGTGGACCTGTCGCCCTGGTCGGCGCAGCTCGTCTTGGCGTCGGCGAGGTCCTGGTCGCTGGCGAAGGCGGTGTTGGACTGGTTGCCGACGTAGTCGTGGAAGTGGTGGGCGCCGTTGGAGACACCGGGGGCCACGATCACGTTGTCCGAGTTGAACAGGCCGTTCTCGTTGACCCCGCACTCGGTGCGGAAGGTGCCGCCGGGGGGCGCCTTGGGGGCGTTGGGCTGTACGGAGTTGATGTCCGCGTAGTCGGCGGCGACGGGTCCGTTGCCGCCCTGGCCGGCGCCGCCGTTCTGACCCTGGCCCTGGCCCTGCTCCCCGCTGCCCTGGGAGGGCGCGGCGGATTCCTGGCCCGAGCCACCGGGCGCCGCCTCGGCGGGGCGCAGGGTGCAGGGGGCGAGCGCGTCGAGCTGGTCGGGGCGGTTCCCGGCGCGGCCGATGGCGTCGGCGATACGGCCCAGGGTCGCGGTCCGCTTGTCCTTCAGCGGGTTCATCACCGAGTTGTCGGCGGCCGACGGGTCCTGCCGGAGCGCGTCCGCCGACTGCTGGAGCCGCTGGTACGCCTCCGCGATCTGCTGGTCCAGCGTGGCCAGTTCACGGTCGACGTCCCCTCGGGCCGCCTCCGGTACGTCGGTCAGCCGGGCGCCGACGTCGGGGCAGTCGATGGTGGCCATGCCGGCCGACCTGAGAGATGCGCCCGTCGCGTCGCCGGAGCCCTGTCCGCTCCAGCCTCCTTCGCTGGCCGACGCGTAGACGTTCGCCGCGACGAGGCCGCCGCCGCCGAGCATCAGCGCGACCGCGGCGAGGGTCACGCGTCGTGCGCCGGTCGGGCGCCTGCGCCTGTTCGGTTCCAAGATCGTCCCCTGCGGGTCGTGGTCGGTGGGGGGCATGTGGCGCCCCACACCCATACGCGGGGTGGTGCCGGTGTGTTCAGCGCGGCCCGGATTTCATGGCGAACTCTCAAGAAAACTGCGCCACATGAGGCATGGAAGGCCACGCGCGCACCTGTACAAAGGAGTTGAGCGCCTAGTGTGCCCATCCGAACACGGCGGCGAACATCACAAATACGTATCGGACATTCCACCCGGTGACCTTCACACGAGTGACACAAGTTGGCTAGGTTGACGGCAGGCCGCCCGGCTCCCCGTCCCCAGGAGCCCGTAGCGGCGTCCGGTACGGGAGATTCGACCGACGTCCGGGCGCGCCGGCCCAACTGCCCTGCGGGGCAAGGAAGGAGTCGTCTCCCATGGCGCCGGAGAGTCACGAAGAGGTTCGGCAGCGGATCGACTCCCTCTACGCACGGGCCGAGAACGCGACCGGCAACTACAACGCCACCCGTGCGATGGCGGCCGCCACCCGCAGGCGGGGCGTACCGCTGGCCAAGCGGTCCGGCAGCCGTCCGGACCCGGCGCTCGACGCCGTGACCCGCCAGTGGTTCGACGCGGCCCGCGCCAAGGCAGGACCGACCGTGCCCGCCACCCTCCCCGCCGACCGGATGCCCGACAACGGCCCTGCCGTGGAACGGACTTGGACCGCCGCCGAACTGGGTCTGCCCAGCATCGAGCCGGAGACGCCCGCGCTGCCCGCGGGTTCCTCGCAGCGCCCGGTGGCCGAGCTGACGGGCGGTACGTCGTCCGCCCCGGCACTGGAAGCGGCGGGTACGGCGGCCGCGCTTCCCCCGGCCGCGTCCGTGGCGGCGCTGCCGGCCGCGCCGGTCGCTCAACTCCCGCTGACGGCACCCCAGTTGTCTCCCCCCGCCATGCCGGTCGGCCTCCCGGCCGCTCCCGCGCCGACACCGCCCGCCGTGCTGCCGGCCCAGCCCGCCGCCCCGGGCCGCCGCTCCCCCGCCGACCTCAAGGCGGGCAACCGCCGCAAGCTAGCCTCCGCCAAGGATCTGCTGTCCCGCCACTCCTGGAACGCCGCCCCGGCGCAGGTGTGGGGCACCCCGCAGGCGGACGGCATACAGACTGCCGCGCCGGGGATCGCCAGCTCCGGCGCGGCGCAGGCACCGGCCGCCCCGACGGGCCAGTGGTCGGTACCGGCATCCGTCACGGACACCGGCCCGCTGACGTACCCGATGCCGGGCGCGCTCGGCGACACCGGCTCGCTGCCCTACCCGATCCCCGGCCCGCTGAGCGACACCGGCGGCCTGAGCTATCTGGCCCCGGCCCCGCAGACGGACACGGGCACGCTGCCGGCCGTCGACACCAGTGCGTTCGCGCCCGGCTACGACAGCGGCGCGTTCCCGGCGGCGGCTTCGCTGGCGCCGACGTACGACACGGGGGCGTTCCCGGCGGTACCTCCGGTGGCCGAAGTGGCCCCGGTCCCGACGTACGGGACGGGCACGTTCCCGGCCGTACCTCCGGTGGTCGAGGCCCCGGCCCCTACGTACGGAACGGGTGCGTTCCCGGCGGCCCCCGCGTTCCAGCCCGCACCGCCTGTGGCCGCCGCACCCGCCCCGGCGCCGACTCCCGCGCCTTCCCAAGCTCCGGCGCCCACCTTCCCGCCCGCACCGCCTACGGCCCCCGCGCCCGCCCAGGCAGCCGCACCCACCCCCGCCCCCCAGCCCGGCACCTTCCCCACCACCCCCCTCACCCCCCGCCCCACCACCGAATCCGCCCACATCGTCCGCGCCGCCAAAGCCATCGCCTTCGCCGCCGCTCAGGTCGGCAAGCCGTGCGTCTGGGGTGCCACCGGGCCCGACTCGTTCGACTGCTCCAGCCTCACCCAGGGCGCCTGGCGCACAGCCGGGGTCGAGCTGCCGAGGGCCGCGCACGAGCAGGCGTCGGCCGGTACCGAGGTGGCGCTCGCCGCAGCCCTCCCCGGTGACCTGGTGCTCTTCTTCGAGGACGACCGGCACGTGGGCCTGTACGTCGGCAACGGCACGATGATCCACGCGCCGGGGCCGGGCGCGGCCATCCGCGAGGAGTCGGTCTACGGCGCCGGAGAGGCCGCGATCCACCGGGTGATCAGGCCCGCCTGAACACCCATAAAAGCTGTTTATGAGCCCATAGACTGGACCCGTGTACTAAGTTAGGGCTGCCTTAGCTTAGGCTTCCTGATCGAGTCGCCTGTCCACGCTCGAAGGGAACCTGATCATGCCGCGCCCCCTGCGGGTAGCCATCGTCGGAGCCGGCCCCGCCGGGATCTACGCCGCCGACGCCCTGCTGAAGTCCGAGACGGCCGCCGATCCGGGCGTGTCCATCGACCTCTTCGAGCGGATGCCCGCCCCGTTCGGCCTGATCCGTTACGGCGTGGCGCCCGACCACCCGCGCATCAAGGGCATCATCACCGCCCTGCACCAGGTGCTCGACAAGCCGCAGATCCGTCTCTTCGGCAATGTCGACTACCCGCGCGACATCAACCTGGACGACCTGCGCGCCTTCTACGACGCGGTGATCTTCTCCACCGGCGCGATGGCCGACCGCGACATGTCGATCCCCGGTCTCGACCTGGACGGCTCCTACGGCGCCGCCGACTTCGTGTCCTGGTACGACGGCCACCCCGACGTGCCGCGCACCTGGCCGCTGGAGGCCGAGAAGGTCGCCGTCCTCGGCGTCGGCAACGTCGCCCTGGACGTGGCCCGCGTCCTGGCCAAGACGGCGGACGAGCTGCTGCCGACGGAGATCCCGCAGAACGTCTACGACGGTCTGAAGGCCAACAAGGCCCTGGAGGTCCACGTCTTCGGCCGCCGTGGCCCCGCGCAGGCGAAGTTCAGCCCGATGGAGCTGCGCGAGCTGGACCACTCCCCCAACATCGAGGTCATCGTCGACCCCGAGGACATCGACTACGACGCGGGCTCCATCGAGACCCGGCGCGGCAACAAGCAGGCCGACATGGTCGCCAAGACGCTGGAGAACTGGGCGATCCGCGACGTCGGCGACCGCCCGCACAAGCTCTTCCTGCACTTCTTCGAGTCCCCGGCGGAGATCCTCGGCGAGAACGGCAAGGTCGTCGGCCTGCGCACCGAGCGCACCGCGCTGGACGGCACCGGCAATGTCAAGGGCACCGGCGAGTTCAAGGACTGGGACGTCCAGTCGGTGTACCGCGCGGTCGGCTACCTCTCCGAGAAGCTGCCCAAGCTGCCCTGGGACCTTCAGACGGGCACCGTCCCGGACGAGGGCGGCCGGGTCATCGAGGAGAGCGGCGCCCACCTGGCGTCGACCTACGTCACGGGCTGGATCAGGCGCGGCCCGGTCGGTCTGATCGGTCACACCAAGGGCGACGCCAACGAGACGGTGGCCAACCTGCTGGACGACCACGCCAACGGCCGGCTGCACACCCCGTCCGCTCCGGACCCGGAGGCCGTGTACGCCTTCCTGTCCGGCCGGGGCGTCCGCTTCACCACGTGGGACGGCTGGTACAAGCTCGACGCCGCCGAGCGCGCCCTCGGTGAGCCGCACGGCCGCGAGCGCGTGAAGCTCGTGGAGCGCGAGGACATGCTCCGGGAGAGCGGCGCCTGATCGCACAGCGCCACTGACCGACGACGAGACCCCGACACGGCCGTACCCCGGCCTTCGTCGGGGTTTCGCGTACCCGGCCCCCACGGGGCGCGTGCGAGGCGCGTCGGGGGCGTACGCGACCGCGCGCGCCCCCGCCCGACGCGCCGCCCCGGGACCCGGCCCCCCGATGACGGGGCATACCGGTGATACTGGAACGCGCCCCGGCCCCCACCAGCAGATTGGCCCATGTCGAACTCCGCCACCGACCGCGCCCCCGTCCCGCAGACGATCTGGGCGGCCCGCGGCCGTCACACCGGTCCCACCCCCGAGGACGTCGTCCGCCGCACCCTGAGAGAACGCCGGGCGAGCGGGGATCTGGACGACTTCTCGGAGCCGCCCGTCCCCGAGGGCTCCACCGACCGCGTCTTCGAGGCGCGCTGGCGCGCCGGGGGCACGATCACCGTGCGGGCCCGGCTCACCCTCGTCTCCGTGCCGGAGCGGCCGGGGCACGAGTGGACGCTCGTCGCGGAGGCCGAGCGGCTGTGGGAGGAGGCGTGGCCCTCACCGGCCACCCTGTTCTGGCCCGAGTCCGGCTCCGCATCCGAGGACGGCGAGTGGGACCACCACCCGACCGTGCCGGGGCTGCGGTTCCGGCAGGTCAACGCGCTGCCGCTGGACGACAAGGAGATGCGCCGGCGACTGCGGGACGCGGCCCGCGAGGCGTGGTGCGTCAATCTGGTCGTGCACGAGGCGATGACGCCGGACGAGCGCGGCAGGCTGCCGCTGGCCCGGCTGCTGCCGCCGGGGCTGCGGCACCGGGTGATCGAGCACCGGGCCACCCCCCAGCAGTTCCGGGCGGTCAACTGGGCGCTGAAGGACCTCGGCGTGGAGGTGCCGCGCGGCGGCGCCGTACTGCTGCCCCCGGACCCGGCGCCCGCGGGGTACGACCGGCAGGCGTACGCCGTGCGCAGCGTCTTCCTGGACGGTTCCGAGCCCGCCGAGCTGGTCACGGCCCTGCGGGACTTCGTCGCGCTGTCGCGCCCGAGGCCGCGCGGGCTCGGTGAGGCGCTGGCCGGGCTGCGGGACAACTGGACGCTGATGACCCCGCAGGAGGAGCTGGAGCGGGAGCGGCGCCGGGTCGAGCGGTACCGGGAGGCGCTGGAGGCGATGACGAAGTCGCGGGACCTGTACCGGGAGGCCGCCGAGCAGGCCCACGAGGCGCTGGCCGCGTACCGCGACACCCCGCTGCCCGTCCTGCCGCAGCAGCGGCCCCAGGCCCGTAACCAGTCGCCGTTGCAGCAGCTCACCCGTACCTTCGAGCGGCTGCGGCTCCCCACTCGGGGACAGCGGCCCGAGGCCGCCCCTGAGACCGACCCCGGCCCGGAGCGCGAACCCGAGGGCAGCGACCGGGTGTGACCCGGCGGCTGCCGGGCTCAGGAGCGGGCAGAAGGAAGAGGGCGCGGGCGGACCGCGCGGCGGGAGGGGACAGGGCGCATGGACAACTCCACGATCGTGCTGGTGGTCGCGGCCCTCGCGGCGGCGGTGGTGCTGGGGTTCGCCGTCGTCCTGCTGGTGCGGCTGGTCAGGGCGCGACGCTCGCTGCGGGACGCGGGGCTGCCGACCGGGCCGCGCTGGGTGTTCTGGGGCGCGGTCCTCTATCTGGTGCTGCCGACCGATCTGCTCCCCGACCCGGTCTACCTCGACGACATCGGCGTCCTGCTGCTCGCCCTGCGCAGCATGCGCGCCGCGACACGCCCGCTGCCGGAGAAGCCCGGCGACTTCTGATCGTCGGGGAGTCCGGGGCGGTTCGGGTGACCCCGTACGGGTTTCCGCCGACCGGGTGAGCGGGGGGCGGCGCAGGTGAGCGCGGATCGGCCTCATCACGCCCTTCACCTCGGGGTTCGGCCTCGCCTGACGGAGCGCGGCAGTGTAGACATGGGCACATGGTGCGACTGCCCGGCCGACCCGATCCGCGGGCGCCCCGTTCGTTCGGGCACCCGCGCGCGCCCATAGGCGCGCGGCATCCGGGAGGTGACGGCGAAGGCGGTCCGCCCGGTGTGCTGCGTGCCGCGACGGGGCGCAGCCTGGCGGGGCAGGTGTTCCTGCTCCAGGTGGTGATCGTGCTGCTGCTGGTCGTGTCGGCCGTGGTGGCGCAGGTGCTCCAGGTACGGCACGACAGCGGCCTGGAGGCCCGTAACCGCTCCCTGTCCGCCGCCGGTTCCTTCGCCAACGCCCCCGGTACCGCGGCCGCGCTGCGCTCGCCGGACCCGACGGCGATCCTCCAGCCGAGCGCGGAGGCGGCCCGCAAGGCGACCAACGTCGACTTCATCGTCGTCATGAACACCCAGGGCATCCGCTACACCCACCCCGACCGGGACCGGATCGGCAAGAAGTTCGTCGGCACGATCGGGCCCGCGCTGCGCGGGGAGACGGTGGTCGAGGAGCTGACCGGCACGATAGGTCCGCTGGTCCAGGTGGTCGTCCCGGTGCGGGACGCGGACGGCAAGGTGGTGGGGCTGGTCTCGGCCGGCATCACCACCGCGCACGTCGGCGGGGCCGCCGACCAGCAGCTACCGCTCCTCCTCGCTGCGGCCGCGGCGGCGCTCGCGCTGGCCACGGCGGGCACCGCCCTGGTCAGCAGGCGCCTGCTGCGCCAGACCCACGGCCTGGGCCCCTACGAGATGACCCGGATGTACGAGCACCACGACGCGGTGCTGCACGCGGTCCGGGAGGGTGTGCTGATCGTCGGGGACGGCGGCAAGCTGCTGCTCGCCAACGACGAGGCGCACCGGCTGCTGGATCTGCCCGAGGACGCCGAGATGCGCAGCGTGCTGGACCTCGGGCTGGACGACGAGACGGCCGGGCTGCTCGCCTCGGGGCGGGTCGCCACGGACGAGGTGCACCTCGTCAAGGACAAGCTGCTGGCCATCAACCAGCGCCCCACCGATCTGGACGGCGGCCCGCCCGGCAGCGTCACCACGCTGCGCGACTCCACCGAGCTGCGCGCCCTGTCCGGCCGTGCCGAGGTGGCCCGTGAGCGGCTGAACATGCTGTACGACGCCGGGGTGGGCATCGGCACCAGCCTCGACGTGAGCCGGACGGCGGAGGAGCTGGCCGAGCTGGCGGTGCCCCGGTTCGCGGACTTCGTCACGGTGGACCTGTTCGACCCGGTGCTCAAGGGCGAGGAGCCGAAGCCGGGCACCGAGCTGCGGCGGGCGGCGTTCAGCGGCATCCGCAAGGACGCCCCGCTGTATCCGCTGGGCGAGCGCATCCGGTTCGTGCCGACCTCGCCGCAGGCGCGCAGCCTGGCGACCGGGCAGTCCGTGGTGGAGCCGGATCTGCGCGAGGCGCCGGGCTGGCACGCGCAGGACCTGGAGCGGACCGAGCAGATCGTCGAGTACGGCGTCCACTCGCTGATCACGGTGCCGCTGCGGGCGGGCAGCCTGGTGCTGGGAGTGGCGAACTTCTGGCGCTCGGAGAAGCCGCAGCCGTTCGACTCCGAGGATCTGGCGCTGGCGGAGGAGCTGGTGGCCCGGGCGGCGGTGTCCATCGACAACGCCCGCCGGTACACCCGTGAGCACAGCATGGCGGTGACCCTCCAGCGCAGTCTGCTGCCGCGCACGCTGCCCGCGCAGGACGCGCTGGAGATCGCCTACCGGTATCTGCCCGCGCAGTCGGGGGTGGGCGGCGACTGGTTCGACGTCCTGCCGCTGCCGGGCGCGCGGGTGGCGCTGGTGGTGGGCGATGTGGTCGGGCACGGGCTGCACGCGGCGGCGACGATGGGCCGGCTGCGTACGGCCGTGCACAACTTCTCCTCGCTCGACCTGCCCCCGGACGAGCTGCTGGGCCTGCTGGACGAGCTGGTGGCCCGGCTCGACCAGGACGAAACCCCGGAGGACGGCGCGGCCGCCGTCACCGGCGCGACCTGTCTGTACGCGGTGTACGACCCGGCGTCCCGGCGCTGCACCATCGCGCGGGCCGGGCATCTGCCGCCCGCGCTGGTGCTGCCGGACGGCACGGTGGAGTTCCCGGACGTGCCGGCCGGTCCTCCGCTGGGCCTGGGCGGGCTGCCGTTCGAGACGGCCGATCTGGAGCTGCCGGAGGACAGCCGGCTGGTGCTATACACGGACGGGCTGGTGGAGGACCGGGAGCGGGACATCGACGAGGGGCTCGACCTGCTGCGCGACGCGCTGCGGCACGCGCCGGGCGCCTCGCCGGAGGAGACCTGCCGGATCGTCCTGGACCGGCTGCCGGTACGCCCCACGGACGACGTCGCGCTGATCGTGGCCGAGACCCGCGTCCTGGGCGAGGACCAGGTCGCCACGTGGGAGGTGCCCGCCGATCCGGCGGCCGTCTCGGAGATCCGCGCCAAGGTGACCCGTCAGCTCGCCGACTGGGACCTGGAGGAGCTGACCTTCACCACGGAACTGATCCTCAGCGAACTGGTCACCAACGCCATCCGCTACGGCCGGGGCCCCATCGGCGTACGCCTCCTGCGCGGCCGCGCCCTCATCTGCGAGGTCTCCGACGGCACCACCACCTCCCCCCACCTCCGCTACGCCGCCAGCACCGACGAGGGCGGCCGCGGCCTCTTCCTGGTCGCCCAGCTCTCCGACCGCTGGGGCACCCGCTACACCCCGACCGGCAAAATAATCTGGGCGGAACAACCACTGCCGTGAGGCTCTACTGAAGCGAGCGCCGCCAGATCTGGCCGACCAGATCGTGGCCGAAGCTGTGGTGACGCTCCTCGGCAGTGAGCCGGAAGCCGTGGCGCTCGTAGAGGCGGCGGGCGGAGCCGAGGACGTCGTTGGTCCACAGGGTGATGGCCTCGTACCCCGCCTCGCGGGCGAAGGTCAGGCACTCCTCGATCAGCCGGGCGCCGACGCCGAGCCCACGGGCCGCCGGATCGACGAGAAGCAGACGCAGCTTGGCGGTCCGGTCGTCCGCGCGCACGCAGAAGACGCAGCCCGCCCGCCGGCCGTCCACCTCCGCGATCCAGGCGGCCTGCGGTCCGGGTTCTTTGCCGTCGGCGTAGTCGGCGGCGATCCGGCACACCAGCGCCTCGAAGTCGGTGTCCCAGCCGAACTCCCGATCGTAGAACTCCCCGTGGGCCATGACCACCCAGCCCAGGTCACCAGGCCGACCCAGGGGCCGCACGACCGCCGTACGCTCCGTCATCGCGTCCTCCCGGTGCCCTTCCGCGTCACTGAAACGACTGTTTCAGTAGACTAGCTCCGGTGAGCCCCGCCGAGCCAGACCCCTCTCCCCGCCGCCGGGAACTGCTGGAGGCCGCATACGCCTACGCGCTGCGCGGCGGCCTCGCGGAGCTGTCGCTGCGCCCGCTCGCGGAGGCGATCGGGTCCAGTCCGCGAGTCCTGCTCTATCTGTTCGGCAGCAAGGACGGCCTGATCCGCGCCCTGCTCGCCAGGGCACGGGCCGACGAGCTGGCCGGGCTGCGGCGGATCACCGACGCGCGGGAGGAGCCGCGGGGGCTGCGGCCGGTCGCACTGGAGTTGTGGCGGTGGCTCTCCGACGACGCCCACCGGGGGCTGCTCACGCTGTGGGTGGAGAGCTACGCCCGTTCCCTCACCGACCCGGACGGCCCCTGGGGCGGCTTCGCGCGGGCCACGGTGGAGGACTGGCTGACGCTGCTCGCGGCCGTCCAGCCCGCCGCGTCACGCGACACCGAGGACGCCCGCGCGGAACGCACGCTGGTGCTCGCGGTGCTGCGGGGCGGGCTGCTGGACCTGCTGGCCACGGGCGACACGGGGCGCGTCACGGCGGCGGTCCACCGCCAACTGGCCTCGGCCGAAAGCTGATTCAGCCCAGCGCCTTGTCCAGGTTGAAGGCCGCGCTGATCAGGGCGAGGTGGGTGAAGGCCTGGGGGAAGTTGCCCTGTTGTTCGCCGGTGCGGCCTATTTCCTCGGCGTAGAGGCCGAGATGGTTGGCGTAGGTGAGCATCTTCTCGAAGGCCAGGCGGGCTTCGTCGACGCGGCCGGCGCGGACCAGGGCCTCGACGTACCAGAAGGAGCAGATGGAGAAGGTGCCCTCGTCGCCGCGCAGGCCGTCGGGGCTGGCCTCGGGGTCGTAGCGGTAGACCAGGGAGTCGGAGACCAGGTCCTCGGTGAGGGCGTCGAGGGTGGAGAGCCACTTGGGGTCGGTCGGCGCGATGAACTTGGCGAGCGGCATCATCAGCAGGGACGCGTCCAGTACGTCGCTGTCCTCGCACTGGGTGAAGGCGCCCCGCTGCTCGGACCAGCCGCGGTCCATGATGCGGCGGTAGATGTCGTCGCGGGAGCGGCGCCAGCGGGGCAGGTCGGCGGGCAGGCCGCGGCGGTTGGCGAGGCGGATGGCGCGTTCGATGGCGACCCAGCACATCAGCCGGGAGTACAGGAAGTTCTTGCGCCCGCCCCGCGTCTCCCACACCCCCTCGTCCGGCTGGTCCCAGTGGTCGCACACCCAGCTCACCAGGTGGCACACGTCGTCCCACTGGGCGCTGGAGATGGGCTGGGCCCACTTGTCGTAGAGGTAGATGGAGTCGATCAGGGCGCCGTAGATGTCGAGTTGGAGCTGCGGGGCGGCGGCGTTGCCGACGCGGACCGGCGCCGAGCCCAAGTAGCCCTCCAGATGCGGGAGTTCGCTCTCGGGCAGCTCGGCCCGGCCGTCGATGCCGTACATGATCTGCAGCGGGCCCTCGACGGCTCCGTCGCCGGGGCTGATGTGGGTGGTGAGGAAGCGCATGAACGCCTCGGCCTCGCCGGTGAAGCCGAGCCGGAGCAGGGCGTAGACGGCGAAGGCGGCGTCGCGGACCCAGACGTAGCGGTAGTCCCAGTTGCGCTCGCCGCCGAGCTGTTCGGGCAGGCTGGTGGTGGGGGCGGCGACGATGGCGCCGGTGGGGGCGTAGGTGAGCAGCTTCAGGGTGAGGGCGGAGCGGTGCACCATCTCGCGCCAGCGGCCCCGGTAGCGGGACTGGGCGAGCCAGCGGCGCCAGTAGTCGACGGTGGCGTTGAACTCGTGCTCGGCCTCGGCGTGCGCGCAGCCGCGCGGGGCGATCTCGCCGCCCGCCTGGTCGAGTGCGAACACCGCGCTCTCCCCCTCGCCGAGCTTGAACTCGGCCCGCGCGTCCCGGCCGTCGCACTCCATGGCCACCGTGGCGGTGAGCGTGAGGGCCCGCTCCCCGGCGTCGAACAGCAGCAGGCCCTCCTCCTCGCGCAGGGTGTGCGGGTCGGCGCCGTACCCGAAGCGGGGCGCGACGAAGGCGCGGAACGGCACGGTGCCGCGTACGCAGACCACGCGGCGGATCAGCCGGTGCCGGCCCTCCTCGCCGGGGTGATCGGTGCCGACCGGCATGAAGTCCTGCACCTCGCCGACGCCCTCCTCGGTGAAGAAGCGGGTGATCAGCACATTGGTGTCGGGGAAGTAGAACTGCTTGGTGTGCGCCGGGACGGAGGCCGCCAGCTCGAACCGGCCGCCGCGCTCGGCGTCCAGCAGCGCGGCGAACACGCTGGGGGCGTCGAAGGACGGGGAGCAGTACCAGTCGATGGTGCCGTCGCTGCCGACGAGCGCCACGCTGCGCAGGTCCCCGATGAGGCCGTGCTCGGCGATCGGCAGATAGCGCCGGCTCTGCCGGGTCTCCTGCTGGAAGGGCGTCTCGGCCATCGCTGCGGCCTCCCGTGACGGTGTACGGCTGCCTGTCCAGCGTAGGCCGCTCCGGATGCGGGCGGCGGCGCGGCGGCCGATGGTGAGAGGGTGCCCCGTTCGGCGGCACCGGCACGGATGCGCCCATCCGGAGGAGGAGGCATCATGTCGAGTTCCACGCCCGAAGAGTCCCGGTCGATCGACGACCACTGCACCCCTGACGCCCTGCTGCACACCGCTCCCGCCAGGGACGTCACCCCGGAGGACCTGGTGATGGCGGCGGGCAGGGACGTCACCCCGAAGACCCTGGACTGGGCCCGCCGCAAGCTGGAGACGGAGGGCTCGGCGGCGATCGAGAAGCTCCTGCCCTAGATCTACAGCGCCTTGCGGCGCATGAGTACGGCGAGGGTCAGCAGGCCGGGCGGCAGGGGCAGCCAGACGGTCAGCATGCGGTAGCCGAGCACGGCGGAGGCGGCCGTGGCGGCGGGCGCGCCGGACGTGGTGAGCGCGAGGACGAGCGCCGCGTCCAGCGAGCCGAGCCCGCCGGGCGTGGGCAGCAGGGCGGCCGCGCCGCTGGCGGCGAGGTACAGCAGGGCCACCTCGGGCGCGGGCAGCGGCAGCGCGACGGCGCGCGCCACCGCGACCAGCACCGCGCAGTGCAGCGCGGCGAAGCCGAGCGAGCCGCCCCACAGGGCGGCCGCCCGCGCCGGCCGGGCGTGCACGGCCCGTACGTCGGCCATCAGGGCACCCAGCAGTTGGCGGCAGCGCGGCCACAGCGGCCCGGCGGCGACCGCCGCGATGAGCAGTGCCGCCCCGACCGCACCGGTCAGCCAGACCAGCGGCACTTCGGGTACGCGCAGCAGCCCCGGACAGAACGGCACCAGCAGCGCGATCAGCAGCAGCTTCGACACCCCTCCGGCCCCGCCCTTGACGGCGAGCGCGCCGGCGGAGCGGCCCATGGGCAGCCCGCAGCGCAGCAGGAACCGCAGGTTCACCGCCCCGGCGCCGATCCCGGCGGGCAGCAGATGATTGGCGGCGCAGGCGGCGAACTGGGCCGCGACGAGCCGTACACCGGGCAGCCGCTCCACGACGGCCCCCTGCTGGGCGAGCGCGGAGGCCGCCCAGGTGCCCACGGCCGCGACCGCGCCGACCGAGAGCCAGCCCTGGTCGGCCTCGGTGAGCCGCACCGCGCCACTGCGCACGGTGGGCCAGTACCGCTGGGTGAGGTAGGCGAGGACGAGCAGGACGCAGACCAGCAGCCCCACCTGCCAGACGAGACCCCGCGTGCGCGGCGCCGGACGGCCGGCCGGTACGGGGAGCACTTCGGGAGCGTCCTGGGTCATCGGCACCCCTCCCCCTCCACGGAAGCACCCGTCGCCGACGCCCGGGGAAACCGGACGCCACAGCGAAATCAAGGTCAAACTAACGCGGAACCACACCCCCCGCCGCGTACGTACCGCCATACGGCGGTGGCCCGGCGCGCGGCGAGGGGAGGAACGGGGTGTCCGGCGGGCTAGAGCCCCTTCGGCACCCGGTGCGGCGGCTGCTCCGGGGTGGGGCGCGGGGTGAGCGGCGGCACGGTCCGCACGGCGGGCTCGTCGGCCTCCAGCATCACGGTCTCCCCGTGGTGCTCGATGATCAGCGGCGGCCCTTCGAGCAGCGTGTACGTCGTCTTGTCCCCGCTGATCTCCACGCGCAGCCGCCGCCCCCGGAACTGCAGGTGGAAGGCGAGTTTGCGCAGCCGCTCGGGCAGCCGGGGCGCGAAGCTCATCCCGGCCGGTCCGTCCAGCACCCGCCGCATGCCGCCGAACCCGGCGACCAGCGCCATCCAGGTCCCGGCCAGCGAGGCGATGTGCAGTCCGTCGCGGGTGTTGTGCTCCAGGTCGTGCAGATCCATCAGCGCCGCCTCGGTGGTGTAGGCGTAGGCGAGCCGCAGATGGCCCGCCTGGGCGGCGATGACGGCCTGGCAGCAGGCCGACAGGGAGGAGTCGCGGACGGTCAGCGGCTCGTAGTAGGCGAAGTTCCGGGCCACCTGCTCGTCGTCGAAGTAGGACGGGCAGGTGTACATCGCCAGGACGAGGTCGGCCTGTTTGACGACCTGCTTGCGGTAGAGGTCGAAGTACGGGAAGTTCAGCAGCAGGGGGTACTGCTCGGGGCGGGTCCCGGCGAAGTCCCAGCGCTGGTAGCGGGTGAAGCCGGCGCTCTGCTCGTGGACGCCGAGTTCGTCGTTGTAGGGGATGTTCATCGCCTCGGCCGCGTCCCGCCAGGCCGCGCTCTCCTCCTCGTCGGCGCCGAGCCGGTGCGCCTCGTCGGGGTAGCGCTCCACGGCGTCGGCGGCCGCGAGCAGGTTCTGCCGCGCCATCAGGTTGGTGTACGTGTTGTCGTCGGCGACCGCGCTGTACTCGTCGGGCCCGGTGACGCCGTCGATGTGGAAGGCGCCGTGATGGTCGTGGTGGCCCAGCGAGCGCCACAGCCGGGCGGTCTCCACCAGCAGCTCCAGGCCCACCTCGCGCTCGAAGCGGACGTCACCGGTGGCCTCCACGTACCGCACGACCGCGTCCGCGATGCCGGCGTTCACATGGAAGGCGGCGGTGCCCGCGGGCCAGTACGCGGAGCCCTCCGAGCCCTCGATGGTGCGCCAGGGGAAGGCGGCGCCGCCGAGCCCCAACTGGGCCGCGCGTTCCCGGGCGGCGTCCAGGGTGTTGTGGCGCCAGCGCAGCGCCTCGGCGACGGCGCGTGGCGCGGTGTGGGTGAGCAGGGGCAGCACGAACATCTCGGTGTCCCAGAAGGCGTGCCCGTCGTACCCGGAGCCGGTGAGGCCCTTGGCGGGGATGGCGCGCTGCTCGGCGCGGGCGCCGGCCTGGAAGACGTGGAAGAGGGCGAAGCGTACGGCCTGCTGGATCTCCTCGTCGCCGTGCACCTCGACGTCGGCGCGGGCCCAGAAGTCGTCGAGGGCCTCGCGCTGGGCGGCCATCAGCCCTTCCCAGCCGTCGTGGGAGGCGGCGGCGAGGGCCGCGTCCACCTGGTCGGCCATGGCGGGCAGCGAGCGGGTACCGGACCAGCCGTGCGCGACCAGCTTCTCCACGCGCAGGGTGTGGCCGGGCTCCAGCACGGAGGTGACGGTGAGCCGGGCGACGTCGATGCCGCTCTCGCTGCGGCTGGTGGTGCGGCCGGGCCCGGTGACGACGTGGTCGGCGCCGACCGCGACCCTCAGGCCGCTGCGCTTGGTGCGGTGCACCAGCCGCAGCCGCTCCCCGGAGGCGAAGCCGTCCTCCTGCTCCAGCGGCGAGCGCAGGCTCATCGCGGCGCGCGGGTCGCCGTTGGGCTCGGGCAGGCTCTCGTTGGCGACCAGCTCGGACTGGATCACCACCCGGCTGGGGCGGCCCACGGCCTCCACCTCGTAGGCGACGGCGGCCACCGCGCGCTGGGTGAGGGAGACCAGCCGGGTGGAGCGCACCCGGACCGTGGAGCCGGCCGGCGAGGTCCACTCGCAGGTGCGCTCCAGCACCCCGCGCCGCATGTCGAGGACGCGTTCGTGGGAGACCAGGCGGCCGTAGCGCAGGTCGAAGGGTTCGTCGTCCACCAGCAGGCGCAGGATCTTGCCGTTGGTGACGTCGATGACGCTCTGCCCGGACTCCGGGTAGCCGTAGCCGGCCTCCGCGTACGGCAGCGGGTGCACCTCGTGCACGCCGTTGAGGTAGCTGCCGGGCAGGCCGTGCGGCTCACCCTCGTCGAGGTTGCCGCGCCAGCCGACGTGCCCGTTGGACAGCGCGAACACCGACTCGCTCTGGGCCAGTACGTCCAGATCGAGGGTGGTCTCGCGCACGTGCCAGGGCTCGACCGTGTACGCCCGCTCAGTGATCACTGCTTCCCTCCCAGCTCGGCGAGGTCTTTCACGACGATATGCGCGCCGTGCGCGTACAGCGCGTCGGCCTGCCCCGTGCGGTCCAGACCGACCACGTATCCGAAGCCGCCGGCGCGGCCCGCGTCCATCCCGGCGAGCGCGTCCTCGTAGACGGCGGCCCGCTCCGGGGGCACGCCCAGGTCCTTCGCGGCGGCCAGGAAGGTGTCGGGCTTGGGCTTGCCCGGCAGGTGCCGTTCGGCGGCCACCACGCCGTCAATGCGTACGTCGAACAGGTCCTCGGCGTCGATCGAGCGGAGCACGTCCCGGCAGTTGGCGCTGGAGGAGACGATGGCGGTGGCCAGGCCGGCCGCGCGCACGGCGGCCAGATAGCGGAGCGTGCCCTCGTACGCCTCGACGCCGTCGGTGCGGATCTTCTCCAGGAGCAGTTCGTTCTTGCGGTTGCCGAGGCCCTGCACGGTATTGGCGTCCGGCGGGTCGTCGGGGGTGCCCTCGGGGAGTTCGATCCCGCGGGACTCCAGGAAGGAGCGGACGCCGTCGGCGCGGGGGCGGCCGTCCACGTACTCGTCGTAGTCGGCGACCTTGTCGAACGGCCGCGCGTCGGGGCCCTCGTGGTCGCGGAGGAAGGCGTCGAAGGTCTCCTTCCAGGCGGCGGCGTGCACGACGGCCGTCTTGGTGACGACTCCGTCGAGGTCGAACAGGCACGCCTGGATGGTGTCGGGCAGTCCGAGCTGAGTCATACCCTGCTCCCTTCCCCGGATCGGGCGCGGCGATCACGCCGTTCCGAGCGGAAATGGGGGCGCCCGGCGGCCGCCCCGCGCACGCCCGGTGGCACACTCTGCTGCATGCCGCCGACCTTCGACGATCTTCTCCTCCGCGCCCGCAGCCTGGTCGAGGACGGGCAGCGCGCGATCCTGGGCATCGCGGGCGGTCCGGGCGCGGGCAAGACGACCCTCGCCGGACACCTCGTACGCGCCCTGAACGCGGACGGCCCGCCCTGGGTGGCGCACGTGCCGATGGACGGCTTCCACCTGGCCGACGCCGAGCTGGACCGGCTGGGCCGCCGGGACCGCAAGGGCGCCCCGGACACCTTCGACGCGGCCGGGTACGCGGCGCTCCTGCGGCGGCTGCGCGAGCGGCCCACGGATGCGGACGAGGTGGTGTACGCCCCCGCCTTCGAGCGGGACCTGGAGCAGCCGGTGGCGGGCTCGATCCCGGTGCCGCCGTCGGCCCGGCTGGTGGTGACCGAGGGCAACTACCTTCTGCTGCGCGAGGGTTCATGGGCCGGGGTACGGCCGCTGCTGGACGAGGTCTGGTACTGCGAGGTCGACGAGCCGGAGCGGGTACGGCGGCTGGTGGCCCGGCATGTGGAGTTCGGCAAGGAGCACACGGCGGCGGTCGCCTGGGTGCTCGGCACCGACCAGCGCAACGCCGACCTGATCGCCACCACGCGGGACCGGGCGGACCTGGTGATACCGGCCTCGGCGCTGCCCGTACCCGGCCGGGGCTGAACCGGCGCCCGCCGGGGCCCGTATCCGTGGGTGCGCGGCGGAGGGTCCGCCGAGGGGACCGGCGGGGGCGGTGGCACCGCCGGTCGCGGGAACGGTGTGCGGACACGGCCCCGACGAGGGCGGATCGGCACCGGCACCGGTGCGGCCCGTGCCACCGTGGGGCGGATGATGGCGAGCGAACACCTCGGGACCGGAACGATCCCCGCACCGGCGCCCCCGCTCCCCCGCCCCCGCGAGCGCCGCTGGCTGGTCCCCCTGCTGGTCGCGCTGCTCCTGGCCCAGATGGCGGCCGCGATGGTCACCACGGCCGTCCGGCAGACGCCCACCATCGACGAGCCGGTCTACGTGGTCACCGCCACCGACTACCTCCACGAGCACCGGCTGCGCTACAACCCCGAGCACCCGCCGCTCGGCAAGCTCCTGATCGCGGCCGGGATCGCGGTGGCCGCCCCGCACTACGACCCCGGCTTCCCCGGCACCCAGGGCGAGGCGGGCCGCCATCTGCTGTACGAGTCGGGGAACGACCCCGGGCGGCTGATGCTGTGGGCGCGGCTGCCGGTGATCGCGCTGACCCTGCTCGGCGGGCTGGTGGTGTTCGCCTTCGCGCGGGACCTGGCGGGGCGGGCGGCCGGTCCGGTGGCGCTCGCGCTGTACGCCTTCTGCCCCGATGTCGTCGCGCACGGCTCGCTGGCCACGCTGGACCTGCCGATGACCGCCTTCCTGCTGACCTCGGTCTGGCTGGCCTGGCGGGCCCGGAACCGGCCCCGGCTGTACGTGCCGCTCGCCGGGGCGGCGCTGGGCGCGGCGGTGGCCACGAAGATGAGCGCGCTGCCCGCGATCCCGCTGCTGATGCTGCTGGCCGCCTGGTCGGTGTGGCACGCGCGAGCCGGCGCCGGGCGGCGGCGGAGGGCGCTGTCGGCGCTCGGGGGCGCGGGAGCGGTGCTGGTGGTGGCGCTGGCCGTCGTCTGGGCTTCCTATCTGGCCGTCGACCCCCGGCTCGGGTTCGCGCCCGCCGAGCCGATCCCGCCGCTGGCGGGCAAGCGGGCCCTGGTGAGCGGTCTGCTGCCGCTGCCGCCCGCCTACGGCGCCGGGCTGCGGGCGCAGTTCGCGATGGAGTACTACCCGTGGGAGGGCTTCCTGTTCGGCCGTGTGTACACCGGCGCCCTCTGGTACTACCTGCCGGTGGCCCTCCTGGTGAAGACCCCGCTGGGCCTGCTGGCCTTAGGCGCGGCCGGTGCCGTGACCGTCCTGGCGGTGCCCCGCCTGCGCCCCGCCGCCCCGTACCTGCTGCTGCCGCCCGCGCTGCTGCTGGCGGTGGCGATGACGGGCGCACGGGACTTCGGCACCCGGTACGCGCTGTTCGTCCCGGTGTTCCTGGCGCTCGCCGGGGGCTGCGTCACGCTCTGGCGGCGCCGGTGGGCCGAGGCGCTGGCCGGGGTGCTGGTGCTGTGGGTGGCGGTGAGTTCGCTGCGGACGTTCCCGTACTACCTTCCGTACGCCAACGAGGCGTTCGGCGGCCCCGCGCGGACGCACCGGCTGCTGCACGACTCCAACGTGGACTGGGGCCAGGACCTCGGCGCGCTCGCGGACCGGCTGCGGGAGCGGTATCCGGGCGAGCGGGTGTGGCTGGTGTACAAGGGCAGCGGGGTGCCGTCGTACTACGGCATCAAGGCGGGCGCTCCGCTCGCGGTGCCGCCGGAGCGGGTGCGGGGGCTGCTGGTGGTGTCGGACTCGGCCGCGGCCAAGGCGCGGGGGCGGCTGGCGGAGCTGATCCGGACGAGCCGGCCGGTCGACGACGTGGGGCACTCGATCACGGTGTACCGGCGCTGACGCTCCGGGCCAACACGCGGGGCCACCAGGGGCGGTGAGCTATGTTGGCTCGTCGTGGGAGACAAAGTCGACGGTCCGGCGCCCTCGCCGCAGCAGGCGCGCGCCCAGGCATCAGCGATCACCTCGGGCGGCCCCGCCACGGGCGCCGAGGCCGCGCCGACCTCCCAGCTCCGGGCGCTGTTCGACGGGCCCCGCCTCTCCCCCGGACAGCGCCGGGTGGCGCAGTACCTGATCGAACACCTCACCGAGGCCGCGTTCCTGTCCATCACCGAGCTGGCCGACCGGGCGGGGGTCAGCCAGCCGTCGGTGACCCGGTTCGCGTCCGCCGTGGGCTTCAGCGGATATCCGGCGCTGCGGGAGCGGCTCCAGTCGATCGCGCTGGGCGCGCTGGCGGGTCCGGGTGAGGAGGACCGGGCGAACGAGCTGCAGGCGGCCGTGGACGCGGAGATCCAGAACCTGGAGCATCTGCGCCGCGACCTCGCCGACCCCGACCGGGTGATCCGGGTGGGCCGCGAGCTGTCCCGCTCCACCCCGCTGACCGTGCTGGGGCTGCGGATCTCGGGGTCGCTGGCGGAGTACTTCGGGTACGCGGCCCGCCGTATCCACCCCGATGTGCGGCTGGTGACGCGGGGCGGCAGCGTGGCGTCGGACGCGCTGTTGCAGTCCCGTGAGGCGGGCGGCACCTGGGTGCTGGCGTTCGCGATGCCCCGGCACGCGCAGGAGACGCTCGCCGCGCTGCGGGTGGCGCGGGAGGCGGGGCTGAAGGTCGCGCTGGTCACCGATCTCGCGCTGGGCCCGCTGGCGGAGGAGGCCGACGTCACCTTCGCCACCGGCACCGGCTCCCGGCTGGTCTTCGACTCCTACGCCGCTCCCGGTCTGCTGGCCGCCGCGCTGCTCCAGGCGATGACCGACGCCGACCCCGAGCGCACCCAGGCCCGGCTGGAGAAGTACGAGCAGGTCGCCGACCAGCAGCAGTTCTTCCTGCGGGACTGATCTCCGGCGGATCTTCCTGCACCGGCGCGGATGAATGTTTTCATCCGTCTTGAAAAGCGGTTGGCATATATAAATACTGCTCCCGGACGACGAGGCACTCCGGAAGCGATGAGCATGCCGATCACCACCACGCGGATCAGTCCCGACTGGCCCTGCCAGGTCAAGCAGCCGGGCAGCTACGACTGGGAACGCTCGGCGGCCAAGTGGCTGCGCGAGCTGATCCCGGCACGCTACGCCAGCTATCCGGCGCTGATCCGGCACCCCGTCCTGCTGGCCCGGCACGCCGGGCTCCAGGTGCAGCAGGAGATCCGGGTGGCCCGCACCGCGCTCCAGACCGCCCGCGCCGAACTGCCGATGCTCGGACTGCCGGAGTCGGTCATCGAGCACACCATCAAGCTGTACGCCGCCGAGCTGCTCCAGCTCCAGCACATCGCGCGCAGTGTCCGCGCCGTCTCCGAGGCACTGGGCACCCGTGGCACCGGCCGCTGACCCCGCTCTCCGCGCACCCCGTCCGACGCATACCGCCCCTGATGGGAACGGCTGTGCCGGACAAGTGAGCGAACGGCCGGGGTGTGCCATGCTCATCGCGTGACGAGCGAGCCCACCCCCTCCGTGGAGACCGGCTTCGGCGCCGATGTGGCGGCGCTGGCCAAAGTCGTGGCCCGGCAGCGCGCCGAGATGGAGCGGCTGCGGGACCTCACCGCGTCCTCGGCGGTGCTGGAACGCGCCAAGGGTGCGCTGATGGCCCTGACCGGCCGGTCCGCCGAGGCCGCCCACGAGGAGCTGCTCGCCCGCGCCGAGGCCGGGCGCCGCACCCTGATCGAGGAGTGCTGGCTCACCCTGGGCGCACTGGAGCCCCCGAAGTCGGCGGCGCCGGACGCGGACCCGGCCGGGGTGCCGGCGCCGGCGTCCCCCTCCCGCAAGCCCGCGCCGACCGCGCCCGGCGACCTCGCGGACGTCCTGGCCGACCTGGGCCGTGCCCTGGTGCGGGTCGGCTCGCCGCAGGAGCTGGCCGGGGTTCTGCTGCGCCACCTGGGCCCGGACGCGGCCGCCGACGCCGTCCTGCTGTACCAGCGCCTCCCCGACGACGGCCTCGAACTCATCGGGTACGCGGGCATCGACGCCGCCCTCGCCGGGCGCTGGCACCACATGCCCGAGATGAACCGGCTCGCCCCGCTGGAGTGCCTGCGCACCGGCGAGCCGCGCTGGCTGGAGAACCTCGCCGAGGACCGGCGCCACTACCTGCTCGGGGACCCGCCGGAGCGCTGGCTGTCACGGGCCTGGCTGCCGGTGCCGGGCGGCGACGGCTCGGGCGTGGCGCTCGGCGTACTGCGCGCCCAGGAGGGGCCGTTCGAGCCCCGCGAACGTCAACTGCTGCTGGGCGCCGCCCGGTTGTGCGCGGGGCGGCTGCGCGCCTTCGACGCGGACCGGGCCGGCGACGCGGACGGCGTCACCCCGTACGTGCAGACGGTGCTCGACGCGCTGCCGGGTGCCGCGATCCTGCTGCGCCCGCTGCGCGCCGCCTCCGGCGCGGTCGAGGACTACCGGATCGAGGCCGTGAGCCCGGAGGCGGTCGACGTGTTCGGCAACACCGGGCGCGAGATGCTGGGCCGGCAGATCCTCGAGAGCTATCCCACCGTCGCGGGCGAGCAGTTGTGGCACGGCTATCTGACGGCGCTCACCACGGGCGTGCCCTTCGAGAGCGCGCCGTTCGCCTACCAGGACGTGGTGGACGGCGTCCCGGTGACCGCCACGTACTCCGTACGGGCGGCGCCGCTGGGCGACGGGCTGCTGGTGACCTGGCTGCGGCTGGACCCGGTGGACCGGCAGGAGCAGCGGCTGTGGGACGTGCAGCGGCTGGGCAACCTGGGCTGGGCCAACTGGAACCTGGTCACCGGCGAGACCTCCTGGTCCGCGCAGACGTACGCCGTGCTCGGTCTCAACGCGGCGCGCGGGCCGGTGCCGTTGGCGGAGCTGCCCGCGCTGGTGGCGCCGCAGGACGCGGCTCCGCTGCGGGCCGCGATCACCGGACTCGTGCGCCACGCCCGCCCCTTCGACGTGCCCTTCCGTATCGACGCGCCGGGCGGGGTACGGCACCTGCGGATCGTCGCGGAGGCGGTGACCGAGCCGGACGGCACGCCCGCCGAGGTGCACGGCTTCGTGCAGGACCTCACCGCCCAGCGCAGCGCCGAACTCGCGCTGGTGGAGAGCGAGCGGGCGATGCTGCTCCAGCGCGGGGTGCTCCAGGCCGAGCGGGCGCTGGCCGACCGGTTGCAGCACGCGCTGCTGCCGCTGCCGGCCGGACCGGTCCGGCTGGCCGGGCTGCGGGTCGAAGTCGCCTATCTGCCCGGCCAGTCGGGCATCCAGGTGGGCGGTGACTGGTTCAGCGCGGTCGAACTCTCCGACAGCACGGCGCTGTTCGTGGTCGGTGACGTGGCGGGGCACGGCATCGGGGCGGTGGCCACCATGGCCCAACTCCGGTTCACCGCCAAGGGCATGGTGGGCACGGGCTCCTCGCTGACCGGCGCGCTGACCCGGCTGAACACCCTGCTGCTGCACTCACGGGACGGTCGCTCCACCGCCACCATGGTCCTCGCCCGCTACGACCCCACGACCCGCGTCCTGACCTGGGCGCAGGCCGGGCATCCCCCGCCGCTGCTGGTGCGCGGGGACACCGCCCGCTTCCTCACCCGGCCCGTCGGCATGCTGCTCGGCGCCGGCGCGAACCCGGTGTTCGACTCCGCCGAGGCCCGGCTGGAGCCCGGCGACCGGCTGCTGCTGTTCACCGACGGTCTGGTGGAGCGCCCCGGCGAGGACGTCCACACGGGCTTCGCCCGGCTCGCCGAGACGGTCCGCACCAAGGGCGGCGACAGCCTGGACTCGCTGCTCGCCTCGATGCTGGTGGACGAGCACCGCGACGACGTGTGCGTGGTGGACATCCGGCTGCCGGAGGAGTGAGGGATCAGCCGGTGCGGGACTCCAGGTCGCGACGGGTGTCGTCGCCGTAGACACCGGTCTCGTCGCCCCGGATGCCGTACCAGAGCTGGAACCTCGCCACGGCTTCGGTGAGCCGGGTGTCGTAGGGGCCGGTGGCGGAGCCGTCGCGGAAGACGTCGGGGATGCGGAGGAGGCGGCGGCGCAGCTCGGTGACCTCGGGGCCGGAGTCGCCTTCGCGGAGGGTGCCGGGGCCGTCGGGGTCGGCCTTCGAGGGAGCGGAGGGGACGGGGGACGGCGCGGGGCGCGCGGTGGGTTCGTGACGGCCGGGGAGCAGGAGGGCGCAGCCGAAGCCGACGAGGACGGCTGCCGCCAACGCCAGTGCGACGGCCCAGCGCCGCCGACGCGACCTCGGGGCCGCCGGGTCCTCCGCCGGGACCGGCGGCAGTTCCTCGGTGTCGGCATCGTCGTCCGCGTCGGCGGGCGGCCCGGTCCGCGCCCCCTCCCCCGGTTCCGGCATCAGCTCGCGCATCAGCTCCGCGAGGGCGTCGGTGGGGCGGGCGCGCAGGACGCGTACGGGTTCCACGACCCGTGCGGGGCGCGGGCGTTCGGGATCGGGGGGTGTCGGCACGCTGCTCTCCTTCCGTCCCTCGCCGGGGATTACGGAGCGCGGGGCGGCGCCGTTCAGCGGGCCCCCGTCACGCCGGGGCCAGGGCGCCCGCCAGCACGAAGCGGCTCAGGGACGCGGTGAACGTGCCCACGAACGCGTCCTGCTCGTCCTCGGGGAGGACGTCCAAGGAGAGATAGGGGTTCAGGTCCTCCAGCTCGACCAGGAGCAGCTCACCCTGAAGGGTGCGACAGGCGTCGACGCGCTGGATGCCGTGGCCGAGCGCGTTCCAGTCGATGAAGCCCCGCGCGAACTCCAGGTCGGCGGCGGTCGCCCGGTACGGCTTCAGCTCCCAGCGGTCGCGGGGGTCGGGGGCGTAGAGGGCGTACTGGAAGTCGTCGTCCACGAAGTAGAAGGACACCTCGTGGACGAAGTCGATGTGCGGCTGGACCAGGACCGAGCCGTCCGCCACCGGGGCCTCGGCGACGCGGCTCGCGGGGACGGTGCGCAGGCCGAGGGAGTCGGCGCCGTAGGCCGGCTTGACCACGTACCGGTCGGCGGCGGGCAGCCGGTGCAGATCCTCGGCGCGGTCGACGGTCGGGATGACGGGGAACCCGGCCTCCGTGAGGTCCAGCAGATATCCCTTGCCGGCCATGTCGGCCTTGCCGGTCAGCGGGTTGTAGACGCGGGCGCCGGTCTCCAGCGCGCGGGCGCGGAACGCCTCGTACTCGGCGTGATAGCCGAGGACGGGGCCGCTGTTGCGGACCACGACGGCGTCGAAGCCGTCCATCAGCGCGGCCGCGTCCCTCGGGTGGCACAGGGCGAGGTCGAAGTGGTCGCGCAGCCGGGAGGTGAGGAAGACGTCCTCGTCGCCGTAGCGACGCCCGCGGGCCGGGTACGCCAGGTCGGTGACGTAGAGCAGGCGGGGGCGGGCGGAGGGCATACGGGATCTCCTCGTACGGGCCGGGTGCCGACAGGGTGGAGAAAGGTTACGTCGCGGGAGACGGACGATGATCGCCGGGCCCGTGCGGAGCACTCGGTTCCCTCACCGGGGCCGGTGGGCTGCACTCAGTGCCAGAGGCGGCCGCCGAGTGCTACGTTCCCGTCCATGAGCACCAGCAGTGCGGCGCCGCCCGCGAAGCCGCCGATGCGGGACGCCCTGGTGGCGGCCGCCTTCCAGCTCTTCCTGGAGCGCGGGTACGAGCAGACCACGGTGGACGACATCGTGGCGCTGGCGGAGGTCGGACGGCGGTCGTTCTTCCGCTACTTCCCCTCCAAGGAGGACGTGGTCTTCCCCGACCACGAGAGCTGCCTGGCCGACATGACCGCGTTCCTCGCGGCGGGCGAGAGCGACGAGGAACCGGTCCGGCGGGTGTGCGACGCGGCCCGGCTGGTGCTGCGCATGTACGCGGAGAACCCGGCGTTCTCGGTCCAGCGCTACCGGCTCACCCGCCGGGTGCCGGGGCTGCGGGCGTACGAGCTGTCGGTCGTCTGGCGTTACGAGCGCGCGCTCGCCGCGTATCTGCGCGGCCGGTTCGCGGGGCGGCCGGACGGCACCCTGCGCGCGGACGTGATCGCGGCCGCGGTGGTCGCCGCGCACAACAACGCCCTGCGCTCCTGGCTGCGTTCGGATGGCAAGGGGGACGCGGAGGCGGCCGTGGACCACGCGCTGGCCTGCGTGCAGTCGGCCTTCGCCGACGCGCCGGCCCGGCCCGCGCCCTCCCCCTTCCCGCCCGAGTCGCCGCGCCCCGACGACGTGGTGGTCCTGGTGGCCCGCCGGGACGCTCCCCTGTGGCAGGTGGTCCGGCAGTTCGAGGCGGCGCAGGGCGAGAGCCGGTAATTAAGGGTACGCAGTGCCTTTACGAGTGACACTGAGTGCCATACGCTGTCGCTCGTGCACGGTGGCACGGCATCGGGCACGAGCGGATTCCGGCCCAGTGCAGGGAGTTGACGAGCGTGTACCACTCAGCAGGAACGGCCCAACCGGTGGCGGGCTCGGCGGGCCTCCTCACCGAGCGCCCCGCGGACTCCCTCGAGTACCAGCGCTGCGGCTGGTGCGGCACCGCGATGTACCACCGGCTCCTGTGTCCGGTCTGCCAGGGCAGCGACCTCCGCACCGAGCGCAGCGAGGGCATCGGCACGGTCCGCCACGCCACCATCGTCCACCGCAACACCCCCGCCGCCCGCAACGTCTCCCTCGTCGAACTCGCCGAGGGCTTCGTCGTACGCGGCCGCGTCATGGGCCCCCTGATCGGCATCCACAGCGGCGACCGCGTCCGCCTGTCCACGGCCGAGGACCCGGTACGCGGCGAGCCGGTCTTCCAGTTGCTGGACGAGTCGTGCCGGGCCTGGACCTGAGGCGATCGGCTAGGCCGGGAACGTCACCCGAATCCCCACCGTGCCCTCGGTCCCCCGTCGCAGCCTGCTGCCCAGGAGGGTGAGGCGGCCCGCGATGCCGTACTTGCGGGCGATCAGGGTGCGGTAGCGGGCCGTGGTGGCCGGGTCGGCGATCTCGGCGTGCGCGGGGTGCGGGGCGCCGGTCGGGCGGCCGCGCATGTCGCAGGGTCCCACGAGGACGTCCGGGCGGCGGCGGATGCGCTTGACCTTGTAGCTGTCGGCGGCCGTCCAGACGCCGAGGGCGTCGCCGTCGGGGACGACCCACACCGGGGTGGCCACCGGGGAACCGTCCTTCCGGTAGCTGGTGACCAGCAGGTACTTGCCCGAGCCGAGCCGGGACACTAGCGCGTCGTCCATGCCTCCGAGTCTACGAGGGGGCCCCACCGGAGTCGCGCGGACACCCCCAATGCCGTGGACCTGCGGCGCGGAGCAACTCCGGCGTCTAGATTGCGTCTTGACCGGTACCTCCCGCCCCAGGCACCCCAGGAGCTGACCCCCGTGACCGACAACCCGGCCGCCACCAACGACGTGGCCGTGTCCCTGCGCGCCCGTATCAACACCGGCCAGCCGCACACCGCCCGGATCTGGAACTACTGGCTCGGCGGCAAGGACAACTACGAGGTCGACCGCGCGGCCGGCGACCAGATCCGCCAACTGCACCCCGGCATCGGGGAGTACGCCCGTCACGACCGCCTCTTCCTGGGCCGTGCCGTGCGTCATCTGGTCGGCGACCTCGGCATACGGCAGTTCCTGGACATCGGCACCGGTCTGCCCACCGCCGACAACACGCACGAGGTCGCGCAGAGCGTGGCCCCGGAGACACGGGTCGTCTACGTCGACAACGACCCGCTGGTCCTCACCCACGCCCGCGCCCTGCTCACCAGCACCCCCGAGGGCCGCACCGACTACCTCGACGAGGATCTGCGCAACATCGACGCGATCTTCGAACACGCGGCGAAGACCCTGGACTTCAGCAAGCCGGTGGCCCTGATGCTGCTCGGCGTGGTCATCTTCATCGGCGACGACGAGGACCCGTACCGCCTGGTGCGGCAGTTGGTGGACCGGCTGCCTGCCGGGAGCTACCTGGTGCTGTCGCACACCGTCACCAGCCCCTCGATGCCGGACGTGGACGAGGCGGTGAAGTTCTGGAACGAGCACGGTACTCCCAAGCTCACCCAGCGCACCCCCGAGGACGTGACCCGCTTCTTCGACGGCCTGGAGTTGCTGGAGCCCGGCGTGGTCTCCTGCTCGCGCTGGCGTCCCGAGGGCGCCGGGGACACCGAGCCGGAGGAGGTCGCCATGTTCGGCGGGGTGGCCCGCAAGAACTGACCCCGTGCGCCGGGCGGAATCCCGGCGTCCGGTGAACACTCCCGGCCCCGCTCCCGTACTGACGGGGGGCGCTCACGACCGGAGGGCCCCGTGCCGCCGGTACGGGCGGTGCGCGCTCGGGGTTCGGGAGTCTGGCATGAGGCACGCACGACGGCGGGTCGTCCGGCGAGTGACACGGCTGGCGGCGGTCGGCGGACTCCTCCTGGGAGGAGGGATGGTCGCGCAGGCGGCCATGGCGAGCGAGACCCCTGCCGCGCCGGCCACCACGTTCAGCGCGGCCGCTACGGCCGGGACCAAGGGCGCGGCGCTCGCGGAGAAGCTCGGCACCGCCCGCTCGGCGGGCAACTGGGTGGACGCCCAGGGCCGTCCGGTCGTCGCCGTCACCGACGAGCGGGCGGCCGCCGAGGTACGCGCGGCCGGGGCGCAGGCGAAGGTCGTCGGGCACAGCATGAACGAGCTGAAGTCGGCCACCGGCACGCTGCGTTCGGCCCCGCGCGTGCCGGGCACCGCGTGGGCGGTGGACTACCGCACCAACCGGATCGTGGTCAGCGGGGACCGCACGGTGTCGTCCGGCGACTGGACGAAGATGACCCGAGTCGCCTCCCGCATCGGCGACTTCGTCACCATGCGGCGGACCGGGGGCACGTTCACCACCCGGCTCAACGGCGCCCAGCCCATCCTCTCGACCGGCGGCCGCTGCTCGGCGGGGTTCAACGTGACCGACGGGCAACGGGACTTCATCCTCACCGCCGGGCACTGCGGGCCGACCGGCTCCATCTGGTTCACGGACGGCCAGGGCACCCGGCAGCTCGGCGCGACGGTCAACAGCAGCTTCCCCGGCGGCGACTTCTCCCTCGTCCAGTACGACACGAACAAGGCCGGCCAGGGCGCCGACGTGGTCGCGGTCGGCGGCGGCAAGGGCGTCCGCATCACCGGCGCGGGCGACGCGGCCGTGGGCCAGCGGGTGTTCCGCAGCGGCAGCACCAGCGGGCTGCACGACGGCCAGGTGACCGCGCTCAACGCGACCGTGAACTACCCCGAGGGCACCGTCACCGGCCTGATCGAGACCGATGTGTGCGCCGAACCCGGCGACAGCGGCGGCCCGATGTTCTCCGAGGGGGTCGCCCTCGGCGTCACCTCGGGCGGCAACGGCGACTGCACCACCGGCGGTACGACCTTCTTCCAGCCGGTGACCAAGGCGCTCACCGCGCTGAACGTCAAGCTCATCACCGCCACCCCGCCCCCCGGCGCCCCGAGCGCCGCCCCCACCCCCGCGACCGAGGCCGGCCAGAGCGGGATGACGCCGAGCGCGGCCCGCCCCGGCTCCTCGGCCCCGGTGACCGGCGTGGACGGCCAGACGCTGCTCGCCCGCCTCACCGACACCCGCAACATCGGCCCCGGACTGCTGGTGATCGCGGGCAGTGTGATCGCACTGGTCGCCACCCGGTACATCCGCGCCGAGCAGGACCGCAAGGCGTACCAGCGGTACTACTCGGCGACCTGGGGCTGACCCCGGCACCGGGGAGAGCACGGCAAAGGAGGGCACCCGGTCACGGGTGCCCTCTGGGTGGTTCGACGGTGGCTCTGCGGGGTCCGGTCAGACCGGGCGGCGCGGCGTCGGGGCCGCGGCGGCCCACTCCAACACGAGGCGCTGGTACTCCGCGCGCTGCTCGCTGGTCAGGATGCCGCCCGACCGGCGCCACAGGGCCCGGATCTCCTCGTTGACCTCCGCGGCCGAGCGCCCGCAGGAGGCTTCAGCAGTGGTGGACATGGTGTGAAGCATATGCCGGTCCCCGTGAAGGCGCCGTGAATAAGTACGCGCTATTCGGGCATTTCGGACCGTGTTGCTCATCACGTCAAGAAGCCGTGCGGAAGGGCGAGTTCGGCCCGGCCGGACCGGCCCGCCCGTCCACACGTGGGCCGTGCTCAGGTGCCGGGCTTGCGGCCGTAGACGAAGACGTCGTCGCCGTTCTTCAGCAGTGACCAGTACTTCTTCGCGTCCTTCGTGGTCATGTTCACACAGCCGTGGGAGCCCGGCGGGTTCCACATGCTGAGACCGACGGAGTGGAACGCCTGGCCGCCGTCGAAGAACTGGCTGTAGGGCATCGGCACGTCGTAGAGGTTGGAGACGTGGTCGATGTCACGCCAGTAGACCTTCTTCAGGCCGGTGCGGGTCTCGTACTTGTCGCGGCCGGTGCGCACCGGGACGGGGCCGTAGACCAGCTTCTTGCCGTCCTGCACCCAACTGAGCTGGAGGGTGAGGTTCACACAGGCGATCCGGCCCTTGTTGGTCGGACACTTACCGGCCTTGTTGGGGTTCTTCCCCACGGCCTTCTGCCGGTTCATGAGGTCCATCACACCCCAGGTGACCGGTCCGGCGTAGCCGATGTTCGGGGTGATGCCGTGCTTGGTCTGGAAGCCGCGGATGGCCGAGCAGTCCCCCGAGGACTGCTTGCCGTCCGCCGTGCGGCCGAGGAACCGCTCGACCTGCTTCTGGTACGGGCCCGCCGTGGTGGTGCAGCTCGCGGCCTGGGCCGGAGTGGCGGTGACGGCGAGGGTGAGCGGCGCGACCAGCGCGCCGACCCCGAGTGCGACGGCTCCCCGTCTGCGTATGTCGCCCATGGTCGGCCCCATCCCTTCTCCCCTGCGGGTCCCGGGGACGTCCCCCGGGGTTCTCGGCCCCGGTGGTTCCTGGGGCTTTCGGCCTACTAGACCGGCTCTGCGGCCGGATGGTTGTGTTTCCGGCATGCTGTGACGAAACGGTGAACTTTACCCCGGCCCGGTGCGGCCGCCGTCCATCGCGGTCCGGAACCCGGTGTGCACCGAGGTCAGGCCGCCGTCGACGACGAGGGTGGTGCCGGTGATCCAGGCGGCGTCGCGGGAGGCGAGGAACGCGACGGCCGCCGCGATGTCCTCGGGCTCCCCGACCCGGCGGAGCGGATAGCAGTCGCGCACGGCGTCCAGGTCGTCGTCGCGGCCCTCCCAGGCGGAGGTGCGCACGGTGCCCGGCGCGACCAGGTTGACCCGGACCCCGCGCGCGGCCGAGCGCCCGGCGAGGGTGCGAGTGAGGGAGCCGAGGCCGGCCTTGGCCGCGCTGTAGGCGTGGTTGCCGAAGTCCATCAGGCCGTTGACCGAGCCGATGCTCACGATGGCGCCGCGTCCGGAGGCGGCGAGGTGGGGCAGCGCGGCCTGACAGCAGCGGCGGACGCCGCCCAGGGTGATGTCGAGATCACGGGCCCAGGACTCGTCCGCGTCGTCCTCGAACTTCGTACCCGCGTCCGGTGAGCAGTGGGCGGCGCAGTTCACCAGCACGTCGAGCGAGCCGAAGGCGTCGACGGCGCGTGCGACGGCCGCGTCCACCGAGGCCCGGTCGGCCACGTCGCACACCAACGCCTCGGCGGTGAGCCCCTGTTGACGCAGCGCGGCGGCGGTCCGCTCGGCCTCGGGTGCGTCCTGGTCGGTGACCAGGACCCGGGCGCCCTCCTGGGCGAGGCGCCGGGCGACGGCCGCGCCGATGCCCCGGCCCGCGCCCGTGACGAGGGCCGTGTGGCCCGTGAAGCGATGGGTGAGATCGGTCATGGGCCGACGGTAGGGCAGCGGGGACCACCGCGACAGAGGCTGTCCGGCCGCGATGGTCCCCGATCAGGCGGTGCGGCTCAGTGGCCCCGCTCGATCCACTCCTGGAGGTGGCCCGACTCCTCGCCGATCGTCGTGGGGTCGCCGTGGCCGGTGAGCACCTTGGTCTCCGGGGGGAGGGTGAGCAGCCGGTCGCGGATCGAGTCGATGATCGTCGGGAAGTGCGAGTACGACCGTCCGGTGGCGCCGGGGCCGCCCTGGAAGAGGGTGTCGCCGCTGAACACCGCGCCCAGACCGGGGTCGTAGAGGCAGACGGCGCCGGGGGCGTGGCCGGGCGTGTGCAGCACGGTCAGGTCGGCTCCGGCGGCCTCCAGCACCTGGCCGTCGACCAGGTGCTCGTCGGGCTCGCGGTCGGGGTGGGTGAGCTGCCACAGCGGCAGGTCGTCCGGGTGGAGCCAGATGGTGGCGCCGGTGAGGTCGGCGAGGGCGGGGGCCGCGTTCACATGGTCGTTGTGCGCGTGGGTGCACACGATCGCGGTGAGCCGGCGGTCGCCCACGGCCGCGCGGATGGCCTCGGCATCGTGCGCGGGGTCGATGACCACGGCCTCGTGGTCGTCGCCGACGATCCACACGTTGTTGTCGACGTCCCAGCTTCCTCCGTCGAGGGTGAACTGGCCGGAGGTGACGAGGCGTTCGATACGGGCGGTCATCAGAACTCCACCACCGATCGCAGCACGTCGCCGTGGTGCATCCGCTCGAACGCCTGCTCCACCTGGTCCAGTGGGATGGTCTCGGTGACGAACGCGTCGAGCGGCAGGCGTCCCTGGAGGTGCAGGTCGATCAGCATCGGGAAGTCCCGCGAGGGCAGACAGTCGCCGTACCAGGAGGACTTGAGAGAGCCGCCGCGGCCGAACACGTCCAGCAGGGGCAGTTCGAGCTTCATCTCCGGGGTGGGCACGCCGACCAGGACGACGGTGCCGGCCAAATCGCGGGCGTAGAACGCCTGCTGGTAGGTCTCCGGGCGGCCGACCGCGTCGATCACCACGTCGGCGCCGAAGCCGCCGGTGAGTTCGCGGATCGCCTCGACCGGGTCGGTCTCCTTGGAGTTGACCGTGTGGGTGGCGCCCAGCGTGCGCGCCTTCTCCAGCTTGCGGTCGTCGATGTCGACGGCGATGATCTTCGCGGCCCCGGCCAGCGCGGCACCGGCGATGGCCGCGTCCCCGACGCCGCCGCAGCCGATGACGGCGACGGAGTCGCCCCGGCCCACGTTGCCGGTGTTGATGGCCGCGCCGATGCCCGCCATCACCCCGCAGCCGAGCAGTCCGGCGACGGCCGGGGAGACCGCGGGGTCGACCTTGGTGCACTGGCCGGCCGCGACGAGCGTCTTGTCGGCGAAGGCGCCGATGCCGAGCGCGGGAGTGAGTTCCTGGCCGGTGGAGGCGAGGGTCATCTTCTGCTTCGCGTTGTGGGTGTTGAAGCAGTACCAGGGGCGGCCGCGCAGACAGGCCCGGCAATTGCCGCACACCGCACGCCAGTTGAGGATCACGAAGTCACCGGGCGCCACGTCGGTGACGCCCTCCCCCACCGACTCCACGACACCGGCGGCCTCGTGTCCGAGCAGGAAGGGGTAGTCGTCGGAGATGCCGCCCTGCTTGTAGTGCAGATCGGTGTGGCAGACCCCGCACGCCTGGATGTCCACGACGGCCTCGCCGGGGCCCGGATCGGGGATCACGATCGTCTCGATCCGTACCGGCTCGTCCTTCCCCGGTGCGACGACGCCGCGTACTTCCTGCGCCATGGTCAGGCCCCTTTCCGTCGGTGTTCCTATCGCGTCGACCCTACGCCACCACGGCCCGCCGGGAGGGCTCCGCGAGGGCGTGGACCAGCGGGTTTCCCGGCACGGGTGAGGGCCGCCCGCACGCGGACGGCCCTCAGGGGTACGGCTGTTCGGTACTGGTGGCCGCGCGGTCTAGAGGCCGGGGAGCAGCCCGGTGACGGGGGCGGCGAGGTCGGTGAGCTGGTGCAGTTCGTTCAGCCGGTTCAGCTCGCTCACCTGGTTCAGGCCGCGCACCTGCTCGCCGACGCGCGGGACCTGGCTCTGGGCCTGGGGCGGGAGTTGGCTGACGGCGACGTCGTCCAGCACGGTCATCGGGTTGAGCTGCCCGGTGGCCGGTGCGCTCGCGTCGGCCGCGTTCGCCATAGGTGCGGCAAGGCCCGTGACACCGACGGCCAGACCGACGGCGGCGACGATGCGTCGTGTTGAGATCATGCTGTGAGCAACGCCCGTACCCCCGCGCCGGACACGGGCGGTGGCCGTCGCTCACCCGTGAGGCGGACCCGGCCCCTTGCGTTTGCCGTCGCCGCCGGGGCGGAGGAGTCTCGGATGTGGGCCCCCGCGGTCCGCCGCCCGCCGGGCCGCGGGCGTACGAAGGAGGTCACCATGGGCAGCAAGAAGGATTCCGCCTTCACCACGGAGGCACTGCGCGAGGCCATCGAAGCGGACTCCGGAGACGGCCTGCTCGCGCTCTACGAGGACGACGCGCAGATCCGCGTCATCGACCACGCCGACCAGCCGAGCCACCCCAAGGTGCTGCGCGGCCGGGGCGAGATCGAGGAGATGCTCGCCGACATCTACAGCCGCGAGATGATCCACCGGCTCGACCAGTGCGTCATCGACGGCGACCACGCGGCGTTCACCGAGTCGTGCCAGTACCCCGACGGCAACAAGGTCTACGCCGAGTCGATGGTCACGCTGCGCGACGGCCGGATCTCGGACCAGATCCTCATCCAGGCATGGGACGAGTAGGCGCGAGACACCCGCGGGTCCAGGTCAGCTCCCGGCTGACCTGGACCTTCTCGGCGCGGCTGGGGACGGGTCCGCCGCCGGGCTCCCGGCGCTCCGTGCTGCCCCGGCTGGCGTTGGCGGTGCTGCGGGCGGTGCGGCCGCGGCTGCCGCACCGGCACCGCTGAGCGGGTCAGGTGGTGAGGACCATCCGGAAGCGGGCCTTGCCGGCGAGCATCTTCTGGAAGGCGGAGTCGACGTCGTCCAGCGGCACGGTCTCGGTCATCGGGCGGATGCCGTGCAGGGTGCTGAATTCCATGGTGTCCTGCACGTCCTGGGAGGTGCCGGAGGGGTGGCCCTTGACCTCGCGGCCGGCCATCAGGAGCTGGACCGGGCTGATGTCGAGCGGTTCCGTGGTGGCTCCGATGACGACGAGCTGGCCGCGCGGGGCGAGACCGTCCACGGTGGCCGACATGGCGTCGGAGTTCCCGGCGGTGGCCAGCACCACCTTGGCACCGCCGAGCGCCTGGAGCGCGTCGGCCACCGGCGTCCCCGAGGTGCTGTCGATGTAGTGGTTCGCGCCCAGTTCGCGCGCGAAGTCCTCCTTCTCGGCGCCGCGCGCGATGGCGACGGTCTCGAACCCCATCGCGGCCGCGTACTGCACCCCGAGGTGCCCCAGCCCGCCGACCCCGAGGACGGCGACCAGGTCTCCGCCGGGCCGGGCGTCGGTGCGCCGCAGGGCGTTGAAGGTGGTGACGCCAGCACAGGCCATGGGCCCCGCGTCGACGGCGTCCAGTCCCTCGGGGATGCGGGCGAGCGCGTCGACGGGCACGATCACCTGCTCGGCGAAGCCGCCGTCGTAGGCCCAGCCGGGCACCTGGAGGCGGACGCAGGTGATGAAGTCGCCCTCGCGGCACGGCTTGCACCAGCCGCAGCTCCCGCCGAACCAGCCGACCGCGACCCGGTCCCCGACCTTCCAGTCGCGCTCCGCCGTGCCCTCCCCCAGCTCCGCGATCCGCCCGGCGATCTCGTGCCCGGCGACCTCGGGGAAGGAGATGCCGGGCAGCCCGCCCTCGACGAACATGGCATCGCTGTGGCAGATCCCGCACGCCTCCACGGCGATCCGCACATGGCCGGGGCCCGGCTGCCGCACTTCCCGTTCGACCAGCTCGAAGCCGCCGCCGGGTTCCGTCACCTGCGCCACTCGATAGGTACTCATACGCCTCTCCGGAGAACGTCGCAAAAGCCCGCGCGGGCCCTCGCTCCAGCAGACCAGCAGTACCCGGATCGCGCGCGTCGACGCGGGGGCTACGGCAGCGTGTGCGTGGTGACGTCGGTCAGGGCGCCGTCCGCCACGGTGGCGGTCATGTACGTGGCGTGCGGCTGGCGCCGGCGGTCGGTCGGGGAGCCGGGGTTGAGCAGGCGGAGGCCGCCGGGGGCGGTGGTGTCCCAGGGGATGTGGCTGTGCCCGAAGACCAGGACGTCCAGGCCCGGGAAGCGCTCGGCGCAGCGGGCCTCGCGGCCCCGGGCCGGCCCGGTCTCGTGGACCACGCCGAAGCGCAGGCCGCCCAGCTCGGCGTACGCCACCTCGGGCAGCCGGGCGCGCAGGTCGTCGCCGTCGTTGTTGCCGTACACGCCGATCAGGCGGCGGCCGAAGGACTCCAGCAGGTCGAGGGTGGCGGTGTCCACCCAGTCACCGGCGTGGAACACCACGTCCGCGTGCGGGAGTTCGGCGAGCAGGCGGTCCGGGAGCCGCTTGGCCCGCTTCGGGAGGTGGGTGTCGGACATCAGGAGGAGGCGCACGTCTCCAGCGTAGGGACAGCACAATGGACAGGTAAAACTGAACAGTCCGAACTGGACAGGCTGGGCTGAGGTTCCGTACGGTGGCGGGCATGGTCCACATCTCCGGTTCGGCCGCCCGCGCGGCACGCGAGCTGCGGGTGGTGTTCAGCCGGCTGCGGCGCCGTATCCGTGAGGTGGCGCAAGACGCCGATCTCACGCCCCCGCAGGAGTCCGCGCTCTCCCTGGTCGGCAAGCACGGCGCGGCCACGGCGAGCGCGCTCGCCGCCGCCGAGGGCGTACGCCCGCAGTCCATGGCGGCCACGCTCGCCGCGCTGGACGCCCAGGGACTCATCCGCCGCGCCCCCGACCCGGACGACGGCCGCCGTCAGCTCGTCACCCTCACCGAGGCGGGCCGGGCCCGCGTGGAGGGCAACCGGCAACTGCGCGAGGAGTGGCTGGCCCGCGCCTTCCAGGACCGGTTCACCGAGGAGGAGCGGGAGACGGTGCTGACCGCGCTGGAGCTGCTGGAACGGCTGTCCCGCCCCTGAACGACCCCCCACTCATTCCGAAAGGCCCCCGCATGTCCGTCACCACGCTCGACCCCCGTACCGCCCTCGTCGTGATCGACCTCCAGGCCGGGATCACGGCGATGCCCGTCCAGCCGCACAGCGCCGCCGACGTGGTGGCCCGCAGTGCCGAGCTGGCCGACGCCTTCCGCGCCCGTGACCTGCCCGTGGTGCTGGTCCGGGTCTCCTTCGCCGCCGACGGCGCGGACGCGGTGCCCGGCCGTACCGAGCGCCAGGCGCGCGGCCTGTCCTTCCCCGAGGGCTGGGACGTGATCGTGGACGAGCTGTCCGGGCACGCCGGTGACGTCCTGGTCACCAAGCACAACTGGAGCGCCCTGTTCGGCACCGACCTGGAGGTGCAGCTCCGCCGCCGGGGCGTCACACAGATCGTGCTCACCGGCATCGCCACCAGCATCGGCGTGGAGTCCACCGCCCGTGACGCGTACGCGGCCGGCTACAACGTCACCCTGGCCACCGACGCCATGGCGGACTCCGACGCGGACGCGCACACCAACACCGTCGAGCGGATCTTCCCCCGCCTCGGTGAGAGCGGTACGACGGCGGAGATCCTCGAGCTGCTGGCCAAGACGCACGCCTGAGCACGCCCGGACGGCCCGGCACCCACGCGGGTGCCGGGCCTTTCCGTCGCCGCCGTCCGGTCAGTCCCCGGCGGCCGCCGCGCGTTCCACCTCGGCCTCGACCTCGGCGCGGGCCCGCCCGGTGTCGCGGGCGTACTCGTTGAGCGCGGTCTGCACATCGCGGGCCAGGTCGCGCCAGGCGCGCAGGGCGGTCTCGTACGTCCCGGACTGCGCGCCGGTCATCGCCCGCTCGGCCGGGGGCCCGTAGGTGTCCCGCAGCTCCTCCACGGTGGCGTGTGCCGCGGCCGCCGCGCGCTGCTTCTGGACCAGTTCTTCGAAGGTGTGTGCCACACCAACCGACCCTAGGCACGCCGGGCGAACCCGCCACTCGGGGCCGCCGTCCGCGCCGTCCGCCGGGGCCCGTCTCCCGGCGCCGTCGCCCGCCTCGTCGAGGTCTCTCAT
Source organism: Streptomyces bauhiniae (assembly GCF_004784475.1). Classification (GTDB taxonomy): domain Bacteria; phylum Actinomycetota; class Actinomycetes; order Streptomycetales; family Streptomycetaceae; genus Streptomyces; species Streptomyces seoulensis. The sequence goes on from NZ_SRRT01000002.1 coordinate 293,039, forward strand.
CCCCCACCCGCCCCTCACGCCTCGTCCGTCACCAGCTCCGCCCACACCTGCTTGCCGCCGCTGACCGGGACGGTGCCCCACGCGTGGGAGACCGCCTCGACCAGCAGGATGCCCCGGCCGCCGGTGGCCTCCCAGCCGACGTTGGTCGGCTTGAGAGGTCCGCGCGGCGAGGAGTCGGTGACCGCGATGCGCAGCCGGTGCCCGACCAGGCTGAGGTCGAGCCGCACCTGCCCCTCGGTGTGCACCAGGGCGTTGGTGACCAGCTCGGACACCACCAGCAGGGCGGTGTCGGCGGTGTCCCTCGGCAGCTCCCAGGCGCGCAGGGTGCGGCGGACGAAGCGCCGGGCGTGCCGTACCGCCTCCGGGACCCGCCACACGCTCCAGCTCTCGCGGCGCGGGCGCACGGCCATGCCGTCGTAGCGGACCAGCAGCAGCGCCACGTCGTCGCCCCGGTGGGCGCCCGCGAGCAGGGCGTCGGCGGTCTGGCCGAGGTGGGCGGGGTCGGCTGCGGCGAGGTCGCGGGCGAGCCGGTCCATGCCGGTGTCGAGGTCGGTGCCGGAGGACTCGACCAGGCCGTCGGTGGTGAGCGCGAGGACCGTGCCGGGCTTGAGTTTCAGCGGGGTCATCGGGTACTCCGCCCGGGTGAGCACCCCGAGCGGGGGTCCGCCCTCGGCCCGCACGGTCTCCGTACTGCCGTCCGGGTGGCGCAGCACCGGCTGCGGGTGCCCGGCGCGTGCGCAGAGGGCGGTGCCCTGTTCCATGTCGATGTCGACGTAGACGCAGGTGGCGAAGAGGTCGCTCTCCATGTCCAGCAGCAGCCGGTTGGCGTGGGCGACGACCACGTCGGGCGGGTGGCCCTCGGCGGCGTAGGCGCGCAGGGCGGTGCGCATCTGGCCCATGAGGGTGGCGGCGCCCGCGTTGTGGCCCTGGACGTCGCCGATGACGAAGGCCACGTGGTTGTCGGCGAGCGGGATCACGTCGTACCAGTCGCCGCCGACCTCCAGGCCCTCGGTGGCGGGCAGGTACCGGGCGACGGCCTCGGCGCCGGGCAGCCGGGGCAGCCGGTGGGGCAGCAGGGCGCGCTGGAGCATGCCGACGAGTTCGTGTTCGGCGTCGAAGGCGTGGGCGCGGCGCAGGGCCTGTCCGGCGAGGGCGGCGCAGGCGGTGAGCAGGGCGCGTTCGTCGGGGGCGAACTCGTGCGGGCGGTCCCAGCCGATCAGGCAGGCCCCGGCCATCCGGCCGCCCGCGGGCAGCGGCAGTACGGCGAGGCCGCCGGGGCCGACTCCGGCGAGGCCGGGCTCCAGGGCGGAGCCGGCCGGCCAGATGTGGGCGCGGCCGTCGCGCAGGGCGGCGGCGAGGGCGGGCATGGCGCGTACGGGGGCGTCGGGCCACTCGCCGCGCCATTCGGCCCGCCAGAGTTCGGGCCACGCCTCGGGTTCGGGCGGGTCGAGGACGGTGACGACGAGGCGGTCGTTCTCCAGTTCGGCCAGCGCGATGCGGTCGGCGCGCAGCGGCTTGCGCAGGGCGTCGACGACGGCGTGCCCCACGTCCTTGACGGTGCCCGCGGTGGCGAGGTCGGCGGCGAGGCGCTGCACGCGGGCCACGTCGGTGACGTCGGAGCGCAGCTTGGTGGCGTCCGCGACGGTGCCGACCAGTTGGGCGGGCCGCCCCTCCCCGCCGGGCACCAGCCGTCCGCGCAGCCGGAGCCAGCGGAGCGCCCCGGACGGCTGCCGGACGCGGAACTCCAGCTCGCGCTCGTCCAGGGACATGTGGTCGGGCTCCACCACGGACATCAGCGCGGGCAGGTCCTCGGGCACCGTGAGCCCTAGCAGCGTCTCCACCTTGCCGTCGAAGTCGTCGCGCCCTATCCCGAAGAGCCGCAGGATCTCGTCGCCGACCTCCACCCGCCCGGTGTCCATGGCGAGACTGAAGGCGTCCGGGGCCGGTTCGTGGGCGTCGGCCGGGCCGGGCTCGGGGACGGCGACGGCGCGGGCGATGAGTTCCAGCGCCGCCCTCTCCCCCGCGTCGAACCCCTCGGGCCGTTCCGCGACCGCCAGCAGCGAGCCGCCGCCCGGCCCGGCGAGGGGCAGGGCGGCGAGGGAGAAGCCGGGTTCGGGGGTACGGCGGCCCTCGGCGCGGTCGGCCACTTCGCTCGGGCCGAGCCAGCGGGGGCGGCCGGTGCGGTGGGCCTCGGCGACCGGGGCGCCGCCGTCGGCGGGGTAGCCGTCGCGCAGGCCGTACAGCGAGCCGGGCAGTCCGACGGACTCGGCCAGGCACAGTACGGCGGGGTCGTCGCCGGGGGCGTACACGGCGGCGAACGAGGCGCCGGCGAGGACGAGCGCCTGTTCCAGGACGCGGCGGAGCCGGTCGGCGGAGGGGGGCGCGGCCATGAGTGTGGCGAGGACGTGCTCGGCACGCCCGGCTCCCGTCCTGCGCACCGCAGCACCCTCACTCGCCACGTTGGCCATTACAGCGCGTGCGGGCGCGCGGCGCAGCCCCTGTGCAGCGACCACGCGCGGTTTTTCCCTACCGCGCGATTGACCCGGAAGCCCCATAGCGGCACCTACTCGCCTTTTCCGGTCTCGGCATGAGCGGTGTCGGGAGGGGGTACTCGGCGTATCCCCAGAAGTGGGACTCGTCCGCAGGCGGGGGCGCGAGGGCCGTACGAGGAGGTGGTCGGCGTGTCCGACACGCCGGACCCCGCACGGGAACCCCCGGGGGCCGGGCGGCCGCTGCTCTCGGTCGCCCTGGCCGCGATGATGGAGGACGTGGGCGCGCACTCGGGCGCGGTCTACCTGCTGCGGCCGGACGTGCCGGTGCTGGAGATGGCGGTGATGGCGGGCCTGCCGAGGGCGTTCGCGGCGCCCTGGGAGCGGGTCGGGGTGAGCGCGCCGATCCCGGTCGCGCAGGCGGTGCGGCAGCGGCGGCCGGTGTGGGTCGGCGGGGGCGAGGAGATGGCGCGCCGCTTCCCGCGCATCGCGGTGGTGCTGCCGTACCCCTTCGCGCTGGCGGCGCTGCCGCTGGCCACGGACGACGCCGTGCTCGGCGCGGTGTTCGTGACCTGGCCCGCCGGGCACGGCCCGGAGCTGACCGAGCGGGAGCGGACGCTGCTGTCGGCCGGGTGCGAGCGGCTGACCCGGGTGCTGGCGCGGGCGTCGGCCGAGAATCTGCCGCTGGGCCCCGAGCGGGATCTGGTGGCGACCCCGGACGCGGCCGTCGTGGACACCCTCGGTCCGGTGGAGGCGGCACGGATGGTGGCCCGGCTGCCGTACGGGCTGGTGTCGCTCGATCTGCACGGCCGGATCGGCCACGTCAACTCGGCGGCCGCCGAACTCCTCGGCCGTCCCGCCGCCGAACTGCTCGGCACGCTGCCCTGGGTGTCGGTGCCATGGCTCAACGACCCGCTGTACGAGGACCGTTACCGGGCCGCGCTGATCAGCCGCCGTCCGACCTCGTTCGTGGCGCTGCGGCCGCCCGGCCACTGGCTGTCCTTCCGGCTCTATCCGGGCAGCACCGGGGTGAGCGTGCGCATCACGCGGGTCCGGGTGCTGACCGAGCGCACGGGCGTGCCGGCCGGGGCGCGGCCGCACCGGCTGGTGACGATCTCCCGGCTGCTGAGCCTGACGGGGGCGCTGACCGAGGCGGTGGCGGTGGACGACCTGGTCCAGTTGGTCGCGGACGAGGTGGGTCCGGCGGTCGGCAGTCATGCGCTGATGCTGCTCGCCGCCGAGGAGGGGCGGATGCGGGTGCTCGGGCACCGCGGCTATCCGGACGAGCGGGTGGCCGGGTGGTTCGACGGGCTGCCGCTGAGCGAACGGACCCCGGGCACCCAGGCGTTGAGCAGTGGAGTGCCCGCGTTCTTCGAGTCGCGGGAGCAGTTGGAGCGGCTGTATCCCGTGCGGCGCGAGTCCCGCGACGGCTTCGCGGCCTGGGCCTTCCTGCCGCTGGTCGCGTCCGGGCGCCGGGTGGGGACGTGTGTGCTGGCGTACCCGGAGCCGCACTCCTTCCCCGCCGAGGAGCGGGCGGTGCTGACCAGCCTCGCCGGGCTGATCGCCCAGGCGCTGGAGCGGACGATGCTGTACGACGCCAAGCACCGGCTGGCGCACGGGCTCCAGGAGGCGCTGCTGCCGCACTCGCTGTACCCGCCGCCCGGCATCGAGGCGGCCGCGCGCTATCTCCCGGCGACGCGGGGCATGGACATCGGCGGCGACTTCTACGATCTGGTGCCGACCCGGCCGCAGGCGTCCGCCGTGATCGGCGACGTCCAGGGGCACAACGTGACGGCGGCGGCGCTGATGGGCCAGATCCGTACCGGCGTCCGCGCGTACAGCGCGGTGGGGCAGGCGCCGGGCGAGGTGATGGGCAGCATCAACCGGTTGCTGATCGACCTCGGCACCGAGCTGTTCGCCAGTTGTCTCTACCTCCGCCTCGACCCCGCGCACGGCCGGGCCGTGATGGCGCGGGCGGGTCATCCGCCTCCGCTGCTCCGGCGTCCGGACGGGCGGGTACGGGTGCTGGACCTGGCCGGGGGTCCGCTGCTCGGCATCGACTCGGAGGCGGCGTACCCGACGACGGAGGTGACGCTGACGCCGGGCTCGGTGCTCGCCCTTTATACGGACGGCCTCGTGGAGTCGCCCGGTGTGGACATCGAGGACGCGCTGATCGACCTGGGGGCGCTGTTCTCCGAGGCGGGCGACGGTCCGCTGGAGGAGCTGGCGGACGCGCTGGTCCGGCACGGTACGGCGGGGCGGGACCGGGTGGACGATGTGGCGGTGCTGTTGCTGCGGGCGCGGGACGGGAGTTGAGCGCCCGGCACGCGGAGGGCCCGGCCCTTCCGCCGAAGGGCCGGACCCGGTGCGTCAGTTGGCGGAGGTTCCGCCCTGCTGACGGTTGCGGTGGTGGTGCTTGGTGCCCTGCTCCTGAGCGGCACCCGCGCCCGCACCGGCCTGGTCGTCGGCGCTCGCACCGGCTCCCGCACCGGCCTGGTCGTCGGCGCCGCCTATCTCGTCGCCGCCGGCCTGGTCACCGGCACCGGCACCCGCCTGGTCGCCCGCACCCGCCTGGTCGCCCGCACCGGCCTCGTCCCCGGCACCGGCCTGGTCGCCCGCGCCCGCCTGGTCGTCGCCGGCACCCGCGCCCGCGCCCCCGTCACCGAGGGTCGCGCCCGTGGCCGCGAGGGCGGTGGTGACCGGCTGGAAGAAGGTCTCGCCGCCGCTGGTGCAGTCGCCGCTGCCGCCGGAGGTCAGGCCGATCGCCGCGCCCTCCTGGGTGAACAGCGAGCCGCCGCTGTCGCCCGGCTCGGCGCACACGTCGGTCTGGATGAGACCGGTGACGGTGTCGACGCCGTTCGGGTCGGTCTCGCTCTGGAAGTTGACGGTGGCGTCGAGGCCGGTGACCTGGCCGTCGTGCAGCCCCGTGGTGGAGCCCATGCGGAACACGGTGGAGCCGACGGTGGCCTCGGCGGCCTGGGTGATCGCCACGACCTGGCCGTTGCCCGCGTTGACCTCGCTGGGCGCCTCGGTCGCCGGGTCGTCGTACTTGACGAGGGAGAAGTCGCCCTCGCCGGGGAAGGTGGCCTGGTCGACGGTGGCGATGGGCTGCCCGGTCTGCGAGTCGGACCACTCCTCGGCCGCGACCCCGCAGTGACCGGCGGTCAGGAAGGCGGGGCTGCCGTCGGCGGCGGTGACGTTGAAGCCGAGGGAGCAGCGGACGCCGCCGCCCTGCACCTGGGAGAAGATCGCGTCGCCGCCGGAGACGAAGGTCTTGAAGGTGCCGCCGGTCTTCTTCAGGGTGGCGGTGCCGGAGCCGAGGCCGTCGACGGTGGACTCCAGCCGGTCCCACTTGGCGCCGGTCACCGTGGAGTCGGCGCTGACGATCACCTTGTTGGTGCGCGGGTCGACGGCCCAGGCGGTACCGGGGATGGCCGCCTTGGTCCGCAGGGTCTTCGCGGCGGACTGGAGGTCGGCGGTGCTGTTCTCCACCTGCCGTACGACCGCGCCCGCACTCTTCGCACGTGCGACGGCGGCACCGTCACCGACCGCGTTGACGACGAGCTGCCGCTTGGCGCTGTCGTAGTAGGCACCGGCGAACTGGCCGCCGAGGGACTGCTTCAACTGGGCGGCGAGCGCGGTCGCGTCGGTGGTCTTGAGGGTCCTCGCGTTGCCCGCCGCGGCCGCCCCCTGATCCTGGGAGTTGTCCTGGGAGGCCATGGCGTTGGGCAGCAGCAGGGCCGCCGCTCCGAGCGCCGCGACACCGCCGACCGCTATCGCGGCCTTCCTCTTGGGCATGCGCTTGTGACTCAACTTCTCGACCTCCTGGGTGCGGGGGTCTGCCGCTGTCGGGCAGTTCGTAGGGGGGTGCCGGCTGGCTACAGGTACGGGCGTCCGGCCCAGCGCGTTCAATCCCGATCGCCAACTTCGTTGCGTGGGTGGGGAATCGGCCACGCCCACGCCTCTTCTGACACACCGGCACCTCAGTGACCCCGCGTCACCGACCGGTCGCCGTGCGCCCAACACCGGTAGCGGAATCCCCGCTTCAGGGAATCTGCACATCCCGCACCCAGGCAGGTCACGGACCGCGAGGTTTGCACACCGGTGCGGGTGTCCCGGACACGCCTTTGGAGAGGTGTGCCGGATTCGCGTTACCGGCGGTAGTGGAGACGGCGCGACGACGACGCGGGGAATGTGAAGGAGAACCGTCCACGGCGTGCGCGCCCCTGCACGAATGAACCTCACCGTGGACCGAACTCGCTGGTGAGAGCCCTGAGCAAGTGGAACCGGGCGCTGCGTGCGTGCTTTGATCCATCGCATCGCAGGAACCGCCCCAGGGCTGCCGGAGACGGCGGCCCGAAGGTCTGGAACTCCTCGCGGTCGCGGCCGTCATCTGTCCCCAGAGGGGGCCGCTCCCCCCTTGTGAAGACCCATACGAAGGGAAGTTCCCTCATGAACTCCACCCCCCGTGTCGAGACCGTCGAGATCTCGGACGCCGAGCTGGACAACGTTTCCGGCGGCCTGTCCGTGAACGCCCTCTCCACCGTGACCGGCGCCGTCAACGGCATCGCCCCGGTTTCCGGCCTGGTGGACACCGTCGTCGGCACCGTCGAGGGTGTCACCGGCCTCAACACGGCCCCGGTCACCGGCCTGGTCGCCGGTCTCTGACCGCACCTCGGTGTCACCGAGAGTCCCGGACCCCCTCGCGGGTCCGGGACTCTCGGGCGTCCCGAAACAATTCCGTGCCGTCGTCTCTCCTCGGGTGAGGGAAGTTCCGTGCAGTTCCGCCAACAGGCCCTCGCCAAGCTCCAGTCGCCGGAGGATCTCGACCTCCCGGTGCGGCTGGCACGCCCGCAGGGGTGGCTCGTGCTGGGCATCACCGTCGTCGTGATGGCGGCCGCCTCGGTGTGGGCGGTGACCGGTTCGGTCGCCTCCACCGTGAGCGCCCCGGCCATCCTCAACCACGGGCAGGGCAGTTACGTCCTCCAGAGCCCGGTGGCCGGACAGGTCACCGGTGTGCTCGCCAGGCAGGGGCAACGGCTGCCCGCGAACGCCCCCGTGCTCAAGGTCCGTACCGCCGAGGGCGATTCGGTGATCCGTACCGTCGCCGCGGGGCGGATCACCGCGCTGGCCGCGACCATCGGGCAGATCGTGCAGCCCGGCGCCGACGTGGCCGCGGTGGAGAAGGTCGCGCACGACTCCGACCCCCTCTACGCGACGGTGTACGTCCCCGCCGAGAACGCCGCCTCGATTCCCGCGCACGCCACGGTCGACCTGACCGTGTCCTCCGTACCGGCCGAGCGCTACGGCGTGCTGCGCGGCACGGTGAAGTCCGTGGACCGCACGGCGCAGTCCGCGCAGTCGATCGGCGCGTTCCTCGGCGACAGCCAGCTCGGCAAGCAATTCACCAGCAAGGGCCGCCCGGTCGCCGTCCTCGTGGCGCTGGACAAGTCCTCGTCGGCGAGGAGCGGTTACCGCTGGTCGTCGGCGGGTGGGCCGCCCTTCGGGCTCGACTCCATGACCCTGGCCTCCGGTGCGGTCCATCTGAGCGACCAGCGCCCGATCGATTGGCTGCTTCCGTGACCGCCCCGACCGACACCGCGCAGGAGAACCGCGGCCGCAGACGGGCCTCTCCCGCTCGCCGCCCGGTGCCCAAACCCCGTGGCGGCACGGTCCGTACGCCCACCGTGCTGCAGATGGAGGCCGTCGAGTGCGGTGCCGCCTCCCTCGCCATGGTGCTCGGCCACTACGGCCGCCATGTCCCGCTGGAGGAACTCCGCATCGCCTGCGGTGTCTCCCGCGACGGCTCGCGCGCGAGCAACCTGCTGAAGGCAGCCCGGAGTTACGGGCTGACCGCCAAGGGCATGCAGATGGACCTCGCGGCGCTCGCCGACGTGCGCGCCCCGGCCATCCTGTTCTGGGAGTTCAACCACTACGTCGTCTACGACGGCATGGGCCGCCGCTTCGGCCGGCGCGGGGTGTACATCAACGACCCCGCCAAGGGCCGCCGGTTCGTGCCCATGGAGGAGTTCGACGGCAGCTTCACCGGAGTGGTGCTGGTGCTGGAGCCGGGCGACGGCTTCAGCAAGGGCGGCCGCAAGCCCGGAGTGCTCGGCGCGATGCCCGCCCGGCTGCGCGGCACGGCGGGCACGCTGCCGGCGGCGGTGCTGGCGAGCCTGCTGCTGGTCGCGGTGGGCGCGGCGGTGCCCGCGCTGAGCCGTACCTATATCGACATGTTTCTGATCGGCGGCCAGACCTCGCTGCTCGGCGTGCTGTTCGCGTCGATGGCGACCTGTGTGGCGCTGACCCTGGTGCTGACCTGGCTCCAGCAGGCCAACCTGCTGCACGGCCGGATCATCTCCTCCACCCTGTCCAGCGCGCGCTTCCTGCGCCATCTGCTGCGGCTGCCGGTCACCTTCTTCTCCCAGCGCTCCCCCGCCGACCTCGTCCAGCGGCTGCAGTCCAACGACCAGGTCGCCGAGACCCTGGCCCGCGACCTCGCGGCGGCGGGCGTGGACGCGATCGTGGTCGTGCTGTACGCGGTGCTGCTGTACACCTACGACCCGCAGCTCACCTTCGTCGGCATCGGCGTGGCCCTGCTGAACATCGTGGCGATGCGGCTGGTGATCCGGCTGCGCGCGACGCGTACCGCGAAGCTGCGGGCGGACACCGCGCGGCTGACCAACACCTCCTACACCGGGCTTCAGCTCATCGAGACGATGAAGGCGACCGGCGGGGAGGACGGCTACTTCCGCAAGTGGGCCGGGCAGCACGCGGCGACGCTGGAGGAGCAGCAGAAGCTCGGGGTGCCGAGCGCCTGGCTGGGCGTGGTCGCGCCGACGCTGGCCACCTTCAACAGTGCGCTGATCCTGTGGATCGGCGGCCTCAGGGCGGTCGAGGGGCACATCTCGGTCGGTCTGCTGGTGGCGTTCCAGGCGCTGGTGGCCCGCTTCACCGCGCCGCTCACCCGGCTCAACGGCGTGGCGGGCCGCATCCAGGACTTCGCGGCCGACGTGGCCCGGCTGAAGGACGTGGAGAACTTCCAGGCCGACCCGCTGTACGCGCGCCCCCAGGGCGCCGACGACACCCGCAGGCTGCGCGGGCACGTCGAGCTGGAGGGCGTCACCTTCGGCTACAGCCCGCTGGACAAGCCGCTGCTGACCGACTTCGACCTCACGGTGGGTCCGGGGCAGCAGGTGGCCCTGGTGGGCGGTTCGGGCAGCGGCAAGTCGACGGTGTCCCGGCTGATCTCGGGGCTGTACTCGCCCTGGGAGGGCGTGATCCGGATCGACGACCGCAGGCTGGAGGACATCCCGCGCGGCGCGCTCGCCGCCTCGGTGTCCTTCGTGGACCAGGACGTGTTCCTCTTCGAGGGCTCGGTCCGCGACAACGTGGCGCTGTGGGACCCCTCGATCCCGGACGAGGCCGTGGAGGAGGCGCTGCGGGACGCGGCGCTGTACGACGTGGTGGCGCGCCGGCCGGGCGGGGTGCACAGCAAGGTCGAGCAGGACGGCCGCAACTTCTCCGGCGGTCAGCGCCAGCGGCTGGAGATCGCGCGGGCGCTGGTGCGCCGCCCCAGCATCCTGGTGCTGGACGAGGTGACCAGCGCGCTGGACGCGGAGACGGAGCTGACGGTGATGGACAACCTGCGCCGGCGCGGCTGCGCCTGTGTGGTGATCGCCCACCGGCTGTCCACGGTCCGTGACAGCGACGAGATCGTGGTGCTCCAGCACGGCACGGTCGTGGAGCGGGGCAGGCACGAGGAGCTGGTGGCGCGCGGTGGCGCGTACGCGGCGCTGGTCAGGGAGCGGTGAGATGACGTCCACGCACGACGGTGATCTGGTGCTGGGCGCCCTCGGCTCGCTGGGTACGCGGGTCGACTGCGCCGGGCTGAACCGGCTGGATCTCGAGGGTCCGCAGGTGCTCTGGCTGGTGGCGGCCGGCGCGCTGGACCTGTTCGCGGTGGACGCCGCCGAGCAGGGCCACTGGCACCACCTGGGCCGGGTGGAGGCGGGCGCGCTGCTGCTCGGCCCGGTCGCCGGACCCCAGCACACCCTGGTGGCCCGCCCGGTGCGGGACTGTGTGGTGCACCGGGTGAACCTGCGCGAGCTGTACCAGGGCGCGCACACCGAGACCTGGTCCTACGACGAGTACGGCAACCCGCAGTACGTCCCGCCCTCCTCCAGCCCGCTGGAGTACGCCCTCGCCCTCGGCGTCGGCCGGGGCCTGTCGGTGCTGTTCCAGGCGCCGCTCGCCGAGGACCGGTCGGTGGCGCCGTCGGACGACGACGTGTTCTGGATGCAGGTGCCGCCGGGCAGCGTGCAGTACGGCTCGGTGTACGGCGCGGAGGCGGCGGCCGACCTGCTGATGGACCCGGGGCTGTGGCAGAGCCTGGTCGACCAGCAGTACCGGCTGCTGACCGCGCTGGACCGCTGGATCGAGCAGTTGGAGCGCACCCACGAGACACGGGCGGCGGCCGGCATCAAGGCCGGTGAGGCGGTACGCGCCCAGGCCGACCAGACCTTGCTCGCCTCCATCGGCAAGCGCTCGGACCGGCGGACCACGGCGGCCGACGCGGACGCCGGGTACGCGGCCTGCAAGCTGGTCGCGCAGGCGGCCGGGATCACACTGGCCGACCCGGCGCGCGGGATCGGCGAGAGCGAGCGGCTGGACCCGGTGGAGCGCGTCGCGCTGGCCTCCCGGGTCCGGGTCCGGGCGGTACGCCTGGAGGGCCGCTGGTGGCGGGAGAACGTGGGCCCGCTGGTCGGTCACCGGGCGCTGTCCGGGGCGCCGGTGGCGCTGCTGTGGCGCCGGGGCGGCTATGTGGCCGTACAGCCGGCGACCGGCCGGGAGACGCCGGTGGAGAAGGCGAACGCGGAGGAGTTCGAGCCGCGTGCGGTGATGTTCTACCGGCCGCTGCCCGAGAAGCGGCTCGGCCCGCTGGGCCTGCTCCGGTTCAGCCTGGGCGGGACGCGGAACGATGTGCTGAACCTGCTGCTCGCGGGGCTGGTCACGGTGGCGATCGGCGCGCTCGTGCCCATCGCCACGGGCAAGGTGCTCGGCGAGTACGTACCGCAGGCGCGGGAGAACCTGATCGCGCAGGTCTGTCTCGCGGTGATGCTCAGCGGGGTGGTGTCGGCGGCGTTCACGCTGCTGGAGAACCTCACCATCCTGCGTCTTGAGGGGCGCATCGAGGGCTCGCTCCAACCGGCGGTCTGGGACCGGCTGTTGCGGCTGCCGACCCGCTTCTTCAGCGGACGCTCCACCGGTGAGCTGGCGAGCGCCGCGATGGGCATCAGCTCGATCCGGCGGCTGCTGGCGGGCGTCGGCCCGGTGGTGGCGCAGTCGGTGACGATCGGCGCGATGAACGTCGGCCTGCTGCTGTACTACAGCGTGCCGATGGCGATGGCCGCGATCGCGATGCTCCTGGTGATCGGCGCCGTTTTCACGGGACTTGGGCTGTGGCAGGTGCGCTGGCAGCGGCGGTTGGTGACCCTCGGCAACAAGCTGAACAACCAGGCGTTCCAGACCTTGCGCGGCCTGCCCAAGCTGCGGGTGGCGTCGGCGGAGAACTACGCCTACGCCGCCTGGGCGCGGGAGTTCGCCCGCAGCCGGGAGCTCCAGCAGAAGGTCGGCCGGATCAAGAACCTCAGCTCGGTGCTGGGCGCGGTGTATCTGCCGGTGTGCACGCTGGTGATGTTCATGCTGCTGGCGGGTCCGGCGAAGGGCGCGATGTCGGCGGCGGCGTTCCTCACCTTCAGCACGGCGGTGACGATGGTGCTGACCTCGGTCACCCAGCTCACCGGCGCCTTCGTGTCGGCGGTGGCGGCGCTGCCGCTGTTCGAGGAGCTGCGCCCGGTGCTGGACGCCACCCCGGAGGTGCGGGCGGGCAGCACCCGGCCGGGCCCGCTGACCGGCGCGCTGGAGGCCCGGCGGCTGTCGTTCCGCTACTCCGACGACGGCCCGCTGGTGCTGGACGACGTGTCCTTCGCGGTGCGGCCGGGCGAGTTCGTCGCGGTGGTCGGCCCGAGCGGCTGCGGCAAGTCGACCCTGCTGCGCCTGCTGATCGGCTTCGACAAGCCGGTCTCCGGCAGTGTGCTGTACGACGGCCAGGATCTCGGCGCGCTGGACCAGTCGGCGGTGCGGCGGCAGTGCGGGGTGGTGCTCCAGCACGCCCAGCCGTTCAACGGCTCCATCATGGACGTGGTCTGCGGCACCGAGCCGTACACGCCGGAGGAGGTCATGGCGGCCATCGAGCTGGCGGGCCTCGCGGAGGACGTGCGGCGGATGCCGATGGGGCTGCACACCATCGTCGCCGGGAGCGGCGCGGTCTCCGGCGGGCAGCGCCAACGGCTGATGATCGCCCAGGCGTTGATCCGCCGGCCGCGCATCCTCTTCTTCGACGAGGCGACCAGCGCCCTGGACAACGACACCCAGCGCACGGTCATCGAGTCCACCCGCAAGCTGAACGCCACCCGGGTGGTCATCGCGCACCGGCTGTCCACCGTGATGGACGCGGACCGGGTGGTGGTGATGGAGGACGGCAAGGTGATCCAGCAGGGCACCCCCGCCGAACTGCTCGCCGACACCGGGGGCCGGCTGCACGAACTGGTGCGCAGGCAACTGGCGTAGGGATGGATGTGCCGCTTCCCGGCGAGGCCCCCCACGGGCCTGGCCGGGAAGCGGCTGTGGGTCCGGAAGGCGGCGGCCCCACTCCGCCTCACCCTCCCGGTACGGGATCGCCGGTCGCTCCGCCCCAGGGGCCGCACTCCCCAGTTGCGAAACCGACCCTGCGGCACGGAGCCCGTGCGATCCCGGTCTAGAACGCGAAGACGCTGCTGTTCAGCGCGTCCTTCGCGCAAGCGTTGCCGAACGTGCGCTCGTAGGCGACCCGTTGGCCCTGCCAGACACCCTGGACGGTGACGACCACGGGGTCGTACAGCCGGGTGCAGTACACGTCGGGGCGGGCCTTCAGGGCAGTGAAGTCGCCGCTGACGCCGCGCAGTTCGTCGCAGGCGGCGGCCGCCGCGGGGTGGGTGCCGGTGGCCGTCGGGGCGCAGCTCAGGGTGACGGCGCGCTCCGGGGTGACCGTGGTCGCGCTGTCGCCGTGCCCGGTGGTGAGGACCAGTGCCGAGGGCGCGTACAGGGAGGCAGGCGCGGCTACGGCGGAACCGGTCAGGGGTCCGCAGACGGCGGCGGCGGTGAGGCCGAGGGCCGCGGCCCAGCGCGCGGTGTTCCGCATGGTGTGCATCCTTCCGCTCGATTTTGAGGGTGTGCCGTCCTTTGCCCGGTGGGGCGCCGCGACGGCGAGCGCCACTCTGCCGAGTCCGCAGCCGGAACACACATCCCACCCATGACTTTCAGTAACATTGCGTATTGAATCAGTGGCGCGAAGTCACGGAATTCGAACACGTCGGCCCCTCAACGCCGGGCTTTCCGAATACCGGGATCGGCCCGATGGCCGGAACTCACCGCCTGAGCAATCGGCCTGAAACATTCCGCCCACCCGCGCCGGGGCCGCTTTCACGATCCGCCCGCGACACCTTCACGATTCCCCGCGTTCGCCCGGGTTTCGCCGACCCCTCCGGATGGTCGAACCCTCCACAGGGGCGGCCGGAGATGGATGAAACGTCCCCTGGCTCGCCGTGCCGATCCGGCCGTACCGTCGGCAGACCCCGTCCCTGGAGCCCCAGTTGACCTCACAGCACCCCAACTCCCCCGCCCCCTCGCTCACCGAGGTCGAGCCCTACGGAGTCGAGCGCATCCCCGACGCGGAGCGCACCGCGACCCCGTTCGACCTGTTCCGGGTCGCCTTCGGCGGCGCCAACACCTTCTCCACCTGCGTCCTGGGCGCGTTCCCGATCCTCTTCGGGCTCTCCTTCTGGCAGGGCCTCGCGGCGACCGTGCTCGGCGTGCTCGCGGGCGCCCTGATCCTGTGTCCGATGGCGATGTTCGGGCCGGCCAACGGCACCAACAACGCGGTCTCCTCCTCGGCGCACCTGGGTGTGCACGGCCGTGTGGTCGGCTCCTTCCTGTCCCTGCTGACGGCGGTGGCGTTCTTCTCCATCTCGGTGTGGAGCTCGGGCGACGCCCTGGTCGGCGGCGCGCACCGCCTGTTCGGCCTCCCGCGCGGCACGCTGTCGTACGTGGTCGCCTACGCGCTGTTCGCCGGGCTGGTGCTCGCGGTGTGCGTGTACGGGTTCCGGTTCATGCTGTTCGTCAACAAGATCGCGGTGACCTCGGCGACGGTGCTGTTCCTGCTGGGCGCGGTCGCCTTCGCCGGTGACTTCGACCCGTCGTACGGGGGCTCGTTCACCGCCTCGGCGGATGCCGCGACGCAGGCGATGTTCTGGCCGTCCTTCATCGGGGCGGCGCTGATCGTGCTGTCCAACCCGGTGTCGTTCGGGGCGTTCCTCGGTGACTGGTCGCGGTACATCCCGGCGGACGCCCCGCGCCGGCGGGTGGTCGGCGCCGCGTTCCTCTCCCAGCTCGCCACCCTGCTCCCCTTCGTGTTCGGCCTCGCGACGGCGAGCATCATCGCCACCAAGGCTCCGAAGTACGTCGACCCGGCGGCGCCCGACTTCGTGGGCGGGCTGCTGGCGATCTCCCCGAGCTGGTTCTTCCTGCCGGTGTGCCTGCTGGCCCTGATCGGCGGCATGTCCACCGGCACGACCGCGCTGTACGGCACCGGGCTGGACTTCTCCTCGGTGTTCCCCCGGCTGTCGCGGGTGCGGGCGACCATGCTGGTCGGCGTGGTGTCGATCGCGTTCATCTTCGTCGGCCGGTTCGCCCTGGACCTGGTGCAGTCGATCTCCACCTTCGCCACGATGATCATCACGTGCACCACGCCGTGGATGGTGGTGATGATCCTCGGCTTCTTCACCCGGCGCGGCTGGTACGACCCGGACGCCCTCCAGGTCTTCAACCGCCGCCAGCGGGGCGGCCGTTACTGGTTCACCCACGGCTGGAACTGGCGCGGGATGACCGCGTGGTGGGTGTCGGCGGCCCTCGGCATCCTGTGCACCGACATCCCCGGCCAGTTCGTCGGCCCGCTGGGCGACCTGGCGGGCGGGGTCGACATCAGCCTGCCGCTGTCGCTGGCCGTGGCGGCGGTGCTGTACCTGTCCCTGCTGTGGCTGTTCCCGGAGCCGAGGGCCGCCTATGGCCCGGAGGGTGCGCGCTGGGTGCGGACCAGGGAGGTCCCGGTGCCGCCGATCACGGAGGCGCCCGCACTGGCCGGTGTGTGACTCCGCCGACGGGCTCAGTCGGGCTTGCTCAGCAGGCGGGTCACCTCTTCGCCCGTCTCCGGGGTGAGGCGGCCCGCGCAGTCCAGGCCGAGGGTGCGGGCCAGGTCCGGGCCCTGGAGGTCGACCAGGGCCTCCGCCAGTTCCGCGAAGGACGCAGCCGCCGTACGGCCGCGTACGGCACCCGTCGTCAGCGTGGCCGCGCCGACCAGTGCGGCGGGCCACCACCACACGGCCAGCAGCAGGTAGCCGAGACCCCAGGCCGTGAGCCGTGCGGCGGCGCTCAACGCGGTGCGGGCGGTGCCGAGTTCGGCGCGGGTGCTGTCGGGGGCGAGGAGCCAGAGGTGGGGCCAGGCGGCGGTCAGGTCCAGGCGGTACGCCCGCCACACGCGCCGGTCCGGGGTGGTGACCCGGTCTCCGGTCCAGAAGGGGTGGCGCGGCGCGACGAGCCCGACCTCGTTGCGCCGGGCGTACCCCGCCTCCGCCTCCGCCACCAGGGCGTCCGCGTCGGCGGCGCCGCCCAGCCGGGCCCGGCCGGCCGCGACCAGGGCCGTACGGTAGGCACCGTCGGCGGCCCGCCACCTGCGCGCCCGGCGCTCCGTCAGCCACCGGGTCACCGGCCCGCGCGGACCCGCCAGCCAGACCCGCTCGACCAGCGCGCCCACCGCCTGCGCACCGGTGCCCGTCAGCGCGGCCCCGGCCAGCACGGCGACCGCGCACACCGCGAGCACGCCCGCGCTGTGGGCGCCCGGAGCGGCGGCGAGGGCGTCGAGGCGCTCGCGCAGCCGCCCGGTGTCCCGCCAGTGCCGCTGGCCGAGGGTGAGGGCGGTGGCCAGCGCGACGAGGTACACCAGGCCGGGGACGGCCAGTAGGGCGAGCCAGCGCTCGGCCAGCTTGCCGCCGAGCGCGTTGAGGAACGCGGTCACGGGCGCAGCCTGATCTCCCGCAGCGGCCGCCCGAAGACCATGCACTGGGCCGGGCTTTCGGGCTCGGGTGCCTCGACGCGGGCGCAGCCGCCGCCCGGACACGCCAGTACGCGCAGCAGCGGGTGCCCGGCGCCGGGGAACCGCTGATAGACGGGCGGGATGTCGGTGCGGTACGAACCGAGGCCGGCGGTGAAACCGGCGGCCAGCAGGAGGTCCTCCAACTCGTCGAAGGAGTCCTCCAGTTCCTCCGGTGAGCGGCCGCCGCGTACCTCGGTGGTGATGTGGTCGATCAACCGGCGCCCCTCGGGGCCGAGTTCGGGCGCCCGCTCGGTCAACCGGTGACAGAGGGCCGCCAGTCGCTCGTGGCCGAGGCCGCCGTCCACGTCGTCGTCGAGCCCGCTCATCGTCGTACCTCCCTGGGACCAGCCGACCGGCGACTCAGCATAACGAGGGCGCCGAAGGGACCACTTGGGTAAAATCGGGCTCGGGCCTCGAGAGCCCATGGCGTCACACACGGGGGCCGGTCATGTCGGACGCGCACGGAGCGGCTGGGCACGCGCTCCGCCAAGTCGCCTCGCTGATCGATGAGTTCGACCGATCAGGTGACCGCCGTCCGCTGGACAGCGCGGTCGGCCTCTGCCGGGAGGCCCTCCGCGCGGCGCCGCCCGAGGGCCCCGTCCACACCGCGTGCCGGGCGGCACTGCGCAGCACGCTCGTGATGCGCTGGTCGGAGTTCCGCGACCGGCGGGACCTGGACGAGTCGATCACCGAGGGACACGCGCTCACGGCAGGCCCCGCCCCCGACGAGCAGGACTTCCGCCTCCTGGGCCGCATGCTGGCCGACCGCCATGAACTCATCCGCGATCCGGCCGACTTGGAAGCGGGCATCGCCGCCCTGCGGCGTGCCGCCGAGCTGCCCGTGCGGGGCTGGGACAACCGGCCGTTCACCCTCGACACCCTCGGCGGCCTGCTGGCCGAACGCGGCGAGGCGACGGGCGACCTCGCCGACCTCGCGGAGGCGGAGCACCTGCGCCGGGTGGCCCTGACCCTGCTGCCCGAGGGCTCCCCGGAGCTGCCGACCGTGCGGAACAACCTGGCGGCGAGCCTCCGCCACACCGCCGAGCTGCACCGGAACCCCGCCCGGGCCCGTGAGGCCGTCGAGCTGCTGAGCGCGGCCCTCGCGGACACCCCGCCGCCCCGCCGCCCGCAGGCCCTGCACCACCTGGCCACGGCCTGGCAGACGAAGGCCGAACTCACCGGCGCTCCCGCCGACATCGAGGCCATGGTCGCCGCCCACGACGCCGCCCTCGCCGAGACCCCGAGGGGCCATCCCCTACGGGCGCGCACCCTCACCGGCCTGGGCGTGGCCCTCCGGCTGGCGGCCGAGCACACCGAGGACACCGAGCCGCTCCGCGCCGCCGTGGCCCTGCTCGGCGAGGCCGTACGGGAGACACCCGAGGGCAGCCGGGCCGCCCCGCACCGGCTCAACAGCCTGGGCAACGCCCTGCACCGGCTGGGCGAGCGCACCGGCGACGTGGCCCTGCTGGACGAGTCCGTACGCGTCCTGCGCGCCGCCTGCGCGGAACCCTCGCCGCAGGAGGACGGCCACCTGGGCCGGGTGGCGAACCTCGCCCTGGCCCTGCGCGAGCGCTACCACCAGACCGGCGACCTGGAGACCCTGCGGGAGGCCGCCCGCCTGGCCCGGCTCGCGCTGAACACCCCGCGTACGTCGACGGACTCCGACACCCAGCTCGCCAACCTCGGCGTGGTCCTCCAGACCTGGTACGACCGCACCGGCGACCCCGACGCCGCCGCCGAGGCCGTCGAGGCCGCCCGCCGCGTCCTCGCCCGCACCCCGCCGGGCGGCGCGGAGCGGGCCATGCGGCTGAACCACCTCGGCAACGCCCTCTTCCAGCGGTACGAGTCCGGCGGCGACCCGGCCGACCTGGCGGAGTCGGTCGCCATGCTGACCGAGGCCGTGGAGCGGACGGCGTACGGCACCTCGGAGCACGCCGACTATCTGCACAACCTGGGCCTGTCCCAGCTCACGGGCGCCCGCGCGGCGGAGGACCCGGTGCTGCTGAACCAGGCGGTGACCACGCTGGGCCGGTCCGTGTGGGCGTCGGCCCCCGGCGCGGCCCCCACCGCCAACCGGCTCCAGTCGTACGCGTCCGCGCTGCGCTCCCTGCACGCGGTGACCGAGGACCCGGCGGTGCTGCTCGCGGCGGAGGACGCCTACCGGCAGGTCGCCGGGATCACGGCGCTGCCCGCCGCGCAGCGCGTGCGGGCCGCCTACTCCCGGGGTGTCGCGGCGGCGGACGCGGGCCGCTGGGAGCAGGCACTCGACGGGTTCGAACTCGCCCTCGCCCTGCTGCCGTTCAGCATCAGCAGACGGCTGACCCGCGACGACCAGGAACACGGGCTGATCAGCGTGCAGGGGCTCGCCGCGGACGCCGCCGCGTGCGCGGTGCACCTGGGCCGGCTCGACCACGCGGTGCTGCTGCTGGAGCAGGGGCGCGGGGTGCTGCTCGGGCAGACCATCACGGCCCGCGCCGAGCTGGAGCGGCTGCGGGCCGCGTATCCGGTCGCCGCCGACCGCTTCGTGGAGCTTCGGGACCTCATCGACGCGCTGGACCCCGCGGAGGAGGACACCGACGAACGGCACATGCTCGCGGCGTACTGGGCGGACCTGGTCGCGGAGATCCGCACGCTGCCCGGCTTCGGCGGCTTCCTGGACGGTCCGACGACCGCCGAGGTGCGGGCGTGCGCCGGGCGGGGGCCGGTGGTCCTGGTGTACGCGAGCCCGTACCGCAGCGACGCGCTGGTCCTGCTGCCGGACCGGGTGCTGCCGGTCCCGCTGCCGGGTGCCGGTCCCGCCGTCGTGGAGGCGCAGGCGCGGCGGCTCGGCACCGCGCTCGCCGAGGCGGCCGTGCCGGACGGGGAGCGGGCCGCGCAGGAGACGCTCGCGGAGGTGCTCGCCTGGACGTGGGACCACGTCACCGGCCCGGTCCTCGACGCGCTGGGGCTGTCCGCCCCGCCGGCGGACGGTGTCTGGCCGAGGCTGTGGTGGTCGCCGGGCGGCCCGCTGGCCGCACTGCCGCTGCACGCGTCCGGCCACCACGGCGACCCCTCCCGTACGGTGCTGGACCTCGCGGTCTCCTCCTACACGCCGACCGTCCGCGCCCTGGCGTACGCCCGCGCCCGCGCGGCCGGTCCCCCGCCTGCCGGGCGCCTGCTCGCGGTGGTCGTGCCCGACGCCCCCGGAGCCCGCAGGCTCGGCGGGGTGCGCCGGGAGGTACGGGAGCTGAGCGCACTGCTGCCGACCGAGGTGATCGCGGGCCCGCGTGCCACGTTCGCCGGGGTGCTGGCGGCGCTGCCCGCCCATCCGTACGTCCACTTCGCCTGCCACGGGGTGAGCGAGCCGGACGACCCGTCCGGGGCGCGGCTGCTGGTGCACGACCACCAAGAGCATCCGCTGACGGTACGTCACCTCTCCCGTCTTGAGCTGCCGGACGCCCGGCTCGCCGTACTGTCCGCCTGCGAGACCGCGCGGGGCTCGGAGCTGCTGGCGGACGAGTCGATCCACATCACCTCGGCCTTCCAGATCGCCGGGTACCCGCACGCGATCGGCACCCTGTGGCCGGTGCACGACGCGGTGGCGGTACGCGTGACGCGGACCCTGTACGGCGGGATGCGCGACGCGCTCGCCGCATCGGCGGAGCTGGACGCGGCCCTCGCCCTGCACCACGCCGTACGGGAGTGCCGGGCGGCCTTCCCCGGCAGCCCCAGCCTGTGGGCCGCCCATGTGCACTCCGGGGCGTAGCGCCTGCGGAGCCGGACGAGGAGAGGAGGGGGTCCGGACATGGCCCTCGGATGGCGCAGGAAACGCGAGGACGACGGTCGACGGGACACCGATCCCGAACCGGAGCTGCCCCCGGCCGCCGACCTGGTCTTCACGATGCTGGGCGACGACGGCACCGAGGAGGAGATCAGCCGCGTCGGCCTGCCCCCGGACGAGTTCTACGGCATGCGCGCCAACTCCGCCCATCAGCGACTCGGCCCCGAACACCCGGAAACCCTGCGGGCGTTCCGCGACTACGCCCGTGTGCTGACCCACCTGGAGGGCCGCCAGGAGGAGGCGCGCGAGCGGCTGATGGCGCTGGTGTACACCCAGTCCCGGACCCTCGGCTACGTGCACGAGGAGACCCTGACCACCGCCGCCGACCTGGCCGGACTGATGCACGTCACGGGCGAGTTGGGCAAGTCGGAGGAGGTGTGGCGCAGCGTGTGGACCAGCCGGGCCGAACTTCTCGGGCCGGACCATCCGCACACCCTGGACAGCGCGTCCTCCCTCGCCTCGGTACTGGAGGACCTGCGCCGCGAGCCGGAGGCGGCCGCCCTGCGCCGGGACGTACTCGAACGCCGCAAGCGTGCGCTCGGCCCGGACGACCCGGCGGTCCTCTCCGCCACCAGCAGCCATGCGGCGGCCCTGGTCAAGGCCGGCCACTGGGCGGAGGCGGAACAGGAACTACGCTCCCTCATCGCCAAGTTGGAGCGCCGCGGCCTCCAGGACGAGGACACCGGCCTGGCCGCCCGCGCCAACCTGGGCGCAGCGCTGTGCCGGCTGGACCGCCTGGACGAGGCGGAGGCGGTGATGCGCTCGGTCCTCACCACCCAGCAGCGCACCAAGGGCCCGGCCCACCCCGACACCCTCACCACCCGCAACAACCTCGCCGCCGTCCTCCACGCCCGCGAGCACTACGCCGAAGCGGCCCACACCCTCCGCGAAGTCCTCACCCTCACCCTCCACCACAAGGGCGAATCCCACCCCGACACCCTCCACGCCCGCGACAACCTCGCCAACATCCTGATCGACAACGGCGACCACGAGGAGGCCGCGACTCTCCTCACCCGCTGCCACACGGACTACACCCGAGTCTTCGGCCCCCACCACCCGCTGACCCGCACGACAGCGGAACGCCTGGCCTGGCTGCGGGACAACTCGGCCTGAGCATTGCCTTCTTGACCACCCGTGCTGTTGGCTTGGCCGGTCCTTTTCTCCCCGCACCCAAGGTCGTGCGCATGCCCTTACCCCACCGTTTCGGTCTGCTCCGTGAGTCCGGCTTCCGGCGCCTGTTCGCGGCCACCGCGCTGGGACAGTTGGGGGACCGGGTCGTCTTTCTGACGTTGCCGTTGATCGCGATCGTGGCGTTGGACGTCGGGGAGTTCCAGGTCGGGCTGCTCAGTACGACGACCATGGCGGGGTCGTTGTTGGTGGGGCTGCCGGCCGGGGCGTGGGTGGACCGGATGCGGAAGCGGTCGGTGCTGGTGAGTACCGATCTGCTGCGGGCGCTGGTGCTGGTGTCGTTGCCGCTCGCGTGGTGGGCGGGGGTGCTGACGGTCTGGTGGCTGTATGCCGTGGCGTTGGTGCACGGGGTGCTGACCGTGTTCTTCGATGTGGCGTACGTCAGTTATCTGCCGCATCTGGTGGGGCGCGAGCATCTCGTGGAGGGCAACTCCCGGCTGTCGGCGGTGCGTTCGGTGACGAGTATCGGTGGGCCGGCGGTGGCGGGGCCGTTGGTCGGGTGGCTCGGGGCGCCGGTCGCGGTGCTGGTGAGTTCGGTGGGGATGGCCGCGTCCGGGGTGCTCGCGGCGGGCATCCGCGAGCGGGAACCCGAGCCCGAGCGCGGTGAGCGTTCCCGGCTGGGGCGGGACATCAAGGAGGGGCTGAGGTTCGTCCTGCACCGGCCGGTGCTGCGCGCGACCGTGCTGACGGACGGGACCTTCAACGTCTTCCTGGTGATGTACCAGACCATGCTGATGGTGTTCCTGGCACGGGAGATCCACCTGGGGTCCTTCGGGATCGGCCTCGTCCTGTCGGGCATGGGATGCGGGAGCCTGCTGGGCGCGCTGCTGTCGGCCCGGGCGTCGCGGTGGCTCGGACAGGGGCCGGTCATCTGGCTGGCGCCGCTCGTGACCTGCCCGTCGACCGCCCTGATGGCACTGGCGCGGCCCGGCTGGAGCGTCTGGGTGGCGGCGCTCGGACTGGCCGCGCTGTCGCTGGGCGGGGTCGTCCGGATGGTGGCGCAGGCGAGTTTTCAGCAGGCGCTCACGCCGGACCGGCTCATGGGCCGGATGAGTGCGACGGCCCGGTTCGTCTCGTGGGGCGGCCTCGCCCTGGGCGGTGTCCTCGGCGGCGCCGCCGGCTCGCTCCTCGGCGCACGGCTCACCCTCTGCGTGGGCGCGGCCGGCATGACCCTGAGCCTGCTGCCCGCACTCCTCTCCCCCCTGCGCACCCTGCGCGAACTCCCCCGCACCCAGGACCCCGTGCACCCCGCCGGCCAGGCTCGGGCCACGCCCACCCCCTGAGGCAGACTGAGCGGAGCATGACACCCCAACGAAAGGGAGCGGCGGCGTGGGTGCTCGGTGGGCCGACTTTCAGTACGAGATCTATCTGAACGGGATGAACGGGACAGTCCCCCGGCTGCCCACCGACCTGACCCGTCTTGAGGAACTGGCGGAACACCGGCTCGGGCCGGGCCCGGTCGGGTACGTCGCGGGGAGCGCGGGGAACGGCAGCACCGAGCGGGCCAACCGGGCCGCACTGGAGCGCCGCCGGATCGTGCCGCGCATGCTGCGGAACGTCGAGGAACGCGACCTCTCCGTACGGCTGTTGGGACGTACGCTGCCCGCGCCGCTGGCCCTCGCGCCGGTCGGCGTGCTGTCGATCATGCACCCGGACGCGGAGTGCGGGGCCGCGCGGGCCGCCGCCGCGCAGGGCGTGCCGTTCATCCTGTCGTCGGCGTCGAGCACGCCGCTGGAGACCGTCGCGGAGGCGATGGGGGACGCCGAGCGGTGGTTCCAGCTCTACTGGGGCAGCGACCGCGAGGTGACCCGGAGCTTCCTGGGCCGGGCGCGGGCGGCCGGGTTCTCGGTGCTGGTCGTCACACTGGACACCCCGCTGCTGTCCTGGCGCCCGCGCGATCTGGACCGGGCGTATCTGCCGTTCCTGCACGGGGTGGGCACCGCCAACTACTTCACCGACCCGGCCTTCCGGGCCGGGCTCGCCAAGCCGGTGGAGGAGGACCCGAACGCGGCCGTCCTCCGCTTCCTCGGCCTCTTCGGGGACGCCGGGCACACCTGGCCGGACCTGGCGTTCCTGCGGGAGCACTGGGACGGCCCGATCGTCCTCAAGGGCATCCTGCACCCGGACGACGCCCGCGCGGCCGCCGACGCCGGGATGGACGGGGTGGTGGTCTCCAACCACGGCGGCCGTCAGGTCGCCGGTTCCGTCGCCGCCGCCGACGCCCTGCCGGGTGTCGTGGACGCGGTCGGCGACCGGCTCGACGTGCTGTTCGACAGCGGCATCCGCACCGGCGACGACATCGCCAAGGCCCTCGCCCTGGGCGCCCGCGCGGTCCTGCTCGGCCGCCCCTACGCGTACGGACTCGGTCTGGACGGCCAGGCGGGCGTCGAGCACGTCGTCCGCAGCATCCTCGCGGAACTCGACCTGACCCTCGCCCTCTCCGGCCACGCCTCCCCCACCACCCTGAACCCGTCCGTCCTCAGGGAGGGGCCGAACTAGGCACCCTGGTCCGGTGCTTCCGCCTGGCGGGCCGGGGTCTCGGAGGTTTCCGCCGCCGACAGCGGGCCGGGGGTGGCCGACGGGGTGTCGGTCAGCCAGTGCTGGGCGGGTGAGCGGTCGCGGAGCGAGACCACGATGTCGGCGCCGGGACGCGCGTCCGCCGAGGCCAGCGCGAGCGTCTCGTCCCAGCGGGGCAGCAGCTCGCCCCGCACGGTGAGGTCGTACCGTACGTCGTCCCCGCGCTCGGTGCCCGCGTCGTCGCAGGTGCCGAGGATGACGACGGCGGCGTCCGCGTGGGAGTCGAGGCACAGCTCGGGGTCGGCCTGGCTGTGCAGGAGGCCGTCCGCGTCGTACGTCCACTGCTGGGTGACGGCGTCCGAGCACAGGGCCAGCGTCACCAGCCCGCCGCGCTCCGGCTCGCCCTTGATGCCGAGGCACAGCGCGGCCCCCGCGTTGCGCAGCCGGATCGGCCGGCCGGCCAGCGGCGGGGTGGCCGAGGCGGTCGCCGAGGGCTCGGCGGTACGGG
Organism: Streptomyces bauhiniae; assembly: GCF_004784475.1. GTDB lineage: Bacteria > Actinomycetota > Actinomycetes > Streptomycetales > Streptomycetaceae > Streptomyces > Streptomyces seoulensis. Next base: position 317,809 of record NZ_SRRT01000002.1, read on the forward strand.
GGTCGGCGGCGGGCGCGGCCCCGGCGGAGGCCACCGGGCTGCGGCCGCCCTCCGCCTCGGGCCAGACGGCGAAGGCCAGCCCGGTCGCCAGCAGCCCGGCCGAGACGACGCCCGCCCCGGTACGCAGCGACCACCCGCCACCGCGCCGCCCCGCGCCCCGCTTTCCGGCCCGCCGGCGCCCGCCGGAACGCGGGGCCTGGTTCGGAACGGCGGCGCCCTGACCCCGCCCCGGCCGGGAGTCGAGATAGCGGCGCGCGCCCCAGCCGAGGACCGCCTCCGCGAGCAGCAGCCCCGCGCCGCTGTCGAGCTGGCCGAGCTGTTCGGCGGCGTACCGGCAGTAGGAGCACGCGTCCAAGTGCTGGCGGACGTCGGGGAGTACGCCCCCGCCCCGGCGCACCGGCACATCGAGCAGCCGGTTGTAGTGGCGGCACTCCCCACTGGGCGCCAGCTCACGGTGTGCGCGCAGCACACCCGCGCGCAGCTTCTCCCGGCTCTGTTCGAGCGCGGCGGACGCGCCCACCGGGTCCACGCCGAGCAGCGCGGCCGGGACGGTCACCGGCTCGGCCTCGACCTCGGTGTGCCAGAGCAGCGTCTGCTCCAGCCGGGGCAGCAGGTGGAAGGCGCGCTCGGCGAGGACGCGGTTCTCCGGGGTGAGGGAGTTCGCGGCGCGCATCCCGCGTCCCCCGGCGGGCTTGGCGAGGCCGGGCAGGGCGGCGGTGAGGCGGTCGGTGGCCGCCCAGTCCAGGACGGTGTCCCGTACGGCAAGAAGCAGCCGGGGCCGCAGCGCCTCGGCGGGCTCACCGAGGGCGAGGCGGTCCAGGGCCTGGTGGAAGACGGCGGCGGTGACCATGTGGGCCAGCGGACCGGGACCGGCGAGGCAGATCACCGCGTAGTCGGCGGCGGGCTGCCAGTGCCGGGCCATCAGCAGGGCGGCCGACCGGGACGCCTCCGGGTCCGAACCGGCGCGCAGCGGGGCGGCCGTGGACTCGTCGGACTCCCCCGCCGCCATGCCGGGCAGGTAGGGGGGAAGGGGAGGCTGAGGGGTGGTCACTGAGCGGTTCCTTTGGCGCGTGCGGAGCGTGGGAGCGGTCCTCCGGGGTGCGCATGGAGTGAACGGGACCCACGGCTCCGCCCCGGCGTCCCCCGGCCCGGTGGCCCAACTGCCGCATCGGTTCCGGACTTCACCCCCCGCGCGGGAGTGTCAACCCTCGCACAACTTCTCCACACGCAACAAGGAGCGCGTCCCACATCGCCGGGTTTGCAGGGAAGTCGGGTTCCGTGCGCCCCGTGTGAAACTCGCGCACACGACGGCCCCTCACGCACCCTTCTCCCGCCGCGCGGGCCGGGTATGGACTGTGCCCGGCCCTCGCGAAGGACCCCCCGGCCGATCGCCGTGACGGCTTCCCCCGTCCGCCGGGGCGGTGTCAGATCCGCCAGGACCGCAGCCGGTCGGCCGCGCCGTACACGTCGGCGCGGCCGTCGGTCAGGTCGCGGACGAGGTCGACGAGAGCGCCGTACGGCGGGTCGATGCCGGCGCCGCTGATGTGCAGATAGGCGACGGCGGTGGCGCAGGCGAAGCGGGCGTTGGCCGAGGGCAGCGGGCGGAGCACGGCGAGGGTGTGCAGCAGGGCGGCGGCCCGCCAGGCGGGGTCGGAGTCGACGCCGAGCCGGGGCGGGTCGACGCGGTGCCGGGCGACGGCGGCGACCAGGGCGGAGAAGTCGTCCACCGAGGGCTGTTCGGGCAGGACGTCCTCATGACGCTGGAGCAGCCAGGGGACGTCGATGTGGATGACGGGGGCCATCGCCGGTCAGGCGGCCTCTCCCCTGGCCGGAACGGCCTCGTCGTCGGGGAAGGCGGCGGCGAACTCCTCGGCGTGCGCGGTGAAGAAGGCCCGGAACGTCTCCGCGCCCTCCTTCAGCGCCCGGTGCCGGGCGATGTCCGCCGCGGCCGCCTCCCGCACCAGGGCCTTCATCGACGTACCGCGTTCCTTGGCGATCTGCCGCAGGTCCGCTAGTTCGCGCTCGCTGAACTCCACGTTGAGAGCTGGCATGCCCTCAACGGTACCGCGAGGGTACTCACCCGTAAATCGAGCCAGATCAGCCACCCGCTCCCCCGGTACCTGGCGCCCCGGACCCCTCGCCGGGCCGACACCAGCAGACGCGCCGCCCCCAGATCCATCACATATGAGCACAAAAAGTGTCTTATTTCCTTCATGCATACACCTTCGCGGCGTACTCTCCTCCGCGTCCCGCTCGCTGCCGCGGGCGCGGGACTCCTGGCCGCCTGCTCCGACTCGGGCCCCCGGCCCCGGCCCGGACCGCGCGGCACGATGATGGCGGCGGGGAACTTCGTCCCGCCGGGGCCCGCGGGTTACGTCGAACCGTCGGGTCCGGAGGTCCGGGCCGCCGAGCGGCGGCGCGGATCGGGCCGGGTGCGCATGTACTCGCTCACGGCTGGCGAGACCACGCTGGACCTGGGCGGCCGGTCCGTGCGCACCTGGGCGTACCAGGACGCGCTGCCCGGACCGCTGGTGCGGGCGACCGCCGGTGACGTGCTGAGCATCACGCTCGCCAACCGGCTCCCGGAGACCACCACCCTCCACTCGCACGGCGTCCGGCTGCGCTGCGACATGGACGGCGCGCCGGGTCTCACCCAGGACGCCATCCCGGCCGGGATGGACTTCAACTACCGCTTCACCGTCGCCGACCCCGGCACCTACCTGCTGCACAGCCACGTCGGCATGCAGCCGGACCGGGGCCTGTACGCGCCGCTCGTGGTGGACGATCCCCACGAGCCGCTGAAGTACGACAAGGAGTGGGTGGTCGTCCTCGACGACTGGGTGGACGGTGTGGACGGCTCCACCCCGGAGAAGGTGCTGCGGCAGCTCAAGCCGGGCGGCGGCATGGCGATGATGGGCCCCCAGCACCCGGCCCGCCCGACCGCCCACCCGCACGAGCCCCCGATGTCGGCCATGCCCGACCCGCCGAAGAACACCGGCCCCAACCGCATGCTGCACGGGCCGAAGAGCCGCATCCTGGACGGGGTCGGCGGCAACGTCTCGTACCCCATCTACCTGATCAACGGGCGCCGGCCGGGCGCGCCGACCTCGTTCAAGTGCCGTCCCGGCGAGCGGGTGCGGCTGCGCATCATCAACGCGGGCTCGGACACCGCCTTCCGGGTGGCGCTCGGCGGCCACAAGCTGACGGTGACGCACACCGACGGCTACCCGGTCCAGCACCGGGAGACGGACGCGCTGCTGGTCGGCATGGCGGAGCGGTACGACGTGCTGATCACGGCCAAGGACGGGGTGTTCCCGCTGGTCGCGGTGGCCGAGGGCAAGAGCGGTCAGGCGCTCGCGGTGCTCCGTACCGACAACGGCAGAACCGTTCCTCCTGCGGATGTGAAGCTGCCGGAGCTGGACCGCGAGGTGCTCCCGGCGCGCCGTCTGGTGCCCGCCGACTCCGTCGCCCTGGACCACCGCGAGCCGGACCGCGAGATGCGCATCAGGGTCACCGGCACCATGGCGAAGTACGACTGGGGCTTCGACCACAAGCAGTACGACGTGCGCGAACGGCACGCGGTGCGGGCCGGGGAGCGGGTGCGGATGACCCTGATCAACGCCACCGACATGTGGCACCCGCTGCATCTGCACGGCCACACCTTCGCGCTGACCGGCCTCGACGCGGTGGGCGCCCGCAAGGACACCGCCGTGGTGCTCCCGCACCGCAAGCTGGTCATCGACTTCGACGCCGACAACCCCGGTCTGTGGATGCTGCACTGCCACAACCAGTACCACTCGGAGAGCGGCATGATGACGGTGCTCGGCTACAAGAAGTGAGCCGGGCCGCGTGAGTGACCCCGGACCCGCCCCGGTGGCGGGTCAGTGGGCGCGCAGCCAGGGCCGGACCAGCCTGCGGGCCTCGTGCAGCCGGGACTTCAGGGTGCCGAGCGGAATGCCCGCGCGTTCGGCGGCCTCGGCGTACTCCAGTTGGCACAGGTCGCGGTAGACCAGCGGGGCGACCAGGTGCGGGTGCTCGCGCTCCAGCCGGTCCAGCGCCTCCAGCAGGTCGATCCGGGAGCCCGCGATGACGCTGGTGGTGCGCGGGTCGGCGGGTTCCGGCACCTCGGCGGGGGCGGGCTGTTCGGCGGCCCGCCGCTTCAGCTCGCGGTACTTCTGCCGGCAGCAGTTGGCGACGACCGTGTAGAGCCAGGTGCTGAAGCGGCTGCGGCCCTCGAAGCCGCCGATGTGCCGGGCCACCTGGAGCAGTACGTCCTGGGCGGCCTCCTCGGCGTCCTCCCGGCAGGGCAGGAAGCGCCCGCAGCGGCGCACCACCTCCGGCCGCAGCTCGGTCAGCAGCCGGTCCAGGGCCGCCCGGTCGCCCGCGGCCGCCAGGCGGGCCAGCTCCTCGGCCGTCGCGGCGTCCGGCACGTCGGCTCTCCTCTCGAAGTCGATCTCGGGCCAGGCATGATAGTCGTATGCATTCCCCGGAGCGGATCGGCCGGTACCGCCTGCGACAGCGCCTGGGCAGCGGCGCGTTCGCCACGGTGTGGCTCGCCCACGACGACGAACTGGACGCCCTGGTGGCGGTCAAGGTGCTCGCCGACAACTGGTCCCACCGCCTCGATGTGCGCGAGCGCTTCCTCTCCGAGGCCCGGCTGCTGCGCCGGGCGGGGTCCAGCCGGGTGGTGCAGGTCTACGACATCGGTGAACTGGACGACGGCAGGCCGTACTTCGTCATGGAGTACGCCGACGGGGGCACCCTCGCCGACCTCGGCGCCGACGGCCCACTGCCGGTGCCCGAGGCGCTGGAGCTGACGGCGCTGGCCGCGCGGGGCGCCGCCGCGCTGCACGAGGCGGGGATCGTGCACCGGGACATCAAGCCGGTCAACCTGCTGCTGCGCACCGCCCCGGACGGCGGGCGCCGGCTGCTGCTGGCCGACCTGGGGCTGGCCAAGAGCCTGGCGCAGGCGTCGGCGCTGACCCTGGCTGCGGGCTCGGCGGGCTACCAGCCCCCGGAGCAGGCCGAGCCGGGCGCGGGCATCGACGAGCGCGCCGACGTCTACAGCCTGGGCGCGGTGGGCTACGAGCTGCTCACCGGCACCGTGCCGGGCCCGCCGGGCAAGGCCGTACCGCCCAGCCGTCTGCGGTCGGACCTGGACCCCGGCGTGGAGCGGGCGGTGCTGCGGGCGCTGGAGCCGGACCGCGAGCGGCGCTGGCCCTCCGCGCGGGCGTTCGCCGACGAACTGGACCGGCTGGCGGCGGCCCCCGCCCGGCAGGGGTGGTCCGGCCGCAGGCGCGCGCTCCTCGCCGTGGCGGCCGCGATCGCCCTGGTGGCGGCCGGAAGCGTGACGGCGCTGGTGCTGCACCGGCCCGCCGGGGGCACCGACGCGGCGCGGGTACGGGACGCCTCCGGGCGGATCTCCGTCCAGGTGCCCGCCGGCTGGGACCGGGAGCTGCGCGACTCCGGGTGGGACCCGCGCGCCCTCGGGCTGTCCGGCGGCAAGGAGCCGGGGCTGGTGGTCGCGGACGACCTGTCCCGCTGGTCCGACCTCGGTGCGCCGGTGAACGGGGTGTTCGTCGGTGTGGGCGAGGGGGATCTCACCGGGCGGGTGGACGCGCTGGCGCACTCCGGGTGCCGGGGCGCGGACCGGCGTGCGTTCACCGGGTCCGGCTGGCGGGGCACGGTGCGGGTGTGGAGCGGCTGCGCGGGCGGGGGCTCGGTCACGGAGTCCGCCTTGCGCCCCTCGGACGGCGCGCACGGCCCGCAGGTGTACGTACAGGTGCGCCAGCACGGCGACCCGGACGCCACCGACGGCATACTCCGCTCGCTCCGGGTCACCTGATCGGGGGGAACCCCCGTCCGGCGTGGCGGGGAGGCCCCGCCGAGCGGAGACTTTTCCGGGCGCGGAAGTTTTTTCCTCCTCGTCCGAACTTTTCCGCCGGACGGCGCATCGGAAGCTGTGACGGCGCATCCGGCGCCGACGGCACGCGGACCCCGCGGGCCGTGGATTACAGGGAGGCTTGTGCGACATGGCGAACTCATCCCCGGCCAGGCGGCGCGGGACCCTGCTCGTGGGCTCCGCCGCCGTACTGGGCTTCCTGACCGCCTGCGGCAACGGCGACGTGGGCGCGGCCCCGGCGAAGACGGTGTCCGGCTCGGCGGCCCCCGCGACCGAGACCTCGGCCCCGGCCGAGTCCACCGGCTCGCCCGACCCCGCCGACACGCCGTCGCCGGTGACCCAGAGCGGGGGCACCACGAACCCCAGCTCGGCGCCGGACACGGCGACGAAGACCGTCAAGCCCGACAGCGCGAAGAGCACGCGCTGCCACACCTCGGAGCTGCGGGCGGCCGTGGGCCGCAACGATCCGGGCGCCGGGCAGGAGAACTTCCCCGTCGTCCTCACCAACAAGTCGTCCCGCACCTGCACCCTGCGCGGCTATCCGGGCGCGGCCTTCGTGAACGCCTCCGGCACCCAGCTCGGCCCCGACCCGCAGCGCACCTCGGGCTCCCCGGTGACGGTCACGCTGCGCCCCGGCCAGAGCGCCTGGGCCGGGCTGACCTTCTCCAACCCGCAGATCAGCGGCGCGAAGACGGCGAAGCCGGCCTCGCTGGTCATCACCCCGCCCGATGAGCGGGACCCGCTGAAGGTGACCTGGACGGGCGGCGCGGTGCCGGTCTCCGGGAACTCCTCCTCGGTCCGCCTGACCGTCTTCGCCCCCGGTTCGGGCGCCTGACCTGACACGACGGTGCGCCGGGTCCCGGTCGGCCCGGCGCACCGGGTTCTGTTTTCATGAGCGGGCACATCACCACCGGTCCGGAGGATCGCCCTGAACACCCCGCTCGCCGAGGCCCTGTCGGCCGTCCTGCTCGTCGCCGTCCTCGCCTGGGCGGTGGTACGGCCCTTCGGCCGGTCCGAGGCGGTCCTCGCGGTGCCCGCCGCCGGGATCGCCATCCTCACCGGCGCCATCTCCCTGGACCACGCGCGCGACGAGGTGGCCCGGCTGGGCCCGGTGGTCGGCTTCCTGGCCGCGGTGCTCGTCCTGGCCCACTTCTGCGACGTGGAGGGCCTGTTCCGGGCCTGCGGGGCGTGGATGGCCCGCTGGTCGCGGGGGCGGCCGGTACGGCTGCTGACGGCGGTGTTCGCGCTGGCGTCGGTGATCACCGCCGTACTGAGCCTGGACGCGACGATCGTGCTGCTCACCCCGGTGGTGTTCGCCACGGCGGCCCGCTCCGGCGTGCGCCCAAAGCCGCACGTCTACGCCTGCACCCATCTGTCGAACACGGCGTCACTGCTGCTGCCGGTGTCCAATCTGACGAACCTGCTGGCCTTCGCGGCGAGCGGACTGTCCTTCACCCGGTTCGCGGCGCTGATGGCGCTGCCGTGGCTGGCCGCGATCGCGGTGGAGTACGCGGTGTTCCGGCGCTTCTTCCGCCGCGACCTGTCGGCGGCGGCGCCGGCCGCGCGGGACACCGGCGAGGAGCCGCCGCTGCCGGTGTTCGCGCTGGTGACCGTGGGCTGCACGCTCGCCGGGTTCGTGGTGGCGTCGGCGTTCGGCGTCGATCCGGCGTGGGCGGCAGCGGCGGGCGCGCTGGTCATGGCCGGGCGGGCCGTGCTGCGGCGGCAGGCGACCCCGCTGTCCGTGGTGCGGGCGGCCGCGCCGCCGTTCCTGGCCTTCGTGCTGGCGCTGGGCGTGGTGGTGCGGGCGGTCGTGGACAACGGTCTCTCGGACGCGCTCGGGCACCTGCTGCCGTCGGGGAGCGGGCTGCTCGCGCTGCTGGGGATCGCCGCGCTGGCCGCCGTACTGGCCAACCTGATCAACAACCTGCCCGCCGTGCTGGTGCTGCTGCCGCTGGCCGCGCCGGGCGGGGCGGGCGCGGTGCTGGCGGTGCTGCTGGGCGTGAACATCGGCCCGAACCTCACCTACGCCGGTTCGCTGGCCACCCTGCTGTGGCGGCGGATCGTGCACCAGCACGACGAGGGCGTGGACCTCGGGGAGTTCACCCGGCTGGGTCTGATCGCCGTGCCCTCGGCGCTGGCGGTGTCGGTGGTGGCACTGTGGGGGGCGCTGCGGCTCTTCTGACGGGGTGGCGTGGATGCGAGGAGGACATCGGATGCGTGCGGTCGTCTGGCTCGTCGAGGGCACCTGGCCCGCCTGTGTGGACGCGGTGCGCGTGCACGCCCCGCACGCCCGTGAGGTGGTGCTGCTCCATGTGTCGGGCTCCGAGGTGCCCGGTGTGGCGCACGGCGCGTTCGCGGGGCTGATGGGGCGCGGGCGGGCCTGGGAGGCCGATCCGGGCGACCGTCTCCAGGCCCTCGGCGACGGCTCGGCGGCGGAGCTGCTGGACGCGGCCGCCGAACGGCTGGGCCGACCCTGTGTACGCGAGGAGCGGTCGGGCCGGCCGGAGCGCGAGGTGGTCGCGGCGGCCGAGGGCGCGGGCCTGCTCGTCCTGGCCCGTGACGGCGACCGCTCCCGCCTCGGCCCCCACAGCCTGGGCCCGGCCGCGCGCTTCATCGTCGACCACGCGCCCTGCCCGGTGCTCCTGGTGTGGCCCGAACAGGCGCCGGGCCTGGGCACGATCCCGCCCCCGCCGCACCACCGCTGAGGTGACGGCTCAGCGGTGCCGGCCTCCGTAGCCACCGCCCCCGTACCGGCGACCGTCTCGCCCGCCGTCCCAGCCGCAGCGGTCCCGGTACGAGGAGCAGGAGTCGTCGTCCGTCGCGCTGGGTGTCGGGCTGGCGGACGGGGTCGGTGTAAGCGTCGGGCTCGCGGAATGCTGGGTCGGGCTCGGCTTCGCCGGGGTGCGGCGGGCCGAGGCCGAGGGGGACCCCTTGTCCCAGTTGACGACCTCCATCTGCGGGTCGTTGCGGGCGGTGTCCACGACCCAGCGCTGGACGGCGGTCTCGGCGCGGTTCTTCAGCACCAGCGCGCCGGAGCCGTCGGTGGCCGCCGGGGTGAGGGCGAGATTCTGGTTCCAGCGGGGCACCAGGGTGCCCTGGAGGGTGAAGTCGTAGCGGATGAAGCGGCCGTCGGTGCCGGTGGCCGAGCAGGGGGCGAGCCGGACCGAGTAGCCGAGGCGGGAGTCCAGGCAGAGCGCGGGCGCCGCGTCGCTGCGCAGCCGCCCGTCCGCCTCGTACCGCCAGCGCTGGCCGGGTGCCGAGGAGCAGGTGACGACCTCGGTCTCGGCGCCCTCGACGGCCTTCTTCCCGACGATGCCGACGCAGCGCCCGGAGGCCACGTTGTGCAGGCGCCCCCGGACGGTCGGCCGGTTGCCGTCCGCGCCAGCCCAGGACGGCTGCGGCGCGGGCTGGGAGGAGTCCGGCGCCGGGGACGGGGTGGCTTCGTGGGCGCTGGTGGGGCCGTCGTCGGAGCCGAGCACCGACCAGAGCACCAGGGGCAGCGCGACGAGGGCGCTGACGGTCGCGACGGCCAGCGAGACATTGCGGCGCCGGACCCGCCGGGCCGCGCGGTGGGCGGTACGGCCGACGGGAGGCCGCTCCCCCTCGGCGGCGGCGGGCGGGGGTACGAACTCCTCGCCGCCGGCGGGCAGGGGCGGCACCGGTGCGGGCGGTGCGGCGCTGTCGTCGGCGCGGGCGGCGAGGTAGGCGGCGGCGCCCCAGCCGAGCACGGCCTCGGCGAGCGCGAGGGGGAGCCCGTCGTGGAAGCGGGCGAGCTGGTCGGCGGTGCGGGCGCAGTGACCGCAGCCGTCGAGGTGGCCGCGCAGGTCCGGGTCCATGGCGAGACCGCCACCGCGCCGGAAGGTGACGTCCAGCATCCGCAGATAGCGTCCGCACTCGGCGTCGGGGGCGAGTTCGCGGTGGGTCTGCAGGCACTCCTCGCGCAACCGGTCCCGGGCGCGGCCCAGTTCGACGGCCGTGCTCTCCTCGTCCAGCCCGAGCAGCGCGGCGGGCACGGCGAGCGGTTCGCCCTCGACCTCGGTGTGCCAGAGCACGGCGCGGGAGGGCTGGGACAGCCGCTGGAAAGCGCGGGCCAGCAGCCGTCGGCCGGGCGGCGGGAGCAGCCGGGCGGCGGCGCGCTCTCCGCTCGCCGGGTCGGGCCGCAGCGCGGGGTGCAGGAGTTCCTGGCGGCCGTCGGTGTCCCACTCGGCGGCGATGCGCCGTACGGTGACCAGGAGTTGGGGCCGCCAGGCGGCGGACGGACCGGCCTGGCGCAGCGACTCGCCGAAGAGCCGGGTGAACGCGGCCGTGGTCAGCATCCCGGCCGCGCGCGGCCCGTCGGTGCACAGCCGGGCGTAGGCGAAGGCGGCGGCCCAGTGCCGGTCGAGGAGTTCGCCGACGGGGTGGAGGGCGGACGCCGATCCCGTCCACTTCTGGAGTTCCGCGCTGAGTTCGCCGTCGGAGATACCGAACGGCCCGGCGGAATCCTGGGAATTCGACGGCCCTTCACCCTTCACGCGCCATTCCTCCAGAATCCACCCGGATGAGGTCCGTACCGGTCGGCAGGACAGTGGACGAGGTGACCTCAACTCCGTTTCGGTGAAGGGAAATCACCCCCGTCACGGCGACGCACACTTTCGCACAGGGCGACAGGGGGGAACAAGAGATCTCCCGTCGGAAAACGGGTTCGCGGGAGATCTTTGACCCGTATTCAGGAGACGCGAAATCGTTGATGCGTCAAAGAAGCCCGGACGGGCATTTACGGGCACCGAGTTGACGTGCTCCGGGCCGCCGGGTTGGATCATCCGGGTGCCGACCGAGACCAGCCCGCGCGGCGGGAGCCGAGCCGTTCTCCTCGCCCTCGCGCTGCTCCTCACCGGCTGCGGCTCGGGGAGCGCCACCCCGGAGGGCCCCCAACTGCCGCCCAGGCACGCCGGGTTCGACTACCAGATCGGCGGCGCCTACCCGCCGCCCGCCGGGGTCCGCGTCGTCACCCGCGACCGCGCCGACTCCCCCGCCGAGGGGCTGTACAACGTCTGCTACGTCAACGCCTTCCAGGCCCAGCCGCAGGAGCGCGCCGACTGGCCGGCCGACCTGCTGCTGCGCGACCGCGCGGGCAAGGTCGTCATCGACGAGGACTGGGACGAGCCCCTGCTCGACATCGGCACCCCGGCCAAGCGGAAACGGATCGCCGACCGGGTGAACCGCTGGACCGACGGCTGCGCGGACAAGGGCTACGACGCGGTCGAGTTCGACAACTACGACAGCTACACCCGCTCCCGCCACCTGCTCACCCCCGCCGACGCGACCGCCTTCATGCGCCTGCTCACCCGGCACGCGCACACCCGCCACCTGGCCGTCGGCCAGAAGAACACCCCGGAGCTGGCCGGGAAGCGCGAGGGTGCCGGTCTCGACTTCGCGGTGGCCGAGGAGTGCGGCCAGTACGACGAGTGCGGCACCTACGCCCGCGCCTACGACGACCGGGTGCTGGACATCGAGTACACCGACGTGGGCCTGCGCAAGGCGCTGGCCGGCTGGGGCGCACGGCTCAGCATCGTCCGCCGCGACCTGGACGTCTCCACACCGGGCGAGGCGGGGTACGTACGCCGGACCGGCTGATGCCGTCAGGGCCGGTCCAGCAGCTCAAGACCGCGTGTCCACGCGAACCCGTCCGGCACCCTGCCCTCGCCGAAGCGGACGCCGAGCCCGCGGAGCCGGGTCAGGCTCTCCTGGTAGGCGGGGTGGGCGGCCAGCGCCTCCCCCACGCTGGGCAGCACCGCGATCGGTACGCCGAGCCCCAGCGCCTCGCACAGGGTGCCGACGGCCAGGGTGTCCGCGATGCCCAGTGCCCACTTGTTGACGGTGTTGAAGGTCGCCGGGGCCACCACGATCGCGTCCGGCGGCGGGAAGGGGCGCGGGTCGGCCGGGGAGCGCCAGGCGGAGCGGACCGGGCGGCCGGTGCGGGACTCGGTGCCGGGCGCGTCGAAGAAGCCGTTCATCGCGGCCGGGGTGGCGATCACGCCCACCTCCCAGCCCCGCTCCTGGGCCTCGGCGATCAGTGTGCCGACGCCGGAGGCGACCCCGGCCGCGCAGACGACGACGTAGAGAAAGGGTTTCCCGGCGAGTTCGGTCACCGGGAAACCCTATAAGCCCACCTGGGCGGCGGTCAGCTCTCGGTGACGGTGATCGCGCCGACCGGGCAGGCGCGGGCGGCCTCGCGGAGCATGGGGCTGCCCGCCCCGTCCTCGGCGCCGGGCAGCAGGGTGCTGTAGCCGTCGTCGTCCTGGGTGAACACGCTCGGGGCGGCCAGTGTGCACTGGCCCGCGCCGATGCAGAGGTCCTTGTCGATCTCGATGTCGGTGTGCATGGCGAGAAGCCTCTTACCAGGTCACGGGGAGTTCCAGCATCCCCTGGATCGTGTCGCCGGGCTTGAAGGGGATCTCCTCGGCCGGGACCGCCAGGCGCAGGCCGGGCAGCCGGGCGAAGAGGGTGCAGAGGGCGATCTCCAGCTCCGCGCGCGCCAGGTTCTGGCCCAGGCACTGGTGGATGCCGAAGCCGAAGGCGACGTGGTGGCGGGCGGAGCGGCCGAAGTCGAGGGCGTCGGGGTCGGCGTACACGGAGTCGTCGCGGTTGATCACCGAGGTGGAGAACATCACGCCCTCCCCGGCACGGATGGTGACCCCCTCGATCTCGATGTCGTCGACGGCCACCCGGAGCAGGCCGTCGGCGATGGACAGCATCCGCATCAGCTCCTCGACGGCCGTGGGGAGCAGCGCGGGGTCGGCGCGCAGCTCGGCCAGCCGGTCGGGGTGCTGGAGCAGGGTGTAGGTGCCGAGCGAGATCATGTTGGCGGTGGTCTCGTGCCCGGCGACCAGCAGGATGACGGCGAGCGAGACGACCTCGGCCCGGTCCAGCGCGCCCTCGCTGAGCTGCTTGTGGACCAGGTCGTCCAGCACCCCCTTCCCCGGCTCGGGGTGCCCGGCCTTGGCGTCGATGAGGCCGCCGAGGTAGGTCTCCAGCTCCTTGCGGGCGTTCTGGCTGTCGTCGGCCGTCGGCCCGCGCAGCAGCTTGCGGGACTGCTCCTCGAAGAACTCGTGGTCGGCGTACGGCACCCCGAGCAGGTCGCAGATGACCATGGACGGCACGGGCAGCGCGAAGGCCGACACCAGCTCGGCGCCGGGCCCCCGCTCGATCATGGCGTCCAGGAGGTCGTCGACGATTCCCTGGATGGCGGGCCGGAGCGCCGCGGCGCGTTTGACCGTGAACGACGGGATCATCATCCGCCGCTGGACCTGGTGCTCGGGGTCGTCCAGGCCCAGCAGGGCGACCCGGCGGTCCCGGACGCCCGCGAACCGGGCGGTGGGGATCGGGAACTCGGGGCGGCGCCGGTCGCTGGAGAGCCGGGGGTCGGCGAGCAGCGCGCGGGCCGCCGAGTGCCCGCTGACGGCCCAGACCTCGCGGCCGTCGTACAGGGTGACGCGGGACACGGGCCGGCCCTCGCGCAGCGGGCCGTACCCGGTGGGCGGGTGGTAGGGACAGGTGCGGTCCTGCGGGAAGGCGACGGGATCGGCCGCCTTCGCCGGGCCGGTGGTGTCCGTCAGTTCCGTCATGGATGGACCTCGCAGACGAAGAAGTACCTCGAACCGATCTTCATTAGATGCCCCGGGCACCTATGGGGCGACGGCAAGTTCGGCCAGATCGGCGACCCGTCGGATCTGGCCGAAGAAGCACGACCGCCCGAGGTGTGCGGGCACCGGAATCCGGTCGTCCGACGCACATCGGTCCTCCCAGTGTCGTCGCGTACGCCCCTTTTCGGCCACCCCCGGCCGGGACGGGACCGAGAGATCCGGCTATTCACCCGCGTGGCCCAGAGGATGCGCGGTACGGATGATTCCGGCGGCCCCCGGTGTTGCGGTGGACCGCAGGCGCGAAGCCGTCGGCAGGACGAGACACGACGAAGGGGACGAAGCCATGCCTCTTGAGGGCGAGTACGAGCCGAGCCCGGAGCAGTGGGTGCGCGATCAGGTGGAGCAGTACGAGAGTTCCGGCGGGCGGGAGGGGACGACGCTGCGCGACACCGGGCTGCCGGTGATCATCCTGACCACACGCGGCAACCGCAGCGGCAAGATCCGCAAGACCCCGCTGATGCGGGTGGAGCACGACGGGAAGTACGCGGTGGTCGCCTCCGTGGGCGGGGCGCCGAAGCACCCGGTCTGGTACTTCAACGTCAAGGCCGACCCGACGGTCGAACTCCAGGACGGACCCGAGAAGCGGGAGATGCGCGCCCGCGAGGTGAAGGGCGACGAGAAGGCCCATTGGTGGGAGCGGGCCGTCGCGGCCTACCCGCCCTACGCCGAGTACCAGCAGAAGACCGACCGCGAGATCCCGGTCTTCGTCCTGGAGCCGGCCGGCGCGAGCTGAACGGCCGCCGGGGGACGGTTCACCCCTTCCGCTTACGGCGGGTGTGAACCGTCCCCCGGAGGGCACGCGAAGGTCAGGCCCCGCCGCGCTCCCCCGTCGCGGCGGGGCTTTCGTGTGCGTCGCGCACGGCGCGGTCGGTGTGGTCGTGGCCCGTGTGGTCGCGGTCGGTGACGTCGAGGAAGATCTGACCGGCCTCGGGGAACATCTCGGCGACGGACCGCTTGATGCGGACGGCGACCTCCTCGACCTCCTCGCTGTCCATGCCGGGCACCAGGTCGATGCGCGCGGCCACCAGGGCGGAGTCGACGCCGGTCTTCATGGTGAACAGCGCCTCCACGCTGTCGATCTCCGGCTGCGCGCGCAGCAGTTCCCGTATCCGCCCGGTCAGCTCGGGGTCGGCGGCCTCGCCGATGAGCTGGTCGCGGGCGTCGCGGCCGAGGCGGTAGGCGACGTAGACCAGCAGGGCGCCGATCAGGATCGACGCGCAGCCCTCCCAGACGGCCTGCCCGGTGAGCATGTGCAGCACCATGCCGATGGCGGCGAAGGTCACGCCGAGCACCGCGGTGCCGTCCTCGGCGAGCACGGTGCGCAGCGCCGGGTCCTGGACGTCTCCGACGCCCTCGCCCTGCCGGTGGGCCTGGCGTACCGCCCGGATCAGGGAGATCCCCTCGGCGACGAAGGCGACGCCGAGCACGATGAGGCCCGCTATGTAGCCGCTGAACTTCTCCTCGCTGCCGTTCCTGATCGCCTCGAAGCCCTGGAAGAAGGAGAAGCAGCCGCCCATCACGAAGATGCCGACGGCCGCGAGCAGGGACCAGAAGAACCGTTCCTTGCCGTAGCCGAAGGGATGGCGGGCGTCCGGCGGGCGGCGGCTGCGGCTCAGCGCGGCCAGCAGGAACACCTCGTTCAGGCTGTCGGCCACGGAGTGCGCGGCCTCCGACAGCAGGGCGGGCGAGCCCGCGAAGATTCCGCCGACGGCCTTGGCCACCGCGATCACCAGGTTCGCGGCGAGGGCCACGAGGACGGTGACGCGGGTGTGTCCGTCGGAGTTGGCGGCCTCCTGGCCGTCGCTGTCGCCGGTCGTCGTGTCCGGCTGCTTTTCCGAAGTAGCGCTCACCTGTCGCCGGATGCCCCCGGCGGAGAGGATCACACGGGCCCGGACGGGGGAGGTCGGGGGCTCACCGGGGAGGACGCGGGCCCGGTGAGGAAGGAGTGTCACATGGCGAAGAAGAGCAGGAAGATGAGCAAGATCAAGGCGCCGCTGACGCAGAAACCAGTGGGCTTCGCGCTGAGCTGGGCCGGCGGTGCGCTGGCCGGGCTGGCCTTCCGGAAGGCGTGGATGGCGATCCGGCACGAGGAGGAGGCGCCCGACCCGCTGGACCCGGACCGCGGCTGGGGCGAGATCCTGCTGGCGGCGGCCGTGCAGGGCGCGATCTTCGCGGTGGCCCGCAGCGTGGTGGACCGGACCCGCGCCAAGGCGGTCGCCCGCTCCACGGGCACCTGGCCGCACCCGAACGCGGCTCCGGCCAGGCGCTGAACCACCCGGCCGGCGACGGAGCCGGAGGCAACGAACCGATCACAAACACACAGATTCGAACCGGCTCCGTCAAACCCGAAGACATATGTCAAGCGAACATGCTCAAATTCCTCCTGTCGAGCTGGTCGCCACGCGGCGCGGTCCCTCGCGGGCGCGGGTGGGACGGGTGGGAGGTGGTGCCGTCGTGCGGGAGGAACCCACCCCGCTCAGCCGGCATCTGCGGGTGCGCGAGGAGCACGGGCACACCGTGCTGGAGTTACGGGGTGAGATCGACATCGCCTCGGCGGCGGAGATCTCACCCCTGCTGGACCGGCTCACCGGCCGCGAGCGCGCCCGGGTGGTGCTGGATCTGCGCCCCGTGGAGTTCTTCGACTGCTCGGGGCTGCGCCTGGTCGGCCGGGCCCGGCACCGCGTCCTGGAACGCGGCGGCCGCATCCAACTGGTCTGCGTGCACCCGCTGACCCTGCGCGTCCTCGCGGTCACGGGCCTGACCCGCGTCCTGCCCCCGCACCCGACCCTGGAGTCGGCGCTGCGGGCCTCCGAGAATTCCTAGGCTTCCGCCGGCTGCTCGAACAGCGCGCTCACCGATTCCCCGTCATGGATGCGCCGTACCGCCTCCGCCAGCGCCGGGGCGATGGACAGCACCCGGAGCTTGTCGGTGCGCTCGTCCTCCGGGACCGGCACGGTGTTGGTGCAGACGATCTCCAGGACGTCCGGCTGCTCCCCCAGCCGCTTCAGCGCCCCGGCCGCGAACAGGCCGTGGGTGCAGGCGACCCGGATCGAGCGCGGGCCCAGCTCCCGCAGCCGGTCCAGCAGTTCGAGCACCGTACTGCCCTTGGCGATCTCGTCGTCCAGCACGATCACGTCCCGGCCGGTGATGTCGCCGATGACCGAGCTGATGCTGACCCGGTCGTCCGCGAACCGCTGCTTGGCACCGGCCGCGACCCGGGCGCCGAGCAGCCGGGCGAAGGCGGCGGCCTCCTTGGCGTTGCCGAGGTCCGGGGAGACGACCGTGGTGCGGGAGAGGTCGTACTGGCGGAAGTGCGCGGCGAGTTCGCGCAGCGCGTGCAGATGGTCGACCGGCACCGAGAAGAAGCCGTGCACCTGCGGGGCGTGCAGGGTCATGGTGAGTACCCGGCTCGCGCCCGCCGCCACCAGCAGGTCCGCGACCAGCCGGCCGCCGAGCGAGATACGGGGCGTGTCCTTCTTGTCGGAGCGGGCGTAGGAGTAGTGCGGCATGACGACGGTGATCCGGGCCGCCGAGGCGCCGCGGGCCGCGTCGCACATCATCAGCAGCTCCACCAGGTGCTCCTGCACCGGCCGTACCAGGGGCTGGATCAGGAACACGTCCCGTTCCCGGCAGTTGGCGCGGAGCTGGACCTCCAGGCAGTCGTTGGCGAACCTGCTGACCCGCGCCGGGCTGAGCGTGACGCCCAGGTGCGCGCACACCTCCTCGGCCAGCCGGGGGTGGGCGCTGCCGCTGAAGACGGCGATGTCTCGCACGATCCGCTCCTCGCATGATCGGTACGGGCTGGGCGGCCATGCTACCGGCCGCTCCTCCCCCGGCCCGGACGGCAGGCGTGGCGGGTCTCGTACGGGCGCGGCAGGGGTACGTACGTCAGCGGTGGGGGATGGTCAACTCGCTTGCCTGTTCGCTTACTTGGTGGGCATCCGAGGAGGGGGAAGGGAGAACCGTGGAAAAGACGACTACGGCCGGCGGCACGACGGAAGTCCAGCAGCGGCCCCGGCGGCGGACGCCGCTCTGGGTCAAGGTACTGGCGGGCATCGCCCTGGTGCTGGTGCTGCTGTTCGCCGGGATACGGCTGGCCGTGCTGCCCGGCATCAAGGACCTGTTCGGCACCGAGTCCCGCGACCGCTCGGGCCCGGCGCTGCTCCAGTCCATCCAGGACATGAGCCGCTACCAGGCCGCCTCGGGCAACTTCCAGGTCGTCGTGGACCTGGAGAAGAACGCCAAGTACCTGCCCGACGCGCTGCGCGGCACCCGCACGCTGTACGTCGGCGCGGGCACCGTGGACTCCTATGTGGACCTCGGCAAGGTCGGCGAGAAGGACGTGACGGTCAACGACGACCGCACCTCCGCCGTGCTGAAGCTGCCGCACGCCCAGCTCGGCAAGCCCGCGCTGGACCCGGACCGCTCCTACGCCGTCTCCAAGCAGCGGGGTCTGCTGGACCGGCTGGGCGATCTGTTCTCGGACAACCCCAACGGCGAGCAGGCGGTGCAGAAGCTGGCCGTCGAGCACATCGGCGAGGCCGCCCGGGACAGCGAGCTGACCGCGCGCGCCGAGTCCAACACCACCGGCATGCTCCAGGGCCTGCTGCGCTCCCTCGGCTTCACGGACGTACGCGTGTCGTACGGCTCCTGACGCCTTGCCCGGTGCGGCATCACCGGCCGCTTACCGGGCATTCGCTGCTTCTCACGGGGATGTTCACGACTGGAGGACCACCGCATGGCCCGTACCGCCCTACGTCTGCCGACCGTACTGCGCGCCCCTCTGCGGCGGGGGCGCGGGGAGAAGACCGAGCCGGTCGCCGAGCCGGAGCCGGTGGTGACGGAGCCGGTGGTGGCCGAGCGCAAGCCGCTGCCGCTGCCGATCCGGCTGCCGATCATGCTGCTGGCGTTCGTGTTCATGGTGGCCTTCGCCATCGCGCTGGCCCGGATCACCCTGGAGCCGTCGCCCGCGTCGGAGGCGCTGACGCACAGCAACATGCGGCCGGGCAACTCCCTGAAGGCGTACTTCGATTACGGGACGGTGCGCGACACCCTGAAGCAGATCGGCGGCAACGTCCTGCTGGGCGTTCCGTTCGGCGTGCTGGTGCCGGTGCTGGCTCCCCGCGCGCGGGGCATCCTCCAAGTCCTGTTCCTGACCGCGCTGGTGATGCTGATGGTGGAGCTGACCCAGGGCGCGCTGATCACCGGGCGGGCCTTCGACATCGACGACGTCATCCTCAACACCACGGGTGCGCTGCTGGGTTGGCTGCTGCTGGGGCGCCGGCTGGGGCGGGCGGTGCACGCGCGGCGGCCCAAGGTCGTCGAGGACTGAGCGTCCTCCACCGGTTTGTCCGGTCGGCCGATCACTGGTCTGTACCAAGCTATTGACGGCCCCGGTCCCGGTCTCTACAACAAGAGGCGTCACTCCCCCCATGTGAAACGGAGAGTCATGGCATCCCCACGCCTGCTCCGCAGATGCCTCCTTGCCGCTCTCTCCGCCGCGCTGGTCGGCGCGGCGGCCGTCGGTCCCGCGCGGGCCGACACGGCCGCCGCCCCGGCCGTCGCGGCGGCGACGTTCTCGGACTCCTTCGACGGTCCGGCGGGTTCCGCCGTCGACGGCTCCAAGTGGACGCTGGAGACCGGAGACAACGTCAACAACCACGAGCGGCAGTACTACACCTCGGGCACCAACAACGCGGCGCTGGACGGCCAGGGCCACCTGGTGATCACCGCCAAGCGCGAGAACCCTGCGAACTACCAGTGCTGGTACGGAAGTTGCCAGTACACCTCGGCCCGGCTGAACACCTCGGGCAAGTTCAACGCGCAGTACGGGCATGTCGAGGCCCGGATGAAGATCCCGCGCGGGCAGGGCATGTGGCCCGCGTTCTGGATGCTCGGCACCCCGGTGAACTGGCCGGACTCGGGCGAGATCGACGTGATGGAGAACGTCGGCTTCGAGCCCTCCACCGTGCACGGCACCATCCACGGTCCCGGCTACTCGGGCTCCGGCGGCATCGGCGCGGGCTACTCGCTGCCGAACGGGCAGGCGTTCGCGGACGCCTTCCACACCTACGCGGTCGACTGGGCGCCGGACTCCATCACCTGGACCGTGGACGGCAATGTCTACCAGCGGCGCACCCCGGCCGACCTGGGCGGGAAGACCTGGGTGTTCAACAAGCCGTTCTTCCTGATCCTGAACCTCGCGGTCGGCGGCTACTGGCCCGGCGACCCGGACGGCTCGACCCAGTTCCCGGCGCAGCTCGTCGTGGACTCGGTGTCGGTGACCACCAGCGGCGGCTCGACGGGCGGCAAGGCCATCCGGGGCCTGGCCGGCAAGTGCGTGGACGTGGCCGCGGCGAACTCCGCCAACGGCACCCCCGTACAGCTCTACGACTGCAACGGCTCGGCGGCCCAGCAGTGGACGGTCGGCTCGGACGGCACGATCCGCGCGCTCGGCAAGTGCCTGGACCTGAAGGACAACGGCACGGCGGACGGCACGCCGCTGCAACTGTGGGACTGCGCGGGCAGCGCCAACCAGAAGTGGGTGGTGTCCTCGGCCAACGACATCGTCAACCCGCAGGCCAACAAGTGCCTGGACGTGACGGGCGCCAACTCGGCCAACGGCACCCGGCTCCAGCTCTGGACCTGCAACGGGACGGCCGCCCAGAAGTGGACGGTGGGCTAGTCAGCCCTTGCCTCGGCGGGTGCCGCCGCGCACCCGCCAGGTGAACTTGTCGCCGCCGACCCAGCGGACCACGTCGGGATCGTCCAGATCGTGGATGACGATGCCGCGGGCGGCGGCGGCCTCCAGCACCCCCGTGATGGACGTGACCTCGCCGATCACCTCGCCGTCGATCTCCATGATCCGGAAGGGCGGCGAACCCGGCCGGCCCTCACAGACCCCGAGCACCCGGATGCGCGGATTGGACATGTACGGAGCTGATTGTTCGGTCATGCCTCCGAGCGTAGAACGCGGGGCGCGGGGAAGGCTCGTCCGCACGGGCCGTCCGGGCCGCCACCGTGCGCGTACCGCCCCGGTGGGCAACCCTGGAGGTCCGTGCGGAGCCGGGAGGTGGCCATGGAACCCGTCGCGGCGCTGGACCGGATCGCCTTCCTGCTGGAGCGCTCCCTCGCGCCCACCTACCGGGTACGCGCGTTCCGCACGGCCGCGCGCGTCCTGAAGGACCTCCCCGAGGACGAGATCGCCCGGCGCGTCTCGACCGGGACGCTCCAGACGCTCAAGGGCATCGGCCCGAAGACCGCGAAGGTGGTCGAGGAGGCGGTGGCCGGGGAGACGCCCGCCTACCTGCGCTCGCTGGAGGAGGACGCCGGGGGCCCGCTGACGGCGGACGGCGGCGCGGAGCTGCGGGCGCTGCTGCGCGGCGACTGCCACACCCACTCGGACTGGTCGGACGGCGGCAGCCCGATCGAGGAGATGGGCTGGGCGGCGGCCGAGCTGGGCCACGAGTGGACCGCGCTCACCGACCACTCCCCCCGCCTCACCGTGGCCCGCGGCCTCTCCCCCGAGCGGCTGCGCGAGCAGCTCGGCCTCGTCGAGGAGCTGAACGAGCGCTGGGCGCCGTTCCGGCTGCTCACCGGCATCGAGTGCGACATCCTGGACGACGGCTCGCTGGACCAGGAGCCCGAGCTGCTGGAGCGGCTGGACGTCGTGGTGGTGTCGGTGCACTCCAAGCTGAAGATGGACGCGGCCGCCATGACCCGCCGCATGGTGGCCGCCGTCTCCGATCCGCACGCCGACGTGCTGGGCCACTGCACCGGCCGGCTGATCACGGGACGCGGGCGGCCCGAGTCGGCCTTCGACGCGGACGAGGTGTTCGCCGCGTGCGCCGAGGCGGGCACCGCCGTGGAGATCAACAGCCGTCCGGAGCGGCTGGACCCGCCGAAACGGCTGCTGCGCAAGGCGGCGGGGGCCGGGACGCTGTTCTCCATCGACACCGACGCGCACGCGCCCGGCCAGCTCGACTGGCAGATCCTCGGCTGTGCGCGCGCCGAGGAGTGCGGGGTGCCCGCCGGGCGGGTGGTGAACACCTGGACGGCGGACGAGTTGCTGGACTGGACCCGCGAGGGACGGGTGCCGGCGTCCTGACCAGGCGTTCTTCCACGTGACCCGGATCACCTCGCCAGGCGGGAACGCCACCCCTTGGTTGTCCGTTGAACCAGACGTGGACGCGGGCCCGCCCTGACCTGGACCCCGTCCGCGATGGACCGCCCCGGTCGTGATTCCCCCGTCACGGCCGGGGCATCTTCGTGTCCGGGCTCAGCGCGGGGCGCGCTCGTCCAGCGCGGCCCGCCACGTGGGCGGCCGGTCCTCCGGCACCGGCTCGGCGCGGCGGCCGCCCCGGCCGAAGAAGTCGGCCAGCGGCAGGATGGCCGCGCCGACGGTGACCGCGTCGGGGCCGAGCCGCCCCAGGTCGATGGTGACCCGGTCCGCCGGGTGCCGGAGCGCGTAGGTGGCCGCGTGCCGGCGTACGGCGGGCAGGAAGCGGGTGCCGAGCTGGAGCCCGGCCCAGCCGCCGATGAGGATGCGCTCGGGCTGGAAGAGGTTGATCAGGTCGGAGAGGCCCGCGCCCAGGTACTCGGCGGTCTCCTCCAGCACGGCGAGCGCGACCGGATCGGGTTCCGCGTCCCCCGCCGGGTAGGCGGCGGCGAGCATCGCGGTGAGCGCGGTCTCCTCGTCGGTGCCCTCGGGCGGGCGCCCGCCCTCCTCGCGCCAGCGGGCCAGCAGCGACTCGGCGCCCGCGTACGCCTCCAGGCAGCCCGGCGCCCCGCAGCGGCAGCGGCGCCCGCGCACCCGCACCGTCAGATGCCCCCACTCCACCGCGCGGCCGTGCTCCACCTCTGGAGTGACCAGGCAGGCGCCGACGCCGGAGCCGAACAGCACCACCAGGGCGTTGCGGGCGCCGCGCCCGGCGCCGAACCACATCTCGGCCTGGCCGAGCGTCTTGGCGCCGTTGTCGATGAAGTACGGCACGCTCTCGGGGAGCCCGGAGGTCGCCCGGAGCAGCCGCTCCAGCGGGACGGCGTCCCAGCCGATGGTCTGGCCGTGCACCACGGCACCCCGGTCGGCGGTGTGCTCCACGATGCCGGGCACGCCCACCCCGACCCCGAGCAGCCGCTCGGGCCGCGCGCCCTCGGCGGCCAGCACCTCGGCGACGCCGTCCCGGATGTGGCCGGTGATGTCGTCCACGTCGTAACCGGGGCGGGTCAACGGGCGCTCGGCGCGGGCGAGTTCGGTGAGGGCGAGGTCGAACAGCTCGACGCGTACGCGGGTCTCGCCGACGTCCACGCCGATCATCTGGCCGCTGTGCGGGGCGACCCGGAGCAGGGTGCGGGGGCGGCCGCCGTCGGAGTCGACGCTGCCTGCCTCCTCCACGAGTCCGTCCGCGATCAGGTCGGCCACGACATTGCTCACCGAGCCGGAGCTGAGTCCGGTGGCCGGGCCCAGTTCGAAGCGGCTGAGGGGGCCGTCGAAGTACAGCCTGTGCAGCACGGCCGTGCGATTTCCTCGCCGGAGATCGCGTACCGTGCGCCCGTTCCGACCCGCCATGTGGCCCCTTCCGACCCGTGCCCGACCTGCAACATACCCTTCGCGGCAGGCCGGGCACGACTTCACGGGCCCCCTTATTTCATGCTGTGAGATTTCCAGGGGGCGCGGGTGGGGCGGGTGCGGCTCAGCCGGCCGCGTACACGTCCTCCACATAGCGGCCGGCGCCGGCCAGCTCGTCCAGCCAGCGGCTCGCCGCCGCCTCGTCCGCGCCGGGGGTGCGCTCGCGGTACAGGGTGCGGAACGCCTCGCGGACGCCGGGTGCCATGCGGGCACCGTCGCCGCAGACGTAGACCCGCGCCCCGGCGCCGAGCAGGTCCCAGACCTCGTCGGCCTCGGCGGCGATCCGGTGCTGGACGAACCGCGCGCCGTCGACGGGGGCCGCGCTGAAGGCGGGGCGCAGCGAGACGGCTCCGGCGCTCTCGGCGGCGGCCAGCTCGGCCGCGTGCAGATAGTCGGCGTCGGGGGCGTCGCAGCCGAAGTAGAGCAGGGCGGGCGGGAGTTCGGCGCCCCGGGCGCGGGCGGCGGCCCGGTCCATGACCACGCCCCGGAACGGCGCGAGGCCGGTGCCGGCCGCGATCAGCACGATGGGGGTGGAGGTGTCGGTGCGGAACGCCTCCCGGCAGGGCTGGACGCGGGCGTACACCGTGTCGCCGGGCTTGACGCCGGCCAGGTGGCCCGAACCGGTGCCCCGGTAGCGGCCGTTGCCGGAGCGGGCGGGGGCGTCGAGCACGGAGACCATGAGGTCGGCGTGGCGCGGGCCGGCGGCCGGGGAGGAGGAGATGGAGTAGTGCCTCGGGCGCAGCGGGGTGAGCAGGTCGAGCAGGCGGGGCCAGTCGAGGGCCTCGCGCAGGGCGGGGTGGTCCTCCAGGAGTTCGAGCAGGGTGCGCGGGTCGTCGCCGGTGAGGGCGGCGAGGGCGGCCCGCTCGGGCGGGCAGGGGTTGGCGGCCGCGAGCAGTTCACGCTGGCGCGCGGTGGGGCGCTCCTGCAACTCGACGTGCCGGGTGAGGAGTTCGCGCACGGTGAGCGGGCGGTCCACCGCCAGTCCGTCGCGGCGCGGGCGGTTGGCGCGGATGTCGAGCACCGTGTACGGGTCGGCGCCGAGCGCGGCGAGGGCCCGCTCCACGGTCTCGGGAGCGTTGACCGGCAGCACGCTCAGGTGGTCGGCGGTGCGGTAGGTGACGCCGTCGGGCAGGGCGACGCGCAGGAACCGCTTGACGCGGGGGTGTCCGGGCGCGGTGAGGTCGTACGCCTCGGTGACGGTCATCGGGACCAGCTCGTGCCGCTCGGCGAGCGCGTCCAGCGGGCCGCCGGTCAGGGCGCGGACCTCGTAGGCGGTGTCGGGGTCGTCGGCCGGGGCGGTGGCGTCGGGGTCGCCGTACTCGGTGAGCAGGGCGGTGCGCAGGCCGGCGGTGTATTCGCGGACGGCGCCGGTGAGGTCGCCGGAGGCGTCGGCGGCGGCGCGCGGGGTGAGCCGGGTGGCGCCCAGCTCGGCGAGGCGGGCGTCGATGCGGCTCGGCATGTGCTGGTAGGTGGCGGCCCAGTTGCGGTCGCCGACGCCGAGCACGGTGTAGGTGACGCCGGTGAGGTCGTGCTCGCCCTCCAGCCAGGCGGCGAAGGCGATCGCGTCGTCGGTGGGGCGGCCGTTGTAGGAGGCGGCGGCGATGACGACGGGCCGGTCGGTGGGCAGGCCGTCGGCGTAGGCGTCCAGCGGGGCGACCTCGGTGGCGCAGCCGAGGGCCGCGGCCTCGTCCGCGAGCTGTCCGGCGAACTCGCGGCAGGTGCCGTAGTTGCTGCCGTGCAGGAACAGCGCGGCGGTGCCGGGGCGGACGCGGGCGGGGAGTGCCTGCGCGTCGGTGTCCTCGGCGGCGGTCACGGCGGCGGCGCCGGGCAGCGGGGCGTGGACGCGGTCGGCGTCGGTGCGCGGGGTCAGGGTGAGGGTGAAGCCCTCGGGCTTGAGGGTGAGGGTCTCCTTGATGTCCAGCGCGTAGTCGGCGTGGTCGTGCAGCCGGTAGCGGTGGACCAGCATGGCGAGCAGCATGGTCGCCTCGTGCAGCGCGAACTGCCGCCCGATGCAGGCGCGTTCACCGGTGCCGAAGGGCTTGAAGGCGTGTACGGGACGCGCCGCCTCGGCCTCGGCGGTGAAGCGGTCGGGGTCGAACAGCTCGGGGTTGTCGCCCCAGACGGGCTGGCGGTGCAGCATCGGCACCAGCACGCTGACCGCCTGCCCGGCGCGCAGCGGCACCCGCCCGCCGAGCAGGGTGTCCTCGCGGGCCTCCCGGCTGAAGGCGGCGGCGGTCGGCCACAGCCGGAGCGCCTCGTTGAGCACCTGCCGGGTGTAGGTGAGCCTGCCGATGTCGTCGTAGGACGGCTCGGGGTCGGCGGTGTCCCCCCACAGGGCGTCGGCCTCGCGCTGGACCAGGCGGAGCACGGCGGGGTGCTTGGCCAGGTAGTACAGGGCGAAGGACATCGCGCCGGAGGTGGTCTCGTGGCCGGCGATGAGGAAGGTGATGACCTGGTTGCGGATGTTCGCGAGGTCCAGGGTGGTGCCGTCGGCGGGGTGCCGGGCGGTGAGCATCAGCCCGAGCAGGTCGGCGGCCTCGCTCTGGTCGGTGCCGGTGCGGGCGGCGATGACCTCGTCCACGACCCCGGCGAGGAAGTCGGCGTCCTCGCGGAAGGCGGCGTCGGCCTCGGTGTAGTCACCGCCGGGCACGCGGGCCAGGCGGGTCATGCTCCACTGGAGGCAGCGCACCATCGACTCGACGAAGGGGTGCGGCTCGGCCCGCTCGAAGGAGCCGAAGTCGTAGTCAAACCCGGCGAGGCCGATGGTGTCGAGCGTCATCCGGGTCATGTCGTCGGGCACGTTCACCGGCTGCCCGGCACGGGCGGAGCGGTCCCACGCCTCGATGAGCCGCCGGGCCACCTTCAGCATCACCGGGTGGTAGGCGCGCATGGAGCCGAGCGCGAAGGCGGGCATCAGGATGTCGTGGGCCTTGGCCCAGTTCGGCTCGTCGTTGTACGCGGTGAACAGGCCGTCGGCGGCGAAGGCGCGCACGTTCTCCAGCGCGGGCCCGATGTGCTTGGCGAACCGGTCCTCGTCGGCGAGGTCGGCGATCAGGTCGGCGTCGGCGACGAAGAGGGCGTCGCGCCCGTGCAGGCGGCGCACCAGCACCGGCCCGTGGGTCCGCATCAGCTCCATGACCTGCTGGATGGGGGTGCGGGTCGGCCCGGTGGCGGAGATGTCGACGACCGGCACGCCGGTGAGTGCGGGAGGCTCGGGGTGCGGTGCGGTGGGGGGCATGGCGGCGGCAACTGCCTTTCGCGGGGCGGGGACTGGCGTTTCGCGTGGGGGGCTGGCGTCTTCCAGCGTGCTCCAGCGGCGGGGCGCGCCCGTGCCGGGCCACTACACGAACGTGCAGTGGAAAGTGGGCGCGGGCCCTTGCGCACCCGCTCCGGATCACGCCCTAAGTTGCCGCTGACCTGGCTTTTCGTCTTGGATGGTGAGGACGGTTCGGCACCTTGGGAGGCTGGCGTGGAGTGGGGGCTGGCGGATGCGGTGGTGTGGCGCAACCGGGCCCTGATGCTCTTCGACCGGGTCGCGGTGCCGGTCGCGGTCTGCGACGTGTACGGCAAGGTGCTGCTGGCCAACCCGGCGATGGCCGCCGAGTGCGGTACGTCACCGGGGCAGCTCCGCGGCCGTGACGTGCTGGAGCTGTTCCGCCCCGAGGAGGCCGGCCAGGTCGAGCGGATCGCCCAGGCGCTGCGGCTGCGGCACCGCTCCCGCTACCAGGTGTCGGTGAGCTGGAGCCCGCCCGGCGGGACGGAGCGGTACGGGGAGCTGACCGCCGACCCGGTGAGCGACTCCACGGACGAGACCCCGGCGCTGCTGGTGATGCTCCGGGTACTCGGACAGAGCGAGCCGGAGCCAGCCGCCGAGCCCGCGCCCGTCACCCCGGTCGAGGGCGCGGTGCTGGCACTGCTGGCCCAGGGCGCCACGACCGGCCGGGCCGCCCGTGAGCTGGGCCTGAGCCGGGACGGTGTCGCGTATCACCTGCGCCGCCTGTCCGCCCGCTGGCACACGGCCAACCGCACCGAACTGGTCGCCCGCGCCTACGCCCTGGGCGTGCTCGCGCCCGGCGTGTGGCCGCCTCGGGTACGGGGTGCCGAGGCCGAGTAGGGACGGCGCACGGAAAACCGCTTGGCCCGGCACCCTGGCGCTCTATACCCTCGTAAACCTAGACCCCCTAGGCTCATGGCTACAACAGAAGGAATCCCCCGATGCGACCCCTCACCGAGCAGGACATCCGCGCCTCCTTCGTCAACTGCTCCAAGGGTGACGCCAAGCGGCTGGCCGTCCCCCGTGACCTGGCCGAACGCCCCTGGGACGACCTGGACTTCCTGGGCTGGCGCGATCCGGGCGCGCCCGACCGCAGCTATCTGGTCCTCGAACGCGGCACCGGGCTCGTCGGCATCGCGCTGCGCTACCCGACGGTCCGGCGCGGCTTCCAGCACCGCAGCATGTGCTCGGTGTGTCTGACGACCCATCGCGGCGGCGGGGTCTCGCTGATGACCGCCCGCAAGGCCGGGGCGGCGGGCCGCGAGGGAAACTCCGTCGGCGTGTACATGTGCGCCGACCTGGCGTGTTCCCTGTATGTCCGGGGGAAGAAGGTGCCGGAGTCGGGGAGCAGGTTCGAGGAGAGCCTCACGACGGAGGAGCAGATCGCCCGCGCGAGCGGCAACCTCGGCGCCTTCGTCGATCGCCTGTACGTCTGAGGGCCGCCCCTTTCGCGTACACGGTGCTCGAACGGCCCCGTTCGGCACGGTTACGGAAAGGGAAGACGCCAAAGGATGCCAGACGTACGGAAGTGGATGGACGCGCAAGCGCGACGCAAGTGGGCCGACGCGCTGCGGCGCCTGGTCGCGCGCCGCCGGGAGCCGGTGGTCGTCCAGACACTGCGGGCGGCCGGTGCGGCCACGGTCGCCTATGTGATCGCGCTCCGGCTCAGCCCGGAACCGGCGCCGCTGACCGCGCCCCTGACGGCCCTGCTGGTCGTCCAGGTCACCTTCTTCGCCACCCTCACCAACGGCATCCGCCGCGTGAACGCCGTGGTGACGGGCGTCCTGGTCGCCATCGTCTTCAGCCTCCTGGTCGGCCTGACCTGGTGGAGCCTGGCCCTGCTGCTGATTGCCGCGCTGAGCGTGGGTCACCTGGTGCGCGTGGACGAGTACGTGAACGAGGTGGCGATCAGCGCGATGCTCGTGCTCGGCGTCACCACGGTCGGCTACACGGCGTGGGCGCGGATCGTGGAGACCCTGATCGGCGCCATCATCGGCATGGCCTGCAATCTGCTGCTGCCGCCCCCGGTGTGGGTGGACGCGGCGGGGCGGTCCATCGAGTGGCTGGCCCGCAGGCTGCGTCAGCTCATGCTCCGGATGGGTGAGGAGGCGGCGGGCGCCATCCCCTGGCAGCGGGCGGCCGAACGGCTGCACGAGGCACGCCGGCTGGATCACGACATCATCCAGGTGGACGCCGCCCTGCGGCAGGCCGAGGAGAGCCTCAGGCTCAACCCGCGTGTCAAGGAGGGCCTGCTGCACCGGGTGGTGCTGCGCACCGGCCTGGACACGCTGGAGATCTGCACGGTCGTCCTGCGGGTGCTGGCCCGCTCCTTCACCGACCTGGCGAAGGCGCGCGGTGCCAAGGAACTGTTCCCGCCGCCGATCGGGCAGACCATGGAACAGGTGCTGTCCGAGATCGCGGACGCCGTGGTGAGCTTCGCGGTCCTGGTGACCACCGACCTGAGCGCCAACGCCGAGTCGGCCGAGGCCCGGCTCACCGCCGAGCTGCACACGGCCGCCGCCACCCGCGACCGGCTCGCGGAGCAGCTCCTCGAGCACGTCGCGGAGGACCACGAGGACTGGCAGTTGCTCGGCGCGGTCCTCACCGAGGTCAGCCGCATCATCGACGAGCTGGACACCGAGCACCGCAGCCACCGCCTGCTGGAGGAGCTGGACCGCGTCTCCCGCCAGCAGCGCGCCAAGATGCCCCGCGTGAACCGCCTGCGCCAGCGTCTCGGCATCCAGGAGGACCTCTGGCGGAACCGTACGGGGGTCGGCGGACGTTCTCGGTGACGGGACACCGGGCGCGACCGGTGCCGGAACTTCTCAGGGGGCGGTTCGATGGCCGAGCGGGCCGGGGTGCGGATCGACGGGAACACGCTGCGGCTGGGCGACGGGGCGGTGGTGCGGTTCGTGCGCACCCTGCGGCTGCCGGAGCGGGGTACGCATCCGCTGCCGCCGGGGCTGGGCGAGTTCCCGCTGCGCCGGGTCGCGGACCACGCCGACCGGGTGCCGGAGGCGTGGCGGGCGCGCGGCGGGGTGCTGCTGCCGATATACCTGCGCGAGGCGATGTGGCTCAGCTTCGCCGGTACGACGGAACCGGCCGCCCTCCAGGTCGGCGTCGGCAAGGTGTGCGCGGTCTCCGGCAAGCCCTGGCAGGGCACGCTGGCGCGGGACCCGCAGAACTACCTCACGCTCCCCCGTCAGCCCTGGCTGGACGGCATCAACTCCGGCAAGGGCACCGTCCGCCAGTTCGTCGCCGTACCCCTCGGGCTCGGCGCGACCGTGGAGGGCCAGGTGACCGGCGAGGAGACCTGGGGCGGGGTGCAGTTGCAGGCGTACGGGCTGCGCCCGGAGGTGCTGGCGCGGTGGCGGGAGACCCAGCAGGCCAGGAGCGCGCCGCTCGCCGGGGGTTACGGCGCCCCGCCCGCTTTCGCCGCCCCGGCACCGGGCGCCGCTCCCCGGCAGGCGGCGGCGATGGGACTGGGCGTGGGCGGCTCGATGCGCCAGGAGGTCTACCGGGACGAACGCCCCGCGTCCGACTGGTCCGACACCCCGGCCGGCCGGGTCTTCGTCCACCTGGTCACCCCGCCCGAGTGGCGCCGCATCACCGGCGAGGAGCCCCCGCCCTCCCCCGTGGACCGGGCCGCGTACACCGGGGCGGGCCTGCCCTGGTTCGAGCACTACGACGACGAGGCCGACGACCTCTCCCCCGCCGGCCCCCTGAAGCCGGTGCGCCCGGTGGGCGACTGGCTGGGCGCCGACCTGGACCCCTGGCAGCAGCCGGCGCCGGGTCAGGTGGTCCCGCTGAAGGACGCGCCGGGCAAGCCGGTGGCCGACGGGGACTGGTGACCGCGCGCCCCGCCTTGCCTTCGGCGCCCGGTCCGCGACAGGGTGGCCGGGACCACGGTGACGGGTGAGCATTCAAGGGGCGGCATGGACAACGCAGCAGGGGAACGGGACGGCTGGAGCAGGCGGCGCTTCGTCGGCGCCATGGCGGGCACGGCCGCCGTCGTGACGGTGCCCGCGCCCGCCGCGCCGCCCCCGGACCCCGCCCCGGCGCCTCAGCGCCGGAAGGCCGAACCGGGACCCCGCCCACTGTACCTGGGCACCTACACCTCCGTCGAGGGCGGCGGCAAGGGCGTGACCGTGGCGCGGTACGACCCGGTCTCGGGCGCGGTCACCGACGCGGAGTCGCTGGCCGAGATCCCGGACCCGTCGTACGTCACCGTCCACCCGGACGGACACACGCTGTACGCGGTCGACGAGCGCGAGGACGGCGCGGTGACCGCCGTACGGCTGGCGGACGGACAGGTTTTGGGCAGCCTGAGCACGGGCGGTTCGGGGCCCTGTCATCTGTCGGTGCACCCGAGCGGGCGCTGGCTGCTGAGCGCGAACTACGGCTCGGGCAGTGTGGCCGTGCACCCCGTCGACACCTCGGGCGCGCTCGGTGAACGGACCGCGCTGGTCACGCATTCCAGCCCGGCGCCGGGTCCGGGTCAACAGGGCCCGCACGCGCACCAGTTCATCACCAGCCCGGACGGCGGCCATGTGCTCTCGGTCGACCTGGGCACCGACACCGTCTACACCTACCGGCTGGACACCGAGCACGGCACGCTGACCGAGGTCTCCCAGGCGCACACCCGACCGGGAGCGGGCCCGCGCCATCTGACGTTCCATCCGAACGGGCGGTACGCGTACCTCGCCAACGAGGTGGACGACACGGTGGCCGTCTGCGCGTACGACCCGGAGACCGGGCGGCTGACCGTGGGCGAGCCGCAGTCCTCGGGGGCGAGCGGGGACGCCACCAACTACCCGGCGCAGTTCGTGGTGACGCCCGGCGGCGACTTCGCGTTCCTCGCCAACCGGGGGCACGACAGCATCGCCCGGTACGCCGTCGAGGAGGACGGCGC
Organism: Streptomyces bauhiniae; assembly: GCF_004784475.1. Lineage (GTDB taxonomy): Bacteria > Actinomycetota > Actinomycetes > Streptomycetales > Streptomycetaceae > Streptomyces > Streptomyces seoulensis. The sequence continues at coordinate 349,210 of NZ_SRRT01000002.1, forward strand.
CCGGCTGCGGCTGCTGGACACGGTGCCGGTGGACGGGGACTTCCCCCGCCAGCTCGCCCTCGCGCCGGACGGCCGGCTGCTGTTCACGGCGAACCAGCGCTCCGGCACGGTGAGCGTGTTCCACGTCGACACCGGTACCGGAGCGCTCGGTCAAGCCGGTGAGCCGTTCGCGTCACCGGTCGCCGTCTGCGCGGTGCCGCTGTAGGGCGCGCGGGCAGGCGGCGGCGCTGGCCTGGGTGAGCAGCGCGTGCATGCGCTCGGTGAGCTGCGAGACGTCGTCGGCGGGCGTGTGGAACGCCAGCCGTACGTCGCCGTGCGCGCGGGTGCGTTCGATGCGGAGGGTGAGACCGTGCCGGTCCACCGCGAGCGGAGCCACGCGGGTCACGGCGTGCAGGCTCTCCGGCCGGACCAGCCGGGTGAGCCGCTCCACGGCGTCCGGGTGGGAGTCGGCGAGGTGGGTGAGCAACTGCGCCTCGGCGGTGGCCAGCGGGTCGGGCCGGGCGGCCGCGTACTCCTCCAGCTCGATCAGCACTGCCCCCGAGGGCTGGCGCAGCACCACGCGGGTGGGCGTGAACAGCAGCCGCGCGCCGCGCTGGGAGAACCAGCCGGCCAGCCACAGCCGGGCCCGGATGCGCTGGCGCACCGGCACGGGTGCCACGTCGGCGAACTCCAGCACGGCGGTGGGCTCGCCGCGCGGGGCGCACAGCGCGGCGGCGAACAGGGCGCTGTCCTCGGGCACGTCGAGCAGCACCCCGCCGTCGCCGGTCACGGTGTGCGCGCCGACGTACTCCTCGCGGGCGCCGTCCGCGGTCACCGCGCACGACCACGCGGCGGCAAGGACCGACCGCGCCCGCTCCGCCGCTCCGGGTCCTGCCGCCCAGTCCTGCGTGTCACCCATCCCGAGTCCTCCTTAGGTAAGCCTTGCCTAACCTATCGAAGATCCGGGCATACGCCAACCACGCCACCCCGATCGGGTGACACGAACAGGGTTACGGATACGCGCCGTCAGGCGATGGCGCCGAGCAACGCCCGCGCGCACAGCTCGCGCACCTGGCCCCGGCCGGGCTCGCCCTCGCGCAGCCACTCCAGGCAGACGGCGGTGGTGAAGGCGAGCCAGCCGCGCACCGCGAGCCGGGCCTGCGGGGAGCCCTCGACGGCGGGCCCGAACTCGGGATCGGCGGCCAGCGCGGCGAGGATCTGCCGCTCCTGCGCGGCCAACGCCCGCTGATAGACCCGCCGTACGGCCTGGTCGCCGGCCGCGTCGGCCCGGTGGAAGGCGCGGAAGCCATGGGCGTGCGCCTCGACGTACCCGAGGTAGGCGTCCAGACCGGCGCCGAGCTGCTCGCGGACCGGCACGCCGGGCACGGCCGCGGTCATCCGGAGCATGCGTTCGCTCTCCCGCTCCACCACGGCGGCGAAGAAGTCCCGCTTGTTCGGAAAGTAGTGGTACAGCAGACCCCGTGAGACCCCGGCGATCTCGGCGACCCGCTCGATCCACACGTCGTCGTACGGACTCTCGGAGAACAGGCGCGCCCCGACCGACAGGAGTTGCTCGCGGCGCTCCTCGGTGCTCAGTCGGCGCCGGGCGCGTTCCCCCTGGTTGGCGGCCATGCCGTCACCCTACTGGACGCGTTGCTTGACGTGGGTTCAGTAGGCGGACCAGACTGCCAGCACTATTGAACTCGCGTTCAACACGCGGGTGGTGGACGCACAACAGGCCACCGGATCAAGGGAGATCGCGTCATGGACGGGACGACGGGGGCGGGACTGCCCAAGGGGTTCCGCAGTGCCGAGCAGGGCTGGCCGGAGCTGGACCGCATCCCGCATCCGCCCCGCAGGCTGCCGTTGCTCGGCGACGTCCTGGGCGTCGACCGGCGCACCCCGCTCCAGGACTCGATGCGCCTCGCGCGCGAGCTGGGCCCGATCTTCCGGCGGCGGGTGCTGAACCGGGAGTTCGTGTTCCTGTGGGGCGCGAAGCTGGCCGCGGACATGGCGGACGAGACCCGGTTCGCCAAGCACGTCGGCCTCGGGGTGGCCAACCTGCGCCCGGTCGCCGGGGACGGGCTGTTCACCGCGTACAACCACGAGCCCAACTGGCAGTTGGCGCACGACGTGCTCGCGCCCGGCTTCAGCCGGGAGGCGATGGCCGGGTACCACTCGATGATGCTGGCGGTCGCGGGCCGGCTGACCGGCCACTGGGACCGCGAGCTGGCCGCCGGTCGCACGGTGGACGTGCCCGGCGACATGACCCGGCTGACGCTGGAGACCATCGCCCGCACCGGCTTCGGGCACGACTTCGGCTCCTTCGAGCGCGACCGGCCGCACCCCTTCGTCACCGCCATGGTCGGCACCCTCGCCTACGCCCAGCGGCTCAACAGCCTGCCGATGCCCCCGGCGCTCCAGCGGAGGGCCGCCCGGCGCAACGCCGCCGACATCGCCTACCTGAACGACACGGTCGACGCCCTGGTGGCCGCCCGCCGTGAGTCGGGGCGCGGCGAGGGCGACCTGCTGGACCGGATGCTGGAGACGGCCCACCCCGAGACCGGCGAGCGGCTGTCGGCGGAGAACGTCCGCAAGCAGGTGATCACGTTCCTGGTCGCGGGCCACGAGACCACGTCCGGCGCGCTCTCGTTCGCCCTGTACTACCTGGCCAGGCACCCCGAGATCGCCGCCCGCGCCCGCGCCGAAGTGGACCGGGTCTGGGGGGACACCCCCGAGCCGGGCTACGACCAGGTCGCCCGGCTGCGCTATCTGCGCCGGGTGCTGGACGAGTCGCTGCGGCTGTGGCCGACCGCGCCCGCCTTCGCCCGCGAGGCCACCGAGGACACCGTGCTGGCCGGCGAGCACCCCATGCGCCGGGGCGGCTGGGCGCTGGTGCTCACGCCGATGCTGCACCGCGACCCCGAGGTGTGGGGCGAGGACGCCGACCGGTTTGACCCGGACCGCTTCGACGCCAAGGCGGTACGGGGCCGCGCGCCGCACACCTTCAAGCCGTTCGGTACCGGCGCACGAGCCTGCGTGGGCCGCCAATTCGCCCTGCACGAGGCCACGTTGGTGCTCGGTCTGCTGCTGCGCCGGTACGAGCTGATCCCCGACCCCGGCTACCGCCTGAAGGTCACCGAGCGCCTGACGCTGATGCCGGACGGCCTGCGCCTGGGCCTGGAGCGCCGGAAGGCCCCCGTCGGCGCACCGGCCGGCGCTCCCGAGCCGGACGCCGGTTCAGCGGGACGCTGCCCAGTGCACGGGACGGACGAGTGAGCCCGGCAGCCGGGTACCGGGCCCCCCGCGGGCGGCGTTGACCTGCGGCTGGGTGAGGAACAGCGCGCCGGTGAGGTCGGCGCCGGTCAGATCGGCGCCCCGGAGATCGGCGCCGATCAGGTCGGCCTGCCGCAGGTCGGCTCCGGTCAGGTCGGCACCGATGAGGCAGGCGCCGCGCAGGCTGATTCCGCGCAGGTCGGCTTGGTCGAGGCGCGCGCCCGCCAGATCCGCGCCCCTCCGATCCCGGCCCTTCTTCCGGCCTTTGCGGGCCAACTCCGAAGCCTGGAGCAGGAGTTCAGCCACGTCGCTCCAGTGCTCGGCCGGGTCCAGCGCGGCCAGCTCCTCGGGCTTCTGCGCGGCGAGCCGCTCGGTCTGCTCCAGCGCGCGGCGCAGCTCCGGGTGGAGGGGCCGGGCGGCGTCGAGACCGAGCGCCTCGGTGAGGTACCAGAGCAGCTCGTGCAGGCGCCGGACCACCGGGAACACCTCGAACATCAGCCGGGCGTGCTTCTTGCCGCCCGTACGCCAGTCCCGGCCGCCGAAGGTGACCTGGGAGACGCGCTGGCCCGCGCCGAAGCAGTCGTACACCGTGCACCCGGCGTAGCCCTTGCCGCGCAGCTCGGTGTGGATGCCGCAGGCGTGGTCCTCGCGCAGGTTGGCGCAGGGCTTTCCGGCGGGCTTGTCGTGCGCGAAGTCGGCGGAGCGGGCGAAGGGCAGGGCGACGCAGCAGAGGCCGAAGCAGTCGGCGCAGTCGGCACGGAGAAGGGGTATGTGATCAGGCATCGCGCTCAGGGTACGGGCTCTGGCTACGCTGCCCCTGTCCGATCTTCGACGCCCGAGGAGCCGCGATGCGTGTCGCCCTGTTCCTGACCTGTGTCAACGACACGCTCTACCCGGACACCGGCCGCGCCGTGGTGAGACTCCTCGGCCGCCTCGGCGTCGACGTCGACTTCCCCCTGGCCCAGACCTGTTGCGGCCAGGCCCATTACAACACCGGCTACCGCCACGAGACGGAACCACTGGCCCGGCACTACGCCGAGGTCTTCGGGGAGTACGACGCGATCGTCACGCCCTCGGGTTCCTGCGCGGCGATGGTCCGGGAGCTGTACCCGAGGCTGGGCGAGCGGGCCCGGGCCGAGGGGCGCGGGGCGGCGCTGGCCGGCGTACTGGCGCCGGTGGTGCCGAAGACGTACGAGCTGACGGAGTTCCTGGTGGACGTGCTGGGCGTCACCGACGTCGGCGCCGTCTATCCGCACAAGGTGACCTACCACCCCACCTGTCACGGCCTGCGCTCGCTGGGGCTCGGGGACCGGCCGCGCCGGCTGCTGGAGGCGGTGCGGGGTCTTGAGCTGGTCGAGCTGCCCGGCGCCGACGAGTGCTGCGGGTTCGGCGGCACCTTCGCGGTCAAGAACGCGGGGGTGTCGGCGGCGATGGGCGCGGACAAGGTGCGCAACGCCGAGTCGACCGGCGCGGAGGTGCTGTGCGCGGCCGACAACTCGTGCCTGATGCACCTGGGTGGCACGATGAGCCGGGCGGGCTCTGTGGTGCGGCCGGTGCACATCGCGGAGATCCTGGCGAGCACGGAGGAGGACCCGGCCCGGTGAACGAGACCTTCGTCGGAATGCCCGCCTTCCCCGACGCGGCACGGGAAGCGCTGGACGACCACACCCTGCGCGGCAATCTGCGGCACGCCACCCACACCATCCGCGCCAAGCGCGCGGCGGCCGTGGCGGAGGTGTCCGACTGGGCGGAGCTGCGCGAGGCGGGCAGCCTCATCAAGGAGCACACCCTCCGCCATCTCGACCGTTATCTGGAGCAGTTGGAGGAGTCGGTCACCGCTGCGGGCGGCACCGTGCACTGGGCGGCGGACGCGGCGGAGGCCAACCGGATCGTCACCCAACTCGTGCGCGACACCGGCGAGTCGGAGGTCGTGAAGGTCAAGTCGATGGCCACGCAGGAGATCGGGCTCAACGAGGCGCTGGAAGCGGCCGGCATCCGGGCCTACGAGACCGATCTCGCCGAGCTGATCGTCCAGTTGGGCGAGGACCGCCCCTCGCACATCCTGGTCCCGGCCATCCATCGCAACCGGGCCGAGATCCGCGACATCTTCCGTACTGCGATGGCCGGTTGGGGCCGACCGGCGCCCGAGGGGCTGTCCGACAGTCCGGCCGAGCTGGCGGAGGCGGCGCGGCTGCATCTGCGGGAGAAGTTCCTGCGGGCCGAGGTGGGGGTGTCCGGGGCCAACTTCATGGTCGCGGAGACCGGCACGATGGTGGTCGTGGAGTCCGAGGGCAACGGGCGGATGTGCCTGACCCTGCCCGAGACGCTGATCTCGGTGGTCGGCATCGAGAAGGTCGTCCCCACCTGGCGTGACCTGGAGGTCTTCCTCCAGACCCTCCCCCGCTCCTCCACCGCCGAACGCATGAACCCGTACACCAGCATGTGGACCGGCACGACCGACGGCGACGGGCCCCGCGCCTTCCACCTGGTGCTGCTGGACAACGGCCGCACCGACACCCTCGCCGACGAGGTCGGCCGCCAGGCGCTGCGCTGCATCCGCTGCTCGGCCTGCCTCAACGTCTGCCCGGTGTACGAGCGCGCGGGCGGCCACGCCTACGGCTCGGTCTACCCCGGCCCGATCGGTGCCATCCTCAGCCCCCAACTGCGCGGCACGGCAAGCGAGATCGACGCCTCGCTGCCGTACGCGTCCTCGCTGTGCGGGGCCTGCTACGAGGTGTGCCCGGTCGCCATCGACATCCCCGAGGTGCTGGTCCGGCTGCGCGAGCGGGTCGTGGAGGGCGGTCCGGCGGTGCGCGAGGGCAACCGGGTGGTGCTGCGGCCGGCCAGGGGCCACGCGGCGGAACGGGCGGCCATGCGGGCGGCCCGCTGGACCTTCACCCACCCGGACGCCCTGCGCACCGGCCAGCGCCTCGCCTCCCGCGCCCGCCGCCTGCGCCCGCGCACCTTGCCGGGGCCCGGCGCGGCGTGGACCCGGACGCGCGATCTGCCGGAGGTGCCCGCCGAGCCGTTCCGGGACTGGTGGGCACGCACCCGAGGCGGCAAGGAGGAGACGACGTGAGCGACCGGGAACGCGTCCTGGGCCGGGTCCGGCGTGCGCTGGCCGACGTACCCGCGGACGACCCGCCGTACGACCGGGCGATTCCGCGCACCTACGCGCGTGAGCACGGCGAGCGCACCGCCGAGGAGACGGTGGAGCTGCTGGCGGAGAACCTGGCCGACTACCGGGCCGTGGTGCACCGGTGCGCGGAGGCGGACCTGCCCGCGCTGATCGCCCGGCTGCTGGCGGCGCGGGATGCTCGGAACGTACTCGTGCCGGACGGACTCCCGCCGGCGTGGCTCTCGGACGCCGACCTCGTGCCCGTCCCCGACCGGGCCGCGAGCACCACGTACGAGCTGGACGCCGTGGACAGCGTGGTGACCGGCTGCGCGGTGGCGATCGCCGAGACCGGCACCCTTGTGCTGGACGGCGGGCCAGGCCAGGGGCGACGGCGGATCACCCTCGTGCCGGATCACCACATCTGCGTGGTCCGGGTGCCCGAGCAGGTCGTGGCGTCCGTGCCGCAGGCCCTCGAACGCCTCTCCCCCACCCGCCCGTTGACCTGGATCTCCGGCCCCTCGGCCACCAGCGACATCGAGCTGAACCGGGTGGAGGGCGTGCACGGGCCGCGCACGCTGGAGGTCGTGCTCGCCGGGGTCATCCCTTCGGTCGGCGGGACCGGGCGGCCGGACGGGACCCCGGCTAGCGTGGGGGAATGATCCGGTTCGAGCAGGTCAGCAAGCGCTACCCGGACGGAACGACGGCCGTGGACGACCTCTCCTTCGAGGTGTCCGAGGGCGAACTCGTCACGCTGGTCGGCCCCTCGGGCTGCGGCAAGACGACCACCATGATGATGGTGAACCGGCTGATCGAGCCCACCGCGGGCCGGATCGTCGTGGACGGCGAGGACATCGCGCGCGTCGACCCGGTCCGGCTGCGCCGCCGGATCGGGTACGTCATCCAGCAGGTCGGCCTCTTCCCCCACCGCACGGTCCTGGACAACACCGCCACCGTGCCGTCCCTGCTCGGCTGGAAGCGGGCCAAGGCGCGGGCGCGCGCCGCCGAGCTGCTGGACCTGGTCGGCCTGGACCCCAAGACGTTCGGCGCCCGCTACCCCGAGCAGCTCTCCGGCGGCCAGCGGCAGCGGGTCGGGGTGGCGCGGGCGCTCGCGGCGGACCCGCCGGTGCTGCTGATGGACGAGCCGTTCGGCGCGGTCGACCCGGTGGTGCGCGAGCAGTTGCAGGACGAGTTCCTGCGCATGCAGCAGGCGGTGCGCAAGACGGTCCTGCTCGTCACGCACGACATCGAGGAGGCCGTCCGGCTCGGCGACCGGATCGCGGTGTACGGCGCGGGCCGCATCGAGCAGTACGACACCCCCGGCGCGGTGCTGGGCGCCCCCGCGACCCCCTACGTCGCCGGGTTCGTCGGCGCGGACCGGGGTCTGAAGCGGCTGTCGGTGACCGCGATCGAGCCGGACGATCTGGAACAGCCCCCGGTGGCCCGCCCGGACGAGCCCGCCGCATCGGCGGCCCGGCGGCTGCGCGAGGAGGGTGCCCGCTGGGCGGTCGTCCTGGACGCGGACGGCGATCTGCACGGCTGGGTGGGCCTGGAGGAACTGTCGGCGGGCGGCACGGTCGGCGAGCTGGCGCACCGGATGACCGCGTGGGTCCCGGTGGGCGCCCCGCTGAAGCAGGCGTTCGGCGTGATGCTCCAGTACGACGCCGGGTGGGTCGCGGTGCTGGACGGCTCCCGGCTGCTGGGCGTCCTGACCCCGGCCAAGCTGCACGAGGCGCTGCGGCGGTCGGTGGACGCGGACGTGCTGGGGGTGGCGCGGGGTCAGGTGCCGTTCGACTCGGTGTCGGACGCGTAGCTCACTTGATGAGTCCCTTGTCCTCCAGATAGGTGCGGGCCACATCAGCCGGCAGTCGGCGCCAGCTATCGACCTGCTGGTTCATGTCGGCGAGGTCCTGCGTGGTGAGGACGTCGTTGAGCTTGCCGAGCGCCTTGGCGACCCGCTCGCTGCCGGCGCGGGCGCGGTTGACGACGGGGACGACGTAGTCGGCGTTCTGGAGGTGCTTGTCGTCGGCGAGCAGGACCAGGCCGAAGGAGCCGAGGGTGGCGTCCGTGGTGGTGGTCAGCACCATCTGGTCCCGGCCGGACTGCACGGCCTGCTTGGCCGGGGTGGTGCCGACGCCCTTGGGATCGACGGCGGTGATGTCGATCCCGTACTCCTTCTTCAGGCCGGGCGCGCAGTACGGCCGCTTCACGCACTCGTCGCCCGCCGCGAGGCGCACCTTGAGGCCGGAGGCGCCGAGGTCGCTGAGGGTCTTGAGGTGGTGGCGGCGGGCGTAGGAGGCGCTGACCGCGAAGGCGTTCTGGTCGACGGCCCGGCCCGGCGGGAGGACGGTGAGTCCGCGCGGGGTGGCCAGGGCGCGCAGGTTCTTCATGGTCTTCGCGAGGTCGGGTGAGCCGGCCGGGGGTGCGTCGGGGCCGTGCGCCTTGGCGTTGAGCCAGTCGGCGAAGGTGGCGGCGTACTCGGGGGCGACGTCGATCTGGCCGGACTCCAGGGCGGGTTCGTACAGCTCCCGGTTGGCGACGGTGATCAGCGAGGTCTTGTACCCGGCCTGGCCGAGGAGCTGGGCGTAGAGCTGGGCGAGCAGATCGCTCTCGGTGAAGCCGGCCGAGCCGATGGTGAGGTGGTGGCTGTCGCCGGGCGGCGCGGTGACGGCGTCCCGGTTCTCCAGCGAGGGCCCGGAGGAGCAGGCGGCCAGGGTGAGGAGGGTGGCGGCGGCGAGGGCCGCGCGGGCGCTCACCGGCCGGCCCTCGCCCAGGCGGGTCCGAGTCGCTCCACGACCTCGAACACGCCCTCCACGAGCAGGGCGAACACGGCGACGAGGATCGCGCCCGCGACGACCTGCGGGGTGCTGGCCAGGTTGAACCCCGCCGTGATGATCCGGCCGAGACCACCCCCACCCGCCAGCGCGGCGATGGTGGCGGTGGCGACGAGCTGGACGGCGGCGATCCGTACCCCGTTGAGAATCATCGGCAGCGCGAGCGGCACCTCGACCCGGACCAGCGTCTGCCGCCCGGTCATCCCCATGCCGCGCGCGGCCTGCACCACCCCCCGGTCGACCTCGCGCATGCCGACGTAGGCGTTGGTGAGCAGCGGCGGCACGGCGAACAGCACCAGGGCGACGACGGTGGGCCCCTCCCCCCACTTGCCCACCGGCGTCAGCAGGAGCAGCACCAGCACGGCGAAGGTGGGCACGGCCCGGCCGACGTTGGAGATGTTGACGGCGAGCGCCCCGCCCTTGCCGAGATGCCCGAGGACCAGCGCGACGGGCAGCGCGATCAGACAACTGACGATCAGGCAGACCACGGTGAGCAGCAGGTGTTGCAGCAGCCGGTGCCAGACCCCGTCGTCGCCGGACCAGTGGGCGGGGTCGGCGAGCCAGTCCCAGGTGGAGCCGAGCACGTTCATGTACGGCCCTTCCTCGCCCAGGGGGTGAGCAGCCACTGCACGCCCAGCAGGAGCAGGTCGGCGGCGACGGCGATGAGCACGCACAGCACGGACGCGGTGAGCACCTGGGCCTTGAAGTACGTGTTCATGCCCGCGTAGATCAGATTGCCGAGCCCGCCGAAGCCGACGATCGCGCCGATGGTGACCAGGGAGACCGCCGAGACGGTGGCGATGCGCAGCCCGGCCATCGCGGCGGGCAGCGCGAGCGGCAGCTCCACGGTGAGCAGCAGCCGTACGGGCCCGAAGCCGAGCCCGCGCGCGGCCTGCCGGGTCTCCTCGGGGACCGCGCGCAGCCCGGCGAGGATGTTCCGTACGAGCAGGGTGAGCGAGTACAGCACCAGCCCGGCGACGACGAGGGTGGCGGACAGCCCGTACACGGGCAGCAGCAGGGAGAACATCGCCAGGGACGGGATGGTGTAGAGCACGGTGGTGACGGCGAGCACCGGCCCGGCGGCCCACCCCCAGCGGCGGGCGAGCACGGCGAGCGGCACGGCGATGACGAGCCCGATCAGCACGGACAGCGCGGTCAGCTCCAGGTGCTGGCCGACCGCGTCGAGGAGGATCTGGCGGCGGCTGCTCAGATAGTCGCCGCAGATCCACTCGTTGCGCGCGAGGCAGTCGTCCGGAGCGGCGGTCACCCGTCCATTGCACCGGCCGGGGCAGCGGGTCGGCGCGTTGTGGTCGCCCGTACGGGGGCCGTAACGCCCCTTTTGGTATCACTTCTGGCATCCGAAGCGAGGAGTGTGGCGGCTGTGGAACGAATCGTCGTCGTCGGTGCCGGCCACATGGGGTCGGTCATCGTACGGGGCCTGTTGGACGGGATGCCGCAGGTCGAGGTGGTCATCGTGGAACCCTCGCCGGAACGCCGCGCCTCCCTGGACGGCCGCGCGGAGGTGGTCGCCGCGTACGACCCCCGCGCGGACGACCTCCTCGTCCTAGCCATCCCGCCGCAGGCGTTCGACTCCTTCGCGGACGGGCTGCCTCGGGGCGCGTGCGCGGGCGTGACCGTCGTCTCGATCATGGCGGGCGTACGCCTGGAGACCCTCGCCTCCGCACTGGGCACGGACACGGTCCTCCGCGCGATGCCGAACCTCGCCTCGCGGGTGGGCCAGAGCATGACCGTCCTCTGCCCCGGCCCCCAGGTCCCCGCCGAGGGCGTGGACCGGGCCAAGGGTGCCCTCTCGGTCATCGGCAAGGTCCTGGTGATCCAGGACGAGTCCCTCCTCGACGCGGCGACCGCGGTCGCGGGGAGCGGCCCGGCGCTGGTGGCATACCTGGCCCAGTCCTTCACGGACTTCGCCCGGGGAGCGGGGTTCACCCCCGACGACGCCCTGCTGCTGACCACCCAGGTCCTCCGGGGCACGGCGGACGTCCTGTCCGAACCGGGCGTGACCCCACAGTCCCTGTACCAACAGGCCAGCACCCCGAACGGCACGACAGCGGAGGGCATCGCCACGCTGCGGGAACACCGGGTGGGGGAATCGGTACGGACGGCGCTGGAGGCCACGACGGAGAGAGCGCGGGAACTGGCGGGGTGAGGGGGGCCGGATCGGGCGGAGCGCGGGAATGTGAGGGAATCGGTCCCGTCGTCGGGTGAGGTGGGCGTTAGGTTGGCCGTATGAGCAACCTTGACCTCGCGCCGGAGCCGAGCGCATGCGGTGGACGTGGGTTTGTCGTCGCCGAGCCGGTGCGTGAGCTGATGAGCCCTCGTACGGTGAAGCTCGGGGAGTCCACCGAGGTCCGCCGGCTGCTGCCGAACCTGGGGCGGCGGATGATCGGCGCGTGGGCGTTCGTGGACCACTACGGCCCGGACGACATCGCGGACGAGCCCGGCATGCAGGTGCCCCCGCACCCGCACATCGGCCTGCAGACGGTGAGCTGGCTGCACGAGGGCGAGGTGCTGCACCGGGACTCCACGGGCAGCCTCCAGACGATCCGCCCGCGCGAGCTGGGCCTGATGACGGCGGGCCGGGCGATCAGCCACTCCGAGGAGAGCCCGAGGCCCCACGCGCGCTACCTGCACGGAGCCCAGTTGTGGGTGGCCCTCCCGGACGAACACCGCCACACCGACCCGCACTTCGAGTACCACGCGAACCTGCCGACGGTAACGGCCCCCGGCCTGACGGCCACGGTGATCCTCGGCACCCTGGACGGCACAACCTCCCCCGGCACGACGTACACCCCCCTGGTCGGCGCCGACCTGACCCTCACCGAGGGCACCCGAACCCACCTCCCCCTCGACCCCGACTTCGAGTACGGCGTCCTCTCCATGTCGGGTTCCGTCCATGTGGACGGCGTCCCCGTCACCCCCGGCTCCATGCTCTACCTCGGCTGCGGCCGCACGTCCCTCCCCCTCCACGCGGACTCCGACGCCTCGATCATGCTGCTGGGCGGCGAGCCGTTCGCGGAGGAACTGATCATGTGGTGGAACTTCGTGGGGCGTACGCAGGCGGAGATCGAGGGGGCTCGGGAGGAGTGGATGAGGGGGTCGCGGTTCGGAGAAGTGAAGGGGTACGACGGAGGACGACTCCCCGCGCCCGAACTGCCGTCCGTGCCGCTGAAGCCACGCGGTCGAGTGCGCTGACCTGACACTTCCCGAGCAGGGGTACGCGCAGTCGGGCGAGGGGACACACCCCCGCCCGACCCGTTTCGCCGGACTTAATCGCCCTCACTCGGACTGATGCTGACTCAATGCAAACTTTCCTGACAGGCAGTCAGGTCCCTGCGGAAGGGATTACTCGCGCATCCCGCACCCCTCTCACCACCGAGTTTTCGACGGCGCGCCGCGAGCCGCCAGCGGCGCACCGCTCGCTTGGCAAGCTCGAAACGCCGCCTCCATCGGAACGATGCCGACCTGGGCCCCTGCTATAGGGGTCCCACAAACTCAGCGCGAGGCGCGTCACCCTGGCTGGGGGGGGACGCCGCCCGGAGCGTCCCCGCGTGCGCGAGTGCGATGGGCTGGTCGATACCGTGTCCCATGGGCCTGCCGGACTATCCCCACAGGCGGGGAAGCAGCGGACCTCATCCTCGACGGCCCAATCCCGCGGGGACCATCCACTCATGATGCGAACGCGTCCCGGGACCATCCCCCGCGTGTGGGGCGCAGCCACGTCCTGGGCCATGACAGCGAACGCCGGGGGGCCGTCCCCGCGCAGGCTCTTACAGTTGCTTGCGCAGCACCTTGGCCCACCGGGTGTGTGCTGGGCCCAGTCCACGCAGACTTTTAAAACTGCGCCTGAGATCATAGGAGTCCGGCTTGACGAGCGGCCTGGCTCGCACTCCCACCGTGCCAGGGGCCAGAAGGTAGTTGGTTGTCACCACGGTTACCTGATGCGCCAGTAGGAACTCCAGCACACGCAGTTGTTTGGCGCTGTTGCGCGACAAGCGACTGAGGGCAGACAGCGGCACCACCTGGGCGGCTCCCCCTTGTTGAACGGTGTCATGCAGCCCCCTGAAGAGAACACCTTAAGGGCTCGCCGAAAGCATGTCGTAACTACCGGTTCTGGGATCGCTGTAGTGGCATAGCGTCAGGATTTGCGCACGGAGAAGACCGCCACCCGGGCTGCGCCCAACGCACTCCACATCGGTGAGACCGGCTGCAAGCAATCCGATGGCCAACGGTCGGCCGCCCTCGTCTCGGGCAGCAGAACCGGCACCGCAGCGAGGCCAAGAACGGAGCATCCCCGCGGGCGGGGGCGCGAGGGCGAGGACGACGCGCGGGCGTTGGACCGCCACTCGTTCGGACCATCCCCGCGCATGCGGGGAGCAGACCCGTCCAACATGAACCCCTAAAACCCTCAATCAACAGGTTGGAGTTACGCACCGCCCACTCGGGCGGAAGAGCAACATGCGGACGCCGAGAAGGGTCTGCAAGCCTGCCACACTGCCGAAACGGCAGCGGCCGAAGGAGCAACCGCGCCGGCCCTCTGCCCGCCCGCCTGGTGCGCAAGGACGGTATACGCCAGGCGTCGACCGCGAGCCTGGACTGCCAAGTATGGAGGGGCAGCGCCGCGCGACTCAGCTGAGGAACAGACCAAGGACCCAGATGAAGGCGGCGAAACGTGCCGCACGTACGCAGACGGAAGGGGAAGTCATGCACCGCCCAGGGCCCAGCCTCCGTCCCGAGGGACCGCAAAGGCGAGTTCCCAGGGCGTGTGATCCGCCGCCGCGCTGATCGTCTGCTCGTGCAGCAGGCGTTGAGCGTGGGCCACACGGCAGTGCTCACCCCTCTGGCACACGTCGCAGGTCAGGAAGTGCGCCGCCCAGGTGTCCCAGCTGAGTACCCATTGGAGCCTTGCCGAGTAGCAGTCGGCACACCCACGTACGTCAAAGCCCTTCACATACACCAAGGGCAGCCCGTTCGCTCCGGGCGGGTTCCCGCACCACGCGCACGCCCCGCCCGCGACGACGGCGGGGGTGAGCTGGTGGGGGAACTCGACGGTGAAGAACACGCGCAGACGCAGCAGTTCTTCGGGGCCCAGGCTCTCGGTCGTCAGCACGGCGCCTCCTCCAGTACGGCCAGCTTGCGGATGCCGTCGAGCGAGATCGGGGTAATTCCGTGGAGACTGATCACCAGGGCGGCTGCCGGCGTCCACGGGATGTCGGGCGAACCCACGGGCACCCGGGTCAGCCGGGTCGGGGAAGGGGAAGGCAAGCGAGGGCCGAGCGTCGCGGGGTCATGGACGACGCCGGCGACTCCCCACAGCGGGCTGTACTCCACGAGCGCGGCGGAGAAGCCGCGGTGTAGGGACGGGCAATGCTCGACGGACTCGAGCGCACATGCCGGGTGTACAGACGGTGCCGTGGTCGTCTCGCCCTCGCCGATGGGAGTGCCGGAGCCGACCATGTAGAGGGATCGCCCACCCTTTATGCGCATCGGGGCCGGCCGGCCGCATACCTGGCACAGCATCTGGCGGACTGCCTGTCGCTGCCGCAAGCCGTTCATCTCCTCGAAGACGGGAATACCGAACCCGGGAGCGAGCGCCTGCCGGGCGAGGAGTGCCCCGGTGTCAGCATCGCGGTCGGCGCGTGGGTCCTCGTCCGCGTAGCCGATGCCGTGGAAGGAGCCGACGACACGGCGGATGAGCGGGGGCTGATCCAGGCTCTCCGCGGACCAGGCCGTGATGTACGGGACGGGCATTCCGCCCCATTCGAATTGTCGCGGCATAGATGTATTCCCAGGGGTGGATTGAGACTTGTTGTGTTCCCCCGCCGCGGGGTCGTGAGGGAGACCTCAGCTCGCCGGCGGAGGAGTTGGGACTGAGGAGGCTTCGGCTTGGACAGGGAGCAGCGCGCGGAGATCAGGGCTTCATGGCGAGCACCCGCCCGAGCGGCTCGTCGTGAGGCGCGGGGGTAGGACGGAAACGGTCCAGCAGGATTCGCAGCGGGCCGACGGGCACCAAGCGGTCCGCGCGGCAGCGACGGCGCCAGTAGATGCCGGGCGGCTCATTGTGGGGTAGGGGTGGAAGCACGATCTCGTGGGGTTGGCCGAAGCACGAGGCGTAGGCGTGTGACTGCCACTGCGCCCTGGTTCCGGGCGGCACCAGCCAGTAGAGCCGACTTTCTTCAGGGGACTCGATCACGGGACCGCACGCGTCCGGGGCGTCTGCTTCGGCCCGCTGAAGGTCGTCGAGCATCGCGATGACGGCGGACGCCTCAGGACCGTTCGCGGTGACCACAACATCAAAGAACTGGCCCCCGAGAGGGAGGCGAACCTGTCGACCGGCCATCAGGTCGGCCACCTGGCGGATGCGATCTACGCCGGCCAAGGCGTCGAAATGGCCGCCCACCTGCAAGGGACCGTAGGCGTGTGGCTGATGGGCCTCCAGGCCCGCGCCGCCGCGGCCCTCGGAGACTCGGAGCCCGCCCGCGCGGCCAACACGGAGGCCGACGAGCGACGTGAGCGGGTGGTCCCTGACGATCTCGACTCGCTTGGCGGTCTTTTCACCTATCCGGTCGAGAAGCAGCTCTACTACAGCGTGGAATGCGAGGCCCTGCTCGGGAACGGAAGCGCGGAGACCGTCGCCCTGGCCGAGCGAGCCGTCGAGGGATTCAGCGACCCCACGGCCGCAAGCTGGGCCTTCGGTGACCTCGCGGGTGCTCAGTGCGACCTGGCCCTCGTCCGGCTGTTCAGCGGCGACCTCGACGGAGCGGCGGCGGCGATGCGACCGGTGCTGGACCTTCCCGTCTCCCACCGCAACAACGGCATCGTCGTGTCCGCCCAGCGCGTGCGGGCGGCGCTGGCCGGCGGATCGGTGAACGGCGCCGTCGTCGCACGTGACCTGACGGCGGAGATCGAGGCGTTCCCCGCCACCCGGCTGGCGTTGCCCCGGGGATAGGGTCAGTGCCCATGCACCCCGTCCTCTGTTCCAGCGCCCGTCTGGAACTACGCGAACTCGCCGCCGAAGACGTGGACGGAGTGTTCGCGATCTACGGGAGCAGCGAGGCCACCGAACACCTCTCGTTCGAGCCTCGCAGTCATGAACAGGTCGGCCAGATCGTGATACGTGCCGTCGCCTCGGCGACGGCCGTTCCGCGCACGGAGTACGCCCTGGCCGTCACCGACCGGGCCTCGGGCCGCCTCTGCGGGTTCGGCCGCCTCGCCCTCGATCCCCACCAGCCGAGCGGAGCCACCATCGGCTTCGCGATGAACTCGGACTGGTGGGGCGCCGGATACGGGACGGAGACCGTCCGCCTCCTCCTCCACCTCGGCTTCGACCACCTGCTGCTGCACCGCGTATGGGGTGCCCGGTCCCCCGTCAACTCCGCCTCGGCCAGGGTCATGACGACCGTCGGCATGGTCGAGGAGGGCACCATCCGGGAGCACGTCCGCAAGGGCGGGCGCTGGCGCGACTCGGTCGTGCACGCGATCCTTGACCGCGAGTGGGCCGCCGTATCCGCTGGGCCGGTCTGCCTGTCCGCAGGCAGAGCCTCTGGGCCCGGCGAGCAGTAGCTGCCTTTTCGGCAGCACTGAATCACGCCAGCTTGGTCTTGTTGCCCGGCCACTTCGGCCCAGGCACACAGCGACAGAGTCACCGACATCGGACTCATGCCTCAGGTCTCGCAGTGAAACCAGCCGTGGGGGGGAGAATTCTCTCCCCGGATGTTCGCGTCCCAGGAGGCAAGCATGCTCTGCAGGGGTGCCCACACACGTGGCACGTTGGAATTCGGCGCGCCGGCAGGAGGACGCTTGGGTACCGCCAGAACGTTAATCACCTAGGAGGCATCCGACGTGCCACACCAGGATTCGAGCGGATCTTCCCACTCGGGGAGACCAATGACGCGTACGCCGAGTACTTCGTCGGGCAGAGCCATCTGGCTCCCCCTGGCCGGCGGGAGTGTCCCGGTCAGCAACGCGTCGTTCGAGCCGGGCTGCCGCGACAACTGGCCTATCCGCCACGGGACGGGTGGCGGCGGTGATCAGATCCTGCTGTGCACGGCCGACTGCCGAAGCGGCCATTCCACGGGCCCGAGAGTAAAATTTGTGGCGGGAATTGGTGCGGCAATAGGGCACTGTGAAAAACCGGCACTGCGCCGGAATTCCGGAATCGAGAAAGAAATCTGTTAAGCGTCGGTCGGCGACCGTAGCGTATCGCCGGCCCTTGCACCGCGACAACACAAGAACCCCGGACCAGAGCCAGGAGAAGAAGCCATGATCGCGTTCAACGACAAGGGTGAGCAGATCGACGTCGACCTCGACCTCGGTCAGCACGACCGTGACCTCTCCACGCTGCCCCAGCCCACCGGCACCGACGAGGAGAAGCTGCGGGGGCTGGTGGACCAGTACGCGCAGATGTTCGCGCACGGTGCCCGCACGTCGGTGCTGAAGCGGCCGACGGATGTGGGGATGGAGTACGAGGAGGTGCAGTTCCCCTCCAAGGACGGGGTCCCGTTGGAGGCGTGGTACATCCCGGCCGAGGGGTCGGACCGCCTGCTCGTGGTCAACCACCCGATGACCTGCAACCGGTACGGATTCCCGGGGCAGCTCGAGCCGTGGCACACCGAGCTGGGCGTGTTCGGGGGCTTCGAGGTCGACTTCCTGACCGAGCTACGGTTCCTGCACGACGCCGGCTACAACATCCTCACCTACGACCTCCGCAACCACGGCCTGAGCAGCGACGCCAACGGCGTCACCAGCGGGCTCGGGCTGATCGAGGCCCGCGATGTCGTCGGTTCGCTGCGGTACGTCCGCAGCCGCGACGACCTGGCGGCGATGAAGCTCGGCCTCTACAGCCGGTGCATGGGCGCCAACTCCACCATCGTCGCCATGAACTTCTGGCCCGAGGAGTTCGACGGTGTCCAGGCCCTCGTGGTCCTCAACTCGGTGTCCGGCAAGACCTTCATCGAGCAGGGCGCCAGGAACATCGGCCTCGACCCCGACACGGCACGCGAGGCGCTGGCGAAGAAGCTGGTCGGCATGTGCGGCATGCGCCTGGACGACGAAGCCCCCCAGCTGTACGCCCACGCGGTCAAGGTGCCCACCTTCATGGCCCAACTGCGCCACGACTTCCTGATCGACGCCGAGAAGGACGGCACCGAGATCTTCGACGCCATCGGCGCGAAGGACAAGGAACTGTTCTGGATCGAGGGCTCCAACCAGCGGTTCTACGCCTACAACTACTTCGGACAGCACCCCGAGAAGCTCATCGACTGGTTCGACAGCCACCTCAAGTAGTTCCCGGGGCGCTCCCGGCTCAGCTCTCGGCATCCTCCCGGAGCGACCGGGTCAACGCCCGGTGCGCCCGGGCCAGTACGGCGGCCGTCACGACGAGGATGACGTCGAGCAGGGCGATGGACGCCAACGGGGGAAGCCAGACGGCCGCGATTCCCACGACGACCAGGACGCCGGAGGCGACGAGGCGTTGGGCCCAGGCGCCCTGGGCCGTGGCGCGGTAGAACCAGGCCGTGGTGGCCAGGTAGAGCGCGGGGCCCCCGAAGAGGAGGAGGGCGAGGGGCACGGACCCGTGACCGGTCGGGTGGGCGATGGCGAGCTCACTGCCGACGGCGAGGGCGACCAGCGCCGCCAGCACGAGGTAGGCGCTGTTGACACCGAGGCGTACCGCTCGCACGCGGTCGGTGGACGACGCGACGACGATGGCGATGACGTCCTCGCCGCCGCCGAAGTAGACGGCCCACAGGCACACCAGGGCGATGAACACGCCCGCGGTGGCGAGCACGCTCGCGACATCGACGGGCGCGTCCGTCATCGCGCGGCCGGCGGTGAGGACCGTCTCACCGAGCAGGATGATGAAGAACAGCCGCAGTCGCTCCAGCATGTGCTCGGCGTCGAAGACGAGTTCGCCGCCCCTGAGGGTACGGCCGGGCAGCGGATGCGCGAGCCAGGTGCCGGTGAGGTCGACGAGCGCGGCGGCGGCCCACCACCACAGCCGCGGCTCGGGGCCGACCACGGCGCCGACGATCCACAGCGGCGCGGACGCCACGATCCACACCAGGGTCCGGTGGAAATGCTCGCGCAGCGCGTCGGTGCGGGCGGCCAGGGCGGTGACGGCACTGGCGAAGAGCAGGATGGCGAGGAGCGGGACGACGAAGGCCCAGGCCCGGTCCTCGAACGCACCCGGGATCTCGGCGTTCATGAACAGCCCGAGCCCCATGGCGATGACGATCATCCACCGGGTGACATCGCGCTTGATGTCGAGGAACGTGGCCTCGTAACTGGTGTAGGACCAGGTGCCGAACACGGCGACCAGGAGGATCGCCGTCTCCACGGCGCCGCGCCAGGTGAGGTGTTCCAGAAGGTGGTGGGAGAGCTGGGAGACGGCGAAGACGAAGACCAGGTCGTAGAACAGTTCCAGCGGCGACACCTCCCGCCGCAGATTCAGCGACTCGGGCACGCTGCTCATGATCAGGGTCTCCTGCCTCGGGACGACGCGCCTCAATTGCCGTCCCGTTGTGGTTCGTACGACAGTACCGACCGGCGCCTGCGCGCCGACCGGCACCACGATATGGCACGCATCAGCCCTGATGGGCGAGGTGCGTGCAGGGCGGTTGAGTGATGCCCTGTCAAGGAATTCGCACGTGCGCGAGGTCGTCCCTGACGCGTGCCGGCTCCTCGTCCAGGCGGAGGTTGGCCTTGTCCCTGACCGCGTCCGTCGACTCGGGTCGGGAGTCGTCGTCCGAGCCGTGGACGAAGATCACGGCGTCGATGTCACGGACGGCCGCGGTGAGTGTGTCCGGCGCGGTCAGGTCGCCGATCACGATCTCGGTGTACGGCGGAAGTACGCCGCGGGCACGGTCCTCGTCCCGGGCGAAGGCGACGGGTGTTCAGCCGCGCTTGGTGGCGGTCTCCACGACGTGCCGACCGGTGCGGCCGGTGGCGCCGACGACTGGCCGGCCAGTGGCGGGGTGGCCGAGGCGGTCGCCGACGGCCCGTCGGTACGGGGATTGGCGGCTGCCGCACCCACCGGGTCCACGCCCAGCAGCCCGGCGCCTCGGCCTCCGCCTTGGACCGGTCGGGCGACTCCGGTCCGCTGTCATCCCGGTCCGCAGCGACTGCTGCGACACTGGAGGCATGAGTTCCGGCGACGGCGACCTGAGAGAGCTGGGCATTTTCCTCAAGGCCCGCCGGGCCGAGCTGGACCCCCTCCAGGTGGGCCTGCCGGAGACCGGGGTCCCCCGGCGCGTCGCGGGTCTGCGCCGCGAGGAGGTCGCGCAGCTTGCCGCCATCAGCCCGGACTACTACACGCGTGTCGAGCAGGGGCGCATGCGGGCGTCGGTCCCGGTCCTCGAATCCATCGCCCGCGCGCTGCGTCTCACCGACGACCAGCATGCCTACCTCTTCGGGCTCGCCGGCCGGCCACAGGCTCCGCCGCGCGACGGACACGAGCACCGGACGGTGAGCCCGCACACCCGCAGGCTCTTGGACCAACTCACGGAGTCCCCGGCCGTGGTCTTGTCCGACACCATGGACGTCCTGGCCTGGAACCGGCTCGCCGCGGCCTTCCTCACCGACTTCGACAGGGTTCCTGAGAAGGATCGGAACTACGTCTGGCTGCTCTTCAACGATCCCGCGCTGCGTGCCCTGTACGACGACTGGGAGACCGGCGCCCGCGCCTGTGTGGCGTACCTCCGTATGCACACCACCGCCCACCCGCGGGATGCCAGGCTGAGGGCCCTGCTGTCGCGGATGGGCTCGCACTCCGACTTCCAGCAGTGGTGGCAGGCGCGCGAGGTCGCCGTACAGAGCACGGGGAACAAGGTGTTCCACCATCCCTCGGCAGGCACTCTGACCCTGGACTGGGACACCTTGACCAGCTCCACGGCTCCCGACCAGCACATCGTCGTCTGGACTCCAGTGCCGGGCAGCCTTTCGGAACAGCGGCTTCACCATCTGGCCGTCGGCGTCGCCGCACGAGCCCCTGAGAGCCCTCGACCCGCGCAGCCTTGAGGGTGCGCGGGTCGGGAGGGCTTCGGTCAGAGGTACTTCTTGTAGATTCGGTCAGAGGTACTTCTTGTAGAACGGGATCAGGTGGTCCAGGGCGATCTTGACCGGCTCGGGCTGGTCGTACAGGTCGTAGTGGGAGTAGCCCTCGGCGACGACCAGTTCCTTGTCCTTGGAGGCCGCGCGGCGGTAGATCTCCAGGCCGTCCCGGTAGGCGCCGAAGGCGCCAGGCTTGTCGCCGACCACCACGCACAGGGGCCGGGTGAGGAGGACCTCGGCGCGGTTGAAGGCGTCCCAGCCGACCGCGTTGGCCTGGCGGGAGAACAGCGACTCGGTGCGGCCGCCGGGCTTCTCACCGCGGTCCGTGCGGTAGTACTCGGTGGCCTCGAACAGGTCCAGCTCGGTCAGTCCCTGCTCCTCGGCCGCCTCGGGCGAGGCCGGCAGGTACTGGTTGACGCGCGGCTCTCCGCCCCGCGCCTCGGCGGTGCGCTGCTCGGCGATGGCGTCGAGCGTGGCGATGGGGTCGTAGCCGCTGAACGCCTCATGCATCAGACGTCCGAAGTTCACGCCGGTCACACTGCCGACGGCCTTGATGCGGCGGTCGGTCATCGTGGCGTTGATGGCGTACGCGCCACCGCCGCACACCCCGATGACCCCGATGCGGTCGGCGTCCACGTACGGCAGCGTCACCAGGAAGTCGATGACATAGCTGATGTCCTCGACCCGGAACGTCGGGTCCTCGATCGACCTGGGCTCCCCGCCGCTCGCGCCCTGGAAGCTTGCGTCGAAGGCCACGACCACGAAGCCCTGTTCGGCCAGCGCCTTGCCGTAGACGTTCCCCGAGGTCTGCTCCTTGCAGGAGCCGATGGGGTGGACGCTCACGATCGCGGGGTAGGTTCGGCTCGCGTCGAAGCCGGGCGGGAAGTGGATGTCAGCGGCCAGGTTCCACGCCAGCGCCTTGATCTCGACGTGCTCGATGTTCTCGCTCACGGGTACAACGCCTCCTGCAAGAGGTGGTTCGGAATGGGATTGGGGCGCTCGCGGGCGGTCGCCGGTTCTCACGAAGGGGCGACCGACGCCTCGGGCGGCCGACTCCACCATCCTGACCCGGAGAAAGCCGGTGCGCAGCACCTGAGGGGGGTGGGGGTATTGGGGGGCACCGGCGGCACCCCTCACCGGACGGCGCGCCTGCGCGGGTCCGGGGTGGGTCGGCCCTCGTCGCTCCAGACCGCTCGCCGCAGCGGGGCTGGGTGTTGCTGAGGTCGGTGACCTCGCAGACCAGGATGTCGTCGCGGATCGGCCGGAGTGCCACCGGGGCCCCGGCGTGAAGCGGAGCACACGTGAGGTGCCGTTTCCACCTGCGTCGGCTCCTGTCAGGGGTAGAGAAATCTACCCTTTTCGCGGACATGGGCCCGTGCGAGCCTCGAGGGGGTGGCCGACCGAAATTCCGACGGCCGCCCCGAGGAATTCGCACCCGTCGTCGCCGCGCGCGGCGCAGAACAACAGAGATTCATGAGCACTGACATACGCGAAACGCACCTTGCCGCCGACCGGCGCGAGAGCCGGGGCACCGCCATCGTCGTGGGTGCCTCCCTGTCCGGCCTGATGACCGGGCTGACCCTGTCCCGGGCCGGTCTCCACGTGACGGTCCTGGAGCGCTCGGGCCCCTCTCCGCAGAGCGGCGCCGCGCTCGGCCTCGTCGGTGTCGACCTCGACGGCGAGAGCAGGCTGCTGGACGGCTCGAACCGCAGGGCCCCCTCGCTGATCGCCATCGCCGCCGGCGGGTCGAGCGCGATGCACTCCTGGTCCTCGGTCCACGCCAGGCTGCGGATCGCCGCCGAAGCCGATCCCCGTGTCGAACTCCGTCATCACACCGTCGTCGCCGACGTCGGCCAGGACGCCGACGCGGCCTGGGTGACCACCTCGGACGGCGACACGCTCCGGGCCGACGTCGTCGTGGGCGCCGACGGGCACCGCAGCGTCGTACGCCGGGGCGTCGCGCCGCACAAGCCGGACGCGACCTTCGCCGGCTACGTCCTCTGGCTCGGCATCGCCCAGGAGTCCGACCTCCCTGCGGCGCACCGTCTGGGCCGCCACCAGGAGGGGCCCGACATGATGTCGGGCGGGGACGACTACTTCGTCGGTTATCCCCTGCTGGGCAAGGACGGCAGCAGTGCCGTCGGGTCCCGGCAGCTGGGCTTCGCCTGGTTCGACGCGACCCGCAACGACCTCTTCCGGGAGAAGGGCCGCATCGTCGGCGACGTGGTGCGACGCTCGCTGCGCAACGACGACATCCCGGAGCGGACGTACCGCGAGCTCGAAGCCCAGGCCCAAAAGCTCTGGCCCCAGCCGTGGCGGAGCGCGGTGCTCGACCGCATCGGCCGGCGCCGGCTCATCGGCACCCCGATCGCGGAGTACGTGCCCGACACGATCGCCAACGGGCGTCTCGCACTCGTCGGCAACGCCGCCCACGTGCAGACCCCGATGACCGGCCAGGGGTTCGACCAGTCGGTGCAGGACGCGGAGGCGCTCGCCGAAGCCCTCGCGGCCGGTCTGCCCGGGTCGACGATGGAGGAGTGCCTCCGGTCGTACCAGATGACGCGCCTGCACAGCGCTCGTGACCTGGTGCGCTCCGGGCAGCAGTTCAGCCGCTCCTTCTCCGGCGAAGCCGCCTGACCCGCAGGAGGCGACGACTTCCAGGGGGGCCGCATCCGGCACCACGAGGTAACGACATGCGCACACCACAGATGCACCTGACCATGCAGCTCGTCGGCGGCACCGGCATAGAACCGGGCGCCTGGCGCCGGCCGGGTGTCGCGGCCGACGGATACGTCAACGTCGACGCCGCCGTACGGGCGGCCAAGGCCGCCGAGCGCGGCAAGTTCGACGCCGTCTTCTTCGCCGACACACCCGCCGTGGTCGACGATCTGTCGACCCGCTCGCCGTCCTGGGCGCCCCTGGAACCGGTCGTCGTGCTGACCGCCCTCGCCCGGGAGACCGAGCGGATCGGACTGGTCGCCACGTCGTCCACGACGTTCAACCACGCCTATAACGTGGCCCGCCAGTTCCGCGCCCTGGACCTGGTCAGCGGCGGCCGGATCGGCTGGAACGCCGTGACCACCGGCCGCCCCCAGGCCGCCCTGAACTACGGCGCCGAGGTCCCCAGCCGTGGCGAACGCTACGCGATCGCCGAGGAGTTCATCGCCTCCGTGATGGCGCTGTGGGGTAGCTGGCCCGAGGGCGCGCTGCTGCTGGACACCGAGAACGGGCGCTTCGCCGACGCCGAGCGCATCCAGCCGGTGATGGTCCGCGGCCGGCACATGTTCTCCCGCGGCCCGCTGGGCCTGCCGCCCTCCCCGCAGGGCCAGCCGGTCGTCTTCCAGGCGGGCGGCGGCGGCAACGGCCTCGCCCTGGCCGGGCTCTACGCGAACGGCGTCTACAACAGCCCCTTCGACATCCCCTCCGGCGCCGCGCACTGGCAGGCGGTCCGGCGGGCCGCGCAGGCCTACGGCCGCGACCCGGACCACATGACGGTCTTCAACGGGATCGTCACCTCGGTCGGCTCCACCGAAGGCGAGGCACTCCAGCGGCGCCGGGAGCTGGACGAGCTCGGCGACCTGGAATCCCGGGTCCAGTACCTCGGCGTCCAGATCGGGGTCCCGCTGGACATGGGGGACCTCGACAAGCCGGTCCACAAAGACCTGCTCCGTGACGCCTACGCCCACCCCGGCGACCCGCGCGCGCCGCTCGCGCTGCGCCTGGCGAAGGAGGGCTGGACGGTCCGCGACGTCATCGCGCACGGGATCATCCAGTACCACCCGGTCGCCGTGGGGGCTCCCGAGCAGATCGCCGACATGCTGCAGCACTGGTTCGAGTCCGGCGTCGGCGGGGGCTTCACCATCACTCCCGACGCCGCTGACGGCGTGGAGGACTTCGTCGACCACGTGGTGCCGATCCTGCAGAAGCGCGGCCTGTTCCGCACCGAGTACGAGGGCACCACCCTGCGCGACCACCTGGGCATCCCGTACCAGAACGGACTGCCCGCCGCCCACCCGGCCTAGCCCGCGACCCGGACATGCCGACGGCGTCGAGAAGGTTGGGCCCTTCTCGACGCCGTCGGCATGTCCTCGTCCGTGCGGTGGACGGGTGCCCGCGGTCAGCCGCCGGTCGTGCGGGGAGCGCCGTACTGCTCCTCGGTGACCGCTTCGTTCCACTCGGTCTCCGGGGTGTCGTCGCCCGCGCCTTCCCACAGGGCGATGTGCTCCATGAACCGGTCGGGGGCGGCACCGTGCCAGTGCTCCTCGCCGGGTGGGCAGGTGACGGTCTGGCCCGGGTGGGCCTCGAAGACCGTGCCGTCACGGGTGCCGATCAGCGCGACGCCGGACACGACGTGCAGGGTCTGGCCCAGGACGTGGGAGTGCCAGTGCGTGCGTGCGCCCGGGGCGAAACGGACCAGGTTGGCCCGCACCCGGGACGGCTCCTGTCCCGCGTGGATGACGTCCCACCAGACGTCGCCGGTGAACCAGTCGGCCGGCGCCTTGCTGGTGGCCTGTCGCTTGACGAATTCCATGATTCCTCGCTGAGTAGTGCGTTGTGCCTGGTCAGGCAGCGTCGGTGTGGGACAGGCCGGTGCCCAGTTCTCGCGAGGCCTCGGCCTGGGCGAGGAGTTCCCCGGCCTTGACCGCGACGGCCTCGATGGCATCCGAACCCGCGACGAACCGCAGCGGCGGCTCCTCGAGGTCCACGACCTTGAGGAGGGCGTCCGCCAGCTTGGCCGGATCGCCCGGCTGCTTGCCGTTCATCCGCACACGGCCCTCCTGCATGGCCGCCGAGCGCTCGGCGTAGTCGTCGATGGACAGCTCAGCGAAGTTGGAGGAGGCGTCGGTGAGCAGTTCGGTGCGGAAGTAGCCCGGCTCGACGACCGTGGTGCGGATGCCGAACGGCTCCAGGTCGAAGCGCAGGGCCTCCATCCAGCCCTCGAGGCCGAACTTGGAGGTGGCGTAGGCGGTGGTGCCGGGCAGGCCGACCAGGCCCGCCAAGGACGAGATCGAGACGACGTGCCCGGAACGCTGGGCCCGCATCACGGGCAGGACGGCGCGGGTGACGTTCATCGGACCGAACAGGTTCGTCTCCAGCTGTGCCCGCATCTGCGCGTCGGAGATCGTCTCGAAGAACCCGCCGTAGGTGTTGGCGGCGTTGTTGACCAGGACGTCGATACGGCCGAAGCGTTCGACGGCCGCGTCGACGGCGCTCCGGGCCGAGGCCGGGTCGGTGACGTCCAGGGCGACCGGCAGGAGGGTGTCCCGCTCACCGCCGAGGGCTTCGAGGACCTTCTCGGGGCGGCGGCCGGTGGCCACGACACGGTGGCCGGCCTTCAGCGCCTGGCGGGCGATGTCGGCACCGAGGCCGCGACCGGCGCCGGTGATGAAGTAGACCTTGCTCATGGGGTGTTGCTCCGGATCAGGCGATGGTTCGGACGGCGTGGCCGGATGACCGGCCACGCTCAGATGGTGGAGTTGTCGATCACGAAGCGGTAGCGGACGTCGCTGCGCAGCACGCGGTCGTAGGCCTGCTCGATCTCGTCGGCGGAGATGACCTCCACGTCGGCGCCGATGCCGTTCGCCGCGGCGAAGTCGAGCATCTCCTGGGTCTCGGGGATGCCCCCGATGCCGGAGCTGGCGATGGACTTGCGGCCCATCATCAGGGAGCCGACGTTCGCCGAGACCGGCTTCTCCGGGATGCCGAGATAGACCATGGTGCCGTCGATGCGCAGCAGGGACAGGAAGGCATCCCCGTCCAGGGAGGCGGAGACCGTGTTCAGGATGAGGTCGAAGGTGCCGGCCAGTTCCTCGAAGGTCTTCGGGTCGCTGGTGGCGTAGTAGTGGTCGGCGCCGAGGCGGAGGCCGTCGTCCTTCTTGCGCAGGGACTGCGAGAGGACCGTGACCTCCGCGCCGAGCGCGTGGGCGAACTTCACGCCGAGATGGCCGAGACCGCCGAGACCGATGACGGCGACCTTCTTGCCGGGGCCGGCGTTCCAGTGCCGCAGCGGGGAGTACGTGGTGATGCCCGCGCACAGCAGCGGGGCGGCCTGCTCCAGGGGAAGTCCCTCGGGGATGCCCAGCACGAAGCGCTCGTCGACGACGATGTGGGTGGAGTAGCCGCCCTGCGTGGGCGCGCCGTCGGTGTACCGCATGGTGTCGGCGTAGGTGGCCACGAGGCCGCCGCCGGTGCAGTAGACCTCCAGGCCGTTGCGGCAGTTCTCGCACTTGCGGCAGGAGTCGACCATGCAGCCGACGCCGACCCGGTCGCCGACCTGGTAGCCGGTCACGCCAGGTCCGACCTCGGCGACGACACCGGCGATCTCGTGGCCGGGTACGAGGGGGAAGCCGCCCCGGCCCCAGTCGTCACGGACGTGGTGGATGTCGGTGTGGCAGATACCGACGTACTTGATCTCGATCAGCACGTCGTTCTCGCCGACGGGACGCCGCTCGATGGTGGTGCGCTCGAGCGGGACTCCGGCGGCGGGGGCGGCAAAGGCCGGTACAGCGGTCATGATGAGAAGTCCTCGTGGGGGGGTGAGTAGGTCTGACGGCAGGGCCCGGCCTGGCCGGGCCCTGCCGGGCTCAGCGGTCGATGACCGCCATGCCGATTTCGTCGTGGCGGTCGCCGTGCGCCGCCGGGAGATCGTTCAGTCGTGCGATCTGCTCCGCGGTCAGCTCGATGCCGTCGGCGGCGGAGTTCTCCTCGACGCGGGAGACGCGCTTGGTGCCCGGGATGGGGGCGATGTCCTCGCCCTGGGCGAGGAGCCAGGCGAGGGCGATCTGCGCCGGGGTGGCGTCCGCCTCGGCGGCGACCGCCTCGACCTCGTCGACGATGCGCAGGTTGCGCCCCAGGTTCTCGCCCGTGAAGCGCGGGTTGCCCCGGCGCCAGTCGTCCGCGGCGAGCCCGTCCAGGGAGCGGAGCGCGCCGGTGAGGAAGCCGTGGCCCAGCGGCGAGTACGGGACGAGACCGATGCCCAGCTCACGCAGCAGGGGCAGCAGCTCCTCCTCGACGTCACGGGTCCACAGCGAGTACTCCGTCTGCAGAGCCGCCACCGGGTGCACGGCGTGGGCACGGCGGATCGTCTCGGGGCCGGCCTCGGACAGGCCGATGTGCCGGACCTTGCCCTCGGCCACCAGCTCGGCGAGGGCGCCGACGGTCTCCTCGATGGGCGTGCTGGGGTCGACGCGGTGCTGGTAGTACAGGTCGATGTGGTCGGTGCCCAGCCGCTTGAGGGAGCCCTCCACGGCGAGGCGGATGTTCGCCGGGCTGCTGTCCAGCCCCACGCCCTCGCGACCGGTGTGCGAGATGCCGCCGCCGAACTTCGTCGCCAGCACCACCTGCTCGCGGCGTCCCTTCACGGCCCGGCCGACGAGCTCCTCGTTGGTGTAGGGCCCGTACACCTCCGCGGTGTCGATGTGGGTGACGCCCAGCTCCAGTGCACGGTGGATGGCGCGGACGGACTCGGCCTCGTCAGTGCCCGCGCCGGTGTAATAAGCGGACATCGACATGGCGCCCAGACCGATGCGGGAGACCTCGAGTCCGCCGAGGGAAACGCGCTTCATACGAAAGTAATTCCGTTCTCCGACTAGGTGAAGAGACATTTCTGCCTCTATGAAGACTTACACGCCGGAGGGCTGTACTGAAGGGTAGGAATCCCTACCCCCCAGCCGACCGGTTCCGGCACGGTGACAGCAGTACCCTGATTCGCATGAGCAGGCAGATCAATCGCAGCGAGCTGGGACAATTCCTCAAGGCCCGGCGCTCCGAGCTGAGCCCCTCGGCCGTGGGACTGCCCGAGACCGGAACGCTGCGACGGGTACCTGGCCTGCGCCGGGAAGAGGTGGCTCAACTCGCCTCGATCAGCGCCCAGTACTACACGCGTCTAGAGCAAGGACGCCTCCAGGCGTCCGCGCCGGTACTGACCATCCTGGCGGGGGTGCTGCGCCTCGACGACGGCCAGCGGGACTACCTGTTCGAACTCGCCGGCAAGGAGAACACCCGGCCGCGGCGCCAAAAGGACCAGAAGGTCCGGCCGTCGATGCAGCGCCTTCTCGAGAGCCTCACGGACATTCCCGCCATGGTCCTCGGCCGCCGTATGGACATTCTGGCCTGGAACTCGCTCGCGTCCGCCCTGATCACGGATTTCTCCCGGATACCGCAGGAGCAGCGGAATTACGTACGGCTGATTTTCTCCGACTCCACGGTACGGAGTCGGTACGTGGACTGGGAGTCCATGGCCCGGGACTGCGTCGCCTTTCTCCGCATGGAGGCCGCGCGGAACCCGGACGACCCGCGTCTGACGGCACTCGTCGGGGAGCTGTCCGTCAAGGACCCGCACTTCCGGCAGTGGTGGGCCGGTCACCACGTGGCGCACCGGGCCTTCGGGACCAAGGCGATGCGTCACCCTGTGGCGGGCGACCTCATCCTCGACTGGGAGACGCTCAGCTCCGCCGGTGACCCCGACCAGCAGCTCACCGTGTGGACCGCGGAGCCGGGTACACCCTCGTACGACGGACTCCGCTTCCTCGCTTCCTGGTCCGCCACCGACCGCACCGCTCCGCGACAGTCCGGCACGGCCTGAAGGGCTCGCCGGACGGGCATCGACTGGTTCGACACCCACATGAAGTAGTTCCCGGAGCCAGGGTCGCCGTCAGAAGGTGCGCGGCTCATTCCGTCGTGCGCGGCATCCCTGCCGCCGATTCGACCCGTTCGGTGGCGGCGAGGCTGGCGAGCAGGGTGAGTGCCTGCTGGGAAGGCGAGTCGGGTTCGGCGGTGTAACCGATGACGGCGAGTCCGGGCGCGCCGGTGACGTCGAGTGCCTCGAAGCGCAGGGTGAGGTCGCCCACGGCCGGGTGCCGGAATTCCTTGGTGCCGCTGCGGTGGGCGCGGACGTCGTGGGCGGCCCAGCGGGTGCGGAACTCGGTGCTGCGGGTGGCCAGTTCACCCACCAGGTTGGTGATCGCCTTCGTGTACGGCGGCTTCGCCGCGGCGGTGCGCAGCAGGGCGACAGCGTCGTCGGCGGCTTTCTCCCAGGCGGGGAAGGTCTCCTCGGCGCGGTCGTTGAGGAAGATGAACCGGGCGAGGTTGGGCGGTTCAGGCTGGTGAGCGTAGACGGCCTCGTAGAGGGCGCGGCCGAGGTGGTTGGCGGCGACGATGTCGAGGTAGTTGTTCTGCACGATGGCGGGAGCGGTGACCATGGCGTCGATGAGTGCCTGGAGGGCCTGGGTGACCTGGCGGCGCGGGGTGCGGGTCTGTTTGCGGCCCGCTTTCCCGGCCGCGCGGGCGAGGTCGAAGAGGTGGGCGGTCTCCACCTCGTCCAGCCGCAGCGCGCCCGCGATGGCGTGGAGCACCTCCTCGGAGACGCCGGCGACCTGGCCGCGTTCGATCTGGACGTAGTACTCGGCGCTGACCCCGGCGAGCAGGGCGACTTCCTCGCGGCGCAGGCCGGGCACCCGACGGCGGCCCACCACGGGAAGGCCCACCTGGTCGGGGGTGATCTTCGCGCGGCGGGTGGTCAGAAAGTCCTTGATCTCCTTGGCGGTCTCCATGCTTCGAGGCTAAGCCCAGGTCGGGACCGGATGGAGAGGCTGCCAGTACCCCCGACAAGGAGCCTCTGCCTCGCCCGCGTAAGAAGCCGCAGGGTGGAGTCATCGGCCGGAACGACCGGCCGGAACCACTGTGACCCTCTGGAGTATCCGTGGAAGCCATCACCTTCCCCAACGGCCCGATCGCCATGGCGGGCAACCTCTACCTGCCGGCCGGTTTCGACGCCGAGGGCAGCTACCCGGCCGTCGTCACCGTCCACCCCGGCGGCGGCGTCAAGGAGCAGACCGCCGGTCTGTACGCGGCCAAGCTCGCCGAGCAGGGCTTCGTCGCCCTCGCCTTCGACGCCTCCTTCCAGGGCGACAGCGGCGGCGAGCCCCACCACCTGGAGGACCCCTACGCCCGCGTCGAGGACGTCCGCGCGGCCGTCGACCACCTCCAGTCCCTCCCCTACGTCGACCCCGAGCGCATCGGCGCCCTCGGCGTATGCGCGGGCGGCGGCTACGCGGTCAACGCCGCGCTGACCGACTACCGCATCAAGGCCCTCACCACCGTCAGCGCCGTCAACATCGGCACCTCCTTCCGCCGCGGCTGGTACGGCACCGACTCCGACGCCGCCGCCGTCCCCACCCTCCAGGCCCTCGCCCAGCAGCGCACCGCCGAGTCCGCCCAGGGCGCCGAGCCCGCCTACCTCCCCTACGTCCCCGCCGAGCCGGACGAGAACACCCCCCGCGACCTGGTCGAGGCCAGCGAGTACTACCTCACGCCGCGCGCCCAGCACCCCAACGCCAAGAACAAGTTCCTGTTCACCAAGAGCGTCTCGCGCATCTTCACCTTCGACGCGTTCCACATGGTCGAGGACCTGCTGACCCAGCCGATCCTGATCGTCGCGGGCAGCGACGCCGGCTCCCTGTGGATGTCCACCGAACTCCACGGCCGCGCCCGCAGCACCAAGACCCTCCGCGTCATCGAGGGCGGCACCCACATGGACTTCTACGACGTCCCGAAGTACGTGGACCAGGCCGTCGCCGAGGCCGTCCCCTTCTTCACCCAGCACCTCGCCGCCGCGCAGGACTGACCGGTCCCGTGGCGCACCGGGTGGTCCGCCGGTCCCGGACCGGCGGACCACCCGCCCTCGCGGCACCACGACCGCTCCTCTCCGACGTTCCTTTACGACTCGAAGGGTCACCATGACGACAACCCCGTACTGGCGCATCGCCGTGATCGGCGCCGGAGCGATCGGCAGCACCATCGCGCTGAAGCTCGCCGAATCCGGTCACGAGGTCACCATGGCGGTGCGCGACGCGCGGCGGCGGGAGGCCCTGGAGCGTGACGGGCTGCGCGGCCGGGCGCGCGGCGGCACCGTCGAGCGCGCCGATGTCCGGGTGACCGCTTCGCTCGACGACGACTACGACCTGGTGATCGTGCCGGTCCAGCGCCACCAGATCGACGGGCTCGTCCCGACGCTGGCGGCGAACGGCTCGGCTCGCATCATGCTCATGTTCAACAACGCCTCGGACGCGGACAGTTGGTCCGACGAGATCGGTGCCGACCGCCTGATCTGGGGCTTCCCGGCGATCCTCGCCAAGGTGAACGGCGACACCGTCGGGTACTCGATCGTGTCGCGCGTCCAGGTCACCACGATCGGCCGTCCCGACGGCGTGATCGACGACGACGTGCGGCAGATCGCCTCGCTGTTCTCCGGCGCCGCCATCCCGACCGTCGTCTCCCCTGTCATCGACGGCTGGCTCAAGACGCACGCCGCGTTCGTCGCGCCGATGGTGGCAGCGGCCTTCCTGCCAGGACGTCCGGGGCGCGGCCCCCGGCTGAGCTGGTCCTCGGCCCGCGAACTCGGCGCCGCCGTGCGGACCGGTATGCGCGCGGTGCGCGGGTCGGGTGCCACGGTCGCGCCGGGCAACATGCGCGCGATGCCGTTCGTCCCCGGACCGGTGCTCACCGCGCTGTTCTGGCTGATGTTCGCCTCGCCCGCGGGCAAGGGGATGGTCGCTCAGGTCTCGGACTCGGTGGCGGCCGAGAGCGCGCTGCTGCTGCGCGAGCTGAGCCGGCTGGCCGGGGCGGCCGGTGTCGACCCGGCACCGCTGGTCCGCCTCGCCGCCCGCATCCCCGCACCGGCGCCCCGCCAGGTGTAGGAGGCCGGCGCGCTCTTCTACGCCGGCTGCGCCTCCCCCGACGATGGATCACTGCTGGGTCAGTGAGTCCAGGAGTTCACGGCCGTGCTGCCAGTACGGGTCGTCGGCGCTGCCCAGCAGCCCAGGATGTGGGCCACCAGCACGATGCGGCTGTCCCGCCGGGACGCCTCGTCGTACGCCTCCTGGACGGCGCCGACCCAGTCGTGCAGATCGGGGGCGGACCACGAGGCAGGGGAGATCCTCACCGCCGAGTCGCCCCACTGCCGCTCCCACAAGGTCTGCCAGTGCTGCCCGTACTGCCCCAGACCGACGGGGCGGCCGGCTTGGTCCCGGCCGCCCCACGGCCTAGCCCAAGTTCATGTACACGGCCTTCGGGTACAGGTAGCTCTCGACGTGCTCCCGGGCGCCCTTCCAGCCGTAACCGCTCATCTTGGTGCCCCCGAAACCGATCGCGGGATCGAGCACGCCGTAGCAGTTGACCCAGACGGTTCCGGCGTCGATCGCCCTCGACACCTTGTGCGCCGTGGACACGTTCCGCGTCCACAGGCCGCCGGCCAGGCCGTACGGGGTGGCGTTGGCCAGCCGGACCGCCTCGTCCATGTCGTCGAAGGGGATCACCGTGGCCACCGGGCCGAAGATCTCCTCCTGGGCGATGGTCATGTCGTTGGTGGCGCCCGCGAACACCGTCGGCTCGATGTAGTAACCGCCCGCGTGGTCGCCCGTGAGGCGGCTTCCGCCCGCCACCAGGCGGGCCTCACCACTGCCGACCTCGATGTAGTGCTGCACCCGCTCCAGCTGCCGGGCCGAGATCAGCGGGCCGATCTGCGTCTCCGGGTCCAGGCCGTTGCCCACCCGTACGGTCTTGGTGAACTCGCCCAGCCGCTCGACGAATTCGTCATGGACCGGCCGCTGCACGAAGATCCGCGTCCCGGCCACGCACACCTGGCCGCTGTTCGTGTAGACGCCCATCGCGGCGCCGGGCACGGCCAGGTCCAGGTCGGCGTCCGCGAACACGATGTCCGGTGACTTGCCGCCCAGCTCCATCTGCAGCCGCTTCATGTTGCCCGCCGACGCCCGCACGATGCTCCGTGCCGTGCCCACCGAGCCGGTGAAGGCGATCCGGTCCACGCCGTGATGCTCGGCGAGCGCGCTGCCCGCGTCCTTTCCGTAGCCGGTGACCACGTTGATCACACCGTCCGGCACGCCGGCCTCGGTCAGCAGCTCCGCGATCCTGAGCACCGACAGCGACGCGTCCTCGGCGGGCTTGAGCACCGCGGTGCAGCCGGTGGCGAGAGCCGGGCCGAATATCCACCACAGGCCGATCAGCGGTCCGTTCCACGGGATGATCCCGCCGACGACGCCGACGGGCTCCAGGGACTTCAGCGTCAAGAAGTCCCCGGGCAGGGAGTTCGGTGCCGTCGCCACCGTCGCCGCACCGGTCTGGCCGGCGAAGAACTGCAGGACCTGGCTCGTCCATTCCCTCAGTCCGCTGGTGCGGGCCAGCGGGGCGCCCATGTCGAGGGTCTCGATCAGGGCGAGTTCGTCGAAGTGGTCCAGCACCACGTCGTGGACCTTCAGCAGCAGCTTGCGCCGCTGGTGCGGGGTCCACCGCGACCACTCCCCCTCGAACGCGGTGCGCGCCGCCCTGACCGCGGCGTCCACGTCGGCCGCGCCGCCCGCGGCGATCGCACCGAGGGAGGAGCCGGTGGCGGGGTTGATCACGTCGATCGTCTCGCCCGAGGCGGCGGACACCCAGCGTCCGCCGATCAGGTTCTGCTTGGTGCCCCCTATGAACGCCGGGAGCTGATATGCGGTCGTCATCTTCTTCCGTTCCCTCAGTCGAACTCAATGACGCCCTTGCCGGCGTCCTGCTTGTCGAACCACGCGTAGGCGTCGGCCGCCTGGTCGAGGCGCCAGGTGTGCGAGTACAGGTCGTCCACGGGCAGGTCGTGCGCCACGGTGAAGTCGGCGCACCGGGACTGCTCGATCGAGGACTGCGTCCAGCTCGTCATCACGGTCCACTGCTTCTTGTAGACCGCCTGCGTGGTGAACTTGACCTCGCCGGGCAGGCCCGAGAACACCACGCGGCCGAACGTGCCCAGCACGCTGAACGCGTCGTCGGCCGCGCGGCCGGACGTCTCCATCACCACGTCGGCGAGCCGCCCTCGCGTGTACCGCGAGACCACGTCCACCAGCGACTCCGAGCGGGAGTTGACCACCACGTCCGCGCCGAACGCCCGTGACTTCGCCAGCCGTCGGTCGTCCACGTCCACCGCGATCACCTTCGCGCCCAGCGCGGCCGCGAACATCGTCGCCGAGAGGCCCACCGGCCCCTGCCCGATGACGACGGTGACGGTGTCCGCCACCCCGCCGAGCCGCTTGATCGCGCCCCACGCGGTGCCCGTGCCGCAGCCGATCGCGGCACCCGCCTTGAACGACAGCCGATCCGGCATCGGCAGCAGCGCGGCCACGGGCACCACCGCGTAGGGCGCGTGGCCGCCGTTCACGTGGACCGCCATCGTCCGGCCCGGCGCGGTCTCGCACATCTGCGGCCAGCCGGCCCGGCAGCGGCGACAGGTCCCGCAGCCGAAGTAGTGGTGGATCATCACGCGGTCGCCCGGCGCGGCTTGCGCCGGGGTGACGCCCTCGCCCACGGCGTACACCTCGCCGCACGGCTCGTGCCCCTGGATCACCGAGTGGTCGAAGTCGAAATTGCCGTGGAGGAAGTGCAGGTCGCTGCCGCACATCCCGGACGCGCGGATCTTCACGACGACTTCGCCGACGCCCGGCTCGGGGTCGGGGAAGTCGGTCAGGGCGGCGGTGCCGTCGCCCGCGAAGGTGATGCCCTTCATGATGTCAATCTCCTTTGGCTGTCCGGGGGTTACTTCGCGCGGAGCCGGGCCGTGGCGTCGGCGTCGATCCGCAGACCTTCCGGGTCGTGGTGCGGATCGCCCACCACCACGACCCCGTAGTCGCGGGCGGCGCCCTCGACGCTCACGTACTCGTTGCGGACGTCTCGGAGCACGGCCTCCGGGTCGCGGGTGAGCGGGTCGCCCCAGCCGCCGCCGCCGTTGGTCAGGCAGCGCAGTACCGTGTTCGGCGTCGTCCGCCACACGTTCTGGCTCGCGAAGTAGTGGTAGCGGCCGTGCTCCGGGTCGAGGTGCTTCGTCTCCGGGTCCAGCACGCCGGCCACCGGGACGCTGTCCCGGTAGACCTCCGGGTCGGTGCCCAGCATGGCGGTGCCGGCCCCGTCGGCCTGTGGGAACAGCCACATCGCGCCGTTGGGGCCCGGGTGCCCGCCGTTCGCGCCCACGCCGCTCGGCTCCTTGGTGCGGAACGGTGAGAGGTACTGCTCCGCGGCGGTCAGCCACAGGGTGTCCTTGAGGTTGGCCGCGCCGCCGCGGAACGCGCCGGGCCCGCCGCTGTCGATGGCGTGCTCCTTGCGCAGCAGCACCACCGGCGACTCGTGCTCGATGGTCTCCGTGGCCGGGTCCAGGTTGTTCAGCGGGAACAGCACCGTGTAGCTGTCGCCGTCGCCGTGCCGGGTGGCGCCCCACGGGCCGTGTTCGCCGCCGCACTGGGTGGCGCTGGTCCAGAACGTGCCGTCGTCCCGCGTACCCGACGCGTTGTGGGTGTTGGTGGAGCCGTAGTCGCCGGCCACACCGCGCTCGCCCAGCACCGGATTGAGCGCGTCGAAGATCGCCGAGACCACCGCCCCGGAGGCCTCCCAGAACATCATGATCCCGCCGCCCGGCGGCAGCGACGAGACGAACGAGCCGGCCGGGGTGACGACGTCGATGTTGCGCCAGGTGCCGGAGGTGAAGCGCACGGCCGGATCGAGCAGCATGGTCAGCGCCACGCCGACCGCCGTCTTGGTGTCCAGGACACCGCAGTTGATGCAGGTACGGGCCTGCCCGGTGGTGCCGGAGAGGTCGACCTCGATCTCCGTGCCGCGCTTGCGCAGCGTCACGTGCACCCGGTACTCCTCGGAGTCGTCCAGGCCGTCGGCGTCCACCAGTGCGGAGCCGGGGTAGTCGCCGTCCGGGACCTGCGCGATGGCGTCGCGCATCCGCTCCGCCGAGGTGTCGCACGAGTACGTCAGATTGCCCAGGAAGGCGTCCAGCCCGTATCGCTCGATGTTGCTGTGGACGAGTTCCTCGCCCAGCTTGAGCTGGTGCAGCATGCTCTTGAAGTCGGGCAGCAGCAGGCCGCCCCAGCGGGTGTTGTCGAAGATCAGGCTGAACGTCCCGCGTACCGGCCGGTCCTGGGACCAGAGCAGCATCGGCGGGATCACCAGGCCGTTCTCGTAGACGTTGCGCTTGGTCGCCGAGAACCCGCCCGGCACCGTGCCGCCCATGTCGAGCTGGTGCGCGCACATGTTCACGAACGCCACGATCCGGCCGTCGTGGAACACCGGTCGGATGAACGCCACGTCGTTCACGTGCCGGCCGCCGCGGTACGGGTCGTTGCAGATGAGTACGTCACCGGGGCGCAGGTTCTCCGGCCCGTACTCGATCACGGTGTTGCGCACCGCGTCGCCCATGGTGCCCAGGAACACCATGAGGCTGTTGCTCACCACGGCCATCGGATAGCCCTGCTCCGGGGGGCCGCTGATGGTGCAGGCGAAGTCGTACCAGTCGCGGATGATCGGGGAGAAAGCCTCCCGCATGAAGCCGGTGGACATGTGCTCGACGATGTAGTCGAGCCGGTTGCGCAGGACCGACGCGGTGAAGCGGTCGCTGCCGTACCGGGCCGCGAAGTCGTCGTCGGACAGGTCACGTATCCGGTCGGCCTGCCGCACGGCGGGTTCGATGGTGTCGGTCATGATCAGTGGTTCCTCCGGATGACGATCTCGCCGTACTCGCCGACGGTGGCGCTCTGGTTCGCGCCGACGTGCGTGGTGGACAGGCCCTCGTGCACGATGGCGGGGCCGGCAATCTCGTCACCGGCGCGCAGCGACTCGCGGTCCCAGACGGTGGCGGTCTGGTCGCCGTCTCCGCCGTCCGAGAGGTCGCCCAGGTAGCGCAGCGTGCGGGTGCCCACGGGGAGCAGCGGCTCGTCGCCCCGCGCGGGGAGTTTCGGGTACTCGATCTTGTCGGTCTTCAGCACGGCGCGGACGCGGAACGTGACGCCCTCGACGGGCATCGCCTCGAACCGGTTGTCGGAGCGCGACTCGTAGGTGTCGTGGAAGGCGGCCACCATCGCGGCCAGCGCGTCGGCGTCCAGCGTGCCGTCGGGCACCGGGATGAACGGCGTCTCCCAGCTCTGGCCCACCAGGTGGGCGTCCATGCTGCGCTGCAGTTCGACGTCGCCGTCGCCCACCTGGGCCCGGAGCTCGTCCTCCATCTCCGCGAAAAGAACGTCGACGCGTTCGGCGTTCGCGGCGTCGAGCATCAGGTAGGCGCTGCGGTTGACCGTGAACACCTGGTCCGCGGACAGCAGTCCGAGCGCCGAGAACAGACCGGGGCTCGGCGGGACGATCACCTCCTTGCACTGCACGGCGTCGAGCACGGCGGGCAGCAGCATGGGTCCGGCCGCCCCGAACGCCATCAGGCTGTAGTCGCGCGGGTCGACGCCGTTCTTGATGGCCACGTTGAACACACCCTCGGCCATGTTGTGCACGGCCATCTCGTAGGCGTAGCGCACCCGTTGCTGGAGCGTGAAGGGAGTCTCCAGCGATTCGAACGCGCGCTGGGACAGGCTGCGGTCGATGGCCACTTCGCCGCCCGCGAAGCCGTCGGGGTCCAGGATGCCGATCATCAGACAGGTGTCGGTGGTGGTGGGCGTGGTGCCGCCGCGGTCGAAGCACGCCGGGCCCGGCTCGGCGCGGGCGCTGTCCGGGCCCACCTGGATCTCGCCGGCCGCGCCGATGCGCACGATCGAGCCGCCGCCGGCGCCGATGCTGGAGATGTCGTTGGCGAGGGCGTTGACCACGAGGTCGTGCTCCAGCTCGAACGACGTGTTCACGAACGGCTCGCCGCCGGTCACCACGCTGATGTCACAGCTCGTGCCGCCGACGTCGGCGCACAGCAGGTCGATCTGGCCGGTCAGCTTGCCGAAGTGCGCGCAGGCGACGGTGCCGGCCGCCGGCCCGGAGAACACGATGCGGAACGGCTTCGCCATCGCGTGCTCGGCCGGTACCAGAGTGGCCGCGCAGTCCGCGAAGTTGAGCGCGCCCGTGAAGCCTAGCCCGGTGAGACCGGCGGACAGCCGGTCGGTGTAGTCGGAGTAGATGATCTTCATCAGGGTGTCGATCACCGTGGTGGAGGCCCGTGCGTACTCCTTGGCCAGCGGGGAGACCTCGCTGGAGATCGACACGGGAACGTCACCGACGATCTCCCGGACCAGCTCGCGCAGCCGCAGTTCGTGGGCCGGGTTGACGTACGCGTTGATCAGGCAGATCGCGACTCCCTCGACGCCGCAGCGGGCCAGCGTCTCGATCTCGGCTCGGGCCTGGGCCTCGTCGAGCTTGAACAGCACGTCGCCGCCCGCGAGCATCCGCTCGGCGATGCCGCGCCGCAGATAACGGTCGATCAGCGGCTTCGCGGCGTCGCCGAAGCTGCGCCGCCAGCCGGGATCGAGCATCGCGTCGGACGGCCGCCACACGCGGCCCATGTCCAGGATGTCGCGGTGCCCCTCGGTCGTCAGGAAGCCGATCTTCGGGAGCTTGCGGGTGATCACCGCGTTCAGACCGTGCGTGCTGGCGTGGTTGAAGACGGTCGAGCCGTCGACACCGAGGCGCTCCGCGCCGCGCAGTACGGGTGCGGCGACGTCGGTGTACTCGGTGGACACCTTGGTGGTCAGGATCTTGCCGTCGCGCCAGCCGACGACGTCGGTGAAGGTTCCGCCTACATCAACGGCGATCATGTGGTTCTTCCTTCGGATAGTGGATCGGAAGAGGGGGGAGGGCGGGAGGACGGACCGGGCCCCGCGTGCGGGGCCATCCGGTTCAGAGCTGGTCGACGAGCAGGGTGATCGGCCCCAGCCGGTGCGCCGGAGTGCGGCGAGCGGAGGTCAGGCAGTGGCCGCACTTGACCACGTGGGTCCACCCGGTCTCGCCGACCACGTCGTACTCGGTGAGCTCGGCCCGGCCGCAGGCGGGGCAGTCGCCATCGACGGGTGTCCGCTCGACGGGGCGTGGGGGTGGGATCTGGCTCATTCGGGTCTCCCGAGCGATGTCGTCGCGGGTTCGGTGAACGCCGGGCAACGCTAGAAATGAGTGACCTGGGGCACAATCCGCAGAACGAAGCCCTGTCCGCTCGGCGAAACGGATGTCGGGCGGGTGAGCCGGAGATCCGACGCGGGAAGCCATGGGGTGCTCTAAAAATATTGTGTACGATATTGGGTGACGCCTCTCACGACCGACCGGAGGTGACGATGCCCGGTCCGGCGCTCTCGGGCGGTGCTGTGCACCGCACCTTCACGACCACCGATCCCGACGCGGCACACGAGTACGTGGAGCGGACCTTCGCAGCGCACGAGATGACGCTCGAGGGCCGCGACGGCATGTCCTTCCGGCTGGACACGGCGGTGACGCCCGGAGTCACCGTCGGGCGCATGGCGTACGGCAAGCGCGCCCGCATCAAAGGTCCTGCGATGCGGGACTGCTACCACGTGAACCTGCTGGTCGCGGGCAGCTGCAGAGTGGAGCAGTCGGGCCGCCGCAGCGGCTTCGGGGCCGACGGCGACCGCCGCGGCGTGATCTTCGGCCCGGACGAGCCGCTGCTGATCGACTGGAGCGCCGACTCGGCCCAGTACCACCTGAAGATCCCCCG
This sequence comes from Streptomyces bauhiniae, assembly GCF_004784475.1. Taxonomy (GTDB): domain Bacteria; phylum Actinomycetota; class Actinomycetes; order Streptomycetales; family Streptomycetaceae; genus Streptomyces; species Streptomyces seoulensis. The sequence goes on from NZ_SRRT01000002.1 coordinate 389,951, forward strand.
GCGCGCCCTGGAGGAGCACGCGGCGAAGCTGGCGGGGCGCCCGGCGGTGGCGCCGGTCGAGTTCGGTCTCACGTTCCCGCTGAACGACGCGGCCGGACGCTCGCTGTCCTCGGCCGTGGCGTTCTACTACCAGCAGCTCGCACAGGAGGGCGGCCTCGCCACCATGCGCGCCGTGCAGCGGGAGCTGGAATCGGCACTGATGACCCAGGTCCTGCTGGTGGCCGGCAGCAACCTCACTCCGGCGCTGAACCGCGACGCGGAGGACCGGGACGCGGACGGGCGCATCCGGCACGTCATGGACTACATCCGGGCCGGCGCGCAGGACACGCTGACCGTCGACGACCTGGCCCTGGTCGCCGGGGTCACGGCGCGCACGCTGCAGTCCGGCTTCCGCAGGTTCGCGGGAGTCACCCCGAGCGAGTTCATCCGCAACGTGCGGCTCGACGGCGCCCGCGGCGACCTGCTGGCGGGCAACGGGCCGTCGGTCAGCGACATAGCGAGCCGGTGGCACTTCCACCACCTCGGCCGGTTCGCCCAGCAGTACCGGCAGCGGTTCGGCGACTCCCCTTCCCAGACCCTGCGCAGCCGGGTCACCCCTGACGCCTGACCGTTGCTAGAGCCCTCTCACATTGATGCGATAGAGTACTTACATTCACGCTGTAGGGCACCCCTGTGAACAGGAGCTTTTCGATCATGACCACAGCCACGCCAGAGGGAATCATCACCGGCCTGGCGCAGACCCTCGCCTACTCGATCCGCACTCCGATCCTGCGACGCCCGGACGAGTACGGAATGGCCTACGAGGACGTCCGCTTCCAGGCCACGGACGGCACGATCCTGGAGGGCTGGTTCATCCCGGCCGACTCCGACAAGCTGATCATCGCCAACCACCCGATGCCGTGTAACCGCTACGGCTACCCCGGGCACCTGCCCGAGTACGCCAACCCCTCGGTCGACTTCGAGGTCAACTTCCTGCCGGACTACAAGAACCTGCACGACGCCGGCTACAACGTCCTCGCCTACGACCTGCGCAACCACGGGCGCAGCGACTCGGCCAGCGGCGGCGTCTGCGGGCAGGGCCTGCTGGAGTACCGCGACGTCATCGGCTCCCTGCGCTACGGCCGCGAGCGCCTCGGCATCGACAACTCCCGCATCGGGCTCTACAGCCGCTGCGCGGGCGCCAACTCCACGATCGTCGCCATGTCCAGGCACCCCGAGGAGTTCGAGGGGCTGCGCGCCCTGGTGGCGCTCCAGCCGATGACCCTGCGCTATCTGATCGAGTCCACCTCCGAGGCCCTCGGCTTCCCCGAGGGAGTGGAGGTGTTCGGCCGGGAGTTCAAGAGGCTGACCAGCTTCGACCTCTCCGAGCTGTCCCCGACGCCGTACGCCAAGGACGTCACCGTGCCGACCCTCGTGGCCCAGGTGCACGACGACTCCTCCACCCGTCCCGAGGACGTGCAGGGCATCTACGACAGCCTCGGCTCCGAGGACAAGAAGCTGTTCTGGATCGAGGGCACGTCCGTGCGCTTCGACGGGTACAACTACTTCCCGGAGAATCCCGAGCAGCTGATCAACTGGTTCAACGGCCACTTCGCCTGATGGGGAGTGAACTGATGCGAGCAGCCGTATACGGTACGACCGGGGGCCCGGACGCCATCGAGATCGCGGAGATCGACAAGCCCGAGCCGGGCCTGATCGGAATCCGGATCAAGGTTAAGGCGGCCGCGCTCAACTTCACCGATCTGGCGGCGCTGAGCGGCTACTACCCGGCGCCGCCGGAAGGCAGCCGTTACGGCCTCGGCTGGGACATCGCCGGTGTCGTCGACGCGGTGGGACCGGGGGCCCCGTGGGAGCCCGGACAGCCCGTCATCGCGCTCAGCTACGGGGTCCCGATGGGGCTGCACCGGGCGCACGCCGAGTACGCCGTCGTGCCCAGCTACGCGATCGCCCCCGCTCCCGAGGGTGTCGACCCGATCCACGCGGCCACCCTCCCCCTCAACGGGCTGACGGCCGCGCAGGCGGTGGAGCTGCTGGGTATCCGCCCGGGGCAGACGGTCCTCGTGACGGGTGCGGAAGGAGCCGTGGGCGGCTACGCCGTCCAACTGGCGAAGCGCCGGGGCGCCGTGGTCATCGCGAGTGGCAGGAGCGCCGACAGCGAGTTCGCGACCAAGGTGGCCGGGGCCGACGCGTACGTGTCGACGGCCCAGGCGCCCGTGGAGGCGGTCCGCGCGGTGCGGCCGGAAGGGGTCGACGCCGTCCTGGACGCGACCACACTGGGCCAGTCCCTCATGGGGGCCGTCAAGGACGGCGGCACCTTCGTGACCGCGCGGAGCGACGCGGTGCCCCGCGCCGAGCGCGGTATCCGGGTGCGGCTGACCCAGGTCGCCGCGGACGCCGCGATGCTGACCACGCTCTCCGATCTGGCCGCCTCCGGGGAGCTGGCGCTCCGCGTGGCCAACATCTATCCGCTCGAAGAGGCCGCGAAGGCCTACGAGCGCCTGGCCGCGGGCGGTCTCCGGGGCCGCGTCGTCCTCACCATGGACTGAGCGGCCACGGAGCGGGCACGGTATGAGCGGTCTCCCGTCGAGGGCGACCGCTCATGCCGATGCCACGGCTCATGCCGATGCCACGGCCTCGTCGGCCGCCCGGTACACCTCTTCGGAAACAGGCTCGAGCCAGGTGGTGTCCGGAGCGTCCGCGTCACGGACGACCATCGCGACATGGCACATCACCTGGCCGGCCGTCGCTCCGTGCCAGTGCTCCTCGCCGGGAGGCGCGTACACCGTGTCGCCCGCGCGCACGCGGACCACCTCGCCGTCCCTGGTGCCGACCAGCCCGACCCCTTCGGTGACGTACAGCGTCTGCCCCAGTGCATGGGAGTGCCAGTTGGTGCGCGCACCCGGCATGAACCGGACGACTCCGGCGATCAGCGGTGACGGTTCGTCACGCCCGGAGATAGCGGTGGAATACATCTCCCCCACGAACCGGCTCTCGTGCCCCTTGGCGGCGGGCGCCACCGGCTTCAGCTCCATGAAAACTCCCGTTGGATCGGTGTCAGTCTCGAAGTCGATCAATACCGTCGAATATTCCGGCCGAAGGGAATATGCGGACATGGCGCACGTCACTCCATGAATAGTTCGCCCTTCACTTGTGCGGGCGTATGGTCTTTATTGCCAAGCAAAACAAGCCCCCGCGACAGAATTCCTGAAGAACGCGGGGTAGCAAGGAGTAAAAAGACCATGGCACTCAAGTTTGCGCGTCGGGCTGCGGTCGCAGTCGCCTCCGCGGCGGTCGCAACTGTCGCGCTCGTCGGCACCAGCGGCTCCGCGTCCGCGGCGACCATGTCGACCGACGCCCCCGCCCGCGTCCCGGCCGAGTCCGTCGGCCACGTCACCCACGACAAGGGCCGCGACTCGGACTACCGCCACAACCGCTACGACCGTGACGGCCTCGACAACTACCGTCACTTCTATGGCCACTACGACCGTTACGGCCGCTGGGTCTGGGACCGCTACGACCGCGACGACCGTCAGGTCCGTTGGGACCACTGGAACGACAATCGTTCGTCCCACCGGAGCCACCAGGACGCCGGCTACGACCAGAACCGTCAGCACCGTGACGGCGACGGCCGCTCCCAGAACTGGAACGGCGACCGCGGCTGAAGCACCACCGCCTCGCGACTGAAGAGGCACCGCGCATAAAAGCGCACCCCTGACGGGGCGGCATTCCCGGCCACTGTGAAGAAAAGTGGCGACCGGGTTCATGCCGCCCCGCCTTCCTGTTCCGGGGGGCCCAGTTTTATACCTGGCTCGGCTCTTTTCCGGGGGGTACAAAAATGTACCCCTTTCGAGGAAAAGAAGGCGCGAGATCCCCGCCGGGCGTCTGAAGGAATTCGCGTCCCGCAGATTCAGCGGGCCAGCCAGCCGCCCTCGACCGCGAGGCAGTGCCCCGTGACGAACGAGGCCGCGTCGGAGCTGAGCCACAGGACCGCGTTCGCTATCTCCTCCGGCCGGCCCAGGCGCCCGATGGGCTCCAGGGCGACCATGGCGGCCCGCCCCTCCTCGGTTCCTCCGCTGAAGGTCGCGGCCATGGGGGTGTCGATGGCGCCGGGAAGCACGGCGTTGACCCGGATGCCTCGCGTGGCGTAGTCGAGGGCCGCCTTCTTCGTCAGGCCGACGACCGCGTGTTTGGTCGCGGTGTAGGCGGTGAGGCCGAGCGAAGCGATCTCGCTGGCCACGGAGCCCGTGTTGACGATCGCGCCTCCACCGGTCGCCAGCATCGCCGCCGCTTCGTACTTCATGCAGGAGAACATCCCGGTCAGATTCACCGCGACGACGCGGTGCCAGGCATCGAGGTCCTGCTCGTCCACGGCCTGGGGCGCGTCGAAGGTCGCGGCGTTGTTGAACGCGATGTCGAGCCGGCCGAACACCTCGACGGTGGCCGCGACCGCGCGTTCCACCTGGCCGGCGTCCGAGACGTCGGTGACCACGGCGTGGGACGTGCCGCCGCTCGCGGCGATCAGCGCCGTCGTGTCGTCGAGACCCGCCGCGTCGATGTCGAGCAGGACGACCCCCGCTCCCGACCGGGCGAAGGCCACCGCCGCCGCCCGTCCGATACCGGAGCCGGCCCCGGTGACCAGCGCGACTTTCCCCGTGTAGTCGTACGTGACTGTCATGTGCTGACATCCCTTCGGGCACGGGCCGTTCCGTTGACGCAAGATCGTATATCATGTATCAACGCTGAGAGTCAGCTCTGCGGACGCGGTTCCAGCCCTCTTTTTCCCGCCGGGACATCCGGTGTCCAGCTTCCTGGACACTTCCGCGCACGGGTCTTCCTCGCAGGTGTCCCCGGTGGGTGGACTGGCGCGACGGGCCACGGACGTGGCCGGGGTCCACGGTCGGCCGACAGCACGCCCGCGGACTCTCCGCTGCTCGGACGGAGATGTACCTGATGAACGGACGCTTCTACGGCTGCAAGGTCGTGGTGAGCGACCTCGATCGTTCTCTCGCGTTCTACGCGGGCGTGTTCGGCCTGCGGGAAGTCGCGCGGTTCAACTTCACCGACCCGGACATCACCGAGGTGCTCCTGGAGGACGAGACCGGAGGACGCCGCGTCATCCTCATGAACAGCGAGGTCCTGCCCGTCCCCTCGTGCCCCGGATGGTCGCCGCTCGTCCTGGAGGTCGACGACGTCCAGGCCGCACGGGAGGAGCTGGCGGCGGCCGGCTTCGAGGTGGCGTTCGAGCCGGTCGGCCTGGGACCGCTCAGCATCTTCATGGCCGCCGACCCGGACGGGTACCTCATCGAGATCTTCGCCGGCGAGATGGTCATCGACAACCTCCCCACGGATCAGAAGATCCCGCACCCCGTCCCGCACATCCACGCCGCGAAGTAGCGGGCGCCGGTTCCGCCGGCTCAGTGGATGTGCAGCGCGTGCATCCGGTTGTACAGCGTGGACCGGCTCATCCCGAGGGCGCGTGCCGCCTGACGCTTGTTGCTCCCGGCGGCCTTGATGGCCTCGACGATGATCTCCCGTTCCGCCTGCCGGAAGGGTGACGTCGGCGCCGGTGCCTCGCGGTAGGAGGCGGGCAGGTCCGAGGGGATGATGTCACCGGCTGAACGGGTCCTGGCGACGGCCTGGACGACGCGGCGCAGCTCGGCCAGGTTTCCCGGCCAGGGCTGCGCCGCCAGCACGCGCGAGCTGTCGACCGTGAGCCGCCGGGGTCCGGTGCCGCTCGTCTCGGCGAGCATGCGCTGGGCCAGTCCGGGGATGTCGTGCCTGCGCCGGCGCAGGGGCACCAGATCGTGGCGGGCGCCGCACAGGGCCACCAGCGGGGCGTGGGCTCCGTCCAGGTGATCGCCCGGCGTGACGGTCAGCACCGTCTCACGCCGGACACCACGCAGGCATCTGGCAAGGAGCGACGTCAGCCGCTCGGAGAGCAGTTGGACGTTCTCGACGACCACCGCGGGCCCCTCGGCCTCGAGGAGCTCCACCAGGCTCGCGGCCCACGCCCGCTCGCCCTGCCGGACGACGTCCGTCGCGTCGAGAACGACCGCCCCCGGTCCCACGGCCCGCCGCGCCTCGGTCGTCCGGCCGCTGCCCGGTTCACCGACGACGAGCAGCGGCCGTCCCTCCGCGGGGCCGGGGCCGCGGGTGCCGCGACGGCCCTCCTGCTCCGGGAGGATGTCGACGAGCGCACCCTCCACCCCGTCGACCGGCGCGCACCTCAGCCGGACCGTCCGGCCGGAGGCCAGGGTCAGCCGGTGGGTCGCCTCGCCCCCGCCGCGCATCCCCTCGGCGCACGCCTGCACGGCCGCGTGATCGGCGGGTTCCAGAAGGTCCAGCGCGGAGGGCGTGGCCAGCACGAGCCCGTGCCCGACCACCAGCACCGGGCGCCGGGGAGAGCGCGCCGCCGTCTGGAACGCCGCCAGCAACTTCCGCTGGGCGCCGGACGCGTCGAGCTGGAGGCGGTCCTCGATGTCCCGTACGACTCGGCGCACCAGCGGCGAGAAGAGGCGGTGCTCGTCCCCCGCGCGGCCGCCGATGTTCACCACGCCTTCGAGCCGACGGGTGAGGGGGTGGACGATCGGATGCCCGTAGCAGGCGAAGTCGTGGAACGCGGCCAGGAAGTGCTCGTCCCCGCGCACGAACAGGCCCTGCCGGGTCTCCGCCGGGGTACCGATGGCGTTCCTGCCCACCTCGTCCTCGCCGAACCGGACACCCGGCACGATGCCGAGGTCGCCGAGCGCCCTGTCCGAGCAGCGGATGTCGACGATCCGTGCGCTGCGGTCGGCGAGGACGAAGGCGAAGGGCGTGTCGTCGAGTTCGGCCCTCACCCGCTCCATCACCGGACCGGCCGCGCGCGTCAGACCGCCCACTCCCGCGACGGTCCCCTGCCGGAGTCCCGGACTGCCGTCCTGACGCAAGCCGTTCAGCCGCGACCTGGCCCACGAGGACTCGATCTCGGGCCGTGCCGGTCCGGCGTGAGTCTCCCGGGAGGTTCTGGACAACGCGAGCCACCTCTTCTCGCCGGACACATCGGCCGGTCCCGCTCGATGTCGCATGCCATGAAATCTGTTGGAAACATTATATAACATCTGCGCTTTCGCGGACCGGTCGCTCAGCGACGGAGCCACGCGCTCGCGGTGTCCAATTTCCTGGCCGCTCAAGGGTGTTGTCGCCTCATAACGTCGGTCGGAAGCCGCCGAAGCGGTTCGGCGGCACACGCGGACGCGGCCGTCGCGGCGGCGAAGCGGTCGTTCGATGAAGGGACATGGCGCGACACGCCACCGGTGGAGCGGGCCGCGGTCCTGGACCGGGTCCTGGTCACGCTGGCGAGCCGGATGGACGAACTCGCCGAACTCGGCTCCCGCGAATGCGGCTTCCCGCTGCGGCTGTCCCGGGCGATCAGCGTCGGCTTCCCGCTCATGCACATCCAGCACTTCGCCGACCTGACCCGCGCCTACCAGTGGGAGCGGCCGGGCCCGGTGAGCGGCCAGGTCCTCAACGCCCAGCTCGTGCGCCGGGAGCCCATCGGGGTCTGCCTGGGCATCGTGCCGTGGAACTTCCCCCTGGTCCTGGGCGCCTGGAAGGCGATCCCGGCGCTCGCGGCCGGCAACAGCGTGGTCATCAAGGTCGACGAGAAGACCCCGACGGCCCAGCTCGAACTCGCCGTGATGCTGCGGGACGCGGGCCTGCCCGACGGTGTCTACAACGTCGTCACCGGAGACGGCGAGACCGTCGGGTCCCACCTGGTCGCCCACCCGGACGTGCGCAAGGTGTCCTTCACCGGCTCCACCGAGGTCGGCCGGGAGGTCATGCGCACCGCCGCGGACACCATCAAGAAGGTCACCCTCGAACTCGGCGGCAAGGGACCCAACATCGTCCTCGACGACGCCGACCTGGACGCGGCCGTCGACGGCTCCCTCTACGCCTTCCTGCTGCACGCCGGCCAGGCGTGCGAGTCCGGCACCCGGCTGCTGCTGCCCACCTCGCTGCACGACGAGTTCGTCGAGCGGCTCATCGCCCGCCTGAAGACGCTGAAGATCGGCAACCCGCTGGACCCCGCCACCGACATCGGCCCCGTGATGAGCGCCGTCCAGCGCGACCGCGTCCTCGGCTACATCGAGCGCGGCAAGAGGAGGGCGCCACCCTCGCCCACGGCGGCACCAGCCCCGGCGGACCCGGTTTCGAGAAGGGCTTCTGGGTCGAGCCGACCGTCTTCACCGACGTCACCAACGACATGTGCATCGCCCGCGAGGAGATCTTCGGCCCGGTCCTGTCCGTGCTGCGCTACGACTCCCTCGACGAGGCCGTCAAGATCGCCAACGACACCGAGTACGGGCTGTCCGCCGGTGTCTGGAGCCAGGACGTCCAGCGCGCGCTCGACGTCGCCCGCCGGCTCCAGGCGGGCAGCGTGTGGATCAACGACTGGCACAACATCTCGGAACACATGCCGTTCGGCGGCTACAAGCAGAGCGGCAACGGCCGGGAACTCGGCCCCGACGCGCTCGACGAGTTCACCGAGGAGAAGGCCATCACGATCGACCTGACCGGCCACGTCTCCCGGCGCGCGTACGGACTCGTCCTCGGCACTCCCCCCGCCACCGCCTGACCGCTGCCCTTCATCCGTTCCGGGCCCGGGGCACCACGCACATCGCCCGGCCCTCCACGGCCACGTCACCGTTCTGCCGGGTGCAACGCAGCTCCAGGTCGACCTCCAGACCTTCGTCGCCGCGCCGCCACGCGGCCACTTCGCCCGTGCACGTCAGCACGTCCCCCGGCCAGACCCGCTCCTTGAACCGCAGGCGGAAGTGCCGCACGTTCTCGGCGCCGAACCACCCAGCCACCCACGCGCCCAGTACGCCGCCCTGGTACATGCCGACCGAGAACGGGCCGGGATGCCCGGCCCGCCGGGCGAACTCCTCGTCGTGGTGGACCGGTTGCATGTCCCCGGACGCGCCCTGGTACCTCACGAAGTCGGTACGGGTCACCGGCCCGACGACCAGGGGGTCCGGGCGCACGGGAATGTCCCGCGCGTTCACGCGTGCCCCTCTCCCAGTTCCACGGACGTCTTGCGGGACTCGGCGACCAACCGGCCCCGCCCGTCCCGGAATTCGGTGACGGCGACCATGAAGGTCATGTCACCGCCCCGGCGTCCGGACTTGCGGAAGACCTCCTCGATCCTCGTCACGCAGGTCAGGCGGCTTCCGGCGCGAGGAGGCGGGCCGAAGAAGACGAACTCCTGCTCCGCGTGCAGTCCCCGGCTCACGTCCAGCCCCGACATGGCGAGAGGGTCGGCCGACCCGTCGTGCCAGAGGTCCTGGGTGCACAGGAAGGTCGGGAGGACGCAGGGCGTGTCGTCGGGCGAGGCCATGGGACCGGGCGCTGCGACCGCCCGGTGGAACTCGCGGACTTTGCCGAGTTCCACGAGCATCGTGAACGGGGGGCTGGTCATTCCGACGGCGTCGGCGTCCATAGCTGTCACACTCCTTGGTCCAGCTCGGCGAAGTCGGGGCAGTTCAGCGTGCCGGGCGGACGGCGCAGGCAGGGGGCGACGATGCTCGGCAGGGTGCCGACCTCGTCGTCCCCGCAACGGACCCGGTCGGCGGAGTCGGTGTCGATGAGTCCGGCCTGTTCGGCCTCCCCGAAGTGGGACACCACCGTCGCCTTGACGCCCGTGGCGGCGAACACGTCCCGCCAGTGGGTGACCGGATGCCGGAGGAAGACGTCGGTCAACAGCCCGACCGCGTCACGGCCGTTGCTGTCCCCGGTGGCGTCCGGGGTCAGCCCCAGCACGGTGACGAGCCGTTCCCATGAGCGATCGTGCAGGGCGTACACCGCGACGAACCGGCCCTCGGCGGTGGGATAGAGGTGATAGCGCGCACTGCCGCCGCCCAGGAAGTCCTCGCGCGGGTCGGGCCATGAGCCGTGTGCCTGGCGCCGCACGAAATGCCGGTAGCCGAGGGCCTGGAGGTTGTGCGTCATGGAGATCTCCAGCGCGCTCCCCCGCCCGGTGCGTTCTCGCCGGTGCAGGGCCAGCAGGATGTTGATCAGCGCGGGGTAGGTGCCGCCGGCGATGTCGGCCACGCTCGTGGCGGGCAGTACCGGGACGCCCGCCGGGGACAGGGCGGCGCCGAGGAGCCCCGAGTCCGCCATGAACGCCAGGTCGTACCCGGCTCGTTCGGCGTGCGGGCCGGACGAGCCGTATCCGGTGATCGCGCAGTGGACGAGCCCGGGGTTCGTCCGGCTCAGCTGGGCGTGGCCGAGTCCCCGGCGTTCGGCGGCACCCGGGCGCTCCTGGACGATCACCACGTCGGCGGCCGAGGCGAGCCGGAGGACCGAGGCCCGGTCCCCGGGGTCGGCCATGTCGGCGGCGAGGACGCGCTTGCCGCGGTTGAGCATCGCGTACATCGCGCCGACCCGCCCCGGCCCCAGCAGCGGTTCGAGGGACCGCAGCGGATCACCGGAGCCCGGGGGTTCGATGCGTACGACGTCGGCGCCCGCCTCGGCGAGGACCAGCGAGGCGAACGGGCCGGGGAGGAACGCGGAGAAGTCGAGCACGCGTATCCCGTGCAGCGGCGCCCCGGTGTCCGCGCCACCGGGTGACGGGCCGGGCCACCTTCCCGCCGCCAGGGGACGGTCTCCCTTGTGCCCGGTCAGCTCTGCCATGCCTCGACCGCCTCCGCCAGGGTCGCCGTCCGGGAGACCGGTGGGGTGGGCGCGCCGGTGCCGGACGCGGACGCGAAGCGGGGCGCGCCGGTCGCGACCAGGCCCTCGGGGCCGTCCACGAGCGTGCGCCGCGCCTCGATATGCGGATGTGCCGCGGCCTCGGCGAAGGAGAGAACCGGTGTCACGCAGGCGTCGAGGTCGCGGAAGACCTCTTCCCATTGCTCGCGGGGATACCGGGCGAACGCGTCGGCGAACGACTTCGCCAGAGCCGGGCGGCCCTCGGGGTCGTCCTGCGCGGGGAGATCCGCCGCCGCGAGACCCAGTCCCGCGACCAGGTTCGCGTAGAACTTCGGCTCGATGGCGCCGACGGCCATGTGCCGGCCGTCGGCGCAGGCGTAGGTGCGGTAGTAGGGGCGTCCGCCGTCGAGCAGGTTGTCCTGCCGGCGGTCCGACCACTCCTGTCTTCCGCGCAGTTCGAGGATCGGCTGGAGGAGGGCGCAGGTGCCGTCGACGGTGGAGACGTCCACGACGTCGCCCCGTCCGGTGCGGGTCCGCCGCAGCAGTGCCGCGAGCACGCCGGTGACGACGAACATCGAGCCACCGCCGTAGTTGCCCACCAGGCTCAGCGGGGGCACCGGCTCGTCGGCCGTGCCGATGGCGTGCAGCGCGCCGGTCAGGGCGATGTAGTTGATGTCGTGCCCGCCGCGCCCGGACAGCGGCCCGTCCTGCCCCCACCCCGTCACCCGCGCGTACACGAGGCCCGGATTGAGCGCATGGCACTCCCGGGGCCCCAGCCCGAGGCGCTCGGCCACCCCCGGCCGGAAGCCCTCGATCAGCACGTCCGCCCGGCGGACGAGACCGGCCAGACCGGGGCGGGCACCCTCGTCCTTGAGGTCCGCGACGACGACGGTGCGCCCGCGCTGCACGTGCGCGTTTCCGGCGCGTTCGTGGGCGGCGGCGCCCGGCCGGACGACGCGTACGACGTCGGCCCCCATGTCCGCCAGTTGCATTCCGGCGTGCGGGGCCGGTCCCAGGCCGGCGAGTTCCAGGACCCGGACGCCTTCCAGGGGCCCGCTCATGCGCTCGTCCTCGCCCGCGGGTACCGCTGTCCGGCGGCCCCCGACGAGACCCGCCGCTCCGCGTCCTCGCGGAGCCGGTTCTTGAGGACCTTTCCGAGGTCGTTGCGGGGCAGGTCGTCCTCGATGAACTCGACGTACTGGGGGATCTTGTACCCGGCGAGCAGACCGGCACAGTGCTCCCGCACGGCGTCGGTGTCGAGCGGTACCTCCGCAGCCGGATCGCGGACGACGAAGGCGAAGACCGCCTCCATCGTCCGCCGGTCGGGCACCCCGACGACCGCGGCGGCCCTGATGCCGGGCAGCGTGGACAGCACCGCCTCGATCTCCGCCGGGGACACGCTGAACCCGTTCGGTTTGATCAGGTCCTTGAGACGCCCGAGGTACTCCAGGTAGCCGCCGGGCAGCAGCCGGCCGAGGTCGGCGCTGTGCAGCCAGCCGTCCTCGTCGATCAGCGCGGCGGTCGCCTCCGGGTCCTGGTGGTACCCCCGGGTGACGGCGGTGCCCCGCACCAGGACCTCTCCGGCCGCGCCTTCGGCGACCCTCTCACCGGTCACCGGATCGGCGATCTTGAGCTCCACTCCGGGCAGCGGTGTGCCGACGGTGCCCGTGCGGATCGCGACGGGATCGGCGACGGTCGTCATGGTGCTGACCCCGCCGGACTCGGTCATGCCCCAGCCGTTGTGGTACTCGGGGACGCCCAGTACCTCCCGGACGGCCTCCGCCATCTCGGGTGTCAGGATGCCGACGCCCGTGCGCAGCGAGCCGAGGTCGTGGTCCGGCCGCTCCGGCGCGTCGATGATGTCCTGGAACATCGAGCCCACGCCGTACATGGTCGTGCACCGCTCCCGCTCGATCAGGCGCATGCAGTCCGACGGCGAGAAGGAGTCCAGCAGTACGAACGTGCCGTGGTGGCTGAGGATCGCGATCAGCCCGTGGGCGCAACTGAACGCCGAGGCGAGCGGCAGCACGAACAGCATCCGGTCGTCCGGGGTCAGGCGCTGCCGCTCCCCGCTCAGGAAGTTGTTGGCGACGATGTTGCGATGGCTCAGCATCACCCCCTTGGAGCGCGATGTCGTCCCCGAGGTGAACAGGAGCAGGAACGTGTCGTCCGGGTCGGCGTCGGCCGTCGGTACGGGTTCACCGGCGTCGATCGACCGGCGGCCGCTCTCGACGACCTCGGAGAACGAGCGCGTCCCCCGCGCGCCTGCGTCGCCCACCACGACGACCTCGCGCAGGCTCGGCACGGCGACGCTCGACCACCGGCCGGGTCCGACCCGGTCGATCTCGGGGCAGAGCGAGCGGAGCGCGGCCAGGTAGTCGTGCCGCCGGAAGCCGTCCTGCATGACGACGGCCTTCGCCTGGGAGGCGTCGAGGACGTGCCGGCATTCGTCCACGGTGTAGCGGGGGTTCAGCGCGACCAGGACCGCGCCGAGCCGGGCCACCGCGAAGTAGGTGACGAGCCATTCCGTGCGGTTGACCATCCACACCGCGATCCGGTCGCCCCTGGTGAGGCCGAGTTGCCGCAGCCCCTCGGCGAACCGGTCGACCCGGGCGCCGAGTTCCTCGTAGCTGAGGCGCTCCGTCCCGCAGACCACCGCCTCACCGCGCGGCCGGGCGCGTACGGCGGACTCGAAGAGGTCGAGGACAGTGGCCTCGGCCCACGGCTTCATCATCTGTGCGCCCTCTCCGCGCGGCCCAGGAGCTCTCGCAGCCGGGCTTTGTGTGTCTTTCCGATGGCTGTCCGGGGCAGCTCCGGCAGCAGCCGGTACTCCTTGGGCGTCTTCAGCGGCCCGAGTCTCTCCCGGCAGTGCCCGTCGAGGTCGGCGACCTCCAGCGGGACTTCCTGTCTCGCCACGACGAAGGCCACGGCGACCTCTCCCCACCGCGGGTCGGGCCGGCCCACCACGGCGGCCTCGGCCACCGCCGGGTGCGTCACGAGCACGCGTTCCACCTCGGCGGCGGCGATGTTCTCGCCACCCGAGATGATCACGTCCTTGAAGCGTCCGGTGATGAACAGGTAGCCCTCGTCGTCGAGATAGCCTTCGTCGCCGGTCAGGAACAGCCCTTCGTGCCTGCTCGCCGCCGTCGCCGCCGGGTCCTGCCAGTACCCCTGGCTCAGCTTCGGCCCGCCGATGGCCACCTGGCCGCGCACGCCCGGCGCGACGGGCCGGCCCTCCGGATCGAGGACCCGTACGGTCGACTCCGCGACCGTGAGTCCCACGCTCGCCGGGCGCACCGACGCCTGCGAGCGTGGCAGCACGGTGTCCCCCGTGCTGGTCTCGGTCAGCCCGTAGACATTGGCGTACCAGGTGTTCGGGAAGACCGTCGCGATCCGCTCCATGAGTTCCACGGGGGTCGGCTCGCCGCCGCCGATCATCAGCCGGGGTCCCTCGTCGAGGACGAGGCCGTCCCGCCGGGCCGCTTCGAGCACCCGGCGGATCATCACCGGTGCGAGCCAGACATGGGTCACGCCGTCGTCGCGGAGGTGCTCCAGCACGCGGTCGGCGTCGAACCCGCGCAGCAGCCGGACGGAACCGCCCACGTACGCCGCGTTCGTCAGCGTCACGTCCAGGGCGGCGATGTGGAAGAGCGGTCCCGCGACCAGGCCGTGGTCCCGGTAGCTCAGGCCGAACTCGCGTGCCTGCGCGACGCACTTGACGAGGATGTTGCGGTTCGTCAGGGCGACGCCCCTGGGCCTGCTGGTCGTGCCGGAGGTGTACATGATCCGGCAGACGTCGTCGGGCCCCACCTCCACGGGTGCCGCGGGCGCGAGACGGTCGGTCCCGGACTCGGCGGCGGGCCGGAGCACGGCGACCCCGGGCGAATCCGGACGGTCTGCGACGGCTTGGCGGGCGAGCTCGCGGAACTCGGGTTCCACCACGAGCAGTCGGCTCCCGCTGTGCCCGACGGGGTACGCGATCTCGTCGGCGGACAGCCGGTGGTTCAGCGGAACCCCGACCGCGCCCAGGTGGTGGCAGGCCAGCAGGGCCTCGACCAGCGCGACACTGTTGCGGGCCAGCAGCGCGACGCGGGACCCCGGTTCGACGCCATGCTCGGCGAGCCAGGTGGCACGACGGGCCAGCCGGCCGGACATCTCCGCGTAGGTCGCTCCCTCCGTCTCGTCCCGCGCGAAGAGGGCGTCCGGTCTGCGCGCCGCGTGGTAGGCGACCATCTCGGACCAGCTGCGCATTACTCGTCCTCCCGACAGAGGGAACGGGCCAACTCGCAGGAAATATACGATCGTTCAGGCCGCAGCCGGGAGTCCTCGGGAGTCTTGAACTCCATAAATATTTAATATACGGTACAGCGGCTCAAGGGGCTCTTCCCTGTTCGACGAAGCACACGGATGAGGCCCCATGAATCACACCGAGAACATCCCGCGCTGATCGGCCCTGCGGCGCCCGTCGCCCTTTCCTACCGGAGCAGTTCCACACCCGGTACCGGTACTCGGCGTCGGCGGTCTCGTACAACCTGGGCACGGTCGTCGGCGGCAGCGTCTCGCCTCTGATCGCGCCCTCGATGACGGAGTCCTTCGGGGCGTCCGCCTTTAGGATCTACCTGTCCGCGCTGTGCCTCCTGGCGGCGGTCTGCACCTTCGGGCTCCGGCACGCGCGGCCGATCTTGAGCAGGTCGCCCGATCCCGACCTGGACCAAAGCGCATATATATAATGTCGGATCTGGCGATGACGGCCGGCGAATCAACCCACGGAGGCAGCGTGGCTGCGGAGGAACATCTCCATCACGAGCGATCTGTACGCCGTCGTGGACACGATCGGCCGGCCGCCCGTGGTGGTCGGCGCGTCCCTGGGCGGGCGGACCGCGCTCGTCGCGGAGGGCGAACGCCCCGGCACGACGGCCGGACTGGTTCTGGTCGACATCGCGCCCCGCGTCGACGCGGCCGGCCAGGCCAGGGTGCGCGCGTTCATGGCCGGCGCCCCGGACGGATTCTCCTCGCTGGAGGAGGTCGCGGAGGCGGTGAACGCCTACAGTCCCCGCCGCCGCGGCTCGGGCAACGTCGAAGGGCTCAGGAAGAACGTGCGGCAGCGCGCCGACGGCCGCTGGTACTGGCACTGGGACCCGCGGTTCCTCGAAGCCAGCACGGACGAGCAGAACTTCGCCGTCGACAGGCTGCTCCGGGCGGCCGGCAACGTGTCCGCTCCGACCATGCTGGTCCGCGGCAGCCGGTCGGACATGGTCACCGCCGAGGCGGCGAACGAACTGCTCCAACTCGTGCCCTCGGCGCGCCTGGTCGAGGTCGCGGCGGGGCACATGATCACCGGTGATGACAACGACGTGTTCACCTCCCGGCTCCGCGACTTCCTCGCCGAGCGGGTCCAGCGCGCCGACCGCGTCTGAGAACGCGTGACGGGCGGGAGCCCCGGGGTGTCCGGGTGCTCCCGCCCGCCTGTTCGACGCGGTCCGGTCAGTGGTCGACGACCACGACCGCGTCCTCGACCTCCGCACGGCTGGTGCGGAACTGGTTGACCGGATGCTCGGTGTCGGCGTAGCCGAAGGACACCGCGCACACGATCAGCCGGTCCTCGGGGATCTCGAAGAACTCACGCACGTGGTCCGCGTGCATCGCGATCGCCGCCTGCGGAATCGTGGCGACTCCCAGGGACGTGGCGGCGTTGATGAAGTTCGCGACATAACCGCCGCAGTCCACCGCCCCGTACACGCCCTGGTCCCGGTCGGTGGTGATCACGGCGACGTGCGGGGCGCCGAAGAACCTGAAGTTCCGCAGCCGCTGCGCCTCGCGGGCGTCCCAGTCCTCGCGCGTGATCCCCAGACTGGCGTACAACGCGTAACCCGCCCCGCGCCGACGATCCTTGTAGACGCCGTGGTAGCCCGCGGGCATGTCGAGGTCCGAGACCTGCTCATGGGTCTTCGCGTGCTCGGTCAGACTCCGGGCGAACCGCCCGGTCGCCTCGCCCTTCGTCAGATACACCTGCCACGGCTGGGTGTTGCACCACGACGCGGTGCGTTGTGCGATCCGGAGCATCTCGGCGATCACGTCGTCGGGCACCTGGCCGGGCTGATAGGCGCGGCAACTCCACCGGTCATCGAGCAGCCTCTTGAACCCGGCGGACACTGCCTGGACTTCAAGCGCTTCTGACGTGCTCACGAGACTCCTTCTGCACGCCGCCGTACGGCGGCCTGTCGGTACCGATCGGTTGTGGGGCGGGCGGACCAGGACGGCCGGTTCCGGGCGGCCGTCCTGATCCCGTGGACCGGCCGGTCAGAACTCGATGACGGCCTTGCCCCGCACCTGCTTGTCGAACTCCTTGTAGGCCGCGTCGGCGTCCTCGATGTTCCAGCGGTCGGAGAACAGCTGGTCCACGTCGATGCCGTGCTTGGCCACGAACCTGGCGCACTCGCCCAGTCCCACGTTGGAGAAGGTGTAGGAACCGATCAGCGAGATCTGCTTGATGATGATGTCCGGCGACACGTCCAGGGTGATGTCGCCGCCGAGACCGACCAGCGCCACCCGGCCCCACGGCCCGAGGGAGCGCGTCGCCGCGACCCGTGCCGTGGGGGCGCCGGAACACTCGACGGAGACGGTCGCCCCCCTGCCGCCGGTGATCTCCCTGATCGCGGCCACGGCGTCGGTCTCACCGGAGTCGATGACGTGGTGAGCGCCGAGTTCACCTGCCCGGGCGAGCCGGTCGGCGGCTATGTCGACCGCGATCACCTCGGCACCCATGGCCGAGGCGAACTGGATGGCCGACTGGCCGATCGGTCCGAGCCCGAACACGGACACGGTGTCCCGGGCGGTCACGTCCGCGCGCCTGAGCGCTCCGAACGCCGTACCGGTACCGCACGCGATGGCGGCGCCGGCCGAGAAGCTGATCTCCTCGGGCAGGCGGACGAGGGTCTCGGCGGGCGTGACCATGAAGTTCGCGTGACCGCCGTGGGCGGTGGCGCCGTAGATGGTGGCCCCCTGGGGGCACATCTGGCTCCACCCGGTGCGGCACAGGTCGCAGTGTCCGCATCCCTTGTAGTGGAAGACCATGACCCGGTCCCCGACCTTGAAGCTCCGGGGATCGACGCCCGGGCCGAGTTCGGCCACCACGCCGCAGGGCTCGTGCCCCGCGATGATCGCGGGGACCTCAGCCATGCCCCGCGAGGCGAAGTCCTTGAACCCGAGGGCCTTCAGCGCGGCCTCGGGCGGGTCGCGGTAGAACTTCAGGTCACTGCCGCACAGACCGGAGGCCTTGATCTCGACCACCACTTCACCGGGGCCGGGAGTCGGGTCCGGGAAGTCCCTGACCTCCAGCTCCCGGTTCCCCTTGAACACCACACCGCGCATCGTCATCGCTTGGCCGCCATCATCGTCGCCACGATCACCACGGGCTCGGTGGTCCGGTTGCTCCAGATGTGCTTGACGCCGCGCGTCACGAAGGTGTCACCCGGCTTCAGGAGGGTCTCCCCCGTCTCGGTGACGGCATGCAGCTCGCCGGATATGACCGTGACGACGTCGACCGTGTCGGTGAGGTGCCAGACCCCGCCGGCCTCACTGGTGTCACCGTCGTGGGAGTCGCCGCCACCGAAGGCGTCGAGCGACGCGGCGTAGTCGGCCGCGTCGAACTCGCTGTCCGGCGGGAAGCTGGCCAGCCGGACCACGAGGCCCTCGGGCGGCGGGGCGATGACCGCGTCCGTGCCGAGGGTGTTGGGCCCGTCGACACGCGCCGGAAGACTGTCGAACTGCCACACGTCCATGACCGTGAAGCCCGGCGCCGCCATCCGCGTCGGGGTCGGTCCGTCGGCGACGATCGCCGACCTGCCCTCGGCATCGAGGCCGGACACCACACGTCGCGCCTGAGCCTTCAGGTGCTCTCCGCTCACTTCCCACTCCTTTGTGGTTCGGTGCTCTTCAGACTGTCGTGCTGTTCGGTGCTGTCCTGCTGTGCGGCGATGTCACGCCGGGACATCGAACCCTTGCGGCAGACCGATGGACTTCAGCTCGACGTACGCGTCGAACCCCTCCAGCCCGGCCTCACGGCCGATGCCGCTCGACTTGAACCCCCCGATGGGGGCGTGGAATCCGACCGGGCTGCCGTTGACCTCGACAGTGCCGGTGCGGATGCGGCGCGCGAGCGCGACGCCACGTTCGGGGTCCGCGGTGAACACGGAACCGTTGAGGCCGTAGGACGAGTCGTTGGCGATCGCCACGGCCTGGTCCTCGTCGTCATAGGTGAGGACGGAGACGACCGGCCCGAAGATCTCCTCCTGGGCGATGGTCATCGACGGGGTGACACCGGCGAAGACCGTGGGCTCCACGAAGAATCCCTCGGCGAGGTCCGCGGGCCGCTCGCCGCCCAGCACGACCCGGGCGCCCTGTGCGCGTCCGGACTCGATGTAGCCCTCCACGCGTTCCCGCTGGCGGGCGCTGACGAGGGGGCCGATCTGGGTACCCGGGTCTTTGGGGTCGCCCACCGGCATCGAGGAGACGACGGACCGGAAGACGTCGAGGAACTCGGCCTCCCGCGACCGGGGCACCACGATGCGGGTCTTGAGGCTGCACACCTGGCCGCTGTTGCGGAACGACCCCACGCGCAGCGACTCGGCGGCGGCCGCGAGGTCGGCGTCGTCCAGGAGGACGGCGGCGGACTTCCCGCCCAGTTCCAGCGTGACCCGCTTCAGGTCGTTCCCGCACAGCGACGCGACCCGGCGGCCGGCCGCGGTGGAACCCGTGAAGGTGACCTTGTCGACACCGGGGTGGGTGACGAGGTGCTCGCTCGCCTCACGGTCCGCGGGGACGATGTTCACCACGCCGGCCGGAAGTCCCGCCTCCACGAGGAGCTCGCCGAGCAGATAGGCGTCGAGCGGGGTGTCCGGCGCGGGCTTGAGCACCATCGTGCAGCCGCTGAGCAGTGCCGGGGCCAGCTTGAGCATGGTGATGAGGAGGGGCGCGTTCCACGGGACGACCGCGGCGACGACCCCGACCGGCTCCCGCAGGACGAGCGCCCGCCCGGTCGCCGACTGCCGGACGTCGGTGAACGGATACCGCTGAGCGAGTTCCAGGAAGCTGTCCAGCAGCACCTTGGGGCTGGCGGCCTGCATGGAGCGCGAGAGCGTGATCGGACAGCCCATCTCGTCCGTCACGATGGAGGCGAAGTCCTCCGTCCGCTCTCCCAGCAGCTCGCTGAGCCGGCGCAGGACCCGCATGCGCTCCTGCAGGGTGGCGCGCGGCCATTCGCCTTGGTCGAAGGCCTGTCGCGCGGCGGCCACGGCGCGGTCCATGTCCTCGGCGGAACCCGCGGGCACGTTGGCGATCGGCTTCCCGGTGAAGGGGTTGATCACTTCGATGGTCTCGGCCGACTTCGGCCGGACCCACTCGCCCCCGATGAAGAACTGGGCGTAATTTCCTTGCCAGACCACAGTTTTGTCCTCCCGCCGAACAGCGACCCGGGCGTCTCCTCGCGGGCCCTGCGGTTCGTAAGTTGGCGTCACTTTATAGAATATATTAAGTAGGTCAACCCCCTGAAGGGGGTGCTCTCCATAGGGGGGACCAGCAGCCTCTGGCTCGCGGCGGTTGCCAGGGCGCTAAATATAATATATACGATCCATGCGCACAGTGCCTTGCCGGACCGCCGGAACGGCGGTCAACCGAAGCGGAAGCGAGACGCGGACACATGCAGAACATCCCCCCTGTCGAGGCAGCGGTCGCTCGTCTGGTGACCGAGCTGGACTACGACGCACTGCCCTCCGACGTCATCCAGGGCGCCCGTCGGCTCATGCAGGATCAACTGGCCCTCCAGGCGGGCTGCGCCGGCCTTCCCTGGAGCCGGACGATCCTCGGCCTGACGCGTGAGCGGCACGTGCCCGGCCGGGCACGGGTGACCGTCGACGGCGACGCGATGAGCGCGGCCGACGCGGCGTTCGTCAACGCCAGCTTCGGCCATGGCTTCGAGTACGACGACGCGCACCGGGCCAGCTCCAGCCATCCCGGAAGCTGCGTGGTCCCCACGGCGCTGGCGGTCGGCGAGGAGATCGGCGCGAGCATGCGCGAGGTGCTGCTCGGCATCGTCGCGGGCTACGAGGTCTACACGCGGATCGGCGTGCTCGCCGCGCCGGAACTGCTGGAGCTCGGCTTCCATCCGCACGCGCTGCTGTCGACCTTCGGCGCCGCCGCGGTGGTCGCGAAGATGCGCGGGCTGGACGTGGAACAGACCCTCCACGCCCTGTCCATCGCCATGAGCCACTCCGCCGGGACCACCGAGTACACCTCGTCGGGCGGCTCGGTGAAGCGGGTGCACGCGGGCATCGGCACGCGGGGCGGCATCCGCTCGGCCGAGATGGCCAAGGCGGGCATCACCGGTCCCGCGGCCTTCCTGACCGGCAACAAGGGGTTCTTCCGCACCTTCGTCCGGCGTGAGGTGGGCGCCGATGCCGCCGCCGCGTTCGCTCTCGACGCCCCGTTCGAGATCACCCGGATCTGGATCAAGCCGTACTGCTGCTGCGGCATCAACCACGCCTACATCGACGGCGCCCGGCAGCTGGCGGACCGGGCCGACCGGATCGACTCCGTGGAACTGGGCATCCAGGCCGGCGGCGACGTCGTCATCGGCAACCGCAACGCGAGCGCCTTCGCGCCCAAGAGCATCGAGAACCTCCAGTACAGCCTTCCCTACCAGTTCGCCCTCTCGCTCCTGGGCCTCGGCAACGGCTTCACCACGCACCACGACTACCTGGCCGGCCGTCTCGACATCGGCGACGGCAGCCAGGTCGCGAAGCTCGCCGGCCGCATCCGCATCACGCACAAGCCGGAACTCGACACCGCCCACCCCGGCAAGTGGGTCGCCGACATCACGGTCACCTACGACGACGGCACCAGCGAGAACGTGTTCGTCGACAGCCCGCGCGGCACGGCCGACAACCCGGTCTCGCAGTCCGACCTCGATGCCAAGTTCCGGGACCTCACGGTCGCGGCCCTGGGCGCGGAACGCAGCGAGGCACTGTTGTTCGCCATCACCGAGGGCGACGCCACCATGCCCGCCTCGGCTCTGGTCGACCTGCTGATGGTCTGACACACGCGGGGTCCCCCTCCCGGTGGAGGGGGACCCCGGACTTCTGTAATCGATGCCCCGGCGGTGTCAGCGCAGGCGCGTGTACTGGTTCACCCCGTCCGTGAAGGCCACCGCGGCGTCGCCTCGCAGGACGAGCACGTCCAGGTGCGCGACCGTCTCGTTGACCGCGAGCATCTGGTTGAGGGAGTTCAGGTCGGCGAACGGCACCTCGCGGCGCGTCCAGGCGAGCCGGCGCGCGACCGCGTACGCGTCGTGCGTGCCGTCCTTCAGCGCGTCGAGGGTCCTGACCAGCCGGTCGTCGTGGTGGGCGAGCAGCTCGGCGACCCTGGTGTGGGTGCTGTCGGCGACGGGACCGTGCGCGGGCAGCAGGCGGGCGTCCGCGTGCCGTGCCATCAGATTCAGCGAGTCCAGGTAGTCGGCCAGCGGCCGGCCGCCGGGCTCGGCCGCCTCGAAGCCGATGGACGGTGTGATGCGCGGCAGGACGTGGTCGCCCGCGAACAGCAGTCCGCGCCGCGCGTCCAGGAACACCACATGCCCCTGGGTGTGGCCGGGGGTCGGGATGACCTGGAGTTCTCCGGCGCCCAGGCGCAGGGTCCCCGCGTCCAGCCAGTTGTCCGGCATCTCCCAGTCACGGGGGTCGTACTGGTTGGGGTAGGTCACCTCGACACGGTCCGCCACCTCGTCGGCGCCCGCCTGCCGCAGGATCTTCAGGGAGCAGGCGATGCCGCCGCGCAGCCTGTTGAGCAGTTCGAGGCCGGGGCGCTCCCCGGCACCGAGGTGCACGCGGGCGCCCATCAGCCGACGCAGTTCCACCGCCTGCGCGTAGTGGTCGCGGTGGACGTGGGTGACCAGGATGTTCCTGATGTCGCCGAGGTCACGGCCGATGGCGGACAGCGCCTCCTCAAGTGCCTTGCGCGCCTCGGGTATCGCCCATCCGCCGTCGATCATGACGAGGCTGCCGTCGTCGGTCAGGTCCTCCAGCAGATAGACGTTGACCGCGTGCAGTCCGTCGTTGGGGAGGGGAAGCGGTACGCGGTGGACGCCGGGCCGGACGGTCTGGACCCCCGAGGTGGCCCAGGGTCCCTGATCGAACCGCTTCATGGTGACTCCCTCACTGCTGGTACGACGTGGATCTCGCTGTCCGGTTCGCCCGCTCAGCCCCGCGGGCCTCCGGCGACGTAGAGGACCTGCCCGGTCACGAAGCCGGCTCCCTCGCCGGCGAAGAAGGAGACCGCGTGGGCGATGTCGTCGGGCTCGCCCACCCGGGGCACGGGGGTGACGGCGGCCCGCTTGGCCTTGAACTCCTCGAAGGGCACGCCCAGTCGCTCGGCGGTGGCCTCGGTCATCTCCGTCACGATGAAGCCGGGGGCGACGGCGTTGACGGTGACGCCGAACTTGCCGAGCTCGATGGCGAGGGTCTTGGTGAAGCCCTGCAGACCGGCCTTGGCGGTGGAGTAGTTGGCCTGGCCTCGGTTGCCGAGCGCGGAGACGGAGGACAGGTTGACGATACGGCCCCAGCCCGCCTTGGTCATGTGCGCCTGGGCGGCCTTGCTCATCAGGAAGGCGCCGCGCAGGTGGACGCCGAGCACCGCGTCCCAGTCGGCCTCGGCCATCTTGAACAGCAGGTTGTCACGGGTGATGCCGGCATTGTTTACCAGCACGGCGGGCGGGCCCAGTTCGGCGGCGACACGGGCGACGGCGGACTCGACGCGTCCGGCGTCGGCGACGTCCACGCCGACGGCCAGGGCGCGGCCGCCGTCCTTCTCGATGGCGGTGACGGTGTCGGCGCAGGCCGCCTCGTCGAGGTCGAGGACGGCGACGGCGAAGCCGTCGCGGGCCAGGCGCCGGGCGGTCGCGGCGCCGATGCCACGGGCGGCACCGGTGACGACGGCGACGCGCTGAGCGGGGGTGGTGGACTCGGACACGTGGGTACTCCTGGACGACGGTGTGGAAGGTGGGGTGTGCGCCGTGCGGTCAGCCGGAGACGCGGGCGACGGTCTCGGCGACGCAGGCAGGCTTCTCGGCGCCCTCGATCTCGACGGTCACCCGGGAGACGACCTGGTAGCCGCCGGCCACCTGGTCGGCGGAGACCAGGTCCACCGAGGCCCTGATGCGGGAGCCGACGCGTACCGGATGGATGAAGCGGACCTTGTTGAGGCCGTAGTTGACGGCCATGGCCACCCCCTCGGTCCGGTACACCTCCCTGACCAGGGCGGGGACCAGCGACAGCGTCAGGTAGCCGTGCGCGATGGTGGCGCCGAAGGGGCCGTCGGCGGCGCGCTCGGGGGAGGTGTGGATCCACTGGTGGTCGCCGGTGGCGTCGGCGAACATGTCGATCCGGTCCTGGTCGACGGAGATCCATTCACCGGTCCCGACATGGGTGCCCGCCGCCGCCGCGAGCGCGGCGGGGGAAGGGAAGACCTTGGTCATCGGGTGTCCTGTCTCCTCTTTGAGGGTCGTCTCTTCGAGGGTCGTCTCTTCGAGGGTCGTCGTCACGCGGCGGAGAACAGCGCGGCCATGCCCTGGCCGCCGCCGACGCACATGGTCTCCAGGGCGTACCGGCCGCCGCGGCGGCGCAGTTCGTGCAGCATCGTGGTCATGATGCGGACGCCGGTCGCGCCGATGGGGTGGCCGAGCGAGATGCCGGAGCCGTTGACGTTGAGGCGGTCGGGGTCGTGCCAGTCCCACTCGGCGAGCACCGCGAGGACCTGGACGGCGAACGCCTCGTTGAGCTCCACGAGGTCGAGGTCCTCGAAGGACTTGCCCGTGCGGGCGAAGAGCTTGGCCACGGCCGGGACCGGGCCGATGCCCATGACGGCCGGGTCGCAGCCGGCGGCCGCCCAGCCCTCCAGGAAGGCGAGGGGCTCCAGGCCCAGGGACTCGAGCTGGTCCTCGGCGACCACCAGGCAGGCCGCGGCGGCGTCGTTCTGCTGCGAGGCGTTGCCGGCCGTGACGGTGCCGCCGGGCAGGACGGTGCGCAGCTTTCCCAGGGTCTCGGTGTTTGAGTCGGGGCGGATGCCCTCGTCCCGGTCGAAGCGCAGGGGCTCGCCACGCCGCTGCGGCACCGTGACCGGCACCACCTCGTCCTTGAACGCGCCGGTGTCCCAGGCGCGGGCCGCGTTGAGGTGGCTGGAGACGGCGAAGCGGTCGGCGTCCTCACGGGTGATGCCGTAGCGCTTGGCCAGGTTCTCCGCGGTCTCGGGCATGCCGGAGATCTTGCCGAAGCGGTGTTCGGGCTGTGAGCGTTCCCGGCCCCGGTCGAGCCGGTCGTACATGGCCACGTTGCCCGCGCGGCCGCCCCAGCGCATCGAGGTGCTGTAGTACTCGATGTTGGACATGCTCTCCACGCCGCCGGCGAGCACGACGTCGGCGGCGCCGGTCTGCACCATCATGGCCGCCGTGACGACGGCCTGGAGTCCTCCGCCGCACCGCCGGTCGATCTGCAGGCCGGGCACCGAGAGCGGCAGGCCGGCGTGCAGCGCGGCCCAGCGGCCGATGCACGGCGCCTCCGAGCTGGCGTACGACTGGGCCATGGTCACGTCGTCGATCCGCTCCGGGTCGATCCCGGTCCGCTCGACGACGGCCTTGATGACGGTGGCCGCGAGGTCCTCGGCCGGGACCGGCTTCAGACTGCCTCCGAAGGCACCGATGGGGGTGCGCAACGGGCTGACGATGGCTGCTCGTCGCATGGTTCCAGGGCCCTTTCTCGACGGTGCTGCAAAGCTGGAAACTTGATAAATATCATATATGTATCAGTGAGCGGCGATGGCGTCGGCGAGGTCGATCACGCCCTGCGCCGTCCGGGCGTGGGCGAGGTCGATGTGCTGCCCCTCGAAGGTGACCGCCCCGCTGCCGCCCGCCTCCGCCTCGCGGAAGGCGGCGATCATCCTGCGGTAGTGGTCCACCGTCTCCGGCTCGGGCGTGAAGACCTCGTTCGCCACGGCGACGTGCGAGGGGTGGATGAGGACCAGGCCGCGGTAGCCGAGGCCGCGGTTGTCCACGGCGAACTTCCGGAGCCCGTCGAGGTCGGTGATGTCCTGCCAGACACCGGCGACCGGGTGGTGCAGACCGGCGGCCCGGGCGGCGAGGACGATCCGGCTGCGCAGGTAGAGCGTCTCGAACCCCTCCGGGGTGAACTCGAAGCCGAGCTCACGGCCGACGTCGGCGCTGGGGCCGGTCGCGCCGAGCAGGCTCACGACCCGGGGGCTGGCCGCCGCGATCTCCTCGCAGTGGGCCATCGAGACCGCGGTCTCGTAGCTGACGATGAGGCCGACCGAGCCGCGCTCGATCCCCTCACGCTCCTCGATGTGCGACACCACCGCGTCGATGCGCACGATCTCCTCGGCGGTGAACACCTTGGGCAGGAACAGCCCGGCCAGGCCCTCCGTGACGACCTGCTCCACGTCGGCGCCGAACAGCCCGCTGTCGACGCTGTTGGGACGGACCCAGACGTCGGCGCGGACGTCCTGGGCACGCAGCCGCCCGATCGTCTCGCGGACCGTCTTGCGGGCGTCGGTCTTGTCCGTGGCCGGCACCGAGTCCTCGAGGTCGAGGATCACGGCGTCGGCACCCGTGGCGATCGCCTTCTCCGCCCACGTGGGCTTGTGGCCGGGCACGAACAGCATGGAACGGTACGGCTTCATGGGAACCTCTCCTCTTCTGTGAACAAAAAGCGCTCAGGCGGACCGGAGCCGGATCAGAAGCTCGGCCTGCGCCGCTCGCGGTGCGACGCGAGTCCCTCGCGCACCTCGGGACCGCCGAAGCCGTAGAACTCCAGGGCGAGCGAGGCGTCGAAGATGGAACCGGCGACCTGCCGGTACCAGTTGTTCAGCGACTGCTTGGTCCAGCGGATGGCCGACGGGGCGCCCAGCGCCAGCTCGCGGGCGACCTCACGGGCCGTGGACAGCAGCTCGTCCTCCTCGACGCACAGCGAGACGAGACCGATCCGCTCGGCCTCCTCACCCGTCAGCGGACGGCACGTCATCAGGTAGTACTTGGCCTTCGCCATGCCGCACAGCAGCGGCCAGCAGATCGCCGCGTGGTCACCGGCGGCGACGCCGAGCCGGGTGTGCCCGTCGATGATCTTCGCGGTCCTGCTCACCACGGACACGTCGGCGAGCACACCGGCGACGAGTCCGGCGCCCACGGCGGGACCGTGCATCGCCGAGACGACCGGCTTCGAGCAGTCGATGACGTTGTAGACCAGGTCCCGTGCCTCGCGCATCGTGCGGGTACGGGTGTCGAAGTCGTTCGTCAGCTTCTCGACCAGGTCGAAGGACCCGCCGGCCGAGAATCCCTTGCCCTCGCCCCGCAGCAGCACCGCCTTCACCTCGGGGTCCGCGTCGAACTCGCGCCAGATCTCGGCGAGGTCCGCGTGGGCGTCCTCGCTCACGGCGTTCAGCTTGGGCGCGTCGAGCACCAGCTCGATCACTCCGGCCTCGTCGGGTCCGTCGACACGGAGGTTGGAGAAGCGTGCGTAGCGGGTCATGGTCGTTCCTTCCGATCGTGTTGTCCGGCGTCCGGGCCGTGGTGACCCCGGCTCTCAGGCACGGGACGCACGATCACGCTCCCGTCGCATGAGTTCCCGTCCGATGATGAGCTTCTGGATCTCGCTCGTGCCTTCGTAGAGCCGCAGCAGGCGCGCGTCCCGGTAGACGCGCTCCACCGCGACCTCCCGCATGTAGCCGCTGCCGCCGTGGACCTGGACCGCGAGGTCGGCCACCCGGCCCGCCGACTCGGTGCAGAACAGCTTGGCCGCGGAGGGCCCCAGCCGTCGGTCGGAGCCGTCGAGGTAGTTGCGCGCGGCCTCCCGGGCCAGCGCCTTGCTCGCCATGACGAGCGACTGCTGCTCGGCCAGCATGGCCTGGACGAGTTGCCGTTCGCCGGTCGGCACGCCGCCCTGCCGGTTCTGGGCCGAGTAGGCCACCGACTCGTCCAGGGCGCGCTCCGCCAGCCCCGTGGCCAGGGCCGAGATGTGCACGCGGCCGCGCGCCAGGACAGTCATGGCCGCCCGGAAGCCCGTCTCCACCTCACCGCTGATCAGCGCGTCATGACCGACACGGACCTGGTCGAAGTAGACGTCGGCGGTGGTGGCGCCCTCCTGGCCCATCTTGCGGTCCTTGGCCGCGACGGTCAGTCCCTCGGTGCCGGCCGGGACCAGGAACACCGCGATCTTGCCGTCGGCGTCGGTCCCCCGCACCTTCGCGAAGGTGACGAAGAGGTCGGCGAGCGGGGCGTTGGTGATGAACCGCTTCTGGCCGCTGATGCTCCATCCGCCGGCCGACCAGGTGGCGGTGGTGCGCATGCCGGACGGGTCGGACCCCGCCTCCGGTTCGGTCAGGGCGAAGGAGGCGATGCACTCGCCCGCGGCCATCGGCTCCAGCCACCGCTTCTTCTGCTCGTCGGTGCCGAAGCCGGCGAGGACCTGCCCGGCGATGCCGTTATTGGTCCCGAACAGCGAGCGGAAGGCCAGGGCCGTGTAGCCGAACTCGAAGGCCAGCTCGACGTCCTGGGTGATGACGAGGCCGAGTCCGCCGAACTCCTGGGGCAGCGCGTAGCCGAACAGGCCCATCGCCGCTGCCTTCCGGCGCAGGTCGTCCGGGATCGCGTCGCCGTCCGCGATCTCCCGTTCGCGGGGGACGACCTCCTCGCGGATGAACTCCCGTACCTGGGAACGCATGTGGGCGAAGTCCTCCGCGCCGACCGTCGCTTCAGCGGGTGTGGGCATTTTCCTTCCTTTCTGTGTTCGGGGCAGAGAAGGGCGTCGCTTCGGGGGCGGGCCGCCGGGCCCGCCCGCGTGCCCGGCCGAGGAACAGCCCCTCCGGGTCGTAGGACCGCAGTTCCTCGACGTCGGCGGCCGTGACCGGGCGGAGTTCCTCCAGGTCCGGGCTGACGGTCAGGTCCCAGCCGCAGTTGTCGCGGATGTGGGCGATCCGTTCGGCCAGGGGTTCCGGGCTGGGGGCGATGTGCGTGAGGACCAGTTCCCCGTCCCGCATCGTCAGCGTGCCGAGGTCGGTCACGACGGCTCGCACGCGGCGGCCGGGGCTGGTCACGTAGCCGCACTTCTCGATGAAGCGCCGTCTGCCCATCATGCCGATCACCAGCACTTCGTCGGCGTTGGTGATGACGTCGTTGCCGCCGCCGGAGCCGACCAGGTAGGGGCCGCCTTCGATCTTGGTGGTGTTGATGTCGCCCTGCCGGTCGATCTGGGCGGCGCCCACGCAGGCGATGGACCGGAAGAACGCGCCGTTGACCAGGTTCCCCAGCACCTGCTCCGTGTCGAGCAGCATGGACGAGGACGGGAAGTTGGAGAAGCTGAAGATGAACGGGTCACCGGGTGTCGGGGTGTAGTCCCAGAGTCCCAGCTCGGCCGCCAGCGCCACCCGGTGGCCGGCCGCCTTGGCCTGCCCGACCCCGACCCAGGCGGCGAGGTTCGCCAGTCCCGCCCCGGCGAGCACGGTGTCCGCGGAGGTCTCGGCGATACGCCGGTTCACCAGGTCCGCGAGCCATACGGCGGCCCGTTCGGCCGGGGTCGGCGGTTCGACGCGCCCGGCCCCGGCGGGCACCGCGGGCGCCCCCTCCGCCCCGCGCGCCAGCCCCTCCAGCCGCTCGGGACCGAGTTTCGCCAGATAGCTCTCGTGGTCGGCGGGCTCCAGGACCCACTCGCGCAGCCAGTCCTCGAAGTCCGCTCCCCTGCTGGCCTCGCGGGCGGACACCCAGAAGGGGATGTCCTCCACGTAGCCCCGCACGGGCAGCCGCGCTCCGGAAGGTCCGGGGAAGACACCACCGGGGTGCGCGCCGAAGGGCACCTCCACAACGCCGAGGACCCGGTGGGCGGGGATGCGCACCAGGGACGACCAGGGACGCAGGTCGTCCACGACCTTCTCGACCGTGGCGATCACTCCGCGCCGCGAGGCGAGCGCGCCCACCACGCCCTCGAACATGGGCGGTGCGATGGCGAGGTTGCCCTGCCGGTCGGCGACGGCGGCGTGCACCAGCGTCACATCAGGTACGAGGGGCGCGACCAGACCGACCCGGCCGAAGGCGCTGTCCACCTCCTGGTAGGCGTCGTTGTCGGTCATCGAGGAGTCGCGCACCGAGCCCGTGACGACCGCGGGGACCCCGGTGGCCGCGGCGCGCAGCCGCTGGATGAAGGTCAGAAAGGACCAGTTCTCGACCTCCACCGCGCCCGAGGCGTACGCCTCCTGGAAGACGGGGTTGGGGGTGAAGACCGGGAACGAGTCGCCGGAGTACACGGTGACGACCTTCTTCAGGCAGCCCGCGCGGAAGAGGACGGCCCCCAGCGAGGAGAGGCTGGCCATGATCAGCGTGAAGCCGGAGGGCTTCTCCCAGTGCTGACGGGCGAGTTCGCGCACCAGGGCGCTCCAGCGACTGTGCCCCATCATCACGTGCACGGCGTCGCCCGGTCGCACGTACCGGCAGATCGCTTCGTCCAGCCGGCAGAAGTCGACGGCATGCGGCGCGGGTTCGGTGTGGGCTTGCGTCGCGGCGGTCGCCATGTCGAACTCCCTCTTGCTCAGTCGCGAAGTTTAAATAAAATATATTCATCCACCGCCAGGGGCAATGAGACGCGGATCACGCAAGCACCCTCCCACCCGCCCGGCCGTCAGCCGGGCCCACCCCTTGACAGCGCGCCCTAAATATATTTTACATACCTCAGTCAGCTGGCGACCGTCACAATGGAGCGAGGTCACCAATGCAGCACAAGCCGCTCAACGGCATCCGGATACTGGAGCTCGGCGGATACATCTCGGCCCCCTACGCCAGCTCACTGATGTGCGCGCTGGGCGCCGAGGTGGTGAAGGTCGAGCGGCCCGGGACCGGCGAGGACTTCCGCCGGCACAAGAACGACCGCAGCCCCTACTTCATCCAGTACAACGCCGGGAAGCGCAGCCTCGCGGTAGACCTGAAGACCCCCGAGGGCGTCGAGCTGGTCAAGGCGCTGGTCCCCCGCTTCGACGTGGTGCTGGAGAACCTGCGTGCGGGCAAGCTCGCCTCTCTGGGGCTCGGCCAGGCGGAATGCGCGGCCCTCCGGCCCGACCTGGTGTACGCGTCCGTGACCGGCTTCGGCAACGGCGGCCCGTTCGCCCAGCGTCCCGCGTACGACACCATGGGCCAGTCGGTAGGCGGGCTGTACTCCCTGCTCGGCGACGCCGGCACCCCGCAGCTCACCGGCACCATCCTCGCGGACCTGGTCACCGGCCTGTCCACCGCCACCGGCGTACTGGCCGCGCTGGTCGGCCGCGCCGCCTCCGGGACCGGGCAGCATGTGGAGACCTCCATCATGGAGGCGGTCAGCACCATCACCGCCGACGCCGTAAGCCAGTACTTCGACGACGACCACCGGGACCCCACCCGGCGCAGCCGCCACCCGCAGGCCCAGAACTTCTGTCTCAAGTCCTCCACCGGTGAGGACTTCGCGATCCACCTGTCGTCGCAGCAGAAGTTCTGGCAGTGTCTGGTCACGGCCCTGGACCGGCACGATCTCGCGGAGGACCCCCGGTTCGCCACCTACCCCGACCGCGAACGCAACTACTTCGAGCTGGTCGAGATCGTGGAGGCCGAGTTCCGCACCCGTCCGGCGCGTGAGTGGGAGAAGCGGCTGACCGAGGCCGACGTCCCCTTCGCCCCGGTGCTCACCGTCTCCGGCTACATCAACCACCCGCAGACCGAGTGGCTCGAACTCGTCGAACCGGAGACCAACGGCGTCTCCCTGCTCCGGCCCCCGTGGCGGTTCGACGGCACCCGCCCCGACCGGGGCGGCGTCGCCCCCCGCGTGGGTCAGCACACCCGCGAGATCGCCGGTGAGGTGTACGACGACTCGCGCGTGGACGAACTGCTCGCCGCCGGGGTCCTGTTCACCGACTGAACGGGGCCGCACCCATGACACAACCCCGGCGGGGGTCGGACCGCCGGGGTTGTCCAGATCTGTGGGCAGGCGCGCACGCCTCCCCACGGTCCCTCAGTTCTGGAAGTCGGTCGAGACGGAAAGGTCGCGCCACTTCTCGGCGTCGACCCGCAGCGTGTCGGCCCGGTTGGTCACGATCTCGTAGGAGTCGGGTCCCGCGGCGAAGCGCACCGGGGGCTCGTCGGACGCGGCCAGGGCGACGACCGCCCGGCCGTACCTCACGGGGTCACCGGTCTGCTGGTGGTTGGCCGCGTCGTAGCCGGCCTTCTGCTTGGCCGAGTACTCGGCGTAGTCCGGTACGTCCACGTCACCGTAGGAGGCCGAGCTCGGGTCCAGGAAGTCCGTGCGGAAGAATCCCGGCTCCAGGAGGGTGACCTTGATCCCGAACTGCGCGACCTCCAGTCCGAGCGTCTCCGACCAGCCCTCCAGCGCGAACTTGGTCGCCGTGTAGGCGGACGCGCCCTCGAAGCCCCTCAGTCCGGCGATGGACGACACCGTGAGGATGCGCCCCGAGCGCTGCGCTCGCATCACCGGCAGGACCGCTCGGGTCACCGCCATCGTGCCGAACACGTTCGTCGCGAACTGCCGCTCCATCGCGGGAGCGGAGATCTCCTCGAACGTGCCGAGCTGGCCGTATCCGGCGTTGTTGACGAGGACGTCGATGCGGCCGAAACGGTCCACCGCCGCGTCGACGCCCGCCTGGACGGCGGCGTGGTCGGTGACATCGAGCCGCACGGTGAGCAGGCGGTCGCCGAACCCGGACAGCTCCGCGGCGGCCACCTCCGGCCGACGCGCGGCGGCGACGACACGGTCCCCGGATTCGAGTGCGGCCCGGGCGACCTCGAGACCGAGTCCACGGCCGGCGCCCGTGATGAACCACGTTTTCATCTGAAACTCTCCCATTGATCTTTTCTGCGTGAGCCCCCCGGGTGGCCCCGTGTCGCGCCCGTCCGGGCGCCCGGCGCCGGTCAGAGGATCAGGTCGCCACCGTTGATGTCGACCGTGGCGCCGGTGATGTAGTCCGAGCGCGGTGAGAGCAGGAAGAGCACCAGCTCGGCGATGTCCCCGGTCGTCCCGATGCGACGGAGCGGGGTGGCCTGACGGGCCGCCTCGACACGCGACTCGTCGACCGAGCCGCTCAGCATCGGGGTCTCCACGAGTCCCGGTGCGATCGCGTTCACATGCACGTTGTCCGGCGCGGCTTCGAGGGCGACCTGACGCGTGAGGCCCAGCAGCGCGGCCTTCGACGCCGAGTAGTGGGCACCGGCGAAGTTGGCGAGAGTCCGGCCGGCCCGTGAGGAGACGTTGACGATCTTTCCCGACCGCCGTTCCTTCATCCCCGGCAGGACCTCTCGCATCCAGTAGAACGCACCGTCCACATTCACGCCCATCAAGCGCGACCACTCGTCGTCCCCGATGGTCTCCACCGGCCGGGTGGTACTCACCAGGCCCGCCGCGTTCACCAGGAAGTCGACGCGGCCCTCGGCGCCGAGAATCTCCGCAGCGGTATGCCGCACGGCACCGGGATCGGTGATGTCGCAGACAGCCGTCGTGACCCCGTCCGGGGAGGTCCCCTCGGTGCTCACGTCGACGCCGTGGACGGTGGCCCCGAGCCCGGCGAGTCGAGCCGCGACCGCCGACCCCATGCCACCGGAGGCTCCGGTGACGACCGCGACCTTGCCCTCGAAGTTCTCAATCAACGAATTCCCTCACTGATGCGTTCCTGCATGCCAGCGGCATGCTAGAGCCCTCTCACATCAATGTAAGAGGGCTCTAGCGACGAGTCAAACGAGGACGGGGTGGTACAGAGCGGGAGAAACGTGGGGCGCTCACAAGCGCGCCCGGTATCGCGCGTAAACGTCTCGTTGCGCGTCGACTACGAACAAAGGCATGCGATCGATCGTATATTATGCTGGACCTCTCACGAGGAGGCGAGAAGCAGACATGACGGGCAACGTGATCACCCTGCACGGACGACGTGCCACGCGGAGACGACTTCCCGACGAGGTGGCGAGCTACGTCCGCGAACTGATCATCTCGGGCGAGGTGCGCGCAGGCGAGTTCCTGCGCATCGAGCCCATCGCCGAGGCGGTCGGCGTCAGCAACACACCGGTGCGGGAAGGCATGCTGGCCCTGCAGAGCGAGGGCTTCGTCCAACTCGTCCCCCGCCGCGGCTTCGTGGTCGCCCCCTTCACCCAGCAGGACATCCGGGACCTCTTCTGGACCCAGGCCCATCTGGCCGCCGAGCTGGCCGCACGCGCCGCCGAGAAGATCACGGAGGAGCGGCTCACCAGGCTGGAGACGCTCCTCGCGAAGCACGAGGAGGCCATCGCCGCCGGCGACGAGGAGCACATCGCCGACCTCGGCCACGCCTTCCACCGCGAGATCAACCTGGCGGCGGACTCCCACCGCCTCACCCTGCTGCTCAACGCGGCCGTCCAGCACGTGCCGAACCGCTTCTACGCGACCATCGAGGGCCAGGTCGTCGCGAGCCGGCACGAGCACCCCCTCCTGCTCGAAGCGCTGCGCGTGGGCGACGCGAACGAGGCGGGGGCGCTGATGCGGCAGCACATCTCCGCGGGCGCCGATCACCTGGTGGACGCCCTGGAGGAGCGCGGGCTGTGGAGCAGGCTGGGGTCGGCGTCCTGAACGCCTAGGGCCTGTCTTCCGGATCTTGCCGGTGTCGCGGGGCCTGGCACGCCCATCTGCGGCGTTGTCGTCACTCGCCGACGCTCCGCGTCGACTCCCTCCTCCGCCTTGCAGCTGCACGCACCAGACCCCGCTCGGGTCGGCTCGAAGGCACCGTCGGCCCGAGCCGGCCTGATCCAGAAGACAGGCCCTACTCGCGGTCGAGGAGTTGCGTGTTGTGCTCGCCGACCGCGGGGGCGGGCCGGGGTGCGAGACGCCCTCCGTCGACGACGATGGGGGACTTCGGCGCGAGGTGCGGGCCCACCCCGGGCTGGTCGACCTCGTCGAACAGGTCGCTCTTACGCAGCGCGGCACCGCCGTCGCGGCCGAGCTCCTCGAAGCTCCGGTAGCGCTCCCACAGAATCCGCTGACGGTCCAGGGCCTCGGCCGCTT
The DNA here is from genome assembly GCF_004784475.1 of Streptomyces bauhiniae. GTDB lineage: Bacteria > Actinomycetota > Actinomycetes > Streptomycetales > Streptomycetaceae > Streptomyces > Streptomyces seoulensis. The sequence continues at coordinate 424,741 of NZ_SRRT01000002.1, forward strand.
CGGCGAACCGGGTGCCGGCGAACCAGCGCGCCAGCAGGGTCGAGATCAGCTCGCGGTGCTCGTAGCGCTGCGACTCGCCGGCGAAGCCGATGTCCAACGCCTCGGCCAGGCCCTCGAACGCGGCCGTCAGACCGGTGGCGGTCAGCAGCTTCGTCCAGTGCCGCTCGGTCAGGATCACCACCATCATCCGCACGCCGTCGGCGGTCTCGAAGTCGCGGCCGTAGGTGCCGAAGACGTCGTTGCCGGACTTCGTGCGCTCGTGGTCGGTCACCTGCGCCTCGGCGAGATAGCCGAGGTTGCCCGCAGTGGCGAGCGCGACGTCCTCCAGCGCGACCCGGATCTCCCGGCCCCGGCCGCTGACCAGCCGCTCCCGCTCCGCGGCGAGCAGACCGACCGCCAGATACAGGCCGGCCGCGATGTCCCAGGCGGGCAGCACGTGGTTGACCGGCGCGGCGGCGCCCGGCGCTCCGGTGACCAGGGGGAACCCGGTGGCGGCCTGGACGGTGTAGTCCACACCGGCACCGCCGTCGGCACGCCCCTGCAGCAGCACGTGGATCACGTCGGGACGCAGTGCGCTGAGCGCCTCGTAGCCCAGCTCCGGGTATCTGTCACTGTTGCTCACGACCACGCACGGGCCGCCCCGCGTGATCAGGTCCACCACGCGCCCGCGGTCCGCCGCTGACCCCATGTCGACGGCCACGGCGCGCTTGCCCTTGTTCAGACCCGACCAGTACAGGCTCGTGCCGGAATCGGCCAGCGGCCAGCGCGTCCGGTCCGCCGCGCCACCGGCGGGCTCGACCCGCACGACATCGGCGCCCAGTTGCGCGAGCGTGAGCCCGCACAGCGGCGTGGCCACGTAGCTGGAGATCTCGACAACCCTGAGGCCGGACAGGAGCCCTTTCCGCGAGGGCAGTTCTTCAGGAGGCATGGTCATCCCTTCAGCCCTGTCGTTGCCAGGAGTGGATCAGGTCGCGCGCCTCGACGGGCTCGGCGCTCGGTGTCACGGGGTCGCGCCCCGGCGTGCGGCTCAGGCGCGGCGCGGGCGTCGGGTGGAGCACGCCTCCGACGCGCCGGAAGACCTGCCGCTCGGAGTTGTGGGGGTCCTCGGCCGCCTCGTCGAAGGTGAGGACGGGCGTGACGCAGGCGTCCGTGCCCGCGTAGACCTCCGCCCACTCGGCGCGTGTCCTCGACCCGACGGCCGAGGCGATGAGTTCGCGCAGCTTCGGCCAGCCGGACCGGTCGTTCTGGTCGGGCCAGCCGGTGACGTCGACACCGAGGCGTGCGGTGAACTCCCGGTAGAAGTCCGGCTCCAGCGCTCCCACCGCGAGGTACCGGCCGTCCGCGCACCGGTAGGTGTCGTAGAAGGGCGCGCCGGAATCCAGGAAGTTGGTTCCCGCCTCGTCGCTGTAGAGACCGGCCGCCCGGAGGCCCTGCAGCTTGGCGGTCAGTACGGCCACCCCGTCGAGCATCGCGGCGTCCAGGACCTGTCCACGTCCCGAGGTACGCGCCTCCAGTAGGGCGCACACGATCCCGTACGCGGCCATCGTCCCGCCGCCGGCGTAGTCGCCGAGCAGGTTGACCGGCGGCCGGGGCGCCTCGCCCTGACGGGCCATGGCGTGCAGGGCGCCCGACTGGGCGACGTAGTTGATGTCGTGGCCGGCCGTCCTCGACAGTGGTCCGCTCTGGCCGTACCCGGTCAGGCGGGCGTAGACGACGGCCGCGTTGCGGGCCGTGACGACGTCCGGTCCCAGGCCGAGGCGTTCGGCCACGCCAGGGCGGTAGCCCTCCATGAAGACGTCCGCGGCCTCGACCAGGCGGAGCACCGTCTCGACGCCCTCCGGGTCCTTGAGGTCGACGGCCACGGCGTCGACGCCCCGGTTCGCCAGGTCGTGCTGCGGGCCCAGACCGTCGGTCTGGCCCAGCGCGCGGGCGGACCGGTTGGCCGGCCGGGTCACCCGTACGACGTGCGCGCCCATGTCGGCCAGGAGCATCCCCGTGAAGGGGACGGGCCCCATGCCGGCCAGGACGACGACGCGGACTCCGGCCAGGGGCCCGCTCATCGCGTCAACCATGGTGTCCTCACTCTTCCTCCGGTGGCCTTCCTGTCCGCCGGGCCGCCGCGCGGGCGGCCCGGCCGTTCGTCGGTACGGCTCAGTAGGACCTGGGCAGGCCGAGCGCCTTGCCGGAGATGTAGTTGAGGACCATCTCCTGCGAGAACGGTGCGTTCGGGAGCAGGCGCACCTCTCGCCACAGCCGCTCGACGTGGTACTCCTTGGCGTACGCGTAGCCGCCGTGGGTCTGCATGGCCCGGTCGCACGCCTGGAAGCCGGACTCGGCGCCGAGGAACTTCGCGGCAGCCGCCTCCTTGCCGCAGTTCTGCTCGGCGTCGAAGAGCCGGGCGGCGTTCATGGCGACCAGTTCGGCGGCCTCCAGCCTGATCCAGGAGTCGGCCAGCGGGTGGGCGACGGCCTGGTTCTTGCCGATGGGGCGGTCGAACACGACGCGCTCGTTGGCGTACTTGGAGGCCAGCTCCAGCGCGGCGCGGCCGATGCCGACGCCTTCCATGCCGACGACGATGCGCTCGGGGTTGAGCCCGTCGATCAGGTAGCGGAAGCCCTGGCCGACCTCGCCGATGACATCGGCGTCGCTGACCTCGAGGTCGTCGATGAACAGCTCGTTGGTGTCGATGGCCGCGCGGCCCAGTTTCTCGATCTCGCGCACGGTGATCTTCGAGCGGTCCAGGTCGGTGAAGAACAGGGTCATGCCGTCCAGCGGCCTGTTCTCGTCACGCGGCGAGGTGCGGGCCACGATCAGGATCTTGTGGGCGTTCTGCGCGTTGGTGATGAAGATCTTCTGGCCGTTGATCCGCCAGCCGCCGTCGATCTTGTCCGCCCGCGTCCGGATGCGGGAGGTGTCCACGCCCGCGTCGGGCTCGGTGATGGCGAACGCCATCAGCAGTTCGCCCTTGGCGAGCTTGGGCAGGTACTCGCGCTTCATCGCCTCCGAGCCGTAGCGCAGGATCGGGGCCGGCGGGAAGACGTAGAAGTGGATCGCCGAGCCGCCGCTCATGCCGGCGCCGGACTGCGCGATCTCCGTCATCATGACCGCGGACTCGGTCAGGCCGAGGCCGAGGCCGCCGTACTCCTCGGGGATCATCGCGCCGAGCCAGCCGCCGTCGGCGAAGGCCTTGACGAACTCCCAGGGGTACTCGCCCTTTTTGTCCTTCTCCCGCCAGTAGCCGTAGTCGAACTTGCGCGCCAGCTCGCGGACGGTCTTGCGGATCAGCTCCAGATCACTGAGCTCGGTCGTAGCCATCAGTGTTCTCCTTCTTCGAGGACGGGGATGTCCTCCAGGGGGGTCATGGGGTCGAGCGACGACAGGTCGCCCAGGGGTGCACCGAGGTGGCGGGCGCGGATCGCGCGGCGCATGATTTTGCCGTTCTTGGTCTTCGGCAGGGTCGCGACGATGTGCAGCGTCGGCGCGAAGGAGCGGCCGACGTTGTGGACGGCGCTGGCGCTCAGCGCGTCGGGGTCGATGTCGGCGTCGCCGAGGACGGCGAAGGCCACCACACGCTGCCCGCGCTGCTCGTCGGGGACACCGATGACGGCGACCTCGACGATCCTGCGGTCCTTCAGGAGGGACGCCTCGATCTCGGCCGGGCCGACCCTGCGGCCGGACACCTTGATCGTGTCGTCGGACCGGCCGTGGATGCGCCAGGTGCCGTCCTGGCCGACGCTAGCGAGGTCGCCGTGCAGCCAGACGCCGTCCCACTGGCTCCAGTAGGTCTCCAGGTAGCGCTCGCGGTCCTGCCAGAAGGCGTGCGTCATGCCGGGAAAGGTGTTGAGCACCGTCAGCTCGCCGACCTCGCCGGTCACCGGCCGGCCGTCCTGCCCGAGGACCGCGACGTCGATGCCGAGCAGCGGGCCGTTGAAGGACGCGGGGTCCATGGGCAGGAAGGGGTAGCTGTTGAGCAGGCCGCCGCCGACCTCCGTGCCGCCGCTGTAGTTGATGATCGGGCGCCGGGACTCGCCGACGGTCTCGAACAGCCAGCGCCAGGTCGGCTCGTCCCAGGCCTCGCCGGTGGAGACGAACGCGCGCAGGGTGCCGAGGTCGCCGAACGTGCCGTCGCTGCCGGCCATCACGGCGCGGATCGCGGTGGGGGCGACTCCCTGGAGGGTGACGCCGTTGCGCTCGACGATCTCCCAGAGGCGCTTCGGCGTCGGGTGGTCGGGCACGCCCTCGGTGAACACGACGGTGGCGCCCAGTTGCAGTCCGCCCATGATGAGCAGCGGGCCCACCAGCCAGCCCATGTCGCTGATCCAGGCGATGACGTCGTCGCTGTGCACGTCGAAGCCGTAGCCGAAGTCCGCGGCCGCCTTCACCGCGAGGCCGCCGTGGGAGTGCACGATGCCCTTGGGGGCGCCGGTGGTTCCCGAGGTGTAGACGATGGTCAGCGGATCGTTGGGATCGGCGTCGACCGTGTCGACGGGGACCGGCTGCCGGTCGAGCTCGTCCCAGTAGACGTCGCGTCCGTCGGTCATGTCGACGCCGTCGGCGAGGTGGCGGACCACGACGACGTTGCGGACCGAGGGCGTCGAGGCGAGGGCGTCGTCAGCGGTCTCCTTGAGCGGGATCCGCTTGCCGCGGCGGGTGGTTCCGTCGGCGGTGACGAGGGCGACCGCCTGCGAGTCGCGCAGCCGGGTGGCCAGGGCCTCGGCTCCGTACCCGGTGAAGGCGGGCACCGAGACGGCGCCGATCATCGCGCAGGCCAGGAAGGCCACGGTGGCCTCGGGGGTCACCGGGAGGAACAGGACGACCCGGTCCCCCCGCTGGACGCCGAGCTGGGCGAGATTGCCGGCGAACCGTCGCACCTCGGCGTCGAGCTGGGCGTAGCTCAGCGAGCGCCGCTGTCCTCCGTCGCCCTCGTAGACGACGGCCGGCTTGTCGGCGAGCGGGCCGACCGCGTGCCGCCGTGAGCAGAGGGTCGCCGCGTTGAGGCGTCCGCCCTCGAACCAGCGGGGGAAGGGCTTGCCGTCGCTCTCGTCGAGGACCCGCTCGAACGGCTGCGAGAAGGTGATGCCGAGGTCGTCCACGACGTCCCGCCAGAACCGCTCCGGGTTGTCGACGGACTCCCGGTGCAGTTCCTCGACACTGTCGTATCCCCATCGGCGCATGGCCGTGAGCAGGCGACTGCGCTTGCGCTCGGCCTCGCCGGGCACCCACACGGGGTGCTCGGGCCTGGCGAACAAGCTGGTGTTGCGCATACCGACTCCTATCTGCGAGCCGCGTCCTCAGGAGGCGGCCGTGTCCGCCTTCTCGACGGCGGACCGCTTGAGCATCAGGCCGACCCGGCGGGCGTCGCAGACGATCTCGTCGCGCTGGTTGAGGCCGAGGTGGCGGAAGGTGACGATGCCGGAGTCGTCGCGGCTCTTGGACTCACGCTTGTCCACGATTTCGGTGCGGACGTGGATCGTGTCGCCGTGGAAGACCGGCTTGGGGAACTTGATCTCCTGGAAGCCGAGGTTGCCCAGCGTGGTGCCCTGGGTCGTCTCGGGGACGGTGATGCCCGAGACCAGTCCCAGGATGAACAGACTGTTGACCAGTCGCTGGCCGTGGATGCTGTTCTTGCTGTACTCCGCGTCCAGGTGCAGCGGGGCCAGGTTCAGCGTGAGGGTGCTGAAGAGGACGTTGTCGGTCTCGGTGACCGTCCGCCGGTTCACGTGCTCGATGACCGCACCGGGCTCGAACTCTTCGAAGTAAAGACCTGCCATGAGGGGTGGCCCTCTCACTCTTGGGGGACTCTCGGGGGGACTCTCAGGGAGTGGCGTCAACATACAAAATATATTATGCGCAAGCAAGAGTGATCCGGAGCTACGAAAGATCGGTGTCAGCAGCACGCGCGAGGGCCTGCTCGCCCTGCGCAGCAAGGGCTTTGTTCATCTGGTCCCGCGCCGCGGGTTCCTGGTCGCGCCGTTCAGCCGGCAGGACGTACGCCATCTGTCCCGGACCCCGGCGCAGTTGTCCGGCGAGCCGGCCGCACGGGCCGCGCGACGGATCACCGCGCGGCAGACCGAACGGAGCACCCCCTGCTGTTGGAAGGCCGTGACCCGCGCGGGGCGTCTACTCCGCTCAGGCCGGTTCCCCGTAGACCGGCGTGAGCGTGGCCCGCGCCAGGGTGTGGCCGAGGAGCTGGAAGCCGAGCCAGGCGGGGGTGGCCTCCGGCGCGATGTCGAGCGTGGCCACGTCCAGCGCGTGCACGACGAAGAGGTAGCGGTGGTCGCCGTGCCCGGGCGGGGGCGCGGCGCCGATGTAGCCGGCCCTGCCCGCGTCATTGGCCAGCATCTTGGCGCCGGCGGGCAGGTTTTTCCCGCCGACCGCGCCCGCGTCCGCGGCCAGTTCGTGCACGGTCGCGGGGATGTCGTACACCACCCAGTGCCAGAAGCCGCTGACCGTCGGCGCGTCCGGGTCGTAGCAGGTCACCGCGAAACTCCGGGTGCCGTGCGGGTACCCGTCCCAGGCCAGCTGCGGGGAGCGGTCCTGTCCCGGGCCGCCGAACAGACCGCTGCACTGAGCGACGTCGAGGGTATGCCCGTCGGCGATGTCGGCGCTGCGCAGTGTGAACCCCGGCACCGGCGGCAGCACGCTGTAGGGGTCGAATGGCTGGGTCATACGTGTCTCCTCGGTTCGCGGATACACATCCGCATGCTCTCGCCGATGCACGGTACACGTACATGCATAATAGTGTTATGCATGTCTCGGCCGGAGCCGTGCCTGGGGGCGAGTCCGGGTCAGCGGGTGCGCAACGCGGCGAGGTCGGCGCGGACGCGCTCGGGTTCGCCGGACTCCGGCAGGTTGGCGGTGTCCTCGACCGCGTCCGGGGCGCCCGGCTCGTCCGGCCGGAGCCCGTCGAACAGCGCGCCGAAGTCGGTGGTGGGGGTGCCGGGTCCGGCGAAGACTTCGAAGGTCTTCCCGGTCGTTTCGTCGTCGAGGAGCGCCGCGACCAGCACGCGCGCGAGAACCGCGCGCCCGATGGACCCCTCGACGGTGTCGCCCTGACCGACGCTCACGTGCTCGCCGCCGGGCCCGCTGTCCAGCCACCCCGGCCGCACGATCGTGTACGGGGCACCGAAGGCGCGCACCAGGCGTTCGGAGCGGCGCTTCCAGTCCAGGGCGTGGCCGCCCTCATTGAAGAAATGGTCGCGGTGGGTGATGAAGAAGGTGGTCATGAGGACGATCCGGGGGCGCCGCTCGCCGAGCGCGCGCAGCACGTCGAGGACGCCGCCGTAGTCGATCCGCTCGAAGGAGTCGGGGCGGGAGTCGCCGTCCGAACCGTGCACGAAGACGACCGCGTCGATGTCACGGACCGCGTCCGCGAGGGAGCCGGGGTCGGTGAGGTCGCCCGTGACGATCTCGGTGCCGGGCAGTACCTCGCGGGCACGGCCGGCGTCGCGGGCGAGGGCGACGGGCGTGAGACCGCGCGCGGCGGCCTCCGCGACGACATGGCGGCCGGTGCGGCCGGTGGCGCCGACAACCAGCACCCGATCGATCGTGGTCACGGCATTCGCACCTTTCGGTCTTTCAGAGCGTTGGGGTGAATTCGTACCGACATGCCCAGATATGAGCGCCCACACAACTCTGGCATGCGCCCCGGACCTCCACCAGAGGAGCGGCCGGCCGTCAGCCGGCGGACCGCTGCCCGTCGATCAGCCGCCGGGCGGCGGCGACGGCCTTGCGCTCGATCTCCTCGGCGGATCGGCGCTCCTGGGCGTAGGCACCGAAGTTGTGCAGGGCCGCGTAGCCGTGGGCGAGGGCGAGCACCTGGTCCACCAGGTCGAAGACGTCGTCGTAGGCGGCCCCGGCGCAGGCGTCGACGGCCAGGTCGAGCTGCAGGTCGGTCAGCCTGCGGGTGTGCTCGTGCAGGTCCACGTACTTGGCCTGCTGGAGTCCGTCGAGGAAGACGATGTCGAGGCCGACGCGGTGCTCGATGACGTAGCGGGTGTACGCGCCGATCGCCGCGGCCAGACGTGCGGCCGGGTCCGCCCCGGCCCGGTCGGCCGCCGCGCGGAGCCGCTCGGTGAGTTCGTCGGCGATACGGGCGGCCACCGCGGCGAGCAGGCTCTCCCGGTCGGGGAAGTGACGGTAGGGCGAGGCCGAGCTGACACCGAGAGCACGGGCGAGCTTGGCGACGGAGAATCCGGCCAGCCCCTCCGCGGCAAGCAGGTGCATCGCCTCCTGCACGAGCGCAGCGCGCAGATCGCCGTGATGGTACGGGCGGGCGCCCTCGGCCGAGTCCCTCGTCATGGTCCCTCTCTCGTCGTTTGACTCCATGCTAGCCCGCTCTTACATTGATGTGAAAGAGCACTTACATAGGCGCCCTTCTCTCCTACTGACGGGAACACGCATCCATGTCCTTGGACTCGTACACCACTCTCGGGAACTCGGGGCTGCGGGTCAGCCCCTTCTCGCTCGGCACCATGACCTTCGGGGAGGGCTGGGGATGGGGATCGAGCGTCGCCGACTCGGAGGCCATCCTCGCCCGCTACATCGAGCGGGGCGGCAACTTCATCGACACGGCCAACGTGTACACGAACGGCCACTCCGAGAAGATCCTCGGTGACTACGTCGCCGGCCGGAGCGAGCTGCGCGACCGCCTCGTCATCGCCACCAAGTTCTTCTGCAACCTCCACCCGGGCGACCCCAACGGCGGCGGCGCGAGCCGCAAGGCGATCATCGCGCAGGCGGAGCAGTCACTACGCCGCCTGAAGACCGACTACATCGACCTGTACTGGCTGCACAACTTCGACAAGTACACGCCGGTCGAGGAGACCATGCGGGCCCTCGACGACCTCGTCACCTCGGGCAAGGTCCGCTACATCGGCTTCTCCGACATCCCGGCCTGGGCCACCGCCCAGGCGCACACCATCGCCCAGTTCCGCGGGTGGGCCCCGCTCATCGCCATCCAGCTCAACTACTCGCTGCTGGAGCGCACCCCTGAGGGCGAACTGATCCCCATGGCCGAGCGCCTCGGCATGGGCGTCACCCCCTGGAGCCCGCTGGCCGGCGGCGCCCTGTCCGGCAAGTACACCCGCGAGGACGCGGGCAAGGCCGACGCCGACCGCGGCTGGATGGTCTCCGGCTACCTGGCCGAGAAGACCTTCGACATCGTCGACGAACTGCGCGGGATCGCGTCCGAGCTGGACACCACGCCCGCCGCCGTCGCACTCGCCTGGGTGCAGAACCGCCCCGGCGTCACCTCCACCATCATCGGCGCACGCCGGCTCACCCAGCTCGAGGACAATCTCAAGGCCCTCGACCTCCGGCTGACCCCGGAGCAGGTCGCCGCGCTCGACGCCCTCTCCACGCCGACGCTCAACTTCCCCGCCAACGTCAACGCGGGCGCGCCCAACCTCATGCACGCCGGCGCCACCGTGAACGGCGAGCCGACGACACCGATCGACTTCGCCCAGTAGCCGAACAGTCGGCGCCACCGCCGCCCGGTCCGCCGGGGCCGGGCGGCGGTGGTTCACACGAGGCCCGCGAAATCCACATCGCGGGGTATCAGCGGTTGTTCCGCCCAGATGGTCTTGCCGCTGCGGCCGTAGCGGCTGCCCCACCGGGTCGAGAGCTGGGCGACGAGGAAGAGGCCGCGCCCGCCCTCGTCGCTCCAGAGCGCCCGGCGCAACCGCGGCTGGGTGTTGCTGGGGTCGGTGACCTCGCAGACGAGCACGTCGTTCCGGGCCAGTCGCAGTCCCACCGGTCCGCCGGCGTAGCGTACGGCGTTGGTGACCAGCTCGCTGACGATCAGTTCGGTGGTGAAGGCGAGCTCCTCCAGCCCCCATTCGGCCAGCTTCTCCCTGGCGGCGTGCCGGGCGTCGGACACCACGGACCCGTCCGCGTCGAACTCCCAGTCGCCGATGTCCTCCGCCGGGACGGCGTGGGTGCGGGCCAGCAGCAGGGCGATGTCGTCGCGGCGCGGGGCATCGCCGAGTTCGGCGAGGAACCGGCGGCTGACGTCCGCCAGATCGCTGCCGGCGACGCACATGGTGGCGAGCCGGTCCGTGAGCCACCGCAGGCCCGCGTCGAGGTCTCCGTCGTACCGGTCGAGGAGCCCGTCGGTGTAGAGGGCGAGGACGCTGCCGGGTTCCAGGTCGGCGGTCAAGGTCTCGAAGGGCAGGCCACCCACCCCGAGCGGCGGTCCGGGCGCGAATCGGAGTACCCGGGTGGTGCCGTCCGTGCGGACCTCGACAGGCGGCGGATGCCCGGCGCCGGCCACGACGCAGGTGCGGGCGACGGGGTCGTAGACGGCGTACAGGCAGGTGGCGCCGACCGAGTTGTCCTCTTCCATCTCCTGTCCGAGCCGTTGCACCAGGTCGTCGAGGTGGGTGAGGAGTTCGGACGGGTCGAGTTCCAGGTCGGCGAGGGTTCGGACGGCCGAGCGTAGGCCGCTCATCACAGCGGTGGCGTTGAGGCCGTGACCGACCACGTCCCCGGCCACCAGGGCGACTCGGAAGGAGGGCAGCGGGATGACGTCGTACCAGTCGCCGCTGATGTCGGCGTCTCCGCCCGCGGGCAGGTAGAGGCCGGCCGTCTCGGCCGCGGGACCCTGGGTGGTGGCGGGCGGGAGCAGCCGGCGCTGGAGGGCGACTGCCACCCGCCGCTCGCGCGCGTAGCGGCGGGCGTTGTCCACGCTCAGCGCGGCCCGCGAGGCGATCTCCGCCAGCAGTTCGGCGTCCTCGGGCTGGAAGGGCTCGCGGTGGCCGGTGCGCCAGACGGTGACCGACCCGAGGAGCAGTCCGCGCGCGAACAGCGGCGCCCACATGCCGGAGTGGCCGTGCTCGGGCACGAACCGGTCCAGCAGCGTGGGCTCCCCGAGGACGTTCGCCACGGTCTCACGGTCGAGTGCGACGGGCCGGCCGCGCTGGACCGAGCCGAGTTCGGGCGTGTACGGCAGCGGCGGGATGGGCTCACCCGGCCGGTAGAGAGCACCGGATTCCGCATCGCACTCGGGCACGACGGTGACCCGGCGCTGATGCAGGTCTCCCCCGCCGGCGGACCTCGGTGGTTCCTCCGTGCCGAGCACGGCTTCGGAGACGTCGGCCCATCCGACGTCGCCGAGGGCGGGCACGAGCACGTCCATGAGGTCCCGCAGGGTGCGCGTGACATCGAGGGAACTGCCGATACGGTCGGAGGCCGCGTGCAGCACCTTCTGGCGCCGGCGGGCCCGCTGCTGTTCCGGGGTGTCGGCGTAGAGGGCGACGACGCCCTCCGGGGTGCCGTCCGGGTCGTCCACCCGGAACGCGCACAGCGAGAGGTGCGTGTATCCGTCCGACTCTTGGGGCGACCTCATATGGAGGGGCCTGCCGATCAGCGGCTCGCCGCTCTCCAGCACTCGGCGCAGGTCCGCCTCCACGGCCTTGGCGTCCTCCAGATTCGGGACCTCGGTCAGTCGGCTGCCCCGGGGCAGAGCGGCGCCGGCGAACATGCCGGGCGTGATGTTGGTCCACACCACGGTCAGATCCACGTCGTGCAGTCCGATGCCGATGCGGTCCTGCGACAGCATGGCGCGCAGGATGTTCGCCTCCACCCCCCACTGGCGCACCCGCGAGGTGGGGGCGATCAGCAGCAGCGACTCCCCCGCGGGTTCCATGGGCAGGGCCCGGTATCCCACGGCGACCGAGTCGCCGGAGCGATGCCGGAACAGGGCCCTGCCGTCGCCGGCCGGCACACCGTTCCCGCTCAGCTTCGGGCAGTCGCGGGCGAGCAGGTCACGCACCGGACGGCCGCAGACCTCTTCGGCCGCCCAGCCCAGCAGATCGGCGGCCGCGCCCGACCAGCGCATCACGGTGCCGCGGTCGTCGAGCACCGCCATCGCCACACCGGCGAAGGAGAACACGCGGTCCCCGGCACCGGCACTGAACCCGCCCATCTCGTTCCTCCGGCTCGGCGCCCCCGCCTCTCCAAAGGTACGTCCGACCAGGTGGGAGTGCTTTTCGAGGCGCTCAGGGCGGCCGGACAGGTGAGCGTGATTTTTTGACGATCTCCAGCATCTAGACACATAAAATTTAATACACAATCCTGTCTGTCGCTCAGGGTCTTCACGGCCCCCCTCCACCACAACCCTCAGGAAGGGGAAAATGAGCGTCCAAGACAGCACGACGGCGACAGCCGCCACGGGAACCCCGCCGAAGCGCCGAGGCCGGGTCCTCTTCGCCGCCATCGCCGCCCAGTCGATCGAGTACTACGACTTCCTGATCTACGGGACGGCCGCCTCACTGGTCCTCAACACCCTGTTCTTCCCCTCGGGGAACCCCCTGACCAGCACGCTCGCCTCCTTCGCCACGTTCGCGGTCGGCTTCGCGGGCCGACCCGTCGGCGCTGCGCTCTTCGGGCACATCGGGGACAAGGTCGGCCGCAAGCCCGCGCTGCTGATGGCCATGCTGTTGATGGCCGTCTCCTCGACGCTCATCGGACTGCTGCCCACCTACGACACCATCGGTGCCGCCGCCCCGGTCGCCCTGGTCGTCCTGCGCACCGCGCAGGGCATCTCGGTGGGCGGCCACTTCGGCGGGGCCACGCTGCTGGCGCTGGAGGGCGCACCGCCGGGACGCCGGGGCCTGTTCGGCTCGTTCCCCCAGCTCGGCATCGTCTTCGGCATGATCACCGGAACGCTGGTGTTCCTGCTGGTCGGCAGCCTCACCACGACGGAGCAGTTCGAGTCCTGGGGATGGCGCGTCCCGTTCCTGCTGAGCGTCCTGATGTTCCCGCTCGCCCACTTCGTCCACCGCTATCTGGAGGACACCCCGGAGTTCCACCGCGCCGAGGCGCGGCTGTCGGCCGGCAAGGGCACCGCGCCGCGCTCGTCCGCCCTGCGGGTGCTGCGGCATCCGAGGCAGCTCTTGGTGGTCGCGTTCACCTTCCTGCCCGCCACCATCATGTTCTACGGCATCGTCACGGGCGTACTGCACTACGCGACGGAGGATCTGAAGGTCTCCAAGGACAGCATGCTGACCGTGGTCATGGTCTCCATGGTGTTCTTCGCTGCGGGCACGGTCGGCTTCGCGTGGCTGTCCGACCTGGTGGGGCGGCGCCGGGTCTACGTGGCCGGTGCCGTTTTCTCCGGGGCCTGGGTGTTCGCGCTCTTTCCGCTTGTGGAGACCCGCAGCTTCCCGCTGATCCTGCTCGGCGTCTGCGTGGGGCAGTTCGCGGTGGGCGCGCTGTTCGGGCCGGGCACCGCGCTGCTCGCGGAGGCGTTCCCACCGAGCATGCGCTACTCGGGCTCCTCCCTCGGCAACCAGCTCGCCAACGTGCTCGGGGCAGGGCTCGCCCCGTTCATCATGGTCTCGCTGCTGGCGGCCACGCACACCACGGTCTCGGTGTCGGCGTACATGGCCCTGTCCTCCGTGGTGAGCCTGATCGCCGTGGGGCTGATCAGGCCCGCGACGGAGGAACCCGCCGGGTCGGTCTGAGCGGCGCACGCGCCGGTGCCGGCCACGGTGTGACCGCGGTCCGGCACCGGCGTCGGCGGCGCATGCTGCTTCGACTTCGGCGGTGGTCAGCCCTTGCGGGTCTTGACTTCCTCGGTGAGCTGGGGGACGACCTCGAAGAGGTCGCCGACCACGCCGTAGTCGACCAGGTCGAAGATCGGGGCCTCGGGGTCCTTGTTGACCGCGACGATCGTCTTCGAGGTCTGCATGCCCGCGCGGTGCTGGATCGCGCCGGAGATGCCGTTGGCGATGTAGAGCTGCGGCGAGACCGACTTGCCGGTCTGGCCGACCTGGTTGGTGTGCGGGTACCAGCCGGCGTCGACGGCGGCACGCGAGGCGCCGACAGCGGCACCGAGCGAGTCGGCGAGGGCCTCGATCAGCGCGAAGTTGTCCGCGCCGTTCACGCCACGGCCGCCGGAGACCACGATCGCGGCCTCGGTCAGCTCCGGACGGCCGGTCGACTCGCGCGGGGTACGGCCGGTGACCTTGGTGCCGGTCGCCTGGTCCGAGAAGGTCACCGACAGGGCCTCGGCCGCGCCGGCGGCCGGGGCGGCCTCCACGGCGGCCGAGTTCGGCTTGACCGTGATGACCGGAACACCCTTGATAACACGGGACTTTGTGGTGAAGGACGCGGCGAACACCGACTGGGTGGCCACCGGGCCCTCGTCGCCGACTTCGATGTCGACGGCGTCGGTGATCAGACCGGAGCCGATGCGCAGCGCCAGACGCGCGGCGATCTCCTTGCCCTCGGCGGAGGATGGCACCAACACGGCGGCCGGGGACACCGCCTCCACGGCAACTTGGAGGGCGTCCACCTTCGGCACCACCAGGTAATCGGCGTACTCGGACGCGTCATGCGTCAGGACACGGGTCGCACCGTGCTCGGCCAGGACAGTCACGGTGTCGGCAGCACCCGCGCCCAGCGCCACCGCGATCGGTTCGCCAATACGGCGGGCCAGCGTCAGCAGCTCCAGAGTGGGCTTGCGGACGGCACCGTTCACGTGGTCGACGTAGACGAGAACTTCAGCCATGGGAATCCAACTCCTCTGATGTCAGACGAACTTCTGGCCCGCGAGGTACTCGGCGAGCTGCTTGCCGCCCTCGCCCTCGTCCTTGACGATCGTGCCCGCGGTGCGCGCCGGGCGCTCGGTCGCGGTCTCGACCTTGGTCCACGCGCCCTCGAGACCGACCTCCTCCGCCTCGATGCCGAGGTCGGACAGGTCCCAGGACTCCACCGGCTTCTTCTTGGCCGCCATGATGCCCTTGAACGACGGGTAACGCGCCTCGCCCGACTGGTCCGTCACGGAGATCACGGCCGGCAGCGAAGCCTCGAGCTGCTCGGAGGCGGCGTCGCCGTCACGGCGGCCCTTGACGGTGCCGTCCTCGACCGAGACCTCGGAGAGCAGGGTCACCTGCGGCACGCCCAGACGCTCGGCGACCAGCGCCGGAACGACGCCCATGGTGCCGTCGGTGGAGGCCATGCCGGAGATCACCAGGTCGAAGCCGGCCTTCTCGATCGCCTTGGCCAGCACCAGCGAGGTACCCAGCGCGTCGGTGCCATGCAGGTCGTCGTCCTCGACGTGGATCGCCTTGTCGGCGCCCATCGAGAGGGCCTTGCGCAGCGCGTCCTTCGCGTCCTCGGGGCCGACGGTCAGCACGGTGACCTCGGCGTCGCCGTCCCCGTCGAAGTCTTCCGCGATCTGAAGAGCCTGCTCCACCGCGTACTCGTCGAGTTCGGAGAGCAGACCGTCCACGTCGTCGCGGTCGACGGTCAGGTCATCGGCGAAGTGCCGGTCGCCAGTGGCGTCGGGCACGTACTTCACAGTGACAAGGATTTTCATGCTTCGAGTCCTCCACGCTTGACCAGTTGGGCGGCGATGACGTTCTTCTGGATCTCGTTGGTGCCCTCGCCGACGATCATCAACGGGGCGTCCCGGAAGTACCGCTCCACGTCGAACTCGGTCGAGTAGCCGTAACCGCCGTGAATGCGGACGGCGTTGAGAGCGATCTGCATGCCCGTCTCGGAGGCGAACAGCTTCGCCATGCCGGCCTCCATGTCCACCCGGCGGCCCGCCTCCGCCTCGCGGGCCGCGTACAGGGTGAGCTGGCGGGCCGCGGTCAGCTGTGTGGCCATGTCGGCCAGGTAGTGGCCGACCGCCTGGTGCTGCCAGATGGGCTTGCCGAAGGACTCACGCTCCTGGGCGTAGGCGAGGGAGTCCTCCAGGGCGGCGCGGCCGACGCCGAGCGCGCGGGCCGCGACCTGGAGCCGGCCCGTCTCCAAACCCTTCATCATCTGGCCGAAGCCCTTGCCCTCCACCCCGCCGAGCAGGGCGTCCGCGGGCGCACGGTAGTCGTCGAAGGACAACTCGCAGCTCTCCACGCCCTTGTAGCCCAGCTTGGGCAGGTCGCGGGAGACGGTGAGGCCCGGACCGTGCTCCACCAGCAGGATCGAGATGCCCTGGTGCGCGGGGCTCACCTCGGGGTCGGTCTTGCACATCAGCGCGATCAGCCCGGCCCGCCGGGAGTTGGTGATCCAGGTCTTGGCACCGTTGACCACGTACGCGTCACCGTCCTTGCGGGCGACCGTGCGCATGGCCTGGAGGTCGGAGCCGCCGCCGGGCTCGGTCAGGGCCATGGTGGCCCGCATCTCACCGGTGGCCATGCGGGGCAGATAGCGGCGCTTCTGCTCCTCGGTGCCGAAGTGGGTGAGCAGCTTGGCGACCACGGTGTGGCTGCCCATGGCACCGGCCAGGCTCATCCAGCCGCGTGACAGCTCCTCGGTGACCAGAACGAAGCACGGCATGGAGACGGGGTTGCCGCCGTACTCCTCGGGGATGGCGAGCCCGTAGATGCCGAGCCGCTTCATCTGCTCGATCAGGGCCTCGGGGTAGGTATTGGTGTGGTCCAGCTCCTGAACGACGGGTTTCACCTCCTTGTCCACGAAGTCGGCCACGGTCTTCACGACGAACCGCTCGTCCTCGGACAGCGCGTCCAGGGTGCTCACAGAGTGCTCCTCGTCCTCACGGTGTCTCCTGCTCTTCCGTTCTCGGGTTTCTCGGGTCCGCGCCGGACCGTCATACGACGTCGTCGGCGCGCAGCTTGGCGATCCGGGCCGCGTCGAGGCCCAGCTCGGCCAGGACACTGTCGGTGTGTTCGCCCAGGGCGGGCACGGGGTCCATGCGGGGCTCGACACCGGCCAGGTCGGCCGGCGGGCGCAGCGCCGGCACGACCGCGCCGGGTACGCGCACGTCGAGCCATCGGCCGCGTTCGGCGAGCACCGGGTGGTCGAGGAAGTCGGGTACGTCGTTGACCCCGGCGTTGGCGATTCCGGCGGTGTCCAGCCGCCGGGTCAGCTCGGCGAAGGGGACGTGCCCGAACGACTCGGCGATGACCGGGTCCAGCTCGTCACGGTGCGTGACCCGGTCCGGGCCGGTGGCGAAGCGCGGATCGGTGGCCAGCTCCGGCCGGGCCAACACCTCGGCACACAGAGCGGTCCACTCGCGCTCGTTCTGCACGGAGATCAGGACCTGCTTGCCGTCGGCGGTCGGGTAGGTGCCGTAGGGGGCGATGGTGGCGTGCCGGGTGCCGAGCCTCGGGGGCTGGGTGCCGCCGTGGCGGGTGTAGTGGGCGGGCTGGCCCATCCACTCCCCCAGCGCCTCGAACAGCGAGACTTCCACCGCCCGCGCCACCCCCGCGGTCGCCCGGGTGTACAGCGCGGTCAGGATGCCGGAGAAGGCGAACGTCCCGGCCGCGATGTCGGCGACGGACACTCCGGTCCGCGCGGTCTCCTCCGGGGTGCCGGTCAGGGAGACCAGGCCGGTCTGGCACTGTACGAGCAGGTCGTACGCCTTGCGATCGGCCCAGGGTCCGGTGGTGCCATAACCGGAGATCGTGCACGGGATGAGGGAGGGGTGGCGCCGGGTCAGCGCGTCGTTGTCCAGGCCGAGCCGGGCGGCCGCGCCGGGTGCGAGGTTCTGCACGAACACGTCGGCTCCGCCCAGCAGTTGTTCCAGGAGGTCCCGGCCTGCCGGGGACTTCAGGTCGAGGGTGACGGACTCCTTGGACCGGTTGAGCCAGACGAAATAGCTGGACTGGCCGTGCACGGTGGTGTCGTACCGCCGGGCGAAGTCGCCGCCCTCGGGTCGCTCGATCTTGATCACCCGGGCGCCGAGGTCCGCGAGCTGGCGGGTGGCGTACGGGGCGGCCACCGCCTGCTCGACGCTCACCACGGTGACGCCGGAGAGCGGGAGTCCGGTCATGCGGTGGCCTCCAGAGTCGTGTGCGGGCCGCGCCGGGGGTCCGGACGGCCGGGCTCCATCATCAATGTTCATGGCACCTCAGGTGAAATACTCTTTACTGATGGCTCCATGCCCGCTGCGGATGGAGCGGACGGAGGGAGCACCATGGACGTCAGGCAGCTCAGGGCGCTCGTCACAGTGGCCGAGGCGGGCAGTGTGACGCGGGCGGCGGAACTCCTGCATCTGGTGCAGCCCGCCGTCACCCGGCAGATCCGGACCCTGGAGCAGGAGCTGGGGGTGACGCTGTTCGAGCGGACCCGGCAGGGCATGCGGCCCACCGCGGCCGGCACGACCATGGTCGAGCGTGCCCGGCGGGCGCTGCACGAGCTGGAGCGGGCTCGCGCCGAGCTGCGGCCGACACCCGGTGTGGTTACCGGCATCGTGGCGGTCGGCCTGCTGGACAGTACGAGCGAACTGCTGGCGGAACCCCTGGCGTCCGCGGTGGTCCGCGACCATCCGGGCATCGAACTGCGCCTGCTCACCGCGTACTCGGGTCATCTCCAGCAGTGGCTCGACGAGGGTGATCTGGATCTGACCCTGCTGTACAACCTGGCGGGCACCCCGTCGCTCGACGTGGAGCCGCTGGTGCGCGAGCGCCTGTGGGCGGTGGCGCCCGCCTCGGCCGGGCTGTCCGCCGAGCGGCCCGTGCCCTTCGACGAGGCCGTCTCCCACCCGCTGGTGGTGCCCGCGCCCGGCCATGGCCTGCGCCGGGTGATCGACGCGGCCGCCGCCCAGGCACGGGCGGAACTGTCGCTGGTCGTGCAGACCAACTCGATGCCCGTGCAGAAGCAGTTGGTGCGGGCCGGCCATGGCTGGACCATCCTGCCGGGCGTCGGCATCGCGGAGGACGTGGCGAGCGGTTCGCTGAGCGCGGCCCCGCTGTGCGCACCCGAGGTGTGGCGCTCGATCGTGCTCGCCACCTCGCGGGCCGGGCGGGTGACGCCCGCCGCCGAGGTCGTCGCCCGGGAGCTGTCCCGGCAGATCCAGTCGGCCGTACGGGAGGGCAGGTGGCCGTCGGCGGAGCTGTCCGGGCCGAGCGCCTGACCCCGCGCATGCCGGGACCGCATGGCGGCATCAGGGTTTTCTATTACGTACGGCCTGTCATCAGCGCGCATGATGGCCGAGGCCCGCCATGCTGCCCGCCCATACCCCTCGCCGAGGAGAACCTATGCCCCCCACACCGAGCGGACTCGCCTCCCACGTGGAGTCGTGGAGTCCCGCGCCGGTCACCGAGGACGACGTCCTCTCGCCCGCTCCGGCCGCAGCGCTGTCGGCCCTGTTGGACGTGCCGGAGACCGCGGTGCGGGCCGGAGACGCCCTGCCGCCGCTGTGGCACTGGCTGTACTTCCTGGGCGCGCCCGCGCAGCGGGAGCTGGGCGAGGACGGACAC
Source organism: Streptomyces bauhiniae (assembly GCF_004784475.1). GTDB lineage: Bacteria > Actinomycetota > Actinomycetes > Streptomycetales > Streptomycetaceae > Streptomyces > Streptomyces seoulensis. The sequence continues at coordinate 443,913 of NZ_SRRT01000002.1, forward strand.
CCCCGGCACGGTCACTTCCTGCCGCCGGTCCCCGACCGGCAGCGGATGTTCGCCGGCGGCCGGTGTGAGGTGCGGGAGCCGTTGATCGTCGGCGAACCCGTCCAGCGGATCAGCGGCCTGGCCACGGTGACCGCCAAGCGGGGCGGCACCGGCGAACTCCTCTTCGTCACCGTGCGCGCCGAATACCTCCAGGCGGGCCGTACCCGCGTGGTCGAGGAGCAGGACATCGTCTACCGGTCCGGGCGTGCCGCCGGCGCTCACCCGGCGGCCCTCGACCCGCTCGCCGAGCCGCTCGCCGAGGAGACCTGGCTGCTGCCGCTCCAGCCCGACCCGACCCTGCTGTTCCGGTTCAGCGCGCTCACCGCCAACGCCCACCGCATCCACTACGACGCCCCGTACGCCCGCGAGGCGGAGGGTTACCCCGGTCTGGTGGTGCACGGCCCGCTGCTGGTGCTCGCCATGCTCGAACCGCTGCGCCGCGAGGCCCCCGCCCGGCAGGTGCGGTCCGTCTCCTACCGACTGCGGCGCCCGGCCTTCGCGGGCGAGCGCCTGCTGGTCGCCGGGTCCCCGACGGGCGACGGCGGTGCCGCCCTGCGCGTCGCCACGCACCGCGAGGAACGGCACGCCACGGCGGAGGTGACGTTCGCATGACGTACTTCCCCAGCCGTCTCCAGACCGCGCGCGGCTTCCTCTTCGTGCCCGGTGACCGGCCGGACCGGTTCGCCAAGGCGGCGGCCTCCGGCGCGGACGCGGTCATCGTGGACCTGGAGGACGCGGTCGCTGCTTCGGACAAGGACCGGGCCCGCGCCCACGCCGCCGAGTGGTTCGCGGCGGGCGGCAGTGCCGTGCTCCGGGTCAACCCGCCGGGCACCACCTGGTTCGGGGCGGACCTGGAAGTGGCCGCCCGGCACGGTGTGCCGGTGATGGTGCCCAAGTCCGAGGACCCGGCCGTGCTCACGGACATCGGCCGCCTCACCGGCGGCGCGTGCCCGCTGATCCCCCTGGTCGAGACGGCGGCCGGGATCGAGGGGGCCGCAGCGGTGTGCGCCGCGCCCGGTGTGATCCGCGTGGCCTTCGGGAACGCCGACTACTCCGCCCAGTTGGGCGTCGCCCACGACGACCACCTGGCCCTGGCGTACGCACGCTCCCGGCTGGTCTCGGCGTCGGCCGCCGCCGGCCTGTGCCCGCCGGTGGACGGTGTCACCACGAGCGTGCGGGACCTGGACGCGCTCACGGCCGATGTGACGCACGCCCGGCGCCTCGGGTTCAGCGGGAAGCTGTGCATCCATCCGGCACAAGTCGACGGAGTGCAGACGGGATTCGCACCGAGCGAGGACGAACTGCGCTGGGCGCGTTCCGTGTTGGCGGCAGGCGAGTCCGTCACGGTGATCGACGGGCAGATGATCGACAAGCCGGTGCTCGACCGCGCCCGGCGCGTCCTGGCGGCCGAGGGCTGACGGGCGGCAGAGGCCGGCCGCGCGGACCACGCACGCGGGCGGACCGGTGCGGGCGCTCGGGGCCATCTCCGGCCCGGTGACCCGCCGATATACTGGCCGGATGCACGAAGCGGACGCAGCTCTCGACCCCACGGCGCCCGAGGCACCCCCGGAAGAACTGATGATCGCCGTGGAGCAGCTCGCCCGCTATGTGCGCCTGCGCGCCACCGCCGGCGGGCTGAGCACCGCTGCCTCCTCCACACTGGGCCGTCTGGGCAGGCAGGGCCCGCAGCGGCTCACCGCGCTGGCCCGCTCCGAAGGCGTCTCCCAGCCGAACATGACCCAGCTCATCACGCGCATGGAACGCGCGGGGCTGGTCCGCCGCGTCGCCGACGACAGCGACGGCCGGGTCGTGCTGGTGGAGGCGACCGACAGCGGGCTTGAGCTCTTCCGGGCCCGGCACGCCGAGCGGTCCGCGGCCCTGGGGCATCTCATCGACCGGCTGAGCGAGCCGGAGCAGCACGCCGTGAAGGCGGCGCTCCCCGCTCTCGCCCGGGTGATCAGGGAGAGTCAGCCGGCGGACTGAGCCGCCGGGCCCCTCCGGACGGACGCGCTCACGCCGCGCCGGCGGCCGGGTCGAGCCGGTGCCGTCCGTGCTCGGGCCGCCGGTCCTCGACCGCGCGCTCCAGTTCGGCCATGGCGTCCGCGACCCGTGCGAACAGCTCGCGGTCGGGCTCGGCCGCAGGGTCCAGCGCGAGGAGTTCCAGCGGCTGGACCTCGGGTACGGCTTCGGATGCCGCGCCCGTCTCGGCGCGCGTGGCCAGCCGGGTCAGCCGCTCGTGCAGGATCTCGGCGTGGCCGGCCGCCTCGGGGACCGGCGCCCGGTCCGGCTCGGGCAGGTGTGCGGCCAGCAGCGCGGTGCCCTTGGTGAGTTCGCGGGTGGCGCGGGACAGGGCTGCCAGCCGGGAGCCGCTCCACCGGGCGCGGTGGTGGACCGGTTCGGACGCGGCCTCGGTGGCGGCCTCCTGGTAGCGGCGGCGGGCGAGACGTGCTTCGTGCCGCAGTCCGGCCAGGGCGTCCCGGTCGGCGCCGGTGGGGTCCGCCCACACGCGTACGACGGCTTCGAGGTGCCGGGCTTCGCACCTGGTCCACTCCCCCAGCAGCCGGGGCAGCCGGTCGGTGTGCCAGGTGGGCCACAGGAACTGGACGGCCACGGCGATGGCGGCGCCGATCAGCGTGTCGACGGTGCGGCTCCAGGCGCTGGCGCCGCTGCCGCCGATGTAGGCGACGACGGCCGTGATGCAGATGATGACCGGTGCCTGTCCGACGCTGCGCAGCACCAGGTAGCCGAAGATCAGCACGACCACCAGGACCGCGTGCAGCAGGCGGTCGTCGGGCAGCATGACCAGCGCCCAGCCGAGGAGGCCGCCGACGACGGCGCCCGAGCTGCGGCTCACCGCCCGGCCGACGGTGTGACCGAAGGTGGGGACGAGGACGACGGCGGCCGTCAGGAAGGCCCAGACGGCGTGGCTGCTCACCCCGAGTCCGCCCCAGTCACCGGTGGCGCGGCCGACGGCCTCGGCGAGGGTGGCGGCGAACGCCAGGCGCAGGGCGTGCCGCAGTGCGGGCGAGTCCGTGCGGAACTCGGCGCGCAGTTGTCCGAGGCCCCGGGTGAGGAAGCCGGACAGTGCGTGCGGCCCGGTCAGCTCGGCGTGCTGCCAGGAGGCCCCGGCGTCGCGGGAGACGGGCAGCGAGGCCACGCGCCGGGCCTCGTCGAGGAGGTCGCCGAGTGCGCGGAGGGTGGCCTCAAGGGGCTCGCCGGGGCGCGGTTCGGGAAGGTGCTCCGGCGCATCGGTGACCGGCTTCCCGGACCGTACGGCAGTGGCGATGCCGGACAGGATGTCCGCGGCGGCGGTGTGACGGGCCTCGCGGACGGCGGGGTCGCCGTCGACGGTGGATTCCAGTGCGCGGAGGTGGGGGACGAGGCGGTGTGCCTCGCCGAGCAGGGCGAACAGGGGTGCGGCGGCGGCCCGCGAGCGCTGCGGGACGGCGTCCAGGGTCTGGCGTGCGGTCAGCAGGGGCAGCGGCCAGGGCTGGTCCGGCGTCTGCCCCCGCGCGTAGGCGCGGGCGTCGGCGGCGAGCGCGTCGTAGAGCGCGGCCACCGCTTCGCGTTGCGCGGCGAACCGGGGGCCGTACGGCGGGAGGAGGTGGCAGAGGAAGCCGATGGCGCCGCCGACGGCGAGCCACTTCACCTCGCTCAGGCCCGTGGTGACGTCGGGCGAGATGTCGGCGAAGGCCACCATCATGATCATCATGATGACGACCCGCATGCCGGGTCCGACACCGATGGTCAGCAGCAGGCCGCCGAGGAAGGTGCCGGCGAAGGCGAGGACGTAGAGGAGCCAGGGGGTCGCGTGCAGCCAGACGCCCAGGAGCGGCCCGGCGATGCAGAGCATGAGGGTGCTCGCGGCCGAGATGGCGACGCGGTTGCGGCGGCGGGGCACCAGCGAGCCCATACCGCTGAACCAGGCGCCGATGGCGGGCATCGGCTCGTTCGTGAGGTAGCCGACGACGGTCGCGGCGACCACGGCCACGGCGACCCTGAGCAGCGCCTCCGGGTTCTGGAAGGGGCGCCCCAGCTTGAAACCGTGACGTACGGCGTCGAGGACCGCGCGCCGGTAGTGGACCAACATGGCGATGTTCCGCTTCTTTCCGCTGGACGCGGCCCCCTCGGCGTGCCGTGCCGAGGGGGCCGTCTTTCCTGGGCGTGCCCCGTTGGGTGAGGGGCGGGAGGGACTCAGTCGAAGACGACGATTCCGCGGAGGTTCTTGCCCGCGTGCAGGTCGTGGTAGCCCTGCTGGATCTCGTCGAGCGAGTAGGTCCGGGTGATCATGTCGTCCAGGTTGAGCTTGCCCGCCCGGTACAGGTCGAGCAGCCGGTTGACGTCCCGGTTGCCGTTGGTGCCGCCGAACAGCGAGCCGACCAGGTGCTTCTGGTTGAGCGTCAGGTCGGACAGCGGGATCGGCGCCTCGTCGGCGGCGTGCGGGGCCACCGAGGCGACGACGACGGTGCCGGCCTTGCGGACGGCGCGCAGCGCCTGGGCCACGATGGACGAGTCGCGTACGCCCACGGCGACGACGGCCGCGTCGGCGCCGTAGCCGCTGGTGAGCCCGCTCGCGAGCTCCGCGGCCTCGCCGACCGAGCCGGCGGCGTGGGTGGCGCCGAACAGCTTCGCGTTCTCCTGCTTGAAGGGCAGCGGGTCCACGGCGATGATGTTCGCCGCCCCGGCGTTCACCGCGCCCTGGAGGGCCGCCGCGCCGATGCCGCCGACGCCGATCACGATCGCGGTGTCGCCCGGCTGGATGGCGGCCAGGTTGACGGCCGAGCCCCAGCCGGTGCTGACGGCGCAGCCGACGAGGCACGCCTTGTCGAGCGGGATGTCCTTGTCGATCTTCACGACCGAGTTCAGGGACACCGTGGTGTGCTCGACGAAGGTGGAGATGCCGCACATCTGGCCGACGGGGGCGCCCTCGGGGGTGTGCAGCCGGTAGCTGCCGTCGGTCCAGCGCGGGCCGCGCAGGATGCCGTCCTTCAGGTCGCACAGGTTCTCCATGCCCGAGGCGCACCAGCGGCAGTGGCCGCAGGACGGGATGGCGGTGAAGACGACGTGGTCGCCCACCTCGATGCCCTTGCTGTTCGGGAACGCCTTGGTGACGATGCCCGCGCCCTCGTGCCCGAGGGCGAAGGGGTAGGTGCCGACCGGTACGTCACCGGTCATGTGGTGGCTGTCGGAGTGGCAGAGCCCGGAGGCCACGAGCTTGACCTGGATCTCGTCCTGGCGGGGGTCGTCGAGCTCCAGCTCAACGACCTCCAGCTCGCCGGGGTTCTGCCGGATGACTGCTCCACGAGTACGCATGTTCTGATCTCCGTCGATCTGTTGAATGTCGGGCAGGGGGGATGTGGGGCGTGGTTACGGCTGTGCTTCCACGCGAGGGGTGAGTTCCTCGTAGATGAGCCCGAGGCGCTCCGGGTGCAGCGCGGTGCTGATCACCATGGCCGGGGTGTCGTACCGGGCGGCCAGTTCGTCGATCGACTTCTGGAGGTCGTCGGTCTCGATCTCATACAGGGCGAGGTACTGCCACGGGTAGGGCGCCTCGTTGCGCTGGGCGCCGGCGAGCTTGAAGCGCTGGGCGCCGACGAATCCGGGCACCTTGAGGGCGTCGTGGACGTGGGTGTTGGTGTACCACTCGTTGTACTCGTCCTCCCGGCCCTCGACCGGGTTGGTGAGCACGACATAGGTGTAGCGGGGCATGGTGTGTTCCTTCGGGGGGTGGTGACGCGGGCTCAGCGGTCGAGCAGCGTGATGACCGACTTGGTCTCCAGGTACTCGTCCAGCCCCTCGGGGCCGTTCTCGCGGCCCCAGCCGGACTGCTTGTAGCCGCCGACGGGCATCTGGACGCCGCCCGCGCGGTGGACGTTGATGCCGATCCGGCCGGTGCGCAGCTTGCGCGCGACGGTGTGGGCGGTGGCGATGTCGCGGGTCCACACGCTTCCGGCCAGGCCGTATTCGGTGTCGTTGGCCATGGCGACCGCCTCGGCCACGTCGGAGAAGGGGATGGCGCCGAGCACCGGGCCGAAGATCTCCTCGCGGATCATCCGCATGGAGGGGTCGGCGTCGGCGACCACGGTGGGCTCGTAGTAGTAGCCCTTGTCGCCGACGCGGGAGCCGCCCGTGACGATGCGGGCGCCTTCCGCGATCCCGCTCTCCACGAATCCGGCGACCCGGTCCAGGTGCCGCTGGGAGATCAGCGGGCCGAGATCGACGCCGGACTCGGTGCCGTAACCGATCTTGAGTGCCGCCGCGTGCTCGGCGACGCCTTGGACGACGTCCTCGTAGATGTCCCGGTGGACGAGGAGACGGGTACCGGAGGTACAGATCTGGCCGGAGTTCCAGAAGATGCCCGCGGCGACACCGGGGATCACCGCGTCCAGGTCGGCATCGGGCAGCACGATCACCGGGGACTTGCCGCCCAGCTCCAGGGAGAGCTTCTTGAGGTTGCCCGCGGCGGCCTGCACGATCTTCTTGCCGACGGCGGTGGAGCCGGTGAAGCTCACCTTGTCGACATCGTCGTGCGAGGCCAGCGCGGCGCCCACCGGTCCGTGGCCGGTGACGACATTGACGACGCCTTCGGGTACGCCCGCCTCCAGCAGCAGGCCGACGAGCGCGAGCACCGACAGGGACGCCTCCTCGGAGGGCTTCACCACACAGGTGCAGCCCGCCGCCAGCGCGGGCGCCAGCTTCATGGAGACACCGATGAGGGGGGCGTTCCAGGACACGATGAGTCCCGCGACGCCGACCGGCTCCTTGTGCGTGATGCCCTGGAGCCTGCGTTCGCCGGGGCCGATCTCCACGGACTGGCCGTGGATCTTGTCGGCCCAGCCCGCGTAGTAGCGGAAGAGGTTGACCGCCTCGCCGAGCATGCCGCGCGCCGCCGGCACGGGCATGCCCACGTCGAGGCTCTCCAGCCGGGCCAGTTCGTCCGCGCGGGCCTCCAGCAGATCGGAGACGCGCCAGAGCACGACCGCCCTCTGCTGGCTGGACATCCCGGTCCAGCGCTCTTCCTCGAAGGCCCGCCGCGCCGCGCGCACGGCCGTGTCGACGTCCGCGGCGTCGCCCTCGGGGATGCGGGTGACCTCATCACCCGTCCCCGGGTCCACCACGGGGAACGTCTGCCCGGACCGGGCCGGGACCCAGGAGCCGTCGATCAGCATCCGCTCGGGCTCCACGAGCGAGCGGGGCACCGCAGCCCCGATCTCGACTGTCATTGCCGTCTCTCCTCTCACCGCACTCACTGCGAGCTCGAACCCGAGCACGAGATACATAATAGCAATATATAAATAGGTTATGCATGTGATCCGAGTCTCGCCCGGCTCGAAGGCGGGCGGGCCGCCTGCTTCCATAGGTTGCCTATATAATTTGCCTATGGACTCGCGGGCGCAGGATCAGCAGCGCATCACGCGGGCCGCGAAAGACCTGATGAGCGGCGTCGGCAGGCTGGGGCGCACGATGTACCGCATCGGTGACTTCGGCGTCCCGCACAGCCACGTCAACGTGCTGACCGCGTTGGAGTCCGGCCCGCTACGGGTCGGTGACCTCACCCTGCCGACCGGGCTCACCCAGCCCAGGGTCACCGTCCTCCTCCAGGAGCTGGAGGAGCGCGGCCTGCTCGAACGCCATCGCTGCACCGAGGACCGGCGCGCGATCCGCGCCCATCTCACGGAGCGCGGCCGCGAACTGCTCCACGAAGCCCGGCTGCGCATCGCGGCGGCCCTGCTCGACGCCCTGGGCACCCCGGCCGACGACGCCGAACGCATGGTCGCCTCGGCTCGAGAGACCGTCCTCACACTCGTCAACGCACTGGAATCCGAGGTTAGTTGAGTACCCATCCCCCGGCGCCGGCCACTGGTCCGGCGCCGTCCGGCGTTGCCTCCGGGCCCCCTGGCCCCTCCGCTCACCCCGAGGCACCGCATGCCAGACTCCTCCCCGGCCGGGTCGGCGGACCGCCGCGCTGGTGGGACTGGGCGCTGGCGCTCGACCCCGGGCTCGGCCGGCTCCAGACCGGCTGGCGCGTCCTGCTGTCGATGATCACTTCCCTGACCGTGGGCTACGGGCTCTCCCGCGCCCTCGGCCTGCCGGCCGTGCTCGGTATGACGGTCGGCGGCGTGCTGGGCCTGGTGAGCGCCTTCCTCATCGCCGAGAACACCCGCGGCAGGCTGGCAAGGGCGCTGCTCTGGCTGCCGGTGCCGTTCTCCGCCGCGCTGCCGGTGAGTGCCGCCGTACGGCCGTACCGGGTGGCATCCATGTGTCTGCTCGTCGTCGGCCTGGTCCTGGTGATGGTGTTGGCGCGCTTCGGCCCGCTGGGGCTGCTCTCCGGGACGCTGATCTTCGTCGCGCTGCTGGTCGGGGAGATGATCCCGCTGCCGCTGGCGCAATGCGGCGACCTCTTCGGCGTAGCGGTCGGGACGGCGGTGGCCCTGCTGGCCGCCCGACTGCTGCTGTGCCCTCCGACGCCACGCGAGGATCTGCTACGCACCCAGCGGGCGTTCGTCGTCGAGGCGCGCCGCATCACCGGAGCGGCGGCCACCGCGCTGGAACCGGGCGCGGGACGGGCCGCCGCGCTCCGCCGGGTGCACCGGGCGCTGCGCGGACTCAACACCACCACACTGATCATCGACGGCCGGCTCGCACAGCCCGAGCTGGCGGCCGACCCGGAGGCGGCCGAACTGCTCCACCAGTACCTCTTCGACGCCGAACTCGCCCTGCACGGCATCGGCGAGGCCGTGACCGCGCTCGCCCGGCACGAGGTGCCGGACCCGCTGCGCCGGGCACTCGTCGAGGGGCTGGTCATCGCCCGCGACACACCGCTGGGGCGGGCCGACGCGCTGCGGCCGGTGGCCGTCCGCATCCGCGACCGGGTGGCGGACACGCCGGGCCTCACGGCGCAGGACGACGCGGTACGTGCACTGGCGCGACGGATCGGCGATCTGCTGGACGCGCTCGCCGACTCCCTCGCCTCCTGGCTGCGGCTCGGCCGGCGCACCTCCACCTCGGGCGCGTCGGTGCCGTTCCAGCCCACGGTCGTGCTGGAGAACGGACGTCCCGCAGGGACGGGTCCGGCCACCCAGCGGGTGGTGACCGCGCACGGCGGACGTGGGCTCCGCCGGATCGTCCCGGCGCTTCGGGCCCCGCTCCAGGCCGCGACGGCGGGCGCGATCACCCTGCCGATCGCCGTCGCCGTCAATCCGGGCCGCCACTACTGGGGCCTGGTCGGCGTGATGGTCGCCCTGCTCGGCACCAACACCACCCGCGAACGGCTGCGCAAGCTCGGCGACCGGGCGGCCGGCACCGTCGTCGGCGGCGTCCTCGGCGTCGCCCTGCTCAGGCTGATCGGTCCCGGCCACGTCCTGTGGACACTGCTGGTCATCGTGGCCGGCCTGTCCATCGGCGCGGCCTGCATGCAGCGCCGGTACGCCTACCTGGTCGTCGGCCTGGTGGCCGCGCTGGTGCAGGTGTACGGGCTCTTCACCCCATACGACGCCATGGAACGACTGCTCGTGGACCGGCTGGCCGACAATGTGCTGGGCATGCTGGTGGCCACCGTCTGTTGTCTGTTGATCCTGCCGGTCCCCACCCGGAAGGTCACGCGCGAGGCGGTGCACGGCTATCTGTCCGCCGTGGAGGAGCTGCTCGACGGACTCGCCGAGCGCTGGCGCGACCCCACGGCAGCGGTCAGGCCGCGAGGCGCGGCCCGCGCGGTGGAGGCCGCGCTGCACCAGGTCGACAGCGCCTACCGGCCGCTGGTCCGGATGCCGCGCGGGACGCGTGGCCGGTCCGCCGACACCGTACTGGGACTGCTCGGCACGGCGACGCGGCACGCCCGTTCACTGGCCGTGGCCCCGAGCCCGGCGTACGGCACCGGGCGGATCATGGAGGTGTTGACCTCCTCCCTGCGCGCCTTGGACCACCGGGTCACCACCGGCGAGCACGGCGGTACCTGGACCCGGGTCGGCCCGCTGGTCTCCGCACTGCGCCCGGCCGGCCACGCGCGCCCGGACCGGGCACTGTGCGAACTCGCTTCCCTGGACCAGGCGTTGGCCGCGTTCGCCCAGGAGAAGGGCATGACGGTGGTGGACGCGGTGGGTCCGGACACCCTGGTGACCGTTCGGGGCGCCGTACGGTGCCCTGAGCACGACGACTGCGAGGTGTCGGTCACCGTGCTGGACGACCGGGGCACCCGGCGGGCGCAGGTGCGCTCGGCCGACGGTGGCTACACCGTAACCGGGCTGCCCCGGGGTGCGTACACGCTGATCGTGTCCTCCCCGGCGCACCCGCCCCGCGCGCAGAGCCTGCTGATCCGCCGCAGCGGACACGACGTGCGCCACGACATCACGGTCACGGGCTGAACGCCGTCAGGGAATAGGAGCACAGGTCGGCCGGGCCGAAGCGGGCCTCGGCCGGTCGGCCACGACTATATGATGCGTACTATTCCCGGTTCGGCCGGCCGGTGGAGCCCGCGGAGCCGAACACACGACGGCGAACGAGGTATCGATGACCCGCGACCGCGACTCCAGGCGGCAGCAGCTCCCCGAGGAAGTGGCCAGCTACGTCCGGGAGAAGATCATCTCCGGCGAGGTCCGCCCCGGAGACTTCCTGCGCATGGAGCCCATCGCCGAAGCGGTCGGCGTCAGCAACACCCCCGTACGGGAGGGCCTCCTCGCCCTGAGCAGCGAGGGGTTCATCGAACTCATCCCCCGCCGAGGCTTCGTCGTCGCCCCCTTCACCCAGCAGGACGTACGGGACCTGTTCTGGGTCCAGGCACAGCTCGGCGGCGAGCTGGCGGCCCGCGCGGCGAAGAACATCACCCCCGAGCAGCTCGACGGACTCGAGGCGATCGTCAAGCAGCAGGAGAAGGCCATCGCGGCGGACGACGAGGAAGGCATGGTCGAGTACGGCCATGCCTTCCACCGTCAGATCAACCTCGCCGCGGACTCGCACCGCCTGTCCCTGCTCCTGCGCTCGGTGGTGAAGCAGCTCCCCAACCGCTTCTACCTCTCGATCGAGGGCCGGGCGGCCGCCACCCGCGAGGAACACCCGCTCATCCTCGAAGCTCTCCGCAGGCGCAGTTCCCGCATGGCCCGCTCCCTCATGGAACAGCACACCCTCGACAGCGCCGACCACCTGATCGAGACCCTCGAGGAACGCGGCGTCTGGAAGCGGGACGAGGAGGGCGAAGCGGCGTCCTGAGCGACGCGGACCATCTGCTGCGGCTCCACCAAATCCTACAGTCGCCGCGACGCTTGAGGTGTTGTGCAGCGCGACCTGGAGGAACGGCAATGCCCGCGTGGGTCTACCGTGACGCACCCAAACTTGGCCTGACACCCTACAAGTTCGGGCACGGCCACAGCTCCAAACTGCAATTCAAGATCTCAGAAGTACAGGCTTGGGCCCAGCAGCAGAGGCTCGGCTGAAGCCCAATCCGCCGGGTCCTGAGCGCGAAAGCGCCCAGGACCCTCTGCGTATCAGGCAGCAAGTGCCATATCCAGCACTTCAGCGGCCCTACCAATCGATCCAGGCATGAGATGCCGGTAGGTCTTGAACGTGATGTCGAGGCTTTTGTGACCCATCCATTCGGCGACGTCCGTGATCGGGATGCCGTTGCTCAGGCAGTTCGATGCGAAGAAGTGACGGTTGCCGTAGAGAACCATCCCTGCCGGGATGTCCACCTCACCGGCGGCCCGGATTCGCTTCCACTGGTTGTCCATCGCCCAGTGCGGATACGGCTTGCTTGAATCAGTGGGCTGACGCAGGAGATAGCCGTCGAACGTTCCGTGCTTCTCGGCGTACCACTCGATCGTCTCCCTGATCCGAGCGGGCAGGGGCACATCGCGATACTCCCCCACCTTGCGATGCTTGAGCGGTCCGTAGCTCCTGGTCGACAGGATGACCTGTTCGCTGACCCGGTAGACGTCGTCGGCCACGAGGTTGTCGAGGTTCACCGCGGCCGCCTCGCCATTGCGCAGGCCGCAGCCGCTCATCAGGTCGACCATCAGCATGAAGGCGTCGTCCCCAGCCGTGCGTATCGCGCGGAGTTGATCGAGGGACGGGATGACGGCCCGCGCCGGGTCGTACTGCGGTGGCTTGACCCCTAGCAAGGGGTTGTCGGCGTAAATCCCCAGCCGGTGGGCGTCCAGGAGAATCGCGCGAAGCTTGTCGAAGGCGTTGGCCTGGGTCGCCAGCCCGGTCTTCAGCCGCTCCATGGTGCGGATGAAGTGGTCCACCACCTTGTGGTCGAAGGAGTTCATCCGCCGACTGCCGAGGGTCGGGTTGAGGTGGTGCTCCAAGAGCGAGTCCAGGTGCCGCACCGAGGCGACCGCTAGGTGCCGTTGGCCAGCCTTCCACTCCTCGGCGTACTCCTCGAAGCGCATCGTCCCGTACTTCTGGATGCGCTACCGGATTTTGTACTCGTGCGGGCACTTCGACCAACGAGACTCGGCGTGCTCGCAGTCCTTGAAGAAGGTGCCCATGCCGCGGGCGAGTTTCCGTACTGCCATGCTCTGCTGACTCCTCGGCGTCCGATGCTGACCTTTGCTGACGCCCGAGGGTCCGCGATACCTCTGACCTGGGATAAACCGCCGATCACGTGGTATGTGGTGGAACTTTGTGGGGCGTACGCAGGAGGACATCAGCCGGGCCCGGGAGGACTGGATGAAGGGTTCGCGATTTGGGGAGGTGAAGGGGTACGACGGGGACCGGCTGCTCGCACCTGAACTGCCGCCGGTGGCCCTGAAACCACGGGGGCGGGTGCGCTGAACCGGCGGCTCCTGCAAGGTGTGACGCAGATGCCCGGTCAGCCGGCCGGCATGCCCCGCAGAACCGTATCCACGATGAGGGCGGCGTCGACCGTTCCCAGTGGTTCGTCGCTCCTGAGGGCTCGGGCATGGAGAGGTCCGACGATCATCTCGAAGATCACGCGTGAGTCCGAACTCCGAAGATCTTCTTCGTCGGCGCCACCGGCTACATCGGCTCGGTGGTCGCGGAGCGCCTGCGGGCGGACGGCCACGTACGGTCGACTTCTGGCTCAACTGCCGCGCCTCTGCCGACAAGGCCCGTACGGAGCTGGGCTGGCGGCCCGGCAGGCCCGGCGTGCTCGACACCCTCGCGCAGCTCCCCCAACCGCTCGATCTCGGGACCGCCTACCCCGAGCCCAAGCGCCAGACGGCGGCCTCCAACGTCTCGTTCCGGAGACCAGGGCGCCGTTCATCGCGCCGATGGCGGCGAGGGCCCCGTAGGCCACGTGCCCGGCGGCGAGGCCGATCGCGAGGGGCAGTGCCATGGCGACGGCGGCCCACGAGGCCGCCGCCCGGTTGACGGGCGGCGCGACCTGGGGGCGGAGATTACTTGTTGGACATAAGCGGACATTATCCGGCAAGACACAAGATACCGAGTCCCGTGGAGCTACCGGGGAGCGGGCGCGCCCGGAGGTAGCGTCCCGGCCATGCACGCGATCACGATGTCCGGACCCGGTGGTCCCGAGAAGCTGAACTGGACCGAGGTCCCCGATCCGGTGCCCGGCGAGGGCGAGGTCCTCGTCGAGGTGGCGGCCGCCGGCGTCAACCGCGCCGACATCATGCAGCGCCAGGGCGCCTACGACCCGCCACCCGGCGCCTCCCCCTACCTCGGCCTGGAGTGCTCCGGCACCATCGCCGCGCTCGGCCCCGGTGTCTCCGGCTGGTCGGTCGGCGACGAGGTGTGCGCCCTGCTCACCGGTGGCGGATACGCCGAGAAGGTCGCCGTACCGGCCGGGCAACTGCTCCCCGTGCCCAAGGGGATCACCCTGGTCCAGGCCGCCGCGCTGCCCGAGGTGACGTGCACGGTGTGGTCGAACGTCTTCATGGTCGCCCGGCTGCGCGCCGGGGAAGTGCTCCTGGTGCAGGGCGGCTCCGGCGGCATCGGCACGATGGCGATCCAGGTGGCCAGGGCCCTCGGCGCCCGCGTCGCGGTGACCGCCGGCTCGAAGGCGAAGCTGGACTTCTGCGCCGGACTGGGCGCCGAGATCCTGATCGACTACCACACCCAGGACTTCGTCACCGAGATCAAGCGGGCCACCGACGGCAAGGGCGCGGACGTCATCCTCGACAACATGGGCGGCGGCGACTACCTGGACCGCAACGTCGCGGCCCTGGCCGTCGACGGGCGCCTCGCGATCATCGGCCTCCAAGCCGGTACCAAGGGCGAACTGAACATCGCCGCCCTGCTGGTCAAGGAGGGAACCGTCACCGCGACCTCGCTGCGCTCCCGGCCGCTGAAGGAGAAGGCCGCCATCGTCGCCGGGGTACGCGAGCACCTCTGGCCGCTGATCGCCGAGGGCAAGGTCCGGCCCGTCATCGACGCCGAACTGCCCATGCGCGACGCCGCCCAGGCGCAACGGACCATGGACGAAAGCCACATCGGCAAGGTGCTGCTCACCACGCGGTAGGCCCAAGGCCCCCCATCCCCCCTGAGTCACCCTCCTGAAGCGAAGGGTTTGCAGATGTCGACGGTTCTGTGCGTGCTCTATCCCGACCCGCAGTCCGGCTATCCCCCGGTCTACGCACGTGACGAGATCCCGGACGTGCCCTGGTACCTGAACGGCCGCCAGGCTCCCCGCCCCCAGGGCCCTCTCGGCTTCAAGCCGGGTGAGCTGGTGGGCTGCGTCTCGGGCGAGCTGGGCCTGCGGGACTACGTCGAGGGGCTCGGTCACCGGTTCATCGTGACGAGCGACAAGGACGGCGAGCAGTCCGAGTTCGAGAAGTACCTGCCCGAGGCCGAGGTCGTCATCTCGCAGCCGTTCTGGCCCGCGTATCTGACCAAGGAGCGCATCGCCAAGGCGCCCAACCTGAAACTGGCGCTCACCGCGGGCATCGGCTCCGACCACGTCGACCTGAAGGCAGCCGCCGAGGCGCACATCACCGTCGCCGAGGTCACTGGCTCGAACAGCGTCAGCGTGGCCGAGCACACCGTCATGATGGTGCTCTCGCAGGTCCGCAACTACCTTCCCGCACACGGCATCTCGACCAACGGCGTGTGGAACATCGCGGACTGCGTGGAACGCGGCTACGACGTCCAGGGGATGAAGTACGGCGCCGTCGGGGCCGGCCGGATCGGCCTGGCGGTGCTGCAGCGGCTCAAGCCCTTCGGCATGGAGTTGCACTACCACCAGCGCCACCCGCTGGACGCGGAGACCGAGAAGGAACTCGGGCTGACCTACCACCCCGACCTGGAGTCGATGATCCGCGACATCGACGTCGTCAGCCTGCAGATCCCCCTGTACCCGTCCACCGAGAACATGCTGAACACCGAGGCGTTCAACATGATGAAGCGCGGGACCTACGTCATCAACTGTGGGCGCGCCAAGCTGGTCGACCGGGACGCGGTCGTGGACGCCCTGCGGTCCGGGCAGATCGCCGGCTACGCCGGGGACGTCTGGTTCCCCGAGCCCGCGCCGCTCGACCACCCCTGGCGCACCATGCCGTTCAACGGCATGACACCCCACATCTCCGGTACGACACTCTCCGCGCAGGCCCGCTACGCCGCCGGCACCCTCGACATCCTGCAGTGCTACTTCGAGCGCCGCCCCGTGTGCGAGGAGTACCTGGTCGTGGACGGCGGGAACCTCGCGGGCGTGGGCGCCCAGTCCTACGAGTTGGGCTGATCAGCCGCCGCGCGCGAGAGAGCGTCGTGCGCGGGCGGGATGGACTCGGCCGTGAGCCGTTGGAGGAATCATGAAGGCAGTCACCGTCGCCGCCTCAGGCGCCGCACCCAGGGTGAGCGAGCAGCCGGAGCCCAAGGTCGGGCCGGACTCCGTCCTGGTCCGTGTCAGGACCGCCGGGGTGAACCCGGTGGACTGGAAAGTCGCGGCAGGCCGCCTCGACCCGATCCTGTACGTCTACCTGCCGTTGATTCCCGGCTGGGACGTGGCGGGGGTCGTGGAGAAGGTCGGCCCTGCCGTGACGGAGTTCGCGCCCGGGGACGAGGTGATCGCCTACGCCCGGACGGACACCGCGCAGCACGGTACGTACGCCGAACTGGTGCCGGCGCCCGTCCGTTCGGTGGCCCGCAAGCCCGCCTCTCTCACCTGGGGGCAGGCGGGCGGACTCCCACTGGCCGGGCTGACCGCCCTCCAGTCGCTGCAGGCCGCCGAGGTCACGAAGGGCGACACCGTCCTGGTGAACAACGCGGCGGGCGGCGTCGGTACCTTCGCCGTCCAGATCGCGGTGGCCGAGGGGGCCCGCGTGATCGGCACCGCGAGCGAGGCCAAGGCGGACTTCCTGCGCTCGCTGGGGGCAGAGCACGTGGCCTACGGAGAAGGGCTCGTCCAGCGGGTGCGCGCCCTGGCCCCCGAAGGCGTGGACGCGTCCCTCGACTTCTACGGGGGCGAGGCGACCACCGCGTCCCTGGAGGTGACCAAGTCGCCCTCCCGTGTCGTGTCGATCGCCGACCCCGCCATCCGGGAGAAGGGCGGCATCTACGTCTTCGCCCGCCCCGACCACGCCGGCCTGACCAAGCTGGGCGACCTCGCGGACGCCGGGAAGCTGACGGTCCACGTCGAGCGGGAACTGCCGCTGGCCGAGGTCGCCGAGGCATGGCGGCTCAGCCAGGAGGGACACGCGACGGGGAAGATCGTCCTCCGGGTCTCCTCCTGACGCAGGGTGCGGTCGGCCGGTGCGCGCGTTCACCGAGCCGGCAGCACCACGCCGGTCAGCTATTACCGAGAGGCTGTGCGCGACGATCACGGGGCCCCTGACCAGCGAGCCGACGGGGATACGCCGGCCTCGGGGCCGGTGACGAGGACGCAGAGACCGTCTGCGCTGCCCACGCTGGTCGCCGGGATCGGGCGGGCACCATCGATATTCGGCGCCGGAGATCATTAGTCGTACGGTCGTCCGAGTAACGTAGGGATGACGTCAATCCGGCGCAATAGCCCGGGCACCACCATTCCAAGCTGACTCACAAGCCTTGTTGGCGAGACCGTCGATAGCTATTCTGCAGCGGTCCGGACTAAGTCGTACAGCCGACCAACTTTGGGGATGCGTACATGACGAACTTCGACGTCGTGGTGATCGGGGCCGGTCTCGCGGGGCTCACCGCCGCCAGGGAGGTCCGTGCCGCAGGGCGCAGCGTGGTGGTGCTGGAGGCCCGGGACCGCGTGGCAGGCCGCAACTTCGGCGGCAATCTGGCGGACGGCACACCCGTCGAGATGGGCGGTCAGTGGATAGGCAGGACGCAGACCGAGGTCCTGAAGCTGGTCGACGAGCTGGGTCTCAAGACGTTCCCCACCTACGCCGACGGCGCGGCCGTGACGTTGTACAACGGCGTGCTGACCCGGTACGCCGATCCGAGCTTCGGTCTCTCCGACGAGGGCGCGATGGAGGTCGGGCGGCTGCAGCAGGAGCTCGAGGCGCTCGCCGACACCGTCTCGCTCTCCGCGCCGTGGGCCTCGCCGTCCGCGCTGGAACTCGACCGGCAGACCCTGGGCGAATGGCTGCGCGCCAACAGCGCGAAGGACGAGGCCATGGCCTTCTGGGGCGCGATCGTCCCCGCGCTGTTCTCCGCCGAACCGACGGAGATGTCGCTGCTGCACTTCCTCTTCTACATCAAGTCCGGCGGCATGCTGGACAACTTGGTCTCCACCACCGGCGGAGCGCAGGAGCTGCGGGTCGTCGGCGGGGCCCACCGGATCTCCGAGCGGCTGGCCGAGGAACTGGGCGAGACCGTCCGGCTGAACTGCCCGGTCAGGAAGATCTCCCACGACGACAGCGGAGTACGGGTCGGCTTCGACGGCGGCGAGGTCACCGCCCGTCGAGTCGTCGTGGCGATCCCGCCCGCGCTCGCCGGACGGCTCGCCTACGAGCCGGCGCTGCCCGGCGCCCGCGACGGCCTCACCCAGCAGATGCCGATGGGTTCGGTCATCAAGGTGCAGGTCGCGTATCCGACGCCGTTCTGGCGGGACGCGGGGCTGAGCGGCTTCGGGTTCAGCCTGGACGACGAGCTGAGCGTCACCATGGACAACTCGCCGCCGGACGGCGCGTGCGGTGTCGTCGTGGGCTTCTTCGAGGGCGCCCATGCCCGCAGCGCCGCCGGCCTGTCGCCGCAGGAGCGCCGCGCCTCGGCGGTGGCCACGCTGGTGAAGATGTTCGGGCCCGAGGCCCGGAACCCGGTCGACTACGCCGAGCAGAACTGGATGGAGGAGGAATACACCCGCGGCTGTTACGGCGGCCGGCTGGGGGCCGGTGTGTGGACGCAGTACGGTGCCGCGCTCGCCGAGCCGGTCGGGCGCGTCCACTGGGCCGGCGCGGAGACCTCCGACGTGTGGAACGGCTACATGGACGGGGCCGTCCGCTCCGGCCACCGGGCCGCCGCCGAGGTGCTCGGCCGTCTGGAAGCGTGAGTACCTCCATGAACACTGTGCATGACGAGTCCACGTCGCTCGACACGCTGGTCGAGGAGCTCCGCCGCGGCGAGGAGACCTGGGCCGCGATGTCCCTGTCCGCGCGCCGCGACCTGCTCACGGCGCTGTCGGAAGCGGTACGGGAACACGCCCGGGAGTGGGTCGACGCCGCCTGCGCCATCAAGCGGCTGGACCCCGGCTCCCACCTGGCCGGCGAGGAGTGGATCAGCGGGCCCTACGCCCTGCTGGGCGGCATCGGAGCCCTCTCCGAGACGCTCGCCGCGCTCGAGGCCGGGCGCAGTCCGCTCGACGGCACCCGCCTCTCGAAGGCTCCCGGCAACCGTGTCGCGGTCCAGGTACTCCCCCACAACCTCTTCGACCGGCTTCTGCTCAACGGATTCCGCGCCGAGGTGTGGACCGAGCCGGGCGTGACGGCCGAGCGGCTCAGGGAGACCGCGGGTCTCGGCCAGCGGACGCCGAGGGAAACCGGGGGCGTCGGTCTCGTCCTCGGCGCGGGCAACATCCTCTCGATCGCACCGCTGGACACCCTCTACGAACTCTTCGCCCACAACCGGGTCGTCCTGCTCAAGCTGAACCCGGTCACGGACCCGCTGTTGCCGGTGCTGACCAAGGTGTTCGCCCGGTTCGTCGAGCTGGGTCTCGTACGGATCGTCACCGGTGGCGTCGAGCTGGGGTCGGCGGCGGTCGCACACCCGGGCATCGCGCACGTGCACATCACCGGCAGCGTCACGTCCCACGACGCCATCGTGTTCGGCCCCGGCGAGGAGGGCCGGGAACGGCAGGCCCGCGACGAGGCACGGCTGGACAAGCCGATCAGCAGCGAACTGGGCGGCGTCTCACCGACGATCGTGGTTCCCGGGAAGTGGTCGAAGCGCGACCTCGCCTTCCAGGCGGAGCACATCGTGACCCAGAAGCTCCACAACAACGGGTACAACTGCATCGCGTCGCAGGTGCTCGTGCTGAGCGAAGACTGGCCGCAGAAGGACGAGTTCCTCCTGGCCCTGCGCGGGGCGTTCGCCGCCGCGACCGCGCGGCCCGCCTACTACCCCGGCAGCGACGACCGGTGCCGGGCCGCCGTGAACGACCACCCCGGCACCGCCGAACAGATCGCGGACGGCTCTCGCGTACTTCTGACGGTCCCCGCCGACGGGGACATCGCCTTCACCGAGGAGTACTTCGCCCCCGTCCTGGCCGTCACCGCTCTCCCGGGCCAGGGGCAGGAGTTCCTCGAGCGCGCCGCGGCCTTCGTCAACGAACGGCTCTCGGGGACCCTGGGCGCGAACGTCGTGGCGCACCCCCGGACCATCCGGGGACTGGGAGACGGCTTCACCCGTTTCGTCGCCCGCCTGCGCTACGGCACGGTCGCCGTCAACGCGTGGACCGGGGTCGGCTACCTGACGGCCCGCGCCACCTGGGGCGCGTTCCCCGGTCACACCCTTCAGGACGCACAGAGCGGCATCGGGATCGTCCACAACGGACTCCTCCTCGGCGGAACCGAACGGACCGTCGTGCGTGGGCCGTTCCGGCCCTTTCCGCGTTCGGTGCTCACCGGCCGGTTCACCCTGTCGCCTCGGCCTCCGTGGTTCGTCACCAACCGCACCGCTGCCGTCACAGGAAGCCGGCTCACCGCCTTCGCGGGCCGCCCCGGCTGGGCGAAGCTGCCCGGCATCTTCGCCTCCGCGCTGCGTGGCTGAGCCGACGAGACCAGGGCGCCGAGCTGCGGCACCGCGACCTGGGCCCTGCTGGCGCGAGCTGCGTCGACGCCGTCCGCGGAGCGCTGTTCAGATGCTCAGGGTGGCCCAGACGGCGTCGAGCAGCCAGGTGCGCCGTTCCGGGGTCCAGGCTTGGCCGGCGTCGAACCCGGAGACGACGATCCCGTCCACGAACAAGCTGATCAGATCCGTCTCCCTCGCGGGGTCGGCCGATCCCGCCTCACGGAGCAGTTCCTCGATCTGTCGGGTCCACCACCGGTTGAACCGGTCGAGTTCCTCTCTCAGGGTCGGCTGCCCGGCCGCGCTCAGGACGAGGGCGAGCCAGAACCGATGAGTGCGTTCGCTGGGGCTCAGCACCGCCCACTCCACCACCGCGCGCAGGGCAGCCCTGCCGTCGAGATCGCGAGCCGCCGCTTCGGCTTCGGCGCGGCGGCTGTCGAGTTCCCTCCGAACGGCGTTGCAGAGCAGCTCTTCCCTGCTGCCCACGTAGTGGGTCACGACCGATGTCGAGGCTCCGACCCGCTTGGCGACGGCACGGATCGTCACAGCGTCGAAGCCCGCGTCGGCGGCGATGGCGATCACGGCGTCCTCGACGGCCGCGAGTCTGACGGCATGATCTACCTGTCGGGGCATGCGGTCAGCATAACCGGCTTGTCCGGTCGGCAACTGGTCGGTCGTCCGACTTAGAGAGCCACATCCATCCGTGAGCAATGGCGCTGATTCGTCAGACGGAGCGGACCGGCCGGCCGGCCGCGACGGGCCGGGGGTCCGCGAGCAGGACGACCATGTCGAGCGCGTGCTTGAGGTCGCGGCGCGCACGGTCGGCATCGGGATTCGCGACGTACTGCAGGATGAGCCCGTCCACGAGGGCCAGAGTGAGGCGGCCGAGGGCGTCGAACCCGATGGCGCACCGCTCCCCCGCGGCTTGCGCCGCCTGCTCGGAGAACTCGGTGACGAGGGAGACGTACCGCTCGTACTGCGTCCGGGCCAGACCGGCGGTCCCCTCCGCGCGCAAGGAGTACGTGGTCAGCTCGTACTGCATGATCTGAAGGCCGATGCCGCCTTCCACCAGCCTGCTCCAGAAGGTGGTGATGCCCTGCCTGAAGGCGTGCTCCACCCCCCGGTCGAGCGCCATGTCGGCGCGCAGCGCGGACGAGATGTCCTGAATGACTTTGGCCATGACCGCGCGGAGCAACTGGTCTTTGGCCGGGAAGACGTAGTGCAGCGTGCCCAGAGGAATGCCCGCCTCGGTCGCGACGGCCCGCAGGGTCATGGCCGGCACGCCCACGGAACTCAGTACTCGCACGGCCGCCGCGACGATCTGCTCCTCGCGTTCCGCTGCCCTGACGTAGGTCACCTGCTCCACTCCTCGGTCGGTTCGTCGAGTTTCGCACACCTTCCGCGCACGACGCCGGGCTTGCCCGCGTCGGGAGTCGGGCGCGCGACCGACATGGCTCCGTAGGGGGAGGGGGCACGGGACGAGCGCGGCGCTCCGCGTGCCGCACCCGTACCGCTGTTCGCCCGACGGCCGAGAGCCGCCCTTGGCGGTCCGTCCGGTCACAGAGCCGCCAGCACCTCCTCGGCGACGCGTTCCCCGGAGAGCGCCGCCCCTTCGAAGTACCCGCTGTACCGGGAGGAGGTCTCCGTACCGGCCCAGTGGACACGACCGACCGGCTGCGCGCCGGCCTTCCGGATGCTCTCGAGAGAGCCGGGACGGGGCCAGGCCATGTAACCGCCCAGCACGTACTCGTCCTGGTGCCAGGACTTCTCGTGGAAGCTCATCGGATGACGGGCCGGCTCACCGAAATGCCGGGCCAGTTCGGCCAGGACCGCGGCACGGCGCGCCTCCTCGGTCAGGGCGTCCAGGTCGCGGGCACCCTGACCCGGCACCAGAACACACAGGTGCCCCCGGCCGCCGGGCGGCGACACGTCGAAGGCGGAAGGGACCGGTCCGTCCAGGGCGAAGAGCTCGCCGCTGTATCCGTCAGCCCGCCAGAACGGCGTGTCGTAAACGATGACGGCCTTGTAGACCGTGCCCATGAACGTGTCCCTCTGCACCAGCTCACGCGACTCGGGGAGTGCGGGCCGATGGACTATCGCCTTCGCCGCAGGAGGCGCGGTCGTGACGATGACCCGGCGGGCGTACGTCTCTGTGTCCGGGGTCTTCACCAGCACACAGCCTCCATCGCGGGCGATGGCGACCACCGGCTGGTCCAGCCGGATCACCGGCGCGAGCTCGGCGGCGATCGCCTCGGCGAGGCCACCGGCCCCTCCGGTCAGCAGGGCCTCCTGGGCTCCCCCTTCGACACCGAACATCTCGCGGAGACCTCCGGCGCTCCTGATCCCCTCGGCCACGGCCCGGACGGAGATCAACTCTGGGTCGGTGGCGGTGACTTCACCCATCACCACTTCCAGGAGCCGACGCGCCCGCCGGGGTTCGACCTTCTCGAGCCACGTGGCGAGGGTCTGGTCGTCACGGGCGCCCAGCCCGAACCGCTCCGCCGCAGCGAGCCGCATGAACGCGGCACCGACGGCGACACCGGTCGCCGAGAACAACGACACGTCACGGCCCCGGTGACGGATCAGGGTCTTGCCGTCGGTGTGCGTGGGAAACAGCGAGACCCCGAACTCCTCCGCCAGGGCGCGCATCCTCACATGATCGTGTCCGATCCACTGACCCCCGAGATCCACGGCCGTACCGGCCGCCGAGGTCACCGTCATCGCCCGGCCCCCGACCCGTCCGGCCGCTTCGAGCACCCGAACCGTGAGCCCGCTGTCCAGCAAGTTGCGGGCTGCGACGAGGCCCGCATATCCCGCGCCGACTACGACGACATCCACATCGACATCACTCATGACCGTCCCCTTCTGCAACAGGCGTTGTGTAACTAGTGTTGCACGAGTCGCTCACCTTCGTACCGACGGAAGAACGCCTCCAGCTTCGGCGTGAGGAGATCTTCCAGATATTCGACGGTCTTGGGGTAGGCGAACTTCAGGAGGGAGCGGAGCATGAACTTGGGCGGCTTCTTCATAGCGCGGGGCATTGAAATGCTCGAACCGGTGAACTGCTTGGAGGACATTCAGGTTTCCTGTCGTCGCATCCCGCGCACCAGCGCGCGGATGGTGTTGGTTTCAGCTCCTTGACCAGGTCTTCGAATACTCCTTCCCACATCTGATGGAGCAGCCGGCGCTTGCCGGGGAAGAAGGAATAGATGGTCGCCGGAGACGAACAGATCGCGAGCCGCCCGAAGGATCACCTCCCGGCTTTCTTCGGCCTTTACGGCGCCGACGAACGCGTTCGGTAGCGTCAAGCGCGGTCGCCCAGCCCTCGATCCGGCGTGGCCGTCAAGCGGAGCGTCGCAGCGTCGCCGGCCGAGGTCGATGACGTGGTCGGACGCGGCGACGACGCGCATGTCCAGCTCGACCATCACGACGGTGTTGCCCGCGTCGACGAGGGTCTGCAGATGCGTGACGAGACGGTCGGCGTCGGCGCAGTGCAGTCCCGAGGTCGGCTCGTCGAGGACGTAGAAGGTGTCTCCGCGCTGGGCCTCGCCGCCGGACAGCTCGGTGGCGGGCTGCCCGAGTCGCAGGTAGCCGAGCCCCACGTCGATCAGCGCGGACAGGGACCGCATGATCTCTTCCTCACCGTCGAAGAACGCGTGGGCGTCCTCGACGCTCATCGAGAGGATCTGGGCGATGTTCCGGTCACGCCAGGTGATCTCCAGGGTGCTGGCCTTGTAGCGGGTGCCGTGGCAGTCCGGGCACTCGGTGTACACCGAGGGCAGGAAGAGGAGTTCGGCCATCACCGAGCCCTCGCCCTCGCAGGTCGCGCAGCGGCCGCTGGTGACGTTGAAGGACGCCGTGAAGCCTCGGGCGGATCGGCGTTCTCCACCCGTCACGCCCCGCGAGGCGACGAGATCGACTACTGGCGTCAGGCCAGGCGGGAAGCGTACGTGTCGGTCAGGACGGACCCGGTCGGCAGCGCGTTCGGAGGCGACATCAGGCTGGGGCAGTACGCGGATTTCCGGCTGTCCACCAAGCGGGCCCGGCCCGAGGAAGTCAGGCGCTCGGCCGGCGACATCGTCACTGCGCCGCGCCGAGGCGCTGGCCTACATGCGCACGCACATGGCGGACCCCGATCTGGACGCCGAGGGCATCGCCGCGGGCCTGCACCTCTCCCGTCGCACCCTGTTCCGCCTCTTCGAGGGGGCGGGTGAGTCCGTCATGGCACGCCTGCGCTCCCTGCGGCTGGAGCGCGCCCGGCTGATGCTGCGGACGCAGCCGGGCGCGCAGATCTCCGCGATCGCGCTGGAGACGGGCTTCTCCAGCGCGGTGCAGTTCTACCGCGCCTTCCGCACGGTCACCGGCATGACCCCCAGCGAATACCGGGAGGCCGGCGTCGCGGGAGGACCGACCTGACGTCCTCACGCCCCGTCGCGGCACGCCTTCCGGTCGGCTGCGATGCGGACGAACCGGGCGAGCGCGTCGGCGTCGTCGACCGCGGCGGGGTTGGCGACGTCGGCCGGCGGAGCGCCCTGGAGGATGCGTTTGACGGGGACTTCGAGGCGCTTGCCGGTCATGGTGTGCGGCAGGGCGGGGACGGCTATGACATCGTCGGGCACGTGGCGTGGTGAGACCTGGGTCCGGATGTGGTCGCGCAGCCGGGCCGCGAGGGCGGGCGTCAGGTCGTGTCCGGCGGCCAGGACCACGAAGAGGGGCATCCAGTAGCCGCCGTCGGGTTCCTCGACGCCGACGACGAGTGCGTCGGTGACTTCTTCGAGCCGCTCGACGGCCTCGTAGATCTCGGCGCTGCCCATGCGGACGCCGTACCGGTTCATGGTGGCGTCGGAGCGGCCGTGGACGACGACACTGCCGCGATCGGTGACGGTGACCCAGTCGCCGTGGCGCCAGACGCCGGGGTAGGTGGCGAAGTAGGCGTCGCGGTAGCGGAGTTCACCGGGGTCGTGCCAGAAGTACAGCGGCATCGACGGCATCGGCCGGGTGACGACGAGTTCGCCGACCTGGCCGGTGACGGGGCGCCCGTCTTCGTCCCAGGCTTCGAGGGCGACGCCGAGTGTCCGGGCCTGCATCTCGCCGGGACGGGACGGGAGGGTGGGTACGCCGCCCGCGAAGCCGGAGACGATGTCGGTGCCGCCGCTGGCCGCGGCGAGCCAGGTCGCGGGCAGCGTCTCGTGGAGCCACTGGGCGGTGCCGGCGGGCAGGGGTGAACCGGTGCTGCCGAGGCCGGTCAGCTTCAGGTCGTAGGCCGTGCCGGGGCTGGTGCCGGCCTTGTGGGTGGCGATCAGGTAGGCGGGGCTCGTGCCCAGGAAGGTCAGCCGTTCGTCCGCGGCGAGCTGCCACAGGGCTCCCGGGTCCGGCCAGCCGGGGCTGCCGTCGTAGAGCACGATCGTGGAGCCGAGGAGCAGGCCGGAGACCTGGATGTTCCACATCATCCAACTGGTGCTGGTGTACCAGCCGAAGCGGGAGTCGGCGTCCAGGTCCGCGTGCAGTCCGAGGAACTTGAGGTGCTCCAGGGTGACCCCGCCGTGGCCGTGCACGATGCCCTTGGGCCGGCCGGTGGTGCCGCTGGAGTACAGCACCCACAGCGGGTGGCCGAACGGCACCGGGGTCGTCTCGAGCGCGTGGCCGCCCCGGGTGAGGGTGTCGAAGTGCGCGGTGCCGGGCGGCTGGGCGCCGCCGATGTGCGGGACCCACACAGTGGTCCGCACGGACGGCAGGAGGCGGCGGAGCTGGTCGTTGTGGGCGGAGCGGTCGTGTTCCCGGCCGGCGTAGCGGTAGCCGTCGGCGACGAAGAGCACGGTGGGTTCGAGCTGGCCGAGGCGGTCGGCGGCGCCCTCGGGCGAGTACTCCTGGGAGCAGGCGGACCAGGTTGCGCCGACGGCGGCGGTGGCGAGGAACGCGACGACGGTGGCGGTGATGTTCGGGAGATAGCCGACGACGCGGTCACCCGTACCGACGCCTTCGGTACGGAGCCAGTGCGCGAGGGAGGCGACGCGCCGGCGCAGCTCGTCGCGGGTCACCTCCTGCCGGTGCCCGCCTTCGGAGACGGCGACGATCGCGGTCCGGTCACCGGTGTGACGCAGCGCCTGCTCGGCGTAGTTGAGCGTGGCGCCGGGGAACCAGACCGCCCCCGGCATCGTGTCGTCGGCCAGCACGTGTGTCGCCCGCTCGTGGAAGCGGACGTCGTAGAAGTCGGCGACCGCCTGCCAGAACTCCTCCAGCTCGGTGACCGACCAGCGCCAGAGCGCCTCGTAGTCGGCGAAGTCACCGCGGCCCCGGGCGTCCAGCCACTGGACGAACGCGGCGATCCGGGTGCGGGAGGCGGCTTCCGGACGGGGTGTCCACTCCGGTACGGCGACGGGCCCCGGTTCTTCAACCAGCACTGTGCGCCCCCGTCATCATCGCGGCGAGGTCCTCGGGCATGAGGAACGACGGAGGCGGCGGCGGACCCCAGTTGAAGAGGCTCCGGGCGCCCTCCCAGACGCCCGGCTTCCAGAGCGCGTCGTCGACGATGCAGTCGATGTCGGAGTAGTACTCGGAGAAATTGCCGGCGGGGTCCTTGAGGTACCAGAAGAAGTTGGACCCGACGTGGTGACGGCCCAGGCCCCAGACGTGCCGCTCGGGGTCCTTCTCCAGCATCGCCATCGCGCCGCGGCCGATCTCGTCGATGTCCTCGACCTGCCAGGAGGTGTGGTGCAGGAAGTTCACCGGGGCCTGCTGGACCAGGACATTGTGGTGGTCGGTCGAGCAGCGCATGAACGCCGCCAGCGACGGGACGACGTCGCTCACCTTGAATCCGATGCCGTCGGTGAAGAACCGCTGGGTCGCGGCCTGGTCGGTGGACCCGATGACCACGTGACCCAGTTTGCGCGGGGCCACCCGGCCCTCGCGCAGAACGCCCGGCGCCCGTACATTGGCGCGGTCGACCCGGCCGGGCCCGTTGTACGGCGTGGGAGCGACGCGCTGCTGCTCGATCCGGGACGCCACCGAGACCACGGCGCGGAACCCGGCGATCGGCTCCTCCGTCACCAGCGAGTCGGCCGACCGCTCGACCGGCAGGTCCAGGGCGCCGAGTTGACGCTCGATCCGGTCGAGGTCGTCGGGGTCGTCCGCGCCGACGCCGATCTCGACGAGGCGGCGCCGCGGTGCGTGCGCGAGCTTGAACTGCTCACCGCCGTCCGCGGTCGCGAACGCGTTCCCGCCGAGCGGGGTGAGGCCGAAGTCGGTGTAGTAGGCGGCGGTCGCGTCGACGTCGGGAACGCCGACAGTGATGGAGGTGAGGCGGTGCAGGGCCATGGTGTTCCTTCCTTTCCCCGTCGGGTCTCAGGAGGCGGTGGTGTACGGGGTGCCGGGCACGCACCGCTGACGGAGCTGTCCGATCCCCTCGATCCAGGTGACGACCTCCTCGCCGGCGACCAGGAACCGCTTCGGATTGCGGCCGCCGCCCACGCCACTGGGCGTACCGGTGAAGATGAGGTCTCCCGGCTGCAGCGGCAGGACCGCCGAGAGCCGCTCGATCAGGACCGGGACCGAGAAGATCAGGTCGCCGGTCCGGGCCTTCTGGACCTGCTCCCCGTCGATGCTGCAGCCGATCTCCAGGTTTCCGGGGTCCGGGAGTTCGTCCGGGGTCACGACGACCGGACCGATCGGCGCGAAGCCGGGGAAGGACTTGCCCAGGCTGAACTGCGGTGCGGGCGGGACGAGTTGCCGGGTCCGCTCGGAGTAGTCCTGTCCGACGGTCAGCCCGGCCACGTACTCCCAGGCGTCGGCCGCGGCGACCTGACGCGCCTCCCGGCCGATGACGACGACCAGTTCGGCCTCCCAGTCGACGGTGTCGCCCGGCAGTGCGAGATCGCCGTACGGACCGGTGATCGAGGTGCGGAACTTGGTGAAGACCGGTGGCTCGACCGGGAAGTCCAGACCGCTCTCGGTGGCGTGCTCGCGGTAGTTGAGTCCGATGGCGAAGATCTGACCGGGCTCCGGGACCGGTGCGCCGAGCAGGGTCTCGTCCAGGGGCTCGCCGGCGGGCAGGCCGGCCGACGCGGCCCAGGCGGTGAAGTCCCGCCAGTCGCGGTACACGGCCGTCGGGTCCGGCCCGAACCGGCCCTGGCTGGCCTCTTCGACGTCGACGGCCCCGGTGGCGGTGACCAGGACGAGCCGTCCGGCGAGGTTGGCGATACGCATGGGGATTCTCCTCGTGAGGGCGCGGGGGTCAGCGCAGCTCGGTCGACAGCACCTGGGACAGGGCGTCCCTCAGCACGGCATACGGGTCGGCGACGGCGCCGAGTGAGCGGAACGCGACGTACCGGTCGGGGCGCACCAGGACCGCGCCGGCCGGGGAGATGCCGCGGTTCTTCAGCCAGGCGCAGCGCACGTCGATGAAGTCGGAGTCGAGGACGCCGACGGTGCCGGCCACCAGGGGCACGCCGTTCTCCGAGGCGAGCTTCTCGGCGGCCTCCACCCAGACCCCGCCCTCCTCCCCCGCCAGGAGCAGGAACTTGCCGCCGTGGACGAGGGTGCCCAGCGGGACGCGCTCGCCCTGGCGCTCGATGAACGCATGCGGCATCGGGTGGCCCGGCCGGGTGCTGGGCTCGTAGAGGCGGACTGGGTCGAGCGGGACGTACGCGGGGCTGCCGTCCGGCACGATCGCGGTGGAGGCGTAGCGGTAGCCGAACTCGACGTTGTGGTGGTGGAACTCCATGGTCTGCGAGGCGATCGCCCGGTTCAGGGCGTGCCGCTTGGCCGCCGACTCCGGGAGGTCCTGCCAGAGCGGGGCCAGTTCGGCCCAGTTCTCCTCCGGGGTCTTCTCCGGTGACAGGCCGAGGGCCTGGTCGATCGTGAAGTGGTTCAGCGCGTTGGCGATCGCGCTGTCGATGTTGTGCTGGTCCACCGGTTTGCGCTCGGCCTCGTAGGTGTCCAGCAGGCCGTCGCCGGCGCGGCCGGCCAGGACCGCGGCCAGCTTCCAGCTCAGGTTGTACACGTCGTGGATCGCCGAGGTCAGACCCAGACCGCCCGTCGGCGGGTGGCGGTGGGCCGCGTCGCCGGCGAAGAAGACCCGGCCCGCGCGGAACCGGTCCGCGATGACGCCCTCCATGGTCCAGGTGCTGATCCGGTGCACCGTGGGCACCAGCTCCGGCGGGAGCCCGAGGGTGGCGCGCATGCGCGCGAGGACCCGGTCCTCCTTCATGGCGTCGGGGTCGCCGGTGGCGTACTGCATGTGGAAGACCCACTCCTCCGACGCCGGACCCCAGTGGTCCGGGCCCATGGGCACGAGGACGCCGCTGAACGACCCGCCGAAGTCGGGGTTGACCAGCCAGCGGATCAGCACGTCGTCGTCCGTGGCCCACGGCGACAGGTCCGCGCTCATGTGGATCGAGAGCATCTTCATGATGTCCCGCTGTCCGTTCATCTCCACCCCGACGAGCCGGCCGACCGTCCGGCCGCCGTCGGCGGCCATCAGGTACCGGGAGCGCACCTGGTACGTCGTGTCGGTGTCCTTGTCGCGGACGGTCGCGGTCACGCCGTCGTCGTCCTGCACCAGGCCCACGAGTTCGTGGTGGAACCGGACACCGCCCGGGTTCAGCTTCTCGGCGTGCTCCTTCAGTACCGGTTCGAGCCGGATCTGCGGCAGGTTGCAGGTACGGCAGGGGCTCGCCGCCACGTAGTCGGGGTCGGTGTAACCCCCGCCCCAGGCTTCGAGTTCGCCCAGCTTGCGGCCGTAGTTCTCGTGCGGACCGGCCAGCCCGGCGTACCAGGCGCTGGCGCGCATGTGCTCCGGCGGGGTGCCGCGCCGGTAGATCTCGGGAGCCGCGCCGACCTCGGTGAAGATCTCCATCGCCCGCTGGTTGAGGACGTGGGCCTTCGGCAGCGTCGAGGTGGCCGGCAGGGCGCTCACCAGCAACGAGTCGACACCGAGGGTGGACAACGTCATCGACGCGGTGAGGCCGGCGCCGCCGCCGCCCACGATGAGGACGGGGACCTGAACGTCAGTCATGGAACGTCTCCTTGATCGGGACCGCGGCGCTGCGGTCCTCGACGGGATAGGGCGTGGCCACATCGTGCGCCCCTGGAAATCGATCCGTCAATGTAAAATCGATTTTTCTTTCCGGTGTCGATCTCCCGGAATCGGCTCGCCTACACTGCCCCCATGGCCACGAGTCCCGCGAAGCCCACCCGCGCCCAGGAGGTCTACGACCGCATCCGCGGCAGCCTCATCCGCGGCGAACTGGCGCCCGGGAGCAAGCTCAGGATGGGCGACTTCACCGAGCGGTACGGCGTGAGCCTCTCCGTCGTCCGGGAGGCGGTGACCCGCCTGGCCGGCGAGGGACTGGTCGAGGCCATCCCCCAGCGGGGCTTCGCGGTGGCGACGCTGACGGTGGACGACCTCCAGGACCTGACGCGCACCCGCGTCCTCATCGAGACGCTGGCCCTCGCGGAGTCGGTCAGGCACGGTGACCTGGCCTGGGAGGCGTCGGTCGTCGCCACGCATCACGCGCTGGCCCGCACACCCATGGTGACCCCGGAAGGCCACGTCGACCCGGCATTCACCGTCGCCCACCGGGAGTTCCACCACACCCTGCTCGCGGGCTGCGGCAGCGCGCGGCTCGAGGCGATCGCGACCGGGCTCCGGGACTGCGCCGAGCTGTACCAGTACTGGTCCCACGAGTTCGGCGGGGACACCACCCGCGACATCGCCGCCGAGCACAAGGCCATCGCCGAGCTGGCCGTCGCCCGCGACGAGGCCGGCGCGACCCGGGCGCTCCGCGAGCACATCGAACGCACCACCGCCGCCCTCATCGGCTACGCCGAACGCGCCTCCGCCTGAGCGAACACCGCATCTATGGAGGGCTGTTGGTCGCGGCCCGGACCTCGAACCCGGAGCCCCGCCGGAGTGACCGGCGGGGCTCGGGGGTGTCGAAGGCGTTCCCTGTCAGCGGGCGAGCCGGGGGAAGAGGGCTTCGGCGTTGCCGCGGTCGATGGCGGCGCGCTGGGCGTCGTCGAGGGGGTAGGCGTCGAGCTGCCGGGTGAAGTAGGCGGACATGTCGGGGGTGGCGTACGGGAAGTCGCTGCCGAAGGTGATGCGGGTGGGGTCGGCGAAGGCGAGCAGGGTGGGGAGGGTGTCGGGGTTGGCGCTGAGGGCGGTGTCGAAGTAGAAGCGCCGCAGTTCGGCGAGGATCGTCTCGTGGGGCATGGGGGGCTTCACCCCGCTGACCTGCTGGTGCGCCTGCAGGGCGAGGGCGATGCGGTGGGCGGCGTAGGGCAGGAAGCCGCCGCCGTGGGACAGGATGAACCGGATGTCCGGGTGGCGGGTGGTGGTGCCCGACAGGACGAGATTCATCGCGGCGCGGGTGGTGTCGAGCAGGAAGTCCGCGGCGTAGGGCGGGATGCCGGGGACGAGCGGGCCGGGCAGCTCGGCGGGGTGGATGAAGACGGTGGCGCCGCGCCGGCCGAGTTCGGCCATGAGCGGCTCGAAGGCCGGGTCGCCGAGATAGGTGCCGCTCTGGTTGGCGAGGAGCACGATGCCGTCGGCGCCCAGCTCGTCCAGGGCACGGGCGGCCTCGTTCAGCGCACCGTCGACGTCGGGCAGCGTGAGGGTGGCGAAGAAGCCGTAGCGGTCGGGGTCGTCCCTGACGATCGCGGCGGCGTAGTCGTTGACCTTGCGGGCCCAGGTGGTGGCCTCGGCGGCATCCCCTAGGTAGGTGCCGGGGGTGGAGACCGACAGGACGGCGGCCTGGATGCCCTGGCTGTCCATGAAGGCGAGGTCGGTGTCGACGTCCCACCGCGGGATGGGCAGGCCGCCGGCGGTCACGCCGCGGGAGAGGAGCCAGTCGCGGTAGTGCGGCGGAACGATGTGGTGGTGGGTGTCGATGCGCGCGGGACCGGTCACGATGGTTCACCTCTGAGTGACTTAGCAAGCTAACTCTTAGCTCTGCTGTTAACGTAGACCCATGACCCCGCCCATGCAAAACGCACACTCCGCCCAGGAGCCGACCGGCGATCACCTGCCGCAGGCCGGGGACGCGGAGTTCCAGGAGTTCACCCGGGCGGTGCAGGATCTCCTCGGCGCCGTCCGCCGCAGCCGGGGCCGGCTGGCCGGCCAGACGCGCCCGGCCCTGTCGCTCTCCCAGGTCCAGCTACTGGAATCACTCGCCGACCACGGCACCCTCGGCGTCAGCGAGATGGCCGAACACGCCGGCGTCACCACCCCCACCGCCACCCGCATGCTCAAGCAGCTCGAACGCGACGGCATCGTCACCCGCACACGCAAGCCCGGCAACGAACGACGCGTGGAGATCGAGCTCACCGAAGCCGGCGCCGGCCTGCTGGCCGAGCACCGCGCGCGCCTGCGGGAACGTCAACTGCGCGCGTTCCGCGAACTGACCCCCGAGCACCGCGCCGTGGCCACCGAACTCACCCGCCGACTCAGCGAGTTGGTCGACGAAATGTGAACACCGTGATGTGCGGCGGCGGGACGGCGCGGGACTTACCGCAGACCGGCCTCGGTCGCGAGGGCGGCTGCGGCGGCTCGGGAGGTGACGCCTGCGGTGAGCAGTCGCAGCACCTCCGCCTCCCGGGGAGCCAGACCCCATGATTCGGTGGGCTGCTCGGAGGTGTCCGGGGGATCGAGCGGGATGCGCACCTCCATACGGGACCCCCAGTTCTCCACCGACTCCAGGTCGAGGTCACCGCCGAGCGCGGTGGCCCGGGCGGCGGGTGGCGAGATCGATCGCCCTGGCGCGGGCCCTGGCGTCGTCCAGATCCCTGGCGCGCAGCGCGGCCAGCAGTGCTTCCAGATCCGTGACGTGTCGGTCCGTCAACTGGGCGGTCACCCTGAGCCGTTCGCTCGTCACCGCCCTGGGTTCCTGCAGATACTCGTGCGCTTCCGGGGTAAGTCCATCGCCGACGTGCTGAACATGCCGATCGAGGAAGCCACCGACTTCTACGAAGCCCCGCCCGCCATCTCCCGACACCTGAGCACCCTCAAGGAGGTGGGCCTCGGTTACATCCGGCTCGGCCAGCCGGCGACCACCTGCACAGGCCGTCGAGTCACCCGGATGGCAGCGCGTGCATGCAGAGGCGGAGGGGCTGCACCAGGCTGAGGCTCTCAGGCTGCCACGAGGCGGCCTGCCGTCGAAGGAGCGTCATGCGAATAGCCGGCAAGTCACGGCGCCGTGCCCATGCGGTCCGCTGGGGTGCGGGCGCAGTCGTCCTGGCGGGCACCGCCTCCGCCGTCGCGGTGATGGGGGCGTACGCGGGCGGGCCACCCGGTGGGGCCGGCGAGGAGAAACCGACGATCGTGCTCGTGCACGGCGCCTTCGCCGACGCCTCCAGTTGGAACGGGGTGGTGGGCCCGCTGCAGAGAGACGGCTACAAGGTGATCGCCGCGGCCAACCCGCTGCGCGGCATACCGCAGGACTCGACGTACGTGGCAAGCCTCCTGAAGAGCATCAAGGGCCCCATCATCCTGGCCGGCCACTCCTACGGCGGCGAGGTCATCTCCCAGGCCGCCGCGGGGAACAGCAACGTCAAGGCGCTGGTGTACATCAACGCGATCATGCCTGACGTCGGCGAGTCCTTCTCCGGTCTCTCGGCGAAGTTCCCGCCGCCGCCCCTCACGTCGGCCTTCAACCAGGTGCCCTTCCGCAACGGCGACGGGACCGGCGGCACGGACGTCTACGTACAGACCGACAAACTCCGCCAGGTCTTCGCCCAGGACCTGCCCGTCGCCCAGACGGATCTGCTCGGCACCACCCAGCGGCCGATCGCGCTCTCCGCCTTCACGGACAAGCTCACGGCCGCCGCGTGGCACGACAAGCCCGTCTACGTACTGGTGGGGAAGCAGGACAGGTCCATCGACCCCGGGCTGGAGCGGTACGAGGCGAAGCGGGCGAAGGCCCGCAAGACGGTCGAGATCAATTCCTCGCACGTCGCTCTGATCTCGCATCCGCAGGCGGTGAAGGACCTCATCGTCGACGCCGCCGAGGACTACGTCTGGAAGCGGTAGCGAGCAGTTTGGCCGGGCCCCCGTTCTTGCCGGCCGGTGCTGGTGGTCGGGCTGCCCCGGCGTCGTTGTTGAGACGGTAGGCGTGCCCCTGGGCGCGGGTGGTGACACACAGCCCCGGGACGGCGCCCCGGTCGGGGACCTTCACGGACTCGACGGTGCCGCCGGGGCATTCGTCGGGGCTCAGCTTCTGCAATTCCTGCCCGAAGTCGGTGCCGGTGACGTTGGCCAGAGGATCGCCGCCGCCCGGTTTCGGGCATGCCGGAACAGGGTGCCGTACGGGACATGCATGAGTGGCCGGCCCCTTCGCCAAAGGGAGAGGGGGATCAGCCGAGGCGGCTGACGGAGCGGGCGCCGAGGTCTATGACGAAGGCCCGGCAACATGCCACACATGATCCTCCTGTTACTCGACGTCAACTCTTGACGCCTCAGGTCTGGACCTTTAAGTTCCCCTTCGCCGCAGCTTCATGAATGAACACGTCGTTCAGGTACTTGAACGACGGCACCCCCCCACCTACGGCCTCCCATGAAAGGCTGTGAACCCCCATGTCCCGCATGCCCAGTTCCGCCCTGCGCGGCGTCCTCGCTGCCGCGCTGCTCACCGCGTCGGCCGGTGCGCTGACCACGACTCCGGCCGCTGCCGCCACCGGCGCCATCACCGGGCTCGGCGGCAAGTGCCTCGACGTGGCGGGAGCAAACTCCGCCAACGGCACGGCCGTTCAGCTCTACGACTGCAACGGCACCGCCGCCCAGCAGTGGACGGTCGACAGCGACGGCACGGTCCGCGCGCTCGGCAAGTGCCTTGACGTGACCGGCAGTTCGACCGCCAACGGCGCCAGGCTCCAACTGTGGGACTGCTCCGGCGGTGCCAATCAGCAGTGGACCGTCTCCGCAGCCCGCGACCTCGTCGGCCGGCAGTCCGGCAAGTGCGCCGACGTCACCGGCAACACCTCGGCGAACGGCACGCCCGTCCAGATCTGGAGCTGCACCGGCGCCGCCAACCAGAAGTGGACCGCGCCCGCCGACGGCGGCACGCCTCCCGCCTCCGCGCCGATGGCCGTCGCCCCGTACCTCTACAACGGCTGGGGCAGCCCGCCCAACCCGACCACCATCATGAACGCCACCGGCGTCAAGTGGTTCACCCTCGCCTTCGTCCTCAGCAACGGCACCTGCAACCCGCAGTGGGACGGCGGCCGTCCGCTGACCGGTGGCGTCGACCAGCAGACGGTCAACACCGTGCGGGGCGCGGGCGGCGACGTCATCCCCTCGTTCGGCGGCTACAGCGGCAACAAGCTGGAGAGTTCCTGCACCAGCGCGTCGGCACTGGCCGGCGCGTACCAGAAGGTCATCGACGCCTACCGGCTCAAGGCCATCGACATCGACCTCGAGGCCGACGCGTACAGCAACGGCACCGTCCAGCAGCGCACCGTGGACGCGCTCAAGACGGTCAAGGCGAACAACCCCGGCATCAAGGTGTACGTCACCATCGGCACGGGGCAGTCCGGACCCGACACGAGCCTGATCAAGCGGGCCGCCAACTCCGGTCTCCAGGTCGACAGTTGGACCATCATGCCGTTCGACTTCGGCGGTGCGGGACAGAACATGGGGACGCTGACCACCAAGGCGGCCGAGGGGCTGAAGAACGCCCTCAAGAGCGCCTACGGCTACAGCGACGACCAGGCGTACCGGGGCATGGGGATCTCGTCCATGAACGGGATCACCGACGACAACGAGACCGTCACCCCCGCCGACTTCCAGACCATCCTCGGCTACGCGCAGCAGCACCACCTCGCGCGCCTCACCTTCTGGTCGGCCAACCGCGACCGGCCCTGCTCCGGCGGTTACCCGAACGACGACACGTGCTCGGGTGTGGCCCAGAGCGCCTGGCAGTTCACCGGCATCTTCGCCAAGTACACCGGCTGACGGCCCGCCCTCACAGGAGACTTGCGTGTTCAGAGCTCTCACCGTGGCCGCGCTCGTGGCCACGACCGCGGCCGGACTCCCGGCGGCCGCGCCGACGCCGACGAGCGCGCGGCCCGCGGCCGCCGCGGCGATCCCGTCCGGCCCCACCACCGTGGTCAACAAGGGCAGCGGCAAGTGCGTCGACGCCCGCGCGGCCGCGAGCGGCAACGGCACCGCCGTCCAGCAGTACGCCTGCAACACCAGTGCGGCCCAGACCTGGCAGCTCGTCGCCACCAGCGGCGGCTACTACCGCGTCAACAGCGGCCTGGACGGCACCAAGGCGTGGGACGTCACCGACGTATCCACCGCCGACTCCGCCGCCGTCCAACTGTGGACGTACTCCGACGGCGCCAACCAGCAGTGGCTGCCCGTCGCCGAGGCCGACGGCTCGTACCACTTCGTCAACCGCAACAGCGGCAAGTGCCTGGACGTCCCCGGTGCCTCCACCGCCGACAGCGTGCAGCTCGCCCAGTACACCTGCAACGGCACGGCGGCGCAGTCCTTCACGCTGGGCGGCGGCGCGACGAACCCGCCCGGCACCCCGGACTTCGGCCCGAACGTCACGGTGTTCGACCCCTCGATGCCGGCCACCGCCATCCAGGCCAAGCTGAATTCCGTCTTCGCCCAGCAGCAGACCAACCAGTTCGGCTCGGCCCGCCAGGCCCTGCTGTTCAAGCCCGGCACCTACAGCGCCGATGCCAACGTCGGCTTCTACACCCAGGTCGCCGGCCTCGGCCTCTCCCCCGACGACGTGACCATCAACGGCGCCGTGCACGCGGAGGCCGACTGGTTCCAGGGCAACGCCACGCAGAACTTCTGGCGCTCCGCCGAGAACCTGTCGGTCAACCCGACCGGCGGCACGGACCGTTGGGCCGTCTCGCAGGCCGCCCCGTACCGGCGCATGCACGTACGCGGCAACCTCGCGCTCGACGACGGCGGCTGGTCCAGCGGCGGGTTCATCTCCGACACCAAGGTCGACGGACAGATCCGTTCCGGCTCCCAGCAGCAGTTCCTCACCCGCAACTCCCAGATGGGGAGTTGGGCGGGGTCCAACTGGAACATGGTCTTCGTCGGCGACCAGGGCGCGCCCGCCCAGTCCTTCCCGACGTACACCACCGTCGCGAGCAGCCCGACGATCCGCGAGAAGCCCTTCCTGTACGTGGACGCGGCCGGCGCCTACAAGGTGTTCGTGCCCGCGCTGCGCGCGAACGCGGTCGGCACGACCTGGAGCGCCAAGGCCCCCGCGGGTACGTCACTGCCGCTCGACCAGTTCTTCATCGTCAAGCCCGGCGCCACCGCCGCCGATATGAACGCGGCCCTCGCGGCCGGCAAGAACCTGCTGGTCACGCCCGGTGTCTACCACCTCGACCAGACGCTGAACATCACGCGCCCCGACACGGTCGTCCTCGGCATGGGGCTGGCCACCTTGGTGCCGGACGGCGGGATCACCGCGATCAGCACCGCCGACGTGGACGGCATCCAGTTGGCCGGCCTGCTGATCGACGCGGGCACCACCACCTCCCGGACGCTCGTGCGGATCGGCCCGGACGGCGCGTCCGCCGGCCACGCCGCCGACCCCGTCCAGTTGTCCGACTTCTTCGTCCGGATCGGCGGCGCCACCGTCGGGAAGGCGACCGACTCGCTGGTCGTCAACAGCGCGAACACGATCATCGACCACACCTGGATCTGGCGGGCCGACCACGGCAACGGCGGCACGGTCGGCTGGACCACCAACACCGCCGACACCGGGCTCGTCGTCAACGGCGCCGATGTCACCGCGTACGGCCTGTTCGTCGAGCACTTCCAGAAGACCCAGGTCCGCTGGAACGGCAACGGCGGCCGGACGTACTTCTTCCAGAACGAGATGCCCTACGACCCGCCGAACCAGGCCGCCTGGATGAACGGCGGCGGCAAGGGCTACCCCGCCTACAAGGTCGCCGACTCCGTCACCCGTCATGAGGCGTGGGGGCTGGGCAGCTACTGCTACTTCAGCACCAACCCCGGCGTCGTCGCGGACCGGGCCTTCGAGGTGCCGAACACCTCCGGGGTCAGGTTCCACGACATGGTCACCGTCTCGCTGGGCGGCACCGGAACCATCAGCCACGTCATCAACAACACCGGAGGACCGTCCAACTCCGCCGGCAACGTCGCCTACTTGACCACCTACCCATAGACCGTACGGAAGGATTGACCAACCGCCGTCGGAGGCCATGTACCCAACGATTACAGGGCAGTTGACCTCGGGGTTTCGTGGTAGCGTCCTTGCTCTGAGGGACAGAGCAATCTGAAAGGGAAATCGTGAACACGGAGAAGATCGCCGCCCGCCGCCTTTCGCTGGAAGAGGTGACGAAGCTCGGCATGAAGGACAAACTCCTCGTTTCCGCCGACACGGCAGAACTCAAGCTTCCCGGCTGCTATGTCCCCGCTTTTCTGACCAAGTCCGGTGAGGATTTCGAGGGTGGCTCGATAACGGCGAGGACCATATTCCAGGAAGAGGTCTCCTGCCTTCCCGACGACGAGAACGAAGCGGGAATCTACCTGGCCGACGAGAACGGCTCGGAGACCATCGAGGTCCTCCAGTCGGCCGGTGTCGTCCTGGACCTGGCGCTCTTCGTGCCCAGCGGGGACAAGGGAGCCCTCTCGGCCCTCTACGCCGCGGCCCGGCAGGCGTTCGGCGCCGACGTCGTGCAGATCTGGCGCCAGGGCCTCAAGGAGGTGCCCGACGTCAAGGTCGACATCTTCGAGGAGCAGATCCCCCGGGGCCGCAAGGGTGGCGACAGCCCCAAGCGTGACCGTCGCGCGATCGACACCTACCCCACCCGTGCGGACTTCATCGAGTTCACCGCCGGATGGAAGCCGGTCGTCGAGATTCACCGGCCGGTCGTCGACGACACCCCGACCATCTGAGGCGACGTCACCTCGCGCGCGAGGCGGGCCCCGGAGCATGTTCCGGGGCCCGCCTCAGCCGTACGCGGTCAGACGACGGTGATGTTCTCCGCCTGCGGGCCCTTCTGACCCTGGGTGACGTCGAACGTCACCTGCTGGCCTTCGAGGAGCTCACGGAAGCCGGAAGAGTTGATGTTGGAGTAGTGCGCGAAGACGTCCGGGCCGCCGCCGTCCTGCGAGATGAAGCCGAAGCCCTTTTCGGCGTTGAACCACTTGACGGTACCGCTGGTCATGCTGAGCCTTCCGGTCGAGATCGGACCCGCACCGCGCGGACCCGAAGGTGATGCCCTGTTCCCGCGTCGCACAGCAGAACGCCCACGCCGGAGCGCGGGCGGGACACGGCATCTGCCGGCGACGCTACACGCCGGGGTCGGCTCTCACCACTGGGCAACGACTTCGACTCACCCATCCGTCGGCCTGACACCCCTGCCGGCCGGGCCGGACCCTGTTCCCACGGGACCGGCCCGGACGCCGCTGAGGCCGCGATCAGCCCGCGTTCTCCCGCAGAGCGAGGCCCATGCGTTCCGCGAGAGCGGTGGCCAGGGAGGCGATGGTCGGGTGCTGCCAGACGAAGTTGCTCGCCAGGCGGACCGCGAGGTCGGCGTCGAGCCGAATCCGCAATTCGGTGGCGAGGAGGGAGTCGAAGCCCAGGGACTTCAGGGGGGTGTCGGGATCGAGGGTGGCGCTGCCGGTACGCAGGATGGCCCGGATGTGGTCCGCGAGGTAGCTCTCCAGGGCGTTCTGGCGGGCGATACCGGCGGGCAACGCCTCCAGCCGGGCGCGGACGTCCCGCGAGCCGCCCTCCGTCCGCTCCGGCTGTGTGTGAGCGGCGTCCGCCACGTCCGGTGCGTCCGGTGCCAGGTGGGCGAAGAGGCTGGAGTCCGCGGCCTGCCGGGGAATCCAGGTCCGCGGGGCTCCGGGGATGACGGCCGTCCGGACCCGCCCGTGGGTGAGCAGGCTGTGCAGCGCCTCCAGTCCCTGGCGGGTGGGGATCGTCTCGTAGCCGCGCCCGGCGAAGTCCATGGCCTGCCCCGTCTCTCCCCAGGGACCCCAGTCGACGGCCAGCGTGGGCGAGCCGTCGCGGGTGCGCCACTGGGCGAAGGCGTCGAGCCAGGCGTTGGCCGCCGCGTACGTGCCCTGGCCGGCGTTGCCCAGCAGGCTGCTCATCGAGGAGTAGACGACGAACCAGTCCAGGGGCTGTCCGACGGTCGCCCGGTGCAGATTCCAGGCCCCCGTCACCTTGGGTGCCCAGACGCGCTCGAGCTGGTCGTCGCGGATGGTGTTGAGGGCGGCGTCGTCGAGGACCATGGCACAGTGCACCACCCCGCGCAGCGGCAACCCTCCCTCGGTGGCGGCCTCCACCAGCCGTTCCGCGGTTCCGCGCTGTGCGATGTCGCCCAGTACGACCACGGTGTCGCCGCCCAGGTCGCCGATGGCGCGGGCGGTCTCCGGTGACGGGGTCCGACGGCCGTTGAGGACGACCCGGCCCGCTCCCTGCTCGGTCAGCCAGCGGGCGGTGGCCAGGCCGAGACCGCCGAGTCCGCCGGTGATGACGTAGGCGCCGTCCGGGTGCACGACGGCCGGTCCACCGGGGTCCACCGCGATGGTCTCCCCCTCGTCGGGGACCGACAGCACGATCTTGCCGGTGTGTCCGGCACGGGCCATCAGGCGGAAGGCGTCGGCCGCGTGGTCCAGCGGATACTCCGTGCACAGCAGCGGTTTGAGGCGGGCCTCGGCGAGGTGCGCCATCACCTCGTTCAGCATCTCGCCCAGCAACTCCGGCCGTCGCCGCTGGAGTTCGATCAGGTCCACCGTGCTGAACGTGATGTTGTGACGCAGCGGACCGAGCCCGAGGGGGGCGTCGGCCATGATGTCGCGTACGCCGAGTTCGACGAAGCGGCCGAAGGGGCGCAGGCTCTTGAGGCCGGCGCGGACGGCCGGTCCGGCAAGGGAGTTGAGGACCACGTCGACTCCCTCGCCCCCGGTGGCCCGGCGGGTCTGAGCGGCGAAGTCCAGGGAGCGGGAGTCCATGACATGGCGGACCCCCATCCCGCGCAACTGGCGCCGCTTCTCCTCCGAACCGGCCGTGGCCAGGACCTCCGCGCCCAGGAGCCGGGCGACGGCGATCGCCGCCCTGCCGGTGCCCCCGGTCGCGGAGTGGATCAGTACGCGTTCGCCCGGAGCCAGTCGTGCGACGTGGCGCAGCGCGTACCAGGCGGTCAGATAGGCCGTGGGCAGCCCCGCCGCCGCCCCGGGCTTGAGCCCCGCCGGTACGGGGGCCACGGCGGTGGACGGCACCGTGACGAAGGACCCGAACGCGCCCCCCTCCAACTGGACGGCGAGCACGGCGTCCCCCGGACGGAGGTGGTCCACGCCGGGTCCTACGGCGGAGACCACGCCCGCGCACTCGAAACCGATGCGGTAGGCGGTCTCCGGCTCGGAACCGAGCATCCCCAGGGAGGTCAGGGCGTCACGGAAGTTGACGCCCGCGGCCCGTACCCGCACCTCGACCTCTCCCTCGGCGGGCCGGCGGCGGCCCGTCGAGACCAGTTCGAGGCTGTCGGGATCGCCGAACCGCCCGACCCGCAGGCGGAATCCGTCCTCCCCGAAGCGCACGGTCCGCGTGGTACGGGCCGTGCTCTCGGCCGCGGTGACGGGAGAGCGGTCGAGGCGCGCGACGTACCGGACACCACCGCGCAGCGCCACCTCGTCCTCGGGCGCGTCGGCGAGCAGCTCGGCGGCCAGGGTGCGCAGTCCGCGCCGGTCGGGATCGGTGTCGACGAGGGTGGGACGGAGATGGGGCCGTTCGACCGCCAGGACGCGGGCCACACCGCGCACCGCGCTGTGGGCGGGGCGCCCGGCCTCGTCCACCGTGACGGCGTACGCGTGCCGGGTGGCCACGTACAGCCGCCATGGCTCGCCGTGTTCGTCGGCGGCCTGGGCCAGCGCGAGCAGTCGCCGCGCGCGTTGCTGCGCGCCTGCCACGGGGTCGGTGGTGTCGGTGGAGGGTGTGCCGGACAGAAGGACCACGGCCCGCCAGGAGTCGTCCCCGGAGGTGAGGTGCCCGGCGAACACATGGCCCAGCGAGGCGAGTCCTTCCGCGGTCAGCGGCATGTCCCGCACCTGCACCCGCGCACCGGCGGAGCGCAGTTGGTCCGCCAGGCTTTCGGCCTCGCCGTCGCCCTCACCGATCACCAGCCACTCTCCGGGCAGGGCCAGTCCGGCGTGCGGCCGGGGCGCGCGGTGCCAGCCGAGCTCCATGAACCACTGGTCGACCGATGACTCGGCGGCGGGCGCGCTCCGCCGGAAGCGCACGTTGTCCAGGGCGAGTACGGTGCGGCCGCGGACGTCCAGCGCGCGGACGTCGCCGACGAGGGTCGAGCCGGTGTTCTCCGTGATCGACGCGTGGACATGCGTGGCCAGCGCGGGGTCGCCGAGGACGCGCACGGCGCCGACCCCGACCGGGAGGATCGGCGCGGGCGCGGTGTCCTGAGCGGCCCCCGCGACGACCAGTTGCAGGCACAGGTCGAGGAGGACGGGGTGGACGCTGAGCGCGGGCTCGGGGGCGGCAGCGGTGCGGGGCAGGTGGACGCGGGCCCAGTAGGTGTCGCGCCGTTCGGTGGTCCGCAGCGCGGTGATGCCGGTGAAGGCGGGGCCGTGCTCCAGCCCGCAGGCGCGCAGCCCGGCATAGAGCTTTCCGGGATCGAGGGCGACGGGATGCCGGTGCTTCAGCTCGGGGATGGACGCGGCGCGGGTGTCGGGGGGCGCGAGGGTGCGGCGGGCCACGGCCGAGGCGTGCAGTTGCCAGGAGCCGTCCGGGGCGGGCGAGTGGATCTCGCAGGTCGCCTGGCCGCCGTCGGTGAGGGTGACGGTCGTGCTCAGTTCGGTCTCGTCGTCCAGGGGCAGCAGGTCGTGGAAGGCGATGTCCACGAGTTCCACGTCGGGAGCGGCGCCGGCCAGTGCGGTGATCGCCGCGGTGTGCAGGACGGCGCAGAATCCGGCGCCGGGCAGGACGGGTGAGCCGTGTACGCGGTGGTCGTCGAGCCAGGGCAGATGCCGGGCGGGAGCGGTGGCGTGCCAGTTGTGCCGGACCGGGGCGCCGGGAATCACGGTGTGCCGGCCGGGCAGGGCGCCGTCCGCGCGGGGTGCCTCGGGTGCCTCCGTGTCGCCGGCCCAGTGGGGGATGCGGTCGAAGGTGGTCGTGG
The DNA here is from genome assembly GCF_004784475.1 of Streptomyces bauhiniae. Lineage (GTDB taxonomy): Bacteria > Actinomycetota > Actinomycetes > Streptomycetales > Streptomycetaceae > Streptomyces > Streptomyces seoulensis. The sequence continues at coordinate 487,203 of NZ_SRRT01000002.1, forward strand.
GTACGTCGGCCAGATGGCCGCCGCCGCACGGGGACGTCCAGTCGACGGTGCCGCCGTGGCAGTGGAGGGCGGCGAGCTGAGTCCGGAAGGTGGCGAGTTCGTCCTGTGCCCGGCGGAGCGTGGGCAGTACGACGGCGTGGGGCACCAGGGGGGCCAGGCTGTCGCCCAGGGACTGGGCGACCACGGGGTGGGGCGAGATCTCGATGAACACCTGGTGCCGGTCCTGGGCGGCGGCCGTCACGGCGGGGTGGAAGCGCACGGGCCGCCGGAGGTTGTCGCACCAGTACGCGGCGTCGAGCACGGGCTGCCGGCGCGGGTCCTCCGTCACAGTGGAGTAGAACGGGACGCGGGGCGGACTGGGGACGATGTCCGACAGCCCCCGGCGCAGATCCTCCAGCAGCGGGTCGACGTACGGGCTGTGCGACGCGACGTCCACCGCGACGGGAGCTGCGGGGATGCCACGCTCGTCCCACCGGTCGACGAGACGCATGATCTGTTCCGGGTCGCCGGAGACCACGCTGGCCTCGGGCGCCGCCAGGACGGCCACGCAGACACCGTCGGCGCCCGCGTCGACCAGGGCGGCTTCCACCGCGTCCGGGCCGAGGCCGACGCTGGCCATGGCGCCGGTGCCGGCGATCCGGTCCAGCAGTGCCGAGCGGCGGCAGATGACCCGTACGCCGTCGGCGAGGGTGAGGGCCCCGGCCACCACCGCGGCGGCGACCTCGCCCATGGAGTGGCCGATCACGGCGGCGGGACGGACGCCGTGCGCCTCCCAGGCCGCCGCCAGCGCGATCTGCAACGCGAACAGCACCGGCTGGACGCGCGGGCATCCGGTGACCGGCTCACCGGCCTGGACGAGATCCAGGACGGAGAAGCCCGCCTCCTTGCGGATCAGGGCGTCCGCCTCGGTGAGGGCCTTCTTGAACGCCTCGTCCTGCGCCAGGAGTTCGCGGCCCATGCCGGCCCACTGGGAGCCCTGGCCCGAGAAGACCCACACCGGGGAGCGGGGCGCGGTCACGTCGGCGGCGCCGGAGACCAGGGCGGGGGCGGGCAGGCCGTCGACGAACAGCCGCAGCGCCTCGGCGGTCTCGGCGTGGGAACGGGCGACGACCGCGAGCCGGCCACGGCCGGGACTGCGGCGCAGGGCGAGGGTGTGGGCGACGTCCCGGAGCGGGACGGTCGCCCCTTCCGCGTCCAGCCAGGCGGCCAGCTTCCCGGCGGCCTCCGGCAGCGCCCGGTGCGATCCCGCCCCGAGCAGGATCACCTCCGGCGGTGCCTGCCGGGGCCGGCGCGGTGCGGGCAGGCCGGTACGGCGGGCGGGTGGCGGCTCCTGGAGGATCACGTGGGCGTTGGTGCCGGAGAAACCGAACGAGGACACTGCCGCCAGCCTGACCGGTTCCCTGCCGGGCCAGGGGGTGCTCTCGCGCGGCACGAACAGGCGGGTGCCGTCGGCGGCGATGGCCGGATTCCACTGGGTGAAGTGCAGGTTGGCGGGGATCGTCCCGCGCCCCAGGCACAGCACGGTCTTGATGAGCCCGGTGATGCCGGCGGCCGGTTCCAGATGGCCCAGGTTGGTCTTGACCGAGCCGAGCGCGCACGGGGAGAGCCCGTGGCCGTACACGGCGGCGAGGCTCGCGAACTCCACGGGGTCGCCCAGCGGGGTGCCCGTGCCGTGCGCCTCGATCAGGGAGACGCGGGCCGGGTCGACGCCGGCCCGCGCCAGCGCGGCGCGGTAGAGGGACTGCTGGGCTTCGGCGGAGGGGGCGGCGAGACCGTCGGAACGGCCGTCCTGGTTCACCGCGGTCCCCCGGACGACGGCGAGGATGCGGTCACCGTCGCGGCGGGCGTCGGGCAGCCGCTTGAGGACGACGGCGCCGCAGCCCTCGCCGCGGACGAATCCGTCGGCCGCGGCGTCGAAGGTGTGGCAGCGTCCGGTCGGGGACAGCATGCCCATCCGCTCGAAGGACCGGGTGATGCGCGGGGCGAGCATGAGGGTGACACCGGCGGCGAGCGCCAGGTCGCACTCCTGCCGGTGCAGCGCCTCGCAGGCCAGGTGGAAGGCGACCAGGGACGAGGAGCACGCCGTGTCCAGGGCGATGCTCGGGCCGTGCAGACCGAGGAGGTAGGAGATCCGGCCGGCGGCGACGCAGTGGCCGTTCGTCAGGATGGAGCCCTCGAGTTCCCTGGGTTTTCCGGCCAGTTGGTCCATGTAGTCCTGGTAACTCAGTCCGGCGAACACGCCGGTCGGTGACCCGGCGAGCCGGTCGGGAGGCAGTCCGGCGTGTTCCAGGGCCTCCCAGACGACCTCCAGCAGAAGCCGGTGCTGGGGGTCCAGTACGTCGGCCTCGCGCCCCGCCACGCCGAAGAAGTCGGCGTCGAACCCCGAGACGTCCCCGAGGTATCCGCCCCGGAGCGCGGAGGACGCGTCGGCGGCCGGCTCGCGCCCCGCGCCTCCCGTGCCCCGGCCGGGCGGTGGCGGGCCGACCGCATCGCGTTCCTCCATCAGCAGACGCCACAGCGCGGCCGGGGAATCGACGTCTCCGGGGAGGCGGCATCCCATGCCGATGACGGCGATGGGCGCGGTGACCGGCCGGGGGGCGTGCTTGTCGTTGGCCACAGAAGTCTCCTTGTCACTGCACGAGGGGCGGGGGAACGCGAGGGGTGCCGAGGATGCGACGGCGGACTCGTGCGTGAGGGCGGAACCGCAGGGACGAGCCGCGGAGCGGCGGACGGGCGCAGATCAGACGTCCGCACTGCCCAGCAGGATCGCGCTCTTCACTCCGCCCAGTTGGTAGTTGAAGGTGAAGGCGTAGTCGAAGTCGAGGGGGCGGGACACCGTGCCGGGGACCGGGTCGAACGTCAGGTGGGCGGCCGGCTGCTCGCAGTTGGCGGTCGGGCAGACCTGGCTGTTCCGCATCATCAGCAGGGTGAGGGCCACCCCGAGACAGCCCGCCGGGGCACCGTTGTGCCCGAAGCAGCCCTCCTGCGAGGTCATGAGGAGGTCGGATGCCGCGGAGCCGTACAGCTCCCGGACCGCGTTCGACTCGAAGGCCGTGACGACCACGTTGCCGTCACTGCCGCCGTGGATGTACGGCACCTGGCCGATGTCCCAGTCGTCCCCGAGGCAGCCGCGGGCCGCCGCCACGAGGGCCCGGCCGCTCTCGTCGCTGGCCAGCGGGTTGGAGAGGCCGTCCCGTGTGGTGACCTGCGACAGGACCTGGCCGTAGGGGCGGGCGTCCCGGGCGAAGGCGTGCTCCCGGCTCTCGATCACGAGCGTCACGGACCCTTCGCCGTGATTGATGCAGTCGGCGCGCTCGTCGTACGGACGCATCAGCGCGTCGAACGACGGCAGCAGGCTGGGCATGTCCTCGGAGCGCATGGCGTCGTACGCCTTCTGGGCGCCGCTCAGCAGGCGCTGGATGTTGCGGATCATCGTGACGCTGAAGACGTCGACCCCGGTCACCACGGCGATGTCGGTCTCACCGGCGGCGATCATGCCGAGCGCGTTGCCGACCTGCACCGCGGACGAGGCACAGCCGCACGAGACCGTGAAGTTCGCGCCCCTGGACCGGGTGAGGGCGCCCTGCACCAGGGCGACGTCCGAGGGGGTGACGGCCTGCTCCGCCGCGACGAACATCTCCAGCGCCTCGGCGACGGGATAGGTCGCCGGGTCGGCGCGCAGCACGGCGAGGTAGCTGTCGATGTTGGCGTCGACTCCGCCCCGGCCCACCAGGACCGCGGCGTCCTCCAGGTCACTGCGCACATCGAGGCCGGCGTCCTGGCACGCCTGTGTGAGGGAGACCAGCCCGAAGCGGTGGGCGTCCGTGTAGTGGCGGGAGAAGAACTCCGGGATGCCCGGCACGCGCTCCTCGAACACGGCCGCGGGCAGGGTGACGCCACCGAAGTAGACGCCCTTCTTGACCAGGCACGACGTCCCGGTGGAGGCGACGCTCCAGAGCTCGTCGGCGGTGAAGACCGGGTCCTGCGGACCGGGGAGGCAGAGTCCGATCCCGGTGACGACGGCGTCGCGCGCACGGGCGCCGGCCCGCCGCCTCACGAGCTGCTCGCACGGGAGAGTGAGTCGGTCATGGGTGTTCCCTTCGACGGGTGGGGCGGCTATTCGGCCACGTAGGTACGGCAGGACCAGCGATAGACGGGCAGCTCCGCTCCCTCGTGGGTGGCGTACAGGCCCGAGAACTCGAAGTGTTCGTATGCGTTGCCGCAGAGGATCTTCACCTTGGGTTCGGATTCCAGGGATTTCACGTGCCATATCTCGGGAATCGGAATCCAGTCCGGGCCGCCGCGCAGCAGCACGGAAAGGTAATTCGGTGCCTCAGGCTGCCTCGTGAGCGGAGTGGGGAAAACCGGGGGGAGGGTCCATCGCGATGCCGCGGAAAAGGACCGGCAAAGAGAATTGAGGAAAGCGGAGATCAACATGGCGACCTGCCAGGAAAGGGGCCGGGTACTGGCGCGGGGCAGGGCACTCACAGCCGTCGACGGCGAGTGCCCTGCGCGCTCACCGCGCGCCGGACCTGGGGAGGGGGCGGCTCCGGCGGGCGGCGGGTCCCGGCTGACGCCGGGACGACGGGGGCGGGAGGGCGCCCGGGCCGGAGCCCTCCCGCTCAAGGGGTGATCAGGTCGCGCTGGCCAGCGCCTGGGTGAGCGCGGAGGCCGTGGCCTGCTCGGAGCTCAGCGCCGAGCTGGTGACGCCGAGGATGTTGTACACGAGGGCGGTGGCGTTGGTCGCCGTGGCGGTGAGGACGTTGGCCCCCACCACGGTCGGCTGACCCTGGCAGTCGCCGATGGCCGCCGCGAGGTACGTGGCGGCGGCCACGTTCTGGATGCGGGCGCCGGCCGCGTTGTTGGCCTGGTCGGCCGCGATGGCGGCGTTGTTGGCCGTCTGCGCGGACTGCAGGTCGGACACACAGGCGGAGACCGCGGGGGCGGCCGTCGCCAGCGGGGCGATGCCGACGACGGCACCGGCCGCGAGAGCGGCGGTGGCGGTGGCGGCGGCGAGACGAGAACGGAACATGTGAACTCCCTTGAACAGATGACTGGTTCACTCAATGGCCACGACACCGGTAAAAGCGGTTGCGTCCCACTGCCGGGAGTGACTGTCCGAGAAAGGGAACTCGACCTGATCGCCGCGTACTTCGCGTGGGGGGAGTGACGACCGGAACGGGTAGCAGTCACGTTCCCGGGAAGGATGGGCAACCCGCCGGTTCGTGCTCAAGTAATGCGCCACGGGTGGGAGGCATAACAAGGGGGGCATCCGGTTCGTCACCCGATTGGAGTACAGACGGCCGCCCGACCTCGCCAGAGGGCCCCACTCGGCGTGCGCGGCCCGTCCGGTCATCACCCGCCTCACGCGTATAGCAATGATTTCATCACAACGCATTAGGCCATCTGGGTGTACCTCGCATGGTAAGTGTTGCCGCCATATGCCCCATCAGTGGATAACTGTGACATCCAACGGCGGGCCCCATCCTCTCCGGTGGTGTGGTAGTCCGCACGCAGGGCGCCGGTTTCGTGCCGGTCGTTGTGGGTCGGGCTACCACGATGGGCCCACCGCGAGAGGCGTTGGATGCGTCAGCCGGCGCCGGCCAGCGCCGGCTGACGCGCCATCTCCGCTCCGGCGCGTCGGGACGAGCCGCCGGACACGACAGCCTCAGGTGTTCTCACCGCCGCGCGGCCGGCCTGCGGCCCTCTTCCGCGAAAGGCGCCGCGGCCCCCACGCGAAGCGCCTCAGTGCCCGCCCTCGCGACCGCACCTTCCAGGGGTGTCCCCGTATCGGCCGGCCCGCGCCTCGTCGGTGGCCGGAGGCCACCGGACCGCCGCCCATCGCAGAGCCGTGCATCCGAGGCCCCGGCCACGCCCGCCGAGGTCTCAAGCCCCCACAGGATCAGGAGCGACGGGACATGGAAACCACCACACGCGCCTGCGCGCGGATCGTTCTCTCCGCGGCGGACATCGACAGATGGCCGGACGCGTCGGACATCCGGCTGCCTGCTGCGGCCAAGTGCCGGTCACGCAGTCTCACCGTCTACTTCCCCGCGATGGACCGCGCCGTTCCCATCTGCCGTCATTTAAGCGGGTTATGGCTGGAGGAACAGGGTCTGGCGGACCGGGACGTCCGGTACACGACCCTGCTCGTCACCACGGAGCTGGCCACGAACGCCATCGTCCACACCGACAGCACCGTCATCATCGCCAGCCTGCGGAGGAACCGGACCCACTTGCGCGTCCAGGTGCGCGATCAGGGGCGGACGGCGACGGAGAAGCACTGGCACAAGGTCCCGGGCTTCGGCCGCGGTCTCGGCATAGTCGCCGGCTGCACCCGGGAGTTCGGCACGCACGTGGACGACGACGGCGCCCGCACGATCTGGGCCACGGTCGCCCTGACGGCGCACTGACATCGAGGCGTACGCCGGTGCGGCACCATGCCCCTCGTGCGCCCATTGCCCCTGGATCGAGTGATTGACGTCTTGCCAACTCGACCTGCGTATGGAGTACTTGAAGCAGCGAACCGGTGGGCCGCCCATCCCACGACCGGGGAACACGGTAAGGGGCGGCGTCTGCCGGTTTTTCCCTGTGCGACTTCATCTGTCCGACGCCAAGGGAATCCTCTCGGCACGACGGCATGCTTCAGCCGCCTGCTCTCCCGTACACCTCCTCGGCCAAGGCCGGCCCTCACAAGCTCACGGTTCCGCTGTGCCCCCTGTCTGTCCTGTCAGTGAGGAGTCCCTCCATGCCCATTTCCCCGAACCAGGGGTCCACCGGCGGCGGCACGCTGGTGACGATCACAGGTACGAATCTGTCCGGCACGACCGCCGTCAAGTTCGGCAGCAAGTCGGCCACCAGCATCACCAACGTCTCACCGACCCAGGTCACGGCCGTCTCCCCCTCGGGCAGCGGCACGGTCGGAGTCACCGTGACCACCCCGGGCGGTACCAGCAACCCCATCCCGTTCTTCTACGTGGGAGCGCCGTTCAAGTCCGGGATCGGCCCGGTCTCCGGCCCGCTGGAAGGCGGCAACACGGTCACCGTCAACGGTGTCGGGCTGTCGACGGCCACCAGCGTGTCCTTCGGCGGCGTCACCGCCACGCCGACGGTCGTCTCCGACACCCAGCTCACCGTCACCGTTCCGGCGGGCGCGGCGCCCGGCCCGGTGGGGGTGAGTGTGACCACGGCGGGCGGGACGAACAACGGTCTGTCCTACACCTACGTGGACGCCCCCACCGTGACCACCGTCGCACCCGCCTCCGGACCGACCTCGGGCGGTACGGGTGTGACCATCACCGGCACCAACCTCGACACCACCGAGTCCGTCACCTTCGACGGCACCCCGGCGCCGTTCTCCGTGGTGAACAGCACCACCGTCTCGGCGGTGACCCCGCCCGGTGCCGCCGGTGCGGTCGATGTGGTGGTGACGAACGCGGCCGGCTCCGACACGGCCACCGACGCCTTCACCTACGTCGCCGGCCCCGGTATCTGACCCACCCCCAACTGCCGCCCGGTTCACGCCGGGCGGCAGCCCCCTCGCCCCAGGCTTCGCCCAGGCTGCCATTGGAGCATCCTCATGCCGCCCACGATCAACACCATCAATCCCACGCAGGGGCCCACCACCGGGGGTACGACCGTCACCCTCACCGGCACGGGGATGACCGGGGCCACCGCTGTACGCTTCGGCAGCACCAACGCCACGTCCTTCACCGTCAATTCGGCCACCCAGATCACCGCCGTGAGCCCTCCCCGCGCGGCGGGAGCGGCGGCGGTGACGGTCATCCATCCGACCGGCAACAGCAACTCGGTGACGTTCACCTACGTTGTCGCGCAGGTACCCACGGTCACGGGAGTGTCGCCCGCCAACGGCCCGACCGCGGGCGGCACCAGTGTCGTCCTGACGGGGACCGGGTTCACCGGAGCCACGGCGGTCACCTTCGCGGGGATTCCGGCCACGTCGTTCCTGGTGAACTCGGCCACCCAGATCACCGCCGTCACGCCCCCCGGCATCCCCGGAGCCGCCGAGGTGAGGGTGACCACGCCGGGAGGCACCAGCGCCCCGGACGCCTTCTTCTTCTATGCCGCGCCGCCCACCCTCCAGAGCGGCGATCCCGTCCAGGGTCCGGCGGCCGGCGGCACCGTGGTCACCCTGACCGGGACCAACCTGCTCAACACCAGCGCCGTCCTCTTCGGCTCCGCCAACGCAGCCTCGTTCACCGTGGTCTCGGCGACGCAAGTCACGGCCACCGCTCCTCCCGGTGCGGGCAGCGTGCCGATCACGGTGGTCACGCCGGGCGGTACGAGCAACGCCCTGACCTTCACCTATGTCGCCCCGCCCACACTGACGGCCCTGGTGCCCAGCAGCGGCCCGACAGCGGCGGGCACCGTGGTGACCCTCACCGGCGCCAACCTGGCCACAGCCTCGGCCGTCACTTTCGGAGGTTCGCTCGCCCCGTTCACCGTGGTGTCGGACACGAAGGTCACCGCGGTCGCGCCGGCGGGCGCGCCGGGCCCGGTCACCGTGACGATCACCACCGCGGGCGGTACCAGCCCCGGTCTGCCCTACACACGCGTCGGAGCGCCCGGCATCTGACCCGTCCGCTCACCCGATCGCCCGGCGACCGGCGCAGTCGGCTGATCCGACCAGGCTACTTCGAGCGCCATGTCCCTGGAGGGCGGAAGCGACCGCCCTAGCGTGAGGCACCCCACGGCACCCGCACCCCGCGGGCCGGGAAGCGAACAAGGAACCGAACCGGTGCACATCACGCCACGCAAAGCGAGACTGACCGTCGCCGCCGCCCTCGCCGCCGTACTGGGGCTCGCCTCACCCGCCTGGGCCGTACCGTCGAGCACCACCGTGACGGCCAGCCCGCAGTCGACCTCGGTGAACAGCCCCGTACAGCTCCTGGCCACGGTCGACTGCCCTTCCGACCCCACCGGCGGCCTCGGCGTCACGTTCTTCGACGGCAGCGACCTGCTCGACACCGTGCCGGTGAACGCCAACGGCCAGGCCAGTTACACGGCCAGCTTCACCACCGCCGGCAGCCACACCATCACCGCCGCCTACAACGGCAACACCGAATGCGACGCCTCCAACAGCACCACGAACGTCCAGGTCACCGCGGCTCCGACGCCCCCCGACCCCACCCCCGGCTTCTGCCTCCTCGCCTGCGGCGGACTGATCAACTTCAGCGTCGGCGACATCACCAACAACATCAACACCTCCGGGCGCGGGATCAGCTCCCGCGTTCCGTGGCAGCACCGCTAGTTCTCCCGGCGTCCTGAACGGATGCCGGGTCACGTCGCGGTGAGGGGAGTGGCTGTCGCGCCACTCCCCTCACCGCGTGCCCGGTCCCTGCCGGCGGTCACGCCTCGGGCGCCTCGTCCGCCGACAGGGCGGAGCGGGCGGCGGCGAGGTCGACGAAGACGGGGAGCGCGGCCCCGCTCACCTCGATCATCAGTCGCATCAGCCGGTCGGCCCCGACGAGGCCGACGCGGCGGTGCAGGCGGAGCGCGATCAGGTGATTCAGCAACGCCGTGTTGACGAAGGTCACTTGACGCAGGTCGAACACGACGGGCGCGACGCTGCTCCGCAGCACTTCGTAGCTGACCCGTTCGACGACGTGGATGGAGTGAGCGTCGAAGTCGCCCCACAGTCTGATGACCCACAAGGTCCCCACGGGGGCCGCGAGCGCTCGCGCCGCATGGCTGGAAGCCCACACCGGAGGACGCACGCTCCTCCTTCTGGGCCACGGGACAATTAGTTGTCACTAGACAATCATGCCCAGCTCAATCGCGCCAACCACCGCAGGCCACCGCCTCCGGCCCCCTCCGCCGCACGCCCTCCGCATCACGTGGCAGGGCGTCGGCGGCTGGGTCACCATGGGTATGCACGGCTTCGGGGCCCAGTGACATGTGGCGGACGCCCGCGCACGGTGCCGCTGCCACGGGCCCGGTCGAGAAGCGATCCGACGGGTCCGATCTCAGGGAGGCCCCATGTCCCAGCCGCCTCGTCAGGAGCAGTCCCCGCCCGGTGTCACGAGCGAGATGACTCCCCGTCCCGATCACGGTGAGGAGAGCTACCGAGGGTTCGGGCGCCTGTCCGGCAAGGCGGCGGTGATCACCGGGGCGGACAGCGGGATCGGCCGGGCCGTCGCCATCGCCTACGCCCGCGAGGGAGCGGACGTCCTGGTCTCCTACCTCGACGAGCACGACGATGCCGCCGAGACGCGGCGCTGGGTGGAGGAGGCCGGCCGCCGCTGCGTACTGGTCCCCGGTGACGTGGCCGATCCGGCGCACTGCCGGTCCGTCATCGACAAGGCGGTCGAGGAGTTCGGCCGGGTGGACGTGCTCGTCAACAACGCCGCGTTCCAGATGACGCGGGAGTCCATCGAGGACATCCCCGACGAGGAGTGGGACCACACCCTGGCCACCAACATCAGCGCCTTCTTCCACCTGGCCAAGGCGGCCGTCCCCCACATGCGGCCCGGCGCGTCGATCATCGCGACCACCTCGGTCAACTCCGACATGCCCCCGCCGCAATTCCTTCCGTACGACGTCACCAAGGCGGGTCTGGCGAACATGGCCGGTGCCCTGGCCCAGATGCTGGCGCCCCGGGGAATCCGCGCCAACAGTGTCGCGCCGGGCCCCGTCTGGACGCCGCTCATCCCCTCCACCATGCCGCCCGAGCAGGTCGAGGGCTTCGGCTCGGACTTCCCGCTCGGGCGCGCGGGCCAGCCGGCCGAGCTCGCACCGGTGTACGTCATGCTCGCCTCCGACGAGGCGAGCTACGTCTCCGGCGCACGGATCGCGGTCACCGGCGGCCAGCCGATCCTGTGAGTGCCGACCCGGCTCTGTACCCGCTGCGGCTGACCGTCACGGCGAAGTCGCTGGTGTTCGGCGGGCACGCCATCGCACGCCGCCTGGGCAAGACCGGCATCCCGGACTGGAGCATCGCCGAGACCTGGGAATGCAGCGACGTCACCGGCAACATCGGCGTGGTGACCAACGGGCCGCTCGCCGGCAGCTCCCTGCGCCAAGTGGTCGCCGACCATCCCGAAGCGCTGATGGGCGCCGGATGGACCGGCGAGTACTTCCCCGTACTGACCAAGTTCATCGACGCCACCGGCACCCTGCCCGTGCACCTGCACGCCGACGACGAGACCGCCCGGCGCCTGGAAGGAGAGCGCAACGGCAAGACGGAAGCGTGGCACATCCTCGACGCCGCCCCCGGTGCGACCGCCCTGTGCGGCGTCCGGGACGGCGTCACGGCCGACCGGCTGCGCGCCGCGCTGGAGGCGCAGGACTTCGACGCCGTGCTGCGCCGGCTGCCGGTACGCGCGGGAGAGACCCTCTACGTACCCGGCGGCACCCCGCACAGCTTCGGACCCGACACCTTGATCTACGAGATCGAGCAGACCTCCGACGTCCAGCAGCACGCGATGCGCTGGCACATGGAGGACGGCTCCCCGGTGAGCGACGCGGAGTTCGCCGCCAACCTGGACATGCTGATGCAGGAGGTCGACCTGGACACCCGACCCGACTTCACTCCCGGACTGGGCATCGCCGTCGGCGACGCGGTGGAACGGGTCTTCCTGTGCGCCGGCCCGTACTTCGCCCTCGAACGGTGGCGCGCCGGCACCGCGGAGCCGCTGCGGCGCTCCTTCGCCACCGCCCAGATCCTCACCAACGTCGGCCTTCCGGTACGGGTGCGGACGGGCGGCTGGAACGAAGAACTCGGCCCGGCGGACACGCTGTTGCTGCCCGCGGCCTGCGCGGAGGTCGAGATCGCGGGGCCCGCCGACGTCCTGTTCGGCCACCTGCCCGGCCTGGGAGGCAAGGCGTTGGGGTGGTGAGCGCGGTCAGGCCGGTGTGCCCGCCTTGATGCCGTGCTTGAGGCACTCCCCCAGCGGACCGCCGTCGACGACGAGCAGATCGGCGTGGACGCCGACGGCGAGCGTGCCAATCCGGCCCTCCATGCGCAGCAGACGGGCGGTGGTCGGGGTGGCCGAGCGGATGACGAGGTTCACGCCCGCCTTGTGTGCCTTCTCCAGCGCGCCGAGGCCGGCCACCCGTACGTCGTCCATCTTGCGGTACGACGCCTCGCCCAGGCCTAACCGCTTGCCGGCCTCGGCCAGTTGCTCGTAAGTGACCTCCGCGACCGCCGCGCGGATCTCGTCGTCGGTGTACTGCACGGCGGACACCGCGTCGTGCAGGGAGGCGACGCCACCGGAGAGCAGCATCTTCGCGCGCGGCGGCGCGTACGGCGTCCGGGCCGTCGGCGATGCGGGCGAAGTCCGGCTGGCGCTGACAGAGGGCACACCGTCTTCGGACAGCGGGCGCGGGTCGCCGTGGCCACCGGTCTGGGGGAGCGCCTTGCCGGCGAAGACGAGACGGGGCCCGGGCAGCAGGCCCTCGTCCAGCGCTCGGGCCATGCCGTGGTCGGCGCCACCCACGTCGCTCACGGTGGGGAAGCCGCGACGCAGCAAGCGCCCGGCCTCGCGCAGGGCGCGGACGGTTGCGCAACCGCGCGTTCAGGACGCCCGTTCGGCCGCGTCGAGGCATCGTGGCCGGCCCGGCAGCGCAGCCAGATCTGGTCGCGGGCGCGTCGCCGCCCGGCAGGGCACATCGCCCGCACGCCCCCGTCCTCCACCCAACACGAGCGCGTCGCTGCCCGCTACGCCGGCCACTTGCAACCTACGCCTGGCATACGCCGGGGAGACCACCCCCCAGGGACGGGAGCGGACACGGTGCCCGTAGGGCGGACGGGTCCCCTGCGGCCGGCCAGTGGACGGTGACCACCTACGCGGACGAGCGCGGGCGACGATCGGGACCGGAAGGCTCGCGCCAGGTCCGCTCGGCACCCTCGGCTGCCGCTCGGACCTCTGGCGGCACATACTCACCGTTCTCCTGGGCGACCTGGGCCAAGTCGAGGTACATGAGCGCGGCTGCAGCGCGACCGAGCAGGTTCCCGTGGCCCTCGACTCCCCAGCGGGTGAGATGACGTGCCGCCTCGTCCAGGCCGTCCTCGGAGGCGGTGGGAAAGATCTCGCGCAACGCGGCGCGGGCAATCTCCACGGTGCTTCGTGTCTGCATCAGGACCGTCCTTCGGGCAGGGGCTACGGATGGGTGGCGCGTGCGATGCACACGAGGCACTTGTCCTCGTAGCTGGTCATCCACATGACGGCGCGTGCACAGCTCTCAGCGGAGGCGAGGGCCTCGGTGCGGTCCAGATCGGCGAGTTCGACCGTGCACAGCACGTCCCGGACGAGAATCTCCCAGTGGTCCTGGGCCTTCTTCCAGTCTCCCCGGTGCGCCCGCCGCACGTACCGGTCCAGGAACTCCTGGTCATGCGGGCCCTTGAGGTGCAGCGTCTCGAGGAAGGTGATCCTGCCCGGCAGCTTCAGCCGCCGGGCAAGGCTCCGGCGGCGGAAGAGGTGGTTGGTGGCGATCTCCTTGACCCGTTGCATTCGCGCAGCGATCACATGACCGGCGACCCCGCCGATCAGCGCCGGTACCAGCAGCCAGCCGATGACCGACGCGCCCCAGGACGAGACGTGTACGGGTCTGTCGATGAGCGTGAACACCCGGTATATGCCGCTCCAGCTCTTCTCGGCACGAACGGCCCCGAACACCCAGACCCATCCGATGATCACAGCGATCGGGACACCCCAGTCGATGAACCACTGCGTGACACCCGACAACGCCTTACGCGAACGAAATGAGCGCCGGACCCGTACGGCAATGGACTGCCCGCGCGGCGGGAGCAACGACGGCGGCAGCGGAGGCGGCGACGACAACAGAGCCCTCCCAGAACATCAGCACTCGATCACCGCACATGACGCGCCCACGCGGCCCGCGGTTGCGATGGCGTCGGGCTCTTCTGCGGCAGTTTCTCCCGGACATGTTCCGCCGCCTCAAGGTGAGCAACTGACGCCCTTGAAGTCGGCGCAGGATGCCCCGCAGAGGACAGCACGCCAGACCGCTACCGCCGGGCTTCTCAGAGCAGCGGCAAGTGCCCGAGCGGCCGGCCGCAATCAGCCTGCGCCTCCAGGAGCGCCGGTGCGCCAAAACCTTCACGGGCGTCAAACGCACCGCGGTGCCATGGGCGCGGGGTGACACGGCCGCCCACTACGGAACCGATGACCGCGCCGGAGTTTCCCCGCTACGCGGCGAGCAGGCTCACCGACCTGGCGCCCTGGGCCGTTTCGTTCGGAGCACCATGAGCGAGTCAATTGTGAAAGCTGGAAGAACGCTGTGGCCGAGTAGCAGAAGGTCGCATACGTTCACCCGGTGAGCTACGACATCACGCTCGTGCGGGTGCAGCCGGGCCTGACGCTTCAGGAGACGCTTGACCGTCTCAACGCCGACTTCGATCCCGATGGCGACCTGCCGCCGCTCCGGCTTACTCGGGCGCAACGGAACGAGTGGGGCCGAATCCTGAGACGAGTCTCGCGGGACATCGGCCCCGTCGAGTCCGAGGAGTACCTGTACAGCCTCACCCTGGAGACCGTTGGTCCGCCGGGACGCGTGCAGCTCGACTACTGCGGTGACACGGGCCATATCGAGGTCGCTTACCGCCACGCGGGGCCGGCGACGTCCGAAGTGATGAAGCTGGCCTATCGCATCGCTCGCATCGTCGAGGAAGAGAGCAGCTTGACCGGCCATGACTTCGAGGTGGACCAGCCGACCCGGACGGGTGACCCGGCCATAGCCGCCGCCCGACTGAGCAGCGTCTCCGAGTGGACACAGCATCACTTGAGCTAGTAGCTCACCCGGTGGACCAGAGAGGGATGCCCGCGACGGGGAGTCCGGCAGATCGGCTACGGCTGCGGCGGCCGTGCTGGGCCGAGGCTCAGACGACCAGAACCCGGCGTCCGCGCGTATGCCCCGCCCGGCTGTCGATGTGGGCCGCCGCGGCCTCCTCGAGTGGGTACGACTTCTCTACCGGGATGCGCAGACTCCCCCGCGAGATCAGGTCGACGGCCTCCGCGAGTGCGTCCGGGACGCTGCCGGCCACTCCGGAAAAGCGGACACCGAGTTTCGGCGCGTCGAGATCGGCGATGGAGAGTACTCGTCCAGGATCGCCCGTCAGCTCGGTCAGTTCGCGGATCACGCCCGAGCCGGCGAGGTCCAGGGCCGCGTCGACCGGGCCGAGGCGCCGTACACGCTCGGTCCAGCCGTCTCCGTACGTAGTGGCGAGGGCGCCCAGGCCGCGCAGGTAGTCCTGGTTGGCGGCCCCGGCCGTGCCGATCACCCTGATGCCGCGGTCGCGAGCGATCTGCAGCACCGCCGACCCCACTCCCCCGGCCGCGCCGCTCACGAGCAGCGTCTCGCCGGGCCGTACGCCGACCTCGCGCAGGACGCGTAGCGCGGTCTCCACCACGGAGGGGTACCCGGCCGCCTCCTCGAACGTCAGCCCCTCGGGCATCCGGGCCCAGGCCGACAGCACGGCGAACTCGGCGTAGGTGTCGGCCCCTTCGCCGAAAACGCGGTCGCCGGCCTCGACCCCTACGACGCCCTCGCCCACCTCGTCCACCACCCCGGCGGCGTCCAGCCCCACCCCGGAGGGCAGCTCGACCGGATGGGCCCCGAGGACCTGGCCCTCCCGGATTCTCCAGTCGACGGGGTTCACACCCGCCGCCCGTACGGCGATGCGCACCTGTCCCGGGCCCGCATGGGGCTCCTCGGCGTCCACGAGTCGCAGGACGTCCGGACCGCCGAACTCGGCGAAGCTCACTTTTCTCATGCGGCCGAACATAGCACTAACGGTTAGCTTTTAAGAACAGGTGTGATTTCATAGCTGCTAGGATCAAGCCATGACCGTGCCGACCGGACGCCGCGAGCGCAAGAAGGCCGCGACCCGCCAGAAGATCGCCGACACCGCCCTGCGGCTCTTCCTGGCGCACGGGTACGACGCGGTGGGCATCCGCGAGGTGGCCGCCGAGGCCGACGTGGCCGTGACCACGGTCTTCTCCCACTTCGCCTCGAAAGAGGCCCTGGTGTTCGAACAGGACGAGGACTTCGAGCAGCGCCTGGTACGGGCGGTCACCGACCGCGCCCCGCACGAACCCCTCATCCCCGCCCTGCGCCAGGAGATCCACGCCCTGGTACGGCACTGCACGGGCGACGACGCCGCCCCGGTCTGGCGGATGATCGTCGCGTCACCCGCCCTGCGGGACTACGAGGAGTCGATGCGACTGCGCCACGCCGACGCACTGGCGACCGCCATCGCCGCCAATCTCAACCTGCCGCCGACAACGACGACTTGCCGGACGATCGCACGGTTCGTGATCGACGCGTACACCCTGGCCCGCGAGACTGCCGAGCCGCAGGCCGCGGTCGACGAGATCTTCCACATGATCGAGGCGGCATGGGCGGTAGCCCGTCCGGCCCAAGGCACTTGAGACGCGGGCGGAGCGTTGAGCGCGGGCCTCGTCATCGCCCGCTTCAGCATTCCGAAGAGGTTCTCTTTCCCCCCGACCGCGACTTGTCAGTCGATGTCAAGTACCTGGGTGTCGTAGTCCGGGTCGGCCAGAGCGACCCGGCCGCCGGGCCGCACCACCCGCAGCAGTTGGTCCAGCACCCGGTCCGGTTCGGCGACGTGCTGCAGGACGCGGTCGGCCCAGGCGCCGTCGAACCGGTCCGCGCCGAACGGCAGCCGGTGTCCGTCCGCGACAACTGTGCGTGGCAGTCCCCGGTCCCGTGCCCGCGCGATCATCGTCCAGGAACTGTCGACCGCGACGACCTCCGCCCCGCTGCCTGAGCGCAGGGCCAGGGCGGCCTCCCCGGTACCCGCCCCGACTTCGAGGAACACACCGCCGGACTCGGCACGCAGGAGCTCGTGCAACCGCTGCTTGCACGCGGCGTAGAACGGCTCCACACTCAGTCGGTCCAGGACCTGCACCCACTCGGCTGGTTGGTTCTTGGTGTATGTGGAGAAGGTGCGGAGCGAAGAACGGGCTTTGGTCACCGGTGGCTAAGTTGGAACCATGACTGGTGACTGGCGGATGGATCGGATCGGCGCCGCTCTCCGCGGTCAGAACCCGACCGTGCTGCGACGGCTTGAGGCGGGGTTCGCGGTGATCGGCGACGTTCAGTTCCTGCCGGGTTACTCGGTTCTCCTCGTGGACGAGCCAGGTGTTCAGCGGCTGTCTGATCTGCCGAGAGCGAGGCGGCTGTCGTTTCTGTCCGACATGGACCGGCTCGGAGAGGCCGTCGAGCGCGTCTGCCGACGCCTGGACCCCGACTTCCGCCGGGTCAACCTGGAGATTCTCGGAAACACCGACCCATTCCTGCATGCCCACGTCTGGCCACGGTACGAGTGGGAGCCGGCCGAGTTGGTGGGCAAGCCCGTGTGGCTGTATCCCGGCGACCGGTGGAGGGACGAGGGATTCAGGCTGGGGCCGCAGCATGACGTGTTGCGGGACAAGCTCGGGAGCGAACTGGATGTGTTGCGTTCGATGGGCTGACGGCGGACACGGCTCGGGCCACGACCGCAGACGGCACCGTCCTCCTCATCGCGGGCGCTCTCACAGATGCTTGTTCTCAGGTTGGCTGTGCAGCCGCGTTTCGTCATGGCGCGCCTGTATGCGCGCGATGACGCGCTCCTGTCCCAGCTTCTTGGCCCGGCGGAGCTTGGCTTCGGCGACGAGCATGGGGACCCAGAACAACCAGCCCCACAGACTAAAGTCCAGCACTCCACTCCACACCAGTGCCTTGTTCAGGCCGAACGACGCGACGAACGTCAGCACATACGCCTCTACCCGGTGCGCGAGAATCAGGCGGAGCGGCGCGTTCCGGGCCCCCTGCAGCAGCTCAACCGCAGCAGCAAGTTCAGCGGCCTGGAGGTCTTCCCCTGTGTCCTCCTCGGCCTCACCACGAGCGGCTCGCCGCAGCGCGTCGGTGACCAGCACGCTCTGCTCCGCTGTGGCTGCCTGCTGCGCTTGCCCTTGAACAACAGCTACGTTCAGGTCGTCCCAGTAACCCCGCCCTGCCCAGCCCGTCGCATCATCGACTCGCCGGCGTTCGGTTGATCCGGGTGGGGCCAGCTCTTCAATTCTCTCCTGCAGAGCCACCGCACGGCGCGCCCGCCCCGGGTGATCGAAGGAGTCCGAGCGAAGGCACAGCTCCAAGTACGACACCAAGAGTCCGAGATCGTCCGCTGCCAGTGCGAGGCCCTTGCGATACGCGGCCTCGGCCTCACGATCGTGGTCCTCCTCGTCTTCCGCGGCATGTGCCTGTCCCAGCCAGCGGTAGAGAACCGCATCCGGTCCGCACTCCTCGAGCCCCGCCTCTGCCGCTGCTCTCACAGCCTCATAGCCACCCACGGCGAAGAGCTCCGAGCATCTCTCCACGTACTGCTGCCGTTCCACGTCCCCACCCCAGCCGTCCGAGCAATCACCTTCCGGTGTACTCAGTGCCGGTGTCAATCGCGGCTTGATCACGAAAATCAGCGCTCACCTGCACGGTCTGCCAGACGACAGGGCCAGGACGTACCGGAGGGCGAGCTGGACGCCGTCGTGCGTGACGAGCAGGACCCGGCGGCCGGGCCCGCCGCTACCCAACGCTTCCCTGTCCCGCTGGCCCACCGGGGGCGACACCGCCCACCTGAAACTCTACGGTCCGTCACTGGTCGGCAGTGGCCCGGGGCTCGGCCCCGCAGGGTGTCGGTACGGGTCGCCGATGCCCGGCACCGACGAACTGCCGTAAGCCTGAGCCCCCTACGGCGGTAACGGCCGCGCCGCAGCGTCAGGCATCCGTGGTGCCGGCCATCTCCGACAGGTAGTGGCCGAAGCCGTCGTGGGCGCGGGGGTGGAGGCGGGGGGAGGTCAGGACCGGGCAGGTGGCGGTGCGGAGGACGCGGTGGCCGCGGTGTTCCAGGGCGTGGACGAGGGCCCTGTCCTCTCCGGTGGTGAGCGGCGGGAAACCGCCGGCGTCGAGGTAGGTGTCGGCGGCGAAGCCCAGGTTGGCGCCGTGCACATGCGGGTGGATCCAGGGGGCGCCGGTCGGTGGCCGCGTCTTCTCGTACAGCGCGAGGTGCGGCGCGGCCAGCGGCGAGGACGGGGGCAGGGTCACCGTACCCACGACGGCCTGCCAGCCCTCCCGTGCGTGGGCGAGCTGGTGGGCGAGCCAGCCGGACGGGACGACGCTGTCGGCGTCGGTCGTGGCGACCCACAGGGCGGAGGGCCCGGTGAGGCTCCGGTCGAGCGCGTGCCGGACGCCGGCCGCGCGGGCCAGGCCGGGGTTGCGGCAGTCGGTGCGGACGACCAGGGCGCCGGCGTCACGGGCCACCGCTTCCGTACGGTCGCGGCAGGCGTCGGCCACCACCACCGTCAGCACCTCGACGGCGGCCAGATCGGGGTGGCGGGCGGCGCGGGCGAGCGCCGTGAGGGCGGCCGGGAGCAAGCGTTCCTCGTCATGGGCGGGGACGACGACCGCGAGGGTGGCCGGTCTCATGCCAGCCCTTCGCGAGCGGCGACCCCGGGGGGCGTACGGCCGTCCGGGCCGGTGCGCTGGTGGACCTGGAGGACGAAGTCCTCCTCGCGGTGGTCGGCGAGCAGGGCGAGTCCCGGCTGCGCGTCGAGGCGGCGCGCGACACCGGTGCCGGTTCTGAGGTGCTCGGCCACCGGATGGTTCCAGTGGACGGTGACCAGCGTGCCGGCCGGTTCCAGGGACCCCACCGCTCGCTCCAGCAGCTCGTCCAGGGTGCTGTCGTCCAAGTAGTAGAGGAGTTCGGAGAGTACGACGAGGTCGAAGGAGCCGTCCGGCCACTCCCCGGGCACCAGCATCCGGCGCACCGAGACGTTCGGCAGACCGGCGGTGCGCTCGCGGGCGGTCTTGACCGCCGACTCGACCCGGTCGCAGGCGAGTACGGCGTCGCAGCGCTCCGCCAGGCGGACGGTCAGCTCACCGACGGAGCAGCCCGGCTCGAACGCGCGCCGGTAGCGGGCCATCGGCAGGGCGGCGACGGTGAGGTCGTACTTGCGCCGCTCGTACCACCGCTCGGCCAGCCGCCACGGGTCCGGGGCGGCGCGGTACATGCCGTCGAAGTACGCGTCGGGGGTGCGGGGGCGGGTCATCCGAACACCACCTCCCAGCCGCGCAGATGGTGGGCCACCTCGTCCGGGGGCAGCACCGCGGCGTCCTGCGGCGCGTCACCGAGCGGCCGGATCTGGGTGACGAACCGGTCGACGGCGGCGCGCTTGCGGGCTTGGGTCTCGGGCGGCAGGTCGATCCGGGCGGCCCGTTGCCAGGGCACTCGGGTGTCTCCGGGGCGGGCCCAGTGCCACAGCCACACCGGGTACAGCCGGCACGGCACCGACACCGCACGCGATGCGGCCAGCGCGGAGCGGCCCGCCGCCTCGTGATCGCCGTGTACGTCCCCCGTCCACGGCGCGAGGCAGAGCGCGGCGTCCGGCAGCAGGGCGGCCAGTTCGCCCGCCAGGCGGTCCTCGTGCCGGGCCACCCCGGTGTCGGGCAGCCGCAGCCGTATGACCTCCGCCTGCGATGCGCCCAACTCCCCGAGCGCGTCACGTAGTTCACCGGCGCGCAGCTCGGCGAGCCGGTCGGGGGTCAGGCGGGTGGAGCCGGGGTGCGACCCCTCGCCGTCGGTGACGGACACCACGGTCAGGGCGACCCCGGCCGCCGCGAGACGGGCGAGGGTTCCGCCGACGCCGAGGACCTCGTCGTCCGGGTGGGCCGCCACCACGACGACCCGCCCCGCCGTCGGCAGCGCGTATTCCGGCATCCGGTCCCAGCCGTCCCAGGCGCGCCACTCCCGCTCGTCGGTGCCGGGGGCCTGGATCGGGTCGGCGTAGCCCTCGGCGGCGGCGCTCATCGGTCGGCTCCGTCACCGCGGCACACCAGGGCGCCCAGGGCGGCCAGATCCCGTTCGGCGTGGTGCTGGCGTACGTAGACGGCCAGGTCGGCCGTGGCGCGTGCGTGCCGCTCGTCGTGGCACAGCGGCCCGGCGCCGGTCGCCCGGCCCACCCGGTCCAGCACCTCGGCGCACACCTCGGCCAGGAGTGCCCGTACCCGCAGGGCGCGCAGCGCGGCCGTACCGGCCTTGTCCAGCGGGTCGGCGTCGATCTCCTCGGCCGCCCGCGCCAGTGCCGCCCCGGCCGTGTGCAGCCGCAGGTCGACCGCGCCGGCGTGCGCGTCGGTGAACGGGTCGGCGCGCCGCCCGGCCCGCTCGAACAGGACGCGGGCCACGGCCTGGGCCCCGCCGTACCAGCAGGCGGCCACGCCCACACCGCCGTGGTGGAAGCCGGGGCGGCGCAGGTACGCCTCCACCCCGCCCACCGGGGTGGCGGGCACCGCGGTGAAGCGGACGTCCGGACTGTCGCTGCCGGCCATGCCGACCGCCTGCCACGTCCCGGGCACCGGGCGGCAGCCGGGACCGTCCTCGGGAGCGGGGTCACCGGTGCGCACCGCGAAGAGCCGGCGTCCGTCGTCGGCGAGCGCGGTGACCAGGGCGTGCGTGCAGACGTGCGCCCCGGAGCAGTACTGCTTGACCCCGTCGAGCACCCAGCCGTCCGCCGTACGGGTGGCGGTCAGTCCGGAGCCGGGCGGTTCGGCCGCCCACACGCCCCAGTACTCGCCGGGGCGCACCGGCTCTCCCTCCAGCTCGGCGAGGATCGCCACCGCGTCCAGATGCCCTTCCGCCAGCCGGGCCGTGCACAGGTCCTCGCGTGCGAGCCCTGCCAGCGCTTCGAACCGGGCGGCGGTATTGCCGCCGCCGGGCAGCGGGCAGTCCACCTTCCCGGCCGCCAGCGCGTCGGCGTACCGGACGAACGCCTCGGCGGGCGGGGGAAGCACATCATGCATGAAGGGCACTCCTTGCTCGTTCGTCCTGTGCCGGAACTGGTCCGAGGGACGACGTCGACGCGGGTTCAGACCTCGCCGCGCCACTGGCCGGTCGCGGCGCCGCCGCGCCGCTCGATGAACTCCTTGAAGCGCTTCAGGTCGCCGGTGGCCTGGCGCTTGACGAAGCCGAGCTTGTCGCCGACCTTCTCGGTCAGACTGTCCGGGGCGTAGTCGAGCTGGAGCATGACCTTGGTGGTGCCGTCGTCGATGCGGTGGAACGTGACGACTCCGGCCTGCCGGGCCTCCCCGCCGACGCTGGTCCAGGCGACCCGCTCGTCGGGGATCTGCTCGGTGATCTCCGCGTCGAACTCCCGCTCCACTCCGCCGATGCTCGTCTTCCAGTGGGTGAGGGTGTCGGTGCGCTGCTCGATGCGCTCGACACCGTCCATGAACTCGGGGAAGTCCTCGAACTGGGTCCACTGGTTGTAGGCGTCCGTCACGGGGACGCGAACCTCGATGGACTCTTCCACCTGCGACATGCGCTTCTCCTTGGCATGAGCCGACCCTCCGGGGCCGGCCGGGCTGACGTTGATCTACCTTCTTGCCAGGATCGCGGCATGTAAGGCTTGTGGCGTGTCGAGGGGGCTCGATGAGGGAGGCCAGGAGGGCGTGCCCGCCGTTCCCGGCACCCGCGACAAGGAGCATCTTCATGACGGCAGAACCGCGAGCAGTGCCCCGAGGCGGGTCTCAGCCGGCCGGTTCGGTCCCCCCGCTGGTGCCACCGTGCGGTCTGGGCGCGTTGTGGGCGGTCCGGCACGGCGAATCCACGGCCAACGTCGCCTTCGCCGCCGCGGCCGTCTCGCGTTCCACCGAGCCGGTCACCGGGCGGGACCGGGACGTGACTCTCTCGCCCCTGGGCGTGCGCCAGGCCGAGGCCCTGGGCGGATGGCTCGTGGGCCAGGACCGCGAGAGGGGCCCCGACCTGGTGGTGTGCTCGCCCTACACGCGGGCCGGCCAGACCTGGCAGGTGATGCGGGAGTTCGCCGCCACGCAGGGCGGTCCCGTCGTGGAGGCAGTCGTCGACGAGCGGTTGCGGGACCGGGAGACGGGCGTCTTCGAGCTGCATCCGCCCACCGCCGTGCGGGCGCGCAATCCGGAGGAGGCCGACCGCCGGCGCCTGCTGGGGGAATGGCACTACCGGCCTCCGGGCGGCGAGGCCCTCACCGATGTGGCGCTGCGCGTACGGCAGTTCCTCACCGACCTCTCCCAGGCCGCGCCCGGCCGCCGCGTCCTGCTCGTCACACACGACGGCGTCCTGCTCGCCCTCCGGTACGTCCTGGCCGGGATCGGCGCGACCGCCCCCGGACACCTCCCGCCCGTACCCAACGCCTCCCTGTCCCACTGGCACACCGACGGCCGCACGCTACGACTGCACACCTGGGGCGACACCGCCCACCTGGCCGGCGAAGCCGGTCGTGACTGACCGGAACCCGACTCCTGCCCCAGACTTCCGGCGAGCAGCTCAGCCCGACGGTTCTCCGGACGCGCCAGGCTCCGCCGGCCGTTACTCGTCGGCGGTGGCCCGGGGCTCGACCTCGCAGTGGTCGATCTCGTCCACTCGTCCGGAGCCGGCGACGGGCAGCCGGACGGTTGCCTTGTCCTCGGCAGGCACCGATATCTGATCGGAGGCGTCGCCCAGATGCGAGCCGTGCTCGTCCAGGAAGGTCACCTTCACGGTGAACAGGCCCTGGCGTCCGTTCGGATTCCTGACCTCGACTGTCGCGTACGGGTCGTCCACGCTCGCGCATTCGATGAGCTCGGCGGTGCCGTCCTTCAGGGCGTGGGCCCTGCCACCGGAGGAGGCCGTGGGGGTGGAACGGCTGCCCGGCCGCGAACGGTACGTACCGCCGTCGCTGCCACCGGTACTCGCCCCGAGGTCGTACGCGCCACTGCTGGACGAACCGTCGTAGGAATCGTCATCACCGTACGGGTCGCTGCCACCCTACTTACTGCGGGACCTACCCACCGCGGCCATAGCTTGCGTACGACGCGACACCGCGCAATGTGCCCAAGGACTCCGCCGGCCCAGTGCCCTGGCCTAGGGTCGCCCGCATGGCTGAGCACTCCTATCTGACCGCTGTCCGAGACTCGTACGACACGGTCGCCGTCGATTACGTCGAACGCGTGCCGCCGCCCGCCGCGTTGGACCCGTTGTCCCGCGCGATGCTGGCGGGGTTCGCCGAGTTCGTGCGGGCGGATGGGCTGGGGCCGGTCGCGGATCTGGGGTGCGGCCCCGGCCGGGTGACGGCGTACCTGGCCGGGCTGGGGGTGCCCGCCTTCGGCGTCGATCTGTCGCCGAGGATGGTCGAGTTGGCCCGGCATGCCTATCCGGACCTGCGGTTCAGCGAGGGCTCGATGACCGCGCTGGAGACGGGGGACGACGAGCTGGGCGGCATCCTGGCCTGGTACTCCACGCACCACACGCCCCCGCGGTGGCTACCGGCGGTGTTCGCCGAGTTCCACCGCACGCTCGCGCCCGGCGGGTACCTGCTCTGGGGCGACTACGTCGGCGAGGAACGGCTGCAGCCGTCTCGGGGGTACGGCCGACCGGTGTCCTACGAGTCGTATCTCCTGCCGCTGGGCCGCGTGGCCGACCTCTTGAAGCAGGCCGGCCTCGCCGTCACCGCGAGGCTGGAGCAGGAGCCCGGCGGACGAGTGAACCGGCGCACGCTTGCCTGCTGGCCCGCAAGCCGCCGAGGGCGGCGGTGAGCCTGTCATCGTCACCCGCCCCCCTCACTTGAGCGGGTCGTGTCCCCAATTCATCAAGGAGTACCGCCACTTGGTGTCGGAGACATCCCCGCTGGGACGCTGCTTGATGTGCCGGTGCACATAGCCGACGACCTTGCGCATGTGGGCCAGGTCATCGTCGGAGAGGTCGCTCTTCCTGGTGCGCAGCAGATCGATGATGCGGCGACCGGAGGCGTGCCCCACGCTCTCGCCGTCGTCGCCGCTGTGCTGTCCGACCTCGTTCGACTCATCGGTCCCCAGCCACTTCTCCAACTCGGCCGGCGTCATGTTCACCGCCTCGTTGAACTCGGCGATGGTGCTCTTCCTGTCGTCGTCCTGCTTCTGGGCGGCCATGCCAGCATCCTTACGCGCACGGGAAGAGGGCGCACGGCGGTGACGCCGGACGTGCGACGCCAGAAGTGGGCCCGGCCCTTGATCGGGGAGCCCTCTGCGCGAACCGTGCGATTCGAACGAAGCGCTGCGGGGAACCCGGCGTGCCATGACTCGTGCCCATGTCTTCGGCCGTACGCCAGACTCGACCGAGCCGGCCGGCGCCGCTTGGGCGCGTGCCGGTCTGATCGGAGCCGCGACCGGGCTGCGCAGTACGTGGGGGCTGGCGGCGATCGCCTGGACCGCTGGGCCCTCCGGTGACACGTCCGCCGCCGCGCTGAGGCGCCCCTGGGTGCGCGGCGCAACGCTGGTGGCAGCCATGGCGGAACTCGTCGCGGACAAGTCACCACTAGTTCCCAGCCGTCTCTCTCCGGCAGGTCTTGGCCCACGGCTCCTCATAGGAGCCGCTCTCGGCGCAGCGCTTTCCGAGCGCCGAGCGGGCGACAGGACGCCACTGGTGACGGGAGCCGCGATCGGTGCCGCTACGGCCTTCGCGTCCGCGGCTGCCGGAACACGTTGGCGCCGGACGGCCGCGGGCCCGCAGCGGGCTTGGACCGACCCGATGGCGGCAGCCGTGGAAGACGTGGTGACTGCCGCCCTCGCGTGGGCCGCCGCTTGTGCTCCGGCGGCCCAGGAGTCACTCGGCTACGGAGCTGCTCGCTGATGCCGGTGCCACGCTGCCCCTCGAAGGCCGGGCCCAGACTCCGGCACGCGTAAATGCACCCTGCCCCCGCCTCACAGCCCCGCTCGCTCGGTGGACTCCAGGACCGCCGTCAGGAAGCGACGTACCGTCTCCAGCTCGGCCGCCTCGAACCCCTCCGCCGCTGCCACCACCCCGCCGATCACCGGCCCGAAGAAGCTCCATCCCAACTCCGTTGCCTTCTCCTGCACCTCCAGGAGTACGCGTCGCCGGTCCGCCGTGTCCCTGTTGCGCCGGACCAAGCCCAGCCGCTCCAGTCGGTCCACGAGAGCGGTGGTCCCCGCGGAGTTGAGGCGGAGTTGCTCGCCGAGCCAGCCGGGGGTGGCGCGGGTGTCGGTACGGGCCGCGTCCAGCAGGTGGATCAGGGCGCGTACGTCGGTGGGGTGCAGCCCGTTGCGCGCGGCGAACTCGGCTCCGAGCAGGTCGAACTCCACGGTGACCGCGCGCAGTAGGTGAACCAACCGCATCGCCGGGCTCTGATCGTCCACGGAAGCTCTCCCTCACGGCGTAATATCTCGCTCAACGAGATTATCGCTCATCGAGAGGGATAGCGTGTCATCTTCCGAGTTCGACCTTGCGTACGACGAACTGCGCGCCCGCTGGCCCGCCTCCGCCGAGGAACGCGACGTCGCCACGCCGTACGGGCCCACCCGAGTCCATGTGTACGGCCCCGCCGACGGCACCCCGCTGGTGCTGCTGCCCGGCGGCTCCGCCACCGGCCTGGCGTGGTTCGCCAACGCACCTACTCTCGGCGAGAGTTACCGGGTCCACGCGGTCGACCTGCTGGGCGACGCCGGCCGCACCGTACGCCAGGGCAGACCCCTGAAGACCGCCGCCGACCTCATGGCCTGGCTGGATGCGCTGCTGGACGGGCTCGGGCTCGCCCGCACCCACCTGTGCGGGCACTCGTACGGCGCCTGGCTGGCCGTCAGGTACGCGCTGCACGCGCCCCAGCGGGTCGATCGCCTTGCCCTCATCGACCCCACCCAGGTCTTCGCCGGCTTCCGGCCCGGTTACCTGCTGCGCGCGCTGCCCACGCTGGTCCGCCCGAGCGAGGGCCGCGCCCGCGCCTTCCTGGCGTGGGAGACGGGGGGCATCCACCTGGACGAGACCTGGCTACGCCTCTACGCGCTGGCCACCATAGTTCCCGGCCGAAAGCTCATCGCCGGTGGACGCCCTCCGACCCCCGACCTCCGCATGCCGGTGCTGGTCCTGCTCGCGGAGCACAGCCGCGCCCATCGCGCCGGCAAGGTCGCCGAGAGGGCCCGGCGGACGCTTCCG
The DNA here is from genome assembly GCF_004784475.1 of Streptomyces bauhiniae. Taxonomy (GTDB): domain Bacteria; phylum Actinomycetota; class Actinomycetes; order Streptomycetales; family Streptomycetaceae; genus Streptomyces; species Streptomyces seoulensis. The sequence continues at coordinate 514,171 of NZ_SRRT01000002.1, forward strand.
CAGGGCGAAGTCGCACTGCTCCCCGGCGCCACCCACCACTCCCTGCCCTTCACCGCCCCGAAGGAGCTGAACGACCGGCTGCTGGATTTCCTCGCCCGTGACCGCGAGGACAGGGGCACCGCGGCCCGGTGACCGGAGCACGGGCGGTTCCCCGCAAGACGGTGGGCGCCTCCGCCGACGACGCCTTCAAGGTGGTACTCGCCGACGCGGACTGCCCCGCTTGCTCGGCGCGCCAACCTGGCTGACGGTCGTCCCCGGACCGGCCCCGCTGGTCGCCACTGCCCCTGTGCGGACGGCCTCGGAGTCGTACTGCCAGTTGACAGGCGCCCTGTCCGGCGACGGCAACCATCTGCGACGATCCAGTCGGCCCGCCCCCGCGATCCAAGGACCCCTCCGTGACCTACGACGTCACCGCCCTACGCGCCCAATTCCCCGCCCTCAAAGCCGGCATCGCCCACTTCGACGGCCCAGGCGGAACCCAGACCCCGACGCCCGTCATCGAGGCCATCGCGAGCGCTCTCACCAGCCCCCTGTCGATCCGGGGCACAGTCGCCCCCGGCGAGATCAACGCCGAGCGCATCGTCGACGACTTCCGGCACGCGATGGCCGACCTCCTGAACGCCGACCCGGCAGGCATCGTCTTCGGCCGCAGCGCCACCCAGCTCACGTACGACCTCGCCCGCACCCTCGCCGCACAGTGGACGCCGGGTGACGAGGTGATCGTCTCCCGGCTGGACCACGACGCCAACATCCGCCCGTGGATTCAAGCCGCGGAACGGGTCGGCGCGATCGTCCGCTGGGCGGAGTTCGACCCGGCGACGGGCGAGCTGCCCCCGGAAGCCGTCGGCGCGCTGCTCACCCCGCGCACCCGGCTGGTCGCCGTGACCGGCGCCTCCAACCTGATCGGCACCCGCCCCGACCTCCCCGCCATCGCGTCCCTGGTGCACGAGGCCGGCGCGCTGCTCCACGTCGACGCCGTCCACCTGGCCGCGCACGCCCGCGTAGACGTACGTCACCTCGGCGCCGACTTCGCCGTCTGCTCCCCGTACAAGTTCTTCGGCCCCCACCACGGCGTACTCGCGGCCGACCCCGCGCTCCTCACCACCCTGCGCCCGGACAAGCTCGCCCCGTCCAGCAACGCGGTCCCCGAGCGCTTCGAACTGGGCACCCTGCCGTACGAGGCGCTGGCCGGTACCACCGCGGCCGTGAATTTCATCGCGGACCTCGCCCCGACCCCCCAGGACACCAGGCGGGCCCGGCTCCAGGCGGCCTACGCGGCGATCGAGACCCACGAGAACGCGCTACGCCAGACCGCGGAGGCCGCCCTGTACGCCCTGGACGGAGTGACGACGCACTCACGCGCGGCGCACAGAACCCCCACCCTCCTCCTCACCTTCCGCGACCGCCCCGCCCAGGCCGCCTACCACCACCTCGCCACCCTCGACATCCACGCCCCAGCAGGCTCCTTCTACGCCCTCGAAGCCTCCCACCACCTCGGCCTCACCGACACCGGCGGCCTACGCGTGGGACTGTCGCCCTACAACAACACGGAGGACGTGGAACGCCTGGTCACGGGGGTGACCGAGTTCCTGAAGAGCTGAGCGTCCCAGGGGCAACGTATATCGTCGCGGGCCGCTCAGGGCTGCTTCCACACGAGCGTGTATCGCCAGAACAACCGCCGTCGCAGCCGTGCGCCCGGAAGGACGTCCCTGACTTCCCGGACGACGTCGGCAAAGGTCATGTCCGCTGAACGAGTGAGGGCCGTCATAGAGACGGGCCTCCGTGAGGGACGCCCTTTGTTCTTCAGCCAGCCCATGGCGACGTTGGCCGGGATGGCGACAACGCCGAGCAGGTGGTCGACAGGGGTCTGGGCGCGGAAGAGGCCGACGATCACCAGGGTCCCTCCCGGAGCCAGGTGACGGCGGAAACGGGTGAGCGCCTGGCTGAACGGCAGGTGGTGGATGGTCGCGACGCACGTGATGACGTCGTATGGGCCCGCAGGAAGCCCGGCTGTCGCATCCGCGACGGTGAGGGTGACGGGGAGCCCGGATGGAGTCAGCTTCTGGGCCTGGCCGGTCATCACCGGATCGGAGTCGACGGCCTCCACGCTGTCGGCTCGTCCGGCCAAGAGCCTCGCAAGATCACCGCTGCCGGAACCGACGTCCAGGACACGGTCGAAGCGCCTCGGCAACTGCCGCAAGATCCAGCGATGGTAGTGGGCGTTGTGATCCCAGGGATGAGCGGCGTTGAACCGTTCGAGAGCCCGCAGGACACGGGGCGACAAGATCTTCACCGTTCCAGTCCATCAAATCCCTGCGGCGCACGGACCGCGTTCCACAGCAAGCGGCGAAGCCGGCCGGGGTGATCTTTCCCGGCATTACGCGGTCACCTGCTGGAAAGCGGGGTACCCGGTGTGGATGCCGGGCCGATGACCACCATGAGTGGGCGCCGCCCGGGCAACGCCGACAGCAGGTGTGACGAGAGGATGTGCGCCCCATGCCCCCCACCGACGCCCAAGACACGACGCGGGCCGCCGTGTTCGATGTGGACGGCACTCTCGTGGACACCAACTACCTGCATGTGGCGGCGTGGTGGGAGGCGTTGCGGCAGGCGGGGCATGATGTGCCGTCGCAGGCGATTCATCGGGCCATCGGGCTGGGGGCGAGTGATCTCGTGGAGCATCTGCTGGGCGCGGAGCGGGCGCGGGAGGAGGCGGAGGCGCTCAGTGCGGCGCACAAGACGTTGTACGGGCAGTACTTCGGGCGGCTGACGGCGCTGCCGGAGGCCGGGCGGCTGTTGCGGCGGCTGGCGGACGACGGGTGGAAGGTCGTGCTGGCCACGTCGGCGGGCGGGCAGGAGCTGTCCGCCCTGCGGACCGCGCTAGACGCCGACGAGGCGATCAGCGGCATGGCGAGCGCCGACGACGTCTCGGCGGGCAAGCCCGCGCCCGAGCCGGTCGAGCAGGCGCTGGAGCTGGCCGGGGCGGCACCCGAGCGATCGGTGTTCGTCGGGGACACCGTGTGGGACATGCAGGCGGGCAGCCGGGCCGGGGTCACCTGCATAGGGGTGCTGTGCGGCGGAATTCCCCGCGAGGACCTGGAGAAGGCCGGCGCGGACGTGGTGTACGACGGCCCGGACGCGCTGCTCGCCTCCCTCGCGCAGAGCCCCCTGGGGCGCTCTCACTGAGACGCGTCACTCACGTTGCATGGCCTGGCGAGCCGCAAGATGGCCCGCGATCTTGAACGCCCGTTCGTGCGAGCCGAACGTATCGGCGCGGGCCCGCCGCAGCACCACCCGAGCGGCGACGACGACTCCGTGCTCGGGCAACCGCAACTGCTCCTCGATCCCCCTGGCAGCAGCCGCGAAGAAGCGGGGCAGGTCATCGGCGGGCTCGTACTCCACCGTGAGATCCCGAGCCACCTCGAAGACGAAACCCTCCGCGGCGGGCTCGAAATCCACCTCGATCCCCGCGAACTGTGGCGCGCAATTCTGCTTCATGTGCAGCACCCGTACGCCACGGATCGGATACGGCGGGAAGCGGCGCGGCACTGACGTCATGCGCGAACGCTACCCCCGGTGTGACGGGCGCCATCCGCATACCCGCCGCGCCTCGGGTTACCTGCCCGAACAGTACGGATGCAATGGGCAAGAGGTTCGAGGCGAAGCGCATGGAGTGGTTGCGGAGCTGTACCGCGTGGGTGAAGCGGGCATGGAGCACGCCGGGGCATGAGCGCAATACGGCGCTGCTGGTCGGGAAGAGCGCGCTGGCGGCAACGCTGGCATGGTGGATCGCGTACGACCTGCTGAACGCATCGTCGCCCGCCTTCGCGCCCTTCTCCGCCGTGCTGATCATGAACGCCACGGTCTACAAGTCGGTATGGCAGGCGCTTCGCTACACGGCCGCGGTCACCGTGGGCGTGGCCGTCCAGGCGGCCATCGGGTTCCTCGCCGGGCCGGATCTGTTCGCGTTCGTCCTGGTCGCCGTCATCGCCCTGTGCATCGGCCGTTGGCCCGCCCTGGGCGAGCAGCGCTCCCAGGTCGCCACCGCGGCCTTCTTCGCCTTCTCCACGTACGCCACCGCGACCACCACCAGTGACAAGGTGAACCAGCTCGGGCAGATCGTCCTGCTCGTCCTCATCGGCTGCGGTCTGGGCGTACTGGTGAACCTCTGCATCGCACCCCCGCTGCGGTACCGCAGCGCCGAGCACGGGCTCCAGATGCTGGCCGGGCGGATCGCGACCCTGCTGGACGACATGGCCGACGGCCTGTGCACCGGCGACGTGGACGCGGACCGGGCCGCCAAATGGCGCCGGGCCGGTGAGAGCGCGCAGCACGCGGTCGGGCAGGCGCGCGCGGGGCTGCACACGGCGGAGAACAGCCTCCCCCTCAACCCCCGCCGCCTCCTGCCCGCCCACCGCGGCTACCTGGGCTTCGACCGCTACCGGCAGAGCGTCGACGCGCTGGAACGGGCCGTGTACCAGCTCGGCTCCCTGACCCGGAGCCTCGGCCGCTGGCGCGAGACGGAGGACACGTACACCTACTCCCCCGCCCTCAAGGCGTACGCGGATTTCGCCGCCAGTCTGCGCGACATCGCGCTCGTCATCGCCAATCTCGACAGCGACACCCTGGCCGAGCAGGCCGAAGAGATGTGCCGGCTCGCGACGACCGCCCAGGAAGCCCTGCAGAAGGTGCTCGGCGCCGCCCAGGACAACAACCTGCCCCTGTCCGACGCCTCGCGCCCCTACGGCGTCCTCGTCGTGGAGGCCACCCGCCTGATGGAGGAGTTCCAGAACACCTGCGACGCGCTGAAGGACACCGCTGAGGAGTAGAAGCCCGGCTCACGCACCCACGTGGTAGCCGGGGGCGTTCATCAGGAGTACGGCGTCACGGGAGTCGGCGCTGGAACTGCCGGTCCAGGCGAGGCAGTACACGGAACCTGGATCGCCCCCTGTGGACGGCTGGGAGATGACGTTGACGGTCTGCAGGGTGGGCGGGCCGCCGCACAGGCGGTTGATGTCCTTGACGTAGGACGCCGAGCCGATGGCGCAGATGGCCTTCTTGGACTCGCAGCCTCCCTGGCCGTCGGGTCTTGTAGGTGACGGCAGGCAGGTGGCGGAGGGGGCCTCTTGACCCTTCAGAGTGCCTGCCGCCTTGCTCGGGAGCGTACCGTCCCGGCCCTGCTCCGCGATCCAGTACGTGCCGGCGGCGGCCACCACGAACCCGGTGACGGCGGCCACGGCCACGAGCCAGGTCCGGCGGCGGGTCGCTTTGCGGCGGGCGACGGCCCAGGCGGGGTCGTCCTCGACGGGCGGCAGGTCCGCCCAGGCGGCCGTCATCACGTCACCCGCCAGGGTCGCCGGCTCAGCCCCCAGGACCTGGGTGCTCTGGGCGGCGAGAAGCTCCGTGCACCGCCCGGCCAGCGCGGCGGCGGTGGGCCGCTCCTGCGGCGCCTTGGCCAGCGCGGACAGCACCCGCGCGGCGACCGCGTCCGGGGCGCCGGTGCCGAACGGCAGCCGTCCGGTGGCGGCGTAGGCGACCAGCGCTCCCCAGGCGAAGACGTCCCCGGCCGGGCCCGCGGCGCCGGTGCGGTAGCCCTCCGGGCTGATCCAGCCCGCGGTGCCGGTCATCACGCCGGTCCGGGTGACGGAGGTGCCGTCCAAGGCGTGGGCGATGCCGAAGTCCAGTACCCGAGGGCCGTCCGGGGCCAGGATGACGTTCCCCGGCTTCACATCGCGGTGCACCACCCCGGCCGCGTGGACGGCGGCCAGCGCGGCCGCGGTCCCGGCCGCGAGCCCGTACAGCGGGGCCCCGGACAGCGGGCCGTGCGCCGCGAGGTACTCGGCGAGGGTGGGACCGGGCACGTACGCGGTGGCGAGCCAGGGGACGGCCGCGCCGGGGTCCGCCGCGAGCAGCGGCACCAGGCAGGGGCCCGTGACCCGCCGGGACACCTCGGCCTCCCGCTTGAACCGGGCGCGGAACTCGTCGTCGTCGGCCTGCGCCGGGTGGACGACCTTGACCGCCACCCGCCGCCCCTCGGAGTCCAGGGCCGCGTGGACCGTACCCATGCCGCCCGACCCCAGTCGGCCGATGACCCGGTACGGGCCGATCCGGGCCGGATCACCGGGCCGTGAAGGATGAACACGCTCGGACAACGGAGCCCCCCGGCAAGCAGATCCGGCCCGCGTCGGCCGGAACCGCAACCCTCTCACGCGCCCTTCCGTCCCTGTGGGTTCGGTCACTCGGGATCTTCGGCGAGGTCTACGCGTATGACATCGCGGGCACCGGTGAGCAGCACGCATATCCTGGGGAGAAGAGGGGTCGTCATGACCGGACAGCAGCAGCGTGACCACGAGTGGCCGGCCGTGACGGTCCACGAGGCGGACCCGGCGGCCGTGGAGGCCGACTTCTACCACGTACGCGAGACGGTCGGCCCCGAGGACCAGGAGCTGCTCGCGACGGTGCGGGAGTGGGCGGGCAAGAACCTCGCCCCCATCGCGGACGACTACTGGGAACGCGGCGAGTTCCCGCACGAGTTGATCCCGCAGTTGCCCGGACTCGGCATCGCGGGGCTCCAGTTCAGGGGGTACGGCTCGCCCGACCGGGGCGCCCTGGTGGCCGGGCTCGTGAGCATGGAACTCTCGCGCGTCGACCCCTCGTTCGCCACGTTCCACGGTGTGCACAGCGGGCTCGGCATCGCCTCCATCATGGAGTGCGGTTCCGAGGAGCAGAAGCAGCGGTGGATACCGGAGATGCTCCGCTGGGAGCGGCTGGCCGCGTTCGCCCTGACCGAGCCCGACGTGGGCTCCGGTACCTCGCGCGGGCTGACCACCACCGCCCGGCGCGAGGGCGACACCTGGGTGCTGAACGGGCGCAAGAAGTGGATCGGCAACGCCACCTTCGCCGACCTGGTGATCGTCTGGGCGAAGGACGAGGCCGACGGCGAGGTCAAGGGCTTCGTCGTGCAGCAGGGCGCCGAGGGCTTCACCCCGCACCGCATCGAGGGCAAGGTCTCGCTGCGTACGGTGCAGAACGCCGAGATCGAGCTGCGCGACGTACGGGTGCCGGAGGCGGACCGGCTCCAGGAGGCGAACTCCTTCAAGGACACGGCGAAGGTGCTGCGGGCCACGCGGCTCGGCGTCTCCTGGAACGCGGTGGGCTGCGCGATGGGCGCGTACGAGGCCGCCCGCGCCTACACCCTGGAGCGCGAGCAGTTCGGCAAGCCGATCGCCGCCTTCCAGCTCGTGCAGGACCAACTCGCCCGCATGCTGGCCGACATCACCGCCTGCCAGACCATGAACGTGCGGGCGGCGCAGCTCCAGGACGCGGGCCAACTCACCGACCAGCAGGCGTCCATGGCGAAGATGTTCAGCACCACCCGCACCCGCGAGGTCGTCGCCCACGCCCGCGAACTCCTCGGCGGCAACGGCATCCTCCTCGACCACGAGGTGGCCCGCTTCTGGGCCGACGCCGAGGCCCTCTACTCCTACGAGGGCACCCGCGACATGAACTCCCTGATCGTGGGCCGTGCGGCGACGGGGATCAGCGCGTTCGTCTGACGCGGTCAGCAGCCGGTGCTCAGCGGGCTGAACCGCAGGCGGGCGCGGTCGTGGCGGCGAGGGCGTCGGTGTACGCCGTGTGGGTGACCCGGTACCAGGTGTCGTCGACGGTGCGGACGTGGTTTCCGGCGCTCGTGTGCGTTTCTCCGGTGCCGCCCAAGCAACCGCCCAGTCCCGCCGTGATCAACGCCGTCGCGCCCCAGCCTGTCGGCGTACAACCAAAAGGACAGGTCAGCGGTCTCATGGGCGTCCGGCTGACTGCCCCCCTTTCCCAGGAGCACCATGCGCCTCAAGCAGGTCTCGCTCGCGGCGGCGATATCCGTCGTCGCGGGGCTGACCACCGCCGCCGTCGGCCTCACCGGCCCCCTCGCCCGGGCCGACGGCGCGAACACGTTGCCGTTGTCGCACTACGCCCACCTGGTGGTCGACGGTGCGCACCAGCACCTCTTCTTCAGCCAGGGCGCCGGCACGCCCGGCATCGTGGTGACCGACCTGTCCGGCGACCCCGTCGCCACCGTCGACGGCGAGCAGGGCGCCGACGGCCTCGCACTGTCCGCCGACGGCAGGACGCTGTACGCGGCCCTGACCGACGGCGACGCGATCGCCGTCATCGACACGGCGACGCTCACCGAGACCGCCCGCGTGGACACCGGCACCGACAGCGCCCCGGTCTCCGTCGCCGTGGCCGGCGGCAAGGTCTGGTACAGCTACACGGACGCCGACGGCAAGGGCACCGTCGGCTCGCTGGACCCCGCCGACCCCGCGCCGACCGCGCAGCCCGCCATGCCGCACTGGTCCGCCGCCCCGCTCCTCAGCACCGGCGGCGGAGTGCTCGCGGTGCAGGGTGCCCAGTCCTACATGACCCTCGTCGCCACCTACGACGTCTCCTCCGGGACCCCCTCCCCCAAGGCCGACATGGGCCTCGGCGGCAACGCGACGGGCCCCGTCAAGGTCACCGCGGACGGCACGAAAGTCCTCGTTCCGCAGTCGGCGTCCGTGTACGTGTACAGCACGGCGGACCTCAGCTCCGCCACTCCCCGCGGGTACTACACCGGCGGCGTGAACTCCTCCCCCGACGCCGTCGCGGTCGACTCCGACGGCACGATCGCCCTGGGCGCCCCTTCGGGCTCGGGCGCGGGCGCCTACGTCTACGCGGCCGGCCAGACCGCCGAGAACCACTTCACCTTCCCGGCCGGCACGGTCGCGCCCGACGGCCTCGCCTGGGGCACCGACGGCCGCACGCTCTACGCCGTCACCGGCGGCAACGGGTCGTACCACCTCGACGTGCTCGGCGACGCCAAGCTCACGGACACCGAGCTGTCCCTCAACTCCCCGTCCCCGTACGCGATCCCGACCCAGCGGTTCACGGTGAACGGAACGGTGGGCGGCCACGGCTTCGTACCGGCCGGCGCCACGCTGAAGGTCACCCGCGACGGCATCGGGCTGCCCGACGCCACGGTGGGCCCGGACGGCACGTTCGCCATCACCGACACCCGTCAGGACGAGGGCGGTTACAGCTACGAGGTGTCCTACGCGGGCGACGCCACGCACCGCCCCGCGACCACCTCGCTGACGGTGTGGGTCTCCAGGATCGGCACCACCATCCCGTACCCCGAGTTCAGTTCGGTCGCGCCGCACAAGGTGGCGTTCACCGGCACGGTCATGACCGACCTGAGCCGTGGCCCCTTCGCGCAGGGCACCGCCGTCCAGGTGACCCGGACGAACGAGGACACCCACGAGTCGACGAGGCTCCCGGATGCCCCGCTGGACCCGGCCACCGGCGACTTCGCGGTCACCGACGACCCGGGTACGGCCGGACAGTTCACCTACAGCCTGTCGTTCGAGGGCGACGCCACCCACCAGCCGGGCGCGAACGACATCAGCACCGTCATCTCTCCCTACGCCCCGCAACTCACCCTGAAGGCCCCCGCGTCCGCCCCGCGCGGCGCCGCGCTGAGCTTCAACGCCCGGCTGGGCGACGGCCCTTACGGCAGCGGCGAGACGGTCACCGTGACCCGTACGGACGCGGCGCACACCACGACGCCCGTGACCTGGAAGGCCCCCGTGGCCGCCGACGGCACGATCACCGTCAAGGACACCCCGTCCACCGGCGGCGCCAACACCTACACGGTCGACTACGCGGGCGACGGGGGCCACCGGGCCGCCACCGCCTCCGCGACCGTCCAGGTCTCGCGCGCCACCACGAGCCTGACCGTGGCCGCCGACGCCTCGACCTACGCGTACAGCGCGACGGCCACCGTCACCGCCCACCTGGGCACCACGTACAACGGCCGTACGGTCTCGCTCTGGGCCACACCCGCCGGCGGCAAGAAGACGCTGGTCAAGACGGGCACCGTGGACAGCAGGGGCAACCTGAGGGCCACGTACAAGCTCACCCGCAGCACGACGTTCACCGCGTCCTACGCCGGTGACCACCGCTACGCCCCGGCCACGGCCACCCGTGCCGTGAGCGGTCAGGTGAAGGTCGCGCAGGCCCTCAGCGGCTACTACACGAGCGCCAAGTACAGCGGCACCACCTACCGCGTCTACCACCGCAAGACGCGGCCGACGGTGACCACGACCGTGTCGCCGAACAAGTCCGGCCAGTGCGTGAAGTTCCAGGCCCAGCGGTACTACAGCGGTGCCTGGCACACGCTGAACACCTCGGGTTGCTTCACGCTCGGCGCCAAGAGCGCCGTGTCGTCGAAGCTGAGCCTCTCGAACGCGGTCGGCCAGAAGTTCCGGGTCCGCTCGGAGTACGTTCGCGGCTCCAAGGGCACGACCAACGTGAGCACTTGGGGCGGCTGGCAGTACCTGACGGTCCGGACCTGAGAGCCCGGCGTACGCGGTGCGGGTGTACGCCACGGTGGTCCCTGGCCGGCGTCCGGGTGCGCCGTCCGGGCCGAGCGCTCCGTCCGGGGATACGTTCCGGGTGGGGCGCTCGGTCGTGGGCGGCCTCGGTCGTACGGAGAGGGAGAGCACAGCGTGGCGATTCAGCGGATGGACAACGTCGGCATCGTCGTCGAGGACATGGACGCCGCCGTCGCGTTCTTCGAGGAACTCGGGATGGAGGTGGAGGGCCGGGGGGAGGTCCAGGGCGGCTTCGCCGACCGGTGCACCGGACTCGACGGCGTCCACTGTGACATCGCGATGCTGCGGACCCCGGACGGGCACAGCCGGCTGGAGCTGGCGAAGTACCACAGCCCCGAGGTGATCGACGGCGGGCCGCGCGACCGGCCGCACAACATCCTGGGCACGCACCGGGTCATGTTCGCCGTGGACGACATCGAGGACACCGTCGCCCGCCTGCGCCCGCACGGCGGTGAACTCGTGGGCGAGATCGCCCGGTTCGAGGACAGCTATCTGCTCTGCTACCTCCGGGGACCGGAGGGGATCATCGTCGGCCTGGCCGAGCAACTGCACGGGCGCGCGGCTGAGGAACGCGGATGAGGCACGATCCCGACTCTTGCCTGCTCCCCTCGTGACTCGCCACTTCGGCGGTCAGTAACGTTCGCCGCGTTGCCTGCGCTCGCGCATCCAGGCGTCCCAGTCGGCCGGTGGGTAGGTGGCCTGGGGTGCGGCGAGGGCGACATCGATGGCGATGGAGATCTCCGCGGCGAAGAAGCCGAGGTCCCGGATCAACTCCATTGCCCGTACGGTGGCTTCGCCGAGGGGGCGGGCCATGCGGTCCGCGCCGGAGGGAAAGGACACCAGATACTTGCGGGCCATGTTGAGCGTGTGGTCGGCCCGTTCGTCGAAGCCGAGGACGGAGTAACCGGCAGCCAGGGCGACTTGCTTCCGCGCCTTGGCCATCTCTCCCGCCAGGTCCCTGACGCCGCGCAGCGTCTGCGCGGGGCTGCCGGCGGCGGTGTCCGCCAACGTGCTTGCCCGGGGCTGCTCTTCCAGCCGCTTGCGATCGGACTCCAGCAGGACGTGCGCCTCCTCCAGCGCATGGGCGACACGCTCCAGCTCGCGCAGATCCAGACCCATCCGGTGTCCTCTCCATCAACCAGGCGTACGCAGAGTGTACTTGCGAACACGCACCGGCACCCTGGTAATCACGTGGCGGTCTCCTCGCTCTCGACCGGGTACGGCACGAACGTGCTGCTGTTCTGGTCGATGAGCAGCGGGCGCCCCAGCGGGGGCACGGCGCGCTGGGAGCAGTCGAGACGGTCGCACACCCGGCAGCCCACGCCGATGGGGGTGGCGGCGGAGGCATTGGTGAGGTCGAGCCCGTCGGAGTAGACCAGCCGGTGGGCGTGCCTGACCTCGCAACCGAGGCCGATCGCGTAGGTCTTACCGGGCTCACCCCAGCCGCCCCGGTGCCGGGTGACAGCCCGCGCGGTCCACAAATAGCGCTGGCCGTCGGGCATTTCGGCGACCTGGACGTGGATGCGACCGGGTGCGGCGAAGGCCTCGTAGACGTTCCACAGCGGGCAGGTGCCGCCGGCGCGGGAGAAGTGGAAGCCGGTCGCGGACTGGCGCTTGGACAGGTTGCCGGCCCGGTCGACCCGTACGAAGGAGAAGGGCACCCCGCGCAGGCGCGGGCGTTGGAGGGTGCTCAGCCGGTGGCATACCGTCTCGTGGCCGAGGCCGAAGTGGTCGGTGAGGCGCTCGATGTCGTAGCGGGCTTCCTCGGCCACCGTGTGGAAGGCGGTGTAGGGCAGGATCAGCGCGGCGGCGAAGTAGTTGGCGATCCCGATCCGGGCCAGAGCGTGGGTGGGTGATCCGGGCGGGAAGTCCTCGGCGGCCAGCCGGTCGAGGTCCTCGCCGTGTTCCAGCAGGGCCAGTTGGGTCGCCATGCGGAAGGCGCGCTGACCGGGCCGCAGCCGTGCGGACAGATGCAGGGTGCGACTTCCGGCGTCGTAGCGGTGGAGTCGTTCGCCGGGCTCGGCGGCCAGGTGGATGCCGTGTGCCTGGGCGAGTCTCGCGGTGAGGGCCCCGGTCACCTCCCCCGGCCGGACGCCGATCTCGGCGGCCAGCCGCTCGGCGGCGCGATCGGTCTCGTGGAGGTAGTTCTGGCGGCGGTAGAAGAAGTCGCGGATCTCCTCGTGGGGTGAGGTGACGGCCGCCCGGTCCCGGTCCCTGCCGTCCGCCGCTCCGGCCAGGCGCTCGGAGAGCTGCTGGTTGCTTCGGCCGAGGTCGAGCAGCACCTTGGCGACGCCGGGCAACCGGGCCGCCAGGTCGCCGAGGTCGGCCGCGGAGATCCGGGACTCGGCGATCTCCCCGGCGAGCGCCTCGCGGAGGTCGGCGAGCAGGCGGGTGGTGTCCCGCTCGGAGAAGAACCCCGGATCGACGCCGAACGCCTCGGTCAGCCTCAGCAGCACCGGGACGGTGAGCGGCCGGGAGTCGTGCTCCATCTGGTTCAGATAGCTCGGGGAGATACCCAGGACGCGGGCGAGGTCAGCCTGACTCATCCGCCGTTCCTCGCGCAGCCTCCGCAGCCGCGCGCCCGCGTACGTCCTGCCCATCGAACCGCCCCTCCGCGCCAAGATCCGACCCGCGTCAGCGTACGGGAACAAGCCGCCCCTGAACCCTTCGCAACCTTGGCAAAGACGGGCCGGAAGATTTGCAAAGGTTGGCACACATCCCTGCTTGATGGCACTCAGTGCCAGTGCCAGAGTCGTAGTGCGGCCCGCCGGAACCGATCGTCACAGCCCGGAACCGGGGCACGATTCCTGCCCTGACGTCGGAGATCCCGGCAGCGGCAACGACGCGTACCAGCAGCATCGCTCAGCTCCACTCCTGGTGAGGGCGGGCCGCGACTCCAGCATTGCGACATCCAGTGCCACCTCTGTTCATCCGGACGGCGGGATTGGCAGCCCACACAGATCGAGGAGACGGACAGTGACGGCAGAGGCGAGGACACAGGCGGCCGCGGAACTCGCACGGCGCTGGGCCACCGACCCCCGGTGGCAGGGCATCGAGCGCACCTTCACCGCCGAGGACGTGGTCCGGCTCTCCGGGAGCGTGCGTGAGGAGTACACGCTGGCCCGGCGCGGTGCCGAGCGGCTGTGGCGACAACTGCACGAGCTGGACTACGTCCACGCGCTCGGCGCGCTGACCGGCGGCCAGGCCGTGCAGCAGGTGAAGGCGGGGCTCCAGGCGATCTACCTGTCGGGCTGGCAGGTGGCCGCCGACGCCAACCAGGCCGGACACACCTACCCGGACCAGAGCCTGTACCCCGCCAACTCCGTTCCCCAGGTGGTGCGTCGGATCAACAACGCCCTGCTGCGCGCCGACCAGATCGCCACCGCCGAGGACGCCGGCGACACCACGGACTGGCTGGCGCCGGTCGTCGCCGACGCGGAGGCCGGGTTCGGCGGCCCGCTGAACGCGTTCGAGCTGACCAAGGCGATGATCGCGGCCGGCGCGGCGGGCATCCACTACGAGGACCAGCTCGCCTCGGAGAAGAAGTGCGGCCACCTCGGCGGCAAGGTGCTGGTGCCCGCCTCCCAGCACATCCGCACCCTGAACGCGGCCCGCCTCGCGGCCGACATCGCGGACGTGCCGACCGTGATCGTGGCCCGTACCGACGCCCTCGCCGCCAACCTGCTGACCAGCGACATCGACGAGCGCGACGCCGAGTTCACCACCGGCGAGCGCACGGCGGAGGGCTTCTACCGGGTACGAGGCGGCATGGCCCCGGTGATCGCCCGCGGTCTGGCCTACGCCCCGTACGCCGACCTGATCTGGGTGGAGACCGGCACCCCCGACCTGGCGCAGGCCCGCGAGTTCGCCGAGGCGATCCACGCCCGGTACCCGGACCGGATGCTCGCCTACAACTGCTCGCCCTCCTTCAACTGGAAGGCCGCCCTGGACGACGACCAGATCGCCAAGTTCCAGCGCGAACTCGGCGCGATGGGCTACAAGTTCCAGTTCATCACCCTGGCCGGCTTCCACTCGCTCAACCACGGCATGTTCGACCTGGCCCGCGGCTACGCCGACCACGGCATGACCGCGTACGTCGACCTCCAGGAGAAGGAGTTCGCCGCCCAGGAGTACGGCTTCACCGCCGTGAAGCACCAACGCGAGGTCGGCACCGGTTACTTCGATCTGGTCTCCACCGCCGTGAACCCCGCCTCCTCGACCACCGCGCTGGCGGGGTCCACGGAGGAGGAGCAGTTCCACTAGGCCCGCCGCCGGGCGGGGGCGCGACGCCCCCGCCCCTCATTCGCAGGAACGCTCGCCGGAACCCTCGTAGGAGACCCGAGATGTCCACCCGTGAACTGACCCACCACGTCCGTGTGCCGGCTCCGCCGGCCGAACGGCACGACGAGATCCTGACACCCGCCGCCCTGGACTTCATCGGCCGACTGGCCGCCGAATTCGGGTTCCGGCGGACGGAGTTGATGAAGGAGCGCCGGCGGCAGGCGCTGCGGCTCGCCAGCGGCAGCCCGCTCGACTTCCCCATGGTCACCTCGGCCGTCCGCGCCGACCCCGACTGGCGGGTGGCCCCGCCCGCACCGGGCCTGACCGACCGCCGGGTGGAGATCACCGGGCCGCCGGACCGCCGGATGGCGGTGAACGCCCTCAACTCCGGTGCCCACGTGTGGATGGCCGACTTCGAGGACGCCACCGCGCCCACCTGGGAGAACGTCATCGGCGGCCAGCTCACCCTGCTCGACGTGCTCGAGCGCCGCATCGACTTCACCACCCCGGAGGGCAAGGAGTACCGGCTCGGTGACCGGCTCGCGACCCTCATGGTGCGGCCGCGCGGCTGGCATCTGGACGAGGAGCACCTGGAGTTCGACGGCCGCCCGGTCCCGGCCGCACTGGTCGACTTCGGCCTGTACTTCTTCCACTGCGCCCAACGGCAGATCGACGCCGGACACGGCCCGTACTTCTACCTGCCCAAGCTGGAGAACCGCTACGAGGCCCGGCTGTGGAACGACATCTTCGTCCGGGCCCAGGAGTTGCTGGACATCCCGCGCGGCACCGTCCGGGCCACCGTGCTCATCGAGACGATCACGGCCGCGTTCGAGATGGAGGAGATCCTCTACGAGTTGCGGGAACACAGCGCCGGACTCAACGCGGGCCGCTGGGACTATCTGTTCAGCCTGATCAAGACCTTCGGCCACCGCACCGACTTCCTGCTCCCGGACCGCGCGAAGGTGACCATGACCGCGCCGTTCATGCGGGCGTACACCGAACTCCTGGTCCGCACCTGCCACCAGCGGGGCGCGCACGCGATCGGCGGCATGGCCGCGCAGGTGCCGGCGCAGGAACCGGCAGCGAACGAGGCCGCGTTCGCCAAGGTGCGCCTGGACAAGGAGCGGGAGGCCGAGGACGGCTTCGACGGCTCCTGGGTGGCCCATCCGGCGCTCGTCCCCGTCTGCCGCGAGGTCTTCGACGGGGTGCTCGGCGAGCGGCCCCACCAGCTCGACCGTACGCGGGACGACGTGGCGGTGACGGCGGCCGACCTGCTGTCCGTGCGCCGGATCAGCGGGCCGCCCACGCCGGAAGGGGTGCGCACCAACATCTCCGTCACGCTGCGGTACTACGCGGCCTGGCTGCGCGGGCAGGGCGCGGTGGCGCTCGACGGGCTGATGGAGGACGCGGCCACCGCCGAGATCGCCCGCGTGCAGGTCTGGCAGTGGCTGCGGCACCGGGTGATCGACCCGGAGACGGTGACGGAACTGCTGGACGACGAGATCGCCGCGCTGGGCGCCGAGTACCCGTGGGCGCCCGTCGACGAGATCCGCGCGCTCTTCGAACGTACGGCGATGGCGGGCGAGTTGCCGTTGTTCTTCACCCCTGACGCGTACACCCGCCACCTCGTGCGCGGACCGGAGGCGGGGGCGTGAGCGCGGGGACCGCGCGGGTCGGTGTGGTCGGCGGCGGGCAGATAGGCGCCGGGATCGCCGAGGTGTGCGCCCGGTCCGGGCTGGACACGGTGGTGTGCGAGGTGGACGCGATCGCGGCGCGCGCCGCACGGGACCGGGTCGTGGGGCGGGGCAAGCTGGAGCGTACGGCGGCCGATGACGCCCTGGACCGGCTGGTGTTCTCCGGCGACCTGACGGATCTCGCCGACCGGCAGCTCGTGGTGGAGGCCGTCGTCGAGAACCGGGACGCCAAGGCCGAGGTCTTCGCCGCCCTGGCCAAGATCGTGGAAGACCCGGCGGCCGCCCTCGCCGCGAACACCTCCTCGCTGCCCGTCATGCGGCTCGGCATGGCGACCGCCCGCGCCGACCGGGTCGTGGGCCTGCACTTCTTCAACCCGGTGCCGGTGCTGCCGCTGGTCGAGGTGGTGACCTCGCTGCGGGCTTCGTGGTCAGCGCCCTGCTCATCCCGTACCTCCTGTCGGCGGTACGCATGGCGGAGTCCGGTTTCGCCACGGCCGCCGACATCGACGCCGGCATGGAACTCGGCTGCGCCCACCCTCTGGGCCCGCTCGAGCTCGCCGACCTGATCGGCCTGGACACGGTCGCCGCCATCGCGGAGTCCCTCTACGACGAGTTCCGCGAACCTCTCTACGCGCCCTCACCGCTGCTCCAGCGGATGGTGGAGGCGGGACTCCTGGGCCGCAAGACCGGCCGGGGGTTCCAGGGGTGGGGGTCCCGGCGGCTCGCGGCACCGCTGAGGACCCGGAGTGGGCCGTCTCGGTTCATCGGCTGGGCGCGGCGGCCGGGATCAACGCCTACGACTACGCACCTCTGCTCGTCGGCGCGCTCTTCCATGTGCTCTTGCTGCTGGACCCGCTGGCCGCGCTGTTGATCGTCCAGGCCCGTCCCGGCGGACCGGTGCTCGCCGCCGCGGTCATGCTGGCCGACCTGATCGGCAACTGGAGCGTGGCCTGGTCGGCGGTCATGGCGCGTCCCTCGGCCTTCCTCCGCCCAGCAGGACTGCTGCCGATCACTCTCTTCGGTGTTTTCGTCCTGCTGACAGCGCTGCCGCTCCGCCGGGCGCTGGCGTGCAGCGGTGATGTCTCCGCTCCAGGGGCGCGTCAACCAGCCAGGTGAGCATCCCCGAGGTGACGGCAGAACCGGCGGTCCCGCTCGGTCAGTGCCGTCCGTGGGCCGGCGGAGCGGAGGACGACGTCCAGGGCGCGGTCGGGGTCGGCGGCGTAGCAGTTGCTGAACCAGGCCATGTTGGCCTCGACCACGGCCCACTGGGTGCCGTGGTCCGTGGTCAGGAGGCCGATGTCCAGGACTACCGCGCTCGGGAGACTCTCGCCGCACGTGGACAGGAGGTCCTCCGTGAACTCGCGGGCGGCGGACTCGTGGCGGTGCTCCTCCAGGGGTTCGGCGTCCAGGCGGCCGAAGGTGGTGTACTGCGAGCCGGTGCGGATCTCGCCGTCCAGGATGTAGAGGCGGAACTCCGCCGCCCAGGTCACGACGTCGCTGATCAGCACCGGGGCGTCAGGACCGGGCGGGAGGGCGGCGCCGGTCGCGTAGACGGCGGCCGGGAAGCTCTTCTCACTCGGGGGCTTCACGAAGGCCGGGTGGGACAGGCGGCGGGCCTCGTTCAGAGTCGACATGGCGATGTGTCGTCCCGTGTAGGCGTACGGCAGGGTCGCCAGCCAGTCGTCGGACGGTTCCAGGAGGGCGACCTCGAGGTCGTTCGCGACGCGGGACGCGAAGCCGGGGCCGCCGTAGTAGTGGGCGCCGCGCCTCACCGGGGCGGCGCCGCCGAGTACCTCCACGTCCATCCCTCGCCGCCGGGCGGATGCCGACAGCAGCTCGGAGGTGGTGGTGTACTGCGGCGCCAGCGCCAGGAAACCTTGCTTCGTCACGATCACCGACGATGCCACCGACCCCGCCCGGTGGTCCACCTACATATGCGCGAGCAGGCGGGCGAGGGAGCGCGCCCCCGCCCGCCAAGTTTTCGAGTCAGCCCGTGTACGCCTCCAGTTCCGAGAGCTGGGCCGCCGGCCAGCCCGTGTTGCCCGTGACGGTCACGCGGAGGTAGCGGGTCGCGGTCCCGGTCAGGGCGATGGTCGCCGTGTTGCCGCTCGACGGGTTGAAGGTGTACCCCGCCGACGCCTTCAGCGTGGTGAAAGTCGAGTTGTCCGTGCTCCCCAGCACGCTGAGCGTCTGCGTGCGGGTGGCCCACGCCGCTGCCGGGGGCAGCTTGAGGACGACCCGCTTGACCGCCTTCGCGGCGCCGAGGTCGACGGTGACGGACTGCGGGAAGGCGTTGTTCGCGCTCTCCCAGTAGCTGTTCGCGTCACCGTCGACGGCCTTGCTCGCGGGGTAGACGTCGGTGTGGCTCGTCTCGGTGACCGGGCGGTTCTTGGCGAGGTTCACCGTCGGGTCGTCGGTCGGCGGGTCCGTCGGGGGATCGGTGGGCGGGTCGGTCGGCGGGGTGCCGCCGCCGGGCACGCCCCCGTTGGTCCACTGCGGGGCCGGCCAGGTACCGGTGCAGGCCGGCGGGTCGGCGTACCAGCCGCTGTTTCCGGTGCCGCGGGTGATGACGAACCCGGAGCCCACGCAGTTGTGGATGGGGTTGGACTGGGCGATGTGCGTGGCCGTGACGTTGGTGAACGAGGCGTTGCCGGGCGCCTGGATCTGGAGGGCGTAGGTGCCGGCGCCGTCGATCCGGACGTTCTCGAAGTGCAGCCCCTTCGTCGCGCCCTCGATGTTCATGATCGCGGCGTAGGAGCTGTCGAGGATCTCGGTGTCGGTGATGTTCACCGTGGCATCCAGGGGTTCGTTGAGCCCGCTGAACCACACCGCGCCGACCCCGAACTGCCAGTTGTAGTCGTTGTTCCCGGCCCGGATCAGGGTATTGCGGGCCGCTGTCGTGGTACCGGAGACGGCCGTACCCTGACCGGAGTTGACACCGGGATACCGGTTGGCGACGTGCAGGCCGCCGCCGTTGGTGATGGTGTCGGCCATCACGTTGTCGGAGATGGTGATGTCCTTGCCGCCATACGTGACGATGTTGTTGGCGAGGATGGGCAGGACCACCGTGTTGTAGGTGAACTTGTTCTTGACGTTCGGAAGGTTCTCCGCCCACATGGCGAGTCCGTCGTCACCCGTGTTGCGGACGAACGTGTTGGTCACCGTGGAGTTGGTGACGCCCATGTGGAAGTTCACGCCGTCCGCGGTCTGGTCCAGGATGCGGCTGTTCTTGATGGTGAAGTTGTCCATGGGGCCGTCCATCCAGGCCCCGCATTTAGTGTGCTGCAGCCACACGTTGTCGACGGTGGAGTTGGACAGCGCGCCCCCGATGGCGTTGACCTGGTCTTCGTCCACACGCTCGCGGATGTCCCCGAGGATGGCGAAGTCCTTGAGCGTGACGTTCTTGCTGCCGCCCTGATTGGCGTACTTGCCGTACACGCCCACGGCCTTCGCCCGGTTCACCGGGTCACGGCCGGTGAGGACGCTGTACCAGGGGCCCGCGCCGGCCAGGGTCACCTGGTCGACCACTATGTGGTCCCGCACCTGGAAAGTGCCCTGGGGTATGTAGACCGCTTTGCCCTGCGCCTTCCCCGCGTCGACCGCCGCCTGGATCTTGGCGGTGGAGTCGGCCGCGCCGGTCGGGTCGGCGCCGAAGTCGCTCACCACGTCCAGCGCGCCGGACGGCTTGCCGATGGGCGCGCCCACCTGCTCGAAGTCGGCGAGGTCGATGGTGAAGGTCGGTGAGGCGCTGGTGGACGACACCTGGAGGCGCACCTTGGTCCCGGCCGGCAGGGTCGAGCCGAGCAGAGTGCGGGTCTCGTCGTAGAAGTGGTGGGGGTTGGAGTCGCCGGGGTTGTTGTTGAAGGGATAACCCCCGTAGTACCAGCCGTACTTGGAGGTCACCGGGACGGACTTGAGCTGGTTGCCGTTCACCTTCACATCGAGGCTCGCGTCGCGTCCGGTGCCGGCCGCGTTGTCGGGCAGCGAGTAGCGGAACGACATCGCGTTGGCCGGCGCGGTCAGGGTGAACTCGACGTACTCGCCCGGCGCGTCCAGGGTCACCGCCTGCCGTCCGGACGCCTCGGAGGGGAGGTGGCCGTAGAGGCGGTCCGGGCCGATGAGGGTGCCGTTGGTCGCGGCGTACTCGGCCTCCTGTTCCTTGAACGGGACGGTCGCGCCCCGGCCGGATTTGCCGACCGGGGACGGCGCGGGCACGCCGGCCGCGTGGGCCTCGGGCGCGAGGGCCACGGCGACGAGCGTGCCGGCCGCGGCCAGCGCCATGGACACGGTCGCCGCCAGGGTCCGGCGCAGGGATCTGCCGTTGGGGGGTGCAGTCATGGGTGTGCGTCCTCAGGGCTCGTGGGGTGAGCGGACGCAAGAAAGCTAGGAGCGTACGGAAATGAAGTCCATGAAGCTGCGCAAGGTTGTTACAGGAGGACGCAGATTCTCGACTATCCACAGGCCGCCTACGCCGTTGATCCACATGGCAGGATTGCCGAGCCGCGCGGAACTCACGGTCTTCGCGCCGCTCAAGAGCCTCTTTGGAAGAAAACGGCTGGGTCCAGGCATGACTGCTGAGTGGTACGTCCTCATCGAAGAGGACACACGGGTGACGGAGTACGTCGACGGCACCGAACTGAAGCTGCACCGCTGGATGCTGACGGGCACCCATCACATCGAGGGCGGCGAGGCGCAGGCCCGCGCGGCCGCCGAGGACGCGGCTCTGCACTGCATACCTGACACCATCGCCCGGCACGCCAAGCCGGGGGACGAGCCGGCCCGGCACGTCCTGCTCGCTCAGGACGGAGCCTGGGTGGCGATCGTCCGGCAGCGCCACCGCGAGGCCCGGATACGCGTGACGACGGCCCGGCTCATGCACTCCCACGAGGAGAAGGAAGCGCCGCCGAAGACCCTCAAGGAGTCCCTCCGGGGCGCCCTTCAGGCCCCGCCGCCCCTCCCGAAGCCGTGGGCGCCGCCCCAAGCCTGACGACGAGGGCTGATCACCCGGCCATGCGCCGTGTGATCAGCTCCAGCAGCCGCAGGACCGCCGCGTCCGCATCCGGGCGGTGGATGGCGACCAGGGTGGTCTCCAGGTACGGCGACCGCTCCGCGAAGGGCACGAAGGCGACCTCGGCGACGTGGAAGTCGCGCAGCCGCTCGGGCAGGAGGCTGACGCACAGCCCGGACGCGACATAACTGAACAGGCCGGTCAGGTCGTCCGAGACGGCGCGGCTGCGCGGGGTGAAGCCCGCCTCCCGGCAGGCGAGCTGGACCTGATGGGCGAGGGTCGGCAGCGCGGTGGGGTCCGGGAGGACGAAGTCCTCGTCGCGCAGGTCGCCCAGCCCGATCGCCTCGGCACCGGCCAGCGGATGGTGGCGCGGCACCGCCGCCGCGATGCGCTCCACCGCGAAGTCGAGGCTGACGAGGTCGGCCGACAGCGGAGCGGGGTCGCGCAGGAAGGCCAGATCGAGCGTGCCGTTGCGGATCATCTCGGCCAGGGCAACCGCCGAGTCCTGATGCAGATGCACCCGCAGGCCGGGGAGTTCCTCCGCCGCTGCCCGGAGCAGCCCGGGCAGATAATGGTGGCTGAGGATGCTCACGTACCCCACCCGGACATCGCCCTCCAGCCCGGCGGCGACGCGGCGGGCCCGTTCGATGGCCGCGGACTGGGAGTCGAGGAGGCGTTGCGCGTCCACGGCGAAGACCTCGCCCGCCGCCGTCAGCGTGGCTCCGCCGGGGCCGCGGTCGAAGAGGCGTACTCCCAGGCCGCGTTCGAGGCGCTGGATCGACTGGCTGAGGGGTGGCTGGCTCATGCCGAGGCGCTCGGCCGCGCGCCCGAAGTGCCGTTCGTCGGCCACCACGAGGAACTGTTCCAGCAGCCTTCTGGTGAGCTGAATATCCTCAAGCATATTGCTCATGACCACAGCATATATTGGACGGACAGGGGTGCCGAGGTGTCCACTGGAACGTGAGCGTCACCGGAAAAGAGTGTCGCCCTTCCCCCCACGGCCCTCTCTCCTCTGGAGGCCCCTCATGCGCAAGCAGGATGTCGCCCGGCTGTTCACCACCCCGGTGGACTCCCCGGCCTACGCCCCCACCCGGTACCGCTTCACCGACCGCGAGTACCTCAACATCTACTACCGCACCGACCCCGAGGCCCTGCGCCGCCTGGTCCCCGAGCCGCTGACGGTCACCGACCCGGTCGTCCGCTTCGAGATGATGCGGATGCCCGACACCACCGGGCTCGGGGACTACACCGAGGCCGGGCAGCTCATCGCCGTCGAGCACGAAGGTGAGAAGGGCGAGTTCAACCTCGCCATGTACGTGGACAGCGTGCCGGCGATCTCCAGCGGCCGCGAGTACAGCGCGTACCCGAAGAAGGGCGGCTCCCCCACCCTGTACGTCGACTCCGACACCCTGGTGGGCACGCTCGACTACGGCACCCTGCGCGTGGCGACCGCCACCATGGGCTACAAGCACCACGCGCTGGACCCGGACGAGGCCCTGGCGGAGATCGGCACCCCCACCTTCATGGTCAAGACGGTCCCGCACTACGACGGCACCCCGCGCATCTGCGAGCTGGTCCGCACCCGGATCACCGACGTCACCGTGCAGAGCGCCTTCACCGCCCCGGCCCGGCTGGAGCTGTTCGCCCACGTCAACGCGCCGCTCGCCGACCTGCCGGTGCTGGAGATCGTCCGGGCCAGCCACATCGTCACCGACCTGACCCTCGCCCCCGTCGAGCCGGTCTTCGACTACCTCGCCGCCTGAGCGCACCCGATCGAGAAGCACCGAGCAGCATCGAGAAAGCACAGAACCATGACCTCTCCCACCGAGCCCGTCCTGACCTCCTACCGGCGTGCCGCGATCATCGGCGGCGGCGTGATCGGGGTCTCCTGGGCCGGCCTCTTCCTGGCCCGCGGCATCGACGTGGTGATCAGCGACCCGCGCGCGGACATCGAGGACCTCGTCCGCACGGGCCTCGCCGAGATCACCCCGGCCCTGGCCGAGCTGGGCCTGCCGACGGAGAACCTCACCGACGGCCTCTCCTTCGAGGCCGACCTCGCCACCGCCGTCGCGCAGGCCGACGTGGTCCAGGAGAACGGCCCCGAGCGGCTGGAGCTGAAGCAGGAGATCTGGCGGACGATCGAGGACGCGGCCCCCGCGCACGCGCTGCTGGCCACGTCGACCTCCGGCATCCCGGCCTCAGCCATCGCCACCGCGCTGCGCGAGCCCGAGCGGCTCGTCGTGGGCCACCCCTTCAACCCGCCGCACCTGGTGCCGCTGGTGGAGATCGTGCCGGGCGAGAAGACGTCCGCGGAGACGGTCGAGCGGGCCAGGGCGTTCTACGCCGCGCTCGGCAAGAAGCCGCAGGTGCTGCGCAAGGAGGTGCCGGGCTTCGTCGCCAACCGTCTCCAGTCCGCGCTGTTCCGCGAGTGCGTGCACCTCGTCGCCGAGGGCGTGGTGACCGAGGCGGAGCTGGACGAGATCGTCACCTCCTCGATCGGGCTGCGCTGGGCGGTCGCCGGTCCGTTCCGCACCTTCCATCTGGGCGGGGGCCCCGGCGGGCTCCCCCACTTCATCGAGCACCTGGGCCGCGCGATGGAGGACAGCATGTGGCCGGCCCTGGGCAACCCCACCTTCGACGAGGCCACCGTCACCACGCTCGTCGAGCAGGCCGACGACGCCTTCGGCCGGGGCACCGTCGAGGAGCTGGCCGCCGAGCGCGACCGCGCGCAGATCACGCTGATGCGCGCCCTCGGCGAGACACCCGGCTCCGGCTGCGCGCACGCCTGATCCCCCGATAACGTACATAAGAGGCGAAGAAACATGGACCTCACCCAGAAGACGGACCTCACCCAGAAGATCGAGAAGGCCATTGCCGCCCCGGCCACGGACGACGCGTTCGACGTGTACGCCGAGGCCGAGCAGGTGCTCGCCGGCATCGGCCTGAAGCCGGACGACACCGGCGGTGACCTCACCTTCGAGGGCGCCGACCCGGTCGTCCCCAGCACCCTGCGCCTCGGCGCGGCCTCCGGGATCGCGCTGGTCGCGAAGTCGGCCGCCGTCGCCGCGCTGTGGAAGGACCGCACCGGCCGGGGCCAGGACATCCACATGGACCTGCGCAAGGGCCCGCACCGGCTCTGCCCGTTCTACGAGCGGAAGTGGGAGCTACTCAACGGCTATCCGGGCGGCACCCCGTCGCTGATCAACATGGCCTTCGTCAACAATTTCTACCGCAGCGCGGACGGCCGTTGGATGATGCCGTTCAACATCTATCCCAACATCAAGGTCGCCGCCCAGCGCCTGCTCGGCGTCGGTGACGTGCCCGAGCACGTCGAGGCCGCGATCTCGAAGTGGGACGCGCGGGACCTGGAGCGGGCCGGTGCCGAGGCCGGGTGCGTGATGCCGATGGTGCGCACGCCCCAGGAGATCCTCGACGAGGAGCAGTACCGGCAGGTGCTGTCCACGCTGCCGCTGGTGGAGATCACCCGCATCGGCGACAGCGACCCCGAGCCGCTGCCCGCCGACCCGGTCGCGCCGCTCGACGGGGTACGCGCGCTCGGCATGGGCCACATCATCGCCGGTGCTGGTGCCGGACGGGCCATGGCGCTGCACGGCGCGGACGTGCTGAACCTGTGGCGGCCGACCGAGCTGGAGCACGACGTCACGTACAACTCGACGGGTGTGGGCGTGCGTTCGGCCACGGTGAGTCCGTACACCGAGGAGGGTCTCGCCCTCATCCACCGGCTCCAGTCCGGGGCCGACGTCTTCTATGCCAACCGGCGCCCCGGCTTCCTGGACCGCATCGGGCTGTCCGAGGAGGAGGCCATCGCGCGTCGCCCCGGCCTGGTCCACGCGACGGTCTCGCTGAACGGGCGGAGCGGGCCGTGGAAGGACTACCTCGGTTTCGACCAGACGGCGGGCGCGCTCACCGGCCTGCTGCACCTGGAGGGCGACGGCGACAAGCCCGCGCTGCCGCCGATCACCGTGGTCAACGACTACCTGGTCTCCTGGTTCATGACCGCCGGCATCGCGGAGGCGCTGCGCCGCCGGGCCGTGGACGGCGGCAGCTACCGCGTCCATGTCTCGCTGTCCCGCGTGGCCCTGTGGATTCTGTCCATGGGCATCTTCGACCAGGAGTACGCGCGGCAGATCGCCGGCACCGGCGACCTCCACGCCTACCCCGACCCCGAGATCTTCACCGCCGAGACCCCCCTCGGCCACTACCAGGGCATCACGGACCAGGTCCGGATGTCCGACACCCCCGGCGCCTACCGCCAGATCCTCGTCCCCCGCGGCTCCCAGCGCCCGGAGTGGCTCCCGGCCGCCTGACGGAACGCGCCGGGGCGGTTGCCCTCGCCCCGGCGCGTATGGGTCAGTTCACGGCCACCGAGAAGTTCGTGACCGCCAGCCCCACCCCGTTCTCCCACGGTTCGAAGCCCGCCTGGATGCTGGTGAGGTACCAGTCCGGCGTGGCGAGACCCTGGGAGACGGTGTGGTCGAGGAACTCCTTGATGTTGAAGTTGAGGCCGGTCAGGGACGAGGGGGCGACGTAGGAGATCACGTCGTTCTGGCCGTTGCTGCCCCGCCACACGTCCCAGGTGTGCCCGGCGAGGGAGACGGTGCCGGTCACGGTGCCGATCGGCTGGATGGGTCCGGTCCGGTCGAGCCAGATCATGATCTCGGTCTTGTTGACGCCGTCCGTCTTCGGCGTCGGGTCCAGCCAGATGTCGTACGCGGCGTCGAACACCGCGCCGCCGACGTACTGGTACGTGATGCTGCTGGGCACGCTGCCGATGCTCCCGATCCGCTTGGGGAGGTTCGTGCCCGGCGAACAGTTGGTGTAGTGGCAGCCGGCGAAGATCGAGGGGTACGACTTCGGGGCGCCGTTGGTGGGCACGGAGCCGTCGGCTCGGGTGAGCTGGAAGCCGTCGCCGACCTGGGTCACGCACTGCGGGGCGGAGGTGCCCCAGGCGTTGTTCTGCACGACGTAGCCGCCGGGCGTGGTGACCGAGCCGAACTGGTCGCAGACCTGCGCGTCCGCGTGCGCGGAGCCGGTGGTGGCCGTGAGGGCGGTGACCGAACCGGCGGCCAGGACCAAGGCGGCCGCCAGGGGGCGCAACTTACGGGAGTTCATGTGCATGGGGGGTTCCTTCCGGACGTACGTGGGGGTGTCTACGGCTCGATGCCCCAGGCGAGCGTGCCGTTGACGTAGACGGTCACCTTGGGGGCGTCGGCGTACGAAGTGCCGGTGCCTCGGCTGTAGTCGTCGGTCTCGTCGAAGTTCGACCAGTCCGACTTGGCGAGCCGCAGTTGGAGATCACCCGTGCTCGCGCCCGCTGCCAGCGAGCCCGCGGTGAAGGCGACGTCGAGGGTGTGGTCGGCGCCGGTGCGGGCCGCCGGGAGAGCAGTGACGGCGGTCTTCACGGCGGAGCAGCCGAGCTGGGCGTAGTCGCACCACGTCTGGTAGCCGGCCGAGGCGGACTCGCCGGTGAACCAGTAGCGGACGGTCACCTTGGACAGATCGACCGCTCCGGAGCCGGAGTTGACGAGCTGGACGCCGGGCCTGATCTGGTTGTCGGCGGCCGAGGAGTCGTTGTTCTTGTACTGCGCCTTGAGCCCGGTCGAGCCACCGCCCCCACCGGACGCCTTGGTGGTCGCGGAGACGGCCGCCGAGGCCGCCGAGACGTTCCCGGCCGCGTCCTTGGCCTTCACGGTGTACGTATAGGCGGTCGCGGCGGACAGGCCCGTGTCGGTGTACGAGGTGCCGGTGGCGCTGCCGGCCTTGGTACCGCCGCGGTAGACGTCGTACCCGGTCACCCCGGTGTTGTCGGTCGCCGCGCGCCAGGTGAGGGAGACGCTGTCGGCCGTGGTCGCGGAGACGGCGAGGCCGGTGGGCGCGGTCGGCGCCTGCGTGTCGCCGCCCCCGCCGCCCGAACCGCCCACCGGCGGATAGGCGTTGGCGAGCAACTGCCGGAACTCCGCGGAGAACCAGTGCCCGGCCAGCGGCGAGTCGGGCAGCGCACCGGTGGGGTTGTTGCCGTTGCGCCCGTTCCCGGCGTACGTGGGGTCGCACATCCGGTCGAAGCCCTTGCCCTCGTCGTTGTCGAGGGGCTGGCTGGCGCCGTCGGACTCGCCGGGCGGCTTCGCCCAGACATACGCGTCGATGCCCGTGTCGGGGGCGGTCGCCGGGCGTTCACCGAGGCCGGCGCCGCTCTGGTTGCACCAGTTCCCGGCATGGATGCGCCGGTCGATCCGGCCGCCGTCGACATACGCGTCCACGCTGGTCGTGGGGCCGGGCGCGGTCGGCCGGGCGGAGCCGCCCCAGCCGTTGCGGGAGGTGTCGATCAGCATGCCGATGCCGCTGTCGAAGCCCTGGGCGACCAGCGCGGACCGCAGCCCTTGCGCGAACGTCGTCTCGTCGTCGTACTGGTTCCAGTCGATCCACTTGGACTGGCGCACGGTGGTGCCGTTGACCGTGTCGGTGATCTTGACGTTGGGCTCACGGGTGGCCGAGTAGTTGGCCGTGTTGACGATGAACCCCGTCACGTCGCTCACCGTGGCCCCACTGGTCGTGGCGGCCTTCTTGAACTCCTGCGCGGACGGCACCAGGTTGGAGTCCCAGCCGAGCCAGCCGTGGTGCCCTGCGTCGACGTAGTTGTAGGCGTTGGGCAGCGCGCCGAGCTTGTGCAGGGCGTAGCCTACGCCCTTCTCGTAGTTGCCGTTCGCCTTCATCGTGGCGCACTCGGGCGTGGAGCCCGCCGTGCCGCCCGCGTTGGTGACGAGGTTGGGCAGGGAGTCGGGCTCGATGAGGTTGACGATGCGCAGGCCGGCGTACGCCGGGTCGGCGAGGACGGCCGCGATCGGGTCGATGTAGTCGGTCTGGTAGCGGCCCAGTTCGTCGGCGCCCAGCTCGCCGTTGGAGGCGAGGGCGGCGCAGTCCCGGCCCGGCAGGTCGTAGATCACGAGCTGGACGAGGTTGGCGCCCTGCGCCTTCGCCGCGTCGAGGTGGGCCTTGAGACCGCGCGCCCCCGAGGTGCCCTTGATGGCGGCGATCCGGTCCAGCCATACGAAGGTCGGCTGGTCCGACACCGCCGAACCACCGGGCTCAGCGGCCGCCTTGGCCGACCAGTCGGGGTTCACATAGGGCTTGGCGCCCACGTAGGGGTTGTCCAGCTTGGCGGCGGCGGAGGCGGTCTGCGGGAGGGCGCTCAGGGAGAGCGTGCCGAGGAGGGCGGCGGCTGCCAGTACGGCCGCGCGTCTCGGGGCGTGCGGGTGTGCGGCTCTACGGGAGGACATGCGGGGGGTCTCCTGAAGGTCACGGTGAGCGGGTGGGGGTACGGCATCGCGCTGACGGTGCCCGGCACTGGGCCGTGCACCTACCTTGGGAGCGCTCCCACCGTGCGACCGCCGAACAGAACTGTCAACACCCGGTGCTCGAACTCGCTTGTGCGGCAGTTGACTTGATGCCGACGGACAGGCCGGACGGCCTGCGGTTCTTCGCTCCGCAGACCGTCCAGGAGATCGTCATGTTCTGCGGCTACGACCTCACGGTGCCCAGGGCGCCGCCAGGGTCCAACTGCTGTCCGCCGTCAGCGTTTGCGGGCGGTTGTAGCCGGTGCTCGCGGTGCCGGAGGCGATGTGGACCTGGGCCTCGAAGTGGCGGAGGTAGGAGCCGGGGATGTTGAGGGATTCGAAGGTGACGCCGGTGCCGCTCAGGCCGGGGCGGGCGCAGAAGGTGGCGTCGGCGCGGAAGAGAGCGGAGCCGTCGTCGGGCGAGTTGCGGGCCCGGCTGTCGGCGTGGCGGAGGAACTGGCCGGGGAAGTTGACCGACTCGAACGAGTAGCAGGAGGAGTCCGCGAGCCCCCGGCGCACCGTGTAGGTGGCGTCCTGCTTGAGCTGGGCGCTGCTGCCCGCGTCCACGACCTCGGTGTAGGCGAGGCTGTCGGCGTGACGGAGGTAGCGGTTGGTGAAGCCCCAGGTGGTGACCTGGAGGGAGCGCCGTACGTCGGTGGGCAGGAGCACCGAGCTGCGCCAGAGGGCGGGCTGGCCCACGTTCCACGTGGCGTCGGCGGCGAACGAGGTCGCGGTGTCCCAGGCGTTGGGGCCGCCGCTGCGGGCGAGGTACACGTTGTCGGCGTAGTGCCGCAGGTAGGAGCCGGGGAAGTTGGCCGACTCCAACGAGGTGCCGCCGGCGGCGAGTCCGGGCCGGGCGCACCAGGTGGCGTCGGCGGCGAAGGAGCCGCCGGTGTCGGCGTCGACGCGCACTCGGCCCGACGCGTGGCGCAGGTAGCGGCCGGGGAAGTTCACCGACTCGAAGGAGTAGCAGCGCGGGTCGGACAGGCCGGTCACCGTGCGGAAGGAGGCGTCCTGACGGGCGCCGTCGGGTGAGGTGCCGGTGAGCACGTCGGTGCGGGCCAGCGAGTCGGAGTGGCGCAGGTAGCGGTCGGTGAAGCCGGGCGTGGTGACCTTGAAGGACCGTACGTGCCCGAGGGTGAGCGGGGCGGCGGAGTTGAGGTTGCGGGAGGCGGCGATCAGGTTGCGGTGCGCGGTGCGGAGCTGACTCGTGTCGACCTTCTGCACCCGCCGGTCGTAGCTGAAAAGTCCGTTGTACTCGCCCTCCACGTCGGTGATCTCGGTATAGACGTACGCCGACACCCCCTTGGTGGTCATGAGTTGCTGAACGTCGCGGACCATGCCCGTGTAGCGGTCGTTGAGTTGAGCATTGCTGGACACCTGCTCGTAGGCGAAGAACTTGCCGTCGGGGCTGTATTCGTGGCCCGGTGTGCGCAGGCCGATGCCGCCGAACTCGCCGAGTACGGAGACCCGGGTGTCGGTCGGTGCGGGTGCATCGGGGCCGGTGTAGACGTGCCAGTCGAGGATGTCACCGGTGCCCGGATCGCCCTTGGAGGCACAGCAGTTGTAGCCGCTGTGGGCGTCGACCAGGCGGGAGGGGTCGTAGTTCTTCAGGTTGGTGGTGACGCGCCGGGTGGCGTTCAGGTCCCACTCGCCCCAGCCCTCGTTGAAGGGGACATAGGTGACCACCGCCGGGGAGAAGCGGTGCTCGTCGATGATCTCGCGGGCCTCCGTCTCGTACTGGGCGGTCTGGGCGCTGGTGCGGTTCTGGTCGAAGGCGGGGGTGGAGGGCACGTCCTGCCAGACCAGGAGGCCCAGCCGGTCGGCGTGGTAGTACCAGCGGGCCGGTTCGACCTTGATGTGCTTGCGGACCATGTTGAAGCCGAGGTCCTTGTGCTTCTGGATGTCGGAGGCGAGTGCCGCGTCGGTGGGCGCGGTGTACAGGCCGTCCGGCCAGAACCCCTGGTCCAGGGTGCCGATCTGGAAGACGAACTCCCCGTTGAGCGTGGGCCGCAGCACCCCGTTCAGCTTCTTCTTGCCGATCTCGCGCATGCCGAAGTAGCTGGTGACGCTGTCGACGGCGGCGCCTGAGGCGTTGCGCAGGGTGACCTTCATGTCGTACAGGAACGGATCGTCGGGCGACCACCGCCGGGCGTCCGGCACGGGTACGGAGAACTCGGTGAAGCCGCCGGTGGCCCGGCCGACGACCGTGGTGCCGTTCAGCGCCTCCGCGAGCACGGTGTGGCCGGTGACGTCACCGCGGGTGAAGACCTTGACGCGGGCGGTGTTGGTGGCCAGGTCGGCGCGGATGTCGACGGAGTAGAGGGAGGAGGCCGGGGTGGGTTCCATCCACACGGTCTGCCAGATGCCGGAGGTGGGGGTGTAGAAGATGCCGCTCGGGTTGGCGACCTGCTTGCCGAGGGGCTGCTTCTCGCCACGCCCGTCGGTGGGGTCGTAGACCCGTACGACGATTTCGTTGGTACCGCCGTTGAGCTGGGCCGTGATGTCGGTCTCGAAGCGGTCGTAGCCGCCCCGGTGGGTGGCGACCTGGGTGCCGTTGACCCAGACGGTGGCCTCGTAGTCGACGGCGCCGAAGTGCAGTTGGACGTGCCGGCCGTTCCAGCCCTGGGGAACGGTGAAGGTGCGCCGGTAGAACATCAGGTCGCGGTTGTCGTTGCGCATGATGCCCGACAGCGCGGACTCGACCGGGTACGGGACGAGGATGCGCTCGGGCAGGGTCTGGCCCAGCGGCGGGGCGGCGTTGCGGTTGACGTTCCCGGCGGCGTCGGTGGGCGGGTTGAGGAACTCCCACTCGCCGTTGAGGGACTGCCAGTCGGGGCGCGTCATCTGCGGACGCGGGTACTCGGGCAGCGGGTTGGTGGTGGACACCTGGCTGGTCCACGGGGTGGTCAGCGGCGGCGACTTGGGGACGACGGCGGCGGCCGCAACACCGGTGGTGCCGACGAGGATGCCGCCGACGGCCATCAACAGGGCCGCCAGGTAGGCGATCAGACGACGCATCGAACTCCTCCAGGGCAGAACTGGACGGGCAGGACGGTGCGCGGATTCCGTCGCGCTGACCATCGAGCAGGCCGGAAGCGGGAGTCCGTGCGGTGGGACGGGCGGCGCGCGAGCGGGGCCGAACCCCGCACCCCGGCACGGGCGTTGGCCCGGCGGTGAGGTGCGGGGAACGTAACACGGAACATTCTCCAACGGAATCACTCAGGAACAACCAGAAACCAAACCCGTTCGCCCACGGAAGTGTGGATCAGGCTTCGAGGTTGCCGAGCACCCGGTTCATCGCCTCCCGTACGACGGCACGCGCCTCCTCGGTGTGGTCCACCGTCTCGAAGCCGTGCCGGCAGCGCGGGGCGGCGATGACCTCCACCTCGGTACCGCACTCACCGGCGGCGTCCAGGAAGCGTTCCACGGTCGCGTCGAGCATCGGGTCCTCTTGACCTACGCGCGTGAGCACGATCGGCAGGTCTCCCGCACCGCGCACCGCCGCTGCCGGACGGAACCGGTCGCCGTCCGTGCCGTGGCCCGGAAGCGGTTCCAGGAGTGGGTAGTTGACCGCGAGGCACCGCAGCCACGGCGGCGGGGCGGACAGCCAGGGCGCCGACAAGGGGCCGCTGCCGGAGAAGAACCAGAGGGCCACCCGGTCACCGTCGACCCGGGGATGGGCGCGGATGAGATCGACGGCTGCGGACACGTCCTCGGCGGCGCGTTCGAGGTCGTCTGGCGCGTGCATCCGGTGGTCCAATGTGACGCCCACAGCGCCCAGTTGGGCGGCGAGGCTCGCGTAGCCGGTGAAGGTCGGCCAGTCCCGTGGCGTCGGCCGGATACCGGCGGGCAGCGGGCCGCCGTGCACGAACACCACGGCGGGGCGGGCCTCTTGGCCATCGGGCAGATACAGGTCGACGTGCTCCCGGCGCTCCCGTGGCCGGTCCGCCAACTCCAGGACGAACGGCCGCAGATGGTCCGGTACATGCCCCGGAGGGAGTGCGAGGCTCTCCCCCTCGCCCGCCGCCGCCTGCCGCAGGGCCTTGGCCAGCAGGTCCGGCTCCGACAGCATCGGCCAGTGGCCGGTGGGCAGTTCGAGGAAGGTGTTGCCCGGCGCGGTGAGCAGGCTCAGACGGGGGTCGCCCAGGGACGCCATCCAGCGCAGCCGGTCGAGGGTCGAGCCGTCCGCCGGGCACAGGATTCCGGTCCTCGGGATGCGGGCGGCACGCTCGGAGAGCCGTAGCGGCTGGGTGAGAGTGGCGGCGGGCTGCGGTAGGGCCCGTGCGGCGAGCTGGTCGAGGGCGGCGGGGGTCAGCCCGTCGGTGCTGCCCAGCCGGTGCCATTCCTCGCGCGTCGGTGGCGGGACCTCGGTCGCGTCGCTCGTGGGTCGCGGCAGGGCGGGGAGTACGTCGAAGGCGCTGTCGCCGTCCTCGGGCAGCCCGGCCGCGTCCAGGTGGACGAGTCGGACCACCCGGTCCCGGCGCCGGTCGGCGGCGCCCAGTGCGGGGAGCAGTCCGTAGCCGTGCC
Organism: Streptomyces bauhiniae; assembly: GCF_004784475.1. GTDB lineage: Bacteria > Actinomycetota > Actinomycetes > Streptomycetales > Streptomycetaceae > Streptomyces > Streptomyces seoulensis. The sequence goes on from NZ_SRRT01000002.1 coordinate 547,463, forward strand.
CGACGAGCACCACGCGCTCCCCCGCCGCGTCCACCTGGCGGATCACCTCCGCGATGTGCGTCTCCAAGTCGGCCGAGCCGGCGGGACCGCCCCCGGCGAGCGTCGCGCAGAGCACCCTCGCCCCCGCCCGCCGCAGCGCCGCCGCCACCCGATCCCACACCCAGTCCCCCGTGTGCGCCTCCGGTACCAGGACGAACGCGGCCCCGGCCCCTGTGTCCCCTGTCATCCCCGACTCCTCCCACTGGTCCGGCGCGGCCCTGTCGCCGGCCGCGCGCCGCTACCGTAGGAACTCCCCCTGGAGGAGGTTCAAGGCGTGACCGGCAGTACGTCGTGGAGCATCGGGGAACTCGCCGCGCGGGCGGGCGTCACCGTGAAGACCGTCCGCTTCTACTCCGACCAGGGACTGCTGCCCGAGACCGGCCGCAGCTCCGGAGGCCACCGCCGCTACGGCCCGGAAGCACTGGGCCGACTGCGGATGATCCGCTCCCTGCGCACCCTCGACCTGCCGGTACCGGACGTGGGCCGGGCGCTGGAGCGGGACGACGCGCTGGAGGGACTGGTCGCGGACCGCCTGCGCGAACTGCGGCCCCAGCTCAGCGCGCTGCGCTGGCGGGAAGCCGCGCTCCACCTCCTCACGGACTGCTCGCCCGACGAGCGTGCCCGGCGGCTGGACCTCATCGGTGCCATGGGCCTCCCGCCCGACACCGACGTCCTCGCCCGCTTCTGGCGGCGCTGGCTCTTCCCGGCCCGGCTGCCGGCGCCCCTGCTGGCCGGGATCGTCGACACCGCGGTACCCCCGCCGCCCCACGACCCCACCCCGGCGCACGTCCTGGCCTTCGGGCGGCTGCGGGCGATCGTCACGGCGCCCTGCCCGCCGGGCCTTCTGGACCGGCCGCCCGCGCCGAAGCGGTTCAAGGACGGCTTCCGCTTCGCCGTTCTCTACTCCGGGCTCCAGGAGGCGTACGACCTCGCCGCACCGGAGCTGCGGGCCGGGCGTGCCCCGGCCGGGGGTGCGGCCCTGGACCGGTTCGTCGGTACCTGGGCGGAGGCCGGGGGCGCCCGTGACAGCGCGGCGTTCCGGCGGCGGCTGACCGGGGTCCTCGCCGACGAGCCCCGTCTCGACCACTACTGGGAGGTGGTGTCCGAGCTGGCGACCCCGCCCGGCGCCCCACCGGAGCCGACGCCGGGCGCGGCCGAGGCGTGGCTGCGCGAGGCGCTCATTGGCACGGCCGACGACCCGGATGCGAGCGTGCCCGTATGAATGACCTCGGCGACGCACACCTGCGCACCTGGGCGCTGCGCTTCATGACCCTCCTCGCGGCCGACCCTTCGGACCAGCTCGCGTGGCTGGGCAGGCAGACCGTGGAGACGAGTTCCGTGGTCGAAGAGGTGCGGCAGCTCTGCCGGATCTGGGAGGGGCTGGTGGAGCGCGGGCTGGGCGATCCCGCAACTCTCGCCGACACGCGTGCCGTTGAGCGGCGGCTCGGTGAAATCGCGGACGCGCCCCACACCGGACTCTGGGCCGACGAGCTGGCCGTGGAGCCGGTGTGGGGCGAAGTCCGCCCACTTGCCCGCCAATTCCTCCTCACGGATCTGGGCGACTGGCACCAGCCGCTGCCGCCTGCGGATTCCCCCTAAGGACGCGGCTGTGGGGACGACGGGGCCTTTCGGTTTACGTCGCACTCCTTCTCCGTCAGGGGTTCCCGGTTGCCCGCGCGGCGGGAGCAGAGGACGGTGCGGTCGTAGTGGGCGCCGCCGGTGTTGGCGACGCGGACCAGGGAGATGGCGTAGTTGTCGCGGGTGCCGGGTTCGAGGCCCTGGTCGCGGGCGTTGTCGTGGGTGACGGCGGTGAAGTCGATGCGGCCGGTGGCGAGGTTGTCGATGTTGGTGCGCAGCAGGCCGGACCATGCCTCGGCCCGCCCGCGTGGCCGGCCGTCGCCGGTCGCGGCGCGGTAGAGCACCTCGGTCGCGTCGTGCATCAGCATCGTCTGTCCGTCGCTGAGCGCGCTGTCGGTCTGCGGGGTCGCCGCGCTCAGGCCGAGGATCTTCTCCTGCTCGGGGCCGAGTTTGCGCAGGTTGTTGACGAAGATGGTGCCCTGCTTCTTGGTGCCCGGGGCGGTGAGTACCAGGTGGTAGAGGGTGACGTTGGCGGCGACGCTGCTGCGCTCGGAGTCGAACCCGGCCTGGGAGAGGTCGTCCCCGGCGAGCACCGCGATCTGCTTGCCGTTGCAGCCGGGCTCGGAGGTGATGCCGTCCATCAGCGCGTTGACGTCCTCGGTGCGGCCCGCGAAGTAGACGACCCGGGGCACCTCGCCCTCCTGGCAGATCTGGTCGACCTGGCGGCCGAGGACCGGGCGGCCGTTGCTCAGTTCGTACCGTTCCAGCCGGTCGACGCGGTAGCCCACGTCGATGAGCATCCGGGCGCCGTGGTCCATCTGCTCGCGGGTGTAGCGGTCGTTGGTGACGGGGCTGCGGCCGAGGACGACGGCGCGGCCGGCGGTGCCGTAACCATGGGTGCCGGGTACGCGCAACTGGTCCGCCAGCAACCGCAGTTGCCGTACCTGCCACTGGTCCGTGGCGGCCAGGTTGAAGAAGTTGGGCTTGTCGAGCAGCCAGGTGCCGGAGTTGGTGCCGGAGACGACGGGGAGTTCGGCCTCGCGCAGGGTCTCCAGCACCTGGTCGGTGTCGGTCATGTCGCGTCCGATGCCGACCACGCCGACGATCGTACGGTCGCGCCGCGCGACCTCCACGATCCGCTTGGCCATCGTGGCCTGACTGGCCATGTCCGTCCCGCCGTTGGCGACCAGCAGGCGCAGCTTCACCGGCTGGGAGGCGTTGTTGGCGTGCTGGGCGATGTAGGCGCCGCGCAACTCCTCGAAGCCCTTGACCAGTTGGTCGTCGTTCTTGCCCTCCGGGTCGGGTCCGCTGAGTGGACCCGCGTAGACCAGCGTGACGTAACTGCTGTTGCCGATCGCCGCGTTCTCCTCGCGGATGAGTTCCTGGAGCTGCCGTGCGACCGGGAAGGTGACCCCGCCGGTCGCCACGCCGACGCACTCGGGGCCCTTGCCACCCGGCGTCTCGACGCGGCGGGTGTCCTGGTTGGCGCCGCGCAGGTCGCTGGAGCAGTACTGGCTGGCCAGCCGGTGGTCGCGGACGCCGAGGCCGAGCCCGGTGGCCGCGAGCACGAGGGCCAGGGCGGGCAGCGACCACAGCCAGGTCCAGCGGGGGCGCCCGGTGGACAGCCGGGAGCGGCGCGGGGAGCCGACGCCGAGGTCGGGGAGGGTCAGCAGCCCCTCCGGCAGCGGCACCCGCAGCACCCACGGCAGGGTGCGGCCCTCCAGGCTGGGCGACTGGCTGACCCGGCGGGCCCGGTTCCAGCTCGCGTACCAGGCGGGCAGGTCGGCGCCCGAGCCGTGGAGGTGGCTGGCGGCGGGCTCGGCCGCGTAGCTGCGCTCCAGCAGACCGATGTCCTCGTGCCGTACGGCGGCGATCACCAGCAGCGGGTCGAGTTCACTGCGGATGCTGCGGATGTCGCTGATGGCGCGCAGGAGTTCGATCAGGCCGTTGTCGGGGGTGGCGTCGGGGAGGACGAGCACCGGCGGGGTGGGGCGCTTGCGGCCGCGCAGGTCGAGCGACCAGGCGCGGTGCGCGTCGCGCAGGTCCTCGCGCAGGGCGTGCACCCGCAACTGGAGGTGGCGGCGCTGGGCGTCCTCGTCGCCGCTGCCGGTGCGGTGCTCGTCGAGAAGGCCGCCGTCCTGGATGTCGCGTGCCACGGCGGCGACCCGCTGGCGCACCGCGCCCGGCGGCCAGAACCGCAGCAGGCGCCAGGTGAGGCCCTCGCCCCGGTCGGCGCGCGGGCCCTGGTTGAGGTAGGTGGTGCTGAGGAACCAGCGGACCTCGCGGCGCAGCCCGAGGAACACCGGCGCGCGTCCCGGCAGGATGCTCAGCGCGAGCAGCGCGGCCATCACCACGGCGAGGAACAGCAGCGTCACGTACCAGGGCTTGTCGGTGATGAGGACCGCGACGACCGCGATGAGCAGGGCGGGGACGGTACGGGAGGCGTCGGTGGCGGCGTCGCGCAGCCTGGCCGTCCACTGGATGCCGCCGGGGCGCCAGCCGGTGCGGTTCAGCCCGTGCAGCAGTTCGTCCGGCTCGGCGTCGGAGCCGGCCTCCCGTACGACGTTCTCTATGGCGAGGAGCAGCTCGCTGCGCGGGAAGGTGTACTGGCCGTACTGGCGTCCGCCGCCGCGCCAGGCGTGCGGCTCCACGTACGGCTCGCTCCCGGACCGGGCGGGCTTGCCGCCGAGCGCCTGGACGACCCGCAGGGCGCGCACCATGGGGCTGCCGCCGTCGGTGGGGTCGACGAGCGCGGACTGCCGGACGACGGCGAACGGCACGCCCCGCGACCGGAGTTCCTGCCGCAGCTCGGCGAGGCTGCCGCGTACCGCCTCGTCGCCCTCCGGTGATCCGCCGTCCGCGTACAGCACGAATTCCGGCAGCGCCATGGGGCTGCGGCGCCGGAACGCCTGGAAGATCGCGTCCAGCATCTCGATGAGACGCGGGGTGGTCGCGTAGTGCCGTCGGCTGTCTGCGCTGCCCAGGCGGGTCACCAACTCGTGCTCCTCAGGGTCGACTTCGTACTCCTTCCGGACAAGGAGTGGTGTGAAGTCTGCCCAGTTGGTGCGCCTGGCGAAGGAGAGTGGCACAAATGTGACCAGCCCGCAGCGGGACGGGCATCGGGGGACGGAAGCGGGCCTTCGGCGGGCGGCTTTGTCATCATTGCCCTTTCCCCGATCGAAAAGGGTGGGTCCCGTATGGACGAGGACTGGTTGTCCCGGCGTGTGCGCAGCGCGGAGGCATCCGTTCCGGGTGGTTTCGACCTGTCGGCGTGCGTGACCGAGCGGATTCACCTGCTGGGCGGCGTGCAGTCGTACGGCACCTTGCTGGCGGTGGACGCGGCGACCGGTCTGGTGGACACCGCCGCCGAGAACACCGGCGCGCTGCTCGGGCGGGACGCCGCCGAGCTGCTGGGGCGGCCGGTGACTCAGGTGCTGGACGCGGCGGACTGGGCGGAGGCGGTGGAGTCGGCCGTGGAGGGCGATTCGGTGGCCGTGGCCTTCCCGGTGACGGCCGGCGCGGAGCCGGTCCGGTCCTCCTTCGACCTCGGTGTGCACCGCCGGGACGGTCTGGTGATGCTGGAGTTCGAGCCGCGCGAACCGGGCGACACGCTCCGCTTCGCCGGCTTCTACCAGGGCGTCCGGCGTGCCCTGCGGCGGCTGCGCTCGGCCACCACGGTGCTGGACTGCTGCCGGGCGGCGGCCCGCGAGGTGCGGGCGCTGACGGGGTACGACCGGGTGGTGGCGTACCGCTTCGACGGGGCGGAGGGCCCCGGCGAGGTCGTCGCCGAGGACCTCGCCGAGGGACGGGAGCCGTGGCTGGGCCTGTGGTTCCCGGCGACGGACATCCCGCCGCAGGCCCGGCGGCTGTACGAGGAGAACTGGATCAGGGTGATCGCGGACGTGGACGACCCGACCGCCCGCCTGCTTCCCCCGGTCCGTCCGGCCACGGGTGAGCCGCTGGACCTGTCGGGGGCGGCGCTGCGTACCGTCTCGGAGTTCCATCTGGAGTATCTGCGCAACATCGGGGTGCGGTCCTCGATGTCGGTGTCGCTGCTGCGGGAGGGGCGGCTGTGGGGGCTGATCGCCTGCCACGGGGACACGCCCACCCGGCTGGCGCCCGAGGTGCGCTCCGCGTGCGAGCTGTTCGGGGTGGCGTTCTCCATGCAACTGGCCGCCATCGAGGAGCGGGAGCGGGCCGACGCACTGACGCGCTCCGGGCGGGACGCGTCGGCGGTGGCCGAGCTGCTGGACGCCGACGTCGACGGCTCGCTGCTGCGGCACGAGGCGGAGCTGCGGCAACTGGTCGACGCCGACGGCGTACTGCTGGTACGTGGCGGACGGGCGTCCGGGGCGGGCCTGGCGGTCCCCTCGGAGCTGGCCGCCGCGCTCGGCCGGTACGCGGCGCGGCTGCGCTCCGGTGAGGTGTGGGCGACGGACCGGCTGGGCGAGCTGCTGGCTGACGACGGCGTGGACGTGCCCCTCACGGCGGACGGTCCGGCCGGGGCGCTGATGCTGCCGCTGAGCCCGGACGGCGACTACCTGGCGTGGCTGCGCGCGGAACGGCCGCTCCCCCGCGCCTGGGCGGCCGACCCGGCTCGGCCGGTGCTGGTGGGTCCGCGCGGCGAACGGCTGACCCCGCGGGGCTCGGGCGCGGTCTTCCGGTCGATGATGCGGGGCCGCAGCCTGCCGTGGAGCACCCGGGACGAGGCCGCCGCACTCGAGATGGGCCGCCTGTTCACCCGGCTCGTACTCCGGCACGCCGACGAACTGACCGCGCTCAACGACGAGTTGCGGCTGACCAACCTGGACCTGGATTCCTTCGCCCATGTCGCCGCGCACGACCTCAAGGAGCCGCTGCGGGGCATCGCCAACGCCGTCACCTTCACCCTGGAGGACGCGGCGGACGGCCTGGACGCGACCAGCGTGCGCCGGCTGGAGACGATGCGGCGGCTGGCCGGGCGCATGGACGACCTGCTCAACTCCCTGCTGCACTACGCCCGGATGGGCCGGGCGGGGCTGATGCGCACCGACGTCTCGCTCGACGAGATCCTGGACCGCGCGCTGGAGGTGGCAGGCCCCCGCCTGGCCGAGGAGGGCGTGGCGGTACTGCGTCCCGAGCCGCTCCCCCGGGTGAGCGCCGACCCGGACCGGGTCTACGAGATCCTGCTGAACCTCCTGGTCAACGCCGCGAAGTACGCCGCCGACCGGCCCGACCGCACGGTGGAGGTCACCATGGAGGACGCCGTGCCGCCGGGCGCGGATACGCCGGTGCCCGCGGTGGTGGTGCGCGACAACGGGATCGGCATCGCGGCGGAGCTGCACGAGGAGGTCTTCGACCTGTTCCGGCGGCTGCACGCCCCGCAGGAGCACGGGGGCGGCACGGGGGTGGGCCTCGCCGTGGTCAAGCGCATCGTGGAGCGCCACGAGGGCCGGCTCTGGCTGCGCAGCGCCCCCGGCGAGGGCGCCGCCTTCTACTTCACGCTCGGCGAGGAGGGGCCGGCGGACTGACCCCTGTTCTGCTGCCAGTAGTCCAGGGCGCCCTTGAGGACGGTACGGAAGAGCTCGAAGTTGAGCGGCTTGTAGATGTAGCTGTCCGCGCCGGCGGCGTAGCAGGCGTCGACCTCGGCCGGGGCGGTGGAGGAGGTGAAGACCACCACGGTCATCTCCGCCAGCTCCGGCCGGGCGCGCAGCGACTTCAGCACCGCGAAGCCGCTCATGCCGGGCATGTTGAGGTCGAGCAGCACGATGCCGGGTACCTCGGGGGCGGCCAGCAGCCGGTCGACCAGGCCCTCGCCCTGCGAGGTGAACTCCAGCCGCAGGTGGGGGTGGGTGCGGGACACGGCGCGCTCGATGGCCTCCGCGTCCTCCTGCGAGTCCTCCAGGACGAGGACGCGCCGCATGTCGAGCGGCCTCGCGAGGGCGTGCTCCGGTGTCATCGCTGTCCTCTCACCCGTGCGATCAGCACGGCCGTGTCGTCGTCGCCCAGGTGCCGGAACGCCGAGGCGGCCGCCACGATCCCGGCGGCCGGGTCCTCACCGCCCGCCAACTCCCGTACGGCGGCGGGCAGATGTTCCTCGAAATGGGTGCCGTCGGCCGACCGTGCCTCGATCAGACCGTCGGTGAACATCATCACGGCGTCCCCTTCGCCGAGCCGCATCCGCACGGACTCGTACGAGGTGCCGGGGACCACGCCGAGGAGCAGGCCGTGCGCGGGCACCTCGGTGACCTCGCCGTCGGCGCGGCGGAGCAGCGGGAAGGGGTGCCCGGCGGCGGCGATCTCGGCGTCCCAGCCGCCGTCGACGGGGGTGAGCACCGCGACCAGGGCGGTGACGAAGCGGGACGCCCGCTCGTCGGTGAGCACCCGGTTCAGCCTGCTCAGCGCGGGGCCGGGCCGGGTGCCGTCCTCCAGCAGGGTGCGCAGGGTGTGCCGGGCCAGCGCGGTGAAGGCGGCCGCCTCGGCGCCGCGTCCGCACACGTCGCCGATGAACAGCGCGACCTTGCCGCCGGCTGCGACCACGTCGTAGAAGTCGCCGCCGACGTCGAGGCTGGTGTCCCCCACCTCGTAGGCGGCGCTCAGTTCCAGCCCGGCGACCTCGGGCAGCGCGCGGGGCAGCAGATGGTGCTGCAACAGCCGTACGTGCTCGCGCCGTTGGGCGTAGAGGGTGGTGGTGTCGATGGCGAGGGCGGCGCGGCCGGCCAGGTTCTCCAGGGTGCGCGGGTCGGCGATGCCGTCGTCCTCGCGGCCGTAGAGGAAGGTCAGGGTGCCCAGGGTGCGGCCGCGGGCGCGCAGCGGACTGACGCTGAGCGCGGACACGGCGAAGGCGGGGTCGGCAGCGTCCGGGGCGAAGGGGCCGCCCGCCAGGTCGGCGCCGCGCAGCACCACGCTGTCGCGGCGGGTCGCGCCGGCGCACAGGGTGGCGTCCAGCCAGGCGTCGTCGTGCGCGATCCCGGCGAGCCGTTCCTGCGCGGTGACCGCGACATGGGCCACCGCGACCGGCTCCAGTCGCCCGTCGGGACGGAAGAGGTGCACCGCGCAGCCCTCGGCCACGGCGGGTACGGCGAGCCGGGCCACCCGGCCGAGGGTCTCCTGTACGTCGAGGCTGGCGTCCATCTGGAGCGACGCCTCGGCCAGGAAGGCGTCCCGCGCCTGCCGCCGCTCGTCCGAACGCGCCGCGAGTATGCGTTCGTTGCTGGCCATCAGCACATCGGCCACCTGCGCGAGCTGCTCCCCCAGCCGCTCGACGGTCGCCGCGTCGGGCAGGTTCTCCAGTCCGACCCAGAGCCCGGCGGTGTCACCGGTGGCCAGCGGGAAGACGCACTCCAGCACCACGGCGGCCTTGGAGTCGAGCAGCGGCCCCGCCACCAGGGCGAGGTCGGCCCGCTCCGGCCCGGTCAGGTCGTACACGCGGGACAGCGGGCCGCTGCCGGCGTCCGGAGTAGGCGGGAGGCCGGGGCCGCCGGGCCAGTCGGGTGCCGTGGGGAGCCAGGTGACGGGGTCCTCGCAGCCCGCCGACAGCATGCGCATGTACTGAGGTTCGCCTACGCCCCAGCGGGCCCCCACCGCGACGGCCGCGCCGGGGAGCTGGATCAGTGCACGGTACACCTGTACCGCTATGCCCGTGACGTCCTCGACGGCCATGGCGTTCAGCCAGAGCTGGTGCAGCCATCGCCACCAGGCACCGGGCGCCTGGCGGGACGGACTCGCCGGAGTGTTCACGCAGGTCTCTCCATGGGTCCCCATGCTAGGCGCAGCGGTCACCGGGACACCGGACGGGGTGCTCGCCCGGAAAACGCACGGAATTCCCCGGAGGGAAATCCTGCGGCCACGGAAAGGGCGGGTGTCACGATTTCATACAGCCCTTGGTGACGAATGGGCAACGATTCAAGAATGGCCGGGCACGAAAGAACGGCGTGCGGCGAAACCTCACACCTGAGCGGTGCGGGTTCCGCTGCACGCCGTTCCTCCGGAACGCGCCGCGGATTCAGTCCTTGGCGGCGTCCTTCAGCTTCTCCTTGGCCTGGCGGGCGTCGCCCGTGGCCTGCTCGGCGCGGCCCTCGGCGGTCAGCTTCTCGTTACCCACCCCGCGGCCCGCGGCCTCCTTGACCTTGCCGCTCGCCTGCTCGGTCGTGGCCTTGGCCTTCTCGCTGGCGCTCATGCCGCTCACCTCTCGCTGTGCCGCTGTTGCCTGACGAGAAGGCGGATGACCGCGCATCGGGCCCGTAAACCCCGTGAACCAGATGTAATTCATGTGTGTGCGCGGCGAGGATGCGGGCATTCGGCGGTCAGGAGGTTGATAAACATGGTTCCCCTGCTTCTGGTTCTTCTTCTGGCTCTGATTCTTTTCGGTGCGGGCTTCGCGCTCAAGGCACTGTGGTGGATCGCGGTGATCGTGCTCATCGTGTGGGTGCTCGGCTTCATCGTGCGTCCCGCCGGCAGTGGCGGCCGCAAGGGCCGTTGGTACCGCTGGTAAAAGTGGTACCGCTGGTAAAAGCACGCCCTGTGCGATGAAGTGGCCCGGCCGGATTCGGCCGGGCCACTTCGCTGTGCCCGGAACGGGCCTATCGCCGCGCTTGGTGGGGTACGAGGAGAACGTCGGCCCCACGGGGGACCGCAGTGGAACCTGCGACCTCCTGCCCCCGTGGGGCCGACCCGCGTCCACCGTGCCCCTCCCCCGGCGGCGTCACCCCATTGCTCCGCACCGCGTGCGCCCGTCACGGCCGCCCCGGAACGTGGTGCAGGTGTCGTCGAGCCCGTGAGGGAGAGTCATGATCATCAAGTTCCTGTACGACAAGGGTCTGCGCAGCGAGCACGCCAACACCGTCGCCTGCGCGGCCATCGGCCTGTCCATCGCGTCCTGGTTCACCTCGCGCAAGGTGGAGGCACAGGGCCTGGACCGGGCCGACCGGTGGGGCATATTCGTCGCCACCTGGCCCGCGACCTGGTTCGGCCTCGGCCAGGCGCTGAGCCAGTACGAGCGGACCGTCATCTCCTTCGGCCGCTGACGGCGAAGTCGCGGGCACCGCACCCACACCGGCCGGAACCGGCTACAGCCAAGGAGAAAACGGCATGTCGCACGTGGAAGAGTCCATCGAGGTCAACGTCCCCGTACGGGACGCCTACAACCAGTGGACACAGTTCGAGGACTTCCCCCAGTTCATGGACGGCGTCGAGCGCATCGAGCAGCGCACCGAGTCCCTCCTGCACTGGAAGACGAAGATCGCCGGGGTCGAGCGGGAGTTCGACGCGGAGATCGTCGAGCAGATCCCCGACGAGCGGGTCGCCTGGGCCAGCATCGGCGGGGAGGCCCGCCAGGCCGGGGTGGTCACGTTCCACCGCCTGGACGACGGCACCACCAAGGTCATGCTGCAGCTCGACTACGACCCGGAGGGTCTGGCCGAGAAGGTCGGGGACAAGCTGGGCTTCGTCAAGCGCCAGGCCACCGGCGACCTGAAGCGGTTCAAGTCCTTCATCGAGGAGCGGGGCGGCACCGCGACCGGCGAGTGGCGCGGCGAGGTCTGAGCGGATCTCCGGACGAGGGGCGGGCTCACGCGAGCCCGCCCCTCACCGTGAAAAGAATTGGACGCGGTCATGACCGACCGGATAGCTTGCACTCGACCGTGACACCGCCCGAGGAGGTGAGACCCATGAACGCTGTATCGACGTGGGTGCTCCCCCTCATCCGTCACGGCCGGCGACTGACGTAGGTGTCGCCGGGAGCGCCTCCACAACTGGGCACTCCCGAAAGGCACCACCATGAACTCTCTGCGCTTCACCGCCGAGTCGTCCTCGGACGGCATCCTCGAACGTGACTTCACCGTGGGCGACGTCCCCGGCATCCTCTGGTCCCCCGCGGCCGCCACCGGCCCCGCGCCCCTGGTCCTGATGGGCCACGGCGGCGGCGCGGCCAAGCGGCACCGCGCGATGGCGGGCCGCGCCCGCCTGCTCGTGACCGGTTGCGGCTTCCACGCCGCCGTCCTCGACGCGCCCGGCCACGGCGACCGGCCGCGTTCCGCAAGGGACGCGGAAGACGTCGCCGCGCTGCGCCGGGCCCAGGCGGCGGGCGCACCGGAGGCCCCGGTCGTCGTCCCGTACAACGTCCGGCTGGCCGAGCAGGCCGTGCCCGAGTACCGGGCGGCGCTCGACGCCCTCCAGGAACTCCCGGAGATCGGCACCGGCGGGCCGGTGGGCTACGTCGGCATCGGCCTGGGCATGGCGATCGGAATGCCGCTGGTGGCGGCCGAGCCCCGGATCACGGCCGCGGTCTTCGGCATGACCTGGCCGGACGCCCTGTTCGAGGCGGCGAAGCGGATCACCGTCCCGGTGGAGTTCGTCATGCACTGGGACAGCGGGCGCATCCCACGCGAGGCGAGCCTCGCCCTGTTCGACACGTTCGGCTCGGCGGAGAAGTCCCTGCACGCCAACGCCGGTGAGCACGTCGCCTGGCACCCGGTGGAGGCCGACAGCGCCACCCGCTTCTTCGCCCGGCACCTCGCACCGGCCCGGCCGTGAGACGGCGGCGCCCGGTGCACTCACCGGGCGCCGCCGCGGCGGTCCTCCCTACCGGCCCGAACTCGACAGGTTCTCCTTGACCTTGGCGATGGCGAACCCCCAGCCCTGCTGAACGGTCGCCTTGCCGGGTACGGCGATCTCGTCGGGGTTGGTGAGCACGTCCAGCAGGACGGGGCCCGGCTCGGCGAACGCGCGCTTCACCGCGTCGGTCAGTTCCTCGGGCCGGGTGACCCGGATGCCGGTGATGCCGAGGGCCTGGGCGACGGCCGCGAAGTCCGGGTTGTCGAGGACCGTGCCGAACTCCGGCAGCCCGGCCTGTTCCTGCTCCAGCTTGACCATGCCGAGGCGCTGGTTGTCGAAGACGACGAGCTTGACCGGCAACTGCTCGGTACGGATGGTCATCAGGTCGCCCAGCAGCATGGACAGCCCGCCGTCCCCGCAGAAGGCGACGACCTGCCGGTCCTTGTCGAGCATCTGCGCGCCGATCGCCTGCGGCATGGCGTTGGCCATCGAGCCCAGGTTGTAGGAGCCGAGCAGCCGGCGGTCGCCGCGCATCTCCACGAACCGGGAGAGCCACACCGTGGCCATGCCGGTGTCGGAGGTGAAGATGGCGTCCTCGTCCGCGACGGCGTCCACCGCCAGGGCCAGCGCCTCGGGCCGTACGAGGTGCGAGCGGTTGTCGAACTTGGAGCGGACCTTGCCGATCAGCCCGCGGTCGTGGCCGGGCGAGGCGAGGTCGCGCTGGCCGTCCTGCCACTTGGTGAACTTCTCGCGCGCGGAGTCGAGATGATCCCGGTCCGTGCGCTGCTGGACGCGCTCCAGCAGCCCGCGCACGGTCGGGCCGACGTCCGCCGCGAGCCCGACGTCCACCGGCACCCGGCGCCCGATGTGCTCGGCGACCCGGTCGATCTGGATCACCTTCTTCCCCTCCGGATACCAGTCGCGGTACGGGAAGTCCGTGCCGAGCAGCACCAGGGTGTCGGCGTGGTCCATCGCGTGGGCGGCGGCCGGGTTGCCGATCAGGCCGGTCTGGCCGACCTGGTACGGGTTGTCGCCCTCGAAGCCCTCCTTGGCCTTGAGGGTGATCACCATCGGCGCGGCCAGCCGCTCGGCGAGGGCGAGCACCTCCTCGCGGCAGCCGCGCGCTCCCCGGCCGACGAGCAGGGTGACCTTGCCGCCGTCGTCGATCACGGAGGCGGCCTCGTCCAGCGCGGGGTCGTCCGGCCGGTTGGCGGAGCCGGTCAGCGACAGCCGGACCGGCCGGTCGTCGGGCAGCTCCAGGTCACCGATGTCACCGGGCACGGTCAGCACGGCGACCCCGCGCCGGCCGACGGCGGTGCGCACGGCGACCTCCAGCAGCGCGGGAAGCTGCGCGGGCGAGGTGACGGTGGCGCGGAAGACGGCGACGTCCTTGAAGAGCAGGTCGTTGTCGACCTCCTGGAAGTAGTCGGTGCCGATCTCCGCCTGCGGGACCTGTCCCGCGATGGCCAGGACCGGCGTACCGCTCTTCGCGGCGTCGTACAGGCCGTTCAGCAGGTGGACCGAGCCGGGACCGACCGTGCCCATGCAGACCCCGAGCGTGTCGGTGAGCTGGGACTGGGCACCGGCCGCGAAGGCCGCCGCCTCCTCGTGGCGGCAGCCCACCCAGGACACGGCCTCGGAGGCGCGGATGGCGTCGGTGAAGGGGTTGAGCGCGTCGCCGACGACGCCGAACACCTGGCGTACGCCGAGTTCCTCCAGCGTGTCGACGACGAGACGGGCGACGGTGCGGGCCATGGGGTGCGTCCTCTCCGCGGGCCCTTGCGGCCCGCTGCTGCTGTACGGCGGACGGTGTGCCGCCGTACCGGTACGGGTGCCTGCGGTTCAGCCGGCGAAACGGTCCGGGTCGGCTGCTTTCCATTCGGCGGCCCAGGCGGCGGGCGGCCGCTCGATCAGCTCGCCGGGGGCCAGCCACTCGTAGAGCGCGGCGTAGGAGCGGAAGTCGCCGGTCGGGGTGTCGCGGCGGCGCAGCATCTCCGGGCGCAGATCCCCCGGGTCGGTGACGCCCATCGCGGCCATGATCTGCTGGGCGCTGCGGACGGTCGCCTCCTGGTAGCGGCGGACCCGGTCGGACTTGTCGGGCACGTCGAGCGCGCGGGCGCGGCGCGGGTCCTGGGTGGTGACGCCGGTGGGGCAGCGGTTGGTGTGGCAGCGCTGGGCCTGGATGCAGCCGACGGCGAACATCATGCTGCGGGCCGCGTTGGTGTAGTCGGCGCCCATGAGGAGCCGCTTGACCAGGTCCGAGCCGGTGGCGACCTTGCCGCTGGCGCCGACCCGGATACGGTCGCGCAGCCCGGCGCCGGTCAGCGCGTTGTGGACGGTGATCAGCCCCTCGGTGAGCGGCATGCCGAGGTGGTCGGCGAACTCCAGCGGCGCGGCGCCCGTACCGCCCTCGGCACCGTCGACCACGATGAAGTCGGGGGTGATGCCCTCGGCCAGCATCGCCTTGCAGACGGCGAGGAACTGGGTGCGCGAGCCGGGACAGAGCTTGAACCCGACCGGCTTGCCGCCCGCCAGCTCCCGCATCCTGGCCAGGAACCGGACCAGTTCGCGCGGGGTGTGGAACTCCCGGTGGTACGGGGGTGAGATCACCGTCTCCCCCTGCGGGACCCCGCGCACCTCGGCTATCTCGGCGTTGACCTTGCCGCCGGGCAGGACGCCGCCGATGCCGGGCTTGGCGCCCTGGGACAGCTTGAGCGAGACGCACTTGACGGCGGGGTGGGCCGCCTTCTCGGCGAACTTCTCGGCGTCGAAGCCGCCGTCCTTGGTCCGGCAGCCGAAGTAACCCGTACCGATCTCCCACACGAGGTCGCCGCCGGGGCGCAGGTGGTACTCGGAGAGGCCGCCCTCGCCGGTGTCCTGGGCGAAACCGCCGCGCGCCGCACCGGTGTTGAGGGCGAGGACCGCGTTGGCGGAGAGGGAGCCGAAGCTCATCGCGGAGACGTTGAGCAGCGCCATGTCGTACGGCTGGGCGCAGTCGGGGCCGCCGATGCGGACCCTGGGCGGTGTGTCGGGGGTGTCGACGGGGGCCATCGACGGCACCAGGAACTCGTAGCCCCGCTGGTACATGTCGCGTTCGCTGCCGAAGGGCTCCTCGGCGTCGATGCCCTTGGCCCGCTCGTACACGATGTTGCGGGTGTCGCGGTCGTAGGGGCGGCCGTCGAAGTTGCGCTCGACGAAGTACTGCTGGAGTTCGGGGCGGATCGCTTCCAGGAGGTAGCGGGCGTGGCCGATGACGGGGTAGTTCCGCAGGACCGTGTGGCCGCGCTGGAGCAGGTCGTAGCTGCCCAGCAGGCCCAGGGCCGCGAGGACGCCGGCGGCGAACCACCACCAGGGGGACACGAGGACGGCGGCGGACACCGCGGCCGCCGCACCGATCAGAAGGAGACCCACGGCTCCGAAACGCACCATGCACTCCCCGATAACCGCTGCCGGGGCTCTCATGCAGGGGCCGGGTAAGGAACGCACATGAGTTCGGCCCGGCCGCGCCGAGCAGCCTCTCGACTGCCCGACGCGCAGGGCTTCAGCGTCTGCGGCCGCGCGTGCTCCAGCCGGCACCGATGCCCGCGACATGCAGGGCCAGCAGGGCGAGGCCGATCAGCATGACGTTGGTCGAGCTGAAGGTGTCGTTGGTGGAGATGTCCGCCGCGTTGATCAGAAAGGCGATGAAGAACAGGACCGCCGAGATGATGGCCAGCACGATGTGCTCCCCTTCGGATGAGTGAGGTCTTCCGGAACACAGACCGGATGCCCGTGAAGGGGGGCGCCAGTCACCCTTTCACCGCCCGGCCTTCGCGCACGCCTCACTGCCCTCGCATTGCTGAAGATCCGTCAATGTCTTGTGCAGCGCGGCTTGTTGGCCCTTCGACAGGGAGGACGCCCGGTTGTGCAGCTCGTCCGGGTCGTTCTTGGTGTCGTAGTACTCGCGCTCGCCGTCCGCGTACTCGACCCACAGCGCGTCCGGGGTGCGGATGGCCTCGTAGGAGGGCGGGTTGCCGCTGCTGTCGGGCGCCGCGTCGGGGTCGTCCTTCTTGGAGGCGGGGTGGTGGTGTTCGATCAGCACCGCCTGGCGCCAGTCGGTCACCTGCTCGCCGTGCAGCAGCGGGACGAGGCTGCTGCCGTCGGCCGTGGCGCTCGGCTTCACCCCGGCGAGGTCCTGGAAGGTGGGGCTGAGGTCGACGTTCGCGGCCGGCTGGGTGATCTTCTTGCCGGCGGCCACGCCTGGCCCGGCCACCACGAGCGGCACCCGGATGTCGGTGTCGTAGGCGGTCTGCTTGCCGGGGCGCAGCCGGTGCTCGCCCATGTGAAAGCCGTTGTCGGAGCTGAACACGATGTACGTGTTGTCGGCCAGCCCATTCGCCTTCAGCTCGTCGCGGACGCGCCCGACCATGTCGTCCACGGCTTGCACCGAGCGGGCCCGCTTGGCGAACTTGCCGTCGATCGACCGCTGTTCGTCGGCGGAGAGGGGCTTGAGGCCGCTCTGCCACTTGGGTGTCGGTGCGGGGCGAAGGTTGCCAGTTCGAGCACGAAGGGCTTCTTGGCCGCCGCCGAGGAGTCGATGAAGGAGGTCGCCTTCTTCGAGACCACGTCGGTGAGGTAGTCCTCGGGGTCGTGGCCGTACCTCACGACCTTGCCGTTCTCGTTCAGGTCGTAATTGAACTCGGGGTAGCCGTTGCCGGCCACGTCCCACTCGTCCCAGCCCGGCGGGACGTACGGCTTGTCGGTGCCGTGCTGGTCGGCGGGGAGGTAGCCGTTGAGGTACTTGCCCATGAAGCCGGTGCGGTAGCCGGCCTTCTGCAGGGCCGGGCCGTAGCAGTCCCGCTCGTTGCCGTTGCGGTTGTACGCGCCGTAGCCGCCGTCGTCGCCGTTGTTGGTGAACACCCCGGTGTTGTGGGGGAACTTGCCGGTCAGGATCGAGGAACGGGACGGGCAGCAGAGGGAGTCGGTGACGAAGTAGTTGCTGAACGAGGTGCCGTCGCGCTGTAACTCCTGCACGTGCGGCATGTACTGGACGAGGTTGGTCGCGAGGTCGTCGGTGAGTACGAAGACGATGTTGGGCTTCTTCGCCTCGGTGGCCGTCTCGCCGTGCGCCTCGGTGTTCGCCGGTGCGCTGCAGGCGGCGAGCAGAAGGGCTGCGGCTCCTACGCCGAGCAGCCGATGTCGCTTCATCGTGGAGGGTCCTCAGGGCCGGAGCGGATCAGGTCGGCTGCACCGTAGGAACCAACCTTGTCGAAACTCTGTGGCAGTCCCCGGCCCTGCGGGCAGGAGTCGAGGTACGTGTTCCCGAGTGGAGGGTGTGACGAGATGAGCGACCAGAACGAGAGCCCCGCGGACGTCGTACGGGCGCTGTACGCCGCGCTCGGCGAGGGTGACATCAAGGGCGTCCTCGCCCGGCTGGCCCCCGACGTCACCATCGACGAACCGAACCGGCTCCCCTACGGCGGTGTGCACCGGGGCCGCGAGGCGTTCGCGGAGGCGGTCCTGGGCGGGATCACGGCGCACGCGGACTTCACCATCACCGGCACGGACGTCTTCGAGGGCCCGGCCGGGATCGTCGGCCGTCTCACCGGCACCCTGAAGGCCCGCTCGTCCGGCGAGGAGTACCCGCTGACCCTAGTCGAGATCCACCGGGTCGAGAACGGCCTGGTACAGGAGATCGATGTCTACACGAAGAACCCGGAGGGCGTGGCGGAGTTCTTCGTCCACGCGGAGACCCATCACTCCGGATGATCCGCGTCAAGCCGGGCCAGCCCCTCCTCCCACCGCCGCCGTCTCTCCTCCCCCGACTCCTCCCACCACGGCCTCCCCCGCTCCCCCAACGCCACCTTGGCCCCCTGCACCCGCCCCCGCGCCACCCGCTCCGCCTCGGCGTCCTCGGCGTCCCGCACCCCGCGCCGCCCGGCCATGAGATGCCGCCGCAACCGGGCGGCGGCCTCCTCGGGCACATCCGGGTCCGTCGCCCGCCAGCGCCGGCCGTTGATGACGACGAAATGCCCGTCGGGCGTCTTCTCAGGCGGGGGTTTGGCGGCCATGCCGCTGATTGTCGCGGGCCGGCGAGGCGGGGGCGAGCGCGAAACTTCCTTGGGCCGTGTGGAAGGCCCTGGTCGCCGCCCTGCTGATCAGTGCCGCGTTGCGGCTCGGGTGCCGGCTGACTCCGACGAAGTCCGCAGCGGCCCTGCCGCCGCCTCTGAACGATGGGTTCGAGATCGCCCCGCCAACTCGAGGTAGGCGGCATAAAGTTCCTCCGGGCAGTGAAGGATTCGCCTGCGGTCTGCTCCGAGGAAGAGGTCGAAGTGATGTTGCTCCCCGACCGGCGCGCCGTGCGGGCACACACGCCGTACGCGCTCCGTATCGTCATGGGGCGACTCGGCCGACTGTCGGCACTGCACGGAACCTTGCTCCTCCTGGGTGTCGTAGGGCTCGTCATCAGCCTGGTCGGCCTCGATGTCGGCTCGATGCTCGCCCTCACGCTGGGGCTGGTCGGCATCCTGCTGTCTGTCATCGGCATAGTCGCGCAGGTCATCGAGGACTGGGTCCGGGTGTCACGGATCTACTTCGACGCCCGGGCGAAGCCTTTCGACGCCTCGTACTCCGCGCCCTATGACGGCTGGAGCCGCGTTCACTTCAATGGTCACTCCTCCGTACACAGCGAGGAACTGGACGCCCGTCTGCGCAACGACCCCGTCATCCCCCTGGAGATCGAACCAGGCCTGTGGAACGTCCCTGCCGAGTACGAGGAAGCACGCCAACTTGTCCGAGTTCGGCTCGACTTCGACGAGCCCAAGATCCGCCTCCACGACGATCTCGTCGCCGAAGCTGATGTGGTGCGAGTCCAGAGGACGCGGTACTCCGCTCACACGGTCACGAACCTCCTCGGGGAGAAGGTGCTGCGTGAGCGGCAGCGTCAACGCGAGCTGGTGCACGGTGATGCCGTACTTCTGCGGAACGGGCAGATCCCCCGGCTGCGTTACAGCAGGTGCTCCAACCATCTCGGGGTCGACGTAGTGGCCGTGTCCTCCAGCGGCAGGGTCGTACTGACCCTTCAGGGGGAGAAGAACACGACTAACCAGGGGATGCTCGCGCCTTCAGGCAGCGGCTCCATGGACTGGGCCGATCTGCAGGCCGCCCCGGACCTGCTCGGACTGGTCAAGAGCGCCATGCTGCGTGAGATGTCGGAGGAACTCGGACTGCGTCGCAGCGAACAGGTCAGCTCGAGCGATGTCCGCGTACTACGGTACGCCCGCGTCACCAATTGGGGAGGCAAGCCCCAGTTCTGCGGTGTGGCCCGGCTCGGTGACGTACGAGAGCAAGTCAGAGGCATAGAGCACCGGTATCACCGAGACCACTTCACCATCGAGTTCGACCCGGACGGCGGGGCTCGGCACTTCGTCGCCACGATCCGCGGCTATGTCCAGGACAACGCCGCTCGCGTCTCGTTCCCGCTGTACGAAACCCTGGACGTGCTCTGTTCCTGGCTCGAGCGGGACCCGCAGGCGTGGGCATGGCTCATGGACAGGGGTTGACGAAGCCGTACACGCCGACAGGGAAAGGGCGGGGACGCGTTCAGCATCTCCCGCCCTCTGTGTTCCCGTGCCGACCCGCAGGGCCGTCAGCGTTCCGGGGTGGTTTCCGGGTTCGTCGGGGTCTCGTTACCGCCGTACGAGCGGCGGACCGCGTCGGCGGCCTTGTCGGTCTGGGTGTCGTACTTGTTGCCCGTACGCTCGTCGATCAGCCGTTCGGCACTTTCGACGCCCTTGTCGGCCTGGTCAGGGTGGCCCTTGGCCAGGTCCTTGGCCTTGTTCGCCAGATCCCCGAACTTGCTCATGGGAAGCCTCCTGCGGTTGGTGCGTACGTCGTTCCCGGCTACGCCTACCCGTCGATTACCCCCTGAATCAGGGCGCTTTGAAGAGGGTGGGGAAGCGCGGCGCGAGCCAGGGCTTGCGGCCCCACGCGAGTACGCCGGCGCGCGCCATGGCCTGCCAGGGGCCTACGCGGCCCAGTGCGATGAGCAGGAAGGTGACCGGCGCGGTGAGGATCGTGCACTCGGAGCGCTCCGGCGGGCCGGGGAGGACCTCGACGGCCCCCTCGGTGAAGGTGACCCCGAACGTCTCGCCGCCCCGGACCCGCAGGGTGTAACGGGCCGTCAGCCCGGCCGGAGCGGCCGCCACCCGCGGCATCGCCGTCTTCAGGAACGGCAGGCACAGCCCCACCCGCGTCCGGTCGATCATGTGCGGCCGGCCCACCCCCCGCGCGAGGTCCCAGCCGTGGCCCAGCATGTGGGTCAGGAGGTACGAGGCGAGCACGTCCTTGGTCATGGGGCCCAGGGGGGTGACGAGGGTCCGGGCCGGGTCGGCTTCCGCCACCGCCGCCAGGAACGCCTCCGCCTGCTCCACGATCATCGCGGCCAGCGGTTCCGCCCCGCGCTCCGGGAACTCGGTGAGACCGCGCGCGTTGGCCGCCGCGAGGCTCTGCGGTGTGCCGTCGCCGTAGGGGCGGTCCTGACCGGCGGCGAGGTCGGCCATCAGGCCGTTGGCCAGGGCCAGATGGGCGGCGGTCTCCCCGACGGTCCACTCAAGCCCCGGTACGGGCGCGGCCGGGTCCGTCGCACCGTCCAGCAGCGCGGCGATGGACCGGGCCGTCTCCCGTATCGCCCGGCCGAGTCCCTCCGGCAGGGCGTCCCCGCTGCTCGTCTCCACGCCGCCCGCTCTCCTCAGGTCTGGATGATCATGCGGTACGAAACCAGACCCACCTGTTCAGGACAAGGGCCGCGGCGCTCCGATCGCGCCGAGCCAGTCCGCGATGGTGAAGACGTCCGCCCACTGCGGGAACAGCCGCTCGACGAGCATCCGGTGCACCTCGGGGTCGGTGTCGAGACAGCCGTCCGCCAGGACGGTCACGCCGAGGTCCAGGTCGACCGCGTGCCACAGGGTGGACAGCACCACGGCACTGGTGGCGATGCCGGTGAGCACGAGGCTGTCGATGCCCCGAGCCCGGAGTACGAGATCTAGGTCGCTGCCCGAGAACGCGCTCCCCCGCCGCTTGGTGACCACGACATCCCCCGGCCAGGGCGCGATGCCGGGATGGATCTCGGAGCCCGGAGCGCCCTCGGTGAACAGCCCGGCACGCAGGACGTTCGCCATCACCTTGCTGCGCGTGCTGACCTCGGGATCGCCGGGCCGCAGCCCCATCCTCACGTAGATCACCGGGATGCCGGCGGCCCGCGCGCCGTCGATCGCCCCGCGCAGGCGTGGCAGATAGCCGGAGCCGTCGTCGGCGAGGTCCACCACGTCCCGCTGGACGTCCATCACCAGGAGCGCACTGCTCGTCATGCCCGCCGTCCTCCACCGTCAGGAGCCAAGAGCGCTCATCGTCGCACCGCGCCCGCACTCCGCCAACGGAGGTAATCGGGGCCCTTTCACCGATCCCCACGGGGTGGCGGCACCGGATCACCCGCGAAGGAGTCGAGCATCCATGGATTCGGACGGTGCCGTGTCGGAGCGCGGGCGTCGGAACCGTCCCCACGCGTGAGGTGAGGTAGTGCGTTTGTTCCGCCGGCAGTTCGTGGTGGCCCGGTTTCCGGTGTTCGTCGTGGCCGCGTGGCTGGTCGTGGCGGTGTGCACGGCCGCCTTCCCCGGCCGGCTGGCGTCGGAGGCGGCACAGCGGCCGGCGACGACGCTGCCCGCGTCGGCGGAGTCGAGCCGGGTGGCGGAGGAGGTGGGAGGGCCGGCCGGGGGGCCGCCGGTCGTGATCGTGTGGGAAGCCACCTCGGCCAAGCGGCTGAAGGCGGGTGCGGCACAGGGGGTTCTCCGCAGGCTGCCCCGTTCCGTCGGCTCCCCCGGCGCCGTGACGGCCTCGGCCGACGGCCGTTCCCTCGTCTGCGTCGTCACCCTCACCGACGCGGACAACGCGAGGCTCGGCCCCTCCCTGGAGCGCGTCCGGAAGACCGCCGAGGCCCTGCCGGACAGCAAGGCCCGGCTGGCGGGACCGGCCGCCGGGCAGGCCGACCTGGCGACCTCCTTCGAGGGCATCGACGGCAAGCTGCTGATCATCGCGCTGGCCGCCGTCGCCGCCATCCTGTTCCTCGTCCACCGGAGCGTCCTGCTGCCCCTGGTGGTGGCCGCGTCCGGGGTCGTCGCGCTGACCCTGTGCAGTGCGGTGCTGTACGCGCTGCGGAGCTGGGGCGTGCTGATGGTCGACGGGCAGGTGCAGGGCATCCTCTCCGTACTGGTCATCGGCGCGACCACGGACTACGGCCTGCTTCTGCTGGCCCGGTACCACGAGCACGCGCCGGAGATGTCGGCCCCGGTCGCCATGTGGACGGCCTGGCGGGCGAGTTGGGCGCCCGTCGTGGCGAGCGCGGCGACGGTGGCCTGCGCCATGGTCGCCCTGCTCCTCAGCGCCCTCCCCGGCAACCACTCCCTGGCGCTCGCCGGTGCCGTGGCGATGGCCTGCTGCGTACTGGCCGCGCTGACCTTCGTCCCGGCTGCCGTACTCCTCGGCCCGCGCGCGATGTTCTGGCCCCGCGGACCGCACTCCGGCCGGTCCGGCGGGCGGGGCTGGACTCTGGTCACGTCGGTGGTCGAGCGGCACGCGCGTCCGGTGTGGACGGTGGGCTGCGCGCTGCTCGCGGGCTGCGCCGCCCTGGCCGTACTGCTGGCTCCCGGCGGCCTTCCACTGAGCGAGGCGCTCACCGCGCGGGCGCCGTCGGTACGCGCCCAGTCGGCCCTGGCGGCACACTTCCCGGCGGGCACCGGCAGCCCGGCCATCGTGGTGACCGATGCCGAGGGCGCCGCACGGACGCGGCAGCGGGTGGCGGAGACGCCGGGGGTCGCCCACACCGAGGTCGTCACGACCCGGCCCCGCACCACCCTTGCGGCCACCCTCGACAGCGCCCCGGACAGCAAGCGCGCCCAGGAGACCATCGCCCGTCTCCGCGCGGCCACGGCCGGCCGGGCCCAGGTCGGGGGCTATCCGGCTCAGGTGTACGACATGCAGCAGGCGGCCGAGCGGGACCGTACCCGGGTACTGCCCGCCGTCCTGGTGATCGTGCTGCTGCTCCTGCTCGGGCTGTTGCGGAGCCTGGCGCTGCCCGTCGTGCTCGTCGTCGTGGCCGTGGCCAACTTCCTTGCTGCGCTGGGCATTTCGGCGGTGATCTTCGCCATCACCTTCGGCTCGGCCGCGACGGAGCCCTCCCTGGTCCTGTTCTCGTTCGTCTTCCTGATCGCGCTCGGGGTGGACTACAACATCTTCCTGATGCACCGCGTCCGCCGGGAGTCCCTGCTCGCGGGCCAGCGCATCGGCACGCTCAAGGGCCTGCGCGCCACGGGGAACGCCATCAGCTCGGCGGGGGTCGTGCTCGCCGTCACCTTCGCCACCCTGACCGTGATGCCGCTGCGCTATCTCGCGCAGATCGGCATCATCGTCGCGGTGGGCGTCCTGCTCGACACCCTGTTCGTCCGCCCGTTCCTCGTCCCGGCCTTCACCCTCGACATGGGCCCCTGGGTGTGGTGGCCGACGAAGCCACCGGCGGGCCCCAGCCTGGGCAACGTGGGTGAGCAGCGGTCTCAGGCGGAGATGGCGTCGGTCTGACCACGTGGACGGCGTACCGCCTCACCGCCGGACGCTGCTGGTCCCGTCGGCCGGACGACACCGAGCGAGCCTGCTCAACAGGCTGCCCCGCGCGCTGACTTGGCGGGTGATGGAGATCCGGCGCAATACATCTTCGCGGGCGCTCCTCGGGAAGTTCTCGTCAGTCGTGGTCAATAGGGTCCCCCTGTCGGGCTCGGTACAGCGGAAACCCGCCCAGGCCGTCGGCAGCCTGGGCGGGAGCGGGTATGTCCGGGTCAGCTCTTGGGCATGAGGACGGTGTCGACGATGTAGACGTTGGCGTTGGCGGTCTTGACGTTGCCGCAGACGACCTTCGAGGAGTCGTTGACGGTGTACGACTCGCCCATGCCGGAGGTCATGACCTTCGACTTCTCCAGGGTGTCGAAGGAGCCGTTCTCCAGGTCCTTCGGCGCGAGCTTCTGGCCGACGACGTGGTAGGTCAGGATCTTGGTGAGCTGGGCCTTGTCGGCGAGGACCTTGTCCAGCGTGGCCTTCGGGATCTTGTTGAAGGCGTCGTTGGTCGGCGCGAACACCGTGATGTTCTGGGCGTTGTTGAGCGTGTCGACCAGACCGGCCTTCTTCACCGCGGTGACCAGCGTGGACAGTGCCGGGTTGTTGGAGGCGGCCGTGGCGACCGGGTCCTTGGCCATGCCGTCGAAGGAACCGGCGCCGTTCTTCGGCACCGAGGAACAGGCCGGGCCGAACGGCTGGTCCATGCTGCTCATGCCCGCGCTGCTCTCCGGGGCCGACGCGGAAGCCGACGCCTTGGAGTCGGACTTGGCCGAGTCGCTGTCGCTGCCGGAGCAGGCGCTGAGCGCGAGGGGCAGCATGACGGCGGCCGAGACGAGACCGGTGGTGCGGCGGATGCGAGCGTTCATCGGGTTTTCTCCTGTTATCGAAAAGCAGCAATAAGCTGCGCGGTGGGGGGAGTTGGTCAGGGGGCGGGGAGCCGGTCCGGGCTCACTCCGCGGTCACGACGACGGAGTGCCAGCCACTCGCGCCGTCGGGGATGGTCCGCGCGCGCTTCTCCGTCTGCACGCTTCCGGTGCGGTCGGTGGCGCGCACGGTGAGGGTGTGGGACCCCTTGGTCGCCTGCCAGGGGAACGACCACTGGCGCCAGGTGTCACGGGTGTCCTCGGCGGCGAGATGCGCCTCCTGCCAGGGACCGTCGTCCACCCGGACCTCGACCTTGTCGATGCCCCGGTGCTGGGCCCAGGCGACCCCGGCCACCATCACGGTGCCGGACTTCGGCCGGGCGAACGGCTTGGGGGTGTCGATCCGGGACTGCGTCTTGATCGGCGCCTTCCGCGCCCAGCCGCGCTTCACCCAGTACGGGTCGTAGGAGTCGAACGTGGTGAGTTCGATGTCCTGAATCCACTTGCAGGCGGAGACGTACCCGTACAGGCCGGGCACGAGCATGCGGACCGGGAAGCCGTGCTCGAAGGGCAGCGGTTCGCCGTTCATGCCGACGGCGAGCATGGCGTCGCGGCCGTCCATGATGTCCTCGACAGGAGTGCCGATGGTCATGCCGTCCACCGAGCGGGCCACCAACTGGTCGGCCGGTCCGCCGCGCGAGGGCGCCTTGACCCCGCATTCGGCGAGCAGGTCGGCCAGGCGGACGCCTATCCAGCGGGCGTTGCCGACGTACGGGCCGCCGACCTCGTTGGACACACAGGTCAGGGTGATGTTGCGCTCGATCAGCCGTCGGCGCAGCAGGTCGTCGAAGGTGAAGGTCGCCGGCCGGGTCACGCCCTTGCCGTGGACGCGGAGTTGCCAGGCGGTGGCGTCCACCTTGGGCACCACCAGGGCGGTGTCGACGCGGTAGAAGCTCTTGTTGGGCGTGACGTACGGGCTGACGCCGTCGACCCGCAGGGCGGTCCGCGCCGGTACCGGCTGCGCGGGCGAGCCGGGGCGGGGCAGCACGACCTGCTTGCGGGAGGCGACGGCGTCCCCCGCCCGGTTGCCGCTCAGCGTCCGGCCGACCCCGCCCACGACGGCGGACGCGGCGGCCGCTGAGGTGGCCGCGATGACGAAGCCCCGGCGGTCCCACGTACCGGACTCGCCGTCAGGGACCGGTACGGGGGTGACGAGGCGTCCGGCCAGGAAGTACAGGAGCAGCGCCCCCACGACGGCCCCGATCAGGGACGGCATCGCGTCCGTGAAGCCTCGATAGTCCGGGCGGGTGAGGGCGGCCGTCGCGCCGATGACGCCGAACAGCAGGACACCGGCCGCTCCGACGACCCGGCGGCGTACCGCCAGCGCGCCCAGGCCCAGGGCGAGAAGCGCGAGGACGAGGAGGATGCCGAGCTGGAGCACCAGCTTGTCGTTGGTGCCGAAGTGACGGATCGCCCAGTCCTTGACCGCCGCCGGGGTCTGGTCGATGGAGGCCCCGCCGACCACAACGACGGGACTGGCCTGGGGCCGTACCCCCGCCGCCACCAGCTCGGCCACCGCCAGTGCGGCGGACCCGGCGAGCACGCCGCTCAGCGCGCCCAGCGCCGTCCGCACCGGCCCCGGTGATGTCCTTGGGTCGCTCTGTTCCTCACTCACGGGGGGAATCCGGGGCCGGGTGGGGGGCCGGATTGGTGCCTTCCTCAGATCGGATGAAGACGCATCTCACACCAATCCGGGGGGCGTTCGGCGACGGATCACAGGGATGCGGCGGTGCGGGAACGTGCCCGTACACCGCTCCGCCGTTCCGGGCGCCAGGTGGTCACGAGGGCGACGGCCAGCAGGAGTTCGGCGATGTCTCCGCCGTAGTACATGATCTCCGCGCCGCGCCGGACCTGGTCGATGGGCGCGTGTACGTCGGTGAAGAATCCGCCGTAGAGGGCCTGGGCGATCAGCGCGTGGGCGGCGATGGCGACGCCCAGGCAGGTGAGCCGGGCGGGTACTCCGGGCCGGCCGGGGGCGGGGTCGGGGCCCGCGATGGCGTGCGCGAACAGGCAGCCGGAGAACAGGAAGTGTGCCGCCATGAGCCAGTGCCCGGCGGGGTGGCTCATGGCGGTGTTGTACAGCGGAGTGAAGTACAGCACCGCCAGGCTGCCCGTGCTCAGCAGGAGCGCGCTGACCGGATGGGCCGCGAGGCGAGCGGGCGGGCTATGCAGGACGGCCGTGATCCGGCGGGCCCCGGCGGGCGGCAGCGCGCGCAGGGCCAGGGTGACGGGGGCGGCGAGCACGAGCGCCAGGGGGGCGTACATCCCGATGAGCATGTGCTGGGCCATGTGCGCGGGGAAGTTGGTGGGCGCCGGGGGCACCAGGGCGACGGCGAGGAGGGTCAGCCCGGTGACGAAGGAGACAGTGCGCCAAGTCGGCCAGCCGGAGGCGGGGTTGCGGCGTACGGCCCGTCGCACGGCGAGGCGGTGAAGCACGGCGAGGGCCAGCAGCACCAGGACGACCGTCACCGCCTGGGTCGGACCCGACGCGTGGTGGTGTTCCGTCATGCGCCGCGCGGGGTCGCGGGGTCGTGGAAGCGGCCGCCGCGCCGGATCAGGTGGCCGACGGCCACGAACAGCGCGCCGAGGACGAGGAACCCGGCGTCCCACCATGCCTGGTAGGGCCCGCCGTGCACATGGTGGATGCCGAGGATCTGGTGGTCGAGGATGCCTTCCACCAGGTTGAAGACGCCCCAGCCGGACAGCACCCATCCCCACAGCACCCGCGAGGTCCACACGGTGCGCCGGTCGTGGGTGACACGGGAGTACAGGACGGCGAGGCCGAGCAGCACGGCGATCCAGCACAGGGCGTGGAAGACGCCGTCCCACACGGTGTTCATCTCCAGCCCGGACACCGTGTGCGGGTCGTAGTACTTGACGCCGATGCGGTCGTGATTGGTGCTGGTCAGCATGTGGTGCCACTGGAGGAGCTGGTGCAGCAGGATGCCGTCGACGAACCCGCCGAGGCCGACGCCGAGCAGCAGTCCGGGCAGCCGGAGGCTCGCGGGTGCCGTGTCGGGCGGCCGGGCGGTGCCCGCTGTGGTGGCCATCGGCTGTGCTCCGTCCGGTGGGCATGCGCTACGGTCCGTCCGCACACGGTTTCCCCCCGTGAGCGCGGCCGACACACGCTCCGCCCGGCTTCCGCCCGGTCGGCTCCGCTCACCGCACGGGCGCCGCCTCGACCACGGGCCGCCCGCCGGGGCGCAGGGCGACACGCTCGCCGCGTCCGCACGGTACGAGCCGTGCGCCGAGCCCGCGCTGCCGTACGGCGGCGAGGAAGTCGCTCAGCGGCGACTTCATCACGGTGTACTCCTCGTAGTGCACCGGCAGCACCCACTCGGGGTCCAGCCGCTCGGCGAAGCCGGCGCCCTGGGCTCCGGTCATGGTGACGAGGAAGCGGCCGGGGAGCATGGTCCCGCCGAGGTGGAGGACGGCGAGGTCGAGGTCGGGACAGCGACGGGCGATGGCCGCGACGATGGACGGGAAGGGCAGCGTGTCGCCGGACAGGTAGAGGCGGAGCACGGGCGGGCCACCGAGCGGGCCGAACTCGAGCAGGCTGCCCATGACCTGCGGCAACAGCGGCCGGAGCAGGCCGCCCGCGTGCTGCCCGGGCAGCGAGGTGACTCTCACCTGGGTCTCCCGGCC
The DNA here is from genome assembly GCF_004784475.1 of Streptomyces bauhiniae. Taxonomy (GTDB): domain Bacteria; phylum Actinomycetota; class Actinomycetes; order Streptomycetales; family Streptomycetaceae; genus Streptomyces; species Streptomyces seoulensis. The sequence continues at coordinate 575,818 of NZ_SRRT01000002.1, forward strand.
GGTCACCGTACGGCTCTGCCAGGTCTCCAGCGCGGTGGCGTGCGGGAAGCCGTGCAGGCGGCGGAGTTTCCGGGCGGCCTGCGGTGTGGTGAGGACGGGGAGGTCCGAGTCGAGGCCGCGCCGGGCGACCCGGTCCCAGTGGTCCCCGTGCAGATGGGACAGCACGATCGCGTCGATGCCGGCGGGCAGGTCAGCGACGCCGAGGGTGGGCTCCAGCAGACGGCGGCTGACGAGGCCGTGCCCGAGGTAGGCGTACTGGCCCCGGTGGAGGAAGTTGGGGTCGGTCAGCAGGGTGACGTCGCCGTAGCGGATGAGAAGCGTGGCGTTGCCGATGAAGTGGCAGGTGACGGGTGGGTCCTGCGGGGTCGCGGTCATGTACGCCTCCTCGGGTCGCCGGTGGCCCCGAGGGACCGGGTGACCCGGCGGGCGCGGTCGAACCGCGGACGGGCGGACCGGTCGGCGCGGAACGGCGCCCGGCGCTATCGGCCCCCGGCCCCGACGACCTGCCCGAACATCTCCTCCATCGACGCCTGCGCGGGCCGGTACCGCACCCCCAGGTCGCGGCGGCTCTTGGTGGTGTCCACGCGGAGGTCGTAGCCGATGTTGCGCCGCAGGTACCCGCGTTCGAGTCCCGCCGCCGGTGCGAGGGCGACCGCCAGGGGCTTGGGGAGGTCGCGGCGGGGCAGGGGGTACGAGCCGTAGGCCGGGAGGAGGCGGCGGGCGAGGTCGACGATGTCGGTGGACTCGGCCGCGAGGAGGTGGCGGCCTTCCGCGTCGGGGAGGAACGCGGCGGCCAGGTGGGCGTAGGCGATCTCGCGTACGTCGACCACGGTCAGCGCGACGCGCGGGGCGCCGAAGCGCATCCGGCCGCTCGCCATCTGCCGGGCGATGGTGAAACTCTCGCTCGTCGGCGCGGAGTTGAGGGCGGGGCCGATGACCAGGCCGGGGTTGACGGTGACCAGGCGCCAGCGGTTCTGCTCCTGCGCGATCCGCCAAGCCTCCAGCTCCGCCAGCGTCTTGGAGTAGCTGTACGGCTCGCGGGTCAAGGAGGAGGTCGTGTTCCAACTGTCCTCGGTGACGGTCCGGCCGGGGTACGTGAGGATGTCCTCCGCGTCCCCGATCATCGCCGCGACCGAGCTGGTCAGCACCACCCGCTCGACACCCCCGACCTCTCCGGCGGTGCGGAGCACATTGCGCGTGCCCCGCACCGCCGGGTCGACGAGGTCTCGCTGGGGGTCCCGTACGGAGCGGACGAACGGGGAGGCGGTGTGGACGACGATCCGGCACCCCCGCATGGCCTCCGTGTACGAGCCCTCGCGCAGCAGGTCGGAGGCGAACAGGCGCAGCTTCCCGGGCGAGGCGTCGGCCGCGTCCTGGAGGTGCTGCACCTTCTGGGCGTTGCCCGGATCACGGACGGCGGCGTGCACGGTGACCCCCGCGTCGAGCAGGGCCTTCACGATCCAGCCGGCGACATAGCCCGTGGCGCCGGTGACCAGGACAGGGGCGCTCGTGTCGACGGGCAGGGCGCCGAGATCGACGTGGGTGTCCATCGGGTGCTCCTCCGCGCTACTCGTTCACCAGCAGGATCTTGCCCACGTGGCCGCCGACCTCCATCAGCCGGTGTGCCTCGGCGGCCCGGGACAGGGGCAGGCGCTGGTCGATGACGAGTCCCACGGCGCCGCTCTCGATCATCGGCCACACCTCGTCCCGCACCTGGGCGATGATCTCGGCCTTCTGCTCCTTGGACCGGGTGCGCAGGGTCGTGCCGTGCACGGACAGGCGCTTGAAGACCAGCTCCGCCAGGTTGAGGTTGGCTTCGAGGCCGTCCTGGAGGCCGATGACCACCAGGCGTCCGTCGGGGGCGAGGGAGCGGATGTTGCGTTCGAGGTAGCCGCCGCCGACGACGTCCAGGATCACGTCGTAGGGGCCGTGCTCGGTGAAGTCCTCGGTGCGGTAGTCGATCGTGACGTCGGCGCCCAACTCCCGTGCGCGGGCCGCCTTCTCGAGACCGCCGGCCGTGGTGACGACCCGCGCGCCCAGCGCCTTGGCGATCTGGATGGCGAAGGTGCCGACGCCTCCGGCCCCGCCGTGCACGAGGAAGGTCTCGCCCTTCTTGAGGTGGGCGGTCATCACGATGTTGGACCAGACGGTCGCCACCGCCTCGGGCAGCGCGGCGGCCTCGACCAGACCGATGCCCTTGGGTATGGGGAGCAGTTGGCCGTCCGGCACGGCGACCTTCTGTGCGTAGCCGCCGCCCGTGAGCAGCGCGCAGACCTCGTCGCCCACCTGCCAGTCGGTCACGCCCTCGCCGAGGGCGCTGATCCGGCCCGAGACCTCGAGGCCGGGGTACGGCGAGGTGCCGGGCTGGAGGGGGTAGAGGCCGTAACGCTGCATGACGTCCGCGCGGTTGAGGGCGCTGGCGACGACGTCGACGACGACCTCACCGGCGGCGGGCGTCGGGTCCTCGACGTCCACCCACTCCAGGACCTCGGGACCGCCGGGCTCCTTGATCGACACTGCCTTCATGACGCTCCGTCCATCGAATCCACGGGCCCCCGAAGCCCGTATGTTTACAGTACACACATTAGGCAGCGGGTGTGTGCACTGTCAACATGATCCCGAGCCCTAACGGCTTCCCGCCACGCTGAACACCGCCTGAACCGCCGCGCGCACCTGCGCGTCCACCACCTCCGGCGTCGAGGAGTCGAGCTTGCCGTCCAGATGCAGGAAGGCCAGGCCGTGGACGAGTGCCCACACCGTGGTCGCCAACGCGTCCGGGTCGGCGCCAGGGAAGGCGGCCTGCACGATGCCGCGGACGTAACCGGAGATGGCGGCGGTCGCCGCGACCCGCTCCTCGCTGTTCGGGTCGCACGGCTCGGCGAACATCACCCGGAACATCGCGGGCCGGTCCAGCGCGAACCGCACGTACGCGACCGCGACCGACGCCAACTCGTCCGGGGTCCGGGGGTCGGGATGGGCGGCGGCCAGGGACTCGGCGAGTTCGCGGTACCCCTCGGCGGCCACCGCTGAGACCAGGGCGTCGCGGTCCGCGTAGTGGCGGTAGGGGGCCGTGGCCGACACGCCCGCCCGCCGCGCCACCGCGCGCAGCGACAGCCCGGCGCTGCCGTCCTCCTCCAGCAGTTCCCGCGCGGCACGCAGGCAGGCCGCGCGCAGATCGCCGTGGTGATACGAGCTGCTCGCTTGCGGCATAGGTCACACTCCCTGAAGTTTACGGCGCTTACATTCCTGGCTTAATGTGAACGCTGTACACATTGTAAGCGATGGAGATCGAGAGGGGAAAGCAGGATGACCAGCGAACTGTTCTCGCCGTTGTCCCTGCGCTCCGGGCAGGTACTGCGCAACCGGATCGCCAAGGCGGCCATGGAGGAGAACATGGCGGCCGACGGCCAGTTGCCCGGAGCCGAGCTGCTCGGGCTGTACCGGCGCTGGGCCGAGGGCGGTGCCGGACTGCTGATCACGGGCAACGTCATGGTCCACGCCGAGGCGCTGACCGGTCCGGCCGGTGTCGTCCTCGACGAGGCCGCGCCGCTGGAGCCGTTCACCGAGTGGGCGAAGGCCGGCAAGGCGGGGGGCGGGGCGATCTGGATGCAGATCAACCACCCCGGCCGCCAGATCGGCTCCGACATGCCCGGCGTCGTATGGGGTCCCTCAGCGGTCGGCGTCGACCTGGGCAAGCACAGCGGCCGCTTCGGCCGCCCGGTCGCCATGACCGCCCGGCAGATAGAGGAGACGGTCACCCGGTACGCGGTGACCGCCCGGCGCGCCGAGCGGGCGGGCTTCGACGGGGTCGAGGTGCACGCGGCGCACGGCTATCTGCTCTCGCAGTTCCTCTCCCCCTTGGTCAACAAGCGCACCGACCAGTGGGGCGGCTCGCTGGAGAACCGGACCCGGATGCTGCTGGACGTGGTCCGCGCCGTACGGACCGCCGTCTCGCCCTCCTTCGCGGTGGCCGTCAAGCTCAACTCCGCCGACTTCCAGCGCGGGGGCTTCGACGCGGACGACGCGCGCCAGGTGATCGAGATGCTCGCGCCGCTCGGTGTCGACCTGGTCGAGCTGTCCGGCGGCAGCTACGAGAGCCCGGCGATGTCCGGCCGGGCCGCCGACGCGCGTACGCAGGCGCGTGAGGCGTACTTCCTGGACCTGGCGAAGGACCTGGTCGGGTCCAGCCCGGTGCCGCTGATGCTGACCGGGGGCATCACCCGGCGGGAGACCGCCGAGCGCGTCCTCGACAGCGGGGTGGCGGTCATCGGGATGGGCACCGCGCTCGCCGTCACGCCGGACCTGCCGGAGCGCTGGCGCACCGGCGGCGAGGCCGAGCGGCAGCTCCGGCCGGTGACCTGGTCGGACAAGGCGCTCGCCTCGGCCGCGAGCATGGCGCAGGTCCGCCACCAGATGCGCCGCATCGCGCGCGGCGGCAGGCCCACACCGGGCACCCACCCGGTGGTCGCCCTCATCGCCGAGCGCCGCAAGCAGCGCCGGGCGTTGCGCCGCTACCGCGACTGGCTGAGCACGGAACGGCTCGCCGCACAGCGCTGAAGCGACGACAAGGCGGCGCGGCTCCGATCGGAGCCGCGCCGCCTTGTCGTCGCTTCAGCGGGAGCCGACCGCCTTCAGCACCTTCAGCGCGCCGGTCAGCAGCGCCGCCCAGGTCTCCGGCGGGATGCTCTTCGGCGGGGTGAACCCCTGGACGCGCTGGTGAGCGACGTTCTGGGCCTCGGTGTACTTGAGGATGCCCTCGGCACCGTGGCGCCGTCCGAGCCCGGAGTCCCCCATGCCGCCCATCGGCGCGTCGACACTGCCCCACGCGGCGGCGAACGCCTCGTTGACATTGACCGTGCCCGCGTGCAGCCGGGCCGCCACGGCACGGCCCCGCGAGGCACTGCGGGACCAGACGCTCGCGTTGAGGCCGTACGGCGTGGCATTGGCCCGCGCGATCGCCTCGCTGTCGTCGCGCACGGGGTAGATGGACACGACGGGCCCGAACGTCTCGTGCTCGTACAGCGTCATGTCCGGCGTGACACCGGCCAGGATGGTCGGCTCGTAGAACAGTGGTCCCAGGTCCGGGCGCGCCCTGCCGCCCGCGAGGACCTTCGCCCCCTTGGCCACCGCGTCGTCCACATGCTCGGTGACGGTCTTGAGCTGGGCGGCCGTGGTGAGGCTGCCGACGTCGTAGCTGAAGTCGTACGCGCCGCCGACCTTGAGCCGCTCGGCTCGGGACACGAAGGCGTCCACGAACCGGTCGTGCACCGAATCCGCCACGTACAGACGCTCGATGGAGACGCAGAGCTGCCCGGCCGAGGGGAAGCACGCGGCGACGGCACCGTCGGCGGCCTTCTCTATGTCGGCGTCGTCCAGGACCAACATGGCGTTCTTGCCGCCGAGTTCGAGGGACGAGCCGATGAGCCGCTCCCCCGCGTCCCGCGCGATCTTCCGGCCGCTGGCGGTGGAGCCGGTGAACATCATGTAGTCCGCGTTGTCCATCAGCGCACCGCCGATGGAACTGCCCCGCCCGATCACCATCTGCCAGACACCGGAGGGCAGTCCGGCCTCCCGCATCAGTTCCAGCGACCACAGCGCGGTGAGCGCGGTCTGGGTGTCGGGCTTCTGGACGACCGCGTTGCCGGCCATCAGCGCCGCGACGGCGTCGCCGGCGGCCATGCTCAGCGGGTAGTTCCAGGGCGAGACGACCGCGACGACGCCCTTGGGGTGGCGCAGTTCGGTGGTGTGGGTGAGCAGCGGGATCGCACCCCGGCGCCGCTTGGGCGCGAGGTACCGGGAGCCGTTGCGGGCGTAGTACCGGGACACGACGGCGATGTCCACGACCTCGAGGAACGCGTCCCGGCGGGTCTTGCCGTTCTCGGCCTGCATCAGGTCCAGCGCCTCGTCCTGGCGGGCGAGGACGAGGTCGTGGAAGCGGAGCAGGATCTGCTTGCGCCGACTCAACGGGGTGGCGGCCCAGTTGCATTGGGCGATCCGGGCGCGGGCGAAGGCGTCCTCGACGTCGGCGGGCGTGGAGACCGGGAGGTCGGCCAGGGGCGCGCCGGTGTAGGGGGCGGTGGTGGTCACGCGTACGGCGTCGGGCGCCGCGCTGACGCGTGCCGCCAGCCGCTCGATCCTGGCCGGCGTCAGGGACGCGGGCAGCGGGGCGTGGGTGGCTTGGGCGGTGGCCATGGCGGGGCTCCTGTCTACCGGGTACGGACCGAGGTCGGGACCGGCATGTGCAGGGCGAGCTGCCCCTCGGTCATGACGTCGAACTGGATGGTCCGCATCGGCTTGAGGGAGCGCAGGTCGTCGGCCATGCGCCCCTGTCCGACCGTGAGCTGGAGGTCGCGCGGGAGAAGCGCGGTACCGGCCGAGAGCACGTTGGTCTGGCTCAGGGTGGAGTGCCAGGCGCCGTCGATCGCGGTGTACGAGGTGAGCGACGAGACGCGCTTGCCGCTCGGGAAGCTGTTCTGGGCCGGGGTGGGCGCGGAGAGCGCGAGGTCGACGCCGCCCGCGTCGTTGGCCACCCGCGCGGTGGTGCGGTGGGCGTCGATGTCGACGTCCAGGCCGGTCACCCACTTGGGGAAGCCGTAGCCGTCGTGGCCGCGCACCTGGGCGATCTCGGTGCTGACCGGCAGGGAGAGCACGTAGGAGTCGAGGTGCTCGTTCTTGAGCGCGGAGACGAGGTCGAAGAAGCCCAGCCTGCCGTGGCGGGCGGGCTTCACGGCGATGCCGACGGCGGCCTCGGTGTAGAAGTCGATGTCGCACACGTCGTACCGGAAGAACATCGCGGAGACGAGGCCGAGGCCCGGCGCGACCTCCAGCGGGGCCAGTTCGCGGGGCAGCCGGGAGCGGATGGCGCGGGTGGGCGCGAGCATCGTGAGCCGGGCGGTGGAGATGCGGTAGTAGAAGTTCGGGGTGAGGGTCTCGCCGATGGGCGAGTCCACCTTGGTCTTGGGCAGCTTCCGGAAGAAGTCCACTCCGCTGACGCGGGGGTCGCGGGCGATCGCGTCGAGATCGGTGTCCATCCGGTACCGGTCGTACAGGCCCCCCTTGGGGACGGTGACCGAGCGGCCGCCCAGGTCGACCTTGACGGTTTCGTGCTGGGGGGCGGTTTCGCGCTGGGGCTGGGACGAGGGCATGACGCGGCTCCTGGCAACGCATGTTGACGGTGATTACATCAGCGTAGCCACCAATGTAAGCACCGTCAACACATAGCCGCGCGGGCCGTTTCAGTCGTCCTGGTGCAGCGCCGATCCGAGGAAGTCGATGGCGATCTTGCGGGCGATGTTGGCCGCGCGGGTGTCGCGCAGGCTGTCCAGGAGCAGGAAGTCGTGGACCATGCCCGCGACCCGGACCGAGGTGACGTCGTTGCCCGCCTCGCGGAGCTTGTTGGCGTACTCCTCGCCCTCGTCGCGCAGCACGTCCGCCTCGTCGGTGATGACCAGCGTCGGCGGCAGGCCCTTCAGCTCCTCCAGCGACGCCTGGAGCGGGGCGGCGTACTTCTCGGAGCGCTGGGACGGGTCGGAGGTGTAGGCGTCCCAGAACCACTTCATGCCGTCGCGGGTGAGGTAGTAGCCCTCGGCGAACTGCTCGTAGGACGGCGTGTCGAAACCGGCGTCGGCCACCGGGTACAGCAGGGCCTGGGCCTTGAGGTCGATGCCGCCGCGGTCCTTGTTCATCAGCGCGAACACGGCCGACATGCAGCCGCCGACGGACTCGCCGGTGACGGCGATGTTCGAGGTGTCCAGGCCGTGTTCGGCGCCGTGCTCGAGGACCCACTGGCCCACGGCGTAGTTCTGCTCGACCTGGGTCGGGTACTTGGCCTCGGGCGCACGGTCGTAGACCGGGAAGACGCCCGCCGCGCCCGCGCCGACGGTGAGTTCGCGGAAGAGGCGGTCGTGGGTCTTGTCGTCGCCGAAGACCCAGCCGGCGCCGTGGATGTAGATCAGCACCGGCAGCGGGCCGGTCACACCCTTGGGGCGGATGATGCGGGTGCGCACGGTGCCCCACTCGCCCGCGTCCACGTCGACCCACTCCTCGTCGACCTCGGGGCGGGGCACGCTGGTGTCGCTCTGCAGGTCCGCGAGGATGGCCCGGCCCTGTTCCGGCGGGACCTCGTAGATCCGGGGGTGCGGATCGGTCGCCTCGGTCAGCTCCTTGGCGGCGGGTTCGAGGTACGGGGTGACGGGCGGCGGGATGTCGGACATGGCCACTCCTCGGTCTGTTCCTTCGGGCACGCGAGTGCCCCCTCGCACGGCCGGTCCGGCCGCTGGTGGTGACGGCTGCCCCGAGCCGGGGATCACCCACACATGTGATCCCCCCTCCGTCCATGTTTGGGGGCCCCGCCGTGCACCGCAAACCGGCCCCCTCCGCCTCATGTGTGCGGGATGTCCACGAAGCCGAAGATCTCGCCGACGAGGGCCGCGAGGGTCCGGCCGTCCTCGTCGTCGGCCCAGGTTTCGAGGGCGACGTCGAAGCAGGCCAGGGCGGTGTTGACCATGGTCTGTGCCTTCAGCCGGGCGACCGGGCCGCCGGGCTCCAGCCGCGCGGCGAGTTCGGGCACGAGCATCCCGGTCCAGGCGAGGTGCTTCTCCAGATACCGGGCGCGCAGGGCCGGGGTGTGGCAGATGACGCGGGTCGCCCGCTTCCAGCGCGCGGCCTCGCCGTCCATCACCTCGGCCGCGACGACGAACGTGTCCCGCAGCGCGCCCCAGGGTGTGTGCCCGTCGAGGTGGCGGCGCAGCTCGTCGCGGACCTCCTCCGCGGTGGGGATGCGGTCGCCGAAGACCACGTCCTCCTTGTTGGGGAAGTAGCGGAAGAAGCTGCGGGGGGAGATGCCGGCCGCCCGCGCGATGTCGGCGACGGTCACCTGGTCGAAGCCGGACGCGTCGAACAGCTCCAGGGCCGTGTCGGACAGGGCCTCCGTGACGAGCCGGCGGGTCCGCAGCCGCAGACCGGGCGTGGTGCTGTTCTCCCTCATACCGAGAGGCTAGCAGTGCCACTCTTGGCACACTGTGACAGAAGTGGCGTACGGTGTTGCGCACGGGCTCCGTCGCAGGGAGAAACAGCCATGACCAAGGTCCTCTTCGTCGTGTCCGCGGCCGATCACTGGACGCTGAACGACGGAACCAAGCACCCCTCGGGCTACTGGGGCGAGGAGCTGGCGATGCCGCACAAGATCTTCAGCGAGGCCGGCTGGGAGATCACGATCGCCACACCGGGCGGCAAGCCCCCGACGCTGGACCGGCTGAGCATGTCCCGCACGGCCGGCCTGCCCGGCAAGCTCCGCGAGGTCGGCCGGTATCTGGAGTCGATCCAGGCCGAGTTGGACAGCCCGCTGCCGCTGGACGGCGTGCACCCGGCCGAGTACGACCTCATCTTCTACCCCGGCGGGCACGGCCCGATGGAGGACCTGGCCTACGACGAGGTCTCCGGCGAGCTGCTCACCCGCGTACTCCACTCCGGCAAACCGCTGGCCCTGCTGTGCCATGCCCCGGCGGCGACCCTGGCCTCCCGGAACGCGGACGGCTCGTGGCCGTTCGCCGGGTACCGGATGACGGGGCTGTCCAACACCGAGGAGAAGCTCAACAGCTTCGGCCGCAAGGCGCCTTGGCTGCTGGAGGACCGGCTGCGCGGCCAAGCGGCTGGTGTCCGACCTGGGCGGGAGCTGAGCGGGGCGAACGGCCGCATCCTTCTGCTGGGCGCGACCGGCTACACGGGCGGTCTCGTCTGGACGCCCTGCTCCGCCGGGGCACCCGCCCGGCCCTGGCCGGCCGCAACGCCGCCGCCCCGGCGGCCTCGCCGAACGCCACGACGGCCTCGACCATGCGGTGCTGGTCACTACCGTGGGCCCCTTCGAGCACCTCGGGTACCCCGTAGCAGAGCCCGCTGCCGAGGCGGGCGCCCACTACATCGACTGCCCCCGGCAGCACACCCCTGGCGGAGGTCCACTTGGAGGGCCCCAGCGCGTACAGCCTCACCGGTGAGCTGATGGCTTGTGCGGAGATGGGGTTGATGGCGGCTTGAGATACCACCGCCCACCTGACGAACCATCATGGATTTATATCAAGCCAATCCGAAAACTCATCACATAGTGGGGCTGCGTCTGTACGGTGGCTTCTCCGGGTTGCGGTGCCCGGGCGGGGGCCGAGGGGGACAGATATGCCGTTGGTGTTCGTCCATGGAGTGGCCAATCGGATCGATGGCCCGTATGTGGAAGAGACAGCGGCCCGGCGGGCGTTGTTCGAGCAGTATGTGACGGCGGGCTGGTCCCGCTCGGACGGTAAGCCGGCCGAGGTTCTTCAGCCCTATTGGGGACGGGACGGCGCGTCGCTGGCCTGGGGCGGAGCCAGCGTCCCGAACAGCGGTCACGTCGCCGAGCGTTTCGGGGAGGGGGACGCCGACGCGCCGCTCCTGGACATCGTCTCGCAGGTCGTACCCGACGGCGCACGGGCGGACGAGCGGCTGCTCACCACGGCACGGACGTCGATGAGCGACGCCCTGGACCTGTTGTGGGCGTCCGCCTTCCTGGCGTCACCGGACAGCGCGCGGGAGCTGGCGTCCGCGTCGGCGACGGCGACGGCCCTGATGGAGTCGGCCCCCGCATGGCTGGCGGAGGTCGCCGACGACGAGGAGTTCACGGTCCGGCTGTGCCAGGAGATCGAGGACCACGCCGAGGAGACGCAGGCGGGTCGCGAGAGCTTCGGCATCGGCCCCGTTCGCACCGCGTTGCACGAGGGCGTCGTGAAGGTCCGGGAGGCAGTGGCGGACCGCGCGACGGCGCCGGTGGCCGACCGGTTGCGAGCGGAACTGGCCCCGCGCGTCACCGAGTTCCTCGGCGATGTCCTGACCTACTACCGACGACGTCCGGCCACCGGGGCGGGCGGCGGCATCGGCGGGAAGATCGCAGACGTCCTGCGCGAGGCGAATACCCGGCGCGGTCCGCGAGATCCCTTCGTGCTGGTGGCCCACAGCATGGGCGGGAACATCGTGTACGACCTGCTCTCCGGCCCGCTGGCGGACGAGGGCCTGACGGTCGACCTCCTGGTGACCGCGGGCTCGCAGGTCGCCTTCTTCGAAGAGCTGAGCCTGTTCTCGCCGCACCCCCCGGACGTACCGGGCACAGCGGGCCTCAAGCTGCCGATGCCGGCCGGTGTCGGCAGGTGGCTGAACGTCTACGACATGAACGACCTGCTGTCATTCCGTGCCGGACCCGTCTTCGAGGGCGCGGAGGACTACAGCTTCCGGTCCGGCCGGCTGCGTGCCCACAGCGCCTACTTCCTGACGCCGAGCTTCTACGCGCGCCTCGGCGAGCGCCTCGGGCCCCTGCGGTCCGGTCTGCCGGACGGCGCCGGCGGGGACGGCTGTCGGTGACCTACCTCCTGGACGCCGCCCCCGGCGAGGGCCCCCAGGTGCACGCGCTGGTCATCGGGGTGGGGGCGTACCGCCACCTGCGCGGGGGCGCCGATCCCGTCCGGTACGACACCATGGTCACCCGGCAGCTCACCTCCCCGCCCCTGTCCGCACTCGCCTTCGCCGACTGGGTCGTGCACGACCTGCGCCATCCCGTCGCCGAGCCGGGCAGCGTGGACGTGCTCCTCTCCCCGGGCGAGGCGCGGGGGCCCGACGGGCACATACGGGAGGTCGAGGTGCCCTCGGCGGACGCCGTACAGCGGGCGGTCGACCGGTGGTGGAGCCGCTGCGACAGTCACCCGGACAACGTCGCGCTCTTCTACTTCAGCGGGCACGGTCTCGACAACGGCAGTCCACTGCTGCTGCTGGAGGACTTCGCCCGCAGCCGGAACCGCATCCTGGACGCCGCCGTCGACCTCCACGGCCTCGTCCAGGGGATGCGGTCCTGCCGCGCGGGACACCAGTACTTCTTCCTCGACGCCTGCCGGGAACGTACGGCCCGGCTGGACCGCCTGCGGGACACGCACACCCTGCCGCTGCTGGACATCCAGGACGGTCCCGAGCGGCGGAGTGATCTCACCGTCGTCCCGGCGGCCCTGTCCGGCGGCAGCGCGTACGCGGACCGGCACCAGGTGAGCGACTACACCCGGGCCCTTCTCGACGCGCTGACGGGACGCGCCGCCTCCCTGCTCGCCGGCCGGTGGCGGGTGACCAGCCTGGCCCTCTACGAGGCCGTGTACGCCCTGACCCGCACCGCGCCGCCGACACAGGTGCCGGGCATGAACGTGCACGGCAACTCCGTCCTGCATGTCCTCCAGGGGCCGCCGCAGGTGCCGTTGGGGGTCCGGTGCGATCCCGACGCCGCCGCCCCGCTGGCCGATGTGTCCTTGTCCGCGCTCGCGGCCGCCGGAGGCAAGCCGGTGCTCGAACTGCACGACACGGTGTGGCGGACGGTCGCTCCGGCCGGTGTGTACACGGTGGGCGTGGAGTTCCCTTCCGGTCACTACGCGGCGCCCTTCCCGGCGGGGGTACACGCCTTCCACCCTCCGGACCTCGAGTACACCGTCGCGGTGGAGCGTGCCCGGTGACCGTGACGCGCGTGCTGCTCAGCGGGCCGCCGGGGACACCCGTGGCGGCGGAGATCCTGGACACGGAGTCGGGTGAGGTGCGCACGGCGGTCGTGGTGGCCGGCCGGCCCTTCGAGACGGAACTCCCGCCCGGCACCTACCTCGTGCGGCTGACACCCCCGGCGCTCGACCGGACGAGCGCCGCCGTGACGGTACCGGCCGACAGCCCCACGGCCGCAACAGTTCAATTCACCCTGCACGATCCGCGCACCACCCCGGTCAAGAGCCATGCGGTCCGGGTGAAACAGGCGTCGGACGCCTCCCCTCTCCGGCGCCTGCTCCGGCGCGGGGCCGAACGCCAGCCGCCTCTCCCGCCCGACGAGGCGTTGCGCAAGGCGCGGGAGATCACGGGCACCGGGGTGTTCGTATGCGACGCGGACGGCACGTGGCTGAAACCGATGGGGGTGGCGGACCAGTACACGGTCAGTCGTCCGGCGGACGGCGACGACACGGCCGCGTACCTCTGTGTGACGCGGGGTCAGGACCGGCCGGCCCGTTTCGTGGCGCTGCCTGCCAACTGCGTCGGGCGTGTCATCGGGCCGGTGCGGTCCGACGACGTCGAGGCTGAGACCGAGGTGCGGCCGGCGGACCCCGATGCCCGCGCCCTGCTGGACTACCGGGCGCAAGGGCGCCTCGGCGCCGCCGCTGTCATCACCGACCACGTGGAGCACGCCGTCGGCACCAGGATCAGGGCCGGCCGAGGCGACCCGGCCGCGGGCTGCGCGGTGGCCTACCACCTGATGGACCATCCGGACCGTGATCGCGCGCCGCGGTGGATTCGGCTGCTGGCCGAGGCGTTCCCCTCCTCGGCCGACGTGTCGCTGCTGGTGGCCTGGTCCCGGCTCGAGCGGGCGGAGGAGCCCGTGACCCGGGAGACCAGGGACCGCCTGATCGGCGCCGCCACGGACGCGCCGCTGGGCCTTCCGGTCTATCTCGCGGGACTGCGGCTGCTGCGTACCGTGCTGGAGCGACTGGACCGGAGAGACCGCGCGTGCGGCGAGTGGGACCCGCGGCTCGCCTCGGCGACGCGCACCGTGAACGCCTATCTGATCGCCGCCGATCCCGCGAGCCCGTTGGTCTCGTACACAGGAACCGGCCTGCGCACTCCCTTGGCGGCGGAGGACTGCGTCGCCGTCGGGGCGGACAGGAGCTCCGCGCCCGACGCCTCACCGCTCGCACGGACGTTCGCGAAGGCCCTGGACCGGCTCGGAACCGTGACGGCGGGTCTGCAACAGACCGTCAGCCTCCCGCTGTTGAGCCTCACCTGGAGCGCGCTTCCCGATGGCAGCGGACAGGTCTTGTCGGTCGACAGCCGGAGCGAGGCGGCCGGGTCCGACCTGGGGGCTCTGCCGCTGGTCCTGGTGGGGGCCGACGGCTGGCGGATGGAGGTGGCCCGTCTGTCCGACGCGGGGACGGCGACGTTCAGCCTTCCCGCCGCCGCCACCGCCAGGCTGGTCACCCCGGAGCCGGCGGAGTCGGAGGATGCCGTCGTGGTGCCGCCCCCGCTGCTGGTGCATACGGCGGCCTCCGGCCCGCAGCGGGACCACCGCGTCCTCACCGAGTTGCTCGAATTCGTGCTGGAACCGGCACCCGGCCTGGACCGCTGGCGGCTGACCGCGCGCCGGCGCGGGCCCGGCCCCGACGCGGGCTGGGCGCTGGTCGGGCAGCGCTCGGCGGACGACGGGCCCTACCACCTCTTCGCGCTGCCGCTGGCGGGCGGCAACGGGCCCGGCACGGAATCGACGGTGCTGCTGGGAAAGGGGTCGGAGCCGCTCGACTGGTACGTGGTGCCCGAACCGGCCGGCGATCTGCCGCCGAGCGGCCGTGCGGCGATCCTGTCACGAACGCTCGCCCGGGCGGCCGACCAGTGGACCCGCACGGCCATCCAGGCGGCACTGTCCGCGCTGGCAGAGGAAAGCTGACAGGGGAAAGGGGTCCGCACATGGCCTCCTCGCGTTCACGACGTCTCGTCCAGATCGTGGTCCGGTCATGCCGGGCCTGGCTTCCCACCCTTCCCCGGCACTGGCGGCGCGACGTGCGCGTCCCGATCGCGGTCGCCGCCGTCAGCGGGCATCCCGAGCTACTGACCCTGTGCCTGCGCTACGAGCCCGGACGCCGAAGAGCCGACGGCCCGGCTGTGCTGGAGCGGCTGGACGCCGGTCCGCCGGTCGACGGGGACTTCGAGGGAGCGGTGGCCACGGCCCTGCGCTGGGCGGAGGGCCAACCGGACTTCCCCTCCCGTGGCCGGATCACCTGGACGGTGGAGACGGCCGACGGGTCGCCGACGACGACGCCGGTCCACGGGGCGTCGGCCGGGGGCGCCTTCGCGGTGGCGCTGGCCTTTCTGTTCGGCCTGACACCTCTGGCCCGCAGCCGTCCCCGGGACCCGCGTGCGGTACTCAGCGCCGAGGTGGACGCCTTCGGGCTGCTCGGTCCGGTGGCCGGGATCGGACAGAAGGCCGCGCTGGTGGCGGGCTCCGACCACGCCCGGCTGCTCGTGGCGGGCGCCGACCACGAGCGGGCCCTGGCGGCCCAGTCGGGCGGACGGCCGGAAGCCGTGGCCGTCACCAGCGTGGCCGAGGCCGTCGGTGCCGCTCTGCTGCGCCGGCACCTCGTGGTGCCGGTGGCCTTTGTCGTCCTCATGGCCGCGACGGTGACGGGGACGTGGGCCGCCCGGCATGCCGCCGATCGCGCCGCCGCGCGCACGCAGGCACGGGTGGAGAGCCTGAGCGGGCAGGCGCGGGCGTACCACGGCTCGGCTCCGGACCGTTCGGCCGCGGCGGCGCTGCGGGCCCACGTCCTGGACCCCCGGTCGTCGACGGCCACCGCGGCGATGCTGTCGGCGGCCTACGGCGACCTGCGGCTGTCCGGTGTCATCGACGCCGCACACCAGGTGAAGGCCGTTCAGTACAGCCCCGACGGGCGTCTGCTGGCGGTGTCGTCGGGCAGGACGGTGACCGTGTACGGGTCCGGGGGCCGCAGCGTGCGCGCTCGCGTCGGCACCCGGGCGGGTTCCGTGACCGCCCTGCGCTTCACCGCCGACGGCCGCGCTCTCGTCCTGGGCACCGACCAGGGGGAGGTCCTGTACGGGCGGCTCGGCCGGAGCGACGAGATCGGCCTCCGGTCACTGCGCGGCGCGGGCCCACCGGTCCTGGCCCTGGCCACGGGCGACGGTGACCGGGTGGCGTGGGCCACCGCCGACGGCGTGGAGGCAGTCACCGGGACCGCGACCCCGTCCCCGCTGCGGATTCGCCAGGCGGACGCCCTGGTCACCTCCCTGGCCTTCCTGCCCGGCGGCCGACTCGCGGTGGGGCGGCTGACGAAGGGGAACGATCCCGCTCTCCAGGTCTATCCGGCCGACCGGGCGGGGGCCACGCCCCGGACGCTGCTGACCGCCAAGAAGGCGATGAGGCTGCTACGCAAGGACATCACGGCCATGACCGTCACCGACAACGGGCGCTCACTGGTGGTCGGCGGGTCCCGGATCGATCTTCAGGTCTACGACACGCGCACCCTGCGGCTCAAGAAGAGCGTGGAGGTTTCCGGGTACGTGTATGCCGTGTCCGCGAGCACCGACGGGCACACCGTCCTGGTGGCGACGCGCGACTGGCCCCCGTACCGCGCCCCTCTCGACCTCAACTCCGCGGGCCCCACCGTGACTTCGCTGGACCTGACCGGCGACGGGCGGGCTTCCGGGCTCGCCTACAGCAAGGCCACCGAGTCGCTCACCGCGGTCCTGGCCGTCCATCCCGTCACCGGCGCGCCGGCCGTGGCTTCGACGCCGTTCGAGGGCCGCAGCCGGGTGTTCCTCTACGATCCGCCGGTGCGAGCGGGTGCGCAGAGCCAGGTCGGAGCCGTCGTCGGTGACCCGGAGTTCCCCGACAGCGTCCTGGTGCTCCACATCGACGGCCGGCTGATCCGGTACCGAGCCCACGACGGGCAGCGCACGGTACTTCTGAAGGCCGCGTCGCAGACTGTCCTGGCCCTGGCGGTGGACGAGCGGAGCGGCACCGTCGCCCTGGGCGACGCCGACGGCCGTGTCACGCTCTACGACTATCCGGCGATGCGGCCGAGAGGAGAGCCGCTGCGCCGGGCGGACAGCCCCGTGTTCCGGCTCGCCTTCTCCCCCGACGGGCGCACGCTGGCCGCGGGCGACTCGTCCGGTGAGGTGTACCTGTGGAACCTGGCGCGCCGGACGGCGAAGGTCGCCCGTGAGCCCCGGCCCACCCAGGACGCCGGCCCGGTGGGCACGCTCGCCTGGCGGCCGGACGGTACCCGGCTGCTCGTGGGACACCGGCTCGGGCGTGCGGAAGTGCTGGACCCGCGCACCGCGCGCACCGTCGCGTCCCGCGACTTCGCGGCCGCCGGCACCGACGACGGGCTGGGCGACCTCGGCGCGGCCGTCCCGTACGAGGACGGCTACCTCGCCGGGTTCGGCGACGGACGCATCGCCAGGTACGGCCCCACGATCCGGCTGCGTGCCCAACTCCCCCAACGGCACGAGGCCAACGTCCTGGGCATCGCGCTGGCACCGGACAGGTCCGCGCTCCTGACCGTGAGTGCCGACCACACCGCGCTGCTGCAGCAAGTCCCGGACGGTACCGAGCTGTTCAGGGCAACCAGCCCGGAGGACGCGGAGCACGACGACAGCCCCTACGGCGGCGCGTGGACGGCGGGCGGCTTCACTCCGGACGGCGCGTGGGCGGTCCTGGGCAGCACCACCGGCCGCCTGACCGCTCTGGCCCTCGACAGCGAGGGACTGGTCCGGCGCCTGTGCGCCCTCACCGACGCCCGCACCGGGGCGGACGCGCTCTCGGAGGCATGCCGATGACGGGAAACGAGGCACCACGAGACGACCTCGTGGAGTGGACGGCTCTGCTGCGGGCCTGCGCCACGGAGCGCACCACGCTCTCGGCCACGGCACTGCCGGGCGCGGCGATCGCGGACCGGCTCTGCCGGGGCGGGGCATGGCTGCGTGGCTGCGCCGCGGCCGCGCGGTCCGGCAGTCCGCTCCTGAACGGCTCACCGCTCACCGGACCGCCCGAGGACGGCCCGGTCGCGACGGCGCTGCGTCTGCTGAGCGACAAGGGCCCCCCGCGTGCCCACCATGTGGCACGGGCGATCTGGCACGCGGCGCGGGCGGCGGCACGGCTGCGGGAGATCCCGGCCGGGGACGACGGCGGAGCCGGCGCCGACATCGCGGCGGCCGCCGTGTGGTGGGAGGCGGCGCGCTGCCCGGTCCCCGGTGACAGCGCCGAGCCCGCTCAGCTCGCCGGGGTGGAGGGGGACGCATTCCGCGAGACACACCCCGGACTGCCCTGGACACAGGCCGAGGACCTGGTGGAGCGCTGCTGGGAAGGACCACGCAGACGGCACAGGTCCGTCGCGGCCAAGGTGCTGGCCGCCGGTGTCACTCCGGACGGCGTGGCCGTCCTGACCGTCGACCTGGTGCGAGACGCGGCAGAAGCCGTACTCCCGGACCCGGACACCATGCTGTTCAGTGCCGGTCTGGACGCCCTGGAACCGTCGCTGGCCGCGGCCTTCTCCTGGGCCAGGGCCCAGGAGAACTTCACCCGGGGGCACGGCATGCGCTGGCGGCTCGGCGGCCCGGACGGTGTCGCGGCCGCGATCCCCGACGGGACGGAGGTCGGCGGGGCGGCCGTGGTGGCTCTGGCCCGCGCGCTCGACCGCCGGCGCGGCAGCCTGCTGACCCGCGCGGGCGAGCATCCCCACGACGCGGACCCACGAGTCGTCGTCCACGCGGCCGTCCGGCCCCCCGCTCACCTGCACGCCGTACCCGCTCCGCCCGATGCCGTCAGGGACGCGCTCGCCACCGGGCATGTGCTGGTGTTCGCGCCCGGCGACGGGGCGGACTCCCCGCCGGTGGCCGCGGGGCAGCGCCGGCAGATTCGCGAAGCCGGCGACGTGACACAGGCGTTGCGCCGCTCACGCCGGCTGCCGCGCCGGTTCGTCGCCGTCGTCTGCGCGGCCACGGTGTTCCTCACCCTGGGCGGCTACTGGTTCGGGACCGAGAGCCGCGCGCGTGCGGAACGCGACCGCATCGCCACCAAGGCGGAGGAACTCGCCGACCGCGCGCTCCAGCGGGAGACCCGGCCCCCGGACCAGGCCCTCGTGAACGCGCTGACCGCTCATGCGCTGGCACCGGACGCGGCCGCGAGTCGCAATGCCCTGCTGTCCGCGGCCAATCGTGAGACGTCCATCTCCAAGGTCGTCCGGACCACCGTCCGGGGACTGCACGCCCTCGCCCTCGACCACGAGGGCCGCTACGTCGCGGGGATCGACTCCGAGCGGCGCCTGCGCGTGTGGGACACCCGCGACGCGTCGCCGGTAGCGGTCCCGGCCGGGCTCCGTGATGCCGACGCGCTCGGTTTCCCGTCGAACGGCGGCGCCCTCGCCGTGGCCACGGATCACGGAGTCGCGCAGTGGGACCCCGCGCGGAACGCCGCTCCGCGCTGGCGCAGCGAATCCGCGGCGAGCGCGGTCGCCTACAGCTCCGACGGCGCCCACCTGGCGATCGGCGGCCGCGACGGGACCGTGGAAGTACAGGACACCGGCTCCACGGAGTCCGGCCGCCGCACCTCCCTCTCCGAAGGCGCGCCGACGGGTCTCGCGTTCACCTCCTCGGGCAGCGTCCTGGCGATCGGCACCGCGAAGGCGGTACGCATGTGGGAGTGGCAGTCCGCGGGCCGCCCCGAGCGGTCCGCCACGGGCCTGGCCGCCCCCGCCCGGAACCTGCTGTACGCCGCGCCCTGCAAGTGCTTCTACGCCATATCCGGCGGCCGGCTCCTCGCCCTGGCCCCGGGTACGGCCAAGGCGGTACGCACACCCGTGGATCTGCCGTACCAGGCGATGATCGCCTACAGCTCGTCCCGCTCCTCCCTCTACCTGGCCGCGACCAACTTGATCGGCGTCTACTCCGCGGACCCGAAGAGCCTGGGCTCCGAGGACGGTAAGCGCTCCGTCGCCCCGGACTACCTGGCGGCCACCAACGGCGGACGTTCCGAGGTCGCGGTGAGCGGCGACGGACGCCATCTGGTGACGCCGTCCAGCAGTGGCGGCCTGGTCCTCTACAGCCTCGCGGACCCGGACACCCGATACCTGTACGTACTTGGCGCCCAACTCGTCGAGAGCATTCCGCGCACACCGGTACTGCTCTACGTCACCGGTGTCTACGGGCACGCCCGTATGGGGCTGTACGACCCGCGGACGCGCAAGGGTGCGAAGCGGCTGGTGGACATGGGTCCCGTGACGGGAAAGCAGCCGTCCGCCTTCAGCCCCCGGTCGCGGCTGGTCGCGGTGGCGAGCACCGACGGCCGGGTACGGGTGCGCGAGGTCCGACCCGCCACCTTCTCCTTCGGCGCGGCCACCGAGCTGACCGGACCGCCCGGCCAGAAAGCCAGGGTCACCGCGTTCGACGACGCTCATCAGGAGCTCTACGCGGCGTGGTCCCGCGAGATCCGCGTCTATTCGGTGGCAAAGCCCGCACAGCCCACACGGCGGTACTCCATCACCCTGCCCGGCACGGAGCAGGTCATGGCCGTCAGCCCGGCACCGGGTCGCAAAAGCCTCTTCGTCGCCACCGACCAGTCCTTGTACGCCCTTCCCTACCGCGCGGGACGGTACCGGTGGGCCGACCGCGTACTGCTGGCCTCGGGCGTCTTCTTCCAGGCGAAGGCACTGGGAGACGGCGGTGTGGTCGGCGGCGCCGTCACCGGCGCGCTGTCGGTCTACCGGCCGCGCGGCGGCGGCTGGTCCGAACTTCCGCTCGCCGGGAAGGCGGACACCATCGGCATCGTGCGGCCGTACGGAGACAAGATCGTGGTCACGGTGCCCGAACACATCACCGTCTACGACAGCCGGTCCGGTGAGCAGATCATCGACATGCGGGAGCGGGGAATGGTGCCCAGCGCGCTGAACTACGACGGCTCGTCCATCCGCACCTTCGAGGACACCTCTTCCGCCATCGCCTTCCCTCTCGGCGAAGCGGCCGTCCTGGCCCGGGCGTGTGCGCTGCTGGGCAGGAGCGTCCCCGGCTACGTCGCCGACGTGTGGCCGGCCGCACCGGCTTCGGTACGCGGTCGGCCTCTGTGCGCCCCCGGAACCGGCCGCTGATCCGCCGGCCGGTGTGCTTCGTCGTACCGCCGCAGCACCAGTTCCGCCACCGACGGGTGCGTGCCGAGAGGGGCTGACGTCCAGCGGGCGTCGGTCTGGGTCAGGGTGTGGGCGAAGTGGCCGGGGGCCAGGAGGTGGGTGGCCAGGGAGACTTCGGGGTGGCCGGAGTTGTGCCAGGCGGAGAGGGCTTCGGTGGGGGTCGGGCCCTCGCCGGAGGCGTAGGCGACGGAGACCGGGGCGTGCAGGTGGCGGGACAGGAGGCGGGCGGATTCCGTCGTGTCCGCTCTGGCTCGGGGGTCGGAGGAGCCGGTGGCGGCCAGGACGATGGGGGTGGCGTTCGGTGGGCGGCCCGCTTCGGTCAGGCGGGCGGCCAGGGCTTGCGCCAGGAGAGGGGACGGGCCCAGGGCCGGGGTGACCCGTACCTTGCCGGGGTCCGCGTCGGCGAGGAGGGCCGGGATGTCGGCGCGTACGTGGTAGCCGCTGGCCAGGAGGAGGGGGACGGCGATCACCGGGCCGGGGAGCGCGGACAGCGCATCGGGTACGGAGGGTTGCACGAGGCCCAGCCAGGCCGGCTCGATCCGCAGGCCGGGGCGGAGGCGGCGGACCTCGGCCAGCAGGGCGAGGACCGTGCGGACGCCCTCGGGGTCGCGGGTGCCGTGGGCGACGGCCAGCAGGGTGGCGGTCATCGGGGGCCTCCGTCGGGCTCTGTCGCCAGGCGGTAGCCGCGCTTGGGGACCGTACGGATTAGGCTCGCGTAGGGGCCGAGGGCCGCCCGTAGACGCGTCACCGCCGCCTCCACCGCGTGCTCGTCCGCGCCCCGGCCCGGCCAGACCCGGCGCAGCAGTTCGGGGCGGCCGACCACCCAGCCGGGGCGTTCGGCGAGGGCCCGGAGTACGCGGGCCGAGCCGGGCGTCAGCCATACCGCTTCGGCCGGGGCGTCGTCGCCGAGGAGCAGCGCGTTGCCCTGGAGGACCAGGGTGCGGTCGCCGGCCGGGACGAGGTGGCGGTCGCGGTCGGGGAGCGTGGCGGTGAGCAGGTGGACCATCGCTCCCAGTCTCCCTCGCTCGGGCCATACCGGCCCGGCGCCCACCTCCAGCAGCGGGCGGGCGCACACCGCGCCGACGCACAGCGGGAGGACGTCCGTACGCAGCCGTTCGAGGACCGTCTCGTACTTGCCCGCAGCCTCGGCGTGCTCCAGGAAGGAGGTGATGGCCGGTGCGGAGGTGAACAGCAGGGCGTGCACGTCGCCGCGTGCCGTGGCCTCGGCCAGCCGGCGCACCGGCTCGGGGTCCAGGGGCGGCGCCCAGCGGTACACCGGGACCTCCACCACCTCCGCGCCCCGTTCCCGCAGCGCCGAGGCCAGCCCCGGCAACGGCGCCCCGTGCTCCTGCACCGCTACCCGCCGCCCCCGCAGATCCCGGGCGAGCAGCCAGGTGCGCAGCTCGTCCACCGCCTCCGAGGCGGGCGAGTACGTCTCGGTCGTGCCGCAGGCCCGTACCGCGCCCGTCGCCTTCGGGCCCCGTGAGAGCACCTCGGCGTCGCGGCAGGCGGCGGTGAGGGCGGCGCCGTAGCCCCAGCCCTCGGCGGCGCTCATCCAGCCGCGCCAGCCGACGCCGGTGGTCGCCACCACGTAGTCCAGCGGGGCGGCGAGGCACCGCTCGGTGGCCGCCCGCAGTGCCGCGTCGTCCTCCAGCGGCACGATGCGCAGCGCGGGCGCCTCCATCACCCGCGCCCCGCGCCGGCGCAACAGCGCCGTCAGCTCCTCACGCCTGCGTGCCGCCGTGACGCCCACCGTGAATCCGGTGAGTTCGGCGGCCGTCTCCCTGGTACCGGCCTTCATGCCCCGAGGCTGCGGGGGCGCCATGTCGCGGCTGTTGCCCGGCGATCACGTCCCGGTTACCGCAACGGGCGTCCGTGTTACGGAAGATGTCCTCTCCCGCACACCCCTCCGCCGGGCCTGTGCGCGTCCCGTACCGTACGGGCAACGCGGGCGAGCCTCGGCGGAAACGGCGGCGGGCCAGGCTCGTCGCCATGACCGACACCCACTGCCCCTACTGCGCCCTCCAGTGCGGCATGCGCCTCAGCCCGAACCCCGCCGGAGGGGTGCCCGAGGTCACCGGGCGCGACGCATTCCCGGTGAACCGGGGTGCGTTGTGCGGGAAGGGGCAGACCGCCGCCGCGCTGCTGGCGCCCGGCGTACGGCTGACCGCGCCTCTGGTGCGGGACGCGGACGGACTGCGCGAGGCGTCGTGGGAGGAGGCGCTGGACCGGGTCGCCGGGGCGATGAAAGCCACGGCGGCGGCTCAAGGGCCGGACGCGGTGGGGGTGTTCGGCGGTGGCGGCCTGACCAACGAAAAGGCGTACCTGCTCGGCAAGTTCGCCCGTGTCGCGCTGCGCACCCGCTCGATCGACTACAACGGCCGCTTCTGCATGTCCTCCGCTGCCGCCGCCTCCCGCGCCGCCTTCGGCCTGGACCGGGGGCTGCCCTTCCCGCTCGCGGACGTGGCCCGCACCGGGTGCGTGATCCTGGTCGGCGCCAACCCGGCCGAGACGATGCCGCCCGCGGTGCGCTATCTGCGCGAACTGCGGGAGAACGGCGGAACATTGGTCGTCGTCGACCCGCGCCGGACCCGGACCGCCGAACTGGCCGACCTCCACCTCCAGCCGCTCCCCGGCACCGACCTGGCCCTGGCGCTCGGGCTGCTCCATCTCGCCGTCGCCGAGGGGCACGTGGACGAGGAGTTCATCGCGGCCCGTACGACGGGCTGGGCCGACGCCCGCGCCGCCGCGATGGCCCACTGGCCGGAGCGGGTGGAGGCGTTGACCGGTGTCCCCGTACCCCAACTCCGTGAAGCTGTCGCTCTGTTCACCCGCACCCCGCACGCCATGGTGCTCACCGCGCGCGGGCCCGAGCAGCAGAGCAAGGGCACCGCGACCGTCGGCGCCTGGATCGACCTGTGCCTGGCCACCGGCCGGGCCGGGCGCCCGCTGAGCGGATACGGCTGCCTCACCGGGCAGGGCAACGGCCAGGGTGGCCGCGAGCACGGGCAGAAGGCGGACCAACTCCCCGGCTACCGCTCGCTGGAGGACCCCGGGGCACGGGCGCACATCGCCGCCCTCTGGGGCGTGGACCCCGGCGCCCTGCCGCACTCCGGCTCGTCGGCGTACGAGCTGCTGGACTCCCTCGGCCGGCCCGGCGGGGTGCGGACGCTGCTGGTGATGGGGTCCAACCCGGTCGTCTCCGCGCCGGACGCCGCCCGCATCACCCGGCGGCTGACCGCGCTGGACCACCTCGCGGTGTGCGACGTGGTGCTCTCCGAGACGGCCCTGCTGGCCGACGTCGTCCTGCCGGTGACCCAGTGGGCCGAGGAGACCGGCACCCTCACCAACCTGGAGGGCCGCGTCCTGCTCCGCCGCGCCGCCGTCACTCCGCCGGCGGGCGTTCGCAGCGACCTCGCCGTACTGCACGAGCTGGCTCAACGCCTGGGCCACGCAACAGGGTTCTCGTCAGTCCCCGAGGAGGTCTTCGCCGAGCTGCGCCGGGCCACCGCCGGGGCTCCCGCCGACTACTCCGGCATCTCCTACGACCGTATCGCCGCCGAGGACGGCGTCTTCTGGCCCTGCCCCTCCCCCGAACACCCCGGCACCCCGCGCCTCTTCCTCGACCGTTTCGCCCACCCCGACGGCCGCGCCCGCTTCACCGCGCCCTCGCACCGGCCCGCCGCCGAGGAGCCCGACGAGGCGTATCCGCTGTACCTGACCACGGGGCGGACCGTCAGCCACTACCAGAGCGGCGCGCAGACCCGCCGGGTGCCGGAGCTGGCCGCCGCCGCGCCCGGTCCCTATGTGGAGCTGCATCCCGATCTGGCCGCCGGACTCGGCGTGCGGGAGGGGGAGTTGGTCACCGTCACCAGCCGCCGGGGCACCGTCACCGCCCCGGCCCGTCTCACCGCCGCCATCCGGGCGGACACGGTGTTCATGCCGTTCCACTGGCCCGGTGCGGGACGCGCGAACCTGCTCACCAACCCGGCGCTCGATCCGGTGTCCCGGATGCCGGAGTTCAAGGTGTGCGCGGTGCGGGTGGAGAAGGCGGTACTCCCCCGGGTCCGCGTGCCCGCCGTGCCGGTGGCGGTCGGCGCGTGAAGGCCCGCCGTATCGCCGTGGTCGGGGCGGGGATGGCCGCCGCGCGTCTGGCGCAACAGCTTGCGGCTCACGCCGGGCCTACGGAGACGGTTCTGTACGGGGCCGAGCCGGAACCGCCGTACAACCGGGCGCTCTTGGCCGATGTCCTGGCCGGGCGGTATCGGACGGAAGCGCCGGCTCTGCCGACCGGGGACGCCCGGGTGCGCACCGGGACCGAGGTGGTGGCCGTCGACGTCCGGGGCCGGGCGCTCACGCTCGCCGACGGGAGCCGGGAGACGTACGACGAGCTGGTCCTGGCGACGGGTGCCGAGCCCGTACGTCCGTTCACGGAGGGTGCGCATGCGCTGCGCTCGCTCGCCGACGTCGCCCGTATCTCCCGGCACGCCGACACCGCCGACCGCGCGGTGGTGATCGGCGGTGGCGTGCTGGGCGTCGGCACAGCCCACGCCCTCGCCGCCCGAGGTTTGCCTGTGAACCTCGTTCACAAGGGCCCCCACCTGATCGACCGCCACCTCGACAGGCAGGCCGGCAACACCGTGCACACCACGCTGGCCCTCATGGGCGTCACAGTTCACCTCGCCTCGACCCCGGACGACAGCCTCACGCCGACGAGCACCGACCTCGTGGTTCACGCCTGCGGAGTCCGCCCCCGTACCGCCCTTGCGCGCGCCGCCGGCCTGCCCGTACGCAACGGCATCCTGGTCGACGACACCCTCGCCTGTGCCCCGCACACCTACGCCATCGGGGACTGCGCCGAGCACCGCGCCGCGCCGTACGCCCTGGCCACGACCGCCTGGGAGCAGGCCGACGTGCTCGCCGCCCGCCTCTCCGGCGCCGACCCCGAGGCGCGCTACACCGGCTCCCGGCCGATGACCCGGCTCACCGCGGGCCCCGTGGAGTACGCCGCGTTCGGGGCGTGCGACGACGCCGCCGAGGAGGGCGCCGACGTGCTGCGCATCGGGGACGCCACCCGGGGGGCCTACAAGAAGCTCGTGCTGCGCGGGGACCGGATCGTCGGCGCGATCCTCGTCGGCGACCTCGCCACCGCCGGCACCCTCACCCGCGCCCATCTCACCGGCCGGCCCGTCGGGCCCGACCCGTTGTCCCTGCTCACCGCCCCGCTGTCCCACCGAGCGACCGAGGAGTCCCGCCCATGACCGCCCCCACCACCCGGCCCCCGAAGGAGCTGGTGCTCGTCGGCCACGGCATGGCCGGCCAGCGCTTCCTGGAGGCGCTGTACGAGCAGCCCGGCGCCGACGCCTGGCATGTCACCGTCCTCGCCGAGGAGCCCCGGCCCGCCTACGACCGCGTCCACCTGACGAGCTGGTTTGCGGGCACCACGGCCGAAGAACTCAGCTTGGTCTCCGCCGAGTTCATGGCACAGCACGGCATCACCCTCCACCTCGGCGACCCCGCGACGGCCGTCGACCGCGCCGCCCGCACCGTCACCAGTGCCTCCGGCCGCGTCCTGCGCTACGACGCGCTGGTCCTGGCCACCGGCTCGTACCCCTTCGTGCCGCCCGTGCCCGGCCACGACACCCCCGGCTGCCATGTGTACCGCACGCTCGAAGACGTCCGCGCCATCCGCGACGACGCGGCACGGGCCCGTACCGGGATCGTCGTCGGCGGCGGACTGCTCGGTCTGGAAGCGGCCGGCGCCCTGCGCGCCCTCGGACTGGACACGCACGTGGTGGAGTTCGCCCCGCGACTGATGGCCCTCCAGGTCGATGAGGGGGGTGGGGCGGTACTGCGCCGCAAGATCGAGGAGTTGGGCGTACGTGTGCACACCGGCGCGGGCACCTCCGCCGTAGCGGCAGGCCCCGACGGACGTGTCCGCGCGGCGCGGCTGTCGGACGGCACCGAACTCCCCGCCGATCTGGTGGTGTTCTCGGCCGGAGTCCGGGCCCGCGACCAACTGGCCCGCGACTGCGGTCTGTCGGTGGGCGAGCGCGGCGGCATCACCGTCGACGCCACCTGCCGTACCGCCGACCCGCACGTGTGGGCCATCGGCGAATGCGCCCAGGCGGTGGACGGCCGGGTGTACGGCCTGGTCGCTCCCGGCTACGCGATGGCCGAGACAGCGGCCCGCCAACTGTGTCAGGTGAAAGCCGAGTTCACAGGCGCCGACCTCTCCACCAAGCTCAAGCTCCTCGGTGTCGACGTGGCCAGCTTCGGCGATCCGCACGGCACCGCCGAGGGCGCGCTCGACGTCACCTTCGCCGACAGCCGCTCCGGCGTCTACAAGAAGCTCGTCATCGGCGCCGACGGCTCCCTCCTCGGCGGCGTCCTGGTGGGCGACACCGAGGCGTACGGCGTACTGCGCCCCCTCGCACTCGCCGGAAAGCCACTGACCGTACCCCCGGAGCAGTTGGTCCTCCCCGCCACTCAAGGCGACGCCGTCACACCGAAGTTGCCCGACGACGCGGTGCTCTGCTCCTGCCACAACGTCACCGGAGGTGCCGTCCGCGCCGCCGTACGGGAACAGGGCCTCACCGACGTCACCGAGGTCAAGAAGTGCACCAAGGCCGGTACCGGCTGCGGCAGTTGCATCAAGACCCTCACCACCGTCGTCCGGGACGAACTCGCCGCGTCCGGCACCGAGGTCTCCCGCGACCTGTGCGAGCACTTCGCCCACACCCGTGCCGAGCTGTACGAGATCGTCCGCGTCCGGGGCATCACCGACTTCACCACGCTCATCGACGGCCACGGCACCGGCGACGGCTGCGACGTCTGCAAGCCCGTCGTCGCCTCGATCCTGGCGAGCCTGGGCAACGGCCACGTCCTGGACGGGGAGCAGGCCGCCCTCCAGGACACCAACGACCACCACCTCGCCAACCTCCAGCGCAACGGCTCCTATTCGGTCGTCCCACGCGTCCCCGGCGGCGAGATCACCCCGGAGAAGCTCATCGTCATCGGCGAGGTGGCCCGCGACTTCGGCCTCTACACCAAGATCACCGGTGGTCAGCGCATCGACCTCTTCGGGGCCCGCGTCGACCAACTCCCCGCCGTCTGGCGCCGCCTGGTCGACGCCGGCTTCGAGTCGGGGCACGCCTACGGCAAGTCGCTGCGCACGGTGAAGTCCTGCGTCGGGCAGACCTGGTGCCGGTACGGGGTACAGGACTCCACCTCGCTCGCCATCGAACTGGAGCTGCGCTACCGGGGGTTGCGCGCCCCGCACAAGCTGAAGTCCGCCGTCTCGGGGTGCGCCCGCGAGTGCGCGGAGGCCCAGTCCAAGGACTTCGGGATCATCGCCACCTCCACCGGCTGGAACCTCTACGTCGGCGGCAACGGCGGCACCTCCCCGCGCCACGCCGACCTGCTCGCCACCGACCTGGACAAGGCGACCCTGATCCGCACCATCGATCGGTTCCTGATGTTCTACATCCGCACCGCCGACCGCCTGGAACGCACCGCGCCCTGGCTGGAGCGGCTCGAAGGCGGCCTGGACCATCTGCGGGCCGTCGTGCTGGACGACTCGCTGGGCATCGCGGCCGACCTGGACGCCCAGATGGCCCGCCACGTCTCCGGCTACGCGGACGAGTGGGCCGCCGTCCTGGACGACCCCGACCGGCTGCGCCGCTTCACCTCCTTCGCCAACGCCCCGGACGTGCCCGATCCCACGGTCACCTTCGTCCCCGAGCGCGACCAGATGCGCCCGGCCCGGCCCGGCGAGGACGGGCGTCCGCTGCGGGAGCTGGTCCTCGTCTCCGCCCAGGAGGCCGGCCGATGACGGACATCCTGGTCGAGGTCCGGCACGGCGCCCGCTGGGTCCCCGTCCTGCGGTACGCCGACCTCGTCCCCGGCCGGGGCGTGGCCGTCCTCCTCGGCGATGAGCAGGTCGCCCTCTTCCGTGACCGGGCGGGCCGGCTGCACGCCGTCGGCAACCGCGATCCGTTCAGCGGCGCCCAGGTCATCTCGCGCGGCCTGCTCGGCAGCCGGGGTGACACGCGCGTCGTCGCCTCGCCCATGTACAAGCAGGTCTTCGACCTGAGCACCGGCACCTGTCTCGACGAGCCCACCGCCCCCGACGGCACGCCCGCCCGGCTGCCCGTGTGGCCGGTGCGCACCACTCCCCCGGAAGGCGGCCCCGCATGCCCGTGACCCACCCAACCGGTTCTCCCGGCGTCCAGGAAGCCGCCCCGGCCCTGCGCCGGCTGCTCCCCGGCCGCCGCCGCGAACTTACCGACTGGCACCCCGAGGACCCCGCCTTCTGGCAGGCGGGCGGCGCCCGGACCGCCCGCCGCAACCTGCTGTGGTCCGTCGTCGCCGAGCACGTCGGCTTCTCCGTCTGGAGCCTGTGGTCCGTCCTCGTGCTGTTCCTGGGCCCGGAGTACGGGGTCGACCCGGCCGGCAAGTTCCTGCTGACGGCCCTGCCCACCGCGCTCGGCGCGCTGCTGCGGGTGCCGTACGCCCGCGCCGTCGGCGTCTTCGGCGGCCGCACCTGGACGGTGGTCAGCGCGCTGCTCCTGCTCGTCCCCACCGTGGCGACCGCCGTCGTCCTGGAGCCCGGCACCTCGTACGGCACCCTGCTGCTCACCGCCTGCCTCGCCGGGGTCGGCGGCGGCAACTTCGCCTCCTCGATGGCGAACATCAACGCGTACTATCCGCAGCCCCTCAAGGGCTGGGCCCTCGGCGTCAACGCCGGCGGCGGCAACCTCGGTGTCCCGGCGGTGCAGTTGGCGGGCCTCGCGGTCCTCGCCACGGTGGGCGCCGGGCACCCCCGGCTACTGGTGTTGCTCTATGTACCGCTCATCGTCGCCGCCGCCGTGTGCGCCTTCCTGCGGATGGACGACCTGTGCGTGCCCCGGCCGCCGGGTCAGTTGAGCGTGCTGATCAGGTGGCGGCACACCTGGCTGATCTCGCTGCTGTACGTGGGGACGTTCGGCTCGTTCATCGGGTTCTCGTTCGCCTTCGGGCAGGTGCTCCAGGTGCAGTTCGCGGACGAGTTCGCCACTCCGGTCAGCGCCGCGTACCTGACCTTCCTGGGTCCGCTGCTCGGCTCGCTCGTGCGCCCGGTGGGCGGACGGCTCGCCGACCGGTTCGGCGGGGCACGGGTGAGCCTGGCGGTCTTCGCCGCGATGGCGGGCGGCGCGCTGCTGGCCCTGGCCGCCTCCCGCGCCCACTCCCTCCCCCTGTTCGTGACGGCGTTCACCGCCCTGTTCGTCCTCAGCGGGCTGGGCAACGGCTCGACCTACAAGATGATCCCGACCCTGTGCCGCACCACCCCCGACGGCGAGGCCCGCGCCTCGGCGCTGATCGGCTTCGCGGGTGCGGTCGGGGCCTTCGGCGGGGTGCTGGTCAACATCGCCTTCCGCGAGTCGTTCCTCGCGGTCGGGAACGGCGACGGGGCGTACATCGCGTTCGTCGCCGCGTACGTGGTCTGCGCGGGCGTGACCTGGACGGCGTACGTACGACGGCCGGTCTGAGCACGCCCGGCGCTCAGGAGAGTTCCTCCACCTCCGCCAGGTCGAACGCCTCGAACCCGGCCGCCGCGTCCGGTTCCCCGCCGAGCCGCTGCTCGGACCAGATCGTCTTGTCCTGGTGGCTGTGCCGGACGCCCCAACGGGTGCTGAGGCGCATGACGATGTACAGGCCGCGCCCGCCTTCGTCGCTCTCGCGGGCGTGGCGCAGGTGGGGGCTGGTGCTGTTGGCGTCGGTGACCTCGGTCAGGAGCCGGCCGCTGTCGTGGATGAGGCGCAGTTGGATGGGCCCGGCACCGTAGCGGATGGCGTTGGTGACGAGTTCGCTGACGATGAGCCCGGTGGTGTACGCCGCCTCCTCCAGGTGCCAGACGGCGAGCTGCTGGTCGACCAGCCGCCGTGCCGTGCTCACCACGGACGGCTCGGAGGGCAGCGTCCAGTCCGCGACGTTCTCCTTGGCCAGGGTGTGGGTGCGGGCGAGCAGCAGTACGGCGTCGTCGTCGCGGGAGGGCGCCATGCGGTACACGGCGTCGTCACTCAGTTCCCGCAGGGGCCGCGCGGGCGAGGCGAGGGTCTGGGCGAGCCTGCGCCGGGCGGCGGCCGGGTCGTGGGCGTGGGCGCCGAGGAGGCCGTTGGTGTAGTGGGCGATCAGGGTCCCGGCGGGCAGGTCGATCAGGGCCGGGGTGAAGACCCGTCCGCCGCCCGCGCCCAGTGGTGGCCCGAGCGGTACGTCCACGGGGATGGGCGAGCCGGCGGGGTCCACGATCACCGGCGCCGGGTGTCCGGCCCGCACCATGGCGCAGCGCCGGGAGACCGGGTTGTAGACGGTGACCGCGCAGGTCGCCACGTAGGCGTCCGAGGGTTCGGCGAGCTGGGAGGCGACCTCGTCCAGGTGGGTCAGCAGTTCGTCGGTCTCCAGGTCCTGGAGCGCGAGGGTGCGCAGGGCGATACGGAGCTGGCCCATCGTGGCAGCCGCCTCGATGCCGTGGCCGGCGACATCGCCGACGACGAGCGCGACGCGGGTTCCGGAGAGGGGGATGACGTCGTACCAGTCGCCGCCCGCGCTCTCGGGCAGGTACATGTGGGCGGTCTCCACCGCCGAGAGGCGCGGAGTGGTGCTGGGCTGGAGCTTGCGCTGCAGGGTGGAGGCCACCATGTGCTCGCGGCGGTAGCTGCGCGCGTTGTCCAGGTGGGCGGCGGTGGCGGCGGACGCCTGCCGGGCCACGTCGAGGTCGGCCTCGTCGAAGGGGTCGGTCCGGTGCCGGTACAGGGTGAGCAGGCCGAGCACGGTGTTCCGCACCGTGAGCGGTACGACGATCATGGAGTGCACGTTCGCCCGGAGCAGCGGCTCGAACATGTCCGGGTCGGCGGCCAGCCACGGCGCGTCCGGCGTCACCGGGACGATACGGGCCTCGGTGTCGTTGAGCGCCTGCGTGTACGGCGTGGGGTAGGGGAAGGGACGGCTGTCCCCCTCCTTCCTGGCGGTCACGGTGTCCGCCGGGGCGAAGGAGATCCGGCGCAGCGGCACCCCGGACGACAGGGGGCCGGTCGGGGGGCCGTCGTCCAGCAGGTCGACGCTCGCGCCGTCGGCGAACGTCGGGACCAGGGCTCGCACCAGCTCGTCGGCCGTGGTCCGCACGTCCAGCGTGGAACCCACGGTCGAGTTCACCTTGCTGAGGACGGCGAGCCGGTCCGCCGCGGCCTGCCTCTCGGTCACGTCCTCGACCACGCCCACCAGGCCGGGAGGCCCGCCGCCCGAGTCGGGCAACGGGAAGAGGGACACCTCCACCGCGAGCGTCCGGTCCGGGTCGGACGGCGACTGGCCCCGGATCAGCATCCCCCGCAGCGGCACGCCGCTGGCCAGCGCCTCCTCCATCAGGGATCTCAGCTCGGCCGACTCCAGACCCGGCGCGAACTCCTCGACGTCATGCCCGACCACGTCCTCGGCGGCCAGCTTCCGCACCCCTCGCCCGGACGGGTTGTAGCGCGTGACCTTCCGCTCGGAGTCGAAGACGAACAGCCCTTGGGGAGAGTTGCCGAACAGCGCGTTCAGCACCGCGGCATCATCGATGGGCTCGCTCGCCACCCCAAGCTCCCTTCCCGGACGTTCCTCCTCACCTTCTCGCATCGACGGGTCCCAGCAACTCGACTGGGGCGGCGACAGGGCCGGGGCGCGGTGACCGGCCCTGCTTTCAGCGAACCCGCTCCGCCCCAGTGGCCGCCCGGCCGGTGCCGCCCCGCCCGCTCCGGTCCGCCGTGCCGGGCGTGGGCCGCGTCGACCGGCCCTGGGCGACACAGGCCAGTGCGCCGCAGGCGAGGCCGACGGCCGTGGTCAGGTCGAGGGGTGCGCCCTGCAAGCCCCGCGCCGCGACCACGGAGACCGCCGGGATGAGGGCGAACAGGATCGACGCCCCTCGCGCTCCCCTGCTCCGCACACAGGCCGCGTAGCAGACCATGCCCACCGCGCTGGCGAGTACGAGCAGCAGGAGCAGGGCGACGGCGGGCACGGGGTCGGTGAGGTGCTGCGGGGTGCTGAGGGCCAGCGCGGCGGCCGGAAGGACGGAAACGGTGACGCCGATCGCGGTGAACACGAAGGGGTCGACCGCCCGCAGCTTCCGTTCCTGGAGGAGCGAGCCGCCGGACAGACCCCCGAGCGCGATCAGGACGGTGACCAGTCCCGGCCCGACGGACGGGTCGGCCAGCAGCCGTGGCAGGCAGGCCGCGACCACGCCCACCGCGCCGAGGGCGAGCGCGACGAGTCCCCAGGAGTTCTCGCGCCTCCCCAGCACCAGCCGGGCGAGGACCGCGGTGGTGACGGGGTTCATCGCGATCACCAGCGCCGCGACGCCCGGCCCCACCCCGTGGGCCATGCCCCAGTACAGACCGAGGAACTGCACCCCCTGCACCAGCAGCCCGCCGGCGACCGTCCAGGCGAGCACCCGTCCGCGCGGCAGCGGCGTCCGCCGCACCGCCACGACGGTCCACATCAGCACGGCACTGATCAGGAAGCGCAGCAGGATCAGGAGGAACGGCGTGACATGACCGAGGGTGAGCGCGCCCAGGGGATAGCCGAGGGCGTACAGCAGGACGGTCAGGGCCGGGAGAAGTCGCTGGCACATGCTTCGACTTCAGCACCGGCGCCGGCCGGTGTGCGTGACCGATCGTGATTCGTGAACGATCCTCCTTCCGTACGTCGTCCACCGGTGACAATGAGGCATGGCGACCCTCGACATCACCTGCCTGCGCAGCCTGGTCAGCGTGGCTTCCTTCGGCGGGGTCCGCAGGGCCGCCGAGGCCCTGCATCTGTCACAGGCGGGGGTCAGCGGTCATCTGCGCCGCCTGGAGGCGGAGCTGGGTTTTACCGTCGTGACGCGGCAGGGCCGGAACATCGCCTTCACCTCCCGAGGCGAGGACGTGCTGCGGGAGGCGTACCGGCTGCTCGGTGAGCACGACGACGCGCTGCACCGCCTGCTGGGCCCCGCGAGCGGGGAGCTGCTGGTCGTCTCCACCGAGCACGCCACCGAGGCGCTGCTGCGCGCGGTCGCGCGGGTCCTCTCCCGCGACCACCCGGACCGGCCCGTCCGTTTCCGGTTCCACCGCAGCGCCCGTGTGCGCGAGTTCGTGCACGACCACTCGGCGGACGTGGCGCTGGGCATCGGGGACCTCGGCCATGGCACCCGGCATCTCACCGATCTGCCCCTCACCTGGGTCGGTCCGTCGGACCGCGCTCCGGACACGGGCGCGCTGGTCACCTTCACCGCCCCCTGCACCGTGCGGGACCACATCCTGGAGTCCGAAGCGGGGGCAGGCGGATCGCTGGTCCGGGAGTGCGCCGACCTGGTCAGTCTCCTTTCCGCTGTCAAAGCCACCGGGGGCATCACGGCCCTCCCGCAAGCCCGGCTGAGCGAGCCGGGTCTGATGACGATCGACTCCCTTCCGCCGCTTCCCTCCATCCCCCTGACCCTGGTCACCAGCAACCGTCTTGCGGCCAGGACCAGAGACGGCATCATCGCCGCACTTCTCTCCGCCACTTGAGAGCCCTCCGGTCAGCCCGGCAGCGTGCTGAGTTCTCCCCCGTCCGCGTACAGGATCGCGCCGTTCATATAGCTGCTCGCCGGGCTGACCAGGAAGCCGACTATCTCGGCGATCTCGCCCGGCTCGCCCGCCCGGCCGCGGGCGTTGACCTGGTCCAGGACGGCGGTGCGGTCGCCGAATATCGCGGTGACGCCCTCGGTGCGGACGGGCCCCGGGGAGACGGTGTTGACGCGCACGCCGTGGGGGCCGTACTCGGTGGCCCAGTAGCGGGTGAGGATCTCGACGCCGGCCTTGGACGCGCCGTAGGCGGCGCCGATGGGGGCGGGCAGACGGGCGGCGCTGGAGCCGATCGTGACGATCGAGCCGTGGCCGCGCTCCGCCATCGCCGGAGCGAGGGCGCCGACCAGGAGGAAGGGGGCGCGGGTGTTCACCGCGATGTGGCGGTCGAAGGCGGCGGCGTCCGTCGCGGCGGTGGGCGCGAAGTCGTAGACGCCCGCGCTGTTGACGAGGATGTCCACCTCGCCCGCCTCGGCCGCCAGGCGGAGGACGTCCTCGGCGTCGGTGAGGTCCGCCGCGATGAACCGGGCCCCTGTATCTCGCGCGAGGGTTTCGCCTCGGGCGCGGTCCCGGCCGTGCAGGATCACCTTCGCGCCCCGGGCGGCCAGGCTCTTCGCCACGGCGCGGCCGATGCCGGAGGTGGCGCCGGTGACCAGGGCGGTGCTGCCGTGCAGGTCGTTGCTGTCGTTCGTCATGGCGCGGTTCTCATTCCTGCTCTGCGCATGCAAGCGGTCGGTCTCGGGTCCCGTCGCGGGGCCTCGCAAAAACTATGCACCACAGATGTTCTGTCCGCAAGACTATCTGTGCACAAGCAGAAATGTGCGCTACATTGGTCCCGTGACCGCTTCAGACACCGCCGCCACCGACGACTCCGGACTCGAGACCGACCTCGGCTGGGCCATCCGCCAGGTCTCCTCGGCGTTCCGCAGGATCGCCACCAGCTCGGTCGCCGACCTGCCCGGAGGTCCGCGCGGCTACCTGGTGCTGGTCGCCCTGGCGACGGGCGAGCCGCCCTCCCAGCTCGCCCTGGCCCAGCAGGTCAGCCTGGACCGTACGGTGATGACGTATCTGCTGGACGACCTCGAGAAGCGCGGGCTGATCACCCGGCGCCCCGACCCCCGCGACCGCCGCGCCCGGCAGGTCCTCATAACCGAGGAGGGCCGGGCGGAGCTGGAGCGCAGCCGCCGTCAGCTCTCCACCGCCGAGGCCCGCCTCCTGGCCGATCTCGACGAGAACGACGCGGGCCAGCTCCGCCGCCTCCTGACCCGCGTCGCCCAGACCACCCAGCGCGACGACTCCCTCGGCGCCACCCCCGACTGCTGACGCACGCCCGCGCAGACAGACGGGACAGCTCCGGCGGAGTGGGATGCTGGGAGGGGACCGAGCCGTCACTCCTCACCCCCCGCACACCCCGTACCGCTGGAGCCGCCGTGTCCCCGACCTCCTCACCCGCCTCCGACGACCCGGACGCCCTCTTCGGGCTGACCGAGCTGCTGGGCGCCGAGGACCGCAGCGAGGACCCGGCGCCGGGCGACAGCCCCGAGCAGGTGTCCCGGCTGCTCGACGTGCGGGAGATCTACGCCGAGCCCGCCGCCGCCCTCTCCCCGCGCGGCCGGCAGGTCATCGCCCGCTTCCCCGGGGCGCGCGTGCTGGAGGTCGGCTCGCACTGGAACATCCCCCACCTGCACGGCAACGAGGGCAACGCCGACCGCTGGGTGCGGGTCAAGCGGCAGACGCTGGTCCTCGGCGTGCGCAAGTCCCTGACCGTACGGCCCAACGGCCGCTCGGCGGACTGGATCGCGCCCGGCACCTCCAACGGCTGCGCCATGTCCTGCGCGTACTGTTACGTCCCGCGCCGCAAGGGGTACGCCAACCCGATCACCGTCTTCACCAACATCGGGGATGTCATAGACGCCCTCGACCGGCACATCACCTCCCTCGGCCCGAAGCAGGAGCCCACCCAGTGCGACGAGGAGCGCTGGGTGTACGACACCGGGGAGAACGGCGACTGCTCGGTGGACGCGCTGATCAGCGACAACACCGCCGACCTCATAGCCGCCTTCCGGCGGTGGCCCACCGCGATGGCCTCCTTCGCCACCAAGTACGTCAACCGGGACCTGCTCGCCCTGGACCCGCGCGGCTCGACCCGTATCCGCTTCTCGGTGATGCCGCCCGGCGACTCCCGGCTGCTGGACGTGCGGACCAGCCCGGTGGCCGAACGGATCGCCGCCGCCGGGGACTTCCTGGACGCGGGCTACGAGGTGCACTTCAACCTCTCCCCCGTCGTGCTGCGCCCCGGCTGGGAGGAGGACTGGACGGAGCTGCTGCGCCACCTCGACGACGTACTGCCCGCTCGGGTGAAGGCGCAGGCGGCGGCCGAGGTCATCATGCTGACGCACAACCGTCAGCTTCACGACGTCAACCTGCGCTGGCACCCGCGCGCCGAGGACGTGCTGTGGCGCCCGGAGATCCAGCAGGCCAAGCGCTCGGAGAACGGCGCGCTGAACGTGCGGTACCGCAACGACGTGAAACGCGAGGGCGTCCGGCGGGTGACCGAGCTGGTCGCGGCGCACGCGCCCTGGCTGCGGGTGCGGTACGCGTTCTGAGCGGTACGCGTTCCCGCGAGTCAGCGAGCGGCACCCGGGAATCCATGGCCCCTGCACGGTGTTACCCGTGTCGGCCCGCATCCGGCACGGCGGGCCGCCATGCCGACCCACGACCCCCCGGGAGCCCCGCGTGAGCGTCCTGTTCGAACCGCTGTCCCTCCGTTCGCTGACCGTGCGGAACCGCCTGTGGATGGCGCCGATGTGCCAGTACTCGGCCGCACCCGAGGGCCCGGAGACCGGCGCGCCGAACGACTGGCACTTCCAGCACCTCGGGGCACGCGCGGCGGGCGGCACCGGTCTGATCCTCACCGAGGCCACCGCCGTCAGCCCGGAGGGCCGTATCAGCCCGTACGACCTGGGGCTGTGGAACGACACCCAGCAGGCCGCATTCGCGCGCATCACCCGCTTCCTCAAGTCCCAGGGCACCGTCCCCGGAATCCAGATCGCGCACGCCGGCCGCAAGGCGTCCACCGAGCGGACCTGGGTGGACCGGGGTGCCCCGATCGCCCCCGGTGACGGCTACGGCTGGCAGCCCGTCTCCGCCAGCGCGCTCCCCTTCGACGACGGGTACACCACCCCGGCGGAGCTGACCACCGCCGAGATCGACGCGATCGTCGAGGAGTTCGCCGCCACCGCCCGGCGTGCGCTCGCCGCGGGGTTCGAGGTCGCCGAGATCCACGGGGCCCACGGCTACCTCGTCCACCAGTTCCTCTCCCCGTATTCCAACCACCGCACCGACGCCTACGGCGGCTCGTACGAGGGGCGGGCCCGGTTCGCGCTGCGGGTGGCGGAGGCGGTCCGTGCGGTGTGGCCGGACGAACTCCCCCTGTTCTTCCGGGTGTCGGCCACCGACTGGCTCACCGAGGACGAGAGCGACGACCGTACGGGCTGGACCGTGGACGACACGGTCCGGCTCGCGGCCGACCTCGGCCACCGGGGCGTCGACCTGATCGACGTGTCCTCCGGCGGCATCGCGCCCAATGCCCGCATCGAGACCGGCCCCGGTTACCAGGTGCCCTTCGCCGAGCGGATACGCCGTGAGACCGGGCTGCCGGTCGCCGCCGTGGGGCTCA
Organism: Streptomyces bauhiniae; assembly: GCF_004784475.1. Taxonomy (GTDB): domain Bacteria; phylum Actinomycetota; class Actinomycetes; order Streptomycetales; family Streptomycetaceae; genus Streptomyces; species Streptomyces seoulensis. The sequence goes on from NZ_SRRT01000002.1 coordinate 613,830, forward strand.
TCACGGAGGCGCGCCAGGCCGAGAAGATCGTCGCCGACGGCCAGGCCGACGCCGTCATGCTCGGCCGTGAGCTGCTCCGCGACCCCTACTTCGCGCTGCACGCCGCCCGCGAACTCGGCGACGAGCCGTACGTCGCGCAGCCGTACCACCGGGCGTACTGACGGGCGTCGCGGTCACTCCAACTCCAGTCGTACGGGCGCCTGTTCCGGCCGCGCGGGCAATCTCAGTCCCTCGCGGCCGGGGGTCAGCGAGCCCAGGATGCTCGGATGGCGGGCGCCCGTGCTCGCGGGGTCCGTTCCGGCGAGGCCGTGCAGGGTGAGGAAGCCCAGCACGGCGAAGGCGTACGCCTCCTTGGCGGCCGAGGGGAGGCCCAGTTCGTCGGAGACGCGGACCGGGATGCCGGGGAGCGCTGCGCCGAGGGCACGCATCAGCGTGGGGTTCCGGGTGCCGCCGCCGGAGGCGATGACCTCGGTGGCGGAGACGGACCGTACGGCGTCGGCGATCGTGCGGGCGGTCAGTTCGGTGAGGGTGGCGAGGATGTCCTCGGCGGAGACGTCGGAGAGCAAGTCGGAAGCCCCAGCTCGCGGATAGCCGGGGTGGAACAGTTCCTTGCCCGTCGTCTTGGGCGCGGGGCGTGCGTAGTACGGGTCGGCCAACAGCCGTTCCAGCAGCGGGCCGTGCACCCGCCCCCGGGCGGCCAGCGCGCCGTCGGCGTCGTACGCCAGCCGGCCCGCGCTGAACTCCCGCGCCGCCGCGTCCAGCAGGGCGCATCCCGGCCCGGTGTCGAAGGCCGTCCCGTCCGGGGCGGTGAGGTTGGCGATGCCGCCGATGTTCAGCGCGACCGGCGTCCCCGGCCTGCCCCGCAGCCACAGCAGATCCACCAGGCTGACCAGCGGCGCGCCCTGGCCGCCCGCAGCCACGTCACGGGGCCGGAAGTCGGCGACCACCGGCAGCCCGGTCGCCTCGGCGATCCAGGCGGGCTGCCCGAGCTGCAGGGTGCCGTGCACCCGGTCGCCGTCCACCCAGTGGTACACCGTCTGCCCGTGCGAGGCGATCAACTCCGCCGCCCCGCCGCACAGTTCGGCGTCCGCCCGAGCGGCCGCCGTCGCGAACGCCTGCCCGATCCGGGTGTCCAGGCGGCACACGTCCGCCAGCGGTACCGCCGCCGGGGGCAGCGCACCGGCGAGCAGTTCCCGCAGGCCGGGGTCGTACGGCTCGCTCACCATTCCGAGCGGCTTCAGGTGGAGTGTGTCCCCCGCGAGGCGCAGCTCGGCCGCCGCCGCGTCAATGCCGTCGTACGACGTTCCCGACATCAGGCCGATCACCAGCATCCGTCCAACCCGCCTTTCCCACGGTGCCGTTGAAAGCGGTCTTCTTGAAGAGGGCGAGCATGCTCACCGCGCAGGCCGCCGCCGCGTAGTAGGCGGGTACGTCCACGTTGCCGGTCCGCTTCACTGCCTCCGTGATGATGAGCCCGGCGCAGCCCGAGAACACGGCATTGGACAGGGCGTAGGCGAGTCCGAGCCCTGTGCAGCGCACCCGTGTGGGGAACATCTCGGCGAGCAGGGCGGGCCCCGGCCCGGCCATCAGGCCCACGATCGCCCCGGCGAGCAGTACGGCCAGTCCCTTGAGCAGGGTCGAAGTGCCCTGATTCTGCAGAAGGTTGAGCAGAGGCACCGCCAGCACCACGACCAGGCCCGCCCCCGTCAGCATCACCGGCCGGCGTCCGATCCGGTCGCTCAGCAGGCCGGCCGGGATGATCGTGGCGGCGAAGCCCAGGTTGGCCAGCACGGTCGCGGTGAGCGCCTCACGGAAGGTGGCGTGCAGGGCCGTCTGGAGGTACGAGGGGAGCACGACGAGGAAGGCGTACCCCGCCGCCGCCCAGCCCATCACCCGCCCGGCGCCCAGCGCGATGGCCCATGCCACGTCCCGCGCGGGCAGGGACTCGGCGGGCTCCTGTTCCCGGAAGGTCGGCGTCTCGTCCAGCCGCAGTCGTAGCCACAGCGCGCCCAGCCCCATCGGCAGCGCCAGCAGGAACGGCAACCGCCAGCCCCAGGCGCTCAGTTGGATCTCGCTCAGCAAGCTCGCCAGCACCGCCGCGACCCCCGCCCCGCCCAGCAGCCCGAGCGCCACGGTGAACGACTGCCACGCCCCGTACAGCCCCCGCCTGCCCGGTGGGGCGAACTCGGTCATCACCGCGACCGCGCCCCCGAACTCCCCTCCCGCTGACAGCCCTTGGAGCACCCGGAGCAGGGTCAGCAGCCAGGGCGCCAGGACGCCGACCGTGGCGTAGGTGGGCAGCGCGCCGATCAGTGCCGTCGTCACCGTCATCAGCGAGATCACCAGGATCAGTACCGGCCGCCGCCCGATCCGGTCCCCGAGCCGGCCGAACAGGGCCGCGCCGACCGGGCGGAAGAAGAACGCCAGCGCGAAGGAGGCGTACGTCTTGACCAGGCCCTCGACCGTGCCGCCCCCGGCCGGGGTGAAGAAGCGCTCCGCGATCACCGTGGCGAAGTAGCCGTAGACCCCGAACTCGTACCACTCGATGAAGTTGCCCACCGACCCGGCGACCAGCGCCCGCACCGACGGCCGACGATCCTCGCTCACCCGCTCCGTCTCCATGGCAACGCCCTCGTCCGTCGTCACTCCCTCGCGCCCGGCACCCACCCGCACCACCGGCCACCTGTCAGGGCAATGGATGCCCGGCCGGGGCCGCGCCTACCCGGACCTGAGTTGCGCCGGTGTCACTTGGTCGACACCGCCGCCGCTGGCTGGGGCAGTTGCTCCGGTGTCGGCTGGGCCCACGTCCCGGCGACCGTCGTGGCGAAGGCGGTGGCCGCGGCCACGAGGACGGTGCCGGCCGGGACCGTGATGGAGGACAGCCGGCGGAAGTTCCTGACCTGGGACCACTTCATCCCGGCGGCCCGCGCGAGCCACCACTCCCAGCCGAGCCCCAGCCCCATGCAGACGACCACGGTCTGCCCGGCGACCCCGCCGCAGGCCGCCGCCATGTCGGTCCAGGACGGGTCGGCGGTGTACTGCGGGTCGACGGTCAGGGGGAGCATCGGGAAGACCTCGGCCGGTACGAGCACCAGCATGAGGAACGTCGCCTTCCCGACCGGTGTGACACCGCGCAGCAGGGCGTAGAAGTAGCCGAAGACGAAGCCGTACAGGGCCCAGTGGCCGAACCGCAGCGCCTTGGACAGGTCGTCGAGGTGGAACGGCATGAGGGTGTCCGTTCCCACGGCGGCCGTGGTCAGCAGCTTGTACGTGGCCCACGGAAGCGCGAGCGTCAGGGCGGCGGCCGCGCCGGCGAGGCCGGCTGCGCGCGGGGCGGCTCCCGCGCTCGTGCCGAGGGCGAAGCGGCGGGCGCGGGCCAGCCGCTTCGCGGGGTCCCCGATCCGGCCGGGCACGTCCAGCCCGCGCCAGCGGTCGGAGAAGTCGGCCACCGTCATGTCCTCCGCCAGCGCGGACCGGGCGGCGCGCTGGAAGTCCGCGCGGGTGTCCCAGACCAGTTGCGTGGTGATCCACCGGTCCATGAAGCGGGCGTGCGCGGCCCGGCTCACGCGCTGGAACTTGGCCCCGGTGACGGACGTCCCGGGCGGCAGCACCAGCAGCGTGCCGAGCGCCACCACCAGCACGGCGACGGCCTGGCCCCACATGGACAGCGTTCGCAGCGTCGGTGTGCCCACGGCCGTGAGCACCCCGCAGACCAGCAGGACGCGGCCCACGGGTTCGGCGCCCTGGGCGAACTCGCCCGCCGCGCCTCGCCGTAGCAGGTAGGCGAGTTGCAGCGCGATGCCGCAGACGAGCACGACCAGGAGCGGGAGCGTCGCGTAGCCGGTGAAGAAGGGCTGCCGGTAGGTACCCCACGCGTCGAACCCGTTCTGGCCACCCTCCCGCACACGCGCCCAGACGAAGGGTGAGACCAGTGCCGCCCACAGGACGAAGAAACAGACCGTACGTGTCGCGAGGCCCGGAGTACGCCGCAACACCGGTCCGGTCAGGCTTGTGAGCCACGCCGCCATGGGCCAGGTGCAGGACACCACGGCGGCCGTGTCCCAGGGGGAGATGTCCGGGTCGTAGTCGGCCATGATCGGCATCCGGCCGAGCACGATCGCGCTGAAGCCTGCCCACACCAGAGCTGTCGCCGTAAGCGCCCAGCGGCGTACCGTCGACAACTCCGCCAGGTAGCGCATGGTCAGGAACGCGAGCAGGGCGAACAGCACCGCAATTCCTATCCCTGACCAACCCGTGGCGGTCGGCACGAGCCCCTCACCCGCCATGAGGAGGAGGGAGGCGACCGGCGACAGGCACCCGGTGAGCAGCACCCGCCGCGAGGGCGGTCTGCCAGTCACCACCCGACGGGTGAACCACCACCCCGCCAGCGGCAGGACGAACCACAGCCACAGCCCGAGAACCGGCCCCGGCGTCCACACCGCGCCAGGGGGAGGCCCGCCCCCGCCGATGGTGAGGGAGATCGTGCCGACCGCCATGTTGGACGACAGCACGGGCTTGGGTACGCCGAACCAGGCACACATGCTCGTGACCACAGCGAGCAGCATCGTGCCCCCAACCCACCGTCTCAGCCCAGCCCGCCCCGCCAGCCGTGCCACCAACAGGCCCGCCACAAGCCCGATCCCGCAGACGGCGAGCGCGAACACGATCAGCATCTCGCCCCGTGTCTGCGCCCGCTCCGACGCCGGCCTGGTCGTGACCTCGGTGCGGACCAGGGTGACCGAACGGACGACGGCCGCAGCTTTCTTGGACGCGGCGGCCACCGTACTCACGCGCCAGACGACCGCGTCCGCCGACTGCGAGTCGACGGGCCCGCGGATGTCCGTCGCGAGCCACTTCGGGGCGCTCACTCTCATCGTCCAGGCAGTGGGGGACCCGGCGGCGTGCGCCTCCGCCAGGCCCTTCACGTCGAGAACGATCCGCAGATCCTGTGCCCCGTCCCGGCGGGCGAGGTAGTACGCGAAGGAGGACCGCACCCGCAGGGGCGCGTCGGGCTCCGCCTGCGTGACCGTGTCCGGCCGGTTGGACCAGCCGTCGAGGTCCGCCGCCCTTCCCTGCCGCAGGATGTCGTAGCCGCCGCAGTGCCCGGCGCCGTCCTTCCGCAGGGCGGCCGCGGCCTTGCTGTGCGCGGCGACCTCGTACCGGCAGGTCTCCTTGACCACCGCCTCCTGCCGCGACCGGTCCCAGCCGACCGCGACGGTGATGCTTCCCGTACCGCCGCCACCCCGCGCGTGGGCCGGGACGGCAAGGCATGAGCAGGCGAGGAACAGCAGCAGGACCCCGACCACCGCTCGACGCGTACGACCGCTCACCACAGACGTCACCCCCCGGACGGACCGCAGCCCCCCGCGGCCCGCCGTCAGCCTATTGCGGAGGCCCCTCCCCCGGCCCCTCCTGGTGCGAGTACCGCTGCTCCCGCCATGGGTCGCCGATGTTGTGGTAGCCGCGTTCCTCCCAGAAGCCGCGGCGGTCCTCGGTGAGGTACTCGACGGCGCGGAGCCATTTGGGGCTCTTGTAGCCGTAGAGGTGGGGGACGACGAGGCGGAGGGGGAAGCCGTGTTCGGCGGTGAGGGGTTCGCCGTTGTGGTGGGTGGCGAGGATGGTGTCGGGGGCGTCGAAGTCGGACAGGCGCATGTTGGCCGCGTAGCCGTACTCCGCCCAGGCCATCACATGGGTGACGCCGGGGGCCGGCGGGACCAGTTCGAGGAGGGCGCGGGCCGGGATGCCGTACCACTCGTGGTCGGTGGAAGTGGTGCCCGTCGCGCAGTGCAGGTCGGCGACGACCGTGCTGTGCGGGAGTGCCGTCAGCTCGTCGAACAGCCATATCCGCTCCTCGCCGTCGGCGGTGGCGCCGATGACGCGAAGGTTCCAGCGCGCGGGGCGGAACCGGGGTACGGAGCCGTAGTGCGACACGGGCCAGCCGTTGACGCGGCGCTGGCCGGGCGGAAGGCCGGCGCTCTGACGATTACCGGCCACGCGGGTCCCCTCTCCGCCGGTCGAAGGCACGGAAGTCTTCCCCAGCAGCGTATGCGCCCCCGCGAGAACAGGCGCGGGCCGGGGTCGGCACGCGCCCGTCACCCGGCGCTACGCGTTCGCCAGCGACACCTCGGTGGACTTGATCAGCACGACGACGGGTGAGCCCGCCGTCAGTCCGAGGTCGGTCACCGCGTCCCGGGTGACGGCCGCCGTGAGCGCGCCCCCTTCGACGGTGACGGTCACCGTGGCCATCGCCCCGCCCAGCGCGACGGAGCTGACGGTGCCGGGCAGTTGGTTGCGGATGGACAGCCCCCGCACCCGCTCGGTGGCGAGCGCGACCTCGGTGGCCTTCATCAGGGCGCGGACGGCGGAGCCCTCGGCCAGTCCGAGGTCCTTGACGGACTCCAGGGTGATCGCGGCGGTGAGGTCGTGGCCGCCGTCGAGGCGCACCTTCACGGTCGCCATCACCTCGCCGTGCGCGATGTCGGTGACGGTGCCGGCGATCTGGTTGCGGATGCTCAGGCTCATGGCGCTCCTCGCGGGACGAGACGTCTGTTGGCTGTGCGCGTTCAAGGTAGCCGCAACCTTCGTCCCGACCGCCAGAACCGGCGAATCAGCCGCGATACGGACCCGCCGCCTCCGCAAGTCAGCGCACCACCACCGTGTACTCCCCCGCCGCCACCAACTCCCCCACCACCGGCGCCCCCGGCACCTCCCCGGCCACGAGCAGGCCGCCCGAGGTCTGTGCGTCCGCGAGGAGGAGCCGGGTCAGCTCGTCCGTGTCGCCGAAGTCCGTGTACGGCGCGACCCAGTCGAGGTTCCGTCGTGTCCCGCCGCTGATGTAGCCGTCGCGCGCGGCCTCTTTCGCGCCGTCGAGGTACGGGACGGCGGACGCGTCGATGACCGCGCTCACGCCCGAGGCGCGGGCCAGCTTGTACAGGTGGCCCAGCAGGCCGAAGCCGGTGATGTCGGTGGCGCAGACGGCGCCCGCAGCGAGCGCGGCCCGCGAGGCGTCCCGGTTGAGGGCGACCATGGTCTCCACCGCCTGCGGGAAGACCTCGCCGGTCGTCTTGTGCCGGTTGTTGAGCACGCCGAGGCCGAGCGGCTTGGTCAGCGACAGCGGCACGCCCGGCCGTCCGGCGTCGTTGCGCAGCAGGCGCTCCGGGTCGACGGTGCCGGTGACGGCCATGCCGTACTTGGGCTCCGGGTCGTCCACGCTGTGCCCGCCCGCCACCGCGCACCCCGCCTGGGCGGCGACGTCCATGCCGCCGCGCAGCACCTCGCGGGCGAGGTCGAACCGCAGTACGTCGCGCGGCCAGCACAGCAGGTTGACGGCGACGAGGGGCGTGCCGCCCATGGCGTACACGTCGGAGAGGGCGTTGGCGGCGGCGATCCGGCCCCAGTCGTACGGGTCGTCGACCACGGGCGTGAAGAAGTCGGCGGTGGCGACGGCGGCGGGCAGGCCGGGGCCGCCGGGCAGCCGGACGACCGCCGCGTCGTCGCCGTGGTCGAGACCGACGAGCAGCTCACCGGGGGCGTTGGCCAAGGCCCCCGGAGGGACGAGCCCCGCGACCATCTCCTCCAGCTCGCCGGGTGGGATCTTGCAGGCGCACCCCCCGCCGTGCGCGTACTGGGTGAGGCGCACGGCCTCGGGTCCGTGGGCCGGTCCGGCATCGGTCCGCATGTCCGTCATGGCTGTATCAGTCCTCGTGGGAAGGGGTGGATGCCGTGTGGCGCGTTGACTCGGGTGGGGAGGCGGCGGTTCCATGGCCGTACGGCCGCCGCGTTTCCAGGACGGCCGGCGGGGAGGCGTAAGGGTGCCTGGTGGCCCTCCCGGTCTTCAAAACCGAGGTGTCCGAGCAACTCGGGCAGGTGGGTTCGATTCCCATCCGTCTCCGCCAACTCCCCTTGTCCGTCACCGGGGCTCCCGGACGCGGCGCAGCGACCCGTCCAGCCGCTCGGTGCGGCCGTGCCGGTCGAGGTACTCCAGCAGCGGGACGGTGACCCGGCGGGTGGTGTCCAGCGCGCGGCGGGCCTGGCTGGTGGTGAAGGGCTGGTTGAGTCCCGCGAGGACGGCGGCGGCCTCGGCGTCCGCGCCGGGCAGCAGCACGATCTGCCGGTCGATCCGCAGCAGCGCCCCGGCCGCCTCGGCGGCGGCCAACAGCTTGGCGTCCAGGCCGAGTTCGGTCAGTCGGTCGGCCTCGGGGGCGCGGAACGGCTGTTGGGCGAGGTCCGTGCGTACGGCCTCCACGGCGGCCGCGATCCGGGGCGGCAGCATGGGCCGCGCCTGGCTGCCGTAGAGGCGCCCCTCGCTGTACCGCAGCTCGGGCGACTGCGCCAACAGGGCTTCCACCAGGCTGCGTTCGGGCAGACCGAGCGCCTGGCGGGCCGCTTCCAGGGGCAGGCCGGGGTCCAGCGGATGCCGGGCGGCGTGTTCCTCGACCGCGGTGCCGAGGCGCTCGCGCAGAGACGCCCAGTGGTCCGGGTCGGCCAGCCACTCCCCGGTGACCGGTTCGGCGGGCGGGGTCACGCCCATGGCGAGCAGTTCCGAGCGGCAGATCAGCCCGCGCCTTCTCAACTCCCCGACGGCGTCCGCCTCTCGCAGCTCCTCGTCCCGCGCGGCGGCCGCGCCGCGCCGGGTCAGCCGGGGCGGGCGGACGTCGAGCACGGTGACGCCCGCCGGGATGCTGTGCCGGCCGGGGTCGCGCAGCAGGGCGCCGTCCCCGACGCGCAGCGGGAGGGAGGTGCCGAGCCGCAGGCGCGCGGTGTCCTGTCCCAGCGGGCGGACGGTCACCGGTACCGCCGACGACCCCAAGTGCAGGGTGAGTTCGCGGGGCAGGTCGGAGGCCGGGGCGCCACGCAGCCGTACGTCCACGGTGTCGGTGGTCAGCCAGCGGTCCGGGGTGAGCAGGGCGTCCCCCCGGCCGAGTGTCCCGGCGCCGGGTCCACCGAGGTTGACGGCCACCCGGGCGACCGCGCCGGCCTCCTGCCGGGGCTCCTTGAGGCACTCCAGACCGCGCACCCGCAACAAAGCTCCGTCGCGGGCGAGTTGGAGCCGGTCGCCGACGCGCAGGGTGCCCGCGCCGAGCGTGCCGGTGACGACCGTACCGTGGCCGCGCACGGTGAACGCCCGGTCCACCCACAGCCGTACGTCCGCCGCGTGGTCGGGCATCGGCAGCTCCCCGGCGAGCCGGACCAGCGCGTCGCGCAGCGCGTCGAGCCCCTGCCCGGTCACCGCGCTGACGTCGACGCCCGGCACCTTCCCGAGGGAGGACTCCGCGATCCGGGCGAGGGCCTGCGCGCGAGCCGCCTCCGGGTCGGCCAGGTCGCTGCGGGTGACGGCGAGGACGCCGTGCCGTACGCCGAGCGCGTCCAGGATGGCGAGGTGCTCCTCGGACTGCTGCTGCCAGCCCTGGTCGGCGGCGACCACGAAGAGGACGGCGGGGACGGGCCCGGCCCCGGCGAGCATGTTGCCGACCAGGCGTTCGTGTCCGGGGACGTCCACGAAGGCGATGTCTCCGGCTGCGGGCAGCCGGGTCCAGACGAAGCCGAGATCGATCGTCATGCCCCGACGCCGTTCCTCGGCCCAGCGGTCGGGCTCCATGCCGGTCAGGGCGCGCAGCAGCGCGGACTTGCCGTGGTCGACGTGGCCGGCGGTGGCGATGACGTGCACGGTCAGCTCCCCGTCCCCGGCGCCACCCGCCGTACGGCGAGGGCCAGTTCGGCGTCGGCGTCCTCCGGCACGGCCCGCAGGTCCAGCAGGCAGCGGCCGTCCTCGACGCGGGCCATCACGGCAGGCTCGGTGCCGCGCAGCCGGGCCGCGTACGCGGCGGGCAGCGAGACGGCGGCACTCGGCAGCGTCACCCCCGGCGCCCCGCCCCCGCCGACCACCGCCTCGGTGTCCACGGCGTGGCAGTCGACCCCGTCGGCACGCAGCGTCCCGGCGAGCCTTTCCGCACGCTCCCGGAGTGTCCGGGGGTCGGCGCGCAGCGCGGTCACAGTCGGGGGCAGCGGGCCGCGTACCGTCGCCTCCAGGGCGGCCAGGGTCAGTTTGTCGACCCGGAGGGCGCGGGCCAGCGGGTGCCGGGCAAGACGCTGCATGAGGTCGGCGTTGCCGAGCAGCAGCCCGCACTGCGGACCGCCGAGCAGCTTGTCGCCGCTGGCGGTGACCAGGGAGGCACCGGCGCGCAGCCAGGTCATGGCGTCGGGCTCGTCGGGCAGCGCGGGTTCCGGGGTGAGCAGCCCCGAGCCGATGTCCGCGACCACCGGCACGCCGAGCGGGGCGAGTTCGGTGACCGAAGCTTCCCGAGTGAAGCCGGTGACGCGGAAGTTGGAGGGGTGGACCTTCAGGATGAAGCCGGTGTCCGGGCCGACGGCGGCGGCGTAGTCGGCGGGGGTGGTGCGGTTGGTGGTGCCGACCTCGCGGAGCCGGGCGCCGGTGGAGACGAGCAGGTCGGGCAGGCGGAAGCCGTCCCCGATCTCCACCATCTCCCCCCGGCTGACGACGATGTCGCGGCCCTGCGCGAGCGCGGTGGCGGCCAGCACGAGCGCGGCCGCACCGTTGTTGACGACGTGCGCGGCCTCGGCGGCCGGTACGGCCCGCAGCAGCGCGTCGAGCGCGGACCGCCCGCGCCGGGCGCGCACGCCGGTGCCGAGGTCGAGTTCCACATCCGTGCTGCCGGAGGCGGCGAGTACGGCGTCACGGGCGGCCGGGGAGAGCGCGGCCCGGCCGAGATTGGTGTGGAGCAGCACGCCGGTCGCGTTGATGACGGGGCGCAGCGCGGAGGCGGTGGCGGGCAGCGCGGCCACGGCGCGGTCGGCGATCTCGTCGACGGGCACCTCACCGCTCCGCGCCTGCGTCTGCACCCCGGCGACCACCTCCTTGACCAGCCGCCGCCCCAGCCGCACCGCCGCCGCGTCGAGCCGGGGGTCGGCGAGCAGCACATCGGTACGCGGCAACCGCCGCATTTCGTCCATGGGCGGGGCGTGCTCGCGGTCCATCTCGGGTCCCCTTGTTCCGGCCGTGCCGACGACAAAATCCCCTCTGCCAGGCTACGACCGCGCCCGGGACGCGCCGCCCGCGCCACACCGGGATGGACGCGGGGGCGACCGGGGGCCGGTAAAAGTTAGGTTAGCCTTCCTTCATGTTCAATCGTTCGATTCCCCAGGCGCACGGCCGCCGTCTAGTGGCCGGTGTTCTGGCCGTCGCCGCTTCTCTCGTGGTCGCGGGCTGCTCGTCCGGCTCGGGTGACAGTGACAGCGCGCCCGGTACTGTCGCCAAGGGGAACTTCCCCGCCACGGTCGCCACCAAGTTCGGGGAGATCACCGTCAAGAAGCAGCCGAAGCGCGTGGTGGCGCTCGGCTGGGGTGACGCGGAGACCGCGCTGGCCCTGGGTGTGCAGCCCGTCGGCGCCAGCGACTGGCTCGCCTTCGGCGGTGATGGCGTGGGCCCGTGGGCCAAGGGCAAGTACCAGAAGAGCCCGACGAAGATCGGCACGCTGGAACCCGCGTACGAGAAGATCGCGGCCCTCCAGCCCGACCTGATCCTCGACACCAAGTCCAGCGGCGACCAGAAGCGGTACGACACGCTCAGCAAGATCGCGCCGACGGTCGGCGTGCCCAAGGGCGGCGACCAGTACCTCACCGACTGGCAGGACCAGACGGAGATGGTCGCGGACGCGCTCGGCCTGCACGACAAGGGGCAGCAGCTCATCGCCCGTACCAAGGCGAAGTTCGCCGCCGCGGCCAAGGCGCACCCGGAGTTCAAGGGGAGGACGGTGACCTCCGGCTCCCGGACCTCCGAGGGCTTCGGCGCCTACGTCCAGGGCAGTGGCCGGGTGGACTTCCTTCAGCGGCTCGGCTTCCGGAACAACCCGTGGGTCGACAAGCAGGGCGGCAGCAGCTTCTTCGTCAGCGTCTCGCACGAGAACGTGAACAAGCTCGACGCCGACCTGGTCGTCATGGAGCCGATCGGCCTGCCCGCCTCGGACATCACCAACGACCCCCTGTTCAAGAAGGTCCCGGCCGTCCGCGCGGGCCACGACGTGGTCTTCGACACCGACTCCGCGCTCGACAAGGCGTTCGCCACCGACTCGGTGCTCTCGGTGAACTACGCCCTGGACAAGGTCGTGCCCGCGTTCGCCGAGGCGATGAAGTAGATCCAACTCGCGCACGCCGCTGTGCCATTGACTCGGTACGTCCCTATGCTCGGCTCCCACTGCCGGCGCTTCCCGGAGCGCCTGCCGGAGCGAAGGAGCCGCACGTGCCCACTGCCGAGGTCAATGGCGCAGCGATCGCGTACACCGACACCGGCGCGCCTCCGGGCAGGCCGGACGCGCCGGCCGTCGTCTTCGGTCACGGGCTGCTGTTCAGCGGCTGGATGTTCCATCCGCAGATCGAGGTGCTCCGGGAGCGGTACCGCTGTGTGACCGTGGACTGGCGCGGCCAGGGCGACACTCCCGCGACGCCGTCCGGGTACGACATGGACACCCTGACCGCCGACGCCGTCGCCCTGATCGGGCGCCTCGGCCTCGGGCCCGTGCACTGGGTCGGCCTCTCCATGGGCGGCTTCGTCGGCCAGCGCATCGCGGCCCGCCATGGTGAACTCCTGCGCTCGCTCACGCTGTTGGACACGAGCGCGGACGGCGAGCCGGCGGACAAGGCGGCCGAGTACCGGCTGCTGGCGCGCGTCTACCGGTTCACCGGGGTGGGGCCGGTGCTGGTGAAGGTGAAGGCCGCGATGTTCGGCCCCGGCTTCCTGGCCGACCCGGCGAGCGTGCCGGTCATCGACGAGTGGGTACGCCGTCTGCGGCGCTGCGAGCGGGCCGGGATACGCAAGGCCGTGCTCGGGGTCATCGAACGCGAGCCCTTCCACACCGAGTTGGGCCGCATCACCGTACCCACCCTGGTCGCCGTCGGCGCCGACGACCTGGCCACTCCCCCGGCCGACGCGGAGCGGATCGCGGCCGCCGTCGAGGGGGCCCGGCTGGAGGTGGTTCCGGGGTCGGGGCACAGCAGCACGCTCGAACAGCCCGCCGCGCTCACGGCGTTGATCGGCGACTTCCTGGCCTCGGTGGATGTCCGCCGCTGAGCGGGGCGGGGCGGCGCCCTCGCTGAAGCCGCTGAGCGCCGAACTCGCCCCGGCCGTGCTGGCGTTCGAGCTGGCGAACCGGGACTACTTCGCGGCCGCCGTCTCCGACCGCGGCGACGCGTACTTCGCCCGCTTCACCGACCGTTACGACGCCCTCCTCGCCGAACAGGCCACCGGCGCCTGCGCCTTCTACCTGCTCGTCACCGCAACCGGCACCGTCCTGGGCCGCTTCAACCTCTACGACCTCGCCGAAGGCACCGCCGAAGTCGGCTACCGGGTCGCGGAACACGCCAGCGGGCGCGGCGTGGCGACGGCAGCCGTACGGGAGTTGAGCGCGCTGGCATCGGCCCGGCACGCCCTGCACACCCTCCGCGCGGCCACCGCCCACGAGAACACCGCCTCTCAACGCGTCCTGCTCAAGGCGGGGTTCGTCCGCACCGGCCCCGCCGGTCCGGCCGACCTCGGGGGCAAGTCCGGGAGCTGGTACCAACTCGACCTCCTCACCATCCCGTCAGCAGCAGGTGGTTGAGCAGCAGGGCCAGGGTCACCTGGGCGGCCAGCCAGGCTCGGGGGCGGGGTAGCAGGGCGCAGGCGGGCAGCAGCCACACCGCGAAGGGCAGCCAGATGCGTTCCGTCTCCGCCTTGCTCATGCCGGACAGGTCCGCGATCAGCAAGGCGGCCAGGGCCGCGCAGACGATCAGCGCGAGGCGGGTGGCGGAGCGGTCGACGCGGTGGACGAGGGAGCCCACGGTGCGCGGAAGGGCCGCTGCCGTCGCCGGGCCGGTGATGATCGCGGCGCAGGCGAGGTTGGCCCAGATCCAGTAGCCGTACGGGCGCGTGCCGCCGACGCCCTGGTAGTAGCGGGTCACCAACAGGTGATAGGCGGTCCACCAGTTGAATCCGTACAGGGCGAACACGACGGGTACCACGGCCAGTCCGGCCAGGAAGGGCAGCACGAGCAGGGGGCGGGCCCGGAGGTCCGCGCGGGCGAGGACGAGTACCGCGAGCCCGATCAGCGCGATCAGGGTGAGGCCGTAGGAGAGATAGCCGGTCAGGCCCGCCAGCAGGCCGGAGGCGGCCGCCCACAGCAGGGAGCGCCGGGTGAGGGCGAGTGCGAGGCAGGCCAGTGCCCAGGCGGCCACGGCGGCGAAGTAGGCGTCGGCCGAGGCGCCCATCCAGACCGCGGCCGGGGCGAGGACCAGGAAGGGCGCCGCGCGCCGGGCGAGGCGTTCGTCCGCCAGCGCCCGTACGGCGACCAGGACCGCGGCGGAGGCGGACGCGCCCAGCACCACGCACCACATCCCGGCCCAGCCGCCCCCGCCGAGACCGATCCGGTCCAGCAGGACGAAGGTGAGCGTGGCGGCGGGGGGATGGCCGGCGACATGGGCGGGCCAGTTGCCGGGGACACCGGCGAGGATATGGCCGTCGAAGCCGCGCAGGGTGGCCGGGATGTCGTGGAAGCGGTCGATGACCTGGAGGTACTCGTTCGCGGTGGTGAGCCGGCCGGCGATGCCGTCGTGCCAGCCGTCGACCAGGGCGAGGGAGACGATCCAGGCGGCGGACGCGGCCCAGGCCACCCAGGGCAGGCCACGCCACGGGAGCCGGGCGGCGAGCGTGGGACCGTACGCCACTCCGGCGGCCGCGAGGATCAGCGCGGCCGGGGTGCCGGGGCCGAGGTGCGGGTCCCAGTCGGCGAAGAGCGGGGGCCAGTGCACGAACAGGGTGTGGTGGGCGTCCTGGATGTGACGGCCGACCAGGACGGCGGCGGTCACCAGCAGGACGGCTGCCGCTGCGGCGTACAGGTCACGGTGTGAGGGGTGGGGCCGGTGGTGGATCACATCGGCACGCTAGGCCGTAGGGACGGCTCCGGTCCGCCTTCCGGGCCGGACGTCAGCGTTTCGTCATGGGTCGCGCGCCCGTTCCGGGGTGTCGCCGGGCCTACGGTCGGGGCATGCGCGACGATCCCCGGCTTCCCACCTCTCCCCGCTTCTGGCGCAGCCCCGTGCGTGGCACCTGGTTCACGGCGGTGCTCGGGCTGGTGCTGCTCGGCGGCATCAGCGCGCTGTTCGTGACCGGTCTGGTGTCCTACGCCGCCTACAACCCGGATCTCTCCCCGGTGAACGACACGACTCCGGACAAGGGGGTGCTCGGCTTCTACCTCTTCGACTGGCCGGCCGGGCCGTCCTGGCTGTACCGGCTGAGCCAGGGTGTCCACGTCACGCTGGGCGTGGTGCTGGTCCCGGTGCTGCTGGCCAAGCTGTGGTCAGTGGTGCCGAAGCTGTTCACGCTGCCGCCGGCCCGTTCGGTGGCGCACGCGCTGGAGCGGGTGTCGCTGCTGCTCCTGGTCGGGGGCGTGCTGTTCCAGTTCGTCACCGGACTGCTCAACATCCAGTTGGAGTACGTCTTTCCCGGCTCCTTCTACCCCCTCCACTTCTACGGTGCCTGGGTGTTCATCGCCGCGTTCGTCGTCCACGCGGTGCTGCGGGCCCCGATGGCCGTGCGTGCCGTTCGTGAACGACGAGGGGACGAAGCGGAGTTGGCCGCGCCCCGTCCGGCCCCGCCCACCGTGTCCCGGCGGGGCGCGCTGTGGCTGGTCGGCGGGGGTTCGCTGCTGCTGTTCGTGACGACGGTGGGGCAGAGCCTCGGCGGCCCGCTGCGCCGTACCGCGCTGCTCGCGCCGCACGGCGGGGCCGCTCCCGGTGGCGGGCCGAACGGTTTCCAGATCAACAAGACGGCTCGCTACGCCGGGATCACCGACGCCGACACCCATCCGGACGCCTGGCGCCTGGTCGTCACCGGCCCGGCCGGCACGGTCCGGCTCAGCCAGGCCGAGCTGCTCCGGCTGCCGCAGCACAGCTCGTCCCTGCCGATCGCCTGCGTCGAGGGCTGGTCCACGGCGGACCAGTGGTGGCGCGGGGTGCGGCTGCGCGACCTCGCCGCGCTCGCCGGGTACGCGGGTGATCCGCCCGACGTGCTCGTGGAGTCCCTCCAGCGGCACGGCGCCTTCCGGCGGGCGGCGCTGCGGGCCAACCAGGTGTCCGACCCGCGTTCCCTGCTCGCCCTGTACGTCAACGGCGAGGAGCTGTCCCCCGACCACGGCTATCCGGCGCGGATCATCGTGCCCGCCGCTCCCGGCGTCCACAACACCAAGTGGGTGGGCCGGCTGACCTTCGGAGACCTGTGATGCGCCTGCCGAAATTCCGCGCCTTGGTCGGCAGCCCTCTGCAACTTCTGCTGCTGGTCTGCTCGTTCGCGCTCGTCGCCTATGCCGGGGTACGCCTCTTGAAGGACGACTGGCTCGGGGTGGTCCTCTGGTTCGTGGGGGCGGCGCTGCTGCACGACCTGGTGCTGCTGCCGCTCTACTCCGTGCTCGACCGCGCGCTGCGGGCCGGGACCGCCGCGTGGTGGACGCCGTACGTACGCGTGCCCGCCGTGCTGTCCGGGCTGACGCTGCTGGTGTGGTGCCCGCTGATCCTGGGTCTGTCGGCCGGCCGCTACCGGTCGGCCACCGGGCTGGACCCGGACGGGTTCCTGCTCCGCTGGCTGCTCATCACGGCCGCGCTCTTCGGCGGTTCCGCCCTGCTGCTCGTCCTGCGGCTGCGCAGCGCCACGAAGCACCGCTCGCCGTCCGTCCACTGAACGGTCTCCGGCCAGCCCCCGCGCCGCGCGAGGTCCAGCAGCGCGGGGGTGCCGACGCGGGCCCAGGGGAACGGCTCGCCCACCGCTCCCCCGCCGTGCGCCACGTCCACCACGCACACGCGGGCCCGCTCGTCCACGTTTCCGGGCACCGTCTCCACGATCAACAGGCCGCCGGTACAGAGGAGTTCGCGCATCCGGTGCAGCAGGGTGGCCACGTCGCCGCCGATGCCCACATTGCCGTCCATGAGCAGCACCGTGCCCCAGCCGCCCTCGCCGGGCAGCGGGTCGAACACCGAGCGGTGCAGCGCCCGCCCGCCGAGCGTGTGGGTACGGGCCACCGCGGCCTCGCTCACGTCGACGCCCAGGGCGCTGCGGCCGCGCGCGGCGAGTTCCGCCACCAGCCGGCCGGGGCCGCAGCCCACGTCGAGCACGGCCCCCTCGCAGCGGTCCAGCACCGCCCGGTCCACGGCGTCGGCGGCCGCGCACCAGCGCTCCACGTCCAGCGGCAGCAGCCAGCCGTCACCGCGCCGCAGGAACAGCGGGCCCCGGCCGGTGCGCAGCGCGGTGGCGTACGGGTCGGAGGCCGCCCAGGCGGGCGCGGTCACGGTGCTCATGCTGCTCCGGGGTGGGTGAGGGCCGCCAGACGCGCGGCGAAGGCGGTGTCCGGAGCGAGGGCGGCGACGGCGTGGGCGTCGGCGGCGGTGTCGACGTCCCGCAGCCGGGGCAGCTCGCGCACCCGCAGCCCGGCGGCGGCCAGCCGCTCGCGCTGCACGCTCCCCGTCTCGGGCACGGACATCGGGACGCCCCGCAGCAGCTCGGGCTCGGGGCGGGCCAGGCCGAGGGCCCAGAAGCCGCCGTCCTCGGCCGGGCCGAAACGGGCGTCGCAGTCGGTGAAGTCCAGGGTCAGCAGGTCGGGGGTGATCTGCGGGGTGTCCATGCCGACCAGCAGGGCGGGTCCGGCGCAGCGGGAGAAGGCGTCCGCGAGCCGATCGTCCAGGCCGCCCGCGCACTGCGGTACGACCTCGAACCCGTCCGGCAGCCAGGGCCCCGGCCGCCCGTCCAGGACCAGCACCCGGCGCCGCGCGGGGGCGGCGGCCACCGCGCGCAGCGTGTCCGTGAGCGCGGCCTCGGCGAGCGCGGCGGCCTGCGCGGGGGTGAACGGCGGGGTGAGGCGGGTCTTGACCCTGCCGGGCCGGGGTTCCTTGGCGATGACGAGGAGAGTGGTCATGGGCGTACTCCAGGTACCGCGGCGCCGGCGGAAGGCCCTGCCGTCACCGGGTACCCCCCGATGGCGTGTCGCGCAGGACCCGGCTCATGTCGCGTACCGCCTGCCACGTGCCGCGCCAGGTGCCGGTGACCTTGGAGGCACCGGAGCGCGGCAGGTACGGCACGTCGTGTTCGGTGACCCGCCAGCCCGCGTCGGCCGCGCGGACCACCATCTCCAGGGGGTAGCCGCTGCGCCGGTCGGTGAGGCCGAGGGCGAGCAGGGGTGCGCGGCGGGCGGCGCGCAGCGGGCCGAGGTCGCGCAGGGTGAGTCCGGTGCGGCGGCGCAGCAGCAGGGAGAGCGCGAGGTTGCCGGCGCGGGCGTGCGCGGGCCAGCTTCCCCGCCCCTGCGGACGGCGCCGCCCGAGCACCAGATCGGCCCCGCCCGCGCGCACCTCCTCGGCGAAGGGCACCAGCAGGCCCGGATCGAGGGAGGCGTCGCAGTCGCAGAAGCCGATGATGTCGGCGGTGGCGGCGAGCAGCCCGGCGTGGCAGGCGGCGCCGAAGCCGCGCCGTTCCTCGCGTACGACGGTGGCGCCCAGGGCGCGGGCGACCTCGGCGGAGCCGTCGGTGGAGCCGTTGTCCACGACGATCGCGCGCCAGCCGGCCGGGATGCGGGCCAGCACCCAGGGCAGCGCCTCCGCCTCATCCAGGCAGGGCAGCACGACGTCCACGGTGTGGGGGAGTGAGGTGGTCACGGCTTTCACCCTACGAAGCCGAACCAGGACGAACCGGACTTCCGCTCCTTACGAAACGCGGACGTCCGGCCGCCGTGGCGGCTGGGGCCCGGCGGCGGTGCCAGGCTGAGGGCATGCAGCAGCCGTACACCACACCGTCCGCGGGCCGCGTCCTGGTCGTGGACGACGACCCGACCGTGGCGGAGGTCGTCGCCGGGTACCTGGTCCGCGCCGGACACGCGGTGGACCGCGCCGCCGACGGCCCCTCCGCCCTCGCGTCCGCCGCCGGGCAGTGGCCCGACCTGGTGGTGCTCGACCTCATGCTGCCCGGCATGGACGGCCTTGAGGTGTGCGCGCGGCTGCGCGAGCGCGGTCCGGTGCCGGTCATCATGCTCACCGCGCGGGGCGACGAGGACGACCGTGTGCTCGGTCTGGAGGTCGGCGCGGACGACTATGTGACGAAGCCGTTCAGCCCGCGCGAGCTGGTGCTGCGCGTGGAATCGGTACTGCGCCGCACCCGCCCCGCCGCCGCTGCCGTCCCCGGCACCCTTGCGGCGGCGGGCCTGACCGTCGACGCGGCTGCCCGTCGGGCCACCAAGGACGGTACCGAACTCGCCCTGACCCTGCGGGAGTTCGATCTGCTGGCGTTCCTCCTGCGGCATCCGGGACGCGCCTTCGCCCGCGAGGAGCTGATGCGGGAGGTGTGGGGCTGGGACTTCGGTGACCTGTCCACGGTGACCGTCCATGTGCGCCGGCTGCGCGGCAAGGTCGAGGACGACCCGGCGCGGCCCCGGCTGATCCGCACCGTCTGGGGCGTCGGCTACCGCTTCGAACCGGACGCGGCC
Source organism: Streptomyces bauhiniae (assembly GCF_004784475.1). Taxonomy (GTDB): domain Bacteria; phylum Actinomycetota; class Actinomycetes; order Streptomycetales; family Streptomycetaceae; genus Streptomyces; species Streptomyces seoulensis. The sequence goes on from NZ_SRRT01000002.1 coordinate 633,338, forward strand.
GCCGGGCCGGAGGAGGACCGGCATGCGTGACAACCTCCTCATCGCCCTCTACGCCTTCCTCGGCGCCGCCGCCTCCGGTCTGCTCGGCGCCGCCGTGCTGCGGCTGGTCCGGCGCCGCTCACTGACCGCCTCGCTCACCGTGGTCGCGGGCGTCGGCGTGTTCGCCATGCTGGCGGGCACCATGGCGGTGGCGTGGGCGATGTTCCTGTCCCCGCACGACCTGCGGGTGGTGACCACGGTCGTCGCCATGGCGGCGGTCGTCTCGCTGGCCAGCGCGCTCCTCCTGGGCCGCCGGGTGGTCGCCCGCAGCCGGGAACTGACGGACGCGGCACGGCAGTTCGGCGACGCGGGCGCCTTCTCCGCGCCCGCCGTACCGGCCACCGCCGAACTGGACGCCCTGAGCCGGGAGTTGGCCGCGACCAGCGCCCGGCTGGCCGCCTCCCGCGAGCGTGAACGCGCTCTGGAGGCGTCCCGGCGTGAGCTGGTCGCCTGGATCTCGCACGATCTGCGGACCCCGCTGGCCGGTCTGCGCGCCATGTCGGAGGCACTGGAGGACGGGGTGGCCGCCGATCCGGCCCGCTACCTGCGGCAGATCCGCACCGAGGTGGAACGCCTGGACGGCATGGTCGGCGACCTCTTCGAACTCTCCCGCATCCACGCCGGGACGCTCCCGCTGAGCCCGTCCCGGATCTCGCTGTACGACCTGGTGGGCGACGCCCTCGCCGGGGTCGGCCCGCTCGCCCGCGAGCACGGCGTACGGCTGGTGGGTGACGGGGTGCGGCCGGTGCCGGTGGAGGTGGACGGCAAGGAGATGAGCCGGGTCCTCGCCAACCTGCTGGTCAACGCCATCCGCCGGACCCCGGCCGACGGCACGGTCGCCGTCGCGGCCCGGCGGGCGCCGGAGGGCGTGGTGCTGTCGGTGACGGACGGCTGCGGCGGCATCCCCGAGGAGGACCTGCCCCGCGTCTTCGACACCGGCTGGCGCGGCACGGACGCGCGGACGCCCCCGGCGGGCGCGGGGCTCGGGCTGGCGATCGTGCGGGGGATCGTGGAGGCGCACCAGGGGCGGGCGAGCGTACGGAACATTTCCGGCGGCTGCCGCTTCGAGGTGACCCTGCCCGCCCCGGCCTCCTGACTCAGCGCGTGCGCGCGAACTCCGCCATCCCCTCGGCGAAGGCGACCCCCGGCCGCCAGCCCAGCTCGGTGCGCAGCCGGGCGGAGTCCGCGGTGATGTGCCGTACGTCGCCGAGGCGGTACTCGCCGGTGACCACCGGCTCCGGGCCGCCGTGCGCGGCGGCCAGCGCCCGGGCCAGCTCGCCGACCGTACGGGGCTCGCCGCTGCCGGTGTTGTACGCGGTGAGCGTGCCGGGCCGGTCCGGCGCCGTGAGCGCGGCGAGGTTCGCCGCCGCCACGTCCCGTACGTGCACGAAGTCGCGCCGCTGGCCCCCGTCCTCGAACACCCGTGGCGCCTCGCCCCGTTCCAGCGCCGAGCGGAAGAACGCGGCGACTCCGGCGTACGGGGTGTCGCGGGGCATCCGGGGGCCGTACACGTTGTGGTAGCGCAGGGAGAGCGCGGTGCCGTCGGTGGCGCGGGCCCAGGCGGCGGCCAGGTGTTCCTGGGCCAGCTTGGTGGCGGCGTAGACGTTGCGCGGGTCGGCGGGGGCGTCCTCGCCGACCAGGCCGGGGACGAGCGCGGTGCCGCAGGCGGGGCAGGGCGGCTCGAAGCGGCCTTCCTTCAGGTCGGCCTCGGCGCGCGGGCCCGGTCGTACGACCTCGTGGGCCGGGCACGCGTAGCGGCCCTCGCCGTACACCACCATCGACCCGGCCAGCACCAGCCGCCGCACGCCCGCCTCCGCCATCGCGGCCAGCAGGACGGCGGTGCCGAGGTCGTTGCGGGAGACGTATTCGGCCGCGTCGGCGACCCCGTTGCCGAGGCCGACCATGGCCGCCTGGTGGCAGACGGCGTCGACACCGGCGAGGGCGCGGGCGAGGGCGTCCCGGTCGCGCACGTCCGCGGCGGGATCGTCGCGGACGTCGAAGACCACGGCCTCGTGCCCGGACGCCCGCAGCGCGTCCACGACATGCGACCCGATGAACCCGGCACCGCCGGTGACCAGTACACGCATGGCCTCAAGCTAGGCCCCCGGGCGCCCGCTTCCCCGGTTCACCGCCCCGGCGTCACCACTCGGTAAGAACCCTGGGCGGTCAGCCCTCGTCCGGGATCACATGCACGGCCGCCTCCTCCGCACCGGCCGCGCCCCCGTCGATACCGACGTCCTCCGCGACCTCCTCACTCACCGTATCGCCGTGCGCGCCCTCGTCCGGGGCGACCAGGCGGCCCGCGCGGGCGTCGCCCACCTCGGAGTCGACCGGTTCGCCCTCCCCGCCGGGCAGGTCACCGACCCCGTCCCCGGCCGGCGCGGTCACGTCCGGCACCTCCTGCTCCAGCCGCTCGTCCAGCGTCTCCCCCTCCTGCTGCTCGGCGGCCGTGGTCCCGTGCTGGTTCACGCCCAGCGGCCACTCGGGCGGGGAGTACCCCTCGTCCAGGATCTCGTCGTAGTCCCGCTCACCGACCGCGTCCTGCAGATCCAGCGGCGCGGCGTCCTCCTGCTCCTCATTGCCGCCGGTGGGCTGGTAGGCGTCGTCCGCCATCGGGGTCTCGTCACTCATGCTCGCCTCCAGGCGCTCGCGGTCATCCGGTCCCGGTCCGCGTTTCCCGGCGGCGCACGATTAATCCCACTCGTCGGCGAAGGCCCTGCTCAGGTCGGCTGCGGGCGCCCCCACACCCGTCGCTTCGGCAGCGGGCGCGCGTAGCTGCCCGTGCGGCTCGTGGTCAGGCCCAGGGTGACGAGGGATTCGGCGAGTTTCACCGCCGCGCTCACGCCGTCCACGATCGGGAGGCGGAGCTGGGAGGACAGCTTCCGTTGGAGGCCCGTCATGCCGGCGCAGCCGAGGATGAGGACTTCGGCGCCGGCCGCCTGGGCCTGGGTGGCGGCCGTCAGGAAGGCGGTCTCCGTGCGGGTGGGATCGGTGGTGAGGTCCAGGACGGCCAGGCCGGTGCCGAGGACGGTGGCGCAGTTGCGGGCCACTCCGGCGGTTTCGAGGCTGTCCTCGATCTGGCCGCGGGAGCGGTCGAGGGTGGTGATGACGCCGTAGCGGCGGCCGAGGAGGCAGGCGAGGTGGGCGGCGGCCTCGGTGATGTCCACCACGGGGACGTCGACCAGCTCGCGTACGCCTTCGCGGCCGTGCTCGCCGAAGCCGGCCAGGACGACGGCGTCGTACGGGGGGCCGTCGTAGGTGCGCAGGGTGTCCAGGACGGCGGCGGCGGAGAGGTGGCTGTCGAGCCAGCCCTCGGCGGACTCGGGGCCCCAGGCAGGGGTCAGGCCGGTCACGGTGGTGCCGGGGGCGGCGGCGGCACGGGCGCCCTGGACGATCTCCTCGGTCATCTGGGCCGTGGTGTTGCAGTTGGTGACGACGATCCGCATGCCTCTCACGCCTCCGCCCCGGCCCGGCCCCGGTTCAGCAGCCAGTACAGGCCCGCTCCGAGCGCCGTACCGATGAACCAGGAGTAGGGCGCGACATCACCGAAGTCCTTGACCAGGGCCAGCACGGCGGCGACCGCGGCCGAGGGGAGGAAGGCGCCGAGGGCCCTGGGGTTGACGCCGTGGCGGTAGTGGTAGCGGGAACCGGGGGTGGCGTCGAAGAGTGCGTCGACGTTCACCCGGCCGCGCTTGACGGCGTAGTAGTCGACCATGATCACGCCGAACAGGGGGCCCAGGAAGGCACCGAGGCCGCCGAGGAAGTAGTTGACGACCGTCGGGTTGGAGAAGAGGTTCCACGGGGTGACGACCAGGGCGGCGACCGTGCTGATCATGCCGCCGACCTTGAAGGTGATCTTCTGCGGCCAGACGTTGGCGAGGTCGTACGCCGGGGAGACGAAGTTGGCGACGATGTTGACGCCCATGGTGGCGACGGCGAAGGTCAGCGCGGCGACGGCCAGGACCCAGGTGTTGCCGACCCGCGCGACCAGTTCCGCCGGGTCGGTGACGGCCTTGCCGAACACCTCCAGCGACCCTGCCGTAACGATGACCGACAGCACCACGAACGCGGTCGAATTGACCGGCAGACCCCAGAAGTTGCCGCGCCGCACGGTCCGGTAGTCGGGTGCGAAGCGGGAGAAGTCGCAGAAGTTGAGCATCAGCGTGCCGTAGGTCGCCAGGATCAGCCCGATCGCCCCGAACCACTGCCGCCACTGCTCCCCCGTGGAGACCGGGTGCGGGGTCGCGGTGAGCGAGATGGTCCAGTGGGCCTTGGCCAGCACCCAGAGGGCGAGCGCGATCATCACCAGCCAGATCGCGGGCCCGCAGAAGTCCTGGAACCGGCGTACGGACTCCATCCCCCGGCTGATGATCAGCGCCTGGACCAGCCACAGGGTAAGGAAGGAGATCCAGCCGAGGGCGTCCAGACCGAGGAAGGAGTGCTCGGTCAGCGACTCCAGGTCGGGCCAGGCGGCCAGCAGCATCACGTTGACGGCGACGGAGGCGAGGTAGGTCTGGATGCCGTACCACATGATGGCGATCAACGCCCGTATCAGCGCGGGGATGTTGGCACCCCAGACGCCGAAGGCGATGCGGCTGACCACGGGGAAGGGCACGCCGTGGCGCTGGCCGATGCGGCCCATCCAGTTCATCCCGATGAAGATCAGCACGAAGCCGGTGAGCAGGGAGGTGAACACCTGCCAGACGTTCATGCCGAGTACCAACAGCCCTGCGGCGAAGGTGTAGTTGCCGAGGTTGTGGACGTCCGACATCCACAGCGCGAACAGGTCGAAGACCTTCCAGTTGCGCCGGGCGGCCGGGGCGAGGTCCTCGTTGGTCAGGCGCGGGTCGGGGGTGAAGGCGGGCGCGCCCGCTGCTTCGGCGTGGTCGGCGAGGGACACGGGACCTCCTGGGGCGACGGGGGCGGAGGGCGGCGGTCATTTGGTATACCAAACTGCCGTCATGGTTCCGCCGTCAACCGTTCCGACCGATGTCGTCGCCGTTACGGCTCCGTAAAAGCACCGCCCGGCAGCGAGGATGACCCCATGAGCCCCCTTACCGCGAAGCCCGAACCGCTCGGCTCGGTGCGCGAGCGCGTCCTCGCGGCGCTGCGGCAGGACATCATCGCCGGGCGCCTCGGCCCCGGAGACCGGCTGGTGGAACGGGAGTTGGCCGACCGGTACGGCGTATCCCGCGTCCCGGTGCGCGAGGCGATCCGCGCGCTGGTCGGCGAGGGCTTCGTCCTGTTCGAGTCCGCCCGCCGCGCGGTGGTACGCCGGCTGACCCCGGACGACGTACGCGAACTCTTCGAGCTTCGCGAGGCGTTGGAGGTGTACGCGGCCGGGCTGGCCGCGTCCCGCGCGACCCCGGAGGCGCTGGAGGAACTGCGCGCACTGCTCACGGAGGCCGCGACGGCCACGGAGGCGGGCGAGGCGGAGGTGATCACGGACGTCAACACCCGTTTCCACGACCGCATCCTGGCCATGGCGGGCAACGGCCTGCTGATCTCGGTGATGGAACCGGTCGACGGCCGCCTGCGCTGGCTCACCCGGCGCAACGCCGAGTGGCCCCAGCTCCTCACCGAGCACCACGATCTGTACGACGCCATCGCCTCCGGCGACCCGAACCGGGCCCGCGCCCACGCCCTGGCCCACGTCCGCGCCAACTACCGCTCGACGGTGCGCCATCTGTTCGGCGAGGAGAGCGCGGAGGCCGAGTGACCCGGCACTGCGCCAGCCGTCCGCACCGGTTCACCCGTCCGGATCAATCCGCCCGTCCGCACCGTTACCGCCCCCCGCGCCGGGGCACAGCGGGACCATGGGTAACTACGACAACTCGATCACCGTGGCCGTCCCGGCGGACCGCCTCTTCGACTACCTCGCGGACGTGGAGAACCTCCCGTCCTACCTCCCCCGGCTGACCTCGGTCGAGCCGGAGGGCGGCGACCGCGTCACGGTCACCGCGCACATCGACCCGCCCGGCGAGCCGGAGCAGGACGTCACCAGCGAGGCGTGGGTGCATGTGCTGGAGGACGGCAAGAGCCTGGAGTGGGGCGCGCCCGGCCCCGACGACTACCACGGCCGGCTGCACGTGGCCGCGGGCGACGAGGCGGGCAGCTCGCGGCTGACCGTCGAGCTGCACACCGACAACGTCGAGGGCGAGCACGTCAGCCGCGGCCTGGAGGAGGCCCTGCACGGCATCAAGCGCGCCGCCGAGCGGTCCGCGCGCTAGCGGGCGGCCCCTCCCTTCCCCGGCTCCGGCAGGAAGCCGGTGCTCTGGAACCAGGTGAGGTAGCGGGCGAGCACCTCATCGGTCAGCTCGGGCTGGTGGACGCCCAGGACGCCCACCGCCTTGGCCGTCTGGTCGGAGTCGAAGCGCCGCCGGTCCATCGCCTCGTGCCGGGTCTGCGGCTCGTCCCCGAGGAAGAGCTGGGCCGCGTTGTCCGGGTCGGCGGCGACGCGGGCCTGCCACTCCTCGACGGGGACGGTGCTCAGCTCGTGGCCGAGCCGCGCGGCCGCCGCGAAGACGCGGCCCAGGTCCGGGGCGTCCGGGTTGGTGAAGTGGTACACCTCGCCGCCCGGCTGGCCCGACCCGGCGAGCGCCACGACCGCCCGGCTGACGTGGTCCACCGGCACCCAGTCGGTGGAGCCGTACGGCAGATCGGGCACGGCCCCGGCCTGGAGGCAGCCCTTGATGAGCTGCCAGAGCAGGTCCCGGTCCTGGCAGGCACCGGTGGCGGTGTCGCCACTGATCCGGCCGGGCCGGTGCACGGTGACCGGCAGCCCGCGTTCGGCGGCGAGCCCGACCAGGCCCTCCGCGACCCACTTGCTGCGGGCGTACCCGTCGGGCAGATCGGCCGGCGGGCCGGTCGGGGTGGACTCGGTGACGACGACCGGGTCGGGTCCGGTGGCCGGGGCGAACACGCTGGTGGTCGAGATGTAGTGCAGGCCCGGGGACGCCGAGTCGGCGAGCAGCCGCAGCAGCTCCTCGGTGCCCGCGACGTTGGGGGCGCGCAGATCCCCGTACCCCGCCGCGAAGTTGACGCGGGCGCCGTTGTGCAGGACCGGGCCGAGGCGGCGCACCAGCGCGGTGCGGTCCTGAGGGGTGAGGCCGAGGCCGGGGGCGGCGAGGTCGCCCGGCACCGCGTTGATCAGGGTCTCGTAGCGGGGCTGCCAGAGGCCGTAGTGCTCCAGGTTGGCCCGGAGCCGCTCGGCGGCCCGCAGCGGGTCCTCGGCGCGGACCAGGCAGTCGACCGGGCCATCGGTGCTCTCGATGAGGTCCCGCAGGAGGAAGGCGCCCAGGAACCCGGAGGCGCCGGTGAGCAGCGGGCGCGTGCCCGGGCGGGCGCTCCTGCGTGCGGTGGCCGTGATGTCCGGGGCGAGACGCACCTCGGCGGCGAGGTCCAGCCCGCTGCCGTACCCCTGCTCCCCCGGCGTCCGCTCCAGCAGCCGGGCCACGCCCTCCACCGTCGGCGCGGCGAAGAGGTCCCGCAGGGACAGGCGCCGGCCGCAGCGTTCCTCGATCCGCTGGGCGAGGGTGACGGCGAGCAGGGAGTGGCCGCCGAGGGCGAAGAAGTCGTCCTGTACGCCGACTTGGGGCACACCGAGGGTCTCGGCGAACGCCGTGCACAGCTCGCGTTCCAGGTCGGTGCGCGGGGCGGTGCCCTCGCCGGGCGCGGTGCGCTCGGGTGCGGGGAGGGCCTGCCGGTCGGTCTTGCCGTTGGGGGTCAGCGGCAGGGTGTCCAGCGTGACGTAGGCGGCCGGGACCATATGGTCGGGCAGGGTCTCGGCGAGGCGGGCGCGCAGTTCGGCGGCGTCGGGGACCCGCTGCCCCTCCTCGGCGACCGTGTAGGCGACCAGGCGCCGGTCGCCGGGGCGGTCCTCGCGGACCATCGCGCAGGCGGAGCCGATGCCGGGCAGCGCGGTGAGGGCGGCCTCGATCTCGCCCAGCTCGATGCGGAAGCCGCGCAGTTTGACCTGGTCGTCGACGCGGGAGACGTAGACGAGTTCGCCGTCGGCGGTCCAGCGGGCCAGGTCACCGGTGCGGTACATCCGGCCGCCCGCGCGGTCGAAGGGGTCGGCCACGAACCGGGTCGCGGTCAGGGCGGCCCGCTCGTGGTAGCCACGGGCCAGGCTGGCGCCGGAGACGTACAACTCGCCGACCACGCCCGGCGGTACGGGGGCCAGCCGGTCGTCCAGGACGTGGACGCGGGTGCCGTCGACGGGGACGCCGATGGGCACGGTGCGGTCGGGGGCGAGGGGACCGTCGGCGTGCTGGAAGGCGCTCATGGTGGCGCAGACGGTGGTCTCGGTGGGCCCGTACGCGTTGACCAGGTGCCGGTCGCGCGCCCACGTGTGCACCAGGTGCGGCGGGCACGCCTCACCGGCGAGGGCGATGGTGGTGCCCTCGGGCAGCGAGCCGGGCGGCATCACGGCGAGCGCGGCGGGCGGCAGGGTGAGGTGGGTGACCCCGCGCTCCCGGACGGTGCCGGCGAGAGCCGGTCCGGGCAGCAGGGCGTCGCGCTCGTCGATCTCCAGGCAGGCCCCGGTGAACAGGCCCATGCACATCTCCCAGAACGCCGCGTCGAAGCTGACGGACGCCACGTGCAGCACCCGGTGGCCGGGGCCGACCCGCAGCCGCTCGGCGTGCGTCCGGGCCAGCGCGCCGACCCCCTGGTGGGTGACGACGACACCCTTGGGCAGGCCGGTGGAGCCGGAGGTGTAGATGACGTACGCCGGGTGCGCCGGGTCGGGATCACCCGAAGCGGAGGCGGCCGCCGTGCCCCGCATGAGGTCCCCGACGTGGACGTGCGGCACCGGCAGTTCGGGCAGCCGTTCGCGCACCTCGGGGGTGGTCAGCAGCAGGCGCGGCCGGGAGTCCTGGACCATGTGGGTGAGGCGCCGGGCCGGATAGTCGGGGTCGAGCGGTACGTACGCGGCCCCGGCCTTGAGGACGCCGAGCAGGGTGACCAGCAGCTCGCGGTTGCGGGGCAGGGCGACGGCGACCCGGTCCTCGGGGCCGATGCCGCGCGCGGCGAGGTCGGCGGCGACGGAGTCGGCGAGGGCGTCGAGTTCGCGGTAGGTGAGCGTGGTGGTGGCGTCGCGGACCGCCGGGGCGTCCGGGGAGTCGCGTACCCAGCGCCGGAACAGGGCGGGGACGCTCTCGGGCTGGTCGGCCCCGGGGCCGGTGCCCCAGGCGGTGACGCGGGCGCGGTCGGCGTCGGTGAGGACGTCGTAGGCGCGCAGCGGGCGGTCGGGGTCGGCGGTGACGGCGGAGAGCAGCCCGGCGAGGCGCTCGCCGAGGGCCTCCACGGTGGCCGCGTCGAAGAGTTCCGTCGCGTAGTCCACGGCGGCCCGCATGGCGCCCGGTGCGCCCTGGTCGTCGTGGGTCTCGGTGAAGGTGAAGGACAGGTCGAACTTGCTGACGTCCAGCTCGACCGGGACCGGGCTCACGGTGAGACCCGGCAGCTCGACCGGGGCGGCCGGGCTGTGGTTCTGGAGGACGAGCATGGTCTGGAACAGCGGGTGGTGGCTCTGCGAGCGGGCGGGGTTGAGGAGTTCGACCAGCCGCTCGAAGGGGAGGTCCTGGTGGGTGTAGGCGGAGAGGTCGAACTCCTTCACCCGGTCCAGGAGTTCGCGGAAGGTGGGGTCGCCCGAGAGGTCGGTGCGCAGGACGAGGGTGTTGACGAAGAAGCCGACCAGATCGGTGGCCGCCTCGTCGGTGCGTCCGGCCACGGCGGTGCCGAGCGGGATGTCCTCGCCCGCGCCGTGCCGGGACAACAGCAGGGAGAGGGCGGCCTGGAGGACCATGAAGACACTGCATCCGCTGGTGCGGGCGAGGTCCGTGATCCGGCGGGCGGTGCCGGCGTCCAGGGTGAAGTCGTGGGTGGCGCCGATGTGGTGGGGCACGGCGGGGCGCGGCCGGTCCCACGGCAGGTCGATCAGCTCGGGCAGGCCGCCCAACGCCCGCTTCCAGTGGTCGAGTTGGCCGGACAGTACGCTGTCGGGGTCGTCCTCGTCGCCGAGAAGGGCCCGTTGCCAGAGCGCGTGGTCCACATGGTCGACCGGCGGCGCGGTCCACGCCGGGGCCCGACCGCCGACGCGGGCGCGGTAGGCGGTGCCCAGGTCGCGGGTAAGGGGCGCGAGGGAGGAGCCGTCGGCGGCGATGTGGTGGACGACGAGGACCAGCGCGTGGGAGTCGTCGGCGAGGCGCAACAGCGTGGCCCGGAGCGGGAGTTCGCTCTCGATGTCGATGGCCTCGGCGGCGATCCCCGCCACGGCCGCGCCGAGCCGCTCCTCGTCGGCTTCCCGGACGGTGAACGGCACGCTCGCCGCGCCGGGTTCGGTGATGTGCTGGTGCGGGCCCTCCCCGTCGGCCGGGAAGAGGGTGCGCAGCGCGGAGTGCCGGGCCACCACGTCATCCAGCGCGGCGCGCAGGGCCTCCTGGTCCAGCGGGCCGTCGAGGCGTACGGCGAAGGGGATGTTGTAGGTGGCGGAGGGGCCTTCGAGCCGGTGCAGGAACCACAGGCGCCGCTGGGCGTAGGACAGCGGCAGCACCTCGGGGCGCGGCTGCGGGACCAGGGCGGGGCGGGCCGGGCGGTCGCCGTCGGCGAGGACGGCGGCGAAGGAGGCGACCGTCGGGTTCTCGAAGAGGGTGCGGATCTCGGTCTCGGTGCCCAGCGCGGTACGGACGCGGCCCACCAGCTTGGTGGCGAGCAGGGAGTGGCCGCCCAGGGCGAAGAAGTCGTCGTCCACGCCGACTTGGGGCACACCGAGGACGTCCGCGAACAGTCCGGCGACGATCTCCTCGTGCGCCCCGCGCGGCGCCCGTCCCGCGGCGCCCGGTCCGGTGCCGGTGGGCGCGGGCAGTGCGGCCCGGTCCACCTTGCCGTTGACGGTCAGCGGAAGGGCGTCGAGCGGCTGGATGGCTGACGGCACCATGTAGGACGGCAGGTGGCGGCCGATGTGGGCGGCCAGCTTGGCGGGGTCCGCGGTGTGGCCGGGGGCCGGGACGACGTACGCGGCGAGGGTGCGGTCGCCCGGAAGATCCTCGCGGACCAGGACGCAGGCGGCGCGCACGGACGGGTCGGTGCGCAGGACCGCCTCGATCTCGGCGGGCTCGATGCGGTGGCCGCGCAGCTTGATCTGCTGGTCGGCGCGGCTGACGTAGTGGATCAGGCCCTCGGTGTCCCGGCGCACCACGTCACCCGTGCGGTACATCCGGGTGCCGTCGCCCTCGAAGGGGTCGGCGACGAAGCGGGTGGCGGTGAGGTCGGGGCGCCCGAGGTAGCCGCGCGCGACACCGGGGCCCGCGATGTACAGCTCGCCCTCGGCGCCGGGCGGGACCGGGCGCAGGGCCGCGTCCAGGACGTAGGCCCGCATGCCGTCCAGCGGGCGGCCGATCGGGGGCATGCCGGGCGGGGCGTCGGCCGGGACGCGGTGGAGGGTGGCGAAGGTCGTGGTCTCGGTGGGGCCGTAGGCGTTGAGGACCGCGGTGCCGGGGTGGGCGGCGGCCAGTTGCTGGAGCACGCCGGGGGTGGCGGCCTCGCCGCCGGCGGCGGCCAGCCGGAGCAGGCCGAGGGCGCCGGGGTCGGCCTCGGCGATGACGTTGAACAGGGCGGTGGTCAGGAAGGCTGCCGTCACCCCGTGCCGGGTGACGAGGTCGCGGAGCGTCTCGGGCTGGAGCGTTCCCGGCGGGGCCACGACGACCCGGCCGCCGCTGAGCAGGGGCGCCCAGATCTCGAAGGTGGCCGCGTCGAAGACGTACGCGGAGTGCATCAGCACGGCGTCCGCGACGCCGTCGGCCCAGGTGCGGTCGGCGGCGAGGGCGGTGATGTCGGCGTGGGTGACACCGACGGCCTTGGGCAGGCCGGTGGAGCCGGAGGTGAACATGACGTAGGCGAGCCGGTCGCCGCCGGACACGGCGGGCAGCGCGCCGGGGGCGAAGGGACCGCCGCTGACGACGCGTCCGGCGGAGTCCACGGTGAGGACGGGGATGTCGAGCCCCCGCACCCAGGGTTCGTCCCGTGTCGTCCCGTCCACGATGAGGGCGCGCAGCGGGGCGGACTCGGTGACGCGGTCGAGGCGGTCGGCAGGCCAGCGCGGGTCCAGCGGGACGTACGCGGCGCCCGCGCGCAGGACGGCCAGGGCGGAGGTGACCTGGGCCGAGGAGCGGCCGAGCAGGATGCCGACCCCGTCCTCGGCGCCGACCCCGGAGCCGGTGAGGGCCTTGGCCAGCCCGGTGGACAGCTCCTGGAGCTGCCCGTAGGTCAGCTCCTCCCCCGCGCCGGTGACGGCGATGGTGCCGGGGTGGTGCACGGCCTGCCGGGCCACCACGTCCGGCACGCTCATGTTCCGCACGTTCAGCCGGAGTTCGGCGCCGCGCCCCGCCTCCAGCAGCCGTTCCCGCTCCCCGTCCAGGAGCAGGGGCAGGCTGTCGGCCCGTACGTCGAGGCCCTCCGCCATGCGGGTGAGCAGACGGCGCATGCGGGCCACGGTCTGCTCGATCTCCGTGCGGTCGAGCAGAGCGGCGCGATAGCCGAAGGTGACGCGGAGGCTGTCCTCGCCGGGGGCGATGGTGAGGGTGAGCGGGTAGTGGGCGGCGTCGGTGCCCTCGATCCCGGCGACGGTGAGGCCGGCCATGCCCTGCTGGGCGGTGCGCAGGGCCTCGGCGTCCAGCGGGTAGTTCTCGAAGACGGCGAGGGTGTCGAAGAGCCGGTCGAGCCCGGCCGTCTCGCATATCTCGGTCAGCCCGACGTACTGGTGGCCCAGCAGTCGGGCCTGCTCCTCCTGGAGCCGGGTGAGCAGCGCGGCCAGGGATTCGCCGGGCGCGGGGCGCAGCCGTACCGGGACGGTGTTGATGAACAGGCCGATCATCGTCTCGATGCCGGGGATCTCCGGCGGCCGCCCGGAGACGGTGGTGCCGAACACCACGTCGGAGCGCCCGGTGAGGTGGCCCAGCACCAGGCCCCAGGCGCCCTGGACCAGGGTGTTGAGGGTGAGCCGGGAGGCGCGGGCCGTCTCGCGCAGCCGGTGTGTGGTGTCCCGGTCCAGCTCCAGCACGAGGGTCTCGGGCAGCTCGGCGGAGTCCGGGCCCTCCGGCGCGTCCCGCCCGGCGAGCAGGGTCGGCGTCTCCAGCCCCGCCAGCGCCTCCCGCCAGGTCTTCAGCGTGGCCGCCCGGTCTTGCGCGGCGAGCCAGGCGAGGTAGGTGCGGTACGGGGTGACGCGGGGCAGGGTGAGGTCGTCGCCCTGGCGGGCGTACAGCTCGAACAGCTCGCGGACCAGCAGCGGGACGGACCAGCCGTCGAAGAGGAGGTGGTGGCTGGTCATCACCAGCTTGTGCCGGCCGGGCCCGGTGTGGACGAGGGTGAACCGCATCAGGGGCGGGGTGGTGAGGTCGAACCGCCGGGTGCGGTCCTCGGCGAGGAACGCCTCCAGCGCCTCCGGTCCGTCCGCCGAGGTGAGGTCCAACTCCTCCAGCGGTACGGGTACTTGCGCCGCGACCGCCTGGACGGGCTGGTCCAGGTCCTCGTGGAGGAAGCCGACCCGGAGGTTGGCGTGGCGGCGCAGCAGGGTGCCGAGGGCGGAGCGGAGGGCGAAGACGCTGACGGTGCCTTCCAGGTCGAAGACGAACTGGGTGGTGTAGACGTCCACGGCCTGGGAGTCGTAGAGCGAGTGGAAGAGCATGCCCGCCTGCAACGGCGTCAAGGGCAGTACGTCCTCCAGTTGGAACCCGGTCACTTGCGTCCACCCCACTTGTTCTGAAGTCGGTCGATCTGGGCCTGGTCGAGGGAGACCAGGGGAAGGTCGGAGGGCGTGTAGCCGCCCGCGTCGGGCTGTTCGGCGTGTTCGGCGACGGCGCGCAGGGCGCGGGCGAAGGCGTCGGCCAGGTCCGCCACGTCCTCCTCCTTCAGGAGGTCGCCGGGCCAGGCCCAGCGGGTGACGAGCACGGGCCCGTCCGGGCGGTCCTCGGTGTGCGCGTTGATGTCGACGACGTGGTGGACGGGCATGTCCGGGTCCTGGCTGCGCGGCTGGCCGCCATCCAGCAGCACCTCCCAGTCGCCCGTACTCCCGGCCGAACTCGCGTACCTACCGAGGTAGTTGAAGCCGATCTGCGGGGCCTCGGCGGTGAGCCGGTCGCGGGTGGCGGGGTTGAGGTGCCGGAGCATGCCGTAGCCCACGCCGTGGTCCGGTATCGCCCTGAGCTGTTCCTTGATCTGCTTCACGGCGCGGTCGATCAGGGTCGCGTCGAAGCGCGCGGGGTCGACGACCCGGCCGGGCCCGGGGTCGAGGCGCACCGGGTAGAGGCTGGTGAACCACCCGACGGTGCGGGAGAGGTCGAGGTGGTCGGCGAGCTGTTCCCGGCCGTGTCCCTCCAGGTCGATCAGTACGGCGGTGTCGTCCGTGCGGCCGGTGCCCCGGTCCTCGCGCCAGGCGCGGATCGCGAGGGCGAGGGCGGTGAGCAGCACGTCGTCCACCCCGGCGTGGAAGGCGGCCGGCGCGGTGGTGAGCAGCGGGCCGGTCCAGCGGGCGTCCAGCCGGGTGGTGATGGTCCGGGTGTGCTCGGCGGTGTCCCGCTCCGCGTCCAGCGGCCGGTGTCCGAGGCGCGGGTCCGGGGTGCTCAGTACGCCTTCCCACAGCGGGAGTTCGCGCTCCCGCTCCGGAGTGCGGGCCTGGGCGGCGAGGAGGCGGGCCCAGCTCCGGTACGGCGTGGCGACGGACGGCAGCGGCGACGGCGTACCGGTGGCCGTCCGCCAGGCGGCGGCGAGGTCGGCGCCGAGCACTCGCCAGGAGACCGCGTCGACGGCCAGGTGGTGGACGACGATCAGCAGCCGGCCGGGGGTGCGCGGGCCCGCGTCGCCCCAGACGGCCTCGATGACATGGCCGTCGGCGGGCCGCAGCCGGGCGCGGGCCTGCTCGCCCGCCTCGGTGAGCGCGGCGGTCGCGGCGGCCGCGTCCAGCCCGGCGATGTCGAGCCGGGTGAGGCGCTTGCGCGCCTGCACGGAGCCGGGCGGCTGTGCGTACAGGAACGGCTCCTCCTCGGTGGACCGGGTGACCCGCATGCGGAGCATGTCGTGGTGGTCGATGAGGAGTTGGAGGGTCTGGCCGAGGGATGCCTCGTCGGCGTCGGCCGGGGTGCGCAGGACGGCGGACTGGTTGTAGCCGTCCGTGGGGCCGGGCCGCTCCAGGAACCAGGCCGCGATCGGCGTGGGCGGCATCTCGCCGGTGCCCGCCTCGGCGGGTTCGGCCGAGTCCGCCGTCAGCACGGTGGCGACGGCCGCGATGGCCTCCGGGGTGCGGTGCACGAAGACGTCGCGCGGGGTGACGGCGAGCCCGGCCTGCCTGACCCGGCTGACGAGCTGGATGGAGAGGATGCTGTCGCCGCCGAGCGCGAAGAAGTCGTCGTCGGTGCGGACGGTGTCCGCCCGCAGCACCGAGCTGAACACCTCGCACAGCACGCGCTCCCGCTCGGTACGCGGCTCCCCGCCCGGCCGGGTGCCGGTGGTGCGGGCCGGTGCGGGCAGGGTGCGCCGGTCGGTCTTGCCGTTGGTCATCAGCGGCAGGGCGTCCAGGTGCACGAAGACGGCGGGCGTCATGTACGGCGGCAGCGTGTCGGCCAGCCCCCGGCGCAGCGCGTCGTCGGCCACGTCGGCCGCTCCCCCGCCGGGCACCACGTAGGCCACCAGGCGCCGTTCGCCCGGCTGGTCCTCGCGTACGACGGCGCAGGCGGCGGTGATGCCGGGCAGGGCGGCGAGCGCGGTCTCGATCTCGCCGAGTTCGATGCGGAAGCCGTTCAGCTTGACCTGGTCGTCGGCGCGGGAGACGTAGGTGAGCAGGCCGTCCGCGTCGCGCCGGACGAGGTCGCCGGTGCGGTACATCCGGCTTCCGGCGGGCCCGTACGGGTCGGCGACGAAGCGGGTGGCGGTGAGCCCGGCCCGGCCCAGGTAGCCGCGGGCCAGCCCGTCGCCGGCGATGTACAGCTCCCCGGTGACGCCCGGCGGTACGGGCTGGAGGCGGGCGTCGAGGACGTGGGCGCGGGTGTTGTCGACGGGGCGCCCGAGCGGCACGCTCCCCTCGGCGGTGCCGGTGTCGTCGTCGGTGTGGTGGTGGGCGGTGGCGTCGATGGTGGTCTCGGTGGGCCCGTACAGGTTGTGCGGCTCGGCCCGCCAGGCGTCCCGGACCCGCCGGGCCAGGGTGCGCGGCAGGGGTTCGCCGCCGCAGAGCACGGCCCGCAGCGTCGTCGGCGCTTCCTCGCCGGCCGTCTCGGTGAGGACCAGCGAGAGGTGCGAGGGCACGAACTGGGCGATGGTCACGCCCAGTTCACGCGCCCGGCGGAGCAGCCCAACGGGGTCGTGGTTGAGGGCGGCCGGTACCGGGCAGGTGGAGCCGCCGTGCAGCAGCGGCAGCCAGGTCTCCCACACCGAGGCGTCGAAGCTGGGGGAGGTCCGGGCGAGGACCCGGTCGTCGCCGGTGAGGGCGAGGTGGCCGGCCATCCACGCCATGTGGTTGGTGAGCGAGGCGTGGGTGACGACGACACCCTTGGGGCGGCCGGTGGAGCCCGAGGTGTAGATGACGTACGCCGCGTCGCGCGGGTCGGGCACGGTGGCGGGCGGCGCGGTGTGGCCGGTGGACCAGGCGGCCGGGTCGTCCAACGTGAGCACCGGCACGGCCAGTCGGCGGTCCCGGACGCGGTGGGCGTGGGTGAGCAGGAGGGCCGGGCGGGCGTCGGACAGGGTGTACGCGATGCGCGCCTCGGGGTGGTCCAGGTCGATGGGCAGGTAGGCGGCCCCGGCCTTGGTGACGGCGAGCATCGCCACCACCTGGTCGGCGGTGCCCTCCAGCGCGAGGGCGATCAGGTCGCCCCGGCCGATGCCCCGGCCCCGCAGATGGTGCGCGAGGTCGCCCGAGAGCTGGTCGAGTTCGGCGAAGGTCAGGGTGCGGTCGGCCGCGCGTACCGCGACCGCGTCCGGGGTCCGGGCGCACTGGGCGCGGAACGCCTCGGGTGCCGTCCGCGCGGGCACCGGCCGGACCGGGCCGAGTGCCGTCCGCTCCAGCCGCTCCCGCTCGGACGCGCCCAGCACCTCGGTCTCGTGCACCCGTTGGCCGGGGTCGGCCGCGAGGGAGGCGAGGAGGCGGGTCAGCCGGTCGGCGAGGGTGTATGCGGTGGCGTGGTCGAACAGCTCGGTGGAGAACTCCAGAACTCCGTCGAGCCCCGTGGGGTGCCCGGCGCTGTCCTCGGTCTCGGTGAAGGTGAAGGTGAGGTCGAACTTGCTGATGCCGGTGCGCACCGGCTGCTCGGAGACGGTGAGGCCGGGCAGCTCGATGTCGGCGCCGGCCGTGTTCTGGAGCACCAGCATGGTCTGGAACAGCGGGTGGTGGTTCTGGGCCCGCTCCGGGCTGAGGGCGTCCACCAGCCGCTCGAAGGGCACGTCCTGGTGGTCGTAGGCGGCGAGGTCGAACTCTCGCACGCGGTCCAGTACTTCGGCGAAGGTGGGGTCGCCGGTGAGGTCGGTGCGCAGCACCAGGGTGTTGACGAAGAAGCCGACCAGGTCGTCCAGAGCCTCGTCGGTGCGTCCGGCGACGGCGGTGCCGAGCGGAATGTCCTCGCCCGCGCCGTGCCGGGACAGCAGCACCGAAAGAGCGGCCTGGAGCACCATGAAGAGGCTGCACCCGCGGGCGCGGGCGAGCGCGGCGAGGGCCTGGTGGGTGGCGGCGTCCACGGGGAAGGCGAAGGCGTCGCCCCGGTGCTCGGTGACTGCCGGGCGCGGCCGGTCTCCGGGCAGCTCCAGCAGCTCGGGCGCTCCGGCCAACGCCTTGCGCCAGTAGGCGAGTTGCCGGGCGGCCCGGCTGTCGGGGTCCTCCTCGTCGCCGAGCAGCGCGTGCTGCCACAGGGTGTAGTCGGCGTACTGGACGGCGAGTTCGGTCCAGCCCGGCTCCTCGTGCGCGAGCCGCGCCCGGTACGCCTCGCCCAGGTCGCGGGCGAGCGGGGCGAGGGACCAGCCGTCGCCGGCGATGTGGTGCAGGACCAGGACGAGGACGTGCGTCTCGCTGCCGAGCCGCACCAGCCGGGCCCGTACCGGTGCCTCGGCGCTCACGTCGAAGGCGTGGGCCACCTCGGCGGCGAGCACCTGGTCCAGGCGGGCGGGATCGGTGTCGCGCGGGGTGAGGTCCAGGTCGGCGGTGCGGGCGTCGAGGATGAGCTGACGCGGCACGCCGTCGGTGTCGGGGAAGACGGTGCGCAGGCTCTCGTGGCGTTCGACCACGTCGGCGAGCGCGCTCTCCAGCGCCTCGGCGTCCAGCGGGCCGTCCAGGCGCAGCACGAGCGGCACGTTGTAGGTGTCGCTGGGGCCCTCGAACCGGTTGAGGAACCAGAGCCTGCGCTGCGCGAAGGACAGCGGCAGCGGCTCCGCCCGGTGCTCGGCCCGCGTCAGCGGGAGCCGGGCCGCCTCGGCGCCGTCGAGCACGGCGGCCAGCGCGGCCGGCGCCGGGTGCTCGAACAGCGTCTTGACGGGGACCTCCACGCCGAGTGCGGCCCGGACGCGGGCGGTGAGCCGGGTGGCGAGCAGGGAGTGGCCGCCGAGGGCGAAGAAGTCGTCGTCGGGGCCGACCGCGTCCAGCCCGAGCACGTCGGCGAAGAGTCCGCAGAGGATCTCCTCGCGGGCGGTACGGGCGGGGCGTCCGCTCACCGGGGCGTACTCGGGGACGGGCAACGCGCGCCGGTCCACCTTGCCGTTGGGGGTGAGCGGGAGCGCGTCCAGCGGGACCAGGGCGCTGGGCACCATGTACGCGGGCAGCGAGCGGCCGACGGCGCGGGCGAGGTCGGCAGGGTCGGGGTTCGCCCCGCCGGCGGGGACCACGTAGGCGACCAGGCGCCGGTCGCCCGGTGTGTCCTCGCGGACCACGGCGAAGGCGTCCGCGACGCCCTGGCAGGAGGCGAGGGTGTTCTCGATCTCGCCCAGCTCGATGCGGTAGCCGCGCAGCTTCACCTGGCCGTCGGACCGGCCGACGTAGGCGATCTGCCCGTCCGGGGTCCAGCGGACCAGGTCGCCGGTGCGGTACATCCGGCCACCCGCAACGTCGAACGGGTCGGCGACGAAGCGGGTGGCGGTCAGGCCGGGGCGGCCGGTGTAGCCGCGCGCCACTCCGTGTCCGGCGAGGTACAACTCTCCCACCACACCGGGCGGTACGGGCCGCAGCGAGTCGTCCAGGACGTGCAGGCGCATGCCGTCCAGCGGGCGGCCGATGGGCGGCGGCCCGGCGGGCAGGCCGGCGGCCACCGGGTAGCGGGTGGCGAAGGTGGTGGTCTCGGTGGGGCCGTACACGTGCAGGACGCGGGTGTCGGGCGCGAGGGCCGCGATCCGCTGCATGGCGTCCGGGGAGGCCAGTTCACCACCGGCGCACACCAGCCGCAGGCCGGTGAAGGCGCCGGGGTCGGTCTCGGCGATCACGTTGAACAGGGCGGTCGTCATGAAGACGGCCGTGGCCCCGTGGGTGTGCACCGCGTCGTCCAGCGCGCGGGCGTCCAGGACGCCCTCGGGTGCGACGACGATCCGGCCGCCGTGCAGCAGCGGGGCCCAGATCTCGAAGGTGGAGGCGTCGAAGACGTACGCCGAGTGCATCAGTACGGCGTCGGCGGCGCCCTCCCGCCAGGCGGAGTCGGCGGCGAGCGCGACCACGTCGGCGTGGCTGACGCCGACGCCCTTGGGCAGGCCGGTCGAGCCGGAGGTGAACATCACGTAGGCCAGCGCGGCGGGGCCCGGCACGGGCGCCGTACGGCCGGGCCGCGCGGGGGCGCCCCGCAGGACCCGGCCGAGCCGGTCCAGGACGACGACCGGTGTCCGCCCGGCGGCCGCGCGCACCCAGGGTGAGCCGTGGGCGTCCTCGTCGACCAGGAGGACCTGCACGTCCGCGGCTCCGGCGACCTGGTCGAGCCGTTCCTCGGGCCAGCGGGCGTCCAGCGGGACGTAGGCCCCGGCGGCGCGGACGGTGGCGAGGGAGGCGGTCACGACGGCCGGGGAGCGGCCGAGCAGCACGCCGACGCCGGTCTCCGGGCCGACGCCGAGGCCCGCGAGGGCGGCGGCGAGATCGGCGGAGAGGGCGTCGAGTGCGGCGTAGGTGAGGGAGGCGTCGTCGTCGGTGACGGCCACCGCGTCCGGGGTGCGGGCGGCCTGGGCCGCGAACAGCGCCGGGAGCACGGCGGGCTCGTCGGTGGCGGGCAGGGCGCGGCCGGTGCCCCAGCGGGCGACGCGGGTGTGCTCGTCCGGTGTCATCAAGTCGTGCTCGGCGACCGGGCGTTCGGGTTCGGCGGCGACCCGCTCCAGCAGGCGCAGCAGCCGGGCCGTGAGGTGCTCGACCGTGCTGCGGTCGAACAGCGCGGTGGCGTATTCGACCCCGGCGCCGAGGCCGCCGTCGCGCTCCTCGGTGAAGGCGAAGGTGAGGTCGAACTTGCTCAGCCCGTTGTGCACGAGCCGGTCCTCGACGGTGAGGCCGGGCAGGTCGGGGCGGACGCTGTCCTGGTTCTGGAGTACCACCATGGTCTGGAACAGCGGGTGGTGGTCGCGGGCCCGGACCGGGTTGAGGTGCTCCACCAGCCGCTCGAAGGGCACGTCCTGGTTGGCGTACGCGGCGAGGTCGAACTCCCGCACGCGTACGAGGAGTTCGCGGAAGGTCGGGCGGCCGGAGAGGTCGGTGCGCAGCACGAGGGTGTTGACGAAGAACCCGACCAGGTCCTCCAGCGCCTCGTCCGTGCGGCCCGCGACGGGCGAGCCGAGCGGGATGTCGTCGCCGGCGCCGTGCCGGTGCAGCAGGGTGGCCACGGCCGCCTGGAGCACCATGAAGAGGCTGCTGCCCGACTCCCTTGCCAGCCGCTTGAGTTGGCTGTGCAGTTCAGCGGGCACCTCGAAGGTGTGGACTCCGCCCCTGGGGTCGACGGATGCCGGGCGGGGCCGGTCCAGCGGGAGGTCGATCAGGCCGGGCATCCCGGCGAGGGCGGTGTTCCAGTGGTCCAACTGCCCGCGCAGTACGCCGTCGTCGGCCTCGCCCTCTCCGTCGCCGAGGAGGCCGCGCTGCCAGAGGGTGTAGTCGGCGTACTGGAGCGGGGTGCCGAGGGTGAGCCCCGGCTCGGCGCCTTCCAGGCGCGCCCGGTAGGCGGTGCCGAGGTGGCGGGCGAGCGGGGCGAGGGACCAGCCGTCGCCGGCGATGTGGTGGACGACGAGGACCAGCACATGGTGTTCGGGCGCCGAGCGCAGCAGCAGCGCGCGCAGCGGCAGGTCGGCGGTGACGTCGAACGTCTCCCGCACGGCGGCCAGCACGGTGGCGTCCATGTCGGCCGGTGCCGTGCTCACCACGGGCAGCTCCGGCGTGGCCGCCTCGGCGGGCAGGATCGTCTGGTACGGCACGCCGTCCCGCTCGGGGAACACCGTGCGCAGTGCCTCGTGCCGCTCGATGACATCGCCGAGCGCGGCCCGGAGGGCGTCCGGGTCGAGGGCGCCGTCGAGTTCGAGGACGAGCGGGATGTTGTAGGTGGAGCTGGGCCCCTCCAGCCGGTTGAGGAACCACAGGCGCTGCTGGGCGTAGGACAGGGGCAGCGGCTCGGGGCGGTGCGCGGGCAGCACGGCGGGGCGGGCCCGGCCGGGGGTGTCGAGGGCGCGGGCCAGTCCGGCGACGGTCGGGTGCTCGAAGAGGGTCCGCACCGCGACCTCCGCCCCGAGGACGGCGCGGATGCGGCTGACGACGCGCATGGCGAGCAGGGAGTGGCCGCCGAGGTCGAAGAAGCTGTCGTGCGGGCCGACGGCGGGGCGGTGCAGCACGTCGGCGAAGATCCCGGCGAGGAGTTCCTCCTGCGGCGTGCCCCGGCCGGGCGTCACCGAGTTCTCGGCCTCCGGCTCGGGTTCGGGCAGCGCGCGCCGGTTCACCTTGCCGTTGGGCAGCAGCGGGAGTTCGTCCAGGACGACGACGGCGCCGGGCACCATGTAGTGCGGCAGCGTCTCGGCGAGGTCGTCGCGCAGGGTGAGGGCACGCGGAGCCCCGTCGGCGGTGACGGCGTACGCCACCAGCCGGCGCCTGCCGGGCGCGTCCTCGCGGATGACGGCGCAGGCCGAGGTGACGCCGGGGCGGGCCAGGAGCGCGGCCTCGACCTCGCCCAACTCGATCCGGAAACCCCGGAGTTTGACCTGGTCGTCGGCGCGGGACACGTACTCGATCAGCCCGTGCCGGTTCCACCGGACGAGGTCGCCGGTGCGGTACATGCGGGCGCCGTCGGTGGCGAACGGGTCGGCGACGAAGCGCTCGGCGGTCAGGCCGGGGCGGCGCAGGTAGCCGCGTGCGAGGTTGGGCCCGGCGAGGTACAGCTCACCGGTGACCCCGGTCGGTACGGGGCGCAGCCGGGTGTCGAGGACGTAGGCGCGCATGGTGTCGACGGGCCGGCCGATCGGCACGGTGTCGGCGGCGTGGCCCTCGGCGTCCTCGGTGACGCGGTGGGCGGTGGCGTCGATGGTGGCCTCGGTGGGGCCGTACAGGTTGTGCGCCTCGGCGTGCCAGGTGCGGGCGATGTCGTCGGCGAGCGCGCGGGGCAGCGGTTCGCCGCCGCACAGGACGGCGCGCAGCGCGGGCAGCGGTGCCGCGTCGGCGGCCTCGGCGAGGACCAGCGCGAGGTGCGAGGGCACGAACTGGGCGACGGTGACGCCGAACCGGCCCATCCAGTCGACCAGCGCCCTCGGGTCCTGGTTGACCCCGTCGGGCAGCACGCACACCTCAGCGCCGTTCATCAGCGGCAGCCACAGCTCCCACACGGACGCGTCGAAGCTGGTGGAGGTGCGGGCGAGGACGCGGTCGCCCCGGGTGAGCGACAGGTGCCCGGCCATCCAGGCCATGTGGTTGGCGAGCGCGCCGTGCGGCACGGTCACGCCCTTGGGCCGGCCGGTGGAACCGGAGGTGTAGATGACGTACGCCGGGTCGGCGGGGTGGACCGGATGCTCCGACTCGCTTCTGCCCGAGCCGAGTTGGTCCGGGTCGAGCCACGGTACGCCGGTGGGCGGGAGCGTCTCGTGGACGTCGGGCGTGGTGAGCAGCAGGACCGGGCGGGCGTCGGTGACCATGTGCCGGATGCGGGTGGCCGGGTAGCGCGGGTCCACGGGCAGGTAGGCGGCACCGGCGCGCAGCACGGCCAGCATGGCGACGACGGTGGTGACGGACGGCGGCAGGGCGAGCGCGACCAGCGTCTCGCGCCCGGCGCCGCGCTCGCGCAGTACGTGGGCCAACGCGTCGGCGCGGGCGTCGAGTTCGGCGTAGGTGAAGCTGGTGTCCGCGTCCCGTACGGCGGTGGCGTCCGGGGTGCGGGCGGCCCACGCGCGGACCGCTTCCGGGGCGGTTGCCGTGGGGAGCGGGCGGTGGGTGCCGTGGCCCTGGGCGAGGAGGCGGTCGCGTTCGCCGGGGCCCAGCGGGTCGAGGTCGCCGAGGCGCCGGTCGGGGTGCTGGACGGCCTCGGTGAGCACGCGGGCGAACCGGTCGCACAGGTCGCGGGCGGTGGCCTCGTCGAAGAGGTCGGTGGCGTACTCCAGGTAGCCGCCGATGCCCCGGGCGGGCTCGGACCGGTCGGCGGAGGCCGCGTTCTCGGTGAGCGAGAAGGTCAGGTCGAACTTGCTGATCCCGGTGTGCCCGGAGCGGTCCCGGCTGGTGATGCCGGGCAGGTCGATCCCGGCCCGCTCCTGGCTCTGCAGGACGAGCATGGTCTGGAAGAGCGGGTGGTGGTCGCCGGAGCGCTCGGGGTTGACCGCCTCCACCAGCCGCTCGAACGGGATGTCCCCGTGGCTGAACGCGGCGAGGTCGAACTCCTTGACTCGGCCGAGGAGTTCCCGGAACGTCGGGTCGCCGGAGAGGTCGGTGCGCAGCACCAGGGTGTTGACGAAGAAGCCGACCAGGTCGTCCAGCGCCTCGTCCGCGCGCCCGGCGACGGCGGTGCCGAGCGGGATGTCCTCGCCCGCGCCGTGGGCGCCCAAGGTCACGGCGAGGGCGGCCTGGAGCACCATGAACGGGGTGCAGCCGGCCGCGCGGGCCAGCCCGGTCAGCGCGGTGTGCGCGTCGGCGGGCAGCTCGAAGGGCACCGCCCCGCCCCGGTGGCTCGGAACGGCCGGGCGCGGCCGGTCCAGCGGGAGTTCGAGCAGGTCGGGGGCGCCGTGCAGCGCCTCCCGCCAGAAGGCGAGCTGCCGCCCGGCGAGGCTCTCCGGGTCGCCGTCCTCCCCGAGCAGCTCCCGCTGCCACAAGGCGTAGTCGGCGTACTGCACCCGCAGCGCGGGCCAGTCGGGGGTGTCCTCCCCCGCCAGCCGGGCCCGGTAGGCGGCGCCGACGTCCCGGCTGAGCGGGGCGAGGGACCAGCCGTCGGCGACGACATGGTGCGGGACCAGGACCAGGATGTGCCGGTCGGCACCGAGCCGCAGCAGCCCGGCGCGGAAGGCGACACCGCCGGCGAGGTCGAAGGGGGCACCGGCCAGCCGGGCCACCGCCTCCTCGGCCCACACCTCGGCGTCGGCCCCGGCCGGGGGCTCCTCCACGGCGAGCGGGACCAGCTCGGCGGCGTGCGCGGCGGCCAGGACGACCTGGCGGGCCACCCCGTCCTCCTCCGCGAACACGGTACGGAGGCTCTCGTGCCGGGCCACCACATCGGCGAGGGCGCCGCGCAGGGCGTCGGTGTCCAGCGGGCCTTCGAGGTCGAGGACGAGCGGGACGTTGTATGTGTCGCCGGAGTCCTCGGCCCGGTTGAGGAACCAGAGCCGCTGCTGCGCGAAGGACAGCGGCACGGTATCGGGCCGGTCCTGCGGGACGAGCGCGGGGCGGGCCTCGCCGGAGGTGTCCAGCACGGCGGCCAGGGAGGCGACCGTGGGGTGCTCGAAGAGGGTACGCAGGTCGACCTCGGCGCCGAGCGCGGTGCGGACCCGGCCGGCGAGACGGGTGGCGAGCAGGGAGTGGCCGCCGAGGGCGAAGAAGTCGTCGTCCACGCCGACCGCGTCCACGCCGAGCACATCGGCGAACAGGCCCGCGAGCACTTCCTCGTGGGCGGTGCGCGGGGCACGCCCGGCTGCCGTGGCGGCGCGGGGCGCGGGCAGGGCGCGGTGGTCGAGCTTGCCGTTGGCGTTGAGGGGCAGCGCGTCGAGCAGGACGAACGCCGACGGCACCATGTAGGCGGGCAGCGCCCGGCCCACGGTACGGGCGAGCGCGGCGGCGTCCGGGGCGGTGCCGGGTTCGGCCACGACATAGCCGACGAGGCGCGGGTCGCCGGGCACGTCCTCGCGGACCACGACGCGGGCGGAGCGTACGGCGGGGTCGGTGAGCAGGGTGTTCTCGATCTCGGCGGGCTCGATACGGAATCCGCGCAGCTTGACCTGTCCGTCGACGCGCCCGGCGTACTCGATGTCACCGTCGGCGGTCCAGCGGGCGAGGTCGCCGGTGCGGTACATCCGGGCGCCGTCGGTGTCGTACGGGTCGGCGACGAAGCGGGTGGCGGTCAGCCCGGCGCGGCCCAGGTAGCCGCGGGCCACGCCCCGGCCGCTGACGTACAGCTCGCCGACCACGCCGGGCGGGACCGGGCGCAGGCGGTCGTCGAGGACGTAGGCGTTCATGCCGTCCAGGGGGCGGCCGATCGGGGGCACGCCCGTCGTGCCGGCGGTGACCTGGTGGCGGGTGGCGAAGGTGGTGGTCTCGGTGGGGCCGTAGGCGTTGAGCACGCGGGTGCCGGGGGCGGCCTCGGCCACCCGCTGGGTCAGGCCGGGGGCGGCCGCCTCACCGCCGGTGGCCACCAGGCGGAGCCCGGTGAAGGCGGCCGGGTCGGTCTCGGCGACGAGGTTGAACAGCGAGGTCGTCAGGAACAGCGAGGTGACCCCGTACCGTTCCGTCAGCTCCTTCAGGACGCGCGGCTCCAGGCCGCCGGGCGGGGCGACGACCACCCGGCCGCCGTTGAGGAGCGGCACCCAGATCTCGAAGGTGGAGGCGTCGAAGACGTACGCGGAGTGCATCAGCACCGCGTCAAAGACGCCGTCCCGCCAGGCCGAGTCGGCGGCCAGCGCGAGTACGTCGTCGTGCGTGACGCCGACGCCCTTGGGGAGGCCGGTGGAGCCGGAGGTGAACATCACGTAGGCGAGGCGGTCACCCCGTTCCACCGCGCGCGGGGTGCCCGGTTGCTCCGGGGCGCCGTGCAGGAGGCCGCCGCGCTCGTCCACGACGAGGACGGGGAGGGTGGCGGCCCGCTCCTTGACCCAGTCCGCCTCGGCGTTGGCCGCGTCCACGATCAGGGCGCGGACCCCGGCGGTTCCGGCGACGCGGTCCAGCCGGTCGGCGGGCCACGTGGCATCCATCGGCACGTACGCGGCACCGGCGCCGACCGCGCCCAGCGAGGCCGTCACCACGGCGGCCGAGCGGTCCACCAGCACCCCGACCCCGTCCTCGGCGCCGACCCCCCAGCCGCTCAGCGCACCGGACAACTCGGCCGCCGCCTGCGCCAGTTCGCGGTAGGTGAGGGTCTGCGCCCCGGCGACGACGGCCGGGGCGTTTGGGGTACGGCCAACCTGCGCGGCGAACGCCTGCGGGAGCGTGGTGTCCCCGGTGAGCAGTTCGGCGCCGCGCCCCTGGGCGAGTACCTCGTCGGTGGCGGTGTCGTCGAGCAACGGGAGTTCGGCGAGCGGGGTTTCGGCGTCCGCCCCGGCCAGTGCCGTGAGGAAGGAGACCATGGCGTGCTGGTGCAGCCGGACGTCGTCCGGGTGGTACAGCTCCGGGTTGGTGTCGAAGCCGATCAACGGCCCCTGTCCCTCGGAGCGTTCGGAGACGAAGAGGGACACGTCGTCCACCGGGCCGATGGACAGCAGCCGGGAGGTGGCGGTGCTGTCGCCGAAGCCGAGGCCGTACTCGAAGCCCATGACATTGACGACGACGTCGGTGAGGCGGGCGCCGTCGTCGGCCATGTTCAGCTCGCGGGCGAGCTGTTCGCGGGAGAAGCGGCGGTGGCGCATCGCGCCGCGCATCTCGGCGGCGACGGCGCGGACCAGGGCGCCGACGGTCATGTCCGGGGTGACGGCCAGGCGCAGCGGGAGAATGTTGGAGGTCATGCCCATGATGTGGCGCAGCCCCGCGTGCCGGCCGTGCGAGGCGAGCCCGACCCTGACGTCCTGCGTGCCGGTGACCCGGGCGACATAGGCGGCGACCGCGCTGACCAGGACGGCGGTCCAGGTGGTGCGGCTGTCCCCGGCGAGGCGGCGCAGCTCGTCCAGCACGGTGACGGGGAGGGTGTCGCCGGAGTGCAGTTCCACCGGCGCGTCGGAGGCGGTGCGCGGGGCGGGGGCGTCGGTGCGGCGGCGGACGAGCGGCGCGGCGGCGCGGGTCCCGTCGTCGGAGCCGTCCCCGGCCGGGGTGGTGAAGCGGCCGGTCCAGTAGGCGCGGTCGGCCTCGGTGCGGCCGGAGGCGCGGTAGGCGGCCTCCTCGTCCACCAGGTCCCGCAGGGGCGCGGCGGTGATGTCGTCGGTGCTCTCGCCCCGTACCGCGCGGGTGTAGAGGTCGGCGACGGTACGGGCGAACAGGGCGCCGCTGAGGCCGTCGACGGCGATGTGGTGGTAGCGGATGTACCAGTAGTGCAGCGTGGGACTGAGCCGCAGCAGCGCGAAGTGGTGTTGCGGGGCGTCCAGTCGGTCGACGGTGGCCATGTCGTCGGCCATGTACCGCTCGGCCTCGGCGGCCGGGTCCTCCGCCTCGCTCAGATCGACCCGGTGCAGCCGGCTCGGGGCGCCCGGTCCGGGACGCACCACCCGCTGGCGAATCGTTTCACCGTCAGTGACGAATACCAGGTGAAAGCTGTCGTGGAGGTGGACCGCACGGTCCACCGCGGCGGCGAATAAACCCTCGTCGAGGCCGCCGCGGATCTCCAGGCATTCCCCGATGTTGTATTTTGGGCTGTCCGGGTCGACCAGTTGCCCATACCACACGCCCTGCTGGGCGATGGTCAGTTCGAACGGTTCTTCGGGCGTCGCTGCGAACGCGGCCGAGCGGTTTTCACGCATGCGGGATCAACCTTTGGGGAGAGGTTCCGGGGACGGTAAGGAAAGCCCGGGTAAAACGAACGCGCGCGCAGCGGCTCGCCCCAAGGCGTTTCCGTGACGGTGAAAGGAAGAAAGTGCGTCTGCGAGATGTCGAAACGGCCGCGCCCATCCGCACTTCCGCTTACCGGCGCACGAGTGCCCGTCGTATCCACGCGCGTCGACCCTGCGGCCGGGCGGGCCGCCGGGACCTCGGCGAGCGGGAACGGGAACCGGCGCGAGCGTCTCGCCGGCGGTGACGGTCGTCCGGCCCCGCCGACCCGGCGGCCCCCGGGGCGAGAGCGGCGCCCAGGGGATCACTTGGCGGCAAAATGCCGTACGACCAGGCATGACACCCCGGACGGGCCGGGGCTGCGGGGACGGCCTAGCCGTCGGCCGCCATCGCCCGCACCAGACTGGCGGGCCGCATGTCGGTCCACTGGGCCTCGATCGCGTCCAGGCACTCCTGGCGCGACCCCTCCGGACCCTCGGCCCGCCAGCCCCCCGGCACGGCGAGCGTCGCCGGCCAGAGCGAGTACTGGCCCTCTTCGTTCACGAGCACCAGGAACTTGCCCGATTCATCGTCGAAAGGATTGACCACGACGCCCCCCTTGGCAGCACGTACATCAGCTTGTTTTTCCGAGCCGCCGCGCATTCCGTTTCCGCGGCTCCCGGACTGCTTGCCCGATCCGCACAGTGCGTCAGATCGAACGAAGGAGCGAAGCGCTCCATCCCCGAGATGACAGTTCCCGTGCGGCCGGTCGGAACCAGACTGCCCGGACCCTGTTCATTCACACTCATCACACTAAGGGAAAGTCCACGACCGGAGGTACTCGTTCGATCGATTACCGATGGGTAATAGAGCGCGCAATAATCGCCCGCGCTGCCTTTGGCATATGCCTAACGGCATTCAGCATCCACCATTCGGCCAACAGGCGCCCGGAGTACGGCAGTTCACCCGGATATGACCCACGCTGATCCGGCCGATCCGGCGCATGTGCCACCACGCTCTCACTTGAGCGCACATGACTCCGTACCACGCGCCTGTGCGCCGACCGTGCGCCCCGTTTTCACCCGTGACCCCCCGCCGCACCGACCAGATCAGGACACGCGGGTCGAAGAACAGACCGCGCACCCCGCTTTCCGGACGACCGGTATCCGGCCAAGGCGCGCACTGTGCCCCACTCGAAGCCTTAGGGGGCTGTCATGGCTGACGAATGATCAATAACCTTACGGAACACGCCATTCCCGGTCTCGACGGAGCATCATGACCACTGCGGCACCGATACCCGACATCCTCTCGCCCGAGTTCGCGGCGGACCCGTACCCGGCCTACCGGCTGATGCGGGAGTCCGCGCCCCTCATCTGGCACGAGGCCACGCAGAGTTACATCGTCTCGCGCTACGAAGACGTCGAACGCGTCTTCAAGGACAAGGACGGCGAGTTCACCACCGACAACTACGACTGGCAGATCGAGCCGGTCCACGGCAAGACGATCCTCCAGCTCAGCGGCCGTGAGCACGCGGTGCGCCGGGCCCTGGTCGCCCCCGCCTTCCGCGGCCGGGACCTCCAGGAGAAGTTCCTGCCCGTCATCGAGCGCAACTCTCGCGAACTGATCGACGCCTTCCGGCACTCCGGCTCCGCCGACCTCGTCACCGACTACGCGACCCGGTTCCCGGTCAACGTGATCGCGGACATGCTGGGCCTGGACAAGGCCGACCACAGCCGCTTCCACCGCTGGTACACCGCCGTCATCGCCTTCCTCGGCAACCTGTCCGGCGACCAGGAGGTGGCCGCGGCCGGCGAGCGCACCCGCGTGGAGTTCGCGGAGTACATGCTCCCGATCATCCGCGAGCGCCGCGACAACCTCGGCGACGACCTGCTGTCGGTGCTGTGCGCCGCCGAGGTCGACGGGGTGCGGATGAGCGACGAGGACATCAAGGCGTTCTGCAGCCTGCTGCTCGCCGCCGGCGGTGAGACCACGGACAAGGCGATCGCCAGCATCTTCGCCAACCTGCTGAGCCACCCCGACCAGCTCGCCGCGGTCCGGGCCGACCACAGCCTGATCCCGCGGGCGTTCGCGGAGACCCTGCGCTTCACCCCGCCGGTGCACATGATCATGCGGCAGTCCGCGACCGAGGTGAAGCTCAGCGGCGGCACCATCCCGGCCGGGGTCACCGTCACCTGCCTGATCGGCTCGGCCAACCGGGACGAGAACCGCTACCGCGAGCCCGACCGCTTCGACATCTTCCGCGAGGACCTCACCGCCACCAACGCCTTCTCCGCGGCCGCCGACCACCTGGCGTTCGCGCTGGGCCGGCACTTCTGCGTGGGCGCGCTGCTCGCCAAGGCGGAGGTCGAGATCGGCGTCGCCCAACTGCTGGACGCCATGCCGGACCTGCGTTTCGCCGAGGGCTTCGACCCGGTCGAGCAGGGCGTGTTCACCCGCGGCCCCCAGGCCCTGCCCGTGCGCTTCACCCCCACCGCCTGACCCGCGCCGCTGGGCCCCCTCCCCCGGGGGCCCAGCGGGCCGGCGGCTATCCGTCGACCGGGGTGAACCGCACCGGGAGGGTGGTCAGCCCGCGCATCCAGATGGACGAGCGCCAGGTCAGCGTGTGCGGGTCCACCGCGAGCACCAGGTCGGGCAGCCGCTCCAGCAGCGTTTCCACTGCGGTGCGCGCCATGACGTCCGCGAGCAGCGGCGCCGGGTACGGGCACCGGTGCTCGCCGTTGCTGAACGACAGGTGCGCGGCGTTCTCCGCGCCCACATGGCCCTCGGGCCACAGACTCGGGTCGGTGTTGGCGGCGGCCAGCCCGAGGACCAGGCAGTCGCCGGCCCGGATCTGACGGCCGCCGAGCTGGGTGTCCCGTACCGCCCAGCGGCCGATGAAGTTCTGGGTGGGGGTGTCGAGCCAGAGCACCTCGTTCAGCGCCTCGCCCACGCTCACCCGGCCGCCGGACACGCTGAGTTCGAACCGCTCGTCGGTGAGCAGCAGACGCAGCGCGTTGCAGATCCAGTTGGCGGTGGGCTGCTGCGCGGCGGCGATGACCGAGATCAGGTCCTGGACGATCTCCTCGTCGCTGAGCCCCGCCGGGTGCAGCACCATCCGCGAGGTGACGTCCTTGCCGGGGTCGGCCCGCTTGTCCTGGACCAGCCGCACCAGCCGCTCGCCCACCCGCCCGTAGGCCGCCACCGGGTCGTCGCCCTCGGCCGCGTCCAGGGAGATCCGCAGGTCGTCGACGAGCTGCTGGGTGTCGGCGCCGGACATCGGCATACCGCACATCTGCACCACGGCCCGCATCGGCAGGGCGTGCGCGTACGACGTCATCAGCTCGGCCTGGCCGCTGCCGGCGAACCGGGCGATCAGCTCGTCGGCGATCAGCTCGCAGTCGCGGGCCAGCTCGAACTGGTCCACCCCGGACAGCGCCTCGGTGATCACCCCGGCCCGACGCCGGTGCTCCTCCCCCTCAGTGAACAGCACCGAGGGCTGGTAGCCGACGAAGGGCATCAGCGGCCAGTCGGGCGGGATGTTGTCCCACTGGTTCCAGCGCCGCGAGTCCCGCGCGAACAGCTCGTCGTGGCTGGTCACCTGGGCGACCTCGTGGTAGCCGAGCACCAGCCAGGCCGGGATGTCGCCGTCCAGCAGAACCGGCGCGACCGCGCCGTGCTCGCGGCGCAGCGCCCGGTACATCTGCGACGGCGTCTGCTGGTACTCCAGGCCCGCCAGGCGCACCGCGTCGGTGTGGGCGGGGCAGCCGGGCGGCGGTGCCTGGTGCGCGGAGATGGGGCCGGGGTCGGTCACGGGGTCGCCTCCTGGGCCGTGGCCAGCGTGTACACATGGTCCACGAGAGTGATCAGCACGTCCTTGCCCGACTGCCGGACCCGGGCGTCGCAGTCGATCATCGGCACGTGGTCCGGGAGCGCGAGGGCCTGCCGGATCTCGTCCAGGGAGTGGTGGGCCGCGTCGTCGTCGAACCGGTTGACGGCCACCACGAAGGGCGTGCCGTGGTGTTCCAGCCGGTCTATCGCGTACCAGGAGTCGTCCATCCGGCGGGTGTCCACGAGGACGACGGCGCCGAGGGTGCCGGAGAAGAGCCGGTCCCACAGGAACCAGAAGCGCTTCTGGCCCGGCGCGCCGAACAGGTACAGCACCATGGTGTCGTTGAGGCTGATCCGGCCGAAGTCGAAGGCGACGGTGGTGGTGGACTTCGCGGCGACGCCGCTGGTCTCGTCGATGCCGACGCCGGCCTCCGTCATCACCTCCTCGGTGTTCAGCGGCCGGATCTCGCTCACGGAGCGGACCAGCGTGGTCTTGCCGACGCCGAAGCCGCCCACGACGACGATCTTCAGCCCGGTTTCCGCCGCGTCGGCCAGTGGCGTGCGGTGGGCGGGCAGCTCAGAGATTGCGGAGCCCATGGAGCACTTCCTTGAGAAGGGCGGGATCGGGGAGCGAGGGATTCACGGGTGGGTGGCGCGCGGTGATCCGGCCGGTGTCGAGCAGGTCGGCCAGCAGGATGCGGCAGACCGTGATCGGCAGTTCCAGCTCGGCGGAGATCTCCACCACCGAGGTGGGGTGCCGGCACAGGTTCAGGATGCGGGTGTGCTCCGACTGCATGCCCGTGGTCGGCTGGCACTCCGCGACGATGAGGGTGACCAGGTCCAGGGTGTCGTCGACGCTGCTGCGCCCGCCGGTGACCGTGTAGAGCCGGTCGGGGGCACCGGTGTCCACCGGCTTGCGGGTCACGGGGTACTCCCCTGGAACGGCTGCCGGGGCGCGGCCCGCAGATGCTCGCCGATCTTGTCGACCAGCCCGGTCATCTCCTCGCCGAGGCGGCCGGGATCGGCGTCCTCGGCGGCGACGACCGCGAGGTGGGCGCCCTCACCGGCGCCGACGATGCACAGCAGGCCGCCGTGGAAGGCGGTCATGGCGTGGAGCACGCCGCCGGAGCCGTCCCCGAACTCCACGGACGCGCCGTGGGAGAGGGCCTGGAGGCCGGAGCAGATCGCGGCGAGCTGGTCGGCCTGGTCCGCGGCGAGGTCGGGGGTCCAGCAGAGCTTGAGGCCGTCGCGTGAGAGGACCAGGGCGTGCCGGGCACCGGGCGTCTGCTCCAGCAGGTTCTGCAGCAGCCAGACGAGGCTGTTGTCGGTGGTCTGCATGATGGGTGATGGGACGGTGGTGTCCGGCTGTTCGGTCACCGGCCCGTTCCTCCAATCTCATGGGCACGAGGGGGGCGTGGCTGCCGGGCGCGGGCCCGGCGGGGCTTGGGGGTGCTAACCGGCGGTCGGCGGCTCGGGGTCGGGGCGGCCGCCCAGGGTGTCGCCCGAGGACTTGCGCGAGCGGTGGAAGGCGCCGAAACGGGAGCCGACGTCGTGCACGGGCCGCTTGCGGGGCGGGGTGGGCTCGCTCGGGGGACGCTGGGCGCGCTCGGCGTCGCTCATGGTGCGGCCGGGTTTGCGGACGGGGAGGCCGTTCGGGGTGGCGTCGGCGGGCATGGCCGCGGGCGGCTCGTGCCGGGTCTGCTCGGGGACTTCCCGCAGTTTCACTGGGGGATCGGGGCGTACGTGCGCCTCCAGGACGTGCGCCTCGACGACGGGGGCCTCGACGACGGGAGCGGGCGTCGCTGCTTCGGGCGCCGGGACCGCGCGGGCGGTGGCCGTCCGGGCCGCCTCCTGCTGTGCGGGCCACGGGTCGCGCTGCTGCGCGATGAGGTGCCGGGGCAGCAGGACGACCACGCCGGTGCCGCCGCGCGAGGAGGGGCGGTAGCTGACGTTGATGCGGTACTTGAGCGCGAGCAGTCCGACCACGGCGAGGCCCAGCCGGGTGCCCTGGAGGGAGGCGAGGTCGGCCATGCTGCCGGCCACCGCGCCCTCGGCGTGCCGCATCGCCGCCTCGGACATGGTCAGTCCGCTGTCCTCGACGGTGACGACGATCCCGGCCCGGTGCTCCTCGACGTAGACGTGGACCTCGTCGGTGGGCGGGGAGAAGTTGGCCGCGTTGTCGATCAGTTCGGCGAGGAGGTGCATCACGCCTTCGGCGGCGAAGCCGGAGATGGCGGCCTGGGAGGTGAAGTGCAGCCGGACCCGCTGATAGGCGGCGATACGGCCGATGGCGCCCCGGAGGATGCTCTCCATCCGGATCGGCTTGTTCCAGGTACGGCTGGTCTTGCCGCCCATGAGCAGTGCCAGCCGGTCGGCGATGAGCACGAGCTGGGAGGTCTTGTGGTCCAGCCGCATCAGGTCGCCGAGCATCTTGCCGTCGTGCTCGTCCTGCATCGCCCTGAGGTCGGCGAGCATGCTGACGGCCTTGGCCTGGACCCGGCTGAGCGCCTTGGTGGAGGCGATCCGGGCACCGCCTGCGCGCCGCTCGCTGCGGGCCAGTTCGCGGACGACCAGCTCGCTCAGGTCGTGCATCAACGGCATCCGGGGCAGCGTGAGTTCACCGAGGACGGTGTCGGCCGAGCGGCCCTCGGCGAGCCGGGCGACGGCGGCGGGCAGCGTCTCCCGGCCGAGCCGGTCCACCTCGGCCAGCACCTCGTTGAGGGCCTCCTGGGTCTGCCGGGACTCCTCGTCGGCGGCGGCCGCGCGGCCCACGGCCTCCTCCAGGGCGCCGGCGGAGAGCTGGGCGAGGCGGCGCAGGTTCTGGTCGTTGGGCATCGAGACGCCCGCGAGCGCGTCGGCGGCGCCGCTGCCGGTCAGCACCAGGTTGTGCAGGGAGGGCAGCGTGACGTTGGCCAGGTGGCCGGTCTGCGCGGCCGTCTGCTGCGCCTGCGCGCGGAGCCGGTCGTTCTCGGCGGCCTGGGTGGCGGCGGCGAGCCTGGCCCGGCGGACGAGGAGGTGTCCGACGAGCACCGCGACGGCGACGCACGCCCAACCCGCGCCCGCCACGATCAGGGTCCATCTGCGGGTGCCGGACGGCGCCGCCCCGACCGCGACGGCGGCCGCGACGGCGGTCACCGCGACCACGGCCGCGGGCACCGCCCACGAACTGCGCTGAACGGCCGTCGAGCGGTGTTGAACGGACGGTGCAGGAACTGACATTCCGCGGTCCCTCGGTCTGCGAGCAGAAGAATCGGCGACCGAACGCCTCGATCGCGGGTCCGGAAGCGGCCGCCTCGGAGGAAGGCGATCTTCCAGTCCGGTTATGCCCACATGCTAGTCACACCGGAGTGACCCAAGTTCCGAATGGCCCCTCCTGAGCCCCCGGACCTGAAGTCGTCGTGAAGCAACCATTGCTACAGCGGGGCGTGATAGAGGGCTGCGCAGGCTCACCCACAGGTACGGGGCCCGGAAAGACCCGTTCCGCCCCCGATGCCCCGCCCCACGGGTAGCTGCCGCAAACCCCTCCTGGGCCGTCAACCCCCTCCCGAGGGACCCCTTTCCAGCCAACCGAACCCGGTCACCGCGAAGTGGGGGGAGTCGAACGGGTTTCCACCCTGACGGGGGAACGTCGTCGTCGGGGAGGTGCCGGTACCGGGAGGTAGTGTCCGCAGCATTGCCCAATTCCGGGACATTCAAGAGAATTTCCGATAAGGGGCGAAGAATGAGTAGTGCTACTGGGGACGACCGATTCATGGTGACGACCGGGATCGCCCGGCTGTGCGCGCTGCCCGGGCTCGCCGGGCCGGGCCGGCTCGGGCTGGTGACCAACCACACCTGTGTGCTGCCCGACTTGAGCCCGACGGCACCCGCGTTGATGGAGGCGGGCGTGCACCTGGCCGCGCTGTTCGGCCCCGAGCACGGGCTGTACGGCACCGCCCAGGCGGGCGGCAGCGAGACGGACGAGGTCGACCCGGCCACCGGCCTGCCGGTCTACGACACGTACCGCCGCGAGGGCGACCGGCTCGACAAGGTGCTGATCAACAGCGGCGTGGACGCGCTGGTGTACGACCTCCAGGACGTGGGAGCGCGCTTCTACACCTATGTCTGGACGATGTTCGACCTGATGGTCTCCGCCGCGCGCACCGGCGTGCGGTTCGTGGTGGCCGACCGGCCCAACCCCCTCGGCGGGCTCGTCAGCGAGGGCCCGGTGCTCGACCCGGCGTTCGCGAGCTTCGTCGGCCGGGCGCCGGTGCCGATCCGGCACGGGCTGACCTGCGGGGAACTCGCCTGGTGCCTCAACAGGTCGGCCGTGGCCGAAGTAGCCGGACGCCAGGCCGACTTGACGGTGATCAAGGCGGCCGGCTGGCAGCGGAGGATGGACGCGGAGGCCACCGGTCTCCCCTGGATCGCGCCCTCCCCCAACATGCCGACGTACGCCACGGCCGTCGTCTACCCCGGCACCTGCCTGTTCGAGGGCACCAACGTCTCCGAGGGCCGGGGCACCACCCAGCCCTTCGAGACCGTGGGTGCCCCGTACATCGACGCCCGCTTCGCCCCCGCACTCGCCGAACTCGGCCTGCCTGGCGTGCACTTCAGGGAGGTGCGCTACGTACCCACCTTCGACAAGCACGCCGGAGTACCCCTGCGCGGGGTCCACCTCCACATCACGGACCGCGAGGCGTTCGCCCCCGTACGCACCGCCGTCGCCATGATCGGCACGCTGCGGCGGCTGTACCCGGACGACTTCGCCTGGTCCGGCGACTTCATCGACCGCCTCTGGGGCTCCGACGCACTGCGGCGGACGGTCGACGCGGGCGAGGACCCGCTGACGCTGTGCGAGCCGCCCGCACCGCCCGGCCGGTGGGCCGGTGAGGACGTACTGCTCTACCCCTGAGACGGAAGGACGCCGATGACCGATCCCACGACGAGAGCCCGGACCCGGATCCGCGGGTTCCGGCCGGGTGACGGTCCGCCGCTGGTGGCGGCGTGGTGCCGGAGCGCGCCCGCCGACCCCGTCACCGCGGACCGCTTCCGCTCCCTGGTGCTGCTCGACGCCAACTTCGACCCGGCCGGCCTCCGGATCGCCGAGGAGGACGGGTGCCTCGTCGGCGCGGCCTACGCGGTACGCCGGCTGACCCCGATGACCGGCACCGACCTGGAGCCGGAACAGGGCTGGCTCCCCTTCTTCTTCGTCGACCCGGCCGCCCAAGGGCGCGGCGTGGGCCGCGAGTTGCTGGCCGACGCCCTGGACTGGCTGCTCGCCCACGGCCGCACCCGCGTCGACTTCGCCCCGTACACCCCGAACTACTTCCTCCCCGGCCTGGACGCCGAGACCTACCCGGAGGCGGCCGCCCTGCTGGAGTCCCTGGGCTTCCGCACTGTGGACGAGGCGGTGGCGATGGACCGCTCACTGACCGGTTACGCTTTCCCTCCCGAGGTCGGGCGCCGGGCCGCCGAACTGACCGCGCGGGGCTACGCGTTCGGCACCCCCACCGACGACGACCTGCCCGCACTCCTCGCCCTCGCCGCCGTCCACTTCGTCCCGGACTGGGCACGCGCGATCCGCGAATGCCTGCTGACCGGCGCCCCGTTGGACCGGATCGTGGTCGCACGGGACCCCTCGGGCCGGCTGGTGGGCTGGGCGATGCACGGCGCGTACGAGTCGGCGATCGAGCGGTTCGGCCCGTTCGGTGTGCTGGACGAGATGCGCGGGACCGGGCTCGGCAATGTGCTGCTGCACCTGGTCCTGGAGCGGATGCGGGCGCTCGGCGCGGGGTCGGCGTGGTTCCTGTGGACCGACCGGGACTCGTCGGCGGCCCGGCTGTACCGCCGGGCCGGGTTCGGCACGACGCGGGTCTTCCGGGTGCTGCGCCGGGAGGCGGCCCGGTGACCGGCGCACCGCACGGGCTGAGCCGCCGCCGCTTCGCGCTCACCGCGACCCTGCTCGCGGCGGGCTGCGCCGCGCCGCACCAGGGCACCGGGCGCCCCGGCGACCCGATCGTCCTCACCCTGCTCTCCCACTACGCGAGCGGCGAGCTGAAGGCGGCCCTGCAGGGCCCGGTGGACGAGTGGAACGCCACGCACGACCGGGTCAAGGTGCGCACCAAGGCGGTGGAGTTCAACGATCTGCTGACCACGTTCATGGTCCGGCAGGCGGCCGGCCAGGGCGCCGACATCCTCCAGCCGTACTGCCTCTGGAACGGCCAGCTCGTCCGCGCCGGAGTCCTGCGCCCCGCCCCGCCCGAGGACGCGGCGGAGATCACCCGCGGCTACGGCGCGGCGGCGGTCGGCTCGGCATCCGTCGGCGGCAAGGTCTACGGCTATCCCACCGAGGCCCAGACGTACGCCCTCTACTACAACAAGCGCCTGCTCCAGGAATCCGGCATCACCCGCCCCCCGCGCACCTGGCGGGAGTTGGAGGACACCGCGTACCGCACCACCCGGCGCGACCGGTACGGCAACACCCTGGTCCAGGGCTTCGGCCTCTCGACGTACGACGACTCCACCACCGTCGGCCAGACCCTCGCCCTGCTCAACGCGGCCGGGGGCAGCTTCGTGTCCGGGGACGGCAGGCGCACCGCCATCGACTCACCGGCCGGGCGGGCCGTGCTGGACCTGGAGCACCGCCTCGTCAATCGAGGGGCGAGCGAGCCCGGCGTCAACGTCTACAAGGCGTTCCAGTCCGGACAGGTGGCGATGGTGATCAGCGCCGGATGGTGGACCGGCAGCCTCAAGTCCCAGATGGGCGCCGCCTATCGGGATGTGGCCGTGGCCCCGGTGCCCGTCCCGGAGCTGGGCGACAAGCCCGCCACCCTCGCCACCGGGTTCATGCTGGGCGTCAACGCCTCCAGCCAACACCCGCGTGAGGCATGGGAGTTCCTGCGCTGGCTCAACACCGAACGGGTGGGCGTCGGCAAGGGCGCGACGGTGACCCGGATGAGCGCCCTCCAGGTGTCGGTGGGCTCACTGACCGGCCGCGCCGACGACATGCGGACGCTGCTCGGCAAGGGCGGCGATCCCAACCTGCTCCCGTTTCTCGACGCGTTGGGGTACGCGGTGCCGGAGCCGAACGTGCCGGGCGCGCAGCAGGCCAAGTCGCTGCTGCGGAAGAACGTCGAGGCGCTGTGGACCGGTCAGCAGTCGGTGGACGAGTCGCTGCGCACCATCCGCCGCCAGGTCGACCAGGAGGTGTCGCGCTCATGGTGAACGCCCTGACCCCGGAGACGACCGCGCGTCCCCCGCGCCCCCGCTCCGCCGACCCGGCCCGCACGGCCGTGGACCCCCGCGCCCGTGCCCGGCGCCATCAGGCGGTCGTCGCCTATCTGTTCCTCGCGCCGGTGCTGCTGTTCTTCGCCGTCTTCCTGATCCTGCCGCTCGGCTTCGCGCTGCTGCTGTCGCTGTCCCGCTGGGCGGGGTTCGACCTCGCCGACATCCGGCCGGTCGGCCTGGACAACTTCACGAGCCTCTTCGCGGACGGCTCGACGTTCCTGACCCCGATCCTCACCAACACCCTGCTGTTCGCGCTCGGCACGGTGGCCCTGGCGCTGGCGGGCTCGGTGCTGGTCGCCACCTGCATCGACAACCTCCGCTTCCAAGGGCTGTGGCGCACCCTGTACCTGCTGCCGATCGTGACGACCGTGGTCGCCGTCGGCAATGTGTGGAAGTACATGTACGAGCCGGGCGGACTGGTCAACGGCGCCCTGAACGCCGTCGGGCTGGACTCGGTGGCGTTCCTCCAGGACCCGGACACCGCGCTGCCCGCGGTGGTG
Organism: Streptomyces bauhiniae; assembly: GCF_004784475.1. Lineage (GTDB taxonomy): Bacteria > Actinomycetota > Actinomycetes > Streptomycetales > Streptomycetaceae > Streptomyces > Streptomyces seoulensis. The sequence goes on from NZ_SRRT01000002.1 coordinate 673,016, forward strand.
GTCGTCCAGGCGTGGGCGTCGGTCGGGTCGGCGATCCTCATCCTGACGGCCGGGCTGAAGTCCATCCCGGTGTCGTACTACGAGGCGGCCGCGCTGGACGGCGCCGGTCCGGTGACCGTCTTCCTCCGGATCACGCTGCCGCTGCTCCGGCCGGCGCTGCTGTTCGTGTGCGTCACGCAGTTCATCACCGGGCTCCAGTCCTTCGCGCTGATCATCGTGATGACCAAGGGCGGTCCCGGTGACGCGACCAATGTGGCCGCGCTGGAGATGTACCGGCAGGCGTTCTCCTACGGCGACTGGGGCACCGCGAGTGCCGCCGCCTTCGTGCTGTTCGTGGTGATCCTCGTGGTCACCCTGGCCCAGTTGTGGATCTTCCGGAGCAAGGGGGAGGACGCGTGATCCGCCGCCGTTTCCCGTGGCTGTCGTATCTGCTGGTCGTGACGGGCGCCGTGCTCACGGTGGTGCCGTTCCTCGACATGGTGATGACCTCGTTCAAGGGGCCGGGCGAGTCGGGCACACTGCCGTACCGGTTCCTGCCCCAGGCGTTCGACCTGTCCAACTACAAGGCTGCGGTCGACCAGCTCGATCTGCCGGTGCTGTTCCGCAACAGCGTGATCGCCACGACCCTGATCAACGCCTCGGTGCTGCTGACGTCGTCCCTCGCGGGCTACGCGCTCGCCAAACTCCGGTTTCCCGGACGGGACTTCATCTTCCGGCTGGTGCTGTCGACGATGATGTTCCCGCCGTTCCTCTTCTTCATCCCGCACTTCCTGATCCTGGTGCACTGGCCGCTGGCGGGCGGCAACGACGTGCTGGGGCGGGGCGGTGCGGGGCTGACCGTGAGCATCGTGGCGCTGGCGATGCCGTTCCTGGTCAACGGCTTCGGGATCTTTCTGATGCGCCAGTTCATGGTGTCGATCCCGGACGAGGTGCTGGAGGCCGCACGGATCGACGGCGCCGGGGAGTTCGCGGTGTGGTGGCGGATCGTGGTGCCGCAGACCAAGCCGGTCATGGTGACGCTGGGGCTGCTGACGTTCGTGGACGCGTGGAACGAGTACATCTGGGCGCTGCTGGTGTCGACCGCCAACCCGGACGTGATGACGCTGCCGGTCGGCATCCAGTTGCTCCAGGACTATGTCGACCCGACGCGCACGATGCCGATCGTGATGGCGGGGCTGGTGCTGAGCATCCTGCCGGTGCTGGTGCTCTTCCTGCTGCTCCAGCGGCACTACGTACGCGGGATCATGCTCAGCGGCCTGAAGTGAGCGGGCCTCTCACAGGTCGATCATCCTGACCAGGAAGTACGCGGCGACGAGTGCGCAGCCGAGGACGATGAGGCCCAGCCAGAGCCGGGGGTGCTCGAAGGGTCCGCCGTCCGGCCGCTCGGGGTGGGCCTCGGCGGTCGATCCCTCGACGGGCGGGGTCTCGCCGGGCGGCGGCAGCGACTCGGGCGGGGGCAGTGCGTCGGGCATGGTTCACCTCCTGGCAGCGGGCGGCTCATGCGGTACTTCGGCCTCGGGACACCGCTCGGATGCGGCTCCCCCGGTCTCAGAACGCCCCGGTCTCAGGATGCCCCGGTCCCCAGCCCGCCGCCGCTCAGCAGCAGTGCCACGTCCAGCACCGCCACGGCGACCGCCGCCGCGAACGCGGCCCGCTCGCGGCGGCGGCCCAGCACCGTCCCGGCCACCGCGATCAGCCCGGCCCCGGCCAGCGCGGCCAACTGCCGGGTACCGGGCTGTCCGGCCGGGCCGAGCGCCAGCAGGGCGGACGCGGTGACCAGGGGCACCGGCAGCAGCAGCCGTACGCGGTCGGGGCCCAGCCGCTGCGGCCAGCCGCGTACCCCGGTCGCCAGGTCGCCCCGGATGTCCGGGAGCACATTGCCGAGGTGGGCGCCGACGCCCAGCAGTGCCCCGGCGGCGAGCACCCACCAGGCGGGCCACGGCCGCCCCGGCAGACCCAGCGTGACGAAGGCCGGGAGCGCGGCGAAGGACACCGCGTACGGCGCCCAGGACCAGCGGGTGGCCTTGAGCCGCAGGTCGTACGCCCAAGCGGCCGCGACGGCGGTCAGATGCGCGGCCCCCGCCGCCCACCCGTTGGCGAAGGAGAGTGGTACGCACAGGGCCAGCGCGGCCCAGGCGGCCGTCCACACCTCTCGCACCTCGATCGCGCCGTCCGCGACGGGCTTGCCCCGGCGGCCCGTGGCGATGTCCCGGCGCGCGTCGAAGGCGTCGTTGCACCAGCCGATGGAGAGTTGCCCGGTCAGCACGGCGCCGGTGGTGAGCAGGCAGCGGCCGGGTTCCTGACCGGCCGTCACGGCCAGCGCCGCCGTCAGTGCGGTGACCACCACCAGCGGGCCCGGGTGACAGGACCCGGCCAGGGCGGAGACCTTGCGGGCCGGGATCGTCGACTGCTCGGGGGTCACCACCCGGCGATCGTAGGGGCCCGCCCGGCGCGTCACGATCCGGAACGGCCGGACGGGCGATCTCTGGTGCCGGGTCGGCGGTGCAGGGAAGGGCTGCTGAGTCCACCCGGATCGGCCGACGTACGGGAGCCTCATGACGCGGATCGCCGCCGTGCACGGTGCCCTCGCGCCGTACCGCTTCGCCCAGGCCGAGATCACCGACATGGTGGCCCGCGCCTGTCTGCCCGAGGGCACCGACCGCCAGGTCCTGGACCGGCTGCACCGCAACGCCGGGGTCCGCGCCCGCCACATGACGCTGCCGCTGGAGCGGTACGAGACGCTGGACGGCTTCGGCGCCGCCAACGACCTCTTCATCACCACCGCCACCGATCTCGGCGCCCGCGTGGTCCGGGAGGCGCTGCGCACCGCCGGGCTGTCGGCGGCCGACGTGGACCTGCTGGTCCTCACCTCGGTCACCGGGGTCGCCGTCCCGTCCGTCGACGCGCGGGTGGCGGGCCGGCTCGGGCTGCGCCCGGACCTGCGGCGGGTGCCGTTGTTCGGGCTGGGCTGTGCCGGGGGCGCGGCCGGCCTGGCCCGCGTGCACGACTTCCTGCTGGGGCGGCCGGACCAGGTGGCGGTGCTGCTGTCGGTCGAGCTGTGCTCGCTCACCTTCCAGCGCGGCGACGCCTCGACGGCCAACCTGGTCGCCACCGGCCTCTTCGGCGACGGCGCGACCGCCGTGGTGGCCTGCGGGGCGGACCGCGCGGGCGCGTTCACCGGCCCGGTGATCGTGGATTCGCGCAGCCGTCTGTACCCGGACGCGGGCGGCGTACTGGGCTGGGACATCGGGGAGTCGGGCTTCAAGGTCGTCCTCGATCCGGACATCCCGCGGGTGCTCCGGCACCATCTGGCCGACGACGTAAGGGAGTTCCTCGCCGACCACGGCTTGAAGCCGCAGGACGTGACGGCCTGGGTGTGTCACCCCGGCGGCCCCCGCATCCTGGACGCCGTCACCGAGGCGCTCGATCTTCCCGCCGAGGAACTCGCGTTGAGCTGGCGCCACTTGGCCGAGGTCGGCAACCTCTCCTCGTCCTCCGTACTCCACATCCTGCGCGACACCCTCACCGAACGCCGCCCAACTCCCGGCACTCCGGGCCTGCTCCTGGCCATCGGGCCGGGCCTGGCCTGCGAGTTGGTGCTGCTGAGCTGGTGAGCCCGACAGGAGGAAACATGATCTGGTACGCGCTGCTGGTGGCCGTCGTCGCGGGTGAGCGGGTCGGCGAACTCGTCGTGGCCCGGCGCAACGAGCGCTGGAGCAGGGCCCGTCGGGCGATCGTGGCGGGTGACGGGCACTATCCGGCGATGGTCGCCCTGCACGTGGGTCTGCTGGTGGGCTGTCCGCTCGAAGTGTGTCTCGGCGGGCGGCCGTTCGTGCCCGCGCTGGGCTGGCCGATGCTGGCCGTGCTGGTGGGCGCGCAGGCGTTGCGGTGGTGGTGCATCGGGACGCTCGGGCCGCGCTGGAACACCCGCGTGATCGTCGTACCGGGTCTGCCGCTGGTGGCGCGGGGGCCGTACCGGCTGCTGCGGCATCCGAACTACGTGGCCGTGGTGGCCGAGGGGGTGGCGCTGCCGCTGGTGCACACCGCCTGGGTGACCGCCGTGGCGTTCACGGTGCTGAACGCCGCCGTGCTGACCGTGCGCATCCGGTGCGAGAACCAGGCGCTGGCCGCCGCGGTCGCGGCGTGATCGACGTCCTGGTGGCGGGGGGCGGCCCGGCCGGACTCGCGGCGGCCGTGCACGCCAGGCTGGCCGGGCTGACCGTCGTGGTGGTCGAGCCCCGTTCCGCGCCCGTGGACAAGGCGTGTGGCGAGGGCGTCATGCCCGGTGGGGTCGCCTCGCTCAGGGCGCTCGGTGTGGAGCCTGCGGGCCGGGAGCTGCGCGGCATCCGTTACGTGGACGGCGTCCGCCGCGCCGAAGCCCCCTTCCGCGACCGGCCGGGGCTGGGTGTCCGCCGTACGACCCTGCACCACGCGCTGCACGAGCGCGCCCTCGGCCTCGGTGTGCGGATCGTGCCCGGCAAGGTCGGCGAGGTGCGTCAGACGCGGGACAGCGTCACCGCCGCCGGGATCACGGCCCGCTGGCTGATCGCCGCCGACGGCCTGCACTCCCCCGTCCGCCGCCGCCTCGGCCTGGAGCTGCCCGGCGGCACGCAGGGGCGGTACGGACTGCGCCGGCACTACCGGATCGCCCCGTGGACGGACTTCGTGGAGGTCCACTGGTCCGGCCAGGGCGAGGCGTACGTGACCCCGGTCGCCGACGGCCTGGTCGGGGTCGCGGTGCTGAGCCGGGTCCGGCGCGGCTACGACGAGCACCTGGCCGGTTTCCCGGCGCTCACCGCCGCGCTGCGCGGGGCCGGCGCGACCGAGGTGCGCGGTGCCGGGCCGCTGCTGCAGCGGGTGCGGCGCCGGGTCGCGGGCCGGGTGCTGCTCGTCGGGGACGCGGCGGGCTACGTGGACGCGCTCACCGGCGAGGGCATCGCGCTCGCCCTGGCGACGGCCGAGGCCGCCGTACGGTGCCTCGCGGCCGGGCGGCCGGAGCGGTACGAGCGGGAGTGGACGCTGGTCACCCGCCGCCACCGGCTGCTGACCAGGGCGTTGCTGGCCGCGAGCAGCCGTCCGGGCACCGCCCGGCTCATCGTGCCGGTGGCGTCCCGGATGCCGCCGGTGTTCGCGGCTGCGGTGCACGCGCTCCGGTAGCGGGGGCTACTCGTCGTCCTCCGGCAGCCGTTCGCCCTCGGCCTGCGAGGGGGTGGTGCGCGCCACGTCGGGGTGGACGGCACGGGTACGGCCCTCGGTCTCCGGGTCCGGTTCCCGCTCGCCCTCTGCCTGGGACGGGGTCGGGGTCTGCTCGCTCATGTCCGGCCTCCTTGTCGGGGGTTCGGTGGGGTCGGGGATCGCACGGGCCGGGTCGCGCCCACCCATGCGTGGTCGACGCTCCGGGAGAACAGCGCCCTGGGTTCGCCGCGCGGCGCGGGCAGCCCGGCCGCCTGCGTGACCGTCTGCTCCAGCGCCGCCACCGAGACCCCGGCCGGCGCCCAGGGCTCGTGCCCCACGGGCGTCTCCCAGAGCAGGCCCAGCCGCCTGCTGTACGCCCGCCACCGCGAGGTCAGCCACCCGTCCAGCTCCGTCGGCTCCACGGGCGCGCCCGGCCGGACGACCAGGCGGTACCCGGCGTCGCCGGTGCGGCGCGTACCGGTGTACGTGACGGTGTCCCCGGTGACGGAGACGCGCAGGTCGGCCAGGTGGTACGGCACGCCCAGCGCGCGGCCCGCCAGCAGCGGCGGGCAGGTCACGTCGAGGGAGAGGAACCACACGGCGTCCCCTCCGCGCACATAAGTCCGCAGGTTGGTCTCCGCGAAGGCGGGCAGCGCGGGCATCCCGAGAACCCGGACGTCGGCCATGAGGAGCGGCGTGAGCGTGACCCACGCGGCGTCCTCGAACTCGTCGGCGACCAGCCCCTCGGGCAGCAGCGCCTGGACCGTCGCCGGCGGGTAGGGCCAGCTCAGGAAGGTCTGCGTCAGCCAGCGGGCCCGCAGGACCGGCACGCGGTTGGCCACCATGGACAGCGAGTCCCCTCCGACGGGAGCACGGAAACGCCCTCGATCGGGGCCACCGTGTCCCCGGACCGTTCAGGACCGGCCGATATGGGAACTGCGGGAGGTACGCGAGGCGCGCCCCGCCCGCGCCGGCCCTTTACAGCAGAACTCGTACAGAACTCGTACAGGAAGAGACCCGGCCATGAACGATCTCAAGCCTCTCGCCCTGGTCACGGGCGCGTCCAGCGGTATCGGCTTCGAGCTGGCCAAGCAGCTTGCCGAGCGCGGCTACGACCTGATCGTCAACGCCGAGAACGACACCCGGCTGCGGCAGGCGGCCCAGGACATCCGGGCGGAGACCGGGGCGTCGGTGGAGCCGGTCCGGGCCGACCTGCGCCATTACGACCAGGCGGAGGAGCTGTGGACGGCGGTCAGCGCGACGGGCCGTCCCCTCGATGTGGCGGTGCTCAACGCGGGGGTGGGCCAGGGCGGCCCGTTCGCGGAGACCGATCTGGAGGACGAGCTGGAGATCGTCGACCTCAATGTGCGCTCGACCGTGCACCTGGGCAAGCGGGTGGTGCGCGAGATGGTGTCCCGGGGCCGGGGCCGCATCCTCGTCACCTCGTCCATCGCCTCCACGATGCCCGGCACCTTCCAGGCGGTGTACAACGCGTCGAAGTCGTTCGTGCAGTCCTTCACCCAGGCGTTGCAGAGCGAGCTGAAGGACACCGGTGTCACCCTGACCGCGCTGATGCCCGGCCCCACCGAGACCGAGTTCTTCCACCGCGCCGACATGGACGACACGCAGGTCGGCCGCCAGGAGAAGGACGATCCGGCCGAGGTCGCGCGTGAGGGACTGGACGCCCTTTTCGAGGGCAAGGACAAAGTAATCGCGGGGTCCGCCAGGACGAAGGCGCAGGGTATGGCCGCCAAGGTGGTCCCCGACAAGCTCAAGGCCGAGGCCCATCGCAGGATGGCCGAACCCGGCTCGGGCGACGACTGACCGATTGGACGCGAGGAAAGAAGGCCGGTCCCCGGACCGGGCAGGGAGGACGGGCCGGGTGCGCAGCGTGGGAGTGGAGGAGGAACTCCTCCTGGTGGACGCGGAGAGCGGCGAGCCGAGGGCGGTCGCTGCGGCGGTGCTGGCGCAGGCCGGCCACGCCGTCCGGAAGGACGGGGAGCAGGTCTTCGAGCCGGAGCTGCAACGCCAGCAGCTCGAGTTCGCCACCGCCCCGCAGACCCGCGCCGAGGAACTGGCCGCCGAGATCCGCCGGTGCCGGGCCGAGGCGGGGCGGCTGGCCGGGCGCACGGGTGCGGCGGTCGCCGCGCTCGGTACTTCTCCCCTGCCGGTCAACCCGACCCTCACTCCGGACCGGCGGTACCACTGGATGGCCGACCGCTTCGGGCTGACCCTGTCGGACCAGCTCACCTGCGGGTGTCATGTGCACGTCTCGGTGGACTCGGACGAGGAGGGCGTGGCTGTACTGGACCGCATCCGCCCCTGGCTGCCGGTCCTGCTCGCGCTGAGCGCCAACTCCCCCTTCTGGCAGGGCCAGGACAGCTCCTACAACAGCTACCGCAGCCAGATGTGGGGCCGCTGGCCCTCGGCCGGGCCGACGGACGTCTTCGGCTCCGCCGACCGGTACCACGAGCAGGTACGGGACTTGGTCGGCACCGGCGTGCTGCGGGACACCGGGATGATCTACTTCGACGCCCGGCTCTCCGCCCAGTACCCCACGGTCGAGATCCGGGTCGCCGACGTCTGTCTGGACCCGGACACCACGGTCCTGCTGGCCCTGCTGTGCCGCGCGCTCGTGGAGACGGCCGCCCGCGAGTGGCAGGCGGGTGAACCCCCGGCCCGGCTCAGCACCTCCCTGGTCCGGCTCGCCGCCTGGCAGGCCGCCCGCTTCGGCCTGGAGGAGCACCTGCTGCACCCCCTGACCATGCGTCCGGCCCCGGCGGAGACGGTGGTGCGCGCGCTCTTCGACCACGTACGCGACGCCCTGGACGACCACGGCGACGCCAAGGGCGTCCAGGACACCCTCGCGGGCCTGCTGAAGCACGGCAACGGCGCGATGATCCAGCGCGCGATCCTGGCCCGCACGGACAGTCTCCGCGCGGTCGTCACCGAGTGCGTACGCCGCACCGGCGAGGAATGACCCTCAGGCGGCGGTGACGAGGACGGCGGCCGGGTCCTTGGCCGCCGGCACCGGCGCGGAGGTCCACCGGCCGCGCAGCAGGTGGCCCGCGCCGACCGTGGCGGCGATGAGCAGCCCGCCCGCGACCAGGGCGCCCCGCGCCCCGGCGTGCTGCATCAGCAGGCCCAGCACCGGCGGACCCGCGAGTCCCCAGAGGGTGGAGACGGTGCTCCAGACGCCGAGCACCCGGCCCCGCAGACGGGGCGGCGGGTCGGTCTGGAGGACGGTCGTCCCGGCGGTGTCCGAGACCGATTCCACGACGGCCATGGGCAGCACGAGCACCAGCAGCACCGCGAGCGACGGCGCGAGTCCGGCCACCACCTGGAGCAGACCCCCGGCCGCGGCGAGCAGACCGACCAGCCGGACCGACGGCTTGCGCAGCCGAGCGGCCAGCACCGCGCCGACGATGCCCCCGGCGGCGAGCACCGTGGAGACCGTGCCGAACGACCCGGCCCCGCCGGCGAGCGGCCCGGTGACCAGGACCGCCAGGGTGAGCGCGTAGTTGCGGCCGAACACCGCGCTGATCCCGGTGATGCCCGCGAGAGCCACCAGGCGCGGGCGGCGCACGAAGAAGAGCAGCCCTTCCCTGGCGCTCATGTCCGGCTTCGAGGCGCGGTCCGGGGTGGCGGGCTCGGTGTGTCGCAGGGGCCGCAGGAAGGGGATCACGGCCGCGACGAACAGGAAGGACAGCGCGTTCGCCGCGTAGGCGGAGGCCGTCCCGAGCAGGCCGACGGTGACTCCGGCCAGCGCCGCGCCCGCGAGCCGCCCGGCGCTGTGCACCAGGGAGCCCACGCCGATGGCGGAGGGCACGTCCTCGGCGCGTACGAGGTCGTTGCCGAGCAGCGAGCAGGCCGGTCCGTCGACGGTGGCGACGAGACCGGTCACGGCGGCCAGCGCCATGAGCGCGGGCAGGTCGAGCCGGTGCGTGACGACGAGGAACGCCGTGACGAGGGCGACGACGCCGAGGAGCGCCTGGCTGACGGCTGCGGTCAGCTTGCGCGGCCACCGGTCGACGAAGGTGCCGCCCGCCAGGCCCATCAGCAGTCCGGGGGCCGCCTGTACGGACATGGACAGGCCGGTCGCCGCGGCCGAGCCGGTGATCTGGAGCACCAGCAGGTTCTGGACCGTGAGCTGCATCCAGGTGCCGGTGTTGGAGACGAGGTGGGCGACGGACCACCACCGCATGCTGGGGTACTTCAGGGAACGCCAGGGCGAGGAGGCGTCGGTGAGCGCACGCGGGCGCGGGGCACCGGCGGAGGAGAAGGACATGATGGCGTACCCGGTGGAACAGGCCCGGTCGCGGTGACGCGCGCGGGTCTCGGCGGAGGCGGCGGAGCCGCGGGCCCTCGTCGGCCTGCGCGGTGGTTCCGCCGGAACTGTCGGCTGCCGCGGCGGGTGTCACCAAGGGGACCTGCCCGGCCTGCGGCCCGACCATCGTGGCAGACCCGTACTCCTCCCCCGGTCCGCCGCCTGTGACGTTCGCGTACGGTCAGCCACCGCACCCGCGTCTGCCTGCGCCTTCGCCCGTAGGGTGCGGTTCGTCACAGAAGGCACCCCGGACACACGAGCACCTCCCGCGCGTCGGGGGACGCGGGGGAGGTCGCCGTGGGTGGTGCTGTTCTCGCGGAGCGAGTGTGCTCAGATCCGGCCCTTGGCCAGTCGGGTCAGCGGGCCCATCGGGGGCTTGGCCGTCGTGCGGCCTATCGCGAAGGCCGCTCCGGCGACGCCCGCCACACCGGCCGCGGCCGCGGCGGCGACCGCCTTGCGGTGCTTGATGACCGTCCACGCGGTGCCCGCGGCCTGGACAGCCTTGGCGGTGTTGGCCGCGACGACCTGCTGGCCGGTCTGCAGACCGGCGACGGCCGCGCGGCTCACGCGCTGGGTGGTGTCACCGACCGACTGGGCGGTGGAGACCGTCGACTTCTTGGCCTCCTGCGCCTGCTCCTTGGCGTTGCCGGCCGTCGCCCGCGCCGTGGCGGTGCGGGAGGAGGCGGCCTTCTTGGCACTCGCCGCGGTGGTGCTCCTGCTGCTCTTTTTGTCGTCAGTCATAGTGCCCTACTGTCCTTTCCCCCGGCGGCAAAACAGGTTTTCGGAATTCACAGGTCTCGGGGAAGCAACGATCCCAACGGCCCGAGATCCAGATTCAGTTCGTCCATTGTCAGGTTGTATCGCTCACACAGTTCTTCCATGCGTTCCTGGAGAATCATCAGCGTCATACCGATGCGTTCTTCCTGGTCCTCTTCGAGATCTCCCTGGTCCACCCGGTGAATGGCGGTGCGCTCCATGAGCTGGCGCAGCAATTCAACAATGGTGAGGACCAGCTTCATCAGATCCCGTTCCACGGTGTCGGGGTCCGTCCGCATATGGGCGGCCAGCGCGTTCGCGGGTGTTTCCGGCGTCATCGCTCCTCCTCGGGGCGGGCACGCGGCGGCATGATGGCGGGGCCCGGCGCGTCCCCCGTGATCGAGCGGATGACCGCGCGCAGGTTGATGTGCACCAGGTCGACGTCGGCGATGCTCAGCACGATGTCGCCGGTGAGCACCGCCCCGCCGTTCAGCAGCCGGTCCAGCAGGTCGATCAGGGCGACGGGCGGCTGTCCGACCGGCTCGGCGTCCTGTCCGTTCGCGGGCCGCATGCTCAACTCGTGACCCCGCCCGCGAAGGAGTACGGCGCCCAGGGCCCGGTCACCTCGATGGTGACACCGGGGAGGTCCGAGGCGAGCGCGGCCAGCTCGGTACGGAACCGCTCCACGTCCTGCCGGGGCACGAGGTACGCCTCGTTGGCCACGTTCTCGCCCCGCCCGGCCGACCACTCGCCCTGCTGGGGACGGTGGACGGCACGGGCGGAGGCGAGCGCCGAGGCCACCCCGGCCGCCTGTTCCGCGGTGTCGCGGGCGGCGCCGTAGGTGTCCTGGGCGCGGCGGCGCTCGGCGCGGCGGCGCTGCAGATAGGCGCGGCCGGGGCTCGCGCCCGCCGGCTCGGGCTCCTCGGCGGGCGCGGCGGCGCGCGGCTCGGCGTACACCTTCAGCCCGAGTTCGACATGGCCGTCCAGGGTGCGCAGCAGCTCCTCGAAATAGGGGTGCTGCTCGTCGAGCATCGCCGCCACCCGCGCCTGGTCGCGGTAGACCGTGGCCAGCCGCATCGGGAGGACGGTGGCGGTGGCGAAGGCGGCGTCCACCACGGCGTGGTGGGCCCGCGCGATCGCCTCCAGCCTTTCCAGGTCCTCCAGTTGGGGTGCGAGGTGCTCCTCGGCGAACCGGTCGGCGGGGACGGCGGACACCAGGGCGGTGAGCCCCCGTCCACCGCCGACCGTGCGTACGGTGCCGCCGTCGACCCCGGTGACCGGGGCCGTCCCGTCGAGGGCCAGGTCCCCCAGGCCGACGGCGTACACGTACTCCATCTCCGTTTCACTCACGGCCGGTCTCCCGTTCCGCGGGCTCGGGCCGGGCCTCCGCGTCGGCCTGCCGGCCGGCGGGCAGCTCGGCGGCGGCGCGCAGTCGGGCGATCTCGGCCCGCAGCCGCTCGTTCTCCTCGCTCAAGCCCGGGTCGGACGCGGCGGGAGCGGTGGCGGACGGCTGCGCGCGGGAGGAGAGCGAGGGATCGTGCTCCCACCAGTCGATGCCCATTTCCTTCGCCTTGTCGACGGATGCGACGAGCAGGCGGAGTTTGATGGTCAGCAACTCTATGTCGAGCAGATTGATCTGGATGTCCCCCGCGATCACAATTCCCTTGTCGAGGACCCTCTCCAGAATGTCGGCCAGATTGGCGCTGCTTCCCTGCCCCGCGTAGGACGGCGCGGTGCGCGGAGGGGCCGGCATTCGACCGGCGAGTGAATCGGACACGTTCTCAACCCTGTCTTTCGGCTGGTTCCCGGATCAGGCGCTCGCGTCGGCGGTGCGCCGGCGCCGGGAGGACCGGGGAGCCTTCTCCTCGTCCGCCTCGGGCTCTTCCTCGGCCTCGTCGTAGGACTCCTCGTCCTCCGGCGCGTCGGCCTCGGCCTCGTACTCCTCGGCGTCCTCGGGCTCGGCGTCCTCGCCGTCCTCGTCGGCCTCGTCGAGGTACTCGTCCTCGCCGTCCTCGGCGGGCTCTTCGTCCTCGGCGGCCTCGTCGGCGAACTCGTCGTCCTCGAGGTCGTCCTCGTCGGCGTCGGCGTCGGCCTCGTCGGTGGGCTCGTCGCCCTCTTCCTCAGCGCGCGGCTCGTCCTGCTCCTCGCCCTGTTCCTCGTTCTGTTCCGCCTCTTCCTGCTCGATGGCGTCCTCGTGGCTGACGACCACGTCGCCGTCGCGGATCTCACCGCGCCAGCCGTCGGTCGCCTCGCCGCGCATCATGATGAACTTGCGGTAGAGCTTGAGGTCGAGCCGGGCCCGGCGGCCCTGGGCGCGCCAGATGTTGCCCGTCTTCTCGAACAGCCCCTTGGGGAAGTACTCGAGGACCAGCAGCACCTTGGTGAGGTTGTCGGTGATGGCGTGGAAGGTGACGACACCCTTGACGGTGCCCTTGGCGCCCTCGGTGGTCCAGGTGATCCGCTCGTCCGGCACCTGCTCGGTGACGTTCGCCTTCCAGCTACGGGTGGACTTGGCGACCTTCACCTTCCAGTTGCTGGAGGTGTCGTCCGCCTTCTCGACGCTCACCACGCCCTTGGCGAAGGTGGAGAACTCCTGGAACTGGGTCCACTGGTCGTACGCCTCGCGCACCGGCACGCCGACTTCGATGTCCTCGACGATGGTCACGCTCTTGGACTTGCCGCCGCCGGACTTGCGCCCCTTGCCGAACAGACCCTTGACCTTGTCCTTCACGGTGTCCTTCAGGTGGGAGACGCCGGCCGACATGGCGGCCTGCGCCGGCGACTTGCCGTCGGCGAGCGCCTGCCCGCCCTTGGCCAGGCTCTTGAGCGGTCCGCCCTCGCCGGGCGTGCCGAGCTTGGTGACGCTCTCGCCGAGCTTGTGACCGAGCGAGCTGACGGTGTGCTCGGCGCGGGCGCGCAGATAGTTGCCCAGCGCCTCCTTCAGACGGTCGGTCGACTCGTTGTGGACGACCTCGTCCTTGGCCTTGCTCAGTGCGGAGTCAGCCATTGCCGTTACCGCCGCTCTTGCGCGTGGCGGAGGAGGCCCGCTTCTTGGCGGCCCCGCCGGCGCGGGAGGCGCCGCTGCGGGAGGCGGCCGACTTCGCGGCGCCGGTGCTCTTGCGGGCGGCCGCGGTCTTGCGGCGCGTGCCCCCGGAGGCGGAGGAGCGCTGCTGCTTGGCGGGCTTCTCCTCCTCCTCGCCCTCATCTTCCTCGGCCTCGTCGTTCTGCGGGCCGTCGAGCGCCTTGGTGCGCTGGGAGATGGAGTCGGCGAGCGAGTCGGCGAGACCGGTGGCGCGCTTGGTCAGCGCCTCGGTGGCCGCGGCCTTCGTGGTCTCCACCAGCTCCTTGCGGACCTGGGCGTTGAGACCGGCGAGCGCGGGCGACTCGGCGAGCAGCGTGCCGATGCGGCGCGGGTCGAGATCGAGCTTCTTGCCGGCCAGGAACATGCCCAGGCCGATGGCCATCTTGGCCTTCTTGGTCCGCCCCAGTACGTATCCGCCCACCAGGGCGGCGGCTATCTTGGCGTTCTTCGTCATTCGTTGAGCACCTCAGTCTCTGCGGGTCGTCGATTGCGCGGTCTGGTCAGCGACTTCCTCCGTTCGCTCGCCGGTGGGCGTCGATCTCGTCCAGCCTGTCGAGCAGTTCGTCCTCGCGGCGGTCGTACTCCTCGTCGGAGATCTGGCCGCTGGTCAACGCACGTTCGAGTTCGGCCAGTTCGCGCCGGACGGGTTCCGGGTCGTAGTACTCCTCCTCCGCCGCGGTCAGCACCTGGTCGATGACCCAGAGCGAGCCGCGCACGGGGGCGAGGGGAAAGGTCACGATGCCGGTGATGAGTCCCATTCCGGCGCTCCCTTCCGTCGTCGGCCGGGCGAGTGGGGTCAGACGAAGCTGTACGGCGGCAGCGGCCCGGTGAGGGTGAAGGTGTACGCGTCCCCGCGCTGGTCCGACTCGCGCGACACGGCCTGGACGAAGCTCTCCACCCCGTCCTCGGGGACGAGGAAGGACACGTTCAGGAAGTGCGTCGAGCTGGGCTCGCCCGCCGAGAGACGGGTCGCCGCGGGCGAGAGCCGCTGGGCGAGGTCCTCGGCCTCCGCGCTGCTGCGGGCGGACACCTCGTGGGAGATCAGCTCGCCGAGCGCGACCCGCTCGTCGTGCGCGCCGGACTGGTCCCGCGTGCGCTCGCGCAGCTCGCGGACCTGGCCGGACTCGGCCACGATCTCGCGCAGCAGGTCGTCCTCGTCGCGGGAGACCTTCAGGTGGTACTCGACGTGGCCGTCCAGCTCTTCCAGGCGGGCACGGTAGCGGTCGCCCTCGGCGTCCAGCGCGCTCGCCACCTGCTCGTCGTCGGGGGCGAGCAGGCCGAAGCGCATGGGGAGAGTGGCGCCGTCGCCCATCAGGACCTCCAGCACGCGCTGGTGGGCCTGCACATCGCGGCGCTTGGCCCGCAGGCCCTCCGGCGCGTCGCTGACGACGGCGGTGAGGTCGCCGGTGCGTACGGTGCGCAGCGGTGCCGGGGTCTCGCCGACGCCGAAGACCTCTTCCAGGTGCAGCGGGTGGTCGGCTCCGGTGATGCCGTAGACATAGGTGGGCACGGATTACTCCCCGCGGTTCTGGCTGGACTGCCGGCTGGACGTGGACTTGCGCGCCGCGCGCTTACGGGGCTGCGGCTCCTCCTCCTCGGAGTCGTCGCGCTTGCTCCCGAGCGACTCGGTGAACGCCTCGACGGCTCCGGTCAGTGCTCCTTTCGACTTCCCCTTGGCCCCGCTCTCCACGGTGTCGCCGACGATGTCGGTGAGCTGGGCCGGCGCCTTGCGCCCCGACTCGAGGTCCAGCCGGTTGCACGCCTCGGCGAAGCGCAGGTAGGTGTCGACGCTGGCGACGACCACCCGGACGTCGATCTTGAGTATCTCGATGCCGACGAGGGAGACGCGCACGAACGCGTCGATCACGAGCCCTCGGTCCAGGATGAGTTCGAGGACGTCGTAGAGATTTCCGCCACCGCCGCCGCTTCCGCCGGACTGGGTGCTGGACTGCTGTACGAGTGTCATGCTGGCTTCTTTCCGTCGATCCGTTCAGGGCGCCGCGCGGCTCGATCCGCTGCGGCCGCCCTCTGATTCAGCGGCGGTCGATCTGGCCCCGGGCATACCGGCGTACGCGCTCGTAGGCCATGAGCCGTCCCTGCTTGTCGAGTTCGACGCGGTAGGAGGCCATGACACTCATCGTGTCCGGCACCTTCTCGACCTCGACGACCTCGACGTCCGCCACCCAGCCGTCGTCGGTGGCCTTCACGGCGGAGACCGCGCCCACTTCACGCTGGAGCAGCCCGGAGAGCTGTTGGCTCGCCTGCCGCATCACGGTCGGCAGGTCCATGCGCTCGTCCGAATCCTGACCGCTCTTCTCGCTCTTGCTGTCTGTTCTGTCCACGATCCCCTCCCCTGAACGGGAGTCTTCGAGGAGGTCCTTCACCTGTCCTCTACGCCTTCCGCTTCGGTTGCCCGTGGGTCTCGCACATATGCGTGAGCGATCGAATCGAACGGCGGTACTAGCGGAGGGGGCCGGTTCAGGACGCGGCGAGGGACGCCAAGAAGCCGTCCAGCAGGGCGACTTGAGCGTTCTCGGGGAACCGCCCGGGATCGAAAAGAGCCTGCACGACCAGGCCGTGGGTGAACGCGACGGCGGTGGCGGCGAGTTGACGCGGGCACCTGCGAGATGAGCCGTGTGGAATGGTGGGTCGCGGCGGGCAACACCCGCAGCAGCGCGGCCGCACGCCGTCTCGGCATGACCCACGAGGGCACCCTGCGCCGCCGCTACCCCCACCGGGGCGTACGGCAGGACAGCGAGGTCTGGTCGGTCCTCGCCGAGGAGTGGCCGGCCCCGGCGGCACCGACGAGAAGTGACCGGAGGTCACCGTGCACGAACGCGTACTGCGGGTCAGCGAGGCCCTGCGGGAACTCGGCAGCGACGCCGAGGTGGTCGAACTCCCCGACCCGGCGCCCACCGCGGCCACGGCGGCGGCCCAGGTCGGCTGCCCGGTGGGCGCGATCGCCAACAGCCTGGTCTTCTCCGTCGACGGCGACCCGCTGCTCGTCCTCACCAGCGGCGCCCACCGCGTGGACACCCGGCGCCTCGCCGGTCTGCTGGGCGTGGCCCGCAAGCGCGTCCGGCGCGCGGACCCGGCCTTCGTCCTGACGGCCACCGGCCAGGAGGTGGGCGGCGTGGCCCCGGTCGGCCATCCGCAGCCGGTGCGCACCCTGATCGACGCGACCCTGGCCGGGTACGAGCACCTCTGGGCGGGCGCCGGGATGCCGCACACGGTGTTCCGGACGACATATCCGGAGCTGGTGCGGATCACCGGCGGCGAGCCGGCCGAGGTCGCGGAGGGACCGGCGTAGGGCGCCCTACTCCTCGATGACGGCCACCACGTCGAGCCCCGCGTTGCGCAGGATGCGCTGGACGGCCCGGCGGGGGCCGCGGATGGTGAGTTCGGCGGGTTCCGGGCGCAGGGTGGCTCCGCGCAGGAGGGCGTAGGCGCAGGCCAGGTCGATGCGGGTCACCTGGCTCATGTCGACGGTCCAGGCGGTGGCCGTGTGCAGTGGCGGGGCGCCGAGGACCTCCTCCAGATCACGCAGGGCCTCGGCGCCGATGTCCCCGGCCAGGATCAGCTCGGGCAGCCGGACGTCGGCGGCCGAGACCGTCAGGACAGGCCCGATGGGCGGCTCGAAGGGCGGTTCGGCTGCCATGGTGACCTCCTTCGCAGCCGGAGGCGGAACACTGCTCTCCCTCCATGGTCACACGGTCGCCACATGATCGGCCAGACCTCTTCACCCGCACCACGCGTCCCCGCCACCACGGTGTGAGAACCGTCGCGCCCGAGAGGCTGAACTTGCGTCCGACCTGCGGTGACGTGTTTGGGTGGCGTGATGCGCTCCTCCACTCGCATGGCGTCCCACCGCTCGACGAACGACCAGGCCCACGCCGTACCTGACGGCCCGTCAGGGGGCTGGGCCGACCCTTACGGGGAAGCCGATCCCTACCGGGAGGGTGCCGGGCGGCCCGCCGGTCGCCGCAGGCGCGGGCGGAAGCGCACCCGGCCGTTCAAGAACCTGCGGCGCCTGGTGAAGGCCGGGATCGCGGTCGCCGTCGCGCTGGCGTTCCTGGTGCTGGGCGACCGGTTCGCGGTGCTGTTCGCGGAGCGCAAGACCGAGGACCAGTTGCAGAAGTCGCTGCATCTGGAGGCCGCGCCGCAGGTGGAGATCGACGGCTTCCCGTTCCTGACCCAGGTGCTGGACAAGCGGATCGACACCGCGCACGTCACCGTCCCCGACCTCGCCGCCGACCGGGTCTCCCTGGCCCGCGTCCACGCCACCGCGCACGACGTACGGCTCGACGGCGACCTCCCCTCCCATCTCAAGGGCGGCACCGTCCACTCCGTCGACGGCGACGTACTGCTCTCCTTCGAGGACCTCGACCGTGAACTGGGCGCGTCCCAGGTGCAGTTCAGCAAGCTGGGCCACCATGCGATCAAGGCGGACGGGCAGGTGCCGATCGGCGGGCAGCGGCTCGGGCTGCACGCGGAGGCGCGGATCGGGCGGTCCGGCGACCGGGGGGTCTCGACCGACATCAGCCGTATGCGGCTCGACATCGGGGACGTGGCGGTCTTCCGGCCCGGCCGGAACGGAGGGCTCCGGCTCACCCCGAAGGCGGCGCGCGAGGTCGCAAAACAGCGGGACAAGGTGCGCGCCATGCTGGCCGTACCGGCGATCGCGGAGCGGGCCGGGATCGACCGGTCGCAGATCCGCGACGCGCTGCGCAACGAGTCGGCCCTGGAGCGGCTCACCGGCACGCCGGGGTTCGTGGGCAAGCTGATGAAGGTCAACCTGTTCGACGTGGTCGCCGACCAGCCCGACCTGCCCGCGAAGCTCGGCGTCGACCCCAAGCTGATGGGCGCGGTACGGGGTGTCACCGAGCCGCAGCTCGCGGATCAGCTCAATCTGTCGTTCGAGCTGCCGAAGACGCCGGGCGACATCCGTATCCAGCGGATCACCGTGGAGCGGGACGGCATCCGGGCCCGTCTCAGCGGCGGTGCGCTGCCGTTCGGCGACACGCCGAAGGCGCGGGCGGCGGGCGGTCGCTGAGTCAGGCGTCCGGCGCCTTGTCGGGCAGGTAGCTCGCCAGGCCCCGCAGGATGATCTCCAGGCCGATGTCGAACCGCTCGTCGGAGGAGTCGGTCACCATCACGTCCGCGAGGGCGCGCAGGTGGGGGAAGTCCGCCGGGGGCAGGGACGCGAAGTAGTTCTGCATCTCCCCGGCCATCTCGCGCCAGTCGGGGCGGGCCAGTGAGGAGTCGCCGTCGTCGGGCCGGGCGGCGGCCCGGTCCTGCCACATGCCCTCCTCCAGCACGAAGCCGTCGATGTAGGTGGAGATGAGGTCCCCGGCCTCCGCCGCGATCCGGTCCGGCAGCCCGGCCGTACGGAATATGGCGAGCAAGCCCTCCACATGCGGCAGCAGTTCGGCCGTGAAGGGGACGTGGGCCATGGAGATCCGGGCCACGTCCCGGTGGGACAGCAGACGCTTGCGTCCGGCGCGCGCGTAGTCCCGGACCTGCTCGCGCCAGCGTTCGGGGTCGGGCGCGGGCATCGTGAAGCCGTCGAAGAGCCGGGTGTACATCAGCTCCAGCAGGTCGTCCTTGGAGCTGACGTAGGCGTAGAGCGCGGAGACGGTGACGCCCAGTTCGGCCGCCACCTGGCGCATCGAGAGCCCGTCGAGCCCCTGGCGGTCCAGTACGGAGAACGCTGCCTCGACGATCCGCTCGCGCGACAGCGGGGTGCGCTGGGCCGCCGTCTGCGGGCGGGCGGGACGCTCGCGTTCCCAGGGGGACGGCGGAGGGAGTGCGGGGTTGCCGGCGGCCGCGTCGCTCATGGGGACAGTCTAGGGCCGTCGGAGAACAGTGTTCACGGCTGGTGAGCGGGGTTTGTTCGCGGCGCGCTCGGTCTCGGAGCGGTTGTCCACAGGGCACTTCCCTCGCGACCAACGCGATATATCTTGTTCTCGCGGCGAGCTTGCGCTATATCTTGATGAACAGCGTTCTCTCAGTGAGCACTGTTCTGCTACGGTGAACAGTGTTCTCCGGCTCCGGTCCCTTCCGCGAGGAGTTTTTCGATGTCCACCACCGGTGTCGCGTCCGCCGAGACGCCCACTGACTCACCAGCGCCCTATCGATGGCGCTGGGCTGCGCTCTTCGTGATCCTCGCGGCCGAGGTGATGGACCTCCTGGACGCCGTGGTCACGAACATCGCGGGCCCGTCCATGCGCGCCGACCTGGGCGGCGGTGCCTCCACCCTGCAGTGGCTCGCCGCCGCCTACACGCTCTCGATGGCCGTCGGCCTGGTCACCGGCGGCCGCCTCGGCGACATCCACGGCCGCCGGAACATGTTCCTGGTCGGCGCCGCCGGCTTCACCGTGGGCTCGCTGCTCTGCGCGGTCTCGGTGTCGCCCGCGATGCTGATCGGCGCCCGTGTCATACAGGGGCTCTTCGGCGCGGTGATGCTGCCGCAGGGCCTCGGCATGATCAAGGAGATGTTCCCGCCGAAGGAGTCGCAGAAGGCGTTCGGCATGTTCGGCCCGGTCATGGGCCTGTCCGCGGTCTCCGGGCCGATCCTGGCGGGCTGGCTGGTGGACGCCGACTACTTCGGCACCGGCTGGCGCATGATCTTCCTGATCAACCTGCCGCTGGGCGCCGCCGCCCTGCTGGGTGCCGTGCGCTACCTGCCGAAGACCCGTTCCGAGAGCAAGCCGCGCCTCGACATCCCCGGCATGCTCCTGGTCTCCCTGGCCGCCCTGCTCCTCATCTTCCCGCTGGTCCAGGGCCGTGAGTACGACTGGCCGGTGTGGACCTTCGTGATGATGGCCGCCTCGGTCGTCGTCTTCGCCGCCTTCGCGCTGTACGAGGCGCGGCGCAGCCGGGCGGGCCTGGACCCGCTGGTGGTCATCAGCCTGTTCCGCAAGCGCGGCTTCAGCGGCGGCATGATCCTCGGCCTGGTCTTCTTCTCGGCCATGCAGGGCTTCATGCTGGTCTTCAACCTGTACACCCAGATCGGTCTCGGCTACTCGCCGCTGAAGGCGGGCCTGGTGATGGTGCCCTGGTCGGGCGGCATGATCGTCGGCTTCGGGCTCGCCCAGGCGGTCACCCGGTTCGGCCGTGCCGTGCTCCAGGGCGGCGCGCTGGTCATGGCGCTCGGCGTGTTCGCGGTGTGGCTGACCCTGGACCTCGCGGGCAGCGGTGTCGGCCCCTGGCAGCTCCTCCCCTCGCTCCTGGTGACCGGCATCGGCATGGGCCTGCTGATGGCGCCCTTCTTCGACATCGTGCTGGCCAGCGTCGAACAGCACGAGACGGGTTCGGCCTCCGGCACCATGACGGCGGTCCAGCAGTTGGGCGGCGCCTTCGGTGTGGCCATCCTCGGCACCGTCTTCTTCGGCCTGCTGGGCGGCGGCATCGCCACCGCCGTCGACCACCACTCCGACGGTCTGCGCAAGCAGTTGACCGCCGCGCATGTCGCGCCGGCCGCCCAGGACCGGGTCGTGGCGGACTTGCGGACCTGCGCCTCGGACCGCGCGGTCGCCAAGGACCCGGCCGCGACCCCGGCCTCCTGCGCCACCCTGGAGAAGGACACCCGGTCGGTCATCACCTCGCCGCAGGACGGCGCCCGGATACCGGCCGCCCTCCAGTCCACCGCCACGTCGGCCTTCAAGGGCGGCTTCGGGTCCGTCATGAAGACCGTGCTGTGGATCGTGGACGGGATGCTCGTCCTGACGTTCCTGCTCGCCTTCCTCCTGCCGCGCCGGGCGCGTCCCGAGGAATCCGCCGGGCACTGAGCGGACGGACGGGCCGGGCATCCCCAGGGCGGGGGTGCCCGGCCCGTGCCGTACCGGGGAGGATGAGCCCGTGCTCACTTCGTACGCAGCTCACTTCGACACACCGGCCGGGTATCTCGACTTCGCGCGGTTCGGGCCGCCGTCGCGGGACGCGGTGGACGCCACCGCGCGGGCCCTGGCGGAGTCCGCCCGCGCCGACCACACCACGGTGGACGGCCTGATGCGCGCGGAGGTGACCGCGCGGGAGACCGCCGCCCGCCTGGCGGGGACCGACGCCGGGAACACCGTGCTGCTGCCGAACGCGTCCACCGGCCTCTTCCACGCCGCGCTCGGCATCCGGGAGGGCACGGTCCTCGTCCCCCGCACCGACTTCCCCGCCAACCACTACCCGTGGCGCCGCACCGCGGGGCTCGGCCGGGTGACGCCCCGCTGGCTCGACCCGGAGCCCGGCGGCGGGGTCACCCCCGAGCTGGTGCGGGCCGCGCTGACCGAGGATGTCGTGGCGCTGTCGGTGAGCGCGGTGGACTTCCGTACCGGGTTCCGGGCGGATCTGGCGGGGCTGCGGGAGGCGATCGGGCCGGACCGGCTGCTGGTGGTGGACGCCATCCAGGCGTTCGGCGCTGCCGAGCTGCCCTGGGACGCGGCGGACGTGGTGGTGGCCGGCGGCCAGAAGTGGCTGCGCGCCGGGTGGGCGACGGGTTTCGCCACCCTGTCCGACCGCGCGCTGGAGACCCTGGAACCGGTGCTCACCGGCTGGACGGGCGTGGCGGAGGTCGGCCTCTTCGACGGCGAGGAGCATCCGCCCGTCCCGGACGCGGGCCGCTGGTCCGTCACCAATCTGAGCCCGGTGACGGCAGCCGCCTTCGCGGCCGCGCTGGACCTCGTCGAACGGCACACCGTGGGCGCGATCGAGGCGGCCGTCGCGGAGCGGATCGGTGAACTCGCCGAGGTCGTCCGGGAGTACGGGGGCCGGGTCCTCTCCCCCACCGACCCGGCCCGGCGGGCGGGCATCCTCTCCTTCACCCTGCCGGACCGCGACCCGGCGCTCGTGGCGAAGGCGCTGCACGCCGAGGGCGTCACGCCCACGGTGCGCGCGGACTCGCTGAGGTTCTCCCCGCACGCCTCGACCCCGCCGGAGGTGGGCGACCGGGTCGCCGCCGCACTGTCGGCCCTCGGGGACTGACCGCGCCGGGGGGCCGTGCCATGATTCCTACTCGGCAGTAGCTAGATGTTCGCGGTAGGAGGCAGCGCAGTGGCCCGTGTGTTGAGTGTGAGCGACAGCATCGTCATCGACGTCTCGCCGGACGCCGCCTACCGGGCGGTGAGCGACCCCGCCGAGATGGGCCGCTGGAGCCCGGAGAACCTGGGCACCACCCCCGGCTCGGCGGCGGGTCCGGCCGAGGTGGGCACCAGCTTCGTCGGCCGGAACAAGCGCGGACGCTTCCGCTGGGTGACCCGGTGCACGGTCACGGCAGCCGAGCCGGGCCGCCGCTTCGCCTTCCGGGTCCACGCGATCGGCGTGGGCCGCCCGCGCCTGCGCGGCCCGATCGCCACCTGGGAGTACCGGTTCGAGCCGGAGGGCGAGGGCACCCGCGTCACCGAGATCTGGACCGACGACCGCCGTACCTGGCCCGACTTCGTGGCCGGTGTCTTCGACCGGATCGTCACGTCGGGCAGCACCTTCCCCGACTTCCAGGCCCGCAACATCCGCAGGACGCTGGCCAACCTGAAGCGGGAGCTGGAGCGGCAGCACGCGGCGTGAGCCGTCAGTGACGGTGGTGGGAGTGGTTCTCCGGGTTGTCCTCCGGGGTCTGCCAGCCGACGCCCGACTGGTCCTGCGGGCCACGGCGGGTGTCGGCGCCGGGCGGCTGCGTGGACATGCGGCGCGAGCGCGCCCGTCGGCTGCCCAGCAGGAATCCGCCCAGCAGGATCACGGCGACGATCACGCCCACGACCAGGAGCCAGAGCGCGCTCTTACTGGACGCGGCGAGGAATTCAGCAGCGATGTTCATGCAGGGCGGTTACCCCCGCGCACGCGGAGAATCCCTCTTCACCGGCCCCGTCAGCCTCCTCCGCGTCCGCGCTGCACCGAACGGAGCACCGCCGCCGGGACGGCCTGCACGGCAACACGTCCACATGCCCTTCAAGTCGTGCGGATAACTTGGCAGTTGTGTGCGTGTATTCGCTGGTCAGGGGCAATCGGCGGTCAGGAGGTTATGACAATGGTTCCTTTGCTTCTGGTTCTTCTGCTGGCTCTCATCCTCTTCGGCGCGGGCTTCGCCCTGAAGGCGCTGTGGTGGATAGCGGTGATCGTCCTGGTCGTGTGGCTGGTCGGCTTCTTCGTGCGCCCCGCGGGCAGCGGTGGCCGTCGTGGCCGCTGGTACCGCTGGTAAGCGGACCGCACGCACACCGCGGGACATGACGAGGGGCCCGGCCTTCCCAAGGCCGGGCCCCTCGTCTTGCGCGGACGGGTCAGCGGGCGGTGAGCTGCTTCTCCTGCTCCTCGTTGCGCAGCCAGATGGTGCGCTGCGGGAACGGGATGTCGATGCCGGCCGCGTCCAGCGCGTCCTTCACCCGGCGGCGCAGCTCGCGGGTGACGCCCCACTGCTGGAGCGGGATGGTCTTCACAGCGAGGCGGACGACGACACCGTCCGCGTCCAGCGACTGCACACCCCACACGCTGGGGTCCTCCAGCAGGACGGCGGAGAAGGCGGGGTCCTGGCGCAGGGCGCGGCCGGCGTCCTCCAGTACCTGGTAGACGGTGTCGAGGTTGGCGTCGTAGGCGACGGCGACATCCAGGACGGCGCGGGCCCAGTCCTGGCTGTCGTTGCGGACGCGGAGGACCTCGCCGTTGCGGATGTGCCACAGGCCGCCGTTGAGGTCGCGGACGTGGGTCAGGCGCAGGCCGATGTGCTCGACCTCGCCGACGGCCTCGCCGAGGTCGACGGTGTCACCGACGCCGTACTGGTCCTCGACCATGATGAGCAGGCCGGAGAGGTAGTCGGCGACCAGGCTCTGCGCGCCGAAGCCGATGGCGAGGCCGACCACTCCGGCACTGGCCAGCAGCGGGCCGAGGGCGATGCCGACCTGGTCGAGGATCATGGCCGTACCGAGCAGGGCGAGGACGATGGTGACGCCGCTGCTGAGCACCGAGCCGATGGTGCGGGCGCGCTGTTCGCGGCGCTGGGAGGAGCGGGCGCGGTCGCGCAGCAGGACGGCGGCCCCCCGTCCGGCGCGGCGCGGCGGGCGGGACTCGTGGTCGTCGCCGGAGGGCTGCAGGATGTGCTGGACGACGCGGGTGATGGCGCGCTTGGCCACCCAGCGGATCACCGCCAGGACGACGACGATCAGAGCGATGCGCAGGGGGACCTCGACCAGTGCCGTGGTGTGCGCCTCCAGCCAGTTCGGCCAGGACGCGGCCAGATGCACGGCTCCGGACGCGCTGGGCTGTGGGGAAAGGTGCGGTGTCGGCACGACTACTCCGTATTCGACGACTTTCGGACTCGTCGGCCGCGTCTACCCTCGAATACGTAAGACATGATCATCTAAGCTGACCAGTTGGACCGGGTCCCCGGACACGCGTTGTCGGTACCGCCCCTTAAGGTGTCGTGTGCCCGTTCCTGGCCGGGCGTTCCTCGGGGCCGCCGTCTTTCGGCCCGCCGACGGTCCGGCCACGGCAGGTGACCGTCACCCGTCCCGTCGCTCCCCCCACCACCCGGCGACCCACTGGAAAGAGCAGCCTCCGCCATGTTCACCGACACCCCCATCTTCAGCCGTCTCGTCGCCGAACGCGGTGACGTCCCCGCCGAGGTGCGGGGCGAAGCCGACCGCATACACCGCGACCTGGCACGAGTGATGCCTCCGGGCACCGGTCTGCCCGGCGCCGGGCAGCACGCGCCCGGCCCGATGGGCCCGCCCCCCGGCCGCTGACCGGGCTGGACCACCCTGCGCAGACGCACCACCGCGCTCCCGCAGTCGCCGCCCGCCAGGCCGGGGACGAGCATCCCGAAGCCCGCGAGGGTCGCCTCAGCGCTCCCCGGCCAGTTCGCGGTTCAGGGCGCCCAGGAACTCGGCGACCGTTTCGAGCTGATCCGGGGTGAAGTGGCGGCGGGCCGCCTCGGTGCCGCGGGCGAGGGGGGTGAAGTACTGGCGGGCGAGGGTGCGGGCGGCGGGGTTGTAGTGCAGGTGGACCACGCGGCGGTCGACGCTGTCGCGGGCGCGGGTGATGTGGCCGGCGCGTTCGAGGCGGTCCAGACACGCCGATACGGCGCCCGAGGTGAGGTTCAGGCGTTCGCGCAGCCGGGAAGGGGTCATGGGCTCGCCGTCCAGGGCCGAGGCGTCCATGATCGCGGCGAGCGCGTGAACGTCCGTGGCGTGGAGGCCGTGCGCGTGGGCGAACGCGTGGGCGATCCGGTTTATCTCGCTGTTCAGGGTGCGCAGGAGGACGGCGTACCCCTGGAGGTCGCTGGGAGGACGCTCCTCCGGGCGTTCGGGCTGCATGTCTCCAAGGATATGATCTCCAGTTGCCTCGATCATTGAGATACTTTGTGGTTGAGGTACCTTCCCGGCATCCGCCCACTCCTCCCTGGGGAGCGCATGAACCCCGTACGCCGACCGGTCCGCTGGCTGGTCCCCCTCGTCCTCGTGCTCGTCTGGCTCGGCCTCGGCGGGGCCTTCGGCTCCTACGCGGGCAAGCTGGGCGAGGTGTCGACCAACGACCAGACCGCGTTCCTGCCGCGCAGCGCGGAGTCCACCAAGGCCGTCGCCCTGCAGAAGACCTTCGACCGGCAGGAGACGCTCCCTGCCGTGGTGGTCTGGACCGGCAAGGACGGCGGGAAGATCACCCCGGCCCAGCGCGAGGCGGCCACGCGGGCGCTGGCGTCGCTCGCCGGTACCGACGGTGTGGTGGGGCGGCCGTCCCCCGCGCTGCCGTCCAAGGACGGGGCCGCGCTGGAGGGTGTCGTCCCGCTCAGCCCGGAGCTGGGCAAGAAGGTCACCGACGTGGTCGACCGGGTCGAGCGGACGGCGGCGGATGTCGACGGCACGCGCGCGCAGGTCGCCGGTCCGGCCGCCACGCAGGCCGACCTCACTCACGCGTTCGGCGGTATCGACGGCATCCTCCTGGGTGTGGCGCTGGCGGCCGTGCTGGTGATCCTGCTGCTGGTGTACCGCAGCGTGCTGCTGCCGTTCGTCGTCATCCTCAGCGCGGTGTTCGCGCTGGGCATCGCCTGCGCGATCGTGTACGTCCTCGCCGACCACGGGGTCGTACGGGTGGACGGGCAGGTGCAGGGCATCCTCTCGATCCTGGTGATCGGCGCGGCCACCGACTACGCCCTGCTGCTCACCGCCCGCTTCCGCGAGGAGCTGGCGCGGGGCGCCCAGCGGGCGGAGGCGGCCTGGGGCGCGCTGCGCAATTCCTTCGGCGCGATCACCGCCAGCGCGGCCACCGTCGCGCTCGGGCTGCTCGCGCTGCTGCTCAGCGACCTGACGAACAATCGGGCGCTGGGTCCGGTGGGCGCGATCGGCATCGGGTGCGCGGTGCTGTCCACGCTCACCTTCCTGCCCGCGGTGCTCGCCCTGCTGGGCCACGCCGCGTTCTGGCCGGCCAAGCCCCGCCCGGCGGACGCGGCGACGGGCGGCCACGGCCTGTGGCGCCGGGTGGCGCACCGGGTCGACAGCAGCCCCCGCAAGGTGTGGTCGGCGACCTGTGTCGTACTCGTCGTGGGCGCGGCGTTCTTCCCGGCGCTCAAGTCGAAGGGCGTCCCGCTGGACGAACTCTTCGTCAACGACGCCCCGTCCGTCTCCGCGCAGCAGACGCTCGGCCGGCACTTCCCGGGCGGCTCCGGGCAGCCCGTGGTCGTCATCGCGGACGCGGCCAAGGGTGCGGAGGTGACCGCTGCGGCGGCGAAGACGCCCGGCGTGGCCTCGGCCGCCCCGCTGAGCGCGACCGGCAAGCCGGGCGGTGCCCCGCGCGTGGTGGACGGGCGGGTACGCATCGACGCGACCCTGACCGACGCGCCGGACAGCGACACGGCCAAGGCGACCGTCGAGCGGCTGCGGGACCGGCTGCACGCGCTGGACCCCGGTTCGCTGGTGGGCGGTTACAGCGCCCAGCAGTACGACACCGAGCACACCGCCGAGCACGACCGGAACCTGATCGTCCCGGTCGTCCTGCTGATCATCCTGGTGATCCTGATCGCCCTGCTGCGCTGCCTGCTGCTGCCGGTACTGCTGGTGGCGACGGTCGCCCTCAACTACCTGGCCACGCTGGGCATCGCGGGCCTGGTCTTCCGGCACGGCTTCGGCTTCTCCGGCACGGACGCGTCGGTCCCGCTGTACGGGTTCGTGTTCCTGGTCGCGCTCGGCGTGGACTACAACATCTTCCTGATGTCCCGCGTCCGCGAGGAGACCGTCCGCCACGGCACCCGCGAGGGCATCCTGCGCGGCCTGATCGCCACGGGCGGTGTCATCACCTCGGCCGGCGTCGTCCTCGCCGCGACCTTCGCCGCGCTGATCGTCATCCCGCTGGCGTTCCTCGTCCAGATCGCCTTCATCGTCGCCTTCGGCGTCCTCCTCGACACCCTCGTCGTCCGCTCCCTTCTGGTCCCGGCCCTGGTCCGCGACATCGGCCCGGCGGTGTGGTGGCCGAGCAAGCTGTCCCACGAGCAACGGGCGCCGCAGGAAAGGGAGTCGACGGAGGACCGCGTGGAGCAGACCCAGTAGCCCGCGGTTACGCCGGGTCCAGCCGCCTGCGCAGGAGGCAGAACTCGTTGTCCTCCGGGTCGAGCAGGACGTGCCAGGACTCCTCGCCGGTCTGGCCGATGTCGGCCGGGCGGGCGCCGAGGGCGAGGAGGCGGTCGAGTTCGGCGGGCTGGTCGCGGTCGGTGGGGCTGACGTCGATGTGGAGGCGGAGTTTGGCGGGGCGGGGGTCGGTGGTGGGGCTGAGGACGAGGGTCGGCTGCGGGCCACCGAAGCCGGTACCGGGCGGCCCGATCTCGATGCTGCCGTCCTCCTCCCGGCCGAGTTCCACGTAGCCGAGTACGCCGCTCCAGAACGCGGCGAGCCTCTCCGGGTCGGCGGCGTCGATGACCAGCTCACTGATAAGGCATGCCATGGCGGGCAGTGTACGGAGAACGGGCGAATCCGGTGGGCCGGAAGCGAGCCGGACGTGCCGTACCGGGGAGCCTTCCGGCATGACCCTCACCGCACACATCGACACCACGCGCCCGGTGGCCACGCTCATCAACGTGTTCACCGTCGCCCCGGACCGCCAGGTCGAGCTGATCGACCTCCTCTCCCGCGCCACGGAGGAGACGATGAAGCACCAGCCCGGCTTCATCTGCGCCAACTTCCACGCCTCCCTGGACGGCGAGAGCGTCGTCAACTACGCACAGTGGGAGACCGAGGAGCACTACCTCGCCATGCTGGCCGACCCCGAGGCCAGGGTGCACATGGACAAGGCGGCCACCATCGCCACCCACGTCCAGCCCCGCCTCTTCCGCGTGGAGTCGGTCCACACGAGCTGACGCCCCCAGCCTCAGGCTCCCTCAAGTCCCTTGGCAGCACCGGCACATGACCGTCGCGCTCGTGGAGTCCACCGCCGCCGCCTCCGAGGACGCGCTGTGCGCCCGCTGGGTCCGCGCCCGGCCGGCCGACACCGGGCGCTCCCCACTCCGAGTTCCCGCTCACCCGGAGTGAGGGGCGTCCCCCAGTCCGAGTTCCCGCTCGCCCAGCGGCGCGAAGAACCGCTCCACGTCGGAGACCTCCGCCAGGGTCGCGGGCGACCAGCGCGGCGAGCGGTCCTTGTCGATGATCTGGGCCCGGACGCCCTCGACCAGGTCGGGGGTGGACAGCGCCGCGCAGGAGACCCGGTACTCCTGGTCGAGGACCTCCTCCAGGGACCCGAGCCGACGGGCGCGGCGAAGAGCCGCCAGGGTGATCTTCAGCGCGGTGGGAGACCTGGTCAGCAGCGTGTCGGCGGCCCCCTTCGCCTCGGGCGAGCCGTGCTCCCGCAGCCGGGCGACGATCTCCTCGACCGTCTCGGCGGCGTAGCAGGCGTCGATCCACTCCCGCTGCGCCGCCAGCTCACCCTCCGGGGCCGGACGCCCGTGCCGGTCGAGCACCTCCGCCACGTCGAGCGCGTCGAGGTCGGCCACCAGGTCGGGCAGCGCGGCGGACGGTACGTAATGGTCGGCCAGTCCGCACAGCACGGCGTCCCCCGCCCCGATCTGCGCGCCGGTGAGCGCGAGGTGGGTGCCCAGCTCGCCGGGAGTCCGGGACAGCAGATAGGTGCCGCCCACGTCCGGGACGAAGCCGATGCCGGTCTCGGGCATGGCGATCCGGGACCGCTCGGTGACGATCCGGACGCTGCCGTGCGCGGAGATGCCGACCCCGCCGCCCATCACGATGCCGTCCATCACGGCCACGTACGGCTTGGGGTAGCGGGCGATCCGGGCGTTGAGCCGGTACTCGTCCCGCCAGAACTCCGCCGAGGCGGTGCCGTCGCCGTCGCGGGCGTCGTCGTGGACGGCACGGATGTCACCGCCCGCGCACAGGCCCCGCTCCCCCGCCCCCGTGACGATCACCGTCCGCACGGTCGGGTCCCGCTCCCACTCGGTGAGCGCTTCGTCGATGAGCCCGACCATGTCGTGATTCAGCGCGTTGAGCGCCTTGGGACGGTTCAGGGTGAGGTGAGCGGCCCGGCCGATGGTGTGCACCAGCACGGGAGCGTCGGCGCCGGTCATCCGATCGCCTCCAGCAGGCTGTGGGCCACGATGACGCACATGATCTCGTTGGTTCCTTCCGGGTCCGGTGGACAAGCGGGACACCGACGATCTTGCCTCCGCGGGAGCCTCCGGCGACACCCCCAGCTTTGGTGGAATATTCAACAACCCCAGAGCGCTGTACCCGCCGAAGGAGGTCTCAGGTGGACACCATGTACTACGACCACGGCACCGCCGCCGAGCGCTGGGAGCGGGCGGGGATGTTCTTCGACGCCAAGGAGTACACGAACGCGGCCCGTGTGCTCACCGGGCTGGTCGAGGAGGTCCCGGAGCAGACCGCGCCCCGGCTGCTGCTGGCCCGCGCCTACTACCACTCCGCCCAGCTCAACCGTGCCGAGGCGGAGCTGCGGATCATCGTGGAGCGGGACCCGGTGGAGCACTACGCCCGGCTGATGCTGGGCCGCACGCTGGAGCGCCAGTCCCGCCACGAGGAGGCCGCGCCGCATCTGCGGATCGCCGCCGCCCTCGCGGGTGACTTCCCGCAGGACTGAGCACCTTCGGGCGCGCCGTATGAACGGCCGGTTTCGCACCGGCCGTTGGTGCGGCGCGCCCCTCTTCCGCGCAGGCCGGCGTGGCATCCTGGCGCGATGACACCTGTCAGTGATCACGCTCCCCTGGCCGAGCGGGTGGCCGAACTCCTCGCGGCGGGCGGCCCGTTGCCCATCGTCGCGGCCGGCCACCCGGTACTGCGCCACCCGGCCGAGCCGTACGACGGCCAGCTCTCCCCCGAGCTGCTCACCCGCTTCGTGGCGGCCCTGCGCGACACCATGCACGCGGCCCCCGGCGTAGGACTCGCCGCGCCGCAGGTCGGGGTGGGGCTGCGGATCGCCGTGATCGAGGACCCGGCACCGGTGCCGGAGGAGATCGCGGTGGTCCGGGGCCGGGTGCCCCAGCCCTTCCGGGTGCTGGTCAACCCGTCGTACGAGCCGGAGGGCGCCGAGAGGGCGTCCTTCTTCGAGGGATGCCTCAGCGTGCCGGGCTGGCAGGCCGTGGTGACCCGGCCCGCGCGGGTCCGGCTGCGCGGGCAGGACGAGCACGGGCGGGAACTGGACGAGGTGGTCGCCGGCTGGCCCGCCCGGATCGTGCAGCACGAGACGGACCATCTGAACGGCACCCTGTACCTCGACCGTGCCGAACTCCGCTCGCTGTCGACCAACGAGGCGGTGGCGGCCCGCTGGGCGCAGCCCGCACCGGAGGCAGCGGCCGAGGCCCTGGGCTTCGAACTCCCCTGAGCCGGGGCTCAGTTGTCCCGGTAAGCCTCCAGCAGCCGCAGCCACACCTCGCTGAGCGTCGGGAACGGCGGCACCACGTGCCACAGCCGGTCCAGCGGCACCTGGCCGGCGACGGCGACGGTCGCCGACTGGACGAGTTCCCCGACGCCCGGCCCGACGAAGGTGACCCCGCGCAGGATCTCCTCGTCCAGGTCGACCACCATGCGGGCCCGCCCCTTGTAGCCGTCGCCGTACAGGCTCGCCCCCGCTACCGAGCCGAAGTCGACGTCGACCGCGCGGACCCGGTGCCCGGCCTGCTCGGCCTCCGCGAGGGAGAGCCCGACGGCGGCGGCCTCGGGGTCGGTGAAGACGACCTGGGGTACGGCGTAGTGGTCGGCCGTGGCCACGTCGGCCCCCCACGGGGCCTCGTCCAGCGGGGTGTCCGACGCGCGGGCCGCGATGACCGATCCGGCGATCCGGGCCTGGTACTTACCCTGGTGGGTGAGGAGCGCCCGGTGGTTGACGTCGCCGACCGCGTACAGCCAGTCGGTGCCGGGGACCAGGAGAGTGTCGTCCACTTCCAGCCAGGAGCCGGGTTCGAGGCCGACGGTGTCCAGGCCGATGTCGTCGGTCTGCGGGGCCCGGCCGGTGGCGAACAGGATCTCGTCGGCCTCGATGCGCTCGCCGTCGCCGGTGACGGCCACGACGGTGCCGTTCTCGCGGCTGACGGACTC
The DNA here is from genome assembly GCF_004784475.1 of Streptomyces bauhiniae. GTDB lineage: Bacteria > Actinomycetota > Actinomycetes > Streptomycetales > Streptomycetaceae > Streptomyces > Streptomyces seoulensis. The sequence continues at coordinate 704,874 of NZ_SRRT01000002.1, forward strand.
CACGGAGGTGCCGGTGCGCACGTCCACGCCCGCCTCGGTGAGCGCCTGCGCGACCAGTTCCCCGGCGAACGGCTCCATCCGGCTGAGCAGGCCCTTGCCCCGGACCAGCAGGGTGACCTGCGAGCCGAGGGCCTGCCAGGCGGTGGCCATCTCGGTGGCGACGACACCGCCGCCGACCACGATCAGCCGGCCCGGCACGGTCTGCGCGCTGGTCGCCTCCCGGCTGGTCCAGGGCCGTACCTCGTCGAGTCCGGGCAGGTCCGGGAGCTGGGCGCGGGTGCCGGTGGCGACGACGACCGCCTGCCGGGCGGTGAGCGTGGTGAGCGTGCCGTCCTCGGCGGTGACCGTGACCGTGCGGGGGCCGGCGAGGCGGCCGTGGCCCCGGTAGAGCGCGATCCCGGCGCCGTCCAGCCACTGGACCTGGCCGTCGTCCTTCCAGTGGGAGGCGAAGCCGTCCCGCCGGGCGAGCACCGCCCCGGCGTCGAGCGGGCCCTCGTTGGCGGCGGCGAGGCCGGGGAGGCGGCGGGCGTCGGCCTGGGCGATGACCGGCCTGAGCAGCGCCTTGCTGGGCATGCAGGCCCAGTACGAGCACTCGCCGCCCACCAGCTCGCTCTCCACGATCGCGGTGCTGAGCCCGGCCGCGTGGGCGCGGTCGGCGGCGTTCTCCCCCACGGGCCCGGCCCCGAGCACCACGACGTCGTACGCGATGGATTCCGTTTCCGTCATGCGGCCAGTGTGGTGGGTGGGCGGCGCGGGGGCCACATGATCCGGGGCGCGGGAATGCCGAAAGGTTTCCCTGAGGGGAAGCTGTAGGGGACCGATGCAGGGAAGACGGGGCACTACGGCCCGGAATAGGCACCCTGGCGGGCATGTTTCCGCCGGTGGCACCTACCTCCACACCAGGAAGAGGGATCACACCATGAGCGGCACCGTGGAGCTGACCAAGGAGAACTTCGACCAGACGGTGGCGGACAACGAGTTCGTCCTCATCGACTTCTGGGCGGACTGGTGCGGACCGTGCAAGCAGTTCGCGCCGGTGTACGAGAAGGCGGCCGAGGAGAACCCCGACCTGGTGTTCGCCAAGGTCGACACCGAGGCCCAGCCCGAGCTGGCGCAGGCGTTCGGCATCCAGTCGATCCCCACGCTGATGATCGTCCGCGACCAGGTGGCGATCTTCGCGCAGCCGGGCGCGCTGCCCGAGCCTGCGCTGACGGACGTCATCGACCAGGCCCGCAAGCTGGACATGAACGAGGTCCGCAAGGACATCGCGGCCCAGGAGGGCCAGGGTCAGGGGCAGCAGCCCGGCGGCGAGTGAACTAGCTCGACGCCCGGTGGATCAGCGTGGCGTCCAGCACGGTGCGGACCTCGGGTTCGGCGCCGGGGTGGCGTACGGCGTGGTCGACCAGTTCGGCGAGGGCGCGGCCGGAAGGCAGTTCGAGGCGGACGGTACTGAGCCGGGGGCGTAGCAGGCGGCCGAGCATGAGGTCGTCGGCGCCGACCACGGCGATGTCCTCGGGGACGCGCAGTCCGGCGTCCTCCAGGGCGCGCATCAGGAGCATCGCGTACTCGTCGTTGTAGGCGAAGACGGCGTCGAGGCCCAACTCGGGCAGACGGGCGGCCAGTTCACTGGCCGCCCGTTCCGTGTACGCGAGGGGCAGCCCGGTCACGGTCGCGTCGGTGCCGTTGAGGGCGCGGCGGACGCCGGTGAGGCGGGGGTGGGAGAAGAACTCCAGGCCGGGTTCCTCGGGGAGGAGGACGCCGATGCAACGGCGCCCCCGGTCGTACAGGTGGGCGGCGGCGCGGTGGCCGACGACGGTGTGGTCCATCAGCAGGGCGTGCGCGCCCTCGACGCGCGCGGGGCCGAGGGTCACCACGGCGCGGGCCCCGGCCCGCTTGAGCACCGCGACCCCGTGCGGGCCGAGTCCGGAGCCGGGGGCGAGGACGGCGACGGGGCGTAACTCGGCCCAGGCGCGGGCGGCTTCGTCGCCCTGGCCGACGGCGCCGTGCTGGACGACGGTGTAGTCGAGGCGGCCGAGGGCGGCCTGGAGTTCGCCGAGGAAGCGGTGGTAGAGGGGGCCCACCGGGACGGCCGGGGCGGGCATCAGCACCATCCGGCTGTGTCCGGCGCGCAGGGTGCGGGCGGCGGCGTGCGGCACGTACCCGAGTTCGCGGGCGGCGGCGTGGACGCGGCGGCGGGTGGGCTCGCTGATCCGTACGGCGTCGGTGTCGTTGAGGACGTAGGACACGGTCGCGCGCGAGACGCCCGCCAGGCGGGCCACGTCGGCGCTCGTGGGCGTGTTCGGTATCTGCACCATGACAGAGCGCATCCTGGCAGAGGCGGCGGGGGCGGCTTCGGGCGGGGCGAGGTCGTACAGGACTGGACGAAAGCGCGGCACACGAGGCGGTGCACGAACATGTTCGCCACGAACTTGTTCGGAGCGAACATGTTCGTTACTGTCGAGCCATGACCCCACCTCCCCCCGGCTCCCGCAGGGAGCGCCCCGCCAAGCCCGCCCTCACCCGCGAGGGCATCGTGGCCGCCGCGCTGGCCGTTCTGCGCGCCGAGGGGCTGCGCAAGGTGACCATGCGACGGCTGGCGCAGGAACTCGACACCGGCCCCGCCTCGCTCTACGTCTACGTCCGCAACACCCACGAACTGCACGCGGCCGTCCTGGACGAACTGCTCGGCACCCTCCCGCCCGTCCCCGACGGGGGCACCTGGCGGGAGCGCCTGGAGCAGGTCCTCACGTCCTGTACGGCGATGCTGCTGGCCCACCCCGAGCTGGCGCGCTCCGCGCTGACCGCGCGGCCGAGCGGGCCGCACTACCTGAACCTGATCGAGACCCTGCTCGGACTGCTCGCCGAGGGCGGGGTGCCGCGCGAGCGGGCCGCCTGGGGTGTCGACCTGCTGCTCCAGCACGCCACCGCGACCGCCGCGGAGCACGCCGGCGAGGAGCCGGCGGACGACTGGCAGAACCTGATCGGCACCCTGCGCACGGTGTCCGACCGGACCCACCCGCACATCGCGGGCAGCGCCGAGGCGCTGCTCTCGGGCACGCCCGAGAACCGGCTCTCGTGGGCCTTCCAGACCTTGATCAACGGCATCGAGCGGACCGCCGTACCCGAATGAGCCACCAGGAGACTTCCATGACCGAAACCACCACCCCCCTCCCCCATCACCCCATAGCCGTCATCGGCGCCGGACTCGGCGGGCTCACGCTCGCGCGGGTGCTGTACGCGCACGGTGTCGAGGCGGCGGTGTTCGACCTCGACGCCTCGGCCGAGGCGCGCACGCAGGGCGGGATGCTCGACATCCACGACGACACCGGGCAGGAGGCGCTGCGCGCGGCCGGGCTGCACGAGGCGTTCCTCGCGCGGGTCCACGCGGGCGGCCAGGCCACCCGTGTCCTGGACCGGCACGCCGAGGTGCACTGGTCGCAGCCGGACGACGGCACGGGCGGCCGCCCCGAGATCGACCGGGGCGAACTGCGCGCCCTGCTGCTGGAGTCGCTGCCCGAGGGGCTCGTCCGCTGGGGCGCCAAGGTGACCGGCGTCCGCGCGCTGGACGGCGGCCGGCACGAGGTGACGCTCGCCGACGGCACCGCCTTCACCACCGACCTGCTCATCGGCGCGGACGGCGCCTGGTCGCGGGTACGGCCCCTGCTGTCGGACGCGGTCCCCGCCTACACCGGGATGTCCTTCGTCGAGGCGGACCTGCACTCGGCCGACACCCGGCACCCGGCCGGCGCCCAAGTGGTGGGCGGCGGCATGCTGTTCGCGCTCGGCGCCGGGCGCGGCTTCCTCGCCCACCGCGAGCCGGACGGCAGCCTGCATGTGTACGCCGCCGTCGAGGCCCCGGAGGAGTGGCTGGACGGCATCGATTTCACGGACACCGAGGCGGCCGCGCGGGCGGTGCTCAAGGAGTTCGACGGCTGGCACGAGGATCTGCGGGCCCTGGTCGCGGACGCCGACGCCCCCCTGGTGCCCCGCCGCATCCACGCCCTCCCGGTCGGCCACCGCTGGCCGCGCACACCGGGCGTCACCCTGCTCGGCGACGCGGCCCACCTGATGTCGCCGTTCGCCGGCGAGGGCGCCAACCTGGCCCTGATCGACGGCGCCGACCTGGCCCGCGCCCTCCTCGCCCACCCCGGCGACACCGAGGCCGCGCTCGCCGCCTACGAGGAGCGGATGTTCCCGCGCGCCGAGCACTCGGCCGCGGACTCGGCCCTCATGGGCGGGATGCTGTTCCGGCCGGACGCGCCGGAGCGGCTGGCGGCGATGTTCGGGGGGCACCAGCCGTGGGCCGAGGAGCGGTGAGCCGGTCGACCAGGTCGCACCAGCCCGCCTCCACCCGCGCCATCGGCATGCCGAGCTGGCGGGTCAGATGGTGGATGAGGGCCGGGTCCAGGTAGGCCAGCAGGACCGGGGCGAGGAGTTCGCAGTCCTCGCCGGGGAGCAGTTGGCGCAGCAGGACCAGGACGTGGGCGCGCATGGCCTGGTTGGAGGGGTGCAGATGGCGCCGGGTGGGCTCGGGCAGCGCGGCCAGTTGCAGGTCGAGCTGGTCGGCGCAGAGGTGGAGCACGGCGACGCCGAAGGCGTGCAGCCGCTCGCGCGGGGGTGCGCCGGGGCCCAGCGGGGGCGGGCCGGCGAGGAAGTCGGCCTGGAGCCGGGCGGAGGAGTGGTCCAGCAGGGCGGTGAGGAGTCCGGTGCGGTCGCCGAAGCGGCGGAAGACGGTGCCCTTGCCGACCTGGGCCGCGGTGGCGACGGCCTCCATGGTCACCCCGGCCACCCCGTGCTCGGCGATCAGCCGGCTGGCGGCCTCCAGCAGCCGGGCCCGGTTGCGGGCGGCGTCGGCGCGCAGGCACGGGTCCTGGGGGCCGGCGGCGACCTCCAGCAGACGAGGTGTGTCGACGGGCTCCTGAGGCTGCGGGCAGGGCGGCAGAGCGCTGGACATGAAGACAGCGTAAAGCATCGGGAACAAAACTGGACCCCGGTCCGGTTAGGGTGGTAGAAAATTAAACGGACCCCGGTCCGGATCGTTTCCAGCGTGTTTCACCACCCCTTGGAGTACCCCATGTCCGTTCGCATCCTCGCGCTCGTCGGCAGCCTCCGCGCCGGTTCGCACAACCGTCAGCTCGCCGAGGCGGCCGCCAAGCTCGCCCCCGAGGGCGCCGAGGTCGTGATCTACGAGGGTCTGGCCGACGTGCCGTTCTACAACGAGGACACCGACGTCGACGGCCAGGTCCCGGCCGCCGCCGCCGAGCTGCGTGCCGCCGCCCAGGCCGCCGACGCGTTCCTCGTGTTCTCCCCCGAGTACAACGGCACGATGCCGGCCGTGCTGAAGAACGCCATCGACTGGCTGTCCCGCCCGTACGGCGCCGGCGCCTTCGGCGGCAAGCCCGTCGCCGTCATCGGCACCGCCTTCGGCCAGTACGGCGGCGTGTGGGCCCAGGACGACACCCGCAAGGCCGTGGGCATCGCGGGCGGCAAGGTGATCGAGGACATCAAGCTCTCCATCCCCGGCTCCCTGACCCGCTTCGCCGAGACCCACCCGTCCGACGACGCCGAGGTCGCCGGCCAGCTCACCGAGGTCGTCACCCGCCTGCACGGCACCGTGGGCGACGTCATCGCCGCCTGACCTCTCGTACGCCCGAGGGCCGGAGTCCACTGGACCCCGGCCCTCGGCGCGTGCGCGGGACCTACTTGGCGAAGGTGTCCACACCGGTCAGCTCCGCCGACAGCGCCCACAGACGGGCCGCCTGCTCGGGGTCGGTGGCCCAGTCCTTGACGCCGGCCCAGGTGCCGTCCTCAGGGGCGGGCTCGGCGATGTCGCAGTCCTCCAGGTACAGCCCGCCCAGGCCGTCGAGCCGGGGCGAGGTCGCGGCCCAGACCTGGGTGGCGGCGCCCTGCTCCGGGGTCTTGAAGCCCGCCGCGTCCAGCGGGTTGCCCTGCTCGTCGATCCAGCCGCGCTCGACCATCTCCTCCTTGGGCAGGTGCCGCTGGAGCGGGGTCATGATCCCGCCGGGGTGGAGCGAGAAGGCCCGCACACCGGAGTCCCGGCCCAGGGTGTCGAGCTGGAGGGCGAACAGGGCGTTGGCCGTCTTGGCCTGGCCGTACGCCTGCCACTTGTCGTAGCCGTCGGTCCACTGGACGTCGTCCCAGCGGACCGGCGAGAGGTGGTGTCCGCGCGAGGACACCGAGACGACGCGGGCGCCGTCACCGGAGGCGAGGGCCGGCCAGAGCCGGTTGGCGAGGGCGTAGTGGCCAAGGTGGTTGGTGGCGAACTGCGTCTCCCAGCCCGGCCCGACCCGCGTCTCCGGGCAGGCCATGATCCCCGCGTTGTCGATGAGGAAGTCGATGCTGCGGCCGGACGCCAGGAACCGCTCGGCGAAGCCGCGCACGCTGTCCAGGTCGCCGAGGTCCAGCTCGTCCACCTCGACGTTCTCGATCCCGGCCAGCTCCTGTCGGGCCACGTCCGGACGCCTGGCCGGGACGACCACGTGGGCGCCCGCCTTGGCCAGCGCGCGGGTGGTCTCCAGGCCGAGCCCCGAGTAGCCGCCGGTGACGATCGCCAGCTTCCCCGTGAGGTCGATGCCCCGCAGGACCTCGTCGGCGGTGCTGTCCGCGCCGAAACCCGAACCGATCTTGTGCTGTGCAGGAGTACTCATGCCCGGAACGCTACGAATTGGAGTGCTCTCGAAGTCAAGCGGTGCACAAGGACGCGCCGGGAACCTGCGCCGGAACGCCCGCGCACCGATCCTGGAGAGGTGAATCGCCCGCGCGCGAGGGAAGGGGCACGATCATGACCATGGACCCGCCGCCGTTCGACCCGGAACTCGCCGCCGCACTGGAACCGCTCAGGGACACGATGGAGCCGGGCCTGACCCCGGACGGCATCGAGGCGGCGCGGGAGAACGCCGCCATGGAGGTGTTCGGGTCGCTGGATCTCACCCTGGATGGTGCCTTCGAGGTGGAGGACCGCGAGGTGCCGGGCCCGCCGGGCGCCCCGGACGTCTCCCTCTACCTCTGCCGCCCCACCGGCACCGAGCCCGGCGCCCGGCTGCCGGTGATCTACTACGTGCACGGCGGCGGCATGATCCTCGGCACCAACCGCGCGGGCGTGGACGCGGTCCTGTCCCTCGCACTGGACCTGGGCGGCGCGGTGGTCGTCTCCGTGGAGTACCGGCTCGCCCCGGAGCATCCGCATCCGGCGCCGGTGGAGGACGTGTACGCCGGGCTGCTGTGGGCGGCGGAGCACGCGAAGGAGCTGGGCGGCGACCCGGAGCGGATCGTCCTCGCGGGCGCCAGCGCGGGCGGCGGTCTGGCGGCCGCCGTGGCCCTGATGCTGCGGGACCGCCAAGGACCGCCCGTGCTGGGCCAGTTGCTCAGGTACCCGATGCTGGACGACCGCAACGACACCCCCTCCGGCCATCAGATGGCCGGCGTCGGCGTCTGGGACCGCACCGCCAACGAGACCGGCTGGAACGCCCTGCTGGGTGAGCGCCGGGGCGGCCCGGACGTCTCCCCGTACGCCGCTCCGGCCCGCGCCACCGATCTCGCCGGGCTGCCCCCGGCCTTTCTCGACGTGGGTTCGGCGGAGACGTTCCGGGACGAGGTGGTGGAGTACGCATCCCGGATCTGGCGCAGCGGCGGGGTGGCCGAACTCCACGTCTGGCCGGGCGGGTTCCACGGTTTCGACGCCTTCGCGCCCGAGGCGTCCCTGTCGAAGGCGGCCCGCGCGGCCCAACTGGGCTGGCTGGAGCGGCTGCTCACCGACGGGACGGAGCAAACCCCGAGGTCCTGAGGGCCGTTGCCCGCCGTTAGGGTGCACGGCGTGAGCACGTACAGCGAAGAGAACGTCCCCGGCCGCTTCGGCCCCCACGCCACCACCGAGGCCGACCCGCGCCAGGTCGGCCCGGTTGCCACCGAGTACACGCCCGAGCGGGACGGCGACCCCGATCCGGGCGAGATCGTCTGGACCTGGGTGCCGTTCGAGGAGAACGACGGCCGGGGCAAGGACCGCCCGGTGCTGGTCGTCGCGCGGGAGGCCGCCGGCACCTTCCTCGCCGTCCAGTTGTCCAGCAAGGAGCACGACGGCGAGCGGGAGTGGGTGGCGATAGGCCAGGGTCCCTGGGACCGCACCGGCCGCGACTCCTGGGTGTCCGTGGAGCGGGTGCTGCGGCTGCACGACGACGGCATGCGCCGGGAGGCGTGCGCGCTGGACCGGATGCGCTTCAACCTGGTCCGGCAGCGGCTCTATGAGCGCTACGGCTGGACCTGACCGCCTCACAAGGCCCGCCCCCGCCCGGGCGGGCCTTCGCATGCTCGCGGCGGACTCACCCGGTCGGAGCAGCCCCGCCCGGACCGCCCCCGAGCCCTCCTGAGCTGCCCGAACCGCCGCCGTCCCCCGCTCTCCCCGCCGTGCCTCCACGCGCCGCCGGGGTAATGCTGGTGGGGTGCCGCGAAGGCGCCCGGAACCGGTCACCCGGTACGGGAGGAAACGCGCGAGGAGACGGAGATGAACGATCCCGGACGTCCCATTGGGCGCTCTTGTGCGATTCGGTGCGAGGGTCTTGGGTGGAATGCGTCTCTGCCCGGCACACCCCCGGCCGGGCTCCGTCGGCACGCTGGAATCCCAGGAGAACCCCGACATGTCTGACGCATCGAGTGGTGACTGTACGGAGCACCACTGCACGAAACACGACTGCACCCGGCACCGCGCGGCGGTCACCGAGGCCGAGGTGGACGCCCTGATCCGGGGCATCTGCTTCAAGACCGGCCCGCCCCGCACCCTCGGGGTGGAGGTGGAGTGGCTGGTCCGTGATCCGGAGCGGCCCTGGCTCCCCGTACCGCCCGAACGGCTCGAAGCGGCCCACGCGGCCGTGCGCACCGTCCCCCTGGACTCGCCGCTCACGGTCGAGCCCGGCGGTCAGTTGGAGCTCAGCTCACTGCCCGCCTCTTCCCTCATGGAGTGCGTGAACTCCGTCTCCGCCGACCTGACCGCGGTCCGCAAGGTCCTCGCCGGACACGGCCTGGCCCTCCTCGGCGTCGGCCACGATCCCTGGCAGGAACCCACCCGCTTCCTCCATGAACCCCGTTACGACGCCATGGAGGCGTGCCTGGACCGCACCGGCCGGGCCGGCCGTCACATGATGTGCGCCTCGGCCTCCGTGCAGGTCTGCGTGGACGCCGGGTACGAGGAGCCGGGTCCGCTGGGCTACGAACGGCGCTGGTGGCTGGCGCACCAGCTCGGCGCGGTCCTGGTGGCCGCGTTCGCCAACTCCCCGATGACCGGGCGCCGGCCCACCGGCTGGCGGTCCACCCGGCAGCTCCACTGGATGGAGATCGGTCCCGGCCGGGCCGGGGCTCCGCCGATCGACGGCGAACCACGGGCCGACTGGGCCCGGCACGTGCTGGACTCCCCGGTGATGTGCGTCCGCCGCGACGAGGGCCCCTGGGACGTGCCGGAGGGGCTGACCTTCCGCGAGTGGACCCGGTCGCGGGCCCCGCGCCCGCCCACCCGCGCGGATCTCGACTACCACCTGACCACGCTGTTCCCGCCGGTCAGGCCGCGCGGCCATCTGGAGCTGCGGATGATCGACGCGCAGCCCGGTGACGACGGCTGGATCGTGCCGCTCGCGGTGACGGCGGCCCTCTTCGACGACCCGGAGGCCGCCGAGGCCGCGCACCGGGCGGTGAAGCCGCTGACGGAGCGCGCGCTGGACCGGCCCGCCCCGCACAACCCGCTGTGGTCGGACGCGGCCCGGCTCGGCCTCGCCGATCCGGGGCTGCGGGAGGCCGCCACCGCCTGCTTCACGGCGGCCCTGGCTGCGCTGCCCCGGCTCGGCGCCACGCCCGAGGTGTCGGACGCGGTGGCGGGGTATCTGGACCGTTACGTCCTGCGGGGCCGCTGCCCGGCCGACGACCTGCCGGCCGGCGCCGGCGCCACGGACCCGCGCGCCCACGCGAGGAAGGACATCCGCTCATGACCGCCCAGGAGAGCGGGACCACGGCGGCCGGCACCGAGACGCTGCGCGAGCGGCTGCTCGCCTCGCTGGTCACCGCCCGCGACCGCACCACCCTGCTGACGAGCTGCGTCGAGGACCCGGACCTCACCGCCCAGCACTCCCCGCTGATGTCGCCCCTGGTCTGGGACCTCGCGCACATCGGCAACCAGGAGGAGCTGTGGCTGCTGCGCAACGTCGGCGGCCGGGAGGCGATGCGGCCCGACATCGACGTGCTGTACGACGCCTTCGAGCATCCGCGCTCCGAACGCCCCTCGCTCCCGCTGCTCCCGCCCGAGGAGGCGCGGAAGTACGCGGCCGAGGTGCGCGGGCGGGCGCTGGACCTGCTGGAGGGCGCCGACTTCGAGGGCGGCAGCCGGCTCACCGAGGCGGGGTTCGCCTTCGGGATGATCGCCCAGCACGAACAGCAGCACGACGAGACGATGCTGATCACCCATCAGCTCCGCACCGGCCCGGCCGCGCTGACCGCGCCCGCCCACGACCCGGTGCCGCCGTACACCGGCCCGGCCGAAGTCCTGGTTCCCGGCGGCCCGTTCACCATGGGCACCTCCACCGAGCCCTGGGCGCTGGACAACGAACGCCCGGCGCACGTACGGGAGGTGGCGCCGTTCTGGATCGACACGGTGCCGGTGACGAACGCGGCCTACCAGGCGTTCATCGCGGACGGCGGCTACGACACCGAGCGCTGGTGGACCCCGGAGGGCTGGGCGCATGTCCGCCGCAACTCCCTCAAGGCGCCGCTGTACTGGCGCCGGGAGGGGAGCCAGTGGCTGCGGCGCCGGTTCGGGGTCACCGAGGTGGTGCCGCCCGAGGGGCCGGTGCTGCACGTGTGCTGGTACGAGGCGGACGCCTACGCCCGCTGGGCCGGGCGCAGGCTGCCCACCGAGGCGGAGTGGGAGAAGGCGGCCCGGCACGACCCGGTCACCGGCCGCTCCACCCGCTACCCGTGGGGCGACGCCGATCCGGGCCCGGAGCACGCCAACCTGGGCCAGCGGCACCTCTCCCCCGCCCCTGTCGGCAGCTACCCGGCCGGTGCATCGCCGCTCGGGGTACGGCAGTTGATCGGGGACGTCTGGGAGTGGACGTCGAGCGACCTCGCACCGTATCCGGGGTTCGCCGCGTTCCCGTACCGGGAGTACTCGGAGGTGTTCTTCGGGCCGGAGTACAAGGTGATGCGCGGCGGTTCGTTCGCCGTGGACGCGGTGGCCTGCCGGGGTACGTTCCGCAACTGGGACTATCCGGTCCGGCGGCAGATCTTCGCCGGGTTCCGCACCGCCCGCTCGGAGTCCGCCTGATGTGCCGCCACCTGGCCTATCTGGGACCCGAGCAGCCCCTCAAGCACCTGCTGCTGGACCCGCCGCACAGCCTGTACCGGCAGTCCTGGGCGCCCCGGCGGCAGCGCAACGGCACGGTGAACGCGGACGGGTTCGGGGTCGGCTGGTACGCGGACGGCGATCCGGTGCCGGCCCGCTACCGGCGCTCCGGGCCGATCTGGGCGGACCAGTCGCTGCTGGACCTGGCCCGTGTGGTGCGTTCGGGCGCGGTGCTGGCCGCCGTGCGCGACGCCACGCTGACGGGCGCGGACGCGGAGGCCGCGGCGGCGCCGTTCGCCTCGGGGCACTGGCTGTTCAGCCACAACGGGGCGGTGGCCGGCTGGCCCGACGCGGCCGCACCGCTGGTCTCCCTGCTGCCCCCGGTCGATGTGCTGTCGCTCCAGGCACGCACCGACTCGGCGTTCGTCTGGGCGCTGGTCCTGCACCGGCTCAGGTCGGGCGAGGCCCCGGACTACGCCCTCGCGGCGACCGTCCGCCAACTGGCCGAGGCCGCGCCCGCCTCCCGTCTCAACCTGCTGCTGACCGACGGCGAGACCGTCACCGCGACCGCCTGGGGCGACAGCCTCTGGTACCGCGCGGAACCGGGACCCGCCGTGATCGTCGCCTCCGAGCCGTACGACGACGAACCGCTGTGGCGGGAGGTCCCCGACCGCACCGTGGTCACCGCGAGCCGTACCGAGGTCCGGCTCGACCCCGTCGAGGACCTCGTGTCCGCACCACCGAAGGAGCACTGCACGTGAGCCTGCACGTGACCCGCACCCTCCCCGAGGACGCGACCGAAGCCGCGCTGCGCGCCGACGTCCTCGACGGCCTGTCCACCGATCCCAAGACACTGCCCCCCAAGTGGTTCTACGACGCGCGCGGCAGCGAGCTGTTCGAGCGGATCACGGAGCTGCCCGAGTACTACCCGACCCGGGCCGAGCGGGAGATCCTGCAGACCCGCTCCGGTGAGATCGCCGCGGCCGGCGGCGCCCGCACCCTGATCGAGCTGGGGTCGGGCTCCTCCACCAAGACCCGGCATCTCATCGACGCGCTGACCTCGCTGGAGGCGTACGTCCCGGTCGACGTCAGCGAGAGCGCGCTGGTGCAGGCGGGGCGGGCGCTCACCGAGGAGCGGCCGGGTCTCGCGGTGCACGCGCTGATCGCGGACTTCACCCGGCCGATGACGCTGCCCGAGACTCCGGGTCCCCGGCTGGTCGCCTTCCTCGGCGGCACGCTGGGCAACCTGCTGCCCGCCGAGCGGTCCGACTTCCTGGCCGGCGTGCGCGCCATGCTGGCGCCGGGCGACGGGCTGCTGCTCGGCACCGACCTGGTGAAGGACGAGGCGGTGCTGGTCCGGGCGTACGACGACGCGTCCGGGGTGACGGCGGCGTTCAACAAGAACGTGCTCAGCGTGGTCGACCGCGAGCTGGGCGCCGACTTCGACCCGGACGCCTTCGACCACGTGGCCCGCTGGGACCCGGAGCGGGAGTGGATCGAGATGCGGCTGCGCTCGCGTACCGCGCAGACGGTGAAGATCCCGGCGCTCGGCATGGTCGTGGACTTCGCGGCCGGCGAGGAGCTGCGTACCGAGGTTTCCGCGAAGTTCCGCCGGGAGGGGGTCGGCGCCGAACTGGACAAGGCGGGGCTGGAGTTGACCCACTGGTGGACCGACTCCGAGGACCGCTTCGCGCTGTCGCTCAGCGTGGCGCGCTGAGCGACAGCGGACCGAGGGCCGCTGTCTCCCCGCCCGGCGGGCGATGTCTCGCGCGCCGGGCGGGGATGCGGCACGGTGGATTACGGCGCGACAAACCGGCCATGTCGGGGCAGCCGGGCGCCGTCATCCTGCCGTACGGCGAAGAGGAGCACCCGCCCATGTCGAACCACACCTACCGGGTCAGCGAGATCGTCGGCACCTCCAACGACGGTGTCGACCAGGCCATCCGCAACGCCATCGGCCGTGCCGACCAGACCCTGCGCAACCTGGACTGGTTCGAGGTCACCCAGGTCCGGGGGCAGATCGAGAACGGGCGGATCGAGAAGTACCAGGTGTGCCTGAAGGTGGGCTTCCGCCTGGAGGACGTCTGAGCGGGCCGAGCCGTCCCTCAGGTCCGGCCCTCCTGCTCCTGGGCCTCCTGCAGCGCGGCCGAGGACTCGGCCCAGCGGGCCCGTACCACGGCGAAGCCGGCCCGTTCGGCCGCGTCGCAGACCAGCTCGTCGTCGTCCACCACGACCAGCACCTCACGCCGCCGGGCGAGCCTGCGCAGGATCTCCAGTTTGGTGGTGCGGGCGGGCCTGCGGTCCTGGCCGGGACGCATGTGCAGCTCGCCGTCCGGGAGTTGGTGGAGGGCGAGCCAGTCGAGGGTGTCCCGGCGGCACCGCTCGGGGCGGCCGGTGAGGTACACGATGTCGCAGGTGCGGGCGGCGGTACGAACCATCGCCACGCCCTCCACCAGGGGCGGGTCGAGGGGCGCGGCGGCGAAGAAGCCGTCCCAGTCGCGCGGGCGCCGCTGAAGGAAGTGCTGCCGGTGCGCGGTCTCCGCGAGGGTGTTGTCGAGGTCGAAGACGGTCACCGGGCGTTCGCTGCTGTGTGCCACAGGCCCACTGTAGGGCGGCGGTGACGCCCGCCGGGCGCTCAAGATGCGAAGCCGGGCCGGGACGGTGACCCTGGGAGGGGAAGCCTCAAGCGACCAGGAGGGCTGCCATGTCCTTTATGGACAAGATCAAGGGAATGCTCAAGGGCCACGAAGACATGGCCGACAAGGGCATCGACAGGGGTGGCGACTACCTCGACCAGCGGACCGGCAACAAGCACCAGTCCCAGGTCGACACCGCTCAGGACAAGCTGAGGGACCAGTTCGGCTCCCAGCAGCACCGCGACAACCCGCCGCAGTCCTAGGACGCCGCGAAACTCCCACCACACCTACGGCCGCGTCCGGTTCGGAGCTGATCCGAGCCGGACGCGGTCGTGTGCGCGGCCGGGTACGGGATCATGCCTCGCATGATCAACACGTCACGCCGCGGCCTGCTGGCCGCCTTCGCCGTCACCGCCGCCTCGCTGCCGCTGGGCGCCCTGGCCACCGCTCCCGCGCGGGCCGACGCCCTGCCCACGCCCGTGGACCCGCTGCCGGCCCCGGCCGGCCTGACCTCGGCCCGCTCCTCGGTGACCCTGCCGCCGCTGGACGCCTCCTACTTCTCCCAGCTCACCCTCGCCGCGCCGCTCACCGCCACCGTGCTGCCCGGCACCCCGGCCCGCACCGAGATAACCAGCGGCGGCAGACGGGTCGCCCTGCTCACCCGGGGCGCGCGGACCGTGCTGGTGCCGGGCCCGCGAAGAACCTTCGCCGAGAACAAGCGGCCCTTCGTGGACGACTTCGGGCGCACCCTGCCGGACACCTCGCTCCCGGCCGCCGACCGCTCGTACTGGGGGACCTCGCCGGGCGGCGGGAGCTGGTCCACGCTGGGCCCCGCCGACACCGACTACTCGGTGCAGCCCGGCACCGGCGTCATCGCCCTGACCACCGACTATGCCAGCCGCCATGCGACCCTGCGGGACGATCGGATCACCGACGTGGACGTGCGCGCGACCACCCGCTTCGACAAGGTGCCCACCGGCCAGGCGTGCTCCTCCGCGCTCTCCTTCGGCTACCAGGACACCCACAACAACTACCGGGCCCGGCTCTCCTTCCTGACCAGCGGCGCGGTGGAGCTGCGCGTCGAGAAGGAGGTCGCCGACACGGTCACCCAGCTCGCCACCGCCACCACCCTCGCCACCGGAGTCCCCGCGGGCACCGACTTCACGGTCCGGGTGCGCCGGGAGGGCACCCGGATCAGGGTCAAGGCGTGGCGGACGAGCACGGCGGAGCCGGCCGGCTGGGCGGTGGACACCACGGACGCCACCTTCGGCGCGGGCCGGGTGGGCCTGCGCGCGCTGGCCAACCAGGGCTGCTCCAACCTGCCGGTCAGGCTCCAGGTGAGCCGCTTCGAGGTGGACGCGGCGAACTGGGACACCCCGCCGACCGTCACCCACGGCGACTGGGTGCGCGTGCTGCCGCAGCCCTTCGACGGCACCTGGACGGCCGACCTGGAGCGCACGGTGCGCGGCTGGGCCGGGTCGACGGCGCCGGACGTGCTGGCGTACGCCGCGATGTTCCTCGGCGGCGCTCCGGCGGTCACCGCCGGGGACGGGCCCGCGCGGGGCAAGCAGGTACTGGGCGAGGCCGGTTACGGCTATCCGGACCCGCAGGGCTACCGCTACGAGGGCGCCGACTTCCACGAGTACATGAACGTGGGCTGGACCTTCCCCGACGGCACCTACACCGGGCCGTCGAGCAAGCAGGTGGGCAACCTCGACTGCTCCGGCTACACCCGGATGGTGTACGGCTACCACCTGGGCGTACCGCTGGCCGCGGGCGCGGACACCTCGGGGACGCGGATACCGCGCAAGTCGCGTGACATCGTCGACTACGCGCCCGGTGTCGTCGTCGACCGCACGACCGGCACCACCCCGCCCGCCGCCGCGCTGCTCCAGCCCGGTGACCTGGTGCTGTTCAACGCCGACTCCAGTGACGACCACGCGACGGTCACCGTGGACCACGTCGGGATCTATCTGGGCCCGGACGCCGACGGCAAGCGGCGCTTCCTGTCCAGCCGGAAGACGGTCGACGGCCCCACCATGTCCGACCTGGGCGGCGCGTCCCTCCTGGACGGCACCGGCACGTACGCGACGTCCCTGCACACGGTCCGCCGTATCTGACCCGCTGTGCGAACACAGCAGACGGGGCCGGGGATGAGCACCACTCCCGGCCCCGCCCGTCCGCCCCCTTTGGCGAACGTCTGCTGAGTTCCCTACCGCTTGCCCGCCTTACGGGTCGCGCGCAGCCACTCCTTGTTCATTCCGGTGATGGAGAAGAGCGGGATGCCCTTCGGGCAGGCGGTGGCGCATTCGCCGGCCAGGGTGCAGCCGCCGAAGCCCTCCGCGTCCATCTGGGCCACCATGTCCAGCACCCGCGTCTCCCGCTCGGGGGCGCCCTGCGGGAGGACGTTGAGGTGGTTGACCTTGGCCGAGGTGAAGAGCATCGCGGCGCCGTTGGGGCAGGCGGCCACACAGGCCCCGCAGCCGATGCACTCCGCGTGCTCGAAGGCGAAGTCGGCGTCCGGCTTGGGCACCGGTGTCGCGTGGGCCTCCGGGGCGGCACCCGTGGGGGCGGTGACATAGCCGCCGGCCTGGATGATCCGGTCGAAGGCGGACCG
This sequence comes from Streptomyces bauhiniae, assembly GCF_004784475.1. GTDB lineage: Bacteria > Actinomycetota > Actinomycetes > Streptomycetales > Streptomycetaceae > Streptomyces > Streptomyces seoulensis. The sequence continues at coordinate 721,465 of NZ_SRRT01000002.1, forward strand.
GTCCACCACCAGGTCCTTGATCACCGGGAAGGCGGCGGCCCGCCAGGGCTCGATGTCGATGGTGTCGCCGTCCCGGAAGGACCGCATGTGGAGCTGGCAGGTGGTGGTGCGCTCGGGTCCGTGGGCGTCGCCGTTGATGACGAGGCTGCACGCGCCGCAGATGCCCTCACGGCAGTCGTGGTCGAAGGCGACGGGGTCCTCGCCCTCGAGGATGAGCCGTTCGTTCAGGACGTCCAGCATCTCCAGGAAGGACATGTCGGGCGAGATGCCGTCCACCTCGTAGGTGGACATGGCGCCGTCGGTGCCGGCGTTCCGCTGGCGCCATACGCGCAGGGTGAGCCTCATGCGTAGCTCCGCTGGGTGGGGTGGACGTACTCGAAGACCAGGTCTTCCTTGTGCAGGACGGGGGCCTCGCCGGTGGCGGTGAACTCCCAGGCGGCCGCGTAGCCGAACTCGTCGTCCCGGCGGGCCGCTTCGCCGTCCGGGGTCTGGGACTCCTCGCGGAAGTGGCCGCCGCAGGACTCGGCGCGGTGCAGGGCGTCGAGGCACATCAGCTCGGCCAGTTCGAGGTAGTCGACGATGCGATTCGCCTTCTCCAGCGACTGGTTGAACTCCTCACCGGTGCCGGGCACCTTGATCCGGCGCCAGAACTCCTCGCGGATACGGGGGATTTCGGCGAGCGCCTTGCGCAGGCCCTCGGCGTTGCGGGCCATGCCGCAGAACTCCCACATCAGCTCGCCGAGTTCACGGTGGAAGGAGTCGGGGGTGCGGTCGCCGTCGACGGCGAGGAGCAGGTTGACCCGGTCCTCGGTCTCGGCCAGCACCTCCTGCACTTCGGGGTGTTCGTCGCTCAGCGGCTCCTGGTGCGGATGGCGGGCCAGGTAGTCGTTGAGGGTGGCCGGCAGCACGAAGTAGCCGTCGGCCAGGCCCTGCATCAGCGCGGAGGCGCCGAGCCGGTTGGCGCCGTGGTCGGAGAAGTTGGCCTCACCGATGGCGAAGAGTCCGGGGACGGTGGTCTGGAGGTCGTAGTCGACCCAGAGCCCGCCCATCGTGTAGTGCACGGCGGGGTAGATCCGCATCGGCACCTCGTACGGGTCCTCGTCGGTGATGCGGTGGTACATGTCGAAGAGGTTGCCGTACTTGGCCTCGACCGCCTTGCGGCCCATGCGTGCGATGGCGTCGGAGAAGTCCAGGTAGACGCCCTGGCCGCCGGGTCCGACCCCGCGCCCCTCGTCGCAGACGTTCTTGGCGGCACGGGAGGCGATGTCGCGCGGGACCAGGTTGCCGAAGGAGGGGTAGATCCGCTCCAGGTAGTAGTCCCGCTCGTCCTCGGGGATCTCCTTGGGCGGCCGGGTGTCGCCCTCCGCCTTGGGCACCCAGATCCGGCCGTCGTTGCGCAGCGACTCGCTCATCAGCGTCAGCTTGGACTGGTGGTCGCCGGTGCGCGGGATGCAGGTGGGGTGGATCTGGGTGAAGCAGGGGTTGGCGAACAGCGCGCCGCGCCGGTGCGCCCGCCAGATGGCGGTGGCGTTGGAGTTCATGGCGTTGGTCGACAGGTAGAAGACGTTGCCGTAACCGCCGCTCGCCAGGACCACCGCGTCCGCGAAGTAGGTGTCGATCTTCCCGGTGATCAGGTCGCGGGCGACGATGCCGCGCGCCCGGCCGTCGACCACGATCAGGTCGAGCATCTCGGTGCGCGGATGCATCTCCACGTTCCCGGCCGCGATCTGGCGGGACAGCGCCTGGTAGGCGCCCAGCAGCAGTTGCTGGCCGGTCTGGCCGCGGGCGTAGAAGGTGCGGGAGACCTGGACGCCGCCGAAGGAGCGGGTGTCCAGCAGCCCGCCGTACTCGCGGGCGAAGGGCACGCCCTGGGCCACGCACTGGTCGATGATCTCGACCGAGATCTGCGCGAGGCGGTGCACGTTGGACTCGCGGGCGCGGAAGTCGCCGCCCTTGACGGTGTCGTAGAACAGCCGGTGTACGGAGTCGCCGTCGTTGCGGTAGTTCTTCGCCGCGTTGATGCCGCCCTGCGCCGCGATGGAGTGGGCGCGGCGCGGGGAGTCCTGGTAGCAGAACTGGACGACGTGGTAGCCCTGTTCGGCGAGCGTGGCGCCCGCCGAGCCGCCCGCGAGGCCGGTGCCGACGACGATGACGGTGTGCTTGCGCCGGTTGGCCGGGTTGACCAGCTTGGCCTCGAAGCGGCGGGTGTCCCAGCGCTCGTGGACCGGCCCCGAGGGGGCCTTGGTGTCGGCGACCGGCTCTCCGGTCACGTACTCGGTGTAGGTCATGGTCAGCTCACCACTCCGGTCATGACGCCCACGGGGACGGCGATGAAGCCGGCCGTGAGCAGCAGCGCGAGGACGTTTGCGGCACCCTTCAGGAACCGTTCGCGGGTCCGGCCGCCGGCGCCGAGGGTCTGGGCGGCACTCCAGAAGCCGTGCCGGATGTGCAGGCCGAGGGCGAGCATCGCCACGATGTAGACGACGTTGCCGTACCAGGTGGAGAAGGTGTCCACCACGTTCTGGTACGGGTGGCCCTCCTGGAAACCGCCCGGGTGTGCGGTGCCGGTGGTCAGGTCCAGGAGATGCCAGACGATGAAGAGGCCGAGGATGATGCCGCCCCAGCGCATGGTCCGGGTGGCGTAGCTGGTGCGCGCCTTCTTGTGCACGTACTTGCTCGGCCGGGCCTTGATGTCTCGGCGGCTGAGCTGGTAGGCGGCGGTGGCGTGGGCGACCACGGCGACGACCAGGACGACCCGGATGATCCAGAGCGTCCACTCGTAGTGCATGAACGGCTCGCCGACCGTGCGCAGCCAGTGGGCGTAAGCGTTGAACTCGCCGGCCCCGAAGTAGATCTTCAGGTTCCCGATCATGTGCGCGACCAGGTACAGCAGCATCACGATGCCGCTGACGGCCATCACGGTCTTCTTGCCGACGGAGCTGTCCCAGACCGTGCGCGCCATCGACGGCCGTCGGTCCGTCCGCGTTGCCAGAGCCATGGACAGGACGTTACGACCGGGCAGCCGATCGGTCCAAGACATGGATCGGCTGGTTTCCATAGCCTCTCGCTATCCTGGAGGGGTGCAGTTCCAGCAGCTCCAGTACTTCGTGGCCGTGGCCGAGACCCGGCACTTCACCCGTGCCGCCGAGCGGGTGCATGTGGCGCAGCCCTCGCTCTCCCAGCAGATCCGGGCGCTGGAGCGGGAGCTGGGCGCGGATCTGTTCGTGCGGGCGCGGGGCAACATCGCGCTGACCGACGCGGGCGAGGCGCTGCTCCCGCTGGCCCGCCGCATCCTGGCGGACGCGGACACCGCCCGGCACGAGGTGCAGGAATTGGTCCAGCTCCGGCGCGGCCGGGTCCGCCTCGGCGCCACCCCGAGCCTCTGCACGGGCCTGCTGCCGGACGTCCTGCGCGCCTTCCACGACCGCTACCCCGGCATCCAGTTCCTCGTCCAGGAGAGCGGCTCCCGCGACCTGGTCCGCGAGCTCGCCCGCGGCGCCCTCGACCTCGCCCTGATCGTCCTCCCCCTCCCGGCCCCGGCGCCCGCGCTGACCACGGTAGAGCTGTTGCGGGAGGACCTGGTGGTCGTCTCCTCCCCCGAGTCCCCCGCCCCCGGCGGAGGGCAGCGTGCCGTGGAGATCGCCGACCTCGAGAACGAGCGCCTGGTGATGTTCCGGTACGGGTACGACCTCCGCGAACTGACCGTCGCCGCCTGTCGCTCCGCTGGGTTCGAGCCGGAGTTCGCGGTGGAGGGGGGCGAGATGGACGCCGTTCTTGGGTTTGTGCGGGCCGGGCTCGGGGTGGCCGTCGTGCCTCGGATGGTGGCAAGCCGTGCCGGACGGGGACTTCGCGTGACCCCTCTTGCCCGGCCGGGCCTGTCCCGGACCATCGCACTCGCCCACCGCAGCGATGTGGCTCCGCCTCGGGGGGCCAGGGAGCTGCAGCGGATGCTGCTGGAGCGGTGATCAACGCCGTTACACTCGGCCGATGTTGCTACTGAGAAAGCTGCGCCGGATATGGTCCGGCAGAACCTCCCTGGCCGGCGCCTCCGTGTGCGGTGCCCTGGCCCTGCTCCTCGTCAACCCCCAACCGGCGGCCGCCGCCACCCCGTTGGCGCCCATGAACGCGTCGGTGATGAAGCTGACGGCGGGCGACTTCCAGAGCCGCTGGAACGCCATCGACGCCATCGAGGCGGGCGGCGCCGTCACCAGCTACTACGACCCGGACCAGGACGCGCTGGGCCCGCTGCTGACCGGCAACGGACACACCGGCAGCCGGGGTCTGTGCCACCCGACCAACCTCAACTCGTCCTACTCCCCCGACGGCTTCTGCTGGGACCACGGCGACGACACCTCCGCCGACTGGACGCCCCAGGGCCTCACCGGCTCCCACGACGCCTCGCCGGCCGGCACCTGGCGCGGCCACTACGTCTACATCGCGTCCTGGCACTTCAAGGACAACACCTTCGCCCGCATCACCGTGGTGGACAACAGCCCCGGCGCCCCCACCACGTACAACCACATCATGCTGGTCGACCCGTACGGCAGCGGTGGTTCGGCGAACTTCCGGGCGGTCGGCGACCCCTCCTCCCCGGCGTCCCCCGCCCCCGGCGGGCACGCGGACGGCATCTCCTGGTACGGCAACAAGCTGTTCCTGGCGACCGGCCACCAGATCCAGGTCTACGACCTGCGGCACCTGTGGAAGATGAGCGGCAACACCTCGGCGTCGGTCGGCATCCAGAACGGCGCGTCCTCCGCGCGGTACTTCAACTACGCGCTGCCCATGATCGGCATGTACTCCAACGGCAAGCCGGGCGACGGGTGCACGGACACCAACCCCTGCCTGACCTCGCTGAGCCTGGACCGCACCGGCGCGGACGGCCTGGTCACCTCCGAGTTCAACGCCACCGGCGGCCGCCCGGTCGTCCGCTGGCCGCTCTCCTCCAACGGGCTACTGGAGACGGACACGGCCGGCAACAGCACGGGCACCGTGACGGCAACCGCCGCCTACCGGGTGCCGGTCTGGAAGGTGCAGGGCGCCGCGACGGACGGCACGTACTACTACTTCAGCGGCGAGTGCCCGGACTACGCGGGCGGCACCGACGCCGACGTCCCGTACTGCGTCCACCGGGCGAAGCCCGGCGAGGCGCCGCACGTGCTGACGGAGGCGCCGCCGCTGACCCAGAACCTGTCGTGGTCCCCGCTGGCGGGGAGGCTGTGGGGCCTCAACGAACGGGCGAACTACACCTCGGGCAAGCGCGTGGTCTTCTCGGTCCACACGCCGAGCTGACCGGCACAGGGAGCCGGGCGTCCTGCCCGGCTCCCGTCCGCTCAGCCCGTCGCGTCCGCCAACGCCAGGGTGTGGAGGTGTTCCGGGGGGCCCGGGCGGGCGTAGTACCAGCCTTGGGCGGTGTCGCAGCCGAGGAGGCGGAGTTGGTCGGCCTGGGCGCTGGTTTCCACGCCCTCCACCGTGACCGCGAGGTCGAGGCTGTGGGCGAGGGAGACTATGCCCTCGACGATCTTGAGGTCCACCGGGTCGGCGGGGTACTGCTGCATGCCCTGGGTGAAGGAGCGGTCGAGTTTGAGGACGCTGACCGGGAGGCGGCGGAGGTTGGCGAGGTTGGAGTAGCCGGTGCCGAAGTCGTCCAGGGCGATGTCGACGCCCATCTCGGCCAGCCGGCGCAGCGGCTTCAGGAGGCCGTCGTCGGCGCCGATCAGGGCGGACTCGGTGACCTCCAGGCACAGCGCGTCCGGGGTGACACCGGCGCGCTCCAGAATGTCGACGGTGTCCTGCACCAGGCCAGGATGGGTGAGCTGGCACGGGGAGAGGTTGACGTTGATCCGCAGCGGGCCGGCCGTCTTCTCCCGCCAGGCACGGGCCTGCCGGATCGATTCCTCAAGGACCCACCGGCCCAGCGGGACGATCAGCCCGGTGTGCTCGGCGAGCGGGATGAAGCGGTCAGGACCGAGCACCCCGTGCTGCGGGTGCAGCCAGCGGACCAGGGCCTCGGCCCCGCTCACGGTGCCGTCGCCGAGGTGCACCAGGGGCTGGTACTCGATGAAGAACTCGCCGCGCTCCAGGGCGCTGGGCAGCGCGGTGGTGAGCCCGTGCCGGGTGATCGCACGGGCGTCCGCCTCCGGGTCGGCCAGCTCGGCCCGGTTGCCGCCCGCCGACTTGGCCCGGTACATCGTGATGTCGGCGCTGCGCAGCACCTCCGCCGCCGTACGCTCCCCCGCCGGGCCCTCCACGATGCCGAGGCTGCCGCGCACCAGGAGGTCGCGGCCGTCGATGCCGACCGGGGTGAGCAGGGCGTTGCCGATGCGCTCGGCCAGCTCCTCCACTGTGCGCTCGGTGTCGCGGCCGGTGGTGAGGGCCACGAACTCGTCGCCGCCGAGCCGGGCCACCATCTCGCCGGGCGCGGTGGTGCAGGACTGGAGCCGGTCCGCGACCTCCACCAGCAGCCGGTCGCCGGCCGCGTGGCCGAGGCTGTCGTTGATGGCCTTGAAGCCGTCGAGGTCGAGGTAGCACAGCCCGAAGCGCTGGCCCTCGCCGGCCGCGAGCGCCTTCTCCAGCCGCTCGAAGAACAGGGTCCGGTTGGGCAGCCCGGTGAGGGCGTCGTGCGTGGCCTCGTAGCGCAGCCGGAGATGGAGCAGCCGGCGCTCGGTGGTGTCCTCCAGCATCGCCATCTGGTACTGCGGGGTGCCGTCGGCGTCGCGGAGCAGGGAGACCGTGAGGTTGGTCCACAGGGCGGTGCCGTCGGTCCGGTTGAACGCCTTCTCCACGTGGTAGTGGTCGCGTTCGCCCCGGACGAGTTCCTCGTAGAGCCGCCAGGTCTGGGGCGCGTCCTCGGGGTGGGTCCAGTCCCGGACCTTCCGGCCGCGCATCGTGGACTCGGAGACGCCGAACATCCGCTGCAAGGCGCCGTTGACCTGGAGGACGTTGCCGTCGAGGTCGGCGATGCCGATGCCGATCGCCGCGCCCTCGAACACCGCGCGGAAGCGGGCCTCGCTGGCGTGCAGCGCCTCGGCGACCACCCCCTGGGCGCGGAGCGCGGCCTGCGCGATGGACTCCTGCTCGGCGAGGGTGCGCTCGCGCAGCGCCTGGGCGTACCCGGCGGCCATGGCGTGCTGCAACCGCGAGGAACGCATGCGGAGTTGGTCCTGCGGGCTGTCATCACCGCAGTACAGGACGAGGTAGGCGTCGACGCAGTCCAGGGTGCGGGCGAGCACCTCGGGGTCGGTGCCGTGCGCCTCGACCAGCGCGGCCCCGACGGCCCTCGCCTCCCCCGCGTCGAAGCTGTGGGCCCTGAGCGCCCGGCTCAGGCGGTGGGCGAGGGGGAGCAGCCGCTCCTCGAACTCGGCGCGGGGGAGCGACGTGGAGGTGACCGGGTACACGGCCCGGCTCCAGATCGTCGTCAGCCGCCGCACTCTGCCTTCCGGGCCGTCCGGCTCCGCGCTCACGCCGTACGCCCCACGCCGGCGAACCCGGAGAACGCGAAGTCGTCCTCGTCCTCCCGCGCCGACTCCGGGCGCCAGTCCGGGAGATGGACCAGTCCGGGATCGAGCAGCTCGAAGCCGTCGAAGAAGCGGGCGATCTCGTCGCGCGGGCGCATCACCAGCGGGCTGCGGATGTCCCGGTACACGTCCACCGCGCCCTCGGCGCGCTCCTCGGGCAGCGGGATGCCCTCGAAGGAGGCGTGGGTGAGGATCAGCAGACTGCCCGGCGCGAGCGCGGCACGCAGTTCGGCCACCGCGCGGTGGGGTTCGTCGGCGTCCTCCAGGAAGTGCAGGACGGCAACCAGCAGCAGCGCCACCGGCCGGTCGAGGTCGATCAGCCGGGCCACCTCGGGGCTGGTGAGGATCTCCCGCGGCTTGCGCAGATCGGCGGCGACGACCCCGGCGTCCGCGTTCCCCGCGAGCACCGCCTGGCTGTGCGCGACGGCGACGGGATCGTGGTCGACGTAGACGACACGCGCTCCGGGCCGGGCGGCCTGGGCTATCTCGTGGACGTTGCCGAAGGTGGGGATGCCGGAGCCGACGTCGAGGTACTGGTCGATGCCCTGCTCGGCGGCGAACCGCACGGCCCGGCGCAGGAACGCCCGGTTCGCCTGCATGATCTTGGGCAGGCCGGGGAGGAACTCCATCGCCTTGCGGGCCGCTTCCCGGTCGACCTCGAAGTTGTGCGAACCGCCCAGGTAGTAGTCGTACATGCGCGAGACGCTCGGCACCGAGATGTCGATGCTCCGGGGGGCCCAGGCGGGGCGCTCCATGTATCACTCCAAGGCGTAGGCGGCAGGGACGGGCGAGCCGGTGTTCGAGCTGAGGCTACTGATCGCCCGCCAAAGGGGCGACCCGAAACGGAAATTGACCATCCGTTCCCGGTCACCGCCTGCGGGAAGTACCCGTCCGACCCCGCTGGGTGACCGTCCGGGCGCATGACGGAGGGCCCGTCCCCTCCGTGTCACACGGACGGTACGGGCCCTGCGCCGGGCGGTGACCGCTACTCGGCGGGCGCGCCGATCGGCTTGCCCTCGGGCGAGACGGCGTACCAAGTGCCGCCCACACCTTGGCCGTTGGTGTCACCGGGCGCCTTGTCTCCGGTGAAGGTGTAGATGGGCCAGCAGTTGACCGACATCTGCTTCACACCGTCGGGGCGGGTGAAGGGCATCAGGCCCTTCTTCTTCACGCCCTGGGTGTCGTCGGCGCTCACCGGCGCGACCGCGGGCCACTTCTCCAGGCACGCCCCGGTGCAGTTGGAGACGGACTTGGGCCACGCCTTGTCCTTGAGGAAGCGGTAGACCGTGCGGCCGTTCTTGTCGACGACGATGTCACCGAGCTTGGGGTCCTTGCGGACGGAGAGACCGGGCAGTGAAGTCAGCGACGCCTTCTTGCCGTTGGGGGCGAGCGCGAACCACTTGCCGCCCACACCCTGGCCGTTGACGTCGCCGGAGTTGAGGTCCTTGGCGTAGCGGTACGCCGGCCAGCCGCCGATGGTGAGCTGCTTGGTGCCGTCGGCGCGGGTGACCTCGCCGAGCATGGCCTTGTCGATACCGGCGCCGGCGTTGGCGTCGTCGGCGGGGACGGGGGGCCAGGTGGTGGCGCAGTCGCCGTCGCAGTTGGTCTTCGGCGGCTCGGCGGTGTCCTTGTCGAAGCGGTACAGGGTGAGGCCGGAGCCGTCGGTGAGCACGTTGCCGAGCTGCGGGTTGGTGGCCACCGTCAGCTTGCCCGCGGGGGCGGCGGGGGTCGGGGAGGCGCTGCTCTGGGCACCGTCGGCGCCGTAACCGTTGCCCGAGCCGAGTCCGGTGCCGATACCGGCGGCGCTGGCCGACGCTCCCACGTTCTGGGCCGCCGCCGGGGGCGTGGCGTTGTCCTGACCGCACGCCGTCGTCAGCGCCAGCACCGAAGCGGCCGTGGCCACCAGTGCGGCGGTCCGCCAGGAGGTCTTCATCCTCAACTCCCCATTTTCGCCAGTTTGTTGCGGCGCTACTGAGTCACCGCACGGCCATGGGTACGGGGCTCGGGGGGCGGAGCGTTCAACGGGGCGGCGAAAAACTTTCGGCGGTGCGCGACGGGGCGTGCCGAGGGGGTGGCGGTGCGTACGGGCGTACCCATCCGTCCGGCGGGGTCCACCGGCGCGTCAAACCGGGTGGGGCGCGTTGTCCCTCCTTCGGACCAATCCCCGTACGAATGGCCGCGGGGGCTTCGCGGGGCCTCCATGATCTCGCTCGTGCAAGGTCCCCAAGCAACCCGATGCGCGGTCGCCACCAGGGCGTTGGCGCTGCTCGCGGTGGTGTGGAGCGTGGTCGGCTGCCCGGTCGGCACGGCGTCGGCCGACGCCTGCGCGTACGCCTCCACGGGCCCGGACGGCACGGTGGCCGTGGCGGTGGCCGGAAACCACCACCCCGGCCCACCGCCCTGCCATCCGCCACCCCCGCCACCGTGCCCGCCGACGCCCACTCCGACCCCGACACCGACCCCTACGCCCACCCCGACACCCCCACCACCGCCGACACCCACCCCCACACCGACTCCCGACCCTCCCCCACCACCGAAGCCGCAGCCGCGCCCGACACCACCCGCCCCCAAGCCCCCCGTCCGGCCGACGCCGACGCCGCCCCCACCAACACCGCGCCCGGCACCCACACCGCCCCCGCCCGCCCCGGCGCCCGCACCCGCGCCACCCCGGCCGGCACCCGAACCGCCGAAGCCCACTCCCCGGCCGACCGTGACCCCGGTGAGCTACCCGGCGTACCACGCCCGCGCTGCCCGGCACATCGCCCGCTCCCACACCTCGCCGGTCCGCTACGTCCTGCTCGTCACCATCCCCGCGATCGTCGCCGTCGCGGCGCTGCGCCCGCGGTGACGCGGCCGCACCCACCCCTGGAGGTATCCGTTGTCGGATTGGCTCGTTCTCGTCCTGGCCATGCTGGGCGCCTGTGCCGTGGTGGTGCTGATCACCCTCGTCCGGCACCGGCGGGCCCCGGAGGACGAGGACCCCAGCGAGACGCCCGACGTCATCGAGTACATGACGATGTGGATCGGGGTGGTGTACGCCATCGTGCTGGGCCTGGCCATCGCGGGCGTCTGGGAGGCGCGCAGCGCGGCCGGGGACACCGTCCAGGCCGAGGCGCAGGCGCTCCACGAGGTCTCCGAGCGCGTCCGGGTGTACCCGGCGGACGTGCGTGACCAGGTCCGCGCGGACGTGGACGCGTATGTCTCGTACGTCGTGGACACCGAGTGGAAGTCGATGACGGACAAGGGGGAGGTCACCGCGCAGGGGTCGCGGCTGCTGGACAAGGTGCGGCAGGACGTGACGGACTACCAGCCGCGCAGCGACTTCGAGGCGCAGGCGTACCAGCCGCTGGTGGACCAGGTGGCCGCGGCCGACCAGGCCCGCAACGCCCGCGCCGACTCCACCGGCCCGACCATGCCGCCCGTGGTGTGGTGGGGGCTGCTCGCCGGGGCGGTGATCACGGTGGGCATGGTGTTCGCCCTGCAGATCCGGCGCACCGCGCGGGAACTGGTCCTCGCGGGGCTGTTCTCGGCCACCATCGCGTTCATGCTGTTCCTGATCTGGGACTTCGACGCCCCCTTCAGCCGGGGCATCGCGGTGACGGCGGAGCCGTTCCTGACGCTGTTCCCGCACGCGTAGGACATGCCGAGGGCCCTCGTCCCGGCCCGGCGAGGGGTGGGGCGAGGGCCCGTGGAGGCGTGTCCCGCGCCGGCGAGGACGCGGGCGGGGCTCAGGCGCGCTTCTCGGTGCGCCGGCGCAGCCAGACGGCGCCGCCGCCGAGCGCGGCCGAGGCGACGAGCCCGCCGCCGATCGCCATGTCCGCACGGGTGGCGCCGGTGGTGGAGGAGCCGCCCAGGCCGCCGTTGACACCGCCGATCACGGTGAAGGCGTTCGGGCGGGTCAAGGTACGGCCGCCGCACTCGACGGTGATGTCGTAGCGGCCGGGGCGGGCGTTGCGGTCGATGGTGACGGTGACGCGGGAGTTGTTGCCGTTCCCCTCCAGCCGGGCGGCGCGGAAGGCGCGCGAGGAGACGGTGCCGCCGCGGCAGCCCTCGACGCTGATGGTCAGCCGGCCGCCGGCGGGGAGGACGCTGGGGGTGACGACGATGTTGCGGAGGTTGCCGTCGTTGCCACCGCCGCCATGACCGCCGTTGCCGTTCCCGTTGCCGAAGTTGCCGTTCCCGTTGCCATTGCCGAAGTTGTCGTTGCCCCGGCCGTTCCCGTTGCCGAAGTTCCCGTTGCCGTTGCCGTTCCCGTTGTTGTTGCCGTTCCCGAAGTTGTCGTTGCCCCGGTTGCCGTTCCCGTTTCCGTTGCCGAAATTCTCGTTCCCGTGCCCGTTGCCGTTCCCGAAGTTCCCGTTGTTGTTGCCGTTCCCGTTGAAGTTCCCGTTCCCGTTGAAATTGCCGTTGCCGTTTCCGAAGTTCCCGTTCCCGTTGTTGAAGTTGCCGTTGAAGTTGCCGTTCCCGTTGATGACGCCGGTGTTCGGGCTGACGCCCACGACGGTGTTGGTGCCGTTCCCGTTGCCCATGCCGTCCGCGACGGCGACGGGGGTGGCGATACCGAGCACGGCGATCGCGGCGCACGTGGCCGCCAAGGCACGCTGGTTACGCATGTGTTCCTCCGCGAGAGGCACGCCGGGGCCGGTCCCCGGTCGATCGGCGAGAAAGCACCTCCCGACTGAACCCTCAGGCGCAAGGAACACGCCCGCATGTCGAGAATGGGCCGTCCTGGTGAGCACCCCTCCCGTGCGACAACCACACAATCGGATATCTCCGCAGGTCACACCCCGTCAGAAATTCTCTCCGCTCTGCAACTCGGATGGCGCACCGGAAAGCGGGGCCGCCACCCGTTCGCCCGCCGCCCCGTCGCCGCCCGTCCGCGCGGGACTTAGCGTTTTCCCATGCGCGACGGACGTGGCGACAGCCGCGTCGAGAGGGGATGGCGAATGTCTGCGTCCGAGCTGGCGGAGTGGAGCGAACGGGAGGAGCGGCGCAGGAGACGCGCCCCCTGGGGCGTGCTGGCGCTCGTGCTGCTGACCGGTGTGGCGCTGATCCGCAACGGGTCCGGCGAGTTCGACGTGGGCCCCCCGCAGCCCGCCGCGGCCGCCGCCCCGGCCCCCGACGTACGGTCCACGCCGAGCGCGGGCGCGACCGCGACCCCGCCCGCCTCGGCCCCGGTCGGCCTGTCGTTCTCCCCCGCCGACCGGGTCCGTATCCCCGCGATCCAGGTCGACGCCCCGGTCACCCCGGTGGGCCTCGACGCGGACGGCTGGGTCGGCGCGCCCCCGCCCGAGGACCCGAACCTGGCCGGCTGGTTCACCGGCGCGGTCTCCCCCGGCGAGAAGGGCACATCGGTGATCGTCGGCCATGTCGACAACACCCAGGGGCCGGCCGTCTTCTACGGGCTCGGCGCGCTGAAGAAGGGCGCCCGGATCGACGTGGCCCGGCAGGACGGCCGTACCGCGGTGTTCGAGGTGTACGGCGTCGAGGTCTTCGAGAAGAGCAAGTTCCCCGGCGACCGCGTCTACGGCTCCAAGGGCACCCCGGAGCTGCGGGTGATCACCTGCGGCGGCGGCTTCTCCAAGCAGAACGGCTACGACGGCAACGTGGTCGTCTTCGCCCGCCTGGTCACGGGAGCCTGAGCCCCCGCGACCACGAGACGCACGGCCTAGGTCATGCGGCGGGGCGGCACGGTGAGGTGGTAGCCGTGGTCGAGCAGATAGGGCAGGTACTCGCGGATCGCGCGGACGCTCTGCGTCCGGTCGCCCCCGGCGTCGTGGGAGAGGATGACGACGCCGGGGGCGGCGCCGTGTTCGACCCGCTTGACGACCGTGCTGGTGCCGGGGGTCATCCAGTCGGTGGTGTCGACGGTCCAGGCCATCGGCTCCATGCCCATCTCGGCGCCGAGCTGGAAGGTGGCCCGGTTCCAGGCGCCGTAGGGGGCGCGGAACCACTGCGGGCGGTCCCCGTAGGCGTCCTCGATGACATCGCTGGTGCGCTCGATCTCGTCCCGGATGTCGCGCCGGGCCATCTCGGTGAGCAGCGGGTGGGTCCAGGTGTGGTTGCCGACCACATGCCCCTCCTCGGCCATCCGGGCCAGGAGTTCCTTGTTCTCGACGGCCATCTCGCCACAGACGAAGAACATCGCGCGTACGTCGTACTTGGCGAGGGTGTCCAGGATGTGCGGGGTGTAGTCGGGGTGGGGGCCGTCGTCGAAGGTGAGCATCATGTTCCTGCCCTTGCCGGTCAGGCGCAGGATGGGCTGGTGACGCACCTTCAGCTTGCCGGGGGCGGCGGTGTGCGGGGTGCCGGAGCCGATGAGGGGCTGGAGGCGGAACGCGGAGGGCTTGAGGGCCTGGCGGGCCTGGGGCCCGGCGAGGCCGGCGGTGGTGCGGGCGGCCTCGTCGCCGCCGCCCGACATGAGGGCTCCCCCGACGCCCGCGGCGCCGAGGACGGCGGCCGAGCCGAGGAGCATCCGGCGCCGTGTGAACAACTGATCCTTCTCCATGAACCATCAGTCGCCCGCCGACCCCGCGCCGCACCGCACCGACACCGGTGCGGCGGGTCCGGTCCACCCGGTCGGCCGAGCGGCGGCGCGATTCCGAAGGCACTCCTGCCCGTCCCCTGGACGGAACGGCGGCTTCCGATAGCCTCACCGCCGTGACGGAACAGCAGGCAGAGCACGAGCGGCACCGGTTCGAGCGGGGCACGGACGGTCCCAAGGTCATCGTCGTCGGCATGGACGGCTCCGACTCCTCCCTGCGGGCGGCCGCCTACGCGGGCGGTCTGGCCCGGCGGCAGGGTGCCCTGCTGGCGGTGGTGTACGTGCAGCCGGTGCTGGCGGCCGGGGCGGCGCTCGGGGTGCCGGTGGCGCAGGCCACGGACGAGATCGCCGAGGACCTGATCGCGCAGATCAGGGAGGCGGCGGAGCGGGTGAAGGGGATATTCGACGTCCGCTGGGAGTTCCACACCTTCCGCGGCGACCCCTTCAACGGCCTGGTGCAGGCGGCCGACGAGCTGAAGGCGGACGCGGTCGTGGTGGGCGCCTCGGAGCAGGCCGGACACCGGATCATCGGGTCGGTGGCGGTCCGGCTGGTGAAGGCGGGACGCTGGCCGGTGACGGTCGTCCCGTAGCGAGGGATCGCAGCATCGGGGCGGTCGCCAGGAGCAGCACTCCGGCCGCGGCGATGGCGGTGCGCGGCCCGGTGAGCGCGGCCAGCACGCCCCACAGCGCGGTCAGCGCGGCCGTACCGGTCTTGGTGGAGACCGACCAGGCGGAGAGCGTACGGGCGACCCGGTCGTCCGGGGTGCGCTCCAGCCGCTCGGCGGCGAGCACCGGGGTGAACACGCCGGCGCAGGTGATCAGGCACAGCTCTACCGCCATGACGAGGACCAGGCCGGGCACGCCGGGCCGCACCAGCGCCAGCCCCACCGGCCAGCAGGCCCGCAGCACGCCCGAGGTGAGCAGCACCCGCCGCCTGCCGTACCGGGCGGCGAGCGGGCGGGCGAGCCGGGAGCCGAGGAGTCCGCCGAGGCAGGGCACGGCGAAGGCGAGGCCGTAACTCCAGGGCGCGAAGCCGAGCGGGCCGAGCATCAGGACGGCGAGCGGCGGGGCCTGGGCCATGATCAGGCCGTTCACCAGGACCGTGTTGAGGAACAGCGGCCGCAGCTCGGGGCTGGTGAGCAGATGCCGCCAGCCGTCGAGGAGGTCGGCGGCGCGCGGGCGTCCGGGATCGCGAGGCAGGCGTTCCGGGGCGGTCTCGGTGCCCTTGATGGCGCGGATGCCGAGGGCGGACAGCAGGAAGCTGAGGGCGTTGGCGGCGACCGTCACCACCGGTCCGAACAGGCCGACGGCGGCGCCGCCGAGCGGGGGGCCGAGCACGGTGGCGGTCCAGGTGGTGGACTCGAACCTGCTGGTGGCGGTGAGCAGCCCGGCGCGCGGTACGAGGCTCTTCAGGTGGGCGCCGGAGGCCGCGGTGAAGGTGAGGTCGGCGGCGGCCACGACCATGGAGACGAGCAGCAGTTGGCCGAAGCCGAGCACCCCGAGGAAGTGGGCGGCGGGGACGGCGAGCAGGGCGGCGCACCGGACCAGGTCCGCCATGATCATGACGGGGCGCTTGCGGCGGAACTCCATCCAGGGCCCCAGCGGCACCGCGAGCACCGCGCCCACGGCCGGTCCGGCGGAGGCCAGCAGGGCCACCTGAGCGGGACCCGCGTGCAGCACGAGGAGCGCGATCAGCGCGAAGGCGTCGAACGCCAGCCAGGTCCCGGCCGCGCTCACGGCGTACGCCGCCCACAGCCAACCGAACCGCGACCCCAGCCTCATCCACAACCTCCCGTTGACCAGGGTCATGAAATCGGCCCGTGGACGGCGGGAGCAAACAACCAAACCCCGCCAGGGCACAACCGACGGTTGTACGGCTACCCTGTCGGCCATGGACCTCAAGGCCGTACGCACCTTCGTCGCCGTGGCGGACGCGGGGCAGTTCCAGGAGGCGGCCGCCGTGCTCGCCGTCACCCAGCAGGCCGTCTCCAAGCGGATCGCGGCACTGGAGCGGGACCTCGGGGTGCGGTTGTTCGCCCGGACCGCGCGGGGCGCCGAACCGACGCTGGACGGGCGGGCTTTCCTGCCGCACGCGCGGGCGCTGCTGCTGGCCGAGGAGCGGGCGGCCGCCTCGGTCCGGCCGGGCCGCCGGGCGCTCCGGGTGGACGTGATCGGCCCGCGCGTCGCCCCGGCCGTCCTGCTGCGCGGCTTCCACGAGGCGCATCCGGGGGTGGAGCTGGAGGTGGTCACGCTGTTCGACGCGGACACCGCCGTCGCCGCCGTGCAGGCGGGCCGGGTGGACGCGACCTTCCGCGCGGTCGGCATGCCGGGGCGGCCGCTGCCGGAGAGCCTGGCGAGCGTCCGGGTGCTGGACGAGCCGCTGCATCTGCTCACCGGCCCGGAGCACACGCTCGCCGACGCGGACTCGGTGACCCCCGCCGAGCTGGCGGGGCACCGGATCTGGATGCCGAGCCTCGTGGAGGGCGTCGAGTGGGCCGCGTACTACGCCTCGCTGGCGGCGGAGTTCGGGCTCACCATCGACGCGGCGGGGCCCAACTTCGGCAGCGCCGCGATGCTGGACCGGATCGCCGGGTCACCGGAGCTGGCGACCTTCATGGGTGAGCATCCCCGGCACGCCGGGCGTGACCTGCGGCTGATCCCGCTCACCGGGCCGACGCCGGTCTACCCGCACTCCCTGATCTGGGACCGGGCCAATGCCCACCCGGCCCTCGCCGCCCTGCGCGCGCATCTGACCGGCGGGTCAGGACCGCCGCACGCCGTCGGCACCTGGGTCCCGGACTGGGCCGTGACCTGAGCCGTCGTGCGTGGCGCCTTCCGAACGGGCCGCCCCTGAGCCATCATGATCCGCCGTCAGCCGTTTGCCGTCGGGGAAGAGGTGAGGCGTGTGGCCAAGATCCGTTCGGGTGAGGGGATTCTCCGTCGCAAACCCATTGAACACATCGAGGAGTCCGAGGCGGCCGAGGGCGGCCTGACCCGTTCGCTCGGCCTCTGGCAGCTCACCGCGATCGGGGTGGGCGGCATCATCGGCGCGGGCATCTTCACGCTCGCCGGCACGGTCGCCAACGGCAAGGCCGGGCCCGCGGTGCTGGTGTCGTTCCTGATCGCCGGCTTCGCGAGCGCCTGCGCGGCGCTGTCGTACGCCGAGTTCGCGGGCATGATCCCGAAGGCGGGGTCGGCGTACACCTACGGATACGCGGTGCTGGGCGAGTTCGTGGGCTGGTTCATCGGGTGGGACCTGCTGCTGGAGTACACCGCGATCGTGGCGGTGGTGGCCATCGGCATCTCCGGCTACTTCAGCTTCCTGGTCGAGGAGGCGGGCGCCGATCTGCCCGCGTGGATGCTGGGCGCGCCCGGCACCGGTTCGGGGCACCGGGTCGACCTGTTCGCGGCGGTCCTGTGTCTGCTGATCGCCTGGCTGCTGAACCTGGGCATGAAGAGCGCGGCCCGGTTCGAGACGTTCGTCGTGGCGCTGAAGGTGCTGGTGGTGCTGCTGGTGATCGCGGTGGGCTTCTTCCACATCAACACCGCGAACTACCACCCCTTCTTCCCCTTCGGCATCAGCGGCGCCTTCACCGGCGCGGCCACCGTGTTCTTCGCGGTGTTCGGCTACGACGCGATGTCGACGGCGGCCGAGGAGTCCAAGGACGCCCAGAAGCACATGCCGAAGGCGATCATCTACTCGCTGGTCATCTCGATGGTGCTGTACGTGGCGGCCTGCCTGGTGCTGACCGGTATGCAGAACTACAAGGACATCGACCCGGAGAGCGGCTTCTCCTCGGCCTTCAAGTCGGTGGGCCTCGGCGGCCTGGCCGACGTGATCGCGGTGGGCGCGATCATCGGCATCCTCACCGTGATGTTCACCTTCATGCTGGGCGTGACCCGCGTCTGGTTCTCGATGGCCCGCGACGGGCTGCTGCCGCGCTGGTTCGCCAAGACGCACCCGACCCGGCACGTGCCGACCCGGGTGACCTGGATCGTGGGCGTCGGGGCGGCCGCCATCGCCGGGTTCGTGCCGATCGGCGAGGCGGCCGAGCTGACCAACATCGGCATCCTGCTGGCGTTCGTGGTGGTGTGCGTCGCGGTGATCGTGCTGCGCTACCGCCAGCCCGACCTGCCGCGCGGCTTCCGCACCCCGCTGATGCCGTTCATCCCCGCGCTCGGCGCGCTGTTCTCGCTCTGGCTGGTGACCTTCCTGGAGTGGGAGACCTGGGTGCGGTTCGCCGTCTGGTTCCTGCTCGGCTGTGTCATCTACTTCGGCTACTCCTACCGGCACTCGGTGCTGGCCCGGCGCACGCCCGCCGAGTGATCACTGCCCCATGGTGAGCCCGGCCTTGGCCGCGCCCCGGCTCAGTACGGTGTTCCGTACCCGGTCGCGGGTGGCGGCGAGGTCGGCGCCCGCGGCGATGGCCCGGTTGACGTCGATGGCGCGGCCGGCGTCGAGGTCGTACACCTGGGGCAGGAACTCGGCGCGGCGCACCTCCCAGCGGGCGCCGGGCTTGGCAGGCGGGGCGAAGGTGAAGCGGGCGAGGGTGGACTCGTTGCCGCGCCACTCCCCCGAGCCGGCGCCGCCGTCCGCGATCTGGTCGCCCAGCCCGAAGACCACCCAGGTGCCGTTGACCTTCTCGTACGGCTGGGGCACCTGGGCGTGGTCGCCGAGGACGAGGTCGATGTCGGGGCGGCCGCCGGTCTTCGCGGCCGTGAGCTGCTTGGCGAGGGTGACCTGCCCGGCGTCCGGGGCGTCCTGCCCGGCGGAGCCCCAGGTGACGGAGAGCACGACCACGTCGGCGCCCGCCTTCCGGGCGGCCCGCGCGGCGGCGGCGATCCGGCCCGCGTCGGCCGGGTCCACCGCCCCGGACTGCCCGGTGGTGTCGTAGGCGTACGACAGATGGGCGACCTTGGCGGGGCCCGCGCGCAGCAGGGTGACGGTGCGGGCCTCGGTCTCGGTGCGGGAGGTCCCGGCGTGCCGTACGCCCGCCTGGTCGAGGGCGTTCAGGGTGCGGGTGATCCCGGCGCCGTCGGCCTGCGGGGAGGCGGTGGAGCAACTGTCGTAGCCGGTGGCGGCGAGGCCCTGGGCCAGCGGGGGCAGCGCGGTGACGGCCGGGTCGCCGTCGGCGCCCTGGACCGGCTCCAGGTGACACAGCGCCAGGTCGGCGCCGGACACGGCCGGCTGGGCCCCGGCGAGCATGGGGCGGAAGTCGTGCCCGCCGCCGGAGGCGTCGAAGCCCGCCCGGTCGGCGGCGGACGCGTACGGCTGGACACCACCGGCGGCGACGAGCGTGAAGCCCTTCCCGGCGCCCGGCGCGGGCTGTCCGGAGCCGGACCCGGCCCGGTCCTGATGCTGGCAGGCGGCCACCGCCGCGAGCACGGCGGTCAGCGCGAGGGCCACCTGGTGCCTGCGTCCGATCATCAACTCACCCCAGGGTCATCGGAGGGGACTTGTCGTATTGACAGACAAGCTCTGACGGGCATATGGGTATGAAGCTGACCAGCCGCGCAAACAGCCCCTAGCCCATCCGGTGCTGTCGGGCCCCTCGCCGACCGTTCGTCCGACCGTTCACCGAGCGCTGGCGACCGCCCGTCGCACCGGCGTGCGCGCGGGGTGTCGCCGGGGGGCGGGCTGCGCTGCCATACGGCCATGACGGCCGGGACCACTGCCCCAGGGACGACGACCGCCGAGCATGAACTCGCCGCGCTGGCGCGGGAGCACGGGCGGCCCCTCTTCGCGCTGCTGCTGCGGCTGAGCGACGGGGACCGGCAGCGCGCCGAGGACCTGGTGCAGGAGACCCTCGTCCGGGCCTGGCAGCACCCCGAGGCGCTGCGCGCGAAGAACTTCGCCTCGGCCCGCCCCTGGCTGCTGACCGTCGCCCGGCGCCTCGCCATAGACGCCCGGCGGGCGCGGCGGGCCCGGCCGCCGGAGGTGGTGGACGAGGTGCCGGAGAACGCGCGCGTGACAGCAGACCACGCCGAGCGGGCCGCCGCCGCGCTCGATGTGCGCGAGGCTGTGAAGACACTCACCCCGCACCACCGTGACGTACTGGTACTCGTGTACTTCCGCGGGGCCAGCGTGGCGGAGGCCGCGGAAATCCTGGGCATTCCAGCCGGTACCGTGAAGTCCCGCGCGTACTACGCACTGCGCGCCCTGCGCCAGGTTCTTCCGGGATACGCGACTGACCTGCGGTGAAACCGGGTGCCGGGTCAAGCCTCGGTAAAGCGCCTTGCCGTGACCCCCGTCGGGGCCATGAGCTGTCCTCATCCGTGTTCCGGGCGAGGGGGCCGGGTTCGGGCGACGCGCACGCACCGGAGGAAGGCAGGCAGGGATGCTCCACAGAGGTCACGAGAGCACGAGCGGCGCCGGCGGCGGTGAACTCACCGTCCCGATGGCCTGGTTCTACGCCGAGTACATCGCCGACGAGCTGCTGCGCACCGGCGATCTGATGCCACCGACGTCCTTCGAGTTCCGGGCGGGCCGGGACGCGCTGGCGCTCACCGTCTTCCTGTCCGACACCGAGGGCGAACTCTCCGGGGTCCGGGTCGTCTCGCAGTTGGAGACCTGGCTGTCGCTGACGGCGTACGACCAGCCGTGGCGGGAGTGGATCGGCGGGCGGATGGCCGAACTGACGGCAGAGGCAGCGGCATTGGACACTCCCGACCCGGACCTGGCGCTCGCGGGGGACGCCTGGCGCTGGCTGGAGGAGACCGAGCTGCTCGCGCCGGACCTGGACGCGGTGCCGGGCGGCGGCGCGGCCTGGGGCGAGGACGAGGGGCCGAAGGTGTGGACCCCGGCCTGGCGGCTCGGGCTGCCGCTGGGGCACCTGGCCATCCATCTGTTCTGAGCCCGCCCGGGGCACCGAACCCGGCACATTTTCCGGCCAGTTGGAACTCGGACCAATCCGGGGCCCCGGCCGCTCCGAATCCCCATCGGGTTTCTGCGTGCGGCTTGAGTGATTCCGGCGTCCGGTGCGTACCAATGGGTGCACCGCGTAACCCCACCCGCACCCATAGGCACGAGGATTCGGCATGAGGTCCCTGGAAAGGCATCGCGCCGTCGGCGCGTACGCGCTCGGCGTGCTGGACGAGGCGGAGACCTTCCGCTTCGAGGACCACCTCGCCGAGTGCCCCCGGTGCGCGACCGACGCGACCGAATTCGGCCCTACGGCACGGCAGTTGATGCTGTACCGGGAGGCCACGCCCGCCTTCGTGCCCGCGCTGGCCCAGCCCGGCCCCCGGCTGCTGGACCGGCTGCTCGGCGAGATCACCGTACGCCACCGCGCCCGGCGGCGCAGAGTCCTCTACGGGCTCGCCGCCTCGGTGGTGCTCGCGGTGGCCGGGCCCGCGGTGATGGCCTTCGCCGGGCACGGGCAGCCCGCGTCCCATGTCACGGCGGCGACCGATCCGGGCACCGGGGTGTGGGCGCGGGTCACCACCGAGGGCGAGCGCTGGGGCAGCGGGCTGCGGCTGGAGGTGCGGGACAGCGCCGGTCCGCACTCCTGCCGGCTGATCGTGGTCGGCCGGGACGGCTCGGAGCAGGTGGCGGGCGGCTGGAGCGTCGGCGCGCACGACGAGGGCACCACCCAGACCACGGCCGGCTCCTCGCTCGGCCCGGACGACATCGACCACTACGAGGTGCGCACGGACAAGGGCGAGCGGCTGGTGACCCTGCCCGCGCACTGACCGGTCACTTCAGCAGACGGGACAGCCTGCGGTCGGCCAGCGGCTTGCCGCCGGTCTGGCAGGTGGGGCAGTACTGGAGCGAGGAGTCGCTGAAGGACACCTCGCGGATGGTGTCCCCGCACACCGGGCAGGGCTCGCCGGTACGGCCGTGCACCCGCAGCCCGCTCTTCTTCTCCGCCTTCAGCCGCCCGGCCGCGATCCCGCGCGAGCGCTCGACCGCCTCGGTAAGGGTGGTGCGCAGCGCGGTGTAGAGGCGGGAGGTCTCCTCGGGGGTGAGGGAGGCAGCCAGCTTGAACGGGGACATCTTCGCCGCGTGCAGGATCTCGTCGCTGTAGGCGTTGCCGACCCCGGCGATCAGGGACTGGTCCCGCAGCGCGCCCTTGAGCTGGCGCCGCTCGCTCTTCAGCAGCCCCGCGAAGCGCTCCTCGTCGAAGTCGTCGGCCAGCGGGTCGGGGCCCAGCCGGGCGATCCCCGGCACCTGGACCGGGTCGCGCACCACATACACCGCGAGCCGCTTCTGCGTGCCGGCCTCGGTCAGGTCGAAGCCCTCGCCGCCCTCCAGCGCCACCCGGAGCGCCAGCGGGCCCTTGCCGGGGCGCGGCGGGGCGTCCGGCACGGGGTCACGCCAGTGCAGCCAGCCCGCGCGGGCCAGGTGGGTGACCAGGTGCAGGCCGCCGTCGCTCTCGAGGTCCAGGAACTTGCCGTACCGGCGCACGGCCGTGATCTCGGTGCCCTCCAGGGCGGTGACCGGCGGGTCGTAGGTCTTCAGCACGCTGATGGCGAGCGGCTGCACGCGGGTCACCCGGCGTCCGGCCAGGTGCTCGGTGAGGAAGTCCTTCAGCGCTTCTACCTCGGGCAGTTCCGGCATGTGTCCAGGGTGCCACCGGCGGGGCGCGGTGACAGGCGGCGGTCAGCCGTCCGGGTTCATCCGGAACTCGCACCACACGGCCTTGCCGCCGCCGCGCGCCTCCACGCCCCAGGCGTCGGCCAGCATGTCGACCAGGAGCAGCCCGCGCCCCGAGACGCCGTCGTCCTGCGGTTCGCGGCGCCGGGGCAGCGCGCTGGAGGAGTCCTCCACCTCGACCCGCAGCCGCCGCTCGCCGCCGGTCAGCAGGCGCAGGGTGACGGTCGCGGAACCCTCGGTGTGCATCAGCGCGTTGGTGATCAGCTCGTCGGCGACGAGTTCGATCTCGTCGGCCCGCTCCCCGGCGCCCCAGGCCCGCACCTCGGCGCCGATGAGGTGCCGGGCGCGGGTGAGGGCGTCGGGGTCGCCGGGGGCGACGTGCTGGCGGAGGCGGCCGCGCGCTCCGGGCTCCTCGGGCTCCCGGCGGCGCAGCAGGAGCAGGGCGACGTCGTCCTCGCCACCGCGTTCCTCGGCCATCGCGATCAGGCGCCCGGCGAGTTCGCGTACGTCGTCCGGGCCCTCGGCGAAGAGGTCGGCGAGGTCGCGCATGCCGTCGTCCAGGTCGGCGCCGGGCTGTTCGACCAGGCCGTCGGTGCAGAGCAGCAGGGTGTGGCCGGGGTCCAGCTCCAGGGTGGCGACGGGGTACTCCAGGCGGCCGAACTCGGCGGACAGACCGAGCGGGAGCCCGCCCTCCAGGTTCAGGCGCCGGGTGGTGCCGTCGGCGTCCCGGAGCAGGGGGTCGAGGTGGCCGGCGCGGACGACCTGGACGACGCCGGTGGTCAGGTCGGCCTGGGCGTAGAGGCAGGTGGCGAAGCGGTCGGTGTCGAGTTCGTCGAGGAAGACGGAGGCGCGGGCCATCACGGTGGCCGGGGTGTGCCCCTCGGCGGCGTAGGCGCGCAGCACGATGCGGAGCTGGCCCATGACGGCGGCGGCGTGGGTGTCGTGGCCCTGGACGTCCCCGATGACGGCGCCGACCCGGCCTCCGGGCAGCGGGATCAGGTCGTACCAGTCGCCGCCGATGTCCCGGCCGAGAGCGGCGGCGCGGTAGCGCACGGCCACGTCGGCGCCCCGGACGCTGGGGATGGTGCGGGGCAGCATCGCCTGCTGGAGGCCCTGGGCGAGGTCCTTCTCCTGCTCGTACAGCATGGCGCGCTGGAGGCTCTGGGCGATGCTGCTGCCGAGGGCGACCAGGACCGCGCGTTCCTCGGCGGAGAAGCCGCGCCGGTCGCTGTAGAGCAGGCCCATGGCGCCGAGCGGGCGGGCCTGGGCGATCAGCGGGAGGTAGGCGGCGGAGGTGATGTGCAGCTCGGTGATGTGCGGCCAGAGGATCGGGTACTCCTCGGCGAACTCCTCCGGCGACTCGATGAAGCGGGGGACGAGGGTGCGCACGACCTCGCTCATCGGGTAGGGCTCGTCGATCCGGGTGATGCGGGTGCCGGGTACGAAGCTCTCGGTGGGCCCCTCCGCGACCAGCCGGATGCGGCCGGCCTCCACCAGGCCGATGACGACGCTGGCGGCGCCGAGGTGGCGGATGCCGTGGGTGTCCTTGAGGGCGTCGATGACGTCCTGGACGCTGCGGGCGTGGGCGAGCGCGGCGGAGACGGCCTCCACGATGCCGGCCTGCTGGCGGAACGCCTCCTCCTGCGCGGTGCGCGGGGCGCGGGCGGGGCTGTCGGCGAGTTCCCTCGTGGCGTCGCGGACCAGGCCGACGACCCGGCGCGGGCGGCCGGAGCCGTCGCGGCGGATGGCGCCCTGGCTGTGCGCCCAGCGGATGGCGCCGTCGCGGCGGCGGATGCGGAAGTAGGCGCCGTAGGTCTCGCTGCCGTCCTTGATGGCGCGGGCGACCGCCGCGTCCAGCCGGGCCGCGTCCGGCGGGGGGACCCGGACGGCCAGGGAGGTGGCCCGGCCGTCGTATTCCTCGGGGCGCAGGTCGAAGATCTCGTGGGCCCGGGCGTCCATGTGGAACAGGCCCGCGTCCAGGTCCCAGTCGAAGCTGCCCATGTGGTTGAGCGCCAGGATCGTGTCCGGGGCGGCGGGCCGGTTCTCCGGGAGTGACAGGGCACTCGCACCCCGATCAGCCATGGGGCCACCTTGCCAGCAAATGTCCGAATCTTCGAGTGGGGCGTGGCAGGGTGTGCCCGCCCGGCCCGTACGGGTTATGCGGGCCGGGTTATGCGGGCCGGGCGACGCGGTACACGGAAGACCGGGCGGACGCGACGGGTGGGGAGCGGCCCCGGCCGGGCGGCCGCCGTGGAGGCAGGAGTACGAGCGCGATGGAGTGGTTCACCGCCCCCGACTACTGGCTGAGCCGGCTGGTGCTCCAGCGCGGGCTGGCCGCGCTCTATCTGGTGGCGTTCCTGGCGGCGGTACGCCAGTTCCGGCCGCTGCTGGGCGAGCGCGGGCTGCTGCCCGTACCGCGCTATCTGGCGCGGGTGCCCTTCAAGGAGTCGCCGAGCCTGTTCCACGCGTACTACTCGGACCGTTTCTTCGCCGGGTGCGCCTGGGCGGGGTGCGCGGTGTCGGCGGCGCTGCTGGCGGGGGCGGACTCCCTGCTGCCGCTGTGGGCCGGGATTCTGCTGTGGCTGGTGCCGTGGGTGCTGTACCTGTCGATCGTGAACGTGGGGCAGACCTGGTACGCGTTCGGCTGGGAGACCCTGCTGCTGGAGGTCGGCTTCCTCGCGGCGTTCCTCGGCAACGACGAGGTGGCGCCGCCCGTGGTGGTGCTGTTCCTGCTGCGCTGGGTGCTGTTCCGGGTGGAGTTCGGCGCGGGGCTGATCAAGCTGCGCGGGGACGCCTGCTGGCGCAAGCTCACCTGTCTGGACTACCACCACGAGACCCAGCCGATGCCGGGCCCGCTGAGCTGGTTCTTCCACCATCTGCCGAAGCCCCTGCACCGGGTGGAGGTGGCCGCCAACCATGTCACCCAACTCGTCCTCCCGGTGCTGCTGTTCACCCCCCAGCCGATCGCCTCGGCAGCCGCCGCGCTGATGATCGTGACCCAGCTCTGGCTGGTCCTCTCCGGGAACTTCTCCTGGCTGAACTGGATCACCATCGTCCTCGCCCTGTCCGCGCTCCGGCTCCCCACCGACGCGCCCGCCGCGCCCGCCGCGCCCCTCTGGTACGAGGTGCTGGTGCTCGCGGTCGGCGTGGTCCTGCTGGCGCTCAGCTCCCGCCCGGTGCTCAACATGGTCTCCCGGCGCCAGGTGATGAACCGCTCCTTCGACCCGCTGCGCCTGGTCAACACCTACGGCGCGTTCGGCAGCGTCAGCCGGCACCGCTACGAGGTGGTGATCGAGGGCACCGACGACGAGCGCCCGAGCGAGGACGGCGACTGGCGGGAGTACGAGTTCCACGGCAAACCCGGCGATCCCCGGCGCTGGCCGCGCCAGTTCGCGCCCTACCATCTGCGGCTGGACTGGCTGATGTGGTTCGCCGCGCTGTCGCCCGCGTACGCCGGGGACTGGTTCGGCAGGCTGGTGGAGAAGCTGCTGGAGGACGACCGCGACACCCTGCGCCTGCTGCGCCGCTCCCCCTTCCCGCCCGGCGCCCCGCCCCGCTTCGTCCGGGCCCGCCTCTTCCGCTACCGCTTCACCACCTGGCGCGAGCTGCGCGAGACGGGCGCCTGCTGGGAACGCACCTACGTACGGGACTTCCTGCGCCCGACCCGGCTCAGCGGCACCCGGTGAACCGCCCCCTCTCGACGCCGGGCGCGGGAGCGGGCACAGTGCTGCCGTGCGCGCCGTCCGCGCGCCTTTGAGTCCCCGAGGAGTGCACGTGAGTTCGTGGGTCGGCCGTACGGCCGCCGAGATCGCCGCCGCCGTCCGCGAGAAGCGGGTCACCCCCAGGGAGGTGGTGGCGGAGCATCTGGCGCGGATCGCGGAGCTGGACGGGCGGGTCGGCGCCTTCCGCACCGTGCGCGACGAAGCGGCCCTGGCGGAGGCGGACGAGGTCGGCGTCCGCCCGGACCTGGCCGAACTCCCCCTGGCGGGCGTGCCGGTGGCGGTCAAGGACAACCTCGGCGTACGCGGCGAGTCCACCCGCAACGGCTCCGCCGCGACCCCGGACACCCCGGCCGCCGAGGACCATGTGACGGTGGCCCGGCTGCGCGCGGCGGGTGCGGTGGTGGTCGGTCTGACCAACGTGCCCGAGCTGTGCGTGTTCGGCACCACCGAGGGCGTGTACGGCACGGCCCGCAGCCCGTGGGACCTCACCCGCACGGCGGGCGGTTCCTCCGGGGGCAGCGCGGCGGCGGTCGCGGCCGGCCTGGTCCCGCTGGCGCTCGGCAACGACGGCATGGGCTCGCTGCGCATCCCGGCGGCCGCCTGCGGCCTGGTGACGCTGAAGCCGGGCCACGGCGTGGTCCCGGCCGACATCGGGCACGGCGACTGGTTCGGCATGTCGGAGAACGGCCCGCTGGCCACCACCGTCGAGGACCTGCGCCTGATGCTCGCCGTCCTCGCGGAGACCGCGTTCCCGGCGCCGGGAGAGCGCACGCCCCGCCGTATCGCGGCCGCCGTACGCAGCCCGCTGGCCGGAGTCACGGTGAGCGAGCCGTTCCGCACGGCGGTCCGGGAGGCGGCGGGCCTGCTGAACGGCGCCGGGCACACCGTACGGCGGGCCGAGCCGCCCTACCCGCTCGACCTCGGCCTGACCGCGCTGCGCCACTGGACGGCCGGTACGGCGGTGGACTCGGCCGAGCTGGACCCGGCCCGCCTCGCCCCCCGCACCCGTACGCACGCGGCCATCGGCCGGCGCTTCGTCCGCTCGGTCCGCACCGGCGACGCCCGCGACCGGCTCCGCGCCCGCCTGCTGCCGTTCCTCACCGAGTACGACGTGCTGCTCACCCCGGCCCTGGCCCGCCGCTCCCCCGCCGCCGCACCCTGGCACCAGCGGAGCTGGGCCGCCAACGTGGCCGTGAACACGGCCAGTTCACCCTTCACCCCGGTCTGGAACCTGACCGGCTGGCCCGCGATGTCGGTCCCCTTCGGCGCCCTGCCGACCGGCGCCCCGGCCGCCGTCCAACTCGTCGGCCGCCCGGGCACGGAGGCGGACCTCCTGGCGGTGGCGGAGGACCTGGAACGCCTGCGCCCGTGGGCGCGTCTGGCGCCGCTGCACCAAGAAGCCGACCGTTAGGCAAGTACGACTTGGCGAGTCACCGTTAGCCGATGTGCGCGGTTCAGATTGTGGACGGTGCGGCACTCACGGCCTTGGCGTGCAGCCAACCATTCGCTCACCCACTACCACCGGGCGGTTGCTGACTCACAAGCCACTCCTACTTGACAGTTGGCAGTGGCCGCGATCTATACCCTGCCGAGCAGCTCCAGAGGTGAGTTTCCTCGATTTCGTCTCCTGAAAATGCGGTAGCAGGCACTATGTGCGCCAGGAGGGCGTCACACTTAGTCCAAGGCTTCAAGGAGCGCGGGTGGCCGAGCAGTTGCCAAGCGCCGCAGAACCTGACGACGGTAGCGGCCAGAAGACAAAGCGTAAAGGGACGGTGCGCTACCTTCAGGATGAGCCAGCTCCTCGCGCGGCGCGCATGGTACTCGGCAGCGCTCTGCGCCGTTGCCGGGAGGCAGTCGGCTTGAGCCTGGGAGAGGCGGCGGCGCGGCTTGGGGGCTCAGCCTCAAAGGTGAGTCGGATCGAATCAGGCTTGTTTTCCCCGAAGCACCAGGATCTGCCGAAATTCTTCGCACTGTACAAGATCACAGATACTACAGAACAGACGCAGTTACGCGATTTGGTCTCGGACGCCCAACGATCCCCCTGGTGGCAACCCTGGTCGACGGTCACTCCAAAATACCTGCAAGCAGTCGTAAGCTTCGAAGATATGGCCACCCGCATCAGGTCCTACGAACCCATTTACCTGCATGGCTTGCTACAAACTCCCGAGTACACCCGCGCGCTGGTGGAGCGGGGCCGCGGGTCGGCGATCGTCCATGATGAGGTAGTACAGTTCCGCGCTATGCGCCGACAGCGATT
Organism: Streptomyces bauhiniae; assembly: GCF_004784475.1. Classification (GTDB taxonomy): domain Bacteria; phylum Actinomycetota; class Actinomycetes; order Streptomycetales; family Streptomycetaceae; genus Streptomyces; species Streptomyces seoulensis. Next base: position 750,095 of record NZ_SRRT01000002.1, read on the forward strand.
CGACGCAGCGCCGGACAAGAATTTTCTCTGCATCGTTGACGAATCCTCGCTGATGCGTCCTGTCGGATCCGCTGACATCATGCGCAAGCAACTGGAACACTTGGCCGCGCTGACGTTTCATCCTCGCATTCAGCTTCGCCTCGCCCCCCTGTACGACTACGAAGCATCTGTCGAAATCGGACCAACAACCCTTTTCGATTTTGGGCGACGTCTCCCAACGATCGCCTTCGCGGAGGGGTACGACGGAGGCCTGTTCATCGAGGACGAGCGGGGAGTGGACATCCGCACGAAGGCGTTCGACCTGCTAGCCGCCCGTTCATTAGGTCCTCACGCAATGAGACGGCGACTACGACACATGGCCACCCGTTTTCGATGATCTCGACCCACCGCGCTCATGACCTTTACAACGTCGGCATGGCGAAAGATCGCGCGATCACCGACGGCCCCTCGACTCGGCGTCCGCCGAGTCACTAAGACGCCGGCACCACCCCGATCTAGATCTAGTCCAGGCTGGCGGACTGCAAGAAATCTGCGACTTCCACCCGGCGCAGCACATCTGAGTCGAAGGCCCCAATGTTCAAATCCGGGGAGTGGTCAATCAAGCGACCCCAAGACACTCTTACCGCACACGCACGTCACGCATGACGCAAGTCTCCGCAGGGAGGCTAGTCAGGCCACGGAGATGCGTCAACCCTGCACTAGGGACCGCTTACAGGGCGATTCACCATCGGCGACCGACTTTGATCAACTGTGCCAGCTTATCCGCCATTAGCAACCACAGTGCGCTCTCAGGACACAGGAAACCGTCCAGGTGTGCACATTGTCACCGAACCCCCAGCAGTGGCGGCAATAATGCAATTGCATTTCCAGGCCCTCGCAGACAGGGCTGACGGATGCCGGTGTCACCAGTTGAGGTCATGGACTTGCCTGGCCGGTGATTCACCGACAGCACAGGCAGCGCGGTGTTCACGTGGACCCTGCGCGACCGGCGTTCGGCATACATGTCGAGCGGCACCGGGCCCCGGTGGAGTGCTTGCGGCCTTACACCGGGGCCCGTTCCCACGACCCCTAGAAGGAAGCCGCGATGATCCCCTCCCCTAGGCCAAGGCGCCATAAACCGCGCCATGCACGCCAGCGTCGCACTCATCTGATCCGCCCGTGCCCGATCTGCATCATTGAGGCGCTTGAATCTGCCAGCAGGACCGTCGGACAGTTGCTCTTCACCCACCAGTCGAATCTTTGGATCCACATCGGAGCGAGTACCTGCCTCTTACTGCTGCATGTCACGGGACAGAGGTGCCCCCACGCCCCCCATCACTGTGACCCGACCCGCTAGGACTACCTCGTAAGCGATTTTGCGCAGCGATGATCCCGACCGCTTGAGGCATGGTCACGGGTGCATCCGGCGCGGTCAATGCTGCGGCTGGCAGACGACGGCGTCGGCTTGTCTGCTCGTCATTGCGGTCACCTTCGCAGGGGTTGTGCCTCTGTCGGCAGAGCCGCCCGATGAGATCCTCCCGATCAGCCGACCAAACGACGCCTAGAGCTCCCTGTACATAATGTGCAGCCCCACCCTGCCGTCGCGGGGGTGGTCGAAGGCGTTCGGGATCGTGCCGAGGATGGTGAAGCCCAGGGAGGTCCAGAGGCGGACGGCGGGGTTGGTCTCTACGACGGCGTTGAAGACCATCGCGCGGTAGCCCCGGGCCTTCGCCTCGGTGAGGAGGTGCTCGGCGAGCGCCCGGCCGGTGCCCCGTCCGGCCCGGTCGGGGTCGACCATGAAGCCGGCGTTGGCGACGTGCGCGGCGGGGCCGCCGTAGTTCGGGGTGAGGTAGGCCGAGCCGAGCAGGGTGCCGTCGGCGTCCTCGGCCACGTACACCCGTTTGGCGGGGCTCATCCAGAGGGCGCGGGCGGCTTCCTCGGGGGTGCCGGGGTCCCAGGTGTAGGTGTCACCGGCGGCGACGATGCGGTGCCAGACGGGCCAGATCCGGGGCCAGTCACCGGCCCCGGCTTCTCTGATCAGCATGGGCGCGAGTCTGTCACGCCCATGCGCCCGACAATCGCGGGGTACGGAAGGGGTCAGTCCACGCTGGGCAGGATGTGGGGCTCGGCGAGGTCGTCCTCGTAGCCCGCCAGGCGGATCGGGGCGGAGCGAGCCCACACGTCCAGGCTGCCGAGTTCTCCGGGCCTGCGGCGGGAACGCTCCGTGCGTTCGTCGGGGCCCTGTTCGCTGGTCGTCTTCTCCGGTGTCACCGCGCACTCCTTATGTGTCGGATCACCCTGGGGGGCGTCCCGGACCTCCAGATTAACCAAATGAGCGGACCCGCGCTCGATAGGGAGTGCAAACAAGACGTAACTTCCGGCCGCCCGCCGCCCCCTCAATCCCCCTTAATATGGGGCCGTTTACCGCAAAGCGCATCCGCTGCGGGGGCCGCCGGTTCACTCACTCGGCCCAGTCATGCGTCTGCCCGGCCGATGCCCCGTCATACGACGGCGCGGCACCGGACCGAGGTCCGATGCCGCGCCGTCAGGTACGGGAGGGCGGTCGCGTCACCACTTGCCGGGCGCGTAGTCCTTCATGAAGACGCCGTACAGGTCCTCGCCCTGCTCGCCGCGCACGACCGGGTCGTACACGCGGGCCGCGCCGTCGACCAGGTCCAGCGGGGCGTGGAAGCCCGCCTCGGCCAGGCGGAGCTTGTCGTAGTGCGGGCGCTCGTCGGTGATCCAGCCGGTGTCGACCGAGGTCATCAGGATGCGGTCGGTGTCGAACATCTCCTGGCCGCTGGTCCGGGTCACCATGTTCATCGCGGCCTTGGCCGCGTTGGTGTTGGGGTGCCCGGCGCCCTTGTAACCGCGGGCGAAGACGCCCTCCATGGCGGAGACGTTCACGACGTACGCGCGCCCCTTGGCGGCCTGCTTCGCGGCGGCGGCCATGGCCGGGCGGAGCTTGCTGATCAGGATGAACGGCGCCGTGTAGTTGCAGAGCTGGGTCTCCAGCAGCTCCACCGGGGAGATCTGCTCGATGGACTGCACCCAGGTGTTGGTGTCGACCACGTCGGGCAGCAGGCCGCCCGCGTCGATCGCGGTGCCGTCCAGGTGCCGGGCGACGCTGGCGTTGCCCGCGACCAGGGCCAGGTCGGCGACCTTCTGGGCCTCCAGGCCGCTGGTGCCGACGGGCAGCGCGGCCAGTCCGTCGACCGCGCCGGAGTTGAAGGCGCCGATCACCTGGTGGGCGGGCAGCTCACCGGCGGGCAGCGGGGCGCTCTCGCCGTCGACCAGCGCGGCATACGCGGAGGGCAGCCGGCGTACGGTCTGCGTCGCGTTGTTGATCAGGATGTCCAGCGGGCCGGCCTCGGCGACCCGGTCCGCGAGGGCGACGACCTGGGCCGGGTCGCGCAGGTCGATGCCGACGACCTCCAGGCGGTGCAGCCAGTCCGCGGAGTCCTCCATCGCCTTGAAGCGGCGGATGGCGTCCTTGGGGAACCGGGTGGTGATCGTGGTGTGGGCGCCGTCGCGCAGCAGCATCAGCGCGATGTACATGCCGATCTTGGCGCGGCCGCCGGTGAGCAGGGCGCGCTTGCCGGTGAGGTCGGCGCGGGCCTCGCGGCGGGCGCGGTTCTCGGCGGCGCAGCCCTGGCAGAGCTGGTGGTAGAAGTAGTCGACCTCGGTGTACCGCTGCTTGCAGATGTAGCAGGAGCGGGGGCGCTGGAGTATGCCCGCGATCCGGCCGGCCTCGATCTTGGAGGTGGGCAGGATGCCCTCGGTCTCGTCGTCGATGCGCTCGGCGGAGCCGGTGGCGGTGGCCTCGGTGACCGAGCGGTCGTGCGCGGTCTTGGCGGCCCGGCGCTCCTGGCGGCGGCGCTGCTTGACCGTGCGGTAGATGTGCGAGGTGGCCCGGCGGACCTGGATGGCGTCGGGGTGGTCGACGTCGATCCGGTCCAGCTCCTCCAGCACGCTCAGGCAGACGGCCAGGCGCTCGGGGTCGATACCCGGCCCGTACACCATCTCGTCCGTGGACACGGAGCCCGTGGACACCGCGTCCGTGGACGCCGTGCCGTCCTCTGTCACCGTCATCGCGCTGCCGCTTCCCTGGTCACCCGCGCGGGGGCATGGGCGCGCCCGCTGTCGGCCGGGGAATTTTACGGAGCGCCCGGCCCCTGGACCAAACCCGCACCGGTGGCGGGCCGCCCGGGGGCCGGGAACGGCCCCTGACGACAGGGGTCAGACCTCGCAGGCTGTGAGGAGGGTCTCCATCTCGGCGGTGAGCGCGCGGGCCAGGACGTCGAGGTCGGGCACCGCGCGGGCGTCGGCCACGAGCCCGTAGTGGACGCGTCCCCGATAGGTGGAGATCGCCACCGCGAGGGACTGGCCGGGGGCGAGCGGGGCGAGCGGGAAGACCTCGGCCAGCTCGTGCCCGCCGAGCTTCAGGCCGATGCCGGGCAGCGGGACGCTGGTGACGAGGATGTCGAACCAGAGCCGCGCCGCCTGTCCGACCAGCGGCCCGCCGAGCCGGTGCCCGAGCGCCGGGACGTGGTCCGCGAGCAGGGCCACGGCACCGGCGCCCCGGTCGGCGCCCGCGTCCTTGTTGCGGACCATCGCCGCACGCACCGTCTCCAGCCGGGCCAGCGGGTCGGGGTCGGCGACCGGCAGCCGCATCAGGTACCCGGAGAGCCGGTTGCCCTGGGGCTGGGCGGTGCGCGGGCGGCGCCGGGAGACCGGGATGAGGGCGCGCGGGGCGACGCCTTCGGTGCCGTCACCGCGCTCGTCCAGCCAGCGGCGCAGGGCGCCGGCGACGACCGCGATCAGTACGTCGTTGACGGTGCCCCCGGCGCTCTTCCTGACCCGGTGCACGTCGTCGATGTCGAGCACGGCCCCGGCGGTGCGGCGGGTGCCGCTGGGGGCGGAGGTCAGGGCGGGGGCGGGGCGCATGCCGAGGGTGGAGCGGGTCAGCGAGGCGCCGATGTCCAGGGCCCGGCCCAGGTCGGAGACGGCGCCTCTGACCAGGTCGGGGACGCGGCCGGGCAGCGCGCGCACCTCGGAGAGCAGGCCGGGCCGGGGCTCGGCGGGGCGCGGGGCGCGGTCGGGCAGGTCGACGGGGTCGAGCAGGGAGGCGGCCAGCTTCAGGGCGCGCAGGCCGTCGGCGAGGGCGTGGTGGAACTTGAACAGCACGGCGAAGGACACGCCGTCCGCGCCGGGCAGGACGTGCGCCTCCCACGGCGGCCGCCCGCGCCGCAGCGAGCGCTGCATGAGCCGTCCCGCCATGCCGTGGAAGTCGTCGGTGGGGGCGTGCAGCCGTACGTGGTCCAGGGGGTCGAAGTCCGGGACGGGCTCGCGGGTGGCGCCGCCGAAGGCGAGGGGCTGCCAGACGTCGCGGATGCGCATGCGCAGGCCGGGGACGGCGGCGGCGCGGGAGGCCAGCAGGTCGGCGGCGTGCGCCCCGGCGGTGGGTGACTGGGTGGCGAAGACGCCGAGCGCGCCGAGGTGCATGGGGTGCCGGGCGGACTCCATGTTCCAGAAGGCGAGGTCGAGCGGGGCGAGCGGATCGGAAGTCAAGGGCGTGCCTCGCGTCGTCGACGGGTGGGCTTTCCCCCGAGTCAATCCCCGAACCCCGATTACGGTCAAGTGCGATCAGGTTACGCACAGTTAACAACGGATAAAGTCCCGCCCCCGGAGGAGGGCGGGACTCGGCAGACCCTCAGGTCACCTGAGTGCCGGGGGCGCCGCCTGCGGTCCGGTGCCCCACTCGGACGGGCGCGGGCCGACCGTGAACGCGAGCGTCCGCAGCGAGCGCAGGGCGCGGGTGGTCAGGTAGGTGCGGTCGTGCGCGGTGCGGTCGGTACGGACGCCCTGGATGTAGCGGTCGGCCGCCGAGGTGCCGGGGGCGGTGACGGTGAGGGCGCCGGTGGGCCAGTACCGGCGGTCCAGGGTGAGGTTGACGCGGTCGAAGACGGGGGTGGACAGGCCCCAGGTGTCGTAGCCGGGCTGGACCGGGAAGACGCCGATGGAGGAGAGCACGTTCCAGGCGGACATCGTGCCCAGGTCGTCGTTGCCGGTCATCCCGGTCGGCCCGTCCGTGAACAGGGTCAACGCGGCGTGCACCACGTCCGTCGTCTTCCACGGCTGCCCGGTGGAGAGGTAGGTGTAGGGCGCGATCAGGTCGGGCTCGTTCTGCGGGTTGTACTTGTCGGCGTCGTAGTAGTCGTACGCGTTGCCGTGCACCCACACCTGGCGGGCGGTGGTCCCGGGGTCGGCGAGGAGCTTGTCGTAGGCGAAGAAGGAGTCCAGGCGGCGTTCGGCCGCCTGCTTGCCGCCGATCAGGCCGATCATGCCGGGGAGGTCCTGGGGGACGAGCCACTGGTACTGCCAGGACGTTCCCTCGTGGAAGCCCACGCTCTTGGCCGGGTCGGCCGGTCCGGTGAAGGCGCCGGAGGCGTCGCGGGCGCGGAAGAACCCGGTCGTGGGGTCGAAGACGTTGCGGTAGTTCCGGGACCGGGCGGCGTAGCGGTCGGCGTCGTCCGGGTGGCCGAGGGCGCGGGCCATCTGGGCGAGCATGGCGTCGGAGAGGGCGTACTCCAGGGTGACGGAGCCGCCGAAGTGGTAGTCGGAGTCACCGTTCTTGGCGTACGGGCGCCCCTTGATGTACGGCGCGAACCCGTGGGCCAGGTACTCGGCGTTGGACTCCCGGCCGACGCCGGGATGGGCGGCGGGCGGTACGCCGTCGGCGTTCTTCTTCAGCGCCCGGTAGGCCCGGTCCTCGAAGCCCCTCAGCAGGCCGAGGTGGAAGGCGGTGGTGAGGAAGGGGGTCACCGGGTCGCCGGTCATGATGTTGGTCTCGACGGGCCCGTATCCCCACTTGGGCAGCCAGCCGCCGTCCTCGTCGATTTGGACGACCGAGCGGGCCATGTCGCGGGCCTCGCGCGGGGCGAGCAGGGCGAGGAGCTGGGCCTGAGTGCGGTAGGTGTCCCACAGGGACCAGTTCTGGTAGTAGGTGAACCCCTGGGCGCGGTGCGGTTTCTGATCCCAGCCCAGATAGCGGCCGTCGGCGTCGCTGCCGATGTTGGGCGCGAGGAACGAGCGGTACAGCGAGGAGTAGAAGGTGCGCCGCAGCGCCGGGTCCCCGCCCTGCGCCCGGACGGTCGAGAGCCGCCTCTCCCACGCCTGGCGGGCCCGTCGGCGCACGGTGTCGAACGAAGTCCCGCCCTCGGCGCGCAGGTTGGCGGCGGCGCCGCGCGCGTCGACGTACGACAGCGCGGTGGTCGCCTCGACCGTACGGTCCTGGGTGGTGTCGAAGCGGACGTACGCCCCGCCCGTCCCGCTCCGCGCCCCGGCGGTGACCGCGCCGGAGTCCCAGGTGCCGTAGGCGGTGAAGGGGCGGCTGAACCGGGTGACGGTGTACACGGTGTACGGGCCGGTGTCCCGGCAGAAGCCGTGGCCGGAGATCTTGGTGCGCACGGTGCGGTCGTCGAGGATCTCCACCTCGGCGCCGCCCGGCTTGTGCAGCGACTGGGCGGCGTTGAGCAGGACGTTGGCCTGTTTCGTGGCCGGGAAGGTGTAGCGCTGGACGCCGGTGCGGGCGGTGGCGGTGAGTTCGGCGCGGATGCCGGTGCCGAGGCCGACGCGGTAGTAGCCGGGGCTCGCCTCCTCGTCGTCGTGGGAGAAGGCGGCGGCGTAGCGGGCGTTGTCGGTGGCGGTGACCTCGCCGGTGGTGGGCAGTACGGGCAGGTCGCCGCCGATCGGGCAGCCGACACCGGAGACATGGACCAGGGAGAAGCCGCGGATGTGGTCCTGGGTGTGGTCGTAGCCCGTTCTGTGCCCGGTGTCCGGGGAGAGCTGCACCATGCCGAACGGCACGGCGGCGCCCGGGAAGGTGTTGCCCTCGTTCTGGGTCCCGATGAACGGGTTGACCAGATCGGTGAGGTGGCCGTCGGACGGTACGGCGGCGCGGGCCGGGGTGGCGGCCAGCGCGGACGCTGCCATCACCCCGGCCAGGCACAGCCGGGTGCGCCGGGTCCCTCTCATGTCGGATGACCTCCGCTGGTTCGACGTCGTTGCCTGCATCGTGCGGGGCGAACGGCGTGAACTCGGGCATCCGGGACGGTTCGCGGGCGGCGCGTCGCGGGGGCGGCCGGTCGGTGGCGGCGGGTCAGGTGACGAGCTGGCCCTTGCCCAGGGCGATGACGCCGCTCTGGGAGACGGTGTACAGCTCGGCGTCGCGGTCGGGGTTGACCCCGATGGTCGCGCCGGGCGGGACCTCCACGTTCTTGTCCAGCACCGCGTTCCGCACCACCGCGCCCCGGCCGACCCGCACATTGTCGTGCAGCACCGAGCCCTGGACGACCGCGCCGGGGTCGACGCGCACGCCGGGCGAGAGCACCGACCGGCTGACCTGGCCGCGGATCAGGCAGCCGGCGCTGATGATGGACTCGCTGGCGATGCCGCCCGCGCTGAACCGGGCCGGGGAGAGCTGGTTGGAGTGGGTGTAGATGGGCCACTGGGTGTTGTACAGGTTGAACGCGGGCCGCTCGGCGATCAGGTCCATGTGGGACTCGTAGTACGCGTCGAGGGTGCCGACGTCCCGCCAGTAGCCCTGGTCGCGGGTGGTCTCGCCGGGGACGTGGTTGTCGTGGAAGTCGTAGAGCTGGGCCTCGCCGCGGCCGGTGAGCTGGGGCAGGATCGAGCCGCCCATGTCGTGCGCGGACTGCTCGTCCTCGGCGTCCCGCTGGAGGGCCTCGATGAGGACCTTGGTGGTGAAGATGTAGTTGCCCATGGAGGCGAAGACGCTGTTCGGGTCGTCGGGCAGGCCGGGCGGGTCGGCAGGCTTCTCCAGGAAGCGCTGCACCATGCGGCCGTCCGAGCCCGGTGTGATCACGCCGAACGACGAGGACTCCGCGCGCGGCACCCGGATTCCGGCGACGGTGACGCCCGCGCCGCCCTCGATGTGCTGGCGGAGCATCTGCCGGGGGTCCATGCGGTAGACGTGGTCGGCGCCGAACACCGCGACGTACTCGGGCTGTTCGTCGTGGACCAGGTTGAGCGACTGGAGGATGGCGTCGGCGCTGCCGAGGTACCAGCGCGGGCCGAGGCGCTGCTGGGCGGGGACCGGGGTGACGTAGTTGCCCAGCAGGCTGGACATCCGCCAGGTGGTGGTGACGTGCCGGTCCAGCGAGTGCGACTTGTACTGGGTGAGCACGCAGATGCGCAGCACGTCGGCATTGACCAGGTTCGACAGCACGAAGTCGACCAGCCGGTAGGTGCCGCCGAAGGTGACCGCGGGTTTGGCCCGGTCCGTGGTGAGCGGCATCAGCCGCTTGCCCTCACCGCCGGCCAGCACGATCCCGAGAACCGAAGGACCTCCTCGGCGCATGGCGCCTCCCCTCCCCTTGGTTGATCACACTGATGCCCTGGTGGGCGGCGGCTAAGCCTGCTTGCGGATCTCCTCGTACAGTCCCGCCGTGCGCCGGGCCACCGCGTCCCAGCCGAACTCGCCCACCGCGCGGGCCCGTCCGGCCTCCCCCATCCGCCGCGCGGCCGCCGGGTCGGCGAGCACGGAGTCCAGAGCGCGGGCGAGGCTGCCCTCGAAGTCGCCGTCGGTGTCGACGAGGAGCCCGGTGCTGCCGTGGTCGACGACCTCCGGGATGCCGCCGACGCGGGAGGCGACGACCGGGGTGCCGCAGGCCATGGCCTCCAGGTTGACGATGCCGAGCGGCTCGTAGACCGAGGGGCACACGAACACGGCCGCGTGGCTGAGGAGTTGGACGACCTCGGCGCGCGGCAGCATCTGCGGAATCCAGAACACCCCCTGCCGCACGGCACTGAGTTCCTGGAAGCGGTCCCGGAACTCCCGGTCGATCTCCGGGGTGTCGGGGGCACCGGCGCAGAGCACGACCTGGGTGTCGCGGTCGATCTCCCTGACGGCGCGCAGCAGTTGGGGCACACCCTTCTGCCGGGTGATGCGGCCGACGAACAGCACGTACGGCCGCTCCGGGTCGATGCCGTGCCGGCGCAGGGCCTCGGTGCCGGGGTCGGGGCGGTACAGGCGGGTGTCGATGCCGTTGTGCACGACGTGCACGCGGTCCGCGTCCAGCGCGGGGTAGCAGGCGAGGATGTCGTCGCGCATGGCGCCGGACACGGCGATCACGCCGTCCGCCGACTCGATCGCGGTGCGCTCGGCCCAGCTCGACAGGGCGTATCCGCCGCCCAGTTGCTCGGCCTTCCAGGGGCGCAGCGGCTCCAGCGAGTGCGCGGTCGTCACGTGCGGGATGCCGTAGAGCAGCTTGGCGAGGTGGCCGGCGAGGCCCGCGTACCAGGTGTGGGAGTGGACGAGGTCGCTGCCCTGGAGGGAGGCGGCCATGGAGAGGTCCACGGAGAAGGTGCGCAGGGCGTCGTTGGAGCCGTCGAGCACGGGCCACGGGCGGTGCCGTACGACGCCGACGCCTCGGCCCTCGCCCCAGCAGTGCACCTCCAGGTCCACGAGTCCGGCCAGCTCGCGGGCGAGGAACTCCACATGGACGCCCGCACCGCCGTACACGTCCGGGGGGTACTCACGCGTCAGCAGTCCCACTCGCACCCGGTAACCCCTAGCGTTGTGGCGGCAGTTCCCTTCATGGTCACCCAGAAGCGGCGCGCGGGGAAGAGCCCGGCGGTCGGCTGAAGCAGCAGTCCCCGCAGACGCCCCCGCCGGGGACCCGGTAGTAGAGGCAGCAGCTCCGGCGGCGGAACCTCGTGCCGGAGCGGATTCCGGTGTCGCGCAACAAGGCGTGTGTGAAGAGGGAGTTGGTGAGGTGGGCCGCCCTTTCGGCGACCTCTGTACGGGAGTTGAGGCGGGCCCACTGGTCCAGTTGCCGGGCCGCTCCGGCGAGGGCGGAGGCGGCGTTGCCCCACAGCAGGCCGGGGGCGACCCCGTACCGGCGGGTCAGGGCTTCCCCCAGGGGCTCCAGATGCGCGTGCAGCACGGTGCCGGCGAGGGTGCCGGGGTCGCCGGGCAGCGGGCGGACCTCGGTCAGCCAGAGGTCGTCGGGGGCGGTGGCGGCGGCGTCCCAGCGCAGCAGGCGCGGGTCGAGGTCGGGCACCTGGCCGTACAGCGCGGCGCAGGCGAGCGCGGCCGACCAGAGCCGGGCGGCGAGGCCCTGCTGGGCCAGGGAGGCGCAGACGCGGGGCTCCCGCACGCCGAGCCGGTCCGCGACCACGGCGACCCGGTCCGCGAGGGCGTCGCTGTGAACGCCCGTCAACTGCCCCGCGTATGTCTGGTCGAGAGGAGGCGCGCTCAGGTCCGCCGGGGCGCCGGTGCGCAGGACGAAGAAGCCGCCGAGCGGGCGCAACGCGGTGAGGCCGGGATCGAGTTCCACGGTCAGCACTTCTACCAGTCCCCGGGAAGACGGATGTCCGGTCACCCGCCTCGGGGATGATTGGCGCGCCCTCGTACTCCATCGGCAGTAGGACGCATCGCGTGCTCAGGGACGACGACTATTCGGGCGCGAGCGGGCAGAGTGTCCGGCATGGAAGCCGACCGTGCCCCGAGCCGGGCCCGCCTGCCGCGAGGGAGCCGCAGATGAGCGCCCTCGCGTTGTCCGTGCTGCTGTCCTTCGTCTCCGCCGTCGCGTACGCGGGCGGTGCCGTCGTGCAGGAGCGCGTCGCGGACTCCTGCTCCGGTGAGCGGTTCGCGCCGCTGCGCAGGCCGGGGTGGTGGGCGGCACTCGGGCTGAACGGCCTCGGCGGGGTGCTGCACGTCGTGGCGCTGGCCTTCGGCCCGCTGAGCCTGGTCCAGCCGCTGGGCGCGCTGACCATCGTGTTCGCGCTGCCCATGGCGGCGCTGTTCGTCGGCCGCAAGGCCGGGACGACCGCGTGGCGCGGCGCGGTGATGGCGACGGCCGGGCTCGCGGGCCTGCTCTCGCTGGTCGGCGCCTCCGACGCGGGCTCGCTGGGCCCGGCGCAGCGGACGGCGCTGGCGCTGGTGACGGGCGGTGCGATCGTCGCGCTGATGGTGGCCGCGCGGGCCGCGCACCGGCACCCGGCGGTACGCAGCGTGCTGCTGGCGACCGGCGCGGGCGCCGCGTTCGGCATGTCCTCGGTGTTCACCAAGACGGTCGCCGTCGACTGGAGCGCGGGCGCCGGCCTCGCCGGACTGCCGTCCCTCGGGGTGATCGCCGTGCTCTCGGCGGCCGGGGTGTTCCTCTCCCAGTCGGCCTACCGGGACGGCGGACTCGCCGCGCCCCTGGCCACGCTGACCGTGGTCAACCCGGTGCTGGCCGCCGTCGTCGGCATCGTCCTGTTCGGCGAGACCTTCCGCCACGGCACCACGGGCACGGTCCTGGCGCTGGGCTGCGCGGTGGTGACGGGCGGCGGGCTGATCCTGCTGACGACGGAGCGGCTGGGCGGACCGGCGGCCCGGAAGCCCCCTGCGGACACCGGGCGCGTACCGGGGGCGAGGTGGCCGGTGGACCCGTCCGCCCCGGTGCTCACGTCGGTGGACGCCGAGCCCGTAGCGGAGGGGGCCGACGGGGACACCCCCGCCGACCCCCGCTCCCTGCCCGATGTCCCCTTGTGCGCCTGACCGTCAGAGCCGGGCGCCGTGCGCCCGGAGGTAGGCGACCGGGTCGACGTCGCTGCCGAAGCCGGGCCCGGTGCGCACCTCGAAGTGCAGGTGGGGACCGGTGACGTTGCCGGTCGCGCCGGACCGGCCGAGGCGCTGGCTGGCGCTCACGCTCTGCCCGGACCGCACGGAGATCGCGGAGAGGTGGGCGTACTGCGAGTAGCGGCCGTCGCTGTGCCGTACGACGACCTGATAGCCGTACGAACCGCCCCAGCCGGCCGAGACCACCAGGCCGTCGGAGATGGCATGGACCGAGGTGCCGGTGGGCACCAGGAAGTCGACGCCGGTGTGATAACCCTTCGACCAGTGTGAGCCGGCCGTGCGGTAGCTGGTGCCGATGGAGGCGTGCACGGGGGCGACGACGGTGTGGCCGGACTGGCTCGAAGACGTCTTGTGCTCGGTGGCGGCTTTGCGCTGCGGCTTCGGCGCGGCCTTCTTCTCGGTCTTCTCAGTGTTCTTGGTGTTCCGCGGCTGCGTCCGCTGCTTCGGCGCGGCCGTGACGGGCGCCTTGGCGGCGCCGTGCAGGCTGAGCCGCTGGCCGGGGACGATCAGGTCGGGGTCGGCGCCGATGACGGTGCGGTTGTCCTCGTAGAGGCCGCGCCAGCCCTCCGGTACCCGGTGCTCCCCGGCGATGCCGGACAGCGTGTCGCCGTGCACCACGGTGTACATCTCGGCGCGGCCGGCGCGGGACTGCGGAGTGGTCTGCGGCCGTACGTCCTGGGCGGCGGCGGGTCTCGCCTTGGTAGCCGACCTGGCCGGATGGCTCGGCGCGCTCTCGACGTGGGGCGCGTTCCCGCCGCGGGCGAGTCCGGCGCGCGGGCCGCAAGCGGGCCAGGCGCCGGGGCCCTGGCCGTCGAGGACCTTCTCGGCGACGGCGATCTGCTGCGCCCGCGTGGCCTGGTCGGCGCGGGGCGCGTACCGGGTGCCGCCGTATGCCTCCCAGGTGGAGCGGGTGAACTGGAGGCCGCCGTAGTAGCCGTTGCCGGTGTTGATGCTCCAGTTGCCGCTGGACTCGCAGGCCGCGACCTTGTTCCAGGTCGAGGCGTCCGCCGCGTCCGCCGTACCCGCCGCGACCAGCGGGATGGCGAGTCCGGCGCCGCCGGCGGTGACGGTGAGTGAGGCGCGGTTGATCCTGCTCGGCTGGTACCGGCGATGCCGGCCGCGTACGGCCATGGTCCGAAATCCCCTCGACATGCGTCAGGAGGGGCAAAAGTAAGCGCCGGGAACAGGCCAGGACAAGAGCGGAATCCGGCCTGTCATGGGTTCAAGTGGCTGAGGACGGGCGTTGGTTGAGGTCGGAGCTTTCCGGCAGCCCGTGAAGTGAGCCGGGACGGGTATGTCGTCCGTACCTGTACCTGGCGAGCCGGATGTGCGCTCGCCGGGGCGGCGCGACAGGATGGGCCGCAGGGCCCCCACCGACGGAGCCGCAGCAACGACGCAGCTAGGGAGCAGGCGGTATGAGCACACACGCGCAGATCGGCGTCACGGGCCTGGCGGTCATGGGCCGCAACCTCGCCCGGAACTTCGCGCGCAACGGCTATACGGTCGCCGTCCACAACCGCACGGCGTCGAAGACGCGCGAGCTGGTGGAGGAGTTCGGGGGCGAGGGCGAGTTCGTCCCGGCCGAGACCGCCAAGGAGTTCGTGGAGTCGCTGGAGCGGCCGCGCCGACTGGTGATCATGGTGAAGGCGGGTGAGCCGACGGACGCGGTGATCGAGGAGTTCGCGCCGCTGCTGGAGCCCGGCGACATGATCATCGACGGGGGCAACGCGCACTTCGCGGACACCCGGCGCCGGGAGCGGGACCTGCGCGAGCAGGGCATCCACTTCGTCGGCACCGGCATCTCCGGCGGCGAGGAGGGCGCGCTGCACGGGCCGAGCATCATGCCGGGCGGCTCGGTGGAGTCGTACGACTCGCTGGGGCCGATGCTGGAGAAGATCTCCGCCAAGGCGGACGACGGGGCGCCCTGTGTGACGCACGTGGGTCCCGACGGCGCCGGGCACTTCGTGAAGATGGTGCACAACGGCATCGAGTACGCCGACATGCAACTCATCGGCGAGGCATACCAGTTGCTGCGCGATGTCGCCGGGTACTCGCCCGCCGAGATCGCGGACATCTTCCGTACCTGGAACCAGGGGCGGCTGGACTCCTACCTGATCGAGATCACCGCCGAGGTGCTGTCCCACGTGGACGCGGAGACCGGCAAGCCGTTCGTCGACGTGGTGGTCGACCAGGCCGAGCAGAAGGGCACCGGCCGCTGGACCGTGCAGATCGCCCTCGACCTCGGCGTACCGGTCTCCGCCATCGCCGAGGCCGTCTTCGCCCGCTCCGTATCCGGCCACGCGGAGCTGCGCGAGGCATCCCGGCATCTCGCCGGCCCCTCCGCCCGCACCCTCGGCAAGGAGGAGGCGGCGGCCTTCGCCGACCAGGTCGAGCAGGCGCTGTACGCCTCGAAGATCGTCTCCTACACCCAGGGCTTCCACCAGATCGCCACCGGCAGCGAGGAGTACGACTGGGACATCGACCTCGGCAAGGTCGCCGCGATCTGGCGCGGCGGCTGCATCATCCGCGCCGCCTTCCTCGACCGCATCACCCGGGCCTACGAGGCCCAGCCCGGCCTCCCCAGCCTGCTGGCCGACGAGGGCTTCGCCGACGAGATCGCCGCCGCCCAGGACGACTGGCGCAGCGTCATCGCCACCGCCGTCGCCCAGGGCGTCCCCACGCCCGCCTTCGCCGCCACCCTCGCCTACTACGACTCCCTGCGCGCCCCCCGCCTCCCCGCGGCCCTCACCCAGGGTCAGCGCGACTACTTCGGCGCCCACACCTACCACCGCACCGACCGCGACGGCGCCTTCCACACCCTCTGGGGCGGCGACCGCGCCGAAGTCAGCGCCTGACGGCCAGGAGCCCCCGTGGGCGGGGGTACTCGCCGAACAACATGAAGGCTCGGGACAGACAGCTCCGTCCCGAGCCTTCGGCGGCGCGGGTGTGCAGCCCCGCGTCAGGCCGTGCGGGCATCGAGCCAGGGCAGGCCGAAGGGAAGTTCGGGGTTCTCGTCCGCGATCTCGATCAACCGGTTGTACTTGGCGATTCGTTCGCCGCGGGCGGGGGCTCCGGACTTGATCTGGCCGCAGCCCGAGCCGACCGCGAGGTCCGCGATGAAGGAGTCCTCGGTCTCGCCGGAGCGGTGGGAGACCATCTGGGTGTAGCCCGCGTCCCGGCAGACCCGCATGGCGTCGAGGGTCTCGGTGACCGTGCCGATCTGGTTGACCTTGATGAGTGCGGAGTTGGCGACCTTCCGGCCGACTGCCTCGCTGATGATGACGGGGTTGGTGACGAAGATGTCGTCGCCCATGATCTGGATGCGGTCGCCGAGGCGGGCGGTGAGGCGGACCCAGCCGTCCCAGTCGTCCTCGGCGAGACCGTCCTCGATGGACCACACCGGGAAACGCTCGGTGATCTCCTCGTAGCGGTCGATGAGCCGGTCGCTGGTCAGGGCCTCGCCCGCCACCCGGTACCGGCCGTCCGGCTCCCGGAACTCGCTGGCGGCCGGGTCCAGCGCGATCGCGACACCGTCCCTGCCGGGGGTGTAGCCGGCGTCCGTGATCGCGTCGACCAGGAACCGCAGCACGTTCTCGGGGTCGTCGAGGGCAGGGGCGAACCCGCCTTCGTCGCCCAGGCCGGTGGTATACCCCTCGGTGGCCAGGCGGGATTTGAGGCGCGCGTACACCTCGGCTCCGGCCCGGACGGCTTCGGGCAGGTCCGGGGCGCCGAGCGGCGCGAGCATGAACTCCTGGAAGTCCAGGCTGTTGGCGGCGTGCGCACCGCCGTTGACGACGTTGAAGTGGGGCACCGGCAGAGTCGGGCGGGTCCCCGCGGCCCGCGCGATGTACTGCCACAGCGGCAGTCCGGCGACGGCGGCCTCGGCGCGCCAGGCGGCGAGAGAGACTCCGACGACGGCGTTCGCGCCGAGACGGGACTTGGTTCCGGTGCCGTCCAGTTCGATCAGTGCCCGGTCGAGGTCGGCGGCGGAGGCGAAGGTCCGGCCGGTCACGGCACCGGCGATCTCACCGTTCACGTGGGCGACCGCGCTCCGCACGCCCTGGCCGCCGTACCGGGTCCGGTCGCCGTCGCGCAGCTCGACGGCCTCGCGGGTGCCGGTGGAGGCGCCGGAGGGCACCCCGGCGCGGACGCGGATGCCGTCGGCGGTGGTGAGCGTGACGGCGAGGGTGGGCCGGGCGCGGGAGTCCAGGATCTCCGCGGCGTGCAGCCGGTCGATCTTCAGGGTCATGCGCTTCTCCTCGGGAATGTCGGGAGCGCCTCCTGGCCGTGGCGCGGGTGTTCTCCATGCGGTCGAAGGCGGTGATGTCTTCCAGGCCCTGTGCGTCCGCGTAGCGCGGGTCGTGGGCGGGGGGCATCTCTCACGCGGCCGGGCGGCGGGACGGGGGGGTGCGGGGTCGCGGGTGCGGGCATGGCTCCTCCTGGTCACATCCGTAGGACCAGGGACCGTCAGCGGCGGAATGCCGCGGTTGCGGTGAGCCCCATCACCGGCGCGCTCTGCGCACTCGTACGCTGCCCGGCGAAGGGCCGAAGCAGACCTTCAGGGTACGCCGGAGCGGCGTCGCGCGCCGCAGCGTGCCACGACCCGTCCGCCAGGACCCCGTGCCGGGCCGCGGGTACTCTGGAAGGGCGCGAGGCGCCCGGCGATGGACCCCGCCGGGGCCACCCGTTCGAGGGTGGCCGATCCGCCGCACCGGCCGATGGTTCCTGCCCAGCCCGCCAACGGGAGACCTGGGAGGCCACCATGTTTGCCGCCGCTTCGTCGCATGCGGGCGCGCAACTCGCTTGTTCTGCGCGTCTGTTCGTCTCGACCTGGCTGCGCAATGGCCTGACCGCGCCCTCATGGGCGCCCCTCGCTGGCATTCCCCCACAGGTCCGGGTGCTGGGACCGCAGCGGAGCCCGACCGAGCCCCGGGCACGCCTCCGCGTGATGCTGCTGCCCACCCTTGCCGGCTCACCTGGGAGGTCGCGGTGATGGAATGCGTGATCGTGGTGGCCGCGACGATCGGCTCGCCGTTCGCCCCCGCCGACGAGTCGGACGGGTACGCGCTGATGAGCGCGGGCTCAATCCGGGTGACGGGTTACCCGGTCGGGGCGGGTGCCGTGGCCGGCACTCTCACCGACGGCAGCAACCCGGTGGACGCCCTGCTGCTCATGGAGGAACCCGCGCTGCCGGGCCAGGAAATCCAGGCACGGCCGGTCGCCCTGCTGCACACCCTGGTGGACGGCCTGCCACGGATCGAGGTGCTGTGTGTGCCGGCGCACGACGCCAACTTCGCCTCCCTGACCGATGTCGCGGCCCTGCGCGCCTGGCATGCCGACGAGGGCACCCTGGCCACCGTGCTGCACCGGCTGGAGCGGGGGCATCGCTGGCGCATCACGGAATTCGAGGAGGCACCGGCGGCGGAGAAATTCCTGGCCGAGGCACGCCACTGCCACGAGGGCCTGACCTGGCGGAAGGAACAGTGACAGTGTCGATGTGCGGTCCGCTCATGTGATGTGCAGCCATACGCCGATCCAGATGACGGCTACTCCACCACTTCCCAGTACCGCCGCCCAGCGCACCGGGCTGCCGGCGAACAGGTGGCCGAGCGCGGCACCCAGGGCCGCCAGGGCGACGACGGCCAGCACGGCCACGATCCACGACAGGCCCGGCAGTGCCGCACCGACGAGCAGCGGCACCGTCGCCCCGGTGAAGCTCGCGGTGCAGGCGATGGCAGTGGCCAGCAGCGAGCGGGCGGTGGCGAGCCTGCCGAGCCGGGTGGTGGCCAGTTGCCCGCGCCGGGTCAGGTTCAACTGCCGTGAGGCGCGCATCAGATAGGCGCGGCGGTCGGCGTAATCGGCCACGAAGACCGCGAACGCGGCGGTCGTCAGCGCCACCAGACCCACCCGTACCGCGAGCGAGGCGGTGACCGGCGCACCCGAGCCGACCAGGGAGGCCGCGGCGAGGGTGAGCGCGTTGAGCAGGCCGTCCACCAGCCCGAGGACGAGTGGCAGCGTGGACCCTGCGGCGATCGTGCGCAACCGCCGGCTCATCGCGACCGTGGCTTGTTCTCCAGCGTGTACGTGCCGGCCACGACCTCGTCGATGCTGTGCACCACCGCACCGGTCCGGTCGATGGCGTGAATCAGTCGCTCCACGTCGATTCCGTCGCCCTCCACGGTCACGTTCGTACCGACGGTCTCGATGTCGATCTCGGTGACCGCGATGTTGACGGCCTCCACTCCCGCCACGTCCTCGATGACGAGGGCGAGGTGGATCAGGTCGGGTTCACTGACCGTCTTGTCCACGTCGAGAACCAGTCTGCGTACGGGCATCGCGGACTCCCTCATTTCGCGGCCGGCAGCCCCGTGTCATCCACTCTCATGATGCGTCGGACGTCCGAGTCCAGCCACGCGTCACCAGAGAAAGCCGTGACGGCCGGGGTCTCCCCCAGCCGTCACGGCTCCGCATGATCGCTCACTCGAGCCGGAGCCCGGCCGTCGGCTCCGGTCGATGTCCGCCTCGTAGCCTTCAGCGGCTCAGCGGGGGACCCGGCTCCGGGCTCGGCACGGGTTCCGGGCCCGGTGGGATGGGCGACGGGGCGGGGCCAGGGGGCACCGGACCCGGCGCGGGCGGACCGGGGGCCGGAGGCGTGGGGCCCGGTCCAGGGGGTGTGGGCTCGGGGGCCGGGTCCGGGGGTGGTACCGGGGTGGGGTACGGGTCCGGTGGGGTGGGGCCGGGTGCCGGGGGGACTGGGTCGGGGTTCGGCTGGGTCATGACTGCCTCCGTGCGGTCGCCGGACTTCGTGGTGACCACCTCCCGACTACCCGCCGTACCCCACCCCACTCCCCCGCGATCAGCGCCGCACCCGCTCCTTGGCGGCAGCGACCAGCGCGGGATCGGCGGCGGGAGCCTCGTCGGGATGCCGCTCGGCCCAGGTGACGACGTACGGGCACAACGGCGCGACCGCCACACCCTCCCGCCCGGCAAGCGCGTACAGCTCACGGGCGAGCGCCCCCGCGATGCCCTTGCCCTCGTGGGCGGGCTCCACGATCGTGTGAACGGGAACCAGGGCGCGCGCGGGCGAGTCCAGCACGAAGTACTCGATGTGCCCGACGACTTCACCCCCGGCGACGGCCTCAAGCCGGCCCGCCGCCCGGTCGTCACGAATCTCGACACCACTCATGGGCACGCACGCTCCTGGTCGTCGTCCACGGTCAGGCCGACACGGCCTGCGGACTGCGCTGCTGATCGGAACCGGGCACCGGCTCGGACGCATCCGCCCCGAGAGCCACGATCCGGTTGCCCTCATCCACATGGACAACCCTGGGCTTCAGCTCCCGCGCCTCGGCGTCGGAGACCTGAGCGTAACTGATGATGATCACCAGATCCCCGGGCTGCACGAGATGCGCCGCGGCCCCATTGATCCCGACCACCCCGGACCCACGCTCACCCTCGATGACGTACGTCTCCAGCCGGGCCCCATTGGTCACATCCACGATGTGCACAAGCTCCCCCGGCAGCAGATCAGCCGCCTCCAGCAGCTCGGCGTCGATCGTCACCGATCCCACGTAGTGCAGGTCGGCCTGGGTGACGGTGGCACGGTGGATCTTGGATTTGAACATGGTGCGCAGCATCGAAGTACTCCGAAATCTAGGCTCCCTGCCTGCGTTTTCGCAGGTCAAGTGCAACGTGGCTATTTTACAGCGAGGGGTCGGCCTTGAGGAATGACACTGATCACTTGCCCACGCAGGGGGTCACCGGTCGCGCAGCAACGTCTCCAGGTCCGCTCGATCCCAGCCCGCCTCGACCAGTACGTCGATCGCCGCGAAGTCGCCCAGGGCGAGGGCCGCTGCGGCGGCGACCTCCGGGTGGGGGTCGGAGGGGGCTGGGTGGCCGCCGAGGGTGCCGCTCAGTAGGGCTGCCGCTGTGCGGGTCAGGGGGTTGGGCTCGCGCAGCATGTCCGGGAGGATTCGGGGGAGGGAGGACAGCAGTTTACGGGAGGCTGTCAGCCAGGGTTCCGGCGCCGCTTCCGCGCGCATCGCGGACGCTATTCGTAGCGCCAGGCCCAGTACTCGGCGGCGGATCGTGCAGGGGTGGGCTCCTACGCCGATGGCTGCGCCGATCTGGGTCAGGTAGATGAAGGAGAGGATCGCTGCCGGGGGCAAGTCGGGGGCTGGGGACAGGAGTTGGTTCAGGGACTCAAACGCCTGTTCCGCGACCTCCGTATCGTGCGACAGCAACTCCGCCAGCAGGCGCGGGACCCCCGGCTCCGTCTCCTCGAACGACACCACGCTCAGCATGAGTTCACGCGCCGGCCACAGCGCATCCGCGTCGAGTCGCAGCACCGCCCGCCCGTCCGGGCCGCCCACCAGCAGGCGCAGGTCGGCGGCGAGGTGGACGGAGACGATGCCGGGGCCGAGGTCCAGGTCGGCTCGTTCGGCCGAGTTGATGTCCCACAGGGAGACCCCGGCGTCGCACCAGGACGCGACGAGTACCGGACCGTTGGCGGTGTGGGCCGAGGTGAGGCCGGTCAGCGCCGGTCCACGGCGGTCCGCCTCCACCGGGGCATCCCCGCTCTCCGGCATCCAGAGGTGCAGGCTTCCGTCCTCGTGGCCGGTCGCCACCAGCGGGCCCTGGTCCGGGACGTCGATGCGGGTCAGGGCCGTCAAGGGGCTGGTGTGCGGAACGGGTGATTCCAGCTCCGGTCGCTCGAAAGGCAGCGGCTCCGCAGATACCGAAACCACCTCCCACCGGCCATCCCCCGCCCTCAGCCCCAACCCCCGAGGCCCCTCCGTCACCGCGCAAGGTGGCTCGATCCGCGCCGCCCAGTCCACCCCCATCCGCTCCCCCAGCCGTACCAACGCCTCGGCGGTACGCGCGTGCACGGTCAGCTCGAAGTCGCCGTACCCCTCGTCGTGGAAGACCAGCGCGTCCGGAGCGCCGTACACCGTGATCTCCTGGGCGAGTTCGCGCCAGGGCCGGAAGCCCAGCGGGGTCAGCTCGGACTTGACCCGGGCGACGATCCGGTCGGTGTCGTCGTCGCCGTGCACCGTCCAGCCGTAGTGCGCGGGCAGGCGGTGGACGGTGAGTTGGAGGAAGAACTCGGATAGCGAGTCCGCCTGGAGCAGCCACCCGTTCTCCGAGTCGCTCACCAGGACGCGCGGGTCGGCCAGCCCCGCGTCGGCCGCCGCGTAGCCCCACTCGTTGCAGTACTCGTACTCCGCCTTGAACACGCACACCCGGCGGTCCGCACCCGGTGGGACGAGGGGGCTGTCGGCGGGGAGGCCGGCCGGGGTGCCGTAGCCGGCCGGGTCGGGGCGCGGGGTCGGTGGGTACTCGGGGTTGGTCCAGTACAGGCGCGGGCTGTGGACGAAGGAGTTGTACGGCAGCGCCCACCACTGGTCCAGCGCGGCCGGGATCGGCAGGTCCGGCGACGGGGCGGGCTCGTGGTGCCACGCCTCCGCGTCCGCCGGGACCTCGTACCCCCACTCCTCCTGGAATTGGCGCAGGAGTTCCCAGCGCGGGGCCATGTCCACCAGGCCAACGGCGTGCTCGTCCGGGCGGGGCCTCGTCCTGGCGAGCCGGGCCGCGAAGTCTCCGTAGTCGATCATGCTGTCCACCGGCGACAGCGTAGAAGACGGGAGAAACGGACCGCATCCGGTCGGGTCACCACAGCCGAAGGAGTAGCCATGAGTAACCCGCACGCCGTCGTCTCCGGTGCCGGCATCGCCGGCCTCTCCGCCGCCTACTGGCTGCGCAGCACCGGCTGGGAGGTCACCGTCATCGAGCGCGCGCCCAGCTTCCGGGACGGTGGCCAGAACGTCGACGTCCGGGGCGTCGCGCGCGAGGTGCTCGACCGGATGGGTCTCTTCGGCGCGGTGAAGGCGCTCAACACCACCGAGACGACGGCGGTGTTCGTGGACGAGCAGGGTGAGGTGACCGTCGAACTGCCCTCCGACGGGCCGGACGGCGCCACGGCCGAACTGGAGATTTTGCGCGGCGACTTCGCCCGCGCCATCCTCGACCACCTGCCCGACGGCGTCGAGATCGTCTACGGCGATACGATCGGCGACACCGCCGAGGACGAGGACTCGATCACCGTCACCACCGCGGCCGGCCGCGTCCTCCGCGCAGACCTCCTCGTGATCGCCGAGGGCGTGCGCTCCACCACGCGGGACCGGCTCTTCGACGGGCTGGTGGACCGACGGCCGCTCGGGATCAACATGGTGTTCGGCACCATCCCGCGCACCGACGGCGACGACGACCGCTGGCGCTGGTACAGCACGGTCGGCGGCCGGCAGGTCCATCTGCGGCCCGACAACCACGGCACCACCCGCGCCATCCTCGCCTACGCCCACGCCGAGGACCTCGCCCCGCTCGACCGCGACCGGGCGCTGGCCCGCGTCCGCGCCCGGTACGCAGGGGCGGGCTGGGAGACGGAGCGGGTGCTGGACGGGTTCGACGCCTCCGAGGACGTGTACGTCGACGGTCTCACCCAGATCCGCATGCCCACCTGGCACCGCGGCCGGGTCTGCCTCGTGGGCGACGCCGCGTGGTGCGTCACGCCGATGGGAGGCGGCGGTGCCTCACTGGCGCTGACCAGCGGTTACGTCCTCGCCGCCGGCCTCGCCGGCCGTCCGGACACCGAGGCCGCCCTCACCGCGTACGAGAGCTGGATGCGCCCGCTGGTCGACTCCGTGCAGAAGCTCCCGCCCGGTGTCGTACGCCTCGCCTACCCCCGTACCCGGCTCGGGCTCGCCCTGCGGACGCTGGTTATGCGGGCCCTCACCTCGCCGCTCCTCACCCCGGTCACCGCCCGGCTCACCCGCGTCGCGGACACGGACCGCCCACTGCCGCCGATCACCTGAGTCAGCGCGGCGCCGGTGCCCAGCCGGGCGGGTGGACCACACGCTCCCCCTCGGCCTCGAAGGTGCCGGACAGCAGGTAGGCGATGTTCCCGGAGCCCACTCAACCGGTTGGACCGGATCGGCCGTCACACCCCTACCACTCCGCGAGGGAGCCGTCCGTGTGCCGCCACACCGGGTTGCGCCAACGGTGGCCGTTCTCCGCGGCCTTGGCCACGGCGTCCTCGTCTATCTCGATGCCGAGGCCGGGGGCGCTGAGGCGGGCCATGTGGCCGTCGGTGGTGTCGAAGTCGAAGACGGAGGTGTCGACGAGGTAATCACCGAGGTCGGAGCCGACGTTGTAGTGGATGCCGAGGCTGGTCTCCTGGATGAAGGCGTTCGGGCTGGCGAAGTCCACCTGGAGGCAGGCCGCCAGCGCGATGGGGCCCAGCGGGCAGTGCGGGGCGAGTCCCACGCCGTGCACCTCGGCCTGGGCCGCGATCCGGCGCACCTCGGAGATGCCGCCGGCGTGCGACAGGTCGGGCTGGGCCAGTGCGATGCCGGAGCGCAGGACCAGGTCGAAGTCCCAGCGGGAGTAGAGGCGTTCACCGGTGGCGACCGGGATGCTGGTGGCGGCGGTGAAGTCGGCGTATTGCGAGGTGAGTTCGGGCAGCAGGGGTTCCTCGATGAACATCGGCCGGAGCGGTTCGAGCGCGCGGGCGAGCTGCTTGGCGAGGGCGGGCGAGGTGCGGCCGTGGAAGTCGACGGCGACGTCCCCGTCCTCGCCCATCACCTCGCGCACGGAGGCGACGCGAGCGAGGACGGCGTCGATCTCGCGGGCGGTCTCCAGGTGCTTGAGCCGGCCGCCGACGTTCATCTTCACGGCCCGGTAGCCCTGTTCGAGGCGCTGCGCCGCGTGCTCGGCGGCCTCGCTCGGGTCGTCGCCGCCGATCCAGGAGTACATCCGCATCCGGTCCCGCACCGCGCCGCCGAGCAGGTCGTGCACCGGGACGCCGTGGTACTTGCCCTTGATGTCCCACAGCGCCTGGTCGATGCCGGACACGGCGGACGACAGGACCGGGCCACCCCGGTAGAAGCCGCCCTTGGTCATGACCTGCCAGTGATCCTCGATCCGGAGCGGGTCCTGGCCGGTGAGGTAATCGGCGAGTTCGTCTACTGCGGCGGCCACGGTGTGGGCGCGGCCCTCGACCACGGGCTCGCCCCAGCCGGTTGTCCCCTCGTCCGTCTCGATCTTCAGGAAGAGCCAGCGGGGGGCGACGAGGTAGGTCGTGAGTGCGGTGATCTTCATGGCGGCTCCTGTCTGCGTACGGATGGGTCAGCGCTTCAAGAGATCGGTCAGCGAACGGAGTTGCTCCGGATCTTCGAGCGCCGAGCCGACGGCGACGACCCGGGCGCCCGCCGCCAGGTACGCGGCCGCGTTCGACGCGTCGATGCCGCCGGTGGCGACGAACGGCACCTCGGGGAAGGGCCCGCGCATGGCGCGGAACCAGTCCGGGCCCAGGACACTCGCCGGGAACGCCTTCAGCCAGTCCAGGCCCAGCGCCCGCGCCGCCTGGACATCGGTCGCCGTCGCCACGCCGGGCAGATGCGGCAGCCCCGCGTCGAGGCTCGCCCGCGCCACCTCGGCGTCGAACCCCGGCGCCACGGTGAAGGCCGCCCCGGCCGACACCGCCCACGCCAGCCGCTCCGCCGTGGTGACGGTGCCCGCGCCCACCGGCCTGCCGCGCCCGGCACCCGCCTCCACGACGGCCGCGAGGACCTCGGCGGCCTCCCGGCTCTGTACCGGCACCTCGACGCACTCGATGCCCAGATCCCAGGCACGGGTGGCCAGTTCGACGGACTTCTCGAGCGGCATCCCGCGCAGGATCGCCATCACGGGCGCCTCGGCGAAGATCCGGTCGAAGGTCAGGGGGTTCACGGTCGCCATCCCAGCTCCCTGGAGATCGTCTCTGCGGTGGTGGTCAGCTCGGGCAGCACGACCCGCTCCAGCGCGGTGAGGTCCGCCTTCGCCTTGAGCGCGGTCACGGAGATCGCCGCGATCACTTCGCCGCCGCTGTCCCGGACGGGTACGGCGACGCAGTTCACGTAGTCCTCGTACTCGCCGTCGTCCACGGCGAAGCCGCGTGCGCGGGTCTCGTCCAGCGCCTTCCGGTAGGCGGCCGGGTCGGTGATCGTGGTGGTGGTGTGGGGGGCGAAGTCGCAGCCTGCGAGCAGGGCTTCGGCGGTGGGACGCGGTAGATGGGCGAGGATCGCCTTGGCGACGCCGGCGGTGTGCAGGGTCACGGGCCGGCCGATCTGGGAGTACAGGCGCACTCCGTCCACCGGGTCTACCTTGTCGACGTAGACGATCTGATCGCCCTCCAGCGCGGCCAAGTGCACGGTGTGGCCGCAGTGTTCGCCCAGCGTGCGCAGATGGCCGGCCGCGATCTCCTTGAGCCCGAACTGCTCCAGCGCGAGTTGGGCGAGTCCGGCGAGCCGGTGTCCCACCGCGTACCGCCCGTCGGGCAGCCGCCGCGCGAGCCCGCCCTCGGTCAGCGACTCCAGGATGCGCAGCGCGGTCGACCGGTGCACGCCGAGGTGGTCGCCCACCTCGGTCTGGGTGCGGGGCCCGCGGGCGATGAACTCCAGGATGTCGATGGCCCGTCTCACCGTCTGTGACATGACGTCAGTTCCTTTCCAAGGTGTCGGCGGGCACATAGTCCTCGATGCTGCGCAGGGTGCGCCCGGCGAGGCGGTGCCCGAGGGCCAGCCGCTCGGCGGAGTTGGAGCCGTGCAGGAGTCCGCTCAGGTAACCGGCCGCGAAGGCGTCTCCGGCGCCGACCGCCTCGACGACCTCGACGGCGGGAGCGGGTACGAACTCCCGCGCAGAGCCGCTGAATTCGGTGGCCCCGACCTCGGCGTCCTTCACGACCAGCGTGCCGCGAGGCGCGAGGTGGGCGTGGATCTCCTCCGCCGTGGCGGTCCCCCACAGCCGCTCGCCCTCGTCCCGGCCGACGAACACGAGGTCCGCCCGGCGGGCCAGGCCCCGCAAGGCCGCCCCCGCCTCACCGAGCGAACTCCACAGCGTGGGCCGGTGATTCACGTCGAAGGACACCAACACCCCGGCCCGCGAAGCCCGTTCCATCAGCAGCTCCACCAGCTCCGCGCACCCTGTCGACAACGCGGGCGTGATCCCGGTCAGATGCAGGAGCCGCGCCCCGGCCAGGTCGACGCGCTCGGCATCCGCGGGCCCCATCCGCGAGGCCGCCGAGCCCCGCCGGTAGTAGTGCACACGGGTGCCGTCCGGCCCAGGGTCCTTGAAGTAGAGGCCAGTTGGCGCCTTCGGGTCCACCCGTACCCCACTGACATCCACTCCGCGCCCGCCGACCGCCGCGACGATCCGCCGCCCGAGCGGGTCGTCCCCGACCCGGCTCACCCACGCGGCCCGGTGTCCCAGGTCGGCCAGGTACTGCGCCACCGTCGACTCGGCTCCCGCGACGGCGAGCCGCAACTCCCGGCTGAGTTCCAGCCCTTCGCCGTCGGCCGGGGTGACCTGCGCCATCGTCTCGCCGAGGCAGACCGTCGTACCGGTCATCGCCATCCCCTCCATTGACATGCGGCTGTGGCCGTGAAGAACATTAGCGGCCCTTGCGCAACAGGCGTGCATATGTTGCAACAAGTATCGTCTTCAACAAGATCTTCTTCCCGTCGGTCTCCCCCTTCGCGGCCACCCTGGCGTCCTTCGCCACCTTCGGACGCGGCTTCGCGGTACGCCCCATCGGCGGGCTGCTCCTCGCCCATCTCGGTGACCGAATAGGGCGCCGCCCGGTGCTGATCCTGACCGTGGTCCTGATGGGCGCGGGCACGCTGGCCATCGGCGCGCTGCCCACGTACCACCAGATCGGCATCTGGGCGCCCGTGCTGCTCGTGCTGTGCCGGATGATGCAGGGCTTCGGCGTCGGCGCCGAACTCGGCGGCGCGTACGTCATGTCGACGGAAGCCGCCCAGGAACACAAGCGGGGCTTGTACGGATCGCTGCCCGGCGCGGGCGAGTTCATCGGCGTGGTCATCGCGTCCGGCGCGATCGCCGCCGTCTCCACGCTGCCCGAGGACGACTTCCTGAGCTGGGGCTGGCGCATCCCGTTCCTGGCCAGCGCCCTGGTCGTGGTGATCGCGCTGCTGATCCGCAACGCGGCGCCGGAGACCGAGCAGTTCGAGGCGGCCCGCGCCGGCGCGCACCAAGGGCGCTACCGCGCGCGGGTGAGCCCGGCACCGAGCCCCGCCGCGATCCGTCCCTTTCGTGCGCATCTCCCGCTCTCATCAGGGCAGACGATCCAGGTCCGGGCGCCCAGAGACCCGGATTCGAAGGAATGGATCACGGTGTCAGTGCAGAGCGTGGATGACCGCCGCCCGAGCGGGTCACACGAAAGAGGGACAACAGCGGAGACCCGCCGGACGGACCGCGCAGGAGCGGGCGGCCTGAACGGGCACATGCTGATGGCGGCCGTGGTGTCCGCGATCAGCGGACTGCTCTACGGCTACGACACCGGCATCATCTCCGGCGCGCTGCTCCAGATCTCCGACGAGTTCCACATCGGCAGCACCATGAAGGAGACCATCGCGGCGGGCATCCTGCTCGGCGCGGTGATCGGCTCCCTGGTGTGCAGCCGGCTGTGCGAGCGCTTCGGGCGGCACCGCACCATCCTGCTGATCTGCGGGATCTTCATCGCAGGCAGCCTGACCTGCGCCTTCGCCCCCAACGCGGTGGGCCTCGCGCTCGCCCGCGTACTGCTCGGCTTCGCGGTCGGCGGCGCCACCCAGACCGTGCCGATGTACGTGGCCGAGCTGGCCCCCATGGCGATCCGCGGGCGGCTCGTGCTCTGCTTCCAGCTCGCCATCGGCGCGGGCATCGTCATCGCCACCGTCGTCGGCGCGACCGAGGCCGTGTCCTGGCGGGTGGCGATCGGCGCGGCCGCCGTACCGGCCCTGCTGATGCTGCTGGGCCAGTTGCGGCTGCCTGAGAGCCCCCGCTGGCTGATCCTGCGCCATGGGCGCACGGACCGGGCGCGCGAGGTGCTCGAGGAGCTGAGGCCCGAGGGCTACGACGTGGACGCCGAGCTGGACGAGATCGCCGGTCTGGCCAGGCAGCAGGAGGACACCGACCGGGCCGAGCGGGGCTGGCGCGGGCTGCGGCAGCCGTGGGTGCGTCCGGCGCTGATCGTGGGCTGCGGTATCGCGGCCTTCACCCAGCTCTCCGGCATCGAGATGATCATCTACTACGCCCCGACCATCCTCACCGACAACGGCTTCCCGCAGGCCGACGCGCTCCGGATCAGCGTCGCCCTCGGCGTGGTCTACCTGGTGATGATGATCGTCGGCCTGTGGATCGTCGACAAGGTCGGCCGCCGCAGGCTCACCCTGATCATGGTCCCCGGCGCCGCGCTCAGCCTGTTCGCCCTCGGCGCCCTGTACGTCACCGGCCACGGCACCCGTGCCTACGTCCCGGCGATCGTGGGCTGCCTGCTGGCCTTCATGTTCTTCAACGCCGGCGGCCTCCAGCTCATGGGCTGGCTCACCGGCTCGGAGATCCACCCGCTCTCGGTGCGGTCGGCCGCCACCAGCGTGCAGTCGGCCACCCTGTGGAGCACCAACCTGCTGATCACCCTCACCCTGCTGACGATGATCAACGCGTTCGGCGTGGGCCAGGTCTTCTGGATCTACGCCCTCTTCAACGTCGCCGCCTGGCTGTTCGTCTGGCGGAGGATGCCGGAACTCACCGGGCGCAGCCTGGAAGACATCGAACGGCACCTGAAAGACCGGAAGTTCCGGCCGCAGGACTTCGCCCGGTCGTGAGGCGGCGGGGGCGCTCCGGCCTGAGCGCCCCCGTGCACGATGCTTGACCCATGCGTGCCGCCCGTCTCATCCGCATGGCGCTTCTCGTCCAGTCCAGCCCCGGCCTGACCGCCGACGCCCTCGCCCGCGAACTGGACGTCTCCCGGCGTACGGTCATCCGCGACGCCCAGGCGCTCCAGGAGGCGGGCGTCCCCATCCGCGCCGAACGCGGCCGCGCGGGCGGCTATCACCTGGCGCCGGGTCACCGCACCCGGCTCACCACCCTGCACCCCACCGAGGCCGAGACCCTCTACCTCTCCGGCCTGCCCTCCGCGCTGCGCGACCTCGGCCTCTCCGACGCGGCGGACACCGCCCGGCTGAAGCTCTCCGCCACCCTGCTCCCCTCGCTCCGCGCGGCGGCCGAGTCCTCGGTGCGCCGTTTCCACCTGGACGCCCCGGCCTGGTTCCGCGAGCCGTCGGCCCCCGAGCTGCTCCCGGAGCTGGCCCGCGCGGTGTGGTCCGACCGCACCGTCGAGATCACCTACGCACGGCCGGGCCGGGACGACGCGGTGACCCGCCTGCTCCAGCCGTACGGGCTCGTGCTGAAGGCGGGCGTCTGGTACGTCGTGGGCCGGGTCCCGGCCGGGCGGGACGGCGCCTGGCGCACGTACCGCGTCGACCGGGTCACGGCCCTCTCCCCCACCGACGGCGAACCCTTCGTCCGCGACCCCGGCTTCGACCTGACCGCGTACTGGCGGGCCAACGCGGAGGCGTTCGCCCGGACCCTGCTGCGGACGACGGCCACCCTGCGCCTCACCGAGCGCGGGCTCGCCCGCCTGCCCGCCGTCGCGGACCCGGCCGGGGTCGCGGACGCGCTGGCGTCCGCGAGCGGGCCGGACGCCGACGGCCGGGTGACGGTCGAGCTGCCGGTGGAGTCGGAGGAGGTCGCGTTCGCCCAGCTCAGCGAGTTGGGCGCGGACGTGGAGGTGCTGGCCCCGGAGGGCCTGCGCGCCCGCTTCCGCGCGCACGCGCGGGCCCTCGCCGCGCTGTACGGGGTGGCCGGTCAGCGGTAGTCGTCGGGGGTGCCCTCCTTGCCGCCGAACTTGACCTCCTCGAAGTAGGCCCAGGCGTCCGGCCGGCTGCCGTCGATGTCCGTGAGGTCGTAGGTCTGGGCGAGTTCGGCGCTGGAGGTGGACCGGCCGTTCCAGCGGGCGGCGCGCTCGGGGTCGGCGGCGAGGGCGGCGATGCCGCGGGCGAGGTAGGCGGGCGACTCGGCGGTGGCGAAGTCGGGTTCCTGGGCGATGGCGTCACGCCAGTTCTCCTCGGTCACGCCGAAGTGGCCGAGCATCTGCTCCGAGCGCAGGAAGCCGGGCGTGACGGCGACGGCCGTACCGCCGTACTCCGCGAGTTCCTCGCCCAGTCCGAAGGCGATGCGGAGGGGGGCGTTCTTGGCGAGGTCGTAGTAGAGGTTCTCCCGGTACCGGCGGTTGTAGACGGCCGTGCCGTCGGTGACCTCCACGTGCAGCGGGCCGTCGGAGCGGATCAGCAGTGGGAGGGCGAGCGCGGCGGTGATGACGTGCGAGCGCACCCCGAGTTCCAGGATGCGCAGGCCGTCGTCGAGCGGGGTCTCCCAGCTCTTCTTGCCGAAGACCGAGTTGACCAGCAGGTGTTCGCCGCCCCAGAGGTCGTTGACGAGGATGTCGAGCCGCCCCTGCTCGCCCTCGATCCGCGCGACGAGCGCCCGCACCTGCTCGGGCTCCAGATGGTCGGTGGGTACGGCGATCCCGGTACCCCCGGCCGCCGTGACCAGTTCCGCCGTCTCCTCGATGGTCTCGGTGTCCCGCCCGACTTCGCTGGCCCGTTCGCGGGTGGTGCGTCCGGTGACGTAGACGGTGGCTCCGGCCCGGCCGAGCTCGACGGCCATCGCCCGTCCGGCGCCCCGAGTGGCCCCGGCGACGAGGGCGATGCGGCCGGCGAGCGGTGTGGTGAGGTGTTCTGTGGTCATGCTTCTACGGTGCACGCCAAAGGTGACAGTTCACGTCACCTTTTTCACGTGGCCTCGATTTCCTCGCCGACCACCGAGTACGCCGTGTCCCGGTGCGCGTCGTGCTCCGCCAGGCGGGTCGTCAGGGAGGCGCGGATGTCGTCGTACGTGTCCGAACCGAGGGGCAGGCGGAGCGGGGCCGCGCCGGAGTCGACCAGGTCGATCATGGCCTGGGCGATCTTCTCCGGGGCGTTGGGCAGGACGAAGGTGCCGTCAGTGAGGGCCTGCCGGACCTCGCCGGCTGGGGTGTCGGCGTATTCCGGCATGGGCGGGGCGGTGTCCAGGGAGGCGCCGAAGCCGGTCGGGGTGGCGCCGGGTTCCACGATGGTGAGGGTGATGCCGAACGGGGCGATCTCCCGGGCGACCGTCTCGCAGAAGCCCTCGATGCCCCACTTGGAGGCGTGGTAGTAGCCGAAGCCGGGGTACGTGGTCTGGCCGCCGGCGGTGGAGACCTGGAGGATGCGGCCGTGGCCCTGGGCGCGCAGATGGGGCAGGGCGGCGCGGATGACGTGGATGGAGCCGAGCAGGTTGGTGTCGATCACCCGCCGGATCTGTTCCTCGGTGGCCTCCTCCACGGAGGCGAAGACGCCGTACCCCGCGTTGTTGACGATCACGTCGATCTCGCCCAGGTCCGCGAAGGCGTCGGCGACGACCCGCTCGGTCTCGGCGGTGTCGGTGACGTCGAGGCGGGCGGTCCAGAGCCGGTCGCCGTACTCGGCGCGCAGGTCGTCCAGGGCCTCGGGGCGGCGCAGGGTGGCCGCCACCCGGTCCCCGCGTGCGAGCAGCCGCTCGGTGAGGAGGCGGCCGAAGCCGGACGAGGTGCCCGTGATGAACCAGGTGCTGGTCATGGTGTTCCTTCCGGTGAAGTCCCTTGACGACGCTAGGACTTCGCGTGGACTTCAAGGCAAGCGGTCAGGCCGAGTGGATGGACCGCACCTCATAGGCGACCGCCGGGCTCGGTACCGGGCCCCGGCAGGTGAGCCGGTAGGGGGCCGTGCGGTGGGCGTGCACCTCGATGTCGAACGCGGTCGGGTGCGGCGCGTGGAGTTCGACGCGGACGCGCCAGTCGTCGCCGTCGCGCGCGGTGCCGGTGACCGTGTAGTCGTGCCGCCCGGCCGGGCCGAAGCGGGCGAGCAGCGCGGCGACGGCGACCTGCTGGGGCGGGGCCAGGTCGGTGTACCCGCGCAGGAAGTCGGGGTGGATGCGCCCGGCGAGGTGCTCCTCGACCACGCCCACGGCCGAGGCGGGGTCGAGGAGGCCGTAGTACGTCCCGTCGGGGACGACGACCACGTTGGCGGCGAACCGGTCCCCGCCCACGTGGGTGCACTCCCAGACGAGGTTGGGCCACCGCTCGCTGAGCGCCCGCGCCACGGGCCGGCCGCGTACCGCGCAGCAGATGTCGTGCTGCCCGTGCACACAGACCAGGACGACCGGCGGCTCGTCGAGATGACCCGGCGACCGGAGGGCCTCGGCGATCTCCACGAGGTCCTGGTCGCTGCTCCAGGTGCCCCAGCGCTGGCGGTAGGCGCCCGACCGCTCGTAGTGCAGTACGGCCCAGCGGCCGGGCCCCTCGGGTCTGGGACGGACGAGCCGCCTGATGAGGAAGATGCGGGCGCGTACGGCGTGGGCGGCGGCCCAGACGTGGGCCTTGACGACCGGGTCCAGGTCGATGCCGTCGTAGCCGTTGGTCGGCCAGGCGCCCCGGTACTCGATCAGCACCCAGACCGTGCCGCGCGGCGCGGTGCCCGCGAGGGAGTCGCCGCGTATCCGGGCGGCGTCGGCGCAGAAGAACCGGTCGGTGGTGGTCACCGGGCCGCTACTGTCCGCCCGGCAGCAGCACGCCCGCGCGGAGCAGCCGTCCGGCGAGGGGGAGCCCGAGGTCACCGGCCGTACGGACCTCGCCGTCCAGCAGGCGGGTCACGGCGGGCAGGTCGGCCGCGGGGAGGTCGAGCCAGCCGACGCGGGTCATCAGCCGGGCCCCCTCCAGCCGGGCCTCCAGGGCGTCGCGCAGGCGTACGGGCGACTCGGGGGCGAGGGCGTCGACGGCGGCGAGCTGGGCCAGCGGGCCGAGCGGCGCCGGACGGCCCTGGCCGCGCCGGGTGCGGTGGAACAGCGGGGCGGGGTCGGCGTCGGCGACGGCCGCGGTGAGGCGGGCGCGGACGCCGTCGAGCACCTCGGCCGTGGCGTCGGCGCCGAGCGGCAGCGTGGCACGGGTCCAGGGGTCCTCGCGGAGCGCGGCGAGGGCGGCTTCGGCGAGCTGTTCGGCCAGCGCGTACCGGGTCCAGACGTGGACGCCGAGGGTCAGATGGACGGAGACCTCGCCCTTGGCGCGGGCGGCGTGCAGCCAGCCGCGCGGCAGATAGAGGACGTCGCCGGGCTCCAGCACGGTGTCGATGTACGCGGGCCCCTCCGCCGCCTCGGCGACGGCGGCCCGGTGGTCGGTCCACGGCTGGTCCCGGAGGGGGTCGCGGTGGACGGGCTCGTGGACGAGCCAGCGCTTGCTGCCCTGGATCTGGATCACGAACACGTCGTGGACGTCGTAGTGGTCGTTGAAGCCCTGGTTCTGCGGCGGGGTGATGTAGGCGTTGGCCTGCACCGGGTGCCCCAGCTCGGCGCCCAGCGCGGCGCACAGTTCCCCGACCGGCGCCCAGGTGCGCTGGAGGGCCTGGAGGACGAGGGTGGCGCCGTCGGCGAACAGCCGCCACAGCTTGGTGTCGTCGAGCTGGTCGGCGATGGTGGCGCCGACTCCGCCGGGCGAGGTGTAGGACGACTCGGGGAGCACGGTGCCGTTCTTGGCGACGCGGAGGAAGGGCGTGCGCAGGCCCCGGCGCGCGAGGAGTTCGTCCACCGCGCCGGCGTCGAGCACGTCGGAGAAGTCGCTCGCGTGCCGGGTGAGCAGCGCGGTGCGCGACCAGACGTCCCGTGCGAAGACGTCGGGGGCGAGGCCGGTCAGACGGCGCTCCAGAATCCCGGCACCCGTGGGGGTGCCGGGATCAGGGGAGTCGGCCGGGCCGCTCAAGCGCCGCCGTCCGCGCCACCGTCGTGTACACCGGGCTGACCGGCGGCACCACCGTCGGCCGGACCCTCGGCACCGTCGTCGGCGCCACCGTCCGCGCCGCCGTCGTGGACACCGGGGACACCGGCCGCGCCCCCGTCGGCGGGACCCTCGGCGCCCTCGTCCGCGCTCCCGTCGGCTCCGCCGTCGTGGACACCGGGAACACCGGCCGCGCCGCCGTCCGCCGGACCCTCGGCACTGCCGTCCGCGCCACCGTCGTGCACGCCGGGAACGCCCGCCGCACCGCCGTCCGCAGGACCTTCGGCGCTGCCGTCCGCACCGCCGTCGTGCACACCGGGCTCGCCGGCCGCCCCGCCGTCCGCGGGGCCCTCGTGCTGGTGATCGGAAGTAGCCACAGTTCCTCCTCGCCGTCGCCGTGGT
Source organism: Streptomyces bauhiniae (assembly GCF_004784475.1). Lineage (GTDB taxonomy): Bacteria > Actinomycetota > Actinomycetes > Streptomycetales > Streptomycetaceae > Streptomyces > Streptomyces seoulensis. Next base: position 784,882 of record NZ_SRRT01000002.1, read on the forward strand.
GGACCCTCCGGCGGCGCGCAGCGTGCCGGTGGGCCCCTCCGACTACCGTCACCCAGAAACCGGCCGTCTGCATCCGGTGGGCGGCTCAGCCGGCCAGCGCGTCCGGGTCGCCCGGCCGGCCGCCCTCGGCCAGCGCGTCGGCGGCCCGGCCCCGGTACTCCCGGTAGCGCCGCAGGTACGACCGCGCCATGGGCCCCGGCGGGACGCCCCGCGCGAAGGCCCGCATGTTCCGTTCGCCCGCGTTGTAGCCGAGGGCGAGCAGCTCGTCGCGGGTGTAGCGGCGCACGTCGGTACGCGGGAGGGCCCGGTCGAGGTCCCTGAGGTGCAGGGCGGCGACGCGGACGGCGAACGCGGGATCGTCCCGCAGGTCTTCCCAGCGCCCCGACAGACCGTACGCGCGCCGGACCGACTCGAAGGCCGCCCGGTGCATGTTGGCCACACCGAAGGACGCGCCGGGCTTCCACCACTGCCAGAGGCGCTCCAGGAGCGGGTGGTGCGGTTTGTACGCCTCGTTGTGCAGCACGGTCATCAGCAGCACCGGCGACACCCCGGCCGTCTCGGCGCTGCGGGCCACGGTCCCGGCGTAGTCGGCGGGGTCGTAGCCGCCGGGCAGCAGGGGCGGGGTGGGGGCGCGGCCGGGATCGTGCGCCTGCGTCGGTCTTCTGTCCATGAGCACGGCCTTTCCCCTGCCACCAGCCGGACGGCGGAACGCCCGCCGCCCTTCTGGCCACCAAGTGCCCGTGCGCCCCGGCCTCAATCCCCTACCTCGGGGTGGTCCGCCCGACCCCCGCGTACACCCAGTACTCGGTCGGGTTGTCCGGCAGGGCCTCCGCCGGGTCGGGGCGCCACAGCGGGACGTGGACCAGGCCGGGCTCGGCGAGGTCGAAGCCGTCGAAGAGGCCGAGGATCTCCTCGTACGAGCGGGCGGTCACCGGAGAGGTGGCGCGGGACCGGTAGAGCTGCCCGACGGCGGCGGCGGTGTCGGGGCGGTCCTGGTTGGTCGCGTGGGACATCGCCAGCCAGCTCCCCTCGGGCAGCGCGTCCCGGAAGGCGCCGACGAGGGCGCGCGGGTCCTCCTCCGGGGTGATGAAGTGCAGGATCGTGATCATCAGTACGGCGACGGGCTGCTCGAAGTCGATCAGCTTACGGAGCTGCGGCGACTGCAGGATGTCGGCGGGCCTGCGGATGTCGCCGTCGACGATGTCCGCGTACGGGTTGTCCGCGAGCAGGGACGCGCTGTGCGCCACGGCGACCGGATCGTTGTCGACGTACACCACGCGGGCGTCCGGGTCGGCCGCCTGGGCCACCTCGTGGACGTTGCCCTGGGTGGGGATGCCGGAGCCGAGGTCGATGAACTGCCGTACCCCGGAGTCGATCAGGAAGCGCACGGCCCGGCCGAGGAAGTCCCGGTTGGCCCGTGCGAGCGTACGCACCTGGGGGTCGATGGCGGTGAAGGCGGCCACCGCCTCCCGGTCGATGGCGAAGTTGTGCTGTCCGCCCAGCATCGCGTCGTACATCCGGGCGACGCTCGCCTTGTCGGGCTCTGACCCGGAACCTGCCACCGCGCTGTCGGACATCGCAACTTCCTTCCCTCGCATGCGACTTGACGACGCATCATATAGTTGCCCGGAACGACGAGCGACGCCCCGCCCCGCCTCCCACGGCCCGGCGCGCGGTCGGTCGCCCTCACCCCCGGAAAGGCACGACTCTGCGGAACGACCCGCGCAGCCGCATCGACGAACCGCCCGCCGCCCGGACCTCGCCGCGCCGGCCGCTCCTGACCCCCGCCGCCGACGCGATCGGCTCGGCGCTCGATCTCGCCCTGACCGGCGCCCAGTTCACCCACGCGCTGGCCCCCGCCTTCGCCGACGCGGCCTCGGTGTACCTGCTGGAGCGGTGGCGCCGGGGGGAGAACGCGGGCGTGGCGCCGGACCCGCCGCGCATCGAGGCGCACCGGCTGGCGCTGCGGGTGGGGGCGGACGCGCGCGAGGACTGGGAGAAGCTGCTGCCGGTCGGCGAGGTGATCGTCTTCCCCCGCGAGACGCCGTACGCCCGCGCGTTGTCCTCGGGGCAGGCGCAGTTGCTGGACTCGGTGGACCCGCACACCTCGGCGCGGCTGCGCGCCTCCGGCAACGGGGACGCGCGGATGGACGAGTTGCTACGGACGGCGTCCTTCCTGGTGGTGCCGCTGCGGGTGCGGGGGGCCGCGATCGGCTTCGTCGCGTGCACGCGGGGTCCGCACCGGGAGCCGTTCGGGTCCACCGAGGTGGCGGCCGTGGAGGCGCTGGCGGCGCGGGCCTCGGTCGCCCTGGACAACGCCCGCCGCTACGAGCACGAGCGGCGCACCACGCTGGCCATCCGCGGCAGCCTGCCCTCGGGCACGCTGCAGCGCTTCGAGGGGTGCCGGGTGAGCCACGGCTCGCTGCCCGCCGGGGAGGACACGGTGATAGGCGGCGACTGGTACGACGTGCTGCGGCGGCCGGACGGGCGGGTCAGCCTGATCGTGGGCGACGCGATGGGCCACGGCCCGGAGTCCGCCGTCGCCATGCTCCAACTCCGCACGGCGGTACGGGCGTTCGCCGGGTTCGACATACCGGCGGTGGATCTGGTGCGCCGGCTCGACGCACTGGCCTGTGACACGCCCGGTGCTTCCTTCGCCACCTGTGTGTACGCCGAGTGGTCGCCGGCGGAGCGCACCTGCACCGTGGTGAGCGCGGGCCATCCGCCCCCGCTGCTGCGCGGCCCGGACGGGAAGACGGCTCCGATCCCCCTGACGGAGCCCGGCCTGCCCTTGGGACTCGGCACCGGCCACTACGAGGCGACCGTGTTCAACGTCCCGGAGCCCGCCCTGCTGGTGCTGTACAGCGACGGTCTGGTGGAGTCCCGCGAGGCCGACATAGACCACCAGATAGCCCGCCTGGCCGACTCCCTGGACGCGGCCGCTCCCGAACTGGGCGCCGATCTGCCCGCGCTGTGCGAGCACCTGCTGCACGCGCCCTCGGGCACGAGCGGCACGGACGACCGGACCCTGTTACTGGCCCAACTCACGCCCGCCGAAGGCTGATCAGGGACTCAAGGTCGCCCAGACCGCGTTGCCGCTGGTGAGCCGGGAGCGGTCGACGCCCCAGGAGTCGGCGAGCTGCTCGACGAGCACCAGGCCCCGGCCGCCCTCGTCGTCGGGGCCGGGTTCGCGCCGGGTGAGGCCCTGGCCGGAGTAGTCGTGGTCGTGCACCTCGATACGCAGGCGGCCGGGGGCGATGAGCCCGATGCCGCAGAGGATGCGCACGCTGGAGGTGTGCAGGACGGCGTTGGTGGCCAGCTCCGAGACGAGCAGCACGGCGTCCGCGCGCAGGTCTCCCGGCAGCGGCCAGCCGGTCAGCCGGTCCCGCATGGAGCGGCGGGCGATCCGGACGCTGGAATGGTGCGATCGCAAAGTGATCCAGTGCGTCTGGTCCGGGTCCGCGACGTCTAACAGGTCCGGTGACGAGGTCGTGGTGGGGGTCACGATGATTGCCTTCCGTGAGGCGGTCACTCAAGTAACTATGCTCGCAACCGAGTTCAGGCTGCAACCGACTCCCTGATAATTACAGAGAGCCGCTATCCGTCTGGTTGATTCACCAACTCCCTGTCACACTCTTACGAGTGACAGCCCATCAGGAGGTAGGGCGTGAGTGAAGGCCGTTCGAGCGCGGGCAGTGGCGCCAGTGCGCCCACCGTGCTGCGCATGGTCCTGGGCCGCAGGCTGCAGGAGCGGCGCCAGGAGGCGGGCGTCTCGCTGGAGGACGCGGCGCGGGCGCTCAGGGTCACGGCCCTGACCATCCGCCGGCTGGAGAAGGCGGAGGTGGCGCTCAAGCCCCTCTATGTGGAGAAGCTGCTGGAGACGTACGGCGCGGACCGGCAGGAGCGGGAGGAGTTCGTCGCCTTCGCCGACCGGGCCAACGAGCCCGGCTGGTGGCACGCCTACCGTGACGTGGTGCCGGGCTGGTTCAGCGCGTACGTGAGCCTGGAGACGGGCGCGAAGACCCTGCGCACCTACGAGCCGCACTATGTGACGGGCCTGCTCCAGACCCCCGCGTACGCGCGCGCCGTCCTCGCCGGCGGCTTCCCGAACGAGGGCGACGAGGACCTGGCGCGCCGGGTGGACCTGCGGCTGCGCCGCAGCGCCCTGCTGGAGCGCGCCGACTCGCCGACGCTGTGGGTCGTGATGGAGGAGGCCGTGCTGCACCGGGTGGTGGGCGGGCCCGAGGTGATGCGGGAGCAGATCGACCGGCTGCTGGAGTTCTCCGAGCTGCCGCACGTCAGCGTCGATGTGGTGCCGTTCGCCGCCGGGGCCCATGTGGGGGCGTGCGCGCCGTTCACGTACTTCCGGTTCGAGGAGCCGGAGCTGCCGGACATCGTCTACAGCGAGATCCTCTCCGGCGCGATGTACCTGGACCAGCGCTCCGACGTCGTCGCCCATCTGGAGGCGCACAACCGCATGTCCCTGCTGTCCTCCGACGCGCAGAGCAGGGCACTCCTGAACCGCATGCGCAAGGAGTACTCATGACCACCATCGACGGCCGCGGCCACGCCTACAACGGGATGCCCGCCTCCGACCTCGGCGAGCAGGGCTGGGAGTCGCCGTGGAGCGGCCCCAACGGCGGCCAGTGCGTACAGACCAAGCAGCTCGCCGACGGCCGGGTGGCGCTGCGCCAGTCGACCGACCCCGCCGGACCCGCGCTGATCTACACCCCGGAGGAGATCACCGCGTTCGTCGCGGGGGTCAAGCGGGGCCTCGCCGACCATCTGACCAACGGCTGACTTCTCCCCCCACGCACACACCGAAAAGGGACAGGATGACCAACTCACACGCGGCGCGGGACATCGACACCAGCAGGCCCCACTCCGCCCGGATGTACGACTACTACCTGGGCGGCAAGGACCACTTCGAGATAGACAAGCACGCCGCCGAGGCGGTGGCCTCCGCCTATCCCGGCATCTTCGTGTGCGCCCGCGAGAACCGCGCCTTCATGCACCGCGCCACCCGCGTCCTCGCCCGCGAGCACGGCATCCGGCAGTGGCTGGACATCGGCACCGGCATCCCCACCGAGCCGAACCTGCACCAGGTCGCCCAGTCCGTGGTGGCCGACGCGCGGGTGGTGTACGCCGACAACGACCCGCTGGTCCTCAAGTACGCCGAGCGCCTGATGCGCAGCACCGCCGAGGGGCGCACCGCGTACATCGAGGCGGACGTCAACGACCCGCAGTCGCTGCTGGACGCCCCCGAGCTGACCGACGTGCTGGACATGAGGCAGCCCGTCGCGCTCTCCCTGAACGCCCTGATGCACTTCGTGCCGGACGACCGGGACCCGTACGGCATCGTCAGCCGGCTGCTGGACGTGCTCCCGTCGGGCAGCGCGCTGGCCCTGAGCCACTGCACGCCCGACTTCGACGCGCCGACCTGGCAGAAGGTCACCGACATCTACCACGGTGCCGGCACGCCGGTGCAGTTCCGCTCCCGCGCGGACGTGGCGCGCTTCTTCGACGGGCTGGAGCTGCTGGAGCCCGGCGTCGAGGTCGGCCACCGCTGGCGTCCGGACACCGAGCCGACCGCCACGGACGCGGAGGTCAGCCTGTGGACCGCGGTGGGCATCAAGCCGTAGGCGCCTCGGCCGCAGACGACGGAACGCCCCCGTGCCGCGATGGCTGGGGGCGTTCCGTCGTACGGGGGTCCGGCGCGGGTCAGAACTTGGGCGCCGGGACCTGGGCCTGGACGATCTCCGCGGCCTCCTGCTCCGTCTCCACGGCCGGGGGCGAGCCCGCGAGCGGCTTGTTGGCCGTCTCCTTCATGCACAGCACCGCGATCACACCGACGACCGCGGCCGCGGTGGCGTAGTAGGCCGGCATGAGGTTGGTGTGGAAGACGCTGATCAGGTAGGTGATCACCAGCGGGGTCGTGCCGCCGAAGATGGAGGTGGCGAGGTTGTAGGCCACCGACAGGGAGCCGTAGCGCACCTGGGTCGGGAAGATCGCCGGGAGCGCCGCCGACATCGTGCCGAGCATCGCCACCAGGGAGAGGCCCATCATCAGCAGGCCCACCGTGATGAGGACGACGCTGCCCTGGCGGATGAGCAGGAAGGCCGGCACGGAGAGGAAGACGAACCCGAGCATCCCGGTCATCAGCAGCGGCTTGCGGCCGAAGCGGTCGGAGAGCCGGCCGACCTGGTTGATGACGCACATCTGGAGCACCATCACGAGCAGCAGGATCAGCAGCCCGTGGTTGGTGGGGTAGCCCAGCTCGTCCGACAGATAGGTCGGCATGTACGACAGCAGCATGTAGTCGGTGATGTTGTACGCCGCGACGAGCGCGAGGCACAGCACCAGCGGCCGCCAGTACCGGGTGAAGATCTTGCCGAGGTCGGCGGTGGCCGAGGTCTCCACGGCGTCGGCGGCCTCGGTCGCCCGGACGTTGCCGCCCTCCAGCTTCTGGAAGGCGGGGGTCTCGTCCAGCTTGAGCCGCAGGTAGAGGCCGATGAAGCCGAGCGGCGCGGCGACCAGGAACGGGATGCGCCAGCCCCAGTGCAGCATCTGGTCCTCGCTGAACACGGTGCTCAGGATGACGACCAGGCCGGAGGCGCCGACGTATCCGGCGAGCGTGCCGAACTCCAGGAAGCTGCCGAAGAACCCGCGCCGCTTGTCCGGGGCGTACTCCGCGATGAAGGTGGAGGCGCCGCCGTACTCGCCGCCGGTCGAGAAGCCCTGGATCAGCCGGAAGAGGATCAGCAGGGCCGGGGCCCACAGGCCGATGGCGGCGTGCGAGGGGATCAGACCGATGGCGAAGGTGCCCACCGCCATCATGATCATGGTCATGGACAGGACGCGCTTACGGCCGATCTTGTCGCCGAGCGGACCGAAGACCATGCCGCCGAGCGGGCGCACCAGGAAGGCGACGGCGAAGGTGGCGAACGAGCTGAGCAACTGCACCGTGTCGTTCCCCGAGGGGAAGAACACCTTGCCGAGGGTGGCGGCGAGGTAGCTGTAGATGCCGAAGTCGTACCACTCCATGGCGTTGCCGAGCGCGGCCGCCTTGGTGGCACGCTTCACGGCGGCCTGGTCCGTCACGGTGATGTCGCTGCGGCGCAGCTTGGGGTTGCGCCGCCGCTCGATCGCGCGGAAGAGCACACGGTGGCGTCTGACCGCGCCGGGGTTCACCGGATCTTCGTTGTCGAGGGCCGCCATGGGTGTTCCTTTCGCCGTACACGTTTTCAAGCAGAACACCTGCGCAGTCAGCGCGCGCTCAAACGATCCTCTTCACTGGGCGTCCGCGCCGCTACCGAGGGTGATCAAAGAGGGGCCGTACGAGTGCTGGGCGGCCCGCGGGGGAACTCGGATGCCCGGTGTGTTCGTCCCCGGTGAGAGGAGCCCTGGTGACTGCGTCGGCATCGACGGCGGGCGGCGGGCGGCCGTCCGCACCCGAGGACGGGTACGAGCCGGACCCCCGCCGGTGGCGGGCCCTGTGGGTGACCCTGGTCGCCGGTTTCATGAGCCTGCTGGACGTGACGATCGTCGCGGTCGCGCTCCCCACCATCCAGCGGGACCTGCACGCCACCCCGGCCGAGGTGCAGTGGGTGGTCTCCGGGTACGCCCTGACCTTCGCCCTCGCCCTGGTCACCGCCGGGCGGCTGGGCGACGCGCTGGACCGGCGGCGGATCTTCCTGCTGGCGCTCAGCGGATTCGTGATCTTCAGCGCGGCGTGCGGCGCGGCACCGGACATCACACTCCTGGTGCTGGCCCGGCTCTGCCAGGGGCTGGCGGCGGGGTTCATGGCGCCGCAGAACTCGGCCCTGATCCAGCAGATGTTCCGGGGCGCCGAGCGCGGCCGGGCCTTCGGCTTCTTCGGCGCGACCGTGGGCATCTCCTCCGCGATCGGCCCGATCACCGGCGGCACCATCCTCGCCCTGGCCTCCGGCGAGCAGGGCTGGCGGTGGATCTTCTACGTCAACGTCCCGATCGGGCTCCTCGCGGTCCTGCTGGGCCGCCGGCTGCTGCCCCGTATCGAGCGCAAGGGGCGCGGGAGCGTGGACGTGCCGGGCATCCTGCTGCTGGGCACCGGGGTGCTGGCGCTGATGTATCCGCTGGTCCAGGCGGACTCGGGCGGGCTCGCGCGGCTGTGGTGGCTGTTCCCGGTCGCGGGGGTGCTGCTGGTCGCCTTCGTGTGGTGGCAGCGGCGCCTGGTCGCCCGGGAGAAGCAGCCGCTGCTCGATCCGCGGCTGTTCAGCACGGTGCGCGGCTACGCGGTCGGCGCCGGGGTGGGCACGCTGTACTTCGTCGGGTTCAGCGGGGTGTGGCTGGTGTTCGCGCTGTTCTACCAGCACGGGCTCGGCTACTCCCCGCTCAAGTCGGGCCTCGCCGTGACGGCCTTCGCCATCGGGTCGGCGAGCGCGGCCGTGCTCGCGGGGCGGCTGGTGGAGCGGTTCGGCCGGGTGCTGACGGTGTGCGGGCTGGTGGGGGTGATCGTGGGCCTCGGCGGCACCGCGCTGCTGCTGCGCCTCGCGCCGCTCGACATCGCGCCCTGGGTGGCCGCGCCGGTGCTGTTCATCGGCGGGATCGGCTCCGGCTTCGTGGTGTCCCCCAACATCACCATGACCCTGCGCGACGTCCCGGTGCGCATGGCGGGCGCGGCCGGCGGCGCCCTCCAGACCGGCCAGCGGCTCGGTGCCGCGGTGGGTACGGCCGCGCTGCCCGGCCTGTTCTACGTGGTGCTCGGCAGCACCCACGGCGACTACCGCACCGCCCTGGTGACAGCCCTGATCGCCGCGCTGATCGGCATGGCCGCCTCGCTGGCACTCGCCGCCTTCGACTGGCGCCGCGACCGGCCGGGCCGGCGGGCCCACCGCAAGTGCCCGGACGAGGTGGCCAACAGCCCGGTGCACGCCCGGCACACCTGAGCCGCCGCCCTCAGGGGAAGTAGGACTGCGCCACGCCCCGGCGCCGGACGTCGAGGGTGGCGCAGTGGAAGGAGCCGCCGAAGGGCGCGTAGTGCAGCAGGTCGCAGGGGATGGTCTCGAACCCCCACCGCTCCAGGGCGCGCACCATGCCGGTGTGGTGGCGCTCGACGATCACCCGCTTCTCGTCGAGCATCAGCACGTTCATGCTGAGCCACTTGCCGCACATCGAGGTGACCTTGAGCAGGGGGTCGTGGATCGGGTCGGGTTCCGGCGCGACCAGCACGTCCCAGGACTTCAGCACGTCGGGCAGCCGGTCGACGTCGATGTACTCCGGGTTGACCATCACCTTGCCCGGCGCGAGCAGCACGAGGGTGGTGTCGATGTGCATGGGCGTACGGCAGCGGCTCTCGATCTCGTGGACCCGGTACCGGGGCCCGAGGTGCCGGCGCAGCCACTCGATCCCCATGGCGTTGGTGACGTTGCTGCGGGTCACGAAGAGGTCGTACCCGGCGCGTACGAAGTCCGCCGCGTCGAAGACCGGCTCGAACTCGGTGAGGACGTACCGCATCGGCTCGTCCGGGCCCGGCACCCGGAAGTCCCGTTCGTACAGCTCGTCGGTGAGCTGGGGTTTCGGGGCCGCGGTCCAGCGGGCGCCGCGCCGGAAGTAATCCTTGAGGAGGGCGCGGTAGGAGTGGGTCTCGAAGTACCGGCAGGGCCAGGCCATCGGCGTCTCGATGATCTCGTCGCCGACGACGAGCAGGCTGTCGCGGGGGCAGGTGTTGCAGAAGCCCCTGGCGGACCAGTCGGGGGTGGCGAAGGGGCGCCGGTGCTCGACCGCGTCCGGGCGGGTCACCGTGACGCCGAGGGAGCCCAGCAGGCCGGCGAACTCGTCCAGCTCGCGCTGCGCCCGGCGGATCAGCGTGCGCGGGTATCTTCGCCCGGCCGCGAGCCCCTGGAGTCTGGCGGCCCAGCGGGGCACGTTGCAGGACACCACGGCGTGCTTGGACGGGATCGTGGCGCCTTCGAGACGCCCGACGACGATCTCCTCCAGCGGGTCCCACTCGTTGTGCGAGTTCACCGGGGAGACGAGGGAGTCGGGGGCGGCCGTGGTCGAGGGTGTCTGCATCACACGATCTCCTCAAGCCGGCGCCGGGCCGGGTCCAGGGCGTGGCCGCGCAGGGCGGGCCAGGGGTGGGTGCGGGCCTGGTCGACGGCGTCGGCGATGGTCCAGCGGCGGGGGCCGAGGTCCGGGTCGTCGATCTGGTCCCAGGCGAGCGGGGTGGCGACGGGGGCGCCGGGGCGGGCGCGCACGCCGTAGGGGGCCACGGCGGTCTGGGCGTAGCCGTTGCGCTGCACGTCGAGGTAGAGGCGGTCGCCGCGGTCCCGTTTGCGGGCGGCGGTGGTCAGCCGGTCGGGGTGCCGGGCGACGAGCAGGTCGGCCACGTCACGGGCGAAGCCGCGCACCGCGTCGAAGTCCTGCCTCGGCAGCAGCGGAACGGTGACGTGCAGGCCGCGCGAGCCGGTGGTCATCAGCACCGAGGGCAGCTTCAGCTCCTGAAGCACCTCGCCGAGCCAGTGGGCCGCCTCGCGCACCCGCCCGAAGTCGTCGGCGCCCTCGGCCGGGTCGAGGTCGAAGACCAGCAGGTCGGGCTCGTCCGGGTGGTCCACGCGGGACAGCCAGCGGTGCGGGGTCAGACATGCCTGGTCGGCGAGGTAGAGCAGGGTGGCGGCGCTGTCGCACACGGTGTGGCAGACCGTGCCGCCCTCCTTGGGCACCTCGGCCCGCGTGATCCACTCCGGGTAGTACTCCGGGGTGTTCTTCTGCATGAACCGGGGCCCGTCGATCCCGTCGGGATACCGCTCCAGCATCAGCGGCCGCCCGCGCAGCCCCGGCAGCATGAAGGGCGCCATCTCGCGGTAGTACGCCACGAGATCCGCCTTGGTGTACGCCGGGTGGTCGCCGTCGGCCGGGAAGAGCACCTTCTCCGGCCGGTGCAGCTCGACGGTGCGGCGCCCCGCGCGCACCGTGTGGTCCTCGGCGGTCATGCGTCGCCCTCCCTGGCCGAAGTCGCCCCTCGCGTCCCGCCGAGTACCCGGAGGACGGCTGCCCGTAACCGGGTCAGTCGGCGGAGAGGACCATCTGGCGGGCCAGCCGGTGGGCCTGGGCGAGCAGGGCGCCGTAGACGGCGATTCCGGAGGGGTCGTCGCTGCTGGAGCGGACCAGGTCCTGGCGCAGGGTGCCGAGCGTCTCGCGCATGTCCCGCACCGCCTCACGCAGGCCGTCCTCGCTCGCGGGTCCGAAGCGGCTGTTGCTGTACAGGCGCAGGGCGTGGGCGGTCAGGCTGAGGTAGCGGGCGTAGTGCCGGGCCAGGCTCGGTTCCAGCCGGGTGGTCTCGTCGTCGTCGGAGACGGTCTCCAGCACGGTGCGGGTGACGCCCGCGGTGTGCACGGCCGCGTACTCCAGCACGGTGACCGCGTCGTCGTAGCCCCGGCCGGCCCCCGGTACGGTCTTGGGCCGGTGGCGGAGGTTGATGCGCAGGCTCTCCCGGTTCCAGCCGACGGCGGCCTTGGCCTGCTCGACCAGCGGGTAGAGCCGTACGGCGCGGTCGTGCCAGCCCTTCACGTCGTCGGGGTCGAGGCGGCCGTCGGCGAGGCCCTCGGCGACCTGCTGAAGGATGTCATGGGTCTCGTCGGCCGCGTCCTGGAGCAGGGCGCGGGCGTCGCGCAGGTAGACGGGCGGCCGGATCAGGGCGTTGACGGCGAGGCCGACCAGCGCGCCGAACAGCGCCTCGCCGAGCCGGGCGGCGGAGGTGACGACGGAGACGGGTCCGGCGGTCAGGGTGAACAGGGCGCCGGTGGCCGCGTAGATGCCCTGGCTGCCGAGCCGGTGCCACTGGCCGAGCAGCAGCACCAGCGGGAGGACGACGGCCATCGCGGCCTCGGTGTGCGGGAGCAGCAGCCCTACGACGGTGGCCACGACGGTGCCCACCGCGATCGCCGCGAGCTGCTGGAGGCCATGGGTGAGGGAGCGGTAGACGGTGGACTCGACCAGCACCACCGCCACCCAGGGGGCGACGAACGCCACCGGCGCCTGAAGCCACCAGCCCGCCACCGCCCAGGCCACCCAGGCGGCCAGCGCGGCCTTGAGCACCTGCACGACGAGGTCGCGGTCACGGCTCGGCCCCGACCAGGCCCGTCGCGCGGCGGCCCCCGCCGCGGAGAGGTCCGCCGTAAGTCCTTGCCATGCTGCATGTATCCCTCGCACACAGGGCGGGTGCCACGCGGACCCCCCTGTCATGCCCGCCTCCTTCGTCCCGGCCCGCGTCAGAGGGGGGAGGCGGGCAGGCGCAGGGCGATCAGGGCCACGTCGTCCTCGGCGTCCGGGGCGAGGCCGGTGAGCAGTTCCTCGCACATCACGTCCAGGTCCTGGTCGACCAGGGTGGCCGCGTGCTGGCGCAGCCGGATGAGGCCGTGGTCGAGGGACTCGCCCCGGCGTTCGACCAGGCCGTCGGTGTAGAGCAGCAGGGTGCTCGCGGGCGGCAGCGGGGTACTGGCGCCGGCCCGCTCCGCCTCGGGGGCCACACCGAGCACGATGCCGCGCGCGGCGTCCAGGTACGTGGTGTCCCCGGCCGGGGTGACCAGCAGCGGTGGCAAGTGCCCGGCGGACGCCCAGTTCAGCCGGTACCGGCCGGCCCCGTCGTCCTTGAGCAGGGCGTAGACGCAGGTGGCGGTCTGGTGCGGGTAGAGAACGGCCATCGCCAGGTCCAGCCGGTGCAGGATGCGGCCGGGCGGCTCCTGGCGGTCGCAGGCGATGCCGCGCAGCATGTTGCGGATCTGGCTCATGGCCACCGCCGCCTGGAGGTCATGGCCGGTGACGTCGCCGATGATCAGTGAGATGTCGCCCTGGGGCAGTACGAAGCTGTCGTACCAGTCGCCGCCCACCTGCGCGGACGAGGCGGCGGGGACGTAGCGGGCGGCGATGCGCAGGCCGTCGATGACGGGCAGCCGGGGCAGCAGCGAGCGCTGCATGCGCTCGGCGATGGTCTGCACCTCGGCGTGCAGCCGGGCGTTGTCCACGGCGAGCGCCACCCGGTGCGCCAGCCCCTCCACCAGCGCCAGGTCCGCCTCCCCGAACGGGGTCCGGCCGGGCTCGCGGACCAGGGTCAGCGCGCCGAGCACCCGGCGCCGGGCGCGCAGCGGCGCGACGATGCCCGAGGCGCCCTCCAGCCGCCGGAACAGCTCGCTGTTCAGCGCGTGCAGCGGGTCGGGGATCTCCCGGTCCGGCGCGAACTGCTCGGCGGACAGCAGCAGCGCGCCCGCCCCGCGCAGCACCCGTGACCACGGGTCGTCGGAGTCCTCCCCCACGCCGGGCAGCACACCGGTCGTGCCGACCATCGGGGCGCCGGGCTCCCGGCGGGTGACGCAGACGCGCTCCAGCCGGCCCGCCTCGTCCATCAGGTCGCCCACGCTCCAGTCGGCCAGCGCGGGCACGAGCACCCGGCACACCCGGCTGACCCCCTCCGCCGCGTCGAGCGTGCTCGCCAGTACGCCGGCGGTCTGGTCCAGCAGGGTGAGCCGGTCCAGTGCGTCCCGCAACGCGGGGTCCACGTCGAAGCCGTCCATGCAGGGCACGTACCCGGCCCGCCCGGCCGGAACAACGGGCGGCGCCCGGCGAGAGCCGTTCGGCCCATGGGTACTCGGCGGGTGTCACGGCCCGGCCCAGGAGAGGAGTGGCCGTCATGACCAGCCCCGACCCGGAGCGCCCCCGGGTACCGCCCAACGAGACCCCACCCGCCGAGGGCAGCACCTCGGCCGGCATCTCCCACGCCGAGCCGCGCCGGGCCTGGGGGCCGGTACCGCTCACCCTGATCATGCTGGTGGTGGCCCTGGTCGCGGTCGGCCTGCTGGCCATGGCGATAGCACTGATGATCTAGGACCCGCCGGAAATGATCTCGCCCGAGTCGATCAGGGCGCCTAAGGTGCGCCGACATGACCACCGCACCGGACCCCGGTATCCGCCCCTTCCGCATCGACGTCCCGGAGAGCGAGCTGGCCGACCTGCGCCACCGCCTCGACCGCACCCGCTGGCCGGACGAACTGCCGGGGGTGGGCTGGGACTACGGCGTGCCGCGCGACTATCTGCGCGAGCTGGCGGAGTACTGGCGGCACACGTACGACTGGCGGGCGGCGGAGGCCCGGCTGAACGAGTGGCCGCAGTTCAAGACGGTGATCGACGGCGCGGACCTCCACTTCGCGCACATCCGCTCCCCCGAGCCGGACGCCACCCCGCTGATCGTCACGCACGGCTGGCCCGGCTCCTTCGCCGAGTTCGAGCGGATCGTGGGCCCGCTGACCGACCCCCGCGCACACGGCGGCGATCCGGCCGACGCCTTCCATCTGGTGCTGCCGAGCATCCCCGGCTTCGGTTTCTCCGGCCCGACCCGCGAGCCCAACTGGGAGCACCGCAGGACGGCGGCCGCCTTCGCGGAGCTGATGGACCGCCTGGGCTACGAGCGGTACGGCACCCAGGGCGGCGACTGGGGCGCGGCCGTCTCCCGCGAGCTGGGCCGCATCCGCCCCGAGCACGTCATCGGCGTCCATCTGAACCTGATCCCGGGCGCCGGTGCGACCGCCGAGCCGACCGGCGAGGAACTCGCCGCGCTGAGCCCGGCCGAACGCGCCCGCACCCTCGCCTCCTGGGAGCGGATGAAGGAGTGGAGCCGCGAGCAGCAGGGCTACGCCGACATCCAGTCCACCCGCCCGCAGACCCTCTCCTACGCCCTCACCGACTCCCCCGTGGGCCAACTGGCCTGGATCGCGGAGAAGTTCAAGGAGTGGACGGACTCGGCGGACCGCCCCGAGGACGCCGTCGACCGCGACCATCTGCTGACCGACGTGATGCTGTACTGGCTGACCGGTACGGCGGGTTCGTCCGCGCGCATCTACTACGAGCGTGCCCACACGGGCCGTTGGGGCCAACCGCCCGAGCCGTCCCGTACGCCGACCGCGTTCGCCGCGTTCCCGCGCGAGAACTTCATCGCGCTGCGGCACCTCGCGGAGCGGCACGACAACATCGTGCGCTGGACGGAGTTCGAGCGGGGCGGGCACTTCGCGGCGATGGAGCAGCCGGAGCTGCTGGTGGGTGATGTCCGGGCGTTCTTCCGGGAGTTGGACGGGCGCTGATCATGCTCGCCGGGCGCGGCCGCCGTGGCGGGGGCGGCCGCGCCCGGTGAGCGGTACGGGAGTCACCTCTCTTCCTCGTCCTCCTCGTCCTCTTCCTCTTCGTCCCCTTCGTCCCCTTCGTCCTCGTATTCGCCTTCTTCGTCGGGGGCTTCGTCGTCCTCTTCCTCGTCGTCGTACTCGTCCTCGTACTCCTCCTCGTCGCCCTCGCCTTCTTCGCCCTCTTCTCCTTCTTCCTGCTGCTCCTCCTCCACGACCTCCTCGTGGGTGCGGACGACCTCGCCGTCGCGGATCTCGCCGCGCCAGCCCTCCACGTCCGGGTCGGCGAAGCTGACGTAGCGCTGGAAGTTCTTGAAGTCCAGGCGCAGTCGGCGGCCCTGGGCGCGCCAGATGTTGCCGGTCTTCTCGAAGAAGCCGGCCGGGGAGTACACGACGACGAGCACGATGCGGGTCAGGCTGGGGGCGATCTCGTGGAAGGTCACACAGCCGCTCGTGGTGCCCTTGGCGCCCTCGGAGGTCCAGACGATCCGGTCGTCCGGGATCTGGGTCTGCGTGGTCGCCTTGTAACTGCGCTTGGACGGGCCGACCTTCAGCTTCCAGTCGCTGGTGACCTCGTCGCCCTGGGAGACGCTCTGCACGCCCTTGGTGAAGCCGCTGAACTCGTCGTACTGGGTCCAGTGGTTGTAGGCGTCGCGAAGCGGTACGCCGATGTCCAGCACCTCGATGATGTTGGTCACCTTGGCCTGGCCGGACTTGCCCTTGCTCTTGCCGAACAAGCTCTTGGCCCCCTCGACCACCTTGTCCTTGACGTCCCCGGCCTTCTGGGACACGAGTGCCTTCAGCGGTGACTCGCCCTTGAGGATGCGGCTGCCGACGCCGGTGAGGAAGCCACCGCCGTTCTCGGCCGAGTCGAGGAGCTGCTGGGTGAGGTCGGTGAGCCGCTCGCCCGTCTTCTCCACCAGGTGTTCCGCCTGGGCGCCGAGGAAGTCGACGAGTTCCTCGCGCAGCGCTTCGAGGCCGGAGCCCGCCTGCTCCTTGGCGTCACCCTTGTCGGTGTCGGTCTTGGTGTCTGCCATGGCCTACCTCCGGCGCCCGGTGCTCTTCTTGGCCGCCTGCTTCTTGGCCGGGGCCTTCTTCGCGGGAGCCTTCTTCACCGCCTGCTTCTTCGCGGGCGCGGACTTCTTGGCGGGGGCCTTCTTGGCGGCCTGCTTCTTGGCCGGCGGGGCGGACTTCTTCGCCGGGGCCTTCTTGGCGGGAGCCTTCTTCGCGGCCTGCTTCTTGGCGGGCGCGGACTTCTTGGCGGGCTCCTTCTTCGGAGCGGGCCTGCGGCGGGCCGGCTTCTCGGGCTCCGGCTCCTCCTCGTCCTCGGGCTCCTCCTCGGGTTCCTCCTCCTCTTCTTCTTCCTCCTCGAAGTCCTCCTCCTCGTCCTCGGGCCCCTCGTCACCCTCGGACTCCTCCGACTCCTCGGCCTCGAAGTCCTCTTCCTCCTCGGGCTCCTCGGCCTCGTCCTCGTACTCCTCGCCCTCTTCCTCGCCGTTCTCGCCGTTCTCTTCGTCCTCCTCGGGCTCTTCGGACTCCTCCGAGTCCTCGGCCTCCTCCGGCTTCTCCTCCTTCTGCTGGCCGATGCGCTGGGTGCGCTCGCGGAGGGACTCCGCGAGGTCGCCGAGGCGGCGGTCGGCGGCGGAGGTCAGCGCCTTGCGGCCCGCGTTCAGCAGTTCGCCGCGCACCTGCTCGTTGAGTTCCTTGACGCCCGGCACCTCGCCGAGCTTGCCCAGGCCCTCACCCAGGAGCGCCTGGGGGTTGAGGCCGGTACGGCGACCGGCGAGGTAGGTCGCCAGCCCGAAGGCGAGGCGGCCCTTCTTCGTACGTCCGAGCACATAGCCGCCCGCGACTGCGGCGGCGAGAGCGACCTTGGTCGTGTCATCCATGAACCGGTTCCCTTCGGAAAGGGTCAGGAAAGAAACGGGGTTTCCGGCCGGCACCCCGACCCGGCCCGCTGTCGGTGAAGAAGGGATCGCACACACCGCGCCGCGCGACAGGGCCCTGCGGGGAGAGCCCGCGCACGCTGTCCCGGCGGCCCTCGGGAGCCGGCCGACGCTGCTGCGACTTATAACCCTATATGCTGAAATTGTATGTTCATGCGTGGAATCTGGCGCCCGCTCCGGTCTCACCGGAGAGACGGCTTCGACCACCGGAGAGACCATGGCCGCAAGCGAAGAGCCCGCCAAGCGGCGGACCGGCAGCAGTCGGGCCACCGGCCGGCGACCGGCCGGTGAGCCGCGCCACCGCCCGTCCAAGGGCCCTGCCTGGGCGATGCGGACCGCGGCCGAGCAGCTCACGGAGCTGATCGGCCGGGCCCCGGATTCCGTCTCGGCGCTGAAACCGACGAACGACGGTTGGGAGGCCGACGTAGAGGTGCTCGAACTGGAGCGAGTGCCCGACACGACCAGCGTGATGGCGACCTACCGCGTCTCCCTCGACAAGGAGGGCGACCTCGTGGCCTACGAGCGCACGCGCCGCTACACCCGAGGGCAGATCGACCGGCGCGGCTGAGGCCCGCCGGTGAAGGGAGGCACCATGACCGTGGTGCCGCAAGGCGGAGGCAATGTCACCCGCGGCGGTGGCAGCGGCAGCCTCTACGACGTCTTGGAACTCATCCTGGACCGCGGCCTGGTGATCGACATCTTCGTCCGCGTGTCCCTGGTGGGCATCGAGATACTGAAGATCGACGCCCGAGTCGTCGTCGCCAGCGTGGACACGTATCTGCGCTTCGCTGAGGCGTGCAACCGGCTGGATCTGGAGGCCGGGCGCAAGGCTCCGGCCCAGCTCACCGACATCGTGGGCGACACCGTGGAGAGCGGCGCCAAGGGCAAGTCCAAGGGCGCGTTGAGCGGGGCCGCCGAGGCGGTCACCGACTCGCTCAAGGCGGTCACCGGTGGTGACAGTGACGACGAGGACGAAGAAGAGGAGCGGGAGCCCGCGCGGAAGCGGCGGCCGGCCAAGCGCGCCTCCAAGCGGACCTCGACCCGTGAGAGGGAATGAGCGATGGGCGTCTACGTCTACTCCGTCACCGACAAACAGCACCCGCTGCGCCTCGACGGCCTGCGCGGCGTCGGCGAATCCCCCGGCCCGCTGCGGGCGGTGACCGCCGGGTCGCTGTGCGCGGTGGTCAGCGACGCGCCCGAGGACCTGCGCCCCAAGCGGCGGGACGTCGGCGCGCACCAGGAGGTGCAGGAGCGGCTCATGGCCGACGGCACCGTACTGCCCCTGCGGTTCGGCCTGGTGGCGGCGAGCGACGACGAGGTGCGGTCGGCGCTGGAGGAGCGGGCCGAGGAGTACACCGACCGCCTCCTGGAGCTGGCCGGCTGCACCGAGTACCACCTGAAGGTGGCGCAGGACGAGGACTCCCTGCTGCGCCAGATCCTCGCCGAGTCGGCCCCGGCCCGGCAGCTCAACGACGACATCCGGGGCGGTACGGCCGACCCGTCGGCGGCGATGCGGCTCGGTGAGCTGGTGGCCCAGGAGGTGCAGGCCCGTCAGGAGGCGCTGGCCGCCGGGGTGGTCGAGGCGCTGCGTCCCTTCGCGCGTGACGTGGACTCCTCGCAGCCGACCGGGTCGGACTTCCTCAGCGTGTCCTTCCTGGTGGCCGACGATCAGGAAGAGGCTTTCCTCACCACGGAGTTGAGCGTCGCCCATCAGCTCGGCGAGGGGCTCGACTTCCGGTTGAACGGCCCGCTCCCG
Source organism: Streptomyces bauhiniae (assembly GCF_004784475.1). Classification (GTDB taxonomy): domain Bacteria; phylum Actinomycetota; class Actinomycetes; order Streptomycetales; family Streptomycetaceae; genus Streptomyces; species Streptomyces seoulensis. Next base: position 803,730 of record NZ_SRRT01000002.1, read on the forward strand.
CCGTACAGCTTCGTCTGAGAACCGAGGGGTTCCATGGGCCTGTTCACCCAGATCCTCACCCTCCCGCTGGCGCCGGTGCGCGGCGTCGGCTGGGTGGTGGAGCGCGTCCTGGAGGCGGCCGAGGACGAGTACTACGACCCCGCTCCCATCCAGGCCGAACTCGCCGCGCTGGAGAAGCGATTGCTCGCCGGGGAGATCGACGAGGAGACGTTCGACCGGCGTGAGGACGAACTGCTCGACCGGCTGGAGGAGATACGCAACTTCCGCGGACAGCAGTCCTGATCCGGCACTGTCCTGATCCGGCACTAGGGAACACGAGGCCACCATCGTGAGTGAACCACTGGGCAACCGGCTCGGTCCGACCCCCTCGCGGGCGGCGCAGCCCTACGGGCAGGGCTCGTCCGCCAACCTCGCCGACATCCTCGAACGCGTCCTGGACAAGGGCATCGTGATCGCGGGCGACATTCAGATCAACCTGCTCGACATCGAACTGCTGACCATCAAACTCCGGCTGCTCGTCGCCTCCGTCGACAAGGCGAAGGAGATGGGCATCGACTGGTGGGAGCACGACCCCTCACTCTCCTCGCGCGCTCGGGGCGACGAGCACTCGCTGGCCGAGGAGAACCGCCGCCTGCGGGCCGAACTCGCCGCGCTCAGAGAGCCGGAGGAGCTTCTCGAGGCCGAACCGGAGCTGCTCGACGAGGAGGAGGAAGACGAGGCGGAAGCCGAGCCCGAGGAGGAAGTGGAAGAGGCCGAGTGGGAGGAAGAGGAGCCCGAGGAAGAGGCCGAGGAGGAGGAACCGGAGCCCGAACCCGAGCCCGCCCCGCGCCCCGCCCGCCGCCGGAAGCGGAGCCGCGATGAGTGACCTCATGACGTACGTCTACGGCGTGACCCGCGCCGACGACGCCCTGGCGGAGCGGCTGACCGCGCTGGAGGGCGTGGTCGGCGCCCCTGTCCATCTGGTCCCCGACGGCAACGGCCTGGCCCTGGTGGCGAGTTCGGTGCCGGCGGAGGACTTCCGGGAGGAGGTGCTGCGCCGTCGGCTGGAGGATTTGGACTGGCTGAGCGCGGTGGCCCGCGCCCACCACGGGGTAGTGGAGGCGGTCGCCGCGTACACCACCGTGCTGCCGCTGCGGCTGGCCACCGTGTATCTGGACGACACCCGGGCGCGCGAAGTGCTGGACCAGGGGCGCGAGTTGTTCACGGACCGGCTGGCGCGGCTGTCGGGGCACGTCGAGTGGGGCGTGAAGGTCTACGTGGACCCCTCGGCCGCGCCCACGCCCCCTCCCGCCCCCGCCGACGCGCAGTTGAGCCCCGGACGCTCGTACCTGCGCGGCCGCCGGCAGCAGCAGCGCCATCGGGACACCGCCCACCAGGCGGCCCAGCGGGCGGCGGAGGGCATCGAGGCGGCGGGGCGCGCGTACGCCAGCGAGCGGGCCCGGCACCGGGTGCAGCAGGGGGCGCTCGCCGAGGCGGCGGGCGAGAACGTGGTCAACGACGCGTATCTGGTGCCGCTGGAGCAGGGCGAGGCGTTCCAGGCCGAAGTGCGGCGGGCGGCAGACGGGTTGGCGGGCGTACGGGTCGAGATCACCGGGCCGTGGGCGCCGTACTCGTTCGCCATGGGACCCGAGGAGACCGGCGAGGCGGCGGGGGCCGGGCCGTGACCACGCCCGAACGCCGGGCCGCGACCGAGCCGTTGGCGCAGCGGCAGGTCGCGCTCATCGACCTGCTGGACCGCCTGCTGAGCGGCGGGGTGGTCCTCACCGGCGACGTGGTGCTCTCCATCGCCGGCATCGACCTAGTACGGGTCTCGCTGCGGGCGCTGATCGTGTCCATCAGCTCGGAGGTGCCGTCACCGTTCGCGGAGCCGAGGCGGATCGAGGGGCGGGGCGAGGAGCAGGGCGATGACGGCTGACGAGGAGCGCGGCGGCGGGCCGGACCGGCGCCGGGCGGAGGTCGCGGCGGCGGCCGAGCGGGCGTTCCGGCTGCTGCCCGCGGCCCCCGGCGACCTGCCCGCCTCCGACGGGCGGGCGTCCGCACCGGCGCGCCGGATCACCGCCGATCCGGACACGGTGGAGCGGGATTTGATGAAACTGGTCCTCACCCTGGTCGAGCTGCTGCGTCAGCTCATGGAGCGGCAGGCCCTCAACCGGGTCGACGAGGGCGACCTGACCGAGGAGGAGGAAGAGCGCCTCGGCGCGACGCTCATGCTCCTGCACGACCGGATGACCGGGCTGTGCGCGCGGTACGGGCTGACGATGGACGATCTCAACCTGGACCTGGGGCCGCTGGGCACACTGCTGCCGCCCCCGGAGTGAGGGCGGCAGCGGCGGCGGACGTCAGTCGTGCCAGTGGGTGGGCTTGGTGCCGGGAGGCGGGGTGCCCGGTTCGAGCCGGACCACGATCCCCTTGGAGGTGGGCTGGTTGCTGATCGCGGCCGTGCTGTCGAGCGGCACCAGCGGCTGCACCTCCGGGTAGTACGCGGCCGCGCATCCCCGGCTGGTCGGGTAGGGGATGACCTCGAAGCCCTTCACCCGGCGGTCCACGTCGTCGTGCCAGACGCCGACGATGTCCACGAACTGCCCCCGGACCAGCCCGAGATCGACCATGTCCTCCGGGTTGATCATGATGATGTTGCGGCGGCCGTGGATACCGCGGTAGCGGTCGTTGTTGGTGTACGGGATGGTGTTCCACTGGTCGTGCGAGCGCGTGCTCTGCAGGACCAGGTGGCCGGGGGGCGCCGCGGACATGTCCCAGTCGTTGACGGTGAACATGGCCTTGCCGGTGGCGGTGGCGTACACGCCCTCGTTGACCGGGTTCGGCAGCTTGATGCCGCCCGGCCGGGCGACCCGGCGGTTGAAGTCGTAGAAGCCCGGAATGATCTGGGCCACCCGGTCGCGGATGTTGCCGTAGTCCGCCTCGAACTCCAGCCAGGGGATGTCGACCTTGTCGCCGAGGGTGCGCTCGGCCAGCCGGCACAGGATGGCGACCTCGCTGAGCAGCAGCCGGGAGGCGGGGCGGAGCTTGCCGAACGAGGTGTGCACCTCGCTGGAGGTGTTCTCCACCGTGACGAACTGGACGCCGCCCGCCTGGATGTCGATCTCGGTGCGGCCGAGGCAGGGCAGGATCAGCGCGGTCTCACCGGTGACGGTGTGCGCCTTGCTGAGCTTGGTGGAGATCTGCGCGGTGACCTTGCAGCGGCGCATGGCCGCGTCGGTGACCTCGGTGTCGGGGGCGGCGCGTACGAAGTTGCCGGCCAGCGACAGGAACACCTTGACCTTGCCCTCGGCCATCGCCTTGACGGCCTTCACCGCGTCATAGCCGTGGTGGCGGGGCGGCTCGAAGCGGAACTCGGACTTCAGGGCGTCCAGGAACTCGTCGGGCATCTGCTCCCAGACGCCCATGGTGCGGTCGCCCTGGACGTTGCTGTGGCCGCGCACCGGGCTCGCGCCGCAGCCGACCCGGCCCAGATTGCCGCGCAGCATCAGGAAGTTGATGATCTCGCGGACGGTGGGCACGCCCTGCCGCTGCTGGGTGACGCCCATGGCCCAGCAGACGATCACGCGGCCCGCGTGCATGACGTAGTCGTGGGCCTCCTCGATCTCCTCCCGGGTGAGCTGGGTGGCGGTGAGGATGTCGTCCCACGAAATGCTGCGGGCGTGCCGGGCGAACTCCTCGAAGCCCGAGGTGTGCTTGGCGATGAAGTCGTGGTCGAGGACCGTGCCGGGGTTGGCGTCCTCCGCCTCCAGCAGCAGCTTGTTGAGGCCCTGGAAGAGGGCCAGGTCGCCGCCGCTGCGGATGTGCAGGAACTGGTCGGAGATCTGGACGCCGTCGCCGATCACGCCCCGGACCTGCTGCGGGTTCTTGAACCGCATCAGGCCGGCCTCGGGCAGGGTGTTCACCGAGATGATCTTGCCGCCGTTGTCCTTGCACTCCTCGAGCGCGGAGAGCTGGCGCGGGTGGTTCGTCGCCGGGTTCTGGCCGACGAGGAAGATCAGGTCGGACTGGTAGATGTCGTCCAGCGAGACGGTGCCCTTGCCGGTGCCGAGGGTCTCGTGCAGGCCGAAGCCGCTGGTCTCGTGGCACAGGTTGCTGCAGTCGGGCAGGTTGTTGGTGCCGAAGGCGCGGGCGAAGAGCTGGAGCACGAACGCCGACTCGTTGCTGGCCCGGCCCGAGGTGTAGAAGCAGGCTTCGTCCGGCGAGTCCAGGGACTTCAGCTCGTTCGCGAGCAGGTCCAGCGCGTCGGCCCAACTGATGGGCTCGTAGTAGTCCGAGTCGGCCCGCTTGATCATGGGCTCGGTGAGGCGGCCCTGCTGGTTGAGCCAGAGGTCGGACTGCTCGTTGAGCCAGGAGACGGGGTGGGCGCGGAAGAACTCGCGGGTGATGCGGCGCCCGGTGGCCTCGTCGTTGATGTGCTTGGCACCGTTCTCGCAGTACTCGTTCATGTGCCGGTGGCCCGGTGCCGGGTCGGCCCAGGCGCAGCCGGGACAGTCGATGCCGCCGACCTGGTTCATGGTCAGCAGCGTCGTCGCCGTGGTCTTCAGCGACGCCTCGTCGAGGGAGTACTCCAGGGCGTGCGTCACCGCCGGGACGCCCGCCGCCCACTTCTTGGGCGGGCTGACGGTCAGCGGCTCGTCCGGCTCGTGCTTCGGCGCCTTCTTCATGGGAAATGCCTCTCGCTCTGTCCTGCGGCACGCAGGAGGCCGCTCGGTCGTCCGGGGTGGCGGTTCGGGCCGGCGTCAGCCCACCGGCCACTTGGGGACGCGGCTCCTGGGCGGGTCCGGCTCGGAGGGCGAGACCCGGCCGTTGTGGATGGAGCCCCGCCAGGCGCCGCTGGCGTCGCCGAGACCCTCGATGAACTCCTTGAAGTTCTCCAGGGACTCGCGGACGAGCTTGCGGGCCCGGTTCGCCGAGTCCGGCAGCCGGCCGCTGAGCCCGTGCGGCTCGATGTGCATGTTCACCGTGATCACGGTGCGGTCCGGGGCGGCCGCGCGGAAGGACACCTCGCCCCACAGCCAGGGGTGGCGTCCCACACTGCGCCAGGCGATGTGCGAATCCGGTTCCTGCTCCACGATCTCGGCCATGAACTCCTTGGTGAGGAGTCCCGTCTTCACCTTCCACCGGGTCATCGCGGGGCCGACCTGGTCCACGCGCTGCACTGCGTTCATGATCCGGGGAAAGCTCTTGAACTGGGTCCACTGGTCGTACGCGGTGCGGACGGGTACTCGGACCTCGACCGACACTTCGATGCTGCTCATGGTCCACCTGCTTCCAGGCACGGATGCATTCAGTCTTGCCGGACCGCGCACCCGTCGCCACAGCGCGGAAGGGCGCCCTCCGAGCCGCATCTGCGAGCTTTTCAGCGAGAGGTGAGGACATGACGCGTAGCGAAGACACCCTGTCGCCGGGGATGTCCGCGCTGGTCACCGGGGGTTCCCGGGGGCTCGGGCTGCTGATCGCCGGGGAACTCGCGGGTCGCGGATGCGAGGTGACGATACTCGCCAGGGATTCCGAGGAATTGGCCCGTGCGATGGGCTGGATACGCCGCCGCACCGGCCGTACGGTCCGCGCGGTGGTGTGCGACGTACGGGACGAGGGGGCGGTGACGGCGGCCGTCGACGAGGCCGCGGCGGCGTACGGCGGTCTTGACGTGGTGATCGCCAACGCGGGTGTCATCCAGGTCGCCCCGGCCGAGACGGCGGGCAGCCGCGCCTTCCACGACGCCATGGCGACGATCTTCGACGGCACCCTGTACACCTGCCTGGCCGCCCTCCCCCATCTGCGCCGCAGCCCGCACGGCGGCCGCCTCGGCCTGATCGGCTCGGTCGGCGCGCTGGTCTCCCCGCCGCACCTCGTCCCCTATTCCTGCGCGAAGGCGGCGGTACGGGCGCTGGGCGAGGGGCTCCAGGCGGAGACGGCCGGCAGCGCGGTGAGCGTGACGACGGTCCATCCGGGCCTGATGCGCACCGGCTCGCATCTCCAGGCGGAGTTCGGCGGGCAGGCGGAGGAGGAGTACGCCTGGTTCTCCACCCTCTCCGGCACACCGGTGCTGTCCATGGACGCGGAGCGCGCCGCGGAGAAGGTCGTCCAGGCGGTGGAACGCCGCCGCACCCGCGCGGTCCTCACCCCGGCGGCCCGCCTGGCCTCGGTGGCCCACGGCGTGGCCCCCGCGGCCACCACCCGGGCCACCGGCCTCGCCGCCCGCACCCTCCCCCATCCCCCGAGGGACGACAACCCCCACCCCCTACGCCAGGGCCACGCCCTCAGCTCCCCCCGAACCCCCTGGCGCCGAGCCCTCAACAAAGCAGGCCGAGCCCTGAACGACCGCGCGTCCCACCGCTACAACCAACGCACACCGGGACCGCCGACTAGCGCGTGAGGGGTTTGCGCCAGGTGAGCGAGTACCGGCGCAGCACATGCCGCCGATACCGCACACCGGGCAGCAACTCCCGCGCGACGCCGCGCACTTCCCCGTAGCTCATCTCCGCGTCGGCCACCGGCATCCCCTCGGGCGTGGTCGCCCGGCGTACGGCCTTGGTGACCCGCATGACGGGAGCCGCCGCGAGGAACGCCGCCCACTCGCCGGCGCTCTTCTCCCGCGCGAGCCCCACGATCACCAAGGTGCCCCCCGGACGCAGCAGTTGCCGCATCCGGAGCAGGGCGCCGGTGAAGTCCATGTGGTGGACGGTGGTCACCGAGCAGATGAAGTCGTACCCCTCGGCGGGGAGGTCGGCGGTCAGGAAGTCGCCCCGCAGGAACCGCAGGCCCGGCCGGTCGCCCGCGAGGTCGCGGGCGCGGGCGATCATCTCCGGTGACAGGTCGACCCCGGTGACACGCGGCACGCGGGCCGCGAGCTTGCGCGCCAGCAGCCCGTCCCCGCAGCCGACGTCCAGCGCGTCCCCGCAGCCGGGCGGCACCTGGCGCAGGATGCCGGGGTGGCGGGCGACGTTGGTGTTCCAGTACGGGTCCGGGGTCCGCATGCCGGCATCGTAGCTACGCCTGCTCGCGCAGCGTGCGCTCCAGGGCTGCCAGCCCCTCGGTGTAGATGCCGTGGAACAGGGCGACCGCCTCCTCGTCCGTGGCGCCTGCCGGGGTGAAGGTGCCGGACCACTCGATGCGGGCGGTGCCCGTGTCGGGGAGGGGGTGGACGGTGAGGGTGGAGAGGTAGTCGGTGACCGGGAAGGGGGCCTTGAGGATGGTGTACGTGTAGGTGCGTGCGGCCTCGTCGAAGGCGGTCAGGCGTTCCAGGATGGTGTCGCCCTCGGCGTTGGTGAGGGTGCGGACGCGGCCGCCCTCGCTGAGGGTGCTGGCCGGGATATAGGGGAGCCAGTCGGGCAGGGAGCCGAAGCCGCCGATGAGGTGCCAGACGTGGTCGGGGGTGTGGGGGACGTCGATGTGGGTGCTCGTGCTTGCCATGGGGTTTCTCCCGTAGGGGTCAGACGGTGGAAACAGGGGCGGCGGCGGAGATCAGGTTCTCCGCGCGCAGGTCCGCCCAGAACGCGGCCGGGACGGTCTCGTGCAGTGCGGCCACGTCCTCGGCGATACGGCTGGGCCGGGTCGCGCCGGGGACGACGGCGGCGGTGGCAGGGTGGGCCAGGGCGAACTGGAGGGCCGCCGCCTTGATGGAGACGCCGTGCCGCTCGGCCAGCGCCTTGATCCGGTCGACCTTGTCGAGGATGGCCTTCGGGGCCTCCTGGTACTCGAAGTGCCGCCCACCCGCGAGCACACCGGAGCTGTAGGGACCGCCGACGACCATGTCGACCCCCTGCTCGGCGGCGGCCGGCAGCAGCCGCTGGAGCGCGCGGTCGTGGTCGAGCAGGGTGTAGCGGCCGGCCAGCAGGAAGGCGTCCGGCCGGGGCTCGTCGAGATCGAGGGTCAGCTCGATCGGCTCGACCTTGTTGACCCCGAGCCCCCACGCCTTGATGACGCCCTCGTCGCGCAGCTTCTGCAGCACCCGGAACGCACCGGTGCGCGCACTCTCGTACCGCGCCAGCCACTGGTCGCCGTGGAAGTCCTGGGCGATGTCGTGGACCCAGACGATGTCCAGCCGGTCGGTGCCCAGCCGCTTCAGGCTGTCCTCGACGGAGCGCAGGGTGGCGTCGGCGGTGTAGTCGTCGGTCATCCGGTTCGGGCGCCCGTGCTCGAAGAGCCCGCCCTTCTCACCCAGCTCACGGGCGGCCGGGTCCTCGACGTCGTCGTGGATGACGCGGCCGACCTTGGTGCTGAGGACGTACTCCTCGCGCGGGCGCCCGGCGAGCGCCTCGCCGAGGCGTATCTCCGACAGCCCGGCGCCGTAGAAGGGCGCGGTGTCGAAGTAGCGGATGCCCTGGTCCCAGGCGGCGGCGACGGTCGCGGCGGCCTCTTCCTCGGGGATGGCCCGGAACATGTTGCCGAGCGGGGCGGTGCCGAAGCCCAGGGGACCGGGGAGGAGGGACTTGATGCCCATGTGAGCGTGATCCTTGCCTTTACGGGGTTTCGCGGCCTTTGCGATGGTCCACGCTGCTTGCCCTGTCGAGGCTAGGATCGAAGCTTGAGACTGTCCAAGACTTGCTTGGACACACTTGAGTCCCTGGAGGTCTCACATGCTGGATCTGCGCCAGCTCCGCTATTTCGTGGTCGTCGCCGAGGAGGAGCACGTGGGCCGCGCGGCCGAGCGCCTGCACATCTCGCAGTCCCCGCTCAGCCGCCAGATCGCCCAGCTCGAGAAGAACCTCGGCCTGACCCTGTTCGAGCGCGGCCAGCAGCGTATCCGGCTCACCGCCGACGGGCGGGTCTTCCTCTCCGAGGCGAAGGCACTGCTCCGGCACGCCGACCGCCTGGAGAACCTGGGCCGCCGGCTCGGCCGGGGCGAGGAGGGCGGGCTGTGCATCGGGTACACGGTCGACGCCATGCACACCGGCGTGCTCCCCCGCGCACTCCGGGAACTCCAGGACGAACGCCCCGGCATCCACGTAGCCCTCTACAACGTCCCCGCCGCCGAGCAGTTCGAGGGCCTGCGGAGGCGCAGCCTCGACATCGCCCTGGTCCCGGAACCGCCCGCCGAGGACGACCCGGATCTGAAGGCCGCGCTGCTGCTGGACGACCCGCTGCTGCTGGCCGTCCCCACCGGCCACCCGCTCGCGGAGTCGGCCGAGGTCGCCCCGGCCGACCTGGAGGCGCAGCCGTGGATCGCGGTGGAGAACAGCCGACGCCCGGCCTGGCGCGACGAGTTCATCGCCGCCTGCGCCGCCGCCGGGTTCACCCCCGACATCCGGCTGGAGGCGTCCGAGCCGCTGACCGCGCTCGGCCTCGTCGCCTCCGGCCTCGGGGTGGCGCTGATCCAGCGGAGCATGCTGCGCGGCCCGGTCGCGGGGGTGACGGTACGCGAACTGCCCTGGCTGGACATGTCCGTTCGGCTCTGGGCGGCCTGGCACCAGATCGATCTGCGGCCCGTGGTCGCCTCGTTCCGTACGACCGTGCTGGACACCCCCGACCAGCACAAGGTCAGTACCTGAGCAGCGCCGCCACTCCCCCCGCCTCGGCGAGGGTGCCGTCGGGGACGAACAGGACCTGGGAGTCGGCGTCGACGGCGCGGTCGACCAACTGCTCGATGATGTCGGTGGCCACGCCCATGGTGTGCGGGGGCGGTTCGACGTCCGGCCTGGGTTCGGGCAGCGTGACCGGCTCGGGCACCTCGACCAGTTCCAGCACCCGGCCGTCCCCGGTGATCCGGCCCGCGAGGTCGAGCCCCTCCTCCACGATCAGCCGTGCCACCCGCTTGTCCGCTACGGCCGTCCAGACCTCCTGCGGCCCGCCCGCGTACTTGCCGAGCCCGCGCGCCTCGCCCAGCGCGTCGACGGCCTCCGCGACCTGCTTCTCACGGAACTCGGTGAGGACCGGCTCCAGCCGCTTCATCAGGTCGGCGGCCCGGTCCTTGTCCATCCCGGTCAGCGGCAGCGTGCCCGCGATCATGTCGCCGTGCGTGGTGACGTCCCTGAACGCCGAGAGGGTCTTGTCGCCGCCGATGACGAACAGCGGCAGATCGCCGTCGTGCTCCTCGATCGCGTCGCCGAGCCGCTTGTCGACCCTGCGGAGGTACTGCTCGAGCCGCTCCCTGTGCCCCTCGTACGGCGGGGCGTGCGGGATCGGGCCGGGCAGCGCGTCCTCCGGCGACGGGATCTCCGGCTCGCACGGGAAGCCGTGGTGCTCGACCTCGTCCAGGCGCTTGACCGAGCCGTGGTACAGGCGGCACAGCTCCTGGTCCAGCACGAGCACCAGGAACGGCCGGGACCGCTGCTCGGCGGCCTCCAGATACCGCGTCAGGAACTGGTCGGCGAACTCCACACGCGGGCGCACCGGCGCGAGGGACGTCATCTGCCAGACCTGGACCGGCTCGTCGGCGGCCACGTAGACCACCATGGCGTCGTCCGGGTGGAAGGGGTCGGCCACCTGCTCGATCACCGTGGTGTCCAGCATGTGGTTCCGCAGCTCCAGCCGGGTCTCCCGCGAGACGTCGGGGTCCTCAGCAAGGCGGCGCTTGGCCTCGGTGACGAGGTCGCGCAGCATGATGCGGTCCTTCTCGCTGAAGGGGAAGTCCGGGTCGGTCGGCATCACCAGGGTGATGGCGGGGTACGGCCTCGGCTCGCTCAGAGCGGCACGGATCTCAGGAGTCAGCTCAGAGGTATGCACCAAGTCAGCGTCGCACCGCGCCCCCGCGCCCGCACCTCGAAACGGGGTCCGGCCAGGTCGCCCGAATGGCGGAGCGGGAATACCATATTCCGTAACGAAACGGGCGCCGTCGTACGCCGGTGACCGGATCTTTTCTGGACATATCTCCCAAGACACATCTCCCGGGACACGCAGACCTGATGCGAGCGAGGAGTCGAGTCATGCGTAAGAACTCTCCCGTGAAGGGGCATCACGGCCTGGGCGCGCGGGGACAGGGCAAGTTGCTCTACTACCACACCCAGATCCCCGAGGCAGCGGCCCGCCAGGCGAAGGACCAGCAGCATTACCAGCGCCAGCAGCAGGAGCGCAAGCAGTCCAACGGCCGCTGGACCTGACCGTCCACCCCTGGCGTCTCACCCCTGGCGCGAGCCGGGGCGGAACTTCGGGACCCGTACGGTGATCTTCGTGCCGGCACCCACGCCGGTCTCGATGACCAGACCGTACGGGTCTCCGTACACCTGGCGCAGCCTGCGGTCGACGTTGCTCAGGCCGATGCCGGTGTCCGGTCCTGCGGTGCCGCGCAGCAGGGCGCGCAGGCGGTCCGGTTCCATGCCGACGCCGTTGTCCTCGATGACCACGCGGGCCTCGGTGCCCTCGTCCTCCGCGATGATCGTGATGCGGCCGCGCTCGGCGGACTCCTCAAGACCGTGTTTGAGCGCGTTCTCCACGAGCGGTTGCAGGCACAGGAACGGCAGGGTCACCGGCAGCACCTCGGGCGCGATGCGCAGGGTGACGGCGAGACGGCGGCCGAAGCGGGCGCGGGCGAGTTCGAGGTACTGCTCGATGGAGCGCAACTCCTCGGCGAGCGTGGTGAAGTCGCCGCCTCTGCGGAACGAGTAGCGGGTGAAGTCCGCGAACTCCAGCAGGAGTTCACGGGCCCGCTCGGGGTCGGTGCGCACGAACGAGGCGATGCTCGCCAGGGAGTTGTAGATGAAGTGGGGGGAGATCTGCGCGCGCAGGGCACGGATCTCGGCCTCGATCACGCTGGAGCGGGCCCGGTCCAGGTCGACGAGTTCGAGCTGTACGGAGACCCAGCGGGCGACCTCCTCGGCGGCGCGGCGCAGTCCCCCGGACTCCCCGTCCCCGAACGCGGCGAGCACCCCGGTGACCCGCCCGTCCACGGTCAACGGCGCGAGCACGCCCTGCCGTACGGGGCAGTCGGGGTGCGCACAGTCCAGTTCGACCCGCTGGGTACGCCCCGCCCGCACCACGGAGGCCAGCCGCTCGGTGACCTCGGCGCGGTGGTGTTCCCCCGCCCCGTCCCACGCCAGTACGTTCTCCTCGTCCGCGAGCGCGAGCGCCCCGGCACCGAGCAACGGCCGCAACCGCCGAGCCGCCTTCCGAGCGGTGTCCGGGGTGAGCCCGGCCCGCAGCGGGGGCGCGGCGAGCGAGGCGGTGTGCAGGGTGTGGAAGGTGGCCTGCTCGACGGGCGTACCGGGCCCCGCCGGGTTCGCCTGCTGCCGCCGAAGCGCGACATGCCCCAACGCGGCCCCCAGCACGAACAACGCGAGCCCCGCGACAGCCAGCAGCAAGACCGCGAGCACACTCAGGTCCGCCACTTCACCCACCCTCCGGGGGCCCACAGCCGCGCCACGGCGGCGGCTGCCCGCCGCGCGCTCGCCAACGCCAGGTGGCCGGCAAGCACGGCCCCGCCCGGCGAAGCCACCGCCGGCTCCTTCCCCACCCCGCCCCTCCGGCAGATACAGCCGCGCCACGGCGGCGGCTGCCCGCCGCGCACCCACGCGCGCCGACCGGCGCCGGACGGCCGGCGGGACCAGCGAGCACGGCCCCGCCCGGCAAGGCCAAAGCCGATTCCGACCACGCTTTCTACGCCCACCTCACACCCGCCCCTCCGGCAGATGCAGCCGTGCCATCGTGGCCGCCGTTCCCGCCGGGACCCGGCGCCTGGTGGCCAGGGAGACCAGGATCATCGCCGTGAAGCCGACCGGGACCGACCAGACGGCGGGCCAGGCCAGCAGCGTGTGCGTCCAGCCGGAGGACGTGCTGCCCGTGATGGTCGTCGTGACGGCGGTGAGGGCCGAGCCGCCGCCGAGGAGGAGGCCGGCGATGGCACCGGGTGGGGTGAGCCCGCGCCACCAGATGCCGAGGACGAGCAGGGGGCAGAAGGAAGAGGCGGAGACGGCGAAGGCCAGCCCGACCGCATCGGCCACCGGCAGCCCGCCGACCACCGTCCCGGCGGCGGTGGGGACGGCGATGGCGGGGACGACGGCGAGCCGGAAGTGCCTCAGGCCCAGCGCCGGGAGCACGTCCTGCGCGAGCACCCCGGCGACGGACATGGTGAGCCCGGAGGCGGTGGAGAGGAAGGCCGCGCAGGCCCCGCCCGCGACCAGCGCGCCGAGGAGGTCGCCGCCGACCCCGCCGATCAGCCGTTGCGGCAGCACGAGCACGGCGGCGTCGGTGTCGCCGGTGAGCAGCAGGTCGGGCGCGTACAGCCGGGCCAGCGAGCCGTACAGCGGCATCAGCAGATAGAACGCGCCGAGCAGGCCGAGCACGATGACGGTGGTGCGGCGGGCGGCGCGCCCGTCGGGGTTGGTGTAGAAGCGGACGACCACGTGGGGCAGGCCCATCGTGCCGAGGAAGGTGGCGAGGATCAGCCCGTAGGTGGCGTACAGCCCGTGTTCGGCGCCGCTCGGGGCGAGCGAGGCGGAGCCCGTCGCCCGGTCGGGCAGCGGCACTTGGGCGCCTACGGGAAAGTGGAGGTCGGTGTGCGCGCCGATGTGGTGGCGGCCCTCGGTGAGGTTGAGCGCGGCCCCGCGCAGGGGGTGCCCGTCGATGCTGCCGGTGGCGGTGACCCGTACGGCTTCCTGGACGGTGACGGTCACCGGGTGGTCGACGCGGACCTCGGTGGACCGGTGGAAGACGGGCCGCTCGTCCCAGGCGGGCAGCGGGGCGCGGTCGGCGTGCCAGGCGGCGAGCAGGAAGACCACGGGCACCAGCAGCGCGGTGAGCTTGAGCCAGTACTGGAACGCCTGGACGAAGGTGATGCTGCGCATCCCCCCGGCCGCGACCGCGGCGGTCACCACGACGGCGACGACCAGCCCCCCGAGCCAGCCCGGCGCACCGGTGAGCAGCCGCAAGGTCAGCCCCGCGCCCCGCAGTTGGGGCAGCAGGTACAGCCAGCCCACGCCCACCACCAGCACCCCGGCGATCCGCCGCACCGCCCGCGACTCCAGCCGGGCCTCCGCGAAGTCGGGCAGCGTGTAGGCGCCGGACCGGCGCAGCGGGGCGGCGACGAAGGCCAGCAGGACGAGGAACCCGGCGGTGTACCCGATGGGGAACCAGAGCATGTCGACGCCCTGCGCGAGCAGCAGCCCGGCGATCCCGAGGAAGGAGGCGGCGGACAGGTACTCCCCGCTCACCGCGAAGGCGTTGAGCCGGGGCGCGACGGTACGGGAGGCCACGTAGAAGTCGGAGGTGGTCCGGGAGATCCGCAGCCCGAGCGCGCCGACCAGTGCCGTGGCCAGCACCACGGCGGACACCCCGGCGATTCCGTAGGTCTGGTTCAACGCCCGCTCACGTCAACCTCGTTGCGCTCGGCGCGGCGGACGTACCAGGCGCCGGTGGCGACCAGGACGGGGTACGGCGCGACACCCAGCAGCAGCCAGACGGCACCTTGACCCGTCGGCAACAACCGGAATACCAAAGGAAACAGCCCCAGCGGCAGGGCGAGCAGGGAGCACGCGATGAGACCGACACGAACCTGACGCCGCATCAACTTCCGCACAGTGACGTCATCATGCGCGGAGGAGTCCGAGTACGCGGCCCGTGTACGCCCGGCCGGAGCCCCGGTGACCACCTCCCGGCGCGGGGTGGGTTCCGCCCCCATGACGCACCCCCCGAGACCCCGGTGATCACCTTGTTGCGGCGAGTGTACGCAGCACGTCCGGGGTGAGACAGGGTCCTGGCGGGTTCGGCACAGGGTCGCCACAGCGCGCCGGACTCAGCGGGCCCGGGCGGCGGTGCCGGTGGCGCGGCGGGCCAGCAGATCGCGCAGTTCGCGGGCGTTGCGACGGCTGACGGGAAGGATGCGGTCCCCGACCCGGACGGTCAAGTTGCCGCCGTCCAGCCGGAGTTCCTCGATCCGGTCGACCGCGACCAGATGGCTGCGGTGGATGCGCACGAACCCGTTCGTGCGCCACTGCTCCTCCAGCGTGGACAGCGGTACGCGGACCAGGTGGCTGCCGCGCCGGGTGTGCAGCCGGGCGTAGTCGCCGTGTGCCTCGGCGTAGGCGATGTCGGCGACGGGCACGAACCGGGTCACCCCGCCCAGTTCCACCGGGACTTGGCCCCCGCCGGGCGGTGCGGCCGGCTGGGCGCGGGGGCCCTGGCCGGCGTGGGTCAGCTCGGCCACCCGGCGCACGGCCTCCGCGAACCGCTCCTTGCGCAGCGGCTTGAGGAGATAGTCGACGGCCTTGAGGTCGAAGGCGCGGACGGCGAAGTCCTCGTGGGCGGTGACGAAGACGATGAGCGGCGGCGCGGCGAACCCGCCCAGCAGCCGGGCCAGTTCGAGCCCGTTGAGCCCCGGCATGTTGATGTCGAGGAAGACCACGTCGACCGCGTCCGCGCCACCCTCCACGGCCCGGCTGAGGGTGCGCAGTGCCTCGGTCGCCTCCAGCGCGGGCAGCACGCTGCCGACGCGGGGGTCCTGGTCGAGCAGGTACAGCAGCTCCGAGAGCGCGGGTTCCTCGTCGTCCACGGCGAGGACCCGCAACAGGCCCTCGCCGTGGCCGCCTTGTGCCTCGGCCTGCCGCGTCCCGCTCATCCCCGCCGGTCCCTCTCTCCCGTGTCCGTGGGAGGAATGGTGGGCCCTCGCGCGGGTGGCGTCCAGCACGGCGACGCGGCGATTCACCGGGGCCGGGATCAGGCCACCGGCACTGTCTCGCCGTCCTTCCGGGCGAACTGGGTGCGGTACAGCTCGGCGTACCGGCCCCCGGCGGCGAGGAGCTGGTCGTGGGTGCCGCGTTCCACGATCCGGCCGGCCTCCACGACGAGGATCTGGTCGGCGGCGCGGACGGTGGAGAGCCGGTGGGCGATGACCACGGCGGTGCGGTCGTGGAGCGCCTCGGTGAGGGCCTCCTGCACGGCCGCCTCGGAGGTGTTGTCGAGGTGGGCGGTGGCCTCGTCGAGAATGACGACGCGCTGGCGGGCGAGCAGCAGCCGGGCGATGGTCATGCGCTGACGTTCGCCGCCGGAGAGCCGGTAGCCGCGCTCGCCGACGACCGTGTCGAGCCCGTCCGGCAGGGACCGTACGACCCCGTCCAGCCGGGCCCGGCCGAGCGCGTCCCACAGTGCGTCGTCCCCGGCGTCGGGGCGGGCGAGGAGCAGGTTGGCGCGGACGGTGTCGTGGAAGAGGTGGCCGTCCTGGGTGACCATGCCGACGGTCGCCCGCAGCGACGCCGCGCTGAGGTCGCGTACGTCGACACCGCCGACCCGTACGGCGCCGCCGTCGGTGTCGTACAGCCGGGGCAGGAGCGCTGCGATGGTGGACTTCCCGGCGCCGGAGGAGCCGACCAGGGCGACGGTCTCGCCGGGGGCGGCGCGGAAGGAGACACCGTGCAGCACCTCGGCGCCGCCGCGTACGTCGAGTGCGGCGACCTCCTCCAGCGAGGCCAGGGAGACCTTGTCGGCGGCCGGATAGGCGAAGCGCACGTCGTCGAACTCGATGGCGACCGGGCCGTCCGGCACCGCGACCGCGCCGGGTTTCTCCGCGATGAGCGGCTCCAGGTCCAGCACCTCGAAGACCCGCTCGAAGCTGACCAGCGCGCTCATCACCTCCACCCGCGCCCCGGCGAGCGAGGTGAGCGGGGCGTAGAGCCGGGTGAGCAGCAGGGCGAGGGAGACGACGGCGCCGGCCTCCAGGGTGCCGCGCAGCGCGAACCAGCCGCCGAGGCCGTAGACGAGGGCGAGCGCGAGGGCGGAGACCAGGGTGAGGGCGGTGATGAACACCGACTGGGCGGTGGCGGTGCGCACACCGATGTCCCGGACCTGGCCGGCGCGGGCGGCGAACTGGGCCGACTCCTCCTCGGGGCGGCCGAACAGCTTGACGAGGGTGGCGCCGGGCGCGGAGAAGCGTTCCGTCATCCGGGTGCCCATGGCCGCGTTCAGCTCGGCCGCCTCGCGCTGCATCCGGGCCATGCGGGTGCCCATCCGGCGGGCGGGCAGCACGAACACCGGCAGCAGGACCAGGGCGAGGAGGGTGATCTGCCAGGACAGGGCGAGCATGACGGCGAGGGTGAGCAGCAGCGTGACCACGTTGGTGACCACGCCGGACAGGGTGGAGGCGAAGGCCCGCTGGGCGCCGATCACGTCGTTGTTGAGGCGGCTGACCAGGGCGCCGGTGCGGGTGCGGGTGAAGAAGGCGACGGGCATCCGCTGGACGTGGTCGAAGACGGCGGTGCGCAGGTCGAGGATGAGCCCCTCCCCCAGCGTCGCCGACAGCCGCCGGACCAGGATGCCGAGCCCGGCCTCGGCGAGCGCGACCGCCGCGATGAGCAGCGAGAGCCGGACCACCCGGCCGGAGTCGTGGCCCGCCACGATGGCGTCGACCACGCGTCCGGCGAGCACCGGGGTGGCGACCGCGAGCAGGGCGGTGACGATGCCGAGCAGGACGAACCGGGTGATGCCCGCGCGGCGCGGTCGGGCGAAGGCGGCGATGCGGCGCAGCGTGGCGCGGGCGAGGGGCCGGCGCTGCTGCTGCGCGGTCATCACGCTGTGCAGTTGCGTCCAGGCGGTGGTTTCCATGCTCATGCGTCCAACGTAGGACCTCAAGTTTGCTTGAGGTCAACCGTTCGGGGTCAAAGTGCGGCACAGTGGCCCCTCCAGCAGCTCGGCGAGGCGAGGAGGAGCCCGGTGCCGGTTCGGGTGGAGACGCACGGTCATGTGACGACGGTCGTCCTGTCGCGCCCGGCGGCGCGCAACGCGGTCGACGGCCCGACGGCGGCCGAACTGGCCGCCGCCTTCCAGGCGTTCGAGGCGGACGAGCATGCGCGCGTGGCGGTGCTGTGGGGCGAGGGCGGTACGTTCTGCGCGGGCGCCGATTTGAAGGCGATCGGCACCGGGCGCGGCAACCGGGTCGCGCCGGACGGCGACGGCCCGATGGGCCCGACCCGGATGCGGCTGTCCAAGCCGGTGATCGCGGCCGTGGCCGGGCACGCCGTGGCGGGCGGTCTGGAGCTGGCCCTGTGGTGCGACCTGCGGGTGGCGGAGGAGGACGCGGTGTTCGGCGTCTTCTGCCGCCGCTGGGGCGTCCCCCTGATCGACGGCGGCACGGTACGGCTGCCCCGGCTGATCGGCAATGGCCGGGCCATGGACATGATCCTCACCGGCCGCCCGGTCCCGGCCGCCGAGGCGCACGCCATCGGCCTCGCGGACCGTGTCGTCCCGCCGGGACGCGCCCGCGCCGAGGCCGAGGAGCTGGCGGCGGCCATCGCCCGCTTCCCCCAGGACTGCCTGCGCTCCGACCGCGCCTCGGTACTCGACCAGGAGGGCCTTTCCGAGGAGGACGCCCTCCAGCGCGAACTCCGGCACGGAACAGCCGTGTTGGACGAGTCCCTGCACGGCGCGCGCCGGTTCGCCGAGGGCGCCGGACGGCACGGCTCGTACACCGGCCTCTGAACCGGCGGGTGTTACCCCGAGTACGCCCGACGGACGTGGTGGACGGCACGTCGCAGCACCGCCGTTCCGGTCGGGAACACCCGCCGGGATACGGCAGGATGACGATCAACCGCGCCCGCCGGTGACCGGTGTGCGGCGCGCCACGGCACATCCCGGACTTCGAGCAGGTGACAACGTGACGAGACTTCACAGCAGGCTCCACACCGCCGTTTCGGCTACCGGAGGCGCCCGGTGAACCGCACGCCGACCCTGGACGACCTGGTCCTCGCCGGTATCGCGCTGGCCGCCGGCCTGGTGCTGGCCTTCCTGTCCCGCACGGTCCTGCGCTGGCTGGCCAAGCACGCCAAGCGGACCCGCTGGAGCGGTGACGACGTCATCGTGGACGCGCTGCGGTCGGTCGTGCCGTGGGCGGCGATAGCGGGCGGCATCGCGGTGGGCGCGGCCGTGCTGCCGCTGACCCGTACCGTGCAGCACCACGTCAACCAGTCCCTCCAGGTCTGGCTGATCTTCGTGGTGACCCTGTCGGCGGCGCGGGTGATCGCGGGCCTGGTGCAGAGCGTCACCCAGTCCCGCTCGGGGGTGGCGGGCTCGGCGACCATCTTCGTCAACATCACCCGCGTCCTGGTGCTGGCCATCGGCTTCCTGGTGGTGCTGCAGACCCTCGGCATCTCGATCGCCCCGCTGCTCACCGCGCTGGGCGTCGGCGGTCTGGCGGTCGCGCTGGCGCTCCAGGACACGCTGGCCAACCTGTTCGCCGGCATCCACATCCTCGCCTCCAAGACCGTGCAGCCCGGCGACTACATCCGGCTGAGCAGCGGCGAGGAGGGGTACGTCGTCGACATCAACTGGCGTCAGACGACCGTGCGCCAGCTCTCCAACAACCTGGTGGTCATCCCCAACGGCCAGCTCGCCAAGACCAACATGACCAACTTCACCCGCCCCGAGCAGGAGCTGACGGTGCTGGTGCAGGCGGGGGTGAGCTACGACTCGGACCTGGAGCACGTGGAGAAGGTCACGGCGGAAGTCGTGAACGAGGTGATGACCGAGATCACCGGTGCCGTCCCGGAGCACGAGGCCGCGATCCGCTTCCACACCTTCGGGGACTCCCGGATCGGGTTCACGATCATCCTGGGCGTCGGGGAGTTCAGCGACCAGTTCCGGATCAAGCACGAGTTCATCAAGCGGCTGCACCGCCGCTACCGCGAGGAGGGCATCCGCATCCCGGCCCCCACCCGTACGGTCGCGCTCCAGCAGGGCTCGGTGCTGATACCGCACCAGCGCACGGCCGACGACGTCCCGGCACCGTCCGAGCAGTGAGCGCTGTGGCGGCGCCCTCCCGGCCGGGGGCGCCGCCCGCGCTGTCGTGCAGCGGGGTGTCACCGGCGTAGGTCTCCACCAGGTCGTGCAGCAGCACCAGCTCGACGGTACGGCCCACGTCGACGGGTTCGTCGGAGTGCTCGGCGTCGTGGCACGCGCGGCCGGGGCTCACGCCACCGGGCTAAGCTCGAAATAGTATGACTTCTTCCCGCGATCCCGAGCCGGCGCCCGACCCCGAGCCCTTCACGCCGCCCTCCCCCGCCGAGCTGGACGCCCGGCTCGACTCGATCACCCGGCAGCCGTTCCGGGCCAGGTTCCACCTGCGCGGACGCGACCGGGTCACCGCCGAGCTGAAGGGCCCGGCCACCATCCGCTGGCACGCGTACGACCTGATCGCCGGGCGGCTCGCCCCGGCCCGGCCGTACAAGGACGGCAAGCAGACCCCGTACCGGGGCCATCCCGTCTTCGTCGCCCAGCACGCCACCGGGACCTGCTGCCGCACCTGTCTGCTGCGCAACCACGGCATCCCCAAGGGCCGGGACCTGACCCGCGCCGAGCATGTGTACGTGGTGGAGGTGATCTGCCGCTGGATCGAGCGGGAGATGACCGGCGGCGCGCGCTGAGCGGTCGGGCGCGGACCCCTGTCGAACCGGACCCGGTCACGAGATATCTTGATGTCGAGCAATGTTGCAGACGTGGAGCGGAGCACCCGGTGACTGACTCGACCATCATCTACACCTACACGGACGAAGCGCCGGCCCTGGCGACCCATTCGTTCCTGCCGGTGATCCAGGCGTACGCCGCGCAGGCCGGGGTCCCCGTGGAGACCCGCGACATCTCGCTGGCCGGGCGCATCATCGCCGTCTTCCCGGAGTACCTGACCGAGGACCAGCGCATCCCGGACGCGCTCGCCGAGCTGGGCGACCTGGCCAAGACGCCGGCCGCGAACATCGTCAAGCTGCCGAACATCTCGGCGTCCATCCCGCAGCTCAAGGCCGCCGTCGCCGAGCTGCAGGCCAAGGGCTACGCGCTGCCGGACTACCCCGAGGACCCGAAGACCGACGAGGAGCGCGAGGTCCGCGCCCGCTACGACAAGATCAAGGGTTCCGCCGTGAACCCGGTCCTGCGTGAGGGCAACTCCGACCGCCGCGCCCCCGCCTCGGTGAAGAACTACGCCAAGACCCACCCGCACCGCATGGGCGCCTGGACCCCCGAGTCCAAGACGAACGTGGCCACCATGGGTGAGAACGACTTCCGCTCCACCGAGAAGTCCACGGTGATCGCCGAGGACGGCACGCTCCGTATCGAGCTGGTCGCCGAGGACGGCACCACCACCGTGCTGCGCGAGTCGGTACCGGTCCGCAAGGACGAGGTCGTCGACGCCTCCGTCATGCACGTCGCCGAGCTGGAGCAGTTCCTCGCCGCGCAGGTCGCCCGCGCGAAGGAGGAGGGCGTCCTGTTCTCCGTGCACCTGAAGGCGACGATGATGAAGGTCTCCGACCCGATCGTCTTCGGCCACGTGGTGCGCGCCTTCTTCCCGAAGACGTTCGCCAAGTACGGCCAGACCCTGAAGTCGGCCGGCCTGTCCCCCAACGACGGCCTCGGCGGCATCTACAAGGGCCTGGAGAGCCTGCCGGAGGGCGCCGAGATCAAGGCGTCCTTCGACGCCGAGCTGGCCGAGGGCCCCGCGCTCGCCATGGTCGACTCCGACAAGGGCATCTCCAACCTGCACGTCCCCTCGGACGTCATCGTGGACGCCTCCATGCCCGCCATGATCCGCACCTCCGGCCACATGTGGGGCCCGGACGGCGAGGAGCACGACACCCTCGCGGTGATCCCGGACTCCTCCTACGCCGGTGTCTACCAGGCCGTCATCGAGGACTGCCGCGCCAACGGCGCCTACGACCCGTCCACCATGGGCACGGTCCCCAACGTCGGCCTGATGGCGCAGAAGGCCGAGGAGTACGGCTCGCACGACAAGACCTTCGAGGTCGCCGCCGCGGGCACCGTCCGCGTGGTCGACGCCGACGGCAACGTGCTCATCGAGCAGCCGGTCGCCGAGGGCGACATCTTCCGCGCCTGCCAGACCAAGGACGACCCGATCCGCGACTGGGTCAAGCTGGCCGTCACCCGCGCCCGCGCCACCGGCGACCCGGCCATCTTCTGGCTGGACGAGACCCGCGCGCACGACGCCAACCTGATCGCCAAGGTCAACCAGTACCTCACCGAGCACGACACCGAGGGCCTGGACATCCGTATCCTGCCGCCGGTCGAGGCCGCCAAGCTGTCGGTGGAGCGCATCCGCCGCGGCGAGAACACCATCTCGGTGACCGGCAACGTGCTGCGCGACTACCTGACCGACCTCTTCCCGATCCTGGAGCTGGGCACCAGCGCCAAGATGCTGTCGGTCGTCCCGCTGATGGCGGGCGGCGGCCTGTTCGAGACCGGCGCCGGCGGCTCCGCCCCGAAGCACGTCCAGCAGCTCGTCAAGGAGAACTACCTGCGCTGGGACTCCCTCGGTGAGTTCTTCGCCCTGGTCCCCGCCTTCGAGCAGTACGCCGAGACCACCGGCAACACCCGCGCCAAGGTCCTCGCCGACACCCTGGACCGCGCCACGGCGACCTTCCTCAACGAGGACAAGTCCCCGACCCGTCGCGTCGGCGGCATCGACAACCGCGGCAGCCACTTCTACCTGTCCCTGTACTGGGCGCAGGAGCTGGCCAAGCAGACCGACGACGCCGACCTGGCGAAGGCGTTCGCCCCGTTCGCCGAGTCCCTCGCCGCCGACGAGCAGAAGATCGTCGAGGAACTCCTCGCGGTCCAGGGCTCCCCGGCCGACATCGGCGGCTACTACCAGCCGGAGAAGGCCAAGGCGGACGCGGTCATGCGCCCGTCGGCCACCTGGAACGCGGCGCTCGGCTCGCTGAGCTGACGTCTGCGGTAGCTGTACGCGCGTGCCCCGGCCGGAACTCCTCCGGCCGGGGCACGGTCGTAACCGGGCTGTGCTGCGGCCGTGTTGCGGGGATGTGGCGTACATGAAGTCCTCGTGTCGGGGTTCGTGCCGGGCTGTCCGGAGCTGTCCTGCCGTGCTTGTCTCGTGCCCGAACCCGCGCCCGCACCGCACGAGGAGCACCATGAGCAGCCAGCCCATCGACTCGGTCACCGCAGGACACACCCCGGACGAGCCGCCCGCCGGACCCGACACCTCGGCCTGGTCCTTCGAGACCCGGCAGATCCACGCCGGCGCGGTGCCCGACCCGACCACGGGGGCGCGGGCCACGCCGATCTACCAGACCACGTCCTTCGTCTTCCAGGACACCCAGCACGCCGCCGACCTGTTCTCGCTCGCCGAGCCCGGCAACATCTACACCCGCATCCACAACCCGACGCAGGACGTGTTCGAGCAGCGGATCGCCGCGCTGGAGGGCGGGGTCGCCGCCGTCGCGCTGGCCTCCGGGCAGGCCGCCGAGACGCTCGCCCTGCTGACCCTGGCGGGCGCGGGCGACCACATCGTCTCCAGCGCCTCCCTGTACGGCGGCACGTACAACCTGTTCCGGCACACCCTGCCCAGGCTGGGCATCGAGGTGTCCTTCGTGGACGACCCGGACGACGTGGACGCCTGGCGGGCCGCGATCCGGCCGAACACCAAGGCGCTGTTCGCGGAGACCCTGGGCAACCCGCGCGGCAACGTGCTCGACGTACGGGCGGTCGCGGACGTGGCGCACGACGCGGGCGTGCCCCTGATCGTGGACAACACGGTGCCGACCCCGTATCTGCTCCGGCCCATCGAGCACGGCGCGGACATCGTGGTGCACTCCGCGACCAAGTTCCTCGGCGGGCACGGCACCGCCATCGCCGGTGTGGTGGTGGACGGCGGCACCTTCGACTTCGGCGCCCACCCCGAGCGCTTCCCGGACTTCTCCGAGCCCGACCCCAGCTACCACGGCCTGCGGTACTGGCCGGCGCTCGGTCCGGGCGCCTTCGCGGTCAAGCTGCGGGTGCAGTTGCTGCGCGACCTGGGCCCGGCGCTCTCCCCGCACTCGGCGTTCCTGCTGCTCCAGGGCGTGGAGACGCTGAGCCTGCGCCTGGAACGGCACTCCGCCAACGCGCTGGCCCTGGCCGAGTGGCTGGAGGGCCGCGACGAGGTGGCCGCCGTCCACTATCCGGGCCTGGAGTCCAGCCGGTGGTACGAGGCCGGGCAGAAGTATCTCCCGCGCGGCTCCGGCGCGGTCGTCTCCTTCGAGCTGCGGGACGGTGTGGAGGCGGGCAAGCGGTTCGTGGACGCGGTGGAGCTGTTCAGCCACCTCGCCAACATCGGTGACGTACGCAGTCTGATCATCCACCCCGCGTCCACCACCCACAGCCAGCTCGACGAGGAGCAGTTGACGGCGACCGGTACCGCGCCGGGTCTGGTCCGGCTGTCGGTCGGCATCGAGAACCTGGCCGATCTGAAGGCGGACCTGGAGGCCGGGTTCCGCGCGGCCAAGGGCGCCTCCTGAGCACCGTTCCGCGCGCCCGCCCCGCCCCGCTCCCGCCGGTCACCGGCGCCTGGCGGGACGGGGACCCCGCCGGGCGCCGCCGGTGGCACACGGCCGGTACGCCGCTGCCGCTGGAGGTGGGCGGTGAACTGCCGGGCGTGCGGCTGGCGTTCGAGACCTGGGGCCGGCTCGCGCCGGACCGGTCCAACGCGGTGCTGGTGCTGCACGCGCTGACCGGTGACAGCCATGTGGCCGGTCCGGCCGGGCCGGGGCATCCCACGCCCGGCTGGTGGGACGCGCTGGTCGGTCCGGGCCGGGCGGTGGACACCGACCGCTGGTTCGTCGTGGCGCCGAACGCGCTGGGCGGCTGCCAGGGCAGCACCGGCCCGGCCTCTCCCCGGCCGGGCACCGACCGGGCCTGGGGCGGGGCGTTCCCCTTCCTGACCCAGCGGGACCAGGTGGCGGCGGAGGCGGGACTCGCGGACGCCCTCGGGATCGAGCGGTGGGCGCTGGTCGTCGGCGGCTCGATGGGCGGGATGCGGGCGGTGGAGTGGGCGGTGTCGTACCCGGAGCGGGTCGGGGCGCTCCTGCTGCTGGCCACGGCCGCCTCGGCGAGCGCCGAGCAAATCGCCTGGGCGGAGATCCAGTTGGGGGCCATCCGTGCCGATCCGCACTGGCGGGGCGGCGACTACCACTCCGCCGGGCGCGGCCCGGTGGACGGACTCGGTCTGGCCCGGCGTCTGGCCCACGTGACCTACCGCGCGGAGGCGGAACTCCAGACCCGGTTCGGCCGGTCGCCGCAGGGCGGGGAGGACCCGTGGCACGGGGGCCGCTACCAGGTGGGCTCGTACTTGGACCACCATGCCGAGAAGCTCGTCCGGCGCTTCGACGCGGGGAGTTATGTGGTGCTGACCGAGGCGATGAACGCGCATGACGTGGGGCGCGGGCGGGGCGGTATCCGCTCGGCGCTGGCGGGGGTGCGGGCGCCGACCCTGGTGGCCGGGGTGGATTCCGACCGGCTCTATCCGCTGTCCCAGCAGCGGGAGTTGGCCGCGCTGATCCCGTCGGCGGACGGGGCGCGGGTGGTGGAATCGCCGTACGGGCACGACGGGTTCCTGATCGAGACGGAGCAGGTTGGCAGACTGGCCGCCGAGTTGCTGCGCTGATCCCTGGGAGCCGATGTGCCTTCGTTCGAACTGCTGCCGGGCGACCCGGCGTCGCCGGTGCTGCTGCACGTACCGCATTCCGCGCGGGCGGTCCCGGCGGAGGTGCGGGCGGGGCTGCTGCTCGACGACGCCGCGCTGGAGCGGGAGTTGGACCACATCACGGATGCGCACACCGCTGAACTTGCCTCTCGGGTGGCCGAGTTGGCGGGAGTGCGGCCGTGGCGGTTCGTGAACCGGCTGTCCCGGCTGGTGGTGGACCCGGAGCGGTTCCCGGACGAGCGGGAGGAGATGCGCGCGGTGGGCATGGGCGCGGTGTACACCCGCACCACGCACCGGGAGCCGCTGCGGGCCGAGGACACCGACCAAAAGCCGCTGATCGAGCGGTACTTCGAGCCGTACGCCCGCGCGATCACCGAGGCGGTGTCGGAGCGGCTGGCCGCGACCGGGCGGGCGGTGGTGATCGACGTCCACTCCTACCCGTCCCGCCCGCTGCCGTACGAGCTGCACGGCGAGGGCCCGCGCCCGGCGGTGTGCCTGGGCACGGACGCCTTCCACACCCCGCCGGGGCTGACGGCGGCGGCCCGGTCGGCGTTCTCCCCGTACGGGAAGACGGGCCTGGACAGCCCGTTCAGCGGGACCTACGTACCCCTCGCGCACTACGGCCGGGACCGGCGGGTGAGCGCGCTGATGGTGGAGATCCGCCGCGACACGTACATGACCGAGCCCGGCGGGCCGGCCGGACCGGGCCTGGAGCAAGTGGCGGGCGCCTTGGCCGTGTTGGTGGACGCGGTGGGTTAGTTCTTCCTGTTGGCGTGGGCCGCCCAGTCGAGGATCTGTACGGCGGCGCCCGCGGCTTCGAGGCCCTGGCAGTGGCCGTGGTGGCGGCGGGCGATGCCGTCGAGGTCGAGGTGGGTGCCGAAGGCGGGGTGGGCGGCGAGGCGGCGGGCGTAGGACCACAGCGCGGTGAAGCCGGTGATCCGGTGCACGGCGGAGGCGTCGAGGTGGCAGCGGTGCACGGTGTCGAGCTGGACCAGGGAGACCCAGAGGTCGATGTCGGCGGCGGTCAGCCGGCCCCCGGCCAGGTACTCCTCTTCGGTCAGCCAGCGCTCCAGCCGGGACAGGGTGTCGAGGAGCACCTCCAGCGCGGCGGCCCGGCCTGCCGGGTCCTCGTCGGCGCGGCCCGCCCGCTGCGCGGCCTGTTCGATGCCCTCGGCGCAGAGCCGTTCCACCGCGTCGATGGTGGACTCCCAGCCGCAGGGCCGCAGCGGGTCGCCGCCGGCGCGCGGGAAGAGGTCCAGGTCGCGCAGGATGTCCGGCGCGTGGGTGCTGACGATGCGTCCGGACCAGGCGTCGCTGAGCACGGGGGCGGGCGCCGGGCCGGAGTAGCGGTGCGCGCTGGCCTCGTAGAGCGGGCGGAGCGCGGTGTGGCTGCCGTCCGGGGCGTCGGGGACGGCGGGGAGCAGGGTGACCGGACAGCTCGCGTCGAGACCGAGCAGGCTGTGGCCGATGGCGAGGCGCAGTCCGTCGGGGTCGGCGGTGGAGAGGTGCAGCCGGTAGCGGTGCGGCACGGCGTAGTGGCCGCTGCGGGCGTCCTGGCCGAGCCGGCCCCGGAAGGCGGAGCTGTGCCGGACGGTCGGAAGGGCGGTCGGCGCGGTGATGGGCATACGTACGTCTCCCCAGGGGCGAGGGCGCGCGGGCGCGCGCCTGCGGGAACAGCGGCGGCTGACGTGAGAGAGGAGTGACGAGAAGGGCGCGTGGACGGGCGAGGGCCCGGATCAGTGGCGCGGTCCGATGGCGCTGCACACGCGCAGGAGGTCGATGTGCAGGCGGGAGGTGAGGAGGGGGACCCTGAGGAGGGGGGCGCGCGACGGCGTGCGGCCGCTGCGGCCGGTCACCGTCTCCAGGCGCGTCATGCGTCCCCACCTGTTCGCTGGACTTCCCCGACTTGGAGTGTCGGCCCGCGCCGGACGCCACGTCAAGAGGGGGTCCATTCCTGGGACAGGGCCTTACGTACCATCACCCTCATGAGCCAGATCCTCTCGATCGCCCGCCCCGACAGCGTCCGGAGCGTGCGCCTGGACACCGACCGGGGAACCTTCGCCGCGTTCACGGCCGCTCCCCCGGTCCCGCGCGGTACGGCCCTGCTGGTGCCGGGCTTCAACGGCAGCAAGGAGGACTTCCTGCCGCTGCTGCCCGGCCTGGCCGAGGCCGGCTACCGGGTCGTCGCCATCGACCAGCGGGGCCAGTACGAGACCGGCCCGGCGTCTCAGGCCCCGTCGTACGCGCCCGAGGATCTGGCGTCGGACGTGATCGCACTGGCGGGGGTGCTGGGCCCGGTGCATCTGGTGGGGCACTCGTACGGGGGGCTGGTGTCGCGCCTGGCCGTGCTGAACTCCCCCTCTCCTGCCGACACTTGGGCCTCATTGACCCTGCTGAACTTCGGCCCGGCGGCCGTCTCGGAGTCGACGCGGGAGCGTCTGCGACTCCTGCTGGACGCCCTGCGCACGACTCCGGTCCCGGACCTGTGGCCCTTCCTCCGCCCGGAGGACGGCGGGGTCTCCGAGGAGGTGCTCGCCTTCCTCTCGGACCGCTGGGCCCGCAACGCCCCGGAGGCGCTGCGGCTGGCCGCCGAGCAGATGATCGGCGAGCCGGACCGCAGCGGGGCGCTGCGCGACTCCGGCATCCCTCTGTCGGTGGTCTTCGGCACCCCGGAGGACACCTGGCCGGAGCGTGAAGCGGCCGCGATGGCACGGGAGTTGGGCGCCCGCTACACGGAGATCATGGGCGGCGGGCACTCCCCGAACGTGTACGAACCGGAGGCGGTGATCGAGGCGTTGACGTCGTTCTGGGAGGCGTGACGCCTAGCGTTCACCCCGGGCGGCGACCGTCTCCCGCAACTCCTCCGGAGTGAACCCGAGTTCACGCAGGATCTGGGCGGCCGGGCTGTCCTCGACCCGGATCAGGCCCAGCAGCATGTGCTCGGTGCCGACCCAGTCGTGACCCAGTTCGGCCGCCGCGTCCCGCGCCTGCTCGATGGCCGCCTTGCTCTCCTCGCGGAACGCGATGTGGCCCCGCAGCGCCTTGGTCCCGGCCGGGGGCAGCACCTCCGCGACCGCGTCCCGGACGCGCTGCTCCGACCCCGCCTGCGCCACCAGCGTCTCGTACGCCCGGCCCTGCGGTTCCCCGAGCAGGCCGAGGAGCAGGTGCTCGGTGCCGATCGAGTCGTGCTTGTGCGTCCGCGCGGCCTCCTGCGCCAGCACGATGCCGTGCCGGTTGAGGTGGGTGAACCGCTCGAACGGCGTCGGCGCGTGGCGCTGCTGCGCCGCCTGCTTGGACACCCCGATGGCATCCCCGATCTCGGTCCAGGACGCCCCGGACCGCTTGGCCTTGCTCACGTAGTGGTCGATGAGCTGATCCCCGAGATCCGACAACGTCTGCGCCCGCAGCCGCGCCTCACTGATGTGCGCGAGGTCGCTGCCGTCGGGGAGTTCTTCGTCGAGTCGGGCGATCAGGTCGGCGAGATTGATGTCGAGTGGACTCATGCGTCAAGATTAAGTTGACGATAGCCAACCGTCAAGAAGAAATTGACGCCTGCTGCTCCGGGGCGGGGCTGGACGAGATCAGCCAGAAGTACGCCCACCTCACCCTGAGCGCCGCTGTACCCCGGCGGCAATTCGGTCGACACCGCTTCCCGGCTACGGGAGACTCCCCGCGATGACTCGACAGACCGACACGCCTCCCACCTGGGACGAGCGCACGCAGCTCACCACGTTCCTCGACTACGCCCGCGACACCGCCCGAGCCAAGTGCGAGGGAGTCTCCCCCGAAGACGCCCGCCGGGCCCCGCTCCCCCACTCCCCGCTGATGACCCTGTGCGGCCTGATCAGCCACCTCCGCTGGGTCGAGCACTACTGGTTCGAGGTGATGTTCCTCGGCGAGGACCCGGCAGGCCCCCTCACCGAGGCCACCGACGAAGACCCCGACCCCGAGATGCGCACAGCGGTAGACACCCCGTTGCCCCAACTCCTCGCCGACTACGAGTCCCAGAGCACCCGCTACCGCCACCTCGTCTCCGCCCACGACCTGAACACCCCCGCCAAACGCCCCATCAGCACCGGCGGCCACGTCGACCTCCGCTGGGTCCTCCTCCACCTCATCGAGGAAACCTCCCGCCACAACGGCCACTTGGACGTCGTACGCGAGCTGCTCGACGGACGAACCGGCATGTAGGGGCGCGGGACGTCGCCGGCCCCACGCCCCCATCACTTACGGCTCCGGACGCAACAGCCCCCGCCGGTAAGCCGGGACCAGGTGTTGTGGGATCAGGTGGGTGGTGCCGTCGATCGTCACCGGTACCAGTTGGGTCGCGTTCGCTTTCCAATGGGACCTGCGGTGGCGGGTGTTGCTGCGGGACAGCTTTCGCTTGGGTACGGCCATGTCGGTTTCCTTTCTTGAGGTTCAGCGCCCGGTGTAGGGCAACAGGGCCATTTCGCGGGCGTTCTTGATGGCGGTGGCCACCTGGCGTTGCTGCTGGGCGGTGACGCGGGTGACCCGGCGGCTGCGGATCTTGCCTCGGTCGGAGAGGAACTTCCGCAGGAGGTCGGTGTCCTTGTAGTCGATGTAGGTGATGCCGGCGGCCTCCAGGGGGTTGGGGCGGGGGCGAGTGGGATGGCGGGACATGAAATCGCTCCTTGCGTAAGTCAGACAGCAGGGTCGAGGAACTGGTCGAAGGCGGCCGGGAAGCGTTTCCAGGACTCCGTACCGCCCGCCATCTCCGCGTCCGTGAGGAGGCAGGAGTCCAGGACCGTGGCGAGGCCGTCGCGGTCGAGGTCGGGTGAGGTGAAGACGAGGTGCTGGCAGCGGTCGCCGTGCACCGGGTGCCAGTCCAGCGCGGCGGCGGCACGCCGTACCGGGGGAACCAACTCCCAGGCCGCGTCGGGCAGTGCGGCGAGCCAGGGCCCCGCGCTCTCGACGCAGAGGGCACCCCCCGCCGCGTCCCAGGAGAGCAGCGTGTCCGGGCGGTCCGCGAGCCAGAAGCGGCCCCGGCTGCGGGCGGCCGCGCAGCACAGCTCCTCCAGCGCGGAGTAGAGCCGCCCGGGATGGAAAGGCCGCCGGTGCCGGTAGACCAGCGTGGCGACCCCGGCCGACTCCGCGTCCTGCGGCAGCAGCGCGCACGCGGGATGCTGGGCCGCCGCCGCGGACTCTACGTCGAACCCGGCGAAGGCCAGCCGCGCGGGCTCCGGCGAGTCGAGGGCGACACGCAGGGCCGTCGGATGGAGCTGCTCCAGCAGCGCGAGGTCGGCCGCCTCGGCCTCGCCGGGGTCGGCGAGGACATGAACCGCCGAGTACTCCAACTGCCGGGCGAACGTGTCCCCGACGGTCCGCTGATCGGTCGCCGCCGCCGCGAGCCCCGCCTCCGCGAGGTCGTCCCCGTTGCCGAGGCAGGCGAGCAGCAGCGCGGGATCGACAGCCGTCATGACGTTGGTCAGTCGCAGGAACCCCTCCCCGTGCGCCGCCACCAGCTCGGCCATCCCACGCGGCTCGACGGAGTCCCACAGCTCGACCACCGCCAGCCGGGTCGTCCCGTCCTCGGCCAGCCGCCGCAGCTCGGGCAGCAGATCCTCCCGCAGCGCACAGCACGCGCAGTCGTTGACCAGCGGAGTCTCACCGCTGGACCAGAACCCCGACGCGTCCCGCACACTCCGGCGCACCATGCCCGTGGCGGCCGTCGACAGGTCGTGGTGGAGGGCAGCGCTGCCGGGTACGTCACGCAGCAGCCGGTCGACGGTACGGCGCCGGGCCTCGGCATGCAGCCCGGCCACGATGACGACCGCGAGTTCCCCGCTCATCGGCCGCCCCCGTACCGGCGCTCGAAGCGCTCGACGCGGCCGGCGGTGTCCAGCACACGGGCGGTGCCGGTGTAGAAGGGGTGGCTCGCCGAGGAGACCTCGACGTCGACCACCGGGTAGACGTTGCCGTCCTCCCACTCCACGCTGCGCTCGCTGGTCATGGTGGACCGGGTGAGAAAGGCGAACCCGGCCGCGCGGTCACGGAAGACGACGGGTGCGTACGGCGGGTGGATACCGGTTTTCATGGCGGATTCCTCTCCTGGTGGGGGCGGTTCAGCGCTCTTCGCGGAAGTCGACGTGCCGGCGCACGGCCGGGTCGTACTTGCGCAGGGTCATGCGGTCGGGGTCGTTCCGCCGGTTCTTCCGGGTCACGTACGTGTAGCCGGTGCCGGCGGTGGAGCGGAGCTTGATGATCGGGCGGATCTCGTTGCGAGCCATAGGGGTAGCATACGACAACGATTTTCATTACCGACAAGGGCCGTCAACGGCGATCCTGGAACGGAGCAGCCCCACCATGTCCGCCCACTGCCAACTCACCGGCGCCAAACCAGGCTTCGGCAACCGCATCTCCCACTCGCACCGCCGCACCCCGCGCCGCTTCGACCCCAACATCCAGCGCAAGCGGTACTGGCTGCCCATCGAGGGCCGCCACATCCGGCTGACCCTCAGCGCACGGGCGGTCAGGACGGTGGACGCCATCGGCGTCGAAGCCGCCGTGGCACGCATCCGGGCCCGAGGAGGAAATGTCTGATGGCGAAGAAGAGCAAGATCGCCAAGAACGACGACCGCCGGCGCACCGTCGAGCGGTACGCGGCACGCCGGGCCGAGCTGAAGGAGATCATCCGCAGGCCGTCCTCCACACCGACCGAACGCGAAGCAGCACAGCGGGAGTTGAGCCGTCAGCCACGGGACGCCAGCGCGACCCGCGTACGCAACCGCGACAGCGTGGACGGCCGTCCGCGCGGCCACCTCCGGAAGTTCGGCCTCTCCCGGGTGAACGTCCGGCAGCAGGCGCACGCCGGATTCCTGCCGGGGGTGCGCAAGTCGTCCTGGTGACGAGGAGGAGCCGCGACGGACCCCCGTCGCGGCTCCACGGCCGAGGCACCCCGAGCGCCTATCGTCACCCGAGGTGACCATGCCGACCGCGAACAGAGGGGCTCCCGGTGCATCGCTGGCTCTCCGAACGGCGCCGCTCCTCGGCGAGCGTGCTCGTCGCGGCCTGCACCGCGGCGGTCCTCTCGCTGCTCGTCCTCACCGGCCACGCGGTGGAGCTGTCCGCCGGGGACATCGGCGTACTGTCGCTGTTCGCCTACCTGTTGCCCTATCTCGCGCTCACCCTCGGCGCGTTCTCCACCGCCTCCCCGGAGCGCATCCGCTCCTGGGCCGAGCGGGACAGCCGGGGCACGGTGCTCCAGCGGTACGTCATCGGCACCGCGCCCGGTCCGGGGGTGTCGCTGTTCATCGCGGCGGCCGCGCTGGCGGTCGCGGTGGTGTGGCTGCCCGGCCACCTCGGTACGACGTTCCCCGCGGTCCCCCGCGTCCTGGTCGCCCTCGCCCTCGTCGCCGTCGCCTGGGTCTGCGTGGCCGTGTCCTTCGCGGTCACCTTCCAGGCCGACGACATCGTGGAGGGCGACAGCGCGCTGGACTTCCCCGGCCCCGATTCCCCGCTCTGGGGCGACTACATGTACTTCGCGCTGTCGGTCATGACGACCTTCGGCGCCACCGACGTGAGCGTGACCTCGCGGCCGATGCGGCGCACCGTGTCGGCAAACTCGGTCATCGCGTTCGTGTTCAACACCGTGACGGTGGCGAGCCTGGTCTCCGCGCTGACGGCAGGCTGAACACCCCTGTGCCGGACCGCTGTCGCTGCTGGTCAGCGGGGGCGTAGGGGATCGAGATTGGCCGATTGACCTAGCCGAATCGGCCGATTGTCGACGTTCGCGGCCGCGAAGTTGGCGCTGTCCCCACGGGCGTCCTAGAGTCGACTTGGTTGGTCTAGGCAACCTTATTCGGGAACCTTCCCGTCCCCCCACAGCACAACAGCAACAACCGGCCGGGCCCCCGCACGCCCCGGCCCAGGAGGACCCCCATGCCCGACGTCGCCGCCCCACGCTTCCGCAACCCCGTGGAGGACATCCTCGACGCCCTGGCGGAGAACCCCGGACGCGAGGCCCTCGTTCACGGTGAACACCGGCTGTCCGCAGGGGAGTTGCGCGATCTGGTGCATCGGATGGCGTGGGCCATGCAGGCTCAGGGGATCGAGCGCGGCCAGACCGTCACCCTGCTCAGCGGCAACCTCCCCGAGGCGATCGCGGTGCGTTACGCCGCCAACCTGATCGGCGCTCAGGTCAACCACCTGTACAGCAAGCTCTCCGCCGAGGTGCAGACCGCGATCGTCGCCGACGTGGAGACACGGGCCCTCGTGGTCGACCCCCGGCTGGCCGACCGGGCCGCGGAGATCACCGCTTCGGTGCCGGTCAAGTCGGTGCTGACGCTGGGCCGTTGCGACAGCGCGGACGACCTGCTGGCGCTGGCCGCAGCGCAGTCCGCCGAGCCGTTCCCGAGCCGGGCGGAACCGGACGACATCTGCGGCATCCGCCACACCGGCGGCACCACCGGCCACCCCAAGGGCATCTGCACGACCTTCCGTCAGGTCCAGGAGACCCGCTCCGCGCGTCCGGTCACCGGTGAAGAGACCGGCGAACACCGGCAGTTGGTCGCCACGACCATCGCCCACGCGGCCGGGATGCTCGCCGACGCGGTACTGGAGACCGGCGGCACAGTGGTCCTGCTGGACGACTTCGAGCCGGGCGAGGTGCTGCGTACCGTCGAGCGCGAGCGCATCACCCACATGTGGCTCCTGCCGCCGCTGCTCTACCAGTTGCTCGACCACCCCGACATGGCGCACACCGACACCTCGGGCCTGCGCCAGGTCCTCTACGGCGGCTGCCAGTCCTCCCCCGCCCGCATCGCCGACGCCGTACGCCGTCTCGGCCCGGTGCTGATGCAGGGGTACGGGCAGAACGAGGGCGGGCTCATCAGCGTGCTGCCCCCTAAGGACCACGACCCGGACGACCCCGCGCTGCTGCGTACCGCCGGAAAGATCCTGCCGGGCGTCGACGTGGAGATCCGGGACGCCGACGGCAACGTCCTCCCGGACGGCGAGCACGGCGAGATCTGCGTCCGCTCCGCCATGGTCATGCAGGGCTACTGGAAGCAGCCGCAGCTCACCGCCGAGGTGCTCCAGGACGGCTGGCTGCACACCGGTGACGTCGGTTTCCGCGACGACGCGGGCTATCTCACCGTGGTCGACCGCCTCAAGGACATGATCGTCGTGGTCGGCGGCCATGTGTACACCACCGAGCTGGAGGACCTCCTCAACACCCACCCGGACGTCCTGCAGAGCGCGGTCTTCGGCGTCCGCGACGAGGACCGCATGGAGCGCGTCCACGCCGCCGTACTCCTCGCCCCAGGCGCCACCACGACCGCCGACGACCTCCGCGCGCTGGTACGGGCGGAGCGCGGCGCGATGTACGAGCCGGCCCGGATCACCTTCCCGTCCGCGCTGCCCCTGACGGACGTCGGCAAGCCCGACAAGAAGGAGCTGCGCCGCCTCGCGACGGTCTGACCCTTCAGCGGGCCGCTCCCTGGGGGCGGCCCGATATTGCACAGCCTGGGCTGCGCAAGTTAGCCTGTACATATGACCGAGATCGCTGACACCACCGGTGTGTCCGAATCCGCCGTACACGCCGCGCACGAGTTCCGCGTGGTGTTCAGCCGGCTGCGCCGGCGGATGCGGGAGAGCTACGACCCCGGAGACCTGACCCCGTCCCAGACGTCCGTGCTGAGCCGGCTGGACAAGGACGGGGAGGCGTCGGTCAGTGACCTGGCCGCCGCCGAGCGGGTGCGGCACCAGTCGGTGGCCGCCACCGTGGCCGTACTGGAGGAGCGCGCGCTGGTGTCCCGGCGGCCGGACCCCTCCGACGGGCGGCGCCAGTTGGTGTTCGTCACCGACAGCGGGCACGCCTTCCTGGAGGACCGCAGGCGGGCCGGGGAGGGCTGGCTGACCCGCGCGCTGGAGGACCAGTGCACGGAGGACGAGCGGCGGACCCTGCTGGAGGCGGCGGCCATACTGGACCGGGTCGTCCGCTCGTGACCCTGCGCCAACTGCTGCCCCGGCGGGCGAAGAAGAGCGACGGCTTCGACCGGCGCCTGCTCGCCCCCATGATGCTGGGCTCCGTACTCAACCCGGTCAACTCCTCCGTCCTCTCGGTCTCCCTGGTGCCGATCGGCGCCGCCTTCGGGGCACCGCCCGCGCAGACCGCCTGGCTGGTCTCCGCCCTGTATCTGGCCACGTCCATCGGCCAGCCGGTCGTGGGCCGGCTGATCGACCTCTTCGGGCCGCGCCGGCTGTTCCTGGTGGGCACCGCGCTCACCGGTGTCGCGGGTGTCGTGGGGATGCTCGCCCCGAACCTCGGCGTGCTCATCGCCGCCCGCGTCCTGCTCGGCTTCGGTACCTGTTCCGGCTATCCGGCCGCCATGTACCTGATCCGCAGCGAGGCCCGGCGCACCGGCCAGGAGAGCCCGACGGGCGTACTCACCGCGCTCGCCGTCACCACCCAGACCGTCGCCGTGATCGGCCCCAGCCTCGGCGGACTGCTGATCGGTGTCGGCGGCTGGCGCGCCACCCTCGCCGTCAACATCCCGCTCGCCCTGGTCGGCCTGTACCTCGGCGCCCGCCGCCTCCCCGTCACCCCACCGGCACCCCGTACCGAGGACCGGCACCCGCTCGCCGCACTGGACCTGCCCGGCATGGGCCTCTTCGCCGCGGCCCTGGTCTGCCTGCTCCTCTTCCTCATGGAACCCGGCGCCGCCCAGTGGTACCTGCCGGTCCTGACCGTTCTCGCGTCGGCGGCCTTCGCCCGACGGGAGCTGCGGACCCCGCAGCCCTTCATCGACCTGCGCGTCCTGAGCGGCAACCTCCCCCTGCTGGCCACCTACGCCCGCTCGCTGCTCGCCTACATCGTCAGCTACGCCTTCCTGTACGGGTACACCCAGTGGCTGGAAGAGGGCCGGGGACTGTCGGCCTCCCAGGCGGGACTGGTCCAACTCCCGCTGTTCGCCACCGCGTTGGTGGTCTCGACGCTCACCGGGCGCCGGCAGGCCATCCGCGCCAAGCTCCTGGTGGGCTCGGTCGGCCAGCTCGCCGCGTGCGCGCTGCTGCTGACGCTGACCGACGCGAGCCCGGTGTGGATGCTGCTGGCCGTCGTGTTCGTGCTCGGCGTGCCGCAGGGCCTGAACGGCCTCGCCCTGCAGAACTCCGTGTTCCACCAGGCGGACCCCGAGCGGATGGGCTCCTCCGCCGGGCTGCTGCGCACCTTCGGCTACCTCGGCGCGATCGTCGCCTCCGCCGCGAGCGGCGCCCTCTTCGGACAGCGCGCCGACACCGGCGGACTGCACCACCTCTCCTGGCTGATGCTCGCCGTCAGCGCCCTCTTCCTCGCCGTGACCGTCGCCGACCGCTCCCTGCGCGGCCTCGGCGCCGGCCAGGGCGAACCCGTACCCGAACGAACCCGTGAGGACCAGACGTGACCAAGTCCGCCCTGCTCGTGATGGACATCCAGCAGGCCATCACCGAGCGCGTACCCGACCCGGGTTCATCGTGGGCTCGCGGCGGCGGCATCGGCAATCCGGGCCCGTCCTGACTACTCGCCCGTCGCCGTGAGGACCAGCACCGCCTGGTCGTCGTCGATGTCGTGGCCGCCCGTGAAGACGCGTACGGCCTCGGTCAGCGAGTCGATCAGGCGCCCTGCGGCGGGCGGGCGGGGCGAGCCGGCGAGGGCCTGGGCCACGCGTACGTCGCCGAACTGCTCGCCGTCCGGGGCGCGGGCCTCGGTGAGGCCGTCGGTGTAGAGCAACAGGCTCTCGTTCGGGCGCAGTTGGAGCCGACGCGGGCTCACGTGCGGGTCGGGTGCCACGCCCAGGAGGAGCCCGGAGGCGTCCACCGCGCGCACGGTGTTCCCGGCGTCGATGACAAGGGGTGCGGTGTGACCGGCCCGGATCAGCTCGATGTCCAGGCCCGCCGGGGTCGGGGTGAGCTGCCCGTAGACGAGCGTGACGAAGCCCGTGCCGTGGCTGCCGGGGCGGTCGCACAGCGCGCGGTTGACGGCCTCGACCACGGCCTGCGGGCCGGGCAGCAGCGGGGCGACCGCCCGGGCGGTGTGCCGTACCAGGGCGGTGGTGGTCGCGGCGGTCGCGCCGCGGCCGCACACGTCGCCGAGCATGAACGCCCACCGGCCGTCCCGCAGCGGGAAGACGTCGTAGAAGTCGCCGCCGATGTCGAGTCCCTCGCCGGCCGGGTGGTAGTACGTGCCCACGTCGGCGCCCGGCACGTCGGGGACGCCGGGCAGCAGCAGGCCGGCCTGGAGGTCGCGGGCGAGGGTGACCCGGTGCGTGTACTGGCGGGCGTTGCGGGCGGCGGAGGACGCCCGGCGGGCGAGTTCCTCGGCCAGCGCGACGGTGTGCCCGTCGAAGGTGTGGTCGCCGACGCTCAGCAGGGTCATGGTGCCGAAGGTGTGACCCCGGTCGAGCAGCGGGACGCACAGGTAGCCGGTGACGCCCAGGTCGTGCCAGGGCCCCGGCCCGGTCGGCGTGCGGCGGGCGACCTCGCTGACCCCGGAGGCCAGCACCCGGGCCACCGCGTCGTCGGCGGCGTCGTAGACCGGGATGTGGGAGGCGAGCAGCGCGCCGCGCTCGGCGTCCGGGGCGGCGGTCGCGATACGGCGTACGCGGCCGGACTCCACGATGTCGACCGCGCACAGCGGGGCCAGGGTGGGGGTGCACGCCTCGGCGAGGCGCTGGAGGGTCTGGGCCGCGTCCAGGTCGTAGGCCAGGGAGGTGCTGGCGTCCAGCAGGAAGGCGAGGTCGGCGCGGGCGGCCCTCTCGCGGGCCTCGGCGGCCTGCCGGGCCTGCTCGGCCTGGTGGCGTTCGATGGCCAGCGCGGCGGTGCCCGCGAAGATCCGGGCGAGCGCGAGGTCGTTGTCCTGGGGCGAGCGGGGCGTGCGGTGGTACATGGCGAAGGTGCCGAGCAGCGATCCGTCGCGGGCCAGCACCGGGGTGGACCAGCAGGCGGCGAGCCCGGCCTTCTCGGCCAGCTCCCGGAAGTCGTCCCAGTACGCGTGCGTGGCGATGTCGGAGACGATCACGCTCTGCCGGCGGTGGGCGGCCGTGCCGCAGGAGCCCACGCCCTCACCGGCGGCGATGCCGTCGATGGCCTGGTTGTAGAAGTCGGGCAGGCTGGGGGCGGCGCCGTGGCGCAGGTGGCGGCCGTCGGCGTCGGCGAGCAGCACCGACACCAGCACCTCCTCGGGCGCCAGGTCCTCGATGACCCGCGCCATGCCGTGCAGCACATCGGCCAGCGGGGCCTGGCGGGCGATCTGCTCCAGCAGCGCCGCCTGCTCGGCCGTGAGCCGCTGGGCCTGTCTGACCTGCGTGGTCTCGATGCCGAGGACGCGTACGCCGGTGACGTTGCCGCCGGCGTCGAGCCGGGGCTCGTAGGTGAAGTCGAAGAAGGTCTCGCGGGCGTCGGGGCCGGAGCCGAGCAGCACCCGGCGGTCCCGGCCGGTGACGGACTGGCCGGTGCGGTAGACCCGGTCCAGCAGGCCGATGAGGCCCTGGTCGGCGAGTTCCGGCAGCAGTTCCGCGAGCGGCAGGCCGGTGCGGGCGCGCTCGGTGCCGCCGATCGCGGCGAAGAACGCCGGGTTCGCGGACTCCAGCATGTGCGCCGGTCCGGCGAGGGAGGCGAAGACGGCCGTCGAGTGCCCGAAGAGCGCGCGCAGATCGTCGTCCTGGCCGCCTCCCGACGGGCCTGGCTCGGGCTGGTTCAGCCCTGATACGCGCGTCATGCGCTCCGCTCCTCGTTCTGTTGGACCGCCGAGACGACGCCACGTCCGTCCGAGCCTGCGGCAAGCGCCTCAGCAGCGTCCTTGTGCACGGAGAAGAGCTGGTCCAAACCTGTCAGGGTGAACAGACGTGACACCGAGGCGGGTACGGCCGCCAGGCGCAGGGCCCGCTGCTCGGCGATGAGCCGCTGGTAGAGGCGGAGCAGGGCGCTGATCCCGGAGGAGTCGCAGAAGGTCAGGGCGGCGCAGTCGACCACGACCGGCAGCGTCCCCGTCGATCCGTTCAGTTCGTCGTCGGCAGCCTCGTGCAGTTGCACCACGCTGTCGAAGTCCAGTTCACCGCACAGCACGAACAGCACGCCCAGCGCGTGCTGCCTCACATCCACCGAGAACACCCTCGTTGCCTTCCACTCGGCTACCGCCGCCTGCCTTTCGTCACAGGAAGCGTCTCACGGGCCTGACCGCGGCTTCCTTCAGCCGCTGGAAAGCGGCTCTTCGCCGCCATCTGGCGAGGTCGATGGCGACGCTGCGTTCGAGGTCGGCGTCGTAGTCGCGGTCGAGGGACGCGGTGAACTCCTCGTCCAGCACGGCGAGCATGACCTCCTCGTCGTGGTCCATGGAGCGGCGGTTGAAGTTGGTGGAGCCGATCAGGGCGGCCACCGAGTCCACGGTGATGATCTTGGCGTGCATCATCGTCGGCTGGTACTGGCGGATCTCCACGCCCGCGCGCAGCAGCTTGGTGTAGTGGTGCTGTCCGGCGAGCTGGCAGGCCCGCTGGTCGGTGTACGGGCCGGGCAGCAGGATCTCCACCTTCACGCCCCGGCGGGCGGTGCGGCACAGCAGGTCGATGAAGTAGTCGTCGGGCGCGAAATAGGCCGTGGCCAGGCGGAACCGTTCCTCCGCCGAGGTGAGCATGACCCGGATCAGGGTCTGCATGTCCTGCCAGCCGATGCTGGCCGAGCCGCGCACGACCTGGACGATCGAGTCGCCGATCTGCTCGTGCCCGGTGAAGCGGTCGCGGTCGTCGAACAGCTCGTCGTGGCACTCGGCCCAGTTCTGGGCGAAGGCGGCGGCGATGCCATCGACCGCCGGTCCGCGCACCTGCACGTGGGTGTCGCGCCACTCACCGGGGTTGCGGGCGTCGCCGCACCACTCCTCCGCGATGCCGACGCCGCCGGTGAAGGCGGTGTCCTCGTCCACGATCAGGGCCTTGCGGTGGCAGCGGTGGTTCTGCTTGAAGGGCGAGAGCCAGACCGGCTTGCGGAACCAGGCGACCTGGACCCCGGCCTCGTCCATGAGGTCCAGCAGTCCCGGCTCGATCTGCTTGGCGCCGAACCCGTCGAGCAGCAGCCGTACCCGCACACCCTCCCGCGCCCGGTCGGCCAGGGCGGCGGCGAAGTCGTGGGCGATCTGGCCGCGCCAGTACACGAAGGTCATCATGTCGATGGTGTGCCGGGCCGAGCCGATGGCCTTGAGCATGGCCGGGAAGATGGCGCTGCCGTTGCGCAGCGGGATCAGCTCGTTCCCCTCGGTGGCGGCCACCCCGATCAGCCGCTCCAGGCGGCGGCGCAGACGCTGCTTGCGGGCGACGGCGTCCGGGACACCGCCGGGTGCGAGAGCTACCGGTATGCCGTCGAGGGTCACAGCGAATTCTCCAGTTGTGCCGTTGCGCGGATCGGATCGGGACGGCCGGTGGACCCCCGAGGACCCTCATGCCCGGCACGCGCCCCATCATCCCGCGCCGGTGAACCACCCCACACGTGACCGGCATCACAGTGCGTTGATCGCTGTCATCAGGTCATCATATGACCTGTCCGCCGACGGCATTGAGGGCGTCCGGGCGGCCACTGCGAGACAAGGATGTTGCGCGTGAAGGACCAGAAGCCCCGCGTGGGCGTGGTGGGACTCGGGGCCATGGGCCTCGGAATGGCCCGCAGCCTGCGGACGGCGGGATACGACGTCGGGGTCCACGATCTACGGCCCGAGGTGGCCGCCGAGTTCGCCCGCGAGGGCGGCACCGCCTTCCCCTCCCCCGGTGAACTCGCCGCCACCGTCGACGTCCTGGTCGGCGTGGTCGTCAACTCCGCCCAGACCGAGCAGGTGTTGTTCGGAACGGAAGGTGCCGCCGAACGGCTGCGTCGGGGGGCCGTGTTCGTGATGTGCTCCACGGTCGATCCCGCCTGGTCGGCGGAACTGGGTGCGCGATTGGCCGAGTTGGGCGTCCGCTACCTGGACGCCCCG
The DNA here is from genome assembly GCF_004784475.1 of Streptomyces bauhiniae. Classification (GTDB taxonomy): domain Bacteria; phylum Actinomycetota; class Actinomycetes; order Streptomycetales; family Streptomycetaceae; genus Streptomyces; species Streptomyces seoulensis. Next base: position 845,024 of record NZ_SRRT01000002.1, read on the forward strand.
GTCTCCGGCGGTGCCCTGCGCGCGGCGGCCGGTGAGCTGACCATGATGACCTCGGGCGCCCCGGAGGCGTACGCGCTCGCCGGGCCGGTACTGGAGGCGATGAGCGCGACCGTGCACCGGCTGGGCGACGAGGCCGGGCTCGGCTCCAAGGTCAAGGTGATCAACCAGTTGCTCGCCGGCGTCCACATCGCCGCGGCCGCCGAGGCGATGGCGCTGGGCATCAAGGCCGGCGTCCCGGCCGGGACGCTGTACGAGGTGATCACGCACAGCGCGGGCAACTCCTGGATGTTCGAGAACCGCATGGCGCATGTGCTGGCCGGTGACTACACGCCCCTGTCGGCCGTCGACATCTTCGTCAAGGATCTCGGGATCGTGCTCGACTCCGCCCGCCCGGAGCGCTTTCCGCTGCCGCTGGCCGCCACCGCCCACCAGATGTTCCTCCAGGCGGCGGCCTCGGGGCTGGGCGGGGAGGACGACAGCGCGGTGATCAAGATCTTCCCGGGGATCGACCTGCCGAAGCCGGAGGATGGCTGACATGGGAATCCGGCTCGGCGCCATCGCCGACGACTTCACCGGCGCCACGGACCTGGCGAACAACCTCGTACGCGCGGGGATGCGCGTGGTCCAGCTCATCGACGTCCCCGAGGACGGCGGGTACGGCCTCGTGGGGGACGCGGATGCGGTGGTGATCGCGCTCAAGTCCCGTACCGTGCCCGTCGCGGAGGCGATCGACGCCTCTCTGCGCGCGCTGGCGTGGCTCCGGGGCGCGGGGGCCGAGCAGGTCTACTTCAAGTACTGCTCGACCTTTGACTCGACCCCGGCCGGGAACATCGGGCCCGTCGCCGAGGCCCTGATGGACGCGCTGGGCACCGACTTCACGGTGGCCACCCCGGCGTTCCCGGACAACGGGCGCACCGTGTTCAAGGGTCATCTCTTCGTGGAGGACGTGCTGTTGAGCGAGAGCGGCATGCGGGACCATCCGCTGACGCCGATGACCGACTCCAACCTGGTCGAGGTGCTGGGCGCGCAGACGACGCGGCCTGTGGGGCTCGTCGACCACACGGTTGTCGCATCGGGTGCGGACGCGGTGCGGTCCCGCATCGCTGAACTCCGTTCCCAGGGAGTCGCGTTCGCGATCGTGGACGCGGTCTCCAACGACGACCTGGTGCGACTGGGCGAGGCGGTGCGGGATCTGCCGCTGGTGACGGCCGGTTCGGGGCTGGCCATCGGGCTTCCGGCGAACTGGGGTCTGCAACCCTCCTCCTCGGCAGCCGAGTTGCCGACCCCCTTCGGACACCGGGCCATCGTCTCCGGCTCGGTCTCCACGGCCACGAACCGCCAGGTCCGCGCCTTCCTCGACACCGGGCGCCCCGCGTTCAGCGTGGACCCCCTGCGCATCGCGGCCGGTGAGGACGTGGCCGGGTCGGCGCTGGCCTTCGCCGAGGCCCACCTGACCGACGGGCCGGTGCTGATCTACTCCACGGAAGCCCCCGAGGCAGTGCGCGGAGTGCAGCGCAGGATCGGTGCCGCCGAGGCCGGTGAGCTGGTGGAACGGACTCTGGCCGAGGTGGCGCGGGGGCTCGTGGCGCGCGGGGTGCGGCAGCTCGTCGTCGCCGGGGGCGAGACCTCGGGCGCGGTCGTGCAGGCGCTCGGCATCACCGGGCTCCGCATCGGCCCGCAGATCGACCCCGGTGTGCCGTGGTGCGCGGCGACTTTGCCCGACGGATCGCCAGTCCATCTGGCCCTGAAATCCGGCAACTTCGGCGGTCCCGGCTTCTTCTCCGCCGCGTTCACCCTGCTGGAGCCGGCATGAGTGAGCTGGTGGAGGAGGCCCGGCGCGAGATCGTCCGGGTGGGCACGAGCCTGTTCGCGCGGGGCTACGTCCATGCCAGCGCGGGCAACATCAGCGCCCGGATCGGTGACTCCCACCTGATCACCCCGACCGACGCGGCCCTGGGCTTCCTCGAACCCGACCGGCTGGCCCTCGTCGACGCCGAGGGCGTGCGAGTCACCGGCGACCGGGCCAGCAAGACCCTCACCCTGCACCGCCGTATCTACGCCGCCGACCCCACCGCCCGCTTCATCGTCCACACCCACTCCACGCACCTGGTCGGGCTGACCCTGGCCGGGGTGTGGCGCGCGGACGACGTGCTCCCGCCGATCACCCCGTACTACGTGATGAAGGTCGGGCACGTCCCGCTCGTCCCCTACCACCGGCCCGGCGACCCGCGCGTGGCCGAGCTGGTGACCGCCCGCATCGCCGAACGCGCCGCGCGCGGTACGCCGATCCGGGCCGTGCTGCTCGACCGGCTGGGCCCGGTCGTCTGGGGGCCCGACGCGGCCTCCGCCCTCGCCGTCCTCGAAGAACTCGAGGAGACGGCACGCCTGTGGCTGCTCACCGAGCGCAGGCCCGCACCGCTCGCGGAACCCGAACTCGCCGAACTGCGCTCCGTGTTCGGCGCCCGCTGGTGAACCCCGATCCCCCGTCCCGAGAATCCCCCTGAGCCGCTCAAAGGATTCGCCATGTCCCTCCCCACGGTCGCCGCCGAAGCCGACCTCACCCGCGAGAACGCCGTCTTCCGCAAGGTCGTCCGGCGCATCGTCCCCTTCCTCGTCCTCTGTTATGTCGTCTCCTACCTCGACCGCGTCAACGTGGGTTTCGCCAAGCTCCAGATGTCCGCCGACCTGGGGTTCAGCGAGGCGTCGTACGGCCTCGGCGCCGGGCTGTTCTTCATCGGGTACTTCCTCTTCGAGGTCCCGTCGAACCTGCTGCTCCAGCGGGTGGGCGCCCGCACCTGGATAGCCCGGATCATGATCAGTTGGGGCGTGGTCTCGGCGGCGTTCGTCTTCGTCACCGACGAGACGACGTTCTACGTGCTCCGCTTCCTGCTCGGCGCGGCCGAGGCCGGGTTCTACCCCGGTGTCATCCTGTACTGCACCTACTGGTTCCCGTCCCACCGCCGGGCCCGCGTCATCGCGATGTTCATGTCGGCGATCCCCGTGGCGGGCATCTTCGGCAACCCGCTCTCCGGCTGGATTCTGGACACCTTCCACGGCACGGGCGGCTGGCAGGGGTGGCAGTGGATGTTCGCGCTGGAGGCGCTGCCGGCCCTCGCGGTCGGAGTGGCCACGCTGTTCTACCTGGACAACGGGGTGCGGGATGCGAAGTGGCTCAGCGACGAGGAGAAGGCCGTCGTGGAGCGGGCGCTCGCCGAGGACGCGGCACACCGGACCGTGCACGGCAAGGTCTGGGACGGCTTCCGCGACCCCAAGGTGTGGCTGATGAGCCTCATCTACTTCTGCTTCATCATGGGCCAGTACGCGCTGACGTTCTGGATGCCGACCTTCGTGGAGTCGACCGGCATCAAGGGCAACCTGGCCATCGGTGTGCTGAGTTCGGTGCCGTTCCTGGCCGCGCTGGTCGCGATGAACCTGTTCGGCCGCTCGGCCGACCGGCGCCGGGAGCGCCGCTGGCATCTGGTGGTCCCGAGCCTCATGGGCGCCGTCGGCTTCACGCTGGCCGCCTCCTGGTCCGGCTCGACCGTGCTGTCCCTGATCGCCCTGTCCTTCGCGGCGGCCGGCGTATTGACCTGCGCCCCGCTGTTCTGGTCCCTGCCCACCGCCTTCCTGGGCGGTACGGCGGCCGCGGCCGGGCTCGCCCTGATCAACTCGGTCGGCAACCTGGCCGGTTTCGCCAGCCCGTACATGATCGGCGCGCTGAAGGACAGCACCGGTTCGGCGTCCATACCGATGTACGTGCTGGCGTTCAGCCTCGTCGTGGGTGCCGCCGCCGTACTGACCACCAAGAAGGACGTCGTCAACCGCTGACCGGCGCCGCACCGGCGTCATGGGAGTGACCATGCCGAGGTTCGCAGCGAACCTGTCCATGATGTACACCGAGCATCCCTTCCCGGCCCGCTTCGCCGCGGCCGCCGCGGACGGCTTCGAGGCCGTCGAGTACCTCTTCCCGTACGCGTACGACCCCGCCGAACTGCGCCGCCTGCTGGACGAACACGGCCTGCGGCAGGTGCTGTTCAACGCTCCGCCCGGCGACTGGGACGCGGGTGAGCGCGGTACGGCCGCGCTGCCGGGCCGGGAGGCGGAGACGCGGGCCGGGATCGAGCGGGCGCTGGAGTACGCGGCCGCGCTGGACTGTCCGCGGGTGCATGTGATGGCGGGGCTGCTGCCGTCCGGCGCGGCCCGCGAGACCTATCTCGGCAACCTCGCGTGGGCCGCCGAGCGGGCCGGGGCGGCCGGGGTGGACCTGCTGATCGAGCCGATCAACCACCGTGACACGCCGGGGTACTTCCTGAACCGGCAGGCCGAAGCACACGCTGTCGTACGGGAGTTGGGCGCCGACAACCTCAAAGTCCAACTGGACCTCTACCACTGCCAGATCACCGAGGGCGACCTCACCACGGCCCTGCGCCGGGACCTGCCGACCGGCCGGGTCGGACATCTCCAGATCGCGGGCGTGCCCGACCGGCAGGAGCCCGACGCGGGCGAGCTGAACATCGGCCATCTCTTCGACGTGATCGACGAGTTGGCCTTCGAGGGGTGGGTCGGCTGCGAGTACCGCCCCCGTGCCGGGACGAGCGAGGGGCTCGGCTGGCTGCGCGACTACCGAGGAGCACACGCATGAGGATCGTCATCACCGGTGGCTTCGGCTTTCTGGGCCGCCAGGTGGCCGAACGGCTGCTGGAGACACGGACGTTCGACGGCGTACGCGTGGACCGGCTGGTGCTGGCCGACCTGTTCGTACCGGATGCGTCGCCGCTCGCCGCCGACCCGCTGGTGGAGGTGGTCCGGGGTGATCTCACCGACCGGCTGGGCGAGTTGTTCGCCGAGCCGGTGGACGCGGTGATCCATCTGGCGTCCGCGGTGTCGGCCGAGTGCGAGGCCGACTTCGACCTCGGCATGGCGACCAACGTGGACACCACCCGCGCCCTGCTCGAAGCGGCCCGTGCCCAGGCGGCCGCCGGAGGCCCGGTCGTACGGCTGCTGTTCTCCAGCAGTGTCGCGGTGTACGGCTCGGACCCGGCGCTGCCGCTGCCCGAGGTGGTCAGCGAGGCCACGCTGCCGACCCCTCGGTCCAGTTACGGGGTGCAGAAGTTCGTCTGCGAGCAGCTCGTCGCCGAGTACACGCGAAAGGGGTTCGTGGACGGGCGGGTGGCCCGGCTGATGACCGTGTCGGTGCGGCCGGGGCGGCCGAATGCCGCCGCGTCCGGGTTCCTGTCCGGTGTCGTCCGGGAGCCACTGGCGGGGTTGCCGGCCGTCTCCCCCGTCGACCCCGGCCTGCGGGTGGCCCTGGCCTCGCCCCGGCGCACGGTCACGGGCATCCTCCGGGTCGCGGAGCTGGAGCGGGGCGAGGGGCCCGGTCAGCTCGACGGCCGGCTCCCGGTCAACCTGCCCGCGCTGACGGTCTCGGTCTCGGACATGCTCCACACCCTTCGCCGGGTGGCCGGAGACGCCGTGGCGAACCTCGTGACCGTCGCGCCCGACCCCGCCGTCGAGGCCATCGTGGGGTCCTGGCCGGCCGACTTCGACAACGCGCGCGCCGCCACGCTCGGACTGGCCGCCGACCCGGACTTCGAGTCGGTGCTCCGGGAGTACCTGGCCGACCATGCCGACGCGGTGACCGCCGTCACCGCGCTCGGGGCGGGGCCGCAGAACGCCGGTCGATAGACTGAAAAGCATGTTTTCCAAGGTGAGCGGTCCGATACGGCTCGCGGACCGGGTCGCCGCGATACTCGCGGAGGAGATCGAGTCCGGGCGGCTCGCCGAGGGCGACAGACTGCCGACCGAGGTCGCGCTGGTCAAGCAGCTCGGCGTGAGCCGTACGGTCGTCCGCGAGGCGGTGTCCCGGCTGCGCAACGCGGGCCTGGTCGAGCCGCGCCAGGGCCTCGGCGTCTTCGTCCTGCCCCGGCGCACCCGGCCGCTCGACCTGGAGGGCGAGTCCCCCGGCACCAAGTCCAAGGTGCTCCAGATCGTCGAGGTCCGCGCGGCCCTGGAGGGCGAGGCGGCGGCCCTGGCCGCGACCCGTGCCACGCCGGACGACATCGCCCGGATGCGCCGCGCGCTGGCCGCGCTGGACACGGCGGTCGCCGCCGACGGCGACGGCGTGGACGAGGACCTCGCCTTCCACCGCACCATCGCCGAGTCCACCGGCAACCCGGTCCTCCTCCAGACGGTCCACTACCTCGGCGAGGTAGCCCGCGGCGGCATCCGCGTCACCCGCGCCAACGAGGCCCGCCGCACCGACTTCCTCGAAGCCGTCCGCCAGGAACACCACGCCATCCTCTCCGCCATCGAGTCCCACGACCCCCAAGCCGCCCAGTCCGCGGCCCGCCTCCACCTCCACCACGCCGCCTCCCGCCTCCAGGACGCGGACGAACGGTTCTGGACGGAGACGGACGGGCTGGACGTGGGGCTGGGGTCGGACACCTGACCCGCCAGGGCCGGTTAGACCGGGAAACGGCCGGTAAGGCATGTCCATGCCCTGCCGGTCTGGATCATGGTTCACTTCACCTCGCGTTCACATCCGCGCACCGGCGCGGTGTCTTCACGAGGGATCACCCATGCTGAAACGAATACGGCTCCTGTCGGCGGCGGTTCTCACCGCGCTCGGCACCGTCGTGGCACTGGCCGCGCCGTCCGCCGCGGCCGACCCCCCGGTACCTCCGTCGTCGGCGGGCCAGAGGTGGGCACTGAAGGTGGCCGATCACTACGTGACCGTCTCCGCCGGGGCCAACGGCGACACCAAGCTCAGGGCCAACCTGACCGCCACCACACCCGGCACCGCTGAGCAGTTCACGCTGCACACCGACTGGATCAGGGAGGGGAGTGACGAGGGCTTCGGCAGCAAGGTGAGCTTCCGCTCCGAGGCGACCGGCAACTACGTCACGACCGAGGACGACGCCAGCGCCTCCCTGCTCCGGACTCGGGCGACGACGATCGGGGCCTGGGAGCGCTTCACCCTGAAGCCCCTGTCCAAAGGCGCATTCGGCCTGCTGGCTTCCAACGGCAAGTATGTCGCGGCAGAGCTGGGCACCTACCCGGACAAGGGCCTGCTGCGGGCCCGTACCGCGCAGCCCGCCAGCCCCGACGACCTCGGATCCTGGGAGCGCTTCACCCTGGAGAAGGTAGGCGGGCAGGGTTCCACCGGTCCCGTCCCCGCGCCCACCGCCCAGGCGCCGGTCGCGCGTGACGTCGTCTCGTGGAACGTCTGCGCCAACAACAACGGGGGCTGCTCCCTCGACAAGGCCACGCCCACGACCGTGGCCACCAACGTGTCGAACGCGCTCCACCAGGCCATGGGCACCCGGCGCCCCGACGCGATCTTCTTCCAGGAGATCTGCGAGAAGGCGGCCAAACCCCTGGAGCTGGCGCTCGAGAGCTGGGCCGGTCCGATGGACGTGCGCTTCATGCCGACGTACTACAACGTCGCGGACACGACCGTCCAGGCACAGAAGGAATGCGACAACACCGAAGGCGGTGCCGGCCGGGGTTCCTTCGGCATCGCCCTGGCCGTCCCCGACAGCAACACGTGGTACCAGGGCACCGTGCTTCCGTCGCCGGTCGACCCGGCCAAGCCTCGCAAGGAGCAGCGACCGATGCTCTGCGCGATCATGCCGGCCGAGGGCTCCGCGTACTGCAACGCGCACTTCAGCAGCGGCCCGTACACGGATGCGAACGGCAAGCCTCAGGGCGACGACACCGACCCGAATAACCTCGTCCGGCCGAAGCAGGCCCAGGCGATGCGCACGACCGTCGACGGTCTGGCGGAGAAGGGCTACACCACCTACTACGGCGGTGACCTCAACACCACCCAGAACGACGTCGATTACCTCAGCGCCCTCTACCCCGGTCACCAGGAGTGCGGGCAGCCGACCCCGTCCTCGCCGCACACCGGCGCGCCCACGGACGGCAACAACAAGATCGACTACATCTTCGGTCCGCAGGGGCCCACGTACACGTGCCGGGTCGTGGACGGCACGCTGTCCGACCACCGCGTGATCAACCTGACCACTTCCTGAGTCACTCGTGGGGCCGTCCCGGAGCAGTCCGGGGCGGCCCTTTCGCGTACACGCCGTGATCTACGTCATTCCGGGCAATCCACGGAATTTGTTCCACCCTCTGAAAGGTTGGTGTTTACATCTGATCGTCGACGATGCGAGGCACCCGTGAACCACTCCCCCACCGAGCAGGCCGCCGACACCGTGGCCCGGCTGCGCGGCACGTTCCGTACCGGGCGGACCAAGTCCGTCGAGTGGCGCAAGGAGCAGTTGCGCCGGCTGCGCGCGATGCTGACCGAGCATGGGGACGACCTCGCCGCCGCCCTCCACGCCGACCTGGGCAAGAGCGCCACCGAGGCGCACCGTACGGAGATCGACTTCACCATCCGGGAGATCGACCACACCCTGGAGCACCTGGACGAGTGGCTGCGCCCCGAGCCGGCCCCGGTCCCCGCCTACCTCGGCGCCGACGCCACGGCCTGGACGCAGTACGACCCGCTCGGCGTCGTCCTGGTCATCGCCCCCTGGAACTACCCGGCCCAGCTCCTCCTCGCCCCCGTGGTCGGCGCCCTCGCGTCGGGCAACGCGGTCGTGGCGAAGCCGAGCGAGCTGGCTCCGGCGACCTCGGCCGCGCTGGCCGAGCTGATCCCGGCCTACCTCGACACCGACGCGGTCGCCGTGGTCGAGGGCGGCATCCCGGAGACGACGGCCCTGCTGGCCCAGCGCTTCGACCACATCTTCTACACCGGCAACGGCACGGTGGGGCGTGTCGTCATGCGCGCAGCGGCCGAGCACCTCACCCCGGTCACGCTCGAACTCGGCGGCAAGTCACCGGCGTTCGTCGACCGGGACACCGACCTCGACGTGGTCGCCGACCGGCTGGCGCGCGGCAAGTTCCTCAACGCGGGGCAGACCTGCGTCGCCCCCGACTACGTCCTCACCGACCCGGCGACCGCCCCCGCGCTGGAGGCGGCGCTCGTCCGCGCGGTCGAGGGCATCTACGGCACCGACCCGGCGGCCTCCCCGGAGTACGGCCGCATCATCAACGAGCGCCACTTCGACCGGCTTTCCGGCCTGCTGGACTCCGGCCGGGTGGCGGTCGGCGGGGGCAGCGACCGTACGGACAAGTACATCGCGCCGACCGTACTGGCCGACGTCATGCCGGACGCGCCGGTGATGCAGGAGGAGATCTTCGGGCCCATCCTCCCGATCGTCACCGTGCCGGACCTGGACGCGGCGGTGGACTTCATCAACGACCGCGACAAGCCCCTCGCGCTGTACGTCTTCACCGACTCCGACACCACCCGCGACCGCATCGCCGCCGAGACCTCCTCCGGCGGCCTCGGCAACGGTCTCCCCCTCGCCCACCTCACCGTCTCCGACCTCCCCTTCGGCGGCGTCGGCGAGAGCGGCATGGGCAATTATCACGGCCGCTACTCCCTCGACACCTTCAGCCACCGCAAGGCGGTACTGAACAAGCCGCTGGGCGAGTAGTTCTGTCCCGCGCCAAGTGGGCCCAGCACGGGTCCACTTGGTGCGGTGCTTCATGGGCCGGGGTGGCGGCCAGTGCCCTAATCGTGTTGACCGCCCCCGGCGGGCAGTGCTGGAGTCGGCCCGTGGACAGCATCCCCGCCAACCGGCGGCTCTGGAACCGGATCAGCGGCGCCTACCAGCACGAGCACGACCCGCAGATCGGCGCCGCACCCCGGCTGTGGGGCATGTACTCCATCCCCGACGCACACCTGCGAGCCTTGGGCGACGTCACCGGCAAACGCGTCCTCGAACTCGGCTGCGGCGCCGGCCAGTGGTCCAGGGCACTCGCCGCCGAGGGCGCGGACGTGGTCGGGCTTGACCTGTCCGAGGCTCAACTCGGCGCGGCTGCCCGCGCGATGGGAGCGGACCGCTACCCGCTGGTCCAAGGCACCGCCGAACAACTCCCCTTCGCCGCCGACACCTTCGACCTGGTGTTCTGCGACTTCGGCGGACTCAGTTGGGCGCCCCCGCACCTGGCCGTCCCACAGGCCGCACGCGTCCTGCGCCGGGGCGGCCGCCTGGTGTTCAACGTCGCCAGCCCATGGTTCGAAGCCTGCTACGACGAAGCCGCCGCCCGCGTGACCACGACGCTCCAGCAGGACTACTTCGCGCTGGACACCATCGCCGAGGGCGACGGCGCGACCAGCTACCAACTCACCTACGGCGACTGGGTCAGGGTCCTGCGCGGCGCGAGCCTCGTCATCGATGACCTCATAGAGCCGCGCCCCGACCCCGAGACCCTCAACGGCTACAACAAGACCGACCCACCCGACTGGGCACACCGCTGGCCCGCGGAACTCCTCTGGGTGACCCACAAACCGTCGTCGGACAGGCTATAGCCGGCCGACAGGTAGGCGTTGCTGTCGGCGGACGGTCAGTGGACCGCAACTCGTGCCGCCACCTGCGGAGTTGCCCCATGCCTCCGTACCGACGGCACCGCCAGCACCACCCCCACCGCCGTCACCTGCCACAGCACCCCGAACCCCAACAGCCGCTCGGCGCCGACGACTCCCGACACCGGCCCGGCGAGCGCCAGCCCGAGGGGTCCCAGGGCGAAGGCACCCAGACTGTCGAACGCGCTGATACGTCCCCGCACCTCGGCCGGGATGTCCCGCTGGATGACGGTCGCCGCGAGGGTGGTGCACACGGCCGCACCGATCCCCGCGAAGAAGGCGGCGCCCGCCACCCACGCGAGCGGCAACCCCATGGCCAGCGCGGCCACGGGAACCGCCCATCCCACAGACGCGGCAACGGACCAGGTCAGCCCCCGCCTGGGATTCCGGCCGAGCAACAGCACCCCGCCGACGATCGCCCCGATGCCCTCCAACGCCAGCACCAACCCCCACGCCCTCGCCCCACCGAGCCGCTGCTCGGCGATGGACGGCCCGAGCACCAGGAACGGCGCCCAGAGAAGGAAGTTGAAGAGGCCGATGTGGAGAGTCGTGACCCACAGCCAGGTGCGTGAGGTGAACTCCCGCCAGCCCCGACCGAGTTCACTGAACAACCCCAGCCCCGGAGCCTGGGCCCGCACCACCGGCAACCCCACCAGCGCCACGACACTCACGCCGTAGCTCACCGCATCGACCGCCACCACCGTCCCCGCATCGAAGGCGGCGACCAGCAGTCCGGCGAGCCCCGGCCCCACGATCGTGGCCACCGGCCGAGCCATCCCCAACAGGGCGTTTGCAGAGGCGAGTTCCCCCTCCGGGACAAGACCGGGAACCAGCGCCGACAGCCCCGGCATGAACCCTCCCTCGCCCACCCCGAGGAGCACCGCCAGCGCAACGACTTCCCAGATGCGCGCACTGCCGGTGAGCAACAGCAGAGCCAGCACAGCCTGCGATCCGAACCGGAGCGCGTCCGCCGCCAGCATGACCGTACGGGCCCCAAGGCGGTCGGTGAACACACCCCCGAGCAGCAGCACGACCAGTACCGCGAGAATCCGCGCCGCCATCACCCCGCCGACGGCATTCACCCCTCCATCGGGAAGCCGCAGCACGGCGAAAGTCGTGGCGATCGTGTTCATCCCCGAGCCGAGCAGCGAGGTGGTCTGCCCCAGCAGGAAGCGCCGGAACCGGGCATGCCGCAGCACACGCAGCCGGTGAGTACCGAGTGTCATGAATCCGCACTTTGCCTCCGCCGAACAATTCACCGCAAGGGATTTCGCGAAGAAATGCCGCCGCTTTCTGAAAAAGCTTCTGTCGAAGCGAATTGACGCAGTAAATAGGCACCGTTTACTGCAACACGCCTGATGGTATGGTCAGTCACCGAAACCCTTGAAGGTCCCCATAGCACTTATTTACTGCGGGTGAGCAATATGAGTACGGCCCCAGTCGAATACGGCGCCGCCGTCGACCGCTACCTGGCCGCCGCGGGCCTCGGCCCCGCATCCCGCCGCATCTACCGCATCTCCCTGCTCGGCTGGGCCTGGCCCCTGGTCGACCGGCGCACTCCCACCGGCCGCGACCGCAGAGGCGCCCACCCTCCGGCCGTCCCCCTCGCCGCCCTGGCCGACCCGGACACCCCGGAACGCCTGCGCCGAGGACTGACCGACCGCTCCACGACCGCACAACCGAGCACACTCATCCGCGAGTTGGCCTGCCTCCGCGCAGCCACAGCATGGTGGCTGGCCCAGGGCTGGATCACCACAGACCCGGCCCTCGACCTGGCCCAGCCACCCGCACCAGCCCCACCCCGGCCCCCGAACTGCGCCCGAGCCGCCCTGGCCCTACAAGCTCCCCTCCGGGAGCTGACCCTCTGGTACTTCCTCCACGAGTCCCGAGCCCCCGTGGAACACGTACTCGCCCTCAACATCGACCACTTGGACCTCGCAGCCCGCCGCACCAGACCCAGCACGACAACCCGCCTGAGCTGGGGCGAGGGCACAGCCCGACTCCTCCCCCTCCTCCTCGCCGGCCGCACCGCGGGCCCGGTGTTCGTCACCGCCCGCCGGGCCCCCGCCACCACGCCCCCGGCCGACCGCTGCCCGGTGACCGGCCGTGGCCGCCTTTCCTACCGCCGGGCGGCGGAACTCTTCACCGCCGCGACCAGGCCCCTCGACCCGTCCGGCCACGGCTGGACCCTGCTGGCCCTGCGCGACCGCGATGCCCTGACCTAACCCGGCCCGTCCAGCACCGCCCTCAACTGGTGCAGTCGCACCGCCAGATGGAGCCACAGCGCGGAGTCCGCCGAGCGCCAGTCGTCGCCGAGGAGGGCCGTGATGCGGTCCAGGCGCTTCAGGAGGGTGTTGGTGTGCACATGGAGGGCGTGGGCGGTCCGGCTGAGATTCCCGGAGTGGGCGAAGTAGGCGGCGACGGTACTCACGAGATCGGTCGAGCGGCGCTGGTCGTAGTCGAGAAGGGGGCCGAGGGAGTCGGTGACGAACCCCTCCAACTCCTGTGCGCGCCGGGGGTCGAAGACGAGCCCGTACATCGCGTACCGCCGTGTCGTGGCGCCCCGGTCGGTCTCGCCGAGGCTGCGCATGACGTCCAGGCAGCGGACGGCCAGCGTGTAGGAGTGGGCGGGGTCGTGCCCGGTGATCCGGTCGGCGACCACGAGCACCGGCGTACCGAGCCTGCGGCGCAGCCGTTGGTGCAGCGTGCGTACCGCGGCCTCGGGGTCGTCGGCGCGGAGCAGCATCGTCGCCCGGCCCAGGTATTCGCCCGCGAGGCCGGACAACTCCGCTGATGAGGCGTGGAGTTCGCGGACGACGTCGGCGGTGGACCGGTCGGGGCAGTCGGCCGTGACCAGTACGTCGAGCCGGTCCACGTCGACGCCCCGCGCGAGCGCCCGGTCACGCAGTGCCGGGTGGACGGGCTGGAGCGGCGGGTGGGACAGCAGTTCCATGAGCAGCTCGCCCCGTACCCGCTCCTCGGCCTCCACTCGGGCGTCCCGCAGCAGCGCGAGCAGGCCCGTGATCTGGGCCGACCGCTCCAGCATCCGGACGTCCGCCGATTCCGTGGCCGCCCGCCGCCTCAGCGACAGGGAGCCGAGGTGGCTGCCCCCGGCCTGGATGGCGGCCACGCTGAGGACCGTGCCGTCGGCACCCTCGCCGTGGACGCACCGGCCGGTCCGGCGCGCTTCCGCCAGCAACTCCCCTTCCAGGCGCGCGTCTTCACCTACCGCCGCCGCCCCGCAGGATCGCGTGGCCACGACCTCGTCGTCCCGGTTCCGGATGGTGACCACGCCCTCCAGGTGGTCGACCAACGACTGCGCGATGTCCCCCGGCCCGCCCCCGGTCAGCACCACATGGGTCAGCGCTTCGTGCACGGCGGCGGCCCGTTCCATCGTGGCGACCTGGTCCTCAATGACGCGGTAGGCGTCCTGGAGCCGCTGGAGTGCCACCCGGCTCTCGTCGTACAGCCGGGCATTGTTGAGCGCGATCGCGGCATGGTCGGCGAAGGCGCTGAGGAGGGCGACCTCGTCCTTCTCGAAGGGGCGCTCGGTGCGGTCGGCGGCGAAGAGGACGCCGATCACGCGGTCACCGACCAGGAGGGGTACGCCGAGCAGTGCCACGAGCCCCTCGTCGGAGACGAGCCGGTCGAAGACGGGGTCGCGGTGGAAGCCGTCGGCGTGGCGGTAGTCGCTGACCCAGACGGGCGCCCGGGTCTCGATCACCCAGCCGCCGAGCCCGGCCCCGGCGGGCATGCGCGCGGAGGAGAACTCCGACGAGATGGTGCCGGCCGCCGCGCTGAGCGCGAGCGCGCCGCCAGTGTCGCGGAGCGAGAGATAGACGAAGTCGCTGCCGATCAGCTCGTGCGCCTCCCGGACGATCGACGGCAGCACCTCGTCGACCTTGCCCAGCACGGTCAGCGAGCGGGCCGTGGCATACAGGCTGCTCAGCTCGCGTTCGCGGCGCAGCCGGTAGGCGGCGAGTTCGCCCTGACCGCCCTCGCCCGCCGACCCGGAATCGCTGTCTGCCATCGCTCGCCTTCAACGGGAAGGGAGGTGGTGGATTCACCCACCTCTGGGGTGCGAGGAGTGTAGCGAATCCCCATCTCCCAAAGCGCTTGCTCAGCCCTACTCTCGCCCCACACAGAGCTGTGACACATGTCCCGACCGGCCGGCGGGCGTCCCCGCACATACCCCTGACCAGAACCGGAGGGATGCCTCCCATGGCCTCATCCGCGCAGGCCCACGTCCAGGGCAACGGCTCCGATCCCGCCACCGCGCCCGTACGCCGTACCAACTGGAAGCTGCTGGCGGCCGGGCTGATCGGCAGCTCGATCGAGTGGTACGACTTCTTCCTCTACGGCACGGCGGCGGCACTGGTCTTCCCGCACGTCTTCTTTCCGCACTCGTCCGCGTTCATGGGCACGCTGCTGTCCTTCAGCACCTTCTGGGCGGGGTTCGTCGCCCGGCCGCTGGGCGGGCTGCTCGCCGGTCACTTCGGTGACAAGCACGGCCGCAAGCCCACGGTCGTGGCGTGTCTGATCGGCATGGCCGCCGCGACGTTCCTCATCGGCTGTCTGCCGAGCGCGGCGAGCGTGGGCGTGCTCGCGCCGGTGCTGCTGGTGCTGCTGCGCTTCATCCAGGGTGCGGCGGCGGGCGGCCAGTGGGGCGGCATCGCGCTGCTGCTCACGGAGTCCGCGCACCCCAAACGCCGTGGTTTCGCGGGCACGTTCGGCCAGACCAGCGTCCCGGTCGCGGTCATCATCGTGAACCTCATCTTCACCACGACCGGCTCGGTCATCTCGAGCGACGCGTTCCTCGACTGGGGCTGGCGCGTCCCGTTCCTGCTCAGCGCGGTCATGTTCCCGGTCGTCCTGCACATCCAGAACAAGGTCGAGGACACCCCGGACTTCCGCGAACTCCAGGAAGCAGCCGCCCGCAGGCCGGAGGCGCGCGTGGTCCGGGCCCCGCTGACCGAGGCCGTACGCCGCAACTGGCGCACCATCCTGCTCGGTTGCGCCACCCTGTCCGCCACCAACAGCCTCTTCTACGTCAGCATCACCGGCCTGCTCAGCTACGGCACGACGACCCTGCACATGGACCGCGACTCCCTCCTCACGGTCACCCTGCTCAGCTCGGCCCTGATGGCCGGGATACTCCCCTATGCGGGCCACCTCTCCGACCGCTTCGGCCGCCGCAAACTGGTCCTGGTCGGCGGACTCGGCGTGGCCGCCTGGGCGTTCCCGTACTTCGCCCTGGTGGATACGGCCTCGGCGCCGCTGGTCTTCGTCGCGATCACCGTCGGCTTCCTCTTCCAGGGGCTCACGTACGGCCCGATGGCGGCCTTCCTCGGGGAGCTGTTCGCACCCAACGTCCGCTATTCCAGTGCCTCTTTGGCCTACCAGCTCTCCGCCATCGTGGTCAGCGGCGGTACGCCGGTCCTGATGACCGCCGTCATCGCGAAGACCGGGTCGACCACGCTGGTCGCCGCGTACATCGCCCTGATGGGCCTGATCACCTTCGCCGGCGCGTGGTTCCTGCCCGAGACGAACCCGGCCGAGGTGCGCCGCGATCCCGAGGCGCTGCCCGGAGCGCAGCTCTACCCCTGACCGGCCGGAATCCCCAACTCCCCAACGACGAGGAGCCACAGCCATGTTCACCCCCGAACCGGGCTTCCCGCTCGGTGACATCCCCGCCGCCCACGCGGCCGAACGCCCCGACGCCGTAGCGGTTCGCGCCGGCGACACGGAACTGACCTGGGAGGAGCTGTACCGGGCGAGCGACGCCGTCGCACGCGGTCTGAAGCTCTCCGGCGTCGAGCGCGGACACATCGTCCCCCTCATGCTGCCGAACGGCGTGGACGTCGTGGTGGCGGCCTTCGCCTGCCTCAAACTCGGCGCGGTTCCCCAGCCGTTGTCGACCAGGCTGGCACCGGCCGAGGAGCGGGCGATCCTCGCACTGTCCGAACCACCGGTCGTCGTCGGGCTCAAAGAGGGCGCGCTCGACCGGTCCACGACGGTGGCCGAGTTGCGTCGACTGGGCACCGGTGCGGGCGAGTTGACCACCGAGATCGGCCCCTCATGGAAGGCTCCCACCTCGGGCGGATCGACCGGTCGACCTAAGATCATCCTGTCGGGGGCGGAAGGGGCGTTCAACCCCTTCGACATGGAGGCGTGGGGACTGCGGCCCGGCGAGCAGTCCCTCGTCACCGCCCCCGTCCACCACAACGCCCCCTTCTCCACGGCCATGACGACGCTGTTCAACGGCGGCACGGTCACTCTCCTGGAGCGGTTCGACGCCGAGCGGGTCCTGGCCGAGGTCGAACGGCGCGCGATCACCTGGGTGTACCTGGTGCCGACCATGATGCGCCGCATCCTGGCCCTCCCGGAGCCGGTGCGCGACCGCTACGACCTCTCCTCCCTCGTCTCGGTCTGGCACTGCGCGGAACCCTGCCCGCCCGCGACCAAGCAGGCGTGGATCGACTGGCTCGGCGCGGACCGGATCTGGGAGCTGTACGCGGGCACCGAGGCCCAGGCCGGCTGCACGATCTCCGGCACGGAGTGGCTGGCGCACCGGGGCTCGGTGGGCCGTCCCACCTGGGGCGAGATCAAGATCGTGGGCCTGGACGGCACACCGGTCACCGAGCCCGGAGTCCCCGGTGAGATCTTCATGCGGGTCGCGGAGGGCAAGCCGCCCGCCTTCCGGTACCTGGGAGCCGAGGTCCAGGAGACCGACGGCTGGTCGACCCTCGGCGACATCGGCGAGTTCGACTCGGACGGCTATCTGTACCTCCACGACCGCCGCTCCGACATGCTTCTGGTCGGCGGGGTGAACGTGTACCCCGCCGAGATCGAGGGCGCCCTCACCGAGCACCCGCACGTCGTGTCCAGCGCGGTCATCGGCCTGCCGGACGCGGACCGGGGCAACCGCGTCCACGCCATCGTGCAGATCGAGGAGGGGCGTACGACCACCCCCGAGGAGATCACCGACTTCCTGGCCACCCGGCTGTCGCCCCACAAGCGACCCCGGTCCGTCGAGCTGGTGACGGAACCACTGCGCAGCGCGGCGGGGAAACTGAGGCGCTCGGCGCTGCGGGCGGAGCGCCTGAACTAGTTGGTCGTAGCGCCATTCCGGACGCTCACTCATTCAGCCGATGCGTGGAATCGCCGTAAATCAATTTCCGGGACTTACTCTGCGAAAACCCCCTACAGCGCCCACTCCCTCGGAGATCAGAAATGAATGACCCGCAGAATGCGCAGGAAGTCCCCCGGCGGCAATTCGTCGCGCTCTCCGGTGTCGTCGGTGCCGCGACGGTCCTGGCGGGCGCGGCCGCGATGAGCGGCGGTACCGCTGCGGCGGCGAGCGGTGCCGACGCCGGTCCGACCCCCGACTCGTGCCCCACCACGCCTCCCCCGGGCGGCAGCAACTCGTGTCCGCCCGCCAGCCTCCAGGGCATCTGCGGCCGGCCCACGGACAACGACCCGCTGTGGCACGACGTCCAGTACTGCACCAGCGGGATCGTCCCCCCGCCGCCGCAGACCAAGCCGGACTGCCTGAAGATGACGCCGAATTACATCGTGCTGCACGGGAAGCCGGAGACGACGCACAACTATCTCCTGCTGCCGACGTGCCGCGTCACGGGTATCGAATGCCCGTTCCTCGTGACCAGCGGGCCCGCGAACTACTGGCACGAGGCGTGGGAGAACGCCCGCAGCGGCGGCGACGTCCCCGTGCAGTATCCGAACATCGGCCTGGGCATCAATTCGCAGGGCGCCCGGCGCTTCGACCAGCTCCACATCCACATGGCCGGCGTCCGGGCGAGCACCCAGCGGCGCCTCCAGGAACTCGAGTCGCAGGGCCGTATGGCCACCTCCCCCTCGCAGTGGGCGAACCCGGCCAACCAGGCCGCCGTCACGGGCTCGGCGGGCGACCGCGTGTACCGCATCCTCCGGCTCCCCAACCTGCGGGACAACCTCTTCGGCCTGCTCTACACGAACGTCGTCCGGCCCAACTCGCTGAACATGGCCGACCAGACGATGATCGTGGTCCCGAAGATGACCGCCACCGGGTTCGCCGGCGCCTTCTACGTCCTCAACAGCGACACGTCGATCCACGATGGCACGAGCACATGCGATTACCTGCTGGTGTATAGCTGACGCACATGTGCTGGGCGACCACTACGAGTTGTCCAGCACCTCGCCGGCTCGTTCTTCCAGGACGCCCGCCAAGGCCGATGCGACGAGGGCGACCGTGTGGTCCTCGTCGTGGGCGAGTTGGCGCAGGATCTCCAGCGGGGCGATTCCCTCCAGCTCGACGAGGGCCTGGATCAGGCGGATGCGGGTCGCGGAGTCGGCGGTGGGGGCGGCCAGTTGGTCCGCCAGGAGGGTCGTGATCCGGGTCGCGGAGGCAGGGTCCTGGGAGAGGGTTCCCAGGGCTTCGGCCGCGTCCACGTCGTTGGTGCCGTCCACGATCATGCGGACGAGCGTGGGCACGGCCGCCGACACTCCGTGTGCGCCCAGGGCCAGTGCGGCTTGTCTGCGCACGAGGGCATCCGGGTCCTCCAGCCGGCCCGTGAGCACCGGGATCGCACCCGGTACGTCCGCCATCCCGGCAATCGCAAGCACCGCGCGCCGCCGGATCTCGACGTCCTCGGAACCCGCGGCGGCTGCCAGCGCCGCCACACCGTCATCGCCCGTACGGGCCAGCGCCCAGCGCAACGCGCCTGCGACGTGAGGGTCCGACTCGCTCAGTACGGCCCCGGCCAGCAGCTCAGCCGGCACCGGCATGCCCTCCGGCCGGGTGAGGACGGCCTGCTGTCTGCGGGCGGCGCTGGACGAGTCGAGTTCCCGCATGAGTTCGACGACACGGAGGACGTCCTGCCAGCCGGCGGGGGCGGACGCGTCGATCACCCGGAGCCGTTCGAGCAGCTCCCGCTCGCGCGCCAGGCGGTCCTCCGTCCACTGGATGAGGTCGCCGACCAGGGCGGACGGCGTGAAGGCCGGGTCCTCCAGCGCACGCCCGATCTGCTTGAGCGACAGCCCGAGGGAGCGCAGGCTCTCCACATGGAACATCCGGCGCACATCATCGGCCGAGTACTCGCGATACCCGCCGACGGTCCGCCCGGTCGGCCGCACCAGCCCCAAAGCGTCATAGTGCCGCAGCATCCGCGCACTCACCCCGGACCGCCGGGCCACCTCCCCAATGAGCAACGCCCGTCCTCCTACGCCTGTCCGGCCCTGCGCTCCGGCCCGAGCACGACCGTACGCTTCGCCTCCTCAACCGCCACGTCGAACCCGGCCTCGGGGTCCCGCCGGAGCAATTCGGTGGCCCGCGCGTGCGCCGCCACGTCCGGGTCCGGATGCCCGACGGCCTCCTCCAGCGCGGGCCGACTCTCTTCACCGAGGTCGACCAGAGCCCGACTGAGACTCAACCGCACATCACGACCCCCACGCCCGAGCTGCCGCACCAATTCCTCGGCCAGCTCCTTCCCCTGCCCCTCGGGCACGAGTACGACGGCCGCGCGCCAAGCGGTCCGCGCGACTTCGTCATCGGCATCGCGCAGAAGGTCACGGGTGATCCAGCCCCATGTGCTCCCGTCCTTGATCTTGGAGAGCGTGTGCAACGCCTGACTACGAGCCTGCCGGCACTCGGAGCCCAACTCCTGCCGGAGCCGAGGCAGAGTGACCTCCGGCGCGAGTCGGGTCAACGCCCAGGACAACATGTCCCGCACAAAGAAATCGGGCTCGACGGCACACCGCTCGACCAGGGCCTCCAGAAAAGCAGGGTCGGCATTCGCCCCGACCGTCATGGCCGCCTGAAGCCGAACCGAAGTGTCGTCGGCACCCATAGCCTTGACCAAACGAGTGTGCTGAGCGGTCATGTCGATCGGGACCACCTCCAGCACCCCACTGAAAACCTTGCCACGATGTCAGGGTCAAGCACCTGCGGACAAAAGCTCGCCGGCGAGAGACCGCTCCGCGTTGTCCAGCAGCTCCTTGTACGTGAGTACCTCGACACGCGTGAGATGCGAGTTGAACGTCCGCAGCGCCTCGTTGATCTCCGTCTCCGGTATGTCGGGGTGCAGGCCGGGGTGGCCGACCAGGACCAGCGCGCTGGCCCGGCGGACCTCGATGCCGAGTTCCTCGCGTATGCGGTCGCGGTGTTCGTCCAGCCCGGTGAGATAGTTGACGGCCTGGCCGACGGCCTCGTGGACCGATGCGGCGGGCACCAAGGCGTTGCGGTGCCGCTTGACCAGGGGCGCCTTGAGGCTCATGGCCCGTTTGAGTTCCGCGATGTGCAGCGCCCCGTCGCCCCGGATCAGCGGGATGTCCACCTCGTCCCCCGGCACCAGCCGACGGTGAGCGGCCTCGCCGACGAACCGGCCGCCGAAGATCCAGTGCTGCCCCTCCAGTGCCCGTTGGAGGTCTCTTTCCAGCGCCTTTGGGTCCTCGACGACGGCACGCAGCAAGTCGAGCCCGGCCGAGCGCCGCCGCAGTTCGGCGGCCCGCAGAACGAGTTGTCCCTCATCATCGGCCGCGAGCAGCGCCAGAGCCTCGGGTGAGCTGACGATCTTCCGGGCCGCCTCGGCGGGGTCCGCCACCTCAATACGGTCGCTGCGTAGCAGCCGCTCCAGCCACAGCGAGGTCTCGGACATCCCGCGCGTAATGACGTAGCGGCCGGGCCGGTCCTCGGGAGCGCGGAGAACGCGGCGTCGCGCCCCTGGGACCGGAAATGCTCCACTGCTTCCTCCGCGCTGGCACCGGGATGATTCCTTAGATATGCCTCGCACTCCGCGACAAGCCATTCGTGCACCGCGCGCATGGAACTCGCAAGGAAGTTGCGGTTCCGTTCCCTGCGCCTCCCCTCGTGAAAGAGGCGGTAACGTTCCGCGAAGTCGTGCTGGAGAATCCGGCCCTCGGCGTAGTCCAGCGAGTCCGGCAGGAGCCGTACGACCTGCCACTCGAAACGACGAAAGGCCGGTCACGGAATTTCTCCGTGCCCGGCCTTAACCCGCGACTCCATAAAGTCGGGACGACAGGATTTGAACCTGCGACCCCTTGACCCCCAGTCAAGTGCGCTACCAAGCTGCGCCACGTCCCGAGGTGATCCGGCGGAGTGTTCCGCGTGATCACGCAGGTCAACCCTACCGCACGCGCGGCGGTGCCCGGTCACTTGATGAGGGCGTTGGCGATGACGACGACGAAGCCGAGGAGGGCGTCGGCGAGGCCGATGAGGAGGGCGGAGGGCCAGCGGCGGGAGGCCCAGCGGGCGGTGATCACGCCGAGGGTGAAGAGGATGGCGATGTTGAGATAGAGGGCGGGGTACTCGACGTCACCGGGCGGCCACCACCCCCACCCCGCCCCGGCCAGCAGGAACACGGTCGGCAGGACGGCCGCGACCAGCGGCCACTCGTCGCGGAGGGCGCGCAGCACCTCGCCCCGGCGCCGGGGGCCGCGTTCGGCGATGTGGTGGGCGTAGCCGTGGGCGAAGGCGGAGGCGAACGCGGTGACCAGCACCCACAGCGCGTCGTAGCGCCGGCTGGCCGCCGAGCCGTGCCCGTGCTGGGTGAGCGCGGCGACCAGGGAGCTGGCCAGGACGGCGCCGTACACCCCGCCGAACAGGACGGACTCGCGGGTGTCGCGCCGCGGCCGGGGTGCGCCGGTCTCCGCCGTCGGGTCAGCAGCCATGCCTCCCACGATCACCCGGCCCCCGCGACCCCGCACGCCGGTGTGCACCGGTCGGGGGCGCGCACCAGGGTTGACACCCGGTATTTGTCCGCACAAAGGTGGGCCCGGCAGATGTGGAGCTGGTCCGAAGAAGGGCTGTCATCGTGGATGCGCTGGGTGTCGCCGTCGTCGGTTTCGGCTGGATGGGCCGGGTGCACACCCGGGCGTACGCCCGCCTCCCGCACCACTACCCCCGGCTCCCGCTGCGCCCCGAGCTGGTGACGGTCGCCGAGGAGGTACCGGGCCTCGCGGAGGAGGCGGCGGCGCAGTACGGCTTCGCCACCGCCACCCGCGACTGGCGCGAGGTCGCCGCCGACCCCCGCGTGCGCGCCGTCAGCATCACCGCGCCGAACTTCCTGCACCGCGAGATCGGCGTCGCGATGGCCCGGGCGGGCAAGCACCTCTGGATCGAGAAGCCGGTCGGGCTCAGCGGCGCGGACGCCCGCGCGGTAGCGGACGCAGTCGCCGCGGCCGGTGTACAGAGCGCGGTCGGCTTCAACTACCGCAACGCGCCCGCCGTGGAGTCCGCCCGCGAGCTGATCGCCTCCGGCGGGATCGGCCGGATCACCCACGCCCACGTGCGCCTGCTCAGCGACTACGCCGCCCACCCGGACGGTGCCCTGACCTGGCGGTACGAGCGGAGCCGGGGCGGCAGCGGGGTGCTGGGCGACCTGGCCTCGCACGGCGCCGACCTCGCGTACTTCCTGCTCGGTGACATCGCGTCGCTGGCCGCCGACACGGCGGTGTTCGTACCCGAGCGCGCTCGCCCCACCGGCGCCACCGCCGGCCACACCCTCGCGGCGGGCGGCGAGCGCGGACCGGTGGAGAACGAGGACTACGTGAGCTGTCTGCTGCGCTTCGCCTCCGGCGCCCGTGGTGTGCTGGAGGCGTGCCGGGTGTCGGTCGGCGAGCAGAACAACTACGGCTTCGAGGTGCACGGCACCGAGGGCGCGGTGTCCTGGGACTTCCGCCGGATGAACGAACTCCGCGTCAGCCGGGGCGGGTTGTTCCAGGACCAGCCGGTGAGCACGGTGTACGTCGGCCCGGGTGACGGCGAGTTCGCCGCGTTCCAGCCCGGCGCGGCCAACGCGATGGGGTACGACGACCTCAAGGTCATCGAGGCGTACCGCTTCCTCCGCTCGGTCGCCGAGGGCAAGCCCTACGGTGCCACACTCGCGGACGCGGTGCGCGCGGCCGGTGTGCTGGACGCGATGGCGGTGTCGGCCGGGAGCCGGGGGTGGGTCGACCTGCCGGTGAGCTGAAGCGCGGCCCCTGTCCCAGCACACGCGAGGAGCACTCGAGCACATGCGTATCGGAATTCTCGGCCTCGGCCGCATCGGCGTCTTCCACGCCGAGACCCTGTCCGCGCTGGACGCCGTCACCTCCCTCGTCGTCGCCGACCCGGTCGCGGACGCGGCGAAGGCGGCCGCCGAACGATACGGGGCCCAGGTCGCGGACTCCCCCGAGGCGCTGCTCGCGGCCGGGGTCGACGGCCTGGTGATCGCGGCCGCCACCGACGCCCACCCGGCGCTGATCCGGGCCGGGGTCGCGGCGGGCGTGCCGGTGTTCTGCGAGAAGCCGGTGGCCCGGACGATCGCGGAGGGCGTGGCGGTGCTGGGCGCCGTGCGGGAGAGCGGGGTGCCGATCCAGATCGGTTTCAACCGCCGTTTCGACGCCGGTTTCCTGGCCGCCCGCGCCGCCGTCCGCTCCGGCGAGCTGGGCAAGCTGCACACGGTGCGCTCCACCACCCTGGACCCGGCGCCGCCGCCCGCCGCGTACGTGGCCGCGTCCGGGGGCATCTTCCGGGACTGCTCCGTGCACGACTTCGACATGATCCGCTGGGTGACCGGCCGCGAGGTGACCGAGGTGTACGCGGTCGGCGGCAACCGGGGTGCCGCGTACATCGGGGAGGCGGGCGACGCCGACACCACGAGCGCGGTCCTCACGCTGGACGACGGCACGATCGCGGTGGTCTCCAACTCCCGCCACAACGCACGGGGTCACGACGTGCGCATGGAGCTGCTCGGGTTCGCGGACTCCCTCGCGGTCGGCCTGGACGACCGGCTGCCGATCCGCTCGGCCGAGCCCGGCGTCGCCTTCCCCTCGGGCACCCCGCACGAGTTCTTCATGGACCGCTTCACCGACGCCTACCGCGCCGAACTCGCCGCGTTCACCGAGGTGGTGGCCGGTACGCGACCCTCCCCCTGCACGGTCGAGGAGGCGCTGGAGGCGGGCTGGATCGCGGAGGCGTGCACGCTCTCGCTGCGCGAGCACCGGCCGGTGACCCTGGCGGAGGTCCGTACCGGCTGAGGGTTCAGGCGCGCAGGCCGTCCACGATCAGGTTCAGGATGCGTTCGGCGCGGGCCTCGCCGTCACGGCTGGGGTCGATCCGCCACAACACGCTGAGCTGGAGGAGTACGTCCTCCGGGTCGACCCCCGCCTTCAACGTGCCCTCGGCCGCGCCGGCGTCGAGCAGGGTGCCGATGGCCTGGACGAACGGGCCGTAGAACTCGTCCTCTTGACCGTTTCCGGTCGCGGCGTGGATGACCTCGGCCACGCCGAACTTCAGCCTGCCGTACCGGGCCACCTCGTCGAACCACATCCGCAGGGCGGTCAATGGGGGCTGCGTGTCGCGCAGTTGAGGTGCCAGGTCGATGAGGTGCTGGAGGTCGTGCCGGTACAGCTCCATGACGAGGGCTTCGCGGGTCGGGAAGTGCCGGTAGAGCGTGCCGATGCCGACGCCGGCGCGCTTGGCGATGGCCGTGAGCGAGGCGTTGCTCGACGCGGCGAGTTCCTCGCGGGCGACGGTGAGGATGCGCTCGCGGTTGTCGCGGGCGTCCTTCCGGGTGGGTTTCGCGCTCACCGGTGTTCCGTTCCGTCTCGGATTGCTAAGCGGAGGGCCCTCCGGTACGTTGGTCGGCATACCGGAGCCCCCTCCGTTTCTTCATTCTGACATACCCCACCCCTCCGCACCCAAGGACAGCCATGCCCGAAACAGTCCTGGTCACCGGCGGTACCGGCTACATCGGCGGCTGGTGCGTCGCCGAACTGCTGCGCCGTGGCCACACCGTCCGCACCACCGTGCGTGCTCCCGGCCGCGAACAGGCCGTGCTCGACGCCGTGTCGACGGTCACCGACCCCGGCGGCCGGCTGGAGTTCGCCGTCGCCGACCTCACCGCCGACGCGGGCTGGGACGAGGCCGTACGCGGCGTCGACCGCGTCCTGCACGTGGCCTCCCCGCTCGGTACGACGGACTCCGGCGACCTCGTCACGCCCGCGCGGGACGGCACCCTGCGCGTGCTGCGCGCGGCCACGGCGGCCGGGGTGCGGCGCGTGGTGCTGACCTCCGCCGCCAACACGGCCAGCCCCTCGTCGTACGCCAGCGAGGGCGTCACCGACGAGACCCTGTGGACGGACCCGGACGACCCGACGCTGATCCCGTACCGCCGCGCGAAGACCCTCGCCGAGCGTGCCGCCTGGGACTTCATGGCACGGTACGACGGCCCGACCGAGCTGACGACCGTGCTGCCCGGCGCGGTGTTCGGTCCCGTCCTCACCGCGAGCACCGAGGGCTCGGTCGGGATCGTCGCCCGGATGCTCACCGGGGCGATGCGCGGTGTCCCCCGGATCGGCCTGGAGATCGTGGACGTCCGCGATCTCGTGGACCTCCACCTGCGAGCGATGACCGAGCCTGCGGCGGCGGATCAACGCTTCCTGGGTACGGGCGAGTTCCTCTGGATGGCGGACATGGCCCGCGTACTCCGGGACGGCCTGGGCGACCTCGGCCACCGCGTCCCGACCCGCCAACTCCCCGACTTCGTCGTCCGCTTGGCAGCCCGCTTCGGCGACCCCACCCTCCGCGAAATCCTCCCCGCCCTCGGCCGCCGCAACCGCCACAGCACAGAGAAGGCCCACCGCCTCCTGGACTGGCAGCCCCGACCGGCGGAGGAGGCGGTACTGGACTGCGCGCGGAGCCTGATCGACAAGGGGCTGGTGCAGCAGCCGAGTTGAAGCCTCAGCGGTCGATGGCCGCTATCCCGTCCAGCCTCGACTCCCGCATGATCCGGGTCACCGTGTCCGCCAGGGCGCTGCTCGCGTCGATGACGGTCTCGAGTCCGCCGGGGAGCAGGCCGCGTTCCCGGTACCAGTCGCGCAGGTGGTCGTCAGTGACGTGGGACAAGTAGGCCGCGTCACCCTTCGTGGCGTGCCGGACGAGGGTCTCGGTCAGCGGCACGTCCAGGTAGTAGCAGCGGGAGACGCCCCGGTGCTCGCGCACGAGGTCCGCCAGCATCGTGCCGTAGTGGTTGCGGCCGAACCGTGCGCGCAGCCCGGCCGCGACCGAGGACTTGCCCGAGGCGCTGTTGCCCCGGACGACGATCAGCCGGGTCTCCTCGGTGCCGACTGTCATCAGTCTGGCCCAGCCACGCGGGTATGCAAGGCACCCGTCCGCCCGGAGGCCGGCATCACGGCAGCTCCGCCACATCCACCCCCCGCACCTGAGCCAACTCATGCTTGAGCGCCGCGAGTTCCGCGCCGCCCGACATGTGGTTGGTCAGGTCCTCCAGTGTGATGTCCCCCCGCGCCGCGCTGAGTTCGAGCGTGCCGAGACGTAGGACGGTGAAGTGGTCGCCGACCATGTAGGCGTGGTGGGGGTTGTGGGTGATGAAGATGACGCCGAGGCCCCGGTCGCGGGCGGCGGCGATGTACTTGAGGACCACCCCGGACTGCTTGACGCCGAGCGCGGCGGTCGGCTCGTCCAGGATCAGTACGCGGGCGCCGAAGTGGACGGCGCGGGCGATGGCCACGCACTGGCGCTGGCCGCCGGAGAGGGTGCCGATGGGCTGTTCCAGGTCGTCCAGGGCGATGCCCATCTCGCGGAGTTCGCGGTCGGCGGTCTCCTTCATCCGGGCGATGTCCAGGCGGCGCAACGGCCAGGGCCCCTTGGTGAGTTCGGAGCCGAGGAAGAAGTTCCGCCAGACCGGCATCAGCGGGATGGTGGCGAGGTCCTGGTAGACGGCGGCGATACCCTTGGCGAGGGCGCCGCGCGGGCTGTCGAAGCGCACCGGCTCACCGTCCACGAGGAATTCGCCCTCGGTGTGCCGGTGCAGGCCCGAAATGATTTTGATCAGCGTGGACTTGCCCGCACCGTTGTCCCCGAGCACACAGGTGACCCGGCCCGCGTGCACGGTCAGGTCGACGCCATGCAGGGCGCGTACATTGCCGTACGACTTGCCCGCGTCGCGCAACTCCACCAGTGGGGCGGTGTTTTGGTCGGTCATCTCACTCACCTCCGGGTCGCGGTGCGCTGGACCCACAGATTGATCAGGACGGCGCCGAGCAGCATCACGCCGAGGAATGCCTTGAACCAGTCGGGGTTCCAGCCCGCGAAGACGATGCCCTGGTTGACCATGCCGAACATGAACGCACCGAAGACCGGCCCGATCGCGGACCCCGCGCCGCCGGTGAGCAGACAGCCGCCGATCACCGCGGCCGCGATGTAGATCAGCTCCTGGCCCACGCCCTCGCCGGACTGCACGGTGTTGAACGCGAACAGGTTGTGCATCCCGACGAACCACGCGCCGAAGCTGACCAGCATGAACAGCGTGATCTTGGTGAAGTCCACCCGGACACCCACCGCGCGGGCGCTCTCCTTGCTGCCGCCGACCGCGAAGATCCAGTTGCCGTACCTGGTACGCAGCAGCACCCAGGTGGCGAGCGCGGCGAAGGCCAGCCAGTAGAAGACGGTGATCTTCACCTGGACGCCCCCGATGCCGACCGAGGACGCGAAGACCGCCTTGGCCTGGCCGAAGCCGTCCATGTCGCTGATGTCGTCGGTGGCGACATTGCCGGTGACCAGCTTGGTGACGGCGAGGTTGACGCCCTGGAGGATCAGGAAGGTGCCGAGGGTGACCAGGAAGCTGGGCAGCCCGGTACGCACCACCATCCAGCCGTTGAACGCGCCGATGGCCAGGGAGAGTACGAGCGAGACGAGGACGCCGGTCCAGACGTTCACCGTCAGTTGGTAGCTGAGCATGCTCGCGGTGAGCGCCGAGGTGATGACCGCGACGCCGGAGGACAGGTCGAACTCCCCGCCGATCATCAGCAGGGCGACCGGCAGCGCCATCAGCCCGATGGTGGAGCACTGGTAGAGCACGGTGGCCATCGAGTCGCCCTGGCGCAGGCTGGGCGCGGCGACGAGGAAGAACACCATCACGGCCAACGCGCCCAGGAACACGCCCACTTCCGGCCGGGCGATCAGCCGCAGGGCGAGCGGTCGCCCGGCGCCCGGTGCCGGGCCGGACACAGGGCCGGACGCCGGTTCCGTCTGCTGGGCGGTGCTCATCAGCGGGTGCCCTTCGCCGCGAACTCGGCGACCCGGTCCACGTTGGACTTGTCCACGAAGGCCGGACCGGTGAGCACCGGCTGCTCGCCGCCCCCGCTGTAGTTGCCGTTGTTCTTGTACAGCCACAGCGAGTCAACGGCCAAGTAGCCCTGGAGGTAAGGCTGCTGGTCGACGGCGAACTCGATGGTGCCCTTCTTGATCGCGCCGGTGAGGTCCTTGTTGAGGTCGAAGGTGGCGACCTCGGCCTTGCCGCCCGCGTCGGCGACGGACTGCACGGCGGTCAGCGCGAACGGGGCGCCGAGGGTGACGACATGGTCGAGGGAACTGTCCTGCTTCAGCTTGGCGGTGATGGTGGACTGCACGGAGGGCCGGTCGGTGCCGTTGACGTACAGCGTCTCGGTCTTGCCGGAGAAGGTCTTCTTCACGCCGTCGCAGCGCTGGGTGAGGCCGACGTTGCCCTGCTCGTGGATCACACACACGATCTTCTTCGCCCCGACCTCGTTCAGCTTCTTGCCGAGCGCCTCGCCGGCGACGCTCTCGTCCTGCCCGAAGAACTGGAGCAGTCCGAGCTTCTTCCAGTCGGTGAGCCCGGAGTTGAGGCCGACCACAGGTATCTTCGCCCCGTTCGCCTTGGCGATGACGTCCTTCATCGCGCCGGGCTTGGCGAGGGTGAGCGCGATGCCGTCCACCTTCTGGTCGACGGCGTTCTGCACCAGGTTCGCCTGGGTGCCCGCGCTGGGGTCGGCGGAGTAGACGAGCTTGATGTTGTCCTTGGCGGCGGCCGCCTCGGCGCCCTTGCGGACGATGTCCCAGAAGGTGTCGCCGGGCGACTGGTGGGTGACCAGGGCGACCGTCATCCGGGGGGTGTCGGCCTTGCCGGCCGGTGCTCCCGATCCGCCCTCCGCCGCCTTCTTCCCGCCGGAGTCGCTGGAGCAGCCGGCGAGGGTGAGGGCCGCGGCGGCGGCCACCGCGACGACGGGGGCCAGTCGGCGCGAGCGCGAGCGAGAAGAGCGGTCCATCTGTCCTGCACCTCACTGTGCTGGGGAGGGTGAGCGCTGTTGCGTCGGGACGGGATACAAGTCCCTGCCGGGTCCGGTGTCAATGGTTTGTCCAGACATGACAGCAGGGGCAGGCCAGGGCGTCGGCACAAAGGGGTATTTCCCCTGTCACCGATGAGCCGGTCAGCCGGTGAGTGCGGCGAGTTCACCGAGGACACGCGCCGCCGGCGCCGGGTCGACCAGCCACTTCAGATGGCTGCCGGGAAGCGTGCGTACGTCGTAGGGGTTGTCCGGGGTCAGTGCGTCGCCCTCGCGGATGAGCCGGTCCTGGAGGGCGAGCGGCATGCTCGCGTCGTCGGCGAGGCGGACGTAGGTCTTCGGGACACGGCCCCAGGTGTCCGCCCGGGCGCGGTCGGCCGGGGTGCCCGTGTCGAGGTTCTCGTCGGGCTGGAAGGTGTTGAGGAAGACGAGGAACTCGTCGTCGGTGCCGTCCGCGAGGAAGGCGGCCTTGAGCGCGGCGAGGGCCTCCGGGTCCGCGGTGCGGAAGTTGACGCGGAGCAGGCCCAGTTCGGCCGGGTTGCCGACCAGGGCGAGGGCGAGCGAGGCGGGGTCGGCGGTCGCCATCTCCGGCTCGGCGTAGTACTGCCCCGCCTCCAGCTCCACCGGCGCCCAGGCCGAGACGTACACCAGCCGGTCGATCAGGTCCGGCCGGGCGTTGGCGACGACGGTGGCCGTGATGCCGCCGCGGCTGTGCGCGACGAGGATGACGGGACCGTTCTGCTTGGCCCGCTCCAGCACCCCGATCAGGTGCGCCACGTTGTCGGCGAGCGTGACGCCCCTGATCGCGCCGGGCGCGGCGGCGAGCGCATCGGGGTCCTGTGGTGCCTGGTAGGCGTGCGTGTAGGTGGCGGCGAAGCCGTGGCCGGGCAGGTCGACGGCGACCGAGCGGTGCCCGAGCAGGCCCAGCTCGGCCTGGAGGGGCGCGAAGGAGAAGGAATTGGCGAAGGCTCCATGCACCAGTACGAACGTCGGCTGCACCGTCTGATCACTCCCCGCTGGACCGGTCATCGGTCGGCCACCGTAAGCGGCCGAAGATCACCGGCACCAGCGGTAGGAGGCGCTCCGCTTGTGCGGGTGGCGGGTACGCCGAAGCCCGGCGGTCTCCGATGAGGCCGCCGGGCTCCGGGTGGATCAGCCTTCGACGCGGCGCCGTCGTCCGGCCATCACGGCGTAGACCAGGATGCCGACGAACAGGAACAGCACGCCCTGGTAGACCGCCGCGTAACCCGCGCCCGCGACCAGCCAGATGGAGAAGCCCGCGGCGACGGCGGCGATCACCGCGTCGCGCACCAGCCGCCGTCCGTCGACCTCGTCGCGGCGGCCGGAGGCGAGGTGGTGGAGCTGCGCGGCCGTGGCCAGCAGATACGGCACGGTCGCGGTGAAGGTGGTGACCAGCACCAGCACCTCGAAGACGTGCGCCGAGCCCGCCATGAAGTTGTAGACGGTCAGCAGCGAGGACAGGACGACCGTCACGCCGACGCCCACGGTCGGCACCCCGCGCCGGCGCCGGGTGAAGGCGGCCGGGAAGAGCCCGTCGCGTGCGGCGGCGTACGGGGTCTGGGCGCTGAGCAGGGTCCAGCCGTTGAGGCAGCCGGTCATCGAGACCAGCGCGGCCAGCGCCACCGCCCAGCCGCCCCAGGTGCCGCCGAACATGGCGTTCACCGCGTCGGAGAAGGGCGCGGTCGACTTGACCAGGCTGTTGTGGGCGACGGTGCCGAAGACCGCGACCGTGCCGAGCAGGTAGACCAGCGCGGCGCCGGCGGTGCCGATCACGGTGGCCCGGCCGACGTTGCGGCGGGCGTCGCGGACCTCGCCCGCGCTGACGGCGGCGGACTCCACGCCGAGGTAGGAGTAGAGCAGCAGCGCGGCGGACGCGGAGATCGCGCCGACCGGGCTGCCCCCGCCCGCGTTGAACGGGCCCAGCTTGTCCGGGTCGAAGAAGAACAGCCCGCCGACCGCCACGAGCAGCAGCGGTACGAACTTCAGCACCGTGGAGACCAACTGCACGGCGCCCACCCAGCGGGTGCCGGCGAAGTTGGCGAGCGCCGGGAGCCACTGGATGACCAGGGCTGCGAGGCAGGCGGTCCAGCGGTGGTGGCTGACCGGGATCAGTACGTCCAGGTAGCCCACGGCGGCGACGGCGAGCGCGGCGTTGGACACCCAGGTGGTGATCCAGTACGCCCAGGCCGCGAGGAAGCCGGCGAAGTCGCCGAACGCCTCGCGGGCGTAGACGTACGGCCCGCCGGTGCGCGGGTCGCGCTGGGCGAGGCGGCCGAAGACCAGGGCGAGCGCGATGGCGCCGACCGTGAGGACGCCGAGGGCGACCAGACTGACCGTGCCGTAGGGGGCGACGGAGGCGGGGAGCAGGAAGATGCCTCCGCCGATGATGTTGCCCATGACCAAGGCGGTGGCGACGGGCAGCCCGAAGCGGCGGGCGTGCTTGGTCGCGGTGGAGCCCGGTTCCTCGGCCGGGGCGCCGAGGGGGTCCGTCGCCGGAGCCGGCGGCGGAACGGTCCCGGTGACCTGCATGAGTGGGGATTACCTCTCGCGGAACTGGCCGTGACCGGCACAGAGGGGGGACGGGCGGTGACCTGGCTCACGGGAAAAGGCCAGGTGAACGGCCCTCCCGGAGCACCGGGCCAGGCCCAATGGTCGGTGATGCCCCGACTCGCCGCCAAATCACCGCTTCTTGTCCCGTCCCGTCCACATGATCACGCAAAAACCGCGCTTACGGGGGCTTGACACCGGCAGATGTTCACCCATTCCGGCAGGCCACTCCAGGGACCCGCCTCAGGTCGCCGTCGCCGCGGCCGCCGCCCGGCCCGCCTGGCGTCCGGAGAAGAGGCAGCCGCCGAGGAAGGTGCCCTCCAGCGAGCGGTAGCCGTGCACTCCCCCGCCGCCGAAGCCCGCGACCTCCCCGGCCGCGTACAGCCCCGGCACCGGTTCGCCGGAGGCGCCGAGCACGCGCCCGGAGAGGTCGGTCTGGAGCCCGCCGAGGGTCTTGCGGGTGAGCACGTTGAGCCGTACGGCGATCAGCGGGCCGGCCGACGGGTCGAGGATCTTGTGCGCGGGGGCGGTCCGGCTGAGCGAGTCCCCGATGTAGGAGAGGGCGTTGCGGATGCCCATGACCTGCACGTCCTTGGTGTACGGGTTGTCCATCTCCCGGTCGCGCGCCTCGATCTGCCCCTTCAGCCGGGCCAGGTCGATCAGGTTGTCGCCGGTCAGCTTGTTCATGCCGGCCACCAGCTCGGACAGTGTGGTGGCGACCACGAAGTCCGCGCCGTTCTTCTTGAACTTCTCGATCGGCTCGGGCGTCTGCCAGATCCGGGACAGGAGCTGCCAGACGTTCTTGTTGGTGAGGTCCGGATTCTGCTCCGAGCCGGAGAGCGCGAACTCCTTGGCGATGATCTTCTGTGTGGTCACGAACCATGAGTAGTCGTAGCCGGAGGCGGTGATCGAGCCGAGGGTGTGCAGGGTGTCGTAGCCGGGGAGGTCGGGGGTGCCGAAGCGCTTGCCTGTGGCGTCGAACCACATGGAGGACGGGCCGGGCAGGATGCGGATGCCGTGGCCGGGCCATATGGGGTCGTAGTTGCGCAGCCCCTCGGTGTAGTGCCACATCCGGTCCGGGTTGACGATGCGGCCGCCGGCCCGCTCGGTGATGGCGAGCATCCGCCCGTCGACGTGCGCGGGCACCCCGGTGACCATGGTCTTGGGCGGCGTCCCGAGCCGCGCGGGCCAGTTCTGGCGTACGAGGTCGTGGTTGGCGCCGATGCCTCCGGAGGTGACGACCACCACCGGCGCCCGCAGCTCGAACTCGCCGATCACGGTACGGGAGCTGGGCTTGCCGCGGGCCGCGCTGCTGGGCTCCAGGACGGCTCCGCGCACGCCGGTCACGGCGCCGCCCGTGGTGACGATGCCGTCGACGCGATGCCGGAATCTGAAGCCGGCCTTCCCGGCCGCCACCGCCGCCCGCACCTTCTTCTCGAACGGCTCGACCACGGCCGGCCCCGTGCCCCAGGTGACATGGAAGCGCGGCACCGAGTTGCCGTGCCCGTCCGCGAGGCCCCCGCCGCGCTCGGCCCAGCCGACGATCGGGAACCACTGCACACCCAGCCCGGCGAGCCAGGACCGTTTCTCCCCGGACGCGAAGTCGACGTACGCCTCGGCCCACTTGTACGCCCAGTGGTCCTGGCCCGCCGGATCGGCCACGCCCCGGTCGAACCCGGCGCTGCCCAGCCAGTCCTGCCAGGCGAGGTCGTGGGTGTCCTTGACGCCCATCAGCCGCTGTTCCTCGGAGTTGACGAAGAACAGCCCGCCGAACGACCAGAACGCCTGCCCGCCGAGACTCGCCTCCGGCTCCTGGTCCAGCAGCAGCACCTTCCGTCCGGCTGCGGCGAGTTCGGCCGTGGCGACCAGTCCCGCGAGGCCGTGTCCGACGACGATCGCGTCCGCGTCCTGCGACTCCCCGGCGAAGGCCGGGAAGGCATGGGCGGCCAGCGCAGTCCCGGCGAGCATTCCACCGGTGACGGTGAGGGCACGGCGACGGGTGATCCCTGCGGGAGCGATGGGGTTGTCCATGGCTGCCTTTCGTCGGAGTTTCACCGGAGATTCGTCGGTGCGGGGTGACGAACGAAGGCTGCCGAGGCAGGGAGGAAGTGCTGACGGTCGCCGTCGGCAGGTGTTACCGACGGTAGCCCAGGGGGTGCGGGGCGACCAGAGTCGTGCTCCAACTCTGTTGTGACGTAGGCGAGTTACGGCCTGCCTGGCGGGTTGAAGGCGTACAGATCGAGGATGTCGGGCAGCGGCGCGACGCCCGGTCCGCCGGCGTGCACCCAGCCGAGGATGTCCTCGGTGGCGTCGGGGTCGTTGACGAGGCCGAGCCAGACCGGACGGCCCCCGGCCGCGCGTCCGGCGGCGGAGGGCTGGACGACGATCACATTGGCCTGGTCGCACACATCGAGACAGTCGGAGATCCGCACGGGCGCACTCTCGGCGAGCCGGGCGGTCTGCGCGGCATGGTCGACCCCGGTCACCTTGGGACTGCCGCAGCAGCAGTCCCGGCACACCACGATCCGGCAGGGGGCGGGCTTCATCTCGGGCATGCCGTGATCGTTTCATCCGGGACGGTGGAACGTCAGTGCCACCCCGGCTCGTTGGTGGACCGGGCCCTTGTGGCCACTTATGCTTCTACAGACTTGTAGAAGCAAGAAAGGGAGTGGACGCCGCATGGTGTTCAAGAGGCTGCTCGGCTCGCTCGGTGTGGGAGGGCCCACGGTGGACACCGTGCTGGACCCCGGTGCCGTGCTGCCCGGCGGCACGCTGTCGGGAGAGGTCCGCCTGGCGGGCGGGTCGGCCGCGGTCGACGTCGACCACATCACGCTGGAGCTGGTCGCCCGGGTGGAGGCCGAGCACGAGGACGGCGAGAGCGAGGGCTCGGTCGTCTTCGAACGGTTCACCGTGGGCGGCGGGTTCAGGCTCGGCGAGGGCGAGCGGCGCGCGGTGCGGTTCGACGTGCCGCTGCCCTGGGAGACCCCGGTCACCGAGCTGTACGGACAGCCGCTCGGCATCGTGCTGGGCGTGCGGACCGAGTTGGCGGTCAGCGGGGCGCGGGACAAGGGCGACCTGGACCCACTGGCCGTACGGCCGCTGCCGGTTCAGGAGGCCGTCCTGGAGGCGCTCGGTCAACTGGGCTTCGGCTTCCGGTCGGCCGACCTGGAGTACGGCCGTATCGGCGGTACGGGTCAGCAACTCCCCTTCTACCAGGAGATCGAGCTGACCCCGGCTCCGCAGTACGCGTACGGGGCGAGCGAGTTCGAGCTGACCTTCCTCGCGCATCCCGGTGGCATGGAGGTCGTGGTGGAGGCCGACAAGCGGGGTGGATTCCTGGGCGGCGGGCATGACGCGCTCGGCCGGTTCACCGTGTCCCACGATGTGACCGGGGGGGACTGGAACACGCTGGTCGACGGCTGGTTCCGGCAACTGCTGGAGAGCCGTCCGGCGGCGGTGTACGCCGAGCCGCACCACCAATCCCGGCCCGGCATGGGCATGGGCACCGCCGTCGCGGCGGGTGCGGCCGGGCTGGCCGTCGGCGTGGTCGGCGGGATGGTCGCGGCCGAAGTCGTCGACGAGGTGGGCGACTTCTTCGAGGGCGACGAAGAAGAGGACTGAGGAACTTCCCTATTACAAGGGACACTTGGGAGTCGGGCACGGCTCCTTCCATTTCGAGATCTGGAGTACTCATGGCCCTGTGGGACCGCATCAAGGATTCCGCCGCCACCATGCAGACGCAGTTGGTGGCGCGGAAGAACGACCTCAAGAGCGGCGCCTTCCGTGACGCGTCGATGGCGATGTGTGCGCTGGTGGCCGCCGCCGACGGCACGGTGGACCCGTCCGAGCGGCGCCGGGTCGCCCAACTCATCGCGAGCAATGAGGTGTTGCAGAACTTCGACGCCATGGACCTCCAGCGCCGGTTCGAGGACAACCTCGGCAAGCTGACCGCCGACTTCGACTTCGGCAAGGTCAGTGTGCTCCAGGAGATCGCCAAGGCGAAGAAGAAGCCCGCCGAGGCGCGTGCCGTCATCCAGATCGGCATCGTGATCGGCGGCGCGGACGGCGACTTCGACAAGGACGAGCAGGGCGTGGTCCGCGAGGCGTGCTTCGCCCTCGACCTGCCGCCGCACGAGTTCGACCTCTGAGCCATACGAGTTGACGGGGGCGGCCGCCTCTACAGCGGGGTGGCCGCCTTCAGTACGAGGAAGAGTGTCACCGCCGAATTGGCCGAGGACAGCGCCGAGATCATCGTTCCGGCGGCGGCTGTCCAGGCCGCCACTCCCACGGCGGTGAACAGCGAGGGCCAGACGTGTACGGCGGGTGCAGGCCCCAACAGCGCGGCCACCCGGCGCGGTACCGGTCCCGGCGCGGCGAATCCGGCCAGCACAGGGTGCGGCCGCGAGACCAGCGCCGCCTTGCCGATGGCGTGGGCCACCGTCTGCCGGCTGCGCACCACCCCGGCCGCCTCCTCGTCCGCCCACCGCTCCACGGTGTACGACACCGCCGTACGCAGCGGACGCAGGAACGGGTTGGCCCGCGCGGCCAGTTGGACCAGCAGCAGGAACCGATGGTGGCCGCCCGCCAGATGCGCCCGCTCGTGCGCGAACAGCGCGCGCCGCTCCCGTGTGGCCAGTTGGGCCAGCATGCCGGTCGACACCACCACGCGTCCACGGTTCCGGCCCGGAAGGGCGTACGCGTAGGGCTCCGGGTCGGGCAGCACGGCGACCGTACGCCGGGGCAGGCCCGCGAGGCTCCGCTCGGCGCGCCGCCGTACCCGCACATGCCGCCAGAGCACGCGTGAGCAGCCCGCGAGTACGGCCAGCAGGGCGGGAATGGCGGCCTGGCCCGCGACCTCGTCGTACGGGACGGCCTCGCGCACCTCGTCGTCCGACCAGGCGTCCGGCAAGGGGTTGCCGGGGAGTTGGGCGGTGCCGACCACCATGAGCAGGGTCAGGCAGAGCGTGCTGCACAGGGCCAGCGCGCAGGCGGTCACGGTGAGCAGCCAGGTCGCGGCGCGGGGGTGCAGCCGTTGTTCGGCCAGCCGGGCGACCGGCCATGCCGTCAGGGGGAGCACCAGCGGCAGCAGGACGAACACGCCCATGGATCTCTCAGCCTTCTCCGTCCGGGACCGACTCGCCCAGCAGGTGCCGCAGGAGACGTTCGTCGTCCGGTGCGAGGGAGGTGACGAAGCGGGACAGCACGGCCTCGCGGTCGCTCTCGCCGTCGAGCACCTTGCGCATGCGGTGCGCGGCGAGGCCGGCCTGGTCGGAGACCGGGGTCCATACGAAGGAGCGGCCGGCGCGTTCGCGGGTGACGGCGCCCTTGGCGAGGAGGCGGGTGAGGATGGTGATGACGGTGGTGTAGGCGAGGTCGCCGCCGAGGTGTTCCTGCACCCAGCCGGCGGACGCGGGCGTACGGGCCTCGCGCAGGGCGGAGAGCACCAGCCCCTCCAACTCGCCCTGGCCCCGTCGCCGGGTACGCCGCTGGTCGTTCACGCCCACTCCTTTCCCTTCCGCCGTGGGTAGATCGTAGGCCGCCTTCGGGCGTGCTCAGCTCCGTTCGTCGCGGGGGAGGACGGTGCCCTCGACGACGGGGCCGGGGGCGGGCGGGGCGTCCTGGGTGCGCAGGGCGCGGGCCTCGCTCTTGAAGATGCGGGTGGCCTGGCCGGCCGAGCGGACGAGTCCGGGCAGCTTCCGTACGCCGAGGAGGACGATCAACACGATGAGGAGCAGGGCGACTTCACTCAGGCCGAACATCGGATGCGGTTCCTCCCAGCGGGGCGGTGGCCGGGACCGGTCGGCCCCGCCCACCATCATTATCTACATTGCTGTAGAAGTCTCGTACAGAGTCCGGCTGGGAACGGCAGCAGGGCCCGGCGGTCGCTCCCCCGGACCACCGGGCCCTGCTCCTGCACGCGCGAACGTCCCGCTCAGTGCCCCGGGCCGTACTGGCCGTAGTGGCCGCTGATCTGGTCCCGGTACGCCGGGTCGCCCAGATGCTTGTCCTTGTCGAACTCGGGGGCGTCCTTGATCTGGTCCTTGGTGCGCGCCACGTGCAGCGTCCGCTCCTCGTGGTCGATCCCGGTGATCGTCCCGGCCGGCAGCAGGACCTCCTTGCCGAAGATCCACACCCCGGTGTCCACGACGATGTACTGCTCCCCCACATCGTTCGAGTGCTTGTCCACCTTGCCGATGTGCCCGTCGAGCGCCTCGACCTTGTACCCGCTCAGATCAGCGTCCGGC
Source organism: Streptomyces bauhiniae (assembly GCF_004784475.1). Classification (GTDB taxonomy): domain Bacteria; phylum Actinomycetota; class Actinomycetes; order Streptomycetales; family Streptomycetaceae; genus Streptomyces; species Streptomyces seoulensis. The sequence goes on from NZ_SRRT01000002.1 coordinate 883,382, forward strand.
GTGTGCCCAGCGGTCGGGCCATAGCTCCAGATGTTCTCGGCAGTCATAGACCACACCTCCATACTCCAGCCCCAGGAGGTGGATGCGGTCCACATCCGTTCTCCCACCAGGGGCGTAACGAGCAGGTGTCCGGCCTGGGGGCGAACAAACCCGAGGTCCCTCATAGGGGTGGTATTCGGCCTAAGGCTCCTCGCGCATCTCCTCGCGCGGCATCACCACGGTGAGCCGCTCGGGGGCCAGCGACGTCCACTGCCCCGTCCCGAATTCCGGCCGAAGCACCCACAGGAACCCGCCGCGCACGTCCGTGACGATGCCGCGCCGGCCGGCGTCCTCATCGTGGACCAGATCACCGACCCAGGCCGTGCCCTCGCCGCCGCTCACCGTCGCGCCTCCAGCTCGGCCCACACGATTTTTCCCCAGCGCCGCTCATCACAGCCCCAACCGGTGGCCAAGGCGGCCACGAGCAGCAGTCCGCGCCCTTCTTCCTCGTTCAACCCGGGTAAGCATGGGACGGGTCCGGTGCGGGAGAGGTCGGCGACAGCGAGCCGGACCGTTCGTTGAGCGGTGCGCTCGACGATCACGCGAACGCTTGCCCGACGAGCGTGCCGCACGGCGTTCGACACCAGCTCGGTGACCACCAGGACACCGTCTTCGGCCAGGTGGTCCAGTGCCCAGACCGCCAGCGCGGCCCGTACCAGGCGTCTCGCCACGGCCGCGCTCTCCGGTTGGCGCGGCAGAGTCTCGCTGTAGCCGGGAAAGCCCGTGGAACGGGCCCGCGTTGTGGGTTGCGGCATGTCGGTCTGCACTCTCGGGTCGGCCGGTCCTCGGGCCGCGCGTGCGGCAACCGAGGCAGTGTGCGTTCATGAAATCGGCACGCCGAGGGCGCTGACAGGGACGTTGCGTCCCACTTTCGCCACGCTATTCGCGGACCCCCAGGAACTCCGCCAACGCGGCCAGACCCGGTGGGTGGTTGGGGAGGTTCCACAGGTCGCGGACGATGGCTACGGCCAGGGTGTGGTGCTGCATCCAGGTGGGGGCTACACGGCGTAGGGACTCCAGGGTTTTGACCGCGCCCGCCGCGTCGCCGGTGTCGGTGTGGGCTCGGGCCACGTCCAGGAGGAGCCAGGTGCGCCAGGACGGTGGGGTGTCCTTGCTCAGTCGCATGCCCTTGGCCAGGGCGAGGGCATCCTGCGGGTGGCCGTACTGGACGGCGAGACGGACGCGTTCGATGCGGACCGAGGAGGGGCTGAAGACGCTGACCATGCGGTTGTCGCCGGCCTCGGGAAGCTTGGAGACCCTCGCGGCCTCCTTCTCCGCCATCTCCATCATCGCCGCCGCACGCTCGTAGTCGCCGCTTCTCGCGGCCGAGGTGGCCGCGCTCATGGTGAGCGCGCCCCACACCTTCAGGGCGTCGGCGGTGTTGGTACGGCCCATTTCGGCGGCGGCGCGGAGGGCGATGCTCAGGGCGTCGTCGAGGCGCCCCTGCCGCTGGTACGTCCACGCCACGGAGTTGACGATCATCGGGACCAGCAGGGGGTCGCCGGACTGCCCGGCGGCACCTATGGCACGCTCCAGGCTCGTCAGGGCGAGGTCCGTCTTGCCCATGCGTACGGCTACATGCCCGGCGAGCTGAAGTGCCTTGGCCAGGACGGCGAAACCGGCCTTACGGTCGTCCTCGTCCGCCGAGGCCGTCGCCGTGCGCGCGTGCGAAATCAGGTCCGGGAGCGCCTTCATCACCGTGTCGAACTCGGCGGAATGGTACTGCGTCCAGCCGTCCGCGATCTGCTCCCGCAGCCGAGCGGGGGAGAAGTCGGCCGTCGGCGGGGCGGGTTCGGGCCCCCACAGCACCGGCATGACCGCGCGCCGCATCGCCACGAAACGCGGTCCGTCGTTCTCTCCGGAGGAGACGGCGGGCGGATCGCCCAGCAGCGTGGTCAGCTCCACACCGAGGCCGTTCACCAGCGCGTGCAGCGTGGGAAGACGGGCGGAGTGCTTCCGCCCCTGTTCCAACTGGCGGATCACGTCCACGGACACGTCGGAGCGGTCGGCAAGCTCCTCCTGCGTCAAGGACGCCAGCCGCCGCAGACGGCGCAGATTCCGCCCCAGATCATCGTTTGCCACCCCGCCACCGTACGCCGCCGTCCGTCGCCGACAGCCCTCAAGGCAGCCCCGGTAACTGCGGTCGCTATGTTGATCCGATCAGACGAGTAGCGAGCGGCAGGGGTGGGCGGATGCAGGGGACGGCGGACCGTGTGCCGGCGGCTTCCGCCGGGCCGGGGTGGCTGCGGTACTGGCCGTTGGTTCTGCTCGGTGCCGCTGTTCTTCCAGGTGCGGCGGTGTTTCTCGTCGGGCGGTGGGCCGAGGCGCCGGCCGTGCAGGCGTGGCGGACTGTCGCGCTTGCCGTGTTTTTGCAGGCGGTGCCGTTCATGTTGCTGGGGACGGCGTTGTCGGGGGCGATCAACGCGTTCGTGCCGGCGTCCGTGTTCACGCGGCTGTTGCCGAAGCGGGCGGCGTTGGCCGTGCCGGTGGCGGGGGTCGCCGGAGTGGTGCTGCCGGGGTGTGAGTGTGCGTCGGTGCCGGTGGCCAACAGCCTGATCGGGCGCGGAGTTGAGCCTGCGGCGGCGTTCGCGTTCCTGCTGTCGGCCCCGGCCGTGAACCCGATCGTGCTGACCGCGACGGCGGTGGCCTTCCCGGGTCAGCCCATGATGGTGCTGGCCCGCCTGCTGGCCTCGCTCATCGTGGCGGCCCTGATGGGCTGGCTGTGGCTCTGGCGCGGCAAGGCGGAGTGGCTGCGGCCGGCCGTACGGCACACCGGGCACCACCACGGGCAGAGCCGCTGGGCGGAGTTCCGCAGCGGCTTCCAGCACGACTTCCTGCACGCGGGCGGCTTCCTCGTGGTGGGCGCGCTGGCGGCGGCCACCTTCAACGTGTCCGTACCCCCGTCCGTACTCGACGCGTTCGCCGGCTCGGCCTGGCTGTCCGTGCCGTTCCTGGCGGGGCTGGCCGTGCTGCTCGCGGTGTGCTCGGAGGCGGACGCCTTCGTGGCGGCCTCGCTGACCGGCTTCTCGCCGGTGGCACGGCTGACGTTCATGGTGGTCGGCCCGATGGTCGACCTGAAGCTGATCGCCTTGCAGGCGGGGACATTCGGGCGGGCCTTCGCCGTACGGTTCTCCGCCGCGACAGCGCTCGTGGCGATCGTGTGCAGTGCGGTGATCGGAGGGGTACTGCTGTGAGACGTCCCGTACAGGCGGCGCTGCTCGTCCTCAGCGGCCTTGCGCTGCTACGGGTTTCGCTGTTCTCCGACCTGTATCTGCGCTACGTCAAGGCGGGCATGCGCCCCCTGCTGATCGCCTCCGGCGCCGTACTGCTGACGCTCGGCCTCGCGGAGGCGTGGTCCTGGTACCGCCGTACGCGCCACGACGGCGACCACCTCCCACCCCGCACCGCCTGGCTCCTGTTCCTCCCCGTCCTCAGCCTCGCCCTCTGGGCCCCACCGGCGCTCGGCGCGTACACGGCGGCCCGCGAAGCCCCGAAGTCCACCACCACCCAGCCCCAGGACTTCGACCCCCTCCCCGCGACGTCCCCGATCCCCCTCACCCTGGGGGACTTCACGGACCGCGTGCGCGAGGACCACACCAAGGCGATCCGCACGAGGACCGTTCAGATGACAGGCTTCGCAACCCCAGCAGGCCACGGCGGCGGCTGGTACCTGACCCGCCTGATCATCAACTGCTGTGCAGCGGACGCCCAGTCGGTGAAGGTCCGCGTCTACGGCGCCCCATCCCCGAAGCCCGACACCTGGGTCACGGTCACCGGCGTCTGGCACCCCCACTGCACCCTCGGCACCTCCTCGGCCGAAGTAGCCCTGACCGCCCACACCTTGAAGAAGATCCACCGCCCCACGAACGGCTACACGGACGCCCTCCCCTTGGGCTGAGTTACCCAAGTAACCCCGAGACGCGGCGGGTTACCCGATCAGCCATCTTCCTCGTCCCGCTTCTCCGGCGTGTCCACCTCCGCCCAGATCGTCTTCCCACCCCCGCTCTCGTACCGAGTCCCCCACCGGTCCGCGAGCTGGGAGACGATGAACAACCCCCGCCCGCCCTCGTCCCCTTCCTGCGCGTGCCGCAGCAGGGGGGCGTTGCCGCCCGTGTCGGAGACCTCGATCGTCAGGGCCTGGTCGAAGATGAGGCGGAGGCGGGCCGGTGGGGTGCCGTGGCGGACGGCGTTGCCGGCGAACTCGCTGACGATCAACTGGCCGTTGAAGCGGATGTCCTCGTCCAGCCCCCATGCGCGCAGGTGTTGCTCGCAGCAGGCGCGCGCGGCCTCCGCGGCCTGGGGGCCGTCAGGAAGGGCGAGGGTGGCGACGCGATCGCGGGGGAAGGCCATGACCCGGCAGACGAGCACCTGCGCCTCGGTCGCGCGCGGGTGCGAGGTGAGCAGGCCGGACAGTTCGTCGCAGAGGGCCCGCGGGTCCACGCCGTCGGAGTCGGGGAGCCGGTCCAGCGCCCGGCGCAGCACGCCGGGTATCTCGGCAGGGTCGTCGGTGAGTCCGGGGGTGTGCAGGATCAGCAGCGACTCGGGCGGGACGGCGGCCGTGACGGACGGGATCGGTTCGGCCGGACCGCCGAGGGACGGCCCCTCGGGCGTGGTGATGGTGTCGATCGTGCGGTCGGGACGCACGAGCAGCACCTCGGGACCGCCCGCCCGCGCCACCGTGACCTCGCACGACAGCGGGTCCCACTCCGCGTAGGTGCACCCGGCGCGCAACCGCCCCGACTCCCGCTGGGCCTCGCTCCGGTCCCGCGCCAGCGTGGCGGTCGTACGGCTCAGCCGTGCCAGCAGCTCCCCCGGCTGGAGGTCGAGCGTGGCGAGGGAACGTCCGGCGGTCCGCAGCTCGCCCATCGTGGTGGCCGTCCGTACGCCGAACCCGGTGACCTGCCCGACGGCGAGCCCCGTGCGCGCCCCCGACAGCGGCATCACGTCGAACCAACCGCCCCCGCTCTCGTCGCCGGGCAGCCGCAGGTCGGCGATGTCGAGCGCGGCCCCGGTCGGTGGCTGTCTCGGCAGCAGGGAGTGCTGGATGGCGAGCGCGATGGTGTGCTCGCGGTGGAAGCGGCTGGCGTGGTCCAGGCACCGCGCGGTGTGTACGCAGACCTTCTCGACGAGGGCGATGTCCTCGCGGGAGAAGGGGGCCGGCGTCTCGCCCCGGTAGAGCAGCAGCAGGCCGAGCACCGTCCCCTCGCGCATGATCGGCGCCGCCAGCAGCGCGTGTGCCCCGGCCGCGCGCAGCAGGCGTTTCAGCGCGGGTTCGGCGTCCAGCCAGCCCGTGTCGGACTCGATGTCCGTGGCGCGCGGAACGTGGGCGGCGAGGAGCGGGACGAAGAGGCTTTGGTCGGCGGGCCACACATGGCTGCCCTCGGGGGCTCCGCTGCACGCGATCGGGCACAGCGGCTCGGTGTGGTGCCGGGTCAGCGGCGGGGGTTCGCCCTGGGTCATGTGCTCGGCGAGGGCGATGACGACGGTGTCGGCGGCGCCGGGCACGAGGGCGTCGGCGAGTTCGGCGCAGGTGGTGTCGTGGTCCAGGGTCTCCCCGACCTCGCCCTGGATGGCGGCCAGCCGCCGCAGCGGGTCGGTACCGGAGTCCGCCTCCTCCGGGGTGATGTCCGCGATGGTGCAGATGAGCCCGGAGCCCTCCTGGCCGGGCGGCAGCGGGAAGAGCGAGAGGCAGAGGGTGCGGGGGCCCTGCCGGGAGGTCTCGCGGGTGCGGACCAGCCGGTTCAGCGAGGCCACACCGCTGCTGCGTACGTCGCGTGCGTCGGCCGTCTCGGTCTCGGGGTCGCGCAGCGGGAGTACGTCGGTGATCACCTTGCCGGTCGGATCGGTGCCGGCCAGCAGGTGGTGCGCGGCCTCGTTGCACTCGGTGACACGCAGCTCGTCGTCGAGGACGAGGATCGCCAGCGGCGAGGCCGCCAGCGCCGCACAGGCCACGCGCATGGCCTCCGGGCAGGTCTCAAGGGTCCGCTCGCGTCGGGCGTCGCCTTCCATGGCACCTCCCTAACCAGCATGCGCAACACGCTGGCGGGGCGCATTCCGGGGGCACGACTGCGCCCCGGCGATCACCTTCGCCGGGGCGGAGCCAGGTTCCGGGTCAGGCCGTGCGGCGGTGGATGACGCGGAAGGCGGCGAGGGTCAGCAGGGCTGCCGCCAGGAGGACCAGGGCGGTGGAGGCGAGCTGGTACGGCCAGTAGTCGCCGGGGGTCAGGGTGTTGGTGAGGTAGGCGTCCTGGGGCAGGGTGTCGTAGAACATCAGGCCGAGTACGCCGCCGGGGTGGAATCCGTCGACCTTGGAGAGCACCGGGAGGTCGAGCAGCAGCATCGCGCGGGACCGGACGAGCACGGCGGCCACCAGCCAGGTCAGCAGCGGGGCGGCGATGAGCGTGGGCCACAGCCGGCGCAGGTACGTGCCGGTCAGGGCGCCGGCCGCGACGCCGAGGACGACGTACGCGACGGTGACCGGACCGATCGTGTAGTACGCGTTCTGCCGCTCGGCACCGTAGGTGAGCAGGTTGAGGCCGAAGGCGTGCACGACGCTCACCCGGTACAGCGCCACCAGCGGAACGGTCAGCGCCACGACGATCCCGGCCAGCGTGGCCCAGCGGACGCCGAACCAGCGCCGGGGGGTGACCGTCTGGGTGAGGGCGAGGACCACACGCCGGGTCTCCCATTCACGTGCGGTCAGCACACCGGTGAGGAGCGCGGCGAACAGCGCCGGCTGGAAGGCGAGCATGGCGCCGTCATCCATGAGTTTCGCCGTCATCATGTGGGCGTCATCCGCGTAGCGCCCGAAGTGGTACGCCTCGCTGCCGACGCGGTTCCGCAGCGCGACGGCGTCGGCCCAGCCGTAGTAGTGGTACACGATCTGGATGCCGATACGCAGGGCCAGCAGCAGGAGGATCACGCCGGGGACCCAGTACTGGCGCAGGGCGATCCCCGCGAGGGGCCTCAGGCGGCCGGGCCGGGGGGACGTCGGGGCGGCGGCGATGGCGGCGCTCATGCGGCGGTGTCCTTGCGGGGCGATATGGCGGCGGGAAGGGACGAGCCGGTGAGGTGGGCGAGCACCAGCTCCTCCACGGAGGGCGGCCGCACCTCCCAGTCGGCGGGGAGCGGACCCGCGCGGCGGATCAGGGCGGTGGTGCCGCGCCCGGCGGGGCGGGACTCGACGACGGCATGACCGGCGAGCCGCTCGGCGCCGCCCGCGAAGGCCACCACCGCGTGGGCGTCGGTCAGTTCGTCCATGTCGCCGCACAGCCGGGCCGTCCCCGCGTCGAGGAGCAGCAGGTGGTCGCAGACGTCGGTCAGCTCGGACAGGATGTGCGACGACATGATCACCGTGGCGCCGGTGTCGGCGACGTGCGCCATGAGCAGGCCCATCAGCTCCTGGCGGGCGAGGACGTCGAGGTCCGCCATCGGCTCGTCGAGCAGCAGCAGGTCGGCGCGCTTGCCGAGGGCGAGGGCCAGGGCGATCCGGGTGCGCTCGCCGCCGGACAGGCTGCCGACACGGTCGCCCTTGCCGAAGCGGGAGGGGTCGGCGAACCGTTCCGCCAGCTCCGCGTCCCAGTGGCCCTCGTTGAGCCGCGCGCCCAGGCGCAGCGTCTCGGCCACGGTGAACCGGGGGAACAGCGGCCGGTCCTGCGCCAGGTAGGCGACCCGCGGATTGCCTACGCGGGTCGGCCGGCCGAAGACCTCCACAGTGCCGGAGGTGGGACGCCGCAGCCCGGCCGCCAGCTCCAGCAGGGTCGACTTGCCCGCGCCGTTCGGTCCGACGAGCGCGCAGACGACCCCGGCGGGGACGGCGAAGGTGCAGCCGTCGAGCGCGTCCGGACCACTGCGCCGGTATCTCCTGGTGACGCCGTCCGCGGCGAGCGCCGCTTCAGGACTGCTGGTGGGGAACGACATCGGGTTCCTTCGATGAGTGCTTCGACAAGTAGAGGTCTTCGAGGACGGCGGTGAACAGCGCGGAGAGGTCCTCGCGCTCCAGCCCCGCCGTACGGGCCCGCGCCGCCACGTCCGCCAGTTCCGCCCGCCAGGGCGAGTCGCCGGCGGAGGCACCGAGCGTGCCGGTGATGAACGTCCCGTGCCTGCGCCGGGTCTCGACCAGGCCCTGGGACTCCAGCTCTCGGTACGCCTTGAGCACGGTGTTGGGGTTGAGTGCGGTCGCCTCCACGACCGCACGGGCGGTCGGCAGCCGGTCACCGGGTTCCAACTGGCCCAGCCGGAGGGCCTGTTGGACCTGCTGGACGATCTGGACGTAGCTGGGTACCCCACTGGCCCGGTCGATCCGGAAGGCGAACGCCACGAGTGAACCCCGCTTTCAACCAATGAACTAATGGAATGATGCATTGAAGATTCCGGGCCCGTCAAGGCCCCTCCTGGCGGCGATGTGCCGCTCCCCTGAATGGGTCGGTGCGCTCGCCCGCGCCATGGCGGTGCGGAAGGGTGGGCGGGGCCGAGTGTCACCACGAGGGAGTCGCCGCATGGCCGGGAGCAGCGCCGCAGAACCCACTGTCAGCAGGGGCAACGCCGAGATCGGCGAGCGCTTCTCCTTCGACGACACGCAGGACTTCGAGGACGCGCGCCGGGGTTTCGTCGGCACCGCCGAGGAGCGTGTGGTGCGTGGCGACGACGGCGAGGTGTGGGACCTGGAGGCGTACGGGTTCCTCGACCGCGACTGCCCGCCCACCGCCAACCCCAGCCTGTGGCGCCAGAGCCGGCTGGCGGCCCAGCACGGGCTCTTTGAGGTGACCGAGGGCATCTACCAGGTCCGGGGCTTCGACCTGTCCAACATGACGATCGTCGAGGGCGACCGCGGGGTGCTGGTGATCGACCCCCTGATCAGCATGGAGACGGCCGCGGCGGCGCTCGCGCTGTACCGCCGGCACCGCGGGGACCGTCCGGTCACCGGTGTGCTGTACACACATAGCCACGTCGACCACTTCGGCGGTGTCCGGGGTGTGCTCAGCGATGAGGACGTGGCCGCCGGGGTTCCGGTCATCGCCCCCGAGGGCTTCCTGGAACACGCGGTCAGCGAGAACGTCTACGCCGGTACGGCCATGGGGCGCCGGGCCGCCTACATGTACGGGGCCGCCCTGCCCACCGGCGAGCGCGGACAGATCGGCGCCGGACTCGGGCAGACCACGTCCACCGGAACCACCACCCTGATCCCGCCCACCCTGTATGTCACGCACACCGGGCAGACGGAAACGGTGGATGGCATCCCCATGGTCTTCCAGCTCACGCCCGGCACCGAGGCGCCGGCCGAGCTGAACATCCACTTCCCCAACCACGCGGCACTGTGCATGGCGGAGAACGCCACCCGCACCTTGCACAACCTGCTCACCCTGCGCGGCGCCCAGGTGCGTAACCCACATGTGTGGGCGCACTACCTCACCGAGGCGATCCAGTTGTTCGCCCCCCATGTGGACGTGGCCTTCGCCTCCCACCACTGGCCGACGTGGGGACGGGACCGCGTCCTCACGTTCCTGTCCGAGCAACGGGACCTGTACGCCTACCTGCACGACCAGACCCTGCGCATGCTCAACGAGGGCATGACACCGCTGGAGATCGCCGAGGCCATGCGGGTGCCTCCGGCCCTGGAGCGCGCCTGGCACACCCATGGCTACTACGGCTCGGTCAGCCACAACACCAAGGCGGTCTACCAGCACTATCTCGGCTGGTTCGACGGCAACCCCGCCCACCTGTGGGAGCACCCCCCGGTCGAGGCCGCCACCCGTTACGTCGACTTCATGGGCGGAGCCGATACCGTGCTGCGCCGCGCCCGCGAGTCCTACGCCTCGGGTGACTTCCGCTGGGTCGCCCAGGTCGTCAACCACGTCCTCTTCGCCGACCCCGACAACGCCGAGGCCCGCGCGCTCCAAGCGGACGCCCTCGAACAGCTCGGCTACGGCAGCGAGAACGGCACCTGGCGCAACTTCTACCTCACCGGCGCGCTCGAACTCCGCGAGGGCCCGGTCGGCACCCCCACGGTGGCCGCCTCCCCCGACATCATGCGCGCCCTCCCCCTGACCCAGCTCCTCGACTCCCTCGCGATCCGGGTCGACGGCCCCCGAAGCTGGGACGCGGACCTGGCCATCCGGTTCCGGCTGAGCGATGGCGATCCGGTGTCTCTACGGCTGCGCAACGGCGTCCTCATCCACACCGCCGGCCCGACGCCCGGCGAGCGGACCCCCGACACGGAGATCACCCTCTCGGAGACCGACCTCCGGGCACTCTTGCTGGGCTCGGCGTCCCTGGCCGACCTCGCCGCCGAGGGCCGCGCCGAGATCACCGGCGACCCGGACAAGCTGGCCGAACTGTTCGGCTACCTCAGCGCGCCGGACCCGGACTTCGCCATCGTGACGCCGTGAGCGGAGTTCCGTCCGCGGTGAACGCGTGGTGGAAGGTGAAGGCGTGCGGCGAGGAGCCGTGGTCCTGGAGATGTTCCAGTCTGCGGACCCCGTCCTGCCAGGTGGGTGTCACATCGTCGGAGACCCACCAGAAGACGTAATTGGGGTGCCCTGTCCTCTCGAACCAGTCGTAACGCCGGTTCAGCGCTTCGCGGTGCAGGCCGGCGTAAATGGCGTCGAAGGCGGGGCGCAGGTCGGTCCAGAGGGAGAGGGTGGCGGCGAGGGCGGTGGTCTCCGCCGTACGGCCCTTGTCGTACCAGGCCGGCACGGCGAACTCTCCCCACGCGCCCCAGTCCGCGCCGAACAGCTCGCCCTGGGCGCCGTCTGCCGGTTCGGCGTGCGCGAGGTATCCGGGGTACTGGCTGATCTTCCGGTAGACGGCCGCACCGCTCTCGTAGAACTCGCGCGTCAGGGGTGTGGGGTCGGCGAGAGGTGACTTCAGGACGCCGAAGGTGTACAGGGCTAGCTGGGGCATGCGTCTCTCCCTAGGCCGAAGACCAGGTGAAGGTAGCGGCCGCTGCGGGCCCTGTCGAAGTTGCGTTTTCCTGTCCAAGTGGCCTCCTGTCGGCGCCCGTTCAGCACTCCGACCAAGGTCGCCAGATCCGCCGCACCCTCCGCGTCGTCCGCGTACCGGGCGACCTGCAGTGGCCCCACCTCCGGGAGGACAACACCCTCGCGGGCCAGGACGTGCACCAAAGTCAGCAGAGCCGCGCGGGCGTTGCCGTCCACGAAGGGATGGAAGAACGCCACATCGAGGTACGCCCGAGCCGCGCGCGCCGAGAGCGGGAGGTCGGAGGACGTCGCCTCGCGCAGGCAAGCCGCGAAGTCGCCCTGGGTGTGCGCCGTCAGCGCGTACCGCTCACGGCCGCCCTTCGCGTACGCCTCCCCCGAGCGGAACGGCGCCTCCCCGCCCAGGACTTCACGCTGCCAACCCGAAAGCAGCGCGAAGTCGAGTGGAGCACCCCGCGCGGCATCGGCCTGGGCCAAGGCATACGCGCGCAGCAGACGCTCAGCCCGGCCGGAATCCCGTAGCCGAACCGGCCCTTCGCACCACGCCCGGAAGCCGTCGACCACGGGCAACTCTGCATGCAGGCGCGGCCCTTGGCCCCAAGCCGCCTCACCCCGCACCCGTAGCCACACCGCCAGACTGTCAGCCCCGGTCATGGAAGTTCTCCAACTCCTCCCGCTCCCGGTGATCCCGATAGGGCGCATGGCCGGTCAGGTCGACGGCCAAGTCCTCGCCGACGGAGTCGATCACCATCTGCCCAGGATCGGTCCAGCTCTTGAACCGCCCCCCGATCGCCCGTTCCACCGCCTGGTCGGCCTCGGCCCAGTCCATGCCCATGGAGGTGAGGAACCAGCCCAGACTGTGCGCGGCCTGCCCGTACCAGCCGCCCTCCGCCCCCGAGTCCAACGCCATGGTCACCAGCCGGACGCTCGCCCTCTCCAGGTGCCAACTCCGTTCCTCGGGCGATGCGTTCGGCGGCGGGGCCAGCTCCGCGAACCGTCGGGCCAGCGCCTCGAGCCACCGGCGCCACTCCAGCAGGGCGCTCACGACGCGGGTCGCGGTCTCGTCCGGGGTCGTCACCGAGCTGGTCCCAGTGACCCAGCTACCGATGGGGCCGCCATACCGGTAGCACCAGTTCCACCCCTGGGCCCAATTCCCGTAACGATCCCAGACGATGGCGTCGATCTGGTCGGCGCACCAATACTCCGCCTGCCAGTGCCCCGCCATCCCGGAGAGCACGGGCGGCACCCATTCCCGTACCAGCGCACGGAGTTGGGCCTCTTCGTCCGCGTCCCAGACGAACGGGTGGCGCGCCGGGTCGAAGTCGGCCCAGTTCCGCATGCCCGTGCGAGGCGGCACCAGGTTGCCGGGGAAGGGCAGGGTGTCCCGGTTGTACGTCAGCGTCGGCCCGCTTTCTCTGTGCACGGTGGTCAACGGACCAGTCTCGGTCAAGGCCATCGAGTTGGCGAACACTTATCCGCACCGAAGCGTCCGGGATTGACAGCACCTCGGTGGTGGCGGACCTCGTACGCGGCTTCCGCGCGCAGTTCCCGTCCCTCCGCGATGTCGCCCCGAAGACCGCCTGGGGCGGCTGGATCGCGCTGACGCCCTCCTGGCTGCCGGTCGCCGGGGAGGCCACGAAGAACGTCTTCTACGCCATCGGCTGCAACGGCCACGGCCTGGCCCAGACGCCCTACCCCGGCACCCTCCTCGCCGACCGGATCGCCGGCGACCCCCTGCACGAGGATCTCGGCGCGGTGTGGCGGGGGCGGCCCCGGTTCGCGGCGTCGCCGGTCATCAACTCGCCCGCGCTGTACGCCGCTTGGCTGTCCGACCGGCTTTCGGAGCGGCTCGGCTCCACTCCGGCGGGGCGGGGCCGAGCGGACCACCTCCAGCACGGAGGCGACGGTGCCGGCCCACATGGTGCCGGAGCACACCCTGACCGCAACGTCTGGCACCCTTTGGATGACCCCGTGGACCCATATAGCCGACCGGGACACCCCCCCGGCCGAGGCCCTGCGTCAGGCTGGTGGTGCGGGGCGGGCCGAGATCCAGCGGGAGGACGTCATGGGCGGGGCACGAACGGCGCGGTTCCGGCCAGGGCTGGTCGCCCGGCTGCTCGCGCGGTGCGCCGTGGTGGCGGCGATCGGTGCCGCGGTGGTGCTGCTGCTCGCGGTCGGCGGGGGTGGGCTCTTCGTGGCCTTGGCAGCCGTGATCGGGCTGGTGCTCTTCGCCGTCGGCATCTGGTGGTTCGTGGCCCGGCGGGGCGTGGTGCGGCTGCTGGGCGCGCTCGTGGCCGTCGCCGCGCCGGTCGGCTTCCTGGTGTTCATCACGCGGAGCGGTCTGTGGCTGGTCGCGCTGATCTCCGCCGTGTGCTGGTCGGTCGCGGGCTTCACCGGCCGCGCGGCGCTGCGTAAGGCACGACCGCACCGGCCCCAGCGGCCCACCCGCGCGCATCGGCCGAAACGACCGGTCCTGATCATGAACCCCAAGTCCGGCGGCGGCAAGGTCGGCCGCTTCGACCTGGTGAAACGGGCGGAGGACCTGGGCGCGCGGGTGATCCTGCTCGACCCCTCGCACCCCGCCGACGTGACCAAGCTGGCCGAGGAAGCCGTGGCCAAGGGTGCCGATCTGCTCGGGGTGGCGGGCGGCGACGGCACGCAGGCGCTGGTCGCGGCGGTCGCCGCCGAGCACCACCTGCCGTTCCTCGTGATCTCCGCGGGCACCCGCAACCACTTCGCAATGGACCTCGGCCTCGACCGCGCCGACCCCGCCCGCTGCCTCGACGCCCTGACCGACGGCGAGGAGGTCCGCGTCGACCTCGGCGACGTCTCCGGCCGCCCCTTCGTCAACACGGTGTCCTTCGGCGTGTACGCGGACATCGTGCAGAGCCCCGAGTACCGCGACAACAAGACCGGCACCGCCCTCAACCTGATGCCGGACCTGCTGGCCAGGGAGGGCGTACGGCGGCTCGACGCGAACGTGGACGGCAACCGGCTCGCCGCGCAGCAGGCGCTTCTGATCAGCAACAACCCGTACGTCTCCCCCGAGGAACTGAGCGGCGGCGGGCGTCGGCCCCGGCTCGACACCGGGGAGCTGGGCGTGATCGGGATCAGGGTGGAGAACGCGGCCCAGGCGGCGGAGCTGGCCGTACGGGGTCCGCAGGCGCCGGGGCTCGCCGTGACGACCGCGCACCGGGTGGAGGTGACGGCCGGGGAGGAGCAGATCCCGGTGGCGGTGGACGGCGAGGCACTGTGGCTGCGCACCCCGGTCACCTGCTCGGTACGGCCGGGCGCGCTCCGGGTGCTGCTGCCGCGCGACCGTCCCGGCGTGCCGCCGCCCGCGCCGCCCGTCGACTGGCGGAAACTGCTCGACCTCGCGTTCGGGCCCGCCGAGCGCACGGCACCAGCCGAGCACACAGCACCAGGAGAGAGACATGGCTGACCGCGACACCGTCCCCGCCGTCCTCGGTGACCTGCGCGCGGTCGACGGCGCGCTGTACGCCGCCGTGGCCGCCACGCCGACGCCCGCGCTGGACCGGGCGCTGCGGCTGCTGTCGCACGCGGCCGACCACTCGAAGATCTCCTTCGGCGTCGCGGCGGGGCTCGCTCTGCTGCCGGGCCGGCCGCGCCGCGCGGCACTGGCCGGGGTCGCCTCGGTCACGCTGGCGTCGGCGGCGGCGAACCTGTTCGGCAAGCGGATGGTGCGGCGCCACCGGCCCGACCGGGAGGAGGCGCAGGTGGCGGTGGCCCGGCACGTGCGCATGCCCGAGTCGGCGTCCTTCCCGTCCGGACACACGGCCTCGGCCACCGCCTTCGCCACGGCCGTGGGCGTCGTCCTGCCCCCGGCCGCCGTCCCGCTGGGCTCGCTGGCGGTCGCGGTCGGGTACTCCCGCGTCCATACCGGGGTCCACTATCCGGGGGACGTCGCGGCGGGCGCGGTGCTGGGGTTCGCGGCGGCGGCGGTGTCGCTGGCTGTGGTGCGGGGGCTGGGCTGGGGGACGGCTTGAGCCCACATGTGGGGAGGCCATGGGTGGGGGGCGCACGTGTGGGGAGGTCACATGTGGGGACGCCACATATGGCCGCCGCACACCCTCAACACACAGTCAGCAAATGATTCTTGTTGATGACCTCAAGAGACAGCGTGCGATACCCCACCGTCTCGAACAGCACCGTCAACCGCTCATTCTCCTCACTCATGACCGACCCCTGCCCCCACTGCTCGTGCCGGACGAGAGTGCCGGGCGGGAAGGGATGCTCGTCCCCCACCGGAGCCGAGGAAGAGCCCGGCTCGGGTATCGGCCCACCCGTACCGGCCAGCACAGCGGGCCCGCCCTCCGCGCCGCCCTCCTCCGCCAGTTCCGCCGCCTCGCACCGGTCACACGCGCCGCAGGACTCGTCCGGATCACCACCCTGACCGAAGTAGCCCAGCAGGAACCGCCGCCGGCAGCCCGTGGCCTCCGCGTAGCCCCGCATCATGTCGACGCGCGAGCGCTCCAACTGCTGGTGGGCATCGCCCAGTTCGATCGCCTGCCGCGCCGCGTCGGCCGGGCCGACCGTACCGGTCGCCTCCAGTTCACCGTCCTCAGTGGTGTGGACGGCGTCGACCTGCTCCAGGAGATTCACGACGGCCGTCAGGCGGCTCGCCGTCAGGTGGGTCTCGTCGCGCAGCTCGGTCGGCGGAACGGGCCCGTCGTGCTCCTCCAGCGCGCTCACCACCTGGGTGACGGTGTCCGGGTCCGGCCGCCCCGCCGCGAAGAAGCGCTGCATGCCGAGGTCCTGGGGCCGGTAGGCGAGTACCGCGCGGGCCTCCTCGCCGTCGCGTCCGGCGCGGCCGATCTCCTGGTAGTAGGCGTCCAGGGAGCCGGGCACGGAGGCGTGCAGCACGAAGCGGACGTCCGGCTTGTCGATGCCCATCCCGAAGGCGGAGGTAGCCACCACCACGTCCAGCTCGCCCGCCATGAACCGGTCGTGCACATCGCCCCGCTCGCGTGCGGGCAGCCCCGCGTGGTACGCGGCCGCGTCCAGCCCGAGCAGACTCAGCTCCTCGGCGTACTCCTCGGCCTCCCGGCGCGTGCCCGCGTACACGAGGCCGGGCTTGGCCTCCGCGGCGGCGCGCTCGACGACGGCGCGCTTCTTCACGGCGGCGTCCTGGAAGGGGACGACCTCCAGGTGGATGTTGGGCCGGTCGAAGCCGGTGACCACCTCGTGCACGTCCCGCATGCCGAGCTGGTTGACGATGTCGGCCCGTACGGGTGCGGCTGCGCTCGCGGTCAGGGCCAGTACGGGAGGACGGCCGAGCCGGTCGATGACCTGGCCGAGCCGCAGATAGTCGGGGCGGAAGTCGTGCCCCCACGACGACACGCACTGGGCCTCGTCCACGACGAACAGCGCCGGCTCGGCGGCGGCGAGCTGCTCGACCACCTCGTCCTTGGCAAGCTGCTCGGGCGCCAGGAAGAGGAAGTCGACGTCACCCTCGCTGATCCGGTCCCACACCGCCGCGTTCTCGCTGCCGCTCTGGGACGAGTTCACGGCCGCGGCCTCCGCGCCCTCCCGGCTCAACAGCCCCCGCACCTGGTCCCGTTGGAGGGCGACGAGCGGCGACACCACGACGGTCGGCCCCGGCAGCAGCAGCCCCGGCACCTGATAGACGGCCGACTTCCCGGCCCCGGTGGGCATCACGACCAGCGTGTCCCGCCGCTCCATCACCGCTTCCATCGCCACCAACTGCTCCGGCCGCAGCTCCTCCCACCCGAACACGTCCCACGCGCTCTTCCGCAGCCGCTTCGCCGACGCGCTACTCATCATGCTCTCCCTGTATTCCGGGCCTTGCTCAGATCACCGAAAAGCGGCGCCTGGGTGAGCACCCGGTACCCCGGCGAGGCCCAAGTAGCGCCCTGGCGGCCGGAGAATCGGCCTCGCGCCCGGGCTTTACGCAGCCCCGAAGAAGTCCCCGAGGGACGACGCGAGCGCCTCCGGGGCCCCCTCGGCCACATGGTGCCCCGCGTCGATGCCGTGACCCCGTACGTCCGGCGCCCACTCGCGCCAGATCCGCACCGGGTCCCCATGCAGGTCCGCGAGGTCGTCCTTGAGGGACCAGAGGACCAAGGCGGGGCACTGGATACGCACCCCAGCGGCACGGTCGTCCTCCTCGTGCCGCCGGTCGACGGTGAGACCGGCCCGGTAGTCCTCCAGCATGGCGCGCACCACGGCGGGGTTCCGCGTGGCCGAACGCCACTCGTCGTAGTTCTCCTGGCCCATACGCTCGGGGTCGCCGTGGTACCAGCCGTCCGGGTCCGCGTTGATGATCCGCTCGGGAATCTCGGGCTGGGCGAAGAAGAACCAGTGCCACCACTGCGTGGCGAACTCCGTGCTGATGCGCGACAGATGCTCGGTGATGGGCAGGCAGTCGAGCAGCGCCACCCGCGTGACCACGTCGGGATGATCGAGGGCGAGACGCAGCGCGACGGCGCCTCCCCGGTCATGCCCCGCGAGGGCGAACCGGTCGTGCCCGAGGGCGCGCATCACCTCGACCACGTCCCCGGCGACGGCACGCTTGGAGTGCCCGGAGTGGTCGGCGGTGGGCGCCGGCCCGGTGGACCGGCCGTATCCCCGGAGGTCGGGACAGACCACGGTGAACCCACGCCGGACGAGCAGCGGGGCCACGCGGTGCCAGGTCGCGGAGGTCCTGGGGTGGCCGTGCAACAGTACGACGGGCGGTCCCTCCCCTCCGTGCCGGACGAGAATCGACGCCTCACCGGCCTGAACCCGGCTGGTCTCAAAGCCCTCGAACACGACGTGGCCCTCCCTCGCGGTGTCTCCCCGCCTACCCCACAGGCCCGCCGGGCAACTCCACCCACCCCTCCCGCAGCACCCGCACCGTCTCCACGATCGCCGGCCGCCCGCTCGCCCCGGTGCGCCACAGCGCGTACAGCCGGCGCACCGGAGCCGGATCGAGCGGCACCTCCACCGCACCGGGTGGCAGCGGCCCACGCCCCAGCCGAGGCACGAGCCCGATGCCGAGCCCCGCCGCGATGAGGGCGACCAACGTCGGGTTCTCATCGGCCTGATGGACGATCTCCGGCGTATGCCCGGCCTCGCGAAGGGTACGGACCAGCCAGTCGTGGCACACCCGCCCCGGCGGCTGGCACACCCACCGCTGGCCCCCAAGTGCCGTACGCCGCACCGAAGGACGCCCCGCGAACGGATGCGTCCGGGGCACCAGCAAAGTGCACGGATCGTCCCCGATCACCGCCTGCTCAACCCCCGGCGGAAGCGGCAGCGGCGCGATGTCCCAGTCATGCACCACCGCCAGATCGACGGCCCCCTTGGCGACCATGTCGACGGACAGATGCGGGTCGACCTCGCTGAGCCGGACGTCCAACGCGGGGTGCTGTACGGCCAGTTCGGCCAGCACACCCGGCAACAGCCCACGAGCCGCTGAGGCGAAGGCAACCAGAGTGAGCAACCCGGCGGGCACCCCACGCCGTTGCTCCAGCTCCGTCTCGGCCCGTTCCATGACGGCGAGCATCACCTGGGCGGCAGATGCCAGTTGACGCGCCTCGGCGGTGAGGCGGACGCCCCGCCCGTCCCGTTCCAGCAGGACGGACCTGGTCTCGCGCTCCAGCTTGGTGATCTGCTGGGACACCGCGGACGGGGTGTAGCCCAGCGCGGAGGCGGCGGCGCCCACACTGCCGTGCACGGACACGGCGTGCAGCGCGCGCAGCCGCTGGAGATCGAGCATGCGGAACCACCTCTCGGAGCACTCAACTCATTAGCGCCGCTTAATCCAATCATGCAGAACTCGTCGCTGGTGCTTCATCGAGCCGGGATGTGATCCTCGGCCCATGCGTCCGTCCCACCTCGCTCTCGCCGTTCTCGTCGCCGCCGTCTGGGGTGTCAACTTCACCGTCATCGAGATCGGCCTCGCGCACTTCCCGCCGCTGCTCTTCTCCGCCCTGCGCTTCCTGGCGGCCGCGCTGCCCGCGGTGTTCCTGGTCGGCCGTCCCAAGGTGGCGTGGAAGTGGATCGTGGCCGTGGGACTGGTGCTGGGTGTGGCCAAGTTCGGGCTGCTGTTCGTCTCGATGGACCGGGGCATGCCGGCCGGGCTGTCCTCGCTGGTGCTGCAGATCCAGGCGGTGTTCACGGCCGTGTTCGCCTTCGCCGTACTCAAGGAACGCCCGTCGCGGCTGGGTGTCGCCGGTATGGCCGTCGCGCTGGCCGGGATCGGCGTGGCCGCCGTGGACGAGGGTGCGTCCGGGCCGCTCGGGGCGTTCGCGCTGTGCGTCCTGGCCGCCGCCTGCTGGGGCGCGTCCAACGTACTGACCCGCAAGGCCGCCCCGCCGGACCCGCTGAACTTCATGGTGTGGGTCAGTACGGTCCCGGTCCTGCCGCTGCTCGCCCTCTCCCTGCTCACCGAGGGCCCGGCCCGCGACCTCGACGCGCTCGCCGCCCTCGACTGGCCGGGCGCGGGCACGATCCTCTACGTCGCCTGGATCACGACCGTCTTCGGCTTCGGCGCCTGGGGCTGGCTGCTGCGCCGCCACCCGGCGTCCACGGTGGCGCCGTTCTCCCTGCTCGTCCCGTTCTTCGGCATGTCCTCCGCCGCGCTGTTCCTCGGCGAACCGGTGAGCGGCCTGCGCTGGTGCGCGGCGGCGCTGCTGATCGGCGGAGTGGCCCTGGCGTCCTTCGCCCCTCGGCGGCAGCCGGCGTTGGAGCCGATCAAGGTCCCCACCTCGATACAGGAGTCGTGAATTAGAGGTTCCGCTTAATCCCCGGTTTCCTGGGGAATGCCGCAACTCCCCCTGGGCACACGGAGCCCAGAGACAAAAAGTACCGGCATTCCTCATTTCATGGAACGGGAGTTCTCATGACCAGCTACGGTGGCCAGCCGGCCGCTCGATCCGGTTCGCGGACCAATGGTCTCGCCATCGCGGGCCTGGTGTGCGGCATTGTCGGCTTCTTCTTCCTCAATGTCATTCTCGGCCCCCTGGCGATCATCTTCGGTATGGTCGCCAACCGCCAGGCCGGCGCCAAGGGCGGTCGCGGAATGGCGAAGGCGGCCGTCATTCTCGGCATCGTCGACCTTGTGGTCTTCGCCATTCTCATGATCGCGGCGGCGAACAACGGCGGATTCCACTGGTACGTCGGAAGCTGACCCCGGAATTGATTTCCGGACGCGTACGAAAATGGGCTGCGGGCAGTGATGGACCATGACGACACTGCTCGCAGCCTTTGTGCTCGGTACCCCCGACCCGCCCGCGCTGGCCGATTTCTATCGCGCCCTCCTGGGCTGGGACGAGGTGGACCGGGAGCCCGACTGGGTCCGGATCAAGGCACCGGAGCGCGAACGCCCCGGCCTCAGCTTCCAGTTGGAGAAGGACCACCGCCCGCCGGCCTGGCCGTCCGGCCCCGGCGAGCAGCAGATGCAGGCCCATCTCGACATCCAGGTGGACGACCTCGCCGCCGAGACCGAGCGCGCACGCGCCCTGGGCGCGACGGTGGAGGAGCACCAGCCGCAGGACGACGTCCGCGTACTGCGCGACCCCCACGGCCACCTGTTCTGCCTCTTCCTCCCCGGCGCCTGAGCGACACGCACGGCTCAGCCCTGTGCCGCCAGCTCCAACAGCTCCTGCAACCTCAGCCCCCGGCCGGCGTCCAGCTCGGCCGGGGTGTTCGTGCGTACGGCGGTGGCGAACTCCCGGCGCAGCGGGGGCCAGCACTCCTCGTGGTCGATCCCGGCCGTGTCGTACCGCAACGGCTCGGCGGCGCCGAAGAGTTCGACCGTGGTGACCGCCCGGGGCACGGCCACGCTGCCGGAGAGGGTGGCCTGGCTGACGGCACCGTTGGCGTGCTCACAGGTCAACTCGGTCCAGCGGCGCGGGTCTCCGGTGCGGCGGATAGCGGTGATCGGGGCTATCGCCGTGTCGAGGAGGTCGAGCAGATGCGGGCCCAGGTCGAGCAGGGCGCCGTGTTCCAGCCGCCAGCCCGTGGCGAAGTCGCCGCCCAGGAAGGCTCCGTGGAGGTAGCAGGAGCGGGCGCCGACGACGTCGAGGGTGCTCGCGGCCCGCAGGAAATCGCGAGTGACGGGGTGATAGCGCTTGGTGAGGACGAGCTGGGAGACGACACCGGCCTCGGCGACCGCGTCGGCCACCCGCTGAGCCGCGGCCAGGTCCGGGCCGAGCGGCTTCTCCAGCAGCAGCGCCTTCCCCCGCTTCGCGGCGAGCGGGGCCAGTTCGGCCTGCACGGCGGGCGGTACGGCGAAGGCGACCGCCTCGCAGCGGTCGAGCAACTCCTCGAAGTCGGCGGCGACATGGGCGCCGTAGGGCGCTGCGGTCTCGGCGGCGGCCTCGGGGCGGCGGGCCCAGACGGCGGACAGCCGGGTCTCGGGCCCGGCGGCCAGCACACGGGCGTGCATGGCGCGGGCCCACGGCCCGGCGCCGACCAGTCCGACCTCCACGGGACGGTGCGGCCAAGGAGCGGGTGTGGTCATGACTTCCTGTCCGAACGAGGTTGAGGGGAAGGCGGGTTCAGCGGGCGAGCCGCTCCAGCCGGGCGTCCGCGCGGTCGGCCGAGTAGAGGAACTGCACGACCATGGCGGCGGCGCCGATCAGCCCGGCGTGGTCGCCGAGCCGGGAGGTGACGATCTGGAGGTGGGCGGTGGTGCGCGGCATGGCACGCTGGTAGATCAGCTCCCGCACCCCGGTGAGGTACGGCACCCCGGACAGCTCGCCCGCGAGCATCAGCACACCGGGGTTGAGCAGGGTGACGACGGTGACCAGCACCTCGCCCGTACGCCGTCCCGCTTCCCGCGCGAGCCGTACGGCCTCGGGGTGGCCCTCGGCGAGCAGGCGCCGGACGTCGCGGCCGGAGGCGGTGTCCAGGCCGAGGGCGCCCAGTTCCCGGGCGAGCGCCCCGCCGCTGGCCACGGCGGCGAGGCAGCCGTGCGCACCGCACATGCACAGCGCGTCGGGGCGGTCGTGCAGCCGGATGTGCCCGATGTCGCCGGCACCGCCGTCGATGCCCCGGTACACGGAGTCGCCGATGACGACGCCCGCGCCGATCCCGGTGGACGCCTTCACCAGGACGAAGGAGTCGCAGTCGGCGTGGTCGGCGCGCTGCTCGGCCAGTGCCATCAGGTTGGCGTCGTTGTCGACGAACACCGGGACGGGTCCGTTCTCCATGGAGCCGCCGATGAGCCGGGCGTAGGTCTCCTGGAGGCGTTCCCGGATCGGGTACTGGTCCCAGCCGGGCATGATGGGCGGCTCCACCACCCGGCCGGTCGCGAAGTCGACCGGGCCGGGGACGGACACCCCGATTCCGCAGATCCGGTCCGGGGAGACGCCCGCCGCGGCCAGCAGGTCCGGGAACCAGCCGACGAGCCGGTCGAGCACCGGCTCGGGGCCGTCCGCGATCTCCATCGGCCCGGTGTGCTCGGCGAGGATGGTGCCGCCGAGGTCCAGGACGGCGGCCCGCGCGTGCCGGGTCTCCAGGTCGACGGCGAGGACGGCCGCGTGCGCCGGGTCGAAGACGATCCGGCCGGAGGGGCGGCCCCCGGTCGAGGCGCCGGTGGTGTGCCGTACCCAGCCGGCCCGGTTGAGCATGTCGAGCCGCTGGCCCACGGTGGAGCGGGAGAGGCCGGTGACGCGCTGGAGATCGGCGCGGGTGTTGGCGCGTCCGTCGCGGATGAGCTGGAGCAGCCCTCCCGCACTGACCTGACTGGGCGTCATCATGGTTTCCCCTTGGACCACTGGACTTCAGCTCTTGTCGGCACCGCTGGTCAGGCCCTCGGTGAGCAGCCGTTCGGCGGCGAAGAACAGAAGTACCACGGGCACCGTCAGCACCACCGAACCGGCCATCAGCACCGTCTTGGGCACCTCGATGCCGTTGGAGAGCTGGGCCAGGCCCAGCGAGACGGTCCACTTGCCCGGCGAGGCGGCCAGGAAGAGCAGCGCGAACAGGAACTCGTTCCAGGCGATCATGAACACGTACAGCCCGGTCGCCATGAGCGAGGGCAGCGCCAGCGGCAGGATCACCTTGCGGAGGGTCTGCAGGCGCGAGCAGCCGTCCAGCGCGGCGGCCTCCTCGACCGAGTACGGGATGGTGACCAGGTAGTTCTTCAGCATGTAGATGGACACCGGCACGGTCTGCGCGACGTACACGACGGCGAGGCCCACCAGGCTGGAGGAGAGGCCGAGCCTGGCGAAGATCACGAACAGTGGGACGGCGAGCAGCGTGGCGGGGAAGAGGTAGACCGCGAGGAAGAGGGCGCTGACCTGGCGGTGTCCGAAGAACTTCAGCCGGCTCACCGCGTAGGCGCCCGGCACCGCGGCCACCAGGGTGAGCGCGACCGTACCGAGCGACACCAGCGCGGAGTTGGCCAGGAAGCCGAGGAAGCCCTGCCCGCCGGCGTCGGACGACTTGAGCACGTTCCGGTAGGTGTCGAGGGTGAGATCGCGGGCGGAGACCCACAGCGAGCCGGGGTCGAGGAGCAGCGCGTCGATGGGCTTCACCGACAGCAGCAGCATGTAGTAGAAGGGGAGCACGGTGATCACGGCGAGGAAGGCGATGACGCACCAGCGCGCCACGCCGAAGAAGCGCTCCTCGAACCGGGCTCTGGTCAGGGCGGCCTTGCGGGTCACGCTTCCTCCTGGACCTTGTTGCCGAAGAACTTGAAGTAGCAGCCCAGCAGGATCATCAGCGCGACCGCGAGGACCAGCGCCTGGGCGGCCGCGGCGCCCACGTCGTAGCGGGCGGTGAGGAAGTCGTAGACCCGGACGGCCGCGACGTCGGTGCCCGCGCCGCCGCCGGTGAGCAGATAGACGTCGTCGAACTTGTTGAACGTCATGATGAAGCGCAGCACGCACAGCAGGGCGATGACCGGCATGAGCTGCGGGAGCAGGATGTACCGGAAGCGCTGCGAGACGGTGGCGCCGTCGACCTCCGCGGCCTCCTCCAGGCCGTCCGGGACCGCCTGGAGCCGGGCGAGCAGGAACAGGAAGGCGAACGGGAAGTAGCGCCAGCACTCGAAGGCGATGACCGTCAGCAGCGCGAGCGGTATGTGGAAGTGGGCGCCGAACAGGGCGACTTCGTAGCTGCGGGTGGAGAGGAAGGCGACGGGGTCGTCCCAGCCGAACAGGCGGCGCCCCCAGTCGTTCACGATGCCGTACTGCGGGCTGAGCGCCACCTCCCACACGAAGGCGACGGCGACCACGGGCGCCACGTACGGCAGGAGCATCGCCGCGCGCAGCAGGGCCCGGCCGCGGAAGGGCCGCCTGAGGGCGAGCGCGGCCACCAGGCCGAGGAGGACGGAGCCGAGGGTGCCGCCCGCCGTGTAGAGCAGGGTGGTCAGCAGGCTGGACCAGAAGCCGGCCGACTCGAAGACCGCGGCGAAGTTGTCCAGCGTCCAGCGGCCGAAGAGGCCCATGCCCTGGATGTCGACCAGCCGGGCGTGCTGGAAGGCCAGCAGGAGCGTCCACAGGATCGGCAGGACGACCACGACGAGGACGACGATCAGGGTGGGAGAGACGAAGGCGAGGCCGGCGCGGTTGGCCCGCCGCTCGGCGGTCATCGGTTTCGCGGGCTGCTGCTGCGCCACGGCCGGCGGCCGGGGCTCGGTGTCCGGGCGCGGCGCTGCGCCGGAAGGGGCTCGGGTCATGGGGATGCCTTTGTGACGTGCGGCTACTGGAGGGACTTCTGCAGCGCGGCGACCTCGTCGTCGGCTTCGCGGGCCGCCTCCTCGGGGGAGAGCTGGCCGCTGGTCATCGCGCCGATCGCCTTGGGTACGGGCAGCTCACCGTTGGTGGCGCCGACCAGGGCGCCCTCGCCCTGCTCGATGCCCCAGCGGCGCATGTTGCCGACCCCGGCGGCGAGTTCGTTGAGCAGGCTCGGCGGATACACCTGGTCGAACGGCTTCTTGGTGTCGACCCCGATGTCGCTGTGCCGCCAGGCGTCGAGATAGCGATGGGGCTCGGCGGCGGTGCCCTGGCGGACCGGGATCTTGCCCTCGGGGGACATCCCGAACCAGGACTCGTAGCCGGAGTTCATCATGTACTCGATGAACTGCTGCGAGGCCGCCGTCTCCGCGGTCTTGGTGGTGACCCAGGAGGTGATCTCCCCGAACTGGGCGCCCTCGCGGGCGTCGGGGCCCTTCAGCGCGGTCACGATGCCGCTGTCGCGGGCCAGTTGACCGGGCTCCTTCTTGCACTCCGGGCAGCTCGGCAGGGCGTCCTTGCGCAGGCCCGCCAGCTCGTCCAGCAGGAACGAGGACCAGATGACCATGGAGGAGCGGCCGGCGAAGTAGGTGGCGCGGGTGGAGTCCACGCTCTGGGTGCCGGGGGCGCCGTGTTCGCGGGCGAGCTGGTCGTAGGTGCGGAAGGCGGTCTCGCACTGCGGGCTGTGCAGGTCGACCTCGTGGTCGTCGTCGACGAGCTGGCACCCGTTGGCGAGGGCCACGCTCTCGAAGCTCTGCGAGGTGAACACGTCGGAGGGGTCGGTGGCCGCCGACATGCCGTCGTGGCCGCCGCCGTCCAGTTCCCGTGCCGCGGTGAGCGCGCGGTCGTATGTGTCGGGCGCGGCGAGGTGCTTCCGGGCGAAGTCGTCCTTGCGGTACACGAGCAACTGGAGCCAGGCGTCGGAGGGGACGCCGAGGTGGGTGCGGCCGTCGGAGGTGAGCCCGAGCGCGTTGGCGTTGAACGTGCCGGGCCCGAGTTCCTTGACGATCCGGTCCGGTATCTCGGTGTTGAGCAGGCCGTTGCCGTACATCTGCCAGACCTGGCCCATCGGGGCGGCGCCGATCACGTCGGGGAGGTCGCCGGAGGCGGCCGCCGACATGATGAGCTGCGGAAGCTGGCCCTCGTCCACCCCGACGAGGTGCACTTTCACGCCCGACTTCTGCTCGAAGCCGTCGATGATCTTCCGCGTCGCCCCGACGCGGTCGGGGAGGTTCTCCAGCGACCACACGGTGATCTCGTGGTCAGGTCTGCCGGGACCGGTGCTGCCGGAGCAGCCGGTGACCAGCGCCAGTCCCAGGGCTGAGGTGAGGCCCACCGTGGTCGTCAGCGACCGTCGGCTCTTGGTGCGCATTGCGTCTGTCCTCGTGTCGACTTACGTCTACCGATCACGCATCTCAGCATCACTTTTGCTTGTTGACAAGACATAAGTTGGGGTTATTGTCGACGCAACCCGCAGCCGCAACCTTCCGGAGCCATCCGTGGAACGCGTCGTTCAATTCACCGGTCCGCGTCAGGTGGAGGTGGCCGAGCAGTCTCGCGCCGACCTCCCGCCCGGCCATCTCAGGGTCCGCACCCGCTACTCCGGCATATCCGCCGGCACCGAGCTGACCGCCTACCGGGGCACCAACCCCTACCTCACCCGCACCTGGGACCCCGAGGCCCGCCTCTTCCGCGACGGCGCGGCCGGCATCGAGTACCCGGTGGCCGGCTGGGGCTACTCCGAGGTCGGTGAAGTCACCGAGATATCGCCCGAGTTGGCCGGTACGCCGGGCCTGCCCCGCCTCGGCGACACGGTGTGGGGCATCTGGGGGCACCGCAGCGAGGGCATCGTCCCCGTGGAGCGCATGATCGGGCACACCCTGCCCGCCGGCCTTGACGACCTCTCCGGCGCGTTCGCCCGGGTCGGCGCCATCGCGTACAACGCGGTGCTGGCCGGGGACATCCACCTCGGCGAGGACGTCGCCGTGTTCGGCCAGGGCGTGATCGGCCTGCTCACCACCCGGCTCGCCCAGCTCAACGGCGCTCGCGTCATCGCCATCGACGCCCTGGACGACCGCCTGGAGGCCGCGAAGCGGTACGGTGCCCGGCACACCCTCAACGCCCGCACCGATGCCGTCGCCGAACGCGTCCGCGAGATCACCGCCGGGCTCGGCGCCGACCTCGCCATCGAGATCAGCGGCGCCCACCCCGCCCTCCAGGAGGCCCTGCGCTCGGTCGCGGTGGGCGGTCGCGTGGTCGCCTCCGGCTTCTACCAGGGCGACGGCATCGGGCTGCGGCTCGGCGACGAGTTCCACCACAACCGGGTCCAGCTCGTGTGCTCCCAGATCGGCGGCGTCCCTCCGGCGCTGTCGCACCGCTGGAGCCAGGAACGCCTCCAGCACACGTTCCTGCGCCTGGTCGCCGAGGGCCAGGTCGACGTCAACTCCCTGGTCAGCCATGTCGTTCCGGCCGCCGACGCCGCCGACGCCTACGTACTGCTCGACGAGCGCCCCGCCGACGCGCTCCAGGTCGTCCTGGAATTCTGAGAGGTCCTTCTGATGCTCACGATCGCCGCCCAGGAGCAACTGCTGCCCGGTGACACCCTCCAGGCCAAGTGGGAGTTCGCGCAGGACGCCGGATACGGCGCCATCGAACTGCGCGCCAAGGGCGACCTCCACTTCGCCGGCCGCCTGGACGAACTCAAGCAGGCCGCCAAGGACGGGGTGGTCATGCCCACCGTCTGCGTCGACATGCTGCACTTCCTCGGCGCCTTCGACGCGGAGCTGCGCCGCGACGCCATAACCCAGCTCAAGTCCCAGCTCACCGTGATCGCGGAGATCGGCGGCCGGGGCGCCCAGACCCCCGCGTCCTACGGCATGTTCTCCCGCCGCCTGCCGCCCTTCGAACCCCCGCGCGGCGAGGAGGAGGACCGCGAGATCCTCCTCACCGGCCTCACCGAACTGGGCGAACACGCCCGCCGGGAGGGCGTCACCCTCTACCTGGAGCCGCTCAACCGGTACGAGGACCACATGGTCAACCGGCTGGAACAGGCCGCCGACCTCATTCGCGCGACCGGCCTGGACTCCGTCCGGATCGGCATCGACAGCTACCACATGAACATCGAGGAGAGCGATCCGTCGGCCGCGATCCTGGCCCACGCCGAGTACATCGGCCATGCCCAGGTCTCCGACTCCAACCGCCTCCAGCCCGGCGCCGGCCACCTCGACTGGCCCGCCTGGCTCGGCGCCCTGCACACCATCGGCTACGACGGCGTCCTCGCGGCCGAGTGCCGGCTCGGCGGCGACCCCGTCGAGGCCGTCCGCTCCGTCCCGGCCTTCCTGCGGAGGTCGGGCGCATGACGGCCGTACTCGAACGCCCCTCCCCCGCCCGCACCCTGAGGCGCGGCGCGGCGCGGGTCCTGCTGGACAACTGGACCGGGACCGCCACCGTCCCCTCCCGCACGCTCTACCCGCACCAGTGGAGCTGGGACTCCGCCTTCATCGCCATCGGGCTGCGCCACCTCTCCGCCCGGCGCGCCCAGCGCGAGCTGGAGTCCCTGCTCACCGCGCAGTGGGCCGACGGCCGTATCCCGCACATCGTCTTCAACCCGGCCCAGCCGTACGACGCCTACTTCCCGAGCCCCGACTTCTGGCGGTCCTCGACCGCCGGGCGGCCCTCCGGCGCCCCCGCCGCCCCGGAGACCTCGGGCATCGTCCAGCCGCCCGTGCACGCGCTCGCCGCCTGGCTCGTCCACCAGGCGGACCCGGCCGAGTCCGACCGGCGCGGCTTCCTCGCCCGCGTGCGTCCCCGGCTGGCCGCCTGGCACGACTACCTGCTCACCCGGCGCGACCTCGGGGGCGGCGGCCTGGCGGCCGTGGTCCACCCGTGGGAGCCGGGCATGGACAACAGCCCCTGCTGGGACGGGCCGTTGCGCCCCCTCACCCCGGCCGACCCCGACTCCTACCGGCGCGCCGACCTCGACCACGGCCAGGCCGCCGACCGCCCCACCGACCTCGACTACGGCCGTTACGTCCGCCTCGCCACCGACTACCGGGCCACCGGTTACGACGACCGCGCGACCGACCACGCCTTCGCCGTAGAGGACCCCTGCTTCAACGCACTGCTCATCGCCAGCGAACGGGCGCTCGCCGCGATGGCCCGCCACCTCGGCGGGAGCGGAGCGGAGCACGAGAAGCGTGCGCAGACCCTCACCGACCGGCTGGTGGAGCGGCTGTGGGACGAGGAGGCCGGGCTGTTCCGCGCCCTTGATCTGGTGGCGGGCGGGCTGATCGAGGAACGCGGGGTCACGGGTCTCGTCCCGCTCCTCGTGCCGGGGCTGCCGGCCGGGATCGCCCGCCGTCTGGCCGACACCGTCGCCGGGCCGCATTTCCGGGCTCCTGGCACCGGGCTGGTCCCCAGCTACGACCTCTCCGGGCACGCCTTCGACCCGCAGCGGTACTGGCGCGGACCGGCGTGGTTCAACACCGCCTGGCTCGTCCACCAGGGTCTGCGCATCCACGGTCACCATGCCCAGGCCGACGAGCTGCGCCGGAGTTTCCTGGCCGAGGCGGGGCGGTCCGGCTTCGCGGAGTACGTCGACCCCACCACCGGCGCGGGCCGGGGCGCCCGGAACTTCTCCTGGACCGCCGCCCTCACCCTCGACCTGCTCGCTCACGAAGAGGAGCCCCTGCCATGACCCCGGCCGGCCCCCACGTCCAACTGGTCCGGGACGCCACCTTCGCCCGCCTCGACACCACCGGCGGCATCACCGGCGTACGCGGCACCGCCCCCGACGGGGTGTTCGCCCGCGACGGCCGCCACCTGAGCCGCTGGCAGCTCACGGTCGACGGCAGCCACCCGGCCGTCCTCGTACCGGCCTCGCGCGAGGACGACCACACGACGTCCTGCGTACTGACCCCGCAGGGCACGCGCGATGCCCCGCCCGCGTACACGGTCTTCCGCCAACAGAGCGTGTCGGCAGGTGAGTTCACCGAACATCTGCGACTGGTCAGCAACCGCCCGGACGCGGTGACGGCCCGCCTCGAACTCACCGTGGACTGCGACTTCGCCGACCTGTTCGAGCTGCGGGCCGACGACCGGGAGTACCCGAAGCCGGACGGGAGGCGGGAGGTGCGGACGGCGCCCGAGGGCCTGGTATACGACTATCGCCGCGCCGACTGGCACGCCGGGACGACGCTCACCTGTCACCCGGCACCGGACGGCATAGCCACCCCGGACTCCAGCACTACGGCCCGTACGCTCACCTGGGAGCTGGACCTGGCCGAGCACGGGGAGGCGGAACTGCACCTGACGGTCCGCACCGACCCGTCCCCGCCTGCCTCCACCCCGGCGGCCCGGCGAACCGCGCCGGAGGTCACCGACGACCTGGCCCGTGCCTGCGAACGCGGTCTGGCCGACCTCGACTTGCTCACCATCGCGGTCGAGGGCGTGGACGGCGAGCAGGTGCGTGTCCCGGCCGCGGGCATCCCCTGGTTCCTCACCCTCTTCGGCCGCGACTCGCTGCTGACCTCGTACTTCCTGCTGCCCTACCGCCCCGGCACCGCCGCCGCCACCCTCAGCGCCCTCGCGGCGACCCAGGGCACCCGGTACGACGACTTCAGCGGCGAGCAGCCCGGCCGGATCGTGCACGAGACCCGCCAGGGCGAACTGGCCCACTTCCGCCAGGTGCCGTACGGCCGCTACTACGGCGCCGTCGACGCCACCCCGCTGTTCCTGGTCCTGCTGCACGCCCACCACGAGACCACCGGCGACCCGGCACTCGCCGCCCGCCTGGAACAGCACGCCCGGCGCGCCGTCGACTGGATGCTGACCGACGGCGGCCTGGGCGAACACGGCTACCTCGTCTACTCCCCCGACCTGAACGGCCTGGTCAACCAGAACTGGAAGGACTCGGCCGGCGCGATCTGCTTCACCGGCGGCACCCAGGCCAAGGGCCCGATCGCGGTCTGCGAGGCGCAGGGTTACGCGTACGACGCGCTGGTCCGTACGGCGGAACTGTCGGAGAAGGTCTGGGGAGACCAGGAGTACGCGGGCCAACTCCGCACGCTGGCTTCGGACTTGAGGCAGCGCTTCGCCGACGACTTCTGGATGCCGGGCCCCGGCTTCCCGGCCCTGGCACAGGACGGCGACGGCCGCCAGGTCGACGCGCTGGCCTCGGACGCCGGGCATCTCCTCTGGTCCGGCATCCTCGACGACGACCGCGCCCGGCGGGTGGGCCGACGCCTGCTGGAGCCCGACTTCTTCTCCGGCTGGGCCATCCGCACCCTGGCGGCCGGCCAGCGCCCGTACCACCCCCTCTCCTACCACCGGGGCAGCGCCTGGCCCCACGACAACGCCGTGATAGCCCTCGGCCTCGCCCGCCATGGCCTGCACGCCGAACTCCGCACGGTGGCCAAGGCGTTGACAGCGGCAGCCGCCCACCACGGCCACCGTCTCCCGGAAGTCCTGGCCGGCTACGCCCGCACGACCACCCCCACCCCGGTCCCGTACCCCCACTCCTGCTCTCCCCAGGCGTGGGCGGCGGCAACTCCGCTGGCCCTGCGAACCGCGCTGCGGGGCGTTGCCTGAGTCCGACGCGCATGATTGGGTCGGCCGATGGAACTTCTGCTGACATCGGCCGGTCTGCGCAACGAGACTCTGAAGGATGCCCTGCGGGACATGCTGGGCAAGCCGTTCGGGTCGGCGAACATCGTGTACATCCCCACGGCGTCCATGGCCGAGTCCGGCGACCACGGATGGCTCCTCGCCGACATGACCCGCGTACACGGCCTGGGCTGGCGGGAGTTCGACATCCTGGAACTGAACGGCCTGCCGCAGCAGTTGGTGCTCGACCGGCTGCTGCGGGCCGACGTCATCCACGTCGGCGGCGGCAACCACTACCACCTCGCCCGCAGCATCACCGGCAACGGCCTGGCCGACGGCTTCCGGGAAGCACTCGCCGACCGGGTCTACGTGGGGCTGAGCGCCGGCTCGATGATCCTCAGCCGCCATCTCACCGAACACTCCGCCGACGTCATCGGCGACACGGCGGACCTCCATCTGCTCGGCGCGACCACCGTGACCCCTCCCCTCGGCCTCGTCGACTCTTACCTGAAGCCCCATCTGTACTCGCCGGACTTCCCGGAGCGCGACGACGCCTGGGCCGATCGCATCGTCGCGCGGGCGGACTTCCCGATCTACTTCATCGACGACGACACGGCGCTTCGCGTGCGCGACGACAAGGTTGATGTCGTCTCTGAGGGCCGGTGGCGCTTCCACCCGTAAGCGGCTGACCTTCAGCACGGTCCGCGCAGCAGCCGTAGCAAGCCGTCCGCGCTGTCCGCCACCCCGTCCCGGCGGAAGCCGGCGGCAGTGCGCTCGGCGAGGGCGCGGCCGGAGGTGAGGCACCAGTCCCACCAGCGGTCCAGCGCGGCGGGGTCGAGCCGTTCGGCGGGCAGCAGCGCGGGCCAGCCGCAGGCGCGTGCCTGAGCGGTGACCTTGGCCCCGCCCGCCACGGGGTCCACGGCGAGGGCGGGTACCCCGGCGCGCAGCGCGAGCACCAGGCCGTGCAGCCGGTCGGTGACGATCAGGTCGCAGCGCGCGAACACGCTCTCCAGTTGCCCGGAGGTCGTGCACAGCCGCCAGTCGCGCGGGTCCAGCCGGGTCTCCAGTTCCAGGCACGCGCAGTCCCGGCCGTTCAGCCACCGCGTGACGGACTCGGCCACCCACTCGTGCTGCCTGCGGGGACCGTACTCGTGCTGGCCGTGCGTGAGGACGACACCCACCACGGGGTGCGCGGGCGGCGTGGGCGCGCGGGCGGCGAGATCGAGGGTGGGGGCGGTGTCCGGGGCGTCCCGCGCGAGGACGTGGTGGAAGCCGTGCACGGCGGGGTCCTCGGCGTCGAGTACGGAGGTGCCCACGGCGATCCGTACGCAGCCGGCGTACCGCCGGTGCAGGTCCTCGACCTGGGGGCCGTGCGCGGGGCCGCAGACGAAGAGCAGGTGGGAGTAGTCCTCGGGGCGGGTGTCGTCCAGGGACGGTCCTTCCGGCCGGAAGCCGGGGCTCCAGGCGACGTCGTACGGTACGGCCGCGCCCCGCAGCAGGTCCCGTACCCGGTCCAGCGCGAGCAGGTCACCGGCGGTCGCCTCCCCGTGCAGGAAGCTGAACCAACCGGTGACGAGAACTCGCCGCGCGCCGGTCTCAGCCGTTGCCGAAGACCGCCTTCTGCACGTCGTTGGGGCCGTCGAACCGCTGGGTCCCGGAGTGCTCCAGCTTGTCGACGACCTGGTCGCCGGCGCCGTTGTTCCGGGCCACGGAGACCAGATCGTCACGGCTGGCGGGGTATTCGGCGCCCTTGAGGGCCTTCTGGAGATCGATCGGGCTCATGTCGGCCATGGTGTCCTCCTGTCCTGCCGGCGCAGTCGTCTGCGCGTCCTGGCGCCGAGTACCCCCCGACGGCGACGGACACCCGCCCCGCCCGCACTCCTCCGGAAACAGCGGACGGCCGGGAACGCGGGGCGTCCCTCGGCATGGCAGCCGTTCACCATGATGGCGACGCGGCAGCGGGTGGTCGCCGTTGATGATCTCCGCGTCGGTGACCTGCGCAGGGGTACCAGGGCGGACCGTCTCGGCACCTGACTGGGCGACATATGTGGCGATGCGCCAGGTTGCGGAACCCGCAGGCTGTCGGTTGCCTCGTGCACAGAGCGCGAAAGATGCGCCGCACCGGGTAGGCCGGACACCGTTCCGTTGGAGGATTCGCATGCGTTGCAGACACATAGGTGCAGGTATCGGCCTGGCTCTCGGTGCCCTCGGACTGCAGATACCGGTCGCCGCCGCCGACGACTCGGATGTCCGTATCCACCCGTGGAACGCCGCCCCGGGCTCCACGGTCACGGTCAGTACGAGCGCCTGCGACCCCGACGCGGACTATGGCAAGGGCCACTCGGAGGTGGGCGGGGATTTCCACCTCTTCGAAGGTGACGAGGAGGGGGAGCTCACCGGCGAGTTCCAGATCCCGGAAGGCTCCGGGGCGGGCAGTGACACCGTCACCCTGAAATGTCCGCCGCTGACCAAGGTGACGGAGACGTACCAGGTCACCGGTCACTCTCCGAAGGGCTCGGTCGACGCCGGATTCGGGCCGGCCGAGGACACCGGCGGCGTGGGGCTCGCCCTGGGCGGCGGACTGCTGGCCACGGCCGCCGCCGGCGGGCTGGTGCTGATGCGGCGCCGCCCGGACGACATCCGAGTCTGACCGCCGGGCCTGGCGATGGCACCCGGACTCGGGCCGAGACTCGGACGCCGTATCGGCGCTTCCCATGATCCGTACCTCTGCGCACGGCTCGGCCTGGCCTGCGCCCTGGCGGCGGGTGTGGTGCTGCTGTTCTCCGGCGTGAGCGACGAGGGCCCGCCCCGGCCGCCGCAGGCGGGCTCGACCGCGGTGGACTCTGCCCGCCTTACGGCCTCCGCGCTGCCTCCCGCGGAGCCGGTCCGGCTGCGGATCGGCGCCATCGGCGTGAACGCGCCTATGGCACGAGTGGGCCTCGACGCGGCCGGGGCGCTGCTGGCCCCGGCCGCGTCGAGCCCCGGCGTCGCCGGCTGGTACGGCGACGGCACGGCTCCCGGCTCGGCGGGGACAGCCATCGCCACCGGGCATGTGGACACCCCCACCGGCGACCCCGGCGTCTTCTACGACCTCGGCGACCTGACCGAGGGCGCGACCATCGAGATCAGCCGGGCGGACCGGCGGACAGCGGTGTTCACCGTCCGCGCCGTCGAGCTTCACGACCGGAAGAACTTCCCCAGCGAGAAGGTCTACGGCAGTACCGGCCGGCCCGAACTCCGCTTGATCACCTGCGGCGGCCGCTATGTCAAGGGCACCGGCTATCAGAGCAACGTCGTGGTCTACTCGACGCTGACCGCGGTGACGTAGACCGGGCTCACGGACGAGCAGAGGACCGCAGCCGGTCCGTACGTCGCCCCCGCAGCCGACCAGATCCGGACGTCCGAGTAGCCTGCGTAGCCCTTCAGGCCATCAGTCAGAAGATCTCGGCCGGACGCCCATCGGTGTCACGGCGGCCGGTGAGCCGGCCCTCCAGGCCCGTGATGAGCGTGTCGATCACCAGCCGGAACATGTAGTCCTGATCAGGACCTGACGTGCCTGCGTCCGTGACCTCGGCCGCGTCGGCAGCGACACCGGGGGGCTTGTTGGCCGCCCACTGCTGGAGTGAGCCGTTGAGTTCGCTGCTGAGGACACCGATGACGACGGCGACCGTGAGAGCGGCGATCTCCGGGACCTGCGGCTGCGGCACCCCGGCAGCAGCCAAGATGGCGGTGAGCGCGGTCCAGAACGGGTCGTCCGGCTGAATGAAGTCCGGCTGGTGGCTGAACGAGTACGCCATCAGTTCGGGGTGACGGTGCACCAGGCTCCGGAAGTCCGTGGCGAGCAGGCGGATCTGTTCCTGCCAGGGGGAGTCTCTGAGTGTCACGGTGCGGAACCGGGCTCCGACCATTCTCGCCACACCGCGCAGCACGGCTTCCTTGTTCGGCACGTGGTGGTACAGCGACATCGGATTCGCGTCGAGCTCGGTGGCGAGTTTGCGCATGGTGAGCGTCTCGACACCGTCCGCGTCGATGAGCCGCAGGGCCGCGGCATAGATCCCGGCCTCGGTCAGCGGCACGTCTCGCTTCCTGGTTCCCCGCGGGGGGCGCTTCGCCTTCTTTTCCATACCACGTATGGTACCAGTTTCGTACGTCGTATGAAATGACTCGAATCACAGCGGCGACGTGCACGGAAGGGCTTGCAACAGATTTCCATACCTCGTACGGTATTACTTCCATACAGCGTATGTTTCCGTATGGCGCCGAGGCATCCACCCGCGCAGCGCGCCTTTGCCCGATCCCCTCCACGCAGAGGAGCAAGCCCATGACGACGCACCCCGCAGCCAACCTCGAAGCCAACCTGCGTATCCCGCCGTCCTCGAACGGGGTCCCCATCCTGGGCCGGCCCCAGATCCCCGACACCAATCCGGTGGCGTACTTCGCCGAGCAGTCCGAGCAGTTCCCTGAGGGGCTCTTCAGCGTGGACCTCGCCGGGCAGGAGAACGTCTTCGTCTACGACCCCGACCTGGTCACCGAGTTCTGCGACGAGACCCGTTTCGGAAAGCCGATCTTCGCGCCGCTGTCGCATGTGCGGGACTACACCGGCGCGGGCCTGTTCACGGCCGGCGACGACGAAGAGGTCTGGGGCATGGCGCACCGAATCCTCATGCCGGCGTTCAGCCAGCGGGCCATGAAGGGCTACTTCGGGCAGATGCTGGAGATCGCCCAGAACCTGGTGGGCAAGTGGGAGCGCAAGGAGGGTGAGCCGGTCAAGATCACCGACGACTACACCCGCCTGACCCTGGACACCATCGCCCAGTCCGGGTTCGGCTACCGGTTCGGCTCCTTCGAGAAGGAGGAGTTGCACCCCTTCCTCAACGCCCTGCTGGAATCGCTGATCGAGTCGATGCGGCGCACGCAGGAGCTGCCGGAGATGACCGCGCTGCGCGTCGAGGACGGCAAGCGGTACCACGAGAACATCGCCCTGATGCGGGACCTGGTCGAAAGTGTGATCAAGGAGCGCCGTGAGGGTGAGGATGGCAGCGCGGACGACCTGCTGGGCCTGATGCTGGAGGCCACCGACCCGGAGACGGGCAAACCGCTGGACGACGAGAACGTGCGTGACCAGGTGGTGACGTTCCTGATCGCCGGTCACGAGACCACCAGTGGTCTGCTGTCGTTCGCCACCTACTCGCTGATGCGCAACCCGCACGTACTGGCCCAGGCCTACGCCGAGGTGGACCGGCTGCTGCCGGGCGACACCGTCCCGGACTACGACACCATCATGAAGATGGACGTCATCCCGCGGGTCCTGGAGGAGACCCTGCGGCTGTGGGCGCCGATCCCGCAGATCATCAAGGCTCCGATGAAGGACACCGTCATCGGCGGCAAGTACGAGCTGAAGGCGGGCACGCAGACCGCCCTGCTGATGGGCCCGCTGCACACCCACCCCAAGGCATGGGACCGCCCCCACGAGTTCGACATCGACCGCTGGCTGCCGGAGAACCGCGCCCAGCACCACCCGCACGCCTACAAGCCGTTCGGCAACGGCCGGCGTGCCTGCATCGGCCGGCAGTTCGCTCTGACCGAGGCCCGCCTGGCCCTGGCCCTGGTGCTGCAGAAGTTCAAGTTCTCCGACACCACCGACTACCAGATGGACGTCCGCGAGGCGCTGACCCGCAAACCCGGCGACTTCGAACTGGTCGTCCGCCGCCGCCAGGAGCACGAGCGGGCCGTCTTCAGCGTCGCCTCCCTCGACAGCCACGAGGAGCAGCGGCAGGCCCAGGTCAGCGGTGTCGGGGTGAACCTGACCGTCGCCTACGGCTCCAGTCTGGGGTCCTGCGAGGACCTGGCGCGCACCATAGCCGACCGGGGGGAGCGCTCCGGGTTCGGCACCACGCTGATGAGCCTGGACGACCTGGGTGAGCACCTGCCCACCGAGGGCCTGCTCGTGGTCGTGGCCGCCAGCTACAACGGCAAGGCCCCCGACAACGCCCAGCGCTTCGACGGCCTGCTCGCCGCCGGACTGCCCGAGGACGCGCTGTCCGACGTGCGGTTCGCGCTGCTGGGCGCCGGCAACACCCAGTGGGTGGCCACCTATCAGGCCTTCCCCAAGCGGATCGAGGAAGGTCTGCTGGCCGCCGGTGCGACCCCGGTCGTCGAGCGCGGTATCGCGGATGCCGCCGGTGACTTCGACGGCATGGCGAGTCGCTGGATGGACACGCTGTGGGCCACCCTGGCCGAGGAGTACGCCGCTGACACCTCCGAGGACAGCGGCCCGCGCTACCAGGTCCGGCTGCTCTCCGAGTCCGACGTGCGCCCGGCCATTGTCTCCGAACAGGCGTACCCGCTCACGGTGGTGGCCAACGAGGAGCTCGTGGCCGATGCGACCGGCCTGTGGGACTTCGGCATCGAGCCGCCGCGCCCGTCCGCGAAGTCCCTCACCTTCGAGCTGCCCGACGGCGTCACCTACGACACCGGCAACCACCTGGCCGTCTTCGCCAAGAACGAACCCGCCCTGGTGGAGCGCGCGCTGCGGCGGTTCGGCGTCGACTCCGACCAGGTGCTCCGGCTCGACCAGCCGGCAGGTGGCCGTACTCACCTGCCGGTCGGAATCCCCGTCACCGCCGGCATCCTGCTCACCGAGTTCCTGGAGCTCCAGGACGTCGCCACCCGCTCCCAGATCCAGACGCTCGCCGAGTACACCCAGTGCCCGTGGACCCAGCCACAGCTCCGGGCATACACGGCCGACACCGAGGAGGCCGAGGAGCGCTACCGGGAGGAGATCCTCGGCAAGCGGGTCTCGGTGCTGGGCCTGCTGGAGCGCTTCGAGGCGGTCGAGCTGCCGCTGGCGGTCTTCCTGGAGATGACGGGCCCCATCCGGCCGCGCTTCTACTCCATCTCCTCCGCCCCGTCCGCCAACCCGCGCCATGTGCGCCTGACCGTCGGCCTGCTCGAGGGCCCGGCCCTGTCCGGCGACGGCCAGTACCGCGGCACCTGCTCCTCCTACCTCGCCGGACTCGAGCCCGGCGACGTCGTGTACGGCTACGTCCGCGTCCCCTCCCCGGCCTTCGCCCCGCCCGCCGACCCCGCCACGCCGCTGATCCTCATCGGCCCCGGCACCGGTATCGCGCCGCTGCGCGGCTTCCTGGAGGAGCGGGCCCGGCAGCACGCGGACGGCACCCGGGTCGGCCTGTCCCAGGTGTTCGTCGGCTGCCGCCACCCGGAGCACGACTACTTCTACAAGCAGGAGATGCAGGACTGGGAGCGGGCCGGGATCGCGCAGATCCACACCGCCTTCTCCGCGGTGACCGGCCACCCGGCCCGGTTCGTGCAGAACGCCCTCGCAGGCGCCGCCGACACGGTGTGGCAGGCCATCCAGGACGGCGCGTACGTCTACGTCTGCGGTGACGGCCGCCGTATGGCACCCGCGGTCCGCGAAGCCCTCGCCGCCATCCACCGCCAGAAGACCGGTGGCGACGACGAAGCCGCCCAGCAGTGGCTCGCCCAGCTCGAGTCGGACGAGCGCTACCAGCAGGACGTCTTCGCCTGATCCCCCAGACGCCGGGAGGCGTGCGGCCCCCTCCTGCCACTCCCCGCACGCCTCCCGGCACCGCGAGCCCCCCACACATCACACGGCATCCATCGGCCCGAACCACCGGGCGGTGCCGCTCACAGAAGGCTGTTCACCATGGACACCATGCTCGCCGGACGCTTCCACCTGGGCAGCAAGAAGTTCGCCCTGGAAGAGGTCCCCGTCCCCGTGCCCGGTCCGGGCGAGGTCCTCATCGAGGTCAAGGCCGCGGGCGTCTGCCTCTCCGACGTCCACCTCCTCGACGGCTCGCTGTCCCCGCTCTTCCTGGACTCCGACACGGTCACCGTCGGCCACGAGGTGTCCGGGGTCGTCCATGCCCTCGGCCCCGGCCTCAAGCGGGGCCTGACCGTAGGCACCCGTGTCACGCTGGAGGCCGGCAAGGCATGCGGCAAGTGCGCCGACTGCGCACGGCGTCGCCCCTGCACCCAGGTCCGCACCGCCGGCATCGACTACGACGGCGGCTGGGCCCAGTACATGGTCACCCCCGAGGAGACCGTCGTACCCATCCCCGACAGCCTGCCCTTCGACCAGGCCGCGATCATCCCCGACGCGGTCTCCACCCCCTACACCGCCGTCGTCGCCACCGCGGGCGTCCGTCCCGCCCAGTCCGTCGGCGTGTGGGGCGTGGGCGGAGTCGGCGCACACAACGTGCGCGTGGCCCGGCTGGTCGGCGCCGCGCCCATCATCGCCGTCGACCCGCTGCCCAGCGCCCGCGAGCGCGCTCTCCTCTTCGGGGCGGACCATGCCCTGGACCCGGCCGCGCCCGACTTCGCCGAGCAGGTCCGCGCGGCCACCGAAGGCCGGGGGCTGGACTTCGCCTTCGACTGCGCCGGCGTGCCGGTCGTCCGTGAGCAGGCCGCCTCCGTGCTCGGCCGGGGCGGCTCCCTGATCCTGGTGGGCATCACCCCCAGGCCGCTCACCATCACCGAGGGCCTGACCTTCAACTACCTGTGCAAGCAGGTCCGGGGTCACTACGGCGGCAGCCCCGAGTCGGTCACCGAGCTGGTACGGCTGACCGCGGCGGGCCGCCTGGACCTGGCTCCCTCCATCACGGACCACATCCCGCTCACCGACGCGGCCGACGCGGTCAGCCGTCTGGAGGACAAGACCGGCGACCCGATCCGCCTCATCCTCGTCCCCTGACGCCCGTCAGCGGGACAGCAAGCCACCTCGGGCAGGAAGGGCGCCGGTCCCCGTCTGGTCCCCAGGAATGATCAAGGGCCGGTTTCGGATTTCTCCGTAACCGGCCCTCACCTGCGACTTCGTAAAGTCGGGACGACAGGATTTGAACCTGCGACCCCTTGACCCCCAGTCAAGTGCGCTACCAAGCTGCGCCACGTCCCGATGCGCTCACTCGCGGTGAACCGCGTGATCGCGCGAACAGCACTTTACCCCACGTACGGGACTCCTCCGAAGCGGGTTGTCGGCGGGGAGGGGGAGAATCGGCCGCATGGCAGACGCGGAGACGGGCGGAGAGATCGGCGGGCGCGACCGGGACACCGAGGGGCGGGCGCGGAACGCGCGGCCCCGCGACGGGCTGGGGCGGCCCCTGCCGTACGGGGCCGACGGGGTCGAGCGGCAGCCCG
Organism: Streptomyces bauhiniae; assembly: GCF_004784475.1. Taxonomy (GTDB): domain Bacteria; phylum Actinomycetota; class Actinomycetes; order Streptomycetales; family Streptomycetaceae; genus Streptomyces; species Streptomyces seoulensis. Next base: position 923,847 of record NZ_SRRT01000002.1, read on the forward strand.
AGGGGGTCGTACGGAGCCCGGACGAGACGGTCGCGGAGGCGCAGGCGCTGTTGGACGCCGGGAAGCCGTTCCACGCGCACGAGGTGTTCGAGGACGCCTGGAAGTCCGGCCCCGACACCGAGCGCGAGCTGTGGCGCGGGCTCGCGCAGATCGCCGTGGGCCTCACCCACTCCGCCCGGGGCAACGTCACCGGCGGGCCCCGCCTCCTCCGCCGGGGCGCGGCGGCGGTGACGGCCTGGTCCGAGCAGAACCGGCCCCGCCCCTACGACCTCGACCTCCCCGGCCTCGCCACCTGGGCCGGAGCCCTCGCCGGGCGGGTGGAGCAGACCTCCGCCCCCATCGACGCCGCCACCGAGGCACCCCGTCTGCGACGGGGCTGACGGGCGGGGGCGGCCCGAGGCCCTGCGGAGGGGGGCCAGCGTGTCACGTGGTGCCGACGTCACCTCGGGGGCATGCTGTGGGGCACTCGCGATCGCGGGGCAGCCCCCTCAGAAGGAGTCACGCTGGTGTCGTCCCCGGGCGTTACGGTCGTGGCTCTCCTGGCGGACCCGGACACTCCGACCGAGATCGCGCGGCGCCTGGCCCGGACCCTCCCCGGCCGCCTCGCCGAAAGAGCGGGCCAGGGACGGCGGTTCGAGGTCCACGTGGTCAGCGAGCCCTTCACCGCGGGGACGGAGGACCCGCCCACCCTGATGCGCCGGCTCATGGACCGCGCCAGGACGGAGAACTGGGACGTCGTCGTGGCCCTCACCGATCTTCCGCTGCACTCGCACGGCCACAAACTCGTCGTGGACCTCAGTCACGAACACGGCCTGGCCCTGCTCTCGCTGCCCACGCTGGGCGGCCTGCGCCTGGAGACCAGAGCACGACGGGCCGTCGAAGAAGCCGTCCTCACCCTGGCCGCCCCGCAGACCACCGGAACCGAAGAACAGCCGGGGAGCCGGCCGCTGGGCCGCTTCGTCAGCCGTCTCGCCCCCATCCACCCCGGTCCGGTCGACGAGGAGGAGACCGCCGATCTCCGGTACGTCGTCGGCGGGCCGCGCGGTTACCTGAGGGTGCTCGTCGGCATGGTCCGCGCCAACCGGCCGTGGCGCCTGGTGCCGGGCCTGTCCAAGGCCCTGGCCGCCGCGCTCGCCACCGGGGCGGTCGCCACCGTGAACTCCACCGTCTGGAGCCTGTCGGAGGCCCTGAGCACCCCGCGCCTCGTGATCGCCATGGTCGGGTCCATCGCCCTCATGATCGGGTGGCTGACCGTGGACGCGCGACTGTGGTACCGGGCGACAGACGCCTCGGCGGAGGAGAGGAAGAGGGCCGGCCTCTACAACGCCTCGACCGTCGTGACCCTGGCCATCGGCGTGATCGCCTGCTACGTGGGTCTGCTGGCCATCAACTTGGTCTGGGCGCTGTTCATCCTCAACGACCGGGTCTTCGCCATCACGACCCAGAACCCGCTGCAGTCCACCGACTACTGGACGTTGGCCTGGTTCGTCGCTTCGACCGCCACGGTGGGCGGCGCGCTGGGATCGGGCCTGGAGAGCGACGAGGCGATCCGGGCAGCCGCCTTCTCCAAGCGCGAACAGGAACGTCGGGACATGCTTCAGGACGACGACGACGCCGACCGGTCGGAGACCTGAGCCGGAGAGCCCTCGGCGGTCGGCGGGGGCCGAAAATTCAGCCGACCGGCCGGCGAGCGGCTGTTTCGCGCCAAAGGCCGACGGGGACCCGGACGGCACCGCCGTTCCACCCGTTCCGGGTGAACGGCCCGCAGCGACGTGCCGCGGTCGCACCGCGGCCGAGAGAAGTCATCATGAAAGCAGCGGTATATGAAGGACCGCGAACGGTAGCGGTGAAGGACGTACCGGACGCGAAGATCGAGCACCCCTGCGACATCATCGTCAAGATCACCACCACCAACATCTGCGGTTCGGACCTGCACATGTACGAGGGCCGCACCTCGTTCGAGCCCGGCCGCACCTTTGGACACGAGAACATGGGCCAGGTGGTGGAGACCGGCCCGGCGGTCCGCAAGGTCCAGGTCGGCGAGTACGTGGTCCTGCCCTTCAACATCGCCTGCGGATTCTGCAAGCAGTGCGAGCGAGGGCTCACCAACTACTGCCTGACCATGCAGCCGGAACCGGCCCTCGCCGGGGCCGCCTACGGATTCGCCGACATGGGTCCCTATCAGGGCGGCCAGGCGGAGCTGCTGCGCGTGCCCTACGGCGACTTCAACGCCCTGCGCCTCGGCGAGGACGCCGCCGAGCGGCAGAACGACTACGTGATGCTCGCCGACATCTTCCCCACCGGGTATCACGCCACTGAGATGGCCCACGTCAAACCGGGCGACCAGACCGTCATCTTCGGGGCCGGTCCCGTCGGGCTGATGGCGGCCTACTCCGCCCTCCTCAAGGGCGCCGGGCGCGTCTGGGTGGTCGATCACCAGCCCGACCGGCTGCGCAAGGCGGAGGAGATCGGGGCCATCCCGGTCAACACCGCGGAGCAGAACCCGGCGGAAGTCGTCAAGGACGCCACCCTGGGTCTGGGCGCCGACAACGGCTGCGAGTGCGTCGGCTATCAGGCCCATGACGCCGAGGGACACGAGGACGCCAGCCTCACGCTCAACGGGCTGATCGACTCGGTCAGGTTCACGGGCGACATCGGCGTGGTGGGCGTGTTCCTGCCCGAGGACCCCGGCGGCGAGAAGGCCCAGGGCGAGCTGGAGGCACACGGCAAGGTCCCGATCGACTTCGGGCTGATGTGGTTCAAGGGCCAGCACATGGGCACCGGGCAGGCGCCGGTCAAGAGGTACAACCGAGCGCTGCGCGATCTGATCGCCGGCGGGAAGGCGCAGCCGAGCTTCGTCGTCACCCAAGAACTCGGCCTGGACGAGGCGCCGACCGCCTACGAGCACTTCGACGCCCGTGACGAGGGCTGGACCAAGGTCGTCCTCCATCCGAACGGACGGGGGAACGGCCACCAGGGCTGAGGGACCCGAGGACCGCCCATTTCCTCAGGCCGACCCTCCCCGCCATGTCTCGTCGGCCACACCCCCCGCCCCCAGCAGCCCCGTAGGCGGCAGCGCCCGCTCCGCCTGGAGGCGCGGCAGCGTCCGGCTGGAGACGTGCCGTACGACCGGCGGCAGCACCGCGCGGCCCCACTGGGCGAGCCGTAGCCACGCCGGTACGTACACCGACGTACGCCGGTGTTCCACCGCGCGGACCAGGCGTTCCGCGACCACCTCCGCCGGGTACACCCTGCGGGCCGGTGCCGGCATGTGGGCGCGGAGTTCGCGGAGTACGGGGTAGTGGTCGGCGTCGCGGGTCATGTCGGTGTCGGTCCAGTTGATGTAGGCGATGCCCACGCCGACGGACTCGTGGGCGACCTCGGCCTGGAGGGAGCGGGCGAACGACTCGACGCCCGCCTTGGACGCGCAGTAGGCGCTCATCATGGGCGAGGTGCCGAACGCGGCCAGCGACGCCACCTGGAGGAAGTAGCCGGAGGTGACCAGCAGGTCGGCGAGGAACGCCCGCGCGGTGAAGGCACTGCCGACCAGGTTGACGTCGATCACCCGCCGCCACGACTCCGGGACGGACCCGGCGAAGGGCCCGCCCTCGGCGATCCCCGCGTTGGCCACCACGACGGACGGCCGTCCCAGCCGCTCCCGTACCTCCACCGCCGCCCGCTCCAGGGCAGCGAAGTCGGTGATGTCGACCTCCAGGGCGATCACCGGCGGCGGGAGCGAGGCCGCCACCCCCTCCAGTCGCGGCCCTTCCAGGCCGAGCAGCGCGAGCCGCGCGCCGCGCTCGGCGAACGCGTGGGCCAGAGCCGCACCCAGGCCGCGCGCGGCCCCGGTCACGACGACGGTTCGGCCTGCGAGGGGGCTGTCGTACATGGCGGCCTGCCTCCGATCGCGGGACCCGGCCCGTCCGGGCTCACCGGAAGGGCCGAGTACCCAGGAGCGCCGGGAAGCGACTCCCTGCGCGGGGGCTAGTGCACCTGGTACTGCCCCACGGCGATGAAGTACCGCAGCTCCTCCAGCGTGCCGTCGAGCGCGGTGGAGGCGGCGGCGCGGAGGGCCGGGCTGGACTTGGGGTCGGCGATGATGCGGAGGGCGGCCACCCGGTCGTCCTCGCCCTGGGCCAGGCGGTAACCCGTCTCCAGGAACGCCCGCTGGTCGTCCATCGTCCCGTCCAGCGCCTTGTTCGCCTCCCGGATCACGGCCTTGCCGCTCTTCGGGTCCGCGAGGATGCGGGCTATGGCCACCCGGTCGTCCTCCGCCTGCGCCAGGCGGTAGCCCGTCTCCAGGAACGCCCGCTGGTCCGCGATCGTGCCGTCCAGGGCCTCGTTGGCCTCGCGGAGGACCGCCTTGCCGCTGGCCGGGTCCGCGAGGATGCGGAAGATGGCGACCCGGACGTCGTCGTCGGACATCTGGTCCACCGGGGTGGAGGCCGTGGCCGAGACCGTCGTCGTGGCCGCGACGGCGGCGGACGCGGGGGTGGAGAGGAGGAGGGCCGGGGTGAGGGCCGTGGCCGCGAGGAGCAGTGCCGCGCGGGTCGTTCTCGTCATGCTGAGCCTCCGTCATCGAGTGGGCGGACGATCGCTGTCGATCCCGCCGTGATCATTACCACGACCCTGCGGGCCTCCCGGTTCCCGTCACCGCCCCCGTATCCGGCCCCCTTCACCCCGTGCGGCAGACTCGGTGGGTGCGAAAGATTCATGTCATCGGTATCGGTGCGGGCGACCCCGACCAGCTCACGTTGCAGGCGGTCAAGGCGTTGCGCGGCACGGACGTGTTCTTCCTGCTCGACAAGGGCGAGGTGAAGAGTGATCTGACGCGGCTGCGCCGGGACATCCTGGACGCGCATCTGCCCGAGGGGTCGTACCGGGTGGTGGCGGCCCGGGACCCGGAGCGGGACCGGCGGGCGGGCGGGGCGGCCTACTCGCCGGCCGTGGAGGACTGGCGGACCGCCCGCGCGGGGATCTACGAGCGGCTCATCGCGGACGAGGTCGCGGAGGACGGCACGGGCGCCTTCCTGGTGTGGGGCGACCCCTCGCTGTACGACAGCACGCTCGGCATCCTGGAGGAGGTGCTGGCCAAGGGGACGGTGGAGTTCACGTACGACGTGGTGCCCGGCATCAGCAGCGTCTCCGCGCTGGTCGCCCGGCACCGGACCGGGCTGAACCGGGTGGCGCGGCCGGTGCAGATCACCACCGGGCGGCGGCTCGCGGAGGGGTTCCCGGAGGGGGTGGACGACGTGGTGGTGATGCTCGACGCCCACCAGGCGTTCCGGGAATACGTCGGGGACGACATCGACATCTACTGGGGCGCGTACATCGGCACCCCGGACGAGATCCTGGTCTCCGGGCCGCTCGCTAAGGCCGGTCCGGAGATCGAGCGGGTGCGGGCGGAGGCGCGGGAGCGGAAGGGCTGGATCATGGACACGTATCTGCTGCGCAGGCACCCTCGGGGGGAATGACCCCGGCCAGCCAGTCAAGTACGCCCTCCACGCCCGGCAACGCCCGCACAGCGGAGGTGAGTTCGGGGCGGCGTACGACGACGACGGGCAGCGAGAGCGAGCGGGCGGCGGCCAGTTTCGGTGCCGTCGCCGCTCCCCCGCTGTCCTTCGTCACCAGTACGTCGATGCGGTGCGCCCGGAGCAGGTCCAGCTCGTCGGCGAGGGTGAACGGGCCGCGTGCCAGGACCAGTTCGCTGTGGGGGGGCATGGGGGGCTCCGGTGGCTCCACCGAGCGGACCACGAACTGAGTGCCCGTCAAATGAGCGAAGGCGGCCAGTCCGAGCCGTCCCGTACTGAGGAACACCCGTTGTCCCAGGCGGGGTACGAGCCGCGCGGCCTCCGCCAGAGAGGCCACCGAGAACCAGTCGTCGTCGAGGTCCCAGCCGGGGCGGCGCAGGACCGCGTGCGGAACTCCGGTCGCCCGTGCCGCCTCCGCCGCGTTGGCCGTGATGCGCTCGGCGAAGGGATGGGTGGCGTCCACCAGCGCGGTCACCCGGTGGGCGCGCAGCCAGCCGGCCAGCCCAGCCGCGCCCCCGAACCCGCCGACCCGCACCTCACCGTCGACCGCCCCCGGCCTGCTCACCCGCCCCGCGAGCGAGGTGGTGACCCTCAGACCGGGGCGGATGGCCAGGGCGGTGGCGAGGCGGCGGGCTTCGGTGGTGCCGCCGAGGATCAGGACGTGCGCGGACATGGGGTGAGCGTACGCATCCGGTCAGGTCAGCAGGAGTTCGACCGCCCCGACGACGGTGGCCACGATGACGATGCGGTCGAACAGCCGCTGGTTGATCTTGTGGACGGCCCACCGTCCGAGGAACGCGCCGGGCACGACGAAGACCAGCAGGGCCGCGTCGAGCAGCAGCGAGTTGCCGTCGATCAGACCGAGCGCGGCGCTGAAGGGGATCTTGGCGACGTTCACGATGAGGAAGAAGAAGGCGGAGGTGCCGAGGAAGCCCATCTTCCGGAAGCCGGCGGAAAGAAGATACATCGACATCACCGGTCCGCCCGCGTTGGCGACCATGGTGGTGAAACCGCCCATCACGCCGTACGCCCCCGCCGTGGCGCGGCCGGTCCGGGTACTGACGTCCTCCGTCGCCTCCTGGCGCCGTCGCCACAGGGTGATGCCGGTCATCATCAGCAGGATCACGCCGATAGAGACCCGTACGATCCCGTCGCCGACCCGCGCGAGGAACAGCGTGCCCGCCACCACCCCGGCCGCGACGGCCGGGAACAGCCGCCACAGGGTGGGCCAGTGGGCGTGCCGACGGTAGGTGAGGACGGCGAAGGTGTCGCCCGCGATGAGCAGCGGGAGGAGTACGCCGGTGGAGGCGCGGGCGGGCAGGACGGCCGCGAAGACGGCGAGGCTGACCGTGTTGGCCCCGCTGACCGCGGTCTTGGAGAAGCCGACCAGGAGGGCGGCGAGGGCGAGGGCGGCGAACTCCCAGCCGGATATGTGCCAGAGCGTCATCATGTTCATGCGGAGACTGATGCTATGTGCACACGTCCGGCCGGGCGCCGGTGGCTCAGCGGGCGGTGTACCGCGTCCGCAGTTCCCGCTTGAGCACCTTCATGCTCGGGCCGAGCGGGAGTTCGTCCGCGAACTCCACGCGGCGGGGGTACTTGTGCTTGCCGAGGTGCTCCTTGGACCACTCGGTGATCGCGGCGGCGTCGGGGGTGACGCCCGGCGCGGGGACGACGACCGCGCAGATCTCCTCGCCGTGCAGCTCGTCGGGGAGCCCGATGACGGCGACCTGGGCGATCTCCGGGTGCCGGGCGAGGACCTCCTCGACCTCGCGGGGATAGACGTTGTAGCCGCCGCGGATGATGACGTCCTTCTTGCGGTCGACGATCCGCAGGAACCCGTCCTCGTCCTTGGTGCCGAGGTCGCCGGTGCGGAACCAGCCGTCGACCAGCGCCTCGGCGGTGGCCTCGGGCCGGCCGAGGTAGCCGGAGAAGACGTTGTGGCCCCGGATGACGACCTCGCCCAGCTCGCCGGGCGCGAGAAGTTCGACCCGGTCCTCGACGTCCGCCTGCGCGATCTCGGCGTCCACGCCCCACAGCGGGTGGCCGATGGTGCCGGCGCGGGTGCCGAAGACGGGCTGGTTGACGGTGGCGGCCGGGGAGGTCTCCGACAGGCCGTACCCCTCGTAGATCCGGGCGCCGAACGCCGACTCGAACCGCTCCAGCACCGCCACCGGCAGCGAGGCGCCGCCGGAGATGCACAGCCGCAGCTCGGGCAGGGCGGCGGCGTCGGCCGCGACGGCGGCGAGGGAGACGAACATGGTGGGGACGCCGTGGAAGGTGTTGACGCGCTCGGCGACCATGATCTCGATCGCGCGGGCGGCGTCGAAGCGGGGCAGCAGGACGAGCGTCGCGCCGGCGCGCCAGGTGGAGTTGAGGGAGACCGTCTGCCCGAAGGCGTGGAACAGCGGGAGCGCGCCGAGGACGATGTCGTCGGGGCGGATGTCGTTGGCGTCGAAGGCGTTGACGGTCGCGTTCATCACGATGTTGAAGTGACTGAGCACGGCGCCCTTCGGGACGCCCGTCGTACCGCTGGTGTAGAAGACGACGGCCGGGTCGTCGGCGGACCGGGTGACGTAGGAGTGCGGCGGCTCGGCGTCGACCGCGAGCTTCTCCAGCTCCTCGCCGAGGACGACCACGCGGATGCCGAGGGGCTCGGCGGCCGCGCGGGCGGTGGCCTCCTGGGCGGGGTGGGCGAGCAGCAGGCCGGCGCCGCTGTCCTTGAGGACGTGCTGCACCTCGGTGGCGGAGAGCAGCAGGTGGACGGGGACGACGACACCGCCGACCGCCATGGCCGCGTAGTAGGCGAGCGGGAACTCGGCGGTGTTGGGGGCCATCAGGGCGACCCGGTCGCCCGGCCGTACGCCGAGGGCGGTCAGCGCGCCGGCCTGGGCGAGGGAGCGCCGCCAGGCTTCGGCGAAGGTGAGGCGCAGGTCGCCCTCGACCAGGGCCGTCCGGTCGGGGCGGCGGCGGGCGTTCTCGGCCAGGATGGCGGCGACGGACAAGGTTGCCATGAGGTGCGGCTCCGTTTCCTGCGGTGCGACTCATGCTGCGGAACTCCCCGGCGGGGAAGGTCCGTCGGGTGGTTCAGGGGCGCTCCACCAGGACCGCGCTGCCCTGCCCGACGCCGACGCACATGGTGGCGAGGCCGCGTCCGGCGCCGGTGCGGCGCATGCGGTGCAGCAGGGTGGTGAGGATGCGGGCGCCGGAGCAGCCGAGGGGGTGGCCCAGCGCGATGGCGCCGCCGGTGGGATTCACCAGGCCGGGTTCGATGCCCAGTTGGTCGACGCAGGCGAGGGCCTGCGCGGCGAACGCCTCGTTGAACTCGGCCTCTTGGAGATCGTCGACGCTCCAGCCAACGCGGGCGAGCGCCTTGCGGGTGGCCGGGACCGGGCCGACGCCCATCACGTCGGGGTGGACGCCCGCCGAGGCGCCGGCGACGTACCGGCCGAGGGATTCGAGGCCGAGTTCCCCGAGCGCGTCCTCGCTGACCAGGAGGAGTCCGGCGGCGCCGTCGTTCATGGGCGAGGCGTTGCCCGCGGTCACCGTGCCGTCTTTTCGGAACACCGGCTTGAGGCGGGCGAGTTTCTCCAGGGAGGTGTCCTCGCGTACGCATTCGTCGCGGTCCACGGTGATGCCGTCCGGGCGCTCCACGGGGAGGAGTTCGGCGTCGAAGTGGCCGTTCTTCCGTGCGGTGGCGGCGAGTTGGTGGCTGCGCAGGGCGAACTCGTCCTGCCGCTCACGGGAGATGCCGTACCGCTGGGCGACCTCCTCGGCGGTCTCGCCCATGGCCAGGACGCCGTGCAGGTCCTTCATCGCCGGGTTGGTCAGGCGCCAGCCGAGGCGGGTGTCGTAGGTCTCCATGCGGTGCGGGAGGGCCTCGTCGGGGCGGGGCAGCACGAAGGGGGCGCGGCTCATGGACTCGGAGCCGCCCGCGATCAGGATGTCCGCCTCACCGGCCGCGATGGTACGGGCGGCGGTGGTGACGGCCTCCAGGCCGGAGGCGCAGAGCCGGTTGACGGTGGCGCCGGGCACGGAGTCGGGGAGCCCGGCGAGCAGCACGGCCATGCGGGCGATGTTGCGGTTGTCCTCGCCGGCCTGGTTGGCGGCGCCCCAGTACACGTCGTCGATCCGGGCCGGGTCGAGCGCGGGCGCGCCGCTGACCAGGTCGCGGACGACGACCGCCGCGAGGTCGTCGGGCCGCACGGAGGAGAGGGCGCCGCGCAGCTTGCCGATGGGCGTGCGGCGGGCGGCCGCGAAGTGGACGGGACGCAACTCGGGACTCCTGACCGACGACGTTGTGGATCAGCATGAACCTATGCCCCGCCGGAGCGGAGCGACTGGATCAGCAGCGACTTAATTAGCACTGCTAGTTTTGGGCTCTACCGGACTATAGACCGCGCACCGGCCCCCTGGGAAGATCCCCCCGGAGTGACCCACGCGACCACGCCGGAGGAGAGCCGCATGACCGACGTACGCGCCCACATCCGCCAGGGCGTCCACGGCGCGCTGCACGTCCGCGCCTGGCCGCACCCCGCGCCCCGCTACCTCGCCCTGCTGGTGCACGGGTACGGCGAGCACGCGGGCCGGTACCACGAGGTGGCCGGGGTGCTCACCGGCCACGGCGCCGCGGTGTACGCCCCCGACCACCTCGGGCACGGCAGGTCGGCCGGCGAGCGGGCGGTGATCGAGGACTTCGAGGACGTGGTGACCGACCTCCACACGGCGGCGGATCTGGCCCGCGCCGAGCACACAGGTCTGCCCCTGGTCATGGTGGGCCACTCCATGGGCGGCCTGATCGCGGCGCGCTACGCCCAGCGGTACGGGTCCGAGCTGACCGCGCTGGTGCTGTCGGGGCCGGTGATCGGCACCTGGGCGCTGCCGGGGCGCCTGCTCGCGCTGGACGAGATCCCGGACGTGCCGGTCAGCCCGGCCGCGCTCTCCCGCGACCCGGCGGTGGGCGCAGCCTATGCCGCCGACCCACTGGTGTGGCACGGCCCCATGAAACGGCCGACTCTTATGGCGTTCGAGCGGGGGCTGGCGGCCGTGGCCGAGGGCGGCGACCTCGGGGGCCTGCCCCTGCTCTGGCTGCACGGCGACGACGACCGGCTGGTCCCGGTCGAGGGCAGCCGTGTCGGCGTGGAGCGCCTCGGCCGCGCCACCGAGCGCGTCTTCCCGGGCGCCCGTCATGAGGTCTTCCACGAGACCGACCGCACGAAGGTCTTCGCGGAGCTGACGGGCTTCCTGGACTCGGTGCTGGACTAGAGGGTTATGCCGAGTATCCGCGCCACCGTCCGGATCACCCCGTGGTCGTTGTTGGACGGGGCCAGGTGGCGGGCGCGGCTGATGACGTCCGGGTGGGCGTTGGCCATGGCGAAGGACCAGTCGGCGGCGTCCAGCATCTCCAGGTCGTTGAGGTAGTCGCCGAAGACCATGGTCTGGGCCGGGGTGATGCCCAGCTCGCGCTGGAGGCCGCGCAGGGCGGCGCCCTTGTTGGCGGTGCGGTTCATCACGTCCACCCAGTGCGCGCCGGACACCACGACCTGGTGGCTGTCGGCGAAGGGCGCGAGGGCGGGGGCGGCGCCCTGCTCGGCGGAGCCGAAGTCGTACACCGCGACCTTGATGATCTCGTCGTCCACCGCGGTCACGTCCTCGACCACGCGGTGCGAGACGTAGTACTTGCGCACCTCGGCGAGGAACGCCTCGTCGGTCCGCTCCACATAGGCGGCCCGCTTGCCGCAGACCACGGCGCCCGCGTCAACCCCCCGCGCGGCGAGTCCGCGTACCGTGCGGGCCAGCTCGGCGGCGGTCGCGTGGTCCAGCGGGTCGGAGCTGAGCTCGACACCGTCGCGGACCACATAGGTGCCGTTCTCCGCGATGAACACCATGCCCTCGGCCACGTCGGCGAACTCCTCGGCCAGCGTGGCGTACTGGCGGCCGCTCGCGGGGCTGAACAGCACGCCCCGGCGCCGGAGTTCGGCGAGCAGCGGCCGCAGGGTGACGGGCGGCCGCTTGTCGTCGTCCAGCAGGGTGCCGTCCATGTCGGTCACCACCAGGCGGATGTCGGCGGGGCCCGAGGGCTCGCCGGGGACGTCGAGGAGGGGCGCGGGCGTCGCTGACATGTGCTGCTTCCGGTCGGTTCGCGGGACGCCCCCAGTGTTCCTCATGGCCCGGACGGACCTGTCCCTGGGCGGGGCGGCCGGTCCGGGGATGCCCGTTCGGTGCCCGTTCGCGTACCGTGCGCGATTTTCGGGACACCGGGATCGCCGGACGGCACAATGACGCGGGACGGCGTGATCAAGGGGCGCACAACGCGCGGGTTGCGGGGAAGGTGGCAGTCATGGAGTTCTGACCATGAGCCCGTCGGCCCCACGGAACGCCTCTGCCGAGCCCGCCCGCGCCCGCGGCGGGTCCCCACCCGGAAAGTATGATCAAGCAATGTCTGACATGACCGAGACCACGCCCGGCTGGCTGACCACGGACGAGCTGGAGATGGCCAGGGCCCGGATGCCGATCCTGTACGTCGAGGCCGTGCCCGTGCGGGTGGACGACAGCGGTGAAGTCACCAGCATCGGGCTGCTGTTGCGCATAGGGCCGGACGGCACGGTCAGCCGCACCCTGGTCTCCGGCCGCGTCCTGCACCACGAGCGGGTGCGCGACGCGCTGCTGCGCCATCTGGAGAAGGACCTCGGCCCGGTCGCGCTGCCCCGCGTCCCCGTCTCCACGCAGCCGTTCACGGTCGCGGAGTACTTCCCCACGGCCGGTGTCACCCCGTACCACGACCCGCGTCAGCACGCGGTGTCGCTGGCCTACATCGTGCCGGTGACCGGTGACTGCCGGCCCCGGCAGGACGCGCTGGACCTGGTCTGGTTCACCCCGCAGGAGGCCGCCTCGGCGGCGCTGCACGACGAGATGCCCGGCGGCCACGGCGCCCTGCTGAAGCAGGCGCTGGCCCACGTGGGCATCGTCTTCTAGCGCTCGTCCGGCCGGGGGCCGAAAGGTCCCCGGCCGGGGCCGAGTGGCCCGTGGCGCACCGGGCGGGAGCGGTACGACCCTGGGGGCAGACGCCTCGAAGGGAGCCGGTGCGATGACCACGACCACCATGACCACGGCCCTGGAACCACTGCAGCGCGAGCGGCTGATGGAACTGGCCCGCGAGGTCTCCTTCCCGGCCGGCACCCGGCTCTTCGAGGAGGGGCGGCGCGCCGACCGGTTCTGGATCGTGCGCACCGGCACGGTCTGCCTCGACCTCCATGTCCCCGGCCGCCGCCCGGCCGTGGTGGAGTCCCTCGGCCACGGCGAACTCGTCGGCTGGTCCTGGCACTTCACGCCGTGCGTCTGGCACCTGGGCGGCGAGGCGATGAGCCCGGTGCGGGCCTGGGAGTTCGACGCCGAGACGGTCCGCGCCCGCTGCGCCGAGGACCCCGCCTTCGGCCGGGCGGTCGCCACCTGGGTCGGCCGGGTGGTCGCCCAGCGCCTGCACTCCTCCCGCGTCCGCCTCCTCGACCTGTACGCCCCCTACGGCAGCGGCGGCCTGCTCTGAGCGCCGCTCAGCGCGGCTGGTGGGGGTCGAGCTGCGAGGCGAGCACCGCCGCCTGGACCCGGCGCTGGACGCCGAGCTTGGCGAGCAGCCGGGAGATGTGGTTCTTGACCGTCTTCTCGGAGAGGTAGAGCCGCTTGCCGATCTCCCGGTTGGTGAGGCCGTCCCCGATCAGGGCGAGGATGTCCCGCTCGCGGGGCGACAGGGCCTCCAGCTCGGGCGGCAGCGCGGGCGTGGTCCCGGCGGGGTCGGCGCGCAGCGAGCGCATCAGCCGGGCGGTGGTCGCGGGGTCCAGCATCGACTGCCCGGAGGCGACCGTACGCACCGCGGAGACCAGGTCGGAGCCCTTGATCTGCTTCAGCACGTATCCGGCGGCCCCGGCCATGATGGCGTCGAGCAGGGCGTCCTCGTCGTCGAACGAGGTCAGCATCAGGCAGGCCAGGCCCGGCATGCGGTCGCGCAGTTCCCGGCAGACGGTGATGCCGTCGCCGTCGGGGAGGCGTACGTCGAGCACGGCGACGTGCGGGCGCAGCGCGGGCCCGCGGGCCAGGGCGTGCGCGGCGGTGTCGGCCTCGCCGACCACGGCGATGTCGGGTTCGGCGTCCAGCAGGTCGGCGAGGCCCCGGCGGACGACCTCGTGGTCGTCCAGCAGGAAGACCCGGACGGGGTCCTGCTCCGTGAAGGTGCGTGTCTCGGGCATGACGGCCTTTCGTTCCCCTGGGCCGACAGGCGCGAACGGACGGCCCACCGGCACGATCGTCGCCTGTCCACGAGTTCCACACTAGGGCCGATCGGACCTGGTCGGGGCGGCGTCCGGTCCCCCGGAGGGACCTGTGGCCGTGGCCCGCGGCGCCCGTTGCGGTCAGGCTGGTGGGTGAGCCCCGTACGGCCCCCCGAAGAACCGGGCCGCAAGAGCCAGGGAGGTGCAGGCGATGCCCCGAACCGTGACCGCGGGACTGGACGGCTCCGCCGAGAGCCGGGCCGCCGTCGAGTGGGCGGCGCGCGAGGCGGTACTGCGCGGGCTGCCGCTGCGGCTCGTGCAGGTGTGGGAGCCGCTGCCGGACCCGCTGGCGCAGGCCCCGCTGCTGGGCGCCGAGGCCGAGCAGGACTGGATCGAGCGGCCGCCGGACGAGAGCGCGGAGGGGCTGCGGCTGCGCCACCCCGGCCTGGAGGTGATCACCGAGCGGCGCACCGGCGACCCGGTGGACGTGCTGTGCGAGGCGGCCGGTACGTCCGAGCTGCTGGCGCTGGGCTCGCGCGGCCTGGGCGGGCTGCACGGCTTCATCGTGGGCTCGGTCGGCCTGGCGGTGACCGGCCACGCCGACTGCCCGGTGGTGCTGGTCAGGGCGGGTGAGCAGGCCGCCGACGAGCACCGGGCCGACCCCACGGGCATCCCGTCGGCCGCGGCCCCGTTCCGGCCGGTCGTGCTGGGCCTGGACATCACCGCGCCCGACGCGGCCCTGCTGGAGTTCGCCTTCGGCGCCGCCGCGCTGCGCGGCGCCCCGCTGCGGGTGGTGTACGCCTGGGTGCCGCAGCCCCCGCCCTCCAACGAGACCCCCGGTTACGCCTACGAGGCGGAGGCGTCCCCGGTCGCCGAGCTGGAACCGCGCAACGCGTTCATGCTCGGCCGGGCGCTGGAGCCCTGGCGGGAGTCGTTCCCGGACGTCGACGTGGCCGAGGCGGCCGTGGAGGGCAGTGCCGGTTCGGTGCTGGTGGACGCCTCCCGCGACGCCTGCCTGGTCGTGGTCGGCCGCCGGGTGCGCAAGGCCAGGGTCGGCGCCCACCTCGGGCATGTCGCGCACGCCGTGCTGCATCACTCCCCCGCCCCCGTCGCCGTCGTCCCGCACGCCTGATTCGAAGTGGAGAAGCCGATGGACGAGCCGATCGTGGTCGGTGTGGACGGTTCCGCGCCCAGCCTGCGCGCGGTGGACTGGGGCGCCGAGGAGGCCGCCCTGCGCGGGGCGCCGCTGCGCCTGGTGTACGCCTCGCTCTGGGAGCGCTACGAGGGCGAGCTGATCGCCCAGGAGCTGAACCGTCCGGTCGAGGAGGTCATGGCCAGGGACGTGGTCGGCACCGCCGAGGCGCGGGCCCGGTCGCGCCGCCCGGGCGTGGACGTGACGACGGACGTGCTGGCCGGCGAGCCGGAGTACGCGCTGGTCCGGGAGAGCAACACCGCCCGCGCGGTGGTCCTGGGCAGCCGGGGCCGTAGCGGGTTCACCGAGGCGCTGCTCGGCTCGGTCAGCCTGACGGTCGCGGGACACGCGCACTGCCCGGTGTTCGTGCTGCGCGACGGCCCCGAGGACGAGCCGGGCGCCTCGCCGCGGATCGTGCTGGCGGTCGGCGACAAACCGCGCGACGCGGCCGCCGTCCGGTTCGCGGCCCAGGAGGCCGAGCTGCGCGGGCTCCCGCTGGAGGCGGTACGCGCCTGGCGGCGGCCCTCGGGCCCGTTCACCGGCCATGACGCGGGCGAGAGCGATCCGGAGGAGGCCGCGCGGGAGGTGGTGGCCGAGGCCCTGCGGGACGTGCCGGAGGGGGTGGCGACGGTCGTCCGTACCCCGGAGGGCCACACCCGTGACGCCTTGGTCGAGGCCGCGCGGGGTGCCACCCTCCTGGTGGTCGGCGGTCATCCCCGGCACGGCGGCTTCGGACTCCAGCTCGGCCGGGTCGCCCACGGCGTGCTCCACCGCGCCCCCTGCCCGGTCGCGGTGGTCCCGGAACCGGCGTAGCCGCGCCTCAGCCGGCCGCCCCGCAGAGCACCGGCCCGGTCTGCACCTCGAACGAGTTCCGCAGACCGGTGGCCCGCAGCAGCCGCAGGAAGGCGTCGCTCTCGCTGAGCAGCCGCAGCCTGCCGTGCCGGGCCTCGGCGCGGTTGCGGGCGCGGCACAGGATGCCGAGGCCGGTGCAGTCGATGAAGCGGACCGGGCGCAGGTCAAGGACCAGGTCGGGATGCGGGTCCGAGGTCAGGGCGTCGAGTGCGGCGGTCACCGCGGGGGCGGTCAGCAGGTCGATGTCACCGCTGAGGGCGACGACGGTCGGCTCGGTGTGGTTCTCGGCCATATGCCGAGCGAACCGTATGTGGGCTCGCACCAGGTAGGGCCGACCGGCCCCGTTCCGGGTACCCGTGCGGCCCGGCGTGGGCCACGCGGCCCATGCGCGTGCGGGCCGGGGCGGCGAAGCTGGAGACAGGGGCCGGTTCCGGGCCGTGACGGCAGGCGCGGGGTCAGCAGCGGGCCGGCCGACGACGAGGTGAGGAGCGTCATGAAGGGCTTCGTCTTTCACGGACCGGGCCAGGCGTCCTGGGAGGACGTACCGGACCCCGGCATCAAGGAGCCGACCGACGCGATCGTCAGGGTCGGCATGGTGTCCATCTGCGGGACCGACCTGCACATCCTCAAGGGCGACGTGCCCGAGGTGCCGCCCGGCACGGTACTGGGCCACGAGGCGGTCGGCGAGATCGTCGACGTGGGCAGCGACGTGCGCACGGTCCGGCCGGGCGACCGGGTGCTGGTCTCCTGCATCACGTCGTGCGGCCGCTGCCGCTTCTGCCGGGAGGGCCGGTACGGCCAGTGCCTCGGCGGAGGCGGCTGGATACTCGGCCACCAGGTGGACGGCGCCCAGGCCGAGTACGTCCGGGTCCCGTTCGCCGACCTCTCCGTGCACCCGCTGCCGGCCGCCGTGCCGAGCGAGGTCGCGGTGCTGCTGGCGGACATCTTCCCGACCGCGTACGAGGTCGGCGTGCTCAACGGCCAGGTCAGGGCGGGCGACACGGTGGTGATCGTGGGCGCGGGCCCGATCGGTCTCGCGGCCGTGGTCGCGGCCCGGCTGTACGCCCCGGAGCGGATCATCGTGGTGGACCTGGCCAGGGCCCGGCTGCAGGCGGCCCGGCGGCTCGGCGCGGATGTCGTCGCCTTCGCCGGGGAGGACCCCCGGATGCTGGTGGACGACCTCACGGGCGGGCTCGGCGCGGACGTGGCCGTGGAGGCGGTCGGCGTGCCGGAGAGCTTCGAGCTGTGCACCCGGGTGGTGCGGCCCTGCGGGCACGTGGCCAACGTGGGCGTCCACGGTTCCCCGGCGGTGCTGCACCTGGAGAACCTGTGGATCAGGGACGTCACCATCACGACGGGCCTGGTGGACACCTACTCCACCCCGACCCTGCTGCGGATGGCGGCCGCGGGCCGGCTGCCGACCGCTGAGCTGGTCACGCACACCTTCCCGCTGAACCACATGGCGGAGGCGTACGAGGTGTTCGCCCACGCCGCCGAGACGGGCGCGCTGAAGGTGGTGCTGGGCGCGGACCGGCACGAGGTGGCCATCCCGATGTCGTGAGACGCGCCGCTCAGTCGTCCCGCAGGATGCCATCCGGGGCGCCGAGGCGGACGCCGGTGACCAGGCCGGGCCGGATGCGCAGCGCGCAGTCCCGGCCCTGCCGGGGCGCCCAGGGGGCCAACAGCCTCCGGATGCGGGCGAGTTCGGCCGCGTCGGTGACGAGGTGGGCGTACCCGGTGACGACGACGCTCCAGCCGAGGTGGGTGTCGGGGTCGATGGCGTCGGCCTCGTAGGCGACGACCAGCGCGTCCTGCCGGGCGGCCGAGGCGAGCGCGGCGTCCTCGTGGACGCGGATGACGATGTCGCCACCGTCCAGCACATGGTGGACGGGGCGGACGGTGGGCAGCGCGTGCCGGGTGAACACGATCCGGCCCAGCCGGACCCCGCCCAGCAGGCACAGCGCCTCGTCGCGGCCGAGCGCGTACCGCCGGTCCGCCCGGTTCTCGTCACGGAGCCTCACCATGCGCTCCACTGTGGGCCGTCCCCGGCCGCCCTTCCAGGGCCGTTCGGCCCTCTGCGGCGGGCCGGTGATCCCTCTCCCTCCGGTTCCGCGTACCGGGCCGCAGGCGGGACCGATACGGTGGAGTCGACGACCCACTGGTGCCGACTTCGCGCGCCGAGCCGACGTGGAGGACCGTGGTGGCAAGCCCCCGAGAGCCACGCGTGCTGCTGCCGCAACTGAAGCTGGACGAGCTGCTGGAGGAGCTGCAGGCGCGGATCGACGCGGCCCGCGGCACCCGGGACCGGGTGCACAGCCTGCTGGAGGCGGTGCTGAGCGTCGGCCGGGAGCTGGACCTGGAGCAGGCGCTGCACTCGATCGTGGAGGCGGCGGCCGCGCTGGTGGACGCCGAGTACGCGGCGCTCGGGGTGATCGGACCCGACGGCCGCACCCTGTCCGCGTTCCACACGGTCGGCGTCTCCGACGAGAAGATCACCGAGATCGGCCCGTACCCGCAGGGCCACGGCATCCTGGGCGAGCTGATCCGGCACCCGGAGCCGCTGCGCCTGTCGAAGATCTCCGAGCACCCGGCGTCGTACGGTTTCCCGCCCAACCATCCGCCGATGCGGAGCTTCCTCGGGGTGCCGATCCGGGTGCGGGGTCAGGTGTTCGGGAATCTGTACCTGACCGAGAAGCGCGGCGGCCTGGAGTTCGACGAGGAGGACGAGTCGGTCCTGTCCACGCTGGCGGTGGCGGCCGGGGTGGCCATCGACAACGCCCGCCTGTACGAGGACTCCCGGCTGCGCGAGCGATGGCTGCTGGCGAACGCCGAGATCACGCACCGGCTGATGCCGGGCAGCGAACGCTCCGAGGCGCTGGACCTGATCGCCGAGCGGGCCCGTGACATCACCGGCTCTGCGCTGGCGGAGGTGGCCATGCCGATGGCGGACACCCCCTCGCTGACCGTGGAGATCGCGGTGGGCGAGGGCGCCGAGGCGCACCGGGGTCTGGTGCTGCCGCTGCACGAGGGGCTGATGGGGCTGGCGTACTCCACGGCCGCGCCGGTCACCAGCGACGACATCACCCGCGACGACCGGATCACCGCCGAGCCGCCCCGGTTCCTCGGTCTCGGCCCGGCGGTGGCGGTGCCGATCGGCACCGGCGAGGGGGGCGCGCGGGGTGTGGTGCTGCTGGTGCGCGAGGCGGGCCGGCCGGTGTTCTCCGACAAGGAGACCGAGATGCTCCAGGGGTTCGCCGCGCAGGCGGCCATCGCCATGGAGCTGGCCGAACGCCGCCAGGACGCCCAGCAGTTGGCCCTGCTGGAGGACCGCGACCGGATCGCGCGCGATCTGCACGACCTGGCGATCCAGCGGCTGTTCGCCACCGGGATGACGCTGCAGAGCGCGGGCCGGTTCATCGAGCACCCCAAGGCGGCCGACCGGGTGCTGCGGGCGGTGGACGACCTGGACGAGACCATCAAGATCATCCGCTCGACCATCTTCGGGCTGCGGACGCGCGAGGGCGGCGCGGGCAGCGGGCTGCGGGCGCGGGTCGTCCGGGTGGCCGGTGAGGCGGCGCCGGTACTGGGCTTCGCGCCCGGTGTGCGGATGGAGGGGCTGATCGACACCGAGGTGCCGCAGCGGATCGCCGACCATGTGGTGGCCGTCCTGTCGGAGGCGCTGACCAATGTGGCCCGGCATGCCCGCGCGCACGCGGCCGAGGTGGTGCTGACGACCGACGGGCGCGAGGTGGTGCTGCGAGTCGCGGACGACGGGGTGGGCATCCCGTCCGGCGGGCGGCGCAGCGGACTGCGCAACATGGCCGAGCGTGCCGAACAGCTCGGCGGGCGCCTGGAGTCGGGCGGCGCGGAGGGCGGGGGCGCGGTGCTGACGTGGTCGGTGCCGCTGCCCGAGGGGGCGTGAGCCGGGTCAGGTGCGCCAGAGGGTGACCGCGGCGGCCACGAGGGTGACCAGGGCGGAGAAGGCCACCATCACGGTTCTGAGGCGGGCGGCGAGGTGCGGGCCCCGGCCGGGCGGGGGCTCGGGGGGCTCATCGGGCGGCAGGAGCAGCCGGCACCAGGGGCATTCGTCGTCGGGCCGGTGCGTCGGCAGCCAGTGGACCTCCCCGCGCGGAGGCGGGCGGCGGTCGTCGCGCGCGTGAGTGTCGTCTCTGTCGTCCCGCTCGTCTCTCATGTCACTCCGTGAGCGCGGCGGCGACCGCGTCATGGTTGCGAAACCTTGGGCCTTTGCCTCACCTAACAGCTAGGCCCTGGGGAGAGGTTGCGGGTCCTGCCTGCCGCACGGCCGTTCTGCACATGTACGAACGACCGGCCACGGCCGCGACGAGGGGTCAGCGGCGGCCGTCGCCCGCGACCACCCCGTAGGTGACGGCACCGAAGACCAGGTGGGGCACCAGGTCCGACACCCAGTCCGTGGGCGACCACGTCCGGGGGTCGGTGACACCGAGCCGGGTCATGGAGGCGTCCGTGGCCGCCATGGCGAGGACGCCGGTCGCCAGGCTCCCCGCCCACCACGGCACCCGGGCACCGGCGCGGTGCGCCAGGGACACGACCACGCCGGTGGCGACGCCCACGCCGATTCCGCTGAGCGCCCCGAGCGCGGACAGCCGGTTCGACCGCTGCTCCCCGGTCCCGCCGACATGCAGGCCCACGTCCTCCACGAGCTTGTCGGCGGCCTCGGCGGGCACGTCACTGGCGGACCTGCCCCGCAGGGCCATGTCGGCGTAGGTGGCGGCGTTGAGGGCGGTGGTCCCGGCGGCGCCTGCCGCGCCACCGCGCAGGATGCTGTGAATCATGCGCCCCCGAGTTCCCTGAACCCCGTCCGCGAACCGTGCCGGGCCGCCGTACGGGTGACGGGCCTCGGGTGACGGGCCTCGGGTGACGGGCCTCGTGTGTCGGGTCTCCACACACCCGTAAAGAACCTGTCACACAAGGACCGGAATGGGCCTCGGGGGCGGGCCGTTCTTCCTGTCATGACTGTTGGAGTAGCGCTCAACACGCCCGGCGCCGTGAACCAGGTCGACGCCTCCGTGCTCCAGGCCCGCGAGGCCGCCACGGCGGGGGTACGGTCCGCCTGGTTCGGGCAGACCTTCGGCGCGGACTCGCCCCAGCTCGCCGCGCTCGTCGGCCGCGAGGTACCCGGTCTCCAGGTGGGCACCTCCGCGATCCCGGTCTTCGGCCGGCACCCCCTGCTCGTCTCCAGCCAGGCCCAGACCGCCCAGGCGGCCACCCACGGCCGCTACCACCTCGGGCTCGCCCTGGGCACCAAGCTGTTCACCGAGGGCGGCTTCGGTCTGCCCTTCGAGCGGCCCATCGCCCGGCTGCGCGAGTTCCTCACCGCACTGCGCCAGCTCACCGAGACCGGCGAGGCCGACTTCCACGGCGAGCTGCTCACCGCCACCACCCCGGTCCCGGCGCGCGTGCCGGGCGCCGAGGACGGCGTACCCGTACTGGTCGCCGCGATGGGCCCGCAGGCGCTCAAGGTCAGCGGCGAGCTGGCCGACGGCATCCTGCCGTACCTCGCCGGGCCGCGTGCGCTGGAGCGGGACATCGTCCCGGCGGTCAACGCGGCCGCCGAGGCCGCCGGGCGGCCCGCGCCCCGGATCGTGGCCCTGGTCCCCGGCGTGGTCACCGACGACGTGGACGCCGTACGGGAGACGGCCACCGAGCAGCTCGCGTTCTACGAGCAGATCCCGTCCTACGCCAGGGTCCTGGAACTCTCCGGCGCCCGCCGGGCCGCCGACCTGGCGGTGATCGGCGACGAGAAGACGGTCGCCGCCGAGGTGCGCCGCTACCGGGACGCGGGGGCGACGGAGGTGGTCCTGACCGGCACCGAGATCGCCGGCGACGCGTCCCGGCTGCGCACGTACGCCCTGCTCGGCGAGCTGGCGGCATGACTCCCCTTGAGACGGACGACTTGAGACAGACGACGAAGGAGCACCGATGACCACCCACGCCCCCGCGACGGACCTCCACGCCTTCACCGAGTCCTGGCTGGACTGGTACCGGGCGCACGAGGAGAACCTCGCCGACCCGCACGGCTTCCTCGCGGTGACCAGCCTGAACTGGCTGGACGAGCACCCGCGGCGCTTCCCCGACGCCCCCGGCACCTGGCGCACCGGCCCCGAGGGCGTCATCGTGACCCTGGACGAGGGCGAGGAACTCACCGTGGCCGGGGAACCGGTGCGCGGCGAGCACCAGTTCGGCGTCCTCCCCGAGCGCGGCGGCGTCGAGGCGGTGTGGGGAGACGCGGTGATCGAGGTGGCCAAGCGCGGCGGCCACGACATCGTCCGCCCCCGGCACCCGGACGCCCCGCTGCGCACCGCCTTCGCCGGCACGCCGTCCTACGCGCCGGACCCCCGCTGGGTGGTGACGGGCCGCTACGAGCCCTTCCCCGAGCCCCGCCCGACCACCGTGGGCGCGGCCGTGGAGGACCTCCAGCACGTGTACGACGCGCCCGGCCGGATCACCTTCGAGCTGGACGGCCGCCCGCTGGCCCTGACCGCGTTCCCCGGCAAGGGCCCCGGCGGGCTGATGGTGCTGTTCACCGACGAGACCTCCGGCCGCACCACGTACGCCGCGAACCGGGTGCTCTCCCTGGCGCCGCCCGCCGCCGACGGCACGGTGGTGCTGGACTTCAACCGGGCGGCGAACCTGCCCTGCGCCTACACCGACCTCGCCACCTGCCCGCTGCCCCCGGCGGAGAACCGGCTGCCGGTGGCGATCGAGGCGGGGCTGAAGATCCCGCGCGAGCGGGGCGGGATCTGAGCAACAGCCTTTCCGGCAAGGGAGCTTGACGTCAGTCGCGGGGGAAGAGGTGGTGCAGCGGCTCCCCGGCGGCGAACCTCCGTACCTGCTCGACGATCAGGCGTTCCGCGCGCGGCCGGAACGCGGCCGAGCCGCCCGCGACATGCGGGGTGAGGAGCACGCCGGGGGCGTGCCGCAGGGGGTGGCCGGCGGGCAGCGGCTCGGGATCGGTGACGTCCAGGGCCGCCCGCAGCCTGCCCGCGCGGGTCTCGGCGAGCAGCGCGCCGGTGTCCAGCGTGCGGCCGCGCCCGACGTTGACGACCAGCGCGCCGTCGGGCAGCGCGGCCAGCTCCTCGGCGCCGAACATGCCGACGGTGTGCGGGTTCTCGGGCAGGACGAGCACCACGATGTCCGTCTCCGGCAGCAGGGCGGGCAGGTCGGCCACCGCGTGGACGCCCTCCTCGGGCCGGGCGCGCCGCGCCACCCGGACCACGTCCGCCTCGCAGGCGAGCAGCCGCCGCTCCAGCGCCGCGCCGATGGAGCCGTAGCCGACGATGGTGACGCGGGCGTCGGCGAGGGAGCGGGTGAAGTGCGG
Organism: Streptomyces bauhiniae; assembly: GCF_004784475.1. Taxonomy (GTDB): domain Bacteria; phylum Actinomycetota; class Actinomycetes; order Streptomycetales; family Streptomycetaceae; genus Streptomyces; species Streptomyces seoulensis. Next base: position 947,043 of record NZ_SRRT01000002.1, read on the forward strand.
CTCCCAGCGCCCCGCGCCCTGGTCGGCCACCCACTGCGCAAGGTCCCGCTGGGCGGCGAGGATCAGCCCGAGGGCGTGCTCGGCGGTGGAGGCGTCGTGCAGACCGCGCCCGTTGTGCAGGGTGACCCCGGCGGGGATGAGCGGGGCGAGCTTCTCGACCCCGGCGCTGAGTGACTGCACCGCGCGCAGGTTCGGCAGCTTCGGCAGCAGGTTGACGGCGTCCGGCACGGCGTAGGGCATCACCCACAGGCCGACGCGGGCGAGCGCGTCGTCGGTGGGTTCGGTGCCGGGGGTGGTGCCGTCCCACATGTGGACATCCACACCTTCGGGCCAAGGGCCATGGTGGCGGTCCAGATCGGGCCAGGGCAGCAGGACGCCGGTGGCGGTGTGGTGCAGATCTCTGGTCATCGGACCCTCCGTCTCGTACCGTGCTTTCCGTCCAGTGAAACACTTTCCATCACACGGAAAACAGGGGGTCTGGGATGACAGCGACGTCACCCGCCACCGACACCGCAGCGGCGGCACCCATGCGGACAGGCTTCTGGCGGTCCTCCCGCGCCCGGTATCTGATGCCGGTCGCGTTCGTCACGTACTCGCTCGCCTATCTCGACAAGTCCAACTACGCGATCGCCTCCGCCGGCGGCATGGCCGAGGACCTGAAGCTCTCGGCGGGGGCGGACTCCCTGATCGCCGCCTCCTTCTTCCTCGGCTACTTCTTCTTCCAGATCCCCGGCACGATCTACGCCGAACAGCGCAGCGCCCGCCGCCTGGTGGCCTGGTCGACGGTGGCCTGGGGGCTGCTCGCCGTGCTCCAGGGCATGCTGAGCAGCCCGGCCCAGCTCATCGCGGTGCGGTTCGCGCTCGGTGTGGTCGAGGGCGCGGTGCTGCCGTCGATGGTGATGCTGCTCGGCCGCTGGTTCACACGCGGTGAGCGCGGGCGGGCCAACACCTTCCTCATCCTGGGCAACCCGGTCACGGTGATGTGGCTGTCGGCGGTCTCCGGCTGGCTGGTGTCGGTCTCCGACTGGCGGGTGATGTTCGTCGCCGAGGGCGTGCCGTCGGTGCTGTGGGGCGTGTGCTGCCTCTGGCTCATCAAGGACCGCCCGGAGCAGGCCCGTAACCTCCCCGAGCCCGAACTCGCGCTGCTGCGGGCGGACTTGGCGGCGGAGAAGGCGGCCGCACCGCCGGTGACCGGCACCCTGCGCGAGCGGTACGGCCGGGTGCTGCGCTCCCCCGCCGTGCTCACCATGGCCGCGCAGTATTTCTTCTGGTCCTTCGGCATGTACGGCTTCGTCTTCTGGCTCCCGGCCATCATCAAGAAGGGCTCCGGCGAGGGCATCGGCGCGACCGGCCTGCTCACCGCGATCCCGTACGCCTGCGCAGCCGTGGCCATGCTGGTCAACTCCCGCCTCTCCGACCGCAGCGGGCGCCGCCGGGTGGCCGTCTGGCCGTGGCTGGCCTGCGGCGGTCTCGCCCTGCTCGGCTCGTACGCGGCCGGCGACGACTTCCCGCTCGCCCTCACCCTGCTGGTGGTGGCCGGCGTCTGCCTGTACGCCCCATACGGCCCGTACTTCGCGCTCGTCACCACCCTCGCCCCGCCGGGGATCGCGGGCGCGGCCGTCGCGCTGGTCAACTCCTTCGGCGCGCTGGGCTCGTTCGCCGGGACGTACCTGGTCGGCTGGGTGCGGGGCACCGAGCTGGGCGACGCGGGCGCCTTCGGCCTGATGGCGGTGTGCACCCTGGTCGCCGCCGCGCTGACCCTCGCGGCACCCGAGCCCGCGAGGAGTGCCGGCCCGGTCCCGGTACGGTGACCGTCGAAGCGGCGGCCGCCCCACGACAGCGGCAGTGAACGACGAAAGGCGCGCACGGTGACCACACCATCCGGCGACGACATGCTGGGCCGGGGGCTGCGGCTGCTCACCGTGCTGGCCGAGCACCCCGCCGGCCTCGGCGTCAGCGCCGCCGCCCGCGCCGCGAAACTGCCCGTCAGCAGCGCCCACCGCATCCTCGGCCGCCTGGTCGAGGAACGGTTCGCCACCTACGACGAGGAGGCCCGGCGGTACGCGCTGGGCTCCCGCGTACTGGAGCTGTCCCGCGGCTTCCAGCGGTCGCCTGCGGGCTACTCGGCGGCGGCCGCGCCGATGCGCAGACTCGGCGCGCGCACCGGACTGCCGGTCATCGCGGGCATCCTGAACGACAGCGAGGTACTGCTCGTCCTCTCCGTGCAGGGCACCCAGCACCTCCAGTTGCGCAACGCCGAGGGCACCCGCAACCCCTGGCACGCCACCTCACTCGGCAAGGCACTGGCCGCCTGGCTCCCGGAGGCGGACCGCGAGCAACTGCTCGCCGGCCCGCTCCCGGCGGTGACCCCCCGCACGATCACCGATCCCGCCCTGCTGCGCGCGGAGTTGGCGCTCGTACGGGAGCGGGGCTGGGCGGAGGTCGACGAGGAGAACGAGATCGGCGTCCGCTCGATCGCGGTGGCACTGCCCGACACCCCGGAGGGCACCCCGCCGCTGGCGCTGTCCCTGGCGGCGACGGTCATCCTGACGGACGCGGACCAACTCCGCGCACACGCGCCCGCGTTGCGGGAGTGCGCGGAGGAGGTCGCGGCGCGGATGTCACCCTGAGCGCGGGGCTACGGGTGCGTGGGCGCTAGCAGAACCAGCCGTCCTGGACCCAGCCCCGGCGGTTGATGTTGCCGTAGGCGAAGCCGTACGCCCAGCCGGACTGCTTGCTCTCCACCAGGAACGTCTGCCCCTTGCTGAGCGTGCCCATCCAGGCGCCCACCGGCTCGGTGCGCACGAAGAGGTCCTGCGCGCAGACGGTCTCGCGGGTGCCGACGGTGCCGTTGGCGGCCTGCGCGGGGGCGGAGCCCAGCAGCAGGACGGCGCCGACGGCGGCCGCGAGCGCCGCGAAACGGACGGTACGGGGTGCGGTCATGCCCTTGCCTCCCTGGTCCCGGCTCACCATGAACCGTAGCCGCCGATGCATTCGTTGCGCACATAGCCCCAGTCGTTGGGGCCGAAGTCGAAGGTGGCGGCCCAGCCGTTGTAGACGGGGTGCGCGCCTCGGGTGTGGCCGACCTTGTCGCCGTAGTACAGCGTCCGGACCAGGCCGGTGGGGCCGGAGGAACTGTCGTAGTTGGCGTAGAAGCTGGCGCTCTGGCAGGTGATGATCGCGTGGTCCGGGACGACGGCCGCCTGGGCCGGGGCCGGGATCTGGAGCAGCGCGGCGGTGGCCAGCGCGGGGGCGGCGAGAGCGAGGGCTCGTCCGATCAGGGGCACGGCGCATCGACTCCTCGTGGGGGAGGTGTGGGTTGACGCGGGTAGACCGTAGCGCGGATTGACATGCTCGCAACAGGGTGCGCGGTGGATAGGTCACGCCTATGACGGCGCCTGGGGGCCCTCTTGAAGGCGTCAATGCGAAGACATGAAAGAGCGGCCGTTTTATCCGGTGTTGCATTCCATGCTGGAACACCGGATAAAACGGCCGCCGAACCTGTTGTTCGGTTCAGTTCTTCTTGTCGCCCGCGGTGTAGGAGGCGGCGCCGGTGCCGGCGAGCTTGCCGCCGTCGACGATGAGGTATTCGTCGCGGATGGGCTTGTCGTCGAGGAAGTCCTCGAGGATTTCGCGGGTGCCGGCGGCGTAGCGGGCCTGGGCGGTCAGGGAGGTGCCGGAGATGTGAGGGGTCATGCCGTTGAAGGGCATGGTCCGCCAGGGGTGGTCGGCCGGGGCGGGCTGGGGGTACCAGACGTCACCGGCGTAGCCGCCGAGCTGGCCGCTTTCGAGGGCGCGGACGATGGCGTCGCGGTCGACGATCTGGGCGCGGGCGGTGTTCACGATGTAGGAGCCCTTGCGCATGCTGTTCAGGAGCTTCTCGTCGAACAGGTTCAGCGTCTCGGGGTGCAGGGGTGCGTGGATGGAGACCACGTCGACGTTCTTGGCGAGGTCCTGCGCGGTGGCGTGGAAGGTCAGGTTCAGCTCTTCCTCGACCTCCTTGGGCAGACGGCGCTTGTCGGTGTAGTGGAGCTTGACGTCGAAGGGCTTGAGGCGGCGCAGCACGGCCACACCGATGCGGCCGGCGGCGATGACACCGACGTCCATGCCTTCGAGGTCGTAGGAGTGCGAGACACAGTCGGCGATGTTCCAGCCGCCCTCGGCGGCGATCTTGTGCGAGGGCAGGTAGTTCCGCACCAGCGAGAGCACCATCATCACGGCGTGCTCGGCGACGCTGATGGAGTTGGAGTAGGTGACCTCCGCGACGGTGATGCCGCGGGCGATCGCGGCGTCCAGGTCGACGTGGTCGGAGCCGATACCGGCGGTCAGCGCCAGCTTCAGCTTCGGCGCCTTCGCGATGCGCTCGGGGGTGAGGTAGGCGGGCCAGAACGGCTGGGAGATCACCACATCGGCGTCCGGCAGCTCACGGTCCAGGACCGAGTCGGGGCCCTCCTTGTCGGAGGTGACGACCAGGGTGTGCCCGCGGGACTCCAGGAACTCCCGCAGCCCCAGCTCACCGGAGACGCTGCCCAGCAGCTCGCCGGGGGTGAAGTCGATGCCCTTCGGGCTGGGCAGGGTCTGCCCGCCCGGATATCCCTCGATCTTCGGCAGACTCGTCCGGGCGTACCGGGGCGGGAATCCGTCGACCGGGTCCGGGTAAAGGACGCAGACAATCTTAGCCACGATTTCCTCCTCTGGAATGACGGAATAACCCCGGAATTCCTCACCGGTTTCCGTTCCGAAAACCACACTCCACCCGTGCGGGCAGCGGGGTCAAAGAGGGGGATTCGACTGCTTGATAGGTGATGCTTATCGCTTGACGCGTTCAACCTCTTCAGGGTGGGGGCATGGGGGTCTGTTAGGGCACTGGGAAAGACCGAACTACGTTGCCTAAGCTGGGAGTTAGGCGCTGCACCACGACCCCTGCCCAGAACGAGCGATGCGCGCGGCGCCGCTTTCAATCGACACCGCACCCACCTCTGAACAGCTCACCTTGTGACCGACGCCACACCTTTTAGGGCCGCATATGCGAGCCAGAGCGCGCATCTTGCGCCGCAGATGCGCACACCCCGCTACCGGCTGCGCGTACGCGCCCCGCTGTACTGCTCCTCCCCCACCGCCTCCCCCCAGGTGGTCTCCGCCCCACCCCCACCGGTCCCCTCCCACATCGCGATGTGCTCCATGAACCGCTCAGGCCCCGCCCCATGCCAGTGCTCCTCCCCCGGCGGGCAAGTGACCGTCTCCCCCGGGTGGGCCTCCAGGACCGTGCCGTCGCGGGTGCCGATCAGGGCGACGCCCGAGACGACATGGAGGGTCTGCCCCAGGGCGTGGGAGTGCCAGTGGGTGCGGGCGCCCGGGGCGAAGCGGACCAGGTTGGCGCGGAGGCGGGAGGGTTCCTGGCCGGCGGCGATGACGTCCCACCAGACGTCGCCGGTGAACCACTCGGCCGGGGCCTTGCTGGTGGGCTGTTGCTGGACGAATTCCATGGTGTCTCTCAACTCTGTTGTACGGGTGGGCAGTCAGCGGGCGACGTATCCGCCGTCGACGGGCAGGGCGACGCCGATGACGAAGGCGGCGCCCGGGCTGCACAGCCACAGCACGGCCTGGGCGATCTCGTCGGCGGTGCCGAGCCGGTTGATGGGCTGGCCCGCCTCCGCCTCGGCGCGGTCCAGCTCCCCCTTGGCGATCATGTCGCTGACCATCGGGGTGTCGATGGTGCCGGGGCAGACGGCGTTGATACGGATGCCCCGAGGGGCGTACTCGAGGGCGGCGCTGCCGGTCAGGCCGATCACGCCGTGCTTGGAGGCGTGGTAGGAGGCGCGGCCGGGGATGCCGACGAGGCCGCCGAGGGACGAGCAGTTGACGATCGCCCCGCTGCCCCGGGCGCGCATGTGGCGCAGCTCGTGTTTCATGCAGGCCCAGATCCCGCGCAGGTTGATGGCCTGGACCCGGTCGAACTGGTCCGCCCCCTCCTCCGCCGCGTCGGTGGGCGGCACCTGGATGCCCGCGTTGTTGTACGCCATGTCCAGCCGCCCGAAGGTCGCGACGGTACGGTCGACCGCTGCGGCGACCTGCTCCTCGTCGGTGACATCGCAGGTGAGGGTGAGGAACTGGCGGCCCTCGCCCGTGAGTTCCCCGGCGGCCTGGGCGAGGGCGGCCTCGTCCACGTCGGCGAGGGCGACGGCCGCGCCGGAGGCGGCGAAGGCACGGGCTGTGGCCAGACCCATCCCGGAACCGGCGCCGGTCACGAAGGCGACCTGGCCGCTGAAGTCATAGGTGGGGTTCATACGGTCCTCTCCAGTGGACGGGGGTCCTCCGTCCGGTCAGGGCTTCAGCAGCGTCTTGATCGCGCGGCGCTCGTCCATCGCCTGGTAGCCCTCGGCGACCTGGTCCAGCGGGAGTGTCAGGTCGAAGACCTTGCCGGGGTCGATGCGGCCGGTAAGGACGAGGTCGATCAGTTCGGGGAGGTAGCGGCGGACGGGGGCGGGGCCGCCGCGCAGGCCGACGTGGGAGAAGAAGAGTTCCTGGGCGTCGATCGTGACGTCGTGCGGGACGCCGACGAAGCCGACGTTGCCGCCGGGCCGGGCGGAGTGGAGCGCCTGCCGCATGGACTCGGCCGTACCGACGCACTCCAGCACCGAGTCGGCGCCGATCCCCTCGGTGAGGTCCTTGATCCGGGCGACGCCCTCCTCCCCGCGCTCGGTGACGATGTCCGTCGCGCCGAACTCCAGGGCGAGCTTCTGCCGGGGCTCGTGGCGGCTCATGGCGATGATCCGCTCCGCGCCCTGCTCCTTCGCGGCGATCACCCCGCACAGGCCGACCGCGCCGTCCCCGACGACGACCGCCGTGGAGCCGGGCCGGACCTCCGCCGCGAGCGCCGCGTACCAGCCGGTGCCCATCACGTCGGAGACGGCGAGCAGGCCGGGCAGGAACTCGTCGCCGGGCGTCTCCTCGGTGGCGACGAGGGTGCCCTCGGCGTTGGGGATGCGGACCAGATCGGCCTGGCAGGTGCTCATGAACTCGCGGTGCAGACAGTTGGACTGCCAGCCGTTGCGGCAGTTGGCGCAGGTGTTGTCCGAGGTGGCGAAGGACCCCACGACGAGCTGGCCCGGCCGTACGGACGTGACCTCGTCGCCGGCCTCCTCCACCACGCCGACGTACTCGTGGCCCATGGGGTGCGGGTCCCCGATCGGCTCCAGGCCCCGGTACGGCCAGAGGTCCGAGCCGCAGACGCAGGTCACGACCGTACGGATGATCGCGTCGGTCGGCTGGAGGATCTTCGGGTCGTCGAGCGTCTCGAAGCGCACATCGCCGGGGGCGTGGATCACTGCTCCGCGCATGACGGGCTCCTTTGGGGGTTCGGTGCGGTTGCTTCCGTATCCAGGTAACCGCTGTCGCGCGTGGGCAGCGAGGCACCGTCGAGGGGTGTACCAGCGGTACATCCCTCACGGGGCGGGCGGGACGTACCGTCGAGGGGTGGACAACCGTGAAGAGGTCCGCGAGTTCCTGACCTCGCGGCGAGCGAAGATCACCCCCGAGCGGGCCGGGCTGCCCGCCGGGCCCCGGCGCCGCGTGCCCGGCCTGCGCCGCAGCGAGGTCGCGGCGCTGGCGGACGTCAGCGTGGAGTACTAAGCCAAGCTGGAGCGCGGAAACCTGGCCGGGGTCTCACCGGCCGTCCTGGAGTCCGTCGCCCGCGCCCTCCAACTGGACGACGCCGAGCGCGCCCACCTGCTGCACCTGGCCCAGGCCGCCGACGGCTCCGACGCCCTCACCCGCCCCCGCCGCCGGCGCGCCAAAGAGCCGGCGGCGCCCCACCGCAGCCTCCAGTGGACCCTGGACGCCGTCACGGCGGGCCCGGCCTTCGTGCGCAACGCCCGCATGGACGTGGTCGCGGCGAACCGGCTGGCCCGCGCCTTCTACAGCGACCTCTACACCGGCCCCCAGCCGCCGAACCTCGCCCGCTTCAACTTCCTCGACCCGGCCTCCCGGCGCTTCTACCCGGACTGGGACACCTTCGCCGACATCGCCGTCGCCATCCTGCGCACCGAGGCCGGCCGCGACCCGTACGACCGGGACCTGCACGACCTCGTCGGCGAACTCTCCACCCGCAGCGAGGAGTTCCGCTCCCGCTGGGCCGCCCACGACGTCCGCCACCACGGCACCGGCACCAAGCACTTCCACCACCCCACCGTCGGCCCCCTCACCCTCGCCTACGAGGGCCTCCAGCTCACCGCCGACCCCGCCCTGACCCTGACCGTCTACACGGCCGAACCGGGCTCGGCGTCCGAGGAGGGGCTACGGCTGCTCGCGTCCTGGTCGGCCACGGAGGAAGCCGCCCCGCGCTCCGCCACCGGCTGACCCGCACGCGGTCCGTCCGGGCGAATACCTCCGGACACCACCTTTCGACCCCGCCGATCGGGGAACCCACACCCCCATGCGCGCTCTCGTCATCAACTGCACCCTCAAGCCGTCCCCGGAGCCCTCGAACACCGAGGCGCTCGCGGGGATCGTGATCGCCGCACTCAAGGGCTACGGAGTGGAGGTGGACGTCGTACGGGCCGTCGATCTGAACATCGCGCCCGGCGTCGAGACCGACATGGGGAAGGGGGACGAGTGGCCCGGTGTGCACGAGAAGCTGCTCGCCGCCGAGATCCTCGTCATCGCGTCGCCGACCTGGGTCGGGCACCCGTCGTCGGTGGCGCAGCGGGTGCTGGAGCGGATGGACGCCATGATCAGCGAGACGGACGACGACGGGCGGCCGGTCGCGTACAACCGGGTCGCCGGGGTGGTGGTGACCGGCAACGAGGACGGCGCCCACCATGTGATCAGCGAGATCGACGGCGCCCTCGGCGACATCGGGTACACGGTCCCCGGCCAGGCGTGGACCTACTGGCACCTCGGCCCCGGTCCCGGCCCGAACTACCTGGACGAGGAGCGCGGCCACGACTGGGCGGCCTCCACCGGGCGGGCCATGGCGTCCAACCTGTTCCACACCGCGCGGGCGCTGGCCGCGCACCCCGTACCCGCGCCCCCGTCCTGACGCCCCGGCCCAGACGGTCAGATGTCCGCGCCGGCGTGGGCGTGGCGGCTCTCGCCGGTGGGGCCGTGCCAGTCGAGGCACAGCACGGTGGCGTCGTCCTCGAGGTGGTCCTGGCATGCCTCGAGGACCGCCGCGACCAGGTGGCGTACGACCTCGCGCGGATGCTCCGCGGCGGTGTCCCGGAGGAGGGCGGGCAGGTCGACGGAGGCGGCCTGGCGTTCCTGCATGCCGTCGGTGTAGAGCACCAGGCGGTCGCCGGGCCGCAGATCGATGTCCTGCACCTCGTACGGGCCGCGCGGTCCGGCCACGCCGAAGGGCAGGTTGACGTCCAGATGGACCGGTTCGACCTCGCCGCCGCGCAGCCGCAGCGGCCAGAGGTGCCCGGCGTTGACGAGCTGGACACCGCTCCCGTCGAGGGCGACGCGCAGCAGTTGGCCGGTGGCGAAGGTCCGCCGGCCGTTCTCGAGCAGCGCCTGGTGGACGCGCTCGGCTTGCTCCGCCAGGCCGACTCCGGCCCGGCGGGCGCCGCGTGAGGCGTTGACCAGCAGGGTGGCCATCAGCGCGGCGTGGACGTCGTGGCCCATCGCGTCGGTGACGGACAGGTGCAGGGTGTCGTGGTCGAGGGTGTAGTCGTAGGTGTCGCCGGCGATGCTGTCCGCCGGGACCAGGGCGGCGGCGAGGGCGAACTCGGCGGCCTCGCAGGAGGGCGCGGAGGGCAGGAGCTGGCGCTGGATCTCCGCGGCGAGGCTCACCGGGGTGGTGCGCTGGCCCCAGTGGTAGAGGTCGGTGAAGCGGCGGTCGGTGACGATGATGTACGCCAGCGCGTGCGCCGCCTCGCCGACCTGTTGCAGTACGTCCTCCGTCACCTCGGGCAGCCACAGTTCCAGCACGCCGATGGTGTCGCCGCGGTTGGTGACCGGGGCGAGGACCCGCTGTCCCTCCCCGCCTTCCGGGGCCTGGACCAGCTTCTGGGTGCGCAGGACCTCCTCGTAGACGCTGCCGGCCAGCGGGATCTGGTCGGCTCGGCGGCCCTGCTGGGTCGGCGTCTCCTCGGTGACGCGCACCACGCGCCGCCCGACGACGTCGACGAACAGGAACGACACGTACTGCGCGCCGAACCGCTCGCGCAGGTTGCGCGCGACCACGTCGAGGGAAGCCACCGGAGCGGCCGCCTCCGCCGCTGCCAGCACCTCGGCCAGTCCGATACCGTCACGCGTCACGTCAGCCTCCCTGGGTCGAACCATTCTCCTTCCCGCCGGTCGAACCGGCACACGAAGCGGCCCAGGTGGGCGGCCCTCACTCGACGGCCGGCGGTGCCGACCGCAGGCCCCGGCTCCAGCGCAGCGTCAGCCGGATCAGCCCGGCCAGGGTGAGCACGAAGACAGCCGGACGTCCTTCATGACGAGCACCTCCCGCTCGGAAGCCGTCACCTGCTGCTTCCGCCGTCCGCGCGGCCACGGATGCGGCGAAGGGGCCGCGCCCGTCGGACGCGGCCCTCCCGTGGTGCGCTCCCGCTAGTCGAGCAGCGTGACCGAGTAGTCCAGCGTGGTCCCGGTGACGGAGTACGTCGCCGTCTGGCCGTTGTCGCAGTACGAGACGTACCGGTTGCCGTAGTTCTTGGTACCGGCGACGGCGTCGACGTACGGGCGCAGGTCGGTGCCCTCCGGGAACGACGTGGTCGTCAGGTCGATGGTCCGGGTCTGGTTCACGGGGTACGCGTCCGTCGACGGCGACTGCTCCCCGGTACGGGTGGTCGCGGCCCAGGAGAGCACGAACCCCGAGTTGTTCACCACCGCGACCTTCTGGACACAGGGCTCCGCCTGCGCGGGCGCGGCCTGCGCGGTCACCGCCGGGACGGCGGCGAGGGCGACGGCACCCATCAGCGGCAGCGCGGTCCTGAAGAGCTTGCGGTTCATCGTTCGACTCCCTCTCGTAGGACGTCAAGTCCCTTGCTGTGTACGGGACTTGGGATGCGGCGCGAGTACCCGGAGAAGTCCCGCGGCCACTCCCGTCCTCCGGCCGGCGCAGCGAATCGGCCATTCGTTCGGATCGGAGGAGCGCAGCCGGGCGCACCGGCCCGTGAGACACGTGTCAAGGCTGCTCGCCGCCCGTGCGGTCGCGTCCGTCGCCGGGGCCCAGGGGGCGTCACCGGCTGTCCGGGCGATGCCGTCGTGCGAGGAGGGGGCGGATGCGGAATGGCCGAATCCGAGGGCGGTCAGGCCGGCCAGGAGTGCGCCGCGAAGAACACCAGGACGCCGAGCGCGCCAAGCACCGTGAACGAGACCGAGAACCCGACGTTCACCCGCCGGTGCCGAGCCCGAAGAAGCCGAGGGCCAGCGGCGGGTACGCCGACGTGGTGAAGGCCACGTCCATGCGTCTCAGTGTTCCGAAGGGGGCACCGGGGTGCATGTGCGGCGCCGATGCCCCGGCTGCCGCCCGTGATCAGGGCGACGTTCCCTCGGATCGGTTCATGCCGTCGAGCCTGGCTGTCAGCGGCGCCGGGGGCCGGCGGGAACCGGACCCGGCGTTGCGCCGGTCAGTGCCCGGCGCCGAGTTCGATGCACAGCACCCCGACGGCGATGAGGCAGATACCCGCGCCCATGACCCTGGTGAGGGGTTCACCGAAGAGCGCGCGCGAGGCGACGGCGGTGAGGGCGACCCCGGCGGCGGCCCAGATGCCGTAGGCGACGCCGAGGGCCATGCCGCCGTGCAGGGCCAGGGTGAGGAAGGTGAAGGCGGCCAGGTAGCCAGTGATGGTCCCGGCGAGCCACCGCTTGCCGCGCCCTCGGGAGGCCATGCCCAGGCACAGCGTGCCGGCGACCTCGATGAGGATGGCCCCGGTGAGGAAGGCCCAGGTCACGAGGGTGCCCCTTCCTCGCGGGCGTGGCGGGCCTGGGCGGACTGCGCGCCGAGTTCGACGCAGAGCACGCCCGCGATCACCAGGGCGATGCCGATGCCCATGACCCCGGTGAGCGGATCGCCGAAGAAGAGGGCGGCGAGGACCGCGGTGAGGGCGACACCGGAGGCGCCCCAGATGCCGTACGCGACACCGAGGGCCAGTCCGGCGCGCAGCACCAGGGCCAGGACGGTGAAGGAGCCGACGTAGCCGACGACCACGAGGACGTAGAGCGCCGGATGGTCGAGGGCGCCGCGCAGGGAGAGGGTGGCGGTCACTTCGAGCAGGATCGCCGCGGTGAGCAGCAGCCACTTCCTCATGACGCGGGGTCCTCTGCCAGGAGGCCCTCGACGACGGCCAGCAGTTCGGCGCGGTCGCGTACGGGGACGGGGAAGACGCCGGTGGCTGCGGCCGTCCAGTACCCGTCGGCCAGCAGCCGGGCCGCCGTGAGCCGGGCCCGCGTGGTGTCCGGCAGGTCGTCCGGCAGGGTAAGCCAGGGCTCGATACGGCGCACCCAGGCGTCGGTCAGCGCGGTGCGGTAGTGCGCGTCGGTGTAGATGGCGAAGTCCGCGCGGTCGAACGGGGCGTTCAGGGCGACCTCGACATGCGCCCGGATGCGCTGGGCCGGGGTGGCGGCCTCCAGGGGCCGGCCGAGCTGCTCGAGCAGGAGCCTCTCCCACCGGTCGGCGACATGGTCGACGACCCCCAGCATCAGGGCCTCCTTGGTCGGAAAGTGGTACATCAGCCCCGGCTTCGACAGCCCGACCTCCTTAGCCGCCGCCTCCAGCGTGATCGCCCCGCCACCCTCGGCCCGGAGCAGATTCAGCGCCCCGTCGAGGATGCGCTGCTTCGCGTTCTTGGCCATGCCTCGACTTTACCAACCGGTTGGTAAAGCACGTCAAGCGACAGGGAACTAACTGGACCGCTCGGTCAAGAACAGATACGGTCCACCCCGTGGCCAGGACCAAGGAATTCGACCCGGACGCGGCACTCCAGTCAGCCCTCGAACTGTTCTGGCGGCGCGGCTACGAAGCGACCTCGATGGCCGACCTCGTACAGCACCTCGGCATCGGCCGGGCCAGCATCTACGCCACCTTCGGCAACAAGCATGACCTGTACCTCAAGGCGCTGGACCGCTACAACGAGCACCGCGACCTGACCCTCCTGCACGAACTCTCCCAACCGGGTCCCGCCCTGCCAGTCGTACGCGCGATGGTACGGCGTTTCGCGGCCGAGGCGAGCAGCGAACTCCAGCGCGGCAAAGGGTGTTTCGTCACCAACACGGCCGTCGAGCTGGGTGCGGACGACGCGGCCGCGGCCGGCCGGGTCGGGGCGAGCTGGGACCACATCGAGACCCTGCTGCACTCGGCACTCGTGCGGGCCCGCGCGCAGGGCGAGCTGCCCCCGGACCGTGATCCGCAGGCGCTCGCCCGGATGCTGCTGGTGCTGATGCAGGGCTTGCGGGTGGTCGGCAAGGCGTCGAGCGATCCGGGGCGGGTCGTGGACGCGGCCGAGCAGGCGCTGAAGCTGCTGGATTGAGCGGTGCGGGTGCCTCGAATGTGGAACGAACAGTCAACAAGGGGAGTTGTCAACGTGACCGCACGCTTCACCGGCAGAACCGTCCTCGTCACCGGCGCGGGTTCCGGCATCGGCCGTGCCATCGCGCTCGCCTTCGCCGCCGAGGGGGCCTCCGTGGTCGCGGCCGGCCGCACCGCCGCCCCGCTCGAAGAAACGGCTGCCTTGATTGAGGCAGCGGGCGGCAACGCAGTCGCGATCACGGCGGACGTAAGCCGCTCCGCCGAGGTCCGGAAGCTGGTCCGCCGCACCGTCGACCGGTTCGGCGCCCTCGACATCGCGGTCAACAACGCGGGCGTCTTCCGGGGCGGCGCCCCCGTGGCCGATCTGCCGGAGGAGGACTGGCGGGCCCTGCTCGACATCAACGTCACGGGAGTCCTGTTCAGCCTTCAGGCCGAGGTGGCCCAGATGCGCACCCAGCCCGGCGGCGGCGCGATCGTCAACATCGCCTCCAACCTCGGCGCCCACCGCCGCGCGAAGGGCCTGGCGGCGTACATCGCGAGCAAGGCGGCCGTCTCCGCGCTGACCCGTGCCGCCGCCCTCGATCACATCGCCGACGGGGTCCGTATCAACGCGGTGAGCCCCGGTCCGTCCGACACCGCGATGTCACTGCGGCCCGGTGAGACCGAGGCCGACCGGGCGTCCCGGATGAAGGACGTGGCGCCGCTGGGGCGGGTGTCGTCCACCGCCGAGATCGCGGCGGCGGTGCTGTACCTGGCCTCGCCCGACGCCGCCTCCGTGGTCGGCACCGACCTGGTCGTGGACGGAGGCGCGGCGGCCTGACGCGGCTCGCCAGGAACGGCCTGACGCGGCTACCAGGGGACGACGCCCGCGTCCTCGTGGAACGACCCGGAGGGCCCGTCGTCGGGCAGGGTGGCGAGCCGGATCGCCGTGGCCGCGCCCTGCTCGGGGGTGCGGGAGCCCGCGTGGCCGTTGAAGTCGGTGGCCACCAGGCCGGGGCACATGGCGTTGATCAGGATGCCGGTCCCGGCGAGCTGCCGGGCGTACTGCACGGTCATGCCGTTGAGGAACGTCTTCGAGGGGGCGTACGCCGCCATGACCGGCCCGATCTCGGTGTCCGGGTCCGCCTGCCGGGTCAGGGAGCCGACGGAGCTGGAGACGTTGACGATGCGCGGCGCGGAGGAGCGGCGCAGCAGGGGCAGCATCGCGTTGGTGACCCGGACGACGCCGAGGACGTTGGTGTCCACGACGGTGCGGATCAGGCCGAGGTCGATCGTGGTCGGGTCCTGGACCCAGTCCGGCCCCAGGTCGCCGGAGATGCCGGCGTTGTTGACCAGGACGTCCAGGCCGCCCGCCTGCCGCTCGACCAGCGCCGCCGCCTCGGCCACGCTCCGGTCGTCGGTCACGTCCAGCGGCACCCCGAAGGCGTCCACCCCGGCGGCCCGGAGCTTGTCGACCGCCGCCTCGCGCCGCGCGTCGTCGCGGGCTCCGACGCCCACCCGGAAGCCGAGGGCGCCGAGGCCGGCCGCGATCTCGTATCCGATTCCCTTGTTCGCGCCGGTGACCAGCGCGGTCTTCGCTTCGCTCATGATTCGATGCTCGCTCGTGGACCGGGGGTGGTGCCAACACCGATGCGGTGGGCTGTGATACCCGGCGGGTATCACCGGGTCTACGCTGGAGGCATGGAGGCATTGGAGACCCGTGAGCTGCGGTATTTCGTGGCCGTCGCGGAGGAGCTGCACTTCGGGCGCGCCGCCGAGCGGCTCGGTATGGCGCAGCCGCCGCTGTCGCGGGCGATCCAGCAGTTGGAGCGGCGCCTCGGAGTCACTCTGCTGGCCCGCGACCGTAGGGGCGTGTCCCTCACCGGCGCCGGTGAGGTGCTGCTGCACGAGGGCCGCGTGGCGCTCGACGCGGCCACGGCCGCCGCCCGCCGCACCCGCCGCGCGGGCGACGCCGACGGTGCGAACGGCACCCGCGACCGCCTGGTGCTGGCGGTGAAGGCCGCCGCCTCCCACGACCTGCTGCAGAAGCTCCTCGGCGCCTACGCGGCCGAGCCCGGCGCCGCCGAGATCGAGGTGCTGCCCAGCGGGATGTGCGAGCAGGAGGAGATGCTGCGCGACGGCCGCGCCGACGTGGCCCTGATGCACGCCCCGTTCAACTCCCTGGCCGGGTTCGACCACGAGGAGCTGATGCGCGAGGGCCAGATCGCCGTACTGCCCGCCGGGCATCCGCTGGCCGCGCGCGAGACCCTCACCCTGGCCGACATCACCGACGTACCCGACCTGCCACCCGCCCGCTGGCCCCGCGACGGCGCGTACCCGCCGGGGCCCGGCCCGGAGATCCACGACCAGACCCAGTTGGCCCAACTGATCGCGCTGGGGCGGACGATGGCCGTCTTCCCCGAGTCCGCCCACGCCTGGCTGTGGTCCGAGCACGCCGCCGTACCGCTGACCGACGCGCCCCCGGTCGTCACCCACATCGCCTGGCCCGCGCACAGCCGCTCGGTCGCCCTGGCCGGTCTGATCCGTACGGCGACCCGGCTCTGACGGTGCCAGACTGGTCGCGTGACGGACATGGACCAGCGGCTCGAGCGGACCATCATGAGCCTGCTGGAACAGCGTGCCGACACGTCCTCGATCTGCCCCTCCGACGCCGCCCGCGCGGTCTACGAGGGTGACGACGACGGCTGGCGCGACCTGATGGAACCGGCGCGCCGGGCGGCCTGGCGGCTGGTCGCGGCCGGTCAGGTCGAGGTGACCCGGTCCGGGAAGCCGGTCGAGGAGTCCGAGGCGCGCGGGCCCATCCGTATCCGCCGCGCACGCCGGTAGCGCGCCTCCTCGTCCCGACGCTCCAGGGTCAAACTCCCGTCATGTGCCCTACCGTTGGCGCATGGCGCTGCATCACCACAGTGACCGGCCGTGGCGTGTGCGAGTGGACGACGAGGAGGGCACGCCCTGTGGCGCCGGCGTGCTGCTGGACGACCGGCACGTGCTGACCTGCGCGCATGTGGTGCGGTACGCCGGGGCGGCCCCCGGAGGCACCACGTCCCGCCTGCGGATCAGTAGCGTGGCCTGCCGCCCGGAGTGGAGCCGTACCGCGTACGTGGCGCCGGACACCTGGGTGCACGAGAACGGCACGCAGCGCGGGGACGTGGCGCTGCTCGAACTCGACGAGCCGGCCGGGTGCGGCATCCGGACCAGGCTGTGGAAGGCGCCCATCTCCGGCGGCACCGTCCAGGTGTACGGCTTCCCGCAGCACGCGCCGTTCGGCATGGGCGCGGACGCCCGGCTGGCGGGGTCCGGTCACCGGCAGGGCGAGTGGGGCCTGTTGAACCGGATGCGCGAGGGCGTCCCGTGGATCGAGCCGGGGTACTCGGGCGCCGGTGCGATGGCGGTGGGCGGGGAGTTCGACGGCCATGTGATCGGCATCGTGGTGGCCGACTACGTCAACGGCGACGAGAAGGCGGCCTGGATGCTGCCGACCGAGACGATCCTCCGGTACCTCCCGGCGATCGAGGAGTTCACCGGCGGTGACCGCAACGACGAACTGGGGCCCACGCGTGGCGAGTTGCCCGCAGACGTGCTGGGCGACCCGCTGCGGCTGGCGCTGACCCAGGAGCTCACCCGGCTGCTCGACAGCGGCTGGTCCGGCACCGCCGTGGTCGGCACCGGCGGCACGACCGCCGTGGGCGACTCCTGGCTGGTCCGGCTGGTGCGCACGGCCGACCCGGCGGCCCGCGTCGGCGTCACGGACGCGGAGCTGACCGGCTCCCCCGGCGACACGGTCCTCGGCCTCGGCACCATCGACGCGGCCTACGACGCGCGCGGCAGATCGGTCGGCGACTTCGCCGGCTACCTCACCCGCCGCTTCGGGCTCCCCGGCGGCGACCCGCACGAGGTACGGCGGCAACTGCTGCGCCGCAGACCGCCCGCCTGCCTGGTGGTCGGCGGCGTCGACCGCGCCCAGGACCCCGAGGCCCTCCTGGGCGAGTTACTGGGCCAACTGGCCGCCCGCGCCCGCCCGCGCGGCCTCCGTCTCGTCCTGGGCTTCGAGGGCACACCCCCGCCCGGCCTCGCCCACGACGTCTCCCTGGACCCCGAACCACTGCGCGGGGACCCCGCCCGCAGCGTGAGCGCCGCCGAGGTCCAGGCGGCCGTCGCACAGCTCGCCGTACAGGAGGAAGCCGCGTCCGCGCTCCAACTGGAGTGGGGCGTACGGTTCTTCGCCGCGCCCCGGCTGCCGCCGCTGGCCGCGCCGCGCCTGCGGGTCCGGCTGGCCGTGGCCCGCGCGACCGAGCCCAACCCCGAACTCAGCGCGATCCACGACCAGGCCGCCGAGGCCCGCGCCGCCCTGACCCGGTTCGAGCGCGGCCTGCGCCGCATGGTCACGGCCCACGAGGACCTCACCACCTCCCTGGAACTCCACCGCGTCCGCGCCGCCCGGTACTTCGGCGACGAGGACCGCCCGCTCGCCGAACGGCACGCCCCGGCCGCCCGCGCCCTCCATACCGAGCCGATCGACCTCGGGGCCGCCCGCGAGCTGGTCCGGCGCTACCTCGACGAGGTGAACCGCCGGTTCGAGGAGAGGTGACGGGTGACGACGAGCCGCCAACGGTGCAACCGCCCCGACTGCGGGCGCGGCACCATCGACGACCAGGGCTTCTGCGACCGGTGCGACCGGCTGCCGCTGCCGAATCGCGACGCGGCCCCCGAGAGCCCGGTGCGGGCAAGTGCCGGTGTGGCCCAGGTGCGCCCCGACCCCTGGTACGGCCTCGGCCTGGTCGATCCCGTCCAGGCTCCGGAGGCCCTCGCTGCCCCGGACGTGCCCCCGGAACCGGTCGCCGAGCAGCACCGTTTCTGCCCCAACCCGGTGTGCGGGCAGCCGGTCGGCCGCGACCACGACGGCGAGCCGGGCCGGACCACCGGCTTCTGCCCCCAGTGCGGCACCGGTTTCGACTTCACCCAGCCGGGCGGCTTCACCATCGCCGACCGCTACGAGGTCCGGCGCACCCTCGGCTCGGGGGCGTACGGCGCCGCCTACCTCGCCCACGACCGCAACCTGGCGACCGACGTCGTCCTCAAGGCCCTGCACAAGTCGGTGGCCAAGACCGCGCTGCACGAGCGGGACATCCTGGTCGAGCTGCGGCACGACAGCATCGTCCGCATCCTCGGCTACGAGGACGAGGGCCCGCACCTGGTCCTCGAATACGTCCCCGGTGAACCGCTCGCGGCCCGCCCCGGCGACCGCCTCGAAACCCTGCTCGCGCATGGCGTACGGGTTCTCCAGGCGCTCGACTACCTGCACGCGCGGGGCCTGTTGCACTGTGACGTCAAGCCGCTGAACATCATCCGCTTCCGCGAGGAGAACCCGGCCGGCGCGCTCGACCGGGTACGGCTCATCGACTTCGGCGCGGTACGCAGCCAGACCAAGGACACCGGCCCGGTGGTGGCGTTCACCCGCGCATACGCTCCCCCGGAGTCCGACCCGGAGCATCTGCGGCCCACTCCCGGCTTCGACCTGTACGGGCTCGGCATGACCCTCCGCGAGGTCTGCCGCTCCTACGGAACCGACCGCTCCGCGCCCGGAGTTGATTCCCTCCATCTGCTGCTGGAGCGCGCCACGCACCCCGAGCCGTGGCGGCGGTTCGGGTCGGCCCGGCAGTTCGCGGAGCAACTCAGCGGTGTCGTACGGCAGGTGGTGGCGGCCCCTCCCACGTGCCGCCAAGTGACCCGCCTCTCGGCCCTGTTCGGCCCGGCGCCCGAACCCCTGCACGGCGGGCTGGGGTTGGCCCGTCCCCTCGCCCACTGGGCCGAGGCGCGGCCGGACCGCGACGCGCTGCTGGAGATGGCCCCGCCGTTCCGTTCCCCGGACCCCGGCGATGTGGCGGCCACCCTCCCGGCTCCCCTGTCCGACCCCGACGATCCGGGCGCCGGAGGCGCGCTCACCGAAAGCCGGCTCGCTCTGCGCCGACGGGACGCCCAGGAGGCGGCGGAGCGGCTCGCGGCGGCGGGCCTGCCCGACTGGCACTGGCTCACCGGCTGGTACTGCGGCCTGATCGCCCTGGCCGCCGGGCACGCGCAGCGGGCCGCCGTCGCGTTCACCGAGGTGCGCAAGGCACTGCCCGGCGAGCTGATACCCGGCCTGGCCCTCGGCCTGTGCGCCGAACTCCACGGCGACCGCACCGCGGCCCGGTCGCACTACGGCACCGTCTTCGACACCTCCCCCGCCCTCGGCGCGGCCGGTTTCGGGCTGGCCCGCGTCCTGCTGCTGGCCGGGGAGCGCGCCAAGGCGGTGGAGGTCGCCGAGAAGCTGGCCAAGGAGTTCCGCTACGAGCGCGAGGCACGCGTGGCGGCGGTGCGCCTGCGGGTCATGACCCTCCCCGGCCTTCGGCCGCCCACCGAGGACGACGTGAACCGGGCCAGGGCAGCCCTGCCGGGCCTCGACGTCACCGACGCGGCGGCCGCCGCACTCCGCGCCGAGATCCAGTACGCGGAGTTCCTGCGCACCCGCGACCGGCTGAAGCTGTCCGGCGCCGTCCGCGCCCTCGGCCCGCACGCGCCCACCGAACGTGAGTACGTCGCCCTGGTGGACCTGGCTAACAAGCTGCGCCCGGCGCTGAGTTGGGGATGGTGGGGAAAGCGCGACAGATCGGGTCACACCCGTTCCGGTGCCGCACCAGGACCGTTAAGCTCGTAAGACGTTCCGTCGATGACGGGAGCACGCTCCGCAACGAAGCGCAGCGACAGATCGGGTGGTGCCGGTGGGGGACAGGACACCCTTGGGGCTCAGCTTTGCCCTGGAAGTGGACTCGCCCTCGGACCTGGCCTACGACGAGCGGCGTGCGGACGCCCTGATCACCGTCACGGCACACGCTGCCGCCGGGCCGGAACCGCAGGTCCGTAGCGCCCAAGTCCTCATCATGGACCGCTCGTTGTCGATGTCCCGGCACAAACTGGACGAGGCCAAGCGCGCGATGTGCGCGGCCATCGACACCCTGCGCGACGGCACCCTGCTGGGCATCGTCGCGGGCAACCACCAAGCCGAGGTGATCTTCCCGCCGACGGGCGGACTGGCGGTCGTGGACGCCCGGTCCCGCGAGGACGCCAAGCTCCGGGTCGTCGGCCAACTCCCCGAGGGCGGAACGGCGATCGGTCAGTGGCTCGACCGTGCGCGCGACCTCTTCGCCTCGGTGGAGTCCCCCGGCACGGTGCGCCACGCGGTGCTCTACACGGACGGCAAGGACGAGCACGAGACCCCCGAACAGCTCGGGGAGATCCTCGCCGCGTGCGCCGACCGGTTCATCTGCCACGCGCGTGGCCTGGGCGACGACTGGCACCACGACGAACTCCTGCGCATCACCCAGGCGTTGCACGGAACCGCCGAGGCCGTCGTCACCATCGCGGACCTCACCGAGGACTTCACCCGCCTGATGCGGGAGGCCCAACGCATCGTGGTCCCCCGGCTGTACCTGGGCCTGCGCCTCAACAGCCGCTTCCAGCTCGGGTTCGTGCGGCAGACCCGCCCGGTCGAGGCCGACCTGACAGGACGTCAACTCGCAGACGGCGAGACCCATGTGCCTCTGGGCTCCTGGCCCGCGGAGTCCCGCCAGTATCAAGTCTCCCTCCGCTTCGAGCCCGAGAGCCTGACCGTCGACGAGCTGCTGCGTGCCGCCCGCCTCACCCTGCACGCCGAGTTCCCCGACGGCACCCGCCGCCCCTGTTCCGAGAGCGCGGCCATGGTCGTACGCCGCCGCGCGACCCCCGGCTTCGGCATCGCCCGCTCCCCCGACCTGACGCGCGTCGAGAACGAACGCGAACTCGGCATGGCCATGCGCGCCTGCGTGGACGCCCAGTTGCGCGGCGACCTCGACCGCGCGGACCGTGAACTGCGCCTGGCGACCGGCCTCGCGGAGTCCCTCGGGGACACGGCACGCCTGCGGCTGCTGCGCGCGGTGGCGACCACCGGCCCCGACGGCCGGCCCCGGCTGCGGCGGGACGCCTCCCGTGGACAGATGCTCCGGATCGGCGTCGACTCGACCAAGACCGTGAGCCGCCCGGCCGAGTCGCGCGAACTCCCGTTGCGGGAAACGGGTTTGCCGCGCGTGTGTCCCAACTGCGATACGACGGCGACCTCCCCCACGGCCAAGTTCTGCGAGGAGTGCGGCCACCCGCTCGGGGCCGGGGGCCCGGTGGACGCGTGGTGACCGCCGGGTGGCCGCATACGGTCGTGCTGCTGCGGTGGCTGCGGGCGGGCGTACTGGGCATGGTGGCGGTGACGGCGCTGCTGTACCTGGTGGTGGCGAACGGCGCCGAGGAGCAGATCGCCGCCGCCGACCGCACGACGACGGCCATCCGGCACATCGGCGCCGCGTACGTCCAGGCCGGGGAGGCCGACACCGCGCTGAAGGCCGTCTCCCGGACCGGCGCGATCGACCTGATCGGCACCAGCGGCGACTTCGCCAACGCCACCGCCCGCGTCAGCTCCCACCTCACCTCGGCGACCGAGGGCAACGCGGCCGGGGAACAGGGGCTCAGCCATATACAGTTCGTCCAGGGCCAGTTGACCACCTGCGTCCAGTCGGCCAACACGGCGGTCCTGGACGGCAGACCGGGCCTGGACCGCGCCCGCGACGCCCTGGACGACGAACCGGAGTACGACGGCAGGAACCCGGTCCCCTTCACCGGCGGCCTCAAGCAGTCGCTCATGGACCTCAAGGCACTGGAGGCCGAAGCCCGCGACCACCAGCGCAGCTCGGGCTGGCGGGACCCCGGCCTCCTCCGGGCCCTGTTCCTCGGCCCGCTGGCGCTCATGCTGCTGCTGGCCGGCGTCACCGGCCACCTGATCGTCCACCGCTTCCGCCGCTACCCCGGCCCGGCCCTCGTCCTGGCCCCGCTGGCCACCACGTCGATCAGCATCCCCATGTGCACGATCAACCCGCCGAACGTGGCGATCGCACTGCCCGTGCTCGCCGCCGCCGGTGCGCTCGGGTATCTGGCCTACCGTCCCCGGCTCGCCGAGTACAGATTCCCGCGCCCATGAGACGGCCCACGGCACCCTTCCTGCGCTGCGCCCTGATTCTCGGGCTGCTCCTGGCGTCCGTGTCGTGCGGCGGGCCGGAACGGAGCAAGGTGACGATCATGGTTCCCTGGTCCGGCACCGAGTTCCGGGCGTTCTACGCGGTCGTCAAGGACTTCGAGCGCGGCCACCCCGGCATCGACGTGGAACCCCAGGTCACCCGCGCCCTCACCCAGCAGCTCGACGCGGCGGTGGGCGCCGACGCCAAGCCCGACCTGGCCGTACTGCCCAGCGTGGGCGCGATCACCAAGTACCGGGGAGAGGACGCGCTCTTGAAGCTGGACGTCGACACGGGCGCCTACGTCCAGCCCTTCCGCGCCCTCGGCATGGACGGCGGTGACGTCTACGCGGTCCCCGTGAAGGCCGACCTCAAGAGCCTGATCTGGTACGACGCCCGGACCACCGAGCCGCCTTCACCGGGCCGGCCCGGCCGGTATCGCTGGTGCCTGGGGCTGGAGTCCGGGCCGACCTCCGGCTGGCCGGGGGCCGACTGGATCGCGGACCTGGTGCTCTCCGACGCGGGCGTCGACACCTACACCGACTGGGCCTCGGGCAACGCGGAGTGGGCGGAGGGACCGGTCAAGGAGGCGTGGACCGCGTGGGGGAAGCTGGTGGGGGCGGGCCTCAAGGGCGCGACCTCGCGCGCCTTCCGCCAGGCCGCCAACAGCAAGGACGCGCACGGGTGTTCGCTGAGCCACGGCTCCCTCTCCGCGATGCCCTTCAGCTCCGCCCAGGTGAGCGACGACCAGTACACCTACGTACCGTCCTCGCGCGACGCCCTGGAGGTCTCGGCGGACTTCGTCGGCAAGTTCACCCGGAACGAGGGCGCCGACGCGTTCATCACCTACCTGGCGAGCACCGAGGCCCAGCGGACCTGGGTGAACCAGCCCGGCTTCGCGGTCTCGGCCAACCGGAAGGTGACGGAGTACGACAACGCGATCCAGGGCCGGATCGCCCGGATACTCCGCTCCCCCGACTTCGCGCTCTGCTTCAGCGCCGCCGACGCGATGGACCCCGATGTGTCCGCCGCCTTCTACCGGGCGGTGCTGGACTACGCGAACGGCAAGGACCCGGGGCCGCTGCTGACCGCGCTCGACAAGGTGCAGCAGCAACTCGGTGATTCCTCGCGGGAGTCCGCGCCCGCACCGCTGTGCAGCACGCCCGAACCCCGCTGACTCCCAGGAGACCCCATGGCGGACGCCATCCAGTTCACCCTCGACGACGGCACCTGCGTCCTCGTCGCCCCGCCCACCCGCACCGGAACCGGGGCCGTGGGCCTGGGCACCCGGCTGGAGAGCGCGGGAGAGAGCCTGCGGGAGGCGCTGCGGCCGGTCACCGCCGCCGCCTCCGAGGTGATCGGCCAGTTCCGCGAGGTCGCCCAGCGGCCCGACGAGGTGGAGGTCACCTTCGGTGTCACCCTGGACGCCAAGCTCGGCGCGGTCCTGACGAGCGCGGGCACGAGTGCCCACCTCGATGTCACCCTCCGCTGGAGCGGCTCCGACCCCGCGCTATGACAGTTGACGCTCCGTCACCTTCTCCAGGCGGGCCCGCTCCCCATCGGCCGGCCGTGCCTGCTCCAGCAGCAGCCGGGCCGAACGGCCGTGCAGGTTCAGGGTCATGAGCTGGTTGCCGAACCAGGGGCCGCCCGTGTGCCGCCAGACGATGGGGAGTTGGGCGCAGCGTCCGTGCCGGGCCAGCAGGCGTCCCAGTGCGCGTGCCGTCCGGCTCCAGCCGAAGCGGAAGCCGAACCGCATCGACCGGGGTACCGAGTTGTGCACGGGCGAGCAGGTGAGCTGGGTGACGCGGGAGTCGACCGTCGCGGACCGCCAGGCGGGCTCGGCGACGTAGGCGTGATGGACGTCGCCGGACAGGACGCTGATCGTCGCCGGTGCCTCGGGGCCCGAGCCGGCCTCGGCGATCAGGTCCGCCAGCGCGGTGAACGACGCGGGGAACGCCGCCCAGTGCTCCAGGTCGGCCGCCCGGCGCAACCACTCCCCGAACCTGGCCCAGCGCGGGCCGCGTTCGCCCCGGCACAGGGCCGAGTCCCACGCCTCGGCGTCGTGCACGAGGTGGGGCATCAGCCAGGGCAGCGAGGTCCCGATCAGCAGGTGGTCGACGTTCTCCCGGCCGGTGAGCGCCTGGTCCCGCAGCCAGCGCTCCTCGTCCGGGTCGAGCATGGCCCGCTCGTCCTCGGCCAGCACCCGCGCCGCCCGTGAGTCCACGATCAGCACGCGCACCCGGCCGAAGTCGCGGCGGTAGCTCCAGCGGGTCGAGGCGGGGTCGGCGTCGGCCTCGGCGGCGAAGGAGCGCAGTGCGTCGGTGCCGTCCGCGGCGGAGGTGACGGCGGTGTACAGCGGGTCGGCGGCCAGGTCGTCCGGGGCGAGGTTGCCGATGTGCTGATAGACCCAGTAGGACATCAGGCCGCTCAGCAGCCGCTCCCGCCACCAGGGGGTGGCCCGCATGTCGGCCAGCCAGGAGGCGGAGGTGTTCCAGTCGTCGATGACGTCGTGGTCGTCGAAGATCATGCAGCTCGGCACGGTGGACAGCAGCCAGCGCACCTCCGGGTCGAGCCAGGACTCGCGGTACAGCCCGGTGTACTCCTCGTAGTCCGCCACCTGGGGGCCGGGCGGTTCGTCCAGGTCGCGGCGGGCGGCGATCCGCTTCTGGGTCTGCTCGGAGGTCTCGTCGGCGTAGACCTGGTCGCCGAGCAGCAGCAGGACGTCGGGGCGTTCGCCGCCCGCGACGAGCCGGGTGGCGAGGGTGTCGAGGGCGTCCGGGCCGGCCGGGTCGTGGCCGCCGTCGGCGGGCGGCGCGGCCCAGCGGCAGGAGCCGAAGGCAACCTTCAGGCCGTCGTCGGGGCCGGGCACGCGGATGCGGGACGGCGGGAAGGGCGAGTCGGCCGGCGGCCACACGGTCTCGCTCTCCAGCAGCACCTCGTACTCCGCCTCGGTGCCCGGGGTGAGGCCGGTCACCGGTATCAGGGCGTAGTGGTGGCCCGCTATCCGGAAGGTGCGCGCGGTGCCCTTGGCGCCGTCGGAGCAGCGCACCTCGGCGGTGCACGGACCGCTCGTCTCGACCCAGACGGTCGCGGACGAGCTGTCGACGTAGCGCAGCAGGGGGCCCAGGGTCAGGCTCGGCAAGATGTCCTCCGTCCCGCCCCGGCCGGTGCGGGCGGGGCGGACCGTACGGTAGTCAACGAAGAACCGGGGCCGACAGTCCCCCCTCCACGGCCGGACGGGATCGACCCGCGGCTGTGTCCGCCATGGCGGCAGCACCGGGCGGGCCCACTACTCCATGCGGGTGTCAAAACCCCCCGATCGGCGGCGTGTCGGCCGCTCAGGAAGCCGGGGTCCGGCCCGAGCCGCAAGGATGGCCGTCACTGACGCCACGGCGCGGGTGGAACTCGAGCACCAGGAGAAGCGGGACCTGTGACAATCATCAATCAGCCCGAGCCGGCGGCTGAGGACTCGAGCGAGAACGAGCTTCTCATCCACCGCAGGCAGCCCGGCAATGTCGTCGTCAAGTGGCTGACGACCACCGACCACAAGACGATCGGCTCGCTGTATCTGACGACGTCCTTCGCGTTCTTCCTGCTCGGCGGCGTGATGGCGCTGGTCATGCGGGCGGAGCTGGCGCGTCCGGGCATGCAGATCGTGTCCAACGAGCAGTTCAACCAGGCGTTCACGATGCACGGCACCGTGATGCTGCTGATGTTCGCCACCCCGCTGTTCGCGGGCTTCACGAACTGGATCATGCCGCTGCAGATCGGCGCGCCCGATGTGGCGTTCCCCCGGCTGAACATGCTGGCCTACTGGCTGTACCTGTTCGGCTCGCTCATCGCGGTCAGCGGGTTCATCACTCCGCAGGGCGCGGCCGACTTCGGCTGGTTCGCCTACTCGCCGCTGACGGACGCGATCCGCTCCCCCGGTGTCGGCGGTGACCTGTGGATCATGGGCCTGGCCTTCTCGGGCTTCGGCACGATCCTGGGCTCGGTCAACTTCATCACCACGATCATCTGCATGCGCGCGCCGGGTATGACGATGTTCCGGATGCCGATCTTCGTGTGGAACGTGCTGCTCACCAGCGTCCTGGTCCTCTTCGCCTTCCCCGTGCTCGCGGCGGCGCTGCTGGCGCTGGAGGCGGACCGCAAGTTCGGCGCCCACATCTTCGAAGCGGCCAACGGCGGGCCCCTGTTGTGGCAGCACCTGTTCTGGTTCTTCGGGCATCCAGAGGTGTACATCATCGCGCTGCCGTTCTTCGGCATCGTCACCGAGATCATCCCGGTGTTCTCCCGCAAGCCGATCTTCGGTTACATGGGCCTGATCGCGGCCACGATCGCGATCGCCGGTCTCTCGGTGACGGTGTGGGCGCACCACATGTACGTCACCGGCGGTGTGTTGCTGCCGTTCTTCTCCTTCATGACGTTCCTGATCGCGGTCCCCACAGGCGTCAAATTCTTCAACTGGATCGGCACGATGTGGAAGGGCTCGGTCTCCTTCGAGACACCGATGCTCTGGACGACCGGCTTCCTCGTGACGTTCCTCTTCGGCGGCCTGACCGGCGTCATCCTGGCCTCGCCCCCGATGGACTTCCACGTCTCGGACTCCTACTTCGTGGTCGCCCACTTCCACTACGTGGTCTTCGGTACGGTCGTCTTCGCGATGTTCGCCGGCTTCCACTTCTGGTGGCCCAAGTTCACCGGCAAGATGCTGGACGAGCGGCTCGGCAAGATCACCTTCTGGACGCTGTTCATCGGCTTCCACGGCACCTTCCTGGTCCAGCACTGGCTCGGCGCCGAGGGGATGCCGCGCCGCTACGCCGACTACCTGGCGGCCGACGGCTTCACGGCCCTGAACACCGTCTCCTCGATCGCGTCGTTCCTGCTCGGCCTGTCGATGCTCCCGTTCTTCTACAACGTCTGGAAGACGGCGAAGTACGGCAAGCCGGTCGAGGTGGACGACCCGTGGGGCTACGGCCGTTCGCTGGAGTGGGCGACCTCTTGCCCGCCCCCGCGCCACAACTTCGTCACCCTGCCCCGCATCCGCAGCGAATCCCCGGCGTTCGACCTGCATCACCCGGACATCGCGCGGGCGGAGCGCGAGGCGTACGCCATCGGGCACTGAGTCCGGAGGCCACCATGACCGGACTGCCGGGGCAGGAAGCCGAGGGCACCGGCCTCGGCAACGAGGTCGAGGGATATCTGCTGTGGCAGGCCACCATCGCGGTGGCCGAGCAGCGGGCGCGGGAGTTCACCGAGCGCATGGACTGGCTGACCACGGCGCAGCGCGAGGAGATCGAGCAGCTCTACGTCTCCGACAGCCTGCGCCGTGCCAAGCAGGACCTGGAGCGCATCGCGGCCCGCTGCCGGTCGCTGCGGGGCGAGTACGAGGAGCGCTATCGCGTGTTGCGGCTGCGCTGTGTGGGATACACGCTGGGCGCGGCGGCCGGTCTCACCTCGGCGGCGGCCGCCGCGCTGGCGCTGAGCCGCTGAGCGCTTGCCGCCGGCCGCTGACTGGAGAGGACCCTTCGTATGAAGATCGCCGTCGTCGGAGCGGGCGGATTCGTCGGATCACGCCTGGTCAAGAAGCTGCGGTCGGAGGGCCACGAGGTCAGCGCCCACGACCGTTCCACCGGAGTCGACCTGCTGACGGGCGAGGGCGTACCGGAGGCACTCGCCGGGGCGGAGGTCGTCGTCAACACCATCGACGCCCCCAGCTTCGACGCGGACGCCGTCCCGTTCTTCCGCACCACGACGGAGACGCTACTGCGCGCGGCGGACGGGGCCGGGACCGGAAACGTGGTGCTCCTCTCCATCGTCGGCATCGACCAGGTGCCGGACGTGGAGTACTACCAGGCGAAACTGGAGCAGGAACGCCTGCTGAAGGCGGGCCCCGTCCCGTACACGATCGTGCGGGCCACCCAGTTCATGGACTTCGTAGAGCCGATCATGTCCTGGACGACATCCGGCGACACCGTCCGCCTCCCCACCACGCGCCTCCAGCCGGTCGCCGTCGAAGACGTGGTCGACACCCTCGCCGAGGCCGCCACCACCCCTCCCCGCAACGGCACCATCAACATCGCGGGCCCCGACATCTTCCCCCTGGCCGAACTGGCCCGCCTCACCCTCGGCGCCCACCCCGACGGCCGCGAGGTGCTCATCGACGAGAACGCGGGCCTCTTCGGCCAGGTCCCGCCGGACGCCATCGTCGCGCCCCCGGGCGCCCGCCTGGGCACGACGTCCTATGAGCAGTGGCTGCAGGGTCAGCACAAAGCCTGACCCCATTTCACTGAAGAGGAGCTGGCGCGGCGGAGTCACCGCCGCGCCCCTCGCACGGACTGACCGGCGGACACCGAAGCACGCCCCCTCTCACGTGACCACTGCTGTCAGCCTCACCCGTTACAGTTCTTGCTCGTACGCGCGTCGCATTTGATCGCGGGGGCGACGCTCACGGGGAGAGGCGCGGAGGGGGTACACGATCCCGGGCTGGCTGATCGAACTGAACGTCGAGCTGATCCCCCACGTCGGCACCGCCTCGTTCCGGCTCGGAATGCCGTTCGACCAGGCGATGACCGAGGCACCCGCCTGGGGACGCGTCGACCACGCGCCCGCCGGAGGACGGCCACCGGGCAAATGGGTCGTGCTCAACGAGCCCTACGACTTCGAGTTCGTCCTCCTCTTCGAGTCCGAGCGGCACGAAGAGCTGACCGGCATCGAGGTGTGGCGCTTCCGCAAGGAGAGCGCGGACATCCGGTTCCTCCTCGACGGCGTGGACGTCTTCCGTACCCCGTCGGAGGACCTCGTCCAGCTCCTGGAGTCACGGGGGCACGAGGTCGTTGAGAGCGACTACGGCTTCGACGAGGTCCCCGCCCTCGGCCTGCGCTTCGCCAACAACAGCAGCTTCGAGTACCCCACCGACGACGAAGGCGACCCGCTCTACTACGACTACGTCCTGCTCTCCGACCCGAAGCAGACGTGAGCGGTCGACACAGGGCAGAACAAGATCAGGGCCGGTTCGGATTGCTCCGAACCGGCCCTGATCTGCGACTGTCTCCAGTCGGGACGACAGGATTTGAACCTGCGACCCCTTGACCCCCAGTCAAGTGCGCTACCAAGCTGCGCCACGTCCCGATGCTGTTTGACCTGGGGTTTCCCTGGTCGAAACGCGCAGGGAAACTCTACCGCACTCGGGTCGGTGCTTGCGCACCGGTCGGTTGTTGACCTCAAGTCGGCTTGAGGTTGCAGGATCGTCGGCATGACGATCACAGCGGACCACGGCTACGACGATCTGCCCCGGCTGATGAGCCTGATGACCGGCGACGAGAAGCACGACTTCGCCGCGACCTCCACGCTCGATGTGCTGTGGGTGCTCTACGACCGGGTGCTCGACGTCACGCCCGAGCGGGCGGAGGCGAGGGACCGGGACCGGTTCCTGCTGAGCAAGGGGCACGGGCCGATGGCGTACTACGCCGTGCTCGCGGCGAAGGGGTTCGTGCCCGAGGAGTGGCTGCCCGGCTTCGGGGCGTACGACTCGCCGCTCGGGCATCACCCGGACCGGGTGCTCGTGCCGGGGGCCGAGATCGGCAGCGGGTCGCTCGGGCACGGGCTGCCGCTCGCCGTCGGCAGCGCGCTCGGGCTGCGGGCGCAGGGGCTCACGGAGCCGGCCGTGTGGGTGCTGATCGGGGACGCCGAGCTGGACGAGGGCAGCAACCACGAGGCCATCGCCTACGCCGGGGCGGCCGGCCTGGACCGGCTGCACACCGTGGTCGTGGACAACGCCTCCGCCAGCCACGCCCTGCCCGGCGGCATCGCCGCCCGGTTCGAGGCCGCGAACTGGTCCACCGCGACCGTCGACGGACGCGACCACGCCGCCCTGTACGAAGCCTTCACCGCCCCGCACCCCGGCCGCCCGCACGCCGTCGTGGCCCGGGTGGAACCGAAGAACGCCCGCTGACCGGATCAGAAAGGCCCACCCTCGTGGACATCATGGAAACCATGCGTGACCGGTTCGGCGTCGTCGCCTCCCAACTGCTGGACGAGGACCCGCGGGTCGCGGTCGTCCTCGCCGAGATCGGCCGGGACGCGTTCACGGACGCCGCCCGCCGCCACCCCGACCGGCTGATCAACGTCGGCATCCGCGAGCAGCTCCTGGTCGGCGCCGCCGCCGGGCTGTCGCTCACCGGGATGCGGCCCCTCGTGCACACCTTCGCCGCGTTCCTCGTGGAGCGCCCCTTCGAGCAGGTCAAGCTGGACCTCGGTCACCAGGACACCGGCGCGGTGCTGGTCAGCGCGGGCGCCTCCTTCGACTGGCCGGCCGGCGGCCAGACCCACATGTCGCCCGGCGACGTGGCCCTCCTCGACACCCTGGACGACTGGACCGTGCACGTCCCCGGCCACCCCGACGAGGCCGAGACCCTGCTGCGGCACGCCGTCGCGGCGGGCGACGACAAGGTGTACGTACGCCTCTCCCTCCAGCGCAACCGGCTCCCGCTCCCCGTCGACGGCGCCCGCTTCCTCACCGTGCGCGAGGGCCGCGCCGGAGTCGTCGTCGCGGTCGGCCCGATGCTGGACGCCGTACTCGCCGCCACCGAGGGCCTGGACGTGACGGTGCTCTACGCGACGACCGTCCGCCCCTTCGACGCCACCGCCCTGCGCCAGGCCACCGAGGCGGCCGGCACCGACGTGGTCCTCGTCGAGCCCTACCTCGCCGGAACCTCGACCCGCGCCGCCGCGGAGGCCCTCTCCGACGTGCCGCACCGCGTGCTCGGGCTCGGTGTCGGCCGCCGCGAGCTGCGCCGGTACGGCACGCTGGACGAACACCTCGCCGCGCACGGCCTGGACGCCCGTGGCCTGCGGGAACGGATCGGCGCGTTCACCGGGGCGGGCGCGGTCAGCGCCTAGCGTTCCTGCGGCACCCCCAGCCCCGGATGCTCCTCCAGCAGCCGTATGGGGGCCGCCTGACGCCAGGAGTCGGCGAGGATGTCCCGGAGTTCGTCCTCGCCGTCCAGCGCCGCGAGCCGTGCCCGCACCCAGGCGAAGTTCGCCTCGTGGTCCGCGATCCAGAACTTCTCCGGCTCGGCCAGCACCAGTTCGTCCCGCTCCTCCTTCGGGCAGCGCACCGCGAGGGAGGTCTCCTCCTCCGGGAGCGTGGCGAACATCTTCCCGGCCACCCGGAAGGTGGGCATGCTCCAGGCCGTCTTCTCGGTCGTGTCCGGCAGGGACAGGGCGATACGGCGTACGTCTTCTGCGTCCGGCATGCAACGCACCGTAACCCCCGGCACTGACAACGGCCCCGGCTCAGCCCCCGGCCGCGGCCCGTCCGAGCGCCTCCAGCACCGGCCGGATCAGCGGATGCGCCTCCGCGCCCCGGCGCACGGCCGCGAACACGCGCCGGGTCGGCGCCACCCCGTCCACGGGCCGTACGACCACACCCGTCAGGTCCATGCCGCGCAGCGCGGAGCGGGGTACGAGGGCCACGCCCGCGTCGGCCGAGGCCAGCGCGACCACCGCGCGGAAGTCGTCGGAGGAGTGCTCCAGACGCGGCTGGAACCCGGCGCTCTCGCAGGCCAGCACCACCACATCGTGACAGGGGTTGCCGGGGTACGGCCCGATCCACGGGTCCTTGGACAGCTCCGCGAGCGGCACCTCGGCGTCGTCGGCGAGCCGGTGCCCGAGCGGGACCACGGCGTCGAACGGCTCGGCGTACAGCGGGAGATGGGTCAGCCGGGGGTCGTCCGCGGGCGGCGCGCCCCGGTACTCGACGGCCACCGCCACGTCGACCTGCCGGTCCAGCAGCATCCGGAGGCTGGCGTCGCCCTCGGCGTCCTGGACCCGGATTCCTATGCCGGGCGCCGACCGGCCGAGCCGGGCCAGCGCGGGCGCGACGACCTGCGCGATCCCGGTGGCGAAGGCGGCGACGGTGACCGTCCCGGCCTCGCCCTTGCCGTACGCCGCCAGCTCCGCCTCGGCTCGCTCCAACTGGGCGAGCACGGCGTTGGTGTGGCTGAGCAGGATCTCGCCGGCCGGGGTGAGCCGTACGCCCTTCGCGCCGCGCTCGACCAGGCGGTGGCCGGTCTCCTGCTCCAGCGAGGTGAGCTGCTGGGAGACGGCGGAGGGGGTGAGGTAGAGCGCGGCGGCCGCCGCCGTGACCGTGCGGTGGTCGGCCACCGCACGGAGGATGTGGAGCCGCCGCGCCTCGATCATGCCGCCATTATCGCAAGGCGGCCGCCCAGCTCAGCCCTGCAGCTCGGCGCGGGCCGCGATGAAGGCGTCCACGGCGCGGTTCACGTCCTCGGTGGAGTGCGCGGCGGAGAGCTGGACGCGGATGCGCGCCTTGCCCTGCGGAACCACCGGGTACGAGAAGGCGATCACGTACACCCCGTGCTCCAGCAGTAGCTCCGCCATGCGGGCCGCCTCGGCCGCGTCGCCGATCATCACCGGGGCGATGGCGTGGTCGCCGGGGAGGATGTCGAAGCCGGCCTCGGTCATGCGGGAGCGGAACAGCGCGGTGTTCTCGGCGAGCCGCACCCGCAGGTCGTCGGCGGACTCCAGCAGGTCGATGACCTTCAGGGAGGCGGCGGCGATCACCGGGGCGAGGGTGTTGGAGAACAGGTACGGGCGCGAGCGCTGGCGCAGCAGGGCGACGATCTCGGCGCGGGCGGCGACATAGCCGCCGGAGGCGCCGCCGAGGGCCTTGCCGAGGGTGCCGGTGATGATGTCGACGCGGTCCATGACGCCGTGCAGCTCGGGCGTGCCGCGGCCGCCCGCGCCGACGAAGCCGACGGCGTGCGAGTCGTCGACCATGACCATCGCGTCGTAGCGGTCGGCCAGGTCGCAGATCTCGGCGAGCGGGGCGACGTAGCCGTCCATGGAGAAGACGCCGTCGGTGACGATCAGCTTGCGCCGGGCGCCGCCCGCGGTCGCCTCCTTGAGCTGGGTCTCCAGGTCGGCGAGGTCGCGGTTGGCGTAGCGGAAGCGGCGGGCCTTGGACAGGCGGATGCCGTCGATGATGGAGGCGTGGTTGAGGGCGTCGGAGATCACCGCGTCCTCGGCGCCGAGCAGGGTCTCGAAGACACCGCCGTTGGCGTCGAAGCAGGAGGAGTAGAGGATCGTGTCCTCCTGGCCGAGGAACGCCGAGAGGCGGGCCTCCAGCTCCTTGTGGACCTCCTGGGTGCCGCAGATGAAGCGCACGGAGGCCATGCCGTAGCCCCAGCGGTCCAGCGCCTCGTGGGCGGCGGCGATCACCTCGGGGTGGTCGGCCAGGCCCAGGTAGTTGTTGGCGCAGAAGTTGAGGACCTCACCGGGGCGCCCGCCCCGGGTGACCTCGACGGTCGCGGACTGCGGGGTGCCGATGACCCGCTCGGGCTTGTGCAGACCGGCGGCGCGGATCTCGTCGAGGGTGGCGCGGAGGTCGTCGCGGACGGTGTCGAACATGGGGGCTCCTTCGAAGGTGCTGACGGGGGTTACGCGGTCCAGTCGAGGATGACCTTGCCGCCCTTGCCGCTGGCCGCGTCCTCGAAGGCCGCTTCGTAGTCGCGGTAGTCGTACCGGCCGGTGATCACGGGGGCGAGGTCGAGGCCGCCCTCCAGGAGGACCGACATGGCGTACCAGGTCTCGAACATCTCCCGGCCGTAGATGCCCTTGATGGTGATCATCGAGGTGACGATCCGGGACCAGTCGACCGGGAACTCCTGCGACGGCAGGCCCAGCATGGCGATGCGGCCGCCGTGCGTCATGTTGGCGATCATGTCGCGCATGGCCTCGGGGCGGCCGGACATCTCCAGGCCGATGTCGAAGCCCTCACGCAGGCCCAGCTCCCGCTGACCGTCCGCGATGGTGGAGCGCGAGACGTTCAGTGCCAGGCTCACTCCTATCTTGCGGGCCAGTTCGAGGCGCTCCTCGCTGACGTCGGTGACGACGACATTGCGGGCGCCCGCGTGCCGGGCGACGGCCGCGGCCATCAGGCCGATCGGGCCCGCACCGGTGATCAGCACGTCCTCGCCGACCAGCGGGAAGGACAGCGCGGTGTGCACGGCGTTGCCGAACGGGTCGAACACGGCGGCGATATCGAGGTCCACGGGGACCCGGTGCACCCACACGTTGGCCGCGGGCAGCGCCACGTACTCGGCGAACGCGCCGTCGCGGCCCACGCCCAGGCCGATGGTGGAGCGGCACAGGTGGCGGCGGCCGGCGAGGCAGTTGCGGCACTTGCCGCACACCAGGTGGCCCTCGCCGCTGACCCGGTCGCCCACCCGGATGTCGGTGACGTCGCGGCCGATGGACACGACCTGCCCGACGAACTCGTGGCCGACGATCAGCGGGGTGCGGATGGCCTGCTGGGCCCAGCCGTCCCAGGCGCGGATGTGCAGGTCGGTGCCGCAGATACCGGTCCGCATGACCTTGATGAGCACGTCACCGGGACCCACTACGGGCTCGGGCACGTCCATGAGCCGGAGACCGGGCTCCGCCTTCTCCTTGACCAGCGCCTTCAACGCTACGGCTCCTGTGGGTGAGGCCCGGCCGTACGGGCTCGCCGAGGCGTCCGCACCGGGTCCGAGGGGTGGAATCACCCCGCAATCTGCCGTATGCGCCGACCGGAATCCATCGAGCTTTTCTTAACCGGCGCCGCAGCTTTCCTTCACACCTTCAGGGCTCCGTCTCAACTCCGGTCCTATTTACGTTCGTTCAGATGGGCAGCCCGTCATCGGCGGCCCTTTCGATGCGTACGGCGAGTTCCGCTGCCATCCCCTTGATGGCCTCAAGCCCGGACCTGCCCCAGGTGCGCGGCTCGGTGTCGGCGGCGCACACGGTGCCGAGCACCATGCCGGAGCTGTCGATGAGTGGGGCGCCCATATAGGAGCGGATGCCGAGGTCGTCGACGATCGGGTTGCCCGCGAAACGGGGGTAGTCGCGGACGTCCTCCAGCACCAGGGCCTTGTGGCGGACGACCACATGTGGGCAGAACCCATGTTCGCGGGGCAGGACCCGGCCGGTGCCGTCCTCGCGGGTGAGGGGGCCGGCGGGCGGGGCGCTCAGGCCCGCGAAGAACTGCTGCTGCTCGCCGATGAAGTTGACCATGGCGTACGGCGCGCCGGTGACCTGGGCGAGGTGGTCGGCGAAGGCGTCCAGCGCGGGTTCGGCGCGCTCCCCCAGGCCGAGCCGGCGCAGCCGGGAGGTGCGGGCCGGGGCCTCCTTGTCCTCCGGGGTGAGCAGCAGACCCCGGACGCGGCGGACCGGCTCGTACATCATGACCGCGCTCCCTGGACGGGGGCTCCCTGCACGGGCACGGGCGCCGGGACATGGGCGAGGAGGTGGCGGACGAGGGTGAGCAGGGTCTGCACGCCCGAGCTGGAGATACGGGCGTCGCAGGGGACGACCGGGACGGCGGGGCTCAGGTCGAGGGCGGCGCGCACCTCGTCGGGGTCGTAGCGGAAGGCGCCGTCGAACTCGTTGACGGCCACGATGAAGGCGACGCCGCGTTCCTCGAAGAAGTCGACGGCGGCGAAGCACTCCTCCAGGCGGCGGGTGTCGGCCAGGATGACCGCGCCGAGGGCGCCCTCGGACAGCTCGTCCCACATGAACCAGAACCGTTCCTGGCCGGGCGTGCCGAACAGGTAGAGGACGTGCCGGGGGTCGAGGGTGATGCGGCCGAAGTCCATGGCGACGGTCGTCTCGACCTTGTTCTCGATGCCGTCCAGGTTGTCGGTGGCCGCGCCGACCGTGGTGAGGAGTTCCTCCGTACTGAGCGGCGCGATCTCGCTGACCGCACCCACGAAGGTCGTCTTGCCCACCCCGAACCCGCCCGCCACCAGGATCTTGAGCGCGGTGGGGAACGGGTCGGAGCTGTACGGGTCAGAGCTGTCGTCGTAGTCCATCGAGCACTGCCTCCAGCAGAGACCGGTCAGTGGGGTTGTGGCGGAACGCGGGGGGCTTGGTGGTCAGCGCCCCGCAGTCGACGAGGTCCGAGAGCAGCACTTTGGTGACCACGGCGGGCAGCCTCAGATGGGCGGCCACCTCGGCCACCGAGACGGGCGCGCGGGACAGATCGAGCGCCTGCGCGTGCTCCGGGCCGAGATAGCCGAGCGGGGAGACGCCGGTGGCCATCACCTGGGAGATCAGGTCCAGCGCGACGCTGGGTTCGGTACGGCCGTTGCTGACCGTGAACGGCCGCACCAGCCGCCCGGCCGCGTCGTCGAGCCAGGGCCCGTCGCCCACGGCGGCCACGCTCACGGCCTCATCGCCGTCGGGTCGGCGGCGGGCTGCCGGGGCGCGGTGACGAGGTACGGGCGGACGCTCTTGACCAGCATCGCCATCTCGTAGCCGAGCACGGCGGCGTCGGCCTCGCGTCCGGCGAGCACGGCGAGACAGGTGCCGGAGCCGGCGGTGGTGACGAACAGCAGCGTGGAGTCGAGTTCCACCACGACCTGCCGCACCTCCCCGCCGTCCCCGAACCGGACGCCCGCGCTGCGGCCCAGCGAGTACAGGCCGGAGGCGAGCGCGGCCATGTGGTCGGCACTGTCCGGGTCCAGCCCGTGCACGGCCTTCACCAGCCCGTCGCAGGACAGCAGCACCGCGCTGCCGGTGTGCGGCACGCGCTGCACGAGGCCGCTCAGCAGCCAGTCGAGGTCGGATGCGTGGGCGGTCGGCGCATCGCTCGCCATGGTGGATCGACTCCTTGGGGTACGGGGGGCTGCGGGAGCGGTGGGGGGTGTGGGGGCGGTGGGGGTCTGCGTCATGCGGGGGGCGCGCTCCTGTCGAGGGGGCCGGGGGGCGTGGGGTCCGGCTCCATGCGGTTCGGCGCCATGTGGTGGGGCTCCGTGGGGGGCGGCACCGTGTGGTCCGACGCCATGTGGTCCGGCGCCATGCGGTCCGCCGCTACCTGGTTTGGCTCAGTGGGGGGCAACACGGTGTGGTCCGACGCCATGTGGTTCGGCTCCAGAGAGGGCGACAAGGTGTGGTCGGACTCCATGGGGGTGGGGGCCATGTGGTCCGGCTCCATGTGGTCCGGCTCCATGTGGGGCGGCTCCATGTGCCCAACTCCCACGTGCGCGGGCCCCATGTGCCCAACCTCCATGTGCGGCAACTCCATGGGCTCGGCCTCCATGTGCGCGGAAGCCATGTCCTCGGCGCCCATGTGCGGGGCCTCCGTGTGCGTGCCCTCCCCGTACGCCGTCTCCGCGGGC
This sequence comes from Streptomyces bauhiniae, assembly GCF_004784475.1. Lineage (GTDB taxonomy): Bacteria > Actinomycetota > Actinomycetes > Streptomycetales > Streptomycetaceae > Streptomyces > Streptomyces seoulensis. The sequence goes on from NZ_SRRT01000002.1 coordinate 984,770, forward strand.
GACCCCTCGCCACCGGGCGCCGGCTGCCCGAACCCCTCCCCCGCGGCCTCCAGGCTCTGCTGGGACTCCGCGAGGCCGATCCCGCGCTGGAAGGCGGCCATCAGGCCGGGATCGTGGCCCACGACAACATCGTTGTCCTGGCGCGGTACCGGCCCGCCCCGGAGTTGCGGAGCGATGTGCTCCTGGGCGCGGCGGCGGGGCAGCGAGGGCCTCTCCGTAGCCAAGGGCGCCGTAGCGACTCGCGGGGTCGGCAGCACGCCCGCGTTGGCCTCCACCACGGTCCGGTCCCCGGCGCTGATGCCGGGCACCGCCTCGGCGGGGTTGGCCCGCTGCTCCTGCGCCCCGCGCATCGGCAGGGGAGGCGGCGCGGCAGTCCCCGTATCGGCACCGCTCTCCCGCCGAGCCGCCTGCCGATGCCGCCCGGTGGCCGGAGCACTCGGAGCACTCGGGGTACTCGGAGCAGCAGCCTCCACCGCCCCAGCCACCTCGGCCCCCGGACCGGCAACCTCCTGACCGACCCCCGCCGACACCCCCAACAACCCCTGCGGCACAACCAGTACCGCCTGCACGCCCCCATAGATGTTGGTCTGGAGACGTACCGAAATCCCATGCCGACGGGCCAGTTGAGAAACCACGTACAGACCGATGCGGCCGTCCGCCAGCAGGCTGGCGACGTTGACCTGGTCGGGGTCGGCGAGGAGGGCGTTCATCCGGTGCTGTTCCTCGACCGGCATGCCGAGCCCCCGGTCCTCGACCTCGATGGCGAGTCCGGAGGTCACCAGGTTGGCGCGGAGCAGGACTTGGGTCTGCGGGGCGGAGAACACCGTGGCGTTCTCGACCAGTTCGGCGAGGAGATGGATGACGTCGGCGACGGCGTGCCCGCGCAGCTCGCCCTCGACCGGCGGAACGAGCTTGACCCGTGAGTACTGTTCGACCTCCGCGATGGCGGAGCGCAGTACCTCGGTCATGTCGACGGGGTTGCTCCACTGCCGCCGGGAGACGGCGCCGCCGAGCACGGCGAGGTTCTCCGCGTGGCGGCGGATGCGGGTGGCGAGGTGGTCGACGTGGAAGAGCCCCTTGAGCAGGTCGGGGTCCTCGATCTCGTTCTCCAGCTCGTCCAGGATGGAGATCTCCCGGTGCACCAGTGACTGGAGGCGCCGGGCGAGGTTGACGAAGACCTCGAGTTTCTGTTCGTTGGCGGCCTGGCTGGAGAGCTGGGCCGCGCGGACGACGGCGGTGACGGCGCCGTCGTGGGCGCGGGCCAGGTCGGCGGCGAGGAGTTCGAAGTCGTCGGCGTCCTCGGGCGGCCGGCGGCGCGGTTTGCCGCGGGGCGGCGGCTCGCCCCGGCGCAGCGCGTCGACCAGGGCACGGAGGTCGGCCTCTCCGCGGGCGGCGTTGCGGCGCAGGGCGCCGACGCGGTCGCCGACGGAGCGGGCGGCGCGGTCGGCGGCCACGGCGGCGATGCCGATGGCGGCCCCGGCGACCACGACGGTGAGGGCGAGCACCGCCCAGAGGACCAGGCCGGTGTGGGCGCCACCGGCGCGGACGGTGAAGACGACGGCCGCGGTGGCGGCGAGGGCGACCGCGACGGGCGGGAGTACGGCGAGCCGCATGAGCTGGGGCCGAATGAGCGTCTCGGGCAGTGCGGGAGCGGGTCGGGCGACCGGTCTCCCGTGTCGGCCGCCCTCTCGGCGGTCGGCACGGGCGGCCGGTGCGCGGAGGTGAGACATCTGCGTCCTCGTACTGGTCCGGCGGGCCTGACGTCGGAAAGAAAGAAGGGGAAAGAAAAGGGGCCCTGATGTGTCCGACGGGAATTCACGTTAGTTGCCTGAGCGGTAGGTGCGGCGGGCAGTTGACAAAGTCTCCCGGCCTGCGTCCCGCTCTGGTATGAGGCGTCGTACGTCCGATCGATAAAGCCGGTGAATTTCCGCGTCAGACGGAAAAGAAAACGGTCCGCCCCGATCAGAAGAAATCATTTCCCGTGATCCGTACGTGATCAACATCCCGTACGCTCCCGCCTGATCGGTGTGCACGAGCGCGCCACAACTACGGGGGATGAAGCATGACTTGGGGACGTGCGGCGATACCGGCGCTGGTCGGCGGGCTGCTGCTGACGGCGTTGCTGTGGTGGGCGGGGGCGAGCACGGACGCGCTGCACCTTCAGGGGAGCACCGATCTGCTGGGCGGTGAGGCGGTGTCCGACCTGCAGCAGTGGCTCGGCCCGTGGGCGTACGACCCGCCGCAGTTCGCGCCGGACGGTGACGCCACGCACTACCTCGACCTGTTCCACACCGGGAGGCAGATCCGGTTCGGGGCGCTCTTCGTGTTCTTCACCGTCGGAGCGGTGTTCCTGATGCGGTGGCTGCCGCCGGTCGCGGGGCGGGTGACCGCAGCGCTGCTCACCTCGTGGGCCTGGGCGCTGGTGTCCGCCATGCTCGCGGTGACGGTGTCGGCGCCGTGGCAGATCGCCGCGTACGGGCACGGCAGCTATCGCTTCCTGCCCGATCTGGCGGGTGTGATGGCCGGGGGACGCCAGCTCGTGGTGGTGGTCGGACTGGTCGCGGCGGCCGTGACGGTGCTGGTGGGACGGGCCACCGCAAAGGGCGCGGGCCCGCTGCCCCGGCGGGAGGTCCCGGCGCGGGCCGCGCGGCCGGCGGCCACGGCCGGTACGGCGGTGATCGCGCTGTCGCTGCTGGTGCTGTCGTATCAGCGGGTCGCCGCCGCGATCCAGACGGCGCCCTACGGCGGCGGGTTCTTCTCCGAGCCGGGTGATCTGCTGCGCGAGCTGCTGCTGCTCGGCGCATGGTCGGGCCCGGCGGGCACACCGATGGGCGACTGGCTGCTCGCCCGGCTGTCCGACGTGCTGGTGCTCGCGGTGGTGTGGTGGACGCTCCGGCTGCTGCCCGGACTGCTCACCCGGGTCACGGTCCCGGCGATGGCGCTCGGCGCGGTGTGTGCCACGGTCCTCGGGCTGATGGCCGGGCAACTGCTGCGGGTGGTGACGGTCGGGGGCGGCATGAAGTGGGGCCTGCGGTACATCGTCGGCAACCTGGGCGCCGGTGTCTCGGCCGCGCTGCTGTGGGGGCTGGTCGCGGGGGCGCTGGCCGCGGTGACGCTGCGGCTCACGGCCGGTCCCGCCCCGGTCGAGGACCGATGACTCAGACCAGCGTCAGGACCACCGCGAGCGTCGAGTCGTACTTCTGCTGGCGGCCCGCGACCGATTCGAGGACCTGCTGGGCGCTCTCCCACTGCTCGGGCTGGGCCTTGGCGTAGTCGCGCCAGCCGACGACGACGAGGAGGCGGCCCGGTACCTCGGGACCCCAGCCGATGTCGCCGCAGGCGTCCTGGAACGCCTGCCAGTTGCGTCCGGCGAACTCGGGCAGGTCGAGGGCCTTGGTGGCGCGGTCCATGAATCCGGCCTGGTCCGTGACGCTGGCGAGGTCGAGCGGGATGACCTTCCAGCCGGCCTGGTGGACGACCTCGGCGAGGGTGGCTGCGGGCATGTCGGCACCGCCTTCGGGGTCCCGGGAACTGCGTCGGTCCCCCCATGATGCCCCGGCCGGAGCGGCTCCGCAGGTCCGCCGGGCGGGGCTCCGACGGCCGCCACGGTAGGCTGTCCCCTTTGTGCCCCGGAGCCGTACCGGGCGCGCCCGAGCCCGACAGGTACCCCGCGTCTTGACCCTCTCCGTGCCCTCGCCCCGTTTCCGCCGTCCGCCCTGGCTGTCCGATCCGAGGGTGCTGCGCACCGAGGTGCTGGGCGGGCTGGTGGTCGCCCTGGCCCTGATCCCGGAGGCGATCTCGTTCTCGGTGATCGCCGGGGTGGACCCGGCCATCGGGCTGTTCGCGTCGTTCACCATGGCGGTGACCATCGCGTTCGTGGGCGGCCGCCCGGCGATGATCTCCGCCGCGACCGGCGCGGTGGCCCTGGTGATCGCCCCGATGAACCGGGAGCACGGCTTCGGGTACCTGATCGCCACGGTGATCCTGGCGGGCGTCTGCCAGATCGTGCTGGGCGCGCTGGGGGTGGCGCGGCTGCTGCGGTTCGTGCCGCGCAGTGTGATGGTCGGCTTCGTGAACGCGCTGGCGGTACTGATCTTCCTGACGCAGCTCAAGGAGCTGACCGGGGTGCCGTGGCCGGTGTATCCGCTGTTCGCGGCCGGGGTGGCGCTGCTGGCGCTGTTCCCCAGGGTCACGCGGGCCGTTCCGGCGCCGCTGGTGTCGATCGTCGCGCTCACCGCGGTGACGGTGGCGGCGGGCATCGCGGTGCCGACCGTCGGCGACCGGGGCGCGCTGCCCTCGGCGCTGCCGGTGCCGGGGCTGCCGGACGTGCCGTTCACGCTGGACACGCTGACCACGATCGCGCCGTACGCGCTGGCCATGGCGCTGGTCGGCCTGATGGAGTCGCTGATGACGGCGCGGCTGGTGGACGACATCACCGACACCCGCTCCTCCAAGACGCGCGAGTCGGTCGGGCAGGGCGTCGCCAACATCGTGACCGGATTCTTCGGCGGCATGGGCGGCTGCGCGATGATCGGCCAGACCATGATCAACGTACGGGTGTCGGGTGCCCGTACCCGGCTGTCGACGTTCCTCGCCGGGGTGTTCCTGATGGTGCTGTGCATCGTCTTCGGGCCGGCGGTGTCGAAGATCCCGATGGCCGCGCTGGTCGCCGTGATGGTGATGGTGTCGGTGGCGACCTTCGACTGGCACTCGGTCGCGCCGCGCACGCTGCGGCGGATGCCGGCCGGGGAGATCGCGGTCATGGTGCTCACGGTCGTGGTCGTGGTGGCCACCCAGAACCTGGCGATCGGTGTGGTGGTCGGCTCGCTGGTCGCGCTGACGGTGTTCGCCCGCCGGGTCGCCCGGTCCGCCGAGGTCACCTCGGTCCTGGACCCGGACGGCTCGACGGTGGTGTACCGGGTGACCGGCAACCTGTTCTTCGCCTCGGCCGACGATCTGGCGCACCGTTTCGCCTACGCCACCGATCCCCGCCGGGTGGTGATCGACCTGTCCGCCGCCCATGTGTGGGACGCCTCGTCCGTCGCCGCGCTGGACGCCGTGGAGGCGCGGTACGCCGAGCACGGCACGACGGTCGAGATCACCGGCCTCGATGAGCGCAGCGCCCGCCTGCACAGCACGCTGACCGGCGAGCTGGTGGGCAAGGGCTGAGCGGACGCCGACCCGCGCGGCCCCGTCACCCCGTCGCGGCCAGCAGGGTCCGGCCGCCAAGGGCGACGGAGAACTGGTCGGTGATCTGGGCCAGTGCCTCGGCGGTGCCGGGGGCGACGGTCAGGGTGCCGTCCTCGCGCACCACTATGTCCTTGTCGAGGGTGAACCAGCCCTGGACTATGTGGGCGGCGCCCATGGAGCTGAGCACCGGCCGCAGGGCGTAGTCGATGGCGAGGACATGGGCCGTGGTGCCGCCGGTGGCGAGCGGCAGCACCGTCTTCCCGGTGAGCGCGTACTGCGGGAGCAGGTCGAGGAAGGACTTCAGCAGGCCGGAGTACGCGGCCTTGTAGACGGGGGTGCCGATCACGACGCCGTCGGCCCGGTCGACCAGTTCGGCGGCGGCCGCTATGGCCGGGTGCCTGACATCGGCGCCGAGCAGTGCGTCGGCGGGCAGCCCGCGCACGTCCAGCGGGACCACCTGGTGCCCCTGGCGGCTCAGCCGCTCGTCCAGGTGGCGCAGCAGGCGGCCGGTGCGGGAGGTGGCGGAGGGGCTGCCGGAGATGGACAGGACGGTTGCCATGGGGGGGACCTTTCAAGCGGGGTTCGGTGGGCGGTCGGGGGGTGTCTCGTACGACAGCCCCCTACGCCTGCTGCCACAGGGTGGTGGGCGCTTCCGTCCGCACCACGGGTGCGATCTCCTCGGCGAACCAGCGGAGCTGGTCGGTCTGCTGGGCCAGGGAGAGGCCGGAGCCGTCGACGGTGACGGACTGCAGATCGTGCCGGTAGGCCGCGTGGAAGCCGAGGATCTTGTCGATGACCTGCTGCGGGCTGCCGATGAGGTGGGGCCCGTCCGCGATGGCCTCCTCCACGGTCCGGAACGGCGTGTTGTAGCCCGGCTTGCCGGCCAGGTGCGGCTTGTACGACTGGCGGACGCGGGCCTCGTAGAAGTCCTTGAACTCGGCGACGGCCTGCTGGCTGGTGCGGGCGATGAACAGCCCGCCGGAGCCCGCGCCGACGTAGGCGCCGGCCGGGTCGTGGCCGTGGGCGGCGAAGCGTTCCCGGTAGTGGTCGATGAGCCGGGTGTACGCCTCGCGGGGCTGGATGGCGTTGGCGCTGAACAGCGGGTCGCCGTGACGGGCGGCCAGTTCGGGTGAGTTGAGGCTGGTGGCGGAGCCGTGCCAGACGCGGGGCGGGCGGCCCTCGTAGGGGCGCGGGAGGGTGGTGACGCCGGTCAGGGGCGGGCGGAACTTGCCCTGCCAGGTGACGTCCTCCTCGCGCCAGAGCCTGCGCAGCAGCTCGTACTTCTCGGCCTGGTAGTCCCACTGGAGGCCCTCGTCCAGGCCGAAGAGGTCGAAGTGGCCGGCCTCGGCGCCCTTGCCGATGACGAGTTCGAGACGGCCGCGGGAGAGCTGGTGGAGGGTGGCGTAGTCCTCGGCGACCCGTACGGGGTCGAGGATGGCGAGGACGGTGACGCCGGTGAGCAGCCGGATGCGGGAGGTGCGGGCGGCGAGCGCGCCGAGCAGCACGGTGGGGCTGGAGGAGAGGAAGGGCCCGGCGTGCCGCTCGCCGATCGCGTACGCGTCGAAGCCCAGCTCCTCGGCGATGGCCCCGGTCTCCACGATCTCGGTCAACCGCTCGTCGGCGGGCACCTGTTCGCCGGTCAGGGGGTGCGGGGCGTGGCCGCCGATGGTGAGGACCTGGAACCTCATGCGGACTCCTCCTGACGCGGTGCGGGGCGGCCGAGGCCGAGGTGGTCACGCAGGGTGCGGCCCTGGTACTCGGTGCGCAGCACACCGCGTTCCTGGAGCAGCGGCACGACCCGGTCCACGAACTCGTCGAGGCCGCCGGGGGTGAGGTGGGGTACGAGGATGAAGCCGTCGGCCGCGTCGGTCTGTACGTGTTCGTCCATGGCGGCGGCGACCGAGCCGGGGGTGCCGATGAAGGACTGGCGGGCGGTGAGTTCGATGGCCAGCTCGCGGATGGAGAGGTGCTTCTCCTCGGCGAGGGCCCGCCAGCGGGCCGCGATGCCGAAGCGGTCGGCCATGTGGGCCCAGCCCTGGGCGAGTTCGCCGTCCGGTACCGGTTCGACGTCGGGGAGCGGTCCGTCGGGGTCGTAGCCGGTGAGGTCGCGGCCCCAGACGTTCTCCAGCGTGGCGATGGCGGTCTGCGGGCTGACCTGCTGCCGCCGGATGTGCGCGGCGCGTTCCTGCGCGTCGGCCTCGCTGTCGCCGAGGACGACGGTCGCGGCGGGCAGGATCTTGAGCTGGTCCGGGGTGCGCCCGTACCGGGCCAGGCGGCCCTTGACGTCGGCGTGGAAGGCGCGGCCCGCCTCCAGGGTGCCGTGCCGGCTGAAGACGATGTCGGCGGTGCGCGCGGCGAACTCGCGGCCCTCGTCGGAGTCCCCGGCCTGGATGAGGACGGGGTGCACCTGGGGCGAGTGGGGCAGTGTGGCCCGGGCGGTGATGTCGAACTGGGGCCCGCTGTGCCGCACGGTGTGCGGGGTGCCGCCGCTGGGCCAGGAGTCCCACAGGGCGCGGGCCACCTCCACGAACTCGGCGGCGCGGGTGTAGCGGTCGGCGCGGTCGAGGTAGCCGCCGCGCCGGAAGTTCTCGCCGGTGAACGCGTCGGAGGAGGTCACGATGTTCCACGCGGCCCGGCCCCCGGAGAGGTGGTCCAAGGTGGCGAACCTGCGCGCGAGTTCGTACGGCTCGTTGAAGGTGGCGTTGACGGTGGCGGCCAGTCCGAGGTGCTCGGTGACGGCGGCGAGCGCGTTCAGCACCGTCAGCGACTCGGGGCGGCCGACCACGTCCAAGTCGTGGATACGGCCCTTGCGTTCGCGCAGCCGCAGCCCCTCGGCGAGGAAGAAGAAGTCGAACCGGCCGCGTTCGGCGGTGCGGGCCAGGTGCTGGAAGGAGGAGAAGTCGATCTGGCTGCGGGAGCCGGGGTCGCGCCACACGGTGGTGCTGTTGACGCCGGGGAAGTGCGCGGCGAGGTGGACCTGCTTGCGTCGGGCGGGAGTTGAAGCGCTCACAGCGCGGCCTCCGTCCGTACGGCGTAGCGGCTGTCGGGCCGGGCCAGGCCGAGGTGGTCACGCAGGGTGCGGCCGGTGTGGGTGGCGCGGAAGAGGCCGCGGGCGCGCAGGGCGGGTACGACGTCGTGGATCACGGCGGGCAGTTCCTCCGTGGGGTCGGTGAGGGCGAGGTGGAAGCCGTCCGTACCGGCCTCGGCGTGCCAGTGGGCGAGCAACTCCGGTAGCTTGTCCGGGGTTTCGGCGATCCGTATCAGCACGCGCAGGTCGTCCCGGCCGGCCCGGCTCAGCAGTTCGGTGCGGGCCTCGCGGGCGGTGGCCGGGCTGTCCGCGTCCAGCAGGACGATCTCGGCGTACTGAGCGGCCAACTCCCACCGTGCGTCGCGGCCTTGGGCGTCGAGCGCGACCGCGATCGGCGGCCGCCCCTGCGGTGGCCGGGGCACGATGGACGGTCCCCGGACCGAGAAGTGCGGCCCGTCGAAGTCGATGTAGTGCAGCTTGTCGCGGTCGATGAAGCGGCCGGTGCCGGCGTCCCGTATCTCGGCGTCGTCCTCCCAACTGTCCCAGAGCCGGGCGGCGACCTCGGCGGCGTCGGCGGCCTCCGCCCACAGCTCGGCTTCGGGGGCGGGGGCGCGGCGGCCGACGGCGCGGGCCGCTTCCCCGGTGGTGGAGACGTCGACCAGCCAGCCGGCCCGGCCCTCGCTGACGAAATCCAGGGTGGCGAGGGCACTGGAGGTGTGGAAGGGCTCGGTGTGGGTGGTGGTGACCGTGGGGATCAGGCCGATGTGGCTGGTGCGGGCGGCGGCGTGGGCCAGTACGGCGACGGCGTCGAGGCGGCCGTCGCCGTCGGCGGGGTCCAGGGAGTCGTCGAGGGTGACGAAGTCGAGGGCACCGAGTTCGGCGAGCTGGACCAGGCCGGTCCAGTGGGCGGCGGAGCGGGGCCCGGCGCTGCCGAGGCCGACGGAGAGATGGAGTTCGCGGGTCATGCTGTCCCCCTCCCCTACTTCCCGGCCTTGGGCAGGCCGGGCGGATTGATCTCGGACTTGGTCACGGCCTCGTCGGACAGCCCCCAGCGCTTGAGCACCTTCGCGTAAGTGCCGTTCTCGATCACGTGGTTGAGGGCGTCGGCGAGCGGCTTGGCGAGACCGCTGTCCTTCTTGGTGGTGGCCGCGATGAGGCCCTGGAGGGTGGCGCCGGCGCCGGAGTAGGTGCCGACGACCTCGGTCTCGCCGGTGGTCGCCGCGTGGTAGGCGGCGGTCGGGTTGGGGCCGACGTAGACGTCGATGCGGCCGGAGCGGAGGGCGAGGTAGGTGTCGCTCTCGTCCTGGTAGTACTTGATGTGGATCGGCTTACGGCCCGCCTTCTCGTTCTCCTTGCTCCACTCGACCAGGAGTTTCTCCTGGTTGGTGCCGCTGGAGACGGCGACGTTCTGCCCGGCGAGGTCGGCGGGGCCGGTGACCTTCAGGCCGCTGCCCTTCTTCGTCGAGAACCCGAGGTTGTCCTCGCGGTAGGTGGCGAAGTCGTACTTCTCCTTGCGCTCCTCGGTGACCGTGATGTTGCTGAAGCCCACGTCGTACTTGGCGCTGTCCAGGCCGACGAAGATGTTCTCCCAGGAGACGGTGTTGAGGTGCGGCTTGAGGCCGAGCACCCCGGCGACCAAGTAGGCGAGGTCGGGTTCGACGCCGATGACGGTCTTGTTGTCGGTGGCGTGGAAGCCCAGTGGCGCGGCCGAGCCCGAGGAGTCGACGATCTCCAGGGTGCCTCTCTTGCGGATCTTCTCCGGGACCTCGGCGGCGATGGAGGCGACCTGGGGCGTGGTGATCCGGTGCTGGTCGGGGCTGAGGTTGATCTTCGTGGTGGTGCCCTTGCCGGCCGCGACCTCGGCCGTGCCGCCGTCGGTGGGGTTGGCGCAGGCGGCCAGGACAAGGGCGGAGGCGAGGCCGAGTGCGGGGACGGCGATACGGCGGGCGGTGGTGGACACGCGGAAATCTCCTATGCGAAAGACGAGTTGGGGTGGTCAGAGGACCTTGGCGAGGAAAGCGCGGGTGCGTTCGCGCTGCGGGTCGTCCAACACGGCGGACGGCGGCCCCTGTTCGACCACCGTGCCGTCGTCCATGAAGACCACGGTGTCGGCGACCTCGCGGGCGAAGCCGATCTCGTGGGTGACGACGATCATGGTGGTGCCGGTGCGGGCCAGGTCCTTGATGACGTCCAGCACCTCACCGACCAGCTCCGGGTCGAGCGCGGAGGTGGGCTCGTCGAAGAGCAGCACCTTGGGCTCCAGGGCGAGCGCGCGGGCGATGGCGACGCGCTGCTGCTGGCCGCCGGAGAGCTGGCGCGGGTAGACGTCGGCCTTGTCGGCGAGGCCGACCCGGTCCAGCAGGCGGCGCGCGGTGGCCTCGGCCTCCTTCTTGGGGCGGCCGAGCGCGGAGACGGGGGCTTCGAGGAGGTTGTCCAGCACGGTGAGGTGCGGGAACAGGTTGAAGTTCTGGAACACGAACCCGATGTGGGTGCGCTGCTTGAGGACGTCCCGTTCCTTCAGTTCGTGCAGCTTGTTCCCGGCGCGGCGGTAGCCGATGAGTTCGCCGTCGATGCTGATCCAGCCGCTGTCGACCTTCTCCAGATGGTTGATGGTCCGCAGCAGGGTGGACTTGCCGGAACCGGAGGGGCCGAGGATCACGGTGACCTCGCCCGCCCGTACGGTCAGGTCGACCCCGCGCAGGACTTCCAGCGGGCCGAAGCTCTTGCGGACGCTGCGGACGTCCACCATGACGTCGTTCATCGGCTCTCTCCCCCGAGGTGAAGTGCGGTGACGGGTGCCTCGCGCCGGGCGGCGGCCGCGCGCAGGTCGCGCAGGAAGCGGCGGGCCCGCTGGAGCGGGGTGGGCGGCGGGGTGCGGTCGGCGCCGCGGGCGTAGCGGCGCTCCACGTAGTACTGGGCGATGGACAGCAGCGAGGTCAGCAGGACGTACCAGGCGGTGGCGACGAGCAGCAGCGGGATCACGCGGCCGTTGCGGCCGTAGACGACCTGGACCTGGTAGAACAGCTCGCCGATGGCCATCACGTAGACCACCGAGGTGCCCTTGAGCAGGCCGATGATCTCGTTGCCGGCGGTGGGCAGGATGGCGCGCATGGCCTGGGGCAGCACGATCCGGCGGATCTGCCGCAGCCGGGGGATGCCGAGCGCGGCGGCGGCCTCGCGCTGTCCGGAGTCGACGGAGAGGACTCCGCCCCGGACGATCTCGGCGGCGTAGGCGGCCTGGTGGAGGGTGAGGCCGATGACGGCGGCGCCGATGGTGCCGATCAGGCTGTCGCTGTCGACGGACCAGAAGACGGGCCCGAACGGGATGCCGACGCCGAGGCGTTCGTAGAGGGCGCTCAGATTGAACCAGAACACGAGCTGCACGATCATCGGGATGGACCGGAACACCCAGATATAGGTCCAGGCGACGGTCTGCAGCACCGGGCTGTGCGAGAGCCGCATGAAGGCGAGCACCGTGCCGAGGAGGAAGCCCAACACGGTCGCGTAGGCGGTGAGTTGGAGGGTGACCCAGACGGCCTGGACGATCGTCTCGGACAGCACGTAGTCGCCGAAGACCCGCCATTCCCAGACCGGGTTGGTGGCGAGCCCGTGCGTGAACTGGGCGACCAGTACGAGCACGGCGGCGGCCCCGGCCCAGCGGGCGGGGTGCCGGGCGGGAACGACCTTGAAGGCGGCCGGGTCCGCGGTGGCGGGCGGCACGCGGGGCGCGGCCGGGGCGGTGTCGGGGGCGGCGGTGGTCATGGTGGGTTCCGTCGCTTCTCAGGTGTGCTCGGGCGGGCTGATCCGCGAGCTGTCGATGGCGGAGCCGGTGGTGCCCCACTTCTTGAGGATGCGGTCGTAAGTACCGTTCTCGATCAGCTCGTTGACGGCCGCCTGGAACGCCTTGGTCAGCTTCGAGCCCTTCTTGAAGGCGAAGCCGACGTCGAGGCGGTGGTACTCGCCGAGGAACGCGGTGTGCGCGGCGGGCTGGGCGGCCTGGTAGCGCAGTCCGTTGATGGTCGACATGATCACGTCGATACGGCCCTGCTGGAGCGCGGTGATCGTCGCCCCGTTCTCCGCGTACACCTTCACCTCGTACGGCTTCTTGCCGGCCTTGGCGCACACCCCCTTCTGCGCGGCGAGGGTGGCCTCGAAGGTGGTGCCGGCGTTGATGCCGACGGTGCGGCCGCAGAGCTGGGTGAGTTCGGTGATCTTCTTGCCGAAGGAGGTGTCGCCCTGCTTCACGGCGAAGCCCTGGCCGTCGTCGATGTAGGTGACGAAGTCGATGGTCTTCAGCCGCTCGGTGGTGACGCCGAAGTTGCCGGTGCCCACGTCGTACTTGCCGCTGCCGAGGGCGGGGAGGATGGTCTCGAAGGAGGCGTCCTGCCGCTCCAGTCTGATCCCGAGCACCTTGGCGACCGCCGAGGCGATGTCGATGTCCTGGCCCTGGGGGGTGCGGGAGCCGTTCGGGTAGTACGCGGAGGGCGGCGCGCCGACCGAGCTGCCGATACGCAGGGTGCCGGCGGCGCGTACGTCGGCGGGCAGCAGGGCGGCGGCGGAGTCGACCTTGTGGACGGCGGCCACGGGGTCGGCGGTGGGCGCGGGCGAGCCGCCCGCCGCGGTCGCGTCGGCGGGGTCGCCGGAGCCGCATCCGGTCAAGGCCAGCAGGGGCAGGAGCGCGGCGGCGGCCACGAGCGGGCGCGTGCGGCCGGGGATGCCGGGGAGCTTCACTGGGCGGTGGCCTTTCCGGTGCGGAGGTCTTCTGGCTGTCCGGTCTCGGGCTGTCCGGTCTCGGGCTGTCCGGTCCGGGCGGGTCTTTCGAGGTGTTTCTCGAAGGGCAGCGGGCCGATGGACTCCGGGTCGGCCTCGGTGTCGAAGAGCGGGCGGTAGCCGGTGTTGAGGTACAGCGCGCGGGCCTCGGGCTGGCGGGGGCCGGTGGTGAGGTAGATCCGCCGGTAGCCGCGGGCACGGGCCTCGCGTTCCAGTTCGGCGACGACCTCGCGGGCCAGGCCCCGGCGGCGGTGGCCGGAGTGGGTCCAGATCCGCTTCAGCTCGGCGGTGGCCGCGTCGTACCGGCGGAAGGCGCCGCCCGCGACGGGTTCGCCGCCCTCCAGGATCAGCAGCAGGACACCGCCGTGCGGCGCGGTGAACTCCTCGTCGGGATAGCGGGCGAGTTCGGCGTGCGCGTCCTTGCCGTAGCGGGCGGAGTACTCCTCGCCGAGCTCGCGCAGCAGCGGGCGTACCCGTGGGTCGGAGACGGTCACCTGGACGACCGACCGCTCGGAGAGGGCGGGCAGGCTCACTCGCCCACCGCCGTGAGCGGGCCGGTGGCGGCCGCGCGGGCGGCGTCCCGCTTGGCGACCTCCTCGCGGACGATCGGGATGACGTGGCGGCCGAAGTCGATGGCGTCGCCGAGCAGGTCGTAGCCGCGCGCGGAGAGGATGTCGACGCCGAGGTCGTAGTAGTCGAGGAGGGCCTGGGCGACGGTCTCCGGGGTGCCGACCAGGGCGTTGGAGTTGCCCGCGCCGCCGGTCGCGGCGGCGGTCGGCGTCCACAGGGCGCGGTCGTAGCGCTCGCCCGCCTCGGCGATGGCGATCAGACGCTGCGAGCCGGCGTTCTCGGGGGCGCCGCCGCGGCGGTGGCGGACGAGGCCCGCCTCGCGGCGCTCCTTGATCGCGCCGACCGTACGGTGCGCCTTCTCCCAGGCCAGCTCCTCGGTGGGGGCGATGATCGGGCGGAAGGCGACCTGGATGCGGGGCACGTCGGTGCGGCCGGCCTCGCGGGCGGCGGCCTTGACCTTCTCGATCTGCGCGGCGGTCTCGGCCAGCGGCTCGCCCCACAGGCAGTAGATGTCGGCCTCGGCGCCTCCGGCGGCGTACGCGGCGGCCGAGGAGCCGCCGAACGAGACGCCGGGGCGCGGCTGTTGGACGGGGAAGACGTCGCTGACGAAGTCGTGGAACCGGTAGTGCTCGCCCTCGTGGTCGAACGCCTCGTGGGTGGTCCAGATCTTCTTGACGATTCCGATGTACTCGCGGGTGCGGGCGTACCGCTCGTCCTTGGTGAGGGTGTCGCCCTCGCGGCGCTGTTCGTGGTCGTTGCCGCCGGTGATGAAGTGGACGGTGAGCCGGCCGTCGCTGATCTGGTCCAGGGTGGCGAAGGTCTTCGCGGCGAAGGTGGGGTACGAGACATTGGGCCGGTGGGCGAGCAGAAGCTGCAGCCGGTCGGTGCGGGCGGCGATGTACGCGGCAGCGGGCGCGGGGTCCGGGGAGCCGGAGCCGTAGGCGAACAGCACCCGGTCCCAGCCGTGGTCCTCGTGGGCCCGGGCGAGGCGGAGGGTGTAGTCCTTGTCGAAGGCCGCGCCCGAGCGCGGGGTGGTTTCGGAGCCGTCGTTGGTCGCGGCTATGCCGAGGAACTCCACTGGCATGAGTGAGCCTTTCCGGCGAAAGAGCGCAGGCGTGCAGGACCGAGCAGGCGTACAGAACTGAACTGCCGTGCGTAGTAAGCAAGTTGATGAAGCGTCAGGACAATGACGTCAGAAATGCGGCGTGACGACGACGGGCGTCGGGTGGAACGGTGCGGCGGCAGCGCGCGGAAGGGTGGGCATCGGCCCGCGCCGGGGTTGCGCCGGCGGAGGGAAAGGGCCGGTCAGACGGCCCGCTGCCGAGTCAGGCGCAACACGAGGACGACCACACTCGACCGAAGTCGATGTGATCGCGCGTGACCAAGCGCTGCTGGGCATCCATGCGGTCAATTGAGCAGCGCATCTCGCTTTTCGTCAACCCATGACCGCATGTCGGACCACAACCGACCGGGTGTCCGGTGTGGTTGCCGGAGGTGTGGTTGACAGACATGTGCGGTACACCCATACGATCGACGGCGGACGGGCCTGCCACATGGCGGGCTCCTCCGGTCGCGTTGAGGGACGCGGCACGTGACGACGCAGGCCACCGGCCGCACCGTACGCGAGTACGTGTGCCACCGGACGGTCACCCACGTCCGCACCTCCCTCCCGGAGCGTCTACCGATGGCCACGCCTTCCGATGTCACCTCCCCCTCCCTGCTGAAGCCCCCGGCGGCCGCGCCGCCCTCCGACGGCACCGAGCTGCCCCGGATCGTGCCCCGCCGGCACCTCGGCCGCTGGATAGCCGCGGCCGTCGCACTGCTGGTCCTGGCCATGGTGCTCAACTCCGTGGTGCGCAACGACGCCTTCCAGTGGCAGGTGGTGGGCCAGTACTTCACCACCGCCGCCGTGCTCGACGGGCTGCTGCTCACCCTGTGGCTGACGGCCGCCGTGATGGTGCTGGCGTTCCTGCTCGGCACCGGCATCGCGGTGCTCCGCCTCTCCGCCAACCCCGTGCTGCGCACCCTGAGCTGGGGCTATGTGTGGATCTTCCGCTCGACCCCGCTGCTGGTGCAGTTGCTGTTCTGGTTCAACATCGGCGCGCTGTACCCGACGCTCGGCGTCGGCATCCCGTTCGGCCCCGAGTTCGTCACGGTCAAGACGGTGAACCTGCTCGGGCCGACCCTGACCGCGCTGATCGGCCTCACCCTGCACGAGACCGCGTACGCGGCCGAGGTGATCCGGGGCGGCATCCTCTCCGTGGACGCCGGGCAGACCGAGGCGGCGCAGGCGCTGGGCCTGGGCAGATGGCGCACCCTGCGCCGGATCGTCGTACCCCAGGCGATGCGCTCCATCGTGCCGACGGCCGGGAACATGCTGATCGGCACCCTGAAGGGCACCAGCATCGTCAGCGTGCTGGCCGTGCACGACCTGCTGTTCTCCGTTCAGTTGATCTACAACCGGACCTACCAGGTCATCCCGCTGCTGCTGGTCGCCACCGTCTGGTACATCGTGGTGACCTCGGTGCTCAGCGTGGGCCAGTACCACGTCGAGCGGTACTACGGCCGGGGCGCCGCCCGCGACCGGGCACCCGGTCCGCTCGCCCGGCTCGGCCCCTGGCTGACCGTGCTGCGCGCCCGGACCCACCGCGCCTTTGTCGGCGGTGACCGGTGAGCACGCGCACCCTGGTGATCGTCGGCGCGGGACCGCGCGCCACCGGACTGCTGGAGCGCATCGGCGCCAACGCACCCGAACTCTGGTCCGGCGCGCATGAGTTGCGCGTCCATCTGGTGGACCCGCATCCGCCGGGGCCGGGCCGGGTCTGGCGGGACGAGCAGTCGCCGCTGCTGCGGATGAACTCCATGGCCGAGGACGTCACCATGTTCACCGACGAGTCCTCCACCGTGGAAGGACCGGTGCGCCCCGGCCCCTCGCTGGCCGAGTGGGCGGCCCAGTTCGCCGCGCCGGACGCCCCGCGCTTCTCCCCGTACGCGGAACCGGCCGACCCGGAGGTGCTCGCCGAACTCCGCACCCTGGACCCGGCCCACTTCCCGACCCGGCGCGCCCAGAGCGCCTATCTGGACTGGGTGTTCCGCCGGGCGCTGGCCGACCTGCCGCCCTCGGTGACCGTCGAGTGGCACCGCACCACCGCGACGTCGGTCACCGGCCCGGCCGACGGCCCCCAGGAGGTCCGCCTGGCCGGCCGCGGCGAGCCGCTCCGCGCCGACCTGGTGATACTCACCCAGGGGCATCTGGGCTCAACCCCCGCTCCGGCGCACCGCGTTCACGCCGACTTCGCCCGGCGGCACGGGCGCTTCCATCTGCCGCCCGCCTTCTCCGCCGACGCGGACCTGTCGGGGCTGCGGCCCGGTGAGGACGTCGTACTGCGGGGCTTCGGGCTGGCGTTCGTCGACCTGATGGTGCTGCTCACCGAGGGCCGGGGCGGCGCCTACCGGACCGGGCCGGACGGCACGCTGACCTACCTGCCCTCGGGTCGCGAACCCGTGCTGCACGTGGGCTCGCGGCGCGGGGTGCCGTACCACGCCAAGACCGGCTACCGGCTCCAGGGACCCCGGCCGCCGCTCCCCCGGTACTTCGGTCCGGAGGCGGTCGAGGCGCTGGCCGCCGGGGGCGGTCCGCTGGACCTGCGGCGCGATGTGTGGCCGCTGATGGCCAAGGAGATCGGGTTCGGCCACTACCACGAGCTGTTCCACGCCCACCCCGAGCGCACCGCCATGCCCTGGCCGGAGTTCCTGGCCGCCTACGACCAATTCGGCTGGTACTCCGCTCAGTTGGCCGGGCTGGTCGCCACCGCCGTGCCCGACCCGGCCGACCGGCTGGACTTCGAGGCGCTGGACCGCCCGCTGGACGGACTCGTCTTCGACACCCCGGACGCCTTCCAGGAGCACCTGCGCGCCTACGCCCGCGAGGACCTGGCCCGCCGCGAGGACCCGGAGCACAGCGCCGACCTGGGCGCGTTCCTCGCGCTGCTCTCGATATACGGCCAACTGCCCGGTCTGGTCGCCTCCGGACGGCTGACGGCACGCTCGCTGGCGGACGGGCTGGACGGCTGGTGGCACGGGTTCTTCAGCTTCCTCGCCTCCGGCCCGCCCGGCTTCCGGCTGCGCGAGCTGGACGCGCTGTCCCGCGCCGGTGTGGTGCGCTTCCTCGGCGCCGACATCAGGGTCGGCACGGACGAGGCCACCGGCACCTTCACAGCGACGAGTCCCACGGTGCCGGGGCACACGGTGCACGCGACCGCCCTGATCGAGGCGTATCTGCCGGGTCCGAACCTGGAGCGCACCGAGGACCCGCTGCTGCGGCATCTGCACCGCACCGGCGCGCTGGCGGAGGAGGTGGTGGCCGACGGCACGCACCGGCACCGGTCCGGGCGGATCACCGTCTCCCTCGCCGACGGCCATCTGATCGACCCCGGCCTGGGCCGGCCGCACCCGCGCCGGATCGCCCTGGGCGCCCCGACCGACAGCCGGGCCATCGCCGCCTTCGCCCGGCCCCGCACCGACGCGCCCGCCTTCCGGCAGAACGACACGGTGGCCCGGGCGGTGCTGCGGACGCTGGACGCCGAACCGGAGCCACATGGGCGCGGGCCACATGTGCGGGGGCCACATGTCGACTGCGCGCGGGTCGGGGGCTGATGTACGAGGGGGCTGCCCGGACGACGACCGGGCAGCCCCTCCGTATGTGCTTACGCCTGCGGCCCCACCGGGATGTCGCCGCGCAGGGTGATCCGGTGCATCACCCGGTGCTGGTCCCCGTAGTCGCGGTTGGCGTAGTGGGAGGTGCTGCGGTTGTCCCACAGGGCCACATCACCCGGCTGCCAGCGGTGCCGGACCACATGTTCCGGCTTGGTGAGGTGTGCGTAGAGAATGTCCAGCAGGCCCCGGCTCTCGTGCTCGGAGACACCGACGATGTGCGAGGTGAAGCCGGGGTTCACGAACAGCCCCTTGCGCCCGCTCTCCGGGTGCACCCGCACCACCGGATGCTCCACCGGCGTGAGCTGCGTGAACACCTCGCCCTCCCACAGGTTCCCCTTCCCCTGCCGGCGCTGGGCCAGGTAGTAGCCGAACTCGCGGGAACCGTCGTGCACGGCGGTGAGGGTGTCGATGTGCGCCCGCAGCCCCGGCGACAGCGACTCGTACGCGGCCTGGCTGTCGGCCCAGTTGGTGTCCCCACCCGTGGGCGGCAGCACCACCGCGCGCAGCACGGAGATGGCGGGCGGGCGCGGCACGAAGGTGACGTCGGTGTGCCACACGTCGGCGAAGCCGTTGTCCTGGCTGTCCAGCGAGTACACCTCGGGCGCCACGTCACCGGAGTCGTGCACCGGGTGCCCGACCGTGACCTCGCCGAGCCGGCGGCCCAGCTCGATCTGCCCGGCGTCGTCGAGCAGGTGCTGTCCCCGCACGAAGAGGACCTTGTGGCGCACCAGTGCCGCGCGCAACGCCAGCACGCCGTCGTCGTCCAGGTGGGCCAGCTCGATGCCGTCGATCTCGGCGCCGATGTTCGGGCCCAGCTCGGTGAGCGGCAGCCGCGTCGCCACGGGCCGGTCGCTGAGGATGCTCATACGGGTGTCCTTTCCGGTACGGCCCCGTCCGGGACCTGGGTTCTTGTCGCGGTACGGCGGTCAGGCCGCGGCGGCGCTCTTCACGGCGTGCGCGACCTCGGCGCGCAGTTCCCCGAACTCCGGTGAGCCGCGCAGCTCTTCGGCGTCCACCTCACCGCGCGGCAGGGTGATTGGCAGGTCGAGCGCGACGGTCCCCGGGCTCTTGGTCAGCACCACGATGCGGGACCCGAGGAACACGGCCTCCTCGGCCGAGTGCGTGACGAACACCGTGGTGCGCCCGGCCCGGGCGGCCATCCGGCGTACGTCCTCCTGGAGCCGTTCGCGGGTGAGCGCGTCCAGCGCGGCGAAGGGCTCGTCGAGCAGCAGCAGCGGGTTCTCGGCGGCGAGTGCGCGGGCGATGGCGACGCGCTGCTGCTGGCCGCCGGAGATCTCCCAGACCCGGCGCGCCTCGGTGCCCTCAAGCCCGACCCGCACCAGCAACTCGGCCCTGCGCTCGGGCCATTGGGCGCGGTCGACGCCCGCGTACCTCAGGGCCAGGTCGAGGTTTCCGCGCACGGTGCGCCACGGGAAGAGCCTCGGCGTCTGGAACACCACGCCCGCCGTGTCGCCGGGGCGGGGGTCGGTGCCGGAGACCTGCACGCTGCCCTCGCTGGGCCGCTCGAACCCGGCGATCAGCCGCAGCAGGGTGCTCTTGCCGCAGCCGGAGGCGCCGACCAGGACGAGGAACTCCCCGGTGGGCACGGTGAGATCGACCGGGCCGACGGCGGTCACGGCACCGTACCGATGGGTGACGTGGTCGAGCCGGACGGCACCGGCCTCGACTCCGCCTGACTCAACCTTCGCTTTCGTCAGCTCACTTGAGGACATCGGGCAGCCCCTTGAGGTAGAACGCCTTCTCGACGGAGGCCGCGGAGGGCGCCGCGTCGATCTGCTTCTGGCCGGCCAGGAAGCGGCCGGTGTCGCCGACGTAGGTCAGCAGCTTGCCGGGCTTGCCGTCGGTGCCCAGCCACTCGTCGGAGGTCACCTGCTCCGGGGTGAGGAACACGCCCTGCGCGAGCTGGGCGCGGGCGTCGGCGGCGCTGATGTTCAGCTCGGCCGCGACCGCCTTCACCGAGCCCTCGTGGTCGGACTTCAGAAGCCGCAGCGCCTCCGCCTCGGCCTTGCGCCAGGCGTCGATCGCCTTCGGGTCGCGGGCGATCAGCTCGTCCGAGACGACGGCGAGGTCCAGGGTCGGCTTGCCCGAACCGGCCACCTGCTTACTGCTGGTGAGCTGCTTGCCCGTCTTGCGCAGCTCGTCCAGCGTGGGCAGCCAGACGTACGCGGCGTCGATGTCGCCCCGCTGCCAGGCGGCGAGGATCGCCTGCGGCTGGAGGTCGATCAGCTTCACGTCGGACGGCTTCAGCCCGGCCTTGTCCAGCGCGGCCAGCAGGCTGTAGTGCGAGGTCGACGCGAACGGCGTGGCGACCGTACGCCCCTTCAGCCCGGCCACGGCGGAGATCCCGGTGCTCTTCCGCGCGACCAGCGCCTCGTTCTCCCCCGCCACGTCGAGAATCCAGGCGACCTTGTACGGGATCGGCGACGGCCCGGATATCCCGCGCGCGAACGGGCTAGACCCGAGCGCGGCGATGTCGAGGGACTTGCCGAGGAACGCCTGGTTGACGCTGGCTCCGGAGTCGAACTTGATCCAGGTGATGGTGTGGTCCGGCAGCGCCTTCTCCAGCAGCTTTCTGTTCTTGACGATCAAGTCGCCGCTGGGAAAGGCGAAGTAGCCGATGCGCAGCCGCTTCCCGGAGCCGGAGGCCGAGGCGGAGCTGTCGGTGGAGCAGCCGGTGACCGCCGCGGTGGCGGCGACGGCGAGCGCACCCGCGAGCATCTGTCGGCGGGACGGGCGGTGCGGGGCGTGAGACATGGAAGTGCCGTTTCTTCTAGCGGGAGTCGGGTGCTTCTCAGGTGCGGCCGCGCCAGGGCACGACGGCCCGTTCCAGGCGCAGCAGCAGGCCGTCGATGATCAGGCCGGAGATGCCGATGGCGATGATGCCGACGAGCACGACCGGGGTGTTGTTGTAGTTGGCGGCGTCCTTGACCATGCCGCCGATGCCGGGCAGTCCGTTGACCAACTCGGCGGCCACCAGCGAGGAGTAGGCGACCCCGACGGCCAGCCGGACGCCGGTCAGCGTCTCCGGCAGGGCGGAGGGGATGACGACGTCCCGTACGACGTCCCAGCGGGAGGCGCCGAGCGCGCGGGCGGCCTCGGTGAGCGCCTTGGGTACGGCGGCCACGGCCGTGGTGGTGGAGACGGCGACCGGCGGGAACGCGGCCACGGCCAGCAGGGTGATCTTCGGCTCCTCGTTGATGCCGAGCCAGATGATCAGCAGGGAGAAGTACGCCAGCGGGGGCAGGGTGCGCAGGAAGGTGATCCACGGCTCGAACAGCGAGCGCACCCAGCCGACGGTGCCCATCAGCAGCCCGAACACCACTCCGGCGGCGATGCCGATACCGGCGCCGAACGCGATGCGGCGCAGGCTGATGCCCAAGTGCTCGATGAGGTAAGTGCCGTTGTAGCCCCGGACTCCGTCGTGCGTGGTCGACACGTCGATGAAGGCCCGCCACACCTTGGCCGGCGGCGGCACCAGCGTCTCGCTCCAGGTGCCGCTCACCGCGAGGAGTTGCCACAGGAGGAGGAACAGGACGAGCGAGCCGAGCGGAAGTGCGGTGCGCCTGAGGGCACTTGAGGAGCGGGCGGGACGGGGTGCGACGGGGGCGGCCGGGAGCGGGTCGGCCTTCTCCGGGCGCAGGGAAAGGGACACGGGCGGCCTCCATGGGGGCCTCGTAACAGCGGCGGTGGGGATGAGCGGGTACGGCGAAGTGCCGCCTGCACAGCGGGAGAGACCGGTCCTGCGAGACACAACTCGCCTGAAACCGCGCCGGGTTACCTCACCGGGCGGGGCGGACCGTCAGGAACGCGCGGACAGCGGCGGTCAGCGACAACACGCGGCCGGGCATCGGCACAGGTCGATGACCAGGCGTCGCACCAGCGGCATGGGATTCATGGGGCCCTTTTCTACCTCAGCCGGGGCTCACCACCAAGAGGTGTCCACGAAGTGGACCACAGGGTGAGAAAGGGCGCCCCGAGAGAGCCGGGAGAGGCCGCTAGGAGAGGCCGCCGGGAGAAACGTTCTGCCTGGACAGGCCGCCGAACCGCCCGGTGACCCGAGCGGCGTTCACTCGTTTGCCGTAGCACCAGCTCCGAACGCCCCCGGTCGTGGAAGGCAGTCGCCCGATGGTCCTGTCCTCGCTCAGTCGTTCCCCGCACGGTTCGCGCGGCCGCCTGCTGCACGCCGAGCGCAGACTCGCCGAGCGGTACGCCGAGCTGGTCCGCCTCGCCTACCTCGTCCTCCCGGCCTCCCTCGGCCGGCACCGCCGGGTGCTCGCCGCGCACTCCCTGGTGCAGCGCAGCCTGCCCGACGCCACGCCCGCCGTACCGGCGCCCCGCACACCGGGCACCGACCCGGACCGCTCGCTCCGGGTGGCCGTGGTGCGCGGGGCGCTGGCCCAGTGCCGGCGGCCCCGGCTGTGGCCGGAGGGGGCCCGGCCGCCCCGGCTGCTGGTGCCCCGGCTGCCCGTGGTGCTCGGGCTGCGGCTGGCGCCGCGCTCGGGCGGGGCCGAGGAGATGGCGCTCGGCCAGGCCCTCTCCGACCTCTCCGCCCCGGCCCGCGCCGCCTTCGTCCTCCTCCGCGTGGAGGGCCTCACCGCCGACCACACACGCGGGGTGCTGGAGGCGGCCGGGGAGGCGGATGCCCAGGTGGCGGTACGGCAGGCGGCCCGGCTCGACGCCTCGCTCGGTACGGCCGCCGAGGCGGTGCTCACCTCGGACGAGTTCGACGCGTGCACTCTCCGCGCCCGCCCCACCGACCTGGTCCGCCGCCGGCGCCGGGTGCGCGTGGCCGGACTCGCCGTGCTGGCGGGGGCCCTCACGGCGGGCGGCCTGGCCGCCGTCACCCACTCCGCGCCGGACGCGCGCGAGCCCCGGTCCGCCGGTCTGGTCCGCGTCGATCCCGGTGCGTGGGCGGACACCTCGCGAGTGGACTTCACCGCCTGGCCCGCGCGCGGGGACCGGGTGCGCGACCGCGCGCTGCTGGACCGGGCGCTGGCCGTCTGGGCCGACCCGCCGTCCGGTACGCGGATCGACCGCGCCCCCGGCACCCCGGCCGATCCCCCGCCGCGCGCACCGCGACTGCTGTACGCCGGGTCGGTGGGCGGGCACGCGGTGGTGGTGTTCCACGACGGCCAACGCCTGGTGCGGTACGGCGAGTCGGGCACCGGTGAGCGGCTCGCGCTGGCCCGCGTGGACGACGCCGACGTGACGACCGCTGCGGCCGTGGTGCTGGAGGAGCGGGGCGGCGCGGTGCGGTATCTGCTGGCACCGTGGGTGGCGGAGTCCTCGGTGCGCGACCTGACCCGTCCGGACGCGCCCGCCCAGCCCCTCTCCGTGGCGCGGGACGGGGTGACCGCCCCGGTGCCCCGGTGGACGGGCGGCGGCTGCGGGCGTCGTCCGGCGCTGCAGTTGCGGTCGTCCCCGGCGATCGCGGAGCACCACGCGTTCCTGCTGGCCGACCTGGGCGGGCTCACGCCCGCGCATCTGACGTACACCCCGCTGCCGGGCCACGGCTCCCCGCCCGCCCGGCAACCGCGCGAGGCGACGGGTCCGGCCGCGCTGGTGGCCTGGGGCCGGACGGGCTGTGACCTGGACTCCGCTGGCGGCTCGGGCGTGCGGGCAGTCAACGCCTGGGACTTCGCCGAGCAGGACCTTCCCGACGGCGGAGGTCACGCCGTGTGGACGTGCGCGCGGGCGGACACCTGGCAGGGCCCGGGAAACATCACCGTCTCCCTGCGCAGGCCGGGCAAGAACGCACAGGTGGTGACACGGGTGCGGTCGACGGCGGCGTGCAGCAGGTTCGGTCAGCACGTGGTGGCACGGACGCACTGGAAGTCCCCGCACGGGCACTGGTACGTCCTGGCGGCCGGCAGCCGCGCCGTCACCTCGCTCACCCTCACCGGCGACGTGTCGGCCACCCGAAGCGGTCACACCCTGGCCGTACGGGCGCCCAAGGACGCCTCCACCAAGGTCCGGGCCCGGCTGACCTCGGGCGAAACGCTGCCGGAGGTCGGTTCCGGGCCGTCCCGGGGTACCCGGCCCTAGCGGCGACCCGCTGCCCGACCCCTGGAGATCGACCATGGTCCACGTCCGACGTTCCTTCACCGTCCCCCGCCCCCTGCCCGCCGTGAACGCCTACCTGGCCGACTTCGCGCACGCCGTGGACTGGGACCCCGGCACCCAGGAGTGCGACCGCACGAACGGCACGGGCACCCCCACCGAGGGCGCCACCTGGCACAACGTCTCCGAATTCCGGGGCCGCCGCACGGAACTCGACTACCGCCTGGACCACCGCACGGAGGACCACCTCACCTTCGTAGGCACCAACAAAACGGCGACCTCCACCGACGACATCACCCTCCGCCCCACCCCCGACGGCACCGAGATCACCTACGACGCCACCATCCAGTTCCACGGCCTGGCCCGCCTCGCCGACCCCTTCCTCCGCAGCGAGTTCGAACGCCTCGGCGACGAGATCACCCACACCATGCCAAAGGCCATCGAGTCGGCGGTGCCGCTGAGTTGAGGGCAGCGCCAAAGGGCCCCCTCCGAACGGTTTCTGACGACCGATCGGAGGGGGCCCGCTTGAACGCTGTTACGAGCCGCTGTAGTTGAGGTCGTCACTGCGACGCTCTGCGGCCGTCACCGGCTCCTGGTGCTCCCACGTGTGCGCGATCGGCCCCGACACCGACCGCCACCACGCGTCGGACGGCACCCGGCCGCCCGGTTCGAAGGGCTCGCCCGGCCGAGGGGAAGCCACCACTTGGCCGATCGCTTCGCCCGCCTCCTTCGTCCACTCGCCCGGTTCCGCCCAGGGGTGCATCGCGAGGTTGAAGGTGCCCCAGTGGATGGGGAGGAGGATGCCATGGGGGGTGCCGGACTGGAGGTCGAGGTGGGCGCGCACGCCTTCCTCGGGGGTCATGTGGATGTCGGGCCAGTAGGGGCTGTACGCGCCGATCTGGATCATCGTGACGTCGAACGGGCCATGGGCCGCGCCGATGTCCTTGAAGCCGTCGAAGTAGCCGGTGTCACCGCTGTGGTACACCCGGTGCCGTTCGCCCGCGACGACCCAGGAGGCCCACAGGGTGTGCTGGGTGTTGCGCAGGCCGCGCCCGCAGAAGTGGCGGGCCGGGGTCGCGGTCAGCGTCACCCCGCCGACCTCGGTCGATTCGTGCCAGTCCAGCTCGCGCAGCCGGTCCGGGGACACCCCCCAGTGTTCGAGATGCGCGCCCACGCCCAGCGGGACGGCGAACAGGGTGTCGGTGCCGGCCAGCGCCTTGATGGTGGGCAGGTCCAAGTGGTCGTAGTGGTCGTGGGAGATGACCACCACGTCGACCGGGCCGAGCGCGGCCAGCGGCAGCGGGACGGGGTGCAGCCGCTTGGGCCCGGCGAAGGGGAACGGCGAACACCGCTCACCCCAGACCGGGTCGAACAGCACCCGGCACCCGTCGATCTCCACCAGCGCGCTGGAATGTCCGAGCCATGTCACCCGCAGGCCGTCGGCCGGGGGCTTGGCCAGGTCGGCCACCGTGGTCGGGTGCACCGGGATGATGCCCTGCGGCGCGCGGACGGGACGCGTGTCCTTGTCGAAGAACGCCTTGGCGAGGTCCAGCGTGGAGCCGGAGGGCCGGGTA
This sequence comes from Streptomyces bauhiniae, assembly GCF_004784475.1. Taxonomy (GTDB): domain Bacteria; phylum Actinomycetota; class Actinomycetes; order Streptomycetales; family Streptomycetaceae; genus Streptomyces; species Streptomyces seoulensis. The sequence goes on from NZ_SRRT01000002.1 coordinate 1,010,699, forward strand.
CGGGCCGTGCCGCCGGGGTTCTGGAAGACGCCGTCCTTGAAGTGCGGGGAGCGCCGGATGCGGGCGAGGCGCTCACCGCTCGGTTCCACGCCGAAGGCTTCGGGCTGTAGCGCGCGGAGCCCGGAGCTCAGGGAACGCAGACCGGACACGGTACCTCCAGGTGGAGTCGCTCAGGGCTCCATGGTCGACGGCGACTGCGACGGCCCCAAGCCGCCGCGGGCCGGGCGACCCGGCCACAAGTCCCAACGCTCACGCGGCCCTCACTGTTCCCGAACAGTGTTCCGTATCTGCCCTACCGCGTGGGGTCGTTCCCGTTGCGCCCGGACGACGTCCAGGCGACGAAACCGCCGCCCCCACGGCGCAGGGGCGGCGGCAGACCTCACGCCACCGAAGCGATCCGCATCCTGATGTCGCTCGGCGACAGCGCGCCCTTGGCCACCACATGGTCCCCGGAGGACTCGCCGCGCAGCCGGCGCCCGATCCACGGCACCAGATGCGTACGCGCCCAGTGCACGTCGTCCCGCCGGATCTCCAGCGTGCCGCGCGGCGGCAGCACCGGCCACTCCTGCTCAGGGTCGGCCGGGATCTCCAGGCCGAGCGCCTGGCCCGCGCGCAGCGCGACCCGGGTGTGACCCTCGGGCGAGAGATGCAGCCGGTCGCCGTCCCACGCCCGGCGGTCCTGCACGGACTTCAGGGACCACAGGTCGAGCACGGGGCAGTTGTACCGGTCGGCGATGGCCCGTACATGACCGTTGTACGTGGCGATCTTGCCGCGCAGATGCCTGAGCAGCGGGACGCCGCGGGTGTCGAAGCCGGTCGCCACCAGTACGGTGCCGGCGCCCGCCGCGAGCTGGGCCACGGCGCGCTCGAAGCGCTCGGCCGTCTCGTCCGGGTCGGTGCCGGGCCGGATGATGTCGTTGCCCCCGGCGCAGATGGAGACGAGGTCCGGGGCGAGCGCCGCCGCCCTGGGCACCTGGTCCGCCGCGATCTGGTCGAGCAGCTTCCCCCGCACGGCGAGGTTGGTGTACCTGAAGTCGCCTTCGGGGCGCCGGTCGGCGAGGAGTACCGCGAGCCGGTCGGCCCAGCCGACGAACGCCCCGTCGGGGCCGGGGTCGCCGACGCCTTCGGTGAAGCTGTCCCCCACCGCCACGTACGACCCGATCAGTGTCCTGTTGTCATTCTCCATATCGTCTGCCACATCGGACCATGATTCACCTCAGGATGTGACCTACGCGACCGTAAGCAGGGGTTGACGTACGGTGAGATAAGCCACGCTTAAAGAATTTGCCAATCGCGGAATAGCCCTGTCGGCCGCCCTGTTGAACGGGCGATCACGGGGTCGGAGCGGCCGAAATCCGATGTCGTATCGTCGGCGGTGCGCCCGTCGACGAGCCGCGTGGCGGGGCGGAACTTCCAGGAGCACCCGTGACGCAGCAGGTCCCGTCGACCGAACCCGAGCTGTCCGCCGTCCGCAACTTCCGTGACGTGGGCGGCCTCCCGACGGTGGACGGGCGCCGGGTGCGGCACGGGGTGCTGTTCCGCAGCGGGCACCTCGCGCACGCGACCGAGGAGGACGCGGCCTACCTCTCCTCGCTCGGCCTGCACACGGTCTTCGACTTCCGCAATTCGGCCGACCAGCGCCTCGAAGGCCCCGACGTGGAGCTGCCCGGCGTGCGGAACGTGAACGTGCCGCTGAGCGACCCGGCCGACGGCGCGGAGTTCTGGCGGATGGTCCGCGACGGCGACCTGGACCAGTTGCGGGACATCCTGGCCGACGGCAAGGGCGCGGGCCGCATGATCGACTCGTACCGGCGGATCGTCACCGAGCGCACCGCCGAGCACTCCCGCGTGCTGCACGCGCTGGCCGAGGACAGCGTGCCCGCGCTGATGCACTGCGCGGCCGGCAAGGACCGCGCGGGCATCTCGGTGGCGGTGACGCTGCTCGCGGTGGGCGTGGAGCGGGACGCGATCACCGCCGACTACCTGGAGTCCAACGCCAAGCACCGGCGCTACAAGGTCAGCCGCAGCGGCGACCAGGCCAGCGCGTACACGCCCGAGGTGATGGACCTGCTCAGCCCGCTCTTCGACGCCCGCGCGGAGTACCTGACGGCGGCCTTCGACAGCATCGAGGACACCTGGGGCGGTGTGGACGCGTACCTGGAGCGGGGGCTGAAGCTCTCGGACTCCGCGCGGGAGCGGCTGCGCGAGCGCCTGGTGAACTGACCTGCCCTCAGGCCCCGTTACCCCTTGGCGCCCAGCGAGAACAGCAGGTAGAGGAAGGCGGCCAGGACATGGCCGAGGGCGACGTACACGACGAGCCGGACCCACAGGGAGCGCGGCAGCTTGTCTTCGATGTCACTCATGACGGGTCTCCGGTCGGATGGCCCAGGCACAGGGTGGCCGTGGGGCTCTGGAGCAGGGTGTGGACGAACAGCAGCTCCACGCCGTCGGGGTCGTCGGCGTTGAGGCGGTGCGGGGTCAGCGAGTCGAAGTGGGCGCTGTCGCCGGGCGCGAGCAGATGCGCGCTGTCCCCGAGGCGCAGCCGCAGCCGGCCGCTGAGGACGTACAGCCACTCCTCGCCGGGGTGGACGCGCACGATGTCGCCCTCGGCGCGGTACGGGACGCGGACGCGCAGGGCCTGCATGCCGCGGCCGGGGGCGCCGGCCTGGAAGTAGGTCCAGCCGGCGGCGCGGGTGGGTTCCATGCCGGCGGCGCGCACGATGGCGTCCCGGTCGGCGGCCGTCTCACCGAGCAGGTCGGAGACCGTCGTACCGTAGATACGGGCGAGGGCCAGGAGCATCGGCAGCGAGGGCTGGCGGTGTCCGGTCTCCAGCCGGGAGAGGTGCGCCGGGGAGAGCCCGGCGGCCCCGGCCGCGGCCTCCAGGGTGAGGCCGGCCCGGCGGCGCAGGGCGCGCAGTTGCGGCGCCACGGCGGGCAGGTCGTCGCCCTGGCCCGCCGGGGAGGCCGCTTCGGAGGCGTTCATACTTCCATTGAGCCCCACTTTTGCCTGCGGGGCAATTTTCTTGCCTCAGAGGCAAAAAGCCCCCCTCAGCGACCCGCAACCGCCTGCTTGATCAAGGTCCGCCCGAAGTCCCACATCAGCCCGCCCCCACTGTGCGCGTCGTCCATGACGGCCGTGAAGGCGTCCACGAACCGCTCCACGTCCGCCTCGTCGATCACCAGCGGCGGGATCAGCTTGATCACCTCCAGATGGTCGCCGGAGACCTGGGTGAGAATCCGGTGCCGCTGGAGCAGCGGGACGACGACCATCTGCGCGAACAGCCCCTTGCGGGCGGCCTGGAGCATGGTCCAGCGACCGCGCAGCTTCAGCGAGTCGGGGCGGCCGAACTCGATGCCGATCATCAGCCCGCGCCCGCGCACGTCGGCCAGCAGCTCGTACTTCCCGATGAGCGCGGCGAGCCGGGACTTCAGCAGCTCGCCCATGGTCCGGGCGCGGGCGACGATCTGCTCGTCCTCCATGACGGACAGCACCGCGAGCCCCGCCGCCATGGCCTGGGCGTTGGCGCCGAAGCTCGCGGAGTGCACCAGGACCCGGTCCATGGACGAGTAGACCTTCTTGAAGATCCAGTCCTTGCCCAGCGTGGCGCTGACCGGGACATAGCCGCCGGAGAGCGATTTGGCGACGCACACCAGGTCGGGCTCGACGCCGTCCTCGTGCTGGTAGGCGTAGAAGTCGCCGGTGCGGCCGAGCCCGGTCTGCACCTCGTCCGCGATGAGCAGCGCCTTGTGCTTGTGCAACAGCTCCTGCGCGGCCCGGAGATAGCCGGGCGGGCTCTCGTGCACACCCTTCCCCTGGATGGGCTCGACGATGAGGGCGGCGACGTCGCCCCTCTTCAACTCCCGTGCCAGGGCGTCGAGATCGCCGAGGGGTACGGCGGTGTCGGGGAGCAGCGGGGCGAAGCCGTCGCGGAAGCCGTTCTCGCCGTTGACCGACAGGGAGCCGGTGGTGAGGCCGTGGAAGGCGTGGTCGCAGTAGAGGACGCGGGGGCGGCCGGTGGCGAAGCGGGCGAACTTCAGCGCGGTCTCGACGGCCTCGGTGCCGCTGTTGCCGAAGAACACCCGGTCCAGGTGCGGGCTGTGGGCCAGCAGGCGTTCGGCGAGCAGGCCGGGCAGCGGCTGGCAGTCGAAGCGGGTGAGGTCGGCCAGGTTGAGGTCGAGCACGTCGTGCAGGGCCTTGCGGACGACCGGGTGGTGGCGGCCGAGGCCCATCACGCCGAATCCGGCGAGCATGTCGAGGTAGTCGTTGCCCTCGGCGTCGAAGAAGTGGGCGCCCTCGGCACGCTCGTAGACCTTGTCGAAGCCGATGGTGTGCAGCATGCGCGGGAGTTGGGGGTTGAGATGGCGCGTGTGCAGGTCGTAGCGCTCGGCTCCGCGCGCGGCGAGGAGGGCTCCGAGGTCGAACTCCGTGCTCATTCAGCTCTCCTGGTTCTGCCGTGCGCCGACGTCCTGGACGGCGAGGCTCGCGCTGATCCGGCCGGCGATCTCCACCGGGGTGAGACCGATGTCGGCCAGCACCTCGCTCCGTTTGGCGTGTGCGAGGAACTGGTCCGGGATGCCGAACCGTCGTACGGGCACGTCCACATCGGCGTCCCCGAGGGCCAGCGCCACGGCCGAACCCACGCCCGCCGCCCGGCTGTTGTCCTCGACGACGGCCACCAGCCGGTGCCGGGCGGCGAGTCCGGGCAGGGCGGGGTCGACGGGCTTGACCCAACGCGGGTCCACCACCGTGCAGTTGAGCCCCCGCGCCCCGAGCAGCGAGGCGACCTGGAGGCAGACCGGCGCCATCACGCCGACGGCGACGAGGAGTACGTCGGGCTCGTCGTCCCGGTGGAGGACGTCCATGCCGCCGACATGTCCGAGGGCCGGGATCTCGGGGCCGGCGGACTCCTTGGGGAAGCGGATCAGGGTGGGGGCGTCGTCCACCGCGACCGCCTCGCGCAACTGGGCCCGGAGCTGGGCCGCGTCGCGCGGGGCGGCGATCCTCAGGCCGGGGACGACCTGGAGGATCGACATGTCCCACATGCCGTTGTGCGAGGCGCCGTCGACACCGGTGACCCCGGCGCGGTCCAGCACGAAGGTCACCCCGCAGCGGTGCAGCGCCACGTCCATCAGCAGTTGGTCGAAGGCGCGGTTGAGGAAGGTGGCGTAGACGGCGACGACCGGGTGCGCTCCCCCGGTGGCCACGCCCGCCGCGGAGACGGCCGCGTGCTGCTCGGCGATCCCGACGTCCCAGACCCGGTCGGGGAAGCGCGCCGCGAACGGGCCGAGGCCGACCGGGTGCAGCATGGCCGCCGTGATGGCGACGACATCCTCGCGCTCCTCCCCGATCCGGAGGATCTCCTCGCCGAACACCGAGGTCCACGAGGGCCCGCCGGTGGGGCTGAGCGGGGCGCAGGTCAGCGGGTCCATCACACCGACGGTGTGGAAGTGGTCCTCCTCGTGCGCCAGGGCCGGCGGATACCCGCGCCCCTTCTCGGTGAGGCAGTGCACCAGCACCGGCCCGTGGAACCGCTTGGCCCGGCGCAGCGCGGACTCGACGGCGCCGATGTCATGGCCGTCGATGGGGCCCACGTACTTCAGCCCCAGGTCCTCGAACATGCCCTGCGGGGCGAAGGCGTCCTTGAACCCCTTCTTGGCGCCGTGCGCGGCCTCGTACAGCAGCCCGCCCACGACCGGGGTGCGCTGGAGCGCCTCCTTGCCCCAGGCGAGGACCTGCTCGTAGCCGTCGGTGGTGCGCAGGGTGGCGAGGTGGTTGGCGAGGCCGCCGATCGTCGGCGCGTACGAGCGCTCGTTGTCGTTGACGACGATGATCAGCGGGCGGTCCTTGGCGGCCGCGATGTTGTTCAGCGCCTCCCAGGCCATGCCGCCGGTCAGCGCGCCGTCCCCGATGACCGCGACGACGTGCCCGCGCTCCCCGAGCACCTGGTGCGCCTTGGCGAGGCCGTCGGCCCAGCCGAGGGAGGTGGAGGCGTGACTGTTCTCCACGATGTCGTGCTCGGACTCCTCGCGCGAGGGATAGCCGGACAGGCCCCCCTTGCCGCGCAGCTTGGAGAAGTCCTGACGGCCCGTCAGCAGCTTGTGCACATAGCTCTGGTGCCCGGTGTCCCACACGATGCGGTCTTCCGGTGACTCGAAGACCCGGTGCAGGGCGATGGTCAGTTCCACCACGCCCAGGTTCGGGCCGAGGTGCCCCCCGGTCCTCGACACCGCCTCCACCAGGAACTCGCGTACCTCACCGGACAGTTCGCCCAAGTCGTCCTGTGACAGCGCCTTCAGGTCGCGTGGTCCCCGGATGCTCTCCAGAATCGTCACGCCGGCCCCCTCTCGGTCCGTGCCGTGCTCTGCCTCAACTCACCTGATCCGCGGCGCCGTTCTCCTCGGCCAGCCGCATGGCCTCCTCGATGAGGGTCTCCACGATCTTCGACTCCGGGACGGTCTTGATGACCTTCCCCTTCACGAAGATCTGCCCCTTGCCGTTGCCCGAGGCAACCCCGAGATCCGCCTCGCGCGCCTCGCCGGGGCCGTTCACCACGCACCCCATGACCGCCACCCGCAGCGGGACCTCCATACCGGTCAGGCCCGCGGTGACCTCCTCGGCCAGCTTGTAGACGTCCACCTGGGCCCGCCCGCAGGAGGGGCAGGACACGATCTCCAGGCCGCGCTGCTTCAGGTTCAGCGACTCCAGAATCTGGTTGCCGACCTTGACCTCCTCCACCGGCGGAGCCGACAGGGAGACGCGGATCGTGTCACCGATGCCCTCGGAGAGCAGCGCGCCGAAGGCGACGGCGGACTTGATGGTGCCCTGGAATGCCGGGCCCGCCTCCGTCACACCCAGGTGGAGCGGGTAGTCGCACTGGGCGGCGAGCTGGCGGTACGCCTCGATCATCACGACCGGGTCGTTGTGCTTCACCGAGATCTTGATGTCCCGGAAATCGTGCTCCTCGAACAGCGACGCCTCCCACAGCGCCGACTCCACCAGCGCCT
>NZ_SRRT01000003.1 GCF_004784475.1 Streptomyces bauhiniae
GCCAGCGTTCGTCCTGAGCCAGGATCAAACTCTCCGTGAATGTTTTCCCGTAATCGGGACGACACACACGAGAGCGGAACCATCGGAGGAATAGTCCGATGGTTCACAGCGTCCTCGCTGTGTTTTTTCAAAGGAACCTCGTCCCGGTCGTGATGACCGGTAACGGGGTTATCAACATATCTGGCGTTGACTTTTAGCACGCTGTTGAGTTCTCAAGGAACGGTCGCTTCCTTTGTACTCACCCTCTCGGGCTTTCCTCCGGGCTTCCCTTCGGTGTTTCCGACTCTATCAGATCCTTTCGGCGTCTGATTCCCAGTCGGAGTGGGATTGCCTTTGGGCTTTTCGGCTTTCGCCGTCCGGCCTTTCGACATTCACTACGTTAGCCGATCTCCGCTGTTACTCATAATCGAGTCTCGCGGAGTTGAATTCGGACATGCGGGCACGCCGAAATCATCCCCGCCAGGGGAAGTCGTAGGTAGTGGGTGGCCGCTTCCGGCTGCAGGCGAATGCCGTACCCGGTTCAAGCGACTCGGGCTACATTACGCACCCGGCGGGGACGAGTCAACGTGACCTGCGTCTCGGGACGTGGGCCCGGTAGGGGCTCACGGTGGGGTCGTCCGCGACCCAGAAGCGCCAGGGGTGGACTCCGCCGTCGCCGGCCACTCCGGTGCGCGGGCCGCTGCGTACCTGCTCGGGCGGGACCGGCGTGCCCGTGAGGGCGCGGATCGGGGTCTCCCCCGTGGTGCAGGCGTCGGTGCCGTCGAGGGAGCGGTCGACGTCCAGGGCGGTCGCCAGGCGGGCCGGGCCCTTGGCCAGTTCCTTGTCGTTGCGGGCCGAAAGCCGGCGCTCGCGGGTCAGCTCGGCGCCCTCGACGATCTCGCCGGCGCGGAGCAGCACACCGCTCGCGGTGCCCTCGGGGCCGCAGACGAGGTTCATGCAGTGCCACATGCCGTAGGTGAAGTAGACGTACACATGGCCGGGCGGGCCGAACATCACGTCGTTGCGCGGGGTGCGGCCCCGGTAGGCGTGCGAGCCGGGGTCGTTCGGGCCGTCGTACGCCTCGACCTCGGTGAGGCGGAGGGCTATCGGACCGTCGGGGGTCGTGCGGATGATGAGGCGGCCGAGGAGGTCGGGGGCGACCTCCAGCACGGGACGGTCGAAGAAGTCCCGTGGCAGTGGCGTACGGTCCGGGGGCGTGATCATGCCCTCCGAGGGTAATGCAGCCGCGTCGTGGTCCCGGCGGAACCGGTCGCGGCCGGCTCGCGTTTGTACGGGTCGAGGGTCCATACGTAAAGGGAGAGTCAATGGCGTTCAAGAAGCTGCTCGCGAGCCTGGGGGCCGGGGGCGCCTCCGTGGAGACGGTGCTGACCGAGGTCAACGTGGTGCCCGGTGGCGTTGTCCAGGGTGAGGTCCGGATTCAGGGCGGCTCGGTCAACCAGAACATCGAGGGTCTGTCGGTGGGCCTCCAGGCGCGGGTCGAGGTGGAGAGCGGCGACCAGGAGTACAAGCAGGACGTCGAGTTCTCCAAGGTGCGGCTCGGCGGTGCCTTCGAGCTGCAGGCCGGGGCGGTGCACGCGGTGCCGTTCGGGCTGGAGATCCCCTGGGAGACCCCTGTCACGGTGATCGACGGGCAGGAGCTGCGCGGGATGCACATCGGGGTGACGACCGAGCTGCAGATCGCGCGCGCGGTGGACTCCTCCGACCTGGACCCGATCCGTGTGCACCCGCTGCCGGCGCAGAAGGCGCTGCTGGACGCCTTCATCCAGCTCGGCTTCCGCTTCAAGAACGCCGACATGGAGCGCGGCCACATCCGGGGCACCCGGCAGCGGCTCCCCTTCTATCAGGAGATCGAGTTCTACCCGCCGGCGCAGTACCGGGGTCTGAACCAGGTCGAGGTCAGCTTCGTGGCCGACGAGAACGCGATGGACGTCGTGCTGGAGATGGACAAGAAGCCGGGTCTGTTCAGCGAGGGCTCGGACACCTTCCGCTCCTTCCAGGTGGGCCTGCACGACTTCCACACCACCGACTGGGCCGGTTACCTCAACCAGTGGCTGTCCGAGGTCGGAAGCAAGCGGAACTGGTTCTAGGCTCGGAAGTCACGAACGGAACGATCAGCAGGAGGTATCGACGTGACCGAGCACAAGCGGCGGCCGCTCCCCCATGACTTCCATCCGCCCGTGCCGTCGTTCACGGTGACGAGCGCGGACCTCACCGAGGGCGGGACGCTGAAGGACGCCCAGGTGCAGTCGGAGGGGAACACCTCTCCGGAGCTGAGCTGGTCCGGCTTCCCGGCGGAGACCAAGAGCTTCGCCGTGACCTGCTTCGACCCGGACGCGCCGACCGGCAGCGGTTTCTGGCACTGGGTGGTCTTCGACATCCCGGTCTCGGTGACCGAGCTGCCGGCGGGCGCGGGCAGCGGTGACTTCGCGGAGCTGCCCAAGGGCGCGGTCCAGGTGCGCAACGACTACGGGGCGCCCGGCTTCGTCGGCGCGGCCCCGCCGCCCGGCGACGGTCCGCACCGGTATGTCTTCACGGTGTACGCGGTGGACGAGGAGAAGCTGGGGATCGACGCGGACGCCACTCCGGCGGTCGTCGGCTTCAATCTGCGTTTCCACGCGCTGGCCCGTGCCCAGCTCATCGGGGAGTACGAGGTTCCCGCTCAGGGCTGAGTGCCCCTTCGGTGTTTGCCCGCCCCTGGTCTTGGAATTGATCAGGGGCGGGCGCTTTTTATTTCGTTGTCCATCTCGTTGCGTCCGTCCAGAGTTGATCCAGGTCCGCCGGGGGTGCGGACAGGCGCACGGGAGGTGGGCGGGATGCGTGGCACGTTGGTCCTGAACGCGAGTTTCGAGCCGCTGTCGACGGTGACGGTGAACCGCGCCGTCGTGCTGGTGCTCCAGGACAAGGCGGTGGTGGAGCAGGCGCACACCGGGCTGCGGATGCGCGGTACGGCGGTGGACATGCCGGCGCCGAGGGTGATCCGGCTGTGCAGATACGTAAGGGTGCCGTTCCGAAGACAAGCGCCATGGTCGCGGCGGGGTGTGCTGGTGCGGGACCGGCACCGCTGCGCGTACTGCGGGCGGGCGGCGACCACGGTGGACCATGTGGTGCCGCGGGCGCAGGGGGGTGCGGACTCCTGGCTGAACACGGTGGCGTCCTGCGCGGAGGACAATCACCGCAAGGCGGACCGGACGCCGCAGCAGGCGGGGATGCCGTTGCTGCGGCAGCCGTTCGAGCCGACTCCGGCGGACGCGATGCTGCTGGCGCTGGGCTCGGACGACTTCGCGGCGCTGCCTGAGTGGCTGGCGCCGCCCGCCGCGGCGTGACCGGTCAGTCGATCGACGGCTTCTCGCGGCGGTCGGTGCCCGTGCCCTTGTTCTGCTGGGGCACCGCGCCGCCGCCCCCGCCGAAGTTGCCGAAGTTGCCCATGGCGCCGGAGAGGCCCTTGAGGGCGTCGCCGATCTCGCTGGGGACGATCCAGAGCTTGTTGGCGTCGCCCTCGGCGATCTTCGGGAGCATCTGGAGGTACTGGTAGGAGAGCAGCTTCTGGTCCGGGTCGCCCGCGTGGATGGCCTCGAAGACGGTGCGTACGGCCTGGGCCTCGCCCTCGGCGCGGAGGGCGGCGGCCTTGGCCTCACCCTCGGCGCGCAGGATCTGGGACTGCTTCTCGCCCTCGGCGGTGAGGATGGCGGCCTGCCGGGTGCCCTCGGCGGTGAGGATGGCGGCGCGCTTGTCGCGGTCGGCGCGCATCTGCTTCTCCATCGAGTCCTGGATGGAGGTGGGCGGCTCGATGGCCTTCAGCTCGACGCGGTTGACGCGGATGCCCCACTTGCCGGTGGCCTCGTCGAGGACGCCGCGCAGGGCCGCGTTGATCTCCTCGCGGGAGGTCAGGGTCCGCTCCAGGTCCATGCCGCCGATGATGTTGCGCAGCGTGGTGACGGTGAGCTGCTCGATCGCCTGGATGTAGCTGGCGACCTCGTAGGTGGCGGCTCGGGCGTCGGTGACCTGGTAGTAGATGACGGTGTCGATGTTGACCACCAGGTTGTCCTGGGTGATCACCGGCTGGGGCGGGAACGGTACGACCTGTTCGCGCAGGTCGATGCGGTTGCGGATGGTGTCGATGAACGGGACGACGATGTTCAGGCCCGCGTTCAGGGTGCGCGTGTAGCGGCCGAAGCGCTCGACGATGGCGGCGCTGGCCTGTGGGATGACCTGGATGGTCTTGATCAGGGCGATGAAGACCAACACCACCAGAATGACCAGGACGATGATGACCGGTTCCATCGTGTTCCCCGTATCCCCTCTCCGCTTCGGTGCGCGCGGCGGATGTCGTGGCCTGTGAAAGATCTTGCCGGTCGAGTCTGACAGACCGTCCGGCAAGTCGTGTGCTGTTCGGTTCAGTTGAGTCGTGCGAGGTCAGATGACGAGCGCGGTGGCTCCGTCGATGTCGACGACGTCCACCTCCTGGCCGACGTCGTAGGCACGGCCGGTGTCGAGGGCGCGGGCGGACCAGATCTCCCCGGCGAGCTTGACGCGTCCGCCGGTGCCGTCGACCCGTTCGGTGACGACGGCCTGTCTGCCCTTCAACGCGTCGATGCCGGTGGGCAGATGGGGGCGCCGGCTGCTGTGGCGGGCCGCGATGGGGCGGACCACCGCGATGAGCGCGACGGAGACGATCACGAAGGCGAGGACCTGGACGACGATGCCGAAGCCGAGTCCGGCCGCGCCCGCGGCGACCACGGCTCCGACGGCGAGCATGCCGAACTCGGGCATGGCGGTGACGACGAGCGGAATCCCGAGGGCCACGGCGACGACGAGCCACCACACCCATGCGTCTATGGCGTTCACCCGGTCATGGTAGGTCCGGGGGCCGGGCCGCCGACAGGGCGCGGACGGACCGGTGGTGGCCGAAAGAGGCGGGTCAGCCCAGCGGAAGGCCGCGCGCGGTCCAGCGCTCGCCGGCCTGCTCGACGACGAGCGGGAGGCCGAAGCAGCGGGAGAGGTTGCGGGAGGTCAGTTCCAGCTCGATGGGTCCGGCGGCGAGCACCTTGCCCTGGCGGATCATGAGGACGTGGGTGAAGCCGGGGGCGATCTCCTCGACATGGTGGGTGACCATGATCATGGAGGGGGCGATGGGGTCGCGGGCGAGCCGGCCGAGGCGGCGGACGAGGTCCTCGCGGCCGCCGAGGTCGAGTCCGGCGGCGGGCTCGTCCAGGAGCAGCAGCTCGGGGTCGGTCATCAGGGCGCGGGCGATCAGGGTGCGCTTGCGCTCGCCCTCGGAGAGGGTGCCGAAGCGGCGGTCGAGGAAGTCGCTCATGCCGAGGCGGTCGAGGAAGGCGCGGGCGCGCTGCTCGTCGACGTCCTCGTACTCCTCCTGCCAGCCGGCGGTCATGCCGTAGGCGGCGGTGAGGACGGTCTGCAGGACGGTCTGGCGCTTGGAGAGCTTCTCCGCCATGGCGATGCCGGCCATGCCGATGCGGGGGCGCAGGTCGAAGACATCGACCTTGCCGAGGGTGTCGCCGAGGATGGTGGCGGTGCCCTTGGTGGGGAAGAGGTAGCTGGAGGCGACGTTCAGGAGGGTGGTCTTGCCGGCGCCGTTGGGGCCGAGGATGACCCAGCGCTCGCCCTCCTTGACCGACCAGGAGACCTGGTCCACCAGAGCCCGGCCCTCACGGACCACGGATACGTCCTGAAGCTCCAGAACATCGCTCATGAGCGCGTTGTCTCCCCTTGATCTGCGGCCGGTCCCGGCTGTCGCGTACGCCTGTGGCTGGGTCGCCGCGCCGATGGGCGCAGCCCATATGAAATCTACGCCACGAGTGCCCCGCTCCATTCCATCGGTCCGGTCCTTAGGGTGGGGGCATGCTCACGGAACCGCGTTCAGGACGCCTCGCCGCTTGGGGAAATGCCCTCTTGGCCGGACTTGTCTCGCCGGATGACGCCGTACTGGCCGCTGTCGGTGACGACGCGGTGCACCGGGTGGCCGGGCTGCCGGGTGAGAACGGGGTGGTGGGTCTCACGTTGGCGCTGGGCCGGCTGCGGGCGCTCGGGGTGAGCGGGCTGCGGGTGGCGCTGCCCGCGCCGGGGCATCCGCTGGGGCTGAGCGGTCCGCCGGACTTCAACGCGCGGGCGCTGGCCGCCGGGGAGGCGGTGGTGTGTACGGGGGCCGCCTTCGGGCTGGTGCCGGAGGTCTCCGAGGCGGGTCCGGCGGGCGATGTGCACGTGGAGGTGGTGTGGCACGTGCTCCCGGTGCGGGAGGCGCCGCCGGCCGACGTGCCCTCGCTCGGCGAGGCGGAGCGGGAGCTGGCGGAGGCGCTGCGGGAGGCCACCGAGGTGCTGTCCCGGCTGGACGTGGCCGGGTCGGGGCCGGTGGCCGCGGCGGCGATCGACGCGTACCGGGCGCGCGCCGAGCGGGACGGGGAGGTGCTGGCGCCGGGGTATCCGCCGCGTGCGGCACGGGTGTTGGAGCTGGCGGGGCGGGTGGGGCTGCTGGTCTCGCTGGCCGGGGAGCGGGGGCACGGCGGGGCGGTGAGCGCCTCGGAGATGGGGGCCCGCGCCGAGGCGCTGCGCCCGGTGGAGCGGACGGCGCGGCGGGCGCGGGTGGCGGCGTACAACGCGGTGGTGGAGGAGCGGGAGCGGCGCTGACGGCCCGGTTCAGTCGGTCATGCCGTGCCGTACGGCCCACAGGGCGGCCTGGGTGCGGTCGGCGAGGTCGAGTTTCATCAGGATGTTGGAGACGTGCGTCTTGACGGTCTTCTCGGAGAGGACCAGGGCGCGGGCTATCTCCCGGTTGGAGCGGCCGTCGGCGATGAGGCCGAGCACCTCGCGTTCCCGTTCGGTGAGTGAACCGCCCCTGCCCTGGCCCGAGTTGGCCTCTTCCTGGGTGAGGAGGGCGTCGGCGACCTCGGGCTGGAGCAGGATGTGCCCGGCGTGCACGGAGCGGATGGCGGCGGCGAGCGCGTCGGGGTCGACGTCCTTGTAGACATACCCGGCGGCGCCCGCGCGCAGGGCGGGGACGACGGTACGGCGCTCGGTGAAGCTGGTGACGATCAGTACACGGGCGGGGTTGCCCAGCTCGCGGAGTCTGCGCAGGGCGTCGATGCCGTCGGTGCCCGGCATGAGGACGTCCATCAGGATCACGGCGGGCCGCAGTTCCTCGGCGCGGGCGACCCCCTCGGCGCCGTCGGCGGCCTCGCCGACCACCTCGATGTCGTCCTGGACCTCCAGGAAGGTGCGCAGCCCACGGCGGACGACCTGGTGGTCGTCGACGAGCAGCACCCTGATCGGCTCAGCCACCGGGGACCTCCATCTCGATCGCGGTGCCCTTGCCGGGCGCCGATTCCACGGTGAGCGTGCCGCCCGCGCCGTCGGCCCGGTCCCGCATGGAGACGAGGCCGAGGTGGCGGCCGGCCCGGCGGACGGCGGTGGGGTCGAAGCCGTGGCCGTCGTCGGTGACGCGGAGGACGGCTCCCCGGCCGCGTCGTGCCACGTCGACGTGGACGTTGTCGGCGCCGGAGTGGCGCAGGGCGTTGTGCAGGGCTTCCTGGGCGACGCGCAGCAGGGCCTCCTCCTGGGCGGCGGGCAGGGCGCGCAGGCCGTGGCCGCTGAAGGTGACGCGGGCGGTGTGGGCGCGGTCGAGGACCTGGATCTGGGTGCGCAGGGTGGCGAGCAGGCCGTCCTCGTCCAGCGCGGCGGGGCGCAACTCGACAACGGCGGCGCGCAGTTCGTCGGCGGCTTCGGCGGCGAGGGCGGCGACCTGGTGGAGTTCGTCCTTGGCGCGGGCGGGGTCGCGGTCCACCAGGGCGGTGGCGGCCTGGGCGGTCAGGCGCAGGGAGAACAGCTTCTGGCTGACGGCGTCGTGGAGTTCGTGGGCGAGGCGGGAGCGTTCCTCGGCGATGGTCAGCTCGCGGCTGCGTTCGTAGAGGCGGGCGTTGGTGAGGGCGATGGCGGCGTGCTGGGCGAGGATGCCGAGCAAGTCCTCGTCCTCGGCCGTGAAGCCGCAACCTCCTTGCGGTCTCGCGCAGTTCTTGTTGGCGAGGAACAGGGCGCCGATGATCTCGTCGCCGTCGCGTACGGGCAGGCCGAGGAAGTCGGCGAGTTCGGGGTGGGCGTCCGGCCAGCCCTCGAAGCGGGGGTCCTCGCGTACGTCGCCGAGGCGGACCGGGCGGCCCTCGCGGAGCATCGCGGCGAGGATGCCGTGCTGGCGGGGCAGCGGGCCGATGGCCTTCCACTGGGCGTCGCTGACGCCGTCCACGACGAACTGGGCGAAGCCCCCGTGGTCGTCCGGGACGCCGAGGGCCGCGTACTGGGCGTCGAGCAGCTCGCGGGCGGAGGCGACGATCGTCTTGAGGACGTCGCGCACCTCCAGATGCCTGCTCATGGCCAGCAGCGCGGCGCTCACGGCGGCGAGACCGGACCGGGGACCTGGGTGCATGCCCTCACGGTACCGGCGTGGCGCCAGGAGGCCGCACGAGGAGGTACAACGCGCGCGCGGGCGGGCGGGCACGCACAGACATCAGGGTGTCCGGGGAGTTTGCTAACGCAGAGAAGCGCTTGATGACCCCCGCGTGACATCCGGCCCGTACCGGTGTGAGCCCGCGCATAGGGCGCACATCACTTACGAACGGACATAGGAGACAGAGCACCCCTAGATGAACGGGGCGGATGGGCTGATCTGTCCTGTTTTACGTAGACCTGATCCACTACCCGGCTTCGTACGTCACATCATTGCCAGGGCATTTTGCGGCCGCTAAGAATTGCTCATGTCGCTCAGCGCCGCGGTTCACCCCGCGGCGTTCGTGCTGGAGGAACCGATTTCCCCGGCGGACGCGAGAGCGACCTCCGCGCTAACGAAGAGGTCCATCAAGCCATGCCCAAGAACACCCTGAATCGTCGTCTCAGTCGCCCGCTCGAGAAGTTCTCCGCGCTGAACAAGCAGCACAAGATCGCCATCGCGGGTGTCAGCACCCTCGGTGCCGCCGCCATCGCCCTGTCCGCCATCCCCGGCGGTGCCACGACCGTGGCCGGTGGCACCCCGGCCGCCAAGCCGGTGGCCGCCGAGCAGACCACCCAGACCCGTGACCTGCACGCCACGCTCAGCAGCCCGCTGACGAGCGACAAGGTCAAGCTCGACGCCATCGAGGCCAAGCAGAAGGCCGCCTCGAAGCAGAAGGCCGCCGACGCCGCGAAGAAGGCCGCCGCCGAGCGCAAGGCCGCCGAGTCGCGCTCCGCCAAGAAGGCCGCCGACCGGTCCGCGAAGCGTCCCCAGATGGAGACGGTCGCCGCGAAGACCTACAAGAACAACCTCGACGGCTGGATTCGCGAGTCGCTCGACATCATGCACGCCAAGGGCATCCCGGGCAGCTACCACGGCCTGCACAAGAACATCATGCGGGAGTCCTCCGGCAACCCCCGCGCCATCAACGGCTGGGACATCAACGCCATCAACGGCATCCCGTCCAAGGGTCTGCTCCAGGTGATCCCGCCCACCTTCGCCACGTACCACGTGAAGGGCACCTCGAACGACATCTACGACCCGGTCGCCAACATCACCGCCGCCGCCAACTACGCGGCGCACCGGTACGGCTCGATCGACAACGTCAACAGCGCGTACTGAGGTCGGCGCGGACCTCTGAGACGACGCGGAAGGGCGGCACCCGTACGGGGTGCCGCCCTTCACGTGACCTCTCGGAGCGCGAGCGCCGTTACTTGCGCATGACCTCGGGCTCGTGCCGCCGCAGGAAGCGCGAGACGAGGAAACCGCAGGCCACCCCGAGCGCGATGAGCACGACCATGTCCAGGCTCCAGGCCGCCGCCGAGTGGTTCCACAGCGGGTCGGTACTGGTCGGGTCGTCGGTGTTCGGCGCGATGTTGTTGAAGTCCAGCGTGGTGCCGGCCGCGGCCACCGCCCAGCGGGACGGCATCAGGTACGAGAACTCGTTGACACCCGGCGTGCCGTGCAGCGTGAACAGGCAGCCGGTGAACACGACCTGGATGATCGCGAACATCACCAGCAGCGGCATGGTCTTCTCCGCGGTGCGCACCAGCGACGAGATGACCAGGCCGAACATCATCGATGTGAAGCCCAGCGCCATGATCGGCAGGCACAGCTCGAAGAGCGTGGAGCCGCCGAGGACGAGGCCCCGCTCCGGGATCTCCCGGCTGGCGAAGCCGATCAGGCCCACCATGAGGCCCTGGAGCACCGTGACGGCGCCCAGCACGACCACCTTGGACATCAGGTAGGCCGAGCGGGACAGGCCGGTCGCGCGCTCCCTCTCGTAGATCACCCGCTCCTTGATCAGCTCGCGGACCGAGTTCGCCGCGCCCGCGAAGCAGGCGCCGACCGCGAGGATCAGCAGGACCGTCGTCGCCGTGCCGTTGGGCACGTGCAGGCCGGTTCTGGGGTTGAGCGGGTTGACCAGCAGCCCCTTCTCGTGGTCGATCAGCAGGCTGACCGCGCCGAGCACGGCCGGCAGGATCACCGTCAGGGCCAGGAAGCCCTTGTCGGAGGCGATGACCGACACGTACCGCCGGACCAGCGTGAGCAACTGGGAGCCCCAGCTCTGCGGCTTGGGCGGCTTGACCGCCTGCGGCGGGGGCGCGGTGACGGACTGGGCCGCGACGGCGTCGAGGTCGGCGGCGTACATCTGGTAGTGCTGCGAGCCCTTCCAGCGGCCCGCCCAGTCGTAGTCGCGGTAGTTCTCGAAGGCGGAGAAGACGTCGGCCCAGGTGTCGTAGCCGAAGAAGTTCAGCGCCTCCTCCGGCGGGCCGAAGTAGGCCACCGCGCCGCCCGGCGCCATCACCAGCAGCTTGTCGCACAGCGCCAGCTCGGCGACGGAGTGGGTGACGACCAGGACGGTACGGCCGTCGTCGGCGAGACCGCGCAGCAACTGCATGACATCGCGGTCCATGCCCGGGTCGAGGCCCGAGGTCGGCTCGTCCAGGAAGATCAGCGAGGGCTTGGTCAGCAGCTCCAGGGCGACCGAGACGCGCTTGCGCTGGCCGCCCGAGAGGGAGGTGACCTTCTTGTCCTTGTGGATGTCGAGCTTCAGCTCGCGCAGCACCTCGTCGATCCGGGCGTCGCGCTCGGCGGGCGTGGTGTCGGCGGGGAAGCGCAGCTTGGCCGCGTACTTCAGCGCCTTCCGGACGCTCAGCTCCTTGTGCAGGATGTCGTCCTGCGGGACCAGGCCGATGCGCTGGCGCAGCTCGGCGAACTGCTTGTACAGGTTCCGGTTGTCGTAGAGCACCTCGCCCTCGTTGGCGGGGCGGTAGCCGGTGAGCGCCTTGAGCAGGGTGGACTTGCCGGAGCCGGACGGGCCGATGACCGCGATCAGGGACTTCTCGGGGGCGCCGAAGGAGACGTCCCGCAGGATCTGCTTGCCGCCGTCGACCGTGACGGTGAGGTGGCGGGCGGAGAAGGACACCTCGCCGGTGTCGACGAACTCCTCCAGCCGGTCGCCGACGATGCGGAAGGCGGAGTGGCCGACACCGACGATGTCATCGGGGCCGAGGACCGCGGTGCCGCCCTTGGCGATGGGCTGGCCGTTGACGTACGTGCCGTTGTGCGAGCCGAGGTCCCGGATCTCGAAGCGGCCCTCGGGGGTCGTCTGGAACTCGGCGTGGTGCCGGGAGACCTGGAGGTCGGAGACGACGAGGTCGTTGTCCAGCGAACGGCCGATGCGCATCACGTGGCCGAGGGCGAACTGGTGGAACGTGGTCGGGCTGCGGTCCCCGTGGGCCTGCTGGTCCGGCGCGGCGGGGGTGCCGCCCTGCTGGTGCGGGAAGGCCGGGGCCTGCTGCGGGCCGCTGTGCCACTCGGCGCCCTGCTGGTGCGCGGGCTGCTGCGGCTGCGCGGCCTGCGGTACGGCCTGCGTCTGCTGGGCCCAGGTGGCGGACTGCGCGGCGTACGGCGCGGCCTGGTGCGCGTCGGCCGAGGTCAGGTTCAGCCGCGGCCCGTCGGTCGCGTTGCCCAGGTGTACGGCCGTGCCGGCGCCCAGTTCCGTCCGGCCGACGCGGTGGCCCTGCACGAACGTGCCGTTGGTGCTGCCGTGGTCCTCGATGACCCAGGTGTGCCCGTCGAAACGGACCGTGGCGTGGCGCCACGACACCCTGGCGTCGTCGAAGACGATGTCGCCCTGCGGATCACGTCCGAGGGCATAGGACCGGGACGGCTCCAGCGTCCAGGTCCGTCCGTTTGTTTCCAGTACGAGTTCCGGCACTCCATGCCCCACTGAGTTGTCCCCCGAATTGCCCCCGACACGGGGAGTCTAGGGATGTCGAACATCGTGGGGAACTATTCCAGGCGGGACCGCCCAACTGTTAGCCGGGCGGGCGGGGGAACGGGAGTTGAGGGGCGGATACCGGTGCGGAGGGGGCTATTTGACCGCGAGCGGGACGGGGGCGGGCGCTGTCCGGGTGGCGGACCTGTCGGGCGGTGGGCCGCGGGTGCCGGATACGGTGGTGGGACCATGAGCGCTTCGCAGATCGTCGCTTCGCGGACCGGTGAGGTCCCCACTCTTCTCGTCAAGGTCTTCGGGAAGGACCGGCCCGGCATCACGGCCGGGCTGTTCGACACCCTGGCCGCCTTCCAGGTCGACGTGGTCGACATCGAGCAGGTCGTGACGCGGGGCCGACTGGTGCTGTGCGCGCTGGTCACACAGCCCGCGGAGGGGCTGGAGGGCGACCTCCGGTCGACCGTGCACAGTTGGGCCGAGTCGATGAAGATGCAGGCCGAGATCATCTCGGGGCACGGCGACAACCGCCCGCGCGGTGTCGGCCGCTCCCTGGTGACGGTGCTCGGACATCCCCTGACCGCCGAGTCGACGGCGGCCATCGCGGCACGGATCGCCGGGGCCGGCGGCAACATCGACCGTATCTTCCGGCTCGCCAAGTACCCCGTGACGGCCGTGGAGTTCGCGGTGTCCGGCGTGGCGACGGAACCCCTGCGCACCGCGCTGGCCGCGAGCGCCTCGGCATTCGGTGTCGACATCGCCGTGGTCTCGGCGGGCCTGCACCGGCGGGCGCAGCGGCTCGTGGTGATGGACGTGGACTCGACCCTGATCCAGGACGAGGTCATCGAGCTGTTCGCCGCGCACGCCGGCTGCGAGGCGGAGGTCGCCGCGGTGACCGAGGCGGCGATGCGCGGGGAGCTGGACTTCGAGCAGTCGCTGCACGCGCGGGTGGCCCTGCTGAAGGGGCTGGACGCGTCGGTGGTGGACAAGGTCCGCGAGGAGGTCCGGCTGACGCCGGGCGCGCGGACGCTGATCCGCACCCTGAAGCGGCTCGGCTACCAGGTCGGGGTGGTGTCCGGTGGCTTCACGCAGGTCACGGACGCGCTCCAGGACCGGCTGGGGCTGGACTTCGCGCACGCCAACACGCTGGAGATCGCCGACGGGAAGCTGACCGGCCGGGTCACCGGTGAGGTCGTGGACCGGGCGGGCAAGGCGCGGCTGCTGCGCCGGTTCGCCGCGGAGGCGGGGGTGCCGCTGTCGCAGACGGTGGCGATCGGTGACGGCGCCAATGACCTGGACATGCTGAACGCGGCCGGGCTGGGCGTGGCCTTCAACGCCAAGCCGGTGGTCCGGGAGGCCGCGCACACGGCGGTGAACTTCCCCTTCCTGGACACCGTGCTCTATCTGCTGGGGGTCAGCCGGGAAGAGGTCGAGGCGGCGCAGACGCACGACGAGGACTGAGCGGACGCGACGAAGGGCCCGGAACCTTCCGGGCCCTTCCGCATGTCCGGGCAGGTCACTCCGAGGGCGCCCAGTACTCCACCAGCGTCGCCTTGCCCGGCTCCAGGTCCTTCCAGTCGCCGTCGAAGGTGAGCACGGCGAAGGCGGAGGTGGGGAAGCCGCGCCGGTTCATCCGCTCGCGGGCGTCGCCCTCGGCGGTCCCGGCGAGGATCTCGACCAGGTGGTGCACGCCGGGGTTGTGGCCGATGAGGATCGCGTCGCGCACGTCGTCCGGCGTCTCGTTCAGCACGGCGATCAGCTCGCCGGGCGAGGCGTTGTAGACCCGGTCCTCATAGACCGTTTTCGGCCGGTGATCCAGCTCGGACACGGCGAGTTTCCATGTCTCGCGGGTGCGTACCGCGGTGGAGCAGACGGCCAGGCCGAAGGGGATTCCGGTGTCGGCGAGCCTGCTGCCGGCGACGGGGGCGTCCGTGCGGCCCCGGTCGGCGAGGGGGCGCTCATGGTCGGAAACCTGGGGCCAGTCGGCTTTCGCATGGCGGAAGAGGACGATCCTGCGGGGTTCAGCGACGCTCATGTCCCCCAGCTTCGCATGAAACAGGCCACCTGGCGCAGGGAGTTGACATGCGGATTCACCGGTGCGAGGGGTCTGGGTTCAGTGCGCGACGAGCTGCCGGGCGCGCTCCAGTATCTGCGCGAGCGCGGGGTCGCCGCTCGCCGCGTGCGCGTCGGAGGGGTTCATGATGAGCAGCAGCAGCGCGACGAAGGCCAGTATCGGCAGCGCCAGCGCCCACCAGGGCAGCCGGGCACCGGCGGGGTGGGGCCGGGTGTGGGCGGGTACCGGCATGATCGCCTCCGTGGCTCGTCGGGCCGTACGGGAAGCTCTCTCCCGTACCCCTCGAAGCTACGCGGTCACCGGCCGTCAACCCATCCGGGCTTCCACCCACTTGACCCTGATCCCCGCCCCCTAGGGGACGGGGGGACAGCCCCCGTGATCAGGAGGGGGCGAGCAGCATCGCGACGATGCCGATGACGATGAAGATGGCGAAGAACGAGCCGAAGACGATCAGCATCTTCTTCTGGCCGTTCTTGGGGTTCGGGTCGAGCACAGGCTGCATGCGGCCAGTGTCCCACCCTCCCCCGCGCCGGAGCCCGCCACCCCCGCCTCAGCGGGCCTCGTCCTCCACGATCCGGTCGCGCCCGGCGAGGAACCCGACCGCCATCTGCGGCAGCATCAGCGCGGCCATGAGCGCGATCGGCACGCCCCAGCCCCCGCTGCGCTGGTAGAGCACGCCGACCAGCAGCGGGCCGGGGATGGAGAGCAGGTACCCGGTGCTCTGGGCGAACGCGGAGAGCTGGGCCACGCCCGGACCGGTGCGGGCCCGCATGCCGACCATGGTGAGCGCGAGCGGGAAGGCGCAGTTGGCGATGCCCAGCAGCACCGCCCAGGCCCAGGCACCGGCGGCGGGCGCCAGGTACAGCCCGGCGTACCCGGCGAGGCCGCAGGCGCCGAGGACCAGCACGATGGGCCCCTGGTGGGGCAGTCGGCTCGCCACGCGCGGGATGACGAAGGCCAGCGGGACGCCCATCACCATGGTGACCGCGAGCAGCACGCCCGCCGTACCGGCCGGGACCCCGGCGTCGCGGAAGATCTGCGGCATCCAGCCCATGGTGATGTACGCGGCGGTGGCCTGGAGGCCGAAGAAGACGGCGAGCGCCCAGGCGGTGCGGCTGCGGGCGATGCGCAGCCGGGGGCCCGCCTCCGCGCCCGGCACCGGCACCGGCGCGGGCACCCGCTCGCGGACCAGCGGCAGCCAGGGCAGTACGGCGATGCCCGCGAGGACCGCCCAGACGGCGAGCCCGGACTGCCAGTGCCCGCCGAGGGCGCCGGTCAGCGGCACGGTGACGGCGGCGGCGACGGCGGTGCCGAGGGCCAGCGCCATCGAGTACAGGCCGGTCATGGTGCCCACGCGGTCCGGGAACCAGCGTTTGACGATGACCGGCATCAGCACGTTGCTGACCGCGATGCCCATGAGGGCGAGGGCGCTGGCGGCCAGGAATCCGGCGGTTCCGCCGATGTAGGGGCGGATCAGCAGGCCGGCGGTGATGGCGGTCATGCCCGCGCAGACCACCGCGCCGGGGCCGAAGCGGCGGGCGAGGCGGGGTGCGGTGGCGCCGAAGACCGCGAAACAGAGCGGGGGCACGGAGGTGAGCAGTCCGGCGACGCCGCCGCTCATGCCGAGCCCGTCGCGGACCTCCTCCAGCAGGGCGCCCAGGCTGGTGATGGCCGGGCGGAGGTTGAGCGCGGCCAGCACGATACCGACGATCACCAGGCGCACGGCCCAGGCGGGCGGGGCGGCGGGGGTCGTCAGGGGGGTGCTTGTCTCGGGGACGGCGGGCTTCCGCACGGTCCGGGTCTCCTCAGCCATGAGACCCATCATAGAATCATGGGATGATTGGTTGTCCATTCCGGAGCCGGCTCCTCAGGGGGCGCCCCGGTCCGGTCCGTTGGTACGGGCCGGAACTCACGTGCCAAGGTGAGTCATGCCTCTGAGCCACCCGCGCCGTTCGGCGCTGTCCGAGCAGGTCATCGCGGAGCTGCGCGCCCAGATCACGTCCGGCGAGTGGCCGGTCGGCTCCCGCATCCCCACCGAGCCGGAGCTGGTCGAGCAGCTCGGCGTGGCCCGCAACACCGTCCGCGAGGCGGTACGGGCGCTCGCGCACAACGGCCTGCTCGACATCCGCCAGGGCTCCGGCACCTATGTGGTCGCCACGAGTGAGCTGGCCGGGGTGATGCACCGCAGGTTCGCCGACGCCGATCCCCGGCACATCGCGGAGCTGCGGTCCACGCTGGAGTCGTCGGCGGCGAGGCTGGCGGCGGAGCGGCGTACCGAGAAGGACCTCAAGCAACTGGACGCGCTGCTGACCCGGCGCGAGGAGGCGTGGGAGGCCGGGGAGGCGGAGGCGTTCGTGACGGCCGACGCCACCTTCCACCTGGCCGTGGTGTCCGCCTCGCACAACGACGTGATGACGGCGATGTACGCGGACCTCGGCGAGGTGCTGCGGGAGTGGCTGCGCGCGGACGTGGGCGCCGAGCTGGAGCCGCGGGCGTACATGGACCACACCCGGCTGGTGGACGCGATCCGCACCGGCGACGCGCGGGCGGCGGCCACGGAGGCGGCGAGCTACCCCTTCCAGTGCCGGCCGGAGCGGTTCAGCCCGCCTTCTGGTGACTGATCCACACCACCCGGATCTCCTTCCAGCACCGCCCGGTCAGCTTCACGGTCAGCGCGGGCCCCGCCGCCACCGGCGCGCTGTCGGTGTCGATGTCCCACCACCGCGCGCACTCGACGTGCAGCCGCACCCGGTCCACGTGCACATACGGGTTGTGGCAGTACGCCACCACCTCGGACCCGTCCACCTTGGTACGACAGGACGCCCCGAACAGATCGGGCGCGTGCGGCTTGCCGTCCCCGGCGCGCGCGATGCCGCCGGGCATGGCGAGAACGAGCACCGCCGCCGCGGTCACCGGGGTCAGGCTGCGGGGAAGACGCACGTAGAGGGACCTCCTCGGCCATGGCTGCGGAGGGGACGCGTACTACGAGGATGCGCCGCGTGAGCCGGGTCGGCCCGGCCGGAGATCCGTACGGGTGAGGCCCGCACCCCGTTGAAGGGGTGCGGGCCTCACGCGCGTGCGGGAGCTGTCAGGCGCCGATCGCGTGCAGGCCGCCGTCGACGTGGATGATCTCGCCCGTGGTCTTGGGGAACCAGTCGCTGAGGAGGGCGACGATGCCCTTGCCGGCGGGCTCGGGGTCCTTGAGGTCCCACTCGAGGGGGGAGCGGGTGTCCCAGACGGCGGCCAGGTCGGAGAAGCCGGGGATGGACTTCGCGGCCATGGAGCCGAGCGGGCCCGCGGAGATGAGGTTGCAGCGGATGTTCTGCTTGCCCAGGTCGCGCGCCATGTAGCGGCTGGTGGCCTCCAGGGCGGCCTTGGCCGGGCCCATCCAGTCGTACTGCGGCCAGGCGTACTGCGCGTCGAAGGTGAGGCCGACGACCGAGCCGCCGTTCTGCATCAGCGGCAGGCAGGCCATGGTCAGCGACTTCAGGGAGAAGGCGGAGACGTGCATGGCGGTGGCGACCGACTCGAACGGGGTGTTCAGGAAGTTGCCGCCGAGGGCGTCCTGCGGGGCGAAGCCGATGGAGTGGACGACACCGTCCAGGCCGCCCAGCTCCTCGCCGACGATGTCGGCCAGGCGCGCGAGGTGCTCCTCGTTGGTGACGTCCAGCTCGATGACCTTCGCCGGCTTCGGCAGCTTCTTGGCGATGCGCTCGGTCAGCGTGGGACGCGGGAACGCGGTCAGGATGATCTCGGCGCCCTGCTCCTGCGCGAGCCTGGCCGCGTGGAAGGCGATGGAGGACTCCGTCAGCACACCCGTGATCAGGATGCGCTTGCCCTCGAGAATTCCGCTCATGGTGTTCAGTGACCCATTCCCAGTCCGCCGTCAACGGGAATGACGGCTCCAGTGATGTACGAGGCGTCGTCCGAGGCGAGGAACTTCACCGCCGCGGCCACCTCCTCCGGCTCGGCGTACCGGCCGAGCGGCACCTGCGACACGATGCCCTTGCGCTGCTCGTCGGTGAGCGCCTTGGTCATGTCGGTGTCGACGAAGCCGGGGGCGACGACGTTGAAGGTGAGGTTGCGCGAGCCCAGCTCACGGGCGAGGGAGCGCGCGAAGCCGACCAGCGCGGCCTTGGACGCGGCGTAGTTCGCCTGCCCCGCCGAGCCCAGCAGGCCGACGACCGACGAGATCAGTACGACGCGGCCCTTCTTGGCGCGCAGCATGCCCCGGTTGGCCCGCTTGACGACCCGGAAGGTGCCCGTCAGGTTGGTGTCGATGACCGAGGTGAAGTCCTCTTCGGACATGCGCATCAGGAGCTGGTCCTTGGTGACACCCGCGTTGGCCACCAGCACCTCGACCGGGCCGTGCCGCTCCTCGATCTCCTTGTACGCCTGCTCGACCTGCTCGGCGTCGGTGATGTCGCACTTGACGGCCAGGAAGCCCGCCGGGGGCTCGCCCGAGCGGTACGTGATGGCGACCTTGTCGCCGGCGTCGGCGAAAGCGCGGGCGATGGCGAGGCCGATGCCCCGGTTGCCTCCGGTGACGAGAACCGAGCGGCTCAACGGATCACCCTTTCATCAGCGGTCTACAACGTTCCGACAATCCGCCCGGACGCCCTCGTGACGGGCCTGACAGGCGGCTTCCCAAGAAACCTATCGGTCCGCCCGCGACCACGGACAATCGGGCACCGACAGTGACACATCCCTGCTCCTGTCGGATTCCTACAGACGCTCAGCCCGTCATTCCGGGCGCGTGAGCGGCCAGCCCCTCGGCTCGGGCCGCGTCCAGCATCCGGCGGTCGTAGGTCACCAGAGCGGTCAGGTCGTCGCCCAGCGACAGCGCGCCGGCCACATGAATCGCGTCCAGCGTCCTGAGCCTCCCGACCAGCAGAGCCGCCCCGTCACGAACTTCCCTGGTCAGCAGGATCTCGGTGATCCGGGTATCCAGATCCTCCATCGCCTTCGGGAAGTGCCCCATGAGATCCAGGGTCCGTACCGTCTCCACGAAGCCCAGCGTGCTGGTGGCGAGCGGCGCGGTGATCCGCTCCTGGAGGAAGGCGTCCAACTCCCTCCAGTGGTTGCGGCGGGTCATCCACGTGACCAGCGCGGATGTGTCCATGTAGATCAACGGTCATCCTCCTCGCGCTCGGCCAGAAGCAGCGCCAGGGGATCGACGTCTTCGGGTACCGCGTAATGGGGCATCGTGTGCCGGTCGGCAGCGGTGACCGGCTTGAGCTTGATCTTCCCCTGGGCCACCAAATGCGCGTACCGCTCCATGGGCCCGCCGGCCGGGGACAGTATGGCGATCACGTTGCCGTGCCGGGTGACCTGAATCGCCTCCCCCTTCTCGACACGGGCGAACACCGCGCTCGGGTTGTACGAGAACTCTCGGACGGAGATGGTGCTCATCGCTGCCTCGCTTCGGCCGATTGTGCCTACATCTCTTCAAGCCTACCTACAAACCGGTGAGACTGCGTGGGTGGCGCACTCCGCCCACACGGTCTTGCCGGGGCCGGTTCGCGGGCTCGTGCCCCAGCGGGTGGCTACGGCCTCGATCAGGAGGAGGCCCCTGCCTCCCTCGGCGGTGGGGTCCTGGGCGGGGAGCTTGGGGTGGGCGGGGTGGGTGTCCGAGACCTCCACGCGGATGCGGTCGGGGGTTTGGTGGAGGCGGAGTTCGAAGTCCCTTCCCGGTACGCGGCCGTGCAGGACGGCGTTCGCGGCGAGTTCGGCGACGATCAGGGCGACGGCCTCGGAGGTGGGGGTGCCGTAGGGGTGGCCCCACTGGTCCAACTGGTGCGTGGCGAGTCGGCGGGCGAGCCGGGCACCCCGCCGGGTGGCGGAGAAACGCTGAGCGAACGTACGTACGGTGACTGCCTCTTGGGCGGGCGTGGGTGACATGGGTCCAGCGTGAGGAGTCCCTCCGGGGGGCCAACAGGAACGAAGCCCATACAACTCCGCTTGTATCAGTGCACACTCTGGACTGGGTGGGTCACTCCCCGTGACGATGGGTCGATTCGGCCGGTTCAGGGGCACATGGAGGCAGTCGTGACGAAGGGCAACAACGAGGCAGAACTCTCCGATGGCCTGCGGACCTTCGGCGCGGTCTTGAAGGTGCTACGGGAGGAAGCGAACCTGACACAGGAGGAGTTCGCAGTTCGCGTGCAGTACTCGGTTCCTTACATCGCCAAGATCGAGCAGGGCAAGCGATTTCCTCCATCGGATCTGCTGACCCGGGCCGAAGAACCCCTGGGGCCGGTCGCCATCAAGGTACTGACGGGAGCGGCCAAGAGCCTGACCAGGCGGCCAGGGCTGGCTCACCGGTTCCGGGAGTGGGCAGGCATCGAGGAGGACGCGGTCTCCCTGTGCGCGTACGAATGCCGGGCGATTCCGGGGCTGTTGCAGCCGGAGAGCTACATGCGGGCGGTGTTCAACGGACAGCTACCGCCGCCGGACGAGGAGCAGGTCGAGCGCAACGTGGCAGCCCGGCTGGATCGGCAGCAGATCTTCTCCGCCCGGCAGAACACCGCGTTCACCTTCGTCATCGAGCAGTGCGTACTGGAGCGACGCCTGGGAGGCGGCGAGGTGACGAAGCAGGTCATTGACCACCTGCTCGCAGTGGGGGCCCGGCGCAATGTCGAGATTCAGATCATGCCCTTGATCCAGGAGGACCACGCGGGCATCGACGGTCTGATGTATCTGGCAGAGACGCCCGCTCACCAGTGGCTCGGCTACACCGAGGGACAGAGGTCCAGCAACCTGATCTCCGCGCCGAAAGACGTAAGCGTGTTGCTTCAGTGCTATGGCAAGCTGCGTTCCCAGGCATTGGACTGCCGGGCTACCGTGGAACTGCTGGAAGACATGCGAGGAGCACTATGAGCACCACTGACAAGCTGGCCTGGTTCAAGAGCAGCTACAGCGGCAGCGAAGGTGACAATTGCATCGAGGTCTCCTTGCGTCCCGGCGCTATCCACATCCGCGACTCCAAAGACAAGCGTATGCGCCCCCTCACCGTCACCCCCGAGGCATGGGCCATGTTCGTCGGCAAGTGAACTGAGCGCCGTATCCTCCTTGCACCCCACCCCGTGCAGGAGGAACCCGCCCGTGGCTCAACACATCGACCCTTCCTTCCTGGCGCTCCCCCTGAGGGCCCTCGCTGATGCCGCGCTGGCGCGTGCACGCGCCCTGGGGGCCACGCACGCCGACTTCCGGCTGGAACGGGTGCGCAGCGCGTCATGGCGGCTGCGGGACGGGCGGCCGTCGGGGTCCTCGGACACCACCGACCTGGGGTACGCCGTCAGGGTCGTGCACGGGGGTAGCTGGGGGTTCGCCTCAGGGGTGGACCTGACGATGGACGGCGCCGCGAAGGTCGCCTCGCAGGCGGTGGCGATGGCCAAGCTGTCCGCGCAGGTGATCAAGGCCGCCGGGTCGGACGAGCGCGTCGAGCTGGCCGACGAGCCCGTACACGCCGACAAGACGTGGATCTCGTCGTACGACATCGACCCCTTCACCGTGCCGGACGCGGACAAGTCCGCGCTGCTGGGCGACTGGAGCGGGCGGCTCCTCGCGGCGCAGGGCGTCGACCACGTGGACGCCTCGCTGACCACCGTGCACGAGAACAAGTTCTACGCCGACACCGCCGGGACCGTCACCACCCAGCAGCGCGTCCGGCTGCACCCCGAGCTGACGGCCGTCTCCGTGGACGACTCCAGCGGCGAGTTCGACTCGATGCGCACCCTCGCCCCGCCGGCCGGCCGGGGCTGGGAGTACCTGACCGGCACCGGCTGGGACTGGGACGCCGAACTCGAACAGATCCCCGAGCTGCTGGCCGAGAAGATGCGCGCCCCGAGCGTGGACCCCGGCCTGTACGACCTGGTCGTGGACCCCTCCAACCTGTGGCTCACCATCCACGAGTCCATCGGCCACGCCACCGAACTGGACCGCGCCCTCGGCTACGAAGCCGCCTACGCCGGCACCTCGTTCGCCACCTTCGACCAGCTCGGCAAGCTCAAGTACGGCTCCGAGCTGATGAACGTCACCGGCGACCGCACCGCCGAACACGGCCTGGCGACCATCGGCTACGACGACGAGGGCGTGGCCGCGCAGTCCTGGGACCTAGTGAAGGACGGCACCCTCACCGGGTACCAACTCGACCGCCGGATCGCCAAGTTGACCGGCTTCGACCGCTCCAACGGCTGCGCCTTCGCGGACTCCCCCGGCCATGTCCCGGTCCAGCGCATGGCCAACGTCTCGCTGCGGCCGGACCCCGCCGGGCTGTCCACCGAGGGGCTGATCGGGGGCGTCGACCGGGGCATCTACGTCGTCGGGGACCGGTCCTGGTCGATCGACATGCAGCGCTACAACTTCCAGTTCACCGGCCAGCGCTTCTTCCGCATCGAGAACGGGCGGATCACCGGCCAGCTCCGGGATGTCGCCTACCAGGCCAACACCACCGACTTCTGGGGCTCGATGGCCGCCGTCGGCGGCCCCCAGACCTACGTCCTCGGCGGCGCCTTCAACTGCGGCAAGGCCCAGCCCGGCCAGGTCGCCGCCGTGTCCCACGGCTGCCCCTCCGCCCTGTTCCGGGGCGTCAACATCCTCAACACGACCCAGGAGGCCGGGCGATGAGCGCGCGGACCAGCAAGCCGTACGAGATCGTCGAGCGGGCCCTCGCGCTGTCCCGGGCGGACGGCTGTGTCGTCATCGCGGACGAGGAGTCCAGCGCCAACCTGCGCTGGGCGGGCAACGCGCTCACCACGAACGGCGTGACCCGCGGCCGTACCCTCACCGTGATCGCCACCGTGGACGGGCAGCAGGGCACCGCCTCCGGCGTGGTCTCGCGCTCGGCGGTGACGGCGGCCGAGCTGGAGCCGCTGGTGCGGGCCGCCGAGGCCGCCGCGCGGGCGGCCGGACCCGCCGAGGACGCCCAGCCGCTGGTCAGCGGGGTCCCGGACTCCCCCGACTTCCGCGACGCGCCCGCCGAGACCTCCTCCGCCGTGTTCGCCGACTTCGCCCCGGCGCTCGGCGAGGCGTTCGCCCGCGCCCGGGCCGGCGGCCGCGAGCTGTACGGCTTCGCCAGCCACGAGACCGTCTCCACCTACCTCGGCACCTCCACCGGCCTGCGCCTTCGGCACGACCAGCCGACCGGCACCCTGGAACTGAACGCCAAGTCCCCCGACCACACCCGCTCGGCCTGGGCCGGCCGCTCGACCCGCGACTTCAAGGACGTCGACCCGGGCGCCCTGGACACCGAGCTGGCCGAGCGCCTCGGCTGGGCCGAGCGCCGCGTGGAGCTGCCGGCCGGGCGGTACGAGACGCTGCTGCCCCCGTCCGCCGTGGCCGACCTGCTCATCTACCAGCTCTGGTCCGCCTCCGGCCGGGACGCCACCGAGGGCCGCACGGTGTTCTCCAAGCCGGGCGGCGGCACCCGTACCGGCGAGCGGCTCAGCGAGCTGCCGCTGACCCTGCGCAGCGACCCCGACGAGCCGGGCCTGAACTGCGCGCCCTTCGTCGTCGCCCACTCCTCCGGCGGCGACCGCTCGGTCTTCGACAACGGGCTGCCCGTACGCGCCACCGACTGGATCAAGGACGGTGTGCTCGACCACCTCACCACCACCCGGCACAGCGCGGCCCTGACCGGGCTGCCGCTCGCCCCGGCGCTGGACAACCTGATCCTGGACGGCGGCGGCGACCGCTCGCTCGCGGAGATGGTCGCGGCCACCGAGCGCGGGCTGCTGCTGACCTGCCTGTGGTACATCCGCGAGGTGGACCCGGCGACCCTGCTGCTCACCGGCCTCACCCGCGACGGCGTCTACCTGGTGGAGAACGGCGAGGTCACCGGCCAGGTGAACAACTTCCGGTTCAACGAGTCGCCCGTCGGCGTGCTCGGCCGCGCCTCCGAGGCGGGCCGCACCGAGCAGACGCTGCCCCGCGAGTGGAGCGACTGGTTCACCCGCGCCGCGATGCCCGCGCTCCGCGTGCCGGAATTCAATATGAGCTCTGTCAGCCAGGGCGTATAACCTCGTACTCGGCTGTCACCCGACCGCCGCATGATCATCTAGGAGACACGAGAACCGTGACGGACATCGTCGACGAACTGAAGTGGCGTGGGCTGATCGCCCTCTCCACCGACGAGGACGCATTGCGCAAGGCGTTCGCGGACGGTCCTGTCACGTTCTATTGCGGCTTCGACCCGACCGCGCCCAGCCTGCACCTCGGCAACCTGGTCCAGATCCTCACCATGCGCCGCATCCAGAACGCGGGCCACCGCCCGCTGGGCCTGGTCGGCGGCGCGACCGGTCTGATCGGCGACCCCAAGCCGACCGCCGAGCGCACGCTGAACGCGCCGGAGACCGTCGGCCAGTGGGTCGAGCGGCTGCGCGCGCAGATCCAGCCCCTGCTGGACTTCGAGGGTCCGAACGCGGCCGTGATGGTCAACAACCTGGACTGGACCCAGGGCATGTCGGCCATCGAGTTCCTGCGGGACATCGGCAAGCACTTCCGAGTCAACAAGATGATCGCCAAGGAGGCCGTCTCCCGCCGGCTGAACTCCGACGCGGGCATCAGCTACACCGAGTTCAGCTACCAGATCCTCCAGGGCATGGACTTCCTGGAGCTGTACCGGCGCTACGGCTGCACGCTGCAGACCGGCGGCAGCGACCAGTGGGGCAACCTCACCTCCGGCACCGACCTGATCCACCGGACCGAGCCGGACGCCGTGGTCCACGCGCTGGGCACCCCGCTGATCACCAAGGCGGACGGCACCAAGTTCGGCAAGACCGAGTCGGGCACCGTCTGGCTCGACGCGGAGATGACCACGCCGTACGCCTTCTACCAGTTCTGGCTGAACGCGGACGACCGGGACGTCTCCAAGTTCCTGCGGATCTTCAGCTTCAAGTCCCGCGAGGAGATCGCGGAGCTGGAGCGGCTGACCGAGGAGCGTCCGCAGGCCCGTGCGGCGCAGCGCGCGCTCGCGGAGGAGCTGACGACGCTGGTGCACGGCGCGGACCAGACCGCCGCCGTGGTCGCCGCGTCCAAGGCGCTGTTCGGCCAGGGCGAGCTGTCCGAGCTGGACGAGGCGACGCTCGCCGCCGCGCTCTCCGAGCTGCCGCACATCCAGGTCGCGGAGCTGGGCCCCGTGGTGGACCTGTTCGCCGAGGTCGGTCTCGTGGCCAGCAAGTCGGCCGCGCGGCGCACGGTGAAGGAGGGCGGGGCCTACGTGAACAACGTCAAGGTCGCCACTGAGGACGCCGTACCGGACGCCGGGGAGCTGCTGCACGGGCGCTGGCTGGTGCTGCGCCGGGGCAAGAAGAACCTGGCGGCGGTCGAGGTCACGGGCGCCTGAGGCATGGATAAGAGGGCGGCTTCCCTTCGCGGGGAGGCCGCCCTCTGTCGTACCCGCGTCACACCCGTTCGTCGTACTTGCGCTTGCGGCGCTTGCCGAGGGTCGCGGTGTAGAGCATGTCGACGAAGAACACGATGATGATCGCGGCGACGAGCTGGAAGATGTGCCTGCTCCAGTCGATGCCCTTGGTCTCCGCGACCCCCAGACCGCGCGCGATGGCGTTGCCCGCCAGGGCGCCCAGGATGCCGCAGATGGTGGTCAGCCACAGGGGGCTGTGCTGCTTGCCGGGAATGATCGCCTTGGCGAGCAGGCCCAGCACGAATCCCACGATGATCGCCCACAGCCAGCCCATGGCGGCCTCCTCGTCCGGTCCGACCTGATCGATCTGATCGTCCTGGCCAGTCTGGGCGCGCTCCGGCCGTCGCGCATGCCGGGGGCACCCGGACGGTGGACGTTCCCGCAGGCCGGACGGCGCCCCGGTATCGAGCGCGGGGGCGCGGCGGCGTACCGTTGGTGGGTGTGCCGGGGCCGGTTCGGGCCCGGACGCGGCTTTCGGGCCGGGGTTGGACCATGCGGGCGGATGGTGGACTGATGGGCAAGCAGCGTGGCGAGGTTTTCCGGATCACCGGCGCCCGGACCGGCCTGGCCGAGGACGTACGGGGCCGACAGCGGCGGTACGTGATCTCGATGTCGATCCGGACGGTGTCCGTGATCCTGGCCGCCTCCCTGTGGAACGTGGAGCGGTACGTCGCCATCGTGGCGCTGGTGCTGGGCGCCGCGCTGCCGTACATCGCCGTGGTGATCGCAAACGCGGGGCGGGAACGGCCGCAGTCGCTTCCCTCGACCTTCGTCGTGATGCCGTCCAAGCCGATGATCACACCGCCGCGTGACGAGCCTCGTGACGAAGAGTCAGCGGAGCGGTCGGATTCCGGCCCGGAACAGGCGTCGGCCCGGCCAGGTGCGGAGTCGCGGGAGAAACGTTCCGACCGAGCCTGAGCAGCGCGGCAGCGGAAAAAGCGGAAGACGACTTCCCGCCAAGCTCAGGAAAAGCTCAGTTCAATCATGCTGTTCTTGTGCCGGTCGGCCAGTGGTGCGTGACATACTGCGTACGCGCTCCGCATCCCCCGTCGGAGCGACAGACCGACGCCGGGCAGCTCCCCCCGTGGCTGCTCGGCGTCGCCTTGTTCGCAGGCGTTTTTCCCGCGCGAATTCACTCCGCGCACTCCCCGCCTTCCGTGGGAATCCCCTCTGCGAGAATCTTTTTCGTGAGTGAGACACCGATCTGTTCCGCGAAGGGCTGCCGGGCCGATGCCGTGTGGGTGCTGGCGTGGAACAACCCGAAGATCCACACCCCGGAGCGGCGCAAGACCTGGATCGCCTGCGAGGAACATCGCGAGCATCTGTCGCAGTTCCTCGGCGTGCGCGGCTTCCTGAAGGACGTGGTCCCGCTCCGGGAATGGGAGGACTCAGCCGCCGATCGCTGACATCGGGCGGTCCGGCTGGACGAAGGACGGGTCGTCGAGGCCCGCGCCCGCCTTCTTGCCCCACATCGCCTTGCGCCACAGCTCGGCGATCTCCTCGTCGGAGGCGCCGGAGCGCAGCAGGGCGCGCAGGTCGGTCTCCTCGGTGGCGAACAGACAGGTGCGTATCTGGCCGTCGGCGGTGAGCCGGGTGCGGTCGCAGGCCGCGCAGAACGGGCGGGTCACCGAGGCGATCACGCCGACCCGCTGCGGGCCGCCGTCCACCAGCCAGCGCTCGGCCGGGGCCGAACCGCGCTCGCCCTCGCCCTCGTCGGTCAGCTCGAAGCGGGTGCGCAGGGAGGCGAGGATGTCCTGGGCGGTGACCATGCCCTCGCGCTTCCAGCCGTGCTGGGCGTCGAGCGGCATCTGCTCGATGAAGCGCAGCTCGTACGCGTGCTCCAGCGCCCAGGCCAGCAGGTCGGGGGCCTCGTCCGCGTTGAGGCCCGGCATCAGGACCGAGTTGACCTTGACCGGGGTGAGGCCCGCCTCGGAGGCGGCTTGGAGCCCGTCCAGGACGTCCTGGTGGCGGTTGCGCCGGGTGAGGGTCTTGAAGACGTCGGGGCGCAGGGTGTCCAGCGAGACGTTGACCCGGTCGAGCCCCGCCTGCTTCAGGGCGGCGGCGGTGCGCTTGAGGCCGATGCCGTTGGTGGTGATGGACATCTGGGGGCGCGGCTCAAGGGCCGCGACGCGCTCCACGATGCCGACCAGGCCGGGGCGGAGCAGGGGCTCGCCACCGGTGAAGCGGACCTCCTCGATGCCGAGGTGGGTCACCGCGAGGTCGATCAGGCGGACGATCTCGTCGTCCGTGAGCAGGTCCGGCTTGGCCAGCCACTGCAGGCCCTCCTCGGGCATACAGTAGGTGCAGCGCAGATTGCACCGGTCGGTCAGTGAAACCCTCAGGTCGGTGGCCACCCGGCCGTAGGTGTCGATGAGCACGTGGGCCCCCTCCCTCGTCTCGGACCGTCTGTCATTCGCCACTTGCGAGCCTACGCGAGACCTCGGACATCGACAGCCGCTGATTCCCCGGCCCGGCATGGACGCGGCCGCGCCGCGCGAGGGTCCTGCCCCGCGCGGCGCGGCCGTGAGGTGTGCCGAACGGGCGGCTCAGTGCGCCCCGGTGCCGGTCAGGGACCGTACCTCCAGCTCGGCGTACTTCTCCGCGTCCGGGACCTCCTTGGACAGCAGGGTGCCGACCGCGCCCAGCAGGAAGCCGACCGGGATCGAGATGATGCCGGGGTTCTCCAGCGGGAACCAGTGGAAGTCGACGTCGGGGAACATCGAGGTCGGCTTGCCGGAGACCACCGGGGAGAACAGCACCAGGCCGACCGCGGTGACCAGGCCGCCGTAGATCGACCACAGGGCGCCCGAGGTGG
This sequence comes from Streptomyces bauhiniae, assembly GCF_004784475.1. Taxonomy (GTDB): domain Bacteria; phylum Actinomycetota; class Actinomycetes; order Streptomycetales; family Streptomycetaceae; genus Streptomyces; species Streptomyces seoulensis. The sequence goes on from NZ_SRRT01000003.1 coordinate 28,539, forward strand.
TGAACCGCTTCCAGAACAGGCTGTAGAGGATGGTCGGCAGGTTCGCCGACGCGGCGACCGCGAAGGCCAGCGCCACGAGTCCGGCCACGTTCAGGTCGCGGGAGAGCGCGCCGAGCACGATGGAGACGGCGCCGATGCCGACGGTGGCGTACCGGGCGGCGTTGATCTCCTGCTTCTCGGTGGCCCGGCCCTTCTTGATGACGTTGGCGTAGATGTCGTGGGCGAAGGACGAGGAGGAGGCCAGGGTGAGGCCGGCGACGACCGCGAGGATCGTGGCGAAGGCGACGGCGGAGATGCTGGCCAGCAGGATGGCGCCCCAGTTGGAGTCCACTCCCCCGAGGTGCAGGGCGAGCAGGGGGGCCGCGGTGTTGCCCGCCTTGTTGGAGGCGATGATCTCCTCGGGCTTGATCAGCGCGGCCGCGCCGAAGCCCAGGGCGAGGGTCATCAGGTAGAAGGCGCCGATCAGACCGATGGCCCAGATCACCGATTTCCGGGCCGCCTTGGCGGTGGGGACCGTGTAGAAGCGGATCAGGATGTGCGGCAGGCCGGCGGTGCCCAGGACCAGGGCGATGCCGAGGGAGATGAAGTCCAGCTTGGAGGTGCCGGTGGCGCCGTACTTCAGGCCGGGCTCAAGGAACGCCTTGCCCTTGCCGCTGTTGTCGGCGGCCGAGCCCAGCAGGTCGGAGACGTTGAAGTCGAACTTGAGCAGCACCAGGAAGGTCAGCAGTATCGCGCCCGCGATGAGGAGGACCGCCTTGACCATCTGGACCCAGGTGGTGCCCTTCATCCCGCCGATGGTGACGTACACGATCATCAGAACGCCGACCAGGGCGACGATGCCGATCTTGCCGCTGTCGCTGGTGATGCCGAGCAGCAGGGAGACCAGGACACCGGCGCCGGCCATCTGCGCGAGCAGGTAGAAGATCGACACCACGATGGTGGAGGTGCCCGCGGCGGTGCGTACCGGGCGCTGGCGCATCCGGTAGGCCAGCACGTCGCCCATGGTGTAGCGGCCGGAGTTGCGCAGCGGCTCGGCGACCAGGAGCAGCGCGACCAGCCAGGCGACCAGGAAGCCGATGGAGTACAGGAAGCCGTCGTAGCCGAACAGGGCGATGGCGCCCGCGATGCCGAGGAAGGACGCGGCGGACATGTAGTCGCCGGAGACGGCGAGTCCGTTCTGGAAGCCGGTGAACTGGCGGCCGCCCGCGTAGAAGTCGGCGGCGTCCTTGGTCTGGCGGCCCGCCCAGACGGTGATGACCAGGGTCGCGGCGACGAACACCGCGAACAGGGAGATGATCAGACCTCTGTGCTCGCTGGCCTCGCCGGCCGCGAGCAGGGTGTGCTGGGCGGCGATCGTGTGCGATGCGGACATCAGGCGCCGCCCTCCATCCGGGACTTGATGGCGTCGGCCCTGGGGTCGAGCTTGGCGGCGGCGTGCCGCGCGTACCACCAGGCGATGAGGAACGTGGTGAGGAACTGGGCGAGGCCCAGCACGAGGGCCACGTTGATGTTCCCGGCGATCTCGGTGCCCATGAAGTCGCCCGCGTAGCAGGAGAGCAGCACGTAGGCCAGGTACCAGGCGATGAAGGCGATCGTCAGGGGAAAGGCGAACGAGCGGTGGGCGCGGCGCAGTTCACCGAACTCCGCGCTCGCCTGTGCCTCGGTGAACTCCTCGGGGGACGGAAGTGGGTGCTTCGCGGGGGGCGGTGTCTCGGTCGCCACTCAAGGTCTCCTCGCGTCACGGACGGGCGGTTGCCGACCTCACTGGAACGGAGATCACGTTACCGGGCGTCAACGCGTGACTCCCCGTTGTGATCTTCCGGGGGGCGCGATCCGGCCGTACCCCCTCGTTGACGCACACGGCCCGGCGCGTACGCCGGTTCACGGGAGTGCGGGCCTTTCGGAGTTCCGTGTCACCGGGATAGCTTCACCTTGTTCCACCCGTCATGTACCTGCCCGAGCGCCACCCGTGCCTCGGGCGGTTTCGTTTCCGGATGATGTGGAGATCCCATGGCTCATCTGCGCTCCCGGCGCCGGTTCGCGCCGGCCGTCCCGGTCGTGCTGTCGCTGACCGCCTCGCTCGGCTTCCTGCCGACGGCGGCTTCGGCGGCCCCGTCCACGGCCCCGACGACGCGGGCGGCGGAGGGTTCGGCCACCACGTACGACGGCCCGAAGCTGTCCTACGTGGTCAACACGAGAACGGACCATCGCACGATCGAGTCGGTGCGCCGCGCGATAGGACGCAACGGCGGCACCGTCGTGGCCAGTTACGACCGTATCGGCGTGATCGTGGTGCACTCCGCGAACCCCGACTTCGCCAAGTCGATCCGCAAGGTGTCCGGTGTCTCCTCGGCCGGGGCCACCCGCAACGCGCCGCTGCCCGCGCAGTCCACCACCGACGTGGGGGCGCCGAAGCCGCTCACGGCGGCGGAGCTGTCGAAGGCCAAGGCGGTCGACGGGCAGGACCCGTTGGAGCCGCTCCAGTGGGACCTGCCCGCCATCAAGGCGGACAAGGCCCATGAGAAGACGCTCGGCAGCAAGAAGGTGACGGTCGCCGTCATCGACACCGGCGTCGACGACACCCACCCGGACATCGCGCCCAACTTCGACCGGGCGGCCTCCGTCAACTGCGTCTCCGGCGCGCCGGACACGGCGGACGGTGCCTGGCGGCCGAGCGCGGCGGAGTCCCCGCACGGCACGCATGTCGCGGGTGAGATCGCGGGCGCCAAGAACGGCGTCGGCATCACCGGTGTGGCGCCCGGTGTGAAGGTGTCCGGCATCAAGGTGGGCAACCCGGACGGCTACTTCTACACCGAGGCCGTGGTCTGCGGGTTCGTGTGGGCGGCCGAGCACCACGTGGACGTCACCAACAACAGCTATTACACCGACCCGTGGTACTTCAACTGCACCGGCGACCCGGACCAGAAGGCCCTGGTGGACGCCATCACGCGGGCCACGCGGTACGCGGAGAGCAAGGGCACGGTCAATGTCGCGGCGGCCGGCAACGAGAACTACGACTTCGCCGCCGACTCGATCACCGACCCCTCCTCGCCCAACGACGGCACGCCCTCGGACCGGACCGTCGACCCGCGCAAGTGCTTCGACATACCCACCCAGCTTCCGGGGGTGGTGACGGTCGCGGCGACCGGCGCGAAGGGGATCAAGTCGTCGTTCTCCAACTACGGCCTGGGCACGATCGACATCGCGGCGCCCGGTGGCGACTCGACCGCCTACCAGACCCCGGCCCCGCCCGCGACCAGCGGTCTCATCCTGGGCCCGCTGCCCGGCGGCACGTGGGGGTACATGGCCGGCACCTCGATGGCCTCGCCGCACGTCGCGGGTGTCGCCGCGCTGATCAAGTCGGTCCACCCGCACGCCTCCGCTGCCGCGGTGAAGGCCCTGCTGTACGCGGAGGCCACGGCCACGCCGTGCACCGACCCGTACGACATCAACAGTGACGGCAAGGTCGACGCGGTGTGCGAGGGCACGAAGAACCGGAACGGGTTCTACGGCTGGGGAATCGCGGACGCGCTGGCGGCGGTGACGCACTAGGCGCCTCCTTGTGGGGCCGGGGCGGCTGATGCATAGTGCGGCCATGATCGATCCCATGATCAAGTCCGCCTGGGTCGCGCTGGGCGGCGATCGCGCGCTGCTGGCCCGGCTGGTCTGCGTCGAGCGGCCGGGGGCGCTGATCGGCCGCCTTCCCGTGCAGCGGCTGGCGCGTGCGTGCGTGGGCACGTGCGCGCTGGCCGCCGCCGAGCTGGGCGCGCTGCGGGCCGGGCTCGGTGAGGTACCGCGTGCCGTGGTGGACGACGGCGCGGTGGTCACCGCGTTCCACAGCGAGCGGCTGCTGCGGATCGACGGCCGCGCCCCGGTCAACTTCGCCCCGCTGTCCCGCTGGTGGCGGGCCTCGTACGGCTGGGTACGCACCCACGCCAACTACCCGCACCACCGACAGCGCCTCCTCGGCGCCCTGGGACTGCCCGACGACGCCGGCCCCGAGGACGTGGAGCGGCTGCTCCTCGAACGCTCCGCCCTGGACGTCGAGGAGGCGGTGTACGCGGCCGGGGGCCTGGCGGTGGCCCTGCGTACGCCTGGGCAGTGGGCGGCACATCCGCAGGGCGCGGAGGTGGCACGGCGGCCGCTGGTCGAGCGCATCCCGATCGGCTCGGCCTCGGCACGCCAACTTCCGCCCTTGGAAAGGGAGTCCGGCCCCCTGCTGCCCGCCACCGGCCTGCGCGTGCTGGACCTCACCCGCGTCCTCGCCGGGCCCGTCGCCACCCGCACCCTCGCTCTCCTCGGCGCGGACGTGCTGCGCGTGGATGCCCCCGAGTTGCCCGAACTTGCCGACCAGCACGCCGACACGGGCTTCGGGAAGCGGTCGGCCACCCTCGAACTCGCCACCGACACCACGGCGTTGACCGACCTGCTGGCCTCCGCCGACGTGGTCGTCACCGGCTACCGCCCCGGCGCCCTCGACCGCTTCGGCCTCTCCCCCGAGGCGCTGGCCGGGCGGTACCCCGGCCTGATCGTCGCCCAGATCTCGGCGTGGGGGGCGTACGGGCCCTGGGGTGAGCGGCGCGGCTTCGACAGCCTCGTCCAGGTCGCGACCGGCATCGCGGCCACCGAGGGCTCGACCATGGAGCCCGGCGCGCTGCCCGCGCAGGCCCTGGACCACGGCTCGGGCTACCTACTGGCGGCAGGCGTCCTGCGTGCCCTGACCGAACGCTCCCACGACGGCCAAGGCCGCCTGGTACGCCTCGCCCTCGCCCGCACCGCCCACTGGCTGACCACCGAGGCCGGCCGAGACCCCCGCCCCGGCGGCCCCTCCTACGAGGGCCCGGCCCCCTGGCTGACCGAACGCGCCAGCCCCCTGGGCCACTTGGACTACGCCCGCCCCCCGGTGTCCTTCACCGGCGGCCCGACAGACTGGGCCACCCCACCGGTGCCTTGGGGGTCGAGCCCGGCGAAGTGGAGCTGACCGGGGGCGATCGGTCAGCCGTTGGTGACGAGGACCTTCAGGGCTGTGCGCTCGTCCATCGCGCGGTAGCCGTCCGGGACGCCCTCGATGTCTACGGTCATGTCGAAGACCGGGGAGGGGTCGATGGTGCCGTTGAGGACGTCGGGGAGGAGTTCGGGGATGTAGGTGCGGACCGGGGCGACGCCGCCGCGCAGGGCGATGTTGCGGTCGAACATGACGCTGAGGTCCAGGCCGGTGCCGCTGCCGTGGGGGACGCCGACGAAGCCGATGGCGCCGCCGTCGCGGGTGATGTTGACGGCCGTGCTCATGGACTGCTCGGTGCCGACCGCCTCGACGACGGCGTGGGCGCCCTGGCCACGGGTCAGCTCGCGGACGGCGGCGACCGCTTCCTCGCCGCGCGCCGCGACGACGTCGGTGGCGCCGAAGCGGCGGGCGATGTCGGTGCGGGCCTCGTGGCGGCCGAGGGCGATGATCCGCTCGGCGCCGAGCCGCTTGGCGGCGAGCACCGCGCAGAGGCCGACCGCGCCGTCACCGACGACGGCGACCGTGGCGCCGGGGCGGGCGCCCGCGCCGAGGGCGGCGTGGTGGCCGGTGCCGAGCACGTCGGAGAGGGTGAGCAGGCCGGTGAGGAGGTGGTCGTCGGAGGCCGCCTCACCCGGCAGCTTCACCAGGGTGCCGTCGGCGAACGGCACCCGCACCGCCTCGCCCTGGCCGCCGTCGTAGCCGACGGAGCCCCAGAAGCCGCCGTGCACGCAGGACGTGGTCAGGCCCTCGGCGCAGTACTCGCAGGTGCCGTCGGACCACATGAACGGGGCGACCACGAGGTCCCCGCGTCGCAGCGTGCCGACGGCGGAGCCGGTCTCCTCCACCACACCGAGGAACTCGTGCCCTATCCGCTGCCCCGGCTGCCGGGCCGCCTCGCCCCGGTAGGCCCACAGGTCGCTGCCGCAGATGCAGGCGCGCAGCACGCGTACGACGGCGTCGGTGGGGAGCTGCACGATCGGCTCGGGCACGTCCGTCACCCGCATGTCGAACGGGGCGTGGATGGTGGTGGCGCGCATGACGGGGTCCTTCTCGTACCGGGGTGGTGGGGGCGCCCGGAAGTGGCCCGAGCGCACCCACGGTACGCCGTCGCGGGACCGGTCCGCGCCGCGAGGAGCCCCGGACCAGCGGCGACGCCGTCAAAGGCGTGTCCCCGTACCGGCCTTGAGGGCGTACACCCTTGCGAGGACCGACCCGGTCGGTGGGGTGGGAGCCCCTGGGCGGCCCGGCTGTCGGCGGTGACCCGTATCCTCATTGACCATGCTCGAAGACCCCGCGACCGCAGTGTCCTCGCCCACCCCGTGGCCGGCCGTGTATCCGAAGGGATACGCGGTCGTTGACGTCGAGACCACCGGGCTGGCGCGCGACGACCGGATCATCTCCGCGGCCGTGTACCGGCTGGACGCGCGGGGCGAGGTCGAGGACCACTGGTACACGCTGGTCAACCCCGAGCGCGACCCCGGCCCGGTGTGGATACACGGGCTGACGAGCGACGTGCTCGAAGGGGCGCCGCTCTTCACGGAGGTGGCGGAGGAGTTCGCGGCCCGGCTGGCCGACCGCGTACTGGTCGCGCACAACGCGGTCTTCGACTGGCAGATGATCGCGCGGGAGTACGCGCGCGCCCGGCGCGAGCCCCCCGTGCGCCAGCGGCTGTGCACCATCGCGCTCTCCAAGGAGCTGCGCCTGCCGCTGCCCAACTTCAAGCTGGAGTCGCTCGCCGCGCACTTCGGGGTCGTGCAGCAGCGGGCGCACCACGCGCTGGACGATGCGCGGGTGCTGGCGGAGGCGTTCCGGCCGAGCCTGCGCGCGGCCGCCGCGAACGAGGTGCGGCTGCCGCTGCTGGAGTGCCGTCCGCTCACCGAGTGGTCGGACGCCCCGCTCATCGGCCGTCAGGCGACCGGCGGTTACGGCGGCGGACGCGGCCCCGGCTGGCGCCCGGCGCGCAAGCGGCCCGCGTGCCCGTACCCCAACCCCGGACGGTACGAACCGGGCAAACGTCTCAAGCAGGGCATGCGGGTGGCCTTTTCGGGTGACACCTCCACCGAGCGCGAGCTGCTGGAGGACCGGGCGACCGAGGCCGGGCTGCACGTGGCCACCAGCCTCTCCCGGCTGACCAGCCTGCTGGTCACCAACGACCCCGACTCGGGCACCTCCAAGACGGCCAAGGCCCGCCAGTTCGGCACCCCGGTCATCGACGAGGCGGCCTTCGGGCAACTGCTGCGGGACGTCGAAGCGGCCGGCTGAGAGCCGTACACACGGGTGATTCCCCGCGATTCGCGCCCGCGCCCGCTCGCCCGGCGGGCGGGTACGGCTCACTCTGAGGCGCATGGCGAGATGCGAAGTTTGCGGCAATGACTACGGAATGACCTTCGAGGTCCACGCACAGGGCGCGGTGCACGTCTTCGACTGCTTCTCCTGTGCGATCCACCGCATGGCACCCATCTGCGAGCACTGCCGGGTGCAGATCATCGGGCAGGGCGTGGAAGTGGAGGGCCACTGGTACTGCGGCGCCCACTGCGCCCGCGCCGAGGGGAAGGCGGGGGTGGTGGACCGGGTCTGACCCGGTACCCGCCCGAATGCGCCCCACGGCCCACAGGTACCGTCGTGGGGTGCACCGCTACCGCTTCCTGCTCACCCGCCAGTGGGTGATCCTCACCCTCGTCGTGATCGCGCTGATCCCGACGATGATCAGGCTCGGTTTCTGGCAGCACCACCGGTACGAGGAACGCACCGCCCGCAACGACCTGGTCGCGCGGGCCCTGCACGCCGATCCGGTGCCCGTGGAACGGCTCGCCTCCCCCGGCCGCGCCGTCACCCACGCCGACAAGTACCGCACGGTCACCGCGACCGGCACCTTCGACACCGCCCACGAGGAGGTCGTCCGGCGCCGCACCAACGCCGACGACGAGGTGGGCTTCCACGTCCTGACCCCGCTGAGGCTGACCGACGGCCGGGTGCTGCTGGTCAACCGGGGCTGGATTCCGGCGAACGGCGCCCAGACCGAGTTCCCGAAGGTCCCCGCGCCCCCGGCCGGGAAGGTCACGATCACCGGCCGGCTGAAGGCCGACGAGACCACCGCGGCCAGCGGCATCAAGCAGATCGCCGGTCTCCCGGACCGCCAGGTCATGCTGATCAACAGCGCCGACCAGGCCAAGCGCCTCGGGGCCCAGGTGCTCGGCGGCTATGTGGAGCAGACCGCGCCGGAGCCCAGGGGCGACACCCCGGAGCAGATCTCCAGCCCGGGCAAGGAAGACGCCCCGCTGAACTACGCGTACATGATCCAGTGGTGGCTGTTCGCCGCCGCCGTGCCCGTCGGCTGGTGGTTCCTGGTCCGGCGCGAGCTGCGCGACCGGGCGGCGGCCGCCGAGCAGGGGAGCGCGGCCGAGGCGGAACCCGCCGCCGTGTGAGCCGGGTGTCACTCCCCCGGCGCACCACCTGATTGGCCGTCAGGCCGCACGGGGAATCGCCAAGGCGTGAACCCGCGCATCGAGGACTACGCCGTCATCGGCGACGAGCAGACCGCCGCCCTGGTCGGCCGGGACGGCTCGATCGACTGGCTCTGCCTGCCCCGCTTCGACTCCGGCGCCTGCTTCGCCCGGCTGCTGGGCGACGAGGACAACGGCTACTGGCGGATCGCGCCGAAGGGCGCCGGTACCTGCACTCGGCGCGGCTACCGCCCCGACACCCTCGTCCTGGACACCGAGTGGGACACCCCCGAGGGCACCCTGCGCGTCACCGACCTGATGCCGCAGCGCGAGAAGGTCCCGGACGTCGTACGGATCGTGGAGGGCGTCAGCGGCCGGGTCACCGTGCGCAGCACGCTCCGGCTGCGCTTCGACCACGGCTCCATCGTGCCGTGGATGCGCCGCGCGGACGGGCACCGGGTGGCCGTCGCGGGCCCGGACTCCACCTGGCTGCGCTCCGAGCCGCATGTACGGACCTGGGGCGAGGATCTCGGCACGCACTCGGAGTTCACCCTGGCCGAGGGCGAGCGGGTGGCGTTCGTGCTCACCTGGCACCCCTCGCACCAGCCGCGCCCCCGGCTGATCGACCCGTACAAGGCGCTCAGCTCCAGCGTCCGGGACTGGCGGCGCTGGAGCGGGCGGTGCCGGTACGAGGGGCCGTACCGGGACGCCGTGGTGCGCTCGCTGATCACCCTGAAGGCGCTCACCTACCGGCCCACCGGCGGGATCGTCGCGGCGGCCACCACCTCCCTGCCGGAGAAGCCGGGCGGGGTGCGCAACTGGGACTACCGGTACTGCTGGCTGCGCGACTCCACCCTCACCCTGAACGTGCTGCTCGCCGCCGGGTACCACGAGGAGGCCGAGGCGTGGCGCGACTGGCTGCTCCGGGCGGTCGCGGGCAGCCCGGAGGACCTCCAGATCATGTACGGGGTCGCGGGCGAGCGCCGGCTCCCGGAGACCGAGCTGCCCTGGCTCGCCGGGTTCGCGGGTTCGGCGCCGGTCCGCATCGGCAACAGCGCGGTGGACCAGCTCCAGCTCGACGTGTACGGCGAGGTGATGGACTCCCTGTGGCTGGCCCGGCAGTCGGGTCTTTCGGCCCGCCCGCACATGTGGGCCCTGCAGTGCGCGCTGATCGACTTCCTCGACGAGCAGTGGCGGCAGCCGGACGAGGGGCTGTGGGAGGTGCGCGGCGGGCGCCGCCAGTTCACCCACTCCAAGGTGATGACCTGGGTGGCGGTGGACCGCGCGGTACGCACGCTGGAGGAGCATCCGGAACTGGAGGGCGACCTGTCCGGCTGGCGGGAGCTGCGCGACGAGATCCACGCCGAGGTGTGCGCCAAGGGCTACGACCCGGAACGCAACACCTTCACCCAGTACTACGGCTCCCGCGAGCTGGACGCCTCGCTGCTGCTGATCCCGCGCGTGGGCTTCCTGCCCCCGGACGACCCACGGGTGATCGGCACGGTCGACGCGATCGCCGCCGACCTGGGCGACGGGGGCTTCGTGCGCCGCTACGACACCGAGGACCCCGGGGGCCCGGTGGTGGACGGGCTGCCCGAGGGCGAGGGCGCCTTCCTCGCCTGCTCCTTCTGGCTGGCCGACGCCCTGCACATGACCGGCCGCACCGAAGAGGCCCGCGCGCTGTTCGAGCGCCTCGTCGGCCTGGTCAACGACGTCGGCCTGCTGGCCGAGGAGTACGACGAGGAGGCCGGCTGCCAGCTCGGCAACTTCCCGCAGGCGTTCAGCCATATCGCGCTGGTGAACACCGCCCTCACGCTGTTCGGCACCGAGGAGGCAGGATAGGAGCATGGATCTTGGACTGAAGGACCGGGTGTACATCGTCACCGGCGCCTCGCGGGGCCTGGGCAACGCGGCCGCGCGGCAACTGGTCGCGGACGGGGCGAAGGTGGTCGTCACCGGCCGGGACGAGCAGCGGGTGGCGGACGCCGCCGCCGAACTGGGCCCGGACGCGGTGGGCGTGGCCGTCGGCAACGCCGAGGCGGACGCCCCCGAGCGGCTGATCGCGCTGGCCCGTGAGCGCTTCGGCCGTTTCGACGGCATCCTCATCAGCGTCGGCGGCCCGCCGCCCGGCTTCGTCGCGGACAACAGCGACGAGCAGTGGCGGGACGCGTTCGAGTCGGTGTTCCTCGGCGCGGTGCGCCTGGCCCGCGCCGCGGCGGCCGAGCTGGAGCCGGGCGGGGTCATCGGGTTCGTGCTGTCGGGCTCGGTGCACGAGCCGATCGCGGGGCTGACCGTCTCCAACGGGCTGCGGCCGGGCCTCGCCGGGTTCGCCAAGTCCCTCTCCGACGAGCTGGGCCCGCGCGGCATCCGGGTCGTCGGCCTGCTCCCGGCCCGTATCGACACCGACCGGGTGCGGGAGCTGGACTCGATGTCCGCCGACCCGGTCGCCACCAGGGCGGCCAACGAGTCCCGTATCCCGCTGCGCCGGTACGGGGCGCCGGAGGAGTTCGGGCGGGTGGCCGCGTTCCTGCTGTCCCCGGCCGCGTCCTATCTGACGGGCGTCATGCTGCCGGTCGACGGGGGCATGCGGCACGGGTTCTGAGCCCCCTTCTTTTGGGCGGCGGCCGGTCAGCTCACCCGGTCCGGCTTGTGCCGGACCTTCCGCAGCCGCACCACGGTGGGCAGGGTCTCGATGCCCGTCGAGTCGCGGGCCGCGCCCAGCGGACGCTCGGCGAAGTCGGCCAGGGCGGCGGCCGGGGACGCGTCGGGTTCCAGGCGGAGCCCGGCGCGCAGCGCGGGGGACGTACGGCGGCCGCTCAGGCGGGCGTCGGCCCCGGCCACGCCCGGCCGGCGGGCCGCGTCGTCCGCCACCGCGGACTCCAGCGCGCCGCCGCGCACCAGGGCGCCGGTGCCGTCGCCCGAGTCGACGAGGATCTCAGAGAGCCGGTGCCTGCGCAGCACCGACACCAGCCACCACAGTCCGATGAGAAACAGGACGGCCAGCAGCGCGATCAGCGCGGGCCACCACCAGTCCTGGTCCCGCCAGGCGGTGCGCTCGGCCCGGCTGAGCAGCACGTCGTGCCGGCCGGAGTGCGGCCACCAGGAGGGCGAGGGCGCGCCGAGGCCGACGGCCAGCACCGACCCGCCGAGCACGAACAGCACCAGTCCGGCGAGCGCCAGCAGAACGCGGTTGACGGCTCCTGAACGCATGCCCCTCATCCCTTCTTCCCGGGTCCCCGGAGGCGTACCGACAGCTTGGGGCGCCGGACCATGCCGAGGTCGGTCACGGCGCCGGCCAGCGCGGTGTCCAGGTCGCTCCGCACCTCGGCGGGGTCCCGGAAGTGCGAGATCACCCGCACGTCGGCCCGGCGGCGGCGCATGTTCACCCGCGCCTCGCGCACCCCGGACACCTCCACGGCCCGGTCCCGCAGCACCTGGGCGGCGGCGTCGCGGGTGAGCGCGGCGCGTACGTCGTAGCGCGGGCGGAGCATGGGGAGCAGGTTGCGCAGGCCGGGGGTGAGCGCGAGGAGGATCAGCCAGAGGCCGAGGGCGGTGACGAAGGCGGCGCCCCCGAGCACCGGGATGTCGTCGAGGTGCCGCTCGGCCAACTGGCGGGCGAGTTCGCGGCGCCAGTACATCGCCGGGTGCCCGGTGCGCACGGCCACGACGTCGTACAGCAGCAGGCCGGCGCCGCCCAGGGTGAGCAGGGCGACGATCGCCGAGGGGACGCGGCGGGCGGACCAGAAGCGGCCGCTGCCGCGGGCGTCCGGGGAGAGGGCGGGCTGCCCGTCAGCCGGCGGACGGTGCCGGCCGGTGCCGGGGTGCTTCTCGGTGTCGGGGTGCTTCTCGGTGTCGACCACGGGCATGGGCCGGGTGGCGTCCTGCGGCGGCTCGCTCATACCGTCCTCCCCTGACGCTCACCGGGCAGCCGCAGCCGCTCCACCTCGACGACCACCTGCGGCACCTCCATGTTGGCCAGCGTGCCCACCCGCTCGGTGACCCGGCGGCGTACGGCGGCGCAGCGCGCGCCGATGTCACCGGGGTACTCCAGCTCCAGCACCACCCGCACCCGGGCCGTGGCGAAGGGGCTGTCCTCCACCGGGCCGGTGCCGCGGGCCCGGGGGCGGACGTTGACCGTGGCGTGCGGCGGGCCGAGGTCGCGCGGCAGCGGGGCGATTGCCTCGCGCGCGGCCCGCGCGGCGATCTTGGCGACGACCCGGTCCGCGATCCGGGTGAACCCGCGCTCGCCCGGCGGGGTGCGGTCCGGGACAGCCGGCGCCGCCGCGCCGGTGTCCGTGCTCATCGCGGTCACCGGCGCCAGTCGCGCCGGTCGCCACCGGTGCGGAACCGGTCGTCACGCGGGCGGTCGTCCCGGCGGCGGAAGAAGTCGCCGAGTTCCAGTTCACCGTCCATGAAGCGGCCGGCGAAGAATCCGACGGCCCCGAGGGCCGCCACCAGCACGAAGGCTCCGAACCCGCCGTAGAACCCGGCGAATCCCAGCGCCATTCCGGCGATCATGCCGACTGCTGCCATGCTCATCTCTGCAGCGCTCCTTCAAGCGAGTCGGCTCGTCCGGCCGAGTGATGTCAGCCGGTCCGGCCTCTTTTACGAGTACCCCCCGACTCACTGAATACGGGGCTGCTCCGGCTCCTCGTCGTCCTCCTCGTCCGGGAGGTGGACGTCGCTGACCGCGATGTTGACCTCGACGACCTCGAGGCTGGTCATCCGCTCCACGGCGGCGATCACGTTCTCCCGTACCGCGCGGGAGACATCACCGATCGGGTAGCCGTACTCCACGACGATCTCCAGGTCGAGCGCGGTCTGCACCTCGCCGACCTCGGCCTTCACCCCTCGGGTGACGGCCTTGCCGCCGCCCGGTACCCGGTCGCGCACGGCGCCGAAGGTGCGGGAGAGGCCGCTGCCCATGGCGTGCACGCCCTCCACGTCCCGTGCCGCCATTCCGGCGATCTTCTCGACGACTCCGTCCGCGATGGTGGTGCGGCCTCTGGTCGCCGGGTCGCCGCCGCCGGACCGGGACTGCCTGCGGGCCGAGGTCTGCGGCTCGTTGTCGCCGCCATGGGTTGCCATCTCGCTCATCGCCACTGCTCCCCTTTTCGGTCGTCGTTCTCCGACCACCGTAAGCACGCCTGCGCCGTTGCGCGCCGTGGAGAGGGCAGGGTGGAGGAATGACGGCGGACTGGACACAGGCGGTACGGCAGCGACTGGCGCCCGGCAGACTGCTGCCGCTCGGCGGCAGCCGGGACGGCGCGTGGATGACGGAACGGGCGGCCGCCTCGGTGCTGGCCGGGGCGGCGGCCGAGGTGCCGGGGGCGTGGCTGGGCACGCTGCGGATCGGTCCGGCCGATCCGCGCGAGGTGAGCGAGCCGGTCGTACCGGCCCCGCCGAGCGCGCTGTGGCCGGGGCCCCTGCGGGTGACGGCGGACTTCGCGGCGACTGCCGCCCGGCCGCTGCCGGAGACGGCGGACCGGCTGCGGGAGGCGCTGACGGCGGCGGCCGACCGGCTCGGGCTCACCGTGACGGAGGTGGACCTGCGCGTGACGGACCTGCTGGAGCCGCCCGCCGAACCGCCCCCGGCGCCTCAGGCGCAGCGGGCGCCGGACGCCGAGCGGACCACCGACCCGGACGAGGCGGCAGTGGCCGCGGCCGTGCTCACGGTGGCCGGGGTGACCCGGCTGACGGCCGCCTTCGGCGACCGGGGGCACGCGGTCCGGGTCCAGCGGCGCGAGTCGGACGCGGCCCTCCCGCACCGGCATGTGTACGTGGAGATCGCCACGGACTCCGCGCACCGGGCCACCGAGGTGGCCCAGCGGGTGCGCGCGGCGGTACGGGACACGCTGGAGGACCGCCCGACGGTGGCGGTCCTGGTGACCGGCGTGGAGTGAGCGCCGGGGCGGGCTCAGTCGCCGATGCCCGCGAGGTCCCGCAGCCGGCGGGCCTGGGCGGCGCGCTCGGCGACGACCTGCTCGTCGAAGGAGCGGCCGACGGCACCGCGCAGCAGCGCCTTGGTCTCCACGACGGCGTCGCGCGGCGCGGCCAGCACGGCGGAGGCGAGGTCGGTGGCGGCGCCGTCGAGTTCGGCGGCGGGCACGGCGACGCTGGCGAGGCCGGAGACGACCGCCTCTTCGGCGTGCACGAAGCGGCCGGTCACACAGATCTCCAGCGCGCGGGCGTAGCCGACGAGGCCGACCAGCGGGTGGGTGCCGGTGAGGTCGGGGACCAGGCCGAGGCTGGTCTCGCGCATGGCGAACTGTACGTCGTCGGCGACGACACGCAGGTCACAGGCGAGAGCCAACTGGAAGCCGGCGCCGATGGCGTGTCCTTGCACGGCGGCGATGGACACGATGTCATTGCGCCGCCACCAGGTGAACGCCTCCTGGAAGGCGGCGATGGCGGAGTCGACCCCGGCGTCGTCACGGCGCGCGAGATCGATGAAGGTCGGCTCGCCCTCGATCCCCTCCGGCGTGAACATCTGGCGGTCAAGACCGGCGGAGAAGGACTTGCCCTCGCCACGCAGCACGACGACGCGGACGGAACCCGGCAGCGCCCGGCCCGCCTCGGCCAGCGCCCGCCACAGAGCGGGGCTCTGCGCGTTGCGCTTGGCCGGGTTGGTCAGGGTCACCGTGGCGAGCGCGTCGTCGACGGTGAGCCGTACGCCGTCCTTGTCGAGTACAGGAGCGAGGTCCTGGTCGGGCGAAGCCATGGGGCGCCTCCGGTGGGTGCGGTCATCGCGCGGCGCCGTACGGCACCGCGAAGTGACTGCACAGTAACCACCCGGACGATCAGGGGACCGACCGGGTGGCCACCATCGAAGCCGATGGGCCGCCCGGAGTCAGGACGACGCGGCCTTCTTGCCCCGCGTCGCGCCGCCACGCCCACGGAGCGTGACGCCCGACTCGCTGAGCATCCGGTGCACAAAGCCATACGAGCGACCGGTCTCCTCGGCCAGCGCCCGGATGCTCGCACCGGAGTCGTACTTTTTCTTCAGGTCTGCCGCGAGCTTGTCGCGCGCGGCGCCGGTAACCCGGCTGCCCTTCTTCAGAGTCTCGGCCACCCGGTCCTCCTCATGGGAAGTGCGCTCTGGTCTTCTCATGATCACCCCTTCTCGTCGGGTTGGCCACCCATTCGGCAAGGTCCGTGAGACGAGGTTGTGACGACAGGAGCGGGTCCGCACATACGGAATCAGCGATTCCGACCCGGCGCGCGCGTACCGCCGAACGGGTGGAATCGGGAAGCCCCAGGTCAGAGACGCGGAACGGCCGGTCCCCCGGTACCGCTCGGGTACGGGGGGACCGGCCGCGAAATCCGTGTAGGACACACCTCGGTATGAGGAGATCTCACTCAGATGGTGGATCACCACTGGGCCGAATGATCGGTTCGAGTGATCGTGCCGGGGGTCTTACGAGGGTCAGGCGAGGGCGACCAGGTCGGCGTAACCGGAGCCCCACAGGTCCTCCACGCCGTCCGGGAGCAGGATGATCCGCTCCGGCTGGAGCGCCTCCACGGCGCCCTCGTCGTGGGTGACCAGGACGACGGCGCCCTTGTAGGTGCGCAGCGCGCCGAGGATCTCCTCGCGGCTGGCGGGGTCGAGATTGTTGGTGGGCTCGTCCAGCAGCAGCACGTTGGCCGAGGAGACGACCAGGGTGGCCAGCGCCAGGCGGGTCTTCTCGCCGCCGGAGAGGACCCCGGCCGGCTTGTCGACGTCGTCGCCGGAGAAGAGGAACGAGCCGAGCGTCTTGCGGACCTCGACCAGGTCCAGGTCCGGCGCGGCCGAGCGCATGTTCTCCAGGACGGTGCGCTCGGGGTCCAGGGTCTCGTGCTCCTGGGCGTAGTAGCCGAGCTTGAGGCCGTGGCCGGGGACGACCGAGCCGGTGTCGGGCTGCTCCGCGCCGCCGAGGAGGCGCAGCAGGGTGGTCTTGCCGGCGCCGTTGAGGCCGAGGATGACGACGCGGGAGCCCTTGTCGATGGCCAGGTCGACGTCGGTGAAGATCTCCAGCGAGCCGTACGACTTCGACAGGCCCTCCGCCATCAGCGGGGTCTTGCCGCAGGGGGCGGGCTCGGGGAAGCGGAGCTTGGCGACCTTGTCGGACTGGCGGACGGCCTCCAGGCCGGAGAGCAGCTTGTCGGCGCGCTTGGCCATGTTCTGCGCGGCGACCGTCTTGGTGGCCTTGGCGCGCATCTTGTCGGCCTGCGAGTGCAGGGCGGCGGCCTTCTTCTCGGCGTTCTGCCGCTCGCGCCTGCGGCGCTTCTCGTCGGCCTCGCGCTGCTGCTGGTAGAGCTTCCAGCCCATGTTGTAGACGTCGATCTGGGAGCGGTTGGCGTCCAGGTAGAACACCTTGTTGACCACCGTCTCGACCAGGTCGACGTCGTGGGAGATCACGATGAAGCCGCCGCGGTAGGTCTTGAGGTAGTCCCGCAGCCAGACGATCGAGTCGGCGTCGAGGTGGTTGGTCGGCTCGTCGAGCAGCAGGGTGTCGGCGTCCGAGAACAGGATGCGGGCCAGCTCGATACGGCGGCGCTGACCACCGGAGAGGGTGTGCAGCGGCTGGCTGAGCGCGCGGTCGGGCAGGTTCAGCGCGGCGGCGATGGTCGCGGCCTCGGCCTCGGCGGAGTACCCGCCCTTGGTGAGGAACTCGGTCTCCTGGCGCTCGTACTGGCGCAGGGCCTTCTCGCGGGTGGCGCCGGAGCCGTTGGCGATGCGCTGCTCGTTCTCCCGCATCTTGCGGATCAGTACGTCGAGGCCGCGGGCGGAGAGGATGCGGTCGCGGCCGAGGACGTCGAGGTCGCCGGTGCGGGGGTCCTGCGGGAGGTAGCCGACCTCGCCGGAGCGGGTGATGGTGCCGGCGGCCGGGATGCCGTCACCGGCGAGGCACTTGGTGAGGGTGGTCTTGCCCGCGCCGTTGCGGCCGACGAGGCCGATGCGGTCGCCCTTGGCGATGCGGAAGGTGGCGTTCTCGATGAGGACGCGCGCACCGGCGCGCAGCTCGATACCGGAGGCGGAGATCACGGACATACTCCTGGGCGTACGTGGTTGACGGATGGGCGGCTGTCGAGGGCGTTCCCGCCGTCTAATGCGCGAGGAGAATGGCCATGGGGCCAGTCTAACGGGGGCGGGCAAGCCCTTTTCCTGCCTCGGGTGGCGGGGTGCGGGGGCTCGCGGGGTAGATATGCCGCGTGAGCTGCGGGCGACGGGTGTGACGGGTCGGCCGGAAGCGCGCAGAAGCCGATGGACCTGACAGAAGCCGACAGAAGGTGACGGGCTGTGCAGTTCGACGACGACGCGAATCTGGACACCTCCGAGGTGCGGGACGTGCGCGGGAGCCGGGTGCCGGGCGGCCGGGCGACGATCGGGGGCGGTGTCGTCGGGCTGGTCGGGCTGCTGCTGGCGCTGTTCCTGGGCGTCGGCCCGGACCAGCTCGGGCTCTCCTCCGGCGGTGAGGAGTCCGCGGCCCAGCCCTCCTCGGTGAGCGAGGTCCAGCAGTCCTGCCGTACCGGCCGGGACGCGAACACCCGTGAGGACTGCCGGGCGGTCGCGGTGGTCAACAGCGTGCAGGACTACTGGTCGGGCGAGTTCCGGCAGCAGGGGAAGCGGTACACCCCGGCGGAGACGTACTTCTTCACCGGGCAGATCCGTACCGCCTGCGGGGCGGCGACGGCGGCCGTGGGGCCGTTCTACTGCCCCGGTGACCAGCGGGTCTATCTGGACCTGGACTTCTTCGACGAGCTGCGCACCAAGTTCGGGGCGAGCGGGGGTCCGTTCGCGCAGGCGTATGTGATCGCGCACGAGTACGGCCACCATGTGCAGGACCTGATGGGCACGCTGGGCCGGACCCAGGACGGGACGACCGGCGAGAACAGCAGCTCGGTCCGGGTCGAACTCCAGGCGGACTGCTATGCCGGGGTGTGGGCGCACCACGCGACGACGACGCCGGCCGAGTCGGGCAAGCCGCTGATCACCGAGCTGACCCCGGCGGACATCAAGGACGGGCTGAACGCGGCGGCGGCCGTGGGCGACGACCGTATCCAGGAGGAGTTCCAGGGGAAGGTCACCCCGGAGACCTGGACGCACGGGTCCTCGCTGCAGCGCCAGCAGTGGTTCGACCAGGGGTACCGGACGGGCGATCCGGACCGGTGCAACACGTTCGGCTGAGGCGCTCGGCCTGAGGCATTGTCAGTGGGGGCTGCCAGACTGAGGGGACGAAGCGGGACGGAACCGTTCACAAGGGAGTGATCGGCATGGCGGACACCAGTGGGCGCCCCAGCGTGTACCCGACGCTGCTGTACGCGGACGCGCGGGCGGCGATCGCGCAGCTCACGCGGGCGCTGGGCTTCACCGAGCTGGCGGTGTACGAGTCGGAGGACGGCACGGTGCTGCACGCCGAGCTGACCCAGGGGAACGGCGCGGTGATGCTGGGGTCCATGGGGCGCGGCGGTGCCTTCGACGAGGCGATGAGGGGCGGGGGCCGGGCGGGGGTGTACGTGGTCCTGGACGACGCGGCCGACGTGGACGCCCATCACCGGCGTGCGGTGGAGCACGGGGTGGAGATCCTGATGCCCCCGACCGACCAGGACTACGGCTCGCGGGACTACATGGCGCGGGACGCCGAGGGCAACGTCTGGAGCTTCGGCACGTACGCCCCCGCGCTGCCGTCCTGAAGCGGCGGGGGCGTCCGGCAGGGCCCTGCTCAGCCTCCGGTGTGCACCTGGAAGGCGGCCCGGCGCACGGCCTTGGCGAGGGCGGGGTCGGGGTGGGCGGCGGCGAGCGCGACCAGGACCTGCACGGTGCGGGGGTGGCCCACGGACCGGACCTCCTCCAGCAGGGCGGGGACGGTGGGCTGCACCGCCGCCTCGAGGTGCCGGACGAGCATGTCGGTCTCGCCGTGGTCGGCGACGGCGGCGGCGGTGTCGACCCAGAGCCAGGTGGCTTCCTCGCGGGTGAGGACCTCGTGGGCGTCCTCCGGGTCGACGCCGTCGTACTCGGCGAGCCACAGCAGGGCGTAGGGGCGCAGCGCGGGCTCCGCGACGACGGCGCGGACCTCGTGCTCGGCGGGGGCGCCGACCACGCGGAGCGCCTCGAAGGCGAGGCCGCGCAGCAGGGCGTCGTCGCCCCGGGCGGCGTCCAGGAGCTGGCCGACGGCTCCGCCGACGGTGCGGGCGGCGAGCCAGGCGCGGTACTCGGCGCGGGCGGCGTTGGGGCGGAGCTGGGCGCAGCCGCGCAGCATGTCCTCGGCGGACTGCTCGATGTTCCCGGCGGGGCTCTGCGCGGCGACGCAGATCTGCTCCAGCTTGACCCAGACCGCCCAGCTTCCGAGCGGGGTGAGGGTGGCGTGGCCGTCGCCGTGGGTGAGCGCGCCGACCGCCGCGAGCGCTTCCACGGCCCAGTCCAGGAGGGGGGCGAGGGGGACGTCCGGGGCGGGCGCGGTGAGGACGGGGGCCTCGACGGCGCCGGGGGCGTAGGTGACCTCGCAGCGTTCGGTGCGCAGTTCGGTGACCCGCTGCTGGAGCAGGTCGAGCAACTGCTCCGCCGGGACGGGCCCTGCGGAGAGCTGGAGGAAGGAGAGGACCTGGGGCATGGCGGAGACGACCTCGGCGACCGTGGCCGGCTCCTGCCCGCTGGGCTCGGGGCAGGCCAGCGACCAGGCGTCGAAGAGGGCGACCCAGCCGCGCAGTACGGCGCTGTCGTCCCGGTCCCAGGCGCGCAGGCGCCAACTGGGGCGGGCGCTGTCGCCGTGCACCTCGACCAGGCCGGAGAGGCGGGCGGTGTCCCAGTCGGCGCGGATCTGCGCGGGGGTGAGGCCGAGGTCGGCGGCGGCGCGCTCGGCGGTCGCGTCGGAGAGGGTGGCCTTGCCGTCGGCGGTGCCGGCGTCGCTGCCGGGTCCCAGGGCGAGGTCGGCCCACCGGGCCACCCGGACCGCCCCGGCGAGGACGGTCCGGGCGAGTCTCGCCAGTTCGGCGGGGGCCGGCGTCCCCTCGGGCGGCCGGGGCGCGGCGCGGCGCGTGCGCCGCTGGTTCACAGCTCTGGGGGCGGCGGCCAGGGGTCGCGGTCGGACGAGTCGAAGCCTGGAGTCGCGCGGGATACGGGACGTCACGGGTGCAGTCTTCCGGTTGACGGTCCGAAAACCCAAACGGGAAGTCACACGCGGCAACAGAGAGGGCCAGAACCGGGCCTCCGGCCGGGGGCGAGGTGCTCCGCCGGGGGCGGGGGTGTGCGGCCGGGGCTGGTCCTGTCGGGCCGGGGCCCCGCGGAAAAGACCCTCCGGGAACCGAGGCTCCGGGCCAGGGACCGGAAGCCGACGGCGGAGGCCCGGAGGCGGAACGGTGGGGAGCGTCGGCCGGAGTGGCGGAGGCCGGAGTGGCAGGTCGACTCGGCGGGCCGACGTGGGGCCTCGCGGGGGTGGGCGGGATGCCACCCGGAACACGGGAACGGCGGGCGAGCCGGGGGGACCGCCTGCGGTGAGGTCCTGGGGCTGATGCCGCCGGGCCGCTACAGCAACGGAGTCAGAAAGCGGCGGAGGAGGTCTTCGTACGGGGTGGGGTCGGTGTTCCACATGGCGGCGTGGGGGGCCTTGGGGACGGGGTGGAGGGATATGAGGCCGGGCTGGCGGGCGGCGAGGCGGCGGGAGTCGGCCCAGGGGGCGACCTTGTCGTCGGGGCCGTGGATGATCAGGGTGGGGACCTTGAGGGGTTCGACGGCCACGGCGTGCCGGGCGGTGCGCATGCCGGCCCGGCCCTGGGCGGCACGTACCGCGAGGGGCAGCAGGGGGCCGGGGACGTGCCGGGCGTGGGCCAGGGCGCGCAGGGTGGTCTCCCAGCCGAGGACGGGCGAGTCGAGGATCAGCCCGGCGATCCGGTCCCGTACGGAGGAGCGTTCGGCGGCGCGCAGGGCCATGGTGGCCCCGGTGGACCAGCCGAGGAGGACGACCCGGCGGGCGCCGTAGCGGACGGCGTACCGGATCGCCGCGTCCACGTCCCGCCACTCGGTCTCGCCGAGGTGGCTCAGGCCGTCCGGGGAGCGCGGGGCGCCGATGTCGCCCCGGTAGGCGAGGGCGAGGACGGGCAGGCCGAGGGCGTGCAGCATCCCCATGACGTTGAGGGTCTGCTCGCGGGTGGTGCCCAGGCCGTGTACGGCGATCACCCAGGTGTCCCGGGGGCCGGGCACGAACCAGGCGGGGAGCGGGCCGAGTTCGCCGGGGATGTCGATGTCGGCGTACTCCAGGCCGAGGGCGGAGCCGGGGTCGCCCACGTAGGCGTTGGGCGTGAGCCAGGCCGGGTCGCCGGGGGCGAAGGCGCCGTGGGTGAGGCGTTCGAGACGGCGGACGACGGTGTCCGGGCTCTGTTCTGCCCCCTCCAGCACCTCTCCGACGACGGCGTGCGAGCCGTTGCCCGCGAGGCCGTAGACGCCGGGGCGCCGGGAGGCGAGGTCACGGGTGAGGGTGATCCTGCCCCCCTCCAGACCGTGCACGGTGAGCCGGGGTTCGGTGGGCAGCGGGCGGCCGGGCGGCAGCTTCAGCGCGGCTCCGCTGGCCAGCCTTCCGACGGCCACGGAAGCGGCGCCCGCGGCCAGCACGGCACCGATGGCGGCGGCGACTACGTGGACTTTGCGCACGCGTCCAGTGTCACGGGACGGGCGGGTCCCGGCCAGTGGAGCACCGGCGCTCAGCGCTGCCCGTACCCCCGCAGCCGCTCCCCCGCCTCCGCCAGTTCCGCCTCCGTGAGCAGCGAGGGGCTCAGGCCCGGCACCGAGGACGCGGTGAGCCAGACGCGGCACATCCACTCCAGTTGGGCGGTGCGGTCGTAGGCGCGGTCCAGGGTGTCCCCGTAGGTGAGGGTGCCGTGGTTCCGCAGCAAACAGCCGGAGCGGTCGTCGAGGGCCCGGAGCGCGTGGGCGGCGAGTTCGGGGGTGCCGTAGGGGGCGTAGGGGGCGACCCGTACGGGACCGCCGAGGGCGCCGGTCATGTAGTGGATGGCGGGCAGCTCGGTGACCAGGGTGGAGACGGCGGTGGCGTGCACGGCGTGGGTGTGGACGATCGCGTGGGCGTCGGTGCTGCGGTACACCGCGAGGTGCAGGGGGAGTTCGCTGGTCGGCACCAGGGTCCCGAGCACCTGGCGGCCGGAGAGGTCGACGCCGGTGACGTCGGCCGGGGTGAGCCGGTCGTAGGGCACGCCCGAGGGGGTGACCAGAACCGTGTCGCCCACCCGTACGGAGACGTTGCCGGAGGTGCCGACGACCAGTCCGTCGGCGACGGTCCGCCGGGCGGTGGCCACCAGCTCGTCCCAGGCCCGCGCCTCGTCGCCGTCCGCGTCCCGCCGTTGCTCCGCCATGCCGCGATCCTGCCAGCAGGCGGCCGCCCGTGTGCCCGCTTCGGCCCCCTCCACGCGCCGCCGAACGAGCGAAACCGACCGGAAACGCCAGAAATAGTCACACTTCTGACGAACCTCCGGCATTCACTGATCCCTCTTGCCGCTGGACCACGTCTCGCCGGGGGACCGCATGGCCCGTGACCGCTCATCAACCCGTCGCCGCGCGGGCGTCCTCGCGGCGGCCCTGACGGCCCTCACCCTCACCGGGGCCCTCACCGCCGCCCACGCCCCCGTGGCCGCGAAGCCCGAACTGCGCCGGACCCAGCCCAAGGGCCACGACGTCTCCTCGCACCAGAGGCGCGTCGACTGGTACGCGGCCCGCGCCAAGGGCGCCCGGTTCGCGTACGTCAAGGCGACCGAGGCCACGAGCTATCGCAACCCCTACTTCACCGGCCAGTACGACGGCGCCCGCCGGGCCGGCCTGATCCGGGGCGCGTACCACTTCGCCCTGCCGAACCGTTCCTCCGGCGCCGCGCAGGCCGCGTACTTCGTCCGGCACGGCGGTGACTGGCAGGCGGACGGGGTGACACTGCCGCCCGCGCTGGACATCGAGTACAACCCGTACGACAAGCACCACAAGTGCTACGGGCTGAGCCGGACGCGGATGGTGCGCTGGATCAGGTCCTTCAGCGACGAGGTGCGCCGGGAGACCGGCCGCCGCCCGGTCATCTACACCACCACCAACTGGTGGACCGCCTGCACCGGCAACAGCCGCGCCTTCGCCGCCGACCACGCGCTGTGGATCGCGAGCCACGGTTCCTCCGGCCCCGGCAGGCTGCCCGGCGGCTGGCGGTACTGGACGTTCTGGCAGCACGGCACCAAGGGAAAACTGCCGGGTGACCAGGATCTCTTCGGCGGCTCCACCACCCGGCTGCGGGCCTTCGCGCGCGGGCGCTGAACAGGCCCCGCAAGGCCCCCCGAAGCCCCCGGAATCCGGGGTCCCGCTTCCGGCACCAAGGCGCCCGTCCCAGTTCACCTTCCGTTCACCCAGGTTGCCTACGTTCAACCCGCCAACGACTTCGAACGATTGCCTGGGTAAATGGAAAGCTTCTCGCTGATCCTCGCGATAGTGGTGATAACCGCACTCGCGTTCGATTTCACGAACGGTTTCCACGACACCGCCAACGCGATGGCCACCACCATCTCGACCGGCGCTCTCAAGCCCAAGGTCGCGGTGGCCATGTCCGCCGCGCTCAACCTGGTGGGCGCTTTCCTCTCGGTGGAGGTCGCCAACACGATCTCCAAGGGTCTCGTCGACGAGACCGGCATCCGTCCCGAGGTCATCTTCGCGGCCCTGACCGGCGCGATCCTCTGGAACCTGCTGACCTGGCTGGTGGGCCTGCCGTCCAGCTCCTCGCACGCCCTGATGGGCGGCCTCGTCGGTGCCACCGTCGCCTCGGCGGGCTTCGGCGCGGTCCACGGTGACGCGCTGGTGACCAAGGTGCTGCTCCCGGCGGTGGCCGCGCCGATCGTGGCGGGCCTCGCCACGATGCTCGCCACCCGCCTCTCCTACGGCATCGGCCGGGACGGCGACACCCCCGCGACCCGCAAGGGCTACCGCGCCGGCCAGATCGCCTCGGCCGGCCTGGTCTCCCTCGCGCACGGCACCAACGACGCGCAGAAGACCATGGGCATCATCACCCTCGCGCTGATCGCGGGCGGCGCCCTCTCCCCCGGTGCCAACCCTCCCACCTGGGTGATCCTCTCCGCCGGCCTGGCCATCGCGCTCGGCACCTACATCGGCGGCTGGCGCATCATCCGCACCATGGGCAAGGGTCTGACCGACCTGGAGCCCCGTCAGGGCTTCGCCGCGCAGACCAGCGCCGCGACCGCGATCCTGGCCTCCTCCCACCTCGGCTTCTCCCTCTCCACCACCCACGTCGTCTCCGGCTCGGTGATGGGCGCGGGCCTCGGCCGCAAGGGCGGAGTGGTCCGCTGGTCCACCGCGACCCGGATGTTCGTCGCCTGGGCGCTGACCCTGCCGGCCGCCGCGCTGGTCGGCGCGGGCGCCGAGGCCGTGACCGGCCTGGGCGACTGGGGCACCGCGCTGGTCGCGCTCTTCCTGGCCGGCTCCAGCTTCGCCATCTGGAAGATCTCCCGCCGCGAGGTCATCGACCACACCCACGTCACCGCCGAGGAGTACACCGAGCCGGCCGGTGTGGTGACCACCGCGATGGCCATGGTCACCCCGCCCCCCGTGGGCATCGTCGCGGACGACCTGACGGCCACCATCCCGGCCGCCACCGCCGAGTCCCGTACGACCGAGCCCACCCCCGCCACCACCGCGCCGTCCGCCCGGGTCTGACCACCCGGCAACTGGAGGAACATCCCCATGAAGATCGACTGGGCGGCCCTCGGCTCCGTCTTCGGCGTCAGCCTCGTGGTCACGGTGGCCCTGGTGGGCCTGTTCACCCTCGGCGTCAGCGGGCTGGCCCGCCGCGAGCGCGCGGTGGCCACCGGCGGCTCGGCCCCGCTCGCGGTGACCGGCGCCTACGCCTGCTTCGCCGCCTGCGCGGCGGCGGTGGCGTACGGCTTCTACCTGATCGTCGCCTAGCACCCGCACTTCCGGAGGGCCCCCGCACGGCACATGCCGCGCGGGGGCCCTCCGCTGTTCCCACCGGTGCCGGTGTGGGGCTCCACACACTCTTCTCCCGCAGGTCACAGGCAGGTTGACGGCCCTTCCGGGCACGTGGTGGACTTCGCGGGCCATGTACGGCGACAGCAGAGGAAGCCGGTGCGAATCCGGCGCGGTCCCGCCACTGTCACCGGGGAGAAGTCCCCGGGAGCCAGGAACTCTCGTCGCCGGTCTCGTCGAACCAGGGCGTGGACACCCTGAGTGAGGACTACCGTCATGCCCGGCCGCCGCCCGAGAACCCGCACCAGGAACACCGGCACGCCCACGGCGAGTTAGCCGATGGGCGCCGATCGCTCGTACGCGTACGGTGCCGCCGCCGGCCTCCTCGGTGATCTCCTCCTGGGCGATCCCCAGCGCATGCACCCCGTCGCCGCCTTCGGGCGGGCCGCCGGGCGCGTGGAGCGCGCGCTGTGGCACGACCACCGCGGCTGGGGCGCGCTGCACACCCTGGTGTGCGCCGGAGGCGCCACCGCGCTCGGCGTGGTGGCGGCGCGCGCCGTACGCGCCTCCATCCCCGGCTCCGCCGCACTGACCGCCGCCACCACCTGGGCCGTGGTCGGTGGTACCTCGCTCGCCCGCGAGGCGTCCGCGGTCGGCCACGCCCTGGAGCGCGGCGACCTCGCCGCCGCCCGCGCCCGGCTGCCGCATCTGTGCGGCCGGGACCCCGAGGCGCTGGACGCCGACGCGATCGCGCGCGCGGTGGTGGAGTCGGTCGCGGAGAACACCTCCGACGCCGTGGTGGGCGCCCTGGTGTGGGGCGCGGTGGCCGGGGTGCCGGGGCTGCTGGGGTTCCGGGCCGTGAACACGCTGGACGCGATGGTCGGGCACAAGTCGCCCCGGCTGCGCCGCTTCGGCTGGGCCTCCGCCCGGCTGGACGACGTGGCCGGCTGGCCCGGCGCCCGGCTCACCGCCGTACTCGCCGCGCTCGCCGGGGACGACCCGCGCGGGGCGGTACGGGCCTGGCGGGCGGACGCGCACCGGCACCCGAGCCCCAACGCGGGCCCGGTGGAAGCCTCGTTCGCGGGCGCGCTCGGCGTCCGGCTGGGCGGCACCCTCTCCTACGGCGGCCGCGTCGAGCACCGGCCCGTGCTCAACGGCACCGGGCGGCCGGTCCGGGTCGCCGACATCGGGCGGGCCGTACGGCTCTCCCGCCGGGTCGGTCTGCTCGCGCTCGGCGTCACCGTCGCCGGGCGTCTCATCACCAGGGGGCGGGGCAGGTGAGCGGTGGTCTGCTGGTCGCGGGGACGACGTCCGACGCGGGCAAGAGCGTGGTGACGGCCGGGATCTGCCGGTGGCTGGTCCGGCAGGGCGTCAAGGTGGCGCCGTTCAAGGGGCAGAACATGTCCCTCAACTCCTTCGTGACCCGTGAGGGCGCGGAGATCGGGCGGGCGCAGGCCATGCAGGCGCAGGCGTGCCGGGTGGAGCCGACCGCGCTGATGAACCCCGTGCTGCTGAAGCCCGGCGGTGAGCGCAGCAGCCAAGTGGTGCTGCTGGGGAAGCCGGTGGGCGAGCTGAGCGCGCGGGGGTACCACGGCGGGCGTCAACAAGCCTTGTTGGGCACGGTGTTGGAGTGCCTTGCGGAGTTGCGGGGCACGTATGACGCGGTGATCTGTGAGGGCGCGGGTTCGCCGGCCGAGATCAACCTGCGGCGCACCGACATCGTCAACATGGGCGTCGCGCGGGGCGCCGGGCTGCCCGTCCTCGTCGTCGGCGACATCGACCGGGGCGGGGTCTTCGCGTCCTTCTTCGGCACCGTCGCCCTGCTCTCCCCCGAGGACCAGGCGCTGGTCGCCGGGTTCCTGGTGAACAAGTTCCGGGGCGACGTGACGCTGCTGGAACCTGGGCTCGACATGCTGCGCGGGCTCACCGGACGGCACACCTACGGGGTGCTGCCGTTCCGGCACGGGCTCGGCATCGACGAGGAGGACGGTCTCCGGGTGTCCCTGCGCGGGACCGTACGGGAATCCACCGTCGCTCCCCCGTACGGCGAGGACGTGCTGCGGGTCGCCGTGTGCGCGGTCCCGCTGATGTCCAACTTCACCGATGTGGACGCCCTGGCCGCCGAACCCGGCGTGGTGGTCCGCTTCGTGGACCGGCCGGAGGAGCTGGCCGACGCGGACCTCGTGGTGGTGCCGGGCACGCGCGGCACCGTACGGGCGCTTCAGTGGCTGCGCGAGCGGGGGCTCGCGGACGCGCTAGCGCGCCGGGCCGCCGAGGGGCGTCCGGTGCTCGGGATCTGCGGCGGCTTCCAGGTGCTCGGCGAGCACATCGAGGACGACGTCGAGTCGCGCGCCGGAAGCGTGCCGGGGCTCGGGCTGCTCCCGGTGCGGGTGCGGTTCCACCCCGAGAAGACCCTGGCCCGGCCCGTAGGGGAAGCCCTGGGTGAGCCGGTCGAGGGGTACGAGATCCATCACGGGGTCGCCGAGGTGCTGGGCGGGATGCCCTTCCTGGACGGCTGCCGTACCGGCCAGGTCTGGGGCACCCACTGGCACGGCTCGCTGGAGTCGGACGGCTTCCGGCGCGCCTTCCTGCGTGAGGTCGCCGCCGCCTGTGGGCGCCGCTTCGTCCCGGCCCCCGACACGTCGTTCGCCGCGCTGCGCGAGGAGCAGCTCGACCTGCTCGGCGACCTCATCGAACACCACGCGGACACGGACGCGCTCTGGCGGCTCATCGAGTCGGGCGCGCCCGCAGGACTGCCCTTCATTCCACCGGGAGCGCCCGCATGAGCACAGTGTTGTTGCTGTCCACCGCCGACACGGACCTGCTGGCCGCCCGCGCCAGCGGCGCCGACTACCGCATCGGCAACCCGTCCCGCGTCGACGCGGCCGACGACCTGCCCGCCCTGCTCGACGGCGCGGACCTGGCGGTCGTCCGGCTGCTGGGCGGCAAGCGGGCCTGGGAGGACGGGCTCGCCGCGCTGAAGGCGTCCGGGGTGCCGACGGTGCTGCTGGGCGGCGAGAGCGTGCCGGACGCCGAGCTGATGGCCGAGTCCACCGCACCGGCCGGGGTCGTCGCTGAGGCGCTGCGCTATCTGGTCGAGGGCGGCCCGGCGAACCTGCTGGAGCTGTCCCGGTTCCTCTCCGACACCGTCCTGCTGACCGGCGAGGGCTTCGAAGAGCCGCACCGGATGCCGGAGTTCGGGCTGCACGGCGCCTACGAGCAGCGGCCCGGCCGGCCGACCGTGGGCGTGCTCTTCTACCGGGCGCACGAACTCAGCGGCAACACCGCCTTCGTGGACACCCTCTGCGCGGCCATCGAGGAGCGCGGGGCCAACGCCCTTCCGGTGTACTGCGGTTCGCTGCGCGACGCGGACGCCGGGCTGTACGAACTGCTGGGCCGGGCCGACGCCCTGGTCGCCACCGTGCTCGCGGCCGGCGGGGCGCACGCCTCGGCCGCCTCGGCGGGCGGCGACGAGGAGGCGTGGGACATCGGTGCCCTCGCCGACCTCAACGTGCCGGTGCTGCAAGGACTTTGCCTCACCTCCACGCGGGCCGCCTGGGACGCGTCCGACGCGGCCCTCTCCCCCATGGACGCCGCGATGCAGGTCGCCATCCCGGAGTTCGACGGCCGCCTGATCACCGTGCCCTTCTCCTTCAAGGAGCCCGGCCCCGACGAGGTCCCGGTCTACGTCGCCGACCCCGAGCGCGCCGCCCGGGTCGCCGGAATCGCCGTACGGCACGCGGCACTTCGGCACAAGCCGAACGCGGAGAAGCGGATCGCGCTGGTCTTCACCGCCTACCCGACCAAGCACTCCCGCGTCGGCAACGCCGTCGGCCTGGACACCCCCGCCTCGGCGGTCCGGGTGCTGGACGCGCTGCGGGACGCCGGGTACGGGGTGGACGAACACCCCGCCGAGGGCGACGAGTTGATCCACCGGCTGATCGCGGCCGGCGGGCACGACGTGGAGTGGCTGACCGAGGAGCAGCTCGCCGCCGCGCCCGCCCGGGTGCCGCTGGCGGACTACCGGGCCTGGTTCGACACCCTCGACCCCGAGCTGCGCGACGCGATGCTGGAGGCGTGGGGCGAGCCGCCGGGCAGCCTGTACGTGGACGGCGATGACATCGTGCTCGCCTCCCTGCGGTTCGGGAACGTCGTCGTGATGATCCAGCCGCCGCGCGGCTTCGGCGAGAACCCCATCGCCATCTACCACGACCCCGACATGCCGCCCTCGCACCACTACCTGGCCGCCTACCGCTGGCTGGAGAACAGTTTCGGCGCCGACGCGGTGGTCCACATGGGCAAGCACGGCACCATGGAGTGGCTGCCCGGCAAGGGCCTCGGCCTCTCGCGCGGCTGCGCCCCGGACGCGGTGCTCGGTGAACTCCCGCTGATCTACCCGTTCATCGTCAACGACCCCGGCGAGGGCACCCAGGCCAAGCGGCGCGGCCACGCCACGGTGGTCGACCACCTGGTGCCGCCGATGGCCCGCGCCGACACCTACGGCGACCTCGCCAAGCTGGAACAACTCCTGGACGAGTACGCGCTCGTCTCCGACCTGGACCCGACGAAGGCGCCGGCCGTGCGCGCCCAGATCTGGACCCTGGTCAAGGCCGCCGAGCTGCACCACGACCTGCACGTGGACGAGCAGCCGGAGGACGACGACTTCGACTCGTTCGTCATGCACATCGACGGCTATCTCTGCGAGATCAAGGACGTGCAGATCCGCGACGGACTGCACATCCTGGGCGGCGGCCCCGAGGGCGAGGCCCGCGTCAACCTCGTCCTCGCCGTGCTGCGCGCCTCCCAGGTGTGGGGCGGCCAGGCGAACGCCCTGCCCGGACTGCGGGCCGCGCTCGCGCAGCACTTCGGGCTGGTGGAGAAGGAGCTGCTGGCCGAGCCGGGCGCGCCGGTGAAGGTGCCGGTGGAGCTGACCGACCTGGCCGAGGGCCCGGCGCGCACCGGCGCCGACGCGGTCGACCTGTTGGAGAAGCTGTGCCGCGGCATCGCCGAGGGCATGGAGGCGCGGGACTGGGACCGGGCGGCCGTACCGGCGGTGCTGGATGAGGTACTCGGCTTCCAACTGGCCGACACCACGGCGGTGTTGGAGTTCGCCTGTACGGAGGTCGTGCCCCGGCTCGCCCGGACCACCGACGAGATCGGGCACATCCTCCGTGCGCTGGACGGCGGTTACGTCCCGGCGGGGCCCTCCGGGTCGCCCACGCGGGGTCTGGTCAACGTGCTGCCGACCGGGCGCAACTTCTACTCCGTCGACCCCAAGGCGATCCCGTCCCGCCTGAGTTGGGAGGTCGGGCAGTCGCTCGCGGACTCGCTGGTGCAGCGGTATCTCGCCGACACCGGGGAGTACCCCAAGTCGGTCGGGCTCACCGTGTGGGGCACCTCCGCGATGCGGACCCAGGGTGACGACATCGCGGAGATCCTCGCGCTGCTGGGCTGCCGCCCGGTGTGGGACGACGCCTCGCGCCGGGTCACCGGGTTCGAGATCGTGCCGCTCGCCGAGCTGGGGCGTCCGCGCATCGACGTCACCGTGCGCATCTCCGGCTTCTTCCGGGACGCGTTCCCGCATGTGGTCGGGCTGATCGACGACGCGGTGCGCGCGGTGGCCGAATTGGACGAGCCCGGCGAGTCCAACTACGTCCGCGCCCACGTCGAGGAGGACACCGCCGAACACGGCGACCGCCGCCGCGCCACGGCCCGCGTCTTCGGCTCCAAGCCGGGCGCGTACGGCGCCGGCCTGCTCCCCCTGATCGACGCCCGCAACTGGCGCTCCGACGCGGACCTCGCCGAGGTGTACGCCGTCTGGGGCGGCTACGCCTACGGGCGCGGGCTGGACGGGCGCGCGGCGCGGGGGGACATGGAGACGGCGTTCCGGCGGATCGCGGTGGCGGCGAAAAATGTCGACACCAGGGAGCACGACCTCGTCGACGCGGACGACTACTTCCAGTACCACGGCGGCATGGTCGCCATGGTCCGCCATCTGACCGGCACCAGCCCCGAGGCGTACGTGGGCGACTCGGCCGTCCCCGACCAGGTCAAGACCCGCACCCTCGGCGAGGAGACGCACCGGGTGTTCCGCGCCCGCGTGGTCAACCCGCGCTGGATGGCCGCGATGCGCAGGCACGGCTACAAGGGCGCCTTCGAGATGGCGGCGACCGTGGACTACCTCTTCGGGTACGACGCCACGGCGGGCGTGGTGGACGACTGGATGTACGAGAAGTTGTCGGCCGAGTACGTCTTCGACCCGGAGAACCAGGACTTCATGAAGAAGTCCAACCCGTGGGCCCTGCGCGGCATCACCGAGCGCCTGCTGGAGGCGGCCGACCGTGGCCTGTGGGCGGAGCCGGACCAGGAGACCCTGGAGCGGCTGCGGGCGACGTATCTGGAACTCGAGGGAGAGCTGGAGGGAGACGAGTGAGCACGCGATTCCCGTTCACCGCGGTGGTCGGGCAGCAGGATCTGCAACTGGCCCTGCTGCTCAACGCCGTCGCGCCGAACATCGGCGGGGTGCTCGTGCGGGGCGAGAAGGGCACCGCCAAGAGCACCGCCGTACGTGCGCTGGCCGCGCTGCTGCCCGAGGTCGAGGTGGTCGCGGGGTGCCGGTTCTCCTGTGATCCGGCTTCGCCCGATCCGACGTGCCCGGACGGGCCGCACACCGGGGCGGGGGCCGAGGCGCGGGATGCGCGGATGGTCGAGTTGCCGGTGGGGGCGTCCGAGGACCGGCTGGTCGGGGCGCTGGACATCGAGCGGGCGCTCGCGGAGGGGGTCAAGGCGTTCGAGCCGGGGCTGCTGGCGTCGGCCAACCGGGGCATCCTCTACGTCGACGAAGTCAACCTGCTGCACGACCACTTGGTGGACGTGCTGCTCGACGCGGCCGCGATGGGCGCCTCGTACGTCGAGCGCGAGGGCGTCTCCGTACGGCATGCCGCGCGGTTCCTGCTGGTCGGGACGATGAACCCCGAAGAGGGGGAACTGCGGCCGCAGTTGCTCGACCGGTTCGGGCTGACCGTGGAGGTCGCGGCCTCGCGGGAGCCGGATCAGCGGGTGGAGGTCGTGCGGCGCAGGCTGGCGTACGACGACGATCCGGCCGCCTTCGCGGCGCGCTGGGCGGACGAGGAGCGTGCCGTACGGCAACGCATCGTCGCGGCGCGGGAGTTGCTGCCCAAGGTGCGGCTGGGTGACGGGGCGCTGAAGCAGATCGCGGCGACCTGCGCGGCCTTCGAGGTGGACGGCATGCGGGCCGACATCGTGATGGCGCGTACCGCGACCGCGCTGGCCGCGTGGGACGGGCGCAGCGATGTGCTCGCCGAGGACGTGCGGCAGGCCGCGCTGCTGGCGCTGCCGCACCGCCGCAGGCGCAACCCGTTCGACGCGCCGGGTCTGGACGAGGACAAGCTCGACCAGACGCTTCAGGAGTCGGCCGGGGGCGACGACGATCCAGATCCCGATCCGGACGGTCCCGGTGGCGGGGGCGGGCAGCCGTCGCCCTCGCCCGAGGAAGGTCCGCAGGGCGGGGACGCGGGCGCGCAGCCCGAGGCCGGGGAGGACGGGGAGCCGCAGCCGTCGGCCGGCGGTGCGGGTGAGCAGGCGCCGGCGCGGGCGGCGGAGCCGTTCCGTACCAAGGCGCTGACCGTGCCCGGTGTCGGGGCGGGTGCGGCCGGGCGGCGTTCGCGGGCGCGGACCGAGCGCGGGCGGACCACCGGTGCGCTGCGGCCGCGCGGGGCGCTGACCAAGCTGCACCTGGCGGCCACCGTACGGGCGGCGGCTCCGCATCAGCGGGCGCGGGGCCGGTCGGGGCCGGGGCTGGTGCTGCGCCGGGACGATCTGCGGCAGGCGGCGCGGGAGGGGCGCGAGGGGAACCTCGTGCTGTTCGTGGTGGACGCCTCCGGTTCGATGGCGGCGCGGCAGCGGATGAGCGCGGTGAAGGGTGCCGTGCTGTCGCTGCTGCTGGACGCCTACCAGCGGCGGGACAAGGTCGGCCTGGTGACCTTCCGGGGTACGTCGGCCGAGGTGGCGCTGCCGCCGACCTCGTCGGTGGACGCGGCGGCGGCCCGGCTGGAGTCGCTGCCGACGGGCGGCCGTACGCCGCTGGCGGCGGGGCTGCTGAAGGCGCACGACGTGCTGCGGGTGGAGCGGCTGCGGGACCCGTCCCGGCGGGCGCTGCTGGTGGTGGTGACGGACGGCCGGGCGACCGGTGGTCCGGAGCCGGTGGCGCTGGCGGGACGTGCGGCGCGGCTGTTCGGCGCGGAGTCGGTGGCCTCGGTGGTCGTGGACTGCGAGTCGGGGCCGGTGCGGCTGGGGCTCGCGGGGCGGCTCGCGGAGGAGCTGGGGGGTACGGCGGTGACGCTGGAGGAGCTGCGGGCGGACGCGATCGCCGGGCTGGTCAGGGATGTGCGGGGGACGACTTCGAGGAGGGCCGCGTAGTGCCGCAGGGGCAGCCGAGTGTGGTGCCGGACGACGGGTTGACGACACGGCAGCGGCGCAATCGTCCGCTGGTGGTCGTGCACACCGGGATCGGGAAGGGCAAGTCGACGGCCGCGTTCGGGCTGGCGTTGCGGGCCTGGAACCAGGGGTGGCCGATCGGGGTGTTCCAGTTCGTCAAGTCGGCGAAGTGGAAGGTCGGCGAGGAGAACGCGCTGCGCGTGCTGGGTGCCTCCGGCGAGGGCGGGACCGTCGACTGGCACAAGATGGGTGAGGGGTGGTCCTGGGTGCAGCGGGACGCCCAGCTCGACAACGAGGAGAAGGCTCGGGAGGGGTGGGCGCAGGTCAAGCGGGACCTCGCCGCGGAGACGTACCGGCTGTATGTGCTGGACGAGTTCGCGTATCCGATGCACTGGGGGTGGGTGGACACGGAGGAGGTCGTCTCCGTGCTGCGGGCCCGGCCGGGGAATCAGCATGTGGTGATCACCGGGCGTAACGCGCCTGCTCCGCTGGTGGAGTTCGCGGATCTGGTGACCGACATGTCCAAGGTGAAGCACCCGATGGACGCCGGGCAGAAGGGGCAGAGGGGCATCGAGTGGTGATGTCCGTTCCCCGGCTGGTCATCGCCGCGCCCTCGTCGGGGTGCGGGAAGACCACTGTCGCCACGGGGCTGATGGCCGCGTTCGCCTCGCGGGGGCTTGCCGTGTCTCCGCACAAGGTGGGGCCCGATTACATCGACCCCGGGTATCACGCGCTCGCCACCGGGCGGGTGGGGCGGAATCTCGACGCGTATCTGTGTGGGCCGGAGTTGGTCGCTCCGCTGTTCGGGCATGGGGCTCGGGGGTGTGATCTCGCGGTCGTTGAAGGGGTGATGGGGCTCTACGACGGGGCCGCTGGGCAGGGGGAGCTGGCGTCCACGGCGCAGGTCGCCAAGTTGCTGCGGGCGCCGGTGGTGCTGGTCGTTGACGCTTCGTCGCAGTCCCGGTCGGTGGCCGCGCTGGTGCATGGGTTCGCGTCCTGGGATACGGGGGTGCGGATCGGGGGTGTGATCCTCAACAAGGTGGGGTCTTCGCGGCACGAGGTTCTGCTGCGGGAGGCTTTGGAGGAGGCGGGGGTGCCGGTACTTGGCGTGCTCCGGCGGGCGGCCCAGGTGGAGACGCCTTCGCGGCATCTGGGTCTGGTGCCGGTGGCTGAGCGGGGTGCTGCCGCTGTGTCTGCGGTCGCGGCGATGGGGGCGCAGGTTGCTGCCGGGTGCGACTTGGATGCGTTGATGGCGCTGGCGCGGAGTGCGGGGGCGTTGCCGGGTGGCGGGTGGTCTGCGGCTGAGGCCCTTTCTTTGCCCACCCACGACCACCCGTCTCGGTTGGTTGAGAGGCGGGGCGAGGACAGCGACGCTGTACGCCAGCGTCCAGTCGTTGCCGTTGCCGGTGGCCCCGCTTTCACCTTTTCCTATGCCGAGCACGCTGAGTTGCTCGATGCCGCTGGGGCTGACGTCGTCGCCTTTGACCCGCTGCGGGACGAGCGGTTGCCCGAGGGGACTCGGGGGCTCGTCATCGGTGGGGGTTTCCCCGAGGTCTACGCCAGTGAGCTTGGGGCCAATGAAGCGCTGCGTAAGGAGATTGCCGCGCTCGCCCTTTCCGGGGCCCCCGTTGCCGCCGAGTGTGCCGGGTTGCTCTACCTGTGCCGGGAGTTGGACGGCGTCCCCATGTGCGGAGTGCTCGATGCGGACGCGCGGATGGGCGAGCGGTTGACGCTCGGGTATCGGGATGCCGTGGCCGTGGGGGACAGCGTGCTCGCGGTGGCCGGGACTCGGATGCGGGGGCACGAGTTTCACCGGACCGTGGTCGAGCCGGAGGCCGGCCCCGCGCCCGCGTGGGGGGTCGTCGCGCCCGAGAGGCGGGTGGAGGGGTTCGTGCAGCAGGGCGTGCACGCGAGTTATCTGCATACGCACTGGGCGGCGGAGCCCGGGGTGGCCCGGAGATTTACGGAGAGGTGCCGGACTTCATGAGCAGCAGGCTGGTCGGGGTCGGAGTGGGTCCCGGGGACCCGGAGCTGGTGACGGTGAAGGGGGTCAACGCGTTGCGGGCCGCCGATGTGGTGGTCGTACCGGTGATGGACACCCTGGAGCGGGGCCGCGCGGAGGCGACCGTGCTGCACCACGTGTCCGGGCAGAAGATCGTCCGGGTGGTGTTCGCGCTGAACGAGCGGACGGACCGCGCGCGCCGGGAGGCCGCGTGGGACGCGGCGGGCGCGCGGGTGGCGGAGCTGCTGCGGGAGCACGCGTACGTGGCGTTCGCGACCATCGGTGACCCCAACGTGTACTCCACCTTCACCTACCTCGCGCAGACGCTGAAGGAACTGCTGCCGGAGCTGGTCGTCGAGACCGTGCCCGGCATCACCGCGATGCAGGACCTCGCGGCCAGGTCGGGCGCGGTCCTGACCGAGGGCACCGAGCCGCTGACCCTGGTGCCGGTGACGGCGGGCGAGGCGGCGCTGAAGGAGGCGCTGGCCGGTCCGGGGACCGTGGTGGCGTACAAGTTCGGGCGGCGCGCGGCCGAAGTGGCCGAGGCGCTGCGGGAGGCCGGGCGGCTTCAGGACGCGGTGTGGGGCTCGGCGCTGGGCCTGCCGGAGGAGTCCGTACGGCCCGCCGCCGAGCTGGACGGCGCCGCGCTGCCGTATCTGTCGACGCTCATCGCGCCGCCCCGGCGCGAGGGCGGCCGGGGCGGGAAGCTGTGAGGGGGTCAGCCGCCGGAGAGGCCGACCACCAGCCAGATGAAGGCCGCGCCCGCGACGGTGCACAGCACGGTGGAGCGGGCCGGGTGGTCGTGGTGGGCCTCGGGGAGGATCTCGGCGGCGGCGAGGTAGAGCAGCGCGCCGCCGAAGAGGCCGAGGTAGCCGCCGAGCAGTGGTTCGGGGATGTGCACGAACACCGTGGACAGCGCGCCCAGCATCGGCGCGCAGGCGTCGGCGACCAGCATGGCGACTGCCCGGCGGCGGGCGTTGCCGTACAGGCTGGTGATGGTGAAGGTGTTGAACCCGTCGGCGAAGTCGTGCGCGATCACGGCGAGGGCGACGGACAGGCCCATGCCGCCGCCGATCTGGAAGGCGGCGCCGATGGCGACGCCGTCCATGAAGCTGTGCCCGACCATCGCGGCGGCCGCCGTGAGCCCGACCTCGGGAGCGCGGTGGGTGTGCTCGCCGGCGCCGTGCGCGGCCTGGCGGCCGGCGAGGAGACGTTCCACCAGATGGGCCAGCAGGAATCCGGCGACGAACAGCACGAGCGCCGCGGGTACGCCGAACACCTTGTGACCGGCCGCCTCCAGCGCCTCGGGGAGCAGGTCGAGGCCGACCACGCCCAGCATGAGGCCGCCGGCCAGGCCCAGGACCAGGTGGCGACGGTCGGTCACGCGCTGTGCCGTCCAGCCGCCGGCCAGCGTCATCAGGAACGCGCCGAGCGCGACAAGGACCGCCATAGGCCCTTGCTATCCGATGCGGGGCCCTGTGCGCACATCCTGCGGCCCGCAAACCTCATCAGACCCTGACATTCACCCCAGTTCCCCAGACCCCCGGACCACGACAACGTGTCCGGGCTTCCCGTAGGAGAGGACCCTTCCCATGGCCGATGCCCCCGCCGGCAAGGTGACGTTCGTCGGTGCCGGGCCCGGTGCCGCCGACCTGCTGACGTTCCGCGCCGCCCGCGCGATCGCCGAGGCGGACGTGGTGATCTGGGCGGCCAGCCTGGTCCGCGCCGAGGTGCTGGAGCACGCCCGCGCGGACGCGGAGATCCTCGACTCGGCGACCCTCTCCCTGGAGGACGTGGTGGCCGTCTACCGGCGCGCCCGGGCGGAGGGGCTGAAGGTCGCGCGGGTGCACTCCGGCGACCCCTCGCTGTGGGGCGGCACCCAGGAGCAGGTGGACCGGTGCGCGGAGGTGGGGATCGCCACGGAGATCGTGCCGGGCGTGTCGTCGTTCTCGGCGGTGGCCGCGCTGGCCGGGCGGGAGCTGACCATCCCGGAGGTGGCCCAGTCGGTGATCCTCACCCGGCTCGGCGGCGGCAAGACGCCGATGCCGCCCGGTGAGGAGGTGCGCGAGTTCGCCCGGCACGGCACCACGATGGCGGTGTTCCTGTCGGCGGCGCGCAGCGGCCAGTTGGTGCGGGAGCTGCTGGAGGGCGGCTACCCGACGTCCACCCCGGTCGTGGTCGCCCATCAGGTGACCTGGCCGGAGGAGCTGGTGGTGCGGTGCACGATCGGCACGCTGGAGGAGACGGTCAAGGAGCACAAGCTGTGGAAGCACACCCTGTTCCTGGTCGGCGCCGCGCTGGACGCGCACGGCACCCGCTCGCACCTGTACCACCCCGGCCACTTCCACGGCTTCCGCAAGGCCGACCCGGAGGCGCGGCGGGCGCTGCGTGAGCGGGGGGCGAGCAGTTGATCACGGTCGTCGGCACGGGAACGGGCACCCCGCTCCCGCCGGACGCGCTCGCCGGGGCGGAGCTGGTGGTCGGCGGGCAGCGCCATCTGGACGCGACCCCGGTGCCCGAGGGCGCGGCACGCGTGGTGCTCGGCCCGCTGGCGCCCGCTCTGGACGCGATCGGCACGTACGTGGCCGAGGAACGCCCGGTGGTGGTGCTGGCCTCCGGTGATCCGGGGTTCTTCGGCATCGTGCGGGTGCTGGCGGAACGCTTCGGCGCCGGGCTGCTCGACGTGCGGCCGGGGGTGTCCTCGGTGGCGGGTGCCTTCGCCCGGCTGGGGCTGACCTGGGACGACGCGGTCGTGGTGAGCGCGCACGGACGGGACCTGCGTACGGCGGTGAACGTGTGCCGGGCGCGCCCGAAGGTCGCCGTGCTGACCGGTCCCGGCTCGGGTCCGGCCGAGCTGGGCGCCCGGCTGGACGGTACGGGCCGGATGCTGGTCGTGGTGCGCGCGCTCGGTGACCCGGAGCGGGAGCGGGTGGAGCGGGTGACGCCCGCCGAGGCCGCCGCGCGGGACTGGGGTCCGGCGGTGAGCGTGGTGCTGTGCCTGGACGAGACGCGTGACGAGGGCGGTCCGCGCACGGTCGCCGGTCCGGGTGCCGGGCCCGCGCGGTGGGCGCTCGCGGAGGACGCGTTCGCGCACCGGGACTCGATGATCACCAAGTTCGAGGTGCGGGCGCTGGCGCTCGCCCGGCTCGGGCCGCGCCTGGGCGATCTGGTGTGGGACGTGGGCGCGGGTTCGGGCTCGGTGGCCGTGGAGTGCGCGCGGCTCGGCGCGGCCGTGACCGCCGTGGAGAAGACCGAGGACGGCGCCGGGCGGGTACGGGCCAACGCCCGCGCCCATGGCGTCGATGTGAGCGTGGTGCACGGCACCGCCCCGGCGGCGCTGGCCGGTCTCGACGAGCCCGACGCGGTGTTCGTGGGCGGTGGCGGGCGTGACCTGCCCGCAGTGGTCGGCGTCTGCGCGGAGCGGGCGCGGCGGACGGTCGTGGTGGCCGTGGCCGCGCTGGACCGGGTCGGCCCGGTGCGCGAGGCGCTGACGCGGGCCGGGCTGAGCTGTGACGGCGTGCTGTTGCAGTCCTCGCGGCTGGCGCCGCTGCCGGGTGAGGTGACCCGGCTGGCGGCCGGCAACCCCGTTTTCCTGCTGTGGGGCGACCGCCTCCCGGCACGGAGTGAAGGAGGAGTCCAGTGATCGGCCTGATTTCCGCCACCGCGGCGGGGGCGGCGGCCCGCGACCGGCTGGCCGCGGCCTGGCCGGACCGTACGCGGGTGTACGAGGGCCCGGCCGGGGAGGCCGTACGGGCGGCGTTCGCGGAGTGCGACCGGCTGGTGTGCTTCCTGGCCACCGGTGCCACGGTCCGGCTGCTGGCCCCGCTGCTCGGGGACAAGGCGGCCGATCCGGGCGTGGTGTGCGTGGACGAGGGCGGCCGGTTCGCGGTGTCCCTGGTCGGCGGGCACGGCGGCGGTGCCAATGAACTGGCCTGCGAGGTGGCCGAGTTGCTGGGCGCGGAGCCCGTGGTGACGACGGCGACGGACGCGGTGGGCCTGGCCGGCCTGGACACCCTGGGCCTGCCGGTGGAGGGCGCGGTGGCGGCGGTGTCGCGGGCGTTGCTGGACGGGGAACCGGTGGCGCTGGAGGCCGAGGTGGCCTGGCCGTTGCCGCCGGTGCCGTTCGCCGAACAGGGCGCGTACACGGTGCGGTTGACCGACCGGGCCGTACAACCGGGGCCACAGGAGGTGCTGTTGCGTCCGCCGTCCCTGGTCGTCGGGGTCGGCGCGTCCAAGGGGGCGCCCGTCGAGGAGGTGCTCGGGCTGATCGAGGAGGCGCTGCGCGAGGCGGGGCTCTCGGTGCGTTCGGTGGCCGAACTCGCCACGGTGGACGCCAAGTCGGAGGAGCCCGGCATCGTGGCCGCCGCCGACCGGCTGGGCGTCCCCCTGGTGACGTACCCGGCGGACGAGCTGGCCGCCGTGTCCGTGCCGAACCCCTCCGACGCGCCCCTCGCGGCGGTCGGCACCCCGTCCGTGGCGGAGGCCGCCGCGCTGAGACAGGGCGGCGAACTCCTCGTACCCAAGCGGAAGTCGGCGGCCACGCCCGCGATGGCGACCTGCGCGGTCGTCCGGCGTCCCGGCCGGGGCCGGCTCGCGGTGGTCGGGCTCGGGCCCGGCGCCCGCGACCTGCTGACCCCGCGTGCGACCGCCGAACTGCGCCGCGCCTCGGTGCTGGTGGGCCTGGACCAGTACGTCGACCAGATCCGCGACCTGATCCGGCCCGGCACCGTCGTGCTGGAGTCGGGGCTCGGCGCGGAGGAGGAGCGGGCCCGTACCGCGGTCGCGGAGGCCCGTAAGGGGCACGCGGTGGCGCTGATCGGCAGCGGGGACGCGGGCGTGTACGCCATGGCCTCCCCCGCGCTCGCGGAGGCGTCCGACGACATCGACGTGATCGGCGTACCGGGTGTCACGGCGGCGCTGGCGGCCGGGGCGATCCTGGGTGCGCCGCTGGGCCACGACCACGTCTCGATCAGCCTCTCCGACCTGCACACCCCGTGGGAGGTCATCGAGCGCCGGGTGCGCGCGGCCGCCGAGGCGGACATCGTGGTGACCTTCTACAACCCCCGTTCGCGCGGCCGGGACTGGCAGCTCCCCAAGGCGCTGGCCGTGCTGGCCGAGCACCGGGAGCCGGGGACGCCGGTCGGCGTGGTGCGCAACGCCTCCCGGCCGGACGAGTCCGCCCGGCTGACCACGCTCGCCGGACTCGACCCGGCGACCGTCGACATGATGACCGTGGTCACCGTCGGCAACACCGCCACCCGGAACATCGCCGGGCGCATGGTGACCCCGCGCGGCTACCGCTGGCAGCACGCCCCGGAGGGAGCCCGGTGAACCGTGTCGTCCACCCCATCGAGCAGGAGTCGTTCCGGCGGCTGCGCGCCCGCCTGGACACCTCCGGCTTCCCGCCGCTGACCCGTGCGGTGGTGGAGCGGGTCATCCACTCCGCCGCCGACCTGGAGTACGCCACCGACCTCGTCACGGCCGAAGCCGACCTCCGGCGCGGGCACGCCGCGCTGCACGCCGGGGCGCCGGTCGTCGTGGACGTGGAGATGGTCGCGGCCGGGATCACCCGCCGCGACACCGTCTGCCGGCTGCGGGAGGCCAAGTCCGTTGACGGCCTGACCCGTTCGGCGCATGCCGTGCGGCTCGCGTACGAACAGGTCGGCCCCGGCGCGCTGTGGGTGATCGGCTGCGCGCCGACCGCGCTGGAGGAGCTGCTCACCCTGGACGCCGACCCGGCGCTCGTCATCGGGCTGCCGGTCGGCTTCGTGGGCGCCGCCGAGTCCAAGGAGGCGCTGCGCGCGAGCGGGCTGCCCGCCGTGAGCAACGTGTCCGAGAAGGGCGGCTCGGCGGTCGCCGCCGCCGCGCTCAACGCCCTGCTGTACCACCCGACTTCACCCGAGGAGAAACCGTGACCCCCCAGTCCCCCGCCCTGCTCGTCGCCGGACACGGCACTCGTGACGAGGCCGGGGCCGAGGCATTCCGTGACTTCGTGCAGGAGCTGGGCCGCCGCCATCCCGAGATTCCCGTCGCGGGCGGCTTCATCGAGCTGTCCCCGCCCCCGCTGGGCGAGGCCGTCACCGAGCTGGTGGAGCGGGGCGTACGCCGGTTCGCCGCCGTGCCGCTGATGCTGGTGTCCGCCGGGCACGCCAAGGGCGACATACCGGCGGCGCTGGCCCGCGAGAAGGAGCGCCATCCGGGCGTCACCTACACCTACGGCCGCCCCCTCGGCCCGCACCCCGCCCTGCTGCGGGTACTGGAACGCCGGCTGGACGAGGCCCTCGCCGGCACCCCCCGCGAGGACGTGACCGTGCTACTGGTCGGCCGCGGCTCCACCGACCCGGACGCCAACGCCGAGGTGTGCAAGGCGGCCCGGCTGCTGTGGGAGGGGCGCGGATACGCGGGCGTGGAGACGGCGTTCGTGTCGCTGGCGGCGCCGGACGTGCCGAGCGGCCTGGACCGGGTCGCCCGGCTGGGGGCGCGCCGGGTCGTCGTGCTGCCGTACTTCCTGTTCACCGGCATCCTCCCCGACCGGGTACGGCGGCAGACCGAGGAGTGGGCGGCCGCGCACCCGGAGGTGGAGGTCCGCTCGGCGGACGTGATCGGGCCCGAGCCGGAGCTGCTGGACCTGGTGATGGAGCGGTACGCGGAGGCCGTCGCCGGTGATCTGCGCATGAACTGCGACTCCTGTGTGTACCGGATCGCGCTGCCGGGCTTCGAGGACAAGGTGGGCCAGCCGCAGCAGCCGCACTTCCACCCGGACGACGACGGCCACGACGGCCACGGACATGGGCACGGCCATCACCACCACGGCGGCCACTCCCACAGCCATGCGCACTGACGCCGGGCCCGATCTGCGCCACCACGGGGACGCCGAGGTCCGCGACGCCGGGGCGGACCTGGTGGACCTGGCCGTCAACGTCCGCGCGGACACGCCCCCGCGCTGGCTGCGCGAGGAGATCGCCGCCTCGCTGACCGGTCTCGCGGCCTACCCGGACGGGCGGGCCGCGCGGGCGGCGGTGGCTCAGCGGCACGGGTTGCCGGAGGAGCGGGTGCTGCTGACGGCGGGCGCGGCGGAGGCGTTCGTGCTGCTGGCCCGCGCGCTCGAGGTGCGGCGGCCGGTGGTGGTGCATCCCCAGTTCACCGAGCCGGAGGCGGCGCTGCGGGACGCGGGGCACGAGGTGGAGCGGGTGCTGCTGAGCGCGCGGGACGGGTTCCGGCTGGACCCGGCCCTGGTGCCCGAGGACGCCGATCTGGTGATCGTCGGCAACCCGACCAACCCGACCTCGGTGCTCCACCCGGCCGGGGTGCTCACCCAACTCGCCCGTCCTGGACGGACGTTGGTCGTGGACGAGGCGTTCATGGACGCGGTGCCGGGTGAGCGGGAGGCGCTGGCCGGGCGGACGGACGTGCCCGGCCTGGTGGTGCTGCGCAGCCTCACCAAGACATGGGGCCTGGCCGGGCTCCGGGTCGGCTACGTCCTCGCGCCCCCGGAGACGGTCACCGCCCTTCAGCGCGCCCAGCCCCTGTGGCCGGTGTCCACCCCGGCCCTGGCCGCGACCCGCGCCTGCGTGGCCCCCCGCGCCCTCGCCGAGGCGGCCCACGCGGCCCACCGCACGGCCGCCGACCGCGCCCATCTCCTCACCGCCTTAGCCGAGTTGGCCCCGTACGGCGTCAAGGTCACCGGCCCCGCGGAGGCCCCCTTCGTCCTGCTGGAGCTGCCGGACGCCCACCGCGTACGGCGCCGCCTGCGCGAGCTGGGCTACGCGGTGCGCCGGGGCGACACCTTCCCCGGCCTGGGCCCGGACTGGCTCCGGGTCGCGGTGCGGGACCGGGCGACGACGGCGGGGTTCGTGGCGGCGCTGGGCAAGGCACTGACTCAGGAGGGCTGAGGGGCCCAAGGCCGCAGCTTCTCCGGATTGCGCACCACCCAGATCCGGGTGACCCGGTCGCCGTCGCTCTCGAAGGCGGCGACGGTGGCCACCGCGCCGTCGCGGCAGGCCACCAGGCCGGGCAGGCCGTTGACCGAGCGTTCCAGGAGTTCGAGGCCGGGGGCGCGGTCGGCGATGGCGGCCATGTAGTGGGCGATGCGCGGGCCGCCCTCGACCGGGCGCAGCACGGTGCCGACCATGCCGCCGCCGTCGGCGGTCATCACGGCGGCCGGGTCGA
Source organism: Streptomyces bauhiniae (assembly GCF_004784475.1). GTDB lineage: Bacteria > Actinomycetota > Actinomycetes > Streptomycetales > Streptomycetaceae > Streptomyces > Streptomyces seoulensis. The sequence goes on from NZ_SRRT01000003.1 coordinate 72,569, forward strand.
GGAGGCCGACGAGGGCGGCGATGTCCTTGCTCTCCCACGCCTCCTTCACCCGCCGCACCACATCGGCCCGCACCGGCGCCGGAGCCCGCGCGGCGCTCACCCGCCGCCGCGCGGAGGCCGCCAACTGCTTGCAGGCCGCCGGGGTCCGGCCCAGCACCTCCGCGATCTCCGCGAACGGGTACCGGAAGACGTCGTGCAGCACGAACGCCACCCGCTCGGCCGGGGTCATCGACTCCAGGACGACCAGGAACGCCATCGCCACCGACTCGTCCCGCACGATCAGGTCGGCGGGGTCGGCGTCGCCCGTACCGTCCCACTCGGCGCGGTCGGGCAGCGGCTCGGGCAGCCAGGCGCCGACGTACCGCTCCCGGCGGGCCCGCGCCGAGCCGAGCAGGTCCAGGCAGATCCGGCCGGTCACCGTGGTCAGCCAGGCCCCGGGCGACAGGATCTCCGCCCGCCGGCCGTCGGAAAGCCCGTACCAGCGTGTGTACGCGTCCTGTACGGCGTCCTCGGCCTCGGTCACCGAGCCGAGCAACCGGTAGGCCACATTGAGCAGTTGGCGCCGCTCAGCCCTGTCCTCCACCGTCCCCATGCCGCCCCCTCGCCTTACCTTTCGCAGGCCCGCGTCGTCGGACCGGTGAGACCTTATCGAGCTGCTGCCCGACGGGCGGAAAAGGGGACCGTGACATGGCCACTCAGGTGACGACCACGACGGAAGCGCGACGCGACGGCACCTCGTTCCTCCGCGTCGCCGTAGCCCTCCAGACGCTGACCATCTTCCTCCAGGCCGTCTCCGCGGGGCTGTTGCTCACCACGTCCTACTGAGAGACGCTGCACGGCATCGGCGCCCGCGTGATGTACGGGGCGTCGATGCTGTACGTGCTCGCGGCGATACTGGCGTGGAAGCCGGGCGGCGGCTCCACCCGGCCCATCTGGCACGCCTCGGGCTTCCTCGCGCTCGCCTCGGTCCAGGTCGTGCTCGGCATCGCCCATGTGCCGTCGGTCCATCTCCCGCTGGGCGTGCTGATGTTCGGCCTGAGTCTGGTGGCGCTGGTCCGGCGGTGAGACCCCGGCCCGTCAGCTCCGGCGCCTGCGGGCCACCGTCACCGCGCCGCCGCCCAGCAGAAGCAGGGCGAGTGCGCCGCCCGCGATGTACGGGGTGGCCGAACTGCCGCCCGTCTCGGCGAGGTTGCTCTGTGTGCCCTGGGGTTCGACCTGGGGCGCGGGGGCCTCACTGGACTTCTCCGGCGCGGTCTCGGGCGACTCGGCGGCGGGCTCCGCGGACTCGGGGGCCTCGCTGGGGGCCGGCTCCTCCCCCGCCGGTGTCTCACAGCTCGCCTCGGCCAGCGTCACCGTGCCCGTCACCTCGGCCACATTCAGCCGCAGCGGGTTCACCGAGACCTTGAGCCGGAGCGCGGTGGCCGCGGCCGTGTGGGAGGTGGACCGGTGTTCGGCCAGGTCGAGGCGGACCTCGCCGACGCCGGGGACCCGTACCTCGGTGGGGCCGCCCGCCGTGAGGGTGGTGCGCTTGCCGAGCACGGTGACGGCACCGAGGACGTTCGCCTCCGCCTCGGGCTCCTCCCCGGCCGCGCAGGTGGCGCGGGCGGTGACCGTGCCGACCTCGATCAGGGAGAGCAGCGGCAGACCGGGCACGTGCAGCCGGGCGTCGGCGAGCCGGACCGAGCCCTCGGCGCGCTCGGCGGTGGCGGTGGCTCTGGCCGAGGCGACGTCGGCGCGCAGGACGGAGAAGGGGCGGCCCTGGTCGACGCCGTCGAGCCGGGCCGACAGGGCCGTGCGGTCGGCGGTGCCTGGTGCCTGGACCTCGTTGAGGGAGAGGGTGAGCGGGACATCGGCGGTGCGGTGGAGCAGGGACACGTCGAGCCCGGCGCGCAGCACGGCGGCGGAGGCGTGGCCGTGGCCGCCGGTGGCGTGCGCCGGGCGCGCGCTCAGCAGCAGGGGCGCGGCGGTGAGGGCGGCGGCCGTGGCCAGGGCGGCGAGACGGCGTGCGGGCATCGGGAAGTTGTCGCTGTTCAAGGCGGTGGGACCCCCAGGAGAAACGTGCTCGGGACACGCCAACCCTTACGCACTGTGGGTGAACGGTCAGCGATCCTGGGTTACTTCACTCCATCGGGGGGTTTCCGTCCCTGTATTCGATTAAGCGGGCACGCCCGTTCGTCCCGCTTACTGCACGACCCGCCCGTTCAGCACCACCCGGCGCGGCGCCGCGAGCACCCGGACGTCGGCGCGCGGGTCGGACTCGTAGACCACCAGGTCGGCCGGGGCGCCCTCCTCCAGGCCGGGGCGGCCCAGCCAGGCGCGGGCGGCCCAACTGGTGGCGGCCAGCGCCTCGACGGGCGGGATGCCGGCGGTGACCAGTTCCGCCACCTCGGCGGCGACCAGCCCGTGGGGCAGCGAGCCGCCCGCGTCGGTGCCGACGTACACCTCGATGCCCGCGTCATAGGCGTCGCGCACCGTGTCGTAGCGCCGCTCATGGAGGCGGCGCATATGTGCCGACCAGCGGGGGTACTTGTCGTCGCCGCCCGCCGCCAGGTCGGGGAAGGTGGCGATGTTGACCAGGGTCGGCACGATGGCGACCCCGCGCTCGGCGAACAGCGGGATCAGCTCGGGGGTGAGGCCGGTGGCGTGCTCGATGCAGTCGATACCGGACTCCACCAGGTCCCGCAGCGAACTCTCCGCGAAGCAGTGCGCGGTGACCCGCGCGCCCAGCCGGTGCGCCTCCGCGATGCCCGCCTCGACCGCCTCGCGCGGCCAGCAGGGCGCGAGGTCGCCGACGCCCCGGTCGATCCAGTCGCCGACCAGCTTGACCCAGCCGTCCCCGCGCCGCGCCTCCTGCCCCACGTAGGCGACGAGATCGGCGGGCTCGATCTCGTGGGCGTAGCCCCGGATGTAGCGCCGGGTACGGGCGATGTGGCGTCCGGCGCGGATGATCTTCGGGAGGTCGTCGCGGTCGTCCACCCAGCGGGTGTCGGAGGGCGAACCGGCGTCCCGGAGCAGCAGGGCGCCGGCCTCGCGGTCGGTGAGGGCCTGCTTCTCGGCGGTGTCCGCGTCGACCGGGCCCTCCGCGCCGAGGCCGACATGGCAGTGGGCGTCGACCAGACCGGGCAGCGCCCAGCCCTCCACAGTCGTGACATCACGGGCGCCGGCGGGGCGGTCGTAGGTGACGCGGCCGCCGACCACCCACAGCTCGTCGCGGACGTCGTCGGGCCCGGCCAGGACCCGCCCCTTCACGTGCAGCACCGCGTGATCGCTCATGCACCGCACCTTAGTGAGACGGCTCCCCCGGCTGAAGCCCCGGCTACTTCTCCGTCTGGCCCGGTGCGTCCTCGACCTCGGCCATCGCCGGGTCCAGGACACGGGAGAGGAAGTGCCGGGTCCGCTCGTTCTTCGGGTTCCCGATGACCTCCTCGGGGGTGCCCTGCTCGACGATGACGCCGCCGTCCATGAAGACGACCCGGTCCGCGACCTCGCGGGCGAAGGTCATCTCGTGGGTGACGACCATCATCGTCATGCCCTCCTCGGCGAGCCCCCGCATCACCGCGAGCACGTCACCGACCAGCTCGGGGTCGAGCGCGGAGGTCGGCTCGTCGAAGAGCATTACCTCGGGGCCCATGGCGAGCGAGCGAGCGATGGCCACCCGCTGCTGCTGGCCGCCGGAGAGCGAGGACGGGTAGGCGTGCGCCTTGTCGGCGAGCCCGACCCGGGCCAGGTTCTCCGCCGCGACCTTCTCCGCCGCCGCTTTGTCCCGCCCGAGCACCCGGCGCTGGGGCAGCGTGAGGTTCTCGGTGACGTTCAGGTGCGGGAACAGGTTGAACTGCTGGAACACCATGCCGATGCGCCGGCGTACGGCGTCGATGTCCACGTCCGGGTCGGTCAGCTCGGTGCCGCCGACCACGATGGTGCCCTGCTGGGGTTCCTCCAGCAGGTTGACGCAGCGCAGCAGGGTGGACTTGCCGGAGCCGGACGGCCCGATGACGCAGACTACCTCGCCCTGGCCGATCTCCAGATCGATGCCGCGCAGGACGTGGTTGTCGCCGAAGGACTTGTGCAGCCCCTCGACGCGGATCTCGGGGGTGCTCACCGGATCGCCTCCTGGGACTTGGACTCCATCCGCCGGACGACGAAGCCGAGCGGGATGGTGACCAGCAGGTAGCACAGGCCGGCCACCAGGATGGGGGTGGAGTTGGCGGTGGTGCTGGCCAGGTCGTTGCCGAACTTGGACAGCTCGCGCTCCTCCAGCGTGACCCCGAGGAACAGCACCAGCGAGGAGTCCTTGAAGAGCAGGACGAGTTCGTTGGTGAGCGGGGGCAGGATGATGCGGAACGCCTGCGGGATGACGATGGAGATCATGGCCCGCGCGGGCGAGAAGCCCAGCGAACGCGCCGCCTCCATCTGTCCCTTGGGCACCGCCTGGATGCCCGCCCGGATCGTCTCGGCCATGTACGCGGCCGAGACCAGACCGAGGGCGACCGCGACCTTGCCATAGGTGCCGCCCGGATACTGCACGTCCGGGAAGGCCAGCGGCACGCCGACGCCGACGAAGATGAAGATCAGCAGGGCGGGCAGGCCCCGGAAGATCTCGATGTAGATCCCGGCGAGCCAGCGGTACGGCCCCACCGAGGACAGCCGCATCAGCGCCACGACGATGCCCAGCACCAGACCGACCACGAAGCCGGACAGCGTGTAGAGCACGGTGTTCTTCAGCGCCAGCGTGATGATGTCCGGGAACATCTGCTCGGCGATGGGCAGTTGCGCGAACTGGTTCTTCAGCCGTCCCCAGTCCGCGGAGAACGCGAAGGCGAGGACGGCGGCGACGAAGACGACGTACTGCGCGCCGCGCGAGAGCCTGCGCCGCTGCCTGCGGGTCAGGCCCTTCTTGCGGGGCTGGATGCGGGTGTCCGTGTCGGCCATCGGGTCAGGAGCCCGCGGAGGGGGAGGCGGCGGACGGGTCGTACGGGCCGATCCACTTCTCGTAGATCTTCTTGTACTCGCCGTCGGACTTGGCGCGGGCGAGCGCCTTGTTGACGGCGTCGCGCAGGGCGGTGTTGCCCTTCTTCACCGTGAAGCCGTACTGCTCGCCGGTGTTGATGTTGTCCACCACCTGGAAGGCGGCGGAGTTGGCCTTGTCCTTCAGCCAGCCCTGGACCACCGGGTAGTCGATGACCACGGCCTGGACCTGGCCGGTGCGCAGGCCGTTGAGGACCGCGTCGGAGGAGTGGAAGGAGACCGGGTCGAGACCCTTGCTCTTGGCGAGGTCCTCACCGGTGGTCTGCGCCTGCGCGCCGAGCTTCTTGCCCTTGAGGTCGGCGATCGACTTGATGCCGCTCTTCTTGTCGACCAGCACGGCCTGGGTGGCCTCGAAGTACGGGTCGGAGAAGTCGACGTTCTTCTTGCGCTCGTCGGTGATCGTCATACCGGCCGCGGCCAGGTCGCACTGGCCGGAGTTGAGGAAGGCGCCGGTCTTGAAGTTCTCGAACGGCGTGTCCACGATCTTCTGCTTGACGCCCAGGTCCTTGGCAACCAGGTCGATCAGGGAGACGTCGAAGCCCTGCACCTTGCCGTCCACCACCGACTGGAACGGCGGGTAGGGCAGGTGGGTGCAGACGGTCAGCGCTCCGGCGTTGGCGAGGTGGACCCCCTTGACGGTGGTCTTCCCGCCCCCGCCGCCCGAGGAGGAGCAGCCGGCGACGAGCGCGATCGCGGCCGTCGCGGTGATGGCTGCCAGCACACGGGGCCGGCGCCGAAGGAGGGTCTTCATGGGGGGAATCTCCCGATCGGGGGAACTGTGGGTTCCGATTATAAGGAGAGGTTTGGGCCTCTCAAATCAAACTGATGGCTTCGCGGCCGTCCAGCCTAAGATGTCGCCGGTCAAAACGGCACGGAGGCCGCCAGTTACCCTCGTCACCGTCGGCCCGCCGGGGCCGGCCCCGTGGACCTCGTGAGCGAAGAAGGCACCCGCCGTGACCCATCCCCTCCTCGACCTGCCCCCGCTGACCGCCGCGCGGTTCGCCGCCATCGAGGACCGGGTGGCCCGGCTGCTGGACACCCGGCAGGACGTGCTGATCACCCAGGGCGAGGCGCTGCTGCCGCTGGAGGGCGCGATCCGCGCGGCCGCCGGTCCGGGCACCGTCGCGCTGAACGTGATCACCGGCCCGTACGGCCAGACCTTCGGCGACTGGCTGCGCGACTCCGGCGCGACCGTGCACGACCTCGCGGTGCCGTTCGACTCGGCGGTCACCGCCGACCAGGTCCGGGCGGCGTTCGCCGAGCACCCGGAGATCGACTTCGTCTCCCTGGTGCACGCGGAGGCCGCCACCGGCAACACCAACCCGGTCGCGGAGATCGGCGAGGCGGTACGGGAGCAGGGCGCCCTCTTCTACCTGGACGCCGTCGCCTCGGTCGGCGCCGAGCCGGTGCTGCCGGACGCGTGGGGCGTGGACCTGTGCGTGATCGGCGCCCAGAAGGCGATGGGCGGGCCCGCCGGGGTCTCCGCGATCTCGGTGAGCGAGCGGGCCTGGGAGCGGATGGCCGCCAACCCGGACGCGCCGCGCCGCTCCTACCTCTCCCTGCTGGACTGGAAGGAGCGCTGGATCGACGGCGGCCGCAAGGCGCTGCCGCACGCCCCGGCCCAGTTGGAGATGCTGGCGCTGGACGCCTGTGTCGAGCGGATCGAGGCGGACGGCCTGGACACGGTGATGGCCCGGCACCGCGACCTCGCGCGGGCGACCCGGGCGGGCGCGCTCGCGCTCGGCGGCGGCCTCCAGCCCTATGTGCGCGAGGAGCGCGACGCCGCACCGGTGGCGACCACGCTGCGGGTGCCGGCGGGCACGGTGGCCTCGGAGCTGGTGGCGCGGGCGCTGGAGAGCGACCCGGGGCTGCCGCTGGCCGCCGGTGGCGGGGCGCTGGCCAAGGAGATGATCCGGGTGAACCACTACGGACCCGACGCCACGCCGCAGGTGGTGCGCCGCGCGCTGACGGCGCTGGGCGCGGCGCTGGCCGGAGAGGGCCTGACGGTGGACCCGGAGGCGGCCGCGGCGGCGGTGGACGAGTTCCTGCTCTGACCCCCGGCACCGAGGAGCGGCCCGCGCGATTCCGCGCGGGCCGTTTTCTTTTTATCCATATGACGTAAATTCCCCGTGAATTCAATCGTCCAGGCCCAGCCTTTTTATCCTGCCCGGATTTTGCAGAGCTAAACAACTTCGATTTCCAACAGGTTTCCGTCCTGTGACACACTCCACACAGGGAGCTTTTTGTCCCGTTTTAACCTAGGTCAAACCCGGCATAACGCCGAGAGGTCCAGACCCCGCCGAGATCACCCCCGTGCATTTCGCAATTCACCTCGCTAAATTCAGGCCGCATGACTTCCGCATCCGCCGACCTGCTCATCGACAGACCCGCGGTCACCGACGGCGCCGCACTCTGGCGTCTCGCCAAGGACTCGAAAACGCTCGACCTGAACTCCTCGTACAGCTATCTGCTGTGGTGCCGGGACTTCGCCGGCACCTCGGCGGTGGCCCGTGGCGCGGACGGCGAGCCGGTCGGGTTCGTCACCGGGTACGTCCGCCCGGACCGCCCGCACACGCTGCTGGTCTGGCAGGTGGCCGTGGACGGCTCCCAGCGCGGCAAGGGCATCGCCGGCGCGCTGCTGGACGGGCTGACCGCGCGGCTCGCGGCCGAGCAGGGCGTGACGGATGTGGAGACGACCATCACCCCCGGCAACACCGCCTCCGAGCGGCTGTTCACCTCGTTCGCCGAGCGCCACGGCGCCGGGCTGACCCGCGAGGTGCTGTTTCCGGAGGAGCTGTTCCCCGACGGCCCGCACGACCCCGAAGTGCTGTACCGCATAGGCCCGCTGACCCACGTCCCGGCGCACTGACGTCCCCCGAGGAGCGAATCACCGTGACCATCACCCAGCCCGACCTGAGCGTCTTCGAGACCGTGGAGTCCGAGGTCCGCAGCTACTGCCGCGGCTGGCCCGTCGTGTTCGACCAGGCGCGGGGCAGCAGGATGTACGACGAGGACGGCCATGCCTACCTCGACTTCTTCGCCGGGGCCGGCTCACTCAACTACGGCCACAACAACCCGGTGCTGAAACGGGCGCTGATCGACTATCTGGCCCGCGACGGGGTGACCCACGGCCTGGACATGTCGACCACGGCCAAGCGGACCTTCCTCCAGACCTTCCAGGACCTGGTGCTCCGGCCGCGCGACCTGCCGTACAAGGTCATGTTCCCGGGCCCGACGGGCACCAACGCGGTGGAGTCCGCGCTGAAGCTGGCCCGGAAGGTGAAGGGGCGCGAGGCGATCGTGTCCTTCACCAACGCCTTCCACGGCATGTCGCTGGGCTCGCTCGCGGTCACCGGCAACGCCTTCAAGCGGGCCGGCGCCGGCATCCCGCTGGTGCACGGCACCCCGATGCCGTTCGACAACTACTTCGACGGCACCGTGCCGGACTTCCTGTGGTTCGAGCGGCTGCTGGAGGACCAGGGCTCCGGCCTGAACAAGCCTGCCGCGGTGATCGTGGAGACCGTGCAGGGCGAGGGCGGCATCAACGTGGCCCGGCCCGAGTGGCTGCGCGCGCTGAAGGAGCTGTGCGAGCGGCAGGACATGCTGCTGATCGTCGACGACATCCAGATGGGCTGCGGCCGTACCGGCCCGTTCTTCTCCTTCGAGGACGCGGGGATCACCCCGGACATCGTCACGGTCTCCAAGTCGATCTCCGGCTACGGCCTGCCGATGTCGCTGTGCCTGTTCAAGCCGGAGCTGGACATCTGGGAGCCGGGCGAGCACAACGGCACCTTCCGCGGCAACAACCCGGCGTTCGTCACGGCCACGGCCGCGCTGGAGACGTACTGGGCGGACGGCGCCGCGATGGAGAAGCAGACCCGTACGCGCGGTGAGCAGATCGAGCGCGAGCTGATCTCCATCACCGAGGAGAACCTCGCCGACGTCAAGGAGTACCGCGGGCGCGGGCTGGTGTGGGGCCTGGAGTTCCACCACAGCGACCGTGCCTCGCGGGTGGCCAAGCGCGCCTTCGAGCTGGGGCTGCTGATCGAGACGTCCGGCCCGCAGGGCGAGGTCGTCAAGCTGCTGCCGGCGCTGACCATCACCCCGGAGGAGCTGGACGAGGGGCTGAGCATCCTCGCCCGCGCCGTCCGCGAGACCGCCTGACCAGCACGACCGCCTGACCGGCTAGTAAAGAGGAGGAGACACCGTGATCGTCCGTTCGTTCAAGGACATCGAGGGCACCGACCGGCATGTGAAGGCCAAATCGGGTACCTGGGAGAGCAAGCGCATCGTGCTCGCCAAGGAGCGGGTCGGCTTCTCCCTGCACGAGACGGTCCTGTACGCCGGGACCGAGACGTCGATGTGGTACGCCAACCACATCGAGGCCGTCGTCTGCACCGAGGGCGAGGCCGAGCTGACCGACCACGAGGACGGGCAGGTGTACACCATCACGCCCGGCACCATGTACCTGCTGAACGGGCACGAGCGCCACACGCTGCGGGTGAAGGAGGACTTCCGCTGCATCTGCGTGTTCAACCCGCCCGTCACCGGCCGGGAGGACCACGACGAGAACGGCGTCTACCCGCTGCTCACCGAGCCCGAGGAGGTGTGAGAACCATGACCACGCTCACCACCACGCCCACCGACCTGTACCCGAGCCGGGGCGCGACCGAGGTCCGGGTCCCGCGCAAGGACCCGGTCGTCTGGGGTTCCCCGGACACGCCGGGCCCGATCCAGGCGGCCGAGCTGGAAGGGTTCGAGCGCGACGGCTTCCTCACCGTCGACCAGATCATCACCCCCGCCGAGGTGCAGGTCTACCAGCGTGAGCTGGACCGGCTGGTCGGCGACCCGGCGATCCGCGCCGACGAGCGCTCGATCGTGGAGCCGCAGTCCGGGGAGATCCGCTCGGTCTTCGAGGTGCACCGGCTCAGCGAGCTGTTCGCCAACCTGGTGCACGACGAGCGGGTGGTGGGCCGGGCCCGGCAGATCCTGGGCTCGGACGTCTACGTCCACCAGTCGCGGATCAACGTCAAGCCCGGTTTCGGGGCGAGCGGCTTCTACTGGCACTCGGACTTCGAGACCTGGCACGCCGAGGACGGCCTCCCCCACATGCGTACGGTGTCCGTCTCGATCGCGCTGACCGAGAACTACGACACCAACGGCGGCCTCATGATCATGCCGGGGTCGCACAAGACGTACCTGGGCTGCGCCGGTGCCACGCCGAAGGACAACTACAAGAAGTCGCTCCAGATGCAGGACGCGGGCACCCCGTCCGACGAGGCGCTGACCGAGCTGGCCAGTGAGCACGGCATCCGCCTGTTCACCGGCGCGGCGGGTTCGGCCACCTGGTTCGACTGCAACTGCATGCACGGCTCCGGCGACAACATCACGCCGTTCCCGCGCAGCAACGTCTTCATCGTGTTCAACAGCGTGGAGAACACGGCCGTGGAGCCGTTCGCGGCGCCGGTGCGCAGGCCGGAGTTCATCGGGGCGCGGGACTTCACTCCGGTGCGGTAGCCCTCGCCCGACCCTGGTCACCGGGCCGGTGCCTCTTCGTGTGGGACGAGAGGCACCGGCCCGGTCATGTGCGCGTACTCAGCCGTCGAGCGCGTCCAGCAGGCGGTCGACGTCCGCCTCGGTGTTGTAGAGGTGGAAGGCCGCGCGCAGATTGCCGGCCCGGTCGGACACCTCGATGCCGGCGCGGCCCAGCTCCGGCTGACGGGAGCCCAGCCCCGGCACCGAGACGATCGCGGAGCCCGGCGCGGGCAGCGCCTCGTGGCCGAGCGCGGCGAGCCCGGCCCGGTAGCGGTCGGCCAGGGCGATGTCGTGGGCGTGGATCGCGGACACGCCCAGCTCCTCGATCAGCTCCAGCGAGCGGCGCAGTGCCGGGTAGCAGAACAGGGCGGGGCTGAGGTCGAACCGCCGTGCGGAGTGGGCGAGTTCGGTGACGGGGCCGTAACAGCTCTCCCAGGGCCGCTCGCCCGCGACCCAGCTCGCGAGCAGCGGGGTGAGCCCGCCGAAGTCCTCGGGGACGACGAGGAAGGCGACGCCGTGCGGGCCGAGCAGCCACTTGTAGGACACCGACGCGGTGAAGTCCCACTCCCCCGCCTCCATCGGCAGCCATCCGGCCGCCTGGGAGTAGTCCACGTAGGTACGCGCGCCGTGGGCGCGGGCCGCCTCGCGCAGCGCGGGCAGGTCGGCCACCTTGCCGTCGGCGGACTGCGCGGCGCTGACGGCGACGAGCGCGGTGCCGGGGCGGACGGACTCGGCGATCCGCTCCACGGGCACCGCGCGCACCTTGAGGTCGCCCCGGACGTGGAACGGGTTGGGCACGGAGGCGAAGTCGTCCTCGGCGGTGAGGACTTCGGCGCCGGAGGGCAGCGAGGCGGCGATCACTCCGCTGTGCGCGGCGACCGAGGCGCCGAGCGCGACCCGCTCGACGGGGACTCCGGCGAGCCGGGCGAAGGCGGCCCGGCACGCCTCCACGTCGTCCCAGAGCGCGGTCAGCGGCTGTCCCTGCGCGCGCAGCAGGGCCGCCTCGTAGAGGGCGGTGACGGCGCGGGCGGGCAGCAGGCCGTTGCTGGCGGTGTTGAGGAAGGTGCCGACCGGGGCGAACTCGGCGCGGACGAGGCTCTCGAACGTCTCCGTGGTCTCCATGACTCCACTGTGCGGCGCCCGGATGCCGTCGTCCATCACGCATCTCTACAGGGTGTGCCCAAGCAACCCTTATGCGTCAGCCCTGCTGGGGCACCGCGCAGCCGTCGGGGCCACAGGTGCCGGCGTCGTCCTGGGCGACCGTCTTCAGCGGGGAGCGGTCGCCCCACGCCTGGGTGAGGGCCTGGGTGAAGACCTCGGCGGGCTGGGCGCCGGAGACGCCGTAGGTGCGGTCGAGGACGAAGAAGGGGACGCCGTTCGCGCCGAGCTGGGCGGCCTCGCGCTCGTCGGCGCGGACCTCGTCGGCGTAGGCGCTGGGGTCGGCGAGGACGGCGCGGGTGGCGTCGGCGTCCAGGCCGGCCTCGGCGGCCAGCTCGACCAGATGGTCGTCGCCGCCGGTGAACACCGACTGCTCGTCGGCGAAGTTGGCCCGGTAGAGGCGGTCCAACAGCGCCTCCTGCCGACCCTGCTCCTTGGCGAAGTGCAGCAGGCGGTGCAGGTCGAAGGTGCTGCCGTGGTCGCGGCCACGGGTGCGGTAGTCGAGGCCCTCGGCGGCGGCCTGGGCGCCGAGGTTGTCCTCGCCGGCCTCGGCCTGCGCCGCGCTCATGCCGTACTTCCGGGTGAGCATGTCGAGCACCGGCTGTACGTCGCCCTTGGCGCGGCCGGGGTCCAGTTCGAAGGAGCGGTGCACGACCTCGACCTCGTCCCGGTGCGGGAACGCGGCGAGCGCCTTCTCGAAGCGTGCCTTGCCGACGTAGCACCAGGGGCAGGCGATGTCGGACCAGATCTCGACGCGCATCTTCAGGGCTCTCTTCCGCTCGTACGTACCGGACGGGCTCTCGCCGTCCGGTACGTGAACGTTCAAGCAGCTTGGTTCATTCCCCCGGCGGGGTCCAGCGCAGGAACAGATGGTGGTCGTCCTCGGCGGGCGGCTTCTCCGGGTCGGGGACCCAGCCCTGGCGGGCGTAGAACGCCTGCGCGCGCCGGTTGTCCACGTGCACGTCGAGCACGGCGGTCCGTTTGCCCCCGGCGAGCCACCGCTCGACGCAGGCGGCGTGCAGGGCGCTGCCGAGGCCCGCGCGCCAGCGGTCCGGCGCGACATGGAACTGGTACAGCTTCACGGTGTCCGCCGGCTCGCCCTCCGGGGTCCGGAACGAGGCGATCGCGACGATCTCCCCGTCCCGCACCCCGCACAGCACCTCCCCGTCCGGCCGCTCGACGGCCCCGCGCCAGGCGTCGGTCCAGTCGAAGTCGGACGGCGGCAGCCCGTCCGGGTAGTACGTCGCGCGGGCCCGCGCGTGCAGCGCGGCGATCGCCTCGGCCTCCCCGGCCTCGGCGGGACGGATCACCAGGGCACCCGCTGTCTCGTCACTGATCATGTGGCTCAGGACGTACGGGCCCCCGCGCGCGGTTCCTCAGCTCCCGTCGCGCAGGTCGGCGGGCCAGGTGGGCCGGAACTCCAGGTGGTCGTAGGTCACCACGCAGCCCTCGCCGAGGGGGGACTGGGTCATGAAGCCGATGAGGGCGGCGCCGGTCTCCTTCTCGTCGCCGAGGGTGAAGAGGCGGACGAAGGTCCAGCGTTCGCCGTCGCGGGAGGCGTGGAAGGCCAGCGCGCGGCCGGTGCGGCTCACCCGGAGCCAGACGGAACTGCCGGGCCCGGTGAAGGAGTTGGCGTCGTCGGAGTGGCCGCGGGTGACCACCGTGCAGATGGTGGGCACGTCCGGGGAATTCTCCAGGCAGAGCTTGGCCCAGGCCCGGTCGCCGACGTGGACGTAGAGCACCCCGGCGTCGAAGGCGGCGTTGAAGCCGACCGTGACGCGGGCGATCAACTGGAAGTCGCCCTCGGGCGAGCCGAGCAGCCGGGGCGCGTCGGCGGCCGGGTCCAGCGCCTCCCCGGTCGGCGTGACGAACCGGTCCTGCCGGGGCCCGGCCCAGCCGGTGAGCACCCCCTTCTCGTACGACCAGTGCCCGTCCGGGCCGTACGTCCGCAAGGGGAAGGGGAGTTCGGGAAGCTCTATGTCCATCGGGCGATTCTCGCAGCCGTCGTACGTCAGCGTTCCAGGACTCCGTCGTACCGGCGGGGCAGGCCGAGCGGGTTGTCGTCGCGCAGCTCGGGCGGGAGCAGCGGCTCGGGGGTGTTCTGGTACGCGACCGGGCGCAGCCAGCGTTCGACGGCGGTGCCGCCGACCGAGGTCGAGGTGGAGGTGGTCGCGGGGTAGGGGCCGCCGTGGTGCTGGGCCGGGGCCACCGCGACGCCGGTCGGCCAGCCGTCGACCAGGACCCGGCCCGCCAGCGGGGTCAGCCGGGCCAGCAGCGCGGCCGCATCCCCCTCCCCCGCCGCCTCGGCCGGGGAGAGCTGCACGGTCGCGGTGAGACTGCCCGGCAGCCGCTCCAGTACGGCGGTCAGCTCGTCCTCGTCCGTGTAACGGGCGACCACGGTGACCGGGCCGAAGCATTCCTCCAGCAGCGGTGCGTGCGCGTCCTCGGTGAGCCGGGCCGCGGGGACGGTGAGGAAGCCCGCGCCGACCGTGTGCGCCCCGGCCGCGCCGGGTGTGACCGGCGAGTCCACCTCGGGCAGGGCGGTGCGCTCGCCGACGCCCGCGAGGAACGCGTCCCGCATGCGGTGGTCGAGCAGCACGCCGGGCTCGGTGTCGCTGACGGCGTCGGTGAGCGCCTTGACCAGGCCGTCGCCGTGCGCCCCGGCGGGCACCAGCACCAGGCCGGGCTTCACACAGAACTGGCCGACGCCGAGGGTCATGGCGGCGGCGAGTCCGGCGCCGATGTCCTGGGCCCGCTCGGCGGCCGCGTCCTCGGTGACCACGACCGGGTTGAGCGAGCCGAGTTCACCGTGGAAGGGGATCGGCACCGGGCGGGCGGCGGCCGCGTCGAACAGGGCCCGGCCGCCGCGCACCGACCCGGTGAAGCCCGCGGCGGCGACCAGGGGGTGCCCGATCAGGTCGACGCCCGCGGTGAAGCCGTGCACCAGGCCGACGACGCCGGCGGGCAGCCCGTGCGCGGTGGCGGCCCGGCGCAGCACCTTGGCGACCAGCTCGGACAGCGCCGGGTGGTCGGGGTGGGCCTTGACCACGACGGGGCAGCCCGCGGCGAGCGCGCTCGCGGTGTCGCCGCCCGCGACGGAGAAGGCGAAGGGGAAGTTGGAGGCCGCGTAGACGGCCACCACGCCGAGCGGGATCTTCCAGCGGCGCAGGTCCGGCACGGGCGGGGTGGCGGCGGGGTCGGGGTGGTCGATGACGACGTCCAGGAAGGCGCCCTCGTCGACCAGGTCGGCGAAGGCCCGCAACTGGTAGGCGGTGCGGGCGAGTTCGCCGGTGAGCCGGACCGGGCCGAGGGCGCTCTCGGCGTCGGCGACCTCGATCAGCAGCGCGCTGACCGTCTCCAGGCCGGTGGCCGCCTCGCGGAGGAACGCGGCGCGTACGGCGCGGTCCGCGAGGGTGCCGCGCGCGGCGTGCGCCTCCCGGACGGTGGCGTCCACCTCGTCGGCGGTGGCTTCCACCGCGACCTGCTCCCGGTGCTTCCCCGTACGCGGGTCGACACTCCAGACTGGTGCTGCTGTCACCGCGGTTCCCTCCAGACAAGGCCGCACTGCGGGGATTCGGCCATCGGCCCGTTCGATATGCTGAACGCCGTCTCCGATGGTGAATGAGCTGCTCGGAGACTATAGGCCGGAGGGGCTTACTCAACAGGGGTCCGGGGCCTTGGGGCGACGGCCGAGCGAAGGGTCCAGAAGCGATGACGGCAGCCGAGACGGGCGGCGGGGCGCAGGTCAAGTCCGCGGTGCGGACGGTGGAGTTGCTGGAGTACTTCGCGGGGCGGCCCGGCATGCACTCGCTGGCGGACGTGCAGGAGGCCGTCGGCTATCCCAAGTCCAGCCTGTACATGCTGCTGCGCACGCTGGTGGAGCTGGGCTGGGTGGAGACGGACGCGACCGGCACCCGGTACGGCATCGGGGTACGGGCGCTGCTGGTCGGCACCTCCTACATCGACGGCGACGAGGTGGTCGCGGCGGCCCGGCCCGCGCTGGACCGGCTGGCGGACGACACCACGGAGACCATCCACCTGGCCCGGCTGGACGGCACCAACGTGGTCTACCTCGCCACCCGTCAGTCCCAGCACTACCTGCGCCCCTTCACCCGCGTCGGCCGCCGGCTGCCCGCGCACTCGACCTCGCTGGGCAAGGCGCTGCTCGCCACGCACACCGACGACCAGGTACGGGCGCTGCTGCCCGAGAAGCTCCCCGCGCTCACCGAGCACACGGTGACCGACCGGGAGGAGCTGATCGCCGAGCTGCACCGCATCCGCGAGCAGGGGTACGCCGTGGACCGTGAGGAGAACACCCTCGGCCTGCGCTGCTTCGGCGTCGCCGTGCCGTACCGCACCCCGGCCCGTGACGCCGTGAGCTGCTCGGTCCCGGTGGCCCGGCTGACCCCGGCGCACGAGCAGATGATCAAGGACGCGCTGCTGGACGCGCGGGACCGGCTGACGCTGGCGACGCGGCGGCTGTGAGCGAGTGCCGTTGAGGGGGTGCCGTTGAGGGGGTGCCGTTGAGGGGGTGCCGTGCACACGGCATCGGCACGGTGGGCACTGAAAATCTGAACATGCGATGAGAACCGCGTCCGGGAGGGAACGGAACCGGTCGCCCCGGTCGTCTTCCCCTGCGCCATGAACAAGACGATCAGGCGCGCCGCCGTCTTCTCCCTGCTCCTCGTCCTCGCTCTGCTGCTCCGGGCGACCTGGGTGCAGTTCTACGACGGCAAGGCCCTCGCGGACTCCCCCGACAATCGCCGGAACGCCATCGGCACCTACTCCCGCCCGCTCGGCGACATCGTCGTGGGCGGCAAGGCGGTCACCGGTTCCGGCCGGGTCAGCGGGAGCGACCTCGCGTACCGGCGCACGTACACCGACGGCTCGCTGTACGCGGCGGTCACCGGCTACGCCTCGCAGGCGTACGCCCCCACCCAGCTCGAAGGTGTCTACGCCGACCTGCTCAACGGCACGGACACCCGGCTGCAGACCGTCATGGACACGGTCACCGGGCGGCGGGCCGATCCGGGCGACGTGATCACCACGATCGACCCGGCCGTGCAGAAGGCCGGTGCCCGGGCGCTGGGCGGCAACACGGGCGGGGCGGTGGCGATCGACCCGAAGACCGGCAAGATCCTCGCCATGGTCTCGACGCCGTCCTACGACCCCTCGGCGCTGACCGCCGCGAACACGGCGGGGACCGCCTGGCAGAAGCTCACCACCGACAAGGAGAAGCCGCTGGTCAACCGGGCCATGCGGCAGCCGCTGCCGCCCGGCTCGACCTTCAAGCTGGTCGTGGCCGCCGCCGCGCTGGAGGACGGGCTGTACCCGGACGTGGACCGGCCCACCGACAGCCCGGTGCCCTACACCCCGCCGGGCACCACCCGCGAGCTGCCCAACGAGAACACCGCCGCGCCCTGCGCGAACGCCTCGATCCGGGTGGCCCTGCAGTACTCCTGCAACAACGTCTTCGGCAAGCTCGCCGTCGACCTCGGCCAGGACAAGGTGCGGGCCATGGCCGAGAAGTTCGGCTTCGACGACGACAAGCTGGACGTACCGGTGCGGGCCTACCAGAGCGTGTATCCGGCCCACATGGACAAGGCGCTCACCGCGTTGTCGGGCATCGGGCAGTACGACGTCACCGCCACCCCGCTCCAGATGGCCATGGTGTCCTCCGCCATAGCGAACGGCGGGGAGCTGGTGGCGCCCCATATGGTGTCTCAGCTCACCACGGGCGACGGCGATGTGTTGCAGGACTTCGGGGACGCGGACCGCAAGCGGATCGTCAGCGCACGTACCGCCGAGCAGCTCCAGTCCGCGATGCAGACGGTGGTCCGGGACGGCACCGGACGGAACGCGCTCATCGACGGGGTCACGGTCGGCGGCAAGACCGGCACCGCTCAGCACGGCCCCAACAACAGCGAGACGCCGTACGCCTGGTTCACCGCGTACGGCAAGTCGGACAGCACGGGCCAGGAGGTCGCCGTGGCGGTGATGGTCGAGCAGTCCGGCGCGGCCCGCTCGGAGGTCAGCGGCAACGGGCTCGCGGCTCCGGTGGCCCGCGCGATGATGGCGGCGGCGCTCAAGGCGAGCTGAGCGCCGCCGGGTCATCGGGGTCGGCGGGCTCCGTCAGGAGACGAAGTACGTCGGGTTGGGCAGCTTGTACGTGCGGTCGGCGTAGCCGCCGTCCAGGTCGGAGTACTGGTCGCCGAAGTTGGCGATGATCTCGTACCCGAGGTCCTTCTCGATGTGCTTGCGGGTGCCGGCCTTGTACTGGACGGTGGTGCAGGTCCAGGTGCCCGGCGTGGCGCAACCGGACAGGTACGCGGGCGGGTTGGCCTTGTCCTTGAGGAACATGTGGCCGGCGTCCAGGTTGACGTCGGCGCCGACCTTCTTCAGGTTCTCCACCGCGCCGGGGCGCTGGGACTCGCTCAGGCCGGAGTTGTAGAACACCGCGACACCCTTGGAGGTGGCGTACCGCACCAGCTCCGGGCTGCCGAACACCTCGGGACGGTCGGCGCGGTTCACGTAGTCGTTCCAGGTGGCGGAGTCGTACGTGTAGTTGTAGCGCTTCTCGTAGTCGAGGCTCAGCAGCAGGGTGTCGTCGATGTCGAACACCACGGCCGGCTTCTCGCCCCGGTGATGGGCCTTGCGGGCCGCCTTGTCGATGTACCGCTTGGCGTCGGCGTCGATCCGCGCCAGGTCCTTGGCGTACGGGCTGGTGGGCGACGCCTGGTACTTGCCCGCGCTGTCGGCGGTGGTGCCGTAGTAGGTGTCGATGTCCTTCACCAGGAGCCCGATGTTGTACGGCTCATGCGTGGAGTTCGCCGTCGACTGCCCGGCGGTGGCCGCCCCGGCGCCGTACAGCGCACCCCCGGCAAGCGCACAGGCGGCGGTGGCGGCCGCGATCCGCAGTGATTTATGCATGACAGGTGTTCTACGCGCGTAAGCGCTGCCGCGCGACGGGTGTTGCAGGATCGAGATCAAGCCAGTCCCTGCGGGGCTTGGCGGGAGGGCTCGGCGGGCGGGCTCTGGAGCGCGGGGAGTCCTTGCGGGCGCAACCCGAACAAGGCCCTCGCAGGCGAGGCGGGTGGGCCCGGGGACGCGGGGAGTCCTTGAGGGCGCCGCTCGAATCGGCGCCGGGCCCTCGGGGGCGGGGCGCACGACGGCTGGGCCCCCATGATCGTTTAGATAACGGGCCACTCCGCTTCGATGGTCATAGATAACGGGCCACGGCCGCCGCACCGGATGAGGCCGAGCGAGCCCAGGTCAGGCGCCCGTACGGCGCCGCTGGCAACTAGGAGAAGGCGTGGCCCGTTATCTAACTCCGCCCCAACTACGCCCGCCACTCCGGGTCGCGGCCGCTCAGGCCCACCGCTCGGTCCAGGAGGGGGGCCTCCGGGGGGACCTCGATCACCGGGCCGAAGAGGCCGTTGCCTCGGTTGGGGTCTTCGGCGGCGGCCAGGAGGAAGCTGTAGGCGGAGGCCAGGGCCGGGAGGTCGGGGGTGTAGTCGAGGTCCAGGGCGCGGGCCAGGTCCCAGGCGTGGATGACCAGCTCGTCGGCGGCCACGGCTCCCGCGATCTCGCCGGGGAGGTCCACTCCCCCGGCGCGGGTCTGGCCTGTCCAGGCGGTGGGGTCGCGCCAGGCGTCGGCGAGTTCGTCCAGTGCCTTGGGGAGGTCCTCGCGCCAACTGGGGGGCAGGTCGGGGACGGTGGCGTTGGGGTTGGTGCCGGTCGTGGCGCCGAGGTCCTTGCGGGCGGCGTCGCGGAAGGCGATGGACAGGTGGAGCAGGTGCCCGAGGAGGTGCCGTACGGGGGTGTCCGGGCACGGTGTCGGCGCCGCGAGCTGCTCATCGGTCACGGCCTCGGCCAGCCGTGCCACGATCCGGGCCTGCGGGCCGAGGTCCAGGGGTGAGTCGGTCATGTCGGTCTCCTCGCGGTGCGCACCGGGCGTACGAAGGGGGGACCGGCCGGCCATCCGGAACTCATCGGCGCCCGGCCCGCTCACACCCCCGCGAGCCCCTCCCGTGCCGCCGCCAAGTCCGCGTCCGAGGCCAGGCCGGCGTGATAGAGCCGCAGCTCATTCGCCCCCTCGGCCCGCGCACGCGCCGCGTCGGCCGCCAGGTTCGCAGGGTTTCCGCCCATGCCCGAGACCACCGTCAGGTTGGCCGCCAGAACCGTCCGCTCCCCCGCGTGCTCGGCGAAGGGCGCCAGACGGTGTACGCCGTCCACACAGGGGACGACCACACCATCCGCCCGCGAGAGTATGTGCGCCGGGTCCACCCCCGCGTTCGCGCCGCAGTGGTAGGACACGGGGTCGGCGTGCAGCAGGACCCGGAAGCCCTCGGGCGCAGCCCCGCGTACCGCCCTGACCGCCTCCTCCTGGAGCCTACGGGCCACTGACTCGCGCCACGCCCGCGTAGCCGCAGCCGTCTCCACTCCGAGCCCCCGCTCCACACACTCCCAGCCCCCGTCCTCGGCCCCCCGCCACACCGGCTCCAGCGCGGCCCGGACACCGGCGGCCAACTCCCCCGCGTCCACGCCGTACCCCTCCCCGCAGGCCGGGCAGAAGCACAGGGACATCAAGTACTGCCCTGCCTCCCCCAGCCGCACCCCGCCCGTCTTGTCGTGGGCGTGCAGATGCGCGAGGCCGTACCAGCCGAGGGACTCCAGTTCGGTGCCGGTGGCGCCGGGGCGGACGGCAGCCTCGGCGGCCAGGGCGGTGAGGTAGGCACGGACGCGAGGCTGGGCGATGCAGGGCGCCCAGGGGTAGCGGTCACCGTAGGCGTTGACGACGGAGGTCTCCGGATGCTCCGCGCCCAGCCGGGAGTTGTGCGCCAGGACGACCCAACTGTGCACCTCCAGACCGGCGGAGGCGAGCGCGGAGGCCGCCTCACCGAAGGCGTCACCGGGAGCCCAGTCGCCGGCCGGGTGGGGCCGGAGGTCACGGTCGGACCAGAACCCGCCGGGGGGATACAGCACAGCCGCGTACTCCGCCGTGACGATCCGGTGCCGGGGATGGCGCGGAGTCAGCGCGCGAGTGGAGTGATAGGCGGCAGCCAGCGTCACCTGCGCGACCCCCAGCGAGGCGATCCGTCCCGGAGCCTCGGGGTCCCCGTTGACGTCCCAGGGGTAGACGAACGCCGACGCCCGCACATGTCCTCCTCCGGCGGCCCGACCGCACCACCGGGGCAGCAGGCTGACCGGCGTCCGCATGCGTGAACGCTACGAGCCTCCGCCGAAGCGGTCAAGGACACGCGCACCCCGTGCCCACCAGCCAGTTGACCACATCCCTCAACCCACTTGACCCACCCCGACCCCCTCTCTAACTTCACCAAGTATGTGAACGCCCCCCATATGGCCGGACCACACAAGGAGACCCCGAGATGCCCGCCCCCCGCACCCTCCTGCTCACCGGCGCCGCAGGCGGCCTGGGCACCCTGATGCGCTCCCTGCTCCCGGCCCACGGCTACGACCTCCGCCTCCTGGACGCCCGCCCGATCCCCGACGCCCCGGACGCCATCACCGCCGACCTCGCCGACCTGGACGCCCTGCGCGAGGCAGTACGCGGCACGGACGCGGTGCTGCACCTGGCCGGGATCTCCCTGGAGGCCCCGTTCGAGAAGATCCTCAAGGCCAACATCGAGGGCACGTACCACCTTTACGAGGCGGCCCGGCTGGAGGGCGTCCGCCGCGTGGTCTTCGCCTCCTCCAACCACGCGGTCGGCGACACCCCCGTCCCGGCGCCGGAGGACCCCCGCATCCCGGTGGACACCCCGCACCGCCCGGACACCTTCTACGGCCTCTCCAAATGCTTCGGCGAGGACCTGGCCCAGCTCTACCGGGACCGGCACGGCATCGAGACCGTCTCCGTCCGCATCGGCTCCTGCTTCCCCGAGCCGACCAGTGTCCGCATGCTCTCGATCTGGCTGAGCCCCGCCGACGCGGCCCGCCTCTTCCACGCGGCCCTGACCGCCGAGGACGTGGGCCACACGGTGGTCTACGGCTCCTCCGCCAACACCCGCCTGTGGTGGGACCTCACCTCCGCCCGCGCCCTCGGCTACTCCCCGGAGGACGACTCCGAGCCGTACGCCGCCAAGCTCATCGCCGAGCAGGGCGAACTGGACCCCGCGAACCCGGCCCACGACCGCCTCGGCGGCCACTTCCTCACCGACCCGCCGATCTGGCCGTACTGACCCCAGCACCGACGGCCCCACGGCCGAAAACGATCGCGGGCGGGCACCAAACGGGCCCGCCCGCGGTCGTGTTCGGGCACGCGCCGCGCCCGCTCCCACCCCGGGCCCCGCTGCCGCGCAGGTCCGAGGCGGGCGCGGCGGGATGTGATCGGGCACACACGGGCAGGATCGGGCACGGAACAGACCTGGTCAGCGCCGCGCGTCCGCTGTAGAACTTCCCCCAGGGCCCGAACGGGCATCCCAGCGGGCATCTCAATGACGAGAGCGGGTGACGACATGAACACCAGGACGGCCGAGGAACGCCAACGCGAGATCGTGCGCGCGGCGCGGGCCACCGGTTCCGTCGACGTCACCGCGCTCGCCGACGAGCTGGGCGTGGCCAAGGAGACCATCCGGCGGGACCTGCGCGCGCTGGAGGACCACGGGCTGGTCCGCCGCACCCACGGCGGCGCCTACCCGGTGGAGAGCGCCGCCTTCGAGACCACGCTCGCCTTCCGCGCCACCAGCCACGTACCTGAGAAGCGCAGGATCGCGGCCGCCGCGGCCGAGCTGCTCGGGGACGCGGAGACGGTCTTCGTCGACGAGGGCTTCACCCCCCAGCTCATCGCCGAGGCCCTGCCCACCGGCCGGGCGCTGACCGTGGTGACCGCCTCGCTGCCCGTCGCGGGCGCCCTGGCGGAGGCCGAGAACGTGTCGGTCCTGCTGCTGGGCGGCCGGGTCCGGGCGGGCACGCTCGCCACGGTCGACCACTGGACGACCAAGATGCTGGCCGGCTTCGTGGTGGACCTCGCCTACCTCGGCGCCAACGGCATCTCCCGCGAACACGGTCTGACCACGCCCGACCCCGCCGTCAGCGAGGTCAAGGCGCAGGCCATCCGGGCCGCCCGGCGCACGGTCTTCGCCGGGGTGCACACCAAGTTCGGGGCCGTGAGCTTCTGCCGGTTCGCGGAGGTCGGCGCGGTGGACGCGATCGTCACGAGCACCCAGCTCCCGGCGGCCGAGGCCCACCGCTACTCCCTCCTGGGACCACAGGTCATCCGGGTCTGACACAGCACCGCACCACACAGCTTTCCGCACCACCACTCCCCCGAGGGCACCCGTACCCGCGGCCATGCCCTTCTGTCCCCATATATCCAGGAGCGATCCATGCGCACCCCGAGCCGACGGAGGCCGCGAACCACATTCGCCATGGCCGCCGCAGGGACGCTGCTCGCCCCGCTTCTCTCCGGCTGCTGGGCCGGCGCGGGCGGGACCGGTTCCGGCGGCGATTCCATCAACGTACTGATGGTCAACAACCCGCAGATGACCGAGTTGCAGAAGCTGACCCGCGCCCACTTCACCAAGGAGACGGGCATCAAGGTCAACTTCACCGTGCTGCCCGAGAACGACGTCCGCGACAAGATCAGCCAGGACTTCGCCAACCAGGCCGGCCAGTACGACGTGGCCACGCTGTCCAACTACGAGATCCCGATCTACGCCCGCAACGGCTGGCTGCACGACATGGACGGCTATGTGGCGAAGGACCACGCGTACGACGAGCAGGATGTACTCAAGCCCATGCGGCAGTCGCTCACCGGCGACGACAACAAGCTGTACGGGCAGCCGTTCTACGGCGAGTCGTCCTTCCTGATGTACCGCAAGGACGTCTTCGCGGCCAAGGGCCTGACGATGCCCGCGCACCCGACCTGGCAGCAGGTGGCCGACCTCGCCGCGAAGGTGGACGGCGCCAAGCCCGGCATGAAGGGCATCTGTCTGCGCGGCCTGCCCGGCTGGGGCGAGGTCATGGCCCCGCTGACCACGGTGGTGAACACCTTCGGCGGCACCTGGTTCGACAAGGACTGGAAGGCCCGCCTGGACTCCCCCGAGTTCAAGAAGGCCGTCAACTTCTACGTGGACCTGGTCCGCGAGCACGGCGAGTCCGGCGCCGCCCAGTCCGGCTTCGCGGAGTGCCTGAACAACATGACCCAGGGCAAGACCGCCATGTGGTACGACGCCACCTCCGCGGCCGGACTCCTGGAGGGCAAGGGCTCCCCGGTCAAGGGCAAGCTCGGCTACGTCCCCGCGCCGGTGGAGAAGACCAAGTCCTCCGGCTGGCTCTACACCTGGGCCTGGGGCATCCAGCACGCCTCGCGCAACCCCGACAAGGCGTGGAAGTTCGTCTCCTGGGCCTCCAGCAAGGAGTACGAGCAACTGGTCGGCGACACCAGCGGCTGGGCCAACGCCCCGGCGGGCAAGCGCGCCTCCACCTACTCCAACCCGGAGTACCGCGAGGAGGCCGCCTCCTTCCAGGAGATGACCAAGGAGGCCATCGAGAACGCCCGGCCCACCGACCCCGGCGTGCAGCCGCGCCCCGCGCCCGGCATCCAGTTCGTGGGCATCCCCGAGTTCACCGACCTCGGCACCAAGGTGTCCCAGCAGATCAGCGCGGCCATCGCCGGCCGCCAGTCGGTCGATTCGGCCCTGCGCAAGTCCCAGCAGCTCGCCGAGCAGATCTCCAAGGAGTACGAGGGACGATGACAGCGACGACAACGGCCCCGCTCGCGGCCGACTCCGCCCCCGCCCTCCGGCGCCCCCCGGCCCGGCTGCGGGCCTGGGCCACCCGCGCCCCGCTCCTGCCCGCCCTGGTCTTCATGATCGTCGTGACCCAGTTGCCGTTCGTGGCCACACTGGTGATCTCGTTCTTCGACTGGAACGCGCTCTACCCCAAGGCCCGCCGCTTCACCTGGTTCGACAACTACCAGCAGGTGCTCACCGACGCCGACCTGCGCCACTCGGTGTGGGTGACCGTGCTGCTCACCGCCTCCGTGGTGATCGCCAGCCTGGTGCTCGGACTGGCGCTCGCGCTGCTGCTGGACCGGAAGTTCAAGGGCCGGGGTGTGGTCCGCACCCTGCTGATCGCCCCGTTCCTGGTGGTCCCGGTGGCCGCCGCCCTGCTCTGGAAGCATGTGCTCTACAACCCGGAGTACGGTCTTCTCAATGGGTTGCTGCACTATGTGGGCGGCCCACAGCCGGACTGGGTCTCCCATACCCCGCTGCTCGCGGTGGAGGCTTCGCTGGTGTGGCAGTGGACGCCGTTCATGATGCTGATCCTGCTGGCCGGACTGCAGAGCCGGGACCAGCAGCAGATCGAGGCCGCCCGGGTGGACGGGGCGAGCGACTGGCAGATCTTCCGCCACCTCACCCTCCCGCACCTGCGCCGCTACCTGGAACTGGGCGCCCTGCTGGGTTCCATCTACATCGTGCAGAACTTCGACGCGGTGTTCACGCTCACCTCCGGCGGCCTCGGCACCGCGAACCTGCCGTACACCGTCTACCAGAGCTTCTACCAGGCCCATGAGAACGGCCTCGCCTCGGCGGCGGGTGTCCTGGTCGTCATCGGCTCCATCATCATCGCCACCTTCGCGCTGCGCGTGGTGTCGTCCCTGTTCCGCGAGGAGGTGTCCCGATGAGCTCCACCACCGCCACTCCTACGCGGCGCACCGGGCGCAGTCTGGGCCTGGTGGCCTGGCTGGCCGGCATCGTCTTCTTCCTGCCCATCGCCTGGATGGTGCTGACCTCGTTCCACTCCGAGGCGGACGCGGCGACCAACCCGCCGTCCTTCGCCGCCCCGCTCACCCTGGACGGCTACCGCGAGTTCTTCGGCGCGGCCGGCGGCGCCAGCCCCTGGCCCGCGCTGATCAACTCCACGGTGGCCTCGCTGGCCTCCACCCTGTTCGTGCTGGTGCTGGCCCTCCCGGCGGCGTACGCGCTGTCCATCCGGCCGGTGAAGAAGTGGACCGACGTCCTGTTCTTCTTCCTGTCCACCAAGATGCTCCCGGCCGTGGCGGGTCTGCTGCCGCTGTACCTGTTCGCGAAGAACGCCGGGATGCTGGACAACATCTGGCTGCTGGTCATCCTCTACACCTCGATGAACCTGCCGATCGCGGTGTGGATGATGCAGTCCTTCCTCGCCGAGGTGCCGGTCGCCGTCATCGAGGCGGCGCGGGTGGACGGGGCGCCGCTGCCGGTGATCCTGGCCCGCGTGGTCGCGCCGATCGCGCTGCCCGGCATCGCGGCGACCTCGCTGATCTGCTTCATCTTCAGTTGGAACGAGCTGCTGTTCGCCCGGGTGCTGACCGGGGTGGTCGCGGAGACCGCGCCCGTCTTCCTGACCGGCTTCATCACCAGCCAGGGCCTGTTCCTGGCCAAGGTGTGCGCCGCGTCGCTCGTCGTCTCCCTGCCGGTACTCGCCGCGGGGTTCGCCGCCCAGGACAAGCTGGTCCAGGGCCTGTCGTTGGGAGCCGTGAAATGAAGGCCGCCGTCATCGAGTCCGTGGGCCGCGCCGTCGTCACCGAGGTCCCCGACCCGACACCGGGTCCGCGCGACGTGGTCGTGGAGGTCGCCGCGTGCGGGATCTGCGGCACCGATCTGCACATCCTGCAGGGCGAGTTCGCGCCCAAGCTGCCGATCGTGCCGGGACACGAGTTCGCGGGCCAGGTGGTCGGGATCGGCAGCCAGGTCACCGAGGTCGCGGTCGGCGACCAGGTCGCGGTGGACCCGTCCCTGTACTGCTACGAGTGCCGCTTCTGCCGCGACGGCCACAACAACATGTGCGAGCGCTGGGCCGCGATCGGTGTGACCACGGCCGGAGGTGCCGCCCAGTACGCGGTCGCGCCCGTGGCCAACTGCGTGAAGCTCCCCGAGCACGTACGCCCCCAGGACGCGGCCCTCATCGAGCCGCTGTCCTGCGCGGTGCGCGGCTACGACATCCTCAACTCCCGCCTCGGCGCCCATGTCCTGATCTACGGCTCCGGCACCATGGGCCTGATGATGCTGGAGCTGGCCAAGCGCACGGGCGCGGCGAGCGTGGACATGGTCGACATCAACCCGGCCCGGCTGGAGACGGCCAAGCTGCTCGGTGTCTCCGGTTCGGCGGCCAACGCCGACGAGCTGGACCGGCCGCAGGGCTGGGAGATCGTGATCGACGCGACCGGCAACGCGGCGGCGATCCAGGACGGCCTGGGCCGGGTGGCGAAGGCGGGTACATATCTCCAGTTCGGCGTGGCCGACTACGCGACGCGGGTGACGATCGACCCGTACCGCATCTACAACCAGGAGATCACCATCACCGGCTCCATGGCGGTGCTGCACAGCTACGAGCGGGCGGCGGAGCTGTTCGCGGGCGGCGTGCTGAACCCGGACGTGTTCATCAGCGACCGGATCGCCCTGGAGAACTACCCGCAGGCGCTGGAGCAGTTCGCGGCGGGCGTCGGCCGCAAGATCGTCGTGACTCCCTGAGCCGTGCCTTCCCGGCGCCCTGACCCGAACGGGGGTCTCGGCGCCGGGTAAGGGAACGGCAAAGTGGGCTCGTTCGTTCACCCGGCATGACCGCTATGACCCCTGGCTCCAACGTCCCGCTTCCGGCCGCCCGTGTGACGGTGGACGTGGCCGCACCGGTGCGGCTCGACGTGTCGGGCCTGCTGCTCACCGCCGACGGCAAGGTGCGCTCCGACGACGACTTCATCTTCTACAACCAGCCGGCCGGGCCCGGTGTGACCTACCGCTCGGGCGGCGGGTCCGCGCCGGACTCGATCACGGTCGACACCGGCGCCGTGCCGCCGGACATCGAGAAGATCGTCGTCACCGCGAGCCCGGACGCGGCCGGCCAGACCTTCCAGGGCATCGAGCCGACGGCCACGATCCGGGACGCGGACGGCGGCGCGGTCGTCGCCTCCTTCACCCCGCCCGGCCTCGGCGCCGAGACGGCCCTGGTGGTCGTGGAGATCTACCGGCGCAACGGCCAGTGGAAGGCCCGCGCGGTGGGCCAGGGGTACGCGAACGGGCTGGCGGGGATCGCGACGGACTTCGGAGTGACGGTGGAGGAACCGGCCCAGCCGGCGCCGGCACCGCAGCAGCCCGTGGCCGCGCCCCCGGTCCCCCAGACGCCCCCCGCACCCCAGGCACCCCCGGCTCCGGCACCGGGCGCGGGCAAGATCAACCTCGACAAGGGCCGGGTGAGCCTACAGAAGAACCAGACGGTGTCCCTGGTCAAGGGCGGCGCCCCCCTCCTCTCCCGCGTCCAGATGGGCCTCGGCTGGGAGCCCGCCTACCGCGGCAAGGACATCGACCTCGACGCCTCGGTCATCGCCTACGGCCCCCAGCGCAACGCCGTGGACAGTTGCTACTTCGGCAAGCTGTCCATCCTCAACGGCGCCATCAAGCACTCCGGCGACAACCTCACCGGCGAGGGCGGCGGAGACGACGAGGTCATCACGGTCGACCTCGGCCGCATCCCCCCGGAGGTCACCGGCCTCGTCTTCACCGTCAACTCCTTCTCCGGCCAGAAGTTCACCGAGGTCGCCAAGGCGTACTGCCGCCTCATCGACCCCACCTCCGGCGAAGAACTGGTCCGCTTCGACCTGACCTCGGCGGAGCCCCAGACGGGGGTCCTGATGGCGAAATTGATCCGCCAGTACTCCGGCGAATGGGACATGACCGCCCTCGGCGACTTCGTAAAGGCCCGCACGGTCCGGAACATGGTGAAGCCGGGGGGCGCGGCTCTGTGACAGAGGTCTAGGACGCGCGGCCGGGGCCCGTCCACCGGGCCCCGAACCACTGCTCGGCGCCGTACGCCTCGAACCGCCGCACCTCGGTGAACCCGAGCTTCTCCGCGAGGCGCAGCGACCGGGCGTTGCCGCTCTGTGTGGTGAGGACCACGGGCTCACCGGGCAGTACACCGGCCAGCCACTCCAGTGCGGCTTCGCACGCCTCGGCCGCGTACCCGCTCCCCCATGCCTCGGGCAGGAACATGTAGCCGAGCTCGACCTCCCCGCCCTCGGGACGCACGCGCTCCGGCTGCTCCACAGCGCGCCGGACCAGCGTCACCGTGCCGATCATCGTCCCGTCCCGCTCGGCCACGAAGCTGCCCGACCGCCGCGCCGGCACCTCGGGGGCAAGGCGCTCCACCTCCGCACGCGGACGGGCGCCGCCGATGTAGGTGCCGACCTCGGGCGACGTGAACAACTCGATGAAGGCGGGACGGTCGCGCCCCTCGGACTCCCGCAGCACGAGCCGCTCGGTCCGTATCGGGGCGGGCGGCCAGGCGACGCTTCCGAGTCCGGTCATGGCGGGCAACCTATCGCGGCGAGTGCTTCGTAGAGAGCCAGAAGGTTCGCCGTGGTCTCCGCGTCCGCCGCGAGCAGCGGCGCTCGTACCGGGCCCGCCGGAAGGTTCAACGCGTTGAGCAGCGCCTTCGTCGTCACCGTCCCCGGCAAGTCCGAGGCCATCATCGCCTCGATCAACGGGGTGAGGCGGGACTGGAGTTCAGCGGCCAGCGCCGTGTCTCCCGCATCGAACGCGGTCAGGATTCCCGCCACTTCCCCCGGCACCACGTTGGCGATCGTGCTCACGCAGCCCGCCGCCCCCACCGCGCACAGCGGAAGGATGTGTTCGTCGCACCCCGCGTAATACGCCAACTCCGTTTCCGCCAGGACCTTTTGCGTGCCGAGGAAGTCGTAGGAGCAGTCCTTGACCGCGATGATGCGAGGGTGTTCCGCGAGGCGGATCATCGTGGGCGGGGCGATGCGGGTGCCGGTGCGGCCGGGGATGTCGTAGAGGATCAGGGGGAGGCCGGTCGCGTCCGCGATCTGGCGGAAGTGGGCCTCGACGGCGGCCTGTTGGGGGCGGCTGTAGTACGGGGTGACGACGAGGGCCGCGTCGGCGCCCGCCTTCTCGGCGGCGAGGGTGAGTTCGACGGTGTGCCGGGTGTCCGCCGTGCCGACGCCCGCGACCAGGGGGACGGCGGGGCCCACCGCGGAGCGGACCGTCGCGATCAGCTCCCGCTTCTCCGCGTCGGTGGTGGTGGGCGACTCGCCCGTGGTGCCGTTCAGGACCAGCCCGTCGCAGCCGCCGGCCACCAGACGGGTGGCCAGGCGGGCCGCCCCGTCCACGTCGAGCGTGCCGGCCGACGTGAACGGGGTGACCATCGCGCAGAGCGTGCGGCCGAAGGGTGCGTTCCGTTGCCTCATGGTCGTAGTCTCGGCACCACGACCGTGAAGCTCCACTTAAATCTGCTACGAGATACAGCCAAGCAGACCTTAAGAGTCAGGGACGGAAGCGCAGCACCTGCGGGTCGTGGTCGCTGATCTGGTCGTGGAATTCCGAGTTGATGTGCACACTGTCGTACGTGAACGGCCCCCGCCGGATCGCCTTGCTGATCAGGATCTGGTCGAGCACCTGCGCGTTGCCCTGGTAGTCGTAGGTGTAACGCTCGCTGCGCGGCAGCGACTTGATCGCCGACCAGAGCTGCCCGTCACCCTCCAGGATCTTCGCGGTGTCGGAGAACTCGAAGTCGTTCATGTCCCCGAGCGCGATGACCTCCGCGTTCTTCTGGGCGCTCAGCAGGGACTTCACGAAGGTGTTGACCTCGGTCGCCTGCGCGTGCCGCTGCGTCTCCGAGCTGCGGACGACCGGCTGGTACTGCCCGGCCAACGGCTGGTCGCCGCCCTTGGAGTTGAGGTGGTTGGCGATCACGAAGACCGTCCGGCCCTTGAACACGAACTCCCCGGCCAGCGGCTTGCGGCTGTTGGCCCAGGCCGCGTTCGCCGGGTCGATCCGGCCGGGCGACACGGTCAGCCGGGCCTTGCCGCGCTCCTTGGCGACACCCACCGCCGTGGTGGAGTCGCCGCCGGGGCGGTCGGTGAAGGAGACCCGCTCCGGGTTGAAGAGGAACACCTGCCGGATGTTGCCGCCCGGCTCGCCGCCGTCCTGCTTGTCGACGGGGTCGATGGAGCGCCAGTCGTAGCGCGGACCGCCCGCGGCCACGATCGCGTCGATCAGCTTGCCGACCGTCGCGCCCGCGCTCACCGTGCCGTCGTCGGTGGCGCCGTTGTCGTCCTGGATCTCCTCCAGGGACACGATGTCGGGCGAGCGCAGGTTGTTCACGATCGCGGACGCGTGCGCGTCGAAGGTCTGGTCGGACGGGTCGAGGTTCTCGACGTTGTACGTCGCCACCGCCAGCTCGCCGGACGCCTGCTTGCGCGTCGTCTCCCGCTCCAGGCCGCCGCTCTCCAGCGTGCCGAGGGCGCTCGCCACCAGGGTGTAGCCGCCGAACTGGTTGAAGTCCAGCGGTCCTGTGGTGGTGCCGGCGAGGGTGTCGCCGACGTTCGCCTGCGGGAAGTCCGCCGTCGCGCCGAGGGACTGGATCTGCAGGCGCCCGGTGTTCTGCGCGTCGTAGGAGCCGTAGAGGGTGCCGCCGCGCTCGGTGCGGTGCTCCTTCGGCTTCACGGTGACCCACAGCTCGCTGTACGGATCGGTGGCGGTGACCACGCGCGCGTCGCTGACCTGGACGTTCATGCCCTCCAGCGACTCGTAGTAGTCGAGGGCGTAGGTCGCGGGGGCGAGCGGGAGGGCGTTGATCGAGTTGTTCGCGGCCGGGTCGCCGGCCGGGGCGTATCGTTCCGGCACCGCGCGCTTGGTGATCACGACCGGCGCCGGGACCGCGTTGCCGGTGGAGACGGTGGTGACGACGGGCTTGGTGATCTCGGTGACCGACTGGTTGCCCGAGGCGGTGCCGCCGGGCACGTACTCCGAGACGGTGCCGGTGACGGTCACCGAGTCGCCCACGGCGGCCTTCGGCGTGGAGCTGGTGAAGACGAAGACGCCCTCGCTGGTGGCCGGGTCGGCGTCCGGGTTCGGGTCCTGGAGCCAGAAGCCCTTGGACGAACCGTAGGTGCGTACGGCGGTGACCACGCCGGGCACGTCGGCGACCTGCTTGCCGGCGTACGGCGAGAGGCGGGTGGTGCCCTGGATGTCGTGGACGCGCACCGAGTCGGCGTGCGCGGGTGAGGTGGCGACGACGGCGGACGCGGCGCCGCACACGGCGGCGACGGTGAGCGCGGCGAGACGCGCGGAAGTCCTGCTCGGCAAGGGGATTTCCTCCGGGAACGTGACGGAACGCCGGGACGGGAACGCACAGCAGCGTGTGGGGCTCGTCGCCCTCAGTGACACGCGTAGAGCCGAGTGAACAGTCGTTCCCCCACCTCTACGCGCGTCAATCTCCTGCCTCGCGCCGGGAGTTGTCAAGGTTTCGGCCACGTACGAGGGGCAGCGGCGACCGGAATCGGGCGGTGCGCGGGCAAAGCCGTCTAGGCTGAGGGGTTGAGTGCTTTCCCGGTCCTAGGAGAACCAGCCGATGTCAGACAGCTCCCCCCTGCCGCCCGTACGGCTGCGTCCCGAAGCGGAGCTGGCGCGTGCCGCGCTGTCCACCCCGCTGCTCTCCCGCGCCGCCCGGCTCGCCCGCTGGGCGGGCCCCGAGACCCGCGTCGACGGGGGCGGGGGCCTGGTCGAGGAGCAGGTGCCCGCGGCCGCCGAACTGCTCGGACTGACCGGCGACTACGCCGCCGCGGACACCACCGAGGCGTGGGGCGTAGCCGTGGACACCGGCCTGATCGAGATCACCGACGAGGAGGCCGGGACCGTGGCCCCCGGCGCGGACCTCGCCCTGCTGACCGGCGCCCCGCACGACGTGCTGACGATCTGGCTGGCCGCGCTGGACACGGTGGTCGCGGATGCCGGGGTGCCGGACCTGGAGGGGCTGGCCGCCGCTCTGGAGGAGGGCGGCGAGATCGATTTCTCGACGTTCGACTGGGACCCCGAGGGCGAGGCGGAGCTGCTCGACGGCGTGCTCGGCAACCTCTACCTGCTCACCGTCGGTGAGGACGGACCCGGCGAGAGCCCGGTGCCCCTGCCCGCGCTGGCCGCTTCCACCATCGTCCCCGACGACCTGGCGGAGCCCAGCAACGACGTCCTGGAGCAGGTCTCCGACGCGATGATGAAGCTGGACGAACAGTTCCGGCTGCTGGAGCCGATCGGCCTGGTCGAATACCGGCCGGTGGACGAGGAGTTGATGGCCGGCGAGGAGGAACCCGCCGAGCCGGTCGACGAGGACGACATCGCCCGCTACGGCATGGTCCGGCTGACCCCGCTCGGCCTGTACGGCCTCCGTGCCCGGCTGCTGGAGGCGGGGTTCGAGGCGCCGGCCGTCGGCGAGCTGGCCGACAAGGGCGCGGACGCGCTGTTGGACGGCACCGCCGGGTACGGGGAGTTCGCCGCGCGTGCCGAGACCGAGCAGTGGCTCGACCGGCGTGAACCCCTCGCCGCAGCACGGGAGTTGCTCGCGGCGGCGCGCGGCGCGGACACCGGGGCGCCGCTGCGGCGGCTGCGCTGCCAGCAGGCGCTGTCCCTGGTCGGCGCGGCGGCCGAGCCCGCGCTGCGGGAGGTGCTGGACGACCCCGAGCTGGGCGGTCTGGCCCGGGTCTGGCTGAGCGAGCGGGGCGCGTCCGACGTGCCCCCGCCCTCGGAGGACCTGGTGTTCTGGCTGACCGTGGACACGATCGCCGCGCAGCTCCAGGCGGAGGGCAACTCCGAGGAGCTGCAGGCGCTGGTGGAGGGGCTGGCGGAGCAGCACAGCGGGTTCTTCTCGGCCGCCTGGCGGGTGGAGCACCCGGCGACGGCCGACGTGCTGGAGGCGATGGGGCGGCTGCACCCCGACAAGCGGGTGGCCAAGGAGGCGCGGAAGGCGGCGTTCAAGGCGAGGTCGCAGCAGCAGGGGAACTGACGGCCCCTGGGGTGTACGGCAGCGGTGTCCTGTGCGCGGCTCGGTGTTCAACTGCCGTTCAGCGGGGGGCGGGAGTGTGTCGGCCGAACGAGGCCGCGCCACCCTCGCCCTCCGCCACGGGCGTCCCGACCGTCACAGGAGACACCATGTCACTCACCCGCAGGGACTTCGCCAGGTCTACGGCGGCCGGCGGTGCCGGGGTCGTACTCGCGGGCAGCGTCGGCGCCCTCGCCACCGCCCCGCAGGCCCTCGCCGCCACGGATCTCGACGGCGCGGCGGACGCGCACGGCCACCCCGGCATCGGGTACGGCCCGCTGCTCCCCGACCCGGACGGCATCCTCGCGCTGCCCGCCGGCTTCTCGTACCGGGTGGTGACGTACTCCGGCCGTACGCGGCTGGAGTCGGGCGAGCCGACCCCGTCGAACCACGACGGCACGGCGGCCTTCGCCGGTCCGCGCGGTGCCGTGCTGCTGGTGAACAACCATGAGCTGAAGGGGCCGCGCGCGAGCTGGGCGCACCCGGTGCCGCTGGCCGAGGGCCTGGTGTACGACCCGGCGGCCTCGGGTGGCTGCACGGTGGTGGAGGTCCGCCGCGACCATGTCGCCGAGTGGGTGGGCATCGCCGGTACGTCGACCAACTGCGCGGGTGGCAGCACTCCTTGGGGTACCTGGCTGACCTGCGAGGAGACCGAGGACCGGGCCGGGCAGAACGGCATGAGCAAGGACCACGGCTACGTCTTCGAGGTCGACCCCGCCGACCGCCGGGCCAACCACGCCCCGAAGCCCCTGAAGGCGCTGGGCCGTTACGCCCACGAGGCGGTGGTGGTCGACCCGAAGCGGGGCCACCTCTTCCTCACCGAGGACGCCGCCGGCCCCAACGGCCTGTTCTACCGCTGGACTCCGCCGCAGGGCTTCCACCACGGCCGGGGCCGGCTGCGCACCCTCGCGGACGACGCCGGCGTCCTCCAGGCGTTCCGCTGCTTCGACTCCGGCGGCCGCTTCGTGGACGACCTCTCCCGCGCGACGCGTACCGGCACGGTGTACGGCGTGGACTGGGTCGACGTCCCCGACCGGGACGCGCTTTCGGTGCCGGTGCGGCAGCAGTTCCGCGACGGCCGGGTGACACGGGCCCGCAAGCTGGAGGGCATGTGGTGGGGCGACGGCGGGGTGTACGTCGTCTCGTCCTACGCCCGCGAGGAGAGCCCCGTACAGCACGACGGTCAGGTGTGGTTCTACGACCCCCGCCGCCGGACCCTGACCCTCAAGGTCCTCCTCGGCACCGGCGGCACCTTCGACGGCCCCGACAACATCACCGTCTCCCCCTACGGGGGCCTGGTCATCGCCGAGGACGGCGAGGGCGTACAGCACCTCTTCGGCGCGACGGACGGGGGCCGTACGTACCCGATCGCCCGCAACGAGCTGAACATCGGCACCGAATCCGCCCCCGCCTACAGCGAGTTCACCGGCGTCACCTTCTCCCCCGACGGCCACGCCCTCTTCGCCAACATCCAGGACCCCGGCATCATGCTGGCGATCACGGGCCCCTGGAAGCGACAGCGCCGCGGCTAAACTCTGCGGGCACGCCCCCGCCGCCCGACAGAAAGCACGACCCATGCGGGCAGACGCCCGACGCAACCACACCCGCCTCCTGAACGCCGCCGCCTCAGCCTTCGCCGAACACGGCGAAAACGCCTCCCTGGACGACATCGCGAAACGCGCGGGCGTGGGCTCCGGCACGCTGTACCGCCACTTCCCGACGCGGCGGGCGTTGCTGGAGGCGGCGTATGCGGCGCGGATCGAGGCGCTGGGGGTGCGGGGCGAGGAACTGTCGCGGTCGTTGCCGCCGGGCGAGGCCCTGACGATGTGGCTACACGAGCTCTGCGCGGCCACCATCCAGGTCCGCGGCCTGAAGACCCTGCTGGGCACTGCCGCCACCGACACTCCTCTCACCACCTGCGGCACCCTGGTGAAGTCGACGGCAACCACTTTGCTGACGGCCGCCCAATCGGAAGGCACCCTCCGCCCCGACCTCACCCCCACGGACCTGCTCCGCCTCACGCAGGGTGTTGCGACGGCGGCGGAACTGGGGGGCGGGGAAGCGCGGGAGATCGAGCGGTACCTGGGGTGGCTGCTGGACGGGATTCGGGTCAGCGGAGATTGAGAGCGCGGCGGGCCGCGGTGATGACGTTCTGGGCTTCGGTCCCGTACACCGCCGACTCGCGGAGAGTGTGCCAGACCTTCGAGTAGAGGGCGATGTTGTCGGCGTCGTCCAACCACATCTCGGCATGCCAGTCCTCCGCGACGACCACCCGGTCATCCAGGACCCAGAAGCCGTTGGCGGGCACGATCTTGACGGGGGCGGCAAAGGGGACGACGCCCAGCTCGACGGTGTCCATCCCGATCATGCCGGTCAGCCGGTCGAGCTGGGCGGCCAGCACGGAGGGCGGACAGATCAGCGAGCGCAACGCGGCTTCCCACATCAGCACGTGAAGCTTGCGGCCGGGCCGGTAGAGCCACTCCTGCCGCTGCACTCGGGAGCGGACGGCGTCGTCGATGTCGTTGGCGCCGCCAAGCAACTCGGCGTACCGCTGGATGACGTGGTGGGCGTACTCGGGGGTCTGCAACAGACCAGGGATCACCGACTCTTCCCAGATCCACATGAGCGAGGTGCGTTCGATCTCCGCGCTCAACCCTTCGTGCATCGGCTTGAAGCCGTTCGCCAACGCCCTGCGCCATGACCTGATGTGTGATTCGAAGCCCGCGAGCCGGGCGGCCAGCTCGGCGTACACCTCAGGCTGCTCGGTCGCGTCGGCCCACGCCCTCAGGTCCTCGGGGGTAGCCGTCTGCTTGCCATTCTCCAGCTTGCTGACCTTGGAGCCCTGCCACCCGAGGCGCAGGGCCAGTTGCTGACCGGTGAGCCGGCCACCAGGGCATGAGAAACGCAGCTCACGCAGCCGCGTCCCCAGGGCCACTCTGGCCTGCTGATAGTCAGTGCTCACCGGTCACGCGCACTATCCGGCCTCAGCGACCAGTGCCTCGAACTCGTCCCGCGCTATGGCGTGGTGCATCGCAGCGTCACGTGCGATGCAGTACCGGACGACCTCGGCTGGTTCGGTGATCAGCTCGATGTTCGTGATGTGGTCGGCGTCGTCGAAGTGCAACAGCGCGACGAGCCGCGAGTCGAAGATCCAGAAGTCCTCGGCGGGCAGGTCGGTGGCGTCTTCGCGCCACAGGTACCGGATGTCCTCGCCCACGGCCGCGTTGTGCCGGGCGTAGTCGAGCAGGAACAGTTGCTCCGTAGTGAGCGGCTTGTCCGCGACGCGCACCCGACCGACCGTCTTCCCTGCCTCGGTCTGGGCCTTGATGTTGACGAACCAGGGCTCACTGAAGTCGCACGGCGACGAGCCGGTGGCCAGGAACGCCTGGAAGTCGGGGTCCTCACGGTCCGAGGCGTAACCGCGCCGGGTCTCCAGCCGCCAGGCGGTGTGTTTGAAGGTCTCGAAGAGGCGGCGGAAGGTAGCCCGGTCCACGAGTTCGGGCACGCATTCCATCTCCTTCGGCCCCCAGTTCACGAGCAGTTCGCGCGGCACGGCAACCGCCGCATCGCCGGGCCCGAAGTGCTGGAGCTGCGCGAGGCCTTCGGGGTCGGTGACGGGCGTGCCCTGAACGATGACTTCACCGGTGCCCTCATCCGTGTGCAGGGCGGGGCAGCCATCGACCTTGCTGTCTGTGCCGACGAAGCGTAACTGACGGGCCATGAGCGCTCTCCGTTCCGGGGGATGTGGTCCACCAGCATGGCGGCGGCCCGGTCTCGGCACTACGGGGTCAAGGTGGGCGGCTGAGAAAACACCAGCAATATTGGCGACTGGTCGAGCAAACTCGGGAAAACACCGTACCGCCCACCAACCCAGCATCTCTAGCGTCCAGTTCATGGCAACCGAAGAACAGCAAGACCCCTTCACGGCGGTAGAGACCCTGAAGACAGCCCTGGCCGGCGCAGGCATCGTCCTCCCCTCCCTCGCGGTCGACATCGCGTCACCGGCACTGAAGCTCGTAGAGCTGGGACGCGTACGAGCCGACGTGGCGGCCCGCCTGGCCGAGGTACTCCGGAAGGGCGGTCAAGCGTGAGCGAGAGAGTCCCCACAACACTCTGCACAGGCAAGCTCCCCTACCCGGCCGGAACCTTGGTGATGGACCAGGTCTCGGAACGCACGGGCCACCTGGTCTACGTCCTGGAGGAGCGAACCAAGGAGAAGTGGAGGCTCGTCAGCAGTCAAGCATTCATGCGCCCCGTCGGCGGAGGCATCGAGTGGGACGTTCCTCTGGAGCGCATCAGGCCGGTGGACTAGTGCCGGACTTCAACAGCAGTGATCGTCACGCTCCGCACACCTGTACGCCCCGGCCGACAGGCCCACTCCGATTGCAGATCAGAGGAACTGCCACAGCTATTCCTCATCGCAGTGCGCCTCGTAGTAGCTGCCGAAATAACCCTGAGCCGACTCACAGAGCTCATCTAGGGGGCCAAGCATGAGCGCCGCGTCCGGATCGACAAGTGAGGCGATCTCCCTAATCGCAAGTTGATTCAAGAAAAAGAAGAAGCACGAGGTCGCGCCAGCCACCCATGCGGCGGAAGCATAATTCACCTCTCCGCCGATCGGATTGAAAAATGGATGGGCCCGGTCAGAGCGTGCAGTGACGGACAGAGCTCCACTATGGATCGCGCAATTCATGGTCAGGTAAGCATGCCGCAAACTGTCCATCACTGCCGCTTCTTCAACGTCGCGGAAGGTAACGCGAGAGCCAGGTTCGGCGCCAGGGATCCCAGTCCGCGCCCACCCGTAGGGGCGGAACACCTCGTCACCCCAGGCAGCTCTCATGGCATCTTCCAATCCGGGTGCATCAGCGAAAGGATCCTCTTCTCCCATGAATCGCGCATCCTTCCTACGCTCAACCATCGCGGATAGGTGATACCTCTCTGTCAACTCATATGTAGGGGTGTTGCGAACCACTAGAAAGCTTGTGATAGCTGTCACCTCGTACAGACTGCGCGCTCGCGCCAGGGCCCCTTCGTTAAATCCCTTGCGCGCCAGCAAGTCCACCTCGGAAACAATCGAACAGCCTCGCGCATGCAACCCCAAGATCACCAAAACATGTAGCGCGGACCCCCCGATCACACCTGGGGCCGCGATCACACTGTCACGCGAAAGGCCATCCTCGGCGAGCTTCTGCCCGAAGCTACGAAAAAGATCACGATGGACGTCTTCAGCAACTGTCACGGCATTTGAAAGGAGACGGAATCCGGTTCCTAGCTTCTTCAAAATTGAGCGCTCGTTGTGTTGCGCAGTCCGAGCACGGCGTTGCCGGCCGTACTTCATGCTCCACTTGATCGAACGGCGCACGACGGGGTCGATCTCAGCGGCCTTCATGAGCACGGCATCGAGGGCTGCGCGGAACACTTCGTCCCGATCCATGGTGTTCGGGTCTGTGATCGTTCCATCCAGGACCATCGCGTCCACTTGGGCGTTAATGTGATCTGTGAGCCTGGATCGCGACATCGTCCCTCACTCCATTGACTGCAAAGCCTTCCAGGATCCATGCAATACGCTTCTCTATCAAGCGAGTTTTTCTTGACCTGGAAGGCAGAGGCAGGGGACCGCCGATGCACCCGCACTCAGGCCCCCGCGGTGACGGCCACTGACGCCCTGGCTGCGCTCAGCGCAGCCGGCTCATGAAATGCGCGAGCGCCCTCCCAGGCCACCTGGGGCCGTGGAAGGACGCTCGATGCCGACCAACACTGACAGTTGCCGGCAGGTCGGCAGGCCGCTGTAGCTCTGCCGGAGGGTCAGTTGTGGCTGTGCAGAATGTCGTTCAACCCGCCCCACACCGCATTGTTAGGCCGAGCCTCCACCGCCCCCGTCACCGAGTTGCGGCGGAACAGGATGTTGGAGGCGCCCGAGAGGTCGCGGGCCTTTACGATCTGGCCGTCGGGCATTGTCACGCGGGTGCCGGCTGTTACGTACAGGCCCGCTTCGACCACGCACTCGTCGCCCAGGGCGATGCCCACGCCCGCCTCCGCGCCGACGAGGCACCGCTCGCCGATGGCGATGATGACGTTGCCGCCGCCGGAGAGGGTGCCCATGGTGGAGGCGCCGCCGCCGATGTCGGAGCCGTCGCCGACGACGACGCCGGCGGAGATGCGGCCCTCGACCATGGAGGTGCCCAGCGTGCCGGCGTTGAAGTTGACGAAGCCCTCGTGCATGACCGTGGTGCCCTCGGCGAGGTGCGCGCCGAGGCGGACGCGGTCGGCGTCGGCGATGCGGACGCCCTTGGGGGCGACGTAGTCCGTCATGCGGGGGAACTTGTCGATCGAGGTGACCTGGAGATGCAGCCCGTCGGCGCGCGCGTTCAGCCGGACCTTCTCGATGTCGTCCACCGCGACCGGGCCGAGCGAGGTCCAGGCGACGTTGGCCAGGTGGCCGAAGATGCCGTCCAGGCTCTGGCCGTGCGGCTTGACCAGGCGGTGCGAGAGCAGGTGCAGCCGCAGGTAGACGTCGTGCGCATCCAGCGGCTTCTCGTCCAGCGAGGCGATGACCGTACGGACCGCGACCACCTCGACGCCCCGCCGGGCGTCCGGGCCGAGCGCGGAGACCGCGTTGTCGCCCAGCAGTTCCGCGGCCCGGTCGGCCGAGAGGCGCTCGCTGCCGGAGGGACCCGGCTCCGCCACCAGCTCGGGCGCCGGGAACCAGGTGTCGAGAACGGTGCCGTCGGCGGCGATGGTGGCGAGACCGGCGGCGACGGCGCCGGTGGTACGGGAAGCAGTGTCGGTCATGCGGAAAACCTAACGTGGGAGCGGGGTGGCGGCCTAACCGGTACCTGACCGGTGCGGCGCCGGGTACGCGAAGGCGGCGGCACCCGAGGGCGCCGCCGCCTCATGCCAGAAAACCAAGCCTCAGACGTTGAACCCCAGCGCCCGCAACTGCTCGCGGCCGTCGTCGGTGATCTTGTCGGGGCCCCACGGCGGCATCCAGACCCAGTTGATGCGGAGCTCGCTGACCAGGCCGTCGGTGACGGACTTGGCCTGGTCCTCGATGACGTCCGTCAGCGGGCAGGCCGCGGAGGTCAGGGTCATGTCGATCGTGGCGATATTCGCGTCGTCGACGTGAATGCCGTAGATCAGACCGAGGTTGACGACGTCGATGCCCAGCTCGGGGTCGACGACGTCCATCAGGGCCTCGCGGAGTTCTTCCTCCGAGACCGGTTTCATCTCAGCGGTGTCGGTCATGCCGTCTTCCTTTCGGCGTCCGCGCCGGCCTCGCCCAGGGCCTGGGCCGTCGCGTCCTTCCACGCCATCCAGCTCAGGAGGGCGCACTTGACCCGCGCGGGGTACTTGGAGACACCGGCGAACGCGACCGCGTCCTCCAGCACCTCCTCCATCGCGTCGTCGGGCTCGATCCGGCCCTTGGACTGCATCAGCTCCAGGAAGGTCTCCTGGATCTTCTGCGCCTCGGGCAGGTCCTTGCCCACCAGCAGTTCGTTCAGTACGGACGCCGATGCCTGGCTGATGGAACAGCCCTGGCCCTCGTACGAGACGTCCGCGATCTTCGTACCGTCGTACCGCACCCGGAGGGTGATCTCGTCGCCGCACGTCGGGTTCACGTGGTGCACCTCGGCGTCGCCATCACGAAGACCACGCCCGTGCGGGTTCTTGTAGTGGTCCAGGATGACTTCCTGGTACATCGAGTCCAGCTTCACGGTGTCAGCCCACGCCTCTCAGCCGAAGAAGTTCCGTACGTGCTCCAGCCCCTCGACCAGTGCGTCGATCTCGCCGGGCGTGGAGTACAGATAGAACGACGCCCGGGTGGTCGCCGGAATTCCGTACCGCAGGCAGACCGGCCGCGCGCAGTGGTGGCCGACGCGCACCGCGATGCCCTGCTCGTCGAGGACCTGGCCCACGTCGTGCGGGTGGATGTCGCCGAGCGTGAAGGAGATCGCCGCGCCGCGGTCCTCGGCCGTGGAGGGGCCGATGATGCGCAGGTCGGGGACCTCGCCGAGCCGCTTCACCGCGTACTCGGTGAGCGCGTGCTCGTGGGCGAGGATCTTGTCCATGCCGATCGAGTTCAGGTAGTCGATGGCCGCACCGAGACCGACCGCCTGGGCGATCGGCGGGGTGCCCGCCTCGAACTTGTGCGGGGCCGGCGCGTAGGTCGAGGAGTGCATCGACACCGTCTCGATCATCTCGCCGCCGCCGAGGAACGGGGGCAGGTCCTCCAGGAGTTCCTGGCGGCCCCAGAGCACGCCGATGCCGGTCGGACCGCACATCTTGTGGCCGGTGAAGGCCACGAAGTCGGCGCCGAGCGCCTGCACGTCCAGCGGCATGTGCGGCGCGGCCTGCGAGGCGTCGACGCAGACCAGCGCGCCGACCTCCTGGGCGCGGCGCACGATCGCCTCGACCGGGTTGACCGTGCCCAGGATGTTGGAGACCAGCACGAAGGAGACGATCTTCGTCTTCTCGGTGATGATCTCGTCCAGGTTGGACAGGTCGAGGCGGCCGTCCTCGGTGAGGCCGAACCACTTCAGCTTCGCGCCGGTGCGCTGCGCGAGCAACTGCCACGGCACGATGTTGGAGTGGTGCTCCATCTCCGTGATGACGATCTCGGTCTCGTGGTCCACCCGGTAGGGCTCGTCGGCCCAGCCCAGCATGTTGGCCACGAGGTTGAGCGACTCGGAGGCGTTCTTGGTGAAGATCACCTCGTCGCGGCTGGGCGCGTTGATGAAGTCGGCGACCTTGTCACGCGCGCCCTCGTACAGCGCCGTGGCCTCCTCGGCGAGGACGTGCACGCCTCGGTGGACGTTGGCGTTGTAGCGCTCGTAGTACTCGCTCAGGGCGTCCAGCACCTGGCGCGGCTTCTGCGAGGTCGCCGCGTTGTCCAGGTAGACGAGCTGGCGCCCGTCGTGGACCTGGCGGTCCAGGATCGGGAAGTCCTTGCGGATCGCCTCTGTGTCGAGGAGGCCCGGCATCTGTGTCACGCGGATACTCCACCCTTCGTGTACGCCTCGTAGCCCTCGTTCTCCAGCTTGTCGGCAAGCTCGGGGCCGCCGGACTCGACGATGCGGCCGCCGGAGAACACGTGGACGAAGTCCGGCTTGATGTAGCGCAGGATGCGCGTGTAGTGCGTGATCAGCAGGGTGCCGGTCTCGCCGCTCTCGCGGACGCGGTTGACGCCCTCGGAGACGATGCGCAGGGCGTCCACGTCGAGGCCGGAGTCGGTCTCGTCGAGGATGGCGACCTGCGGCTTGAGCAGTTCGAGCTGGAGGATCTCGTGGCGCTTCTTCTCACCGCCGGAGAAGCCCTCGTTGACGTTGCGCTCGGCGAAGGAGGGGTCCATGTGGAGCCGCTCCATGTTCTCCTTGACCTCCTTCACCCAGGTACGCAGCTTGGGGGCCTCGCCGCGGATGGCGGTGGCGGAGGTGCGCAGGAAGTTGGAGACGGAGACGCCGGGGACCTCGACCGGGTACTGCATGGCGAGGAAGAGGCCGGCGCGGGCGCGCTCGTCGACCGACATGGCGAGGACGTCCTCGCCGTCGAGGGTGACGGTGCCGCCGGTGATCGTGTACTTCGGGTGACCCGCGAGCGAGTAGGCGAGGGTCGACTTGCCCGAGCCGTTGGGGCCCATGATGGCGTGCGTCTCGCCCTGCTTCACGGTGAGGTCGACGCCCTTGAGGATCTCCTTCGTGGCGTTGTCGGCCTCGACGGTGACGTGCAGGTCTCGGATTTCAAGCGTTGCCATGGGTGCCTCAGGACTCCTGGGTGAGGGAGACGAGCACGTCGTCCCCTTCGATCTTTACGGGGTATACGGGGACGGGGCGCGTCGCGGGCGGACCGGACGGCTTGCCGCTGCGGAGGTCGAAGCAGGAGCCGTGCAGCCAGCACTCGATCTGCCCGTCCTCCACTTCGCCCTCGGAGAGGGAGACGTTCGCGTGCGAGCAGATGTCGTAGATCGCGTACACCTCGCCCTCGGTCTTCACGACCGAGACCGGCGTGCCGTCGAGTTCCACCCGCTTGGGGGTGTCCTCCGACAGTTCGCTCAGTCCGCAGGCGCGCTGGAAGGTCGTCGTCATGCGACCGCGGCCTCCAGCTCCTCCTCGATCTTGACGAGCAGGCGCTCCTCGATGTCGGGGAGGCCGATCTGCTGGACCAGCTCGGCGAAGAAGCCGCGGACCACCAGACGGCGGGCCTCGTGCTCCGGGATGCCGCGGGCCATCAGGTAGAAGAGCTGCTCGTCGTCGAAGCGGCCGGTGGTGGAGGCGTGGCCGGCGCCGACGATCTCGCCGGTCTCGATCTCCAGGTTGGGGACCGAGTCGACGCGGGAACCGTCGGTGAGCACCAGGTTGCGGTTCATCTCGTAGGTGTCGGTGCCCTCGGCCTTGGCCTCGATGAGCACGTCACCGATCCAGACCGCGTGCGCGCCCTCGC
The DNA here is from genome assembly GCF_004784475.1 of Streptomyces bauhiniae. Lineage (GTDB taxonomy): Bacteria > Actinomycetota > Actinomycetes > Streptomycetales > Streptomycetaceae > Streptomyces > Streptomyces seoulensis. The sequence continues at coordinate 116,555 of NZ_SRRT01000003.1, forward strand.
CCTGGAGCGCGCCCTTGTAGATGACGTGGGACCGGCAGTGCGGGGTGTTGTGGTCGACCAGGAGGCGGTGCTCCTGGTGCTGGCCGGCGTCGGTGAAGTACAGGCCGAACAGCTCGGCCTCGCCGCCGGGGCCCGCGTAGCTGACGCGCGGGTGGAGGCGGACGACGTCGCCGCCGAAGGTGACGACCACGGACTTGAAGGAGGCGTCGCGGCCGACCAGGGCGTTGTGCTGGGCCACGTGCACGGCCTTGTCGTCCCAGTCCTGGACGGAGACGACGGTCAGCTTGGCGCCGTCGCCGAGCACGTAGTCGACGTTGGCGGCGAGCACCGCGTCACCGGTGTGGTCGATGACGACGAGCGCCTCGGCGAAGGCGCCCAGCTCGATCACCTGGTGGCCGAAGGCGGTGCCGCCCTCGCCGTGCACCGCGATGCGGATCGGCTCGGTGAGGACGGTCTCCTTCGGCACGGTGACGACCGACGCCTGCTCGAAGGCGGAGTACGCCTGGGCGGCGACGCGGTCGACGGGGGTGCCTGCCTTGCCGAGCCGGGCGTCGTCACGGCCGACGTTCTCGACGGTGACGCCCTCGGGGGCCTCGACGACGACCTTCAGGCCCTCGCCGGTGGCGACGGCGGTGCCGTCGTGCAGGCCGCGCAGCCGCTCCAGCGGAGTGAACCGCCACTCCTCCTCCCGGCCGTGCGGGACGGGGAAGTCCGCGACGTCGTAGGAGGGGGGCGCGCTCATGCGCGTGGCGACGGTCGACTCCGCGGCGACCGCGATCGAGCCCGCGGTGGTGGACCCCACGGGGATGTTCTGCTCAGCCATGGCTGTCGGGGTGCTCGCTTTCTGGTGCGTAGGTGGCTGCGTGTGTGGCGTGACGGGGTACGGCGGCGGGTCAGCCGACCGCGCCCTCCATCTGCAGCTCGATCAGCCGGTTGAGCTCCAGCGCGTACTCCATCGGCAGCTCCTTGGCGATCGGCTCGACGAAGCCGCGCACGATCATCGCCATCGCCTCGTCCTCGGAGAGGCCGCGGCTCATCAGGTAGAAGAGCTGGTCCTCGGAGACCTTGGAGACGGTCGCCTCGTGGCCCATGGAGACGTCGTCCTCGCGGACGTCGACGTAGGGGTAGGTGTCCGAGCGGGAGATGGTGTCGACGAGCAGCGCGTCGCACAGCACGTTGGACTTCGATCCGGCCGCGCCCTCGCCGATCTCGATGAGACCGCGGTAGGAGGTACGGCCGCCGCCGCGCGCCACCGACTTCGAGACGATGTTGGACGACGTGTTGGGCGCCATGTGGACCATCTTGGCGCCGGCGTCCTGGTGCTGGCCCTCGCCCGCGAAGGCGATGGAGAGGGTCTCGCCCTTGGCGTGCTCGCCCATCAGGTAGACGGCCGGGTACTTCATGGTCACCTTGGAGCCGATGTTGCCGTCGACCCACTCCATGGTGGCGCCCTCGTAGGCGACGGCGCGCTTGGTGACCAGGTTGTAGACGTTGTTCGACCAGTTCTGGATGGTCGTGTAACGGCAGCGGGCGCCCTTCTTGACGATGATCTCGACGACCGCGGAGTGCAGCGAGTCCGACTTGTAGATCGGCGCGGTGCAGCCCTCGACGTAGTGGACGTAGGCGTCCTCGTCGACGATGATCAGCGTCCGCTCGAACTGGCCCATGTTCTCGGTGTTGATCCGGAAATAAGCCTGGAGCGGGATCTCCACGTGCACGCCCTTCGGCACGTAGATGAAGGAGCCGCCGGACCACACGGCCGTGTTCAGCGAGGCGAACTTGTTGTCACCGACGGGGATGACGGTGCCGAAGTACTCCTTGAACAGCTCGGGGTGCTCGCGGAGCGCGGTGTCGGTGTCGAGGAAGATGACGCCCTGCTCCTCCAGGTCCTCGCGGATCTGGTGGTAGACGACCTCCGACTCGTACTGGGCGGCGACACCGGCGACGAGGCGCTGCTTCTCGGCCTCCGGGATGCCCAGCTTGTCGTAGGTGTTCTTGATGTCCTCGGGCAGGTCCTCCCAGGACTCCGCCTGCTTCTCCGTGGAGCGCACGAAGTACTTGATGTTGTCGAAGTCGATGCCCGAGAGGTCCGAGCCCCAGTTGGGCATGGGCTTCTTCTCGAACAGCTTCAGGCCCTTGAGGCGGAGCTTGGTCATCCACTCCGGCTCGGACTTCTTGTCCGAGATGTCGCGGACGACGGCCTCGTTCAGACCGCGCTTGGCCGAGGCGCCGGCTACGTCGGAGTCGGCCCAGCCGTATTCGTACTTGCCCAGACCCTCGAGTTCGGGGTGGGCAGTCTCCGTGGGGAGCGTCATGCGGGGTTCCTCCCGGCCGTGCTTGCGTGGTGGCTCTGATCGGACTTGTCGGTCGTGTCAGTCTTGGAAATCTTGGGGATGAACGTCGTGCAGACGCCGTCGCCGTGCGCGATGGTCGCCAGTCGCTGGACGTGGGTTCCCAGCAGCTCGGCGAAGAACTCCGTCTCCGCCTCGCAGAGCTGGGGGAACTGCTCGGCGACGTGCGCGACCGGACAGTGGTGCTGGCAGAGCTGCTCACCCTGTTGCGGGAGGGGGGCACTGCGTGCCGTAGCAGCGTACCCGTCCGCGGTCAAGGCCCTGGCCAGGGCTTCGGCGCGGCGCTCCGGCTCCACTCCCTCGACGGCCTTGCGGTACGTGGCGGCCTGGGCGGCGATGCGGGCGCGGGCGAAGGCGGCGATCGCCTCGTCCCCGCCCTCGCGCTCGGCGATCCAGCGCAGGGCGTCGGCGGCGAGCTGGTCGTAGGACTGGTCGAAGGCGTCCCGGCCGCAGGCGGTCAGGGCGAAGACCTTCGCGGGGCGGCCGCGGGTACGGGCTCCGTACACCCGCTGCTCGCGGGCCTGCACGACGTCGTCGGCGGCCAGCGCGTCCAGATGCCGGCGCACGGCGGCCTGGGTGAGGCCCAGCCGGCCGGCCAGTTCGGCGACGGTCGACGGGCCGTGGTCCAGGATGGACCGCGCGACCCGGTTGCGCGTCGAACGCTCACCGGTCGCTAGCTCTTCCTGGGGCCCCGTGGGGGTCTCCCGAGCCTCGCCGACGTTTTTCACAACGCTATTGTTGCGTAATTCTTCGGAGCCTGACAAGCCAGGCCGGGAGCGATCGACGGTGCCCTGCGTCACTTAGGCACACCTAACCTGACCTGCGGAAACGATCTCCGGGACGCTTCTCGCGACCCTCCTCACCAGGCAAAACCGCTGGCGCCCGGCACCCCCGCCGGGCAGACTCCGCGCCATGCCGACCCTCGTCCCAGCAGGCCCCCTGGTCACCCGTCCGACCCTCGCCGGACAGCTCGGCGAGCTGGGTGTCGAGCCCGGCGAGACGCTGCTCGTCCATTCCTCGCTGAGTTCCCTCGGCTGGGTGAACGGCGGGGCCGTCGCCGCCGTCCAGGGCCTCCTCGACGCCCTCGGCCCGGACGGCACCCTGGTCGTCCCCACCCAGTCGGCCGACCTCTCCGACCCCGAGCTGTGGCACGCACCCCCGGTGCCGCCCGAGTGGTGGGAGACGGTACGGGCGACCATGCCGCGCTACGACCCCCGCACCACCCCCTCGCGCGGGGTCGGGGTGATCCCGGAGACCGTACGCACCTGGCCCGGCGCCCGGCGCAGCGCCCATCCGCAGACCTCCTTCGCCGCGCTCGGCCCGCGCGCCGCCGAGATCACCCACGGCCACGCCCCGGACTGCCGGCTCGGTGAGCGCAGCCCCCTGGCCCGCCTGGAGCGGCTCGGCGCCCGGGTGCTGCTGCTGGGCGCGGGCTACGCCGCCTGCACCAGCTTCCACCTGGCCGAATACCGGATACCCGCGCCGCTGGTGGAGGTCGGACGGCCCGGCGCCGGCGGCTGGGAGACGGTGACCGAGGTGTCCATCACCTCCGACCGCTTCGACGAGCTGGGCCACGATTTCGAGCGGGACCGGCCGGTCCTGCGGGGCCGGATCGGCGCGGCCCGGGCCCGGCTGTTCCCGGTCGCGGACGCGGTGGCCTACGCCGAGCGCTGGCTCCCGCTGCACCGGCCCCGCGAGGCCGGTTTCCAGCACCCCAGCGCCTGAGCCCCGGCGCGCCTCCCTAGACTCTGGACCCATGCATAGTGACCCCGTGGTCCAGGTCCAGGCCCTGGTGAAGCGGTATGGGCGGAAGACCGCGGTGGACGGCCTCGACCTGGAGGCCCGGCCGGGCGTGACCGCCGTACTCGGTCCCAACGGCGCCGGCAAGACGACCACGGTCGAGACCTGCGAGGGGTACCGCACGCCGGACTCCGGCACCGTGCGCGTCCTGGGCCTCGACCCGGTGCGGGACGCGGCCGCGCTGCGCCCCCGGGTCGGCGTGATGCTCCAGTCCGGCGGCGTCTACTCCGGCGCCCGCGCCGACGAGATGCTGCGGCACGTCGCCAAGCTGCACGCGCACCCGCTCGACGTGGACGCCCTGATCGAGCGGCTCGGGCTCGGCTCCTGCGGCCGGACCTCCTACCGGCGGCTGTCCGGCGGCCAGCAGCAGCGGCTCGCGCTCGCCATGGCCGTCGTCGGCCGCCCCGAGCTGGTCTTCCTGGACGAGCCGACCGCTGGCCTCGACCCGCAGGCCCGGCGCGCCACCTGGGACCTCGTACGGGACCTGCGCACCGACGGGGTCTCGGTGATCCTCACCACGCACCACATGGACGAGGCCGAGCAGCTCGCGGACGACGTGGCGATCATCGACGGCGGCCGGGTCATCGCCCAGGGCTCCCCGGAGGAGCTGTGCCGGGACGGCGCCGAGAACACCCTGCGGTTCAGCGGGCGCCCCGGACTGGACGTGGCCTCGCTGCTCAAGGCGCTCCCGGCGGACTGCACGGCCGACGAGCTGACGCCGGGCGGGTACCGGGTGAGCGGCAAGATAGACCCGCAACTGCTCGCCACGGTGACCTCCTGGTGCGCGCAGCACGGGGTGATGCCGGACCGGATCTCGGTGGAGCGGCACACCCTCGAAGACGTCTTCCTGGAACTGACCGGCAAGGAGCTGCGCTCATGACCACCGCGCCGGGCACGTACGCCCCCAGGCCCGGAGCGGCCCCGCTCCCCCGCATGATCGGCGCGCAGGCCGCGCTGGAGACGCGGATGCTGCTGCGCAACGGCGAGCAGTTGCTGCTGACCGTGGTGATCCCGACGCTGCTGCTGGTGCTGTTCAGCTCGGTGGACGTCGTGGACACCGGGTCCGGCAAGGCGGTGGACTTCCTCGCGCCCGGCATCCTGGCGCTGGCGGTGATGTCCACGGCGTTCACCGGGCAGGCCATCGCCACCGGGTTCGAGCGGCGCTACGGCGTGCTGAAGCGGCTGGCCTCCTCGCCGCTGCCGCGCTGGGGGCTGATGACCGCGAAGACGGCCGCGGTGCTGGTCACCGAGGTGCTCCAGGTGATCCTGCTGACCGTCATCGCCTTCGCGCTGGGCTGGTCCCCGCACGGCAACCCGGCCGCCGTCCTGCTCCTGCTGGTCCTCGGTACGGCCGCGTTCTCCGGGCTCGGGCTGCTGATGGCGGGCACGCTGAAGGCGGAGGCGACGCTGGCCGCGGCCAACCTGGTCTTCCTGCTGCTGCTGGTCGGCGGCGGGGTGATCGTGCCGCTGGAGAAGTTCGGCGCCGCGCAGCACGTCCTGGGGCTGCTGCCGATCTCCGCGCTCTCCGACGGGCTGCGGGACGTGCTCCAGCACGGCGCCGGGATGCCCTGGGGCGACCTGGCGATCCTCGCGGTGTGGGCGGTCGTGGGGCTCGCGGCGGCGGGGAAGTTCTTCCGCTGGGAGTAGGTTCCCGACGGCCCCCTCGTGAAAGCGTGCACAAGCGGGCGCCTACGATGGTGCGCGTGCCAAAGCTGACCCCCGCCGACGCCGCGGCGGCCCTCCGCAACCCGCTCGCCTTCATCGCCGACCGCTGGACCCCGGACCCCCGGACCGTCCGCCGGGCCGCGCTCGCCGCACTCGTGATGGCGGTGGTCATCGTGGTCACCGGCGGCGCGGTGCGCCTGACCGGCTCCGGGCTCGGCTGCCCGACCTGGCCCACCTGCACCGACGACTCGCTGACCACCACCCGCGCCATGGGCGTGCACGGCGTCATCGAGTTCGGCAACCGCATGCTGACGTACGTGCTCTGCGCGGCCGTCGGCTGGGCGATCATCGCCGCCCGCTCCCGGAAGCCGTGGCGGCGCGACCTGACGCGGCTGGGCTGGGCGCAGTTCTGGGTGGTCATGGGCAACGCGGTGCTCGGCGGCATCGTGGTGCTGGTCGGGCTGAACCCGTACACGGTGGCCGCGCACTTCCTGCTGTCCACGGCGCTGATCACCGTGGCCACCGTGACGTGGCAGCGCACCCGTGAGGGTGACACGGAGCCGCGTCCGCTGGTCGGCGGGGCGGTACGGCAGCTCGTGTGGTTCCTGGTGGCGGCGGCCGTGCTGCTGATCGCGGTCGGCACGGTGGTGACCGGCGCCGGTCCGCACGCGGGCGACTCCTCCGAGGTGGCGCGCATCCCGCTGGACTGGGAGATGATCGCCAAGCTGCACGCGGTGCTGGCCTGGATCGTGGTGACCCTGACCTTCGCCCTGTGGTTCATCCTCAAGGCGGTGGACGCCCCCAAGGGCCCCTTGTCCCGCACCCGTGACCTCTTCCTGATCCTGCTGGCCCAGGGCGTCATCGGCTACATCCAGTACTTCACCCACCTCCCCGAGGCCCTGGTGGCCCTCCACATGCTCGGCTCCTGCCTCATGTGGATCGCCACCCTCCGCGTCCTCCTCTCCCTCCGCGAACGCCCGGAGACCCCGGCCACCGTGCCGGGCCCGGCGACGGAGGTCTCGGTGGGCACGCCGGCCTGAGTCAGCGGTACCCGGCCACCAGAGAGTCGATGGCCGGGCCCAGGTAGGCGCGGGTCAGTCGCGCCCTGCGCTCCGGCGAGGGCCCGGGGCCCTGTTCCCCGTAGCGCCGCCGGGTGACGTCCTCGACGACCTCGCCCGGCGCCCCCAGCGCGGGCAGCTCGGTGAGCGCCTGCCGCTTGGAGATCAGCCGTCCCTCGCGCAGGGTCACGGTGGCGCGGGCGAAGGTCAGCAGGCCGAGGTCGACCCAGATGTCCTCCGTCCACAGCCGCTCCTTGTCCACCGCTGGGCGCCAGAAGTCCCGCTGGTCGGCCGCGACGAAGTCCCGCAGCTCCCGGTCCGGCACCGGCGGCAGATACGCGGCGGGCGGCGCCCCGTGCAGCACCCGGCCGAACTCGTGCAGCTCGCTCCGGGTCACCGGTGTGACCGGGCGGCGCTTGATGCGGCCGTGCGCCCAGGTCAGGTGCGGCCTTTCCGGATCGGCGGCCGTGGGCGGGGTCAGGTAGGAGCAGTGCAGCCTGTCCGCCAGCGGCTCGGCGCGCAGGTGCCGGTGCAGCACGATCAGGCGGCGTACGGAGGCGGGGGTCAGCGGGCCGGGGAGGACCGCGATCAGGTCCAGGTCGCTGCGGCCCTCCTGGTAGTCGCCGCCGCCCAGTGAGCCGTGGGCCCAGACGGCGAGGGGGCGGAAGGGGGCGAGGTCGTCCAGGAAGCGGGTGAGGAGCGCTTCGGTCGGCATGGGGTGAGTGTCGGGGACGGGGGGCCGCCCGTACAGAGGTCAGCGCAGGCCGTACACCCGGTGGGCGTTTTCCGAGGCCAGGAGGTGGGCCACGCGGCGGGCGTCCGTGGGGGTGCAGGCGTCTTCGGTGAGCCAGGTGCCGAGGACTCGGTTGAGGGACTCGCGGAAGAGGTGGGCGCCCACCACGTGGAGTTCGGGGAGGGACTGGGCGCCGGTGGAGAAGAGGATCTTGCCGAAGGGGGCGAGTTCCAGGATGTCGGCGAGGATCGCGGCCGCGCGGGCGCCGGTGCGGGCCAGGGCGGCGCCGGAGTCGGCGTAGACGTGCGGGTGGACGGCGGCCAGGCGGGCCGCGTACCGGTGGTGGAAGAGGCCGGGCAGCAGGACCAGGTCGGTGCCCAGCCCTGCGGTGGCCCGTACGAAGGCGGTGAGCGGGGCGGGGTCGGTGCGCAGGCCCGGCTCCTCGGGGCCGGCGTGCAACTGGAGCGGGCGGCCGGTGGCCACCGCGATCCACAGCAGGTGGGACAGCAGGACCGGGTCGGTCAGCTCCTCCCCCACGCGCCGTGCGGCCAGCCAGCGGGCGGCGGCGCCGCGTACCGCGCCGGGTCCGGGCGGCTCGGGGGCGAGGGCGGGCCCTGCGCCGGCGAGCGAGGCCGTGGCGGCGAAGGCGACGGCGTGCGTGGCGGCCCCGTGCACCGACTCGGCCAGATTGGCGAGGAACGCGGCGACCGTGCCCGAGGTGTCCGCGACCTGCTCGGCCAGCGGCTCCAGCCGGACCACCTCGCGCGCCTCCGCGTCACCGGCGGCGGCCATCTCCTCGGGCCCGGTGAGATCGTCGGGCAGCCCGCTGGAGACCAGGTAGGTGGTGATCCCGGACCCGCGCAGCAGCCTGCGCCCGGCCTCCAGCACGCCCAGTTCGCGGCGCCGGGCCAGATAGCGGGCGGGCGGACAGTGCGGCTCCAGACCGAGCAGCGGCGGACACCAGCGCCGCACCGCGAACCCCGTCTGCGTGTCGAACAGCGTGGTCCCCGGCGCGGGCGGCCCGTCCCCCCGCCCAAGCCGCGCCTCGAACGTCCCGAGCCCCAGCTCGGTCCTGAGCACCCCATGGCAGTACTGATCCACGAGCGACGGTGTCTCGATCATCCCGGCCTCCCGCAGAACGGCGTGCTACCTCATCCGTCCTAACGGCACGACCTGGGCTCAGGTGGCGCGAGCCGACCCAAAGGGGCGCGGGGAACTGCGCGACCAGCCACGACGGCGGGTCAGCCTGCAACGAACCGACACCCCGCAGCCGGGACTCAGAGCTGAATCCCGGCCATCCGCTTCCACTCGTACGCGCTGGTGCGGATCTTCGCCGCGAACTCGCCGTCGAAGTCGTCCTGGAGCGCGGCCCCGGCCTTCTCCACCGCCCGGCGCCCGATCTCCACGCTGGGGGCCACGAGGTTGCCCCACTCGCCGTCCTCGCCCACGAGGGCGATACGGGCCCCGCGCTCGCCGAGGTAGGCGACGTTCCCCTCGGCGCCCCCGTGCGCCTTGGCGAACGTACCGATCTGGTGGGCGAGCCGCTTCACCTGGCGCTCGCTCTTCGCGTCAACCTGCTCCGTGTCAGCCATGACAGGGATGCTACCGACGAGTAGGCAAAAGGGCGACGTGAGAGGCGCCTCAGCGCAGGAAGGGGTCCACCGCGACGGCGACGAACAGGATGGAGACGTAGGTGATCGACCAGTGGAACAGCCGCATCTCCTTGAGCTTGCCCCCCGTCACCTCGGCCTTGGCCCGGTTCTGCAGGCCGTGCGCCTCCCAGAGCCAGAAGCCGCCGGCCGCGAGGGCGACCACGGTGTAGAACCAGCCGGTGTAGCCGAGCGGGGTCAGCAGCAGGGAGACGGCGACCATCACCCAGCTATAGATCACGATCTGCCGGGCGACCACCTTGTTGGAGGCGATGACGGGCAGCATCGGCACGCCCACGCGGGCGTAGTCCTCCTTGACCTTCATGGACAGCGGCCAGTAGTGCGGCGGCGTCCAGAAGAACATGACGAGGAAGAGGATGACCGGCGCCCAGGACATCGAGTTGGTGACCGAGGACCAGCCGATCAGCACCGGCAGGCAGCCCGCGATGCCGCCCCAGACGATGTTCTGCGAGGTACGCCGCTTGAGGATCATCGTGTAGACGACGACGTAGAAGAGGAGCGCACCGAGTGACAGCCACGCGGACAGCCAGTTGACGGTCAGCCCGAACAGCAGCGTCGAGACGACGGCGAGGGAGATGCCGAAGGCGAGGCACTCGCGCGGGCTGACCAGTCCGGTCACCAGCGGCCGCTGCGAGGTGCGGTCCATCAGGGCGTCGATGTCCCGGTCGATGTACATGTTGAGCGCGTTGGCGCCGCCCGCGGAGAGGTAACCCCCGACGCAGGTGAGCAGGACGAGGCCCAGGTCGGGCACCCCCTGCTGGGCCAGGAACATCACCGGGACCGTGGTGATGAGCAGCAGCTCGATGATCCGCGGCTTGGTCAGCGCCACGAAGCCCTTGACACGGGCTCCGAACGACCGGTCAACCGGGCTCCGGCTCGTACCGGGACCGGCCTCCCCCAGAGCCTCGAGGGCCTGGGAAGTGCCGCCAGGACGGGATTCGACGGCCGTCACGCACACCCCTGACAGAGACATCAAGCGAGCCTTCCCGTGTGAAAGCGGGGTAAAGGCTCGCGCGTACCACGCCACTTTAGACGTTGCCCATATCCGGTTTTTCGCCGGGGTCGGCTCGTGTTGGCGAGCCCTTCGGCACGCCGCCCGTCCGAGGTCTCCACCGGCTCGGTTGAGCACTCGGACGAGCGGCTCCGTATTCATGTGCCAAGCGGCTTCCGGCCCGGTCGGGAGGCGGATAACGACGAGTCCCGGCAGTCTGGAATGACTCGAAAAAACGCACGTCCCCTCGGGGGTAGGCTCGACAACGGCCGGTGGACACCAGTGCACCGGCGGCCGGCGGGCGCCACGCGCCGCGAACCGGCGAACGACATGTGGAGAGGAGCCCTGACCCAGGGTGAGCACCAAGCCGACCACCACAGACCTTGAGTGGACCGAGCTGGACCAGCGGGCCGTGGACACCGCCCGGGTCCTGGCCGCCGACGCCGTACAGAAGGTCGGCAACGGCCATCCCGGCACGGCGATGAGCCTGGCCCCGGCCGCCTACACCCTCTTCCAGAAGGTGATGCGGCACGACCCCGCCGACCCGCAGTGGGTGGGCCGCGACCGCTTCGTGCTGTCCGCCGGTCACTCGTCCCTGACCCTCTACACGCAGCTCTACCTGGCCGGCTTCGGCCTGGAGCTGGACGACCTGAAGTCCTTCCGCACCTGGGGCTCGAAGACTCCGGGCCACCCGGAGTACGGGCACACCAAGGGCGTCGAGACCACCACCGGCCCGCTGGGCCAGGGTGTGGCCAACGCGGTGGGCATGGCGATGGCATCCCGCTTCGAGCGGGGCCTGTTCGACCCCGACGCGCCCGAGGGCACGTCCCCGTTCGACCACTACATCTACTGCATCGCCGGTGACGGCTGCCTCCAGGAGGGCATCTCCGCCGAGGCGTCCTCCCTCGCGGGCCACCAGCAGCTCGGCAACCTGGTCCTGCTGTGGGACGACAACCACATCTCGATCGAGGGCGACACCGAGACCGCCGTGTCCGAGGACACGATGAAGCGGTACGAGGCGTACGGCTGGCACGTCCAGCGCGTCGAGCCCAAGGCCGACGGCGATCTCGACCCGGCGGCGATCTACGCGGCGATCGAGAAGGCCAAGGCGGTCACCGACCGGCCGTCCTTCATCGCCATGCGCTCGATCATCGCCTGGCCCGCCCCGAACGCCCAGGACACCGAGGCCGCGCACGGCTCGGCCCTCGGTGACGACGAGGTCGCGGCCACCAAGCGCGTCCTCGGCTTCGACGAGACGCAGAGCTTCGCCGTCGCCGACGAGGTCCTCGACCACACCCGCGGCGCCCTGGAGCGCGGCCGTCAGGCCAAGGCGGAGTGGGAGAAGGGCTTCCAGGACTGGCGCGAGAACAACGCGGACCGCGCGGCCGAGTTCGACCGCATCAGCGAGGGCGCCCTGCCGACCGGCTGGGAGCTGAAGATCCCGGTCTTCGAGACCGGCAAGAGCGTGGCCACCCGTGCCGCCTCCGGCAAGATCCTCCAGGCGCTCGGCCCGGTCATCCCCGAGCTGTGGGGCGGCTCCGCCGACCTCGCCGGGTCGAACAACACGACCATCGACAAGGACAGCTCCTTCCTCCCGGCGGGCAACCCGCTGCCGGAGGCGGACCCGTACGGCCGCACGATCCACTTCGGCATCCGCGAGTTCGCCATGGCCGCCGAGATGAACGGCATCACCCTGGCCGGGAACACCAAGGTCTACGGCGGCACGTTCCTCGTGTTCTCCGACTACATGCGCAACGCCGTCCGCCTGTCGGCGCTGATGCACCTGCCGGTGACGTACGTGTGGACGCACGACTCGATCGGTCTCGGCGAGGACGGCCCGACCCACCAGCCGGTGGAGCACCTGGCCGCGCTGCGCGCGATCCCCGGTCTGAACGTGGTCCGCCCGGCGGACGCCAACGAGACCGCCACCGCCTGGCGCGAGGTCCTCAAGCGCTGGACCAAGGAGTTCGGCAAGGGCGCCCCGACCGGCCTGGTGCTGACCCGCCAGGGCGTGCCGACGTACGAGCCCAACGACGACGCCGCGCGGGGCGGCTACGTCCTGTTCGAGGCCGAGGGCGGCGAGCCGCAGGTGATCCTGATCGCCACCGGTTCCGAGGTGCACGTGGCCGTGGAGGCGCGCGAGCAGCTCCAGGCCGAGGGTGTGCCGACCCGTGTGGTCTCGATGCCGTCGGTCGAGTGGTTCGAGGAGCAGGACCAGGGGTACCGGGATTCCGTGCTGCCGCCGTCGGTCAAGGCCCGCGTCGCCGTGGAGGCGGGCATCGGTCTGACCTGGCACAAGTACGTGGGTGACGCCGGCCGCATCGTTTCCCTGGAGCACTTCGGCGCGTCCGCGGACGGCAAGGTCCTGTTCCGCGAGTACGGCTTCACTCCGGAGAACGTGGCCGACAAGGCGCGGGAATCCCTCGCCGCTACGCAGCGCTGACGCCCGTAAACGACACGTAGGAGATGCAATTTCCATGACAGACGCACTGAAGCGCCTCTCCGAGGAAGGCGTGGCGATCTGGCTGGACGACCTGTCGCGCAAGCGGATCACGTCCGGCAACCTCGCCGAGCTGATCGACCAGCAGCACGTCGTCGGCGTCACCACCAACCCCACGATCTTCCAGAAGGCGATCTCGCAGGGCGACGGCTACGACCAGCAGCTCACCGACCTCGCGGCTCGTGAGGTCACGGTCGAAGAGGCCATCCGCATGATCACGACGGCGGACGTCCGGGACGCCGCCGACATCCTGCGCCCGGTCTTCGACGCCACCGGCGGCAAGGACGGCCGGGTCTCCATCGAGGTCGACCCGCGCCTGGCGCACAACACGCGCGCCACGCTGGCCGAGGCCCGCCAGCTCGCCTGGCTGGTGGACCGCCCGAACACGCTGATCAAGATCCCGGCGACCGAGGCGGGTCTGCCGGCCATCGCGGAGACTATCGGCAACGGCATCAGCGTCAACGTCACGCTGATCTTCTCCCTCGACCGGTACCGCAAGGTCATGGACGCGTACCTGACCGGCCTGGAGAAGGCCAAGGAGCGCGGCCTGGACCTGTCGAAGATCCACTCGGTGGCGTCCTTCTTCGTGTCCCGCGTGGACTCCGAGGTCGACAAGCGGCTGAACGCGATCGGCACCGACGAGGCCAAGGCGCTGCGCGGCAAGGCCGCCATCGCCAACGCGCGCCTGGCCTACCAGGCGTACGAGGAGGTGTTCTCCTCCGACCGCTGGAAGGCGCTGGAGAAGGCGGGCGCCAACAAGCAGCGTCCGCTGTGGGCGTCGACCGGCGTGAAGGACCCGGAGTACCCCGACACGATGTACGTCACCGAGCTGGTCGCGCCGAACACGGTCAACACCATGCCGGAGGCCACCCTGGAGGCCGTCGAGGACCACGGTGAGATCACCGGCGACACGGTGACCGGCACCTACGAGCAGGCCCGCGCCGACCTCGACGCGATCGAGGCCCTCGGGATCTCCTACGACGACGTCGTCCAGGTGCTCGAGGACGAGGGCGTGGACAAGTTCGAGGGGTCCTGGAACGACCTGCTCAAGTCGACCGAGGCGGAGCTGAAGCGCCTCGCCCCCTCGGAGGGCTGATTTGTCACCCCTCAACGGTTCCGGAGCGAACCCGCTTCGTGATCCCGCGGACCGACGGCTCCCGCGCATCGCGGGGCCGTCGGGCCTGGTGATCTTCGGTGTCACCGGCGACCTGTCGCGCAAGAAGCTGATGCCGGCCGTCTACGACCTGGCCAACCGCGGTCTGCTGCCGCCGGGCTTCTCCCTGGTGGGCTTCGCCCGCCGCGACTGGGAGCACGAGGACTTCGCCCAGGTCGTACACGACGCGGTCAAGGAACACGCCCGTACGCCGTTCCGCGAGGAGGTCTGGCAGCAGCTCATCCAGGGGATGCGCTTCGTCCAGGGCACCTTCGACGACGACGAGGCGTTCGAGCGGCTGCGCTCGACCATCGACGAGCTGGACAAGCAGCAGGGCACCGGGGGCAACTTCGCCTTCTACCTGTCGGTGCCGCCGAGTGCCTTCCCGGTCGTCATCCAGCAGCTCAAGAAGCACGATCTGACCGACCAGTCCAAGGGCTCCTGGCGGCGCGCGGTCATCGAGAAGCCGTTCGGCCACGACCTGAAGTCCGCCGAGGACCTCAACAAGGTCGTACACGAGGTGTTCGAGCCGGACCAGGTGTTCCGGATCGACCACTACCTCGGCAAGGAGACCGTCCAGAACATCCTGGCGCTGCGGTTCGCCAACACGATGTTCGAGCCGATCTGGAACCGGTCCTTCGTGGACCATGTGCAGATCACGATGGCCGAGGACATCGGCGTCGGCGGCCGCGCCGGGTACTACGACGGCATCGGCGCCGCCCGTGACGTGATCCAGAACCACCTGCTCCAACTGCTGGCGCTGACCGCCATGGAGGAGCCCTCCTCCTTCGGCGCGGACGCGCTGGCCAGGGAGAAGACCAAGGTGCTCGGTGCCGTACGGCTGCCGAAGGACCTGGGCGCCGACACCGTGCGCGGGCAGTACGCGGCCGGCTGGCAGGGCGGCGAGAAGGTCATCGGCTATCTGCAAGAGGACGGCATCGACCCCCAGTCGAAGACCGACACCTACGCGGCGCTGAAGCTGGAGATCGACAACCGCCGCTGGGCGGGCGTCCCCTTCTATCTGCGCACCGGCAAGCGGCTGGGCCGCCGGGTCACCGAGATCGCGGTGGTCTTCCAGCGGGCGCCGCACTCCCCGTTCGACCACACGGCGACCGAGGAGCTGGGCCAGAACGCGATCGTCATCCGGGTCCAGCCCGACGAGGGCATCACGGTCCGCTTCGGCTCCAAGGTGCCGGGCACCTCGATGGAGATCCGGGACGTGTCGATGGACTTCGCCTACGGCGAGTCCTTCACCGAGTCCAGCCCCGAGGCGTACGAGCGGCTGATCCTGGACGTGCTGCTGGGCGACGCCAACCTCTTCCCGCGTACGGAGGAGGTCGAGCTGTCCTGGAAGATCCTCGACCCGGTCGAGGAGTACTGGGACGAGCACGGGCGGCCCGCGCAGTACAAGTCGGGCACCTGGGGCCCGTCCGAGGCCGACGAGATGCTCGCACGAGACGGACGGAGCTGGCGCCGGCCATGAAGATAGACCTGACCGACACCACCGCCGGTGAGATCAACAAGGCGCTGATCGAGGGCCGCCGCGCCATCGGCACGCCCGCCGTCGGCATGGTGCTGACCCTGGTCATCGTCACCGACGAGGAGAACGCCTACGACGCGCTGCGGGCGGCGAGCGACGCCTCGCGGGAACACCCCTCGCGCACGCTGGTCGTCATCCGCCGCGTCTCGCGCACCCCGCGCGACCGCACCACCTCCCGCCTCGACGCCGAGGTGCGGGTGGGCGCGGAGGCCGGCACCGGCGAGACGGTCATCCTGCGGCTGTACGGCGAGGTGTCCGACCACGCCGACTCGGTGGTGCTGCCGCTGCTGCTCCCGGACGCCCCGGTGGTGGTCTGGTGGCCGGTGAACGCTCCGGCGGCCCCGGCCGAGGACCCGCTGGGCGCGCTGGCGCAGCGCCGGGTCACCGACACCTACGCGGCCGAGCAGCCGGTGCGTGAGCTGGCGGCGCGTGCGGAGACGTACACGCCGGGCGACACCGACCTCGCCTGGACGCGGATCACGCCGTGGCGTTCGATGCTGGCGGCGGCGCTGGACCAGGTGGACTGCGAGGTGCGGTCCGTCGAGGTCGAGGGCGAGGAGTTCAACCCGAGCTGCGAACTGCTGGCCATGTGGCTGGCGGACCGGCTGGGTGTGCCGGTGCGGCGGTCGCTGTCCTCCGGGCCGGGTCTGACGGCGGTCCGGATGGAGACGACCTGCGGGCCGGTCGTGCTGGACCGGGCGGACGGTGCGCTGGCGAACCTGTCCATCAAGGGCCAGCCGGGCCGCGCGGTGGCGCTCCAGCGCCGGGACACCGCCGAGCTGATCGCGGAGGAGCTGCGCCGGCTCGACCCGGACGACACCTACGCGGCGGCCCTGCGCTACGGCGTGGAGCGGCTGTCGATGGGCGCGGACGCGGTGGCGACGCTGGGCGGCGCTCCGGAGCAGGCCGCAGAGAAGGCCGCGCAGGACGAGGCTGTCACCGAGGTGGCGGTGGCCGAGTCCGAGGCGGGTACCGAGGAGGGCGAGGCCGAGCGGCCGACCCCGAACTCCCTCGCGAGGAAGGCGGCGTCGAAGTGAGCACTCCGCAACTGGTCGTGCACCGCGACAAGGAACTGATGGCCGAGGCCGCCGCCGCGCGGCTGATCACCAAGATCGTGGACGCCCAGGCGTCGCGCGGTCACGCCTCGGTGGTCCTCACCGGTGGCCGCAACGGCAACGGTCTGCTGGCCGCGCTGGCCAAGGCGCCCGCGCGGGACGCGATCGACTGGGGCCGCCTGGACCTGTGGTGGGGCGACGAGCGCTACCTCCCCGAGGGCGACCCGGACCGCAACTACACGCAGGCCCGCGAGGCCCTGCTGGACTCCGTACCGCTGGACCCGGCGCGGGTGCACCCGATGCCCGCCTCCGACGGGCCCTACGGCGCGGACGTGGACGCGGCGGCCGGTGCGTACGCGGCGGAGCTGGCCAAGGCGGCCGGTCCCGAGGACCACGCCGAGGTGCCGGAGTTCGACGTGCTGCTGCTGGGCGTCGGCCCGGACACGCATGTGGCGTCGCTCTTCCCGGAGCTGCCCGCGGTGCGGGAGACCGAGCGCACCGTGGTGGGTGTGCACGGCGCGCCCAAGCCGCCGCCGACCCGGACCTCCCTGACGCTGCCCGCGATCCGCGCGGCGCGTGAGGTGTGGCTGCTGGCGGCGGGCGAGGACAAGGCCGAGGCGGTGGCGATCGCGCTGTCCGGCGCGGGCGAGGTGCAGGCCCCGGCGGCCGGTGCCCAGGGCCGGGCGCGGACGCTGTGGCTGCTGGACTCGGCGGCCGCGGCGGATCTGCCGCGGTCGATGTATCCGCCGGCTTCACCGTGAGCTGAGCGCGAGTAAGGGGCGGCGGAGACTCTTGGGAGTGTCCGCCGCCCTTTCGTGTGTCAGCGGGCGGCGGACACTCGCTCCGGGCCGCCTTGGAGCCGTCCGGCGCCCCTCAGTTCCGCGATGTCGGCGGCGAGCCGGTCGCGGATGTCCTTGCCGGTGCGCCGCCAGCCGAAGAACTCGCAGGTCTGCTTGATGAGTTCGTCCTCGGTCATGCCGGGGCACTCGGCGGCCAGTTCGTACAGGGCCACATGGCGCTCGCCGGGCGCGATGTGCACAACCTTGCGGGGTGTGTCGCCCTCGCGGGGGTGACGGGCCTTCAGCGGGCCGGGGTCGGCGAGCGTGTAGAAGCCGTCGTCCGAGACGATCGTCCGCGAGCGCACCAGGGCGTCGGCGACCGCGCGCACGTTGTCCCGGATACGGCTGCCCGCCCGGCCGACGCCCCAGGCTTCCCGCGCCCGCTGCACCAACAGGTCCTCGTGCACCGGTCCTTCGGCCTCGACGATCCGGACCAGCACCTCGCGCAGCGCGGGCCGGGCCTCGGCGGTGTGCAGTTCGTGGCGCGGGGCGACGGTGACGACTCCGGGGGCGTACGGCGCGCTCCACTCGCGCCCGGTGCCGAGATCGACGGGGACGCGCTCCAGCGGGATGTCCACGGGTTCGGTGCGCTGCTCGGGCACGGTGGCGACGGGCGCCGGGCCGGTGACCGTGGTCAACGGGCCACTGGCGACGGCCTGTTCGACGGCTTCGCGCAGCCGGCGTTCGGCCGCCGCCCGGCCCCGGTACCAGTCGGTGCCCCAGATGCGGTGCAGCTTCCAGCCGAGTCCGTTCAGCACCTGCTCGCGCAGCCGGTCCCGGTCGCGGGCGGCCTTGGACGAGTGGTACATCGCGCCGTCGCACTCGATGCCGAGCGCGTACGCGCCGGGCAGCTCGGGGTGGCGTACGCCGAGGTCGATGCGGTACCCGGCGACGCCGACCTGTGGCTGGACCCGGTAGCCCCAGCCGCGCAGCACGGCGAGGACGGACTCCTCGAAGGGGCTGTCGGGTTCGGCGTCGGACTGGACCACGTCACGGGCGAGCACGGCGGGCCCGTTCTCGGCGTACTCCAGATAGCGCTTGAGGTACTGCACGCTCTCGTTCGGGCTGTCGGTCAGGCTGGTGCCCCGGAAGGAGGAGACGACCTCCATGCGGAAGCGGGCGCGGGTGACCGCCACGTTGAGGCGCCGCCAGCCGCCGTTCTTGTTGATCGGGCCGAAGCTGAGGCCGAGGCGGCCGTGTTCGTCGGGGCCGTAGCCGATCGACATGATCATCACATCGCGCTCGTCGCCCTGCACCGACTCCAGGTTCTTCACGAAGAACCCGTCGAGCCGGTCCTCGGTGAAGCAGTGGTCCAGGTCGGGCCGGGCGAGCCGGGCCTGCTGCACGGCCAGGTCGATCGCGGACGCCTGCGCCTGGGACAGCGCGACCACACCGAGGGTCTTGCCGGGCCGGGTGTCGAAGTGGTGCAGCACCCGCCGGGCCACGAACTCGGCCTCGGCCCGGTTGTCCCGGCGTCCGCCCCGGTCGTAGACACCGTCGGCCGCCAGGAAGGCCACGCCCACGTCCTCGCCCTCGGCCACCGCGCCGGGGAAGGTGATCATCGAGTTGGCGTAGAACTCGCGGTTGCTGAAGGTGATCAGGTTCTCGTGGCGGCTGCGGTAGTGCCAGCGCAGGGGCAGTTCGCGCATCGCGCCCGCCTTGCAGGCGTGCAGCAGGGACTCGAAGGAGTCGGGCAGGTCCTCGGCGTACTCGTCGGAGTCGTCGTCCACCGCGGAGTCGAAGAAGGAGGTCGGCGGGAGCTGCTTGTCGTCACCGGCGACGATCAGGGTGCGGCCCCGGTAGATGCAGTTCACGGCGTCGCTGGGCCGGACCTGGGACGCCTCGTCGAACACCACGACGTCGAAGTGGAAGTCGGGCGGCAGGAACTGGCTGACGGTCAGCGGGCTCATCATGAAGCAGGGCTTGACCGCCTGCACGACCTCGCGGGTGCGGCCGAGCAGTTCACGCACCGGCATGTGCCGGGTCTTCTTCTCGGCCTCGCGGACGATGACGGCGCCGCCGCCCCCGGCGAAGTTGCGCGGGCGCCGCTTGTTGCACGCCTCCGTCACGGCCCCGCCCGCCGCGGCGACCAGCCGCAGGTCGGCGGCGCGGAAGTCGGCCACGCGGGTGTCCAGGTCCTCGGCACGGGTGCTGCGCAGCCGGGGGTCGGTGGCGAGCAGGTCGTCCGCCCAGGCGCGCAGCACCGCCTGCTCGGCCACCTCGGGCAGCCGCTCCGGGGCGAGCCCGCGCTCGGCGGCACTGGCCACCAGCGTGTCGGCGCCGTGCCGGGCGAGCACGGCGACCGCGCCGACGTGGGTGTGCCAGACCTCGGGTCCCTGCGGGTCGTCCAGCAGCGCGCCGACGGCCTGCCCGGCCTGGTCGAGGGGGCCGAGCAGGGCGGGCGAGAGCTGGGTGCGGCGGGCCGTGTCGAACTGGTCGAGCAGCTCGGTGACGGCCGTGTTCCAGCGGGCGGCGCGGGCGGTGGCGGCGGCGCACCAGGCGGCGAGGGCGCCCTGGATCTGGTCCGCGAGCAGGGTGGGCAGCGGGTCGGGGTCGGCGTCGGCGGCGAGACGGTCGGCCAGCAGGGCGGGCCGCTCGGCCGGGGCGCCGAGCACCGCGACCCGGTCGGCGGTGGCAAGGGCGCGGTCGGTGTCGGCGCAGGCCGGGAGGGTGGTCGGGGTGTACGGGCCGAGGAGTGCGCGGTGGGCCTCCGTGAGCCGGGCGACCTCGGCGGCGGCCCGGTGCCAGGCGAGGGCGTCGTCCAGCCGGGTGAGGAGGGACTTGTCCCAGGTGCCGGTGCGGGTGAGGGCGGTGAGCTTGAGCCGGTCGGCCTTGTACTGCGCGGAGAAGCGGGCCATCAACCCCTTGTGCTGCTCCCCGAACCGGGCGACCAGCGCCGGGAGTTCGGGCTCCGCGAGCAGTTGCTCGCCGAACACGTCGGCGGCGGCCGCGCGGGCCCGCTCCTCGGCGTCGAGGGCGGTACGCAGCTCATCGGCGGCGGCGTGCGCGCGGCGCAGCGTCCCGGCGTCGAACCAGTCGCGCGGCGGGCGGTGTCCGGCGGTGGTGAGCCCGGCCAGCTCGCACAGCGCGAACGCGGCCTCCGGCCGGTCCGGCTTGGGCATCCCGAAGAGGTCCGCGAGCTGGGCGGTCTGGGCGGTGATGTCGTCGGGCAGCGTGCCGTCGGCCGGTGCGGTGGTGCCGGTGCCGGGCAGCCCGGCGGTGAGGGTACGGACGAGCTGCTGGAGCTCGCGGACCGTGCGGGGCTCGTCCACGGTGACGGCGAAGGGTCGGCGTCCGGCGGCGGTGACCAAGGCGCCGAGGGCGTCGGCGGCCTCGTCCACGGCCTGGTGCGGGGCGGTGCCGGTGAGGCCGCGCCAGGCGAAGGCGTCCCCCTCGGCGGCGGGGCGCCAGGCACGGGCGACGGTACCGGCGGCGGCCAGCAGCTCCTGGAGGGCGGCGGCGCTCAGGGTGCGCGCGGCCTTGGCGTTGCGCGCGCCGAGCGGGAGCTGCGGGGTCTCCGCCTGCTCCAGGAGGACCAGTCGGCCCAGTACGTCGTGCAGGGTGCGGCCGAGGGGGTCGCGGGTCTCGTTCATCGCGGCCGCGTAGCCGGACAGCTCCTCGCGCAGGGCGCGGGCCCGCTCCAGCTCGTGGGCGGCGGCGCCGGTGACGCGGGCCTCGGTGGTGAGCACCCGCGCGAGTTCGGTGGCCACCGCCTTCTTGCTGGTGTCGCCACTGTGCAGCGCCATGACGAAGTCACCGAGGCCCACCGCTCCCAGCCGGTTGCGTACGACATCCAGCGCGGCGGCCTTCTCGCTGACGAACAGCACACTGCGGCCGGCGTGCATGAGCGCGGCGATCAGGTTGGTGATGGTCTGGCTCTTGCCGGTACCGGGCGGCCCGCTCATCACGAAGGACCGCCCGTCCAGCGCGGCCGCCACGCAACTCCGCTGGGAGGCATCGGCGTCCAGCACCAGCGGGGTGCGCTCGGGGAGCTGGACCTCGTCGATGCGGTCGAGGCCGGGCGGCTCGAAGTCGACCAAGTCGGCGGGGAGCCCGGCGTCGGGGCCGAGAGCGACCGCGCGGACCAGCGGGTGGGCGAGGATCTGCTCCTCGTTCTGCTGGAGGTCCTGGTACATCGCCTCACGGTGGGAGGCGAACAGCCCGAGCACCGCCCGCTCCCGCACGTCCCAGCCCTCCAGCCGGGCGGTGACCTTCCGGGCGGCGGCGAGCACGGCGGCCGGGTCGGCGGCATCGGCGCTCGTGACGGGCGCCCAGTCGACACCGAGCCGGTCCGCCTTCACGGCAAGCGCCGGGTTGTGGATGCGCTCCTGCCCCTCGGCCGGGTGAAGCCGGTACCGGCGGTTGCCGTCCCGGCGCAGCTCCACGGGGACGAGGAGCAGCGGGGCGGCACTGCTCTCCTGCGCGCCGGGCTCCCGCCAGTCGAGCATGCCGATGCCGAGCCAGAGCACCCAGAGGCCGTAGTCGTTGAACATCTGGCCGGACTTCTGGCGGAGTTGGTACAGCGAACTGTCCAGCGCGGCCTGGGTGGTCTTCTGGGTGACCAGTCCCGGCCGGGAGCGCCGGGCGCTGCCCGTGTCCCCCGCCTTGGCCAGCTCCACCCCGGCCTCGCGCTCGGTGACGGGGGCGAACTCCCAGCCCTTGGCCAGCTCCGCGAGCAGGGCGGCCGGGTCCGGTGCGGTGATCTCCAGGGTGGCGATCCTGGTGTGCCGGAAGTTCAGCAGCCGGTTGCGGCCGCCCATGTCCAGCAGAGAGTTCCGCCATCCGTCGAGCACGGCCTTCAACAGGGTGTGCGGCTGATGGGCCATGTGGTGGGTACCTCCCGGAGCTGCGCAGGGGTGACCACCCTCTCCGGCCCCCCTGGAGGTATCTCCCTATCAGGTGCGTTCCTCCGCCACACCGAAGATCGACCACCTGATATGGATCTGTTGTGAAAGTACCGGGGGAACTCTTGCGCGGTCGGCGTGCTTCCGCTTGACCGCTGGCGCCGGAGTCTTTCGAGCGACGGGCGCGGCGGCCCGAACCGGCCGCGCCCGCCTCACCGGTACGTCAGCCGCCCATCTCCCGGTAGTCGGCGACCAGCGCCCGTGTCGACGGGTCGAGACCGGGCACGTCCGCGCCTTCGGTGAGGGCGGGTTCGATGCGCTTGGCGAGCACCTTGCCCAGCTCGACGCCCCACTGGTCGAAGGAGTCGATGTTCCAGACCGCGCCCTGCACGAACACCTTGTGCTCGTACAGCGCGATGAGCTGGCCCAGCACGGACGGGGTCAGCTCCGGCGCCAGGATGGTGGTCGTCGGCCGGTTCCCCTGGAAGGTCTTGTGCGGGACCAGCTCTTCCGGCACCCCCTCCTCCCGGACCTCCGAGGCGGTCTTGCCGAAGGCGAGGGCCTGCGTCTGGGCGAAGAAGTTGGCCATCAACAGGTCGTGCTGGGCCTTGAGTTCATCGCTCAGCTCGTCCACCGGACGCGCGAACCCGATGAAGTCCGCCGGGATCAGCTTCGTCCCCTGATGGATCAACTGGTAGTACGCGTGCTGCCCGTTGGTGCCAGGCGTGCCCCAGACCACGGGTCCGGTCTGCCACTCCACCGGAGTGCCGTCCTTCTGCACGGACTTGCCGTTGGACTCCATGTCGAGCTGCTGGAGGTAGGCCGTGAACTTGGACAGGTAGTGGCTGTACGGCAGGACCGCATGCGACTGCGCGTCGAAGAAGTTGCCGTACCAGATCCCCAGCAGGCCCAGCAGCAGCGGCGCGTTCTCCTCCGCAGGAGCGGTACGGAAGTGCTCGTCCACGGTGTGGAAACCGTCCAGCAGCTCCCGGAACCTGTCCGGACCGATCGCGATCATCAGCGACAGGCCGATCGCCGAGTCCATGGAGTACCGGCCGCCGACCCAGTCCCAGAACTCGAACATGTTGTCCGCGTCGATACCGAACCCGGTGACCTTCTCCGCGTTCGTGGACAGCGCCACGAAGTGCTTGGCCACGGCCTTGTCGTCACCGAGCGCGTCCAGCAGCCAGGTACGGGCCGAGGTCGCATTGGTGATCGTCTCGATCGTCGTGAACGTCTTCGACGCCACGATGAACAACGTCTCCGCCGGGTCCAGATCCCGCAGAGCCTCGTGCAGGTCCGCGCCGTCCACGTTCGACACGAACCGCACCGTCAGGCCACGGTCGGTGAACGGACGCAGCGCCTCGTACGCCATCGCCGGACCAAGGTCGGAACCGCCGATACCGATGTTGACGATGTTCTTGATCCGCTTGCCGGTGTGCCCGGTCCACTCACCCGAGCGCACCCGGTCGGCGAAGCCGGACATCTTGTCCAGCACCCCGTGCACGGCCGGGACCACATTCTCGCCGTCGACCTCGATCACCGCGTCCCGAGGAGCACGCAGCGCGGTGTGCAGCACCGCGCGGTCCTCGGTCGTGTTGATCCGGTCACCACGGAACATCGCGTCCCGCTGCCCGAACACATCGGTCGCGACGGCCAGTTCGCGCAGCAGCCGCAGCGCCTCGGCGTCCACGAGCTGCTTGCTGTAGTCGATGTAGAGGTCGCCGACCCGGACCGTGTACGTCCGCCCGCGCTCCGGGTCGGCGTCGAACAGCTCCCGCAGGCCCGTCCCGCCGAATCCCTCGCGGTGCTCCTTCAGAGCGGCCCACTCGGGCGTCCGGTTCAGTGCTGTACGGCCTTCTGCGTTCATCTCCGGCTTCCGCCTTCCTTTCTGCGCCTGTCGCCTGTCCTGCCCCGTGTGCCCACTGCGGGACCAACCTAATTGATCACCCGGGGGCCGGGCCGGTGGTGACACCGCCCCGCTTCTCGTCCTTCTCGACCTTCGATACGTCCGCCGAGCGCGCCGGTATCAGTGTGAGGACCGCCGCCGCGAAGAGGGCGGCTGTGAGGAGCGCGGGGGCGTTGAGGCCGAGGGAGCCGGCGGCGGCACCGCCGAGCAGGGCGCCGAGCGGGGCACCGGCGGTGGAGGCGGTGCGGAAGGCGGCCGAGATGCGGCCGGTCATCGCGGCGGGGGCGCGCTGCTGCATCAGCGTCACCTGGTTGACGTTCCACACCATGCCCATCGCGCCGAGCAGCAGCATCCCGGCGATCAGCGCGGCCAACTCCCGCACGGAGCCCAGCAGGAGCAGCGCACCGGTCTGCACGGTGCCGCCCAGCAGCAGGACCCGTACCCGGCCGAGGCGGCCCGCGAGGCGCTGGGCGAGGAAGCCGCCGGCGATGCTGCCGACCGAGTAGGCGGTCATGGCGGCCGCGTATCCGGTGTTCCCCGCGTGCAGCCAGCCGGTGACGTGCAGGACGAGGGTGGCGATCAGGGCGCCCATGCCGATGTTGCACAGCAGGGTGGCCCCGCAGGTGGCCCGGAGCGCGCGGTCCCGCCAGAGTTGCCGCAGCCCCTCCCCTATGTCGGCGCGCAGGGTGGCGCCGGGCGGGCGCGGTGCACGTGATGGCGTCCCGATCCGCAGGGAGGCCACGAGAGCGGCGCCCAGGAGGTAGGTGACCGCGTCGGCCGCGTAGGGCAGGAACGCACCGGCCGTCAGCAGCAGGGGTACCAGGGGGCCGCCGAGCAGACCCCCGGCGAGCTGCTGACCGGTCATCAGGCGGGCGTTGGCGCTGCCCAGGGACTCCGGCCGGACCACGGAGGGCAGCAGGGCTGTGGCCGCGTTGTCGAAGAGGGTCTGGAGCGCGGTGAGGGAGAAGGCGAGCGCGATCAGCAGCGGGATCGAGGCGTGGCCGAGGGCCACCGCGAGGGCGAACGCGGCGACGAGCAGCCCGCGTGCCACGTCCACGGCCCACATCGCGCGCCGTTGGTCCACCCGGTCGGCCACGGCACCGCCCAGCAGGCCGAACAGCAGCCAGGGCACATAGCCGCAGGCGGTCACGGCGGCGACGGCGAGCGGGTCGTCGGTCAGCCGCACGGCGAGCAGCGGCAGCGCGGCCGTACGCAGCGCGTCGCCGAAGCGGGAGAGCACGGCGGCGCTCCACAGCCGCCCGAATCCCCCGCGCCACGCGGGCGTTGCCGTCTCCACCACCTGAGCCGTCGTCATGGCCGTCCCCCCGAGTCGCAGTTACCTCACTCACAGTAGGGGGCACCACTGACAACGGGGTCCGGGACAGCTCCGGCCGGGCACCCTCTCGGGTCCCGGCCGGTGTCAATTCCTAGATCTCGCCCCGCAGTTTGGCGAGCGCCTCGGCGAGGATCGCCTCGCCGTCCGCGTCGCTGCGCCGCTCGCGTACGTAGGCGAGGTGCGTCTTGTAGGGCTCGGTGCGCGGCGGGTCCGGGGGGTTGTCCCGGTCCTGACCGGCCGGGAAGCCGCAGCGCGGGCAGTCCCAGGTGTCGGGGACCTGCGCGTCGCTGGCGAAGCTCGGCTGGGTCTCGTGCCCGTTGGAGCACCAGAAGGAGATGCGCAGACGCGGGGCGGACTCGCCGCGCTCGGCCTCGCCCATCGGCCCCGCACCGACCCGGCTTCCCCGGATCGCGTTGCCACTTGCCACGGTCGTAACTCCCTGCGTGATGGTGCCGCGAAGCAGGTCGGCCTATCGCTTCGCCGCGAGCGCCTCAGTCTACGTAAGGCCCAACGCACGTCCAGTGAGGGGAGGTACCGCCTCCGCCCAGACGCAAGCCCCATGATAGGCCGCGCTCGTGAGCGCGTACCGAACATGGGGCCTTACGTGTGGAATCTATGCACTTGTGGGACGTGCGGGGCATCGCGGCTGTACGCGCGGCCCCCGCCTCGGCGGTGCGGTCAGCCGCTCGACTTCATGAGCAGGCCGAGCACGATGATCGAGGCGAACCAGAGCACGGCGATCACGACCGTGATGCGGTCGAGGTTGCGCTCGGCGACCGAGGAGCCGCCCACGGAGGACTGCATGCCACCACCGAACATGTCGGAGAGGCCGCCGCCCTTCCCCTTGTGCATCAGCACCAGCAGCATCAGCAGCAGGCTGAAGACGATCAGGGCGATCGAGAACCCCAAAACCACGGCTGGACCAACTTCCTCGGATTCGGACGGACGGATTGAGCTGGACGACGGGGGCACGGCACGACGGCCATGCCCCCGCAAGAGTACGACGTATCGCCGCTACCGCCTACTCGCGGACGGGATCACTGATCGCGGAACCGCACGATCTTGACGAACTCGTCGGTGTCCAGCGACGCGCCGCCCACCAGGGCGCCGTCGATGTCCGGCTTGGCCATGATCTCGGCGACGTTGCCGGACTTCACGGAGCCGCCGTACTGGATGCGGACCTTGTCCGCTACGTCCCTTGAGTACAGCTCGGCGAGCTTGCCCCGGATCGCGCCGCAGACCTCCTGCGCGTCGTCGGAGCCGCAGACCTTGCCGGTGCCGATGGCCCACACGGGCTCGTAGGCGATCACGACGGTCTCGGCCTGCTCGGCCGGGACATCCTTCAGGCCGCCCTCGACCTGGGCCAGGGTGTGATCGACGTGGTTGCCGGCCTCGCGGACGTCCAGCTCCTCGCCGACGCACAGGATCGGGGTGAGGCCGTTCTGGAAGGCCGCCTTGACCTTGGCGTTGACCACGTCGTCGGTCTCGTGGTGGTACTGGCGGCGCTCGGAGTGGCCGGCGAGCACGTAGGAGCACTTCAGCTTGGCCAGCATCGAACCGGAGATCTCGCCGGTGTAGGCGCCGGACTCGTGCTGGGAGACGTCCTGGGCACCGTACTTGATCTTGAGCTTGTCGCCGTCGACCAGGGTCTGCACGGAGCGCAGGTCGGTGAAGGGCGGCAGGACGGCGACCTCGACGGCCTCGTAGTCCTTGTCGGCCAGGGCGAAGGCGAGCTTCTGGACGTGCGCGATGGCCTCGAGGTGGTTGAGGTTCATCTTCCAGTTGCCCGCCATGATCGGCGTGCGAGTGGTCATGCGGGGTCAGTCCTCCAGTGCGGCGAGGCCGGGGAGCGTCTTGCCCTCGAGGTACTCGAGGGAGGCGCCGCCGCCGGTCGAGATGTGGCCGAATGCGTTCTCGTCGAAACCGAGCGTACGCACCGCGGCGGCGGAGTCGCCGCCGCCGACGACGGTGAAGCCGTCGGAGTCGACGAGCGCCTGGGCGACCGCCTTGGTGCCCTCGGCGTAGTCGGGGTGCTCGAAGACGCCCATCGGACCGTTCCAGAAGACGGTCTCGGCATCGCCGAGCTTCGAGGCGTACAGCTCGCGGGTCTTCGGGCCGATGTCCAGGCCCTCCTGGTCGGCGGGGATCTTGTCCGCGTCGACCACGGTGTGCTGCGAGGGAGCCTTGGTCTTCAGGTCGGGGAACTCCGGGGAGACCAGGACGTCGACGGGCAGGACCAGCTCGACGCCGTTCTTCTCGGCGCGCTCCATGTACTCCTTGACGGCCGGGATCTGGTCCTCCTGGAGGAGGGAGATGCCGACCTCGTGGCCCTGCGCCTTGAGGAAGGTGTAGGCCATGCCGCCGCCGATGAGCAGGCGGTCGGCCTTGCCGAGCAGTTGGTCGATGACGGCGAGCTTGTCGGAGACCTTGGCGCCGCCGAGGACGACGACGTAGGGGCGCTTGACGTCGGCGGTGAGCTTCTTCAGGACGCCGACCTCGCGCGCGATCAGGTAGCCGGCGTAGTGCGGCAGCCGGGCCGGGAGATCGTAGACGGAGGCGTGCTTGCGGTGCACGGCACCGAAGCCGTCGCCCACGTACACGTCCGCGAGGGCGGCGAGCTGGTCGGCGAACTCGCCGCGCTCGGTGTCGTCCTTGGAGGTCTCGCCGGGGTTGAAGCGCAGGTTCTCGACAACCGCGACCTGGCCGGGCTCCAGGCCGTCGACGGCCGCGTGGGCGGCGGGGCCGACGGTGTCCTCGGCGAAGGCGACCGGGGTGCCGAGGAGTTCGGCGAGCCGCTCGGCGACGGGCAGCAGCGAGAAGGCCGGGTCCGGCGCGCCCTTGGGACGGCCCAGGTGGGAGGCGACGACCACCTCGGCGCCCGCGTCGGCGAGGGCCTTGATGGTGGGCACGACGGCACGGATGCGGCCGTCGTCGGTGATGGTCCCGTCGGCCAGCGGCACGTTGAGGTCGGCGCGGACGAAGACCCGCTTGCCGCTCACGCCGTCGGCGAGAAGTTCGTCGATCGTCTTCATTGAGTGGACTCCTGGAGAGGGCTCGTGATGCCCCTGATCGTAAGAGGGCGTGGTCCGTGCGTGAGACAGGGCCCGGACAGCGCGGCCGTGCGCTGCCCGGGCCCTGCTCTCACTTCAAGGTCCTGCTGGGTCCGATCCGGCGGATCAGAGCTGCTCGCCGACGAAGACCGTCAGGTCCACGAGGCGGTTGGAGTAGCCCCACTCGTTGTCGTACCAGCCGAGGATCTTCACCGTGTTGCCGTCCTGGACCATGGTCAGGGACGAGTCGAAGGTGCAGGAGGACGGGTCGCCGACGATGTCGGAGGACACGATCTCGTCCTCGGTGTAGGACAGGAAGCCCTTGAGCGAACCGTCCTCGGACGCCTTCTTGAACGCGGCGTTGACCTCGTCCTTGGTGACCTCGCGCTGCAGCTCCACGACCAGGTCGGTGGCCGAGCCGGTCGGGACCGGGACGCGCATCGCGATGCCGTCAAGCTTGCCCTTGAGCTGCGGCAGGACCAGCGCGGTCGCCTTGGCGGCACCCGTGGTGGTCGGGATGATGTTCTCGGCGGCGGCACGGGCGCGGCGCAGGTCCTTGTGCGGGAAGTCCAGGATGCGCTGGTCGTTGGTGTACGCGTGCACCGTGGTCATCAGGCCGCTGACGATGCCGAAGTTCTCGTCCAGCACCTTCGCCATCGGCGCCACACAGTTGGTGGTGCACGAGGCGTTGGAGATGACGTGGTCCTTCGCCGGGTCGTACTTGTCCTGGTTGACGCCCATGACGATGGTGATGTCCTCGTCCTTGGCCGGAGCCGAGATGAGGACCTTCTTGGCGCCGCCGGCCAGGTGCTTGGCGGCGTCGTCGCGCTTGGTGAAGATGCCGGTCGACTCGATGACGATGTCGACGCCCAGCTCTCCCCACGGGATGTCGGCGGGGTTGCGCTCGGAGAGCACCTTGATGGTGTGACCGTCGACCGTGATCGTGTCTTCGGTGTGCGTCACCTCGGCCTTGAGACGGCCCAGGATGGTGTCGTACTTCAGCAGGTGCGCCGTGGTCGCGGTGTCACCCAGGTCGTTGACAGCCACAACCTCGATGTCCGCACCCTGCTCCAGCAGAGCGCGGAAGTAGTTACGCCCGATGCGGCCGAAGCCGTTGATGCCTACGCGGATCGTCACGAACCGATCTCCTCGTTGGTACGCCGGCCATGCGGTGCCGGCGAGCTGTATTTGGGATGTCCCCGACCACCCACGACCCTACCCCTCCGCGGCCCCTGGGGTGACATCGAGATGGCGCATAAAAGGGCAGGCGTTCCGTACCCGTCAGTAGGGTACGGAACGCCTCGGAACGGCGGTGGATTCACTCCTCTTTGTCAGGGAATGACGGGCACCGCCGACGCGCTTTTCACTCGTTCGTGAGCGGGTTGGCTCACCTGATGCGAGGGCCTTCCGCGCACCGTTGAGAGGGGGGTTCGCTCACCTGTCGAGTGCGGTCAGCGCCTTGCGGACGAGAGCGGTCCGTTCGGCCGCCGACGGGACCTGTTCCAGGCCGAATCCGAGCAGCACGGTGTCGTCGGTGGTGACCGCTCCGTAGGTCTGGAAGAGGGCGCCGGTACGGGTCCAGTCCTTCAGCACCGCCGGGCTCCCGGCCGGGGGTCCGGAAGCGCGCCAGGGACCGAGGGAGGACTCGAACCCTTCCGTCTCCTTGGCATTGCCGCCGACGACGAGCGAGGCGTCGTCGGCGAGCACGCCGTGGCCGCCGGTGCCGGGGTCGGTGATGTAGGAGACGGACAGCTCGATCTGCTTGCCCGCGTAGGCGCTCAGGTCGAAGTCCACCCGCTGCCAGCCCGACGACCGCCCGGTGAGGCTGTGCCACTGGCCGGTGCTGCCGGTGGCCGTGCAGGCGTTGCCCGTGAGCGTCAGATAGTGCCTGAGCCAGGGGTGCTCCCCGACCAGGAACCCGGCCCCGCACTCGGTGGGCACGGCGTCGGTGGTGGCACCGCCCGCCTCCGGCAGGGTCGTCCAGTCGTCGGCGCCCACCGTGTGGACCTCCACCACCGCGTGGTCGTAACCCCGCTCGGTGTCCCACAGCAGCCGGGTGCCGAACGCGGGCTTCTCGGCGGCGCCGACACCGGTGAGGTCGATGGTGCGGGTGAGGCGCTTGTAGGCGTCGTCGGTGTGCACGGCGGCGGCCATGTACGAGCCCGCGTACGGCCCGTACGGGCTGACGGCACCCGTGAACCGGCCCGCCCCCGCGCTGCGGAACTGGGGGTACGTCGCGGGAGGCAGCTCGTCCGAGGTGACCCCGTAGGCACCGGCCGCGTCGAGCGGGTTGCCCGGGGCGTCGCCGAGCGCGGCGGAGACGCCGGTCAGCGCGCCGGTGCCGGTGATGCCGGTGGCGCCCTCGGTGGAGGTCCGGCTGTAGGCGCCCAGGTAGTACTGGCTGAAGTCGTCGGAGAGGTTGCCGCCGCCGAGGTCCACCTCGCCGCCGGCCTGCTCACCGGCCTCGATCAGCTTGCCGCCCTCGTTGAGGTAGGCGCGCAACTGGAGCTGGGTGGCGTTGCCGGGGCCGTCGGGGCCGGAGTAGTGGACGACGGTGCGGAAGTGGGCGAGGACGCCGAGGGCGTCGGGGGTGCCGCGCTGGGCGGTGTCCCACACGAGGGGCCTGCGGCCGGCCGCCTTCAGGGCGTCGGTGTAGGCGCGGGCCTGGGTTGCGGTCACGCCCTCTTCTGCCACGACGAGGGTGTCGGCGGTGCCCCGGTCGGCGACGGTGTAGGTGAAGTGGCGGCTCGCCTTTGCGCGGCCCCCGCCCGTGAACCAGACCTCGACCCGGTCGCCGGCCCGGCTGCCGGGTACCTCGGCGCGGTACTGGTCGAAGTGGAGGTTGTCGTCGCCGCCGTAGGTCTCGCCGCCCTTCCACGGGCGCAGGGTGCGCTCATGGGTGCGGCCGCCGTTGACGCGGTACACCAGCCGCTTGTTCCGGACCGCCTTGCGGGCGACGACGGAGACCTGCTGGCCGGTGCCTCGCGCGTAGGAGGTGGTGAAGGTGGCCGGGGTGAAGTCGGGGGCGCTCAGGCCGACGGTGGAGACGGGCCGGTCGGGGTGGGCGGCGGTCTCCGCGACGGAGAGCGCGAACGGCACGTTCTTCTCGAACTCCCGCTGGATCAGCGTCTCGTCGTCCGGGAAGGTGAAGACCGAGCGGCAGTCGTCGGGGTTCCAGGCGTCGTCCGGGTCGGACTCGGAGGCGGTCGCGCAGGTGGACATCTCGGGGGTGAACATCGCCATGCCGTTGACGTTCGCGGCCTGGCCGTCCGCCTCGCCGTTGGTGGTGTACAGCTCCGAGGAGACCTGGGAGCGGTAGCCGGGGATCGCCGGGTTGTCGGGGGTGCCGGCCAGCGCCCGGTAGAGGACGTCGTCGGGCGTGTCGGTGGCGACCTGCCAGCCGACGCCGTAGAGGAGCAGCTCGGCGGCGGAGTGGTAGTTGATGCCGTACGCGAACCGGACGCGCTTCTCCAGCGCGTCCAGCGCCCTGGTCTCCGGCTCGGAGTTCGCGCTCGGGCCGCGGTAGGTCTCGCTGGCGGGGCTGGGGGACGAACCCTCGTCGTCGTAGCCCCACTTGTAGCCGAAGTTGCGGTTGAGGTCGACGCCGTCGCCGGTGCCGATGACCCCGTCGCCGTTGACGTCGCGCAGGTTCTTCCGCCACAGCCGGGTGCCGGAGTCCTTGAAGGTGTAGTCGTAGCCGTCGGGGTTGGCGGACAGCACGAACCACAGCTCGGTGGTGTCCACGAGCTTCTTGATTCGTTTGTCCGACCGGTAGTTGTCCAGGTAGTGGTGCATCAGGCGCCGGGTCATCTCCGGCGTGATCCACTCCCGCGCGTGCTGGTTGGACAGGTACAGCACGGCGGGCCGGGAGCCGTCCTTCGCGGTCCGGGCGTTCTTGGTGACCTTGAGTGCGAGGATGTCCTGGCCGCGCACGGTGCGGCCGATGGACTCGACCTTGGCGAGGCCCGGGTTCTCCTGCGCGGTCCGCAGGATCTCCTCCTTGAGCCCGCCGCTCCCGCTGTACGGGCGGAACACGCCCTGGGCGGCGGCCGACAGGCGCTTGTCCGCGCCGCTCGGCAGGGAGTGCTCGGTGAGGCGGACGCCCTGCGCCTTCAGGCCGCGGGCCTGCCCGTCGGTGAGGTAGACCTCGACGGCGGTCCGGCCGCGCGGTGCCACCCGCTCCCCCAGCTCATGGGCGTCCTGCCCGGCCCTGAGCAGCAGGGGCACCTGGGCGCGGGTCACCTCGGCCCGGAAGACCTTGACCTCGTTGCCGCTGTCGGCGGGCGCGCTCTCCCGCGCCTGGGCGACGGGCGTGAGGCAGGCCGCTCCGGCCAGCAGCGCCCCGACGGCGAGGACGGCCCTGGCCGTGGGTCTGGCGGGTCTTGCCGTGGGCCGGGCTGCGGGTCTCACTCGGTGTCTCATGAACCCCCCTCGCGGTGGTCCGCCACAGCGGCGAACAGGTTGCCAGGCTCATGTCACTGCATGATCGAGTCAAGAGCGCCCCAAGGACACGCGAAACGCCGGTACCGACCACCCGAACGGGCGGCGGCACCGGCGTCTGTACGGCGTTTTCCCGCCTCGGCGCCTCGGGGATCAGCCCGCGAGGTTGTCCGCCAGCTCCTCGGAGAGGTTGGCCTCGGTGCTCGGGATACCGAGGTCGGAGGCGCGCTTGTCGGCCATCGCCAGCAGCCGTCGGATACGGCCGGCCACCGCGTCCTTGGTCAGCGGCGGGTCGGCCAGCGCGCCCAGCTCCTCCAGGGACGCCTGCTTGTGCTCCATGCGCAGCCGGCCCGCGGCGGCGAGGTGCTCGGGCACCTCCTCGCCCAGGATCTCCAGCGCCCGCTGCACCCGTGCCCCGGCGGCGACGGCGGCCCGCGCCGAACGGCGCAGGTTGGCGTCGTCGAAGTTGGCGAGCCGGTTGGCGGTGGCGCGGACCTCGCGCCGCATCCGGCGCTCCTCCCAGGCCAGCACCGACTCGTGCGCGCCGAGCCGGGTGAGCAGGGCGCCGATGGCGTCACCGTCGCGGACCACGACCCGGTCCACGCCCCGCACCTCGCGGGCCTTCGCGGCGATCGACAGCCTGCGGGCGGCGCCGACCAGCGCGAGCGCGGCCTCGGGGCCGGGGCAGGTGACCTCCAGCGAGGAGGACCGGCCGGGCTCGGTGAGCGAACCGTGCGCCAGGAAGGCACCGCGCCAGGCGGCCTCGGCGTCACAGGTGGCGCCGGAGACGACCTGCGGGGGCAGGCCCCGGATCGGGCGGCCCCGGCCGTCCACGAGGCCGGTCTGCCGGGCCAACTGGTCGCCGCCCGCCACGACCCGCACCACATAGCGCGAGCCGCGGCGCAGGCCGCCGGGCGCCATCACGATCAGCTCGGAGCTGTGGCCGAAGATCTCCAGGATGTCCCGCTTGAGGCGCCGGGCCGCCATCGCGGTGTCCAGCTCCGCCTCGATCACAATGCGCCCGCTCACCAGGTGGAGGCCGCCGGCGAACCGCAGAATGGCGGAGACCTCCGCCTTTCTGCAGCAGGTCCGGGTGACGGGAAGCCGGGAGATCTCATCCTTCACCGCTGCCGTCATCGCCATGGGCCGATCCTTCCATGCATCCGAAAAATACGGTCGTACGCGGCGGCCAGCAGCTCCGGATCGTGCCGGGGAGTTCCGTCGGTCCGGGCCACCGGCGCCAGCTCGACCGCGGCTCCCAGCCGCTTGGCGGCCTCGGTGAGCGAATCGCGGTCGGGCACGGCCGCCTCGTCGGCCAGCACCACGTCCAGGGCGAGTTTAGGGGCGTGTCGCCCCAAAACCTCCAAATGACGCTGCGGGGAGAAGCCCTCGGTTTCGCCGGGTTGCGGGGCGAGGTTCAGCGGGAGGACCCGGCGCGCCTTGGTCTGGGTGAGCGCGTCGAGCAGTTCGGGCACGAGGAGGTGCGGGATGACGGAGGAGAACCAGGAGCCCGGCCCGAGCACCACCCAGTCCGCGTCCAGCACCGCTTCGACCGCCTCCGGGACGGCGGGCGGGTCGGAGGGCACCAGGTGCACCGACTGCACCTCGCCCGGCGTCAGCGCGACCGTCGCCTGTCCCCGCACGGTGTCCACGTCCTCCGGCCGCGCCGGGTCGTGCCCCTTGACCAGGGCCTGCAGCTCCAGCGGCACGGCCGACATGGGCAGCACCCGGCCGTGCGCGCCGAGCAGCCTGCCGACCAGGTCCAGCGCCATGACATGGTCGCCGAGCTGCTCCCACAGGGCGACGATGAGCACATTGCCGACGGCGTGGTCGTGCAGGTCGCCCTGGGACTGGAAGCGGTGCTGGATGACCCGGGCCCAGGTCTGGCCCCACTCGTCGTCCCCGCACAGCGCGGCCAGCGCCTTGCGGAGGTCACCGGGCGGCAGCACGCCCAGCTCGTCGCGCAGGCGTCCGCTGGAGCCGCCGTCGTCGGCGACGGTGACCACGGCGGTGAGGTCACCGGTGATCCGGCGCAGCGCGGCGAGCGAGGCGGACAGGCCCATGCCGCCGCCGAGCGCGACCACCTTGGGCTGGGCGCCGCGTCTGCGGGGCCGCGCGCCCCGCACCTCGACGGGACGGGACGCGCGCGCCTCGGCGGCCGCGCGGCCGAGGCGTCCCTCGGGGACCACGCGGCGCAGGCCGCGCAGCCGCCGTGCACGGTCGGTCATTCGCGTCCCATGTCCCGGTGCACGACCACCGTCTCCACGCCCTCCGCCGCGAGGCGCGCCGCGAGCTTCTCCGACATGGCGACCGAGCGGTGCTTGCCGCCGGTGCAGCCGATGGCGATGGTCACGTACCGCTTGCCCTCGCGGCGGTAGCCGGCCGCGATCAGCCGGAGCAGCTCGGCGTACCGGTCGAGGAACTCCTTGGCGCCGGGCTGGTTGAAGACGTAGGAGGCGACCTCCTCGTTGACCCCGGTGAAGGGGCGCAGCTCCGGGACCCAGTGCGGGTTGGGCAGGAACCGCATGTCCGCGACCAGGTCGGCGTCGACCGGGAGGCCGTACTTGAAGCCGAAGGACATGACGGTGGCCCGCAGCTCGGGCTCCTCCTCGCCCGCGAACTGGGCGTCCATCTTGGCGCGCAGCTCGTGCACGTTGAGGCTGGAGGTGTCGATGACCAGGTCGGCGTCGCCGCGCAGCTCGCGCAGCAGTTCCCGCTCGGCGGCGATGCCGTCCACGATGCGGCCGTCGCCCTGGAGGGGGTGCGGGCGGCGCACCGACTCGAAGCGGCGCACCAGGGCATCCTCGGAGGACTCCAGGAAGACGATGCGCCGGGTGACGCCCCGGCTGTCGAGGTCCGCGAGGGACTCACGGAGGTTGTCGAAGAAGCGGCGGCCGCGCACGTCCACGACGACCGCGATCCGCGCCACGTTGCCCTGGGAGCGGGCGCCCAGCTCCACCATGGTGGGGATCAGGGCGGGCGGCAGGTTGTCGACGACGAACCAGCCGAGGTCCTCCAGGCACTTCGCGGCCGTCGAGCGGCCGGCCCCGGACATGCCGGAGATGATCACCAGCTCGGGGATGGGCGCATCGTTGGCCGCTGCCGGCGTGACGTCCTGACTCACCTGTGCTCCGTTGTCCTGTTCCGCCGCCCCTGGCGGGCTGTCGTCCGTCGCCGCGTGTGCGCGGTCCCGCTCGGCCGTGGGCCGTGCCTCGTGCTCGGTCATGTCTCCTGCCCCCGTCGGTCGTCCGGGAGGCCCGCGCTCACGGACTCTCCGGAGGAACCGCCCGTCGTGTCGGGTTCCTCTTCGTCAATGATCTCTCCGGTCGCCGTGTTCACGGCGGGTGCGGCCGGGGCCGAACGGGCGAGTGCCACCGCGATGGTCTCGGCCGTCTTCCGGCCTATGCCGGGTACTTCCTGGATCTGCTCGATGGTGGCGGCGCGCAGCCGCTTGACCGAGCCGAAGTGCTTGATGAGGGCCTGCTTGCGGGTCTCGCCGAGGCCGGGCACCTCGTCCAGCGGGCCGCTGCGCAGCCGCTTGGCGCGTTTGGCGCGCTGGTAGGTGATGGCGAAGCGGTGGGCCTCGTCGCGCACCCGCTGCAGGAGGTAGAGGCCCTCGCTGCTACGGGGCAGCACCACGGGGTCCTCCTCTCCGGGCACCCAGACCTCCTCCAGGCGCTTGGCGAGGCCGCACACGGCGATGTCGTCGATGCCCAGCTCGTCCAGCGCGCGCCGGGCGGCGGCGACCTGCGGACGGCCGCCGTCGACCACGACGAGTTGGGGCGGGTAGGCGAACTTCCTCGGGCGGCCGTCGTCGTCCTTGGGGCCGCCGATGAGCCCGTCATCCTCGCCCGGCAGGGGGACACCGGAGGGCGTGCCGTTGACCGGGGCGTCCTCGGCGCCCGCCCACTCGCCGGACTTCTCCTTCTCCGCCAGGTAGCGGCGGAAGCGGCGGGTGATCACCTCGTGCATGGAGCGGACGTCGTCCTGGCCGGCGAAGCCCTTGATCTGGAAGCGGCGGTACTCGTTCTTGCGCTGGAGGCCGTCCTCGAAGACGACCATGGAGGCCACCACGTCGTCGCCCTGGAGATGGGAGATGTCGTAGCACTCGATCCGCAGCGGGGCGCTGTCGAGGTCGAGGGCGTCGGCGATCTCCTCCAGCGCGCGCGAGCGGGTGGTGAGG
Organism: Streptomyces bauhiniae; assembly: GCF_004784475.1. GTDB lineage: Bacteria > Actinomycetota > Actinomycetes > Streptomycetales > Streptomycetaceae > Streptomyces > Streptomyces seoulensis. The sequence continues at coordinate 153,672 of NZ_SRRT01000003.1, forward strand.
TCGGAGGCGCGCTTGGTCTTGTGCAGCACGAGGGCCTGCTGGGCGTTGCGCTGGACGGTCTCCATCAGCGCCTTCTTGTCGCCGCGCTGCGGGATGCGCAGCGAGACGTTGGCCCCGCGCCGGACGGTCAGCCACTCCTGGACCGGCTCCACCGGGTCGGGCAGCGCCGGGACCAGCACCTCCTTGGGCACGGAGTCCCCGGTCTCCTCGCCGTAGAGCTGCTGGAGGGCGTGCTCGACCAGGGCGCCGGTGGTGATCTCCTCGACCTTGTCGGTGACCCAGCCGCGCTGGCCGCGCACCCGGCCGCCGCGCACGTGGAAGATCTGGACGGCGGCCTCCAGCTCGTCCTCGGCGACGGCGATGAGGTCGGCGTCGGTCGCGTCGGCGAGCACGACCGCGTTCTTCTCCATGGCCTTCTTCAGCGCGCCGACGTCGTCGCGCAGGCGGGCGGCCCGCTCGTACTCCATCTCGTCGGACGCCTCGGCCATCTGCTTCTCCAGGCGGCGGAGGTAGGTGCCGGTGCGGCCGGCCATGAAGTCGCAGAACTCCTCGGCCAGCTCGTAGTGGTCCTCCGGCGAGATCCGGCCGACGCAGGGCGCGGAGCACTTGCCGATGTACCCGAGCAGGCAGGGGCGGCCGGTGCGCTCGGCGTTCTTGAAGACACCGGCCGAGCAGGTGCGCACCGGGAAGACGCGCAGCAGCAGGTCGACGGTGTCCCGGATCGCCCACGCGTGGGCGTACGGACCGAAGTACCGCACCCCCTTCTTCTTGTGACCGCGCATCACCTGGACGCGCGGGAACTCCTCGTTCATCGTGACGGCGAGGTACGGGTAGCTCTTGTCGTCGCGGTACTTGACGTTGAACCGGGGGTCGTACTCCTTGATCCAGGAGTACTCCAGCTGCAGCGCCTCGACCTCCGTGGACACCACGGTCCACTCCACGGACGCGGCGGTGGTGACCATGGAGCGGGTGCGGGGGTGCAGGTTCGCCAGGTCCTGGAAGTAGTTCGCCAGGCGCTGGCGCAGGCTCTTCGCCTTTCCGACGTAGATCACCCGGCGGTGCTCGTCACGGAACCTGTACACCCCCGGAGAGTCGGGGATCTCGCCCGGCCTGGGGCGGTAGCTGGAGGGGTCGGCCATGACTCACACCCTACTGGCGAGCGCGGACACCGCGCCGGGCCTGTGGACAACGGTCGCGGAGCCGCCGGACCGGCCTGTGGACAACCGGGCCGGAGGGGGCTCCGGGGTGTCACGATCCAGGCCATGACGTGACCCAGGGTGTTGTCGGGGTCTGGTCAACACGCTTCAATGCGGGGGAACTCGGGGCCGCGCACTCGGCGCACACGAACGGCGTGCCCGCCCGCGAGCGCGCCCCCGGGGGGACGCGCTCGCGGGCGGGCCGGCACACGACCCCGCACCGCGGTCTGACCAGCCGTGGTGACACCTCACAGAAAGGCTTCTGTGCATGCCACATGTCACAGAGCACCCGGACCTCGCCTCCGCCGAGCTGGAGACGGCCCTGCGGAGCGGCCCCTTCCATGTGGCGCTGCGCGCCGCGATAACCGCCCGCGGGCTGCCGCTCCAGCGCGTGCAGCACCACCTCACGCGCCACGGGGTGAAGGTCGGCGTGACCAGCCTCAGCTACTGGCAGCAGGGCGCCCGCCGCCCCCAGCGCCCGGAGTCGCTGCGGGCCGTGCGCGCGCTGGAGGAGATCCTCCGGCTGCCCGAGGAGTCCCTGATCAGGCTGCTCGCCGAGGCGCCGGAGACGGCCGACGGCGACCGCCCGGCACCCCGCTCCTACCGCTCGCTGGTCGAGGCGTCCGACACCCTGGACCGGCTCCGGGCGGAGCTGGACTGGACGCCGGACGGCGGCATGCACACCCTCGGCCACCACGAACGCGTCCGCATCGGGGGACGGCGCGAGCTGGCGGGCCGGGAGTCCGAGCACATCGTGCGCGCCCACCGCGACGGCGTGGACCGCTTCGTCGCCGTCCACCACGGCGACCCCGGCTGCCGCCCCGCCGACATGGCCGTGCACGCGCTGGAGAACTGCCGCACCGGCCGGGTCCGGCTGGACCGGGAGACCGGTGTCCTGGTCGCCGAGCTGCTCTTCGGCACCCGGCTGCGCTCCGGCGACACCTTCCTGTTCCGGTACGGCATCACGGACGGCACCGCCGGGCCTTCGCACGAGTACGTCCACCGCTTCGGCTCACCGGGCGGCCAGTACGCGCTCCAGGTGCGGTTCGACGCGTCCGCGCTGCCGGCTCGCTGCCATCGCTTCACCCAGTTCTCCCCCGCCGCGCCGCGCGCGGGACGGCAGGAGCTGGCGGTCAGCGAGCCGCACCGCAGCGTCCATGTGGTGGAGCCGCGGGTGCGGCCGGGGACGGTGGGGATCGCCTGGGAGTGGGAGTGATCGCGCTCTGAGCGGGGGGTGACCGGCGTCAGGCGGCCGGCCCCGCGACGATCCGGCCGTCCGCCACCTTCACCGGCAGCTCGCTCAGCGGCTCGGTAGCCGGCGCCTGGACCACCTTGCCGGTGACGGCGTCGAACTCGCTGCCGTGGCAGGGGCAGACCAGGGTGGTGCCGCGCAGCTTGTTGATCACGCACCCCGCGTGCGTGCACACCAGGCTGTACGCCTTCAAGCCACCTTCGCCGTCCCGGCTGACCACCACGTTGTGGTCGCGGTAGAGCTTCGCGGCGCCCTTGGCCACCTCGCCCTCGGCCCCGAGGTCGACGGCAGAGGTGACCGCCGACGCGCCCTTGTCGTCCTGGGGAGCGGCGCAGGCGGCCAGCCCGAGCCCGGCGACCGGCGCCACGGCGGCTCCTCGGAGGACGGTACGGCGGCTCGCGGACGATCGGGCGGGCATCGGTCTCTCCACAGGTCGGGGGGTGTGCAAGGTGACCCTATCCGGGCGCAGGAGGTGGTTTCGGGGCGGGGGCGGGCGTACGCGCCTGCGGGGGTCTCCGCGCGCGGAAGCCTTCGCAAGCGCTTGCGCAAGCGTTTACGCACCGGTGGCCGATGGGATACCTTCCCGCCCGTGGGACCGACGGTGGTCGCCGTGGCCCGCACCCGCCCGCCGTGCTCCGGCCGGCGGCCGGGACCGCGTTCCGGGATCACGTGGGAGGGGAAGCGCGATGTCCACCATGGCCGACGTGGCCCGGAGCGCCGGTGTCTCCGTGGCGACCGTCTCCCACGTCCTCAACGGCACGCGCCCGGTGCTCCCCCACACCCGGCAGGCAGTACTGGACGCCGTCGAGGCCCTCGGCTACACGCCCAACTCCCTCGCCCGCTCCCTGGTGACCTCCCGGACCCGCTCCATCGGGCTCGCGGTGTCCGCGATCAGCAACCCGTACTTCACCGAGATCCTCCAGGGCGTGGAGGCGGCCGCACTGGAGGCGGGCTACAGCCTGCTCATCGCGGACCCGCACGACGACCCCGAGCACGAGCTGAAAGTGGTCCAACTGCTGCACGAGCGGCGGGTGGACGGCATGATCGTCGCACCCTCCGCCGAGCCGGGCGACCTCGTGGCGTACCTCCGGCGCCAGGCCGTACCGACGGTGCTGCTGGACCGGGTGCTGGGGCCGGCCGGACCTGGGCAGGGCGCGTTCGACCAGGTCTGCGCCGAGAACTCCGGGCCCATGGCCGAGCTGGTCACCCACCTCGCCTCGCTGGGACACCGGCGGATCGGCCTGGTCGCCGGGCTGCCGGGGCTCAGCACCACCAGCGAGCGGATTGCGGGGTACCGGCAGGGGCTCGCGGCGGCGGGGCTCGACGCCGACGACGCACTCGTGGTGTCCGGCAGCTCCGAGTCCACGGGTGCCGAGCGGGCCACGGCCGCGCTGCTCGCCCTGCCCGGTGCCCCCACGGCGCTGGTCACCGCCAACAACGCGATGACCATCGGCGCCCTGCGCGCACTGCGGGAGCGGGGCCTGAGCGTGCCCGGTGACATCGCGCTCGCCTGCTTCGACGACTTCGCCTGGGCCGACCTGTTCGCACCCCGGCTCACCGCGATCGCCCAGCCCAGCCGGGAGATGGGCGCCCAAGCCGTCCACGTGCTGCTGGACCGCCTGGCGGCGCCGGACCGGGAGGCGAGGACGGTACGGCTGCCCTGCGCCTTCGTCCACCGCACCTCCTGCGGCTGCCCGGAGCCCCGGCCGGCGGACACCGGGACCAGCATGGAATCGACCTCGCAGTCCGAGAAGGGAACCACTCCGTGATCGTCGTCGCCGGTGAGGCACTGATCGACCTGGTACCGCAGGGCCGTGGCGCCCTGGCCGGCCTCCAACCGGCGCTCGGCGGCGGCCCGTTCAACACCGCCGTGGCCCTCGGCCGGCTGGGCTCGCCGACCGCCTTCGCCTCCCGCGCCTCGCACGACGCCTTCGGCGAGGCCCTGCTCGACGGGCTGCGGCGGGCCGGGGTGGACGTCTCCGCGGTGCAGCGCGGCCCCGAACCGACCACCCTCGCGGTGGCCACCATCGACTCCGGCGGCTCGGCGGCGTACTCCTTCTACGTCGAGGGCACCGCCGACCGCCTCTTCACCACCCCGGCCGCCCTGCCCGAGGGCACCCGCGCGGTGTCCTTCGGCACCTGCTCACTCGCCCTGGAGCCGGGGGCGAGCGCCTACGAGGAGCTGATGCGGTCGGCCGCCGGCCAGGGGCTGTTCACCGCGCTCGACCCCAACATCCGGGCGGGCCTGATCCCGGACGCGGACGCCTACCGCGAGCGCTTCCGGGGCTGGCTGCCCTCGGTGACCCTGCTGAAGCTGTCCGAGGAGGACGCCCGTTGGCTGGGCGGCACCCCGCGCGAGTGGCTGGCCGCGGGACCGTCGGCCGTGGTCGTCACGCGGGGCGGCGACGGCCTCACCGTCTACACCGCCGACGGTTCCGAGCACCGGGTGCCCGGCGAGAAGGTCGACGTCGTGGACACCATCGGCGCCGGGGACACGGTGAACGCGGCCCTGCTGCACGGCCTGTCCACCCTGGACGCGCTGTCCGCGCGGGCGCTCGCCGGGCTGGGCCCGGACACCTGGCGGCGGCTGCTCGGCTTCGCCACGCGGGCGGCGGCGATCACCTGCTCACGGGCGGGCGCGGAGCCGCCCTACGCGGCCGAGCTGGGCGAGCTGTGACCGGCTGAAACGCCGAGCGGCGCCTCGCGGGGTGAGTCCGCGAGGCGCCGCTCGTATCAAGATCCGACGTCAGGCTTTGGGGGCCCGCGTCGTCTTCTTGGCGGCCGTCTTCTTGGCCGTGCCGGCCTTGGCGGTGGCGGTGTTGTTGGCCTTGGCCGGCACCGCCTTCGCCACCGTCTTCTTGGCCGTCTTCCGTGCCCGCGGGGTCTTCACCGGGCCCGCGTCGCTGACCCGGTCGGCGCCGAGGACCTCGCGCAGGAACTTGCCGGTGTGGCTGGCGGGGACCGCCGCGACCTCCTCGGGCGTGCCCTCGGCGACCACGAGACCACCGCCCGCGCCGCCCTCCGGGCCCATGTCGACGACCCAGTCCGCGGTCTTGATCACATCGAGGTTGTGCTCGATGACGACGACCGTGTTGCCCTTGTCCACCAGCCCGGAGAGGACCTTCAGCAGCTTGCTGATGTCCTCGAAGTGCAGACCGGTGGTCGGCTCGTCCAGGACGTAGACCGTGCGGCCGGTGGAGCGCTTCTGCAGCTCACTGGCGAGCTTGACGCGCTGCGCCTCGCCGCCGGACAGGGTGGTCGCGGACTGGCCGAGCCGGACGTAGCCGAGCCCGACGTCCTTCAGGGTGCGCAGGTGCCGGGAGATGGCGGGCACCGCCTCGAAGAAGTCGGTCGCCTCCTCGATCGGCATGTTCAGCACGTCGGCGATGGACTTGCCCTTGTAGTGGACCTCCAGGGTCTCCCGGTTGTACCGGGCGCCGTGGCAGACCTCGCACGGGACGTACACGTCCGGGAGGAAGTTCATCTCGATCTTGATCGTGCCGTCGCCCGAGCAGTTCTCGCAGCGGCCGCCCTTGACGTTGAAGGAGAAGCGGCCGGGCTGGTAGCCCCGCACCTTCGCCTCGGTGGTCTCGGCGAACAGCCTGCGCACGTGGTCGAAGACACCGGTGTACGTCGCCGGATTGGAGCGCGGGGTGCGTCCGATGGGCGACTGGTCGACGTGCACGACCTTGTCCACCAGGTCGTCGCCGTCCACGCGCGTGTGGCGGCCGGGGACGTTCCGCGCGCCGTTCAGCTCGCGGGCCAGGTGGGTGTACAGGATGTCGTTGACCAGGGTCGACTTGCCCGAGCCGGACACGCCGGTGACGGCTGTGAACACGCCCAGCGGGAAGGACACGTCGATGTCCTGGAGGTTGTTCTCCCGCGCGCCGCGCACGACGAGCTGCCGGGACGGGTCGAGCGGCCGGCGCACGTCCGGCAGCGGGATCGACTTACGGCCGGAGAGGTACTGGCCGGTCTGCGACTCGGCGTTGGCGAGCAGCTCCTTGAGGTGACCGCTGTGGACGACCTTGCCGCCGTGCTCACCGGCGCCCGGACCGATGTCCACGATCCAGTCGGCGACCTTGATGGTGTCCTCGTCGTGCTCGACCACGATGAGGGTGTTGCCCATGTCGCGGAGCCGGACCAGGGTCTCGATCAGCCGGTGGTTGTCCCGCTGGTGCAGACCGATGGACGGCTCGTCCAGCACGTAGAGCACGCCGACCAGGCCGGAGCCGATCTGCGTGGCCAGGCGGATGCGCTGGGCCTCGCCGCCGGACAAGGTGCCGGCCGCGCGGTTGAGGGAGAGGTAGTCCAGGCCGACGTCGACCAGGAAGCGCAGCCGCTCGTTGACCTCCTTCAGCACGCGCTCGGCGATCTTCTTGTCGCGGGCGTTGAGCTTCAGCTCGCCCAGGAAGTCCGCGCAGTCGCTGATCGACATCGCGGAGACCTCGGCGATCGACTTCCCCATGACGGAGACCGCGAGGACGATCGGCTTCAGCCGGGTGCCCTCGCAGGAGGGGCATGGCACCTCGCGCATGTAGCCCTCGAAGCGCTCCCGGCTGGCGTCGCTCTCGGCCTCGCTGTGCCGCCGCTTGACGAAGGGCACCGCGCCCTCGAACGGCGTGGTGTACACCCGCTCGCGGCCGTACCGGTTGCGGTAGCGGACCTCGATCTGCGTCTTGTGGCCGTACAGCAGGGCCTTCTTCGCGCGCTGGGGCAGCCCGGCGAAGGGGATGTCCGTACGGAAGCCGAGCGCGTCCGCGAGGGCGTTGATCAGCCGGCCGAAGTAGTCCTTGGTGTGACCGTGGGACCAGGGGTGGATGGCGCCCTCGTCGAGCGACTTGTCCTCGTCCGGGACGATCAGCTCCGCGTCGACCTCCATGCGCGTGCCGATGCCGGTGCACTCGGGGCAGGCGCCGAAGGGCGAGTTGAAGGAGAAGGAGCGCGGCTCCAGCTCCTCGAAGGACAGGTCGTCGTACGTGCAGTACAGGTGCTCCGAGAACATGCGCTCGCGCTCGGGGTCGTCCTCGGGGAGGTCGACGAAGTCGAGCACGACCATGCCGCCGGAGAGGCCGAGAGCGGTCTCCACCGAGTCGGTCAGGCGGCGCTTGGCGGAGTCCTTCACCGTGAGGCGGTCGACGACCACCTCGATGGTGTGCTTTTCCTGCTTCTTCAGGGTCGGCGGCTCGGACAACTGGATGGTCTGGCCGTCGACCCGCGCGCGGGAGTAGCCCTTGGTCTGGAGGTCGGCGAAGAGGTCGACGAACTCGCCCTTGCGCTCGCGCACCAGCGGGGAGAGCACCTGGAAGCGGCTGCCCTCGGGCAGCTCCAGCACCTTGTCCACGATGGCCTGCGGCGACTGGCGCGAGATGGGCCGGCCGCACTCGGGGCAGTGCGGCTTGCCGATGCGCGCGAAGAGCAGACGCAGGTAGTCGTAGACCTCGGTGATGGTGCCGACCGTGGAGCGCGGGTTGCGCGAGGTCGACTTCTGGTCGATGGAGACCGCGGGCGAGAGGCCCTCAATGAAGTCGACATCGGGCTTGTCCATCTGGCCGAGGAACTGGCGGGCGTACGAGGAGAGCGACTCCACGTAGCGGCGCTGGCCCTCGGCGAAGATGGTGTCGAAGGCCAGGGAGGACTTGCCCGACCCGGACAGGCCCGTGAAGACGATGAGCGCGTCACGCGGCAGGTCGAGCGAGACATTCTTCAGGTTGTGCTCGCGCGCGCCACGGACGATGAGACGGTCGGCCACGCCGGTCCGCACCTTTCTTCAGAGAAGTGACAGGGGCCGAGGCCCCGTGCTTCTTCGAGCCTAGGGGGAGCCACTGACAACGCCGGTCGGATTCCCGGATGCATAACAATCCCCAGCCACCCAGCATGCCCGACGCCGCCTTCGACGATATAGCACGCGCTTTCGAATTACGGAGGATGTTCGCCACCTTCACCCGAAGGAGTGGTCCCGCTAGGGTCGGGCCTCATGACCGATCACGCTCATGACCTGGCCCGTGTACAGGAAGCGACGGAACGGCTGCTCAGCGCGGCCGCCGCATTGGACAACGCGGCACTGGCCGAGCCGTCACGGCTTCCGGGCTGGACGCGCGGACATGTCCTCGCTCACATCGCCCGCAACGCCGACGCCCTCGTGAACGTCCTCGAGGGCCGCCCGATGTACGTGAGCGCCGAGACCCGCGACGCCGACATCGAGCGGGACGCCCCGCGCCCCTTGGAGACCCACCTCACCGACGTGCGCGACAGTGCGGCCCGGTTCGACGCGGCGGGTTCGGCGCCGGGCGACTGGGACCGCGTGGTGGAGCTGCGCAATGGCATCACCGATGTCGCGGCCCGGCTGCCGTTCCGGCGCTGGGTGGAGATCGAGCTGCACCACGTGGACCTCGGCGCCGGCTACGAGCTGGAGGACCTCCCGGCCGAGTTCACCGAGCGCGAGACCGAGTTCCTGGCCCAGCGCTTCCTGGGCCACCCCGACGTGCCCCCGACGCTGCTGAGCGACGGCACCCGGACCTGGAGCACCGGGCAGGAGGCCGATGATCCCGAGATCACCGTCACCGGCACTCCGGCCGACCTGCTGGGCTGGCTCGCCGGACGCCGCGAGGGGACCTCGCTGGAGGTGAAGGGCGGCGAGCTGCCCGCACTGCCCCCGCTGTGACACGGCGCCGGGCCGCCAACGCCCGCCCCGCTATAGGCTGATCGTCATGACGTACAGCGGCGAGGTCAGGGTCGGCGGTCCGGCGGACGTGCACGAGCTGAAGGACCTGATGATCACGAAGGTCGCGGTCGGCCCGATGAACAACAACGCCTATCTGCTGCGTTGCCGGGCCACCGACGAGCAGCTCCTGATCGACGCGGCCGCCGAGCCGCACACGCTCCTCACCATGATCGGCGAGGACGGCATCGCCTCCGTGGTCACCACCCATCAGCACGGCGACCACTGGCAGGCGCTCGGCGAGGTCGTCGGCGCCACCGGCGCGCGTACCTACGCCGGCCGGGAGGACGCCTCGGGCATCCCGGTCGCCACCGATGTGCCGGTCGACGACGGGGACGTGATCCGGGTCGGCCAGGTCGAGCTGACCGCGCGCCATCTGGTCGGGCACACGCCGGGCTCCATCGCGCTGGTCTACGACGACCCGCACGGCCACCCGCACGTCTTCACCGGCGACTGCCTCTTCCCCGGCGGTGTCGGCAACACCCACCAGGACCCCGAGGCGTTCGCCAGCCTGATCCACGACGTGGAGACGAAGATCTTCGACGCGCTGCCGGACGAGACCTGGGTCTACCCCGGCCACGGCGACGACACCAGCCTCGGTGCCGAGCGCCCGCATCTGCCGGAGTGGCACGCGCGCGGCTGGTGAGCCGGGGCGGCGCTCAGGCGTCGGCCCGCGCCGACCCCGCCAGCGTGGCGATCCGCTCCACCGCGAAGACGTACCCCTGCACCCCACAGCCCGCGATCACCCCGTCGGCGCGCAGCGAGACGTACGAGTGGTGCCGGAAGGACTCGCGCTGGTGGATGTTGGAGATGTGGACCTCCACCACGGGCAGGCCGTCGCAGGTGTTGAGCGCGTCCAGGATCGCCACCGAGGTGTGGGAGTAGGCGCCGGGGTTGATCACGATCCCGGCGTGTCCGAGCCGCGCCTCGTGAACCCAGTCCACCAACTGTCCCTCGTGGTTGGACTGCCGGCAGTCCACCGTGCCGCCGTACGCGGCCGCCGCCTCGGCGCACAGGGCCTCCACGTCGGCCAGCGTGTCCTTGCCGTAGATCTCGGGCTGCCGCTGGCCGAGGAGGTTCAGGTTGGGCCCGTTGAGGATCATGATCGGGGCGCTGGCCAGGCTGCGGGGCACGGTGGTTTCCTCCGGGTGCGTCGGGGGCGGCCGGCAGGGCGGCCACTGGTCGCACCCGGTCTATCACGGGCCGTTTTCGGGCCTGGCGGGGCACCTCCGGCTAGGGGTTGAGGGCCAGTTCCAGGTAGGCGGCGAAGATGACCAGGTGGACACCGCCCTGGAGCGGGGTGGCGCGGCCGGGTACGACCGTGAGCGAGGCGACGACCACGGTGAGCGCGAGCAACAGCATGTGCGTGGAGCCGAGGCCCAGCACGAGCGGTCCGGAGAGCCAGATGGACGCCAGGGCGACGGCCGGGATGGTCAGCCCGATGCTGGCCATGGCGGAGCCCAGCGCGAGGTTGAGGCTGGTCTGGACCCGGTCGCGGCGGGCGGCGCGCAGCGCGGCGATGGTCTCCGGGAGCAGCACCAGCAGGGCGATGATCACACCGACGACGGCCGGAGGGAGCCCCGCGCCTTCCACCCCGGACTCGATGGTGGGCGAGACGCCCTTGGCGAGACCGACCACGCCGACGAGGGCGAGGCCGAGCAGGCCGAGGCTGATCCAGGCCCGGCGGGCGGTCGGGGGCGCCGCGTGGTCGGCCCCGGTGATGATGTCGCCCTCCTTGGTGACCGGCAGGAAGTAGTCGCGGTGCCGCACGGTCTGGGTGGTGACGAAGAGGCCGTAGAGGATCAGCGAGGAGAAGGCCGCGAACGTCAGTTGCACGGAGGAGAACTCGGGGCCGGGCTTGCTGGTCGTGAAGGTCGGCAGCACCAGGCTGAGGGTGGCCAGCGTGGCGACCGTCGCCAGGGCGGCCCCGGTGCCCTCGGGGTTGAACACGGCGGTGCCGTGCCGCAGGGAGCCGACCAGGAGGCAGATGCCGACGATGCCGTTGCAGGTGATCATCACGGCGGCGAACACCGTGTCGCGAGCCAGCGTGGCGCTCTTGTCCCCGCCGTCCACCATGAGGGTGACGATCAGTGCCACCTCGATGATGGTGACGGCGATGGCGAGCACCAGGGAGCCGAAGGGTTCGCCCACCCGGTGGGCGACGACCTCGGCGTGGTGCACGGCGGCCAGCACGGACCCGGCGAGCACGAGGGTGATCAGGGCGACGACCGCGCCGGGCAGGCCGCGGCCCCAGGTGAAGACGAGGAGGACGACCGCGAGCACCGGCACGAGGAGCGTCCACCGCGCGGCGAGCGACCTGAGCCGAGTGATCATGCAGTGATGGTGGCAGAGGCGTACAGGGTTCGCATTCCGTTCGTTTCGTCCGGCGCACCGATCGGGCGGGCGCGGGGGGTTCGGTCGGAGCGGAGCCTTCCCGTGCGGAAGGTGCCGGGCTGCGGCACCTTCCGCACGGGTCGGCTGCCCCTCAAGCGATGAAGGGTCAGGCGTCGATGCTGTCCTTGGAGGCGCCGTCGCCCCCGGCCGCCTCGGCGGCGGCCTGCTTCCGGGAGGCGATGAGGCTGGTGATGGTGGTGATGACGAGCACGCCGCAGATCACGGCCAGGGAGACCGGGATGCTGATCTCCGGGACATGCACCCCCAGCTCGTGCAGGGCGTGCAGCACCAGCTTGACGCCGATGAAGCCCAGGATGACCGACAGTCCGTACGACAGGTGGACCAGCTTCTTCAGCAGGCCGCCGATGAGGAAGTAGAGCTGCCGCAGACCCATCAGGGCGAAGGCGTTCGCGGTGAAGACGATGTACGGGTCCTGCGTCAGGCCGAAGATCGCGGGGATGGAGTCCAGCGCGAACAGCACGTCGGTGGTGCCGATGGCGAGCATCACGACCAGCATCGGGGTCATGACCCGCTTGCCGTTCTCCTCGATCCACAGCTTGGTGCCGTGGTACCGGTCGGCGACACCGAACCTGCGCTCGGCTGCCTTCAGGAGCTTGTTCTCCTCGTACTCCTCGTCCTCGTGATCGGCGCGGGCCTCCTGGATGAGCTTCCAGGCGGTCCAGATCAGGAAGGCGCCGAAGATGAAGAACACCCAGGAGAAGCTGGCGATGATCGCCGCGCCGGCCGCGATGAAGACGGCCCGCAGGACCAGGGCTATGAGCACACCGAAGAGCAGGACCCGCTGCTGGTACTGCGCGGGCACCGCGAACTTCGTCATGATCAGGACGAAGACGAAGAGGTTGTCGACACTCAGCGACTTCTCGGTGATGAAGCCGGCGAAGAACTCCCCGGCGGGCTGGGCGCCCCCGAAGTAGAACAGTCCGAGGCCGAAGAGTCCGGCCAGGGCGATCCAGACGGCTGTCCAGATACCCGCTTCCTTGATGGACACCTCATGCGGCTTGCGGCCGATGAAGAAGTCCACCGCGATCAGGGCTGCCAGCCCCACGATGGTCAAGACCCACAGGGTCATCGAGACGTCCACTGCACCTCCGGCATCACGTCACGGCAAACATCAGCGTTGTCGCTGCCGGAGGTCTCTTCCACCCGAGGAACGGGCCGGCGCCCCGGAATCCATGGGGATTCGTACTGACGGGGCCGCCGCATCAGGGAGTACTCCCCTCCGCACGAATACGGTAGCGCAATCACCAAGGGAGAGTAAAGAGAAAGGTAAAGTAAAGACCAAGTGAGCAGCTCAGAGGTTCTTTACTTCCTCTTGATCCTGGCTGCGGAGACCGCGCCGAGTACTTGCTGAACGACCGTGCCGCCCTGCGGTGGCAGGGACGGTTCGAAGGTCCAGGCGTGTCCGACCCAGGGATCGGCGAAATGGTCGTCGGGTGATGGCGTCAATCGCATCAGCGAACGCCACAGCGGGTCGAGCAACGGCCCGTACTCCCCCGCGTCCGCCCGGTCCGCGACCAGCAGCAGATGGACCCCGGCCGCCGGACCCTCGTCGGCGAGGAAGCGGAGCCGGGTCAGAGCGCGGTCGTCGAAGCCCTGCGGGAAGTCGTTGACGATCAGCAGCCGCCGGGCCGTGTCGAAGCCGTCCGGCAGCGCCTCGGTGGCGCCGCCACCGATCGCCATGCGTACGAGGTCGACCCGCCGGGTGAGCGACTCCAGCGCCTGCGTGACGCCCGCCGTGCCCCTCGCGGGCGGTCCCGTCAGTGCGCCCGACCGGGTGAGGGCGCCGAGCGGTCCGGCCCCGGCCCCGGCCGGGTCGATGACCTCCACGGAGAATTCCCCCACCGGATGGACGGCGAGCAGCCGCGCGGCGAGGGCGACGGCGACTTCCAGGGCCAGGCGGCGACGCTCGGCCGAGTCGTTGAAGTCGGCCGGTGTGGCGCCGCTGTCGACCCACAGGCCCCGCTCCAACGGGAGCCTGACCAGCATCGGGATACGCAGGGACGCGCTCTCGGGGAGGTGGAGGTCGCCCAGCCGTACGGCCTGGGGCGACTCGGCCGGCATCCGGTGACCGTGCCAGACGGGGCTGTCCCAGCGGGCGTACGCGGGTGGCAGGGCGGGCTCGACGACCTCCGCCTCGGCGGTGAGCTGGGCGACGTCACGGTCGTGGGCCGCCTTCGCCCGGCCCATCAGCTCGTCGTGCTTGGCCTGCGCCGCCTTCCGTGCCGCGTCCCCGGCGCCGCCGATCCTGGCGCGCGGATCGGCCAGGGCCTCGTCGAGTTCGCGGTCCAGGCGGCCGGCGGCGAAGTCGGCCGCGCTCCGGAGGGCGGCGGTGGAGCGGGCCAGGTCCTCGAACATGCCCCAGACCTGGTTGTACAGCCGCTCCTCTATGGACCAGCCCGCCGCGTCGCCCGCGACGGGCTGTGGCTGTGGCTGTGGCTGTGGCTGTGGGGAAGCCTGTCGGCCGGGGTGGGTGTAGTCGAGCGGTCCGCCCATGGCCGCCTCGCTGAGGCGCCCCGCTTCATGGATCGTTTCGGCCACATCGTGGGCATCCGGCAGCCCCAGGTCCGCCAGGAGCGCCGTGAGGCCCTCCGCGTACCCCTGGCCGACCGCGCGCACCTTCCAGCCGCCCTGCCTGCGGTACAGCTCCAGCGCGACGACGGCCGACTCCGCGTCAAGACCGGCGAGGGTGAAGCGGACGATCTCCGTGCCGTCGGCATCGGTGACGGTCGCTCGCGGGGCGGCGGTCGCGCCGAACCGCACTGCCGAGCCCGGCAGCGCCAGCAGCACGGTGACGCGGTGCACCGCTTCGGGCAGCTCCCCCAGGTCGACGGAGAGGCGGTGCTCGGCGGCGGCCGCGCGGGGCACTTCGACGCCGGGGAGGGCGGGAGCGCCGGGATGGGCGATCCGGTGACCCTCATGGACGCGGCCGCCCTCGTCACCGAGAGCGGCCGCCACGAGCACGGGGACCTCGGCCGAGATCAGGATCTCCAGCCGGGTCCGGGGCAGCGGGTGGTTCTGCCCCCGCACCAGTTCGGCCCCCATCGCCGTCCCCCTGTGTCGTGTGGTGGTGCGCGCCGGGCGGGTTCTACAGGTGCGGCAGGATCGCCGGCATCAGGTCCTGGAAGGTGCGCCCGTTGGCCGGCTCGCCCAGCGCGGTCATCGTCCAGCCGGCGCCCTGGCGGTGCACCTTGGCCATGATCTGCGCCGTGTACTGGCCGCCGCCCGCCAGCGTGTAGCGCGCGAGCTCCTGGCCGTTGGTCTCGTCCACCAGGCGGCAGAACGCGTTCTGCACCTCCTGGAAGGTCTGCCCGGTGAAGGAGTTCACCGTGAAGACGATCTGGTCGACGTGGGGCGGAACCCGCTGGAGGTCCACCAGCACGGCCTCGTCGTCACCGCCCTGCCCGACACCGCCGACGAGGTTGTCCCCGGTGTGCCGCACGGAGCCGTCGTCGCTCACCAGATGGCGGAAGAAGACCACGTCGACCGGCTGCTTCTCCGCGAAGAGGACCGCAGAGGCGTCCAGGTCGATCTCGCGGGTGCGCGAGCCGAACAGCCCGCGTCGCTTCGCCGCCTGCCAGCCGAGACCCATACGGACCGCGGTCAGGGTGGCCCCGTCCTTCTTCTCCAGGCTGATGGCCTGGCCCTTGGTCATGTTGACGGTCACGGCTGAATCCCCTCTCGGTGTTCCCCTGTTGCCGCGCATCGCGCGGTTGCCCAGAACCCTACGCAGCGTCGCCGACCGTGCCGAACCCCGGCCCGCGCTTTGTGTCGGTGTTGCAACACTGGGCGCGTATGCCGAGGTCCGGACGGGTCGGGAGGGTCAGGCGAGACCGGCCTCCCGCATCTGGCGCAGTTCCTTCTTCATCTCGGACACCTCGTCACGCAGCCGGGCGGCGATCTCGAACTGGAGCTCCGCGGCGGCCGCGCGCATCCGGTCCGTCATCTCCTCGATCTGCCCGGCGAGTTCGGCGGCCGGCTGGTCGGTGGGCTGCGTCTTGCCCTTGGCCTTCGTCCTGGCCGCCTTCGCCTTGGCGTCGGCGGTCGCCTTGCCACCCAGGCTGGGCACCGGCGTCTTGGCCGCCTTGCCGTCCTTCTGCTGCCGGTAGCCGGTGCCGAGGAGCTGCTCGGTGTCGACATCCTCGCGGGCGATCTGCGCGACGATGTCGTTGATCTTCTTGCGCAGCGGCTGCGGGTCGATGCCCTTGGCCTTGTTGTACGCGACCTGCTTCTCGCGGCGCCGGTTGGTCTCGTCGATGGCCTTCTCCATCGCCGGGGTGATCTTGTCGGCGTACATGTGAACCTGGCCGGAGACGTTGCGCGCCGCACGGCCGATGGTCTGGATCAGCGAGGTGCCGGAGCGCAGGAAGCCCTCCTTGTCGGCGTCGAGAATGGCCACCAGGGACACCTCGGGCAGGTCGAGGCCCTCGCGCAGCAGGTTGATGCCGACCAGGACGTCGTACTCACCGGCGCGCAGCTCGCGCAGCAGCTCCACGCGGCGCAGGGTGTCGACGTCGCTGTGCAGATAGCGGACCTGGATACCGAGTTCGACGAAGTAGTCGGTGAGGTCCTCGGCCATCTTCTTGGTGAGCGTGGTGACCAGGACGCGCTCGTCCTTGTCGGTGCGCTCCCGGATCTCGTGCACCAAGTCGTCGATCTGGCCCTCGGTGGGCTTGACCACGACCTCGGGGTCGACCAGGCCGGTCGGGCGGATGATCTGCTCCACCACCCCGTCACCGCGGGACAGCTCGTAGGCGCCCGGCGTCGCCGACAGATACACGGTCTGCCCGATGCGCTCCTGGAACTCCTCCCACTTCAGCGGGCGGTTGTCCAGCGCGGAGGGCAGCCGGAAGCCATGGTCGACCAGGGTGCGCTTCCTGGACGCGTCGCCCTCGTACATGGCGCCGATCTGCGGGACGGTGACGTGCGACTCGTCGATGACCAGCAGGAAGTCGTCCGGGAAGTAGTCGAGCAGGGTGTTCGGCGGGGAGCCGGGGAGGCGGCCGTCGAAGTGCATCGAGTAGTTCTCCACGCCGGAGCAGGTGCCGATCTGGCGGAGCATCTCGATGTCGTAGGTGGTGCGCATCCGCAGACGCTGGGCCTCCAGGAGCTTGCCCTGCTTCTCCAGCTCGGCCAGGCGCTCCCCCAGCTCCTTCTCGATGCCGTTGACGGCACGCTCCATGCGCTCCGGTCCGGCGACGTAGTGGGAGGCGGGGAAGACGTAGAGCTGCTGGTCGTCGCTGATGATCTCGCCGGTGATCGGGTGCAGCGTGGAGAGCGCCTCGATCTCGTCGCCGAACATCTCGATGCGGACGGCCAGCTCCTCGTAGACCGGGAAGATCTCGATGGTGTCGCCGCGCACGCGGAAGGTGCCGCGGGAGAAGGCGGTGTCGTTGCGCGTGTACTGGATGTCGACGAAGCGGCGCAGCAGGTCGTCCCGGTCGATCTCCTCGCCGACCTTGAGGGGGACCATGCGGTCCACGTACTCCTGCGGGGTGCCCAGGCCGTAGATGCAGGAGACGGAGGCGACCACGACCACGTCACGGCGGGTGAGCAGGGAGTTGGTCGCCGAGTGGCGCAGGCGCTCGACCTCCTCGTTGATCGAGGAGTCCTTCTCGATGTAGGTGTCCGACTGCGGGACGTACGCCTCGGGCTGGTAGTAGTCGTAGTACGAGACGAAGTATTCGACCGCGTTGTTGGGGAGCAGCTCGCGGAACTCGTTGGCCAACTGGGCGGCCAGCGTCTTGTTCGGCGCCATGACCAGGGTCGGGCGCTGGAGCTTCTCGATCATCCACGCGGTGGTGGCGGACTTGCCGGTACCGGTCGCGCCGAGCAGTACGACGTCCTTCTCGCCGCCCTGCACACGCTTGGCCAGGTCGGCGATGGCCGCCGGCTGGTCGCCGCTGGGCTGGTAGGGGCTGACGACCTCGAAGGGCGCCACCGTGCGTTCGATCTTTGAAACGGGCCGCATGGAATCAACCGTACGACCCCCCACTGACAACGGGCCGGGAGTCAGTTGCGCTGCGGGGTGCGGGAGCCGTGGGCGTCGGCGTGGACCGGCTCCCGGTGCGGCCGGTGCGGCGGGCGAATGCGCTGGTGGGAGGGTACGGCGGCGGCCGGGACGCCCGGCTTGGACTCCTCGGGGATGCGCCGCGGCGCGCCCTTGACCATCAGCGGATCGAACATCACGACGACGGCCGCGAGGAGCAGGAGGGCGAGCGGTCCGATGAGGATCGGCGCGAGCACGGCGGCCGGGGAGCCGCTGGTGGCGGTGCCGGGGGTGCCGTGGAGGTGCACGGTGAGTCCGGCCATCCCGGTGTAGTGCATGCCGCTGACGGCGAGGCCCATGACGAGACTGGCGCCGATGCTGCCCCGCCATCCTCTGACGCTTCCGGCGGCCCAGAGGGCGACGGTGGCGGCCACGACGGCGATGACGACGGAGGCGACGACACCGGTGATGTCGTAGGTGAACTGTCCGTCGAAGCGCATGCCGGCCATGCCGAGATAGTGCATCGAGGCGACGCCCAGACCGGTGATCGTGCCGCCGGTGACGAGCGAGGTGCCGGTGGCGCCCCGGTAGCCGATGATGAAGATCCCGACGCCCACCATGAGGATGGCCAGACCGAGGCTTGCGTAGGTCATCGGTTTGTCGAAGCGGATCGGCGTCTCGTCGATGGAGAAGCCCATCATGGCGATGAAGTGCATGGTCCAGATGCCGGAGCCGATCGCGGTCGAGCCCAGGGCCAGCCACGCGGGCCGCCAGGAGTGGGTGACCAGCAGGGACCGGGTGGTGCAGCGCAGGCCGAGGGCGCCGCCCAGGCAGGCCATCACATAGCCCACGAGGGGGGTGACGACCCCGTAGCTGAATCCGTCGATCGTGCCTCGCATGCGCGGCTGTTCCTCGCCTTCTCGCGTCCCTCTACCGACGCGATGTTCCCCCTGCCCCGGACCGCTGTGGCGGTCGGGGCTGTCGGAGAGAGTATGGCCGCCACCGGAATGGTCGAATGATTTTCCGGCAAAGAACCACGGCTTTACCCCACTTGTGCGGCACCGGTGTGCGGAGTTGGGCTCCGCCGTTCATCGTGTGGCCATTCCGCGCTCCTGTGCCGTTGACGCTCTGCTGTCACTCTGGTGCTGTTGGTATTCGCCGGACGTGAGGAGTACGCATGCACGCGCACGCAGTCGCCGCCGCGGCCACCGCCGCCCTGGGGGCGACGGTCCTGCTGAGCCCCGGCTCCGACGGCCGGCCGGTCCGGGCGGCCCAGCCCACGGTGGTCGCCCACCGCGGGGCCTCCGCGTACGCGCCCGAGAACACGCTGTCCGCCATCGACAAGGCGGCGAGGCTGGGCTTCTCCTGGGTGGAGAACGACGTGCAGCGCACCAAGGACGGCAAGCTGGTCGTCATCCACGACGACAGTCTGGCGCGCACCACGAACGTCGAGGACGTCTTCCCCGGCCGGGCTCCCTGGAAGGTCAAGGACTTCACGGCGGCGGAGATCGCCCGGCTGGACGCGGGGAGCTGGTTCTCCCCCGTCTTCGCGGGCGCGCGCGTGCCGACGCTGGAGCGCTACATGCGCCGGGTCGAGCACAACCACGAGAAACTCCTGCTGGAGGTCAAGAACCCCGAGCTGTACCCGGGCATCGAGGCACAGATCCTCAAGACCCTGAGCAACGAGGGCTGGCTGGACCGCGCGCACCGGAGCCGCCTGATCGTGCAGAGCTTCAGCGCGGACAGCATCCGTACCGTGCACCAGCTCAAGCCCGCGCTGACCACCGGCTTCCTGGGCCGCCCGAAGATCGCCGAGCTGAGCGGGTACGCCCGGTTCGCCGACCTGATCAACCCGGCGTACGCGGACATCTCCGCGAGCTACGTCTCGACCGCGCACGCGCTGAAGGGACCGCACGGCAAGCCTCTGCGGGTCTTCACCTGGACGGTGAACGACGCGGCCACGGCGCGGAAGGTCCGGGGCTACGGCGTCGACGGCATCATCACCAACAAGCCGGACGTGGTGCGCACGGCCCTCAGCGCCGACTGATTCCCAGGTCAGGGCCCGTTGTCGGTGGTGGGTCGTAACGTGGTCGGCATGGACAGCCAGGGGCAGGACGGGCAGCGGGTCGTGTGGGCGGTCGTGGACAGCCGCATCGGCCCGCTGATGCTGGCCGCGAGCGGCCAGGGACTGGTGAACGTGGTCTTCCACGCCACCGGCCCGGTGTGCGAGCGCGCGCTGAAGCGGCTGGCGGCGCGGTACGGCACCGAGCCGGCCGAGGAGCCGGGCGCGCCCCTGCTGGCGGAGGCGATACGGCAGGTCGAGGCGTATCTGGCGGGCGAGCGCCAGGACTTCGACCTGCCGCTGGACTGGTCGCTGATCTCCGGCTTCAACCGGGCGGTGCTGCGCGAGCTGGCCGACGGCGTCCCGTACGGCACGGTGGTCGGCTACGGCGATCTGGCCCGGCGGGTCGGGCAACCGGGCGGGGCGCAGGCGGTGGGCACGGCGATGGGCGCCAACCCGCTGCCGGTGGTCGTGCCGTGTCACCGGGTGGTGGAGAGCGACGGCGGGATCGGGGGGTTCGGGGGCGGCCTGGAGACGAAGCGGCAGTTGCTCGCGCTGGAGGGCGTGCTGCCCGAGCCGCTGTTCTGACGGTGCCTCCCGCCGATTCCTACGCCCGGCGTTTGGCCGGGGGTCGCGCCCGCCAGGAATGAGGGGAGGCGACTGACGGGAGGCGGGCGCGTGGTGCTGGTGTTGTCGGAGGAGGTCCGGGAGGCGACGGGCACCGGGCGGCCGGTGGTGGCCCTGGAGTCCACGATCATCGCGCACGGGCTGCCACGCCCGCGCAATCTCCAGGTGGCGCTGGAGCTGGAGGACGTGGTCCGGCGCGAGGGTGCCGTGCCCGCGACGATCGCCGTACTCGACGGACAGCCCCATGTCGGGCTGGACAAAGGCCAGTTGGAGCGGGTCGCCAACGACGACGGCATCCGCAAACTGGGCCACCGGGACCTGCCGCTCGCCATGGCGTCCGGAGCGAGCGGGGCCACCACGGTGTCGGCGACGGCCCAGTTGGCGGCGCTGGCCGGCATCCGGGTGTTCGCCACCGGCGGGCTGGGCGGGGTGCACCGGGAGTGGACGACGACGCAGGACGAGTCGGCCGACCTGGGGCTGCTGGCCCGGACCCGGATCACCGTGGTGTGCGCGGGCGTGAAGTCGATCCTGGACGTGCCGGCCACCTTGCAGCGGCTGGAGACCCTGGGCGTGGCCGTCGCCGGTTACCGCACCGAGCGGTTCCCCGGCTTCTATCTGTCCGACTCGGGCCATCCGGTGGACTGGGCGCTGCGGGACCCGGAGCAGGTCGCGGAGGTGATGCGGGCGCAGGACACGCTCGGCGGACCGGAGTCGGCGCTGATCGTGGCCAATCCCGTCCCGCCGGAGCAGCAGCTCGATCCCGAGCTGCACGCGCGCGTGCTCGCCGAGGCGCTGCGGGCCTGCGAGGAGGAGGGGATCACCGGCCAGGCCGTCACCCCGTTCCTGCTGGCCCATCTCGTCCGGCACACGGACGGGGCGTCGCTGCGTGCCAACCTGGCGGCGGTGCGCGGCAATGTGGAGCTGGCGGCGCGGATCGCCACGGCGTGGGCGATGAGGTGACCGGCGGCCCGGCGGGAGGGCTGCTGGTCGTCGGGGACGTGATCACCGACGTGGTGGCCCGGCACCGGGGCCCGCTCGCCGCGCGCACCGACACGGCCGCCGTGATCCGGACCCTGCCGGGCGGCGCGGGCGCCAACGTGGCGTGCTGGGCCGCCGACGCGGGCTGCGCGGACGTCACGCTGCTGGCGCGGGTGGGCGCGGACGCGGCGCGGTGGCACGAGCGGGAGCTGCTGGCGGCCGGGGTGCGGCCACGGCTGGTGGTAGACCCGGTGGCGCCGACCGGCACGGTGATCTGCCTGGTCGACGGGGAGGCGGCGGCCGAGCGCACGTTCCTCACCTCCAGCGGGGCTTCGCTGCGGCTGGAACCGGCCGACTGGTCGGAACGGTTACTGGATGGCGTGGCCCGGCTGCATCTGTCGGGGTACCTGCTGTTCGCCGAGTCCAGCCGGGCGTTGGCCGGGACCGCGCTGGCGGCGGCGCGGGCGCGCGGGGTGCCGGTGAGTCTGGACCCGGCTTCGGCGGGGTTCCTCGCGCGGTTCGGGGCGGACCGGTTCCTGGAGTTCGCCAAGCAGCTCGATGTGCTGTTGCCCAGCCGGGACGAGGCGTGCCTTCTTACGGGGTCGTCCGACTGGGCCGAGGCGGCGGCGGAGTTGAGCGGGCTCGGGCCGGTGGTGGTGGCCAAGTCGGGGGCGGAGGGGGCCTTGGTGGCACGGTCGGGGAAGGTGAGCGCCCGGGTTCCGGCGGTACCGGCCCGGGCGACGGACAGTACGGGGGCCGGGGACGCGTTCACCGGCGCGTTCCTCGCGGCTCTGCTGGCGGGCGCCCGTGCGGAGGTCGCGGCGGAGTGGGGGTGCCGGGCCGGGGCGCGGGCGGTGGAGGGGGTGGGCGGCCGGCCGCCGCGCCCGGACGACGACGGGCAGGCGCCGCACACCCCCTGAGCACTCAGACCTTGCGCCCCCACGCCGAGATCATCGGCGCCGTCGCCAGATCCATCCCGCCCGCTGCCACATTGGCGAGATGGCGGTCGATGTCCTCGTCGGTGGCGAGCCCCGCTTCGACCAGGCGGCCCCGGATCTGACGGACCGTGGCCAGTTCGAGCGCGGTGCACGCCGGTGAGGTGAGCGGGAAGTACGCGTCGGCCTCGACCTGCCGCAGCCCGGCCTCACGGAGCAGCCGCGGCAGCCGGCGTCCGTAGGAGAGGTCGGCGCCGCGCTCGGCGAGGAGGCTGCGGAAGCCCTGGCGGAGCCGGTTGGCGAGCCGTTCCTCGGGGCCGTGCTCGTCGGGGCAGGTCAGGGGTTGCAGGGCCGGGTCGGCGTCCTCGATCAGCAGCCGGCCGCCGGGCCGCAGCGCGTCGATCATGGAGCGCAACGCCCGCTCCCGGTCCGGGACATGGACGAGCACGAGCCGGGCGTGCACCAGGTCGAAGCCCCGGCCGGGCGGCTCCTCGGCGCCCACGTCATGGGTACGGACCTCCACCGGCGGCCGGGCTACGGTGGCCAGGCGCGAGGTGTCGATGTCGGTGGCGAGGACGGTGCCGGTCGGGCCGGCCTTCCGGGCGAGCCAGGAGACGACGGAGGTGCCCCCCGCGCCGACCTCCCAGCAGCGCCAGCCGGGGCCGATACCGAGACGTTCGAGGTGGCGGAACGTGGTGGGGTCGAAGAGGGAGGCGAAGGCGTCGAAGCGTTCGCCCGCCTCGGTCTGCCGGTTGTCCAGGAGGTATCCGTCCGAGGGCGTCATGTCCCGCATCGTCCCAGCCGGTCGGCGGGTCCGGGGCGGCCGACCCTCCGTCCACAGGCGGGAACCAAGCGGAATCCATGATTCCCACAGGCTTCCCCAGCTTTCTTGACGGACTGGCAGACTGATCGCGCAGGGCACGAAAGGTGTCAGGTGCGGAGATCCAGGCAAGGAGATCCAGATGTCGATGGCGGGGAATCTGCGGAAAGTCACCAAGCTGAGCAAGGTCGGCGGTCTGCGCAAGGTGGCCGGTCTGGCCCGGCGCCGACCGCGTGTGGACCTGAGCCACCCGGCCAGGTCGCCGCTGGGTTCCTCGGTCGTGAACTGCGTGACGTATCAGGACGGCATACGCGTGCCGGGCTCCGCCGATGTGGTGGACGCCGTGAAGACGGTCCGCAACACCGGCGACGGTTTCGTCTGGCTCGGTCTGCACGAGCCGACCACCGAGGAGTTCGCCGATGTGGCCGAGCTGTTCGACCTGCACCCGCTGGCGGTGGAGGACGCGGTGGAGGCCCACCAGCGCCCGAAGCTGGAGCGGTACGGCGACACGCTCTTCGCGGTGCTGAAGACGGTCTGTTACGTGGAGCACGAGAAGCTGACGGCGACGAGCGAGGTGGTGAACACCGGCGAGCTCATGGTGTTCGTCGGCGAGGACTTCGTCATCACCGTGCGGCACGGCCACCATGGCTCACTGGGGCCGCTGCGCGAGGAGTTGGAGTCGCGCCCGCGTCAGCTCGCCAAGGGCCCGTCGGCGGTACTGCACGCCGTCGCGGACCATGTGGTGGACGAGTATCTGAACGTCACGGACGCCGTGCAGGGCGATATCGAGCACGTCGAGACGGACGTCTTCTCGGAGGAGGGCGGGCGGGCCGATCCGGGGCGGATCTACCAGCTCAAGCGCGAACTGCTCGAACTGAAACGGGCCGCGGTGCCGCTGGTGCGCCCGGTGGAGGACCTGGCTACCCGGCCGATGAGGGTGGTCGACCCGGAGATACAGGCGTACTTCCGCGATGTGATGGACCATCTGATACGGGCCAAGGACCAGATCGCCGCGTTCGACGAGCTGCTCAACTCCATCCTCCAGGCGCATCTGGCCCAGGTGACGGTCGCGCAGAACGAGGACATGCGGAAGATCACCGCCTGGGCCGCGATCGTCGCGGTGCCGACGATGGTGTGCGGGGTCTACGGCATGAACTTCGAGTACATGCCGGAGGCGCGCTGGCACTACGGCTACCCGGTGATCATGGGCATCACCGCGCTGGCCTGTGTCGCGCTCTGGCGGGGTTTCCGGCGCAACGGCTGGTTCTGACGGTCCTACGGGCTGGCAGGCGATGTCAGCCGTTCCAGGCGGGGTGCCGGGGGTCGTCGGCGCGTACGACGACGTCGGCCGTCGCGGCGGGGTCGGTCTCCGTCTCGTAGCGGGCGAAGGCGGGGAGCGTCCAGTGGTCGGCGTCGGGGGTGCGGCGGCGCAGGGCGCCGGGCGACAGCAGGACGTGGACGGTCAGGTCGAAGGGGAACCAGTGCTGGAGGAGAAGGGGGCCATGCAGGAGCAGTACCCCGCCGGGTGGTAGCCGGACGTAGGAGCTGCGGGTGGCGCGGTCGGTGACCGGGTCCCACAGGTCGGGCAGCACCCGCCCGTCGCCGTCGGCGTCCAGGGGGCCGAGGACCTCGCGCCACAGCGCGCCGGTGTCGAACCAGCCGCTGTAGTACGACTCCTCGTCGCGCCGCCCGTGCTCCAGGCGGAGGGAGGCGGGGCGCAGGAAGCCCTCGGCGCCGACGACCAGTGAGGGCCGGCCGCGTACCCGGAGCGCTTCGGAGATGCGGGTGGCGAGGTCTCCCGGCCCGGCGGCGGGCGCTCCGTCGAGGACCACCCGCGGCCAGGGGCTGCCGTCGGCGGGCTCCAGCGCCAGAATCCGGTCGGCGAGCCGTTCGGCCAGCCGCTCCCAGGTGATCGCTTCGAGTCGCACACGCCCATGATGCCGGGAAGCCGGCAGAGGGAGGCACGGGGAGGCAAAGGGGAGGACAGAAAGGAGGAGCGGCCCGGTCCCGTGCGGGAGGGCGGGCCGGTGGCGGGGAAGGAACCGCGTATGGCACGTCCCGCAGGTGCACGTCGTCCCGTGGAGCCGCGCTCCCCCGCGCTGCCCGGTGCCGGGGGCGGTCCGGTCGTGGTGCAGCCGCAGCGGCGCAAGCACTGCGCGGCCTGTCGGCAGGGGCCGCTGGCGCTGCTGGTGCTGGAGGACGGGGTGCCGCGTTGCCTCGACTGCGCGGATCTGGGGCACCTGGTGTTCCTGCCGCGCGGGGATGCCGCGCTGACCCGCAGGGCGCGGGAGGAGAGCGGGCTGTCGGCGGTGGTGGTGCGGTTCGCGCGGCGGCGGGGGCGGTACGAGCGCCAGGGCCTGCTGGTGGAGGAGGCCGCGCTGGCGCGGGCGGAGGAGCGGTGCCTGGCGGACGCCGAGGTCCGGGAGCGGCGCCGGGTGCGGAACGCGCGGCGGCGGGTGGCGGAGGACGAGCGCTTCGTCGCGGAGTTCGCGGCGGAGATCGGGCGGCTGTTCCCCGGCCGGCCGGGCGCGGGCGGTCGCCGGGCACGCGGCTCTGCGGGGCAGCGGGCGGGTCGGGCGGAGCGCGGCCGGACGGGCGCTGTCGGAGGCGGCGGTGACCTCGGCGGTGGTGGCGTCGGTGCGGCATCTGGACACGCCGTACGACGGGCTGCTGATGAGCGGGGTGCCCCGGCGCGAGGCGCGCGAGCGGATCGCCGGGGCCGTGGAGGGAGTGCTGCGGGAGTGGCGGGAGCCGGGCGCGCGGGAGGTGGTGGAACCGGAACAGGAGCAGGGAGAGGAGTGACGGGAGTGGAGCGAGGGAGTGGTGGTCCGCGGACACGGGACGGTGGGCCGTGGAGTGCGGAAAGGTGGCGTCCGCCGCCCTGCGCGGGGGTCGGTGGCGACGTATCGTGGCCGGAAGGACACCGGGCCGGGGCCGCCTCCGTGCCGGGTGACCGACGAGTGACCCCCGCCCGATGCCGCACGGCTCGTGGTACCCCCAGTGCCCTCCATACCCCGGTACACGTCCGCGAGGAAGACGCCCATGGCCGATCCCAAGGGGTTCATGAGCACACCGCGCCAGGAGTGGCCGCGGCGGCCCGTGGTGGAGCGGGTCCGGGACTGGGACGAGGTCTATGTGCCGGGGGCGTTGCTGCCGATCGTGAGCGCACAGGCGAACCGGTGCATGGACTGCGGGGTCCCGTTCTGCCACGACGCCTGTCCGCTGGGGAACCTGATCCCCGAGTGGAACGATCTGGTGGCGCGGTCGGACTGGCGGGCGGCGAGCGAGCGGCTGCACGCGACGAACAACTTCCCCGAGTTCACCGGGAGATTGTGTCCGGCGCCCTGCGAGGCGGGGTGTGTGCTGGCGATCAACCAGCCCGCCGTCACGATCAAGAACGTGGAGTGGGCGATCGCCGAGCGGGCCTGGGAGGAGGGGTTCGTGCCGCCCCGGCCGCCGGACCGGCTGTCCGGGAAGACGGTCGCGGTGATCGGGTCCGGGCCGACCGGGCTGGCGGCCGCGCAACAGCTCACGCGGGCGGGGCACACCGTGGCGGTGTACGAGAAGGACGACCGGATCGGGGGGCTGATGCGGTACGGCATCCCCGAGTTCAAGATGGAGAAGCGCTTCCTGGACCGGCGCCTGGAGCAGATGCGGGCGGAGGGGACGCGGTTCCGTACGTCGACGGCGGTCGGGCGGGACGTGCCGGCGCCGGAGCTGCGGTCGCGGTACGACGCGGTGGTGATCGCCACCGGGGCCACGGCGTGGCGGGAACTGGCGGTGCCGGGGCGGGAGTTGGCCGGGGTCCATCAGGCCATGGAGTACCTCCCGCCGGCCAACCGGGTGTGCGCGGGCGACCTGGAGGCCAACCCCCTGTCGGCGGCCGGGCGGCATGTGGTGATCGTAGGCGGCGGGGACACCGGGGCCGACTGTCTGGGGACGGCGGTGCGCGAGGGTGCCGCGTCCGTGACCCAGTTGGACATCTACGCCCGGCCGGGCGGGGAGCGGGACGCGGAGGCGGAGCCGTGGCCCACATACCCGAAGCTCTACCGTCTCTCCGGCGCGCACGAGGAGGCGGGTGAGCTGCGGACCGCTCCGGCGGCGGACGCGGACGCGCGGCTGTTCGCGGCGTCGACGCTCCGGTTCACCGGGGACGACCGGGGGCGGGTCAAGGAGCTGCACCTGGTGGAGGTGGACGAGCGGCGGCAGCCGGTGGCGGGCACCGAGCGGGTGCTGCCGGCCGACCTGGTGCTGCTGGCACTCGGCTTCTCCGGGCCGGACCGCGCCGACGGGCTCATCGACCAGTTGGGGCTGGAGACGGAGCCGCGCGGCACGCTCGCGCGGGACGGGGAGTTCGCCACGAACGTGCCAGGCGTGTTCGCCGCCGGGGACGCGGCGCGCGGTCAGTCGCTCATCGTGTGGGCGATCGCGGAGGGACGGGCGGTGGCGGCCGCCGTGGACCGGTATCTGATGGGTGAGTCGTGGCTGGAGGCGCCGATCTCGCCGCACGACCGGCCGATGGCGGTGTAGCGCGGTGCAGCCATCGGCCGGGCCAGAGGGGAGGGGGGCGGGGAGGGGGTGGGGGCGGGGGACGGGGGGCCAAGGGTGGTGCGCAGAGTCAAAACGCAGAGTCAAAAACAGTGACAGCCGTTCAGGACAGCAGGAAGTCCGCCTCTCCCGCCTTCGCGCCCTCGATGAAGGCGGTCATCTCGGCGGTGGTGTATATCAGCGCGGGGCCGTCCGGGTCGGTGGACTGGCGCAGGGCGATGCGGCCATCGGCCAGCTTCATGGCCTCCAGGCAGTTGCCGCCGTTGCCGCCGCTCCAGGGCTTGTGCCAGCCCACGGCGCCCAGTTCCCGCGCGGGCATGCCGTTGTAGACGCGGCGGCGCGGATTGATGCGATCCATTCACAGCTCCTTGCGGAGATCCCGCAGGATCTCCTTCGTGCGTTGTGCCGTGGCGGCCTGCGCCGCCATGCGGTCCATGACCTCCAGGTGGGTGGCCACCTCGGAGCGCGCGTCGAGGTAGACCGCGCCGGTCAGGTACTCGCTGTAGACCATGTCCGGGAGTTCGGGCATGGCGAACCGGAACAGTACGAAGGGGCCGTACGTGCCCGGATGCGGCCCGTTGGCGAACGGGGCCACCTGGAGGGTGACGCCGGGCAGCGTCGTGGCCTCCAGGAGTTTGTCGAGCTGGGCGCGCATCACCTCGGGTCCGCCGACCGGGCGGCGCAGGGCGGTCTCGTCCATCACGGCCCAGAAGCGGGGCGCGTCGGGGCGGGTGAGGAGTTCCTGACGGCGCATCCGGAGGTCGACGTGGCGTTCGATGTCGTCAGGGCTGGTCTGCCCGATGGCGCCGGATCTGAGCACCCCGCGCGCGTAGTCCTCGGTCTGGAGCAGTCCGGGGACGAAGTGCGGCTCGTAGGAGCGGATGAGCGAGGCGGCGCCCTCCAGGCTGACGTACATGGAGAACCAGCCGGGCAGGATGTCGTGGAACCGCTGCCACCAGCCGGGCCGGTTGGCCTCCTCGGCGAGCTGGACGAAGAGTTCGGCCTCGTCGTCCGGAACGCCGTAGGACTTCAGCAGGAGTTGGAGGTACGGGATCTTGAGGGAGACCTCGGCCATCTCCATGCGGCGCACGGTGGCGGGGGCGACGCGCAGGACGCGGGCGGCCTCCTCGCGCTTGAGCCCGGCGCGTTCCCGCAGGTCCAGCAGGCGGCGGCCGAGGACCACCTGACCCACGGTCGGCGCGGACCGCGGTTCGCTCACGTTGCCACCTCCGACGGAAGGGATACCGGTTGCCTGGGCGGGGATACCCGGTGCGGGGGCCCCGACAGCCCTGCGGCGCCGTTCGAAGACGCATTCGACGATCCGGGCGGATCGGCGAGGGTCCCAATTGGCGCCGCGCGAGGTGCTGTTGCGAGCAGTGTGCCACGGCCGTTCACCGCGTCCTACCGCACTCTGCATTTTTCAGAGTGACACTTGCCAAGTGTTCACGGCGGGGAGATAGTGGCAAGCGTGATTCCGTCCGCGCCCTTAGGAACAGACTCCGCCGCAGACCGTTCCCGTCCCGGCGTCGCACCGGCACCGGCAACGGCCGGGGCCGGCCGCCGGTTCCGCTTCGAGCTGGCCGCGCATCCGGGCTCCCCGGCCCAGGCCAGACGCCTGGCGCGGACCCGGCTCGCCGGCTGGTCGGTGTGCGCGGACACCTGTGAGAGCGCGGTCCTGGTCGTCTCCGAGCTGGTCACCAACGCCGTCGTGCACACCGCGAGCAGTCGCGTGGTGTGCGAACTGGCCGACCACGACGGCCTGGTGCGCATAGCCGTACGGGACGAGGGCTGCGCGCCCGGCGAGCCCCACCCGGCACAGCAGCGCCCCGACGAGGAGCACGGGAGGGGGTTGCTTCTGGTCGCCGCGCTGTGCCGGGCCTGGGGTGCCCAGGAGTACGGTCCGGGCCTGCTGGTCTGGGCCGAGCTGGACCGCGGCCCCGCCACGGAAGGCCGGCCCGAAACCCCGGCGCACACGGACACCGACGACACCCGCGCCGCCACCGAACCCCGCCACGACCTCGGCTGGGGCACGCGCGGCAAACCCGACCCGTCCCGCGCCCCGGGCGAGGACGTACGCTCCGCCCCCGCCCGCCACATCCGGGTGCCGGAGCAGTACGCCCGTGCCGCCGAACGGGCCGAGGCCTGGAGCCGGTCGTGACCGGCGCCGCCGGGCAGCCGCTCGGTCTGAACACGCTGGTCCGGCTCGGACGCGGCCGCCCCGCTCCGGACCGGGTCCCCGGACCGCCCGTACCCGAGGGCATGACCGCCCCGCTCGGCTGCGACGCCGTCGCCATGCCCGACCGCCTGGCCGCCCTGATCGTCCCCCGACTCCCCCGGGTGGGCTGTGTGTACGCCGAGGGCGGCCGCTGGTGGTGGCTCGTCCCGGCCGACTCCGACTACGCGCTCCCCTGGCCCGCCCCCGCCCAGTACGCCCCCGGCGCCCCCGTCCCCCGCACCGCCCATCTGCTGCGCCGCCCGGCCGGCACGATCCCCTACACCCCGCCGATCCCGCTCTACCTGGCCCTGTGCCGGGTCACCGGCACCACCCCGGACTGGTCCCGCCCCATATCGGCCTGACGGCATCCTGCCCCGCGCACCCCCGCCCGCCGTCCCTCCCCGCGCACCCCCGTACGCCCCCGCTCGCGCTCTGCCCGAGCCGGGCGCCCGCGGCGATAGTGGCCGTTCGGTCACGGCGAGGGGGAGGTCCGCGGTGCGGCGGCAGCGGCGGGGACGGAACAAGCCGGGCGAATCAGGGAACCCTGACGGCCCCGAGGTCTCGGAGTCCGAGCGGCTCCTCTTCGGCGGCCCCCTCCGGTACGACATGGGGTGGAACGAGCACGCCGACGCCTTCCTGGAGCTGAGCCTGCGCTCGATGGTGCGGCGGCTGCCCGGCATGCTGGCGTCCAGTCTGGAGCTGGCCCGACAGGCGGACTCGAGGGCCGCCCGTACCGTACTCGCCGCCGAGGTGGGCCGGGGTGTGGCCCAGGCGGTGAGCCTGCTGGCCGTCAACAGCGCGCTCGGCAGCCTGCTCACCGGCCCCGACATCGAGAACCGGCTGCGCGCCGCCGTACCCGCCCTCGCGGTGATGGCCGTGACGATGCTGATCTCGGCGCTGCTGCGGGCCGCCTCCACCTATGCCACCGGGCGCCTGGAGCCCAAGGTGGAGCGGGTGGCGACCGAGCTGTATCTGGAGCGGGCGGCCAATGTGGAGCTGGCCGCGATCGAGGACCACGCCTTCCACAAGCTGCTGGACACCGCGCAGTACGGCGCCCGCTCGGCGCGCCACATGATCTCCTACAGCGCGCGGGTGATCAACGCGCTGATCTCGCTGCTGGCGGCCGCCGGTGTGCTGACCGTGCTGCATCCCGCGCTGCTTCCGCTGCTGGTCACCATGACGCTGCCGAGCGCCTGGAGCGCGCTGACCAACGCGCGGCGGCGCTACGAGTCGTTCCACACCTGGGTGCAGCACGTACGGGCCGGGCAGCTCATCGGCAGTCTGCTGACCGAGCCGGGAGCGGCGCCGGAGATCCGGGTGCACGGGGTCGGCCCGTTCCTGCTGCGGCACTACCGGGCGATGTCGGAGACGGCGGAGGCCGAGCAGGCCCGGCTCTCCCGGCTCGCGGCCCGCACCGGGCTGGCGGCGGCCGCCTGGACGGGGCTGGCGACCCTCGCCACCTACGCCACCCTGGGCGCGCTGCTGCTGGCCGGGGCGATGGCTCTCTCGGTGGCGGGTACGGCGGTGATCGCCATCCGTACCGGCTCGGCGAGCCTGGACACGCTGGTGCTGGAGATCAACCAGTTGCACGAGGAGGCGCTGTTCGTCGGGGACCTGAAGCGACTGTACGTGGAGGCGGCCGAGCGGGCGATCCCGGTGGGCGGGGAGGAACTGCCGGAGGAGCCGAAGGAGATCAGGTTCGAGGACGTCACCTTCAGCTATCCCGGTGAGGCGGCGCGGCCCGCGCTGGACGGGGTGAGCCTCAGTCTGCCCATGGGCCGGATCATCGCGCTGGTCGGCGAGAACGGTTCGGGCAAGACGACCCTGGTCAAGCTGCTCGCGGGCCTGTATGCGCCGGACCGGGGGCGGGTGCTGTGGGACGGGGTGGACGCGGCGCGGGCGGACCGGCGGCGGCTGGCCGAGCGGGTGGCGATGGTGGCGCAGGACTTCAAGCGGTGGCCGTTCACTGCGCGGGTCAACGTGGCGGTGGGCCGTTCCTCCGTACCGATGACCGAGGAGCGGCTGGCGGCGGCGGTCGCGGAGGCCGGTGCCGAGGAGGTGGTCGCGGGTCTGCCGCGCGGTCTGGACACCCTGCTGGCCCGTAATTTCACCGGCGGCCACGAGCTGTCCGGGGGCCAGTGGCAGCGGCTCGGGATCGCGCGGGCCGCCTACCGGCGCGGTGGCATCCTGATCGTGGACGAGCCGACGGCGGCGCTGGACGCGCGGGCCGAGCTGGCGGTGTTCGAGAAGATCCGGGCGCTGGCGGGCAGCGGGCAGACCGTCGTACTGATCACGCACCGGCTCGCCTCGGTCCGGCACGCGGATCTGGTGCATGTGCTGGAGCGGGGCCGGCTGGTGGAGTCCGGCAGCCCGGAGGAGCTGCTCGCGCGGGGCGGGGTGTACGCGGAGCTGTACGCGCTCCAGGCCGGGCAGTTCACCGCCCCCGTTCCCGCGCCGAGGTCCGGCTGAGCCGGGCCCTTTCAGACGTTCAGTCCACGCCCTCGGCGCCGCGCAGGATCACCAGGAACGTGTCGGTCGCCAGGTCCATCACGACCTCGACCGGCATTCCTTCCTGCCGTCGCTCGTGCGCGAACTCCTCCGCGGGCCATGAGCCGCGCGGGCCGCCTGCGGGAAAGCGTTCGAGCACCGTCCGCCCCATCACCATCTCGCACCTCCAGTCATGCGTCGTGCTTACCGAAGTCAACGCGCTGGAGGGGGTGATCGCCTCGCCCGGTGACGGGACTGAGACGTAGCCGACACCGGTTCACAGCCGAACGTGAACGTCCGCTCACCAAATGGCAGCAGCGGGCGCGTTCGGTGCCCGGACGGACACGGAACGGCACAGGACGGTCAGTGGTCGTACTCGTCGTGCAGGCGGAGCCGGTCGCCGCCGTGCGGGTGGCGGCCGACGGCGGTGAGGTCGAGCAGGCCGGAGAGGGCGCCGATGCCGTCCAGGGCGTCGTCGTACACCGAGTAGGTGTGGAAGATCCGGTCGCCGTCGCGCAGGAAGCAGCTCAGGCCGGGGCGTTCGGCGGGGGCGCCGGCGCGGTCCACGGTCGCCTCGAAGTCGCGGTTGAAGTCGCTGGGGCAGGAGGAGTACCAGGGCAGGGTCCAGCCCATCCGTGCCTTGAAGGGCAGCAGCCGGGTGAAGGGGGCGAGCGAGACGGCCGCGAAGGCGGTGTCGCGGGCCCGGAGATGGGCGAGGGGGCCGATCTGGTCGAGGAAGGCAGCGCAGCAGGGGCAGCCCGCCTCCTGCTCCGGCGCGAACATGAAGTGGTGGACGACGAGCTGGGCGCGGTCCCCGAACAGGTCGAGCAGGGTGGCCTTGCCGTCGCCGCCCTCGAAGACGTACTCGTCGGCGACCTCGACCACGGGCAGCCGCCGCCGTTCCTCGCCGAGCGCGGCCCGTGCCCGTTCGACGGCCTGCTCCTTGCGCCGTAACTCCTCGCGCGCCGCCCGCCACCGCTCGCGGCTGACGATCTCCGGAAACGACATGAGCCCTCCAGTCCGACGGTCCGTTCGGGGTGCAGACCGTGGACGGGGGGACAACTCATCGGCGTGCGGCGGATTTTTTTCCGGTGAGCGGTGCGCGGTTACGCGGCCTTGCCGAGCCCGGTCCAGTCCGGGCCCCCGGCCTCCAGTTCCCGCAGCGCGGACTGGAGCTGGCCGGTGTGGCGGGGGGTGAGGCGGCCGGTGTCGTCCAGGTGGACCGCGCAGGCGGTGGTGGTGTCGACCAGCCGTTCCAGCACGGCGGCCACCTGGTCGGTGCCCCGCGTGTGCCGGGCCAGGGTGGGCAGTTCGGCGGCGGAGACGGCGATGGCGGTACGGGCCTCGGCCAGCGCGCGGTACGCCTCGCGGCGCAGCGCCCAGCGCTCGGTGTGGTCGCCGGTCTCGGTGAGGACGTGCACGAGGTAGGCGTGCGCGGCGCCCCCGGCGGCGGCGAGCCGGGCCCGGACCCCGGCGCCGTGGCGGCCCGGCATCGGCAGGTGGCCGACGATCAGGACGAGCGCGCAGGCCACCATGGTCTCGGCGATCCGCCCGAGGCATGCCTGCGGTTCCCCGCCGACCATGATCAGGGCGAGCACGAGCACCGTGACCACGGCGGTCAGCGCGGCGAAGTGCCGGGTGGAGACGGGCAGCAGCGCGCCGCACACCGTGACCAGCACGATCAGCCCGGCCGGGTGGGGCAACAGCGCGGCCAGACCGGCGAACACCAGCGCGCCCAGCACGGTCCCGGCGGCCCGGCACAGCACGCGGGAGACCAGCGGGCCGAGGTCGGGCTTGACGAGGAAGACGGCGGTGAGCGGCAGCCAGTACCAGTGCGGGTGGCTGCCGTACCAGCCGGTGTGGTGCAGCGCCTGGGCGATGCCCGCTCCGGCGCCGAAGCAGAGGGCGACGCGCAGCCCGTACTCGCGGCCCGCCGTGCCGGTCATGGCCCGCAGCGCGCCGCGTATCCCGCCGCGCCGGCCGAGGGTGAGGTGGCGGGCGCTGCCGGCGCGGTCGAACGCCTCGGCGGCGCGCAGCAGGGCGTCGTCGAGGGCGCGCAGGGCGGGCGCGGCACGGGTGGGGGCGGGCAGCGGACCTGCGGCGGTGTTGTCGCGGACGGCGGCGGCGAGCCGGCGGGGGCCCGCCGAGGCCCGCGCCGAGAGGGGGTCACCGGCCCAGGCGAGGGCGGTGGCGGCCTCGGCCAGGGGCAGCGCGGCCCGGTACCGGGCGTGCAGGCGGCGTTCGGCGGCGGAGGTCGCGTGGCGGCGCAGCCGGGGTCCGGCGAGGGCGTCCTGCGCGTGGTCGAGGGCGGCGGTGAGCGCGGCCCGGCGGGCGGGCGCGGTGTCGGTGCCGGCCGCGTCGAGCAGGTCGGCGACGGCGTCGTACACGTCGGCCACCGCCTGGCGTTCGCCGTCGAAGCGGAAGTCGCCCGCGAGCGAGCCGGGGGTGGGCAGGGCGAGGCGGAGCAGGAGCAGCCAGAGCGCTCCGGCGAGGAAGGCGAGGGCGCCCTGCCAGGCGGGCGGTCCGGCCGGGGTGCCCGCGCCGACGGCGGCGGTGACGAGGAGCTGGGTGCCGGCCGCCGAGGCGACCGGGCCGACGGCGCTGATGGAGCCGGCCAGCAGGCCGAGCACGGTCAGGGCGAGGGTGAGCGGTACGGCGGAGAGGTGCTGTCCGCCGTAGGTGCCGGCGAGCAGGCCGAGGGCGCCGGCCAGGGCGGGGGTGCCGAGACGGTCGACGGAGGCGCGCCGGCTGCCGGGGCGGTCGTTGATCCCGGCGAGCATCGCGCCGATCGCGGCGAGGACGCCCTCGGCGGTCAGTCCGGCGAGCATCCCGGCGACCAGCAGCGGTCCGGCGGCGAGGGCGCCCCGGACCACCGCGCTCCAGGGCACGGGGCCGCGCTGGGCGCGGAAGGCGTGGGCGAGCCAGGGCGGAAGTGACCGGACGGCGGGGCGCGACACGGGGCTCCTGTTCGTACGAGGGCGGGGGCCTTCGGACGACGGTGGCCGAGTGGGGGTCACTCCAGGGTAGAGCGTGGCGCGGTGGTGGGTGCGACGCGCGGGTTTCGGGGAGGTGAAAGATGCGCCGGTGGCGTGAGCAGGATCTCCTCGGCCTGATCCACGGCGCGCATCAGGTTGCCGGGGTTCAGCGAGCCGGTCACCTCGTCGATGCGGCGCAGTCCGGCGCGCTCCAGCAGCCGTTTCTCGTTGGTGATCCACTCCCCGCGCTCGGCCAGCACCGCGTGCGCGGCCTGGGCCGCGGCGGTGGCGAGCGCACCGGCGACCTCGGTGAGCCGGCCGTGCGGGGCGTGGTTGGCGCGGGCGTAGCCGAGGGTGGCGCGGGCGGTGCCGCGCCAGCGTTCGGGGGCGGTACGGCGCAGCGCATCCGGGTAGCCGGCGGGGCGGGGCAGGGTGCCGCGCAGCACCTGGTTGACGGCCAGCTCGGCGACGATCAGATACGTGGGAATCCCGGCGAGGTGGAACAGCAGGGGCTCGACCCGGAAGCGGCCCTCCTGCGCCTCGGCCAGCTCGTGCTCGACGGTGGCGAGATCCCGGTAGTGGACGTCGACCCGGCGGCCGTCGACGGTGAGCCATGCCCCGCCGTTGAACACCCCGCCGCCCCAGCCGCCGACCTCGGAGACCTCGCCCTCCCAGCCGAGGGCGCGCAGGCCGTCCGGGTCGAAGGCGCCCCGGTAGTACACGGCGAGGTCCCAGTCGCTGTCCTCGGTGTGCGTGCCCTGGGCCCGCGACCCGCCGAGCGCGACGGCCCGCACGCTGGGCAGCCCGGCGAGGCGGTCGGCGGTGGCGGAGAGGAAGTCGGCGTCGGAGAGGGCGGGCACGGCGGGCTCCTCGCTGTCGTCGCTGGCCGGAGTTGTTCGGAGTTATTCGGATGCGCGGGCGCCTCCGGGCGGCCAATGATGGGCGGTCGTCCGCCCGCGCATCCAGGGAGCCGCCATGATCCGCCGTGTCACCGTCCCCGGTCTCTTCCCGCCGCCGGCCTACTCCCATGCCTCCGTCGTGGAGGCGGGCACCCGGCTCGCCTTCCTCGCGGGCTCCGTCCCGCTGGACGAGCGGGGCGAACTGGTCGGGCCGGGCGATCCGGTGGCCCAGGCCGGGCAGGTGATCGCCAACCTGCGGGAGCAGTTGCGGGCCGTGGGCAGCGACCTGGAGCACGTGCTGGTGACCGAGGTGTACGTGGTGAGCGACCAGCCCTCGGTGCTGTCGTCGGTGTGGGAGGTGGTGGAGGCGTCCGGTCTGAGCAAGGGCCCGCACTCCTCCACCCTGCTCGGCGTCGCCTGCCTCGGCTACACCGGACAACTGGTGGAGATCACCGCCACGGCCGCGGTCCCGGAGGCGGGCGAGTGACGGTCCTGCTGCGCCGGGCCGTCCCGGCGGACGCCCGCGCCACGGCCGACGTCTGGCTGCGCTCCTTCGCCGCCGCCCTGCCGACGGTCGTCCGCCCGCGCTCGGACGACGAGGTCCGCGCCCACATCCGGGACGTGGTGATCCCGCTGCGCGAGACCTGGGTGGCCGAGGCGGAGGACGGCGCGGTCGTCGGCATGATGGTGCTCGACGGGGGCCTGCTGTCCCAGCTCTATCTGGACCCCGCCCATAGCGGACGCGGCCTCGGCGACCGGTTCGTGGCACTGGCCAAGGAGTGCGTACCGGCCGGGCTGACGCTGTGGACGTTCCAGGTGAACGAGCCCGCGCACCGCTTCTACGAGCGCCACGGCTTCGTCGCCGTCGAGCGCACCGACGGCCACGACAACGAGGAGCGGGAGCCGGACGTGCGGTACGTCTGGCAGCCCCGTTAGCGCAGGCCGGCCGCTTGCGCCGCCGTCCCCAGGGTCTCGCGGAGCATCTCCGGGGTGAGGCGGCCGGTGAAGGTGTTGCGCTGGCTGACATGGAAGCAGCCGTAGAGGTCGAGGCCGCCTTCCAGCGGGACGTGGGCGCCGTGGCCGAAGGCGGGACGGGGGCGGGGTACGGTCCAGCCCGCCTCGGTGAGAGCGGGCAGCGCCGCCTGCCAGCCGAAGGCACCGAGCACGACGACGGCCCGGAGCGTCGGCCGGAGCAGCTTGAGCTCCTGTACCAGCCAGGGCCGGCAGGTGTCCCGCTCGCCGGGCGTCGGCTTGTTGGCGGGCGGGGCGCAGTGCACGGGCGCGGTGACGCGGACGCCGTACAGTTCCAGCCCGTCGTCGAGGGCGACCGAGGTCGGCTGGGAGGCGAGGCCCAGGTCGTAGAGGGCCTGGTAGAGCACGTCCCCGGAGCGGTCGCCGGTGAACATGCGGCCGGTGCGGTTGCCGCCGTGCGCGGCGGGGGCCAGCCCGATGATCGCCAGGCGGGCGTCGGCGGGGCCGTAGCCGGGTACCGGGCGCCCCCAGTACGTCCAGTCCGCGAACGCGGCCCGCTTGGTACGGGCCACCTCCTCGCGCCACTCCACCAGGCGCGGGCAGGCCCGGCACTCGCTCACGCGCCGGTCCAGCCGGGCAAGGCCACCACTGTCGTCCATGCCCTTCACCGTAGGCCAGTCCGGTCAGGTGAACGCCGCCCCCAGCGCGACGAACCCGCAGATCAGCGCGAACAGCACGGCCAGCAGCGGCCACGCGAACCGCAGGTACTTGTCGTAACCCACCTTGGCGAGCGCGACCCCGCCCATGACGACGGCGGTGGTCGGCACCCACAGGTTCATCCAGCCGCTGGACGCCTGCCAGGCGGTGACGACGACCGCGCGGGACACCCCGGCGAAGTCCGCCAGCGGGGCGAGGATCGGCATGGCGAGCGTGGCGTGGCCGGAGGTGGAGGGGATCAGGAAGGCCAGCGGCAGGTTCACCACGAACACGATGACCGCGAAGACCCCGGACGAGGTGCCCCGCACCACGCCCTCGATGGAGTGCAGCACGGTGTCGGTGATCTTGGAGTTGTTCATGATCACGGTGACGCCGCGGGCCAGCACGATGACCAGCGCGGGCGAGATGAAGTCGGCCGCGCCCTGCACGATGGTGGCGCTGAGCCGCTGCTCCCCCATGCGCGCCACCAGCCCGACCAGCACGGCCGCGCAGATGAACAGCGCGGCGAGCTGCGGGAAGGACCAGTCCAGCTCGAACCCGTAGGGGGTGGCGTCCGCGTCGCCGGTGAGCGCGCTGGACCAGGGCACCACGGAGAAGATCATGAACGCGAAGACCAGGACCATGGTGGCCAGCACGGCCCGGTGCAGCCCCGTCAGCTCCGGTTCCGCGTCCGGCGCCTCGGTGGCGTGCTCGCGGTCGCCGGGCAGGAAACCGGTGAGAGAGCGGGCCGGGTCCCGCCGTACCCGCCGGGCGTACCGGATGACGTAGGCGACCGTCACGGCCGTCAGCACCACCCACATCACGAACCGCAGTGCGATGCCGTCGCCGAGGGAGATGTCGGCCGCCGAGGAGGCCACGCCGGTGGCGAAGGGGTTCACCGTCGAGCACAGCACGCCGATGCCCGCGCCCAGGATGATCGTGCCGACGGCCACCATCCGGTCGTAGCCGAGGGCGAGCATCAGCGGCACGATCAGGCCGTAGAAGCCGAGGGTCTCCTCGGCGAAGCCCTCCACGGTGCCGAGCACCGAGAACACCACCATGATCCCGGCGATCAGCAGCGCGCCCCGCTCCCGCAGCCGGTGCGCGAGCCGGGCGATGCCCCGGTCCAGGGCGCCGGTGGCGAACACCACGGTGATGAACGCGCCGATGGCCAGCACGAACAGGAACACCCCCGCCGCGCCGTACAGCTCCCCCGCCAGGTCCGGCCCCACCAGCCCGGTCTTCGCGTCCCGCAGGCCGTACAGCCCGTTGACCGGCGACAGGAACAAGTCGCTCAGCCGGTCGGCGAAGGACTCCCCGGCGGAGACCCGGTGGTACGTCCCCTGCACCGGGGCGCCGGCCGCGTCCCGGTCGTACTGGCCCGGCGGAATGAGAAACGCGAGCAGCCAGACGGCGATCGTGACGACGGCGAGGACGGTGAGCGCGCTGGGGAAGGTGAACGTCCGCCGGTGCCGGGACGGCTCCTCGGCCTCCGTCTCCATGTCCCCTCCTCGCTCCCGGCCCGACCTCGGCAACAGCCTCCGGGGTGCGCGGGCGGGCCGCATCCGGGGCGGGGCGTGGGAGTGGTGGGAAACGCCGTACCGGCCCGGCGCGGCGGAGCGTTAGGGTCGGCAGCATGGCACTCGCTTCACAGGACCCGGCCGCCGACGGCACCCAGGAGGCAGCCACCCCCGAGGCACCGGCGCCCGACCCCGGCATTGCCGCCGCGGTGGCCGCCGCCCAGGCCGCGGGACTCGCCGCCGGGGAGACGGTGCGGATCGATAGCTGGATCTGGGCGGTGCGCCTGGTCAAGACGCGTTCGCTGGGTGCCACCGCGTGCCGGGGCGGCCATGTCCATGTGAACGGGGAGCGGGTGAAGCCCGCGTACTCCGTGCGGGTGGGTGACGAGGTGCGGCTGCGGCACGAGGGCCGGGAGCGGGTGGTGATCGTGAAGCGGCTGATCCGCAAGCGGGTCGGCGCCCCGGTGGCAGCCCAGTGCTACATCGACAACTCCCCTCCTCCCCCGCCCCGCGAGGCGGTCGCTCCCGTCGGCATCCGCGACCGGGGCGCCGGACGCCCCACCAAGCGGGACCGCCGCGAACTGGAACGCCTGCGCGGCCTGGGCACACCGGACGCCCCCGGCGCTCCTCCGGTCGCCCCGGACCCCCACGGCAGGCGCCGGCCGGGCCGCTGAGCCACGGCGCCCCGGCCCGCCCCCTCAGACCCTCAGCCCACCGGCACCGCCCGCACCCATATCCCGTCGTCGGTCAGCTCGGCGTCCACTCTCAGCCCCGCCTCCCCGAGCGCGGCCTCGAACTGCTCCTTCGTCAGGGGCCTGCTGCGGAAGGTCTGGGTCCAGGTGGCGTCCGGGAAGGTGTACTCGGCCCGCACCGAGTTGACCCCGTCCCCGACCGGTTCCACCGAGGCGATCCGGACGGTGAAGCCCCGGGGGTCGACGCGCTCCCTCGGCACGTTCTCGTGGTAGTCCGCGCCCTCCCGCTGGATGAGCACGCAGCCGTCCGGCGCCACATGGCGGGCGCACGCGTCCAGCAGGGCGTGGCGCAGTGCCGGGTCGGCGGTGTGGACCAGGAACGAACCGAGCAGCACCACGTCGAACCGCTCGCCCAGGTCCAGGTCCTCGATCGGCGTGCATATGGTGCGCTCCGCCCCGCGCACCCGCTCCAGCATCTCGGCGGACTCGTCCACCGCCGTCACCCGGAAGCCGCGCTCCAGCAGGGCGTGGGTGACCCGGCCCGCGCCGCTGCCCAGCTCCAGGATGTGCGCCCCGGCGGGCACGGCGGCGGCGATGACGTCCGGTTCGTCGCCCGGTGGGAAGCGGGCGTACAGCTCGACGGCACAGCCGTCCGGGGTGATCGCTCCGGGGCCGGTGCCCTGATGTCCTTCACGCATCTCGACTGTCATGCCGGAAGAACGGACGATCTTCGTTCAGCCGTTCCCGTCCCGCCCCGAACCACTCGTTCGAGTCAATTCACACCGACTCGGGAACCGGAGTACGTTGCGAGAGAGGTTGCCGGAGAGGTGGTGATCGGGATGCGTACCGGCAGTGAACCGACGACCGCGCGCAGTGCGCTGCGGGCGCGGCTGTGGCTGAGCGTGTGGGGGTTCGCCTGGACCGTCTTCGGCACCGTGGCCTTCGCCCTCACCGGACGCACCGGCTGGGCGGTCGCGTGCGCCGTGCTGTGGCTGGTGGTCACGGCCGACCTGGTGCTGGTCCTGCGCCATCTGCGCCAGGGCCCGCACTACCAGCCGGGCCGTGACGTACCCCCGTACGAGCCTGCGCACGACGACCCCCCGATACGGCCGAGGCGGCGGCGAGGATTCCCCCGCCTGCCCGCGCCCCGCCACCACCACCCCTGACCGACGGGGCTCAGGAGTCGAAGCG
Organism: Streptomyces bauhiniae; assembly: GCF_004784475.1. Taxonomy (GTDB): domain Bacteria; phylum Actinomycetota; class Actinomycetes; order Streptomycetales; family Streptomycetaceae; genus Streptomyces; species Streptomyces seoulensis. The sequence continues at coordinate 194,859 of NZ_SRRT01000003.1, forward strand.
GGCCGCTCGCAGATAGTCCGGGTTGGGGTCCAGCGCCGCGGCCAGCCGGAAGTGGCGCCGGGCCTGACCGGGGCGGCCCTGGCGCTCGTAGGTGCGGCCCAGCGCGAAGTGGGCGAAGGCGTTGTCCGGCTCGCGCTCCAGCACCACCGTGAACTCCAGCTCGGCGGGCCGCAGTTGCGCGGCGGCGAAGAAGGCGCGGGCCCGCAGCAGCCGGGCCGCGGTGTTCTCGGGGTGGGCGGCGATCACTTCGTCCAGCAGTTTCACCGCGCCCCTGGGGTCCCGCGCGTCGAGCAGATGCTCGGCGGCGCGGAAGTCGATGACATCCGTCTCCGGCGTACGTCCGGCGGAACCATTGATCTCGGGCACGGCGAAGTCCTTCCCTCACTCCGCCGTTCCAACGCCTCGGAGCCGAAGGGCTATTCCGCGCCACCGCTCCGTGCGGCCGCGCGCCGGGTCAGTTCGGCCCAGACCTCCGCGACCCGCTTCTCCAGCGCGTCCAGCGGTACGTCGTTGTCGATCACGATGTCGGCGATCTCCCGGCGCTGCTCACGGCTCGCCTGGGCGGCCATGCGAGCGCGGGCGTCCTCCTCGGTCGTCCCGCGCAGCCGGACCAGCCGGTCGAGCTGGGTCTCGGGGCTCACGTCCACGACGATCACCAGGTCGTACAGCGGCGCCAGCCCGTTCTCGGTGAGGAGCGGTACGTCGTGCAGGACGACGGCGTCGGCGCTCGCGGCGCTCTCCAGCTCGCGGGACCGCTCGCCCACCAGGGGGTGCACGATCGAGTTGAGGACGGCCAGCTTCTCCGGGTCGGCGAAGACGATGGACCCGAGCCGGGGCCGGTCCAGCGAACCGTCCTCGGCGAGGATCTCCGGCCCGAAGGCTTCCACCACGGCCGCCAGCCCCGGTGTCCCCGGCGCGACGACCTCCCGCGCGATCCGGTCCGCGTCGATCAGCACGGCCCCGTGCCGCACGAGCAGCCGCGACACCTCGCTCTTGCCGGCCCCGATGCCGCCGGTCAGCCCCACTTTCAACATGCCGCGCAGCCTAGACCCTGATGCCGGAAGGCTTACGCCTCCCCCTCCCGCTCCGCGAGGAACCGCTCGAACTCGCGGCCGATCTCGTCGGCGGAGGGGATGTCGACGGGCTCGGCGAGCATGTTGCCGCGGGTCTCGGCGCCGGCAGCCGCGTCGTACTGGTGCTCAAGGCCCTGGATGAGCGAGGTCAGTTCCTCGTCGCCCTCGCGGATCTGGCGGTCGATCTCGGTCTGGGTGCGGTGGGCCTCGGTGCGCAGGCCGTGGGCGACGCCGGGCAGGACGAGGCCGGTGGCGGCGGTGATCGCCTCCAGTACGGTCAGCGCGGCGTCCGGGTAGGCGGAGCGGGCGAGGTAGTGCGGGACGTGCGCGGCGACACCGAGGACGTCGTGGCCGGCCTCGCTGAGCCGGTACTCCAGCAGCGCGGCGGCACTGCCCGGCACCTGGGCCTCCTCGAAGGGACTGCGGTGTCCGGGGACGAGGTCGGTGCGGTTGCCGTGCGGGGTGAGGCCCACGGGACGGGTGTGCGGCACGCCCATCGGGATGCCGTGGAAGGTGACGGAGAGCCGGACGCCGAGCCGCTCCACGATCTGCTGGACGGCGAGCGCGAACCGCTCCCACTCCACGTCCGGTTCGGGCCCGGACAGCACCAGGAACGGCGCGCCGGTGGCGTCCTGCACGAGGCGGACCTCGATGGCCGGCACCTCGTAGTCGGTCCAACTGTCCCGCTGGAAGGTCAGCAGCGGACGGCGGGCCCGGTAGTCCACCAGCCGGTCGTGGTCGAACCGGGCCACGACCTGGTGCGGCAGCGTGTCGAGGACACGGTCGACGATCTGCTCGCCCGTCTCCCCCGCGTCGATGTAACCGTCGAAGTGGTAGAGCATGACCAGCCCGGCCGACTCCTGAGCCAACGCCACGTCCACCACGGCAAGCCCCTTCGGCTCCCAAGCGAACAAACCCTGCGGATCAACCACGATGACCGCCCCTCCTAGTGTCCAAATGACCCAACACCAGGAAGCACCAGACCATTCCCAAGATCACTTGAAAGAAGCGCCCACCGCAACTCCCTCAAGGGGCGCGGGGAACTGCGCGAACACCCCCCACGAGCCGCACCTGACAACGCACCAGAAACGCCTGAGGGACCCGCACCCCGAAAGGTACGAGTCCCTCAAGCTTGACTACCGGCTAACCCTCAGCGGTGAGCGCTCAGCTCTGGCCGCCCGCCAGCTTCTCACGCAGCGCGGCAAGCGCCTCGTCCGAAGCAAGGGCACCGGAGGTGTCCGCACCCTCGGAGGAGTACGAACCGCCGCCGCCACCGGACGCGGCCGGAGCCGCACCCGCGACGTCGCCGCCCTCGGCAGCGGCCTTCTCGTCCGCCTCGCGGGACTTGATGACCTGGGCCTGGTGCTGCTCGAAGCGCTGCTGCGCCTCGGCGTACTGGCCCTCCCACGCCTCGCGCTGGGTCTCGTAGCCCTCGAGCCAGTCGTTGGTCTCGGGGTCGAAGCCCTCGGGGTAGATGTAGTTGCCCTGGTCGTCGTAGGACGCGGCCATGCCGTACAGGGTCGGGTCGAACTCGACCGACGCCGGGTCGGCACCGAACGCCTCGTTGGCCTGCTTCAGCGAGAGGCTGATGCGGCGACGCTCGAGGTCGATGTCGATGACCTTGACGAAGATCTCGTCGTTGACCTGGACGACCTGCTCCGGGATCTCCACGTGGCGCTCGGCCAGCTCGGAGATGTGGACCAGACCCTCGATGCCCTCGTCCACGCGGACGAACGCACCGAACGGAACCAGCTTCGTGACCTTGCCGGGCACGACCTGGCCGATCTGGTGGGTGCGGGCGAACTGCTGCCACGGGTCTTCCTGGGTCGCCTTCAGCGACAGGGAGACGCGCTCGCGGTCCATGTCCACGTCGAGGACCTCGACGGTGACTTCCTGGCCGACCTCGACAACCTCGGACGGGTGGTCGATGTGCTTCCAGGACAGCTCGGAGACGTGCACCAGACCGTCGACGCCACCCAGGTCCACGAAGGCACCGAAGTTGACGATCGAGGACACGACGCCGGAGCGGACCTGACCCTTCTGGAGGGTCGTGAGGAACGTCTGGCGGACCTCGGACTGGGTCTGCTCGAGCCAGGCACGGCGGGACAGGACCACGTTGTTGCGGTTCTTGTCCAGCTCGATGATCTTCGCCTCGAGCTCCTTGCCCACGTAGGGCTGGAGGTCGCGGACGCGGCGCATCTCGACCAGGGAGGCCGGGAGGAAGCCGCGGAGGCCGATGTCGAGGATGAGACCACCCTTGACGACCTCGATGACGGTACCGGTGACGATGCCGTCCTCTTCCTTGATCTTCTCGATGGTGCCCCAGGCGCGCTCGTACTGGGCGCGCTTCTTCGAGAGGATCAGGCGGCCTTCCTTGTCCTCCTTCTGGAGAACCAGGGCCTCGATCTCGTCGCCGACCTTGACGACCTCGTTCGGGTCGACGTCGTGCTTGATCGAGAGCTCGCGGCTCGGGATGACACCTTCGGTCTTGTAACCGATGTCGAGCAGGACCTCGTCCCGGTCGACCTTCACGATGACGCCGTCGACGATGTCGCCGTCGTTGAAGTACTTGATCGTCTCGTCGATCGCGGCGAGGAAGGCTTCCTCGTTACCGATGTCGTTGACCGCAACCTGCGGGGTGGTGGCGGTGGTCTCGGTGCTGCTCGTCATGTGGGAAAGGGCTCCGGTACGGACATTGAAGTCGTAGGTACTGCTTACGCCGGGAGCCCGTTTCGCTCTGCAGAAGCCGGACAGCCAAGGAAGCGCCACTTGAGCACCGGGTGCCCGGTGGCGCCTCGAGAACCGAGGGATACATACAGATGCGAGCGCGACCTGCTACGTCTGAGGTGCGCAGGCCCGCAGCGCAACTTGTAGCATACGGGGGCAGCCGGGCAGGGTCAATGCGCGAAGGCGCACACCGCGGACGGATCGCCGCATACCCGGCTGAACAATCGCCCAACTGGGCGCGCGTGACCGCGCGATCCCTTCCGTGACACGCGTCCGGCGGGCCGGTTGGACGGAAGAGTACGACGAGGGAGCCGATCATCCAAGAGCCTGTGGAGCACGACCCGGAGGGGCCGGAGGAATCAGAGCCGGAAGCCACTCGCCGTGACGCGGGGGTCGCGGAGAGCAGCAGGGCCAACCGGGGCTGGTGGGACCGGAACGCCGACGAGTACCAGGTCGAGCACGGCACCTTCCTCGGTGACGACCGCTTCGTCTGGTGCCCGGAGGGGCTGGACGAGGTGGAGGCCGAGCTGCTCGGCCCGGCGGAGGAGCTGAAGGGCCGGGACGTGCTGGAGATCGGCGCGGGCGCGGCGCAGTGCGCGCGCTGGCTGGCCGCCCAGGGTGCCCGTCCGGTCGCGCTCGACCTCTCCCACCGGCAGCTCCAGCACGCGCTGCGCATCGGCTCGGCGTTCCCGCTGGTGTGCGCGGACGCGGGCGCGCTGCCCTTCGCGGACGCCTCCTTCGACGTGGTGTGCTCGGCGTACGGGGCGCTGCCGTTCGTGGCCGATCCCCGGCTGGTGCTGCGCGAGGTGCGGCGGGTGCTGCGGCCGGGCGGCCGGCTGGTGTTCTCGGTGACGCATCCGGTCCGCTGGGCGTTCCCGGACGAGCCGGGCCCGGAGGGGCTGTCGGTGGCGTCGTCCTACTTCGACCGCACTCCTTATGTGGAGCAGGGCGACGACGGTCACGCCGTCTATGTGGAGCACCACCGCACCATCGGTGACCGGGTGCGGGACATCGTGTCCTCCGGGTTCCGGCTGGTGGACCTGGTGGAGCCGGAGTGGCCGGCCTGGAACACCTCCGAGTGGGGCGGCTGGTCCCCGCTGCGCGGCAACCTCATCCCCGGTACCGCGATCTTCGTCTGCGAACGGGACTGACCGCCCCGGCTCCCCGGCGTACGACACTGGGGGCGTGATCCGTGACGACGCCCTCGCCGCGCTGCCCGTGCGCTCCGCCCTGCCCGACCTGACCGCCGCGCTGGACGGGCCGGGCACCGCCGTGCTGGTGGCGCCGCCCGGTACCGGCAAGACGACGCTCGTGCCGCTGGTGCTGGCCGGGCTGGTCGGCGGGGGTCCGGCGCGGCGGGTCGTGGTGGCCGAGCCCCGCCGGATCGCGGCGCGGGCCGCCGCGCGGCGGATGGCGTGGCTGCTGGGCGAGCAGCCGGGGGTCAGCGTCGGCCACACCGTTCGCGGTGAACGTGTGGTGGGGCGCCACACTCGCGTGGAGGTCGTGACCACCGGTGTCCTCCTCCAGCGGCTCCAGCGGGACCAGGAGCTGGCCGGTGTCGACGTGGTGGTGCTGGACGAGTGCCACGAGCGGCATCTCGACGCGGACACGGCCGCCGCCTTCCTCTGGGACGTACGGGGCACCCTCCGGCCCGACCTCCGCCTGGTGGCGGCCTCCGCGACCACCGACGCGCAGGGCTGGGCGCGGCTGCTCGGCGGTGCGCCGGTGGTGGAGGCGGCCGGGGTGTCGTACCCCGTGGAGGTGGTCTGGGCGCCGCCCGCGCGTCCGGTACGGCCGCCGCACGGGATGCGGGTGGACCCGGCGCTCCTCGCGCATGTGGCCTCGGTCGTGCGGCGGGCTCTGGCCGAGCAGTCCGGTGACGTGCTGTGTTTTCTGCCCGGCGTGGGTGAGATCGCCCGCGTGGCGGGCCAGTTGGGACAGCTTCCGGGTGTCGACGTGCTCCAGGTGCACGGCCGGGCCCCCGCCGCCGTGCAGGACGCGGTGCTCTCCCCCGGCGAGCGGCGCCGGGTGGTCCTGGCGACCTCCGTGGCCGAGTCCTCCCTCACGGTGCCGGGCGTCCGGGTCGTCGTGGACGCGGGGCTCGCGCGGGAGCCCCGCGTGGACCACGCGCGCGGCTTGAGCGGCCTGGCGACGGTACGGGCGTCCCGCGCGGCCGGTGCCCAGCGCGCGGGCCGGGCGGGGCGCGAGGCACCCGGTGTGGTCTACCGCTGCTGGGACCACGCCGAGGACCCCCGCCTCCCCGCCTTCCCGGCCCCGGAGATCAAGGTCGCCGACCTGACCGCGTTCGCCCTCCAGGCGTCCTGCTGGGGCGACCCGGACGCCACGGGCCTCGCCCTGCTGGACCCGCCCCCGGCCGGCGCGATGGCAGCGGCCCGCGACGTCCTGACGGCCGTGGGCGCCGTCGACCCGCTCGGCCGGGCCACCCCCCGAGGCACCCGCCTCTCCCACCTCGGCCTCCACCCCCGCCTCGGCCGAGCCCTCCTCGACGCGCCCACCCCCGCCGCCGCAGAAACAGTCGCCCTCCTCTCGGAGGAGGTCCCGCGCGACTACGGCGACGACCTGGCAGGTGCCCTGCGCCGGGCCCGCCGGGGCGGGGACGCGTACGCGGGGCGCTGGGCGGCGGAGGTACGGAGGCTGCGGGGGGCGGCGGGGCGTACGGCGGGCGTGGGCTCCGAGAGCGGGCCGGACGAGCGGACGCGGCAAAGCGCCCCGGCCCAGGCGACCCCCTCGGACGGCGACGCCCGCGCGGCCTCCTCTGGGGCGAGCGCGGAGGGGCGACGGAAGGGCGTGCCGGGCGGCGGGTCCTGGCAGACCGGCTCAGAGACGCACACAGAACCCGGCCGAGGACAGGCCCAGCCGAACAACCCGGACCACGCGGCCCCGGCGCACGGGGGCCCCGCCTCGTCCGGGGCGAGCGCGGAGGGGCGGACGCCGAAGGGCGTGCCGGGCCGCGGGTCCTGGCCGACCGGCTCAGGGACGCGGGCGGACCCCGGCCGAGGACCGGCGAGGCGAGGCGGCGCGCGCCAGGCGGCCCCGTCGGGCGGCGATTCGCGCGTGGTCGCGTCCGGGGCGAGCGCGGGAGGCGTCCGGCACGGGTCGTCCACGTCCGAACCCGGCCTTCCCGGCGACGAAGCCGCCGTCGGTCAAGTCGCCGCCCTCGCCTTTCCCGAGCGGATCGCCCGGCTGGACGGGGGGTCGTATCTGATGGTGTCCGGGAGTCGGGTCGAGCTGGATGAGGCGTCGGCGTTGCGGGGGGCGCCGTGGATTGTGGTGGCTGTGGCGGATCGGCCTGTGGGGAAGGGGCATGGGCGGGTGCGGCTGGGGGCTGCTGTGCGGGAGGAGGTCGCTCGGGCGGCTGCCGCTTCGTTGTTGGAGGAGCGGGAGGAGGTGTGCTGGGCCGAGGGGGATGTTGTGGCGCGGCGGGTTGAGCGGCTGGGGGCCGTCGAGTTGGCCGTACGGCCGATCAGAGGCGCCGACCCCGAGTTGGTGCGGGCCGCCCTCGTCGACGGGTTGGAGCGAGAAGGGCTGGGGTTGCTGCGGTGGACCGAGCACGGTCAACTCCTGCGGCAGCGGCTGGCATTCCTTCACTCGCGCCTCGGGGAGCCGTGGCCGGACATGTCCGACGAGGCGCTGCTGGCCCGCGTGGACGACTGGCTGGAGCCGGAGTTGGGGCGGGCCCGGCGTCGGGCGGACCTGGGGCGGATCGACGCGGGGCAGGCGCTCGCGCGGCTGTTGCCGTGGGCGAGTGGAGAGGCGGCGCGGCTGGACGAGCTGGCGCCGGAGCGGATCGCCGTACCGAGCGGCTCACGGGTGCGGGTCGACTACGCGGACCCCGAACGGCCGGTGCTGGCCGTGAAGTTGCAGGAGATGTTCGGGCTGCGGCAGACCCCGGAGGTGGCCGGGGTGCCGCTGCTGGTGCATCTGCTGTCGCCCGCCGGGCGGCCCGCCGCTGTGACGGCGGACCTCGCCTCGTTCTGGCAAGGCGGCTACCGGGCGGTCCGGGCCGAGCTGCGCGGGCGGTACCCGAAGCACCCCTGGCCCGAAGACCCGGCCACCGCCGAGCCGACCCGTCACACGACGGCCCGGCTCAAGCGGTGAACAACCTCAGGAGCTGGCCGACGGGCTCGGCGAGGGGCTGGCCGAGGCGCTCGCCAGGACCGACACCTTCAGCTCGACGGTGACGCTGCCACCGCCCGGCGTGGTGACGCGGAGCAGGTAGGTGCCGCTGAACAGGTCCGCGTACAGCTTGGGCAGCGTGACGACACCGTTCGCGTCGGTGGTGAGCCCGGTGAGGGTGCGGACGGGCTGGCCGTTCGCGTCCTTGAAGTAGGGCCCGACGATGTTCGCGCTGGGGTTGGCCGCGGACTTGATCAGCGTGGCGGTGGCGCCGACCTTGGCCGCCGGGGCGCCCTTGTACGTCGCCTTCACCTGGACCTGCCCGAACTCGCCGCCCGGAGCGCTGGTCAGCGCGGTGTCGGAGGTGCGGACCAGCTTGTCGGCGGGGCGCGGGGTGACGGTGGCCGTGTAGCCGACGCCCTTGGCCGCGTGCCCGACGACCACGCTGCTGATCTTGAAGGTGCCGGCCTGCTCCCCCGCGAGGAGCTGCGGGGCGAGGGCGACGCCCTTGGCGTCGGTGGCGATGGTGGCCACCCGCTCGCCGCCGGTGAAGGTGGCGTCGGTGTCGCCGCTGATGGTGAACCGCACCCGGATCTTGGCCACGGACTTGCCGTCCTTGGTCACCGCGCGGGCGCCGATCCGCCGCTCGAAGGCGTCTCCGGCCGTGGCGGTCAGCTCGGTGCCGTCCAGGTCCGGGGAGACGAGGTGGTCCACCGTGTCGGACGGGGTGGGTGTCCCGGCCGGCGGGGTCGGCTCGGGCGAGGGGCTGCCGGGCGTGGTGGGGTCCGGACTCGGGCTTGACTTGGGCGGATTCGCCGGCTTCGAGGGCTTGCCCGGCTTCGTCGGCTTCGGCGAGGCCGTGCCCGGACCGGCGGGCCTGCTCGTGCGCGGCAGGTCGTCGTCGCTGCGGTGGCTGGGGACGCCGCCGGAGCCGTCCGGGACCGAGTGGGTGCCCTTGCGGTAGTAATCCACCCAGCTCAGCACGAGGTTGAGGTAGTCGGTGGAGTTGTTGTAGCTGAGGATCGCGCGGTGCAGGTCGCGTTCCGTGGAGAGGTCCCAGCCGTTGCGGCACAGGTAGTGGCCCGCGGCGAGGGCGGCGTCGTAGACGTTGTTCGGGTCGGCCTTGCCGTCGCCGTTGCCGTCGCGGCCCGCCCAGGCCCAGGTGGACGGGATGAACTGCATCGGGCCGATGGCCTGGTCGTAGGAGCTGTTGCCGTCGTAGGCACCGTGGTCGGTGTCCTTGATGAGGGCGAAGCCGTTGCCGTCGAGCTGGGGGCCGATGATCGGGCTGATCGTGGTGCCGTCGGCACTCACGCGGCCGCCTCTGGCCTGGCCGGACTCCACCTTGCCGATGGCGGCGAGGAGTTGCCAGGGCAGGTTGCAGCCGGGCTTGGCGGCGCGGAGTGCGGCCTCGGCCTTCTGGTAGGCGTCCAGGACGGTCGCGGGGATGCCCGCCTCGCCCTCGCCCCGCGAGACGGGCGTGCCGATCGTGGAGGACGGGCTCGGCAGGGGGCTGTTGAGCGGCGGAAGGTCCGTGTAGTACGGGGAGTTGCCGGTGGCGTTGCCGTCCGCCGACGCCTCTGGCACGGGGGTGCTGTGACCCGCGCTGGTCTGGAGGGGTTCGGGGGCGCCGGTCGCGCCCGGTGCCTGGGACGCGGAGAGTGCCGCCACCGCCAAGGCGGCCGCCGCGGTCGTCGCCGCTCCCTTGCGCAGCCGCCTGCCCTTGTGCGCCGCCATAGAGTGAACCCCTCCCGTGGACGCCCTCGGCGTCCGTCTGCGCCTGTCCCGACTGAAGGTGTGACGGCCGAGCCGGTGCCACGGTTGCCCGGTGTGCCGCCCTGTGGTCTGTGGGGTGGGTCACCTGACCGTGTGCACGACAGATGCGCCCCGGCCGACCCTACGTCAACTCCCCTGTCCCGAGGCACCCGTGGCGCCCGCGTTTTCCGGACTTGGCCGACTCCCGTCGCCCGCGCGGCCGGTGGGGGCGGATCACGCATACTGGGCGCGCGATCACCGGCGCGGCCCGTGCCGGCCGTTCCGGGAGGACTTCGTTGCCGTTCACACTCAGCCATGCCGCGGCCGTACTGCCCGCCGTCCGCCGGGACGGGACCGGGCGGGGGCCGCTGGTCCCCGCGGTGCTCGTCGCGGGCTCCTTCGCGCCGGACCTGACGTATTACGCGGCCAGCGTCCACGCGGAGGCGATGGAGTTCGGGACGTTCACGCACTCCTTCACCAGTGTGCTCACCGTGGACGTGCTGATCTCCTGGGCGCTGGTGGCGCTCTGGCTGCTGGTGCGCGAGCCGCTGGTGGCGCTGCTCCCCCGGCGCTGGCAGCCGAGGCCCGCCGCCCTGCTGCGGTGCGGGGCACCCCGCGCGCGGGTCCGGGCGTCCCTTGCGCTGTGGTGGTACGTCTCGGCGGTGCTCGGCGGGGTCACGCACGTGGTGTGGGACGCCTTCACCCACCACGACCGCTGGGGCACCGACCTGGTCCCGGTGCTCGCCCGCACGATGGCCGGAATTCCCCTCTTCCAGTGGCTCCAGTACGGCACCTCGGCCCTGGCCGCCGTCGGGATCACCGTCTTCCTGGTACGGGCGCTCCGCGCGGCCCCAGCCGCCGACCCGCTGGGCGTGCCGCTGCTCTCCGTACGGGACCGGTGCTGGGCGCTGGCCGTGCTGGTGGGCTGTGCGCTGGGCGCGGCGGTGGTACGGGCGGTGCGCTGGTGGGCGTACTGGGGTGCGGTGGCCCGGCCCTGGGAGCTGGTGCCCACGGTGTGCTTCGGCGCGGGCGCGGGCCTGCTGCTCGGGGTGGTGCTGTACGCGGGCGCGCTCCGGGTGTGGCGGCCCGGCGGTGCTAGGCCCGCTTCCGTCCCGAGCGGGGACCCGGTGTCGCGGGGCGCGACGGTCGGCGCGGGGCGGCAGGGGCGGGGCGGTCGGTGAGGGAGGCCACGAACACGGTGAGCGTATGCCGGGGGCGTGCCTTCGGCAGGTGGGTCAGCAGCAGCGCGAGATAGCCGCGTACGAGGTCGGCGCAGGCGTGCCGGTCGGGGAGGCGGCGGGCCCCTGCGGCCAGGACCCGGCGGGTGGCGGCGCCGGCCCGGCGGACGCCGGTCAGCGGGTGCGCGGGGCGGCGGGCGGCGCTGGCACCGGCCGCGACGACGGGCACGGCTGTCCCGGACGCCTCCGGCGCCGGTCCGGTGTCCGTACGCTCCGTACTGCCGTGCCGCGGGGCGGGCCTCAGGCGGTGAAGCATGCGTATACCCATGCCCGCAGTCTCGCGGGTGGCGGGCGGGGGCTGCGTTCTGGCGGGGGCCACGTGAGTGAAACCCCGCGGGGAGGGCCGCTCCCCGCGGGGTTTCCGTTGGCTCAGTGCGCCGCCGACTCCCAGTCCGGGCCGACGCCCACCGAGACGTCCAGCGGGGCGCGCAGGCTGACGGCGTTCGCCATCTCGCGGCGGACGATCTCCTCGGTGGCAGCACGCTCGCCGGGGGCGATCTCCAGCACGATTTCGTCGTGGACCTGGAGCAGCATGCGGGACTTCAGCTCCGCCTCGCGCAGCGCCCGGTCGACGTGGAGCATCGCGATCTTGACGATGTCGGCGGCGGTGCCCTGGATCGGGGCGTTCAGCGCCATCCGCTCGGCGGCCTCGCGGCGCTGGCGGTTGTCGCTGTTGAGGTCGGGCAGGTAGCGGCGGCGGCCGAAGAGGGTCGCCGTGTAGCCCGTCGCCCGCGCCTCGTCGACCGCGCGGCGCAGGTAGTCCCGTACTCCGCCGAACCGCTCGAAGTAGGTGTCCATCAGCGCGCGGGCCTCGCCGGCGTCGATGTTGAGCTGCTGGGAGAGGCCGAAGGCGGACAGGCCGTAGGCGAGGCCGTACGACATGGCCTTGATCTTGCGCCGCATCTCCGCGTCCACCGCGTCCCGGCCGACCGAGAACACCTGGGAGGCGACCGTGGTGTGCAGGTCCTCGCCGGAGGTGAACGCCTCGATCAGGCCGGCGTCCTCGGAGAGGTGGGCCATGACGCGCAGCTCGATCTGGCTGTAGTCGGCCGTCATCAGGGACTCGAAGCCCTCGCCGACCACGAAGCCCCGGCGGATCGCGCGGCCCTCGTCGGTGCGGACCGGGATGTTCTGCAGGTTGGGGTCGGTGGAGGACAGCCGGCCGGTCGCGGCCACCGTCTGGTTGAAGGTGGTGTGGATACGGCCGTCGGCGGCGATGGTCTTGATCAGGCCCTCGACGGTGACGCGCAGCTTGGCCTGCTCCCGGTGGCGGAGCATGATCACCGGCAGTTCGTTGTCGGTCTGCGCGGCGAGCCAGGCCAGGGCGTCGGCGTCGGTGGTGTAACCGGTCTTGGTCTTCTTGGTCCTGGGCAGCGCCAGCTCGCCGAAGAGGACCTCCTGGAGCTGCTTGGGCGAGCCGAGGTTGAACTCGTGCCCGGCGGCCGCGTGCGCCTCCTTCACGGCCTGCTGCACGGCGCCCGCGAAGGTCTGCTCCATGGTCTCCAGGTGCGGGCGGTCGGCCGCGATGCCGTGCCGCTCCATGCGGGCGAGCAGGGCGGAGGTGGGCAGTTCCATGTCCCGCAGCAGGTCGGCCGCGCCGACCTCGGCGAGCCGGGTCTCCAGCGCCTCGCCCAGGTCGAGGATGGCGCGGGCCTTGATCATCAGGGCCTCGGCCTCGGCGCCGTCGTCCCCGCCGAAGGCGAGCTGACCGTCGGCCGCGGCGGCCGGGGCCAGCTCGCGGTGCAGGTACTCCAGCGAGAGCGCGTCCAGGTCGAAGGAGCGCCGGCCGGGCTTGACCAGGTAGGCGGCGAGCGCGGTGTCCATGGACACGCCCTCCACACTCCAGCCGTGCTCGGCCAGCACCCGCATGGCGCCCTTGGCGTTGTGCAGCACCTTGGGCCGCTCGGGGTCGGCCAGCCAGCCGGCGAACGCCCGCTCGTCGGCCTCGTCCAGCTCGGCGGGGTCGAAGAAGGCGGCCGCTCCCCCGGCAGCGGCCAGGGCGACCTCGGCGACCGAGCCGGAGCCCAGCGCCCAGGTGTCGACCGTGGCCATGCCCAGCGGCTCACCGGCGTGCTCGGCCAGCCAGCCGGCCAGCTCGCCGGTGCCCAGGACCGTGCCGTCCACCTCGACGCCGTCCGCGACGACCGGGGTGGCCTCGGCCTCCTCGGCGCCGGGGTCGACGGCGAAGAGCCGCTCGCGCAGCGAGGGGTTGCGGATCTCCAGGGTGTCCAGGAACGCCGCCACGCCCTTGCGGTCGTACGGCTCACGGCCGAGGTCCGCGACCGTCTTCGGCAGCTCGACCGAGCGCTCCAGCTCGGTCAGCACGCGGTTGAGCTTGACCGACTCCAGGTGGTCGCGGAGGTTCTGCCCGGCCTTGCCCTTGACCTCCTCGACCCGCTCGACCAGCTCGGCGAACGAGCCGAACTGGTTGATCCACTTCGCGGCGGTCTTCTCGCCGACGCCGGGGATGCCGGGCAGGTTGTCGGACGGGTCGCCGCGCAGGGCGGCGAAGTCGGGGTACTGCGCGGGCGTCAACCCGTACTTCTCGAAAACCTTCTCCGGGGTGAACCGGGTCAGCTCCGAGACGCCCTTGGTCGGGTAGAGCACCGTGGTGTGCTCGCTGACCAGTTGGAAGGAGTCCCGGTCGCCGGTGACGATCAGCACGTCGAAGCCCTCGGCCTCGGCCTGGGTGGCAAGGGTGGCGATCACGTCGTCCGCCTCGAAGCCGTCCACGGCGAAGCGGGGCGCGTGCATCGCGTCCAGCAGCTCGCCGATCAGCTCGACCTGGCCCTTGAACTCGTCCGGCGTCTTGGAGCGGTTCGCCTTGTACTCGGTGAACGTCTCCGAGCGCCAGGTCTTGCGGGACACGTCGAACGCGACCGCGAAGTGCGTGGGCGCCTCGTCACGCAGGGTGTTGGCCAGCATCGAGGCGAAGCCGTAGATCGCGTTCGTCGGCTGGCCCGTCGCGGTGGTGAAGTTCTCCGCGGGCAGCGCGAAGAACGCGCGGTACGCCAGTGAGTGCCCGTCCATGAGCATCAGGCGGGGTCGGCCGCCGGGAGGGGTGTCGGTCTTCTTCGATGCTGTCTCTGCCACGCCCCCGATCCTGCCACGCCGCACTGACAGCCGAGTCCGCGAACCGTTTCACCGGAAGATCGCGCACTGTCCACAGGGCTTGTCCCCACCCGCTGTCCACAGGGCTCCCGCTGCGGCCGCTCGCGGGGCATGCTTGTGCGGCGGGGCCGGGGGACCCCGGATGTGAGAAAGACGATCGAAGGGGAGCGGGCGATGGCGACGAAGCCGCCCAAGGGTGATCCGGTGCAGGACGCGCCGCGGACAGGGGAGCCGAAGCACGCGGCGGCGGGACTGCCCGCCGTGGGGCACTCCCTGAAGATCGCGCAGCAGCAGATGGGGGTGCGGCGCACCGCGCTGACCCTGCTGCGGGTGAACCAGAAGGACGGCTTCGACTGCCCCGGCTGCGCCTGGCCCGAGCCGGAGCACCGGCACATGGCGGAGTTCTGCGAGAACGGCGCCAAGGCGGTGGCCGAGGAGGCCACGCTGCGCCGGGTCACCCCGGAGTTCTTCGCCGTGCACCCGGTGGCCGACCTCGCCGGGCGCAGCGGCTACTGGCTGGGCCAGCAGGGCCGCCTCACCCACCCCATGTACCTGCCCGAGGGCGCCGAGCGCTACGAGCCGGTCACCTGGGAGCGCGCCTTCGACATCGTCGCGGAGGAGATCGCGGCCCTCGGCTCGCCGGACGAGGCCGTCTTCTACACCTCGGGACGCACCAGCAACGAGGCGGCGTTCCTGTACCAGCTCTTCGCCCGCGAGCTGGGCACCAACAACCTGCCCGACTGCTCCAACATGTGCCACGAGTCGTCCGGTTCGGCGCTCTCGGAGACGATCGGCATCGGCAAGGGCAGCGTCCTGCTGGAGGACCTGTACCGGGCCGACCTGATCATCGTGGCCGGGCAGAACCCCGGCACCAACCACCCGCGCATGCTCTCCGCGCTGGAGAAGGCGAAAGCGTCCGGCGCCAAGATCATCAGCGTCAATCCGCTGCCCGAGGCGGGCCTGGAGCGGTTCAAGAACCCGCAGACCCCGCAGGGCATGCTCAAGGGCGCCGCGCTCACCGATCTGTTCCTGCAGATCCGCATCGGCGGCGACCAGGCCCTCTTCCGCCTGCTGAACAAGCTGGTCCTGGAGACGGACGGCGCGGTCGACGAGGAGTTCGTCCGCGAACACACGCACGGCTACGAGGAGTTCGCGGACGCGGCGGCCAAGGCCGACTGGGACGAGACGCTGGCCGCCACCGGGCTCGGCCGTGCGGAGATCGAGCGGGCCCTGGAGATGGTGCTGGCCTCCGAGCGGACCATCGTCTGCTGGGCCATGGGCCTCACCCAGCACAAGCACTCGGTGCCGACCATCCGCGAGGTGGTCAACTTCCTGCTGCTGCGCGGAAACATCGGCCGTCCCGGCGCCGGGGTGTGTCCGGTGCGCGGCCACTCCAATGTGCAGGGCGACCGCACGATGGGCATCTTCGAGCGCCCCGCGCCCGCCTTCCTGGACGCGCTGGAGCGGGAGTTCGGCTTCGCCCCGCCGCGCGAGCACGGCTACGACGTCGTCCGGGCCATCCGCGCGCTGCGGGACGGCGAGGCGAAGGTGTTCTTCGCCATGGGCGGCAACTTCGTCTCCGCCTCCCCCGACACCGAGGTCACCGAGGCGGCCATGCGGCGGGCCCGGCTGACCGTGCATGTGTCGACCAAGCTCAACCGCTCGCACGTGGTCACCGGCGCCCGCGCGCTGATCCTGCCGACGCTGGGGCGCACCGAGCGCGATGTCCAGGGCGGGGGCGAGCAGTTCGTCACCGTCGAGGACTCCATGGGCATGGTGCACGCCTCGCGCGGCCGGCTGGCGCCCGCCAGTCCCCATCTGCTGTCCGAGCCCGCCATCGTGGCCCGGCTGGCGCGGCGCGTGCTGCCGCACAGCACGGTGCCGTGGGCGGAGTTCGAGCGGGACTACGCGGCGATCCGCGACCGCATCGCGCGGGTGGTCCCCGGCTTCGAGGACTTCAACGCCCGCGTCGCCCGCCCCGGCGGCTTCACCCTGCCGCACGCCCCGCGCGACGAGCGCCGTTTCCCCACCGCCACCGGCAAGGCCAACTTCACCGCCGCGCCGGTGGAGCACCCCGAGCTGCCCGAGGGCCGGCTGCTGCTGCAGACGCTGCGCTCGCACGACCAGTACAACACCACGATCTACGGCCTGGACGACCGCTACCGGGGCATCACCGACGGCCGCCGCGTGGTGCTGGTCCACCCCGAGGACGCCCGCCAACTCGGTGTGAGCGACGGGAGTTACGTGGACCTGGTGGGTGAGTGGAGCGACGGGGTGGAGCGGCGGGCGCCCGGTTTCCGGGTGGTGCACTACCCGACCGCGCGGGGCTGCGCCGCCTCGTACTACCCGGAGACCAATGTGCTGGTGCCGCTGGACGCCACCGCCGACACCAGCAACACCCCGGCCAGCAAGTCGGTGGTGGTCCGGCTGGAGGCGCGCCCGGAAGGGCGTCTGGAACAATCGGCGACCGACTGAGCGTTCGCTCAGTGATATGGGTCGCCGCCGGACAGGCGCACGAGAACGGAGCCGGGCATGGGTGAGCAGCAGCAGGTGAAATTCCCGCAGGAGATCATCGACGAGTACGCGGCGCTCGGTGTGGACCTGCCCGCGATGTTCTCCGCCGGTCACCTGGGGACGCGGATGGGCGTGCAGATCATCGAGGCGGCGCCGGAGCGGGTGGTCGGCACCATGCCGGTGGAGGGCAACACCCAGCCGTACGGCCTGCTGCACGGCGGTGCCTCGGCGGTGCTCGCCGAGACCCTGGGCTCGGTCGGCTCGATGCTGCACGGCGGCAGCTCCAAGGTCGCCGTCGGTGTCGACCTGAACTGCACCCACCACCGGGGCGTCCGCTCCGGCCTGGTCACCGGCGTCGCCACCCCGGTCCACCGGGGCCGCTCCACGGCGACGTACGAGATCGTCATCACCGACGAGCAGGACCGCCGCGTCTGCACGGCCCGGCTGACCTGCCTCCTGCGCGACCTCCCGGCGGGCGAGGC
This sequence comes from Streptomyces bauhiniae, assembly GCF_004784475.1. Classification (GTDB taxonomy): domain Bacteria; phylum Actinomycetota; class Actinomycetes; order Streptomycetales; family Streptomycetaceae; genus Streptomyces; species Streptomyces seoulensis. The sequence goes on from NZ_SRRT01000003.1 coordinate 211,896, forward strand.
CCCGGCGAAGGACTGACGCTCCCCATTGCCCCGTCCCGTCCCACGCCGTAGCTTTCGGCGCATGGGACGGGGCGGGGCACTTCTCATCGCGCCCGGCGTTCTCACTGTGCCCGGAGTCCGGCGGTGACCGGCATCGGCCCGCTGGAACCCGGCGAGGACACCTGGGCGCGCGAGCCCGCCGAGCCACGCCCGGCACCCCGCCCCTGGCAGCGCCGCACCCTACTGATTCCGGCCACCGCCTGCGCCGTACTGGCGGCCGGCGCCGCCCTCTGGGTCACCCGCCCGCGCCCGGCGCCCCCGCCCGAACTCCCCTTTCCCGCACAGACGGTGACCGTGACCTTCCTGGCCGGCCGCACCACCGCACCCCACCGCCTCGCCTTCGACGTGCGGCTCACCGTGGAGTCCGGACCCCCGGTCACCGTGACCCGGGTGAGCCAGCCCTACGCCGGGATGTCGGCCGAATCCGAGCCCCGCGCCCCCTTCCGGACCGCACCCGGTTCCGCGCGGGTGATCACCGTGACCATGCGTGTCACGGAATGCGGAAGGGTGCCCAAAAACGCCGCACTGCCTTTCCTGGAAGTAACACTGCGTAATACGCGCGCAATACAAACCCAGAGTTTCATCCTCGGTCCGCGCTACACCCGATACCTCTCCCGCGCTCTCGGGGAAGCCTGTGGCGAAAGTGCGCCGTCATCACCAAAACCCCCGAGACGCCTGAACAGTTGAGGGCAGGTGCTGCGCGTTCTCAGCATGTGGACAGGGCGAATCGGCTGGAATTCCGGCGTTCCCCCCAGGGCGTACCGCTCTGCATTACCTCGTGTCATAACAAGAGCGTCACAGCCTTGGTCAAGCTCTCCTCCACGTTCCCATCACACGCTTAGAGTCACGGCCAGTCACCGCGCCCCGGATTCACTTTTCGGCCAGGCGCGCGGCTCGACCGTTTCCATGGGGATGCGGTCGTCCAGGGAAAGGACTGATCGTGCGTCAACGTTCGCTCATCGCCATCACCGCCGCGCTGTCCGCGGGAGCGCTCACCCTCACCGCCTGCGGCTCGCGCGACAGCGGCGACAACGGCTCCGACGCCAAGGGCGGCACCACCGTCACCATCGGCATCGACGCCCCGCTGACCGGCGACCTGTCCGCGCTGGGCCTCGGCATCAAGAACTCGGTGGACCTCGCGGTCAAGACCGCGAACAAGAAGGAGTACGTCAAGGGCGTCACCTTCAAGATCGACGCCAAGGACGACCAGGCCCAGCCCTCGTCCGGCCAGCAGAACTCCACCGCCTTCGTCACCGACAAGAGCGTCCTCGGTGTCGTCGGCCCGCTGAACTCCTCCGTCGCCGAGTCGATGCAGAAGGTCCTCGACGACGCCAAGCTGGCCCAGGTCTCCCCCGCCAACACCAACCCGGCGCTGACCCAGGGCGTCAACTGGCAAAAGACCAAGGCCCGCACGTACAAGTCGTACTTCCGCACCGCGACCACGGACGCCATCCAGGGCCCGTTCGCCGCCCAGTACGTCTACAACAAGGCCAAGAAGACCAAGGTCTTCGTCATCGACGACAAGAAGACCTACGGCGCCGGTCTCGCCGCCACCTTCTCCGCCGAGTTCAAGAAGCTGGGCGGCAAGGTCGTCGGCACCGAGCACATCAACCCCGACACCAAGGACTTCTCCGCGGTCGCCACCAAGGTGAAGAACTCCGGTGCCGAGGTGGTCTACTACGGCGGCGAGTACCCGCAGGCCGGCCCGCTCAGCAAGCAGATCAAGGCGGCTGGCGCCAAGGTCCCGCTGGTCGGCGGCGACGGCATCTACGCCGACGACTTCATCAAGCTCGGCGGCGCCTCCGCCACCGGCGACCTCGCCACCTCCGTCGGCGCCCCGGTGGAGACCCTCCCCTCCGCCAAGCAGTTCGTCGCGGACTACAAGGCCGAGGGCTACAAGGAGGCGTACGCGGCCTACGGCGGCTACTCCTACGACTCCGCCTGGTCGATCATCGAGGCCGTCAAGAAGGTCGTCGACGACAACGACGGCAAGCTGCCCTCCGACGCCCGCGCGCAGGTCACCGCCGCCCTCCAGAACGTCTCCTTCGACGGCGTGACCGGCAAGGTCTCCTTCGACGAGTACGGCGACGCCACCAACAAGCAGCTCACGGTCTACTCCGTCAAGGACGGGGCCTGGAAGGCCGTGGAGTCCGGCACCTACAACGGTTCCTGACCCACCGCCGCACCAGCCGAGCCGCGCGGGGCGCTCAAGAGGCGCCCCGCGCGGACTCGCATCCGGCCACTTCCGGCCACATCCGTCGCTTATCCCACGCTCGGAGGACATGCGGTGAACGAACTGCCGCAGCAGCTCGTCAACGGCCTGCTACTTGGTTCCATGTACGGGCTGGTCGCCATCGGCTACACCATGGTCTATGGCATCGTCCAGCTCATCAACTTCGCCCACGGCGAGATATTCATGACCGGCGCCTTCGGCGCCCTCACTGTCTACGTGTACATCCTGCCCGACGGCACCTCCATGTGGATCGCCCTGCCGCTGATGCTGGTCGGCGCCATCGTGGTCGCCGTGACCGTCGCCGTGGGAGCGGAACGATTCGCCTACCGGCCGCTGCGCAGCGCGCCCCGGCTCGCCCCGCTGATCACCGCCATCGGCCTCTCCCTCGCCCTCCAGCAGGCCGTGTGGGCCTGGTACCCCGAGGCCAAGTCCGCGCGCACCTTCCCGAGCATCCCCGGCGGACCCTTCGAGATCGGCAACGTCACCATCCAGACCGGAGACGTCTTCCTCGTCGCCGCCGCCCCGCTCAGCATGGCCGTCCTCGCCTACTTCGTGATGCGCACCCGTACCGGACGCGGCATGCAGGCCACCGCCCAGGACCCGGACACCGCCAAGCTGATGGGCGTCAACACCGACCGCATCATCGTGATCGCGTTCGCCCTCGGCGCCGCCTTCGCCGCGGTCGGCTCCGTCGCCTACGGCTTCAAGTACGGCCAGATCGACTTCCGCATGGGCTTCATCCTCGGCCTCAAGGCGTTCACCGCGGCCGTCCTCGGCGGCATCGGCAACATCTACGGCGCCATGCTCGGCGGCCTCGTCCTCGGCGTCGCCGAAGCCCTGTCCACCGCCTACATCGCGGACATCCCCGGCATGGACAAGTTCGGCAGCCAGTCCTGGGCAGACGTCTGGGCGTTCGTACTCCTCATCCTCGTGCTCCTGCTGAGGCCACAGGGCCTGCTCGGCGAGCGCGTCGCGGACAGGGCGTGACACCGATGACCACACAGACCACCGCACCCGGCACCCCGGAGACCCCGGACACCGCGGGCTCCAACGCCGCCGCCACCACCGGCCTGATCGGCCTGCCGGCCACCCTCGGCCGGGCCCTGGCCACCGGCGGCGGCGCCCTCGCCGTCGTCTCCGCCTTCCTCGCCTGGACCTGGACCTCCGAGTTCCCCGGCGACCTCACCGTCTACGGCTACCCCGGCGGCCTCCAGGTCCTCGTCCTCATCGGCGGCCTGCTCACCACCCTGTTCGGCCTCGCCTCCTACGGCGTCAAGGGCCTGAAGCTCCTCACCCCCGGCAACGCCGACAGCGCCCTCAAGCTCGCCGCGCTCGGCACCTTCGCCACCGCCTGGTACACCGTCCTCGCGATCAGCGTCGAACTCGGCGGCGTCGTCAACCTCGAACCCGGCGGCTACCTCGTCGCCCTCGCCACCCTGGCCGCCCTGCTCGGCGCCCTCGCGCTGCCCTATCAGCGGCCCGAGCCCGACCCGGTGGACCCCGACGACACCGGCTGGGAAGCCTTCCGGCACCGCGCCCGGCAGAACTGGCAGAACTTCAAGGCCGCCTTCGCCGCCGCATCCCCCGCCCCCGGCCGCGCCCTGCCCGCCTGGGCGGAGATCCTCGTCATCACCGGCGTCATGGCCTTCGGCCTGCTCGTCTTCACCTACGGCATCGGCACCGAGTACGACGAACTGTTCATCGGCTTCCTCATCACCGCCGGCTTCGGCTTCGCCGCACTCGCCAAGGCCGGACTCGTGGCCCGGATCTCGGCGATCACCACGCGGCACCGCACCGTCACCATGACCGGCGCCTTCGTCGCCGCGGCCGCCTTCCCCTTCACCCAGTCCGACGACCAGTACGCCACCATCGGCGTCTACATCCTCATCTTCGCCACCGTCGCCCTGGGCCTGAACATCGTCGTCGGCCTCGCCGGCCTGCTCGACCTCGGCTACGTCGCGTTCCTCGGCGTCGGCGCCTACACCGCCGCCCTCGTCTCCGGCTCGCCCTCCTCGCCGCTGCACGTGCACTGGCCCTTCTGGGCCTCCGCCCTGCTCGGCGCCGTCGTCGCCATGATCTTCGGCGTCCTCATCGGCGCCCCGACCCTGCGGCTGCGCGGCGACTACCTCGCCATCGTCACCCTCGGCTTCGGCGAGATCTTCCGCATCACCGTCCTCAACATGGACGGCACCTCCGGACCCGACGTCACCAACGGCTCCAACGGCATCTCCTCCGTCCCCAACCTGAACATCCTCGGCTTCGACTTCGGCCAGGAACACCAGTTGTTCGGCGCCACCATCGGCCGGTTCGCCAACTACTTCCTGCTGATGCTCCTCATCACCCTCGTCGTGGTCGTCGTCTTCCGGCGCAGCAGCGACTCCCGCATCGGCCGCGCCTGGATCGCCATCCGCGAGGACGAGACCGCCGCGCTCGCCATGGGCATCAACGGCTTCCGGGTCAAGCTCATCGCCTTCGCCCTCGGCGCCGCCCTCGCCGGACTCGCCGGCTCCGTCCAGGCCCACGTCACCTACACCGTGACCCCGGAGCAGTACCAGTTCGCCCACGTCGTCCCGCCCAACTCGGCCTTCCTGCTGGCCGCCGTCGTCCTCGGCGGCATGGGCACCATCTCCGGACCCCTCGTCGGCGCCTCGCTGCTCTACCTGATCCCGGCCAAGCTCCAGTTCATGGGCGAATACCAGCTCTTCGCCTTCGGCGTCGCGCTCGTCCTGCTCATGCGCTTCCGCCCCGAGGGCCTCATCCCCAACCGGCGCCGCCAACTCGAGTTCCACGAGGACGCCGCCGCGCCCGCCGTCCTCAGCAAGGCAGGGGCCTGACCACCATGACCACCGACACCACCACCCAGGACACCGCACCCGGCACCACCCCCGGCGAGACGGTCCTCGACGCCCGCGGCGTCACCATGCGCTTCGGCGGTCTCACCGCCGTCCGCGACGTCGACCTCACCGTCAACAGCGGCGAGATCGTCGGCCTCATCGGCCCCAACGGCGCCGGAAAGACCACCTTCTTCAACTGCCTCACCGGTCTCTACATCCCCACCGAGGGCGAGGTCCGCTACAAGGGCACCGTCCTGCCGCCCAAGTCCTTCAAGGTCACCGCGGCCGGCATCGCCCGTACCTTCCAGAACATCCGGCTCTTCGCCAACATGACCGTCCTGGAGAACGTGCTCGTCGGCCGCCACACCCGCACCAAGGAAGGGCTCTGGTCCGCCCTGCTGCGCGGCCCCGGCTTCCACAAGGCCGAAGCCGCCTCCCGCGCCCGCGCCATGGAACTCCTCGCCTTCGTCGGCCTGGACGCCAAGGCCGAGCACCTCGCCCGCAACCTCCCCTACGGCGAGCAGCGCAAGCTGGAGATCGCCCGCGCGCTGGCCAGCGAGCCCGGCCTGCTCCTGCTGGACGAGCCCACCGCGGGCATGAACCCGCAGGAGACCCGCGCCACCGAGGAACTGGTCTTCGCCATCCGCGACCAGGGCATCGCCGTCCTCGTCATCGAGCACGACATGCGCTTCATCTTCAACCTCTGCGACCGCGTCGCCGTCCTCGTCCAGGGCCAGAAGCTGATCGAGGGCGACAGCGCCACCGTCCAGGGCGACGAACGCGTCGTCGCCGCCTACCTCGGTGAACCCTACGAGGACGCCCCCGGCGGCGAGGAGGCCGCCGAGGTCGAGGCGGCCGAGGCACAGGCCGGGACCACGAAGGACACCGCGCCCGGCAAGGAGAACGAGCGATGACCGCACTGCTCGAAGTCGAGGACCTGCGGGTCGCCTACGGCAAGATCGAGGCCGTCAAGGGCATCTCGTTCAAGGTCGAGGCCGGCCAGGTCGTCACCCTCATCGGCACCAACGGCGCGGGCAAGACCACCACGCTGCGCACCCTGTCCGGGCTGCTCAAGCCGGTCGGCGGGCAGATCCGCTTCAACGGCAGGTCGCTGAAGAAGGTCCCCGCCCACCAGGTGGTCTCCCTCGGGCTCGCCCACTCCCCCGAGGGGCGGCACATCTTCCCGCGCATGACCATCGAGGACAACCTGCGCCTCGGGGCCTTCCTGCGCAACGACAAGCCGGGCATCGAGAAGGACATCCAGCGCGCCTACGACCTCTTCCCCATCCTCGGGGAGCGGCGGAAGCAGGCCGCGGGCACCCTCTCCGGCGGTGAGCAGCAGATGCTCGCCATGGGGCGGGCGCTGATGTCCCAGCCGCAGCTCCTCATGCTGGACGAGCCGTCCATGGGCCTCTCGCCCATCATGATGCAGAAGATCATGGCGACGATCGCCGAGCTGAAGGCGAGCGGTACGACGATCCTGCTGGTCGAGCAGAACGCCCAGGCGGCGCTCTCGCTCGCGGACCAGGGGCATGTCATGGAGGTCGGCAGCATCGTGCTCTCCGGCACCGGGCGGGACCTGCTCACCGACGAGTCGGTGCGCAAGGCGTACCTCGGCGAGGACTGAGCAGGGTACGAAGAGGCCCGCGTCCCTCCGGCTCAGGGGGCGCGGGCCTCTCGTCGTTCTGCCGCTAGTTCTTCTTGGCCGACTTCTTCTCCTGGTCGTCGGAGATGACCGCCTCCGCGACCTGCTGCATCGACAGGCGGCGGTCCATCGAGGTCTTCTGAATCCAGCGGAACGCGGCGGGCTCGCTCAGGCCGTACTCCGTCTGCAGGATCGACTTCGCGCGGTCGACCAGCTTGCGGGTCTCCAGGCGCTGGCTGAGGTCGGCGACCTCCTGCTCGAGCTGCTTCAGCTCGGTGAAGCGGGAGACGGCCATCTCGATCGCCGGGACCACGTCGGTCTTGCTGAACGGCTTCACCAGGTACGCCATCGCGCCGGCGTCGCGGGCCCGCTCCACGAGGTCGCGCTGCGAGAAGGCGGTGAGCATCAGGACCGGGGCGATGGACTCCTCGGCGATCTTCTCGGCCGCCGAGATGCCGTCCATCTTCGGCATCTTCACGTCCAGGATGACCAGGTCCGGCTTGTGCTCACGGGCCAGTTCCACGGCCTGCTCGCCGTCCCCGGCCTCACCGACCACCGTGTACCCCTCCTCCTCCAGCATCTCCTTGAGGTCGAGCCGGATCAGCGCCTCGTCCTCGGCGATGACGACCCGGGTCGTCAACGGGGGCACATGCGACTTGTCGTCATCGGACACGTCTGCGGGCTGGGGCGACTCGGGGGTCACGGGGGCTCCTATGTACGGGCCGGACAGGTGCTGCTGTCTATGCAGCCTACCTAGCGGCGGCCCGGCGCGGTGACCCGGTATGCTTCCGAGCAGCCAGTCCCGCCGGGTTGGTGGAATGGCATACACGGATGTCTCAAACACATCTGCCCGAAAGGGCTTGCGGGTTCGAGTCCCGCACCCGGCACTCTGCTGACATAAAGCGGAGGATCACGTTCGCGTGGTCCTCCGCTTTTTGCTGCGTGGCGTCATGCCCAATCACACAGGGTGGCCGCATGAACGCTCATGGCACTAAGGTGCGAAACAAGGCCGTCACCCTGCTGCGCGACGGCGTGAAGAACGCCGATGTCGCCCGCAAGCTCGCCGTTCCGCTGGGGACCGTCGGCTACTGGAAGCACATGGACCGAGCGAAACGCGGCGAGTGCCCCGGGCGCCCCCATACCGCGTGTCCCCGATGCGACGGACGGCAGCTCGCCGAGGCGCCGTACAGCTACCTGCTCGGCCTCTATTTCGGCGACGGCCACATCAGCCACTACTCCGCGCACCGCGTACCCAACCTGATGATCACCTGTGCCGAGTCATGGCCTGGGCTCATGGACGACTGCGAGACGGCCATGCGCGCGGTGTTCCCTGAGAACTCTGTCTGCCGCGTCCGCAGGAGTGGCTGCCGCAATGTGAAGGTGTACTCGAAGCACTTGCACTGCCTCTTCCCGCAACACGGCCCCGGCAGGAAGCACGAGCGCCGGATCGTCCTCGAACCCTGGCAGCAAGCCATCGTCGACGCTCACCCCTGGGAGTTCGTCCGCGGCCTCGTCCACTCCGACGGGTGTCGCATCACGAACTGGACGACACGGATGGTCGGCGGTGAGCGCAAGCGCTACGAGTACCCCAGGTACTTCTTCACCAATGTCTCCGACGACATCCGGCGCCTCTACACCGACACCCTCGACACTCTCGGCATCGAGTGGACCCACTGCACCAGGCACGGCAACCCGTACAACATCTCCGTCGCCCGTAAAGCCTCCGTAGCTCTCATGGACGCCCACGTGGGTGCGAAGTACTGAGCCTCAGTCCTCCCCGATGTGGTGCACCCGGACCAGGTTGGTGGTGCCGGACTCGCCGGGTGGGGAGCCGGCGGTGATGACGACCACGTCGCCCTTTTTGCAGCGGGCGTACTTCAGCAGCAGCTCGTCGACCTGGTCGACCATCGCGTCGGTGGAGTCGACGTGGGGGCCGAGGAAGGTTTCGACGCCCCAGGTGAGGCTGAGCTGGGAGCGGGTGGCGGGGTCGGGGGTGAAGGCGAGGACGGGGATGGGTGAGCGGTAGCGGGAGAGGCGGCGGGCGGTGTCGCCGGACTGGGTGAAGGCGACGAGGAATCGGGCCCCGAGGAAGTCGCCCATCTCGGCGGCAGCCCGCGCGACGGCGCCTCCCTGGGTGCGCGGCTTGTTCCGCTCGGTCAGCGGCGGCAGCCCCTTCGCCAGCATCTCCTCCTCCGCGGCCGCGACGATCTTCGCCATGGTGCACACGGTCTCGACGGCGTAGCGCCCCACGCTGGTCTCGGCGGACAGCATCACCGCGTCCGCCCCGTCGAGCACCGCGTTGGCCACGTCGGAGGCTTCCGCGCGGGTCGGCCGGGCGCTGTCGATCATCGACTCGAGCATCTGGGTGGCGACGATGACCGGCTTGGCGTTGCGCTTGGCCAGCTTGACGGCGCGTTTCTGCACGATCGGCACCTGCTCCAGGGGCAGCTCCACGCCGAGGTCGCCCCGGGCGACCATGAGCCCGTCGAAGGCGGCGACGACGTCCTCGATGTTCTCCACGGCCTGCGGCTTCTCCACCTTGGCGATGACGGGCAGCCGGCGCCCCTCCTCCGCCATGATCCGGTGCACCTCGGCGGCATCGCGCCCGCTGCGGACGAAGGAGAGGGCGATGACGTCGAACCCGGTGCGCAGCGCCCAGCGCAGGTCGTCCTGGTCCTTCTTGGAGAGGGCGGGGACGGAGACCGCGACACCGGGGAGGTTGATCCCCTTGTGGTCGGAGATCACGCCGCCCTCCACCACCCTGGTGCGCACGCAGGGGCCGTCCACTGCGGTGACCTCCAGGCAGACCCGCCCGTCGTCGACGAGCACGCGCTCACCGGGCCGGACGTCCTCCGCGAGACCGGCGTAAGTGGTCCCGCACCGGTGGCGGTCGCCCTGGACGCCCTCCTCGACGGTGATGGTGAAGGTGTCGTCGCGTTCGAGGAGTACGGGCCCTTCGGCGAAGGTACCGAGCCGGATCTTCGGGCCTTGAAGATCGGCGAGGATTCCGACACTGCGGCCGGTCTCGTCGGCAGCCTGGCGAACGCGCTGGTAACGCGCCTCGTGTTCGGCATGGGTGCCGTGGCTGAGGTTGAACCGGGCGACATCCATTCCGGCCTCGACCAGTGCCTTGATCTGGTCGTACGAGTCGGTGGCGGGCCCCAGGGTGCAGACGATCTTTGCTCGGCGCATGGGTCGAGCCTATGGCTTACCGACGGGTAGAGAATTCGGGCTCCATGGCCACTCAACAACCTTTGGGGAAAGGGTTATTGACAAGTGTTGAATTGTGCGATGACCCGCTCCTATGAGCGATGTTTTTCGCGCAATAGTTCTTTGGAGCAAAGGCTTCGCTAAAGCCGGGGCGGTACCAGCGTGAACCGCGCGGTGACCTGCGCGGAGACCCACAATTGCGCCGGCTGGAGATCGAACGGCCCGGCGGATTCCGCCGCGTCGGCCCGGCGGGCGGCCCGCCCGAAGGCGGAGACGTCGCGCGGCCGGTCGGCACCGGTGTCGGCGAGTTCGGTCAGCGCGGCCAGGGAGGTGCCGAGCGCGTCGGCGTACTCGCGGGCCCGCCGCAGGGCGTCGGCGACGGCGCGGCGGCGGGCCTCGGCGTGGGCCGGGGAGTCGGGACGCAGCGACCACGCGGGCCCGTCCAGCTCGGTCAGCTCCAACTCGGCCAGCCGTGCGGTGAGTTCACCGAGGACGGCGAAGTCGGTGACCTCGGCGTCGATACGGACGATCCCCTGATGGCTGCGCACCCGCTCGCCCCGGCCGCGTTCGCTGAGTTCGGGGGCGACGCCGAGGGTGCCGGTGGTGAGGTGGGGCACCGCGTCCCCGTAGGACTTGAGGACGTCGAGCGCGGCGGTGTTGCGGCGGTTCAGGTCGTCGAGGGTGGCGCGGCGGTCGCGGCCGCGCGCGGTGACGGTGACGCCGATGCGGGCGATCTCGGCCTCGGTCCGGAACTCAGCCTCGCCCCGGACGGCGAGGAGCGGGGCGTCGGCGGTGCCGTACGCGGGGTGCGCCTCAGGGGTCATACGTCCCACTGTGTCATGTGTCCGGCGTACCGGCGCGGGGAGTTGACGGAAATCGGTCACCGGATCGCAACCTGGGGGGTCTGTTGCGACCTGTCATGGTCGGGCCACAATCTACGCGCGTTGTCGACCCCTTGCCGAGGAGACCGAGAGATGCCGTTCGACCGCCGGAAGTTCCTGAAGCAGTCCGCCGTCACCGGGGCGGGCGTGGCGATCGCGGGCGGGGCGGGAGCCCCGGCGGCCCAGGCGGCCGGGGCCGCCCCGGCGCGCCACGGGCACCACGAGAAGCGGTATTCGCTGACCGTGATGGGCACCACCGACCTGCACGGCCATGTCTTCAACTGGGACTACTTCAAGAACGCGGACTACTCCGACGCGGCGGGCAACGCCCAGGGCCTGGCCCGGATCTCGACGCTGGTGAACCAGGTCCGCAAGGAGAAGGGCCGCCGCAACACCCTGCTGCTGGACGCGGGCGACACCATCCAGGGCACCCCGCTGACGTACTACTACGCCAAGGTGGACCCGATCACCGCCAAGGGCGGCCCGGTGCACCCGATGGCGAAGGCGATGAACGCGATCGGGTACGACGCGGCGGCGCTGGGCAACCACGAGTTCAACTACGGCATCGAGACGCTGCGCCGCTTCGAGCACCAGCTCGACTTCCCGCTGCTGGGCGCCAACGCGGTGGACGCCAAGACGCTGAAGCCGGCGTTCGCGCCGTACTACATGAAGCGGTTCCAGGTGCCGGGCGCGCCGCCGGTGAAGGTCGCGGTGCTGGGTCTGACCAACCCCGGCATCGCCATCTGGGACAAGGCGCTCGTGCAGGGCAAGCTGGCCTTCGAGGGTCTGGAGGAGCAGGCCGCGAAGTGGGTGCCGAAGCTGCGGTCGATGGGCGCGGACATCGTGGTGGTCTCGGCGCACTCGGGGACCTCGGGCACGTCGTCCTACGGTGACCAGGTGCCGTACGTGGAGAACGCGGCGGCGAACGTGGCGCGGCAGGTGCCGGGGATCGACGCGATCCTGGTCGGCCACGCGCACCTGGAGATCCCGGAGCTGCGGGTCGTCAACGAGAAGTCGGGGAAGACGGTCGTGCTGTCGGAGCCGCTGTGCTTCGCGGAGCGGCTGACCCTGTTCGACTTCGAGCTGGTCTTCACGCGGGGCCGCTGGCAGGTGGAGTCGGTGAAGGCGTCCCTGAAGGACTCGCGGACGGTGGCGGACGACCCGAGGATCACCAAGCTGCTCTCCAAGGAGCACGCGAAGGTGGTGGCGTACGTCAACCAGGTGGTGGGCCGGGCGACCGAGACGCTGACCACGGTGGAGGCGCGGTACAAGGACGCCCCGATCATCGACCTGATCACCAAGGTGCAGGAGGACGTGGTCAAGGCGGCGCTGGCGGGCACCGAGTACGCCTCGCTGCCGGTGCTGGCGCAGGCGTCGCCGTTCTCCCGGACGAGCGAGATCCCGGCGGGCGACGTGACCATCCGGGATCTGTCGGGGCTGTACGTGTACGACAACACGCTGGTGGCGAAGCTGCTGACGGGCGCGCAGGTGCGGGCGTACCTGGAGTTCTCGGCGCAGTACTACGTGCAGACGGCGCCGGGCGCGCCGGTGGACGTGGACAAGCTGACGAACGCGGCCGACCGCCCCGACTACAACTACGACTACGTGTCGGGTCTTTCGTACGACATCGACATCGCGCAGCCCGCCGGGTCGCGGATCAAGAACCTCTCCTTCGGCGGGGCTCCGCTGGACGACGCGGCCCGGTTCGTGTTCGCGGTGAACAACTACCGGGCCAACGGCGGCGGCGCGTTCCCGTATGTCGCGGCGGCGCAGGAGCTGTGGTCGGAGTCGACGGAGATCCGGACCCGGATCGCGGAGTGGGTGACCGCGAAGGGTGTGCTGGACCCGAAGGACTTCGCGTCGGTGGACTGGAAGCTGACGCGGGCGGGCACGCCGGTGTTCTAGTAGGCCGGTCCGGGTGAAGCCCCGGTGGCGGTGCGGGCCGGTCCGGTCGCGCCGTCGCCGGGACTTCGGCGTTGCGGGTGCAGGCCGAAGGTGGTGAAGGCGGTGCGGGCGGGGAGCGGGTACTGCTCCTTGCCGGTCAGGGAGTTGAGGATGGTGGCGCTGCGCCAGGCGGCGAGGCCGAGGTCGGGGGCGCCGACGCCATGGGTGTGGAGTTCAGCGTTCTGGACGTGGACGCGGCCGCTGACGGCGGGGTCGAGGACGAGCCGGAACTCGTCGTCGATCAGGGGGCGTCCGGCGCTGTCGCGGCGCAGGTGGGGGTCGAGTCCGGCGAGGAGACCGTCGAGCGGGCGCATGCGGTAGCCGGTGGCGAGGACGACGGCGTCGGTGGCGAGGCGGGTGCGGCTGCCCTGGTCGAGGTGTTCCAGGTGGAGTTCGACCTGTCCGGTGCCGAGGCGGCCGGCGGTGCGGACCTGGACGCCGGGGGTGAGGACGGCGTCGGGCCAGCCGCCGTCGAGGGTGCGCCGGTACAGCTCGTCGTGGATGGCGGCGAGGGTGCCGGTGTCGACGCCCTTGTGGAGCTGCCACTGGGCGGCGACGAGCCGGTCGCGGACGGGCTCGGCGAGGGCGTGGAAGTAGCGGGTGTGGTCGGGGGTGAAGTGCTCCAGGCCGAGCTTGGAGTACTCCATGGGCGCGAAGGCGGCGGTGCGGCCGATCCAGTGCAGGTGTTCGCGTCCGGCGGGGCGGTGGCGGAGCAGGTCGAGGAAGACCTCGGCGCCGGACTGTCCGGAGCCGACGACGGTGACGTGTCCGGCGGTGAGCAGCGTCTCGCGGTGGGCTAGGTAGTCGGCGGCGTGCAGGACGGGGACGCCGGGGGCGGCGGCGAGCGGGCGCAGCGGTTCGGGGACGTGGGGTGCGCTGCCGATGCCGACGACGATGTTGCGGGTGCGGGTGCGGCCGAGGGCCTCGGCGTGGCCGTCGGCGTCGAGCCGGGTGAAGTCGACTTCGAACACGTCGCGTTCGGGGTTCCAGCGGACGGCGTCGGCGTGGTGGCGGAAGCGGAGTCCGGGGAGCTGTCCGGCGACCCAGCGGCAGTAGGCGTCGTACTCGGCGCGCTGGATGTGGAAGTGCTCGGCGAAGTAGAAGGGGAAGAGCCTCTCGCGGGTGCGGAGCCAGTTGAGGAAGCTCCAGGGGCTGGTGGGGTCGGCGAGGGTCACCAGGTCGGCGAGGAAGGGGACTTGGAGGGTGGCGCCGTCGATGAGGAGGCCGGGGTGCCAGTCGAAGCCGGGGCGCTGTTCGTAGAAGACGGCGTCGAGTTCGGCGAGGGGCGCGGCGAGGGCGGCCAGGGAGAGGTTGCAGGGGCCGATGCCGATGCCGACGAGGTCGCGGGGGGACTCGGGCTCCGGGTGTGGGGGGTGGGGCGGGTGGCTCATGCGGGGGTGTGTCCTTCGGCGAGTTTCAACAGGTGGGCCAGGTCGTCGGGCCCGGTGTGGGGGTTGAGGAGGGTGGCCTTGAGCCAAAGGCGGCCGTCGGCGCGGGCCCGGCCGAGGACGGCGCGGCCCTCGTGCAGCAGGGAGCGGCGTACGGCGGCCACCGCGTCGTCGCTCGCGTGGGCGGGCCGGAACAGCACGGTGGCGAGGGTGGGCCGGTCGTACAGTTCGAGGCCGGGGTGTGCCTCGACGCGGTCGGCGAGGTCTTGGGCGAGGGTGAGGACCCGGTCGATGAGGTCGGCGAGGCCGGTGCGGCCGAGGGTGCGCAGGGTGACCGCGGCCTTGAGGACGTCGGGTCTGCGGGTGGTGCGGGTGGAGCGGCCGAGGAGGTCGGGGAGGCCGGCCTCGGTGTCGTCGCCCGCGTTGAGGTAGTCGGCGCGCTGGTGGAGGGCGTCGAGTTCGGCTGCGTCGGCGACGGCGAGGAAGCCGGTGGCGACGGGCTGCCAGCCGAGTTTGTGCAGGTCGAGGGCGACGGTGTCGGCGGCGTCGAGTCCGGTGAGCAGGGCGCGGTGGCGGTCGCTGAGGGCGAGGGCGCCGCCGTAGGCCGCGTCGATGTGCAGCCGGACGCGGTGGGCGGCGCAGCGGGCGGCGATCTCGGGGAGCGGGTCGATGAGCCCGGCGTCGGTGGTGCCCACGGTGGCGGCGACGAGGAGCGGGCCGGTCAGCTCGGTGAGCGCGGCGTCCAGCGCGGCGGGGTCCAGGGTGCCGTTGGGGGCGGGGAGGACGACGGGGTCGGGCAGGCCGAGCAGCCAGGCGGCGCGGGGCAGGGAGTGGTGGGCGGCGGCCGAGCACACCAGGCGGACGTGGGCGCCGTGGGCCTCGCGGGCGAGCAGCAGGGCGAGCTGGTTGGCCTCGGTGCCGCCGGTGGTGACGACGGCGTCGGCGAGGCCGATGCGGGCGGCCAGCGCGCCGGTGACGCGGGCTTCGAGGGCGGAGGCGGCGGGCGCCTGGTCCCAGGAGTCCAGCGAGGGGTTGAGCGCGCTGACGGCCAGGTCGGCGGCGGTGGCGACGGCGAGCGGCGGACAGTGCAGATGGGCGGCGCAGAGCGGGTCGGCGGGGTCGGCGGCACCCGCGGCGAGGGCGTGGGTGAGGGCGCGCAGGGCGTCGGGGTCGCCGTGTTCGGGGAGTACGTCGCCGAGGCCGTCGCCGACGCGGGCGGCGACGGCCTCGGGCCCGCCTGCCGGCAGCGGGCCGCCACGGGCGGCGGCACCGGTGGCGAGGGCGCCGAGGACGGTCTCCAGGAGCGGGCGCAGGGCGTCCGGGCCGTGGGGTCCTGAGGCGAGGGGCGGGGTGCTCATGGGCTCTCCTGCGGGGCGGGGACACACACCGGCCCTCAGGTCCGAAAGCCGGGTGTCCGCGCTGCACAACGAGCGGGAGCGGGAAATGGGTACTGCCGTACGGGGAAAACGCGTTGGAGCGGCGTCCGGGCGGCACTACCGTCGCCGGGATGAGCGAGACATGGACGGTGGACCTGCCCGGTGAGCGGGTGCTGCTGCGCGAGCCGGGTCCGGCCGACGAGACGGCACTGCTGAAGCTGTTCGAGGAGTGCGAGGACTGGTTCACGGCGGCGACGGGGCTGCCGTCGGCGCCGGGCGATGTGCAGAGCCTGTACTACGCGCTGCCCGAGGGCGCGGACCCCGGCGCCAAGGTGCTGCTCCTGGTGGAACGGAACGGCGAGGTCGCGGGCCTGGTGGACGCGGTACGGGACTGGCCGGAGCCGGGCGCGGTGGCGGTGGGGCTGTTCCTGCTGGCGCCGTGGGCACGCGGCCGGGGCCTGGGGCGGGCGGTGGCGGTGTCGCTGCTGGCGCGGGGCGCGTCCCGGGTCACGGCGACGGTGCCGGCCGGGTGGACGGCGGGTGAGCGCTTCTTGGAGGGGCTGGGCTTCACGCTGGAGGCGGGTGTGCTGCGCCGGGCGGAGTGGCTGCGGGGGTCCTGAGCCGTGCCGCCCGGCGCGCAGGAGTTACTCCCCCCGCACCCGCAACGCCCGCGCCAGGTCGTCGAGTTCGTCGGCGAGCTTCCGCCTGAGGGCGGGTACCGGGTCGGCGTCGCGCAGGCACGTCTCCCCCAGGGCCAGGTTCTCGGCGTCGACGGCGTGGTGCGGGAAGGCCCAGGCGCCGGCGGCGGTGGCGATGGCGGGCCCGCGCCGGGCGGACACCGCGACCGCCTCGTCGTAGTAGCGGGGTACGTACTCCCGGACGAGGTCGGCCTGTTCGGGTTGCCAGAAGCCCTGGGCGGTGGCCTTGAACAGGTAGTTGGAGAGGTCGTCGGTGGCGAACATCGACTCCCAGGCCCGCCGCTTGGCCTCCGGGTCGGGCAGCGCGGCACGGCAGCGGGCGGCGCCCTCCTGGCCGTTGGCGGAGGGGTCGCGCTCCAGTTCGGCGGCGATGGCGGCCTCGTCGGTGGCGCCGAGCACGGCGAGCCGGCCGAGGATGCGCCAGCGCAGCTCGGGGTCGAGTTCGGGCCCGCCGGGCACGGTGCCGTCGGCGAGCCAGGCGGCGATGGCGTCGGGCTGCGCGGCGACGTCGATGAAGTGCCGTACGGCGACCAGGCGCAGGCCGGGGTTGTCGCCGTCCTCGGTGCGGCGCAGCAGGTCGCGGCAGAGGGAGCGGAGGGTGGCAAGCGCGGCGGGCCGCTCCTCGGGGGTGAGGTAGCGGTCGGCGATGTGGGTGCCGGCGAAGGCCAGGACGCCCTGGACGAGGGCGAGGTCGGTCTCCAGCGGGAGGTGGGCGCGGGCGGTCTCCAGGTAGGCGGCGGGCGGGAGTTCGCCGTCCCGTACGGCGTCGCGCAGGGCGTTCCAGACGACGGCGCGGGTGAGCGGGTCGGGCAGGCCGGAGAGGCTGGTGCGCAGGGTCTCGAAGGACTCGGGGTCGAAGCGGACCTTGGCGTAGGTGAGGTCGCCGTCGTTGAGGAGGAGCAGCGCGGGCCGCTTGCCGAGGGGCTGGGGCACGGTCTGGGGCACGTCGAGGCCGACGCGCTCGCGCAGGGTGAGGCGGCCCTCCTCGGTGAGGTCGTGGTCGTAGACGCCGGCGGTGACGCGGTGCGGGCGGTCTCCCTCGTGCTCGACGGTCAGGACGCGCTTGCCGTCGGCGGTGGTGAGGCGGGGGGTGAGCTTGTCGACGCCGGTGGTGCGCAGCCAGGCGTCGGCCCAGGCGGGGACGTCGCGCTCGGTGGCGGAGGCGAGGGAGTCGATGAAGTCGGCGAGGGTGGCGTTGCCGAAGCGGTGCCGTTCGAAGTGGACGTTGATGCCGGCCAGGAAGTCCTTCTCGCCGAGCCAGGCGACGAGTTGGCGCAGGGCGGAGGCGCCCTTGGCGTAGGAGATGCCGTCGAAGTTGAGCAGCGCGGCGGCGGTGTCGTCCACGGACTCGGGGGCCACGGGGTGGGTGGAGGGGCGCTGGTCGGCGTCGTAGCCCCAGGACTTGCGGGTGACGCCGAACTCGACCCAGGGCTGGGTGAAGCGGGTGGCCTCCAGGGTGGTCTGGTAGCCCATGTACTCCGCGAAGGACTCGTTCAGCCAGATGTCGTCCCACCACCTGAGGGTGACGAGGTCGCCGAACCACATGTGGGCCATCTCGTGCGCGATGACCATGGCACGGGTCTGCCGCTCGGTGTCGGTGACGGCGGAGCGGAAGACGAACTCGTCGCGGAAGGTGACGAGTCCGGGGTTCTCCATGGCGCCGGCGTTGAACTCGGGGACGAACGCCTGGTCGTAGGAGTCGAAGGGGTAGGGCTCCTCGAACTTCTCGTGGTATCGGTCGTACAGGGCGCGGGTGATGTCCAGGATTTCGTCCGCGTCGGCGTCGAGGTACGGGGCGAGCGAGCGGCGGCAGTGGATGCCGAAGGGCAGCCCGCGGTGCTCGGTGCGCACGGAGTGCCAGGGGCCCGCGGCGACGGCGACGAGGTAGGTGGAGATCAGCGGGGTGGTGGCGGCGCGCCAGCGGCCCCCGCCGAGGTCCTCGGTGATCCCGTTGGCGAGCACCTGCCAGCCCTCGGGGGCGGTGACGCTCACGTCGAAGACGGACTTGAGGTCGGGCTGGTCGAAGGCGGCGAAGACGCGCTGGACGTCGTCGAGGAAGAGCTGGGTGTAGACGTAGGTCTCGCCGTCGGTGGGGTCGGTGAAGCGGTGCATGCCCTCGCCGGTGCGGGAGTAGCGCATGACCGCCTCGACGGTGAGTTCGTGCTCCCCCGCGGTGAGGTTCTTCAGCGGCAGCCGGTTGCCGTCGAGGGTTCCGGTGTCCAGGGGCTGTCCGTCGAGGGTGACGGCGCGCAGCTCGGCGGGCTTCAGCTCGACGAAGGTGTCCCCGTCCGTGCGCGCGGTGAACCGGACCGCGGTACGGGAGCCGAAGGTCTCGTCACCGCATGTCAGGTCGAGATCGACGGTGTAGCGGTGGACGTCGAGGAACTCTGCTCGGGCTTGCGCTTCGTCGCGCGTCAGTACGGACATGGGGGCCATGCTGCCCGATCGCCCCCGGCGGCCGACAGGGGCGGTTCGGTACGCGGCTTATGTCCGGCCCCGCGCGGGCGTACGCGGGTCAGGGGCGGGTGTGGGCGGAGTCCTCGGCGATGCGCTCGTGGTGCCGGATCACCTCGGCGACGATGAAGTTCAGGAACTTCTCGGCGAAGGCGGGGTCGAGGCGGGCGTCCTCGGCGAGGCTGCGCAGCCGCTCGATCTGGCGGGCCTCCCGGCCGGGGTCGGCGGGCGGCAGGTGGTGGCGGGCCTTGAGGCGGCCGACCTGCTGGGTGGCCTTGAAGCGTTCGGCCAGCATGTGGACGACGGCCGCGTCGATGTTGTCGATGCTGGCCCGCAGCCGCTCCAGCTCCTCGCGGGCCTCGGGGTCGACGTCACCGGTGCCGGTGTTGCTGATGGTCATGGGCGTCAACCCTACGGGGCGCGGGGCGGTGGCGTCGCTGGTGGGCGGTTCTACAGTGGGAGGGGTGTTCCGGGCGACCTTCGGGGGTGCGGGCGTGGTGGCAGGCGGACCGGTGGAACACGGCTTTCCGCACCTTGAGACGGTGCGGGCGGCGGTCACCGCGCTGTACCGGCGGCTGTCGGAGGACGGCCTGCGGACCTTCGCGGCGAGCGTGGCCCCGGCCGACGTGGCCTTCGGTGACGAGGACGATCTGCACCTGGGCGCGCAGCGGGTGGCGCGGGAACTGGTACGGCACTTCCGGCTGCCGGACGCCCGGCTGATCGTCTGCTTCCGCGAGATGACGCACGCCGCCGACGTGGAACTCGCGGCGGGCCCGGAGTACTTCGTGGAGCTGAACGACCGTTTCCGCACCCATCGGCGGGACATCGGCGCGGCCCTCGCGCACGAGGTGGCCCATGTGTATCTGCACCGGCTGGGCCTTGCGTTCCCGACCACCGCCGAGAACGAGATCCTCACCGACACGGTGACCACGTATCTCGGCGCGGGCTGGCTGCTGCTGGACGCCTACCGGGAGCACGGCGAGGCGTCGCAGAAACTCGGCTATCTCACCCCGGAGGAGTTCGGCTACGTCCTGGCGAAGCGGGCGGCGGTGTTCGGGGAGGACCCGGCGGTGTGGTTCACCAGCCCGCAGGCGTACACGGCGTACGTCGCGGGCCGGGACCGGGCGCGGGCGGACGAGCGGCGGGCGCCGCTGAGCGCGGCGGGCTGGGCGGCCCGGCGCCGGTACGCCCACGACCGGCGTGACTCCGCCCGGCACGACTCCGGCCGGCCCCGTCCGGATTCCCCCTACGCGTTCACCCCGGACGGGGCGGGCCTGAAGGTGTCCTTCCCGTGCCCGGTGTGCCACCAGCGCATCCGGCTGCCGGTACGGGGCCGGGTCAGGGCCCGCTGCGGGCTGTGCCGGACGGTGCTGGAGTGCGATACCTAGGGGGTGTCTCAGTCGGGGAGGCGGTCCAGCAGCCAGGTGGCGAGTTCCTCGGTGACGGCCGTGTGCGGGGTGGTCGTGGAGGACCAGGTGAAGTCGTCGGCCTCGCTCTCGTCCGGGGCGATGTCGTCCAGGTTCGCGTAGAGGTCCTTCTGCTGGTCCAGGTCGCGCAGGGCGACCGCGCTGACCGTGGGCACGAAGCAGACCTCCTCGTGCCGCAGGTCGACCTGGGCGCCGGCCTTCTTCAGGGCGTCGGCGAGGATGCCGTAGGAGCGCAGGGTGCCGCCGGGGGCGCCGTCCAGCTCGGGGAGGTCGCCGGTGGTGATCGTCTTCTCCGACGCGGGGAAGCGGCGCTTCAGCTCGGCGACGGTGACCTCGCGGCCCTGCGCCTGGGCGGAGAAGGCGGTGCCGGGGTAGACCCGCTCCGACTTCAGTACGGTCTCGCCGGGCGGGACGGCGATGCCGGTGCCGTCGCCCCGGCCGTTGGCGACGGCCAGGATGCGCGGGATGCGCGGCCAGCCGCCGACGTCGGCCAGGCGCTGGAGGAACTCGCGGCGCTCGGGGGCGATGCCGTTCTGGCCGGTCATCGCGTCGTAGTGGCGCCAGAGCATCTGGCGGGCGGCCGGGCTGTTCATCTGCCGCGCGAAGTCGTTGGGCACCGGGATGAAGTGGGCGAACGCCTGGAGGCCGATGGGGATGTAGGCGCCCCGGTGCGGGGTGTCGTAGGAGAAGTACACGCCGGTCTGGTGGTCCATGCGGTCGTGCTCCATCTTGGCGAGCGCGTAGCGGCTGACCAGGCCGCCCATGCTGAAGCCGCCCACCATGAGGCGGGTATCGCCGAGCCGTTGGGCGATGGTTCGCAGCACGGCCTCGGTGACGGTGCGGGCGTTGTCGAGGACGGAGGCGCTGCGCTCGTCGAAGCCGACCAGGATGACGTCGCGGCCCCGGCGGCGCAGCTCGGTCAGGAAGGGGAAGTCGCGGTCGAGGCCCGCGTAGAGCCACGTGAGGTCGCTCTTGCCGAGGTTGAAGCCGTCGGCCATGATCACCGGGCGGACGATGCCCTGGTTGCGCTCGCCGTGGTACACGTGGGCGAAGCCGCCCCGGAGCGTCCACTTCTCGTCGGGCTCGGGGGCGGTGTAACCGGCCGGGGGCGCGGTGGTCAGCGGGCCGGTGAGGGTGAACTCCCCGACGCCGCGCTCCGCCTGCTCGATCTGCTCGGACATGGCCGTCTCCTTCCGACCACGCGGGCGCGTGGGTCGGGACATCATCAGCACGCCCCGCGGACCTGCCCGAAATGCCTCGCCGGTGCGGTCACGCCTAAGAGTGCGCGGCGAGCGAGGCGCTGACGCGGCGTCGGGAAATCGGTTGATCACAGCCTGAGGCGCGGCCATCCTGCGATGATCCGATATTTTGTTCGCCGCCGTCCCCACCGGCTCACTTCGACACCCCTTTCCTCTAAGGAGCCGGCCGTGACCGCCGAGTCCGCCGTGACCACGTGCTTTCGTCATCCCCGGGTGGAGTCGCACGTCCGCTGCACCCGCTGCGACCGCTACATCTGCCCGGACTGCATGCGCGAGGCGTCGGTCGGCCACCAGTGCGTGGAGTGCGTCCAGGAGGGCGCCCGCTCGGTACGGCAGGCACGGACCGCGTTCGGCGGCCGGATCAGTACGTTTCCGCTGGTCACGTGGGTGCTGGTGGCGCTGAACGTGCTCGCCTACCTCGCCGGGCTGGCCCGGCCCTCGATCACGGACCGGTTCGGGATGCTGGGCGCGGGCCTGGTCGGCCCGGACGGCGGCCACTACCTGTGGCAGTACCCGTACGACTCGGTGCTGACCCCGGAGGGGGTGGCGGGCGGGCAGTGGGAGCGGCTGCTGACCGGCGCGTTCCTGCATCTGCCGCCGGACGACGGGATCGGCGTGGTGCACATCGTGCTGAACATGGTGGCGCTGGTGAACGTCGGCCGGGTGGTGGAGACCCAGCTCGGCCGGGCCCGCTATCTCGCGCTGTATCTGCTCTCGGCGCTCGGCGGCTCGGTCCTGGTGCTGCTGATCGCGCCGGACGTGCCGACGGTGGGCGCCTCGGGGGCGGTCTTCGGCCTGGGCGCCGCGTACTGGGTGATGGGACGCCGGCTCGGTTACGACATGCGGTCGGTCAACCAGTACATGACGGGCCTGCTGATCTGGCTGGTGGTCTCGGCCTTCGCGACCTCCTGGCAGGGCCACCTCGGCGGCCTGCTCGCGGGCGCGGTCGTCACCCTCGCCTTCGCCTACGCCCCACGCGGCGACCGCCGCACCCTCATCCAGTGGGCGGCGTGCGCGGGCCTGCTGGTGCTGCTGCTGGGGCTGGCGGCGGTGAAGGTGGCGACGCTGACCAGCGGCACCTGGTGAGAAGGCGGCGGCGCCTGCCCGGGCGTCCGGTCGGGGACTGTCGGGCAGGCGCCGTCTGATGTTCCGTACGCCGTTGTACGGCACACCGGGTGTGCGGGTGTCAGACCGCCAGGGCGCTGTCGGTGGGGCGGATCGGGGCGGGCAGGTCGCTGGCCCCGGTGAGGTGGCGGTCCACGCCACGGGCGGCGGAGCGGCCCTCGGCGATGGCCCACACGATCAGGGACTGGCCCCGGCCCGCGTCACCGGCGACGAAGACACCGGGCACGTTGGTCTGGAAGTCGGCGTCGCGGGCGATGTTGCCCCGCTCGTCCAGCTCCAGACCGAACTGGTCGACCAGGCCGTTCTCCCGGTCGGTGCCGGTGAAGCCCATGGCCAGGGTGACCAGTTGGGCCGGAATCCTGCGCTCGCTGCCCGGCTTGGGGGTCAGCTTGCCGTCGATGAACTCGACCTCGGCCAGGTGCAGCGCCTGGACGTTGCCGTCCTCGTCGCCCTCGAAGTGCGTGGTGGAGACGGCGTAGACCCGCTCGCCGCCCTCCTCGTGGGCGCTGGTGACCTTGTACAGCATGGGGAAGGTCGGCCAGGGCTGGTTCAGCGGGTGCCGCGCGTCGTTCGGGCGGGGCATGATCTCGAGCTGGGTGACGGAGGCCGCGCCCTGGCGGTGGGCGGTGCCCACGCAGTCGGCGCCGGTGTCGCCGCCGCCGATGACCACGACGTGCTTGCCCTCGGCCGTGATCGGCGGGGACACGTAGTCGCCCTCCTGGACCTTGTTGGACAGCGGCAGGTACTCCATCGCCTGGTAGATGCCGGTCAACTCCCGCCCCGGGACCGGGAGATCACGGGCGGTGGTGGAACCGGCGGCGATGACGACCGCGTCGTACCGCTTCTTCAGGTCGCCCGCCTTGAGGTCGCGGCCGATCTCCACGCCGGTGCGGAACCGGGTGCCCTCCGCGCGCATCTGCTCGATACGGCGGTTGATGTGCCGCTTCTCCATCTTGAACTCGGGGATGCCGTACCGCAGCAGGCCGCCGACGCGGTCGGCGCGCTCGTACACGGCGACGGTGTGGCCGGCGCGGGTGAGCTGCTGGGCGGCGGCGAGGCCGGCCGGGCCGGAGCCGATGACCGCGACCGTCTTGCCGGACAGCCGCTCGGGGATGCGCGGGGCCACGTCCCCGGTCTCCCACGCCTGGTCGATGATCGAGACCTCGACGTTCTTGATGGTCACCGGCTGCTGGTTGATGCCCAGCACACAGGCCGACTCACAGGGCGCGGGGCACAGCCGCCCGGTGAACTCGGGGAAGTTGTTGGTCGCGTGCAGCCGCTCGGAGGCGGCCGCCCAGTCCTGCCGGTAGGCGTAGTCGTTCCACTCCGGGATCAGGTTCCCGAGCGGACAGCCGTTGTGGCAGAACGGGATGCCGCAGTCCATGCACCGGCTGGCCTGCTTGCCGATGATCGGCAGCAGGGCGCCGGGGACGTAGACCTCGTTCCAGTCCTTGACCCGCTCGTCCACGGGACGGGTCCGGGCGACCTCGCGGCCGTGGTTCAGAAAGCCCTTGGGATCAGCCATTGGTCGCCGCCTCCATCATCTTCTCGGTGATCTCGGTCTCGGAGAGACCGGCTCGCTCGGCGGCGTCCTTGGCGGCGAGCACTGCCTTGTACGTGCTGGGGATGATCCTGCTGAAGCGCTCCACGGACCGGTCCCAGTCCGCGAGGAGCTTGCCCGCGACCGTGGACCCGGTCTCCTCGGCGTGCCGGCGCACCACGTCGTGCAGCCAGGTCCGGTCGGCGTCGTCCAGCGGCTCGACCGCGTCCGCGTTGCCCGCGTTCATGTTGTCCGGGTCGAGGTCGATGACGTACGCGATGCCGCCGGACATGCCCGCCGCGAAGTTGCGGCCGGTCGGGCCGAGGACGACCGCGTGCCCGCCGGTCATGTACTCGCAGCCGTGGTCGCCGACGCCCTCGGAGACCACCAGGGCCCCGGAGTTGCGGACGCAGAAACGCTCGCCGGTACGGCCGCGCAGGAACAGCTCGCCGCCGGTGGCGCCGTAGCCGATGGTGTTGCCCGCGATGGTGGAGTACTCGGCGAGGTGGTCGGCCGCCCGGTCGGGGCGGACCACGATCCGGCCGCCGGAGAGGCCCTTGCCGACGTAGTCGTTGGCGTCGCCCTCCAGGCGGAGCGTGACCCCGCGCGGCAGGAAGGCGCCGAAGGACTGGCCGGCCGAACCGGTGAAGGTGATGTCGATGGTGTCGTCGGGCAGGCCCGCGCCGCCGAACTTCCGCGTCACCTCGTGGCCGAGCATGGTGCCGACCGTGCGATTGATGTTGCGGATGGCGACCTGGGCGCGCACCGGGTGCGCCTCGGTGGCGTCGGTGGCGGCCAGCGCGTCGGCGGCGAGCCGGATCAGCTCGTTGTCGAGCGCCTTCTCCAGCCCGTGGTCCTGGGAGACCACCTGGTGGCGGGCCGCGCCCTCGGCCAGCTCGGGCACGTGGAACAGCGGGGCCAGGTCCAGGCCCTGGGCCTTCCAGTGGTCGACCGCGCGCTCCACGTCGAGCACCTCGGCGTGGCCGACGGCCTCCTCGATGGAGCGGAAGCCCAGCTCGGCCAGGAGCTCGCGGACCTCTTCGGCGATGAACCGGAAGAAGTTGACGATGTACTCGGCCTTGCCCTCGAAGCGCTCGCGCAGCACCGGGTTCTGGGTGGCGATGCCGACCGGGCAGGTGTCCAGGTGGCAGACGCGCATCATCACGCAGCCGGAGACCACCAGGGGCGCGGTGGCGAAGCCGAACTCCTCGGCGCCGAGCAGCGCGGCGATGACCACGTCCCGGCCGGTCTTGAGCTGGCCGTCGGTCTGGACGACGATCCGGTCCCGCAGCCCGTTGAGCAGCAGGGTCTGCTGGGTCTCGGCGAGGCCCAGCTCCCAGGGGCCGCCCGCGTGCTTGAGCGAGGTGAGCGGGGAGGCACCGGTGCCGCCGTCGTGGCCGGAGACCAGCACCACGTCGGCGTGCGCCTTGGACACACCGGCCGCGACCGTGCCGACGCCGACCTCGGAGACCAGCTTCACGTGGATGCGGGCCGAGGGGTTGGCGTTCTTCAGGTCGTGGATGAGCTGGGCGAGGTCCTCGATGGAGTAGATGTCGTGGTGCGGCGGGGGCGAGATCAGGCCGACGCCGGGCGTGGAATGCCGGGTCTTGGCGACCCACGGGTACACCTTGTGGCCGGGGAGCTGGCCGCCCTCGCCGGGCTTGGCGCCCTGGGCCATCTTGATCTGGATGTCGTCGGCGTTGACCAGGTACTCGGAGGTGACGCCGAAGCGGCCGGAGGCGACCTGCTTGATGGCGCTGCGCCGGGCCGGGTCGTACAGCCGCTCGGGGTCCTCGCCGCCCTCACCGGTGTTGGACTTGCCGCCGAGCTGGTTCATGGCGATGGCGAGCGTCTCGTGCGCCTCCTGGGAGATGGAGCCGTACGACATGGCGCCGGTGGAGAAGCGCTTGACGATCTCGGAGACCGGCTCGACCTCGTCCACCGGGATGGGGGCGCGGCCGGAGTCGAAGCCGAACAGGCCGCGCAGCGTCATCAGCCGCTCGGACTGCTCGTTCACCCGGTCGGTGTACTTCTTGAAGATGTCGAAGCGGCCGGAGCGGGTGGAGTGCTGGAGGCGGAAGACCGTCTCCGGGTCGAACAGGTGCGGCTCGCCCTCGCGGCGCCACTGGTACTCGCCGCCGATGTCGAGCGTGCGGTGCGCGGGCGCGATGCCGCTGGCGGGGTACGCCTTGGCGTGCCGGGCGGCGACCTCCTTCGCGATGACGTCGATGCCGACGCCGCCGATCTTGGTGGTGGTGCCGTCGAAGTACTTCTCCACGAAGGCGTCGTCCAGGCCGACGGCCTCGAAGACCTGCGCGCCCCGGTAGGAGGCGACGGTGGAGATGCCCATCTTGGACATCACCTTCAGCACGCCCTTGCCGAGGGCGTAGATCAGGTTGCGGATGGCCGCTTCCGGCTCCATGCCGGGCAGGAAGGTGCCCGCGCGGACCAGGTCCTCGACGGACTCCATCGCCAGGTACGGGTTGACAGCGGCGGCGCCGTAGCCGATCAGCAGGGCGACGTGGTGAACCTCGCGGACGTCACCGGCCTCGACCAGCAGGCCCACGTGGGTGCGCTGCTTGGTGCGGATGAGGTGGTGGTGGACGGCCGCGGTGAGCAGCAGCGACGGGATCGGGGCGTGCTCGGCGTCGGAGTGCCGGTCGGAGAGCACGATCAGCCGGGCGCCGTTGTCGATGGCGGCGTCCGCCTCGGCGCAGATCTCCTCGATGCGCGCGGCGAGCGAGTCGCCGCCGCCGGAGACCCGGTACAGGCCGGAGAGGGTGGCGGCCTTGAAGCCGGGCATGTCGCCGTCGGCGTTGATGTGGATGAGCTTGGCCAGCTCGTCGTTGTCGATCACCGGGAAGGGCAGCACGACCGAACGGCAGGAGGCCGCGGTGGGGTCGAGCAGGTTGCCCTGGGGGCCCAGCGAGGAGCGCAGCGAGGTGACCAGTTCCTCGCGGATGGCGTCCAGCGGGGGGTTGGTGACCTGGGCGAAGAGCTGGGTGAAGTAGTCGAAGAGCAGCCGGGGGCGCTCGGAGAGGGCCGCGATGGGGCTGTCGGTGCCCATGGAGCCGATGGGCTCGGCGCCGGCCTTGGCCATCGGGGCGAGGATGACGCGCAGCTCTTCCTCGGTGTAGCCGAAGGTCTGCTGGCGGCGGGTGACGGAGGCGTGGGTGTGCACGATGTGCTCGCGCTCGGGCAGGTCGCTCAGCTCGATCTCGCCGGCCTCCAGCCACTCGGCGTAGGGCTGGTCGGTGGCGAGGGACGCCTTGATCTCGTCGTCCTCGATGATCCGGCGCTCGGCGGTGTCCACGAGGAACATCCGGCCGGGCTGCAGGCGGCCCTTGCGGACGACCTTGGCGGGGTCGATGTCGAGGACGCCGACCTCGGAGCCGAGGACGACCAGGCCGTCGTCGGTGACCCAGTAGCGGCCGGGGCGCAGGCCGTTGCGGTCGAGCACGGCGCCGACCTGGGTGCCGTCGGTGAAGGTGACGCAGGCGGGGCCGTCCCAGGGCTCCATCATCGTGGAGTGGAACTGGTAGAAGGCCCGGCGGTCGGCGTCCTTCACGTTCATGGTGGCGTGGTTCTCCCACGCCTCCGGGATCATCATCAGCACCGCGTGGGGCAGCGAGCGCCCGCCGAGGTGGAGCAGTTCCAGCACTTCGTCGAAGGACGCCGAGTCGGAGGCGTCCGGCGTACAGACCGGGAAGGTGCGCGCGAGGTTGTCGTCGGTGCCGAAGAGGTCCGAGGCGAGCTGGGACTCGCGGGCGCGCATCCAGTTGCGGTTGCCCTTGACGGTGTTGATCTCGCCGTTGTGGGCGACGAAGCGGTACGGGTGCGCCAGCGGCCACGACGGGAAGGTGTTCGTGGAGAAGCGGGAGTGCACCAGCGCGATCGCGGAGGCGAACCGGCGGTCGGACAGGTCCGGGAAGAAGGGTTCGAGCTGGCCGGTGGTCAGCATGCCCTTGTAGACGATCGTCCGGGCGGACAGCGACGGGAAGTAGACCCCGGCCTCCCGCTCGGCGCGCTTGCGCACCACGAACGCCTTGCGGTCCAAGGCGATGCCTTCGCTCGTACCGTCGGCGACGAAGAGCTGGCGGAAGGCCGGCATGGTCGAGCGGGCGGTCGCGCCGAGCAGTTCGGGGGCGACCGGGACCTCGCGCCAGCCGAGGACGGTGAGGCCCTCCTCGGCGGCGATCGTCTCGATCCGTGAGACGACTTCGCCGGTGCCGTCCTCGGGCAGGAAGGCGATGCCGACCGCGTAGGAACCGGCGGCGGGGAGGTCGAATCCGGCCACCTCGCGGAAGAACGCGTCGGGCACCTGGGAGAGGATGCCGGCGCCGTCCCCGGAGTCGGGCTCGGAGCCGGTCGCGCCGCGGTGTTCGAGATTGCGCAGTACGGTCAGCGCCTGCTCGACCAGCGCGTGGCTCGCCTCACCGGTGAGGGTGGCCACGAAGCCGACGCCGCAGGCGTCGTGCTCGTCGCGGGGGTCGTACATGCCCTGCGCGGCAGGGCGGGCATCCATGAAGGACCAAGCGCGGTCGGTCACGGAATGCGGGGACGGCTGGCGCGTCGTACGCATCGGCTCTCCCGTCGTCGTCAGTGGCGTGTGGCAGGTGCCGAGGGACGACGCTGGCCCTCTGCTGGTGCAAAATTTCGTGCAGGTTACATGATGGAACGCTTGTCGGGAACCGGATACTCCGTTCCACCATGCGGACGCCACAGGGGGGCGCGGCGGGGTGCCGTGGGGTACGGCGGCGCCGCTCCGGGCGGCGGGGACAGCGGGGTTTCACTGCGGTTTCGAGCGAGGTCCTGCGACTGGGCCGGACGGGTGGTGACCGGTCGGACCCAGGGGGCGGAAGAGGCGTCGTCGCCCGTCCCGCGAGTGCACCGCGGGCGCCGTTGCCCGCAGTGCTTACGGCTCATGCCCGACGCTCAAGCGCGCGAAACCCGCGAGTAACAATTATTTATGCGTGCCCCGGCATATGTCCAGGGTCTCTCAGCTCACAGCGGTGTCGAACAACGCGCCGAGCGCGAAAGTAACCCCTGCTGCCGCGCCGCCGAGCGCGAGCTGGCGGAGGCCGCTGTACCACCAGCTACGGGCGGTCACCCGTGCGACCACCGCGCCGCAGCCGAAGAGTCCGGCGAGTGCGAGCAGTACGGCGGGCCACAGCGCGGTCGCGCCCAGCAGGTAGGGCAGGACGGGCAGCAGGGCGCCCAGGGCGAAGGAGCCGAAGGAGGAGACGGCGGCGGTCAGCGGGGAGGGCAGGTCGTCGGGGTCGACGCCCAGCTCCTCGCGGGCGTGTATCTCCAGGGCCTGCTCGGGGTTCTTGGAGAGCTGGCGGGCCACCTCGCGGGCGAGGCCGGGTTCGACACCGCGCGAGGTGTACAGCGCGGCCAGCTCGTCCTGCTCGGCCTGCGGGTGCCTGCGCAGCTCACGGCGCTCGACATCCAGCTCGGCCTGGACGAGTTCGGCCTGCGAGGCGACGGAGGTGTACTCACCGGCCGCCATCGAGAAGGCGCCGGCCGCGAGCCCGGCGAGGCCGGTGATCACGATCGTCTGGTGGCCCACCGAGCCGCCCGCGACCCCGGTCATCAGGGCGAGGTTGGAGACCAGGCCGTCCATCGCGCCGAACACGGCGGGGCGCAGCCAGCCGCCGTTGACGTCGCGGTGCGTGTGGTTGTCGCGGTGCGCCTCGTGCAGCGCGGCCCCGGTCTCGATGATCGCCATGAGGACCCCCGGTAAGCTGAGCCAAAGCTAAGTTTGGACTGATTCTATTTTTCGAACGACCCTCAACCTACGTCGATTCCCGCCCCGTCGCCAGCAAGGCCAGGCTGCGCTAACCTCCGCCGTCTTCCCAGCTCAGGCACCCACGGCGGGGATTTCCCGGTACCGAGCGGGTGATGGCGGCGGCCCGGAGGCTAGGGCACCGCCCCTCGGGTGGGACACATCCGCAAAAGGCCACGCGGTCCACGCGGTCCTGGCGAAGGAGGGTCCCGCCCATGGCATCGAACGCACCCGCTTCCCCACTGCCCGCCCCCGCCGCACCCGGACTCCGCGAGCGGGCACGCGGCGCGCTGCTCGGCCTGGCCGTGGGTGACGCGCTGGGTGCCCCCGCCGAGAACCTCAAGCCCTCCGAGATCCGCGCCCGCTGGGGCCGCATCACCGGCTACGTCACCGACCGGCCGTGCGGCACGGACGACACCGAGTACGCGATCTTCTCCGGGCTGCTGCTCGCCCGGCACGGCTCCGCGCTCACCCCGGCCCATGTCGAGGCGGCCTGGCACCAGTGGATCGCCGACCGGGCCGAGGGTCCCTTCCGGGGCGCGGGGTTCAGCGAGCGGGGCACGCTGGAGAACCTGCGCCGGGGGCTGGCGGCGCCCATCTCGGCCCAGCACCGGCACGCCTGGAGCGACGGGCTGGCGATGCGGGCGGCGCCGTTCGGGGTGTTCGCGGCGGGGCGGCCCTCGGAGGCGGCCCGGCTGGTGGCGATCGACGGCTCGGTCAGCCACGAGGGCGAGGGCATCTACGGCGGGCAGGCGGTCGCGGCCGGGGTGGCCGCCGCGATGGCGGGCGCGGAACCGGCCGTGGTGATCGCCGCCGCCCTCGCCGTCGTACCGGACGACTCCTGGACCGCCCGCTCGCTGCGCCGGGCGGTCGCCGTCGCGCACCGGGGCGAGCGCGCGGTCCGTACGGCGGTGGTCATCGGTGGCTACCCGTGGACCGACCTGGCCCCCGAGGCGGTCGCGCTCGCCTTCGGCGCGTACGCGGCGGCCGACGGGGACTTCCGGGAGGCGGTGCTGACGGCCGTCAACATGGGCCGGGACGCCGACACCACGGCGGCGGTCGCGGGTGCCCTGGCCGGTGCGACCCACGGGGTCGCCGCCATCCCCGGTATGTGGGCCGCCGCCATTGGTCCGGCGCGCGGCAGGTGTCTGCCCGCCATGTCGGGCCACCACATTCTCGACGTGGCCGAACTGCTGACCCCGGAGGAGGGCGGCAAGTGGGGCGAGGGGGTGGTGCTGCCGGACCTGTTGCCGGAGGGGCTGCGGCGCACGCTCTCGGGGTCCGTCGCAGTGGCCGCCGATGACCCACCCATCCCCCTGGCGAGCACCGCCTCGGACAGGATCGGCACCGCCCCCCTCGGCCTCACGGGGACGGTGACCCCCCTCCGCCCGGCCGCACACGTCACCGGACCGGCCGAGGGCCCGCCGCTCGCCCCCGCGCGCCCGGCGACACCGGCCGCCGCGCGGGTAGCACCCCGCCCGGTCGCGGAGACTCCCTCCCCCGGAATCGCCGGCAGGCGGGCCGCGGCCGTACGGAACACGGAGGACCGGTCGTGACCCGGCGCATCGAGGGGCTGCTGCTGGGGCTCGCCGCCGGGGACGCGGCCGGCTGGCCCGCCGCCCGGCACCGGGCGGCCCGGATGCCGGAGTGGACGCGGCGGCTCACCCGCGAGCTGGACACCTTCGCCGAGTTGAACGCCACCACCACGCTGCCGGTGCCCATCGCGCTGAACCAGCCCCCCGAGCCGCTGCGCCTCGGCCCCTCCGACGACGCCGAATGGGCGGCGTTCGCGGCGGAGGCCGTCCTGCGGGCCGGGGACGACGTGCTGGGCGACCTCAGCCGGGACCGCCGGATACGCGCCGCCATCGACCTGACCTGGACCGCCGTCGCCTCCGAGGTCGCGGCGGCGGCCGAACGCGCGCCGGAGATCGAGTCGGCCGTACTCCCCCTGCGCGCCCGCATCTCGGTGCGCGCCGGGCTCGGCAACCTCGCCGCCGGGCTGCGCCCGCCCGCCACCGGCCACGACAACCCGCACTACTTCGACGACGCGGCCTGTGTACGCGCCTGTGTGCTGGCCGTCGCCCACCCCGGCGACCCGGCGCGCGCCGCCGACCTGGCGGAGTTCGATGCCCGCTACACCCAGGACGGTGACGGGGTGCACGGGGCGCGGGCCATGGCGGCGGCGCTGGCCACCGCCCTGTCCGGCGCGGGCGCGGACGCGTGTGTGGCGGCCGCGCTGGACGAGCTGCCCGAGGGCACCGAGATCGGCCGCAACGCCCGGCACGCGCTGGCCCTGGTGACCGCCACCGACACCGCGTTCGCCCTGGTCCCGCTGCTGGAGCACGGAATCGTGGACCACGTCTACAGCTACGGCATCGCCGCCGCCGAGACCGTCCCGGTGGCGCTGGCGCTGACCCTCGCGGCGGCCGGGCGGATCGCGGAGGCGGTACCGGCCGCCGCCTGCCTCTCCCGTGTCGCGGACTCCGCGCCCGCGCTCGCCGGGGCGCTCTGCGGCGCGCTGGGCGGGGGTGAGTGCGTACCGGAGGCGTGGCGGCACTCCTGCCGGACCCTCTCCGGCTGCGCCCTGCCCCGGCTGACCGGCACCGATCTGGTGGAACTCGCCGGGCTGCTGGAAGCCACCCAACGGACCCGGCCAGGGGGATGATGCGGGCATGACGCCGAAAAGTGATGAAATCTCAAATTCCGGTGTAATCGGTCTGGACGAACGGATCACCGGCGCCCTGCTCGGCGCCGCCGTGGGCGACGCGCTCGGCGGACCGGTGGAGGGCTACAGCCCCGACCAGATCGTGGAGCGGCACGGCGGCCGGGTGCACGGGATCGTCGGCCCCTGGAACGGCGACGCCTGGCGCACCGCCCGCCCCATCGCGCCGTACCACAAGGGCGACGGGCACGTCACCGACGACACCCTGATGACGCACGCGCTGATCCGGGTCTACGGCCGCGTCCGGGACCACCTCGACGCGTACGCCGTCGCCGAGCACCTGGTGCCGGACCTGATGACCGAGCCGCGCTGGATTCCCGAGCTGGAGGCGGAGGCGCTGCCGCTGCAGCGGATCTTCCTCGCGGAGAAGTGGCTGGTGGCCCGGATCGCGTACGGGCACGTGGACCCGCGTGAGGCGGGCACCGGCAACATCGTCAACTGCGGGGCGGCGATGTACATGGCCCCGGTCGGCCTGGTCAACGCGGCCAACCCGGCGGGCGCGTACGCCGAGGCGCTGGACGTGGCCGGCGCCCACCAGTCGTCGTACGGCCGGGAGGCGGCCGGGGTGTTCGCGGCCGCCGTGGCCGCGGCCTGCGCTCCGGGCGCGACCCCGGACTCGGTGGTGGACGCCTGTCTGGCGCTGGCCAAGGACGGCACCCGCGAGGCCATCGAGAAGGTCTGCGAAGTGGCCGCCGGACACGGCGACTTC
The DNA here is from genome assembly GCF_004784475.1 of Streptomyces bauhiniae. Lineage (GTDB taxonomy): Bacteria > Actinomycetota > Actinomycetes > Streptomycetales > Streptomycetaceae > Streptomyces > Streptomyces seoulensis. The sequence goes on from NZ_SRRT01000003.1 coordinate 245,168, forward strand.
GAGTCGGCGCTGCTCCCGCTGCGCGAGGCCGTCGCCCCGTACGACACCGTCGGCCCCGACTACCGCGCCCCCTCGCTCGGCGCCCGCCGCCCCTCCCGGCTGCACGCGATCGAGGAACTCCCCGTGGCGCTCGGCATGTTGGTGGTCGCGGGCGGCGACCTGCGGCACGCGGTGCTCGGCGCGGTCAACTACGGCCGGGACTGCGACTCGATCGCCACCATGGCCGGTGCCCTCGCGGGCGCGCTCGGCTCACCGGTGCCCGAGGAGTGGGCGAAGACGGTCGCGGAGGCGAGCCGCCTGGACCTGTGGGCCCCGGCCCGTGAGCTGACCGAGGTCGCCCGCGAGGTCTTCGTACGGGACACCGAGCGGCGCCGGGCGCACGAGCGGGCGTTCGCCGCGCTGGGAGGCCCGGCATGCTGCGACTGACCTGGGTGCAGCCCGAGGACCTGGTCGGCCACGAGGTGCGCCAGGCCCGCCTGGACGGCCGCAACGCCACCCGGATCGAGGCGCGCTGGCGCGCGGCGGGCGGCGCGGACGCCCCCGAGCGCGCCGGAGCCTCACCGGAACCCGCCTCCCCCTATCTGCGACTCCTGGCCGAGGACCTGCTGGACGAACTGGCCGAGCTGCCCAGCGACTTGGCCGAGCTGGAGCCGACCGCGCTGGACCGGATCACCGCCCTGTGCCCCGACTGGCCCGCCTCCCCCGCCGCGCGCACCGCCCCCGACCCGGAGGCGCTGGAGGCCGCCTGGCTCGGCCGGGCCATCGGCTGCCTGCTCGGCAAGCCGGTGGAGAAGCTCCCGCTGGACGGCATCCGCGCGCTGGCCCGCGCCACCGGCAACTGGCCGCTGACCACGTGGTTCACCGCCAAGGGCGTGCCCGGCGACCTGCTCGCCCGGCACCCCTGGAACCGCCGCTCCGCCCCGACCTCGCTGGCCGAGAACATCGACGGCATGCCGGAGGACGACGACCTCAACCACCCCCTGCTGGGCCTGCTCCTGCTCCGCCGGCACGGCCGGGACTTCACCACCGACGACATGGCCCGGCTCTGGCTGGACGAACTCCCGCCCGGCCGCGCCTTCACCGCCGAGCGCGTCGCCCTGCGCAACCTGCTCGCCGGGGTCGAGCCTCCGCACACCGCCCGGTTCCGCAACCCGTTCCGGGAGTGGATCGGCGCCCTGATCCGGGCCGACGTGCACGGCTGGACCAACGCGGGCGATCCGGGGGCGGCCGCCGCGCAGGCCCACCGGGACGCGGTCCTCACCCACACCGCGACCGGTGTGCACGCGGCGATGTTCGCGGCCGCCGTCATCGCCGCGGCGACCTCCGGCACCGAGGACGTGCACGCCTGCCTGCGCACCGGCCTCACCGTGGTCCCACCCGCCTCCCGGCTGGCCGGCGCCATCGGCCATGCCGTCCAACTGGCGCAGCACCACACAGACTTCGATGACGTGGTGGATGCGCTCCACATGGTGTACGGCCCCACCCACCACTGGGTGCACGCCCTGCCCAACACCGCCCTGATCGCCGCAGCGCTCACCCACGCGGACGGCGACTTCACCGGCTCCATCTGCCGGGCGGTGTCGGGCGGCTGGGACACCGATTCCAACGGCGCCACGGCCGGCTGCGTCGCGGGCCTCCTCGCGGGCACCCCGGACGCGCTGCCCGAGCGCTGGCGGGCCCCGCTGAAGAACCGGCTCGCCAGCACGGTCGCCGACTTCGACGGCACCGGCTTCGACACCCTCGCCCGACTCACCCACCTGGAGGCGACCCGCCCATGACCCACATCGTCGTGCTCGGCAGCACGAACATGGACCTCGTCACCTATGTCGCCCAGGCCCCGCAGCGCGGCGAGACCGTCACCGGCCGGGAGTTCCGCACCATCCCCGGCGGCAAGGGCGCCAACCAGGCGATGGCCGCCGCCCGCGCGGGCGCGACGGTGTCGCTGATCGGCGCGGTCGGCAACGACGCGTACGGCGTCCGGCTCCGCGACAACCTCGAACACTCCGGTGTGGACACCGACTTCCTGCGCACCGTCGAGGGCCCGTCCGGCACCGCGCACATCGTGGTGGACGACCAGGGCAACAACGCGATCGTGGTCGTCCCCGGCGCCAACGGCACCGTCGACCACCTCTCCCCCGGCGACGAGGGCCTGATCGCCTCCGCCGACGCCCTGCTGCTCCAGCTCGAAGTACCGCTCCCGGCCGTGATCGCGGGCGCCGAGGCCGCGCGGCGCCACGGCGTCCGTACGGTCCTCACCCCCTCCCCCGCCCAGCCGCTGCCGGAGGAGCTGCTGAGCGTGACCGACGTGCTGGTGCCCAACGAGTACGAGGCCGTCACCCTCACCGGCCGCACCGACCCCCTCGACGCGGCCGTGGGCCTGCTCGACCTGGTCCCGGAGGTGGTCCTCACCCTGGGGGAGGCGGGCGTGCTGTACGTGTCCCGCGACACCGAACCGCTCGCGGTGCCCGCGCACCAGGTCGCCGCGATCGACTCCACCGGCGCGGGCGACACCTTCGCCGGGGCGTACGCGGTCGCCGTCGCCGAGGAGAAGCCGCTGCGGGAGGCGCTGTCCTGGGCGGCGGCCGCGGCCGCGCTGTCGGTGCAGCGGGAGGGCGCGTCGGCGTCGATGCCGTACCGCCCCGAGATCGAGGCGCAGTACACATCATGAGCGCCGACCGCCCCGAGAACGCCACCCGCCCGCCGCTGGACGGCCTGCGGGTGCTGGACCTGGCCACTCTGTTCGCCGGTCCGCTGGCCGCCACCATGCTCGGTGACTTCGGCGCCGAGGTGATCAAGGTCGAGCATCCGCTGCGGCCCGACCCGTCCCGAGGGCACGGCCCGGCCAAGGACGGCATCGGGCTGTGGTGGAAGATGCTCGGCCGCAACAAGCGGACCATCACCCTGGACCTGTCCCGCCCCGGCGGCCGGGACACCCTGCTGCGGCTCGCCGCCACCGCGGACGTGGTGATCGAGAACTTCCGCCCCGGCACCCTGGAGAAGTGGGACCTGGGCTGGCCGGAGCTGTCGGCGGCCAACCCCCGGCTGGTCCTGGCGCGGGTCACCGCCTTCGGCCAGTTCGGCCCGTACGCGCACCGGCCCGGCTTCGGCACGCTGGCCGAGGCGATGAGCGGCTTCGCGGCGCTCACCGGCGAGCCGGAGGCGCCCCCGACCCTGCCGCCCTTCGGGCTCGCGGACTCCGTCGCCGCCCTGGCCACCGCGTACGCCGTGCTCACCGCGCTGGCCGCCCGGCAGCGCACCGGCGCCGGGCAGGTGGTGGACATGGCGATCATCGAGCCGATGCTGGCGATGCTGGGCCCCCAGCCGACCTGGTACGACCAGCTCGGCTACGTCCAGGAACGCACCGGCAACCGGTCCGCGAACAACGCCCCGCGCAACACCTATCGCACCCTGGACGGCTCCTGGGTCGCGGTCTCCACCTCCGCGCAGTCGGTGGCGGAACGGGTGATGCGCCTGGTGGGCCGCCCGGAGCTGATCGAGGAACCCTGGTTCGCCACCGGCGTGCAGCGGGCCGCGCACGCCGACGAACTGGACGAGGCGGTCGGCCACTGGATCGCCGCCCGCCCCCGTGACGAGGTGCTGTCCGCCTTCGAGAAGGCCGAGGCGGCGATCGCCCCGGTGCAGGACGTACGGGACGTGTTCGAGGACCCGCAGTACCTTGCGCTGGACACGGTCACCACGGTGGCCGACCCGGACCTCGGCCCGCTGCGCATGCAGAACGTGCTCTTCCGGCTCTCCGCGACCCCCGGCGCGATCCGCTGGGCCGGGCGCGGACACGGCGCCGACACCGACGCGGTCCTCACCGAGCTGGGCCTCGGGCCCGCCGAGATCGGCGCACTGCGCGAGGAGGGTGCGCTGTGACCCCGCTGACCTGGCTCTACGTTCCCGGCGACCGGCCGCACGTGGTGGACAAGGCGCTCGCGGCGGGCGCCGACGTGGTGGTGATCGACCTGGAGGACGCGGTCGCCCCGGACCGCAAGGAGTACGCCCGCGCGGCCACCGCCGAACGGCTCGCCGACCCCCAGCCGGTCCCGGTCCACGTCCGCCTCAACGGCCCCGAAGGACCCTGGGCGGCGGCCGACCTCGCCGCCCTGGCCGACCTGCCGGGCGCCTCCGGGCTGCGGCTGCCCAAGGTGGCCGTACCGGAGCAGATCCGCCGTACCGCCGAGGCGACCGCGCTGCCCCTCTACGCCCTGCTGGAGTCCGCCCTCGCCATCGAGCACGCCTACGCCATCGCCACGGCCCACCCCTCGCTGCGGGGCCTCTCCCTCGGCGAGGCCGACCTTCGCTCCGACCTGGGGGTACGGGCCGACGCGGGCCTGGACTGGTGCCGCTCCCGCGTGGTGGTGGCCGCCCGCGCGGCGGGCCTCGCCCCGCCGCCCCAGTCGGTGCATCCCGACGTACGGGACCTGGACGGGCTCGCCGCGTCCTGCGCCCACGGCCGCGCGCTGGGCTTCGTGGGCCGCGCGGCGATCCATCCACGCCAGCTCCCGGTGATCGCGCGGGCCTACCTCCCCACCCCGGAGGAGGTCGCGGAGGCGGAGACGGTACTGAAGGCGGCGGCCGCCGAACAGGGCGCCCTCGCGCTCCCCGACGGCCGCTTCATCGACGCGGCGGCGGTGGCGCAGGCGCAGCGCATCCTGTCGATGGCGGGGGGCGCCTGAACACGCCGAAGGGCGCCCGGTGGAGTGCCGGGCGCCCTTCGGCGTGCGTACGGGGCTTCGGTCAGCCCTTCTTGCCGGAGTCGGCGGTGTCCTTGACCCCGGCCTCGGCCTCGGCCTCCGTGGCGGACTCGGGGTCGGCCTCGGGTTCAGCCTTCTCGGCCTTCTCCGCCTTGGTCACATCGACCTTCGCCCGGTCCGTGCTCTCGGCCTCACCGTCACCGGCGTCCGGATCGTCGGAGGCACCCTGCTCGACCAACGCTTCCCGGCCCGGCCGGCGCCGCGCGGAGAGCACCAGGTAGGTCACCGCGAGGAGGAACACCACGATGGCGGTCCAGACGTTCAGCCGGACGCCAAGAATGTGGTGGGCGTCGTCCACCCGCATGTACTCGATCCACGCGCGGCCCGTGCAGTACGCGGCGACGTACAGCGCGAAGGCGCGGCCGTGGCCCAGCTTGAAGCGGCGGTCGGCCCAGATGACCAGGAAGCCGACGCCCACGCACCACAGCGACTCGTAGAGGAAGGTCGGGTGGTAGTAGCCCGGCACCCGGCCGCCCTCGGAGGAGGTGATGTGCAGCGCCCAGGGCAGGTGGGTCTCGTGGCCGTACAACTCCTGGTTGAACCAGTTGCCCCAGCGGCCGATGGCCTGCGCGAAGGCGATGCCGGGGGCGACGGCGTCGGCGTAGGCGGGCATGGCCACGCCCCGGCGGCGGGCGCCGATCCAGGCACCGAGCGCGCCGAGGGCGATGGCGCCCCAGATGCCCAGGCCGCCCTCCCACACCTTGAAGGCGTCCACCCAGTTCCGGCCCGGGCTGAAGTACAGCTCGTAGTCCGTGATCACGTGGTAGAGCCGGCCGCCGACGAGGCCGAAGGGCACGGCCCACACCGCGATGTCGGCGACCGTGCCGGGACGGCCGCCCCGCGCGACCCAGCGCTTGTTGCCGAGCCAGACGGCGACGAAGACGCCGATGATGATGCAGAAGGCGTAACCGCGCAGCGGGATGGGGCCGAGGTACAGCACCCCGCGCGACGGACTGGGAATGTAGGCAAGTTCCATGGCAGGACCGACGCTACCGTGCCGGGCCGTACGGTCGCCGCGCGGCCGGGCTACGGGTGCATAACGGGGAGGTGAGAAAACCTCCTCATCCGCGGTCGGCGCTCTCCACCATCTCCTTGAGCTTCTCGGGGGTCATGGACTGGTCCTGGTAGATGTTCTTGCCGCCGAACAGCACGGTCGGCGTGCCGCCGTAGCCGCCGGAGGCGAACGCCTGCTGGGAGCGGTCCACCCAGGTGTTGTGGGTGCCGTCGTTCACACACTTGCGGAACGTCGGCGTGTCGAGTCCCTTGACCTTGCCCGCGAGGTCGATCAGCTTGCCGTTGTCCGCGAAGGCGTCGTCGGTCTCCGGGGGCTGGTTCTCGTACAGCACGTCGTGGAAGTCGCGGAACTTCCCGGCGTCCTGGGCGCAGGCCGCCGCGTTGGCCGAGTGCAGGGAGCCGGTGCCGCCCATGTTGCCGTCGATCAGGCGGACCAGGTGGTACTCGACCCGGAGCTTGCCCGCGTCGGTCAGCTCGTGGAGCGTGGAGCGGTACCGCGTCTCGAAGGACTGGCAGGCGGGGCAGCGGAAGTCCTCCCAGACCGTGAGCGTGGACTTGGCGCCCTCCTTGCCGACCGGGATCGCCAGGCTGTCCTTGCCCTGGGCGCCGGAGGGGGCCACGACCGGGCCCGCGTTCTTGCTGCCCTTGTCCTTGCCCGCGTTCGCCGCGATGACCCCGATCACCGCGGCGAGGCCCAGCACACCGACGACACTGACGCCGACGATCAGCGCGCGCCGGCGCTTCTCCGCGGACTTCTGCTTCTCGCGCTCGGCGGCCAGGCGCTGGCGGGCGTTGCGCTTTCCGTCACGGTTCTTCTCGCTCACACCCCCTGAACGAACCGGGGAGACGCATTGCGCCTCCCCGGCCGGAGGTCCACCCGTTCGAGTGACGGGGAGTGACGTGGGGCGACGTGGAGCGAGGGGGCTCAGGCGCCCCGGCGGACGCCCTTCGCCAGGTCGGCGGCGAGCGCGCGGACGGCCTCGACACCGGCGGCGTCGTCGGGGGCGTCCAGCATGCGCTTGACGAAGGCCGAGCCGACGATGACGCCGTCGGCGAAGGCGGCCACCTCGGCGGCCTGGGCCGCGTCGGAGACCCCGAGGCCGACACAGACGGGCAGGTCGGATCGGGTGGCGCGGGTCCGCGTCACCAGGTCCTCGGCCTGCGCGCCGACGGACTCACGGGTGCCGGTGACGCCCATCAGCGAGGCCGCGTAGACGAAACCGCTGCCCGCCGCGGTGATCTCGGCGAGCCGCGCGTCCCGGCTGCTGGGGGCGACCACGAAGACGGTGGCCAACCCGTGCTTCTCGGCGTGCTCGCGCCACAGCGCGGCCTCCTGCACGGGCAGGTCGGGCAGGATGCAGCCCGCGCCGCCCGCCTCGGCCAGCTCGGCGGTGAACCGCTCGACGCCGTAGCGGTCGATGGGGTTCCAGTAGGTCATCACGAGCACGGGTTTGCCGGTGGCCGCGTGGGCCTCGCGGACCGTACGCATGACGTCCGCGATCCGTACCCCGCCGCGCAGGGCGATGTCGTCGGCGGTCTGGATGACCGGGCCGTCCAGCACCGGATCGCTGTGCGGCAGGCCGACCTCGACGACGTCGGCGCCGCCGTCGAAGGCTGCCTTGATCGCCTCGATGCCGCCGTCCACGGTCGGGAACCCGGCCGGGAGGTAGGCGATGAGCGCGGCGCGGTCCTCGGCCTTCGCGGCGGCGAGGGTGTCCGACAGCAGGTTGATGTTGCCGCTCACTTGGCGTCCCCCTCGATCTCGGCGGTGTGGGCCTCGTCGGCCGCGACCTCGGCGTCGGTGTCGTAGAGCCCGAAGTACCGGGCGGCGGTGTCCATGTCCTTGTCGCCGCGTCCGGAGAGGTTGACGACGATCAGCCCGTCCGGGCCCAGCTCCTTGCCGACCTCCAGGGCACCGGCCAGCGCGTGCGCGCTCTCGATGGCCGGGATGATGCCCTCGGTGCGCGACAGCAGGCGCAGCGCCTGCATGGCGGCGTCGTCGGTGACCGCGCGGTACTCGCCCCGGCCGGAGTCCTTGAGGTAGGAGTGCTCGGGGCCGATGCCGGGGTAGTCCAGGCCGGCCGAGATCGAGTACGGCTCGGTGATCTGGCCCTCGTCGTCCTGGAGTACGTAGGAGCGGGAGCCGTGCAGGATGCCGGGCTCGCCCGCCGTCAGGGTGGCCGCGTGCTCCCCGGTGTCGATGCCGTGCCCGGCGGGCTCGCAGCCGATCAGGCGCACGTCCGCGTCGGGGATGAAGGCGTGGAAGAGGCCGATGGCGTTGGAGCCGCCGCCGACGCAGGCGATGGCGGCGTCGGGCAGGCGTCCGGCGCGCTCCAGGATCTGGCGGCGGGTCTCCACGCCGATGACGCGGTGGAAGTCGCGGACCATCGCCGGGAAGGGGTGGGGTCCGGCGACGGTGCCGAAGAGGTAGTGGGTGTGGTCGACGTTGGCGACCCAGTCGCGGAACGCCTCGTTGATGGCGTCCTTCAGGGTGCGGCTGCCGGACTTCACGGCCACGACCTCGGCGCCGAGCATGCGCATCCGGGCCACGTTGAGGGCCTGGCGCTCGGTGTCGATCTCGCCCATGTAGATGGTGCAGTCGAGGCCGAACAGGGCGCAGGCGGTGGCGGTGGCGACGCCGTGCTGGCCGGCGCCGGTCTCCGCGATGACGCGGGTCTTGCCCATGCGCTTGGTCAGGAGGGCCTGGCCGAGGACGTTGTTGATCTTGTGCGAGCCGGTGTGGTTGAGGTCCTCGCGCTTGAGGAAGACGCGGGCTCCGCCGGCGTGTTCGGCGAACCTGGGGACCTCGGTGAGGGAGCTGGGGCGGCCGGTGTAGTTGACCATGAGGTCGTTCAGTTCGCGGGCGAACTCCGGGTCCGCCTTGGCCTTGTCGTACTCGACGGCGACCTCGTCCACGGCGGCGACGAGGGCCTCCGGGATGAACTTGCCGCCGAAGGCGCCGAAGTAGCCCCCGGTGGTGGGGACTTGACCCTCCGGGTCGGGGAAGAAGTAATCGTTGCTGGGCATGCCAGTACCTCACGGTGAGTGCGTGTGAAAAGACACTGTTCGCCGTGGGGGCGGGGATGGTTATTAGGCTGCGGGCCGTTCGTGGCTGGTCGCGCAGTTCCCCGCGCCCCTGAAGGTCGGCTGTCGCCATCGCATGCCATTGATCTGGCCGGGCTCCGCGCCGATGTGGTACCTCACCCTGCGGCCGTGGACGCGGCGGGCCGGGGCGCGGCAGCCGCGGGGACGGCAGCCGCGCGCGAGGCGGGCGTGGCGGTCCACGGTGGTGGGCAGGGTGAGGTTCATCGGGGTCAAGCCTACCGGGGGATCAGCCGCGGCCGTGCCGGAGCGCGGGGTGCTCGCCCGCGGCCACCAGGTCGGCCACCGCGGTCTTGGGGTCGCGGCCGGTGACCAGGGACTCGCCGACCAGGACGGCGTCGGCGCCCGCGTTGGCGTAGGCGATCAGGTCGTGCGGGCCGCGTACGCCGGACTCCGCGACCTTGACCAGCTCGTCCGGGATCTCCGGAGCGATCCGCTCGAAGGTGCCCCGGTCGACCTCCAGGGTCTTCAGGTTGCGGGCGTTCACCCCGATGATCCTGGCGCCCGCGTCCACGGCACGCTCGATCTCGTCCTCGTCGTGCACCTCGACCAGCGGGGTCAGCCCGATGGACACGGCGCGCTCGATCAGCGACTCCAGCGCGGGCTGCTCCAGCGCGGCCACGATGAGCAGCACCAGGTCGGCGCCGTACGCGCGGGCCTCCCAGAGCTGGTACGAGGTGACGATGAAGTCCTTGCGCAGCACCGGGATGTCCACGCGGGCGCGGACGGCCTCCAGGTCGGCCAGCGAGCCGCCGAAACGGCGCTGCTCGGTGAGGACGGAGATGACGGCGGCGCCGCCCGCCTCGTAGTCCGCGGCGAGGGCGGCGGGGTCGGCGATGGCGGCCAGCGCGCCCTTGGACGGGCTGGAGCGCTTGACCTCGCAGATGACCTTGACGCCGTCGCCCTTGAGGGCGGCCACGCCGTCCTTGGCGGCCGGGGCCTGCGCCGCGCGCTCCTTGAGCTCGTCGAGGCTGACGCGGGCCTGCCGCTCCGCGAGGTCGGCCCGGACTCCGTCGATGATCTCGTCGAGCACGCTCACGCGAGCGGCCCCCTTTCAGCGGTTGGTCTGGGGCGGGTTCGAAAACCCCATGGTCACTGCGATGGTATCCGGAGGAACCGCCGGGGCTCGCATCCGGCGGGCGGCGGTCCCATTACCTGGACATTCCTTGTTGATCAAGGACGGATCGAGCCACCGAACGGCAGGTTCCGGACGACGGTGAAGACCAGCAGCACGGACCCGAGGACCCACAGCGGGGTGCGGCCGAGGACCAGGCGCACCGGCAGCCCCCGCGCGGCGCGCACCGCCCACAGGGTCCACAGCACGGCGAAGGCGAGGTAGGCGGCGACTCCGGCCGCGTTGTCGTGCAGGGCGCCGAGGAGGTCGCCGTGGACGAAGGCGTGCGCGCTGCGCAGTCCGCCGCAGCCGGGGCAGTACAGGCCGGTCAGCGCGTAGAGCGGGCAGACGGGGTAGTGGCCGGGCTGGTTGGGGTCGACGGTGCCGACGTAGGCGAAGGCCCCGGCCACCGCCGCGAGGACACCGGCCGGGGTGGCCAGGCGCCGCCACAGAGGAACCTGGGCGGGCGGGGCGAAGAGCGGGGCACCGCTGTCGGCGTTCACCCTGGCATTCTGCCGTGGCCCCGCCGCGGACGCGCGAAGGGGCGCCTCCGAGCCGTCCGTACGGCTTGGGGGCGCCCCTTCGGTGCTTCGCTCAGCTCTCCGCGGCGACCGGCTCACGGGTGGCCGCGGCGGTAGGGCGGACCGGGGCGGCGTTCTCCTTCGGCATGCCGAGGCCCATGGAGCGCATGATCCAGCCCACGACGCCACCGAGGGCCACGACGACCATGCCGGCCCAGAAGCCGACGGGCTGGGCCATCACGATGAAGGCGCCCGAGACGCAGAAACCGATGAAGGCGATGATGACACCGGTCCAGGCGGCCGGGGTGTGACCGTGGCTGCTGCCCGCCATGACTTGCTCCTCGTTGCTGTGTACGTGTCGAGTACATGCCGTACAGGTCGCACGGCCCGAGCCCGCCCGTCACTGTCCGAGCCGGGTCGCTCGCGGTCCATTCTCCCGTACGCCCGCACGCGATCGACGCGGGGGTGGGAGTCTCGTTGCCCACACTTGGGCCGCGGTTCAGGCGCCGGTGGGGTCCTCGCCCCGGTCCAGGGCCTTCCAGATCTCCTCGGGGCGCTCCGGGTCCACCGGGCGCGCGCTGCGGCGGGGGCGGTCCGTGCCGCGCTCGTAGCGGCCGGACATGGCGGGCCAGCGGGGGCCGTAGCGCAGGGCGAGGAGCCCGGCGAGCAGGATCAGCACGCCTCCGGCGGCGGCCGCGTAGGGCCACGCGGTGTGGCTGAGGGCCTGGACGGTGGCGGAGGTGTCGCCGGTGGTGGCGGCCGCCTTCTCGTCCAGCGCGGAGCCGTCCGCGACCCCGCCGAGCGCGGCGGCGACGATGCCCGCGCCGGAGAGAGTGAGCAGCGCGGCGACGGCGAACCGGCCCGCCCGGCGCACCGCGAACACGGCGACCAGCGCGGCGAGGCCCACCACGGCGAGGGCGGCCGGGACGCCGGTGACGTCGCTGCCCGTGGCGGTCAGCGGGAAGTTCCCGCCGGCGACGGTCGCGGTCCCCTCGGCCCAGCGCTGCCGGGTCGCCAGCAGCGCCACGGCCGCGCCGAGCGCGCCGGACAGCAAGGCGGCGGCCAGGCTGCGCCGGCCGGAGCGGGCGGGCGCGGCGACTTCGGAACGGGGGTGCGGTACGGCAGTCACGTACTCCACTATCGCCTGAACCCGCCACGAAGCGTCATCCGGGGTTCCCGCGAACGGGTCACACCGTGCCCAGCCGGTTGGCGGTGTGCACGGCGCGCAGCACGGCCGCCGCCTTGTTGCGGCACTCCTGGTCCTCCGCGACCGGGTCGGAGTCCGCGACGATCCCCGCTCCGGCCTGCACATATGCGGTGCCGTCGCGCAGCAGGGCGGTGCGGATGGCGATCGCGGTGTCGGAGTCGCCCGCGAAGTCGAGGTAGCCGACGCAGCCGCCGTACAGACCGCGCCGGGAGGGCTCGAGTTCGTCGATGATCTGCATCGCGCGGGGCTTGGGAGCGCCGGAGAGGGTGCCGGCCGGGAAGCAGGCGGTGAGCACGTCGAAGGCGGTACGGCCGCCGGCGACCTCGCCGGTGACGGTGGACACGATGTGCATCACGTGCGAGTAGCGCTCGATCGACATGAAGTCCACGACCTCCACCGAGCCGGGTTCGCAGACCCGGCCGAGGTCGTTGCGGCCGAGGTCGACCAGCATCAGGTGCTCGGCGCGCTCCTTGGGGTCGGCCATCAGCTCGTCGGCGAGCGCCTGGTCCTCCTGCGGAGTGGCGCCCCGGTGCCGGGTGCCGGCGATGGGGTGCACCATCGCCCGGCCGTCCTCGACCTTGACCAGCGCCTCGGGCGAGGAGCCGACCACGTCGAACCCGTCGAACCGGAACAGGTACATGTACGGGGACGGGTTGGTGGCCCGCAGCACCCGGTACACGTCGAGCGCGCTCGCGGTGCAGGGCGTCTCGAAGCGCTGGGAGGGGACGACCTGGAACGCCTCGCCCGCGCGGATGCGCTCCTTGACGTCCTCCACGGCCTCCCGGAAGTCGGGGCCGCCCCACAGCGCGGTGTACTCGGGCAGTTCGGAGGGCGGCAGCACGGCCGGGGGCTGGGCGACCGGGCGGGCCAGGTCGGCCTCCATGGCGTCGAGCCGGGCGACCGCGTCGGCGTACGCCTCGTCCACGCCGGTGTCGAGGTCGTTGTGGTTGATCGCGTTGGCGATCAGCAGGACCGAGCCCTCCCAGTGGTCCATCACCGCGAGATCGCTGGTGAGGAGCATGGTCAGCTCGGGGAGCTTCAGGTCGTCGCGCTCGCCGGGGCCGATCTTCTCCAGGCGGCGGACGATGTCGTAGCCGAGGTAGCCGACCATGCCGCCGGTGAAGGGCGGCAGACCCTCCTGGTGCGGGGTGTGCAGGGCCTGGAGGGTGGCGCGCAGCGCGGCGAGCGGGTCGCCGTCGGTGGGGACGCCGACCGGCGGGGTGCCGAGCCAGTGGGCCTCGCCGTCGCGGGTGGTGAGGGTGCCGGCGGAGCGGACACCGACGAAGGAGTACCGGGACCAGGAGCGGCCGTTCTCTGCGGACTCCAGCAGGAAGGTGCCGGGGCGTTCGGCGGCGAGCTTGCGGTAGAGGGCGACGGGGGTGTCGCCGTCGGCGAGGAGCTTGCGGGTGACCGGGATGACCCGCCGGTCGGCGGCGAGCTTGCGGAAGGTGTCGAGGTCCATGGCGCTCACCGGTCCTCCCCCTTCAGCAGCACGTCGGCGTCGAAGCAGGTCCGGTCGCCGGTGTGGCAGGCGGCACCCGTCTGGTCGACCTTGACCAGCACGGTGTCGGCGTCGCAGTCCAGCGCGACCGACTTGACGACCTGGACGTGGCCGGAGGTGTCGCCCTTGACCCAGTACTCCTGGCGGCTGCGGGACCAGTACGTGCAGCGGCCGGTGGTCAGCGTGCGGTGCAGCGCCTCGTCGTCCATCCAGCCGAGCATCAGCACCTCGCCGGTGTCGTACTGCTGGGCCACGGCGGGGACGAGGCCGTCCGGGTCGCGCTTGAGGCGGGCGGCGATCTCGGGGTCGAGGCCGCTGGGACGGGGGCTGCCGGTCGTACGGGTCATGGGTGCCATTGTGCCGTGCGGTGCCCGGGGTCACGTTCCGTGTCCGCTGCGTGGTCCTCGGGGGTGGCCGTACGCTGAAGTCATGTCGACCTTCGCCAAGCGTGAACGGCTCCTGCTCGCAGACCTCTTGGAAACCGCCGGCCCGGACGCACCGACCCTGTGCGAGGGCTGGACGACCCGTGATCTCGCCGCACACGTGGTGGTGCGCGAACGGCGCCCCGACGCGGCGGCCGGGATGCTCGCCAAGCCGCTGGCCTCCCGGCTGGACCGGGTGATGGACGAGTACGCCGCCAAGCCCTACGACGAGCTGATCCGGCTGATCCGCACCGGCCCGCCGAAGTACTCCCCGTTCCGGCTGAAGCAGGTGGACGAGGCCGCCAACACCGTCGAGTTCTACATCCACGCCGAGGACGTGCGCCGCGCCCAGCCGGACTGGAGCCCGCGCGAGCTGGACCCGGTGTTCCAGGACCTGCTCTGGACGCGGCTGGAGCGCACGGCCCGGATGACCGGCCGGCACGCGCCGACCGGCCTGGTGCTGCGCCGCCCGGACGGCCGTACGGCGGTGGCGCACCGGGGCACGCCGGTGGTCACGGCGACCGGTGAGCCCTCGGAGCTGCTGATGTTCGCCTACGGGCGGCAGGACGCGGCCAAGGTGGCGCTGGAGGGCGACGCGGACGCGATCACCGCCCTGCACGACTGCCGTCAGCTCGGTCTCTGACCCGCCTCTGACCGGCTGGGAGCCGTCATGATCAAGGTCGCCATGACCGGGGTGTACGTGGACGACGTGGCGCGGGCGCACGCCTTCTACACGGAGGTGCTGGGGTTCGAGACCCGGCTGCACCTGGACCTCGGCGACGGCGTGCTGTTCGTGACGGTGGGCGCGCCCCAGGGGGCCCAGCCGGACCTCCAACTGCTGCTGGAGCCCGGCGGCGGCCCCATCGCCGAGCCGTACCGCACCGCCCTGTACGACGCCGGCCTGCCGACCATCGTGTTCGAGGTGGACGACATGCGCGTGGAGTACGAGCGGCTGCGCGCCGCCGGTGTCCGGTTCACCCATCCCCCGCAGGAGCAGGGGCCGCTGCTGGCGGCGGTGTTCGACGACACGGTGGGCAATCTGGTCCAGCTCACCCAGCGGCTGCGCTGAGGGCTCAGGCGGGCAGCTCGGCCCGCCTGAGGTGCGGGAAGCACAGCACGACGACCCCGCCAAGACCGCACACCGCCGCGCTGGCCACGAACACCGGCCCGAGCCCCCAGACGCCGATCGCGGTGGCCGCGAACGGCATGCTCAGCGGGGCGAGCCCCAGGCTGACCAGGCTGGCGACGGCCGTGATCCGGCCCAGGTAGGCGGGATCGGCCTGGGTCTGGAGCAACGCCCCGCACATCGCGCCGCTGAGCCCGGCGAGCAGCCCGACCAGCAGGGCCACACCGACCGCGGCGGGGAGCACCGGTACGTAGGCGAGGGCGCCGATGGCCACGGACCCGGCGAGGATCGAGCAGGCCGCGGTCAGTCCGGCGCGCGGGACCCGGCCGCGTACCGCGAGCAGCAGCGAGACGGCGCCCGCGCCGACGCCGAACCCGGCGAGCACCCAGCCCATGCCGGCCGCGCCCCAGCCGCGCCGGTCGGCGAGCAGGGTGAGGCCGACGTTGAGCGGGCCGACGAAGCCGAAGTCGCCGAGGGCGATGGCGAGCATCAGCGGGCCGAGGACGCGGTGGCGGCGGACGTAGCGCAGGCCGTCCACCAGCCCGGCCCAGGCGGTGCCCGCCGCGCGGGCGGTGTCCTCGGCGGGCAGCGGCCTGATCCGGACGGTGACCAGCAGGGGCAGCGACAGTGCGATGAGCAGTCCGGCCAGCCCGAACGCGGTGGCCGCGCCGCCCATGGCGACGCCGAGGCCGCCGAGCGGGGCGCCGACGACACCGGCGATCCGGATGGCGAGCCCACGCAGTCCCTGGACCCGGGCGAGCTGGCCGGGTGCGGTGATCCGGGCCGGGAGCGCGCCGACGGCCGGCATGAAGACGGCGTCGACGGTGCCGAAGACCAGCGCCAGTGCGGCCAGCGGCCACAGTCCGGGCGTGCTGACGGACAGCAGCGCGGCCACCGCGAGCACGGCCGCGCACCGCACGGCATCGCTGCCGACGACCACCCGGCGCGGCCCGAACCGGTCCGCGATCACCCCGCCGCCCAGCAGCAGCAACGCCCTGGGCACCGCGCTGGCCGCCATCACCAGCCCGGCCTGCGAGGGGCTTCCGGTCCGGACGGCGGCCCAGGACAGGGCGATGTAGTAGACGTTGTCCCCGAGCATGGACGCGGTGTACGCGCCCAGCCAGCGCAGGACGTTGGGGTCACGATGAGCCGCCCGGTCGCCTGTCGGGGCGGCCGGGCGTATCTCGCTGTCGGTGACGGGAGGCGGTTCAGACAGCTCAGACACGGACCGGGTGGCCCGCTTCTCGCAGGGTGTGCTTGACCTGGCCGATGCGCAGGTCGCCGAAGTGGAAGACGGAGGCGGCCAGCACCGCGTCCGCGCCCGCGTCGACGGCCGGCGGGAAGTGCGCGAGGGCGCCCGCGCCGCCGGAGGCGATGACCGGGACCGAGACGTGCTTGCGGACGGCCGCCAGCATGTCGAGGTCGTAGCCGTCCTTGGTGCCGTCGGCGTCCATCGAGTTGAGCAGGATCTCGCCCGCGCCCAGCTCGGCGGCCCGGTGCGCCCACTCGACCGCGTCGATGCCGGTGCCGGTGCGGCCGCCGTGGGTGGTGACCTCGAAGGAGCCGGACGGGGTACGGCGGGCGTCCACCGAGAGGACCAGCACCTGGCGGCCGAACCGCTCGGCGATCTCACGGATGAGGTCGGGCCGGGCGATGGCGGCCGTGTTGACGCCCACCTTGTCCGCGCCCGCGCGCAGCAGCTTGTCCACGTCCTCGGCGGTGCGGACGCCGCCGCCGACGGTGAGCGGGATGAAGACCTGCTCGGCGGTGCGGCGCACCACATCGTAGGTGGTCTCCCGGTCGCCGGAGGAGGCGGTGATGTCCAGGAAGGTCAGCTCGTCGGCGCCCTCGGCGTCGTAGACCTTGGCCATCTCCACCGGGTCGCCGGCGTCGCGCAGGTTCTGGAAGTTGACGCCCTTGACGACCCGGCCGTTGTCCACGTCCAGGCAGGGGATCACACGTACGGCCAGGGTCATGCGGACACTCCTCGGAACGCCTCCACCTCGATCTCGACGACCAGGCTGGGGTCCACGAAACCGGAGACGATGATCATGGATGCGGCGGGCCGCACGGTGTCGAACAGTTCCTTGTGTGCGCGGCCCACCTCCTCCACATCGCGGGCATGGGTGATGTACATACGGGTGCGCACCACATCGTCACGGCCGAGCCCCACCTGGGCCAGCGCGCCGAGCGCGACGCCGAAGGCGTTGACTGCCTGCTCGTACGGGCCGCCCCCGGCGATCTGGCCGTCCACGATGGAGGTGCAGCCGGAGACCAGCACCAGACCGTTGGGCAGCTCCACGGCGCGGGAGTAGCCGAACTGGTCCTCCCAGGGCGCGCCGGTGCTGATCCGGCGTACGTCGCTCACCGGGACACCGCCGCGAGGGCCTCTTCCAGGGTGAACGCCTTGGCGTACAGCGCCTTGCCGACGATGGCGCCCTCGACGCCGAGCGGGACCAGGCCGGCGATGGCGCGCAGGTCGTCCAGCGAGGAGACGCCGCCGGAGGCGACGACCGGGCGGTCGGTGGCGGCGCAGACGCTCTTCAGCAGCTCCAGGTTGGGGCCCTGGAGGGTGCCGTCCTTGGCGATGTCGGTGACCACGTAGCGGGCGCAGCCCTCGCGGTCCAGGCGGGCGAGGGTCTCGTAGAGGTCGCCGCCGTCACGGGTCCAGCCGCGGCCGCGCAGGGTGGTGCCGCGTACGTCGAGGCCGACGGCGATCTTGTCGCCGTGCTCGGCGATGACCTTGGCGACCCACTCGGGGGTCTCCAGCGCGGCGGTGCCGAGGTTGACGCGGGTGCAGCCGGTGGCGAGGGCGGCGGCGAGGGTGTCGTCGTCGCGGATGCCGCCGGACAGCTCCACCTTGATGTCCATGGCCCCGGCGACCTCGGCGATCAGGGCCCGGTTGTCACCGGTGCCGAACGCGGCGTCCAGGTCGACCAGATGCAGCCACTCGGCGCCCGCGCGCTGCCAGGCGAGGGCCGCCTCCAGCGGGGAGCCGTAGGAGGTCTCGGAGCCGGACTCGCCGTGCACGAGGCGTACGGCCTGGCCGTCGCGGACGTCGACGGCGGGGAGCAGTTCGAGCTTGGCCATGGTCTTAGAGGGTTCCGATCCAGTTGGTGAGGAGCTGGGCGCCGGCGTCGCCGGACTTCTCGGGGTGGAACTGGGTGGCGGCCAGCGCGCCGTTCTCCACGGCGGCGACGAACGGCCCGCCGTAGGCCGACCAGGTCACCGCGGGCGGGGTCATGGCCGCGTTGAGCTGCTCGAAGTCCCAGTCCTGCACGGCGTAGGAGTGCACGAAGTAGAAGCGGCTCTCGGGGTCGAGCCCGGCGAAGAGGCGGGAGTCGGCCGGGGCGTCGACGGTGTTCCAGCCCATGTGGGGCACCACGTCTGCCTTGAGCGGGCCGACCGTGCCGGGCCACTCGTCCAGCCCGTCGGTCTCCACTCCGTGCTCGATGCCGCGCGCGAACAGGATCTGCATGCCGACGCAGATGCCGAGCACCGGGCGGCCGCCGGCCAGGCGCCGGTCGACGACCCAGTCGCCGCGGGCCTCGCGCAGGCCGGTCATGCAGGCGGCGAAGGCGCCGACGCCGGGCACCAGCAGGCCGTCGGCGTTCATCGCCTTGTCGAAGTCGCGGGTGATCTCCACCTCGGCGCCCACGCGGGCGAGCGCGCGCTCGGCGGAACGGACGTTGCCGAAGCCGTAGTCGAAGACCACGACCTTCTTCACGTCGCTCAACTCCACACCCCCAGCCGCATGACGCCCGCGACCAGGCACATGGCCGCGCCGATGGAGACCAGCACGATCAGGCTGGTGGGCATCTTCTGCTTGACGAAGGAGATGATGCCGCCGACCAGGAAGAGGCCGACGACGATCAGGATGGTGGACAGTCCGGTCATGGGATTTACAGCGCGCCCTTCGTGGAGGGGAGGATGCCGGCCGCGCGCGGGTCACGCTCACTGGCGTAGCGCAGGGCGCGGGCGAGGGCCTTGAACTGGCACTCCACGATGTGGTGCGCGTTGCGCCCGTAGGGCACGTGCACGTGCAGCGCGATCTGGGCCTGGGCGACGAAGGACTCCAGGATGTGCCGGGTCATCGTGGTGTCGTACTCGCCGATCATCGGCGCCATCTTCTCGGGCTCGGTGTGCACGAGGTAGGGGCGGCCGGAGAGGTCGACGGTGACCTGGGCGAGGGACTCGTCCAGCGGGACCGTGCAGTTGCCGAAGCGGTAGATGCCCACCTTGTCGCCGAGCGCCTGCTTGAAGGCGGCGCCGAGCGCGAGGGCGGTGTCCTCGATGGTGTGGTGGGTGTCGATGTGCAGGTCGCCGTCGGTCTTCACGGTGAGGTCGAACAGGCCGTGCCGGCCGAGCTGGTCGAGCATGTGGTCGTAGAAGCCGACGCCGGTGGCGATGTCGGTCTTGCCGGTGCCGTCGAGGTCGATCTCGACGAGGACCGAGGTCTCCTTGGTGGTGCGCTGCACGCGTCCTGTGCGGCTCATGCGTCAAGCTCCTTCTTCAAGTCCCGTACCGCGTCGAGGAACGCGTCGTTCTCTTCGGGGGTTCCGGCGGTCACCCGCAGCCAGCCGGGCACGCCGTTGTCCCGGACCAGCACCCCCTTGTCGAGGATGCGCCGCCACGCGCCGTGGGTGTCCTCGAAGCGGCCGAACTGTACGAAGTTGGCGTCGGACTCGGTCACCTCGTAACCGATGGCCCGCAGTTCGGCGACGAGCCGGTCCCGCTCGGCCTTGAGCTGCTCGACATAGCCGAGCAGCGTGTCGGTGTGCTCCAGCGCGGCGAGCGCGGTCGCCTGGGTGACGGCGCTCAGGTGGTAGGGCAGCCGGACCAACTGGACGGCGTCCACCACGGCGGGGTCGGCGGCCAGATAGCCGAGGCGCAGGCCGGCGGCGCCGAACGCCTTGGACATGGTCCGCGAGACCACCAGGTGCGGGCGCCCTTCGAGGAGCGGCAGCAGCGAGTCGCCGTGGCTGAACTCGATGTACGCCTCGTCCACGACCACCATGGACGGCTTCGCCGCCTGCGCGGCCTCGTACAGCGCGAGGACGGTCTCGGGCGGGACGGCGTTGCCGGTGGGGTTGTTGGGGGTGGTGATGAAGACGACGTCGGGCTTGTGCTCGGCGATGGCGCGCTCGGCGGCGGGCAGGTCGATGGTGAAGTCCGCGCCGCGCGGCCCGGAGATCCACCCGGTCCCGGTGCCGCGCGCGATCAGCGCGTGCATCGAGTACGACGGCTCGAAGCCGAGCGCGGTGCGGCCGGGCCCGCCGAAGGTCTGCAGGAGCTGCTGGATGACCTCGTTGGAGCCGTTGGCCGCCCAGACGTTTTCGACGCCGAGGGGGTGATGCCCGGTCGTGGTGAGGTACTTGGCGAGTTCGGTGCGGAGCTGGACCGCGTCCCGGTCGGGGTAGCGGTTCAGGTTCCGGGCGGCGTCGCGCACCCGCTCCGCGATCCGCTCGACCAGCGGCTCGGGCAGAGGGTAGGGGTTCTCGTTGGTGTTCAGCCGGACGGGGACGTCCAACTGGGGCGCGCCGTAGGGGGACTTGCCGCGCAGCTCGTCCCGTACGGGGAGTTCGTCGATGCCGGTCACTTGGTCCCCGGTACCTTCCAGCCGAAGCGGGCCTTGACGGCCGCGCCGTGCGCGGGCAGGTCCTCCGCCTCCGCGAGGGTCACCACGTGGTGGGCGACCTCGGCGAGGGCGTCCTCGGTGTAGTCGACGATGTGGATGCCGCGCAGGAAGGACTGCACGGACAGGCCCGAGGAGTGGCAGGCGCAGCCGCCGGTGGGCAGCACGTGGTTGGACCCGGCCGCGTAGTCCCCGAGGGAGACCGGCGCCCAGGGGCCGATGAAGACCGCGCCCGCGTTGCGCACCCGGTCGGCGACGGCGGCCGCGTCGCGGGTCTGGATCTCCAGGTGCTCGGCGCCGTACGCGTCGACCACCCGCAGGCCCTCCTCGACGCCGTCCACCAGGACGATCGCGGACTGCTGCCCGTTCAGCGCGGGCACGATCCGGTCGTCGATGTGCTTGGTGGCGGCGACCTGCGTCTTCAGCTCCGCCTCCACCGCGTCGGCCAGGGCGACCGAGTCGGTGACGAGGACGGCGGCGGCCAGCGGGTCGTGCTCGGCCTGGCTGATCAGGTCGGAGGCGACGTGCACCGGGTCGGCGGTGTCGTCGGCGAGGACCGCGATCTCGGTCGGGCCCGCCTCGGCGTCGATGCCGATCCTGCCGGTGAAGAAGCGCTTGGCGGCGGCGACCCAGATGTTGCCGGGGCCGGTGACCATGTTGGCCGGCGGGCAGGACTCGGTGCCGTAGGCGAACATCGCGACGGCGGTGGCGCCGCCGGCCGCGTACACCTCGTCCACGCCGAGCAGGGCGCAGGCGGCGAGGATGGTGGGGTGCGGGAGACCGCCGAACTCGGCCTGCGGCGGGGAGGCGAGTGCGACGGAGCCGACGCCGGCCTCCTGCGCGGGCACCACGTTCATGATCACGGAGGAGGGGTAGACCGAGCGGCCGCCGGGCGCGTAGAGCCCGACGCGGTCGACGGGGACCCACTTCTCGGTGACGGTGCCGCCGGGCACGACCTGGGTGGTGTGGGAGTTACGGCGCTGGGCGCGGTGGACCAGGCGGGCCCGGCGGATGGACTCCTCCAGGGCGGCGCGCACGGCCGGGTCGAGGGCCTGGAGCGCGTCGGTGAGCGCCTGGGCCGGGACACGGACGGATTCCAGCCGTACTCCGTCGAACTTCTCCGCGAAGTCGATCAGTGCCGCGTCGCCACGATGATGCACGGCCTCGCAGATCGGACGCACCTTCTCCAGGGCGGCCGAGACGTCGAAGTCGGCTCGGGGCAGCAGGTCGCGCAGGGCGGGGCTCTCGGGGAGGGCGTCGCCGCGCAGATCGATTCGGGAGATCACAGTCCCAATTCTCTCAGACCGGCGCCGGGCCCCGTCCGCGCGTATCAATGGCTGATACAGAACGTGGGACAACCGGTGGCACAGTGCGTGGCCGGAACCCGCGATTTCACCCTCACTTTGTGTGTCGAACCCGTCACTCAGCGGGCATGAGCCGGGGAACGACGTGTGGGACGGACGTGGGCGGCGGGCCGGGCGGTGACGCCCGTGGCCGGCTCGCGGGAGAGGAGCCGCGGTGACCGAGGCACTGGCGGCGGGTCCGGGCGCCCAGGAGCTGCCGGACGATCTGACCCCGGCCGAGGCGGGCATGTGGCAGGCGTTCCGCAACGGCAGCGTGTACGACCTGAGCAGCGGCGAGCCCGGCGTGGACGATCCGCACGGGGGCGTCCCCTGGGGCCCGGAGCGCAGTGTGCGGGCGCGGGTGGTGTGCTGGCTGCTGCTGGACGGCCCGCCGGCGCTCGCGGGCCGGGTCTCCTCGCTGAAGCTGACCGGGGTGCGGATCACCGGCACGGTGGACCTGGCGGGCGGCACCGTCACGCCGTACGTGGAGCTGCGGTGCTGCCGGTTCGACGACGAGGTCCGGGTGCCGGAGGCGCACTTCACCACCGTGCGCCTGGTGGACTGCGCGGTGCCCCGCCTGGAGGCGGCGCGGGTGCGCACCGAGGGCGATCTGCATCTGGCGCGCTGCCGGTTCCGTACCGGCATCCGGCTGACCGACGCCCGGATAGGCACCGACCTGATGCTGAACCAGGCGGTGGCGCACCGGGACCGGGGCGGCCGGTCCATCGCGGCGGACGGCATGACGGTCGGCCAGGACCTCCAGGCGGAGATGCTGGAGTCGTACGGCGAACTCCGGCTGCGCGGCGCCCAGGTCGGGGTGTCGCTGAGCCTGCGCGGGGCCCGGCTGTCCAACCCTTACGCCCGGCTGGCGCTGAACGCCCCGCAGCTCACGGTGGAGCGCACCCTGTATCTGACCCCGGCCGCGGTGGGCAGCCCGCTGCTGAGCGGGACGACACCGGCGCGCGGGACGCGGGTGCAGCGGTTCGAGTGCCGGGGCGGGATGCGGCTGGACGACGGGCGGTTCGGGGACGCGGTGGACCTGGAGGGGGCGCGGTTCGTGCTCACCGACGACCAGGAGCTGTCGCTGCGCCGGGTGCAGACGCCCGAGCTGCGCTTCCTCGGGGACCGGCCGCCGTCGGGCCGGGTGGTGCTGTCGGGCGCCCGGATCGTCAACCTGGTGGACCACGCGGGCAGTTGGCCGGAGCCGGGGAACCTCCAGATGAGCGGCTTCACCTACGAGAACCTGGTCCCGCGCGGCCCCTTCCCGCTGGCCCACCGGCTGGACTGGGTGGCGGCGGCGACCGCCGAGTACCACCCGGAGCCGTACGAGCGGCTGGCCGCCGTGCTGCGGGCGGCCGGGGAGGACGAGGACGCCCGCGACGTGCTTCTGGCCAAGCACCGCAGACGCCGCGAGACCCTGCCGCTCGCGGCCAAGCTGTGGGGGTACGCGCAGGACTGGACGGTCGCCTACGGGTACCGGCCGGGCCGGGCCGCGCTGTGGCTCGCGGTGCTGTGGGCGGCGGGCACGCTGGCGTTCGCGCACGCCGATCCGCCCCCGGCGCACTCGGAGGACCATCCGGCGTGGAGTCCGGCGCTGCTGACGCTGGACCTGCTGCTGCCGGTGATCGACCTGGGCCAGCTCGACCAGTGGCGGCTGCGCGGGGCGTGGCCGTGGCTGGCGGCGGTGCTGATCATCCTGGGCTGGGTGCTGGCGACGGCGGTGGCGGCGGGGGCGACGCGGCTGCTGCGGCGGAGCTGAGGCGGAGGGGGCGCGGGGGACGCGTGGGGCTCGTGGGGCCTTTTCGGTGGCAGGGGCCTGACAATAGTGGAAAAGCTACCTTTTTGCGGTTCCTTGACCCTCGGCGGCACAACCTTCCACAACTTGCCCCAACCCTCTGGCGCGGGCCCGACCTGCGGACTTTCAATGGTCGGCACCATGGTTCTGCTGCCGGCGTTCCTCCGCCCCACCCGGAAGACACGACGCGCCTCGCGCCCGGACTCCCCCGCACCGGCCGACGACGTCGTCCTCGACGCGCCCGACGACCGCCTCTCCCCCGCCCTGGTCTCGGCCGGGCAGGGCGAGTTCACGGTCGCCGCCGCCCTGCTCGCGGCCACCCGCGCGGCGGCCCAGTGGGAGGAGCGCGACGCCTACGCCACCCGGCTCGCCGCCTTCGCCCGCTCCCGCCCCGAGTGGTTCGAGGCGTGGCGCGCGGCCGACCCCGGCGACCCCGGCGTGCTGCTGGTCGGCGCCCAGTTGGCCGTGGACCGCGCCTGGCCCTCGCCGGGCCGGGCCGAGCTGCTGCGCGAGGCCAGCCCGCTGATCACCGCCGCCGCCCGCGCCGACGACCGCGACCCGGTGCCCTGGCGGATCGCGCTGGACCACGCGCGCGGCTCCCGCGCGGGCCACCGCTACTTCGAGGAGCTGTGGGAGGCGGCCGTACGCCGCTCCCCGCACCACTACGGCTGCCATGTGGCCGCGCTGCGCTATCTGGCCACCTTCTGGCACGGCTCGCACCGCGAGTGCTTCGACTTCGCCGAGCCTGCCGCCCAGGACGCCCCGCCCGGCTCGCTGGTGCAGGCGCTCCCGCTGCGGGCCGCCTTCGGCTACCTCACCGACGCCTGCGGCCCCGAGGTGCCCCGCGAGCGGCTGCTCGCCGCCGCCGACCGCGCGGTGGCCCTCTCGGCCCGCTTCCCGGCGGCCGACCCCCGCCCGGCCGAGGTCCGCAACAAGCTGCTGTACGTGCTGCTGCGCCTGGAGCGCTGGGAGGAGGCCCGTACCCAGCTCGCGCTGATCGGCCCGTACGCCACCTCGTTCCCCTGGAACCGGGTGTCCGAGGACCCGCTCGGGCACTTCCTGCGGCTGCGCGACGCCCTGCTGACCGACGCCCCGCCCGCCGCCCTGGCCGCTCTGCTGCCGATCCCGCCGCGCGCCCGCGTCTGAGCCCGGCGGGGGCAAGATCGGCGGGGCAACCGCTGGCGCCGCGGACGCTCCCGCGGGCGGGACCATTAGGCTGGGGCGTCGTGACCACCGCCCGCCTGCCCCTCTTCCCGCTGAACACGGCGCTGTTCCCGGGACTCGTGCTGCCGCTGTCCGTCTTCGAGGAGCGGTATCGCGCCGTCATGCGCGAACTGCTGAAGACCCCGGAGGACGAGCCGCGCCGGTTCGTCGTCGTGGCGATCCGCGACGGCCACCAGTTGGCGCCGAGCGCCACGGGCCTGCCGGACCCGGACGCCGACACCGAGGAGGGCCCGGCGGCCGGCTTCGGCCCCGACCCGCTCAAGGCGCTGCACCGGGTGGCCTGTGTGGCGGACGCCGCGACCATCCGGGAGCGTCCCGACGGCACCTTCGAGGTGCTGTGCACGGGCACCACGCGCGTCAAGCTGCTCTCGGTGGACGACTCGGGGGCGTTCCTCACCGCCGAGGTGGAGGAGCTGCCGGAGGAGCCCGGCGACGAGGCGGGCGCGCTCGCCGAGGGGGTGCTGCGCTCCTTCCAGCAGTACCAGAAGCGGTTGGCGGGAGCCCATGAGCGCTCCATCTCCGCCGACTCCGACCTGCCGGACGACCCCAGTGTGATCTCCTACCTGGTGGCGGCCGCGATGGTGCTGGACACCCCGACCAAGCAGCGGCTCCTGCAGGCCCCGGACACCGCGTCCCGGCTGCGGGACGAGCTGAAACTGCTTCGCGCGGAGACGGCGATCATCCGTAGTCTGCCGTCACTGCCCGCGTTCGAGCTGACGCGGGCGCGCACCAGTCTGAACTGAGGGAACAGAGGGCCGGCACCCGCGATGGCGAAGAAGTCCAAGAAGCAGCAGGCGGGCGGCACGCCCGCCACGGTGGCCCTCACCGCCGCGGGCGTGGACCACACGGTCCACGCCTACGAGCACGACCCGGCCCACCCCTCCTACGGCGAGGAGGCGGCCGAGGCCATGGGCGTCTCCCCCGACCGGGTCTTCAAGACCCTGGTGGCCGACGTGGACGGCACCCTGACGGTCGCCGTGGTCCCGGTCTCCGGCTCGCTGGACCTCAAGGCCCTGGCAGCGGCCGTCGGCGGCAAGCGGGCGGCGATGGCCGACCCCGCCCTCGCCGAGCGCACCACCGGCTACGTACGCGGCGGCATCTCCCCGCTGGGCCAGCGCAAGAAGCTCCCCACCGTGCTGGACGAGTCGGCCGGAGCCCATCCCACGATCTGCGTCTCGGCGGGCCGGCGCGGCCTGGAGGTCGAACTCGCCCCGGCCGACCTGGCCACCCTGACGAAGGCCGTCCTGGCACCCATCGGCCGCGGCTGATCCCTTACGCGGGCGGTGTCCCGTACGGGCCCTGCGGCTCGTGGTCGTAGGGGCCCTGCTCGTACGGGTCGGGGTCGCGGGGGCCGAAGAGGGCCGTCAGGCCCAGGTGGACCAGGAGCGCGCCCAGCGGCCAGGCCAGCAGGGCGCCCTTGGCGCCGAGCCGGAGCGGGGCCGGGAAGGTGACGCCCGCGCCGACCGCCTTGGCGTGCGCGATCACGTCGGAGGTCGGGCCCAGCCAGACCCCGAGCCGCCAGGCCAGCAGCGAGGCGAGCAGCCCGCCGACGCCGAGGCCCACCACCAGCGGCACACCCCCGCGCCGCCGCAGCAGGAACACCAGGACCGCGCTGATCAGGCCGAACGCCAGGCCCAGCAGGGCGAAGGTGCCGTCCACCCCGGCCGCCTGCTCGCCCTCGGTGTCCTTGAGGTAGACCACCCAGCTCCGGTCGGTCTCCTCGCCCACCAGCGGCACATGCGGGGCCAGCCACCACCACAGCAGCCCCAGCAGCACCCCGGAGAGCGCCACCGCCACGGCCACGACGACGGCTTCGCGTACTTCGGTCTTCATACCGGGGCCGTCCTGTCCGTACGGGTCCGCGACCGGTGTCCCGCCCGAAGGGCCCCCTCCGTGCTGATGCGCGAAGTCGTCGTGCGGCGGCGGTGGCGGAGTCAGCGGTGCGGTCACCCTGACATCGTGCCAGGTCGCGTCGCGCGCCGCGTCACCGGACGGCGGCCCTGCGGTACGCGCGGGTCGCCACGGCCAGCGAGATCACTCCGACGCCCGCGCACACGCCCAGGTCAGCGAGGACCACCGCCCAGTCGGGGTCCGGGCCGAAGGTGCGCGCGTACGCCTCCACCCCGTAGGTCGAGGGCAGCAGGTCGCGGGCGAGGCGCACGACGCCGGGCATCCGGTCGGCGGGCAGCACGCCGAGCAGCAGCGCCGCCGACATGCCGAGCTGGCCGAGCAGCGTGGCGAGTTCGGGGCGCGGGGCGAGCAGCCCGCACGCGGCGCCGAGCCCGGACAGCGCGGCCCCGGCCAGCGGGATCACCGCCAGCAGCACCCAGAGGTTGGACAGCGGCAGCCCGAACAGCGCGCAGCCCACGATCGCGGTGACCAGCGTCCCCGGCACGGTGAAGGAGGCGTACGCGGCCGCCGCGCCCAGCACCACGGCGGCCGGCGGCACCGGCAGCGTGGCGTAGTGGTCGAGCCCGCCGCTGGCCCGCAACTGGCCGAAGTACTGCGAGAGCAGGTTCAGCGCCACATAGGCGACGACCAGCACCGAGGACCCGGCGACCACGGCCTGCGCCTCGGGCCCGCTGTCCACGACGCCCCGCATCATCACGGCGATGCCGACCGACTGGAAGGTCGCCACGAACAGCAGCGGGATGCGCGCCACCCGGGCCCGCGACAACTGGGCCCGGTAGACGGCGGCCAGCGACGGCCACAACCGCACGGGCGGCCCCAGCTCGGCCGCGCGCCGCGCCTGCCCCGGCACGCTCCTCGCGGCGCCCGGCAGGACCTCGGCGGGTACGACACTCACGACGCGCTGCTCCTCTTGACGACGGCGGCCGGACAGACGTCCCCCAGGGACCATACGGATGCGATCGGGACCGTGCTCACGCCTTGACCAGCCCCTGCCGGGCCTCCCCGCCGAGGGCGAGGTAGACATCCTCCAGGCTCGGCGTGGCGAGGGTGAAGTCGTCCAGCGCGGCGAAGGCGGCCCCGCCGGTGACGGTGGCGACGGCGGCCCGCGCCTCCTCGGGGGCGAGCCGGAGCGTCCAGCGGCGCCCGGCCTCCACGGCCCGCTCGCGCAGGACGGCGACCTCGGGCACCTCCAGCGGCGCCCGCTCCCGCCAGACCAGCTCGACCCGGACCTCGCCGGAGACCCGCTCCTTGAGGCCGGCCGGGGTGTCGCAGGCGATCACCCGGCCCTCGTCGAGCACGGCGACCCGGTCGAGCACGGTCTCGGCCTCGATGACGTTGTGGGTGACCAGCAGCACGGTCGCGCCCTGTTCGGCGCGGCGCCGGTCGACGGCGGCCCAGACCGCGCGCCGGGCCACCGGGTCCATGCCGGTGGTCGGCTCGTCCAGCACCAGCAGCGGGCGCGCGCCGACGAGGGCGGCGGCCAGGCAGGCGAGCCGCCGCTGGCCGCCGGACAGCTTCTTCAGCGGACGCCCGGCGAGCGGGGCGAGGCCCAGCTCGTCCAGTACGGCGTCCCGTTCGGCGCGGGCGGCGCGTGCCTCCAGGCCGCGCAGCCGGCCGGTGGTCTCGGCGGCCAGCGCGACGGTCAGCTCGTCCAGCGCGGAGGACTCCTGGCCGAGGTAGGCGAGGATGCGGGCGGCCCGCTCGGGGTGGCGCACGATGTCGTGGCCGAGGATCTCGACGCTGCCGGAGTCGGGGCGCAGCAGCCCGGTGAGCTGGCGGACCAGGGTGGACTTGCCGGCGCCGTTGGGACCGAGCAGCCCGAAGATCTCCCCGTGCCGCACGTCCAGGGTCACCTGGTCGGTGGCCCGCACCTCGGGCGCCCCGGCCGCGCCGCGCCGCCCCTTGACGGGCGGATAGGTCTTGCTGAGGGCGCGCACGCGTACGACGTCGTCGTACCTGAGTGGCTCTCCCGCGCGCGTGGTCACGAGGGACGAGACTACGCGGTGCGGACCCTTTACTCGCCTTTGGGGCACCTCATCTCGGCATCCGCCGGTCAGGGCGCGTTCACTCCCCGGCGGAGGCGTTCTCCGCCGCGGCCGGGACGTCGAACTCCCGCCAGAACCCCGCCCGGATGGCGTAACGGTCGTGCTCGTCGATCTGGTCGTCCTTGTGGGCGAGCAGGCCGAAGCGGGCCGCGTAGCGCAGCAGCTCGCCGTCGATGCGGTGGGGGATGCGGGGGTACATCGCGGACAGCCGCTGGAGGTGGCCCTGGTCGCCGAGCCGGGCCATCCAGCGGCGGGCGAACACCTGGCCGACCTCGTACGGGTCGCCGCCGACCGTGGTGATGTCCTCCTCGCGGTCCGCCCAGCGCTGCTCGGCGGTGGTGAGCTGGGCCAGCGTCGGCATGGCGGCGACCTCCGGCGGCTCGGCGGCGGTGCCCGGCCGGTCCACCCAGCCCTTGTCGGAGGACCAGCGCAGGGTGGCGCTCGCGGGGTGCTGGGGAGGCGGGGCGCCGGGGGTGCGCAGCGCCGCGAGGTCCTTGGGGGTGGGGACGCCCTTGTGAGCGGCCGCCCGGTCCTGGCCGCCGTTCTCCGAGGCGGGGGCGGCCGGGCGGTGGGTGTCGTCCTCGGCGGTGCGTTCGCGGCCGTTGGGCGCGGACTCGGGCAGCGGGGCGGAGAGGATCGCGGCGATCTCGGGACGCGGCGCCGGGGGCGGGGCGCAGACGCCGGTGAGTTCCTTCGCGCGGACGGCCTTGATGATCCAGGCCCGGTCCAGCACGCGCCGTTCGTCGGCCTCGGCGACCAGGTCCTCGGACTGGTTGTAGTCGCCGTCGGCGGCCTGCACGGCCCACAGGTGGACGGCGACGCCGTGCTCCTTGGCCGCCATCATGCCGGGCAGCAGATCGCCGTCGCCGGTGACGAGGACGATGTCGGAGCAGGCGCGGTTGCGGGCCAGCTCGGTCAGCTCGGCGTGCATGGCCGCGTCGACGCCCTTCTGCGCCCAGCGGCCGTCGCTTCTGGTCAGGGCGCCGAGCCGGACCGTCACCCGGGGCATCACCCGGAGTCTGCGGTGCTCCGGCTGGGGGACCCGATCGGGGGCGCCGTCGAACCAGTAGATGCGCAGCAGCGGGCGGCCGGTCTCGGACTCGGCGCGTTCGCGCAGCGCCTGGATGAGCGCGGTGTGGTCGACGATGATCCGGGACCGCGAGGGCTCACCGGCGAGGAGGCTCGCGGCGGCTCCCAGCAGATACCCGGCGTCCACCAGGACGATGCAGCGGTCCACGCGACTCACCCTCTTTCCGGGAGGTATTGCTTCGGCGTTCCTTCGAGTCTGCCCGACCGCGCGGGGGTTAACGGCCGGAACTCGATCTTCGGCGTGGCGTTTCGGGAGCCGGTGTCCCCACCAGCCCTGTCACACACGGTAATTATCCGACATGCGCTTGATGTCAGCGTATGTGAATCTAATTTCGGCCCTGGCCCCTAGACCCCCTTCAGGAGGCAGATCCCCATGGCCAAGAACAAGAACCGCAAGCAGACCGGCCCGAAGAACCGCGCTTCCCAGGCCGAGCAGTCCCAGCGCTCCGCCGAGCAGGCCCCCGAGGCGCAGGAGGCCACCGCCCAGATCGCGGGCGGCCAGCAGGACTACACCCGCAAGCAGAACAAGCGCTTCGGCCACAACTGAGTGCCGCTACACGGCATTTGAGCTGGCAGTGAGCATATGAAAAGGGGCGCACCTCCGCGGGGTGCGCCCCTTTTGCTCTGCCTGTCGCCGTGCTCTGGGTACCGCCGGCTCAGCCGGTCAGGCAGGACGGGCCGAGCAGGACCTTCAGGTCGCCGTAGAGCGCGGGGTCGGGCTTGACCCGGTGCCGGTCCAGGCGCAGCACCGTGGTCTTGCGCGGGCCCTGGAGCTTGATACGGACCTCGCTGTCGCCCTTGTGGTGGCTGAGGATCTCGCCGAGGCGGCTGATCATCGGCGGGGTGACCCGGACCGCCGGGATGGTCAGCACCACGGGCGCGTTGGTGCCCGCGTTGGACAGGTCGGGGACCTGGAGCTCCATGGCGACGAGCCGGGGCACGTCCTCCCTCTTGTCGAGCCGGCCCTTGACGAACACCACGGCGTCCTCGACGAGTTGGGTCGAGACGAGCTGGTAGGTCGCCGGGAAGAACATGCACTCGATGGAGCCCGCCAGGTCCTCCACGGTGGCGATGGCCCAGGCGTTGCCCTGCTTGGTCATCTTGCGCTGGAGGCCGGAGATGATGCCGCCGATGGTCACCACCGCGCCGTCGGAGTGCTCGCCGCCGGTCAACTGGGAGATGCCCGCGTCGGCCTTGTCGGAGAGCACGTGCTCCAGGCCGAAGAGCGGGTGGTCGGAGACGTAGAGACCGAGCATCTCCCGCTCCTGGGCGAGGAGATAGGTCTTCTCCCACTCCTCGTCGGTGAACTGGACGTCGAGTCCGAAGCCGGGCTCGTCACCCGCGTCGTCGCCCATGCCGCCGAAGAGGTCGAACTGCCCCTCGGCCTCCTTGCGCTTGACCGCGACGACGTTGTCGATCATCGGCTCGTACTGCGCGGTGAGGCCCTTGCGGGTGTGGTTCATCGAGTCGAAGGCGCCGGCCTTGATCAGCGACTCGGTGGTGCGCTTGTTGCAGGCGACCGCCTCGACCTTGTCGAGGTAGTCCGGGAAGGACAGGTACTTCCCCTTGGTCTTGCGGCCCCGGATGATCGCCTCGACCACGTTGGTGCCCACGTTGCGCACCGCGGAGAGGCCGAAGAGGATCACGTCGTCGCCCTGGGCGGCGAAGTTGGACTCCGACTCGTTGACGTTCGGCGGGAGCACCTTGATGCCCATGCGGCGGCACTCGTTGAGGTAGACGGCCGACTTGTCCTTGTCGTCCTTGACCGAGGTCAGCAGTCCGGCCATGTATTCGGCCGGGTAGTTGGCCTTGAGGTAGGCGGTCCAGTAGGACACCAGGCCGTACGCGGCGGAGTGCGCCTTGTTGAACGCGTAGCCGGCGAAGGGGACCAGCACGTCCCACAGGGCCTGGATGGCCTCGTCGCTGAAGCCCTTGTCGCGGGCGCCCTTCTGGAACAGGACGAAGTTCTTGGCCAGTTCCTCGGGCTTCTTCTTGCCCATCACACGGCGGAGGATGTCGGCCTCGCCGAGCGAGTAGCCCGCGATGATCTGGGCGGCCTTCTGCACCTGCTCCTGGTACACGATCAGGCCGTGGGTGACGTCCAGGACCTCCCGGAGCGGCTCCTCCAGCTCCGGGTGGATCGGCGTGATCTCCTGCTGCCCGTTCTTGCGCAGGGCGTAGTTGGTGTGGGAGTTCATGCCCATCGGGCCCGGCCGGTACAGGGCCGAGACGGCGGAGATGTCTTCGAAGTTGTCCGGCTTCATCAGGCGCAGCAGCGAGCGCATGGGGCCGCCGTCGAACTGGAAGACGCCGAGGGTGTCGCCGCGCTGGAGCAGTTCGAAGGTCTTGGGGTCGTCGAGCGGGAGGCTCAGGAGATCGATGTCGATCCCCTTGTTGGCCTTCACCATCTTGACGGCGTCGTCCATGATCGTGAGGTTGCGCAGGCCCAGGAAGTCCATCTTCAGCAGGCCGAGCGACTCACAGCTCGGGTAGTCCCACTGGGTGATGGTCACGCCGTCGGTGTGCCTCACCCACACCGGGACGTGCTCGGTGATGGTCTCGCTGGACATGATCACGCCGGCGGCGTGCACACCCATCTGCCGGACCAGGCCCTCCACACCGCGCGCGGTGTCGATGACCTTCTTGACGTCCGGTTCGTTCTCGTACATCGACCGGACCTCGCCCGCCTCCGAGTACCGGGGGTGCTCGGGGTTGGTGATGCCGTCGATGTTGATGCCCTTGCCGAGGACGTCGGCGGGCATGGCCTTGGTGATCCGGTCGCCCATCGCGTACGGGTAGCCCAGCACGCGCGCGGAGTCCTTGATCGCGTTCTTGGCCTTGATGGTGCCGTAGGTGCCGATCATGGCGACCTTGTCGGCGCCGTACTTCTCGGTCACGTACCGGATCACCTCGACGCGCCTGCGCTCGTCGAAGTCGATGTCGACATCGGGCATCGAGATGCGCTCGGGGTTGAGGAACCGCTCGAAGATCAGGCCGTGCGGGATCGGGTCGAGGTCGGTGATGCCCATGGCGTAGGCGACGATCGAGCCGGCCGCGGAGCCTCGGCCGGGGCCGACCGCGATGCCGTTGTTCTTGGCCCACATGATGAAGTCGGCGACCACGAGGAAGTAGCCGGGGAAGCCCATCGAGATGATGACGTCCATCTCGTACTCGGCCTGCTTCTGGCGGTCGTCGGGGACGCCGTCGGGGAAGCGGCGCTCCATGCCGCGGCGCACCTCCTCCTTGAACCAGGTGACCTCGGTGTAGCCGTCGGGGATGTCGAACTTGGGCATGAGGTTCTTGGCCTCGAACATGCCCGTGGTGTCGACCATCTCGGCCACCAGGAGGGTGTTGGCGCAGCCCTCCTGCCAGGCGTCGGAGGAGTCGATGGCGTACATCTCGTCCGTGGACTTCAGGTAGTAGCCGGTGCCGTCGAACTTGAAGCGGCCGGGCTCGGAGAGGTTCTTGCCGGTCTGGATGCACAGCAGGGCGTCGTGGGCGGCCGCCTCGTGCGCGTAGGTGTAGTGCGAGTCGTTGGTGACCAGCGGGGGGATGCCGAGCTTCTTGCCGATCTCCAGCAGGCCGTCGCGGACCCGGTGCTCGATGTCGATGCCGTGGTCCATCAGCTCCAGGAAGTACTTGTCCTTGCCGAAGATGTCCTGGTAGTCGGAGGCGGCCTTGAGGGCCTCGTCGAACTGGCCGAGCCGGAGCCGGGTCTGCACCTCGCCGGAGGGGCAGCCGGTGGAGGCCACGATCCCCTCGGACCACTTGGCGATGGTCTCCTTGTCCATCCGGGGCCACTTCTGCAGCCAGCCCTCGGCGTACGCGTCGGAGGACAGCCGGAAGATGTTGTGCAGGCCGGTCTTGTTCACCGCCCACATCGTCTTGTGGGTGTAACCGCCGGAGCCGGAGACGTCGTCCCGCTTCTGGTGCGGCTGGCCCCACTGGATCTTGCGCTTGTTGCGCCGGGACTCGGGGGCGACATACGCCTCGATCCCGATGATCGGGGTGATCCCGGCCTTCTTCGCGGAGTGGAAGAAGTCGTACGCCCCGTGCAGGTTGCCGTGGTCGGACATGGCGATGTGCGTCATGTCCATCTCGTTGCAGGCGTTGAACATGTCCTTGAGCCGCGCGGCACCGTCCAGCAGCGAGTACTGGGTGTGGACGTGCAGGTGCGTGAAGGGCGGCTTCGACACGGTTTCGGCCTCCGGATGAACAAGAAGGGGACAGCGAGGAAGTCTATGCCCCGGCACTGACACCGCCGGGCCCGGTCCGCGTACCTTCAGATGGGAACCGGGCACTCCGGCGCGGCGTCGCCCGTTGTGGACGGGGAGAGCGCGGCGCTACGGCTCCCTCCGTGTTCCCGCTCACCTCGACGCACGATCCCGCACCAGGAGGCACCCCGCGATGTCGGTTTCCCAGCTCAGCGACGAGCAGCGCGGCGAGGAGATCCTCGCCGTCTTCGACACCGCCTTCGGCCGGCTGCTGGCCGCGGACCCGGCCGCGTTCCGGGTGAAGTTCCGCAAGATGGCCGCGAGCGCCTTCGCCTTCTACCGGGGCACGGCCAGCCTCTTCTACCACGACCTCGACGCCGAGAAGCGGGGCGGCCCGTACCTGGACGAGCGCACCTCGCGGGTGTGGGTGCACGGCGACCTGCACGCCGAGAACTTCGGCACCTACATGGACTCCAACGGCCGCCTGGTGTTCAACGTCAACGACTTCGACGAGGCGTACGTCGGCCCCTTCACCTGGGACCTCAAGCGCTTCGCCGCCTCCATCGCGCTGATCGGGTACGCGAAGGCGCTGAGCGACGAGCAGATCACCGAGCTGGTGACGGTCTACGCGGTCGCCTACCGCGAGCGCATCCGCGCCCTGGCCACCGGCGCCAAGGACGACGAGGTGCCGCCCTTCACCCTGGACACCGCCCAGGGCCCGCTGCTGGACGCGCTGCGCGACGCCCGCTCGCTGACCCGGTTCGGGCTGCTGGAGTCGATGACGGAGATCCGCGACTTCGAGCGCCGGTTCGCGCCGGGCGGCGGCTCGGTCGAGCTGGACGCGGCCACCCGGTACAAGGTGCTGGCGGCCTTCGACGGCTATCTGGAGACGCTCCCGGATTCCTCGCTGGCCCGCCCGGAGTCGTACCGGGTCAAGGACGTCGTGGGGCGGCGGGGCATCGGCATCGGCTCGGCCGGGCTGCCCTCGTACAACATCCTGCTGGAGGGGGCGACGGACGCGCTGGAGAACGATGTGGTGATCTACATCAAGCAGGCGCAGACCCCGGCCGTCTCCCGGCACATCACGGACCCGGCCATCGCCGGCTACTTCCAGCACGAGGGCCACCGCACGGTGATCTCGCAGCGCGCCCTCCAGGCGCACGCCGACCCGTGGCTGGGCTGGACCGAGCTGGACGGCGCGGGCCAGCTCGTCGCCGAGATCTCGCCGTACGCGGTCGACCTGGACTGGGGCGACATCGACGACCCGGAGGAGATCGCGGCCGTCGTCGCCGACCTGGGCCGGGCCACGGCCACCATGCACGCGGCGGCGGACGAGACCACCTCGGGCGAGTCCCTGGTGCCGTTCTCCACCGAGCGGGCCATCGACGCGGCCATCGCGGGCGACGAGGAGGGCTTCGCGCCCCTGCTGGTGGACTTCGCGCACAGCTACGGCGCCCGGGCCCGCGCCGACCACCAGACGTTCCTGGACCTGTTCCGCAACGGCCGGATTCCGGGGCTGTAGCCGGCGCACACCCTTTACGGGTGTCTCACAGCGGTCCGTGACACACTCTCCTCTCGCTATGGACATATCCGGGACCCAGCTCAGAGCCGTGCGCGCGGCGCTGTTCACGGCCTTCACCGTGACGCTCAGCACCGCGTCGCACGTGCTGCTGTCCCGGTCCCCGCTGCCGGTGGCGACCGTCCTCGCGGTCGCCGCCGGGGTGTTCACCGCCGCGTACGCGCTGGCGGGCCGGGAGCGCGGCTTCGGCCCGATCGCGGCCCTGCTGGTCCCGCTGGAGCTGGCCGCCGACACGGTGTTCACCACCGGCCAGCACGCCTGCTACGGCCGGGCCGGCGGCCCGGTCACCGGTCCGCTGCACGCGGTGGGCCTGGACCTGCTGTGCCGGGGCGGCGCGGTCGGCGGCCCGCTGGCCCATGTCGCCGGTGTCCCCAGCTCCCCGGACCGCGCGGGCGCGCTGCTCGCGCACACCGACCCGGCCGCCTCCTGGCTGCTGCTCGCCGCGCACATCGGGGTGGGGCTGCTGGCCGCCGCCTGGCTGCGCCGGGGCGAGCGGGCCCTGGCCGAGCTGGTACGGGCCCTCGGCGCGACCACGTTCCGGCCGCTGCTGCTGGCGGTCGCCGTCGGTGCGGTCCGGCCGGCCCCGGCCCGCCGGACGCCCCGCCCGGCGCCGCGTCCGGCCGCCGCGCGGGCCGCCCTGCTCCTCGCGCACTCCCTGGGACGGCGCGGACCGCCGTGCTCCCTCGCGCTCGCCCACCCCTGAGCGACACCGAGCACGATTCCGTTCCCACACATATCCCGCGCACACGTACCTCGCGTACGGCATGTGCGCGTCCCCTATGGAGATCACCAACATGAGCAAGCGGAACACCCAGGCGGCGAAGACGGCGGCGCGTGAGCGGCTGCGCGAGGAGCGCGAGCGCCAGGCCAAGCGGGACAAGGTGAAGCGGCAGGCGATCGTCGGCCTGTCGGTGGTGGCGGTGCTCGCCGCCGCGGGCGGCATAGGCTACGCGGTCGTCCAGAACAACAAGCCGAGCGGCTGGGAGGCTGCCGAGAAGGCCACTCTGGTCAAGCCCGCCCACACCACGGGCAAGGACGGCACCACGGTCGTCATCGGCAAGGACACCGCGAAGAAGACCCTCGTGATGTACGAGGACCCCCGCTGCCCGGTCTGCGCCCAGTTCGAGCAGGCGTCCGGCGCCACGGTGGACAAGGACGTCGCGGACGGCAAGTACAAGATCCAGTACGTCGGCGCGACCTTCATCGACAACAACATCCCGGGCGAGGGCTCCAAGAACGCGCTCAGCGCGCTCGGCGCGGCCCTGAACGTCGACCCGGAGGCGTTCCTCAAGTACAAGGCGGCGCTGTACTCGGCGAAGTACCACCCCGACGAGCAGGAGGACAAGTTCAAGAGCGACGACTACCTGATCAAGGTGGCCGACACCGTGCCCGCGCTCAAGGGCAACGCGGCCTTCCAGAAGGCCGTGAAGAACGGCACCTACGACAAGTGGGCGCTGGTGATGAGCGACAAGTTCAACACGGACGGCAAGAAGTACGACTTCCAGGGCACGCCGACCCTGCTCATGGACGGCAAGAAGGTCACCGGCTCCGACGGCCAGAACGCGCCGATGACGCAGGGCGAGTACGTCACCGCGATCACCAAGGCCCTCAAGGGCTGACCCTCTGGCGCTGAGGGGCACCGCGTGAAGAGCGGGCGAACTTTCGGGGTTCGCCCGCTCTTCGGGCATACCGATCAGTAACCTGATCGGCCGTGACCAGTCCCCACAGATCCGTCGAGGCCGTACCGGCCCGCAACACCCTTGCGCCCAGCCGCCGTACGGTCGTCAAGGCCGCGGCGGCCGGCGCCGTCCTGGCCGGGCCGCTCGCCGCGGCGCTCCCGGCCCGCGCCGCCACCGCGGCCCCCGTCTTCCTGCACGGTGTCGCCTCCGGCGACCCGCTGCCCGACGGCGTCCTGCTCTGGACGCGGGTGACCCCCGTGCCCGAGGCGCTGCCCGGCTCCGGCATCGGCCCGGACACCGAGGTCGGCTGGGCCGTCGCCCGCGACAAGGCGTTCACCGACGTCGTCGCCGCCGGCTCCACCACCGCCACGGCGGCCACCGACCACACCGTGAAGGCCGACATCCGGGGTCTGCAGCCGGGCACCGACTACTGGTTCCGCTTCACCAGCGGCGGCGCCGAGTCCCCCGTGGCCCGCACCCGCACCGCGCCCGCCGCCGACGCGGCCGTGACCGGTCTGCGCTTCGGCGTGGTCTCCTGCGCCAACTGGGAGGCGGGCTACTTCAGCCCCTACCGCCACCTCGCGGCCCGCGGCGACCTGGACGCCTGGCTGCACCTGGGCGACTACATCTACGAGTACGGCACCGGCGAGTACGGCACGCGGGACACCGTGGTGCGCCCGCACTCCCCCGCGCACGAGATCCTCACCCTGGCCGACTACCGGATACGGCACGCCACCTACAAGACCGACCCCGACCTCCAGGCGCTGCACCTGGCCGCGCCGGTCGTCGCCATCTGGGACGACCACGAGTTCGCGGACAACGCCTGGTCGGGCGGCGCCACCAACCACACCGAGGGCGCCGAGGGCGCGTGGGCGGCCCGTCAGGCGGCCGCGAAGCAGGCGTACTTCGAGTGGATGCCGGTCCGCCCGGCCGTCGCGGGCACCACCTACCGCAGGCTGCGCTTCGGCAAGCTGGCCGACCTGTCCCTGCTGGACCTGCGCTCGTTCCGCTCCCAGCAGGCGGCCACTGCCTCCGGCTCGGTCGACGACCCGGACCGCACGCTCACCGGGCGGGCCCAACTGGACTGGCTCAAGGCCGGGTTGAAGGCGTCGGACACCAAGTGGCGGCTGGTCGGCAACTCGGTGATGATCTCGCCGTTCGCGGTGGGCGCCCTCTCCGCCGATCTGCTCCGGCCGCTGGCGAAGCTGCTCGGGCTGCCGCAGGAGGGCATCGCCGTCAACACCGACCAGTGGGACGGCTACACCGACGACCGGCGCGAACTCCTGGCCCACCTCAAGGCCAACGCCATCGGCAACACCGTCTTCCTCACCGGTGACATCCACATGGCGTGGGCCAACGACGTGCCCCACGACGCGGGCACCTACCCGCTGTCGGCGTCGGCGGCCACCGAGTTCGTGGTCACCTCGCTCACCTCGGACAACCTCGACGACATCGTGAAGGTCCCCGAGGGCACCGTCTCGGCCGTCGCCGCGCCGGTCATCCAGGCCGCCAACCGGCACGTCCACTGGGTCGACACCGACCGCCACGGCTACGGGGTGCTCGACATCACCGCCGAGCGGGCGCAGATGGACTACTACGTGATCTCCGACCGCAGGAGCCCCGACGCCACGTCGGCGTGGGCCCGTTCGTACCGCACCCGCAGCGGCACGCAGAAGGTGGAGCGGAGTTACACGCCGGTGTAGCGGCTCACAGGCTCTCCAGGAAGCCGAGCGCCACCCGCCAGGTGGCCTCGGCGGCCTCGGCGTCGTAGTCGGGCAGGTCGCGGTCCATGTAGAGGTGGCCGGCGCCGGGGTAGCGGTAGACCTCCACGTCCGCTCCGGTGCGGCCCATCTGGAGGTACCAGGCGCTCAGCCAGTCGTCCGTCTCGAACGGGTCCGGCTCGGCCACGTGCAACTGCACCGGCAGCTCGTCCGTGAAGGCGTTCGGTGCGATGTCCGAGGTGCCCTGGAGGAGCAGCAGCCCGCGCGCCTTGTCGTCGCCGAGGGCCAGGGTCTGCGCGATGGAGCCGCCGAGCGAGAACCCCGAGTAGACGAGCCCTCGGTCGGAGTAGGGGGCGACGGCGAGCACGGCCCGCTTCAGCAGTTCTTCCTTGCCGACGGACTGCTGGTACTCCATGCCTTCCTCGACCGAGTCGAAGGTGCGGCCCTCGAAGAGGTCCGGCGTCCACACCTCGTGCCCGGCCGCGCGCAGCCGGTCCGCCGCGTCGCGTACCGCGGGGGTGAGCCCGTACGCCGAGTGAAAGAGCATGATGTTCATGCCCCCATGGTGCCAGCCGCACCAGGTCAGGGCGTTACCGGCGCGGCCCGTCTACCCAGCGCGAGACCGAACACACAGGTTCATGCCGCCGCCACGCGGTTACGTTCCCCCTCATGGAGAACGTCATCCGGCCCCTGGCCGTGGTCGGCGGTGCCGTCGCGCTCACCGTGCTGCTCGGCTGGGCCACCGATCTGCTGCTGCGCAAGGCCGACGAACGGCACGGCGAGACCCCGCTGTGGGATCTGCTGCGCCGTTGCCGCATCCCGTACCAGCTCGTCCTGCTCGCCGCCCTGCTCAGAGGGTCCTACGCCCAGGTGCCGTGGCTGCGCGCCCACCGGGTCGGCATCGGCCAGACCCTGACCCTGGTGCTGATCGGGTCGACCGCGTGGCTCGTCATCGGCATCGCGGGCGCCGTCGTGGAGACCTCGTACAGCCGCTACGCCCGGATGCACCGGGACGCGGCGCGGGTGCGCCGGGTGCGCACCCAGGTCACGCTGATCATGCGGGTGGTGTCGGCCACGGTCGGGGTGGTCGCGGTGGCGGCGATGCTGCTGACGTTCCCGGAGATGCGCGCGGCCGGTGCCTCGCTGCTGGCCTCGGCCGGCATCCTCGGCATCGTGGCCGGTGTCGCGGCCCAGTCCACGCTGGCCAACCTGTTCGCCGGGCTGCAGATCGCCTTCGGCGACATGGTGCGCATCGGTGACACCGTGGTGGTGGACGGCGAGTGGGGCACCGTCGAGGAGATCACCCTGACCTTCCTGACGGTACGGACCTGGGACGAGCGCCGGATCACCATGCCGGTCTCCTACTTCACCTCGCGCCCGTTCGAGAACTGGTCGCGCGGCACTCCGCAGATGACCGGCACCGTCTTCTGGTACCTGGACCACAGTGCGCCGGTGGAGGCGATGCGGGAGAAGCTCCGCGACATCCTGCGCCACTGCGCCGCCTGGGACGGCCGTGCCTACGGCCTGGTGGTGACCGACACCACCCCGAACACCATCGAGGTGCGCGCCCTGGTGACCGCGAAGGACGCGGACGACATCTGGACGGTCCGGGTCACGGTCCGCGAGCAGCTCATCGCCTGGCTCTCCGCCGAGCACCCGTACGCGCTCCCCCGCGTCAACACCTCCGACGCGGTCAAGGCCCCCTACCAGATCCCCTCCCCGGACCGGTCCACCCTGCGCAAGGCATACGACTTCCCGCGCACCGGCCGGGTCTAGCGGGCCCGAGGGAGCCCGGGGGCGGCTCAGCGCAGGCTGCGTACGTCGAGATGGCGCAGCACCCGGTCCACGATCTCCGGGTCCGCCCCCGGCTCGCTGCGTGCCGCGAGTACCTCGTGGCGGGCGGCGCTCATCATCTCGGACTGGATCTGCCGCACCCGCTTCAGGCGCCGGGCCCGCTTCTGGTGGGCCTCCCGGCGCTCCTCCTCGCCCATGTCCGGGCTGATGCGGATGCCGATGTCGAAGGCGCGGCGGAGCATCTGCTCGGACAGCTCCTCGGGGAGGTCCTCGACCTGCTCGATCTCGCGCAGCTTGCGCCGGGCTGCCTTGGTCGCGCGGACCGCCAGCTCCTTCTCGAAGTCCTTCTCCCGCTCGGAGTCGGCCCGCACCCCGAGCCTGCGCACCAGCGAGGGCAGGGTGAGCCCCTGGAGCACCAGGGTGGCGATGATCACCCCGAAGGCGATGAAGACGATGATGTCCCGGTCCGGGAAGGGCCCGCCGTCCTCGGTGGTGAGCGGGATGGCGAGGGCCAGCGCCACCGAGGCCACCCCGCGCATCCCGGACCACCACATCACCACGGTCTCGCGCCAGCCGACCGGGATCTCCTCGTCGATGTCCCGCCGGGCGTGCAGGCGTTTGGTCAGCCAGGTCGCCGGCAGCAGCCAGAGGAGGCGGACCAGGATCACCACGGCCGCGACCGCCGCCGCCCAGCCGAGCAGCTCGGCCCAGCGGCCGGAGGCGGTGCGGATGGCGTTGTGGAGTTCGAGGCCGATCAGCCCGAAGGCGACGCCGGTGACCAGGGTGTCGATGATGTCCCAGAAGGTGTGCCCGGCCAGCCGGGTCATCACGTCGTCGGCGTCGGTGGCGTACTCGGAGAGGAACAGGGCGGTGGTCAGCACCGCCAGCACGCCCGAGCCGTGCAGCTCCTCGGCGAGCACGTAGGAGGCGTACGGCACCAGCAGAGAGAGGCCGATCTGGAGGGTGGCGTCGCCCAGCAGGGACATCAGCTTGTTGGCGCCCCAGCCGAGCGCGAGACCGATGACGACGGCGACGACCGCGGAGAGCACCAGGTCCAGCCCGGCCTCCCAGGGCGAGAACTCACCGCTGATCGCGGCGGCGATGGCCACGTGGTAGAGCACGATCGCGGTGACGTCGTTGAACAGCCCCTCGCCCTCCAGGATGGACACCAGGCGGCGCGGCAGGCCCAGTTGACCGGCGACGGCGGTCGCGGCGACCGGGTCCGGCGGGGCGATCAGCGCGCCCAGCGCGACGGCGGCGGCGACCGGCAGGCCCGGCACTATGGCGTGCGCGACCGCGGCCACGCAGATCGTGGTTACGAAGACCAGGGCGACGGCCAGCAGGAAGATCGGCCGGATGTTCGCCGTGAACTGCCGCCAGGAGGTGCGCCGTACGGCCGCGTAGAGCAGCGGCGGCAGCAGGGCGGGCAGGATCAGGTCGGGCGGGATGTCGACGTTGGGCACGAAGGGCAGCACGGCGAGCACCCCGCCGAACACCGTCATCAGCACCGGCGCGGGGAGGTTGAAGTACTCGCCCACCGGCACGCTCACCAGCGCGGCCAGCAGGATCACGAACAACAGGGCAAGCTGATCCACGTAGCGCGCTCCGGAGGTAAACGATCACCGCAAGCCTCCAGCCTGCCACGCCGGCCGGAAAAGCCCGGTCAACGGCCCGCTCTCGTACGGCAGTCCTACGCGGGCCCGAGGGGGCGGCGCATCGCCCGGTGCGCTATCCCGGCGTCCTGGAACTCCGGGCCGTACGCGGTGTAGCCGAGGCGCTCGTAGAACCCGAGGGCCTGGGTCTGGGCGTGCAGGTCGACGGCGGTGAGGCCGAGGTCCCGGGCCGCGTCCTCGATGGCCCGCACCAGGGCCGCGCCGACGCCGAGGCCGCGCGCCCGCCGGGTCACCGCGAGCCGGCCCAGCGAGCCCACCGAGGCGTCCCCGCCGGTCTTGCCCGCGGCCGCCTCGCCGTGCAGCAGCCGGCCGGTGCCCAGCGGTATGCCGTCCGCGCCGATGGCCAGTACGTGCAGGGCGGTGGCGTCGTGGGCGTCGTACTCGATGTCCTGCGGCACGCCCTGTTCGCCGACGAAGACCTCCTTGCGGACCGCGAAGCACGCCTCGCGGTCGGCGGGGTCCCCGGCGACCCGGACGGTGTACGGAGTGCTCACGCGTACGTCTCCTCGCGGACCCGGTCGAGGGCGCGGCTGAGGTCCTCGGGGTAGTCGCTCTCGAACTCGACCCACTGGCCGTCCGCCGGGTGCTCGAAGCCGAGCCGGACCGCGTGCAGCCACTGGCGCTCCAGCTTGAGGCGCTTGGCGAGCGTGGGGTCGGCGCCGTAGGTCAGGTCGCCGACGCAGGGGTGGCGGTGGGCGGCCATGTGGACGCGGATCTGGTGGGTGCGGCCGGTCTCCAGCTTCACGTCCAGCAGGGAGGCGGAGCGGAACGCCTCGATGAGGTCGTAGTGCGTGACCGAGGGCTTACCCTCGGCGGTGACGGCCCACTTGTAGTCGTGCTGGGGGTGGCGGCCGATGGGGGCGTCGATCGTGCCGCTCGTGGGGTCCGGGTGGCCCTGGACCAGGGTGTGGTAGCGCTTGTCGACCGTGCGCTCCTTGAACTGGCGCTTGAGCGAGGTGTAGGCCCGCTCGGACTTGGCGACCACCATCAGGCCGGAGGTGCCCACGTCGAGCCGGTGCACGATGCCCTGGCGCTCGGCGGCGCCGGAGGTGGAGATCCGGTACCCGGCGGCGGCGAGACCGCCGATGACGGTGGTGCCGGTCCAGCCGGGCGAGGGGTGCGCGGCCACGCCGACGGGCTTGACGATCACGACCACGTCGTCGTCGTCGTACACGATCTCCATGCCCTCGACCGGCTCGGCGACGATCTGCACCGGGGCGGGTGCCTGCGGCATCTCCACCTCCAGCCAGGCACCGCCGTGCACGCGCTCGGACTTGCCGACCACGGCGCCGTCGACCTGGACCTTGCCGGCCGCGGCCAGCTCGGCCGCCTTCGTGCGGGAGAAGCCGAACATCCGGGAGATGGCGGCGTCGACGCGCTCGCCCTCCAGGCCGTCGGGCACGGGCAGGGTTCGGATCTCGGGAAACGTGCTCACCCGTCGAGTATGACGGACGGCCCGGAAGGCACCGAACGAGCCTGTGGAAAACCGGTGCGGGGGCCCGTCAGTCCTTGTGGACGGTGCCGTCCGGGTCCAGGCCGCGGAAGGACAGCAGCACGATCAGGATGCCGCCGCAGACGATCGCGGAGTCCGCCAGGTTGAACACGGCGAAGCCACGGGGCGCGATGAAGTCGACGACCTCGCCCTGGAAGACACCGGGGGCGCGGAAGATCCGGTCGGTGAGGTTGCCGAGGGCGCCGCCGAGCAGCAGGCCGAGCGCGACGGCCCAGGGGAAGCTGTAGAGCTTACGGGAGAGCCGGACGATCACCAGGATCACGGCGACCGCGATCACCGTGAAGATGATCGTGAAGGCCGCGCCGAAGCCGAAGGCGGCACCGGGGTTGCGGATGGCGTGCAGCTCCAGGAGGTCGCCGACCAACTGGATCGGGGCGTGGTGCTCCAGCTTGGCCACCACCAGCAGCTTGCTGCCGAGGTCAAGGGCGTAGGCGAACGCGGCCACCGCGAAGAGCACGGCGATCCGGCGTCCGCGCCCGGTCCGGGGCGCGGGGGCGCTCGCCCGCTCTCCGCTGTCCTCCGGAGTGTCCGGCGTACCGATGATGCGCTCCGCCTCTGCCACGTGAGTCCCTCAACCTAGGTGCCTGACTGAGGAGAGAGTACGGCACGCCCCCGGCGGCGGCGGAGAGCGGACCCGGAGGTCAGGAGCGGCGTTCCTGCTTCTGCTTGCACTCCACGCACAGGGTGGCCCGCGGGAACGCCTGCATGCGGGCCTTGCCGATGGGGTTGCCGCAGTTCTCGCACAGGCCGTAGGTGCCCGCGTCCAGCCGTTCCAGGGCGCGCTCGGTCTGGCTGAGCATTTCGCGCGCGTTGGCGGCCAGCGCCAGCTCGTGCTCGCGGGTGATGTTCTTGCTGCCGGTGTCGGCCTCGTCGTCACCGGCGCCGTCCGCC
This sequence comes from Streptomyces bauhiniae, assembly GCF_004784475.1. Lineage (GTDB taxonomy): Bacteria > Actinomycetota > Actinomycetes > Streptomycetales > Streptomycetaceae > Streptomyces > Streptomyces seoulensis. Next base: position 290,041 of record NZ_SRRT01000003.1, read on the forward strand.
GAGTCGCGCATCAGGCCGACCAGGGACGCCTCCGAGGAGGAGATCTCGGTGCTGAGCCGGTCCGCCTCGGCGGCCAGCTCCGCGCGCGCCTCGGCGACCTCCTCGGGCGTCCAGGGGTCCTCACCGGGACGTACGGCCAGGTCACCGGGTTCCGCGGCGGCCAGGCGCGTGCCCGGCAGGGCACCGCCCTCCGCCGTGGCCGTGCCAGGAGTCTTCTTAGCAACCACCCTCGTGGCTCCCGTCTTCTCGGCCGTGCTCTTCCCGGCCGCCTTCTCGGCGACCGCCTTCTTCGCGGGCGCCTTCTGGGCCGCGGTCTTCTTGGTGCCGGTCTTCTCGGTGGCGCTCTTCTTGGCGACCGCCTTCTTGCCGGCCGTCTTCTTGGCGGCGAGCTTCTTGGCGGGCGTCTTCGTGGCCGTCTTCGTGGCAGAGGTCCTGGACGCAGCGGTCCTGGAGGCAGCGGTCTTGGAGGCAGAGGTCTTGGCGGTCTTCTTGGCGGCCGTCTTCCTGGTGGCCGTCTTCTTCGCCGCCGTTCGCCCGGCCGTCGTGCCCTGCGGGGTCGCCGCCTCGGCTGCGGTGGCCTTGGCGGCCGTCTTCCCTGGAGTCACCGTCTCGCCGCCCGTCTTCTCACCGGCCGTCCGCCCGGCGGACGTCTTCTTGGCCGTGGTCGTCTTCTTCGCGGCGGGCGCGCGCTTCTCACCTGCGGCTCTCTTCTCGGCGGCGCCCTTGCCGGCAGCTTTGTCCGCCTTTTCGGACCGCCCGCTCCCCCTTCCTGCCGAACCGCCGGAGGTCTTCTTCGCCACCATGGCCGGGACCCCTTCACATATGTGAGATTGCAGGCGAATCGTGCTGGGACGATAAATCGACTTCAGTCCCGCGGCAACGGGGCACGCCGCCCGATTCGCCCGCCCCGCGCCCCCCGCGCAGCAGACCTGCATCCGTTGTGCCCAGCTCCCCGGCCCGTAACCCGTCACTCCCGCCCCCGCCGCCGTTCGGGTCACACCACCGGCCCGGAAAAGCGGTCGGCCGCTGTCCGCCCGGCGCCGTACACTGGGCGGAGCGAGAAGCGTGGATGGGGACGAGTAGCGTCGTAACGCAGCCCAGAGCGAGCCGGGGTCGGTGGAAGCCCGGTGGCGAGCGCGATGTGAAGATCACCCCGGAGCCGCCGGAGGAAAGCCCCTCGGGGCGAGTAGAACCGGCTTCGCGACCCCAATGAGGGGGCTCACCGCCGGACGTACCCCGGTGGCGGGCCAAGGAGGGTGGTACCGCGGGAGCGCGCCGCACACGGCGTGAACAGGAAGAACGCTCTCGTCCCTCCGACGGAAGGCAGCAAGTTCCGTTGGAGGATGCCCGCAGATGACAGCGCCGACGTACCGCCAGGTGCCCGCCCAGGTCGACCTGCCCGCGCTTGAGCACGCCGTGCTCGACTTCTGGCGCGACCAGAAGATCTTCGCCAAGACCCTGGAGCAGTCCGAGGGCCGCCCCGAGTGGGTGTTCTACGAGGGCCCGCCGACCGCGAACGGCATGCCGGGCGCCCACCACATCGAGGCCCGCGTCTTCAAGGACGTCTTCCCCCGCTTCCGCACCATGCGCGGCTACCACGTCGGCCGCAAGGCGGGCTGGGACTGCCACGGGCTCCCGGTCGAGCTGGCCGTGGAGAAGGAGCTGGGCTTCTCCGGCAAGAAGGACATCGAGGCGTACGGCATCGCCGAGTTCAACGCCAAGTGCCGCGAGTCGGTGACCCGGCACACGGACGCCTTCGCCGAGCTGACGACCCGCATGGGGTACTGGACGGACCTCGAGGACCCGTACCGCACCATGGACCCCGAGTACATCGACTCGGTGTGGTGGTCGCTGAAGCAGATCTTCGACAAGGGCCTGCTGGTCCAGGACCACCGCGTCGCCCCCTGGTGTCCCCGCTGCGGCACCGGCCTCTCCGACCACGAGCTGGCCCAGGGCTACGAGACGGTCGTCGACCCCTCCGTCTACGTCCGCTTCCCCCTCACTTCCGGCCCGCTGGCCGGCGAGGCGTCCCTGCTGGTGTGGACGACGACCCCGTGGACCCTGGTGTCCAACACGGCCGTCGCCGCCCACCCGGACGTCACCTACGTCGTCGCCACCGACGGCACGGAGAAGGTCGTCGTCGCCGAGCCGCTGGTGGAGAAGGCCCTCGGCGAGGGCTGGGAGACCACCGGCCAGTCCTTCACCGGCGCCGAGATGGAGCGCTGGACCTACCAGCGCCCCTTCGAGCTGGTCGAGTTCCCGGAACCGGCGCACTACGTGGTCAACGCGGAGTACGTCACCACCGAGGACGGCACCGGTCTGGTCCACCAGTCCCCCGCCTTCGGTGAGGACGACCTCAAGGTCTGCCGCGCCTACGGCCTGCCGGTGATCAACCCGGTCCGCCCCGACGGCACCTTCGAGGAGGACGTCCCGCTGGTCGGCGGCGTCTTCTTCAAGAAGGCCGACGAGCGGCTCACCGAGGACCTGCGCGAGCGCGGCCTGCTCTTCCGCCACCTGCCCTACGAGCACAGCTACCCGCACTGCTGGCGCTGCCACACCGCGCTGCTGTACTACGCCCAGCCGTCCTGGTACATCCGCACCACCGCCGTCAAGGACCGGATGCTCGCGGAGAACGAGGGCACCAACTGGTTCCCGGAGACGGTCAAGCACGGCCGCTTCGGCGACTGGCTGAGCAACAACATCGACTGGGCGCTCTCCCGCAACCGCTACTGGGGCACCCCGCTGCCCGTCTGGACCTGCGACAACGACCACCTCACGGTCGTGGGCTCCCGCGCCGAGCTGAGCGAGCTGACCGGCACCGACCAGTCGGGCCTGGACCCGCACCGCCCGTACATCGACGCGGTGACCTTCCCCTGCCCCCAGTGCGGCGACACCGCCACCCGCGTGCCCGAGGTCATCGACGCCTGGTACGACTCGGGTTCGATGCCGTTCGCGCAGTGGGGCTACCCGCACAAGAACAAGGAGCTGTTCGAGAGCCGGTACCCGGCGCAGTTCATCTCCGAGGCCATCGACCAGACCCGCGGCTGGTTCTACACCCTGATGGCCATCGGCACCCTGGTGTTCGACGAGTCCTCCTACGAGAACGTCGTGTGCCTCGGCCACATCCTCGCCGAGGACGGCCGCAAGATGTCCAAGCACCTGGGCAACACCCTGGAGCCCATCCCGCTGATGGACCAGCACGGCGCGGACGCGGTGCGCTGGTTCATGGCGGCCGGCGGCTCCCCCTGGGCGGCCCGCCGGGTCGGCCACGGCACCATCCAGGAGGTCGTCCGCAAGACGCTCCTCACCTACTGGAACACCGTCGCCTTCCAGGCCCTGTACGCCCGCACCGCCGGCTGGGCCCCGAGCGAGGCGGACCCGGCCCCGGCCGACCGCCCGCTGCTGGACCGCTGGCTGCTGTCCGAACTCCACGCCCTCACCGACCAGGTGACCAAGGCGCTGGAGGCGTACGACACCCAGCGCGCCGGCAAGCTGCTCTCCGCCTTCGTGGACGACCTGTCCAACTGGTACGTGCGCCGCTCGCGCCGCCGGTTCTGGCAGGGCGACAAGGCCGCGCTGCGCACGTTGCACGAGGTGGTGCAGACGGTCACCCAGCTCATGGCTCCGATCACCCCGTTCATCGCCGAGCGGGTCTGGCAGGACCTGATCGTCCCCGTGACCCCGGACGCCCCGGAGTCGGTCCACCTCTCCACCTGGCCGGAGGCCGACCTGTCGGCGATCGACCCGGAGCTGTCGAAGCGGATGGTGCTGGTGCGGCGGCTGGTGGAGCTGGGCCGCGCCACGCGTGCCGAGTCGGGCGTGAAGACGCGTCAGCCGCTGTCCCGCGCGCTGGTCGGCGCGGCCGGCTTCGACACCCTCGGCGCGGAGCTGCGCGCGCAGATCACCGAGGAGCTGAACGTCGAGTCCCTGGCCTCGCTGTCCGAGGTCGGCGGCTCGCTGGTGGACACCACCGCGAAGGCCAACTTCCGGGCGCTGGGGAAGCGGTTCGGCAAGCGGGTGCAGGACGTGGCCAAGGCGGTCGCCGCCGCCGACGCCGCCGCGCTGTCGCTCGCGCTGCGCGAGGGCACGGCCTCGGTGGAGGTCGACGGGGAGACGGTCGCTCTCGCCCCGGACGAGGTGATCATCACGGAGACGCCGCGTGAGGGGTGGTCGGTGGCGTCCGACTCCGGTGCGACGGTGGCGCTGGATCTGGAGATCACGGAGGAGCTGCGGCAGGCGGGGCTCGCTCGGGATGCGATCCGGCTGATCCAGGAAGCCCGTAAGAACAGTGGGCTCGATGTGGCCGACCGGATCGCGCTGCGGTGGTCGGCGGCGGACCCTGCGGTGGTGGCCGCCCTGTCCGAGCACTCCGGGCTCATCGCGGAGGAGGTTCTCGCCACGGACTTCGCCCAGGGCGAGGGTGATGAGAGCTTCGGGGAGGCTTTCGCGGACGAGGGGCTGTCTCTGACGTTCCGTCTGCGTAAGGCGTAAGGCTCCGCATTCGGCAACGGCGGCTCCCGGTGGGGGGCCGCCGTTGTTGTTTCGAGGCTGCGGGTGCTTCGTGGCTGGTCGCGCAGTTCCCCGCGCCCCTGGGGTAGGTGCGCTTGACGTCAGCCGAACCCGCAACCCTGCTCAACGCGCGTAAAACAGGGCGGCCCCCGGACCTTGAGTCCGGGGGCCGCCCTGAACGCTGCCGACGTCTGTGGCGTACTACAGGCCGTGCGGGGCCGTCAGTTGTCGTCCTCGTCGATCAGGAACCCGCGCATGGGCGAGGGAGCCTGGCCCATCGGGGACGGGCCCTGCGGGCGGACCGGAGCCATCGGCTGGGTCATGGCCGGCGTCATCTGCTGCTGGCCGCCGTAGGACGGTCCTGCGGGCGACTGGGGGCCACCCATGCCCTGGTTGCCGCCACCGTAGGACGGGGCGCTCGCGCCGGCCGGAGCCATCGAGGGCGCCGGGGACGGCGGGAGGGACGCGGCGGCCGGAGTGCGCGGCGGAGCGAGCGAGTCGTCGGCCTGCGTCTCGAGCTGACGGAGCTGGGACTCCAGGTACGACTTCAGACGCGTCCGGTACTCGCGCTCGAAGCCGCGCAGGTCCTCGACCTTGCGCTCCAGCGTGGCGCGCGCGGACTCCAGGGAGCCCATGGCCACGCGGTGCTTCTCCTGCGCGTCCCGCTCCAGGGCGTCGGCCTTGGCACGGGCGTCGCGCTCCAGACCCTCGGCGCGGCTGCGGGCCTCACCGACGATCTTGTTGGCCTCGGAGCGGGCCTCGGCGATCGCCTGGTCGGCGGTCTGCTGGGCCAGCGAGAGGACACGCGCGGCGCTGTCGCCGCCGGGGCCACCCTGACCGGGCAGGCCGGGGCCGCCCATGGGACCGCCCATGGGGCCGCCCATCTGCTGCGGCATGGGCGGCTGGCCGCCCATGGGGCCCTGGCCCATCGGACCGGGACCCTGACCCATCGGGCCGGGGCCCTGCTGGCCCATCGGACCCTGGCCCATGGGGCCCTGGCCCATCTGTCCCTGGCCCTGGCCCATCGGACCGGGACCCATCTGACCCTGGCCCATCGGGCCGGGGCCCTGCGGGCCGCCCTGTCCGCCGGGACCGGCGGGGAGCTGCGGGGCACCGCTCGGCAACTGGGGCGGGCCACCCATGGGGCCACCCATCTGCTGCTGCGGCGGGCCCGATATCCCGGCGGGAACCGGAGCGCCGGGACCGCGCATGCCCTGCTGCTGCTGGTCCTGACCGCCCTGCTCCGGGGGCTTGCGCATGTTCTGCTGGTTCTGCGCGGCGGCCCGCGTGGCGGCGGCCAGCTTGGCGCGCAGATCCTCGTTCTCGCGGAGCAGACGGGTCAGTTCGGCTTCGACCTCGTCGAGGAAGGCATCGACCTCGTCCTCGTCATAGCCTTCTCGGAGGCGGACGGTCGTGAACTGCTTGTTCCGCACGTCCTCGGGGGTCAACGGCATCTCTTCACCTCAACGTAGTCATCGGCAGTCGGCAAGACCGTATCGTCCACCCTCATCGCACGAAGCTCCCCGCCACGGTGATGAGGATGTAGACGATGATCATCAGGACGAAGAAGGACAGGTCGAGTGCCACGCCCCCGAGCCGCAACGGCGGGATGAACCGCCGCAGAAGCTTCAACGGTGGATCGGTGACAGTGTAGGTGGCCTCCAGTACGACCACCATCGCCTTGCCGGGTTGCCACGAGCGGGCGAACTGGAAGACGTAGTCCATGACCAGCCGGAAGATCAGGACGACGAGAAACACCATCAGCGCGATGTAGATCACCTGCGCGAACACGCTCATGGCTGCTGGTTCCCTCTCCCCTGTTCCGTGCGTCTTCCGGTGGTGCGTCTTCAGCTCTGGTTGAAGAACCCGCCCTCTGCGATGCGGGCCTTGTCCTCCGCCGTGACATCGACGTTAGCAGGAGACAACAGGAAGACCTTCTGCGTCACCCGTTCGATACTGCCGTGAAGTCCAAACACCAAACCCGCCGCAAAGTCGACAAGTCGCTTCGCGTCGGTGTCGTCCATCTCGGTCAGATTCATGATCACCGGGGTGCCCTCGCGGAAGTGTTCCCCGATGGTACGGGCCTCGTTGTAGGTCCGCGGGTGCAGCGTGGTGATGCGGTACGGCTCTCGTTCCGACACGACCTTGGGCATGATCACCGGCGCGTTCTTCTCCAGGGACTGACGTTCTTGTGTGATGGACGCCACGGGCGCGATGCGCGCCGGGCGGCCCGATTCCGCGGTCAGCGCCGGGGAATGGGACACCGGTTCGCGTTGCGCCGGAGGCTGCACCACTCGCACCGATTCATCCCTTTGGGACACATGTGCACTGTGCGGCTGGTGTGTCGGCTCGTGTCGTCGGTGGTCCCGCTCGGGCTCCGGGTCCAGTTCGGGCTCGAAGTCGTCGTCGGGGTCGAAACCCCGGCCGTCGTACCCATCGTCCTCCACGAGGCCGAGGTAGACCGCCATCTTGCGCATCGCGCCGGCCATGCTCTGAGTCCTCCGCTCTGTGGTGGATCGGGTGACGACTGCCAAGTTCCCGCGATCCACTCGGTCGTTGCGCCCGCTTTCGGCGGGCATTGACCATATTTTCTGCTGTGGTCCGACTTCTTGGCGACGTTACCCGAGCCTGGCACGGACTCCGAGTACCGCGCTGCCGACGCGCACATGTGTCGCCCCGGCCGCCACGGCCTCCTCGAGGTCCGCGCTCATCCCTGCGGACACCATGGTTGCAGCAGGATGGGCCCGGCGCAGGTCGGTCGACAAATCCACGAGCCGTTCGAACGCCGCGCGTTCGCGTCCCGCGTACTCGCCGGTGAGCGGCGCGACGGTCATCAGGCCGTCCAGCCGCAGTCCGGGCGCGCCGGCGATCAGGTCGGCCAACTCCCCGATCCCAGCCGGTGCGATCCCGCCCCGCTCGCCCCGGCCGCTCGCCCCCGCGTCCAGGGCGACCTGGATGAGGCAGCCGATCTCGCGGCCGGCCCGCACGGCCTCCTTGGAGAGCGCGGTGACGAGCCGGTCCCGGTCGACGGACTGCACGACATCGGCATAACCGACCACGGAACGCACCTTATTGGTCTGCAACTGACCCACGAAGTGCCATTCCAGGGGCAGATCCGCGCACTCGGCGTGCTTGGGCGCCGCGTCCTGGTCCCGGTTCTCCGCGACCTGACGCACCCCCAGTTCCGAGAGGATGCGGACGTCGTCGGCCGGGTAGGTCTTGGTGACCACGATCAGGGTCACCTCTTCACGTGCCCGCCCCGCGGCCGCGCACGCGGCGGCGATGCGTTCCTCAACCTTCGCCAGATTCCCGGCGAGTTCGGTCCTACGGTCCGTCATGCCCCATCAGTCCAGCCACACATAGCCGGCGAGCCGTCCGGTGGAACGGTCGCGGCGGTACGAGAAGTGATCGTCCGACTCCCTTGTGCACACCGGGGATTGCTCCCGGTCGCGCACCCCGAGCCGGTCGAGCTGCGCGTGCACTCCGGCGCTCACGTCGACGGCGGGAGTGCCCCAGCTCGTCTCGGCGTGCGCCGCCGGTTCGGCGGCGGCCACCTCGGCGCGCATCGCCTCCGGCACCTCGTAGCACCGGCCGCACACGGCGGGTCCGGTGCGGGCGACGATCCGGCCGGGCTCGGCGCCGAGTTCGGTCATGGCGCGTACGGCGGCCGGGACGACCCCGGCGAGCATGCCGGGCCGTCCCGCGTGCGCCGCCGCGACGACACCCGCGACGGGATCGGCGAGCAGCACCGGTACGCAGTCGGCGGTGAGCACGGCGAGGGCGAGGCCGCGGCGGGCGGTGACGAGCGCGTCGACCTCCGGCACCGGCTTCTCGCCCCAGGGCTCGTCCACGACCGCGACCTCGGCGCCGTGCACCTGGTTCATCCAGACCACCCGCGCCGGGTCCACGCCCAGCGCCTTGGCGGTCAGTTCGCGGTTGGTCCGCACGGCACCGGGGTCGTCGCCGACCGCGCCGCCGAGATTGAGCTCCGCATACGGAGCGGCGCTCACCCCGCCCCACCTGTCGGTGAAGGCGAAGTGCGCGCCGCTCACGTGTCCGCGCTGTCCTATCACTTCAGGAAGTCCGGCACGTCCAGCTCCTCGGCCGCGCTGTCCGCGTAGGTACGGGACTGCGGCACCGGCGGGGCCACCGGGATCTCGACCACCGGCTCGGGGGCCGGCTCAGGCTCCTCCTTCGGGGTCACGCTGCCGAGCGAGCCGAAGGTCGGACGGCTCTCCGCCTGCTGCTGGCGCGGCGGGGCTGCGGGCTCCTCGCGGCGCTGGGCCGAGGAGTTGGCGGAGGAGGAGGCCGAGGACGAGCCGAGGACGTTGTCCCGGCGGGCCGGGGGCTGGCCGCCGTCGAAGCCGGCCGCGATCACGGTGACCCGCACCTCGTCGCCGAGGGCGTCGTCGATGACCGCGCCGAAGATGATGTTGGCCTCGGGGTGGGCGGCCTCGCTGACGAGCTGGGCCGCCTCGTTGATCTCGAACAGACCGAGGTCGGAGCCGCCGGAGATGGAGAGCAGCACGCCCCGGGCGCCGTCGATGGACGCCTCCAGGAGCGGCGAGGAGATCGCCATCTCGGCGGCGGCCACCGCGCGGTCGTCGCCGCGGGCCGAGCCGATGCCCATGAGGGCCGAACCGGCCTCGGACATGACCGACTTGACGTCGGCGAAGTCCAGGTTGATCAGGCCGGGGGTGGTGATCAGGTCGGTGATGCCCTGGACACCGGAGAGCAGGACCTGGTCGGCGGACTTGAACGCGTCCAGGACCGAGACCTGGCGGTCCGAGATGGACAGCAGCCGGTCGTTGGGGATCACGATGAGGGTGTCGACCTCTTCGCGCAGCTCCGCGATGCCGTCCTCGGCCTGGTTGGCGCGGCGCCGGCCCTCGAAGGTGAACGGGCGGGTGACGACGCCGATGGTGAGGGCGCCCAGCGAGCGGGCGATGTTGGCCACGACGGGCGCGCCGCCGGTGCCGGTGCCGCCGCCCTCGCCGGCGGTCACGAAGACCATGTCGGCCCCCTTGAGGACCTCTTCGATCTCCTCGCGGTGGTCCTCGGCGGCCTTGCGGCCGACGGCCGGGTTGGCGCCGGCGCCGAGTCCGCGGGTGAGTTCACGGCCGACGTCCAGCTTGACGTCGGCGTCGCTCATCAACAGTGCCTGCGCGTCGGTGTTGATGGCGATGAACTCGACGCCCTTGAGGCCGACCTCGATCATCCGGTTGATGGCATTGACACCACCGCCGCCGACACCGATGACCTTGATGACTGCGAGGTAGTTCTGCGGTGCTGCCACGTCGAAGGCCTCTCGCCTCGAATTACGTTGTCGCGCCGGGCGGTTCCCCGACCGGGACGACGGATGCCGAATTGGGACGGTCCGAACGCCGACCCGAACCCTAACGCTGAAGTTTAGGGTTACCAGTGTGTCTGTTCCCTGGAGTCTTCTGAACAGGACACTAAGTCGACAAGCGGCGCCCGTTCAACGAACACGCCGAACCTCCCGTTTTTCTTTTCACCCTATGTGATCAGCCGTAGCAGTGCCCAACCAGGGTGCTGGCCTGCGCTGATGTGCGTCAACTCCCCGCTGACGCGGGGGCGGTGGGCACGCTCACATCGAAGTGCCGGGCCTTCGGAGCTGCTTTCATGAGAGCTGTGAGGGCCCGTGCCTTGGCGCGGCCCTGCTCCCCGCTCCCCCACTCCACGGTGCGTCCGCGGCCCAACTCCAGGGTGATGGCGTCGAACGAGCCCACCTTGACCGTCCCGGTGTCGCGGGCGACGGCGGGCGGGAGACTGCCGGCCACCCGGACCGCCTCGCGCACGAGACGTCCGGTGCCGAAGCGGCGCAGGCTGGCGGCACCCGATCCCTTGCGAGAAGCGGCGAGTTCGAGCATCGGTACACCCTTCGGCGCCTTCCCCACGACCGCGAAACGTACGCCTTCGTGATCGATCTCGGTGAACTTGCCGTTCTCGCGGGCCAGCAGCACCGGGGTGCGCTCGGTGACCTTCAGGGTGATGCCGTCCGGCCAGGACCGGGACACCTCGACGGTGTCGATACGGCGCAACTTCCCCCGCAGCCGGGCCTCGACGGCGTCCGTGCCGATGGAGGCCAGCGGGGCGCCGACCGGTACGGCGGCCGCGTCGCGGACCTCGGCGGGGGTGAGCACCTCGGTGCCGGAGACCGAGACGTGCCGTACGCGGAGCCACTCGGAGCCGTAGAGCAGCCAGACCGTGCCGGCGCCCAACAGGACCAGGGCGACGGCCAAAACGATGATCATACGAAGACGGGGGCGCCTGAATCGGCGGACGAGCGGCGGGCCGGCCGACTCCTGCTGGCGTTCACCGCGCTCCGCGGTGGTCGAACCGGCCACGCTCGCTGTCCCTTCGTCGTGCCGTGCCTAACGGCCGGCGGCGATGGCCTCGTACACCATGCCGACGAGCAGGTCGTCGGCGTCCCGGCGGCCGAACTCACCGGCGGCGCGGGACATCTCGTACAGGCGGTGCGGGTCGGCGAGGACGGGGAGCACGTTCTGCTGCACCCACTCCGGCGTCAGTTCCGCGTCGTCCACGAGGAGTCCGCCGCCCGCCTTGACCACCGGCTGGGCGTTCAGCCGCTGTTCGCCGTTGCCGATGGGCAGCGGGACGTAGGCGGCCGGGAGTCCGACGGCGGTGAGTTCGGCGACGGTCATCGCGCCCGCGCGGCAGAGCATCATGTCGGCCGCGGCGTACGCGAGGTCCATCCGGTCCAGATAACTTACCGGGACGTACGGGGGCATCCCCGGCATCTGCTGCACCTGCGGCAGTTCGTTCTTCGGGCCGACCGCGTGCAGGATCTGGATGCCGGCCTGCTGCAGCCAGGGCGCGACCCGCTGGACGACCTCGTTGAGGTGCCGGGCGCCCTGGGAGCCGCCGGAGACGAGCAGCGTGGGCAGGTTGGGGTCCAGGCCGAAGCGGGCGCGGGCCTCGGGGCGCGCGGCGGCACGGTCCAGGGTGGCGATGGAGCGGCGCAGCGGGATGCCGATGTAGCGGGCGTCACGCAGCTTGCTGTCGGGCGTGGAGACCGCGACCCGGGCCGCGTAGCGGGAGCCGATCTTGTTGGCCAGGCCGGGGCGGGCGTTGGCCTCGTGGATCACGATCGGCACGCCCAGGCGCTTGGCGGCCAGGTAGCCGGGCAGCGCGACGTAGCCGCCGAAGCCGACCACCGCGTCCGCCTTGGTGCGCTCCAGGATCTGCTCGGCGGCCTTGATCGTGCCGCGCAGCCGGCCCGGCACGGTGATCAGCTCAGGGGTGGGCTTGCGCGGCAGCGGGACCGCCGGGATCAGCGCCAGCTCGTAGCCGCGCTCCGGGACGAGCCGGGTCTCCAGACCGCGCTCCGTGCCCAGGGCCGTGATCCCCACGGTGGGGTCCTGCCTGCGCAGGGCGTCCGCGAGGGCGAGCGCGGGCTCGATGTGGCCCGCGGTACCCCCGCCGGCGAGTACGACATGCACCGAAATTCACCGCTCTCCGGACGGACGCGCCGCCGAGGCACGCCGTCGCATCGTGTTCCATCTCCGTGGCACCCGCTCGGCACGGGAGCCCCCCGACCGCTTTCTACCAAAGCGGGGTTGCCGCATCGCAAGTGCCGCCCGCGCACCGGGCTCGTCACGCGCGAACGCGATCAGCAGCCCGACGGCGAACATGGTCGGCAGCAGGGCGGACCCTCCGTAGGAGAACAGCGGGAGCGGGACGCCGGCGATCGGCAGCAGGCCGAGCACCGCACCGATGTTGATCACCGCCTGGGCGATGAGCCACGTCGTCACGCCTCCCGCGGCGTACCTCACGAAGGGGTCCTCCGTGCGTCCGGCCACGCGGATACCCGCATAGCCTAGAGCCGCGAACAGGGCCAGTACCGACAGCGTGCCCGCGAGACCCAGTTCCTCACCTGTGACGGCGAAGATGAAGTCCGTGTGGGCTTCGGGGAGTTGGCCCCATTTCTCCACGCTGGCGCCGAGTCCGGAACCGAAGATCCCGCCCGAGGCGAGGGCGTAGATGCCGTGCACGGCCTGCCAGCAGTCGGCGGCGCCCGCCTTGGGCTCGGTGGCGCCGATGCAGGCGAGCCGGGCCATCCGGTTGGGGCTGGTCTTGATGAGGATCACACCGATCAGCCCCGCCACCGACAGCACCCCGGCGAAGAGCCGGGTCGGGGCGCCGGCCAGCCAGAGCAGGCCGAAGAGGATCGCGGTGAGGATGATCGCGGTGCCCATGTCACCGCCGAGCATGATCAGTCCGAGCAGCAGGAAGGCGACCGGGACCAGCGGGACCAGCATGTGCTTCCACTGGGTCAGCAGCCGCTTCTCCTGCTTGCGGGCGATCAGGTCGGCGCCCCACAGCACCAGGGCGAGCTTGCCGAACTCGCTGGGCTGGATCTGGAAGGAGCCGCCGAGCGAGATCCAGTTCCGGTTGCCGTTGACCGACATCCCTATCCCCGGCACCTGCACCAGGGCCATGGAGAACACGGCGGCGGCCAGGATCGGGTAGGCCAGCGCCCGGTGCAGCTTGACCGGCATCCGGGAGGCGGCGAACAGCAGCGCGCCGCCGATGAGCGCGGCGAGGAACTGCTTGCGGAAGAAGAAGGAGCCGGGCAGCGAGAGCTGCAGCGCGGTGATCTGGGAGGCCGAGTAGACCATCACCAGGCCCAGGACGGTGATCAGCATGCTGCCGCCCAGGATCAGGTAGTAGGCGGTCAGCGGCCGGTCCCACGCCTTGCGGGCGCGGTCGCGCAGCCGGCGCAGCGGGTTGTCGCCCGCGATCCTCGGGGGTGCGGGACGGGCCGCCCGCTGTACGGGCGGCCGTCCGGTACGGCTACTGGGCATCCTGGCCTCCGCTGAACGTCGACCGTCCCACGCGTCCCTCCCAAGGTCCGCCCGGCACGGGCGGCCGGGGTCAGGCGCCGAGTTCGCGGACCGCGGCCGCGAACGCGTCGCCGCGCTGGTTGTAGTTGGTGAACATGTCCATGGAGGCGCAGGCCGGGGCCAGCAGGACCGTGTCGCCCTGCTGGGCCAGCCGCTTCGCCTCCGTCACCGCCTGGAGCATCGCCCCAGTGTCGGTCCGGTCGAGGTCCACGACGGGTACTTCCGGGGCGTGTCGCGCCAGGGCCTCGCGGATCAGCGCGCGGTCGGCGCCGATGAGGACGACCCCCCGCAGCCGCTTCGCGGAGTTGGCCACCAGCTCGTCGAACTCGGCGCCCTTGGCGAGTCCGCCCGCGATCCAGACGATCGGCTCGTAGGCGGCCAACGAGGCTTCTGCGGCATGGGTGTTGGTGGCCTTGGAGTCGTCCACGTAGGCCACGCCGTCGACATCGGCGACGTGCGCGATGCGGTGGGCGTCGGGCTTGAAGGCGCGCAGTCCGTCGCGCACCGCCTGCGCGGGGACCCCGTAGGAGCGCGCGAGGGCCGCCGCGGCAAGGGCGTTGGCGATGTTGTGCGGGGCGGGCGGGTCCACGTCGGAGACCTCGGCCAGCTCCTGGGCGTTCTTCTGCCGGTTCTCCACGAAGGCGCGGTCGACCAGAATGCCGTCCACCACGCCGAGTTGGGAGACGGCGGGCGCCTGGAGCGTGAACCCGACGGCCCGGCAGCCCTCTTCGACGTCGGCCTCGCGGACCAGGTCCTCGGTGCGCGGGTCGGCCACGTTGTAGACGCAGGCGACCTTGTTGCCCTCGTAGATACGGCCCTTGTCGGCGGCGTAGGCGTCCATGGAGCCGTGCCAGTCGAGGTGGTCCGGGGCGAGGTTGAGGACCGCGCCGGAGTGGGCGCGCAGGGAGGGCGCCCAGTGGAGCTGGTAGCTGGACAGCTCGACGGCGAGCACGTCGTACTGCTCGTCGCCGAGTACGGCGTCCAGCAGGGAGACGCCGATGTTGCCGACCGCGGCCGTGCGCAGGCCCGCCGCCTTGAGGATGGAGGCGAGCATCTGCACGGTCGTGGTCTTGCCGTTGGTGCCGGTGACGGCGAGCCAGGGGGCCGCGTCGGGGCCGCGCAGGCGCCAGGCCAGCTCGACGTCGCCCCAGACGGGGACGCCCGCCTCTTCTGCGGCGCGGAACAGCGGCTTGCCGGGCTGCCAGCCGGGGGCGGTGACGATCAGCTCGGTGCCCTCGGGGAGAGTCGCGCCGTCGCCGAGGCGGACGGTGATGCCGAGCGCCTCCAGTTCCGCCGCCTGCTCGCGGGCGCGGGCGTCGTCGCCGTCGTTGACGGCCGTGACGATCGCCCCGCGCGCGTGCAGCGCCTTCGCGGCCGGCAGGCCGGAGACGCCGAGCCCGGCGACGGTGACGTGCTTGCCCTGGAATTCGCTGGGCCCCGAAGGCACCGAGGAGGTCACTTGTCCGCTGCCCATCCCGCGTAGAAGAGGCCCAGTCCGACGATGACGCAGATGCCCTGGATGATCCAGAAGCGGACCACGACAAGGACCTCGGACCAGCCCTTGAGTTCGAAGTGGTGCTGGAGCGGTGCCATCCGGAAGACGCGCTTGCCGGTGAGCCGGAAGGAGCCGACCTGGATGACGACCGACATGGTGATGAGGACGAACAGGCCGCCCATGATGGCCACCAGCAGCTCCGTGCGGGAGAGGATGGCCAGGCCGGTGAGGACACCGCCGAGGGCGAGCGAGCCGGTGTCGCCCATGAAGATCTTCGCCGGGGAGGTGTTCCACCACAGGAAGCCCAGGCAGGCGCCCATCAGGGCGGAGGCGACCACCGCGAGGTCCAGCGGGTCGCGCACCTCGTAGCAGGCGGCCGGGTTGGTCAGGGTCATGGCGTTGGCGCAGGACTCCTGGAACTGCCAGACGCCGATGAACGTGTAGGCGCCGAAGACGAGGACGGAGGCGCCGGTGGCCAGGCCGTCCAGACCGTCGGTGAGGTTCACGCCGTTGGACATGGCGAGGATCATGAACAGCGCCCAGACCACGAACAGCACCGGGCCGATGGTCCAGCCGAAGTCGGTGATGAACGACAGCTTGGTGGAGGCCGGCGTGTTGCCCCGGTTGTCGGGGAACTGCAGGGCGAGCACGGCGAACCCGATGCCGACTATGAGCTGGCCGGCCATCTTCGCCTTGGCCCGCAGACCGAGCGAGCGCCGCTTGACGATCTTGATGTAGTCGTCGAGGAAGCCGACCAGGCCCATGCCGAACATCAGGCCGAGCACCAGCAGGCCGGAGTAGGTCGGCGGCTTGCCGGTGATCACCTTGCTGAGGAAGTACGCGGCGATCGTGGCCAGGATGAAGGCGATACCGCCCATCGTCGGCGTACCGCGCTTGCTGGCGTGCTCGCGCGGGCCGTCGTCGCGGATGTACTGGCCGTAACCCTTGCGGGCGAGGAGCTTGATCAGCAGCGGGGTGCCGATCAGCGTCAGGAAGAGACCGATGACGCCCGAGAACAGGACCTGGTTCATCATCGGGCGGCGACCTCACCCTCGGTACCGGCCTCGGCGAGCGTCTGCGCGACCCTCTCCAGACCCACCGACCGGGACGCCTTCACCAGCACGACGTCCCCCGGACGCAACTGCTTGCGCAAAAGGTCGATCGCCGCCTGTGCGTCGGACACGTGCACCGACTCCTCACCCCACGAACCCTCGTTGTATGCGCCCAGTTGCAGCCAGGAGGCTTCGATGCCACCGACCGCGACGAGCTTGCTGACGTTGAGCCGGACGGCGAGCCGTCCGACCGCGTCGTGCTCGGCGAGAGCCTCGTCCCCCAGCTCGGCCATCTTGCCGAGCACCGCCCACGTGCGGCGCCCCTTGCCCATGGCCACGAGCGCCCTGAGGGCGGCCCGCACGGACTCGGGGTTGGCGTTGTAGGCGTCGTTGACGATGGTCACGCCGTCCGGGCGCTCGGTGACCTCCATGCGCCAGCGGGAGAGGGTGCCCGCCCCGGAGAGCGCGGTCGCGATCTCGGTTGCGGACATGCCCAGCTCATGGGCGACGGCGGCCGCGGCGAGCGCGTTCGACACGTGATGCTCACCGTACAGGCGCATGGTCACATCGCTTGCACCGGAGGGTGTGTGAAGCCTGAAGGAGGGCTGTCCGCTGTCCGTGAGTCGTACGTTCTCGGCGCGTACGTCCGCTTCGGCCGACTCTCCGAAAAGGACCACCTTCGCCTTGGTACGGGAGGCCATGGCGCGCACCAGCGGGTCGTCGGCGTTGAGGATCGCCGCGCCGCCGTCCGCCGCCGGGGGCAGGCTCTCCACCAACTCGCCCTTGGCCTGGGCGATCTGCTCGCGGCCGCCGAACTCGCCGATGTGGGCGCTGCCCACGTTGAGCACCAACCCGACCTTGGGCGGGGTGAGTTCGGCGAGGTAACGGATGTGCCCGATGCCGCGGGCGCCCATCTCCAGCACGAGGAACTTCGTCTCCTCGGTGGCGGACAGGGCGGTCAGCGGCAGCCCGATCTCGTTGTTGAGCGAGCCGGGCGTGAACACGGTCGGCGCCTTGCCGCCCAGTACCTGGGCGATGAGGTCCTTGGTGCTGGTCTTGCCGGCCGAGCCGGTCAGCGCGACGAGGGTCGCGCCGAGGCGCTCCACCACGTGGCGGGCGAGGGCGCCGAGGGCGGTCTGCACGTCGTCCACCACGACCGCGGGCACGCCGACGGGCCGCGTCGCCAGTACGGCGACCGCGCCCGCCTCAACGACCGACGCGGCGAAGTCGTGGCCGTCGACCCGCTCACCGCTGAACGCGACGAAGAGGGCGCCGGGCACCACCTCGCGGGAGTCCCGGACGACCGGGCCGGTGACCTGGACGGACGTATCCGGTATGTCGTGCGTCTGCCCGCCGGTGACTGCTGCGATCTCGGCGAGGGAGAGGGCGATCACAAGTTCATCCCTGGGTGTTCTGGATAGCTTCGCGGAGCACCTGGCGGTCGTCGAAGGGACGGATCACGCCGGCGATGTCCTGGCCCTGCTCGTGGCCCTTGCCCGCGACCAGCACCGTGTCACCGGCGGCGGCGCGGCCCACGGCGGCGGCGATGGCGGCGGCCCGCTCCTCGAACAGCAGCACCTCGCCCCGCTCGTGAGCGGGGACGGAGGCGGCGCCTTCGAGCATGGTCGCCAGGATCGCCAGCGGGTCCTCGGAGCGGGGGTTGTCGGAGGTCAGTACGGCCGTGTCGGCGTACCGGGCCGCGGCCGCGCCCATCGGGCCGCGCTTGGTGCGGTCGCGGTCGCCGCCGCAGCCGAGCACGAGGTGCACGCGGCCCTTGGTGACCTTGCGCAGCGCCTTGAGCACCGACTCGACCGCGTCGGTCTTGTGGGCGTAGTCGACGACGGCGAGGTAGGGCTGTCCGGCGTCGACGCGCTCCAGCCGGCCGGGGACGCCGGGCACGGCGGCGATGCCGTCGGCGGCGGTCTGCGGGTCGATCCCGGCGGCGGCCAGGGCGGCCACGGCGGCGAGGGTGTTGGCCACATTGAACGGGCCGGGCAGCGGCGAACGGGCGTGCACCCGCTCGCCGTTCGGGCCGAGCGCGGTGAACGTCGAGTCCATCGGGCCGGTCTGGACGTCCTCGGCGCGCCAGTCGGCGTCCGGGTGGCCCTCGGCGGAGAAGGTGACGACGGGCACGCCGGCCTCGGTGACGAGCCTGCGGCCGTACTCGTCGTCGGCGTTGACCACGCCGAGCCGGCTGCGCCCAGGGGTGAACAGGCTCGCCTTGGCCTGGAAGTAGTCCTCCATGCCGGAGTGGAACTCCATGTGCTCCGGGCTGAGGTTGTTGAAGACCGCGATGTCGAAGACACAGCCGTCGACGCGGCCGAGGACCAGGGCGTGGCTGGAGACCTCCATGGCGACGGCGTCGGTGCCGCGTTCGCGCATCACGGCGAACAGGGCCTGGAGGTCGGTGGCTTCGGGGGTGGTGCGCTCGGACTTGATCCGCTCGTCGCCGATGCGGGTCTCGACGGTGCCGACCAGACCGGTGGCCCGGCCGGCCGCCCGCAGGCCGCCCTCGACCAGGTAGGCGGTGGTGGTCTTGCCGGAGGTGCCGGTGATGCCGATCTGGAGCATGTCCCGGCCGGGGTGGCCGTAGATGGTGGCGGCCAGCTCGCCCATCTCCGCGCGCGGGTCCTCGACGACCAGGACCGGCAGGCCGGTGGCGGCGGCGCGGTCGGCGCCCGCCGGGTCGGTGAGGACGGCGACGGCGCCGAGGCCGGCCGCCTGGGTGGCGAAGTCGGCGCCGTGCAGCCGGGCGCCGGACAGGGCGGCGTAGATGTCACCGGGGCGGACGGCCCGCGAGTCGTGGGTGATGCCGGTGACCCCGGTGGACGCGGCGGTCTCGGCGGGCGCGGCGGTACCCAGTTGACCGGCCAGTTCCGCGAGGGAGATGGCGGAGACCTGAACCGGTCGCGGCGGTCCCGGATTTGTCACGGAAGCGCCTTTCTGAGTGGTTTGGGACTGATCGGCGTGTGGCACGGCGGTGAGCGTACCGGGAGTACCCGCTCCGGAGCTAAAACGGGGCTCGCGCTCGGTGCGGTGGGTCCCTCGGTTCCCGTCGTCGGGGGTGATCGTTGTCACGGGCTCGTTCCTGGTGGTCGGTGCCTGGTTCCGGTGGGGGCGGGTCAGGGCTGGTAGGAGACGGGCAGGGCGGCGGCCTTGGCTCCGGTCGGCGGCACCTGCAGGGTCTTCAGCGCGAACTCCATCACCTGCTTGTAGACCGGACCGCAGATCTGGCCGCCGAAGTAGCTGCCGGAGGTGGCGTTCTGGATGGCGCAGTAGACGGTGACGCGGGGCTTGTCGGCGGGGGCGAATCCGGCGAAGGACGAGGTGTAGCCGTGGTACCTCCCGGTGGCCGGATCGACGCGGTTGGCGGTGCCGGTCTTGCCCGCGACCCGGTAGCCGGGGATGCGGGCCTTGACGCCGGTGCCCTGCTCGTCGTCGACGACCGACTCCAGCATCTGGGCCACGGTCTTCGCGGTCTTCTCGCTGACCACACGGGTCTTCTTGGGCTTGGGCGCGGGGGCGAAGCGGCCGTCGGCGCCCTTGGTGCCGCGCACCAGGGTGGGTGCGACGCGGACTCCGCCGTTGGCGATCGTGGAGTAGACGGAGGCGGCCTGCATGGCGTTGATGGAGAAGCCCTGGCCGAAAGGGATCGTGTACTGCTGCGAGGTGGACCACTTGGCCGAGGGCGCGAGGATGCCCGGTGTCTCGCCGGGGAAACCGAGCCCCGTGTAGCGGCCGATGCCGAACTGGCGCAGGTACGAGTAGAGCGTGTCGTTGGCGGCCCGCTGGGTCTTGCCGAGCTGGCCGGTGGCGAGGATGGTGCCGATGTTGCTGGACTTGGCGAGCACCCCGTTCAGGGTGAGGTACCAGGTGGCGTGGTCGACGTCGTCCTGGAAGAGCCGGTCGCCCCGGTGCAGCCGGTTGGGTACGACGACATGGGTGAGCGGGGTGGCCGCGTTCTCCTCCAGCACGGCCGCCATGGACATCACCTTGGCGGTGGAGCCGGGCTCGTACGCGTCCTGCAGGGCGGGGTTGCCCATGGCGGCGGAGTCAGCCTTGGAGAGGTCGTTGGGGTCGAAGCCGGGCGAGTTGGCCATGGCGAGGATCTGGCCGGTGGCGGTGTCCTGGACGACGACGTAGCCGCGGTCGGCCTTGGACTTCTTCACCTGCTCGGAGATCGCGTTCTGCGCGGCCCACTGGATGTCGCGGTCGATGGTCAGCTCGACGTCGCTGCCGGGCACGGCGGGCGTCTCGGTGGAGCCCGCGGTGGGCACCTCCCGGCCGCCGGACTGGGCGTAGCGGATCTTGCCGTCCTTGCCGGAGAGCTGCTTGTCGAGCTGCTGCTCGATGCCGCCGCCGCCCCGGCCCTCGCTGTTGACCCAGCCCAGTATCCCGGCGGCCAGCTCCTTGTTGGGGTACACCCGCTGGCTGCTGGGGTCGGCGAAGACCCCGGCGAGCACATTGGGGGTGCCCTTCTTGACGAAGGCGGCCTTGAGGTCCTTGATCTGCTTCCAGACCTGCGGGGTCTGCCGGGAGGCCAGCCGGGCGTAGCGGGACTGCTTGTTGGCCGGGCGGAGCTTCTTGACGAGCGCTTCCTGGTCCTGGCCGAGGATCGGGGCGAGCAGCGCGGCGGCCTGCTCGGGACCGTCGGAGATCTTGAGCTGCTCGCTGTTGAACATCTTCGGGTCGGCGGTGATGTCGTAGGCGTCCTCGCTGACGGCGAGGGCGACGCCGTTGCGGTCGGTGATGCCGCCGCGCTCGGCGGTCAGGGTGTGCGCCACATAGCGGTTCTGCTCGGCCTTGGCGCTGTAGGTGCTGGCGTCGACGGCCTGCACCTGGAGGAGGCGCACGGTGAAGGCGGTCAGGACCAGGGCGAGGGCGAGGCCGACCAGACGCAGCCGGGGCCGGGGGCTGCCCAGCCGCAGGGCGGGCTTGGCCGGGGGCCGGCGTCCGCCGGAGGGGCGGCGGGCGGGGCGGGCTCCGGGGCCGGGGCGGCGGGGGGCCGCGCTCCGGGGGCGGGGCGGCCTCGCGGGTCCGGGCACACGGCGGCGCGGCGTTTCCCTGTCGGACACTTCCGTCACCTGCCGGGGGTCGGGGTGGTGGGGGCGGACCGGAGGGCGCCGCCCGGCGCGGGAGTCGTGGCGGCGGGGGTCGCCGGGGTGCTGGCGGGTGTGCCGGCGGGCGGCGCGCTCGGTGTCGCCGGGGCGGTGCTCGGGGCGGCGGTCAGCGCCTCGGGGGCGCGGGGGCCGGTGAGGACGGCGGAACGGGGGGCCGCGCTGGGGACGCCCTTGACGCTGCCGTCGGGATTCAGGAAGGCGGGGTCGCCGCCGGGAACCATGCCGAGTTCGCGGGCGCGGCGCTGGAGGGCGTCCGGCGCGGAGTAGGCGTCGATGTCCCGCTGGAGGGCCTGTTCCTCGTCGGTGAGGCTCTTGGTCTTGCGCTGTATGTCGTCCAGCTCGAACGACCCTTCGCTGAGCGCCGAGTTGAGCACCAGCAGGCCGAGCAGCCCGCCGCCGAGGAGCAGGACGACGAGGAGGACGAAGGGGGTGCGGGCCGCGCGGGCGCGGCCCGCGGGGATGAGCCGGGCGAGCCGGGCCGCCCTCCCCCGAGGCGCGGGCTTGCTGCTCACTGTCCCTCCCGGCGGGTCGTGGCACCCGGCCGGCCCCGTCCGTTCACTCGGCGTCCTCCCTGATGCGCTCGACACCCCGGAACCTGGCCGGGGCGGCCCGGCGGTTCTCGGCGATCTCCTCCTCGGTGGGCAGTTCGGCACCGCGCGTGAGGAGCTTGAGACGGGGCTGGTAGCGCTCGGGCACCACGGGCAGTCCGGGGGGCGCGGTGTTGGCGGCGCCGGCCGCGAAGACCTGCTTGACCAGCCGGTCCTCCAGCGACTGGTACGACAGCACGGCGATCCGCCCGCCCACCGCGAGCGCCTTCACCGCGGCCGGCACGGCCCGCTCCAGTACGGAGAGTTCGCCGTTGACCTCGATGCGCAGGGCCTGGAAGGTGCGCTTGGCCGGGTTGCCGCCGGTGCGCTTGGCGGCCTGCGGCAGGGCGTCCCGGATCAGTTCGACCAGACGGGCGCTGTTGGTGAACGGCTCCTTCTCGCGCTCGCGGACGATGGCCGAGACGATCCGCTTGGCCTGCTTCTCCTCGCCGTACGCGCGCAGGATGCGCACCAGTTCACCGGCCGGGTAGGTGTTGAGGACCTCGGCGGCGCCGATGCCGGTCGTCTGGTCCATGCGCATGTCGAGCGGGGCGTCCTGGGCGTAGGCGAAGCCCCGGTCGGCCTCGTCGAGCTGCATGGAGGAGACGCCGAGGTCGAAGAGGACGCCCTGGACGGACGGGATGCCCAGGCGGTCGAGGACCTCGGGGAGTTCGTCGTAGACGGCGTGCACGAGGGTGGCGCGGTCGCCGTAGGGGGCGAGGCGTTCACCGGAGAGGCGGAGGGCTTCCTTGTCCCGGTCGAGGCCGATCAGCCGGGCCTCGGGGAAGCGGGCCAGCAGGGCCTCGCTGTGGCCGCCGAGGCCGAGGGTGCAGTCGACGACCACCGCTCCCGGCCGCTCCAGGGCGGGCGCCAGCAGGTCCAGGCAGCGCTGGAGCATCACCGGGACGTGTCGACTCTCGGTCAAGGGGGCCTCTCATTCCGGCGGGCGGTACGCACCGCCGGGTCCCCGCCCGCTCCGTGAAGGGGAGGCCCGCCGGCGCCGGAAGCGTCGGCCGGCCGGGAGCGGGAGGAGGCCGAGCCGCACGTACGCGCCGCGCACGCGGGGAGACGGTCCGGGCGGATGCCGGGATCTCCGGGGGTTTCACCAGCGGGAAGAGCCGCGCCTCCCGCTTCGCGTCACTTTAGTCCACCCTGTGTCGCGGTCAATCAACCGGCCTGCGCGTCGCGTACGGCTTCCGGGAGGGCCCCGCGATTCGCCGGGATTCACCCGTCCGGCGGAGGTTCGCGCTCCGTGTGGGTTAGCTCACAACAAGCCACGACGGGGTTCTTTGTGGCCGTCCACAGCAGGCCAGGGGCACCGGTGACCAGTAACGTCGGGAGCATGACGACTTCCGCAGCAGTTCCGACCGGGTCCGACAACGCCATAACGGGTGGCAACAGCGTGACGGACCGCCTGGTCGGCGCCAACCAGACGTATGCGAGCGAGTTCACCGACCCCGGCATGGACGCGCGTCCGGTGCTCCAGGTCGCCGTCGTCGCCTGCATGGACGCCCGCCTCGACCTGCACGCCGCGCTCGGCCTGGAGCTGGGCGACTGTCACACCATCCGCAACGCGGGCGGCGTGGTCACCGACGACGTGATCCGCTCGCTGACCATCAGTCAGCGCGCGCTGGGCACCCGCAGCGTGGTCCTGATCCACCACACCGGGTGCGGTCTGGAGTCCCTCACCGAGGAGTTCCGGCACGACCTGGAGATGGAGGTCGGCCAGCGCCCGGCGTGGGCGGTGGAGGCGTTCCGGGACGTGGACCAGGACGTACGGCAGTCGATGCAGCGGGTGCGGACCTCCCCGTTCCTGCTGCACACCGACGACGTGCGCGGCTTCGTCTTCGACGTGCGCACCGGTCTGCTCCGGGAGATCGACCCGGCCGACGGCGGCGCCGAGAAGTCGGCCTGACGCCCCGGCGGCCCTCCTACCGCCCTCGGGGCGGGGGGTGAAAGGGCCGCAAGCCCGGCATCACGGGGGCAGTTGTCCACAGGCGGTGACACGAATCCGTAACGGCGGCAAGAATGCGGGGTGTGACGGCGCGCGGCCTGGTCCGCGCGGCGTCGCAGTTCCGGGGTGGGCCGGTCGCGCTCGCGTGCACAGGCCCTGGGTGATGACGGGCCGAGGAGGGCCGGGTGACGACCTATGACGATCGGGCGAGCCAGGGGGGCGTCCCCGCTCGGACGGAGTCGGGCGCGGGGCGGGAGCTGACCGCCACCGCCGAGCGTGTCCGCGCTTCGGTGGAGGACGTGATCGAGGGCAAGCCCGAGGTCGTCCGGCTCGCGCTGACCGTGCTGCTCGCCGAGGGGCATCTGCTGATCGAGGACGTCCCCGGCGTGGGCAAGACCATGCTGGCCAAGGCGCTGGCGCGGTCCATCGACTGCTCGGTGCGGCGCATCCAGTTCACCCCCGACCTGCTGCCCTCGGACATCACCGGGGTCTCCATCTGGGACCAGCGGGGCGGTGACTTCGAGTTCAAGCCGGGGGCGATCTTCGCCCAGATCGTGATCGGCGACGAGATCAACCGCGCCTCCCCCAAGACCCAGTCGGCGCTGCTGGAGTCGATGGAGGAGCGCCAGGTCACCATCGACGGCCACAGCTACGAACTGCCGAGCCCCTTCATGGTGGTGGCGACGCAGAACCCGGTCGAGATGGAGGGCACCTACCCGCTGCCCGAGGCCCAGCGCGACCGCTTCATGGCCCGCGTCTCGGTGGGCTACCCCAGCGTCGAGGCCGAGCTGCGGATGCTGGACGTGCACGGCGGTGCCTCCCCGCTGGAGGACCTGGAGCCGGTGGCGCACGCGCACGAGATCGTGAAACTGATCGAGGCGGTGCGCGCGGTGCACGTCTCGGAGGCCGTGCGGCGGTACGCGGTGGAACTGGTCGCCGCCACCCGTGTCCACCCCGACCTCAGACTCGGCGCCTCCCCGCGCGCGACGCTGCATCTGCTGCGCGCGGCGAAGGCGTCCGCCGCCCTGGAGGGCCGGGAGTACGCGCTGCCGGACGACCTCCAGGCGCTCGCCCCGCCCGTGCTGGCCCACCGGCTGCTGCCCACCTCGGAGGCCCAGCTCAACGGGCGGACGGCCGAGGACGTGGTGCGGGAGATCATCCAGCACACGGCCGTGCCCACCACCGGCCGGCAGAGCGGCTACGACGGCCTGGACGCCTCGCCGGCCCATCCCCCGCGGCCGCTGCGGCCTCCCAGGGGTCTGTGATGTCCGCCGGGGGGCGGGGCGGGGTGCGGGCGACGCTGTCGGGGCTCACCACGCGCGGGCGTTCCTTCCTGGCCGCCGGGATCGCGGCCGCGATCTGCGCGTATGTGCTGGGCCAGGACGACCTGCTGCGGGTGGGGCTGCTGCTGGCGGTGCTGCCGCTGCTCTGCGCGGCCGTCCTGCACCGCACCCGGCACCGGGTGACCGCCGAGCGCGGCCTGGCCCCCACGCGGGTGCCCGCGACCGGGGAGGCGCGGGTCCGGCTCAGGGTGGACAACGTCTCCCGGCTGCCCACCGGCCTGCTGATGCTCCAGGACCGGGTGCCGTACGTGCTGGGGCCCCGGCCGCGTTTCGTGCTGGACCGGGTGGAGCCGGGCGGGCACCGCGAGGTGTCCTACCGGGTGCGCTCGGACCTGCGCGGCAGATACCGGCTCGGCCCGCTCCAGGTGCGGCTGAGCGACCCGTTCGGGATGTGCGAGCTGACCCGCTCCTTCTCGGCGTACGACACGCTCACGGTGCTGCCCCGCGTGGAGCCGCTGCCGCCGGTCCGGTTCGGCGGGGAGGCGCTCGGGCACGGCGACGGACGGCAGCGTTCGCTGGCGCTGGCCGGCGAGGACGACCTGATCCCGCGCGGCTACCGGCACGGTGACGACCTGCGCCGGGTGCACTGGCGCTCCACCGCCAGGCACGGCGAGCTGATGGTGCGCCGCGAGGAGCAGCCCCGCCGCTCGCGCTGCACGGTGCTGCTGGACACCCGCGCGGTGGCCTACGAGGGCGCCGGCCCCGGCTCGGCCTTCGAGTGGGCGGTGTCGGGGGCCGCCTCGGTGGTGACGCATCTGCTGGAGCGGGGGTTCTCGGTGCGGCTGCTGACGGACTTCGGGGTGACGGTGTCCGGCGAGGGCGGCTCGGGGCACGAACGGGCGGCGGCGGCCGCGCTGATGATGGACACCCTCGCGGTGATCGACCACTCCGACGGCGCCGACCTGGCGGGCGCGTACGACGTGCTGCGGGACGGGCACGACGGGCTGCTGGTCGCCTTCCTCGGCGACCTGGACGGCGGACAGGCGGCCTCGGTGGCCCGGATGCGCAGGCGCGGCGGCGCGGTCGCCTTCGTGCTGGACCCGGACGACTGGACGCGCGAGCCGACGGCGGTGCCCGGGCCGAACGCCCCGCTGCCCCAGCGGCTGCGGGTGCTGCGTGAGGGCGGCTGGACGGCGCTGGGCGTGCCGCGCGGGGCCTCGCTGGAGGAGCTGTGGCGGCAGGCGGACCGGGAGCGGCCGGGTCCGGCCGCGCTGAGCGGGAAGGCACGGGGATGAGCGGGCGGGCACGACTGGCGCTGTGCGCGGCGGCGGCGACGCTGATGGCGTCCTCGGCCCTGCTGCCGCTGGTCGACGGCCCCACCTGGCTGCTGCTGTCGGCGCTGCTGGTGGCCGTGCAGACGGGGGTGGGCATCGCGGCCCGGCGGATTCCGCTGTCCCGGTCGCTGACACTGCTGGCGCAACTGCTGGTGACGCTCGTGCTGCTGACGCTGGTCTTCGCGCGGCCCGAGGCGCTGGGCGGACTGCTGCCGGGGCCGGACGCGTTCCTGAAGTTCGGGGCGCTGTTCGGGCAGGGCGCGGACGACGTGAGCCACTACGCGATCCCGGCGCCGCTCACCGACGGCATCCGGCTGCTGCTGGTCGGCGGGGTGCTGCTGGTGCATCTGCTGGTGGACACCCTCGCGGTGTCCTTCCGGCGGGCGGCTCCGGCGGGGCTGCCGCTGCTGGCGCTGTACTCGGTGGCGGCCGGGCTGTCGGACGGGGCGGCGGACTGGCTGTGGTTCCTGGTGGCGGCGGCCGGTTATCTGATGCTGCTGCTCGCGGAGGGCCGGGAGCGGCTCGCCCAGTGGGGCCGGGTCTTCGGCGGCACCCCGCGCGCGGGTGCCCCGGCGGGCGGGGTGACGGCGCCGGCGCGCACCGGCCGCCGGGTCGGCGCGGTGGCGCTGGGCGTGGCCCTGGTGGTGCCGCTGGCCCTGCCGACGCTGCACGGCGGGCTGCTGGGCCAGGCCGGTTCGGGCGTCGGCGCGGGCAACGGCCGGGGCGGCACGATCTCGGCGGTGAACCCGCTGGTGTCGCTGCGGGACAGTCTGAACGTGGACGACGACCGTCAGGTGCTCTCGCTGCGGCCCAGCTCCGGCGAGGTGCCGGACATGTACGTGCGGATAGTGTCCCTGGACGACTTCGACGGCACCGACTGGAAGCCGTCCCAGCGCCGGATCGCCGCGGTGCCCGGCGTCTTCCCGGCCCCGGCGGGCCTGAGCGACGACGTCCGGCGGACCACGCTGCGCACGGTGATCACGGCGGCGGACTGGTACGCCCAGGACTGGCTGCCGATGCCGTATCCGCCGAGCGGGGTCCGGATCGACGGCAACTGGCGGTACGAGCCGGTCGGCATGACCCTGGTCGGCGACCACGGCCAGACCACGCGCGGCGAGACCTACCAGGTCACCAGCCTGGACCTGCGGCCGACCGCGAAGCAGCTCGCCGACGCCCCGAAGCCGCCGGCCGCGCTGGAGCGGGAGTACACGCGGGTGCCGTCCCGGCTGCCGGACGTGGTGGCGCGGACCGCCGAGGAGGTCACCTCCGGTGCGCGCAACCACTACGAGGAGGCGGTACGGCTCCAGGACTGGTTCTCGGTGGACGGCGGTTTCCGGTACGACACCGAGGTGCAGGTGGGCCGGGGCGCGAACGCGATCGCCAACTTCCTGAAGAAGAAGGAGGGGTTCTGCGTCCACTTCTCCTTCGCCATGGCGGCGATGGCCCGCACGCTGGGCATTCCGGCCAGGGTGGCGGTGGGGTTCGCGCCGGGCACCCCGCAGGGCGACGGCTCGGTGTCGGTGAGCCTGAAGGACGCGCACGCCTGGCCGGAGCTGTATTTCCAGGGCGTGGGCTGGACCCGGTTCGAGCCGACGCCCACGCGGGGCACGACCCCGGCGTACACCCAGCAGGACACCCCGAGCAGCGCCCGCCCGGACCAGGAGCTGCCCTCGCGCGGGGCCTCCAGGGAGCCTTCGGCGGCGGCGACGCAGGGTGAGAGCTGCGCCGCGCAGGACCGATCGGGGGCGTGTGCCGACCCCTCGGCGGCGGTGGCGGCGCCGGGCGGGGGCGGGGGTCCGTCGGGCGGGCTGTGGGCCGCGCTGATCGTGCTGGGCGCGCTGGCGCTGGTGGTGCTCCCGCTGTCCCCGATGCTGTGGCGGACGCGGGTACGGGCCACACGGCTGGACGGGCACTCCCCCGACCCGGCCGGGCGGACGCTGGCGGCCTGGCGGGAGCTGACCGACAGCGCCTGGGACCACGGGGTGATACCGGACGACTCGCTGACCCCGCGCGGCTCGGCGGCCCGCATCGTGCGGCTGGGTCAACTGGACGGGGAGGCGGGGGCCGCGGTGCACCGGGTGGCGTCCGCCCTGGAGCAGGTGCTGTACGCCCCTGAGCCGCACCCTGCGCCGGACCTCGCCAAGGACGTGCGCCGGGTAATCGCCGGGCTGGCGGCCCCAGTGGGCCGGGGCACCCGGCTGCGGGCCCTGTTCGCCCCGCGCTCGGCCCGGCGGGTGCTGTGGTCGGCCCAGGACCGGTGGGCATCCCTCCGGGCACGGGCGGCGGCGCTGCGGCCGGTGCGCGGGGAGGCGTAGCGGCCGCGCGGCACGGCTGAGGCGTGACACGACTGAGGCGTGACACGACTGAGGGGGTGACCACCGGGTCCGGTGGTCACCCCCTCGTGCGAAACCTTGGAAGTCCGCGGGCGGCTCAGTGGCCCTGTTCGTCCCGGCGGCGCTGCCAGCGGTCCTCGATACGTTCCATGACGGTACGTTTCCGCCGGACCGGGCGGCGTCTGGTGTGGCCCTTGGGGGTTTCACCCGGCTTGGGTGCCTTGCGCCATCCGGTGACGGCGAGCACGGCACAGCCGAGCATCACGAGGAAGCCGACGACACTGATCCAGATCAACTGGGCGACCATACCGGCCATGAGGAGCGCGATACCGACGAGGAATCCCGCGACCGCCTGATAGACCCGGCGCCGGGTGTAGGTCCGCAGCCCGTTTCCCTCGAGCGCCGACGCGAACTTGGGATCTTCGGCGTACAGCGCTCGCTCCATCTGCTCGAGCATGCGCTGCTCGTGCTCCGAGAGCGGCACGGAGTCCTCCTCATCGTGCAGTCGCCGGGGCGACTCTGGGGGGTCCTTTCAGGATAGGCAGGGAATCGCCCCCGTGAAACCCGCCCCTCTGCGCCATCTGGCCAACCGGTGCGTCAGGACGTCCCGGCCCGCTGAGGCTGTCATTCCCCGGCGGCCGACCCGTCATGCCGGTCGGTGTACCTCGATCATACGGCGCAAACCCCTCGATCGGGGGGCTTGTGGCGTACTCCATCTGCCGCCGCGCCCCTGATCAGCGCCGTGTCCCACGGGGCGGGTTCAGTCTCCGGCGCCCCCGACGGGCCCGCCGGGCGCTCCGGTCCCGCCCGTCTCGCCGAGCACATGGACCTGGGTGGCCACGGAGTGGAAGGCGGGCAGCTCCGCCACGGCCGCCTCCAGCCGCAGCAGGGCGTCCAGCGCGCCCGGCTCGGTGTCCACCAGGACGCCGGGCACCAGGTCGGCGAAGACGCGTACGCCGTGCACGGCGCCGACCCGCAGGCCCGCGCCCTCGACCAGGGCGGTGAGCTGGTCGGGGGTGAAGCGGTGTGGCACCGGGTCGCCCTCGCCCCAGCGGCCGTCCGGGTCGGCGAGGGCCTGGCGGGCCTCGGTGAAGTGCCCGGCGAGGGCGCGGGCCAGTACGGCGCCGCCGAGGCCGGCCGCGAGGAGGCTGAGCACGCCCTCGGGGCGCAGCGCGGCCACCGCGTTGCCGACGCCCTCGGCGGGGTCGTCCACGTACTCCAGCACGCCGTGGCAGAGGACCGCGTCGTAGCCGCCGCGCTCGACCACGTCGAAGAGGCCGTGGGCGTCGCCCTGGACGCCCCGGACCCGCTCGGCGACGCCCGCCTCGGCGGCCCGGCGCTCCAGGGCGAAGAGGGCGTTGGGGCTGGGGTCGACGACGGTGACGCGGTGGCCGAGCCGGGCGACGGGCACGGCGAAGTTGCCGCTGCCGCCGCCGGTGTCGAGCACGTCCAGCGAGTCCCGCCCCGTGGCCTTGACCCGGCGGTCGAGGGCGTCCTGGAGGACGTCCCACACCACGGCGGTACGGAGAGAGGCGCGGGGGCGCGTCGGGTCCGGCACGGCTGTTGCTCCTCGGCACGGCACCGCCCGTTGCCCGGCGGCGCGATGGGGGCCTCCCCGGCCGGTCACGGGGAGGTGCGCGGCAAGTGGAGACGTAAGGCGCCTCCACCCTATGGCCTCGCCTGCCGCGCCCGGTCACCCCGGCCGGGTGCGGTGGTCCGCGTCTCGCCCACTGGACGAGAACGCCGGGTCAGACGGTCTCCGGGCTGGTCCGGGGCAGCACCGGCTGGAGGGCCAGCATCCGCTCGATCAGGCGCAGGAACATGCCCGCGTCGCGTATCAGGTCGTCCGCGTCGCGAGGGCCGGCCGCGCCCCGGATGCCGGCCTCGGCGCGGGCGCGGCGGTCGGCGCCGGAGGCGAACAGGGCGCTCCACTCGGCCAGCTCCGGCGCCAGCTCGGGCAGTACCTCCCAGGCGGGGCGGATACGGGCCCGGCGGCGCGCGGTGGCCTCGGGGCGTCCCCGGACGGCGAGGACGGCGGCGGCCGCGCGGAGGGCGGCGAGGTGGGCCAGGGCGTACCGCTCGTTCGGGGTCTCCAGGGTGGCGGCCTCCTCCAGCGCGGTGTGGGCCTGGCCGAGGAGGGCGACGGCGGCGGGTGGTGCCGTGGACCGGCGGAGCACGGGGTGGACGTCGCTCGCGGCGGTGGCCGCTGACGAGCTGGTCATGACGAACCTCCTGTCGTCCGGTGACGGCATGGATGCCGTATGCCCACATCGTGCGGTATGCCACTGACAATCCGTTCCGACCTGCTGTTTCACCCCAACTGGGGCCGGAATCGGGGGCATCGGGGAACACCTGTGGGGCATCCGGGCTTTGTCGCGCACGTCTGTTCGGGCATACTTTTGAACTGACCAGTCAGTTCAAAAGTAGTTCCGGGGAGAGGCGGGGGCTTGTGCACGGCGTGGACGTCACGGCCGGGGGGTTCGGGCTCAAGGGGCCACGGGGGTGGGCCTTCAGGGACATCGGCTTGGAGGCCGGGCCGGGTTCCCTGATCGCCGTGGAGGGACCGTCCGGCTCCGGCCGTACGTGTCTGCTGCTGGCGCTCACCGGGCGGATGAAGCCGAGTGAGGGCGAGGCGGCCGTCGGCGGTCTTCCGCTCCCCCGGCGGATGGGGGCGGTGCGCCGGTTCAGCGCGGTGGCCAATGTCGCCGGGGTGACCGATCTGGAGCCCGCGCTGACCGTGGGCGAGCATCTGCGCGAACGGGCCCTGCTGCAGCGCCGGTTCGGCGACTCGCTGCGCGAGGCGCTGCATCCGCGTCCCCAGCGCACGCACGAGGCCAGGCTGCGCGCGGACGCGGCCCTGGCCGCCGCCGGGCTCGACCTGGACGCGCTGCCGAAGGGTTCGCGCACGGCCGTACGGGACCTGGAGCGGCTGGAGGTGCTGCGGCTGTCCGTGGCGCTGGCGCTGATCGGCAGGCCCCGGCTGCTGGCCGTGGACGACGTGGAGCTGAAGCTCTCGGCGGGTGAACGCGCCGAGGTGTGGGACCTGTTGCGCTCCCTGGCCGACGCGGGGACGACGGTCCTGGCCGTGTGCCGCACCGCCCCGGACGGGTGCGTCAGCGTCTCGACGGAGCCCGCCGAGGCCGGACCCGCCGAGGACCACCCGGCCGAAGACACCCAGGACGCCCCCCGAGAGGAGGCCCCCGATGCGCTCACCGAAGCTGGCCGCTCTTGAGCTGCGCCGGTTCGGCCGGGGCCGGCTGCCCCGCGCCGCACTGGTGGCGCTGCTGGTGCTGCCCCTGCTCTACGGCGCCCTCTACCTGTGGTCGTTCTGGGACCCGTACGGCCGCCTGGACCGCGTCCCCGTGGCCCTCGTCAACGAGGACCAGGGCGCGACGGCGGGCGGGAAGAAGATCCACGCCGGTGCCGACATCGTCAAGGGGCTGCGCGAGCGGCGGACCTTCGAGTGGCACGAGGTCGACGCGGCCGAGGCCCGCCGGGGCACGGAGGACGGCACGTACTACCTGTCGCTGACCCTCCCGGCCGACTTCAGCCGCCGGGTCGCCTCCAGTTCGGGTGACTCCCCGGAGACCGGCGCGCTCCAGGTGCGCACCAACGACGCGAACAACTACATCGTCGGCCAGATCTCCCGGACCGTGTTCGCCGAGGTCCGTTCGGCCGCGTCCACCAAGACCTCCCGGACCTTCCTGGACCGGATCTTCATCAACTTCTCCACCCTGCACGACAAGACCGAGACCGCCGCCGAGGGCGCCGACAAGCTGAAGAACGGCCTGGGCAAGGCGGAGAAGGGCGCCCGGAAGCTCGCGGACGGCCTGAAGGAGGCCGACAGCGGCAGCGGCAAGCTCGCCAAGGGCCTCACCCGGCTCGACAAGGGCGCGGGCGACCTGGAGGACGGCTCCCGGCAGGTCGCGGCCGGCACCCAGACCCTGGCCGACAAGGTCGACGGGGCGTACGCCAAGGCCGGGCCGTTCCTGGAGAAGAACGGGAAGACCATCGGCGCCACCGCCCGCCTGGTCTCCGACTCGGCCCGCATCGTGCAGGACAACCTCGACACCCTGGTCCGGCTCGCCCCCGGCGCCGCGAAGACCGCGCACGCCTCCGCCGCCGTACTGGACCAGGTGCACAAGACCCGCTGCGAGACACCCCCCGTGCCCGACCCGGCCTGCCCGGACCTGGCGAAGGCCCAGAAGGCGGCGGACGACGTGGCGGACGTGGCGGACGATCTGAACAAGGTCGTCGCCGCGCAGGGCGGTGATCTGACGACCATGCGGAAGAACCTGACCACCCTGCGCGGGCAGGCCGACGCCCTCGCCGAACGCGCCCCGCACCTGCACCAGGACGTCGCCGACGCGGTCGCCCGGATCGACAAGCTGAACTCGGGCGCCAACGCCGTCGCCGCCGGAGCGAAGAAGCTGCACACCGGCCTCGGCAGCGCCCAGTCCGGCGCGGCCACCCTGCACCGGGGCATCGGCACCGCCGAGTCGGGCGCCAAGGCCCTGGACAGCGGCCTGTACAAGCTGGAAGACGGCTCCGAGCGGCTGGCGGACGGCCTGCACGAGGGCGCCGGGAAGATCCCCGACTACGACGAGCGCGCCCGCGACCAGCGCACCGGCGTGATGGCCGACCCGGTCCGGCTCTCCTCCGCCGACCTGCACCACGCGCCCAACTACGGCACCGGGTTCGCCCCGTACTTCATCCCGCTGTCGCTCTGGGTCGGCGCGATGGTCGCCTACATGCTGATCCCGCCGCTCAACCGGCGTGCCCTCGCGGCCGGTGCCCCGTCCTGGCGGATCGCGCTGGCGGGCTGGCTGCCGGTGCTGGCGGTGGGGGTGCTCCAGACGGCCGCGCTGATGTCCGTACTGCACTTCGGCATCGGGCTCGAAATGGCCCGCGCGGCCGGGACGACCCTGTTCCTCTTCCTGGTCACGGCGTGCTTCACGGCGATCGTGCAGTGGCTCAACGCCCGCTTCGGCGCGGCGGGGCGCATCCTCGTGCTGGCGCTGCTGATGCTCCAGCTCACCTCGGCGGGCGGCACGTACCCGGTGCAGACCAGTCCGGGCTTCTTCAACGCCATCCACCCGTTCCTGCCGATGAGTTACGTGGTCTCCGCGCTGCGCCGGCTGATCACCGGCGGCGGGCTCGGCCCGGTGTGGGAGGCGTGCGTGGTGCTGACGGCGTTCACGGCGGGCGCCCTGGCGCTGACCGCGCTCACCGCCCGGCGCCGCCAGGTGTGGACGCTCCAGCGGCTGCACCCGGAGCTGAGCCTGTGAGCGCGGGGGCGGCGGAGGCGGCCCGGCGGTCCGGCGCACCTGTGAGAATCGGGTCCATGGAAAGCACCAGCGCCCGGCCCGCCGGCAGCACGCGCCGCGAGGCCACCCGGCAGAAGCTCTACGAGGCGGCCGTCACCCTCATCGCCGAGCAGGGGTTCTCCGCGACCACGGTGGACGAGATCGCCGAGCGCGCCGGGGTGGCGAAGGGCACCGTCTACTACAACTTCGCCAGCAAGTCGGTGCTCTTCGAGGAACTGCTGCGGCACGGCGTGGGCCTGCTCACCGCCTCGTTGCGGGAGGCCGCCGAGCGCACCGCCCGCGAGGGCGGCGGCGGGGTGGACGCGCTGGACGCGATGGTCCGGGCGGGCCTGGTCTTCATCGACCGCTACCCGGCCTTCACCCAGCTCTACGTGGCCGAGCTGTGGCGCACCAACCGGGCCTGGCAGTCGACCCTGATGGTGGTCCGCCAGCAGGCCGTGGCCGTGGTCGAGGGGGTGCTGCGCGAGGGCGTGGCGGCCGGGGAGTTCAGCGACGAGATCGACGTACCGCTGACCGCGGCCGCGCTGGTCGGGATGGTGCTGGTGGCCGCGCTGGACTGGAAGGCGTTCCAGCCGGAGCGGTCGCTGGACGACGTGCACTCCGCGCTGTCCCGGCTGCTCCAGGGGCGGGTCAGCGGGGGCTGAGCCGAGGCGCGCGAAGGGCGCCGGACCGCATTGCTGCCGGTCCGGCGCCCTCGCTCTCCCCCGTACTCCCCCGTACGGTTCCCACCGCGGTCCCCGTGACCAGTACGGCCACGGACCCCGTGTCTCGCTTCCGCCGACGGATCGGCGGAAGGAGCGGCCGGCGGGCGGGCCCGTTCCGCCGCCCCGTGTCGGCGGTGCCGGGCCGCGCCCCCTGGCCGTGTCTCCACTCTCCCGTCCGGCCGGTCCCCGGCCCATCCGCGCGGCTACTCATCTGTGCGTCTAGGTACGGGTACTCAAGCCCCCGCGTTCGGGCCCAGAACCAGTGCTGTCAGTGGTGGTCGGTAAAGTCGCGGTCATGGCACGGATTGCGGTGATCGGCGCCGGGATGGGCGCGCTGGCGGCGGCCGCCCGGCTGGCCGTCGCGGGCCACCGGGTGACGGTGTACGAGCGGACGGACACATACGGCGGGGCGGTGCGCCGCTTCGAGCGGGACGGGTTCGCCTTCGACACCGGCCCCGGTCTGCTGCCGCTGCCCGCGGTCTGGCGGGACCTGTTCCTGAAGACCGGCAAGGAGCCGCTGGAGGACCTGGTCGAGCTGGTCCAGGTCGACCCCTCCTCCCGCCACCTCTTCGCGGACGGCACCGGCGTCGCCGTGCCCAACGCCTCGCGCGCCGGTGTCGTCTCCGCGCTGGACGAGGCGCTGGGCGCCGGGGTCGGGCAGCGCTGGGGCGACTTCCTGGTGCGGGCCCGCGAAGCCTGGGACCGTACCCGGCGCCCCCTGCTGGAGGAGCCGCTGTGGCCCAACTGGCAGGTGCTGGCGGAGCGCGAGCCCTACCCGGCCGTCCCGCACAAGCGCCTGCTGCGCACCCGCCGCGCCACCACCCTCGCCGAGGTCGCCGACTGGGAACTGCGCGACGACCGCCTCAAAGCCCTGCTGACCGGCCACGCCCTGGCCCACGGCCTCGACCCGCGCACCACCCCGGCGAGCGCGGCCGTCCTGCCGTACCTGGAGCACGCCTTCGGCACCTGGTACGTACGCGGCGGCATCCGCGAGCTGGCCCGCGCGGTGTACGAGCGCTGTGTGCGGCGCCGGGTGGAGTTCGTGTTCGGCGCCGAGGTCACCGGGATCACCGTGAAGGACGGCCGCGCGGCGGGCGTCGAGCTGGCCGACGGCACGGTGGCGGACGCCGATCATGTGGTGGCCGACGTGGACCCGGCGCTGCTGGGCCGCCTGACGGACCGCCCGCTGGACGGTCCCGGCGATGTGCGCCCCGGCGAGAGCGGCGCCGCCCGGCTCGCCCTGCTGCTGGCGCTGAGGGGCGCCCGCGAGGAGGGGGCCGCGCACCGCACGGTCGTGCACGCGCCGGACGCGGAGGCCGAGTTGGACTTCCTGGCGAACCCGGGCGGCGATCCCTTCCCCGTCCCCACGGTCACCGTGCTGCGTCCCGACGACCCGGCGCTGCGCCCGGACGACGCCCACGAGTCGGCGGTGGTGTGGGCGACCCTGCCCGCCGGGCTGGAGCCGGACGCGCGGCACGCGGAGGTCCTGCTCGACGCGGCCGCCAGGGCGATTCCCGCCCTGCGCGACCGCCTGCTCTGGCACGAGGTCCGCACCCCGGACCACAACTCGGCCGAGACCGGCGCCCGTTACGGCGCGGTCCCGGCCCCCTCACTGGCGGCGGCCGACGGCGGTTTCCTGCACCCGGCCAACTCCACGCGTCTGCCCGGCCTGTACCGGGTCGGTGGCTGGTCCCATCCCGGCGGCGGGCTGCCGCACGCGGGGATGTCGGGGGCGATGGTGGCCGGACTCGTCGTGGAGGGGCCGGAGTTCCGGGGCTCGACGTGAGCGGCGCTCAGTAGCGGTACTGCTCGTCGTAGCCGGTGTTCTGCTGCTGGGTCTGGCTCTGGTAGGGGTACTGCTGCTGCTCCGGCGGGAGTTCGCCGTTGTAGTTCTCGTCGGTCCGCTGCTGCGGCACCCACACCCCGCCCGCCGGGGTCTCGCCTTCACCGCCGTACGCCTCCTGGCCGTAGCCCTGCTGGGCGTAACCCTGCTGCGCGTAGCCGGAGTTGTCGTAGCCGCCCGCGTAGCCCTGGCCGTACGGGTCGGTGTAGTTGGGGTACGCCTGCTGGGCGCCGGTGTCGTAGCCGTTCTGGGCGTAGCCCTGCTGGTCGTAGCCCGAGTAGTCGTAGGCGTACGCCTGGTCGGTCTGCTGGGGCTGGGGCTGGGCCGGGGTGCCGTCGCCGTAGACGCCGTAGCTGCCGGTGTCGTCGGGCATGGGCTGGGGCTCGTAGACCGAGGTGGTCTCGGCGGCGGTGGGGTCGGGGCGGGCCGGGGTGAACACGTCGTCCCGGTCGTAGGCGTCGTCCCCGTCGTAACCGTCGGTGGCGTAGGCCGCGGTCTCGGGTCCGGGGTGGTCCTGGCCGAAGTCGGCCGCCTCGTCCGGGCCGGGGTCGCCGAGGACCGGGTCCTGGTGCTCGGCGCGGTTGCGGCGGCGCCGGGTGACCGGGCCCGCCTCCTCGTCGTCGGGGCGCTTGACGGCCCAGCCGGCCGCGAAGCCCTTGCGGAACGACAGCGTGACGTAGGTCTGCCCGACGGCGAACGCGATGGCGCCCAGTCCGATGACGACGACCGACGGCATCAGCACGCCGACCACCACACCGAGGAACCCGGTGAAGGCGAGCAGCCGCCAGCGCAGCCGCGCCTTGTACTGCAGCAGCACTTCGCCGAGCAACCACAGCGCGACGATGCCGAACGCGATGTAGAGGACCGTCCAGCCCATGTACGCCCCTCTCCCAGTGACCGTTACGCAGTGTGTCCCATCGCGGTGCGGCCGGTCTAGGCCCGCGGGGGGTGGTGCAGGCCCAGGTTCTCGTAGATTTCCAGCGTCGCCGTGGAGTTGTTCAGCGTGATGAAGTGCAGTCCGGGCACCCCCTCGTCGAGCAGCCGGGCGCAGAACTCCGTGGCGAAGTCGATCCCCAGGGAGCGTACCGCCGCCGGGTCGTCCTTCGCCGCGAGGATGCGCTCTTTCAGCTCGGGCGGGAACAGCGCGTTGCTCAGCTTCGGCAGCCGTTCCAGCATCTTCACGCTGGTGACCGGCAGGATCTCCGGAATCACGGGGGTTTCGCAACCCGCGGCGGCGACCCGGTCGCGCAGCCGGAGGTAGGACTCGGGCTGGAAGAACATCTGGGTGATGGCGTAGTCGGCGCCCGCGCGGCACTTGTCCACGAAGTGGGCGACGTCGGTGTCCCAGTCGGCGGAGCGCGGGTGCATCTCCGGGAAGGCGGCGACACCCACGCAGAAGTCCCCCGACTCCTTGATGAGGCGCACCAGTTCGGCCGCGTACCGCAGCCCCTCGGGGTGCGCGACCCAGTCGCCCATGGGGTCGCCGGGCGGGTCGCCGCGCACGGCGAGCATGTTGCGGATGCCGGCGTCCGCGTACTGGCCGATGATGTTGCGGAGTTCGGCCACCGAGTGGTCGACGGCGGTGAGGTGGGCGACCGGGGTGAGCGTGGT
This sequence comes from Streptomyces bauhiniae, assembly GCF_004784475.1. Lineage (GTDB taxonomy): Bacteria > Actinomycetota > Actinomycetes > Streptomycetales > Streptomycetaceae > Streptomyces > Streptomyces seoulensis. Next base: position 328,081 of record NZ_SRRT01000003.1, read on the forward strand.
GTCGACGACGATCTGCTGGGTCTCCTTGACCGTGGTGGCACGGGTGGTGCCGCCCGCGCCGTAGGTGACGGAGACGAAGTCGGGCGCGACCGCCTCGACCCTGCGCAGCGCGTTCCACAGGTTGCGCTCGCCCTGCGGGGTTTTCGGCGCGTAGAACTCGAAGGAGTACGCCGTCTTGCCGGTGGCGAGGATGTCCCGGACGGTCCGGGCGCGATCAGTCCTGGTGGATGCGGTTCCGAGGGCCATACCCGCAGGTTAGCCACGGGTGGGCGGTGGCCCAACCGGGCACCGGCGATTTGGCCGAATTGCCGGGCCCTTGTCCATCCCTTGGGACGGCTCCCCGTCAGATTTCCCGCAGCCGCTTGGCGAATTCGGCCGCCGCCGCGCCCGGATCGTCCGCGGCCGTGAGCGCGCGGACCACGACCACCCGGCGGGCGCCCGCGTCGAGCACCTGGTCCAGGTTGGTGCGGTCGATGCCGCCGATGGCGAACCAGGGGCGCTCGGTGCCGAGGCTCGCGGTGTACCGGACCAGGCCGAGGCCGGGGGCGTGGCGACCGGGCTTGGTGGGGGTGGGCCAGCAGGGGCCGGTGCAGAAGTAGTCCACGCCGTCCTGCACGGCGGCGGCTGCGGCCTCCGCCTCGGAGTGGGTGGAGCGGCCGGTCAGGACCCGGTCGCCGAGGATGGCGCGCGCTGCGGGCACCGGGAGGTCGCCCTGGCCGAGGTGGAGCACGTCGGCTCCGGCGGCGTGGGCCACGTCGGCCCGGTCGTTGACCGCGAGCAGCTTGCCGTGCCGGGCGCAGGCGTCGGCGAACACCTCCAGGTGGGCCAGCTCCTCGGCGGCCTCCATGCCCTTGTCCCGCAACTGGACGATGTCGACACCGCCGGCCAGGACCGCGTCCAGGAACTCGGCGAGGTCGCCCTGCTCCCTGCGGGCGTCCGTGCAGAGGTAGAGCCGGGCGTCGGCGAGGCGGGCGCGGGCGGTGTCGGGCATGCGGTGGGTCCCCCGGTGTTCGGTGTGCGGGTGCTGCGGGAGGGCGGCACCCGGCCGGGTGCCGCCCTGGGGCGCCCCTGGGGCGCGGTCGGCTCAGACGGCCAGCGCCTGGGCCCGGCGCTTCACCTCCGTGCCGCGGTTCTCACTGAGGGCCTGCGCGGGGGTGCCGGGCAGGGAGGGGTCCGGGGTGAAGAGCCACTCGATCATCTCTTCGTCCGTGAAACCGTTGTCCCGCAGGAGCGTCAGGGTGCCGGTGAGGCCCTTGACGACCTTGTCCTCGTCGATGAAGGCGGCGGGGACGTGCAGCGCGCGGTTCTCACCGCGGCGTACGGCGATGAGCTGGCCCTCCTTGACCAACTGCCGTACACGCGTCACCTCGACGTCGAGCTGTTCGGCGATGTCGGGGAGGGTGAGCCAGGCGGGGACAAGTGCGTCGGTCTTGGTGTCAATCTCGGTCACGACATCTAGCCTGCCATCCCCCACCGACAGCCGGTAGTCGGGCCACTCCGCGCGGGGCGCCCGGCCTACTCGACGACGGCCTGCTTCAGCGGGAGGGCGGGGTCCGTCAGTGCCTCGGCGTCCATCACCCGGCCCGCCTCGATCAGCCGTCTGCCCTGGGCCAGGTCGCGCGGGCGGCCCACCGCCAGCAGGGCCACCAGGCGGCCCTCGCGCAGCCAGCACACGGTCCAGGCGGGGTCGGCCGGGTCGCCGCGCCACACCGTGCGGTCGGCGGCCGCGTGGTGGCCCGCGTACTGCACGAACCGCCCGAACTGCTCCGACCAGAAGTACGGCACCGGGTCGTAGGGCGCCGCCTCCTCGCCCAGGATGTCGGCGGCGACCGTACGGGGGCCCTGGAGGGCGTTGTCCCAGTGGTGGACGAGGAGCCGCTCGGCGTAGCGGGCCGAGGGGAAGGAGGTGCAGTCGCCGACCGCGTACACGTCCGCGGCGGAGGTGCGCAGCCGGTCGTCGGCCAGCACGTCGCCGTGCGGGCCGAGGGCGATGCCGGAGCCGGCCAGCCAGTTGGTGGCGGGGTGGGCACCGATGCCGACCACGACGGCGCCGGAGGGCAGGTGGGCGCCGTCGTCCAGCACGACCGCGCCGGGCTCGACGGCCGCCACCCGGGCGCCGGTGCGCAGGGTGACACCGGCGTCGGCGTACCAGGCGGTCATCGGGGCGGCGACCTCGGCGGGCAGGGCGCCGGCCAGCGGGCGGTCGGCGGCCTCGACGACGGTCACCGCACAGCCCGCCTCCCGGGCGGCGGTGGCGAACTCGGCGCCGATCCAGCCCGCGCCGACGACCACCACGTCGTGCTGCGCGGCCAGCACCGGGCGCAGCCGCTCGGCGTCGTCCAGGGTGCGCAGCAGGTGCACGCCGGGCGCCTGGTCGGTGCCGGGCAGCCGGACGGGTTCGGCGCCGGTGGCCAGGACCAGCACGTCGTACGGGACGGGTCCGGTGACGGTGTCCAGTTCGTGGTCGGCGGGGCGGACGCCGAGCGCCTCGCAGTTGAGCCGGAGGTCGATGTCGAGCGAGGCGAAGTCCACGTCGAAGGCGGAGCCGTCGGCGGTGCCCAGCAGGATGGCCTTGGACAGCGGGGGCCGGTCGTACGGCTGGTGCGGCTCGGCGCCGATCAGGGTGACGGGCCCGGTGAAGCCCTGTTCGCGCAGGGCGACGGCGGTCTGCACCCCGGCCATCCCCGCCCCGACGACGACCACGCGCCGTTCCTGTGCCTGGCCCGCCGAAGATCTCTGCTCGCTCACATCGCCACCCTAGATCACCTGACTGCCCGTCAGTCAGTGCGCTGCGGCACCGACCTCTTCCACCACGCTGGTGCCCGCGCCCGGCCCGGATTCCCACTCCCACTCCTCCTCCAGCCGGACCCGGCCGTCGGGCAGCTCGGTCACGGTGGAGACGCAGTGCCCGGAGGCGGTGGTGCCGTCGTGCCGGAGCTGCACGTACCGGAAGTCCAGCCGGTCCCCGGCGCGGGTGCCGACGAGGTGGCCGCGCGCGATGTCGCCGCCCGCGTACTCGGCCCAGATCCGCCCCTCGCTCTCGTGGTAGGCGAACCGGGTCCCGGTGCCCACCTGGCCCGGTGCCTGGTCGGCCACGGGGGCGAGGGTGAGTCCGTCGAGCGAGCGGGGCATGGGCGTGGGCTCCCTTACGGGTGAGCTGGTGGGGCGGCTAGGCTGGCCACCGTACAAGCACTCGCGGGAGCCCGGACGCACCGGGCTGAGAGGGAGGCTGGCGGCCTCCGACCGTACGAACCTGATCCGGGTCATGCCGGCGAAGGGAGGGGCGAGACGCCCATGCCGTCACGTACGTCCGAACGACCCGATGCACCCGATGTCCTCGTGGTCGGGGGCGGGATCATCGGCCTGGTCACCGCCTGGCGCGCGGCCGGGCGGGGACTCACCGTCGCCGTCGTGGACCCCGATCCCGGTGGCGGGGCCGCGCGGGTCGCGGCCGGGATGCTGGCCGCGGTCACCGAGCTGCACCACGGCGAGGAGGGGCTGCTCGCCCTCAACCTCGCCTCCGCCCGCCGCTATCCCGACTTCGCCGCCGAGCTGGCCGAGGCCACCGGCCGCGACCTGGGCTACCGCCGCTCGGGCACGCTGGCCGTCGCCTTCGACACCGACGACCGCGCCCAGCTCCGGGAGGTGCACGAGCTGCAGCTCCGGTGCGGGCTGGACTCGGAGTGGCTGTCGGGGCGGGAGTGCCGGCGTCTGGAGCCGATGCTGGCGCCCGGTGTGCGCGGCGGGCTGCGGGCCGACGGAGACCACCAGATCGACCCCCGGCGGCTGGCGGCCGCGCTGCTCACCGCCTGCGAGCGGGCCGGCGTCGCCTTCCACCGCGCCTGGGCCGCACGGCTCGACACCGCCGGGGACCGGGCCACCGGGGTCACCACGGCGGACGGCACCGCGCTCGCCGCCGGGCAGGTGGTGCTGGCGGGCGGCTGCCTGAGCGGGCGGCTGGCGGGGGTGCCCGAGGCGCTCGTACCGCCGGTGCGCCCGGTGAAGGGGCAGGTGCTGCGCCTGACCGTGCCGCCCCGGTACCGGCCGTTCCTCAGCCGTACCGTGCGCGCCGTGGTGCGCGGCGGCCCGGTGTACCTGGTGCCGCGTGAGAACGGCGAGCTGGTGGTCGGCGCGACCACCGAGGAGCTGGGGTACGACACCACGGTCACCGCGGGCGGGGTGTACGAGCTGCTGCGCGACGCCCATGAGCTGGTGCCCGGCATCACCGAGCTGCCGCTCACCGAGACCCTGGCCGGACTGCGCCCCGGCTCCCCCGACAACGCCCCGCTGCTCGGCCCCTCCGGCCTCGACGGCCTGCTGCTGGCCACCGGGCACCACCGCAACGGCGTGCTGCTCACCCCCGTCACCGGGGACGTGATGGCCGACGTGCTGTGCGGCGCCGGCCTGCCCGAGGTGGCCCGCCCGTTCTCGCCGCGCCGCTTCGCCGCCCCCTCCCCCACCCTGGAGCCCTCCGCATGAACATCTCCGTCAACGGCGAGCGCCGCGAGGTGGCACCCGGCACCGCTCTGGACGCGGTCGTACGCGTCCTCACCCCGGCGCCCTCCGGGGTGGCCGCCGCCGTCAACGAGACCGTGGTCCCGCGCACCCGGTGGGCCGAGACCGGCCTCGCCGAGGGCGACCGGGTCGAGGTCCTCACCGCCGTGCAGGGAGGCTGACCGTGACCACCGATCCCCTGATCCTCGGCGACCTTGCGCTCGACTCCCGGCTGATCATGGGCACCGGCGGCGCCCCCAGCCTGGACGTGCTGGAGCGCTCGCTGATCGCGTCCGGCACCGAGCTGACCACGGTGGCGATGCGCCGGGTCGACCCCGGCGCGCACGGGTCGGTGCTCTCCGTGCTGGAGAAGCTCGGCATCCGCGTGCTGCCCAACACCGCGGGCTGCTTCACCGCCGGGGAGGCGGTGCTGACCGCCCGGCTGGCCCGCGAGGCACTCGGCACCGACCTGGTGAAGCTGGAGGTGGTGGCCGACGAGCGGACCCTGCTCCCCGACCCGGTGGAGACCCTGGACGCGGCCGAGACACTGGTCGACGACGGCTTCACCGTGCTGCCGTACACCAACGACGACCCGGTGCTGGCCCGCAAACTCCAGGACGTGGGATGCGCGGCCGTGATGCCGCTGGGCTCCCCGATCGGCTCCGGGCTCGGCATCCGCAACCCGCACAACTTCGAGCTGATCATGGAGCAGTCCTACGTCCCGGTGATCCTGGACGCCGGTGCCGGCACCGCGTCCGACGTCGCGCTGGCGATGGAGCTGGGGTGCGCCGGTGTGATGCTCGCCTCGGCCGTCACCCGTGCGCAGGACCCCGAGACGATGGCCTCGGCCATGCGGTACGCCGTGCACGCCGGGCACCTCGCGCGGCGGGCCGGACGCATCCCGCGCCGCCATTTCGCGCGGGCGTCGTCCCCCGCCGAGGGGCGCGCGGACCTCGACCCCGAGCGCCCGGCGTTCACCTCGCCGAACGGTCACAGCTCTGCTGCAGCCGCTCACCCGGACGGCGCAGCGGGAGCCGGCTCCGCGCACCCCTCGTAGACTCGCCCGCGTGGATACGACCCTCTCGGACCCCCTCCTCGGCCAGGTGCTCGACGGCCGCTATCGCGTCGAGGCGCGGATCGCCGTCGGCGGGATGGCGACCGTCTACCGGGCCCTGGACATCCGGCTGGACCGGGTCCTGGCGCTCAAGGTGATGCATCCGGCGCTGGCCGCCGACGGCGCCTTCGTGGACCGGTTCATCCGTGAGGCCAAGTCGGTCGCCCGGCTGTCCCACCCCAATGTGGTGCAGGTCTTCGACCAGGGCACCGACGGGGGTTACGTCTACCTCGCCATGGAGTACGTCGCCGGGTGCACCCTGCGCGACGTGCTGCGCGAGCGGGGCGCGCTGCGGCCGAGGGCGGCCCTGGACATCGTGGAGCCGGTGCTCGCCGCGCTGGGCGCCGCCCACCGGGCCGGGTTCGTGCACCGGGACATGAAGCCGGAGAACGTGCTGATCGGGGACGACGGCCGGGTCAAGGTCGCCGACTTCGGCCTGGTGCGCTCGGTGGACACGGTCACCAGCACCACCGGCTCGGTCCTCGGCACCGTCTCCTACCTGGCCCCGGAGCAGATCGAGCAGGGCACCGCCGACCCGCGCGTGGACGTGTACGCCTGCGGTGTCGTGCTCTACGAGATGCTGACCGGCGCCAAGCCGCACTCCGGGGACTCCCCCGCCCAGGTCATCTATAAGCACCTGAACGACGACGTGCCCCCGCCCTCGGCGCTGGCGCCGGGCGTGGCCCCCGAGCTGGACGAACTGGTGGCCGCGGCCACCGCCCGCACCCCGGCCCTGCGCCCGGCGGACGCGGCCGCGCTGCTCGGCGAGGTGCTGCGGGTGCGCGGCACGCTCACCGAGGAGCAGCTCGACACGCTGCCCCCGCAGGCCCTCTCGGGCGCCCACGACAACGCGGGCGACCGGACGAGCGTGCTGCCGCGCGCCCTGACCATCCGGCCGCTCCCGGTCGACGGAGACGGCGAGGACGGTCGCGACGTCACGAGCGTGCTGCACACCACCGACATCGAGCCTCCGCCCACCCGGCGCGGCACCGGACGGTCCCGGCGGCCCCGGCGCACGCTGCTGACCCTGCTGGCGGCGGTGCTGGTGGTCCTGGGCGTCGGCGGCGGGGTCTGGTACATCAACTCGGGCCAGTTCACCAAGGTGCCGCCGGTGCTGTCGCGCACCCAGGACCAGGCCGAGCAGCGGCTGAAGGCGGCCGGTCTCGAGGTGGGCGGTGTGAAGCGCGCCTACAGCGACACGGTGGACCGGGGCACGGTCATCAGCACCGACCCGTCGGCCGGCTCCCGCGTCCGGGGCCACGCCTCGGTGGGGCTCACGGTCTCGCTGGGCCCGCGTACCGTCTCGGTGCCCAGGGTGGCGGGGCAGCCGCTGGAGCAGGCGCGGGAGCGGCTGAAGACGGCCGGCCTGGAGCCGGGCATGGTCACCCGCGAGTTCAGCGACGAGGTCGAGCGGGGTTCCGTGGTCCGTACGACGCCGGAGGCAGGCATCGAGCGGCACGCCGGGTCGGCGATCGCGCTGGTCGTCAGCAAGGGCGCCCCGGTCGACATCCCGGACGTCAGCGGCGAGGACGCGGAGAGCGCCCGCCAGGACCTGACCGACGCCGGACTGAAGGTGAAGATCGCCGCCGAGCGCGTCAACTCCGACTTCGACAAGGGCCAGGTGGCCGCCCAGTCGCCGGAGCCGGGCGCCCAGGGCGCCGAGGGCGACACGGTGACGCTGACGCTGTCCAAGGGCCCGGAGATGGTGAAGGTCCCGGACGTGACCGGGTCGAACGTGGACGACGCCCACCGGAAGCTGGAGGCGGCCGGGTTCGAGGTGCACGAGGACCGGGGGCTGCTGGGGCTGTTCGGCGACACCGTGAAGAAGCAGTCCGTGGCGGGCGGCGACGAGGCGCCCAAGGGCTCGAAGGTCACGATCACCATCCGGTGACCGGTCTCACCGCGGCCGCCGGTCCGGGCGCGCGGGACGGCGTGACACCCTGAACGGGTGACACTCCAGCCGTCCCCCGCAGCTCCCCTCACCGTCCCCGGTGCCCTCCGCAACCCCGTCGGCGCCCATGTGCCGGTGGCCGGCGGGCTGCACTCGACCGGACTTCCGTACGCCCGTGAGCTGCGGGCGGAGACCGTGCAGGTCTTCGTGGCCAACCCGCGCGGCTGGGCCACCCCGGCCGGGAACCCGGCCCAGGACGAGGCGTTCCGGGCGGCCTGCACGGCGGAGTCGATACCGGCGTATGTGCACGCGCCCTATCTGATCAACTTCGGCTCGCACACCGAGGCGACCGTGGAGCGCTCGGTGGAGTCGCTGCGGCACTCCCTGCGGCGCGGGCGGGACATCGGGGCGCTCGGCGTGGTGGTGCACACCGGCAGCGCGACCGGCGGGCGCCCGCGCGAGGTGGCCCTGAAGCAGGTGCGCGAGCATCTGCTGCCGCTGCTGGACGAGCTGACCCACGACGACGACCCGTTCCTGCTGCTGGAGTCGACGGCCGGGCAGGGTTCCTCACTGTGCTCGCGGACCTGGGACTTCGGCCCGTACTTCGAGGCGCTGGACGCCCACCCCAAGCTCGGCGTCTGCCTGGACACCTGCCACATCTACGCGGCCGGGCACGACCTGACCGGCCCGGACGGCATGCGGCAGACCCTCGATCTGCTGGTGGAGACCGTGGGCGAGGGACGGCTGAAGCTGATCCACGCCAACGACTCCAAGGATGTGGCCGGCGCACACAAGGACCGCCACGAGAACATTGGCTCCGGACACATCGGCGAGGAGCCGTTCCGGGCCCTGCTCCAACACCCGGCCACCGCGGGCGTCCCGCTGGTGATCGAGACCCCCGGCGGCAAGGAGGGCCACGCGGCGGACGTGGCCCGGCTGAAGCGCCTCAGGGACGGCTAGAGCGCGCCTCAGGAACGGCCGGAGCTACAGCTCGGGACCGTCACCGGGCTCCTCCTGGTAGGAGTAGCGCTGTTCCTTCCAGGGGTCGCCCACGTTGTGGTAGCCGCGCTGTTCCCAGAAGCCCCGGCGGTCGGCGGTCATGTACTCCACGCCCCGGACCCACTTGGGGCCCTTCCAGGCGTACAGGTGCGGGACGACCAGGCGGGCCGGGAAGCCGTGTTCGGCGGTGAGGAGTTCGCCGTCCTTGTGGATGGCGAAGATGGCGCGCTCGTCGGCGAAGTCGGCCAGCCGGAGGTTGGCGCTGAAGCCGTACTCGGCCCAGACCATCACATGGGTGACCTCGGGCGCGGGCGGCGCCAGGTCGAGGATCGCGCGGGCGGGCACCCCGCCCCACTCGGCGCCGAGCATGCTGAACTTCGTCACGCAGTGCAGGTCGGCCACGACGGTGGTGTACGGCAGGGCGGTGAACTCCTCGTGGGTCCAGGACCGCTTGTCGCCGTCGGCGGTGGCGCCGAAGACGCGGAAGTCCCAGCGCTCGGGGCGGAACTTGGGCACGGGCCCGTAGTGCGTGACCGGCCAGCCGCGCTGGAGCCGCTGCCCCGGCGGAAGATCTGCCGCTGCCCCCGTTCCAGACGCGCGTTCCACCGGATGACCCATGTCTCCATCCTGACAGACCCGGCGGGGTGCATCCGACCAGCACAGGTACATTTCCGGCATTGTCTACTAAGTGTGCGCTTACTGGACGGCTCGGGGCGCCGGTGGAATCATGCGGCAGGATCTGCCAGGAATGTCCGGAAGGAGCCCATCCCGATGTCAGGCGACCCCGAGGTCATCGAGCTGCTCAACGAACAGCTCACCGCCGAGCTGACCGCGATCAACCAGTACTTCCTGCACGCCAAGCTCCAGGACCACAAGGGGTGGACGAAGCTCGCCCGGTACACCAGGGCCGAGTCCTTCGACGAGATGCGGCACGCGGAGTCCCTGACCGACCGCATCCTGATGCTGGACGGCCTGCCCAACTACCAGCGGCTCTTCCATGTCTCGGTCGGCCAGACGGTGACCGAGATGTTCCGGGCGGACCGGCAGATCGAGGTCGAGGCCATCGACCGGCTGCGCCGGGGCGTGGAGATCATGCGGGCCAAGGGCGACATCACCTCGGCCAACGTCTTCGAGGCGATCCTCGCCGACGAGGAGCTGCACATCGACTACCTGGAGACCCAGCTCGACCTGATCGAGAAGCTGGGCGAGTCGCTCTACCTGTCCACGGTGATCGAGCAGGTCCAGCCGGACACGGCGGGCTGAGCCGAGGGGCCCGGCAGCCTCAGGCGGCGTCGCCGAGGCGGCGTACGGGTGCCTCGGCGGTGGCGGTGACAAGCACCGGCGGGCGCTGGGCGATCTGCTCGCGGCGCGGGCAGGCGCCCCGGCCGAGGAGGGCCTGGATGCGGCGGACACAGCCGCCGCAGTCGGTGCCGGCCTTGCAGGCGGAGGCGATCTGGCGCGGGGTGCAGGCGCCGTCCGCGGCGTGCTGCTTGACCTGCTGCTCGGTGATGCCGAAGCAACTGCAGACGAACACCAGGTTCACCTCCCGACGGGACCGCCGATCGCTGCCGTCGCCGGATTTCGGTGAGGCAAACCTAACCTAACCCGAAGGGCGGGGGCCGGGGAAGCGGAAGGGCGCGGATCTCGTGTGATCCGCGCCCTACTTCACGCTCGACGCCGGTGCGGCCTCACTGGTCCCGGTACATCTCCGCGACCAGGAAGGCGAGGTCCAGCGACTGGCTGCGGTTGAGCCGGGGGTCGCAGGCCGTCTCGTAGCGCTGGTGCAGGTCGTCGACGAAGATCTCGTCGCCGCCGCCCACGCACTCGGTGACGTCGTCGCCGGTCAGCTCCACGTGGATGCCGCCGGGGTGGGTGCCCAGGCCCTTGTGGACCTCGAAGAAGCCCTTGACCTCGTCCAGCACGTCGTCGAAGCGGCGGGTCTTGTGCCCGGAGGCCGCCTCGAAGGTGTTGCCGTGCATCGGGTCGGTCACCCAGGCCACCGTGGCACCGGACGCCGTGACCTTCTCCACCAGCTCCGGCAGCCGGTCCCGGATCTTGTCGGCGCCCATCCGGACGATGAACGTCAGCCGGCCCGGCTCCCGGTCGGGGTCGAGACGGTCGATGTAGCGCAGCGCGTCCTCGGCCGTGGTGGTCGGGCCCAGCTTGATGCCGATCGGGTTGCGGATCTTGGACGCGAACTCGATGTGCGCGCCGTCCATCTGCCGGGTGCGCTCACCGATCCACACCATGTGCCCGGAGACGTCGTACAGCTTGCCGGTGCGGGAGTCGACGCGGGTCAGCGCCGACTCGTAGTCCAGCAGCAGCGCCTCGTGCGAGGAGTAGAACTCGACGGTCTTGAACTCCTCCGGCTCCGCGCCGCAGGCCCGCATGAAGTTCAGCGCCTGGTCGATCTCGCGGGCGAGCTGCTCGTAGCGCTGGCCCGACGGCGAGGACTTCACGAAGTCCTGGTTCCAGGCGTGCACCTGGCGCAGGTCGGCGTAGCCGCCGGTGGTGAAGGCGCGGACCAGGTTCAGCGTGGAGGCGGAGGCGTGGTACATCCGCTTCAGCCGCTCGGGGTCCGGGTAGCGGCTCTTCTCGGTGAAGTCGAAGCCGTTGACGGAGTCGCCCCGGTACACCGGCAGGGTCACACCGTCACGGGTCTCGGTGGGCTTGGAGCGCGGCTTGGAGTACTGGCCCGCGATCCGGCCGACCTTGACCACCGGGACGGACGCGGCGTACGTCAGCACGGCGCCCATCTGCAGGATCGTCTTGACCTTGGCCCGGATGTGCTCGGCGCCCACCGCGTCGAAGGACTCGGCGCAGTCGCCGCCCTGGAGCAGGAACGCCTCGCCCTTGGCGACGGACGCCAGCCGGGCGCGCAACTGGTCGCACTCGCCCGCGAAGACGAGGGGCGGATAGGTCGACAGCTCCGCGATCACTTCGCGCAGAGCCTCGGTATCCGGGTATTCGGGCTGCTGCGCCGCGGGCAGGTCTCGCCAGGTCGCCTCGGCGGCCACGGCTCGGGAATCAGCGTTCACGGTCACCCTCTCAACATTACGGGGTCACGACCGGTGCTCCCGGCCCCGCTCGAAAGGTGAGACGGGGTGACTGCTCCGTGGACGGCTTTCCCGGCGCCGGGCCGGGCCGATGCGGTAGGGTCGGCGCCGTGTTCGCGCTGCAGATCCAGAACTGGTGGTGGACCGCTCTTCCGGCGGCCCACTGATTCGCGCGCACTACCGAGACTTACGCGAAGGCCGCCCGAGGGGCGGCCTTCGGTGTTTCCCGGGGTCCGTTCCACGAACGGCGTCCGTCGTGCCCGCCTTTCCGGTTTTCCGGACCGCCCGACGCAAGAGGACCCCCATGAACCAGCCCGACCTGGCCCGTCTCGCCGACGACGGCCGCCCCTTCGCCCTGCTGCACCGCCGCACCCCCGGCCGCGACACCTCCTTCGTGGAGGTGCTGCTCGGCCCGGTCACCGCCCACGAGAAGCTGGCCGAGCTGCCCGACGAGGGCCTGGCGCTGATCCCGTTCCGGCAGATCCGCGAGCGCGGCTTCGACGTCCGCGACGACGGCACCCCGCTGCTGGTGCTCCGCCCCGAGGAGTCGTACGAGGTCCCGCTCGCGACCGCGCTGGAGACCCTGCCCGCGCATCCGGTGCGGGTCGAGGACGGCGGGTTCGACGTGCCCGACGAGGAGTACGGGGAGATCGTCGGCCGGGTGCTCGCTGAGGAGATCGGGCGGGGCGAGGGCGCCAACTTCGTGATCCGGCGGACCTACCGGGGCGAGATCCCCGGCTTCTCGCGGGCCGACGCGCTCGCGCTGTTCCGGCGGCTGCTGGCGGGCGAGCGGGGCGCGTACTGGACGTTCGTGGTGCACACCGGGGACCGGACGCTGGTCGGGGCGAGCCCCGAGGTCCATGTGCGGATGTCCGGCGGGACGGTGGTGATGAACCCGATCAGCGGGACGTACCGCTATCCGGCCGAGGGGCCGACGCCGGAGCACCTGCTGGAGTTCCTCGGTGACGCCAAGGAGACCGAGGAGCTGTCCATGGTGGTCGACGAGGAGCTGAAGATGATGTGCACCGTCGGCGACCGGGGCGGGGTGGTGGTCGGCCCCCGGCTGAAGGAGATGGCCCACCTCGCGCACACCGAGTACGAGCTGCGCGGCAAGACCTCGCTGGACGTCCGGGACGTGCTGCGCGAGACCATGTTCGCCGCGACCGTCACCGGCTCGCCGGTGCAGAACGCCTGCCGGGTGATCGAGCGGTACGAGCCCACCGGTCGCGGCTACTACGCGGGCGCGCTCGCCCTGCTCGGCCGGGACGCCGGGGGCGCCCGCACCCTGGACTCCCCCATCCTGATCCGCACCGCCGACATCGCCGCCGACGGCCGGCTGAGCGTGCCGGTCGGCGCGACCCTGGTGCGCGGCTCGGACCCGGCCGGCGAGGTGGCCGAGACCCACGCGAAGGCGGCGGGCGTGCTGGCCGCGCTCGGGGTGCGCCCGGCCCGGCCGCGTACCGAGCGGGAGCGGCCCCGGCTGGCGGACGACCCCCGGGTACGGGCCGCGCTGGACGGGCGCCGCGCGGCGCTGGCGCCGTTCTGGCTGCGGATGCGGGAGCCGGCCGCCCCGCTGGGCGCGCACGCGCTGGTGGTCGACGGCGAGGACACCTTCACCGCGATGCTGGCCCACGTGCTGCGCTCGGGCGGCCTGGAGGTGACCGTACGGCGCTTCGACGAGCCGGGGCTCACCGAGGCGGTACGGGCGCACGAGGGGCCGGTGGTGCTGGGGCCCGGCCCCGGTGACCCCTCCGACGCGGCCGACCCGAAGATGCGGGTCCTGCGGGAGCTGACGGCGACCGTGCTGCGGGAGCACCGGCACGGGGTGCTCGGGGTGTGCCTGGGGCACGAGCTGATCGCGGCGGAGCTGGGGCTGGAGATCGTCCGCAAGCGGGTGCCGTACCAGGGGGCGCAGACGGTGATCAACCTGTTCGGGCGGGCGGAGACGGTCGGCTTCTACAACAGCTTCACGGCCCGCTGCGACGACGACGCGGCACGTGAACTGGCCGCGCACGGCGTGGAGGTGAGCCGTACGCCGGACGGCGAGGTGCACGCGCTGCGCTCCGGCCGGTTCGCGTCGGCGCAGTTCCACCCGGAGTCGGTGCTGACCGTCAACGGGGCGGATCTGGTACGGGAGTTGGTGTCCGGTCTGCTGACGGCGCGGACCGGCTCGTAGCGGGCGTCACCCGAAGAAAACTCCGGCCTCCGCGTACAGCTCCGGGTCGACCGTCTTCAGTTCGGCGGTCGCCTCGGAGATCGGGATGCGGACGATGCGGGTGCCCTGGAGGGCGACCATCTTGCCGTAGTCGCCGTCGTGGACGCAGTCGATGGCGTGCAGCCCGAAGCGGGTGGCGAGCCAGCGGTCGAAGGCGCTCGGGGTGCCGCCGCGCTGGACGTGGCCCAGCACGGTGGTGCGGGCCTCCTTGCCGGTGCGCTTCTCGATCTGCTTGGCCAGCCACTCCCCCACCCCGGACAGCCGGACGTGCCCGAAGGAGTCGTGCGACTCGTCCTTGAGCACCATCTCCCCGTCGCTCGGCATGGCGCCCTCGGCGACGACCACGATCGGGGCGTACGCCGCCTCGAAGCGGGAGGTGATCCAGCCGCACACCTCGTCCAGGTCGAAGCGGTGCTCGGGGATGAGGATGACGTTGGCGCCGCCGGCCAGCCCGGAGTGCAGCGCGATCCAGCCCGCGTGCCGGCCCATCACCTCGCAGACCAGCACCCGCATGTGGGACTCGGCGGTGGTGTGCAGCCGGTCGATGGCCTCGGTGGCGATGTTGACGGCGGTGTCGAAGCCGAAGGTGTAGTCGGTGCCGGAGAGGTCGTTGTCGATGGTCTTGGGCACGCCCACGCAGGGCACGCCGTGCTCCTCGTACAGGGTGGCGGCGACGCCGAGGGTGTCCTCGCCGCCGATGACGATCAGCGCGTCGACGCCCTGTTCGGCGAGGTTCTCCCGGACCCGGCGCACCCCGTCCTCGGCATTCAGGGGGTTGGTGCGCGAGGAGCCGAGGATGGTGCCGCCGCGCGGGAGGATGCCGCGCACGGCGGGGATGTCGAGCGGGACGGTCCGGCCTTCGAGGGGGCCGCGCCAGCCGTCCCGGAAGCCGGTGAAGTCGTAGCCGTACTCCTGGACGCCCTTGCGGACGATGGCCCGGATGACGGCGTTCAGGCCCGGACAGTCCCCGCCCCCGGTCAGCACTCCGACGCGCATGGTCCGTCCCTTCGCCGCGGTAACCGACTCAGCCACGTTAATGGTGATACAGGTCACACAACGAGGTGGGAAGGGCGAAACCGGTGAATCAGTCGTCGTCCAGGCCGCGCTCGATGGCGTACCGCACCAGTTCCACCCGGTTGTGGAGCTGGAGCTTGCCGAGGGTGTTCTGGACGTGGTTCTGGACCGTGCGGTGCGAGATGACCAGGCGCTCCGCGATCTGCTTGTAGCTCAGGCCCTTGGCGACCAGGCGCAGCACCTCGGTCTCCCGCTCGGTCAGCCGGGGCGCGCCCGGCGCCCCGGCCTCGGGCGCCGGCGCGGGCTCGGCGGCCAGCCGCCGGTACTCGCCGAGGACCAGTCCGGCGAGGCCGGGGGTGAACACCGGGTCACCGACGGCGGTACGGCGGACCGCGTCCAGCAGTTCGCCGGTGGACGCGGACTTCAGCAGATAGCCGGTGGCGCCCGACTTCACGGCCTCCAGCACGTCGGCATGCTCGCCGCTGGCGGAGAGCACCAGCACGCGCAGGGCCGGGTTGTGGGCGACGAGTTCCTTGCAGACCTGCACACCGGGCTTGGCGGGCAGGTTGAGGTCGAGCACCAGCACGTCGGGGGCGGCGGCCTTGGCCCGGCGCACCGCCTGTTCGCCGTCGCCCGCGGTGGCGACGACGTGCAGCCCGGACTCGGCCAGGTCGCGGGCGACCGCGTCGCGCCACATGGGGTGGTCGTCGACCACCATCACCTTGATCGGGTCCTGCTCGGTCATCGCCGTTCCGCCTTCCCCCGCGCCGCCTCGGCGCTCTTCGGTACCTTCAACTCGACCTCGGTGCCCTGGCCGGGCACGGAGATCACCTCCGCGCTGCCGCCGAGGTCGCGCAGCCGTCCCCGGATCGACTGGGCCACCCCGAGCCTGCCCTCGCCCTCGGCCAGCGCGAGCCGGCCCTCGGGGATGCCGGGGCCGTCGTCGCGGACGGTGACGACGATCTCGCCGGGCTCGTCCTCGACCAGAATCCAGGCGCGGGCCTCCTCGCCCGCGTGCCGCCGCACATTGTCCAGCGCGGCCCCGACGGCGGCCGCCAGCTCCCGCGCCGCCGTCGCCTCCAGGGTGACCGGCGCCCCCGGTTCGGCCAGGCTCACGCGGGACCCGGCGTACGGGGCGAGCAGGGAGCGCAGGTCGAGCGGGCCGGTGTCGGCGGAGGCAGGGCCGGCGGGAGTGCGACTGGTGGGGAGCAAGCCGCCGGAGACCAGGGTGCGCAGGGCGATCTCCTGTTCCCCGGCCAGCCGGCCCAGCTCGGCCGCCTCGCCGCCGATGACCGCGCCGCGCCGCTGCACCATGGCCAGCACCTGGAGCACGCTGTCGTGGATGTCGCGGGCGAGGCGCTCCCGTTCGCGGGTGGCGGCCTCGATCTCCAGGGCGCGGGCGAGGGTGCGCTCGGAGGCGCGGGCCACCTCGACCACGTAGCCGATGGCGATGGCGGCGACCCAGACCAGGATCACGTTGTGCACGGTGTCCCGCGCCGGGGCGCCGCGCTCGACCAGGTTGGCCACGGCGACCGCCGTGGAGGCGCCGGCCGCCCAGCGCCAGCCGCCCTTGAGGGCGAAGGCCAGCACCGCGCCGGCCGTCCATATCGACGGCAGGGTGGGACCGCCGTCCGCGATCCGGTGCGGATCGTCGGCGAGCGGGGTGAGCAGGATGCCGAGGACCGCCACGGCCAGGTCGGCCGCGAGGAACCGCCGGGTGCAGCGGGCCGCACCGGTCACCCGGGTCACGGTGGCGAGCGTCCAGACGACGAGCAGCGCGTAGTAGGCGAGGGCCAGCCAGGGGCGGACGAAGTGGGTGTAGGCGGTGGCGCCCAGACCGATCGCGTACAGCATGGTCAGGACGCGGTAGCCGGTGAGCGCGCGCCACAGCGGCAGCTCGACCGACATCCGCATGACTTGCCCACCCCTGGCCACGGCGCCCCCGCCTCCCCCGAGCCGGGTCGCTACGCCCCGGTCTTCTCCGCCTTCTCCGCCTTGCCGGCTTCCTTCGCCGCCTTCGCCGCCTCCGCGATCTGCCGCTTGGCGGCGGTCGCGTAGATGTCGACGTACTCCTGGCCGGAGAGCTTCATGATCTCGTACATGACCTCGTCCGTCACCGCCCGCAGCACGAACCGGTCGTGGTCCATGCCGTGGTAGCGGCTGAAGTCCAGCGGCTTGCCGATCCGGATACCGGGCCGCATCAGCTTCGGCATGACCTTGCCGGGCGGCTGGATCTTCTCGGTGTCGATCATCGCCACCGGGATCACCGGCGCCCCGGTGGCCAGCGCCACGCGGGCCAGACCGCCGGGCTTGCCCCGGTAGAGGCGGCCGTCGGGCGAGCGGGTGCCCTCGGGATAGATGCCGAACAGCTCACCGCGCTCCAGCACCTCTATGCCGCTCTTGATCGCGGCCTCGCCCGCACCCCGCGCGCCGGAGCGGTCGACGGGGAGCTGCCCGACGCCCTTGAAGAAGGCGGCCGTCAGCCGTCCCTTGAGTCCGGGGGTGGTGAAGTACTCGGCCTTGGCGATGAAGGTGACCTTGCGGTCCAGCATCGTGGGCAGGAAGAACGAGTCCGAGAAGGACAGGTGATTGCTCGCCAGAATGGCGGGCCCCTCGGCCGGGATGTTCTCCAGCCCCTCGACCCAGGGTCTGAAGGCGACCTTCAGCGGCCCTCCGATGGCAACCTTCATCGTGCCGTACAACACCCACGTGCCTCCCGATTCCGTCGCACAGACCTTAACCCGGACCGCCGCCGATGGCGCCGACGACCCTGGTCGGTGGCGACGCGGTCGCGTACGGTGAAGCACATCCGCCCGTACCGCACTCCCCAGAGATCCACATACCGGAACAGGAGCCCCAAAGGTGCCGGTCCTTCCCGGAGCCGAGCCGTACCGCCACGACGGCGGGGAGGTGGGGGTTCTCCTCTGCCACGGTTTCACCGGCTCGCCCCAGTCGCTGCGCCCCTGGGCGGAGCACCTCGCCGCGCACGGCCTGTCGGTGTCGCTGCCCCTGCTGCCCGGTCACGGCACCCGCTGGGAGGACCTGCGGGCCACCGGCTGGGAGGACTGGTACGCGCACGTCGACCGTGAACTGTGGCAGCTCGCCGAGCGCTGCGAGCGGGTGTTCGTGGCCGGGCTGTCGATGGGCGGCGCGCTCGCGCTGCGGCTGGCCGCCAAGCACGGTGAGCGGGTGGCCGGTGTGGTCGTCGTCAACCCGGCGAACCGGGTGCACGGACTCGCCGCGCACGCCCTGCCCGTGGTCCGGCACCTGGTGCCCGCCACCAAGGGCATCGCCAGCGACATCGCCAAGGGCGCCACCACCGAGCTGGGCTACGACCGGGTCCCGCTGCACGCGGCCCACTCCCTGCGCCGCTTCCTGCGGGTGCTGGACGGTGAGCTGCCGCAGGTCACGCAGCCGTTGCTGCTGCTGCGCAGCGCGGTGGACCATGTGGTCCCGGCGGCCGACTCGGCGCGGGTGCTGAGCCGGATGTCCTCCACGGACGTAACCGAGAGCGTGCTGGAACAGAGCTACCACGTGGCGACGTTGGACCATGACGCGGACCGGATCGTCGAGGAGAGCCTCGCCTTCATCGACCGGCTCGCTCCCCGTGTCGGCAAGGAAGGGACGGCCCCCGTTGGCTGAGCACGACTCCGACCGCGAGGGCCGCGAGCCGGACGAACACGGCACGCCCCTCGACGAGGACGCCGCCTGGCGTGCCATCGTCGCGGGGTACGGCGACGAGCCGCCGGACCCGCCCGGCTCCAGGCCGTTCCGCGCCATCGAGGACCTCGCACTGCTGGAGAAGGACCCGGAACCCGAAGCAGAGTCGGAGTCCGAGTCGGACGGCACCGACGAGAAGCCCGCGCCGGTACGGCCGCTGGGCAGCTCGGTCACCTTCGCGCCCGGCGTCGGCCCGCGCGACCACACTCCGGCCGAGCCTTCCGACGACGGTGACGATGACGACGGCGAGGGTCACTTCGTACCGCCCGAGCCGCCCCCGCTGCCCGTCGCCGACACCACCGCCAAGTTCGCCTGGCTCGGGGTGGTCGGCGGGCCGGTCCTGCTGCTGCTCGCCGTGCTGCTGGGCTGGGAGATGACCTGGTGGCTGACGACCCTCGCCATCGGCGGCTTCCTCGGCGGCTTCGTCACCCTGGTGACCCGGATGCGCACGGACGACGACGGCGACGACGACCCCGGCCGGGGGGCCGTCGTCTGAGCATCGCTAGGCGCTCGCGGGGATTCTGAGGGCGGCCAGGACCGGGAGATGGTCCGTGGCCGCCCTCAGGTCGCTTCCGGTGACGCCGGGGAGGTCGGTGGGGACTCCGCAGGCCAGCACCTCGATGCCGTTCGTGGCGAGGACGGCGTCGATGCGGCGGGCCGGGGCCTCGGCGGGGAAGGTGTCCGTGCCGCCCCGGGGGGCTAGGGTCGCGGCGTCCTGGAGGGCTTCGGCGAGCTGGGTGAAGGCGGGGCCGGCCGGGCCTTCGTTGAGGTCGCCGCCGATCACGGCGTGGTCCACGCCCAGTTTGCCCAGGTGGTCGAGGAGCAGGCCGCTCTGCACCTGGCGTTCGGCCTTCGTCAGGCCGAGGTGGCAGCAGACGAGTCCGACGCGGGCCTTGCCGAAGCGGACGATCGCGGTGGCCAGGCCCCTGCGGTGCTGGCCGGGGGTGAGGGGCAGCAGGATGTCCTCGGTGTGCTCGACCGTGGCCCGCAGGGAGCAGAGGATCGCGGGGCCGGCTGCGGGGGCTCCGCCGGTGAGGTAGACGAGGTTGGTGGCCTTGGCGAGGCGGGCCAGCTTTTTGCGCCAGCGGAAGAAGCGGGGGGCTTCCTGGAGGAGGAGTACGTCGGGGGCGCAGGCGTTGATCACTCTTGCCAGGGCGTCGACGTCGTCCCTCAGGGAGCGGATGTTGTAGCTGAGAACCCTGATGACCGCGGAACCGTCTGACTCCGTACGGGAGTTGGGGAACGGGGATGGCATGTGATCAACCTACTCGGGGCGCGGGGATCGTTTGCGACTGCCGGTCCGTCGTGGCTTGTCGCGCAGTTCCCCGCGCCCCTGAGTCGGGACAACCGAGGTCACTTACATGACCGGGTCCGGCTCCCTGGCGAGGTCCGCCGCGCCGACCAGGCCCGCCTTGTTGCCGAGCTGGGCGGCGATGACGTCGGCGACCGGGCGCCAGTTGCCGCCGACCAGCCAGCGCTTGTAGGACTTGCGGATCGGGTCGAGGACCAGCTCGCCCTCGTCCGAGAGGCCGCCGCCCACGATGAAGGCGGAGGGGTCGAACAGCGAGGCCAGGTCCGCGAGACCGGCGCCCGCCCAGCGGGCCAGCTCGCGGTAGGAGTCCACGGCCACCGGGTCGCCCTGGCGGGCGGCCACCGAGATGTGCTTGCCCTCGATGCCGTCGGGGGTGCCGTCGCCGAGGCCCAGCAGGATCTCCGCGTTCTCCGGGGTGGCGTTGGCGCGCTGCTTGGCGTAGCGGACCAGGGCGCGGCCGGAGGCGTACTGCTCCCAGCAGCCCTGCGAGCCGCAGCCGCAGGCCAGGCCGTCCGGGACCATCCGGATGTGGCCGAACTCGGCGGCCACGCCGAAGTGACCCCGGCGCAGCTTGTTGCCGATGATGATGCCGCCGCCCAGGCCGGTGCCGAGCGTGATGCAGATGACGTTGCGGTGGCCCTTGCCCGCGCCGAACTTGTACTCGCCCCAGGCGGCCGCGTTGGCGTCGTTCTCCACGACGACCGGGAGACCCACACGGGCCTCGACCTTCTCCTTGAGCGGCTCCTGGCGCCAGTCGATGTTGGGCGCGAAGTACACGGTCGAGCGCTGCCGGTTCACGTAGCCGGCCGCACCGATGCCCACGCCGACGATGTCGTGTCCGGCACGCGCGCCCTCCACGGCCGAGGCGATGGCGTCCACGATGGCCTCGGGCGTGCTGGGGGTCGGCACCTTGAAGGTCGAGAGGATGTTGCCTTCCTCGTCGACCACGCCGGCCGCGATCTTGGTGCCGCCGATGTCGACGCCGATGGTGAGTCCCATGAATCCCTCAGTTCCGGTCGAGCCCCGCTAGGGCCAACGGTACCCGAGGCCCCACCGGGACAGACCGTCAGTCCAGGTCGATGCGCTCGCCCGGTCCGGTGCCCTCACCTGGGTCGCGGCGGCCGGTGGGCGGGGGGTCGGCCGGGGGCGGGGTGGGGCCGGTGGTCCACCGCTGCTCCTGGGCCTGGACGGCCGAGCGGTAGGCGGCGAGCAGCTCGCTGCCGGCGGCGGCGAGGTGGTCGAAGACCTGGGGATTGCGCTCGACGACCGGCTCGACGGCGGCCTTGGCCTGCTGGACCATCTGGCGCACCGCCTGCTGGGCGGCGGGCCCGGCCACCGCGCCGAGCAGCGGGGACTGCAGGCCGGAGAGCTTGTCGGCCACGGAGTCCATCAGCCGGCGCAGCTCCTCGGCGGCCGTGCCGGGCGGCGGCGGGCTGGTGCCGCGGCGGCGGGCCTTCTCGGCGGCCAGGTCCTCGGCGGTGGCGGTGGCCCAGGCGTCGGCGTCGCCCATGCGCGGCGCTTCGGGAGCTTCGGGCTCCTCGGGGGGCTGGGGTGCGGGGCGCTCTTCGCTCATGGCGGGCTCCTGACTACGGTTCGCGTCTTCGACGTTACCCGAACGGCGCAGTCCGTTCACCGTCCCGTGCCGGGCCACAGCGCGGGGTCGGGCGCGAACCGGACACACAGCTCGCCGTCGGTCAGGGCGGCCCCGGCGACGGTGCAGCGGCGCAGCGCGGAGGGCAGGGCGACGATCCGGTGGAAGGGCCCGGCGGTGACCACGAGTTCGTCGCCGCGCCGGATCAGGTCGAGGTCGTCGCGTACGGCGCCGGGCAGCGGGAGGCGCCAGACGAGGGTGCCGTCCTCGGCGAGGCGGTCGGTGACCGGCCACTCGACGGGGTCGGGCGCGGGGTTGACGGCGGGCGGGGCGAGCGCGGTGAGGTCGTCGGTGCCGCGCGGGTCGTGGCCGAGGTGCGGCACGGTGTGCACGTCGTGGTCCTGGGCCCAGTCGGCCAGGGTCTTGCGCTGCTGGGCGAAGGGGCCGGCGAGCCAGGTGCCGTCGGCGGACTCGGGCAGCACGCGGTTGGCGATCAGGGTCTCGGCGCGCAGTCCGCGCAGGGCGAGGCCGAGCGTCGCCGTCCGTACGGCGTCCTCCCCGGCCGGGCCGGGTTCGGCGACCAGGCGGACGGTGGTGCCCTTGTCGGCGACGACGGCTTCGACGGCGGCGAGTTCCAGGTCCCAGCGGGCGGCCGTCTCGTACAGCCAGTCGGCGGGCATGGGGACCCCGGCGAGGCGGCCGAGGACGGGGTGCAGGGCGCGGGCGGCCTGGCGCTCGGGCGGCAGGAGGCGGCGCAGGTAGCGGCGGAGTTCCTCGGGCAGCGCGAGCAGGGCGAGGGCCTGGGGCAGCGGGGGGAGGTCCACCACGAGCAGGTCGTAGCGCTCGGAGAGGGCCGCGTCGCGCAGGGCGCGCAGTACGGAGAGTTCCTCGGCGCCGGGCAGCGGGGTGACCTCCTCGGCGTCGAGCCGGGAGGCGCCGAGCAGGTCGAGGACGGTTCCGGCGCGGTGCTGGAAGGCGGTGAGGTCCTCGCGGAAGCGGGCGCCGGCGTCGGGGCGCCAGACGGTGAGGTTCTCGGCGGCCTCGGTGGGCGTGGGTCCCGTCACCGTGCCGAGGGCGGCGCCGAGCGTGTCGGCCCGGTCGGCGCCGAGCACGAGCACGCGGGCGCCGGTGCGGGCCGCGGCGAGCCCGGTGGCGGCGGCGACGCTGGTGCGGCCGCTGCCGCCCGGCCCGGTGATCAGGAGGGTACGCATGAGGCTGAACGGTAACGGAGCCGCAGCCCCCGGCGGGGACGGGCCGGGGTCAGGAACCCGTCTCGACGCGCTTCTTCAGGCCGGCCAGGGCGCGGTCGATGATGACCTTCTCGGCCTTGCGCTTGATCATGCCGAGCATGGGGATCTTGACGTCGACCGTGAGGCGGTAGGTGACCTCGGTGGACCCGGCGCCCGCGGGCTTGAGCAGGTAGCTGCCGTCCAGGGAGCGGAGCATCTGGGACTTCACCAGGGTCCAGGAGACCTCGTGCTCGCCGGTCCAGGTGTAGGCGAGGGTCTGGTCGTCCTTGATGGCGCCCGCGTCCATGACGAGGCGGACCTCCTCGGCGCGGCCACGGCCGTCGGTCTCCAGGACCTCGGCCTCCTTCACCTCGCCGGTCCAGTCCGGGTAGCGGGAGAAGTCGGCGATCACCGCCATGACATCGGCCGGGGCCGCCTCGATCGTGATGCTCGAACTGGTGTGTTCCGCCATCGCCGTGGCTCCTCCAGATGCGGCCGGACGTTGTCTCACGCGCGGGGTGCGCACGTGTGTGCAGCGTGAAGGCTACCGCGCCGCCCCCGGCCCGCCGTCACCACTCCAGCGCCCACGGCTTGCCGGTTCCGGCGAAGTGCCCCACGTTCACGCACTCGGTCGCCCCGATCCGCATCCGGCGGACGAGCGGCTGGTGGACGTGGCCGAACAGGGAGTAGCGCGGCTTGGTGCGCTGGATGGCGGCCAGCAGGGCCCGGCTGCCGCGCTCGAAGCGGCGGGCGACGGTGTCGTAGACCAGTTCCGGCACCTCGGGCGGGATGTGGGTGCAGAGGACGTCGACCTCGCCGACGGCCTCGATCTTCGCCGCGTACTCCTCGTCGTCGATCTCGTACGGGGTGCGCATCGGGGTGCGCAGGCCGCCGCCGACGAAGCCGAAGACGCGGCCGCCGATCTCCACCCGCTCGCCGTCCAGCACGGTGGTGCCCGGTTGGGCGTACTCCCGCCAGAGGGGCGGCATGTCGACGTTGCCGTAGGTGGCGTAGGTCGGGGTGGGGAAGGCGGCGAACATCTCGGCGTACTGGCGGCGTACTGCCTGCTCGATCGCGGCGTCCCGGTCGGTGCCGATGCCCGACCACAGCTTCCGGCCGAAGGCGCGGGCCTCCTCGAAGCGGCGGGCGGTGCGCAGTTCGACGATCCGGTCGGCGTTCTCCGCGCCGAACAGGTCGGGGAAGATGCCGCGCGAGTGGTCGGCGTAGTCGAGGAAGAGGACGAGGTCGCCGAGGCAGATCAGCGCGTCGGCGCCCTCCCCGGCCCGCGCGAGATCACGGGCGTTCCCGTGCACGTCGCTGATCACGTGGACGCGGGTCCGGGGGCCGCGGGCGGGTGTGGAAGCCATGGCGATCAAGGGTAGAGGTGTGCGGTCTACGTGAACAGTGGCCCGTCTGGCCTGCGGTTACTCGCCCGTTGGTCAAGAGGTGGACTACTGTGCGCCCAAGAGGGTTATCCCGTGTGACGCAGCGAACATCTGGCACGGACCCCCTGTCCCAGAGGTCATACCGGCGGGTAACGTCCGGGCAGTCCGGTCGTGCTCCGGAGAACACCCCGGCAGGCGGGACCCCCCGAGCACCCGCCCCGAGGAGCAGCAGTTTTGCGCGAGTTCAGCCTTCCGGCTCTGTACGAGGTCCCCGCCGACGGCAACCTGACGGACATCGTCCGCAGAAACGCCGCTCAGCATCCGGACGTCGCCGTCATCGCGCGCAAGGTCGGCGGCGCCTGGCAGGACGTGACGGCCCGGCAGTTCCTCACCGAGGTGCACGCGGCCGCCAAGGGCCTGATCGCCGCCGGTGTGCAGCCGGGCGACCGGGTCGGCCTGATGTCCCGCACCCGCTACGAGTGGACCCTGCTGGACTTCGCCATCTGGAGCGCGGGCGCGGTCACCGTGCCGGTGTACGAGACGAGTTCGCCGGAGCAGGTGCGCTGGATTCTCTCCGACTCGGGCGCGACCGCCGCCTTCGTGGAGCTGGACGGCCACGCGGCCGCCGTGGACTCGGTGCGCGATTCGCTGCCGGCGCTGAAGCACGTGTGGCAGATCGAGGCCGGGGGCCTGGAGGAGCTGACGCGGCTCGGGCAGGACGTCTCCGACGCGACGGTCGCCGAGCGCGGCTCGCTGGCCAAGGCGGACGACCCGGCGACCATCGTCTACACCAGCGGCACCACCGGGCGCCCCAAGGGCTGTGTGCTGACCCACCGCAGCTTCTTCGCGGAGTGCGGCAACATCGTGGAGCGGCTGCGCCCGCTGTTCCGTACCGGTGAGTGCTCGGTGCTGCTGTTCCTGCCGCTGGCGCACGTCTTCGGGCGGCTGGTGCAGGTGGCGCCGATGATGGCGCCGATCAAGCTGGGCTGCGTCCCGGACATCAAGAACCTCACCGACGAGCTGTCCGCGTTCCGGCCGACCCTGATCCTGGGTGTCCCGCGCGTGTTCGAGAAGGTCTACAACACCGCGCGGGCCAAGGCGCAGGCCGACGGCAAGGGCGCGATCTTCGACAAGGCCGCGGACGTGGCCATCGCCTACAGCCGCGCGCTGGACACCCCGGCGGGCCCGTCGCTGAAGCTGAGGCTCAAACACAAGGTCTTCGACAAGCTGGTCTACGGCAAGCTGCGCGCGGTGCTCGGCGGCCGGGGCGAGTACGCGATCTCGGGCGGCGCTCCGCTGGGCGAGCGGCTCGGCCACTTCTTCCGGGGCATCGGCTTCTCGGTGCTGGAGGGCTACGGCCTGACGGAGTCCTGCGCGGCCACCGCGTTCAACCCGTGGGACCGGCAGAAGATCGGCACGGTCGGCCAGCCGCTGCCCGGCTCGGTCGTGCGGATAGCGGACGACGGCGAGGTGCTGCTGCACGGCGAGCACCTGTTCAAGGAGTACTGGAACAACCCGGACGCGACCGCCGAGGCGCTGGCCGACGGCTGGTTCCACACCGGGGACATCGGCACCCTGGACGAGGACGGCTACCTCCGGATCACCGGCCGCAAGAAGGAGATCATCGTCACGGCGGGCGGCAAGAACGTCGCCCCGGCCGTGATCGAGGACCGTATCCGGGCGCACGCGCTGGTCGCGGAGTGCATGGTGGTGGGCGACGGGCGGCCGTTCGTGGGCGCGCTGGTCACCATCGACGAGGAGTTCCTCGGCCGCTGGGCCGCCGAGCACGGCAAGCCGGCGAACTCCACGGCCGACTCGCTGCGCGACGACCCGGAGCTGAACGCGGCGATCCAGGCGGCCGTGGACGACGGCAACGCGGCGGTGTCCAAGGCGGAGTCGGTGCGCAAGTTCCGTATCCTGCCGATCCAGTTCACCGAGGAGTCGGGGCATCTGACGCCCTCGCTGAAGCTGAAGCGGAACGTGGTGGCCAAGGACTACGCGGCCGACATCGAGGCCATCTACGCCAAGCAGACCGCCTCCTGACGCACCGTCACAGAGCCGAGCGGCGCCGGGGATTCCCCGGCGCCGTCGTGTCAGAGCAGCACCTTCAGCCGTTCGGCCAGCAGGTCCCAGCGCCACTTCTCCTCGACCCACTGCCTGCCGCGCTCGCCCATGCGGCGGCGCAGGCCCTCGTCGGCGAGGAGGGCGGTGATCCGCTCGGCGGCCTCGGCCGGTTCGCCGCCCCGGACCACCCAGCCGGTCTCGCCGTCGAGCACGGCGTCCGGTGCGCCCCCGGAGTCACCGGCGACGACGGGCAGCCCGGTCGCGGACGCCTCCAGGTAGACGATGCCGAGCCCCTCCACGTCCAGCCCGCCGCGCCGGGTGCGGCACGGCATGGCGAACACGTCCCCGGCGCCGAAGTGCGCGGGCAGTTCCGCCCAGGGCAACGCGCCGGTGAACCGTACGGAGTCCGCGACGCCGGTCTCCGCGGCCATGCGGCGCAGGTCGGCCTCGTAGGGGCCGCCGCCCACGATCAGCAGCACGGCGTCCGGCTGGGCGGCGAGGATCTGGGGCATCGCCCGGATCAGGGTGTCCTGGCCCTTCCTCGGCACCAGCCGGGAGACGCACACCACGACCGGCCGGTCGGTGAGCCCGAGCCGGGCGCGCACCTCGTCCCCGCCGGAGCCGGGGTGGAAGGTCTTCTCGTCCACGCCGGGCGGCAGTTGGACCATCCGTCCGGCCGCCTCCGGGGTGAGCGCGGCCGCGATCCGGGACCGGGTGTACTCGCCGAGATAGGTGATGGTGTCCGTCGACTCGCCGATCCGGCGCAGCAGCCCGCGGGCGCCGGGCAACTGGGCCCAGCCCGCCTCGTGACCGTGGGTGGTGGCCACCAGCCGCTCGGCGCCGGCCTG
This sequence comes from Streptomyces bauhiniae, assembly GCF_004784475.1. GTDB lineage: Bacteria > Actinomycetota > Actinomycetes > Streptomycetales > Streptomycetaceae > Streptomyces > Streptomyces seoulensis. The sequence continues at coordinate 355,013 of NZ_SRRT01000003.1, forward strand.
GCGCAGCGCGGGTGCCATCAGCCCGAGCGGCGCCGCAGCCCCGAACCACACCGAGGTGCAGCCGTGCTCCCGCAGCAGCCCCACCGCCCGCCGGGTCGCCGCCGGGGTGGGCAGCAGCATGGTCGTACGGTCGCGTACGACGGTGAAGGGCTGCTCGGCGTCGAAGGCGGCGGTCGCCTCGGCGCCCTCCCGGCCGCGCTTCCAGGTGGAGGCGTAGACGACGATCCGGTCCGGGTCCAGGCGCAGCGCCATGTTGTGCAGGAACGCCTGGATGCCGCCGGGGCGGGGCGGAAAGTCGTTGGTCACGATCAGGGTCTTGTGCATCGCCGCCGACCCTACCGGGTGGCCCGCCGGGGGCCGGGCCGGGCGGAGTCTGTGGCAGGGACACGGCCGTAAAGGACATCATGAGTCTTCCGACGCGCACGACACACGACCGAACGGCAGGGGATCACGTGGACACGAAGGGCGCCGGGCGGTCCCTGGCGTGGCTCGCGGCGGTGTGGGCGGCGAGCCGTGCCGTCCTGCTGCTGACCGTGTTCAAGGTGATCACCGTCGCGGGCCCGGACGTCACCTCGGACGTGTCGGTGATCTACCGGGGCTGGTACGAGGTCCTGCGCCAAGGAACGTTTCCGCTGGACGACGTCACCTGGCAGTACCCGCCCGCCGCCGCGCTCGCGGTCCTCTCCCCCGGCCTGCTGCCGTTCCTGGACTACACGGACGCGTTCTTCGTCCTCGCCTGCCTCACCGACCTCGCGGTGCTCGCCCTGCTGGTGCGCTACGGCCGCGAGCCGGGCCGCTCGCCGCGCGGGGCCTGGCTGTGGACGGCGGCCGTCCCGCTGCTCGGGCCGACGGTGTACGCCCGCTACGACGTGATGGTGACCGCCCTGGCGGTTGCCGCCCTGCTGGTGGCCGCCCGGCATCCGCGCGCCTTCGGGGTGCTGACCGCGCTCGGCGCGCTGGTGAAGGTCTGGCCGGCGCTGCTGCTGACGGGATCCTCCCGGCGCCGTCCATGGGCGTCGGCGGCGGTGACGGCGTCGGGGCTGGCGGCGCTGTTCGCGGTGTCGATGCCGGGCGCCTTCGCCTTCCTGACCTTCCAGCGGGACCGGGGCACCGAGGTGGAGTCGCTGGGCGCGCTGGTCTTCCATGTGGCCCGGCACTTCGGCTGGGAGGGGCAGGTCCTGCTGAACTACGGCTCGATCGAGTTCCTCGGCCCCTGGGTCGGGGTGGTGAGCACGGCCGCGCTGGTGCTGACCGGGGCCGCGTTCGGCTGGCTGGTGCTGTGGCGGCTGCGGGTGGCGCGCACCGACGAACTGACGCTCCCCGAGGCCGCGTTCACCGCGGTGCTGCTGTTCACGGTGACCAGCCGGGTGATCAGCCCGCAGTACCTGGTGTGGCTGATCGGGCTGGCCGCGGTGTGCCTGACCCACCGCGCCTCCCGGATGACCGTGCCCGCGCTGATGGTGGCGGTGGCGTCCCTGGTGACGGTCCTGGAGTTCCCGCTCGGCTTCATCCACGTGGTGACGAGCGACTGGTACGGCGTGACGCTGATGGTCGTGCGCAACGGCCTGCTGGTCGCCGCCTCCCTCACGGCGGGCCGCCGGCTGTGGCGCGCCACCGTGTCCCCGGTGCCCCTCACGTCCGCCCCCGCCACGGCGGACCGCGCCGACGAGTCGCCCGTCTCCCCCTGAGCCTCAGCCCAGTTGGGCCCGGACGTAGTCCTGCCACTGGGCGGTGAACTCCTCCGGGGTGGTGTCCAGCACCTGCTTCAGCGCGCCCTCCACCGCGCCCGCGCGGGTGCGGTGGGCGCCGACGGCCCGGTAGAAGGCGCGCAGCTCCTCCTCGCCCCAGCGCTCGGCGATCATCCGGCAGGCCAGCCAGCCGGACTCGTAGGCGCGGGCGAGCCCGGCCGGGTCGCCGGTGAAGCCGAAGTCCTTGTCGGCGGGGAGCGCGTCCGGGACGCGCCCGTCCGCGACGGCGCGGGTCAGCTCGGGGGCGACCTCGCCGGGGGTGCGGCCGGTGCCGAGGTAGCCGGTCCAGTCGGCGTACCCCTCGGAGAGCCAGAGCGGGGTGGCGGCGGTGGTCGCGGAGCGGGTGGCGACATGGGTGGTCTCGTGGGTGAGCACGACCTGTTTGCCCAGGTCACCGAGGGCCGCGTACGCCTCCGGGTTGACCACCACCCGGTCGGCGGGTGCCCGCCCGGCGCCCCGTGTCTCGGCGGTGGTGACAGCGGCGATGCCCCGGTACTGGGCGGCGGGCGAGCCGAGCAGCGCGGCCATGCCGTCCAGCGAGCGCGGCACCAGCACCACCACCCGCCGGGCCCAGCGGGCGCCCCAGGCGCGGGAGACGGCCGGTACGGCGCGGTCGGCGAGCCGGGCGTAGCCACGCAGCTCCTCCGTGCTCTGCCCGGTGCCCAGCACCAGACTGTGCGCCCCGCTGACGGCGCTGACCGGGCCCTGGTCCCAGAGCTGCTGTCCGGCGCCCTGCGCGGGCCCCTCGGCGGCGACGTACCAGCCGCCGTCGGCGGTGTGGCTCAGGGTGAGGGTGCGGCGGGCGGTGACGGGCGCGGTGTCCTGCCCGGCGACCCGGTAGCTCAGCTCGGCGTCCGCGCTGGTGCCGTCGGGGCGCAGCGAGGTGATCCGGTAGGCCCAGGCGGCCAGCGGGAGGGCCCGGAGCCGGGTGTAGGGGGTGCGGGTGCCGGTGGTGGCGTAGGCGGCCTCGTCGTGGCCGAGCAGGGCGGTGGCCCGGCGGTCGAGCACCCGCTGCACCTCGGCGCGGGCGCCGGTGCCGGGGGCGCGGTGGCCGCATCCGGAGAACGCCGGCAGGAGCAGCAGGCAGAGTCCCGCCGCCGCTGCTCGCCACGCTCCGTCCCGGCCGGCCACCGTCCGATCGTACGGGGTGCGGGCCGGTCTCAGGGCCGGGTCACCGCGGAGATCGGCAGCATCCCGACCCGGTCGTAGCGCACGGCCGCGCCGGGGTGGGGCGCGTGGATCACCTGGCCGTTGCCGGCGTACATCGCCACATGGCTGGCGTCGGAGCGGTAGATCACCAGGTCACCGGGGCGGGCCTGGGAGAGCGGGACCTGGTGCCCGGCGTTCCGCTGGGCCTGCGAGGTGCGCGGGAGCTGGACGCCGGCCCGGGCGTACGACCACTGCATCAGGCCGGAACAGTCGAAGCCCGAGGGCCCGTTGGCGCCCCACACGTACGGCCGGCCGAGCGCGGAGCGGGCGGCGGCGAGCGCGGCGGCGGCGCGGGGGTTCAGGTCGCCGAGGCCGGTGAGGTCGGGGCGGCCGGAGCGGGAGGACCGGTTGTAGTCGGCGCGGTCGGCGGCGGGCAGGGAGTCGAAGAGGCGCCGGGCGCGGGTGAGCCGTTCCCGTACCTTCCGCTTGTGCGCGGCGACCGCCTTGCGGCTGCGTTCCAGGTCGCCGAGCTTGGCCTCGGCCTCGGCCCGCTCCTGGGCGAGGTCGCGCAACGCGCCGCTCAGTTCTCGGAGTTGGCCGGCCTGGCGGGTGTCGATGCGGTCGACGACGGACGCCTTGTCGAGGTAGTCGTCGGGGTCGGCGGAGAACAGCAGGGCGACGGCCGGGTCGATGCCGCCGGAGCGGTACTCGGCACCGGCGAGCGAACCGAGCCGCTCCCGCAGGGAGTTGACCCGCTGCTGGGTGCGGGCGATGTGGTCCTGGGCGTCGCGGACCTCGCGGCGGAGCTGGTCGGCGCGTTCGTCGGCCCGGTCGTAGTCCTCGGTGGCGCGCTCGGCCGCCGCGTAGAGCCGGTCCAGTTGGGCGCGGGCGCCGTCACGGGGCGCCGCGTGCGCGGCGGGTACGGCGCCGAGGGCGGCGGCCGCGGCCGACAGCACGCACAGGGCTGCCGCGCCCCGGTCGCATCCGGATGTTGCGGGACGGCGATGGGACGCCACGGCGGTCCTTCCCCTGGACGACGGGAACCGTCCCCCCGGCGCGCGGACGGGCGGGGGCCCTCGGCGCGGGGGAAACGCGCCAGACAGTAGCCGCAGCGGCACCCACCGGCCAACGACCGCCGTGCGCACACACGGTGACGCCCCGGCGCCGACGCAGGTCAGCGGCGGGGCGCCAGGGGTCGCGCGGTGCCGTGATTCGCCCGTTCGGGCGGGTGTGGCGAGGGTGTCAGACGCGGACGCCGAACATGAACGGGCCGCCGATGGTGCTCATGGACTCGTAGCGGACGACCGTGCCGGTGCGCGGGGCGTGCAGGATCTGGCCGTTGCCCGCGTAGAGACCGACGTGGTGGATGTCGTTGAAGAAGAAGACGAGGTCGCCGACCTGGAGGTCGCTCGTGGAGTAGATCCGGGTGCCGATGTTGGCCTGCGCCTCGGAGGTGCGCGGGATGGAGACACCGGCCTGGGCGTAGGCCCAGGAGGTCAGACCCGAGCAGTCGTACGAGGAGGGGCCGGTGGCGCCGTAGACGTACGGGGTGCCGATCTTGCTCTGGGCGGCGGAGAACGCGGCTCCGGCGCGGCCCGAGGCGGGGACGGCGTTGCCGAGCTGGACGCGCTCGCTGGAGGAGCGGTCGGCGCGCTGCTGCTCGGCGGCGAGCGCCTGCTTCTCCTTGGCGGTCAGGGTGTTGAGCAGGCGCTGCGCCTCGCCCAGCTTGCCCTGGACCTCCTTCTTCTTCTTGCCCAGCTCGGTGCGGGTGGAGGCGAGGTCCTTGAGCTTCTCGGTGGCCTCGGCGCGGTCCTGGGCGAGTTCGCGCTGCTTGTCCTGGATCTTCTTCAGCGCCTCGACCTGCTGACCGCTCAACTGGTCGAGCGTGGACGCCTTGTCGAGGTAGTCGTCCGGGTCGGCGGAGAGGAAGAGCTGGACCGAGGGGTCGATGCCGCCGCTGCGGTACTGGGCGGTGGCGAGCGAACCGAGGCCGTCGCGCAGCTTGTTGAGGTCCTGCTGGCCGCGGGCGACGTTGTCCTGGATCGTGGAGATCTCCTTCTGGAGCTTCTCCTGCTTCTCCTTGGCGCCGTTGTACTTCTCGGTGGCCTGCTCGGCCTGCTCGTAGAGCTTGTCGACCTGGGCCTTGACCTCCGTCTTGCCCGGCTTCTCGCTCGGGGCGGCGTTGGCCGCGTTCGCGCTCAGCGCGACGGCGGCGGCCGCCGCGGTGGTCAGCACGGTGACACGCGTGCGGCTCGGCTGCTTGGGTCGACGATGGGACGCCACTGAGGACGAACTCCTTCTTGTGAGTGATCACCCGCTCGGAGGTTCGAACCGACCCTAGTGACCCAGTTGTGATCAGTTCAAATCCTCACAGCAAAAAATCCAGTCCCTCGCTGCATATTTTGCACTCAACGCACCACGCGTGACGCCGGGTTGACTTTCCGTCGTCCACAGACGCCCTCAATTGGGGCAGGTCAGGCGTCCGTCGGGCGTTCAGGACAGTCGCTTGAGAAGTACCGCAGAGGCCACCGGGCGCGCTCCGGCGCGGGCGACGCCGTCCGCCACCTCGCGGTCGGTGGAGGCCACGATGACGGGGCGGCCCGGCGGTTCGGCGCGCACGAGCTGGCGGATCAGCTCGTCCGCCGTGACGCCCGGCTTGGAGAACAGCACCCGTACCCCACGCGGCGGCGCGAGCAGGACCGGGGCGGCCAGTTCGGCGCCGTCGAAGACACAGGTGACCTCGGCGCCGGTCTGCGCGGCGAGCGCGGAGAGCTGGCCGAGCAGTCTGAGCCGCTGCTTCTCCAGCGGCATCTGCGGATAGCCGGTCTTGGTGACGTTGTAGCCGTCGACCACCAGATGGGCCTGCGGCAGCGCGAGCAACTGGTCGAGGATGGCGGGGTCGTGCTCGGACAGCGCGCGGGCGGCGATGTCCTTCGGCGTCATCCGGCCCGGCTCCACCGCGTCCACGGTCTCCGCCGGGCGCACCGACACCGGTGGCAGGGCGAGTTCGCGGCGCAGCCCCTGGGCCGCCTCCAGCACGGTGTCGAGCAGCAGCCGTACCCGCATGTCCTCCACGCTGCGGCCCTCGCGGACCGCGCGGCGGGTCGCCTCCAGCGCGGCCTCCGACTCGCCGAGGCGGGTCTTGAGCCGGCGGGACTCGCTCTCGGCGGCGGAGACGGCCGCCTGGCCCTCGGCCCGCGCGGACTCGGTCTCGGCGCGCTCCTTGCGCAGCGCGGCCTCGCCGCGCTTGACGTCGCTCAGGGCCGAGCGCAGCTTGCGGTGCAGCGCGTCGGCCTCCTTCTTCGCCGCGTCCAGCTCGGCGCGCAGCCGGGCGGTCTCGGCGCGGGTGTGCTCGCGGGCCCGCTCCAGCTCCTCGCGGAGCTTCTCCAGCTCGGCGCGACTCTCCTCGTCCACGCGCTCGGCGTCCGCGCGCTGCGCCTCCTCGCCGGCCGCGGCGACCAGCTTGGCCCAGCCGGGCGGGCGCAGCACATAGGCGGCGGCCGCGACGTCGAGGGGGTCGGCGGCCGGGGGCGGTGCGCCCGCCTCCAGCGCGCCGCACAGCTCGGGCTGGATCTCCTTGTAGCGCTCGCCGATCCGCTGCCGGAAGAGGCGTTCGGTCTCCAGCGCGGCGGCCATCGCGTTCCCGGCGAACTTGGCCCGCCGGTTCGGCGTGAACCGGGCGTACTGCCGCAGGGGGGCGGGCAGTTCGGCCATGGTCAGGGCACCGAAGGCGTCCGCGACGATTCTCACGACCCGGCGGCGCACGCCGTCGGGCAGCGGATGGTCAAGCACCTCGGCGGTGCCGTCCTCCGGCCCCCCGCCCGCGGTCTCCACCATCCGTCACACCCCAATGCCCGACATGCCCGATCCACCTGTCCGATCCCGTGCGGACCGCCCCGCCGCTAGGAGGCGGCGCCCGGCCTGTCCACGAGTTCCACCTGGTCCACCGCGTTGCACCAGCGGCAGCGGACCGACTCGATGGTCTCACTGACCACCTCGCGCTCCTCGACGGTCGGCTCCCCGGCCAGGTCGAGGTGGACGTACTCGACGGCCTTGGAGGAGCGGGTCACGTCGAACCGGGTGAGGTTGCCGCACAGGGTGCAGCGCCAGCGTGTCGTGGCGGTCGGCGGAGGAACCGTCATGGCGCAGCTCGCTTCCTTCTCGTCGCGTCGTGTGGCCGTAACCCTACGGCCTGCCGGGTGTTCGCCGCCCGCCTGTCCGAAGCGGCGAGGCGGTCTGTACCAGTGCGTCCGGTTACGTCATGCTCTGTATTCATGATCAGAGAGTGGAGCACGACCGCCGCCCGGACCGTCAGGGCGGTCCGGGGCAACCCGGCGCCGCAGACGTACGGCCTCATCGCCCTGTGCTGCCTGATCTTCCTGCTGGGCCCGGCCTCCGGCTTCACCCACTCGTACGGCACCGGGGACGCGCTGCTCGCGGCGCAGCGGGCGTACTTCCGGCACTGGGGGGTGATCCCGGCCGGGCTCTTCGCGGAGCCGGTGCGGGAGGCGCTCACGCCGGTGACCGCGCTGTTCGTGCACGGGAGCTGGGTGCATCTGCTCGGCAACATGCTGTTCCTCTTCGTCTTCGGCGTGCTCACCGAGGAACGGATGGGCCGCGTCGAGTTCGCCCTCTTCTACGTCGGCTGCGGCTACCTCGCCCTGCTCGGGTACGCGCTGGCCAACGCGGACTCCGAGCAGTCCCTGGTCGGCGCCTCGGGGGCGATCTCCGCGGTCCTCGGCGCCTTCCTCCACCTCTTTCCGCGGGCCCGTGTCACCAGTCTCCTCCCGTTCCTCTTCTTCCTCCCGCTGCGCTTCCCGGCCTGGGTGGTGCTGCCCTTCTGGGCCGGGCTCCAGTGGTACGCGGCGGGCCGCGCGCCGGAGGGTCCCGGCGTCGCCTACCTCGCCCATGTGATCGGCTTCTGCCTGGGCTTCGGCTACGCCTGGCTCAGGTACGGGCGGACCGCGGGCGGGGCTAGAGTTGAGGCCGCCCCGGCTCCGGCGTCCAAGGGAGAGAACCAGCCGTGATCACCGCGATCGTCCTGATCAAGACCAGCGTGGACCGGATTCCGGAGATCGCCGAGCAGATCGCCGCGCTGGAGAGCGTGAGCGAGGTCTTCTCCGTCACCGGCACCTACGACCTGATCGCCATGGTCCGCGTGGCCCGCCACGAGGACCTCGCCGAGGTCATCCCCGGCCGCATCAGCAAGATCCCGGGCGTGGAGGGCACCGACACCCACGTCGCCTTCCGCACCTACTCCCAGCACGACCTGGAAGCGGCCTTCGCCATCGGCCTGGACTCCTGAGAAACCTCAGCTCTCCGGGACGCAGCGGCCGTTTTCGGTGCGGTAGGTCCAGCGGGCGCCCTGGGTGACCAGTTCGCGGAGCGCGGTCACGAAGCGGGTGATGTGCTCGTCCGGGGTGCCCGCGCCGAAGCTGACGCGGACGGCGTTCAGGGAGCCGGTGCCGCAGCCGGCCTGTTCGGCGGTGTTCGTGCCGAGGAGGGCGTGCACCAGGGGGTGGGCGCAGAAGAGGCCGTCGCGGACGCCGATGCCGTACTCGGCGGAGAGCGCGGCGGCGAGGTGGGAGCTGTTCCAGCCGTCCACCACGAAGGACAGCACGCCCACGCGCGGGGCGTCGTCGCCGAACAGCGAGAGCACCCGCACCTCGGGCACCTCGGCGAGCCCCGCCCGGAGCAGCCCGAGCAGGTGCCGCTCGCGGGCGGCCAGCGTCTCGGGGCCGGCCTCGGCGAGCGCCCGGCAGGCCGAGGCGATCGAGTAGGCGCCGATGACATTGGGCGAACCCGCCTCGTGCCGGGCGGCGCCCTCGTGCCACTCCACCTCCACCGAGCCGTCGGCCCGCCGGGCCACCGTGCGGCTGGCGCCGCCGCCCGCGAGGTACGGCTCGGCCGCGGAGAGCCAGTCGGCCCGCCCGGCGAGCACCCCGGAGCCGAAGGGCGCGTACAGCTTGTGCCCGGAGAACGCGATCCAGTCGACGTCCAGCTCGCGCACGCTCACCGCCTGGTGCGGCACCAACTGGGCGGCGTCCAGCACGATCCGCGCCCCGGACGCGTGCGCGGCGGCCGCGAGTTCACGTACCGGCCACACCTCGCCGGTGACATTGGAGGCGCCGGTGACGCAGACCAGCGCGGGGCGCGCGGTGTCCCGGCCGGCGAGGGCCCGCTCCAGCGTGCGCACGGCCCCCTCGGGGCTGCGCGGGGCGTCCAGGAAGGTCACGTCGGCCTCGCGCCAGGGCAGCAGCGCGGCATGGTGCTCGGTCTCGAAGACGTACACCTCGCACCCGGCGGGCAGCGCGCGGGCCAGCAGGTTCAGGGAGTCCGTGGTGGACCGGGTGAAGACCACCTGGTCGTCGTCCCGGCAGTGGAGGAACTCCGCGACCGTACGGCGGGCGTTCTCGAACAGCTCGGTGGAGAGCTGCGAGAGGTGCCCGGCACCCCGGTGCACGCTGCCGTAGTAGGGGGCGTAGGCGGCGACGTCGTCCCAGACCCGCTGGAGCGCGGGGGCGCTGGCGGCGTAGTCGAGCGCGGCGTAGCCGGCCTCTCCCCCGGTGACGAGCGGCACCGAGACGTCCCGGCCGAGCACCGGCAGCGGGGCGGGGACGGCGTCGGCGGGGGCGGGGGCGAAGGCGGTGGAGACGGACATGGCTGAACTCCCGTGAGGCAGGCCGGAGTCACCGCGCGCAGGGCATGCGGACGGGGCACCGGAGGAAGGGTGAAAGGGGGTGTGCGGAGGCGGGGCTCGGCGGCCCTAGCGCATTCGCTTGCTCACGGAAAAAGCTCCCTCGTACGACCAGGACCCCTGGTTATCGAGGGGTCCGCGCTTGCCGTAGACCTTCTGGAATACGGCCTGGTCCTCACCCGGAGCACCCCGCCACGGACGGAGGGTTGCCGGACAGCCGGCCGGGGCCGCATGGCTGTCGCTCATGACCTGATCAGGAAGCTAGCCGGACCGAGCGCGCGGCGCAACCGGCGTCCGGATGCCGGAACGCCGACGCGGCGGGGAGCAACCGCTCCCCGCCGCGCCCGAAAAGCACTCCTACCGGTTGCTGGCGGCCACCCAGCGCTCCAGCGTGCGCGCCGCAGCCCCGGAGTCGATGGACTCCGCCGCTCTCGCCATGCCCGCCCGGAGCTGGTCCGCCAGCGGCTCCTCGGTCGGGTCCAGCGCGACCAGCGCGGCCGCCGAGTTCAGCAGCACCGCGTCCCGCACCGGCCCCCGCTCGCCCTCCAGCACCTTGCGGGCCACCATCGCGTTGTACGCCGGGTCGCCGCCGCGCAGCGCGTCCACCGGCACCAGCTCGATGCCGACGTCACGGGGGTCGAAGACCTCCTCGGTGACCTTGCCGTCGCGCACGATCCACACCCGCGAGGGCGAGGTGGTGGTCAGCTCGTCCAGCCCGTCCTCGCCCCGGAAGACCAGCGAGGAGTTGCCGCGCTCGGCGAAGACGCCCGCGACGATCGGCGCCATGGCCAGGTTGGCCACGCCCACCGCCTGGGACCGCACCCGCGCCGGGTTGGTCAGCGGACCGATCACATTGAAGACCGTACGGATGCCGAGCTGACCGCGCGCGGCGCCGACATGACGCAGCGCCGGGTGGAACTTGACCGCGAAGCAGAAGGTGATCCCCGCTTCCTCCGCGACCTCGGCCACCCGCCTCGGCGTCAGCTCCAGGTTGACCCCGAGCCGCTCCAGCACGTCCGAGGAGCCGGACGCGGAGGACGCGGCCCGGTTGCCGTGCTTGATGACCTTCGCGCCGGTGCCGGCGACCACGATGGAGGACATCGTGGAGATGTTCACCGTCTTGGCGCCGTCCCCGCCGGTGCCGACGATGTCCACGGTCCGGCCGGGCACCTCGATCACATTGGCGTGGTCGTACATCGCCCGGACGATCCCGGTGATCTCCTCGACCGTCTCGCCCTTGGCCCGCAGCGCCACCAGGAAGCCCGCGATCTGGGCGTCCGTGGCCTCGCCGCGCATGATCCGGTCCATCGCCCAGGCGGTGGCGTCGGCGCTCTGGTCCCGGCCCTCCAGCAGGGCGTTCAGTACCTCGGGCCAGGAACGGCCCGCCGCGGTGTCGCCTCCAGCGGGGGTCACAGCGCTCATTCGGCCGCTCCTGGGTGTGAGTGAGGGAAAAACCGGTGTTCCGGGGCACGCGGGGTGCCCGCTCCCACCCTATCCAGCCCGGACAGGGCGAAGGGCCCCGCCGGTGTTCCGGACGGGGCCCTTCGGCCGTGGCGTGGCGACGCGCGCGGGATCAGTGGTGGCCGTGGCCGCTCGTGATCTCCTTGTACTCGTCGACGGTGGGCTTGGGGATCTGGTTGTCCTTGCCGTAGTAGGCGTTGGACAGCTTGACCCGCAGCCGCTCGGTCGGCTTGATCTTCCGCTCGACCCCGTTCTCGTCGACCGTGGGGCCGATCTCGGCGGGCTCGTACTGGTGGTGCGCCGTCAGGGTGTGGAGCTGCTCCTGGCTGAGCGGCTCGTGCACCTCGATGAACTCACCGTGCGGCAGGCGCTTGATGATGCCGGTCTCGCGGCCGTGCAGCACCTTGTCCTTGTCCCGGCGCTGGAGGCCGAGGCAGATCCGCTTGGTGACGATGAACGCGATCACCGGTCCGGCGAAGAAGAAGATCCGGACGAACCAGGTGACCTGGTTGATCGACAGGTGGAAGTGGGTGGCCCACAGGTCGTTGCCACCGCCGACCAGACCGATCATGTACACCGTGACCCAGGCGACGCCGAACGCGGTACGCGTCGGGGCGTTGCGCGGGCGGTCCAGGATGTGGTGCTCGCTCTTGTCGCCGGTGACCCAGGACTCGATGAACGGGTAGACGGCGATGGCCATCAGCACGACACCGAACAGGACCAGCGGGATGAACACGCCCAGGACCAGCGTGTGGCCCCAGAAGTTGATCTCCCAGCCCGGCATGTAGCGGACCAGACCCTCGGCGAAGCCCATGTACCAGTCGGGCTGGGCGCCGGTGGAGACCTGGTCGGGCCGGTACGGGCCCATCGCCCAGATCGGGTTGATCTGCGTGATGGCCGCGATGACCGCGATGACACCGAAGACCAGGAAGAAGAAGCCTCCGGCCTTGGCCATGTACACCGGCAGCAGCGGCATGCCGACGACGTTGGTCTCCTTCTTCCCCGGACCCGCGAACTGCGTGTGCTTGTGGTAGAAGACCAGGATCAGGTGCGCCACCATCAGGCCGAGCATGATGCCCGGCAGCAGCAGGATGTGGATCGAGTAGAACCGGGCCACGAAGTCGTGGCCGGGGAACTCGCCGCCGAAGAGGAAGAACGAGATGTACGTGCCGACGATCGGCATGGACAGGATCGCGCCCTCGGTGAAGCGCACACCGGTGCCGGAGAGCAGGTCGTCCGGGAGCGAGTAACCGGTGAAACCGGTGAACATGCCGAGGACGAACAGCAGGAAGCCGAACAGCCAGTTGACCTCACGCGGCTTGCGGAACGCGCCGGTGAAGAACACGCGCATCATGTGCACGAACATGCCGGCGAGGAAGATCAGCGCGGCCCAGTGGTGGATCTGCCGGATGAGCAGACCACCGCGCACATCGAAGGAGATGTGCAGGGTCGAGTTGAACGCCTCCGACATGAGCTGTCCCTGGAGCGGGACGTAACTGCCGTGGTACTCCACCTCGTTCATCGACGGGTGGAAGAACAGCGTCAGGTACACACCGGTCAGGATGATGATGAGGAAGCTGTACATGCAGACTTCGCCCAGCATGAACGACCAGTGGTCCGGGAAGACCTTGCGCATGTTGGCCTTGGCCAGGGAGAAGATCCCCAGCCGGCCGTCCGCCCAGTCGGCGACGCGCTCGCCGGCCGGCGCCTTCCCGCGCGAGCGGGGGGCTTCGTTCGCTTCAGTACTCATCCGCGCTCCCAGAATGCAGGACCGACGGGCTCCGCGAAGTCGCCGAGCGCCTCGAGGTAGCCCTCGTCGTTCACACCGATGCGGAGCTGCGGCAGGGCGTGACCGGCGGGGCCGAAGATCACTCGGGCACCGTCGGAGAGGTCGAAGGTGGACTGGTGGCACGGGCAGAGCACGTGGTGCGTCTGCTGCTCGTACAGGGAGATCGGGCAGCCCACGTGGGTGCAGATCTTCGAGAACGCGACGATGCCCTCGTGGGACCAGGCCAGTTCCTGCTTGTCCTTGATGTCGTTCGGCAGGAGCCGGACGATCATCAGGGCGGCCTTGGCGATCTGGTCCTGGAAGTCCTCGTCCGTCTCCTCCAGGCCCTCGGGCTTGGCGAAGGTCAGCGAGCCGACGGCCACGTCCTCGGGACGCAGCGGCTCGTTGGTGTTGACGTTGACGAGGAGCTTGCCCTTCGCCCACAGCGTGTGGCGGAGCGAGTTGTGCGGCAGCGGACCGAGGTCGCGCAGCAGCATCACACCGGAGAGCGGCACCAGGGCCAGCGCGCCGAACATCGTGTTGCGGATCAGCTTGCGACGGCCGATGCCGGACTCGGCGGCTCCCTGGCGGAAGTCGTCGAAGACCTGGGCGCGGACCGTGGGCTCCGCCGCGATCGGGTGGCGCTCGGCCACCATCTCGACGTCGGACATCAGGGTGCGCGCCCAGTGGACGGCGCCCGCGCCGATGCAGAACAGCGCCACCCCGAGGGTCAGGCCCAGCGCGAAGTTGAGCGCGCTGATGTGACCGATCGGGAAGACGAAGATCGACTTGTCGTGCGGGATCGTCACGTACGACGCGATGAAGCCGAGGGTGGCCAGCATCGAGATCGTGAACAGCAGGGCCACCGCGCGCTCGGACCGCTTGGCGGCCCGCTCGTCGATGTCCTGCGCACGGTGCTCGTGCGGCGGCATGCCCGGATCGGCGAACGGGGTCTCTTCGTCCGCGACGCTCACCGAGCCGTGCGGGTGGTCCTGCGCGGCGGGCAGGTTCTCTTCTGGAATGTCTTGGCTACTCATGACTTCTTGGCCTTTGCGGTCCGAGCGGCGACCCAGACGGCGACCGCGATCAGCGCGCCGAGGCCGAAGATCCAGGCGAACAGGCCCTCACTGACCGGGCCGAGTCCGCCCAGCTCAAGGCCGCCGGGGTTCTCGGTCTCGCTGCTGTTGACCGCGTTCAGGTACGCGATGATGTCCTTCTTGTTCTTCTCCGTCATGGTGGTGTCGGGGAAGGACGGCATGTTCTGCGGGCCGGTCTGCATGGCCTCGTAGATGTGCTTGGGCGCGACGTCCTCGAGGCTCGGCGCGTACTTGCCCTTGGTCAGGGCACCACCCTTGCCGGTGAAGTTGTGGCACTGCGCGCAGTTGGTGCGGAACAGCTCGCCACCCCGGGCGATGTCCGCACCTTCCTTGGAGTACTGCTCCTTGGTCGGCACGTTCGGGCCGGCGCCCAGCGACGCGACGTACGCGGCGAGCTGGTCGATCTGGGCCTGGGTGTAGATCGGCTTCTTGGCCGGGATCTGGGCCATCTGCGAGCTGGAGGCGGGCATCCGGCCGGTGCCGACCTGGAAGTCGACCGCGGCGGCGCCGACGCCGACCAGGCTCGGGCCGTCGGAGGTTCCCTGGCCACCGGTGCCGTGGCAGCTTGCGCAGCCCACCGAGTAGAGCTTCTGGCCCTCCTTGATGGTCAGGGACTGGGAGGTTTCATCGGCCTGCGCCTTGCCCGCGGGCGCGAACGCGGCGTACAGCCCCCCAGTGGCCGCCAGCGCGAGGAGTAGGACGACGACCGCCGCCAGCGGATGGCGTCGTCGTGCGGAGAGCTTTTTCACGGATTACCCCGGTGTCAGGATCTTCTGCGTCGGTGCTTCTGGATGTGCGGGTGGTGCCCGCTACTTGATCAAGTAGATCGTGGCGAAGAGGCCGATCCAGACCACATCGACGAAGTGCCAGTAGTAGGACACGACGATGGCGGCGGTCGCCTGCTCGTGAGTGAACCTCTTGGCCGCGTAGGTGCGGCCGAGGACCAGCAGGAAGGCGATGAGTCCGCCCGTCACGTGCAGGCCGTGGAAGCCGGTGGTCAGGTAGAACACGGAGCCGTAGACGTCGGAGGACAGCGAGATGCCGTCCTTCTTCACCAGTTCCGTGTACTCGAAGATCTGTCCGCCGATGAAGATCGCACCCATCACGAAGGTGACGATGAACCATCCGCGGAGCTTCTTCACGTCCCCGCGCTCGGCGGCGAACACGCCGAGCTGGCAGGTCAGGGAGGAGAGCACCAGGATCGTGGTGTTCGTCGCGGAGAAGGGCACATTCAGCGCGTGCGCCATCTCCTTCCAGTGATCCAGTCCGGTCACCGATCGAGCGGTGAAGTACATCGCGAAGAGGGCCGCGAAGAACATCAGCTCGGAACTCAGCCAAATGATGGTTCCGACGCTGGTGAGGTTCGGCCGGTTGACCGACGGGTGCGCGTGCCCGGTATCTACTGTCGTTGCTGTCGCCACGACCGACATTATGTCGGTCGCTTATCTCGCCCTCACTCCGGGGGTGCCGTTCGGAGTGTCTCCGCCTGTCGTACCGGTGTTGACGTGCTGTCCCAGGGAGTAGCATCCGGCCCACAACGGCCTGTCCGTAAGACGCCGACGTCTCGGAGGAAGCATGCAGCCGACCGCCACTGTGCTGGTGTACAGCGACGACTCCAACACCCGTGAACAGGTACGGCTCGCCGCCGGACGCCGGCCGGCTCCGGACGTGCCGCTGGTGGAGTTCGTCGAGTGCGCCACCCCCGAGGCCGTGGTGCGCGAGGTGGACCGGGGCGGCATCGACGTCTGCGTGCTGGACGGCGAGGCGGTGCCCATGGGCGGCATGGGGGTCTGCCGCCAGCTCAAGGACGAAGTCTTCGGCGCTCCCCCGGTGTTGCTGCTGATGGGCCGTCCGCAGGACGCCTGGCTGGCGACCTGGAGCCGGGCCGACGCGGCGGTGACGCTGCCGGTCGACCCGATGGAGTTCGCGGAGGCGCTGGCCTCCCTGCTGCGCCGCAAGCGCCTCCAGAACGCCTAGAACGGCCCGCTGAAGGGGCGCGGGGGCCCGTCCGGCTCCCGCACCCCGGAGCGTCATGCGGCGGCGGGGCGCAGGCGTACGGAGTCCCTGGGCGCGGAGCCGTTCTGGGCGGCCCCGGTGAGGGCGCTGCCGGTGCCCCACTTCTTCCAGTCCAGGTTCCAGTCGCCGAACCCGTTGCCGAAGTCCTCCATGGCATGGCCGTTGGAGTTGACGACCTTCACGATGTCGCCGGCCCGGACGTGGTCGAAGAACCACTCGGCGTTCCCGGTGCTCATGCCGGTGCAGCCGTGGCTGACGTTGGCGTAGCCCTGCGAGCCGACCGACCAGGGCGCGGCGTGTACGTACTCACCCGACCAGGTGACGCGGGTGGCGTAGTACACCGGCAGGTCGTACGAGTCGGAGCTGCCCTCGGCGATGCCGACGGTGGTTCCGCGCATCCGTACGAAGTACTGCTTCTCCAGGACCACCTTGACGCCGTTGCGGGTCTCGAAGCCGGGCTTGCCGGTGGTGACCGGGATGGTGTTGATCACCTCACCGTTCTTGTAGAACGTGAGCTGGTGGGTGGCGGCGTCGGTGATGGCCTCCACCTTGTCGCCGATGGTGATCTTCAGATCTTTGCTCTTGCCACCGCGCAGCCGGTCGGTGATCTTGATCCCGTCGAGGTTGCTGTGCACCTGGACGGTGGCGTGGGCGGGCCAGTACTCCTTGGGCCGGTAGTGGAGTTCCTTGTCGCTGACCCAGTACCAGGAACCCTGCACGGCGGGGACGGAGTCCACCCGCAGCCCGCTCTCCACCACGGCCCGCTGGGCCTTGTCCTTGACGGGCTGGTCGAGGTTGGCGACGACGGGCTGTCCGACGCCGTACTCCCCCGCCTCGGGCCCGAAGGTGACACCCAGGCTCTTCTTGCTCACCGTCTTGGTGGTGTCGAAGTTGAGGACCTTGCGGCCGGGGGCGCCGTCCTCGTCCTCGGTGCTCACGCGGACCGTGTAATGGGCGTTGGCGGCCAGCGGGGAGGTGCTGTGCCAGCGCCCGCCGTCGGCGGCGAGTTCGCCCGCCACATAGCGGCCTGTGGCGTCCATGGCGGTGACGTCGGTGATCCGGCCCTCGCCGCTCTTCAGCGTGACCTCGAGGGGCTTGTCCGGATCGGCCTGCTTCGCCTTGTCGGTGGGCGCGTTGAAGACGATCTGGTCGGCCGCGTCGTACGGCTTGGACGACAGGGCATTGCCGTCCGAGCCGCAGCCGGTGACGCCCGCGCCGAGGGCGGCCACCAGCATGGCGGAGCTGACCACGGTGCGGGTCCGCGCAGTGTGATTCATATGATCACGCTATGAGATGAAGACCTCACTGGCTCGGCACGTAACCCGTACGAGGGACGGACACTGCGGCAAAGGAAGGAGCCCGGACCCTCCTGATGGAGTGTCCGGGCTCCCGCCATGTCCTGCGCTGTGCCGCTGGGGGTGTTACTGGGTGCGGTTCTCACCGCGGTAGTACTCGAACACCCAGCCGAAGAGGCCCACGGCGATCAGGGGCGCCGAGAAGTACAGCAGCCACCAGCCGACCGCGATGCCGAGGAAGGCCAGCGCGCCGCCGACCGCCAGGGACAGCGGCTGCCAGCTATGCGGGCTGAAGAAGCCCAGCTCGCCCGCGCCGTCCGCGACGTCGGCCTCCTTGTCGTCCTGCGCGCCCGCGTCGACCCGCCGGGCGGTGAAGCCCAGGTAGAAGCCGATCATGATGCACAGGCCGAAGGCCAGGAAGAGCGCCGTGGTGCCGGCCGGCTCCTTCGACCACACGCCGTACACGACGGCCATGACCAGGACGAAGATGCTCAGCCAGAAGAACATCCGACCTTGGATCTTCACTTGCCGGCCTCCTTGCTGCCCGCGATGGCGGCGCCGTGACCGGCGTGCTCAAGCTGCTCCAGCGCGGCGATCTCGGGGTGGTGCAGGTCGAACGCCGGGGATTCGCTGCGAATCCGCGGCAGGGTGAGGAAGTTGTGCCGCGGCGGCGGGCAGGAGGTCGCCCACTCCAGCGAACGGCCGTAGCCCCACGGGTCGTCCACCTCGACCGGCTTGCCGTACTTGGCGGTCTTCCACACGTTGTAGAGGAACGGCAGGATCGACAGGCCGAGCACGAACGAGGCGATCGTCGAGACCGTGTTCAGCGCGGTGAAGCCGTCGGCCGCCAGGTAGTCGGCGTACCGGCGCGGCATCCCCTCGGCGCCCAGCCAGTGCTGGACCAGGAAGGTGCCGTGGAAGCCGATGAACAGCGTCCAGAAGGTGATCTTGCCGAGCCGCTCGTCCAGCATCTTGCCGGTGAACTTCGGCCACCAGAAGTGGAAACCGGCGAACATCGCGAAGACGACGGTGCCGAACACCACGTAGTGGAAGTGCGCCACCACGAAGTACGAGTCCGAGACGTGGAAGTCCATCGGCGGCGAGGCCAGGATAACACCGGTCAGACCACCGAAGACGAAGGTGATCAGGAAGCCGGTCGTCCAGAGCATCGGTGTCTCGAAGGACAGCGAGCCCTTCCACATCGTGCCGATCCAGTTGAAGAACTTCACACCGGTCGGGACCGCGATCAGGAACGTCATGAAGGAGAAGAACGGCAGCAACACACCGCCGGTGACGTACATGTGGTGCGCCCACACGGTCACGGACAGACCGGCGATGCCGATCGTGGCCGCGATGAGGCCCATGTAACCGAACATCGGCTTGCGCGAGAACACCGGGATGATCTCGGAGATGATGCCGAAGAACGGCAGCGCGATGATGTACACCTCTGGATGGCCGAAGAACCAGAAGAGGTGTTGCCATAGCAGGGCCCCGCCATTGGCGGCGTCGAAGATATGGGCACCGAACTTGCGGTCCGCCTCCAGGGCGAACAGCGCGGCGGCCAGCACCGGGAAGGCCAGCAGGACCAGCACACCGGTCAGCAGCACGTTCCACACGAAGATCGGCATGCGGAACATCGTCATGCCGGGAGCGCGCATGCAGATGATGGTGGTGATGAAGTTGACCGAGCCGAGGATCGTGCCGAAGCCGGAGAAGGCCAGACCCATGATCCACATGTCGGCGCCGACACCCGGCGAACGGACCGCGTCCGACAGCGGGGAGTAGGCGAACCAGCCGAAGTCGGCCGCGCCCTGCGGGGTGAGGAAGCCACCCACGGCGATGGTCGAGCCGAACAGGTAGAGCCAGTAGGCGAACATGTTCAGCCGCGGGAACGCCACGTCGGGCGCGCCGATCTGCAGCGGCATGATCCAGTTGGCGAAACCGGCGAACAGCGGCGTCGCGAACATCAGCAGCATCACGGTGCCGTGCATCGTGAACGCCTGGTTGAACTGCTCGTTGGAGATGATCTGCATGCCCGGGCGCGCCAGCTCGGCACGCATGAGCAGCGCCATCACGCCACCGATGAGGAAGAACGCGAACGACGTCGCCAGATACAGCGTGCCGATCGTCTTGTGGTCCGTGGTCGTCAGCCACTTGATCACGACGTTGCCGGGCTGCTTGCGCCGGATCAACAACTCGTTGTCGTTCGAGTCCTCGGTCGCGCCGGCACCCTGGGGTTCATTGAGGATGCTCACAGGTTGTTCGTCTCCCGGTTCTTCTCGTGGCTCGTCTGCGCGATGCCGGCGGGAATGTAACCGGTCTGCCCCTTCTTGGCGAGGTCCTTGAGGTGCTGCTCGTACCGCTCGGGGGAGACGACCTTCACGTTGAACAGCATCCGGGAGTGGTCGACGCCGCAGAGCTCCGCGCACTTGCCCATGAAGGTGCCCTCCTTGTTGGGAGTCACCTGGAAGGCGTTGGTGTGGCCCGGGATGACGTCCTGCTTCATCAGGAAGGGCACGACCCAGAAGTCGTGGATGACGTCACGCGAGGTCAGCACGAAGCGGACCGTCTTGCCCTTGGGCAGCCACAGCGTCGGGCCGGGGTTGCCGGTCTGCGGGTTCCGCGTACCCGGCGTACCGACGTCGTAGACGCCACCGGCGTTGGCCGGGAACTGGTCCAGGAACCGCGTGGGGATGGCCGCGAGGTTCGGGTCCTTCTTGGCGTCACCGGTGGAACCCGGCACGTTCTCGATGTAGTTGAAGCCCCAGCTCCACTGGAAGCCGACCACGTTGACCGTGACGTCCGGCTTCTTCTCCAGGCTGAGGAGCTTCGATTCGTCCCGCGCGGTGAAGTAGAAGAGCACCGAGACGATGATGATCGGAACCACCGTGTACAGCGCCTCGATGGGCATGTTGTACCGCGTCTGCGGCGGAACCTCGACCTTGGTGCGGCTGCGCCGGTGGAACATGGCGCTCCACAGGATCAGGCCCCACACCAGCACGCCGGTCGCGAGCGCGGCCGCCCACGAGCCCTGCCACAGGGAGAGGATGCGGGGAGCCTCTTCCGTGGTCGGGGTGGGCATGCCAAGGCGGGGGAAGTCCTTGTATGTGCAACCGGTCGCGGTCGCAAGGACCAGGCCCGCGGTCAGTGCCTGGAGCAGCTTCCGCCGCGTCGCGCGCCGCGGCTTGGGGGTACCGCCCACGCCTTTCGGGCGAAGGGGGAGGTCGGAGCCGTTGGGACTCACGTAGCGCCTTCCCGAGAGTCTCGCCCGCGCGGTCGGCTGCGGCCTTCTCGCTGGTCGGTCGCCGCCCTGCGTCGGGCAGGGGTTTGGATGTTTATGCGGACCAAACCCTAGCCGACGGTCTCCGACGGTTCGCGGGGAGGGGGGCATACGCGTCGTCGGGTCGTTCTGAGGGGTGTTGCTGGGGGGCCAATCGCCGTTGTTGTTGCGGTTTGGGGGTTTGTGCGGCGCCGTTGTGGCTTGTCGCGCCCCGCGGCGGAGCCGCAGATGGACACAGCCCCGCGCCCCCAGGTTGGCAGGACTGGACGGCGTTCTAACGTTGAGCCGTGGCTTTCTTCGATGTTGCTTCTGGTGGTGCGCTTCATCCTGTCGCTCGTCAGGCGTTGTTGGCGTCCTTGGACGAGGGGTGGGGTGATCCTGGGCGGTTGTACCGGGAGGGGCGGCGGGCTCGGTTGCTGCTGGACGCTGCTCGGGAGGCGGCGGCCGAGGTGGTGGGGTGCCGGGCGGACGAGGTGGTGTTCACGTCGTCGGGGACGCGGGCCGTGCACGACGGTGTGGCGGGGGCGTTGGCCGGGCGGCGGCGCGTCGGACGTCACCTGATCGTGTCAGCGGTCGAACATTCCTCGGTCCTCCATTCGGCGGACGCGTTCGAGGCCCAGGGCGGTGCTGTCACCCGAGTGGGCGTCAGCCGGGCGGGGGCGGTGGACCCGTCGGCGTACGCGGATGCGCTGCGTACGGACACCGCGCTGGCGTGTCTGCAGTCGGCCAACCACGAGGTGGGCACCGTGCAGCCGGTGGCCGAGGTGGCCGGGGCGTGCCGGGCGGCCGGGGTGCCGTTGCTGGTGGACGCGGCCCAGTCGCTGGGCTGGGGTCCGGTGCCCGAGGGCTGGTCGCTGCTGACGGCCAGCGCGCACAAGTGGGGCGGCCCCACGGGCGTGGGCCTGCTGGTGGTGCGCAAGGGCGTCCGCTTCGCGGCCCAGGGTCCGGGCGAGGAACGGGAGTCGGGGCGCGTCTCCGGCTTCGGCAACATCCCGGCGATCGTGGCCTCGGTGGCCGCGCTGCGGGCGGTACGGGCCGAGGCCGACGCGGAGGCGGTACGGCTGCGGGCGCTGACCGAGCGCATCCGGGCGCGGGTACCGCAGTCGGTGCCGGACGTGGAGGTGGTGGGCGATCCGGAGCGGCGGCTGCCGGGGATCGTCACGTTCTCCTGCCTGTACGTCGACGGCGAGGTGCTGCTGACCGAGCTGGACCGGGCCGGCTTCTCCGTCTCCTCCGGCTCCTCCTGCACCAGCGGCACCCTGACCCCGAGCCATGTCCTCAAGGCGATGGGCGTACTGAGCGAGGGCAACGTCCGCGTGTCGCTGCCGCCGGGCGTCGCGTCGGAGGAGGTCGACCGCTTCCTGGAGGTGCTGCCGGGCGTGGTGGCGGGAGTCCGCTCCCAGCTCGGCGCCCCGGAGCCCCAGGTGCGGCAACGCGCGGCGGAGCTGGTGGTCGACTCCCTCGGCAAACGCTGCCCGATCCCGGTGATCGAACTGGCCAAGGTCTTCCCCGAGGTCCCCGTAGGCGGCACGGTCCGCGTCCTCTCGGACGACGAGGCAGCCCGCCTGGACATCCCGGCATGGTGCGAGATGCGGGGCCAGGAGTACGTGGGCGAGGAGGAGGCGGAGCGGGGACGTGCCTACATCGTCCGCCGGGTGAGCTAACCAAGAGGCTGAGGGGCAGCTACCTCAGGGGCGCGGGGAACTGCGCGACCAGCCCCAACGGGCCCGCAGCGAACCACGGACCCGTCAAGGCTAGGACTTAGCTGAGGTACTCACGAACCTCGGCAGCCGCATCCTCCCCGTACGCCTTCGTGAACCGATCCATGAAGTGCGCCCGCCGAAGCTGGTACTCCTGCGTACCCACCGTCTCGATGACGAGCGTCGCCAGCATGCACCCGACCTGAGCCGCCCGCTCCAGCGAGACCCCCCAGGCAAGCCCGGAAAGGAACCCGGCCCGGAAGGCGTCGCCCACACCCGTGGGATCAGCCTTACGCTCCTCATCCGGGCACCCGACCTCGATCGGGTCCTCACCGACCCGCTCGATCCGCACCCCGCGCGAACCAAGCGTCGTCACCCGGTGCCCGACCTTCGCGAGAATCTGCTCATCGCTCCAGCCGGTCTTGGACTCGATGAGCCCCTTCTCGTACTCGTTGGAGAACAGGTACGTCGCACCGTCCAGCAGTATCCGGATCTCCTCACCCTCCATACGGGCGATCTGCTGGGAGAAGTCCGCGGCGAACGGGATGGACCGGGACCGGCACTCCTCGGTGTGCCGGAGCATCCCCTCCGGGTCGTCCGCGCCGATGAGGACGAGGTCCAGCCCGCCCACCCGGTCCGCGACCGTCTTCAGCTCGATCAGCCGGGCCTCGCTCATCGCGCCGGTGTAGAAGGAGCCGATCTGGTTGTGGTCGGAGTCGGTGGTGCACACGAAGCGGGCGGTGTGCAGGGTCTCCGAGATACGGACCGACTCGGTGTCCACGCCATGGCGGTCGAGCCAGGAGCGGTACTCGTCGAAGTCGAAGCCCGCCGCGCCGACGAGGATCGGCCGGGTGCCGAGCTGGCCCATGCCGAAGGCGATGTTGGCGCCCACGCCGCCCCGGCGCACGTCCAGATTGTCGACGAGGAAGGAGAGCGAGACCGTGTGCAGTTGGTCCGCTACGAACTGGTCGGCGAAGCGGCCGGGGAAGGTCATGAGGTGGTCGGTGGCGATGGAGCCGGTGACTGCGATGCGCACGGCAGGCGTTCTCCTGGCGGGAGGGGGAGCTGACAGTTCACGCTACCCGTAATCGGGCAGCCGCTGAAGCGGGGAAAACTACCCGATAGTAGATCTTTCTTCACCGGCCCTGCCGTGCCTACGGTGCGCTCATGACGAACCTCAGGCCCGACGATCTCGAAGTGGACCTCCCCGCGCTGCGCGGTGACTGCGCCCGCATGGCCCCGCACTGGGCCCCGCCCGAGCACCCGGCCACCCACCCGGTCCCGCCCTCACTGATCCACGGGGTCCGGGTGCCGCATCGCTCCGCTCGACTGGTGGACGAGATGTCCGAGTACGGCGACTGAGGCTGCCTCCGGCGGTTCGGCAGGCTCCTCCGCCGGGGCGCGCGGCAGGGAACCGTGCGCTCCCCTCACGCGTCCCACCGCCGTCCCCCGCGCGGGAGACGCGGGGCACGAGCAGCGAGGAGCGATGCGGTGACCACGGAGCGACCCGAGAACCCGGACCCGTCCGAGTCGGCGGAGGAGCCTGCGGCGACCTCGGCCGCATCGAAGGCCCAGGGGAACACGGAAAGCCTGAAGCCCGGCGAGCCTGCGGAGCGCTCTGGGGCCGCGGAGGCGTCGGAGGCCGGCGGGACCGCGGAGAGCCCTGAGCCTGCCGGGGCCACGGAGGCGACGGAGGGCCCGGAACCCGCGGAGGCGACGGAGCGTCGGAGGGGCACCGAAGCGTCGGAGGCCGGCGGGACCGCGGAGAGCCCTGAGCCTGCCGGGGCCACGGAGGCGACGGAGGGCCCGGAACCCGCCGGGGCCACAGAGGCGACGGAGAGCCTGGAGCCCGCTGGGGCCGCGAAGGCGACGGAGCGTCGGAGGGGCGCCAAGGCGTCGGAGGCCGCCGGGACCGCGGAAAGCCCTGAGCCCGCCGGGGCCACGGAGGCGACGGATCGCCCCGAGCCCGCCGGGGCCGCGGAGGCGGCGGAGCGGCGGGAGGCCGGCGAGGTGTCGGAGGCTCTGGGGGCCCCGGAGGCTGACGAGGCTCCGGAGGCTGTGGGCGAGGTTGCCGCTGTCGGCCAGGCCGGTCAGGACGGCCCCGCCTCTCCCGCCCGACGCCCCCGGACCGCCGCGATCGTCGCCTCCGTCGCCGCCGCCGTGCTGCTCGTCGGTGGCGGGGGCGCCTGGCTGGCCTCCGGGGCCGGGGGCGACGAGAAGCCGGCCGGCAGCAATGGCGCTCCCCCGCCCCTCGCCCTCGACAGCGCCCCCGGCTCCCCCGGCATCGCCGTCGGGGAGCCCGACCCCAACGGCGCCGTCCACTACGTCGTCAAGGGCGACCTCCCCGACGGCCCCGACTCCGCCCCCGTCCACCTCGCGGGCGACAAGGCCGGCAAGGACGAAGTGGCCCGGCTGGCCAAGGCGTTGGGGATCGACGGCGTCCCTGTGGCCGACGGGAACGGCTGGCGGGCCGGGGAGCGGGAGGGCGGGCCCGTGCTGCGGGTGACCGGCGCCGACTGGTCGTACACCCGTTACGCGCCCGGCACCGACAACTGCCGCAAGATCACCGTCTGTTCGCAGGACCCGGCCGCCCCGGCGGACGAGCCGGTCGGCACCACCGAGGCGGAGCGGGTGGCGCGGCCGGTACTGAAGGCGCTCGGGCAGGACGGCGCGAAGCTCGACGCGAGCCAGGTGATGGGCGGCCGGCGGGTGGTGAACGCCGACCCGCTGGTGGACGGTCTGCCCACCTACGGCTGGACGACCGGCCTGACCGTGGACGAGAAGGGCGACATCGTCGGCGGCCACGGCATGCTGGCGCGGCTGACGAAGGGCGCCACGTACCCCGTGCTGGGCGCGGCCGACACGGTGAAGCTGATGAACAAGCAGCCCGCCGAGGGCCACCGG
Source organism: Streptomyces bauhiniae (assembly GCF_004784475.1). Classification (GTDB taxonomy): domain Bacteria; phylum Actinomycetota; class Actinomycetes; order Streptomycetales; family Streptomycetaceae; genus Streptomyces; species Streptomyces seoulensis. The sequence goes on from NZ_SRRT01000003.1 coordinate 380,128, forward strand.
ATGGGCATCGGCGGATGTGCGAGCCCGGTGCCGCTGGAGGACCGCCTGGAGCAGCCGTGCGGCGCCGGCACCGGCTCCCCCGCCGCGCCGAAGGCCGCTTCGGTGACGGTCGAGAAGGCGGTGTTCGGGCTGGCCGCGCAGTCGGTGGACGGCCGCCAGGCCCTCGTACCGTCCTGGCTGTTCGAGGTGCGCGGCTCGGCGGCGCGGGGCGGTTTCACGGTGGCGCACCCGGCGGTCGACCCGAAGTATCTGGCCTCCGCCTCCGCCGAAGCGCCGACGGCGCCGAAGGAGCGCGGGGTGAAGGTGGAGGGGTACCGCACCGAGGGCCGGAAGCTGACCGTGCGCTTCATGGGCGGGGTGTGCGCCGACTTCAGCGCGGCGGCACGGGAGAGCGCGGGCCGGGTGACGGTCACGGTCATCGAGAAGCCGGAGCCGGGCAACTGCGTCGCCATGGCCAGGGAGTACGCCCGTACCGTCTCCCTGGACGCCCCCCTCGCGGACCGCGCGGTGGTCGGCACCGACGGGGACCGGGTGCCGAAGGCGGAGCAGAGCCTGCTCCCCCGCTGACACCTCCGCACACGACGACGGCGGCGGTCCCTCGCAAGGAGGGGCCGCCGCCGTCGTGTCGCGGCTGTGGGGCCGAGTTTAGCTGAAGGAGTCGCCGCAGGCGCAGGAGCCCGTCGCGTTCGGGTTGTCGATCGTGAAGCCCTGCTTCTCGATCGTGTCCACGAAGTCGATGGTGGCGCCGCCCAGGTACGGGGCGCTCATGCGGTCGGTGACGACCTTGACGCCGTCGAAGTCCTTCACGACGTCGCCGTCGAGCGAGCGCTCGTCGAAGAAGAGCTGGTAGCGCAGACCGGAGCAGCCGCCGGGCTGGACGGCAACGCGCAGGGCGAGGTCGTCCCGGCCTTCCTGGTCGAGCAGTGCCTTGACCTTGGCCGCGGCGGCGTCGGTCACGATGATGCCGTCGGTGACGGTGCTGGTCTCGTCCGATACGGACATCTACATCTCTCCCAAGTTGTACGGAGACTGCTTTCCGACCAGTGCAACCGGCGCGCCGGCCGATTCATTCCGGGCCGGGCGGACCGTCTGGCCGCGTTTCGCTCTCTCTTCATGCTCGCACACGGGCGGAAGAGGGGGCAGCGGGCCGGTGCCGGAGAGGCCGGGATTCACGTCACATGGACGCTATCGCCATCGTCAAAGTGACGTGAAGCGGTTATGATAGATAACGTCAGTTAGACGAAAAGTAGAAAGGGTAGGTGCCGTGACCACCGCCCAGACCCCGCAGCTCGACGTACAGCCGTCTCCGCTCGCCCTGCTGCTGCTCGGCCGCGGGGCCGACCCGAGGAGCGAGCGGGGCGTCGAATGCCCCGGCGATCTGCCCGAGCCGTCCGACCCGGACCTGGTGGCGCGTGCCCGCGCGGCCAAGGAGAAGCTCGGCAGCAAGGTCTTCGTCCTCGGCCACCACTACCAGCGGGACGAGGTCATCCAGTTCGCGGACGTCACCGGTGACTCCTTCAAGCTGGCCCGTGACGCGGCCGCCCGGCCGGACGCCGAGTACATCGTGTTCTGCGGTGTGCACTTCATGGCCGAGTCGGCGGACATCCTCACCACCGACGACCAGAAGGTCGTGCTGCCGGACCTCGCGGCCGGGTGCTCGATGGCCGACATGGCCACGGCCGAGCAGGTCGCGGAGTGCTGGGACGTGCTGACCGAGGCGGGCGTCGCCGAGCAGGTCGTGCCGGTGTCGTACATGAACTCCTCCGCGGACATCAAGGCGTTCACCGGCAAGCACGGCGGGACCATCTGCACCTCGTCCAACGCCGAGCGGGCGCTGGAGTGGGCCTTCCAGCAGGGCGAGAAGGTGCTGTTCCTGCCCGACCAGCACCTCGGGCGCAACACCGCCGTCCGGGACATGGGGATGTCCCTGGAAGACTGCGTCCTCTACAACCCGCACAAGCCGAACGGCGGGCTCACCGTCGAGCAGCTCCGGGACGCGAAGATGATCCTGTGGCGCGGGCACTGCTCCGTGCACGGGCGCTTCAGCCTGGAGTCGGTCGAGGACGTGCGGGAGCGGGTGCCGGGTGTCAACGTCCTGGTGCACCCCGAGTGCCGGCACGAGGTCGTGGCCGCGGCGGACTACGTCGGCTCGACGGAGTACATCATCAAGACGCTGGAGGCGGCTCCGGCCGGCTCCAAGTGGGCCATCGGCACCGAGCTGAACCTCGTCCGGCGGCTGGCGAACCGGTTCGCGCCCGAGGGCAAGGAGATCGTCTTCCTCGACAAGACGGTCTGCTTCTGCTCCACCATGAACCGCATCGACCTCCCCCACCTCGTCTGGACCCTCGAGTCCCTCGCCGAGGGCACCTTGGTCAACCGCATCGAGGTGGACCGCGAAACGGAGGCATTCGCCAAGCTGGCCCTGGAGCGGATGCTGGCGCTTCCGTAGCGGCACCTGTCTACGACAGAGGCCCGTCGGACACCTTGAGGGTGTTCGACGGGCCTCTGCCTGTTGGGGTGCCGATCAGACTCCGGCCGTCTCCGGCTCGTCCGAGCTGCTCGGCTCCTGCTCCGGGGTCCGCTTCGCCGCCTTCTTGGCTGCTCGGCGTTCCTTTCTCAGCTCGACCATCGCGTAGAGCGTCGGGACGAGGAGGAGGGTCAGGAGGGTGGAGGTGATCAGGCCGCCGATGACCACGACCGCCAGGGGCTGGGCGATGAAGCCGCCCTCGCCGGTGACGCCGAGGGCCATCGGGAGGAGGGCGAAGATCGTCGCCAGGGCGGTCATGAGGATCGGGCGGAGCCGGTGGCGGCCGCCCTCGACGACGGCCTCGACGACCCCGTACCCCTGCGAGCGGTACTGGTTGATCAGGTCGATCAGCACGATCGCGTTGGTCACCACGATGCCGATGAGCATCAGCATGCCGATCATCGCCGGGACACCCATCGGGGTGCCGGTGAGGATGAGCAGGCCGATCGCGCCGGTCGCCGCGAACGGGATGGAGACCAGCAGGATCAGCGGCTGGACCAGCGAGCGGAAGGTCGCCACCAGCAGCATGAACACGATGGCGATGGCCGCCAGCATGGCCAGACCCAGGTTCTTGAAGGCGTCGTCCTGGTCGGAGGAGACCCCGCCGATCTCGGCCGTGGCGCCCGCCGGGAGCTTCAGGGCCTTGATCTTCGACTGGAGCTGGGTGCTGACCGCGCCGGTGTTGTCCCCGGTCGGCTTGGCCGTGACGGTCGCCGCGCGCTGACCGTCGATCCGGGTCATCGACACCGGCCCGTCGACCAGCTTCACCGTGGCGATGTCACCGAGCTTCACCGCACCAAGCCGCAGCCCCTTCAACTGGGCCAGCGTGGCGGCCGGGTGGGCGGACCGTACGACGACATCGCGCTCGGTGTCGTCCAGGACGGCCTTGCCCGCCGGAACACCGCGCACCGACTGGGCGACCGCCGCGCCGAGCTTCTGCTCGTCGAACCCGGCCGCGGCCGCCTTGGCGTTGGCGCGCACCGAGATGCGCGGCACGCTCTGCGCGAGGTCGCTGGTGACGTCGGTGACGTCGTCCAGGCCGGCCACGGTGGAGCGCACCTTCTCGGCCGCCGTGCGCAAGGTCGCGGGGTCGGCGGCCTTGACCACGACGCTGAGGTCCTGGTTACCGAAGGCCGCGCCCGCCGAGACGGTGGTGGTGCCCGCGCCGTCCAGCTTCTTCAGCCCGTCCTCCAGCTCGCGCTGCACGTCGGCGGCGGAGCCGGAGTCCTTCAGCATGATCTGGTACGACGCCTGGTTGGTGTCGGTGCCGCCGCCGAAGGCGGCCATGAAGCCGGAGGAGCCGACGGTGACCTGGTAGTCCTTGATGCCGTCGATCCCGCCGAGCAGCTTCTCCACCCGCCTGGCCTGCGCGTCGGTCGCGGCGAGGCTGGTGCCGGGCTTCAGCTTCTGCTTGACGGTGAGGACCTGCTGCTCGCCCTGGTCGAAGAAGTTGGTCTTCAGCAGCCCGGCCATGCCGAAGGTGCCGAACAGCACGACGACCGCGATCAGCAGGCTGACCAGCCGGCGCCGGGTGGCGAACCGCAGCACGGGGACGTAGAGACGCTGGAGGCGGCTGTTCGCCTCCTTCTCCTCGGCCCGGCGGCGGGCCTCCTCGGCGTCCTCGGGGGTGCCCTTGGGGGCGCGCAGGAACCAGTACGACAGCACCGGCACCACGGTCAGCGACACCAGCAGCGAGGCCAGCAGGGCGGCCGTCACGGTGATGCTGAACGAGCCGAACAGGGCGCCCACCATGCCGCCGACCAGGCCGATCGGCAGGAAGACGGCGACCGTGGTCAGGGTGGAGGAGGTGACCGCGCCGGCGACCTCGCGGACGGCGCCGAGGATGGCCTCCTTGCGCTCCTCGCCGTAGCCGAGGTGCCGCTTGATGTTCTCCAGCACCACGATCGAGTCGTCCACGACCCGGCCGATGGCGATGGTCAGCGCGCCCAGCGTGAGCATGTTCAGCGACAGACCGCGCGTCCACAGCACCAGCAGCGCCAGCACCACGGAGAGCGGGATGGAGACCGCGGTGACCAGCGTGGAGCGGACCGAGGCCAGGAAGACCAGGATGATCAGCACGGCGAACAGCAGGCCGAGCGCGCCCTCGGTGGTCAGGCCGTCGATGGCCTTGGACACCTCGGGCCCCTGGTCGCTGACGACCGTGAGCTTGGCGTCCTTGCCCAGGTCGGCCCGGAGCTTGGGGAGCTGGTCCTCGACGGCTTCGGAGATGGCGACCGCACTGCCGTCGTGGTCCATCGTGACGTTGACCGCGAGACTCGGCTTGCCGTCGGTCCGGGTCAGCGCGTCGGCCGGGGCCGGCCGCTCCGCGACGGTCGCCACGTCGGCCAGGCGTACGGGCTTCCCTCCGCCCTGGCCCGCGATACGCAGGTCCTTGATCTGGTCCAGTGAGGTGAAGCCGCCGCCGACCTGGACGGTGCGGTTGGCGCCGTTCTCGTCGAAGGAACCCGCCGGGACGGACGCGCCGCCCGCCTGGAGCGCCGGGATGAGCGCGGCCGGGCCGATCCCCGCCTTGGCGAGCTTGGCGTCGTCCGGGGTGACGGCGACCTGGAGGTCGCGCACGCCCATGACCTGGACCCGGCCGACGCCGTCGATGTCCTTCAGCGCCGGGACGACCGTACGGTCCAGCTTGTCGGCGAGCGCCTGCTGGTCGGTGCCGGAGGACGCGGCGAGCACCACGGTCGGCATGTCGTCGGTGGAGCCGGAGACGACTTGGGGGTCGACGGTGTCCGGGAGCTGGGCGCGGGCACGGTTGACGGCCTGCTGGACGTCGGTGACGAGCCGCTTGGTGTCGTTGCCGTAGTCGAAGGACGCCATGATCACGGCGTTGCCCTCGCTGGCGGTGGAGGTGACCGAGGTGACGCCGTCGACGCCCTGGAGGCTGTCCTCGATCGGCTCGACGACCTGCTTCTCCACCACGTCGGGCGAGGCGCCCTGGTAGGGGGCGATCACCGAGACCATGGGCAGGTCGATGGTGGGCAGCAGTTGCTGCTTGATCTGGGGTATCGCGATGAGCCCGAAGACCAGCGCGATGAGCGACATCAGGCCGATCAGGGCCCGTTGCGCGAGGCTGAAACGGGACAGCCAGGACATGGGACAGGGTCTCTCTTCTGTGAGCGGCAGAAGCTGCGGCGGGACGCGTCTGTGCGCCCACCTCACACCCTGGTCCATCATCGGGGCCCGACCCGTAGCCCCCAGGTCCATTTCCTTCGCGGGCCGGTACTCCGCGCGCAGTAGCGCGGCCGGGGGTCAGTCCGACCTCGGGCGGACCAGCCCGGACTCGTAGGCGATGACGACGAGCTGGGCCCGGTCGCGGGCGCCCAGCTTGGCCATGGCCCGGTTGACGTGCGTCTTCACGGTGAGCGGGCTGACCTCGAGCCGCTCGGCGATCTCGTCGTTGGAGTGGCCGCCGGCCACCAGCACGAGCACCTCGCGTTCCCGGACGGTGAGCGCGTCGAGCCTGGCCAGCCGGGCCGGGTCGGGGGCGGGGGCGTCGGACTGGGCGAGGAAGCGGGCGATCAGGCCCTTGGTGGCGGCCGGGGACAGCAGCGCCTCCCCGCTCGCGGCGAGCCGGATCGCGGTGAGCAGCTCTTCCGGCTCGCTGCCCTTGCCGAGGAACCCGGAGGCGCCGGCGCGCAGTGCCCGTACCACGTAGTCGTCGACCTCGAAGGTGGTCAGGATGACCACGCGGACGTGGGCGAGGGCCGGGTCGGCGCCGATCAGGCGGGTGGCGGCGAGGCCGTCGGTGCCGGGCATCCGGATGTCCATCAGGACGACGTCGGCGGCGCACTCCTTGGCCAGCCGCACCGCCTCGGCGCCGTCGGACGCCTCGCCCACCACGGCCATGCCGGGCTCGGAGTCGACCAGTACCCGGAACGCGCTGCGCAGCAGGGCCTGGTCGTCGGCGAGCAGGACACGGATGGTCATACGGGCTTCCTCTCGGCCCCGGCACGGGTCTGGACCGGCAGGATGGCATGGACGCGGAAGCCGCCGCCGTACCGGGGGCCGGTGGTGAGGGTGCCGCCGAGCGCGGTGACCCGCTCGCGCATGCCGAGCAGCCCGTGTCCGCCGCCGGTGCCGGTCGCCCCGGTGGCGCCGGCGCCGTCGTCCAGCACGCTGACCTCGATGTTCGGCCCGACCCGGACGACGCTGACCTCGGCCTTGGCGCCGGTTCCGGCGTGCTTCTGGGCGTTGGTGAGGGCTTCCTGCACGATCCGGTAGGCGGCCAGGTCGACGGCGGCCGGGAGTTCGGTGTCCTGATCGGCGCGGGCCACCTGGACGGGCAGTCCGGCGTTGCGGAAGGTGCCGGCGAGTTCGTCGAGGCGGCCGAGGCCGGAGGCGGGTTCGGTGGGCGCGGCGGGGTCGTCGGACTGGCGGAGCAGGCCGACCGTGGCGCGCAGTTCGTCCAGCGCCGAGCGGCTGGCCTCGCGGACGTGCGCGAGGGCCTCCTTGGCCTGGTCGGGGCGCCGGTCCATGACGTGGGCGACGACACCGGCCTGCACGTTGACCAGGGCGATGTGGTGGGCGACCACGTCGTGCAGTTCGCGGGCGATGCGCAGCCGTTCCTCGGCGACCCGGCGCCGGGCCTCCTCCTCGCGGGTGCGCTCGGCGCGTTCGGCGCGCTCCCGGATGGCCCGCACATAGGCACGGTGGCTGCGGACGGCGTCGCCCGCGGTGGCGCCGATGCCGGTCCAGGCGACGAGGGCGAGGTTCTCCTGCGCGTACCAGGGCAGCGGTCCGGCGGCCATGGCGGCCACCGTCAGCACGGTCATGGTGAGCAGTCCGACCCGCCAGGTGGTGGCCCGGTCGGTGGTGGAGGCCACGGTGTACAGGGCGATGACGGCGGCCATCGCCACGGGGGCGCGGGGGTCGCCGGTGACGCACTCGATCAGCGCGAAGGTGCCGGTGGCGGCCAGTACGGCGAGCGCGGAGCGGCGGCGCAGGACGAGGGCGGCGGCGGCCAGGACCATCAGCAGCAGGCTCACCACGCCCGGCGGCCGGGCGCCCCAGTCCACGCCGTGGTCGCCGTCCGGTGCGGCGAAGGCGCTGCTGATCATGCACAGCAGCACGGCCGCCGCGATGACCGCGTCGAGTGTGAGGGGGTGCGCCTTGAACTGGTACCGGGCGCGTCGGAGAGTGCTCACCCGGTGAACAGTACGGGGCGCGGTGTCCGTGCGGGTGAGCGCCGGGACGCCAGGTGTCGGGTGGTGTTCGCCGGGGATACCGGTGGTGGACGCCCGCCGTTGGCCGGGGCGGCCGAGCCTCGGGTCGCCGGATGTGTCCCGTCGTCGAAAGGCAGTGACCGTGCGCCCTCTCGCCTCCCGTCTCCTCCCCACCGCCACCGCCGTGGCCCTGCTGGCGGTGCTCGGCCCGGCCGCCGCGGTGCACGCGGCGTCCACCGGCACCCCGACGATTCTGCTCTCGGCCGGCTACCTGTCCGGCGCGGTCGGCGCGACCGGAGACCCGGTGGTGACGGTGACCGTCGCGCAGAGCGGCGCGGACGCCTCGGGGCTGACGGTGACGGCGTCCAAGAGCAGCCGGAGCACGGTGGCGGGCACCGGGGACGTCAAGGTCACCGGCACGGGCGGCAGCCGTACGGTCGCGGTGACCGCCCGCGCCCAGGGGTACGCCGACCTCACGCTGAAGGTGACCGGCGCCGACGGCAAGTCGGCCACCACGACCCTGCACTACGCGGCCTCCCCCGCCGTCCAGCGGTCGGCCGACGCCCGCTATCTCACCGGCGCCTCGGACGCCTCCGCCGCCGTGGACGCGGGAGGCGGCTATGTCCTGGTGGCCAACGACGAGGACAACACCCTGCGCCTGTACGACGGTTCGGCCTCGGGCGCGCCGGTGAAGAGCTGGGACCTGTCCGCCGCGCTGGGCGCGTCCAAGGAGGTCGACATCGAGGGCGCGGCCCGCGTCGGGAACACCGTGTACTGGACCGGCTCGCTCGGCAACAACAAGGACGGCGAGTACAAGGCGGACCGCAACACGGTCTTCACCACCACGCTCTCCGGCTCCGGCGCCACCACCTCGGTGGCCTTCGGCAGCGCCGGGCACAGGCTGCGGGACGACCTGGTGGCCTGGGACAAGGCGAACGGCAACCGGTACGGCTTCGCGGCCGCCACCGCCGACGGCCAGACCTCCAAGCAGGTGGACGGCTTCAACGTGGAGGGCCTGGAGTTCGCGCCCGGCTCCACCACCACCGCCTACGTCGGCTTCCGCGCTCCGCTGGTGCCGCCGAGCAACACCGGGAAGGCACTGATCGTGCCGGTGACCAACATGGACCAGGTGGTCCGGGGCACGAAGGCGGCCTTCGGCACCCCGGTCGAGCTGGACCTCGGCGGGCTCTCGGTGCGGGACCTGCGCCGGAACGACAAGGGGCAGTATCTGATCGTCGCCGGGTCCTGGGCGGCCGAGGACAACAGCGCGCCCTACGCCCTGTACCGCTGGGACGGGGTGGCCGGGCACCAGCCGGCGAAGGTGCTGGACCTGCCCACGGCGGACGCGGGTGGCTGGGAGTCCGTGGTGTCGGTGCCCGACCTGGACGTGTCCGGCGGCCGGGTCCAGCTCATCACCGACGACGGCAGTGCCGACCTCTACGGCGACGGCACCGAGGCGAAGGACCTCTCCCACCCGGAGTGGCAGAAGTCCCGCTCCACCTTCTTCCGGCTCGGCTGATCAGCCGGGGATCAGCCCGTCGTCGCTGAGCATCTCCCGGACCTCCTCCACGGTGGCGTCCGGGGCGGGCAGGATCAGCTCGGAGGGTTCCAGGGAGTCGTCCGGGAGCGGGGTGCCCAGCTTCCGGACGGCTTCCAGCAGGGCGTGCAGGGTGCGCCGGAAGCCCTCCTCGTCACCGCCCTCGACCTCGGCGAGCAGTTCGTCGTCCAGCTCGTTCAGCTCAGGGAAGCGGGAGTCGTCCAGCCTCACCTGGCCCTCACCCATGATCCGTACGATCACTACGGCCTCCTCGGTTCGGGTCCCGGCGGCGGGCTACTGCTTGTCGAAGCGGGGGGTGTCCTGCGGCTGCTGCTGCGCCTGCGAGCCGCCCGTACCGCCCTCGATGGCCTGCTGCTGTGCGGAGGAGCCGCCCGCCAGCTCGGCCTTCATCCGCTGGAGTTCCAGCTCGACGTCCGAACCGCCGGAGAGGCGGTCCAGCTCGGCCTGGATGTCGTCCTTGGCCATGCCGGACTGGTCGTCCAGCGCGCCGGAGGCGAGCAGCTCGTCGATCGCGCCGGCCCGCGCCTGGAGCTGGGCCGTCTTGTCCTCGGCCCGCTGGATCGCCATGCCCACGTCGCCCATCTCCTCGGAGATGCCGGAGAACGCCTCCCCGATGCGGGTCTGCGCCTGGGCGGCGGTGTAGGTGGCCTTGATGGTCTCCTTCTTCGTACGGAAGGCGTCCACCTTGGCCTGGAGGCGCTGGGCCGCGAGGGTCAGCTTCTCCTCCTCGCCCTGGAGGGTGGCGTGCTGCGTCTCCAGGTCCGTGACCTGCTGCTGGAGAGCGGAGCGGCGGGACAGCGCCTCGCGGGCGAGGTCCTCCCGGCCGAGCGCGAGGGCCTTGCGGCCCTGGTCCTCCAGCTTCCCGGACTGCTGCTGCAACTGGTTGAGCTGGAGCTCCAGGCGCTTGCGGGAGGTCGCCACGTCGGCGACACCGCGCCGCACCTTCTGGAGCAGCTCGAGCTGCTTCTGGTACGAGTAGTCGAGGGTCTCGCGCGGGTCCTCGGCCCGGTCAAGGGCCTTGTTCGCCTTCGCGCGGAAGATCATCCCCATACGCTTCATGACACCGCTCATGGGCTTCGCGCGCCCCCTTCTGACGGACTCCAGCTCACCGATCCTGCGACAGAACCCACAGTACGGGCCCTGCCACCATTACCGCACCGTTCGGGGAGCGATGCGCTCCTCCCCAAGGACGAGCCCCGGCCCGGCCACTCCGGCGTGAGGAGTAGGTGATCCCCGGGGTGACGCCCCGCCGGGTGCACGACTCGCCCGGAAAGCGCCGGTGACGTCCTCTTCTGTACCCCGATAGACGTCCGGCGTTGCCGGATCGTTCCCCGCGGGACTGGGGTCCATGCCGGTGATGCCCGTACCCTTGGGTTTTGTGTTCCGTAGCCGTGCGAAGGAAGAGAAGGCACCCGCCGACAAGGCGCAGGTGACCGGCTCCATGCAGCCCCGCGACCCGCAGGCCCCCAAGGGTCGGCCCACGCCGAAGCGCAGTGAGGCCCAGACCCAGCGCCGCAGTGTCGCCAGTACGCCCGTGTCCCGCAAGGACACCGCCAAGCGGCAGCGGGAGGACCGCCGTCAGGCCCTGGACCGGCAGCGCCGCGCGCTCGCCGGGGGCGACGAGCGGTACCTGCCCGCCCGGGACAAGGGGCCGGTGCGCAAGTTCGCCCGTGACTGGGTCGACTCGCGGATCAACGTGGCGGAGTTCTTCCTGCCGCTGGCCATCGTGATCCTGATCCTCAGCGTGGTGCGGGTGCCCTCGATCCAGAGCATCGCGCTGCTGCTGTGGCTGATCGTGATCGTGCTGATCGTCGTCGACTCCGCCTTCAGCGGCTACCGGCTGAACAAGCGGCTCGCCGAGAAGTTCCCGGACGTCAACCGCCGTGGCGCGGTCATGTACGGCCTGATGCGCTCGCTCCAGATGCGCCGGCTGCGGCTGCCCAAGCCGCAGGTCAAGCGCGGAGAGCGGCCCTGAGCGCAGACGCCGCTCCCGGTACGGCGGCCCTGACCGGGTCGCACACGCCGGGCGAGCTGATCCGGCAGCGCCTGGTCACCCGGCAACTGGACGAGCAGCTCGCCCGTGCCTTCGCCGTCGGGCGGCGGCTGCGGGTGCTCGACGTCGGCATGGGCCGGGGCGCGCAGGCGCTGCGGCTGGCCCGGCTCGGCCACATGGTCACCGGCGTGGAGCGCGACCCGGAGCTGGTCGCGGCCGCGCGTGCGGCGCTGACCGGTGAGCCGGACGGCATCCGCGAGCGGGTCCGGCTGGTGCAGGGCGAGGGCCGGGACACCGGGGTGCACTTCCTGCCGGGCAGCTTCGACGTGGTGCTGTGCCACGGGGTGCTGATGCATGTGGAGGAGCCCGACGCGCTGGTGGCCGGGCTGGCCCGGATGCTGGCGCCCGGCGGGCTGCTGTCCCTGCTGGTGCGCAACGGCGACGCCCTCGCCATGGGGCCCGGCCTCGCCGGTGACTGGGCCGGGGCACTGGCCGCGCTGGACAGCGCCGCCCTGCTCCCCCGCTCCCGTACCGAGGCCGACGGCGACACTCCGCCCGCGCCCGCCGCCGAGGGCCGCGCCGACCGCCTCTCCGCCCTGACGGCCACCCTGCACGGCATCGCCGCCCCCCTGCACGCCTGGTACGGCGTCCAGGTCTTCGCGGGCCGTGTCCCCTCCGCCCCCGTCTCCCCCGACGACCTGGAGACCCTCCTCGCCGTCGAGGAACGCGCCTGCCGCACGGACCCGTACCGGGGAATCGCGGAACTGCTGCACCTGTGCGGGGTGCGGGGCTAGTCCCGTTCGGCGGTATTGGGCGGGCCCCTGTCCGTGACCCGTGGGGAGACTCGTCCATGGACGCTTCCCGTATCCGGGCCGGGCGCAGGGGTGCCGTGGCCGTCGTGCTGGTGTGCGCCGCCGTCCTCGTGGGCGGCTGCTCGGACCCGGCGGACCGGGCCCGGAAGGGCGGCCCGCCGACCGCGCAGGCGGCACTGCCGATGGCGGCGGACGACCTCCAGGACCAGTACCAGAAGGTCATCAAGGACGTGCTGCCCTCGGTCGTGCAGATCCAGGCGGGGCAGTCCCTCGGCTCGGGCGTGATCTACGACGACAAGGGCCACATCGTCACCAACGCGCACGTGGTCGGCTCCGAGAAGACCTTCCGGGTGACCACGGCCCGCAGCGAGGAACCGCTGGCGGCGAGCCTGGTCTACTCCTACCCCGAGCAGGACCTCGCGGTGATCAAGCTGGACAAGGCCCCGGCGGGTCTGCGCCCGGCGGTGTTCGGCGACTCGGACAAGGTGGAGGTCGGCCAGATCGTGCTGGCCATGGGCTCCCCCCTCGGGCTGGCCTCCAGCGTGACCCAGGGCATCGTCTCGGCCACCGGACGGACCGTCAGCGAGCCCGCCGACGACGGAGGCGCGGGCGCCACGATTCCCAACATGGTGCAGACCTCGGCCGCGATCAACCCGGGCAACAGCGGGGGCGCCCTGGTGAACCTGAACGGCCAGGTCATCGGCATCCCGACGCTGGGCGCGGCCGACCCCGGCATGCAGGGCGGGGCGGCGCCGGGCATCGGCTTCGCCATCCCGGCGTCCATGGTGCGTACGGTCGCCGGGCAGATCATCGCCACCGGCAAGGTCACCGACTCGGGCCGGGCCGCGCTGGGCGTCACGGTCCGCACGGTGGTGGACGACGGCTACCGGCCCGCCGGGGCGGCGGTCGTCACGGTGCAGCAGGGCGGTCCGGCGGCGAAGGCGGGGCTCGGGGCGGGCGATGTGATCACCCGGCTGGGCGACAGCCCGGTCGGCACGACCACGGAACTCGCCGAGGCGCTGGCGGACAGGAAACCCGGCGACAAGGTCGAGGTCACCTACCAGCGCTCGGGCTCACAGCACACGGCCGAGGTGACACTCGGGGAACAGTGACCCCGACGGGAGCGGGAGTGTCCCCGCCCCCGCTGGACCGGGGCTACACCCCTTCGGCGTCGAGGCTCATCGGCCCGTAGATCTCGGTGCCCTCCTCGAAGAGGCGCACCTGGTCCGCGCCGCCCTCCAGCAGCGCCTTCCAGTTCTCGCCGACCCAGGACTCGGCGTCGCCCTGGGTGGTGAACTCCTCGGGCTCCACGGCGGGCGGGACCTCCGTGCCGTCGGCCTTCTCGAACCGCCATGTCCAAGCTGTCATGCAAGCCTCCTTCGATCCGACTCCTGCGGGCAGCGTATGCGGTCGGCGGGGCCGCCCACAGGACATCGTGGATCATCGTCCGCTCAGGTGACCCGGTGCGCGGCGCCCGCCGGGACAGGTGAAAATCGGTTCCGTGGACGTCACTCTGCTCGGCACCGGTGCCCCCTCGGGACTGCCCCGCCCCGACTGCCCCTGTGCCGTGTGCGCGAGCGCGCTCGGCCCGGACGCGCGGGCGGCCACCGCGCTGCTGGTGGACGGGGTGCTGCTGCTGGACCTGACCCCGGGCGCCGCCTTCGCCGCGGCCCGCGCCGGGCACTCGCTGGGCCGGGTCCGCCAGGTGCTGCTCTCCCACCCGCACGACGGGCCCGCCGTGGAGGTCCCCGCCGGGCTGCCCCAGCCGGTCCGGGTGCCGGACGGCCGCGAGCTGACCCTGCTGACGGGGCATCGGGTGAGGGCGCTGGCGATGGACGCGGGCGGTACGGGATACGAGGTGACCGGGCCGGACGGCCTGAGGCTGCTGTACCTCCCGCCGGGCGGCGCACCGGCCGGGCTCGAAGAGGTGCCGGAGCCGTACCACATGGTGCTGGCCGACATCGTGGGGCGCCCGGACGCGCTGGCCCGGCTGCGGGCGGCCGGCGGGGTGGGTCCGGCGACCGATGTCGTCGCGGTCCACCTGGACCATGACGTGCCCCAGGCGGCTGAGCTGCCCCGGCGGCTGGCGGCGGCCGGGGCGCGGACGGTGCCGGACGGGATGACGCTGGCGGTGGGCGCGTACGACGAGGTCCCGGACGTGCCGCGCCGGACGCTGGTGCTGGGCGGCGCCCGCTCGGGCAAGTCGGTGGAGGCGGAACGGCGCCTGGAATCCTTCCCCGACGTGGTCTACGCCGCGACCGGCGGCACCCGCGCCGGGGACCGCGAGTGGGCGGACCGGGTCGCCGCCCACCGCGAACGCCGCCCCGGCTCCTGGCGTACGGCGGAGACGACGGACCTGGTCCCGCTCCTCGCCGAGGACGGCCCCCCGCTGCTCATCGACTGCCTCTCCCTCTGGCTCACCGACGTGATGGACGCGGTCGGCGCCTGGGACGACGCCCAGTGGGCCGACGGCGGCGAGAAGGCGCTGCGCGAGCGGGTCCACGAACTCACCCGCGCCGTCCGCGAAACCCCTCGCACCGTGGTCGCCGTCTCCAACGAGGTCGGCTCCGGCATCGTCCCGGCCACCCCCTCGGGCCGCCGCTACCGCGACGAACTCGGCCGTCTGAACACGGCGTTCGCCTCGGAGTGCGAGCAGGTCGTCCTGGTGGTGGCGGGCCAGGCGCTGGTGCTGCGCGGTTAGAACCGTCCCGGCTTGCGGGCCACCACCCGGTACGTGTTGGCGAAGCGGGTCCGGCGGGTCAGGGGGGCCAGGAGGTGGTCCAGCGCCGTGGCCGCCGTCAGGGGAGCCCGTAGGGGGCGGGGGAAGGTCGTGGTGAGGTCCTGGGGCTGGTGGATGCGGGTCGTGGTGGTGACCGTGCAGGCCAGGGCGCTCAGTTCGGCTTCCAGGTTGGGCAGCGGGAGCAGGTGGGCGTGCCGGTGCGGGAGCCAGTGGGGGCCGAGGAGGCCGGCGTAGGCGCTGTCGGGGGCCGGGGACTCGATGACGAGGTGGCCGCCGGGGCGGAGGACGGTCAGCGCGGCGCGCAGTTCGGCGCGGGGGTCGGGGACGTGGGCCAGGTGGTGGAGCAGGCTGACCACGTCGTAGCGGGCGCGCAGCCGGTCGGTGACGCCGGGCGTGGTGAGCAGGCCCCGGTGGGCCTCCTCGACTCGGCCCTCGGCCAGCGCCCGTTCGACCCGCGCGGTGGGGTCGAGCCCGTCGAAGCTGGTGTACGGGAAGAACTCCCGCGCCGCTTCGGGGAAGTGGCCGTGCCCGGTGCCGACGTCGAGCCAGCTCTCGGGGTCGGCCAGCCCGGCGAGGGCGCGGGCGGTGGCCCGGTGGGAGCGGGGGGACGGCGCGGGGGCGTCGGCGGGCGGCATGGGGTTCTGGAAGGCGTGGGCGCACGCCCCGCACTCGTCCAGGGCCAGCGCGCGGGGTCCGCGCAGCCGGGTGCGCAGGCGGGCCGAGCCGCACCAGGGACAGTCCGCGCGGCGCGGCCCGGGGAACCGGTCGCTGACCTGGGGGGCGGAGGGCGAGGACGGCATGGCGGCTCCTGTACGGCATTTCGCGGTAAACCGGAACGTATGGGATGCCGATCTTGGGTGCAATGACGTGCGCCGGGCGTGGTGGCGGTGTGGCGCGGGGCGCCTCGCGCGCGGGCGGTACTGTTCCGCGAATGGACAGCCTTCAACTCGACGACTTCACCGATCTGATCGAGCGCCCGGACGGCGGCGTGCGCCGGGACGCCGAGGCGCGGCGGGAGCGCCTGGCCGTGCCGCCCGGCGCGCTGGGCCGGCTGGACGAGCTGGGCGAGTGGCTGGCGGCCGCGCAGGGCGCGGTGCCGGTACGGCCCGTCGAGCACCCGAAGCTGGTTCTCTTCGCCGGTGACCACGGCATCGCCACCCTCGGCGTCTCCCGGCGCCCGGAGGGCGGCGCGGCCGACCTGGTCCGGGCGGTGCTGGAGGGCGCGAGCCCGGCCGCGGTGCTGGCCCGCCGGCTGGACGTCCCGGTACGGGTGGTCGACCTGGCACTGGACTGCGACCCGGACGCCTTCCCCGCCGAGGTGACCCGGCACCGGGTGCGGCGCGGCAGCGGCCGGATCGACATCGAGGACGCGCTGACGGCCGAGGAGGCCGAGGCGGCGTTCCGCGCGGGCATGGCCGTGGCCGACGAGGAGGCCGACTCCGGTACGGACCTGGTGGTGCTCGGCGATGTGAGCGTGGGCGGCACGACGGCGGCCGCGGTGCTGGTGGCCGCGCTGTGCGGGACGGACGCCTCGGTGGTGACCGGACGCGGCGGCGAGGCCATCGACGACCTGGCCTGGATGCGCAAGTGCGCGGCCGTACGGGACGCCCTGCGCCGGGCCCGCCCGGTCCTGGGCGACCAGCTCGAACTGCTGGCGACGGTGGGCGGCGCCGACCTGACCGCGATGACCGGCTTCCTGCTCCAGTGCGCGGTGCGCAAGCTGCCGGTGATCCTGGACGGTGTGGTGGCCGCGGCCTGTGCGCTGGTGGGCCAGCGGGTGGCGTTCCGGGCGCCGGACTGGTGGCTCGCGGCCCACGACAGCGGTGAGCCGGGGCAGGCGAAGGCGCTGGACCGGATGGCGCTGGAGCCGCTGCTGACGACGGGCGTGCGGGTCGGCGAGGGCGCGGGCGCCCTGCTGGCCCTCCCCCTGGTCCGCTCGGCCGCCGCGCTGGCCGCCGAGCTGCCGGAGCGGCCGGAGGCGGAGAAGCCCGAGGAGACAGACGAGAGCGCCTGACCCGGCCCCTTCCCGTCGCACCGATGAGCGCGATTCACGGCAAATGCGGACATATGATCCCCGCTCATGGGAGATGCCCGAGTTGCCGACCGGTCGAGCGAGCCGGACCGGCGGACGGAACCGGACCAGCGGACCGAACCGGGGCGGCGGCCGGGCGGGGTGTCGTCCCGCCGGGCCGCCGCAAGCGCCGTCTGGTACCTGCGGGCCGTCGCGTTCGTCAACTTCCTCAGCGCGGTGTGGGTCTCGCTGGGCCAGGACGTGCGCCGCCACAACCAGGAGAACCTGTTCACGCCGTACCTGCTGACGGCCGGCTTCGCCTCGGGCGTGTTCACCGCGTTCCTGGCCATCACCATGCGGCGGCGCAAGCGGGCCGCGTGGATTCTCAACCTGGTGCTGAGCGGGGCCTTTCTGGCGCTGTTCGCGGTCGCCATGGCGTTCCCGGAGATCCGCCGCTCCCCGCAGAACTGGGTCTCGCTGGCGCTGACGGCCGCCTTCGTCACCGTCCTGCTGCTGGGCCGCCGGGAGTTCTACGCCAAGGGTGACCGCGCCAACCCCCGCCTCGCCGCGAGTGTGGCCCTCGGCGGCGGTACGGCCGCCTCGCTGCTCGCCGCACTGCTGGTGACGGCCACCAACCAGGCGCCGGACGCGGCCCGTTCGACGTTCTGGGAGCGCTGGCAGTACGGCACGCTGCGGCTGGTGTCGGTGGCCACCGAGGAGTCCGGCTTCCCCGGCATCGACCCGCCGAACTGGGCCAATGTCAGCGTGAACGTGCTCAGTACGGCCCTCCTCCTCGCCGTCCTGTACGCCGCGTTCCGCTCCCGCCGCGCCGTCGACCCGCTCACCGAGGACGACGAGAAGCGGCTGCGGGAGCTGCTGGACCGGCACGGCGAGCGCGACTCCCTCGGCTACTTCGCGCTGCGCCGGGAGAAGAGCGTGCTGTGGTCCCCCACCGGCAAGGCGGCCGTCGCCTACCGGGTGGTGGGCGGGGTCAGCCTGGCCTCCGGCGACCCGCTGGGCGACCCCGAGGCATGGCCCGGCGCCATCGCGCCCTGGCTCACCGAGGCACGGGCCCATGGCTGGATTCCGGCTGTGATGGGCGCGAGCGAGGAGGCCGGGACCGTCTACGCCCGGCACGGCCTGGACGCCCTCGAACTCGGCGACGAAGCGATCGTGGAGGTAGCCGAGTTCACCCTGGAGGGCCGCGCGATGCGCACCGTGCGCCAGGCGTACAACCGGGTGCGGCGGGCCGGGTACGAGGTGCGGATGCGGCGGCACGAGGACATCCCGGCGGCCGAGATGGCCCGGCTCGTGGAGCGGGCCGACGACTGGCGGGACGGCGCCACCGAACGCGGCTTCAGCATGGCGCTGGGCCGGCTCGCGGACCCCGAGGACGGCCGGTGCGTGATGCTGGAGTGCACCGACGCCGAGGGCCGGCTGCGCGCCCTGCTGTCGTTCGTGCCGTGGGGCCCCGGCGGGCTCTCGCTGGACCTGATGCGGCGTGACCGGGACAGCGACAACGGGCTGATGGAGTTCATGGTGATCGACCTCCTGCGCCGGTCGCGGGAGATCGGGGTCACCCAGGTCTCGCTGAACTTCGCCGTGTTCCGCTCGGTGTTCGAGCGCGGCGGCCGGCTCGGCGCCGGACCGGTGCTGCGGCTGTGGCGCTCGCTGCTGAGCTTCTTCTCCCGCTGGTGGCAGATCGAGTCGCTGTACCGGGCCAACGCCAAGTACCGGCCCATCTGGGAGCCGCGCTTCCTGCTCTTCGAGAAGAGCGCCGACCTGCCCCGGATCGCCCTGGCGGCGGCCCGCGCGGAGGGGTTCCTGGAGGCGCCGGGCCTGCCGAAGTGGCTGCACCGCAGACAACTGGAGACCCACCGGTGAGAGCGTGGGCGCGCGCCGAGTGGGGCCCGCTGTACGCGGCCCTGCGGACGGCGCTGCTCGCGCGCGGCCCGCTGCTCGGGGCGCCGCTGACGCTCGGCGCGGTGGGCCTGACCGCGCTGCTCCAGTTCGTGCAGAACCAGCCCTGGGGCTTCGCCCTGGTGGAGGCGGCCGGTGCCGTACGGGCCGCCGACCCGCTCTGGCTGGCCCTGCTGCGCACCCCGCTCTCCCTGTTCGTGCCCGCCCTCGACCTGCCGGTGTGGGGCGCGCTGGCCCAGGTGCTCTGCGTGTTCGGCATCGCGGAACTCTGCCTGGGCCGCCGACGCACCCTGCTCATCGCCTACACCGCCACCCTCGCCGGAACCCTGTACGCCCGGATCGGCATCGCCCTCGGCCCGCACGCCCCCTTCGGCCTGCCCGCCTCGGACGCCCTCGTGGTGGACACCGGCCCCTCGGCCGCCGTGGTCGGGCTCGCGGTGTACGTCGCGGTACGGCACCACGCGCGTGTGACGGCGATGGCGGTACCGGCCGCGATAGTGATCGAGGTGCTGCTCAAGGACAACCTGGCCGGCAAGGAGCACCTCGCGGCCCTGCTCGCCGTCGGCACCCTGTGCCTGGCGGAGCTTCAGCCGCCCCTGGGCAGCCGGGCCGGGGACGGGTCGGGCTTGCCGCCGATCCAGTCCTGAACCACCCGCCGGGGCCCCGCCCAGCGCCGGTCGTGCCGGTAGGCCCGCAGCAGGGACCGGGCGCGGGCACGCGGGCGGCGGCCGTAGAAGCGCCGCGCCCAGAACGACGCCGGCCGGGCCAGCCGGAGGGCGCCCGCCAGCGCCAGCAGCGGCACGATCGCCCCGAACACGGCGGTACGGGTCTTGCCCTTGCTCAACGCGACCAGCGAGACGAGGAAGTTGGCCGCGACGAACGCGATGACCTCGCCCCGGTCCTGCAACTCGTCCTGCGAGAGGTCGTTGACGCCGAACGGGGAGAACCCCGCGAGCAGCAGCCCGACCAGCGCGGCGGTGATGACCACGACCTCGACGCTCTTGCGGCCCTCCGCGCTCCAGTACACGTCGTCCAGATGCAGGATCAGCGCGAACTCGTCCAGCACCAGCCCGGCGCCGATCCCGAAGACCACGGCGGCGATCGCGCCGCCCGCCCCGTGCCGGTCGCTGGCGACGGCGCCGAAGCCGCCCACGATGGTGAGCACCACTCCGGGCACCACGTGATGGATGTGCAGCCCGCCCGCCTGGACGTTGCCGAACGGGCCCTTCCCGGCGCGGATCAGCCGGACGATGATCCGGGTCACGACGAAGGTGAGCACGAACGAGAAGAGGGCCAGCAGCAGCGGAAGCTTGCCCGGTTCCAGGATGTTCCGCTCCCACCAGTGCCCCATGTGCGCACTTTATCCCCGGCCCGCCGACCGGGCCCGGCGACGGCCCCGGTAGCCTGCGCCGATGCCCAGGACCCCGCCGCTCGACGGACCCCGCTTCGCCTTTGGCACCCTCACCGTGATCCCGGTCCGCGTGCACCGCTGGGACCGGACGGCCGCGCGGGCGGGCATGCTGTGCGCCCCGCTGACGGGGCTGGCCGTCGGCCTCGCCTCCGCCGGGCTCGGGCTGTTGCTCCTGTTCCTCGGCATGGGCCCGCTGCTCGCGGCCGTCGCCTCCGTCGCCGTACCGGCCGCGCTCACCCGCGGGCTGCACCTGGACGGGCTCGCGGACACCGCCGACGGGCTGGGCAGCGGCAAGCCCGCCGAGGAGGCCCTCGCCATCATGAAGCGGTCCGACATCGGGCCGTTCGGCGTGCTGACCCTGGTGCTGACGCTGCTGGCCCAGGTCGCCGCGCTCGCCGGGCTGTACGGCGACTCGTGGGCGCGGGGCGCGCTCGGGGCCGTCGTCTCCGGGGTCGCGGCCCGGCTGGCGCTCACGCTGGCCGCGCGCGCCGGGGTGCCGGCCGCCCGTCCCGAGGGGCTCGGGGCGGCGGTGGCCGGGGTGGTGCCGGTGGCGGGGGCGCTGGCGGTGGGGGCGGCGGTGACGCTGGCGGCCGGTGCGGGCGGGGCGCTGCTCGGGCCGTGGGAGGCGGTGCGCGCGGCGGCGGCCGTACCGCTCTGTCTGGTCCCGGCCGAACTGCTGCTGCGCCGCTGCGTCTCCCGCTTCGGCGGGGTCACCGGGGACGTGTTCGGCGCCCTCGCGGAGACCTCGGCCACGGCCGCGCTGCTCGTGCTGTGCCTGGGCGGCACCGGCTGAGCACGGCAACTGTGCCGTACCTGGGGCGAGTTGTCCCCCTCGCCTGACAGAGGTGCCCGAAGTGCGGGCGGCCGGGGTGGTCCTCGGCCATGAGCGATCGCACGTACGCGCGTAGTCTCGTGGCGGGTGTTCGCCGACAGGGAGTCGACCCACCCCTTGCGGCGGTCGCCCCTCGCGGACGACCGGCTTGCGCAAACGGCCCCAGCAAACTTCACATCGGAAGCGAGATTTCACCACCGTGACTGCTCTGACTCTCAAGCCTGCCGCGGCGCCGGGCCCGCGGGCCGACGCGATCGTGATCGGTGTCGCCAAGGCCGGCACGGGCCCCGTCGTGGCGCCCGGCGCCGAGGCCGTCGACCAGGCGTACGACGGCGGGCTGGCCGGCGTCCTGAAGACCCTCGGTGCCTCGGGCGCCGAGGGCGAGCTGACCAAGCTGCCCGCCCCCGCCGGTCTCGACACCCCGCTCGTGGTGGCGGTGGGTCTGGGCGCCGAGCCCGAGGCGGACGCCGGGTACGACGCCGAGGCGCTGCGCCGGGCCGCCGGTGTGGCCGCCCGCGGTCTCTCCGGCACCAAGAAGGCCGCCTTCGCGCTCCCCGTCGACGGTCCGGGCGCGCTGGCCGCGATCGCCGAGGGCGTGCTGCTCGGCGCGTACGCCTTCGACGCGTACAAGGAGAGCCCGAAGGACGAGAAGGCGAAGGACGGCAGCGGCCCGCTCGGCGAGGCCGTGCTGCTCGGCGGCGCGGAGGGCGAGGACGGCTACCAGGCCGCCGTCGACCGCGCGACGGCGATCGGCGAGGAGCTGAACCGCGCCCGCGACCTCGTCAACACCCCGCCGAACGACCTGGACCCGGAGGCATTCGCCGCCGTCGCGCAGGCCGCGGCCGACGAGCACGGCCTCACCATCGAGGTGCTGGACGAGCAGGCCCTGAAGGACGGCGGCTACGGCGGCATCCTCGGCGTCGGCGGCGGCTCGGCGGCCACCCCGCGCCTGGTGAAGCTGGCGTACAAGCACCCGGAGGCGGACAAGCACCTCGCCTACGTGGGCAAGGGCATCACCTACGACTCGGGCGGCATCTCGCTCAAGCCCGCCGGGCACAACGAGACGATGAAGTGCGACATGGCCGGTGCCGCCGCCGTGTTCGCCGCCGTCGTCGCGGCCGCCCGCCTCGGCCTGAAGGTGAACGTCACCGGCTGGCTGGCGCTCGCCGAGAACATGCCGTCGGGCTCCGCCACCCGCCCCGGTGACGTGCTGCGCATGTACAGCGGCAAGACCGTCGAGGTGCTCAACACCGACGCCGAGGGCCGCCTGGTGCTGGCCGACGCGCTGTGGGCGGCCTCGGCCGAGGAGCCGGACGCGATCGTGGACGTGGCCACGCTGACCGGCGCGATGGTGCTGGCGCTGGGCAACCGCACCTTCGGGATCATGGCGAACGACGACGCCTTCCGCACCTCGCTGCACGAGGTGGCCGAGGAGTCCGGCGAGCCGGCCTGGCAGATGCCGCTCCCCGAGCACCTGCGCAAGGGCATGGACTCCCCCGTCGCCGACATCGCCAACATGGGCGAGCGGATGGGCGGCGGCCTGGTCGCCGGCCTGTTCCTGCGCGAGTTCATCGGCGAGGGCATCACCTGGGCCCACCTGGACATCGCGGGCCCGGCCTTCAACGAGGGCGGCCCCTTCGGCTACACGCCCAAGGGCGGCACCGGCACCGCCGTGCGCACCCTGGTGCGGCTGGCCGAGCAGACCGCCGACGGCGACCTCGGCTGACCCTCGCGGGACCCCCTGGGGGGCGCGGACCGGGCCGGTCCGCGCCCCCGGCGTGAGGCGTCCGGAGCGGACGTGGGGCGTCTCACACCCCGGCCCGGCGTCCGTCGCACCCCCGACAGGTGCAAAGATGGAGCCCGGCAGGACAGGGCCCCCACCACAGGGCCGAAGCATTGAGCGGCCGGACACCAGCCGCCTGCCGGTCATCGGAGACCGGCACAGGCGCACATGCATGGAGGACGTGACGTGGCGAACGACGCCAGCACCGTTTTCGACCTAGTGATCCTCGGCGGTGGCAGCGGTGGTTACGCCGCGGCCCTGCGCGGAGCGCAGCTTGGCCTGGACGTCGCCCTGATCGAGAAGGACAAGGTCGGCGGCACCTGCCTGCACAAGGGGTGCATCCCCACCAAGGCCCTGCTGCACGCGGGCGAGATCGCCGACCAGGCCCGCGAGAGCGAGCAGTTCGGCGTCAAGGCGACCTTCGAGGGCATCGACGTCCCCGCCGTCCAGAAGTACAAGGACGACGTGATCTCGGGCCTCTACAAGGGCCTGCAGGGCCTGATCGCCTCCCGCAAGGTGACGTACATCGAGGGTGAGGGCCGGCTGTCCTCCCCCACGTCGGTGGATGTCAACGGGCAGCGCGTCGAGGGCCGTCACGTCCTGCTCGCGACCGGCTCCGTGCCGAAGTCGCTGCCGGGCCTGGAGATCGACGGCGACCGCATCATCTCCTCCGACCACGCCCTCGTCCTGGACCGCGTGCCCAAGTCCGCGATCATCCTCGGCGGCGGTGTCATCGGCGTCGAGTTCGCGTCCGCGTGGAAGTCCTTCGGGGCCGACGTCACCGTCATCGAGGGCCTGAAGCACCTGGTCCCCGTCGAGGACGAGAACTCCTCCAAGCTGCTGGAGCGCGCCTTCCGCAAGCGCGGCATCAAGTTCAGCCTGGGCACCTTCTTCGAGAAGGCCGAGTACACCCAGGACGGGGTCAAGGTCACCCTCGCCGACGGCAAGGAGTTCGAGGCCGAGGTCCTCCTCGTCGCCGTCGGCCGCGGCCCGGTCTCCCAGAACCTCGGGTACGAGGAGCAGGGCGTCACCATCGACCGCGGCTACGTCCTGGTCGACGAGTACATGCGCACCAACGTGCCGACCATCTCGGCCGTCGGTGACCTCGTCCCGACCCTGCAGCTCGCCCACGTCGGCTTCGCCGAGGGCATCCTGGTCGCCGAGCGGCTGGCCGGTCTCAAGACCGTCCCGATCGACTACGACGGCGTGCCGCGTGTGACGTACTGCCACCCGGAGGTCGCCTCCGTCGGCATCACCGAGGCCAAGGCCAAGGAGATCTACGGCGCGGACAAGGTCGTCGCCCTGAAGTACAGCCTCGCGGGCAACGGCAAGAGCAAGATCCTCAAGACCGCGGGCGAGATCAAGCTCGTCCAGGTCAAGGACGGTGCCGTGGTCGGCGTCCACATGGTGGGCGACCGCATGGGTGAGCAGGTCGGCGAGGCCCAGCTCATCTACAACTGGGAGGCGCTGCCCGCCGAGGTGGCCCAGCTCATCCACGCCCACCCGACGCAGAACGAGGCGCTCGGCGAGGCGCACCTGGCGCTGGCCGGAAAGCCGCTGCACGCCCACGACTGAGCCTTCGGCCCCCGGGCGCGACGACACAGACTTCCGCAATTCCTAAGGAGCAACAGAAACCATGGCGGTTTCCGTAACCCTTCCGGCGCTCGGTGAGAGCGTCACCGAGGGCACTGTCACCCGCTGGCTGAAGGCCGAGGGCGAGCGCGTCGAGGCCGACGAGCCGCTGCTCGAGGTCTCCACCGACAAGGTCGACACCGAGATCCCGGCCCCCGTCGCGGGTGTGCTGGCCTCCATCAAGGTCGCCGAGGACGAGACCGTCGAGGTCGGCGCCGAGCTGGCCCTGATCGACGACGGCTCCGGCGCCCCCGCCGAGGCCGCGGCCCCGGCCGCCGAGGCCCCCGCCGCCGAGGCTCCGGCCCCGGCCGCCCAGGAGGCCCCGCAGTCCGCCCCGTCCACCGAGCAGGAGGCGCCCGCCCCGGCGCCGACCGCCGAGGCGGCCTCCGGCGGCGGTTCCGCCGAGGGCACCGACGTGGTCCTGCCCGCGCTGGGCGAGTCGGTCACCGAGGGCACCGTCACCCGCTGGCTGAAGTCGGTCGGCGACTCCGTCGAGGCCGACGAGCCGCTGCTCGAGGTCTCCACGGACAAGGTCGACACCGAGATCCCGGCGCCCGTCTCGGGCACCCTGCTGGAGATCGTGGTCGGCGAGGACGAGACCGCCGAGGTCGGCGCCAAGCTCGCCGTCATCGGTGCCGCGGGTGCCGCCCCGGCCGCCGCTCCCGAGGCCCCGAAGGCGCCCGCCGCCGAGGCCCCGGCCGCTCCGGCCCCGGCTGCCCCGGCTTCGGCCGCCCCCGCCGCCCCGGCCCCGCAGGCTCCCGCCCCGCAGGCCCCGTCGGCTCCGGCGCCGCAGCAGCAGACCACGCCGGCTCCCGACCCGGTCCCGTCCGCCCCGGCCCCGGCTCCCGCGCCCGCCCAGGCTCCGGCTCCGGCCGCCCCGGCCACCGCGCCGAGCGCGCCGACCGCCACCCAGGCGACCGACGAGGGCGCCTACGTGACCCCGCTGGTGCGCAAGCTCGCCGCCGAGAACGGCGTCGACCTGGCGTCGGTCAAGGGCACCGGTGTCGGTGGCCGCATCCGCAAGCAGGACGTCATCGCCGCCGCCGAGGCCGCGAAGGCCGCCGCCGCCCCGGCTCCGGCCGCGGCCCAGGCTCCGGCCGCCGCGAAGAAGGCCCCGGCGCTGGAGGTCTCCCCGCTGCGTGGCCAGACCGTCAAGATGACCCGCATCCGCAAGGTCATCGGCGACAACATGGTCAAGGCGCTGACCGAGCAGGCCCAGCTCTCCTCGGTCGTCGAGGTCGACGTCACCCGTCTGATGAAGCTGCGCGGCAAGGCGAAGGACTCCTTCGCCGCCCGTGAGGGCGTCAAGCTCTCCCCGATGCCGTTCTTCGTCAAGGCCGCCGCGCAGGCGCTGAAGGCCCACCCGGTCATCAACGCCCGCATCAACGAGGCCGAGGGCACCATCACCTACTTCGACACCGAGAACGTCGGTATCGCGGTGGACTCCGAGAAGGGCCTGATGACCCCGGTCATCAAGCACGCCGGTGACCTCAACCTCGCGGGCATCGCCAAGGCGACCGCGGAGCTGGCCGGCAAGGTCCGCGCCAACAAGATCACCCCGGACGAGCTGTCCGGCGCGACCTTCACCATCTCCAACACCGGTTCGCGCGGCGCCCTGTTCGACACGATCATCGTGCCGCCGAACCAGGTCGCCATCCTCGGCATCGGCGCCACGGTGAAGCGCCCGGCCGTCCTGGAGACGGAGGAGGGCACGGTCATCGCCGTCCGCGACATGACCTACCTCACCCTCTCCTACGACCACCGCCTGGTCGACGGCGCCGACGCGGCCCGCTACCTGACCACGGTCAAGCAGATCCTGGAAGCAGGCGAGTTCGAGGTAGAACTCGGCCTGTAACCCCGGCCTGTGAGGAAGCCCCCTTGTCCAAGGACAAGGGGGCTTCGCCATTCCAGCGCAGGGCAACTGCCACTCCCCAGGGGCGCGGGGAACTGCGCGACCAGCCACGACGAACCCGCACCCGCACACACAGCACGCGCATGACACCCGTAAGGTCATAGTGCCCGCCCCTCTCGAAGGAGCCCAGAATGACCGCGCCCGTAATCCACTCGCTGCGCGAACAGATCCGCGAGCACATCGTGGAGGGCATCGTCAGCGGCCGCTGGCAACCGGGCGAGCGCATCGTGGAACGAAGGATCGCCACCGAACTGGAGGTCAGCCAGACCCCCGTACGCGAGGCCCTCCGCGAACTGGAATCCCTCCGCCTCATCGAATCCGCCCCCAACAAGGGCGTACGCGTACGCAACCTGACCGCGGCCGACCTGGAGGAGAGCTACCCCGTACGGGCCGGCCTGGAAGCCATCGCGGCGGAACTCGCGGCCGAGACCCTCGCGGAGAGCTGCGAGGCCCTGGAACCCCACGTGGCGGCCCTGTACGAGGCCGACCGGGCCGGCGACGGCACCGCCCAGGTCCGCCACACCGTCGGCTTCCACCGCGAACTCGTCCGCGCCGCGGGCAACTCCGTGCTGCTGCACACCTGGGAGGGCCTCGGCATCGAGGTCTTCACCGCCCTGTCGATCCGCTGGCTCGGCACCGTCCAGCAGTCCTACGCCGAGGAGCACGAGGAGCTGGTGCAGGCGTTCCAGCGCCGCGACCCCCGCATCCCCGAGCTGGTGAAGGCACACGTGCTGGGCTGCGCGCCCCGCCCCTGACCCGGCTGAGCCACCCCCCGCTCACCTGGGAAAACAAGGCACCGCGTGCCTGTACGAAAGACACCGGGTGCCTACTTTCGCCTCAAGACCGGGTTTTCGTCCCCAAACCTTTGATCGATCATCGATCAGGGAGTTATTGTCACCGACGGACTTCTACCGAGTTCTCGCCCTGTCCTGCCAAAGACCAAGGGCAACCCCGAACCCTCACCCATGAGGGCTTCCCCCTTCGACTGAGGAAGGCGGCGAGATGACCGACCCCAACGCCATCCAGCCGAGCGCGCTCGACCAGCTCCCGGACCGCGACCCGGAGGAGACCGCCGAGTGGCGCGCCTCCCTGGACGCCGTGGCCAGGGAAGCGGGCCCGCACCGCGCCGCGTACCTGATGCGGCGCACGCTGGAGCGTGCCGAGGCGGGCGGCGTCGCGCTGCCGAAGCTCCTGGAGACGGACTACGTCAACTCCATCCCCACCGCCGCCGAGCCGGGCGTACCCGGTGACGAGGCGATGGAGACCCGGATCACCGCGTGGAACCGCTGGAACGCGGCGGCGATGGTCACCCGCGGCAGCAAGCACGGCGTGGGCGGCCACATCGCCACCTTCGCCTCGGCCGCGTGGCTGTACGAGACCGGCTTCAACCACTTCTTCAAGGGCAAGGAGTCCCCGGACGCCGACGGCTCCGGTGACCAGCTCTACATCCAGGGCCACGCCTCCCCCGGCATCTACGCCCGCGCCTTCCTCGACGGACGGCTGAACGAGGCGCACCTGGACAACTTCCGCCAGGAGGCGGGCGGCAACGGCCTGCCGTCGTACCCGCACCCGCGCCGGCTGCCCTGGCTGTGGGAGTTCCCGACGGTGTCGATGGGCCTCGGCCCGCTCTCCGCGATCTACCAGGCGCGGTTCAACCGCTACCTGACCAACCGCGGCATCAAGGACGTCTCCGCGTCCCACGTGTGGGCGTTCCTCGGTGACGGCGAGATGGACGAGCCGGAGTCGACGGCGGCCCTCGCGCTCGCCGCGCGTGAGGAGCTGGACAACCTCACGTTCGTCATCAACTGCAACCTGCAGCGCCTGGACGGCCCGGTCCGCGCCAACTTCAAGATCGTGCAGGAGCTGGAGGCCCAGTTCCGGGGCGCCGGCTGGAACGTGATCAAGACGCTGTGGGGCACCGCCTGGGACGAGCTGTTCCAGCTCGACACCACGGGCGCGCTGGTCCGCCGCCTTCGCCAGGTGCCGGACGCCCAGATCCAGACGTACCAGACGCGTGACGCGGCCTACATCCGCCAGGACTTCTTCGGCGCCGACCCGGCGCTGGTGGAGATGGCGAAGCTGCTGAGCGACGACAAGATCCTCGAGTGCTTCCACCTGTCGCGCGGCGGTCACGAGGCCCGCAAGGTCTTCGCCGCGTACAAGGCGGCCGTGGAGCACAAGGGCGCGCCGACGGTGATCCTGGCCCAGACGGTCAAGGGCCACACCCTCGGTCCGGGCTTCGCCTCCAAGAACGCCAACCACCAGATGAAGAAGCTCTCGGTGGACGAGTTCAAGGCGATGCGGGACCTGCTGGAGCTGCCGATCTCCGACAGCGCCTTCGCCGACGGCCAGGTGCCCTACGGCCACCCGGGCGCCGACTCCCCCGAGGTCCGCTACCTCCAGGAGCGCCGCGCGGCCCTCGGCGGTCCGGCCCCGGCCCGCCGGACGCACCCGGTCGCGCCGCTGCCCGCCCCGGCGGAGAAGGCGTTCACCTCCTTCGACAAGGGCTCCGGCACGCAGAACGTCGCCACCACCATGGCGTTCGTCCGCCTGGTCAAGGACCTGGTCCGCGACAAGGAGACCGGCAAGCGCTGGGTGCCGATCGTCCCCGACGAGGCGCGCACCTTCGGCATGGAGTCGCTGTTCCCGTCGCTCGGCATCTACTCGCCCAAGGGCCAGACGTACGAGCCGGTCGACCGCGACCAGCTCATGTACTACAAGGAGGCCAAGAACGGCCAGATCCTCAACGAGGGGATCACCGAGGCCGGTTCGATGGCCGACTTCATCGCCGCGTCCACCGCGTACGCCACGCACGGCGAGACGATGATCCCGTTCTACATCTTCTACTCGATGTTCGGCTGGCAGCGCACGGCCGACCAGATGTGGCAGCTCGGCGACCAGCTCGGCCGCGGCTTCCTCGTCGGCGCGACGGCCGGCCGTACGACCCTGACGGGCGAGGGCCTCCAGCACGCCGACGGTCACTCCCCGGTGATCGCCGCGACCAACCCGGCCGCGCTGACGTACGACCCGGCGTTCGCCTACGAGGTCGCCGCGATCGTCAAGGAGGGTCTGCGCCGGATGTACGGCGAGGCCGCGCCGGGCGAGGACCAGGACGTCTTCTACTACCTGACCGTCTACAACGAGCCGATGCCGCAGCCCGCCAAGCCCGCGGTGCCCGGCATCGACGAGGGCATCGTCAAGGGCCTGTACCGGTTCAACACGGCCGAGTCCGCGGGCGTGACCGTCCCGGCGAACGCGCCGCGCATCCAGCTCCTGGGCTCGGGTACGGCGATCCACTGGGCGCTGGACGCGCAGCGGATGCTGGCCGAGGAGTGGGGGGTGGCCGCCGACGTGTGGTCCGCGACCTCCTGGTCCGAGCTGCGCCGTGACGCGATGGACGCCGACGCGGCCCTGCTGCGCGGCGAGGAGCGGGTGCCGTTCGTGCGGCGGGCGCTGCAGGGTGCCGAGGGTCCGGTCCTCGCGGTCTCCGACTACATGCGCCAGGTCCCGGACCAGATCGCGCAGTGGGTCGACCAGGACTGGTCCTCGCTGGGCGCGGACGGCTTCGGTCTCTCCGACACCCGCGCGGCGGCCCGCCGGCACTTCGGTGTCGACGCCGAGTCGATCGTGGTCGCGTCCCTGGCCCAGCTCGCCAAGCGCGGCGCGGTCAAGGCGACGGCGGTGAAGGAAGCCCGCGAGAAGTACGGGCTGTGACCTCCTGAGGTCCGCTGAAGGGGTACGGCGTGCTGCCGTACCCCTTCTTGCTTTTGGCGTGCCGTTCCGCGTGCGGGGCGGGGGTGGAGGCCCGATGCTGGTGGCGTGATGGACGAGACGGAGTTCTGGGAGCTGATCGACGCCACCCGCGAGGCCGCCGAGGGCGACCCCGAGGAGCAGGCCGACCTGCTGGTGGACCGGCTGCTCCAGTTCGACCCGGACATGGTGCTGGACTTCGCCCGTCACTTCGAGGCCCGCTACAACCGCGCCTACCGCTGGGACCTGTGGGGCGCGGCCTGGCTCCTGCTGGACGGCGCGAGCGACGACGCCTTCGACTACTTCCGCTGCTGGCTCATCGGCCAGGGCCGCGAGGTCTTCGAGGGCGCCCTCCACGACCCGGACTCCCTCGCGGAGCTCCTCGACGAGTTCGACGACGAGATAGACGGCGACGGCGAGGAACTCGGCTACGCGGCCGACGAGGCGTACGAACGCCTGACCGGCGTGGTCGCCCCCGACCTGGGCATCGCCCCCGCCCCCGGCGAACCCGCCGGCACCCCGATCGACTTCGAGAACGACGGCACCCTGGCGGACCGGTACCCCACCCTGTGGGACCGCTTCAAGCCGTGAGTACTAGCGGGTGCGGCCCTGGAGACGGGCTGCCTTGGCTCGGATGGTGGGGAGGGTGGTGGTGAGGGCGGCTCCGGGGCAGGTGGTGGCGTAGACGGTGTTGTGGCCGGCGATGGCGGGGAGGGTGGCGGGGGCGCCGGTGTGGTAGCGGCTGAGGTCGCTGGTGGAGGTCAGGCGGACGTGGGCGCGGGGGTCGGTGTCGGAGGGGCCGAGTTTCCAGGCGGCGAGCGCGGCGATGGCGTCGGTCATGGCGGTGGGGACCGTCGCGCCCGCGGTGAAGGTGCCGAGTGCGGCGATGCCCGTCGAGCGGTGGTTGAACCCCATGGTGTGGGCCCCGGTGACCGGCCGGTCGGCGCCCCCGGCGCGGCCCTCGTAGATGGTGCCGCAGCGGTCGACGAGGAAGTTGTAGCCGATGTCGTCCCAGTGCCGGGCGCCGGTCTGGCCGGAGTACAGCGAGCGGATGATGCGGGGGGCGTCGGCGCAGTCGTAGTCGTTGGGCGAGTCGGTGTGGTGGACGAAGACGGCGATGACCCGGTCGTCGTAGCGCGGCGGGGGCTGGCGGCGCAGGGTGGCCTGGTCGAGCCAGGCGGAGCGGGGCAGGATGGCCGGGCGGGGCGCGCGGTGGGCGACGGGTGCGGTGCTCGGCGTGGGGTGCGCGGGGTGGGCCGTGACGGCGCGCTCGCTGCCGGTCACGAGCAGCAGCAGGGCGGCGACGGCGGTCAGGGCCGGCAGGACGCCGGGCAGGCGCGCGATACGCCACGGGCGCGTCCACTTCATGATCCCACTGTCGGCCCGGCGCGGCGGGTCCGCGATGTGTGGTGTGCCACCCGGTGGAACCATCGTCCAGGTCCGGGGCGTTTCTGTGGGTACACGCATACGGGAAGCCCCCGGGCGTGCGACTGATCAACGGGGCTGCCCCGTCCGTATTAGGGGGTCCGACAGAAAGGCGGCTTCGTGGACCTGCTCGACGTGCTGCTCGTGCTGGTGATCCTGCTGTACGCGGCTTCGGGGTACCGGCGCGGGCTGGTGGCCGGGTGTGTCTCGCTGGCCGGCTTCGTGGGCGGCGCGGCGGTCGGCGTGTGGGCGCTGCCGTGGGTGACGGGGCTGGTGACGCGCGGCTCGGCGGCGGCCACGGTGGTCGCGGTGCTCACCGTGCTGGTGCCGGGCATGATCGGGCACGAGCTGGCGGGCCGCCTGGCGCTGAAGCTGCGCAGCCGGATGGACCGAGCGGCCCCGGGCCCGCTGCGGGTCGCGGACGGCATCGGGGGCGCCGCCGCCAACGGGGTCGCCGTCCTCCTCGTCGCGTGGGTCGCCGCGAGCGTGCTGGGCGCGGCCCCCTCGCAGACGGTGACGACGGCGATCCGCAACTCCGCCCTGCTCGGCGCGGTCCAGCAGACGATGCCGGAGACCACCCCCGCCTGGTTCTCGCGGGCCACCTCCGCGCTGACGGAGGCGGGCTTCCCGCAGGTCTTCAACCCCTTCGAGAACGAGTCGACCGCGCAGGTGGCCGAGCCCTCCGGTGACAGCGTGACCCCGGCGGCCACGGAGGCGGCCCGGCGCAGCACCGTGAAGATCGAGGGCTCGGCGGGCGCCGAGGGCCGCGAGGGCAGCGGCTTCGTGTACTCCCCGCGCCGGGTGATGACCAACGCGCACGTGGTGGCCGGCATCGACAATCCGACGGTACGGATCGGCGGGGTCGGCCCGGTGTACCGGGCGCGGGTGGTGCTGTTCGACCCGAACAAGGACGTGGCGGTGCTGTACGTACCGGGGCTGCGCGCCCCGGTGCTCCCCTTCGACTCCTCCGCCCGGCGCGGCGAGTCGGCGGTGGTCGCGGGCTACCCGCAGGACGGCAGCCTCGATCTCCAGGCGGCGACGGTGGCGAACCGGGTGCGGGCGACCGGTCAGAACATCTACAGCGACCGTACGGTCACCCGCGAGATCTACTCCATCCGCTCCACCGTCCGGCCGGGCAACTCCGGCGGCCCGCTGCTCACCACCGACGGCCGGGTCTTCGGCGTGGTCTTCGCCCGCTCCACCTCCAGCGCCGAGACGGGGTACGTGCTCACCGCGTCGGAGGTCTCGGCGGACGCCGCCCGCGCGCAGACCGCGACGGCGCCGGTGGACACGGGTGAGCTGATCACGTCGTAGGGAGTAGACGGCCGCCCTGATTCCGGACGAGCGGGGCATGCTGGGATCATGGACTCTTCCCGAATCGCGGTGACCGGCGCGTCCGGTCTCATCGGCAGCGCCCTGGTGCGGTCCCTCACCGCCGACGGGCACCAGGTGGTGCGGCTGGTCCGGCGCGAGCCGCAGGGCCCGGACGAGGTCCGCTGGGACCCCCAGGAGAGTTACGTGGACGCGGCCGGGCTGGCAGGCGTCCACGCGGTGGTGAACCTGGCGGGCGCGGGGATCGGGGACAAGCGCTGGACGCCGGAGTACAAGCGGATGATCCGCGACAGCCGGGTGTTCGGCACGACCGCGCTCGCGGAGGCCGCCGCCTCCCTGCCCGAGCCGCCGCGCGTCTTCGTGAACGGCAGCGCGATCGGCTTCTACGGCGAGACCGGCGACCGGATCGTGGACGAGGACGCCCCGCCCGGCGAGGGGTTCCTGCCCTCGGTGTGCGAGGAGTGGGAGGAGGCGGCCGCGCCGGTGCGGGAGGCGGGCGTACGGACGGCGTTCGTGCGGACCGGTCTGGTGGTGTCCGCCGCCGGCGGGGCGTGGGCCAAGATGTTCCCCCTGTTCAAGGCGGGGCTCGGCGGGCGTCTTGGCAGCGGGAAGCAGTACTGGTCGTACATCGCGCTGCACGACGAGGTGGCGGCGATCCGGCACATCCTGGACCGGGAGGACCTGTCCGGGCCGTTCAACCTGACCGCGCCGCACCCGCTGACCAACCAGGAGATCACCGAGGCGATGGGCCGGGTGCTGCACCGGCCGACCCCGTTCCCGGTGCCGGCGGCGGTGCTGAAGACCGTGCTGGGCGAGATGGCGGGAGACGTGCTGGGAAGTCAGCGGGTGGTGCCCAAGCGGCTGTTGGAGTCCGGGTTCCAGTTCGCGTTCCCCGGCATCGAGGACACGATCCGCGCGGCGGAGTAGGCCGGCGGCATAGGCGTGATCTTGAGGGGCACAAAGCGGTCATGACCGTATGCGACCGCCGTGCGACCGTGCCCTGCCGATGCGCGACTGGCATTGACCGACAATGACCCTAACCTCGACCCGAACTCGCGTATCCGGCGGGCCAGTTGAGGGCATGACCTCTCCACCGCCGTGCAACCACAGGAGGGGCCACGTGCTTGAGCCCGCGTACCAGGTGGACGTCGTCGTCGTGGGGGCCGGGGTCGCCGGACTCGCGGCGGCCCATCGGCTGACCAGCGCAGGAGTGACGACCGCAGTCCTGGAGGCCGCCCCGGAGGTCGGCGGCCGTATGTCGACCGAGAAGGTCGACGGCTTCCGTCTCGACCGCGTCGGACGGCCCCTGACCACGCCCGGCACCGAGCTGCGCACCGTGCCGGGGCTGGAACCGCTCGCGCTCAAGCAGTTCGCGCCCGGTGTGCTGCTGCACCGGGACGGCCGCAGGCACCGTGCGGGCGCGCCGGCACCCGTAGGGGGCGCAAGGGGCGCACTCCATGTGGCGCGCGCCCTGGCGAGCGCCCCTAGGGGGCCGGTCGCCGTGCTGCCCGGCCGGGCCGGTACGGCGGTCGGCGGGGCATGGGACCAGGCCCGGCTGAACGCCGCGCTGGCCCGGATCGCGGCCACCCCGGTGGACCGGCTGCTGGCCCGCCCGGAACAGGCCGCCGCCGACGCGCTGGCGGCGCGCGGGATTCCGGCCCGTACCGTCGACGGCTTCCTGCGGCCGCTGCTCGCCGCGCTGCTGTGCGACCCGGAACTGAGCACGTCCAGCCGGGGTGCCGACCTCGCGCTGCGGGCGTTCGCGGGGGGCCGGCTGAGCGTGCCGGAGGGCGGGGCGGACGTACTGCCCGAGCTGCTGGCGCGCGCCCTGCCGACGGGCACGGTACGCACCGGGGTGCGGGTCACCTCGGTCTCCACCACCTCGGTCACCACCGCCGAGCACGGCGTGCTGCGCTGTCGCGCGGTGCTGCTGGCCACGGACGCCCGCGCGGCGGCCGAGCTGCTGCCGGGACTCCGCGTCCCGGACTTCCACCCGGTGACCGTCGTCCACCACACCACCGACGACCCCGGCCCGGCGCTCTCCACGGGCACCTCCCTGCTGCTGGACGCGGACCGGGGCGGCCCGGTCGCCCACACGGCGGTCCTCAGCAACGTCGACCCCAGCCGCGCCCCGGCGGGCCGCACCCTGATCTCCTCCACCGTCCTCGGCACCCCGCCGGACGACGTGGACGCCGCCGTCCGCGCCCACCTGTCCCGCCTGTACGGCACGCCCACGAACCGCTGGGAAACCCTGGCCGTCCACCACACTCCCGACGCCGTCCCGTCGATGCGCCCCGCCTACGACCCCCACCGCCCCGTACGCCTCCTGGCCGGCCTCTACGTCTGCGGCGACCACCGCGACACCACCACCCTCCAGGGCGCCCTCCACTCCGCCACCCGAGCCACAACAGCCATCCTCACGGACCTGGGCGCCACAACCTCGATGCACTTGGCAGACCCCCCGGCATCAATGCCACGCGCGGCCTGACACGGGGGCCCGGCCGGCCCACCCGGACCGAGCCGGCCGGGCCCCCGCCCCCCCGCGCCTCCAAGACCCCGCGCTGCGGTCTCGGCCCTACGAGCCCTGCCTCCGCACCCACCGCGACACGAGCACCGGCCGAAGGACTCGACGCCAAGCGCTCCGCACCCACACCCGGCGGCAGCACCCCGAGCCCTGCCACGGCCCAGAGGCCGGCCAGCGGGTCGGGTCGGGTCGGGTCGGGTCGGGTCGGGTCGGGTCGGGTCGGGTCGGGTCGGGTCAGTGGACGCTACTTTCCCAGCCCTGCCCCGCCCGGCCGGAGGCCCGCCGCACCGCCATGCGGGGCCGACGAGCACTGCCTCACCGCCCTGAGCCGGAGAACTCCACGCTAGGCCACCAGCCCCCGCGCCCAGCCAGGGCCCACCGCACCCCGATGACAGGTCGACGGCCGCCGACCCGCACGCCCACCACAACCCGAGCACCAGCCGCAGGACTCAGCACCGGACCACCAGACACCCGCGCCCTGCCGGAGCCCACCGCGGTCGCGACGACGGGTCGGCGGGCGCCGCCCCGTGCCCACCGCGGCCCGTGCGCCTGGCGGGCCTTCGCGACGATGGACGGCGCGGCCCAGCCCCTAGGGCACCCCCCTGCCCTTACCCCAGCGCCGCCACCCGCTCCCGGTACCCCCTCGCCGGGGCCGCGTCGCGGTAGGGCTCCAGGCGGCGTTCGAAGTCGCGGATGTATTCCACCGCGCGGACCGAGCGCATTTCGGCGGCCTGGGCCGCGGCTTCGGCGGCGAGGGTGCAGGCCAGGTCGAGGTCGCCGAGGCCCAGGCGGGCGGTGGCCAGGACGACGCGGGAGAAGAGGCGGCTGCGGGCGTGGGTGGCGGAGCGGAGCCGGAGGGAGCGCTCGGCGTGCTGGGCGGCCGCCCGGAACTGGTGCAGATCCCGGTGGCAGTGGCCGAGTTCGTCGGCGAGCTGGGCCTCGTCGAAGAAGCGCGCCCAGTGCGGCACGTCGTCGCCGGGCCGGGCCGTCTCCAGGGCGCGCTCGGCACGTACCAGTGCGCCGGTGCACGCCCGCGTCTCCCCGAGGACGGCGTGCGCCCGCGCCTCCGCCGCGTGCAGCAGGGCCTGCACCACGGGCGTCGCGCCAGTACCGATCCCCTGCTGGGCGACCCGCGCCAACTGGACGGCCTCCCGCCCGTGCCCGAGGTAGACGGCCTGGCGGCTCATGGTGACCAGCACGTACGAGCCGTAGGCCCGGTCACCGGCCGCCTGGGCGAGCCGCAGGGCCTGCACGAAGTACCGCTGGGCGAGCCCGTGCGCGGCGATGTCGTACGAGGTCCAGCCGGCCAGCCGGGTGAGGTCGGCGGCCGCGCCGAACAGCCGGCGGCCGGTCTGCTCGGAGTAGCTGCCGCGCAGCATCGGCTCGCACTCGTGCTCCAGGTAGCGCACGAGCGCCTGCCGGGCGTGCCCGCCGCCGTACTGGTCGTCCAGCGCCCGGAACAGCTCCCCCACCGACCGCAGCGCGGCGAGGTCCCCGCCGGTCACCCGGTGCCCGGAGGGGCGCGCAGCGGGAGGTGCGGGGGCGCGCACGGGCCCGGCCTGCGCCGGTACCCGGACCGCGGGCTCCCGCGCCACCCGGTCGTCGGCCTTGCCGATCAGCCAGTCCCGGCTGGGCACGACCAGCCCGGCGGGCGTGAACGCGATCTTCCGCAGCTCGGCATGGCTGCCCGAGTCCTTGCGCCACAGCCCGCTGACGATGTCGACGGCCTCCTCGGGCGTCCCCGCGAACTCGAGCCCGGCGTACACCGGAGCGCACGCGTCCAGCCCGAGATCCTGGGCGGTGAGCCGGCGGCCGAGGCGGCGGGTGAAGACCTCGGCGATCAGCGCGGGAGTGGTCCCGCGCGGCTGCTGGCCGCGCAGCCAGCGGGTGACGGAGGTCTTGTCGTATCTGAGGTCCAGCCCGTGTTCCAGGCCGAGCTGATCGACGCGACGGGCCAGACCCGCGTTGGAGAACCCCGCCTCTGCGATGAGCGCGGCGAGCTGGCGGTTGGGGGTGCGCTGCGCGGGTCGGTCCGTCATGTGCGGTGCGGTCTCCTGCCTGACAGGCCACTGAGGTGCCGGGACGGGCTGTGAACAGCCCTTTTGGCCTCACGAACGGCGCGAATGTAGCGGAGAGTGAACAAGCCCTCGCACAGTTCCCCGTGCATTCATCCGATCGTGTGAGGATTACCCGCGCGGCTGACGTCACCCGTCCGGACGTACAGTGGCGTGGGCGCCGTACGCGCCTGACAGGCCCGACGAGGGGTGCCCGGCTTAGGGAGGCGCTTGCCGTGAGTGACTTGCGGTTCGTCCACATGGGGTTCGGCGCGGACGCCGTCGACTACCAGGAGGCGTGGGACGAGCAGCGCCGGGTGCACGCCGCCCGGTTCGCCGACGAGATCCCCGACACCGTCCTGCTGCTGGAACACCCCCCGGTGTACACGGCCGGCCGCCGCACCGACCCGAGCGAGCGCCCGCTGGACGGCACCCCCGTGATCGACGTGGACCGGGGCGGCAAGATCACCTGGCACGGTCCGGGCCAGCTCGTCGGCTACCCGATCCAGAAGCTCCCCCGCCCCGTGGACGTCATCGCCCACGTCCGCCGCCTGGAGGAGGCCCTGATCCGCGCCTGCGCGGAGTACGGCGTCCAGACCACCCGGATCGAGGGCCGCAGCGGTGTCTGGGTGCTGGGCGACCCGGTCGAGCAGCGCCTCGGCGGTCTCTCCCTCGACTTCGATCCCCGGATCGCCGACGAGGAGTTCGACCCCCGGATGAACGGCCCGGAGTACGCCCCCTCCAACGCGGGCCAGCGCCGCGAGGACCGCAAGATCGCCGCGATCGGCATCCGCGTGGCCAAGGGCGTCACCATGCACGGCTTCGCGCTCAACGTGAACCCGGACAACCGCTGGTTCGACCGCATCATCCCGTGCGGCATCCGCGACGCCGGTGTCGCCTCGCTCGCCAATGAGCTGGGCCGGGACATCACGATCGAGGAGGTCGTGCCGGTGGTCGAACGCCACTTGCGCGAGGTCATGGCCGAGGCCGTCCTCGCCCCCCGGGTGATCGAGAAGCCCGCCGCGGTCTGATCCGGGAATGCGGCCTGCGTCCGCGAGGTTTTCACCCCCGGTAGGACCCCATGAACACGGGCGTACCCTGGTGTACGCCGAAGAATCGAAGACTTACTTCGCAACAAGCAGGGAGCCGGTCGTGTCCGCAGTCGCACCCGACGGACGCAAGATGCTGCGCCTGGAGGTCCGTAACAGCCAGACCCCCATCGAGCGCAAGCCCGAGTGGATCAAGACGCGGGCGAAAATGGGACCCGAGTACACCAAGATGCAGAACCTCGTGAAGAGCGAGGGCCTGCACACCGTGTGCCAGGAGGCCGGCTGCCCGAACATCTACGAGTGCTGGGAGGACCGCGAGGCGACCTTCCTCATCGGCGGCGACCAGTGCACCCGGCGCTGTGACTTCTGCCAGATCGACACCGGCAAGCCCGAGGCCCTGGACCGGGACGAGCCGCGCCGCGTGGGCGAGTCCGTGGTCACCATGGACCTCAACTACGCCACGATCACCGGCGTCGCCCGCGACGACCTGGAGGACGGCGGCGCCTGGCTGTACGCCGAGACGGTGCGCCAGATCCACGCCCAGACCGCGGGCCGCGAGACCGGCCGCACCAAGGTCGAGCTGCTGGCCCCCGACTTCAACGCGGTGCCCGAGCAGCTCGCCGAGGTCTTCGAGTCCCGCCCCGAGGTCTTCGCGCACAACGTCGAGACGGTCCCGCGCATCTTCAAGCGCATCCGCCCCGGCTTCCGCTACGAGCGCTCGCTGAAGGTCATCACCGAGGCCCGCGACTTCGGGCTGGTCACCAAGTCCAACCTGATCCTCGGCATGGGCGAGACCCGCGAGGAGGTCGTGGAGGCGCTCCAGCAGCTCCACGACGC
This sequence comes from Streptomyces bauhiniae, assembly GCF_004784475.1. Lineage (GTDB taxonomy): Bacteria > Actinomycetota > Actinomycetes > Streptomycetales > Streptomycetaceae > Streptomyces > Streptomyces seoulensis. Next base: position 419,410 of record NZ_SRRT01000003.1, read on the forward strand.
CGGCTGCGAGCTGGTCACCATCACCCAGTACCTGCGCCCCTCCGTGCGCCACCACCCCGTCGAGCGCTGGGTGAAGCCGCAGGAGTTCGTGGAGCTGAAGGAGGAGGCCGAGCGGATCGGCTTCTCCGGTGTGATGTCGGGCCCGCTGGTCCGTTCCTCCTACCGCGCCGGGCGCCTTTACCAGATGGCGATCGAGAAGCGTGGTAACTACATCGCCGCCCAGGCGGTGTGAGCGAGTCGTGTGAAATCAGGCACAAGTTCCTACTGGCCAGTAATGGCCGAGTCGACGCGGTCCCGTCCGTCCTCGCTGATGAGGGCGCATGGCGGGGCCGCGTCGGCGTGTACGGGACCCGCGCCGAGGCTTCACTACCGTTTGACCGGTCGGTCACGCACTGGTAACACCAATCAGTGACCCTGGAATCACGCCCCGTACACCACCCGCACCGAGGGGGGACCTCGATCATGCAGGCCGCACCCGTCCGCGCCACCGCCATCCCGTCCTTCGCCGTCGCCCTGCGCGCGGTCGAGACGCTGCTGCTTCAGGGCGGCCAGCGCACCGCCCGCCGCAACGCCTGGACCTCCGTCCTGGAGGACCGCCGCCGCGCCAAGGACCGGGTCGAGGCGCAGCAGTTCCTCGACCGCGCCGCCGCCCGTCCGTAACCCCCGCCATGACGCCGGGCACCGCCGTCGAGAGTGCTCCCGGGGCCACGTAGACTCGTGGGCATGGCGAGGAAGGAAACCGCGGCGGACGCCGCGAGCGCAGGGCGACTGAAGCAGATCGCCCTCACGTACAAGATGACCCGCAAGGCCGACAAGACGATCGGTCTGGTACTCGCGGCTGTCGGGCTCGGTATTTTCGCCGTCCTCCTCGTGATCGGCTTCCTGATCGGGCACCCCGTCTACGGCGGCATCCTGGGCCTGCTGCTCGGTCTGCTGGCGACGGCGATCGTGTTCGGGCGCCGGGCCGAGCGGGCCGCGTTCGGTCAGATGGAGGGCCAGCCGGGGGCCGCGGCCGCGGTACTGGACAACATCGGCCGGGGCTGGGCGACCACCCCCGCGGTGGCGATGAACCGCAGCCAGGACGTGGTGCACCGGGCGGTCGGCAAGGCCGGCATCGTGCTGGTGGCCGAGGGCAACCCGAACCGGGTGAAGAGCCTGCTGGCGGCCGAGAAGAAGAAGATGAACCGCATCGTCGCGGACGTGCCGGTGCACGACGTGATCGTCGGTGACGGTGAGGGCCAGGTCCCGCTGAAGAAGCTGCGGACGACCATGCTGAAGTACCCGCGGGTGCTGACCGGCCCCCAGGTGACCGCCACCAACGACCGGCTGCGGGCGCTGGGCGACCTGATGAGCAACATGCCGCTTCCGAAGGGCCCGATGCCGAAGGGCATGCGGATGCCGAAGGGCGGCGGCAGGGGCCGCTAGTTCCTACGACATGAGAAGGGGCGCCCGGAGATTCTCCGGGCGCCCCTTCGTACGTATCGGGTTGCGCTAGATCCTGACCTCGACGGTCTTGGCGAGCCGGTCGTGCAGGCCCCGGCCGTCGCGGTCCCAGACCAGGGCGGGGACGGCCAGGCAGAGCAGGAAGGTGCGCAGCAGGGCGCGCAGCGGGTTGACGGTGCCGGTCTCCAGGGCGACCACGCGGAGCCCGAGGAGGCGCTTGCCCGGCGTGGAGCCGAGGGTGCCCACGGTGAGGGCGCTCATCGCGAAGAAGACGAGCAGGGCCCAGTTGCTGGTGGCCGGGGAGTTGCCGTGGGTGATCAGGCCGTATGCGATCAGCACGCACAGCCCCCAGTCCACGGCGAGCGCGCCGAGCCGGCGACCCGGACGGGCGATCGAGTTCGGTCCGGTCTCCGGCAGGCCGAGCTGCTCGCCCCGGTACCCGAAGTCGGCACCCGCTTCTTCCATGGCCGCACGCGGCCCGGAGAGCCACGACCCCATCACTTCCCTGTTGTCCACCCGACCACGGTACTGCGCCTGGTTTCGGGCAGTACGGGCAGGGGTGTGACGGGGTTACGTTGGAGGAGTGGCTGGTTAACTTCTGCGAAACAAACGAGTCACGCCCGAGAAATCACCCGTCCCTAGTGTCGGGACCTAGCGTGTGCCACCGCACTGGCCGCACGAGACGATCTACCACCCCGGCGGGAACGGTCGGGAGTAGGAGGAGCTGGATGTTCCAGAACGCCGACGAGGCCAAGAAGTTCATCGCGGACGAGGACGTCAAGTTCGTCGACGTCAGGTTCTGCGACCTGCCGGGCGTCATGCAGCACTTCACCGTGCCCGTCGAGGCGTTCGACCCGGACGAGGAGCTGGCGTTCGACGGCTCGTCGATCCGCGGCTTCCAGGCCATCCACGAGTCCGACATGGCGCTCCGCGCGGACCTGTCGACGTCCCGCGTGGACCCCTTCCGCCGCGACAAGACGCTGAACATCAACTTCTTCATCCACGACCCGATCACGGGCGAGCAGTACTCCCGTGACCCGCGCAACGTGGCGAAGAAGGCGGAGGCGTACCTCGCGTCCACCGGTATCGCCGACACGGCGTTCTTCGGCCCCGAGGCCGAGTTCTACGTGTTCGACAGCGTGCGCTTCAAGACCGCCGAGAACGAGGCGTTCTACCACATCGACTCCGAGGCGGGTGCCTGGAACACCGGCGCGCTCGAGGACAACCGGGGTTACAAGGTCCGCTACAAGGGCGGCTACTTCCCGGTCCCGCCGGTCGACCACTTCGCCGACCTGCGTGCCGAGATCTCCCTGGAGCTGGACAAGGCCGGCCTCAAGGTCGAGCGCCAGCACCACGAGGTGGGCACGGCCGGCCAGGCGGAGATCAACTACAAGTTCAATACGCTGCTCGCCGCCGCGGACGACCTCCAGCTCTTCAAGTACATCGTGAAGAACGTGGCCTGGCGCAACGGCAAGACCGCGACCTTCATGCCGAAGCCGATCTTCGGTGACAACGGCTCGGGCATGCACGTCCACCAGTCGCTGTGGTCGGGCGGCGCGCCGCTCTTCTACGACGAGGCCGGATACGCGGGCCTGTCGGACATGGCGCGCTACTACATCGGCGGCATCCTCAAGCATGCCCCGTCGCTGCTGGCCTTCACCAACCCGACGGTGAACTCGTACCACCGTCTGGTGCCGGGCTTCGAGGCGCCGATCAACCTGGTGTACTCGCAGCGCAACCGCTCCGCGGCGATGCGTATCCCGATCACGGGCTCCAACCCGAAGGCCAAGCGGGTCGAGTTCCGCGCGCCGGACTCCTCGGGCAACCCGTACCTCGCCTTCTCGGCGCTGCTCCTGGCGGGCCTGGACGGCATCAAGAACAAGATCGAGCCGGCCGAGCCGATCGACAAGGACCTCTACGAGCTGGCCCCCGAGGAGCACGCCGGCGTCGCCCAGGTCCCCACCTCCCTCCCGGCCGTCCTCGACCGCCTCGAAGCCGACCACGACTTCCTCCTCCAGGGCGACGTCTTCACCCCGGACCTGATCGAAACGTGGATCGACTACAAGCGGACCAACGAGATCGCCCCGCTGCAGCTCCGTCCGCACCCGCACGAGTTCGAGCTGTACTACGACGTGTGATCGTCGCCGCCTGAAACCAGGTGCCGCCCCCGTCTCCGTTCTGGAGGCGGGGGCGGTTCTGTTTCACCAGGTCAGTGTGGCCGCCACTGGCAAGTGGTCGCTGCCCGTTTTGGGGAGGGTCCAGGAGCGGTTGGCGTCCAGGCCCCGGTACAGGATCTGGTCGATGCGGGCCACCGGGGAGGCTGCCGGCCAGGTGAAGCCGAAGCCGGTGCCGGAGGTTTGCTGGGTGGAGTGGAGGTGGGTGCGGAGGGCGGTGAAGGCTCGGTCGTCCCAGGTGCCGTTCAGGTCGGCCAGGAGGAGCAGGCGGGGGCTTCGGTCGGCGGTGATCGCGTTGGTCAGGGCGGCGGCGCCGATGTTGCGGCTGGTGGTCCAGAAGCCCTTGCGGGGCATGGGGCGGACGGAGCCGAGGTGGGCCACGTAGACCGCCAGGGGGCCGTCGGGGGTGGTCACCGTGGTGTGGAGGGCTCGGTTCTCGGGGAGGTTCGCGGCGGCCGGCTTCGTGGCGGCCAACGGGCCGTAGTTCATGATGTCGATTGGGTGGGTGGCCGATAGGGGGAACTTGCTCCAGAGGCCGACCGTGCCGCGGATCACGTGGTGGGGGTACATCCGCGCCAGCGTCTTCTCGTACAACGGGGTTGCCTGCGGGGTCAGTTCCTCCAGGGCCAGGAGGTCGGCGCCGGAGGCCGCCAGGGTGCGGGCGGTCGGGGCCGGGTCGGCGGTGCCGACGTTGTGGGTGGCTGCGGTGAGGTCGCCGCCCGGGTGGGACTTGTCGGGGAGGAGGCCGCCGAAGACGGTCGTCCAGGCCACGGCCGGCAGTAGGAGCGCCGTCACCGCGGAGAGGGAGCGGCGCCAGAGAGCCGCGGCCAGGAGGACCGGGATGAAGACGCCCAGCCACGGCAGGACGTTGTCCAGCAGGCTTCCCAGGCCCGCGTAATCCGGGATCTTCGCGTGCAGCAGCAGGAGCAGGCCCAGCAGCAGCGCCAGCGCCGTGAGTACCGGGCCGCGTTTCCAGGGCTCCGGGCGGGTACAGGCGCGGAGCGCGTTTCGCATCATGCGGCCAGCCAAGGCGGCACGGTGTTGCGGGGGCGTATGCGGTTTCCGATACGCGGACGATATGTACGGTCTCGTAACCTCGACGGCATGCGTGTGCTGATCGTCGAGGACGAGCCCTATCTGGCGGAGGCCGTCCGAGACGGGCTGCGCCTCGAAGCGATCGCGGCGGACATCGCGGGCGACGGGGACACCGCGCTGGAGCTGCTGGGGATCAACGCGTACGACATCGCCGTGCTCGACCGGGACATCCCGGGCCCCTCCGGCGACGAGGTCGCGCGGCGGATCGTCGCCTCCGGCAGCGGGATGCCGATCCTCATGCTCACCGCCGCCGACCGGCTGGACGACAAGGCGTCCGGCTTCGGGCTCGGCGCCGACGACTACCTCACCAAACCCTTCGACCTGCGCGAACTCGTGCTCAGGCTACGGGCGTTGGACCGCAGGCGGGCCCATCACCGGCCGCCCGTACGGGAGATCGCGGGGCTGCGGCTCGACCCGTTCCGCAGGGAGGTCCAGCGGGACGGGCGCCATGTCGCCCTGACCAGGAAGCAGTTCGCGGTGCTGGAGGTACTGGTCGCCGCCGAGGGCGGGGTGGTCAGCGCGGAGGAACTGCTGGAGCGGGCGTGGGACGCGAACGCCGACCCGTTCACCAACGCCGTACGCATCACCGTCTCCGCCCTGCGCAAGCGGCTCGGCGAGCCCCGGCTCATCGCGACCGTGCCGGGGGTCGGGTACCGCATCGACGCCGGGAGCGGGCGTGGATAGGGCGCCGGGCCCGAGCGTCCGCCTCCGGCTCACCCTCAGCTACGCCGGGTTCCTCATGCTCGCGGGCGCCCTGCTGCTCGCCGCGGTGTGGCTGTTCCTGCTGCGGTACGTGCCCGAGCGGGCGCTGATCGTGCCCTCGGGCACGCCGATCCGGTACGACGTCTTCCCGGTCCGCTCCAACCTGCTACGGGTCTTCGCGCCCCGCGCGGCCGGCGTACTGGCGTTCCTGCTGGTGTTCGGCCTGGCCGGCGGGTGGTTCCTCGCGGGCCGCATGCTCGCGCCGCTGACCCGCGTCACGGAGGCGACCCGCAAGGCGGCGAACGGCTCCCTCTCGCACCGCATCCGGCTGCCGGGACGGCGGGACGAGTTCCGGGAGCTGGCCGACGCCTTCGACACGATGCTGGCCCGGCTCGACGCGCACGTCGCCGAGCAACGGCGCTTCGCGGCCAACGCCTCGCACGAGCTGCGTACCCCGCTGGCGATCTCCAAGGCCCTGCTGGACGTGGCCCGCACCGACCCGGAGCGCGACACCGCCGAACTCCTCGACCGCCTGCACGCCGTCAACGCCCGCGCGATCGACCTCACCGAGGCGCTCCTCCTGGTCGGCCGGGCCGAACAGCGGTCCTTCGAGCGGGAGGACGTCGACCTGTCCCTGCTGGCGGAGGAGGCCACGGAGACGCTGCTGCCGCTCGCGGAGAAGCACGGCATCTCCCTGGAGACCTCGGGCGAGTTCGCGCCCACGACGGGCTCCGAGGCGCTGCTGCTCCAGCTCACCATGAACCTCGTACACAACGCGATCGTGCACAACGTGCCTGGTCAGGGCCATGTGTGGGTCCGTACGGCCGTCCTGCCCGGCACGGTCGCGCTCACCGTGGAGAACACCGGTGAGCGTCTCTCCCCCGAGCTGGCCGCGACGCTCACCGAGCCGTTCCGGCGCGGTACCGAGCGGGTGCACAGCGACCACGCGGGGGCCGGGCTCGGTCTGGCGATCGTCCGGACCATCGCGCACGCGCACGACGGCACCCTGACCCTCACCCCGCGCCCCTCGGGCGGGCTGCGGATCACGGTGGAGCTGCCGGCGGGCGGCGCCGGGTGACGAGAAGGGCCGCCGCCCCGGCGGGGACGGCGGCCCTCTGTTGTCACACTCGTGGTCATCCTGGGACGACGACCACCACGACGCTGCCGTTGTTGTAGCCGTAGCCGGGGCCGTAGCCGTGGTTGAAGCCGTAGCCAGGGCCGTAGCCGTAGCCACAGTTGCCCCACCAGCCGCAGCCGCGGTTGGTCGGCACTTGGGTGGTGGCCGCCGAGGCCGTTCCGGTGGTGGCGATGGCTCCGCCTGCTGCCAGGAGGAGACCGGCGGCGGATGCCGCGACGAGACGCTTGGCGCGCTGTGCATTCATGGACGTACCTTCCTTCCACCCCGCGTGCGGTACGCGACTGCACGGTTCGGATGGCCGCGCACTCGGAGTGGGAGTCCGGCGCGGTCGGTGGGCTGGCCGCCTTCGGTCGCCGGGACGACACGGAACGCGTCCCGCTCTGCGGCACTCTCCCGATGCTAGGTGAGCACCTCCCGCTCGGCATCCGGAGCCGGACGGGATGCAACCTTTTCCGGCGCTCGCGCTTCCTACTTTCGGGGGATCATGGACCCCGTCTCCGGGAAGGGTTGCGTGGCATGGCCGAACAGGACGAATGGCAGCGGGAGTTCGACATCAGATGGGCCGACTCCGCCGAGCACAAGGAGCCGTCCGCGCGGGCCCGTATGCTCGCGGCCCGCTGGAAGGAGAACCCGCCGGACCCGATGCCGTTCCGTGCCGATCCGACCCCGGTCCGTGGTTCCCGCAGAAGTTCGTGGGTGTCGACGGTGGTGGTACTGGGGTGTGTGGCGGCGGTGATCGTGCTGCTGGGGTGGGCGCAGATGAGGTCGCGCTATTAACGGCAGGGGCCCGGCGGAGTGGCTGGAGCTGGACTGGCGGGCGCGGGCCTGGTGGATGCCGGATTCGCCGGGTGACAGCCGTACGCTGCTCGCCGCCTTCGCGACGAGCGAGCCCCTCGGTGACGACGAGTTCACGCGCGCCCTCTGCCACCACGACGGCCGGGTCCGCCAACGGGCGCTGGCCGAGGCAGCCGGGCACCCGGAGCTGTTCCCGCTGATCGTCGTACGGTGCGCCGACTGGGCCGAGCCGGTGCGCAGCCGCGCCCGCGAGCTGCTCGCCGAGATCCTCGACGCCGGTACGGCCGTGACCCTCGCCCCCATGATCCTCCGCGTTGCCGACCGGTACCGGGGTGGCCACGCCCTCGGCCTGCTGGATGCCGTACTCCGCCAAGCGCCCCGCGAGCGGCTGGCCCCGCTGCTGGTCTCCGGCGACCGCGCGGTGCGCAGGTACGCGTACCGCATGGCCGTCGAGGAGGGCAGCCTCTCCCCCGTCGAGCTGGCCCGCGCCGCCGCCGAGAGCGACGACGCGGTGGTGCAGGGCCGGTGTGCCGAGGCCGCGCTGGCCGACGGTGCCCCCGCCGAGGTGCTGGAGATCCTGCTCGGCGGCCGGAATCCGCAGGCCAGGTCGGCCGGGGTGACCGCGCTGCGGCGGGCCGGGCGCCCGGAGCGGGCCGTGGACTTCCTGGCCGACCGCTCGGCCCTGGTGCGGGCCTGCGCGCGGTACGTCGTACGGCAGCACGGCATCGACCCCCTGCCCTGGTACCGGGCGCGCTGCGCGGACCCGGCCGTGGAACCCGGTGCCGCGATCGGGCTCGCGGAGTGCGGTGACCGGGCGGACGCGCCCCTGCTGTGGGCCCTGCTGGAGCACCCCGCGCCGGGCGTACGGGCGCGGGCGGTGGCCGGGCTGCGGACGCTGGACGTGACGGACGTACGACGGCTGCGGCCGCTGCTGGACGATCCGGCGCCCGGTGTGGTCGGCGAGGCCACGCTCGCCCTGCTGCCCTCGGCCCGCGCGCTGCCGGCGGAGTGGCTGTTGTCCCGGCTGGACGCCGGGCGCCCCCGCTGGGAGCGGGTGTCGGCGTGGCGGCTGCTGGACGCGCACGGGGATGTCGTACGGCTCCGGGCGGCCGTGCCGCTGCTCGGCGACGCGGACGTCCGGCTGCGGGGGTGGGCCGAGCATGCCGTACGCCGGGTCGCGCGGCGGGCACCGCGCGCGGTGCGGAGCCCGGAGATCGCGGCGCTGCTCGACCGGGCCGAGGCGGTGGGCCGGTGAAGGGGGAAGCGGGGAAAGCCTTTGCCGGGCGCGGCCACCGGCATGGGCCGTGCCGGGTGCACACTGGAAGCAGGGGGAGAGGTCGAGTATGGGGTGATGCGGGATGCGGAGCCGTTTTCGCAGTGACCGTCGGCTGACCGTGCGGATGACGGTCACCATGTTTCTGCTCGGACTGCTGTACGTGGCGTTCGTCGCCGCGCTGATCGTGCTGCTGAAGTCGTGGATATTGGTCGCGGTGCTGGTCGCCGTGATGTTCGTGGCCCAGTTCTGGTTCTCCGACAAGATCGCCATGTTCGCGATGCGCGGGCATGTGGTGGAGCGGGAGCAGTACCCCGAGCTGCACGCGGTGGTGGACCGGCTGTGCGCCATCGCGGACATGCCGAAGCCGGTGATCGCCGTGTCCGAGCTGGACATGCCGAACGCGTTCGCCACCGGCCGGAACCCCGATCACGCGGTGGTCTGTGTGACCACCGGCCTGCTGCGGCGGCTGGAGCCGGCCGAGCTGGAGGGCGTGCTGGCGCACGAGCTGTCGCACGTCGCGCACAAGGACGTCGCCGTGATCACCATCGCGTCGTTCCTGGGTGTGATCGCCGGGCTGATCGTCCGGTTCATGTTCTACTCGCAGCTCTTCGGCGGGGGCCGGCGCGATCAGAACACCGCCGCGATCTTCGCCGCGGTGATCGGTGTCTCGGCGGCCGTGTACGCGATCAGCTTCCTGCTGATCCGGGCGCTGTCCCGGTACCGCGAGCTGGCCGCCGACCGCGCGGCCGCGCATCTGACCGGCCGCCCCTCGGCCCTGGCGTCGGCGCTGACGAAGGTGTCCGGGGAGATCGCCCGTATCCCGACCAAGGATCTGCGCACCGCGCAGGCGTTCAACGCGTTCTACTTCACCCCCGCGACCGGCAAGGAGCCGGGCATCGAGCGGATCTTCTCCACCCACCCGCCCCTGGAGCAGCGGCTCGCCCAACTGGGCCGGATCTCCGCGGAGCTGGGCGAGGCCGCCGCCCCCGAGAAGACGGGCTGATCATTGGGTCTGCTGGACATCCTGCTGGGGCGTACGAAGCCGGTGGCGCCCGATCTCGATCAGCTCTTCGCGCTGCCTTCGGCGGCGATCACCCTGCAGGCGGCGGCCGGGTTCACCCCGACCGGCGCGGGCGCGGTGTGCTTCGCGACGGTGGAGGGCGCCGCGTTCGAGCAGACGCACCGGGAGGTACGGGCGCTGCTGGACGCCGACGCCGAGCGCGCGGGGCCTCCGGTTGAGCTGACCCAGGACGACTACGGGTACTCCTGGCTCAGCTCGTACCGCTCCCCCGAGCAGCTCCCCGAGCTGGTGAACGACCTCCACGCGGTGAACAGCTCGCTGGAGGCCAACGGCTTCGGTCCCCAACTGCTGTGCTCCCTCGCGGCGTTCGAGCGGGCGGACCAGGACGACGACCGCCGGCTGGCCCTCGTGTACCTCTACAAGCGGGGCACCTTCTACCCCCTGTGCACCCGCCCCGGCCACCAGCGCCGGGACAACGCCCTGGAGCTTCAGGTGGCGTCGGCGCTGGAGGGGGATCTGCGGATCGAGAAGGACACGTCCCGGTGGTTCCCGCTGTGGGACGCGCCGGGGATGACGGGCTGACGGGCTAGCGGCTCTTCTCCCGCTGCTGCCGCCGCGCCTCGTGGGGACGCTCCCGGCGGTAACGCCGCTCCCACTTGGCCTGCCGGTCACGACGGTCGCGGTAGGCCCGGTACGTCTCCGGGGGCGGCCCCCCGCCGGGCGGGGGTGGTGGCGGCGAGCCACGGCCACCCCTGTAGTACAGGCAGAGCAGAGCGACGGCGGCGAGCCAGTAGAGGTGGTTACCGATGCCGAGAACAGCCAGAGTAAGTGTGGCGGCGACGATGAGAACGCTCATGACGAAACCTCCTGGCAATTCAACGTACCGGCGCGGCTACTGTGCGTGCATCTCCTTTTCGGGGTTCGGTGACGGTGGGTAAATGGCACCCATGCCTCAACCCCCCTTCCCTCTGGACCAGTTCACCTACGACTGCGACGGCGAGCGGCTGAGCGCGGTACGGGCGGGCACACCGGACGCCCGCGCCACGGCCGTGCTCCTGCACGGCGCGGGCACCGGCAGCAAGGAACGTCTGCTACCCCTCCTCTCGGCCTTCGCCGACCAGGACTGCCACGCCCTGGCCTTCGACTTCTCCGGCCACGGCGGCAGTACCGGCAAACTGTCCCAACTGAGCCTGCGCCGCCGCTTCGAGCAGGCGGCCGCGGTCATCGACGCCCACGCGGGAGACGCCCCGCTCATCCTGGTCGGCTTCAGCATGAGCGGCCAGACGGTGGCGGACCTGGTACGGCACTACGGACCCCGGGTGACCGCCGTGGGCCTGGGCGCACCGGGGGTGTTCGCGGCGGCGGCGTGGGACGAGGCGTTCGCCGACGGCACGGGCACCTTCACCAAGATCCTCCGCACACAGGGCAGTTGGCGCGACTCCCCCGCCCTGCCGGCCTTCCGCGCCTTCGAGGGCCGCGCGGTCCTGGTGGTGCCGGGCACGGACACCGTCATCCCGGCGGAGGTGACGGAGTCGATCGAGGAGGCGCTGTGCGCACGGGCCCAGTACTCCCGCTTCGAACTGCCTGACGCGGAACACAAGTTGGGCCTGTGGTTCCGCGACCACCCGGAGGACGGCCGGAGGTTGGTGGCCGAGTTGCTGAAGGGGCTGGACGACGGGGGCTGGTCGGCGACCCGGCGCTGGCTGGCCGGGGCGCTGCCCGAGAAGCGCACAGTGCGCGGCTCCCGTCGCTTGACCGGTGGCTGGTCGTCCCAGATGCGGGAACTGCCCCTGGACGACGGCACCGACCTGGTCCTGCGCACCTTCGTGAAGCCCTTCTTCCGACGGCATGCCCCTCGGATGCTGGCCCGGGAGGCGTCGGTACTGGCCTTGCTGGCCGAACGGCAGGACATCCCGGCACCCGCCCTGGTCGCGGTGGACGCGGAGGCAGCCGCTTGCGACCACCCGTCCCTGCTGATGACGCGGCTGCCGGGCAGCGTGCGCGTGGACGGGCAGGAGCCGGCCCGGCGGCTCGACCTGCTCGCCGCTCAACTGGTGCGCATCCACGAGGTCGTGCCGCGAGCGGAGGACCGGCCGCGCACCTACGAGGCGTGGACCTCGGCCGAGCGTGCGCGCACCCCGGAGGGACCGGTGTGGGAGCGGGCGGTTGAACTGATCCGACGCGAACCGCCACCCCACGAGGACCGGTTCCTGCACCGCGACTACCACCCCGGCAACGTGCTGTACACCGGCGCGGGCGACACACTGCGGGTCAGCGGCGTCGTGGACTGGGTGGAGACCTCCTGGGGCCCCGCCGATCTCGACGTCGCCCACTGCTCCACGGCCGTGGCCCTGCTGCACGGCCCCGAGGAGGGGCTCGCCTTCCGGGACCGGTACGAACGGGCGGGCGGCCACGGGCTCCAGTCCGGCCCGGATCACCTGTACTGGTGCTTGCTGGACGCCCTGGCATACGCCCCTGACGCCGCCAAACTGGCCGGCCCATGGCGTGAGCTGGGCCGCACAGACCTGACCCCCGAGGTGCTGGGCGGGCGGCTGGAGGCGTATGTGCGAGGGCTGCTGGAACGGTACGGGGACTGACCGGCACCGGGCGCCCCGCTGAGGCGCCCGGTGTTCAGGCTCAGTGGAGCAGGGCGCGGACCATGCGGCAGGTCGTGGCGGACGGGGGGTGGACGCCGAGGCGGGCCGCCGTGTCGCGGATCGCCTCGTCGCGGGCCTGGGCCGGGTGGTAGACGCCCGAGTCGAGCAGGGCTATGGCGAGGCGCATGGCCTTCAGGCGCCGGTTGTGCGTCACGTACCACTCACGCGGCTGCCCGGCGGGCAGCGGGCGCTTCGCGGCGGGCGTGTACGGCGAGTCGAGCGGCACGGGCCGCCTGGCGGTGGACTGGGTCGGCGACGGCTTGTTCCTCAGAGCGGCAACGGACACGGACACCCTCCTGTGGCGAGCGGAGCACCCACCGGAACCCCCCGGCGAATCCTCTCGAACACTGCCCCCAGTCTACCGACGCCCACTGACAACGGGGAGGGCGCGAAGGGGCACTGAATGCCCTGGTGGGAGCCGGAATTGGCGTACTGTCACACGAGTGGCGGGAGGGGCGCCGGGAATTCGAACAGACCGAGTGCGGCGGAGATCCGGGAGTTGCTCGGGCGTCTCGGGCTGGAGCCGTGGGACATCACCCGGACCGGCGAGGGTGTCGCCGGGGAACTGAAGATGCGGGAGTGGGCGCGGGACGCGGAGGCGCGGGAGCGGTGGCAGTGCGGGACGCGCTGGGGCGGGGTGGGCCAACTGCCGTATGACGTAGGTCACTTACTCGACGTGTGTCGCCGTTGAGACACGGCGGCCGGGCCTCCCGTACATAGCGGCGTACGCTCCCCTACCCCCCTGGAGGCGCCGATGTCGCGCAGTAGAAGTCTCGGCACCAAGAAGAAGATCGCGCTGCTGGTCAGCGCCGCCGCGGTGGCAGGCGGTGGGGCCTTTGCCCTGGCGACCACCTCGAACGCGGCACAGAGCCCGCAGGACGCCAAGACCCTGTCGTCCGCCGCGGACTCGACCGCGTGCCAGGGGTTCGCCACCGCCCTCGGCAACAACCAGAAGTTCATCGAGGGCCAGAAGGCGAACCCGGACGCGCAGTCCTCGGCCCGGATCGCCAACCGTGAGGCGGTCATCGAGCAGATCAAGGTCCAGCAGAAGGCCGCCGGCTGCACCGTTGGGGAGTCGGCTCAGGACTCCCAGGCGGGCGCGGGCCAGCAGGGTGCGGGCCAGCAGCAGGGTGCGGGCCAGCAGCAGGGCGCGGGTCAGCAGGCCGGCGGCGGGCAGCAGGCCGGCGGGCAGCAGAGCGCGCCGCCCGCCCAGGGCAACGGCGGTGGCGCCGCCGCCTCCGGCCAGCAGGTCTGCAACGGCTCGACCGTCACCCTCTCCGGCGAGGGCGGCGCCCCGGCCGCGTCCAGCAACCAGTTCCCGGTCGGGACCACGCTGAAGGTCACCAACCTGGACAACAACAAGTCCACGACCGTCAAGGTCGCCTCGGTGTCCGGCAGTTGTGCCCTCCTCAATAACGCGGCCTTCGAGCAGGTCCGGGAGCCGGGCAAGTTCCTGATCCGCCGCGCCGTGATCGAGAAGGTGGGGTGAGACGCCACGAGGTGAACGGAAACCGGTGAGACGACGGCCCGGACCGACCTGACGTCGGCTCCGGGCCGCTCCCCGGTCTCCCGCACCCCGCACCCCGCACCCCGCACCGACGGGCGGGGTCCGTGACTCGCCGCCTTGCGCACCCACCCGCGCAGGAGGAACAGGCGGCGCCCCCGGACCCCGCCTCCGTCATATGCGGCGGCCACATGGTGAGCCGCAACACAGAACCTCCAGGTAACACGGGGTTCACACACGGGCAATGATCGGGAAATCGGCTGTTGGCACGCTGCCGGACATATCGACGCGGTGTCCGTGCCGCGGCGTCGCGGCACCTCATGTGCGCCCGAACCACCCCGAAGGATGTGTCCCCGTGACCTTCAAGGCCGAGTACATCTGGATCGACGGCACCCAGCCGACGGCCAAGCTCCGTTCCAAGACGAAGATCATCACGGGTGCCCCGGCCGGTCTCGACGCACTGCCGATCTGGGGCTTCGACGGCTCCTCCACCAACCAGGCCGAGGGCCACGCCTCCGACCGCGTGCTCCGGCCGGTCTTCACCTGCCCGGACCCGATCCGCGGCGGCGACGACATCCTGGTGCTGTGCGAGGTCCTCGACATCGACATGACGCCGCACGTGTCCAACACCCGTGCCGCGCTCGCCGAGACCGAGGAACGCTTCGGCGCCCAGGAGCCGATCTTCGGCATCGAGCAGGAGTACACCTTCTTCGACGGCACCCGCCCGCTCGGCTTCCCGGAGAACGGCTTCCCGGCGCCCCAGGGCGGCTACTACTGCGGTGTCGGCGCCGACGAGATCTTCGGCCGTGACGTCGTCGAGGCCCACCTGGACAACTGCCTCAAGGCCGGTCTCGGCATCTCCGGCATCAACGCCGAGGTCATGCCCGGCCAGTGGGAGTTCCAGGTCGGCCCGCTCGCCCCGCTGGAGGTCTCCGACCAGCTCTGGGTGGCCCGCTGGCTGCTGTACCGCACCGCCGAGGACTTCGGTGTCTCCGCCACCCTCGACCCCAAGCCGGTCAAGGGCGACTGGAACGGCGCGGGCGCGCACACCAACTTCTCCACCAAGGCCATGCGTGAGGGTTACGACGCGATCATCACCGCCTGCGAGTCCCTCGGCGAGGGCTCCAAGCCGCTGGATCACGTCAAGAACTACGGCGCCGGCATCGACGACCGCCTCACCGGCCTGCACGAGACCGCCCCGTGGAACGAGTACAGCTACGGCGTCTCCGACCGCGGCGCCTCGGTCCGCATCCCGTGGCAGGTCGAGAAGGACGGCAAGGGCTACATCGAGGACCGCCGTCCCAACGCCAACGTCGACCCGTACGTGGTGACGCGGCTCCTGGTGGACACCTGCTGCGCCGCGCTGGAGAAGGCCGGCCAGGTCTGATCCCACATACCGAGAAGGGGCGCCCGCCGAGCCGGTGGGCGCCCCTTCGGCGTACCCCCGGCCAGCAGCGGGTTTCGGCCAAGAAGGCGTCAAGGAGGCGTCCAAGGGGTGAGAGAAGGCTCCTGCGCGGCGCCCGCGTCTGCTTCAATGGGCGCATGGTCGGCATCCAGAACTTCGTAGCTACGGGTCGTGAGGACCTGGAGCCGTTCTGGCCTTCCCGTCAGCACGACGACTTCGACCGAGTGTGTTGCCGCGCGGCCACCGCGCGAGCCCTCTGAGCACCGTAGATCCCTGAGCGCCGGACACCACCGGCCCACGGACTACCGGCCTCCGGCCAGCGCGTACCGAAGAACGTCCCCCAGGCGTGCGCCCGACCACCGTCAGGGCCGCCGCCTCGCCCGACGACACTCCTCGCGCGAAAGAGCTGACCTCTCATGGCGACCCACCGTCCTCAGTCCACCGCCACCACCCTCACCGACCGCCCCGCCGCCCCGGCCGCGGGCACCCGGCACCGGCTGCGCGCCGTCGACCGGGACGAGGAGTGGCATCTGCCCTCCCCCGCCGTCGCGGAGACGGCCGCGGCGACCGTGGCGGACCTGCTGCCGCCCGGCGCCACCTGGCTGCCCGCCCCGCCGCACACCCTGCCCGACCTGCCCGGCCGCCCGCCGATGGTCGGCTACCTGGTCCTGGTCCCCGCCGACCAGCGCCCGCCCTTCGCCCCGGTGGCCGTCCCCGCCCCGGCCGAGCCCGCCCCCGAGCCGGTGGTGCGGATCGACGCCGTACGCCGGATCGCTCATGTGGACGGCCGTGAACTCGACCTGACCTACCTGGAGTTCGAGCTGCTCGCCCATCTGGTGGCGCACCCGCACCGGGTGCACACCCGCGACCAGCTGGTCACCACGGTCTGGGGATACGGCCATGTCGGCGACGGCCGTACCGTCGACGTGCACATCGCCCGGCTGCGCCGGAAGCTGGGCGCCCAGTACCGGCACGCCATCCAGACCGTGCGCCGCGTCGGCTACAAGTACACGCCCCCGTCGGCCGGTTGAGCCGATCCGCTGTGAGCGGACGTGGGTGCCGCCCGCGTCCGCCCCGGGCATGATCCCCGGCATGAAGCTACTCGTGCTGGGCGGAACCGAGTTCGTGGGCAGGGCCGTGGTGGAGGCCGCGCTGGAGCGGGGCTGGGAGGTGACCGCGTTCAACCGCGGCAACCGCCAACCACCGCCGGACGTACGGTCGTTGCACGGTGACCGCACCTCCCCGGAAGGTCTGGCCGCGCTCACCGCCGACGACACCCGCTGGGACGCCGTCGTGGACACCTGGACGGGCGCGCCGAAGACCGTGCTGGACACGGCCCGCCTCCTCAAGGACCGCGTCGAGCGGTACGCCTACATATCCACCCGCTCCGTCTACACCTGGCCCTGGCCCACCCTGGGCGGCCTCGCCGAGGAGGGCCCCCTGGTGGAGGGCGCCGCCGACGCGGACGCCACCGACTACGCGGCCGACAAGCGGGGCGGCGAGCTGGCCGTGCTGGACACCTTCGGCGCCGACCGCGCCCTGCTGGTCCGGGCCGGCCTGATCCTCGGCCCGTACGAGAACGTCGGCCGGCTCCCCTACTGGCTGAACCGGATCGCGCGCGGCGGCGAGGTGCTGGCACCGGGGCCGCGCGAGATGCCGATCCAGTACGTCGACGCCCGCGACCTGGCCGACTGGGTGCTGGGCGCGCTGGACAAGGGGCTGAGCGGGCCGTACGACCTGGCGAGCGCGCCGGGGCACACCACCATGGGCGAGCTGCTGGAGCGGTGCCGGGAGGCCACCGGCTCGGCGGCCGAGCTGCGCTGGACCGACCCGGAGACGATCCTCGCGGCCGGGATCGAGCCGTGGACCGAGCTGCCCGTCTGGGCGCCGCCGGACGGCGAGCTGTCCTGTGTGCACCGGGGGGACGTGTCGCGGGCGCTGGCCACCGGGCTGCACTGCCGGCCGGTGGACGAGACGGTCGCCGACACCTGGCGCTGGCTGACCTCGATCGGCGGGCGGCTGCCCGCGCGGCCGGGCCGCAAGGCGCCGGGAGTGCCCGCGGACAAAGAGGCGGCGGCACTCGAAGCGAATCCCAACTCCCCCAGTTCAGACGGCATTTAACCCGCCGAGCGCGGGTAGACCTGGGAAATATTTGTGAGACCGGTGAACACCTCTGGGGCGGCGTGCGTATGGAAGGGCGCCGCTTCACTCCTGTCGGGCGCCTCGAAGCTGCCCCGCAAGGAAGTCAGAGGAGTTCCATGGGACGCAACATACGTAAACGCCGCTCGCCGCTGGCCGTGAAGGTCACCGCCGCATCGGCGGCCCTAGCGCTCGGCGGGGGCGGGCTGATCTGGGCGAACTTCTACGCCTCGGCTCACGAGTCGAACAACGACGCGTGGGGAGGCAATCGCACCAAGGCCACGGCCGCGCAGGTCGCCACGATCTCCTGCCCGGACGTCGGCCAGAAGCTGACCAACGTGCCGGACAAGGCCCGTACCGATGTCGCCGGTGAACTGTCCAACCTGGACCGGCAGATCACCGAGGCGTACCAGCGCCTGGCGACCACGCGGGACGCGCAGACCCGGGACGCGAGCTTCGTCCAGAACAGCATCCTGCAGCCGCTCAAGGAGCGCCGCCAGAACATCCTGGACCGGATCAAGCTGGAGATCACCCGCGTGGGCGGCACCGCCCCGGGTGACCTGGACACGCTGGCCAACTGCACCGGCACCCCGGCCGACCAGACCAACGCGGGCGGCCAGAACGGCGGTCAGCAGCAGGGCGGGGGCCAGCAGCAGGGCGGCGGCCAGGACAACGGCGGCCAGCAGCAGGGTGGCGGTCAGCAGCAGGGCGGCGGCCAGGACAACGGCGGTCAGCAGGGCGGCGGCCAGCAGGGCGGCAACATCGGCGGCCAGGCCGGCAACGGCCCCGTCGCGGCCGACTTCGTCGACATCACCAAGGCCCAGCCGAACGTGCAGGCCAAGCCGCGCAAGGCCCGCAACGCCTCGCGGGGCACCTTCACCACGCGCTGCGGTGTGAACACCAACAAGAACCACAACACCGACAACGTCATCGTGGCCCCCGGTGTGAAGAACGGCGCGCACCACCTGCACGACTACGTCGGCAACCAGAAGATCGACGCGTTCGCCAGCAACGACACGTTCCTCCAGGGCGGCACGAGCTGCCAGAACAAGAGCGACCTGTCGTCGTACTACTGGCCGGTCGTCCGTGTCCAGGACGGTTCGCAGGACTTCGACCAGAACAACGACGGCGGCGGCAAGGAGGGCAACGTCGGCAAGATCCTGACGCCGGTCCAGGCGCAGATCAAGTACGTCGGCAGCCCCACCGGCAAGGTCGTGGCGATGCCGCAGTTCCTGCGGATCATCACCGGTGACGCCAAGACCACCACCAACGGTCTGGCCAACGCCAACGCGCACTGGAGCTGCACCGGGTTCGAGAACAAGGTCCAGCTCACCGAGCAGTACCCGATCTGCCCCCAGGGCAGCAAGGTCGTACGGTCCTTCGCCTTCCAGAGCTGCTGGGACGGCCAGAACACCGACAGCGCCAACCACCGCACCCACGTGGCGTTCGCGGACGCCAACGGCGCCTGCCAGAACGGCTTCAAGGCCATTCCGCAGCTCACCATGCGCCTGGTGTACGACATCGCGCCGCCCACCATCGAGAACGGCCAGGTGAAGAACGCCTACGCCGTGGACGGTTTCCCGGAGCAGCTCCACAAGCCCTCCACCGACCACGACGACTTCATCAGCATCACGACCGGCGGTCTCGCCAACAAGATCGCCAACTGCGTGAACCGCGGCCAGAACTGCACGTGATCCGCACGGCGTGATCCCCACGGCGTGATGCACAGCAGGTGATCCAGAACTCGTGATCCTCTGAAGACCCCCCTCCTTGGGGGATCACGAACAGAAGGCCGGTGCCGGGAAACTCCCCGGCACCGGCCTTCGCCGTGTGCGTACCGCGTCAGCCGGAGTGCTTCGCCCCGTGCCCGCTGTGGTCGGTGCCCACCTCGACGTCGCCGCCGAGCGTGCCGCGCAGCGCGTTGACCACGCCGTCGTCGCCCACCGCGACCCACTTGCGGCCGACGAGGTAGTGACCGCCGTAGTCCTTCGCGTCGTTGATCCACTCGCGCTGGCCCCGGTCGGTGGCGAAGGTGGCCAGGACGAACTTCCCGTCGGCGTTCTTGCACAGCGCCTGGCGGATCTCGTCGGCGTCGGTCTGCATGTCCGGGCGGCACTTCACCTCGGCGGCCAGGCTCTCCAGGCTGCCGGTCGCGGTGGCCGGTATCTTCGCGGTGTCGTCCCGGTCCGCGCCGCAGCCCGCCAGCGTCAGCACCACGGCGCCCACGAGCACCGCGCTGGTCATCCTCATCCGTTCCTCCGGTCCTGGTGGGCTCCAGCATCCCGCACTCGAGCCCTCGCAACGGGTACGGCTGCGAGGCCGGACATGCTCAAATCCCTTGATCGGTACGCCCGGTGCCTGCCAGAGTGGTCCGATGGACCGAGACTGGGAAGAGCGCGTGGCGGCCGCCTGGGCCGCCTTGGACACCTGGCCCGAGGACGACGCGGCGGGCTTCCGTGCCGTGATCGACAAGCTGGCCGACGAGTTGCCCGAGAACCATCCGCTGGGCCTGTTCGAGCGGGCCTGCGCCTTCGACTCCACCGGCCACTCGGCCGACGCGGTCGGGCTGTACCGCGCGGCCCTGGACAACGGCCTGACGGAGGCGAACCCGTACAAGGCCCGCCGGACGAAGATCCAGCTCGCCAGCTCGCTCCGCAACACCGGCCACGCGGAGGAGGGTGTGGCCCTGCTCACGCCCGAACTCGACGCGCATTCGGACGAGTTGAACGACGCGGTACGGGCCTGTCTGGCGCTGTGCCTGTCCAGCCTGGGCCGCGACCGCGAGGGACTCTCGCTGGTGCTCGGCGCGCTGGCCCCCCATCTCCCGCGCTACCAGCGGTCGATGGCCAACTACGCCCGTCTGCTGACCGAACCGGCGTGATCCGGGCCGCACATCACCCGTGCGGCGGTGACCTACGGCCGTCTCGCTCGTTCTCCCCGATGTGCAGTCACAGGATGTAGCCCAGCGTCACGCACCCGCCTCCTCCCGGAACCAGGACCCGGCCGTCGACGTCGGCCGGGCCGAGGCCGCGCTCGTCGAGCACTATCCCCGGCTGGTCCGGCTCGCCTACCTGGTGCTCCCGCCCACTCTCGGCCGGGGGCGCCGGGTCCTGACCGCACATGCCCTCGCTCAGCGGGCCCTCCCGCGCGGCCGCAAGCAGCGCGCCCTGATCCCGGCCCAGTCGACGGGCCGGGACGGCGACCCCGGTTACGACTTCGTCCGGCTCCGGGTGCTGCGCAGCGCGCTGGAGGCGTCCGAGCCGCGCAAGGGACTCCCCAAGCTGTCCCAACTCCCGGCCCCGCTCCCCCAGGTGTGGGGTCTGAGGCTCTTCCCGCGTTCCGGTGGTGCCGACGAACTCGCCCTGGACCAACGGCTGTCGGCCCTGACCGGCCCGGCCCGCGCCGCCTACGTCCTGCGCGGCCTGGAGGGGCTGGCGGACGACGACGTGCGCAAGATCCTCAAGGCCGCCGGCGTCACCCGTACCGAGTCCGCGCTGGCCGGGGCGAACGGGGTGCCCGCGCAGTACGCGCTGCTCGCCTCCCCCGAGTTCGACGCCTGCTCGCTGCAGGCCCGGCCCACCGATCTGATGCGCCGCCGCCAGCACACCAAGGCGGCGGTGGCCGCGGCCGCCGCGCTCGCGGTGGCCTGCGTACTGGTCGCGCTGCCCGGCGGCGGCTGGGGCCCGGACGGCGCGGCCGCCCCCGCCTACGCGGAGAACCCGGCCGCGGTGGCCGCGCTCGACCCCGCCAAGGTGCAGCGGGTGACCCCGGCCGCATGGAAGACCTCGGCGCGTACCGACTTCTCCGTCTGGCCCGCGCGCGGCCCGCTCACCGGCGACGACGGCCTGCTGCGCCGGGCGCTGGCGGTCTGGGCCCGCCCCGGCGCCACGGTCCGCGTCTCGGCCACGCCCGGCACCTTCACCGGCGGCCCCGCCGGACCGCCCCAACTCCTGTACGCGGGCGACGTGGACGCGGCCCGCGTGGTGATCCTCTACGACGGTCTGCGCATCGCCCGCTACGCCGAGCCGAGGGACGGCACCGAGGGCGCGGCCCTCGACTTCGCCCGGGTGGACGGCGCGACCGGCGCCGAGGCGAGCGCGCTGGTGCTCGGCCGCTCCGACGGCAACGTCCGCTATCTGACCGCCCCTTGGGTGAAGAAGGCGGCCGGGCGGGACCTGACCAAGCCGGAGTCGCAGCCGACCGCGCTCACCCTGACCGACGGGGTCACCTCCCCGCTGGCCAGCCCGGCGCTGCGGGCGGGCGACTGCACCTCCTGGACCGTGCTCCAGCTCACGGACGACTCGGGCACTCAACTCTCCACCGACCTGGGCGAATTGGTGCCGGCCCATCTCACCGCGGGCCGGCCGGGCGCGACCAGTGAGGCGACCGGGGCCGAAGGGCTGCGCGCCTGGGCGCCGTTCGCCTGCTCGCTGGCGGCGGAGCGGGCGGCCGGGGTGCGCGGGGTGAACGCGTGGGCGTTCGCCGAGCAGCCGCTGCCGGACGCGAGCGGCGCCGGGCAATGGGTGTGCACGCGGGCCGAGACCTGGCGCGGTGACGGCACGGCCGCGCTGGCCCAGTTCCGCACGCCGGGCGGCCCGGCCGGGGCGGTGGTGGCCAAGGGCACCGACACCACGGCGTGCGGGCCGCGCGATCCGCACGTGCTGGCCGGGGTGCTGTGGAAGTCCAGCGGCGGCCACTGGTATCTGCTGGCGGCGGGCAGCCGGGACGTGACCTCGATCCGGTCCTCGGGCGGGGTGACCGCGTCCGGGCAGGGCCAGTTGCTGGTGGCCAAGGCCGAGAAGGGCGCGCAGGCGCAGTTGGCGGGCACGCTGGAGGGCGGCCGGAAGATCAGCGGGCTGCACTGACCGGGCGCTGCTGACAGTTTGCCCAACAAGGTCGTGCACGGGGGTTCTCAGGCGCGGTACCCGTCAGTACATTGACGCCATGTCTAACAAGCAGGCCCGGCCGGTGCAGGCCGAGCGCATCCCGCTGAAGGCGCGCAAGGTGTCCTTCGCCTGGGAGGACACCCCGCTGCACTGGGTGCCGGGCGACCCCTTCACCACGCACACCATCAATGTGCTGCATCTGCTGCTGCCCGCCGGTGAGCGGTGGTTCGTCCACGTGTACAAGCAGGCGCTGCCGCTGATCAAGGACGATCAACTGCGGGAGGACGTCATCGGGTTCATCGGCCAGGAGGCGATGCACTCCCAGGCCCATGACGAGGTGCTGCCGCATCTGCGCGAGCAGGGGCTCGACCCGACGCCGTACACCGCGCAGGTCGACTGGTTCTTCGAGAAGCTGCTCGGGGACCGTACGCTGCCGCCGGGCCGGGCGCGGCGCTGGTGGCTGCTGGAGCGGATCGCGCTGATCGCGGCGATCGAGCACTACACGGCGTTCCTCGGCGACTGGGTGCTGAACGCGGCCGAGCTGGACCGGCGGGGCGCCGATCCGACCATGCTGGACCTGCTGCGCTGGCACGGCGCCGAGGAGGTCGAGCACCGCTCGGTCGCCTTCGACCTCTTCGTGCACGTGGACGGCGACTACCGGCGCCGGGTGCGCACCTGGGCGCTGGCCTTCGCGGCGCTGATGTTCCTGTGGCAGCGCGGGGCCCGCTTCTTCATGGAGCACGACCCGACACTGGTCGACGGCAGGGCGTCGTTCCGGGAGTTCTACCGAAGCGGCCGCCGGGGCACGCTGCCCGCGACGGGCGCGCTGCTGAAGTCCATCCCGCGCTACCTCAGCCGGGCCTACCACCCGTCCCAGGAGGGCTCGACCGCGCAGGCGGTGGCCTACCTGGCCTCGTCCCCGGCGGCGCTGGCCGCGGAGAAGGCGGAGCACGATGCCTGAGCAGACCACCCGGTCCGTCGCCGCCGCCGCGCTCCTGGTGGGCGCCGGACTGCTGACCCGGCGCGCGCTGCGCCGCCGGGTCAAGGACTCCCCGCTGTGGCCGATGCCCACGCTGGACCCGCCCATCTCCGGGCGCCCCCGTACGCGGGCGCTGCGGCTGCTGCTGACCGGGCACGAGCGGATCGCGGACGGCGTGGTGCGCCTCCGCCTGGAGGGCAGCGACCTGCCCGCCTGGGAGCCGGGCGCGCATCTGGACCTGGTGCTGCCCTCGGGTCTGGTCCGCCAGTACTCGCTGTGCGGGGACCCGGCCAACTCCTCGGTGTACGAGGTGGCCGCGCGGCTGGTCGAGGACGGCCGGGGCGGCTCGCGTGAGGTGCACGAGCAGCTCACCGAGGGCCTGGAACTGGAGGTGCGCGGTCCGCGCAACCGCTTCCCGCTGGTGGAGGCGCCCGCCTACGTGTTCGTGGCCGGCGGCATCGGGATCACCCCGGTGCTGCCGATGCTGCGGGCCCTGTCGGAGGACGTGGACGTACGGCTGCTGTACTGCGGGCGTACGCGGGCCTCGATGCCGTTCCTGAAGGAGGCGGCGGCGCTGGTCGGGGACGGGTGCACGGTGGTGGCCGAGGACGAGGACGGGCGCCCCGACCTCACCGCGCTGCTGACCGGGCTGCCCGAGGGCGCGGTCGTGTACTGCTGTGGCCCGGAGGGGCTGATGGCGGCGGTGGAGGCGGCGCTGCCCGAGGGGACCGCGCTGCACCTGGAGCGGTTCGCCCCGCGTACGGCGGGCGGCGAGGACACCGCGTTCGAGGTGGAACTGCGGCGCAGCGGGCGGACGTTGACCGTCCCGGCCGACTCCACCGTGCTGGCGGCGGTGCGCCGGGAGCTACCGGACACCCTCTACTCCTGCGAGCAGGGTTTCTGCGGGACCTGCCAACAGCGGGTGCTGGAGGGCGAGGTGGATCACCGGGACGAGCTGCTGACGGACGGGGAGCGCGACGACTCGATGCTGATCTGCGTCTCCCGCGCCCGCGGTGAGCGGCTGGTGCTGGACATGTGAGCGCCGGCCGGGCGGAACCGGATCGTCCAAGTGTCGTTGCCGGTCGGTAAGGTTGAACCCATGGGTACCGGGGTTCGCCGCAGGATGGGCGTCGAGGAGCGGCGGCAGCAGTTGATCAAGGTCGCGCTCGACCTGTTCAGCCGGCGCTCGCCCGACGAGGTCTCGATCGACGAGATAGCGTCGGCCGCGGGCATCTCCCGCCCGCTGGTCTACCACTACTTCCCCGGCAAGATGAGTCTGTACGAGGCCGCGCTGACGCGGGCGGCGGAGGATCTGGCGGGCCGCTTCGAGGAGCCCCACGAGGGCCCGCTCGGCGCCCGGCTGCTCCGGGTGATGGGCCGCTTCTTCGACTTCGTGGACGAGCACGGGCCGGGCTTCTCCGCCCTGATGCGGGGTGGCCCGGCCGTCGGCTCCTCCGCCACCAACGCCCTCGTCGACTCGGTACGCCAGGCGTCCTACGAGCAGATCCTGTCCCACCTGGGGATCACCGAGGCGCCCGCCCGGCTGGAGCTGGTGGTGCGCTCCTGGATCTCGCTGGTGGAGTCGACGGCGCTGATCTGGCTGGAGGGCCGCCGGGTGCCGCGCGAGGAGCTGGAACGCCAGCTCGTGCACGACTTCGGCGCCCTGGCCGCGGTGAGCGCCGCGTACGACCCCGAAATGGCCGCCGTAGTCCGGACGTTCGTACAGAACGAGCCGGGCGACGGTCCCTTCGCGGAACTCGCCGCCCGGCTGATCTCCCTGGCGTCCTGACCCGTTACCGGGTGAACACCGCCACCGTTCGTGCCGGGACCGTGAAGGTGCCCGAACCTGCCGTGTACGAGGCCGACTTGACCACCTCATCGGCGCCGGACGCCTGGGCGGGGTGCAGGTGGTAGTCCGTGCCCGCGAGGGCGGACACCCGCTGCTCCTGCTGCTCGGGCGTGGCGTTGAAGACCACGACCAGGTCGCCGAGGCGCATGGTGATCACGCCGGGGGTCTCGTCCTTGCCGGAGAGCGGGAAGGAGAGGCGGTCCTGCACCTGGGCGGTGGTGGCGAGGGAGAAGGCGTCCTCGCCGGTGCGGATGCGGAGCAGGTCGCGGTAGGCGGCCGAGGCGCCGGTGATCTGCGGGCAGCCGACCTTGACCGTGCTCAACAGGGGCTTGGCGTACGGCCACTTGGACTCGTTGTCGGCCGCCGGGGGCAGCCCGCGTCCGAAGCCGTTGCCGTCGGCGCAGTTCCAGTGGATGGCGTTGAACCAGTCGCCGCTGTCGAAGGAGTTGCGGTCCAGCGACTTGGAGCGCAGCAGGTCGGTGCCCGCCTGGGACAGGGCCGGCCCCTGGGAGAGCGCGGCCGTGGCCATCGCCAGCACCTGCATCCTGGCCCGGTCGGACGCGCTGGTCCCGGCGGGCAGTTTGAAGGTGAGGGCGTCGAACAGCGACTCGTTGTCGTGGGCGTCCGCGTAGGCGAGGGCGTCGCCAGGGGCAGCCGCGTATCCGGCGGGTGAGCCGTTGTAGTCGACCCCGGCTCCGGTGACGTCCTTGCCGTCGGTGTCGGTGAACCGGTATCCGGCGAGGTTGCCGGTGAGGCCGACCTTGATGAGGTCCTGGTAGTGCAGCAGCCGGGCCTTCTGCTCGTCCGGAGTGCCGTTGGCCGTCGAGGAGTTGGGGTCGGTGTACAGGCCGGAGGCGAAGCCCTGGACGCCGGGGTCCGTATCGAAGGGTCCGCCGCCGCGCACGGCGTCCCGGGCCCGGTCGGAGAAGGTGGCGATGCCGGTGCCGGCCATGTTCTTCTGCGTGGCCTGGACGAAGCGGGCGTCGTCGGCGACCTCGCCGAAGTTCCAGCCCTCGCCGTAGAGGATGATCTTCTTGCCGTCGACACCGTCCTTGGCGACCGTCAGCGCGTCCAGCGCCTTGCGGACGGCCAGGATGTTGGCCTTGGGGTGGTGGCCCATGAGGTCGAAGCGGAAGCCGTCGACCTTGTACTGCTTGGCCCAGGTGACGATCGAGTCCACGACGAGCTTGCCCATCATGGCGTTCTCGGTGGCGGTGTTGGCACAGCAGGTGGAGTTCGCCACGCTGCCGTCCGCGAGGAGCCGCTGGTAGTAGCCCGGCACGATCCGGTCGAGCACCGAGGTGTCCGCCTGCCCGCTGGCCGCCGTGTGGTTGTAGACCACGTCCATGACGACCCGCAGCCCGTCCTGGTTGAGCGACTGGACCATCTTCCGGAACTGCACGGTGCGCGCGGTGCCGTCGGGGTCGGTGGCGTACGAGCCCTCGGGGACCGTGTAGTGGAACGGGTCGTACCCCCAGTTGTAGGCGTCCTTGGCGGCGGTCTTCGCCACGCACTCCTGCTGCTTGGCGGAGTCGGCCGGGAAGGAGGCCAGGTCGCAGTCCGGGGTGGCCTGGTCGGCCTTCTTCTCGGGGATGGTGGCGATGTCGAACGCGGGCAGCAGGTGCACGTAGGAGGTGCCCGCCTCGGCCAGCTCGCGCAGGTGCTTCGAGCCGTCGCTGTCCTTGTCGGTGAAGGCCAGGTAGGTGCCCTGGTCCCCCGCCGGGACGGTCTTGTCGGCCACCGAGAAGTCCCGGATGTGCAGCTCCTGGATCTGCGCGTCCCTGAGCGGCACCGCCTTGGGCTTGGTGAGCCCGGCCCAGCCCTCGGGGGCCAGCGAGCGGTCCGCGAGGTCGACGACGAGGCTGCGCTTCGAGTCGGCGGCCAGGGCGACCGAGTAGGGGTCGGTGACCGAGTTCGTGACGAGCTTGCCGACGCTGGGCGCCCACACCTTGACCACGTACCGGTAGGGCTTGCCCTTCCAGGACGCGGGGCCGGTGACGGACCAGACGCCGGTGGTGTCGTCGCGGCGCATGGGCGTCAGGGAGCCGTCCAGCTCCAGCGAGACGCTCTGGGCCGTGGGCGCCCAGACGGAGAGGGTGGGCTTCCCGCCCTGGAAGACCGGACCGAGGCCGCTCTTGGTGGCGCTCGCGTACACGTCGTCCAGCACCCCGGCGATCTGCACCCCGGTCGCGGCGAGCACCGCGCCGTTGGCCGCGCGCTGGGAGGCGACCAACTGGCCGGTGAGGGCCTCGCGCACCCGGTCGCGGTCGCGGGGGTCGACGGTCCAGGCGGTGTAGTCCTTCAGGTGCGGGAACTTCGCCTTCTGGGCGTCGGTGAGCGTGCCCTTCTCCAGCCGCAGCCAGCGCTCGTCGTCGCTGGTCAGGGCACCGTCCTTGACGGTGATCGAGCCGTCGCGGGAGTACAGGAGCTGAGTGGAGGCAGCGCCCTCGGCGCCGTTCCAGGCGAGGGTGTCCCGGTCGATCCAGACCGCCTTGGCGGTGGTCAGGTCGAGCGCGGCCGCGCTGCCCTTCGGCTGCGGGAGCAGGTACTTCTCCTGGCCGCTCAACAGCCACACCTCGTGGCCGTCGGCCTTGAGGTCGAGGGACTGGTCGGTGGGCAGGTCCTTCTCGTCGCCCTTGTGGAGGATGTAGCTGAGACTGGTGGCACCCTCGGTGAGCGGTACCTCGTAGACCGCGCCATAGGCGTCAGTCTTCACCGGCGTCAGGGGCTTCGACCAGTCGGTGGGGTTCGCGGCGCCGGTCCAGGTGTGCAGGCCCCAGCCGTCGTAGTTCCCGTCGGCGCGGTGGTAGTGGAGGACGGCCTTGCCCTGGTCCTGGGCCGGGTAGTCGGGGCGCTCGGTCAGCACCTCGGGCTTGCCCTGCTCCAGCCAGACCTCACCTGTCTTCGTGACGTCGATGCTCCGGTCGGCGGAGACGTCCTTGTTCCCGTCCTTGTCGATGACCAGGAAGCCGACGTTCGAGGCGCCCGGCTTGAGCTTGACGTAGGCGAAGGCGCCGTAGGCGTCGCGGCCGGTGAAGGGGTGGCTGGCCGGCCACTCGGTGGCCTCGCCGTCCGCGAGGTCGCCCCAGGCGTACAGGCCCCAGTTCGCGTAGTCGCCGTCGGCCCGCTGGTAGTGCACCACCGCGTAGTCACGGGAGGCGGCGGCGGGCGGCTCGGGGGTCGGCGCGATGCCGGTGGTCGAGGCAGCCAGGGCGCTCGCGGTGCGGCCGGTCGAGTCGATCACCACGGCCTTGTACCGCAGCGCGGTCCCGGCGGGTACGTCCTTGCCGAGGGCCTGGGTGACCTTGTACGGGGCGTGGTCCGCCGAACCCAGCGTCTTCCAGGGCCCGTTGCCGACCTGCGCGGCGAAGACGACCCGGTTCAGCCCGCCTCCGCTCACCTCGGCGCCGACCTCCACCGTGCCGGTGGCTCCGGCGGCCGGGGCGGTCAGGGTGAGCGTGGGCTTGGTGGCGGGGGCGGCGGGGCGCTTGGTGGCCCGGTAGACGACGGCGGTCCCGGCGGGGACGGTCAGGGTGAGCCTGCGCCCGGCGTCGGTGCGTACGGTCCGCTCGGTGCCGTAGATCCCCCGGTACGCCATGCCCGCCGAGCCGGTGGTGAAGGTGGCGCGCTGGGCCTCGGTGGCGTTGTTGAGGGCGACGACATACTCGGCGCCGGTGCGCGCGTCGGTGCGGGTGAAGGCGTAGACACCGGCGCCGTCGGCCGCGTACCGCTCGGTCTGCACGCCGTCCGTCAGCGCCGGGTTGGCCTTGCGGAGCCCCGCGAGCGCCGCGATGTCCCGGTACAGCGGGGCCTTGGTGTCGTAGGCGTCGCTGGCGTGGGTGCGGGTGGTGCCGATCTCGTCGTCGTCCAGGTAGTCGGCGACCTTGGAGGCGAACATGGTCTGGCGGGCGTCCTTGTCGCCGCCGGCGCCGGTGAAGCCCTGCTCGTCGCCGTAGTAGACGACCGGGTTGCCCCGGCTGAGGAACATGAGCTGGTTGGCGAGGCGGTCCTTGCGCAGGATCTCCGCGTCGGACGCCTTCGGGTCGTCCTGCTTCAGGAAGGAGCCGATGCGGCCCATGTCGTGGTTGCCGAGGAAGGTGACCTGCTCGTAAGCATTGGCCTTGTCGGTCGTGTACTTGTAGTCGTCCCCGAAGACCCCGGCGAGCTTCTTGGCGCTGCCGCCCTGGGAGGCGTAGGCGCGGGCGGCGTCCTGGAAGGGGAAGTCGAGGGTGGCGTCCAGGCGGCCCTGAGTGACGTACGGGGAGGTCACCGAGGTGTCGGCGGAGTAGACCTCGCCGAACATGAAGAAGTTCTTCCGCCCGCGCTCGGCCGCGTACTTGTCGAGCGCGGTGGCCCACTGGGTCCAGAAGTCCATGTTCACGTGCTTGACGGTGTCGATGCGGAAGCCGTCGACGGCGAAGTCCTTGACCCAGCGCTGGTAGATCTTCTCCATGCCGCTGACCACCTCGGGACGTTCGGTCCACAGGTCGTCCAGGCCGGAGAAGTCGCCGTACTCGGCGGACTCGCCCGCGAAGGTGGAGTCGCCCCGGTTGTGGTACATCGCCGGGTCGTTGAGCCAGGCCGGGACCTTGTCGCGGCTGCGCACGGTGGGGGTGCGCGGGAACGAGGAGGCGTCCACGGCCGGGAAGTTCTTCCGGCCGTCCGCGTAGTCGGCGTCGTCGAAGGGACGGCCGTCCTTGGTCAGGTACGGGAAGGCGCCCTTGGAGAGGTAGTCGTAGGACTTCTCCTGGTAGTCGACCACGTCGGCGGTGTGGTTGGTGATGACGTCGAAGAAGACCTTCATGCCCTTGGCGTGCGCCTTGGCGATCAGGCCCTTCAGATCGGCGTTGGTGCCGAAGTGCGGGTCGACCTGGGTGAAATCGGTGATCCAGTAACCGTGGTAGCCGGCCGAGGCGTCGGCTCCGGTGCCCTGCACGGGACGGTTCTTGAAGATCGGGGCGAGCCAGATGGCGGTCGTGCCGAGGCCCTTGATGTAGTCCAGGCGCTGGGTGAGGCCCTTGAGGTCGCCGCCCTGGTAGAAGCCCTTGTCGGTGGGGTCGTAGCCGGTGCTCAGCCGCGAACCGGTAAGGCCGCCACGGTCGTTGGAGCGGTCGCCGTTGGCGAAACGATCCGGCATGACGAAGTAGAACTGCTCCCGCGTGTCGTCGTGCCGGGCGGGCTCGGCGGCGAGGCGGGCGTCGGAAGGCGGCGCGGGCGGGGTGTCGGCGCGGGCGGACAGGGGCGACACCAGGGTGGCGGCGAGGGCCACCGCGGCCACGGCCGCCGCTCTCCTGACATACGGGGTGCGGCGCGACCGGCGCGCCTGCCAGATCGGTCTCACGGGCACAAACTCCTAAGGCCTGCGGCACGGCTTCGCTGCCGGACGCGGCGTGACCGTACCGCCGTCGAAAGCCTTGCAGCAAGACTTGTGAAACATGAAGAAAGAAATTTCAGCGGTGAACGAGGGACGAACCGCCCGTATACGACGGACGGTTCGCCGGGAGGTACCTCAAGGGGAGCGTCAGCAGCTCGACTTGCCCGCGTACAGCGCGAGCGCGGTGTTGGCGCCGAGGGTCGCGGTGAACTGGCCGCTCGAGTTCACCGACACCGTGGTGTTGTTCTGCACGTTGCAGTACGTGCCCGCCGCCAGCGAGGTCTGATAGGTGCGGGAGAGCGACGAGGACTCGTGGTTGATGGCCACGAACCCCTTGTTGCCGCGCCCGAAGGCGATGGCGTCGTTGCCGTTGTCCCACCAGTTGGAGAGGGCCTGGCCGCGGGTGGCGTTGCGGAAGGCGACCATGGATTTGATCTCCGGCCAGGCGTGCTGGCACTTCCAGCCGTCCTGCCAACAGGCGTTGACCTTGCCCCCGTTGGGCGGTCCGGCGTCCGCGTCCGACCACTCGTAGCCGGAGTTGATGTCCGGGGCGCCGTACGGATAGGCCAGCATGAAGACGTTGGCCAGCGTGTAGTTGGCGCCGTCCTTGTAGTTGAGGGTGCTGCCGTTGCGCTCGGTGTCGTGGTTGTCGACGAAGACCCCGGAGACCGAGCTGCTCATGTACCCCCAGCCCTCACCGTAGTTCTTCAGATAGGCGAGGTTCTCGTTGTTGAACACCCGCTTGAGGTCGTAGGCGTAGCGGAACTCCTGGACATCGCCGTTGCCCGTGTACTCGGTGGGCTGGACGGCCTCGCCCGCGCCGTAGATGACCTCCTGCTTCCAGTACACGGACGGGTTGGTCAGCCGGGACTTGATGTTGGCCAGGTCGGCCTTGTCGATGTGCTTGGCCGCGTCGATGCGGAAGCCGTCGACGCCCAGCGAGAGCAGGTCGTTCAGGTACCCGGCGATGGTCTTGCGGACGTACTCCTCGCCGGTGTCCAGGTCGGCCAGGCCCACCAGTTCGCAGTGCTGGACGTTGTAGCGGTCCTGGTAGTTGCTGACCTGGGCGGTGCAGTCGTCGAAGTCGGGCGAGGAGTACAGGCCCGGGTAGTTGTACTTGGTGTACGACGAGCCGCCGGTACCGGTACCGCTGCCCGCGGACATGTGGTTGATCACCGTGTCGGTGACGACCTTCACGCCGGCCGAGTGACACGTGTCGACCATGCTCTTGAAGGCCGCCCGGTCACCGAGCCGGCCCGCGATCTTGTACGAGACGGGCTGGTACGAGGTCCACCACTGGGAGCCCTGTATGTGCTCGGCGGGCGGGGAGACCTGCACATACCCGTATCCGGCCGGGCCGAGGGTGGTGGTGCACTCGCGGGCCACCGAGGCGAAGTTCCACTCGAAGAGGACGGCGGTGACGTCCTTGGTGCCGGGCGGGGACGCCTGTGCAGTAGTCGGGTACATGCCAATCGAGGCCGCTGCCGCGAGGGCGAGCGCCACGGTGAGGGTTCTGCGTGCCATGTGGGGGTTCCTTCGTCGTTGAAGGCTGTTGCCGCAGGACTGGGTGCCCTTGCTGAAATGTTTCAGCAAACTTGCGGTGACGCAGATGTTAAAGGCCCGCTGCCTGAAAAGGCAGCGGGCCGTGGGAAGTTGATGCAAGAACTTTCAGCGAGAGGCTGTCAGGCCGTGGTCCACCAGACCGTGGTGTCGGCCGGGACCTCGGCCCCGGCGGCACCCTCGGTGATCTCCCCACTGGCGAGCAGCACCCGCCCGTACGCCGGGACGGTGACCGGCGCCCCGGTGGTGTTGGCGACACAGCTGAACTCCCCGCGCCGGAAGGCGAGTACGCCCTCGGGGGCGGCCAGCCACTCGACGCCCGTGCCCGCGCCGAGGGTGGGCTGTTCGCGCCGGGCGGCGACCGCGGCCCGGTACAGCTCCAGCGTCGAACCGGCCACGCCGGTCTGCGCCTCCACACTCAGCTCACCCCAGCCCGCCGGCTGCGGCAGCCAGCTCCCCCCGCCGCCGAACCCGTACGAGGAGCCCTCGCGGGTCCACGGGATCGGCACCCTGCAGCCGTCGCGGAAGCCGTCCTGGCCCGCGCCCCGGAAGTAGGCGGGGTCCTGGCGCACCTCGTCGGGCAGGTCGACCACGTCGGGCAGGCCCAGTTCCTCGCCCTGGTAGAGGTAGGCGGAGCCGGGCAGCGCCAGCATCAGCAGGGTGGCCGCGCGGGCCCGGCGCAGGCCGAGGGCGCGGTCGCCGGCGGTGCGGATCTGGGTGCCGAGGCCGGGCGGGTTGGCGAAGCGGGTGGCGTGCCGGGTGACGTCGTGGTTGGAGAGCACCCAGGTGGCCGGGGCGTCGACCGGGCGCATCGCGGCGAGCGTGCGGTCGATGACCTCGCGCAACTGCTCTGCGTCCCAGTCGGTGCCGAGGTACTGGAAGTTGAACGCCTGGTGCAGCTCGTCGGGGCGGACGTAATTGGCGGTCCGCTCGATGGTCGGCGTCCACGCCTCCGCGACGAAAATTCGCTCGCCCGCGTACTCGTCCAGCACGGTCCGCCACTGCCGGTAGACCTCGTGGACGCCCTCCTGGTCGAAGAACGGCATCACGTCGTTGCCCAGCAGCTTGAGCTGGTCGTGGGCGCCGAGGTCGGGCAGGCCGTCGGCCTTCACCAGGCCGTGGGCCACGTCGATGCGGAAGCCGTCCACGCCCATGTCCAGCCAGAACCGCAGGATGGACCGGAACTCGTCGCCCACCGCCGGGTGGTTCCAGTTGAAGTCGGGCTGCTCGGGCGCGAAGAGGTGCAGGTACCACTCCCCCAGCGTGCCGTCGGGCTCGGTGACCCGGGTCCAGGCGGGGCCGCCGAAGATGGACTCCCAGTCGTTGGGCGGGAGTTCGCCGTCCATGCCCTTGCCGGGGCGGAAGTGGTACCGCTCGCGCAGCGGCGAGCCGGGCCCCTCCGCGAGCGCCCGCTTGAACCACTCGTGCTGGTCGGAGGAGTGGTTGGGGACCAGGTCCACGATGATCCGCAGGGACAGCTCGTGGGCGTCGCGGATCAGCGCGTCGGCGTCCAGCAGGTTGCCGAACATCGGGTCGACGGCACGGTAGTCGGCCACGTCGTACCCGGCGTCGGCCTGCGGGGAGGCGTAGAACGGGCTGAGCCAGACGGCGTCCACGCCGAGGTCGCGCAGGTAGGGCAGTCTGGCCCGCACGCCGGCCAGGTCGCCCATGCCGTCGCCGTTGGAGTCGGCGAAGCTGCGCGGATAGACCTGGTAGATCACCGCGCCGCGCCACCAGTCGCGGTGCTGGGCGGCGGGGGCGACGGCGGTGTCGTCGGCCGGGGCTGCGAGATGCTGCTGGCTCATGGCGTCCTTGGTGCGTGACGAGGTTCGGTTCGTGTCGGGCGTGGGTGCGGCGGGGCGTCAGCCCTTGGTGCCGCCCGCGGTGAGGCCGGTGACGAGGTTCTTCTGCACGAGGTAGAAGAACACCGACACCGGTATCGCTATCAGTACCGCGGTCGCGGCCATGTAGTTCCACTGCGCGTCGTGCTCGCTGACGAAGGTCTGCAGGCCGACCGCGAAGGTGTACTTGGAGTCGTCCAGCATGAAGGTCGTGGCGAACGCGACCTCGCCGACCGCCGTGATGAAGTTGTAGAACGCGGCGACGGCCAGGCCCGGCCGGGCCAGCGGCAGGATCAGCCGGAAGAAGGTGCCGAACGGGGTGAGCCCGTCCACCCGGCCCGCCTCGTCGATCTCGAAGGGGATGGTGTCGAAGTACCCCTTGAGCAGCCACGCGCTGTACGGCACGGCGGTGGAGCAGTTGATGAGGATCAGCGCCCAGTAGGTGTCGATCAGGCCCAGCTCGCCGAAGATCTCGTACATCGGCACGATGAGGATGGCGATCGGGAACGCCTGGGTGAGCAGCAGGACCCACATCAGCGGCTTGTAGCCGGGGAAGCGCATCCGGGAGACGGCGTAGCCGGTGGTGGCGGCGACGAAGACGCCGATGAAGGTGGTGCCGAGCGCCACGATCATCGTCGACTTGAACCAGTCGAAGAAGCCGGTGTGCTGGAGCACGAAGGCGTAGTTGGCGAAGCCCATCCGGCCGAAGATGCGGCCCGGGTGCAGGTAGTCGTCCTTCTCCGGGCCGAGGGACAGGAAGAACAGCCAGGCCACCGGGACCAGCGCGATCAGGCTCGCCAGGACCAGGCCGCCGTGCAGCAGGACGGTGCCCAGCGGGCCGCGCTCGCCGCGCCGGCGGGTCGCGCGGGGCCGGGCGGCGGCCGGCGCGGCGGCGGTGAGGCCAGGTCCCGGTGCGGTCTCGGGGGGTGTCGTGGTGCTCATGGCGGCGGCTCCTGCGGCGTCAGACGGCGAGCTGGTCATTGCGCTTCAGCCAGCGGAAGTAGAAGGAGGTGAACACGGTCAGGATCGACAGCAGCAGTACGCCGTACGCGGCGGACTGGGCGAAGTCGCGCGGCTGCTGGCCGAAGCCGAGGAAGTAGGCCCAGGTGACGAGGATCTGGGCGTCCGGGGCGCCGGTCGGGCCGAACAGCAGGAAGATGATGGCGAACTGGTTGAAGGTCCAGATCACCCCGAGCAGGACGACGGTGGAGCTGACCGAGCGCAGTCCGGGCAGAGTGACGTGCCTAAAGCGCTGCCAGGCGCTCGCGCCGTCCATCTCGGCGGCCTCGTACAGCGAGGAGTCGATGGACTGCAGCCCGCCGAGCAGCGAGAGCATCATGAACGGCACCCCGCACCAGGTGTTGACCATGATGGCGGCGAACCGCTGCCAGAAGGTGTCCTCCAGCCACTGCGGCTGGGGCAGGTGGAGGGCACCGAGGACCTGGTTGAGCACGCCGGAGTCGGCCAGCATGATCCGCCAGGAGAAGACGGTGACGAAGGTGGGCACCGCCCAGGGCAGCACCAGCAGCAGCCGGTAGACGGTGCGCCCGCGCAGCTTCTGGTCGAGCATCATCGCGAGGCCGAGTCCGATGACGTAGTGCAGGGTGACGCAGGCGACGGTCCAGAACACGGTCCACAGGAAGTGCGACCAGAAGCGGTCGTAGGCCGTGGGGCCGAAGAGGATGTCCTGGTAGTTGTCCAGACCGATGAACTTGTAGGTGGCGTCGATGTGGTTGACGCCGATGGTGCGCGCCGAGTTGAGGCTGTTGGCGTCGGTGAGGGTCAGGTAGACGCCCCGCACCAGCGGGTAGCCCACGAGGACACCGAGCACGACGACCACGGGCGCGATCATCGCGTACGCGTACCAGTACCTCTGGTAGCCGTTCTTCAGGCGCTGCCCGAGACCGGGCCGGGGCGGCCGCTCACCGCTGCGCCGGCCGGTCGCGCGGTCGATGGCGACTGTCATGGTGCGACACCTTCTACAAGTTCGGGGGCGGGCTGGTCACAGGCCGGTGGCCGCCGGGTTCCCCCCATCCCCCACGGCGGGGGGAACCCGGCGGCCACACGGGCTCACTTGCTGAAGTCGGGCACCAGCTTGGCGATGGCCAGCTCGGCGTTGCTCAGGCCCTTGTCCAGCGGCTCCTTGCCCCCGGCCACCTTGGGCAGCTCGGTGTCCAGCGGGCCCCACAGCGAGCTGTACTCCGGCAGCGCCGGGCGGGGCTGGGCGGCGGAGAGCACGCCCTGGTAGCCGGCGATGCCGGGGTCGGCCTTGACCTGGGAGGTGTAGGCGTCGCCGCGGGTCGGCAGCGTGGAGTTCTTCAGCGCGATGGTCTCCTGGGACTTCGCCGAGGTCATGAACTTCACGAACTTCAGGGCCGCGTCCTGGTGGGCCTTGTCCGCGCCGGCGTAGACCGAGAGGTTGTGGCCGCCGGTCGGGGCGCCCGCCTTGCCGGCCGAGCCGGCCGGGACGGTGGCGATGCCGAGGTTGGACTTGTCCTTGAAGGCCGAGCCCTTGTAGAAGTTCGTGATCTCCCAGGGGCCCTGGATGATCGAGGCGACCTTGCCGTTGACGAACGCGTCCTGGATGTGGGCGTAGGCGTCCGCGGTGGTGTCCGCCTTGTGCAGGCCCTTGCCGGAGAACGTGCTCTGCCAGGTGCCGTACGCCTTCTTCGCCGGGGCGGAGGCGACGGTGACCTTCTTGGCCGAGGCGTCGACGGTGTCGGTGCCCTCGCCGTAGAGGAAGCACTGGGCGTAGTACGCCTGGGTGGAGCCCCAGTAGCCGTCGACCTTCGCCTTGTCCTTGACCTTGGCGGCGTCTGCCTTCAGCTCGTCCCAGGTCTTGGGGGCCTCGGTGATGCCGGCCTGCTTGAACAGGGCCTTGTTGTAGACGAACGCGAGGGTGTCGGTGACCAGCGGCACGCCGTAGGTCTTGCCCTCGTACTGGGCCTGCTTGATCAGGTTGGGCTCGAACTTGTCCTGCTCGGCCAGGGCGTCGGTGCCGTCCAGCGGCAGGAAGAAGCCCTTCTTGGCGAAGGCCGGGGTCCAGCCGACCTCGGACCGCAGGATGTCCGGCGCGCCCTTGGAGCCGGCGGCGGTGTCGAACTTGTTCTGCGCCTGGTCGAAGGGCACGTTGACGTACTTGACCTTGATGTTCTTGTTGGCGGCCTGGAACTGCTCGACCAGGGCCTTGTACGTCGGCGCCTCATTGGTGGCGTTGGAGGTGTCCCACCAGGTGAGGGTCACCGGGCCCCCCGCCTTGCTGTCGCCGTCGTCGCTCCCGCCGCACGCCGTCGCCGTGAGGGCGAGGGACGCCACGAGCGCGGAGGCCGCTATGCCACGCCGCATGAGTTCTCCTTGAGGGTGAAAAGCCCGAGATTGCAGGGGCGGCCCCGTCTGCCGCCGCCCGCGTCGTGCCGACTGCGCCATTGCCGCGGCCGGGCGACTCGGAACGTAACAGCGTTGTAAGCGCCGCGAAAGACCTTGCAGAAAAAAAGTGCAAGAAGACGGCCGGGTTACCGTGTCGTGACCTGCGCCAGACCTTGTCGAAATACTGGTCTACCGCCGGTAGGCGGGTTGACGGACACTTGTGCAAGACTCTGCAAGCTCTTGCCGCGGGGGGCCGCCGCCGGGATCATCCCCTTGCGGCCGTGCGCCGGGCGGACCGTCCGGCGGGCACGAGCGACGACATGGCCATGACGGGCCACGAGGGGCAAGGAGCGCGATGACGCGGCAATCCACGGCGGGCCGTTCGGCCGCCCGCGCACGGCGTCCCGCCGGTGCGCCGGGCGCGGTTCGGCCGGTACAGTCCACAGGCGTGACCACACGGCTTGCGGACATCGCTGCGCAGGCGGGGGTGAGCGAAGCGACCGTCAGCCGGGTCCTCAACGGGAAGCCGGGCGTCGCCGCCACCACCCGCCAGTCCGTCCTGGCCGCGCTGGACGTGCTCGGCTACGAGCGTCCGGTGCGGCTCCGCCAGCGCAGCGAGGGCCTGGTGGGCCTGATCATCCCCGAGCTGGAGAACCCGATCTTCCCGGCGCTGGCGCAGGTCATCGGCCAGGCGCTGACCGGGCAGGGCTACACCCCGGTGCTGGCCACCCAGACCCCCGGCGGCTCCACCGAGGACGAGCTGACCGAGATGCTGGTGGACCGGGGGGTGGCCGGGATCATCTACGTCTCCGGGCTGCACGCCGACACCACCGCCGACATGCAGCGCTACGAGCGACTGCGCGCCCAGGGCGTGCCGTTCGTGCTGGTGGACGGGTTCTCGCCGAAGGTCCAGGCGCCTTTCATCTCCCCCGACGACCGGGCCGCGACCACCCTGGCGGTCACGCATCTGGTGTCGCTGGGCCACACCCGGATCGGGCTGGCGCTCGGGCCGAAGCGGTTCGTGCCGGTGCAGCGCAAGATCGAGGGCTTCGTCCGCGCGATGCAGGACCAGCTCGGGCTGGGCGCGGACCTGGTCGCCGAGGAGCTGGTGCAGCACTCGCTGTACACCCTGGAGGGCGGCCAGGCGGCGGCCACCGCGCTCATCGAGCGGAAGTGCACGGCCGTCGTGTGCGCCAGCGACATGATGGCGCTCGGCGCGATACGGGCCGCCCGGCAGCTCGGCCTCGACGTGCCCCGCGACGTGTCGGTGGTCGGCTTCGACGACTCGCCGCTGATCGCGTTCACCGACCCGCCGCTGACCACCGTCCGCAAGCCGGTCCCGGCCATGGGCCAGGCCGCGGTGCGCACGCTGCTGGAGGAGATCGGCGGCACACCCGCCCCGCACAGCGAGTTCGTCTTCATGCCGGAGCTGGTCGTGCGCGGGTCCACCGCCTCGGCGCCGGGCGAGCGTTCACGGGGCTGAGCCCCCGCCCCTGCCAGGCGTTTTCGCGCAGAACATGCGTGGGGGCACCGGCCTTGGGATGATCTGTCGAGCATCCCTTGTCTGGCAGACTTGGTAGCTATGAGTGACTCGACCGTGACAGGCCCGGACGGCCACCGCGACGAGGTGGCCGTACCGCGGACCGTCACGGGCCGGGGCGCCGGCGGGGCGCGGGCCCTGCGCGACCGGGTCCGCCGTCCCCGGCGCCCTCGGCTGTGGTTCGAGATCCTGCTGATCGGCGCGAGTTACTGGACGTACTCGCTCATCCGCAACGCCGTCCCGGAGCAGAAGCACGCGGCGCTGCGCAACGCGGACGCGGTGTGGTGGCTGGAGCACCATCTCGGCATCGCCGTGGAGGCGACCGTCAACCACGCGGCCGACTCGGTGGGTTGGCTGATCATCGGCATGAACTACTACTACGCCACGCTGCACTTCGTGATCACCATCGCGGTGCTGGTGTGGCTCTACCGCCGGCATCCCGAGCGCTACGCCCCCATCAGGCTGGTGCTGTTCGCCACCACGGGCGTGGCCCTCGCCGGGTACTACCTCTTCCCGCTCGCCCCGCCCCGGCTGATGCGCGGCGGCCACTTCATCGACACCGTGATGGTGCACCAGACCTGGGGCTCGATGGCCTCCGGCGACCTCAAGCACATGTCCAACCAGTACGCCGCGATGCCGTCCATGCACATCGGGTGGTCGCTGTGGTGCGGGCTGACGGTGTTCGCGCTGGCCTCGGTGCCGTGGGCGCGGGTGCTGGGGCTGGCCTACCCGGCGCTGACGCTGCTCGTCATCGTGTCCACCGCCAACCACTTCTGGCTGGACGCGGTGGGCGGGGTGTTGTGTCTCGCCTTCGGGGTGGGCGTGGCCCGGCTCTGGTACGGGGGGTGGCCGCAGGTGCCCAGGGCGGTGCTGGGTTCCGGGGCGGGTCAGCCTGCGGTTCAGGGGCCGGGTCAGCCCGCGTAGAACAGTTCGTCCACCACCGTCCGGGCCCGGCGGGCCGTACGGCGGTACGCGTCCAGCATGTCGCCGGCCCGGCCCTCGCCGTAGCCCAGGTAGCGGCCCACCGCCGCCAGTTCGCGGGACTCGGTGGGGAAGGTGTCGCCCGCCCTGCCCCGGACCAGCATCACGGCGTTGCGGACCCGGCTGGCCAGCACCCACGCCTCGTCCAGCACGGCCGCGTCCTCCGCGCCGATCAGGCCGGCCTCGCGGGCCGCCGCCAGCGCCTCGCGCGTCCTCGGGGTGCGCAGACCCGGCACCTCCCAGGCGTGCCGGAGCTGGAGCAGTTGGACCGTCCACTCCACGTCCGACAGGCCGCCGGGGCCCAGCTTGGTGTGCAGCTTGGGGTCGGCGCCGCGCGGCAGCCGCTCCGACTCCATCCGGGCCTTCAGGCGGCGGATCTCGCGTACCGCGTCCTCGTCCAGGCCGCGGGCCGGGTAGCGCAGGGGGTCGATCAGCGCCATGAAGCGGCGGCCCAGGTCCTCGTCGCCCGCGACCGGCTCCGCCCGCAGCAGCGCCTGCGACTCCCAGCCCAGGGACCATCTGCGGTAGTACGCCTCGTACGACTTCAGGGTGCGGACCAGCGGGCCGGACTTGCCCTCCGGGCGCAGGTCGGCGTCGATCAGCAGGGGCGGGTCGGCGCTGGGGAGCTGGAGCAGGCGGCGCATCTCGGCCACCACCTTGTTGGCGGCCTTCGCGGCCTCGTGCTCGTCCACGCCCTCCCTCGGTTCGTGCACGAACAGCACGTCCGCGTCGGAGCCGTAGCCGAGTTCGTGGCCGCCGAACCTGCCCATGCCGATGATCGCGAACCGGGTGGGGAGGGTGTCGCCCCAGGTCTCGCGGACGACCGCGCGGAGGGTACCGGCGAGGGTGGCAGCGGTGAGGTCGGAGATCGCGCTGCCGGTGCGGTCCAGGAGGATGCCCTCGTCGGGTTCGGCCGGGGTGGTTTCCGTGCCGTACGAGCCGACGATGTCCGCCGCGGCGGTGCGGAAGAGTTCTCGGCGTCTCACGCCTCGGGCGGCTGTCACGCCCTGTTCCGCGTTCTCCGCGCGGTTCACCGCCGCGGTGATCTCCTGTTCCAGCTGGGCCCTGCCTCGTGGTTCCAGGCCGCCCGCGTCTCCGTCGCCGAGGAGGGCCACGGCTTCGGGGGCGCGGAGGAGGAGGTCGGGGGCGAGGCGGCCTGCCGAGAGGACCCTCGCCAGGTTTTCCGCCGCCGCGCCCTCGTCCCGGAGGAGGCGGAGGTACCAGGGGGTCTTGCCCAGGGCGTCCGAGACCTTGCGGAAGTTCAGGAGGCCGGCGTCGGGGTCCGCCGAGTCCGCGAACCAGCCGAGGAGGACAGGGAGGAGGGTGCGCTGGATGGCCGCCTTGCGGGTCACTCCGGAGGCGAGGGCTTCCAGGTGGCGGAGGGCCGCCGCGGGGTCGGCGTAGCCGAGGGCCACCAGGCGTGCCCTTGCCGCTTCCGCGCTCAGCCTTGTCTCGCCGGGGGCGAGTTGGGCCACGGCGTCCAGGAGGGGGCGGTAGAAGATCTTTTCGTGCAGGCGGCGGACTACTCCTGTGTGGCGCTTCCATTCTCGGCGCAGGCCCGCTACCGGGTCCGTGCGGAGGCCGAGCGAGCGGCCGAGGCGGCGGAGGTCCTCTTCCGCTTCGGGGACCAGGTGGGTGCGGCGGAGTTGGAACAGTTGGATGCGGTGTTCCAGTTCGCGGAGGAAGCGGTATGCCTCGTCCAGGCGGGCGGCGTCTTCTCGGCCTACGTAGCCGCCGCTTGCCAGGGCTTGGAGGGCCTTCAGGGTGGTGCCGCTGCGCAGCGTCTGGTCCGTGCGGCCGTGGACCAACTGGAGCAACTGGACTGCGAACTCGACGTCTCTCAGGCCGCCTGGGCCCAGTTTCAGTTCCCTGTCGATCTCTGCCGGGGGGATGTTCTCCACCACCCTGCGGCGCATCTTCTGTACGTCCGGGACGAAGTTCTCGCGGTCCGCCGCTTGCCAGACCATCGGGGTCAGGGCGTCCGTGTATGCCTCGCCCAGTTCCTTGTCGCCTGCCACCGGGCGGGCCTTCAGGAGGGCCTGGAACTCCCAGGTTTTCGCCCAGCGCTGGTAGTAGGCGAGGTGGCTGCTCAGGGTCCTCACGAGGGGGCCGTTGCGGCCCTCCGGGCGGAGGTTCGCGTCCACCGGCCAGATCGAGCCCTCGATCGTGGTCTCCGAGCAGATGCGCATCATGTGGGAGGCGAGCTTTGTGGCCGACCTGAGTGCTTTGGTTTCGTCCGTGCCCTGGGTGGGCTCCGCTACGAAGATCACGTCCACGTCGGAGACGTAGTTCAGCTCTTGGCCGCCGCACTTGCCCATGGCGATCACTGCCAGGCGGCAGGCTTGGGCGTCCTGGGGGGCTTCGGCTTCCGCCATGGCCAGGGCTGCGCGGAGGGTTGCCGTTGCCAGGTCCGCGAGTTCCGCTGCCGTCTGGGTTACGTCCGTGGTGCCGCAGACGTCCCTCGCGGCGATGGAGAGCAGGCAGCGGCGGTACGCCACTCTTAGTTCCACCGGGTCCGTCGCTTCTGCCAGGCCGCGTTCGAACTCCGTCACTCCTGGGTGCAGGTCTCTTGGTTCGTAGGTGACCAGTTCCTGCCAGTCGTGGGGGTGGCGGGTCAGGTGGTCCGCCAGCGCTGCTGAGGCGCCCAGTACGCCCAGGAGGCGGTCGCGTAGAGGTTTCGCCGCGATCAGGGTGTCCAGGAGTTCCCGGTGGTCCGTCGGCGCCGGCTGGGCCTCCAGCAGTCTCACCAGGCCACGCAGGGCCAGGTCCGGGTCCGCCGTCGCGCCCAGCGCCTCCAGGAGGACCGGGTCCGCCTTCACCGGGGCCAGCTCGGGGCTGTCCAGCAGGCGTTCCGCTCCTGAGGGGTCCGTGAAGCCGTGCCGAAGCAGTCTGGTGAACGTACTGCTCCTGCGCCCCGGCGTCATCCGCGGCCTCCCCTCGGGATCGGTCCTGGCCAGAGCCTAACCGGGCCGCTGACCTCCGGTCGTTGCCGCGCCCCCGCGTCGTCGTGGGTCGGGGCCGCGCCGGGGGGTATCCGTCCTCGGTCCGGCGACTTGCGTTTCTACGATGCGTTCAACTTGCCTTTTCGCCGGCCGCTGCGGGCGGACACCCCCCGACACGTCCCCTTGCCGCCGTTTGCGGGTGCGGCGCGGTGGCGGGTCGTCGCGGTTTCGGGTTCCGTAGAGGGGGCTTGCCCCGGCCCGTTCTGGTCTACGGAGGAGTTGCCGCGTGGAGATGAGTCTTGCCCTGGTGGAGGGGATGGATATGCCCACTGGGACGCCGGTTCCTGGGTCTTATCACGGGCTTCAGTTGTGTGTTGCCGATGCTGATGCCGCTTATGCCGAGCTTCGGGGGCGGGGGCTTGAGGTGAGTGAGCCCGTGCGGTATTCGGAGCATGACGGGGGGACTTTTATGTACTTCCGCGATCCTGATGGTAATGGGTGGGCCATTCAGGAGTATCGGCGGCGGGCCGCTGAGCCGCTTCATCGGGTGCTCGCTCAGCTTGCCGCAGGGGAGGCGTCGTGAGCGGGGCCTTGAGTCGCGGGTCCGTTGCTACTCGGCTGCCTGCTCAGGATCTTGAGCGGGCTCGGCGGTTCTATTCCGAGAAGCTGGGGCTGGAGCCGTTCGACGAGCGGCCCGGTGGGCTGCTTTATCGGTGCGGGGATTCGTTCTTCGCGCTGTTTCAGTCCACCGGCTCCTCCCCCGGCACCTTTACTCAGATGGGGTGGGAGGTCGACGACCTCGAAGCCACCCTCGCCGAGCTTCGGGGGCGAGGAGTTGTCTTCGAGGACGTCGAGGCTCCTGGGTTTCGGACCGAGGGCGGGATTGCCGAAGTCCAGGGGAATTATCCGAGCAAGGGGGCTCGGGGGGAATGGGCTGCCTGGTTCCGGGACAGTGAGGGGAATTTGATCGGGATTGGGCAGCCCATTCGGTGAACTTCCCCGTTACAGGACCGGGAGGTTCTTGCGGAGTTCGAAGGCTGTTACCTCGCTCCGGTACTCCTCCCACTCCTGGCGCTTGTTGCGGAGGAAGAAGTCGAAGACGTGTTCGCCTAGGGTTTCCGCCACCAGGTCGCTGCGTTCCATCAGGGTGAGGGCCTCGCCCAAGTTCTGGGGCAGGGGTTCGATGCCCATCGCCCGGCGTTCCGCATCGGAGAGGGCCCAGACGTCGTCCTCGGCGCCCGGGGGGAGTTCGTAGCCCTCTTCGATGCCCTTGAGGCCGGCGGCCAGGAGGACGGCGTAGGCGAGGTAGGGGTTGGCGCCGGAGTCCAAGGAGCGGACTTCCACTCGGGCCGAGCCGGTCTTGCCGGGCTTGTACATCGGGACGCGGACCAAGGCCGAGCGGTTGTTGTGGCCCCAGCAGATGTACGAGGGGGCCTCGCCGCCCGCGCCCGCCGTGCGCTCCGAGCCGCCCCAGATGCGCTTGTAGGAGTTCACCCACTGGTTGGTGACCGCCGAGATCTCCGCCGCGTGCCGCAGCAGGCCCGCGATGAAGGAGCGGCCGACCTTGGAGAGCTGGTACTCCGAGCCGGACTCGTAGAACGCGTTGCGGTCGCCCTCGAAGAGGGAGAGGTGGGTGTGCATGCCCGAGCCGGGGAACTCCGAGAACGGCTTCGGCATGAAGGTCGCCTGGACCCCCTGCTCCAGCGCGACCTGCTTCATGACCAGGCGGAACGTCATGATGTTGTCGGCCGTGGAGAGCGCGTCGGCGTAGCGGAGGTCGATCTCCTGCTGGCCGGGGCCGCCCTCGTGGTGGGAGAACTCCACCGAGATGCCCATCGACTCCAGCATGGTGATCGCCTGGCGGCGGAAGTCCATGCCGACGTTCTGCGGGGTGTGGTC
Organism: Streptomyces bauhiniae; assembly: GCF_004784475.1. Classification (GTDB taxonomy): domain Bacteria; phylum Actinomycetota; class Actinomycetes; order Streptomycetales; family Streptomycetaceae; genus Streptomyces; species Streptomyces seoulensis. The sequence goes on from NZ_SRRT01000003.1 coordinate 463,976, forward strand.
GAAGTACCCGGAGTTGTCCGCCGGGGTCGGCCGGCTGCCGTCCGTCGGCTTGTTCTTCAGCAGGAAGAACTCGATCTCCGGGTGGGTGTAGAAGGTGAAGCCCAGGTCGGAGGTGCGGGCCAGCGCGCGCTTGAGGACGTAGCGCGGGTCGGCGAAGGACGGGGAGCCGTCCGGCATCAGGATGTCGCAGAACATGCGGGCCGTACCGGGGGCCTCCGCGCGCCAGGGCAGGACCTGGAACGTGGACGGGTCCGGCTTGGCGATCATGTCGGACTCGTAGACGCGGGCGAAGCCCTCGATGGCCGAGCCGTCGAAGCCGATGCCCTCGTCGAACGCCTGCTCAAGCTCCGCGGGGGCCACGGCGACGGACTTGAGGAAGCCCAGCACGTCCGTGAACCACAGGCGTACGAACCGGATGTCGCGTTCCTCCAAGGTCCGGAGCACGAACTCCTGCTGCTTGTCCATCTTCCGCTTCCCCATCCTTGCTGGTCAGGCCGCCTGTCCGTGGTGCGACGGGAGGCGGTCGGCACCTGAGCATCCCACCACATCGGCGTTTCGCGCGCGTTGCGGACCTTGATCGGCCGGATGCCGGGGGACTGAACGTCCCGCGTACGCCGGGCGCACCTCTCCCCTGCCCATCTTGCATGCTCACCGCCCCCTCCGTAACGGGTGGCCGCGAGGCATGCGCTTTAATTGGTATCTGAGATGCCAATTAAAGGAGGAGCCCCGATGCTGTCCCCGTCTTCCGCCGCGACCGTCCGCGCCACCCTGCCCGCCGTGGGCGCGGCCATCGGCGAGATCACCGAGCGGTTCTACGCCCGGCTCTTCGCCGCCCACCCCGAGCTGCTGCGGAACCTGTTCAACCGGGGCAACCAGGCGTCCGGCGCCCAGAGGCAGGCCCTCGCCGGGTCCATCGCCGCCTTCGCCACGATGCTGCTGGAGCACCCGGACCAGCGCCCCGACGCCATGCTCGGCCGCATCGCGCACAAGCACGCCTCCCTGGGCATCGCCCCCGAGCAGTACGAGGTCGTCCACGAGCACCTCTTCGCGGCCATCGTCGAGGTGCTCGGCGACGCCGTCACCCCCGAGGTCGCGGCCGCCTGGGACGAGGTCTACTGGCTGATGGCCCGCACCCTGATCGGCCTGGAGCGCGGGCTGTACGAGGAGAGCGGCGGGAGCGGTACGCGCGAGTGGGAGGTCGTGGAGCGGGTCCCGGAGACGGCGGACGTGATCACCCTGCGGCTGCGCCCGGTGGACGGCGGGCCGGTGTCCGGGTTCCGCGCGGGGCAGTACGTGTCCGTGGGCGTCGACCTGCCCGACGGCGCGCACCAGATCCGCCAGTACAGCCTCTCCGGCGCCCCCGGTGCCGGGCTGCGGCAGATCAGCGTGAAGCGGATCGAGGGCGAGGTCTCCGCCTTCCTGCACGCGCACGCGGAGGTCGGTGACAAGCTCACGCTGTCCGAGCCGTACGGCGATCTCGTGCTGGAAGGCGGCTCCCGGCCCCTCCTGCTCGCCTCCGCCGGTATCGGCGTGACCCCGATGGTGGCGATGCTGGCCTCGCTCACGGCGGACGGCCACCCCGGCCCGGTCACCGTGGTGCACGGCGACCGCTCCCCCGCCGACCACGCCCTGCGCGCCGACCACGAGCTGTACGCGGAGAAGCTGGCCGACTCCGCCTGCCACTTCTTCTACGAGCGCGACGCGGCCGACGGCGCCCGTACCGGCCTGGTGGACCTGGCCGGCATTCCGGTGCCCTCCGGCACCCGTGCCTACCTGTGCGGGCCGCTGCCCTTCATGCGGGCGGTGCGGGCGCAGCTCATCGGGAAGGGCGTGGCCCCGGCCGACATCCACTACGAGGTGTTCGGGCCGGACCTCTGGCTGGCCAGCTAAGAGCCGGGCGGGCCGCTGGCTATGCCCAGCAGCAGGGGGCCGGTGGGGTCGGCGACCATGTCTCCCACCGTGACCGGGTCCAGGGCGGCGTAGAACGCCTCCTGGGCCCGGCGCAGGGCGCCGCGCAGGCGGCAGGCGGAGTTCAGGGGGCAGGGGGTGGGGCCCTCGCAGTCGACCACGTCGCCGTCGCCCTCGAAGACCCGGACGACCGCGCCGACGGAGGCGGTACGGCCCTGGTCGGTCAGGGCCAGTCCCCCGCCCCGGCCCCGGCGGGCCGCCAGCAGGCCGAGGTGCTGGAGTTCGGCGACGACCTTGGCGGTGTGGGTGTACGGCACGCCCATGTCCTCGGCCACCTGCCGGGTCGTGGGGCTGGCGTCGCCGCTCACCGCGAGCCGCATCAGGACACGCAGGGCGAGATCGGTGGAGCGCAACAGCCGCATACCGGAAGCGTAGGTAATACGCATCCTCGGTTCAAATTATCCGGTTGTCGCACCTGCCTGCCTGTGGCCCGTTCTCCCGATTACGATCAGCGGGCCTCACGACCGCTCCGCGGAAGGACACGCCCCATGGGTACCGACCAGCAGACCCCCGTCTCTCCGCGCGCCGCGCGCATAGAGGAGATGCGGCGCGCCGAGCGGGCCCGCGCCCGCCGCAACCGGGTGCTGGCCGTCGCCGCGAGCGTGGTGGTCGTCGCCGGGCTGGTCGTGGGCGGGGTGGCGCTGGTGCGCTCCCAGTCGGACTCGGGCGGCGGCAAGGACACGGCCGCCGACGCCAAGGGCGGCTCCGGGCACTTCACCACGGGCAAGGAGGGGGTGCGCACCTGGTCCGGCAAGCTGTCGCGGACCCACGTCAGCACCAAGGTGACGTACCCGATGCACCCGCCCGTCGGCGGGAACCACAACCCGGTCTGGCTCAACTGCAACGGTGACGTCTACCAGGAGCCGGTGCGGGACGAGAACGCGGTGCACGCGCTGGAGCACGGCGCGGTCTGGGTGACGTACACCGACCAGGCGAAGAAGGCGGACGTGGACGCGCTCGCGGCCAAGGTGAAGCGGACGCCGTACTCGCTGATGAGCCCGTACGCGGACCAGGACGCGCCGCTGATCCTGTCGGCGTGGGGGCACCAGGTGAGCGTCAAGGGCGCCTCCGACCCCGAGGTCGACAAGTTCTTCGCCGCCTATGTGCAGGGCAAGCAGACTCCGGAGCCGGGCGCCTCCTGCACCGGCGGGGTCATGAAGTGAGGCGCGGGTACGCCGGGTTGGCGGCCGGTGCCGCCGTGCTGGCGGTGCTGGGTGCCGGCGCGGCGGGATACGCGGTGGCCGGGGACCAGCCGTCCGCCTCCGTGAGGGTGCCGGGCGCGGAGTCGGCGGACGCCGGGTTCGCGCGGGACATGGCCGTGCACCATCAGCAGGCCGTGGAGATGTCGTATCTGGTGCGCGACCGCACCGGTGACGAGGAGGTGCGGCGGCTCGCGTACGACATCGCGCAGACCCAGGCCAACCAGCGCGGGATGCTGCTGGGCTGGCTGGATCTGTGGGGGCTGCCGAAGGTGTCCGCCGAGCCGCCGATGACCTGGATGGGCATGGGTGACATGCCGCCGGGGCAGGACGGCGCGCTGATGCCGGGCATGGCGACCAACTCCGATCTGCGCAAGCTGGGTTCACTGAAGGGGCGCGCGGCAGAGGTGTTCTACCTCCAGCTCATGACGGAGCACCACAAGGGCGGGGTGCACATGGCCGAGGGGTGTGTGGCCCGGTGTGCGGCGGGGCCGGAACAGCGGCTCGCGCGGGGGATGGTGGACGCCCAGCGGTCCGAGATCCGGCTGATGGCGGACATGCTCAAGAAGCGGGGCGCACACGCCCGTTCGTGACGGCTCCCGATTAAGTCAGCTCTTTTCACGGTTACTTGAGCTTCTCTTGACCTTTTGCTTCCCCTGACATGAACGGTTCATCGGCCAGAGTGGCCCCCATCGTGTGATCTCCACGCCGGTCGACACCGCCGCTTCACCGGCGCGCATCCGCGACGTACCGACCACGACATGCATGCGCAACGCATCGCAGGGGGTTCTATGAGATCCAACCGCGCCAAGACGCGCGCCGGTGTGAGCATGGCGGCGACGCTGCCGATGATCGCCGGGGCGCTGGCGCTCGGCATACCCGCGGCCCACGCGGACGGACCGGCGCGCAACGCGCTGACCGGCACCCGGCCGCTGTGGGCCACGGCGAACGCGGACAAGGGCGCCGCCGCCGACAGCGCCCGCGTCAACGCCCGCGTCTACCTGGCGGGGCGGGACGCGGCCGGGCTGGCGGCCTACGCCAAGGCCGTCTCCGACCCGTCCTCGCCGCTGTACGGCAAGCACCTCAGCGCCAAGCAGGCGCAGGCCCGCTTCGGGGCCACCAAGGCCCAGGTGACCGCCGTCAAGTCCTGGCTGAAGTCGGCCGGTCTGACGGTCACCGGGGTCACCGCGCACTACGTCTCCGTCTCCGGTGACGTGGCCGCCGCCGAGAAGGCGTTCGGCACCCAGCTCCACAACTACGCCAAGGGCAAGCACACTTACCGCGCCCCGGCGAAGTCCGCCTCCGCGCCCGCCTCGCTCAAGGGCGCCGTGCTCACCGTGTCCGGCCTGGACAACGCGCCGCACAAGTCGGACCACGACGAGCAACTGCCGCCGCCGGACGCGGTGTTCAAGAACGCCGGTCCGTTCTCGAGCTACTTCGGCTCGAAGACCGCGAGCAGCCTGCCGTCCGCGTACGGCCACAAGATCCCGTACGCGATCCAGGGTTACACCGGCAAGCAGCTCCGGCCGGCCTACGGCGCGGGCAAGTACACCGGCAAGCACGTGCGCATCGCCATCACGGACGCGTACGCCTCGCCGACCATCGCCTTCGACGCGGGCTCCTACGCCAAGAAGCACGGCGACGCGGCGTGGAAGACCGGCCAGCTCCACCAGGTGCTGCCGGCCGACTACACCAAGACCGAGGAGTGCGGGGCCTCCGGCTGGTACGGCGAGGAGACCCTCGACGTCGAGGCCGTGCACGCGGTCGCGCCGAACGCGGACGTCACCTACGTGGGCGCCGCGTCCTGCTACGACGACGACCTGCTGGACTCGCTCAGCAAGATCGTCGACAACCACCTCGCCGACATCGTCTCCAACTCCTGGGGCGATGTGGAGGGCAACCAGACGCCCGACCTGGCCGCCGCCTACGACCAGGTGTTCCAGTTCGGCGCGGTGCAGGGCATCGGCTTCTACTTCTCCTCCGGCGACGACGGCGACCAGGTCGCCGCCTCGGGCGTGAAGCAGGTCGACACCCCCGCCAACTCGGCCTGGGTGACGGCGGTCGGCGGTACCTCGCTGGCGGTCGGCAAGGGCGACACATACCAGTGGGAGACCGGCTGGGGCACCCAGAAGGCCAACCTGTCGGCCGACGGCAAGAGCTGGGACGCCTTCCCCGGCGCCTTCACCTCGGGCGCGGGCGGCGGCACCAGCAAGACCGTGCCGCAGCCGTACTACCAGCAGGGCATCGTCCCGAAGAAGCTGGCCACGGCCAACAACAAGGCCGGCAACCGCGTCGTCCCGGACATCGCGGCCATCGCCGACCCGAACACCGGCTTCCTGGTCGGCCAGACCCAGACCTTCCCGGACGGGACCCAGCGCTACAGCGAGTACCGCATCGGCGGCACCTCGCTGGCCGCGCCGGTGATCGCGGCCGTGCAGGCGCTGGCGCAGGAGGCGCGCGGCGGCAAGGCGATCGGCTTCGCCAACCCGTCGATCTACCAGCGGTACGGCAAGAAGGGCGTCTTCCACGACGTCACCGACAACCCGACGGGCTCCGGCCTGGCGGTGGCCCGTACCGACTTCGTGAACGGTCTGGACGCCTCGGGCGGCCTGGCCACCTCGGTGCGCGTCCTCGGCAAGGACAGCTCGCTGCACGCGGTCAAGGGCTACGACGACGTGACCGGCGTGGGCTCGCCCTCGAACGGCTACGTGCAGTCGTACAAGGGCCACTGACCGGCTTCGGCCGGTGACGGGGGCGTGGGGTGTCGGACACCTCACGCCCCCCATCGCGTCTTAGTGACGATTACACTGGCGGGGTGCCTCAACTTCGTCTCGCCCTGAATCAGATCGATGCCCGGGTCGGCGACATCGCCGGCAACACCGAGTCCGTCGTCCGCCGGGTCCGGCAGTCGGCCGAGGCGGGAGCGCAGCTGGTCGCGTTCCCGGAGATGGTGCTGACCGGGTATCCCGTGGAGGACCTCGCCCTGCGCTCGTCCTTCGTCGAAGCCTCCCGCGCCGCCGTGCGCTCGCTGGCCGCCCGGCTGGCGGAAGAGGGGCTCGGCGAGGTGCCGGTGGTCCTCGGCTACCTCGACCGCTCGGCGACCGCGCAGCCGAGATACGGCCAGCCGGCCGGTGCCCCGCAGAACGCGGCGGCCGTGCTGTACCGGGGCGAGGTGGCCCTCACCTTCGCCAAGCACCACCTGCCGAACTACGGCGTCTTCGACGAGTTCCGCTACTTCGTGCCCGGCGACACCATGCCGGTGATCCGGGTGCGCGGGGTGGACGTGGCCCTCGCCATCTGCGAGGACCTCTGGCAGGACGGCGGCCGCGTCCCCGCCGCCCGTTCGGCCCACGCGGGTCTGCTGCTCTCGGTGAACGCCTCGCCGTACGAGCGGGACAAGGACGACACCCGCCTGGAACTGGTCCGCAAGCGGGCCCAGGAGGCGGGCTGCACCACCGCCTACCTCGCCATGACCGGCGGCCAGGACGAGCTGGTCTTCGACGGCGACTCCATCGTGGTCGGCGCGGACGGCGAGGTGATCGCGCGGGCGCCGCAGTTCGAGGAGACCTGCCTGCTGCTCGACCTGGACCTGCCCGCCGCCGACCCGGACGCGCCCACGGGGGTCGTGGACGACGGTCTGCGCATCGACCGCGTGGTCCTCTCCACCGAGCCCGTGCCGTCGTACGAGCCGGAGTACCTCGGCGGCTACGCCGAGCGGCTGGACGACGACGCGGAGATGTACGGCGCGCTGGTGACGGGACTGCGGGCGTACATCACCAAGAACGGCTTCCGCTCGGTGCTGATCGGGCTGTCCGGGGGCATCGACTCGGCGCTGGTGGCCGCGATCGCGTGTGACGCGGTGGGCGCGGAGAACGTGTACGGGATCTCGATGCCGTCCAAGTACTCCTCCGAGCACTCCCGGAGCGACGCGGCCGAGCTGGCCCGGCGTACGGGGCTGCACTTCCGTACGGTGTCGATCGAGCCGATGTTCGACGCGTACATGGGCGCGCTGGATTTGAGCGGGCTCGCGGAGGAGAACCTCCAGTCCCGGCTGCGCGGCACGCTGCTGATGGCGGTGTCCAACCAGGAGGGCCAGCTCGTACTGGCACCGGGCAACAAGTCCGAGCTGGCGGTGGGGTATTCGACCCTGTACGGCGACTCGGTGGGCGCGTACGGCCCGATCAAGGACGTCTACAAGTCCTCGGTCTTCCGGCTCGCCCGCTACCGCAACCGCGCGGCCGAGGAGCGCGGCGAGACCCCGCCGATCCCCTCGAACTCCATCACCAAGCCCCCCAGCGCCGAGCTGCGCCCCGGCCAGGTCGACACGGATTCCCTCCCGGACTACCCCGTCCTCGACGCCATCCTCGACCTCTACGTCGACCACGACCAGGGCGCCGACGCGATCGTCGCCGCGGGCTTCGACCGCGACCTCGTCGTCCGCATCCTCCGCATGGTCGACACGGCGGAGTACAAACGGCGGCAGTACCCGCCGGGTACGAAGATCTCCCCGAAGGGCTTCGGGAAGGACCGGCGACTGCCGATCACCAATGGGTGGCGGGAGAGGGCGTAGGTATTCGGGGCGGGTACGCAGGCGGGAGCGGGCGTGCTCGGGCGGGGGCGCGAGCGGGTGTAGCTGGTCGGGGCGGGCGGCCGGAGCTGGCGTCGCTACGCCGGGTGGGTACGCAGGCGGGAGCGGGCGTGGCTGCTCGGGCGGAGGCGCGAGCGGGCGTGGCTACTCGGGGCGGGTGCGTAGGGCGGTGTCCAGCAGGCGGGTCAGTTCGCCCACCCGGCCGCCGCCGTCGGGGGCGGGCGGGTAGCGCCTGAGCACGTCGATGACTTCGGGTGTCGCCCGCCGCACGGTCCGCTCGAGGTGGCCGCTCTCCACGGCGGCCAGCTCGGCCGCCCTCGCCGCATGGGCCCCGGACCCGAGGATGTGCTTGACCTGCGTGGCCTTGGCCAGCGGATGCAGGTAGGCGGCCCCGGCCGCGGCCATCGCCGCCCGCGCGGCCTCCTGTCCAGCGGCGGTGTGCGCGCTCCGGGCCGCCTTGAGCGCCGCCCACGCCGTGTCGCGCAGCGCCTTCCCCCGTTCGCCGCCGCGCGCGAACGCCCAGGCGGCGGCGATGGCGTCGCGGGGCCGTGAGTCGTCGGGCTGATCGGCCTCGAAGATCCCGAGCACGGTCTCGGCGGAAGCGGCGGCGAAACCGGTGACCGCACGAAGATCGTCCTTGCTCAGCACGGCCTCCGCACTCATCGCCCCTCTTCCGGCGCCGACCGCCGGTCCGCGAGCCGGTCCTGATCGGCGGCGTTCCCGGTACGGGCCTCCGTGCGGTGCCCCCGTTCGAGGTAGTCCCGGACGATCAGCTCAACCGCGTCCTGCGGACTCTTCGTACCGGCCAGCAGCATGACCTCGATGGCCAGATCGGCGTCCAGACTGATGGTGACCTTCGCCATGACCCCTCCTGAACAGGCTTTCTGGGCAGCGTACTTGGGTGTGTGGACTTGCCGCGTTGTCGGCGCTCACGCAACCGGGGCGGGGGTGTGGGTACCGGTGGCGCCTCGGGCAAGTGCTCGCTGGGCCAGTGCCAGTCGGTCGATCGCCTGGGTCAGTCGGCCGGGCGGGAGGGTGTAGGGCAGTCGGATGTTGCGTTCGAACGCGCCGCCGATTCCGAAGCGTGGCCCGGCCGCGATGGTCACTCCGTGGTCCGGCGCGATCGCTGCCAGCCGTGAGCTGATGGGCTCGGGGAAGGTCGCCCACAGGGTGACGCCGCCGTCGGGTCGGCGGGTCCGGACCTCCGGCAGGTTCTCGGCGAGTGCCTCGCACAGTGCGTCGCGTTGCGAACGCAGTTGCCGGAGTGTGTCTGGGCGCCGGGTCTGGTGCTCGTTCAGGAGTACGGCCGTGGCGAGCTGTTCGACGACCGGGGTGCCGAGGTCCGTGGCGTGCCGGGTCTGCTGGACGCGTTCGAGGAGAGACGGGGTCGCCCGAATCCAGCCGATGCGCAGGCCGCCCCAGATGCTCTTGGACACCGAGCCGATGCTGATCGCGGTCGGCATGTGCAGCGCGAAGGGTTCCGGGCTTGCTCCCTCCAGGGCCAGGTCGGTCATGGTCTCGTCGACGACCGTGGGGCAGGCGAGCCGGAGCCTGGCGCGGGCGCTCGTGGGCATGCACAGCCCTGTCGGATTGTGGAAGTCCGGTATCAGGTAGGCCAGGTTCGCACTGCGGGCCGCTTCCTGGAGATGTGCGGTGTCCCAGCCGGAAGGCGTCACGGCGACCGCGAGCAGCCGGGCACGGGCCTCGGTGAACGTACTGATCGCATGCGGATAGGTCGGATGGTCGATCAGGACCCGGTCGCGCGGAGACAGAAGGGTACGCGCGAGAAGGGCGAGCGCGTGCTGCGCGCCATTGGTGATCAGGATGTGGTCGGGGGCTGTGGGCAGGGAGCGCCGCCGGTACCAGCCGGCCACCGCTTCCCGCAGCTCCGCGATGCCGTACCGGTCGTAGCCGTGCCGCTCGAAGTGCCGTGGCAGTTGTTCGAGCGCGGTCGCGAACGCGGTGTGGAGGATCTCGACGGGCGCGGGCGGAGCGGCGAAGGACAGGTCGATGGCCGACGGACCCGCGGCGCTCCTGCGCTCGGGCGGTGGGTCGTCGGGCAGCCGCACCGTCGCCCTGGCCCGTGCCCGGGTGGCGACGTATCTCTGATCGACCAGGGTGCGGTAGGCGGCACCGACGGTGGTTCTGCTGGTGGAGAGCGCGGTGGCCAGGTCACGCTCGCCCGGCAGGGCCGACCCGAGAGGGAGACGTCCGTCCAGGACCAGGAGCCGCAGCCGGTCGGAGAGGCGCTGATGCGCCGGCCCAGGCCCCTCCTGCCATGTCCCGAGCATGCGTGCCACGGCGTGCGCACTTACCTTCACGGCGCCAGCATAAGCAATCTGGCCATGGAATCGAGGTCCAGATGCTCGCAGGCTGGCCGCATGCCATCTCCCGCCTCCGCTGCGGACGTTCCTGTCCGGGCGCCTCATCACCAGCCTGTGCTCACCCGATTGAACGCGCTCGCCCAGTTCAGAGCGGGCCGTACGACGCGTCGCGTACTCCAGCTTCTGGTGGGCCTGGTGGGGTACGGGGCCGCCGTGATGACGCTCGTCCGGTCCGGGCTGGGAGCAGCCGGCTGGAATGTGCTGACCGAGGGCACCGCCACGACCCTCGGGGTCTCGTTCGGGTGGGCGACGAACCTCATCTCCCTGACGGTACTTCTGGCGTGGATTCCGCTGCGGGAACTGCCCGGCCTCGGCACACTTCTCAACGTCGCCGTCGTCGGCTTCGCCGCGGATGCCACCGCGGCCGTCCTCCCGCGCCCGCAGGGGACACTCACCGGGATCGCGTACCTCGTACTCGGCCTCGTCGCTCTGGCCTTCTTCGACGCGCTCTACCTCGGTGCGCAGTTCGGCTCCGGCCCCCGCGACGGGATCATGACCGGCCTTGTCCGGCTCACCCGCCTGCCCATCGCCGCGGTACGCACCGGCATCGACGTCGCTGTCGCCGGCGCCGGCTGGCTCATGGGCGGAACCCTCGGGGCCGGGACCGTGCTCGTCACGCTGTGCATGGGACCCCTCGTCGGCCTCTTCCTTCCCCGGGTGACGGTTCGCCTTCCCATCGGCGAGGCGGACGGCGGGCCCACCCGATGAACACTCCCCCTGTGAGAGGACGAAGATGACGCTGCTACTCGCCCAGATCAGTGATCTGCACCTGGACGGCAGCGAGCGGGCCACCCGGCGCGCCGAGCGCGTCATGGACCACCTGCGGGCCCTGCCTCGCCCGGTCGACGCGGTCCTGGTCACCGGGGACATAGCCGATCACGGCGAGGAGTCCGAGTACGAGCAGGCAGCCCGCATCCTGACGGCCCCCTTCCCGGTGCTCACCCTGCCCGGAAACCATGACGTGCGTACGGCCTACCGCAAAGCTCTGCTCGGCGAGGCGCCCGACGACGCTCCCTTCAACCGGCTGCACGACATCGCCGGGACCGCCGTGCTGATGTGCGACTCCAGCATCCCCGGCCGTGACGAGGGACGTCTCGACGCGGCGACGCTCGACTGGCTGGACACCACTCTCGCCGGCCTGCCACGGGACACCCCGGCACTGGTCGCCTTCCATCACCCACCGGTCGAACTCCACCACCCGTTCCTCGACTCCATCAGGCTGGAACAGCCCGGCCAACTCGCCACCCTGCTGGAGACGCACCCCCAGGTCGTCGCCGTCCTGACCGGCCACGCCCACACGGCGGCCGCCTCCACCTTCGCCGGCCGCCCCCTGATCATCGCCCCCGCGGTCACCTGGACCCTGAGAATGCCCTGGCAAGGCAACGACCTCACAGACCACGACCAGCCCCCCGGCATCGCCTTCCACGTCCTGCACGACGACGGACGCCTTACCACCCACTACCGGGTCGTGGTCTGAGAGAGGGACGCTTGGCGAAGTGACCGTCGCCATCGGCGAGTACGGGCGCTACTCGGCGATCCGGGACTGGGACCTGGGCGACGGAATCGAACCCGGCTACTTCTCCGGGCGCCCGAGCTGGTGGACGGTCCAGCCCGCCGCTCGCCAGGGCTCGGGGTCCAGGGTGGCGCGGCAGTCGACGAGGAGGGTGCTGGCCGGTCGGCCGGCCAGGGAGCGGGGGTCGGCCTGCCGGTACTCGGGCCACTCGGTGGCGAGTACGACGAGGTCGGCGCCGTCGAGGGAGTCCGCCAGGTGGTCGGTGTACTCCAGTTCCGGGTTGCGGACCATCGCCGTGGGCACGGCCTGCGGGTCGTGCACGGTGACGACCCCGCCCGCCTGCTGGAGAGCCTGGGCCAGGGCGAGGGCGGGGGATTCGCGGACATCGTTGGTGCCCGGCTTGAACGCGGCGCCCCACACGGTGATCCGGGCACCACTGACCGGCCGCTCGCCCAGGGCGCGGGTGATGAGCCCGAGGGCGACATCCGTACGCTGCTCGTTGATCACCTCCGCTGCCCGCAGGAGGGAGGCTGCGGCGTCTGCGCCCAGGGCCCGCGCGGAGGCGGTGAAGGCGCGTACGTCCTTGGGCAGGCACCCCCCGCCGTAGCCGATGCCCGGACGCATTCCCCCGCTGCCGATCCGCGGGTCGATGCCGAGGATGTCCACGATCCGGGCGACGTCGCCGCCCGCGGCCTCGCACATGTCGGCGACGGCGTTGATGTAGCTGATCTTCAGACCGAGGTACGTGTTCGCGGCGCCCTTGGCGAGTTCGGCGGTCTCCGGGTCCGTGATGAAGATCGGCACACCGGCGTCGATGATCCCGGCGTACACGGCGCGGATCGCCTTCTCGCCCTCGGCGGTGGTGACACCGGCGATGAGGCGGTCCGGGCGGAGGGTGTCCTCCACGGCGTGGCCCTCGCGCAGGAACTCGGGGTTCCACACGACCTCCACGCCCTTCCCCGCCGGGGCGAGCCGCTGGGCGAGGGCGATGACCTGCGCGGTGGTGCCCACGGAGACGGTGCTCTTGCCCACGATGGTGCAGGGGCGGCCAAGATGCGGGGCCAGCCGGCGGATCGTGCCGAAGACCTGCGCGGTGTCGTACGAGCGGCCGTCGGCGTCGATGGGGGTGCCCACGCCGATGAAGTGCAGCTCGGCGAAGCCGGCGGCCTCGCCCATGTCGGTGGTGAAGCGCAGGCGTCCGCTCGCGGTGTGACGGGTGAGCAGCTCCGGCAACCCGGCCTCGTAGATGGGGCACTCACCGGCGTTGAGCCGGTCGACCTTGGCCCGGTCGACATCCACGCCGATCACCTCGTGGCCGAGTTCCGCCATCGCCGCCGCGTGCGGGATGCCGAGGTGTCCACAGCCGATCACGGAAACGCGCATCGCAGTTCGTCCTCGTCTGGTCGGGGGCCCACCGGACTCGGCGGACCCCCGCACGCTATCGGCAGGACTGGACCGGGAGTTCCACGCCGAGTTGGCGGCACAGCTCGACCAGCGTGGGAATGGCCTCGGCCCGCACGATCACGTCGCCGTCCTGCGGGCCCTCCAAGGGGTAGGGCAGATATCGGCCGAACTCCTGAAGTCCCTCGGTGTCCACGAAGAACACCTTCATCCCCCGCTCCCGGGCACGCTTCTCGATCGACCGGCGGTCGGCGTGCAGACCGATCACCAGGAGTGCCTTGGCCTCGGCCAGGAGCGGTACGGGCGGGATCTTCTGGTCGTAGCGGCGTACGAAGCACTCGGTGAGCCCGGCTCGCGCGGCGAGCAGGTCGAAGTTGTGCTGGAACACCGGGCCCACCAGGTGCCCGGCGTCGTGCAGGGCCTTCAACGCATGGTGCGCGGCCGTCGGCCGGGCGAGGAAGCTCGCGCGGAACATCGCGACCAGTTCGTCCGTCTTCGCGGTGGCGTCGAGCAGCATCTCCCTGACCAGGGAGTCCTGCTGCGGGCTCAGGACAAAGGGGTGCGTCTCCTTCATGACGTCGTCGGTGCGCTCGGTGACCCGGTACACCCGGTGCAGGAAGTGCAGCGGGGGCACCCCGGCCTCGACACTCGTGCCGCAGCCCAGCTCGACCTGGAACGGCAGATGGTTCTTCAGTTCGCCCAGGTCGTCCGCGTACGTCGGGTTGCCGCGCCTGTCCCTGACGCGGATGCCGCCCGACAGCACGTTCCACGGCATCTGCCGGACGGTGCGCGTCACTTGGAAGTCCTCGGACACGAACACCACGTCCAACGAGCGGAACCCCTCGGGGGTGTCCCGCGAGGCACGCTCGTCCTGGGGGTGGACGTCGTAGGGGGTGACGGTGACCCGCAGGTCGCCCTTGGACCACACGTCGTCGCCCGTCTGCCGCCAGCGGCCCTCGGCGAGCCAGGCCCGCACGTCACTGCGGTACGCGTCGATCTCGGCTTTCGGGGCGCGTACCGACGCGTACAGGTACAGGTCGGCGAGGACCAGGCGCGGGACGGGGAAGGTGTAGTCGATGTCGAACCGGTAGCGGTAGTGGACGACGCGCCGGCGCCCGTTCTCGCCCTCGGTCCAGCCCGATTGCCCCGCGTTGGCCGGGTCCTGTGTCCGGCGCCAGACTCCCTCCTCGATCGCGCGGGGCCGCTCGCGGCCGGTGCCTGCGAAGTGCTCGTGCCAGGCCGCTTCCTGGCTCTCGTCGAGCTGATCGATCACGGGGTGGGGAAGGAACATCTCGTTCTCCTCGGTGGGTGAGTGACACCTCTGGGCGCTGTCCGAGGACATCACCGGCATGACGGCCGTGGTGATCGACTGGCAGGGCGTGCAAACGCCTTGCAGCATCTGCAAGTTCGGGCAGGAAACCTGCGGACGGCGTACACGCAGAGCCGCCGAGTCTCTACGGTGGGTGCCCGTACGGTGTCGGGTCTTCGCGCGGGAGAAGCCGGATGAACGCGGTTCGTCTCTGGGTGTCCGAAGAGGCCCGTTGCTGTGTGCGGCAGCAGGACCCCGGCGGACTGATCCGGATCGGCCGGGTGGGACGTGGCTGGCGTCTGGAAGACCTCGGTGCCCGGATCGGATGCTCGGCCGCCACCGTCTCCCGGCTGGAGCGAAGGGGACGGAAGGCCGACTTCGACATGCTCATGAGCGCTGCCAGGGCCGTGGAAATCCCGGCGCATGTCCTGGCTGCGTCACTCGGCTTAACCGGCTTTCCAGCGACTAGAGTTGCGCCGGACGGGCCACGCTGTGCCGAGGAGGACCCCATGCGCCGCCGCAGGTTGCTCACCGCCACCGGCCTGGCGGTTCCGGCTTCCCTTCTGGCGGGGGTGAGCGACGCGCTGGCGAGCATTCCCGATCCCACCGGGTCGCCCGTACCTCTCGACTCACGGCTTGCCGCCGCCCGCGGCCTCTTCGACGCCGGACAGAACGCCGAGTTGCTGCGCGTGCTGCCGGGTCTGCTCGCCGATGCCAGTCACGCCGCGTCACCCGCGCACGAGGAGCTGGCGCTCGCCCGCCTCTCGACCGCCTACAGTCTGGCCGGCCGGGTGCTGACGAAGGTCGGCCGCTACGGGGACTCCCGGCTCGCCGCGGATCGTGCGGCGCTGTACGCGGAGTGGTCGGGGTCGCCGCTCGCCGCTGCCGCCGCGGCTCGGGAGCTGAGCATCGTGCTGCGCCACCAGGACCAGCCCGCCGCTGCCGAGCGCCACATCCTCGATGCCGTGGCCAAGGTCGAGGAGACCGGGCTGCGTACGGACGCGCAGCGCTCGGCGTACGCGCAGATGCTGTGCACCACCTCGTACACCGCGGCACGCGCCGGGGCTCGTGACCAGGCCCTCACCATGATCCGCGACGCCGCGCTGGCCGCTCGCGCGCTTCCCGGCGTGTCCCCACGGGGGCGGCTCTTCCCCATCACCCCGGCAGCGGTGGACCTGTACTCCGTCGGCGTGCACTGGGCCCTCGGGGACGCGGGCGCCGCACTGGAGGCCGGCCGGGGGCTGCGCGAGGGGCAGTTCACCACCGCCGAGCGCAAGGGCAGGATGCACACCGACCTGGGGCGGGCGTGGTGGCAGTGGGGCAAGGCGGAGCAGACGGCCGCCGAACTGCTGTCGGCGGTACGGGTCTCTCCGGGCGAAGTCCGCGACCGGCCCGCGATCCGGCAGATCGTCAGCGACCTGCGGTCCCGACACCCGAAGGTGACGGGCGTACGCGAACTGGTGGCGGCCGCGGGCCCGGCGGAGTAGCCCGCCGAGCCCGGCACCCACAGGGCAGCCCGCCGGTAGGGGGAAGGGCCGGCGGGCTGCCCGTTGGTGGTGCGGCAGTGGCTAGTGGACGGAGTGTTCGTCGAGGGGGAACGTTCCGCCGACGACGTCCTCCGCGAAGGACTTGGCCGCGTCGCCCATGACCTCGCGCAGCGCCGCGTACTTCTTGACGAACTTCGGGACGCGGCCCGAGGTCAGGCCGAGCATGTCGGTCCAGACGAGGACCTGCGCGTCGGTGTCCGGGCCCGCGCCGATGCCGACCGTCGGGATGTGGAGGACACGGGTGACCTCGGCGGCCAGTTCCGCCGGGACCAGCTCCAGTACGACGGCGAACGCGCCCGCGTCCTGGACCGACTTCGCGTCGCGGAGCAACTGCTGGGCCGCCTCCTCGCCGCGGCCCTGGACCCGGTAGCCCATGGCGTTGACGGACTGCGGGGTGAGGCCGATGTGGGCCATCACCGGGATGCCGGACTCGACCAGCAGCCGGATCTGTTCGTGCGACCGCTCGCCGCCCTCCAGCTTGACCGCGCCCACCCCGGCCTCCTTGACCAGCCGGGTCGCCGAGCGCAGCGCCTGCACCGGGCCCTCCTGGTAGGAGCCGAAGGGGAGGTCGCCGACGATGAGGGCGCGGCTGGTGCCGCGTACGACGGCGGCGGAGAGCATGGTCATCTCGTCGAGCGTGACCGGCACGGTCGTCTCGTAGCCGAGGTGGCAGTTGCCCGCCGAGTCGCCCACGAGGAGGACGGGGATGCCGGACTCGTCGAAGACGGAGGCGGTCATCGCGTCGTAGGCGGTGAGCATGGGCCACTTCTCGCCCCGCTCCTTGGCGAGGGCGATGTCGCGGACCGTGATGCGGCGGGTGCCCTTTCCTCCGTACAGCGTCTTGCCGTCGGAGGGCTTCGTCTGGGCAGCCGAGAGCTGCGTCATGGCAACGGCTCCTTCAGTTCATCTCGAGGCGCCCTTTCGGCGTCCCCGGATCGTCTCCATGGTGGCACTTCGTGCCGGAGGTGGCCAGAGGGGCCCCACACCGGGCGTCCCGCCGCGCAATACCTCGGCAAAGGAATTCAGATACGAGACGGTGCCGTATTGAAATGGGCCTACGATCGGGCACATGACAACCTCCCCTGCCCCCCGGATACCGGAAGCCGTGCACCGGCGCCGCTGGGCGATCCTCGGCGTGCTGATGCTGAGCCTGCTCATCGTGGTGCTCGACAACTCGATCCTGAACGTCGCCATCAAGACCATCGCCACCCCGGCGCCCACCGGCCTGGGCGCCACGCAGAGCGAGATCGAGTGGGCGATCAACTCGTACACCCTGGTCTTCGCCGGCCTGCTCTTCACCGCCGGACTCATCGGCGACCGGCTCGGCCGCAAGAAGGTGCTGCTCGGCGGGCTCGTGGTCTTCGGCATCGGCTCCGCGCTCGCCGCCGAGTCCGGCTCGCCGGGCCAGCTGATCACCTACCGCGCGGTGATGGCCCTCGGTGCCGCCTTCGTCATGCCCGCCACCCTGGCCGTGCTGATGAACGTCTTCGAGCGCTCCGAGCAGCCCAAGGCCATCGGCATCTGGGCGGGCGGGGTGGGCCTCGCCATCGCCATCGGCCCGATCACCGGCGGCGCGCTGCTGGACCACTTCTGGTGGGGCTCGGTCTTCCTGATCAACGTGCCCATCGTGCTGATCGCCCTCGCCCTGATGGTCTGGCTGGTCCCCGACTCCCGCGACCCGAAGCCCGGCCGCCTGGACCCGGTCGGCGTGGTGCTCTCCGTGCTCGGCCTGGTCCTGCTGGTCTACGGCATCATCAAGGGCGGCGAGCTGGCCGACTTCACCGACGCGAAGGTGCTGGCCACGATCATCGCCGGTGTCGTCGTACTGATCGGCTTCGTGGTCTACGAGAAGCGCAGCGACCACCCCTCGCTGGACGTGACCTACTTCCGCAACAAGGTCTTCTCGGCCGCCATGGCCGCCATCGCGCTGGTCTTCTTCGCGCTGATGGGCGTCACGTTCTTCGGCGTCTTCTACACCCAGAGCGTGCGTGGCTACTCCCCGCTGGAGTCCGGTCTGCTGATGCTGCCGCTGGCCGCCGCCCAGATGATCTTCGCGCCGCGCGCCCGGCTGCTGGTCGACCGGTTCGGCAACCGGGCGACCACCACCGCGGGCATGCTGCTGATCGCCGCCACCCTGGCCGCGTTCGCCGGCTTCGAGGCGGACACGCCCATCTGGCTGCTGGAGGTCGTCTTCTTCCTCATGGGCACCGGCATGGCGCACATCATGACCCCGACCTCGGTCGTCATCATGCAGGCCCTGCCCCGCGAGAAGGCCGGCTCCGCCTCCGCGCTCAGCAACACCTTCCGCCAGGTCGGCGGCGCCCTCGGCATCGCCGTACTCGGCTCGGTGCTCGCCACCTCCTACCGCAACGGCATCGAGGGCAAGCTCGGCGCACTCCCGCCCGGCCTGCGCGACACCGCGGGCGAGTCCATCGAGGCCACCCTCGGCATCGCGGAGAAGCTCGGCCCGCGCGGCCAGGCCCTGGTCACCCCCGCCTACGACGCCTTCCTGCACGCCATGCACGTCACCGCGCTGTGGGGTACGGGCGTGGCGCTGATCGGTGCCGTCGTCGTCGCCGTGTTCCTGCCGGGCAGGCCCCCGGCGGCCGAGGCCGGCGAGCGCGAGCCGGAACTGATCAGTACCGGAGACTGAGTCACCCGGCGGGGGAGGCTGCCGCTGCGGGAGAATCCTCCGCAGCACACCGAGAGGACGACACAGACGTGAGCCTTGCCGCAGACCCGCCCGCGCAGCCCGCCCCCGCCCGGGGCAGGCCCCGCAGCGAGGCCGTGGAGCGCGCCATCATCGAGGGCGTGATGAAGCTCCTGGAGGACGGCGTACCGCTGGCCGACCTCTCCATCGAGCGGGTCGCCCGTACCGCCGGGGTCGGCAAGGCCACGATCTACCGCCGGTGGAGCGGCAAGGAGGAACTGTTCGTCGACGTCATGCGCGCCGCCGAACCCCCCGACCCGGAACTCCCCGGCACCTCCATGCGCGACGACCTCGTCGTCCTGCTGGAGACCCTGCGCCGCCGGGGACTGGCCAGCCGGTCCTCGGCGATCATGCACAACGTCTACGTCCAGGCGAAGTGCAGCCCCCGCATCTGGGCCGCGTACGAGGCGAGCGTCATAGCGCCCCGGCGGGCCCTCGCCCTGGACGTGCTGCGCCGGGGCCAGCGGGACGGGGAACTGCGGACCGACATCGACGCGGAGCTGGCCAACGACATGTTCGTCGGTGCCATGCTCGTACGCACCGTCCTGCGCCCCGACGCCGGCCTCCCGGAGGGGCTCGCGGAGGAGATCGTCGACACGCTGCTCGCCGGCCTACGGCCCGTCAGGCCCCCGGCGCCGTAGCCCGGATGTGCGGGTTTCGTCACAGAAACCCCGTGTGGAGGGCCTTTCCGGAACTGATCGCGCCGCCTCGCACGTCCTCGACTTCCGAACGGCCGTCATGGGACGGCGGAACGGAGCCCGGCATCCCCTAGGGTCGTACAGACACACGGGGGGATGACGGAGTGCACGGCAGGCAGTGAGGCACGGTATGGCGCAGCAGGCGTACATGACGGAGACGGACAACGGCGGCTCGGGGCCCGAGCGACCAGTGTCCCGGCTTCGGCGCCTGGCGCACCGCCTGTTCGGCGGCTGGCGCGGAGACCCGCACATCTGGCGGCGCGGGCTGGTCACCGCCGTGCTCGCGCTGCTGCTGGCACTGGTGATGGTGGTGCACTCGCGCATCCCGAACCGGCTCGGCAACCTGGGCAGCCTGATCGAGACCTTCCTGCCCTGGCTGGGCCTGGCGATCCCGGTGCTGCTGGTGCTGGGGTTCGTCCGCCGTTCCGCCACCGCGCTGATCGCGGTGCTGCTCCCGGCGATCGTCTGGCTGAACCTGTTCGGCGGGCTGCTGCTCTCCGACAAGTCGGGCACCGGCGGCGACCTGGTCGTGGCCACCCACAATGTGAACGCCGACAACCCGGACCCGGCCGCCACCGCCCGCGACGTCTCCGCCTCCGGCGCCGACATGGTCGCCCTGGAGGAGCTGCCCGCCTCCGCCGTGCCGGTGTACTCCTCCGCGCTCAAGGCCACCTACCCCTACCACTCGGTGGTCGGCACGGTCGGGCTGTGGAGCAAGTACCCGATGAGCCAGGTCGAGCCGGTCGACATCAAGCTCGGCTGGAAGCGGGCGATGCGGGCCACGGTCTCCACGCCGGACGGGCTGGTCGCGGTGTACGTCGCCCACCTGCCCTCGGTGCGGGTGAAGCTGGAGGCCGGGTTCACCGCCCGGCAGCGGGACAAGAGCGCCGACGCGCTGGGCGAGGCCATCGCGGACGAGACGCTCACGCGGGTGGTGCTGCTCGGTGATCTGAACGGCACGATGAACGACCGCTCGCTCAACGCCGTGACCTCCCAGCTCCGCTCCACGCAGGGCGCGGCGGGCAGCGGGTTCGGGTTCAGTTGGCCGGCCGCGTTCCCGATGGCCCGGATCGACCAGATCATGGTCAAGGGGGTCGAGCCGGAGAGTTCCTGGACCCTGCCGCGCACCGGCAGCGACCATCTTCCGGTGGCGGCTCGTGTGAAGCTCGACATGCCCTCGTAACCCGCAGGAATACTGGCCTTGAAAGACTTTGTTCCGTACGGGAACATAGAAGATTCCCCCTGAGCCCTGTACGGCACTTTCGTTCTGAGAGGTCCCCTCATGCCCCTGGCCCTGCTCGCCCTTGCCGTGGGCGCCTTCGGCATCGGTACCACCGAGTTCGTGATGATGGGCCTGCTGCCCGACGTCGCGGACGACCTGCACATATCCATCCCGACCGCCGGACACCTGGTCTCGGCGTACGCGCTGGGCGTGGTCATCGGCGCTCCGCTGCTGGCCGCGGTCACCGCCCGGATGTCCCGCCGCACGGTGCTGATCGGCCTGATGGCCGTGTTCGTCGCGGGCAACGCGCTCTCCGCGTTCGCCCCCGGTTACGAGTCCCTGCTCGCCGCCCGCTTCCTGAGCGGCCTGCCGCACGGTGCCTTCTTCGGCGTCGGCGCGGTCGTCGCCACCGGCATGGTCGCGCCGGAGCGCAAGGCCCGCTCGGTGTCCCTGATGTTCCTGGGGCTGACCGTGGCCAACGTCGCGGGTGTGCCCGTGGCCACGCTCATGGGCCAGCACATGGGCTGGCGGGCCACCTTCCTCGGGGTCAGCGCCATCGGCCTGGCCGCGATCGCCGCGCTGGCCCTGCTCATACCGCGCGACCACACCCACGCCACGGCGGCGGGGCTGCGTCACGAGCTGGCCGCGCTGAAGTCCCTGCCGGTGTGGCTGGCGCTCGGTACGACGGTCGCGGGCTTCGGCGCGCTGTTCGCCGCGTACAGCTACGTCACCCCGATGCTGACCGACTCCGCCGGGTTCGCCCCGGCCAGCGTGACGCTGCTGCTGGCGCTGTTCGGCGTCGGCGCGACCGCGGGCAACCTGCTGGGCGGACGCCTCGCCGACCACGCGATGCGGGGCACGCTGTTCGGCGGGCTCGCCGCGCTCGGCGTCGTCCTCGCGCTGTTCCCGGTGCTGATGCGCGCCGAGTGGAGTGCGGCCCTCGGAGTCGCCCTGCTCGGCATGGCCGCCTTCGTCACCGGCTCCCCCCTCCAGCTCATGGTCATGGAAAAGGCCGCCGCCGCCCCCTCCCTCGCCTCCTCCGCCAACCAGGCCGCCTTCAACCTCGCGAACGCCGGCGGCGCGTGGATCGGGGGCCTCGCCCTGGCAGCGGGCTTCGGCGCGACGTCGCCTGCGCTGGCGGGGGCGGTGCTGGCGGTGTTGGGCCTCGGTGTCGCGGGCGTCGCGTACGGGGTGGACCGACGGCGGGCGGGCGCGCCTGCGGGGCGGCTGGTGGCGGCACATGTTCCGGAGACGCAGGAGCAGGTGCACCGCTGATCCCCGCCGACTTACGGCTTGAGGCCCCGTTCATCCCTTTCCACAGGGGGTGTACGGGGCCTTCTGCATGCCAGGTGTCCTCAGGGTCGTCCAGTTTCGTGATGCGGAGGGGGCCGTATTGGCGAGGCCCGGCTCCGCTGGCGCGCGGGCCGCACGGCGCGCAGCGTTCAGTGCGCTTCCCCCCGGGTCCGTGGACGCGGTTCGCGGGGCGATCCGGGGTGCCATCGGTGACGTACTGGGCGAGGTGCCCGAGAGTGCCACCGGCTTCAGGCCGCACGTCTCGGTGGCCTACAGCGCGAGCGACGGTCCGGCCGCACCCGTTGAAGAAGC
This sequence comes from Streptomyces bauhiniae, assembly GCF_004784475.1. Taxonomy (GTDB): domain Bacteria; phylum Actinomycetota; class Actinomycetes; order Streptomycetales; family Streptomycetaceae; genus Streptomyces; species Streptomyces seoulensis. The sequence continues at coordinate 486,120 of NZ_SRRT01000003.1, forward strand.
CCTCGCCGCACGGGAGTTCAGCCCCGCTAGGGCACGGGTGAGCAGCGCCGAGCTGATCGTCATCCACCGGGACAACGAGATGTACGAGTGGGAGACCTTCGCCACCGTGCCCCTGGGGTAGCGCGGATGTGTTTCAGCGGCCGACCACGGCGAGCAGGTCCATCAGACTGTCGATCCGCCAGTCGGCCGCCCCCTCGGCCTCCTGGTCGGCCCGCAGGTGGGCGGTGCCCGCGCAAGCGAGCGATAGCGCTCGGCTACGGGTGCAGCTTCTCGCCCCTCGTCAGCATCGCCACGTACTTCTCGATCCGGCGTGCCCGGGTCTCGGGTTTTTTGGCGTCCTGGACCCGGTACAGGATGGCGTAGCGGTTCTGGCGGTCCAGGTTTTCGAAGAACTGCGCCGCGGCCGGGGCGGCGGTCAGGGCTGTCAGGAGGTCGGTCGGCACGGTGGCGGTCTTCGTGCCGTCGTAGGCCGCCTCCCAGCGGCCGTCCGTCTTGGCGCGGTCGATCTCGGCCTGTCCCGGTGGGCGCATACGGCCCTGTTCGGTCAGGGCGGCCACCTTCTCCCGGTTGACCTTGGACCACTTGCTGCGCGGTGTGCGCGGGGTGAACCGCTGGAGCCACCACTGGTCGTCGAGCTTGGCCTTCTGGCCGTCGATCCAGCCGTAGCAGAGCGCCACCTCGAGAGCCTGGGCGTAGTCCAGCGCGACGACTCCGGGGGCCTTCCTGCGCAGCTTGAGCCAGATGCCGGGCGAGACGGCGTGGTTCTCGCCGAGCCATGCCTCGAATGCCTCGGCGGATACGAACGCGACGGTCTCCAAGTCCTGGGTCACCCGAGCAGCGAACCACACCCGTCCGATCGTCGTGACGCATTCGGCGCGGCCCGAATCCCGCCGCGAGTCTGCTCCTCGTCACGGACGCTGCCGTCACGAATCCAGCGCGCGGGGAGTCTCGAGCGTGACCATCCCGTCATCCTGCCCCGCTGTCGGCCGTCTGTCGGTGGATTGTCGGTGCCCCCTGGCACAGTCCTCCTCATGACGCGAATCGATGAGAACCCCGGCGGCGGCCGTTCCGCCGTGTCCGTGCGGGGGATGGTCAAGCACTACGGCGAGACCAAGGCGCTGGACGGGGTGGATCTGGAGGTCCGGGAGGGGACCGTGATGGGGGTGCTCGGGCCGAACGGCGCCGGGAAGACCACCCTCGTACGGATTCTGTCGACCCTGATCACCCCGGACGCCGGCGAGGCGCTCGTGGCCGGGTACGACGTGGTGCGGCAGCCCCGGCAACTGCGCCGGGTGATCGGGCTGACGGGGCAGTACGCCTCGGTGGACGAGAAGCTGCCCGGCTGGGAGAACCTGTACATGATCGGCCGGCTGCTGGACCTGTCCCGCAAGGACGCCCGCCGCCGCGCGGACGAGCTGCTGGAGCGTTTCTCCCTGACCGAGGCGGCCAAGCGCCCCGCCTCCACCTACTCCGGCGGCATGCGGCGGCGCCTGGACCTGGCCGCCTCCATGATCGGCCGCCCGCAGGTGCTGTTCCTGGACGAGCCCACCACCGGCCTCGACCCCCGCACCCGCAACGAGGTCTGGGACGAGGTGAAGGCGATGGTCGGCGAGGGCGTGACCGTGCTGCTCACCACCCAGTACATGGAGGAGGCCGAGCAGCTCGCCTCCGAGCTGACCGTGGTGGACCGGGGCAAGGTCATCGCCGGCGGCCGGATCGAGGAGCTGAAGGCGAAGGTCGGCGGCCGCACCCTGCGCGTACGCCCCGTCGACCCGCTCCAGTTGGAGCCGCTCGCCACCACGCTGGACGAGCTGGGCATCACCGGCCTGGCGACCACCACCGTGGACCACCAGACCGGCACCCTGCTGGTGCCGATCCTCAGCGACGAGCAGCTCACCGCGGTCGTCGGCGCGGTCACCGCGCGCGGCATCACCATTTCCTCCATCGTCACCGAACTCCCCAGCCTGGACGAGGTGTTCCTCTCGCTCACCGGCCACCGCGCCAGTGCCCCGCAGGACGCCACGCCCGCCGATTCCCGCGAAGAGGTCGCCGTATGAGCGCCACCACGACCGTCCCGCCCGTACCGCTCGCGGACTCCCGCATCACCCTGCGCGGCCACCTGCGGCACACCGGCGCCCTCGTCCGCCGCAACCTGCTGTGGATCAAGCAGGACCCGGAGTCGATGTTCGACGCGCTGCTGATGCCCGTCGTCTTCACCCTGCTGTTCGTGTTCGTGTTCGGCGGCTCCATCGGCCAGGCCCTCGGCGGCGGCCAGGAGCAGTATGTGCAGTACGTCATCCCCGGCATGCTGGCGATGATGAGCATGACGATGTCGCAGGGCGTCGGCACCGGGTTCAGCCAGGACTTCAACAGCGGGGTCATGGACCGGTTCCGCTCGCTGCCCATCGGCCGGGGCTCGGTGCTGTTCGCCAAGCTCGCGGTGGAGCTGGGCCGGATGCTGTTCGCCACGGCCGTGCTGATGGTCGTCGCCGTGCTGGTCGGCTTCGACATCACGAGCTGGCCGGGGCTGTTCGCCACCGTGGGACTTGCCACGCTGTTCGCGTCCTCGATCATGTGGGTCTTCCTCACCCTGGGCGTGGTGATGAAGAGCGCGCAGTCCGTGCAGGCGATGGGCTTCCTGGTGCTGTTCCCGCTCCAGTTCGGCTCGTCCATCTTCGCGCCGACCAAGTCGATGCCCGGCTGGCTGCAGGCGTTCACCGACTACAACCCGCTGTCCACGCTCGCCGACGCGGCGCGCGGTCTGATGGTCGGCGGCCCGGTCGCCCACGACCTGTGGGTCACGGTCGCCTGGTCGGTGGCGATCACCGCCGTGATGGCACCGGTCGCCATCCACAAGTTCCGCACCAAGACCTGACGTTCACCGACGCACAGTTCTCCGGTTCACTGTGAACCGGCTTCACACCAGGGCGGTGGCCTCCACGAGGGAGAGGCCACCGCCTTCGGCGTACGCGGCGCGGTACGCCGTCTCGTCGAGCACTTCACGGATACGCGCCGCGGCCCGGTCGTACGACCGCTGCTCCACCTGCGGCCGCAGATGCCCCTCCGGCATCAGGGCCGACGAGGCGCCCAGGCAGCGGGCGGCGTCCAGGGCGCGGGAGCCGTCGGGGACGAGGGCCAGGGCGAGCGCGGCGACGGTGAGGCAGACGGTCGGCATCTGCGGGACGACCACCTCGCACAGCGAGTCACCGGCCAGCTCCAGCGCCCGGCGCACGCCCTCCAGCGCGTGCTCGAAGTTCCCCTCCTCGGCGTCCAGCCAGGCTTCCTGCGCCAGGATCATGGTGTCGAAGACGATGAACCGGGAGAGGACGAACTCCTCGCGCAGCAGGGTGAGTTGAGCCCGCGCCTGGGCGGTGCGGCCGGTGGCCAGGAGCCAGGACGCGAGATGCAGCCGGGCCACCGGCATGGCCTCGCTGTGCCGGCCGTCCAGCTCGTGCACGACCTCGTGCAGCAGCCGTTCGCCGCGCTCCTCCTCCCCCGCCTCCATCAGCACGTTGCCGAGGCGGGCGCCGAGGACGGCCATCTGGGCGCGGGCGCCGAGGTGCTCGGCGTGCGCCATGGCGCCCTCGTAGTCGGCGGCGGCCTCCCGGTACATGCCCTTGCGCTCATGGGCCTCGCCGCGCGCGGACAGCGCCTCGGCCAGCCCCCAGTCGTCGCCGAGACGCCGGTAGATCTCCAGCGCCTCGTCCGCGTCGCGGGTGGCGTCGCCCGCCCAAGTGGCCCGGTTGGCCAGCAGGTTGGCGCGGGTCTGGAGGGCTCCGGCCAGCTCCCACTCGTAGCCGGGGGTCTCCCGGCAGGTGCGTACGGTGGCGTCGGTGATCTCGGGCAGCCGGCCCACGCCGTTGACGAGCATCTCCGCGAACCACCAGAGCATGCCGGGCGAGCGGCAGGTCTGCGGCAGGCCGGGGCGGTAGACCTCGGTGACGACGGTCAGCTTGTCCCGCGCCGCCGGGCTCTGCCACGCCTCCATGTCGGTGTCCATGCAGGCCAGATGGGCCAGATGCAGCCCGCGCCGGGCCTCGGCGAGGTCCTCGCCGGTGAGCGGGGGCGGGTTCTCGGTGCTGCGCCGCCACACCGGCTCGGCGGGCGCGGCCGGTTCCTTGAACGGGTCGGGGCCGAGTGCCATGACCTCCTCGCACCAGGCCCGTACCTCCAGGCGCTGGTCGCGCATCTGCCAGTACCAGAGCAGGGACAGCACCATGCACAGCCCCTCCTGCTCGTCACGCAGGGCGACGGCGTGGCGGAGGGCGGTGCGCAGGTTCTCGTACTCCACCTGGATGCGTTCGATCGCCTCGCGTTGGTGGCGGCCGCGCAGCAACGGGTCGGTGGTGCGGGCGAGTTCGCGGTAGTACGTGAGGTGGGCGCGCTCGGCGGCGGCGCGCTCGCCACTCTCGTCCAGCCGCTCGGCGGCGTACTCGGCGACGGTCTCCAGCAGCCGGTAGCGCATCCCGGAACCGGCCGAAGGGGCCGCCACCACCAGGGACTTGTCGACCAGGGAGCCCAGCGCGTCCAGCGCGACGGGCCCGCAGACGGCCTCGGCGGCGGCCAGGTCGCAGCCGCCCGCGAACACCGACAGCTTGCCCAGGACCTCGCGTTCGTCGGCGTCGAGCAGGTCCCAGGACCAGTCGACCACCGCGCGCAGCGTCTGCTGGCGGGGCAGTACGGTACGGCTGCCCGAGGTGAGCAGCCGGAACCGGTTGTCCAGCCGGTCCGCGATCTGACGTGGCGTCAGCATGCGCAGCCGGGCGGCCGCCAGCTCGATGGCCAGCGGCAGGCCGTCCAGGCGGTGGCAGATCTCGGCGCACGCCTCGGGGTCGTCGGCCACCGTGAAGCCGGGCCGGGCGGCCGCGCCGCGATGCCCGAGCAGCCGCAGCGCGACCGGCTCGGGCAGCGGCTCGACCGGACGCAGCAACTCCCCCGGTACGCCGAGCGGTTCGCGGCTGGTGGCGAGGACGGTGAGCTGCGGGCAGTCGGCCAGCAGACGTTCGGTGAGCCGGGCGGCGGCGTCCACGACGTGCTCGCAGTTGTCCAGGATGATCAGCATCCGGCGCCGTCCGCAGTGCTCCACCAGCCGCGCGACGGGGTCGCCCCAGCGGTCGGAGGCCGCGCGCACACTGTCGACGCCCGCGCCGTGCAGCACGGTCTCGCGGGCGCCGATGGCGGTGAGTACGGCCTGCGGTACGGCGTCGGGGTCGTCCACGGGCGCGAGTTCGGCGAGCCAGGCCCCGTCGGGCGCGGTGTCCCGGACCGCCTCGGCGGCCTCGATGGAGAGCCGGGTCTTGCCCGCGCCGCCGGGCCCGAGCAGCGTCACCAGGCGGGAGCCGGAGAGGTCGGCGCCGATGGCATCGATGTCGGACTCCCGGCCGACGAACGAGGTCAGCCGGGCGGGCAGGTTCCCCGGCGCGGGCCGGGGCGCGGCAGAAGCGGCAGACGCAGCCGGGGCGGGCGTCACCGGTTCGGGCCCGGTGTCCGCCAGCAGCTCGGTGTGCAGCGCGCGCAGCTCGGCGCCGGGGTCGGAGCCCAGCCGGTCGGCGAGGAGCTGCCGTACGTCCTCGTAGGCGGCCAGCGCCTGGGCGGTGCGGCCGGTGTCGCGCAGGGCGCGCAGCCGCAGGGCCTGCAGGGGCTCGTCCAGGGGGTGCTCGTCGCACAGCGCGGCCAGCTCGGGGAGGGCGGACTCGGCGTGGCCGAGGGCGAGCGCGGCGGTGTGCCGGGCGCGCAGCGCGTCCAGCCGGCGGGTCTCCCAGCGGGCGGCGTCGGCGGTGCGGTCGGGCAGGTCGGCGAGGACGGGCCCGCGCCACAGGGCGAGGGCGTCGTCGAGGAGGACGGCGGCCTTGGCGGGGTCGGCGTCGTCCAGGGCGCGGCGGCCGTCGCCGGTGAGCCGGTCGAAGCGGGCGAGGTCCACGTCGTCCGGGGCGGCGGTGAGCCGGTACCCGCCGTCGACGGAGGCGATGGCGTCGGCCCCGAGGGCCCGGCGCAGCCGCCCGACGAGCGCCTGGAGGGCGCCCGGCGCGTCGGCGGGCGGGTCGGCCCCCCACACCTCGTCGACCAGCACCCCGGCCGGTACGGTCCGCCCCGCGCGCAGCGCGAGCACCGTCAGCAGGGCGCGCAGCCGCGCGCCGCCGACGGGGACGGGGGTGCCGTCCGGACGGAGAGCCTGGGTGGTGCCGAGAAGCCGATAGCGCACGGGGTCCATTGTCCCTGGGGACGCGGCCCGGGCGCCTCCGGGTTTCACGGAGACGTGAACCGGCCCGCGCGCGGCCCGGAACCCGGGGGCGGGGCCGGGACGTTCCCCCCACATCACCGGTACGGTCGACCCCCAGCACTTATCCGTAGGCAGGAGCCCCATGACCACCGCCCTCTCGCGTGCCGGCGACCGCCGGATCAGTCCCGTGTTCGCCGGAATCGTGGCCATCGCGGCGGTGACGGGCTGGGCGACCTGGACGGGGTTCGCGGCGCAGCCGGGGCTCGCGGTGTTCCTGTTCGTGACGGCCGCGTGGATCGTCTCGCTGTGCCTGCACGAGTACGCGCACGCCCGTACCGCCCTGCACAGCGGGGACATCTCGATCGGTGCCAAGGGCTATCTGACGCTGAACCCGCTGAAGTACACGCACGCCCTGCTCAGCGTCGTACTGCCGGTGCTGTTCGTGATCATGGGCGGGATCGGTCTGCCGGGCGGCGCGGTGTTCATCGAGCGGGGCCGGATCAGGGGCCGCTGGCGGCACAGCCTGATCTCGGCGGCCGGTCCGCTGACCAATGTGCTGTTCGCGGCGGTGTGCACGGCGCCGTTCTGGCTGCACGCGCTGGACGGTGTCCCGCGCGACTTCCGGTACGCGCTGGCGTTCCTCGCGCTGCTCCAGGTCACGGCGGCGATCCTGAACTTCCTGCCGGTACCGGGCCTGGACGGCTACGGCGTGATCGAGCCCTGGCTGTCGAACGGGATCAAGCGGCAGGTGGAGCCGATCGCCCCGTTCGGCCTGCTGATCGTGTTCGCGCTGCTGTGGGTGCCCTCGGTCAACCGGGTCTTCTTCGACGTGATCTACGCCCTGCTGAGCGCGCTGGGCGTGGACGGCGCCTTCTCGGACTGCGGCTACTACCTGTACCGCTTCTGGACCGAGACCCCGCAGGTGTGCTCGGTCATCCCGTAGCGGAACCGGTGCCGGACTTGGCCCGCTCGCGCCGGATCGCCAGGAACGTCATGTTGGACGTCAGGCCCGCCAGCAGCACCCAGACGATCCCCAGCCAGCTCCCCTGGACGAAGGACACGACGGCGGCGGCCACGGCGAGCACGCAGACGGCGAGGGTGACGAGGGCGATGCGGGGCATGGGGTCGGCTCCTGTCGGGGGACACTGCTACGCCGACCAGTGTCCCCCATCGGGCCGGGCCGCTGTCACACGTCGGTGACGCGGAGCCCGGCGTGCGCCTTGTAGCGGCGGTTGGTGGAGATCAGGTTGGCGACCAGCCCCTCCACCTGGTGGGCGTTGCGCAGCCGCCCGGCGAAGACACCCCGCATGCCGGGGATGCGCCCCGCCAGAGCCTGCACGATGTCGGTGTCGGCCCGCTTGTCGCCGAGGACCATCACATCGGTGTCGATCTCGTCGATCTCCGGGTCCTCCAGGAGGACGGCGGAGAGGTGGTGGAAGGCGGCGGTGACGCGGGAGTCCGGGAGCAGCGCCTCGGCCTGCTGGGCGGCGCTGCCCTCCTCGACGGTGAGCGCGTAGGCGCCCTGCTTGTCGAAGCCGAGCGGGTTGACGCAGTCCACGACGAGCTTGCCCGCGAGGTCCTCGCGGAGCGACTTCAGGGTGTCGGCGTGGCCGTCCCACGGCACGGCGACGATCACGACGTCGCTGCGGCGCGCGGTCTCGGCGTTGTCCGCGCCCTCGACGCCGTGGCCCAGTTCCCCGGCGGCCGCGTGCGCGCGGTCGGCGGAGCGGGAGCCGACGATCACCTTCTGGCCGGCCTTGGCGAGCCGGTAGGCGAGGCCCTTGCCCTGCGGCCCGGTGCCGCCGATCACGCCGACGGTCAGCCCGGAGACGTCGGGCAGGTCCCAGGGGTCCTTGGCGGGGGCCTTCGCGGGGTCCTTGGCGGAACCGGTACCGCTCTGCTGTGCGCTGTCGCTGGAGGTCATGGGCCGACTCTACGTCCGCAGGGGCGCCCGTACCCGGCGAGGGTGGGCCGCGTCACGCGCTACCCGCAGGGGTGAACCGCGAGTGAACTGCGGTGCGGGAGTGACCGGTTGCGGCAGGATGCGGCCGCATGGACGCCGTACGGGTCGCGCTGCTGCGCGAAGTGCTCGCCGGGACCGAGTGGTTGGGCGCCACCCGGCGGTTCGCGGGGGTGCTGCGCGGCTCGGTGACGGCCCACGGCGGCGGCCTGCTGCTGGCGGGCACCGAGGAGTACGAGCCCTGGCACCTGGCCGCGCACCTGGTGGACGAGGCCGCCTGGTCCGGCACGCCCGAGCTGGCCCCCACCCTGGTCCGGCACCACGCCCGCCCCGGTGACCCGGCGCATCTGGCGGTGGGCCCCGGCCGGATCGCGGAGGCCCGGCGCGGCGAGACCCTGCTGGTGGTGGCGCCTCAGGAACCGGCCGAGCTGCTGGAGCGGGTGCACAGCGCGCGGCGGGCCGGGGTGACGGTACTGACGCTGGGGGCGGGCGGCGGCGAGCTGGCGGCGATGGCCCACGAGACGCTGGCGGTGCCGGACGGCGCGGAGCTGGACCTGGACAGCGTGCAGCACCTGGTGAGCGCGGCGGCCGGGGAGAACGCGGGGCCGCCCAGGGCCCGCCGGGGGTTCAGGGATCGGCTGTCCCGGCTGGCGGAGACGCTGACGGCACCACCCGCGGCACCCTGGTGAGCAACGCGAGGCCGCCCCCACCAGCGGCAGGGGCGGCCCGAAGGTCACGTGCAAGAGAGCTGTCTCAGTCCTTGTCGGACTCGTCGGCCGGGGTGTCGTGCCAGCGCGGGTCCGTCTCCCAGTCGACGTTGCGCTCGCGGGCGGTCTCCATCGCGTGGCGCGCCTCGTCCGGGGAGGCGTAGGGACCGAAACGGTCCTTGCCGGGACAGTCGGGGCCCTCCTCGACCTTCTTGTGCTCCAGGCAGTAGTACCATTCGCCCGGCTTGCCCTGGGTGCGCTTCTTGAACACGGACATCAACGGCTCCTCTCGCCACCCTCATGTTCCCTCATGCGCCGCTGGTTAGACTCGCTGGCATGTCTGGCCAGTCGCTGCTCGTACCAGGGGAGCTCTCCCCCACCCGCCCGGTGCCCGGGAACATCCGCCGCCCGGAGTACGTCGGAAAGCCCGCGCCCACGCCGTACACCGGTCCGGAGGTGCAGACGCCCGAGACGATCGAGGCGATGCGGACCGCCGGCCGGATCGCCGCGCGGGCCATGGCCGAGGCGGCGAAGATCATCGCCCCCGGTGTCACCACGGACCAGCTCGACAAGGTCGCGCACGACTACATGTGCGACTACGGGGCCTACCCGTCGACGCTCGGTTACCGGGGCTTCCCCAAGTCGCTGTGCACCTCGGTCAACGAGGTCATCTGCCACGGCATCCCGGACTCGACCGTGCTCCGGGACGGCGACATCGTCAACCTGGACGTCACCGCGTACATCGGCGGGGTGCACGGCGACAACAACGCCACGTATCTCGTCGGCGAGGTGGACGACGAGTCCCGCCTGCTGGTCGAGCGCACCCGCGAGGCGCTGAACCGGGCGATCAAGGCGGTCAAGCCCGGCCGCCAGATCAACATCATCGGCCGGGTCATCGAGTCCTACGCCAAGCGCTTCGGCTACGGCGTGGTGCGGGACTTCACCGGCCACGGCATCAACTCGTCGTTCCACTCCGGGCTGATCGTGCCGCACTACGACTCCCCGCACGCCACCACGGTCATCCAGCCCGGCATGACCTTCACCATCGAGCCGATGCTGACGCTGGGCACCCACGAGTACGACATGTGGGACGACGGCTGGACCGTGGTCACCAAGGACCGCAAGCGCACGGCCCAGTTCGAGCACACCCTCGTGGTGACGGACACCGGCGCGGACATCCTGACCCTCCCCTGAGGCGTCAGCGCTCCAGCACCACCCGGCCGCCGACCTCCACCCAGCCGTGCGGCTGGGGGGCGGTGAGGAGCTGGGAGCCGCGACCCTGGGTGATGTTGAGGGCGCGGCCCAGGCGGTCGGTGAGCAGCAGGGCCGCCGCGCCGGTCGCCTCGTCCTCGTCGATGCCGTCGCCCCGGCCGGGGAAGGCGCGGGCGCGCACCCGGCCCGCCGCCTCATCTTCCCAAGCCCAGGCGTAGAGCCACTCCCCCGGCGGCGGCACCTCCAGCGCGTCCACCTCGGCCGCGCTCGCGTACTGGCGCAGGGTGCGCGGCGGGGCCCACTCCGCGCGGGCCTCGATCCAGGTGAACTCGCCGTCCAGCCGGGTGCCGACCTCCCCGGCGGGCGTGACCAGTTCGGGTACGTCGAGCAGCCAGGCGGTGCCGACGCAGGGGTGGCCGGCGAAGGGCAGCCGGGAGGCGGGGGTGTAGATGTCGATCACTCCGCGCTCGGGGTCGTCCACGAACACGGTCTCGCTGAAGCCGAGTTTGGCGGCGAGCGCCTGCCGGTCGTCCCGGCCGGGCAGGAGCGAGCCCTCGCGGATGACGCCCAGTTCGTTCCCGTAGCCGCCCGAGGGGCCGCAGAAGACCCGGAGCACGTCGTAGTCAGTCACCGGTGCATTGAAGCATCGCGGGCGCTTGGGCTGCTCTTTGCTGTTGCTTGAGATCGTTTTTTGGGCGCCGACATCAAGTCGTGTCTGTGATCTTTTCGTGCCGTTCGAATCCGGTATCGGACGGGGACGGGCGGACTAAGGCTCGGGTAAGTTAGGCAAGCCTCACCAAACCGAATGGGCGGATTCGTGCCGTCCTGACCGCATGGAGCCCGTTATGCGAGCCGTCCGTCCGATCGCGATCGCCGCCACCGCGGCTGCCGCGCTGACCGCCCTGTCGGCGTGCACCGCCAAGAGCGACGCCAAGGACGGCGACGCCATCCAGGTCACCGCCGCCGACACCACGTGCGACACCTCCGCCAAGTCCGTGCCGGCCGGCCAGGTCACCCTGAAGATCGAGAACAAGGGCTCGCGCGCCACCGAGGTCGAGATCGTCTTCCCCGACGACCGGATCGTCTCCGAGAAGGAGAACATCGGCCCCGGCACCAAGTACACGCTGACCGCCGAGGTGAAGGCGGGGTCGTACGAGATCGCCTGCCGTCCCGGCATGAAGGGCCACGGCGTGCGGCAGAAGCTCGACGTGACCGGCTCCGGCAAGTCCGCCAAGCGGAACCCGGCGCTGGACGCGGCGGTCGCCGGGTACCGCCAGTACGCCCAGGACCAGGCCGACGAGACGGTCCCGCTCGCCGAGACCTTCGCCAAGGCGGTCCAGGCCGGCGACCTCGACGCCGCGAAGAAGGCGTACGCGCCCTCGCGGCTCGGCTGGGAGCGCACCGAGCCGGTGGCCGAGTCCTTCGGCGACATCGACCCCAAGGTCGACACCCGCGCGGACGGCCTGGAGGACGGCCAGAAGTGGACCGGCTGGCACCGACTGGAGAAGTCCCTCTGGCAGGACAAGAAGATCGGCGCCGGGGACAAGAAGCTCGCCGCCGAGTTGGTCACCGACCTGAAGGACTGGCAGCGCCGGGTCGGCAAGGCCGAGATCACCCCGACCTCCATGGCCAACGGCGCCAAGGAGCTGCTGGACGAGGTCGCCACCGGCAAGGTCACCGGCGAGGAGGACCGCTACTCGCACACCGACCTGGTCGACTTCAAGGCCAACGTCGAGGGCGCGCAGAAGGCGTACGAGCTGCTGAAGCCGGTCGCCGCCAAGAACGACTCCGCGCTCACCGGTGAACTGGACAAGCAGTTCGCGGCGTTGGACAAGCTGCTGGACAAGTACCGCCCCGCGAAGGACTCCTACGACTTCGTCTCCTACGACAGGGTCGGCAAGGACCAGCGCAAGGAGCTGTCCGACGCGGTGAACGCCCTGGCCGAGCCGCTGTCCAAGCTCGCGGCCGCGGTCGTCAAGTAGGCACGGGAGCAAGGGCGATGACCGAGAACGAGCGCGGCGGACCCTCGCGGCGCGCGCTGATCGGCTGGGGCGGTGCCGGGCTCGCGCTCGGCGCCGCCGCGGCGGGCGGCGGAGTGGCGCTGTCCGAGGGCAGCCTGGGCCTGGCGTCGGCGGCCCCGGACCATGCCGTCGCCTTCCACGGCACCCATCAGGCGGGCATCGCCACCCCGGTGCAGGACCGGCTGCACTTCGCCGCGTTCGACGTGAAGACCGAGAACCGCGCGGAGTTCGTCCAGTTGCTCAAGGACTGGACGGCGGCGGCCCGGCTGATGACCGCCGGGAAGCCGGTCGGCGAGGGCGCGTACGGCGGGCTCGCCGAGGCCCCGCCGGACGACACCGGCGAGGCGCTGGGACTGAGCCCCTCCCGGCTGACCCTCACGGTGGGCTTCGGGCCCTCCCTCTTCGAGCGGTTCGGCCTGGCCGACCGGCGTCCGGCCGCGCTGGCGGATCTGCCGAAGTTCCCCGGCGACAACCTGGACGCCGCCCGCACCGGGGGCGACCTCTGTGTGCAGGCGTGCGCGGACGATCCGCAGGTGGCGGTGCACGCCATCCGCAATCTGGCCCGCGTCGGCTTCGGCAAGGTCGCGGTGCGCTGGTCCCAGCTCGGGTTCGGCAAGACCTCCTCGACCACGCCGGACGCCCAGACCCCGCGCAACCTGATGGGCTTCAAGGACGGCACCCGCAACATCGCCGGCACCGAGACCGCCCGGCTGGACCAGCACGTCTGGGTGTCCGCGTCGGACGGGGACGCCAAGTCGGCCTGGATGACCGGGGGTTCGTATCTGGTCGCCCGGCGCATCCGGATGAACATCGAGACCTGGGACCGGACTTCGCTCCAGGAGCAGGAGGACGTGTTCGGCCGGGACAAGGGCGAGGGGGCGCCGGCCGGGAAGGCGAAGGAGCACGACGCGCCGTTCCTGAAGGCGATGAAGCCGGACGCCCATGTGCGCCTGGCCCACCCCGACTCCAACGACGGGATCACCATCCTGCGCCGGGGCTACTCCTTCACCGACGGCACCGACGGGCTCGGCCGCCTGGACGCGGGCCTGTTCTTCCTGGCCTACCAGCGTGATGTGCGCGAGGGGTTCATCCCGCTCCAGCGGCGGCTCGCCGCGCACGACGCGCTCAACGAGTACATCCAGCACGTGGGTTCGGCGGTCTTCGCGGTCCCGCCCGGTGTCCGTGACTCCCACGACTGGTGGGGCCGGGCGCTGTTCTCCAAGGAGGCGTAGTCCGTGTTCTCCAACTACCTGATCGGTCTGCGCGAGGGTCTGGAGGCGTCGCTCGTCGTCTGCATCCTGATCGCCTATCTGGTCAAGACCGGCCGCCGGGAGGCGCTGAAGCCGATCTGGACCGGCATCGCCATCGCCGTCGCGCTCGCCCTGGGCTTCGGCTGCGCGCTCGAATTCGGCTCCCAGGAGCTGACGTTCCAGGCGCAGGAGGCGCTGGGCGGCTCGCTGTCCATCGTCGCGGTCGGGCTGGTGACGTGGATGGTGTTCTGGATGCGGCGCACCGCCCGGCACCTCAGGTCCGAGCTGCACGGCCGTCTCGACGCGGCCCTCGCCATGGGGACGGGCGCGCTGGTCGCCACCGCGTTCCTCGCGGTTGGCCGGGAGGGGCTGGAGACCGCGCTGTTCGTCTGGGCGTCGGTGCACGCGGCGAGCGACGGCACTCCGCGCCCGCTGATCGGCGTCGCGCTCGGCATCGCCACGGCGGTGCTGCTGGGGTGGCTGTTCTACCGGGGCGCGCTGCGCATCAACCTGGCGAAGTTCTTCACCTGGACCGGCGGGATGCTGGTCGTGGTCGCGGCGGGCGTCCTCGCGTACGGCGTCCACGACCTCCAGGAGGCGGGCTGGGTGCCGGGGCTGACGAACCTCGCCTTCGACATCAGCGACACGATTCCGCCGGACAGTTGGTACGGGACGCTGCTGAAGGGTGTGTTCAACTTCCAGCCCGACCCCACGGTGGTCCAGCTCGTGGTGTGGCTGCTGTATCTGGTGCCGGTGCTGACGGTGTTCCTGCTGCCCGCCCGTGTGCCGGGGCGTACGGGCGAGCCGGCCGCCGGCGCCGCGAAGTAGGCGGCCCCTCGGGGGGTCGGGCGTTCCTCCCCTCCCGGTAGGGTTCGCCTCCGGGAAGGGGAAGGTGACGTCGCCTGATGAGCAGGGAACGCAGCGGTCGTGGGCCTCGCGGCCGGAACCGGCGGGCACGGATAGCGGCCTCGCTGGCCGTCTGCGCGCTGATGACCAGCGGGTGTGTCGTGGTGCACGGCGAGCGCGAGGTGCTGCCGGCGGCGAGCCGTTCGGAGGCGGCGCGTGCGCTGGCTCGCTTCACGGACGCGTACAACAAGGCCGACCGGGCCTACGACTCCTCTCTCGACGCCGGGTATGTCACGGGGGCGTTCGGGGCGATCGACTCCGCGCGGCTGAAGGCGGGGCACGCGAACAATCCGGGCGGGAACTCCCGCCATACTCCGCTGACGCTGACGGACGCGAAGTTCACCATTCCGGCGAAGGCGGGCTGGCCTCGGTGGTTCGTGGTGGACGCCCAGGGCAACAAGGGGGGTTCCGCGCGGTGGTTGATGGTGTTCGTGCGGGATGGGCTCGGCGAGGCTTGGCGGGTGGCGTATCTGACCCTCGTCCCTGCGGGGCAGGTGCCCAAGTTCCGGGTGGGGGCGGATGGTTGGGCCGAGGCCGTACCGGCCGCTGATCTGAGTGCGCGGTACGCGTCCTATCTGCGGGACGGCGGCAAGTCCTTCGCCGACGGCCCCAGCACGAGCGGCCTGCGTGCGGTCCGCGCCCAACAGGCCCGCAAGCCGGGGCTGGTACGGCAGTACATCGACGAGCCCCTCACCCGCGACACCTTCGCCCCCCTGGCCCTCCGCACGGCAGACGGCGGCGCGCTCGTCTTCTACGCCTCGCACCACTACGAAAAACGAACGGCTGCCGCCGGCACGTCGGTAGCCGTCCCCAACCGAGACGTCCAGGCCCTCACCAAGGGCGAGGTCAAACAGTCCCTGACCCTGGAGTTCATCGCCAACCAGGCAGCGATAGACCCTCCGGGCGAGGGGCCGGTATCGGTGCTGGGCCGAGTACAGGGCCTGACTGCCGCACAGGGCGAGTAGCGCGGGGTCTTCCCCCGTACAGCCCGTGCGGGTCGCGTGGTGGCCTCCCGGCCTTCGGCCGGATCGGATTCCCACCCGCACCACCCGTACAACTCTCGTCGCCGGGTGCGGGTGGCCCTGGTGGGGCGAAAGCAACATCGGCGGCTGCGGGCCCCGGACTGCCGGGCATCGGCCCGACTTTCGTCGTCGCGTGCGGGTGGGAACGCGGCCGGAGACCGGACACTTGTCGCCCCACCCCGCACCCGCCAACGGCGACTCCGCCCCACGGGGACCACCCGCACCCGACCACGAAAGCCGCACGGGCGGTGCGGGTGGGAACCCCATCCGGCCGAAGGCCGGATTTCTGCCGCCCCACCCGCAGCCGCCAACGGCGAGTCCGCCAGGCGGGGGCCACCCGCACCCGACCACCAAAGCCGCACGGGCGGTGCGGGTGGGAACCCCATCCGGCCGAAGGCCGGATTTCTGCCGCCCTACCCGCAGCCGCCAACGGCGACTCCGCCCCACGGGGACCACCCGCACCCGGCCACCAAAGCCGCACGGGTGGTGCGGGTGGGAACACGATCCGGCCGAAGGCCGGAGTTCTGCCGCCCCACCCGCAGCCGCCGACGGCGAGTCCGCCAGGCGGGGGCCACCCGCACCCGGCCACCAAAGCCGCACGGGTGGTGCGGGTGGGAACGCGATCCGGCCGAAGGCCGGAGTTCTGCCGCCCTACCCGCAGCCGCCGACGGCGAGTCTGCCCGGCGGGGGCCACCCGCACACGACGACGAAAGTTGTACGGGTGGTGCGGGTGGGAACCACGGTCCGGCCGGAGGCCGGGGCGGTCAGTGGCGAGAAGGCCAGGCTGTCGCTGCGTGGGGGTCGGGCTCCGTACCCGCGTGGCGGGCGCAGGCGTCTGTCAGAGACTCGAGCAGGGTCAGGGGCTCGGGGAGCGCGTGTTCCGGGCCCCGGACCCAGCGGACGCCGCGCGTCGGGGCGCCGGGGAGGCGGGCCGGGGGGACGAGGACGTAGGAGCCTCGGCAGTGCCAGCGCAGGCCGGGGTGTTCGTCCATCGTCTCGGGGTGACAGTCCAGCTCACACGGCCACCACTCGTCCTCGTCCTCGGGCGTACCCCGAGTCTGGGTGAAGAAGAGCATCCGCCCGTCATCACTCTCGGCAACCGGCCCGACCTCCACACCCTCACCGAGCAGCCGGTCGAGAGCAGCACGCCCGGCGTCCAGCGGAACATCAAGCACGTCGTTGGTCATCCCCGTCGCGGTGATGAAGTTGGCCTCGGGCTGATCCCGTACCCACCGCTCGACCTGCGCCCGATCCGTCGTCGACTGGGTCTGCCACGCGAAGGACACCGGATGCCGAGCGGGAGTCGGACAGCCGACCCGGTCACAGGAACACCCGTACCCCGGCGCGGGATACGCGGCAGGCGCCAACGGCAACCCCGCCCCGGCAGTGGCAACCAGCATCGCCTCACGGCCACCGTCGTCGGCGGCCTCGCCCTTGGGACGCCGTCCACGCAGCCACTGGGAGATCCTGCCCTGCCGGCCGGACCGGCCGCCGAACGTCGCGCTCATCTGTCCCCTCGCCTCGCTGTGGTGCGGACAGCATGCCTCATCGTCCCACCATCCTGCGCCGCGGGGAGCCCGAGCACGGATATGAAGGAACCTGGCGAGACATACCTCACAATGAAGGGGTATGCACGATTTTCCCCTTTCTTTGCCAGGGGAAGCCGCTCGGGAGGGCTACTCATCCCCCAGCGGCGGCCACGCATCGCCCCACTCGGCATCCCGCGCGGCCTTGTACAGATCACCGTGCCGCTTGGTGACGGTCGTGCGCCGCAACTGCTCACCCGCCTCGCACAGATCGAGCAACACCTGCCCCTTACGGATCTGCGGCCGCCGCACGACACGAGCGGGAGCCGGCTCGGCGGGCAGCCGCGTCGCCGCGACGTAACTGAACTTCTCGTCCTCGTACGCCAGCGAACCCCCCTTGACCTGCCGGTGCAGCGAGGAGCGGCTGACCCGCGCCGCGAAGTGGCACCAGTCGGTGCCCGGCACGATCGGGCACGGCGCGCTGTGCGGACACGGCGCGGCGACCCGGAACCCGGCCGCGATCAGCCGGTCACGGGCCTCGATGATCCGCTCGTACCCCGCCGGCGTCCCGGCCTCCACGATGACGACGGACCGCGCGGCAGCGGCGGCCGCGTCGACGAGGGCGGCACGGTCGGTCTCGGCCAGCTCGTTGAGGACGTACGACACGGTGACCAGGTCGGTCGACGGCAGCTCCAGCGCCGCCCCGATCCGGGCCCGCCGCCACTCGGCGTCGCGCAGCGCGGGGTGCGAACCGGCGATCTCCCGCCCGAGGGCGAGCGCGGGCTCGGCCCAGTCCAGCACGGTCACCGGACGTGCCCCGTCCCAGGTGGCGGCCACGGCCCAGGTCGCGGCGCCGGTCCCACCCCCGATGTCCACATGGCTCCCCGGCACCCACTCGGGCACCGCGTCCGCGAACGCCTCCAACGCCGCCCGCACCGCCTCGAACGTCGCCGGCATCCGGTACGCCGCGTACGCCGCCACATCGGCCCGGTCCCGCAGGATCGGCGCGTTCGTCGGGGTGTCCCCCCGGTAGTTGGCGATGAGCCGCTCGACGGCGGAGGCCGCCTGCCGAGGCGGCAACCCGTCCAGCACCCCGGCAAGGGTGGAGCGGAGCGTATCGGCGGCGGAGGCGGGGGCGTTCACCCGACGATTCTCTCAGGTGCGGCGAGCCACCCCCTAGGCGTCCCGTACCGCCTTGGCCAGGCGTGAGGCCAGGGCCGCTCGGGGGTGGCTGTCGGGTGGGCGGCGGACCGGGTGGACCGTGTTGGCCAGGAGGACGAGGAACGTGTCCGTGGAGGGGTCGAGGACCAGGGACGTGCCGGTGAAGCCCGTGTGGCCGGCCGCGCCGTGGCCCGAGAGGGTGCCCATGAACCACGGCTCGTCCAGCGCGAAGCCGAGGCCGGGTGGGGTGAGGAGGAGTTCGACGAAGTCGGGGCCGAGGATGCGGGCGGGCCCGTACGCGCCGCCCGCGAGCAGCGCGCGGCAGAAGACGGCGAGGTCGGGGCCGGTGGAGAAGAGGCCCGCGTGGCCCGCGACCCCGCCCAGCGCCCAGGCGTTCTCGTCGTGGACGACCCCCCGCAGCATCCCCCGGTCCGCCTTGGCCCAGGGCCGCCGCTGGTCCTCGGTGGCCGCCGCGTCGGGGCGGGGCCCGTACGAGGTCGCCGTCATGCCCAGCGGGCGGGTGATGCCGTCGGCGATGAGGACATCCAGGGTCCGCCCGGTGATCCGCTCCAGCACGAACTGCAGGAGCAGCATGCCGAGGTCGGAGTACAGGTACTCCCCCGGCTTCGACGTCGGCGGCTCCGCGCAGAGCCGGGCCAGGCGGGCGGTGAGGTCGGGGTACTCGTACAGCGGGAGTTCGGGCGCGAGTCCGGCGGTGTGGGTGAGCAACTGCCGTACGGTCACGCCGTGTTCGGATGCCCCGGTGAACTCGGGCAGGTACGCGCCCACGCGGGCGTCGATCCCGAGGGTGCCCCGCTCTATCTGCTGGAGCGCCGCGACGGACGTGAACAGCTTGGTGAGCGAGGCGAGGTCGAAGGGGGTGTCGAGGGTGACCGGTACCCGCCGGGCGGGCGGCAGTTCGACGCCCGTGCCGGACTTCGCGTCCCAGGCCGCGTACCGTACGGCCCACCCCGACGCCTCGGCTACCGCGATCACCGGCCCGCGCCCGGCCACCGCGACGGCACCGGCCGCCCAGGGGTGCGCCCCGGCGGTGAGGGCGTGCAGGTCGTCGGTGAGGCGGGCCATCCCCGCGGGGTCCAGCCCGGCCCGCTCGGGGGTGCCGGGACGGAGTCTCGGTGCGCTCAGTGGTCCCCTCCTCCTGGTCCTTCTGGTCCCTCCGGGCCCGCGCCCGCCTTCCAGGGACGGCACAGTCCCATGAAGCAGACGCCCGCGACCAGCGCGGCCGCCAACTGGACGACGGCCATCGGGACGGCGGTGCGCTCCCCGGCGATCCCGACGAGCGGGGAGGCGACCGCGCCGATGAGGAAGGAGGTCGTACCGAGCAGCGCGGAGGCGGAACCGGCGGCGTGCCGGGTGCGCAGCAGGGCGAGGGCCTGGGTGTTGGGCATGGTGAAGCCCATCGCCGACATCAGCACGAACAGCGCGGCGGCGACGGGCGCGAGCCCGACCTCGCCGAACACCCCGGTGGCCATCAGCAGCAGCGCGGTCGCGGCCAGCACGATCACCACGAGGCCGCAGCCGAGCACCCGGTCCAGCCGGACCCTCCCCACCAGCAGCTTGCCGTTGATCTGTCCGGCGATGACCAGGCCGACCGAGTTGAGCCCGAACAGCAGGCTGAAGGTCTGCGGGGAGGCGCCGTAGACCTCCTGGACGACGAACGGGGACGCCGAGACGTACGCGAACAGCGCGGCGAAGGCGAAGCCGCCCGCGAGGAGGTAGCCGGTGAAGGGCAGGTCGGCGAGGAGGCCGCGCATGGTGCGCAGGGACTCCTTCACCCCGCCCCGGTGCCGTTCGGCGGGCGGCAGCGTCTCGGGCAGCCGCAGCCAGACCAGCGCGGTGAGCACGGCCCCGATGCCGGTGAGGACGACGAACACGCCCCGCCAGTCGGTCACCCGGAGGATCTGCCCGCCGATCAGCGGGGCGACGATCGGGGCGACCCCGGATATCAGCATCAGGGTGGAGAAGAAGCGGGCCATGGCGACACCGTCGTACAGGTCGCGTACGACGGCCCGCGCGATGACGATCCCGGCCGCGCCCGCGAGTCCCTGCGCCAGCCGGAAGGCGACCAGTGTCTCGACGGTGGGCGCGAACGCGCACAGGGCGGTGGCGACGAGGTACACCGCGAGCCCGGTCAGCAGCGGGCGGCGCCGCCCCCACCGGTCGCTCATCGGGCCGACGACCAGTTGCCCGAGCGCCATCCCGGCCAGACAGGCGGTGAGGGTGAGCTGCACGGTGGCCGCGGGCGCGTGCAGGGTGCGGGTGACCTCCGGCAGCGAGGGCAGGTACATGTCCATCGCCAGCGGTGTGGTGGCGGTGAGCGCCCCGAGCAGGAAGGTGACGAGCACCCCCCGCGGCCGCTCCGCGACTCCGGCCACCCCTCCTGGAGCGGCCTCCACCCCCGGAACGGTCACGACATCCCGCTCACCCATACAACCCCTCCCAGCCAGAACCCCGGACGACGCCCACCATGGTCTCAGCTCGGGGAGGGTGTGGGGGACGTGTGTACGAAGGTCGCCGACGGTTCGGCGGAAGGCCGGCCTGTGCCACGCCCGTGGTGCGGGCCGCTCGGCGCACGCCCGCCGGAGGCGTCAGCGGCGGTGGCGGCCGCCCTGCGCTGCTTCGGCGGGGGCTCCCGCCGTAGCGGCCCGGCGGCGGCGCAGGATCGCCCAGGCGCCCGCGCCCAGCAGGGCCGCCGTGCCCGCCGCGCCCTCGGCGAGGCGGAGGGTGGAGGGGCCGGGCGGGGTGGTCGATGCGTGGGCGGAGTGTTCGGTCGGGAGGGGGCTGACGGTCGGGTGGGTGGGGTGCGGGCCGCCAGGGGTGGCGAGCAGGCCGACCGGCTCGGCCGCGCGGCCCGCGCCGAAGCCCCAGTCGAGGAGGGCGGCGGTCTGCTCGTACACCGCGTTACTGCCCTCGGCGGGGTGCATGACGGTGACCAGCAGGGTGCGACCCCCACGCGTGGCGGCGCCGGTGAAGGTGTTGCCCGCGTGGCTGGTGTAGCCGTTCTTGACGCCGAGCAGCCCCGCGTACGGCCGCAGCCCCCACGCCCCGGTGAGCAGGCGGTCGGTGTTCTGGATCTGGAAGGTCTTCTTGCCGCCCGCCGGGAAGTCGGCGGTACGCGTCCCGCAGTGACGCCGGAAGTCGACGTTCTTCAGCCCGGCGCGGGCGAACAGCGTGAGGTCGTACGCCGAGGAGATCTGCCCCTTGTGGTCGAAGCCGTCCGGGCTGACCACATGGGTGTCGAGGGCGTGCAGGTACTCGGCCCTGGCCTGCATCTCGGCGACCGTACGGGCGACCCCGCCGTTCATGTGGGCCAGCACATGCACCGCGTCGTTGCCCGAGCGCAGGAACACGCCTTGCCAGAGCTGCTCGACGGTGTACGTGGTCCCGGCCTGCACGCCGACGAGGCTGGACCCGGACGGTATGTCGGCGAGGTCGGCGTCGGTGACCCGGTACCGCTGCTCCGGCGCGAACTTGGGCAGCACGGTGTCCGCGAACAGCATCTTCAGCGTGGACGCGGGCGCGAGCCGCCGGTGCGCGTTGTACGACGCGAGCACCTCCCCGGTGTCCCGGTCGGCGACGAGCCACGCCTGCGCGGTGAGCTTCTTGGGCAGCCCGGCCGCCCGCACCTGGACCCCGCCGAGCCCGAGCCGCTCCCCGCCGACGACGCTCGTACCCCCGGATCTCGCCCCGGCGGCGGAGGCGGGGGTGGCGGTCAGGGGCACGGCGGCCGCCGCGAGACCGAGAAGGGCACGTCGGCTGAGCGGGGAACTTTCACGCACCCGGGGACCGTACACCGGCTCCGAACGGCCCTTACCCGGGGGAGGTGTATCCCCGGCCAGGACTTTGCACTCTTATGAAAGTCCGATGGCCCGATCGTGCGACCGCCGTCGCCGTCTTATGCCTGACCCGTCTCGAAACGCGAGATCCGACCGTCGTCGGCCACGGTGAACGTCCACCGGGTGCGCATCTCGCCCCAGGTGTCGTTGCGGTACCGGGCGACGAGCGCGCGCCCGCCACGGGACTCGTTGTCGACCTCCAGATGACCGTGGCTGGAGAAGATCTCCTGGTCGATCCAGACGGCGAGGTCGCGGTCGGCGCCGTCGTCGGCCATGGTCGCGCCGGGCGCGAGGAGGGACATGAAGCCTTCGCGGTCATGGGAGTTGACGGCGTGCACGAAGGCCCGTACGGCCGGGTCGCGCAGCTTGGCGGGCTGAATCGTCATGGCGTCAGGCTCACACCGCTCCCCGCGCCCTGCCACCGGGCGCCCCTCGCCATACCCCCGTCCGCACCACCCGGACGCCCGGTCCGGGAGGCCGGACGGGGTACCCGGTGCCACGGTGGACGCAAGGGAAAGGGAGTCACCATGACCTGTTACGACCGACGCGACGTGGGCCTGCTGCTGCTCCGGCTGAGCACCGGCGGCGTACTGGCCGCGCACGGCGCGCAGAAGCTGTTCGGCTGGTTCGGCGGCCACGGGCTGGTGGGCACCGGCCAGTTCATGGAGTCCGTGGGCTTCGCCCCGGGCAAGGCGAGCGCCACGGCGGCGGGCGTCGCGGAGGCGGGCGGCGGCGTCCTGCTGGCCCTCGGCCTCGCCACCCCCGTGGCGGGCGCGTCGGCGGCCGGCGCGATGGCCGGCGCGGCGGCCCTCCACGTCCCCAACGGCTTCTTCGCCCAGGAGGGCGGCTACGAGTACGCCGCGAGCCTCGGCCTGGCCGCGGCGGGCCTCGCCGTCACCGGCCCCGGCCGCCTCTCCCTGGACCACCTCCTCGGCCATGTCTTCGACCGAAACTGGATGGTCCCCGCGGCCCTCGGCGTCACGGCGGCGGCCACGGCGCTGGTGATCGGCGCCCGGAACCGGCGGCTGCGGGAGACGGTGATCACGGAGCAGGAAGTGCTGTTCGAGGAGTAGCGGCTCCGCCGGACGGCGGGCGACCGGTCACGCGCCCCTCACCCCTGCGCCGACGGCACGGGGGTGAGGGCGAGAAGCGTGGCCAGGCGGTCTTCGAGAGGGCCGGTGACGGTGTGGACGGGGGCGCCCGCCGTGCGGAGGGTGTCCAGCAGGAGGCGGTCCGACAGGGCGCGGAAGTGTTCGGCTATGGGCGGCGGGTCGTCGTGGAGCGGGAACTCGACGGGGAGGTGGACGAAGACGTCGTACGAGGCCAGCGCGCGGTGCAGGAACTCGCGGCCCAGATGGTCGAGCACGCTGCGGTAGGGGCTGTCGGCGTCGGCCGTCACGATCTGCGGTCCCGGGTCGGTGCCGGGGTGGAGGCCGACCGCGAGCCGGACCGTGGCGTAGACCCACTCATGCAGGAGGGAGCCGTCGGAGAGGAACCCCTCCGGGTGCGCGGCCTCGGCGAGGAGCCGCTCGGCGTGGCGGCGCACGACGAGTTGGACCAGCTCGGGTTCGGTGGCCTCCTCCAGCGACTTGGGCCGGCCGCCGGCCGGGTCCCGCATCGGGGTGCCGTGGGCGGCGGGCAGCCCGGTGCGGGCCGTGGCGGCGGTGATCAGAGTGGTCTTGCCGGCTCCGTAGGCGCCGACGACGGCGATCTTCACAGCATGGCTCCTGGCGGGGCGGGATTGGGTTCGGGCAGCGGTACGGCGGGGGGAGGGGATGGCTTGGGCAGCCGGTGCCAGCCGTGGTGAGCGGCGAGGCGCCGCAGGTCCGGGTCGTCACCGACGATCACGGCACGGTCGGTCAGGGAGAGCAGCGGGGCGTCGGAGACATGGTCGCCGTAGGCGATGGAGGAGGCCAGGTCGATACGCTGGGCGGCGGCCAGTTCCCGTACGGCCTCCGCCTTGGCGTTGCCGATCATCGGCTGGTGGGGGCGGTCGGCCAGCCGGCCGGTGTAGGTGCGGGAGACCGGGGTGATCTCGGGCTCGGTGCACAGCACGTGATGGGCGCCGATGTGTTCCAGAACGGGCAGGAGCATGGCGGGGAACGAGCCGGAGACCAGGACGACCTGGTAGCCGTCCCGGCGGTGGGTGTGCAGCGCGTCCAGGACGGGTTCGTGGAAGAAGCCGCCCCGGACCAGCTCGGCGCGGAACCACGCCTCGGCGACTCGGGTGATCTCGGCCGCGGGGGCGCCGGCCAGAAGCCGGAAGTAGGCGCGGTTGGTCTCCGTCCGGCTGATGCCGGCCGTGGTCATGGCTTTCAGGCGCTGCCGTTCCCGTACGGCGTCGTGCGGGGGCCTGCCCTGAGCCGCGTACCAGTAGGCCAGGAAGCGGAAGAGCGCGGCGCCGCGGGTCAGGGTGTTGTCGACGTCGAAGAAGGCCGCGGGGCGGTGATCGCTGGAGGTCATGGCGGGTCCTTCCCGGTGGAGGAACGCGGCCGGCCCGGTGGCGGGCCGGCCGCGTCGTGGACGGAAGGCCGGACGAGGAGACGGCGGGGTCAGACGCCGGCGCCCTTGGCCACCAGGAGTTCGGCGACCCCGGCGGCGGTGCCCGCCTCCTGGAGCTCGTCGTCGGCGACTTCTACGCCGTAGCGGCCGCTGAGGTCCACGGCGACCTCGACGAGGATGAGCGAGTCGAAGCCGATGAGTTCGAACTCCGTGTCGACGGCGGTGGTTTCGGCGGGGGCCTCGTACTTGTCGACGAGGAGGGCCAGGACCGCGTCGGCGAGGGCGGAGGCGGACGTGACGGAGTTGCTCATGGAACGGTGTTTCCTCTCCGGTTCGGTGTGGTGCACGGTTCCGGTGCGATGCGGGCGTCAGACGGGGACGATGTCCGGCCAGGTGAGGGCGGCGGAACCCCAGGTGAGGCCGCCGCCGAAGGCGGTGAGCAGCAGGCGCTCGCCGGTCCGGAACGTTCCTGCCGCCGCCGCGTCGGCCAACGCCAGGGGAATGGACGCGGCGGAGGTGTTGCCGACCTTGTCGATGTTGGTGACGGTCCGGCTCGCGTCGAGCCCGAGTTGTTCGGCCACGGCCCTGAGGATGCGGAGGTTGGCCTGGTGACCGACCAGGTGCCCGACCTGGTCCGCCTGCCAGCCGACGCTCTCGAGCAAGGTGCGCGAGGAGTCCGACATACGGCGGACCGCGTAGGCGAACACCTTCTTGCCCTGCATGGTGAAGTAGTGGTCGTCCTCGGCCGCGGGCAGCCCGCTGGAGCGCTGCCGGGAGCCGCCCGCCGGAATCCGGATGAGGTCCTTGCCGGTGCCGTCGCTGCCCAGGTCGAAGCCGAGCAGACGGCCCGGCTCGTCGCCGGCCCCACAGCCCAGTACGACGGCCCCGGCTCCGTCACCGAAGATCACGGAGGTGGTGCGGTCGTTCGGGCTGAGGATGGTGGAGTAGGTCTCGGCCCCGATGACCAGCGCCCGCTCGACCCGGCCCGCCCGGATGGCGTTGGCGGCCGCTTCGAGGGCGTAGACGAAACCGGAGCACACCGCCGCGATGTCGTACGCGGCGGCCTTCCCGAGTCCCAGCCGGGCCGCCACGTCGGGCGCGGTACCGGGGCAGAGATGGTCGGGTGTGGTGGTGGCGACGATGAGCAGGCCGACATCGGCGCCCTCGTCGAGACCGGCGGACTTCAGGGCCGCGCGGCCCGCCTCGGTGGCCAGATCGCCGGTGGACTGGCCGGGCGGGGCCCAGTAGCGCTCCCTGATGCCGGTGCGGGTGGTGATCCACTCGTCGGACGTCTCGAAGAGGGTGGCGAGTTCCGCGTTGGTGACGCGTCTCGACGGCAGATGGGCGCCGAGCCCGCGCAGGACGGCGTACGGCATGTGTTTCCCCCGAACTTTCCTGGATGGTGTCCTGTGCTGTGTCCTCGCTGTGGTGGCTCTGTTCTTCGGTGGATGTCGTGGCGCGTGCGGGGCTCGCGCGGCGGCCGGGTTCAGGCGGCGGCGCGGGCGATCTCCGACGTGGTGTCGATGAGCGCGTACTCGGCCTGGGCCTTCTCGATCGCCGCGTCGATGCTCATCACGGGCTTGAAGCCGTAGATGTCGATGATCTTCTGAAGGCGCTCGGGTATGGAGCCGCCCACCGTGTGGTAAGGGATGTTCAGCTCGTCCAGGGTCTTGAGCATCAGCTCGTCCGCGAGGGACCGGAAGCGCTCGTTGACGGGGCGGTGCCCGTCGGGGACGAGCGGGAACTCGATGGGCAGGTGGACGAAGGAGTCGTAGGTGGCGCGGGCGTGCTGCTTGGCGGGCACGGCCATCTGCGACAGGACCTTGCCGTAGAAGCCGATCTCCTCGCTGACCTCGATGGTGTCCAGGTTCACCGACTCGTTGGGGTTGATGCCGACCAGCACGCGTACGGTGCCGTACGCCCACTCGTGCAGCGAGGACCCGTCGGAGACGAAGCCGTCGGACAGGTGGGACTCGTTGACCGCGCGCTCCTGGTTGCGTCGCATGATCAGCATGATCAGCTCGGGCGGGGTGCACTCCTCCAGCGTCTTGCCGGGGATGGAGATGGGCAGCAGTTCCCGCATGGTCTTGGCGGCGGAACGGGGCAGGCCCGTCAGGTGCGAGACGGCCATCGTGGTGAGCGTCTTGCCGACGGAGTAGGTGCCTGCGATGGCGAGCTTCATAGGACTCTCCCGTGGTTGACGGACGGCGCCGGAGCTCTGGTGCCCGACTGCCGTGGGGTGGGGGCTGGTTCAGCCGGCGGACGGCGGCAGGCGGTGGGCCACCGAGCAGCCGACCGTGATGTCGGCGAGCTGCGCGGCGATGTCCGCGCGGCGCCAGGTCTCGCCGTGGCGGTTGTTGAGCAGGACGGCGTCGCGCAACTCCGCGCGCATGGGCAGCGGACCGCCGTCGGCGGTGGCGCGTGGCCGGTGCGGGGTGGTGGCCACCAGCAGCGTGCTGCGCATCCACAGGGTGTCGGAGGCGGCACGGGGCACCCGGTCCAGCTCGTACAGCAGGACCTGCCCGACCTGGAGGGCCGTCACGAAGGCGTCGACGAGGTGCACGGACGGCTGGTGGTCGCCCTCCATGCCGCCGAGCGTGCCGTCCGGGCCGCCGGTGAGGCGTACGTCGGCGGTGGCGACGTTGGTGTCCGGCCTGACCTGCATGCTCTCGACGCGCTGGGAACCGAGCCGGCGGGTGTCGCCGTAGCCGCCGTCGCGGACCACGGGCTCGGTGCGGGGCCGCTCGCCGGGACGGACGTCCGGGTGGTCGGCCTCCAGACGGATGCGCAGCGTGCCGACCTCGGCTTCGACGGCGGTACGGGCGCGGCCGGGCCGCGGGGCGGGCAGCCGGCCGGCGACGTACGCCCTGACCGGGAAGCCGGTCAGGTCCTCTTCCACCGGACGGGTACCGGCCTTGATACGGACGCGGGCGAGCCAGACCGTGGCCAGCTCCCGCTCGGTCAGCCCCAGATGGCCGGTGAGCAGCGCCTCGGTGAGCTGGGCGCCGAGCAGCAGGACGTCGACGGTGGACAGGTGCGGCCGCTGGTCGGTGTCGCCCTTGCGCGACCAGTCGCTCGGGTAGCCGACCCGCGCGGTGGCGGCCAGCCGGGGTGCGTCGGCGGCCGCGCCGTCCGCCTCGGGTGTGTGGAAGCCGGTGAGGAGGTGCCGGGCGCGTCTGTATCCCTCGCCGAAGAAGCGGCGTTCGGGGGCGCCCAGGTAGTCGGAGA
Source organism: Streptomyces bauhiniae (assembly GCF_004784475.1). GTDB lineage: Bacteria > Actinomycetota > Actinomycetes > Streptomycetales > Streptomycetaceae > Streptomyces > Streptomyces seoulensis. The sequence goes on from NZ_SRRT01000003.1 coordinate 513,692, forward strand.
CGTCGGGGAGATAGGGGGGAGCGACGGGCAGAAGGGACGAGGCAGACTGAGCAGACATCGGGTTCCTTCCTTGTGCTCGGGGTGGCCGGGATGGCCGGTCGGGACGGGTGCGGGGCGGCGGGCCCCGCACCCGGTGGGCGGCCGGGGCGCCGGTTACGGGGTGACCGTGAGGCTGGGTTCCTCCTCGCCGTCACCGACGCGCACCGCGGCGAGGGAAGCGGGCTTCGCCGAGCGCAGCAGGACGCTGATGACGAGGGCGCTGGCGAGGACCACCAGGCCGTCGACGAGGATGCCGAAGGTGGTGCCGTCCAGGACACCGGCCACGGAGGCGACGCCGTTGTCCAGTTCCCCGTACTGCGAGGCGGCGACGGCGGACATCACCGGGATGCCGAGGGTGAAGCCGATCTGCTGGGTCATGGCGGCCAGACCGGTGGCCAGGCCCTGTTCGCGGTCCTCGATGCCGGAGGTGCCGACGACGGTGTAGGCGACGATCGCCAGGACGTGTCCGAACCCGCCGACGAACGTGGTGACCAGGACCGCGGCGATGCCCACGGTCTTGTCCTGGCCCAGCCAGAACAGCACGCCGGTCATCACGCCCTGCACGGCGAGGCCGAGGACCAGACTGCCCTTGGCGCCGGTACGGGCGATGATCTTCGAGGCGAAGGTGCCGCCGAGGAACGCGCCGAGTCCCAGGAAGCCGAACATCAGGCCCGTCTGGAACGGGGTGAGACCCAGCACCTGCTGGAGATAGAGGGTGAGCAGGAAGGAGAGCGCGGACTCCATGGAGAAGGTGGCCAGGCCACCCAGGTTGCCCCACTTGACGGAGTTGGCCTTCAGGATGCGCACCGGGGCGAGCGGCGCGGCGGCCTTCAGCTCGATCACGTAGAAGGAGATCAGCAGTACGGCGGCGACCAGCAGCGTGGCCCAGGTCTGCGCGGAGCCCCAGCCCTCGCGCTCGGCGCTGGTGACGCCGTACACGAAGGCGAGCAGGCCCGCGGTGACCGTGATCGAACCGGGCACGTCCAGCTTGGGCCGGTTCTCGGCCACCGAGTCGACGATCACCAGGGCGCCGCCGATGAACAGGGCCACACCGACCGGGACGTTGATGAAGAAGTCCCAGCGCCAGGAGAGCAGGTCGGTGAGCACACCGCCGAGGACCGCGCCACTGGCGAACCCCAGCGAGAGCAGCGCGCCGTTCAGCCCGAGCGCCTTGGTGCGCAGGGGGCCTTCCTCGAAGCTGGTGGTGATCAGCGCCATGCCCGACGGCGTGACGATCGCCGTGGCGAGACCCTGGAGCACCCGGGCCACGATCATCAGCTCGGGGCTGGTGGCCAGACCGCCGAGCAGCGAGGAGGCGGTCAGCAGCGCCATACCGACGAGGAAGAGCTTCTTACGGCCGATCAGGTCGCCGATGCGCCCGAAGAGCAGCATGAAGCCGGCGGCGGTCAGGGCGAAGGCGGTGGAGATCCACTGGAGACTGTCGAGCCCGAATCCGAGGTCAGAGCCGATCTCCGGCAGCGCCACGGTGAGGATGGAGAAGTCGACGGCGAACATGAACTGCGCGCCCAGCAGAACGACGAGGACCGTCTTCTGCTTCCCTGTCATGGAGAGCTCTGAGGAGTGTGTCTTCGGCATGGCCAGAAGCCTCACGCCGATCGCGATCACCAAACAGTGCGCGCTCAACATATTGGTCGCCGCCAACAGGCTCGGCCCCTCCCCCGTTCACTCCCGTCACTCCCGGGCCTGCCACCGGTAGCCGCCGTCGGTGACCTCGACCCGGCCGAAGACCACGTCGGCGAAGTGCCCGGCGTAACAGAGGGTGCCCGGCCGCGCGGCTTCCTCGAGTACGGCCCGGCGCGTGGCCACCGCCTTCTCGTCCGAACCGTCGAAGAACACCCGCCACTCGGGGTGCGCCGCCTGGGCGGGTGAGTGCAGCGCGTCCCCGAGCACCAGGACCCGGCGGACGCCGTCGTCCCCGGAGTCCTCGTCGGCGACCTCCACCACGTATCCCGCGTGGCCGCCGGTGTGTCCGGGCCACTCCCGGAGGGTGACTCCGGGGAACACCTCGCCGCCGTCCGGCACCGTACGGACCCGGCCCGCCGGGCTCGCCGGCAGCAGGCTGCCCGCCTCCCGCCACTCGGCCGCCGACAGCACGAAGGATGTGACGCCCTCGAAGTGGGCGCCGTCGGCCGCCAGCACCCAGCCGATGTGGTCGTCGTGCAGATGGGTGAAGGCGACGGTGTCCACGGCTTCCGGACGCACCCCCGCCGTCCCGAGCTGTGTGATCAGGTCGCCGCCCGCCAGCGCGCCCAGGGCGGGATGTGTCTGCGCCGCCTCCAGGCGTCGCGGGCCGAATCCGGCGTCGATCAGCAGGGACCGGCCCCGGTGCTCGACCAGCAGGCCGCCCACCGAGGCGACCAGGAAACCGTCGGGGTCCCGGTAGGGAGCGAGCGCGGCGAGGTCGTCCGGGCCGAGGCCGGAGAACCAGCCTTCCGGCCTCAACTGGACCATTCCGTCCGGGACATGGGTCAGCCGCCAGTCCCCGAAGGTGAGCGACCGCAGCGGCGAGGGACGTGTCAGCCGCTCGAGCGGCAGTACAGCAGACATGGCGAAGGCACTTTCGGCAGCGGGGAAGAGAGGGAGAAAGGAGAGAAGGAGGAGAAAGAAGGAAGGAGAGAAGAAGAGAGGCCGGGTTGTTCCGCCTGACCGGCGGGACAACCCGGCCCTCAGGCCGCGGAGCCTCTTACTTCGCGCGGCAGGGTGAGCCGCGACAGCGCTTGCTCGGCGCGGGTTCCGGGGACCGGCATGAACACGGTGAGCCGCAGTCCCAGCCGGGGGGTGAAGTCCAGTGTCGTCCGCCGCAGGGACAGCTCACCGGCCCGCGGGTGCTGGAGCAGGTCGATACCGCAGGAGTCCTCCTGCACCTCCTGCGCGTTCCACAGCTTCGCGAACTGCTCGCTGCGCGCGAGCAGCCGGTCCACCATCGCCTCCAGCAGGGGGTCGCCGGAATGGTTCGCGGTGTGCGCCCGGAACCGGGCCACCACCGTCGCCGCGTCCTGCTCCCAGTCCGGATACCGGTGACGTGTCTGCGGGTTGAGGAAGAAGTCCTCGACGAGGTTGCCGCGGCCGGAGTCCAGCGCGAGCAGTTCGCGGGCCGCGGCGTTCGCCACCACCACGTTCCACACCCGGTCGGCGATGTAGGCCGGGTTGGGCAGCCAGTTGTCGACGAAGGGCCTGAAGGACTCCCCGTCCGGTGCGGGCGAGGAGGCGAAGTGGGACGAGCCCAGACCGGCGAGGCGCCACACGTACTGGCGCTGGGTGTCGTCCAGGCTGAGGACCCGGGCGATGGCGAGGAGGACCTCGGCGGACACATTCTCGGCCCGGCCCTGCTCGATCCAGGTGTACCAGGACACTCCCACACCGGCCAGGAGTGCCACTTCCTCACGGCGCAGCCCGGGTGTTCTGCGCACTCCGGCCCGTGGCAGACCCACCTCGGTCGGGTTCACTTCGGCCCGGCGCACCTTCAAGAACTGTCCGAGTTCCTTTAATTGACGGCCAGTCGGCATGACTTCCCGCCCCTTTGTCCAGCCGTAGGTACTGAGATATACGCCACCTTACCCACCTGTCCCCCTGTCGTGCGCGGCACGTGACAGGGGTTACACCTCCATGGTCGGACACCGAGGTGCCCCTGGGGAAGGGGGACTTGAAGCACGGCATCGCCGCGCGGCGGCCAACGCGTCACGCGCTGTCACCTCCAGGTCCAGGTCGGACTCCGACTCGTGTGCGTCGTGGCGTCGATGACGCCCCCGTGCATGGAGGGTTCTAACCGGGCGGGCCAAAGCACGGCTTAAGAAGCAGCTCCGGCCCGGCCCCGCTCTTCCCCGGCGCCCCCTTAGCGCCCCTTTAGAGAGGTCGCCGACGATGGCGCGGACGTGGCCCGGCGGCTTCCCGCCGGCCGGGGGCGGCGGATCGCGTCCCGCGGGCGCGGAGCCTGGGAGGGCTGAACCGGTGACGACCGTCGATGACCGTGCTTCAGGGGCCGGAACCGTCCCGCCCTGCCTGCTGCCCTGGCAGCGGCTGCCGGACAGGGCGGCGATCCGGCTGCTGTGTTTCCACCACGCGGGCGGGGCCGCTTCCTCCTTCGCCCCCTGGCAGGCCGCGCTCGGTCCGGACATCGCGGTGGTCCCGGTGCAACTGCCGGGGCGGGAACGCCGGGTACGCCAGCCGCGGTTCCGCGACTTCGGCCGGCTGCTGGACGAGCTCGACGAGCAGCTCGACCCCCTGCTGGACGGGCACTACACGCTGTACGGGCACAGCCTGGGCGGTCTGATCGCCCATGAGCTGACCCGCCGCCGCGTGGCGACGGGCCGGCGCGCGCCGGAGCTGCTGATGGTGGGGGCGTGCGCGCCACCGCACCTGCCGCACTCCGCCGTCGCCCCGGAGAACGCCACCGACACTCAACTCATGTCATGGATGCGGGAGTTGGGCGGTGTCCCGGACAGTGTGGTGCGGCATCCGGAGTGGCTGCGGAGGTCCGTCGAGCTGCTGCGGGACGATCTGAGTCTGGTGCACAGCCACCCGCGTCGCCCCGCCGAGCCGCTGCCCGTGCCGCTGCGGGTGCTGGCCGCCGAGAGCGACCCGCTGCTGACACCGGCGCGGGCCCAGGAGTGGGCGCGGCACACCTCGTACGACTTCCGGACGCACATCCTGCCCGGCGGCCACTTCTTCCACCGGGAGCACCCCGAGGCCACGCTGCGGGTGATCTCCCGGCTGCTCCCGGTCGCCACCTGAGAAGAGATGAGCGAGGTCCGGCCGCCAGATGTCGAGGTTGTAAAAACAATGCTTCACAGACCGACCGAAGACAAAGACTTGGCCAAGAAAGCCGGTCGGGAATAGCCCGTTTCGCACGCCATCGATTGTTTTACCGCAGATAAAACCATCCCCTTCATTCGAACAACAGTCGTTATCGTGGAAGCGATTGAACAGTTCGGGGGAAAGGTTTCAGTCATTGTGGAAGCATCTTTGGCCACCACGGACACTCCACGAGCGGCATCGGTGCGCTGCGGTGAGTCACTGCGGCTCCTGCAGGCACTCCAGCGGGCGCGGGACGGCCACGGCGGGGTCGTCGAACTGCACGGGGACCCCGGGTCCGGGAAGACCCGGCTGCTGACCCAGCTCACGGCGGCGGCCCGGCACCAGGGAGTCCGGGTGCTCGACGGCCGCTGCTACCCGGCGGAACGGGACGCGTTCTGTGTCTTCACCCGGGCCCTCGGCGACCTGGTGACGTCGCAGCGGCTGGCCCGGCTCTCACCGGCCCACGCGGAACTGGTCCGGGCGGGACTGTGCGCCCGGCGCAACCGCACGGACCCCCCGCCCCAGCCGCTCCCGCTGTCCCAGGCGGTGCACGCCCTGCTGGCCGACGCCGCGGACGGCGGGCTGCTGCTGGTGCTCGACGACTTCCACTGGGCCGACCCGAAGTCCCTGGAGTTCGCCGACCACTTGGTGCGCTGGCCGCTCAGGGCGCCCCTCCTCATCGTCATCGCCCACCGGCCCAGGCAGGCCGGCCCGGCCCTGCTCAGCACACTCGCCTACGGCGCCGAGCAGGGCCGGGTGACCCGCGTCGGGCTGGGGCCGATCAGCCCGGAACAGGCGGCCCGGCTGCTGAACGTACGGCCCGACACCGGCTGGCTGCGGTCGGCGTATCCGGAGAGCCAGGGCAACATCCTGAATCTGCTGGTGCTCGGTGAGTCCGCGCCGCTCCGGCCCTCCCTGACCGCCGACCTGGTCACCGGCCGACTGGCCCCGCTCACCGCCGAGCTGGAGTTGCCGAACCCCGTCGAACGCCTCCTGGCCGAGTCCGCGGCGGTGCTCGGCGACCGCTTCACCCGCGAGGAACTGGCCCACGTCAGCGAGCTGCCCTACGACGAGGTGTGCGCGGCCGTCACCGGGCTGGTCCGGCTTGACATCCTGCGTCCGCTGCCCCACTCCGCCACCCAGTTCGTCTTCCGCCACCCGGTGCTGCGCGAGCTGGTGCGCGAGCGGACGGACCACTGCCGACGCCGGGGCGCCCACCGCAGGGCGCTGACCGTCCTCAACCGCCGCGCCGCCCCGGCGGCCGAACGTGCCGTGCACATCGAGCTGTCCGCCCACACCTTCACCCCGGAGGACCTGGAGACGCTGGCACGGGCCGGCAAGGAGGCGGCACTGAGCGCGCCCGAGGACGCCGTGCGCTGGCTGCTGCTCGCGCTGCGCGGCCTCGCCTCGGACGACGGCCCGCCGGGCCGGCTGCTCGGCCTGATCCCACCCCTGGCCCGGGCACTCCAGGCACTCCGGACGACCGGCCACCTCGACGACAACGAGGCGTTGCGGCACCTGCTCACCCAGGATGCCGGGATACCGCCGGACCAGGCGCACCACGCGGCGATACGCGTCTGTGTGCTGGTGGAGTGCCTGCACGGACGGTTCGCCGAGGCCGACGCGTTGCTGCGCTCCGAACTCACGCGGGCGGGCTCCGCCGCCGACGCGGATCTGCGCGCCCGGCTGACGATCTTCCGGGGCATCGTGTCGTCCCTGTGCAACGACGGCGAACTGGCCTCCCTCGCCTCCGCCGCGCTCCGGCTCGCCCGCTCCGGTGGCCGGGAGGCGACGCTGGCGGGCGCGCTGTCGCTGCACGCCCTCGCCGAACTGACCGCCGGCCGCACCGCGCGGTCCGTCACCGCCTACGACGCCGCGGTCCGGCAGTTGGACAAGCTCCCGAACGCCGAGATGCGTCCGCACCCGGAGTACCTCGCCCTGCTCGGCTGGTGCGCCCTGCTGCTGGGGCGGCCGCAGGAGGCGGAGTCCCGCTACACACGCGGTATCGCCGTCTCGACGGGCCGCTCCCCCGACATCCTGCTCCCCGCGCTGCTCAGCGGACTCGCCGAGGCCCAGCTACGACAGGGCAGGCTGAACAGCGCGCGGCGCTTCGCCGCCGACGCCGCGGACCTGGCCGGCCACCTGGGCGCGGACCGGCTGCGGGCCTACGCGATGGCCCAGGAGGCCCTCTGCGTCACCTACGCGGAGCCACCGGGCAGCAGCCGCGCCTCGGCCCGTACGGAGGAGGCGCTGCGGGCCCTGCACCACTGGAACGACACCTGGCATTCCCTGGCCGTGCTGACGGTCGCCGAATCCCTTCTGCTCCAGGGCAGTCAGGAACGCTGCCTGGGCCTGCTGCTCGATCTGGGCGCCCCCGACCTCGGCACCCTGAGCCCTCCGCTACGGCCCCGGGCCTACGAGCTGCTCGCCCTGGCCTCGGTCTCCAGCGGCACCCGCGCCGCGCTGTGGGCCGAGCGCGCCCACCGGGTGATGAAGGTCTGTCCGCTGCCGCACACACGGGCCTACGCGCTCCTGGCCCGCGGCCATGTGCTCACCCAGCAGAACGAGCCGGCTGCGGCGATCACCGCCTACCGGAAGGCCGAACGGCTCTTCGACGGGGCGCAGTTGAGGCTCCAGAGCCTGCGCGCGGCCGTCGGGACCGCCCGGACGGCGAGTTCCGGCGCCCGGCCCGAGGAGGCGGAAGGGCTGTGGACCGCCGCACGGGAACTGGCCGATCACTGGCACGTGCCGCTCTTCGCCCAGCTTCCGCCGGGCAGCCCCCAGGAGGGCCCCGACCTCGCCCCCCTGACCCGGCGCGAGCTGGAGGTGGCCCGCCTGGTCGGCGCCGGCCGACGCACCCGCGAGGTCGCCGAGACCCTGCGGGTGAGCCCGCGCACGATCGAGGTCCACCTCTCCCGCATCTACCGGAAACTGGAGATCGGTTCCCGGGCGGAGCTGGCCAGGCTGATGGCCGTACGTATTTCTACTGATGCACGCACACAGGCTTCCTGAGAGGCTGAAATCAGCTCTACGAGCACAGCGCGGGATAGGGCCGAAATGGACGCACCTTCAGTCGGAGGAAATATTCCGGAAACATTCGGCCGGCAGGACGACGATTGCAGTGGAAATCTTCCGGAGCCCCCCACCAGGAAGGCAGCGTCATGCGATTCGAGATCTTGGGAAGCCTGCGCATCACCGACGGCAAGGACGTCTTCACGGTCACCGCTCCGAAGATGGAGGCCCTGCTCGCGGCCATGGTGGTGCGGGCCGGCGATGTCGTCTCCATGGACCAGATGTGCACCGAGATCTGGGGTGACGCGCCCCCGCGCCGTGCCGTCGCCACTCTGCACGTCTACATATCGCAGCTACGCAAGCTGCTCGGCGGCGCGGACCGGGGCCACGGTCCGATCGTGACCCGGTTCCCCGGTTATGTCCTGGAGCTCGGTGACGGCAGCCTGGACGCACACGAGTTCCAGCGGCTGGCCGGGCAGGCCCGGGCCGCGTTCTGCGCCGGGCGGTATCAGGACGCCTCCGTGGCCTGCGGCCGGGCACTCGCGCTGTGGCGCGGCACGGTGCTCGGCGAGTTGCGCGGCGGCCCCATCGTGGACGAGTTCGCGACCTGGGCCGAGGAGACCCGGCTGGAGTGCGTCGAGCTGGGCAACGAGGCGGACCTGATGCTGGGGCGGCACCGCGAGCTGGTGGGGCCGCTGTACGCGCTGGTGAACAAGCATCCGCTGATCGAGGCGTTCCACCGACAGCTCATGCTCGCGCTGTACCGCTCCGACCGGCGGGCCGACGCCCTGCGCGCCTTCCAGCGGGTGAGGTCCGTGCTCGACCGCGAGCTGGGCATCACGCCGTGCCGGTCCCTGCACGAGCTGCACCAGCAGATCCTGGCCGACGACGAGTCGAGGGTGCCCGCGGCGGCGTGAACCGCCCCCGGCCGGTGTCCTGTCCGCTGTTGGGTCCTCACCCCGCCGAGACGAGGTCCAGCAGGCTCCCGGCCAGGTCGAGGGTGTGGTCGACCGTGCCGGCCACGAAGGTGAAGTCGACGAACACCTCGGACGCGGGCAGCACCGAGCGCATCCTCAGCACCTCCTGGGCGACCACCGTCACCGGTGTGCCGGCGGCCACGTTGACCCGCAGGATCACCCCGATCCCGGCCGGGTCCCGCCCGGCCTCCTCGGCCGCGTGCCGGACGGTCGCCCACCCCTCGGTGAGCTGCGCCGCCGGAAACGCCTCCGGCGCCCACCACACCGGCATCCAGCCGTCGGCCCGCGCACCGACCCGCCGCAACGCCCGTCGTCCGAACGCGCCGAGATAGACCGGGGGATGCGGCCGTTGCACCGGCTTGAGCCCGACGTGGCCGGCCGGGATCGTGAACAGCGGGCCCCGGTGCTCCACGGGGTTCGTCGTCCACCAGGCCATGAGCACGTCCAGCAGTTCGTCCAGCCGCGCACCGCGCCCGTCGAACGGCACCCCCGCGGCCTGGTACTCCTCGGGCGACCAGCCGCTCCCGAACCCGGCGACGAGCCGGCCGCCGCTGGCCACGTCGATGCTGGCGAGCGCGCGGGCCAGCAGCGCGGGCGGGTACCACGGCGCGTTGATGCCGCTGCTGCCCAGCCGGACCTCGCCGGTGACCGCCGCCGCGACCGCGAGGGCCGCGAGCGGGTCGGCCGCCACCCGGAATTCGTCCGGAATGGCGGGGGAACCGGGCGAATATCCGACACTCGGGTCCACCGGGGTCAACAGTCGGTCGCCGACCCAGAGGCTGCTCGCACCGAGTTTCTCCGCGTCGGCGGCGAACCGGGCGATCCCGTTCACCTCGTTGGCCGCCGGACCGAATGTCGGAAGACCGAAACCCAAACGCATATGTCCGCTCCACCCGCTCTGGAATGTCATCGGCAAGGAAAACGCGAGAACGCACCGGAATCCTTCCGGTGGCTTCATCCACGTTAGGCGAGCGGAATGCGGTGCTCCAGAGCGCGATGCCCCCCCTGCCGCCGGCACTGGTGGTGCGACCCATAGGAGAAACTGACTCCCCCCTGTGGCGCCACCCAGCCCATATATTCGTTCGGACGGCGAATCATCCATGACGGACAGGGGATTTGATGCACACGGATCGACTTAAATTCGGTGCGTTTCTGGCACCGTTCCACCCGCTGGGCGAGGACCCCACCCTTCAGTTCGAGCGGGACCTGGAATTGATCGAGCTGTTCGACCGGCTCAACTACGATGAATTCTGGATCGGCGAACACCATTCGCTGGGCTGGAACAGCATCGGCGTCCCGGAACTGTTCGTGGCCGCCGCCGCCGAGCGTACGCGCCAGATCAAACTGGCCACCGGTGTGATGACCCTGCCGTACCACCACCCGTTCATGGTGGCCACCCGTGCCATGCATCTCGATCATCTGACCCGTGGCCGCTTCATCCTCGGGGTCGGGGCGGGCAGCAGTCCGGTGGACGCGCACATGCTCGGCCGCGAGTGGGGCGAGATGCGCCGCATGTTCGGCGAGTCCCTGGAGGCGGTCGTGGAACTGCTCCACGGAGACCAGCCGGTCACCAGGAAGACCCCGTGGTTCACACTTCAGGACGCCAAGCTCCAGCTCGCGCCGTACCGGGCGGGCAAGGTGGAGATCGCGGCCGCGAGCGTCGCCTCGCCCCACAGCGTGCGGCTGTCCGGCCAACTCGGCATCAGCACCGTCTCGTTCGGCGTGTCACGCCCCGGCCACCGGCCCCCCGACATGAAGACACAGTGGCGGTACGCCGAGGAGGCCGCCGCGGAGCACGGCAGGACGGTCGACCGGCGGAACTGGCGGATCACGCTGCCGATCCACGTCGCCGAGACGCGGAAGCAGGCCATCGACGACGTCCGCGCCGGTTACCAGCGCTGGGCCTACGAGTACTGGGGTGATCTGCGCGGGCTCGACGTGAACATCCCCGGCGTCGCGCCGGAGAACGCGATCGAGGCGGCGATCGAGGCCGGCAGCGCCCTCGTCGGGTCGGTCGAGGACTGCGTGGCGGGCATCCGGCGCATGCAGGAGGAGACCGGCGGCTTCGGCACTCTCCTGGTGTATCTCCAGGACTGGGCCGATCCGGAGCGGACCAGGCGCAGTTACGACCTGCTGGCCCGCTATGTGGCTCCCCACTTCACCGGTTCGGCGCGCCCGCTGGCCGAGTCCGCGCGGTGGTACCAGGAGAACCGCGACCTGTTCGGCGGCAAGCTCACCCTGCCCGATCACGGAGCGCGCCCGCGTGGCGCGGCGGCCGGCTGAGCGATCGTCAGCGAACGCCGCTGCCGCACCGGGCGATGTTCGCACCGGTGCGGCGGCGGACGGTCAGGCGGTGGCGGCCTCACGCTGTTCGGCGCGGGCGATCATCAGCCACGCGCCGACGGCGGCGGCGAGATACGCGACGCCGATCACCGCGAAGCACAGCGCCGGCCCACGGTTCCAGTCCGAGACGGTGCCGAGTACGACGCTCATCACGGCGATGCCCACGAGCGTGCCGATCTGACGGTTGGCGTTGAGCACCGAGCCGGCCGCGTTCGCGTGCTCGGGGCCGGCGGCGTCCACCAGGGCCGCGGTCATCCCCGGGGAGATGATGCCGGCGCCGATGTTCGCCAGGCCGACGGCGACCGCCAGCACCCAGTAGGGCGTCTCCTCGGACACGGTGACCATGGTCAGCGAGGAGACGCCGGCGACCAGCAGGAAGACCGTCAGCAGTGCCCCGTTGGAGAACCGTGCGGAGATGCGCGAGTAGACGACGTTGGCCAGCGGGAACCAGATCGTCATCGGCAGCAGTTCGAGCCCGGCCTGGAAGGGGGTGGCCCCACGGGCGTGCTGGAGATACAGGCTCAGCATGAACATGCTGCCGTACAGCGCGAGATTGAAGAGGAAACCCACCAGGTTCGCGCCGGCGAAACTCGGCCGGCTGAACAGGCTCCAGGGCATGACCAGGTTGTCGGCGCGGCGTTCGCGCACCAGCAGCGAACCGGCGGCGACCACCAGCACGGCATACGACGCCAGCATCCCGCCGGCCCCCCAGCCGAGCCGCGGTCCCTCGATGAGCGCGAAGCTCAGGGCGGCGAGCGCCACGATCCACAGGACATGGCCGGGCACCGCCAGTTTGGTGGCACGCACCTCGGAGGGGGCGATGAAGCGCTTGGTCAGCAGCATGCCGATGATGCCGATGGGCAGGTTGATGACGAAGATGCTCTGCCAGCCGAACGCGCTGACCAGGAGTCCGCCCACGGTCGGGCCCAGGCCGGCGGAGGTGGCCACGATCGCCGACCACAGGCCCAGCATCCGGGTGCGCTCCCGCTTCTCCGGGAACGAGAACACCAGAAGGGACAGCGAACTCGGCATGAAGAGCGCGGCTCCCACGCCCTGGAGGAGACGCGCGGCGATCAGCACGGCCGCGTTCGGCGCGAGCGCGCAGCCGAGGGAGGCCACGAAGAAGACGGCCATGCCCCCCAGGTAGACGTTCTTCGCGCCGAGGCGGTTGGCCAGGCCGCCGGCCAGCAGCAGCAGCGAGCTGAAGACCAGGACGTATCCGTCCACGATCCAGGTGAGTTCCGGCAGCGAGGCGTGCAACTGCTCCTGGATCGCCGAGCCCGCGACGTTGACGACGGTCACGTCCAGGGCTGCCATGACGAAGCCGGTGGCGAGGGCGGTCAGCCGCAGTGCCGGTGGCACGGCCCGTTGATCCGGTGTCACCTCACCGGGCAACGGCACTGCTGGGGACTCAGCACGGGGCATCGTTCTCTCCTCCGGGAGGGCTCGCTGGGGCGAGGAACGACCGCAGACCACCGACGACCGCGGCCGGGGATCTCTCCCCGTGTCCATTGAAACCATAATGACGATGACGGTCAAACTTGATGGCCATCATCGTATGACTGCTGTCGTACGATGAAGGCGCCACGCCGGAACGCAGGGAGGCCGAGTCACGTGACCGCACAGTCCACCGAGCGCATCACCGATCACCTCGCCGCCGAGGACATCGCGCTCCAGGGCGTACTGGAGGCGCTGGCCGACCCGGTGCGGCGCAGCATCGTGCGTCAACTCGCCGACTCGGAGCGGAACATGGCGTGCGGGACCTTCGACATCCATGTCACGCGCTCCACCAGCACGCACCACTTCAAGGTGCTGCGGCGTGCCGGAATCCTCCGGCAGCAGTACGAGGGCACGGTGAAGACGAACTCGCTGCGCCGTGCCGACCTGGACCGGGCCTTCCCCGGCCTGCTCGACGCGATCATCGAGGCGGCCCGGCGCGAGGCGGACCGGTAGCCGATCCGCCCGGGCCCGTCCCCCGGCTCCCGGCGCTCACCCGGCCCGGTCGCCGGGGAGCTGGGTCGGCATGTAGAGCATGAGCAGCGGCTCGGACCTCTGGTGCAGACCCATGACCACATGGTGGAAGGCCGCCCTGCGGCCGGGGGCGGGCCGCACCTCGACGGTCGCGATCCCCGTGTCCCGGGTCTCGTGCCGCGCCCACAGCCGGTCGAAGTCCGGACTGGCGGAGCACAGCCTGCGCGCCAGGAGTTCGAAGTTCGGATCGTCGAGGAAGCGCACGGCCTGGACGCGGAACTGGCCGACCAGGCGGCTCGCCACGTCCAGCCAGTGGGGGTAGCGGCTCCGGTTCAGGCCGTCGGTGAAGAACGACCAGAGGTAGTTGGAGCCCGTCTCCTGCACACCGAGCAGCGTGCGCGCGGGGGCGTTGCTGACCAGGACGTTCCAGTACCGGTCGGCCACGAAGGCCGGAGCCGGCTGCCACCCCTCGACGGCGAGCCGGAGCCGGGCCAGCTCCTCCGGGGTGACTTCCTGGCGGGCGGCCGGCGGGTTCACCCCGGCCAGCAGATACAGGTGCGCGCGCTCGGTGCGATCCAGGTTGAGCGCCTTGCTGACCGCGTCGAGCACGTCCTCGGACACCTTGATGTCCCTGCCCTGTTCGAGCCACGTGTACCAGGAGGCGCTCACCCCGGCCAGCACGGCGACTTCCTCGCGCCGCAGCCCCGGCGTGTTCCGGCGCCCGCCCACCGTCAGCCCGACGTCTCCGGGCGAGAGCCGCGCCCGGCGGGACCGGAGGAAGTGGCGCAGCGCGGCCCGCCGCTCTCTGCCCGCGTCTCTGACGTTCCTGGTCTCCTCCTGGACCGAGGCGACACCGCTACCCCTCATTCAAGCCACCCTTCACACACGAAGAACCAGTCCGAGTCACCGGGAACGGCTGTTCAGAAGGCGAGGATCAGACGCCCCCGGACCCCGCCGGCCTCCAGGCGCCGGTGAGCTTCGGGAGCCCTCTCCGGAGCGAGTACCTCCGCGGTGCGCAGGGTCAGTACGCCCTTCTCCGCCAGGGCGGCGAGCTCCTCCAGCGCGGGGCGCGTGGCGGGATGCGTCAGCACCAGGACCCCTTGGACGGTGATGCCGCGCTCCGAGGCCAGCTCGTGGGGGCGGCACTTGACGAACTGGCCGCCGTCCTTCACCACGCCCAGGGCGTCGGCGCCGATGACGGCGGCGTCGACGATCGCGTCCGCCCCCTCGGGAACCGCGGCGCGATAGGCGCCGGCGAGATCGGCGGTGGCCTCGGCACGCGGTACGACCAGGTCCGCGCCCAGCCCATGGACCAGGTCACGGTCGCGCGCGGCGGCGTCGGCGACGACGCGGAGCCCTCGGTGCTTGGCGAGTTGCACCACGTACCCGCCCAGCGCGCCCGTCGCTCCGGTGACGGCCAGCGTCGCCGCTTCGGGCAGGTCGAGGAGGGAGAGGGCCAGGTTCGCGGTGAGCCCGTTCATGGGCAGGCCGGCGACGTCACGGAGGTCGAGCCCCCGGGGCGCGGCGACGACCTGGTCGCGGGGCACCACGACGTACTCCGCCTGGGCTCCGCCCCCGGCGTGGAAGGGGTTGACGAATGCCATGACCGGCTCACCGACCCCGAGGTCGACACCGTCACCGACCGCGTCGACGACTCCGGAGGCGTCCATGCCGGGGGTGTGGGGCGGCTCCTGCCCGGCCATGGCGGCGGCCAGATCCCCCGCACGCAGCAGCAGGTCGGTGGGGTTGACCGCGGCGGCGGTGACCCGCACACGGACCTGTCCCGGACCGGGGACGGGCAGGGGGCGGTCGACGACCTTCAACACATCGGGTCCGCCGAACTGTTCGAATCCGACAGCGCGCATGATGCGGGTTCCTTTCACGAATCGGCTCAGGGGTCGTACGGAGGGGGGTGCCCGGCCGGCGATGCGGTGGCCGCGGTCAGAGTGCGGCGGTCCCCATGAAGCGGGGTCTCTGTGCGTCCGGGAACGCGGCGGGAGTGGTCAGCCGCTTCACGGTCATGCGCTGGAAACCCGAACCGGGCCTGGTCAAGCCGGACATGACCACGATGATTCACCGAGTGGCGGAACCGAACCAGTTCGCAGATGTCATATTGGCAGCACCAACACGAACGAGGCGCGGGTGTGGTGGTGTTGCTCCCAGGTGGACGGCAACCGGCACAGACTCGCCCTCTCCGCCCGCTGGTCCAGCTCCTACGCTTTCCCCATGCGCGATCGACCGCCGTACGACTGTGCGGCGGTTACCTTCTCATGAGGAGAGCGATGGCGACTCGTCCGGATGTCCCGGCCTTCGACTCGGCGCACTTCCGCCGGGTGCTCGGACACTTTCCGACCGGTGTGGTGGCCGTCTCGGCGATCGACGGGGACGAACCGGTCGGTCTGACCGTGGGTTCCTTCACATCGGTGTCACTGGAGCCGCCCATGGTCGGCTTCTTCCCCAGCGCGACCTCCACGAGCTGGCCCCGTATCGAACGAGCCGGGTCCTTCGTGGCCAACGTGCTGGCGGAGCACCAGGCGAACCTGTCCGCGGTGTTCGCGGCGAGTGGCGGCGACAAGTTCGGCCGGCTCGGCTGGCACCGGGGGGTCACCGGCGCCCCGATCCTCGACGGTGTCGCCGCGTGGATCGAATGCGAGGTGGCGGATGTCGTCCCGGCCGGCGACCACCTCTTCGTCCTGGGCCGCGTACTCGATCTGGCGGTCGCCGGTGATCCCCGCCCGCTGGTCTTCTTCCAGGGGGACTACGCGCGACTGGCCGGGCAGTGAGGCGGGTGGATCGTCCGGCCGGGCCGGGCGTGGAAAAGCGGCAGACGAGTCGGGCTGTACGCCGGGTTCTGTACCGGGGGCCCTCGCGGGCGTCCCGGTGACGGCCATCCATCTAGGGCCGGTGTTGCCACCGGCCTCGTGCGGTCTACCCGCGGACTCGGGCGGGCAGCCCTCGGTCGTCCGCGCAGAAACACCGGGGTGTTTCCTTTTGACCTTGCTCCGGGTGGGGTTTACCTAGCTGCCCAGGTCACCCTGGGCACTGGTGGTCTCTTACACCACCGTTTCACCCTTACCCCGCGCCGAGGCGCGAGGCGGTCTGTTTTCTGTGGCACTGTCCCGCGAGTCGCCTCGGGTGGCCGTTAGCCACCACCCTGCCCTGTGGAGCCCGGACGTTCCTCGGGAAGCCCCGTAAGGGACTCCACGCGGCCGTCCGCCCGGCTCGTCTGCCGTGCCGACCATGGTACCGGGCCGGACGGGCGGCACGGACCGGCGGCCGGGGCCCGTACGCTGGCGCGGAGGCCGAGAACGCCGAGAAGAAGGAGTCCGTCCGTGCTGGTCCTGCTGCCCCCGTCGGAGGGAAAGGCGCCCTCGGGCCGGGGTGCCCCGCTGAAGCCCGAGTCGCTGTCCCTGCCCGGTCTCGCCGCCGCCCGGCAGGCCGTGCTCACCGAACTGGTCGAGCTGTGCGCCGGGGACGAGGAGAAGGCGCGCGAGGTGCTGGGGCTGAGCGAGGGGCTGCGCGGCGAGGTCGCCAAGAACGCCGGGCTGCTCACGGCCGGCGCCCGCCCGGCGGGCGAGATCTACACCGGTGTCCTCTACGACGCCCTCGGCCTGGCCACCCTCGACCCCGCCGCCAAGCGCCGCGCGGCCCGCTCGCTGCTGGTGTTCTCCGGCCTCTGGGGCGCGATCGGCGTCACCGACCGCATCCCCTCCTACCGCTGCTCCATGGGCGTCAAGCTGCCCGGTCTCGGCGCGCTGGCCGGGCACTGGCGGGCCCCGATGGCCGAGGTGCTGCCCGAGGCGGCCGGGGACGGGCTGGTGCTGGACCTGCGCTCCGCCGCGTACGCCGCCGCCTGGAAGCCCCAGGGCGAGGTCGCGGGGCGCACCGCGACGGTACGGGTGCTGCACGCGCCCACCCGCAAGGTGGTCAGCCACTTCAACAAGGCGACCAAGGGCCGTATCGTCCGCGCGCTGCTCACCGAGGGCGTCGCGCCGAAGGACCCCGCCGAGCTGGTCGTCGCGCTGCGGGACCTCGGGTACGAGGTGGAGGCGGCGGCGCCCGAGAAGGCCGGGAAGCCGTGGGCGCTGGACGTGCTGGTGGACGAGGTTCACTGAGGCTCGCATTGCAGCATGTGCAACGTTCGTTGCGCACACTGCTTCCCCTGGGCACGATGGCGTCCATGACCTCACCCGCGCCCTCCCCCGCCTCCGTACTGGACCTCGCGCCCGTCCTCCCCGTCGTCGTCCTGGATGACGCCGCCGACGCCGTGCCGCTGGCGCGGGCGCTGGTCGCCGGGGGGCTGCCCGCGATCGAGGTCACGCTGCGTACGCCGGCCGCGCTGGACGGCATCCGGGCCATCACCGAGCAGGTGCCCGAGGCGGTGGTGGGCGCCGGGACGGTGATCACGCCGGAGCAGGTGGGCCGGTGCGTGGCGGCGGGGGCGCGGTTCCTCGTCTCCCCCGGCTGGACCGAGTCGCTGCTCGCCGCGATGCGGGAGGCCGGGGTGCCGTTCCTGCCGGGGGTGTCGACCACCTCGGAGGTGGTGGCGCTGCTGGAGCGCGGGGTGCGCGAGATGAAGTTCTTCCCGGCCGAGGCGGCGGGCGGTACGGCGTATCTGCGATCCCTCGCCGGACCGTTGCCCGACGCCCGCTTCTGTCCCACGGGCGGCATCGCGGAGGCCAGTGCGCCGGAGTATCTGGCGCTGCCCAACGTGGGCTGCGTGGGCGGCAGTTGGATGGTCCCGGCGGACGCGGTGGCCGCCGGGGACTGGGCCCGGATCGAGGAGCTGGCGCGGGGTGCGGCGGGGCTCAGGGACGCAGGTGGGACGTGTCGTTGAACAGCCGTACGCTCGCGTTGCCGTCGGCGTAGTACGCCACCGCCGACAGCGAGGCGGCCGACAGTTCCATTCGGAAGAGGGACTCGGGCGGGGCGCCCAGGGCGAGGCGCAGCAGGGTCTTAATCGGGGTGACGTGGGTGACCAGCAGGACCGTACGGCCCGCGTACTCGGCGACCAGCCGGGCGCGGGCCTCCTCGATGCGCTCGGCGGTCTCCGCGAAGCTCTCGCCGCCGCCGGTGGGGCGTACCTCCGGATCGCCGAGCCAGGCGGTCAGATCGTCCGGGTGGCGCTCGCGGACCTCCCCGAAGGTCAGCCCCTCCCAGGCGCCGAAGTCGGTCTCCCTGAGCCCGTCGTCGACGCTCACGTCCAGTCCGAGCCGGGCGGCGACGATCCCGGCGGTCTCCCGCGTACGCGCCAACGGCGAGGCGACGACCGCCTGTACGGTCCCCCGCCGCGCCAGCGCCCCCGCCACCAGCCGCGCCTGCTCCCGCCCCACCTCCGACAGCGCGGGATCACTCCCCCCACTCCCGGAGAACCGCTTCTGCGGAGTCAACGGCGTCTCCCCGTGCCGCAACAGCACAAAGGTCGCCGGCGCCCCGAGATCGGGAGCCGCACTCCAGCCGGGCGAGGAGGTGGCGGCAGAGGCGACGGTACGGGCGGCACGGGCGTCGCTCTGCGCGGCATCGGCCGACTCCACCGGCTCGGAAGCGGGCGCGGACCGCCCCTGGGCCAGAGCCGCCCGCGCGGCCGCCGCGCCTGCGCGGGCATCGCCGGGCGGACCCTCGGGGTCGACGACAACCGGTGCCCGGGGCGTCCACGTCTCGCCCCTCGCCCCCGCGTCCATCGCCTCGTTGGCCAGGCGGTCGGCGTGCTTGTTCTGCTCGCGGGGTATCCACTCGTAGGTGACGCGGCCGGGTGGGAAGACGGCGCGGGCCTGGGTGGCCAGGGGCTTCATGTCGGGGTGCTTGATCTTCCAGCGGCCCGACATCTGCTCGACGACCAGCTTGGAGTCCATGCGGACGGCGACCCGCGCCTCGGGGTCGAGGGCGTGGGCGGCGCGCAGGCCGGCGAGGAGACCCCGGTACTCGGCGACGTTGTTGGTGGCGACGCCGATGAACTCGGCGGCCTCGGCCAGGGTCTCCCCCGTGGCCGCGTCGCTCACGGCGGCCCCGTACCCCGCCGGGCCGGGGTTGCCCCGCGACCCGCCGTCGGCCTCGACCACGAACTCCCGCACGCCGAACGCTCCTTACAGACCCGACTCCGACGTGCGCACCAGGATGCGGTGGCAGTTCTCGCAGCGGACCACCGCGTCCCGCGCGGCCGCGCGGACCTCGCTCAGCTCGGTGATCGCCAGCTCCTGGCGGCAGCCCTGGCAGGTACGGGCGTACAGCTTGGCCGCGCCGATCCCGCCGCCCTGGACGCGCAGCCGGTCGTACAGCTTGAGCAGATCGGCCGGGACCGAGGCGGAGACGACCTCGCGCTCCTTGGTCACGGCGGCAGCCTCGTCGTCCAGCTCGCGGAACGCGGCGTCGCGGCGGCCGGTGGCGTCGTCGGACTTGGCCTGCACGGAGGCGACCCGTTCGGTCAGCTCGGCGACCCGCGCCTGCGCGGCCTCGCGGCGCTCCATGACCTCGAGGACGACGTCCTCCAGGTCGCCCTGGCGCTTGGCGAGGGAGGCGATCTCGTGCTGGAGGCCGGTGAGGTCCTTGGGCGAGGTGACCATGCCGGAGTCCAGGCGCTGCTGGTCACGGGTGGCGCGGCGGCGCACCTGCTCCACGTCCTGCTCGGCCTTGGTCTGCTCGCGGGCGCAGTCGCTCTCCTCGGTCTGCGCGGCCACCAGCAGGTCGCGGAGCTGGACGAGGTCCTTGCCCAGCGTCTCGATCTCGGCGTGCTCGGGGAGCGACTTCCGCTTGTGCGCGATCTGCTGGAGGCGGACGTCGAGGGCCTGGACGTCGAGGAGTCGGATCTGGTCGGCGGGCTCGGCGTTCAGTTGGGGGCTCCCATGGGGCTAGTGGTGACGGGGGACGCCGCGTGGGCGGTCCAGGGGTCGGTGACCGTCTTGGACACGTGGACCCGAAGGCCCCAGCCGTGACGGTCGGAGATCTGGTCGAGTTCGGCCGCGGCCAGCTCGCACCAGGGCCACTCGGTGGCCCAGTGGGCGGCGTCGATGAGCGCGAGCGGGCGCTCTCCGACGGACGCGGCGAACTCGGATGCCGGGTGGTGGCGCAGGTCGGCGGTGAGGAACGCGTCCACACCGGCCGCGCGGACCCGGTCGAAGAGGCTGTCGCCGGAGCCGCCGCTGACGGCGACCGTACGGACGACGGCGTCGGGGTCGCCGGCCACCCGGATGCCCTGCGCGGTGGCGGGCAGCCGCTCGGCGGCGCGCTCGGCCAGCTCGCGCACGGTCAGCGGGTGGTCCAGCTCGCAGATCCGGCCCAGCCCCCGGCGTCCGTCCGGGTCGTCCGGGTCGGGTACGAGGGGGCCGGTGACCCGCAGGTCCAGCGCGCCGGCGAGGGCGTCGGAGACTCCGGGGTCGGCCTTGTCGGCGTTGGTATGCGCGACGTGCAGGGCGATGTCGTTCTTGATCAGCGTGTGCACGACCCGGCCCTTGGGGGTGCCGGCCGCCACCGTGGTCGTCCCCCGCAGATAGAGCGGGTGGTGGGTGACGAGGAGGTCCGCGCCGAGCCGTACGGCCTCGTCGACGACCTCTTGCACCGGGTCCACGGCGAACAGGACGCGGGTGACCTCCTGGCCGGGGTCGCCCGTGACCGTGCCGACCGCGTCCCAGGGCTCGGCCCGCTCGGCGGGCCACAGGGTCTCCAGCGCGGCGATGACTTCAGACAGACGGGGCACGAGGAAAGGCTACCTGTCCGGCCAGGGGAGGCCGTACCGCGTACGGCGGCCCCGGGCCGGTACGCCCACACCCGCCCTTTCCTCAGAGGAATCGCTTCTGCGCCACCCGTATGTGTGAAGTGGTCCGGACCCGGCCCCCGCCTGTGCGTACGAAAACTAGCTTCGTCGCCGGAGGTGACCGAACCATGACGGCCTGTGCGATCGAATCCCCGTCGACCGGCGCGGAACACGAGGCGCCCACGACGCGGTACGCCATCACGGCGGACGGCGCGTACGCGGCCCGGCTGGCGCCGGCCGGGGAGAGCTGGTTCCCGGAGCGCTGGACGCTGGACGGACCGGAGCCGTACGCGGTGCCGCTGCCCGGCGGGCAGCCGGAGGAGCCGGGCACGGAGGTGCAGCCGATGGGGGACGGGCGGGTGCTGATCCACCGCCTGGTGGAGCGGCGGCACTCCTTCTCCCTGCTGTACCCGACCGGGCCCGGTACGGGTGAGCTGGCGGTCGGCGCGGTGGAGTGCGGGTCCGACACCTACGTCACGCTGTTGCCGCCCGCGCCGGGGGGCGAGCGGGCGTACGCGCTCGCGGTGTGCGAGACGTCCACGGCGGTGTGGCTGGTGGCCGGGGGCGCCGCCGGGCCGGAGCGGGTGGCCGAGGTGCCGGGGCGGTGCTCGGGCGGGGTCTGGCTGGAGCGGGCGGGGCGGATGCTGGCGCTCGACCGGGAGCTGGGGGGCCGGACCAAGACGGTCGTGGTGGACCTGGGGCGGGACGGGGAGGTGTCGCCGCTCCTCGAGATCGCGCCCGACAGCGACGACCGGCTGCTGCTGGCCGACCCCGACAGCGGGCTGGTGGTGATCTCCTCGGACGCGGCCTCGCCGGGGCAGGAACGATTGGGCTGGGGCGTGCTGGGCAGCACTCTGCCGGTCCGCTTCCCCGCCGCGCTGCGGCTGCCGGACTGCACGGTGACCCCCTTCGCCATCCAGCCGGGGCAGGTCCTGACCCCGGAGACCTGCGCGGTGGCCCTCCGGGTGGACGGCCCCCTCGGCACCTGGATCGCCACCTGGCACCCGACCGACCGCCAGGCCCGCCACCTCCCGGCCCCGCAGGGCTGGCTGGCGGGCTCCGGCGTATGGACCCCGGAGGGCGTACTGCGCCTGCCGTACTCGACTCCCCAGACCGCGTGCGGAGTAGCCGAACTGACCCCTCCGACGGCGGCCCCCGCCGAGCCTCCGAAGACGGAGGAACCGGAGGCCCCCCGCCCGGTCCCCCTGCAGAAGGCCCCGCTCGCCAAGGCGGCCGCCGAGTAGCGGCCCCGGGGCCCGCCGCCCGCCTGGACCCCGGCCCCCGGGGGTTGGTTAGACTCTCCCGGCTGCAAGACGATCATGTTGACGGGGTGAATGCTTCCGATGACCGAGACCAGCACGACGCAGCCGCTGTCCGCGCCCGCGGATTCCGGGGTCTACCAGCCGGAATCCGTCTCCGCCGAGGCGGACGGGCACGGGCGGCACCGGGGACCGGTCGCGGACCGGGACGGGGAGAGCGCCCCCAGCGGGCGCCATCGCCGCCCGGGCGGCGGGACCGCCGGGACGGCTGCCTGATCGATACGGCGAGGGGCGGGGCACGGGCCACAGGGCTCGTACCCCGCCCCTTCGTCATGTCCGGCCGTGACATTTGTACTGCCGGAGTCCGTACGTACGCCTCTGCCCGCGGCGGCGCCCCGCTCCTACCGTCGTAGGCATGACACAGACGCGAGCGGCCCGGCGCGGGCAACGGTTCTCGTTCCCTACGCTGGAACGTCGTCCCGCCGGCCGGCCGGACGCGGTGGAGCGGGAGAGGCCGAAGGACACGGACATGACGTGGTGGGCGCGGGCACGGCGGCGGCGCTCGGCGAGGTGTGCGCGGGGCGCCGACCACGCGGGGCCCCCGCCGACCGGCTTCGCGCTGCTGCCCTGGCTGCTGATGGGGCTGGGCTCGTTCTCCAACCTGCTCCAGGGCAAGGCGGAGAACCCGTGGATCGGCGGCCTGGGCCTGTTCGTGTTCAACTCGCTCTACGTCTACGTCACGTTCCGCGCCTTCCACCGCGAGAAGCGCCAGTCCCTCTCGACCCGGCTGGCCCTGCTGACGATGGGCCTGGTGACCACGGGCCTCGCGGTCGGCTACGGCGGCAACTGGCTGCTGTTCTTCCCGCTGCTCGGCCTCGCCACCGGCGCCACCCTGCGTGGCCGGCACCTCGGCCGGATCGGCCTGCTGCTCGCGGCGTACGCGGCTGTCCTCGCGGGCCTGCGCGAGGGCTGGCGGGAGGCGCCGAACATCGGGTACGCGACCTTCCTTTCCTGCATGGTCACGGCGGCGATCCTCAGCCTCTCGGAGGCGGTACGCGAACTGCGGGCCGCGCGGGAGGAGTTGGCACGGCGGGCGGTGGAGAAGGAACGGCTGCGCTTCTCCCGCGATCTGCACGACCTGCTGGGCCACACCCTCTCGGTGATCGTGGTGAAGTCGGAGGCCGCGCGGCGGCTGGCCGGGCGGGACCTGGACGCGGCGCTGGCGCAGATCGGGGACATCGAGTCGGTGGGCCGCCAGGCGCTGACCGAGATCCGCGAGGCGGTGACCGGCTACCGCGAGGGCAGCCTGTCCACCGAGCTGACCCGCGCCCGCTCGGCACTGGCGGCGGCGAGCGTGGAGCCGGTGGTACGGCAGTCGGGGGCGCCCCTGGCCCCGCAGACCGAGGCCCTGCTCGGCTGGGTGGTGCGCGAGGCCGTGACCAACGTGGTCCGGCACAGCCACGCCACCCGCTGCGAGATCACGGTGGAGAGCGCGGAGGAACGCGTCCGCCTCACCGTGACCGACAACGGCACCGGCACGCCCGTCACGACCACCGGCGGCACCGGCCTGACGGGCCTCACCGAACGCCTCTCCGCAGCAGCCGGCTCCCTGACAGCGGGCCCGGCGCCGGCGGGCGGCTTCACGGTGACGGCAGAACTCCCGGCGACCCCGTCCACAGCGGACGCGGTCCCGGTAGCCCTGGAGTCCTGACGGCCCGGCGCCCCCTCGTTACCCTGACGCCGTGCATAAGATCCGGCTTCTCCTCGCCGAGGACCAGGGCATGATGCGGGGCGCCCTGGCCCTGTTGCTGGGGATGGAGGACGACATCGAGGTGGTCGCTCAGGTGGCCGCGGGGGACGCGATCGTGGCGGCCGCCGTCGAGCACCGGCCGGATGTGGCGCTGTTGGACATCGAGTTGCCGGGGCTGAGCGGTCTTGACGCGGCCGCGTTGCTGCGGGAGCGGGTGCCGGGGTGCCGGGTGCTGATCCTGACCACGTTCGGGCGGCCGGGCTATCTGCGCCGGGCGATGGAGGCGGGGGCGGCCGGGTTCCTGGTGAAGGACGGGCCGGTGGAGGAACTGGCGCAGGCGGTGCGCCGGGTGCTGGCCGGGGAGACGGTGGTCGACCCCGTACTGGCGGCGGCCGCCCTGAGCGCCGGACCGAACCCCCTCACGGCGAGGGAGTGCGAGGTGCTGACCGCCTCGGTCGACGGCGCGACGGTCGCCGACATCGCCGCCCGGCTGCACCTCTCGGAGTCCACCGTCCGCAACTACCTCTCCTCGGCGATCGGCAAGACCGGCACCCGTAACAGGGCCGAGGCCGTACGGGAGGCCCGGCAGCGCGGCTGGCTGTGACCAGGAACAGAGACAAGCACTGACACCCGGTCAGAAACCCATCTCTCGGTCAAGGATTCATTAGCGTCCCGAAGCAACGGAATAGTTTCCCGTGCATACGAGGTTCACCCTGCACGTATTCACGCGGGAGGACCCCATTTCCATGACCCACACCACGCCCGACCACGCCGGCCGGAAGGCGGGCGGGGCCGTAGTCCCGGTGCTCGCCTTCGCGGGCATCGTGGTCGCGGTGATGCAGACCCTGCTCGTGCCGGTCATCAAGGACCTGCCGCAACTGCTCGGCACCGCGCCGAGCAACGCGACCTGGGTCCTCACCTCCACCCTGCTCTCCGGCGCCGTCTCCACCCCGATCATGGGCCGCCTCGGCGACCTGTACGGCAAGCGCCGGATGCTGATCCTCAGCCTGTCCGTGATGGTGGCCGGCGCGCTGGTCAGCGCGGTCACCAGCCAGTTGCTCCTGATGATCGTGGGCCGCACCCTCCAGGGCTTCGCCATGGGCGCGATCCCGCTGGGCATCGGTCTGATGCGCGACATGCTCCCGCGTGAGCGGCTCGCCTCCGCGATGGCGCTGATGAGCTCCTCGATCGGCGTCGGCGGCGGACTCGCGCTGCCCGCCGCCGCCCTGGTCGCCCAGCACACCGACTGGCACGCCCTGTTCTACGGCGCCGCGGGCGTGGGCGTACTCGCCATCGGCCTGACCCTGCTGGCCGTCCCCGAGTCCCCGGCCCGCGCCAAGGGCTCCTTCGACTACCCCGGCGCCGCCGGCCTCTCCGCCGGTCTGGTGCTGCTCCTGCTGCCCATCACCAAGGGCAGCGACTGGGGCTGGTCCTCCGGCACCACGCTGGGCCTCTTCGGCGCCGCGCTCGCCGTCCTGCTGCTGTGGGGCGTGTACGAGCTGCGCATACCGGCCCCGCTGGTCGACCTGCGCACCACCGCCCGCCGCGAGGTACTGCTCACCAACCTCGCCTCGATCATGGTCGGCGTCAGCTTCTACGTCGTCTCGCTGGTCCTCCCCCAGTTGCTCCAGCTCCCCACCGCCACCGGCTACGGCCTGGGCCAGTCGATGGTGGTCGCCGGTCTGTGCGTGGCCCCGCTGGGCCTGACGATGATGTTCACCGCCCCGGTCTACGCCCGCCTCTCGGCCCGCTACGGACCCCGGACGACCCTGATCATCGGCCTGCTGGTCATCGCGGTGGGCTACGCGGGCGGCCTCGGCCTGATGCACGCCGCCTGGCAGACGATCATCACCTCGGTGGTCCTCGGCGCCGGCATCGGCCTGGCGTACTCCTCGCTGCCCGCGCTGATCGTGGGCGCGGTCCCGGCCTCCGAGACGGGTGCCGCCAACGGTCTCAACACCCTGATGCGCTCCATCGGCACCTCGGTCTCCAGCGCCGTCATCGGCATGGTGCTGGCCAACACCGCGCACGACCTGGGCGGCGGGGTCGCGGTGCCGACGATGCACGGGTTCCGGGTGTCGTTCCTGATCGCCACGGCCGCCGTGCTGGTGGGCCTGGCGCTCGCGGTGTTCCTGCCGCGCACCCCGCGTCCGGCCGCGCAGCACACCCAGTTGCGGGCCAGCAGCGAGGAGGACGCGGTGCTGGAGCGTGCCGAGGAGGTGCTGCGCGGCTTCCGTGGCCGGGTGCTGGACGCCTCCGGCGCCCCGGTGGCCCGCGCCAAGGTGACGCTGATCGACCGCCGGGGCCGCCAGGCCGGCTCCACCCTCTCCGGCCACGACGGCGGTTACGCCCTCCCGGTGCCGTCCGAGGGCCCGTACGTCCTGGCCGCCCGCGCCGCCGGACACGGCCCGCTGGCCTCGGCGGCGACGCACGCCGGGGACGAGCGCCCGGTCGAGCTGGACCTGCCGCTGCCGGGCGAGACCGTCACGGCGTAACCCGTACAACTCCCCCACCACCGCACCCCCCACCCGGCTCCGGGCGGGGGGTGCGGCAGCATGAGGCGCCGAGAAGGACGTACGACGAGAGGAACCCCCATGCCCGCGGCACCCAAGCCGGAGATCCTGGCCGCTTTCGAGGCCGCGAAGGGGTTCATGCCCGTGGACGAGGGGCTGGCGCTGTACGCGGCGGCGGTGGAGGCCGGGCGGCTGGGGCTGCCGCTGCTGGAGGTCGGCACCTACTGCGGGCGCTCCACCGTGCTGCTCGCGGACGCGGCCCGCGAGGCGGGGGTCACCGCGCTCACCGTCGACCACCACCGGGGCAGCGAGGAGCAGCAGCCGGGCTGGGACTACCACGACCCGGAGACCGTCGACCCCGAGGTCGGCCTGATGGACACGCTGCCCGCCTTCCGCCGCACCCTGCACCGGGCGGGCCTGGAGGACCATGTGATCGCGCTGGTCGGCCGCTCCCCGCAGGTCGCGAAGGTGTGGAACTCCCCCGTGGCGCTGGTGTTCGTCGACGGCGGCCACACCGACGAGCACGCGAACGCCGACTACGAGGGCTGGGCCCCGCACCTCGCCCCCGGCGGCCTGCTGGTCATCCACGACGTGTTCCCGGAGCCGGAGGACGAGTTCACCGGCCAGGCGCCCTACCGGGTGTACCTGCGCGCGCTGGCGTCGGGCGCCTTCGCCGAGGTCTCCGCGACGGGCTCGCTGCGGGTGCTGAAGCGCACCGGGGACGGTATCTGACGTACCGTCAGAGGTGCGCGGGCCGGGCCGGTCGGGTCCGTTAGGGTGGCTGCGTGTCGTACGAAGGCCCGGAAGACGAAGCCCCCCAGCCGCGCTCCCGGCGCGCGCTGACCCTCACGTTCGCCGCGCTGGTGCCGGTCGCCCTGCTCGGCTGGCTGGGCTGGTCGGCGCTCGGCGACGAGCCGGACCGCCCGGCGAGCGCCGCGAGCCCGTCGGCGTCCGCGGCGCCGGGCGGCACGAGCAGTCCCTCGCCGAGTGCGGGTTCCCTCGCCGGGAAGGTCGTGGTCATCGACCCCGGCCACAACACGGGCAACTTCCAGCACACCGCCGAGATCAACAAGCAGGTCGATGTCGGCAACGGCAAGAAGGAGTGCGACACCACCGGCACCGCCACCAATGCCGGTTATCCGGAGGCCAAGTTCACGCTCGACCTCGCCCACCGGCTGCGGGCGCTGCTGGAGAAGCAGGGCGCCACGGTGAAGCTGACGCATGACGGCGACCGCAAGTGGGGGCCGTGCGTGGACGAGCGGGCCCGGATCGGCAACACCGCCCACGCGGACGCGGCGATCTCGCTGCACGCGGACGGCTCGGCCGAGGGCAACCGGGGCTTCCATGTGATCATGCCGGGCGCGGTGCACGCGGGCGGCGCGGACACCCGGCCCATCGTCGCCCCCTCCAAGAAGCTGGGCGCGCGGGTCGCGAGCGGCTACCGCCACGCCACCGGTGAGCCCTTCTCCAATTACCTGGGCGACGGCACCGGGATGGTCACGCGCACGGACCTCGGCGGTCTCAATCTGTCAACGGTTCCGAAGGTGTTCATCGAGTGCGGGAACATGCGGGACAAGTCCGATGTGGCCCTGCTGACCAGCGGTCCCTGGCGGCAGAAGGCCGCTCAGGGGATCTCTGAGGGAATCGTGAGTTTCCTGCACGAGTCGTGACCGCAGGGCGAAACCGTCCGCACACCGGATCACGCGGACGGTACTGTCTACGGACGACGAGACGACCTACGAAGGACCTGATGAAGTGAATATCCGATCCCTCACCAGAGGCGACGGCGTGGTGATCGGAGCGGCGCTGCTGCTGCTCATCGCGTCGTTCTTCGACAACTTTTCGTACGACGACCTTGCCGGCGACGTCGACATGCCGAACCTCTGGGAGAGCGGCCCGGTCCTGCTCAGCGTCGTCCTGGCAGGTCTGATCGCCGCCGGGCTCGTCGTCGCCGCCCGCGCGCTGCCCCAGCCCCGCAAGGTCGCCGGTCTTGAACTCGGCGCCTTCGGCGTGGCGTTCGCGGTGTTCGCCGCGTGGAGCGCGCTGGGCAATGTGATCGACCCGGTCGGCGGCCTGGACAACATCGCCGCCGGCTCCAAGTCGCCGAGCGCGGGCACCGGTCTGATCCTGGCGCTGGTCGCCACGCTGATCCTGGCGGGCGCCGCCGTCGCCACCCCGCTGGTCCCGGCGCTACAGGCCCCGCTCATCCCGGCGCCCAAACCCGCCGCCCCGCAGCCCTACGGCGCGCAGCCGCCCCAGGGTTACGGCTACCCCGGTGCCCCGGCCGCGTCCTTCGGCGGCGGCCAGCCGCAGCAGGCCCAGGCGTTCGGCCAGGGTGCCCCGCAGGGCGCTCCGGCGCCCCAGCAGCAGGCGCCCGCCGCGGACTTCTCGCCGTTCTGGTTCGCCGTGCCGGTGACCCGTCCGCTGTTCGCGGAGGACGGCTCGCCCAGCCCGGTCGCCGAACTGGCCCCCGGTACCTGGTACCTGGCGGTCGAGCAGCGCGGTGCCGCGCTGCTCGCGCAGACCCAGGACGGCCGCCGTGGCGTCCTCCAGGACACCTCGGGCATCCAGCGCGGCTGAGCCCCGAAGCTGTCACCTGCGGCCCCTCGCCCTTACCGGGCGGGGGGCCGCAGTCGTGTCAGCCCTTGGAGAGGTCCGAGGAGGAGGGCACCTGGTCCTTGACCGGTGCGCCCGCGCTCGCGCCCGCGCTCTTCACCTTGTTGATGGTGTCCTCGAAGGCGCCCATCGCGTCGGTGTCGCCGCCGCGCAGCTTGGACGGCAGGTTCTTCAGGCTCTCGATGCCCGCGGTGAGCGGGGCCAGCGCCTTGGTCAGGGTGGGGTCGCCCTGGGCGTTCTTCTGGGCGGCCTTGAGCCGGTTGTAGGCGAAGGCACCGGCGAGGCCGGCCTTGACGAGGGCCACCTTGCGGCCGTCGGCGCCCTTCTTGAAGGTGCCGGCCCGCCAGGGCTTCACGATCCACTGGTACGTCGCCCCGGCCGCGAGGCCCGCGTTGGCGACGAACCGGGTCTTGGCGAGCTTCTGGTGTTCGGCGGAGGTACTGGGGCTCGGGGAGGCCGCGGCGGGGGTCTTGGTGCTGGTCTTGTCGTCCCTGCCGCAGGCGGCGGTACCGGCCAGCAGGGCGCAGCACAGGATGAGCGCCACCCAGGTGCGGCGCAGCGGAACGGGCACGCGGTCCTCCGGACGTGATTCCCCGAGCGGGTGTCTCTGGTCCGAAGCCTCGCCCGCCCTCCCGGCCGCCGCCAGCCGGGAGGCCCGTACGGGTCGTCGGGCCCGGTATTACGGGCCTGTGGCCGGTTTCAGCGGGCGTCCGGCGGCAATTCGAACACCATGTCTCGATACCACTCAGGCACCAACCAGGCCGGCCGTGTCATCGCCGTCGTAGCGGACGTGATGGCCCTCATCCTCGGTCTGTGGATCTTGATGTACCTGTTGGACGCGAACCGGGGCAACACCCTGGTCGAGTTCGTCCATGACACGGCCTCCTGGCTGGCCGGCTGGTCCCACGACCTCTTCACCTTCGACGAGGCATGGGCCCGCGTCGTCGCCGGCTACGGCTTGGCCGCCGTGGTCTACCTCTTCATCGGCCACGCCATCGCCGGCCGCATGCACCGCTGACGCCGGCGCACGAACCGGGGGGCGAGTGACGCCCGCTCACCCCCCGGCCGTTACGGCTCTGCCGCCGTGTCAGCCGCCTCGCGTGGTGGCCGACTGCAACACCGTGCATCGGGAGCTCCACGACGGCAGGTCGTGCCGGACCTGGTCGAGTTCGTTCCCCGGGTAGGCCGGTGGCGCCGGGGAGAGCCCGGGGACGTCCAGGACGTAGAAGTCGGCGCGCTCTCCGCTCACCGAGTGCTCCCCGTCGGGGAAGAACTCCAGCTCCAGCCGGAACCCGCCGTCGGCGCCGGTGGCAACCCGGCTGGACATCACGGAGAACGCCATCAGCTTCTGCTCCTGCGGCGATCCGCTCTACTGGAACGACTTCAGCCCGTGGACCACGAGCAGAGCGGCGTTCCCGTCCGGGAACCACTCCGCCGTGCGCGTGTCGAAGAGCAGCGCCGCACGGTTCGCGGTCGGACAGACGCGGGCGTCCAGGAGCTGCGCGTCGAACAGGGCGTCCGGCTCCCTCAACGGGTCCCGGTCGGCGGGCTGCGGAGCCTCGCGGTGCTCCTCGGACGTGAAGAGGTCTTCTATACGGAGCATCGGATCTCAGGACGACGGTGGGGGCCGGACGGACCTGCCGTTCGACCGGGGGGGGAGGGAGTCCTAGTCGCAGCAGTCGGGGTCCAGGCCGCGGGGTAGGAGGTCGCCGCCGAAGACGGCGCCGGTCGCGTCGTGGCCGCCCAGGGCGGCGACCGCGAGCAGGAGCGAGCCGGCGGTCCAACTGGTCAGTTCCCGGGGCCAGATGGCGTCGTCGTCGAAGACGTAGCCGGTCCAGTACAGGCCGGACTCGTCGTCGCGCAGGTGCTGGATGGACTGGAGGATCTCCAGCGCGCGGTCGGACTCGCCCATCGCCCAGAGGGCCAGGGCGAGTTCGCAGGACTCGCCGCCGGTCACCCAGGGGTTGGGGACGACGCAGCGCACGCCCAGGCCGGGCACGACGAAGCGGTCCCAGTTGGCCTCGACGCGTTCCTTGGCCTCGGCACCGCTGACAGCGCCGCCGAGGACGGGGTAGTACCAGTCCATCGAGTACTGGTTCTTGTCGAGGAACCGCTCGGGGTGCCTGCGGATCGCGTGCCGCAGCGCGCCCACCGCCAACTCCCAGTCGGGCTGCGGTTCTTCGCGCTGGTCGGCGATGGCGAGCGCGCAGCGCAGGGCGTGGTGGACCGAGGAGCTGCCGGTGAGCAGGGCGTCCGCGGTGGGGGTGCCGTCCTCGGCGCGCCGCCAGCCGATCTCGCCGCCGGGCTGCTGGAGCCGGAGCACCCATTCGACGGCCGCGTACACGGTGGGCCACATCCGGTCCAGGAACGTGTCGTCCCCGGTGGACAGGTAGTGGTGCCAGACGCCGACGGCTATGTAGGCCACGAAGTTGGACTCGCGGGCGCGGTCGGTTATGTCGTCGTGGGCGCCGTCGGCGTAGGCGGCGTACCAGGAGCCGTCCTCGTTCTGGTGGTCGGCGAGCCAGCGGTAGGCGCGCTCGGCGGCCGCGTGCTCCCCGGCCGCGTCGAGGGCCATGGCGGCCTCGGTGTGGTCCCAGGGGTCGAGGTGGTGGCCGCGGAACCAGGGGATCGCGCCGTCGGGGCGCTGCACCGCGAGGATGCCCCGGACGGTGTCGGCGGCCTGCTCGGCGGTGAGGACCCCGGTCAGTACGAGGTGGTCGGTCCGGGGCGTGGTCACGGGGCGTCCGTCCCGGCCTCGTCGAGGCGGGGCAGGTGCGGCTTGGTGGCGTAGGCGACGAAGCTCTTGCCGATCAGCGGGTTGAGCGCCTGCTCGGCCACGCGGGTGGCCAGCGGCTTCTTCATGATGTCCCAGACCAGCAGCTTGTGGTACGCCCGCACCGGCAGCGCCTTGTCGTTGTCGACGCCGAAGGCGCACTTGAGCCACCAGTACGGCGAGTGCAGGGCGTGCGCGTGGTGGGTGCCGTACGGCTTGAGGCCGGCGCCGCGCATCTTGGCGAGGAGTTCCTCGGCGCGGTAGATGCGGATGTGGCCGCCCTCGACCTCGTGGTAGGCGTCGGACAGCGCCCAGCAGACCTTCTCGGGACCGTACCGGGGCACGGTGACGGCTATCCGGCCGCCGGGCTTGAGGACGCGGACCATCTCGGCGAGGACGCCCTTGTCGTCGGGGATGTGCTCCATCACCTCGGAGATGATGACGACGTCGAAGGACTCGTCGGGGAAGGGCAGCGCGAGCGCGTCGCCCTCCATCGCGGTGGCGGTGGCGCCCTCGGGGGCCTCGCCGGCCTCCTTCATCGCCGCGAACCACTTGGCGACCTCGCGGATTTCCTCCGCGTTCTGGTCCAGGGCCACGACCCGGGCGCCGCGCCGGTAGCACTCGAAGGCGTGCCGGCCGGCCCCGCAGCCGAGGTCCAGGACACGGTCGCCGGGGGCGAGCGGGAACCGGGAGAAGTCGACGGTCAGCACGTGGCCCTGCTTTCGGAGGAGCTTTCGGAAGGTGCGGCGACACTCGCCGCGGCGGCGACGGGACGGCCGGGGACGGCTGCGGGAAGGGGTCCGACGCGCGGGCGCGCCCGGTCGATCTCCTCGCGGTAGCGGGCCACGGTGCCCTCGGCCGCACGGGCCCAGGTGAAGCGGGCGAGCACCCGCTCGCGGCCGGCCGCGCCGAGCCGGGCGCGCAGTTCACGGTCGCCGAGCAGCCGGGTCAGGGCGGCGGCGAGCGCGCCCGCGTCACCGGGGGGTACGGCCAGGCAGGTCTCGCCGTCGGTCCCGGCGACCTCGGGGATGGCGCCGCCGGTGGTGGCGACCAGCGGGGTGGCGGTGGCCATGGCCTCGGCGGCGGGCAGCGAGAACCCCTCGTACAGCGAGGGCACGCAGGCGACTTCGGCGGAGCGGATCAGGTCGACCAGCTCGGCGTCGGAGATGCCCTTGACGAACTCGACGGCGTCCTCGAGGCCGTACCGCTCGATGGCCTGGGCGACCGGGCCCTCCTCGGGGCGCTTGCCGACGACGACGAGGTGGGCGTGCGGCTGTTCGGCGCGCACCTTGGCGAGGGCCTCGACCAGGAACACCAGGCCCTTGAGGGGCACATCGGCGCTGGAGGTGGTGACGATCCGGCCCGGTATCTCGGGCACGGCCGGATTCGGCGCGAACAGGGTGGTGTCGGCGCCGATGTGCACGACGTGCACCCGCTCCTGGCGTACGCCGAGGTGGTCCACGATCTCCGCGCGGGAGCTGCCGGAGACGGTGAGCACGGAGGGCAGCCGGCGGGCGACGCGCTTCTGCATCCGGGTGAAGGCATACCAACGGCGCACCGAGAGGCGGCGCTTGAGGTCCTCGGCGGCGTCGAGTTCGAGCTGCCGGTCGACGGTGATGGGGTGGTGGATGGTGGTGACCAGGGGGGCGCCGAGGTCGCCGAGCAGGCCGTAGCCGAGCGTCTGGTTGTCGTGGACGACGTCGAACTCACCTCTGCGGGCGCGCAGTTGGCGTCCGGCGCGCAGGGAGAAGGTGAGCGGCTCCGGGAAGCCGCCGGTCCACATGGTCGCCACTTCCAGCGCGTCGACCCAGTCCCGGTACTCGCCCCGCCCCGGCGTACGGAAGGGGTCGGGCTGGCGGTAGAGGTCGAGGCTCGGCAGCTCGGTGAGGCTCAACCGGCCCGCGTAGTCGTCGTGTTCGTCGAGCACGGGGTAGGGCTGGGAGCCGATGACCTCCACCCGGTGGCCCAGGCGGGCGAGTTCACGGGAGAGGTGGCGGACATAGACGCCCTGGCCGCCGCAGAACGGGTTGCCCTTGTAGGTGAGGAGCGCGATGCGGAGCGGTCGCTCGCCGTCGGCGGCGGTGCCCGGGGGAGCCGCCTGACTGGCCTCAGCGGTCACTCTGGGCCCCCTTCTGCCTGCACGGTCCCGCGAGACTACGACGGGACGACAATCCGGAACAAGTTTCAGACTTGATCATCCAAGAGGCTCTGAATCTACCGGCAGGTAGGGGCGCTGTGAGCAGTGGATCAGGTGATTCACGCCACGACCGGCGGCTTTGCGGCCCCCGGTAAAGTGGCGTGGTCGTCATACACCCGTACGGGGGGAAGCCGGTGCGATTCCGGCGCTGACCCGCAACCGTCATCCGGCGCCCCCGGGCCCGGTGAGCCGGAACGCCCCGACGGGAGGTTGACCGGCTCACGTGCGGGGCGCTGTGCCCCGCACGGCACCGTCGAGGCATACGGGGCCGGGCCGCCGGGGTGGTTCCCGTGCGCGTCGGCTCCTCGCAGGAGAGGCAGTCGCCGACCATGAACGTCCGCCGCAGTGCCGCGGCTCTCGCCGCCATAGGCGTGCTGGCCGCAGCCGCGCCCGCCACGGCCGCCCCGTCCCCGAAGGCGACGGTCCCGGCCGGGCTGTTCGGCAAGGGCGACCCCACGTACGACGGCGTCTGGCGCCAGTCCCTCGCCCTGCTCGCGCAGCACACCGCCGGTGAGAAGCCCGCGGACCAGGCCGTGACGTGGCTGACCGGCCAGCAGTGCGCCGACGGCGGTTTCGCCTCCTTCCGCGCCGACACCGGCAAGCCGTGCGGCGGCAAGGGCGCGCAGACGGACACCAACAGCACGGCCGCCGCCGTCCAGGCGCTCGCCGCGCTCGGCGGCCACGAGGACGTGACCGGCAAGGCCGTCACCTGGCTGAAGGCTCAGCAGAACAAGGACGGCGGCTGGGGCTACTCCCCCGGCGGCCCGAGCGACACCAACTCCACCTCCGTCGTGGTGGGCGCGCTGGCCGCCGCAGGGGAGAAGCCGGCCGGGCTGCGCGGCAAGGGCAAGACCCCCGACGACGCGCTGGCTTCGTTCGCCGTGCCCTGTGCCCAGAAGGGCGGCGGCGCGCTCGCCTTCCAGCCGGACAAGAAGGGCGAGCTGGAGGCCAACGCGGACGCCACGGCCGCCGGTGTGCTCGGCGCGCTCGGCAAGGGCTTCGTCGTGGAGTCCGGCAAGGCCCGCGACAAGGCCCCCGCCTGTGCCTCCGACGGCAAGGCGACCCCGGCCCGCCTGGCCGACAACGCCTCCGCGTACCTCATCGGCGCCGTCTCCAAGTCCGGCCACCTGATGTCCGCGATGCCCGGCGCCGAGAACCAGCCCGACTTCGGCAACACCGCCGACACCGTGGTGGCGCTGGCCGCCGACGGCTGGACCGAGCAGGCGAAGAAGCCGTACGCCTGGCTGGAGAAGAACGCCGCGAAGTGGGCGGAGCAGAGCGGCCCGGCCGCCTACGCCCAGCTCGTCCTGAGCGCGCACGCCATCGGCGCCGACCCGCACGACTTCGGCGGGACCGACCTGGTCCGCGCCCTGGACAAGCTGGGCCCGGCCCCGGCGAAGCAGGCCGCCGCCCCGGAGAAGAAGGCCACCGAGAAGTCCGGCAACAGCGTGTGGTGGATCATCGGCGTGGGCCTGGTCGCCGGTATCGGCGTCGGCTTCCTGTTCAGCGGCCGGAAGAAGAACCGCCCGTGACCTCGGTCCGCCGTGCCGCGGCCCTGCTGGTCGCGTCCCTCCTCGTCCTCGCCGTTGCCGCCGAGGCGCAGGCCGCCGGATACCGGTACTGGTCCTTCTGGGACCGCTCCGGCGACCGGTGGACGTACGCCACCCAGGGCCCGGCCTCCGAGCGTCCCGACGACGGCTCGGTGCAGGGCTTCCGGTTCGCGGTCAGCGCGGACTCCTCGGACGCCAACCGGCCGCGCGGCGCGGCGGACTTCGGCTCGATCTGCGCGAAGACACCCGCGAAGGCGGGCACCAAGCGGGTCGCACTCGTCCTCGACTTCGGCACCAGGGCCGACGCCCCCTCCGGGGAGACCCCGCCGGCCACGCGTACGGTCTGCGCCCGCGTCGCCCCCGACGCGAGCACCGCCGAGGCCCTGGCCGAAGCGGCCAAGCCGCTGCGCTACGACAGCAACGCCCTGCTGTGCGCGATCTCCGGGTATCCGGCGCGGGGCTGCGGGGAGCAGGTGGCGGCCGACGAGAAGCCGTCGGGCAAGCAGGCCGCTCCCAAGGACGACGGCCCCTCCCTGGGCCTCCCCCTCGGCATCGGCGTCGTCGCCGTGCTCGGCGGGGCGGCGTTCTGGCAGGCGCGGCGGCGCCGGAATGCCTGACACCGGCGTCCGCGCCGCCCGTACCGCCGTGCCCGTCCGCAGGCGGGCACGTTTCGAACTGCACCCCGGCGCCTGGTGGTTGTGGTCGCTGGGGCTCGGCACGGCCGCCACCCGCACCACCAACCCGCTGCTGCTCGCCCTGCTGATGGCGGTGGCGGGCTATGTGGTGGCGGTCCACCGCTCCAGCGCGCCGTGGGCCCGCTCGTACACGGCGTTCGCCAAGCTGGCCGTCGCCGTGCTGCTGATCCGGCTGGCGTTCACGGCCGTGCTCGGCTCGCCGGTGCCGGGGACGCATGTGCTGTTCACGCTGCCCGAGATCCCGCTGCCCGCCTGGGCGCAGGGCATCCGGCTGGGCGGACCGGTGTCGGCGGAGGCGCTGCTGTTCTCCGGCTACAACGGCCTGAAACTGGCGGCCCTCCTGGTCTGCGTCGGCGCCGCGAACGCCCTGGCCAGTCCGGCCAAGCTGCTCAAGTCGCTGCCGGGCGCGCTGTACGAGGCGGGGGTGGCGGTGGTGGTCGCGCTGACCTTCGCGCCGCATCTCATCGCCGACGTACAGCGGTTGCGTGCCGCCCGCCGCCTGCGCGGGCGCCCGGACCGGGGGGTGCGGGGGCTGTTCCAGGTCGGACTCCCGGTGCTGGAGGGCGCGTTGGAGCGCTCGGTCGCACTGGCCGCCGCGATGGACGCGCGCGGCTACGGCCGTACCGCCGAGGTGCCCGCGCCGGTGCGCCGGACGACCACCGCGCTCACCCTGGGCGGACTGCTCGGGGTCTGCGCGGGCACCTACGGGCTGCTCACCGCCGAGGGCGGGGTGTACGGGATGCCGCTGCTGCTCGCCGGGGCGCTGGCCGCGCTCGCCGGGCTGCGCCTGGGCGGCCGGCGCTCGCCGCGCACCCGGTACCGGCCGGCGCCGTGGGGGGTGCGGGCGTGGCTGGTGGCGGGGTCGGGCGCGGCCGTCGCCGCGCTGCTCGCGCTGGCCGCCGTACGCGATCCGGGCGCGCTCAATCCCGGTGTCGTCCCGCTGGCCGCGCCCGCGCTGCCGCTGTGGCCGGCCGCCGCCATCCTGCTGGGCCTGCTGCCCGTGCTCGTCGTACCCCAGGACCGCAAGGAGCCGTCGTGATCCGCTTCGAGGACGTCGCCGTCACCTACGACGGCGCGGCCGAACCGACCGTCCGGGGCGTGGACTTCGAGGTGCCCGAGGGTGAACTCGTGCTGCTCGTCGGGCCGTCCGGGGTGGGCAAGTCGACGATCCTGAACGCGGTCAGCGGACTGGTCCCGCACTTCACCGGGGGCACCCTGCGCGGCCGGGTCACGGTGGCGGGCCGGGACACCCGCACCCACAAGCCGCGCGAACTGGCCGACGTGGTCGGCACGGTGGGCCAGGACCCGCTCGCGCACTTCGTGACGGACACCGTGGAGGACGAACTCGCCTACGGCATGGAGTCGTTGGGCCTCGCTCCCGAGGTGATGCGGCGCCGGGTGGAGGAGACGCTCGACCTGCTGGGCCTCGCCGATCTGCGGGACCGTTCCCTCGGCACCCTGTCCGGCGGGCAGCGCCAGCGGGTCGCCATCGGCTCGGTGCTCACCCCGCACCCCCGCGTCCTGGTCCTGGACGAGCCGACCTCGGCGCTGGACCCGGCGGCGGCGGAGGAGGTCCTCGCGGTCCTGCAACGTCTGGTGCACGACCTGGGCACCACGGTCCTCATGGCGGAACACCGGCTGGAGCGGGTCGTCCAGTACGCCGACCAGGTCGTGCTGCTGCCCGCGCCCGGTGCTCCCCCGGTCCTCGGCGCCCCGGCCGAGATGATGGCCGTGTCCCCGGTGACACCCCCGGTGGTCGAGCTGGGCCGGCTGGCCGGCTGGAGCCCCCTGCCGCTGACCGTCCGGGACGCGCGGCGCAGGGCGGGGCCGCTGCGGGAGAGCCTGGCCGATCTCATCAGGGAGGAGCGGAGTTTCGCCCGAGCCGCCGTCCCGGCACCCCGCCGCCGTTTCCGGCGCGCAGCCGCCCCCGCCGAGCCGCAGGTAGCCGAGGTCCGGGAGCTCGCCGTACGCCGGGGCCGGGTCGACGCGCTGCGCGGTGTGGACCTCACCGTCGCCCCCGGCGAGACCGTCGCCCTGATGGGCCGCAACGGCGCCGGAAAGTCCACCCTGCTCGGCTCCCTGGTCGGGCTCGTCGCGCCCACCTCCGGTTCCGTCCAGGTCGGCGGGGCCGCCCCGCACCGGCTGAAGCCCGCCGAACTGGTGCGCCGGGTCGGCCTGGTGCCGCAGGAGCCGCGCGATCTGCTGTACGCCGACACGGTGGGCGCCGAGTGCGTCGCCGCCGACAAGGACGCGGACGCCGCCCCCGGCACGTGCCGGGCGCTGGTGACGGAGCTGCTGCCCGGCATCACCGACGACACCCACCCCCGCGACCTCTCCGAGGGCCAGCGTCTCGCCCTCGCGCTCGCCGTCGTCCTGACGGCGCGCCCCCCGCTGCTCCTGCTGGACGAGCCGACGCGCGGCCTGGACTACGCGGCCAAGGCCCGCCTGGTCGCCGTGCTGCGCGGGCTGGCGGCCGAGGGGCACGCCCTGGTGCTGGCCACGCACGACGTGGAGCTGGCCGCCGAGATCGCGCACCGGGTGGTGCTGCTGGCGGACGGCGAGGTGATAGCCGACGGCGCCACGGCCGACATCGTGGTCTCCTCCCCCTCCTTCGCACCCCAGGTCACCAAGATCCTGGCCCCGCAGCCCTGGCTGACGGTGTCCGAGGTACGGAAGGCGCTGGCATGAGCCGTATAGCCGTCCACGCCGTCCGGCTCGGTCCCCGGTCCGTCGCCGCGCTCGTGCTGGTCGGCGCGGTCGGGGTGGCCGCGTTCGGGTGGCCGTTCCTCGCGCCGCCGGACTCGCAGGTCAGCGCGCATGCCGAGGACGCGCCCTGGCTGTTCGCGGGGCTGCTGGTGCTGCTGGTCGCGGTGGTGGCGGCGACCATCTCGGAGTCGGGGCTCGGTCCCAAGGCTGTCGCCATGCTGGGGGTGCTCGCGGCGACGGGGGCGGCCCTGCGGCCGATCGGCGCGGGGACGGCGGGCATCGAGCCGATGTTCTTCCTGCTGGTGCTCAGCGGGCGGGTGCTCGGGCCCGGCTTCGGGTTCGTACTGGGCTCGGTGACGATGTTCGCGTCCGCGCTGCTGACCGGCGGGGTCGGGCCGTGGATGCCGTTCCAGATGCTGGCGATGGGCTGGTTCACCATGGGCGCGGGGCTGCTGCCGGGCGCCGCCCGCCTGCGCGGGCGTTCCGAGCTGGCACTGCTCGCCTGTTACGGCTTCCTCGCGGCCTTCGCCTACGGGACGATCATGAACCTGGCGGGGTGGCCGTTCATGGGGACCATGGCCTCGAACATCTCCTTCGACCCGCACGCGGCCGTCCCCGCCAACCTGGCCCGCTTCCTCGCCTACTGTCTGGCCACCTCCATGGGCTGGGACCTGGGCCGGGCCGTCTGCACGGTCGTCCTCACCCTGACCCTCGGCCCGGCCGTGCTGCGTGCCCTGCGCCGGGCGACCCGCCGGGCCGCCTTCGAGACGCCGGTCACCTTCGAGGCGCCCGGTGCGTGAGGCAGCCCATATGACCGAGGTCACCTACGGCCTCGGATCGTAGACCTTTCTGTCCTTTATGCACCTTCTTGCAGCACCGCTGACCTGCACTTTGAGAGGCCGGTCACACAAGGGGGCACTCCCGGCGGTCCGGCCACAACTAGTAAAAGGGGGGATTGCGGACGTTTCGGAAGCTTGCTTCTCTGGAGGCCGTCGCCTGGCGCCACGGTCCTCAACGGCCGCGGCGCCGACGCATGCGGCCACCACGCGGAGCGTGCTGGAACGCGAACGGCGACCCGTCGTCCCCAACGTAAGAGGTTTTCGTGTCGTTCTCCGCCATCCGCCGCATCGCTTCTCCGAAGAAGGCCGTCACCGTGGCCGCCCTGGCCGCCGGTGTCGCCGGTGTCGCCCTCGGCACCGCCCCCGCCCAGGCCGCGACGAACCCGTCGCCGTCCTCGGCGCAGTCCGTCGCGCACAAGATGATCCCGGACTCGGCGCAGTACAACGCGTTCAGCAAGATCGTCGAGCACGAGAGCGGCTGGAACGTCTCCGCCAAGAACAGCTCCTCCGGCGCGTACGGCCTGGTGCAGGCCCTCCCGGCCTCCAAGATGTCCTCGGCCGGTTCCGACTGGAAGACCAACCCCGCGACCCAGATCAAGTGGGGCCTGGACTACATGAACTCCCGCTACGGCAGCCCCGTCCAGGCGTGGAACTTCTGGCAGGCCAACGGCTGGTACTGAGCCGCCCCCCTTCCTTCCCCTTCTTCGCGCACCCTCGCCACCGCTCGGCGAGGGTGCGCGCGTATGTCCGCACCCCCGTGGTCCACTGGTCCGGCCCCCGCCCGCCCGACCGGAGGACGCGATGCCGAGGACGATGCGGCTCCCGTGGGTCCTGCTCGTACTGACCGTGGTGAGCGGGCTGATCGACGCGGTCGGCTATCTGGGCCTCGGCCGCGTCTTCACGGCCAACATGACCGGCAACGTAGTCATCCTCGGCTTCGCCGCCGTCGGCGCCCCCGGCTTCTCCGTACCGCTCACGGCCACCTCGCTGGGCTGCTTCCTGATCGGCGCGGCAGCGGGCGGCCGCCTCACCGCCCGCGTCCGGCGCGCGACCCGGCCGACCCTGATCGTGGAAGCCCTGCTGGTAGGCGCCGCGGCGGCCATCGCCCTGACCTGGCCCGAACGCCCCGGCACCCGCTACGCCCTGATCGCCCTGACCGCGCTCGCCATGGGCCTACGCAACGCCACCGTCCGCGCCCTGGGCGTCCCCGACCTCACCACCACCGTCCTCACGATGACCCTGACGGGCCTGGCCGCCGAGTCCCGCCTCGGCAGCGGCACCGCGAACCGCTCCCCCCGCCGCACGGCCGCAGTCGTGTCCATGTTCGCAGGCGCCTGCCTGGGCGCCTGGCTGGTCCTCCACCATGGCTTGGGCATCCCGCTGTTGCTTGCCGCCGTGGCGTCGGCGGTACTGGCGGTCCTGGCCCCGGACGGCGAGTGAGCCGCACCCCCGCTAATCCCGGCAGCCCTCAGCCGAGCCGGGGCCCGGCTCGCGTACGTAGACCACCACCTGGGCGCCCCACACCCGCACCCGCTCGCACTCCTGGAAGTGCTCCCGCAGCGTCCGGCGCTTGACCGACTCCTGCGGAAACGGGTCGAGGGGCTGGCCCTCCGGGTCGGTGAGGGCGATCACGCGGGACGCGGCCAGGAGGTGGGAGCGGATGGTGGCTGAAGGGAGTTCCGTGCCCTCGAGGGTGTGGGAGGCGGCCGGGGAACGGGCCAGGGCCAGGTCGTCCAAGCGGGCGTACACCGTGGGATACGACAGCAGCCATTCGCGGCGGCGGGACGGGAGGAACAGTACGCCGTCGCCGGGGCGGGACAGCTTCCGTACGGTGTCGGCGACCGCCACCACGTCGTCCTTGCGGCTCTCCGGGGTGCGGACCGACAGGGACGCGGGGAGCAGGACCACGGCCAGCACGCAGGCGGCGATCCTGCCGAGGTGCGCCGGTAAGCGGTCCAGCGCGAGGCCGCCGAGTAGGGCCAGGCCCGCCAAGGCGTACAGGACGTACCGGTCGACGTACCACGGCTTGAGCAGGGAGGCGGTGATCAGCAGGCCGGGCGGGACGATCAGCAGGGGCAGGGCGAGGGCGGTCACCGTCCGGTCGGCCAGGACGCGGCTCAGTAGTAGGCCCAGCGCCGATACGGCGAGGAACGCGAGCCACATGGCTGCGCTCGGGCGGCCCAGCCAGCCGAGTTGCCGGTCGGCCTGCCGGGCGCTGACCACCGCCAGGGGAGCCACCGACATCAGTACCCCGGCTGCCGCCACAGCCCATCTGCGCCACGGCACCCCCAGCAGCCGCAGCGTCACCGCGTGGGCGCACAGCACCAGTGCGGCGAACTCGTGCACCCAGCACGCGACCGCCAGCACCATCCCGTACCCCACCCACCGCCCGCGCAGGAAGAGGTACGTCGCCCAGACCACACCGGCGGTGACGAGGGCGTACGACCGTCCCTCCTGTGCGTACTGCTGCGTCGCCGGGAAGAGGGCGAACAGCACGCCCGCGAGGACGCCGGTCCGGGGGCCGGCGAGACGGGTGCCGAGGGCCCCGACCCCGGCGGCGGCGAGGGCGGTGGCCAGTACCGAGGGCAGGCGGAGGGCGACCAGACCGCCGTCCCAGAGGGCGAAGACGGCGTGCATGAGCAGGTAGTAGAGGCCGTGCACGGCGTCGATATGGCCCAGCAGCGCGAGGAGTTGGCCGAGCGGGCGGTGGGCGACCTGGTAGGTGACGGACTCGTCGCGCCACATGCTGCTCTGGCGGGTCAGGCCCCACAGCCCGAGGGCCGTGGCGAGTACGGCGGGCACGAGTACCGGTGCCGTGGTGCGCCGCTCCGGAGCGCGGGGCGGCGCGAGCGGGCGGTCCAGGTCTCGCGTCGGGGCGTTCACCGCCTCAGCCGGAGGTGACCGACTGCGACTGTTCCTGCGGCTTGCGCGGCCCCGGCGGCCGTCCGATCTCACCGGAGGCGGCGATTCCCCGGGGCCCGACCAGCACGTACGTGAGCGCGAAGCCGCCGCCCACCACCAGTGCCCCGCCGACCGCGTCCAGCACCCAGTGGTTGGCCGTGGCCACGATCGCCGTGACGGTGAACAGCGGATGCAGCAGCCCCAGCCCCTTCATCCACCAGCGCGGCGCGAGTACCGCGATGACCACCCCGCACCACAGCGACCAGCCGAAGTGCAGCGAGGGCATCGCCGCGTACTGGTTGGTGATCGCGGTCATCGCGCCGTAGTCCGGATTGGCGAGGTCCTGCGCGCCGTGCACGGTGTCCACGAAGCCGAGCCCCGGCATCAGCCGCGGCGGAGCCAGCGGGAACAGCCAGAAGCCGATCAGCGCGAGGAACGTGGCGAAGCCGAGGGAGGTCCGGGCCCAGCGGTAGTCGACCGGGCGGCGCCAGTAGAGGACGGCGAGCACGGTCAGCGGGAGGACGAAGTGGAAGGACTCGTAGTAGAAGTCGAGGAACTCCCGCAGCCAGCCCACCTGGACGACCGCGTGGTTGACGGCGTGCTCGATGTCGATGCGCAGGACCCGCTCGGCGTCGAGCACCAGCCGCCCGTGGTGCTCGGCGGTCGCGCGCCCGAGTTCGTTGCTGCCCCCGGTCGCCGCGAGCCGCACCTGCGCGTAGGCGGCGTAGGTGACCCGGATGAGCAGCAGCTCCAGCAGCAGATTGGGCCGGGTGAGCGCGCGCCGCAGGAACGGCAGCAGCGGTACGTGCCTGAACCGGGCCGGGACCTGACGGGCGTACGCGGTGGGCGCCGGGACGTCG
The DNA here is from genome assembly GCF_004784475.1 of Streptomyces bauhiniae. GTDB lineage: Bacteria > Actinomycetota > Actinomycetes > Streptomycetales > Streptomycetaceae > Streptomyces > Streptomyces seoulensis. Next base: position 557,255 of record NZ_SRRT01000003.1, read on the forward strand.
TAGTACGGGGAGCTGCACGGCAGGAAGGGGACGGCGGTCGCGGCGGCCAGGGCGGCGAGGAGAACGAGGTTGTCCCGCAGCGGGTACAGCACCGGCGTGTTCGGCAGCATCATCGTCGCCGGGAGCGTGGTCACCAGGACCACCGCGACCGGCCAGACGGTACGGTCGGCGGCCCGCGTCCCGACCCGGCCGACCACCGCGAGCAGCACCCAGAGGAGCTGGTGCTGCCAGGTCGTCGGGGAGACGGCGACGGCCGCGCACCCGGTGACGGCGACGGCGAGCAGGAGCTGCCCGTCACGGGCGTAGCCCACGGCCCGGCGCAGCGCGAGCACGGCGACGGCCGCGCCGAGCAGCAGGAAGAGCGCGATCTCCAGCGGTCCGCTGAGCCCGGACCGGAGCAGGGCGCCGTGCAGGGACTGGTTGGCGAGCGCGTCGGCGCTGCCGCCGAGGCCGACGCCCGCCATGTGGTGCACCCAGTAGGTGAGGGAGTCGCCCGGCATCGCGGCCCAGGCGAGCAGGGTGCCCCCGGCGAAGGTGGCGGCGGCGCTGAGCGCGGCCCGGCGGCGGCCGGTGAACCAGAGCAGCGGGGCGAAGAGCAGCACCGTCGGCTGGAGGGCGGCGGCCAGGCCGACCAGCACGCCCGAGGTGCGTTCGCCGCGCACGCTGAAGCAGCCCAGCAGGACGAGCAGGACCGGGATCACGCTGGTCTGGCCGAGCCACAGGGTGTTGCGGACCGGCAGCGACAGCATGAGGAGGCTGATGGCGACCGGGGCGGCCAGCAGGGCGGTACGGCGCCCCACGGGCCGGGGCAGCGCGCGGGCGACGACCAGGCCGAGGGCGACCACCAGCAGCAGGGTGCCGAAGGTCCAGCCCCAGCCGAGGGCCTGTTCGGCGGCGCGGGTGAGCGGCTTGAGGACCAGGCCGGCGAAGGGGGTGCCGGTGAACCGGGTGGAGTCGTACAGGGAGCCGTTGACGTGCAGGACGCCCTCGGGGCCGACCCAGGTCTCCAGGTCGGTGAGGCGCTGCCCGCTCGGGGTGGTGAGGACGAGGGCCATCTGCCGGGCGGCGAGGATCGCGGCGACCGCCCACAGGGCGAGTCTGGCGGCGCGCAGCCGGGCTCTGGGGCCGGCTCCGGCCGTCGTCAGGGTGTCCGCCGACCGTCCGCCGTGCTCCACGTCCACCACGCCTCGTGGCCTCCCGCCCCATCGCGTCACCGGATGTCCGTCCCCCATTTGTCCGGATGACGATAGTCCGAAGGGGGTGCGGTTTCCGCTCCGGAGCGCGATATGGATCACATTTTTGCTGCGGATCATGCTCGGCGAACAGGGCAGACGTACCAGCGTAGACGCGGTTTCTTTGCAGAACGCAACGTTCCGCGCACAGGACGTAAGGGGCTGAAACTCTCCTATCGTCGTATTTCTGCCTGACGCACGTCATCGCCGTCGTCCGTCCGGCGTTGCCCGTGTCCCCGTCGAAAGGCAGGCGAGTTCCGTTTTGGCCGCCACCGCTGTCAGTCCCCGTCCGAAGTCTCTTCGGACCCCGAAGGCCCAGGCAGAGCCCACGGTCACCGACCCCGCGCTCGTCAAGCGCGCCGTCAAGGCGGCTGCACTCGGCAACGCCATGGAGTGGTTCGACTTCGGCGTCTACAGCTACATCGCCGTGACGCTGGGCAAAGTCTTCTTCCCTTCCGGGAACGCGACTGCACAGCTCCTCTCGACGTTCGGCGCCTTTGCCGCGGCCTTCCTCGTCCGTCCCCTCGGCGGTATGGTCTTCGGCCCGCTGGGCGACCGGGTGGGGCGCCAGAAGGTCCTTGCCGTCACGATGATCATGATGGCGGCGGGCACGTTCGCCATCGGCCTGATTCCTTCGTACGCCTCCATCGGTGTCGGCGCCCCGCTGCTGCTGCTGGCGGCCCGGCTGGTGCAGGGCTTCTCCACCGGCGGTGAGTATGCCGGTGCCTCGACCTTCATCGCCGAGTACGCGCCCGACAAGAAGCGCGGCTTCCTCGGGAGCTGGCTGGAGTTCGGCACGCTCGCCGGTTACATCGGCGGCGCCGGTCTGGTCACGCTGATGACGGCCCTGCTCTCCAGCGACGACCTGCTCTCCTGGGGCTGGCGCATCCCGTTCCTGATCGCCGGTCCGATGGGCATCATCGGTCTGTACCTGCGGATGCGCCTGGAGGAGACCCCGGCGTTCGCCGCCGAGGTCGAGAAGGCCGAGAACAACCGGCCGAAGGTGCCGCTGCGCGAGATGGTCGCGGGCCAGTGGCAGTCGCTGCTGCTGTGCATGGGCCTGGTGCTCGTCTTCAACGTCACCGACTACATGCTGCTGTCGTACATGCCGAGCTTCCTCACCAGTGAGCTGAAGTACGACGAGACGCACGGTCTGCTGGTCGTGCTCGGTGTGATGGCGCTGATGATGATCGTCCAGCCGTTCGCGGGCGCCCTGACCGACCGCGTCGGCCGCCGTCCGGTGATCGCCGCGGGCTGTGCGGGCTTCCTGTTCCTGTCGATCCCGGCCCTGCTGCTGATCCGCCAGGGCAGCCTGCTCGCCGTCGCGCTCGGCATGGGCGCGCTGGGTCTGCTGCTGGTCTGCTTCACCGCCGCCATGCCGGCCGCGCTCCCGGCGCTGTTCCCGACCCGCGTCCGCTACGGCTCGCTGTCGATCGGCTTCAACGTCTCGGTGTCCCTGTTCGGCGGTACGACCCCGCTGGTGGTCACCGCGCTGATCGGGGCGACCGGCAACCTGATGATGCCCGCGTACTACATGATGGCGGCCGCCGTCATCGGTGGCTTCGCGGTGTGGCGCATGAGCGAGTCCGCCGGCCGTCCGCTGCCGGGTTCGCCGCCCGCGGTGGAGGCCAAGCAGTAGGGCTTCTTCTCCGGGCGAGGTGGGCGCGGGAACCGTACGTACGGTTCCCGCGCCCACTTCTGTCTGTCCGGGGGCACCATGGACCCTGGCAGAGGCTTTGAGCGGACACTCGGGAAAGGCAGCACACGCATGAGCGAGTCGCAGCGGTGGGACGACGTCGACCTCTACTTCACCAGCCGGCTCGCGCCGGACGACGACGTCCTGCGGGCCGCGCTGCGCGACTCGGAGGCGGCCGGGCTGCCGTCCATCGCGGTGACCCCGACCCAGGGCAAGTTCCTCCAGCTCCTCGCGCAGATCCAGGGCGCGCGTACGGTGCTGGAGATCGGCACCCTCGGCGGGTACAGCACCATCTGGCTGGCGCGCGCCCTCCCCGAGGACGGCCGCGTGGTCACGCTGGAGCACAGCCCGAAACACGCCGACGTGGCCGTCCGCAACATCGCTCGCGCGGGCCTGGACCGGATGGTCGACGTACGGGTCGGCCCGGCCCTGGAGTCCCTCCCCAACCTCGCCGACGAGAACCCGGCCCCCTTCGACCTGGTCTTCATCGACGCCGACAAGGCCAACAACCCGCACTACGTCGAATGGGCCCTCCGCCTCACCCGCACCGGCAGCCTCATCATCCTCGACAACGTCGTCCGCGACGGCCACGTGGCCGACCCCACCAGCACCGACCCCGCCATCACCGGCACCCGCACCGCCATCGACCTCATCGCCGACCACCCCCGCCTGACGGGCACCGCCCTCCAGACGGTGGGCAACAAGGGCTACGACGGCTTCGCACTGGCACGGGTGGTGGGCTGACCTCGGCGCGGGGGCGGGAGCCCGCCAACGCGAGCGGCCCGGCCACCCCGCTGAGCCGGGTACACCGGTCGGCCGACAGAGCGCCGATGCGCCCGGCGGACAGCCTGGCCCCCAGGGCCGACAGCACCGGCCCGCCGTCAGCGCCCTGGGGTCCTGACGGCGGGAACGCCGTCCGCACGACCCGGCCGACCTCGATCCCGGCACTCACGCCGCACGGGCGCCCGGCGGGCAGCCAGCCCCGCAGGAGCCGGGGGCGGGTCGACCGACAGCGCACCGGTGCGCCCGGCGTACGCCTCCAAGGCCACGGGCCCCCGGCCAGGGGAACCACCCCGCTGTGGCATCTCAGCACCGCCCCCGGCGAAAGCCTGGCCCACAAAGCCGACAGCGGCACGGAACGCCGTTCCCACGCGAACCCGCCGACCTCCGGCTGAGGACCCGCTCGGCACAGGCGTCCCCGCAATGCCCCGGAGGGGACACCTCACCTCGCGGAACGGAGGGCCCCCTCATCCCTACGCCGGCGGCAGCCACGCCTCATCGCTGAGCAGGCGGCAGCTACACCTCGCCAAGCCGCCGGCAGCTACACCTCGTGGTAGAACCCCACGTTCACGCTGCGCGGAGCCGTGCGGTCCTGGATGACGACCTCGCCGGAGGCTCCTCGGGGGAGGCGGACGGAGCCGCCGTAGGGGACGGTCTGGGCGTATTCGCCGACCGTGAGGCGGACCTCGGAGGAGGGGTCGGGCTGGGAGCCGTGGAGCCAGGAGAGCTGCCAGCCGCCGTCGGGGCCGCAGAGGAACTCCAGGTGGACGCGGGAGACGAAGAGCCAGTCCTCCGGGGTGACCAGCCGGCACACCGCGCCGTCCCGGCCCACGCGGAGCGCCGCGCCCGGTTCGCTGGGTGCCTCGGCCATGGTCATGCCGGCCGTGGCACCCGCTTCCTCGCTGGAGACGGCGGCCATGGTGAGTTCGAGCACGCGTGTTCCCCCTGAAGCCCCTTGGCGCGGACCCCTGATCGCCGCACCGCCGCCGCATGATAGAACGCCCGGCTCGTCCACGTCCGGCACAATGGGGGGCATGACCGAGCGAAAGCCACCGGGTGTCCCGTTCGAGTCCTGGGTCGACCACCAGATCAACGCCGCCCAGCGCCGGGGCGAGTTCGACGCGCTGCCCGGCACCGGCGAGCCCCTGCCCGCCGGCCTGGACTCCGCGTACGACGAACTCTGGTGGGTCAAACGGAAGATGGCCCGCGAGGGCCTGGCCGTACTGCCCCCGTCGCTCGCCCTGCGCAAGGAGGCCGAGGACGCCCTCGCCGCGGCGTACGCGGCACCCTCGGAGCGTGCCGTCCGGGAGATCATCACGGCCGTCAACGTCAAGATCAAGGACATGATGTTCCGGCCCCCGCCGGGCCCGCCGCTGGGCAAGAAGCCGTACGACGTGGACGAGGTCGTGGCCGAGTGGCGGCGCCTGAGGGCCACCGGCGCCTGAAACCCGCTTGCCCGCGCCCCGCGCCCCGGCTGGGATGGCCCGCATGACGACGTGGACCATCGCCCCGGAGCCGTACGACTCCCCCGTGGCCGCCGCCCTCTGGCGGGCGTACTACACCGAGGTCAGCGACCGCTGGTACCTCCTCCACGAGGGACACCGCACGGACCCGGCCGAGCTGGAGCGGGAGATCGCGGCCCGCACCGGCGCCGAACTCGCCCTGCCGACAGGCGAGTTGCTGGTGGCGCGGTACGGAGGTGAACCGGCCGGCTCGGCGGGCGTACGGCTGCTCGCCCCGGACACCGCGGAACTGACCCGCGTCTTCCTGTACGAGCACACGCGCGGCCGGGGCGGCGCCACCCCCCTGGTCCGCGCCGCCGAGGACGCCGCCCGCGCCCTGGGCGCCCGCCGGATGATCCTGGACACCCGCACCGACCTGGTCGAGGCCCGCACCCTGTACGCCCGGCTCGGCTACACCGAGACGGAACGGCACAACGAGGACCCGTACGCCGAGCACTGGTTCACCAAGGACCTCAGCCCGGCTTCCGCACCTGCGGCCGCTCCCGCTCGGAACCGCACAGCTCGGCGGTGAGTTCCTTCACCAACTGCACCAGATCCGTGGGCCGTCCGGGCTCCCACCAGTCCCCCAGCAGCTCGGAAAGCGAGTCCTCGCGGGCCTCGGCCAGCCGCCCGGCGACCTCCGCGCCGGCAGGGGTGAGCGACAGCTCCAGCCCGTCGCGCGCGGCGAGCCGCCGCTCCTCGACCTGCCGGGCGGCGGCCAGCACCGTACTGAGCGGCACGGGAGCGCGCTCGGCGAGGACGTACGGCTCCACGGACCCGTACTTGCGCATCCGCAGCAGCATCCAGCTCGCGGCGGGCAGCAGGTCGTACCCGGCGCGGGCGGTGATCTCCTCGTAGATCTCCCGCCGCCCCTCGCGGGTGCCGAGCGTGGACAGCGCGCGGCACACCTCCTCGTAGGAGGAGCGGTGGACGGGGTTGGGCGGGATGGTCTCGGAGGCGTCCGGCGCGGTGACCGAGCCGCGCAGCCGGTCCTCCTTGAGGAACCAGGCCAGCACGAAGCCGAGGAACGCGACGGGGGCGGCGTAGAGGAAGACGTCGGTGATGGACGAGGAGAAGGCGTGCAGCGCGGCCGGCCGCAGCGGGGGCGGCAGCGCGCCGATGCCGCGCGGGTCGGCCTCCAGCGCGTCGGGCGAGACGCCGGGCGGCAGCCGGACGCCCCGGAAGGCTTCCGCGAGCTTGTCGCCGAGGCGGCCCGAGAAGACGGTGCCGAAGATGGCCACGCCGAAGGAGGCGCCGATGGAGCGGAAGAAGGTGGCGCCGGAGGTGGCGACGCCGAGGTCCTCGTAGGAGACCGCGTTCTGCACGATGAGGATGAGCACCTGGAGGACGAGGCCGAGTCCCAGGCCGAAGACGAAGAAGTACAGGCTCATCTCCAGCGTGGAGCTGTGTTCGTCGAGCTGGTGCAACAGGAGCAGGCCGAGCGCGGTGACGGCGGTGCCCGCGACCGGGAACACCTTCCAGCGCCCGGTGCGGCTGACGATCTGCCCGGAGACGGTCGAGGTCAGCAGCAGTCCGACCACCATCGGCAGCATGTGCACGCCGGACATGGTGGGCGAGATGCCGTGCACGATCTGGAGGAAGGTCGGCAGGTAGGTCATCGCGCCGAACATCGCGAAGCCGACAATGAAGCTGATCACGGCAGCGAGGGTGAAGGTGCGGATGCCGAACAGCTTCAGCGGCAGCACCGGCTCGGCGGCCCGCCGCTCCACCGCGACGAACGCGACCGCGAGCAGTACGCCCAGCACGGCGAGCCCGATGATCTGCCCCGACGCCCACGGCCAGGTCGTCCCGCCGAGCGAGGCGACCAGCACCAGGCAGGTGGCGACGGAGGCGATCAGCAGGGTGCCGAGGTAGTCGATGGTGTGCCGGGAGGTGCGGCGCGGGATGTGCAGCGCGGTGGCGATGACGACGAGCGCGACGATGCCGATGGGCAGGTTGACGTAGAACACCCAGCGCCAGCTCAGTTGCTCGGTGAACAGCCCGCCGAGCAGCGGCCCGAGCACGCTGGTGGCACCGAACACGGCCCCGAACAGCCCCTGGTACCGGCCGCGTTCACGGGGCGGGACGATGTCGCCGACGATCGCCATCGACAGCACCATCAGCCCGCCACCGCCGAGCCCCTGCAACGCCCGGAACCCGATGAGCTGCGGCATGTTCTGCGCCATCCCGCACAGCGCGGACCCGATCAGAAAGATCACAATGGCGAGCTGGAACAGCCGCTTCCGCCCGTACTGGTCCCCCAGCTTCCCCCACAGCGGGGTCGCCGCGGTCGACGCCAGCAGATACGCCGTGACGACCCAGGACAGATGCTCAAGACCACCCAGATCACTGACAATGGTCGGCAACGCCGTAGACACGATCGTCTGATCCAACGCGGCCAGCAACAGCCCGAGCAACAGGGCCCCGATGGACACGAGCACACTCTTGTCGACCCGCTCCCCCCGGCGCACCCCTTCGGCAGCACCATGCGTATCCAGGGCCATGAAGACCTCCCGAGGCTCGTCTGCCCGGCTTCCATGGTCGGGGGTGGGGGCGGTTACGGCCTGTTGGGGGCGGTGACGGAGGAGGCCCCCGGGGCTGCGGAACCGTGGGTCAGGCGGGGCAGGCGGGCGGGCGTGGGGTACGGCCGTATGGGGGACGGGCAGGTGCTGGAGCCGGCCGGTGCCTCAGGGGTTCCTGATCGAGGCCAGGATGTCGGACGCGCCTTGGGCAAGGAGGTCGGTCGCGACGCAGGTGCCGAGTTTTTCGGGGCTGTCGGCCGGGGCCTGGCCGGTGGCTGTGAGCTGGTGGGTGCCGTTCAGGGAGGTCACGGTGGCGGAGAGGTGGAGGAGGCCGTCGGGGGCGATGCGGGCCCGGGCGCCTACCGGGACGGAGCAGCCGCCGTGGAGTTCGGCGAGGAGGGCGCGTTCGGCGCGTACGCAGGCGTCGACCTGCGGGTCGCCGGTCGGCGCGAGGAGTTCGGCGGCCGGGGAGGCGGCGCGGACCTGGATGCCGAGGGCGCCCTGGCCCGGGGAGGGGGGAAAGACGGCGGGGTCGAGCACCTCGTGAACCTCCGGCAGCAGGCCGAGGCGGTTCAGGCCCGCTGCGGCGAGGACTACGGCGTCGAGGCCGCCCCTGGTCGTACGGGCGAGCCTGCCGGGGACGTTGCCCCGGATCGGCACCACGTCGAGGTCAGGGCGCAGGGCGAGGAGCTGAGCGACGCGCCTCGGGGCGCCGGTCCCGACCTTGGCACCCTTCCGCAGACCCTTGAGTGTCGATCCGCACAGCACGTCGCGTACGTCCTCGCGCGGGCCGGGAGTCGTCAGCAGGAGCGTGTCCTCGTGCACGGAGGTGGGGAGGTCCTTGAGCGAGTGGACGATCACGTCGACCCGCCCGGTCACGAGGGCCGCCTCCTGGTTGGTGGAGAAGGCGCTCCCGCCGGCCGTCCTGGCGACCTCGGCGAGGGTCGGGGTCACGCGGTCCTGGTCACCGCCTTCGAGGATGACCTCGCGCTTGAACGTCACACCGGGAAAGCGTACGGCGATCGGCGCGAGCCACTCCGCGACCTGGGTCCGGGCCAGCCTGCTGGCTCGGGAACCGATGCGCACGACGTCGGCCATTCGGGTCAACTCCTCGCCCTGACAGGCTGGTTGGCGACCCATCGTACGTCCGTGGGGACCATGCGTTTTCCGACAGAACGTCACCAAAGGCGGCCCCTCGGGCTCAGCTCACGGTGAGCTGGATACGCCCGTCGGGCAGCGCCTCGACCCGTACCTCGGTCAGGTCCCGCACCGTCACATCCGGCCCGTGCTGCGCGGCGCGCGGGCCGACGCCCACCACGCGCATGCCGGCCGCGCGGCCCGCCGCGATGCCCGCGCCGGAGTCCTCGAAGACCACGCAGTCCGCGGGGTCGATGCCGAGTTCCGCGGCGCCCTTGAGGAAGCCCTCGGGGTCGGGCTTGCTGGCGCCGACGGACTCGGCGGTGACGCGGATCGCGGGGAGAGGGAGGCCGGCGGCGGCCATCCGGGCGGTGGAGAGGGCGACGTCCGCGGAGGTGACCAGCGCGTGCGGGGCGCCGGTGAGGGCGGCGAGGAACGCGGTCGCGCCGGGGACCTCGATCACGCCGTCCATGTCGGCGGTCTCCTCGGCGAGCATGCGGGCGTTGTCCGCGAGGTTCTCCTCGACCGGGCGCTCCGGCAGCAGCAGCGCCATGGAGGCGTGACCCTGCCTGCCGTGTACGACGCTCATCACCTCGTCGCCGTCGAGCCCCTGGGCGGCGGCCCAGCGCCGCCAGATGCGCTCGACCACGGCGTCGGAGTTGACGAGCGTGCCGTCCATGTCGAGCAGGAGGGCGCGGGCGGTGAGAACGGTGGCCATCGGCAGCTCCAAAGACGCGAGGGCCCCGATCGAGGGGCCCTATGGGGACAGGGCGTCCGGCGGGGTTCCCTGTCGGGGACAAGGCGGCCCCGCCCGCCGGTCAGGGGAAACGGGCGGGAGCCACTTTGTTCCTCCACGGTACAAAACGCGGACCACATCCCGCCACCACGCCTCCGGGCGAGGGCCTCGGGCGGAGGCGCGGAGCCGGGGCGGGGGCCGGGTCGGCGGAGCCGGGGCGGGGTCCGGTCGGCAGAGCCGGGCACGAGGCCGGGGTGGCAGAGCCGAGCGCGGACGCGTGGCCGGGGGCGGGGGCGGGGGCGGCAGCGCCGAGCGCGGACGCGTGGCCGGGTGACCGCCGGACACTCCCAGCCACCCGCACGCCCACTGGTCCGGCGCGGGCCCTATCCCCCGTCCCACCGCAGCCCGCGCTCACCCGCACTCGACCCGCCAGGCAGGCCCCAGCCGGCGGCACAGCTCGAACCCGGGGCCCGCCCCAACCGCCCCCTCGACCAGCACCCCGCGCTCCCCCGCCGGCCAGGCGCGCGCTAGCCCGCGATCGCCTCGTACAGACTCCACACGCCCAGCCCGATCATCAGCAGCGCCGCGATCTGGGTGATCAAGCGGAGCGGCACCCGCTTCATCAGGGCCTTGCCGCCGACGATGCCGAGGCCGGCGACCGCCCAGAGGCCGAGGACCGCGCCGAGGCCGACGGAGAGGGGGTCGTCGTAGCGGGCGGCGAGGTTGGCGGTCATGATCTGGGTGAGGTCACCGAACTCGGCGACCAGGATGAGCATGAAGCCCGTACCCGCGACCCTCCAGAAGGACTGGTTCGCGGGCTTCTTGATCTCCTCCTCGCCCTCGTCCTTCTTCAGCAGCAGCACGGCCGCGCCGCCGAGGAAGAGGACACCGGTGAGGGCGTGCACGATCTGCTGCGGCAGCAGGGTCAGCACGCTGCCCGCCGCGACGGCGAGTACGACATGCACCAGGAAGGCCGCGGCGACACCGGCGAAGACGTACGACGCGCGGTAACGGGCGCCGAGGACGAGACCGGCGAGCGCGGTCTTGTCCGGCAGTTCGGCGAGGAAGATGACGCCGAAGACGAGCGCCGTCACGGTAATGCTGATCAAGGTTCCTCAATCGGTCGGGGCCGCCCCGCCGAGGGTGCGCGTTCCACGCGTGAGACACCTCGGCACGGCAGCACACTGGGCACCCGCGCCTGGGGGCACGGGCGTGCACTGCTTGCCGAAGGTCTCGCTGGCGGGTCCCACGGGATTCCGCCTCCGGGCGCCGGCTCAGGCTCGCTGAGCAGTATGTCGACGGTCCGGCGAAGAGCTACTCCCCTTCTGCACCGTCCATCGTACGGGACGTGAAAGTTCCGTCCTGAACCTTGTCGTGTCATGAACGCGTCACTAGCTTCTTACCGGGCGCTCACCCCACCGCAACGCCACCTGGCGAGCATTCCCCTGCCCGCGCCTCAACACTCCTACCCCACAAGGGAGTTCACATGTTCCGCATGTCCCGTTCGTCCCGGTTCTACGCGCGTCGACGCCTCGGTGTCGTCGCCGCGGCCACCGGTCTGCTCGCCTCCGCCGCCCTGCTCAACTCGCCGGCCGCCTCGGCCGCCCTGCCCACCCCGGTCAGCGGCGCCACCGCCCGGAGCTACCTCTCCCAGCTCACCGTGGCCACCGAGAACCGCACCGGCTACAACCGGGACCTGTTCCCGACCTGGATCACCATCAGCGGCACCTGCAACACCCGCGAGTACATACTCAAGCGGGACGGTACGAACGTCACGACCGACTCCGCCTGCGTGGCGACCGGCGGGAGCTGGTACTCCCCGTACGACGGCGCCACCTGGGGCGCGGCCTCCGACGTGGACATCGACCACCTCGTGCCGCTGGCCGAGGCGTGGGACTCCGGCGCGAGCAAGTGGACGACGGCGCAGCGGCAGGGCTTCGCCAACGACGTCACCCGGCCGCAGCTCCTCGCGGTCACGGACAACGTCAACCAGTCCAAGGGCGACCAGGACCCGGCGACCTGGATGCCGAGCCTCACGTCGTACCGGTGCACGTACGTCCGGGCGTGGGTGCAGGTGAAGTACTACTACAACCTCTCGGTGGACTCGGCGGAGAAGAGCGCGCTGACGAACTACCTGTCGGGCTGCTGAGGCGACCCGCCAGCTCTACGGCTCGTCCTGGCCTCCCGGCCGGGGCGGGCCGTCGTCATTTTCCGATCATGGCCGAATGTTGAACTTGCAAGTATGAGTGAGGCATACCTAACCTGGGCCCTCCCCTAACGAGGAGACCTCCCCCCATGTCCGCACGTCTCAACTCCGCCCAGCCGTACGCGCTCGGGCTCTTCCGCATCGTCATCGGCCTGCTGTTCGCCGTGCACGGCGCCGCCTCGCTCTTCGGCGTCCTCGGCGGCGCGGCGGGCACCCACGGCGGCACGATCGCCGCCGGCAGTTGGCCCGGCTGGTACGCGGCCGTCATCCAGCTCGTCGCCGGCGCCCTGGTCCTCCTGGGGCTCGGCACGCGTGGCGCCGCCCTGATCGCCTCCGGCTCCATGGCCTTCGCCTACTTCGACGTCCACCAGTCGGCGGCCCTCTGGCCCATCCAGAACGGCGGCGAGTTGTCCGCCCTCTTCTGCTGGACCTTCTTCCTGCTGATCTTCACGGGCTCGGGGGCGTTCGGACTGGACCGGGTGGTGGCGTCGCGGCGGGTGGCTTCGGCGGAGGGCGAGCGAGCGCGGGAGCCGATAGCGGCCTGACGTCCGGCGCCCCGCCTACTCCGTCACCCAGCCGAAGGGCACCGTGAAGCAGGCGACGCGGGTGGTGCCGTCTCCCGGCCTGTCCTGGATCACCACGGAGGCGGCCTCACCGCGCCGGAGTCCCCACGTGTGCCGGTCGGTCGCGGCGCCAGTGCCCTGCGCGTCGGTGGTGAAGTCGAGGCGGACCTCGTTGTCGTCGGCGGTGCCGGGCTGGTTCCGGTAACGGGGGCCGGCGTCGGCGGGGAGGGTGCCGCAGGGGTGCTGGTGGACGGAGGCCCCGAAGGAGTGATGGGGGCGTGCGCCGGTGATGCGCAGGTCGATCCTGGTAGCACCACCCGTACCGGTGTGCTGGCGTACCCGGATGGAGGCGGCGGCCGGGACATAGGACTGGTCGTACGTCACCGCTGCGGACGGGATGAAGGCGGCGGGCGGGGCGAACCGGCCCTCGGCGTCGACGGTGTAGCCGCTGGCGGTGCCGCCCAGCAGCAGCGCCGCCGTCACCGCGCTCAGGGTTGCCGGCATGGAGCACACCTTCTTTCCCGTGTTCGTGTGAGTCCCCCACACGTTGGTACGGGACATGCGCTCCGGCCGCCCTGTGGGCGCGGCGCACGGGTGAAGGGCGGCATACGGGTATGACGGCTCGGCTCTTACGGCTCGGCCATCGTGAACATGTTGTGATGATCACTTGATCCCCCCATGAACCTCCTGCCACCGGTCAGGCGTACGCTGTATGGCTGTAATCGGGGGAACGACGGGGAGTAATCGTGCTGGAGAGCGTGGGGTCGCTGGCGGCCGGTCCATGGATCTATGCCGTGGTGGCCGTCTCGGTCCTGCTCGACGTCTTTCTGCCGGTGCTGCCGAGCGGCGTCCTGGTCGTCGCGGCGGCCACCGCGGCGGCGGCCGGTACGGGTGCTGCGGCGGGGCAGGTCCCGCATGACGTGCCGGACATCCTGGTACTGATCCTGCTGGCGACGACGGCCTCGGTACTGGGCGATCTGGTCGCGTACCGGCTGGCCTGGCGCGGCGGTGAGCGGCTGGACCGCGCCATCGCCCGCTCCCGGCGGCTGACCAACGCGCAGGAACGTCTCGGCGAGGCGCTCTCACGCGGCGGCGGCGCCCTGGTCGTCCTCGCCCGCTTCGCCCCCGCCGGCCGCTCCGTCGTCTCCTTCTGCGCAGGCGCCGCCCACCGCCGCGCCCGCGACTTCATCCCCTGGTCCGCCCTCGCCGGCCTCTCCTGGGCCGCCTACAGCACAGCCCTCGGCTACTACGGCACCCGCTGGCTCGGCACGGCCTGGCTGGCCACGGCAGTCTCGATCGCGGCCCTCACGGGGGCGGGCGCCGCGGCGGCGTACCTGATGCGGCGACGGCCGGCGGAGTCCTGAGTCGGCGCCGCCCAGGGCGGGGGCAGAGGTCGGCACAGACGTACACGGGGGCGGCGGCGCCCGTACCGGTATCCACGTTGATCTCCAGTGGCTCGCCCTTGATGAGCTTGCCGCAGCGCGCACAGATCATCCGCAGTCACCCACCCGTTCCATACGACGCACGCGCTTTTGCAAGCGGTCGAGGCCACGCCCGATCTCGCACTCGGTGAAGCGAGCCGTGTCGGTGCACAGAGAACAGGCGGGCACGTGAGCGAAGAGCGCCTTGCAGGCGTGATCGGCGAGGCAGGGACCGCATGCCTGGGGAAACCAGTGCTGCCCACCCTCCATGACCCGCTCGCCGAGATCGATGGCGACGGCCAAGGTCAGCGATCCGCCGCCCCATACGCACGCGCGTCCGGTGACCCGTTCCTCGGGGAGGGTGCCGGGGTCCGGGAGCGCCAGGTGCGGCAGCAGTTCGGCGGGGATGTCTGCGGGCGGCCGCCCCGTTGGCGTGGCACCAGCAGTGGCGCGTCGGTACATCTCGGCTCCGTTCAGTCGGCAGTCAGGTCTCGTGATGGTGATGCGTATCGCCAGGACGTAGGAACCTCCGCCATATCCCACTTCAGGACGTCCTAGGTGAGGTAGAACGTCCCTGTCGGATTCCGGGAGAGGAGGACCCGAAGTTGCCGAATGAACGGCTACGCGCAGCCATCGCCGCTGGAGGCTGGACGCACGAGGCGCTCGGGCGGAAGGTAGGCGTCGATCCGAAGAGCGTTGAGCGCTGGGTGAACAAGGACCGCGTGCCGCGTCAGGCTGCGGCTCTGCGTGCGGCTGAACTACTCGGCGAGGACGTCCACGCGCTGTGGCCGGCACTTCGGCAGCCGAGGAGAGCACGGGCGATCAGCCCTGAACTGGTCGCCCTGTACCCGCGCCGTGCCGACCTGCCGATAGCGGCTTACATCGAGCTGTTCGCACAGGCACGGGAGCAGATCGACGTTCTCGTGTACGCCGGAGTCTTCCTGCACGAGGGCTACCCGCGGCTCAATGAACTACTGGAAGAACGGGCGGCAGCAGGGTGCGCCGTGCGGATCGCGGTGGGTGACGCCGACAGTTCGGCCGTACAGCAACGCGGCCAGGAGGAGCAGTTCGGGCACGGTATCGAATCCAGGTCACGCCTCGCCCTCATGCACTACCGGCCGCTGATCACCGTTCCTGGCGTGCAGGTCCGCACCCACGCGACAACGCTGTACAACTCGGTCTACCGGGCGGACGACCAAATGCTCGTCAACGGCCACGTGTTGGGAGTCAACGCCTACGGGGCACCTGTCTGGCACCTCCGACGCGTAGAGGACGGCGGTCTCTTCGACACCTACGCAGCCAGCTTCGATGCCGTGTGGAGCACGACCCAGACCGTGGAGGAATAGCCGTGTCCCGCCGCACTGAGTACTACGACGACCCCGACGCCCCCACCCCCAACAGCCTCGTGGTCGCGGCCTCCGCTGTTGTGACCGACAGCCAAGGGCGGGTGCTGCTTCAGCGGCGGCGGGACAGTGGGCTGTGGGCGTTGCCCGGGGGCGGCATGGAGATGACGGACTCGCTGCCCGGCACCGCTGTGCGCGAGGTGAAGGAGGAGACGGGGCTGGACGTGGAGGTGACGGGGCTCGTCGGGACGTACACCGACCCTCGGCATGTGATCGCCTACAGCGACGGGGAGGTGCGCCGGCAGTTCAATGTCTGTTTCCGGGCACGTCTGGTCGGCGGGGAGCTGGCCCTCTCCGACGAGTCCACCGAGTTGCGGTGGGTCGCGCCCGGTGAGATCGCGGAGTTGCCGATGCACCACACGCAGCGGCTGCGGCTGCGGCATGCCTTCGAGGAGCGTGCCGAGCCCTACCTCGGCTGAGGCTACTGCTCCTCGTGCGCGTGCTTCAGTTTCGCGCGGGCCTGGACTCGGTCCGGCGCCGCTATTTCGGTCCAGTAGCGGTGGCCGGTGATGAAGACGGCGAGTTCGTGTTCGCGGCGGCGGAGTTTTTCGACCTCGGCCTGTTCGTCGGCGGTCCAGCCGGGGGACGCGGGGCGTTCGATCTTGCGCCAGCCGGTGTCGTCGGTGAAGCCGTCCAGCGGCTCGACCGACCAGGGCAGCCGCTTGAGCAGGGCCGACAGCTCGGCCCTGATCTGATGCAGCTCCTCCTGCCCGGCGAGCAGGTCACTGGGGAATCCATGGGACGCAGACACACGGCAATGGTACGCCTGTTCGATTTCCAGTAGCGAGCTACGCCGGGCAGTTCATTCGAACGAGTGGCCTCAGACGCCGGCGCCGCCCAGCTCCCTCACCAACCGCGCCGTCACCGGCACCGCCACCCCGTGCCGTTCCGCCGCACGCAGCAACGCCCCGCCGATCGCGTCGAGTTCGAGGGCGCGACCCGCCTCCGCGTCCCGTTGCATCGAGGACTTCGCCGCCGCCGGGAACAGGTCGTAGCGGGCGAGGGCCCCGGCCGGGTCCGCCGGGACGCCGCAGGCGCGGGCGACCGCCGCCGTCTCGGCCACCAGGGCCTCCAGCTCCGCGCGGTACCGCGTACGGGCCTCGCCGATCGGCACCCCGTACCGCGTCGTGAGCAGGGCGAACGGGGCCAGGAACGCCATCTTGGCCCACAGGGCCGCCGTCTCGTCGTCCACCACACGCGCCGTCACCCCGGCCCCCGTGAGGGCCGAGGCCAGGGCGTCGAGGCGGGGCCGTACCGTCGCCGCGCCCGCGAGGTCGATCTCGGTGAAGGGGCTGCCGTGTTCGATCACCACACCCTCGCCGTCCCCGCCCTGGACGCGGGTGGACTCCACCCGGATCGTCACGGGGGCGACCAGCTCGGGCGCGTACCGCGTACGCAGCGACGCCGGGTGTTCGACGCCGTTCAGCAGCGGCACGACCAGGGCGTCCCCGAGTACGGCGGGCGGTACGCGGGTCAGGGCGGCGTCCAGCGTGGTGTGCTTGACGGTGATCAGGCAGGCGTCGACCGGCTCGCGCAGCTCGGTGTCCGCCTCCACGCCCGCGTGAAAGTCCCCGAACTGCCCGCTGCGCACCTGGATTCCGTCCCGGCGCAGCACCTCCGCCGTACCCTCCCGCGCCAGGCAGATGACCCGGTGCCCGGAACGGGACAGCAGCGCGGCGAGAAGTCCGCCGATGCCGCCGGGACCGAGTATCGCCACCGTGGGCCTGCTCGTCATGAACGTGTCCTCTCCTACGGTCGGCCCCGACATCCGGTGGCCGCCTCGCGCCGATCATCCTTCACGCGCGCCCCGGCTGGAGGAGACTTGAGACATGTGCCGGAGTATCAAGACGTTGCGGCCGCCCGTGTTGCCCGGTGAGGCCACCGAGGACGACATCCGCGCCGCCGCGCTGCAGTACGTACGCAAGGTCTCGGGCTTCCGCGCCCCCGCCGCCCACAACCGCGAGGCGTTCGACCACGCGGTGGACGCCGTCACCCAGGCCACGGCGGAGCTGCTGGGCAGCCTGGAGGTACGGGGGCGGCCGGTACGGGAGGAGCCGGTCGGCGGATAGCCGCGAAGAGCGGATGGCCGTGAAAAACGGCCCCCCGGACACTCCCGGAGGGCCGCCGCAAGCCTCTGGCCTGCCACTTCACACGGTGGGCGCGGACGGTTTCGAACCGCCGACATCCTGCTTGTAAGGCAGGCGCTCTACCCCTGAGCTACGCACCCGTGGTCCGGGCACGTGGCCGGGACGAGTCGACAGCCTACCTTGCCCCGGGCGGTGCCCCGCAAACCCTGGAAGAGGCGCGGGCGGGGGTGAACTGACCGGGCCGTGTGTTCGTCTTCAACGGGTGGGAGAATGACACCACCCAGGGCCAACCGCAGCACGGGAGAGGGATGTGACGGCGACACCGGGCACGTCAGCAGCGCAGACCCACCCGCACCCGCCGTCCCCCGCGCGCGACGCCCTCACCCTGCTGAGCCTCCCCGTGCTGGCCGCGCTCACCATGGCGTCCGCGTTCGCCGGCGGCGGCACCCGGCGCTGGTTCGGCGGCCGCGCCGAGAGCCAGCGGGCCGAGGCACAGGCGGCCAAGGACGCCGCGGCGGCCGCGTTCTACGAGCTGGACACCGCCCAGCGCGACCTGCGCATCTCCATCGAGACCATCTCCGCGGTCGACGACTCCCCCGCCGCCCGCCGTACCGTCGCCGACTTCGAGGCGCTCGGCCGGCGCATAGACGAGGCGAGCCAGACGTACATCCAGGCCGTCGACGCCCAGGATCTCGACCGCGACGACCTCGACGCGGCCACCGCGAACCGCGCCCGTACCGAGCTGACCGCCGCGAAGGACGAGCTGGTGCGGGTCAAGGGCGAGCTGGACCGCTTCGCCACCTCCCTCGGCCCCCTCCTCGGCAGCGCCGAGACCCGGCTCGCCCGGCTCGCGCCCGCGGTCGAGCGCGCCCGGCAGGCCCTGCTCGGCGCGAGCAACGCCCTGGACGCCGTACGCGAGAAGCGGCTGAACGCCGACGACCTGGCCGCCCGCCTCGCCGCCCTCTCCCCCGAGCTGACCCGGCTCAACCAGGGCGCCGGACAGCACGGCGTGGCGGCCACACTGGAGCGGGCCGAGCGGGTGCAGCGGGAGGCCGGGGCGATCCGGGCCGAGGCCGAGCGGCTGCCGGAGCGCGCCGCCGAGATCGACCGCCGCCTGGTCAGCCTGAGCACCCGCGCCCAGGCCCTGACCACCCGCAGCGGCCAGGTCGAGCCGGTGCTGAGCGAGCTGCGGCGCCGGTTCTCGGCCGCCTGCTGGCAGGACCTCCAGCACGTCCCCGAGCAGGCCGCCGAGAACGTCCACCAGGCCGAGCGCAAGCTGACCGAGGCCCGCGCCGCGCGGGAGGCCCAGCGCTGGCCGGACGCCACCTCACTGCTGTCGACCGTACGGGCCCTGCTGAACACCACCGACGAGGCGGTGTCGGCGGCCGGGGACCGGCTGACCAGGCTGAACGCCGTCCAGAAGGACCCCCGGCAGGAGATCGAGCGGACCCGGTTCGCGCTCCGGGACGCCCAGCGGCTCGCCATGACCGGCCGCAGCGCGCCCGACCCCCGGCACGCCCGTCCGCTGGACGAGGCGGTGGCCCGGCTGGACCGCGCGGTCGCCACGCTGGACAGCGGCCGGCACCCCGACTACTGGCACTTCCTCACCGAGACCGAGGCCGTACGGAACACGGTCGCGCGCGTCGTCGCGCAGATCCGCGAGGAGCGCGGCGGCCCCGCCCAGTGAGCCCGCCCGGCGGCGCCCCTGTTGCCGGTGCGTGTGGTGCTGGCGAGTATTGAGGGGTACGGGACGGCCTCCGCACGCGCCCCCAAGGAGGCGACATGGCCGCACACGCAGTGCACTCGCGCGACAAGCAGTCCACCCGGCGCCGCACCGTGTTCGACGAGCATCTGCCCGTCGACCACAAGCTGAACGCCGTCTACCGCATCGGCGCGGGCCTGATCGGGCTGTTCCTGCTGGTCTTCGGCATCCTCGGCCTGGTCGGCCACATCGGTGCCTTCAACGTCGGCAGCGACACGGTCGCGGGCCTGAACACCAACGGCGCGCTGAGCATCCTCTCCATCTGCGTCGGCGTGATCCTGCTGGCCGGGATGGTGATCGGCGGCAACTTCGCCTCGACCCTGAACATGGTCTTCGGCGTGCTGTTCATCCTGAGCGGCTTTCTGAACCTGGGTCTGCTGGACACCGAGAACAACTTCCTGGCGTTCAAGATCCAGAACGTGTTCTTCACCTTCATCGTCGGCCTGCTGCTGATGACCTTCGGCATGTACGGCCGGGTCGGCTCGTCCCTCCCGCACGACAACCCCTACTGGCGCTCCCGGCACCCCGAGGCCGAGCACGAGGACCCGGTCCTCACCACCCCGGACAAGCGCGCCGTCACCGGGCCGGACACGAAGCCCGAGTGACTCCCCCACACGCCGGGTCCGGCGGCTAACCTGTGCGCATGCCTCGCTACGAGTACCGCTGCCGGACCTGCGGCGACACCTTCGAACTCAGCCGCCCCATGGCGGAGTCCGCCGCGCCCGCCGCCTGCCCCGAGGGCCACGACGACACGGTCAAGCTGCTGTCGGCGGTGGCCGTCGGCGGCTCCTCCGCCGCCCCGGCCCCCTCGGGCGGAGGCGGCGGCGGTGGCTGCTGCGGGGGCGGCTGCTGCGGCTGAGCAGCAGGTGAAAACGGCACCGGTCATCCGGTGCCGTTTCGCTGCCCGCCGTACTCCTACGCCGGAAGCCGCGCCGGGACCACCGCGCCCCGCGCCACCCGCAGGAACTCGCGGGTGATCCGCTCCCCCGCCAGCACCCCCCGCTCGGCCACCGCGCCGATCATGGGCGCGGTCCAGCCGCTGTCGGCCAGCTCGCCGTGGCCGGGGCGCCAGCCCCGGTCGGCGGCCAGCAGCAGGTCGGCGTCCAGATGCGAGTCCCCGGCCGCGAGCGTCAGCTCGGCGCCGGTGCGCCGGGCCACCTCGCGCACCGCCGCGCCCTTGGTGAGCGGCTGCGGAACGGCGTAGATCTTGCGGCCCTGGAGCGACACCGTCCAGCCGCGCTCCCCGGCCCACTCGGCCAGCTCGCCCACCCACTCCTCGGGCAGCAGCTCCCGCTCGACCACCAGGTAGGCGAACAGGTCCTCGGCCACCCGCTGCTTGCGCAGCCAGACCGGGTCGGAGGTCCGGCGCAGATGGTCGTTGATCTCGGCGAGCGGCGCGCACTCGTCGGCGAGCCGGGCCAGGACCGAGGCGTGCCAGTCCCGGTCGGTGACGCCGTCGACCAGGAGATGGCCGCCGTTGGCGCAGATCGCGTACCGGGCGGGCGGGCCGGGCAGGTTGATCCGGTTGTACTGGGTACGGGTCCGGGTGGTCGTCGGTACGAACACCGCCGCGTCCGCCAGCTCGGTCAGCAGGGCGGCCGCCGTCTCCGTCATGAAGGACAGCGGACGGGCCTCGTGCACCTCCACGCAGAGCAGCCGGGGCGCGCGGGCGTCGGGCATGGTGAGGGCGAGGGCGCCCGCCGAGTAGATCAGCGTGCGGTCGAGGTCGCTGGCCACCAGTACCGTCATCAGACGTTCACCGCCCGGCCGTCGGCACCGGTCGCACCGCGCGTGTACTTAGGGTGGATCAGCCCGACGCAGGTGTACGGCAGGTCGTCGACCTCCTCCACCGGCACCCCGCGCTGTTCGGCGAGCAGCCGGACGTGGTCGAGGTCGGCGCCCGCGCCCGCCTTGGCGAGGATCTTCCAGGGCACCCGGCGCAGCAGCACCCGGGTGGTCTCCCCGACGCCGGGCTTGACCAGGTTCACGTCGTGGATGCCGTACTCCTCGCTGATCCGCTCCACGGCCCGCCAGCCCTCCCAGGTCGGGGTGCGGTCCTCGGCGAGCAGTTCCTTGACGGCCGCGTCCACCTCGTCGCGGACCTCGGGGAAGCGGGCGGAGATGGCGTCGAGGAAGGCCACCGACACATCGGCGTCGGCCAGTTCGCGGTAGAACTTCGCGCCGTGGAAGTCGTCCGGGCCGACCAGGTCGGCGCGGAGCACGGTACGCGATATCAGGCCGGAGACCGTGGAGTTGAGGCAGGCGGAGGGTATGAGGAAGTCGTCGCGGGTGCCGTAGGTGCGCACACAGGAGCCGGGGTCGGCGAGGACGGCGATCTCCGGGTCGAAGCCGGTGACTCCCTCGGCGCGCTCGAACTCCTCGATGGCGGCGGCCAGTTCGCGGGTGATGGCACCCTTGCCGGTCCAGCCGTCCACGAAGACGACGTCACGCGGGTCGTGGTGCGCGGCCAGCCAGCGCAGGGCGTTGGCGTCGATGCCCCGGCCCCGGACGATCGAGACGGCGTAGTGCGGGAGTTCGACTCCGTACCGCTGCTCGGCCCAGCGGCGCATGAGGACGCCGACGGGTGTTCCGGCGCGGGCGAGGGAGACCAGGACCGGGGTGCCGCCGCGCTCGGTGAGCACGGTCTCGGTGACCACGCCGACCGCGCGGGCGATCCGGTCGGCGGAGGTGTCCAGGGCGGCGTGGAAGAGGGCCTGGTAGCGCTCGCTGGGCTGGTACTCGACCGGCAGCGACTCCGCGTAGTGCGCGCCGCCGTTCTGCACGGCCTCCTCGCGCTCCTCGGTGGGCGCCTCCAGGCTGACCGAGGAGAGATCCTGGAGCAGCCAGCCGACCTCGTCGGGGGCGTACGAGGAGAAGGCGGGGCCGCGGAGGGGCTCGGGCAGCATGGCCGGCCTTTCGGGAAGGTGGGGCTCGTGGGCGGGCACGACCGCGAGCAGGACGTGCGGGGCGTGCGCCGCGAGCCGGGCGAGCAGGCCGTCCGGGGCGTGCAGGGCGGGGGTGTCGGCGGCGGAGTCGACGACGGCGACCACGGTGTCGAAGCCCGCGCCCGCGACGTTGTACGCGTACCGCTCGCCGGGGCCGTCCGCCGGGTCGTCGTGGGCGGGGAAGGCGAGCCGGGTGCGTATCGCGTAGCCGGGGTCGTCCACGGCGAGGACGGGTGAGCGGGTGGTGGTGGAGTAGCGCACCTCGGCCGGGACGGTCCGCTCCAGCTCGGCCGCGAGCCGCAGCGGGGCGTACATCAGCTCCTCGAAACCCAGCACCAGCACCCGGCGGGAGCCGTCGGGCAGCGCGTCGGCGATCCGGGCGGCCATGCCGGGCAGCGCGGCCTCCAGCCGGGCGCGGTGGGCCGGGGTGAAGCCGTGCCGTCCGCCGTCGGGCAGCCCGGCCGGCCAGCCCAGCTCGACCCGCCGCACCTCGCCGCCCGGCACCGGGCCGGGCGCGGCGTCGGCCCGCTCGTGCTCCGCGACCAGCGCCTGCCCCTTCTCCAGCACGCCCTCCGGCAGCCGTACGCTCCCGGAGGCGGCCGCGACCAGGTCGACGCGGGCGCCGATCCCGGCGGCGAACCGGTCCAGTTGGGCGGCGTCCTCGGCGGAGCGCATGTCGACCAGGGCGACGACCACGTAGCGATCCCGGGGGTGGTGGGCGTGCAGCTCGCGGATGGTGTTCAGGACGGTGTTGCCGGTGGAGAACTCGTCGTCCACCAGCACCAGCGGGCCGTCCCCGGCCAGCAGCGCCGGGTCCTCGGGGAGCAGCAGGTGGGAGGTGGCGTGCGAGTGGGACTCCTCGAAACCGCCGGCCGGGGTGACCCCGGTGACCGGGCGGCGGGTGGAGTGGAGATACGGGGCGAGGGCGAGGCCGTCCGCGACCGAGTGGCCGAGGCCGGTGGCGGTCTCCGCGTACCCGAGGACGACCGCGCGGGCCGCCTCCGCGTCCCCGAGCAGGGCGCGGACCCGGTGGCCGAGGCGGACCCCGTGGCCGTGGACCACGGCGGGCGACTGCGGGACGTGCTTGCCGAGCACCTTCGAGACCAGCAGATGGGCCCGCTTGGGGTTGCGGCGCAGCGCCATCCCCAGCAGGTCGGTCAGGCGCTCGTCGCCCTCCAGTTCGACACCGAGTCGCCGGGCGACCCAGGTGCCGGACCAGACGCCGTCGTTCACTGCGTTTCTCATGCGTTCCTTGCGGCTCGGGGGTGGAGAGAGGTGGCTCTTTGTACGGGGAAGGGGGCTCAGCCGGTCACGCCGGCGGTGAGCAGGTCCACGAAGCCGACGTCCTCGTTGGCCACCCCGAAGACCTCCGCGCGCAGCAGGGTCCGCTCGGCCCAGGCGCGGTGCGGCTTCACCTCGTTCATCTTGTTCGTGTACGCGGACCTCAGGACTCCGCCGCCGTCGCTGTCCGGCCGGAGGATGTCCGCCGCGTCGCTGAACTCCTCGTGGCTGACCACGGAGAGCGCGTGCACGGGAAGCACATGGGAGGGATGGATGCAGGTCTTGCCGAGCAGACCGTTGGCCTGGTCCAGGGAGATCTCCCGCAGCAGGCCGTCCATGGCGTGTTCGATCAGCTTCTCGCGCAGTCCGACGGCGCGCACCTCCAGGAAGGGGCTCGTCCTGAGCTGCGGCTTGAAGACGCGCTCGGGGACCCGGAAGTACTCCCACACCGGCCCGGTCACGGTGAACCCGCTGCCGTCGGCCCGGCCCAGCATGTTGACCACGTCACCGATGACGGAGGCGACGATCTGGACGTCGTACGCGGTCATGTCGGGGGCACGGCGCAGGCCGTAGGAGGAGCAGAAGTCGGTGACGCCCAGGCGCAGCGCGAGGACCCGGTCGCGGTACTTGCCGACCGCGCGGGCGATGCCCTCCAGGGTCTCCACGCGGGACTCGCGGTAGAGCAGCTCGGGCGACTCCAGCACCGGCATGGCGAAAAGCCGCCGTCCGCAGGCGGTCTCGGCCGCGCTCAGCGCCTCCAGGAAGGGGACGCCCCGCTCCTCGGTGAACTTGGGCAGCACGAATCCGGACAGCAGCCGGACGCTGTCACCGAGGCGCCGGACCAGGTCGGGGATCTGGTCGGGCGTGCGCACCCGGACGAACAGCAGCGGCGGCTCGGCGCCGGTCCGGGCGTTGAGGGCGTCCAGCTCGGCGAACTGCCGGACCAGGTTCTCCTCCCCTGCGGGCACGTCCTCGTCCGCGATGGAGTCCTCCAGGCACAGCACCATCGAGACGACACCGCCGGCCGTCTGCTTGACGATGTCGGCGGCGAGCCGGGGCCGGGTGGCCGGGCTGTACAGGGTGGCCCCGAGGCCCGCCGAGAGCAGCCTGGCCGGGGAGTCGGCGGTGAAGGCGCACGGCTCCTGGTGGAAGAGACGCTCCCGCGTTTCTGGGGCGATGTGCCCGAAATGACGCATAGGACTCCCTCAAGGCGCGCCGAGTCTGTGATTGCCGTGTCTGTGATTTCCGCAAAGGGTGGCCGGTAATAGTACGTAGAGACGCATGTCCGGGGTTCCCGGCCGGCATGAATTTCCGGTTACCCGCCCGTGTCGGGCGGAACACCCCCCGCATTGTCGTGACCAGGACGGAGAAGGCAGGATGACCGCATGACGCACGCGATGCTGAAGGGGTCGAACGTCCCGCTGGACGCCGCCGCGGTACGGGCGGTGCTGCGCTGGACACCGGGACAGGACGTCCCCGAGGTCGACGCCTCCGCGCTGCTGCTGGGCCCGGACGGCCGGGTGCGCTCGGACGAGGACTTCGTCTTCTACAACCAGCCCCGCCACCCCTCCGGCGCGGTGTGGGGGCTCGGCCGGAAACCGGTCGCCGGGGGCCTGACCGACACCATCCAGGTGGACCTGGCCAGGGTCGAGTCCGGGGTGGACCGCGTCCTGCTGGTGGCCTCCGCCGACGACGTCCCCTTCGACCGCGTCCCGTCCCTGAGTGTGCTGGTCTACGACGCCTCGGTGGCCGACGCCGAGCCGCTGGCCCGGTTCGAGGTGAAGCCGGAGACCGGCGCGGAGACGGCGCTGATCTGCGGCGAGCTGTACCGGCGCGGGGACGCCTGGAAGTTCCGCGCGCTGGGCGAGGGCTACTCCAACGGCCTGGAGGGGCTCGCCACCGACTTCGGCATCTCGGTGGACGAGTCGGAGGCGGCGGCCGAGGAGCCGCGCCCGCACGAGTCCAGGTCGGTGCCGCTCCCCCCGGAGCAGCCCGTACCGCTGCCGCCGCTGCCCGCCCAGCCGCCGGCCTACGGCTATCCGCAGCCCGTCTCCGCCCCGCAGCCCGCGTACGGCTATCCGCAGCCCGCCTCCGCGAGCCAGGCCACCTACGGCTACCCCCAGTCCGTCCAGACGCAGGCGCCGCCCGCCTACGGCTACCCCCAGCCCCAGCCGGTGCCCGCCGCGGCCCCGCTGGACCCGGACTTCCGGCTGCCGCCGCAGGGACCGCAGTTCCTCGGGCGCTAGGCGGGCCCGCTCACCGGTCCGCCTTGGTCTTGTAGCCCCGGCCCCAGGTCAGGCCCCAGCCGTACAGGCGGTCCAGCTCGCCCTGGAAGCCGTAGACGAACTTCACCTCGCGGCGCACCATCAGTTCGCCCTTCACGTTCTCTATCAGCACCACCGCGCACGAGCGGGCCTGCGGATGGCGTTCGTCCAGGCCGATCTCGATGCGCGGGCCGTTGCTCGGGTAGAGCGTGACCACGGCGTGGGTGCGGTCGAAGGCCGGGGTCTGGTCGTAGATGTACACGAAGACCAGCAGGCGTTTGATGGCGTCCCGGTGGTCCAGGTTGACGTACATCGTCTCGCCCGAGGCGGAGCCGAACCGGTCGTCGCCGCTGAGCTTGACGTAGGGCGGGGCGTTGACGTCGCCCAGGTAGCCGCCGAGGGGCTGGACGACGCCCTTGGTGCCGTCGGCGAGTTCGTAGAGGCAGCCGAGGTCCAGGTCGACGTTGACCATGCTCTGGCCGTGGCCCATCACTTCCGGTGGTTTCAGTGCCTTGAAGGGATGCCGGAAGAGGCTGCCGCGCTGGGGGCCGCCGAAGTCGGAGGTGCGCATCCGCCAGGTCAGGTTGACCCGGAGGTTGCCGGTGGCCGCGCCCTGTTTGGTGAGGGACACCTGCTGGTGCCGCTTGGTCAGTTCGATCGCGTTGGACCCGGAGCTGCCCGAGTCGAAGTCGGCGGTGCGGCCGCCCAGCAGTCCGTCGAGAAATCCCATGTCCGCCCCCCTGGAGAAAAGTCGTCGGGGCGGCCGACCCGAGTCGGCCGCCCCAGTCGAAGCGTTCCTCACCGAGCGGGGTGCCACACCCCGCCACGTCCCCGATCTTGCCCCTAGGGGGCCGCCGGACCCGGGCCCTCAGACCCCGGAGGAGATCTCCGTCTTCTCGCTCGACCCGGCATCGCCGCCGGCCGCCGCGAGGGCGCGGTTGCGGCGGACCGAGGACCAGAAGGACGCGGCGATCAGGACGACGCCGACCAGGCCGGTGATGACCTCGTTGATCTGGTACTGGATGGTGACCATGAGGATCACGGCCAGGGCGCCGATCGCGTAGTGGGCGCCGTGCTCCAGGTAGACGTAGTCGTCCAGGGTGCCCTGGCGGACCAGGTAGACGGTGAGCGAACGGACATACATCGCGCCGATGCCGAGGCCCAGCGCCATCAGGACGATGTCGTTGGTGATGGCGAAGGCGCCGATCACGCCGTCGAAGGAGAAGGACGCGTCCAGGACCTCCAGGTACAGGAACATGAAGAACGCGGCCTGGCCGGCCAACTGCACCGCCGAGCGTGGCTTGCCGGAGCGGGCGGCCTCCTCCTCGGCCTCGTGCTCGGCTTCCTCCTCGGCCTCCAGCTTGTCCTCGAAGTACCCGGAGAGACCGCCGACGACCATGTACGTGATCAGACCCGCGATGCCCGCGATCAGGACCGTCTGGGCCTTGTCGACATGGGCGCCGCCGTGCTGGTGGGCGTGGGTGGCGAAGGTGAAGGAGGTGATCAGCAGGACGATCATGGCGATGCAGACCGACAGCATGTCGACCTTGCCGAGCTTGGCCAGCGGCCGCTCGATCCAGCGCAGCCACTGGATGTCCCGGTCCTCGAAGATGAAGTCGAGGAAGATCATCAGCAGGAACATGCCACCGAACGCGGCGATGGCCGGGTGGGCGTCGGTGACCAGTTCCTGATAGCGGTCCTTGTTGTTCAGCGCGAGATTGACGGCCTCGATCGGGCCCATCTTGGCGCTGATGGCGACGATGACGACGGGGAAGACCAGCCGCATGCCGAAGACCGCGATGAGCACGCCGACGGTGAGGAAGATCTTCTGCCAGAAGGCATTCATCTTCTTCAGGATTCCGGCGTTGACCACCGCGTTGTCGAAGGACAGCGAGATCTCGAGGACGGAAAGGATCGCCACGATGCCGAAGCCCTGCCACCCCCCGTAGAAGACCGCCGCGACCAGGCCGATCGCGGTGATCGCGAAAGACCAGCCGAAGGTTTTCAGAAGCACTGGCTACCCCATCATCTTCTGGGGGCCCCTCCCAGACGCTGTCTGAGGGAGGTCTCCCCCGCCGCCGTACCCGGCTTTACGAAACGTTGACTCCGAAGTCTAGAGCGATGCCCCGAAGTCCGGACGCGTACCCCTGTCCGACCGCACGGAACTTCCATTCGCCCTGATACCGGTAGAGCTCGCCGAAGATCATGGCCGTTTCGGTGGAGGCGTCCTCGCTGAGGTCGTAGCGCGCGAGTTCCTGGTCGTCGGACCGGTTGACCACCCGGATGAAAGCGTTGGCGACCTGGCCGAAGGACTGGTTGCGCTCGTCCGCCATATGGATCGAGACGGGGAAAATGATCTTCTCGCACTGCGGCGGCACCTGCGAAAGGTCCACCAGAATCGATTCGTCGTCGCCCTCGCCCTCACCGGTGAGGTTGTCGCCGGTGTGCTCCACCGAGCCCTCGGGGCTGGTGAGCTGGTTGTAGAACACGAAGTACTCGTCCCCGAGCACCCGGTTCCCGGCGCCGCACAGCAGGGCGCTGGCGTCCAGGTCGAAGGGGGCGCCGGTGGTGGAGCGGGCGTCCCAGCCGAGCCCGATCATGACGTTGGTGAGATTCGGCGCGGCCTTGGAGAGGGAGACATTGCCTCCCTTGGCGAGCGTGACACCCATGCTGATCCTCCCCTGTGGTGTTCCTGGTTCTCCTGCGCCACCGGCGCCGCCCGCAAACGCGGAACGGCGCCGGAGGAGGTGCGAGCCGTACGGCGTCAGACGTTGACGCCGAAGTCCTGGGCGATGCCGCGCAGGCCCGAGGCGTAGCCCTGGCCGATGGCGCGGAACTTCCACTCCGGGCCGTTGCGGTACAGCTCGCCGAAGACCATGGCGGTCTCGGTGGAGGCGTCCTCGCTGAGGTCGTAGCGCGCGAGTTCCTGGCCGCCGGCCTGGTTGACGACGCGGATGAAGGCGTTGCGGACCTGGCCGAAGGACTGCTGGCGGTTCTCGGCCTCGTAGATCGAGACCGGGAAGACGATCTTCTCCACGTCGGCCGGGACGGCGGCGAGGTCGACCTTGATCTGCTCGTCGTCGCCCTCGCCCTCACCGGTGAGGTTGTCGCCGGTGTGCTCGACCGAGCCGTCGGGGCTCTTGAGGTTGTTGAAGAAGATGAAGTTCTGGTCGCTGCCGACCTTGCCGACGTTGTTCAGCAGCAGTGCGCTGGCATCGAGGTCGAAGTCGGTGCCGGTCGTGGTGCGCACGTCCCAGCCCAGACCGACGATGACGGCGGTCAGGCCGGGAGCCTCCTTGGTCAGCGAGACGTTGCCACCCTTGCTGAGGCTGACTCCCACGGGTCCTCCATGTGGTGTCCAGGGGCCGACAGCCCCGTAGTGCATCGGATATGGGATCAACGTGCCGATCCTAGTGACGGGTTCCCGCGGCGCGCGGGGCCCTCACAGGGTGTCGAGCGCCTTCACGTAGTCGGTCAGGTCACGGGCGTCGGGCAGGCCGTTGACGACGGTCCAGCGCACGGTGCCCGTCTTGTCCAGGATGAAGGTGCCGCGCACGGCGCACCCCTTGTCCTCGTCGAAGACGCCGTAGGCGCGGCTGACGTTGCCGTGCGGCCAGAAGTCGCTGAGCAGCGGGTACTCCAGGCCCTCCTGCTCGCCGAAGACGCGCAGGGTGTGCATGGAGTCGTTGGAGACGGCGAGCAGCTCGGTGTCGCGGTCGGTGAACTGCGGCAGGTTGTCACGCAGTTCGCACAGCTCACCGGTGCAGACGCCGGTGAAGGCGAAGGGGTAGAAGAGCAGCACCACGTTCTTCTCGCCCCGGAAGTCGGAGAGCCGCACGGTGCGGCCGTGGTTGTCCTTCAGTTCGAAGTCGGGTGCCTCGTCGCCGACCTGGAGCGCCATCGTCCTGCATCCCTTCGCTGAGCCGTACGGGTGAGCGCGGGTCACTCGCCCGGTCCCACCCTACGCAGCGATCACGCCGGGACCGCCGGGCGGACCGGGGAGTCCCGGCCCGCTCGGCGCGGCGATGACGCGTTCTTTCTAACGCTTGCCGGACTTGGCGGCCTTCGGCGTCGCCAGACGCGAGCCGCTCCAGTCCTTGCCGACGCTGACGCTCTTCGAAGCGGTCAGCCCTGCGGTGGTTGCGGCCTCCGAGATGTCGCTCGGCTCCACGTACCCCGTACGGCCGGTCTTCGGCGTCAGAAGCAGGATGGCGCCGCCCTCTTCGATGTACGTGGTGGCATCCACGAGTACATCGGTGAGGTCTCCGTCGTCATCACGGAACCACAGCACAACGGCGTCGGCCACGTCGTCGTATTCCTCGTCCATCAGGTCGCCTTCGACGGCTTCCTCGATGGCCTCGCGGAGCTCCTGATCGACGTCCTCGTCGTAGCCGATCTCCTGGACCACCTGTCCGGGCTGGAACCCCAGCCTGGCGGCAGGGTTCGTCCGCTCCTCCGCGTGGTCCGCGGTCGCGCTCACGGGTTGCCTCCTGATCATGTCTTGGTGAATATCTGAGCCACGCGCGTGCGCGAAGCATTGGCCGTAGTCCACACGGGCGGGACGGATCGCGCAAGTACCCGGCCCTCCTGACCGCCGAAACGGTGACGTTCCGGGCCGCTTCGCCGCCACTCCTGGCACCGTATCCCGTTTCCCCGAGAACCACATCACACCGATGTGCCCCTTATGCGCACTTCGGAATCATCCGTCGATACGCCCATCGAACAACTTTGCCATGCCCGTCACGCCCCGGGCGTATCGTCATGATTTGAACGGTCCGGCGAGAGCAACGGGGGAACCAGTGGATGACGTATCACGTTCCCCAGGTACACGATGGGGAACGGTGTAGGCAGGTCCCTCCGACAGGTAAGGAACAGCGTGGCTTCCGGTTCCGATCGCAATCCGATCATCATTGGCGGCCTTCCGAGTCAGGTTCCTGACTTCGATCCCGAGGAAACGCAGGAGTGGCTCGACTCCCTCGACGCCGCCGTGGACGAGCGTGGCCGGGAGCGGGCCAGGTATCTCATGCTGCGGCTGATCGAACGGGCCCGCGAGAAGCGCGTGGCCGTGCCCGAGATGCGCAGCACGGACTACGTCAACACGATCCCCACCAAGAGCGAGCCGTTCTTCCCCGGCAACGAGGAGATCGAGCGCCGCATCCTCAACGCCACCCGCTGGAACGCGGCCGTGATGGTCTCGCGGGCCCAGCGCCCCGGCATCGGCGTGGGCGGCCACATCGCCACCTTCGCCTCCTCCGCGTCCCTCTACGACGTGGGCTTCAACCACTTCTTCCGGGGCAAGGACGGCGGTGACGGCGGCGACCAGGTCTTCTTCCAGGGCCACGCCTCGCCCGGCATCTACGCCCGCGCGTACCTGCTGGACCGGCTCTCGGAGAACCAGCTCGACGGGTTCCGCCAGGAGCACTCCAAGTTCCCGGACGGGCTCTCCAGCTATCCCCACCCGCGCTCGATGCCGGACTTCTGGGAGTTCCCGACCGTCTCGATGGGCCTCGGCCCGCTCGGCGCGATCTACCAGGCCCGGATGAACCGGTACATGGAGGCGCGCGGCATCGCCGACACCTCCGGCTCGCACGTGTGGGCGTTCCTCGGCGACGGCGAGATGGACGAGCCGGAGTCGCTGGGCCAGCTCTCCATCGCCGCCCGCGAGGGGCTGGACAACCTGACCTTCGTGGTCAACTGCAACCTCCAGCGGCTCGACGGCCCGGTGCGCGGCAACGGCAAGATCATCCAGGAGCTGGAGTCGCAGTTCCGGGGCGCCGGCTGGAACGTGATCAAGCTGGTGTGGGACCGGAGCTGGGACCCGCTGCTGGCCCAGGACCGGGACGGCGTGCTGGTCAACCGGATGAACACCACCCCGGACGGCCAGTTCCAGACGTACGCCACCGAGTCCGGCGCCTACATCCGGGACCACTTCTTCGGTGACGACCACCGGCTGCGCGCCATGGTCGAGAACATGACCGACGACCAGATCCTGCACCTCGGCCGCGGCGGCCACGACCACCGCAAGATCTACGCGGCGTTCAAGGCGGCCAAGGAGCACAAGGGCCAGCCGACGGTGATCCTGGCCAAGACGGTCAAGGGCTGGACGCTGGGCCCCAACTTCGAGGGCCGCAACGCCACCCACCAGATGAAGAAGCTGACGGTCGACGACCTCAAGGGCTTCCGCGACCGGCTGCACCTGCCGATCTCCGACCGCGAGCTGGAGTCCGGCGCCCCGCCGTACTACCACCCCGGCCGGGACTCGGAGGAGATGCAGTACATGCACGACCGGCGCAAGTCGCTCGGGGGCTACGTGCCCACGCGCGTCGTGCGCTCCAAGCCGCTCGCACTGCCGGACGAGAAGGCGTACGCGAGTGTGAAGAAGGGGTCGGGTCAGCAGTCCATCGCCACCACCATGGCGTTCGTACGGCTGCTGAAGGACCTCATGCGGGACAAGGAGATCGGCAAGCGGTTCGTGCTGATCGCGCCGGACGAGTACCGCACCTTCGGCATGGACTCGTTCTTCCCGAGTGCGAAGATCTACAACCCGCTCGGCCAGCAGTACGAGTCGGTGGACCGCGAGCTGCTGCTCGCCTACAAGGAGTCCCCCACCGGCCAGATGCTGCACGACGGCATCTCCGAGGCGGGCTGTACGGCCTCCCTCATCGCGGCCGGCTCGGCCTACGCCACCCACGGCGAGCCGCTGATCCCGGTGTACGTCTTCTACTCGATGTTCGGTTTCCAGCGCACCGGCGACCAGTTCTGGCAGATGGCCGACCAGCTCTCGCGCGGTTTCGTCCTGGGCGCGACCGCCGGCCGCACCACCCTGACCGGTGAGGGCCTCCAGCACGCGGACGGCCACTCCCAGCTCCTCGCCTCCACCAACCCGGCCTGTGTGGCCTACGACCCGGCGTACGGGTACGAGATCGCGCACATCGTCGAGGACGGGCTGCGGCGGATGTACGGCGGGGACGAGCAGCACCCGCACGGCGAGGACGTCTTCTACTACCTCACCGTCTACAACGAGCCGATCCAGCACCCGGCCGAGCCGGACCGCGTCGACGTCGAGGGCATCCTCAAGGGCATCCACCGGCTGAGTGAGGGCTCCGGCGGGTCGATCCCGGCGCAGATCATGGCGTCCGGTGTCGCGGTGCCGTGGGCGCTGGAGGCGCAGCGGATTCTCGCCGAGGAGTGGGACGTCCGGGCGGACGTCTGGTCGGCGACCTCCTGGAGCGAGCTGCGGCGGGAGGCGGTGGCCTGCGAGGAGCACAACATGCTGCATCCCGAGGAGGAGCAGCGGGTGCCGTTCGTGACGCGGAAGCTCGGCGGGGCGGAGGGGCCGTTCGTGGCGGTGTCCGACTGGATGCGGTCGGTGCCGGATCAGATCGCGCGGTGGGTTCCCGGTCCCTATCAGTCACTCGGGGCTGACGGGTTCGGGTTCGCGGACACGCGGGGCGCGGCTCGGCGGTTCTTCCACATCGACGCTCAGTCGATCGTGGTGGGGGTGCTGACGGAGTTGGCGAAGGAGGGGAAGGTTGATCGGTCTGTGCTGAAGCAAGCCATTGACCGGTACCAGTTGCTGGATGTGAAGGCGGCTGCGCCAGGAGCCGCCGGCGGGGACGCGTAGCGCGACTGCGGGTGCGCTGTGGCTGGTCGCGCAGTTCCCCGCGCCCCTGAAAAGGCCGGGCGGCCAAGCCGCCCGGCCTTTTCACGGTGCGTCAGATATGGCCCACTCCTGCGCCTGCCTCGGCGTTGACGCCTCGGCGGGTCAAAAGGGCTACCAGGATGGCGACCGCCGCCACGCCTGCCGCTACCAGGGACGCCAGGCTCATGCCGGAGATGAAGGTGTCGTGGGCTACGTCGGTGACCTTGGCGATGATGGCCGGGGGCATCTGGTTGGTGACCGGGGCTACGCCTACCTGGACGGCCTGGGACGCCTGGTCGAGCTGGGTGGGGGTCAGCGGGGGGAGGCCCGCGCCGGTCCAGTTGCCCGCCAGGTCGCTGTCGACCTTGGAGGCCATGACGGCGCCGAGTACGGCGGTGCCGAGGCTGCCGCCGATCTGCATGGCCGCCTGCTGGAGACCGCCCGCCACGCCGGAGAGGGCCATCGGGGCGTTGCCGACGATGACCTCGGTGGCGCCCACCATGACCGGGGCGAGGCCGAGGCCGAGCAGGGCGAACCAGATCGACATGGTCGCGCTGCCGGTGTCCGCCTTCAGGGTGGACATGCCGTACATGGCGACCGCGGTGAGCGTCATGCCGCCCGCGAGCGGGATGCGCGGGCCCAGCTTGGTGATGGCGAAGCCGGCCAGCGGGGAGCCGACGATCATCATGCCGGTGAGCGGGAGCAGGTGCAGACCGGCGTCGACCGGGCTGAGTCCGTGCACGTTCTGCAGATAGAAGGTGACGAAGAACAGGCCGCCCATGAAGGCGATGGCCATCATCACCATCAGCACCACACCGGCCGACAGCGGCACCGAGCGGAACAGGGCGAGCGGGATCAGCGGTTCCGCGACTCGCGTCTCCCACCAGGCGAAGACCACGAAGAGCAGCGCCGAGGCGCCGATGAAGCCCCAGGTGCGGCCGTCGCCCCAGCCCCAGGTGGGAGCCTTGATCAGCGCCCAGACCAGGCAGAACATGGCGCCGGACAGCAGCGCGATGCCGAGCAGGTCGAAGGAGCGCGGGGCGTTCTCCGCGCGGTGGTCGAGCAGGATCAGCGTGCCGAGCAGCAGGGCGAGCAGGCCGACGGGCACGTTGATGAAGAACACCGACTGCCAGTTGACGTGCTGGACCAGCACACCGCCGAGGATCGGGCCGCCGGCGGTGGAGGCGCCGATGACCATGCCCCAGATGCCGATCGCCATGTTGAGCTTCTCGGCCGGGAAGGTGGCCCGCAGCAGGCCGAGGGCGGCCGGCATCAGCAGGGCGCCGAACAGGCCCTGGAGGACCCGGAAGGTGACGACCATCGGGATGCTGTCGGACAGGCCGATGGCGCCGGAGGCCAGCGCGAAGCCGGTCACGCCGATGAGGAAGGTCTGCCGGTGCCCGAAGCGGTCACCGAGCTTGCCCGCGGTGATCAGGGCGACCGCGAGGGCGAGGAAGTAGGCGTTGGTGATCCACTGCACGTCGGAGAAGCTCGCGTGCAGGTCCTTGGCGATGGCCGGGTTGGCGATGGCCACGATGGTGCCGTCCAGGGCCACCATCATGACGCCCACGGCGACGGTGATCAGGGTGAACCAGGGGTGCCCGCGCAGTCCCGAGGAGGGCCGCGGCGACGCATCGGTGGGTGACCCGTCCTCCGGTCCCGTCTTGTCGATGGTGGTCTGACTAGTCATGTAATGAGGCTAGTGACAGTCGCTGACAGTT
The DNA here is from genome assembly GCF_004784475.1 of Streptomyces bauhiniae. GTDB lineage: Bacteria > Actinomycetota > Actinomycetes > Streptomycetales > Streptomycetaceae > Streptomyces > Streptomyces seoulensis. The sequence continues at coordinate 592,155 of NZ_SRRT01000003.1, forward strand.
GACAAACGCATTCACAAGTCAGCGGCTGACATATGACCAGGGTTCACCCGACCGCATACTCTGATCTGGAAGGACGTACAGGGAGAGGCCATGGAGACGCTGCGCGAGCGCAAGAAGCGGCGTACCCGCGAGGCGCTGGTGCGCGCCGCCCTCGAACTGTTCACCACCCAGGGGTACGAGCGCACGACCGTCGACGAGATCGCCGAGGCCGTCGACGTCTCGCAGCGCACCTTCTTCCGCTACTTCGCGGGCAAGGAGGACGCGGCCTTCGCCGTGCAGGAGATGACGGAGGCCCACTTCGTGGCCGCCGTACAGGCCCGGCCGCCGCACGAGCCGCCGATGGAGGCGCTCCGGCAGGCCATGCTGGAGGGCTGGGACGACATACGGGAGACCGTGGAGTCGGTCGTACCGGTCGAGCTGTACCTGCGGATGTACCGCATGATCGAGTCCACGCCCGCGCTGCTCGCCGTCCATCTGCGCCGGTCGGCGGCGACCGAGCAGACCATCGCCGGGCTGCTCGCGGAGCGCGAGGGCGTGGACGTGGACGCCGACCCCCGGCCGAGGCTCGCGGTGGCGGTGTTCGCCGGGGTGATCCGGGTCACCGAGCGGCAGTGGAGCACCGGGGACGACTTCAGCCTGGCGGCCATCCGGTCGCTCACGGCGGCGTACCTCGATCAGGTGGGTCCGGCGCTGACGGGGAACTGGCGCGCGGCCTGAAATCGTTGGCGGAACGGACGAGATCGTTTAGAAAGATCGTTCGTGTCCCGGCCTCCGGCACACGAAACGTGATCCCCGCCACTCGATTGACCCGAGACCCTTCCGTTCTCCTAGTGTGTCCTCCCAGTGACTTCCTTCGGCATTCCCCCTCAGCTCAGCGTATGGCGCACCCTGCTCGCCCTGGCCGTCGTGTTCGTGATGCTCGCGACCACCGGCTGGACGGCCCAGCACGCCCACCGTGAGTCGACCGCGCTGCGGTCGTCCCTGGCCGCGTGGGTACGCGACAGCGTGCACGGCAAGCCCCTGCCGGACCCGGCGAAGACCGCCCCGGCCGGGCTGGCCCGCTTCTTCGGCTCGCTCACCGCCTACGACCGCCACGACCTGGCGAACCGCTACCCGCTGGCGGTGGGCAACATGAACGGCGCTCCCGTCGGCTTGCGCTACGAGGCCAACCGGGTGGCGCTGGAGCGGGAGCGGGATGTCGAGGCGCGCCGGGTGCACGACAACCGGCTCAGTACCGCCGGCCAGCAGGACGCGGCCCGCCGGATGCACCGGTACGAGGCGCTGATGCGGCCCGAGCGGCACATCCTCGCCTTCGACCCCGAGGGTTCGGGCCGGATCGCCGAGGTCTTCGGCGACCTGCGCCGCGCCCAGCGGATCTCCGTGGTGGTACCCGGTGTCGACACCGACCTGCTGACCTTCGAGAAGTCCTACCGCCCCTACAGCGCCCCGGTCGGCATGGCCAAGTCGCTGTACTCCGCCGAGCGGCAGGCCGCGCCCGCGACCCGTACCGCCGTGATCGCCTGGGCCGACTACACCGCGCCCGCCGGACTCGGGGTGGACGCGGCGACCGCGATGCGCGCGGTGGACGGCGCCGTGCGGCTGAACGCGCTGCTGCGCGGGCTGCCCGGCCGGGCCGAGGTGTCGATGTTCTGCCACAGCTACGGCTCGGTGGTCTGCGGGGTCGCCGCGCCCGGCATGCCCCGCCGGGTCAGCGATATCGCGGTGGCCGCGAGCCCCGGTATGCGGGTGGCCAGCGCCGCGCACCTGAACCGCACCGCGCGGGTGTGGGCGATGCGGGACGCCACCGACTGGGTGCAGGACGTGCCGTACCTGGAGGTCGGCGGGCTCGGGCACGGTGCCGACCCGGTGTCCCGCGGGTTCGGCGCGCGGGTGCTGTCCTCGCGCGACGCGCAGGGGCACGCCGGTTATTTCCAGCCGGGCACGGACAGCCTGCGCAACCTCGCCGAGGTCGGCGTGGGGGCGTACGGCTCGGTGACGTGCGCCCGCGCGGACGAGGCGTGCCGGGCGGACGTGCCGGACGCGCCCGCCGCGGGACGCGCGTAGAAACAGCAGGAAGTGCGGTCCGCGCGGGTGGCGACGGAGGGACAAGTGCCGCATACGATGAGCCGCATGGGTGACGTACTGGCGGGTTTTCATGCCGTCTGGGAGTTCGACTCAGACTCCGTGCTCATCCGGTACGAACGGGGGATACGCACACCGAAACTCTTCCAGGCGCTCGGTGAACGGCGGGTGCCGCTCGCCGCGCTGGAGGGCGTGAGCCTGGCCGAGGGCAAGCGGGGCACGGTGGTGCTGCGCCTTCAGCCGCGCGCCGGAGCCGACCCACTGCTGGAGGCGGCGGCCGGCCAGCTTCCCGAGGGCCTGGACCCGTACCGGCTGGTGCTGCCGGCCGACCGGGAGGTGCTGGCCGAGTACTACGCCGACGAGCTGAAGGCCGCGCTGACCGGGTCCGGTCCCGCAGACCGGTATCTCATCGGCGCCCCCGAGGCACCGCTCCGCTTCAAGGCGTACGACGGGAAGGCGTCCTTCGACGGGACGTCGGTGCGTTTCCGCTGGTCGTGGACGGGGGCGTCGTCGGCTAAGTGGAAGGCGGGCGACCAGAGGTTCGCGGTCGCGGACCTCGGCGGGGTGGAGTGGCGCTCACCGGAGGCGTTCGAGGGGTATCTGCGGCTGCTGCCGAACGACCCCGCCGGCGCCGATCCGGTGCCCCCGGACCAGGACGCGGCGACCGTGGTCTTCGGGCTCGGCTACGGGCCGGTGCACGAGTCGCTGCCGTTCGCGGCGGCCGTCCTCGCGGCGGTACGGACTCGGGGTGCCGTACCCGCGATCCCGGCCGCCGCGCCCCGGCGGGACCCGGCCGACATCGCGGAGCGCATCCGCCACCTGGGCGAGCTGCACCAGGCCGGTCTGGTGACCGACGAGGAGTTCTCCGCGAAGAAGGCCGAGCTGCTGGCGGAGTTGTGACTACTGCTCCCGGCCCGCCGAGGTGAACGTCATGTCGGCGTACCGGTCGCCCGCGACGTGCGCGGCGATCGGCTCCAGCAGGGCCAGCTCCTCCTCGGTGAGGACGAGGTGGGCGGCACCGGCGTTCTCGGTGACCCGCTCGGCCTTGCGGGTGCCCGGGATCGGGACGACCGCGAGGCCGTACACCGCCGCCCGCTGGTGCACCCAGGCCAGCGCGACCTGGCCGAGGGTCGCGCCGTGTGCCTCGGCGACCCGGCCCACCGGCTCCAGCAGGGCCGCGTTGGCGGTCGCGTTGTCGCCGGTGAAGCGGGGCTGGGAGCGGCGGACGTCGCCGTCGGTCAGCTCCTTGGCGGCGTCCGTGAAGGCGCCGGTGAGGAAGCCCCGGCCCAGCGGGGAGTAGGGCACCAGGCCGACGCCCAGTTCGCGGGCGGCCGGAACGACCCGCTCCTCGATGTCCCGGCTGAACAGGGACCACTCGGACTGCACGGCGGCGATGGGGTGGACGGCGTGCGCGGTGCGCAGTTCGTCCGCGGTGACCTCGCTCAGCCCCAGGTGCTTGACCTTGCCCTCGCGCACCAGGTCGGCCATGACGCCGACGGTCTCCTCGATGGGCACGTTCACATCGCGGCGGTGCATGTAATAGAGGTCGATCACATCGACGTCGAGCCGCTTGAGGCTGTCTTCCACGGCCTGGCGGATGTAGGGGGCGTCGTTGCGGATGATCCGCTTGCTCGGGTCGTCCGGCGGGATGGACAGGGCGAACTTGGTGGCGATCACCACCTCGTCGCGGTGGGCCTTGAAGAAGGGGGCGAGGAAGCGCTCATTCTCCCCGGCGCCGTAGGCGTCCGCCGTGTCGTACAGGGTCACGCCCAGGTCGAAGGCACGCTCCAGTGCGGCCCGCGACTGCTCGGCGTCGGCCGGGCCGTAGGCGAAGTTCATGCCCATGCAGCCGAGGCCCTGGACGCTGGTCTCCGGGCCGGTCTCGCCGAGGCGTACGGCCGGCATCGTGCGGTCGGTCATCGGGTGGTCCCCTCCGTGGCGTAAAAACCGATCTTCAGGTCGAGCACGGCGAGCGTGTCGCGCAGCTCGTCGATGCGGGCGAGCACGTCCCGGCGGGTGGACTCCAGCAGCTCCCGCCGCTCGTGGTAGGTGCTCTCCCCCTGCCGCACCAGCTCGGCGTACCGGACCATGTCGGCGACCGGCATGCCGGTGAGCCGCAGCTTGGTGACGAAGACCAGCCAGTCCAGGTCGCGGTTGGTGTAGCGGCGCTGGCCGGTGTGCGAGCGGTCGACGTGCGGCATCAGACCGATCCGCTCGTACCAGCGCAGGGTGTGCGCGGTCAGCCCGGTGAAGGCGACGACCTCACTGATCGTGTACCGGTCCTGCCCGTCGGGCCGGGGATGGCGCGGCGGAGGACCGGCACAGATGTCCTGGCCGGCCGCCACCCCTTGCGTGGTCTGCATCACCGTCATGCCCTCAACGCTATGACCTTCGAGCGCACTCCAAGCAAGCGGTATCCGGCAGAAATGACCAGGACGAGAGACAGGACCGGACGCTAGCGTGCCGCGCATGAGCCTCGTACGCCGGGCCCTGCCCGAGGACGCGCCGGAAGTGCTGCGCCTGCGCCAGGTGATGCTCGACTCCGTCTCCGGGGGCGGTGACGCCGGGACCTGGCACGCGGAGTCCCTGCCGGCCCTGCGCGCCCGGCTGGCCGACCCGGACGGCACCTTCGCCGCCTTCGTGGTGGACCACCCGGAGCGGCCGGGGGCGCTGGCCGCGCTCGCGGTGGGGACCGCCGAGTACCGGATCGGGCGCGAGTCCAATCCGCGGGGCGTGGTCGGCTTCGTGTTCAGCGTCGCCACCGATCCCGGTACCCGGCGCCGGGGGTACGCCCGTGCGTGCATGGACGGGTTGCTGGGCTGGTTCCGCGAGCGGGGTGCCCGGCAGATCCAGCTCACCGCCTCCGCCGACGCCCGCCCGCTGTACGAGGCGCTGGGGTTCAAGCCCAAGCCCGACCCCTTGATGGAGCTGCGGCTGTGAGGCGCATAGGGTCGCCGGTATGTCGTTGCAGAGCCTGGTGTTGATCGAGAACTGGCCCGTCCCCACCGCCGCCGCGGGGGTTGTGCGGGCCGACGGGACCGTGGTGGGCACGCACGGTCCGGTGGACCACCGCTTTCCGCTGGCCTCGGTGACCAAGCCGCTGGCCGCCTACGCGGCGCTGGTCGCGTACGAGGAGGGGGCCGTCGAGCTGGACGAGCCCGCCGGGCCGCCCGGGGCCACGGTCCGCCATCTGCTGGCGCACACTTCCGGGCTGGCTTTCGACGAGCACCGCACGATGTCCGCGCCCGGCGAGCGGCGGCTGTACTCCAACGCCGGGTTCGAGCAGCTCGGCGACCACGTCGCCAAGGCCACCGACATCCCCTTCGCCGAGTATCTGCGCCAGGCGGTGCTGGAGCCGCTGGGCATGACCTCGACCTCGCTGGAGGGCTCGCCCGCCAAGGACGGCGTCTCCACGGTGGCGGACCTGCTGCGCTTCGCGGCCGAACTCCAGGCACCGCGCCTGCTGGACCCCAGGACGGTCGCGGAGGCGATGACCGTGCAGTACCCGGGTACCAAGGGCGTACTACCGGGATACGGCCACCAGAACCCCAACGACTGGGGCCTCGGCTTCGAGATCCGGGGCGCCAAGTCCCCGCACTGGACCGGGAGTTCCTCCTCCCCGCGCACTTTCGGCCACTTCGGCCAGTCCGGCACCTTCCTGTGGACCGACCCGGACGCCCAGGTCGCCGCCGTCGCCCTGACCGACCGCGCCTTCGGGCCCTGGGCCATCGAGGCGTGGCCGGTGTTCACGGACGCGGTGCTGGCGGAGGTCCGGGGCTGACCCCTAGGGGCCCATCTCCCACACCAGCAGCTCCGCCGCCGTCACCCCCACCGCCGCGAGCCCCTCGGCGCCGGTGATCCGGGCCGAGTCGCCGGGGCCCAGCGTCTCCCCCGCGAGGCCCACCTCGCCGCGCACCACATGGACGTAGAGGTGCGCGGCGTCCGGCACCGCCGTCCGCTCCCCCGCCGCCAGCCGCCGCACATGCAGCATCGCGCCGGCGCCGGGCAGCGCGTACGGCGTGGAGTCGGCGATGCCCGGCACCACCTCGTACGACGGCTCCCCGCCGGGCTTCAGCGGGGCCAGCCACATCTGGACGAAGGTCAGCGGGACCGTGCCGTCGTTGCGCTCGACGTGCCGGACGCCCGCGGCCGCGCTGAGGTGCTGTACGTCACCGGGGCGGACCACGCTCTCGTGGCCGGCCGAGTCCCGGTGGGTCAGCTCGCCCTCGACGACCCAGGTGACGATCTCGGTGTGACTGTGCGGGTGCTCGTCGAACCCGGCGCCGGGCGCGAGCCGTTCCTCGTTGCAGGCGATCACCGCGCCGAAGCGCAGGTTCGCGGGGTCGTAGTGCGGCCCGAAGGACAGGGCGTGCCGGGAGTCGATGCCCGCCTCCGGGTCTCCTCCGTGGTAACGCTCAGCGGCGCGCCGTACCTCCATCACGCCCCCACGGTAGTGCGCGCGGCGCCCGTGCCGCAGGCATGTACCGGCCGGTGCGGAAGAGCGAGACGGACCCGGCGGCACATGCGCGCGTCCCGATAAGGCAGTCTTGTCCACGTGCCCGAACCCGAATCCCACCACAGCGACCCCGCGGTACCCGCCGTCCACCCGCACACCGCGACCCTGCGGCGGCTGGAGAAGTCCTCGGGGAGTCTCGCCGCGCAGGCCATCGCGCGGATGGACGACACCCTGCCGTGGTACCGGGCCATGCCCCCGGAGAACCGGTCCTGGATCGGGCTCGTGGCGCAGGCCGGCATCGCCGCCTTCACCGAGTGGTTCCGGCACCCCGAGGCGCCCCAGGCCATCTCGACCGACGTCTTCGGCACCGCCCCCCGAGAGCTGACCCGCGCGATCACGCTGCGCCAGACCGTGGAGATGGTGCGCACCACCATCGAAGTCATGGAGAGCGCCATCGACGAGGTGGCCGCACCCGGCGACGAGCGCGTGCTCCGCGAGGCGCTGCTGGTCTACGCCCGCGAGATCGCCTTCGCCACCGCCCAGGTCTACGCCCAGGCCGCCGAGGCACGCGGTGCCTGGGACGCCCGGCTGGAGTCGCTGGTGGTGAACGCGGTGCTCAGCGGCGAGGCCGACGAGGGCGCGGTGAGCCGGGCGGCGGCCCTCGGCTGGAACTCGCCGGAGCACGTCTGCGTGGTGCTCGGCACCGCCCCGGACGGCGACAGCGAGCTGACCGTGGAGGCGATCCGGCGGGCCGCCCGGCACGCCAAGCTCCAGGTGCTCACCGGCGTGCTCGGGGACCGCCTGGTGGTGATCGCCGGGGGCAGCTCGGTGCAGCCGCTGAACGTGGCCAAGTCGCTGATCGGGCCGTTCGCGGCGGGCCCGGTGGTGGCGGGGCCGGTCATGCACGACCTCCAGGCCGCGACCCGCTCCGCGCAGGCCGCGGCGGCCGGACTGAAGGCGTGCACCGCCTGGCAGGACGCGCCCCGGCCGGTGCTGGCGGACGATCTGCTTCCGGAGCGCGCGATCGCGGGTGATCCCAGTGCGCGCGAGCAGTTGGTGGAGGAGATCTACAGACCGCTGGAGGAGGCGGGCTCGGCGCTGCTGGAGACCCTGAGTGTCTACCTGGAGCAGGCGAGCAGCCTGGAGGGCGCGGCGCGGATGCTCTTCGTTCACCCGAACACCGTGCGCTACCGGCTCCGACGTGTGACTGACGTCACCGGTTGGTCGCCCTCCGATGTACGATCCGCGTTCACGTTGCGGATCGCCCTGATCCTGGGGCGGCTCACCGATGGGGAGTCCCAGCCCTAGCCTTTTGTCGGGGGCCCACAAAAGCCTTCCGTGTTCTTCGTCCCTGTCCCCACGGGCGGCTTCGGCCGTCTCCAAGAGAGAGTGTGAGAGTGCTCGTACTCGTCGCTCCCGGCCAGGGCGCCCAGACGCCCGGCTTCCTGACCCCCTGGCTCGAACTCCCCGGTGCCGCCGACCGCGTCGCCGCGTGGTCCGACGCCATCGGACTGGACCTCGTCCACTACGGGACGCAAGCCGACGCGGACGCGATCCGCGACACCGCCGTGGCCCAGCCGCTGCTGGTCGCCGCCGGTCTGCTGTCCGCCGCGGCACTGGGTGACATCGCGCCGGGCGCGGTCGCGGGCCACAGCGTCGGCGAGATCACCGCCGCCGCCTTCGCGGGCGTGCTGGACGACGTCGCCGCCCTGAACCTGGTGCGCAAGCGGGGTCTGGCCATGGCCGACGCCGCCGCGATCACCGAGACCGGCATGTCGGCGCTGCTCGGCGGCGACCCCGAGGTCTCCGTCGCGCACCTGGAGAAGCTGGGCCTGACCCCGGCCAACATCAACGGCGCCGGCCAGATCGTCGCGGCGGGCACGCTGGAGCAGTTGGCCGCGCTGGCGGAGGACAAGCCGGAGGGCGTCCGCAAGGTCGTCCCGCTGAAGGTGGCCGGCGCCTTCCACACCCGCCACATGGCGCCCGCCGTCGAGACGCTGGCCAAGGCCGCGGCCGAGCTGGCCCCGGCGGACCCGAAGCTGACCTACGTCTCCAACAAGGACGGCCGTACGGTCGCGTCCGGCGCCGAGGTGCTGGAGCGGCTGGTCGGCCAGGTCGCCAACCCGGTCCGCTGGGACCTGTGCATGGAGACCTTCAAGGAACTGGGCGTCACCGCGCTGATCGAGGTGTGCCCCGGCGGCACGCTGACCGGCCTGGCCAAGCGCGCACTGCCCGGTGTACGGACGCTCGCCCTGAAGACCCCCGAGGATCTCGACGCGGCGCGCGCGCTCATCGCCGAGACCGCGACTCCTGCCGCTGACGCGGCGGGCGCCTGACAAGGAGTCCATGCCAATGGCGAAGATCAAGCCCAGCAAGGGCGCCCCGTACGCGCGCATCCTCGGGGTGGGCGGCTACCGCCCGACCCGGGTGGTGCCCAACGAGGTGATCCTGGAGACGATCGACTCCTCCGACGAGTGGATCAGGTCCCGCTCCGGGATCGAGACCCGGCACTGGGCGGGCCCGGACGAGACGGTCGCCGCGATGTCCATCGAGGCGGCCGGCAAGGCGATCGCCGACGCGGGCATCGCCGCCGACCGGATCGGCGCCGTGGTGGTCTCCACCGTCTCGCACTTCAGCCAGACCCCGGCCGTGGCCACGGAGATCGCGGACAAGCTGGGCACCGACAAGGCCGCCGCGTTCGACATCTCGGCGGGCTGCGCGGGCTTCGGCTACGGCCTGACCCTCGCCAAGGGCATGGTGGTGGAAGGTTCCGCCGAGTACGTGCTCGTCATCGGCGTGGAGCGGCTCAGCGACCTGACCGACCTGGAGGACCGCGCGACGGCCTTCCTGTTCGGTGACGGCGCGGGCGCGGTCGTGGTCGGCCCGTCCCAGGAGCCCGCCATCGGTCCCACGGTGTGGGGCTCGGAGGGCGACAAGGCCGGCACCATCAAGCAGACCGTCCCGTGGGACCGTTTCCACGTGGGGGACGTCACCGAACTCCCCCTGGACAGCGCGGGGAACATCAAGTTCCCGGCGATCACGCAGGAGGGCCAGGCGGTGTTCCGCTGGGCCGTGTTCGAGATGGCGAAGGTCGCCCAGCAGGCGCTGGACGCGGCCGGGATCTCCTCGGACGACCTGGACGTCTTCATCCCGCACCAGGCCAATGTGCGGATCATCGACTCGATGGTGAAGACTCTGAAGCTGCCGGAGCATGTCACGGTCGCCCGTGACATCCGTACCACCGGCAACACCTCGGCCGCGTCGATCCCGCTCGCCATGGAGCGGCTTCTGGCGACCGGCGAGGCCAAGAGCGGCGACACGGCGCTCGTCATCGGATTCGGGGCGGGTCTGGTCTACGCCGCCACGGTCGTTACCCTCCCCTAGGCACTCCGTGCCGGACCACCTGGTCCGATACGGGAAAATTGCCACCTCATTGTCTGAACATCGAAGAAGGAGAGCGCCTGACATGGCCGCCACCCAGGAAGAGATCGTCGCGGGCCTTGCCGAGATCGTGAACGAGATCGCCGGCATCCCCACCGAGGACGTCCAGCTCGACAAGTCCTTCACGGACGACCTCGACGTCGACTCCCTGTCCATGGTCGAGGTCGTCGTCGCCGCCGAGGAGCGCTTCGACGTGAAGATCCCCGACGAGGACGTCAAGAACCTGAAGACCGTCGGTGACGCCACCGACTACATCCTCAAGCACCAGGGCTGAGTCACCCCTCGGTCCTAGCTGCTAGGCCCCGCCACCCGGCGGTGGCGCCGTAGATCCCGCATCTGTTGGAGAAAGAATTCCCGTGAGCCCGACCAATCGCACCGTGGTCGTCACCGGTATCGGCGCAACCACACCGCTGGGTGGCGACGCAGCTTCCACCTGGGAGGCCATGCTGGCCGGCCGGTCCGGCGTCAGCCGCCTCGAGCAGGAGTGGGCGGCCGAGCTGCCGGTCCAGATCGCCGCGCAGATCGCCGTCGAGCCGGGTGAGATCCTCCCCCGGCCGCAGGCCCGCAAGCTGGACCGGTCGGCGCAGTTCGCGCTGATCGCCGCTCAGGAAGCCTGGAAGGACGCCGGTTTCACCGCCAAGGCCGGTGAGGACCAGTCCGTGAACCCCGACCGCCTCGGCGCGGTCATCGCCTCCGGCATCGGCGGCGTGACGACCCTCCTCGACCAGTACGACGTGCTGAAGGAGAAGGGCGTACGCCGGGTCTCCCCGCACACCGTGCCGATGCTGATGCCCAACTCCCCGGCGGCCAACGTCGGGATCGAGCTGGGCGCGCGCGCCGGTGTGCACACCCCCGTCTCGGCCTGCGCCTCCGGCGCCGAGGCCATCGGGTACGCGATCGAGATGATCCGCACCGGGCGTGCGGACGTGGTGGTCGCCGGTGGTACCGAGGCCGCCATCCACCCGCTGCCCATCGTCGCCTTCGGCAACATGATGGCGATGTCCAAGAACAACGACGACCCCGAGGGCGCGTCCCGCCCCTACGACTCGGGCCGTGACGGCTTCGTGCTCGGTGAGGGCGCCGGTGTGATCGTGCTGGAGTCCGAGGAGCACGCCAAGGCGCGCGGTGCCCGGGTCTACGCCGAGGCGATCGGCCAGGGCATCTCGGCCGACGCGCACCACATCACGCAGCCGGAGCCGTCGGGCAACGGCATCGCGCAGGCGCTGCAGAACCTGCTGGACTCGACCGACCTGAAGCCGGCGGAGATCGTGCACGTGAACGCGCACGCGACGTCGACGCCGCAGGGCGACGTGGCCGAGGTCAAGGCGCTGCGGAAGGTCTTCGGCGACGACGTCGACCACATGGCCATCTCCGCGACCAAGTCGATGACGGGTCACCTGCTGGGCGGCGCGGGCGGTATCGAGACCGTCGCGTCCATCCTGGCCCTGGTGAACCGCAAGGCCCCGCCGACGATCAACGTCACCGAGCTGGACCCCGAGGTCAACGCGGACGTCGTCGTGGGCGAGCCGAGGGCTCTGCCCGAGGGCCGCATCGCGGCGCTGAACGACTCGTTCGGCTTCGGCGGCCACAACGTGGTGCTGGCTTTCCGCACCATCTGACCTGAAGCACCGAGAAAGGCCCCCACCGACCGGTGGGGGCCTTTCTCGCGTACAGGCGCGTTACGGCGGTTCACACCACCTGGTGGAGCCAGCGGACCGGGGCGCCCTCGCCCGCGTGGCGGAAGGTTTCGAGTTCGTCGTCCCAGGGCTTGCCAAGGAGCTTGGAGAGTTCGGCCTCCAGGTCGCTCTCGCCCTGGCGGCTGCGCTGGAGGGCGGCGCGCAGGCGGTCCTCGGGGATGAGGATGTCGCCGTGGATGCCGGTGACGGCGTGGAAGATGCCGAGTTCGGGGGTGCAACTGTAGCGCTCGCCCTCGGCGGCGGCGGAGGGCTCGGCGGTGACCTCGAAGCGGAGCAACTGCCAGCCGCGCAGCGCGGAGGCCAGCTTGGAGGCGGTGGCCGCCTCGCCCTGCCAGGAGAATTCCGAGCGCCAGGTGCCGGGGGCGGCGGGCTGCCTGATCCAGTCCAGGCTGACGCGCGTGCCCAGCACCCCGGCGATGGCCCACTCGACATGCGGGCACAGCGCGCGCGGCGCGGAGTGCACGTACAGAACTCCACGTGTCGTCACCGGAACCTCCGGGCTGAGCGGGACATCTTGCGGGCTGGTCGAGCGGCCATGACGCGACGGCCGCGTTGATGGCGAGGCTACCTTGCGGGGATGCAAGGAGTGTGACGTACCGTCGGTCCCGGTGCCAGGAAACCTCTCCCATTCACCCAGGGGGACGCTTGTACGGGGGTGTGCCGTTCCAGCGGGGGCGGACGGGAACCCGCGCACGTTGTGATGAGTGGGCGCACCGGCGGTCGGTGCGCGAAGGAGCGAGGAGACCTGCGGGGATGCGGAAACCAGGCCACCGGGCGCGGGCCGTCCTCGCCGTGCTCGCGGCGGCCGTGCTGGCGAGCGGCTGTGACTCCATCCGGGGCGGCGACGGAGGTACGGGCGTGTCCCGGCCGTCCGCCAGGCCCTCCCCGGTGTGGAACGTCCACCCGGACTCGGTCGCGGCGGTGGGCGACTCCATCACCCGTGGCTTCGACGCCTGCCAGGTGCTCGCGGACTGCCCCGAGGTGTCCTGGGCGACGGGCGCGGACACCGGCGTGGACAGCCTCGCGGTACGGCTGCTGGGGCGGCAGGGCGCGGCCGAGCGGGGCTGGAACTACGCGGTGACCGGCGCCCGGATGGCCGACCTGCCCGGCCAGATGGCCGAGGCGGTGCGGCGCCGCCCGGAGCTGGTGACAGTGATGGTGGGCGCCAACGACGCCTGCCGGTCCTCGGTGTCGGCGATGACCCCGGTGGCGGACTTCCGCGCGGACTTCGAGCGCTCGATGGCGACGCTGCGCAAGAAGCTGCCCAGGACGCAGGTGTACGTGGCGAGTGTGCCGAACCTGTTGCGGCTGTGGTCGGAGGGCCGGGCCGATCCGCTGGGCAAGGAGGTGTGGAAGCTGGGCATCTGCCCCTCCATGCTGCGCGGCGCGGACGACCTGACCGAGGCGGCGACGGTGCGCCGGCAGGAGGTCCAGCACCGGGTGGAGGCGTACAACACGGTGCTGGCCGAGGTGTGCGCGAAGGACGAGCGCTGCCGTTCCGACGGCAACGCGGTCTTCGACTACCGCTTCGGCACCGGGCAGTTGAGCCAGTGGGACTGGTTCCACCCGAGCCGGGACGGTCAGGCCCGGCTCGCGGAGATCGCGTACCGGACGGTCACAGAGCACAGACCGTGACCTAAGGTTTCCCACATGGGCGAACTTTTCGGCACACTTTCCGACGGGACCCCGGTGCACCGCTGGACGCTCGAGCGCGGTGGGGTACGGGTCCGGGTGCTGTCGTACGGCGGGATCGTGCAGTCGGCCGAGGTGCCGGACCGGGAGGGGCACGCGGCGGACGTGGTGCTCGGGTTCCCCTCCGTCGAGGGCTATGTGGACCATCCGGGCCCGTATCTGGGCGCGTTGGTGGGCCGGTACGCCAACCGGATCGCGGGCGGCCGCTTCCCGCTGGACGGGCGGACGTACGCGCTGGCCCGCAACAACGGGCCCAACTCGCTGCACGGCGGCGACCGGGGCTTCGACCGGTACGTGTGGGACGCGGAGCCGGTGGAGCACGGGGTGCGGCTCAGCCGGGTCAGCCCGCACGGCGAGGAGGGCTTTCCGGGGCGTCTTGAGGTCTCGGCGACGTACACGCTTCAGGAGTCGGGTGCGCTGCGGATCGCCTACGAGGCGGTGACGGACGCGCCGACGGTCGTGAACCTCACCAACCACTCGTACTTCAACCTCGGCGGCTCGGGGCACGCGGGCGGTCATGAGCTGCGGCTGGCCGCCTCGCGGTACACGCCGGTGGACGAGGGGCTGATCCCGGTGGGCGAGCCGGTGGACGTGACGGACTCGCGCTTCGACTTCCGCGTCTCCCGCAAGGTCGGCTCGGGGTACGACCACAACTACGTGCTGGACAAGGGCGTCACGGCGGAGGCCGAGGAGGTGGCCGAGCTGTACGACCCGGCGTCGGGGCGGGTGCTGACGGTGGCGACGACCGAGCCGGGCATCCAGCTCTACACCGCCGACCATCTGGGCGCCCCGTTCGCGCCGGGCGACGGAATCGCGCTGGAGACCCAGCACTTCCCGGACTCCCCCAACCGCCCGGACTTCCCCACCACCCGGCTGGAGCCGGGCGAGGTGTACCGCTCCGCGACGGTGTACGGCTTCGGGACGCGCTGAGCCGCCCCGGACAGTATTCAGCCCCGGTCCGGGTGTCAGGTTCCGGGACCGGGGCTGATGTCGACGGTAATCCGCCGCGGGTGGCCGGGGGCGCCGGATCGGGGGTGCGGGCGGGTTCTCCTACGAACCCTTCACGCCCGTGTCACGACTTCGCCTTCTGGGCCGCCGGGCCGGGCTCAGGCGGTGACCGGCCGGTCGCTCTCCGGCTGCTCCTCGGCGAGGGGTTCACCGAGGAGGTCGCGGGTCAGCAGGGTGGCGCCCGCGACCGCGCCGGGCATCAGGAACACCGCGACCACGGGGACCAGGAAGGCGAGGCCCAGCGGGACGCCGAAGCCCCAGGCCAGCATCTTGCGAGAGCGCAGCAGGGCGAGGCGGGCGCGCAGGTCGACGTCCCGGCGCTGGAGGGCGACGGAGGTGAGTTCCTCGGTGAGGAAGAACCCGGTGACGAAGAAGCCGAGGACGGGGACGACGGTCTGGCCGACCACGGGCAGGAAGCCGAGCGCGAAGAGCAGGATGCCCCACACGCAGGCCCGTACCAGGATGCGCAGGCTGTCGCGGGCGGAGATCCACAGGTCGCGCCACATCGGCCGGTCGGAGCTGGGCGCGGTGCCGTCGGGCGAGACGTCGGCGTCGGTGCGCTCGGAGAGGCTCTCGTAGAAGGGCTGGCCTATGAGCAGGGTGGCCGCGGTGAAGGTGAGGACGGCCAGCAGCAGGGCGAGCGCGAACAGGACGACGGTGAGGAAGCCCCGGAAGACGCCCTGCCAGGGGCTGGACCAGTCGTCGGCGAACGGGGTCGCCCAGGTGACGGCGTCGGAGCCCCACACGCCGAGCGCGACCAGCACCGCCACGTAGAGGACGAGGGTGATCAGGCCGGGCAGCAGGCCGAAGCCGTACTGCCGGCCGTGCTGGGCCACCCACCGCTGGCCGTTGAGGAGATGACGGAACCCCACCCCGAGATCGCGCATGGCGGGGACTTTACCCGCAGCCGCCGGTTTCAGGCTGCGCGGGTTTCAGGCGTCGCGGGTTTCAGGCGCCGAGCATCCGGCGGAGCAGGTCGCGCAGGGAGGAGCGTTCGGCGGTGGAGAGGCCGGCGAGGGGTTCGCGGGCGAAGTGCAGGCCCTCGCGGAGGTCGCGGGCGACCCGCACGCCCTCCTCGGTGGCCGCGGCGAGCTTGACCCGGCGGTCGGCGCTGTCGGGGCGGCGCTCGACCAGGCCGCGCGACTCCAGCCGGTCCACGATCCCGGTCACATTGGACGGCTCGCACTTCAGCCGCTGGGCGAGCTTGCGCATGGGCAGCGGCTCCAGGGCGAGGAGGCTGAGCAGGCGGGCCTGCGGTCCGGTGAGCGCGTGGCCGGCCGCGGCCTCCTCGTAGTCCGCGTGGAAGCGGGCCACGACGTCGCCGATCAGCTCGACGACCTCCATGGTCAGGGGGTCGGCGGCGCGGTGACGCGCGGGGGGACGCGGCGGCTGGGTGGACATGCGGTCCAGGATACCGGGTTACTTGACATCATGAAATATTCAGGCGCATGGTTGTTTCAGGTACTGAAGTAGTTTGAGGAAGAAGGTCGCCTTAAATGTCCGACTCCCCCGCCCTTCCCGCCGTGAGCCGTGAGTGGCAGTTGCTCGAGCGTCCCGTGGGCTGGCCGAAGCCCGAGGACTTCGCGCTGGTCGAGGTGCCGATGCCGGAGCCCGGCGAGGGCCAGGTGCTGGTACGGAACGAATACCTCTCAGTGGACCCGTACATGCGGGGCCGGATGAGTGCCGCGAAGTCCTACGCCGCCCCGTACGAGCTGGGTGAGCCGATGCAGGGCGGCGCGGTGGGCGTGGTCGTCGCCTCCGACGTCGACGGCATCGAGGCCGGCGACCATCTGCTGCACTTCCTGGGCTGGCGCGAGTACGCGGCGGTGGACGCCGGGCAGGCCGTCAAGGTCGACCCGGACGCCGCGCCGCTCTCCACCTACCTCGGGGTGCTCGGCATGACCGGCCTGACCGCGTACGCCGGTCTGCTGCGCACCGCCGGGTTCAAGGAGGGCGACATCGTCTTCGTCTCCGGCGCGGCCGGCGCGGTGGGCAGCCAGGTCGGCCAGCTCGCCAAGCTCAAGGGCGCCTCGCGGGTCATCGGCTCGGCCGGGTCCGACGAGAAGGTGCGGCTGCTGGTCGACGAGTACGGGTTCGACGCCGCGTTCAACTACAAGGACGGCCCGGTGGGCGAGCAGCTCCGCGAGGCCGCGCCGGACGGCATCGACGTGTACTTCGACAACGTCGGCGGCGACCACCTCCAGGCCGCCATCGCCGAGCTGAACCTGCACGGCCGGATCGCCATCTGCGGCGCGATCTCGGTCTACAACAACACCGAGCCCGCCCCCGGCCCGAACAACCTCGCCCGGCTGATCCAGACCCGCGGCCGGATCGAGGGCTTCCTGGTCGGCGACCACTACGACCTCCAGCCGGAGTTCGTCCGCGAGATCGCGCCCCTGGTCGCGTCGGGCAAGCTGAAGTACCGCGAGACGGTCGTGGACGGCATCCAGAACATGGTGGAGGCGTTCCTCGGGGTGCTGCGCGGGGACAACACCGGCAAGATGATCGTCAAGCTCTGACCGGTGAGGTCGTCGGACCTCGCGGAGGCCGCACCCTGGACGTGGGGTGCGGCCTCCGCCGTGTCTCAGCCCTTCAGTGCCGCCTCGTGGACGGCGGCGGCCAGCCGGTCGTTCTCCGGGGCCGCGCCGCCGGGGTAGGCGAAGCGGCGGCGGGTGTAGCCGTAGGCGAGCCCGGCGCGCGGGTCGGCGAACGCCTGCGCGCCGGACGCGCCACAGTGGCCGACCGTGCCGGCGCCGAGGAAGGAATGCCAGGTCTCGGCCGTGCACTCGAAGCCCAGGCCGAACACCGCGTGCGAGCGGCACACCAGGTCGTGTCCTGCCGAGTGCGGCTGGCCGAACTCGGCGAGGGTGTCGCTCTTGAGCAGCGGCGCCTTCTCGTCCACCTCGCTGATCATCGCCGCGTACATCCCGGCCAGGCCGCGCGCCGAGGCGACGCCGCCCACGGAGGCGGGGCCGCTCGCGCGCACGGCGCGGTCGTTGGGCAGCGACTCCAGGTCGGTGGGGGTGGGGGCGTGCTGGTTCCGGGCGATGGACGGCAGGGTGTGCGGGCCGGTGCGGCGCAGTTCGGCCTCCGCCTGCTGGGCGGGGGTCGGCAGCATCGGCTGGGTGGCGCGGAAGCGGGGCTCGCGGGAGGCGGGCAGGCCGAGGTGGAAGTCCAGCCCGTAGGGGGCGCGGACGCGCTCCTCGTACAGCTCCTGGACGGTGTGGCCGGTGGCCCGGCGGACCACCTCGCCGGTGAGGGCGCCCATGGTCAGCGCGTGGTAGCCGAAGGCGTTGCCGGGGCGCCAGAAGGGGCGCTGGTCGGCGAGGCGTTCGGCGAGCGCGCGGTCGTCGGCCAGCTCGGCCGGGCTGAAGCCGGTGTCGGTGCCGACGAGTCCGGCGCGGTGGGCGAGGAGGTCGCGCAGGGTGAGGGTGCTCTTGCCCTCGACGCCGAACTCGGGCCAGTAGTAGGTGACCTTGCGGTCCAGTTCGAGGGTGCCGTCCTGTACGAGGAGGGCCGCGACCAGGTGGGCGGCGCCCTTGGTGCAGGAGAAGACGCCGTACAGCGAGCCGGCGTCGACGCCGTCGCCCGCCCACAGGTCGACGACCCGGCGGCCGTCCACGTAGGCGCACAACTGGCCCTCATAGTCCGGCTGTTCACCGGCGACGAAGGCGGCGAACTCCTCCCGCACCGCCTCGTACCCCTCGGCGACGGTGCCCTGGACGGTGCTGTCCTGTGTCATCCGGTTCTCCTCAACTGAGCCGCTGCTCGCTGCTCCTCCTCGCACGGCGCCGGGTCCGGCCGGCGCATTCCGAGGTCGTGTACGGCGAGATGTACCTGTTCGACTCAACCGCCGCAGGGCCCGGTTGGTGTCACCGTTGCCCCGGATGGCGTACTGCACGGGGTTCGTATGACCGGTGGGGGGAGGCGGGCGGGCGGCCGGGTCGTCGGGGTCGCCTACCCGTGGGCCGGCCGCTCACCACATGTCGGGGCACGTGTCCCCTAGCTGCACCACCACAGGAAGCGGTCGCAGGTCTTGGTGGGGGTGGGCTCCGGGGCGGGCTTGGTCGTGGTGGGGGCCGCCGTGGGGGTGGGGGTGGGCTTCTGCGGGGCCGGGTCGGCCGGGGCGGGGGCCTCGGAGTGCTGGGGGGTGGTGGCAGGGCTGTCGGTGGTGGGGTTCACCGTCGGGGACTCGGATGCCTTCTTCGTGGGGGACGCGGAAGGGGAGGCGGAGGGGGAGTCCGATGCGGAGGCGGAGGTGCTGGGGGTGGTGGACGTGCCTGCCGTGGTGTCGGTGAGGGGGGCGCCCGACTGGGCCGGGGAGACCGAGGCGGAGCCGCCGTCCGGGGAGGCGTCGCTGGAGGCCGGGCGGTCGAAGGAGAAGGGGGCGTCGGCGCCGAGTTCGGCGAGGCTCAGGGCTGCTGCCGCGAGGACGAAGCCGGTGGCGATGAGGAGGGTGCGGCGTCTGCGGCGGCGGTGGGCGGCAGCTTTGCGGTCGCGGCGGCTGCCGTCGGGGGCGGGGTCGTCGGAGTCCGGGTCGCCGTAGGGGTCGTCGGCGTCTGGGGAGTCCGTGGGGTCCGTGGAGGCGGCGGAGGCCGTGGGGGGCTCGTAGGTGCCGCGCCGGTCGGCCTGGCGGGGGACCTTCGGGGGTTCGGGGGCGGCCGGGGGGCCGGGGGTCGGGGCGCCTCCCCCGGAGGGGGCGGCGGGGGCGTCCTGCCCGTAAGGGGAGGCGGCCGGGGCAGCCTGCCCGTAAGGGGCGGCGGAGGCATCTTCCCCGTAGGAGGCGGCCTGGCCGTCCTGCCCGTAGGGGGTGGCGGGGCCGTCCTGCCCGTAGGGGGCGGCCGGGCCGTCCTGCCCGTAGGGGGTGGCGGGGGTGCCTTCCCCATAGGGGGCGGCCGGAGCAGCCAGCCCGTAGGGGGCGGCCTGGCCGTCCTGCCCGTAGGGGATGGCGGGGGCCCCTTCCCCGTAAGGGACCGCCGGGGCGCCTTCCCCGTAGGGGGCGGCCGGGGTCGCCTGGGGGCTCCGCCCGTACGGGTCCGCCGAACCGCCGGAGGCACTCGCCGGCCCGACGGCGGTCAGGGCGGGCGCGCCGCAGCCGGGGCAGGCGAGGGCGCCGTTGAGGTGCCGTCGGCACGGGTGGCAGTAGTCCATGACGCGGGAAGACTAGATTCCACTCGGGTCCCGTTCCTAGGTGCCGCTGTGAAGGTTTGGTGCGGGAGAGACGCCTGCGTACACGCCTTTGCCGGAACCGTTACGTGTTCGACCCATTGACACCCCCCGCGCGCCCTCCCTACTGTCACGCCAGCATTTCGAACGCATGACGAAATTTCGAACACCGAGGGGTGGACGGGCGTGCGTATCACCGGAATCAGCACCCATGTGGTCGGCACACCGTGGCGGAATCTGACCTATGTGCAGGTCCACACGGACGAAGGGCTCACCGGTGTCGGGGAGACCCGCATGCTGGGCCACACCGACGCCCTGCTCGGCTACTTGCGGGAGGCCGAGGCCAACCACATCGCGGGCTCGGACCCGTTCGCCGTGGAGGACCTGGTCCGCCGGATGAAGTACGGCGACTTCGGCCGGGCCGGCGAGATCGTGATGTCCGGCATCGCGGTGGTCGAGATGGCCTGCTGGGACATCAGGGGCAAGGCGCTCGGCGTACCGGTGTGGCAGTTGCTCGGCGGAAAGGTCACCGACCGCGTCAAGGCGTACGCCAACGGCTGGTACACCACCGAGCGCACCCCGGAGGCGTACCACGAGGCGGCCCGCGCGGTCGTGGCGCGGGGCTACCGGGCCCTGAAGATCGACCCGTTCGGCACCGGCCACTTCGAGCTGGACCACGAGCGCACCCGGTACGCCGTCTCCCTGATCGAGGCCGTACGGGACGCGATCGGCCCGGACACCGAGCTGATGCTGGAGATGCACGGCCGCTTCTCCCCCGCCACCGCGATCCGCCTCGCCCGCGAACTGGCGCCCTTCGACCCGGCCTGGCTGGAGGAGCCGGTACCGCCGGAGAACCTGAAGGCGCTGCAGAAGGTGGCCGCCAAGGTGGACATACCCGTCGCCACCGGGGAGCGGATGCACGACCGGATCGAGTTCCGGGAGCTGTTCGAGAGCCAGGCGGCGGACATCCTCCAGCCCGACGTCGGCCACATCGGCGGCATCTGGGAGACCCGCAAGCTGGCCGCGACCGCCGAGACCCACTACCTGCTGCTCGCCCCGCACAACGTGGGCGGCCCGGTGCTCACCGCCGCGTCGCTCCAAGTCGGCTTCAGCACACCGAACTTCAAGGTCCTGGAGCACTTCAACGACTTCGCGGACGCCGAGATCAAGACGGTGGTGAAGGGCGCCCCCGAGGTGGTCGACGGCTACTTCCACCTCTCCGACGCCCCCGGCCTCGGCGTCGAGCTGGACACCGACGCGGCGGCCGAATTCCCGCAGCAGCAGGCCCGGTTCGACCTGTGGGCCGAGGGCTGGGAGCGGCGCCGGCCGAAGGTGACGAAGTGAGCGTCCAGGTGGTGGTGGAGGCGCCGGGCACGCACCGGCTGGAGCCGCACACGCCTCGTACGCCCGGCCCCGGCGAGGCGCTGGTCGCCGTGCACGCGGTGGGCATCTGCGGCAGCGACCGCGAGCTGTACCGGGGCAACCGCCCCGCGCCGTACGTGCGTTACCCCGTGGTGCCCGGCCACGAGTGGTCCGGCACGGTACGCGAGGTGGGCACCGGGGTGCCGGAACACCTGGTCGGCCGCAAAGTGGTCGGCGAGGGCTTCCGCAACTGCCAAGTGTGCGCCCGCTGTCACGCGGGCGAGACCACGCTCTGCGAGGCGGGGTACGAGGAGACCGGCTTCACCCACCCCGGAGCGACGGCCCCCACCCTCACCCTCCCCGCCCGGCTGCTGCACCCCCTGCCCGACGACGCCGACCTCACCGCGGCCGCCCTGCTGGAGCCCGCCGCCTGTGTCGCGGCCGCCGCCCTGCTCGCCGACGTCCGGCCCGGTGAGCGGGTGGCGGTGGTCGGCACGGGGACGCTCGGGATGCTCGCGGCGCGCTTCCTCGCGGCGGTCTCCCCCGCCGAACTGCTGGCGGTGGGCCTGGACCGCGAACGCGAGGCCCTGGCAAAGGAGTTCGGCGCCACCGGCTTCGCCGTGAGCGGCCCCGAGCTGCCCGGCGGCTATGACGTGGTGATCGAGGCCGCGGGTTCCGCCGAGGCGGCGGTCACGGCCGCCGCACTGCTCCGGCGCGGCGGGCGCCTGGTCCTGACCGGCATCCCGGCGCCGGGCGCGGCGGGCCTGGACCCGGCCGACCTCGTCCTGCGGCGGCTGGAGGTACGGACCGTCTTCGGGGCACCCCCGGCCGCCTGGGCGCACGCGGTCCGGCTGTTCGGCGCCGGGCGGCTGGACCCCCTGCCCCTGGTGTCGCACCGGCTGCCGCTGACCGAGTTCGCGCGGGCGGTCGAGACCAACGGGCCCGGAAAGGTGCTGTTGCTGCCCTGACCTGGGCGTACGCGTCCCCTAGGGGCTCGTACGCCCGAAGATCCGAACCCTGTCCGGCATACCGAACACGAAAGGCAGCCCGTGACCGACCTTTCCGCCCCGGCAGTCCGCAGGCCCGGTGAGCAGGCGCTCGCCGCTCTGGGGCTGGCCGCGCCCGCGCCCGACCCCGCCGACGCCTCCCCGTACCGCTTCCCGGGCGGCGGGAGCTGGCGTACCGAGATCCCGTCGTGCGAGGGGCCCGAGGCGCTGGCCGTCGTGCTGGCCGAGGCGGCGCGGCTGGAGGTGCCGGTGCACCGGGTCAGCCAGGGCAGCGGCGTCTGGATGCTCACGGACGCCGAGATCACCGAAATGGCCGGGGCGACCCGCGAACGCGGCATCGAGCTGTGCCTGTTCACCGGGCCACGCGGCACCTGGGACACCGGTGGCGCGGTGCGCTCCGACTCGCGCGGCGGCGGCCCGCGCGCCCGGGGTCACGACGCGGTCGCCGGCTGCGTGGAGGACGCGGTGCGCGCGACCGAACTGGGCGTGCGCTGCCTGCTGGTGGCCGACGAGGGCGTGCTGTGGGCGCTGCACCGGGCGCGGGAGTCGGGGATGCTCCCGGCGGACACCACGCTGAAGGTCTCCGCACTGATCGGCCCGGTCAACCCGGTCTCCTACGCGGTGTTCGAGCGGCTGGGCGCCGACTCGATCAACGTGCCCAGTGATCTCACCCTCGCCCATCTCACCGAGATCCGCCGGGTGTCCGGCGCCCCCATGGACATGTACATCGAGGCGCCGGACGACCTCGGCGGCCAGGTACGGATGTACGAGGTGGCCGAGCTGATCCGGCGCGGCGCCCCGCTGTACCTGAAGTTCGGCCTGTCGAAGGCGCCCGGCATCTACCCCTGGGGCGCCCACCTCCGGAGCGTCGCCCTGGACACCGCGCGGGAACGGGTGCGGCGCGGCCGGCTGGTGCTCGACCTGCTCGCCCGGCACGGCGCCGACGGCGGCATGGCCCCGCTCGGCACCCGCCTCCCCGGCCCGCTGCACCGCTTCCCTACGACCGCGTGACCCGTACGACCCCGCACCACCGCACGGCCCGACCCGCTCAACGCCGAGACACCCAACGCCGAGACGAACAAGGACGGTTCCCCATGCGCGACCGGTACACCGCACGCCCCCGCAGAGTCGCCCTCGCCGCGACCGCCGTACTCGCCCTCACCCTGACCGCCTGCGGGCAGAGCGGGGAGGGCGGGAGTGAGGACAAGGGGGGTGACGCCAAGGGAGGCACCATCGGCGTCGCCATGCCGACCAAGTCCTCCGAGCGCTGGATCGCGGACGGCGCCAACGTCGTCAAGAACCTGCGCGCCAAGGGCTACCAGACCAAGCTGGTGTACGGCGAGGACGACCCGGACCAGCAGGTCGCCCAGATCGAGAACCTGATCACCCAGGGCGTCAAGGGCCTGATCATCGCGGCGATCGACAACAAGTCCCTGAACAACGTGCTCCAGGAGGCCGCCGACGCGCACATCCCGGTCATCGCCTACGACCGGCTGATCCTCGGCACCAAGAACGTGGACTACTACGCCTCGTTCGACAACGAGAAGGTCGGCGAGCTGCAAGGCACGTACATCACCCACAAGTTGGGGCTGGACAGCGGCAAGAAAGGGCCGTTCTCCCTGGAGTTGTTCGCCGGGTCCAACGACGACAACAACACCAAGTACTTCTTCGGCGGCGCGATGAAGGTGCTCCAGCCGTACATCGACAAGAAGCAGCTCGTGGTGAGGTCCGGGCAGACCTCGCTCAACCAGGTCACCACGCTGCGCTGGGACGGCACCACCGCCCAGCACCGCATGGAGGACCTGCTGACCTCGGCGTACCGCTCCGGCCGGGTGGACGCGGTGCTCTCGCCGTACGACGGCATCTCGATCGGCATCCTGTCCGCGCTGAAGTCGGACGGGTACGGCTCGAAGGGCAAGCCGCTGCCGGTCGTCACCGGGCAGGACGCGGAGCTGGCGTCGGTGAAGTCGGTCATCGCCGGGGAGCAGACGCAGACCGTCTACAAGGACACCCGCAAGCTCGCCGAGGTCGCCGCGAACATGGTGGACGCGACCCTGAACGACAAGAAGCCCGAGGTCAACGACTCCAAGACCTATGACAACGGTGCCAAGGTCGTGCCCGCCTATCTGCTCCAGCCGGTCAGCGTCGACAAGGGCAACTACCGCGAGGTCCTGGTCGACGGCGGCTACTACACCGAGTCCCAGCTCAAGTGATGGCCGGCTCCCCCAGCACGGCCGGGCCCGTGCTCGAGATGCGCTCGATCGTCAAGACGTTCCCCGGCGTCAAGGCCCTCTCCGACGTCACCCTGACCGTCCGGCCGGGCGAGGTGCACGCCATCTGCGGGGAGAACGGCGCCGGGAAGTCCACCCTGATGAAGGTGCTCTCCGGGGTTCATCCGTACGGCAGTTACGAGGGCGAGGTGCTCTTCGAGGGCGAGGAGTGCCGGTTCAAGGACATCCGGGCCAGTGAGCGGCAGGGCATCGTCATCATCCACCAGGAGCTGGCGCTGGTGCCGTATCTCTCCCTCGCGGAGAACCTGTTCCTCGGCAACGAGCACGCCCGGCGCGGTCTGATCGACTGGACGGAGACCCTGCGGCACGCCACGAAGCTGCTGCGCCGGGTCGGCCTGGACGAGCATCCGGAGACCCGCGTCGCGGACATCGGCGTCGGCAAGCAGCAGTTGGTGGAGATCGCCAAGGCGCTGGCGAAGTCGGTACGGCTGCTGATCCTGGACGAGCCGACGGCCGCCCTGAACGACGAGGACAGCGGCAAACTCCTCGATCTCATCCTGGAGTTGAAGGCCCAGGGCATCACCTGCATCGTGATCTCGCACAAGCTGAACGAGATCCGCCGGGTCGCCGACTCGGTGACCGTGCTGCGTGACGGCCGCTCGGTGGAGACGCTGGACGTGCGGGCGCCGGGGACCACCGAGGAGCGGATCATCGCAGGCATGGTCGGCCGCGACCTCGACCACCGCTTCCCCGAACGCCCGCCGCATAGGGCGGAGTTGGGTGCGGCTCCGGCGCTGGAGGTGCGCGGCTGGACCGTACGGCATCCGATCGACCGGCAGCGCAAGGTCGTCGACGACGTGTCGATCGAGGTGCGGCGGGGTGAGATCGTCGGCATCGCCGGGCTGATGGGCGCGGGCCGCACCGAGCTGGCGATGAGCGTGTTCGGCCGCTCCTACGGCCGGTACGCGGGCGGCACGGTGCTCAAGGACGGCCGGGAGATCCGCACCCGGACCGTGGCGGAGGCGGTGGGGCACGGGATCGCGTACGTCACCGAGGACCGCAAGCACTACGGGCTCAACCTCATCGACACCGTGCACCGCAATGTGTCGCTGACGGCGCTCGGCAAGGTGGCCCGGCGCGGGATCGTGGACGAGCACGCGGAGCGGCGGGCGGCCGAGGAGTTCCGTACCGCCATGAACATCAAGGCGCCGACCGTGCTGGAGCCGGTGGGCCGGCTGTCCGGCGGCAACCAGCAGAAGGTCGTCCTCAGCAAGTGGATCTTCGCGGACCCGGACGTGCTGATCCTGGACGAGCCGACGCGGGGCATCGACGTGGGCGCCAAGTACGAGATCTACACCGTGATCGGGCGGCTCGCGGCCGAGGGCCGGGCAGTGGTCTTCATCTCCTCCGAGCTGCCCGAGCTGCTCGGCATGTGCGACCGGATCTACACCATGGCCGCCGGCCGGCTGACCGGCGAGGTGCCGCGGGCCGGGGCCACGCAGGAAGCGCTGATGCGCCTGATGACCAGAGACGAAGAGGTGACGCCATGAGCGCGGACGTGACGGCCCCGGCCCCGCCGGAGCGCGGCGGGCCGCCCGCCGGGCCGGGCGTGCTCCGGCTGATGCTGGACGGCCTGCGCCGCAACATGCGCCAGTACGGGATGGTGATCGCGCTCGGCCTGATCGTGGTGCTGTTCGCGGTGTGGACCGACGGGGACCTGCTGCTGCCGCGCAACGTCTCCAACCTGGTACTGCAGAACAGCTACATCCTGGTACTGGCGATCGGGATGATGCTGGTGATCATCTCGGGGCACATCGATCTGTCGGTGGGCTCGCTGACCGCGTTCGTCGGGGCGTTCCTGGCGGTGCTGAACGTACGGCACGACGTGCCCTGGCCGCTGGCACTGGTGCTGTGCCTGCTGGTGGGCGCGGCGGCGGGGGCGGTACAGGGATATCTGATCGCCTATCTCGGTATCCCGTCGTTCATCGTGACGCTCGCCGGGATGCTGCTGTTCCGGGGGCTGACGGAGATCCTGCTGAAGGGGCAGACCCTGGGGCCGTTCCCGGACGGGCTGCAGAAGATCGGCAACGGCTTCCTGCCCGCGTTCGGCCCCGACACCGACTACCACAATCCGACCCTGCTGCTGGGGCTGGTGCTGATCGCGGCCGTGGTCTGGCAGGAGGTCCAAGGCAGGCGCAGACAGCGGGAGTTCGCGCTCCAGGTGCCCCCGCTGCGGCTGTTCGCGCTGAAGCTGGCCGCGCTGGTCGCCGCGATCCTCGCCCTGACCCTGCTGCTCGCCAGCTACAAGGGTGCCCCGATCATCCTGATCGCCCTCGGCGCGCTGGTCGTCGGATACGGGTATCTCATGCGCAACGCGGTCTTCGGCCGGCATGTGTACGCGATCGGCGGCAACCTGCCCGCGGCGAAGCTGTCCGGGGTGAAGGACAAGAAGGTCACCTTCCTGGTCTTCCTGAACATGGGCGTCCTCGCGGCGCTGGCCGGACTGGTGGTCGCCGCCCGGCTGAACGCGGCCTCGCCGAAGGCGGGCGTCAACTTCGAACTGGAGGCCATCGCCTCGTCGTTCATCGGCGGTGCGTCCATGAGCGGCGGGGTCGGCACGGTGCTCGGCGCGATCATCGGCGGGCTGGTGCTCGGGGTGCTGAACAACGGGATGAACCTGCTGAGCGTCGGCACCGACTGGCAGCAGGTGATCAAGGGGCTCGCGCTGCTGCTGGCGGTCGGCTTCGACGTCTGGAACAAGCGCAGGTCGGGGGCGTGAGGGGCGTACGCCGGGTGAAGGAGGTCACAGCACGGGCGAGTTGAACACCACCCCCGAGTCCTCCGTATGCATGGGTGGCCCGCGTCCCCCGCGCGGGCCACCCTTCGACGGAGGTCCCCTTGCCTGACAACGTCACCTCGTTGTTCCGCAGCACCGCCGCGCACAGCCCTTCGATGGCGGCGCTGGTGCGGGAGAGCGACGGTACGGGTCCGGTGGACTTCTGCATCCCGTGCAACCCCTACTTCCCGACGCCGGCGATGTTCGAGGAGATGGCGTCCCGGCTGCGCGAGATCATCACGTACTACCCGAGCGGGGCCGACACCATCACGGCCGAGCTGTGCCAGTTGCTCCAACTCCCGCCGCAGTGTGTGGCGATGGGGAACGGGTCGACCGAGCTGATCACCTGGATCGACCATCTGCTGGTCCGCGAGTCGCTGGCGGTGCCGGTGCCGACCTTCGGCCGCTGGACCGACCAGCCGATGGAGACGGGCAAGCGGGTCGACATGTTCCCGCTCCAGGAGGCCAACGGGTTCGCGCTGGACCTCGGGCGGTACGCCGAGTTCATCCGGGCGCGGGGGACTCGGGTGGCGGTCCTCTGCAACCCCAACAACCCCGACGGGGGCTTCCTGCCCCGGCAGTCGGTGGTGCAGTTCATGGACGCGATGGCCGACCTGGACCTGGTGGTGATCGACGAGTCGTTCCTGGAGTTCGCGGACGCGGAGGCGGAGCCGAGTGTGGTGCAGGAGGCGATGCTGAGACCCAACGTGATCGTGCTGCGCAGCCTCGGCAAGAACTTCGGGCTGCACGGCATCCGGTTCGGGTATCTGGTCGCCAACCCGGGCCTGGCGCACAAGGTCCGCTCGATGCTGCCCAAGTGGAACCTCAACTCCTTCGCGGAGTACGTGGTGTTCATGCTGAAGCAGCACGGCGCCGAGTACACGCAGAGCCTGCTCCAAGTGCGGCGGGACCGGCTGGAGATGGCCGGCCAGTTGTCGGCGCTGCCGGGGCTCACCGTCTATCCCTCGCAGGGCAACTTCCTCTTCGTGCGCCTCCCGCTGGGCGCCGAGGGCACCGTGGTCCGGGACCGGCTGCTCACCGAGCACCGGATTCTGGTCCGCGAGTGCGGCAACAAGATCGGTTCGTCCAGCCGCTTCCTGCGGCTCGTGGTACGCCCCGAGACCGATGTCCACCGCCTGGTGGCGGGCCTGGAGCAGGTCCTCTACGAGCCCGCCGTACCAGAGCTGGGCTACAGCTCCGGCACGGCGGCGGTGGACCGCCTGGTCGGCGAGACGAACGGCGCCGGAGCCCGGCTGACCGCCACCTCCGGCTCCCCCGTCATCGCCGCCGCCCTGGCCGCCGGTACCGGTATGCCGCTCCCCGCCGCCCCACCCCCCCAGGGCGCCGGGATACCGGTACCGGCGGCCCAACCGGGCCCTGCACCTCAGCAGATCCCCCAGCAACCGGCACCCGTGGCACCCCCGTCCCCGATGGCACCCCCACCCGTCCCGGCCCCCGCATCCCCGTACCCGGCACCGGCCGCAGCGGCCGCCGCCCCCACGCCCATGCCCGCCCAGGCCCCCGCTCCCGCCGCCGCCCTGGGCCCCACCCCACCCGGCGTCCCCGCACGCGGGGGCCTCACAGCCGCCCAGGTACGCGGAATGACCGCCCCGCCCACCCCGGCCACCCCCGACTTCGCCCCGGCCTCCCCCTCCGGCTGGCCCAACGCCCAGAGCTGGCCGAACGCGGCGGGCGCGGGGGCACCGGCGCCGATGGGCTAGCGCGGCCGCGCGGTACTCGCCGCCGCCCGGCACCCGCCCAAGTGGGCCGACCGCCTGCACGTCCACCCGGCAGGCACCGGCACGCCCGCTCCGAGCACCCCCGCCGAGACCGCACACGCCCGCGCGTGCCTCCGGTACCCCTCTGCCCGGCACCCGGACACACCCGCCCGAACCGGGCCGATCAGCACCGCTGCCCACCCGCACCCTGATCCGCCGTCACCCCCACCAGGGCCCGCACACGTCAGTACCAGCATCGGCATCCCTCCGCCCCGGCCCCCGAACCCACCGACACCCGCGCCCTGATCCCCCGTCGCCCCCTTCCGAGGGCCCCGTACGCCAGTGCGACCCCCCGTACCCCCGCGCTTTCCCCCCACCTCACCGCCCCGCCATCCCCCCGTACCGGTTGATTCACCCCCGCCCCGAGCCCCCACGGTCCGCCGGGAGCTGACGGGCCATGGAGAATGGCACTGCCACGCTTCTATGGGGGCCGACCGGAGGACGACCTTGGCGCTCAGCAGACGTACTTTCAGTGCCCTGACCGGCTGTGCCGCGCTCGGGTTCGCCATGGGCGGGAGCGGGGGGCCGGGGGCGCCCTCGGCGTTCGCGGCGAGAGGGGTGCCCACCGGGCCGGCGCCCGCGGCGCCGCGGGCGGACGGGCGGCGGCACACCGTGGGGTACGACCCGTACTCGCTGCTGGTGGACGGCCGGCGGCTGGTGGTGTGGTCGGGCGAGATGCACCCGTTCCGGCTGCCGAGCCCGTCGCTGTGGCGGGACGTGCTGCAGAAGATGCGGGCGCACGGCTTCAACGCGGTCAGCGTGTACGTCTCCTGGAACTACCACTCCCCCGCCCCCGGCCGCTTCGACTTCACCGGCGTCCGGGACCTGGACCTGTTCCTGCGCACGGCCGCCGAGACCGGTCTGTACGTCATCCTGCGCCCCGGCCCGTACATCAACGCCGAGGTCGACGGCGGCGGTTTCCCCGGCTGGCTGACGGTGACCCAGGGCACCGCGCGCACCGCCGACCCCACCTATCTGCGGCACGCCGACGCATGGCTGACGCAGGTGAACCGGATCGCCCGCAGGCACCTGTACACCCGGGGCCGGGGCACGGTCCTGCTGTACCAACTGGAGAACGAGTACGACTCCCACGTCACCGAGCCGACCGGCCGGGCGTACATGTCCCACCTGTACAAGAAGGTGCGGGCGGACGGCATCGACGTACCCCTCTTCCACAACGACAAGGGCCGCAACGGCTATTGGACGCCGGACTCCTTCGACACCGGTGGTGAGGAGGGCGGTTACCTGTACGGCTTCGACGGTTATCCCTCGCCCTCCCAGAACCCGCCGGACTGGGGAAAGTTCGGGAAGGGCGGCCCGACCGGGGGCTCCACCGCCTCTCCGAACACCCCCGGCTTCACACCGGAGTTCGGCGGCGGCTGGTTCGACCCGTGGGGCGGTGCCTGGTTCGACGGCAAGGGGTACCCGGAGGCGCGGCGCACCCGCGACTCGGCGTACGAACGCCGCTTCTACCTGACCAACCTGGCCAACGGCCTCACCCTGCACAACGTCTACATGACGTTCGGCGGCACCAGTTGGGGCTGGCTGCCCGCGCCGGTGGTCTACACGTCGTACGACTACGGCGCGGCCATCGACGAGGCCCGCAACGTCACCCCGAAGATGGCACCGATGCACCAGCTCGGCCATCTCCTCCAGCGCGTACCGGACTTCGCACGGCTGGACCGGGCCTCTGACGTGAAGGTGGCGGGGCTGAAGGTCTACCACCTGGCCAACCCGGACACCGGCGCGCATGTGTACGTCACCCGCAACGACGGCACCGAGCCGGTCACCGCCGAGCTGCCGACCAACACCGGGAAGCTCCGCATCACCGTCCCCGCCCGCGACGCCCGCATGCTGGCGACCGGGCTCCGCCTCGGCAAGCGGAAGATGAAGCACAGCACCGCCCAGCCGGTGATGAGCGTGACGGCCGGCGCACGGGACGTCGCCGTGTTCGCCGGCCGCCGGGGTGACATGGCGGACCTGGTGCTGGACTGCCCGCAGGAGCCGGACGTCACCCGGCTGGACCCCGAGGCCGGCTGGGCGTACGAAGGCGGAGAACTGCACGTCAGCGCCCCGCTCGGGGAGGCCGGGCTGAGCCGGGTGCTGGTCACCGGCGGCGAGACCGAGACCCCGCTGGTGCTGCTCTTCGCGGACGACGACACCTCGATGCGCGTCTTCCCGTACGACACCGCCGCCGGGACCCTGGTGGTGTACGGCCCCGCGCTGCTGCGCCACGCCGAGGTGCACGGCTCGGAGGTGCGGCTCACCGGCGACCTGGACGGCGAGTCGGTGCTGGAGGTGTGGGGCCCGCGCGGCGTCGACACCCTGGTGTGGAACGGCCGCCGGGTGCCGACCCGGACCACCCTCTCCGGCAGCCTGATGACCACCGCCCCGCTGCCCGGTGTGCCCGAGGTCCACCTCCCGGAGCTGACCGGCTGGCGCATGCGCACCGAGAACCCGGAGGCGGGCCCGAGCTTCGACGACTCCGGCTGGCGCCGGGCGGACCGTACATCCTCGTACAGCACCACACCGGTGCCCAAGGGCGGCCCGGTGCTGTTCGCGGACGACTACGGGTTCCACTACGGGGATGTCTGGTACCGGGGTACGTTCACCGGCAGTACCGGTATCGAGTCGGTCCAGCTCTCTTACAGTTCCGGTACCCAGGGCCTGTTGATGGCCTGGCTGGACGGGGAGCCGCTGGGCACCCACCGGCTACCGGTACCGGACAAGACGACCACCATCCGCAAGGGCACCTGGGAGGCGACGGCCACCTTCCCGGTCCGCCCGGAGCTGCGCTCCCCCGGCCGCCATGTGCTGTCGGTCCTGGTACGGCGCATGCAGCACGACCAGGACGGCAAGGGCGACGACACCCACAAGGCGGCACGCGGTCTGACCTCGGTGTCCTTCACAGGGGCCGCACCGAGGGTGTCCTGGCGGCTCCAGGGCGAGCGGGGCGTGGACCCGGTACGCGGGCCGCTGAACACCGGTGGCCTGTACGGGGAGCGGGAGGGCTGGCACCTGCCCGGCCTCAGCGACCGGGACTGGGAGCCGGTGACCTTCCCGAGGGAGGAGCGGCGGCAGGGCGTCACCTGGTACCGCACCACCTTCCGGCTCTCGGTGCCGGGCGACGTGGACGCCTCGGTGGGGCTGCGTCTTGAGGACGATCCGTACCGGGCCTACCGGGCGCAGATCTTCCTCAACGGCTGGAACATGGGGCAGTACATCAACAACGTGGGTCCACAGCACACCTTCGTGCTGCCGAACGGCATTCTGCGCACACGTGGCACCAACACACTGGCGCTGGCGGTGCTGTCGGAGTTCACCACACTGTCCGGTCCGGGCACGGTGGGCCTGACCCTCATGGGCGCCGCCGCGGGCGGCCTCCCGGTGACTCCGGTGCCCTCTCCCGGCCATTGAACGGCCGTACGCGCACGGGTGGTTCTCGGTTGAACCACAGCCGCTGATCCGCATGACGTGGACACACCCGTGCGCGTACGCTCGGACGGTCCGGCGACGGCGTCGGGGCGAAGGAGGAGAGGGCGGCACATGGTCAGCGCGGACGCACGGGCGCGAGCGGCACGACTGGCCGCCCGGCTGCGCCCCTCCCGTCCGGCCCGTACGATGCGCGCCCTGGCCAGGGAACTCGCTGCCGAAGTGGCCCAGTTGCCGGAACCCCCGACCGACGTGCGCGGGGTGTGCCGTGCCCTGTGCGCCGCGATGAGCACCCGGCGCGGCGGGCGGCC
Source organism: Streptomyces bauhiniae (assembly GCF_004784475.1). GTDB lineage: Bacteria > Actinomycetota > Actinomycetes > Streptomycetales > Streptomycetaceae > Streptomyces > Streptomyces seoulensis. Next base: position 624,654 of record NZ_SRRT01000003.1, read on the forward strand.
GGTTGAGCTGCGGTTCGAGCGCTTCCCGGACGAGATCGAGGTCACCGGGCTGTGGGTGGAGTTCCAGGACTTCGACCTCGTCATCGTGGAGGAACGCGCCGAGGCCGTACAGCAACTCGTCATCCTGGGCCACGAGTTGTGGCATCTGCACGCCGGGCACCGGCACCACCCGGCCCTCGGCCCGGCCACCCTGGCGCTCGCGGACGGGTCCGGCTGGGAGGGGACCGCGCTGACGGTGGCCGCCCGTGACGGCTCCCGCGAGGCCGACGAGGCCGCCGCCGAGGACTTCGGCCACCGCCTGGCCACCCTGTTCCGCCCTCAACTGGGGCGCTCCGCCGAGCCCTTGGACCTCGTACAGCGTTCCCTCGGTTATCGCGGCCGGGGCGGGGCCGCGCGGTGAGCGCAGCGGTCATGGAGCCCGCCGCCACCCTGCGGGACTTCTCGATCTCCTTCTGGATTCCCACGGCGGTGCTGGGCATCGCCCTGGTGATCAAGCTGCCCACGATCATCCGGCTGTGGCGGGACCCGCTGCTGCGCGCGGTCGGCGGTCTGCTGCTGCTGGCCTGCGCCGTCTTCGTGTTCTGCTCGCCGTCCACCATCGCGCGGGTGAACCGGCTGACCGGGGTGCCCAACATCTCGGCGCCCTGGTGCTATTCGCTGCTCACCGCGTTCTGCGGCTCCTGTCTGCTGCTGATCATCACCTGGCGCAACGGCCCCGACCGCTCGGCGGTCACCCGGCGGGCCCGGCGCTGGGTGGTCTCGGTGTACAGCGGCGTGATCGTCGTGCTGTGGCTGCTGTTCCTGCTGGCCGACGTGCCGGTGGAGCGGCTGCGGGACCTGGACACCTACTACGCCACCACCCCGTTCATGCGCGAGGAGATCCTGCTCTACCTCTGCGCGCACGCCCTGGCCTGCCTGATCACCGCCCGGCTGCTGTGGAACTGGGTGCGCGCCGAGGGGCTGGACGCCTGGCTGCGCTGGGGGCTGAAGCTGCTCGGCGCGGGCTACGTCCTCAACCTGATCTTCGACGCGGTCAAGCTGGTCGCGGTGGGCGCCCGCTGGGCCGGCGGTGACCTGGACTGGCTGAGCACCGACCTCGCGCCGCCGGTCGCCGCCCTGTCGGCCATCCTGATCGCGGTCGGCTTCATCCTGCCGCACGCCGGCCAGTACGCGAGCGACCGCTGGCGGGTCCGCCTCGCCCACCGCCAACTGCGCCCGCTGTACGTGCTGATGCGCACCTCGGCCGGGTCGGGCGTGCCCTTCGTGCTGCGGGCGACGCCGGAGCTGCGGCTGACCCGGCGCGAGACGTTCATCCGGGACGTGCTGCTGCCGCTGGCCCGGCACCTCGACACCGCCCTCGGCGCCCGTGCGTACGAGGCGGCCCTCAGTCTCGGCCACCCGCCGGAGCGGGCGCGGGCGTTGGCCTCGGCGGTGACCATCCTGGACGCGGTCGAGGCGAAGGCCCGGATGCCCGAGCCGCCCGCGACGGCGACCGCGCCCGACACCACCGACCTGCTCCAGGAGATCGGGCCCGTCTCCCGTGCCCTCCGCCGTCCCGACGAGATCGCGGCGGTCCGTGCCCGTGCGGCCGCCGACCCAGCAGAGAGCGTTGCCGCACATGAGTGAAGTGAAGCCCACGGCCGTCGTGCTCGGCGGCTCCCTGGCCGGCATGCTCGCGGCCCGTGCCCTGGCCGCGACGGGCGCCCGCGTCACGGTGGTGGAGCGGGACGCGCTGCCCGCCGGGCCCGAGCCGCGCAAGGGGCTGCCGCAGGCCCGGCACGTCCACCAGTTGTGGTCGGGCGGTGCCCGTGCGCTGGAGGAGCTGCTGCCGGGCGCGCAGGACGCGTTGAGCGCGGCCGGGGTGCGCCGGGTGCCGATGACCACGGACATGGTGGCGCTGTCGGCGCACGGCTGGTACCGGCGCTGGCCCGAGTCGGCGTTCATGCTGCCGGCCGGGCGGGATCTGCTGGACTCGGTGGTCCGGGACCTGGTGCGGGCGGACGGCGCGATCGAGCTGCTGGACCGCACCGAGGCCGTCGCCCTCACCGGCACCGGCCGCGCGGTGACCGGGGTACGGGTGCGCGCCGCCGGCACCGAACGCACGCTGAACGCCGACCTGTTGGTGGACGCCACCGGACGCGGCTCCCGTGCCGCCCACTGGCTGGCGGGGCTGGGCCTGCCCGAGCCGGAGCGCCGGGAGGTCGACTCGGGGCTGACGTACGCCAGTCGGCTGTTCCGGGCGCCGGAGGGGGCGCGGGACGGCTTCCCGGTGGTCAACATCGAGCCGGATCAACGGGGTTCGCGCATCGGGCGCGGTGGGGTGCTGCTGCCCATCGAGGACGGCAAGTGGCTCGTCACCCTGATCGGCGCCCGGACCGACGAACCGCCGTCCACCGGGGCCGAGTTCCTCCGGTACGCGCACGAGGAGCTGCGGCACCCGCTGATCGGGGAGTTGCTCACCCACGCCGAACCCCTGACGGATGTCACGGTCACCCGGACGACCGCCAACCGGCGCCTGTTCCATGAGCGGTTGACCGAGTGGCCCGAGGGGTTCGTCGTGCTCGGTGACGCCCTGTGCGCGCTCAACCCGGTGTACGGGCACGGCATGTCGGTGGCGGCCCTCTCGGCGCTGGCCCTGCGGGACACCGTGCTCCGGCGGGGCGGGCTCGGCACACCCGGTCTGGCCCGGCGGGCGCAGCGCGCGGCGGGCCGTACGGTGCGGACCGCCTGGGACCTGGCGATCGGCGCCGACGTCTTCTACCCCGGCGCCACTCCGACCGGCCCCACGGTCCGGGACCGGCTGGTCTCCGCGTACGTCGGCCGGCTGCTGCGCACGGCCACGGGCAACGGCCGGGTCGCGCGCCGGGTGACCGACGTGACCTCGCTGGAGGCGGGCGCGGAGGCGCTGCTCGCCCCGCGCATGCTGCTGGCCGCCGCCGTGGGCCCGCTGCGCCCGCCGCTGCCGGGACCGCCGCTGACGGCGGAGGAGCGGAAGGCGGCGGGACTCACCTAGGCCGTGCCAATAGGGCCTAGGGGGTGGCTCGGCTAGCCCGCGAACGGCGGCTGCGGCAGCCCCTCCCCCGCGCCCGGCACCACCAGCACCGAGCCCGAGAGGGCCGTGGGCGCGGTGAGGCCGACGCGGGCGGTGGTGACGTACAGGTCCCGCAGGCCGGGGCCGCCGAAGGCGCAGGCGGTGGTGCGCGGGACGGGGAGCCGGACCTCCCGGTCCAGGGCGCCGGAGGGGGTGTAGCGGCGGACCGCTCCCCCGTCCCACAGCGCCACCCACACGCACCCGGCCGCGTCGACCGTCAGCCCGTCCGGGAAGCCCGCGCCGTCCTCGACGACGGCCAGGGTGCGCCGGTCGCGGACGCCCGTGCCGTCGTAGTCGAAGACGTCGACGCGCCGGGTGGGGCTGTCGACGTAGTACATCAGGGTGCCGTCCGGGCTCCAGCCGATGCCGTTGCTCACCGTGGCGTCGGAGAGGATCGGCTCGGCGGTGCCGGCGCCGGTGAGGCGGGTCAGGGTGCCGCCGCCGGGGGTTTCGTCGTAGCGCATGGTGCCGGCCCAGAGGGAGCCGTCGGGGGCCACGGCCGCGTCGTTGGCGCGGCGGCCGGGGACCGGGTCGCGGTGCAGCCAGCGGAAGGTGCCGTCGGGGTCCAGGAGGGCAACACCGTCGCGGAGGTTGAGCACCAGGCCGCCGTGGGCGCGGGGTTTGGCGGCGCCGATGTGCTGGCCGGTGGTGCGGACCGTGCGGCGGCCGGTGGCGGGGTCGTAGGTGTGGACGCGGCTGCCCAGGACGTCGACCCAGAGCAGGCGGGCGGTGGCCGGGTCCCAGGTCGGGCCCTCGCCCAGCTCCGCCTCGGCCGCGACGGCGACCTCGTAGCCGCTCACGCCGCCTCCCGGTGGCCGAGGCGCTCGGAGAGTTCGGCGGCGCCCTTGACGGCGAGCGCCTCCAGCTCGGTACGGCGTTCCTCGCTCCAGCGGACCGTGGGCACCGAGATGGACAGCGCGGCGACGACCCGCCCGGTGCGGTCGCGGACCGGGGCGGCGACGCAGCTCACGTCCGGGTTGGACTCCCGGCGCTCCACCGCGACACCCCGGCGCCGGATCTCCGCCAGCGCGTCGCGGAGTTGGCCGGGATCGGTGAGGCTGTCCGGGGTCATCGCGGCCAGTTCGGCACCGTCGGGGACACGTGCGGCCAGCTCCGGCGCGGGCAGCGAGGCCAGCAGCATCTTGCCGACGGCCGTGCAGTGCGCGGGCAGCCGGCGCCCGGCGGCGGAGACCATGCGGACGGCGTGCGTGGAATCGACCTTGGCGATGTAGATGACGTCGGTGTCCTCCAGCAGCGCCACATGAACCGTCTCGTCACAGGTCTCGGCGACGGTACGGGCCACCTCCCGGCCCTCGGCGGCGAGGTCGAGCTGCTCGGCGTACCGGCTGCCGAGCTGGTACGGGCGGACGCCGAGCCGGTACCGGCCGGGCTGTCCTGGTACCGGTACCAGGTAGGAGCGGGCGGCGAGGGTGGTGACCAGCTCGTGCACGGTGGTGCGCGGGAGGCCGAGTCTGCGCACGATGTCCGGCGCGGAGAGCGTGCCGTCCCCGTCGAGGAACAGCTCCAGGATGTCGAAAGCCCGCGTCACGGCGGGCACGAGGCGTCCCACGTCCGGCCTCCTTGCCTGCTCTACGGGTATGGCGACCCGTGTTCGATACCCCGACCGGCGACCGGTGGGGCGAACACAGGCTAGCCACAGCGAGTCGGACGGGCAACGGCCGTCCGCGCGCCCGGCACCATGGAGGACATGGCTCGTGACTTCTCCCTGGTGCTGCTGCGCCGCATGGCCGACCACAATCCGGAGCTGGCCCAGGACGCCCGCAGGCGGCTCGGCGCCTCCGCGACCGAGATGCGGGAGGCGAACAAACACTGGCAGGCGATGGCCCGTTCTCCCAGGTCACGCCCGGCCGTATCCCGGTACCGGGCGGTGCTGGGCGAGCCGGAGTCGGTCGAGCCGCGCCGGGTCGGCGACCTGGGGTGCGAGGCATGGCGGTGGCCCCTGTCCCTCTGGCCGGACCTGCGCTTCGAGCTGCTGGTCGGGCCGGGCGGGGCGGTCCTGACCGAGTGGCTGGTGCGTGCCCCCGGCGCCCCGGCGCCCGAACTGCGCACGCTGGAGGACCTCACCCCGTGGTCCTGCACCCTGGAGGAGGTGGCCCGCGCCTTCGCCCCGGCCCGCCCGATCCAGGGCACCGCTCCGACCCGCCAGGCCCTGGCCTTCACCGCGCCGGACCGGGACGGGGTACGGCACGAGATGGCCGCCGAGTTCACCTGGGGGCTGCTCCAGCGGACCGCGCTGCGGGACTGAGCCTCAACTGCCCTGCGCCGCCTCGATGATGAGCCGGGCTATACGGGGCCGGGACTCGGGGTGCAGGTCCAGGAAGAGGTGGGGCTCGATGAGTTCCAGCTCCAGCACGCAGGGCTGCCCGTCCTCGCCGTCGATGAGGTCGACCCGGCCGTAGAGCAGCCGCTCGGCGCCGCCGGGTACGGCCGCCAAGGCCCGCTCGGCCACGTCCAGTTCAGCGGCGGTCGGCTGCCACTTCTCCAGCTTCGGGTGGGCGGTCTTGGCGGCGTCGAAGGGCGTGCCGGAGACCAGGACGGCACCCTTGCGGCTGGCGTGCAGCAGGCGGCCGCCGAAGAAGTGCAGCGCACGCTCGCCGTGTTGGTCGACGGCCCGCATGTAGGGCTGGACCATCGCGGTGAGGCCCTCGGCGTGCATGTGCGCCAACTGCCGTACGGCCGACTCGCGTTCCTCGGGCGTGTACCGGGCCGCGTACCGGGCTCCCGCTCCCGAGGCGGGCTTGATCACGTACTCGTGCCCGGTCGGCAGGTCGGGTTCGGCGCCGGGCGGGAGGTAGTGGGTGGGGACCGTCGGCACACCGGCCGACGCCAGTTCGCCGAGGTAGTGCTTGTCGGCGTTCCAGTGGACCACGTCGGCCGGGTTGAGCAGCAGGGTGAGCGCGTCGACCCGGTCCACCCAGGCCAGAAACTCGGCGGGGCGCCAGGTGTAGTCCCAGGTGGAGCGGATGAGCACGAGGTCGTAGCCGGCCCAGTCGGCGTCCGGGTCGTCCCAGAACCGGGCCTCCGCGTCGGCACCCGCCGCCCGCAACTCCGCGACCAGGCCCGCCAGATCGGGGTCCTTGCTGGGCGCGGTGCCGGGGTCGTAGGTGGCGAGGGCGATACGCGGCACGGCGGGCTCCCTGGTCGTCTGCGTCGGCTCGGTGATCGCGAGGCTAGCAACCGCCCCGGGAACCGGCACACCCCTGTTGACCTTCCCCTTCGGTGAAGCCCCAGCATCGGTGGCGAAGCGAGGAACCGGCCTTCGAAGGAGCCTGGACGGACATGGATCTGCTGACCATCGGCGCGTTCGCCAAGGCGTCCGGGCTCTCCCCCAAGGCCCTGCGGCTCTACGACGAGCTGGGCCTGCTGCGCCCCGCCCGCGTCGACCCGTACACCGGCTACCGCTACTACGCCGTCGCCCAGTTGGACCGGGCCCGGCTGGTGGCGTGGCTGCGGCGGCTCGGCATGCCGCTGGCCCAGATCCGCGCGGTGTCCGTCCTGAGCGGGGCGGACGCGGCGCGGGAGGTCCGGGCGTACTGGGCGCGGGTGGAGGCGGAGACGGCCGTGCGGCGGGATCTGGCCGCGTTCCTCGTGACCGAGTTGACCGAGGCACCGAGAGAGGGAACCACCATGCTGGAACTGCGCTGCGCCGCCCACTCCGACCGGGGGCACATCCGCCCCGCCAACCAGGACACCGTCTACGCCGGCCGCCGGCTGCTCGCCGTGGCCGACGGCTTCGGCCCGGCGGGGGCGCCCGCCAGCGGGGCCGCCGTCGAGGCGCTGCGGTTCCTCGACGAGGAGGACGGGTCGCGACCGGGCAACGTGCTGAACCTGCTGGCCGACGCCGTACGGGGCGCGGGCGATGCCGTACGGGACATCACGGAGGGGGCGGAGGACGCGGGCACCACGCTGACCGCGCTGCTCTGGACGGGCTCGCGGCTGGCCCTGGCGCACATCGGGGACAGCCGGGCCTATCTGCTGCGCGAGGACGGGCTGTTCCGCATCACCCACGACCACAGCGTGGTCCAGTCCCTGCTGGACGAGGGCCGGCTCACCCCGGCGGAGGCCGAGAGCCACCCGCAGCGGTCGCTGCTGCTGAAGGTTCTGGGTGCCGACTCCGACCCTGACCTCCGGCTGCACGAGGCCCTCCCCGGCGACCGCTACCTGCTCTGCTCGGACGGTCTGACCGGGGTCGTCCCCGACGACCGGATCAGGGAGCTGCTGGCCGCCGCCCCGGACCCGGAGACGGCCGTACGGTCGCTGGTCGACGCGGCGAACGCGGCGGGCGGTCCGGACAACGTGAGCTGTGTGGTCGGGGACGTGGTGTCCCCCGTGGGGTAGGAAGGAGCTGTCGTACCCGGCAGCGAAGGAGTCCCGCGTGTCCTCCCTGTTCCCCGCCCTGACGGACCCCCGGACGGCCGGAAGGACGGCGCTGCGCTTCGGCGCGCGGTCGCTGTCGTACGCGGAACTCGCCTCCGCCGCCGGGGCGGTGGCCGGGCGGCTCGTGGGCCTCGGCCGGGTCGCGGTGTGGGCGACGCCCGAGCTGGAGACCGCCGTGGCGGTGACCGGGGCGCTGCTCGCGGGGACGGCCGCCGTGCCGCTCAACCCGAAGTCGGGGGACGGGGAGTTGGCGCACATCCTCGCCGACAGCGACCCGGCGCTGGTGCTGACCGCGCCCGGCGCCGGACTCCCGCCCGCCCTCGCGGACCTGCCCCGGCTGGAGGTCTCCGGCACCGGGCCGGTCCCCGAGGACACCTACGGGGACGAGGACCCGGCGCTGATCGTCTACACCTCCGGCACCACCGGCCCGCCCAAGGGTGCCGTCGTTCCGCGCCGGGCGCTCGCCGCGACCCTGGACGCGCTGGCCGACGCCTGGCACTGGACCGGGGACGACGTGCTGGTGCACGGGCTGCCCCTGTTCCATGTGCACGGGCTGGTGCTGGGCGTCCTCGGCCCGCTCCGGCGCGGCGGCTCGGTGCGCCACCTGGGCCGCTTCTCCCCCGAGGGCGTGACCCGCGAGCTGAACGACGGCGCGACCATGGTCTTCGGCGTGCCCACCATGTACCACCGGCTGGCCGAGGCCCTGCCGGCCGACCCCGAGCTGGCGAAGGCGCTCGGCCGGGCCCGCCTGCTGGTCTCGGGCTCGGCCGCGCTGCCCGTCCACGACCACGAGCGGATCGCGGCGGCGACCGGGCGCCGGGTGATCGAGCGGTACGGCATGACGGAGACCCTGATGAACACCTCCGTACGCGTCGACGGCGAGGCCCGCGCGGGCACGGTCGGCGTGCCGCTGCCCGGCGTGGAGCTGCGGCTGGTGGAGGAGGACGGCACCGAGCTGACCGCGCGGGACGGGGAGAGCGTGGGCGAGATCCAGGTACGCGGCCCGAACCTGTTCACCGGGTATCTGAACCGGCCCGACGCGACCGGGGCCGCCTTCACTCCCGACGGCTGGTTCCGCACCGGGGACGTGGCGGTGCGGGAGGCCGACGGGTACGTACGGATCGTCGGCCGGAAGGCCACCGACCTGATCAAGAGCGGGGGGTACAAGATCGGGGCGGGCGAGATCGAGAACGCGCTGCTTGAGCACCCGGCGGTCGCGGAGGCGGCCGTCACCGGGGAGCCGGACGCGGACCTGGGCGAGCGGGTGGTGGCCTGGGTGGTGCCGTCGGACCCCGAAGCGCCGCCCGCACTTGCGGAGTTGGCCAACCATGTGGCCGCCCGGCTGGCCCCACACAAGCGGCCCCGCGTACTGCACCTGCTCCCCGCCCTCCCCCGCAACGACATGGGCAAGATCATGAAGCGGGCGCTGACACCCCCGGAGCCGCTGACACCCCCGGCCCGCTGACACTCCCGGCCCCCGAGGGCCAGCCCGACACGGCATAGGCGCGCCGAAACCCCCCATTCAGCGGCGCCCCGCCCGGCCCCCTCCAGAAGGCACCCGCGCCGGTGCCCGCGCAGGATTCCAGTGAGGCCCGCCGAATCCGGCGGCCCGCCCATGGTCAGCGCACTCGGGAGGAACTGCCGTGACCGTCAGCCTGGAGCAGTTGAGCCGCTGCCACTTCGCCGTCGACCTGGGCGCGGCCCGCACCCGCGTCTATGTGAAGGGCGCCGGACTCGTCGTCGACCAGCCCTCGGTGGCGGCCGTGAACACCCGTACCGGCGCGCTCATCGCGGTCGGTGACTTCGCGGAGCAGATGACCGGGCGCACCCCGCAGTACATCCGGGTGGTGCGGCCGGTGTCCGGTGGCACGGTGGTCGACATCGAGATGGCGCAGCGCATGCTGCGGCATCTGATCGGGGACCGGATGCGCCGCGCCCTGCGCCGCAAGCCCCGGCTGCGCGCGGCGGCCTGCACCCCGCACGAGGCCGACCCGCTGGCCCGCCGGGCGACGATCGAGACGCTGGTCGGGCTCGGCGCGCGCCGGGTGGAGCTGGTGGACACCCTGATCGCGGCGGCCGTCGGCTGCGGGCTCCCGGTGGAACGCCCCGAAGCCTCCATGATCATGGTGTGCGGGGCGGCCGCCACCCAGGTCGCGGTGCTGTCGCTGGGCTCGATCGTCACCGCCGAGCGGATTCCGGTGGGCGGTGAGGCGGTGGACCGGGCGATCGTGCAACACCTGCGGCACGAGCACGAGTTGATGCTGCCCAGCCAGTCGGTGCGCCCGCTGCAGATCGCCCTCTCCGACAACGGCCTCACCCCGCAGGGCCCGGCGTCCACCGAGATCCACGGCCGGGACGTGGCCACGGGCCTGGCCCGCAGCGTACGGGTGGACACGGCCGCGATGCGCGACGCGATCCACACCCCGCTGCTGGCCGTCCTCGACGGCATCGGCAAGGTGCTGCGGGACTGCCCGCCCGACCTGGTGGCCGACCTGGTGGACCGGGGCATCATGATGGTCGGCGGCACCGCGCTGCTGCCGGGTCTGGACAAGATGCTCCAGGAGGCCATCGGCATCCCGGTGCACATCGCGGAACGCCCCGACGTCTGTGCCGTACAGGGCCTGGGCGAGATGCTGGAGGGGCGGATCGCCCCGCTGGTCCTGACCCCGCTGGCCGCCTGAGGCCCGCGCCGGGTCTCAGTAGGGCAGGACGCGCCCCGACGGCGTCCTGCGGTCGATCTCCTGGCCCCGCGGAGCCGCTGGCCGACGACTGACCCGCACTCGAATCTGACGCTCCACGTCACCCTCCTCCCAACCGACACCGAACACCGGTAGGAGGACGGTGCCCAGAACGCGACCGCCCCAAGCCCGCCCGGCCAAAAGAATGCGATCACCCCGTTCCCCGGCCCCACCGCCGGGGAACCGGCACACCCGCCACACAACCCCCGTACACACCCCTTGCATTAGAGTGCTGTCACTTCGTACGCCCGCCGCCCCTGAGCCGGACGGCCGCCGTACCGGAAGTCACATCGTTCGCCCCGCGCCGCGCCGTCCGCGCGCCGTGGGGCATGAGCATCTGGGGTGGGGATGTCCAGCCATCGGCTGTCCAAGAAGAGTCGTTACATCGCCTGGGCCACCGCCGGTGTCGCGGTCGTCGCCGGGGCCGGCGTCGCGGCGCAGGTGTCCAGCGCGGCCACCGTCTGGCCCGCGCAGAAGACCTTCACCGGCCGCGCCTTCGACACCTGCACCGCGCCGTCCGCGGCCGCGATGAAGGCGTGGAAGACGGGCTTCTACGGCGCCGCCGCCGTCTACATCGGCGGCAAGAACCGCGGCTGCGCCCAGCCGAACCTCACCGCGTCCTGGGTGAAGACGGTCAACTCCCAGGGCTGGAAGCTGATCCCGCTCTACGTCGGCGCCCAGCCGCCCTGCCAGAAGAGCGCCAACCCGGAGAAGATGACCACCACCAACGCGACCTCCCTCGGCGCCACGGACGCCAAGGACGCGGTGGCCAAGGCGTCGGCGCTCGGCATGAAGGCGGGCAGCGCGATCTACCTCGACATGGAGCCATACGACACCACGGACAAGGCGTGCAACAACGCCGTGCTGTCGTACGTCCGTTCCTTCACCAAGACGCTGCGCGGCAAGGTGTACCGGGCGGGCTACTACGGCTTCACCAGCTCCAGCGCGAAGGCCGTGGCGACCGCCACCGACAAGACCGACCTGCCGGGCAACCTCTGGTACGCCCTGTGGGACCAGCAGAACACCACCACGGCCGACTGGCCCTGGGACCCCAAGGCGTTCACCAACCACAGCCGCGCCCACCAGTACATGGTGAACAGCCAGGAGTCGCGCGGCGGTTACACGATCACGGTGGACCGCAGCGCGTGGGACGCGCCGGTGGCGATCGTCGGCTAGCGGGACGCGAACGGCCGCAACTACCTGTGCTGCCTAGAGATTGAGCGTGACGGCCGCCCCGATGCCGCCCAGGCCGAGGGCGACGGCGGCCGGCCACCAGCCGCCCCGGCCCCAGGGGAAGAAGCGGTCGAGGGCCAGGCGGCCGGGGCCGGTGGCGGCGATGCCGAGGGCGACGACGGCGATGCAGAGGTTGTACTCGAGACCGCCGTCGGACGCCCACAGGCCGTGCTGGGCCGTGACCAGCGCCATGGCGTTGATCATGACGCCGATCAGCGCGGCGCAGGCCAGGGGCGTCAGCAGGCCGACGGCGAGGCCGAGGCCACCGACCAGTTCGGACAGTCCCGCGATGGTCGCGAAGACCTTGCCCGGCCGGTAGCCGATGGCTTCGAACCCCTTGCCGGTCGCGGTGAGCCCCTGGCCGCCGAAGATCCCGAACAGCTTCTGGGCCCCGTGGGCCGCCATCACCAGACCGAAGGTCACTCTGATGAGCAGCAGGCCCCAGTCGGCGGCGGAGCCGAGCGTGGCACGGGCGGGACGGTCGGTACGCGTAGTGGTCATGGGCGATGCTCCGAAGGCCCCCCACCTGAATCGGAAGGTACGGGCGGCTCCCCCCGCACGTCCCTTCCCAGGCTATTAGCGTCCGGCCTGCAGCGCGCCCCAGGTGGCGGGTCCGACCTGACCGTCGACGCCGAGCGAGCGGCTGGTCTGGTAGTCCCGTACCGCCTGCTGGGTGCCCGAGCCGAAGTCGCCGTCCGCCGTGACCGTCCGCCCGAGCGCGGCGGTCAGGGCCCGCTGGAGGCGCTGGACGGCGGCGCCGGTGCTGCCCTGGCTGAGCGCGGGCGTGGTGCCGGCCGAGAGCAGCGCGGTCCAGGTACGGGCGCCCACCACACCATCGGCGCTCAGGCCGCGGGCCTTCTGGAAGGCGGTCACGGCGGAGGTGGTCTTGGTGCCGAAGCTGCCGTCGACGGTGCCCGCATCGAAGCCGGCCGCGTTGAGCAGCGACTGCGCGGCCGAGACCTGGGCGCCGGTGGAGCCGGAGCGCAGGGTGTCGTACGACGGGAAGCTGAGCTGGACCTCGCCGCCGCCGGTGCTGCCGCCGACCAGTTGCATGTAGTAGGTCCAGTTCCAGTTCGGACCGGGGTCGGTGTGGTCGTTGCCGGGCACCTCGGAGTGGCCGACGATGTGCGCGCGGTCCTTGGGGATGCCGTAGCGGGCGCAGATGGAGGCGGTCAGCGCGGCGGAGGAGCGGTACATCGCGTCGGTGAACCAGCTCGGGTTGTCGATGTACCCCTCGTGCTCGATGCCGACGCCGGTGGCGTTGCCGGAGCGGGCGTGCCAGGCGGTGTCCTTCTCGCGCACGGTCTGGGTGATCTGGCCGTCCGAGGAGCGCACCACGTAGTGCGCGCTGACCTGCGCGGACGGGTTCTGGAACCAGCTAATGGTCCCGGCGTACGAGCCCTGCGTGACGTGGATGACGACCTTGCTGATCGCCGCCGTGCGGCCGACCGCGTAGTTGGCCGCGTTGGCCGGGACCCAGAGGGCGGAGGGGTAGTCGGGGCTCTGCGCGGCCGGGGCGAGGGCCGATCCGTAGGCCCCGCGCTCGGGGGTGACCTTGCGCGCCGGGAGGGTCAGCTTCTCGCCGCCCTCGGCTCGGGCGGTGACGCCCTGGGCGAGGAAGGTGTAGACAGTGTCGGCGTAGAGCCGGGCGGTGGTGGGGTCGGTGGCGCCGCCGTACCGGGCGAGGAGCGGGTACCAGGTGTCGGTGTCGCGGCGCTCGGCCTGGCTCAGTCCGGCGTGGTCGGCGTAGGAGCGCAGGACGGCGGCGCCGCCGCGGATGTTGGCGGCGGTGTCGGTGCGCAGTTCGCGGGCGGTGTCGCCGGTGAGGCGGGAGGCCAGCTCCAGGGTGTGCTGGTCGGGGTTGCTGACCAGGTGCATCACGCCGTAGCCGCCCGCCTGGCTGGGCTGGCCGTGGTGGCCGTCGAGGTGGGTCTCGCTGTAGCCGAGGGCGATCAGGAGGTCGCGCGGGACGCCGTACTCGGCCGCGGCGCTGCTGAAGGCGTGGGCGACGGGGCCCTCGGATCTCGCCGTACGGGGCGCGGCTGCGGCGGGCTGCACGGTGGCGGCGAGCACGGCCAGGGTGCCGAGGCCGGCGAGGGCCGCGCGGGCCAGGGGTATGCGGGGCATGGGGGTGTGACCTTCCGGGTGGGGGCGGTACTGGGATGGGCGGGGCGCGGTACCGGGATGGGCAGGGTGGTACCGGGATGGGCAGGGCCGTTACCGGGATGCGCGCGGCGGTACCGGGATGAGCAGGGCCGGTACCGGGATGCGCGCGGCGGTACCGGGATGAGCAGGGCCGGTACCGGGATGCGCGCGGCGGTACCGGGATGGGCAGGAGCCGGGGACCTCGTGCGGTCCCCGGCCCCGGGCTGCGGCGGGTCAGATGGTGCCGCTCTCCCACCACCAGGCGCGGCCGAGGTCGGCGCGGCTGTCGACGTGCTGGTGGTCGACGTCGTACCGCTCCAGGCCGGAGAAGCCGCAGGTCTCGGCCTTCTGGTAGACGGTGCGGTTGGCGACGCCGGGCACGTCGAGGTCGGCGGCGGTGCCGTAGAGGTGCATGCTGTCGCTGGCGCCACCGATCTCGGCGTTGTGCGCGATGCTGCGGAAACCGGAGTTGACGGTGATCGGCACGTTGCCGAGCTTCTTGCGCAGCGCCTCCAGCTTGTACATGGCCCGGCGGGCATTCTCCTTGACGGCGGCCGCGCTCACCTTGCCGCCGTTGAAGTTGCCGCTCGAACGGTCGTAGAACTCGCTCCAGTTGAAGTGCGCGGTCGAACCGTCCGACTGCTCAAGGGCGTTGAGCTGGGCCTGGGTGGCGGGCCCGGCGCTGCCGTCGACCGAGAGTCCGTACGCGGCCTGGAAGCGGCGTACCGCGGCGGCCGTGCCGGGGCCGAAGTCGCCGTCGATGCTCACCCGCGAGTGCGAGGCGGAGTCCGCGGCCCAGCCGGCCACCCGGATCTGCAGCTCGGTCACGTCGGCGCCGGTGGCGCCCTGGTTCATGGTGCGCGTCCAGTTGTACGCCTGCGCGCTGCCCGAGAGCAGAACGGGCCCGGCGAAGACGCCCGCGGTGGCGGCGAGGGTGCCGCGCAGGACGGTGCGGCGGTTCGGCGAGAAGGTCATCGTGAACTCCCTTGTATTTCCGGTCAGAAGGCGTCTGCGGTCAGAAGGCGAGCTGGAACGGGACGTTCTGGGCGTCGGTGTCGTAGGCGTGCACGCGGAGCTTGAAGCGGGTGCCGTCCTTGACGTCGGTGGCGACGGTCGCCCACTGGGGGCCGAACGTCGAGTAGGTGTTGTCGTGGTTGCACAGCGTGGTGTGGTCCACGAAGACGATGCAGGCGTCCAGGAAGCCGGTGGCCGAGCTGCTGAGCTTGATGTTGATGTCGGAGCAGCGCGAGGTGGTGGTGTAGGTGCCGTACTCGACCGCGGCGGTGGAGTAGCGGTAGGTGAGGGACTTGGCGCCGCCGTAGCAGGAGGTGGCGGCGGCCTTCGCGGGCTGGGCGACGGCCGGTGCGGTGGCGCCTGCGGCGAGCAGCGCGGTGGTGGCGGCGAGGATGGCCGCGGTTCTCCGGGTGCGGGTCATGGTGGGTCCGATCACTTGAGGGGGCCCTTGGGTGAGGGCCCTTACGGGTGTCAGAAGGCGATCTGGACGCGCGCGGAGGAGCCTTCGAGGTCGACGCCGAGGGGCACGGTGAACTTGCTGCCGTCCTTGACGTCGGTGGCGATGGTCTTCCAGCTCCGGCCGGCCTTGGTCCAGTAGTTGCACTCGCCGACGCGGGTGAACTTCACGCAGGCCCAGACGAATTCGGCGTCACCGCCGACCATGCGGAGGTTGATGTCGGCGCAGCGGGAGGTGGTGGTGTAGGGGCCGAACTCGACGGCGTCGCCGTAGCTGACGGTGACGGCGCCGCCGTAACAACTGGTGGCCGCCGCCGAGGTGTTGGCGGGGGCGGCCGACGCGGTGGCAGGCGCCGAGACGGCGAGGGCCGCGAGCAGGGCCGCCACCGCGGCCGGGTGGGTGAGGATCTTCGCCATCGGGTTCCTTCGGGGTGCGGAAGGTGCGGGTGGTACCTCGGGGATCGGTGCGGCGGAGCGAGTTCATGCTCCGGTGTGCGCTTTCGGCTGTCATGCTCATTCGAACAGGGTGAAATGACGCCGGTGGAAAGGGTGTTGAGCGTGCTTCGCTTCCATTTCTCGGCCGAGGATCTGGCCAGGACACGGGTCGCCGCCGCCCCGCACGCCCTGTGGGAGATCGCCGCGAGCCTCCACCGTTTCCAGACACCGGCCGGCCGCTGGGCCTACGCGCACTGGTACCGCACGGCCCGCGAGCGGTTACGGGAGGCGGGGCTGGAGAGCGCGGTACGGCAGCTCCTGCTCCCGCTGTATCCGCGCGCGTCGTACTGGCCGGACTTCCTCACCCCGCTGGAGGGCGCGGCCGGACTGGAAGCGGGGCTGAAGGCGATCCTGGCGACGCCCCCGGCCCAGGTGACGGCGGAACTGGCGGCGCTGGCCCGGATCAGACGCGTACCCCCGCACCTCGCCCGGCTGCCGGAGAAGGGGCCGCGCACCGAGCTGGTGAGCGTCCTGCGCGCCTACCACCGCGCGGTGATCGAGCCGCACGAGGAGTGGATGCACGAGGGCGTGCACACCGAGCGCGTACGGCTGGCCCGGCACTCCCTGGACGGCGGCACCGAGGGCCTGTTGAGCGGCCTGGGCCCGGCGGTGCGCTGGCGGCACCCCCGGCTGGAGATCAGCACGTACCCGACGGAGCTCGACATCCGCCTCCAGGGGCGGGGCCTGCTGCTGATCCCCTCGTACTTCTGCTGGAAGGGCCCGGTCTCCCTGGCCGACCCCGCCCTCCCCCCGGTCCTCGCCTACTCCCTCCACCACGAGCCACCCCGCCCGACGGCGGGCTCACCCTCCCTGGAGATCCTCCTGGGCCGGGCCCGCGCAAGGGTCCTCCGCGCCACCGCCGCCGGCGCCACCACCACCGAGGCCGCCCGCCGCGCCGGCGTCACCCCCGCCACCGCCACCCACCACACCACCGCCCTCCGAGACGCCGGCCTCATCACCAGCCACCGCCACGGAAACTCGGTCATCCATACGCTGACGTTGCTGGGGGCGACGATGGTGAGCCGGAATGTGCGGGAGGCCGACGGGTGAAGCAGTGCCGGGCGGCCCGCGATTGAAGATCCCGGATCACCTCCGGAGACGCCCCTAACGCATCCGCCGCGAGACGGAGTTCATCGTTCAGGGTCCGCCCGGTGTGCAGCGGCACGTCGGAGTTGAAGGCGACGGGAACCCCTGCCTCCAGGAACGCGGGGAGCGGGTGAGCGGCCGGTCCGGGGACGGCGCCCAGGGCCACGTTGGAGGTCAGGGAGACCTCCAGCAAGATCCCGTCCCGTGCCATCCTCCGCAACAGGGCGGAGCTGGTGGCTGCCGACACCCCGTGGCCGATGCGCTGGGCGCCCAGTACGTCGAGGGTCCGCCAGATGTGCTCCTCCGGGCCGAACTCGCCCGCGTGGACGGTCCGTCCGAGCCCTGAGTCGGCCGCGGCGCGGAAGAGAGGCACGGCAGGTCGTACGTCGGGGTGTGGGATCTCGTCGCCGGCGAGATCGACGCCAGTGAACACCGGCGGCAGTTCGGCGATCCGCTCGGTGACCA
This sequence comes from Streptomyces bauhiniae, assembly GCF_004784475.1. Taxonomy (GTDB): domain Bacteria; phylum Actinomycetota; class Actinomycetes; order Streptomycetales; family Streptomycetaceae; genus Streptomyces; species Streptomyces seoulensis. Next base: position 641,775 of record NZ_SRRT01000003.1, read on the forward strand.
TGGCGAGAAATGGTGCGGGGCTGTCCCGGTTGACGAGCAGGACGGCCCGCACCACGGGGGCGCGCAGGTGCGCCAGGCAGTCCTGGACGGTGTCGGTGAACTCCTGCCAGGTCATGCCGTCCCGCAGGAAGCGGCGCGGCGAGACGCGCAACTCCGCGTGGTCGACTCCCTGTTCGCGCTGCTCGGTGTGTACGTCGGCGAGGAAGCGCCGGAGGTCCTGGGCCGTGACGGGAACAGCGTCCGCCCGGTCCACCCGGTGCGCCTCGAAGAACAGGTGACGGTCGCCGAAGTCCCGCCCGGGCATGCCGAGTTCGCGCCGCTTGCGCTCCTCGGGTTCGAGGTGGAGGTGCAGATGGGGCAACACCGGCGTACGGCCGACCGGGGCGGGGGACGGAATCACTCCGCCTTCCTCAGCCAGAATTTGACCCAGCGCTGTATGTCCTCGGAGGAATCCTGTTCCTCCTCGACCCAGGACCGTACGACCTCGAACCGTGCCTGCCGGGCGAGCGTGACCAGGTCATCGATACGGTAATAGAAGAAATGCCGGAGAAATGCAGTGTCGGCCCCTATAGGCAAAGAGGCGTGCCCCTCTCCTTCCTTGACCGAAATGTGTGCGACGCCTCCAGGGCGCAGTACGCGATGGAATTCGGCCAGCGCCCTGAGTAATTGCGCCGACGGCAGATGAAGAAGCACCGCCGAGCACCAGACGCTGCCCATCGATGCACCGGCCAGCGGAAGGGCCCGCACATCACCGCTCACCTTGTGGACGCGGGGATGATCCGGTGCCAGGCCGAGCAGGGGCAGGCAGGCGTCCAGGGCGATCACGTCCTTGCCCGCGTCCGCGAAGGCCGCCGCATCGCGCCCGGCCCCCGAACCGGCGTCCAGCAGCGGTCCCTCGTGGGAACGGGCGAAGGCGACGATGTCCTGCGGCATCGACGAACCGGCGGCGAAGCGGCGGGTCCGTTCCGCGTAACCGGCAGCCGCGGCCCCGTAGGCGAGGAGGGTCTCGCGCATCTGCTGCTCCTCGGGTGAATCCGCCGCTCCGCCCAGCCGCCGGGCGGTGTCCGCGCAGTGATCGAGGAAGGGGAAGGCCGCCCAGTCCCACAGGTGGGGCCGCTCCAGCGTTTCCGACCAGACGCGGCGCGCGAACTGCGAGGGGAGATCAGGATCGGCCAACAGGTACACCTCGTCACGTTTCCATGTGCAGAAATAATAGTTTTCCCCGCGTCGCGCGGTGTCAACGACATCGGCGAACTCGGAGCTTTTCCGACTTCCCGGCGCCACGAACCGGGCAGAATGCGCCGGGTTGAGAAGCGGGAATATATGGAGGTGCGAATGTACGATGCAGGACCCGCCTCCGCCGTCGGTCGCACCGGAGGAGCCGTGCTCGACCAGGACGGTGGCGTGGCCGAGTTCCTTCTCGATCAGGCCGGCGTACCGCCAGGCGACGGAGAGCGCCTCGGCCAGTTCCCCGGCAGGCAGTTCGCCGAGGCTCGCGGTGTGCCGGTGCGGCACGATCAGCGCGTATCCCGGCAGCAGCGCGCCGAGTCCGGCCAGGACGTCGACCCCGCCGGTGCGCCGGATCAGGCGCGAGAAGCCCCGGCGCCGGACGCGCAGGCCGCCCCGCGGGGCCCGCTCCGGAACGAAGCTTCCGGTGGCGTGCGCCCCGAACGCGCTTACCTCGTCGCACATTTCACAGGGGGCGTCCTCCTCGGCCGACAGCAGGGCAAGCCCCTCCCGTAACCCACGGCGCGTGCCGGCATTCATCCGCTCGCCCCGGCCCGCGCGGCCCGCCGGTCCCAGATGACCTGGAAGACCATCAGCAGCACCGGGAAGATCAGAGCGGTGAGAAAGTCCTTCACGGAGAACTTCCCGGCGAGGAGCAGGGCCACGGGGACCCCGGTCGTCACGGCCGCGACGAGCCACAGGGCGAGCACGACCTTGCGGTTCCTGACCCAGTCGAACAACGCGTTCTGGATCAGCAGCCGTCTCGTCAGATCCTGGGCCACGTCCTCGCTCTGGACGATGGCACAGCCGGGGAAGAGCAGGGCCGCCTTGGCTCGTGGCGTGGAGAGGATGGCCGAGCGTGCCGAGGACAGGGCCGAGACGAAGGGCCACAGTGCCCACACCGACGGTCTCATCGGGCTGCGCGGGAGTTCCCAGTGGCCTCCCTCGAGCTGGGTGTCCATGATCGCGTTGACCGAGTCGAAGACCTTCTTCTGCAACGGGTCGACCACTCCGGTCGAGAGGATCGCGGAGAGGGCCAGCGGTCCGGCGAAGTGGGGCAGCGAGTTCTGGAAGACGGCCTGGATGTCGCCGTCCGCGTAGGGAACGTCGTACTCCTCCACCGTCGTGCTGCGCTCGACGTGGATGCCGGGCTCGATGCGTTCCAGCAGCCACTCCGCCGTCTGACGCATGGTGTTGGCGCTGAGTGCTCCGGGTGTCCGGGACAGCGCCAGCAGGGCGACGCTGGTGTGCAGCATCGTGGGCTCGGCGCCGGGGGTGGGGCCCCAGGCGGGGGTGCGGGCGTTCTGCCCGTCGATGAGCCAGCGCTGCGCCCCGGCCAGCGCGTCCGTCCCCGCCCCGCTCTCCTGGAGCGCCAGCATGTTCAGCGCGGTGTGGAAGACGCGGGAGGGCTGCCCGAGATAGGAGCCCCAGCCGAAGTCGACGTTCTGGTTCGCCCGGAGCCATTCCGCGCCACGTGCCAGCGCCTCACCACCCAGCACCCCGGTGCCCGGCCTGCTGAGCGCGCGTACCACCCACGACGTGGCCTCCGCGATCGGGAACCCGTTCGTCGTACGGACCGACCAGCCCCCGTCGGTGCTGTCGTCCGACGCCCGCTGCTGACTCAGCAAGTAGGCCACCACGTCAGGCGTCCGTTCGAACCGGACCCCGGCCACGCTGAAGCAGAACAGCCCCACGGCCGACGCGGTGACCCCCGGGCTCGGATCGTCCAGGTAGTGGTACCAGCCCGCCGCTCCCCGCACCGTACGGAAGTTGTGACGCAGACAGCCGAGCGCATGGTCGATGCTCGCCGTGAGGCCGGTACCTGATAATTCCGCGGTCGCGCGCACTGTCCAGTTCCCCCCGGTCGGCTCGGCCCCCGCATGAAGCGCCCCACCGGGCGCGCACCGGAATCGGTGCGAGGAGTATGCCCGTCCGGGCGGAAGGCGACACGGCCCCCTCGGGCTGGGCCGAAGGCAGTCATAGGGAGTTGGCGTTCATCTGGTTTTCATCTGGTGGGACGGGTGCCGTGGGGCCAGGCTGGGTTGGCGCGTACATGCTCATGCCGCATCGCCCACGCCCCCGCTCCTCACCGGAGGTCAGCAGTGTCCGGCAGAAACGTCCCTCGTCGCGGCCGTGCCGCCGTGGCGTCCGCTCTCGCTCTCGTCGCCGCCGCGGCCGGGCTGTGGTCGGGGGTCGGCGGGTCCTCGCCCGCCCAGGCCGCGGCCGCCGTCCCGACCCCGGACCACACGGTCGTCGTGGTCTTCGAGAACCACGCCTACAGCCAGGTGATCGGCTCGTCCAGCGCGCCGTACATCAACTCGCTGCGCACCGGCGGCGCGAGCCTCACCGCGTCCTACGCCGAGACCCACCCCAGCCAGCCCAACTACTTCGCCCTGTTCTCCGGTTCGACCCAGGGCATCACCGACGACAGTTGCTACACCCCCGGCTTCTCCTCCGCGCCCAACCTCGCCTCCGAGCTGATCGGCGCGGGCAAGTCGTGGGCCAGCTACAACGAGACGCTGCCCAGCCAGGGTTCGACCACCTGCAGCAGCGGCGACTACGCCCGCAAGCACAACCCGTGGTTCGGCTTCAGCAACGTACCCACGTCCAGCGCCAAGATGTTCACGCAGTTCCCGACGGACTACTCGACGCTCCCGCAGGTGTCGTTCGTCGTCCCCAACCTGTGCAGCGACATGCACGACTGCTCGGTGTCGACGGGTGACACCTGGCTGAAGAACAAGCTGGGCGCGTACGCGAGTTGGGCGAAGACCCACAACAGCCTCCTCGTCGTCACCTTCGACGAGGACAACCGGCTCAGCGGCAACCGCATCCCGACGGTGCTGTACGGGCAGCGCGTGACGGCGGGTTCGACTTCGTCGACCACGTACAACCACTACGACCTGCTGCGCACGCTGGAGGACTTGCACGGCCTGCCGCACGCCGGCAACGCCGCCTCCGCCAAGGACATCACCGGCATCTGGACTCCGTGACATGTACGTAGCGGACAGCCGCGCGACGGCGTCCGCGGCGGACGCCGTCCGGCCCCGGGCCGGGCGGCGCCTCACCGCGGTCGCGCCCACCGTGCTGGCGCTCGGCACGGTCAGCCTGATCACCGACGTCTCCTCGGAGATGGTCACCGCCGTGCTCCCCTTGTACCTGGTGGCGGGCCTCGGTCTGTCCCCGCTGGGCTTCGGGCTGCTCGACGGCATCTACAACGGCGTCTCGGCGCTGGTCCGGCTGGCCGGCGGCCACCTCGCCGACCGGGGCGGCGGGCGCCACAAGTGGGTGGCGGGCGCCGGGTACGCCCTGTCGGCGGCCTGCAAGCCCCTGCTGCTGGTGGCCCAGACGCTCACCCCGATCGGCCTGGTACTGGCCCTCGACCGCACCGGCAAGGGCCTGCGCACCGCCCCGCGCGACGCGCTGATCTCCCTGTCCAGCACCCCCGCGACCCGCGGCCGCGCCTTCGGTGTGCACCGGGCGATGGACACGGCGGGCGCGCTGCTCGGTCCGCTGGCCGCGTTCCTCGTCCTGCGCGCCACGGTCGACGGCTACGACGCGGTCTTCACCGTGAGCTTCTGCGTGGCGGTGGTGGGGGTCCTGGTACTGGTGCTGTTCGTACCGGGAGGCGCGGCCGCTCCCGTCGCCCAGAGCGCCACCCGTACGACCCTGCGCGCCGCCTTCGCCCTGCTGCGCCGCCGGGACCTGCGGCGCATCACCGTCTGCGCCCTGCTGCTCGGCCTCGCCACGGTCAGCGACTCGTTCGTCTACCTGCTGCTGCAACGTCGGCTCGGCGTACCGGACCGCTGGTTCGCACTGCTGCCCCTCGGCACGGCGGCGGCCTTCCTGCTGCTGGCGGTGCCGCTGGGCCGGATCGCCGACCGGGTGGGCCGCTGGCGGATGTTCCTCACCGGCCACCTCACCCTCCTCCTGGCATACGGCCTGCTCCTCTCCCCCTGGCACGGCCCCGCCCTGCCGTACACCGTCCTCCTCCTGCACGGCGCCTTCTACGCGGCGACCGACGGCGTACTGATGGCGGCGGCCGCCGACACCGTGCCCCCGGAACTCCGCTCGTCCGGCCTCGCCCTGGTCCAAACAGGCCAGGCCCTGGCCCGCTTCACCTGCTCACTGACCTTCGGCGCGGCGTGGACGGCGTGGGGGGACCGCACGGCTCTGGCCGGGTCGGCCGTGGCGCTGGCGGTGTGCGGGCTGGTGGCGCTCGCCTTGCGGCCGATCGCCCCGGAGAGTCCGGCATGAACCTGCGTGCCCGCGTTCTGGTCCTGGTACCGGCGCTGCGCAGCCTGGTAGCCGGCGCCCTGCATCCCGGTACTGGCGAGGCCGGGAGCCCCTGCGTTCCCGCACCCTGATCCTGGTACCGGCACTGCGCGGCCTGGTAGCCGTCGCCCCGGGTCCCGGTACTGGCGAGACCGGCATGCCCCCGGGTGCCCCCGTCGCCGTCGCCCCACATCCCCGACCCTCGAAAGGCCCGCATGACCCTCCGTTCCCGCGTCCTGATCCTGGTATCGGCGCTCGTCGTCCTGGTAGGTGTCGCGACGGCATCCGTGCTGCACGCGTCCGCGCGGGCCGAGCGGCGCGACCAGGCCCGCCCGGACGGCCCACGGATCACCGCCGGACGGCTCACGCTGACCGGAGGCAACCCCCGCGTCGTCTTCCGGAACATGGCATGGGGCCCGCACCGCGACGAGCTGGTGTCGGCCCCGGCGGACGACCCGTCGGGCCCGCGCACCGCGTCCGGCGTCAAGTGCCTCCGCTTCTACGCCGCTTCGGGCACCGGAGTCTGCCTGCAAGCGGTGCACGGGCCGGTGCAGGACACCTACCGCGCGGTGATCCTGGACGCGAGGCTGAAGGAGCGGGCACGGTACGACGTACCGGGCATCCCCTCGCGCGCCCGGGTCTCCCCCAGTGGCCGGTTCGCCGCCTGGACGGCGTTCGTGGGCGGCGACTCGTACGCCGGTACCGCCTTCTCCACCCGGGCGGCGATCGTCGACACTCGTACGGGAAGGCTGACCCCCACCCTGGAGGCGTACCGGATCGTCAAGGACGGCCGGCCCTACCGCGCGGCGGACGTGAACTTCTGGGGCGTCACCTTCGCGGCCGACGACCGCACCTTCTACGCCACCATAGCGACGCACGGCAGCACCTACCTGGTCCGCGGCGACCTGCGCACCCGCACGCTCACCACCCTGCACCCGAACGTCGAGTGCCCGTCCCTCTCCCCGGACGGCACCCGCATCGCCTACAAGAAACGCGTCAAGAGCGCCCCGAAGGACGCCCCCTGGCACCTGTACGTCCTGAACCTGAGCACCGCCCGCGAGACCCCCCTCGCCGAACCCCGCAGCGTGGACGACCAGTTGGTCTGGCGCGACAACCACACCCTGATCTACGCCCTCCCCGGCGACTACGGCGCCGACCTCTACACGGTCCCGGCCGACGGGAGGGGCAAGGCCCACCGCGTGGCAACTGCCGCAGTGTCTCCGGCGTACGTCGACTAGCCCCGACCAGGACGGTGTCCAGGACGAGGCCGGCGCCGACCGTCCCCCGTGGTTCGTTGCTCATGAGGGCGCGGGTGTGGTGCAGGCCGACGAGCATCTCGAAGATCACCAGCGCGTCGACGCCCTCCCGGACACCGCGACGTCACCGCTTCGCGCGAGATCCGAGGGTTCTTGGACGTGCCCGGCCGGCGATGCCGACGCGGCCCGCCGACGCTTCGGGCGAGCATGGGGCGAGCAGACGCTCTTGGGGCCCCTCTCAAGGAGACCCGTACTGCCGAAGTCTGACGCTCCGCCGCAGGTGAGAACGGCGTTACGGCGGAGCGCGAAGGTGGGGCGGGTGGGACTCGAACCCACGGCCGACGGATTATGAGTCCGCTGCTCTAACCGGCTGAGCTACCGCCCCTCGCGGCGTGTCGCGTACAACTGTGCGCGCCGTCTGCCGCAGCATAGCCGCTCATACGATCTCCTGCTTCGGATGGTCGGCTTCCGCGCTGCTTCCCTGACCTGGAACGACGCTCCCCGCTCGCTCAGAGACTCCCGGACATGAAAAAGGACCCCGCAGGGTCCTCGTCCACCGTCCTCGTCCAACGCGCTCCCCCGACTGGACTCGAACCAGTAACCTGCCGGTTAACAGCCGGCTGCTCTGCCAATTGAGCTACAGGGGATCGAAGCTCCCCCGACTGGACTCGAACCAGTAACCTGCCGGTTAACAGCCGGCTGCTCTGCCAATTGAGCTACAGGGGATCGCTTCGTCTGCATCGAACGCATCCACCTGGGTATTCGCCAGGGGGCGGGCGCTCGCTGCGACACATACATTAGCGCAAGCAGGGGGGTGCTCCGCCAATCGGTTCGCCTCCGGCGCCGGCACCGCACCACAGACCCCCGTCAGGGACTACGCAAGGAAGGGTGGCCCACATGCGCTACCGGCTCACGTTCGTCGCCGGACTGGCCGTCGGATACGTACTCGGAGCACGCGCCGGCCAGCAGCGCTACGAGCAGATCAAGAAGGCCGCTCGCGGGGTCGCGCAGAACCCCGCCGTGCGCAACTCCGCCGAGACCGCCGCCCAGCAGGGCAAGGTCTACGCGGGCAAGGCACTGCACACGGTCAGCGAGAAGGTCGGCGATCACGTCCCCGAGTCGTTCACCGACCGCGTTCGCTCCCGCCTGGGCCGCAACGGCCACGGCCGGCCGGCCGAGGACGACTGGGGCACCAGCCACCCCTGAACCGGCCACCCCACGCACGTGCCCCCTGAAGCGCGGCTCCAGGGGGCACCGGCGTACCGGCGGGAGCAGTCCGCGCACTGCGGCAGAATTTGAGCCATGGGGATAGTCGCCGGGTTGGACAGTTCGCCCGCATTCACTCGCATCGTGGTCTGCGACACGGACACGGGGGCCGTGCTGCGTCAGGGGTACGCCCCGCATCCGCTGGACGTGCCGGACGGCGCCCCGCGCCCCAGTGACGTCGACCCGCAGGCGTGGCTGCTCTCCCTGGGGGAGGCGGCGGGCGGCGGGCTGCTGGAGGGCGTGCAGGCCATCGGCGTCTCCACGCAGGCGGGCGCCGTGGTCCCGCTGGACGCCCAGGGCAACACCGTGCGCCCCGCGATGGCCGGGGCCGACAAGCGGGCCCAGGTGGCCGCCGCCGACCTGATCGACGCGCTCGGCAGCCGGGAGGCGTGGGCGCAGGCGGTGGGCTGTGTGCCGCAGGCCGCCCGGCCGGTGACCAAGCTGCGCTGGCTGGCGAAGAACGAGCCGGAGAACGCCAGCCGTACCGCCGTACTGCTCCAGGCGCACGACTGGCTGGTGTGGCAGTTGCTGGGGCGGCCGGTGCGCCGGACCACCGACCGGGGCGGCGCCTCGGGCACCGGGTACTGGTCCGCCGCCACCGGCGCCTACCGGCCCGACCTGGTCGAGCTGGCGCTCGGCCACCAGGTGGCGCTGCCCGAGGTGATCGGCCCGGCCGAGGCCGCGGGCACCACTCCGGAGGGGCTGCTGATCTCCGCCGGTACGGGCGAGACGATGGCCGCCGCGTTCGGCCTCGGGATCGGCCTGGGCGACGCGGTGGTCTCACTGGGCGCCTCCGGGTCGGTGATGGCCGTGCACACCGAGGCCCTGGCCGACCAGACCGGGATGATCACCTCCCTCGCCGACGCCACCGGCATGCACCTGCCGGTCGTCACCACGCTGAACGCCGTACGGGCCCTGCGCGGCACCGCCGAACTGCTGGGCCTGCCCGACCTGGAGGCCCTCTCCGAGCTGGCGCTGCAGTCCACCCCCGGCTCGCACGGCCTGGTCCTGCTGCCCTACCTGGAGGGCGAGCGCACCCCCAACCTGCCGCACACCGCGGGCACCCTGGCCGGGCTGCGCCGGGAGTCGATGAAGGCCGTGCACCTGGCGCGGGCCTCCTTCGAGGGCATGCTGTGCGGGCTCGCGGACGCGCTGGACGTGCTGCGCGGCCGGGGGGTCGCGGTGCGCCGGATCTTCCTGCTGGGGCAGGCCGCCGAGCTGCCCGCCGTACAGGCCATGGCGCCGTCGCTGTTCGGGGTGCAGGTGGTCGTGCCGCAGCCCGCCGACTACGCGGCGATCGGCGCCGCCCGCCAGGCCGCGTGGGCCCTCGGGGCCGCGCAGGGGACCCTGGACCCGCGTACCCCGCCCGCCTGGCACGGGGCGGCCGCGCAGGTGCTGGAGCCCGGTGACGATCTGGCCGTGGGGCAGGCGGTGCGCCAGCAGTACGTGGCGGTGCGGGAGCAGACGCATCCGGGGGCGTTCCGGCCGTAACCGTACGTACCGGACGGAGCCGGCGGGGCACCCGATGGGTTAATCGGTTGAGGTAACACCGGTGGAGTGCCCGACGATAGGGCCATGGGCGGTTTCACCGCCCCACCGCCGACTCCGAGAGACAAGCGTGCTCATACGACTTCTGCGGACCTGTCTCAGGCCCTACAAAAAACCCATCGCCCTGCTGGTGCTGCTGCAGCTCCTCCAGACCAGCGCCACGCTGTACCTGCCCACCCTCAACGCGCACATCATCGACAACGGTGTCGTGAAGGGTGACACGGGTTACATCCTGACGTTCGGCGCCCTGATGATCGGCATCTCGCTGGTCCAGGTCGTCTGCAACATCGGTGCCGTGTACTTCGGCGCCCGCACCGCCTCCGCGCTCGGCCGGGACCTGCGTGGCGCGGTCTTCGACCGGGTGCAGTCCTTCTCCTCGCGGGAGCTGGGCCACTTCGGCGCGCCGTCGCTGATCACCCGTACGACCAATGACGTGCAGCAGGTCCAGATGCTGGTCCTGATGACGTTCACGCTGATGGTGTCGGCGCCCATCATGTGCGTCGGCGGCATCGTGCTGGCCCTCGGGCTCGACGTGCCGCTGTCGGCCGTGCTGATCGCGGTGGTGCCGGTGCTGGGCATCTGCGTGATGCTGATCGTGCGCCGGCTGCGGCCGCTGTTCCGGTCCATGCAGACCCGGCTGGACACCGTGAACCGGGTGCTGCGCGAGCAGATCTCCGGCAACCGCGTCATCCGCGCCTTCGTCCGCGACGAGTACGAGCACGGGCGGTTCGGCAAGGCCAACGGCGACCTGACCGAGATGCAGCTCGCCACCGGGCGGATGCTGGCGCTGATGTTCCCCATGGTGATGACCGTGGTGAACGTGTCGTCCATCGCCGTGGTGTGGTTCGGCGCGCACCGGATCGACAGCGGCGGGATGCAGATCGGTGACCTGACCGCGTTCCTCGCCTATCTGATGCAGATCGTCATGTCCGTGATGATGGCCACCTTCATGTTCATGATGGTGCCGCGCGCGGAGGTGTGTGCCGAGCGCATCCAGGAGGTGCTGGGCACCGAGTCCAGTGTCGTGCCGCCGGCTGAGCCGGTCACCGAGCTGCGCGGGCGCGGACACCTGGAGATCCGGAACGCGGGCTTCCGCTATCCGGGCGCCGAGGAGCCGGTGCTGCGCTCCATCGACCTGGTGGCCCGCGCGGGCGAGACCACTGCCGTGATCGGCTCGACCGGCAGCGGCAAGTCGACCCTGCTGGGCCTCGTCCCCCGGCTGTTCGACGCCACCGAGGGCGAGGTCCTGGTGGACGGCGTGGACGTCCGCGAGGCCGACCCGGCCCTGCTGGCCCGCACCGTGAGCCTGGTCCCACAGAAGCCGTACCTGTTCGCCGGCACCGTCGGCAGCAACCTGCGCTACGGCAAGCCGGACGCCACCGACGACGAGCTGTGGGCGGCACTGGAGACCGCGCAGGCCAAGGAGTTCGTGGAGCGGCTGGAGGGCGGTCTGGAGGCGCCGATCTCGCAGGGCGGCACCAATGTGTCGGGCGGTCAGCGCCAGCGTCTGGCCATCGCCCGCACGCTGGTCCAGCGCCCGGAGATCTACCTCTTCGACGACTCGTTCTCCGCGCTCGACTACGCCACCGACGCGGCGCTGCGCGCGGCGCTCGGCCGGGAGACGGCGGACGCCACCGTGGTGATCGTGGCCCAGCGGGTGGCGACCATCCGCGACGCGGACCGGATCATCGTGCTGGACGAGGGCCGGGTGGTGGGCTCCGGCCGCCACCACGAGCTGATGGCGGGCAATGAGACGTACCGGGAGATCGTGCTCTCCCAGCTGACGGAAGCGGAGGCCGCCTGATGGCCGGTCCCATGGGACGCATGATGGCCGGGGGCGGCCCCGACCAGCGGTCGATGGACTTCAAGAACTCGGGCAAGCGGCTGGTGTCCCAGTTCCGGCCCGAACGGGGCACCATCTTCGGGCTGCTGGCCTGCGTGGTGATCAGCGTGGGGCTGAGCGTGATCGGCCCGAAGATCCTGGGCAAGGCCACCGACCTGGTGTTCGCCGGCATCGTGGGCCGGCGGATGCCCGCGGGGGCGTCCAAGGAGCAGGTGCTGGACTCGCTGCGCGCGCGGGGCCAGGGCTCGGTGGCGGACATGCTGCGCAGCACCGACTTCACGCCCGGCCAGGGCATCGACTTCGACGCGGTCGGCCGGGTGCTGCTGCTGGCGCTCGGGGTCTTCCTGGTCGCGGGTCTGCTGATGGCGGTGGCGACCCGGCTGGTGAACCGGGCCGTGAACCGCACGATGTACCGGCTGCGCGAGCAGGTGCAGGCCAAGCTGTCGCGGCTGCCGCTGTCCTACTTCGACAAGCGGCAGCGCGGTGAGGTGCTCTCCCGCGCCACCAACGACATCGACAACATCGGGCAGACGCTCCAGCAGTCGATGGGCCAGCTGATCAACGCGGTGCTGACCATCATCGGCGTGCTGGTGATGATGTTCTACGTCTCCTGGCTGCTGGCGCTGGTCGCGCTGGTGACGGTGCCGCTGTCCTTCGTGGTGGCGACGAGGGTCGGCAAGCGGTCCCAGCCGCACTTCGTGCAGCAGTGGCGCACCACCGGCACGCTGAACGCCCACATCGAGGAGATGTACACCGGGCACACCCTGGTGAAGGTGTTCGGCCGCCAGGAGCAGTCGGCGAAGCAGTTCGCCGAGCAGAACGACGAGCTGTACGAGGCCGGGTTCAAGGCGCAGTTCCACAGCGGGGTCATGCAGCCGCTGATGATGTTCGTGTCCAACCTGAACTACGTGCTGGTCGCCGTCGTCGGCGGGCTGCGGGTGGCCTCGGGCACGCTGTCCATCGGTGACGTGCAGGCGTTCATCCAGTACTCCCGCCAGTTCTCGATGCCGCTGACCCAGGTCGCCTCCATGGCCAACCTGGTGCAGTCCGGGGTCGCCTCGGCGGAGCGGGTGTTCGAGCTGCTGGACGCCGAGGAGCAGGAGGCGGACCCGGTGCCGGCGACGCGTCCCGCCGAGCGGCGCGGCCGGGTGGAGCTGGACCACGTGTCCTTCCGGTACGACCCGGAGAAGCCGCTGATCGAGGATCTGTCGCTCACCGTGGAGCCGGGCCAGACGGTGGCCATCGTCGGCCCGACCGGCGCGGGCAAGACCACGCTGGTCAACCTCCTGATGCGGTTCTACGACGTCACGGGCGGCCGGATCTCGCTCGACGGGGTGGACATCCGCACCATGTCCCGCGACGACCTCCGCGCCGGGATCGGCATGGTCCTCCAGGACACCTGGCTGTTCGGCGGCACCATCGCGGAGAACATCGCCTACGGGGCCTCGCGGGACGTCACCCGCGGGGAGATCGAGGAGGCCGCGCGGGCCGCCCACGCGGACCGGTTCGTCCGTACGCTGCCCGAGGGGTACGACACGGTGATCGACGACGAGGGGACGGGGGTCAGCGCGGGTGAGAAGCAGCTCATCACCATCGCGCGGGCGTTCCTCTCCGAGCCGGTGATCCTCGTGCTCGACGAGGCGACGAGTTCCGTGGACACGCGGACCGAGGTTCTCATCCAGAAGGCGATGGCCAAACTGGCCGACGGCCGCACCTCGTTCGTCATCGCCCACCGTCTCTCCACCATCCGGGACGCGGACACGATCCTGGTGATGGAGAACGGCGCGATCGTGGAACAGGGCGCGCACGCGGAGCTGTTGGCGGCGGACGGGGCGTATGCGCGGCTGTACAAGGCCCAGTTCGCGCAGGCGGTAGCCGAGGTCGACTGAACCGGGGCGGGGGTGGGCGCACTTGCCCGCGTTGGCGGGGTGCCGCTGCGCCCACCCGTGCCGCCCCAAGCGGCACGACTGCCCGCAGCTCAGGGGGAGTCAGTCCAGATAGCCCCGGAGTTGGTCCGCGTACGCGTGATCCCGGAGCTTGCTCAAGGTCTTGGACTCGATCTGGCGTATCCGCTCGCGGGTCACCCCGAACAGCCGGCCGATCTCCTCCAGTGTGCGGGGGCGGCCGTCCGCCAGGCCGTACCGGAGTTGGACCACCTTCCGCTCCCGCTCCCCCAACGTCGACAGCACAGCCTCCAGATGCTGCCGTAGCAGCAGAAACGCGGCCGATTCCACGGGACTTGCCGCGTCCCCGTCCTCGATGAGGTCACCGAGGGCGACCTCGTCCTCCTCCCCCACCGGCGCGTGCAGAGACACCGGTTCCTGCGCCAGGCGCAACACCTCACGCACCCGCTCCGGAGGGAGTTCGAGATGGGCCCCCACCTCCTCGGGGGTCGGCTCATACCCCCGCTCCTGCAACATGCGCCGCTGCACCCGGACGACCCGGTTGATCAGCTCCACGACATGCACCGGCACCCGTATCGTCCGGGCCTGATCCGCGAGCGCACGCGACATCGCCTGCCGGATCCACCACGTCGCGTACGTCGAGAACTTGTACCCGCGCGCGTAGTCGAACTTCTCCACCGCGCGGATGAGGCCGAGGTTGCCCTCCTGGACGAGGTCGAGCATGGTCAGCCCGCGCCCCACGTACCGCTTGGCGACGGAGACGACGAGGCGCAGGTTGGCCTCGATGAGGCGGCGCTTGGCCATGCGGCCCATGACGACGATCCGGTCGAGGTCGAGCGCGAGCCCGCTGTCGAGCACGGGCGTGGTGCCGAGCTTCTCCTCGGCGAAGAGGCCGGCCTCCACCCGGCGGGCGAGTTCGACCTCCTCGGCGGCGGTGAGCAGGGGGATGCGGCCGATCTCGCGGAGGTACTGGCGGAACAGGTCGGCGGAGGGGCCGCCGCTCTCGGTGCGGGAGGCGCCGCGCACGGGCGTCACGGGCTCGTCGTCGCCGGTCAGCGCCTCGGCGGGCGGCTCGGGGGCGTCCTCCGGAGTGGATTCCGGGGCCGTCGCCGGGTCGCCATGGCTCTGCGCGGGCACGGCCCCTAGCAGGCCCGGCTCGGCACCGCCGTGGGCGCTACGGGCCATCTGCGTGAGGGTGTGGGTCTGCACGGGGGCGACCTCCAGGATGATCGCTGCTCCGGGGGGGGTGTGCGGCAGCGGCGCGGCGGAGCGCGAAGTCGACGGCCTGCGCTCCGGAGACTCGGGCACCGCCCCCAGTGTGGGGTACGACACATCTTCGCCACGAGAGTCGTGCGGTGACTTTTTGCTTCCGGTCCGTGACCGCGTGGTGATCCTGAGGCGCTGGGGCGCCTAGAGAGCGGTCGGACCCTCGTGCTGGAGTGCCCGGTCGTACCGGGTGAGCACCATCATCTCGTTCTGCACGGCCGCCGACTGGGCCGGATCGGTGTTGCCGAGGCGGGTGAGGGTGGACTGCAGCTCGGTGAGGCGGCGGGTGACGGCACGGCGCCTGATCTGCACCAGCACCATGCCCGCGTACGTCTCGTCCACCGTGCGGCGCATGATCGTCTCCACGGCCAGCTCGGTGACCATGGCCCGGACGGTGTCGTCGGGAGCGGCCTCGCGGACGCGGACGACGTACTCCTGGGGGTCCTGGGTGCCGAACTCGGCGCCGCCGGCCTCCGCGATGGCCTGGCGGACGGCCGCGTACGGGGGTGCGGTGAACTCGTCCAGGCCGTAGGCGTCGAAGGCGGGAGAGACCAACTCCGGGCGCTGTAGGGCGAGTTTGAGGAGTTCGCGCTCGGTGGCGTAGACCGGGTTGCGCAGGGTGAGGGCGGGGCCGCCGGTGGCGCGGGGCGCGGCCTCCCAGCTCTGCTGGGGGGCGCGGGACTGCGTCTGCGGGGCGGCGCCGCCCTTGCCGCCTCGGTCGCGGGCCCAGCGGGCGAGCTGGGCGACGCGCTTGACGACGAACTGGGTGTCGAGGATGCCGAGCATGCCCGCGAGGTCGACCGCGACCTCGTGCTGGGCGCCGCTGTTCTTGATCCGGGCGACGACCGGCGCGGCCTCGTCCAGGGCGGCGGCGCGGCCGGCCGGGGTGTCGAGGTCGTAGCGGGCGACGATCTGGCGCAGCGCGAACTCGAAGAGCGGGGTGCGGGGTTGGACCAGGTCGGCCACGGCCTCGTCGCCCTTGGCGAGGCGGAGTTCGCAGGGGTCCATGCCGTCGGGCGCGACGGCGATGTAGGTCTCGGCGGCGAACTTCTGGTCGTCCTCGAAGGCGCGCAGCGCGGCCTTCTGTCCGGCCGCGTCGCCGTCGAAGGTGAAGATCACGCGGGCCGAGCCGTTGTCCATCAGCAGCCGGCGCAGGATCTTGATGTGGTCGCCGCCGAAGGCGGTGCCGCAGGTGGCGATGGCGGTGGTGACCCCGGCGAGGTGGCAGGCCATGACGTCGGTGTAGCCCTCGACCACGACGGCCCGGCTGGACTTGGCGATCTGCTGCTTGGCCAGGTCGATGCCGTACAGGACCTGGGACTTCTTGTAGATCGCGGTGTCGGGGGTGTTGAGGTACTTGGGCCCGTTGTCGGACTCGTAGAGCTTGCGGGCGCCGAAGCCGACGACCTCGCCGCCGATGTCCCGGATGGGCCACATCAGGCGGCCCCGGAAGCGGTCGATGGGGCCCCGGCGGCCGTCCTGGGCGAGGCCGGAGAGGATCAGTTCCTTGTCGCTGAAGCCCTTGCCGCGCAGATAGCGGGTGAGGTGGTCCCAGCCCTGGGGGCTGTAGCCGACGCCGAAGTGGACGGCGGCGGCCTGGTCGAAGCCGCGCTCGGCGAGGAAGACCCGGCCGGTGTCGGCCTCGGGGCTGGTGGCGAGCTGCTCGGCGTACCACTGGGCGGCGATCTTGTGGGCCTCGACCAGGCGGATGCGCTCGCCGCGCTGGTGGGCGGGGTTGTAGCCGCCCTCCTCGTAGCGCAGGGTGATGCCGGCCTGGCCGGCGAGGCGCTCGACGGCCTCGGAGAAGGAGAGGTGGTCCACCTTCATCACGAAGGTGATGGTGTCGCCGCCCTCCTGGCAGCCGAAGCAGTGGAAGAGTCCCTTGCTCGGGCTGACCTGGAAGGACGGCGACTTCTCGTCGTGGAAGGGGCAGAGGCCCTTGAGGTTGCCGCCGCCCGCGTTGCGCAGCTGGAGGTACTCCGAGACCACGGCGTCGATCGGGACCGCGTCCCGTACCGCCTTCACGTCCTCGTCGTTGATCCGTCCTGCCACGGATGAATTCTACGGGGGTCCGGGGACACTCCCCGCGCGCCCGGTCCTCACGGCACCAGGCTCGCGAGCGGGACGTGGGGGTCGGCGAGGGCCTCCACGTCCACCTCGGCGCCGGAACGGATGAGGCGCTGGATGTGTTCTGTGACGTCCCACACGTTCACGTTCATCCCGGCGAGCACCCGGCCCTCGCGCACCCAGAAGGCGATGAACTCGCGCTTGCCTGCGTCGCCCCGGAGGACGACCTGGTCGTAGGAGCCGGGGGGCGCCCAGCCGCTGTACTCCAGCCCCAAGTCGTACTGGTCGGAGAAGAAGTAGGGCACGCGGTCGTAGGTGACGTCCTGGCCGAGCATCGCGCGGGCCGCCGCCGGGCCGCCGTTCAGGGCGTTGGCCCAGTGCTCGACGCGCAGCCGGCCGCCGAGGAGCGGGAAGTTCGCCACGTCACCGGCGGCGTGGATGTCGGGGTCGGAGGTGCGCAGGCGCTCGTCCACCACGATGCCGCCGCCCACCGCCGGGTCGGCCAGCTCCAGCCCGGCCGCCTCGGCGAGGGCCGTACGCGGGGCGGCGCCGATGGCGGCGAGCACGTCGTGCGCGGGGTGTTCCTCGCCGTCGTCGGTGCGGGCGGCGAGGACCATGCCGTCCTGGCCGATGATCTCGGTGAGCCGGACCCCGAAGTGGAAGCGGACCCCGTGCTCTCGGTGCAGCTCGGCGAAGAGGTTGCCCAGCTCGGGGCCGAGGGCGCCGTACAGCGGGGCGGGCTCCGGTTCGATCACGGTGACCTCGGCGCCGTACTCGCGGGCGGCCGCCGCGACCTCCAGGCCGATCCAGCCGGCGCCCGCGATCACCAGGTGGCCGTTGTCCCGGCCGAGGGCGGCCAGCACCCCCTTGAGACGCTCGGCGTGGGCGAGGCGGCGCAGGTGGTGGACGCCCGCGAGGTCGGTGCCGGGGACGTCGAGGCGGCGGGGTTCGGCGCCGGTGACGAGCAGCAGCTTGTCGTAGCGGATCAGGGTGCCGTCGTCGCCGAGGCGGACGGTCCGGGCCGCGCGGTCGATGGCGTCGACGGTCTGGCCGAGGTGCAGCTCGATGTCGTTCCGGGCGTACCAGGCGGGCTCGTGGACGAAGACGCTGTCGCGCTCCTCCTTGCCGAGCAGGTGTCCCTTGGACAGCGGCGGACGCTCGTAGGGGTGGTCCAGCTCGTCGCAGATCAGTATCACGCGGCCGGTGAACCCTTCCGCGCGGAGCGTCTCGGCCGCTTTGGCTCCGGCGAGCCCGCCTCCGACGATGACGAACGTCTGATCCGCGTCGACCACTTGATGCCTCCTCGTAACGATGCACCGCTATCAGGCTTCAGGCGAGCGTCCCGCACGCGGCGTGGTGCGGGAAGAGGGGGTGACCGGAAACGGGCCACCCCCCGTCATTTTCCCGCTACATATGCCCGGTGAGCCTGGCGTGCAGGGTGCGGGCGGACGCGTCGGTCAGCGAGGCGATCTGGTCCACGATGACCCGCTTGCGCGCCTGGTCGCTCTCCGCCTCGTCGAACAGCGCCCTGAACTGCGGTTCCAGCCCCTCCGGCGCGCGCAGGGTGAGCGCCTCGGCCAGCTCGGCGACGACGATGCGCTGATCGGCGCGGAGCAGTTCCTGCTCGGCCCGCTGCATCACGTACCGGTCCGCGACCGCCTTGAGCACCGCGCACTCCATGCGCGCCTCGCGGGGTACGACGAGTTCGGCGCCGTACCGCGTGAGGCGGCCGGTGCCGTGGGCGGCGCGGGTGGCGGTCTCGGCGGCGAGGCAGAAGCGGCCGATGAGCTGGCTGGTGGCGTCCTTGAGCCGGGCCTGGGCGCCCGCGGTGCCGTCGTAGCCGTGCGGCCACCACTCCTGGTCCAGGAGCCGGTCGAGGGCCTCGGCGAGTTCGGCGGGGTCGGTGTCCGCGGGGACGTAGCGGCCGATGGCGACCTCGAAGACCGCCTCCCGTTCGGGGTCGGCGTGCAGGCAGCCGGGGTCGACGTGGCCGGCGTGCAGGCCGTCCTCGACGTCGTGCACCGAGTACGCGACGTCGTCGGCCCAGTCCATGACCTGCGCCTCGAAGCAGGTGCGGGTGCCGGGGGCCTCCTTGCGGACCCAGTCGAAGACGGGGCGGTCGTCGTCGTAGACGCCGAACTTGGGGGACGCCGGGTCGGTGGGGTGGGTGCCGCGCGGCCAGGGGTACTTGGTCGCGGCGTCCAGGGTGGCGCGGGTGAGGTTGAGGCCGACGGAGCCCTCGGGGGTGAAGCGCTTGGGCTCGATGCGGGTGAGGAGCCTCAGGGACTGGGCGTTGCCCTCGAAGCCGCCGATGTCGTCCGCGAACTCGTTCAGCGCCTGCTCGCCGTTGTGGCCGAAGGGGGGATGGCCGAGATCGTGCGCGAGGCAGGCGGCTTCGACCAGGTCGGGGTCGCAGCCGAGGGCCGCGCCCAGCTCGCGGCCGACCTGGGCGCACTCCAGGGAGTGGGTGAGGCGGGTGCGGGGGGTGGCGTCCCACGCCGGGGTGCGGGTGCCGGGCGTGACGACCTGGGTCTTGCCCGCGAGGCGGCGCAGCGCGGCGGAGTGCAGGATGCGGGCGCGGTCGCGCTGGAAGGCGGTGCGGCCGGGGCGTTTGTCGGGTTCGGGTGCCCAGCGTTCGACGGAGGTCGGGTCGTAGGCCGAGGGGTGTGCGGTGCCTTCCATGCCTCGACAGTAAGCGCCGGTACGGACATCGCGCGGCAGGGGTGACGGAATTGTGGCGGTGTGCGGGGGTTGAGCAGGGGGCGAGTGGTGGTCGAGTGAACCACACGGCCGCGATTCACGTCCTCCGGTACGGGACCGGACACAGGGGGCGGGATGAGGATCGGCCGACCGAGGCTGCCGCGTACGGTGCGGGGGCGCCGACGGCTGGTGCGGGGCGTGGTCGGGGGGTGCGTGCTGGCCCTGCTGCCGTCGACCTGGCTGTACGTCTCCACGGCGGACCGGCTGCGCACGGCTGCGGACGTGCCGCGCACCGAGGTCGCGGTCGTCTTCGGCGCGGGCCTGTGGAACGGCGGCCCGTCCCCGTACCTGGCCCACCGCCTGGACGCGGCCGCCGGCCTGTACCGCGCCGGCCGCATCAAGGCGGTCCTGGTGACGGGCGACAACAGCCGCGAGGACTACGACGAACCGAGCGCCATGCGCGCCTACCTCAGCCGCCACGGCGTCCCCGCCGAACGCATCGTCAGCGACTACGCGGGCTTCGACACCTGGGACTCCTGCGTCCGCGCCCGCCGGATCTTCGGCGTCCACCGGGCCGTCCTGATCAGCCAGACCTTCCACATCCGCCGCGCGGTCGCCCTCTGCGAGGCGGCGGGCGTCTCGTCGTACGGCCTCGGTGTGAACGACAAGCACGACGCCACCTGGTACTACGGAGGCACCCGCGAGGTCTTCGCGGCGGGGAAGGCGGCGCTGGACGCGGCGTTCCACCCGTCCCCGGAGTTCCTGGGGCCACGGGAGCGGGGTATCCAGCGGGCGTTGGCGAGCGCCCCTTAGGCCGCCGGTCCTCTAGTCGCGGGTCCCCTGGTCGCGGGTCCCCTAAGGGATCTCCACGTGCCGTCACGCCCCGTAGGGGATCTCCACGAGAACGCCATCAGGCCCCCCGAAGGCGCTATGGACATGACATGTCATGCCCTCTTAAATCTCTAGGACATCAGCGCCACCCCCACGCCTCGCGCCTCACCCAAGGAGACCGATGAGCCGGATACGGCAGCACGTCCGCGGGTCCCGTCGTCTTGCCACCGCCACTGCCGCTGCGGCGGCGGCGACGTTGCTGGTCACCGCCCTCTCCCCCGCCGCCCAGGCCGACGCCGGGCCGAAGCGGGCGACCACGCTCGCGGACGCGGCCTCCCTGCTCGTGGCGCATGCCGCGAGCCTCGGCCTCACCTCCGACCAGGGCACCAGTGTCCGGGACGTGATCGTCGACAAGGACGGTACGCAGCACGTCCGTTACGACCGCACCTACCACCAACTCCCTGTGCTCGGCGGGGACTTCGTGGTGCACCTGAACTCCGGCGGCGGCTATCGCGGCGCCGACCGCGCCACCCGTACCGCGCTCGAACTGCCTACGGTCACCCCGAAGTTGCCCGGTTCGAAGGCCGCCGGGATCGCGGTGGACGCGCTGCGTTCCGCCAGCCCCCGGAAGCTGACGCAGGCGAAGGCCAAGCCGGAGCTGGTCGTCGACGCCCTGCACGGCAAGCCGAGACTGGCCTGGCGGACCAACGCGGTCGGCCTGGACACCCTGGGCAACCCGGTGGGCCGTACCGTGCTGACCGACGCCCGCACCGGCGCCCGTATCGACGCCTGGGACAGCATCGAGACGGCCGCCGGCGACGGCAAGTCGCTGTACAGCGGGACGGTTCCGCTTCAGACCACCCAGTCCGGGTCGTCGTACCAGCTCAAGGACGCCACGCGCGGCAACACGTACACCGGTGACGCGGCCAACAAGACCGACCTGTGCATCCTCGGGATCTGCCTGAGCCGCGCCCCCTCGACGGTGTTCACCGACGCCGACAACCACTGGGGCACCGGTGCCACCGCCGACCGTGCCTCGGCGGCCGTCGACGCCCAGTACGGCACCGACCAGACCTGGGACTACTACAAGGACGTCCACGGCCGGAACGGCATCGCGGGCGACGGCAAGGGCTCGTACAACCGCGTCCACTACGGCAGCAACTACAACAACGCCTTCTGGGACGACAGTTGCTTCTGCATGACCTACGGCGACGGTGACGGCACCACCTTCGGCCCGCTGGTCGCGCTGGACGTGGCCGGGCACGAGATGACGCACGGCGTCACCTCCAAGACGGCCGCGCTGACGTACTCGGGCGAGTCCGGCGGCCTGAACGAGGCGACCTCGGACATCCTCGGCACGATGGTCGAGTGGCACGCGGACAACGGCACCGACAAGGGCGACTACCTCATCGGTGAGCGCATCGTGAAGCCCGGCTTCGGCAAGGCCGCGCTGCGCTTCATGGACAAGCCCTCCAAGGACGGCAACTCGGCCGACTACTGGTCCAGTTCGCTCGGCAACCTGGACGTGCACTACTCCTCCGGCGTCGCCAACCACTTCGCGTACCTCCTCGCCGAGGGCAGCGGCGCGAAGACCATCAACGGTGTCTCGTACGACTCGCCGACGGCGGGCGGTCAGTCGGTGACCGGCATCGGCCGGGACAAGGTCGGCAAGATCTGGTACCGGGCACTGACGGTGTACATGACCTCCTCCACCAAGTACGCGGGTGCCCGCACGGCGACCCTGAACGCGGCGAAGGACCTGTACGGGGCCGGGAGCGCGGAGTACAACGCGGTCGCGGCGGCGTGGAGCGCGGTGAACGTGAATTAGTAGGTTGAGTGATGGCTGACGGTGCGTCGGGCTTCCGGCGCACCGTCTTCGCGTTCCCCCCGGCCGCACGCCATTCGTGTGCACTTGGCGCTCTGTCCCTGATGTGCCCCTGACCTGCTGTTACGTCGTGCCGCCTCACCCGTGCGGGGGCGGCGGGCGCCACCCGTTCACCGCAGCGAGGGCTCCGGCTCGGGAGGCGGGCGGGGCGCGGTGGCCTTTACCTCGGAAGGGCAGGGGCACGTCCCCCGCATCACACGAGTGAAGGACACGAGTCGGACAAGCTCTGGGGAGCACCATGCGACGCACCGCCCGTCTGCTGACCGGTACCACGCTGGCCGTAGCCGCGGCCGGGCTCGGCACCGTTCCGGCCCACGCGGACGCGGCGCGGCTGACGCCCGCGCGGGTCGGCAGCCTCCAGGTGTACCCGTCCACCGCGCTGCCCGGCAGCCAGGTCACGGTGAACACGGCGGCCTGCGGGGAGAAGGGCGCGGCGGTCGGTGACGCGGGGGCCGTGGGCGCGGGGACGTTCGCGCTGGCGCCGACCACGCACGAGGGCGAGGCGATCGGACAGTTCCAGGTACCGGCGGGGGCGCAGCCGGGTACCTACGAGATCGTCGCGCGGTGCGCGGAAGGCGAGAAGCAGGTCACCGGGGACCTGAGGGTGACCATGGCCGGGGCGCACGGGCAGGTGCAGCCGCACGGCAGTGTGAAGACGGGAGTCGGCGGCGCCCTGGGCCCCGGTCCCTTGCAGACCACGGCGGGTGTGGCGGCTCTGGCCGTCGCCGCCGCGGGCGGTACCTGGCTCCTGCATCGCCGGGCGAGAGGCGACGGGATCTGACGGACACCCTCCGCTGTCCGTCGCCGGTACCGCGAAGCCCGCCCCCTAAGGGTCCGATGCCCCTCGTGACCCTTAGGGGGCGGGCCTTCCCCCAAGGGTCGTCTCCGGGAAGGGGCCCCCATGCGCAGGATCGGCGACACCGCCATAGCCGCCGTCACGGTGGTCGCGCTCGGTACCGGTGTCTGGCTGCTCGGTACCAGTACCGGTACCGGTACTCCCCCGCAGCCGTCCGCCGCCGAGGGCCGCCCCGATCCTGGTGGTGAACGCGGCGGCGCCCCTCCCCTGATGGCGTCCCCGCCCACCCGTATCCGCATCCCCGCGATCCGGGTGAACGCTCCCCTGATGGGCCTCGCCCTGACCTCCTCGGGCAGCCTGGACGTCCCTCCCCCCGCCGAGAAGAACCTCGCCGGCTGGTACGAGGCCGGCACCACCCCCGGCGACACCGGCACCGCCGTCGTCGCCGGCCACGTCGACAACACCCAGGGCCCCGCCGTCTTCTACGACCTCGGCGCCCTCAAGCGCGGCACCACGATCGAGGTCGACCGCGAGGACGCGACGACGGCGGTCTTCACGGTGGACGCGGTGGAGGTGTACTCGGCGAAGAACTTCCCCGACGAGAAGGTCTACGGCGCCTCGTCCCGCCCCGAACTCCGGGTGATCACCTGCGGGGGCGGGTACTCCAAGTCGACGGGGTATCAGGGGAATGTGGTGGTGTTCGCGCACCTGACGGGCGCGCACGGCACCTGACGGCCCGCGCCGGTCAGTCGATGCCGGAGCGCTCCACTCCCGTCACGATCCACCGCTGGAAGACCAGGAAGACCACGAGCAGCGGCAGGATCGACACGGCCGCCGCGACGAACAGTTCGTGCAGCCGGATCACCTGGGCGGTGGTGAAGGACGACAGGGCCACCTGGACCGTCCAGGCGCTCTGGTCCTGGCCGATGACCAGCGGCCACAGGAACGAGTTCCAGGCGCCGAGGAACACGATGGTGCCGACGGCGGCGAACACCGGCCGGGCGTTCGGTACCACGATCAGCCAGTACGTACGCCAGTATCCGAGCCCGTCGACCTGCGCCGCGTCCTCCAGCTCCCTGGGGAACCCGAGGAAGTACTGGCGGAAGACGAAGCAGGCGAACGCCGAGAACAGGGTCGGCACGATGAGGCCGCGCAGGGTGGAAATCCAGCCGAGCGAGGACACCAGCACGAAGCTGGGCACGAAGGTGACGGCGGCCGGGATCAGCAGGGTGCCGAGGATGCCGTAGAAGACCTTGTCCGCGTGCCGGTAGGGGATGCGGGCGAGGCCGTAGCCCGCGAGGGAGGCGAGCAGGAGGGTGCCGAGGGTGGTGGCGACGGCGATCAGCGCGGAGTTGAGCAGGGAGCGGGCGAAGGGGACGGAGGTGTCCGCGAACAGCTCGTGGACGTTGTCCCAGCGCAGCTCGTGCGGGAAGAAGGTCCACTCGGGCGAGGTGATGTCCCGCTCGGTGGACAGGCCGTTGCGGAGCAGCAGGTAGAAGGGGATCAGGAAGAGCAGCGCGAGCGCGATCAGCACGGCGAGCCTGAGGGCGCGGCCGGCCCGTACGAGGGCGTCATCCATCGGCGTCGGTCCTCCCGAGCTTCAGCCAGCGCGCCTGGGCGACGGTCACCACGGCGATGACCAGCGCGAGGATCACGGCACCGGCGCTGCCGAGTCCCAGGTTCTGCCCCTGGCCGAGGGCGGTGTAGTAGAGGTAGACGAGCGGGGGCCGGGCGTAGGGCGGGTAGCCGCGGGCGTCGGAGAGCAGGTTGTAGAACTCGTCGAACGCCTGGAAGGCGTTGACGACGAGCAGCAGCACCACCGCGACGGAGGTGGCGCGCAGTTGGGGCAGGGTGATGTGGCGCAGTACGGTCCAGCCCGGCCGGGCGCCGTCCACGGCGGCGGCCTCGTACAGCGCCGGGTCGATGCGCTGGAGCCCGGCGAGGAAGAGGATCATGTAGAAGCCGGCCTGGAGCCAGAGCCGTACCGTGATGAGGACCAGCCAGTACCAGGGTGGGTCGGGGGTGGCGAGCCAGGCGACGGAGTCGGCGCCGAACCAGCCGAGGACGGTGTTGGCGAGCCCGAACCGCACCCCGCTGAAGATCGACATCTTCCAGACCAGGGCCGCGACGACATAACTGCACGCGGCCGGCAGGAAGAACACCGACCGGAAGAAGGCGCGTGCCCAGTGGACCCGGTTGACCATCAGGGCGAGGGTCAGGGAGACCACGTAGGTGGTGGGCACGATGAACGCGGTGAAGACGAGGAAGGTCTTGAGACTGTCCCGGAAGGCGTCGTCCCGCAGCATCGCGGTGTAGTTGTCGAGGCCGACGAAGTGCGTGGGCGTGACGGTGTTGTGCGCGTCGAAGAAGCTGAGGCCGACGCTCCACAGCAGCGGGACGTAGGTGAACAGGGCGAGTCCGGCGGCGAAGGGGCCGACGAAAACCCAGAACCACAGCGCTGACCGGTGCTTCACCGCTTCTTCTTCACCCGGTCGAGTTCGGCGCTCACCTTCCGTACAACGGCCCGCACTTCGCTCTCCGGATTGGCGCCGCCCTTGATGATCCGGACCAGGGCGTCCTGGTAGGCCGTCTGGTTCGCGGGGGTCCACAACAGGGGCTGGGCGTGGCCGTGTTCGGTGGTGAAGCGGACGGCGTCGGCGGCAGGGCCGGACCGCAGCTTGGCCGCCTTGCGGGCGAGGGAGATGCGGGCCGGTATGTGGAAGCCGTAGGAGAGGGCGAACTCCTCCTGGTAGTCGGTGCGTTCGACCCACAGCCACTTCACGTACTCCTTGGCGGCCGCCCGGTGCCGGCTGCGCGCGCTGACGGCGGAGCCGTACGCGCCGACGGGGACGGCGGGGGCGCCGTGCGGGCCGTCCTTGGGGAAGGGCAACACCCCGAAGTCGTCGCCGAGTTCCTTGCTGATCTGGGGCAGCGCCCAGAGGCCGGACCACTGCATGGCGGTGAGTCCCTGGAGGAAGGCGGCGGGGTCCGACCAGTCGGTGGGGGCGCCGAGGAGGAGGGACTTGTCGGCGTACAGGTGGTGGAGTTTGCCGAGGGTGCGGGCGGCGGCGGGGTCGTCGAAGCCGACCTTGCCGTCGTCGGTGACGAGTTGAAGTCCGGCTGCGTTGAGGGGGGTTCCGGAGAGGACGCCCGCGCCGCCGTCGTTGCCGAGGAAGAGGCCCTTGACCTTGGCGGTGGTGAGCCGCTTGGCGGCGTCGATGAGGGCGTCCAGGGTGGTGGGCGGCTCGACACCGGCGGCCTTCAGCAGGCTCTTGCGGTAGTAGAGCATCTGCATGTCGATGACCTGCGGGATGCCCCAGATCTTGCCGTCGTACGTCTTGGGGGTGAGCACGGCGGGGTTGAAGTCGTCCTTCACCCCTTCGAGCAGGTCGGTGAGATCGACGACCTGGCCGCCCTGGATCTGGTCGAGCGATGGACTCCCCTCGAAGACGTCCGGCCCGGAGTCGGTGAGCAGCGCGGCGGCGGTCTGCCGGTCGTAGTCCCCGGGCCGCCACTGCACACTGACGTCGGCCTTGTCGTACCCCGCGGCATACCGCTTGACGGCCTGCTCGGTACCGGCCTCCCCGTACTGGTGGTACCACTGCGCCAGCCTGGTACCACCCTTGCTGTCCCCGCGCCCGGTGTTGCCCCCGCAGGCGGCCAGCAACCCGACGCCCGCCCCCGCACCCAACAGTCCCCTACGACTGACCGCCATCTGAGCACCTCCTCGCTTCCGTCATCGATGCCCGGCCCGGCGATCAACGATGCGGGACGAGTACGAAGAGGGTGTTGCGACGGTGTGTCACCCCTGGGGGCGACCTTCCGTGCGGTGGCTCGTTGTGCCTGTCGTACGAAAGGAGAGCTGATGGTCGGCTCGTCGCACGAGGCGCTGCACCGCATCTTCCAGAAGGACCCGGCCCTGCTGACCCGGGCGTTGCAGCGGGTGCTGCACGTACCGTTCCCGGAGCCCCGCGAAATCGCCGCGCTGAACGTGGATCTCACCGAGATCGAGCCGGTGGAGCGCCGCGTGGACACGCTGTTGCGCGCGGAGACGGATGAGGGCACGTACCTGCTGGTGGTCGAGTCCCAGGGCAAGGTGGACGACCGCAAGCGGGGCAGTTGGCCGTACTACCTGTCGTACCTGTACGAGAAGTACCGCTGCGAGCCCGTGCTGATCGTCATCACCCAGAACAGCGCGACCGCCCGCTGGGCCGCTCAGCCCATCCGCCTCGGCTTCCCCGGCTGGCACTCGCTGACCGTCCGGCCGTTGGTGCTGGGCCCCGACAACGTCCCGGTGATCACGGACGAGCATCAGGCGGAACGGGACGTACCCCTCGCGGTGCTTTCCGCCATGACACACGGACGCGGACCGCGAGCCGCGCCCATACTGGAATCACTCGCCACCGCCCTGAAGACCATCGACCCGGACAGCGCCGCGGTCTTCGTACAGTTCGTCGACTCATGCCTGGCCGATCCCCAGGCGAAGCAGATGTGGAGGGACCTGATGACCGCGATCCAGTACTTCTGGCGCCATCCGCTGGCGGAGCAGGTACGGGAGGAGGGGCGGGAGCAGGGCTTGGCGGAGGGCCGCGAGCAGGGCCGGGCCCAGGCCAAGGCGGAGATGGTGCTGCGCGTGCTGGAGTGGCGGGGGATTCCCGTACCAGAGCACGTCTCCGAGCGCGTGATCGCTTGCGACGACCCGAACCAACTCGAACTCTGGGCGCAGCGGGCCGTACGCGCGACCTACGCCGAAGACCTGTTCACCGAGGAGTGACCTGACAGGTCCGTCCCGGACTGCACGGCGGGGCGGCCCGTGGCTTTGGCCAAATGGGACCGCCCCCTCTGCGTACTTCGGGGTACGGGGTGGGAATGACCGATGGACATCCGCGTGAGCGTGGAACGCAGACCGGCTGGAGAGGCCGCGCGTGGCTGCGCTACCTGGTGATCTTCTGTGTATCCGCGCCTTTCTACGGGTTGGGCGCCGTGGTGTCTCACGCGTGGGTGCACACGCCGTGGGAGTCCGCTGTGGCGATGGCCGTCGTACTGGCGGTGTTCGTACCGGTCGCCGTCCTGTGGTCCACCAGTCGAACCCGAAGCGGTGGAGGGGACCGATGACCTCGAGGCGGTGGAGCCGGGAGCCGTTGGTGAGGATCTGGATCAGCATCCCGGAGCGGTGAGCGAACGTGTACGCATCCGCGAAGTCACGGTCGATCAGCGACTCACCGCCGGTGAACTGGACCCACAGAAGCCCGACTTCCCACAGCAGGTGCAAGAGCCGGACCTTGTCCTGCCAGGGCAGTCCCTCGAACTTCCGCTCCGCGGGGCAGCAGCGCTCGCAGTTGAAGTTGCAGCCCTTGTTGATCTCGTACGTGGCCCGGCCGTAGCCGAGACCGGTACCGGCGCGTACGAGGACGGCGTCACGCATCACCGCGTCCGCCAGGTCCACGCTCCAGGCCGTTCGGGCATGGTCGAGGAGCCAGGTCGGCAGAGGGTTGCTGCTCTCGGCGGTCGATGCCAGCTCTTCGTAGAGGGCCCGGGAAATACGCATTCCGCCCTTGGAGCCGGGGCGGGCGATCAGGAAGGTTCCGTTGTACGGGCTCGCGATCAACTGGCGCATGGGGCCTCCCCCTGCGTGCCCTCCCAGGTGTGCTGCTCGGCATGATCGGCGAACAGACAGCAGCCCTCCCCGCCGAGCTCCGGGCAGTCCGGGAGTACGACGAGTTCCGCCTCGCTCATCCCGTGCCAGCGGAGCCACAGCGCGGTCCCGCGCATGCCGTCGTCGCCGAGGAGACCGAAGTGGTCACCGTCATGCGTGGACAGTTGGCACTGCACCGCTCTGTCGACGTGATCACCAGTCAGCTCTTCCTGGGCTTCCCGCATCAAGTCGAGGGGCACCCTGCGCCAGTGAACGCACCGCATCACGACACCGTCCAGAAGGATTTGGCGGAGTAGCAGGCCACCCCGAACCGGAACCGTTCCGCCGTGCGGCGGTGCGGTTTGCGCCTCCAGACTGGACCGGTGGACCGGTCCAGTCAAGGATGAACCTGGACTTGATGAACGGGGAAGTATGTCCCAGCAGCTCAAGGCACTTGATGAAGCATCAAGTGCTGGTGAGAGTAGGCGGCGGGCTTTCGCTTCAGAGGTTCTTCTACATCGCGTAGGTGTCTACCTGTTCGAAGAGCGAGGCAGGAGTAACACCCTCCTCGCAGACCAGCGGGCGCCCCTCCTGGTCGCGCGCCGTGTGCAGGAGGACCGCGACAGCACTGCCCTCCTCGACCCCCAGCCGCTCCGCCTCAACCTCAGTGGCGAGCCGCACGGTGATCACGTCGACTCCTTCAGCCGGGAAACGCCCGGTCTGCCGACGGACATAGCGAGTCGTGCCCTCGGCGATGGGCGCGGCACCGGACAGCCGGGGTGCCGCCTCCGCGATCTCGGGAGGGAACCACGCCTCCACACAGCTATGGGGGCTCCCATCGGGGAGTTGGAGAACCCGGACGCGCCGAAGAGCCAGTACGCCGGGCGCCAGCCCCAGCGCTTCTGCAACGCGCGCAGGCGGTTCGGCCCAGTCGGGCACCCCGACCCGCAGGAAGGGCATCCCACCAAGGATGCGGGTCGACCCGGCCCGACGAGCGCCGGCGGCCCTCGCCACGGGGGTCTCCGTCACCACGAAACCGGTCCCCTGCTTGGCCACCACCACGCCGTCGTTGCGGAGCACGTCCACAGCCTTGATGGCGGTGGCCCGCGACACGCCCCACTGCTCTGCCAGGTCTCGGCCGGACGGGATGGTCTCGCCGGGGGCGAACTCCCCAGCGGCGATGCGGGCCCGGAGCGACTCGGCGATCTCCTCGTACTTCAGAACAGCCATGGCTTCCTCTACCTCGCGCGCTGGACTGGTCCACCGGTACACACGATACTGCGAGCATGTCGAAACTCGAATTGGCCCCCTCCGTGATGCGGTTCTACGGCGAGACGGTGAACGAGGACGACCGCCTGCGCACATCGGCAGACGGACGGATGGAGCTGGCCCGGACCCAAGAGCTTCTCCGACGCTTCCTCCCCCCGGCGCCGGCACGTGTACTCGACGTGGGTGGGGGCACCGGCGTTCACGCCGAATGGCTGGTGAAAGACGGCTACGACGTGACACTGGTGGACCCGGTCCCCCGCCATGTCGAGACCGCGTCAGCCGTGTGCCCGGCGGTCGTAGGAGACGCACGCGACCTGAACGAGCCGGACGACAGTTTCGATATTGTGCAGCTTCTTGGGCCGCTGTATCACCTACCGAATCCCGAGGACCGGCGCACTGCGCTGGCGGAAGCCCAGCGCGTGGTGAAGCCGGGTGGGGTAGTCGCAGCAGCAGCCATCAACCGGTACGCGTCGCTTTTCGAGCACGTGACGTACGCCCACCTCCACAAAGAGCGAATCCGTGACTCCGTCTCAAAGATTCTAGAGACGGCCGTCTATGACGGCGCGCGAGGGTTCACCCTGTCCTACTTTCACAGGGCTGAGGAACTAGCTTCGGAGCTGGTTACGTCCGGACTGACTGACGTGCAGGTCTTCGGAATTGAGGGCCCCGCGTGGTCTCTGGTGAAGGTGGCGGAGCAACAGCCGGGCGAAGGACCAACCAATGAGCTGGTTGCGTCTGCCATGGAAGCGGCCCGCATGGCCGAACCCTACCCAGAGTTGCTTGCCGCCAGTTCGCATCTACTGGCCGTGGGAAGGGCCCCTTCTGGCATCGACCTCTGATGTCAACGGTGGTGAGCACTTACGAAGCAGCCCTTGTCGCGCAGCCCATCTAGCGCTGGCAGCGCGGGCAAACTTTCATCAAGTGCCCGCGCATGGCGCGGGCGCACGCCGCCCCTGCGGCTGGGGCGGCCAGCTCCACGGCTTTAGGCAGCCAATTCGGCACGAGCCCAAAGCCTCCCCACCGACCTACGAGTACTTCAGTTACTTCAGTAACCCGTCGTTCCGCCGTGTATGATCCCTGGGATCTCAACCACGCGCGACAGGAGGCCCCATGAGCAGCGGTATATCCTCAGACACTGTCAAGCATTTGGAATTTCTGCAAGCCGTGATTACTCGACTAAACCAAACCGCATTCCTTATTAAGGGTTGGGCGATGACGCTGACTGCCGGAGTCATCGGCCTAGCGGCAAGCCAGGGAGACCTAAGGATATGTGGCGCCGGCCTCGTACCTGTGTCCTCGTTCTGGCTCCTCGACTCGTACTTCCTTCGGCAGGAGCGAATGTATCGGCGTCTTTATGACGCTGCCCGCCGACCTGATGGATCGGTCGAGAACTTCTCCATGGACGCAACCCCCTATAAGACACAGGTCCCTTTCAGGGGCGCGGCGTTTTCACCGCTACTGCTGCTTTTTTACGCGACCTCAGTCGTAACGCTACTGGCCTTGACGATCCTGGCATTTACCCTTTGACGACACAGGTCACCGCTCTTGCAGCATACGGGTGAGAATGGCAGAGTGAGTGTTTGCCTGCCCCGTTAGATCCCCATCCGGATCAAACGTCAGATACCCTAGATCCCTAACGGGGTCCGTTGGGGACGGCGGGATTTTACTGGACCAAATAGGTATCACCTCTCCATCTTGATACCTATTCTTATACTGGCTCACTTCGAACAGTGTCCACCGCTTCTTGCCGTACATTTCCCCGAGCACTGCAATGACGAAGCGAGACCCGGAGGCATATATTGGCCCCATATAGGTCTCCACGTCTTGCCCCAGGAATCTATGCTGCTCAGCCATGTCGTAGAACACGGCATGGCCAAGGTCCTCAAGCGCATCCCTGAGCGCGTCCGCGTAGCCCCGGTCTTCACCTGCGAAGGAAAGCGCAAAATCATAGCTCTCTTCGTAGTCCACCTTTGTGAAGCCGACATCGCGCACAAACTCAGGCCACGAAATGTTTCGCAAGTAGAAGATCAGCATGGGATTTTCTACGGAAAGAACTCGGGTATCTGGATCAAAGTGTAGAATCTCTGAGATTCCTTCACTGTTCGCCAGATTTTCTAGATATCCCCGTTCAGAGACAAGGCCCACACTGGCTTTTTCTGCCGGATGCTTTCGCATCTCATCTTGAATGGAGATGCTCCATGAGTCAGATTCAGCCAGCCATTTCAGGATGTGCAGGTAAGGCGCCCTGCCGCTCGGCCGGAACTTGGTGCCGCGTGCGAAACTACGAACGATGTCCCCAAAACGCTCACGCTGCCGTGCCACTACTCGCCTTTGGATAGCCGCGAACGACGTGGTCACCTCAACGACGGTACCTGGCCGCTCTAGAATTTCGGCCTGCACACACGCGTCCATGCAGAGAAGTTGCGCTAGATAAAAGCTACCTCGCGCCTTTTCGACGATAAGATCCTTCGCGGAAAGCTTTACGTTAAGCGCCTCTTCTCCGGCGTTCACAAGCTCAGCGATCTTCGAGTCGGGTTCGACCTCGAAGCGGATCACATCAATACGATTCGAGAGATCCGGCGATGCTTTAATGAGCGACCGGCCAGCCTCATTGATTCCAATGATTACCAGCTTCCTTCCGGCGTCTTCAGTGTCAGCCATGATCTTCAACATGTCGGAGATCTGCGACTTGACTGAATCGTGCAGGCGATGGAAGTCATCGATTACGACAGTACCAAATTTGCCGAGGTCGTGAAGCAGCTCGATATACTCAACGTCTTCCGAAGATCGCGCTGAGAGCTGCACCACCTCTTCATCCATATTCGTTTCCCGCAAAGCCTTGCTTACAGCCGTGCTTTTTCCGATTCCGGAGGGACCCTCTACGATGACTCCACGCCCAGGGGACCGAAGAGCCACCACTAGATGGCTGTACTCAGAAGGCTTGACGAACGTGTGCGTCGGCACCCCTGAAATCTTGAAGACGTCTTCGACCCGAGTCTGAGACATGCTGGCTCCGCATATCGCTAAGAAGGTATCGCCCGAGGGCTGGCTGTGCGGTCCCCCAGAGCGTAGCGGTTGGGACGATGGTTCATACAAGAGAACTGGATGCCCGCCGTAACTGGCCGCGAAGCGGGCTCGGTTCTTCATGCCTGCCGGGACTGCACGAGCGCCCTCCCAGGCCATCCTCGGGCCGTGGAAGGGCGTTCTGCGGTGACCAACGTCGACAACTACCGACAGCGCGGCAGCAGGTCAGAACGCTGATCGATAAGGCAGCGCAGGTCACGGCCGCCGATGGTCAGTTGTGGCTGTAGAGAACGGCCGCAGGGGCCCCCTGGCGACCGCCCCCGAGCGTGACACGCCCAAGCCGCACTCCCAGGGCACAACCAGGGCACAACAACTCCGCGCAGGTTCAACGGCAGCCAACGCCAGCAAACCCCGTTTGGCCTGGTCAGCGCCGTAGCTTGACAGTTTCCCCCACCCCATGCCCAAAGAGGCGGCACCCCCGCACAGGGTGCCGCCTCTCTTTTGGTGCCGGGGCCCGTCGGCGATCGGTGGTGAGGGTCGGGGACCGACGACGGGCTCCGGGGCTCAGCGGTGGTCGCTGCCCGTCGACTGGGTGGCCGCGCGGCCGGCTTCCAGGCGGGCTACCGGGATGCGGAACGGGGAGCAGGAGACGTAGTCGAGGCCGACCTCGTGGAAGAAGTGGACGGACTCCGGGTCGCCGCCGTGCTCGCCGCAGACGCCGAGCTTGAGGTCGGGACGGGTCGAACGACCGGCCGTGGCCGCCGACTTGACCAGCGAGCCCACCCCGTCCTTGTCGATCGTCTCGAACGGGCTGACACCGAAGATGCCCTTCTCCAGGTACGCCGTGAAGAACGATGCCTCCACGTCGTCCCGGCTGAAGCCCCACACCGTCTGCGTCAGGTCGTTCGTGCCGAAGGAGAAGAACTCCGCCGCCTCGGCGATCTGGCCGGCGGTCAGCGCGGCGCGCGGCAGCTCGATCATGGTGCCGATGGCCAGCTTCAGCTTCGTACCCGTAGCCGCCTCGACCTCCGCGATGACCTGGTCGGCCTCCTCGCGGACGATCTCCAGCTCCTGGACCGTACCGACCAGCGGGATCATGATCTCGGCGCGCGGGTCGCCCTTGGCGGTCTTGCGCTCGGCGGCCGCCTCCGCGATGGCGCGGACCTGCATGGTGAACAGGCCCGGGATCACCAGGCCGAGACGCACACCGCGCAGACCCAGCATCGGGTTCTGCTCGTGCAGCCGGTGCACGGCCTGGAGCAGGCGGAGTTCGTTCTCGTGCGGCTCCTGCCGGGACTCGGCGAGGGCCACGCGGACCGACAGCTCGGTGATGTCGGGGAGGAACTCGTGCAGCGGCGGGTCGAGGAGACGTACCGTCACCGGCAGCCCGTCCATCGCCTCGAACAGCTCCACGAAGTCCTGCTTCTGCAACGGGAGTAGCTGCTTCAGCGACTCCTCGCGCTCCGTCTCCGTGTCGGCCAGGATCAGCCGCTCCACCAGCTCACGCCGGTCCCCGAGGAACATGTGCTCGGTACGGCAGAGCCCGATGCCCTGCGCCCCGAACCGCCGGGCCCGCAGCGCGTCCTCGGCGTTGTCGGCGTTGGCCCGTACCCGCAGCCGGCGCTTGCGGTCGGCGAAGGCCATCATGCGGTGCACGGCCTCGACCAGCTCGTCGGCGTCGTCGGCGCCCGGGTGCATCCGGCCCTCGAAGTACTCCACCACGGGCGAGGGCACGACCGGCACCTCACCGAGGTACACCTTGCCGGAGGAGCCGTCGATGGAGATGACGTCGCCCTCCTCCACCACATGCCCGCCCGGCACGATCATCCGGCGCCGCTTGGTGTCGACCTCCAGCTCCTCCGCGCCGCAGACGCAGGTCTTGCCCATGCCGCGCGCGACCACGGCCGCGTGGGAGGTCTTGCCGCCGCGCGAGGTGAGGATGCCCTCGGCGGCGATCATGCCGTCCAGGTCGTCGGGATTGGTCTCCCGTCGTACCAGGATGACCTTCTCGCCCGAACGGGACCACTTGACCGCGGTGTACGAGTCGAAGACCGCCTTGCCGACCGCCGCGCCCGGCGAGGCCGCGATGCCCCGCCCGACCTGCTCGGCCCGCGCGTCCTCGTCGAAGCGGGGGAACATGAGCTGCGCCAACTGCGCGCCGTTGACCCGCTGGAGCGCCTCGGTCTCGTCGATCAGGCCCTGGTCCACGAGCTGGGTGGCGATACGGAACGCCGCGCCCGCGGTGCGCTTGCCGACGCGGGTCTGGAGCATCCACAGCTTGCCGCGCTCGATGGTGAACTCGATGTCGCAGAGATCCTTGTAGTGGTTCTCCAGGGTCTCCATGATCTGCATGAGCTGGTCGTACGACGCCTTGTCGATGTTCTCCAGCTCCGCGAGCGGCACGGTGTTGCGGATGCCCGCGACCACGTCCTCGCCCTGGGCGTTCTGGAGGTAGTCGCCGTAGACACCCTGGTGCCCGGAGGCGGGGTCCCGGGTGAAGGCGACGCCGGTACCAGAATCAGGGCCGAGATTGCCGAAGACCATGGAACAGACGTTGACCGCGGTGCCCAGGTCGCCGGGGATGCGCTCCTGGCGGCGGTAGAGCTTGGCGCGGTCGGTGTTCCAGGAGTCGAAGACCGCGTGGATCGCGAGGTCCATCTGCTCGCGCGGGTCCTGCGGGAAGTCCCGGCCGGCCTCGGTCTTGACGGTCTTCTTGAAGGCGGTGACCAGCTTCTTCAGGTCGGCCGCGTCCAGCTCGGTGTCGACCTGGACGCCCTTGGCCTCCTTGGCCTTCTCCAGCGCGTCCTCGAACAGCTCGCCGTCGACGCCGAGGACGGTCTTGCCGAACATCTGGATGAGGCGCCGGTAGGAGTCCCACGCGAAGCGCTCGTCGCCGGCCTGCTTGGCCAGGCCCTTCACCGACTTGTCGGAGAGGCCGATGTTCAGGACGGTGTCCATCATGCCGGGCATGGAGAACTTGGCGCCCGAGCGGACCGAGACCAGTAGCGGGTCGTCGGCCTGGCCGAGCTTCTTGCCCATCCGCTGCTCCAGCGCGTCGAGGTGCGCACTCACCTCGTCACGCAGTGCCGGGGGCTCCTGGCCGCTGTCGAGGTAGACCTTGCACGCCTCGGTGGTGATGGTGAAGCCGGGAGGGACCGGCAGCCCGAGGTTGGTCATCTCGGCGAGGTTGGCGCCCTTGCCACCGAGCAGGTCCTTGAGGTCCTTGTTGCCCTCGGTGAAGTCGTAGACGAACTTCGCTACGTGAGGCTCTTTGTTTTCCGACACGGGTCTCGACTCCTTGAGGCCACGGTGGCTGCCCTGACGGCGAGGAACATACCCAGATCGAAGGCGCCTTGGTACGTCCAGTCGTGCGTCATAAGCCTGTAACCAGCCGTCTGCCACAGGATCTAAAGCAAAGGCATGGCAAGGCCAGGGCCACGCGAGTGTTCACTTCTTGAACGGATGAGCGGACACTGACGCCGCATCCTGCTCATATGAGCGGTGATCGACACGATTGATTTCGATCATTGAACGCCGACGGGGTGGCACCGAGTGCCACCCTTTGGAGAAGTGCAGCCGCTCAAGATCCGCTCATCTGAGCGCGACCCTTATCAAGGGTGGCGAGAATCACGCTGCCACACGGCACCGGATTTCACCATGCGGACGCCGTTCCGGGCCGGAAACCGGGGCGTCACACACCGAGCGCGGTGAGCCGTTCCTCCACCCGCTCCGGGGCGTACAGGTGCTCCACGACCAGCGCGCCCGCGCCGATCAGCCCCGCCCGCTCCCCCAGCCGCGCGGTGAGGACGTCGAGGTGGGCGGTGGAGCGGGGCAGCGCCCGCTGGTAGAGCAGTTCACGCACCCCGGTCAGGAACGGTGTCCCGGCGAGATCGCCCGCGATCATGAGTACACCGGGGTTGAGGAGGGTGACGACCGTCGCCAGTACGTCCCCCACCTGGCGCCCGGCCTCCCGTGCCAGGGCCGCCGCCTCCGGGTGCCCGGCGGCCAGCAGGTCCCGTACGTCCGAGCCGGACGCGGCCGGCACGCCCGCATCCGTCAGCCGACGGGCCACCGCGCCGCCGCTGGCGACGGCCGCGAGACAGCCGTACGAGCCGCAGCGGCACAGCGCCTCGGTGCCGACCCGGATGTGCCCGAGGTCGCCCGCGCCGCCGTCCACACCCCGGTACAGCGCGCCGTCCACCACTACTCCGGCGCCGATACCGGTACTGACCTTGACCAGTACAAACGCGCGGCAGTCCTGGTATCCGGTGCGCTGCTCCCCGTATGCCATCAGGTTGGCGTCGTTGTCCACGAATACCGGGGCGATACCAGGATCAGTACCAGTACCAGTACCAGTACTGGTACCGGCACCGGTACGGGTGTGCTCGCTGAAGGCGCGGGAGAGGCGGCCCCGTATGTCGTAGCCGTCCCAGCCGGACATCATCGGCGGCTGGACCACCCGCCCGGTCTCGCTGTCCACCGGGCCCGGCACGCCGAGGCCGATCCCGCAGACCGCCTCCGGAACGTGGCCGGTCTCGGTGAGCAGCTCGGCGAACCAGCGGCCCAGCCCGTCCAGGACCACCTCGGGGCCGTCCTCCACCACCAGGGCGCCGGCGCGTTCGGCGAGGATCTCGCCGGTCAGGGTGAGCAGGGCCGCGCGGGCGTGCCGGGTGTCGAGGTCGGCGGCGAGGACCACGGCGTGCGAGCCGTCGAACTCCAAGGTGATGGCCGGGCGTCCGCCGAGCGGGGAGTCCACCGGGCCGCCCGCGCCCTCGCGCAGCCAGCCCGCCCGGAACAGCCGGTCCAGGCGCTGGCCGACCGTGGCGCGGGAGAGGCCGGTCATCTGCTGGAGGGCGCCGCGTGTGACGGCCCGTCCGCTGCGCACCAGGTCGAGCAGGTCACCGGCGCTCGTCTGAGCGCTGCCCCTGGCCGTCCTGCCGGGCTTTCCGGTCATGCCACCCCCTTGTGTTCCTCAAGTTTGCATTACATATTGAGTTTTGCGTGTTAAATAGGCGTAACCCTGCGATAGACACAACCGAACCAGGTCGGCCGGACGTCTTCGGGGAGCCCCGAGTGGATCGCACTGCCCAGCTCACGGCCCGTGTCACCGGGCGCGGGATCGCATACGATTCGTCCTCCACCGCGCCCCCGGGCGCATCACTGCACGTCAGGGCCGCCCGCGTGCTGGCGGCCAACTGGACGGGTACCTCTACGGTCCCCTCCCGGTACCTGTATCCGCACCAGTGGTCCTGGGACTCGGCGTTCATCGCCATCGGGTTACGGCACCTGTCGCCGCTGCGGGCGCAGACGGAGCTGGAGACGCTGCTCGCGGCGCAGTGGGAGGACGGGCGGGTGCCGCACATCGTCTTCTCCCCCTCCGTGCCGCTCGACGCCTACTTCCCCAGCCCCGACTTCTGGCGCTCCTCCACCGCCGGGCGGGCCGCGGGCGCCCCGCGCACCGTACAGACGTCCGGCATCGTGCAACCACCCGTGCACGCGCTGGCCGCGTGGCTGGTGCACCGGGCCGACCCCGGCCTGTCGTGGGCGCGCGGTTTCCTGGCGCGGGTGTATCCCCGGCTGGCCGCCTGGCACCGGTATCTGCTGCGCCGCCGGGACCTGGGCGGGGGCGGGCTGGTGTCGGTGGTGCACCCGTGGGAGCAGGGTATGGACAACAGCCCCTGTTGGGACGGGCCGTTGGCCCGCGTCACCCCGGCCCCGGCCCACTCCTTCCGCCGCGCCGACCTCGCCCACGGGGCCCCCGAGGACCGGCCGACCGACCTGGACTACGGGCGGTACGTGTGCCTCGCGGCCGACTACCGGGACGGCGGATACGCGGACAGCGACGAGGAGTTCGCGGTGGCAGACGGCCAGTACGGGCGCCATGTGCGGGAGTTCGCCGTGGAGGACCCGTCCTTCAACGCCCTGCTGATCGCCTCCGAGCACGCACTCGCCCGTATCGCCGCCGAGTTGGGCACCCCCGGTACCGCCCGGCACGCCCGCGCCGAGCGGCTGACGGCGGCTCTGGTGGAGCGGCTGTGGGATGACGCGTCCGGGATGTTCCTGTGCCGGGACCTGCGCGGCGGCCTGATCCGCGAGCGGAGCGTGTCGGGCCTCGTCCCGCTGCTGCTGCCCGGCCTCCCCCGCGAGGTGGCCGGCGCGCTGCTGCGCACCCTGCGCGGACCGCATTTCGCGGCGCGCACCGGGCTCGTACCCAGCTACGACCTGCGGGGACCGGCGTTCGAGCCGAACCGGTACTGGCGCGGACCGGCGTGGTTCAACACCGCCTGGCTGGTGGAGCGCGGGCTGCGCGCGCACGGCGAGAAGGCGGCGGCCGACGCCCTGCGCACCGGCTTCCTGCGCGCGGCCGGGGACTCCGGGTTCGCGGAGTACGTCGACCCGGACACCGGCGAGGCGTGCGGGGCGCCGGGGTTCGGCTGGACCGCCGCGCTGACGCTGGACCTGCTGCACGACATGGACGGGGCTATGGAGACAGGGGAAGAGGGAGGGGACCGGGGATGACTCAACTGCTCGTAAGAGGAGCCACGTTCGCCGCCGTGGGCGACCGGGGCGACATCAGCGGGGTGCGCGGGGGCGGCCAGGTGGAGGGGCTTTTCGTCCGCGACGCACGGCACTTGAGCCGCTGGCAGCTCACCGTGGACGGCGCGGTACCGGAGGTGCTGAAGCCGGTCGGGGAGGGCGACACGGCACGGTGCGTACTGGTGCCGCGCGGCGGACGCCAGGAGCCGCCCGCGTACACGCTGTGGCGTGAACAGGCCGTGGGCGACAGCTCGTTCGTGGAGTCGGTGCGCATCACCGGCAATCGCCCTACGGCCACCACGGTACGGATCGCGCTCACTGTCGACGCCGACTTCACCGACCAGTTCGAACTGCGCTCCGACCACCGCACGTACGTCAAGGCGGGTGCCGTGCGCAGTCGCCAAGTGCTGGACGACGGGATTGAGTTCGGTTACCGGCGCGGTGAGTGGCGGTCCTGTACGACCATCACCGCCGACCCGGCTCCGGAGGCGGTGGAGGAGACCGGTACCGGTGCCCGGCGGCTGGTGTGGACGCTCGAACTCGCCCCGCACGGCGAGGCGGAGCTGCTGCTGCGGGTGGTGGCCCGCCCGCACGGCGACCGGCATGCGGTGCGCGTACCTCGTTCCCCGACCGCCGTGAGCGGTGAACTCCGTGCGGCAGAAGAGGAGTTCATGGAGGGCGTCGCTTTCCCCACCGCCTGGCCGGAGTTGGCGGCCGCCTGTGTGCGCGGGCTGTCCGATCTGGCCGCGCTCCAGGTGCCGGCGCGGGGTCCGGACGGGGAGGGGCTGCGGGTGCCGGCCGGGGGCGCGCCCTGGTTCCTCACGCTGCTCGGCCGGGACGCCCTGCTGACCTCGCTGTTCGCCCTGCCGTACCGCCCGCGGTTGGCCGCCGCCACGCTTCCCGCCCTGGCCGCCACTCAGGCCACGGCCGAGAGTTCCTCCCCCGTCACCCAGCCCGGCAAGATCGTGCACGAGGTCCGGCACGGCGAGCTGGCCCACTTCGGGCAGGTGCCGTACGGGCGTTACTACGGCTCGGTCGACGCCACCCCGCTCTTCCTGGTCCTGCTCGGCGCCTACACCGAGCGCACCGGAGACGCGGCCCTGGCCCGGCGGCTGGAGCCGCACGCCCGCGCGGCGGTCGGCTGGATGCTGGACCACGGCGGGCTGACCGCGCGCGGCTACCTCGTGTACCGCGCCGACGAGGGCGGCCTCGCCAACCAGAACTGGAAGGACTCCCCCGGCGCCATCTGCCGCGCCGACGGCACCCGGCCGAGCGGCGCGGTGATGGCGGCGGGCGCGCAGGGGTACGCGTACGACGCACTGCGCCGTGCGGCGTGGCTGGCGCGGACGGTGTGGGACGACGGGACGTACGCGGCGCTGCTGGAGCAGGCGGCGGCCGACCTGCGCGACCGCTTCCAGCGGGACTTCTGGCTGCCCGAACAGGGGTTCCCCGCCCTGGCGTTGGACGGCGACGGCCACCGCATAGACGCACTCGCCTCGGACGCCGGGCATCTGCTGTGGTCGGGGCTGCTGGACAAGGAGTACGGGGAGGCCGTCGGACGCCGGCTGCTGGAGCCGGACTTCTTCTCCGGCTGGGGCGTCCGTACGCTCGCCGCCGGCCAGGCCGCCTACCACCCGCTCTCCTACCACCGGGGCTCGGTCTGGCCGCACGACAACGCGCTCATCACCCTCGGCCTCGCCCGCTACGGGCTGCACGACGAGGCCCGCGCGGTGGCCCGTGGTCTGGTGGACGCGGCGGCCTCCGCCGGGCACCGGCTTCCCGAAGTGCTGGCGGGTTACGGGCGTGATACCCACCCGGAGCCGGTACCGTACCCGCACGCGTGTGTGCGGGAGTCCCGTTCGGCTGCCGCGCCGCTCGCCCTGCTCACCGCGGTCGGGGGCGCCTGAGACCGGCCTTGACCGGGCGTTTGCCCGGTATTTGCCGTAGGCCGTGAACACCGGCCCGCGGCGGACCGTACGGAAGGACGGCGGGCCAGGCGGACCGGCCTCCAACGGCCCTGCCCAGCCTCCCCGGCGCGGCCCGCCGCCTCCGTCGTCACCGGCCTCGCGCGGAAGGACCTCCGGGTTGCCTCAGCACAAGAACACGCATACGTCACCCGACGCGCCGGGGGGTGGACCCGACGGCGGGGCGGTGGGTACCGAGACTCCGGGGGCGAAGGGTCATGGGACGGACTCGGAGGGCGGGGTGGGTACTGGTAGTGGTACCAGTACCGCCGATGCCAGTGTCGGTACTAGTACTGGGAGCACCGACGCCACTGCCGATGCCAGTACCAGTACTGGGCGCGCCGATACCAGGACCGTAACCCCATCGGCCCCTGACAGGGGCGCCGGAGAGAAGGCCGGCCCTGAGGACACCCCCGCCAAGCCCTCCCGCTTCGCCCGCCTGACCCGCTGGCAGGCGGAACACCCCCAGGCTGCCCGCGTCCTCTCCCGGACCATCACCGTCCTCGCCGCGATCCTGGTCGTCTGCAGCCTGGTGATGCCCGCGACCATCGTCGACCTCGGCCCCGCCAAGTTCTTCCGGCTGCCCGGGGAGGCGATCGTCGGCGCGGCCATCCTGCTGGCGCTGCCCAGGAAGCCAAGGGTCGTGCTCGCCGCGGCCAGCGGTGTCGCGCTCGCCGCGCTGACGGTGCTGAACTGGCTCGACATGGGCTTCAAGCAGTACCTCGGCCGGACCTTCAACCTGGTGCTGGACTGGAGCCTGTTGGGCGACGCCCAGTCGTACCTGGAGGACTCGCTCGGCCGGACGGCCACCCTCGCCGCGACCGCCGGGGTGATCGTCCTCGTACTGCTGTTGTTCGCCGCGTCGGCCTACGCCGTCGTACGCCTGAGCAACGTCCTCGCCCGGCACTCGGCCACCGCGACCCGGGGGACCCTGATCGCGGGCGTCGTCTGGATCACCTGCTCCTCCTTCGGTGTGCAGCTCGCGGGTGTGCCGCTCGCCGCCGACAGCGCCGCCGTCACCCTGCAGAGCCAGACCGAGCGGGTGTCGGACACGCTGAAGGACGAGGCCGAGTTCCAGAAGGTCGCCAAGGTGGACGCGTTCGGCGCGACCCCGCCCGACCAGCTCGTGCCGGACCTGCGCGGCAAGGACATGATCTTCACGTTCATCGAGAGCTACGGCCGCAGCGCGATCGAGGATCCGATCATGGCGCCCGGCGTGGACAAGACCCTCGCCGTCCGCACCGAGGCGCTGAAGAAGGCGGGTTACCACGCCAAGAGCGGCTGGCTGACCTCCGCGACGTACGGCGGCAGCAGTTGGCTCGGCCACTCCACCAGCCTGTCCGGCCTGTGGGTGAGCAACCAGCAGCGCTACCGCACGGTGATGGCGAGCGACCACCTCAGCCTGACCAAGGTGTTCAAGAAGTCCGGCGCCTGGAACACGGTCGGCGTGATGCCGGGCGTGCAGAAGGCGTGGCCCGAACAGAGCTTCTTCGGGCTGGACAAGGTCTACAACGCCTTCGAACTCGGCTACAAGGGACCGAAGTTCAGTTGGTCCACGATGCCGGACCAGTACACCCTGGAGCAGTTCCAGCAGCGGGTGCACGGCAAGAAGCACGACAAGCCGATGATGTCGGAGGTCATCCTGACCTCCAGCCACCAGCCCTGGGGCCCGATCCCGAAGATGGTCGGCTGGGACGAGCTGGGCGACGGCTCGGTCTTCAAGGGCATCGAGGCGGCGGGCAACAAGCCGGCCGACGTGATCGCGGACACCACCAAGTCCCGCCAGGAGTACGGCAAGTCGATCCAGTACTCGGTCACCGCGCTCACCGAGTGGCTGGAGCGCTACGGCACCAAGGACACTGTGCTGGTCTTCCTCGGCGACCACCAGCCCATCGCCCGCGTCAGCGGCAACCACGCCAGCAGGGACGTACCGGTCTCGATCGTCGCCAAGGACCCGAAGGTGCTGGACAAGATCGGTGACTGGGGCTGGTCGGACGGCCTGCGGCCCGCGCACGACGCGCCGGTGTGGAAGATGAACCTCTTCCGCGACCGCTTCCTGACCGCGTACGGCTCGACTCCGCACCCGAAGAAGGGCTGACCCCTAGGGGTCTCAAAAGCACAGGGCCGGTCCCTTAGGGGCCGGCCCTGGTGCCTGTTCAGCCGCCGGAGGTGTCCAGCTCGGCGTCCTCGCTGACGCCCGCGCAGTCGTACGGGTCCTTCAGCCAGCCGTCCGGCAGGACCACCCGGTTGTTGCCGGAGGTGCGCCCGCGCGGGCCGTCGGCGCCGATGGGCCACGCCTGGTCGAGGTCCAGCTCGTCCAGGCCGGCGCGCAGCTCCTCCAGCGAGGAGGTGATGGCGAGCCGCTTGCGCATCTCGGAGCCGACCGCGAAGCCCTTGAGGTACCAGGCGACGTGCTTGCGGAAGTCGATGACACCGCGCGCCTCGTCGCCGAGCCACTCGCCCAGCAGCGTGGCGTGCCGGACCATCACGTCGGCGACCTGGCGCAGCACCGGCCGCTGGAAGTCGTCGCGGCCCTCGAAGGCGGCGACCAGGTCGGCGAAGAGCCAGGGCCGGCCGAGGCAGCCGCGGCCGACGACCACGCCGTCGCAGCCGGTCTCGCGGACCATGCGCAGCGCGTCGTCGGCGGACCAGATGTCGCCGTTGCCGAGCACCGGGATCTCCGGGACGTGCTCCTTCAGCCGGGCGATGGCGCTCCAGTCGGCGGTGCCGCCGTAGTGCTGGGCGGCGGTGCGGCCGTGCAGGGCGATGGCGGTGACGCCCTCCTCGACGGCGATGCGGCCGGCGTCGAGGTAGGTGATGTGGTCGTCGTCGATGCCCTTGCGCATCTTCATGGTGACCGGCAGGTCGCCCGCGCCGGAGACGGCCTCGCGCAGGATGGCCCGCAGCAGATTCCGCTTGTACGGCAGCGCGGAGCCGCCTCCCTTACGGGTCACCTTGGGGACCGGGCAGCCGAAGTTCAGGTCGATGTGGTCGGCCAGGCCCTCTTCCGCGATCATGCGGACGGCCTTGCCGACGGTCGCCGGGTCGACGCCGTACAACTGGATCGAGCGCGGCTTCTCGGTCTCGTCGAATCGGATGAGCTGCATGGTCTTCTCGTTGCGCTCGACCAGCGCCCGGGTGGTGATCATCTCGCTGACGAACAGCCCCTTGCCCCCGCTGAACTCCCGGCACAGGGTGCGGAAGGGGGCGTTGGTGATCCCGGCCATGGGTGCGAGCACGACGGGCGGCACCACGGCGTGCGGGCCGATGGACAGCGGCTGGGTCATCAGGGGGCTCCGGGACGGATGTACGGCAA
Source organism: Streptomyces bauhiniae (assembly GCF_004784475.1). Lineage (GTDB taxonomy): Bacteria > Actinomycetota > Actinomycetes > Streptomycetales > Streptomycetaceae > Streptomyces > Streptomyces seoulensis. The sequence goes on from NZ_SRRT01000003.1 coordinate 686,381, forward strand.
GGGCGTCGTCCATTGTCCCTCACCTCACCGGTGCCCCTCCCCCTACGGGACAGATCTTGTACGGGTACGGGTACGGGTAAGGATCATGTAGGGGTCATTAGTTAGCCGCACTATCGAAGCGCGTACGATGGGACGCATGCCCGAGCTGAGTCACCGGCGGCGGATGCTGGTGCTCTCGATCTGCTGCATGAGCCTGCTGATCGTGAGCCTGGACAACACCGCCCTGAACGTCGCGCTGCCCTCGATGCAGCGCGAGCTGCACGCCACCACCTCCGGTCTCCAGTGGGCGATCGACGCCTACACGCTGGTGCTGGCCTCGCTGCTGATGCTGGCCGGGTCCACGGCGGACCGGATCGGCCGCAAACGGGTCTTCATGGCAGGACTGGTGATCTTCACCGCCGGTTCCCTGCTGTGCTCGCTCGCGCCGAACCTGGAACTCCTCGTGGTGTTCCGCATGGTCCAGGCGGTCGGCGGCTCGATGCTCAACCCGGTCGCCATGTCGATCATCACCAACACCTTCACCGACCCGCGCGAACGGGCGCGGGCGATCGGCGTCTGGGGCGCGGTGGTCGGCATCTCCATGGCCGCCGGTCCGCTGGCGGGCGGGCTGCTGGTGGAGTCGGTCGGCTGGCGCTCGATCTTCTGGGTCAACCTGCCGGTCGGCCTCGCCGCGCTGCTGCTCACCCTGCGCTTCGTCCCCGAGTCCCGCGCGCCCCGGCCGCGCCGCCCGGACCCGGTCGGCCAGGTGCTGGTGATCGCCCTCTTCGGCTCGCTGACCTACGCGATCATCGAGGCGCCGGACGCGAGCCTCGCCCAGGTGCTCCCCTTCGCCGCCGTGGCCGTCGCCGCCCTGCTGGCCCTCCTGATCTACGAGCCCCGGCGCGCCGAACCCCTCATCGACCTGCGCTTCTTCCATTCGGCGCCGTTCAGCGGGGCGACCGGGATAGCGGTGAGCGCCTTTGCCGCGCTGGGCGGGTTCCTCTTCCTGTCCACGCTGTACCTGCAGAACGTACGCGGTCTCGACGCCCTGCACGCCGGCCTGTGGATGCTGCCCATGGCGGTGCCGACCCTGCTGTGCGCCCCGCTGTCCGGACGGCTGGTCGGCAGCCGGGGGCCGCGACTGCCCCTGCTGATCGCGGGCGCGGCGATGACCGTGAGCGGTCTGCTCTTCGCCCTCTTCGAGGCCGAGACCTCCAACGTCACCCTCTTCCTCGGCTACGTCCTCTTCGGCATCGGCTTCGGCTTCGTCAACGCCCCCATCACCAACACCGCCGTCTCCGGCATGCCCCGCGCCCAGGCGGGCGTCGCGGCGGCGGTCGCCTCCACCAGCCGCCAGCTCGGCCAGACCCTCGGCGTCGCCGTCATCGGCGCGGTCCTGGCCGCGGGCATCGGCTCCTCTCCCTATCGCGACACCTTCGTCTCCGCCGCCCGCCCCGGCTGGTGGATTCTCGCCGCCTGCGGCGCCGCCGTCCTGATCCTCGGCCTCCTGACCAGCGGCCGCTGGGCCCACCGGACAGCGGAGCGGACGGCCGAGCGGCTGGAGACGGCGGAGGTCCGGCAGCCCGTGGGTACGTCCGGCTGATCGCCCCGACTCAGCCCTCCAGCGCCATCGCGTGCAGCTTCTCCAGGCGTTCTCGGGACTCCTCGTTCTTGGGCGGGTAGATCACCATGCGGGGGCCCTGGTCCGGGGAGAGCCAGAGGTCGGTGTGTTCCAGGGTGAGGTGGCCCACGTGGCGGTTGAGGAACTCCTTGGTCTTGGAGCGGCTGCCGACCACCTCGTAGCGCTCCCAGTGTTCGCGGAACTCGGGGTATGCCTGGAGGCGTTTGAGGAGCATCTTCCAGGCGGGTTCGCCGAGGTGACCGGCGAGCGAGGCGCGCAGGCGGGCCGCCATCAGCCGCAGGGCCTCGTCGAGGTGGACGATGGAGGAACGCCACTCGGGATTCGAGTAGGCGAGGAGGACGCAGTTGCGGTCCTCGGGCGGGATCGCGTCCATGTCGCACAGCAGCCGGGCGTAGGTGCGGTTGTAGGCCAGGATGTCGTACCGGCTGTTCTGCACCGCCGCCGGGAACGGCTCCATCTGGCGCAGGGTCGCGCGCAGCGCCGGGGTGATGCTGGGGCAGATCGCGGCGGGCGTCGGGTCGGCGGCCCCGGCCAGTTGGAAGAGGTGGGCGCGCTCGCTGGGGTCCAGCATCAGGGTGCGCGCGAGGGCGTCGAGGACCTGTACGGACACCTGGATGTTGCGGGCCTGTTCGAGCCAGGTGTACCAGGTCACGCCCACCGCGGAGAGCTGCGCGACCTCCTCCCGGCGCAGACCCGGCGTACGCCGCCGGGCCCCGCGCGGCATCCCCACCTGCTCGGGGGTGATCCGCTCACGGCGGCTGCGCAGGAACGCGGCCAGCTCGTGGCGCCGGATCTCCGCGCCCTTCACCTCGGGGGCGGCGCTTTCCTGGGCCAAGGTCGTCATGGTTCCAGGGTGCCTCCGCCCGGACACCGTTGCCAGGTACTCCTGCCACCAGGATGAGCGCCCGCCACTACCAGGCTCCGGGCGGGCCAAGGGCCGTCCCAGGGCATTGGCGGGTACTTCCGGTACCAGGATCGGCACACTCTGGTACCCGTCTGAGGGCGGGCGCACGCTCGGTGGCATGACCGAGACCACCCTCTCCACCGCGCCGTCCGTACGCGCTCCGGCGGCGGCGCCCTCCCTGAGCGGGGCGGGCCTGGTGACCGTCCTGCTGGCCGCCTCGCTCCCCCTGGTCGACTTCTTCATCGTCAACGTCGCCCTCCCCGCCATCGGCAGCGACCTCTCCGCGAGCGAGGCGCTGCTGGAGCTGGTCGTGGCCGGATACGGCGTCACGTACGCCGTCCTGCTCGTGCTCGGCGGACGCCTCGGTGACCTGTTCGGTCGGCGCCGGCTGTTCATCGGCGGCATGGCCGCCTTCGGGCTGACCTCGCTGGCGTGCGGGCTCGCCCCGGACGCGTGGACCCTGGTCGCGGCGCGGGCCGCGCAGGGCGCGTCGGCCGCGCTGATGCTGCCGCAGGTGCTCGCCACCATCCAGTCCACGACCACCGGTGGCCGCCGTGCCCACGCGATGAGCCTGTACGGGGCGACGGCCGGCCTGTCCATGGTGGTCGGCCAGATACTCGGCGGTGTCCTGGTCGCTGCGGACATCGCCGGCACCGGCTGGCGCTCCATCTTCCTGGTGAACGTGCCCGTGGTCGTGCTCGGCCTGATCCTCGCCGTCCGCCACGTCCCCGACACCCGCGCCCGGCACCCCGAGCCGGTCGACGTCCCCGGCACCGTGCTGCTGGCCGTGGCCCTGCTGGCGCTGCTCGCCCCGCTGACCGAGGGCCGCGCGACGGGCTGGCCGCTGTGGACGTGGGTCTCGCTCGCCGTGTTCCCGGTGGCGGGATGGGCGTTCTGGAGGGTGGAACGGCGCCTGGACCGGCTGGGCCGCACCCCGCTGCTGCCGCCGAGTCTGTTCGCCACCCCGTCGCTGCGACGGGGGCTGCTGATCGTGGTGCCGTTCTGCCTGGGATTCAGTGGGTTCATGTTCGTCATCGCGCTGGGCCTCCAACAGGGCGCGGGTCTGGGTCCGGTACGTGCGGGTCTGGCGCTGGCGCCGATGGCGGTCTCCTTCCTCCTCGTCTCGCTGGCCGGACCCCGGCTGATCGCCCGCTTCGGTACGCGGGTGGTGGGCGCCGGGGCGGTGCTCCAGGGGGTGGGCGTACTGCTGATCGTGCTGGCGGTGTGGCGGGACTGGCCCGGCCTGGGGCTCGCCGGCCTGCTGCCCGGCGCCGCCGTCGCCGGAGCGGGCCAGGCGCTCCAGCTCCCCAATGTGCTGCGGATCGTGCTCTCCGAGGTCCCGGCCGCCCGTGCCGGGGTGGGCAGCGGGGTACTGACGACGACCCAGCAGGCGTCGTTCGCCCTGGGCGTGGCCACCTTGGGCGCCCTCTTCCTCACCCTGGTCCCGCACCTCGGGATGCGGGACGCCCTGCTGATCGCCCTGGCCACCCAGCTCACGGCGATCCTCGCCACCGGTCTGCTGAGCCTCCGGCTGCCCCGCGAGGTGGGTTGAGCCGGGACCCTGTGATAGTTCCCACCCGGACTTCCGCCCCTCGCCCCGCCCCGCGTGCCGCACACTCCGGGCATGACCGACAACAGAATCGGCACCAGCGTGCGCCGATGGGACCGGCACGGCCGGGAACACGTCGTACGGGTGGAGCGGGCCGGACTCCAGCGGACCTTCGGCTGCGGCACCTGCGGCTGGAGCCGGGGCACCCGGCACCTGCCCTGGACACCGACGGACGAGCAACCGGCGACGGAGCACCTGGCCGAGGCCCATCAGGCGACCCTGGACCCCGCCCGGCGATGAATTCACGGCGCCATGGGAGTCGTACCCCATGACACCCGCGCCGACCGGAAGGCGAGCCCCATGACCGCACTGCACGACACCCTGCGCCGGCACGTGGACGACGGGAGCCTGCCCGGCGTGGTCGGCCTCGTCGCCCGGGGGGACGAGGTGGAGGCGGTGGCCGTCGGGCACACGGACACCGGCCGGACCGTGCCGCTGGAGCGGGACTCGCTGTTCCGGCTCGCCTCCGTCACCAAGCCCGTGACCGCCGCCGCGCTGCTGATGCTCGTCGACGAGGGGCTGGTCGGGCTGGACGACCCGGTGTCGCGCTGGCTGCCCGAGCTGGCCGCGCCGATGGTGGTGCGGACGCCCGCGTCGCCGGTGGACGACCTGGTGCCGGTCGAGCGGCCCATCACCGTGGAACACGTGCTCAGTTCCCGGTGCGGGTGGGGGTTCCCGTCGGACTTCTCGCTGCCCGCCGTGGCCCCGCTGTTCGAGCTGCAGCGCGGCGGGTTCGCCCCGCACGCGGTGCCCGCCATGGACGAGCTGCTGGCCGAGTTCGCCAAGGTGCCGCTCCTCCACCAGCCCGGTGAATCCTGGCTCTACAACACCTCCTCCGATCTTCAGGGCGCCCTGATCGCACGGGCGACGGGCCAGTCACTGCCGGATTTCCTGGCCGAGCGGATCTTCGAGCCACTCGATATGAAGGACACGGGCTTCTCGGTACCGGAACGGGATCTGCACCGGCTGCCCACCGCCTACCAGCCCGACCCCGACGGCACCTTGAAGGTGGCCGAGACCTTCAACGACGGCTGGGACCGGCTGCCCGCCTTCCCCTCCGGCGCCGGCGGCCTGGTCTCCACCGCCGACGACTATCTGGCCTTCGCACGCATGCTGCTGGCCGGAGGTGAAGCGGCCGGTGAGGGCGGTGGCCGCAGGCTGCTCTCGCCGGAGTCCGTCGCCCGGATGACCAGCGACCAGCTCACCCCGGCCCAGCGGGAGAGCAGCCCGCTCTTCCTGGAGGGCCAGGGCTGGGGCTATGGCGGCTCGGTCGACATCGACCGCACCGAACCGTGGCACGTGCCCGGCCGCTACGGCTGGGTCGGCGGCACCGGCACCGCGGCCCATCTGGTCCCGGCAACCGGCAAGGTGACCGTCCTGCTCACGCAGGTCGCCATGACCGGCCCGACCCCGCCCGCGGTGGTGCGCGACTTCTGGCGGGTCACCGCCTGACCGGAATCACGGGCCGAAGCCGGTCACCGCCTGACCCGGCTCACGGCCTGGCGGGTGCGCCCAGCCCGCGTATCAGCAGGTCGACGATCATCTTGAAGTCCTCCTCGATACCGGGCTGCTGCCACTCACGTGCGTAACAGGGGTCGTGGAAACGGGCGGTGGCCTGGAAGACGGCGCGGGCCTCGGCGGCCGGGTCCGCGGCGCGGAAGGTGCCGGACTCGGCGCCGTCCTCGATGATCCGGGCGAGCTGAGCGGTGAGGTCGGTGATGTGCTCGCCGACCGTCGCCCCGCTCTCCTCGGCCAGCACGCTGTAGGTGGCGAAGAGTTCGGGATCGTCACCCGCCTTGTGCCGCTTGGCCTCGAACAGGGTGGCGAGCCAGTCCCGCAGCCGCTCCTCGACGGGGGTCTCCTCCCCGGCGATGACCGCGAGCCGCTCCGAGGTGCGGTCCAGCCAGCGCTTGGTGACCGCCTCGCGCAGTGCTGCCTTGGTGCGGAAGTGGCGGTAGACGCTGCCGTGGCTGACGCCGAGAGCGCGGGCCACGTCGACCACGGTGGCCTTGGCCGGGCCGTGGCGGCGCAGCACCTCCTCCGTTGCCTCGAGGATGCGCTCGGCGGTCAGGGTCTCGGTCGCTGCCATGCCTAGACCGTACCCGGCGCGCCGGTCACCGGTTCCTGCTCATCGCTCGCTGTCCAGCATGGCCATCTGCGCGGGGGCGTACCGCTCGCCGGCCGCCGCGTCGGCCGGGACGGCCTCCTCGATGGCGGCGAGGTCGGCCGCGTCCAGGGTGATGTCCAGCGCACCCAGCGCCTCGGACAGCCGCTCGCGGGTCCGGGAGCCGATGACCGGCACGATGTCGGAGCCCTGGGCGAGGACCCAGGCGATGGCGATCTGGGCGACCGTGGCCCCCTTCTGTTCCGCGATCTTGCGGAGGGAGTCGACCAGGCTCAGGTTGTGCCGGAAGTTCTCACCCTGGAAGCGGGGCGAGAAGGCGCGGAAGTCGGTGGCGGCGAAGTCGCGGTCGGCGGAGATGTGGTTGGAGAGCAGGCCGCGGGAGAGCACGCCGTACGCCGTGACGCCGATGCCCAGCTCGCGCAGGGTGGGGAGGATCTCCCGCTCGATGCCGCGCGAGATCAGCGCGTACTCGATCTGGAGGTCGGAGATCGGTGCGGTGGCGGCGGCCCGGCGGATGGTCTCGGGGCCGACCTCGCTGAGGCCGATGTGCTTCACCCATCCCTTCTCCACCAGTTCCGCCACCGCGCCGACCGTCTCCTCGATCGGGACGTCCGGGTCGAGGCGGGAGGGGCGGTAGATGTCGATGTGGTCCACGCCGAGGCGCTGGAGGGAGTAGGCGGCGAAGGTCTTCACCGCGGCGGGCCGGCCGTCGAAGCCGAGCCAGGCGCCGTCCGGGTCGCGCAGGGCGCCGAACTTCACGCTCAGCACCGCGTTGTCACGGAGGTGGGCCGGGGCGGTGCGCAGGGCTTCGCCGACCAGCATTTCGTTGTGACCCATGGCGTAGAAGTCGCCGGTGTCGATGAGGGTGACGCCTGCTTCCAGAGCGGCGTGCACCGTGTGAATGGCCTCCGGGCGGTCCGCTTCTCCGTACATGCCCGACATACCCATGCAGCCGAGACCGAGGGCGGAGACCTGGGGGCCGGTGGTTCCGAGATTTCGCGTAGGGATCGTCATGCGTCCAGCCTGGCACGTGGACTGACAGAATTCAATATCTGTCAGTTGTTAGTTGTCAGCGGATTGCGGGTAGACCCCCTCCAGACACGAAAAAGCCCACCCTCCGACCCGGGGGACCGGGCAGGAGGGTGGGGGGGAATGCGAAGGTCAGGCGCCGATCAGACGGGCGGCGAGGTAGCCCTCGATCTGGTCGAGGGAAACCCGCTCCTGCTTCATGGTGTCGCGCTCGCGCACGGTCACCGCGTTGTCCTCGAGCGTGTCGAAGTCGACCGTCACGCAGAAGGGGGTACCGATCTCGTCCTGACGGCGGTAGCGGCGGCCGATGGCGCCGGCGTCGTCGAAGTCGATGTTCCAGTTCTGGCGCAGCGCCTGGGCGAGACCCTTGGCCTTCGGAGACAGCTCGGGGTTGCGGGAGAGCGGGAGCACCGCGACCTTGACCGGCGCGAGGCGGTGGTCGAGGCGGAGCACGACGCGCTTCTCCATCTTGCCCTTGGCGTTGGGCGCCTCGTCCTCGGTGTAGGCGTCCAGGAGGAAGGCCAGCATGGTGCGGCCGACACCGGCGGCGGGCTCGATGACGTAGGGGGTCCAGCGCTCGCCGGCCTCCTGGTCGAAGTAGGAGAGGTCCTGGCCGGACGCCTTGGCGTGCGCGCCGAGGTCGTAGTCCGTGCGGTTGGCGACACCCTCCAGCTCGCCCCACTCCGAGCCGCCGAACGAGAAGCGGTACTCGATGTCGGCGGTGCGCTTGGAGTAGTGGGAGAGCTTCTCCTTCGGGTGCTCGAACCAGCGCATGTTCTCCTCGCGCAGGCCGAGGTTGGTGTACCAGTTCCAGCGCTGCTGCATCCAGTACTCCTGCCACTCCTCGTCCTCGCCCGGCTTGACGAAGAACTCCATCTCCATCTGCTCGAACTCGCGGGTCCGGAAGATGAAGTTGCCGGGCGTGATCTCGTTGCGGAAGGACTTGCCCATCTGGGCGATGCCGAAGGGCGGCTTGCGGCGCGAAGTGGTCTGCACCTGGGCGAAGTTGGTGAAGATGCCCTGGGCGGTCTCGGGACGCAGGTAGGCGACGGAGCCGGAGTCCTGGGTCGGGCCGAGGTGGGTGGAGAGCAGGCCGGAGAACTGCTTGGGCTCGGTGAAGGTGCCCTTGTTGCCGCAGTTCGGGCAGTTGAGGTCGGCCAGGCCGTTCGCCGGGGCGTGGCCCTTCTTCTCCTCGTACGCCTCTTCCAGGTGGTCCGCGCGGAACCGCTTGTGACACGAGGTGCACTCGGTCAGCGGGTCCGTGAAGGTGGCGACGTGACCGGAGGCGACCCAGACCTCGGGGGCCAGGATGACGGACGAGTCGATACCGACCACGTCCTCGCGCGACGTCACCATGTAGCGCCACCACTGACGCTTGATGTTCTCCTTGAGCTCGACACCCAGCGGTCCGTAGTCCCAGGCGGCACGCTGTCCGCCGTAGATCTCACTGCAGGGGAAAACGAAGCCACGGCGCTTGCTCAGGCTGACGATGGTGTCGATCTTGTCGGCGGCCACGGTGCTCTCTTCATTACGACGACGGGCGTTGAAGCGAGATGCTTCCAGCGAATGATTCAGGTTACCGGCGCATGCTCCCCCACGGCCAAATCGGCCCCCGTCGGCCCCCCTCCCGAAGCCGTCGAAGCCCGCCCTAACCCTTACCAAGCCGACCCGGAGACTCCGCGTCGCGAGCTCCGGACGGTCAGCTTGTTGACAATCGTTTCCAACTTTGTTGAAAATGACTGTCATGAACGTACGACGACGCCTCATATCCGGGTCCGCGATAGCGGCCGTCACCGCGCTGGGCCTGGGGACGCTGTCCGCCTGCTCGGACAGCAGCGCCGCATCGGGGGGCACGGGGAAGTTCGACGTCGTCGCCTCCTTCTATCCGATGACCTACCTCGCGGAGCGGATCGGCGGGGACCACGTGCACGTGACCACCCTCACCTCGCCCGGCCAGGAGCCGCACGACCTGGAGATCAGCCCGCAGCAGATAGGCGGCCTGGAGCGGTCCGACGCCGTCCTCTATCTGAAGGGGCTCCAGCCGTCGGTGGACAAGGCGGTGGACCAGTCGCCGGTGCGGACGAAGATCGACGCGGCCACGCTGACCACGCTGGAGGAGCACGGCACCGAGGTCGGGGGCCATGCCGCCGAGCACGAGGACGAGCACGAGGGCCACGACCACGAGGGGGAGGACGGCAAGGACCCGCACATCTGGCTCGACCCGGTGCGGTACGCCGAGGTCGCCCAGGGGGTCGGCCGGGCCTTCGAGAAGGCGGACCCGGACCACGCGGCGGACTACAAGAAGAACACCGCGGCCCTGGTGAAGCAGTTGGACGAGCTGAACACGGACTTCAAGGAGGGGCTGGCGCACACCCGGTCCAAGGTCTTCATCACGACCCACGCGGCCTTCGGTTACCTCGCGGAGCGGTACGGGCTCACCGAGGAGGCGATCAGCGGGCTGGACCCCGAGTCCGAGCCGAGCGGGGCCCGGGTGCGGGAGCTGCAGAAGCTGGCCAAGGCCGACGGGGTGTCCACGGTGTTCTACGAGACGCTGGTCAGCGACAAGACGGCGAAGACCGTCGCCGGGGACGCGGGCCTCAAGACGGACGTGCTCGATCCGATCGAGGGCATCACGAAGAAGTCGCGCGGGCAGGACTACCTCGCCGTCCAGCGGGCCAACTTCAAGGCCCTGCAGAGCGCGCTGGGGTCCAAGTGACCAGCGTGGAGCGGGAGTCGGCGCCTGTGCTGACCCTGCGGGACGTGCGGGCCGAGCTGGGCGGGCGGCCGGTGCTGCGGGGCATCGACCTGAGCGTGCGGCCCGGTGAGGTCGTGGCGCTGCTGGGGGCCAACGGTTCGGGTAAGTCCACGGCCGTGCGGACCGCGATCGGGCAGGTGCCGGCCACCTCCGGTGCCATCGAGCTGTTCGGGACGCCGTTGCGGTCCTTCCGGGAGTGGGCCCGCGTCGGCTACGTCCCGCAGCGCACCTCGGCCGCAGGGGGCGTGCCGGCCACGGTGTCCGAGATCGTGTCGTCGGGGCGGCTGGCGCGGACCCGCTTCGGGTTCTTCCGCAAGGCGGACCGGGAGGCGGTGGAGCGGGCGCTGGAGCTGGTCGGCATGGCGGACCGGGCCAAGGACTCGGTGACGGCGCTCTCGGGAGGCCAGCACCAGCGGGTGCTGATCGCCCGGGCGCTGGTGTCCGAGCCGGAGCTTTTGATCATGGATGAGCCGATGGCGGGCGTCGACCTCGCCAGCCAGGAGGTGCTGGCGGCGACCCTGCGCGAGCAGGTGGGCGCCGGGGCGACCGTTCTGCTGGTGCTGCATGAACTCGGGCCGCTGGAGCCGTTGATCGACCGTGCGGTGGTGCTGCGGGACGGCTGTGTGCTGCACGACGGGCCGCCGCCGAAGGCCGTAGGCCAGCACGCCCTGCCCGGCCACGACCACGTGCATCCGCACGAGGGCGCCGAACCGATCCGTACGGGACTGCTGAGCTGATGGACTTCCTGAACTACGCCTTCATGCAGCGGGCGCTGCTCGCGGCCGTCCTGGTCGGCGTCATCGCGCCGGCGATCGGCATCTACCTCGTGCAGCGCCGCCAGCCTCTGATGGGTGACGGCATCGGGCACGTGGCGATGACCGGTGTCGGGCTCGGCTTCCTGCTGAACTCGTCGCCGGTGTGGATGGCGACGCTCGTCTCCGTGGCGGGGTCGGTGCTGATGGAGCTGATCCGGTGGTACGGCAGGACGCGGGGTGACATCGCGCTGGCCATGCTGTTCTACGGCGGTATGGCGGGCGGGGTGCTCTTCGTCAACCTCGCGCCGGGTGGGTCCAATGCCAACCTCACGTCGTATCTCTTCGGCTCGCTGTCCACGGTGGCGCCGGCCGACGTGACCGCGATCCTCGTGCTCGGGGCGGCGGTGGTCGCGGTGACGCTGGGGCTGCGGCGGCAGTTGTTCGCCGTCAGTCAGGACGAGGAGTTCGCGCGGGTCACGGGATTGCCGGTACGCGCGCTGAACCTGCTCGTGGCGGTCACGGCGGCGGTCACCGTCACCGTGGCGATGCGTGTCGTCGGCCTGATCCTGGTGTCGGCGCTCATGGTGGTCCCGGTGGCCGCCGCCCAACAACTGACCCGCAGCTTCGCGGCGACGTTCGCGATAGCGGTGGCCCTGGGCGTCACGGTGTCCATCGGCGGCACGATCACCTCGTTCTACGAGGACGTCCCGCCGGGCGCCACGATCGTCCTCCTCACCATCGCCGCCTTTGCCCTCATGACCGCCGTCGCCACCCCGTTGGCCCGCCGCCGCGCCCGAGCGAGCCGGCCCACCGGAGACCCCGTGGAATGCGCGATCCCGGCGACGCGGCAGGCGGGGGACGAGGTCGGCGTCTGACTCCGGTTCCCGTCACACGCCGGGGCCCTAGCGGCGGGGCCTGGCCTCCCAGAGCCCGGACCGGCCGCAACCCGCCAGCCATGCAGACGCTCTCGGCGCCGGGTGCGGGGACCCGACGGGCACCCCTGGCTCACCACAACCCCGGCCGAGCGCCACTCCCCCACTACGCGACCGGCCGAAGGCAAGCCCGGCGAGCCGATCTCAAGGGGGCTAAAGAGCCGACCCCCGCGACAGGCCCCCACGGGCAGCCCCGGCCGAGCCCGCGATCCACCCCACCCGGGCTCGGCCCAAGCCCCCCGAACCGCCGGAGGCGCTTTCGCGTCTGACCGTCGGGGGTAACGGCTGGCACAATGGGCCGGTCAGAGGCGCAGATGTGAGGAGGCACCCGGTGACGACCGCTGGACCGCCCGTGAAGGGCCGGGCGACGAAGCAGCGCGCGGCGGTGGCGGCGGCCCTCGACGAGGTCGACGAGTTCCGCAGCGCGCAGGATCTCCACGACATGCTCAAGCACAAGGGCGACTCGGTCGGGCTCACCACCGTCTACCGCACCCTCCAGTCCCTGGCCGAGGCCGGTGAGGTCGACGTGCTGCGCACCTCGGACGGGGAGTCGGTCTACCGCCGCTGTTCCACGGGCGAGCACCATCACCACCTGGTCTGCCGCACCTGCGGCAAGGCCGTCGAGGTGGAGGGCCCCGCCGTGGAGAAGTGGGCCGAGGCCATCGCCTCCGAACACGGCTACGTGAACGTCGCCCACACGGTGGAGATCTTCGGCACCTGCGCTGACTGCGCGGCGGCGCCCCGCTGAGCAGGCGGCATCTCCAGCGGACCACGCTCCCCGGCCGGGCCAGGCCCCCAGCCCCGCCGAGCCTTCCGACCTCCACCCACCACCCCGCGCGACCCCTGGGCTACCGCCAGGCACGCCACGGCCAGACTCAGCAGCGCGTGATGTTTCGGTCCAAGATCCCGCGCAGCCGGTCCACAGAAGCCCGGTCCGGCAGGCCGTGCTTGGGGAGGACCGTGAAGCCGGTGGCGTTGGGGTCCGCGCTGAGGAGGACGAAGAGGCGGGGGGTCTCCAGGTAGCGAGGGAGGGCCGCCCAGGTGAGGGACGACGAGCTGGTGTCGTTGGCCAGCGTGAGACCGCCCTCGGTCACGGTGACCCGGAACACGCCCTGCGCGTCGCTGAGCCGCTGAAGCTGACGCCCCGTCAGCCAGGGCGACAGCAGCAGCACGGCCACGGCGAGGAGCAGCCCCACCGTCCAGCCCACCGGAGGACTCTCGCCCCGGGCGACGAACAGCGCGGCCCAGGCCACGAAGCCGACCCCCACCACGTAGGGCGCCCAGCGCTGGAGCCACCCCAGCCGGCCGACCTTGTGCCGCGCCCGCAGTGCGGCGGTGAAGTCCGCGGCCACCGGCCGGTACATCAGCTCCACCGTGTCCCCGGCCGCGTCCGGCATTACATCGCCGACGGATTCCCCGCCCATGACGATCCCTCCCCAATTCCATGATCGTGAAGAGGGATCGTAAGGGGACACGGGCGATCAGGACGACGCCGAGTCGTCGCCCTTCATCGCCGCCTCCATCGCCAGCAGCTCCTCATTAGGGACCGCGCCCCCGAACCGGCGGTCACGCGAGGCGAATTCGACGCATGCCCGCCACAGGTCGCGGCGGTCGAAGTCGGGCCAGAGGACGTCCTGGAAGACCATTTCCGCGTAGGCGCTCTGCCAGAGCAGGTAGTTGGAGGTGCGCTGTTCGCCGCTGGGGCGGAGGAAGAGGTCGACGTCGGGCATGTCGGGGTAGTACAGGTACTTCTGGACGGTCTTCTCGGTGACCTTGGCGGGGTCCAGGCGGCCGGCCTTGACGTCCTCGGCGATGGCCTGGGCGGCGTCGGCGATCTCGGCGCGGCCGCCGTAGTTCATGCAGAAGTACAGGGTGAGGAGGTCGTTGTCCTTGGTCTGCTCCTGCGCGACCTGGAGTTCCTTCGCCACCGACTTCCACAGCTTGGGCATGCGCCCGACCCACCGCACCCGGATGCCCAGCGCGTCGAGCTGGTCGCGGGACTTGCGGATGAAGTCGCGGTTGAAGTTCATGAGGAAGCGGACCTCGTCGGGCGAGCGCTTCCAGTTCTCGGTGGAGAAGGCGTAGAGCGAGATGTTGCGGACGCCCGCCTCGATCGCCCCCTGGAGCACGTCGAGCACCTGCTCGGCGCCCACCTTGTGCCCCTCGGTACGCGGCAGTCCCCGCTCCTTGGCCCAGCGCCCGTTGCCGTCCATGACGATCGCCACGTGCTCGGGGACCAGCTCACCGGGAAGCTTCGGCGCGCGGGCGCCGGACGGGTGCGGTTCCGGCGCCTGGTACTCCCGGCGCCGGCCCCCCAGAAATCCGCGTACGACCATGCTTCTCGTCTCCTCAGCCGTGCTTGCTGCTTACTTCTCTACGTAGCGCAGGGAGCGCAGTCCCCGTTCCAGATGCCAGTGCAGGTAGGCCGACACCAGGCCGCTCCCCTCGCGGACGTGCCGCGCCTCGGCCGCGTCCGCGGTCTCCCAGTCTCCCGTAAGCAGCGCGCCCAGCAGCATCAGGGTCTGCGGGGAGGGGACCACGCTGCCCGGCACCCGGCAGTCCACGCACACGGAGCCGCCCGAGGCGACGGAGAAGAACCGGTTCGGCCCCGGCATCCCGCACCGGGCGCAGTCGCCGAAGGTCGGCGCGTAGCCGTTGACGGCGAGCGAGCGGAGCAGGAAGGCGTCCAGGACCAGGTTGGAGGCGTGCTCGCCGCGCGCGAGGGTGCGCAGGCCGCCGACCAGGAGCAAATACTGCTGTACGGCGGGCTCGCCCTCGTGGTCGGTGAACCGTTCGGCCGTCTCCAGCATGGCCGTGCCGGCGGTGTAGCGGGAGTAGTCGGTGACGATGCCGCCGCCGTACGGGGCGATCGTCTCGCTCTGGGTGCACAGCGGCAGCCCGCGCCCGATCAGCTCGCTGCCGCGCGCGAAGAACTGCACGTCGACGTGGGAGAACGGCTCCAGCCGGGCCCCGAACTTGGACTTCGTGCGCCGTACCCCGCGTGCCACCGCCCGCACCCGGCCGTGGCCTCGGGTCAGCAGGGTGATGATCCGGTCCGCCTCGCCCAGCTTCTGGGTGCGCAGCACGATGCCGTCGTCGCGGAACAGACTCATGCCGTCCATTCTCGCCCACGCCCGGACCCGCGAAGGCGGCACTCCGGTTATCCGCCCCCGGCTGTGACCGGCCCCACGCCCGGCTCTACGATCCCGCTGGACGTGACGCATGTGTGCGCACGGGCCGCCTGTGGGCGGCAAGGGGAGAGGCTGGACATGAGAACAGAGGCAGGCGGCGCGCGGGCGCCGCGGGGGAGACGGGCCAGGATATGGCTCGCCGCCGGGACCGTGCTGGTGGCGGGGACGGGCACGGTCGTCGCCCTGCGCGCCACCTCGGACACCGGCACGGCGGCCGGGGGGCCGCAGGTGGTGCACACCTCGGTGGACTCGCTGGACCTGACCGGTTCGGCGGGCGAGCGCACGCTCGCGGCCCGCTCGACCAAGGCGTTCCGGATGCTGGCGGTGAGCTGGCAGGACCCGGGTGTCCGCCTCGACGGGACGGTACGGGTCCGCACCCGGTCCTCCGCGACCGGCACATGGTCCGACTGGCAGGCGCTCGGCGCCGGTGACGCGCAGCCCGACCCCGCCGAGCGCGACCGGGCCGGAGTGCGCGGCGGCACCGCCCCGCTGTGGGCCGGGCCCTCCGACGGTGTGCAGGTGAAGGCGGACGGCAAGGCGCTCCCGAAGGGCCTGACCGTCGACCTGGTGGACCCCGGCAAGGGCGGCGCCACCACCCCCGCCATGGACTCGGCCGCCTACGCGATGCCCGGTGACGGCGAGGAGACCCCGACCGACCAGCCGACGGACCCCGAGACGGCCTCCACGCCGGAGCAGACCCCCTCGGACACCCCGACGGAGACGACGCCCGCGCCCACCGACTCCCCGACGGAGACACCGGCCGAGGAAACGCCCACCCCCACCGTCGAGCCCTCCCAGAGCACCGACGCCGGGACGACCGCCCCCGCCTCGCCCACCGCACCCACCTCGACGGCACCGCCCACCAGTGCGTCGCCCACCGCGCCGGGCTACCTGCCCTCGCTGTCGGCCGCCTACCCCTCGTGCGCGAGCGCCTCGGCCGTGCCGCAGACGATGCCGAGCCCGCTGCCCGCGCAGCCCCCGGCGACGAAGGTGCCCGCTCCCCCGTTCGTCACGCGGGCCGGCTGGGGCGCGGACGAGTGCGCGCGGGACACCGGTTACCCGGACTACGGCCGCACGGTGAAGGCGGTGTTCGTCCACCACACCGACACCACCAACGCCTACTCCTGCGCCGACTCGCCCTCGATCGTGCGCAGCCTGTACGCGCTGCATCTGCACCAGGGCTGGCGCGACCTCGGCTACAACTTCCTGGTCGACAAGTGCGGCACGATCTTCGAGGGCCGGTTCGGGGGCGCCTCGATGCCGGTGACCGGCGCGCAGACCTACGGGTTCAACACGGACTCCATGGGCATCGCCGCGATCGGCACGTACACCGACCTCAGCGGTGGTGACTCCAAGGCGAGCACCATCGTCGGTGCGACGCCGAGCCAGGCCATGGTGACCGCGATCTCCCGGATCGCCGCGTGGAAGCTCGGCATGTCGGGGGTCAGCCCGACCGGTACCAGCTCCCTGACCGAGGGCGCCAAGGACAGTTACGGCTTCACGTTCGGCAAGGCGTACACCCTGAACGCCGTCTCCGGGCACCGCAACGGCTTCGCCACCGACTGCCCCGGCAACCAGCTCTACGCCAAGCTCGACACCGTCCGCTCCTACGCGGCCGGTCCCCCGGCCGGGGTCGGGGTCACCAGCGTGGATTCCGCGCTCGGCGCGGTGCGTTCGGGCACCGGGTACGTCACCGGCACCACGGCGACCGTGCGCTGGTCGACGTCGACGCCCACCTCGCTGCTCTCGGGCGCGGAGGTCCTCGTGGACGGCACCTCCGTGGCGAAGGTCGCGGGCACGGCCACGTCTGCCTCGGTCAAGCTGACCTCGGGCCGGCACACCGTCCAGGTGCGGGCGGCCCACGTCTCGGGCAAGACCGCCACCTCGGCAGCGGTCACGGTGACCGCCGACACCACGCGGCCCACCTACCCGACCGCGCCGACCGCGCAGTTGGGCAAGGGCACGGTCAACACGGCGGCCGTGCCGGTGACGGTGACCTGGAAGGCGGCCGACGACAACGGGCTGCGTTCGCAGGCCGCCACCTCGCCGACCGCGAAGACCCTGACGGCGACCTCCACGAGCTGGGCCGCCACCGCCAAGTCGGCGACGGCGACCAAGTTCGGCCTCACCGCCACCGACCTGGCCGGCAACACGGCGACCGCCTCGGTCACCCGGACGGCCACCCTGCTCCAGGAGAGTTCGGCGAAGGCCACCGGCACCTGGAGCAAGCGGGCGAGCAGCAGCTACCTGGGCGGCTACTCCGCCAGCTCCGGCACCAAGAACGCCTCGCTGACCTGGACCTTCAAGGGCCGTTCGGTCGCGTGGATCGCCTCGCGCGCGAGCACCTCGGGCGCGGTGAAGATCTACGTCGACGGCACCCTGCAGACCACCGTCGACCTCAAGTCGGCCACCACGGCCTACCGCCAGGCGATGTGGACCAAGACCTGGAGCAGCGCGGCCCAGCACACCCTGAAGATCGTGGTCGTCGGCACGTCGGGTCGTCCGACGGTCACCACGGACGGCATCGCGGTCCTCAACTGAGCTGATCGCTCTGGCCGGCGGCCTCCCCGGACTCCGGTCCGGTGGAGGCCGCTTTCCGTCGCGGCCCTCAGGGCACCTCGCCTCTGCTGCGGGCATTCGCGTACGCCGTCGCCGCGCTGATCCGCTCCGCGGGCGTCGCCTCCCGCACGCGGTCCGGCGGTACGTCCCACTCCCGGCCGCCACCGAGCGGTCTGAGCTGCACATACGGTCCCTGGTGTCCCATGACCACCCCCACTCTGTTCGTCCCCGTGTCCAAGGCGTACGAGCCCAGCGGCGGTCGCACCGCGTTCATCGCAGCGCCGCTACGAGCTGCGCGGCCGTCTGCACCGAGCACCGCCCCAGCTCCACCAAAGGGATCGGGGCCTCGCAGGCCAACGAGATGGGATCGAGCCCGAGCGAAGGCAACTTGATCCCGACCTTCTCCAATGCGGTCCGCAATTCCTCGAGGGTTCGCTCCGCTTCCTCGACCCGGTCCGCTGAATCCTGTGTGTTCACTGTCCGCATCACTTCCCTTCCGTCACGTTCTTCACGCTTCGTGTCCTCACGGTGACGCTCCACAACTAGACTCGGAAGGGGGCTGAGCCCTACAAGCGCGTGGCAGCACAAGGGGGTTGGCAGTGGCCAACGGTTCACGTCAGGCGGTCTGGGAGTTCTTCGGCACGGAGCTGAAGCGTCGCCGCGAGGAGGCGGGACTCACTCAAACGGAGTTGGGGGCGAAGGTTTTCGTCTCCGGCGGGTACATCGGCCAGTTCGAGCAGGCGATCAGGAAGCCGCAGTTGGATGTGGCCCAGCGGATCGACCAGGTGCTGCAAACCGACGGTATTTTCGAGCGGCTGTGCAGAAAGCTGATCGATGACCCC
Source organism: Streptomyces bauhiniae (assembly GCF_004784475.1). Lineage (GTDB taxonomy): Bacteria > Actinomycetota > Actinomycetes > Streptomycetales > Streptomycetaceae > Streptomyces > Streptomyces seoulensis. The sequence continues at coordinate 704,703 of NZ_SRRT01000003.1, forward strand.
AGGTATGCGGATTACTTCGCGGGCGTTGTCGACCTGGAGCAGTTGGCGACAACGATCTGCGAGTTCGAGCCGACCGTCGTGCCGGGGCTTCTCCAGACGCCCGGTTACGCACGCGCCCTGATCCTGGCGACGCATCCCTTTGCCGCCGACGAGTTCATCGCCGAGAGAGTGACCGCCCGAGTGGAGCGCTCAGCCATCCTCAAGGACGCAGCACGCCCGAGGTATTGGGCGATCGTCCACGAGGGTGCGCTGCGCACCGCCGTCGGTGGGGCAACGGTCGCCGCGGAGGCGCTGGACCACTTGGCAGAGCTGTCCCGGCAGCGGAGGGTGCTGTTGCAGGTCTTCCCGTTCGAGGCAGGTGCCCCCGCCAACAACGGCTCGTTGCGGCTCATGGAGTTCAACGACGCGCCGCCCGTCGCCTATACAGAGACCTCGTTTTCGGGGACCTTGGTCGACGACCCGGCCGTGGTGAAGAGGGCACAGGGCGCATACGATCTGCTCAGGGGCGCTGCGCTGTCGCCGGAGATGTCCCTGGACCTGATCGAATCGGCGGCTGAGGACCACAGACGATGCGCGAGTTCGACCTGACCAACGCCCGCTGGCACAAGAGCAGCTACAGCAACGGCGACGGCGGCAACTGCGTCGAGGTCGCTACCGGAGTCCCCGGCACTGTCCCCGTACGGGACAGCAAGCTCAAGGACAGCCCCGTAATCCGTCTCAGCCCCTCCGCCTGGGCCGACTTCCTTCGACGCTCAAGCCAAGGGCTCGCTCAGTTCGATCGCCCTTAGCGCCGCCGCCAACGCACCCTCGTCGCCCACGTCCAGTGCCGTGTCCGTCAGTTTGATGACGTGTTCGTCGCCGTGGGCCAGGGCTCGCTCGGAGAGTTCCTCGGGGGCGAGGGGGCCCGGCAGGGCGTAAGGGGCCGGCTCGGCGGGGGCGTACATCGCTGTGACCGCCGCCGACGCCGTCCACGCGGCGCGCATGCTCGGGACCCACAGGTCTCTCGGGAGCGCGGGCAGGGTGCGGAGCACCGCGTTGGGGGCCGTCGCCGCGTGCACCAGCATCGTGGGCTCGCCGTGGGCGTGGGTCGCGTAGCGGTGGGTGGCGGCCCGGACGAGTTCGGTGAGGTGGCGATGGGCCTCAGCCGGGTCGGTCACCCCCGCCGCCCAGACGGGCAGACCGGTGACGCGATCCAAGCGCGCGGGAAAGCCGCCGTCCCGTACCGCGATGGGCCGTACCGCCTCCAGCGCGGCGGCGGCGCTGGACGCACCGGGCAGCGGGGTGAGCCCGGTGACGGGCCGGTGCCGAGCGGCCCAGTAACCCAGCCCGTGCGCAAGCTCGTTCAGCCGTGGCCCGGTCTCCCCCGCCAGCAGTGTCCGCACCGCGTGCCCCACCCGGATCACCGGATGCGTGGACCCCCCGTACATGCCGGGCAGCAGCCTGGGCCACCACTCCGCCAGTACCTCACGCCACCCCCGCTCCCCCACCTCCCCCTGGAAGTACCCGACCCAGTCGGCGACCCGCCGCGCATCCCCCAGCGCGGACGCCCAGTTGGCGTCGGTCACCCGCTCCACCCCGGCCGGGAACTCCTCCAGCTTCCGGGCGTACCGGCCCACCCACCGGTGCACGCCCGCCCCTTGCCCCCTCGCGACCAGTGCTTCCACGGCCATGGGCGCGTGGTTGGTGAGCCGGCCCATCCGCTCCGGCCCCGCCCCGTGCAGCCGCTCCCACGCCTCGTCCAGCACCCCGGTCTCATCCATACCGGGACGGTAGAACGGGGTGCGGGGGTGGCGTAACGGGCGGAAGTCCTAGGCCGGGACCTAGGTCAGGCCCTCCCGAAGAACAGGCTGCCCGGCGCGTCGGGGTCGTTCGACAGGTAGTGCTCACGGATGGCGCGGATGAACTCCTGGCGGGAGATCGCGCCGTCCCCGTCCGTGTCCAGCATGGTGAACGACTCCATCGCTTCAGGCGCCTGGCTCCCCCAAACGTCCCGCAGGAAGCGCTCGAACTCGGCCTTGTTGATCTCGTTGTCCCCGTCCACGTCGAGGATGTCGAAGATGGCGTGGCCGCCGCCCTCCGTCACGTTGAGCCGGCTGGTGTCGATGACGGCGAGGCGGTTGGCGGTGACGAACTGCTCCTTCGTGAGCCGGTCGCCGTCGACCCCCGCGTGCCGCAGCAGTTCCAGCCAGTAGATCTGGCAGAACGTCTGGATCGCCCTGGCCCGCCGGTCGTCCTTGTCGAGCTGGTACGCGTGGATGTACCGGTCGCCGAGCCGCTGGTAGTCCGACCAGTCCAGGTATCCGTCGGCGTTGGTGTCGAGAGCGTCGAACGAGCGCTCAAGCTTGACGGAGATGACGTCCTGCGCGGTGGTGGTCATGCTTCCAAGTCCTCCATGATCTCGCCCTGATGGCACCTCCAGCATGCGGGCGAAACACCCCTTAGGCATAGCAAAGTCCGCATATGCCACCCGATTCAGTGATCACCGGGGAGTTCGCGTTCGTAGCGCGCCAGGGTGCTGCGGGCGCCCACGGTGTCCGAGTGCCCGCTGCCCAGCACCCGGTCGAGATCGGCCACCGCCCGCCGCAGGAGCGTGACGGCTTCTGCCCTCCGCCCGGCCCTCCAGTAGGCCACGGCGATATTGGCGCGGGCCGTCAAGGTCTCGGGGTGGTCGGGGCCCATCCGCCGCTCCCTGTCGGCAACGACCTGCTCAAGCAGCTCGGCGGCCTCCTCCACGAGCCCGATCTGCCAGCAGTAATAAGCAACGTTGGTACGAACGCTGAGACTTTGGGGATGCTCGCCTCCCAGCAGCCGCTCGCAGTCGCTGCTCACGTGTGCGAGCAACTTGGCGGCCTCCTCCACAAGGCCGGCCTGCCAGTAGCAATGGACGAGGTTGTGGCGTGCGTCCATGGTGTCGGGATGCTCGGCCCCCAGCAGCCGCTCGCTGTCGGCAATCACACGCCTCTGAAGACTCACGGCCTCCCAGGCCCGCCCCGCTTCTCGATAGGACGTAGCCAAGTTGTGTCGAGCCGTCAGGGTGTGGACGTGCTCTTCCCCGAACTGTCGCTCACAATCGGTCACCAGCCGCTCGAACAGGCCGACAACTTCTTCGGCGCGGCCCGTCTTGCCGTATGAGATCGCGAGGTTGTTCCGGACACCGAGGGTGAGAGGGTGCATGTCTCCCACCAGCCGTTGGCAATCGGCGAGCACCCGCTCCTGAAGGCCGACCGCCTCCTGGACCCGCCAGGCGTTCGCGCAGGCAGAGGCCAGAGAGCTTCGAACTGTCAGGGTCTGAAGGTGCTCATGGCCCAGCCGCCGCTCACACTCAGCGGCCAGTCTCTGCCAGTAGGCGAGCGCGGGCGCTACCAGCCCCGCGTTGCTGAGACTGTCACCGGCGCGGCCGAGAACCGGATGGGCCTGGGAGTCCCAGAGGCAGTCGGACGCGTGGGCGGCGAGGGCGTCCGTGTTGGCGCGCAGGGTGGCGGCGAAGTCGGGATGGAACTCATCCGGGTTGGGCCAGATCTCCATGAGGGCGTCCGCCGCCGCGGTGACCAGCGCCGGTAGCCGCGCCTGGGGAATCCCCTCCCGTACCGCCCGTGCCGTCAATGCGTGGATGCGGACCGCGCGCGGTTCCGATCGGGTGTCGCAGGTGATCAAGGCATAGCGGTGGAGGAGGCGGAGGGTCTTGTGGGCCTGGGCCGGAGAAGCTCCCTCGGGGGCGAGGCAGTTGAGCAAGGCCGGGGCCGACCAGAGGGCGTGGGGGTGGCCGGCCGGGTCCAGGAGGGCCACCAGGCGAAGTGCCGTCGTGGCGAAGCCCGTTGTGTCCGCCGCCCGGGCGGCCTCCAGGGACAGCAGGAGGGTCGTGGTGATCTGGCGGCCGTAGCCCTCGGTGTCGGCCGACTCGGGGAGGGCCTGCTCCAGGGATGTGCGGTGGTCCGTGAACAGGGCGAGGTACGCCGTACAGGTCAGTTCCTCGTTGATCATGTACGCCGTGGCGTGGCTCAGGGCGAGGGGTAAGTGACCGAGCGCGGAGGCGAGTTCGGCGGCGTGGGCGTCCAGCAGATGGCCCATGCCCTCGCCCGCCAACCGCGCCTCCATGAACGCGTGCGCCTCCTCCGGGGTGTACACGTCGATGTCGATCCGGGTCCGGCCGCCGCCCGTCATCCGCGCGTCCTTCAGCCGGGTTGTAGCGAGCACCCAGCCCGACCCCGTACGGCTCGCGGGCCACCACGAGGTGAGGACGGCCGGGTCGGTCACGTCGTCCAGCACCACCAGCCAGCGGCGGGAGGTGGTCGCCAGCCACTCCAGGAACAGGCGGGCGTCCGCCTCGGGGTCACCGCCCGCGATGCCCAGCCGGGCGGCGGCCTGCGCGTACTGCGTGATGACCTGCTGGGCCTCCGTCGCGGCCGCCCACACCACGAGGTCGTACCCCTCGGCCACGGCCTCGGAGGCGCAGGCGGCGGCGAGTTGGGTCTTGCCGACACCCCCGCCGCCGGAGAGGACCTGGGTCAGGACGACCGTCCCGCCCTTCGCCCGCGCCCCCTCCACCCGCTCGCGCAGCTCACGCCGGGGCTGGAAGGCGGACGCCAGGGCCGGTACGGGCCCGATCTCCACCGGCCACGCCACGGCCGCCGCCGGGCCGGCCGGGGCCTCGTGGAAGTGGATGTTGGCGACCCGGCTGTTCTCCCCGAGCGCGCTCCCCTCGATGCTGCCCCCGGCGCCGACGCCCCCGCGACCGACGCTCACGTGGCCGGGAGCGGCCGTCGGCCCCGGCTCGGCACGTGACCCGTCGCGGCGCCCCCACTGCCGCCCAGGGGGCGTCATCGCGGACCGCCGGTGTGCTCCGTCCCGCCCACGCCACTCCCCCGTCCGCCCCGAACTCCCCTGTCCTGCACCCCACATACAGCCTGTAAAACGTAGCGCCGCCGACCTGGCTGCGTGAACATGTTCCTGTCGACCGAGGACGGGGGCATCTGATGGCGCGGATATGGACATGGGTGACCGCCGTGGTGGCCGGCGCGGCCACCCTCGGGCTGGTCCTCGTCGCCGTACTGGCCGACCTGGACACTGCCGGTCAGGCCGCGAGCGTCGTGGGCGCGGTCGTGGCGCTGGCCGCGCTGGTGGTCTCGGTCCTCGCACTCGGCGGGACGGCGCCCGGACGCCGGGTCCGCGCCGGACGGGGCGCCGTCGCCGCCGGAGGCAACATCACCGGCTCCGCCCTGGGCACCAACTCCAAGGTCACCGGCCCCCACACCCCGCCCACCCCCGCCCGCCGCCCCCACGACGACGTACACGCCTCCCGCGACGCCATCGCCACCGGCGGCGACATCACCGACAGCGCCCTGGGCGAGGGCAGCGAACGGTAGGCCCGCCGAGGAATTAGGCCGCGGGCGCCCGGCGCTGGTCGAGGCGGGTGCCGGTCCAGTCTGGGGTCAGGTTTACCGGGGGGTGTCTGTCGAGGCCGGTGGAGGCGGCGCTCTGGGCGATGTCGGCGGGCTCCACGTGGCCGTTGAGGCCGGTTCGGGGGGTGAGGAGCCAGATGAAGGCGTCGGGGGTGAGGCCGTGCAGGGCGTCCATGAGGCCGTCGACGAGGTCGCCGTCCTGCTCGCGCCACCAGAGCAGCGCGAGGTCGGCGGCCTCCTCGTCGTCCTGCTCGACCAGGCCGTTGCCGGTCCACTCCTCCACGGCCGCGCGCAGACGGTCGTCGCTGTCCTCGTCCCAGCCCAGCTCCCGTACGACCTGGCCGGCCGTGAGCCCCAGCCGGTCCGCGAGGGTCTGCTCGACAGTGGTCATCGTCGTCCTCCAGTTAAGAGACCGCGATGCTCAACGCCGCAGGGGCTCCCGCGTCACGCTCCTCCTGGTCAGGAGGGCATGCGGGCCGCCGTCAGGACCCGTTCGACCACCTCGGCGGGGAGCAGGAGGGCCTCGCCGGCCGTGGTGAGGGCGGTGTGTTCCGCGGGGGTGTAGGGGCCGTCGGCGAGGGCGATGAGGGCGGCGTCCAGGAGGAGGGACTCGCGGCCCGGCGCGGCCAGGTGGGGGGCGAGGGCGGTCAGGGGGGTGCGGGGGTCGCCGCCGTCGAGGGTCATGGCGAGACGTTCCGCCGCGTCCTCCTCGCAGCCCGCCGCGCGGACCGTCTCGGCCGCCGCGTCCAGCGCGGCCCGCGAGCCGGTGCCCCCGGCGACCAGTACGGAGACGGCCACCGCGTGGACGGCTTCGCGGAGCAGGACGGAGAGGCGGCGGGTGGTGGGGTGGTCGAGCGTTTCGACGCCGAAGCGGTGCAGACAGGAGGCGCACTCCACGACCGGCCCGGTCGTCCCGCGCGCCAGCACCGGCACCCCGAGCACGGTGAGACGGGTGCGGCCGGTGAGGCGCTGGTAGTTGCGGTCGCCGCCGCAGCCGGGGCAGAAGAACTCCCCGTCGCCCTGGGGCGTCCAGGCGGTGCGGGAGCCCAGGATGTGGCGCACGAACCCGGTGGCTCGGCCGTCTCGTCCCCGTACTGGCAGCACGTCGCACCTCCGCACGTCACCACGCGGCCCCGTCGCCGCGCTGGCGTGATGTTAGCCACATCACGGAGCCCGAGTCAGCCCTCCGGACGAGACCGGTCCGTGACCTGCGGCGTTCCCTGGCCGGAAGACGACGGTGCCCCGGCCGCCTGGTTGAGCGGCCGGGGCACCGAAGCGCGGGGTGGGGCGGGGTCAGCGGGTCGCGCGGTTCACCGCGGAGACGACCGCCTTCAGCGACGCACGTGTCGTGTTCGCGTCGATGCCGATGCCCCACAGCACCTTGTCGCCGACCGCGCACTCGATGTAGGAGGCGGCCTGCGCGGACGCGCCCTCGCTCATCGTGTGCTCCTGGTAGTCCAGCAGGCGTACGTCCACGCCGACCGACTGCAGCGCGTCGAAGAACGCCGAGATCGGGCCGTTGCCGGTACCGGTCAGCACGGTGTCCACGCCGTCCACCGTCGCCTCCACGGTCAGCGTGTCCACGCCGTCCGTGTCGGTGGTCGACTGGCCGGTACGGACCTGGATACGGCCCCACGGGTTGTCGGGGTTCGGCAGGTACTCGTCCTGGAAGGCGGCCCAGATGTCGCGCGGGGTGATCTCGCCGCCCTCGGCGTCCGTCTTGGCCTGGATGATCTTCGAGAACTCGATCTGCATCCGGCGCGGCAGTTCCAGCTTGTGGTCGTTCTTCAGGACGTACGACACACCGCCCTTGCCGGACTGCGAGTTGACCCGGATCACGGCCTCGTAGGAGCGGCCGACGTCCTTGGGGTCGATGGGCAGGTACGGCACCGCCCACTCCAGCTCGCCCACGCCGACACCCCGCGCGGCCGCGTCGGCCTCCATCGCGTCGAAGCCCTTCTTGATGGCGTCCTGGTGGGAGCCGGAGAAGGACGTGTAGACCAGGTCGCCCACGTAAGGATGGCGCGGGTGGACCTCCATCTGGTTGCAGTACTCCCACGTGCGACGGATCTCGTCGATGTCGGAGAAGTCGATCTGCGGGTCGACGCCCTGCGAGAACAGGTTCATGCCCAGGGTGACCAGGTCGACGTTGCCGGTGCGCTCGCCCTGCCCGAACAGACAGCCCTCGACGCGGTCGGCGCCGGCCATCAGCGCCAGCTCGGCGGCGGCCACGGCGGTGCCCCGGTCGTTGTGAGGGTGCACGGACAGGACGACGTGCTCGCGGCGGGAGAGGTTGCGGTGCATCCACTCGAACCGGTCGGCGTGCGTGGACGGGGTCGAACGCTCCACGGTGGCGGGCAGGTTGAGGATGATCTCGCGGCCGGGACCGGGCTGGTAGACGTCCATCACCGCCTCGCAGACCTCCAGCGCGAAGTCCAGCTCGGTGTCGGTGAAGATCTCCGGGCTGTACTGGTACCCGAACTCGGTCTCGGGGCCCAGCAGCTTCTCCGCGTACTCCACGACCAGACGCGTGCCGTCGACGGCGATCTGCTTGATGTCCTCCTTGGAGCCCCGGAAGACCACCCGGCGGAAGACGGGCGCGGTGGCGTTGTACAGGTGGACGGTGGCGCGGCGGGCACCCTTCAGGGACTCCACGGTGCGCTCGATCAGGTCCTCGCGGGCCTGGGTGAGGACGGAGATCGTCACGTCCTCGGGGATCGCGCCCTCTTCCTCGATGATCGAGCGTACGAAGTCGAAGTCGGTCTGGCCGGAGGCGGGGAAGCCGACCTCGATCTCCTTGTAGCCCATCTTGACGAGCTGGTCGAACATCCGGCGCTTGCGCTCGGGCGACATCGGGTCGATCAGCGCCTGGTTGCCGTCGCGCAGGTCGGTGGAGAGCCAGCGGGGGGCCGCGGTGACGCGCTTGCCGGGCCAGGTGCGGTCGGGGATGTCGACCTGCTCGTACTGGCCGTAGCGCTGGAAGGGCATGGGGCTGGGCTGCTGGCGGTTCGCCATGATCGCGTGGGCTCCTCGGAAAGTCCTTGGGACGGCCGACGACGCAACGCCAATAGCACCGCGGGGAGGGAGTCGGCCTTGCTTACAGGCCCTCGCCGCGGCAGCTAAGGAGAAGCAGCCCGAAACGCATGATGCTGTGCAGCCTAGCCGAGGCCCGCCGGGCTCGCGGGGGCGTATCAGCATGCGGAACCGGGACGGGTGACGCGGGTCCCTGTTGAGGGTTCATACCACTCAGTGACGGGGAGTGACGAGAGATATCACGGTATTTCATCCATCACGGTTACAGCTAGTGACTTTGACATCGCCCGGTGCGACCATTTATTGGCATGACGACCAACGGGGGCCATGAGCCCGTCTTCTGCACGATCGTGCCGCCGCACCTCCTCGACAAGCTCGCGCGCGACGCCGACCCGGCGCTGTCCGGCCCGGCCCGCCGCTCCCTGGAGCGGGACGCGCTGGAGCGCACCCGGCGCCGGCTGACCACCGTGATCGGCGGCCAGGCCGCCGCCGCTGCCGCCGCGCCCGCCGACGGCGACCAGCCGGACCGCACGATCTTCGACGCCGGGCACAAACAGGACCTCCCCGGCAAGAAGGTCCGCGCCGAGGGCTCCGAACCGGGCTCCGACGCCACGGTCAACCGGGCCTACGCGGGCCTGGGCGCCACCTTCGAGCTGTATCTGAAGGTGTACGGCCGCCACTCCATCGACGGCCAGGGCCTCCCGCTCAACGCCACGGTCCACTTCGACAAGGACTACGACAACGCGTTCTGGAACGGCGAGCAGATGGTGTTCGGCGACGGGGACGGCGAAATCTTCCTCGACTTCACCATCCCGGTCGACGTCATCGGGCACGAACTCACCCACGGCGTCACGCAGTACACCGCCAACCTCGCCTACTTCGGCCAGTCCGGCGCGCTCAACGAGTCGCTGTCCGACGTGTTCGGCTCGCTGATCAAGCAGTACACGCTCCGTCAGACCGCCGCCGACGCGGACTGGCTGATCGGCGCCGGCCTGCTCGCCCCGCGCGTCCAGGGCCAGGCCCTGCGCTCGATGAAGGCACCGGGCACCGCCTACGACGACGACGTGCTCGGCAAGGACCCCCAGCCCGCCGACATGCAGCACTACGTGCACACCGGCCGGGACAACGGCGGCGTCCACATCAACTCCGGCATCCCGAACCACGCCTTCTACATCGCGGCCACCGCGATCGGCGGCTACGCCTGGGAGAAGACCGGCCAGATCTGGTACGACGTGCTGACCGGCGGTGACCTCAAGGAGGACGCCCAGTTCGCGGACTTCGCCACGCTGACCGTGAAGGCCGCCCGCGAGCGGTTCGGCGCGGGCGCGGAACTCCAGGCGGTGGAGAAGGCGTGGGAGGAAGTGGGGGTGGAGACGCTGTAGCCGCCGTGCCGGACACTGGGGCCATGCGTATCCAAGTACGGCGTACGGGCGGCTTCGCGGGCATCGAGCGGCAGGCGGAGGTGGACACCTCCGGGCGCCCCGACGCGGCGGAGTGGCGCACCCTGGCCGACCAGGCCGTGGCCGCCGCGCCGGGCACCCCGGTACCGGGTGTCCCGGACGGCTTCCACTACGAGATCACGGTGGACGGCCACACCGTCCACGCGGCCGACCCCCGGCTGACCGAGGCGCAGCGGGAGTTGGTGTCGCGGGTATTGAAGGAAGGTGCTTAGGCGGACTGTTCGTCCAGGAACTCCTCCCAGGTGCGCTTGCCGGTGTCCGCGCCGGTGAGGGTCAGGTTGTCGCCCGCGCGGTAGGCACGGCCGGCCTTGCCGGGGATGCGGACCGGCAGCATCGGGCGCCGCTTGCCACGGGTGTGGAGGTAGCTCCGGCCCAGCTCGCCGAGGCCGTACACCCGGGGTCCGGCGAGGTCGGGGACGAGTCCGGCGGGGGCGCCGAGGGTGAGGTCGGCCAGGCGGGCGGCCACGTCGCGGGAGTCGACCGGCTGGAGGTGCAGGCCGCCCGGTACGGGGAAGACGGGCAGCCTGGCCATCGACTCGACCATTTTCAGGGTGAGTTCGTGGAACTGGGCCGCCCGCAGCGTGGTCCACGGGATTCCGGAGCCGGCGACGGCCTGCTCGGCGGCCAGCTTCGACCTGAGCCAGGCGAGCGCGACCCGGTCGGCGCCGATGACGGAGATGTACACCAGGTGCCGGACCCGGGCTGCCTGTGCAGCGCGGACCAGGTTCGCGGTGGCGGTGTCGTCGCCCTTGGGGCCGCCCGCGAGGTGGAGCACGGTGCCGATGCCGTCCAGGGCGGTGTCGAGTCCGGTGCCGGTGAGGAGGTCGACGCGCACGTGGTCCGGGCCGTCCCCGCCCGTGCGGCTGAGGACGCGTACCTCGCGGCCCGCCTCCCGCAACAGGGGGACGACTTGGCGGCCGAGCGTGCCGGTGCCACCGGTGACCAGAACGGCTGAGGTGCTGGAGGTCATGACTGCTCCCAGTTTCGCGGGAACCGGAAAGCTTGCGTCCGGGCCCCTTCGGCGGGTGTTCTACTTCGGTGACACCCCGCGCGGAGGGAATGTGACAGGTGGGCGACGGCACTTGGTCGGCGGAACTCTTCGAGGAGCACCGGGCGCGGCTGCGCGCGGTGGCGTACCGGATGCTGGGGTCGCTGAGCGAGGCCGACGACGCCGTGCAGGAGACCTGGCTGCGGGCCGACCGGGCGGGCGCCGACGGGGTGGAGAACGTCGCCGGGTGGCTGACGACCATCCTCGGGCGGGTGTGCCTGAACCTGCTGCGCGCCCGTGACCGCCGGCGCGAGGACCCGCTGGAGTCCCGGCCCGCCGATCCGGTCGCCCACGGTGCCCCCGAGGACGAGGCAGTGCTCGCCGACTCGGTCGGGGTGGCCCTGCTGGTGGTGCTGGACCGGCTCGCCCCGGCGGAGCGGCTGGCGTTCGTGCTGCACGACCTGTTCGCGGTGCCGTTCGACGACCTGGCCCCACTGCTGGAGCGTTCCCCGGCCGCCGTACGGCAGTTGGCGAGCCGGGCGCGGCGCCGGGTCAAGGGCGACGGCCCGCCGCCGGAGGGTGATCCGGTGCGGCGGCGCCGTGCGGTGGAGGCGTTCCTCGCGGCCACGCGGGGCGGGGACTTCGGCGCGCTGGTGGGGCTGCTCCACCCGGACGTGGTGCTGCACGCCGACCGGTTCGTGGTGCCGACCCCGGAGCCGATCACCGCTCGGGGTGCCGACACGGTCGCGCGGGGCGCGATGGCGGCCACCGGCCGGGCCCGGTTCACCGGTCCCGCCCTGCTGGACGGCTCGCTGGGTCTGGTCATGGCCCCGCACGGGCGCCTGGCCCTGGTCCTCGCCTTCACCTTCGCGGCGGACGGCCGGATCACCGGGATCGAGGTCGTCGCGGACCGGGAGCGGCTGGCCGCACTGGAGATCGCGCCGTTGGAGGACTGACGCGGGCGTTGACGCGGCGGGGGCCGGATGCGGATGATCCGGCCCATGGTGACGGACGCGCACGGCCCTCTCCCCCGCTTCCCCGACGGATTCCTGTGGGGGGTGTCGACCTCCGCGCACCAGATCGAGGGCGCCGCCGACCTGCGCGAACCCTCCGTCTGGGACGTGTTCACCGCCGAGCCCGGCCGGGTGAAGGACGGCTCCACCGCCGCCGTGGCCTGCGACCACTACCACCGCTACCCGGAGGACGTGGCCCTGCTGGCCGGCCTCGGCGTGGACGCGTACCGCTTCTCGGTCTCCTGGCCGCGTGTGAACTCCCCCGGCGGGCTCGACTTCTACGACCGGCTGGTGGACGCGCTGTGCGAGGCCGGGGTCCAGCCGGTGCCGACGCTGTTCCACTGGGATCTGCCGGCCGGGCTCGACTGGCTGGACCGGGACACCGCGTACCGGTTCGCGGACCACGTCTCCGGTGTCGCGGACCGCCTCGGGGACCGCGTACCGCGCTGGATCACCCTCAACGAGCCCGCCGAACACACCCTGTTGGGCCACGCGCTGGGCACCCACGCCCCCGGCAAGGCCCTGCTGTTCGACGCGCTCCCGGCCGCCCACCACCAGCTCCTCGCGCACGGCCTGGCGGTACGGGCGCTGCGCGCGGCCGGGGTGACGAACATCGGCATCGCCAACTCCCACTCCCCCGTGGAGCCCGCCTCCGCCGACCCGGCGGACGTGGAGGCGGCCGTCTTCTACGACCTGCTCCTCAACCGCCTCTTCGCCGAACCCGTCCTGCTGGGCCAATTCCCGGACGGCACGGCCGCGTTGATGCCCGAGGGCGCCGAGGACGACCTGCGGATCATCGCGGAGCCGCTGGACTGGTACGGGATCAACTACTACGCCCCGGCGCGCGTGGGCGCCCCGCAGGAGAAGCCCACCGAGTTCGGCGGAGTGGCGCTGCCCGCCGAACTCCCCTTCTCACTGCGGGAGTTCGAGGGCGTCCCGGTGACCGACTTCGGCTGGCCGGTCGTCCCCGAGGCGCTGACCGGCCTGCTGACCGGGCTCCGCGACCGCTACGGCGACCGGCTCCCGCCCCTCGTCATCACCGAGAACGGCTGCTCGTACGAGGGGCTGGACGATCAGGACCGCATCGCCTACCTGGACGGCCATGTCCGCGCGGTGCACGCCGCGCTCGCCGAAGGGGTCGACCTGCGCGGCTACTTCGTGTGGTCCCTGCTGGACAACTTCGAGTGGGCCGAGGGCTACGCCCGCCGCTTCGGCCTGGTGGACGTGGACTTCGCCACGCTGCGGCGCACCCCGAAGGCGTCGTACCACTGGTACCGGGACCTGCTGCGGGCGCAGCGGGGCTGAACGGTCAGCAGGCGGGGCTCAGAAGCCGAGCTTGCGGAGCTGCTTGGGGTCGCGTTGCCAGTCCTTGGCGACCTTCACGTGCAGGTCGAGGAAGACGGGCGTGCCGAGCAGGGCCTCGATCTGCTTGCGGGACTTGATGCCCACGTCCTTCAGCCGCTTGCCCTTGGGGCCGATGATGATCCCCTTCTGGCTGGGCCGCTCGATGTAGACGTTGGCGTGGATGTCGAGCAGGGGGCGGTCGGCCGGGCGGTCCTCGCGCGGGAGCATCTCCTCCACGACGACGGCGATGGAGTGCGGCAGCTCGTCGCGCACGCCCTCCAGCGCGGCCTCGCGGATCAGCTCCGCGATCATGACCTGCTCGGGCTCGTCGGTGAGGTCGCCCTCGGGGTAGAGCGCGGGGCCCTCGGGGAGCAGCGGCACGATCAGGTCGGCCAGCAGGCCCACCTGCTTGCCGGCGGTCGCGGAGACCGGCACGATCTCGGCCCACTCGAAGCCCAGCTCCTTGCCGAGCTGGTCGATGGCGATGAGCTGCTCGGCGAGGGTCTTGGAGTCGACCAGGTCGGTCTTGGTGACGATGGCGACCTTGGGGGTCTTCTTGATCCCGGCCAGCTCCTTGGCGATGAAGCGGTCGCCGGGGCCGATCTTCTCGTTCGCCGGGAGGCAGAAGCCGATCACGTCGACCTCGGCCCAGGTGGTGCGCACCACGTCGTTGAGCCGCTCGCCGAGCAGGGTGCGCGGCTTGTGGAGGCCGGGGGTGTCGACCAGGATCAACTGGGCGTCCTCCCGGTGCACGATGCCGCGCACGGTGTGCCGGGTGGTCTGCGGCTGGTCGGCGGTGATGGCCACCTTCTGCCCGACCAGAGCGTTCGTGAGGGTGGACTTGCCCGCGTTGGGACGGCCCACGAAGCACGCGAAGCCTGCGCGGTGGGCATTCTCGCCCGACCGCTCGGATGACTGGGTACGAACGCTCATGCCGACCATTCTCCCTGATCCGCGAGCCCGTGCCGCACGGGCGTCCGCCACACGCCTGCGACCGGCCTCTCAGAGCGCCGGGAGGGGCCGAAACACCCTGGAAACGCCCCTGTAGGCGGCCGGAAACGCGCACCCGTGACCCTCTGACGAGCCCGCTCCCCCGGATCACTGGAGACGCCCGTGACCCTCGCCGCCGCGCACGCGGACACCGGTGACACCGCCTGGCTGCTCGCCGCCACCGCCCTGGTGCTGCTGATGACACCGGGCCTGGCCCTGTTCTACGGCGGCATGGTCCGCGCGAAGAGCGTCCTCAACATGCTGATGATGAGCTTCGTGTCCATCGCCCTGGTCACCGTGGTGTGGCTGGCGGCCGGCTACTCCCTCGCCTTCACCGGTGACCTCGGCGGCGGTCTGCTGGGCGGGCTGGAGAACGCGGGGATGGCCGGGGTGGGCCCGGCCAGTCTGCACGGCACGGTCCCCACGCTCCTCTTCGCCACCTTCCAGCTCACCTTCGCGATCATTACGGCCGCCCTGATCAGCGGGGCGGTCGCGGACCGGACCCGGTTCGGGGCGTGGCTGGTGCTGGTGCCGGTGTGGACGCTGCTCGTATACGTTCCGGTCACGCACTGGGTGTGGGGGCCGGGCGGGTGGATCGGCGCGAAGCTGGGGGCGCTGGACTTCGCGGGCGGCCTGCCGGTGGAGATCACGTCCGGGGCGTCGGGGCTGGCGCTGTGCCTGGTCGTCGGACCCCGGCTGGGCTTCCGGCGCGACGCCATGCGGCCGCACAGCCTCCCCATGGTGATGCTCGGTGCCGGGCTGCTGTGGTTCGGCTGGTTCGGCTTCAACGCGGGGTCCGCGCTCGGCGCGAACGGGCTCGCCGCGGCCGCCTTCCTCAACACCCTGGCCGCGGGCTGCACCGGTCTGCTGGGCTGGCTCCTGGTCGAGCAGAAGCGGGACGGCCATCCCACCACCCTGGGCGCGGCCTCCGGCGCGGTCGCTGGGCTGGTCGCCATCACCCCGTCCTGCGGGACGGTCTCCCTGCTGGGCGCGCTGGCGGTCGGTCTGGCCGCGGGTGTCGTCTGCTCGTACGCGGTGAGCTGGAAATTCAAGCTCAACTACGACGACTCCCTGGACGTCGTCGGCGTCCACCTCGTCGGCGGGGTGATCGGCACCCTGCTGATCGGCCTGTTCGCGGACAAGGCCATGACCGGCGGCCCGGAGGGCCTGCTGTACGGCGGCGGGCTCGCCCTGCTGGGCCGCCAGCTCGTCGCGGTCCTCGCGGTCGCCGGGTACGCCTTCGCGGTGACGTACGGGCTCGGCAAGGTGCTGGACCGCACGCTGGGCCTGCGCGCGAGCGAGGACGAGGAGCGCACCGGCCTCGACCTTACGGTGCACGCCGAGACGGCCTACGATCACGGGGTCCTGGGCCATGGCGCCCCTGTCCGGAAAGCCGAGAGCCCCGCATGAAGCTCATCACCGCCGTAGTGAAGCCGTACCGCCTGGACGAGGTGAAGTCCGCCCTCCGCGACCTGGGCATCGACGGCCTCACCGTCACCGAAGCCAGCGGCTACGGCCGCCAACGCGGCCACACCGAGGTCTACCGGGGCGCGGAGTACGTGGTCGACCTCGTCCCCAAGGTCCGCCTTGAGCTGGTCGTGGAGGACGCGGTGGCCGAGCAGGCGATCGACACCATCGTGCAGGCCGCGAGGACCGGCAAGATCGGCGACGGCAAGGTGTGGTCCGTGCCGGTGGAGACGGTGGTACGGGTGAGGACGGGGGAAAGGGGCCCGGACGCGCTCTGACTCCGTCAGCGAACAGTTTCGGGCGCCCTTTCAGCCAAGAGTTTCGGGTGGGCGGGTGGGAGACGGGGGTCCAGGGGGCGGAGCCCCCTGGTACCTCAGCCCGCGGAAACGGTCAGCCGGACAACGCCGTCCGCCCCGGCGAGCAGCACCGGCGTGCCCGCACCGCCGAGGTCGGTCACAGCGGCCAAGTCCTCCGCCGTGACACCCTCCGCCGCGCTGACGACCGCCGCCGCCTCCAAAGACTCCGCTCCGGATGCCACCGCCATGGCGACAGCCGTGCGCAGGGCGCTGAGCTGGAGCGAGGGGAGGGATACCGTGCCGGCCGCGTAGGTGCGGCCCGTGGAGTCGCGTACCGCGGCCCCCTCCGGGACCCCGTTCCGTGCTCGTACCGACCGGGCCAGGGTCACGATCTTGCGGTCCTCGGGATCAAGCTCGTTCTCGCTCATGCCCCGAGCATACGAACCCCGTCGGACTCGTTCGCCAGCCACTCCAGCTTCGCGGCGGTGTCCGCCTCCGGGAGCGGGGTGTGGAGCACGATCAGCAGGTCGGGACGGGCGGGCACCTGCATGGCGGTGGACTCCACGGCCAGCAGCCCGGCACGGGGATGCATCAGCTCCTTGCGGATCTGCCCCTGGTCCTCGATGTCCCGCTCGGCCCACAGCGCGTTGAACTCCGGGCTGACGGAACTCACTTCGGCGAGCACCGCTTGGAACCCCTCGTCCTCGGGGTGCGCCGCGCAGGCCGCCCGGAACTGCGCGACGACCGTACGCGCGTTGGTCTCCCAGCTCAGCGTGCGGCTGCGGAACAGCGGGTCGGCGAAGAAGTCGACCAGGCAGTTGCGAGGGGTGGAGCCCTCCCCCATGCCGAACACCGCGGTCGCCGCCGCGTTGTACATCACGCAGTTGTAGTAGCGGTCCATGATGTGCGCCGGATACGGCATCCAGGTGTCGAGCAACCGCCGCAGCCCGTCGCACATGTCCCGCCGTACCGTGACGAGTTCGGGCGCGGGCGGGTTGAGGCCGGCCAGCAGGTACAGATGCCGCACCTCGGCGTCGCTCAGCCGCAGCACCCGCGAGACCGCGTCGAGCACCTGCGGGGAGACGGAGATGTCCCGCCCCTGCTCCAGCCACTGGTACCAGGAGGCGCTCACCCCGGCCAGCACCGCGACCTCCTCCCGGCGCAGCCCCGGCGTACGGCGCCGGGCCCCGCCGAGCGGGAGTCCGGCCTCCTGCGGGGTGATCCGGGCGCGCCGGGACACCAGGAACTCCCGCAGCTCGGTGCGCCGTTCACTTCTCGGCATGCTCGTCACGCTCGCCGTCGCAGCCACGTCCCCGTCCCCCTCGTCGCCGTGTCTGGTGGTGCCACCACCACCATAAGTTCCGACTCCCCACGTTTCTTCCGGCCGTCGGAAGCTCTTTGCCATGGCGATCGACACCCCAGCCCCCGTAACTCCCCCTACCGGCCCGCCCGTCGGCCCCGTCCGGCTCTCGGCGCGGGACCGGCTCGTCCTGTTCGTGCTGTGCGCGGCCCAGTTCATGGTCGCGCTCGACTTCTCGGTGCTGAACGTGGCGCTGCCCGAGCTGGGCACCGGCCTCGGCATGAGCCGCACGGCGCTGCAGTGGGCGGTCACCGCGTTCGCGCTGCCGTCCGGCGGTTTCCTGCTGCTGTTCGGCCGCGCCGGCGACCTCTTCGGCCGCCGCAAACTGTTCCTGGCCGGGCTCACCCTGTTCGGCGCCGCCTCGGTGCTGGCGGCCCTGGCCTGGGACCCGGCGTCCTTCCTCACCGGCCGCGCCCTCCAGGGGCTCGGCGCTGCGGCGATCGTGCCGACCGGCATGTCCCTGCTGACGACCACCTTCCCCGAGGGCCCGGCCCGCGACCGCGCGCTCGGCATCTCCGGCACGCTGCTGTCGCTGGGCTTCACCACCGGCATGATCGCGGGCGGCGCGCTGACCGACGCCTTCGGCTGGCGTTCCACGATGGCGCTGCTGGCCGTGTTCGCGCTGATCGTGCTGCCGCTCGCGCCGGGACTGCTGCCCGAGTCCCGTACCCCGGAGCGCCCCCGGCTGGACGTGCCGGGCGCGGTCACCGTCACCGCCGGTCTGCTGGCCCTGATCTACGCCCTGTCCACCGCCGCCGCCCAGGGCTTCGGCCGCGCGGACGTGCTGACCGCGCTGGTGGCGGGGCTGGTGCTGTTGACCGCGTTCACCATGATCGAGTCCCGTACGGCCGCGCCGCTGGTCTCGCTGCCGATGCTGCGCCGCCGCACGGTGGCGTGGGGCAACCTGGGCGGGCTGGTCACCTTCTCGATGATGTCGGCCGTGGTGTTCGCGCTGACCCTGTACCTCCAGGAGGTGCTGCGGCTGTCGGCGTTCGAGACCGGCCTGGTCTTCGGGGTGCAGGGCGTGCTGTCGGCGGTGGCGGGCGTCTTCGCGCCGAGGGTGATCGGCCGGTTCGGCGCCCGGCGCACGCTGGCCGGCTCGCTGGCCGGGCAGGGGCTCCTCACCGCCGCCCTGCTGCCGCTGAGCGCCGGGGGCTGGTCGGTCTGGCTGGCCGTGACCGCCGTGTCCCTGGCCAGCATGTGCCACCTCGGCGCGATCATCTCGTACGGCCTCACCATCACCTCCGGGGTCGCGGACGGTGAACAGGGCCTGGCCACCGGGCTGGTGACCTCCACCCAACAGGTCAGCCTCACGCTCGGCGTGCCCCTGCTGGGCGTGCTGGCCACCACCGCCGACGACCTGCTGGCCGGCGTCCACACGGTGACCGGGCTGTCCGCGGCGATCGTGCTCGGCGCGGCCGCCCTGATCGCCCTGGGACTGCGCAAAGCCTGACCTCAGTCCAGGGTCTGGGTGATCGCGCTGCGCGCGGCCGTGTGCTCCACGCGGCCGCGCGCGCCGTTGACCAGCGGCAGATACGGGGCGACATGCCCGCACTCCACGTCGGCGACGACCGGCACGCCCAGCGGGCCGAGCGCGTCGAGCACCGCCTCGTGCTGGGTCAGGGTGGAGCTGTCCGGGGCCCTGGTCCGGCCGACCAGGATCGCGGCGGCCCGGTCGAAGAACCCGGCGAGCCGCATGCCGTGCAGGTTCCGGCAGATGCTGAACGCGCTGTCCTCGCAGGCTTCCACGTACACCAACAGCGGCTCACCGGGCGCGAGTTCAGCGGTATCCAGGTACGGCGTCCCCGCGAGGTTGGCCAGGATCTCGACACAGCCGCCGATCAGGCGCCCGGTGACGTCCACGTCCCCGGTGCCGTCCAGCCGGGTCCAGGTGGCCGCCGCGTCCAGGGTCAGGTCGCGGACCTCGGGGTGGCGGGCGTAGTCGTCCCAGCCGCCGGAGCGGTACCGGCCGGGCGGGGTCTGGGTGAACGGCTCGCCCTGCGGCGCCTCCGCGATGTCCAGCCAGGACAGCAGGCCCTCGGGGGGCCCGTAGGGGGTGTCCATGAGGTTGTTGCCGTGCACGGTGGGCAGCCCGGACAGCAGGGTCAGGGGCGCGAGCAGCCCCGAGACGTCGGAGTAGCCGACGACCCAGGCCGGCTCGGCCCGGCCGATCTCCGCGAAGTCCAGCAGCGGCAGCAGGTCGATGCCGGTCTCGCCGCCCCACGGGGGCACCACAGCGCGGATCTCGGGGTCGGTGAGCATCGCGGTGAGTTCGGCGGCGCGTTCGGCGGCCGGGGCGCTGAGGTGGCCGGAGCCGTCCATGCACCGGCCGACCGTCACCTCGTACCCGCGCGCCTCAAGGTCGGCCACGGCCACGTCGAGCCGGCCGCGCAGGGCGTCCGGGACCCCGCTGGAGGGCGAGGTCACGCCGATACGGTCTCCGGGGCGCAGGGGGCGCGGGTAGCGAGGGGTCATGCGGCGGATTCTGACACGGGGTCACCCCGCACCCGTAGGGGATTTACCGCGCCCCGTAGGGGTTTTCAGGGGCGGTCGAGCTTCAGCCGCTCGGCCTTCGGCAGGCCCGCGACGACGAGGTCGTAGGAGTCCTCGACCAGTTCCTTCACCAGGGCGTCGGGCAGGCCGGCGTCCACCGTGACGGTGTTCCAGTGCCGCTTGTTCATGTGATAGCCCGGCACGATCAGGCCCTCGTGGTCGGCGCGGAGGCGCTGGGCGTCCTCCGGGTCGCACTTGAGGTTGACCGTCAGGGGCCGCGCGTCCAGTGCCGCCAGGGCGAACATCTTGCCCAGCACCTTGAAGACCGAGGTGTCCGGGTTGAAGGGGAACTCCTCCTCCACCGCGTTGAAGGACAGGCAGAGGGCGCGCAGCTCCTGGGGCTTCATTCCGTGCTCTCCTCCCGCGCCGGGACCCCGGCGGGCTCGACCAGTACCGTCACGATCTTGTTCCGGCGACCGGCGGCGGCCTCGGCGGTCAGCTTCAGCCGTCGCTCGTCGGGCAGTTCGACCTCGGCGCTCGCGCCGGCGATGGGCACGCGGCCCAATGCCTTCGCGAGCAGTCCGCCTACGGTTTCCACGTCCTCGTCGTCGTACTCCTCCAGCCCGTACAACTCGCCGAGGTCGGTGATGTCCAGGCGGGCGGTGACCCGGTGGCGGCCCTCGCCGAGGTCCTCCACGGGCGGGAGTTCACGGTCGTACTCGTCGGTGATCTCGCCGACGATCTCCTCCAGGATGTCCTCGATGGTGACGATCCCAGCCGTGCCGCCGTACTCGTCGATGACGACGGCGACGTGGTTGCGCTCCTTCTGCATCTCGCGCAGCAGGTCGCCCGCGTTCTTGGTGTCCGGGACGAAGACGGCGGGGCGCATCGCGGTGGAGACCAGGTCGTTCTCGGCGTCGCGGTTGATGTGCGTCTTGCGGACCAGGTCCTTCAGATACACGATGCCGACGATGTCGTCCTCGCTCTCCCCGGTCACCGGGATGCGGGAGAACCCGGATCGCAGGGCGAGGGTGAGGGCCTGGCGGATGGTCTTGTACCGCTCGATGACGACCAGGTCGGTGCGCGGGACCATCACCTCGCGGACCAGGGTGTCGCCCAGCTCGAAGACGGAGTGCACCATGCGGCGCTCCTCGTCCTCGATGAGCGACTCCTGCTCGGCGAGGTCGACCATGGCGCGCAGCTCCGCCTCGGAGGCGAAGGGGCCGCGCCGGAAGCCCTTGCCGGGGGTGAGCGCGTTGCCGATGAGGATCAGCAGCGAGGGCACCGGGCCCATGACGCGGGCCAGCGGCAGCAGCACGTAGGCGGCCGCGGTGGCGGTGGACAGGGGGTGCTGGCGGCCGATGGTGCGGGGGGAGACGCCGACGGCGACGTACGACACCAGCACCATCACCGCGATGGCGACCAGCAGGGCCTGCCAGGTGGCGTCGAAGGCGCGCAGGCAGGCGTAGGTGACGAGGGCGGCGGCGGCCATCTCGCAGGCGACGCGGACCAGCAGGGCCACGTTGAGATAGCGGGTGGGGTCGGCGGCGACCTGCGCCAGCTTGGCGCTGCCCCGGCGGCCGGACTTGACGGCCTCCTCGGCGCGGAAGCTGGAGACGCGGGCGATGCCCGCCTCGGCGCAGGCGGCGAGCCAGGCCACGACGATCAGCGCGACCGCGCCGATCACGATCTGCGGACTCATTCGGTTACCGGCCGCCCTACGAGACGGTCGGCGCCGGGGACGGCCCGGTCAGGCCGCGCTCGGCCCGCCAGCCGTCGACGATGGCGGCCTGGAGCCCGAACATCTCGGCCTTCTCGTCCGGCTCCTCGTGGTCGTAGCCGAGGAGGTGCAGGACGCCGTGGACGGTGAGGAGCTGGAGTTCCTCGTCCATGGAGTGCTGGGTGGGCGCGTCCTTGCCCTGCTGGGCCGCGACCTCCGGGCACAGGACGATGTCACCGAGGAGGCCCTGCGGGGGCTCCTCGTCGTCCTTGCCCGGCGGGCGCAGCTCGTCCATCGGGAACGACATGACGTCCGTCGGTCCCGGCAGGTCCATCCACTGGATGTGTAGCTGCTCCATGGCGTCGGCGTCCACGACGATCACCGACAGTTCGGAGAGCGGGTGGATGCGCATCCGGGCGAGCGCGTAGCGGGCGATGTCGAGCACCGCCTGCTCGTCCACCTCGGTGCCGGATTCGTTGTTGACGTCGATCGACATGGTCGTGCTGGTCTACTTCCCCTTGGAGCCCTTGGCGCCGGCCTTGCCCGTGGCCTCGTGGCTGTCGTACTTCTCGTACGCGTCGACGATACGGCCCACCAGCTTGTGCCGGACGACGTCCTGGGAGGAGAGCCGGGAGAAGTGGACGTCCTCGACGCCCTCCAGGATGTCCTGCACCTGGCGCAGACCGCTCTTGGTGCCGCCGGGGAGGTCGACCTGGGTGACGTCACCGGTGATGACGATCTTCGAGTCGAAGCCGAGGCGGGTCAGGAACATCTTCATCTGCTCGGGGCTCGTGTTCTGGGCCTCGTCCAGGATGATGAAGGCGTCGTTCAAGGTGCGGCCACGCATGTACGCCAGCGGGGCGACCTCGATCGTGCCCGCCGCCATCAGGCGGGGGATCGAGTCGGGGTCGAGCATGTCGTGCAGGGCGTCGTAGAGCGGGCGCAGGTACGGGTCGATCTTCTCGTACAGGGTTCCCGGGAGGAAGCCGAGGCGTTCGCCGGCCTCGACCGCGGGGCGGGTCAGGATGATGCGGTTGACCTGCTTGGACTGGAGCGCCTGTACGGCCTTCGCCATGGCGAGGTAGGTCTTGCCGGTACCGGCGGGGCCGATGCCGAAGACGATGGTGTGCTTGTCGATGGCGTCGACGTAGCGCTTCTGGTTCAGGGTCTTGGGGCGGATCGTGCGGCCGCGTGAGGACAGGATGTTCTGTGTCAGCACCTCGGCCGGGGTCTCGGGGCCGTCGCTGGTCCCGTTGTCGCTCGCCTTGAGCATGGCGATCGAGCGTTCCACGGCGTCCTCCGTCATCGGCTGCCCGGTGCGGAGCACCAGCATCATCTCGTCGAACACGCGCTGGATCAGGGCGACTTCCGCCGGGTCGCCGACCGCGCTGATCTCGTTGCCCCGGACGTGGATGTCGGCCGCCGGGAAAGCCTTCTCGATCACGCGCAGGAGGGAGTCGCCGGAGCCCAGCACGGTCACCATCGGGTGCTGTGCGGGAACGCTGATCCGTGCTCTCGCCTGGTCCTGCGCGGAGGTGTGAGCTGTCGGTGTCTGAGTCATGGGCCGGCGCTGATGGCCTGCGATTCCTCCTCATCCCGGCCGCCCCCTACAGCGACCTCGGCCCCTCCAGCCTACGCCGCTCCCCCGTCAACCCCGCAGCGGTTTTCACCCACAGGGGTGGCGGGTGGTGCCTGCGGGGCCCGCCCTTACGTGTTGCGGCCGAAGCCGATCGTCGGGACTGCTCGGCGGAGGGGCCAGGGGCGGTCGAGGTGGGTGGGGATCAGGGGGTCGAGGAAGGCGTAGCGGCGTAGGGCCGCCGGGTTCTGGGTGTCGAGGGACTGGACCCGGCGCCACCAGGCGCCGATCTCGGACCAGCCGGGGGCGGAGAGGGAGCCGCCGAATTCCTGGACGGAGAGGGCGGCGGTGAGGCCGGCGAGGGCGAGGCGGTCGGCGAGGGGCCAGCCGGCGAGGGTGCCGGTGACGAAGCCGGCCACGAAGACGTCCCCCGCGCCGGTGGGATCGAGGGCCTCCACCGCGATGGCGGGCACCTCGGCGGTCTCGCCGGTACGCCGGTCCACCGCGTACGCGCCCTCCGCGCCGAGGGTGACGACCGCGACCGGTACGTGCTCGGTGAGGGCGTGCGCGGCCGCCTTGGGGCAGGTGGAGCCGGTGTAGCGCATCGCCTCCTCCGCGTTGGGCAGGAACGCCTCGCAGTGCTCCAGGTCGGCCAGCCCGGCCAGGTCCCAGGCACCGGTGTCGTCCCAGCCGACGTCGGCGAAGATCCGGGTGCCCTTACGGGCGGCCTGCGCGATCCAGGGCGCCCGGCGCCCCGGCATGAGCGAGGCGACGGCGGCACGGGCGGGCGGCGGGCAGTCCGGCGCGGGCTCCTCCGGGGGCGGCTCGTGGCCGTGGGAGATCATCGTGCGCTCCCCCTCGTACGCCATGGAGACGGTGACCGGCGAGTGCCAGCCGGGCACCGTGCGCGAGGGGGTGAGGTCGATGCCCTCGCCCCGCGCGAGCGCGTCCCAGCAGTACTCCCCGTAGTGGTCGTCCCCGAAGGCCGCCGCCAGCGAGGTCCGCAGGCCGAGGCGGGCCAGCGCGGCGGCCATGTTGGCGACTCCGCCGGGGCTGGAGCCCATTCCGCGCGCCCAGGACTCGGTACCGCGCACGGGGGCGGTGTCCAGGCCGGTGAAAACGATGTCGAGGAAGACGGTGCCGGTGAGATAGACGTCCCAGGGCGGATCGCCGGGGGCGCGCAGCGCGGCGAGCGGGTCGACCTGGGCCTGGTGGCGCGCTGCCCGGGTGAGGTGCTCCGGGTCGCCTCCGGTTTCCTCTCCGGCGATCGCGTGGGACGGCATCAGTGCGGGCTCCCTGACGTGGTACGGATCTGGCCAGTGTGCACCACTGACCGACCGGTGACCGAGGGTTCGGCGGCCGGAATCCGATGGTTACGGGGGCTCGCGGGGGCTCGGCGTGCGTCGAGCGGGGTTCCCCGGAGCCCGCCGCGACAGCCGGGGCCGGGCCCCTGAGGGAGCGCGCGTGATCCGTGTCCGTCGCGGGGGGCGCCGGTTACCAGCGCGGCACTGTCGGGATCTGCCAGCCGGGGTCCGCGACCCGCATCGCCGCGCTGTCGTCGCGGTCGCGGAAGGTGCCGTCGTCGTGGACCCAGCGGTGGTGGAGGCGGGCGAGGGCGTCGTGGTCGAGGTCAATGCCGAGGCCGGGGCGGTCGGAGACGGTGACGTGGCCGGCGGTGAACGGTACGCGCTCGGTGAGGATGTCCTCGGTCTGCCACGGGTAGTGGGAGTCGCAGGCGTGGTGGAGGTTCGGCACGGTGGCCGCGACCTGGGTCATCGCGGCGAGGCTGATGCCGAGGTGGGTGTTGGAGTGCATGGACACCCCGACCCCGAAGGCGGCGCAGATCGCCGCGAGGTGCCCGGTGTTGCGCAGCCCGCCCCAGTAGTGGTGGTCGGAGAGCACCACCTGCACGGCGTCCCGGCCGAACGCCTCCTTGATCTCCCCGAACGTGGTCACGCACATGTTGGTCGCCAGCGGCACCCCGGTCCGCGCGGCCACCTCGGCCATCGCGTCGGTGCCCAGCACCGGGTCCTCCAAGTACTCCAGCAGGTCGGCCAGTTCGTCCGCCACCTTCAGCGCGGTCGCGACCGACCACGCCCCGTTGGGATCGAGCCGCAGCGGCCGCCCGGGGAACGCCTCCGCGAGGGCCCGTACCGCCGCGACCTCCTCCTCCGGCGCGAAGACCCCGCCCTTGAGCTTGAAGGAGGAGAACCCGTGCCGCTCCGACAGCGCGCGGGCCTGCGCGACCACCCCGGCCGGGTCGAGCGCGGCACCCCACTCGTCCGCGTCCGCTCCGGGATGCGCGGCCCACTTGTAGAAGAGGTAGGCGCTGTACTCGACGGAGTCCCGCAGCTTCCCGCCCAGCAGCGCGTGCACGGGCAGCCCGAGCGCCCGCCCCTGCGCGTCCAGGCAGGCGACCTCGAAGGCGGAGAGCACGGACAGCCGGAGCTTGTCGGCGCTCTGCACCCCGCGCAGCCCGCCCGCGTCGACCGCGCCCCGCACCCGGCTCTCGTCCACCGCGAGGTCCAGGGAGAACAGCGCGTTCACATCCGTGACCGAGCGCCCGACGAGCCGGTCGGCCAGCGGGCGGGCCAGCTCCAGGTACTTGGTGTCGCCGTACGTCTCCCCCAGCCCCGTCGTCCCGCCCGCCGTGACCACCTCCACGATCAGCCGCGGGGTGTACGGCTGGTGCACGCCCTGGGTGTTGAGCAGCGGCGGGTCGGCCACCAGGACCGGGGTCAGCCGCACCTCGGTGACGGTCAGCTCCGGGATCACAGGGCGGCTCCCACGAGGTCGAGTCCGGCGGCGAGCAGGTCCTTCAGCGCGGCGAGGTCGGCGGCCGAGGGGTCGGCCAGGGGCGCCCGTACGGGTCCCACGCGCGCGCCCCTGAGCCGGGCGGCGGCCTTGACCAGGGAGACGGCGTATCCGGGGGCCCGGTCGCGGAGTTCGACGAAGGGGACGTAGAAGCCGCGCAGCAGCAGGTCGGCCGTGTCGTCGTCCCCGGCGCGCAGCGCGGTGCGGAAGGCGCCGGCGATCTCGGGGGCGAAGGCGTGCACGGCGGAGGAGTACGCGGGCACGCCGACGGCGGTGTAGGCGCGGGCCTGGACCTCGGCGGTGGCGGCGCCGTTGAAGAACAGGAACCCCTCGGGCGCGGCCAGGGTGAGCCGCTGGAGCCGGTCGAGGTCGCTGTGCCCGTCCTTGAGCCCGATGACGTTGGGGATGCGGGCGATGTGCCGCAACGAGTCGACGGTGTACGCGACTTGGTCCCGCTGGTAGGCGATGAGCGGAAGCCGGGTGCGGGCGGCGAGCCGGGTGAGCTGGGCGACGAGCCCGTCCTGCGGGGCGGCGACGAGGTAGTGCGGCAGCACCAGCAGGGCGTCCACCCCGGCCTCCTCCGCGATCCGGGCGAAGCGCGCGGCCTGCGCCCAGCCGTAGCCGGTGCCGGCGACGACGGGGACCCGTCCGGCCGCCTCCTCGACGGCGACGGTGACGACCTGGCGGTACTCGTCCTCGTCCAGGGAGAAGAACTCCCCGGTGCCGCAGGCGGGGAAGAGGGCGCCGGGGGCGGCGGCGAGGCGGTCGGCCACATGGGCGCGGCAGCCCTCGCGGTCGAGGGTGCCGTCCTCGTGGAAGGCGGTGAGCGGGAAGGAGAGCACGCCCGCTGCCATCCCCTCCCGCAGCCGCCGGGCCACGTCCTGCGGAGCGCCGCTCACCCGCACCATCTCCTCTTGTGAATGCCGTCCATGTATGAGAACAGAGGCTAGATACACCCATCAGGGCCGTCAATGGGGTGAGCCGTCCACGGACGGAGGGAGCGACCGGGAGCGAGTGGAAGCAGGCGGGCGCGGAGCGGGGGCGCGCAGCAAAGAGCCCCACCCCGCTGGGAAGCGGGATGGGGCTCTGTTCGGAGCGCCGGGCAGGCCTTGCACCTGCATTTCCCCGCAGGAAGCGGGGCGTCTTTCCTTGGACCACCAACGCACTGTCCGCCACCGGGAGTTACGGCGACCGCGACGTGCACAACCATAGCGCATCCCGGAGTTCTGTGCGATCACCGTCCGAGCGTTCGAGCGCGAAATCAATCGTGCCTACCCGTCGCCGCACGGACCAAACGTGATAGTGATCTGAATCACATCGGCCCGGCTTCTTCTCGAAACCGCGTGCTTGATACAACTTGCTCGCGCGCTCCCGTCGAACAGACGGCCGTCGCCCTTCCCCCCTCTTTCACTCCCCGTCGAGCTGTCGCTCACGCCTGCCCTGGGAACGCCCGTGTTCGCCCCCCGCTCCATGCCCTGGCCCCTCGTCGCCCTTTTCACGGCCGGGTACCTCGCCTCGTATCTGCTGCCGACCACGGTCGGCCGTCTCGACAGCGCGCTGCCGCTGTCCGCCACCCAGGCCGGCGCCATCGGCAGTGCCCTGCTGCTGAGTTCGGCCTCGGCCGGGTTCACGCTCGCCGCCCGCGTGGACCGGTTCGGCGCCCGCGCGCTCGCCCGGCTGGGCATCGTCCTGGCCGTCCTCGGCTACGGTTCGGCCGCCCTCACCGGCTCCGTGCCCGCCGTGGTGCTGGGCGCGGTCGTCGGCGGGTTCGGCTCCGGCACGATGACGGCGGTCGCCGCGAGCGGCATCGCCGCCGGACGCGATCCGCACCGGGCCACCACGTCCGGGCTGCTCGTGGTCTCGGCGCTGGCAGGCGCGCTCTATCTGACGATCCCGCGTCTCGGTCCAGGGCACGGGCTGCCGCTCGGCGCGGTCGCGCTGACCGCGCTCGCGGTGTGGCCGTTCACCGGCCAACTGCCCGCCCGTACCGCCCCGGCGGCCGGCTCCGACGGCATACGCCGGCCGCTCCCCCACCGCCGGGCCGGGCTGCTGCTGGCCGCGACGATGCCCTGCTGGTCGCTGGCGCAGAACGCGCTGTGGGGCGTCAGCGGGCGCATCGGCCTCGGGCAGGCGCACCTCACCGAGATCACGGTCGGCGCGGTGTTCGCCATAGCGCTGGGCGCCGGTCTGCTGGGCGTGGTCGGCGCGGGCGCCCTCGGCCCCCGGCTGGGCCGCGCGCTGCCGATCGGTCTCGGTACGGCGCTGATCGCGGGCTGCATCGCGCTCAGCGCCTCCGCGACCGACCTGCCGTCCTTCGCGCTGGGCGAGATCGCGTGGAACCTCTGCTACCCGGTGGTGCTGTCCTACGTGATCAGCCTGGCCGCCGCGCTCGACAGCCGCGGCCGCTGGGCGGTCCTGGTCGGCTCCGCCGCCTCGCTGGGCACCGCCGCCGGACCGCTGACCGGCAGCCTGCTGTCCGCCCGCGCGGGGTTCCCGGCGATGGGCGAGGTGCTGGCGGCGATACTGCTGCTGGCGGCGGTGCCGATGACCGCGGTCGCCCTGCGCACGGCTCCGCGCCGCCTGCGGGTGGTGGAGATCCCGATCGCGGCCGCCCCGCGCCCCGAGGTGTCCCTCCGGGACTTGGTCCCGGTCGGCGAGGTCCCGCCGGCTCCGTTCAAGGAGATCCTGGTCGGCGGGGCCACCGTCCGGGATCTGTCCGCCAAGGGCATCCCCGTCGTACAGATCCCCTTCACCGACACCTCCGGCGCGACCGTCCCCGCGTGACTACGCCCGCTCGCGCGGGAATTCGTACGCCTCGACCTCCGCCAGGTACCGCGCCCGGCGGGGTTCGTCGTCCTCCAGGAAGGAGGCGAGGAAGGAGTTGCGGGCCAGCTCGCGCAGCCGGTCCTCGGTGAGGCCGAGGGTCTGCTGGACGGCGGTGAAGTTGTCGCCCGCGTAGCCGCCGAAGTAGGCGGGGTCGTCGGAGTTCACCGTGCACATCAGCCCCGCCTCCAGCATCGCCGGCAGCGGGTGGTCGGCCAGCGTGTCGATGGTGCGCAGGCGGACGTTGGACAGCGGGCACAGCGTCAGCGGGACGCGCTCCCGGACCAGCCGCTCGACCAGCGCCGGGTCCTCCACGCAGCGCAGCCCGTGGTCGATCCGCTCCACCCCGAGCAGATCCAGGGCCTGGACGACGTACTCCGGCGGCCCCTCCTCACCGGCGTGCGCGACCCGGCGCAGGCCGAGCGCGGCGGCGGCGGCGTAGACCTCGCGGAACTTCACCGGCGGGTGGCCCACCTCGGCGGAGTCCAGTCCGACACCGGTGATCCGGTCCAGGTACGGCCCCGCGGCGTCCAGCGTGGCGAGCGCCGACTCGGCGGACTCGTCGCGCAGGAAGCACATGATCAGCTTGGTGGAGACGCCGTGGGTCTCCTCGCTGCGGCCCAGCGCCCGCCACAGCCCCTCGATCACGGTCCCCATCTCCACCCCGCGCGCGAGGTGGGCCTGCGGGTCGAAGAAGATCTCCGCGTGCCGCACACCCTGCGCGGCGGCGCGGGCCAGGTAGGCGTCGGCCAGCTCCTCGAAGTCCCGCTCGGTGCGCAGGACGGCCATCAGCTCGTAGTACAGGTTCAGGAACGACTGGAGGTCCTCGAACCGGTACGCGTGGCGCAGGGCCTCGGTGTCGGCGTAGGGCAGCTCGACGCCATTGCGCTCGGCCAGACGGAACGCAAGCTCCGGCTCCAGTGTGCCTTCGATGTGCAGGTGCAGTTCAGCTTTGGGGAGGGGCATCGAAGTATCGTACGCCCGCGTCCGGACGGTCAGCCGCGCTTGGGGAGCGGCACGCGGTCCAGGTCGCGGGCCACGGTCAGCTCGCCCTCGAAGCCGGCGGCGCGGGCTTGGCGCTCGAACTCGGCGGGGGATGAAGGACCCGAGTAGCGCTGGCTGAAGTGGGTGAGGACGAGGTGCCGCACCCCGGCGTCCCGCGCCACGGTCGCGGCCTGCCCGGCGGTCAGGTGGCCGTGCTCCTCGGCGAGCGTCACGTCCTCGTCCAGGAAGGTGGACTCGATGACGAGGAGGTCGCAGCCGTCGGCGAGGGCGTGCACACCGGGGCAGAGCCGGGTGTCCATGACGAACGCGAACCGCTGTCCGCGCCGCATCTCGCTGACCTCGGCCAGCTCGACCCCGCCCAGCGAGCCCTCCCGCTGGATACGGCCCACATCGGGGCCCGCGATGCCGTGCGCGGCGAGGCGGTCGGGCAGCATGCGGAGCCGGTCGGGCTCGACCAGCCGGTAGCCGTAGGACTCCACCGGGTGGGAGAGGCCGTACGCCTCCAGGGTGTAGGAGGGGGTGGTGGCGAGGGGGCCGTCGGTGTCGACCGGTGCCTCGGTGAGGTCGGCCGTCTCCCGGTAGGCGGTGGCGTACCGGAGGCGGTCGAAGAAGCGCTGGCCGGAGCGGGGGTAGTGCGCGGTGACCGGGTGCGGCACCCGGTCCAGGTTGATCCGCTGGATCACGCCGGCCAGGCCCAGGCTGTGGTCGCCGTGGAAGTGGGTGACGCAGATGCGGTTCAGGTCGTGCGCGGCGACCCCGGCGCGGAGCATCTGGCGCTGGGTGCCCTCGCCGGGGTCGAAGAGGATGCCCTCGCCGTCCCAGCGGAGCAGGTAGCCGTTGTGGTTGCGGTGCCGGGTGGGGACCTGGCTGGCGGTGCCGAGGACGACCAACTCGCGTACGGACATGGGGTTATCCGGGGGGCCAGTTCAGGCCGCGGCCGCCCAGGACGTGGGCGTGGGCGTGCCAGACGGTCTGTCCGGCGCCGGTGCCTGTGTTGAAGACGGTGCGGTAG
This sequence comes from Streptomyces bauhiniae, assembly GCF_004784475.1. Taxonomy (GTDB): domain Bacteria; phylum Actinomycetota; class Actinomycetes; order Streptomycetales; family Streptomycetaceae; genus Streptomyces; species Streptomyces seoulensis. The sequence goes on from NZ_SRRT01000003.1 coordinate 735,496, forward strand.
CTCTCCAACTGTTCGCCTTCGGCGACTCCGCGGGTCTCTGCGAGTACGTCTGCGGCTACCTGCGGTGCTTCGGCGGCGAGTTCTGCGGCGTTTTTGTAGTGGGCCTTGGGGATCACGAGGATGTGGGTCGGGGCTTGGGGGTTGATGTCCCTGAAGGCGAGGGTGGTGTCGGTTTCCCTCACCACGTCTGCGGGGATTTTGCCCGCGATGATGTTGCAGAAGAGGCAGTCTTCTTGGGGTTCGCCTGCCATTTCGTCCCGCTCACTTTCGCCGGTGATCTTTGCCTTCGGCATCCTAGTCGTTCGGGTGCGGCGTGCGTTGTGGTTGCTCGCGCAGTTCCCCGCGCCCCTTAAGTCGGCAAGCCTGGCGGGGTTTTTGCGGGCTGTCTCTCCAGTGCTTCCAGGGCCAGGTCTATTGCCTTGTTCAGTTGGGGGTCCTCGGACCTTGCCCAGTCCTGGGGGCGCATCGGGATTTCTATGTCTGGGTCCACGCCGTGGTTCTCCACGTTCCAGCCTGCGCCTTCCAGCCAGAAGGCGTATTTGGGCTGGGTGATGATCGTGCCGTCGACGAGGGTGTAGCGGCTGTCGATGCCGATTACTCCGCCCCAGGTGCGGGTGCCGACCACGGGGCCGATGCCCAGGGCTCGGATCGCGGCGTTGACGATGTCGCCGTCGGAGCCGGAGAACTCGTCGGCCACCGCGACCACCGGGCCTCGGGGGGCGTCCTGGGGGTAGCTTTCGGGGCGCATGCCTCGGGGGAGGTCCCAGCCGACGATGCGGCGGGCGAGTTTTTCGACGATGAGCTGGGAGGTGTTGCCGCCGCGGTTCTCGCGGACGTCGACGACCAGGCCCTCGCGGGTGACCTCGACGCGCAGGTCGCGGTGGATCTGGGCCCAGCCGGGGGCCTGCATGTCGGGGACGTGGAGGTAGCCGAGGCGGCCGCCGGAGCGTGCGTGGACGTGGGCGCGGCGGCCGGCGACCCAGGCGTGGTAGCGCAGGGCGTCCTCGTCGGCGAGCGGGACGACGACCGCGTGCCGGGGTTCGCCGCCGCCGGCCGGGGCGACGGTCAGCTCGACGGGCTTCCCGGCCGTGCCGAGCAGCAGCGGGCCGGGCCCGGCGACCGGGTCGACCGGGTGGCCGCCGATGGCGAGGAGGGTGTCGCCGGGGCGTACGGCGACACCGGGCGCGGCGAGCGGGGAGCGGGCCTCGGGGTCGGAGGTCTCCGAGGGCAGGACCCGGTCGACGCGCCAACTGCCGTCCTCGTGGCGGGAGATGTCGGCGCCGAGCAGCCCCTGGCGGGCGCCGTCGCCCCAGCTTCCGTGCGGCATGACGTAGGCGTGGGAGGCGCCGAGTTCGCCGTGCACCTCCCAGAGGAGGTCCACGAGGTCGTCGTGGGTGGCGACGCGTTCGAGGACGGGACGGTAGCGGTCCAGGACGCCGTCCCAGTCGACGCCGCCCATGTCGGGGCGCCAGAAGTTGTCCCGCATGAGCCGGCCCGTCTCGTCGTACATCTGCCGCCACTCGGCGACCGGGTCGACGGTGTGCCGGATGCGGCCGAGGTCGACGGTGACGCGGGCGTCGCCGTCCTCGTCGTCGGGGGCGCGGCGGTCGGCGGGGACGACGCGGAGCCTGCCGTCGCTCCACAGCAGGACGCGGCGGCCGTCGCCGCTGACCTCGAACTCGTCGGCGTCGGCGGCCAGGTGCTCCAGCCGGTGCTGGGCGAGGTCGTAGTGCTCCAGCTCGGTCTTGGGGTCGGGGGCGTCCGGGGTGGCGCGGGAGGCGCCGAGGACACCGCGCACCGGGTGGCGCAGCCAGAGCACGCCGTCCTTGGCGGCGCGCAGGTTGCCGTACCGGGCGGCCTCGACGGGGAAGGGCACGATCCGGTCGGCGAGTCCGTCGAGGTCGACGCGGGTCGTGGGGGTGCCCTCGGCGCCGGGGGTCTCGTCCCGGTCGGGGGTGCCGAAGGGGCGGCCGTGGCGCTGCGGGCCGAAGGGGGACGGGGTCGTGGCCGCGAGGGTGATGAGGTGCGGGCGGGCGCCTTCCACGAAGGCCAGGTCGAAGACGTGGGTGTCGAAGACGGGGTCGAAGGCGCGGTTGGAGAGGAAGGCGAGGTGGCGGCCGTCGAGGGTGAAGACCGGCTCGTAGTCGGCGAAGCGCAGCGGGGTGGCCTCGGTGACGGTGAGGTCGGTGGTGGCGGCGAGCCGGATCTGGGAGAGCGGGCGCGGGCCGGGGTGGGCCCAGGCGAGCCAGCCGGAGTCGGGTGAGAAGGCCAGGCCGTGCGGGTCGCCGTGCTCGCTGCGGTCGACCTCGCGGATCTCACCGGTCTCCCGCTCGACCAGCAGCAGCCTGCCGTCGTGGGAGGCGACGGCGGCGCGGGTGCCGTCCGGGGACATGGCGAGTTCGAGGACGCGGCCCAGTTGTCCGGCGGCGAGCCTGCGCGGGGCGGTGCCGGGGGCGAGGCCGGTGGCGGGGGCGAACTCCAGCGCGTCGTCGCCCTCGGCGTCGGTCACCCACACCACCCACTCCTCGCCGCCCGCGCGGAAGGTGCGCGGCAGCCGGGCCCGTACGCCGGGCTCGGCGGCGAGGGCGCGGGCCGGTCCGGCGCGGTGGGTGACCCAGTGGACGGTGCCGCGCACGGCGACCGCGCTGCCGCGCCCGGTGTGGTCGGGGGTGGCGGAGTCCAGCCAGCGGGCGGCGTCCAGGACGAAGGGCTGGAGGTCGGTACGGGGGCCGCCGAGCCGGATGCCGGGCCGGCGCGGTTCGGCGCCGTCGAGGTCGTCCAGCACCCAGAGCTGCCCGGCGCTGACGTACACGACACGGGTGCCGTCGCTCGCGGCGTGCCGGGCGTAGAAGCCGCCGAGCGGGGTGTGGCGGCGCAGGTCGGAGCCGTCGGCGAGGGAGGAGTAGAGGGCGCCGGTGCCCTCGTGGTCGGAGAGGAAGGCGAGGCGGTCGCCGACCCAGGAGGGGTACTCCAGGTTGCCGTCCAGCTCCTCGTGCAGCCGGACGAACTCGCCGTCGCCGTCCCGGTCGATCCACAGCTTGCCCGCGGTGCCGCCCCGGTAGCGCTTCCACGCGGAGGCGTCCCGGTTCATCGTGGCGGACAGCAGCACGGTGTGCGGGCCGTGGGCGACGGCGCCGACGGGACCGTACGGGAGGGTGGTGGCCGGGCCGCCGTCGAGCGGGACGGCATGGGCCCAGCTATGGCGGGTGCTGTGCCGTCCGGCGGCGCTGACCGCGAGCACCTCGCCGTCCGGGGTCCAGTCGCGGACCTGGGTGCGGGCGTTGCCCCAGTGGGTCAGGCGCCGGGAGGGCCCGCCGTCCACGGGGGCGGTGTGCACCTCGGGGGCGCCGTCGCGGCGGGAGGTCCAGGCGAGGGTGGTGCCGTCGGGCGAGATGCGGGGGTGGTTCACGGGGACCCCGTCGGCGCTGACCCGCCAGGCCCGGCCACCGTCCAACGGGGCGACCCAGACGTCGTTCTCGGCGGTGAAGGTGACCAAGTCGCCCCGCACATGCGGGGATCGGAGGTACGAGGCGGCGTTTTCCGTGGCAGCACCGTGAGTCACGCGATCACCCTACGCGCGAACGTCCCTGTACGGACCCGGAATTGATCAGTCTATTTGCCCTGGACCGGGCGGCACGAGGGGTCGTTCTCGCACCACAGGGTGCGGGTGACGGTGACGGTCACCGTGGGCCGGGGCTGTCCCGGCGGCCGGTAGGTGGCGGGCGGGGTGTAGGCCGGGGCGGCCTCGCAGTTGCCGAGCCCGCTCACCCGGAAGACCTGCCGTCCGCCGACCTTGCCGACGAGATTGCCGCGCACACAGGCCCCGTTCACCGCGCGGGTCACCTTGCCGGTGACGGTGATGTCCCGCCCGTCCTTGGTCTTCCCCTGGCAGTCGACGGTGACCACGGTGGACTCGCTCGGCGACCCACTGGCCGACGACCCGCCGTCCTGCCGCCCGGTACAGGTCAGCCAACTCACGTCCACATCACGCTTCTTCAGCGCGTCGGTCGCCGTCGAGTCGGTGGTGTACGCGACCGAGGCCGCCCCCAGCTCCCCCGGCTGACACGCCGTCACCGCACCGACGACGAGCGCCACGAGCCCACCGGCGGCGAGCACCCGAATCCCACGCGAAGCCCCCATACACCCCAGCGTCCCACCGAGGCCCCCACGGCGGAAGGCCGCATACGGCCAGTCACCCGAACGTGCGGCGGGGGCGTCTCAGGACCAGCGGCCGGTGCGGCCCAGCAGGAGGGCGGTCGCGGCGGTGCCGGCGGTGGAGGTGCGCAGGACGGAGGGGCCGAGGACGCAGGCGCGGGCGCCGGCTTCCTCGAAGAGGGCCAACTCGTCGCGGGAGACGCCGCCTTCGGGGCCGACGACGAGCACGATCTCGCCCTCGGCGGGGAGTTCGGCGGTGGCCAGCGGGACCGACTCGTGGTCGAAGTCGGAGTGCAGCACGGCGGCGAAGTCGGCCTTCGCGAGCAGCGCGGCGACCTGCTTGGTGGAGGCGGCGTCCGCGACCTCGGGAAAGCGCACCCGGCGCGACTGCTTGCCGGCCTCGCGGGCGGTGGAGCGCCACTTGCCCAGCGCCTTCAGCCCCCGCTCGCCCTTCCACTGGGTGATGCAGCGCGACGCCTGCCAGGGCACGATCGCGTCGACCCCGGTCTCCGTCATGGTCTCCACCGCGAGTTCGCCCCGGTCACCCTTGGGCAGCGCCTGCACGACGGTGATACGCGGCCGGGGCTCGGGCTCCTCGCGCACCTCGGGAAGGTCGACGATCAGCCGGTCCTTGCCCTCGGTGCCGGTGACCCGGCAAACCGCGTACCGTCCGGCGCCGTCGGTGAGGACGACCTCCTCGCCGGGCTCCAGCCGCTTCACCGAGACGGCGTGCCGCCCCTCGGGTCCGTCGAGCACGTACCGGGTGCCGTCCGTGCGGAAGTGGTCGACGACGAAGACGGGCGCGGTCATCGCGCGTCCCCTCCCTGGGCTCGGACGGGCCGGTACTGGCGCCCCGACTCGCCCCGTACGAGGTTGAGTTCGGCGGCGAGGGTGCGGACGAGTTCGGCCGCGGGCAGCGGGCGGGCCAGCCGGTGGCCCTGGCCCGCCCAGAGCGACATGCCCTGGGCGTCCCCGGCGGCGGTGGCGGCCTTGCGCAGCGGCGAGGTCAGGTGGTGCACGTCGGGGTAGGCGGCGGGCGCGTACGGGCCGTGCTCGCGCAGGAAGCGGTTGGTCAGGGCGCGCGCCGGGCGCCCGGAGAAGGCGCGGGTCAGCTCGGTGCGCGGGAACACCGGGTCGGTCAGCGCCCGCTTGTGGACCTCGGGGGCGCCGGACTCGGGGGTGGCGAGGAAGGCGGTGCCGAGCTGGGCGGCGGTGGCCCCGGCGGCGAGGACGGCGGCGATCTGGGCGCCGCGCATGATGCCCCCGGCGGCGACGACCGGGATCTCCACGGCCTGCGCGACCTGGGTGACCAGGGACAGCAGGCCGAGCCCGGTGCCGTCGTTCTCCGCGAGGTCGCGGTGGGTGCCCTGGTGGCCGCCGGCCTCGATGCCCTGCGCGATCACCGCGTGCGCCCCGGCCCGCTCGACCGCGCGGGCCTCCTCGACGGTGGTGGCGGTGACCAGGGTGACGGTCCCGGCCCGGCGCAGCGCGGCCAGCGCCTCCGGGTCGGGCACGCCGAAGTGGAAGGAGACGGCGGCGACCGGGTCGTCCAGCAGCACGGCGAGCTTGGCGTCGTAGCCGTCGTCGCGGCCGCCGTCGGGGTCGCCGGTCTCGGTCTCGTACCAGGCGGCCTCACCGGCCAGTTGCTGCGCGTACAGCTCCACCGCGCCGGACTCGGCGTGGGCGGGCTGGGGCAGGAAGAGGTTGACGCCGAAGGGGCGGCTGGTCAGCCCGCGCAGCCGCTTGATCTCGCGGTACATGCCGTCGGCGGTCTTGTAGCCGGCGGCGAGGAAGCCGAGCCCTCCGGCCTCGGAGACGGCGGCGGCCAGTTCCGGCACGGCGACACCGCCCGCCATGGGGGCCTGCACGATCGGATGCACGACGAGATCGGCCAGTGCGGAGGACATGCCCGCATGGTGTCATGTCGGCCTGACAAGTCCGAATCCGGCCCGGGCGTGGGGGCGCGCGCGGCGCCCCCCGCCGTCAGCGTCCGTTGAACGCGTCCTTCAGCCGGGAGAACAGCCCCTGCTGGCCGGGCTGGAACTGCCCGGTGGGCCGCTCCTCGCCGCGCAGCTTGGACAGCTCCCGCAGCACCCGCTCCTGCTCGGCGTCGAGCTTGGTCGGGGTGGTGACCTCGACGTGCACGATCAGGTCGCCCCGGCCGCCGCCGCGCAGGTGCGTGACGCCCCGGTTGTGCAGCGGGATCGACTGGCCGGACTGGGTGCCGGGCCGGATGTCGACCTCCTCCATGCCGTCCAGCGTCTCCAGCGGCACCTTGGTGCCGAGGGCCGCGGCCGTCATCGGGATGGTGACCGTGCAGTGCAGGTCGTCGCCGCGCCGCTGGAAGGTGGAGTGCGGCAGCTCGTGGATCTCGACGTAGAGGTCGCCGGCGGGGCCGCCGCCGGGGCCGACCTCGCCCTCGCCCGCGAGCTGGATGCGGGTGCCGTTGTCGACACCGGCGGGGATCTTCACGGTCAGGGTGCGCCGGGAGCGGACCCGGCCGTCGCCCGCGCACTCGGGGCACGGGGTGGGGACCACGGTGCCGAAGCCCTGGCACTGCGGGCAGGGGCGCGAGGTCATGACCTGGCCCAGGAAGGACCGGGTGACCTGGGAGACCTCACCGCGGCCGCGGCACATGTCACAGGTCTGCGCGGAGGTGCCGGGGGCCGCACCCTCGCCGCTGCACGTGTTGCAGACGACCGCGGTGTCGACCTGGATGTCCTTGGTCGTGCCGAAGGCCGCCTCGTCCAGCTCGACCTCGATCCGGATCATCGCGTCCTGGCCGCGCCGGGTGCGCGAACGCGGGCCGCGCTGCGACGCCGTACCGAAGAACGCGTCCATGATGTCGGAGAAGTTGCCGAAGCCGCCGGCCCCGAATCCGCCCGCGCCACCGGCGCCGCCGGCCTGCGAGAGGGGGTCGCCGCCGAGGTCGTAGACCTGCTTCTTCTGCGGGTCCGACAGCACCTCGTAGGCGGCGTTGATCTCCTTGAACCGCTCCTGGGTCTTCGGATCGGGATTGACGTCCGGATGCAGCTCGCGCGCGAGCCTGCGGAACGCCTTCTTGATCTCATCCTGCGACGCGTCGCGGCGCACGCCGAGAACGGCGTAGTAATCCGTGGCCACTTACGACTCCGCCAGGATCTGTCCGACGTACCGTGCCACTGCGCGTACCGCTCCCATCGTTCCCGGATAGTCCATGCGGGTCGGTCCGACCACGCCGAGCTTGGCAACCGCCTCGCCGCCCGAACCGTAGCCGACCGACACGACGGACGTGGAGTTGAGTCCCTCGTGGGCGTTCTCGTGCCCGATACGCACGGTCACGCCCGGATCTTTGGCTTCGCCGAGGAGTTTGAGGAGCACGACCTGTTCCTCCAGGGCCTCCAGCACGGGCCGGATCACCAGGGGGAAGTCATGTCCGAAACGGGTGAGATTGGCGGTGCCGCCGATCATCAGCCGTTCCTCGTTCTCCTCGACCAGTGTCTCCAGCAGAGTGGAGAGCACTGTGGAGACCGTACCGCGATCCTCCGCCTCGAAGGCATCGGGGAGGTCCTCGACCAGTCGCGGTACGTCGCTGAACCGGCGCCCGGCCACCTTGCTGTTGAGCCGCGCGCGCAGGTCCGCGAGCGGTGCCTCGCCGAACGGGGCGGGGCAGTCGACCATCCGCTGCTCGACCCGGCCGGTGTCGGTGATCAGCACGAGCATCACGCGGGCGGGCGCGAGTGAGAGCAGTTCCACATGCCGCACGGTGGACCGGGTCAGCGAGGGGTACTGCACGACGGCGACCTGCCGGGTGAGCTGCGCGAGCAGCCGGACGGTGCGGGCCACGACGTCGTCCAGGTCGACCGCGCCCTCCAGGAAGTTCTGGATCGCGCGCCGCTCGGGCGCCGTCATCGGCTTCACACCGGCGAGCTTGTCGACGAAGAGCCGGTAGCCCTTGTCGGTGGGGATGCGCCCGGCGCTGGTGTGCGGCTGGGCGATGAACCCTTCCTCCTCCAGCGCGGCCATGTCGTTGCGCACGGTGGCCGGGGAGACGCCGAGGCTGTGCCGCTCGGTGAGGGCCTTGGAGCCGACGGGCTCCTCGGTGCCGACGTAGTCCTGCACGATGGCGCGCAGTACCTGCAGCCTGCGTTCGCTCAGCATGCGCACCTCCGTCACGTCGCCCCACGGCCCTTACGGTGTCCCGCCTGGCACTCTGCGCGTGCGAGTGCCAGACATCCCCGGCCAGTGTACGGCCGTGGGGTGCTCACCGGGCAAGGTCGGTGCCCTCCGCCCGGCTTGTCCAGAGCTAGCGTCCGGGTATGACGGTGACTTGGGAAGACCTCGGGTGGGAGCGCTTGGCCGAAGGGGTGGGCCGGTGCCGGCTGCCGGGCTGGGACTGCACGGTGGGGCTGGTGGTGGGCGCGGGCACGGCACTGGTGGTGGACGCGGGGTCGAGCCTCGCGGAGGGGGCCGCGCTGCGGGCGGCGGTACGGACGCTGGCCGGGCGCGATGTGACCCATCTCGCGCTGACCCACCCCCACTTCGATCATGTCCTGGGCGCTCCCGCCTTCGCCGGGGCGGAGGTCTACGGCGCGGTCGGCCTGGACGTGGTGTTCCGCCACGAGCGGGAGGCGCTGCGCCGGGACGCGGTCGAGCACGGGGTCCCGGCCGAGGAGGCGGAGGCCGCCGTACACGCCCTGCTGCCGCCCGCGCACCTGGTGTCCGGCGAGTGGACGCTCGACCTCGGCGGCGGCCGTCAGGCGCTGCTGGCCAACGTCGGGCCCGGGCACACCGCCCACGATCTCGCGGTGCTGGTGCCCGGCTCCCCCGAGGTCGTCTTCTGCGGCGACCTGGCGGAGGAGTCCGGCGAACCGCAGGCGGGCCCGGACGCGGTGCCGTCCCGCTGGCCGGACGCGCTGGACCGCCTGCTGGCCCTCGGCGGCGAGGACGCGCTGTACGTGCCCGGTCACGGAGCGGTGGTCGACGCGGCCTTCGTACGACGCCAACGCGACGCCCTGGCAGCGCGTTTCGGCGTGTCCTGAGTACCGCGCCGCGACTTCTCCTATCGTCTGCGGAATGCGCGACTACTCCCCCGACCTGACCGCCCCCTGGAAGAAGCCGCAGCCGGTGCCGGAGGTGGCGGCGGAGCCGGGACTGGTTGTCGAGGAGCCCGGTACGGGATTCTGCGGGGCGGTGATCCGCTGCGAGGCGGGGACGGTGACGCTGGAGGACCGCTTCGGCAAGCACCGGGTGTTCCCGCTGGAGCCGCGCGGCTTCCTGCTGGAGGGCCGCCCGGTCACCCTGGTCCGCCCGGCCGCCGCCGCCCCGGTGAAGCCCGCCCGCACCGCCTCCGGCTCGGTGGCCGTGCCAGGCGCCCGCGCCCGCGTGGCCCGCGCGGGGCGGATCTACGTCGAGGGCCGGCACGACGCCGAGCTGGTCGAGAAGGTCTGGGGCGACGACCTGCGCATCGAGGGCGTCGTCGTGGAGTACCTGGAGGGCGTGGACGACCTGCCCTCGATCGTGGCCGAATTCGATCCCGACGCCGACGCCCGCCTCGGCGTCCTGGTGGACCACCTCCTGCCCGGCACCAAGGAGTGGCGCATCGCCCAGTCGGTCACCAGCGACCACGCCCTGGTGGTCGGCCACCCGTACATCGACATCTGGGAGGCGGTGAAGCCCTCAGCTCTGGGCATCCCCGCCTGGCCCCGCGTCCCCCACGGCCAGGACTGGAAGAAGGGCGTCTGCAAGGCCCTCGGCTGGCCGGAAAACACCGGCGCGGTGTGGCAGGCGATCCTGGCGAAGGTGACGTCTTATCGGGACCTGGAGCCGGAACTCCTCGGCCGGGTCGAGGAGTTGATCGACTTCGTCACGGCCGAGGCGTAGTGCTCAGTCCACCAGATCCCGCACCACCGCGTCCGCCAGCAGGCGGCCGCGCAGGGTGAGGGTGGCGCGGCCCTCGGCGTAGGGCTCGGGGTTCAGCAGGCCGTCCGCAAGGGCGCGGGCGGCGGCGGCCAGACCGGCCGGCTTGAGCAGGGTCAGGGGGACGCCGTCGCGCAGGCGGAGCTCCAGGAGGATGCGTTCGACGCGGCGGTCCTCGTCGGAGAGGAGTTCGCGGCCCGCGCCGGGGGTGCGGCCGGCGGCGAGGGCGGCGGCGTAGGCGCCGGGGTGTTTGACGTTCCACCAGCGCACCCCGCCGACGTGACTGTGGGCGCCGGGGCCGGCGCCCCACCAGTCGGCGCCGCGCCAGTACAGCTCGTTGTGCAGGCAGCGGGCGGCCTCGGTGGTGGCCCAGTTGGACACCTCGTACCAGTGCATACCGGCCGCGGTGAGCAGCTCCTCGGCGATGAGGTACCGGTCGGCGTGCACGTCGTCGTCCGTCATCGGGACCTCGCCGCGCCGGATGCGCCGGGCGAGCTGGGTGCCCTCCTCGACGATCAGGGCGTAGGCGCTGATGTGGTCGGGGCCCGCGCCGAGCGCCGCCTCCAGCGAGGCGCGCCAGTCGTCGTCGGACTCGCCGGGGGTGCCGTAGATCAGGTCGAGGTTGACGTGCTCGAACCCGGCCGCGCGGGCCTCGGCCACGCAGGCTTCGGGGCGGCCGGGGGTGTGGGTGCGGTCGAGGATCTGCAGGACGTGCGGCTTGGCGCTCTGCATGCCGAAGGAGAGCCGGTTGAAGCCGCCCTCGCGCAGGGTGGCCAGGTAGGCCGGGTCGACGGAGTCCGGGTTGGCCTCGGTGGTGATCTCGGCGTCGGGTGCCAGGCCGAACTCGTCCCGGATCGCGTCCAGCATCCGTACCAGGTCACCGGCGGCCAGCAGGGTGGGCGTACCGCCGCCGACGAAGACCGTACGGACCTCGCGGGGGTCGTCGCCGAGCACCTTGCGGGCGAGCCGGATCTCCTCGACGACGGTGTCCGCGTAGTTGTCCCGCGAGGCGAGCACGCCACCGGTGCCGCGCAGCTCGGTGGCGGTGTAGGTGTTGAAGTCGCAGTAGCCGCAGCGGGTCGCGCAGTACGGGACGTGCAGATAGAACCCGAGGGGCCGCTCGGCGGCACCGGCGAGCGCGGCGGCGGGCAGCGCGCCGTCGTCGGGGACGGACTCGCCGTCGGGGAGTGCGGAAGGCATGTCCTCCATTGTCCCGCACCGCGCGCGGGACCCGGTTCACTGCGCCTGGAGTACCAGGAGCGCGAGGTCGTCCTCGGGGGCGTCCTCGCCGAAGCCGTGCACCAGGGCGCGGATGCGCTCCGCGATGTCCTCGGCGCTCAGGCCGGTGCAGCCGGAGAGGGCGCGGGCGAGGCCGTCGCCGTCGTCGAACTGGTCGGTGCCGGAGCGGCGCTCGGTGACGCCGTCGGTGACGCACAGCAGGCTGTCGCCGGGCCGCAGCTCGATGGTCTCGCTGGTGTAGGTCTCGTCCTCGACGACACCGAGCAGGGTCTGCGGGCGGGCGGCGGCGCTGACCTGGCCGTCGGGGTGCAGCACCAGGGGCAGCGGGTGCCCGGCGGAGGCGAGGGTGCAGCGGACCCCGCCCTCGACGGGGGTCAGCTCGCCGTAGAGCAGGGACAGGAACCGGGTCTGCGGGCCGTCGCCGGGGGCGAAGGGTCCGCCTCCGGCGGCGATCAGGGCGCGGGCGGCGGCGTCGGCGGCCTCCGTGGCGTCGTCCAGGAGGAGCTGGTTGAGGCGGTCGAGGACGTCCGCTACGCCGTACCCCTCGCGGGCGAGCAGCCGGAGCCAGGGGCGGGCGAGGCCGATGACGACGGCGGCCTCGGGGCCCTTGCCCTGGACATCGCCGACGGCGAAGCACCAGCGGCCGTGTCCGGCCGGGAAGAGGTCGTAGAAGTCGCCGCTGGGACCGCCCTGGTCGCGGGGTTCGTAGACGAGGGCGCTGGTCATGCCGGGGATCTCGGCGACCGCGCCGGGCAGCAGGCCGCGCTGGAGGACGGCGCTGATGGTGGCCTGGCGGGCGTACTGGCGGGCGGCGCCGATGGCGAGCGCGACCCGGCGGCCGAGGTCCTCGACCAGGCCGGTGACCTCGTCGGGGAAGCCGAGCAGGCCGCAGCGGCCGATGAGGAGGGTGCCGAGCGGGCGGCCCCCGGCGACCAGCCGGTAGGCGAGGGCGGTGCCGTGGGTGCCCTCGGGGCCGAGCGCGGTGCCGGGCCAGGGGTAGGGCTCGGGGCCGGAGCGCACGGTGTGGCGGGAGCGCGGAGGTTCCTTCTCCAGGGCCCGCTGGAGGTCCTCGATGCGGGCCTCGCTGGTGTGCCAGACCCGGGCCGGCCCGTCGCCGCCGCTGCGTACGGTCGCCTCGTCCTCCAGCCAGATCGCGCACCAGTCCGCGAGCCGGGGCACGATCAACTGGCCGGTGAGGGCGGCGACCAGGTTCTCGTCGAGCTGTCCGGCGAGCAGGTCGGAGGCTTCGGCGAGGAAGGAGAGCGCGCCGCGGCCGAGCCAGTCCCGGTCGCCCGCGGCGCGCTGCGGCTGCGGGGCGAGGGCCTCGGCGGCGACCAGGGCGGGGGCGGGCGCGGGACCGGCGGGTTCCTCGGTGCCGCCGGGCGGCAGGCGGGCCCAGACGGTCTTGCGGCCGGTGCGGTAGGTGACGCCCCAGGACTCGGCGAGCGTGGCGACCAGCCGCAGCCCGCGCCCGTGCTCGGAAGACTCCTGCGGGGTGTCGTCGGCGGGGTCGCGCGGGGCGCGGGCGGGGTGCTGGTCGTGGACCTCCACGGTGAAGGCGCCGTTCTCCTCCAGCCGCCAGTCGACCTCGACCTCGGTGCCGGCGTGGACGACGGCGTTGGTGACGAGTTCGCTGACGACGGCGGTGGCGTCCTCGCCGAGCCGGGCGGCGCCGTCGGGGCCGGTGAGACCGAGGCCGGCCCAGTCGGCGAAGGCGGCGCGGACCAGGGCGCGGGCCGAGCCGGGGGCGGCGGGGCTGCCGGGGAGGGTGGCCCGGCCCTCGGCGAGCGGGGGCGTGCCGGAGGGCGCCGGCGCCTCCTCCGCCCCGGCGCCGCCCGCCCGCTGCACGGGTATGGCCGCCATGTCCATGCGGCCAGGGTGACAGACAGGCGGGGCGCATAAGCACCGAGTCACCGAAGTGAACGCTCGTGACGGCGAACTGCGTTACCGCCCGGCCAGAACACGCTCAATTCCGGTCATGGCCGAAAGAGAACCCACCGGGGCGGCCGAAAACCACCCCGGCGGGTGCCGCTCACGCCTCGCGGGCGCCGTTGTACATCTCGTCGATCAGGCCCTTGTACTCCCGCTCGACCACGGGCCGCTTCAGCTTCAGGCTCGGCGTGATCTCGCCGTGCTCCACGTCGAGGTCGCGCGGCAGCAGCCGGAACTTCTTGATGGTCTGCCAGCGCTGCAGCCCCTCGTTGAGCTGCTTCACGTACCCGTCGACCATCTCGACGGTCTGCGGCGCGGCCACCACCTCGGCGTACGACTTGCCCTCCAGGCCGTTGTCGGCCGCCCACTGGAGGATCGTGGGCTCGTCCAGTGCGATGAGGGCGGTGCAGTAGTTCCGGTCGGCACCGTGCACCAGGATGTTGGAGACGTAGGGGCAGACCGCCTTGAACTGGCCCTCGACCTCGGCGGGCGCCACGTACTTGCCGCCCGAGGTCTTGATGAGGTCCTTCTTGCGGTCGGTGATGCGCAGATAGCCGTCGGCGGACAGCTCGCCGATGTCACCGGTGTGGAACCAGCCGTCGGACTCCAGCACCTCGGCGGTCTTCTCGGGCTGCTGGTGGTAGCCCTCCATGACGCCGGGGCCGCGCAACAGGATCTCGCCGTCGTCCGCGATGCGCACCTCGCAGCCGGGCAGCGGCTTGCCGACCGTGCCGGTGCGGTACGCCTCGCCGGGGTTCACGAAGGAGGCGGCGGAGGTCTCGGTGAGGCCGTACCCCTCCAGGATGTGGATGCCGGCGCCGGCGAAGAAGTAGCCAATCTCGGGGGCGAGGGCGGAGGCGCCGGAGACGCAGGCGCGCAGTCTGCCGCCGAACGCCTCGCGCAGCTTGCCGTAGACCAGGGCGTCGGCGGCCTTGTGCTTGGCGGCCAGCGCGAACGGCACGGAGGCGGTGCCGGTGCGGCGGAAGCTGTCCTGGGACGCCTTGGCGTACTCGCGGGCGACCTCGGCGGCCCACTGGAAGATCTTGTACTTGGCCGCGCCGCCCTCGCGGGCCTTGGCGGCGACACCGTTGTAGACCTTCTCGAAGATGCGCGGCACGGCGGCCATGTAGGTCGGCTTGACCACGGGCAGGTTCTCGATGATCTTGTCCACCCGGCCGTCGACCGCGGTGACGTGGCCGACCTCGATCTGGCCGGAGGTGAGCACCTTGCCGAAGACATGGGCGAGCGGCAGCCAGAGGTACTGCACGTCGTCGGCGGAGATCAGGTCGGTCGAGGCGGTGGCCCGCGCCATGTAGGCCCAGTTGTCGTGCGGCAGGCGCACGCCCTTGGGGCGGCCGGTGGTGCCGGAGGTGTAGATGAGGGTGGCGAGCTGCTCGCGGGTGATCGCGCCGACCCGCTCCTTGATCAGCTCGGGGTGCTGCTCAAGGTAGGCGGTGCCGCGCTTCTCCAGCTCGGCGAGGGTGATCACCCAGTCGCTCGTCTCGGCGCCCGCCGGGTCGATCACGACGACCTTGGCCAGCGCGGGCAGCTCGGCCCGCCGCTCCAGCGCCTTGGCGACCTGGGCCGCGTCCTCCGCGATCAGCACCCGACTCTCGGAGTCGGACAGGATGAACGCCGACTCGTCGGCGTTGGTCTGCGGATAGACGGTGGTGGTGGCACCGCCCGCGCACATGATGCCGAGGTCGGCCAGAATCCACTCGACGCGGGTCGAGGAGGCGAGCGCCACCCGCTGCTCGGACTCGATCCCCAGCTCGATCAGGCCGGCCGCGATCGCGTACACCCGCTCCGCCGCCTGGCCCCAGGTCAGCGACCGCCACTCGTCGGGGCCCTCGCCGGAGGCCGCCGGGACCGGGTACCGGTACGCCTCGGCGTCCGGTGTGGCCGCCACGCGCTCCAGGAAGAGGGCCGCCACGGACGGCGGACGGTTCTCGATCAGGGTCTGTGTGTCGCTCACGACATCCTCCGGGGCCCGCGACGGTGCGGCTGACTCGGTGCGGCTGGGTGGACTCACGCTGGTTCGAAGATGTTGCTCGAAGCTGTTGCCCGAGGCTGTTGTTTAACCCGCGAGTAACTAGCGAGCAGGGATCAGGGTAAGGGGCGACCGGCCACCGCGTAAGAGGCCACGGCCTGTCACTTCGCACCGGAACCCCATCGAGATCCGCCCCCGGACCGCCCCCCGTACGAGCGGGGGCCCGCCGTACACATGTACGGCGGGCCCCACTTTGCCCGTTTCGCTCCGACAACTCGGCGCGATCGCGGGCTACTTCTTGCCCTTGCCCGAGCTTCCGGCACCGTCGTCGCTGGAGAGGACCGCGATGAACGCCTCCTGGGGAACCTCCACGGAACCCACCATCTTCATCCGCTTCTTGCCCTCCTTCTGCTTCTCCAGCAGCTTCCGCTTACGGGAGATGTCACCGCCGTAGCACTTGGCGAGGACGTCCTTCCGGATGGCGCGGATGGTCTCGCGGGCGATGACCCGCGAGCCGATGGCGGCCTGGATCGGCACCTCGAACGCCTGCCGCGGGATCAGCTCGCGCAGCTTGGCGACGAGCCGGACCCCGTAGGCGTACGCCTGGTCCTTGTGGGTGACCGCCGAGAAGGCGTCCACCTTGTCGCCGTGCAGCAGGATGTCGACCTTGACCAGGGAGCTGCTCTGCTCGCCCGTGGGCTCGTAGTCCAGGGAGGCATAGCCGCGGGTCTTGGACTTGAGCTGGTCGAAGAAGTCGAACACGATCTCGGCGAGCGGCAGCGTGTAGCGGATCTCGACCCGGTCCTCGGAGAGGTAGTCCATGCCGAGCAGGGTGCCGCGCCGGGTCTGGCACAGCTCCATGATCGAGCCGATGAACTCGGACGGCGCGAGGATCGTGGCCCGCACGACCGGCTCGTACACATCCGCGATCTTGCCCTCGGGGAACTCGCTCGGGTTGGTCACCGTGTGCTCGGTGCCGTCCTCCATGACCACGCGGTAGACCACGTTGGGCGCGGTGGCGATGAGGTCGAGGCCGAACTCGCGCTCCAGGCGCTCCCGGATCACGTCCAGGTGCAGCAGGCCGAGGAAGCCGACGCGGAATCCGAAGCCGAGGGCGGCGGAGGTCTCCGGCTCGTAGGCCAGGGCGGCGTCGTTGAGCTGGAGCTTGTCCAGCGCCTCGCGCAGCTCGGGGTAGTCGGAGCCGTCCAGCGGATACAGGCCCGAGAAGACCATCGGCTTCGGGTCCTTGTAGCCGCCGAGCGCCTCGGTGGCGCCCTTGGCCTGGCTGGTGACGGTGTCACCGACCTTGGACTGGCGGACGTCCTTCACACCGGTGATCAGATAGCCCACCTCGCCGACGCCGAGACCGTCGGCCGGGAGCATCTCCGGCGAGCTGACGCCGATCTCCAGCAGCTCGTGGGTGGCGCCGGTGGACATCATCCGGATGCGCTCACGCTTGTTGAGCTGGCCGTCGATGACACGGACGTACGTCACGACACCGCGGTAGGAGTCGTAGACCGAGTCGAAGATCATCGCGCGGGCGGGGGCGTCCGGGTCGCCGACCGGGGCCGGGATCTCCTGGACGACCTTGTTCAGCAGCGCGTCGACGCCGAGGCCGGTCTTCGCGGAGACCTTCAGCACGTCGTCGGGCTCGCAGCCGACCAGGTTCGCCAGCTCCTCGGCGAACTTCTCCGGCTGCGCGGCCGGCAGGTCGATCTTGTTCAGCACCGGGATGATCTTGAGGTCGTTCTCCATCGCCAGGTACAGGTTGGCGAGGGTCTGCGCCTCGATGCCCTGCGCGGCGTCCACGAGGAGGACGGTCCCCTCGCAGGCGGCCAGCGACCGCGAGACCTCATAGGTGAAGTCGACGTGGCCCGGCGTGTCGATCATGTTGAGGATGTGCGTCGTGCCCTGGTCGGGGCCCTCGGTCGGGGCCCAGGGCAGACGCACCGCCTGGGACTTGATCGTGATGCCGCGCTCGCGCTCGATGTCCATCCGGTCGAGGTACTGAGCACGCATCTGCCGCTGCTCGACCACACCGGTGAGCTGGAGCATCCGGTCGGCGAGCGTGGACTTGCCGTGGTCGATGTGCGCGATGATGCAGAAGTTGCGGATCAGAGCCGGGGCGGTACGGCTCGGCTCGGGCACATTGTTAGGGGTCGCGGGCACGCAGGGTCCTGTCTCTTGAGGCGCCTTATGCCTCGGGTCGGATCGATACGTAGCTTCCATGGTCCCACGCGGAACGACCGGGAAGCGTTTTGGGCCGTCGCCGGGGCCGCTGGTACTGTAGAGCGCTGTGCCTCATGCCCTCTCAGCGCGAGGCGCGACTGCAAATTTCTGGATCACCGGTACGGGACCTTCAACGGGCCCGTACCTGAACCTGTAAAGGCTCCTTTCGTGGCGAACATCAAGTCCCAGATCAAGCGGATCAAGACCAACGAGAAGGCTCGGCTGCGCAACAAGGCCGTCAAGTCCTCCCTGAAGACCGCGATCCGCAAGGCCCGCGAGGCCGCTGCCGCGGGTGACGTCGAGAAGGCCACCGAGTACCAGCGCGCTGCCGCGCGTCAGCTCGACAAGGCCGTCTCGAAGGGCGTCATCCACAAGAACCAGGCCGCCAACAAGAAGTCGGCGCTCTCGGCCAAGGTCGCGGACCTCAAGGGCTGAACCTCCTTCTGATCTGACCGCCGGAGGGACACACGAGCGGGCCCTCTCTAACCGCTCCCGTCCGGCACCCCGAAGCCACACGCGGCCTGCGTTCGCCACGCGGGTGTGGCTTCAGCATCTTGGTCCGAGGCCCCGGTGTCCTTCCCTTCCCAGGGAGGCGCCGGGGCCTTCGGCATGTCCGACTACGCCCGCCCCCGGGAGCGGGCTGCCCTGGCGATGGTCACGACCGCCTTCTCCAGCGCGTACTCGGGGTCGTCGCTGCCGCCCTTCACGCCGGCGTCGGCCTCCGCGACCGCGCGCAGCGCCACGGACACCCCGTCCGGCGTCCAGCCCCGCATCTGCTGGCGGACCCGGTCGATCTTCCACGGCGGCATCCCCAGCTCACGGGCGAGGTCGGCCGGCCGGCCGCCGCGCGCCGAGGACAGCTTGCCGATGGCTCGCACGCCCTGGGCCAGGGCGCTGGTGATCAGCACCGGTGCCACCCCGGTCGACAGCGACCAGCGCAGCGCCTCCAGCGCCTCCGCCGTACGCCCCTCCACCGCCCGGTCGGCGACGGTGAAGCTCGATGCCTCGGCGCGGCCGGTGTAGTACCGGCCGACCACGGCCTCGTCGATCGTGCCCTCGACGTCGGCCACGAGCTGGGCCGCCGCTGAGGCCAGTTCGCGCAGGTCGCTGCCGATCGCGTCGACCAGCGTCTGGCACGCCTCGGGTGTCGCGGACCGCCCGAGCTCCCGGAACTCCCCCCTCACGAACGCCAGCCGGTCCGCCGGCTTGGTCATCTTCGGGCAGGCGACCTCGCGGGCGCCCGCTTTACGGGCCGCGTCCAGCAGCCCCTTGCCCTTCGCACCACCCGCGTGCAGCAGGACCAGCGTGATCTCCTCGGCGGGCGAGCCGAGGTACGCCTTGACGTCCTTGACCGTGTCGGCAGAGAGATCCTGTGCGTTGCGTACGACCACGACTTTGCGCTCGGCGAAGAGCGAGGGACTGGTCAGCTCGGCGAGGGTGCCGGGCTGCAACTGGTCCGGGGTGAGGTCGCGTACGTCCGTGTCGGCGTCGGCGGCCCTCGCGGCGGCCACCACCTCCCGCACGGCACGGTCGAGCAGGAGGTCCTCCTGGCCCACGGCAAGGGTCACCGGGGCGAGAGGGTCGTCATTCGCAGTCTTTCTTGCCATCACTGACAGCATCCCACGCGGCACGGACAATCAAGCGGGGCGTGGACCCTGGGTGATCCCTGAGCGGACCCTGAGGCGGGGGTCAGGGGCGTGAGGGGCGCGTGTGCGGGGAGTGCGGGCGCGTTAGCTCGGGGCGCGGGCGTAAGGTGCGTTGGCCTATTGCGCGGGCGCCGGCTCACGGCTCCTCCCGCCAGCCCTCCCACTCGGCCGCGAAGGCGTCCAGCTCGGCGGGGTCCAGGCGGGCCGCCTCATCGCGCAGGACCAGCAGCCACTGGGCGTCCTCCGCGTCGTCCTCGCCGGCCAGCGCGTCCCGGACGAGCCGGGGCTCCTCGTCGACCCCGAACCGCGCCCCGAGCGCCTCGGCCGCCTCCTCGGCGGCGTCACGGTCGGGAAGCACCAGCACATGTCTCACATCACTCACACCGGACATTGTCCGGTACGGCATGAGAGAGCGGCCGGGCGGACCTCCTGGGGGCTCAACCCGTGAGCGCGCGCGGCACGATCTGCACGTCCAGGTCGACCCGGATGCTCGGCCCGATCGCCGCGATGCCACGGGCCAGCAGGGTCTGCCAGTTGATCGTGTAGTCGTCGCGGTGGAGTTCGGTGGTGGCGCGGCAGGCGGCGCGGGTCTCGCCCTCCATGCCGTTGCCGAGGCCGAGGTACTCGGTGTCGAGGGTCACGGTGCGGGTCACGCCGTGCAGCGAGAGCCCGCCGGTGACGGCCCAGCGGTTGCCGCCCCGGCGCACGAACCGTTCGCTGTAGAACTCCAGCGTCGGATACCGCCCCACGTCCAGGAAGTCGGGCGAGCGCAGGTGGTCGTCGCGCATCCGGAAGCCGGTGTCGATGGAGGCCGCGTCGATCACCACGTGCATCGCCGAGTTCTCGACCCGGTCCGCGATCCGTACCGCGCCCGCGAAGGAGTTGAACCGCCCGTGGATACGGGCCAGTCCGATGTGCCGGGCGGTGAAGACGATGGAGGAGTGGACCGGGTCGATGTCCCAGTCGCCCCGCATCGGCGGCTCGGTCGGCGGCGCCACCTGAAGGGTCACGTCACCGAGCGAGGCGAGGGAGTTCTCCGCGACCATGGCCGTGGCGCGGTACGGCGTGTACCCCTCGGCGGACACCGCGAGCCGGTACTCGCCGGCCGGGACGGTCGCCATGAAGGAGCCGTACGGATCGGTGCCGCCGGTGACGACCTTGCGGCCGAGGCTGTCGCTGACGGTGAACTCCGCCGCGGCGACCGGCTGGTTGACCGGATCGAGCACCCGGCAGCTCAGCACGCCCGCGTCGGCCGGGGTACGGACCGCCGCCAGTGGACTCGTCCGGTGGACCCGGTCCGTTCGTTTCTCCAGCCACCGGCCGAACATGTACGCCACTCCTGTGCGCCTCCGCATCCTGCGTTGCCGAAGAGTCATTCGATCACCGATGCGGCTTTCGAGCAAAACGGGACCAGATCACGGGAGTACGGCCCATGCGCCGGAAGTCACCCGAATTGGCCGCCCCGGACGGTGGGGACTTCACTCAGCCCGATCCCGAACCCGTCCCGGTACACGGTGAGCACCTCCTCGTCCGTCCCCAACTCACGCGCCCCCTTCCGCCCCTCGGCGTCCGTGGTCGTCAACGTCCGTCCGCTGAGCGTGATCCGGCCGCCGTCCTCCGTGATCCGCGAGCACACCAGGGATTGGGTGAAGTGCGACTCCGGCGAGGTCGAGTGCCACCAGGCTCCGGCGCGGAAGTCTGGGAGCTGGCGGGGTCGTTGCTCAAGCCGGTACTGGGGCTTGCCGTCCCGAAGGACGTCCAGGTCCCCGTCGCCCGCCTCCACCAGCCGGAACGTACCGCCGGGGTCCGCCTGATCCCCGCGCTCACCGAAGATCAGCGGGCCGTGGCTGTGCGCCCCGAACCCCACGTCGGCGATCAAGTCGCCCCCGTCCACCGTCCGCACGCGCAGGGCGAGATGGTCGTACGGGATGCCGAGACCGTCGTCCCCGTGGACCCGGCCCGCGAGGTACTGGACCTCGTAACCGAGCGAGGCCAGCAACAGGCCGAAGGCTCCGTTGAGTTCGTAGCAGAAGCCGCCCCGGCGGGCTTCGACCACCTTGTCCAGCAGGGCTTGTTCATTGAGGACGACCGGCTCGCCGAGGTGGATCGAGAGGTTCTCGAAGGGGACGGTTCGGAGGTGGCGCAGGTGCAGATCCCGCAGGGCTTCCGTGGTGGGGCGCGCGGGGCGCTCCGCGCCGAGGCGGCGGAGGTAGGCGTCGGTACGGGTGGGGTTCATGGGGCCAGTGTGCGGAGTGACCCGCTACTCCGTGAACATGCTGATCAGGTTGTACGGCGTGTCCTCGCCCAGCATCTCGCGGAGATCGGCACCCTCCAGCGCGGCCGCGGCACTGCGGGGGAACATCTCCCGCTCGTACGCGGTGAGTGCGGCCTCCACGTCGCCCGGGTGCGCGGCGATGGCCTTGCCGAGTTCGGCGCCGTCGTAGAGGGCGAGGTTGGCGCCCTCGCCGTTCGGAGCCGTGAGGTGGGCGGCGTCGCCGAGGAGGGTCACGCCCGGTGTGCGGTCCCAGCGGTGCTCGGCGGGCAGCGCGTGGATCTGGCGCGACACCGGCGCGGTGTCGCCGTCGGCGATCAGCGCGGTGAGCTGCGGGGCCCAGTCGTCGAACTCGTGGGCGATACGCGCGAGCGCGGCGGCGGAGTCGGAGAAGTCGATCCCGTCGGACCAGTCGCGCGGCCGGACGAGCATCACCCAGGTGTGCAGGCTCCTGCCCCGCTCCCGGTGCACCAGGACCCCCTTGCCCGGCGCGAGGATCATCGTGGAGCCGTCGCAGACGAGCTTCGCGCTCTCCGGGTGCCGGGTGTCGGCGTCGAGCAGATGGGTCTCCACGAAGGAGACGCCGGTGTACTCGGGCGTCGCGCCGGACAGCAGCGGCCGGACCCGGGACCACGCACCGTCCGCGCCCACCAGCAGCTCCGTCCCGACCGTGACGCCGTCGGCGAAGGCCACCTCGTGCCTGCCGCCGCCGAGCCCTCGGACCCCGGTGACCTTGTGACCCCACCGCACGGTGCCGTCCGGCAGCGAGTCGAGCAGCATCTGCCGCAGTTCGCCGCGCGGCACCTCGGGGTTGGTGCCCGTACCGTCGTCGGGCAGATCCAGCAGCACCTCGCCCTCCCGGCTCAGGACACGCGTCGCCTGGCGCCCTTCGAGGATGAGGGCGCGGAACTCGTCGTACAGACCCGCGTCCCGCAGCGCGGGCTGGCCGTTGTAGTCCCGGATGTCGAGAAGCCCGCCCTGTGCGCGCGCAGTGGGGGAGGTCTCCGCCTCGTAGACGGTGGACCGGATGCCGTGGACATGCAGAACACGGGCGAGCGTGAGGCCGCCGAGTCCGGCACCGATGATCGTGACGTGAATGCTCATGGGGTCACGCTCGCTAGGGGGGCCGACAGAGCTCCGACATGGGGCCGACAGGCACCTTGCGTGGCCGACAGGGGGACGACATTGTCCGTGAAGGCCCGGGCCCCCGTGGGAGTGGCGTTCTGGCGGTATTGACCTCACCGCCGCCATAGGCGACGGTCGTAGAAGCCCGTAGAAGTCAAAGGAATTGGGGAAAGCCATGTCGTTACGCTTCATCGCCAAGGACCCGAACACGAACGGGGACAACTGCCCGACCGTCTGGGTCGACGAGGCGAATGGGGACTTCGTCGTCCAGGGGTGGAAGGCGGACGCTGAGACGGAGCGGGAGTGCTTGCAGGCTGGCGGCATTCCGGACACCGAGGCCGTCGTCAGGCTGCCTGCTCGGATGGTGGCGGCGATCAGGGAGGCGTGTGATGTCGCAGACGGTCCCGCCGTTCACTGAGCTGCTGTCCCGTTGCCGGCACAGCGCCGTTCACCTGGAGACCCGTGACGTCTACGGAGTTGCGGACGAGGACGCGGACTTCGCCGCCTGGCGGGCCGGCCGACGGCACAGCCGGGAGAACCGGGAGGAGTGGTGGAACGACTTCCACGCCTCCGTCGCCGAGGCCGTGGAGCGGGGCGTGCGAGTTCGCCGGGCCCGGGTCGTCTCGGAGCCGCTCTCGGAGTACATCCGCTACGAGCACGCGTGTACGTTCCAGAACGTCATGGCGGGCGAAGAGGTGCGGTGGCTGCCCCGGCGGATGGCCTCGGACCTGCTGCTGCCTGGCAACGACCTGTGGCTCTTCGACACGGACCTGATCCGGTTCGGCCTCTTCTCCGGCGACGGCGCCTTCGTCGGCCACACCCTCAGCGACGATCCCGTCCTGATCAAGAGGGTGTCCGAGGCGTTCGAGAACATCTGGACCCGAGCCCTCCCGCACGACCGCTACCTCACCTGAGCGAGGCATGACCGAGTCACCGACGGCCGCCGTACAAGCTGCCCGGCAACAACTGGCCGCCCGTCTGCGGGAGATCCGCAAGGAGGCGGAGCTGACGGCCACCGAGCTTGCACGGCGGCTGGACTGGTACCCCTCGAAGGTCTCCCGCATCGAGCACGCCCGGACCCCTCCCGGCACAGCCGACATCCGGGCCTGGTGCGCGGCTTGCGGTGCCGAGAATCTGGCCGACGACCTGGTGGCCTCCGCCCAGACAGCCGACTCTATGTACATGGAGTGGCGGCGCGTGCAGCGCACCGGCCTGCGGCATCTCCAGGAGTCCCGGGTCGAACTGTACGAGCGCACGCGGCTGTTCCGGATCTACTGCTCCACCGTGGTCCCCGGACTCCTCCAGACCCCCTCCTACGCCACCGCGCTCCTCAACTCGATCTCCCGGTTCCACCGCACGCCGAATGACGTGGCGGAGGCCGTTGATGCCCGGATGCGGCGCTCCCAGGTGCTCTTCGTCAACGGCAACCGGTTCTCCGTGCTGGTGGAGGAGTCGGTCCTCCGGTACCGGATCGGCGACTCCGAGACCATGGCGGGCCAACTGGGCTATCTGCTCACGCTGATGTCCCTGCCGTCGGTCAGCCTGGGCGTGATCCCCTTCTCCGCTTCACGGCCGCTCTGGACCCTGGAGACCTTCAACGTCTTCGACGATGCCCGCGTGCATGTCGAGCTGCTGTCGGCGGCCGTCAAGATCACGGCTCCCGGCGAGGTCGAGCAGTACGTCCGGGCAAGTAAAGAGCTGGCCGGCATGGCGGTCTACGGCAGTGCCGCGCGGGACCTGATCACCAGCGCCATTGCCCACCTCAGGTAGTCCTTGTAGAAAACGGTAGAAACTCGTAGAGGCGCCTTTCGCGCCTTCCCTACGGTCACTTCACACCGCTTGCTGCTCGGGGCATCCGCTTTTCGGAGCCGACACGTGACGAGCCGTCGGCGGCTTCCTGGACGTTCGACAGCGGACGAGGTCCCGATGACAGTGACCGTCACACCCCGCCCTACGGGGCATCCCGGGTACTCACAGACCCTCCCCCGGCAACCGGAAAGTGCCGCCGAGGCGCGCAGGCTCGTTCGGACCGCTCTCGCGGCGTGGCGTATGGACGGGCTGGTCGAGGATGCCGTCACCGTCGTGTCGGAGCTGGTCGCCAACTCTGTGGAGCACGCCCGGTGCGCCTCGATCCGGGTGATCGTCGGGCGGCCCACGGCGAACACGGTCCGGCTGGGCGTGGTCGACCGGTCGAAGGTTCTGCCAGTCCTTCGGACCGAGTTCACCAGCATCCCGTTACGGGGGCGGGGCCTCCTGATCGTGGACAGGCTGACGGCCCGATGGGGCACCGAGCTGTACCCGTGGGGCAAGCAGGTGTGGGGCGAGCTGTGGGTGGAGGGGCGATGAAGGACGGCAAGCCCTGGGTGGGGGACGCGGTACGCGACGAGGTCACCGGAAGGAAGGCCATCGTGACCGATGTCCAACACGGCTCCCGGTACATCCTTCGGCCTCACGCGGGCGGCGGGCCGACGTGGGTGGCCGAGGACCCCGAGAGGCTGACGGTAGTCCCGCGCGAGCAGGAGTAGGTCAGCGGTCTCGCCCTCAGTCCCGCATCACCTTCATCCCGCCATGTGGTCCGCCTATCCCCGTCAGCGCGAGCGCGCCGTCCCGGTCCGTGCGGAGCACCGTGGCTCCGGTGGAGCGGAGGGCCGTCACGGTGGAAGGGGCCGGGTGGCCGTATGGGTTTCCGGTGCCGCAGGAGATGAGGGCTACGCGAGGGGCAGCCAGGTGGAGGAGGGCGGGGTCCTGGTAGGCGGAGCCGTGGTGGGCGACTTTCAGGACGTCTACTCGGGCCAAGTCGGCCGCCTCAGGGGTACGCAGCAGCTCTTGCTGGGCGGGAGGTTCCAGGTCGCCGAGGAGGAGTAGGCGGAGGCCCGCCGTGTGGACCAGGAGGGTGATGCTGGCGTCGTTCGGGTCGTCGGGGGCAACCGGAGCATCGGGCTGCGGCCAGAAGACGCGCCAGGTCAGGGGGCCCACTCGGCGTTCCTCGCCCGCTGCTGCCGTGGTGAGGGGGATGTGGTGGGTGGCGGCCTCTCGGCGTACGGACTCGGCCTGGTCGGGGGGTTCGGCGAAGGTCGTGGTTTCGATGGCGGCTACCGTGCGGCCTCGCAGTACTCCGGAGAGCCCTCCTACGTGATCGGCGTGGAAGTGGGTCAGGACGAGCAGGGGGATGCGGGTGATGCCCAGTTCGCGCAGGCAGCGGTCGACCGGGGCCGGGTCGGGGCCCGCGTCCACGACTACGGCGGTGCCGGGGCCGGCGGACAGTACGGTGGCGTCGCCCTGGCCGACGTCGCACATGGCGTAGCGCCAGTTCGGCGGGGGCCAGCCGGTGACCGCGCGGGTCAGCGGGGCGGGGCGTACGACCGCCAGCAGGAGGAGCAGGGCGAGGGCGCCGCACCACCAGGGGTGGCGGATCAGGCGCCGGCCGAGGAGGACGAGGGCCACGGTGACCGCGGCCAGCAGGAGTGCCCCCGGCCAGCTTCCCGGCCAGTCCACGCCCGCGCCGGGCTGGGCCGCGCCGGTACGGGCCACGGTG
The DNA here is from genome assembly GCF_004784475.1 of Streptomyces bauhiniae. Taxonomy (GTDB): domain Bacteria; phylum Actinomycetota; class Actinomycetes; order Streptomycetales; family Streptomycetaceae; genus Streptomyces; species Streptomyces seoulensis. The sequence goes on from NZ_SRRT01000003.1 coordinate 761,517, forward strand.
GCGATCCATCCGGCGGGCCAACTCGCGCACCACGCCAGCGCCTTGGCCAGCGGCATCGACACCGGTGCCGCCGCCAGCGCCGCGAATCCGAGTACGGTCGCGGGGGCCACGGCCAGTTCCACCAGCAAGTTGCACGGCACCGCCACCAGGCTCACCCGCGCCGACAGCACCGCCACGACCGGCGCGCACGCCGCCTGCGCCGCCGCGGCCGCCGCGAGTCCCTCCGCGAGGCGGGCGGGCACTCCGCGCCGTAGCAGGGCCTCGCTCCAGCGCGGCGCCAGCAGGAGCAGCGCGCCGGTCGCCAGTACGGAGAGGACGAAGCCGTAACTCCGGCTCAGCCAGGGGTCGTACAGGACGAGCAGGAGTACGGCCGTGGCCAGCGCCGGTACGAGCGTTCTGCGGCGGCCGGTCGCCAGGGCCAGCAGGGCGACCGCACCGCACGCCGCCGCCCGCAGCACGCTGGGGTCGGGGCGGCACACGATCACGAACGCCAGGGTCAGCGCGCCCGCGAGCAGGGCGGTGGTGCGGAGGGAGAGGCCCAGGAAGGGGGCGATGCCCCGGCGTTCGGCGAGGCCGGCCATGCCCGGGGGGCCGATGAGGAGGGCCAGCAGGATCGTGAGGTTGCTTCCGGAGACGGCCAGGGTGTGGGCGAGGTCGGTCGCCTTGAAGGCTTCGTCCAGTTCGGGGGTGATGCGGGAGGTGTCGCCTACGACCAGGCCCGGTAGCAATGCGCGGGCGTCCGGGGGTAGTTCCTCGGTTGCCTGCCGGAGCCCGGCTCGGAGGTGGCCCGCCAGGCGTTGGGGGGCGGTCGGGCCCGATGCGATTTCCGGGGGCGGCCAGTTTCGTACGCGGAGGACGGCAGCCGTGCGGTCACCGGTCGTCGTGGGCGGGGCGAGTCTGCCGGTCAGGCGGAGTCGGGTGGAGGGGAGCAGGAGGAGCCAGCCGTCACGGGCCTCGGGGCCGCCGCCGTGGGCTCCTGGGGCCGGTACGTCCGCGTCCACGACGAGGAGTACGGGACTACGGGTGAGGGCCCCCTCCCCTCCCCCCACCCCCTCCGCCCCCGCCTCCCCAACCCTCCGCACCTCACCCCGCGCCAACACCCCCACCGGCGCCGCATGGTCCCCCCGCACCCGGGGCTTGCTCAGCCACGGGTCCCCCGTCAGCTCCACCTCGACCATCACCGTCCCGAACCTCCGCGCCACCTCCGGCACCGGCCCGCGCCGTACGTCGGCCCCGTGCAGCCCCGCCGAGACGGCGGACGCGGCGACGCACAGCAGCACCGCCGCCACCGGAGCGCGATACCGGCCGGACCCCGAGCCCACCTGGAGCAGCGCGACCCCGACGACGAGGCACACGCCCGCCACCCCCAGACACCACGCCAGCGGAACATCCAGGACCACGGCGGCCGTTGCCCACGCGGCGAGCGCGGGCCCTGCCAGCCGCAGATCGACCGGGCCCTCCTGACGAGGGTGGGAGTCGCCCTTCCAGCCAGGGTCGGACTCGGCCCCCACAGCCGGAGGGCGGGCGGTGTCCGTCCAGTCGGAGTCGGTCTCGGCCCTCCCAGCCGGAGGGTGGGCGGTGTCCGTCAAGCCGGACCCGGACTCGACCCCCACGCCCGGAGGACGGGCGGTGTCCGTCAAACCGGACCCGGACTCGACCCCCACGCCTGGAGGGTGGGCGGCGTCCGTCAAGCCGGACCCGGACTCGACCCTCACGCCCAGAGGATGGGCCTCACCCCTCCAGCGGGACCCGGACTCGACCCTCACGGCCCCACCCGTGCCCGGAGGTCCGAGAAACGCCGGTCACCGATGCCGTCCACCTGGCGCAGCTCGTCCACCGAGCGGAAACCGCCGTGCTGGGTGCGGTAGTCGATGATGCGCTGAGCCAGCACCGGGCCCACACCGGGCAGCGTGTCGAGCTGCTCCACCGTCGCCGTGCCCAGCGAGACCGGAGCCGACGGGCCCCCACCGGCCGGCGCCACCGCACCCACCCCCACCGGAGGCGGCGCACCCGACGCCCCCACCACGATCTGCTCCCCGTCCACCAGGAACCGCGCCCGGTTCAGCCCCTCCTCTCGCACCCCCGGCCGCACTCCCCCGGCAGCCTTCAGCGCATCCGCCACCCGCGACCCAGACGGCAGCCGCCGAACCCCCGGATCACGCACCTTGCCGCTGACATCCACGACGATCTGCCCACTGCGAGAAGCGGACACGGAAACACCCCCTGCCTCCCCCGCCCCCTTCACCCGCCCCGGAGCCTCCCGCACCACCTGAGGCGCGCTCACACTCTCCGTACGCCCCGCCCAGAAATGCTGCCCGGCAAGCACAGCGGCTAGCACCAGCACCACCCCGAGCGCCACCACCCCCCGCCGCTCCACCCCGCACCGCGCCTGCACCCACATCGGCACCCGGTCCCGCAGCGCGAGCACGACCCGCTCCCGCCGGCCGGGATCACCGAGCCGGCCCTCGCCGGCCAGGGCCCCCGCACCGTGGGCTCCCGCACCCAAACCCCGCGCACCCACACCCCGCGCCCCAAGAACCCGCGCCCCCCGAACCCCCGCATCCAAACCCCCCGGCGGCCCGCTCCCCGACTCCCCCGGAGCCTCGCCGAACAACTGCCCGGCCCGTCGCCGCACCTCCTCCCCCGGCACCGGCGCCCGATGCCGGCCCCGCCCCCGCTCGGTGGGACGCCGGTACCGCATACGGCTGTCGGAGGAAGGCCCCCTGCCGGGACCGCTGGTCGGAGTGGCTGCACGGGTCAGTGATCGAAGTGTCATGACCCGAGGATGGGACACCTCGCCAGAAAAAGTGGATCTTGGTCAATTACCGTGGAAAAGCCCCCCGTTGTGGATAACTCCGTCACCCTCAGGAGTGAGGGACGGGAGCGAACGGCACCTCAACGCGGCGAAACCACAACCCCCAACAACCCAGGCCCCGTATGCGCCCCGATCACCGCCCCCACCTCACTGACATGCAACTCCGCCAGCCCAGCCACCCGTTCACGCAACCGTTCCGCCAACACCCCAGCCCGCTCGGGCGCGGACAGATGGTGAACGGCAATGTCCACCTCCGCCCCAGCCGCCCGCTCCACCACGATCTCCTCCAGCCGCGCGATCGCCTTCGACGCCGTACGCACCTTCTCCAGCAGCTCGATCCGGCCGTTCTCCAGCCGGAGCAGCGGCTTGACCGCGAGGGCGGAGCCGAGGAGGGCCTGGGCGGTGCCGATGCGGCCGCCGCGGCGGAGGTAGTCGAGGGTGTCGACGTAGAAGTGGGCGGAGGTGCCCGCGGCACGCTTCTCCGCGGCCGTCACCGCGTCGTCGACCGTGCCGTCGCCCTCCGCGGCCTCGGCGGCGGACAGCGCGCAGAAGCCGAGGGCCATGGCGACCATGCCGGTGTCGACGACCCGGACCGGTACCGGGGCCTCGCGGGCGGCCAGTACGGCCGCGTCGTAGGTGCCGGACAGCTCGGCGGAGAGGTGCAGGGAGACGATGCCGTCGGCGCCCGTGTCCGCGACCTCGCGGTAGGTGCGGGCGAATTCCTCGGGGCTGGGGCGGGAGGTGGTGACCGGGCGCCGTTTCTGGAGGGCCTGGGCCAGGGAGCGGGTGGAGATCTCGGTGCCCTCTTCGAGCGCCCGGTCGCCGAGGACCACGGTCAGCGGCACCGAGGTGATGCCGTGGCGCTCCATCAGCCCCGGCGGCAAGTAGGCCGTTGAATCGGTGACGATAGCGACATGGCGGGACATGAGCTGGAGGTTACCTGCCGTAGGTCCGGCACGGCAGTCCAGCCCCGGAGGAGGGCGCCGGGGGTCAGGCGGTGCTCTCCGGGCGGGGCTTCTTCTGCCAGGGGTAGGCGGGCCGGGCGGCGGGCGGGGTGATGGCCTGGGCCTCCGGTTCCTGGGGCCAGGTCTGGCGGCGGGCGGCGGCCTCGTCGGTGCCGGCCGGGGCCTCGGGCCAGGGGGCGGTGGTCTGGGCCGAGGTGGTGGTCCAGTGCCGCAGGGCGCCCGCCTCGATGTCGATCTGGGAGCTGAGGGCGTCCAGGTCGTCCTCGGCGAAGCGGCTCGCGCGGTCGCGGGCGGCCCAGCGCAGGGAGTCGGCTGAGGCGGTGATCCGCTCGGTGCGGGTGCGCAGCTCGGGGAGGCGGGCGGTGAGGGTGGCGCGGTCGGGCTCGGACTCCAGGTGCTTGAGGACGACGTCCAGCTCGCGGCCGTGCACGCTGAGGCGCTCGAACAGGCCGAGGGACTCCTTCAGCGAGGCGTCCTCGGCCGGTCCCGCGTACAGGGCGTCCTGGGTGGCGCGCATCGAGGTGCGCAGGGTGAGCCGGAGCTGGGCGATCTCCCCGGCGGGGCCGGGGCGGGTGAGGGACTTGGCGCGCAGGGTGTGGTCCTCGACCGTGCGGCGGCCCTGGGCGATGGTGCGGTCCACGCTGCGCTTGGCGGCGCCGACCGCCTTCACCGTGGCGTAGGTGCCGAGGACGACGAGCAGCACGAAGAGCACGGCGAACACGGTGATCACTGCTTCCATGACGCGTTCCTCCTCCGGGCGCGGCCGCGAGCCGCCTCGCTCTACACGGTAAACGCAACGGGCAGGCCACGGGTTCCATCGGAACCCGGAACCTGCCCGTAGGGGATCACCCCGACACTCGCCCCGGCACCCGTCCCGGCACCCGACGCACCGGCCGCACATCAGCCACCCGGCCGAGGAAAACCCCTCAGCCGCTGACGATGTTCACCAGCTTCGGCGCCCGCACGATCACCTTCCGGATCGGCGCCCCGCCCAGCGCGGCGACGACCTTCTCGTCACCCAGCGCCGCCTTCTCCAGCTCCTCGTCGGAGATGCCCGGCGGCACCTCCAGGCGGGCCTTGACCTTGCCCTTGATCTGCACGACACAGGTCACGGTGTCGTCGACCAGGTAGCGCGGGTCCGCCACCGGGAAGTCCTGGTGGACGACGGAGTCGGTGTGGCCCAGCGTGCGCCACAGTTCCTCGGCGATGTGCGGGGCCAGCGGGGCGATCATCAGCACCAGCGGCTCGGCGACCGTGCGGGGCAGGGCGCCGCCGCTGCCGTACGCCTTGGTGAGGTGGTTGTTCAGCTCGGTGACCTTGGCGATGGCCGTGTTGAAGCGCAGCCCCTCCAGGTCCTGGCCGACGCCGTCGATCGCCTTGTTGAGGGCGCGCAGGGTGTCCTCGTCGGGCTCGGCGTCGGTGACGGTCGGGGCGCCGGTGTTCTCGTCGACGATGTTGCGCCACAGCCGCTGCAGCAGCCGGAACTGGCCGACCACCGCGCGGGTGTCCCAGGGGCGGGAGACGTCCAGCGGGCCCATCGCCATCTCGTACAGGCGCAGGGTGTCGGCGCCGTACTCGGCGGCGATCTCGTCCGGGGTGACGGCGTTCTTCAGGGACTTGCCCATCTTGCCGAGCAGCCGGGTGACCTTCTCGCCCTGGTACCAGAAGGCGCCGTCGCGCTCCTCGACCTCGGCGGCGGGGACGGCGATGCCGCGGCTGTCGCGGTAGACGTACGCCTGGATCATGCCCTGGTTGTACAGCTTGTGGAACGGCTCGGCGGACGAGACGTGTCCCAGGTCGAAGAGGACCTTGGACCAGAAGCGGGCGTACAGCAGGTGCAGTACGGCGTGCTCGGCGCCGCCGACGTACAGGTCGACACCGCCGTGCGGCAGGCCCTCGCGGGGGCCCATCCAGTACTGCTCGATGGCGGGGTCGACCAGCTCGCGGTCGTTGTGCGGGTCCAGGTAGCGGAACTCGTACCAGCAGGAACCGGCCCAGTTCGGCATGGTGTTGGTCTCGCGGCGGTACTTGCGCGGACCGCGCCCGTCGCCCAGGTCCAGGGTGACGTGGACCCACTCGTCGTTGCGCGAGAGCGGGGTCTCGGGCTGGGTGTCGGCGTCGTCGGGCTCGAAGGTGCGCGGGCTGTAGTCCTCGACCTCGGGGAGCTCCAGCGGGAGCATCGACTCGGGCAGCGCGTGGGCGATGCCGTCCTCGTCGTAGACGATCGGGAAGGGCTCGCCCCAGTAGCGCTGGCGGCTGAACAGCCAGTCGCGCAGGCGGAAGTTGACGGTGCCCTCGCCGATGCCGGCCTCGGTCAGCCACTCGGTGATGCGGGCCTTGGCCTCGGGGACGGCCAGGCCGTCCAGGGTGACGGAGTCGCCGGCGGAGTTGACCAGCTTGGCGTCGTAGGAGGAGAAGGCGTCGTCCCAGGTGGCGGTGTCGGTGCCGCGGCCGTCGGTGGGCTCGACCACGCAGCGGATCGGCAGCTCGAAGGCGCGGGCGAACGCGAAGTCACGCGTGTCGTGGGCGGGGACGGCCATGATGGCGCCGGTGCCGTAGCCCATGAGGACGTAGTCGGCGATGAAGACCGGGACCTGCTCGCCGTTGACCGGGTTCACGGCGAACACGCCGGTGAACACGCCGGTCTTGTCCTTGGCCTCGGCCTGGCGCTCGACGTCGGACTTGGCGGCGGCCTGCGCGCGGTAGGCGGCGACAGCCTCGGCCGGGGTGGCGTGTCCGCCGGTCCACGCGTCGTGGGTGCCCTCGGGCCATGCCTCGGGGGTGAACTTCTCCACCAGCGGGTGCTCGGGGGCCAGCACCATGTAGGTGGCGCCGAACAGGGTGTCGGGGCGGGTGGTGAAGACGGTGATGCGCTCGCCGTCGACGGGGAAGTCGACGCGGGCGCCCTCGCTGCGGCCGATCCAGTTGCGCTGCTGGAGCTTGATGGCCTCGGGCCAGTCCAGCCCCTCCAGGTCCTCGATCAGACGGTCGGCGTAGGCGGTGATGCGCATGTTCCACTGGCGCAGCTTGGCCTTGAAGACGGGGAAGTTGCCGCGCTCGGAGCGGCCGTCGGCGGTGACCTCCTCGTTGGCCAGCACGGTGCCCAGGCCCGGGCACCAGTTGACCGGCGCGTCGGAGGCGTAGGCCAGCCGGAACTCGCCCAGGACGTCGGCGCGCTCGGCGGCGGTCAGCTCGCTCCACGCGCGCGTGTGGCCCGGTACGGGGCGCTCACCGGACTCGAAGAGGGCGACCAGCTCGGAGATCGGGCGGGCCTTCCTGGCCTCGTCGTCGTACCAGGAGTTGAAGATCTGGACGAAGATCCACTGGGTCCACTTGTAGTACTCGGGGTCGATCGTGGCGAACGACCGGCGCTTGTCGTGGCCCAGGCCCAGCCGGCGGAGCTGGGCCTTCATGTTCTCCATGTTGGCCTCGGTGGACACGCGGGGGTGCGTGCCGGTCTGCACCGCGTACTGCTCGGCGGGCAGGCCGAAGGCGTCGAAGCCCAGGGTGTGCAGGACGTTGTGCCCGGTCATGCGCTGGAAGCGGGCGTAGACGTCGGTGGCGATGTACCCCAGCGGGTGGCCGACGTGCAGGCCCGCGCCGGAGGGGTAGGGGAACATGTCCATGATGAACTTCTTGGGCTTCGCCGCCAGCTCGGCGTCGTCCGCCAGGTCGCCGGTGGGGTTCGGCGCGGCGTAGGTGCCGTCGACGTCCCAGAAGTCCTGCCAGCGTGCCTCGATCTCGGCCGCCAGGGCGGCCGTGTAGCGGTGCGGCGCGGCCTCCGCCGACGCGGCAGCGGTGGCGGCGGGGTTCGTCTCGCTCATGATCCTCAAAGCTCCATCGATCGTCTCTGCCCGCGGAAATCTGCCCGCGGAAACGAAAAAGCCCCTCACACAGGAGGGGACGCCGCGCCGATGCCGACCGTCCGGTGCGACCGGTGGTCGGTACTGATCAGCGCGGCTCGCTAAGCAGAAGGCGTACAGCACGCATGGCGCTAGGGTACCGCAGCCCTTGAGCAAGCCGCGACGCGCTTGCGTATGCAGGTGAGACATGTCCGTACGGCCGCCAGATCTGAATCCGGGTCAAGGATTACTTCGCGTAACAGTCACTAAGGGACGACGCCGCAGGTGATTCGTCCTTTGATAACAACGCAATAACTCAAACCTCGTACTGATCGGTATGGCTCCACCTAGAGTTCGGCAGCGGGACCGCCTTCCCGAAACTGCTCGGAGTTGCCCCCATGAACCCTCGTCGTAGTAACAGCTCGCTCCCCAAGCCCGGCCGGTCGGCCTATGGGGTGGCGTCCGCTGTCGTCCTGCTGCTCATACCGGTGGTCGTGCTGGTGGGAGGCAGTCAGTTCCAAGAGTTCCTGAACTTCGGCGCGGGCGTGCTGTCCCTCGTCTCGCTGAGCTGTTCGGTCATCTGGGGCCTGGTCGCCCAGGACCGGGTGCTGCTCAACACGCGCCAGCGGATCATCGGCCAGGCGGTGCACCGGACGACGGCGGTCGGCTCGATCGCGTTCCTGCTGCTGCACATCACCACCAAGATCGCGCTGGACCACACCCAGCTCATCGCGGCCCTCATCCCCTTCTCCCTCGGCGTCACCGGCAGCGGCGGTCTGATCGGCCTGGGCTCCCTGGCGGGCCTGCTGATGGTCTTCGTCGGCGTCACCGGCGCCCTGCGCAGCAACTTCGCCACCCCGGCCCCCGTGGCCGCCCGCTGGCGCGCGATGCACATGCTGGCCTACCCGGCGTGGTGCGCGGCCCTGGTGCACGGGCTGTACGCCGGCCGCCAGGCCAAACCCATCTTCGTGATCCTCTACGGCCTCTCCCTGCTCGGCGTGATGGCCGGCCTGGCCCTGCGCGCCGCCCCCCGCCCGGTCAAGCGCCGGATCGCCGACCGCCTGGTCGGCCTCTTCGGCGGCGGCGAGCCCTCCGACCTGGACCGCCTGGAGGCGAGCCGGAGCCGCCGCAACGAGCCGGGCTTCGACAACCGCCGCGAACCCCGCCGCGCCCCCGAGGCCCCGTCCGGCCCGCTGTACCAGTCCCCGGCCGCCCCCGCCCCGGACCCCGGCTTCGCCGCCGCCTACCGCACCGCGGGCGCACCGGGCACCCCCCGGCAGACGGTGAACACCGCCGGTCCCGCGTCGAGCTGGCCGGTGCCGTCCCCGCCCCCGGTCGGCGAGGCCCCGCCCTCCTCCTACGACCCGATGCAGGACACCGGATACAACATCCCCGCCTATGGCAATCCGGGCACCCCCGGATACGGCGGAAGTGATGTGTACAACACCGGTGAGACGAACGCCCGCTACGGGACGTACAACTCCTCCGACACGTTCAACAGCGGTCCCGCCTCTGAAGCGACCCCCGGCGCCGGATACGACGCGCCGGGTTCGGGCGAACCCTGGAACACGCCTTCCGGAGGCCATAGGTGAACGAGGCCCTTCCCGACGTCCCCGAGGTCCGCGTGGTCGGACTTCCCCAGCTCACGTCGGGTTTCGACCTTGTGGAACGGCTCGACCTGCCCATGCATCTCAAGGTGCACGGGCCGCTCGAGCCGCTCGGCGGTGAGCAGCTCGCGCAGCTCGCCGAGAAGATCCATCTCAAGGGGCGCGGCGGCGCGGGCTTCCCCTTCCACAAGAAACTCCGCTCGGTCGCCGAGTCGGCGATCAAGAAGGGCGTACGCCCGGTCGTCGTCGTCAACGGCAGCGAGGACGAGCCGGCCTGCCGCAAGGACACGGTGCTGATCAACCGGGCCCCGCACCTCATCCTGGACGGCGCGCTGCTGTGCGCCGAGGCGATGGGCGCGCGCACGCTGGTGATCGGCGTGACCCGCGAGTCCACCCAGCGCTCGATGGAGGCGGCCCTCGCCGAGCGCGGCCTGAGCAACTCGCGCCGCTCGGCCCTGCGCGCCTGGGTGCAGCGCAACCCGGTCCGCATGGTCACCGGCGCCGCCGCCTCCCTGATCCGCTCGGTGGACGGCGGCCCGGCGATCCCGCCCGGCCGGAAGATCAGCGCCTCGCAGAGCGGCGTCGGCGGGGTCCCCACCCTGCTCTCCAACGCCGAGACCTTCGCCCAACTGGCCATCGCCGCCCGCATCGGCCCCGAGCGCTACGGCAACACCGGTCTGTACGACGAGCCGGGCACGGTGATGCTGACGGTGTCCGGCGCGGTCGCCCGCCCGATGGTGATCGAGGCGCCCACGGGTGTGCCGCTGCGCTACATCCTGCAGCTCGCCGGTGCCCCGCCGGTGCCGCAGGGCGTGCTGACCGGCGGCTACCACGGCAAGTGGATCGACGCGGCGACGGTGAACGAGGCGGTCGTCTCCCGCAACTCGCTGGACGCGGTGGGCGGTGCGCTGGGCGCGGGCGCGATCCTGCCGATCAGTCAGGAGACGTGCCCGCTGGGCGAGTCGCTGCGGGTGGCGCAGTGGCTGGCCGACGAGAGCGCCGGGCAGTGCGGCCCGTGCTACCTCGGGCTGCCCGCCGCCGCGCGGGGCATGGAGGACATCATCAACGGCGGCGGGCCGGCCGCGCTGGAGGCGCTGAAGCAGGTCGCCAAGAACGTGAAGCGGCGCGGGGCGTGTTCGCACCCGGACGGCTCGGCGATGTTCCTGGAGTCGACCATCAAGGCGTTCACGGACGACCTGGCCGCCCATGTCCTGGGCAACGGCTGCGGCCGCCCCGTGGAGGGCGTGCTGCCGCTGTTCGAGGACGGCAAGCTGCCCGCCGGCATCACGGGCGGCGCGGCGCCGGAGGAGTCCGGGGGCAGCCGCCAGAAGATCTACGTGGACTGGACGCTGTGCCGGGGCCACGGGCTCTGCGCGGACATCCTTCCGGAGGTCTTCGAGCTGGGCGCGGACGGCTTCCCGACCGTCGCCCAGGCCCAGGTCCCGCGCTACGCGGAGGCGAAGGCGCTGCGCGCGGTACGCCGCTGCCCGGCGCTCGCCCTGCGCATCGAGGAGGACACCCGCGGCCAGGCGCCCGCCCGGAACCTCCCGGTGGTCTCCCAGGGCCGCGGACGGCGCGCACTGGGCCGCTGACCCCGCTGCCAACACGGCGAAGGCGGACCGTCTTTACGACGGTCCGCCTTCGATTTCTGTGGAGCTAAGGAGAATTGAACTCCTGACCTCCTGCATGCCATGCAGGCGCTCTACCAACTGAGCTATAGCCCCTTGTTGTTTTCCGCCCGGTTTCCCCGGCGGCGATGCCAACATTACACGGACCCCGGGGTGGAACACCAAATCGGTTCCGCTATGTCCGTTATGCCGCGCTGCCGGTTATGCGGTGACGAAGGAGTAGAACCGCTTGAGCGTGCAGTGCTCCTCCAGCAGCCGGCCGTAGATCGGCTCCCCCTCGAGTTCGCGGTACGTCTCGATGGGGTCGCCTTTTATGATCAGCGCCCGTGCGCATTCCTCGCACCAGTACTGGTAGTCGGGGTTGATCGGCTCCATGTCACGGACGATCGGGGTGCCGCTCCCGCACCAGTCGCACTTCCGCCTGTGTGCACCCATCGCTCAGCTCCGGCTGTGGCCGCAGGCCACGTGCGCGGAACCTCCAAGGATGCGCGCAGGCATCGCCACTCCCTCCCGTCGGGCCGAGCCCCCTTCCGGCCGTCTGATTCTGCCACGGCCGGGCCTGCACGGTCAGCGACGCCTCAGTACCGGTCCGGACACGGTCGCCCCCGGACGAAGACCGTTCGCAGAGGTATACGACCATGGAACGCGATCGACTCAAGCGAGCGGCTGACGCGGGGGAGATGCAGAAGATCCCGCCCCTCGAAGGGACGGGATCTTCATCACCGATCTCTGATCACTCACCAGGAGTGCCGATCTGTGGAGCTAAGGAGAATTGAACTCCTGACCTCCTGCATGCCATGCAGGCGCTCTACCAACTGAGCTATAGCCCCTCGCGTTCCTCCCGCTCCGCGGGCCGAACAAGAAGAACTTTAGCCTGTGACCTGCCGGAAAGTGAAATCCGGGTCCCGGGCCCCCGACCAGGGGGCTTCGGCGCGGCTCAGTCGTCGTCGCCGAGGACCGGCTCGGGCAGGGTGCCCGCGTTGTGCTCCAGCAGCCGCCAGCCGCGGGCGCCCTCGCCGAGCACCGACCAGCAGCAGTTGGTCAGGCCGCCGAGGCTCTCCCAGTGGTGCGACTCCAGGCCGAGCAGCCGGCCGATGGTCGTACGGATGGTGCCGCCGTGGCTGACCACCACCAGGGTGCCGTCCTCGGGGAGCTTCTCCGTGTGCCGCAGCACCACGGGGGCGGCCCGGTCGGCGACCTCGGTCTCCAGCTCGCCACCGCCGCGCCGGACCGGCTCGCCGCGCTTCCAGGCGGCGTAGTCGTCGCCGAACCTGGCGATGATCTCCTCGTGCGTCAGGCCCTGCCAGACGCCCGCGTAGGTCTCCCGCAGCGCCTCGTCGCGGACGACGTCGAGGCCGGTGAGGGCGGCCAGCTCGTCGGCGGTGTCCGAGGCGCGCTTGAGGTCCGAGGCGATGATCGCGTCCGGGCGCAGCGAGGCGAGCTGCCGGGCGGCCCGGCGGGCCTGGGCGACGCCGGTCGCGGTCAGCTCGACGTCCGTGGTGCCCTGGAAGCGGCGTTCGACGTTCCACGCGGTCTGGCCGTGCCGCCACAGGATGATCCGGCGGCCCCGGCCCGGGCGGTCGGTCACCTCACCGGTGGCGCTCATCAGCGCTCCTGGCCGGGCTCGTCACCGGCCTCGTCCGCGTGCAGCTTGGCGTGCTCCTCGGCCTTGCCGCGGGTGGCGCGGGCCTCCTCGGGCAGCTCCAGCTCTGGGCAGTCCTTCCACAGGCGCTCCAGGGCGTAGAAGACGCGCTCCTCACTGTGCTGGACGTGGACGACGATGTCGACGTAGTCGAGCAGAATCCAGCGGGATTCGCGGTCGCCCTCGCGGCGGACGGGCTTGGCGCCCAGCTCCTTCTGCAGGCGCTCCTCGATCTCGTCGACGATCGCCCGGACCTGGCGGTCGTTCGGCGCGGAGGCCAGCAGGAACGCGTCCGTGATCGACAGCACGTCGCTGACGTCGTAGGCGATGACGTCGTGGGCGAGCTTGTCGGCGGCCGCCTGGGCGGCGGTGTTGATGAGTTCGAGGGAACGGTCGGTGGCGGTCACTGTGCGGCTTTCGTTCGAGGACGGGGTGCGGTGTGCGAAGACTCGGGTCGGGCGCGGGGCGCTTGCCGGAGGCACCAGGACTCCAAGGGTCTCACGCGCGGCCGGGCCCACCCCACGTGTTCCGGTGCTCACGTGGGGTGTGCCGCGCCGGTTCAGGAGGCGGCAGGCTGGTAGTCCTGGCCGAGGACGACGAGGACGTCGGCGCCGGAGGAGACCGCGCCCTTGCTCACGGAGCCCGCGGGCAGGCCCAGGGTCTTGGCGACCTCGACGGCGTTCTGCTTGTCGGCGGGGTCGGAGTAGACCACCTTGGAGGCGGCCTGGGCGCCGGAGGCGGTGCCGCCCTCGATGAAGCCGAAGCCGCCGCCGAGCAGGGTCACGCGGGCCTTGTCGGTGTCGTCCTTGGCGCCGGTGGCGTTCTGTACGGCGACCCGGACCGCGGAGCCGGCGTCGGGGCTCTTGGCGGTACCGCCCAGGATGTTCTTGACCACACTGTCGCTGGTCCCGGCGCTCAGCGTGCCGTCGCTCTGCACCGGCAGCGGCACCGTCTGGTACTTCCCGTCCTTGGCGAGGTCGGCCAGCTTGGCGAGGAAGGTGCCGAGGTCCTTGTCGGTCAGCGGCGGGTCGAGGATCTGCGCGAGGGTCTGCACGGTGGTCGTCGCGGCCGACGGGTCGGACGACAGCTTGCGCAGGGCGCCCTGCATGACCTCACCGAACCGCTTGAGCTGGGCGTTCTCGGTCTCGCCGGGCCCCCGGTAGGTGGCGTAGGCGACGGCCGCCTTGCCGCTGAGGGTCTGCGCCGTGCCCTGGTGCACCAGGGGGGCGGAGCCCTTCTTCTTGGCGTCGGGGTCGGGCACGTCGGTGTCGGTGTCGATCTCGATGTTGCCGACCAGCTCCACGAGGTTCTGGAGGTAGGGGGTGTCCAGCCGCCAGGTGCCCTGGATGTCGGTGCCGAGGACGGTGTCGAGCTGGTCGCGGGTGCCGGAGGAGCCGTCGTCGTCCACCGACTTGGCGAGCGTGGTGGTGGTGCCCGAATCGTCGGTCAGCGCGAGGGAGTTGGGGAGCAGGACGGTGGTGCCGCGCTGGGTCGTGGTGTTGTCGACGAGCAGCACGGTGGAGGTGCCGCGCTTGCCGGTGTCGTGCAGGTGGACCACGATCACGTCGCGCTTCTGGGCGCCCGCGGTGACGGTGGTGCCGGTCGCGGTGCCGGGCGAGGAGACGCCGGGCAGCTTCCCGGCGTACCAGAGGTAGCCGACGCCGCCCGCGACGACCAGGGCGAGGACCACGCCGAGGGCAATGATCCGGCTGCGGGCGCGGCGGCGGGCCTCCTCGCGGCGCTCGGTGCGGTTCTCGGTGAACTTCAGCCAGTCGATGACGTCCTCGGAGTCGCCGTCCGGCTCCTCGACGAACGCGAACTCCCCGTCCTGGCCCGCCTTTTGGCCTTCGGCCGGGGGCGCCTCGGTCCTGGCGTCCTCGTCGGGCCGCGTCTGCTGCGGGATGTAGGCCGTCTGTTCGGTGACCCTGGGCTGCTGTCCACTGGTCGCGGCCTGCCCGTAGGGGTCGTAGCCGGGGGCGGGGTCCTGGGCGCCGGTCCCGTACGGGTCGTAGGGGGCCTGCTGGTTCCCGTAGGGGTCGTAGCCGGGCGGTATGGGCTGTTGCTGCCCGGTGTCGTAACCGCCCTGGGGGTAACCCTGTTGCTGCCCGTAGGGGTCGTACGTCCCCTGCTGCGGCTGCTGTTGGGACGGGACCTGCTGGTACACCGGGCGGCCGTAGTCGTCGTAGCCGACGATCTCGTACTGGTCCCCTCCGTAACTGTCGTCGCCGTACCCAGCTTCGTATCGGTCGTTCACCGGTGGCCCCTCTCGGCTCACTCGCCGCGGTACAGCTCGCGCTTGTCGATGTAGCGGACGACCCCGTCCGGGACCATGTACCAGATGGGGTCCCCCTTGGCGACTCTCGCCCGGCACTCGGTGGAGGAGATGGCCAGCGCGGGCACCTCGACCAGGGAGACACCGCCCGCCGGCAGCCCGGCGTCGGTCAGTTGGTGGCCGGGGCGGGTGACGCCGACGAAGTGGGCGAGGGAGAAGAGTTCCTCGGAGTCGCGCCAGGTGAGCAGTTGGGCGAGGGCGTCGGCACCGGTGATGAAGAACAGGTCGGTGTCGGGGTTGAGGGCGCGCAGGTCGCGCAGGGTGTCCACGGTGTAGGTGGGACCGCCGCGGTCGATGTCGATGCGGCTGACGGAGAACTGCGGGTTCTCGGCGGTGGCGATGACCGTCATCAGATAGCGGTCCTCGGCCGGGGAGACGGCCCGGTGCGACTTCTGCCAGGGCTGGCCGGTGGGCACGAACACCACCTCGTCCAGTTGGAACCGGGCGGCGACCTCACTGGCCGCCACGAGGTGCCCGTGGTGGATCGGGTCGAAGGTGCCGCCCATGACGCCGAGCCTGCGCCGGCCCGTGCGGGCGGGGCCGTGGTCCGCCGTGCTCCGTGCCGGCTCGTCCACGGTGCCCTCCGCCGGACCGGTAGGCATGTCCTGCTCTCCCATGCGTGCAGACCCTACCGGCCCGGCCTGCGGCTTCTCGCCGGGGACCGGCCGGGCTTCAGCGGTCGCGGTTGAAGCGGGTGGTGATCCACAGCAGGAGCAGCAGGATGAACAGGGCGCCGCCGCCGGTGATCGCGGGGTTCAGGCTGTTGTGGTTGCCGCCGTGCTCTGCGCCCTCGGCGGCGAGAGTGACCAACTGGGCAGCGGTGCTGTGGAGGCTCATCTTCGGCGTGACCTATCGCGTGTGGGCGGGATAAAGACGTCTGTCCATCGTAAGCGGGCACCCCCTCGGCGATCACGCCGACTCCGGCAAAGGGGCCCGGCGGGAACCCGGCGGAGGTGTCAGTCGTCCTTCTGCTTGTAGCCGCGCAGGAGGAACCAGCCGGTCAGCGCGCAGCCCACGACCATCACGATCAGCACGATCCGGAGCAGGTTGCCCGGCCCCTGCTGCTGGGCGGCGCTCGACGCGGCCTCGGTCAGCCAGGCGGCTGCGGGGTGGTGCTCCATGACATGACTCCTTTGGGGGTGCTGCCCGTCCACGGTATATCCGCCTAGGCTGGGCCCGGTCCGGGGGGCGCAGCGGGTTATCCGAGACGCAGGGGGAACGACATGTCCGACGACCGCCACGAGCAGGCCGGCCAGGAGCGGGTGCCCGGCAGGCACCGCAGCCGCTTCCCGGGGATCTCCTCGCGCGCGTACGAGCATCCGGCGGACCGCTCCGCCCTGGTGGCGCTGCGCAAACTGACCGGATTCGACACGGTGTTCAAGGCGCTGAGCGGGCTGCTGCCCGAGCGGAGCCTGAAGCTGCTGTTCCTGTCCGACTCGGTGCGGGTCTCCGACCGCCAGTTCGCCCACCTCAGCGACATGCTCCGGGACGCCTGCTACATCCTGGACCTGGACAAGGTCCCGGCGATGTACGTCACGCAGGACCCGAAGCCGAACGCGATGTGCATCGGGCTGGACGAGCCGGTGATCGTGGTGACCACCGGTCTGGTGGAGCTGCTGGACGAGGAGGAGATGCGGGCGGTCGTCGGCCACGAGGTGGGCCACGCGCTGTCCGGCCACTCCGTGTACCGCACGGTGCTGCTGTTCCTGACCTCGCTGGCGCTGAAGGTGGCGTGGATTCCGCTGGGCAATGTGGCGATCATGGCGATCGTGACGGCGCTGCGGGAGTGGTTCCGCAAGTCCGAGCTGTCGGCCGACCGGGCCGGGCTGCTGGTGGGCCAGGACCTTCGGGCGTCGATGCGCGGCCTGATGAAGATCGCGGGCGGCAACCACCTGCACGAGATGAACGTGGACGCGTTCCTGGAGCAGGCCGAGGAGTACGAGGCCGGGGGCGACCTGCGGGACTCGGTGCTGAAGATCCTGAACGTCCTCCCCCGCTCGCACCCCTTCACCACGATCCGGGCGGCCGAGCTGAAGAAGTGGGCGGACTCCCGTGACTTCCAGCGGATCATGGACGGTCACTACCCGCGCCGCGAGGAGGACAAGGACGCCCGCGTCGGCGAGTCCTTCCGCCAGTCCGCCGCGAGCTACGCGAGCGAGGTGCGCACCAGCAAGGACCCGCTGATGAAGCTGGTCTCGGACCTCGCGGGCGGTGCGGGCGACCTGGGCGGCCGGGTGAAGCGGGGCTTCAACGGCTTCGCCGGGCAGCCGCCGAAGGACGGTCCCGCGAAGGACGCCCCGGCAGGAGGCTGAGCGCCCGCGCTCACACGTGCGGCTGGGCGGTGTCGGCGAGCGTGCCGCACAGCGCCGCGGCGCCGGTCCCGTAGGGGTCGGTGCCGGGCGGTCCGCCCGCCTTGGCGTGCTCCCCGGCCAGCAGCGGCCGCAGATAGGCGGCGGTGTCCGCGGCGCAGGAGAGCGGGCCCGCCTGGGTGCTGGAGACGGTCAGCCGGGTCTGGCCGATGCGCAGGGTGTCGCGGTCGAAGCGGAAGGTCAGCTCGCGGCGCACGGTGAACAGCGACACCGGGGTCCTTCCTTCGGTGCCGGCCGCGCGCACGGCGTAGACGAAGGTGCCGTCGGCCACGACCTGGAGGGTGGCCGCGTCGGTCTCGGTCACCTTCAGGGCGCCGCGGGTGCGGATGTCGTCGTCGGCGAGGGCGGTGCGGGCGGGGTCGAAGCGGACCATCCAGCCGGTGGGCGCGTGCCTGCCGTCGGCCGCCGGGGCGTCCATGCTCCGGTCGAACTGGTCGAGCTGGTCGGCGGCGATCAGGGCCCGTACGGGGCGTACCTGGCGGCCGGTGAGCACGTCGGGGTCGAGCGCGGAGTGCAGGACGTACTTGCGGGCGGTGTCGAGGGCCGCGAGGACCTGGCTGTCGGAGAAGTGCGCGGTGGGCTGCGAGGGAGGCAGCGGCATCCCGGCGAGGCCCACCGCGAACCGGGCGGCGGGGCTGCGGGCGTACAGCGTGCGGGCGTCGGGGGCGCCGGGCACCGGGCCGCGCGGGGCGAGGGGGACGACGCTCATCCGCAGCGGCTCGGTGGATCTCTTCACGGGGGCTGCGCCGTACGGGTGGCGGAAGCCCATGAAGACGGCGGTGCCGAAGGCCACGGCGAGCAGCAGCAGGAGCACCATCGCCTGCCGGGGGATGCCCCGGCGCAGTGGCGGGCGGCGGCGTACGGCGGGGGCGTGGTCGCTGACGCGTTCGCGGGCGGAGGACTCCTGGAGCCGGGCAGCGCGGACGAACGACTCGTCGAACACGACGGATCGGTACTCGTCCTCGGCACCGCCGGGAGCGCCCTCGGGGGTGCCCTCCGGTGGGTCTCCAGGCCCGCCCATACCTTCAGGGTAGGTCGCGGCGGGCTCGGGTAAACGCGCTGGTACGCGACAAGTTCTGACAGGTTCCCACCAAAGACGCCGAGCGGGTGTCAGGGGGTGGGCGGTATCGCGGTGACGGCCGGCCGGGACTGCTCGGCGGTCAGGGAGGGCACGGCGGCGCCGTCCCGGCCGAGGCCGGTGGAGGCGGGGGCGGGCACCCGGTCGCGGCTGCCCGAGGAGGCGCCCCGGTAGACGGCGGCGAAGGCCAGCGCGACCATGCCGACGCCCATCACCACGGCGAGCAGCCAGGCCACCGGCCGGTGCCAGCGCAGGCCCGCGAGGGGGCCCTCGTGGCCGTCGTGCGCGTAGCGGCCGTCGAAGTCGTCGTCGTCCAGGTCGTGGCCGAAACCGCTGCCCTCGGGGCCGTAGCCCTCGTCGTAGGGGTCGGCGGGGGCGTGGGTGCGGCGGCCCTCGGCATCGGCGGCCTCGGCTCGTGCCTCGGCGGCGGCGAGGAGGCGTTCCACGGCGCTGGGCTCGTGGACGGTGGCGGCGGCGACGAAGGCCGCGTCGAAGACCACGGAGGCGAACTCTTCGTCCGACCTTCCGCGGTCGTGGTCGTCGTCGGGCTCCCAGCCGTCAGGGAACGGCGTGCCCCCCACGTCCTCCGGCACGGGTCCAGAGTAGACCTGGGGGGTCAATTTGGGCAGACGGTACGGAAATTCGTCCGTCGTCCCGTGGGCGCTTCGCGGAGAGGCTCAGGGGCGTACGTGGCCGTCGCCGGTGACGATGTACTTGGTGCTGGTCAGCTCCGGAAGACCCATGGGGCCACGGGCGTGCAGCTTCTGGGTGGAGATGCCGATCTCCGCGCCGAAGCCGAACTGGCCGCCGTCGGTGAAGCGGGTGGAGGCGTTCACGGCGACCGTGGTGGAGTCCACCAGACGGGTGAAGCGCCGGGCCGCCTGCTGACTGGTGGTGACGATCGCCTCGGTGTGCCCGGAGCTCCACAGCCGGATGTGCTCGACGGCCTTGTCGAGGGAGTCGACCACGGCGGCGGCGATGTCGTACGACAGGTACTCGGTCTCCCAGTCCTCCGGCACCGCCTCCACCACGGTCGCCTTCGTGCCCTCGGCGTGGGCCAGGACGCGCGGGTCGGCGTGCACGGTGACCCCGGCCCCGGCGAGCGCGTCCAGGGCGCGGGGCAGGAAGGCGGCGGCGATGTCCTGGTGGACCAGCAGGGTCTCGGCGGCGTTGCAGACGCTGACCCGCTGGGCCTTGGAGTTGACCAGGATGTCGATCGCCATGTCGATGTCGGCGTCGGCGTCCACGTAGACGTGGCAGTTGCCGGTGCCGGTCTCGATGACGGGGACGGTGGACTCGCCGACCACGGTCCGGATGAGGGAGGCGCCACCGCGCGGGATGAGCACGTCGACCAGGCCGCGGGCGCGCATCAGCTCGCGCACGCTCTCCCGGCTCTCCCCCGGCACGAGCTGCACGGCGTCGGCGGGCAGTCCGGCGCCCCCGACGGCGTCCCGGATCACCCGGACCAGGGCGGTGTTGGACTCGTAGGCGGAGGCGGAGCCGCGCAGCAGGACGGCGTTGCCGGACTTCAGGCAGAGCGCGGCGGCGTCGACGGTGACGTTCGGCCGGGCCTCGTAGATGATGCCGACGACGCCGAGGGGGACGCGGACCTGGCGCAGGTCGATGCCGTTGGGCAGCGTGTTGCCCCGGACGACCTCGCCGACCGGGTCGGGCAGCTTCGCCACGTCCCGCACGTCGGCGGCGATGGCGCGCACCCGCTCCGGGGTGAGGGTGAGCCGGTCCACTACCGACTCGCTGGTGCCGTTCTCCCGCGCCTTGGCCACGTCGCGGGCGTTGGCGGCCACGATCTCGGCGGTGCGGACCTCCAGCGCGTCCGCGACGGCGAGCAGCGCGTCGTCCTTGTCGGCACGCGGCAGCGGCGCGAGGTCGGCGGCGGCCGCCCTGGCCCGGTAGGCGGCCTGGGTGACCGGCGAGAGGGAGTCGTACGGGGAGAGCGTGGTCATGGGGGAAGGGTAGTGCGGTGCGCGCATCCCTCCGGAGGCTGTTCCACCCCGCGAGACGGGGCAAAACGCCCCGGCTCAGAAGGGGTGGACCCCTACGGGGGTGGCCGGTGCGGGGCCGTAGCCCTCGGCAATGCGCTGGTGGTAGGTCTCGCGGTCGATGACCTCCAGGCCGACGATCTCCCAGGGCGGCAGCCCGGCGGTCTGCCGGTGCTCACCCCACAGCCGCAGCGCGACGGCGGCCGCGTCGTGCAGGTCGCGGGCCTCCTCCCAGTACCGGATCTCCGCGTGGTCACCGGCGTATCTGCTGGTCAGGAGGAAGGGGTGGTCGTGGGCGAGCTGTTCGAGGGCCCGCCGCAGATCCTGTACGGGGACGCGCTCCCCGGAGACGCTGAGGGTGACGTGCCACAGGCGGGGCAGGTCCTTGGGCTCCTCGTAGGTGTCCCCCGCCGCGACGCTCGTCAGAGCACCGCGGGACGCCGCCCCAGGACGGACTCGTCTCACGACGGCCTCCTTCACGCATGGCCCCTTGACGGAACGTGTCCCTTCAACACGCCCCCGCAACAAAGTTGAGCAGGCCGCAGGGCTCCGCGTGGCGGTTTTACGGAACGTCCCCCACCGGGGGCGTCCGGCGTGCCCGGCTTTTCCGGCGCGGGGGCGGCGGTCAGGGGTGCAGGAGTACCAGGTCGTCCCGGTGGACGACCTCGCGTTCGTAGGCCGGGCCCAGCTCGCGTGCCAGCTCGCGGGTCGAACGCCCGAGCAGCTGGGGCAGCTCCCGGGCGTCGAAGTTCACCAGCCCCCGCGCCACCGCCTGCCCGGCCCGGTCCCGCAGCTCCACCGGGTCCCCGGCGCTGAACTCGCCGGTGACGGCGGCGATCCCGGCCGGCAGCAGCGAGCTGTGCCGCTCGACCACCGCGCGCACCGCGCCGTCGTCCAGGGTGAGGGAGCCCTGCGGGGTGGAGGCGTGCTGGAGCCAGAGCAGCCGGCCCGCCGAGCGCTTGCCGGTGGGGTGGAAGCAGGTGCCGGTGTCGCCGCCCGCGAGGGCGTCGGCGGCGTGCACGGTGTTGGTGAGGACCACGGGGATGCCGGCGGCGGCCGCGATCCGGGCGGCCTCGACCTTGGTGACCATGCCCCCGGTGCCGACGCCCGCCTTGCCCGCGCTGCCGATCTCGACCCCGGCGAGGTCGGCCGGGCCGCGCACCTCGGCGATGCGGGAGGTGCCGGGGCGGGCGGGATCGCCGTCGTAGACGCCGTCGATGTCGGAGAGGAGGACCAGCAGGTCGGCGTGGACGAGGTGAGCGACGAGGGCGGCCAGCCGGTCGTTGTCGCCGAAGCGGATCTCGTCGGTGGCGACGGTGTCGTTCTCGTTCACGATCGGGAAGGCGCCCATCGCCAGCAGCTTGTCCAGGGTGCGGGAGGCGTTGCGGTGGTGGGCGCGGCGGCTCATGTCGTCGCTGGTGAGCAGGACTTGGCCGACGCGGACGCCGTAGCGGGCGAAGGAGGCGGTGTAGCGGGCGACCAGCAGGCCCTGGCCGACGCTGGCGGCGGCCTGCTGACGGGCGAGGTCCCCCGGGCGGCGGTCCAGGCCGAGCGGGGCGAGTCCGGCGGCGATGGCGCCGGAGGAGACCAGCACGATCTCCTTCTCCCCGCCACCGCGCGCCTTCGCCAGCACGTCGACCAGCGCGTCCACGCGGTCCGCGTCGAGTCCGCCGGCGGCGGTGGTCAGCGAGGACGACCCCACCTTGACGACGATCCGCCGGGCCTCGCCCACGGTCTGCCTTGCGCTTGCCACCTTGCCCGCTTCTCCTCTCGCCCCGGTCCGTGTGCCCGCAATCTACGGGAATGCCGGTGGCCGGTGCAGCCGGGTTTCAGCAGGCGGACGGCGGGTGCGGTGAAGGTACGGCATGCGGACGGGGCACGTTCTGCGACCATGGAGCCCATGCGAAAAGGCGGTGCGGTACGAGCGGTTGCGGCTCTCGCGGGCGGGGCGTTGCTCGTCCTGGGGGCGACGGGGTGCGGGGGCCCGGACAAGAAGGACTCGGGTGCCGCGCACGCCCCGGACGACAGGAAGGCCCCGGAGACCGGCCTGAAGCGGCTGCCCGGCGTCGGTGACCGGCTGTGGAAGCGCGTGCCCGCGCAGTCCCGGCAGGTACTGGTCGTCTCCGGCGAGGGACGGAACTCGGCCGATTCGCACGCGGCGCTGTACACGAAGAAGGGGTCGGCCTGGACGCGGGAGCGCGACTGGGCCACGCACAACGGCCGCAAGGGCTGGACGACGAACCACCACGAGGACGATCTGCGCAGCCCGGTCGGGGTGTTCACCCTCAGCGACGCCGGCGGGGTGCTGGCCCAGCCCGAGGCGAAGCTGCCCTACACCGAGTCGGCCGCCTTCCAGGCGCCGCACTACTGGAAGAAGTCGTACTGGCACGACTTCGACCTGGTCATCGCCATCGACTACAACCGCGTCAAGGGCACTCCGCCCAACGACCAGACGCGCCCGCAGGGGCAGTCCAAGGGTGGCGGGATCTGGCTGCACATGGACCACGGCAGCGGTACGTCGGCGTGCGTGAGCCAGTCGAAGGCGGACATGGAGTACCTGCTGCGCACGCTGGACCCGAAGCAGCACCCGGTGGTGGTGATGGGGGACCAGGCGGATCTGAAGGTGTGAATACGGTGAAGCGCCGGTGCGAAAGTCCGCACCGGCGCTTCTCGCTGTACCCGGTCCCGCTGTATCCGGATCAGCCGTGGCGGTGACGCCAGCCCTGCCAGGCGGAGTCGATCATCTCGTCCAGACCGTGCCGGGCCGTCCAGCCCAGCTCGGCGTGGATGCGGCTCGCGGCGGCCACCACGCGGGCGGGGTCGCCGGCGCGGCGCTCGGTGACCTCGGGGGTGACGTCCTCGTTGCCGGTGGTCTTGAGGATGCGGTCCACCATCTCGCGGACCGAACTGCCCTCACCCCGGCCGATGTTGAGGACCAGCGAGGTGCCCTCGGGGGCCTCGCGCAGCCGGACGGCGGCGGCCTGGTGGGCGGAGGCGATGTCCTGGACGTGGATGTAGTCCCGTACGCAGGTGCCGTCCTCGGTGGCGTAGTCGTCGCCGAAGATGCGGGGGGCCTCGGACGCCTCCAGGCGCTCGAAGACCATGGGGATGAGGTTGAACACACCCTCGTCGGAGAGTTCGGGCGCGGCCGCTCCGGCGACGTTGAAGTAGCGCAGGCTGACGGCGCGCAGGCCGTGGGCGCGGGCGGCGGCCGCGATGAGCCACTCACCGACGAGCTTGGTCTCCCCGTAGGGGCTCATCGGGGCGCACGGGGTGTCCTCGGTCACGAGGTCGACGTCGGGCATGCCGTAGACGGCGGCGGAGGAGGAGAAGACGATCCGCTCGACGCCGGTGGCCGTCATGGCGGCCAGCAGGGTCTGCAGGCCCGTCACGTTCTCGCGGTAGTAGTGGAGCGGGCGCTCGACCGACTCCCCCACCTGCTTCCTGGCGGCGATGTGCACCACGCCGGTCACGCCGTGCTCGCGCAGGGTGCCTTCGAGCAGCTCCTGGTCCAGCACGCTGCCCACGACCAGCGGGACCCCGGCGGGGACCCGGCCGGCACTGCCCGTCGACAGGTCGTCGTACACGACGACGCTCTCGCCGCCCGCCGTCATCGCGCGCACCACGTGCGAGCCGATGTATCCGGCGCCTCCCGTGACCAGCCAGCTCATTCCAGGGCCTCCTCGAAGTTCCTTACCGGCAGCAGACTCCTTGATGGTCCGGGGAAAATCTAATCCGACATCCCGTGACGGACATTCCGAAAAAGGACGTGAGCGGAGATATGAGATGGACCACGTCGCGCGGCGGAAAGGAGCGATTCGCGCTGCGGGAGCGTCCTTGTACTCTGTGGCGGCGGCACGATTGGGCCCGTCGGCGGACAGAGTTCACTCCCAGTTCACTCCGGTCCCGGCCCACACTCACGTGATCGGTTCTCGGAACAGGTTGTAAAGGATGCCCAAACTCTCTCTCGTCGTCCCTGCGTACAAGGTGCAGGCGTACCTCGCGGAGTGCCTCGACTCGATCCTCGAACAGGACTTTCCGGACTTCGAGGTCATCGCCGTCGACGACTGTTCCCCGGATGCCTCGGGCGCCATTCTGGACGAGTACGCGGAGCGTGACCCCCGTATTCACGTGATTCACCTCACGGAGAACGTGGGCCTCGGCCGGGCGCGCAACGCGGGCATGGAAAAGGCGACGGGCGAGTACCTCCTGTTTCTCGACAGCGACGACACCCTCACCGAGGGCGCGCTGCGGGCGATAGCCGGGCGGCTGGAGGCCGCCGGTGATCCGGAGATACTCGTCTACGACTACGCGCGCAGCTACTGGGACGGCAGAATCCTCCCCAACCAGCGCGCTGCCCTGCTCCGCCCCGACGGCCCGGAGTCCTTCCCGCTGTCCGAGCGTCCCGAGCTGCTGGACCTGCTCCAGATCGTCTGGAACAAGGCGTACCGGCGCGACTTCGTCCTCCGCATGGGCCTGAGCTTCCCGCCCGGCTACTACGAGGACGCCCCCTGGACGTTCTGCTCGATGATCAGCGCCGAGCACATCGCCCTGCTGGACCGGGTCTGCGTGATGTACCGCCAGCGCCGCGAGGGCGGCAACATCCTGAAGACGGTCAGCCGCAAGCACTTCGACGTCTTCGACCAGTACGGCCGCATCTTCGACTTCCTGGACGCGCACCCCGAACTCGACCAGTGGCGCGGGCCGTTGTTCCGCAAGATGACCGACCACTACCTGACCGTCCTCACCAAGCCCGGCCGGCTGCCGCAGAACGCGCGCGCCGAGTTCTTCCGCCGCGCCTCCGCCGACTACCGCGCCCGCCTCCCCAAGGGCTTCGCCCGGCCCGGCGGCAACCTCGGCCACAAGTACGCGATGCTGGAGCGGGGTTCGTACCTCACGATGGCGAGCGCGCTGGGCGCGGTGAAGCTGCGCCAGGCGGTCCGCCGCCGGGCCCGCACCACGCTGAACCAGTCCAAGCGCAACGCGATGGGCGTGTTCTACCAGTCCCAGCTCAAGCTGCCGCTGGACGAGAACCTGGCGCTGTTCTCCGCCTACTGGAGCCGCAGCGTCTCCTGCAACCCGGCGGCCATCGACGCCGAACTCGCCCGGCTGGCACCGCAGGTGCGCCGGGTGTGGGCGGTCCAGGCGGACGCGGTGGACCGGGTGCCGGCCGGACACGAGTTCGTGCGGGTCGGCTCGCGCGAGTACTGGTCGGTGCTGGCCCGCGCCAAGTACCTCGTGAACAACGTGAACTTCGCGGACAGCGTGGTCAAGCGCGAGGGCCAGATCCACCTCCAGACCCATCACGGCACCCCGCTCAAGACCATGGGCCTGGACCAGCGCAAGTACCCGGCGTCCACCAGCATGAGCTTCGACAAGCTCCTGGAGCGCTGCGACCGCTGGGACTACAGCCTCAGCTCCAACCGGTTCTCCACCACGGTGTGGGAGCGGGTCTACCCCTGCTCGTACGTCTCGCTGGAGACCGGCTACCCGCGCAACGACATCCTCGTCAACGCCACCGCCGAGGACGTGCGCCGGGCCCGCGCCTCACTCGAACTCGCCGACGGCACGCGGGCGTTCCTCTACATGCCGACCCACCGCGAGTACCAGGCCGGCTTCACCCCCAGCCTCGACCTGGTCCGGCTCGCCGACGAACTCGGCCCGGACGTCACGCTGATGGTGCGCGGCCACTACTTCTACGGCAACTCCAGCCACGTGGAGGAGCTGCGCCGCAGCGGCCGTATCGTCGACGTCTCGGGGCACCCGCGCGTGGAGGAGCTGTACCTCGCCGCGGACGCCCTGATCACGGACTACTCCTCCGCGATGTTCGACTACGCGGTGCTGGACCGGCCGGTCATCATCTACGCCTCCGACTGGGACATCTACTCGGCGGTGCGCGGCACC
This sequence comes from Streptomyces bauhiniae, assembly GCF_004784475.1. Taxonomy (GTDB): domain Bacteria; phylum Actinomycetota; class Actinomycetes; order Streptomycetales; family Streptomycetaceae; genus Streptomyces; species Streptomyces seoulensis. The sequence continues at coordinate 787,699 of NZ_SRRT01000003.1, forward strand.
TACTTCAACCTGATGGAGGAGCCGCCCGGCGCGGTGGCCACCTCGCAGGCGGAGCTGATCAGGCTCCTCGAATCGGGCGAGTACGACGGGCCGGAGGCGGCCCGCTACCGTGACCGGTTCCGCAGGCGCTACTGCGAATTCGACGACGGCCGCGCGGCCGAGCGGGTGGTGCGCCGGGTCTTCCTCGGCGAGGAGGACATGCTGCCCCTCGTCCCGTTCGCCGACCGTCACCACGCACCGACTCCCCCGCAGGCGCTCGAACCGCTCGAGCGGGCCTGACCACTCATGAGGAGAGACAACCCGACCATGGCCCCTCGGCTCAGTGTGATCGTTCCCATCTACAACGTGGAGCGCTACCTGCCCGCCTGCCTCGACTCGCTGGCGGCGCAGACCTTCCAGGACCTCGAGGTCCTGATGGTCGACGACGGCTCCCCCGACGACTCGGCCGCGATAGCCGCCGAGTACGCGGCCCGCGACGAGCGGTTCCACCTCATCCGCAAGGAGAACGCCGGTCTCGGCGCGGCCCGCAACACGGGCATCGCGCACATGTCCGCCGACGCGGAGTACCTGACCTTCGTCGACAGTGACGACGTCATCCCGCCGGACGCCTACCGGCTGATGGTGAGCAGCCTGGACGAGACCGGCTCGGACTTCGCCACCGGCAACGTCTTCCACCTCAAGGGCGAGCGCTCCTGGCAGGTGCCGCTGCTGAAGATGCTGGCCGGCGAGGCCCGCAAGCGCACCCACATCTCGAAGATCCCGAAGCTGGTCGCCGACCGCATCGCCTGCAACAAGGTCTTCCGCCGCACCTTCTGGGAGGGCCAGGGCTTCTCCTTCCCCGAGGGCATCCTCCACGAGGACATCCCGGTGGTGCTCCCGGCGCACTACAAGGCCGAGGCGATCGACATCATCGGCGAGCCGACCTACTACTGGCGGCTGCGCGAGGGCGAGTCGGCGCCGTCGATCACCCAGCGCCGCCGGGAGCCGCAGGCCATCCGCGACCGGGTCACCGCGGTCAGCATGGTCAGCGACTACCTCGCCCAGCAGCCCGGCGCCGAGTTCGCCGAGTACAAGCGCCAGTACGACGACCGCGTGCTCCGCGACGACCTGCGGCTGTTCCTGCGGGTCGTGCCGGACGCGACCGCCGAGTTCCACGAGGCGTTCCTGGAGGCGACCAACCGTTTCCTCGACACCATCGACCCGAAGATCGTCATGGCGCTGCCGACGGACCTGCGCGTCCAGTGGCTGCTGGTGCGCAAGCACGCCATGCCCGAGCTGATCGCCCTGCTGGCCTCCCAGCGCCGCAAGGACCCGGTCGAGGTCTCCGGCACCTTCCGCAAGTACGCCAGCTTCCGCACGTTGGAGGAGAGCGGCTTCGAGCTGCCCAAGGCGGCGCTGCGCATCGACGGCGACCTCGGTCTGCGCGCCCCGCTGCGCGCGGCGACCTGGCAGGGCGGCAAGCTGCTGCTGTCCGGCGACGCCTACATCGACAAGATCGACATGTCGGCCAAGCGGAGCAGCCTGAAGGTCGTCCAGCTCAAGCGGTCCGGTTCGCGCCAGCGCATGTTCCTCCCGGCGAAGAACGTCTACCGCCCGGAGACCACCACCGACTCCGGCCAGAAGCGCTACAACTACGACTGGGCCGGCTGGGAGCTGGAGCTGGACCCGGCCAAGCTGCGCAAGGGCGGCGCCTGGCGCGAGGGCCTGTGGCACGTCGGCATCAACGTCTACGCCTCCGGCCTGGTGCGCCGCAGCGCGGTGTGGGCGCGCGGCGGCGCGGCGGCCAACTTCGCGCCGTACCAGTGGCTCGACGACGACTTCCGGATGCTCCCCGTCGTGGAGCGCGGGGCGCTCAAGCTGCGCGTGGAGAAGGTGCGCGCGCTGATCACCGACCGCCGGATCACCGCGGACTCGGTCGAGATCGACGGCGAGCTGCGCACCGACCTGAAGTCCGGCGAGGAGCTGTCGCTGCGGCTGACCAACGCCAAGAGCGGCGAGGTCCGCTGGTACCCGATCGACGTCGGCCGTGCGGGGGCGCGCACCACGTTCCAGAGCCGGGTGCCGCTGTCCGACGTGGTGCTGCTGGCCAGCGAGGACGTCGAGGACCACGCCCAGCCCGAGCGCCGGCTGTGGAGTGTCGCGCTGCTGGCCAAGTCCCCGGACGGTACGCAGCGCCAGTTCGGCAGTGTCATGGGCGAGGGTCTCGCGGACCTCTCCGCCGACGTGCCCGAGTCCTTCGGCGCGGCCGGCGCCAACCGTGAGGTCGCGCTGATCTCCGGCAACAACGGCTATCTGAAGATCGTCGGCCGGGTGCGCCGGGCCGTGCTGACCTCGGTCGCCGTCCGGGAGGGCCGGATCGCGGTCGGCGGGCGCGCCTCGCGCGAGCTGATCGGCTCCGAGCTGGTGCTCAAGGCCAGCAACCGCTTCGACGAGCGCCGGGCGTCGGTGGACTGGGCGGACGACGGCACCTTCACCGTCTCCTTCGACCCGTCCGTGATGGGCGGCTCCGGCGGGGTCCCGCTGAAGGCCGGCCGCTGGAACCTGCTGCTGCGCAGTGAGAACGGGAGCGTGCCGGACGCCGAGTTCGTCATCGACCGGCTCGCCGCCGCGCAGTTCCCGCTGCACACCGAACTGGGCGGCCGCCGCTACTGGTTCGAGAGCCGCTGGGGCGACTTCCCGCAGCTCAACTGCCGTTCGGAGCTGACCGACCTGGAGCGCGGCCCGTACCGCATGCTCCAGTTGCGCCGCGAGGTGTACGAGCCCGGCCGCGAGCAGCCGCTGCGCGACCAGGTGTTCTTCCTCAGCTACAACGGCAAGCAGTACTCGGACAGCCCGCGTGCCATGCACGAGGAACTGCTGCGCCGGGGCAGCGACCTGAAGTTCCTGTGGGCCGTGCGCGACGGCCAGGTCAACCTGCCGCCCACCGCCGACAAGGTCCGCATGTGGGGCCGGGAGTGGTTCGAGGCGCTGGCCACCTCGCGCTACATCGTCACCAACGGGCACCTGCCCGAGTGGGTGGAGCGCCGCCCCGGCCAGGTCATCGTGCAGACCTGGCACGGCACCATGCTGAAGAAGATCGGTCACGACATCGAGACCCTCTACTTCGACCGCGAGTACCAGAACCGGCTGGCGCTGGAGGCGAAGAACTGGAGCCTGCTGGTCTCCTCCAACCGCTTCTCCACGCCGATCCTGAAGCGTGCCTTCTCCTACGACGGTGAGATCCAGGAAGCGGGTTACCCCCGCAACGACTACCTGTACTCCCCGGACAAGGACAAGATCGCGGACAAGGTCAAGGAGTCGCTGGGCATCCCGAAGGACAAGAAGGTCGTGCTGTACGCGCCGACCTGGCGCGACGACCAGTCGCACAGCGCCGGCCAGTACCTGTTCGACCTGCGGATCGACCTGGAGGACGCGCGCCGCCGCCTCGGCGACGACCACGTGCTGCTGATCCGCCGCCACTCCAACGTGGTCGACGCGGTGCCCGGCGCGGGCAACGGATTCGTCTTCGACGCCTCGGAGTACCCGGACATCGCCGACCTGTACCTGGCGGCGGACATCATGATCACCGACTACTCGTCCGTGATGTTCGACTACGCCCACCTCAAGCGGCCGATGCTCTTCTTCACGTACGACCTGGAGCACTACCGCGACAAGCTGCGCGGGTTCTACTTCGACTTCGAGCAGGACTCGCCCGGCCCGCTGATCGACAACTCCGAGGACCTGGTGAGCGCGATCCGCGACATCGACACGGTGTCCGCGGAGTACCAGGAGCGGTTCGACCGCTTCCACCACCTGTTCTGCGACCTGGACGACGGCCACGCCTCGGCGCGGGTCGTGGACCGGATGCTGGAGCAGGCCAAGGAGATCTGAGGCTGAACGCGTGAAGGGGCCGGGCCCGGAGGGAATGCCCTCCGGGCCCGGCCCCTTTTCGTCCGGGTCTCTTCAGAGGCGGACGGTCTTCACCGCGAACTGGCCGGTCAGGGTGAAGTAGGGGCGCAGCTCGGTCTCCCGGCGGCGGACCTCCGGCTTCGGTCGCGGGGCCGGCTTCAGCACCCGCTTGGCCTCGCGGAGGGCGCGCTCGCCCAGGGAGAAGGACCGCTCCTGGAGGGCGCCGGCCACGGCCTCCTCGGTGACGAGCACGGGCCTGGGCAGCACGAACACGTCGATCGGGCTGAGCACGTCGGTGGCCAGCTTCGCCAGCGCCACCCGCTCGGCACCGGCGGCCGGGCGCACCCAGAAGTCCCAGACGATCTCCGAGCCCGTGCCGCCGGTGTGCTCCCCGGCCAGGGCCGCGCAGTCCACGACGGCGGTGACGGTGCCGCCCCCGGCGTCCTGGAGCGGGTAGGCCAGCACGCGCTTCTTGTCGCGCCGGTGCACCGCCTCCAGCACCGCGCCCTCGCCGACGGCCGCGCCCCACAGACCCGCGCGCAGCCGCAGGGTCCGCTCGCCGGCCTCGATGTCCCCGGCCTCGGCGTGCGTCGCGCGCAGCACGCTGCGCGCCCGCAGCCGGCCCTCCTGGTCCCGGTGCGGCAGCAGCAGCGCGAGCGACGGGCCCTCGGTGCGGGGCAGTTCGACCGCGAGGAGATCCCGCGTGTCGCAGCCGAAGCCGTCGGCGGACAGCGGCACCTCGGCGCCCGCCGGGGTGGCCAGCGCCAACTGCCAGGTGCCCTCCGGGAGTCCGCCGTCCCACGGCACCAGCGCGTCCCCGCCGGGGGTCAGCGCGAACCGGCGCTCCTCGGGGGCCTTGCCCTCCTTGCGCAGCACCAGCTCGGCACCCTCGGCGCTCGCGGGCAGCGGGCCCACGGCGATGTGCAGGCTCCCCTGGTCGTCGGCCCGTACGGTGGCGTCGCGGGGCAGCTCCTTGCGGGCGTACGCCTGCGCGAGGATCTCCTCGAACCGCTCGCGGCTCGCCGTCTCCTGGAACCGCTCGGCGCCGGTCACCGCGGCCTCGGCCATCTTCCGCCGCAGCTCGTCGTCCCGGACCAGCCGCAGCACGGCCTCCGCCATGGCGTCCACGTCCCCGCACGGCACGATCAGGCCGTCCTCGCCGTCGGTGAGGATGTTGCGCGGCCCGTGGTCGGCGTCGGTGCTGACGACGGGCAGCCCCGCCGCCATGGCCTCCACGACGACGTTGCCGAACGCCTCCCGCTTGGAGGGCAGCACGAACAGCGAGCCCTTGCCGAACTCGGGCGTCACCGGCGCGGCCGGCCCCATCAGCAACACATGGCCGGACAGACCGAGTTCATGGATACGGGCCCGCAGCCGGGCCTTCTCGGCACCGCTGCCGTAGATCCGCAGCGTCCAGTCCGGCGCCTCGGCGTGCACGCGGGCGAACGCCTCGACGAGCAGCGCGTGGTTCTTGTTGTCGGTGAGATGGCCGGCGGAGATGACGACCTTGTTGGTGCCGCGCGAGCGGACCGGCGCGGCCGGCACGCAGTTGGGCATCACCGCGAGCCGGTCGCGGACACCCGGCACCTGCCCGGCGATGCTGTCGGCCTCCTCCGGGGTGAGCGCGGTCAGCGCGTCCAGGTGGAGGTAGGCGGGGAAGAGCTTCTTCTTCATGTCGTCGGCGTAGATGAGCGGCATCGAGTGCTCCTGGGCCACGCGCAGAAAGCCCCCCTGGGCGTGCGCCAGCAGCACGGTGATGCGCGGGTTGGAGCTGACCACCACGTCCGCGTCGGTGGTGGCGAGGTACTCCAGCAGCCGCAGCTCGGCCAGCCGGCTGACCACCGGCTTCTGCACCCCGGTGTTCGGCGGGTAGACCAGCGTGAACCGGTCGGCCAGCGGATCGTCCACGTCCGAGACGGGCGAGTACGGGCGCAGATCGGTCAGGGCCCGTACCGTCACCCGCGGGTCCAGCGGGAAGTACGACTCGTCGCGGACCTTGCGCAGTGCGACGATCTCGACCTCGTGCCTCTCGGCGAGCGCCCCGGCGAGGTTCTGGGTCGCGCTCACCACCCCGCCCATGTGGCAGAGGTCGCGGACCAGGAATGCGATCTTCACTGTGTGCTCTTCCCCCATGGCGCGTGAGCGCCTCCCGTGTTCCGGCTCAGGTGACTAGACGGGGAGAAGCGGTAAAAGGTTACTCGCCAAGAGGTCATATGTCGGTCACCCCTTCCCACCGGGGATGACGCGAAGGCCGGGGGCGGCGCCGGAAACCCTGTTCACAAGGGGTTTCCGGCGCCGCCGTCCCGGCCCGTACGGCTGACTTCCGCGTCCTAGAAGGGCTCGAAGTCGTCGAACTCCTTCTGCGCCTCGTCGCGTTCGGCCTGGCGGTCCCTGCGGCGCTGGGCCGCCGGGCGCTCCTCCTCGAAGCGGTGGTCCTCGCCGCGGCGGCCGAGCATCTCGGCGCCGGCGGTGACGGTGGGCTCCCAGTCGAAGACGACCGCGTTCTCCTCGGGGCCGATGGCGACGGCGTCGCCCGCGCGGGCGCCCGCCTTCGTCAGCCGGTCCTCGACGCCGAGGCGGTTGAGGCGGTCGGCGAGGTAGCCGACGGCCTCGTCGTTGTTGAAGTCGGTCTGGCGCACCCAGCGCTCCGGCTTCTCGCCGCGCACCCGGTACACCGGCTCGCCCTCCAGCTCCTCGCGGGAGACGGTGAAGCCCGCGTCGTCCACGGCCTTGGGCCGGATGACGATGCGCGTCGCCTCCTCCTGCGGCTTGGCGGCGCGCGCCCGGCCGACCAGGTCACCGAGGGCGAAGGTCAGCTCGCGCAGGCCGGTGTGGGCCACCGCGGAGACCTCGAAGACGCGGTAGCCGCGCGCCTCCAGGTCGGGGCGGACCATCTCGGCGAGGTCCTTGCCGTCGGGCACGTCGATCTTGTTGAGGACGACGATGCGGGGCCGGTCCTCCAGCCCGCCGTAGCTGCGCAGCTCCTCCTCGATGATGTCGAGGTCGGAGAGCGGGTCGCGGTCGGACTCCAGCGTGGCGGTGTCCAGCACGTGCACCAGCACCGAGCAGCGCTCCACATGGCGCAGGAACTCAAGGCCCAGGCCCTTGCCCTGGCTGGCGCCGGGGATGAGACCGGGCACGTCGGCGATGGTGTAGACGGTCGAACCGGCGGTCACCACACCGAGGTTGGGGACCAGCGTGGTGAAGGGGTAGTCCGCGATCTTCGGCTTGGCGGCGCTGAGCACCGAGATCAGCGAGGACTTGCCCGCGCTCGGGTAGCCGACCAGGGCCACGTCGGCGACGGTCTTCAGCTCCAGGACCACGTCCTGGAGGTCACCGGGCTCGCCGAGCAGCGCGAAGCCGGGGGCCTTGCGGCGGGCGCTGGCGAGCGCCGCGTTGCCGAGGCCGCCCCGGCCGCCCTGCGCGGCGACGTAGGAGGTGCCGTGGCCGATGAGGTCGGCCAGCACGTTCCCGGCCTTGTCCAGGACGACCGTGCCGTCGGGGACGGGGAGGACCAGGTCCTGGCCCTCCTTGCCGGAGCGGTGGCCGCCCTCGCCGGGCTTGCCGTTGGTGGCCTTGCGGTGCGGGGAGTGGTGGTAGTCGAGCAGCGTGGTCACGGACTGGTCGACGGTCAGGATGACGTCGCCGCCCCGCCCGCCGTTTCCGCCGTCCGGACCGCCCAGCGGCTTGAACTTCTCACGGTGGACGGAGGCACAGCCGTGGCCTCCGTTACCCGCGGCGACATGCAGTTCGACGCGGTCCACGAAGGTGGTCATGGTTCGGTGCCTCCAGAAAAGTACGGGTAATACCTATGTCAACACGCGAAAGGCGGACCCGCCTTCCCGACCGGGAAGTGAGGTCCGCCTCGCGCAGCTTTTACGCTCGCGGCCGTGAATCAGGGATTCAGGCGACCGGAACGATGTTCACGACCTTGCGGCCGCGGTGGGTGCCGAACTCCACCGCACCGGGCTGGAGGGCGAACAGCGTGTCGTCGCCGCCACGGCCGACGCCGGCGCCGGGGTGGAAGTGGGTGCCGCGCTGGCGGATGAGGATCTCACCAGCGCTGACGACCTGACCGCCGAAGCGCTTCACGCCGAGCCGCTGGGCATTGGAGTCGCGACCGTTCCGGGTGGACGATGCGCCCTTCTTGTGTGCCATGTCTTCTCAGTCCCTTACTTCGCAGCCGCGGGGATCTCAGTGACCTTGATCGCCGTGTACTGCTGGCGGTGGCCCTGACGACGGCGGTAGCCGGTCTTGTTCTTGTAGCGCAGAATGTCGATCTTCTGGCCCTTGTGGTGGTCCACGACCTCGGCCTGGACCTTGATGCCGGCCAGCACCCACGGGTCGCTGGTCACGGAGTCACCGTCGACAACGAGCAGGGTCGAGAGCTCGACCGTGTCACCGACATTGGCAGTGGAAATCTTGTCAACCTCAACGATGTCGCCGACAGCAACCTTGTGCTGGCGACCACCGCTGCGCACGATGGCGTACACGCGGATCTCACTTTCGCTCGAAGGACGGCACCCCCGCAGGCCAGCCGGACCGGCAGAACACCATGAACGACCTCTCCCGACCGCACCCAGGCGACCGGGAGGAGAAGGTTTACGGGGATGTGGCATGTTCAAATGACACGCCGACGGTCAAGAGTACGGGGGCGCTCCGTACGGGTCAAACCGGGCTCTGAGCAGCGGGTGCTCAGCGCTCCAGCGAGGCCGTGTAGTCGGCGTACGCCTGCCGGATCTGGTCCGGGGCGAGGTCCAGATGCTCCAGGATCGTGTACCGGCCGGGCCGGGTCTCCGGAGCGAACTCCACGGCCCGGACGAACTCGTCCACGCTGAACCCGATCTCCTCGGCCAGCACCGGCAGCCCGTGCCTGCGCAGCGAGGCGGCCATGAGGAACGAGCCCTCGTGGTCGCCGCGCAGATGCATGGCGAAGGCGGCGCCGAGGCCCACCTGCTCGCCGTGGCTGGCGGCCCGCTTGGGGAAGAGCAGGTCGAGCGCGTGGCTGATCTCGTGGCAGGCGCCGGACGACGGCCGGGTGTGGCCGGCGATCGACATGGCGATGCCGGACAGCACCAGACCCTCGGCGAGTACGGCGAGGAACGCGTCGTCGCCGCAGCCGCCGGGGTGCCGGAGCACCGCCTCGCCGGCCTGACGGGCCATGGCGGCGGCGAGACCGTCGATCTTCTCGCCGTTGACCCGGTTGGCCAGCTCCCAGTCGGCGACGGCCGAGATGTTCGACACCGCGTCCCCGATGCCCGAGCGCACGAAGCGCACCGGGGTCTCGCGGATGATGTCCGTGTCGATCAGCAGCGCGATGGGCGTGGGCACACCGTACGAGCCCCGGCCCGCGTCGTTGTCCAGGATGGACACCGGCGAGCAGATGCCGTCGTGGGACAGGTTGGTGGCGACCGCGACCAGCGGCAGGCCGATGCGGGCCGCCGCGTACTTGGCGCAGTCGATGACCTTCCCGCCGCCGAGCCCGACCACGGCGTCATAGCGGCCGGACTTCATCTCGTCGGCCAGCCGTACCGCGTCGTCCAGCGTGCCGCCGCCGACCTCGTACCAGGTGGCGCCCGGCAGTTGGGGCGCGACCCGCTCCCGCAGCCTGGCGCCCGAGCCGCCGCTGACGGCGACGGCCAGGCGGCCGGAGTGCGAGATGCGCTGGTCGGCGAGGATGCTCGCCAGGTCGGCGAGGGCACCCGGACGGATGTCGACGACGACCGGCGAGGGGATGAGCCGGGTCAGTATCGGCACGCGATCTCCCGTCCCTTGGCGAGGTCGTCGTGGTTGTCGATCTCGACCCAGGAGACCTCGCCGATGGGCTGGACGTCGATGCGGAAGCCCCGGTTGACCAGCTCCTGGTAGCCGTCCTCGTAGTAGAGCTGGGGGTCGCGCTCGAAGGTGGCGCGCAGGGCGTCGGCCAGCTCCTCGGCCGCGTCGCCCTCGATGAGGGTGACACCGATGTACTCACCGGTGGCCTCGGCCGGGTCCATCAGCTTGGTGATCTTCTGAACGCCCTTCTCGGGGTCCACGACGACCTTCATCTCCTCGTCCGCCAGGGACTTCACGGTGTCCAGCGCGAGGATGATCTTCTTGCCGTCACCGCGCGCGGCCAGCAGGGTCTTCTCGACGGAGACCGGGTGCACGGTGTCGCCGTTGGCGAGGATCACGCCGTCCTTGAGGGCGTCGCGGCCGCACCACAGGGAGTAGGCGTTGTTCCACTCCTCGGCCTTGTCGTTGTCGATCAGCGTGATCTTCAGGCCGTACTTGGCCTCCAGCGCGGCCTTGCGGTCGTAGACGGCCTCCTTGCGGTAGCCGACGATGACGCCGACCTCGGTGAGACCGACCTCCGCGAAGTTCCCCAGCGTCAGGTCCAGCACCGTCAGCGACTCCTCGTCGCCCTCGGGGCCCACCGGCACGAGCGCCTTGGGCAGGGTGTCGGTGTAGGGGCGCAGACGCCGTCCGGCGCCGGCCGCCAGCACGAGACCTATCATCGCGGGTTCTCCTTAACTTCCCCGGTTCCGGGGCGACTTCCCCGGTTCGCGGGGTGGGGGGCAAAGCCGTGTGGCCCTGTCGCGAACGACAGGACCACACGAGGGTTTTCCGGTTCAGCTCTCGTCGTCCGGCGCGGGGACCGTGGTGGTCTTCTTCGCCGTCGACTTGGCGGCCGTCTTGGCGGTCTTGGCCGCCTTCTTGGCCGTCGTCTTCTTCGCCGTCGTCGTCTTGGCGGCGGTCTTCTTCGCGGCCGCCGTCTTCTTGGCGGGCGCGGCCTTCTTCGCGGCCGTCTTCTTCGCCGGTGCCTTCTTGGCCGCCTTGCGGGCGGTCTTCTTGGCGGGCGCCGCCTCCTCGGGCTCCGCCTCGGCGGCGGGCTCCTCGGTGGCGGGCTCGGCGGCGGCCGGCTCCGGCGCGGACGACGGGACGACCAGCACGGCCGTCTCCTCCGACGCGGTCGGCGCGGTGGCCTTGCGCACCGCACGGCGGCGCGGACGGGCCGGGGCGGCGCTCTCCTCGGCCGCCGGGGCGGCCTCCGGCTCCGGCAGCCGCTCCGGCTCGGCCACCGGCGCGGGCTCGGCGACGGTCACCACGGCGGCCTCGGCCCCGGCCGGCGAACCGGCGGGCGCGGACACCTTGCGGGTGACCCGGCGACGGGCGCGGCCCTTGGGCGCGGCCTCCTCGGCGGCGGGCTCCGGCGCGACCACCGGGTCCTCGGCGGCCATCGGCTCGGCGTGCGCCTCGGCGGCCGGCTCCGGCAGCACCGGGGTGGCGGCGGCCTCCTCGGCGGTGACCGACGCGGCGGTCGGCGCCTCCTCGGCGGCCCGCTCGAACCGCTCGGCCCGCTCGGCGGAGCGGCGGCTGCCCTCCTTCGGCGCACCGGCCGGGGCCGAGGCCCGACGGCCGGCCTTGCGGCGCGAACGGCCGCGTCCGGCGGCGGCCTCCGCCTCGGCGACGGAGCTGTACAGCTCCTCGTCCGGGGTGAAGTCCGGCTCGGGCAGCGCCACCGGCTCGGCGGCCTCGGCGGCCACCTCGGCGACCGTCTCGGTCTCCACCGGCGCGGCGGTCTCGTGCTCGTGGACGTGGCCGTCGCCGCGGCCGCGCTTCTTGCCGCGCTTGCCGCCACCACCGCCACCGACGGAGGTGGGCTGCTCCATGTGCACGATGACACCGCGGCCGTTGCAGTGGACGCAGTTCTCGGAGAAGGACTCCAGCAGACCCTGGCCGACCCGCTTACGGGTCATCTGCACCAGGCCCAGCGAGGTCACCTCGGCCACCTGGTGCTTGGTCCGGTCCCGGCCCAGGCACTCCAGCAGGCGGCGCAGCACCAGGTCCCGGTTGGACTCCAGCACCATGTCGATGAAGTCGATGACGATGATGCCGCCGAGGTCGCGCAGCCGGAGCTGGCGCACGATCTCCTCGGCCGCCTCCAGGTTGTTCCTGGTGATCGTCTCCTCCAGGTTGCCGCCCTGGCCGGTGAACTTGCCGGTGTTGACGTCGACCACGACCATCGCCTCGGTCCGGTCGATCACCAGCGAACCGCCGCTGGGCAGCCAGACCTTGCGGTCCAGCGCCTTGGCGAGCTGCTCGTCGATCCGGTACGTGGCGAAGACGTCGGCCTCGCCGGTCCACTTCTGGAGCCGGTCGGTGAGGTCGGGGGCGACGTGGGAGACGTAGCCGTGGATGGTCGACCACGCCTCGTCACCGCTGACGATGACCTTGGAGAAGTCCTCGTTGAAGATGTCGCGGACGACGCGGACGGTCATGTCCGGCTCGCCGTACAGCAGCGCCGGGGCGTTGCCCGTCTTCGCCTTCTTCTTGATCTCCTCCCACTGCGCCTGGAGCCGCTCGACGTCACGGCGCAGCTCGTCCTCGCTCGCGCCCTCGGCGGCGGTGCGCACGATCACACCCGCGTCCTCGGGGACGATCTTCTTGAGGATGGTCTTCAGCCGGGCCCGCTCGGTGTCGGGCAGCTTGCGGCTGATGCCGGTCATCGAGCCCTCGGGGACGTACACGAGGTAACGGCCCGGCAGCGAAACCTGGCTGGTGAGGCGGGCGCCCTTGTGGCCGATCGGGTCCTTGGTCACCTGGACCAGGACCGGCTGGCCGGACTTGAGGGCGGACTCGATGCGGCGCGGCCCGTTGGCCATGCCGAGCGCCTCGAAGTTGACCTCACCGGCGTACAGGACGGCGTTGCGGCCCTTGCCGATGTCGATGAAGGCGGCCTCCATGGACGGCAGCACGTTCTGGACCTTGCCCAGGTAGACGTTGCCGACGTACGAGGTGGCCTGCTCCTTGTTGACGTAGTGCTCGACGAGCACGCCGTCCTCGAGGACGCCGATCTGGGTGCGCTCGCCGTGCTGGCGCACGACCATCACGCGCTCGACGGCCTCGCGGCGGGCCAGGAACTCGGCCTCGGTGATGATCGGCACGCGGCGGCGGCCCTGCTCGCGGCCCTCGCGGCGGCGCTGCTTCTTGGCCTCCAGGCGGGTCGAGCCCTTGATGGACTGGACCTCGTCGGACGGCTCGGCGGCCTTGCGGGGCTCGCGGACCTTGACGACCGTGCGCTCGGGGTCGTCCGCGGGCGCCGGCTCGGCCTCGCCACCGGAGTCCCCGGCGCGACGGCGACGGCGACGGCGGCGACGGCTGGAGCTGGAGCCACCGGACTCCTCGCCGCGTGCCTCGTCGGCGTCCTCGGCGTCCTCTTCCTCCTGCTCGGCGGTGTCCTCGGCGTCCTGCTCCGCCTGCTCGGCGGCCAGCTCGCCGGACTCGGCGTCCTCACCGTTGTCGTCACCGTCGTACGCGTCGCCACGGCGGCGGCGACGGCCGCCCCGGCGGCGACGGCGGCGCGAACCGGAGTCGTCCGAGCCCTCGGCGTCGTCGGAGTCGTCGGCCTCGTCCTCGGCGGGCTCCTCGACGGGCTCGGGCTTCTCCTCGACCGCGCGGGTCTCCTCGGCGGGAGCGCCACGGCGGCGCCGGCGACGGCGGCCGTTGTCGCGCTCGTCGGTGGCGGCGGCCTCGGGAGCGGCGGTGGTCTCCGCCTCAGCCTTCTCGGCCTCCTCCGCCTGCTCGGGCTCCTGGACACCGGCGGCCTGGGCCGCGGCCTCGGCGGCGGCGCGCTGCGGGGTCTGGAACCTCGGCTCGGTGAAGACCGGCGCCTGGAAGGTGGCCACGGCGGGCCGGGCGGTACGGCGGGGGGCGTCGCCCTCGGCGGGGGCGGGCGCGGAGAAGCCGCCCGCGGCCTGGCGCACGGCGCGGCGACGGCGACGGCCGCCCTCGGGCTCAACGGGCTCGGACTGCGTCGCCTTACGGGCGGGGCGCTGCTCGGGCTCGGCGGCGGCCTCGGGCTTCTCCTCGGCGGCGGCCGGGGCACCGGCGGGCGCGGAGGCCCGGCGGGTGGCGCGACGGCGGGCACGGCCGGGGGCGGCCTCGGTCTCGGGCTCGGCGACCGGCTCGGCCTCCGCGACCGGCTCGGCCTCGACGGCGGGGGCCTCGGCGGCCGGGGTCTCGGTGGGCGCGGAGACACGGCGGGTGGCGCGACGGCGCGTACGACCGGCCGGGGCGGCCTCGGGCTCGGCGGCCGGAGTCGGCTCGGCCTCGGCGGCGGGCGTCTCCGCGACGGCGGCCTCGGCGGCGGGCGCGGAGGCGCGGCGGGTGGCCCGACGGCGCGGACGCGCGGCCGGAGTCTCGGCCTCCGTCTCCGTCTCGGCGGCCGCCACCGGCTGGGCGGGCTGCTCGGCGGCGGGCTGCTCCGCCTCGGGCGCCTCGGCGGCCTTCGGCGCGCCGGCCGGGGCGGAGGCGCGCCGGGTGGCGCGGCGGCGCGGACGCGCGGCCGGAGTCTCGGCGGCGGACTCGGCCGGCTCGGCGGCCTTGTTGTCCTCGGTGTCCTGGGCCACGTCGGCCTCCTCGGCCTTGTTGTCCTCGGCGGTGACCTGCGTGGGCGACCCGGCGGGCGCGGACGCCCGGCGGCGGGTGCGGCGCGGCGCGGGCGCGGTGGTCTGGGTGGCGTCGGCCTGTTCGCCCGCGGACGCGGCCGGCACGGCCGGCTCGGTGACGCTCGCGGCCTCGGCGGCTGTCGGGGTCCCGGCGGGCGCTGAGGCGCGGCGGGTGGCGCGGCGCGGCGCGGGCGTCTCGGCGGCGGCGTCGGCCTGTTCGCCGGCGGACGCGGCCGGTACGGCCGGCTCGGTGACGGTCGCGGCCTCGGCGGCCGTCGGGGTCCCGGCGGGCGCGGAGGCGCGGCGGGTGGTGCGGCGGCGCGGGCGCGGGGCCGTCTCGGCCTCGGGGGCCTCAGCCTGGGGTTCGGGGGCCGCGGCCTGCGCGGTGGTCTCGGTGCCGGTTCCGGCGGCGGGCGAACCCGCCGGGCGGGACGCGGCGCGGCGACGCCTGCGCGGGGGCAGCGTGTCGCTGGGGGTGTTCGGTTCGGAGCCCTCGTTGGGCTCAGTCGGTTCGAGCATGCGGGCATTTCTCCCGTCGGAGCTCCCGGGTCGCCGCGCCTGGTCCGGGGCCGGTCTCGTAGAGAACCGGCCACCGCTGACGTCCGCGGCCCGCGCGATGCGCGGTGGCCGCCGTCCGGGGCGCGGGCGCCGCACGGGAGCACTCTGTGTCCTGTCTCGCCGGTTCCGTACGCCTTGTCGGTACGGCCTGGCGAAAGTCTTCTGGTCGGTGCGCTGCCCGACCCAGGTGGCTCCCGGATCAGAGGGCGGCGCTACGGCGTCCGTCCCTACGCGGGACCTTCCGGCGCCGGCACCGTCGCGGCGGCAGCGGGTTCGGCCTTCGGGGCCGGGGCTGCCTCGCGGTCGGGCGCGAGCGGGTCGGTCACCGTGCCGGTCTCTTCATCGAACAGCCCCTGCGCCAGCCTGGTCACCGCTGCGGGGACCGGCGGCGCCAGGTCGGCCACGGCGCGAAGACCGGACAGGACGTCGTCGGGTCGTACGGCAGGCGTCACGTGCCGAACAACCAGGCGCAGTATCGCACAGGGCCGGTCGCTGGGCCTATCAGCCGACTCGTCCCGCGTTTCCAGGGTGACGACGGCGGCGCGGGCGTCGAAGGTACGGACGCCGTTCTTGGCCATCCGCTGCACCTCGACCGTCTCCGCCGCCATGAAGGCGTCGGTGGCGGCCCTGGCCTCCTCGGGAGTCACGCCGTCCAGCCGCAGCTCCCACACGGAGGCGGTGAGCCGGTCGGCCAGGCCCGAGGTGCGGCCCTCCACGGCGTCGACGATGTCGAGCCCGGCGGGCATCGACTCGTCGAGCAGCGCGCGCAGGGTGCCGGGGTCGCGCGGTGCGGTCAGCGCGATCTCCAGGTACTCCGCCTCACTGCCCGTGCCGGTGGGTGCGGCATTGGCGTACGACACCTTCGGGTGCGGCGTGAACCCCGCCGAGTACGCCATGGGTACCTCGGCGCGGCGCAACGCGCGCTCGAAGGCGCGCTGGAAGTCACGGTGGCTGGTGAACCGGAGGCGGCCGCGCTTGGTGTAACGCAGTCGGATGCGCTGCACCGCGGGTGCGGGCGGCGGGCCTTCGGGCTGTCGCTTGCCCAGTGTCCTAGTCCTTCGTGAGAACGGTCGTACTGCTACCAAGAGTACGTGGATCGCGCGCCGGAGGTTCCCGCCGGTCCACCGCGACCTGCTGCCGGGGTTCCCCGAAGAGGGCCCGGCGTACCTCCCGGCGGGTCTCGCGCAGGGTCTCGCGGGCGGCGGCGAGGGTCAGCCGGGTGACCCGTCCCACCTCGCGCGCGGCCCGTGCGGCGGGCCGCAGCACCGCGTCCCGTACGACGTGTCCGACCGGGGTGAGGACGGTCCGGTACACCCAGCGGGCGGGCTCCACGAAGATCCACCGGAAGAGGGTCCCGAGGGCGCGGCCCACGACACGGGAGAGGTGCCCGGCGATCCGCCAGGCGTGCCCGAGCGCGTCGGCGACCTCCCGCGCGACCACGGCCAGCACCCGGCCCACGGGAGCCAGCACCCAGCGCCACAGGGCGAGGGCGGGCAGCACGAACAGGATGCGCGCCGTCCAGTACAGGACCGCCCCGGCGCCGGTGATCAGCGCCTCGGCCAGCCACAGCAGCGCCCGCCCGGCCGGGCTCAGCACCTGGATGTACAACCACCGGGCCGGGACGACGAGCAGGTACCGGACGAGCCACGCGGCGCCGGTGAACAGCCCGAGCCCGACGGCGGCCAGCAGCGCGCCGACACCCCGCGCGAGCCAGGCCAGGCCCCGGCCGACCGGTGCCAGGAGGTAGGTGACGACACCTCGCGCGGCCCAGCGCAGCGCATGCCCGAGGGGGGTGAGGAGATGGACGTAGGCCCAGGTCAGCGGCGCGACGACCAGGACGTGCCCGAGCCACCGCAGTGCCGTGCCGACCGGGACCAGTACCCAGCGCCACAGCGCGACGAAGGGCCAGACGAACAGGGCCCGGCCGGCCCAGAGCAGCGCGCGGCCGAGGGGCCGCAGCACGGTGGCGTGCAGGAACCGTCCGGCCGCCACCAGCGCGTCCCACGCGAGCCGTACCGGCACCACGAGCACCAGCACGACGATCCGGACGGGCAGCCGGAGGGCGACGACGAGGCAGCCCTCCGGGGGCTGCGGTGCGGGCGGCTTGTCGAGGTCCATACCCTCATGGACGCCGCCGGCCCGCTTTTGGATGCCTTCTCAGCTCGCGGGAACCGCCCGGGACTTGTACGTCTCCGGGTAGCGCTGGGTGAACTTCACCGCCACCACCAGCAGGGCGACCGGGATGACCCAGTTGAACCAGTCGTCCTGGCCAGGGAAGTGGATGGCGAGCCAGGTGGAGGCCGTCATGATGGCGAAGGTGACGCCCCAGTACGCGGTGAGCACCCGGTTGATGTGCCGGAACACGGGCGAGTCCCAGTACTGGCGCGGGGTCGACTCGCGGGCGTACTGCGCGGTGAAGGGGTCGTACAGCAGCGAGGCGAAGGCGACGACGGCGACCAGGCCGTTGGAGATGACCTGGGCGTAGGTCTCCAGCCAGAGCAGGTCCCCGCGGTTCAGGGCGAGGGCCAGGACGGAGAGGACGGCGAAGAACACGATGCCGGCCGCGTCCAGGAT
Source organism: Streptomyces bauhiniae (assembly GCF_004784475.1). GTDB lineage: Bacteria > Actinomycetota > Actinomycetes > Streptomycetales > Streptomycetaceae > Streptomyces > Streptomyces seoulensis. The sequence continues at coordinate 805,149 of NZ_SRRT01000003.1, forward strand.
GCGGATCTTGCCGTGCAGCAGGTCCTGGGCGGACAGCACGAGGGCCGCGACCAGGGCGGCGAGGGCCGCGTACTCCCAGGTGCTGGGGCTGGCCACCACGCCGAAGATGATCCAGGGGGCGAAGGAGAGGAACACGCTCGCGGTGCCGAGCGGCTTCTTTCTGGGCGTGGTCTGTTCCGTGGTCGCCTGCTCAACCATGAGGACGTCCTCTCCTGAGGTGTGCCGTCGTGGGAGCCCCTTCCCATCGTCGCGCCGGGTGCCCCGGCCCGCACGCCGCCCGCCCGTGGTGCGCGGTGGCGTACGGGCACCTACCGTGGGAGGTGCGGTCCGGACCACCCAGGGGTTCGCTCGGCATGTCCGGGAGCCGTCATGACGTATCGCTTCAGCGAGAACGACCAGTTCAACTTCGAGATCCTGCTCGCCCTCGGTTCGGTGTGGCGGCAGGGAGCCGACGCGGGCGAAGTGCTCAGCACCGCCGCGTCGGTGGCGGGCGGTGACGGGCAGGCGTGGTTCGACGCCTGGCTGGACCTGGGGCGCCGCGTCCGGGTGGAGGCGGAGGAGTGCGCGGCGGCCGGTCACCTGGTGAGCGCCCGCGAGGGGTGGCTGCGCGCGGCCGGCTATCTGGGCACCGCGATGGTGGGCGTGGACGCGGTGCCGGACGCGGAGAAGCGGGCGGCGGAGGCGTTCAGCGAGCACCGGGCCTGCCTCGACCGGTTCCTGCTGGCCCTGGACCCGCCCGCCGAGCCGGTGTCGATCCCGTACGAGGGGACGACGCTGCCCGGCTATCTGGTCAGCCCGCCCGGTACGGACGAGCCGCTGCCGACGCTGATCGCCAACAACGGCAGCGACGGGCCGCTCAGCGCGACCTGGACGCTGCTCGGTGCCCCGGCGGTGGAGCGGGGATACCGCGTCCTGCTCTTCGACGGGCCCGGCCAGCAGTCGATGCTCTTCGAGCGGGGGGTCACTTTCCGGCCGGACTGGGAGAACGTCATCACCCCGGTCGTGGACTTCCTCCTCGCCCGCCCCGACGTCGACCCGCGCCGGATCGCGCTGGCGGGGATCAGCCAGGCCGGGTACTGGGTGCCGCGCGCACTCGCCTTCGAGCACCGGCTCGCGGCGGCGGTCGCCGATCCGGGGGTGGTGCGGGTGGCGGAGAGCTGGTGGCAGCACCTCGGGCCGGATCTGCGGACGCTGTGGGAGTGCGGGGACCGGGACGCGTTCGACGCGATCATCGGCGAGGCGCTGGAGCAGAACCCGGCGCTGGCCGCGATGTGGCGCTGGCGGGCCAAGCCGTACGGGGTGGAGACGCCGTACGACCTGCTGTGCGAGGTCTCGCGGTACGACCTGCTGACCGAGGTGTCCCGGCACGACCTCACCCGCGTCGTGGACCACATCACCACCCCGCTGCTGATCACCGACCCGGAGGGCGAGCACTTCTGGCCCGGTGCGTCGGAGCAGTTGTACGACGCGCTGCCCGGCCCCAAGGAACTGGTGCGCTTCACCGAGGAGGAGGGGGCACATCTGCACTGCGAGCCGCTGGGGCGGGCGCTGTTCGAGGAGCGGGTCTTCGACTGGCTGGACGCCCGGCTGGCCATCGCCGGAACGGTCTGAGGAACGGATTTGATCACCGTACGGCTGCGGGCACGTAACGCCTTGATCTGACCACGCCAAAGCTATGGATTCCGGCCAGGGCTGCTGCTTCCATGGGAGGCCAATCACGCACTTCCCTGGGGGGACGACAAATGCACTGGTACGTGGACGTGCTCAAGAAGTACGCGGTGTTCAGCGGTCGCGCGCGGCGGCAGGAATACTGGATGTTCTTCCTGTTCAACCTGATCATCAGCATCGTGCTGGCGATCGTGGACGCCGCGCTGGACACCTCGATCCTCGGGATCGTCTACTTCCTCGCCGTCCTGATCCCGGCCCTCGCCGTCACGGTCCGCCGCCTGCACGACACGAGCCGCTCCGGCTGGTGGATCTTCATCTCCCTGGTCCCCCTCGTCGGCGGCATCATCCTCCTCGTCTTCACCGTCTCCGACAGCAAGCCGGAGACCAACGAGTACGGCCCCAACCCGAAGTACGCCCCGGCGGCCTGACGCCGACCGAACCGAAGAAGGGCCCCACCGGAGCTGTCCGGTGGGGCCCTTCTTCGCGCTCGGGCTCAGTGAGAGTGGCCGCTCGGAGCGGGAGCGGCGTTCTTCACTGCCAGGGGGAGGAGTTTCTTGCCCGTGGGGCCGATCTGGATGTGGGTGTCCATCTGGGGGCAGACTCCGCAGTCGAAGCAGGGGGTCCAGCGGCAGTCCTCGACCTCGGTCTCGTCGAGGGCGTCCTGCCAGTCCTCCCAGAGCCAGTCCTTGTCGAGGCCGGAGTCGAGGTGGTCCCAGGGGAGGACTTCCTCGTAGGAGCGCTCGCGGGTGGTGTACCAGTCGACGTCGACGCCGAACTCGGCCAGCGCCTTGTCCGCGCAGCCCATCCAGCGGTCGTAGGAGAAGTGCTCGCGCCAGCCGTCGAAGCGGCCGCCGTCCTCGTACACCGCGCGGATGACCGCGCCGACGCGCCGGTCGCCGCGCGAGAGCAGGCCCTCGACGATGCCGGGCTTGCCGTCGTGGTAGCGGAAGCCGATGGAGCGGCCGTACTTCTTGTCGCCCCGGATCTTGTCGCGGAGCTTCTGCAGGCGCGCGTCGGTCTCCTCGGCGGAGAGCTGCGGCGCCCACTGGAACGGGGTGTGCGGCTTGGGCACGAACCCGCCGATGGAGACCGTGCAGCGGATGTCGCCCGAGCCGGAGACCTCGCGGCCCTTCTGGATCACGTGGGTCGCCATGTCGGCGATCTGCAGGACGTCCTCGTCCGTCTCGGTCGGCAGGCCGCACATGAAGTACAGCTTCACCTGCCGCCAGCCGTTGCCGTACGCGGTGGCGACCGTGCGGATCAGGTCCTCCTCCGAGACCATCTTGTTGATGACCTTGCGCATGCGCTCGGAGCCGCCCTCGGGGGCGAAGGTGAGACCGGAGCGACGACCGTTGCGGGTCAGCTCGTTGGCCAGGTCGACGTTGAACGCGTCGACCCGGGTGGAGGGCAGGGAGAGGCCGATCTTGTCGTCCGTGTAGCGGTCGGCGAGGCCCTTGGCGATCTCCCCGATCTCGGAGTGGTCCGCCGAGGACAGCGACAGCAGGCCGACCTCCTCGAAGCCTGTCGCGTTGAGCCCCTTCTCGACCATGTCACCGATACCGGTGATGGAGCGCTCGCGCACCGGGCGGGTGATCATGCCCGCCTGGCAGAACCGGCAGCCGCGCGTGCAGCCGCGGAAGATCTCCACCGACATCCGCTCGTGCACCGTCTCCGCCAGCGGCACCAGCGGCTGCTTGGGGTACGGCCACTCGTCCAGGTCCATCACCGTGTGCTTGGAGACCCGCCACGGGACACCGGAACGGTTGGGGACCACCCGGCCGATCCGGCCGTCGGGCAGGTACTCCACGTCGTAGAACGCCGGGATGTACACCGCGCCCGTCTTCGCCAGCCGGAGCAGCACCTCCTCGCGGCCACCGGGCCGGCCCTCCGCCTTCCAGCGGCGGATGATCTCCGTCATGTCCAGCACGGCCTGCTCGCCGTCACCGATGATCGCCGCGTCGATGAAGTCCGCGATCGGCTCCGGGTTGAACGCCGCGTGCCCGCCGGCCAGCACGATCGGGTCGTCGACCGTACGGTCCCGCGACTCCAGCGGGATGCCCGCCAGCTCCAGCGCCGTGAGCATGTTGGTGTAGCCCAGCTCGGTGGAGAAGCTCAGGCCGAACACGTCGAACGCCTTCACCGGGCGGTGGCTGTCCACGGTGAACTGCGGGACACCGTGCTCCCGCATCAGCGCCTCCAGGTCCGGCCACACGCTGTACGTGCGCTCGGCGAGGACGCCCTTCTGCTCGTTGAGCACCTCGTAGAGGATCATGACGCCCTGGTTGGGCAGACCGACCTCGTAGGCGTCCGGGTACATCAGCGCCCAGCGGACCTCGGCCTCGTCCCAGGGCTTGACCGTGGAGTTCAGTTCTCCGCCGACGTACTGGATCGGCTTCTGCACATGCGGGAGCAAGGCTTCGAGCTGCGGGAAGACCGACTCGACAGACATCGCGGCATTACCTTCGTGAGCTGACTGGGGCATCTCCCGGCCGGAGGCTGGAAGGGTGACCATCAAGCCTAACCCGTTCGGACGCGACTTCCGTACGCCGAGCCTCAGCGCGGGAACGCGGAGCGGGCCTTCGCCCACGTGCGGGGCAGCTTCTCCTCCGTGCTCCGGGCCGCCCGCTCCTCCCGCTCGTACAGCACCCCGTAGGTGAACGCGCTCTCCCCCGCCGCGTGCGCCACCGCCGCCAGCTCGCGCAGGGTCTGCCGGGCCAGCACGCTGTCCTGGTGCTCGCCCAGCAGACTGGTCAGCTTCTTCGCCGCGCGGGCCAGGGCGCGGGCGGAACCGCCGAGCGCGGGGACGGCCGCCTCGGCCGCGTACCGGGCGCGCTTGGCCCGCTTACGGGCCTGGTGCAGGGCGTGGTCGCGGTCCTCGCCGGGCGGCAGCTCCAGCGCGGCCGTCACCAGGTGGGCCAGCTTGGCGCCCTCCTTCTTCAGGGCGCGGGTGAGCACCTTGCCCGGCTTCCGGGCCGCCTTCTTCCGCAGCGGCGGGTCGGCGAGCAGGGTGTCGAGGCTGTCCAGCAGGGCGAGATAGCGGGCGGAGTCCAGCACCCCGAGCAACTGACCGCGGGTACTGCCGTGCCGGGCGGTGGCCCAGGAGCCGAGACGCTCGCGGACCGGGCCGGTGACCTCGCCGGGCGGGACGGCGCCCAGGGCGTCCGACAGCCGTTCCGCCAGCACCTCCTGGTCCCGGCCCACCCCGAGTTCATGGGCCAGCCACTTCAGCTCGGCGGCGACCGGGGCGGTGGCGTCCCGGTCCAGCACGGAGCCGAAGCTGCGGAAGGCGGAGCGGAGCCGGCGGGTGGCGACCCGCATCTGGTGCACGGAGTCCGGCAGGTCCCGGCGGACACCGGGGTCACGGGCGAGGATCGCCTCGCGCTGCTCGCGGAGGTACGCGAGGACGTGGTCCCCCGCCGTCACCGGCTCCGCCGCCCGCCCCGCCTGCCGGGTACGGGAGCCGCCGGTACGGTGCAGGGCCTCGCCCACCTTGGACGACGCCTTCGACGGCCGCACCCCCGCCTCGGCGAGCCGCTCCTCCACGGCGTCCAGCACGGCCGGGTCGGCGCCGTCGGCCAGCTCCACCTCGATCTCGGTCCACCGGGCGGTGCCGCCCGCACGGTTGAGCCGCTCGGCGTCGACGGTGTCCACGCTCGCCTCGGCCAGCAGGGTCCCGTCCGCGCCGACCAGGTGCCGTACGTCGCGGGCGGACCGCAGCCGGACCACGGGGACCAGCTCGGCACCCCGGACCCGTGAGCGGACCAGCGCGGCGATCTCCTCGGGCACGGTGTCCGAGAGCGGAGCCTGGATCTCGTCCCGCACACCGGGAGCGACGGGGAACTTCAGATGCCACCCGGCGCCCGCGCCCCCGGTGCGGCGGCGCAGCGTGAGCGAGGCGGCCCCCAGCCGCTCGTCGGCGGTGTCGTAGTAGACGGCATCCAGCTCGACCACACCTCTGCCGACCACGTCCGCCACCGCACCGGCTCCGGCCAGCCCGGGCAGCGGCTCACCGTCCGCCACCTCGTACTTCCGCTCGATCTCCCGCTTCACGTCCGCCATGAACCGAATCTAGAACGCGCCAGCGATCTCAACCAGCCCCCGGACACGAGTGAGGGCCGGGAGATCGACTACCGGCCCTCGCTCAGTACCGCTTCAGGCTCACGCCGACATCGGCCGCTGCGCCCTGATCGACTGCAGCAGCCCCACCGCGATCCATACCGCGAACATCGAGGAGCCGCCGTAGGAGACGAACGGGAGTGGCAGGCCGGTGACCGGCATGATGCCGAGGGTCATGCCGACGTTCTCGAACGCCTGGAAGGCGAACCAGGCGACGATGCCGGCGGCGACGATCGTGCCGTACAGCTCGGTCGAGTCGCGGGCGATGCGGCAAGCGCGCCACAGGATGACGCCGAGGAGAAGGATTATCAGGCCGGCCCCGAGAAAGCCGAGTTCCTCACCTGCGACGGTGAAGACGAAGTCGGTCTGCTGCTCCGGCACGAACTGGCCCGTGGTCTGCGAGCCGTGGAACAGCCCGGAACCGGTCAGCCCGCCCGAACCGATGGCGATACGGGCCTGGTTGGTGTTGTAGCCGACGCCCGCCGGGTCCAGCTCCGGGTTGGCGAAGGCCGCGAACCGGTTGATCTGGTAGTCGTCCAGGATGTGGAGCTGCCACACCGCGATGGCCCCGATGGCGCCGGCCGAGATGAGGCCGAACACCCAGCGGTTGGAGGCGCCGGAGGCGAGCAGCACGCCCAGGATGATGATCACCATCACCATGACAGAACCCAGGTCGGGCATGAGCAGCACGATGAGGATCGGCACCGCCGCCAGCCCGAGCGCCTGGAGCACCGTGCGGTGGTCCGGGTACGCCTTGTCGCCCGCGTCGACCCGCGCGGACAGCAGCATCGCCATGCCCAGGATGATCGTGATCTTCACGAACTCCGAGGGCTGGAGCGAGAAGCCGCCGCCGAACACGATCCAGGAGTGGGCGCCGTTGACGGTGGAGCCCAGCGGGGTGAGCACCGCGAGGATGCCCGCCACCGAGAGGCCGTAGAGGATCGGCACCGCGTTGCGCAGGCCGCGATGGCCCAGCCAGAGGGTGCCGATCATCAGGGCGAGCCCGATGCCGGTGTTCATGAAGTGCCGGATCAGGAAGTAGTACGGGTCGCCCTGGTTGATCTCGGTGCGGTTGCGGGTCGCCGAGAACACCAGCAGGGAACCGATCATCGACAGCGCGAGCGCCGCCAGCAGTATCGGCCAGTCCAGCCGGCGGGCCAGGGAGTCACGGGCGAAGAGCCTGGTCCAGCCCGCCCGCTGGGGACCGTACCCGGAGACGGAGAAGGTGTTGCCGGTCATGTGCGCGTCCTCCGCTTTCCCCTCCGGTGGGGCCGCCTGCGGGTGTTGCTGTTGGTGTTGGCCGTGGGCGAGGTGGCGGGAGGCTGGTCCTCGCCGTTGCTGGTGTTGTTCTTCTGCGCGTTCTCCACGTCCTTGGCCGGGTCGTTGCCGACCTTGGGCGAGGCGACCGTGCCGTCGGGGCGGACCTTGGGAAGGGTCTTCTGCGGCTGGGGCAGCATCGCCTTCTTGTTGTCGATCGAGCCGTCGCCCTGGACGCCGTACAGCGCGCTGTAGATGTTGCGCACGGCCTCACCGGAGGCTCCGGAACCCGTACCGGCCTGGGCGATCGTCATGATCACCGTGTAGTCCTTGGAGTAGGTCGCGAGCCACGAGGTGGTCTGCTTGCCGTAGACCTCCGCCGTACCGGTCTTGCCGTGCAGCGGGATCTCGTCCTGCGGCCAGCCGTTGAACTTCCACGCCGCGGTGCCTCGGGTGATGACGCCCGCGAAGGCGTCGTCCATGCCCTTGAGGGTCGCCTTGCTGACCGGCAGCTTGCCCGCCGGCCTCGGCTTCAGCTCGCGCACCGACTTGCCGTCCGCGCTGATGACCGCCTTGCCGATGCTCGGGTGGTACATCGTGCCGCCGTTGGCGACGGCGCCGTAGATCACCGCCTCCTGGATCGGCGTGACGAGGGTGTCGCCCTGGCCGATGGAGTAGTTGATCGAATCGCCCTCACGCATCTTGTTGCCCTCGAGGCAGTTCTCGTAGGCGATCTTCTCGACGTACGACCCGTCCTTCTTGCCGTACTTGCACCAGGCGTCCTTGTTGGCCTTCCAGTAGTCCAGCTTCCACTGGCGGTCCGGGACGCGGCCGGTGACCTCGTTGGGCAGGTCGACGCCGGTCTCCTTGCCGAGGCCGAACTGGTGGGCGGCCTTGTAGAAGAAGTCCTTGGGCTGGCCCTTCTTCGGGTTGATACCGCCGTCCTTCTTCCACTCCTGGTCGGAGAGGTAGTAGAAGACGGTGTCGCAGGAGACCTCGAGCGCCCGGTCCAGCGGGATCGGGCCGAAGCTCTCGCCCTCGAAGTTCTTGAAGACCTGGCCGCCCACCGAGTACGAACTCGTGCAGGGGTAGCGGCCGTTGAAGTCGTACCCCGCCTCGACCGCGGCGGCCGTGGAGACCACCTTGAAGGTCGAGCCCGGTGCGGCCTGGCCCTGGATGGCCCGGTTCAGCAGCGGGTAGTCGGAGTTCTTGCCGGTGAGCGCCTGGTAGTCCTTGGCGGAGATGCCGCCGACCCAGACGTTCGGGTCGTAGTCCGGCGCGGAGGCCATGGCGACGATGCGGCCGGTCTTGGCCTCCATCACCACGGCGGCACCGGAGTCCGCCTTGTAGTTGGTGCCGGTGATCTTGTCGAACTGCTGCCGGGCGACCTTCATCGCCTTGTCCAGCTCGAACTCGGTGACCCGCTGGATGCGGGAGTCGATGCTGGTGACCAGGTTGGAACCGGACTCCGCCGGGTCGGACTCGGCCTTGCCGATGACCCGGCCCAGGTTGTCCACCTCGTACCGCGTGACGCCCGCCTTGCCGCGCAGCTCCTTGTCGTACTGCCGCTCCAGACCGGAGCGGCCGACCATGTCGGAGCGCAGGTACGGCGAGTCGGTGTCCTTGGCCTTCTGGATCTCCTCGTCGGTGACCGGGGAGAGGTATCCGAGGACCTGGGAGGTCTTGGCCTTGCCCGGCGCGCCGTACCGGCGGACCGCCTCGGGCTCGGCGGTGATGCCGGGGAAGTCCTCGGCGCGCTCCCGGATCTGGAGGGCCTGCTTGGGCGTGGCCTCGTCGGTGATCGGGATCGGCTGGTACGGCGAGCCGTTCCAGCAGGGCTGCGGGGTCTTGGCGTCGCACAGCCGGACCTTCTGCTGCACGTCCTCCGGCTTCAGGCCGAGCACGGCGGCGAGCTTGGCCAGTACGCCCTTGCCGTCGTCCTTCTGCTTGAGCAGGTCGGTGCGGGAGGCGGAGACGACGAGCCGCGTCTCGTTGTCCGCGAGCGGGACTCCGCGCGCGTCCAGGATGTCACCGCGTACGGCGGGGTCCACGACCTGCTGGACGTGGTTGCCGGACGCCTCCTTCTGGTACGCGGCGCCCTCGCGGATCTGGAGGTACCACAGCCGGCCGCCGAGGGTGCCGAGCAGGGAGAGCACGAGGATCTGGATGACGACCAGCCGGATCTGGACCCTTGGGGTCCGCCCGGTCTCGGGAATGTTCGTCACTGCTGCTGACTCCCCCTCTCAGCGCGGGAACTGATGTGACAGGTGAACTCAGGTGCCGTCACAGCCGCTTGACCCCCTTGATCCGGCCGACGCGGGCCGAGCGGGTGCGGGCCTTGGCCTTCAGCGCGCCGAAGCCCCGCTGGGAGCCGATGCGCAGACCGGTGCCGGAGGAGAGCCAGCCCGAGGAGATGTTCCCGGCCTTGGCGGCGGGGCCGGACTCGGCCAGCGGGTCGTTGTCCGCGCGGCGGGCCAGCCACATCACGCCGGGCACCACGAAGGGGGCCAGCAGCAGGTCGTACAGGGCCGCCGAGAACAGCAGGCCGGGCAGGCCGACATGGCGGGCGGCGGTGTCGCCGACCAGGGCGCCGACGCCCGCGTAGAGCAGGGTGGAGCCGATCGCGGCGGCGACCACGACGGCCATCGGGCCGATCGCCGACTTCAGCCGGCCGGTCTCGGGCTTGACCAGCCCGGCGAAGTAGCCGATGACGCACAGCACCAGGGCGTAGCGGCCGGCCGCGTGGTCGGCGGGCGGGGCGAGGTCCGCGAGGAGTCCGGCGCCGAAGCCGACCAGGGCGCCGCCGACATGGCCGTACACCAGGGCAAGACCGAGGACGGTCAGCAGGAGCAGGTCGGGCACGGCGCCGGGCAGATGCAGGCGGGCCAGGACACTCACCTGGATCACCAGGGCGACGACCACCAGCACGGTGGAGAGCAGGACGCGGTTGAGGCGCATGGGGGTTCAGCTCCTACTGCTGCTGGCCGTCGGTGTCGGTGTCGTCCGGCGCGGAGCCGTCCGCCGAGGGGGTGACCGTGACGGTCACCGTGGGCGTCGGGACCGGCTTGGGCTTGGCCGGGAGGACCTCGTCGCGCGGGTCCTTCTTCGGTCCCGCCACGACCACGCCGACGATGTCGAGCTTGCTGAAGCCGACGTACGGGGTGACGTAGAGCGTGCGGGTCAGGCCGCCGCCGGAGGGGTCGACGCGGGAGACCACGCCGACCGGGACGCCGGGCACGAACGGCTTGTCGGCCTGGGAGCCGAAGGTGACGAGCCGGTCGCCCTTCTTCACCTCCGCCTTGCCGTTGAGGAGTTCGACGCGCAGCGGGCGGTCGCCCTGGCCGGAGGCGAAGCCGAGTTCGTCGCCCGCCTCCATCCGGGTGCCGACGGTGAAGTCGGGGTCGTTGGCGAGCAGGACGGTGGCGGTGTCGGGGCCGACCGTGGTGACGCGGCCGACCAGGCCGTCGCCGTTCAGTACGGTCATGTCCCGCTTGATGCCGTCGTCGGCGCCCGCGTCGATGGTGATGGTCCAGGAGAAGCCCTGGGCCGCTCCTATGGCGATGACCTGGGCGCCCTTGATGCCGTACTGGCCCTGGCCCGCGACCTTCAGCATCTTGTCGAGCTGGTTCAGGCGGCTGCGGGTGCGGTCGTCACTGCCCAGCTTGGCCTTGAGCGCCGCGTTCTCCTTCTCCATGACGGCGAGCCGGTCATGGCGGTCTCCGGAGTCCCGTACGGCGGAGACGGCGTTGCCCACCGGGTCCACCGCCGTGGACATTCCGTTCTCGATCGGGCCGAAGGCCGCGGCCGCGGCCTGCCGGGCTCCGTCGACCGGGGAGTTCCGGCCTCCGCGGATGTCCACCGTGATCAGTGCGAACGCGATGGCGATCAGCAGGACCAGGAGCAGCCGGCTCTCTTTCGTGTCCCTCACGTGCGGCGGCCGTGCCCTTCCTCTATAGGAATTCGGGGACCCCCGATAAAGCGCCGTTGCCGATGCGCGAATCGAAGGGGGTCCGTTGGGGGAGCTTATGCCTCTATATCAACGATCCGCCGCACGAGAGCAGAAGGTCTCGTACGGCGGAATCGAAGTGTCATGTCATCGGCGCGGCTGGGCGTCGAGCACCTGCTGCAGCGCCTCGAACTCCTCGACGCACTTGCCGGAGCCGAGCGCGACGCTGTCGAGCGGGTCCTCGGCGATGTGGATCGGCATGCCGGTCTCCCGGCGCAGCCGCTCGTCGAGGCCGCGCAGCAGGGCGCCGCCGCCGGTCAGCACGATGCCCCGGTCCATGATGTCGCCGGACAGCTCCGGCGGGCACTTGTCCAGGGTCGTCTTGACGGCGTCGACGATCGCGTTGACCGGTTCCTCGATCGCCTTGCGCACCTCCGCCGCGGAGATGACGACGGTCTTGGGCAGCCCGGACACCAGGTCCCGGCCGCGGACTTCGGTGTGCTCGTCGGAGTCGAGGTCGTACGCCGAACCGATCGTGATCTTGATCTGTTCGGCCGTCCGCTCACCCAGCAGAAGGCTGTACTCCTTCTTGATGTACTGGATGATCGCGTTGTCCAGTTCGTCACCCGCGACGCGGATGGACTGGGCGGTGACGATGCCGCCGAGGGAGATGACCGCGACCTCCGTGGTGCCGCCGCCGATGTCCACCACCATGTTGCCCGTGGCCTCGTGGACCGGCAGGCCGGAGCCGATGGCCGCGGCCATGGGCTCCTCGATGATGTGCACCTGGCGGGCGCCCGCCTGGGAGGAGGCTTCGATGACGGCGCGCCGCTCGACGCCGGTGATGCCCGAGGGCACGCAGACGACGACCCGAGGCCGGGCCAGATACCGCCGCTTGTGGATCTTCAGGATGAAGTAGCGGAGCATCCGCTCGGTGATCTCGAAGTCGGCGATCACGCCGTCCTTCAGCGGCCGCACGGCGACGATGTTGCCCGGCGTGCGGCCGATCATCTTCTTCGCTTCGGCGCCGACCGCGAGGATTCCACCGGTGTTGGTGTTGATCGCCACGACGGACGGCTCGTTGAGTACGATCCCGCGACCCCTGACGTACACCAGCGTGTTGGCGGTCCCGAGGTCGACAGCCATGTCACGGCCGATGAACGACATTGAGTTCCCCATCAGGATTCGACGGGCCTTCCCTGGAAGCTTTTGAGGGCTTTTCAGGTCGGCGAGGTGGGTGCGGTGACGTGAAGGCTTCCATCGTAGACGCGCCTGCACGAACACCGCGCGAGGGTCTTCGCCCATTGTCATCAGATGGCGCGCCGCCTCGCTTGTGGAGACGGTCCATCGGGGGCATGCGTTCCCCCGAACGGCAACGCATATGCCGAGGGACGGCCGAAATGGTACGGCCGCCCGGCGGCGGGATATCCGAGGGGCCTGACGACCCCTCAGAAAAAATTCCCTAAAACTCCTTACGGCGTGGCCCCCACGGGCCCGCACCGCACCGGTCAGTCACGGCCCGGAAAGAAAATCTTCACCTCGCGCTCGGCGGACTCCTCCGAGTCCGAGGCGTGGATCAGGTTCTCGCGCACGATGACCCCGAAGTCGCCCCGGATCGAACCGGGAGCCGCCGCGATCGGGTCCGTCGGCCCGGCGAGCTGCCGCACACCCTCGATGACCCGCTCCCCCTCGACGATCATCGCGACGACGGGGCCGGAGGACATGAACTGCACCAGCGGCTCGTAGAACGGCTTGCCCTCGTGCTCGCCGTAGTGCTGCTCCAGCGTGCCCCGGTCCAGCTCGCGCAGCTCCAGCGCCGCGATCCGCCAGTCGGCCTTGCGCTCGATACGGCCGATGATCTCGCCGATCAGGCCACGACGGACGGCGTCGGGCTTGAGCAGGACGAGGGTGCGCTGGGTCACGGGAGGCTCCTTACGACTGACGTGCGGTGGCACGAGGTTACAGGGCGTGTCCGCGCCCTCGTCACGCAGCGTCAGCCGTAGGGGAAGAGCCTGCCTCGGCGGCCGCCGCGAAGCGGGCCTTGGCCTGGTCGACCTTGCGGCCGTAGTGGACCGAGGCCCACCACAGGGCCGCGAAGACGGCGCCCATGAAGTACATCATCGGGACGAAGAAGCCCGAGGCGATCAGGGCGAGCTGGAGGGCCCAGCCGAGGACGACGCCGCCCGGCCGGGTCACCATGCCGCACAGCAGCACGGACAGCACCATGGCGACCCCGCAGACCCACCACACCGTGGACATGGCCAGCGAGGGGTCCTTCATGGCGACCAGACCGGCGAACCCGATGACGAAGAACTCGCCGATCAGCGTCGATGAACAGAGCGTACGCACGAGCGGTTTACCTCAGCCCTTCCGAAGCAGCAGGCGCGCCTCGCCCACCGTGATGACCGAACCGGTGACCAGGACGCCGCCGCCGGCGAACTCGCCCTCCTCCTCGGCCAGCGTGATCGCGGCCTCCAGCGCCTCCGGCAGCCGGGGCTCGACCTGGACGCGGTCCTCGCCGAACACCTCGACGGCGATCCCGGCCAGTTCGTCCGCGTCCATCGCGCGGTGGCTGGAGTTCTGCGTGACGACGACCTCCGCGAAGATCGGCTCGAACGCCTCCAGCAGTCCGCGCACGTTTTTGTCCGCGCTCGCGCCGACCACGCCGATCAGCCGGCTGAAGTCGAACGCCTCGCGCACCGCCTCGGCGGTCGCCTCGGCGCCGCCCGGGTTGTGCGCGGCGTCCAGCACGACGGTCGGGGAACGGCGGACGATCTCCAGCCGGCCCGGCGAGGAGACGGCGGCGAACGCCTTGCGCACGGTGTCGATGTCCAGCGGCTCGGCGCGCTCGGCACCGACGCCGAAGAACGCCTCGACGGCGGCGAGGGCGACGGCCGCGTTGTGCGCCTGGTGCGCGCCGTGCAGCGGGAGGTAGACCTCGGGGTACTCGCCGCCCAGTCCGCGCAGGGTGAGCAGTTGGCCGCCGACGGCGACCTGGCGGTCCACCACGCCGAACTCCATGCCCTCGCGGGCCACGGTGGCGTTCTCCTCGACGGCCTTCTTCAGCAGCACCTGGGCCGCGTCGACCGGCTGCTGGGCCATGATCACGGTCGAGTCCGGCTTGATGATGCCGGCCTTCTCGGTGGCGATCAGCTCGGGCGTCCCGCCGAGGCGGTCGGTGTGGTCCAGCGAGATCGGCATGACCACGGCCACGTCACCGTCGATCACGTTGGTCGCGTCCCAGCTTCCGCCCATGCCGACCTCGACCACGGCGACGTCCACGGGCGCGTCCGCGAAGGCGGCGTACGCCATGCCGGTGAGCACCTCGAAGAAGGAGAGGCGGTGCTCCTGGGCGGTGTCGACCATCTCGATGTACGGCTTGATGTCGTCGTACGTCTCGATGAACCGCTCGGCGCTGATCGGGGCGCCGTCCAGGCTGATGCGCTCGGTCACCGACTGCACGTGGGGGCTGGTGTAGCGGCCGGTGCGCAGTTCGAAGGCGCCGAGGAGGGCCTCGATCATGCGGGCGGTGGAGGTCTTGCCGTTGGTGCCGGTGATGTGGATGGAGGGGTACGTGCGCTGGGGGTCGCCCAGTACGTCCATCAGGGCGGCGATCCGGGTGACGGACGGCTCCAGTTTGGTCTCGCCCCAGCGGGTGGCCAGCTCGGTCTCCACCGCGCGCAGGGCGCGGTCCACCTCGGGGTCCTCGGGGCGGGCCGGTACGTCGGCCTCCGGCGGGCCGCCCTGGGTGCGCAGGGTGCGGCTGCCGGCCTCGATGACGGCGAGGTCGGGGTCGCGGTCGGTCTCCTCGGCGATGATGTCGTCGAAGTCGGCGAGGGGGTCGGGCGTGTCGTTGTTACCGGGCGAGTCGCTCACGTCGCCCAGTCTACGGAGGGGGTGGTGTCTCGCGCGTGGTGGTCCGACGGCGGGCGTCTGCCGTGTCCGGCTGCGGCGCCGTCGTGGCCGGTCGCGCAGTTCCCCGCGCCCCTAGGTATCCGCAGCCGAGCCTCGCTGAATTGGTCCCCTACCTAGCTGCGGGCAGTCGTGCCGCTGGGGCGGCACGGGTGGGCGCAGCGGCACCCCTGCGGCGGCGCGGGCAGGCGACGGCCCCCGGCGTTCAGTGGACGCCGGGGGCCTTTGTTCACCTACGCCTGCGGGAGGCGGTTCAGTTGGGACTGGAGGCGACGCATGTCTTCCTCGGCCTTCGTGAGGCGGCCGCGGATCTTGTCCACCACCGCGTCCGGGGCCTTGGCGAGGAACGCCTCGTTGCCGAGCTTGGCCGTGGCCGCGGCCTTTTCCTTCTCCGCGGCCGCGAGGTCCTTCGCGAGGCGCTTCCGCTCCGCCCCGACGTCGATCGTCCCGGAGAGGTCGAGCGCGACCTCGGCCCCGGCGACCGGGAGGGTGGCCGTGGCCGTGAAGGAGTCACCCTCCGGCTGGAGCCGCAGGAGCTGCCGGATGGCCGCCTCGTGCGGAGCGAGCGCCGTACCGGTCAGCGTCAGCCGCGCAGGCACCCGCTGCCCCGGCTGGAGCCCCTGGTCGGCGCGGAAGCGGCGCACCTCGGTGATGACCGACTGGAGCGACTCGATCTCCCGCTCGGCCGAAGCGTCCCGGAACCCGGAGTCGGCCGGCCAGTCGGCGACGACCAGCGACTCCCCGCCCGTCAGCGTCGTCCACAGCGTCTCCGTGACGAACGGGACCACCGGGTGCAGCAGCTTCAGCGTGACGTCGAGGACCTCACCGAGGACCCGCTTGGAGACCTCGGCCGCCTCCCCGCCCGCCTGGAAGGTCGTCTTGGACAGCTCGACGTACCAGTCGAACACCTCGTCCCACGCGAAGTGGAACAGCGCGTCCGACAGCTTGGCGAACTGGTAGTCCTCGTAGTACGCGTCGACCTCGGCCACGACCGAGTTGAGGCGGGACAGAATCCAGCGGTCGGTCGCGGACATCGCGGACGCGTCCGGCAGCGGCCCCTCGATGGTCGCGCCGTTCATCAGCGCGAAGCGAGTGGCGTTCCAGATCTTGTTGGCGAAGTTCCGCGACCCCTGGACCCAGTCCTCGCCGATCGGCACGTCGACACCGGGGTTGGCACCGCGGGCGAGCGTGAAGCGCAGCGCGTCGGAGCCGTACTTGTCCATCCAGTCCAGCGGGTTGACCGCGTTGCCGAAGGACTTCGACATCTTCTTGCCGAACTGGTCGCGGACCATGCCGTGCAGCGCGATGGTGTGGAACGGCGGGGTGCCGTCCATCGCGTAGAGGCCGAACATCATCATCCGGGCGACCCAGAAGAAGAGGATGTCGTAGCCGGTGACCAGGACGGAGTTCGGGTAGAACTTCGCGAGCGACTCGGTCTGCTCGGGCCAGCCCAGGGTGGAGAAGGGCCACAGGCCGGAGGAGAACCAGGTGTCGAGGACGTCGGTGTCCTGGTGCCAGCCCTCGCCGGCGGGCGGCTGCTCGTCGGGGCCGACGCAGACGACCTCGCCGTCGGGGCCGTACCAGACCGGGATGCGGTGGCCCCACCAGAGCTGGCGCGAGATGCACCAGTCGTGCAGGTTGTCGACCCAGTCGAAGTACCGCTTCTCCATCTCCTGCGGGTGGATCTTGACCTTGCCCTCGCGGACCGCGTCACCGGCGGCCTTGGCGAGCGGGCCGACCTTGACCCACCACTGCATGGACAGGCGCGGCTCGATGGTGGTCTTGCAGCGCGAGCAGTGGCCCACCGAGTGGACGTAGGGCCGCTTCTCGGCGACGATCCGGCCCTCGGCGCGCAGCGCGGCGACGATGGCGGAGCGGGCCTCCAGGCGGTCCAGGCCCTGGAAGGGGCCGGGGGTGGTGATGACGGCGTGCTCGTCCATGACGGTGATGGACGGCAGGTCGTGCCGCTGGCCGATCTCGAAGTCGTTCGGGTCGTGCGCCGGGGTCACCTTGACGGCGCCGGTGCCGAACTCGGGGTCGACGTGCTCGTCGGCGACGACCGGGATGGAGCGGTCGGTCAGCGGGAGCCTGATCAGCTTGCCGATGAGGTGCTGGTACCGCTCGTCCTCGGGGTGGACGGCGACGGCCGTGTCACCGAGCATCGTCTCGGCGCGGGTGGTGGCGACGACGATCGTCTCGTCACCCTCGCCGTACTTCATGGAGACGAGCTCGCCGTCGTCGTCCTGGTACTCCACCTCGATGTCGGAGATCGCGGTGAGGCAGCGCGGACACCAGTTGATGATGCGCTCGGCGCGGTAGATCAACTCGTCGTCGTAGAGGCGCTTGAAGATGGTCTGGACGGCCTGAGAGAGGCCCTCGTCCATGGTGAAGCGCTCGCGGGACCAGGCGACGCCGTCGCCGAGGCGGCGCATCTGGCCGGAGATCTGGCCGCCGGACTCGCCCTTCCACTGCCAGACGCGCTCGACGAACGCCTCGCGGCCGAGGTCGTGGCGGGACTTGCCCTCCTTGCCCAGTTCGCGCTCGACGACGTTCTGGGTGGCGATGCCGGCGTGGTCCATGCCGGGCTGCCACAGCGTCTCGTAGCCCTGCATGCGCTTGCGGCGGGTCAGGGCGTCGATGATGGTGTGCTCGAAGGCGTGGCCCAGGTGGAGGCTGCCGGTGACGTTGGGCGGGGGGATGACGACGGTGAAGGGCGGCTTGTCGCTCTTCTCGTCGGCCTCGAAGTAGCCCCGCTCCACCCAGCGCTCGTACAGCGGCCCCTCTACGTCGGCCGGCGCGTACTGGGTCGGCAGTTCGGTCTCGGGCGCTGATGGCTGCTGCTGAGCGTTCTCGGTCACGGGGGTCAGTTTAGAGGTGCCACGGGGTGCTCCCGAAACGCGTTTGTTCTGTAACGGTGCGGCCCCCGGTGCCACCTGTCCCCCGCCCCTGGGCAAGGATGGCGGCAACACCTGAACATCTGGAGGGGAACCCAGCCATGAGCAGCAACCAGCCGGGCCCGTACGGCGGACAGCCCCCGCAGCCGGGTCCTTACGGTCAGGCTGGTCAGCCCGGCCCCTACGGGCAGCAGCCCCCGGCCCAGCCGGGCCCCTACGGGCAGCCGGGACCCTACGGTCAGCCCCCGCAGGCGCCCCAGCCGGGATACGGCTACCCGCAGTCCCCGCCCGGTCCCCCGGCCCCGCCGCAGGCCCCCTACGGGTACCCGCAGCAGCAGGGCGTGCCCCAGCAGCCGGGCCCCTACGCCCAGCCCCAGCAGAACCCCTACGGGCAGCAGCCCCCGCAGGCCCCTTACGGGCAGGCCCCCTACGGCTCCCCGCAGCCGCCGGTGCAGGGCCGCAACAACTCCAAGCGGAACGGCCTGATCATCGGCGCCGTGGCCGTGGTGGCCGCCATTGCGGTGGGCGTCTACTTCCTGACCAGCGGCAGCGGCGGCGGTGGCGATGTCGCCGACGACGGCCCGCACAAGCTCACCACGCCCTCGACGGTGCTCTCGGAGTACAAGAAGGGCAAGAGCGACAACGGCGCGATGACCAAGGACGACCTCAAGGACGCCGAGAACTGGGGCGTCCAGGACCCGAAGGACGTCAGCGCCGAGTACGCGGCCGGGAACGTCGACAACCCGCTGAGCAAGAAGGTCATCGAGTTCGGCGGGGTGTACGGCAAGATCGCGGACCCGGAGAAGACGGTCGACGGGCTGTTCGCCTACATGAAGGACCAGAGCAGCAAGGACGCCGAGCACAAGTACGAGCTGATCGGCGAGCCGAAGCGGTACGAGCCGGCGGCGCTCGGGGACGCGGTCCTCAAGTGCCAGCAGGCCAAGGGCGATACGTCGGGCAGCGGCGAGGGCGTGCCCAAGGAGATGACGTTCTCCTTCTGCGTGTGGGGCGACCACAGCACCGTCGGTTTCGTGATGCCGATGGACATCGCCACCCTGGCGGCGGGCCGCAGCAGCGACCCGGCGCAGGACGCGGAACTGACCGCCAAGTTCCGCTCGGCGGTACGCGTCAAGGCGTGACGGGATGCACGCAGAAGGGCCCCGGCCGGTCGGCCGGGGCCCTTCTTCTGTGCTGCTGGGGGTTACGCGGTCTTCTGCTCGCCCTGGCCGCGCCCGCGGGAGTCCCTCGGGATCAGCGTCGGGTTGACGTTGGAGTGCACGACGTCGGCCGTGATGACCACGCGGGCCACGTCCTTGCGGGACGGCACCTCGTACATCACCGACATCAGCACCTCCTCCATGATGGCGCGCAGACCGCGCGCGCCGGTCTGGCGGAGGATGGCCTGGTCCGCGATGGCCTCCAGCGCCTCGCGCTCGAAGTCCAGCTCCACGCCGTCGAGTTCGAAGAGGCGCTGGTACTGCTTGACCAGGGCGTTGCGCGGCTCGACCAGGATCTTGAGCAGGGCCTCGCGGTCGAGGTTGTGCACCGAGGTGATGACCGGGAGACGGCCGATGAACTCGGGGATCATCCCGAACTTCACCAGGTCCTCGGGCATGATGTCCTCGAAGATGTCCTTGGCGGCCAGCTCGCGCTTGGAGCGGATGGTGGCGCCGAAGCCGATGCCCTTCGCACCCGCCCGCGCCTCGATGATCTTCTCCAGGCCGGCGAAGGCACCGCCCACGATGAACAGCACGTTCGTCGTGTCGATCTGGATGAACTCCTGGTGCGGGTGCTTGCGTCCGCCCTGCGGCGGCACCGAGGCGGTGGTGCCCTCCAGGATCTTCAGCAGGGCCTGCTGGACGCCCTCGCCGCTCACATCACGGGTGATCGACGGGTTTTCGCTCTTGCGGGCGACCTTGTCGATCTCGTCGATGTAGATGATGCCCGTCTCGGCCTTCTTGACGTCGTAGTCGGCGGCCTGGATGAGCTTCAGCAGGATGTTCTCGACGTCCTCGCCGACATAGCCCGCCTCGGTCAGCGCGGTGGCGTCCGCGATGGCGAAGGGAACGTTGAGCATGCGGGCCAGGGTCTGGGCCAGCAGCGTCTTGCCGGAGCCGGTGGGGCCGAGCAGGAGGATGTTGGACTTGGCCAACTCGATGGCGTCCTCGCGGCCTTGGCCGCCGCCGTTCTCCCCGGCCTGGACGCGCTTGTAGTGGTTGTACACCGCGACGGAGAGGGCCTTCTTGGCCGCTTCCTGGCCGACCACATAGCTCTCGAGGAACTCGTAGATCTCGCGGGGCTTGGGGAGTTCCTCCCAGCGCACCTCGCTGGTCTCCGCCAGCTCTTCCTCGATGATCTCGTTGCAGAGATCGATGCATTCGTCGCAGATGTACACACCGGGACCTGCGATGAGCTTCTTGACCTGCTTCTGGCTCTTGCCGCAGAACGAGCACTTGAGCAGATCGCCGCCGTCACCGATGCGTGCCACGGTGTGCTTCCCCTTCGCCTGGGAGACGACTGGACACAGAACGGGTCCAACGACTCCTGGTGCTGCCTTATGTCGACGGTACCTTGCCGGGCCCCGTGTTCGGGCCCCCCTTGGCAGGGTTCACTTTGACGTGCACCCTGCCAAGAGGCCCCGGAAGTGCGCAACCGCGGTCAGCGGACCGCTTCGTTGTTCATCTTGCGGGTGGAGATGATCTGGTCGACGAGGCCGTACTGGAGCGCCTCCTCGGCCGTGAGGATCTTGTCGCGCTCGATGTCCTCGCGGATCTTGTCCAGCGGCTGGTTGGAGTGCTTCGCCAGCATGTCCTCGAGCTGCTCACGCATCCGGGTGAACTCCTTGGCGATGATCTCCAGGTCGGAGAGCTGACCGCGCCCGGTGGAGCCCGCCGGCTGGTGGATCAGCACGCGCGAGTTCGGCAGCGCCATGCGCTTGCCGGGGGTGCCGGCGGCGAGCAGGATGGCCGCGGCCGAGGCGGCCTGGCCCATGCACACCGTCTGGATGTCCGGCTTCACGAACTGCATGGTGTCGTAGATGGCCGTGAGGGCCGTCATGTCACCGCCGGGGCTGTTGATGTAGATCGAGATGTCCCGGTCGGGGTCCATCGACTCCAGGCACAGGAGCTGCGCCATGACGTCGTTGGCCGAGGCGTCGTCGATCTGGACGCCCAGGAAGATCACGCGCTCCTCGAAGAGCTTCGCGTACGGGTCGTACTCGCGGACGCCCTGGGAAGTGCGCTCGACGAAGCGCGGGATGATGTAACGGCTGTCGGGGCGCGGGCCCTCGTACATGCCGCTGGCGCCGGAGAAGTTGCTCATGGGGTGTTCACCGTCCTGGTGGCGTGCTGGGAGCTGTCGGTGGCGTGCGTGCGGGGCGTTGCCGGGCCGGTCAGGCGCCGGTGCCGCCGCCTCCCGGGACACCCGAGGCGTGCGTGATGATCTCGTCGATGAGACCGTACTCCTTGGCCTCCTCCGGGGTGAACCAGCGGTCGCGGTCGCCGTCGCGGATGATCGCCTCCACCGTCTGGCCGGAGTGCTCGGCGGTCAGCTCGGACATGCGCTTCTTCGTACGCAGCAGGTACTCGGCCTGGATCTTGATGTCCGAGACGGTACCGCCGAGGCCCGCGGAGCCCTGGTGCATCATGATGTCCGCGTGCGGCAGCGCGAAGCGCTTGCCGGGGGCGCCGCCGGTGAGCAGGAACTGGCCCATCGAGGCGGCCATGCCCATGGCGATGGTGACCACGTCGTTCGGGATGTACTGCATGGTGTCGTAGATCGCCATGCCGGCCGTCACCGAGCCGCCGGGGCTGTTGATGTAGAGGTAGATGTCCTTCTCGGGGTCTGCGGCGAGGAGGAGCAACTGGGCGGTGATCTTGTTGGCGATGTCGTCGTCGACCTGCTGGCCGAGGAAGATGATCCGCTCGCCCAGCAGCCGGTTGTAGACCTGGTCGCCGAGGCCACCACCGATGGAGGGCTCGCCGGCGGCGGTAGGCATCAGATTCGTCACGTATCCACCTGCTCGTCTTACGACGGCGCCGGGCCGTCTCACGTAGTCCTGCCGGGGCTTGGCGGGGTCGGCTGATTCCCCTGCCCCCCGTATTCATGGACCCTAACGCTCTGGTCCCCCCGGTGAATCCCGTGAAAGCAGGTGTTCGCCGGGGGCGTAGAGCGCCATGGGGGTTAGCTGTGATGCCGAGTGCGGGTGCGTTGTGGCTTGTCGCGCAGTTCCCCGCGCCCCTGGGTAAGTGCGCCTGGAGCAAGACAGCAGGCCCCCGGGAGACTCGCTCCCAAGGGCCTGCTGTCAGGTCGACGTACCTCGGGGTCAGCCCTCGGTGACCTCGGTGGTCTCCTCGTTCTCGTCCTCGTCGTCCAGGTCGACGATCTCGCCGTTGGTGTCCTTGACGGTGGCGGCCTCGACGACGACGGCCAGGGCCTTGCCGCGGGCGACCTCGCCGACGAGGAGCGGAACCTGGCCGCCCTCGACGACGGCCTGGGCGAACTGGTCGGGGGACATGCCGGAGGAGGCGGCGCGGCGCATGAGGTGCTCGGTCAGCTCCTCCTGGTTGACGCCCAGGTTCTCCTTCTTCACCAGCTCGTCGAGGACGAACTGGGTCTTGATGCCCTTGACCGCGGCCTCACGGGTCTCGGTCTCGAACTCCTCGGCGGTCTTGCCCTGGATCTCCAGGTACTTGTCGAGGGTCAGGCCCATCTGGCCGAGCTGGTGGTGCTCCAGGTTGTGCTTGCGGGTGTTGACCTCGTCCTCGAGGAGCTTCTCGGGGACGGGGACCTCGACCAGCTCGAGGAGCTTGTCGAGCACGCGCTCCTGGGCCTGGGTGGCCTGGTCGTACTGCTTCATGTTGGCCAGGCGCTTGGTGCTGTCGGCCTTCAGCTCGTCCAGGGTGTCGAACTCGGACGCGAGCTGCGCGAAGTCGTCGTCCAGCTCGGGCAGTTCGCGGGCGGCGACCTGGGTGACCTTGACGGTGACCTCGGCCTCGCGGCCGGCGGCGGAGCCGCCCTTCAGCTCGGAGGTGAAGGTGCCCTCCTCGCCGGCGGACAGGCCCTTGACGGCCTCGTCGATGCCGTCGAGCAGCTCGCCGGAACCGATGGTGTAGGAGACGCCGCTGGCGACGCCGTCCTCCAGCACCTCGCCGTCGACCTTGGCCTCCAGGTCGATCGTCACGACGTCGCCGTCCTCGGCGGCACGCTCGACCGGGGAGGTCGAGGCGAAGCGCTCACGGAGCTGCTCGACCGACTTCTCGACGTCCTCGTCGCTGACCTCGATGGCGTCGACCTCGACCTCGATGCCGGAGTAGTCCGGGATCTCCAGGGTCGGGCGGATGTCGACCTCGGCGGTGAAGTTCAGCGTCTCGCCGTCCTTCAGCTCGGTGATGTCGACCTCGGGCTGGCCCAGCGGGGTCAGCTCGGCCTCGTTGACCGCCTCGGTGTAGAACTTCGGGAGCGCGTCGTTGACGGCCTCTTCGAGCACCGCACCACGACCGAACCGCTGGTCGATGACCCGGGCCGGGATCTTGCCCTTGCGGAAGCCCTTCACCGTGACCTGCTGGTTGATCTTCTGGTACGCCGCGTCGAGGCTGTCCTTGAGCTCCTCGAAGGGCACCTCGACAGTGAGCCGAACCCGAGTCGGGTTCAGGGTCTCCACGGCGCTCTTCACGGTTCGGTCTCCTTGTGGCTGACTTCTTGGGTTCTGCCGGAGCCAGACAGCCCCGGCGGATAGCCGCCCGGAGGAGTAGCAGGCCATGAGGCCGGACACACGGGCGCGCAGCTTGCATAGTAACCGCAGCCGGTCAGCGCCCCAAAAGGCGATCTTCACGACACCGTGAGCCAGTGGTCGGGGTGGCGGGATTTGAACCCACGGCCTTCCGCTCCCAAAGCGGACGCGCTACCAAGCTGCGCCACACCCCGTCTGGTGCGAGTCGTAGGGTACATGCCCCGGCCGGGCGCGTCGCCGCATCGCGCGGGGCACCGGGTGCCGCGCCGGGGGCACCCCGCGCACCGCCAGGTTCGCCCGCACGCCGGGGGCTCCGCTACGATGCCTGAAGTGCCGCGGTCACCGACGCGCGGTGCGCTCTCGCGGGCGTAGCTCAATGGTAGAGCCCTAGTCTTCCAAACTAGCTACGCGGGTTCGATTCCCGTCGCCCGCTCTTCATGACTCAAGGGGCCCGGCTGCCGTCACGGCGGCGCCGGGCCCCTTGAGTCGTTCGCGCGGCCTCAGAAGCTGATGGAGTTGACCATCTCCGCTATCGAGTTGAGGAAGCGGCTGATGGAGGGCGCCATCCCGGTGGAGGCGAGGAAGAAGCCGAAGAGGATCGCCACGATGGCCGGGCCGGCCTTGATGTTCCCTCCTCGCATCAACACCACCAGGATGATCGCCAACAGCAGCACCACGGACAGTGAAATGGCCACAACTGATCACACCCTCGGTCGGTTCGCTCTCCCGGCCTGGAGGCACCGTGCAGCACACCTCCGCCAGAACCATCGTGCCACCAACCAGCCCTCTGTATGCGGCTAGTGACACATCGTCGGCCGGGCGTCCCGGCGCGAGGGGCCGTCCGGTCGGCAATTCGCTGCCTCACCAGGGGTTGATGGCGACGGTAATTGCCCAACATCATTTCCATACCCACACATCGCCGTGCGGGGCGTCGGGGCGGGTAATTCGAATTGCGCGGGGGCCGGTCGACATGACCCAATTCGGATGGATGAATCGGGACATTGAGGGGCAAATAACCGGCCCTATTGTGCCCGCCATCACCCCGATCCCGCAGGCAAGTTGTGCGATTTCCCGGGTATCCGGAGCCGATAAACGTGAATGACCTGGATGGTTTTACGGACTCACCCACGCGAGGCTAGGGTGCCTGAGATGTTCGACGCCTCCCCGTCCCCCGGCCAGACCCGTGCGCCCACGCTCCCGGCTGCCCAGCCGGTGCCGGAGAGATCCGCGAAGCAGCGCGACTCGTTCTTCGACAACGCCAAGTACCTGGCGATCGTGCTGGTGGCGATGGGGCACTCGTGGGAGGCGCTGTACGCGGACAGCCGCATCCTCAGGTCGCTGTACATCTTCGTGTACACCTTCCACATGCCGGCGTTCATCATCATCTCCGGCTACTTCTCACGCAGTTTCGACATGCGCCCGGACCGGCTGAAGCGGCTGATCACCGGGGTCGCCGTGCCGTACGTCGTCTTCGAGACGGTCTACTCCCTCTTTCGGGACCACTTCGGCCAGGACGGCGAGACCGGGATCACCCTGCTCGACCCGTACTTCCTGTCCTGGTTCCTGGCGGCGCTGTTCGTGTGGCGGCTGACGACCCCGCTGTGGAAGGTGGTGCGCCGGCCGCTGCCGCTGGCCCTCGCCATCGCGATGCTGGCGACCGTCTCCCCCGCGATCAGCAACGACCTGGACTTCCAGCGGCTGTTGCAGTTCCTGCCCTGCTTCGTGCTGGGGCTGTGCCTGAAGCCGGAGCACTTCCAGCGGGTGCGGACGCGGGCGATGCGCATCGCCTCGGTGCCGATCGTCGCGGGCGCGCTGGTGGTCGCGTGGCTGGTGGTGCCGCACATCAACTTCGGCTGGTTCTACCGCCGGGACGCCGCCCAGGAGATGGGCGCCCCGTGGTGGACCGGCCCGCTGATGACGCTGGCCCTGTTCGCCTGCTCGGTGGTGCTGACGGCCTGCTTCCTGGCCTGGGTGCCGGGGCGCCGGATGTGGTTCACCTCGCTGGGCGCGGGCACGATCTGCGGCTATCTGCTGCACGGCTTCGTCCTCAAGTACACCCGCTGGGAGGGCTGGTACGACGCCCACTGGCTGCACAGCCCGCTCGGCGCGCTCCTGGTGACCGCCTTCGCGGTCACCGTCGTCACGCTGCTGTGCACGGCTCCGGTGCGCCGGGTGTTCCGGTGCGTGATGGAGCCGAAGATGGAGTGGGCGTTCAAGCAGGACCCCGCCCAGCAGGCACGGGAGCGGCAGCACGGCGGGCAGAAGCAGCCCGTACGGGAGAAGGCGGGCGTGTAGCGCCCCTCCCCTATCCCTCTCCGGCCTGGCCGAGAAGCGCGCGCATCCGCGTGTACTTCTCGGCCAGTCGCGTGCGGGTCGGCTCGTCCAGCACCGCGAGGCGGGCCGGGTCGGCGTTGTGGGCGAGGTCGGCGTGCTTGACCAGGGCGGCGCCCGGGGTGGCGAGGATGCGCCGGGCGTACTCCTCGGGCGGCTCGCCGGGGCGCTTGGTGAGGGCGCGCACGACCGCCTTGGTGCGCGGGGTGAGAGCGGCGCCGTCGAGCCACTCCTCGGTCAGCGCGTCGTCCTCCACGGCATCGTGCAGCCAGGCCGCCGCGATCTGCTCCTCGTCGCCCCCGCGCACCCGTACCCCCTCGGCGACGGCCGCGAGGTGTTCGGCGTACGGGCGGCCCGCCTTGTCGGTCTGGCCGGCGTGGGCGCGGCGGGCGAGGTCCTCGACCTGGGCCAGGGTGAGCGGAGTCATCGGCCCAGTCTCGCACCGGAGTTCAGCGGACGGGCGCGGATGCCTCGCGGCAGATCAGCAGCAGGGCGCGGTCGTCGTTGACGTCCTTGGCGACGGCCTCGATGAGGTGCCAGGCGGCGCCGTGGAAGCCGCCGGCGACATAGCGGTCGGCCTCGCCGGTGAGGCGGTCGATGCCCTCGGCGATGTCCCGGTCGGAGGCTTCCACCAGGCCGTCGGTGAAGAGCATCAGGACGTCTCCGGGCCGCAGGGTGCCCTTGGTTGAGTCGAACTGGCCCCCGTCGTACACCCCGAGGAGCGGGCCCTCGGCGGCCTTCTCCTCCCAGCGGCCGGTGCCCGCGCTGAGCTGGAGGCCCGGCGGGTGGCCCGCGGAGTACAGCTCGTAGTCGCCGGAGTCGAGGTCGAGCACCAGGTGGATGGAGGTGGCGAAGCCCTCGTCCCAGTCCTGGCGGAGCAGGTAGCCGTTGGCGGCGGGCAGGAAGGAGTGCGGGGGCAGCGAGCCGAGCAGGCCGCCGAAGGCGCCGGACAGCAGCAGCGCGCGGGAACCGGCGTCCATGCCCTTGCCGGAGACGTCGGTGAGGACGACCTCCAGGGTGCGGCCGCCGTTGGTGCGGGCGGCGACGACGAAGTCACCGGAGAAGGACTGGCCGCCCGCCGGGCGCAGCGCCATCTCCTGGTGCCAGCCTCGCGGCAGCTTGGGCAACTCGCTCTGGGCGCGGATGCGTTCGCGGAGGTCGAAGAGCATGGTGCCGCCGCGCCGCCAGGGCACGCCGACCCGGCTGCGGAACTGCGCGGTCAGCAGCCCGAAGAACCCGCAGGCGGCGACGACCAGCACGATGCCGGGGGTGACCCTGGAGGGTCCCTCGGTGTACGGGCCGAGCCGCACCGACTCCACGATGAGGGCGGCGGCAGCGGTGGCGTAGAGGCCGAGCAGGCTGGCGGGGCGCAGGACCAGGCCGCCCGCGACGATCGGGATGACCAGAGTGGCCGGGGAGCACCAGACGGAGTTGGCCAGTGTGAGGGTCATGAGGACGGGAATGGTGAGGAGCAGGCCGACCAGGGCTATCCAGTCGGGGCCGTCGCCGCGGAAGTAGTCGACCGCGCTTCTGCGCAGCGCGACGCGGACCCGGTGCCACTGCATCTTCCACCGGGCCGTGAACGTCTCGGCCTTCGCGCGCCGTTCTCGTCCTGCTGCCATCAGTTCGGGACCCTATCCATCCAGCCGGCCGCCTGGCACGGGAGGTCCCACTTGTCCCCCGTGCGGGGCTCACTTCGCGTTTCGACCACGCGGTCCGACTACACAGTGAACGGCACGGAAGGCCATCCGCGCTGCCACCCGGCGTAAATTCCCCGGCCTCCCGGGCGGCTGGCTGCGCTTACTGGCAGGACAGAACGGGGCGCACGACCGGTTCACGGATGCGCACGGGGCGCACGGGGTCAGCGGAGCTGGCAGGCGGGGCACCAGAAGAGGTTGCGGGCGGCGAGCCCGGCGGTACGGATCTCGCTGCCGCAGAGGTGACAGGGCAGGGTGGCCCGGCGGTAGACGTACACCTCACCGCCGTGGTCGTCGACGCGGGGCGGGCGGCCCATCGCCTCGGGGGTGTGCTCGGGGCGGACGGTGTCGATGCGGCCCAGGCGTACGCCCTCGCGCATCAGCGCCACCAGGTCGGCCCAGATCGCGTCCCACTCGGACCGGGTGAGGTCACGGCCGGCGCGGTAGGGGTCGATGCCGTGCCGGAAGAGGACCTCGGCGCGGTAGACGTTGCCGACGCCCGCGATGACCTTCTGGTCCATCAGCAGGGCGGCGATCGAGGTGCGGCTGCGGCTGATCCGCTCCCAGGCGGCGGCCGGGTCGGCGTCGGGGCGCAGCGGGTCGGGGCCGAGGCGGTCGTGGACGGCCCTCTTCTCGGCGTCCGTGATCAGCGCGCAGGTGGTGGGGCCGCGCAGGTCGACGTAGGCGGTGTCGTTGGCCAGGCGGAGCCGGACGGTGTCGGCCGGCGGGGGCGCGGGGGCCGGGCCGAAGGCGACCTTGCCGAAGAGGCCGAGGTGGATGTGGACCCAGTCGCTGTCGCGGAAGCCGAGGAAGAGGTGCTTGCCGTGGGCGTCGGTGGTGGTGAGCCCGGCGCCGGTCAGCAGCTCGGCGGCGTCGGCGAACTTGCCCTGGGGGCTGGTCACCAGCGGGGCGGTGCCGGCGAAGCGCTCGGCGTAGTCCCGCGCCAGCCGGTGGATCGTGTGCCCTTCTGGCACGGCCGGGCGTCCTTCCTGGGTCTGCGAGTGCCCCCGCCGTGCTTGGGGCGGCGGGGGCGGCGAAAGCGTTACTGCTGGGGGTGGTGCGCCGGGATGGGCGGGAGGTCGCCGGTGTTCTCGTACTCCGTCAGCATGTCGATGCGGCGGACGTGGCGCTCTTCGCCGGAGAACGGGGTGCCCAGGAAGATCTCGACGAACTTGGTCGCCTCGTCCTCGGTGTGCATGCGGGCGCCGACGGCGATGACGTTGGCGTCGTTGTGCTCGCGGCCGAGCGCGGCGGTCTCCTCGCTCCAGGCGAGGGCGGCGCGCACCCCCTTCACCTTGTTGGCGGCGATCTGCTCGCCGTTGCCGGAGCCGCCGATCACGATGCCGAGGGAGCCGGGGTCCGCGACGGTGCGCTCGGCGGCCCGGAGGCAGAAGGGCGGGTAGTCGTCCTGGGCGTCGTAGATGTGCGGCCCGCAGTCGACGGGCTCGTGCCCCGCCGCCTTCAGCCACTCGACGAGGTGGTTCTTGAGTTCGTAGCCCGCATGGTCGGAGCCGAGATACACGCGCATGCACCGAGTGTGTCACGCCCGATTCCGGGCAGCAGCTCCGGGTTCGATCGGGGATATGTGATGCGGACCATAGAACCTCAAGGAAACCTCAAGTAACAATCCGGATTCAGAGGTTCCCGAATTCGTTCCCCTCAGATTCACTGGACCGCCTCGTACACCGCTCGTGCGAGGCCCCGTACGACGACGTACGACTGTTTCGCCGTCGATACGGGAACCGCTCCACCTGGCGCAAAGGAATTCCGTCCATGTCCCATGGTTCCGGGCTGCAAGCAGGTCTCAAGAACCGTCACCTTTCGATGATCGCCATCGGTGGTGTGATCGGCGCCGGCCTTTTCGTCGGCTCCAGTACGGGTATCGCCACGGCGGGCCCCGGCATCCTGCTGTCCTACGCCCTCGTCGGCACGCTCGTCGTCCTCGTGATGCGGATGCTGGGCGAGATGTCGGCGGCCAACCCGACCTCCGGGTCCTTCTCCGCGCACGCCGACCGTGCGCTCGGCCGCTGGGCCGGGTTCTCCATCGGCTGGCTGTACTGGTTCTTCTGGGTCGTGGTGCTCGCCGTCGAGGCGACGGCCGGCGCGAAGATCCTGGAGGGCTGGATACCGGCCGTCCCGCAGTGGGGCTGGGCGCTGATCGTGATGCTGGTGCTCACGGCCACCAACCTGGTCTCGGTGGGCTCCTACGGTGAGTTCGAGTTCTGGTTCGCCGGGATCAAGGTCGTGGCGATCGGCGCGTTCATCGTGGTCGGCGCGCTGGCCATCTTCGGGGTGCTGCCGGGTGTCCACAGCGACAAGGCGGGGCTGTCCAACCTCACCGCGCACGGGGGCTTCCTGCCGCACGGGCCGGGCGCGATCCTCACCGGTGTGCTGCTGGTCGTCTTCTCCTTCATGGGCTCCGAGATCGCCACGCTGGCGGCCGGTGAGTCGGAGAACCCGCAGCGTGCGGTCACCAAGTCGACCAACAGCATCATCTGGCGCATCGCGGTCTTCTACCTGGGTTCGATCCTCGTCGTGGTCTCGCTGCTGCCGTGGAACGACCCGTCGATCAAGACCGACGGTTCCTACGTGGCCGCGCTGAACTCGCTCGGTATCGCGCACGCCGGTCAGATCATGAACTTCATCGTGCTGACCTCGGTGCTGTCCTGTCTGAACTCGGGTCTGTACACCGCGTCCCGGATGGCGTTCTCGCTCGGTGAGCGGGGGGACGCGCCGAAGGTGTTCGCGAAGACCAACTCCCGCGGTGTGCCGATGGCCGCGATCCTGTCCTCGGTGCTGTTCGGCTTCGTCGCGGTGTTCTTCAACTACAAGTTCCCCGACTCGGTCTTCCTCTTCCTGGTCAACTCCAGCGGCGCGGTCGCGCTCTTCGTGTGGCTGGTCATCTGCTTCTCGCAGCTCCGGATGCGGAAGATCATCCAGCGGGAGGCGCCGGAGAAGCTCGTCGTGAAGATGTGGCTGTACCCGTACCTCACCTGGGCCACGGCCGCCCTCATCGTCTTCGTCCTCGGCTACATGCTGACCGACACGGAACACGACGGCCGCGAGACCGTCCTCCTCTCCCTGATGGTCGCCGCCGTCGTCCTGATCATCGCCTTCGTCAAGCAGTCGATGACGTCGAAGAAGACCCAGCCGGAGATCCCGGCGACGGAGGACCCGGAGAAGGTCCCCGCCGCCTGACCCCCGCTCTCCGAAGCCCGGTGCCACGAGGAACTCCCTCGCGGCGCCGGGCTTCCGTAGTCTTCCGGCATGGTGACGCGGCGGTTCGTCGGTGTGGGAGGGGTACGGCTCGCCTACCGGGTGTGGGGGCCGCCGGAGGGTCCGCCGGTGGTCCTGCTGCCCGCGCTGGGCGAGGTGAGCGACGACTGGGCCACGGTGGCGGCGGAGCTGGCGCGCGGGCGGCGGGTGTACGCGGTGGACCTGCGCGGGCACGGGCGCGGCGATTGGCCGGGGGCGTACTCCCTGGAGCTGATGCGCGCCGACGTCCTGGGGTTCCTGGACGCCCTGGGCCTGGACCGGACCGACCTCGTCGGGCACTCGCTGGGCGGCATCGTGGCGTACCTCGTCGCGGCGGCCCGGCCCGGCGGGGTGGACCGGCTGGTGCTGGAGGACGTCGGTGCGCCGTACCCCCGCCCGGCCACGACACCGGAGCGGCCGGACAGCGAGCTGCCCTTCGACTGGGCGATGGTCCTGGCCGTCCGCCGGCAGATCGACACCCCGCCCGCCGACTGGCTCGCGGCGCTCGGTGACATCACCGCCGGGACGCTGGTCCTGGCCGGCGGCCGTACGAGCCATGTCCCCCAGGAGAGCGTCGCCGAGCTGGCCCGGCTGATCCCGGACTCCCGGCTGCGCACGATCCCCGTGGGCCATCTGATCCACCGGGAGGCGCCGGAGGCGTTCACGGAAGCGGTGACGGAGTTCCTGGGCGGCCCGGTGGCCGGGTGAGGGACCTGCCGGGAACGGCGAAGGCCCGCCCTCTCCACACAAGGAGGGGGCGGGCCTTCGTCGTCGGACTTCAGCTCTTGTTCGTCAGCTTCCACGCCGTGGGGAGGACGCCCATCGCCAGCGCCGCCTTCACGGCGTCGCCGATGAGGAAGGGGGTGAGGCCCGCCGCGATGGCCGCCGTGGCGGACATGTGGGCGGCGAAGGCGAGGTAGGGGACGCCGACCGCGTAGATGATGGCCTCGCCCAGGAGCATCGTGCCGGCCATGCGGAGCGGGGAGCGGTCCGCGCCCCGGCGGGCCAGGGCGCCGACGGCCGCGGCGGCGAGGAGCATGCCGAGGACGTAGCCGAAGGAGACGGAGGCGCCGGAGCCGCCCTGGGCGAACCACGGCACACCGGCGAGGCCGGCGGCGGCGTACAGCGCGAGGGCGGCGACGCCGCGGCGGGCGCCGAGCGTCGTGCCGACCAGCAGCGCGGCGAAGGTCTGCCCCGTCACCGGCACCGGCGAGCCGGGCACCGGCACCGCGAGCTGGGCCGCGAGACCGGTGAGCGCCGCGCCCCCGAGCACGAGGGCGGCGTCGCGCACGCGCGAGGAGGGAAGGAGGTCGGCGAGGACGGCGCCGGGCCGAGCGGTGACGCTGGCGGTGCTCATGGGGACTCCGCGGGTCTGTGGACAGGGTGGACAGGGGCAGGGGACAACACCGTGACGCTATACCGGCCCTCACGCACCGATCACCGTCTGTGCTCGACAAAGGCGTGAACAGCGGCTTGGTGGGCTTCGCACAAAGGATGCGTCTTACACCGGAACCGGCGTGACACCGGTCACCGAGCACTCCGTCGCCCGGTAAGCGGACGTAAGCATTCCGTAAGCGGAACGTCCGCATACCGGACACTCCCCGTACCCCTCGGCCGGCTTCACCCAGACTGGGGGAGTTTTTACCCACCTACCGCACTGGACGAGCCGCGCCGATGCCCAGCACCACCACGCAAGCGCCCCAGGAGCAGAAGCAGGGCGTCCCGCTCTCCTCCGGCCTCAAACAGCGCCACCTCTCCATGATCGCCCTGGGCGGGGTGATCGGCGCGGGCCTGTTCGTCGGCTCCGGCGCCGGTATCGCCGCGGCGGGCCCCTCCATCGTGGTCGCCTACACCCTCTCCGGCCTGCTGGTCCTGCTGGTGATGCGGATGCTGGGCGAGCTGTCCTCGGCGTACCCCTCCTCGGGTTCGTTCTCGGCGCACGCCGAGCGGGCGATCGGACCCTGGGCCGGATTCACGGTCGGCTGGTCGTTCTGGGTCATGCAGTGCACGGTGGTCGGCCTGGAGGGCATCGGCGCCGGGAAGATCGTCAGCGGCTGGCTGCCGGGGACCCCGCAGTGGGCCTGGGTCGCGCTGTTCATGCTGATCTTCTGCGGCGCCAACCTGACCGCGGTGAAGAACTTCGGCGAGTTCGAGTTCTGGTTCGCCGCCCTGAAGGTCGCCGCGATCTGCGCGTTCCTGCTGCTCGGCGTGCTGGCCATCGCGGGCGTGCTGCCCGGCACCCACTCCCCCGGCACCTCCCACCTCACCGACTTCCTCCCCAACGGCGGCGAGGGCCTGGTCCTCGGCCTGCTCGCGTCGGTGTTCGCCTACGGCGGCCTGGAGACGGTCACCATCGCGGCCGCCGAGTCCGAGGACCCGGTGCGGGGCGTGGCGAGCGCGGTGCGCACCACGATGTGGCGGATCGCGCTGTTCTACATCGGCTCGATGGCCGTCGTCGTCACCCTGGTCCCGTGGGACTCCAAGGAGGTCGTGGAGCGCGGCCCGTACGTCGCCGCCCTGGACACCCTCGGCATCCCCGGCGCCGGCCGCGTGATGGACGTCGTGGTGCTGGCCGCGCTGCTCTCCGCGATGAACGCCAACATCTACGGCTCCTCGCGCATGCTGCACTCCCTGGTCCAGCGGGGCCTCGGCCCGAAGGCGCTGGCGAAGGTGACCGGCGGGGTGCCCCGGATCGCGGTGCTGGTCTCCTCGGTGTTCGGCTTCGGCTGTGTGCTGCTGAGCTACTGGCGCCCGGACGACGTCTTCATGTGGCTGCTCAACATGATCGGCGCGGTCATCCTGGTGGTCTGGATGTTCGTCGGCGCCTCCCAGCTCCTGCTGCGCCGCCGCGCCGAGCGCGCCGGTGACGCGCCGCCCGCCGTACAGATGTGGGCGTTCCCGTGGCTGACCTGGGCCGCGCTGCTGGGCATGGTGGCGATCCTGGTCCTGATGGCCCGGCAGCCCGACACCCGCGTCCAGCTCTACTCCACCGGCGGCCTGACCCTGGCCCTGGCGGCGGGCGGTTACGTCTGGCAGCGGGCGCGCGCCCGGAGCTGAGCCCCGCAGCAGAAGGCCCCCACGTGCACGACACGTGGGGGCCTTTCGCGTACCCCCTTGCCCGAGCGGAGCTTTTTGTTGCTAGCGTGTAGTTGCAAGTTAGTTGCAATAAGGCTCGGAGGGGACCCGTCCATGTCCGTCTACACGCTGCCCGAACTGCCCTACGACTACGCCGCGCTCGCGCCCGTCATCAGCCCCGAGATCATCGAGCTGCACCACGACAAGCACCACGCGGCCTATGTGAAGGGCGCCAACGACACCCTGGAGCAGCTCGCCGAGGCGCGGGACAAGGACGCCTGGGCCTCGGTGAACGGGCTGGAGAAGAACCTCGCCTTTCACCTTTCCGGCCACATCCTGCACAGCATCTACTGGCAGAACATGACCGGTCCGAAGGACGGCGGCGGCGAGCCGCTGGAGCGGGACGGCGTGGGCGAGCTGGCGGACGCGATCAAGGAGTCGTTCGGCTCCTTCGCGGCCTTCAAGGCCCAGCTCACCAAGGCGTCGGCCACCACCCAGGGCTCCGGCTGGGGCGTGCTGGCGTACGAGCCGCTGAGCGGCCGGCTGATCGTGGAGCAGGTCTACGACCACCAGGGCAACGTCGGCCAGGGCTCGACCCCGGTGCTGGTCTTCGACGCCTGGGAGCACGCCTTCTACCTCCAGTACAAGAACCAGAAGGTGGACTTCATCGAGGCGATGTGGCAGGTCGTGAACTGGCAGGACGTGGCCCGGCGCTACACCGCCGCCAAGTCCCGCGCGGACGTGCTGCTGCTGACCCCCTGAGCACCCCTGAAGTTCCCTGAGCGTCCCGCCTCGTGATCGTCTTCTCAACCTTCACCCGGCGGGCGGATGAAGGAAGCCCCCCGGTGAGGACGTGACTCACCGGGGGGCTTCTTCGCGCGGCGGCTAGAGGTTGCTGAAGTCCGGGCCGACCGTACGGCTGCGCTTCAGCTCGTAGAAGCCCGGCACCGAGGCGACCGCGAGGGTGCCGTCCCACAGGCGGGCCGCCTCCTCGCCCTTGGGGGCCGGGGTGACCACGGGACCGAAGAAGGCGATCTGCTCGCCGTCCGGGCCGGGAACCGCGATGACCGGGGTGCCCACGTCCTGGCCGACCTTCTCGATGCCCTCCTTGTGGGAGGCGCGCAGCTCGGCGTCGAACTCGAAGTCGGTCTGGTCGAAGTAGTCGATCAGGTCGGCGGGCAGGCCGACCTCGTCGAGCGCGGCCACGACGGCCTCGCGGCTCGGGCCCTCGCCCTCGTTGTGGATACGGGTGCCGAGCGCGGTGTACAGCGGGCCGAGCACGTCCGCGCCGTGCTTCTGCCAGGCGGCGGTGACCACCCGGACCGGCTGCCACGCCTTGGTGGCGAGCATCTCCCGGTACTCCTCGGGCAGCTCGTCGATGCGGTCCTCGTTGAGGACGGCGAGGCTCATGATGTGCCAGTGGACCTCGATGTCCCGGACCTTCTCCACCTCCAGCACCCAGCGGGAGGTCATCCAGGCCCAGGGGCAGAGCGGGTCGAACCAGAAGTCCACCGGGGTCTTGCCCGACGTGGTCGCGGTCTCGGACATGTCTCTCCTCGCGAGAAGGTCTTTCCCAGCGGCAACAGCGCCCTGGGCCGCGCAATTCCCCGATGCCGCCGGTCAGGGCCGCATGGCAGGATCGTGCCGTTCAGTGCCCCACATCATGCGACCACAAGGGAGTGCCGCCCGTGCCCGGTGAGAATCTGTCCCGCGACGAGGCCCGTGAGCGGGCCGCCCTGCTGTCTGTCGACGGGTACGACGTGGCGCTGGACCTGCGCTCCGCCGTGGGCGAGTCCGAAGGCGAGCCGAGGACCTTCCGCTCGGTGACCACCATCCGCTTCCGCTGCGCCGAGCCGGGCGCGACGAGCTTCGCCGACCTGATCGCGCCGAGCGTGACCGCGGTGTCCCTCAACGGCCGCGACCTCGACCCCGGCGAGGTGTTCGACGGCAGCCGGATCGCGCTGGAGGACCTGGCCGCCGACAACGAGCTGATCGTGGACGCCCAGTGCGCCTACTCCCGCACCGGCGAGGGGCTGCACCGCTTCGTGGACCCCGAGGACGGCGAGGTCTACCTCTACACGCAGTACGAACCGGCCGACTCCCGGCGGGTGTTCGCCAACTTCGAGCAGCCCGACCTCAAGGCGCCCTTCCGCTTCGAGGTCCGCGCGCCCGAGGGCTGGACGGTGTGGAGCAACGGCGCCGGTGAACTCACGGACGGGGTATGGCGGTTCGCGGAGACCAAGCCGATCTCCACGTACATCACCTGCGTGGTGGCGGGCCCGTACCACTATGTGACCGACTCCTACGAGCGGGTGCTGGCGGACGGGTCCACGCTGGAGATCCCGCTCGGCGCGATGTGCCGCAAGGGTCTGGCGCCCTACTTCGACGCCGACGACGTCTTCCTGATCACCAAGCAGGGGCTGGACTTCTTCCACGAGAACTTCGACTACCCCTACCCCTTCGGGAAGTACGACCAGGCGTTCGTGCCCGAGTACAACCTCGGGGCGATGGAGAATCCCGGACTGGTCACCTTCCGGGAGGAGTACATCTTCCGGGGCAAGGTCACGCAGGCGTCGTACGAGGCGCGGGCCAACGTCATCCTGCACGAGATGGCGCACATGTGGTTCGGCGACCTGGTCACCATGGTCTGGTGGGACGACCTGTGGCTGAAGGAGTCCTTCGCGGACTTCATGGGCACCTTCGGCAACGTGGGCGCGACCCGCTTCAAGGACGCCTGGACGACGTTCGCCAACCGCCGCAAGGCATGGGCGTACCGCGCGGACCAGCTTCCCTCCACGCACCCGATCACCGCCGACATCCGCGACCTCCAGGACGCCAAGCTCAACTTCGACGGCATCACCTACGCCAAGGGCGCCTCCGTCCTCAAGCAACTGGTGGCGTACGTCGGTCAGGACGCCTTCCTGGAGGGCGCCCGGCGCTACTTCAAGCGGCACGCCTACGGCAACACCCGCCTGGGCGATCTGCTCTCGGTGCTCGCGGAGACCAGCGGCCGGGACATGACGGCGTGGTCGGCGGCCTGGCTGCAGACGGCCGGGGTCAACTCCCTCACTCCGCAGGTGCTGTTGGACGACGAGGGCCGGATCGACGAGCTGGCCGTGGTGCAGGAGGCACCGGAGTCGCACCCCGAACTGCGCCCGCACCGGGTGAAGGTGGGGCTGTACCGGCTGGGCGAATCGGGTGCGCTGGAGCGGTACCGGAGCGTCGAGGTGGACGTCGAGGGTCCGCGCACGGTGCTGCCCGAGCTGGCCGGCGCCGAGGCTCCCGACCTCGTCCTGGTCAACGACGACGACCTCACCTACTGCAAGATCCGCTTCGACGAGACCTCGCTCGCCACCCTCCGCGACCACCTCGGCGACCTGGCCGACCCCCTCGCCCGCGCCCTGTGCTGGTCGGCGCTGTGGAACCTGACACGGGACGGCCTGCTGCCCGCGCGGGAGTTCGTGGCGCTGGTGCTGCGGTTCGCGGGCCGGGAGTCCGACATCGGCGTGCTCCAGATGCTGCACGCCTGGGCCGGCACGGCCCTGGAGCGGTACGCGGCCCCCGAGTGGCGGGCCACGGGCGGGGAGCTGCTGGCGCAGGGCGCGCTGAAGGAGCTGCGGTCGGCCGAGCCGGGCAGCGAGGCGCAGTTGGCCTGGGCCCGGTTCTTCGCCTCGGTCGCCACCGGCGCCGCCGACCTCGCCCTGCTGAAGGACCTGCTGGACGGCGCCGAGACGGTCGAGGGTCTCACCGTGGACCAAGAGCTGCGCTGGGCGTTCCTGGAGCCGCTGGCCGCGCACGGGGTGGCCGACGAGGAGGTGCTCGCGGCCGAGCTGGCCCGCGACGACACCGCGTCGGGCAAGCGGCACCAGGTGCGCTGCCTGGCCGCCCGGCCCTCGGCCGCCGTCAAGGCGCAGGCGTGGGCGCAGGTCGTGGAGTCGGACGCGCTGTCCAACGCGCTGGTGGAGGCGACCCTTTCGGGCTTCGGCCGGCCGGGCCAGGAGGAACTGACCGCGCCGTACGCGGAGAAGTACTTCGCGGTGCTGGAGCGGGTGTGGCGGGAGCGGTCGATCCAGATCGCCATGCACATCGTCAACGGGCTGTTCCCGGCCCACCAGGACCGGCCCGAGACGCTGGCGGCGACGGACGCGTGGCTGGCCGAGCACGCGGACGCGGCCCCGGCGCTGCGGCGTCTTGTGCTGGAGGCGCGGGACGACCTGGCGCGGGCGCTGCGCGCACAGGCGTGCGACGCCGGGGCCTGAGCTTTGGCCTGAGCTTCGGCGCCCGGTGACCGTTACGGAATCCGGGCACGAAGGCCCGTAACCCCTGGTCCTCCCCGATCGGACCAGGGGTTTTCGCCGCCTACTCGGCATCCGAACACCCGTCCTTTAGTACCGTGTTGTCCGCATTGTTCGACGGCTGTGTAACAGCGGTTACGGGTGGGCCGGAAGTAGGGCATTCCAGAGCCATGACGCACGACACCCCCCTCTCCCCCCGCCCCCTCCGCCACCTCACCGAGGTCCACCGCCGGGTGCTGACCGCCGCCCAGTTGCGCACCCACGGGGTGACCACGGCCGAGCTGAACGAGCGGTGCCGCACCGACGGCCCCTGGCGGCTGCTGCTGCCCAACGTGGTGCTGCTGCACGCCGGTTCACCCACGAACGAGGAGCGCCTGCACGGCGCGCTGCTGTACGCCTCCCGCGAGTCCGTGCCCGGCGTGCCCGCCCAGCCGGGCGCGGGCGACCCGCACCGGGGGGCCTATGCCGAGGCGATGCTCACCGGCCTGGCCGCCCTCGCCCTGCACGGCCTGCCCTCCGCGCCCCCGCTGCTCTCCCTGGACCGGATCGACGTCCTGGTTCCGAGGCTGCGCCGGCTGCGCTCGACCGGCTACGTACGGGTGGTGCGCACCCCGGACCTCCCGGTGGCGCGCCCCGTCGCGGGTCTGCCGGTGGCGCCGGTGGCACGCGCGGTGGCGGACGCGGTGGCCCACCTGACGGACGCGGACACGGTACGGCGGCTGCTGGCCGAGGCCGTGCGCGACGGGCACTGCGATCCGGCCGCGCTGGTACGGGAGTTGACCGAGGCCAGGCTGATGGGCCGGGCCCATGTGGTGGACGCGGTGGACTCGCTGGTGGCCGAGGGCCGCGCGGTCGCCGAGGACCGGCTGTACCGGATGGTCACCGGGTACGGGCTGCCCGACCCGGTGTGGAACGTGGACCTGCGGCTGCCCGGCGGCCCCCACCTGGGCGGCCTGGACGCCTACTGGCCCGAGCAGGCGGTCGCCGTCGAGCTGGACACCCGGGCCCCGCGCCAGGACGAGGACGCGACCTGGTCGGAGTACGCCCGCAAGCGGGAGCACCTGGAGCGGCTCGGCATCACGGTCGTCCACATCACCCCGAAGAAGCTGAGGGAATCGGCGGAGCAGCAGGCCGCGGTGGTCCGTACGGCCCTGATGGCCGCCGGCGACCGCGACCCGGCCGCGTACGTGGTCGTACTGCCCCGCTAGCCGGTCTCGCTCAGCGTGCCCGGGCGGCCGGTGGGCGGGCGTTCGCGCCACAGATGCAGGGCGGTGTCGATCAGGGAGACGCGGGGCAGGCCGGGCACTGTGTCGAGGTCGTGCCAGGCGGCGAGGTCGGTGGAACCGCCCACCTCGTGGCGGAGTTCACCGCCGGTGATGTGCGCCGCGTACAGCAGCCGTACGCCGTGGTGGTCGACGGCGCGGCCGGGGAAGCGGCCGGGGAGGACCACGCGGTTGGTGTGCACGCCGAGCAGGTCGGTGACCTCCACCCGGTAACCGGTCTCCTCGGTCACCTCGCGGCGCACGGTGTCGTACGGGTCCTCGCCGAACTCGGCGCCGCCGCCCGGCAGCACCCACTCGTGGCCGCCCTCCCGCGCGGGTGACCGGGCGAGCAGGAGTTGTCCGTCGCGGACACACACGGCGTAGGCCGCCACCCTCAACTTGCGTCGCATGCCGGGACGTTAGCGCGACCGGTGCGGGAACCGAGTGAATTCGGGCCTATTCGGTCCCCAACCGCACACATCGCATCGCGGGTTTTCCCCATACATGGATATCGATTCGGTCAACGAACCCCAAAATTCGGTCGTTTGGGAAAGGCTGCGCTGGTCCGGCACTGGACCTCGCGGACAACCCTCACCGACTAAGGGATGCGATGACCCACTCCCCCGACCGTGACCCGATACCCGGCCCGAGACGCCTGGCGCGCCTGACGCTGGCCGCCGGTGTGGTCGCCGCCCTCTGCGCGGCCGGCCCCGTGCCGATGGCGCTGGCCGCCGACGCGCCGCCCGCTCAGGCCGCCGACCCCGGCGCCAAGCCCGCGCCCCGCAAGCTCGGCGCCGATGACGCCGACCGGCTCGCGGAGGCCAAGGCGGACGGCGCCAAGAGCGTCACGATGATGATCGCCACCGCGCCGGGCGCCACCGAGCAGGTCGCCTCCCAGCTCGACGCCGCCGGCACCGTGGGCCGCACCTTCGACAAGGTCGGCTACGTCCGCGCCACCGTCCCGACCGCCAAGGCCGACTCGGTCATCGCCGCCGCGGCCAAGTTGTCCTCGGTGCACGCGATCGACCTGCGCCAGGAGATCCCGCTGGACGACCCGGCACCGGGCGCGGACACCGCGAAGGACGCCAAGAACGCCCGTACGGCGGCCACTTACCCGGCGCCGAGCAGCAAGACGCCGGCGAAGAACCCGTACAACCCGTCCTTCGAGACCGGTGCCGTCGACTTCGTCGCGAAGAACCCGAAGGCGGACGGGCGCGGGGTCACCATCGGCATCCTGGACTCGGGGGTGGACCTCGGCCACCCGGCGCTGCAGAAGACCACCACCGGTGAGCGCAAGATCGTGGACTGGGTCACCTCCACCGACCCGGTGAGCGACGGCGACGGCACCTG
The DNA here is from genome assembly GCF_004784475.1 of Streptomyces bauhiniae. Lineage (GTDB taxonomy): Bacteria > Actinomycetota > Actinomycetes > Streptomycetales > Streptomycetaceae > Streptomyces > Streptomyces seoulensis. Next base: position 845,938 of record NZ_SRRT01000003.1, read on the forward strand.
GCGGCGGATGACCGCGGCGGTCTCCGGCCCGTCCTTCTCGGTCGGCTCCGGCGCGAGCACGGAGACCTTCAAGGCCCCGGCCGGCGCCTACAAGTTCAACTACCTGTACGAATCCGCCACCACCGGCGGCGACATGCAGGGCGACCTCAACCGCGACGGTGACACCACCGACGCCTGGGGCGTGCTGTACGACCCGGCCACCGGCACGGTCCGCGTCGACACCGACGACGACCTGGACTTCGGCAACAACCCGCCGATGAAGCCGTACAAGGACGGCTACCAGATCGGCTACTTCGGCACCGACGACCCGGAGACGGACGTCGTCGAGCGCATCCCGTTCGTGGTCGAGATCCGCAAGGACGTCGTCTACAACGCCTCGGGCGCCAAGGCCGATTACGTCAACATCGGCGTCATCCAGTCCGAGCACGGCACCCATGTCGCGGGCATCACCGCGGCCAACGGGCTGTTCGGCGGCAAGATGAACGGTGCCGCTCCGGGCGCCAAGATCGTCTCCTCGCGTGCCTGCACCTGGTCCGGCGGCTGCACCAACGTCGCCCTCACCGAGGGCATGATCGACCTGGTGACCAACCGGGGCGTGGACATCGTCAACATGTCCATCGGCGGCCTCCCGGCGCTGAACGACGGCAACAACGCCCGCGCCGAGCTGTACACCCGGCTCATCGACACCTACGGCGTCCAGCTCGTCATCTCGGCCGGCAACTCCGGCCCCGGCGCCAACACCATCGGCGACCCCGGCCTCGCCGACAAGGTGATCTCGGTCGGCGCCGCCATCTCCAAGGAGACCTGGGCGGCGAACTACGGCTCGGCGGTGGAGACTCCGTACGCGCTGATGCCGTTCTCCTCGCGCGGCCCGCGTGAGGACGGCGGGTTCACGCCGACCATCACCGCGCCCGGCGCCGCGATCAACACCACCCAGACCTGGCTGCCCGGTTCCCCGGTCGCCGAGGCGGGCTACACCCTGCCCGCCGGGTACTCGATGCTCCAGGGCACCTCGATGGCCTCCCCGCAGGCGGCCGGCGCGAGCGCGCTGCTGATCAGCGCGGCCAAGCAGAAGAACATCGACCTCACCCCGGCCGTACTGCGCACCGCGCTGACCTCGACCGCGCACCACATCAAGGGCGCGCAGGCGTACGAGGAGGGCTCCGGCCTGATCGACGTCGTGGACGCCTGGACCGCGATCCGGCTCGGCGCCTCGGCGCACGAGTACACCGTCAAGGCCCCGGTCGACACCGCGATCGACTACGCCCTGAAGACCCCCGGCTTCGGCACCGGCCTCTACGACCGCGAGGGCGGCGTGAAGTCCGGTCAGCGCAAGACGTACGACGTCACGGTCACCCGTACCACCGGCGCCGACCGCGCGGTCTGGCACCTGCTGAGCTTCGCCAACGACCCGGAGCACACCTACCGCGTCGTCGGCAGCCCGCTGGTGAAGCTGCCGCTGAACCAGCCGGTCACCGTCAAGGTGGAGGCCGCGCCCAGGTCGGCCGGGCTCAAGAGCGCGATCCTGCGCGTGGACGACCCGCTGACCGTGGGCGTCGACAAGCAGATCCTCACCACGGTCGTGGTGGCGAGCCCGGTGGACTACACCCGCTCCTTCTCGTCCTCGGTGCAGCGCAACAGCACCCGGTCCTACTTCCTGACCGTGCCCGAGGGCGCGAAGTCGCTGGAGGTGGCCATCGGCGGCTTGACGTCCGGCAGCCAGACCCGGTTCATCGCCATCCACCCCTACGGGACGCCGGTCGACAACACCAGCACCCCGTACTGCTACAACAACTACCTCGACGGCAACGGCTGCAAGCCCGACGTGCGCTCCTACGCCGACCCGCAGGCCGGTGTCTGGGAGGTCGAGGTCGAGGCACGCCGCACCTCTCCCCTGCTGGACAACCCCTACAAGCTGGACGTCTCCGTGCTCGGCGCGGTCTTCGACCCGGAGACCGTGACGGTGCCCGAGGCCAAGGTGGGCGTCCCGGCCACCGCGTCCTGGAAGGTCACCAACAAGTTCGCCGCGCTCGACGGCAAGCTGGTCGGCGGCCCGCTCGGCTCGGCGAAGGCCGCCCGTCCGGCCATCAAGGAGGGCGAGACCGCGACCACCACGGTCGAGGTCCCGGCCGGCGCCAAGTCGCTGGACGTGGCCATCGGCAAGGTCTCGGACCCGGCCGCCGACCTCGACCTCGCGGTGTACGACGCCGCGGGCAAGCTGGTCGGCCAGTCCGCCGACGGCGACTCGGAGGAGGCCGTCTCCATCGCCTCCCCGGCCGCGGGCACGTACACGGTCGAGGTCGCGGGCTACTCGGTCCCGGCCGGCTCCACCGACTACGACTACCGGGACGTGTTCTTCTCCGACACCCTCGGCGCGGTCACGGTCGACGGCTCGGCCCCGGTGAAGCTCGCCACGGGCGCCTCCGCCACGGTGACCGGCCAGGTCACGGCCGCCGCCGAGGCCCCGGCAGGCCGCGAGTTCTTCGGCCGCGTCCAGCTCGTGAACGCGCGCGGCACGGTCGCGGGCACGGCGAGTGTGCAGATCGGGAAGGTCACGCCGTAGCGGTGTGATCTGGTGACCGAGGGGGCGGGCGTCCTGGTGGGCGCCCGCCCCTTCGGCGTGTGCGGCGTGCGTCACACCTCCGTATGGCGGTGGGCCGGACGGGCAGGGACCGGACAGCACGGCTTGCGGCCGACGGGTCCGGGGGAGGGAACTTCTGCGGCCGCTCCCCGCGCGGGACCGCAGGTCCGCAACCGTCTGCCCGGCTATGGGTGTCCCTCACATCGGGCACACCCGTACAAAGGATTGGACACGCGGCCCTGTGTCGGCCGCATGATGGAAAAGTGCCGGTCAAGCAAGTGACCCGGTACTGGGACAGACAGAGGGAGTCGTCGTGAGGGTCGGAATCGTCGGAGCCACCGGTCAGGTCGGCACGGTCATGCGCAAGATCCTCAAGGAGCGGGACTTCCCGGTCACCGAGCTGCGCCTGTTCGCCTCCGCCCGCTCGGCCGGGACCGTGCTGGACGGCGTGACGGTGGAGGACGCCTCGACGGCCGACTACTCCGGCCTCGACATCGTGCTCTTCTCGGCCGGCGGCGCCACCTCCAAGGCGCTCGCGGAGAAGGTCGCCGCGCAGGGCCCGGTCGTGATCGACAACTCCTCGGCGTGGCGCCGGGACCCCGAGGTGCCCCTGGTGGTCTCCGAGGTGAACCCGCACGCCATCGCGGACCGCCCCAAGGGCATCATCGCCAACCCGAACTGCACCACGATGGCCGCGATGCCGGTGCTGCGCCCGCTGCACGAGGAGGCCGGTCTCGAGGCGCTGGTCGTCGCCACCTACCAGGCCGTCTCCGGCTCGGGCCTGGCGGGCGTGGCCGAGCTGCACGGGCAGGCGCAGAAGGTCATCGCCGACGCCGACAAGCTGACCCACGACGGCGACGCGGTGGACTTCCCCGAGCCGGGCGTCTACAAGCGCCCGATCGCCTTCAACGTGCTCCCGCTGGCCGGCTCCATCGTTGACGACGGCCTGAACGAGACCGACGAGGAGCAGAAGCTCCGCAACGAGTCCCGCAAGATCCTGGAGATCCCGGAGCTGAAGGTCTCCGGCACCTGTGTGCGCGTCCCGGTCTTCTCCGGCCACTCCCTCCAGGTCAACGCCCGCTTCGCCCGCCCGCTCTCCGTCGAGCGCGCGACCGAGCTGCTGGCGCAGGCGCCGGGTGTCGCCCTCTCCGAGATCCCGACCCCGCTCCAGGCGGCCGGCCAGGACCCGTCGTACGTGGGCCGCATCCGCACCGACGAGACGGTGGAGCACGGCCTCGCCCTGTTCATCTCCAACGACAACCTCCGCAAGGGCGCCGCGCTGAACGCGGTCCAGATCGCGGAGCTGGTGGCGGCGGAGCTGAAGAGCTGAGTCCGCTTCGAGAGGGGCGCGCGCCGGTTTCGGTGCGCGCCCCTTCTTTCACGCCCTGCGGACCTCATACAGGAAGCAGCCGTACTCCACCGCCCTCACGTGCACCATTGCCACCTCCGGGTCGGTGAACGCCTCGGTCAGGGCGGCCTCGAAGTCCTCGGGCGGGGTGACCAGTCGGCCGCCGAGGATGCGGCCGTCATGCGAGTAGCGGCGCAGGACGCGGTGGGCGCCGGTGAAGGCGAGCCCGTCCTCGGGCGCCGGTCCGCCGCAGGGTTGGGCGTGGATGAACACCGGGCCCTGCTCGTCGTACGCACCCGGTTCGGCGCCGGTGTCCGCCGCCCAGCGGCGCAGGGGCGCGTAGGACACCAGGGCGATGCGCTCACCCGGTTCGCTGCGGCGCAGACAGCAGCGCAGCGGGGCGCCGCCCTCCGGGTCCGTGACGGCGGTCGTCCGGCGTCCGGCGTCGTCCGAGGCGCGCAGTTCCGCGAGGGCCGGTTCCGTGATGGCGCGCGCGGTGTGCGGGGTCGTGGCGTGGGTCGTCATGTGTTCCAGGCTGGTCCTGCGAAGGCCCCGTGACCGGCGGCATAAGGACATCGCGTTCGCGGATCTCCCGTGGAAGGATGGCGCAACCCACACATAACGAGGAGATGACCGCGTGCCTGGCACAAACCTGACTCGGGAAGAGGCGCAGCAGCGGGCCGACCTGCTCAGCGTCGACTCGTACGAGATCGATCTCGACCTCTCCGGCGCGCAGGAGGGGGGCACCTTCCGGTCCGTCACCACGGTGCGCTTCGACGTGGCCGAGTCCGGCGCCGAGTCCTTCATCGACCTGGTGGCACCGGCCGTGCGCGAGGTGACGCTGAACGGGGACACGCTGGACCCGGCGGAGGTCTTCAAGGAGTCCCGGATCGCGCTGCCCGGTCTGCTCGAGGGCCGCAACATCCTGCGGGTGGTGGCCGACTGCGCGTACACCAACACCGGTGAGGGTCTGCACCGGTTCGTGGACCCGGTCGACGAACAGGCGTACCTGTACACGCAGTTCGAGGTGCCGGACGCGCGGCGGGTGTTCGCCAACTTCGAGCAGCCGGACCTCAAGGCGACGTTCCGCTTCACGGTGACCGCGCCCGAGGGCTGGACGGTGATCTCCAACTCCCCGACGCCGGAGCCCAAGGACAACGTCTGGGCGTTCGCGCCGACCCCGCGCATCTCGACGTACATCACCGCGCTGATCGTGGGCCCGTACCACTCGGTGCACAGCGTGTACGAGAGGGACGGGCAGTCCGTGCCGCTCGGCATCTACTGCCGGCCCTCGCTCGCCGAACACCTGGACTCCGACGCGATCTTCGAGGTCACCCGGCAGGGCTTCGACTGGTTCCAGGAGAAGTTCGACTACGCGTACCCCTTCGAGAAGTACGACCAGTTGTTCGTACCGGAGTTCAACGCGGGCGCGATGGAGAACGCGGGCGCGGTGACCATCCGCGACCAGTACGTCTTCCGGTCCAAGGTGACCGACGCGGCGTACGAGGTGCGGGCGGAGACGATCCTGCACGAGCTGGCGCACATGTGGTTCGGCGACCTGGTCACCATGGAGTGGTGGAACGACCTGTGGCTGAACGAGTCGTTCGCCACCTTCACCTCCATCGCCTGCCAGGCGTCCGCGCCCGGCTCGCGCTGGCCGCACGCGTGGACGACGTTCGCCAACTCGATGAAGACGTGGGCGTACCGGCAGGACCAGCTCCCGTCCACGCACCCGATCATGGCGGAGATCCGGGACCTGGACGACGTCCTGGTCAACTTCGACGGCATCACGTACGCCAAGGGCGCCTCGGTGCTGAAGCAGCTCGTGGCGTACGTCGGTGAGGACGAGTTCTTCCGGGGTGTGCAGGCGTACTTCAAGCGGCACGCGTTCGGCAACACGCGCCTGTCCGACCTGCTGGGCGCGCTGGAGGAGACCTCCGGGCGCGATCTGAAGACCTGGTCGAAGGCGTGGCTGGAGACGGCGGGGATCAACGTCCTGCGTCCCGAGCTGGAGACCGACGCGGAGGGTGTCATCACCTCCTTCGCGGTCCGCCAGGAGGCCCCGGCGCTCCCCGCCGGCGCCAAGGGCGAGCCGACGCTGCGGCCGCACCGCATCGCGATCGGCCTGTACGACCTGGACGACGCGGGCAAGCTGGTCCGGGTGAAGCGGGTCGAGCTGGACGTGGACGGCGAGCTGACGGCCGTACCCGAGCTGACCGGGGTGCGCCGGCCGGCCGTGGTCCTGCTCAACGACGACGACCTGTCGTACGCGAAGGTCCGCCTGGACGAGGAGTCCCTCGCGGTCGTCACCGAGCACCTCGGTGACTTCGCGGAGTCGCTGCCGCGCGCGCTGAGCTGGGCCTCCGCGTGGGACATGACGCGGGACGGCGAGCTGGCCACCCGTGACTACCTCTCGCTGGTGCTGTCCGGCATCGGCAAGGAGTCCGACATCGGTGTCGTGCAGTCGCTGCACCGGCAGGCCAAGCTGGCGATCGACCTGTACGCCGACCCGGCGGCCCGCGAGACCCTGCTGACCCGCTGGACCGAGGCCACACTGGCGCACCTGCGTACCGCCGAGCCGGGCAGCGACCACCAGCTCGCCTGGGCGCGCGCCTTCGCGGCGACCGCCCGTACGCCGGAGCAGCTCGACCTGCTGGAGGCGCTGCTGGACGGCTCCCAGACCGTCGAGGGCCTCGCCGTCGACACCGAGCTGCGCTGGGCGTTCGTGGAGCGGCTCGCCGCGGTCGGGCGCTTCGACGAGGCGGAGATCGCCGCCGAGTACGAGCGCGACCGCACCGCCGCCGGCGAACGCCACGCGGCCACCGCCCGCGCGGCCCGCCCCACCGCCGAGGCGAAGGCGGAGGCGTGGGCCTCGGTCGTCGAGTCCGACAAGCTCCCCAACGCCGTCCAGGAAGCCGTCATCATCGGCTTCATCCAGACCGACCAGCGCGAACTCCTCGCCCCCTACACCGACCGCTACTTCGACTCCGTCAAGACCGCCTGGGACTCCCGCTCCCACGAAATGGCCCAGCAGATCGCGGTCGGCCTGTACCCGTCGGTCCAGGTCTCGGAGGAAACGCTCCGCGCGACGGACGCCTGGCTGACCTCCGTCGACCCCACCCCGGCCTTGCGCCGCCTGATCTCCGAGTCCCGCGCGGGCGTGGAACGGGCGCTGAGGGCACAGCGGGCGGATGGGGCTTCGGCGTAACTGGCTAGCTGTTGAGAGGGGGCGCCCGGCACTATGCCGGGCGCCCCTTTCGTCACCCTGACGCGAATCGGCCCACATCTAGCGGTATCTAGAGCTCATCTAGCGGTTTCTAGCGGTGATTCTGCGATCCTGAAGGCCGATCGAGAGGGGCCGCAGCGATGCAGTGGAAGATCCACGGGGAACGTCCGATCTATGAGAACAGGTGGGTCAACCTGTGGCTCACCGAGGTGGAGACGCCGGACGGCAGCCGCTGGGAGCACCATGTCGTCAGGCTCCGGCACCTGGCCGTGGCCGCCGTGGTCAACCAGCGGCGCGAGGTGCTGATGATGTGGCGGCATCGGTTCATCACGGACACCTGGGCGTGGGAACTCCCCATGGGCCTGGTGGAGGAGGGCGAGACGCCGGCCGAAGCGGCCGCCCGTGAGGTCCTGGAGGAGACGGGCTGGCGCCCCGGCCCGATGAAGCCCCTGATCTACGCCGAACCCGCCAACGGCATCACCGACTCCCAGCACCACGTCTTCCGCGCCGACGGCGCGACCCACGTGGGCCCACCGACCGAGAAGAACGAGTCGGACCGCATCGAGTGGATTCCCCTGACCGACATCCGGGGCATGATCGACCGCCGTGAAATCGTCAGCAGCGGCTCCCTCGTCGGGCTGCTCTACGTACTCATGGACGAGACACTCCGCTGACCTGCCGGGGTGCACGGCCTCGAAAGCGGCGCTCGCCCACCGAAGGGCGCCCGACATCGGCCGAGCGCCCTTCGTTCGAAGTCGTCGGCCAGGGCTTGGACGAGGAGGAGTCCTCGACCGCCGCATTCATCGAGTCCGCCTGCTTTGACCACCGGCACTCCCCCGCCGCAGTCGGGTACTTCGAGACGCACAGCCGGATGTCTTCGTACCGGTCGTGGCACCCCCACACCACTCCAGTGGGCTATCCACGGCGAACTCACGGGCGGTCCTGCTGATTTCTGGCTGCAAGTAGCCCGGATGGGTCGCCTAACGTGTAGTGCGGGGAGCCTGATTGTGGAGGACGCCGTGAGTGACAGCAGGTGGGTCAGTGCCTCGATGCCGTATCTGGCGCCGCGGGAGCGGGGGCAGGGGGATGCCTGGGGCGCGGAGGCGGCTGCGCGGGGTGGGAAGGGTGGCCAGCGGATCGTGCATGCCGGCGAGGTTCCCGCCTCGGAGCAGGTGGCCGGCCTGTTGGGGGTGGCTGCCGGAGAAGCGGTCGTCGTGCGTCGTCGGGTCATCGAACTGGACGGGACACCGGTCGAGTTGACCGACACCTACTATCCGACCGCCATCGCACGGGGCACCCGTCTCGCTGAGCGGGGCAAGATCCCCGGCGGGGCGGTGACGCTGCTCGCCGAGCTTGGGCATCGCGGTGTCCGGGTGCGCGAGGATGTGACGGCCCGGATGCCTGGTCCGGAGGAGCGCGAGGCGCTGCGCCTGGACACCGGCGAGCCCGTCCTCCGGTTGAGCAGGGTCACCTACGACGATGCCGACCGGCCCGTCCAGGCGGACCTGATGCTGATGCCCGCCCATCGTCAGCAGCTCCGCTACGAGATCCGGATCGGATGACCGTGCCCACCAACGACACCGGCGCATCGGACCGACGGTCCCTGGCCGAACTCAGCTTGGCAGCGCACGCCAGTGTGAGCCGGTCAGACTGGTGGGCCCACGTGGGCAAGTAGGGCCTGTTCCAGCTCTGTTGGGGACGGGGACTTTGCTGTCCAGGCGATGTAGCCGTCCGGGCGGATCAGGAGCGTCTGGGGGCCGGACCACTGGGACGTGGTGAGGTGGGGGCGGTCGACACCCTCGTACGGGACCTGGGTCAGCAGGACGAAGTTGCCCCCGCGTAGGGCCTCGTAGAGGCGGGTGTTGCCTGGCAACGGGATGTCCGGGGCTCGTTTGCCGGGCAGGGGGCCGGGGCCGTAGGAGTAGGCGAGGCCCGTCACCTGGTGGAGGGCCCTTCGACGGAGGGCGGGGAAGCGGGTGACCGACTTCGCCAGGAGGGAGCGGAGGGCTCTCGTCCAGGGGTGGTTGGCCATGGCCAGGCGGATCAGGGTGCCGCTGCTGTGGAGGACGGTGCGGCCCACCGGGTGGCGTTCGGTGTTGTAGGTGTCCAGGAGGGACGGGGACGCGCGCCCGTCCAGCACCGCGGCCAGTTTCCAGCTCAGGTTCGCCGCGTCCTGGAGCCCCGTGTTCATGCCCTGGCCGCCCGCCGGGGAGTGGACGTGGGCGGCGTCGCCGGCGAGGAAGACGCGGCCCGCCCGGTACGACGGCGCCTGGCGTTCGTCGCTGTGGAAGCGGGACAGCCAGCGTGGGTCGTGCATGCCGTAGTCCCGGCCGAGGGCGGCGCGGACGATGTCCCGGATCTCGGCGAGGTCGAGCGGGGCGTCGTCGGGGACGTCGTGCGAGCGGTGCCAGCCGACGACCCGGTGGTAGCCGTCGCCGAAGGGGATCAGCAGGGCGAAGGCGTCCCCCGTCGTACCCGCGGTGAGCCGCTCCGGCGGGTCCTCGGAGAGGCGTACGTCCGCGAGGACGACGGAGCGGATGACCGACCGTCCGGGGAAGGGAAGGCCCACCGCCTCCCGTACCGCGCTCCGCATCCCGTCCGCCCCCACCACGTACGAGGCCCGCAGCGGCTCCATGCCCCGCCCGAGGACCGTCACCCCGGACGCGTCCTGCGTCAGCGCGGTCACCTCGGCCTCGTAACGGAACTCGGCGCCCGCCTCCCGCGCCCTGCGCTCCAGCACCCGTTCGACCTCGTACTGCGGGATCACCAGGACGTGCGGGAAGCGGGTGGGGAGGCCGGAGAGGTCGAGGGTGAGGCCGTCGAAGAGACCGAGGCGGGTCATGGGGTGGCCGAGGGACTCGAGTTCGTCGGCGAGGCCCCGCATGTCGAGCTGCTCCAGCGTGCGGGCGTGCAGCGCGAAGGCGCGGGTGAGGTTGCTGATGCCGGGCGGGCGTTTCTCCAGCACGGTGACCGGGATACCGGCCTCGGCCAGGTCACCGGCGAGGAGCAGTCCGGTCGGACCGCAGCCCACTACGGCGACGCCGGTGGTGCCTGCCATCCGCGGCTCCTCGGGGGAACGGGGAAAGAAACGCGCCGGGGGCGCCGTCCGGCCTCACGCGCGTACGCGGCGGACAGGCGCCCCCGGCCGGGACCTACAGGTCCGTCAGCTCTTCGAAGCGGACGACCGCGACTTGTCCAGCACCATCACCAGACCGGCGATGACGACGAACAGGCCCACCGGGATCAGCACGTAGAGGCCGATGGTCTCCCAGGCGGAGAGACCGGGGCCGGGGTCGTCACCGTCGTCGCGGCTGAGCGCGAGCGCGGGGGACGACATGAGCAGCATCATCAGCGTCGTGCCGGCCGCCAGGGCTCCGGCGCGCAGGGCGTTCTTCTTGTCCACGCTCCCCAAGTTAGCGAACCGCCGTACCGGCCGCGCGTCCGGGGTGCCGTACGCGCGGCCGGTACCGGCCCCTCAGGGCCCGCTGTGCCCCAGCCCCGCCTGCACCGCGGCCAGCAGCGCCCCCAGCCTCGGGGACGCCGTCAGCTCCTCCAGCGGCACCGGTCGGCCCTGGGGGTCGGACACCGGCA
>NZ_SRRT01000004.1 GCF_004784475.1 Streptomyces bauhiniae
GCACCGCCGCACAGCCCGCCTCGATCGCGGCGAACACGTACTTCGGCTGGAAGTGAATGTCCGCGATCACCGGAAGCTGCGACTTCCGCGCGATCGTCGCCAGCGCATCCGCGTCGTCCTGCGTCGGGCAGGCCACCCGCACGATCTGGCAGCCCGACGCCGTCAGCTCCGCGATCTGCTGGAGCGTCGACCCGATGTCCGACGTACGCGTCGTCGTCATCGACTGCACCGACACGGGCGCCCCGCCCCCGACCGCCACCGATCCCACCTGGATCTGCCGCGACACCCGGCGGGTGGCGACAGGGCGGGCCGGTAGCTCGGGGACGCCCAGGGAGACGGCGCTCATGGCCTCACTCCCGGTTTCCGGAGACGGTCTCGCGCATGGCCCGCAGCGACTCCTTCAGGGAGCCCATGGTGGCGAGGACGGCGGTCGGCTCGTAGCCGCAGTGCGCCATGCAGTTGGCGCAGCGCGGGTCCTTGCCCCGGCCGTACTTGTCCCAGTCGGTGTCCTCGACCAGCTCGCGGTAGGTCGGCACGTACCCGTCGCTCATCAGGTAGCAGGGGCGCTGCCAGCCGAAGAGGGAGTAGTTCGGGATGGCCCAGGCGGTGCAGGGGAAGTCGACCTTGCCCTCGAGGAAGTCCAGGAACAGCGGGGAGTGGTTGAGCCGCCACCGCCTGCGGTTGCCGCCGGAGAACGCCTTCTTGAACAGCTCGCGGGTCTGCTCGACGCCGAGGAAGTGCTCCTGGTCGGGCGCCTTCTCGTAGGCGTAGGCGGGCGAGATCATCATCTCGTCCACCTCCAGGTCGTCGTTGAGGAAGTTCAGCACCTCGACGATGGTCTGCGGGGTGTCGGTGTTGAAGAAGGTCGAGTTGGTGGTGACCCGGAAGCCGCGCTGCTTGGCCTCCTTGATCGCCGCCACCGCCTCGTCGAACACACCCTCCTTGGCCACGGACTCGTCGTGCCGCTCACGCAGCCCGTCGATGTGCACCGCGAACGCGAAGTACGGGGAGGGGGTGAACTTGTCCATCTTCTTGCGCAGCAGCATGGCGTTGGTGCACAGGAAGACGTACTTGCGCCTGGCGACGAGCTGGCGCACGATCTCGTCGATCTGCGGGTGCATCAGCGGCTCACCGCCCGCGATGGACACCATCGGCGCACCGGACTCCAGCACCGCGCCCACCGCCTGGGCGACCGGCATCCGCTGCTTGAGCACGCCGGCCGGGTGCTGGATCTTCCCGCAGCCCTCGCACTTGAGATTGCAGGCGAACAGCGGTTCCAGCTCGACGATCAGCGGGAACTTGTCCCGCTTGCGGAGCTTCTGTTCGGCCAGGTATGTAGCGACCTTGATGGACTGACGCAACGGCATGGCCATCTGGCTCACCTCCGGGGGAGCGGCAAGGAACGGTGCCATTCGAAGAACGCGGGAAGGACGGAACGGAGAACGCGGAAGGCCGATATTCCACCGCGTACCGTTCCGATCCGGACAAGTTCATGTTCAGGAGCGTCCACGACCACCCGTACGGCCGCAACCGGGCGGTCGCCCGTGCCGACGGCGGTGCGCAGGGTGGCCGCCGATTCCATGTCGACCGCGATCGCGCCGGTCGCCAGCAGAGCGGAACGCTCCGGGCCCCGGACCACGTGGTCGGAGCCGGTCAGGGGGCCGGTGTGGACGGTGCGGCCGGGGAGGGCGCGCCGCAGCTCCTTCACCAGCAGGTCGGTGCCCACGCAGGGGACGGTCCCCCGCGGGTCACGGGTCTCCCCGGCGACCACCAGGTCGCCGGGGTGCATGCCCGGTGCCAGGCCGGCGCAGAAGCCTGTGGCCAGCACGGCGGTGTCGGCCGTCCCCGGACCGGCGAGCCTTTCGGCGACGGACCGCTCCGCCGCCCTGGGGCCCATGCCGGTACGCAGGACGGTGAACCGCCCCCCGGCCGCGCCCCGGTCGCCGGTGCGCAGGGCCAACCGCTCGATGCCGAGCGCGCAGACGATCAGCAGCGGTGCCGGGGCGGGCCGGGATCTCATTCAGCTCCCTCCGGCCGTGGCGCGGACGCCCCTGCGGGCGGCCAGGGGTGCCTTGTCGAAGGGGTCGCCGTGCAGGTACCGGCCGAGCGCGGTGAGCGGGAACACCTGCCGGTACAGGTGGTAGTTGATGGAGAAGTCCCAGGGGAAGCCGGTGCCGGTGAAGTACGGCTCGTCCCAGGAGCCGTCGGCCCGCTGGGTCTCGGCCAGCCAGCTCACTCCACGCTCGACGGCGTCGGAGTCCCGCTCCCCCGCCGCGAGCAGCGCCATCAGCGCCCAGGCGGTCTGGGATGCGGTAGAGGCACCGCGGCCGCTCCACTCCCGGGCGTACTTGTACGAGCGCAGGTCCTCGCCCCAGCCGCCGTCGTCGTTCTGCGCCTGCTGGAGCCAGTGCACCGCGCGGCGGATCGCCGGGTGGGACACGGGCAGTCCGGCCGCGGTCAGCGCGGGCACCACCGAGCCTGTGCCGTATACGTAGTTGACGCCCCAGCGGCCGAACCAGGAGCCGTCCGCCTCCTGTTCGGCGAGGAGCCAGGTGATGCCGCGCCGGGTGCGCGGATCGTGGGCGAGCCCCTCGGCCGCCATCATCTCCACTACGTGCGCGGTGACATCGGCGGACGGCGGGTCGATGACCTCGCCGAAATCGCAGAACGGCAGCCGGTTGGGGAACGGGCTGGTGTTGTCGACGTCGAAGGCGCCCCAGGCGCCGTTCTTCGACTGCATCCCGAAGTTCCAGCGCACCGCCCGCGCGATCGCCCCGTCCACCCGGTCGGGCTGGGGGTGACTGACCCGGCGCAGGGCGAGGGCGACCTCGGCGGTGTCGTCGATGTCGGGGTAGTTGTCGTTGTGGAACTCGAACGCCCAGCCGCCCGGCGGGAGTTCAGGGCGCTTGACGGACCAGTCGCCGGGGCGGCGGATCTCCTCGGCCAGCATCCAGTCGGCCGCCTTGAGCAACTGCGGGTGATCGGCGGGGACTCCGGCGTCGGCCAGCGCGATGACGGCGAGGCAGGTGTCCCACACCGGGGACTGGCACGCCTCGATCATCCGGGAGCCGTCCTCGCGCCAGACGGCGAACCGGTCCAGCGACTCCAACCCGGCCCGCATCACCGGGTGCTGGAGGTCGTAGCCCATCAGGTGCAGCGCGATGACCGAGTACACGGCCGGGGGCTGGATGCCGCCCCAGCAGCCGTCGTTCTCCTGGCGCTCGACGATCCAGCGGGCGGCGGCGTTCATCGCGGCCCGGCGCACCCGGCGCGGTACGGCTCCCCGCAGCCGGTGCACCACCTGGTCGAGCCGCTCGAAGGCGCCGTCCCAACTGGCCAGCGGGGCAAAGGGCTTGGGCGGGTTGGGGTTGGCCGGGTCGGTGTGCAGCTCGTCGAGCGGGAAGGGCGCGGGGCGGACCGGGCGCTTGGCCGAGACGATGGTCAGCGGCACGATGGTCTGCCGGGCCCAGCAGCCGAAGTCATAGATGTTGAGCGGCAGCCAGGTGGGGAACCAGATGAGTTCCGGAGGGAGTTCGGGCAGGTCCTCCCACTTCCACCAGCCGAACAGGGCGAGCCAGATCCGGGTGAAGACGCGGGCGGAGGCGATGCCACCCCGCTCGCGCACCCAGGCCGAGGCGCGCGCCATGTGCGGGGCGTCCGGCGCGTCCCCGGCCAGCCGCAGGGCGACGTACGCCTCGACGGTGGCGGACAGGTCGCCGGGGCCGCCGTAGAAGGTGGCCCAGGCGCCGTCCTCGCGCTGCTCACCCCGGATGAACAGGGCGGCGGCGCGGGTGGTCGCCTCGTCGCGGATACCGAGGAACTGGCGCAGCAGGAGGTCCTCGGCGTCCATGGTGACGTTGGTCTCCAGGTCGCCCTTCCACCAGCCTTCGGAGTCCTGCCGGGCCAGCAGGAACTCGGTGGCGCGCGCTGCGGCGCGCTCGGCGGCCTCGGGTACCCCGGCCGCCAGGGGGTCGGTGCTGTCGGTGCTGTCGGTGTCGCTGGCCGCGGCAGCGCGGGGCGGGATGGTGGCCCCGGTGCTTCCGTCGGTCGTCGCTGTCATGGCTTCCCCTTTGTGCAGTCGTTCGAGTCGTGCTGCTGTGGGTCCGCCGTCGGCCGGTGTGCCGCTGATCGCGTCGCACCGGCCGGCGACTACGCGAGGGTTATTCGGCCGATAGTGATCATCTCTTCCTGACGACGACGAAGTCGGCGAGCGCCGTGAAGGCGTCCCGCACCCGGTCGGGCATGTCGACGGCGTGCAGGGCCTCGATGGCGACGGTGTGCTGGCGCCGCGCCTCGTCCGCCGTCCACTCGCGGCCGCCCGCCTCCTCGATGAGGGCGGCGCGGGCCGCGAACTCCTCCTCGGAGAAAGCGGCGAAGTCGCTGCTCTTGGCGTCGGCGGCGAGGATCTCGCCGAGCCGCTCGGAGGCGGGGCCCCCGGCGGCCAGGGCCGCCACCACGGGCAGGGACTTCTTGCGCTGGCGCAGGTCGCTCCAGGTCTGCTTGCCGGTGGACTCCGGGTCGCCCCAGATGCCGAGGAGGTCGTCGACGGCCTGGAAGGCCAGGCCGAGGTGGTAGCCGTAGCGCTCCAGCGCGTCGGCGGTGCGGTCGTCGGCGCCGCCGAGGACGGCGCCGATGGAGGAGGCGCAGGCCAGCAGGGCGCCGGTCTTGTTGCCCTCCATCTCCAGGCATTCCTCGACGCTGACGCGGTCGCGGTGCTCGTAGGAGATGTCCTGGGCCTGGCCGTCGATCAGGGCGCGGGTGGCGGCGGTCAGCCGGCGGGTGGCGCGGCCGGCCTCGACGGTGCCCAGCTCCAGCAGGACCTCGTTGCCGAGGGCGAACAGGGCGTCGCCGACCAGGATGGCCTGGGCGGGGCCGTGCACCTTCCAGACGGTGTCGCGGTGGCGGCGCTGCTCGTCGCCGTCCATCAGGTCGTCGTGCAGCAGCGAGAAGTTGTGCACCAGCTCGACGGCGACCGCGCCGGGCACGCCCACCTCGGGGGCGGCGCCGGTGACCTCGGCGGAGAGCACGGCGAGGGCGGGGCGCACGGCCTTGCCGCCGTCACCGGCGGCCGGGTTCCCGGCGGCGTCGATCCAGCCGAAGTGGTAGGCGGCGACGGTGTCCATCGGGGGCGCCAGCCGGTCGACGGCGGCGCGCAGCACCGGGGTGGCCAGGGTCCGGCCGCGCTCCAGCAGTGCGGTCACGTCCACGGCGTCGGCGGCTGTCGAGGCCGGGGGCGGCACAGTGGGCACAGTCTCTCCTCTTGTTGCGGTACCGGGGGTGCGGGGCCCCTCCGGGCTGTGCTGATCGAGCATCAGGCCGCCTCCTCGAACTGGAAGAGGTGACGGGGGCGGGGCCGGCCCAGGGCGCCCAGCGCGGCGTCGGCCGCGCTCACGCCGCTGCGGACCGCGCTCTCCATGGTCGCGGGCCAGCCGGTGGCGGTCCACGCGCCGGCCAGGTAGAGGCCGGGAGCCTTGGTGCGGGCGCCGGGGCGCAGCCGCCCGACGCCGGGGGTGGGGGCGAACGTCGCGGTGCGCTCGCGGGTGACGAAGAAGTCCCGTACCCGCGCCGTGCGGGCGCCGGGGATCAGCCGTTCCAGCTCGGGCAGGTAGCGCTCGCGCAGGTCGGCGACGGGGGCGTCGATGTCGTCCTGCGCGGCCGACTGGGACAGCGCCAGGTACTGGCCCTCGCGCAGCCCGGAGGCGGCGGTGCGGTCGAACACCCACTGCACGGGCGTGCCGAGCGCGGCGAGGAAGGGCCGGGCGAGCACCGGACGGTCGTACACCACATGCACGTTGAGGATCGGCGCGGTGCCGATGCGCAGCAGCCGGCCGGGGTCGTCGAGCGCGCCGGCGGGGAGCAGGTCGTGGGTCTCGCGCTGGGGTACGGCGAGGACGACGGCGTCGGTGTCGATCGTCTCGCCGGGGGTCTGAACGCTCCAGCGTCCGTCCGCGTATCGGGAGAGGGAGGTGACACGGGTGCGCAGCTCGGTACGGACGCCCGCGGAGTCGAGCGCCTTGCGGGCCAGCCGGTCGTGCAGGTCGCCCAGCGGGACGTGCGCCCAGCCGATGTCGGCCGCGCCGGGCTCGGACAGCAGACCGGTCTTGAACACCATCGCGGCGAGTCCGAGCGAGGCGTCCCCCGCGACCGCGTTGAGAGTGGCGACCCCGACCAGGTCCCACAGCGCCTCGATGGCACGCGGCGACTGGCCGTGCCGGGCCAGCCAGGTGCCGAAGTCCTGGCCGTCCAGCGCCGGGTCGGTGGGGTCGAGCCCCTTGAGCGCGAGGGCGGCCCGTCCCACGGAGGCACGCTCGGCGAGCGAGAGGTGCGGGTACGCGGCCAGGCTCCGCCCCAGGTGCAGCGGTACGGGCAGCGGGTCGCGCCGCAGCCGGCCGAGCCGCCGCCCCTCGGGCTTGTCGACGTCGACCACGGGTACGTCGAGCCGGTTCTGGAGGGGGGCCAGCGCGGTGCCCTCGATCCGGTCGAGGAACCAGCGGTAGGCGGTGCAGCAGCGCAGGTAGACGTGCTGGCCGTTGTCCACGGTCAGGTCGCCGCGCTGGAAGGAGAAGGCGAGCCCGCCGAGCCGGGGCCTGCCTTCGAGCAGGGTGACGCGCACGCCCGCGTCGGCGAGCGCGAGGGCCGCGGTGACCCCGGCGAGTCCGCCGCCGACCACGACGGCGTCCCGGCCGGTGGCGCCGGTGTGCGCCCGTGCCGGGCGTGGGGCCTCGCTCATGCCGCGTCCTTCCGTGCGTGCCGCGCGTGCTGGTGGAACCGTGCACGTCCGGCCGTCGCAGTCAGGGACGCCACGCCGCGGGCGAGGGTTGCCCGCGGCGGCCGGGCCGCCGGAGCCGCCTCCTGGGCCTCGGCCGCCATCAGGCGCGCCCCCTGAGCGTGTGCCGTGAGACGTGCCGGGTGTCGAAGCCGGACAGACCGCGCACGGCGACGTACGCCTTCTCGCGGCCGGGCAGCGAGACGCGGCCGCGCAGCACGGCCTCCGGGTCGCGCTCGATACGGTCCAGCAGCCGGCGGTAGATCCCGGCCATGGCGGCGACGCAGGCGCCGCTGCGGCGGTCCAGCATGGGCAGCAGCCGGTAGCCCTCGGCGAACAGGGCGCGGGCGCGGCGGACCTCGAAGTGCACCAGGCCCGCGAAGTCGGAGCCCTCGGGCGGGGTGGGTCCGGCGAACCCGGCCGAGCAGCCGAACTTGGCCAGGTCGTCGGCGGGCAGGTAGGTGCGGCCGCCCTCGGCGTCCTCGCGGACGTCGCGCAGGATGTTGGTGAGCTGGAGGGCGAGCCCCAGCGTGTCGGCGTACTCGGGGGCGCGCTCGACGCCGCGTGCGCCGGGCTCGGTGCCGAAGATGCCGAGCGAGAGGCGTCCGATGGCACCGGCCACGCAGCGGCAGTAGACCTTGAGGTCGTCCCAGGTCTCGTAGGTCGCGCCGCGCACGTCCATCTGGACGCCGTCGATCAGCTCGTCCAGGCCGCCGAGCGGGATGGGGAAGACCCCGGCGGCGTGGGCGAGGGCGACGGCCACCGGGTCGGTGTCGTCTTCCTCGACCGCGCCCGCCTGGACCCGGCCGAGCAGCGCCCGGGTGTCCTCAAGGCGCTCCACCTTCACCGCGCCGGGCAGCTCGCCGTCGCCGATGTCGTCGACGCGCCGTGAGAAGGCGTAGAGCGCCGACATCGCGCGGCGCTCGGCCGTCGGCAGCAGCCGGATGCCGTAGGCGAAGTTGCGGGCCTGCTGGCCGGTGACCGTCTCGCAGTAGCGATAGGCGGCGAGTACCGGTGCGGACACGGCTTGCGAAGCCTCCACTGCCCGGATCACCCCTCTCCTCGCAGGGTCGTGCCCGCCTCACGCAGCAACTGGAGCTTGCCGGGCTTGGGCGGGCCGGGAAGTACGTCGAAATCGGCGGCGGCGATCGCGCGGACCGCCGCCTTTCCTCCCGCCACGAATCCCGCGAGCAGCAGCTTCAGTCTGCCGTGGACGCTACCCACGAGAGGGGCGCCTTCATTCAGCAGATCGTGTGCGCGTCGGGCTTCGAACGCGACCAGGGCGCGTACGGACGCGCCGGCGCTCGGGGCGGCGAGGTCGCTCTCCTGGACATGGAAACGCTTCATGTCCTGGGCGGGCAGGTAGATGCGGTCGCGGCCGAGGTCCTCGGCGACGTCCTGGAGGTGCTCGACGATCTGCAGCCCGGTGCACACCGCGTCGGAGCGCCGGACGCGCTCGGGGGTCGCGGTGCCGGTGACGGCGAGCACCAGGCGGCCGACCGGGTTGGCGGAGAGTTCGCAGTAGGCGCGCAGGTCGTCGTAGGTCTCGTAGCGGGTGACGAGCTGGTCCTGGCGGTTGGCGGCGATCAGGCCGAGGAAGGGCTCGGGGGTGAGGCCGCGGCGGCGCACGGTGGGCTGGAGGCGGCGCAGCAGGGGGTGACGCGGGGTGCCGTCGAAGACCCGGCCGAGGTCGGCCTCGAAGGCGTCGAGCACGGCGAGCCGGTCGTCGGCCCGCTCCGGGGGGACGCCGAGGACGCGGGCGTCGGCGCCGCCGGGGGCCAGGTCGCCGTCGCCGATGTCGTCGACCAGGCGGGCGAAGCCGTAGACGGCCATGAGGTCGGTGCGCCAGGCGCGGGGCAGGAAGAACGGGGCCACGGGGAAGTTCTCGCGCGCGGCCTTGTCCAGCGTGGCGCGTTCCAGTGCCGTCGCCGTGTCGGTTCCCGTCACTGCGCGCTGCCCGGTGCAAGGACGGCGCGGCTCGCGTTGAGCTGGGGAGTTTCCGTAGCCATTGCCGTCACATCTCCCGTTCTACACTGCCGACCCGATACACACTATTTCGGACACGCCGCCGACCCTCCGGGGGGCGTCCCGGCGGAGGGTGTCGCGCATTATCGCCCCGATTGCCGGTTTCCGGCACCGGTACAGCTTACGTTGTACAACGCGACAGGGTCCCCCGGGGTGTCCGGCGCATCACAACAACACACCGATGGACGCCAAGATTCCTACGCACCACCGGAGTTGACGCATCCTTTGCAGACGCCGGGCCCCGCCGGGGAATGTCCGGCAGGGCCCTGACGCAAAAGCGGGCTACTTGCCCGTGAACTTCTCGTACTCCTTGAGGACCTCTTCGGTGGGCCCGTCCATGCGGAGTTCGCCGCGTTCCAGCCACAGGACGCGGTCGCAGGTGTCGCGGATGGACTTGTTGTTGTGGCTCACCAGGAAGACCGTGCCGGCCTCCTTGCGCAGTTCCCGGATGCGTTCCTCGGAGCGCTTCTGGAAGGCGCGGTCGCCGGTGGCCAGCGCCTCGTCGATCATGAGCACGTCGTGGTCCTTGGCGGCGGCGATGGAGAACCGCAGCCGGGCCGCCATGCCGGAGGAGTACGTGCGCATCGGCAGCGTGATGAAGTCGCCCTTGTCGTTGATGCCCGAGAAGTCGACGATCCGCTGGTAGCGCTCCTTGATCTGCTCACGGGACATGCCCATGGCGAGACCGCCCAGGATGACGTTCCGCTCGCCGGTCAGGTCGCTCATCAGCGCCGCGTTGACGCCAAGCAGCGAGGGCTGGCCGTCGGTGTAGACCTTGCCCTTCTCCGCCGGGAGCAGGCCGGCGATGGCCCGCAGCAGGGTGGACTTGCCGGAGCCGTTGGAGCCGATGAGGCCGATGGCCTCGCCCCGGTAGGCGGTGAAGGACACCCCGCGCACGGCGTGCACCTTGCGCACCCCGCGCGGCTCGCCCCGCTTGATGATGCGGCTCAGGGCGGCGGTGGCGCTGCCCTTGCCGGTCTTGGCCCCGTTGACCCGGTAGACGATGTGCAGCTCGTCCGCGATGACGGTGGGCCGGCGATCGCCGGTGTTCTGCTCAGCCACGGCCGTACCGCTCCTCAGCCTTCCAGAAGTACACGAAGCCGCCGCAGAAGACGACCACGGCCCAGCCGAGGGCCAGGGCCCACACGTGCGGGGGCAGGTTCGAGGCGCCGTAGCCGTCGATCAGGGCGTAGCGCATCAGGTCCATGTAGACGGCCGCGGGGTTCGCCTGGAGCACCCGGACGATCCACTCGGGCCTGCCCTCCAGCATGTGGTTGATGGAGAACATCACGCCGGACGCGTACATCCAGGTCCGCAGCACGAACGGCATCAGCTGGGCGAGGTCCGGCGTCTTGGCGCCCATGCGGGCCACGATCATCGCGAGCCCGGTGTTGAACAGGAACTGCAGCACCAGCGCCGGGAGGATCAGCAGCCAGGACAGCCGCGGATAGTTGCCGAACCCGATCGCCACCACGAACACGACGATCATCGAGAACAGCAGCTGCTGGAGCTGCTGCAGGGAGAACGAGATCGGCAGCGCGGCGCGCGGGAAGTGCAGGGCGCGCACCAGGCCGAGGTTGCCGGAGATCGCGCGGACGCCGGACATCAGCGAGCTCTGCGTGAAGGTGAACACGAACACGCCGGTGACCAGGAAGGGCACGTAGACGTCGTGCGACATGCCCCGGCTGGCCTTGAGGATCAGGCCGAAGATCGCGTAGTACACGGCCGCGTTCAGCAGCGGGGTGGCCACCTGCCACAGCTGGCCCAGCTTGGCCTGGCTGTACTGGGCCGTCAGCTTCGCCTGGGAGAAGGCGAGGATGAAGTGGCGGCGGCTCCAGAGCTGCCGGACGTACTCGACGAGCGAGGGGCGGGCACCGCTCACCGCGAGCCCGTACTTGGCGGCGAGGTCTGCCGCCGGCAGGCTCTCGTCGGGCGACGGGGCCGCGGTCACCGCGACACCGCCGTCATGGGTTCTCTCACTCACAGGGGGAAACTTTCGTCTTCGAGTACATCGTCCGGTTCACCTGCGCGGGGCCTCTTGCCCGCCCCACCCGAGCTTCTCAGATCACCGGGGGACGGCCCAGCCGGGTCAGCCGCCACACCGTACGCCAGCGCATCGGGCGGCGGGGGCCGCAGGGGGTGGCCCAGCCCTCCTTGAAGCCGCCGAACCACGCCTTCAGCGCCGGTCCGGAGGGACGGCGGGCCAGCGTGAGCAGCAGCCAGACGCCAAGGTAGACCGGGACGAGCGGCAGAGGAAGGTTGCGCCGGGCCAGCCAGACCCGGTTCCGGGCCACCATGCGGTGGTACACCGCGTGCCGCGAGGGGGCGGTCGTCGGGTGGTACAGCACCATGTCCGACCGGTAGTCGATCATCCAGCCGGCGTCCAGCGCACGCCAGGCGAGGTCGGTCTCCTCGTGGGCGTAGAAGAATTCGTCCGGCAGCCCGCCGACCTCGCCGAGCACCTTGGTCCGGACGGCGTTGGCGCCGCCGAGGAAGGTGGTCACGCGGGAGGAGCGCATCGGGTCCGAGGCGCGCAGCCGGGGCACGTGCCGGCGTTGGGTCTCGCCGGTCTCCGGGTCCGCGATGCGGAAGCTGATGATGCCCAGCTCCGGGTCAGCGGCGAAGGCGGCCCGGCACAGCTCGGCGGTGTCCTGGCGGGCGAGCAGACCGTCGTCGTCCAGGAACAGCAGGATGTCGACGTCGCTGCCACCGGGGCCGAACGCCTCGATGCCGACGTTGCGGCCGCCGGGGATGCCGAGGTTCTCCGGCAGCTCGACGGTGCGCACGCCCTCGGGCACGTCGGGCACGGGCGAGCCGTTGCCGACGACGACCACGGAGACCTTGTCGCCGTCCTGCTTGGCGACGGAGTCGATGAGCGCCCGCAGCTCCTCGGGGCGGTTGCCCATGGTGATGATGACCGCGCCGACCTTCATGCCGTTCACCTCAGCCTGCTCGACGCGAGAATGGACACCAGGTGCAGCAGGGTCTGGAGCAGCGCGATGCCCGCCAGCACGGCGGTGCCGAGCCGGGTGAAGAACAGGTCGCCGCGCACCTGGTCCACGATGGCCAGCACCAGGATCAGCAGCGACGCCTCGATACCGAGGATCAGCCGGTGGAACTTGAGCGCCGCGGCGGCACGCCGGGCCAGCGCCATCCCGGAGGAACGCGGCTCGGCGGCCGACTCCTTCACCGGCGGCAGCCCGGTCTGGTGCCGGGCGACCCCGACCAGGTCGGTCTCCGCCTTGATGAGGATCGCGCCGAGCGCCGCCAGCGTGCCGAGGAACGCCCACAGCCAGTCGATACGGCCGCTGCCGAACAGGTCGGCGGCGCGCAGCCCGAGGCCGACCAGCACGGCCGCGTCGGTCAGATAGGCGCCGACCCGGTCGAGGTAGACCCCGCCCAGCGAGTACTGCTTGCGCCAGCGGGCGATCTCGCCGTCGACGCAGTCCAGCAGCAGATAGAGCTGGGTGGCGACGATGCCGAGCACGGCGCCCGTGATCCCCGGCACCAGCAGGGCCGGGGCCGCGAGCACACCGCAGACGGTCATCAGGTACGTGAGCTGGTTGGGCGTGATCCTGGTGTTCACCAGGTAGCGGTCGATGCGCAGGGACACCTCGCGCATGTAGAGGCGTCCCGCCCAGTGCTCACCGCTGCGCCGGTCCTTCACCCCCGCGGGGTGGACGACCGGGCGGAGTTCAGCTACCGATGGCCTTGACATAGTCGGCGTAGGTGTCCTTGATCTGGTCAGTCTTGAGGTCGAGGTGTTCGAGGATCGTGTAGCGGCCGGGCCGGGTCTCCGGGGCGAACTCCACGACGCGGACGAATTCGTCCACGGTGAAGCCGATGTCCTCGGCCCGTACCGGCAGTCCGTGGCGGCGCAGTACGCCGGCCATGTGCGCCGACTCCTCGTGCGCCCCGCGCAGGTACATGGCGAAGGCGGCGCCGAGGCCGCACTGCTCGCCGTGGCTCGCCGCGCGCTGCGGGAAGAGCAGGTCGAAGGCATGGTTGATCTCGTGGCAGGCGCCCGAGGACGGCCGCGAGTCGCCGGAGACCGACATGGCGATGCCGGACAGCACCAGCGCCTCGGCGAGGACCTGGAGGAAGTCGTTGTCCTCGATCCCTCCGGGGTGCCGGAGCACCGCCTCGCCGGCCTGGCGGGCCATGGCGGCGGCGAGACCGTCGATCTTCTCGCCGTTGACCCGGTTGGCCAGCTCCCAGTCCGCGATGGCGGACACGTTGGACACCGCGTCGCCGATGCCGGAGCGCACGAACCGCGTCGGGGCGGCCCGGATGACGTCCAGGTCGATCAGGACGGCGATCGGGTTGGGCACCCCGTAGGAGCCCCGGCCCGCGTCGTTGTCCAGGGTGGCGACCGGCGAGCACAGGCCGTCGTGCGCGAGGTTCGTCGGCACGGCGACCAGGGGCAGGCCGACCCGCGCCGCGGCGTACTTGGCGCAGTCGATGATCTTGCCGCCGCCGAGGCCGACCAGCGCGTCGAAGTGCCCGGCGCGGATGTCGTCCGCGAGGCGTACGGCGTCGTCCAGTGTGCCGCCGCCGACCTCGTACCACGTCGCGCCCGGCAGTTGGGGCGCGACCCGCTCCCGCAGCCGGGCGCCCGAGCCGCCGCTGACGGCGACGGCGAGGCGGCCGGAGTGCGAGATGCGCTCGTCGGCGAGCACGGTGGCCAGGTCGGCGAGGGCACCCGGGCGGATGTCGACGACGACCGGCGAGGGGATGAGCCTCGTCAGTACTGGCACGCGATCTCCCGTCCCTTGGCGAGGTCGTCGTGGTTGTCGATCTCGACCCAGGAGACGTCGCCGATCGGCTCGACGTCGATCTTGAAGCCGCGGTTGACCAGCTCCTGGTAACCGTCCTCGTAGTAGAGCTGCGGATCGCGCTCGAAGGTCGCCTTGAGCGCGTCCGCGAGGTCGGCGGCCGCGTCGCCCTCGATGAGGGTCACGCCGATGTACTCACCCGTCGCCTCCGCCGGGTCCATCAGCTTGGTGATCCTCTGGACGCCCTTGTCGGGGTCCACGACGACCTTCATCTCCTCGTCCGCCAGGGACTTCACCGTGTCCAGCGCGAGGATGATCTTCTTGCCGTCACCGCGGGCGGCCAGCAGGGTCTTCTCGACCGAGACCGGGTGCACGGTGTCGCCGTTGGCGAGGATCACGCCGTCCTTCAGCGCATCCCGGCCGCACCACAGAGAGTAGGCGTTGTTCCACTCCTCGGCCTTGTCGTTGTCGATCAGCGTGATCTTCAGGCCGTACTTCGCCTCGAGGGCCGCCTGGCGCTCGTACACGGCTTCCTTGCGGTAGCCGACGATGACACCGACCTCGGTCAGGCCGACCTCGGCGAAGTTGCCGAGGGTGAGGTCGAGGACGGTGAGCGACTCCTCGTCGCCCTCCGGGCCCACCGGCACCAGCGCCTTGGGGAGGGTGTCGGTGTAGGGGCGCAGACGCCGTCCGGCGCCGGCCGCCAGCACGAGGCCGATCATGCGGTTTCTCCTTCGTCGTGGACGGCGGGCGCCCCAGCGGACACCCAGAAGCGGATGCTCTCCACGAGCACCAGCAGAGCGACGCACACGGCGATGACCGTGAGCGCGACGGTGAACTGGGAGGCGGTCAGCAGCGCGGCAAGCACGGTGACGAGCAGCGTGCGCCCCTCCTGCCCCCCGATGGCGCGCACCAGCCAGGCCGGCGGCGCTCCGGCGTCGCCGCGGATGCGGTACACCGTGTCGTAGTGATGGTAGGCGACCGCCGCGACCAGCCCGAACGCCGCCGGAAGGGCGCCGTGGACGTCGGCCCGGGCGGCCAGCGCGAGCACCGTGCCGTACTCGGCGGCGCGGAAGAACGGCGGGACGAGCCAGTCCAGCGAGCCCTTGAGCGGGCGGGCGGTGGCGAGCGCCGAGGTGAGGACGTAGACGAGCGCGCCCACGACCGGCAGCCGGCTTCCGAAGCCGGTCAGCGCCGAGCAGGCGACCACCGCGGCGCCGCCGAGGAAGGCGACGGCCGGTACGGCGAGGCCGGGCAGCCCCCGCTTGAGCACACGGGCCAGGGCGCCGGCGAGCGGGCCGGTGTCCGCGAGGTCGGCGAGCGCGCGGGCGGCGCGGTCGGTGCGGCGGGCCTTGCGGGTCAGCGAGCGCAGTACGCGGCCTGCCGTGGTGTACGTCGCGGCGAGCGCGCAGCCGATCAGCAGCACGTAGAAGGTGATGCGGGGGGTGGTGACCGCGGTGAGGACCGCGATCATGGCCCAGCGTTCGCCGATCGGCAGGACGATCATCCGGCGGACCCAGACCGTCCAGCCGACGCTGTCCAGCTTGTCGGAGAGGGCGGCGGTGGGGCTGGTGTTGGCGGTGGCGTCGTGGTTGGCCTCGTTGAAGGAGAAGTCCACGACGTGCCGACAGGTCTGGAGGATCATCGCGCCGAGTGCGAGGGCCCAGACGTCATCGCCGCCCCGGGCCGCGCCGAGCGCGAGTCCCGCGTAGTAGGCGTACTCCTTGGCGCGGTCGAAGGTGGCGTCCAGCCAGGCGCCGAGGGTGGAGTACTGCAGGGAGTAGCGGGCGAGCTGGCCGTCGGTGCAGTCCAGCACGAAGGAGGCGATCAGCAGCACGCCGGCCGCGATGAAGCCGGGGCGGGTGCCGGTGGCCGCGCAGCCCGCCGCTATCAGCGCGGTGAGCAGGGAGGCGGTGGTGACCTGGTTCGGGGTGAGGCCCCGGCGGGCGCACCAGCGCGCGAGGTAGCGCGAGTACGGGCTGATGCAGAAGGTGGTGAAGAAACCGTCGCGGGACTTCACCGCCGACTTCAGGCGTACGTCCTCCTCGTCGACGGCGAGGACGGCCTGCCGGGCCTCGTTGCGGGCCTGGGGGTCGGCGGGGACGGCGGCGACCAGGCTGCCCAGCTCGGGGCGGTGCACCGGGGTGCCGTCGGCGTCGAGGGCGGTGACCAGGCGGTCGGGCAGGCTGTCCACGGCGACCGCGGTGCCGCCGCCGGTCTCGTCCTGGGGCTGGTCCTGCCCTTCGAGGGCCCTGCTCAGCGTCTGCCGGGCGGTGCCCTGGGCGGTGACGGCGCCGGGGACGGCGGCGAGCGGGAAGCGGGGGTCGGTGAGGCCGAGGCGCAGGGCGTGGGGGTGGCCGACGAAGCGGGCGTCGACCAGGGCCACGCGCCCGTCGGCGGGGGCGGCCGCGATCAGGTTCCGGGCCTCGGCGGTGTCGGCGGCCATGCGCACGTCGAAGCCGAGGGACCGCAGATCGCCTTCGAGGGACGATCCGGGGACCGGCTGACCGGTGACGATGGCGGTCGGCAACCGAATTCACTCCCTGGGTCCGGCGCGTCGGCGCCGGTCTGCTGCGTGATGGGGGCGCCCCTCGCCGGCGGCTCGCCGGGGCGGCATGTCGGCAGAGGCTATCGGATGGGCCGGTGCGCCCGTTCACCGGGCGTTCAGGCCCGGTCCACCGGGGCCGCGCCCGCCTGTGCCGCGATCATCATCGGGGATCGGGGGGCCCGCCCACAAACCGCGTCCCGGCGGGCGGCACGCAATCCGGGCATCGGGGACGTCCGGCGCGACGCGGCGTAGGGTCTGCGGGCATGACGTGGTTGATCACCGGCGGAGCCGGATACATCGGGGCCCACGTGGCGCGGGCCACGCACGGCGCCGGGGAGGACGTGGTCGTCCTGGACGACCTGTCGGCGGCGGTACCCGGGCGGCTGCCCGAGGGCATCCCGCTGGTCGAGGGCTCGACGCTGGACGGCGATCTGCTGAAGCGGGTGTTCGCCGAGCACGGGGTGACCGGTGTGGTGCATCTCGCGGCGCGCAAGCAGGTCGGGGAGTCGGTGGCGGAGCCCGTCCGCTACTACCGGGAGAACATCGGCGGTCTGGCGACCCTGCTGGACGCGATCGCGGACGCGGGCGTACGGCGGCTGGTCTTCTCCTCCTCGGCGGCCGTGTACGGCAACCCGGACGTGGACCTGATCACCGAGGACACCCCGTGCGCCCCGGTGAACCCCTACGGCGAGACCAAGCTGGCCGGTGAGTGGCTGGTCCGCGCGGCCGGACAGGCGCACGGCATCTCCACGGTGTGCCTGCGCTACTTCAACGTGGCGGGCGCGGCCGCGCCGGAGCTGGCCGACACCGGGGTGTTCAACATCGTCCCGATGGTCTTCGACCGGCTGACCCGTGACGAGGCGCCCCGGATCTTCGGCGCCGACTACCCGACGCCGGACGGCACCTGCGTCCGCGACTACATCCATGTCGCCGACCTCGCCGAGGCCCACCTCGCGGCGGCCCGGCGGCTCTCCGAGGACGCGCCGGCCGGTGATCTGACGCTGAACGTCGGGCGGGGCGAGGGGGTATCGGTGCGCGAGCTGATTACGCTGATCGGCGAGGTCACCGGGGACCGGCGGGAACCGGTGACCGAGGACCGGCGGCCGGGGGACGCGCCGCGCGCGGTGGCCTCCGCCGAGCGTGCGGCGGCCGAACTGGGCTGGCGGGCCCGGCTCGGGGTGCCGGAGATGGTCGCCTCTGCGTGGGCCGGCTGGCAGCACCACCGCGGCCTGTGAGGGCTGCTGTACGGCTCTGACCTGCGGATCGTTTCCGCAGGTCAGAGCATATGACAACGGTGTTCAGTGCCGCGTTGCCCGGGGGCCGCGAGCCGTAGTTCACTGTGAGCCGGTGCGTTCGTTTGCGAGCCGGCGCGCGGCGCTGAAGGGCGGTTCTCTCATGGGGGCAGGGCACGACCACGGGCATGCGCACAGCCATGTGCCGCCCACGGGTACGGCCGCGGCCGCGTACCGGGGCAGGCTGCGCGCGGCGCTGGGCATCACGCTCACCATCATGGTGGTCGAGATCGTCGGCGGTCTGGTCGCGGACTCCCTGGCGCTGATCGCGGACGCGGCCCACATGGCGACCGACGCGGTGGGCCTGATCATGGCGCTGCTGGCGATCCACTTCGCGGCCCGACCGCCGAGCACCCACCGCACCTTCGGCTTCGCCCGCGCCGAGATCCTGGCCGCGCTCGCCAACTGTGTGCTGCTGCTCGGGGTGGGCGGCTATGTGCTGGTGGAGGCGGTGGAGCGGTTCCTGCGGCCGGCCGAGACGCACGGCGGGCTGATGGTGGTGTTCGGCGCGATCGGCCTGGTGGCCAACTCTGTGTCGCTCCTGCTGCTGATGCGCGGGCAGAAGGAGAGCCTCAATGTGCGCGGCGCCTTCCTGGAGGTCGCCGCGGACGCGCTGGGCTCGGTGGCGGTGATCGTCTCGGCCGCCGTGATCCTGGCCACCGGCTGGCAGGCCGCCGACCCGATCGCCTCGCTGCTCATCGGGCTGATGATCGTACCGAGGACGCTGCGGCTGCTGAGGGAGACGCTGGACGTGCTGCTGGAGGCGGCGCCGAAGGACGTCGACATGACCGAGGTGCGGGCACACATCCTGGCGCTGGACGGTGTGGAGGACGTACATGACCTCCACGCCTGGACGATCACCTCGGGCATGCCTGTGCTCTCCGCACATGTGGTGGTGAGTACGGATGTGCTGAACGCCATCGGCCACGAGAAGATGCTGCACGAGCTGCAGGGCTGTCTGGGCGACCACTTCGACGTGGAGCACTGCACCTTCCAGTTGGAACCGGGCGGGCACGCGGAGCACGAGGCGCGGCTCTGTCACTGAGGTACTCGTACGGGTTCAGGACATGCGGACGTGCCGGGAAGTGCCGGGAGTGCCGGTTTCGTACGGCAGACTTGGGGTGCGAAGACCGACGCGAAGGATGGGTATGCCGATCACACCAGCCACCGAGACGCAACTCTCGCCGAACGGCACCGCGGAGCCGATCCTGCTGGAACTCGTGGACGAGAACGGCGTGACGACCGGCACCGCGGAGAAGCTGGCCGCCCATCAGCCGCCGGGGCAGCTCCACCGGGCGTTCTCGGTGTTCCTCTTCGACGAACGGGGGCGGATGCTGCTCCAGCAGCGGGCGCTCGGCAAGTACCACTCCCCCGGTGTCTGGTCCAACACCTGCTGTGGTCACCCCTATCCCGGTGAGGCGCCGTTCGCGGCGGCGGCCCGGCGTACCCACGAGGAGCTGGGGGTCTCGCCCTCGCTGCTGGCCCAGGCGGGCACCGTGCGCTACAACCACCCGGACCCGGCGTCGGGCCTGGTGGAGCAGGAGTACAACCACCTCTTCGTCGGGCTGGTGCAGCAGACGCTCGCGCCGGACCCGGAGGAGGTCGGCGGGACCGCCTTCGTGACGGCGGCCGAGCTGGCGGAGCGGCACGCGCGGGAGCCGTTCTCCGCGTGGTTCATGACGGTGCTGGACGCGGCGCGTCCGGCGATCAAGGAGCTGACGGGGTCGGCCGCGGGCTGGTAGGCCCGCGGGACCCTCATCTGGACAGCGCGGGTTTGAGCGGCAGGGCGGCCCAGATCACCTTGCCGCCGCTCGCCGTGTGTTCCACGTCGACCGCGCCGCCCGCCTCGCGCGCCACCTCGCGCACCAGCAGCAGGCCCCGGCCGCCGGTCTGGCCGTGGTCGGCCTCCAGCGCGGTCGGGCGGTAGGGGTGGTTGTCCTCCACCGAGACCCGGACCCACTCGGCGCCGACGGCCACCTCGACCCCGAGCATCGGGGAGAGCAGCGCGGCGTGCTTGACCGCGTTCGTGACCAGCTCGGAGACGATCAGCAGCAGCCCGTCCACCACTTCGTCCGCGACCGGTACGCCCTGGCGCAGCAGCAGATCCCGTACGGCGTGCCGCGCCTGCGGGACCGAGGCGTCCACGGCGGGGGCGGTGAACCGCCACACTCCTTCGTACGGCAGGGGTTCGGGCGGGCGCTCGGCGCCCTCCGCGGGGCGCGGCACACCCCCGCGCCCGTGGTTGTCCATCGTCCGGTCGCCACCCTCGCGCTCGATTGTCACCACACGTCGAGTGTTGGTAACGCCGGGGTCCGCACCGGAGGACTGAACACAAGTCAGCGGGTATCGAACGGTTCCGACCACATCCGTACGGTGCGGTCGCGCCGGTGACCATATCTGTCGCCCCGGCGTCCGGTTCGAGAACTATTCAGGTTGTACGGGTTCGTGAGGTCTGTACGGGGCTCCGGAGCCTCAGACGGTGCTGCCGTCACCCATCATGCCGACCACCCGGCGCCCCCCGTATCCGGCGGCGATCAGGCCGAGGCCGTCGAAGAGCAGGGAGAGCGAGAAGAAGCAGCCGATGACGTACTGGCTGCTGCCCGGCCAGCTCACCAGCACCAGGATGCCGAGCAGCAGGTCGAAGGCGCCGAGCAGCAGGGTCCAGCCGAACTGCGGGCCGCGCACGATCAGGCTGCCGGCCAGCCGGAACAGGCCCGCCGCGAGGAACAGCAGCGCGGCGAACATGGTCAGGGCGTCGGCGGCCGCGTGCGGCATCCGGATGACGACGATCCCGGCGGCGATGTTCAGCGCGGCCACGATGACGCCGAGCCAGAAGAAGTTGGTGCCGCGCGCCTGCACCGCGTGCAGCAGGCCGACGATGCCGCCGATCAGCAGCAGCCAGCCGAAGAGGATCATCGAGGTCAGGGTGGCCGCCGCGGTGTAGATGAGGCCGACGATCCCGGCGATCACCAGGATCACCCCGAGCACCGCGAGCCAGCTAAAGCTCCGGCTCAGACCCTTCGCGCCCTTGGTACCGGTTTTGCCGGATCTGGCCATCGCCGCCTCCTTGATCGCCCCTGTTTGCTGTTCTTCTCTCCTTTTGTCCCTCGGGTGGTGCGAGCTAACTCACCCGGCCGTGGCGGGCGTCCGCGGATAGCATCCGCCGCATGGAGCCCGAGCTGTCGCACGCCGTCGCCGACCGCGTCGCCACCGTCGTCATCCGCAACCCGGCCAAGCGCAACGCCATGACGGCCGCGATGTGGCGGGCGCTGCCCCCGCTGCTGGCGGAGCTGGCCGCCGATCCGGAGGTGCGCGCGCTGGTGCTCACCGGGGAGGGCGGGACCTTCTGCGCGGGCGCGGACATCTCCACGCTGCGGGGTTCGCCCGCCGAGGCGCAGGGTCTCGCGGTGGCCGCCGAGGAGGCGCTGGCCGCGTTCCCCAAGCCGACGCTCGCCGCGGTCAAGGGCCACTGCGTGGGCGGCGGGGCCCAGCTCGCGGCCGCCTGCGACCTCCGGCTGGCGGAGGAGGGCGCGCTGTTCGGCGTGACCCCGGCGCGGCTCGGCATCGTCTACCCCGCCTCCTCCACCCGCCGCCTGGTCTCCCTGGTCGGCCCGGCCACCGCCAAGTACCTCCTCTTCTCGGCCGAGCTGATCGGCACCGACCGCGCCCTGCGCACCGGCCTGGTGGACGAGGTGCTCCCGGCGGGCGAGCTGGACAAGCGCATCGCCGCCCTCACCGCCACCCTCGCCACCCGCTCCCTCCTCACCCAGGCCGCCGCCAAGGACTACGCCGACGGCCGCACCGACCGCGACACCCACTGGACCACCCAGACCCTCGCCTCCCCCGACACCGAGGAAGGCGTGACCGCCTTCCTGGAACGCCGCGAACCCCGCTTCACCTGGAGCGTGCCTACGTCAGGATGAACCGGCTGCGCTCGCGCAGGGCGTCGACCAGATGGGCGGGTGCCTTGTCCGGCGAACCGGCGTCGTAGGGCGGCCTCGGGTCGTACTCGTGGCCGAGCTGGATGGCCTGGGCGTACTCGTCGCCCGCGAGCCGGCCGAGCAGGGTGAGGCCCATGTCGATCCCGGCGGAGACCCCGGCGGCCGTGACGTACTTGCCGTCGGTCACCACGCGCTCTTTCACGGGTTCGGCGCCGAACCGCTTCAGTTGGTCGACGGCCAGCCAGTGCGAGGTGGCGCGGCGGCCGTCCAGCAGTCCGGCGACGCCCAGCAGCAGCGAGCCGGTGCACACGGAGGTGGTCCAGGTGGTGGTCGCGTCGGCCTCGCGCAGCCAGTCGAGCAGCGGGCCGTGCTCCATCAGCGCGCTCTGACCGGGCCCGCCCGGCACCACCAGCACATCGGGGCTGCTCACCTCGGCCAGCGACCGGTCGGCGACCAGGGCGAGCCTGCCGGTGTCGGTGCGTACGGGCCCGGTCTGCTCGGCGACGAAGACGGTCTCCGCCTCCGGTGTGCGGGCCAGCATCTCGTACGGTCCGACCGCGTCCAGGGCGGTGAAACGGTCGTAGAGGACGATGGCGATCTGCATGGCGGTCCTTTCGGCGGTGGGCGGAAGGTCAGCGCGGGAGTACGGGGTGGAAGCGGCGGCGGTACTCCGCCGGTGCGGTACCGAGCGCCTTGAGGAAGGCGCGGCGCATGGCCTCGGGGGTGCCGTAGCCGCTCGCGCGGGCGACCTCCTCGACCGAGGCGGAGGTGTCCTCCAGCACTCTGCGGGCGTGCTCCAGCCGGACCCTGTCGACATAGCGGCCCGGTGTGGTGCCGGTCTCGGCGGTGAAGGCGCGGGCGAAGTGGCGCGGGGAGAGCCGGGCGCGGACGGCGAGGGCGTCGACGGAGAGGTCGGCGTCCGGGTGCTCGGTGATCCAGCGCTGCACCTCCCGCAGCGGCTCGCGGGAGGCGGTCTGCGCGGCGAGCTGGGCGCTGAACTGCGCCTGGTTGCCGGGTCGGCGCAGAAAGACCACGAGGTGGCGCGCGACCGTGAGCGCGGTCTCCCGGTCCAGGTCCTCCTCCACCAGGGCCAGCGCCAGGTCGATGCCGGAGGTGACGCCCGCGGAGGTGGCCACATGTGCGTCGCGCACATAGATCGGCTCGGGCTCCACCGTGACGGCCGGGTGCTCGCGGGCCAGCCGGTCGCAGTACGCCCAGTGCGTGGTGGCGCGGCGGCCGTCGAGCAGTCCGGCGGCGGCGAGCAGGAGGGCGCCGGTGCATACGGAGACCAGGCGCGCCACCCCGGGCCCGCGGGCACGCAGCCACTCCACGAGCGCCGGGTCCGGGCGGCGGGTGCCCTCACCGCCGGGGACCAGCAGGGTGTGCGGGTCGGGTGCGGCACCGAGCGCCAGATCGGGTACGAGGGTCAGGCCGCTGGAGGTGCGCACCGGACGCCCGTCCAGGGAGGCGGTGCGCATCCGGTAGCTGCCCGGCGCGAGCCGCTCGGCGCCGGTGAAGACCTCCAGCGGGCCGGTGACGTCGAGGCTCTGCACGTGGTCGAAAAGGACGAGGAGCACGGTGCGCGGGGGCTGCGGCATACCGCCAATTCTTCGGTCGCCCGCGCGGTGGCCGCAATGACGGATGACCCACCTTTCCTGCCATCGGGCACCGGAAGATCGGCCGGACGCATCCGGCGTGCGGGAACGGCTGCGGGGTACCCGGTGCGGACCGGGCAACCCCGCCGGGTGGATTGGAGTTCTCTCATGTTCCGTGCCATCGCCGATGTGCTGCGTCAGATAGGCGGGGCCATCGCCACTGTCGTGACCCTGCCGTTCCGGGCGCTCGCCCGGCTGTTCGGCGGGGCCTCCAGCGGCCGGGCCTGACGCGGGGCGCGCGGTGCGCCCTGTCGTACGCATCCCCGTGCCACCTGCCACAATTGCCGCGCAACGGTAAGCATCAGAAGGCGGTACGGGATCGTGACGACACCCCTCACAGGGTCCATCGAAAGCAGGATCGCCGGGGAACTCGGCGTACGGGAGCGGCAGGTGAAGGCCGCCGTCGAGCTGCTGGACGGCGGTTCGACGGTGCCCTTCATCGCCCGCTACCGCAAGGAGGCGACCGAACTCCTGGACGACGCGCAGTTGCGCACCATCGAGGAGCGGCTGCGGTATCTGCGCGAGCTGGAGGAGCGCCGGAGCGCGATCCTGGAGTCGGTGCGCGAGCAGGGCAAGCTCACCGACGAGCTGGAGCAGCGCATCCGGGGCGCCGAGACCAAGGCGCGTCTGGAGGACATCTACCTCCCGTACAAGCCGAAGCGGCGCACCAAGGCGCAGATCGCGCGGGAGGCCGGTCTCGAGCCGCTGGCCGAGGGGCTGTTGAGCGACCCGTCGGTGGAACCGGCGGCCGCCGCGGCCGCGTTCGTGGACGCCGGCAAGGGTGTCGCGGACGCGCAGGCCGCGCTGGACGGCGCGCGGGCGATCCTGACGGAGCGGTTCTCCGAGGACGCCGACCTGATCGGTGAGCTGCGCGAGCGGATGTGGACGCGCGGCCGGCTG
Source organism: Streptomyces bauhiniae (assembly GCF_004784475.1). Lineage (GTDB taxonomy): Bacteria > Actinomycetota > Actinomycetes > Streptomycetales > Streptomycetaceae > Streptomyces > Streptomyces seoulensis. The sequence continues at coordinate 23,903 of NZ_SRRT01000004.1, forward strand.
GCCGCCAAGGTGCGGGACGGCAAGGAGGAGGCGGGCGCCAAGTTCGCCGACTACTTCGACTTCACCGAGCCGTTCACCGCGCTCCCCTCGCACCGGATTCTGGCGATGCTGCGCGGCGAGAAGGAGGAGGTTCTCGACCTCGTCCTGGAGCCCGAGGAGCCGACGGAAGGCAGGTCCTCGTACGAGGGCATCATCGCCAGCCGGTTCGGGATCGCGGACCGGGGCCGTCCCGGTGACAAGTGGCTCGGCGACACGGTCCGTTGGGCCTGGCGCACCCGCGTGCTGGTGCACCTCGGCATCGACCTCCGGCTGCGGCTGCGTACCGCCGCCGAGGACGAGGCGGTGGACGTGTTCGCCGCCAACCTGCGCGACCTGCTGCTGGCCGCCCCGGCCGGCACCCGCGCCACGCTGGGCCTGGACCCCGGTTTCCGTACCGGGGTGAAGGTGGCCGTGGTCGACGCGACCGGCAAGGCCGTCGCCACCGATGTGATCTACCCGCACGTGCCCGCCAACAAGTGGGACGAGGCGATCGCCAAGCTGGCCCGGCTGGCCAAGGAGCACTCGGTCGACCTGGTCGCCATCGGCAACGGCACCGCCTCCCGCGAGACGGACAAGCTGGCGACCGAACTCATCGCCAGGCACCCGGAGTTGAACCTCACCAAGGTGATGGTGTCCGAGGCCGGCGCTTCGGTGTACTCGGCGTCGGAGTACGCCTCCCGTGAACTGCCCGGCATGGACGTGTCGTTGCGCGGCGCGGTCTCCATCGCCCGGCGTCTGCAGGACCCGCTGGCCGAGCTGGTGAAGATCGACCCGAAGTCGATCGGCGTCGGCCAGTACCAGCACGACCTCTCCGAGGTGAAGCTGTCCCGCTCGCTGGACGCGGTGGTCGAGGACTGTGTGAACGGCGTCGGTGTGGACGTCAACACCGCGTCCGTACCGCTGCTTTCACGGGTCTCCGGCATCTCCGCCACGCTGGCCGAGAACATCGTGACGCACCGCGACGAGAACGGCCCGTTCACCTCGCGCGCACAGCTCAAGAAGGTGTCCCGGCTGGGCCCGAAGGCGTACGAGCAGTGCGCGGGCTTCCTGCGCATCCGGGGCGGCAGCGACCCGCTGGACTCCTCCAGCGTGCACCCGGAGGCATACCCGGTGGTGCGGCGGATGGTGAAGACGACGGGGCAGGAGGTGGCCTCACTGGTCGGCAACACCGGTGTGCTGCGCTCGCTGCGGGCCGCCGACTTCGTGGACGACACCTTCGGTCTGCCGACCGTGTCCGACATCCTGAAGGAGCTGGAGAAGCCGGGGCGCGACCCGCGTCCGGCGTTCAAGACGGCCACCTTCAAGGAGGGCGTGGAGAAGATCTCCGACCTGTCCGCCGGGATGGTGCTGGAGGGCGTGGTGACGAACGTGGCCGCCTTCGGCGCGTTCGTGGACATCGGCGTCCACCAGGACGGTCTGGTCCATGTGTCCGCGATGTCGAAGACGTTCGTCAAGGACCCTCGGGACGTCGCCAAGCCGGGTGACATCGTCAAGGTGAAGGTCCTGGACGTGGACATCCCGCGCAAGCGGATCGCGCTGACGCTGCGGCTGGACGACGAGGCGGCCCCGCAGGAGCGCGGCGGCGCGCGTCCGCCCAAGCAGCGTCAGGGCCAGGGCGGCGGCGGCCAGGGCGGTCAGGGCCGGCGCCAGGGCGGTGGCCAAGGTGGTCAGGGTGGTCAGGGCCGTGGGAACGGCGGCGGCAAGGACCGGGGCGGCCGTCCCGCCCCCGCGCCGGCCAACAGCGCCATGGCGGACGCCCTGCGCCGCGCCGGTCTGGTCGACCCGAACAAGGGCCGCCGCTGACCCCCGCCCCGCCCCCGGCCCGGCCTCGACACCGGGCCGGGGGCGGGGTTCAGCGTTCGGTCACCCTGCCGTCCGCGACCTCCAGACGGCGGGTCACCTTGATCGCGTCCAGCATGCGCCGGTCGTGGGTGACCAGCAGGAGCGTGCCCTCGTAGGCGTCGAGCGCCGACTCCAACTGCTCGATGGCGGGCAGGTCGAGGTGGTTGGTCGGCTCGTCCAGGACCAGCAGGTTGACGCCCCGGCCCTGCAGCAGGGCGAGGGCGGCGCGGGTGCGCTCGCCGGGCGAGAGGGACGCGGCCGGGCGCAGTACGTGGTCGGACTTGAGGCCGAACTTGGCCAGCAGCGTGCGCACTTCGACCGGCTCGGTGTCCGGGACGGCCGCCTGGAAGGCGTCGAGCAGCGACTCGGAGCCGTGAAACAGCTTGCGGGCCTGGTCGACCTCGCCGACCAGCACCCCGGAGCCCAGCGTGGCGTCGCCGGAGTCCAGCGGGACCCGGCCGAGGAGCGCGCCCAGCAGGGTGGACTTGCCCGCGCCGTTGGCCCCGGTGACCGCGATCCGGTCGGCCCAGTCGATCTGCAGCGAGACCGGCCCGAAGGTGAAGTCACCGCGCCGGACCTCGGCGTCCCGGAGCGTGGCCACCACGGCACCGGAGCGCGGGGCGGCGGCGATCTCCATGCGCAGCTCCCACTCCTTGCGCGGCTCCTCCACCACGTCCAGGCGCTCGATCATCCGCTGGGTCTGCCGGGCCTTGGCGGCCTGCTTCTCGCTGGCCTCGCTGCGGAACTTGCGGCCGATCTTGTCGTTGTCACCGCCCGCCTTGCGCCGGGCGTTCTTCACGCCCTTGTCCATCCAGGAGCGCTGCGTCTGCGCCCGGTCCTGGAGGGCGGCGCGCTTGTCGGCGTACTCCTCGTAGTCGTCGCGGGCGTGCCTGCGGGCCACGTCCCGCTCCTCCAGATAGGCCGCGTAGCCGCCGCCGTAGAGGTTGATCTGCCCCTGGGCGAGGTCGAGTTCGAGGACCTTGGTGACGGTGCGGGTGAGGAACTCGCGGTCGTGGCTGACGACGACGGTGCCCGCGCGCAGGCCGCTGACGAAGCGTTCCAGCCGCTCCAGGCCGTCGAGGTCGAGGTCGTTGGTGGGCTCGTCCAGCAGGAAGACGTCGTAGCGGGAGAGCAGCAGGGAGGCGAGTCCGGCGCGGGCGGCCTGGCCGCCGGACAGGGAGGTCATGGGCCGGTCGAGGCCGACGGCGAGGCCCAGGGTGCCGGTCACGTCCTGGGCGCGTTCGTCCAGGTCGGCGCCGCCCAGGTTCAGCCAGCGGTCCAGCGCGGTGGCGTACGCGTCGTCGGCGCCGGGCAAGCCGTCGACCAGCGCCTGGGTGGCCTCGTCCATGGTGCGCTGGGCCTCGGCGACTCCGGTGCGGCGGGCCAGGAACCCGCCCACGGTCTCGCCCTCCCTGCGCTCCGGCTCCTGCGGGAGGTGGCCGACGGTCGCGGTCGGCGGGGAGAGCCGCAGCTCGCCCTCCTCGGGCGCGGTGAGCCCGGCGAGGATCTTGAGCAGCGTGGACTTGCCCGCGCCGTTGGCGCCGACCAGCCCGATCACGTCTCCGGGCGCGACGACGAGGTCGAGCCCGGTGAAGAGGGAGCGGTCGCCGTGGCCGGCGGCGAGGTTCTTGGCGACGAGGGTGGCAGTCATCAGGACGCCGATTTTAGTCGCGGGCCGAAGCCCCCCGGACCGCTGCCGCCAGCACCCCGCCGGAGGTACGGGCCACCAGGTACGCCTCGCCCCTGACCGTCCTCGGGTCCAGCGGCAGGCGGTGGTGTCCGGGGCCGAGTACGGCGTCCAGGACCGTACGGACCTGGGTGCGGCGGAGGCGGTCGACGCGGTACGCGGTGAGCTGGACGCGGCCCGGCGCGCTCACGTCGATCTCGGCGGCGTACGGGGTCGCGGTCAGCGCGGTGAGGCGGCGGCGGTCCTCCGGGGCGCGGTCGAGGGCCTGCTGGAGCTGGGCGACGAGGACAGGGACGACCGGGGCGGGCGCGTCCACGAGGACGGTGCCGGTGCGGGCGAACGTCTCGCGCAGGGCGGTCCGTTGGGTAGCCGAGACGGTCAACGTCGCACCATACGCGCTGAGTTCCTCGGCAGGGACATCGGTGGCGTCCGGGGTGATGTCCGCGCCGATCCCGATCCCGCGCAGGGCGGCCGCGAGCTTGGCGAGGAGGCCGACGCGGGGGCCGATGAGCAGAACCCGGCGAGAGGGGGCTGCAGTGCCGTCCAACAGCGCGGTGAGGGCGGCCCGGTAGGCGGGACCGTGGAAGTGGAAGGGCCCGGTGCCGTGGTAGCCGTCGCGGTCGAGGTCGACATGCTCGCCGGTCTGCCAGGCGAAGTCCCGCCAGCGGTAGTCGTCGCCGTCCCGTTCGATGACGACGGTGACGGCGCCGCAGCCGAGGTCGGCGCACTCCGGGCACCCGTAGAGCACGAACCGGCCACCGGGCAGCGGGGGTTCGTCCTCCAGCAGCAGGGCGCGCACCTGGGCGTCGAGGACGGCGGGCGGGAGGTCGGAGGCGAGCGGTGACACGGCGTCGAGGTCGGCGAGCCGGAACAGCAGCGGGCTGCCGTCGACGACGAAGTCCACGAAGTCGCGGTGGACCTGGTAGCCGCCGTCGGCGAGCACGGCGCCGACGCGGGTCGCCGGTTCCAGTCCGAAGGTGGCGTAGACGGGTGACATGAGATGAGTATTCCCACGTCCGGCCCAAACAGCGGTCCGCACAGGCGCGCGCTTCCCCGCCCCGGCCTGCGGAGCGGCCCTGACCGGCGGCGGGCGTACGCGTGGTCGAGGGCGTACGGCCCGTACGGCGGCTTACCGCTCCGGCTCGCCCCACTCCCCGACGACCACCTCGTCCCCCACGGACACCTTGCCGGGGCGCAGCACGGCGTACTTCGTCCCGAAGACGACCCCGCCCTGGGCCGCGCGGCGGTAGCCGGCGAGGGTGCGCAGGGGCTCGGGGCCCGAGCGGGCGGCGGTTGCCTGGTCGACCATGGTGACGGCGCAGCGGACGGCGAGCTTGGTGTAGCCGAGTTCGGCCGAGCCGAGGGTGAGGTGGTGAGCGCGGTCCTCGGTGTGCGGCTCGGGCCAGCCGTCGACGACGATGTTGGGGCGGAAGCGGTTCATCGGCAACGGGTCCGCGCCGCGTTCCCGGAGCTTCTCGTTCAGCAGGTCGAGGGTGGCGCGGGAGAGGAGGTGCACGGCGGAGCTGTCGGCGTACCCGGAGGTGCCCGGTGTCCTGCCGTCGGTCACCCGCTCGTGGTCGGGCGGTACGCGGACCAGCCGGCTGGGCGCGCCGAGCACCGAGGACAGCCACTCGGCCACGGTGTCGCCCTGGTCGATGCCCCGGTAGGCGTTGCCGAACAGCTCGACGGGCCGGGCGGGTCCGGACGTGTCGACGTCGAGGGCCAGCGGCTCGAAGTCGTCCGCCTGGAGGGTGAGTCGAGTGCCGTCGTGGGTGACGCCCGGCCGAATGAGGGTCAGCCGGGGGTCGCGCCGCTGGGTACGGAACACGCCCTCCTCGCTGACGACCATGAAGCTGCGGTCGTGCGCGAGTCCGGCGGGCGTCAGCCGCGCCTGGTCGACGGGCACGCCGGCGCAGCCCTTGACGGGGTAGTACGTCAGCGCGGTGACGACAGGCATGAGCACTCCGACCGACCGATGACCTGGGCGAGGGTGCAATCGTCGCACCCTCGCCCGGGCCGGTGTCTACCGGTCCGCGTCGGCGGTGCAGCCGTCGCCGTGGCCGGTGAGGCAGCGCGGGGTGCCGACGACGGTGAGGGTGCGCCCGGCGGGCGGTGCGGTGGTGGCGCGGTCCAGGGCGGCCGGGCCGCCGGTGAGCGGGAGCCGGGCCGTGGTGCGGGTGAGGTCGAGGGTGAGGGTGGGGCGGGTGGCGGGCGGTTCGATGAGGTCCTTGTCGGTGCCCGCGACGACGAGGGCCAGCCGGTGGCCCTTGGGTACGACGTGGTCGGTGGCGGCGAGGTCGAGGGTCATCGTGTAGGCGCGGCCGGGGGTGAGCGGGACGCCCTTGGCGAGCGAGGCGTGATGCCCGAGGTCGGCCCAGCCCCGGCTGACGACGGTGGCGCCCACGTCGGCCGTCTTCGCGGCGGTCGCCTTGAAGCAGGCGCTGTCCCCGGCCGTGCTGGCGCCGAAGCAGGTGCGGTCGGTGAGGGTGGTGATGCCCTCGCCGCCGTCGGCGTAGTCGCGGATGGTGTCCGGGCCTAGGTCGACCAGGACGGCGGACAGGTGGGCACTGTTGGTGCTCGGTGTGGCGGTGACGGTCACGCGGGAGGAACCGGAGATCCGCAGCGGGCCGGTGAGGGCCGGGGTGATGAAGGCGGCCTTGTCGGGCGTCGGCTCGGTGAGGTCGGCCGCCCAGTCGGTCTCGCTCCGGCTCGGGTCGTCGGTGAACGTCTCGGTGCCGGTGGCGCGGCGCAGGCCCAGGGTGCCGACGCCGGGCGTGGTGCCGCGGGCCGGGTAGAGGGTGGTGGTCCGGGTGTCGCGCGGGGGCCAGACGGCGGAGGTGGTCCACTGGTCGGGGTGGCGCTCGATGTCGGCCATGGGTTCGCGGTCGATGCCGTTGTCGTAGCCGAGGAGTTCGTGGTCGAACCAGCGGTGCAGAGTGTCCACCCAGGCGCCGCGCCGGTAGTCGAAGGGGTCGACGTGGCCGGTCTGGGAGAGCCAGATCTTGCGCTCGACGCCATGCTTCGCCAGCGCGTCCCACCACTGGCCGACGTGCTTGGTACGGACGTTGAGGTCTTGCATGCCGTGCACCAGGAACACGCTGGCACGGACCTTCCCCGCGTCCTTCACGTAGTCCCGCTCGGTCCACAGCCGGGTCCAGTCGCCGGAGTCGGGGCTGCCGTCGGCGAGCTTCTGCCGTACGGCCGCGCAGTGGACCTCCTCGCTCTCCACATACCCGGCGAGTTCGTCGGGGCCGCCGTCGTAGAGCTGGGCGCCCTGGGCGAAGTAGTAGTCGTACCAGGAGGAGATGCCGCTGATCGGGACGATGGTCTTGAGGTTCTTCACGCCCGTCGCGGCGACGCCGTTGGCGATGGTGGCGTCCCAGCTCTTGCCGATCATGCCGGTGGCGCCGTTGGTCCAGCTCGCCTTGACCGGCGTACCGCCGGTGCGGCTGGTGTAGGCGCGGGCCCGGCCGCCGAGCCAGTCCACGACCGCCTTGGCGGAGCCGATGTCGGAGCGGCCGCCGACGTCCACACAGCCGTCGCTGCGGTTGGTGCCGGCGAGGTCGACGCCGACGAACGCGTAGCCGCGCGGCACGAAGTAGTTGTCGTAGAAGAGCGGCATCTGCACGACGTGCCCCTGCGCGTCGTACGTCTTGAGCTGACTCTCGTTGCCGCGGCCGCAGCAGGAATAGTAGGGGCTGGCGTCCATGATGACGGGCACCTTGCGGCCCTGCCGGGCGGGTTCGGCGGGGCGGACGATGTCGGCGGCGACGCGGTCGGTGCGGCCGTCGCCGTCCTCGTCCAGGCCGGTGTCCACCCAGACGGACTCGCGGACGGCGTCGGCGTACGAGTAGACGGGCCTGCTCTCGCGCGGTGCCGCCTGGGCGGCGGTCGGGGCGAGGAGGACGGCCGTCAGCGCACCGACGGCCAGGACCGCGAGGGTTCTCCAGAGCGAGCGAATCGGCATGGGCGGACGCTACCTCCGGCAACTCCCGTACAGAAGAGGGCCTTTCGGCGGTCACCGGGACGCGTGACGGCTGAATGGCGATCGTGTGACAGCAGGGGTCGTGGACACGCCAGAAGCGGCCGGGACTGCATAGGCTCCGAACAGACTTCCTGTCCAGAAGACTTGGAGCTGACGTGCACCGCAGAATCCTCGCGCCGAGCGCCCTGGCGGCGGCCTCCCTCCTGCTGGCGATCCCGGCATCGGCCGCCTCGTCCGCCCCCGGCGCGCCGGGCATCGGCGACCCCTACTACCCGCAGTACGGCAACGGCGGCTACGACGTCTCGCACTACGACCTGAGGCTCCAGTACCAGCCGAAGACGGACGAGCTGCAGGGCACCGCGACCATCCTGGCGAAGACCACGCAGGACCTGTCCAGCTTCGACCTGGACTTCCTGCTGGACGTCAGCGAGGTGCGGGTCAACGGCGTCAAGGCCGCCTTCAGCACGTCCGGCGAGCACGAGCTGGTCGTCACCCCGAAGACCCCGCTGGCCAAGGGCACGCAGGTCACCGTGGTCGTCCGGTACAGCGGGGTGCCCTCCACGAAGAGCGCCTACGGCTTCTCCACCTGGCACCGCACGCCGGACGGCGCCGTCGCGGCGGACGAGCCCGAGGCGGCCTGGTGGTGGTTCCCGAGCAACGACCACCCCAGCGACAAGGCCACCTACGACGTGTCGGTGGCGGTGCCGGACGGCACCCAGGCGATCTCCAACGGCACGCTGGCGTCGACCAGTTCGAAGCTGGGCTGGACCCGTTACAACTGGCGCCAGGACAAGCCGCAGGCGACCTATCTGGCCACCCTCGCGCTCGGCCGGTTCGACATCACCACCTCCACCTCCGAGGGCGGGGTGCCGGTGGTCAACGCGTACAGCAAGGACCTCGGCGCCAACGACGGGGCGGCGCGGGCGAGCGTGGAGCGCACCGGTGAGCTGGTGGACTGGCTGAGCGGCTATTTCGGGCCGTATCCCTTCTCCTCCGCCGGCGGTTACGTCCCCAACACCACCACCGGGTACGCGCTGGAGACGCAGACCCGCGTCTTCTACAGCCCCAAGCAGTTCGCGGCCGGCTCCAACACCTCGGTGGTCGTGCACGAGCTGGCCCACCAGTGGTACGGCGACGACGTGTCACTCAAGGGCTGGAAGGACATCTGGATCAACGAGGGCTTCGCCCGGTACGCGCAGTGGCTCTGGTCCGAGCACGAGGGCGAGGGCACCACGCGCGAGCTGGCGGACTACGTGTACGCCTCGCACCCGGCCGACGACCCGTTCTGGACCGTCAAGCCCGGTGACCCCGGCCCGGACGCCCAGTTCGACCTCGCGGTCTATGACCGGGGCGCACTCGCCGTGCAGGCGCTCCGCGAGGAGATCGGCGACGACGCGTTCTTCGCCGTGCTGAAGGGCTGGCCGAAGAAGCACGCCTACGGCAACGCCTCGGTGGCCGACTTCCAGAAGTACGCCGAGCAGGTGTCCGGCAAGCCGCTGGCTGCGCTCTTCGACACCTGGCTGTTCCAGCCGTCGAAGCCGGAGGCGCGGGATGCGGGCGCGGCTGCCCTTGCCCGGTCTGCGGCAAAGGCGGCACAGCCGAAGTCGTGGAAGAAGATCGAGGCGACGAACGACGTGCACGCGCACTGAGTCCCGGCTTCGTCCTAGGCCGTGACGGCTCCCTCACCGAGGAGGCCGTCGCGGCCTATCGCGTCCGTGCGGGTGGCGGGGACGGTACAGGCGTAGGCGCCCGCTGCCGCGCCGTAGCGGGCGCAGCGCTCGGGGTCCGCTCCGGCGAGGCGGCCGTAGAGGAAGGCGGCGGCGAAGGCGTCGCCCGCGCCGTTGGAGTCGACCACCGGGGCGGGCGGGGTCGCGGGCGGGACGTGGGTCAGCTCGCCGTCGGCCAGCAGATGGGCGCCCTCGGCACCCGCCGTGGCGACGACGATCCGGGCACGGCCGCGCTCGGATATCCGGCGCATGGTGCGCTCGGGGTCGGTGAGGGCGGCGGCGGAGAGGAAGACGACGTCCGCCGCCAGGGCGTACGGCTCGTGGTACGGGTTCTCGCCGTCCCAGTCGTGCAGGTCGGTGGAGAGGGGCACGCCGGTCTCCCTGAGCAGGGGCAGGGCCTCGGCGCAGGGCTGGGTGATGGTCACGTGGACGTGCCGGGCGGCCGCCGCGAGGGGGCGCAGCACCTCATCGGGGAAGCGGTCGCCGGGGCGGGCGCGGCTGGTGTCGTACAGGGAGAGGCGGCGGCCGTCGGGGCCGACCAGATTGACGGCGCGCTTGGTGCCGGCGGGCTGGGGCAGCGCGGTCAGCGCGATGCCGTGGTCCCGGTGCAGGGCGCGGACGAGGTCGCCCTCGGGGTCGTCGCCGATCAGGTCGAGGTGGTGGACGTCGAGGCCCAGCGCGGCCAGGCCCAGCGCGACGAAGTCGCCGGTCTGTCCGGCGCGGGTGTGCACCCCGGTGTCCACGGGATAGCTGTCGGCGAAGGGCAGCGGCAGCTCGGGCACGCGGACGATGGTGTCCACCCCGGCACCGCCCAGCACCAGTACGTCCGTCATGCGCCCTCCCCGTGGTCGTACACGGTGACGGGGATGCCCCGCCCCGTCAGCCGTTCGGTGACGAGCGGCTCCACGAGCGGCCACTCACCGCCCGCCAGGCCGCAGCCTATGCGGGGCATGTGCACGGAGGCACCGAGTTCGATCACCTGGCCGGCGAGCCGGCCGAGCGCGGCGTCGATCGCCTCGTACCGGGCCGCCTCCGGCTCCGGCCAGCGCTTGGACAGCGCGGAGACGAAGCCCCTCCCCCAGCCGCCGATGTCGTTGCAGACATGGGCGATCACGCGGGCGCCCTCCGCACATGGCGCGGTGGCGTCACCCCGGATGTAAACGATCTCCTCCGACATGACGCCACCGTAAGCGCTGCCACTGACAGTGGCCGTGACCTGCTACTTCGTGAGGTCGGTCAGCTCCCGCTCGGCGTTCGCGGTGACGCGGCGGCGCACGCCGAACCAGCCGGCGACCAGCAGGACCGCGATCAGCGGGATCAGGTACAGGGTGCGGCGGCCCACCTCGGGGTCGTTCCACATCATGCCGAGACAGACCAGCAGGAAGGCGATGGTGACGATCTCGGTGACCGGGCTGAACTTGAGCTGGAAGCGCGGCCGGGTGACCAGGCCCTCGCGGGCGCGGCGGACGAAGATCATGTGGCAGACCATGATGATCACCCAGGTGCTGATGATGCCGAGCGAGGCCACGTTCAGCACGATCTCGAACGCCTGGCTGGGCACGAGGTAGTTCAGGCCGACGCCGAGCACGCAGACCGCGCAGGTCAGCAGGATGCCGCCGTAGGGGACCTGGCTGCGGTTCATCCTGGCGGTGAACTTCGGCGCGGAACCGGCCGTCGCCATGGAGCGCAGGATGCGGCCGGTGGAGTACAGGCCGGAGTTCAGCGAGGACATGGCGGCGGTGAGCACCACGAGGTTCATCACGTCGCCGGCCGCCGGGATGCCGACCTTGGACAGGACGGTCACGAACGGGCTCTGGTCGGCGGAGTACACCGAGCCGGGCAACAGCAGGGCGAGCAGCACGACGGAGCCGACGTAGAACACGCCGACACGCCACATGATCGAGTTCACCGCGCGCGGGACGACCTTCTCGGGCTCGGCGGTCTCACCGGCGGCGACGCCGACCAGCTCGAGCGCGGCGTACGCGAAGATCACGCCCTGCATCACCAGGACGACGGGCATCATGCCGTGCGGGAAGATCCCGCCGTGGTCGGTGATGAGGCTGACGCCGGGCTGGTGGCCGCCCACGTCGTGCTGGGTGGCCAGCAGGAAGATGCCGATGAGCATGAAGCCCACCAGGGTGGCGACCTTGATGATCGCGAACCAGAACTCCATCTCGCCGAAGATCTTCACCGAGATCAGGTTCACGGCGAGCACCACGGCCAGCGCGACGAGTGCGAGCACCCACTGCGGTATGGACGTGAACATGCTCCAGTAGTGCGTGTAGAGCGCGATCGCGGTGATGTCGGCGATGCCGGTGGTCGACCAGTTCAGGAAGTACATCCAGCCGGCGACATAGGCGCCCTTCTCACCGAGGAACTCGCGCGCGTACGACACGAAGGACCCGGAGGACGGGCGGTACAGGACCAGCTCGCCCAGCGCCCGGACCACGAAGAAGGCGAAGACTCCGCAGACCAGGTAGGCCAGGGCGAGCGCGGGGCCCGCGTTGTGCAGGCGGCCGCCCGCTCCGAGGAACAGGCCGGTGCCGATGGCGCCGCCGATGGCGATCATGTTGACGTGGCGGGCCTTGAGGTCCTTGCTGTAACCGGCGTCGCCCGCGTCCGCGGGCGTCTGGGCCTGCTGCGCGGGGGCAGCGGCCGGGGCCGAGTCAACGGCGTCCTTGCTCACGGGTCGTTCCACTCTCTGGTACTCCCGGACCACGAGGGGCCGGTTCCTTACAGGGCGGCCCGCCCGCACGATGGTGTCGCGGTACAGACCAAGGCAGCAGCTTCCCAGAGAGATCACCCGATATGCGGTGGTCCACGTCACAGAGCGGCACTTCTCACATGACCTTCGCGGGTTTCACACTCCTGCTGCGACAGCGATACTGCTGCGATGACGACCGAGGCCGAGGACCCCACCCTCACCATCGACGAGCTGGCCGCGCGGTCCGGCGTCACCGTGCGCACGGTGCGTTTCTACGGCACCCGCGGGCTGCTCCCGCCGCCCGAGATAGGCCCCCGCCGGGTCGGCCGGTACGGCCGTGAGCACCTGGCCCGCCTCGCGCTGATCGAGGAGCTGCGGCTGCAGGGGATGACGCTGGCGGCGATCGAGCGGTACATCAGCCGGCTCCCGGCCGACCTCACCGCCCAGGATCTCGCGGTGCACCGGGCGGTCGTCTCCTCCTGGGCCCCGGAGGCGGTGGAGACGGTCGGCCGCGCCGAGCTGGACCGCCGGGCGGGGCGCCGCCTGACCGAGGAGGACGTACGGCGGCTGACGGCCATGGACGTCCTGGCCCCCGAGGGGGACGACTGGCGTGTGGACACCGGCCTGCTGCGCCTCGCCGTACAGCTCCTGGACCTCCCCTTCTCCCAGGAGGTCATCCTCGCCGCCCGCACCACCCTCCTCGACCACTCCCGCGCCGCCGCCCGCGAACTCTCGTCCCTCCTGCGCGACGCGGTCCCCGAACACACCCCGAGCGACGTCCGCACCCTCTCCGCCCACATGCAGCCCCTGGTCGTCCAGGCCCTCCTGACCACATTCCAGCGGTCGCTGCGGCAGGAGGTCAGGGAGTGGCTGGGGGACGACGCGGAGGGCGCCTCCGAGGAGTAGGTGCGGTTTCGGCTCATGCGCCCGTGGTGGAACCGGGGCGGACGATCATCAGGACGGTGACCGCGGCCCACAGCAGGTTGAAGACGCCGGTGAGCATGGCGAGCCGGCCCGGTGCCACGGGGCTCGGGGCCGTGGCCAGCGCCCGGTCCTGGGCGGGCAGGATCAGCAGGGCCAGGAGCGCGGCGGCCGCCGCGGTCAGCACGATCGAGGTGATCAGCCAGCCGTCGCCGAGGACGCCGAGGCTGCCGGCCGTGGCGAGGCCGAAGAGCGGTACGGCGACGCCGACGCCCGCGTAGACGCGGCAGACGCGGTGCAGGGTCCGCAGGGTCGTCCGGGCGGTGCCCTCGCCGTCGGCGGCGGCGCGGCGCAGCGTCGCGGGGAACATGCTCGCGGCGACGGCGACCGGTCCCACGGCGAGGAGGGCGGCCAGGACGTGCAGGGAGAGGAGCACCTTGGTCATGCCGATTGCTCCCCGTCCGGCCGGCGCTCGCCGGTGACCTTCGAGGAGGGGAGCCGGCCGGCGCGGGAGGTGCCCCGGAGGGTGTCGCCGTCGACCGTGACGTCGAACGCCAGGTTCAGCCGCAGGGGCCGGGTGACGGCCTGCTTCCAGGTGAGCCGGTCGCCGTCGAGGGTGACGTCGCTGAGCGGCACCTCCTCGCCGGCTCCGCGGGCGACGCCGGTGAGGAGTCCGTCCCGCTCGTGGAGTTCCACCACTGCCTCGATCCGGCCGACGGGCGTGGAGACGGACAGGTGCCAGGTGCCTGTTACGGGCATGCGGATGTTCCTTCTGATGGTGCGAGGGGGATCGGCGGAGGTGCTCAGAGCGCGGCGGGCGCCGGCCCCTGGGCACGCCAGACGGTGCCGCGCCGCTCGTGGGCGAAGAGTTCTTCGACGGCGTGCGCGATCCGGGGGCCCACCTCGCGCTCCAGCAGGTACAGGCCCAGGTCCAGCCCGGAGGTGACGCCGGCGCCGGTGACCAGGTCGCCGTCGTCCACGACGCGGGCGCGGACCATGTGGGCGCCGGTGGCGTCCAGCAGGTCGAGGCCCAGGTGGTGGGTGGTCGCGTGCCGCCCCTCCAGCAGGCCCGCCATGGCCAGGACGAGCGAGCCGCCGCAGACGGTGGCGACCGTGATGCCGGGATCGTCCATGGCCCGCCCGAGGAGGGCGGGGAGCCCGGTGGTCAGCGCGCGGGCCAGCAGTACCGCGCTCAGCTCGTCCCGCTCCGGATCGCCGGCGCCCGTCTCCTCGTCCGACACCTCGCCGGGTTCGCCCACGCGCCCGGAGGCGCCGGGCACCAGAAGCAGGTCAGCGCGTTCGAGGTCGACGGCTCCGGTGGCGCGCAGGGTCAGCCCTCCGGTGCCGCTGGTCACCTCACGCGGGCCTTCGGCGGAGACCAGCTCGACGGTCACCGCGCCGTCCGACGCCGTGCCGCCGGCGTACAGCACCTCGTAGGGGGCGATGACGTCGAGCGGATCGAAGCCGTCGAACAGGACGATCTGGGCATGCATGCGGGTTCCCTCGGGTCGATCTCCTTCGGACACCCGAAGTCAACCGGTCGTCGCCGTGATCGCCCAGTGGCACTAATGACAAGGTGCGACGGGAAAACGCCAAGGGCTTCCGGAGGACTCATGACTCGCTGAACATGGGTTGTCCGAAGAGGCAGCGGCACCGTCCAGGCTGCGGAGAGGTACGTTCTCGCCATGCACACCGTCGCCGTCCTCGCCCTGGACCGGGTGATCCCGTTCGACCTGTCGACCCCGATCGAGGTGTTCTCCCGTACCCGCCTGCCGGACGGGCGGCCCGGCTATCAGGTGCGGGTGTGCGCCGAGCGCGACGAGATCGACGCCGGGGCCTTCGCCGTGCGCGCCCCCTGGGGGCTGGCGGGTCTCGACGGGGCGGACACGATCATCGTGCCGGGTGTCGCGGAACCCACCGCACCGCTCTCCCCCGCCGTGCGGGACGCGCTGCGGGCGGCCGCCGCCGACGGCACGCGGATCGCCTCCGTCTGCGTGGGCACCTTCCCCCTGGCCGCCACCGGCCTGCTGGACGGCCTGCGCGCCACGACCCACTGGCGTGCGGCCGCTCTCCTGGCCGCCACCTATCCGGCCGTCGACGTCGACCCCGACGTCCTGTACGTCGACAACGGTCAGTTCCTCACCTCGGCGGGCGCGGCCGCCGGTCTGGACCTGTGCCTGCACATGATCCGCCGTGACTACGGCTCGGCCGTCGCCGCCGACGCGGCCCGTCTGTCGGTGATGCCCCTGGAACGCGCGGGCGGCCAGGCCCAGTTCATCGTCCACGACCACACGCCCACCCCGCAGGGCTCCGAGTGGGAGACGCTGCTGGCCTGGCTGCGGGAGAACCTGGCCCACGACCTCACCCTCGCCGACATCGCGGAGCGCTCGGGAACCAGCACCCGCACCCTGATCCGCCGCTTCCGCGATCAGACCGGCACCACCCCGCTGCAATGGCTGCACCGCGCCCGCGTCCGACAGGCCCAGCATCTGCTGGAGACCACGGCCCACTCCGTCGAACGCATCGGCCATCAGGTCGGCTTCGCCTCCCCCACCACCTTCCGCGACCGGTTCAAGCGCACCACCGGCGTCAGCCCGCAGACCTACCGGCGCACGTTCGCGTGAACGACGAGGGGCGCCCTCCGGAGGACCAGGTCCCCGGAAAGCGCCCCTCGTGACAGGCGTCAGCGGGCGTCCGTGAAGGTCTCCCCCCGCTCCGCCTTCTCCACCAGCAGCGCCGGGGGCGTGAAGCGCTCCCCGTACCGCTCGGCCAGCTCGCGCGAGCGGGCTACGAAGCCCGGCAGGCCGCCCTCGTAGCCGTTGATGTACTGGAGGACTCCGCCGGTCCAGCCGGGGAAGCCGATGCCGAGGATGGAGCCGATGTTGGCGTCGGCTACGGAGGTGAGGACGCCCTCTTCGAGGAGGCGGACGGTGTCGAGGGCCTCCGAGAAGAGCATGCGTTCCTGCATGTCCCGGAAGGGGATCTCGTGGCCCGGCTTGGTGAAGTGTTCGCGGAGGCCCGGCCAGAGGGCGGCGCGCTTGCCGTCCTCGTAGTCGTAGAAGCCGGCGCCGCCGCTGCGGCCGGGGCGGTCGAACTCGTCGACCAGGCGGTCCACGACCTCGTCGGCGGGGTGCGGGGTCCAGGTGCCGCCCGCCTCCTCCACGGCACGGCGGGTCTCCGCGCGGATCTTGCGCGGGAGGGTGAGGGTCAGCTCGTCCATCAGCGAGAGGACCTTGGCCGGGTAGCCCGCCTGGGCCGCCGCCTGCTCCACCGACGCGGGCTCCAGCCCCTCGCCGACCATGGCGACGCCCTCGTTGATGAAGTGGCCGATCACCCGCGAAGTGAAGAAGCCGCGCGAGTCGTTGACCACGATCGGCGTCTTGTTGATCTGCCGGACCAGGTCGAAGGCGCGGGCCAGCGCCTCGTCCCCGGTGCGCTCACCCTTGATGATCTCGACCAGCGGCATCTTGTCGACCGGCGAGAAGAAGTGCAGCCCGATGAAGTCGGCCTGGCGCTCGACGCCCTCGGCCAGCGCGGTGATGGGCAGCGTGGAGGTGTTGGAGCAGAGCAGCGCGTCGGGCTCCACGACGGACTGGATCTCCTGGAACACCTTGTGCTTGAGCGACGTGTCCTCGAAGACCGCCTCGATCACCGCGTCACAGCCCGCGAGGTCGGCCGCGTCGGCGGCCGGGGTGATCCGGGCCAGCAGGGCGTCGGCCTTCTCCTGGCTGGTGCGGCCCTTGGCGACGGCCTTGGCGCACAGCTTCTCGGAGTAGCCCTTGCCCTTGGCGGCCGCCTCTAGCGAGACGTCCTTGAGGACGACCTCGATACCCGCGCGGGCACAGGAGTAGGCGATCCCGGCGCCCATCATGCCCGCGCCGAGCACGGCCACCTTGCGAACCTTGCGCGGCTCGATGCCCTTCGGGCGGCTGACGCCGGAGTTGACGGCCTGGAGGTCGAAGAAGAACGCCTGGATCATGTTCTTCGCGGTCTGCCCGGCGGCCAGCTCCACGAAGTACCGCGCCTCGATGACCTGCGCGGTCTCGAAGTCGACCTGGGCGCCCTCGACGGCGGCGGCGAGGATGTTGCGCGGCGCCGGGTAGGGCGCGCCATTGGTCTGCTTGCGCAGCGAGGCCGGGAAGGCGGGCAGGTTGGCGGCGAACTTCGGGTTGGCCGGGGTGCCGCCGGGGATCTTGTAGCCGGGCTTGTCCCAGGGCTGCTGCGACTCGGGGTGGGCGTCGATGAACGCGCGGGCCCGCGCGGTCAGTTCCTCCGGCGTGTCCACCACCTCGTTCACGAGCCCGTTGTCCAGCGCGCGGCGCGGGTTGTACTGGGTGCCCTGGAGCAGCACCTTCAGCAGCGCGTCGGTGATGCCGAGCAGCCGGACGGTACGGGCGACGCCGCCACCGCCGGGGAGCAGGCCGAGGGTGACCTCGGGGCAGCCGATCTTGGAGCCGGGGGCGTCGAGGGCGATCCGGTGGTGGCAGGCGAGGGCGATCTCGAAGCCGCCGCCGAGGGCCGCGCCGTTGATCGCGGCGACCACGGGCACGCCGAGAGTCTCGATGCGGCGCAGGTTCCGCTTGATGGCGAGGCCGCCGTCGAAGAGGTCCTGGGCGGTGTCGGGGGTGACCCGGATCAGGTCGCGCAGGTCGCCGCCCGCGAAGAAGGTCTTCTTCGCCGAGGTGAGGATGATGCCCCGGATCGAGTCCTTCTCGGCCTCCAGCCGGTCGGTGATCACGGCGAGGGACTCGCGGAACGCCTGGTTCATGGTGTTCGCGGACTGGCCGGGGTCGTCGAGGACGAGGGTGACGACACCGGTGTCGTCCTGCTCCCAGCGGATGGTGGTGCTCTCGGTCATGACAGTCGTCTCCGTAGAAGTCGCTTGGTTCCGCCGGCAGTTCAGACGCGTTCGATGATCGTGGCGATGCCCATGCCGCCGCCGACGCACAGGGTGGCCAGGCCGTACCGCTTGTCCTGGCGCTCCAGTTCGTCCACCAGGGTGCCGAGGATCATCGCGCCAGTGGCACCGAGGGGGTGGCCGAGCGCGATGGCGCCGCCGTTGACGTTGACCTTGTCCAGGGACAGGCCCATGTCCTTGACGAAGCGCAGGACGACGGCGGCGAACGCCTCGTTGATCTCGACCAGGTCGATGTCGTCGATGGTCAGCCCGGCCTTGGCGAGCGCCTTGCGGGTGGCGGGGGCAGGGCCGGTGAGCATGATGGTGGGCTCGGAGCCCGAGACGGCGGCGGAGACGATCCGGGCGCGCGGGGTGAGGCCGTACCGCTCCCCCACCTCGCGGGAGCCGATGGCGACCAGGGAGGCGCCGTCCACGATGCCGGAGGAGTTGCCCGCGTGGTGGACGTGGTCGATCTTCTCCACCCAGTGGTACTTCTGCAGCGCGACCGCGTCGAACCCGCCCAGCTCGCCGATGTCGGCGAAGGACGGCTTGAGACCGGCGAGGGAGTCGGCGGTGGTGCCGGGGCGGGGGTGCTCGTCGTGGTCGAGGACGGTCAGGCCCGCGCGGTCCTTGACCGGGACGAGGGAGCGTTCGAAGCGGCCCTCCTTGATCGCGGTGACGGCGCGCTCCTGGGACAGGGCCGCGTACTCGTCGACGTCGCGGCGGCTGAAGCCCTCGATGGTGGCGATGAGGTCGGCGCCGATGCCCTGCGGGACGAAGTTGGTGGCGAGGTTGGTCATCGGGTCGTTGAACCAGGCGCCGCCGTCCGAGGCCATCGGCACCCGGGACATCGACTCGACACCGCCCGCCAGCACCAGGTCCTCCCAGCCGGAACGGACCTTGGCGGCGGCGGTGTTGACGGCCTCCAGACCCGAGGCGCAGAAGCGGTTCTCCTGTACGCCCGCCACGGTGTCCGGCAGCCCGGCGGCGACGGCGGCGATGCGGGCGATGTCGGAGCCCTGGTCGCCCACGGGGCCGACGACGCCGAGCACGATGTCGTCGATGGCGGCCGGGTCCAGACCGGGGAAGCGGGCGCGGATCTCGTGGATCAGGCCGACGACCAGGTCGATCGGCTTGGTGCCGTGCAGCGCGCCGTTGGCCTTGCCTCGGCCGCGCGGGGTGCGGATCGCGTCGTACACAAACGCTTCGGTGGTCACTGGTATGCCTTTCGGGAGGGTGTCAGGCGGTGGCTTGCGGGAGGTCCCAGTCGCGGGCCACGTCCTCGGCGCCGGTGCCGGGCAGGGCGGGGCCGGTGCGGACGCGGGTGGGGGTGGCGGAGAAGCGCGGGGCGGGGGCGGGCTGCACCAGCCCGTCGTGCTCGGTGAAGGTGGCGCGGGCGGCCAGGTGGGGATGGTGCGGGGCCTCGCGCAGGCTCAGTACGGGGGCCACGCAGGCGTCGGTGCCCTCGAAGCGGGACGTCCACTCCGCGCGCGTACCGGACTTGAAGCGGGCGGCCACCCGCTCGCGCAGCTCGGGCCAGCGGGCCGGGTCGTGGTGGGCGTCGGCCAGGCCGTCGAGGTCGAGGAGGCGGAGGAACTCGGCGTAGAACCGGGGTTCCAGGGCGCCGACCGCCATGTACGTGCCGTCGGCGGTCTCGTAGGTGCCGTAGTAGGGACAGCCGCCGTCCAGGAGGTTGGCGGCGCGGCGGTCCTGCCAGGCGCCGGCGGCGAGCATGCCGTGGATCATGGCGGAGAGGTGGGCGGTGCCGTCCACGATCGCGGCGTCCACCACCTGGCCGGTGCCGGTGGCGCGGGCGTGGTGCAGGGCGGCGAGGACGCCGACGACGAGGTAGAGGGAGCCGCCCGCGTAGTCCCCGAGGAGGTTGGCGGGCAGGGCCGGGGGTTCGCCGGGGCGGCCGATCATGCCGAGGGTGCCGGTGACGGCGATGTAGGAGGCGTCGTGGCCGGCGCGGTCGGCGAGCGGCCCGTCCTGGCCCCAGCCGGTCATCCGGCCGTACACCAGGCGGGGGTTGCGGGCGTGGCAGTCGGCGGGGCCGACGCCGAGGCGCTCGGCGACGCCGGGGCGGTAGCCCTCGATCAGCACGTCGGCGCGCTCGGCGAGGTCGAGCACGCGGGCGGCGCCGTCCGGGGCCTTGAGGTCGACGACGACGGAGCGCTTGTTGCGGTTGGTGACGTCGCGCGCGGGGTCGATGCCGAGGCCGGGGCCGTCGGGGCGGTCCACCCGGACCACATCGGCGCCCAGGTCGGCGAGGAGCATCGCGGCGAAGGGGCCGGGGCCGATCCCGGCCAGCTCGACCACCCGCACCCCGCTGAGCGGGCCCTGCCCCGGTGTCGTTGCCGTCGTCATGCCGTCATGCCCCCAAAGCGCGTATGACACAAACGATGTAACACCGGTGATGCTAGGAACACCGTCGACCCGGCACAAGACCTGAACGAGCGGGCGCTTAGCGAAGTGCCCCGGTGCGCCCCGATTCCCCGGGCACACCGCACGGGGCGCCCGCCGGGCCCCGTACCGCTCACGCTAGCCTCGGCCCCCGACAGTCGCGCGGGCTGCACGGCAAGGAGTGTCATGAGCAGGCTGAAATCGACAGACCGTCCCTCCGGCACGGACCGCCCCTACGACATCGTGCTCTTCGGCGCCACCGGCTTCGTCGGCACGCTGACGGCGGAGTATCTCGCCGCGCACGCGCCGAAGGACCTGCGCTGGGCCGTCGCGGGCCGGAACACCGACAGGCTGGAGGCGCTGCGCGAGCGGCTGCCCGGCGGCTCGGCCATCGGAGTGCTCCGTGCCGACGTGAGCGAGCCCGCCACCCTGCGGGCGCTCGCGGAGCAGGCCCGCGTGGTGGCCTCGACCGTCGGCCCGTACGTCACCTACGGCGAGGAACTGGTCGCCGCCTGCGCGGACAGCGGCACGGACTACCTCGACCTCACCGGCGAGCCCGAGTTCGTGGACCTGATGTTCATCCGCCACGACGCCCGCGCCCGCGAGACCGGCGCCCGGCTGGTGCACGCCTGCGGCTTCGACTCCGTACCGCACGACCTGGGCGCGTACTTCACGGTGCGGCAGCTTCCCGAGGGGGTGCCGCTGCGGGTGGACGGGTTCGTCACCGCGAACGCCACCTTCTCCGGGGGCACGCTCGCCTCGGCGCTGAACCAGTTCGCGCGGGCCGGGAGCATGTGGGCGGCGGCCCGCGACCGGGCCCGGCACGAGCCGCGCCTGATGGGCCGCCGGGTCTCGGCCCCCACGGGCGCGCCCCGGTTCGCCGGGGAGGTCGGCGCCTGGGCGCTGCCGCTGCCCACCATCGACCCGCAGATCGTGCGCCGCTCCGCCAAGTCCCTGGACCGCTACGGCCCCGACTTCCGCTACCGGCACTACGCGGCGGTCGAGCACCTCCCGGTCGCGGCGGCGGGGCTCGCGGGCGTGGGCGTCCTCGCGGTGGCCGCCCAGCTCGCCCCCGTCCGCTCCTGGCTCTCCGGCCGGCTCCAGCCCGGCGACGGCCCGGACGCCGAGAAGCGCGCCCGGAGCTGGTTCCGCGTCCGCTTCGTCGGCGAGGGCGGCGGACGGCGCGTCTTCACCGAGGTCACGGGCGGCGACCCCGGCTACGGCGAGACGGCGAAAATGTTCGCCGAGGCGGCCCTGTCCCTGGCGACGGACGACCTCCCCGACCGCTCCGGCCAGCTCACCCCGGCGACCGCGATGGGCGACGCCCTGCTGGAACGGCTGCGGGCGGCGGGGATCGGGTTCCGGGTGGTGGCCGAGCGGAGCGTCTGAGGAGAAATTCGGTTCGGCGGCGCCACTGAGCCTGGCACAGTGGCGCCCCATGACGGACTCCGCACTCCTGGCAGCCTCGGACATCCCGGTCATGCAGGGCCTGGCGCAGCGCGTCACCGCCCTCCGCCCCGACCTGATCAGCGCGGGCGCCTCGTACGGCGAGCTGGCCTGGATCTACGGCAAGGGCCACGCCACGCAGGGCCACACCTGGCGGCGCCAACTGTGGTTCGCCGGTGACGAGTTGGTGGCGTGGGGCTGGGCCTTCCTCCCTCGCCGGGTCCGGCGCGACGACGGGTCGGTCAGCGACATCACCGGCGCCTCGCTGAGCCACCAGGTCCATCCCGACCACGCGGGGCTGGTCGACGAGGTGATCGACTGGTACGACGCGGTGGCGGCGGGGCTGGAGCGCACCGCCCTGCCGACGACCGCCGACGAGTTCGCCCTGACCCGCTGGGCGGCACACGGCTACCAGCCGGACCGACAGGCGCTCGCCGACACCGGCGACTGGACCCAGCTCAACCAACGGGACCTCACCGACCTGGAGCAGCCGGTCCTGCCGCCCGGCTTCCGCTTCCGCACCGCCGAGGAGGCAGGCCCCCAGGCCGCGGTCCAGGCCCACCTGGACGCCTGGTCCCCCTCGCCGTACACGGCCCAGAGCTACGAGGGCGTCCGGCGGACAGCGGCCTACCGCGCCGACCTGCACGTCCTGGTGGAGGCCCCGGACGGCACCATGGCCTCCTCCGCCATCATGTGGCTCGACCACATGAACAAGACCGTCGAGTTCGAACCGGTGGGCAGCCATCCCGCCTACCGCCGCCTCGGCCTGGCCCACGCAATGATGCTCCACGGCATGCATCTGGCCCGCGCGGCCGGAGCCACCCACGCGACGGTCGTCTGCCTGGGCGCCCCGAGCCACCCCAAGGCACGCGGGCTGTACTACGGGCTGGGGTTCCGCGAGCTGTCCCGCGATGCGCCGCTGATCAAGCCGGCGGGCTGAGAGTCCGCAGCGCCCTCCGGCACAGCGAGTCCGCCCTGCGGGTCGTCTCCGGGAGGCGGTACTGCGGGGTGAGGGCAAGGGTGTGGGCGATGGCGTTCTCCAGCGACACCCGGTGCCCCACCGAGACGTACACCGGCTTGACCTCGCTGCGGGTGCGCAGGGCGGCGCCCACCTCCTCGGCGTCCTCGGCGAGCAGCGGGGCGGTGCTCCCCCGCGCCGGGGCGAGGGTGGGGTGGGTGAAGGTGAAGGGGTTCTTCGCCACCCCCATCGTGGGCAGGCCGGTCAGGACGCCGAGGTGGCCGGCGAGGCCGAAGCGGCGGGGGTGGGCGAGGCCGTAGCCGTCGCAGATGACGAGGCCGGGCGGGCAGGGCAGTGCGTCAAGGGCCGCGCGTACGGCCGGCAGCTCGCGGAAGGCGAGCAGGCCGGGGACGTAGGGGAAGGCGACCCGGCCGACGGCGGTCGCCTCGGCGACGACGGTGAGGGTGGCCGCGTCCAGGACCACGGCCGCCGCCGCGACCAGGTCGCGATCGTCGTCGTAGGCCACGTCCACGCCGGTGACATGGCCGGTGCCGGGCGGCGGGCCGGACTCGTCGCGGACGACACGGCCGCGCAGCGCGTCCTGGACGGCGCGGGCCTCCCCCTCGGTGGTGGGCCAGTCGGCGGGAACCTGTGCGGTGATCATGGTGGCCCCGACGATACGGGTAGGCTCGCGATCATGTTCGTACTGGAGCTGACGTACACCGCCCCGCTCGACGCCGTCGACGCCGCCCTGAGCGCTCATGTGGCCTGGCTGGACGAGCAGTACGAGAAGGGGCTGTTCCTCGCCTCCGGCCGGAAGAACCCACGCGACGGCGGGGTGATCCTGGCCGTCGCGGACAGCCGGGCGGAGATCGAGGCGGTCGTCGCGGCGGACCCGTTCGTCACGGCCGGGGTGTGCGAGTACCGCGTCACCGAGTTCACCGCCACGAAGACGGCGCCCGAGCTGACGCGGTACCGGCAGAGCGCGAGCTGACTCAGCCGCTCACTTCTTGTCCAGCGCGCGCTGGAGCTGCTCCTTGTTCATGTCGGAGCGGCCGTGGATGTTGCGCTGCTTGGCCTCGTTGTAGAGCTGGTCGTACGTCGGGCCCTGCGAGCCCTTGCCGGAGCGCTTGCCGCCGCGCTCCCCGGAGGACATGTCCTCGGTCGAGGTACGGCTGGCGGTCCTGGACTCACCGGTGCGGGCGCGCTCCTTGTTGACCGTGCGGGCGGCGATCTCCTCGGCGCGGTCCTCGCTCGCCCCCTGGTCCAGCTCGCTCTCCTTGATGTGCTCGTACTGCCGCTCACGCTTGGGGCTGGAACCGGCTGGCATGGTCGCTCCCTTCGTTGCCCTGCGGGCCTGCGCAGGCTGTCCGGTAGGGAAGCGAGTACCCGGATTCGGGCCCGTTTCGCACCCCGGAATCGTGACCGAGGTCACTCGGGCCGGGTGTGCACGGAACGGAGGCTTCCGACGTCTCTCCCGGTGTCGGGCCGCGACCCGCCGAGGAGCAGTGTCCAGCCGTCCGAGGGAGCACAGGCTTTGTCCACCGTGATCGAGGCAATCGTGGAGGCGCGTCTGGTCGCCGCCGCGCCCCGCATGCCGAGCATTCCCGCCGCCCTGCACTACGACCGGCGCGACCCCTACGCCGTCCGGATGACCTTCCCCGCCCCGGCCACCCTGGCGGGCGTGGAGGTCTGCTGGACCTTCTCCCGCGAGCTGCTGTCCGCCGGGCTGCACGAACCGCAGGGCCAGGGGGACGTACGAGTCCGGCCCTACGGCTACGACCGCACCGTGCTGGAGTTCCACGCGCCGGAGGGCACCGCTGTGGTGCATGTGCGCTCCGGGGAGATCCGGCGCTTTCTGCGGGCGGCCGGCGAACTGGTGCCGGTGGGCCTGGAGCACCTGCAGCTCGACCTCGACCAGGGGCTGGCCGAGCTGATGCGGGACTCCGGCTGACCGGTCCCGCGTTAATCGCGTTGACAGGCTTCACAGCCGTTCGTAGCGTGTACAGCGGTTCTGTTGCCGTCGATAGGAGAAGGACGTTGCTCGTCTGAGGTCAGGAGACATCGCGTTCACACCGGTAGAGGTGTGCGTGGCGTTCGACCTCGGCGTACGAGCCGTCCCTCAGGCACAGGCCCCTTTTTCTTGGTCCCCCTCGGGCCAAGTTCTCCCGGCCCCCGTGCCTCCAGGCTTCCGGTTTCCGCCCCGCGGTGTCTCGTCAGCTCCCCCGACCAGACCGCACCCGGCACCCGTGAGGCCCGTATGTCATCACCCGCGTCTTCCCTCTCCGCCACCTCCCTGACCTTCGCCTGGCCGGACGGCACCCCCGTCCTGGACGGCCTCGACATCTCTTTCGGCCCCGGCCGCACCGGGCTGGTCGGCGCCAACGGCTCGGGCAAGTCCACCCTGCTGAAACTGCTCTCCGGCGCCCTCGTCCCCACCGACGGCACGATCAGGGTGTCCGGCGAGATCGGCCTGCTCCCGCAGAACGTCACCCTGGACACCGCCCTCCGCGTCGACCAGGCCCTCGGCATCGCCGCCAAGCGGGCCGCGCTGCACGCCATCGAGGCGGGCGACGCGGCCGAGGAGCACTTCGAGACCCTCGACGAGGACTGGGACGTGGAGGAACGCGCCCTGGTCACCCTCGGCGAACTCGGCCTCGGCCACATCGGCCTGGACCGCACGGTCGGCGAGGTCTCCGGCGGCGAGTCGGTACTGCTCCGGCTGGCCGCGCTGCTGCTGCGCCGCCCCGACGTCCTGCTGCTGGACGAGCCCACCAACAACCTCGACCTGTACGCCCGCCGCCGGCTGTACGCGGCCGTGGCCTCCTGGCCCGGCGTCCTCGTCGTGGTCAGCCACGACCGCGAACTGCTGGACCTGGTCGACCAGATCGCCGACCTCCGCGCCGGCGAGGTCGCCTGGTACGGCGGCAACTACTCCGCCTACGAGGAAGCCCTCGCCGTCGAACAGGAGGCCGCCGAACGGACGGTGCGCGCGGCGGAGGCCGACGTCCGCAAACAGCGCCGCGAACTCACCGACGCCCATATGAAGCTGGCCCGCCGCAAGCGGTACGGGCAGAAGATGTACGACTCCAAGCGCGAGCCGAAGATCGTGATGGGCGCCCGCAAACGCGCCGCCCAGGAGTCCGCGGGCAAGCACCGCATCATGCACGAGGAGCGCCTCGCGGAGGCCCGGGAGCGGCTGGACGAGGCGGTGGAGGCGGTCCGGGACGACGACGAGATCCGCGTCGAACTGCCCTACACCGCCGTGCCGCCGGGCCGGCAGGTGCTCACGCTGGAGAAGCTGGAAACGGTCCACGGGCCGCGCGTGCCCGGCCTGTTGGACCTGCGGGGCCCGGAGCGGATCGCGCTGGTCGGCCGCAACGGGGCCGGGAAGACGACCCTGTTGCGGACGATCGCCGGGGAGCTGCCCCCGCTCGCCGGTCTTGCCGAGGCCCATGTGCCGCTGCGTTTCCTGCCCCAGCGGCTGGATGTGCTGGACGACGGGGCGACGGTCGCGGAGAACGTGGCCCGGTTCGCGCCGGGTGCCACGCCCAACCGGGTCCGCGCCCGGCTGGCCCGCTTCCTGTTCCGGGGCAAGCGGGCCGACCAGTTGGCCGGCACCCTCTCCGGCGGCGAACGCTTCCGGGCCGCGCTGGCCGCGCTGCTACTGGCCGAACCCGCCCCGCAACTGCTGCTGTTGGACGAGCCGACCAACAACCTGGACATGGCGAGCGTGCGCCAACTGACCTCGGCGCTGGCGTCGTACGAGGGCGCGCTGATCGTCGCCGGGCACGATCTGCCGTTCCTGGACTCCCTCGGCATCACCCGCTGGCTGCTGGTGGCCGACGGGGAGGTGCGGGACGCGACACGGGAGGAGATCGGCTAGCGGGGGGTCCTTACGCCCGCCTTAACCTACGGCTTCGTAACCTACGGACACGTAGGCTACGAAGCCGTAGGTTCACGATGCCGCCCTCCTGGGTGGACATGTCGACGAATCTCCCTTTTCTGCTCGGCCGTTTTTTGGAGTACCCCCGTGACGATCACCTCCCCTCACCTCGGCAGCCCGTCCGCCTGGACCGACGCGCGGCTGCTGTTCGCACTGGAAGAAGTGGTCGAGACCGAGCTGAACCGGCACCTGAAGGTCGCCAAGGACTGGATGCCGCACGAGTACGTGCCGTGGAGCGACGGGCGCAACTTCCCCGGTCTCTTCGAGGACGGCGAGGCGTGGGGCAAGGAGCAGTCCAAGGTCACCGAGATCGGCCGGGTCGCGCTGGTCGTCAACCTGCTGACCGAGGACAACCTGCCGAGCTACCACCACGAGATCGCCTCGCTGTTCGGCCGGGACGGCGCCTGGGGCACCTGGGTGCACCGCTGGACCGCCGAGGAGGGCCGGCACGGCATCGTGATGCGCGACTACCTGCTCGCCTCCCGCGCGGTCGACCCGGACGCGCTGGAGCGGTTCCGGATGTCGCACATGAGCGAGGGCTTCGAGTCCGACAACCGGCACTCGATGCTGCACTCGGTCGCCTACGTCGCCTTCCAGGAGCTGGCCACCCGCATCTCGCACCGCAACACCGGCCACCAGTCGGGCGACCCGGTCTGCGACCGCATGCTGGCCCGCATCGCCACCGACGAGAACCTGCACATGGTCTTCTACCGGAACCTGCTGAAGGCCGCGTTCGAGATCGCGCCCGACCTGACCATGCAGGCGGTCCGTGACGTCGTGGTCGACTTCCGCATGCCGGGCCACGGCATCCCCGGCTTCGAGCGCGCGGCCGCGCAGATGGCCATAGGCGAGGTCTACAACCTCCGCATCCACCACGACGACGTGCTCCAGCCGGTGCTGCGCTTCCTGAAGATCATGGAGATCGACGGCCTCGGCCCGGAGGGCCTGAAGGCCCAGGAGGAGCTGGGCGTGTACATGGGCGGACTGGACTCGGAGGCGGCCAAGTTCGACGAGCGCCTCGCGGCCCGCAAGGCGCGCATGGCGGCGCGGGCGGCCGGCTGAGGTCAGGCCGTACGGGCCCGTGCTTCAGCGGGCCGTACGGCGCAGGGCGAGCCGTTCGCGTTCGGAGAGGCCGCCCCAGACGCCGAAGCGTTCGTCGTGGGCCAGGGCGTAGTCGAGGCAGGCGGGGCGGATCTCGCACAGGGCGCAGATCCGTTTGGCCTCGCGCACCGAACTGCCGGGCTCGGGGAAGAAGAAGTCCGCCCCGGTCTGCGCGCACAGGGCCTGGCCCTGCCAGGCGGGGTCGGCCGGTGTGATCGTCTCGATGTGCATGGCCAGGATCGTGCCGGGCGCCGAAAAACGTTTGATCAACGCCGTGTCAACAAGCGCTGAGTGGGCCGTCCCGATGATCCTCCGGGCGGACACGCCCGCGCACGGCGGCGCGCGGGGCGATCCTCCCCGGCCGGTGCCAGACTCGTCGGTGCCAAGGACGGTCCGGTCCCCGAGGAGGGCGCGCATGCTCACCACCCGTTTCCCCGACGGCGCTCCGAACTGGATCGACCTCGGCTCCCCCGATCTCGAGTCGAGCCTCGCCTTCTACGGCGGCCTCTTCGGCTGGCAGCCCGCGCCCGCCGGCCCGGAGACGGGCGGCTATGTCCTTCTCCAGCTCGGCGGCAGGACGGCCGCCGGCGCGATGGCTCTGGACCCGGAGCGCGGCCGGGCGGGCTGGACGGTGTACTTCCGCTGCGCGGACGCGCTCGGCACCGCCGAGGCCGCCGGGGTGGCGCACGGCGCGGTGGTGTTCTGGCCGACGGAGCTGCTGGGACTCGGCCGGGTGGCGGGCCTGAAGGACCGGGCCGGGGCCGCGTTCCGCGTCTGGCAGCCGGACCCGGTGGAGGGCCTGGACGCGGCGACCGAGCCGGGCGCCCTCTGCTGGGTCGAGCTGCACACCCCGGACGTGGCGGCGGCCGCGGCCTTCTACCACCGGGTGCTCGGCGTGGAGACCTCCGGCGTCGAGTTCCCCGGCGGGGTCTACACCTCGCT
The DNA here is from genome assembly GCF_004784475.1 of Streptomyces bauhiniae. GTDB lineage: Bacteria > Actinomycetota > Actinomycetes > Streptomycetales > Streptomycetaceae > Streptomyces > Streptomyces seoulensis. The sequence goes on from NZ_SRRT01000004.1 coordinate 52,501, forward strand.
GTACCCCGGCGGCGCCGACGAGGACGCCATGTTCGGCGGCATCGTCCCCACCTTCGAGGACCCCGCCGGCACTGCCCCCGCCTGGCTCCCGTACTTCGGCACGGACGACACCGACGCCACGGTGGCCCGCGCGGCGGAACTCGGCGGCTCGGTACGCCTCCCCGCCACCAGCGTCCCCGGCGTGGGCCGCCTGGCCCGCCTCGCCGACCCGCACGGGTACGAGTTCGCGGTGATCAAGGGCGACCCGGCGCAAACCGCCTAGGCGGACGCCCGGCGGACGATCGTGGTCGGCAGGATGACGCCCCCGGCCTGTCCGCCGCCCAGGAGGAGGCGGGCCATGATGCGGCCCATCTCCTCTATGTCCTGGCGGACCGTGGTGAGCGGGGGGTCGGTCTGTTCGGCCACCGGGGCCATGTCGTCGAAGCCGATCACCGCGACGTCCTCGGGGACCCGGCGCCCGTGTGCGCGCAGGACGCGGAGCGCGCCGAGGGCGGTGAGGTCGTTGGCGGCGAAGACGGCGTCGACGTCGGGGCGCCGGGCGAGGAGTTCGCGCATCGCGTGTTCGCCGCCGCCCGGGGTGAAGTCGCTCTCCACGATCAGCCCGGGGTCGGCGTCGCCCATCACGTCCCGGTAGCCGTCCAGCCGGTCCACGGCGGAGGTCTGGTCCAGGGCGCCGGTGATGTGCGCGATCCGGGTCCGGCCGAGGCCGACGAGGTGCCGTACCGCGTCGCGGGCGCCGCCCCGGTTGTCGCTGTCGACGTACACCGCGCCGCCGGTGTCCCCGTCGTCCCAGTCGGGGCGGCCGCCGAAGACCGTGCGGACGCCCGCGTCGCGGATCAGGCCGGGCAGCGGGTCGTCCAGGTGGAGGGAGAAGACCAGGGCGCCGTCGACATGGCCGCCGGCGAGGTAGCGGGCGACGCGGGCGTGGTCGTCGCGGCCCTCGGTGAGCAGCAGGACCAACTGGTTGTCGTGGGCGGTGAGTTCCTTGCTGATGCCGCGCAACTGGGCGGCGAAGAAGGGGTCCGCGAAGACGCGGGTGCCGGGTTCGGCGATGACGACCGCGACGGCGTCGTGCCGTTTGGTGACCAGGCTGCGGGCGGCCTGGTTGGGGACGTAGCCGAGTTCGTCGACCGCCTGGCGGACGCGGGTGACGAGCGAGTCGCGTACGCCGTCGCCGCCGTTGACGACCCGCGAGACGGTGGCGCGGGACACCCCGGCCCGCGCGGCCACTGCCTCCAGCGTGGGACGCGACACTGCCTCGGTCACTCGGTGCTCCTCATCGGCGGCTGTGATCAGGATAGCCGCGGGGCCCGGCGCCGTTCCGGGCTCAGGAGGGCGCCTGGTCCTTGCGCGCCCGGCTCGGCTGCACCCGCTTGGGCTCGCCGGGCATCTTCGGGTACTCCGGCGGGTACGGCAGGTCACCGAGCCCGTGCTCGGCCTCGTCGCGGCGGGCCAGGTCCAGCAGGGCTTCGAGGGAGTAGCGGTGGTCGTCCATGTCGGCGTGCACATCGCCCAGTTCGGCGAAGCGGCGTGGCATGGTGACGATGTCGAAGTCGCGCGGCCGGGCGTCGGCGACCTCGTCCCAGCGCAGCGGCGCGGAGACGGTGGCGTCGGGCAGCGGGCGGACGGAGTAGGCGGAGGCGATGGTGCGGTCGCGCGCGGTCTGGTTGTAGTCCAGGAAGATGCGCTCGCCCCGCTCCTCCTTCCACCACTTCACCGTCACGTGCTCCGGCATCCGGCGGGCCAGCTCCCGGCCGACGGCGATGGCCGCGCGCCGCACCTGGGTGAAGGTCCAGCGCGGCTCGATGGGCACGAAGACGTGCAGGCCACGCCCGCCGGAGGTCTTGGGCCAGCCCCGCAGGCCGCCGAACTCCTCCAGAATCGCCCGGAGTTCGAAGGCGGCGCGGACCGCGTCCTCGTAGCCGGTGCCGGGCTGCGGGTCGAGGTCGAGGCGGAGTTCGTCGGGGTGGTCGACGTCGTCGCGGCGCACCGGCCAGGGATGGAAGGTGAGCGTGCCGTACTGGGCGGCCCACACCGCGGCCGCCTCCTCGGTGGGGCACATCTCGTCGGCGCTGCGCCCGCTGGGGAAGGTGATGTGGGCGGTGGGAATCCAGGACGGCATGTTCTTCGGCGCGCGCTTCTGGTAGAACCACTCCCCCTCCAGGCCCTCCGGGTAGCGCTGGAGGGTGGTGGGGCGGTCCCGCAGGGCGCGCAGCACGCCGGGGCCGACCGCCGCGTAGTACTGGGCGATGTCGAGCTTGGTGTAGCCGTGCGCGGGGAAGAACACCCGCTCCGGGTGGGTCAGCCGTACGGTCCGGCCGCCCACCTGAAGTTCCACCGCATCGCCCATGCGGCCACCGTAGGCGTACCCCGCGCGGCCCGCACACCGGGCGGTGGCGGGTGGGGGCGCGCAGAATCGGCGTATGGACCTGCCGGTGATGCCGCCCGTGAAGCCGATGCTCGCCAAGGCGGTGGCGAAGATCCCGCCCGGCATGCACTACGAGGCGAAGTGGGACGGCTTCCGGGCGATCGTGTTCCGCGACGGCGACGAGGTCGAGCTGGGCAGCCGGACCGGCAAGCCGCTGACCAGGTACTTTCCCGAGCTGGTGGCGGCGCTGAAGGAGCGGCTGCCGGCGCGCTGCGTGGTGGACGGGGAGATCGTGATCGCGCGGGAGGGGCATCTGGACTTCGACGCGCTGACCGAGCGCATCCATCCGGCGGACTCGCGGGTGCGGACGCTGGCCGAGCGCACCCCGGCGTCCTTCGTCGCCTTCGACCTGCTGGCGCTGGACGACCACGCCCTGCTGGACGTCCCCCTGACCGACCGGCGGGCACTGCTGGACCGGGCGCTGGCCGGGGTGACCCCACCGGTGCACCTGGCGCCCGCGACGACGGACGTGGCGGAGGCGCGCCGCTGGTTCGAGCAGTACGAGGGCGCCGGTCTTGACGGGGTGGTGGCCAAGCCGCTGACGGTGCCCTACCTCCAGGACGAGCGGGCCATGTTCAAGGTCAAGCACGAGCGGACGGCGGACGTGGTGGCCGCCGGGTACCGCCTGCACAAGAGCGGCCCGGTGGTGGGCTCGCTGCTGCTCGGGCTGTACGACGACGAGGGCGCGCTCCAGCACGTGGGCGTGGCCGCCGCGTTCACGATGAAGCGGCGCGCGGAGCTGGTGGAGGAGCTGGCGCCGCTCAGGATGGACGACGTGAGCGGGCATCCGTGGGCGCGCTGGGCGGAGGAGGCGGCGCACGAGACGGCACGGCTGCCGGGGGCGCCGAGCCGCTGGTCGGGCAAGAAGGACCTGTCCTGGGTGCCGCTGCGTCCGGATCGGGTCGCGGAGGTGGCGTACGACCACATGGAGAACGGCCGCCGCTTCCGGCACACCGCCCGCTTCCGCCGCTGGCGCCCGGACCGCACCCCGGAGAGCTGTACGTTCGCCCAGTTGGAGGAGCCGGTGCGCTACGACCTGGCGGAGATCCTGGGCGGTGCGCCCGGGGCGTGAGTGGGTTTCAGCCGCCGAGGTGCTCCAGCGCTCCGCTCGCGCGGGCCACGAGTCCGTCGGCGCCGCACGCCTGGGCCAGGTCGAGGCCGCGGGTGAGTTCGGCGCGGGAGCGGGCGAGGATGCCGTGCTCGACGCGGGCGGCGGCGTGCTCGTACTGGCAGGGTGACGCCTCCAGGTAGGCGACGGCCTTGGCGGCGAGGCGTTCGGCGCGCGGGCCGGTCTCCAGGGCGGCGGCGCAGCGCAGGGCCTCTCCTATGGCGGTGTCGGTGCCGAACCGCTCGGCCTGGCGGCGGGCGTCGGTGAGGAGCGCGCGGGCCCGTTCCGGGTCGTGCGGGGCGAGGGCGCGGGCCAGGTCGACGGCCCAGGGCGCGAGCACCGGGTTGTGGCCGCCTCGGGAGGCGGCGGTCTTCTCGGCGGCCTCCAGTTCGTTGATGCCCTCCTCGGTGCGGCCCACGGCGAGCAGCAGCCGTCCGCGTACGGAGCGGATGTCGGGCAGCACGATGGTGGAGGGGTAGGGCGGGGCGAAGCCGTAGCTCTCGGCGACGGTCCACGCCTGGGCGACATGGCCGCGGGCGAGCAGGGTGTCGACCAGGCCGCAGGTCGCCGACCAGTACAGCGGCAGGCCCCGGCCGACCCGCTCGGCCAGCCGGAGCGCCTCGCGCAGCGCGCCCTCGGCGTCCTGGAGCTTGCCCTGCCTGCGGTAGGCGAGGCCGAGGTAGGCGTTGGCCAGCGAGAGGTGGCCGCCGTGCCAGCCGGCGCGGGTGTAGGCGCGCAGGGCCTCGGAGAAGAGGCTCTCGGCGCGGTCGAGCCGGTCGGTGTGGGCGTAGGCGCTGCCGAGCATCATCAGCAGCTCGACGCCCCACTCGTCGTCGGTCCAGCCGAGGCCGGGGGCGAGGCGGCCGTTGACCAGGGCGCGGTCGCACAGCTCGACCACCTGCTCGGCGTTCTCGCCGTGGGTCATGGCGTCGAAGCCGCGCAGGATCAGCAGGGCGCGCTCGGAGTTGTCGCGTCCGGTGCAGGTGGCGGCGAGTTCGGCCAGGCGCCGGGAGCGTTCCGGGGAGACGGTCTCGCCGTGCACGGCCTCCCAGGTGAACTGCACGGCCTGCAGCCGCATCCGTACCGGGCCCGGTTCGTGCCGGTTGGCCTCGGCCTCCACGGTACGGACGGCCTCCTCCAACTGGTCGTTGTGGAGCAGGGCCTGGGAGAGCCGGATGGAGGCGTCCACCCGCTGGGCGCTGTCGAGTCCGGGGGCGGCGAGGGCGTCGCGGAGGTGCTCGATGGTGAGCGCGGGCGCCGACAGCAGCCGGGCGCGGCCGAGTTCGTAGAGCACCTGGGCCCGTACCTCGGGCAACGGGGGTTCCTTCAGGGCGCGTTCGAGGCAGGCGCAGGCGGCGTCGGGGGCGCCGACGGCGAGGTGTTCGCGGGCGGCCTCGCGCAGTTGCTCGACCAGTGCCTCGTCGCCCTCGGGGTGCACCTTGAGCAGGTGCCGGGCGGCCTCGGCGGCGCTGCGGCCGGTCTCGGTGACGATGTTGGCGGCGATGCCGTGCATGGCGGTGCGCATCGCGTCCGTGATGGAGTCGTAGACGGCGGAGGCGATCAGCGGGTGCACGAACTCCAGGGTGATGTCCTGGGGTTGGGGCGCGGCCGGGTCGGGGGCGACCTCGGCGAGGATACGGGCGCCGCAGAGCAGCTCGGCGCAGTGGGCGGCGGTGCCGGCGTCCATCATGGCGAGCCGGGCGACCAGGCCGACCGGGCTGCCGGTGCCGAGGATGGCGGCCGCCCAGGCGAACTTGGTGGGCTCGACGCCGAGTTCCTGGAGCCGGCTGACGAGTCCGCCGCCGCGCGCCGAGCGGTTGAGGTCGCGCAGTTCGGCGGCGCGGTCCTCGCTGGGCTGGAGTTCGCGGTCGCGGACCTTGGCGAGGAGTTCCACGGTGTCGTAGGCGTTGCCGCCGGTGACGGCCCAGACCTCGCGGCAGAACGGGTCGTCGGCCTGCGGGCCGACGGTGGCGCGGGTGAGCCCGGCGGTGGCCTCGGGGGTGAGCGCGCTGAGGTTGCTGATCGGGCGGCCCGCGGCGGCGATGTCGTCCAGCAGCCGGGCGCTCTCGCCGTGGGCCTCGCCGGGCCTGCGGGCGACCACCACGAGCACGGGCAGGTCGGCGAGGCGCTGGGCGAAGGCGGCGAGCCAGCGCAGCGTCTCCAGGTCGGCCCAGTGGGCGTCGTCGATCAGGAGGACCAGCGGATACGTGTCGTCGGCGAGGCGGCTCACCGCGTACACGAGTCCGTCGCACACATAGCTCGGGTCGGGGCTGCCCTCGCCGGGCTCCACGATGCCGAGGGCGGGGCCGGAGATGTCGGTACCAGGAGCCGAGGTGGTCGCGGGCCTCGTCCGGGGTGAGGGCGGCGAGCGCGGGCTGGAGGAGCTGGCGCAGGACGTGGAACGGGACGGACTTGAGGGTCTCGCCCGCGCGGGCCGACCAGACCACGCAGCCCCGGCGTTCGGCGATGCGGCGTATCTCGGCGAGCAGGGCGGTCTTGCCGAGTCCGGCCTCGCCGCGGAAGAGGAGGAGGCTGCCGGCGGACGACCGGTCGGCGCACAGCAGCTCGATCGCCTCGGTGACGGTGGCGATCTCCGCTTCCCGCTCCCACAGGTAGCCCGAGGCGACCGCCTGTGGCCGCTCCTCCGTCATCCCGTTACCTCCACAGGTAGTCCGAACGGCGTACGAAGAACGAGCGTAGCCGCCCGAACGGGCCATTGGCGCCTGCTCCGGGCAGGTGGTGCCCCGCGGGGTGAGCCGGGTTCCGGCGCGGCTGACGAACACCCCTCCCGACCGGCCGGTTTGTGCCCCTGTCTACGTCAACTCTGTTCAGAGTCAGACTTATTGACCAGGAATCGGATAAACCTGTGATTCGGTAGGGGACGCCCGGGCGCCCTGACGGCGGGTGCTCTCATCCGGCTTTCACCGACTCCTCATACGGTATGCCCATGACGCAGGTGACTCCTCCCGGCTGGTATCCCGACCCCGGACAGACGCACGACACTCCGCCCACCGAGCGCTGGTGGGACGGCAACGCCTGGACGGCCGAGGTCCGTCCGGCCGGGTCGGCCCAGGCCGCTCCCCCGCCCGCCTACCCGCCGTACGCGTACGGCGGGTATCCCGCACAGCCCCCGGCCGGGAACCGGCGCGGACTGCGCACCGGCATAGCCGTCGCGGCGGCGGCCGCGGTGCTGGCGTGCATCGGGGTCGGCGTGTACGCGCTGGCCAAGGACTCCGGCGGCGGCGACCGCGCCGACTCTCGGCCCGGGCAGGGGCAGGAGCGCCGCCAGGAGGGGCCGGGCGATTCGCAGGGAGGGCCCGGCGGCCCGCAGGGAGGGCCGGGCGACCCGCAGGAGTCGCCGTCCCCCGACCGGTCGGCCGCGCCCAAGGTGCGCGGTGGCGGCACCCTGCCGGACCCGGTCAACGGGATCAGCATGCCGGTACCCGAGGGCTGGACCGGCCAGGCGTTCGCCATCGGCGCCCAGGTGACCTCGGACAAGTCCTACAAGTGTCCCGGCGACACCTCCAAGAACTGCACGGCGGGCGGCGCGTACTCGGCGCCGGCCCAGGTGCTGGGCACGCGCGGCGAGACGGCCGAGGCGGTCGCCAGGGCCGATGTCGCGGCCAACGCCGAGGAGTCGTACGGCGGGAACTCCTACGGCGGCATCACCTCGCACCAGGTGCTGGCGTCGCGGGCGGTGACGGTGGCCGGACAGAAGGGCTACCTGGTGCGCTGGAAGGCGGTCACCAGCAAGGGCGCCGACGGGTATGTGGAGTCGGCCGCGTTCCCCTCGCCCGCCGATCCGAGCCGGATGCTGGTGGTGCGCTTCGGGCTGGACGTGGGGCAGTCCACGGGGGTGATGGACGAGATCCTCAAGGGGATCAAGGTGTCGTCCGGCGGGGGGAACGGCCAGGACGTCTGAGCCGGGCCGCCCGAAAAAGTCCGGGCCGGGCGGAATCCCCCTCCGCTCAAGGGGGACCCCGCCCGGCCTGGGCGTGCGCCGCCCCCGTCCCCACGGTGCGGCGCGTCCAGGTCACCGTTCAGTCATCCCGTGAACGGCGGCCTGGGGTCTGCAACGGCCTACTCGGCCGGTTTCCTCGTCAGGCCGAGCGCGGGAAGCACGACGGCCTCCACGAACCCGGCCAGGTAGTCGGCGTCGGCATACTGCCCGCACAGCACAGGCCGCACGCGCAGCACGCCGAACATCATCGCCGGTACGTACTCCAGCGCGGGGTGGCCCGCCGGGACCTCGCCCCGCGCCACGCCCCGCTCCAGCATCTCCTGGAGCGCGGCGATCTCCGGGTGGACCAGCGCCTCGCGCAGCGCCTCGGCCAGTTCCCGGTCGTCGGTGACGGCGTGCCCGAGCGACTGGAGCAGCCGGGTGTCCTTGCCCGACCAGTCCCCCGCGGCCCGCGCGGCCTGCCGCAGGTCCTCGGTGAGCGAGCCGGTGTCGATGCCGGCGAACCGCACCTTGCGGCTGGCGCGCAGCGCTGCGGCGACGAACTGGGGCTTGGTCTTCCACTGCCGGTAGAGCGTGGACTTGCTGCACCGGGTGCTGGCGGCGATGCCCTCCATGGTGACGGACTCGTAGCCGCAGTGGCGGATCTGGTCGAGCACGGCGTCGAAGAACTCCTGCTCACGCTCGGGCGTGAGCTTGGAGCGGCGCGAGGCGACGACCGTCTCCGGTTCGTCCGCGGCCTGCGACGTCATACCTGGCTTCCCCTCACTCGTCCCCGGCGTGTGCTGCCCGATCCCAGTGTGTCGCACTGTACCGATACGCCAGTGTACCGGTACTCGACCGTATCGGTACACTGGCGTATCGGTACGGAAACGTATCGCTGAGTTCGGAAGCCGTCCGGACCCAGCACGCACCACCGTCAGTGAAGGGGGCCGGGGGATGAACGCCCGATCCGAGCCTGCCGGAACGGAACCGGACTCAACGCTCCGGCCACCGCTTCTGCGGGAGTTCCTGCTCGTCGCGGGGCTCTTCTTGGTCTACAAGCTCGGGCGGCAGATCGCGAGCGGCCACACCTCGGACGCCTTCCGCGACGCCCACCGGGTCTGGCACCTGGAGCGCGCCGTCCATCTGCCCGCCGAGACGGACGTCCAGTCGGCGCTGCTGCACGGCGACACCCTGGTCCACCTGGCGAACACCTACTACGCCACCGTGCACTTCCCGGCCACCGTCGCCTTCCTGGTCTGGCTGTATCTGCGCCGCCCCGCCCACTACGTCTGGGCCCGCCGGGTCCTGGCCCTGGTGACCAGCGCGGCGCTGGTGCTGACCTTCACCTTCCCGCTGGCCCCGCCCAGGATGCTGAGCGGCACCGGCCTGCTGGACACGGCCCGGATATACGGGCCTTCGGTGTACGGGCCGCCCTCCAGCGACCACCTCTCCAACCAGTTCGCCGCGATGCCCTCGCTGCACTTCGGCTGGGCGCTGATGGTGGCCGTCGGCCTGATCGCCGCCACCCGGTCCCGCTGGCGCTGGCTGTGGCTGCTGCACCCGCTGGTCACCCTGGCGGTCATCGTGGGCACCGCCAACCACTACTGGCTGGACTCGATCGTGGCGACGGCCCTGCTGGTCACCGCGCTCACCCTGATCCCCTCCCCGCACCGCACGGCGGGACCGGGGAACGCGGGCACCGCCCGGCTCCGGCTCCTCCCGCAGGACACCGCGCTCGCGGGACCGGCCCGATGAGCGCCGCACTGCTGGTCGCCATCGGCCTGTCCCTGATATCGGCCGTCGCCTACGCCTCGGCGGCCGTCGCGCAGGAGCGCCTCGCCTCCCGGAACCTCGGCGCGGGCCTGCTGCGGATGCTGAGCACCGGCGCCTGGTGGTCGGCGGTCGGCCTGAACGCGGGCGCCGCCCTGCTGCACGTCGTCGCCCTGCGGTACGGCCCGCTCACCGTGGTCCAGCCGCTCGGCGCCCTCACCCTGGTCGCGGCGGTGCCGCTCGGCGCGCGGGCGGCCGGCCGCCGGGTCACCGCCCTGGAGTGGCGGGGTACGGCGCTGACGCTGCTCGGTCTCGGCGCGCTGCTGATGGCGGCCTCGGGTCCGGCGCCCGAGCGGGCACTCAGCCTGCCCTCGGCGCTGGCGGTCGCCGCGACGACCATCGCGGTGATCGGCACCCTGAGCCGCCCCGGCGCCCGGCCGGGCCTGAGGCACGCGACCGCGTCCGGGTTCGCCTCGGGTGTCGCCTCCGCGCTCACCCAGACCGCGACGGTGGCGGCCACCCAGGGCACCGGCCCGGCGCTGAGCCCGCTGGTGATCGTGGTCGCGGTGCTGGTGGCCGCGTTCGCCACGGGTGGCCTGCTGCTGTCGCAGACGGCCTACCGGGGCGGGCTCGGCGCCCCGCTCGCGGTGGTCACCCTGGCCAACCCGCTGGCCGCCTCGGTCATCGGCCTGACCCTGCTCGGCCAGGGCCTCAACGGCGGCGCCGTCGGCATCCTGCTGGCCCTCGCCGGGGCGGGCCTGGCGGCCTGGGGCGTGGTCCTGCTGACCCGCGCGACCCCGGCCGGCGCGCCCGTACCCCCGCCCGCGCCGGGACCGGACGACGACGAGCACCCGGTGGCGGCGGTACTGGCGCTGGAGCCGGGCACGGCGACACGGGAGCCGCGGCTGACCCGGCGGCGGTCGAGGCCACGACGGCCGGCGCGGCTGTAGACAGGAAGGGGCGGCCGGCGCGTGATGCGCCGGCCGCCCCTTTTACTCATGTACGGCCCTGTCAGCCCAGGCCGCGCGAGTCCTGCTTCAGCGCGGTGTCCACGGTGAGCGCGGTCGCCACGACGAGGCTCCGCAGCGGCTCGGACAGCGGGCGGTGGATCTGGAGGACGTAGTTGTCCGCCGTGGTGAACAGCGTCTTGGCCAGACCTTCCCAGGTCTTGGTGATACGGGCGATCTCGGTGCCCTCGTGGTCCACGATGGCGAAGTTCCAGGCCCGCCAGTTCTCCGCCTTGATCGCGCCGACCTGGTGGCCGTCCACGTTCATGGCGAAGTTGATCTTGCCGATCATGTTCTGCTGGACGATCTCACCGACCTGCGAACCGTCCGGACGGGCCACCAGGACGCGCGACTTGAAGATCTTCGCGGGCCGGGTGAGCAGCAACTGCGGCTGCCCCTGGGTGTCCCGGATCTCCAGCCGGTGCGTGAGGAACTGGTCCCAGCTCGACACGAAGCGCAGGATCTTGCGGAGCACGCCCTGCCCGACCTCGACCACCGCACCGAGGTCACGGCCGTTCTGGTCCATGACCTTGTACTCGTTGGTCAGCTCGATGAGCTTGGCCTTCTGGTTCACCACGAGCACGGGCTCGGTGAAGAGGGTGCCGCCGGGGGTCCCGTTCGCGTCGGGGATCGAGCCTGCGGGAATGTTCGATTGCGTGGTCACCGGGGCACCCTATCGTGGCTTGATCCGTACCTGACGAATATTTTTTCGTCAGGGGGTCTGGTACGCCTCCACCTCGCTGAACTGGCCTGCCGGCCAGCCGGTGTTGCCGGTGACGGTCAGGCGGAGGTGGCGGAGGCTGGTGCCGCTGGGGAGGGAGACGGTGACGGTGTTGCCGCTCGCCGGGTCGAAGCGGTAGTCCTTGGCCGCGGCCACGGTGGTGAAGTTCGAGCCGTCCGTGCTGCCCTGGACGGCGATGGTCTGGGTGCGGGCGCCCCAGGCCGAGGACGGGGGCAGCTTGAGGACCACGCGGCGGACCGGGTAGGCGGAGCCGAGGTCGGAGGTCCAGGACTGCGGGAAGGCGTTGTTGGCCGATTCCCAGTACGTGTTGGCGTCGCCGTCGGCCGCCTTGCCGGGGGTGTAGACGTCCTGGGAGCCGGTCGCGGTGGCCGGGCGGCCCTTGACCAGGTTGCGGTTCGGGTCCGGCTCGGGGTTGCCCTGGCCGGGCTGGGGCCAGGTGGAGCAGTCGGCCCAGGTGCTGTTCCAGCCGGAGTTGCCGCCGCCGTCGGTGAGCGCGAAGGCGCCGGAGTTCGCCGGGTAGGGGCAGTTGTAGATCCCGGCGACGCCCACCTGGGTGGCGGTGACGTTCTTGAAGGTGGCCGCGCCCTGCGCCTCGGCCTGCACGACCACGGTCCCGGTGTTCTTCACCGTCGCGCCGGTCACGTTGACGTTGCGCACCGGGTAGCCCTGTCCGCCGCCGGACACGAACTCGAAGGCGGAGTACGGGCTGTCGGTGATCGTGGTGTCAGTGATGTTGACCGTGGCGTTGATGGCGCTGTCGTAGGAGTCGACGCGCAGCGCGCCCATCGGGTGGTTCCAGTTGGGGTTCAGCGCGCCCGTGCGGACCAGGGTGTTGCCCGAGACCGTGATGGTGCCGGCCAGCGGGGAGAAGGGGTCGAGGAACTTCTGGTTGGAGATGGCGATCCCGCTGCCGAGGGCGTTGGTGTCGGAGACCAGGTTGTTCTTGACCGAGATGTCGGTGCCGCCGTAGATGGCGATGCCGTTGGCGAGGTTTGGCTGCGAGATGGTGTTGTTCTCGAAGCTGGAGTTGCTGTCGGGGGCGTAGAGGGACCACATGGCGAGGGAGTCGTCGCCCTGGTTGCGCAGGAAGTTGTTGCTGACGCGCACCCCGCGGGCGTTGCCGTTGAGGTTGAGGCCGTCGGCGGTGGTGTCGAGGATGCGGTTGTTCTCGACCACCAGGTTGTCGTTGTTGCCCGTCAGCCACAGGCCGACCTTCAGGTGCTGGACCCACATGCCGGACACGGACGAGTTGGGGCCGAGCGAGCCGTTGACGAAGTTGTCCGGGCTGGAGTCGACGCGCTCGGTGACCTCGCCGATGACCGCGAAGTCCCGCAGATGGACGTTGCCGGAGGAGCTGGACTGGTCGATGAAGCGGGAGGTGTGCACGACCGAGTACCAGTGCCCGGCGCCGCGCAGCGTCACGTTCTGCACCCCGCTGAGCGAGGACGTGATCCGGTAGTCGCCCGGCGGAATCCACACCGTGCCGCCCTGCGCGGCCGCGATCGCGTCGCGGAACGCCTGGGTGGAGTCGCCGCCGCCGCTGGGGTCGGCGCCCTTGGAGACGACGGACACCGAACCGGCGGGCTGGGTGACGGCGGCCGCGGCCTGCTCGAAGTCGGCCACGTCGACGGTGACTTGGGTGCCGGTGGACTCGAAGGCGACCTTGTCGCCCGCCTGGACGTTCTGGCCGAGCAACAGGCGGGCGTTGTCGAAGAAGTGGTGGTTCTTGGAGCCCGGTATCCAACTTGTGTCGATGTAGCTGTACTTGGAGGTGACGGGAAGCGTCTTGGCGATCCGGGTGCCGTTGACGTACACCGCGAGCGAGCCGGACTGGCCGTCCGGGACGCTGTAGGAGACGTTCACGGCGTTGGCCGCGCGCGGCACGGTGAACTCCACGCGCTGACCGGAGTTGAGGCGTACGGCCTGCCGTCCGGACGCCTCGGAGGCGAGGCTGCCCTGGGTGTAGTCGGGGCCCACCTTGGTGCCGGTGGTGGTGGCGGACTCGGCCTCGACGGAGGTGAACGGGAGGGTGGCGCCGGAGGCGGCCTGCGCGGCCGGGGCCAGGGCGACCGTCATGCCCGCGGCGAGGGCGACGACGGCGCCCAGGGCGGGCAGGCTCCTCAGGTGTCTTGCGGTGCTGTTGCTGTGCATGTGCTGATCCCTTCAGGGTGGGGGTGCCGGGGATAGCAGGTGCGGGGTGGGGCGGTTCAGGCGCGGAGCCAGACCGCCGTGTCCTGCGGCAGCCGGCCCGACTCGTCCAAGGGGCCGCTGCTGAGCAGGAGTTCGGCGTGCGCGGGCAGATCGGCGGCGTCGGCGGCGAGGTTCACCACGCACAGGGCGCCGTCGGCACGGGCGAAGGCGAGGACGCCCTCGGGGGCGGGGAGCCAGGTCAGCGGGCCCTCGCCGAACGCGGGCCGGGCGGCGATGGCCTCGCGGTACAGGGTGAGCATGGAGTGCGGGTCGCGCTCCTGCCGGTCGGCCGCGTAGTCCGCCCAGTCCGCCGGCTGCGGCAGCCAGGGCTCCTCGCGCGAGCCGAAGCCCGCGTACGGGGCGTTCGCGGACCAGGGCAGCGGGACCCGGCAGCCGTCGCGGCCGGGGTCGGTGCCGCCGGAGCGGTGGTGCATCGGGTCCTCGATCCGGTCCACCGGGATGTCCGCCTCGGGCAGGCCCAGCTCCTCCCCCTGGTACAGGTAGACCGAGCCGGGCAGGGCGAGGGAGAGCAGGGCGGCGGCGCGGGCGCGGCGGGTGCCGAGCGCGAGGTCGGTGGGGGTGCCGAACGCCTTGGCGGCGAAGTCGAAGCCGGTGTCGGTACGGCCGTAGCGGGTGACGGTGCGGGTGATGTCGTGGTTGCACAGCACCCAGGTGGCGGGGGCGCCCACGGGGGCGTGCTCGGCGAGGGTGGAGTCGATGGCCGCGCGCAGCCGGTCCGCGCCCCAGGGGCAGGACAGAAAGGCGAAGTTGAAGGCGGTGTGCAGTTCGTCGGGGCGGAGATAGCGGGCGAAGCGCTCGGCGTCGGGGAGCCAGACCTCGCCGACGAACACCCCGCCGTACTCGTCGGCGACCGCGCGCCAGGAGCGGTAGACGTCGTGGAGTTCGTCGCGGTCGACGAAGGGGTGCGGGTCGGGGGCGCCGGCGAGGTCGGGCAGGCCGGGGTCCTTGGCGAGCAGGGCGGCGGAGTCGATGCGGACGCCCGCGACACCGCGCTCGAACCAGAAGCGCAGGATGTCCTCGTGCTCGCGGTGGACGGCCGGGTGGGCCCAGTTGAGGTCGGGCTGCTCGGGGGTGAACAGATGCAGGTACCAGTCGCCGTCGGGCAGCCGGGTCCACACCGGCTCGGTCGAGCCGACGAACTGCGACGGCCAGTCGTTGGGCGGTACTTCACCGTGCGCGCCGCGACCGGGGCGGAAGTGGAACAGTTCGCGCTCGGGGCTGCCGGGGCCGGCGGCGAGCGCGGCCCGGAACCAGGGGTGCTGGTCGGAGACGTGGTTGGGCACGATGTCGACGATGGTGCGGATGCCCAGCTCACGGGCCTCGGCGATGAGCTTCTCGGCCTCGGCGAGGGTGCCGAAGGCGGGGTCGACGGTGCGGTAGTCGGCGACGTCGTAGCCGCCGTCCTTCATCGGGGACAGGTACCAGGGGTTAAACCACAGGGCGTCCACGCCGAGGTCGGCTAGGTAGGGCAGCCGGGCGCGGACCCCGGCGAGGTCTCCGGTGCCGTCGCCGTCGCCGTCCGCGAAGCTGCGCACGTACACCTGGTAGATGACGGCCGAGCGCCACCAGTCGGCCTGCCTGCGGGCATGGGTGGGCTGTGCCACGGTGCGTGCCCTTTCTGTCGAGTCTGTCGAGGGGGCCGGGTCAGCCCTTGGTGCTGCCCGCGCTGATCCCGGCGATGATGTGCCGCTGGAACACGAGGAAGAGCGCCACCATGGGGATGCTGGCGATCACCATGGCCGCAACGAGCACGGTGAGCTGGATGTTCTGCGACAACTGGACGAGCGCCACACTGATCGGCTGCTTGTCGGTGTCGGAGAAGACCATCAGCGGCCAGAGGAAGTCCTGCCAGACGGCGACCAGCGCGAAGATGGAAACGACGCCGAGCACCGGCCGGGACATGGGCAGCACGACCGACCACAGGGTGCGCAGCTTCCCCGCGCCGTCGATCTCGGCGGCCTCGAGCACATCGCGGGGCAACTGGTCGAAGAACCGCTTGAGCAGATACAGGTTGAAGGCATTGGCGACGGCCGGCAGCCAGATGCCGAGCGGGTCGTTGAGCAGGCTGGTGTGGATCAGCGGCAGGTCGGCCGCGGTCAGGTACTTCGGTACGACGAGCGCCTGTGCCGGGACCATCAGGGTGGCGAGGATGCCGCCGAGGACCACATTGCCGAAGGCGGGCTTCAGCTTGGACAGCGCGTACGCGGCGGCCGTGCAGAACACGAGCTGGAAGGCCCAGGCACCGGCCGCCTGCACCACCGTGTTCCACAGGTGCTGCGGGAGCTGCATCAGGTCCCAGGCGTCGGTGTAGCCGTCCAGGTGCCAGTGCTCGGGGACCAGGGTGGGCGGGGTACGGGCGATCTCGTCCGGGGACTTCATCGCGCCGGACGCCATCCAGTACACGGGGAACAGGAAGGCGAGCGCGAAGAGGACGACGACGGCCCCGAACACCGTCCAGTACAGGGCCTTTCCGCGCGGCCGGGCGAGGGTGGCCGGGGAGATGAGGGTACGGGTGCTCATGCGCCCTCCTCGGTACGGGTGCTCATGCGTCCCCCTCGCTGCGGGTGAGCCGGAGGTAGAGGGCGGAGAAGGCGCCGAGCAGCACCAGCAGCATCACGCTGAGGGCGCAGGCCCCGCCGAAGTCGTTGTAGAGGAAGGCGTACTTGTAGATCAGGTAGAGCACGGTGACGGTCGCGCTCTCCGGGCCGCCGCCAGTGATGACGAAGGGCTCGGTGAACACCTGCATGGTGGCGATGATCTGAAGGAGCATCAGCATCAGGATCACGAACCGGGTCTGCGGGATCGTGACGTGCCGGATGCGCTGGAGCAGGTTGGCGCCGTCGAGTTCGGCGGCCTCGTACAGCTCGCCGGGGATGGACTGGAGGGCGGCGAGGTAGATGAGGACGGTGCCGCCGAGGTTGGCCCAAGTGGCCACGATCACCAGGGAGATCAGCGCGGTGTCGGTGCCGTTGGACCAGTTCGAGGTGGGCAGGTGCAGGGCGCGCAGCGTCTCGTTGGCGAGGCCGGCGCCGGGGTCGTAGAACCACTTCCACAGCAGGGCGCTGACCACCGGCGGGATCATCACCGGGAGGTAGACCACGACCCGGAAGAACGCCTTGGCGTGCCGGAGTTCGTTCAGCACCAGGGCGAGCACGAACGGGACGGCGAAGCCGACGAGGAGGGCGAGCACGGTGAAGGTGAGGGTGTTGCGCCAGGCCGCGCCGAACTCCGGATCGTGCAGGACCCGGCGGAAGTTGGCGGTGCCGACCCACTCGGGCGCGGAGCCCGGTGTGTAGCGCTGGAAGGCGATGACGACGGCGCGGATCGCCGGGTACCAGGAGAACAGGGCGAAGCAGATCAGGCCGCCGAGGAGGAAGCCGTAGGCGCGGACCTGGCCGGTGAGGGCCCGGCGGCCCCGGCCGCCGCCCGCCGGGGCCGGGGGCGGGGCCAGGGGGGCGGCGGCCGCGGGGAGCCGCTCGGCCGTCTTGGTCATGGTGGTCAGCCCCGCGCCAGGATGCTGTCGATCTTGCCGTTCGCGTCCTTGAGGAGCTGGTCGACGTCCGCGTCCTTCTTGGTGAGGACGGCGGAGACGACCCCGTCGAGCACCGAGTAGATCTGCTGGGCGTGCGGCGGCTCGATCTTCATGTCGAGGCTCTGGTTGCCGTCCAGGAAGGACTGGTAGTTCTCCACCGGGACGTTGGCGTTGGCCTTCTTGACCTGCTGGTCCTTGGCGTCGGCGGCGCCGGTGAACAGGCGCGGCTCGGGCAGGCCGACCGGTGCGTCGTTCTTCTTGGCGCGGGCGTAGTCGCCGAGGAAGCCGTCTCCGGGGGTGAGGAACATGTGGTCGAGCCACTTGAGGCCGGCCCGGATCTGGGCGGGGCTGGCCTTCTTGTTGAACATGTAGCCGTCGCCGCCGATGAGCGTGCCCTTGCCGCCGGGCATCGGGGCGAGCGCCAGGTCCTTGTACGAGCCGCCCTTCTCCTTGACCAGGATGGGGATGTTGTCCGGCGCCGAGAGGTACATGCCGAGCTTGCCCGAACCCATCATCTGCTGGGCGTCGTTGATGACGAGGAGCTGCTTGCTGCCCATGGAGTCGTCCGCCCAGCGCATGTCGTGCAGGTTCCGCAGCACCGCCTTGCCCTCGGGGGTGTCGACGGTGGCCTTCTTGCCGTCGGCGCTGACGACGTCGCCGCCCTGGGAGTACAGCTCGGCGGTGAAGTGCCAGCCGCCCTGGTTCTGGGCGCTGTAGTCGGCGTAGCCGACGGTGCCGTTGCCGAGTCCGGCGATCTTCTTGGCGGCGGCGCGGACCTCGTCCCAGGTGGCCGGGGGCTTGTCCGGGTCGAGGCCGGCCTTCTTGAACAGGGCGCGGTTGTAGATCAGCCCCATCGAGTAGCCGGTGCGCGGGATGCCGTAGACCTTGCCGTCGACGGTGTAGATGTCCCGGAGCTGCTTCTGGATGGTGTCGTAGCTCTTGAGCTCCTTGACGTACGGGGTGAGGTCGGCGGCCTGGTGGATGTCGACCACATGCCGGGCGTCGGTGAAGTAGGTGTAGAACACGTCCTCCATCTGGCCGCCGGCGAGCTTCGCGTCGAAGGTCTTGGGGTCCTGGCAGGGGAACGCGTCGTGGGCGACCACGTCGATGTCCGGGTGGGCCTTCTCGAAGGAGGCGATGTCCTCGTCGAAGAACCGGCGGTCGACCTTGGCGCTCTTGGGCGGCTCGCAGTTGACGGTGATGCGGGTCTTGCCGCCCGCCGAGCTGTCGTCGTCCGAGCCGCAGGCTGCTGCGGTGAGGGCGAGCGAGGAACAGACGCCGATCGCGGCGACGGTGCGGCGGAACCCGGTGCTTCTCATCGGTGGACCCCTCAAGGCAGGAGCGGTGGGCGCCGCACACTCAAGCACCGACGGCACCGGGCCGCAAGATGTCGCGCAGAATCTGTAATTATTTGACAGTCAACCGGCTCCGCAAAGCGCTCAGTCGCGCGGCGCTTGCGCGGTGGAGCCCCGGACCACCAGCTCGGGCTCGAACAGCAGCTCCTCGGCGGGGACGGCGGTGCCGCCGATCTGCGCGTTCAGCAGTTCCACGGCGGCCCGGCCCATGGCCTCGATGGGCTGGCGGACGGTGGTGAGCGGGGGCTCGGTGCAGTTCATGAACGCCGAGTCGTCGTAGCCGACCACGGAGATCTGCCCTGGCACGTCAAGTCCCTTGCGGCGAGCGGCCCTTACGGCGCCGAGGGCGAGCGGGTCGCTGGCGCAGATGATGCCGGTGACGCCCCGGTCGATGAGCCGGGAGGCGGCGGCGTGGCCGCCCTCGATGGAGAAGATGGCGCGGGCCACATGGGCGTCCGGCAGCTCCCCGGCCAGCGCGCGGGCGGCGGCGAGCTTGCGGGCGGAGGGGACGTGGTCGCCGGGGCCGAGGACCAGGCCGATGCGCTCGTGGCCGAGGGAGGCGAGGTGGCGCCACGCCTGCTCGACGGCGACCGTGTCGTCGCAGGAGACGGCGGGGAAGCCGAGGTGCTCTATGGCCGCGTTCACCAGCACGACCGGGATGCTGCGGTCCGCGAGGCGGCGGTAGTGGTCGTGCGGGGCGTCGGCCTGCGCGTACAGCCCGCCGGCGAAGACGACCCCGGAGACCTGCTGCTGGAGGAGGAGTTCGACGTAGTCGGCCTCCGAGACGCCGCCCTTGGTCTGGGTGCACAGCACCGGGGTCAGCCCGAGCTGGGCGAGCGCGCCACCGATGACCTCGGCGAACGCGGGGAAGATCGGGTTCTGCAGTTCCGGCAGGACCAGGCCGACCAGGCGGGCGCGCTCCCCGCGCAACTGGGTGGGGCGCTCGTAGCCCAGTACGTCCAGGGCGGTGAGGACCGACTGCCGGGTGGCGTCGGAGACTCCGGGCTTGCCGTTGAGCACCCGGCTGACCGTGGCCTCGCTGACCCCGACCTTCTTCGCCACTTCCGCAAGTCGTCGCGTCATGCGCGCAAGGGTAGCGCAAGTTACGCAAGCAGCTTGCGTAAGGGCGTCGCGGGTGCGGAAGACCCGGCGCCGTCGATGACCTGAACACCGACGGGGCCGGGTCGGGTCTATGGGGTGGGCACGACCATCAGGTGGGCGCGCCGGCCGGGGGCGGACGGCTGCCGGGGGATCATCGTCAGGCGCCGGTGGCCCAGGTCGCGCAGCAGGGGCGGGGTCTCGTCCACCACCCGGCACTCGGCGGTGCCCCGGCGCGGATCGGGGTGGTGCAGCAGGCGTACGGCGCCGTCGAGCCGGGCCGCGCTCTCGCCTACCGCGTGTATCCAGTACGGCAGCCCCTGCCGGTACGCGGCCTCCATGATGGGGTCGTGGGCCACGTCCCGGCGTATCGCCTGGAGTTCGTGGTCGTGGCCGTAGCCCTCCATCGCGGCCTTGAGCTGGGCCAGCATCGGCAGGCACCAGGCCGGCTCGTGCTCGCCGAGGACCCGGCCCGCGTCGGGGTGGAAGAGGACGAAGCGCAGGAAGTTGTCGCCGGGCATCGCGGTGGGGTGGTGCCGGACCTCTCCGAAGAGGGCGGCGAAGGCGTCGTTGGCCAGAACGACGTTCCAGCGGTGGTCGACGACGAGCGAGGGGAACGGGGCAGCCTCCACCACGGCGGCGTAGTCGTCCAGATAGTCCCGCGCCTCACAGCTCTCGGGGACGGACCGGGACACCGGCCGCCGCCCTCCCGCCTGATGTGCCATCGGGTGGTCACCCCTCTTGCCTTGGCCGCCTGCACGCGGCGCTGCGATCCTGCTGCTCCGACGAGAGCCGTGTCAACTATCGTGGCATTTCATGCCTGTTGACGGCTGAAATTCGCCACAGTTGTGGCGAGACCTGGATGCGAGTTCGAACCACGGGCTACTCTCCGGGATGTTCACGGCGGCCGGGGGTGACAAGCGCGCCCGATCTCGCGCGGCCGCCCCAAGACGTAGGAGTTCTGTCGGTGACGGATGGCTACGAGAATCCGGGCGCCACGGCGACCGCTCAGCTTCCGGCCGTCGTCGCCCGCGTCACCGCGCTCGCCGACCGGCTCGGCGTCCCGCACTCCGAGGTCTTCGACACCGCCCGGCTCTCGGTCGGCAGCGGGGTCCCGGAACCCGTGGTCAAGGCGCTGCTGACCGGCCGCCCGGCCGGGGAACCGGACGTCCAGGCCCGCTTCCTGCAACGGCTGGACCTGCTGCGCCGCACCCGGCTCAAGCCCGGCGGACGCAGATACACCCAGCAGGAGATCGCGGACGGCGCGGGCATGTCCCGGCAGCAGGCCGGCGCCCTGATCAACGGGGACCGGCGCCCCACGATGGAGCACTGCGACGCGCTCCAGCGGTTCTTCCACGTGCACGCCGGGTTCCTCACCGCGGAGGACCCCGAGGCGCTCGCGGGCGTCCTCCAGCACATCGAGCAGGAGCTGCTGCAGAAGCTCGCGGACCGCGAGCGGGCCGCCTCCGGGACGGCACAGGACCCACTGGAGCGGCTGCTCCAGGACCACGGGGTGCGCGGGATCGCCTGGCGCGCCGCCCAGCTCCCCACCGACCAGCACCGCGACAAGGTCGCGGAGTGGCTGGACATGCTGCTGGAGAGCGTCCGGCAGCCGGGGGCGTGAACGGGATGGGGTCCAAGAACATCGCCAAGGTCATGCGGCGGCTCTGCGCCGAACTGGTCGGACAACTGGACCGGCGGCCCGCGCCGGTGCCGCCCGAGGAGCTGTACCGCTCGCTGTGCTCGGCGATGAGCCGCAGACGCGGCCGCCCGGTGCACTTCCGTACGTCGGTCTTTCCGCCCGGCACCGCGAGCGGGCTGTGGCTGGACATGAGCGACCGGGATCTGGTCGTGGTGGAGGAACGCACCGCGCCCGACCACCAGTTGGTGATCCTCGGCCACGAGCTGTGGCACATGCAGACCGACCACGCCGCCCACCGGGTCGACGGTCTCGGCCTGGGCGTGGCCACCCGGCTGCTGACGGACGACACCGACCGGGACGCGCTGCGGGCGGCCGTGCACCGGGTCGCCGCGCGCACCCGGTTCGACCAGGACGAGGAGCGGGAGGCGGAGACCTTCGGCCTGCTGCTGGCCAGCAAGTGCCGTACCCGGATGCGGGGTTCGTCGCTGAGCGGCCCGGTCCGCCGGGACGATGTGGCGGGGCGGATCGGTACGTCGCTGGGGTATCCGGGACCGCAGGGCTGACCCGCCCCTGAGCCGTACGGGCGACCCCGGGCGGCCCGGAGCCGACGCGTTGTCAGTGGGGGGCGGCAAGCTGGAACCCTGCGTGCCGCGAGGGGCGGTGCGCGGCGCCAGCGTGCGTGAACCGTGCCGCCGACCGGGGAGCCGACCGATGCCGACCGCCGTACTGACCGACCGTGAGCGCACCGCCGTCCAGGCGTATCTCCGGCTGCTGCACACCGTGCGCGCCACCCTGGACGGCCCACCGGACGCGGCCCCGGTCATGGTGCCCCCGGGCGTCCTGGCGGAGGCCGAACGGGCGCTGGCCGGAGCGGGGTTGACGGGGAACGAGGACGAGTTCTTCGAGCTGCTGCGCGCCTGGTGCCCGTAGGTCCCTAGGGCGCCGGTACGGTCACCGCCGTCAGGACCAGTCCGTCGCCGGTGAGCCAGTGGCCGTCGAACCCGGTCAGGCGGGCGCCGCCCACCAGAGGGCCCGGTACGAGGAGCCGGGCGTGGAAGGTGCCGCGGTCGGCGTGGGTGGGGACCAGGTCGATGTCGGCCTCGGAGAAGTCCAGCCAGGCGCGGGCCAGCGGGAACCACGCCTTGTACACGGACTCCTTGGCGCTGAACAGCAGCCTGTCGAAGTGCACACCGGGGTGGGCGGCGGCCAGGGCGCGCTGCCGGTCGCGTTCGGCGGGCAGGGAGACGGAGTCGAGGACGCCCTCGGGCAGCGGTTCGTGCGTCTCGGCGTCGATGCCAAGCGAGGCCAGGTCACCCGTGCGGGCCAGGGCCGCGCACCGGTAGCCGTCGCAGTGGGTCATGCTGCCGAGCAGGCCGTCCGGCCAGACGGGCGCGCCGCGCTCGCCGGCCGGCACGGCGGCGGGCGCCCGGCCGAGCTTCTCCATCGCGCGCCGGGCGCAGACCCGCGCCGAGGTGAATTCCAGGCGCCGCTTGGCGACCGCGCGGTCCACCAGCGCCCGTTCCTCGGGGAAGAGCGCGGTGTCCGGGTCGTCGTCGGGGACGCCGTACGACTCCACGGCGACCACCGTGTCCGGCAGCAGCTCCTCGATCACCGGGTACCCGACCTCCCACGACAGTGCGGCGCGGCACCACGACAGCACATCGCCGGGGCACGGGCAAGAGCGGCCCTCCTCCGGGGCCGACGCGCCCGGCGAATCCGTAACACGCGCGTTGCACGCACCACTGGGCGCAGGCCGTATGATCGCCCCATCACTCACCGCCCAACGCCCCTTTTCCCAGGGCGGTTTGGTGACCCTTCCTTCCTCCTGTCCGGGCGCGGACCGCTCAGTCCTGCCCGAAAACCCCCGAAAGGCGGCCCCGCATGGTCTCTCGCGTACGCGTCTGGCTCAACCGCACGTACGCGGAGAACGTGTTCTTCATGGATCAGCTCCGGAGAAACCCGAGCGACCGCGCGGTGGAGATCCACGCGACGCACGGCGACCCGGACTCCCCCGTGCTGGCCGCCGCCGACACCGCCGCGCTGGAGCCGGAGGGGCTGTCCCCGGCCGGGTACGTCGAGTACGCGCTCGACCAGTGCGCCCGGCGTGGCATCGATGTCTTCGTGCCCCGGCTGCACCAGTCGGCGATCGTGGCGCACCGAGCCGACTTCGCCGCGGCGGGTACGGCCCTGCTGGCGCCGACGCCTCAGGCGGTGGCGGTGTTCGAGGACAAGGTGACCGCGTACGAGGCGGTCCGCTCGGTGGGCGTGCCGGTGCCGCCGTGGTTCCGGGTCCGCACGGCGGACGAACTCCTGGCAGCGGTCGAGGAGTTGGAGGCGGACGGACACCGGGCGTGCTTCAAGCCCGCCTCCGGTGCGGGCGGGGTCGGCTTCCGGATGATCACCCGCTCGCCCTTCTCACTGGCGCAGCTCAGCGGCTTCCCGAGCCCGTACGTGCAGCTCGACCTGGCCGTGTCGGCGCTGCGGGAGGCCGAGGAGCCGGTGGACCTGATGGTGATGCCGAGGCTGGAGCAGCCGGAGGTGTCGGTGGACTGCCTGACCGGTCCGGACAACCGGGTCCGGCTGATGGTGGGCCGCACCAAGAACGGCCGGCGGCGTGGCTTCACCCTGGACGAGCGCTGGCTGGAGCCGGCCCGGCTGATCGCGGAGGGTTTCGGGCTGCACTACCTGTCCAACATCCAGTTCCGCATGCTGGGCGACCGGCCGGTGCTGCTGGACGTCAACACCCGCGCGGCGGGCGGGCTGCACCAGCTCTCGCTGTGCGGGGTCAACGCCCCTTGGGCCGCCGTGCAGTTGGCGTTGGGTGAGGACCCCGGCAGGGTGGAGCCGCCGTTCCTGGGGCAGGACTACGCAGTGGTCTCCGGGCCGCGTCCGCTGGGCCCGTCGACCCTCACCGAGCAGGAGCCCGAGGACTCCGAGGGGGCTGCGGTGTGCCTGCCCGCGCCCGCCGCCCCGCTCGCCGCACCGGCCGCCGCGGCGGCGGGAGCCGGAGCCGCGCTTCCGCTGTAGCGCCCCGTCCGTTGTTCCCCGTCACCATCCCGGTATGGACCAATCCCGTGCTGTCCCTTGACAGTTGGATTGGTCCATACCACTTTGGGGGGCGCACTCCCCGCACTCTCCGCAGGCTCGTTCCGCACTTCCCGCACCCCGGTGCACTCCCGAACGTCCCCATACCATCAGGGAGATCGCGTGCGACACCTTCTCGGGCGTCCCAGACGCCGGCTTCTCGCCCTGGTCGGCACCGCCGCCCTGGCCCTCGGCGGGGCCGTCGCCCTGCCGGGCACCGCCGAGGCGGCCAACGTGCTCACCAACCCCGGCTTCGAGTCGGGCGGCCTGTCACCGTGGACCTGTGCCGGCAACCTCGGCTCGGTCGTCTCCTCCCCCGTGCACGGCGGCTCCAAGGCCCTTCAGGGCGCGGTCAGTTCGAGCGACACCGCGCAGTGCGCGCAGACCGTCGCGGTGAAGCCGAACACCGCGTACACCCTCAGCGGCTGGGTCCGCGGCTCGTACGTCTACCTCGGGGTGGACGGCGGCGCCTCGACCTGGACCTCCTCCCCCTCGGCGTACAGCCAGCTCACCGTCTCCTTCACCACCGGCGCCTCGCAGACCAGCGCGACCGTGTACGTGCACGGCTGGTACGCGCAGGGCTCCTACCAGGCGGACGACATCAGCCTGGACGGGCCGGGCGGCGGGGGCAGTGGTGACACCCAGGCGCCGAGCACGCCGGGCGGACTGACCTCGACCGGCAAGACCGCCAACAGCGTCTCGCTGAAGTGGAACGCGGCCACCGACAACGTGGGTGTCACCGCGTACGACATCTACAGCGGCTCCAACCAGGTGCTCAGCGTCTCCGGCACCTCGGCCACGGTCAGCGGGCTCTCGCCGAGCACCGCGTACACCTTCACCGTGAAGGCGCGGGACGCGGCGGGGAACACCTCCGGCGCCTCCAACTCGGTCTCGGTGACCACGAACGCGGGCTCGGGCGGCGGCACCGGCTTCAAGCAGGCGGCGCCGTATCTGTACGAGGGGTGGGGCGACCCGCCGAACCCGGCGACGGTGATGAACGCGACCGGGGTGAAGTGGTTCACCATGGCGTTCGTGCTGGACTCCGGCGGCTGCAACCCCTCCTGGGACGGCAGCAGGCCGCTGACCGGCGGGGTGGACCAGACCGCGATCAACCAGATCCGGTCGGCGGGCGGTGACATCGTGCCGTCGTTCGGCGGCTGGCAGGGCAGCAAGCTCGGCGCCAACTGCTCCTCGGCGAGCGCGCTGGCGGGGGCGATCCAGAAGGTGATCGACGCCTACTCGCTGAAATCGATCGACATGGACATCGAGAACACGGACGAGTTCGAGAACGAGGCCGTGCAGGCGAAGATCCTCACCGCGCTGAAGACGGTCAAGGCGAACAACCCCGGTCTGAAGACCATCGTCACCTTCGGCACCACGACCACCGGCCCGACCTACTACGGCAACCGGCTCATCGAGCAGGCCAAGTCGATCGGCGCCGACATCGACGTGTTCACGATCATGCCGTTCGACTTCGGCGGCGGCTCGGACATGTACGGCAACACGGTGAACGCGGCCGAGGGCCTGAAGGCCAAGCTGAAGTCGACCTTCGGGTGGGACGACGCGACCGCGTACGCGCACATCGGCATCTCCGGCATGAACGGTCTCTCCGACCAGCAGGAGAACACGACTCCTGAAATCTGGACGAAGATCCGCGACTGGAGCAACTCGCATCACATCGCCCGGCTCGCCTACTGGGCGGTCAACCG
This sequence comes from Streptomyces bauhiniae, assembly GCF_004784475.1. Lineage (GTDB taxonomy): Bacteria > Actinomycetota > Actinomycetes > Streptomycetales > Streptomycetaceae > Streptomyces > Streptomyces seoulensis. The sequence goes on from NZ_SRRT01000004.1 coordinate 78,130, forward strand.
GGACCGGCCCTGTGCCGGCGGGGGCGTGGTGAGCAACTGCTCCGGGATCAACCAGAGCACCTGGCAGTTCACCTCGATCACGGCCGGCTTCACCGGCTGAGCCTCGTACGACCAGCGTGAAGGGCCGCTCGGCGGAGCGGCCCCTCACCTGTGTTCACTTCAGATACGCCAGCTCCGGGTGTGCGGCGGTGTAACCGTCGACCAGCCTGCGGGCCACGTTGACCGAGTCAACAAGCGGATGCAGCGCGAACGCCTTCACGGCTGTTTCCCGCGAACCCGACTCGGCGGCGGACAACACCTCCCGCTCCACCGCCTTGACCGAGCAGACCAGACCGGTGGCGTGTCCCGGCAGCGGGTCCGTGGCCAGCGGATGCGCGCCGTCCGCGCCGACCAGGCAGGGCACCTCGATCACCGCATCGGCGTCCAGCGCGGCGAGCGTGGAACGGTTGCGGACGTTGAGGATCAGCGTGGTGCGCTCGTCGCGGGCGATGGCCCGCATCAGCGCGAGCGCCACCTGCTCGTAGCCGCCCGACAGATCCTCCTCCTCGCGCTCGCCGGCCCCGGCGCTCTCCCGGTTCTCCGCCATGTACGTCGCCTCGCGCTCGGCGCGAGTGTCCTCCCAGGCCCGCAGCGCCGACCCGCCGGGGCGCAGCGCGTCGGTGTAGAACCGGGACTGCTGGTCGCGCAGGAAGGCGCCGCGGGTCTGCTCGGCCTCCTGGTAGGCGCGTACGGTCTCGCGGTTGAAGTAGTAGTAGTGCAGGTACTCGTTGGGGATCGCGCCGAGGGAGCGCAGCCACTCCGGGCCGAACAGCCGCCCCTCCTCGAAGGAGCCGAGGCGGTCCAAGTCGGCCAGCAGGCGCGGGAGTTCGTCACGGCCGGCGACGCGCAGACCGCGTACCCAGCCGAGGTGGTTGAGGCCGACGTAGTCGACGAACGCCTCGTTCGGGTCGGCGCCGAGGGCGCGGGCGACGCGGCGGCCGAGGCCCACCGGGGAGTCGCAGATGCCGATGACCCGGTCGCCGAGGTACCGGGACATGGCCTCGGTGACCAGTCCGGCCGGGTTGGTGAAGTTGATGACCCAGGCACCGGGCGCCAGCCGGGCCACCCGCCGGGCGATGTCGGCGGCGACGGGCACGGTCCGCAGCCCGTACGCGATGCCCCCCGCGCCCACGGTCTCCTGCCCGAGCACCCCTTCGGCCAGCGCCACCCGCTCGTCCTCGGCCCGCCCGCGCAGCCCGCCGACCCGGATCGCGGAGAACACGAACCCGGCCCCGCGCAGCGCGTCGTCCAGCTCGGTGGTCGCCCGGACGGCGGGCGCGTCCGGCACCCCGTCCGCCTGCTCGGCCAGCACCCGCGTCACGGCGTCCAGCCGCCCGGCGTCCACATCGTGCAGGACGACCTCGGTCACCCGCCCCTCGCCCCGGTCGCCCAGCAGCGCGCCGTACACGAGCGGCACCCGGAACCCGCCGCCCCCCAGAATCGTCAGCCTCATGTCTCACCCTTTCGGCACGCCTGCTCCGATCATGGCACGCGGGGCCGCAGGGCCGATCGGTTGCCGTGATCCACGCAAACACTCCCCCACCGTGGCGAAGAACGCTAACCTCCCGCTGATGACGGTCAGACGACATGCGCTGCTCATCGGCGTCGGTGAAACGCCGGAAGCCCAGCGGAGGTTCGCCTCCCTCACGGACGTGGTGACGAAGGATCTCGACACCCTGACCGAGCAGTTGACCGCCTCCGGGTACGGCGTGACGACGCTCCGCCCCGGCGGGGAACGCCCGGTGGACAAGGGCGCCATCACCTCCGCGCTGGAGGCGGCCGCCCGGCGGGACTGCGATCTGCTGCTGGTGTACTTCACCGGCCACGGCGTTCATCTGGACGGCCGGGACTATCTGGTGCCGGCCAGTGCCCGCGCGCCCGAGCCGGGTGGCCGATGGACCGAAGGCCAGCGCGATTCGCTGCTGCGGCTGGACGTGTCGCGCTATCTGACCGGGTGCCGGGCCGAGTCCGTCGTCCTCGTCGTGGACGCCTGCCGGGACGGCCAGCCCGAGGAGGACGGGGACGGCTTCGGCGCGGCCACCGTGCACGCCCCCTCCCGGCGGCTGGCGCTGCTCGTCGGCTGCGCCAAGGGCCAGCGGTGCCACTACGGCCCGGAGGGCAGCCACTTCACGCGGGCGCTGGCCGAGGCGCTGGACCCGCTCACCCCGGAACGCACCGTGGAGGCGGTGTTCCACCGCGCCCGGGCCCGCACCACCGCCCTGGCCCACCGGCACGGCGGCCACCAGCAGACGCCGGTGAGCAGTCCGGCCCCGCACGACGAGGGCCTCGGGGGTTTCCCCGAGCTGTGCGACGGCACGGACATCCCGCTGCGCTGGTCCGAGGCCGTACGGAAGGCGGGCATCTGGACCGCGCTGGTGGGCGAGGAGGGGCCGGACTCCGCGATGCGCGACCGGATCGCCGAGTTCGCGCACCGGTGTGCCGCATCCGTGCTCAGGGACCGCGCCCGATTCACCGACCCGTGGCAGGACTCCGGGCTCCCCGAGCGCGTACTGCGCCGGGTCGTGCCCGCGCTCCTCCCGCCCGGCCAGGACCGGTCGCCGCTGGAGAAGGGGCTGCTGGCGGGGCTGCCGTTCCTGCGGGAGGCGATGTGGGCGCACAAGCTGAGCCGCCTCGCGGAAACAGACCCCTGGGACCTGGACCAGGACCCCCGGGACACCGACGGGCCGACCCCGATGATGCGCGCCGAGCTGCGCAACATCCACGAGAGCCACCCGCAGCTCCTGCGCAAGGCGCGCGGGCACCAGCGGCGCGGCGAGGACGCGGAGTACCGGGCGCTCGCCGCCTGGCTGGCGCACCGCTGGGTGGCCGAGCAGATGGTCGAGAAGCCCGATCCGGGCGGGGTGGAACTCGCCGAGCACCTGGCCAGGGCCCTGCTGGGCCCCGAGCTTGCGCACAAGGCCGAGCAGCTCCGGTGGCAGTTGGTGGCCGCGGTGCGCTTCCTCGCCCACGACCCGCTGGACTCCGCTCCGTACAACGATCTGCTGGGCAGCTCGCCGTCCGCCCTGACCACGAGCGAGGGCCCCGGTACCGTCCACTGGTGGGGCCTGCTCGGGCAGTTGCGCCTCGCCGGACTGCTGGCCGCCGATGTACGGCTGTTCCCCGATGTGCTCCCCGACCATGTGGGCGTCGCGGACCCCATCGTGCCCGGAGATGTGGTGCACGACCTCCAGCAGGAGCTGGAGTGGACCCGTGAGGACGACGGGCTGCACCTCAACATGGTGTGCCGCCACCCCGCTCTGCACGAAAGCCTGGTGGACGTCACACACCGCGCCGACGAAGTGCTGCGGGCCCTGGCCTCCGCACGGCACCGGCAGCCCGGTGACCTGCTGGCCGGGCTGCCCGGCCGGGTCACCGCCCGCGATCTCCAGGCCGCACGTCAGCAGAACTCCGAGGACCGCGTCTACAGCGTCCCGCTGCTCCGCTTCACCCTGGCCCAGGACGAGATCCGCGAACTCCTCATGGGCCACCAGTTGTACGGGGACCGCTCGCTGGCGGTGCGGGAGCTGTACCAGAACGCCGCCGACGCCTGCCGGTACCGGGCGATGCGGTGGGAGTACCTCGGCCGCCGCGACCGTGAACCGCATCCGTGGCGGGGCGAGATCCGGATCACCCAGGGCCGGGAGACCACGGCGGACGGACGGCCCGGCCGCGCCTTCATCGAGTGCCGGGACAACGGCGTCGGGATGAGCCGGTCGGTGCTGGAGCACACCTTCAGCCGGGCCGGGCGCCGCTTCTCCCAGACCCGCGCCTTCCGCCAGGAGCAGGCCCGCTGGCTGGCGGAGGACCCGGAGCTGCGGCTCCACCCGTACAGCCGGTTCGGGATCGGGGTGCTCAGCTACTTCATGATCGCCGACGAGGTGTCCCTGGTGACCCGCGAGGTCCGCGCGAACGGCACCACGGCCGGGCAGGCGCTGGTGGTCGACATCTCCAGCAGCAGCGGCCTGTTCCGCATCCGCCCCTACAGCGACAACGACCCCGACCCCATGCGCGAGGGCGGCACCCGCGTCCGGCTGATGCTCAGCGAGCCCGAGCCGGACGACGAGCCGCTCTCCGTCCTTAAGGTGATGAACCATCAGGTACGGCTCAGCGAGTACCGGTTGACGCTGGAGGAGGACGGCCGCGAACCGCTCGTCCGTGAGCCCGACCGGCTCCACCACCCCGCCCCGGAGGACGAGCCCGCCCCGGCCGAGCCGCTGAACGCGCGCGGGCCGGTCTGGTGGGTGTCGGGCAACGGCGCGGTGCTCTCGGACGGCATCGTCACCTCCGCCACGCCCTTCGGGTACGTCGTCAACCTGTCCGGCCCCCACGTCCCCAAGCTCAGCGTCAACCGCAACAGCCTGCTGGAGTGGGACCGCGAGTGGGCCGGCGAACAGGTCCGCGCGGCCGCCGACGATCTGCCGGGGTGGGAGGGGCTCGACCTGGAGTGGCTGTGGCAGTTGGAGAACCAGGACGTGGGGCTGGCGAGGGCGGTCGCGGAGCGGCTGGCGGGCAGGGGGCTGACGCTGCCCGTGTTCCGGGAGGCCGAGTATCAGCGGCCTCCGGTGGCGCTCGACGCGGTGGGATGGTTCCCGGGCGACCGGGCGCTGCTGCCGCGTCGCGTCCAGGACGGCACGAGCAGCACGAACCAGTTCGCCAAGGCATGGCGCCGGGCGGTACTGCGTGACCAAGGAGCGGTACCGGCCGCTGATCCGGAGGGGGACGACTCCCCCGTGCCCAAGGACCTGGGCGGGCACCCCGTACCCCGTCCCGGCGACAACGCGCTGCTGGACGACGCGGCCGGCTCGGCCCGCAGTCTCGTGGTGCACGCTCTGCGTACCAAGCAGACCGTGGCCCATGTGCTGCGCGGCCTGCGCCGGTTCGCGCTGCTGACGCCGGAGGTGGGCGTACCGGCGGTTCCGCCCGACGGCACCACCGCGCTGGACTTCGTCCCCGAGCCGGTGGACCTCGATCTGATCGACTGGATGAACGCCTGGGCCGAGCCCGGCCGGGCCGAGCGGCAACCCGCGCTCGGGGCTCTGCTCTCCCTCTCCGCGGCCAGGGAGGCGCGCATCGACACCCTGCTGAAGCGGGCCTCCCGCTACCGGCCCCTCGGTCTCGTCGTTCCCGGGATTCCCGTCTCGCTGCTGCACCACCGGGCCACGGTCCGGGAGGCAGAGCTGCTGGGGGGCTGGACGGAGAACCGGCACATCTACTCCGACCGGGCGCTGCCCGCCGAGGTGCTCCCCGTGCACATCGCCCGCCTCGCCGACCGGCTCGGTACGACCAGCGCCGAGGTGCTGGAGCAGTTGCGGCCGTGGGAGCGGTACGGGTACCGGCTGCCCACCGAGGACCAGTTGCTCCCGGCCGCGCCCAGCGACAGGCAGTGGGGACTCTTCCGCACCTTCTGGGAGCCGGAGAACGGCATGCCCGACCCGAGCCTCCAGTCCCTGCTGGCGCTGGCGGCGAGCCGGGAGACCACGGTCGAGGAGGTGCTGCGTTCGGTGGGCGGGCTCGCCGGACCGTCCGCCGGGCTGCTGCCCGAACTCCCTGAGCAGATCGACGCGTTGCCCGCGCTCGCCCGTGCCGACCTGAAGCTACTCACCGTCGACGGGGACAACGGGGCCACTCTGCCCACCCGTTCGGTACCGCTGGACCTGCTGGCGCTGTGCTACGCGCCCGGCGGCGCCTTCCGCGGCCTCGGTTCCGAGCAGGACTTCGAGCCGTGGCACCGCTTCGTCGAGCGGGTGCGACGGCTGGCCATGTTCGGCATGGAGGTGCCCGAGGACCTGGAGCCGCTGCGGTACTGGGTGGATCTCTCCCCACGTGACCGGATGGCCGTGCTCATCGGCAGCCTGGACCCGACCGTGCCGTGGACGGCGGCGATGCTGGTCTACACGGCGGGTGCCCTTGGGGAGTCACTCCGGGACAGTCACGAGCGGCTCGCCAGGCACGCGCCCCGCCTCGGCAAGCAGCCGCCCGCCCTGCCCCCGGAGGCACTGGCACTCACCCCCGCCGAAGCCGACGCCGAACTGCTCACCGACATCGTCCAGCTCGACAGTGCCGACACCATCCGGGCCGACTGGAACACGCTGTCCCCGCTCCGCATCGCCCAGTACGCGCTCCGCTCCCTCCTGACCATCGGCGACGCACTGGACCGCCTCGCTCCCTACCGCGTACTCGGCTCCCCAGTACCGGAGTTGACCGACGAGGAGCGACAGCTCGTCCACCACGTCAAGCCGGACCGGTACGAGATCCTCGCCCTCTCCGAAGGCATGACCGGCCAGGAGCCCCGCCAGTCCCCCACCCTCACCCCCTTCGAGATCGTCGCCGTGGCCGCCCGCGCCGGCCGCCGGGTCCGCGAGGTCTACGACCGCCTCCGCCGCTACGAACCGCTCGGCATCGTGGTCGACGCCCCCGAGGCCCCCGACGAACTCCCCCGCTGGCAGGACCTGATCCTGCTGAGCGAGGGACTCAACGGCCGCGCCCCCGCCGTCTCCGGCACCGTGCCACCGGAGCGGATCGCCGCCCTGGCACGCGAACTCGACACCGACACCACCTGGGTCATGGACCGACTCGCCCTGTACGCACCGATGTTCGGCCTGCGCGTCCCGAAGGACGGCGACGCACCCCGGCCGGAGGAGGAGCCCGCCCCATGACCGCGCACGACCTCGACCTGACCTACGCCCAACTCGACCTCGGCGTAAGGGAGGAGAGCGAGTTCCGACTCACCTCGGTGTCGAGCACGGTTGTCGTGACCGGCCCCTGCCCCCGCTGCCAAGGCACCAGCAGGACGGAGTTCCCCCTCGGTGTCGTCGGCTCGAAGGGCATGCCGTGGAAGCGGGACAAGCCGCTGACCCCGGAGAAGCGATCGGCGGTGGTCGCGGACGAAGTGCTGTACTGCGAGTGCGGGTTCGGCCACCCGGAGCTGCCGGAGGGTGCCCTCTTCGTGGGCTGCGGAGCGTACTGGCGGATCAAGCCCGCCTCGGGGAGCGGGACATGAGCGCGGGCACGGACCGCAGGTGGGCGGAGCTGGCCCGCGAGCTGGAGTTCAGCCAGCTCGACGTGCTCCGCAAGCAGGCCGAGGGCTGGCGCAACGGCCTCCTCGGCCTGACCGCCCTGGTCACGGTCGTCACCGCGCTGAAGGGCCGCGACGATCTGTCCGCGCTGGAGGCACCCTGGCGGACGGTGGCCGTATGGCTGCTGGTCGGGGCCTTTCTGCTGCTTCTGGCCGGTTCGCTGTTCGCGGTGCGCGCGTCCTTCGGCCGGCCCGGCGAGCGGGTCAGGCTGGGCGGGCAGGCGCTGCGCGAGTGGACGCTGAAGGAGATCGGCCGGGTACGGCGGGCCGTGTACGTCAGCGCGGTCGCGCTGGCCCTCGGGGTGGCCCTGGTCGTCGGCGCCCTGTTCGTCTCCTGGACCAGGACGGAGGAACCGGCGGCCGATCTGGTCAAGGTGACCACCCCGGCCGGCCCGCTCTGCGGTGAGCTGGTGTCGTACCAGCGGGACAAGGTCACGCTGATCCGCACCACGGGCGGCACCGAACGCCAGGTCGTCGTACGCGGGGCGGAGGTCCGGAAGATCACCCCGGCCAAGTCCTGCTGAGCACGCGATCCGCACCGGTACGCACGCCTTCGGGCAATGAACTCCCGTCCTTGGTACGGACTTTCCCTGCTTCAACCCTTGACGCCCGCAGGCGCGGGGAGCACATTGTGCGCACCCTGAGAGCGCTCTCAACAGCCTCGCGGGGGCCCCGCACCTCATCCCGTACCCCGGAAGGCACCCCCATGAGTGAAACCTCCGGTACCTCCCCGGCCGGCGGCAGACGCCGGCGTTCTGTCCGGCGGGCGCTGGTCGCCGCCCTCGGCACGCTGGGGCTCGCCGCAGCGGCCGCGGTGGCCGGTGTCGCGCCCGCCGACGCGTCGGCCCCGGCGCCGCCGTCCGGCTGGACCCAGGTGTTCCTTGACGACTTCAACGGCTCGGCGGGCTCCGGTGTCAACACCGCCAACTGGCAGTACGACACCGGTACTTCGTATCCGGGCGGTGCCGCGAACTGGGGCACCGGCGAGGTCGAGACGATGACGAACAGCACCAGCAACGTCGCGCTCGACGGCAACGGCAACCTCCAGATCACCCCGCGCCGCGACTCCTCCGGCCGCTGGACCTCGGGCCGGATCGAGACCAACCGCACCGACTTCCAGCCCCCGGCCGGCGGCAAGCTGCGGGTGGAGGCGCGCATCCAGATGCCGAACGTCACCGGCGCGGCGGCCAAGGGCTACTGGCCGGCGTTCTGGGCGCTGGGGGCGCCGTACCGGGGCAACTACCAGAACTGGCCGGGCGTCGGCGAGCTGGACATCATGGAGAACGTCCAGGGTCTGAACACCGTCTGGTCGACGTTCCACTGCGGCACCAACCCGGGCGGCCCGTGCAACGAGACCACGGGCGTGGGCAATTCCGTGGCCTGCCCCGGCAGTACCTGCCAGTCCGCGTTCCACACCTACGCGATGGAGTGGGACCGCTCGACCTCCGTCGAGGAGATCCGCTTCTACGTCGACGGGGTCAACCTGCACACCGTGCGGGCGAACCAGTTCGACGCGACGACCTGGAACAACGCCACGAAGCACGGCTACTTCCTCATCCTCAACGTGGCGATGGGCGGCGGCTTCCCGGGCGCCTTCGGCGGCGGACCCTACGCCGACACCGAGCCGGGCCACCCGATGACCGTGGACTACGTCCAGGTGCTCCAGTCCGGCAGCGGCGGCGGCACCACTCCCCCGCCCACCGGCAACCGCGATGCCTACGGCACCATCCAGGCCGAGTCCTTCGACAGCCAGTCCGGCCTGAACACCGAGACCACCACGGACACCGGCGGCGGCCAGAACCTCAGCTACGTCTCAGGCGGGGACTGGGCGCAGTACAAGGGCGTCAACTTCGGCTCGACGCCCGCCAAGCAGTTCAAGGCCCGGGTGGCCAGTGGGGCGGCGTCCGGGGTGGGCGGCCTGGTCGAGGTACGGCTCGACAGCCGCTCCAACTCCCCCATCGGCAGCTTCGCCCTCTCCGGCACCGGCGGCTGGCAGAACTGGCAGACCATCCCGGCCAACATCAGCTCCGTCACCGGCACCCACGACGTCTACCTCACCTTCAGCAGCGGCCAGCCGGCCGACTTCGTGAACGTGAACTGGTTCAGCTTCGCGCACTGACGAAAACCGACGACAGCGGCGGCGCCGGGCCATGAGGTCCGGCGCCGCCGTCGTCCATCTCGGGGCACAGTGCCCGGAGGCTCAGCTCAGCTCGGCCCGGAACCCGACGGGCGTGACCCCGGTGTGCAGATGGAAGAACTTGGAGAAGTTGGCCGCGTCCGGGAAGCCGATCGCCGCGCCGACCCGGCCGATGGGCATGTCGGTGTGGGCGAGGAGGCGCTTGGCCTCCAGGATGACGCGTTTGTCGATGAAGCCCTTGGGGGTCTGTCCGGTGGCGGCGCGGACCGCGCGGACGAGGGTGCGGCGGGAGTAACCGAGCGCGTCGGCGTAGGCGTTGACGCTGTGGTTGGAGTGGAAGCCGCGCTCCACCGCGTCCCGGAACAGGGTGAAGGTGGTGTCCGCCTGGCTCCGGTTGGCCTCGGCGGAGCTGGCCGCGAGGTGGGCGAGGCGGAGCAGGAACGCGGTGAGGCTGTGCCGCAGGACGGCCGTGTGCAGGCTGAGCGGCAGGGTCGCGGTGTCCTCGTACTCCCGGCCGAGCTGGGCGAGGGAGTCCCGTAGCGCGGTGCGCTGGGCGGGGCCGGGGTGCAGCAGCGGGGGCAGGTCGTAGCGGTAGAGGCCGGTCGCCTCGACGGTGGAGCGGGGCAGGAAGCCGGGCTGCATGGTCAGCACGGTGCCCCGGTACCGGTCGGTGCGGGAGAACCGGTGCACCTGGCCGGGACGAATCCAGAGCACGTCGCCCGCGCCGGCCTCGTACTCGGCGAAGTCGATCATGTGCCGGACCGGGCCCTCGGTGAACAGCATCACCACGTGGAAGTCGATGCGGTGGACCCGGTCCAGCGGGGCATCCGCATGCCAGGTGCGGTCCTCACCCATGGCGCCGACCTGCATGCCGACACCGCCCACGGCCAGCTCGGTCGGGAAGGGGAAGGTCCTGATCCCGTCACCGTCCGTGCCGCGACCCACACCTAGAGGCGATCTGTCCGCCATGTTCGATTTGCCGTTCCTATCAAGCGATCGGTGTCCCAGATTCACCACAGGCTGACACACCCCGACCTTTCCGCGAAAAAGTCAGACTTTTAAGTTTGAACGCGTTTGATCAGCATCCCTGCTTCTGAAGAGGACTTCTTGAAGATGAGCACGCAGACACCCGAGAGCTTCGAGTGGACCGATCTCGACCGCCGCGCCGTCGACACGGCCCGGCTTCTCGCGGCCGATGCGGTGCAGAAGGTCGGCAACGGCCACCCCGGCACCGCGATGAGCCTCGCGCCTGCCGCGTACACGATCTTTCAGAAGGTGATGAAGCACGACCCGGCCGACCCGGAGTGGACCGGCCGTGACCGCTTCGTCCTCTCCCCCGGTCACACCTCGCTGACCCTCTACACCCAGCTCTTCCTCGCCGGGTACGAGCTGGAGCTGGACGACCTCAAGGCGTTCCGCACCCAGGGCTCCAAGACCCCCGGCCACCCCGAGTACGGGCACACCGCCGGTGTGGAGACCACCACCGGCCCGCTCGGCCAGGGTGCCGCCAACGCGGTGGGCATGGCGATGGCCGCCCGCTACGAGCGTGGTCTCTTCGACCCGGAGGCCCCCGAGGGCACCTCCCCCTTCGACCACACCATCTGGGCGATCGTCTCCGACGGCGACCTGGAGGAGGGCGTCTCCGCCGAGGCGTCCTCGCTGGCCGGCCACCAGAAGCTCGGCAACCTCGTCTTCCTCTACGACGACAACCACATCTCCATCGAGGGCGACACCGCGACCGCCCTGTCCGAGGACGTCCTCAAGCGGTACGAGGCGTACGGCTGGCACACCCAGCGCATCGAGCCCACCGCCGACGGCGACGTGGACGTCCCCGCGCTGCACGCCGCGCTGGAGGCCGCCAAGGCCGAGACCGGCCGCCCCTCCATCATCGCCATGCGCACGATCATCGCCTGGCCCGCCCCGACCGCGCAGAACACCGAGGCGTCCCACGGCTCGGCCCTGGGCGACGAGGAGATCGCGGCCACCAAGCGCGTCCTCGGCTTCGACCCGGAGCAGACCTTCGAGGTCTCCGACGAGGTGCTGCGCCACGCCCGCCGCGCCCTGGACCGGGGTGCCGAGGCGCACGCCGCCTGGGACAAGCGGATCGCCGAGTGGCGCACCGCCCAGCCCGAGCGCGCCGAGCTGTTCGACCGCGTCTCCAAGGGCGAGCTGCCCGAGGGCTGGCAGAACGCGCTCCCGGTGTTCGAGGAGGGCAAGTCCGTCGCCACCCGTGCCGCGTCCGGCAAGGTCCTCCAGGCGCTCGGCCCGGTGCTGCCGGAGCTGTGGGGCGGCTCGGCCGACCTCGCCGGCTCCAACAACACCACGATCGACAAGACCAGCTCCTTCCTGCCCAAGGGCAACCCGCTGCCCGAGGCGAACCCGTACGGCCGTACCGTCCACTTCGGTATCCGTGAGTTCTCCATGGCCGCGGAGATGAACGGCATCGCGCTGCACGGCAACACCCGCATCTACGGCGGCACCTTCCTGGTGTTCTCCGACTACATGCGCAACGCCGTCCGTATGTCGGCCCTGATGCAGCTGCCGGTCACCTATGTGTGGACCCACGACTCCATCGGCCTCGGCGAGGACGGCCCGACCCACCAGCCGGTCGAGCACCTGGCCTCGCTGCGCGCGATCCCGGGCCTGAACGTGGTCCGCCCGGCGGACGCCAACGAGACCGCGATCGCCTGGGCCGAGATCCTGAAGCGGCACGCCACCGAGCCGGCCCCGCACGGTCTCGCCCTCACCCGTCAGGGCGTACCGACGTACGCTCCGAACGAGGACGCGGCCAAGGGCGGCTACGTGCTCGCCGACTCCTCGACCGAGGTCCCGGAGGTGATCATCATGGCGACCGGCTCCGAGGTCCAGCTCGCCATGGCCGCCCGGGACGCCCTGGAGGCCGAGGGCACCGGTACGCGCGTGGTGTCCATGCCGTGCGTGGAGTGGTTCGACCAGCAGCCGGCCGCCTACCGCGAGAGCGTCCTGCCGGCCGCCGTGAAGGCCCGCGTCTCCGTCGAGGCGGGCATCGGCCTGACCTGGTACCGCTATGTGGGTGACGCCGGCCGCATCGTCTCCCTGGAGCACTTCGGCGCCTCCGCCGACGCGAACGCCCTGTTCGCCGAGTACGGCTTCACCCCCGAGAACGTCGCCGCCGCCGCCCGCGCCTCGCTGGCCGCCGCGCGCGCCTGATCCCCCGCGACACAGAATTACGCGACGAAGAAAGATGAGCACTGTGACCGAAGCAATCAGCACCCCCGGAGCCCTCAAGCGTCTCGCCGACGAGGGCGTGTCGGTGTGGCTGGACGACCTGTCGCGCAAGCGGATCACCTCGGGCGACCTGGCCGCCCTCGTGACGGACGGCGGCGTCGTCGGCGTCACCACCAACCCGTCGATCTTCCAGGCCGCCATCGGCTCCGGCGAGGGTTACGAGGAGCAGCTCACCGACCTCGCCGAGCGCGGTGTCACGGTCGACGAGGCCGTACGCATGATGACGACCGCCGACGTGCGGGACGCGGCCGACGTGCTGCGCGGGGTGTACGACGCCACCGAGGGCCGGGACGGCCGGGTCTCCATCGAGGTCGACCCCCGTCTGGCCCACAACACCCTCGCCACGGTCGCCGAGGCCAAGCAGCTGTTCTGGCTGGTCGACCGCCCCAACGTGATGATCAAGATCCCGGCCACCGAGGCGGGCCTCCCGGCGATCACCGAGGTCATCGGCCTGGGCATCAGCGTCAACGTGACCCTGATCTTCTCCCTGGAGCGCTACCGCGCCGTCATGGACGCCTACCTGGCGGGCCTGGAGAAGGCCAGGGAGCGCGGTCTGGACCTCGCCACGATCCACTCGGTGGCGTCCTTCTTCGTGTCCCGCGTGGACTCCGAGATCGACAAGCGCCTGACCGCGATCGGCACCGACGAGGCCCTCGGCCTGAAGGGCCGCGCGGCCCTCGCCAACGCCCGTCTGGCCTACGAGGCGTACGAGGATGTCTTCTCCTCCGCCCGCTGGCAGGCGCTCACCTCCGCCGCCGCCAACAAGCAGCGCCCGCTGTGGGCCTCCACCGGGGTGAAGGACCCGGCGTACAAGGACACCCTGTACGTGGACGAGCTGGTCGCCCCCGGCACCGTCAACACCATGCCCGAGGGCACGCTCAAGGCCACCGCCGACCACGGTGACATCACCGGCGACACGGTGACCGGCCGCTACGAGCAGGCCCGCGCCGACCTCGCCGCCGTGGAGAAGCTGGGCATCTCCTACGACGAGGTCGTCCAGCAGCTCGAGGACGAGGCCGTCGCCAAGTTCGAGGCGGCCTGGCTGGAGCTGCTGGGCGCCGTGACCGAGTCCCTGACGAGCAAGGGAGTGGACGCGTAATGACGAGCAAGTCAGGCGAGCCGAAGGCGGCGGCCACCAAGGCCGAGCCGAAGGCCGAGCCCGAGGCGGAGCCGAAGCCGGCCGCCGCCGAGGCGGAGCCCAAGGCGCGCAGGACGCGGACCAAGGCGAAGCCCGCCGCGGTCCGCGAGGCCGAGGACATCCAGGTCCCGGTCACGCCGGCCGCCGAGTGGGACAACCCGCTGCGCGACCCCCAGGACCGCCGGCTGCCCCGTATCGCGGGCCCGTCCGGCCTGGTCATCTTCGGCGTCACGGGTGACCTCTCCCGCAAGAAGCTGATGCCGGCCGTCTACGACCTCGCCAACCGCGGTCTGCTGCCGCCGGGCTTCTCCCTGGTGGGCTTCGCCCGCCGCGACTGGGAGGACCAGGACTTCGCGCAGGTCGTCCACGACGCGGTCAAGGAGCACGCCCGTACGCCGTTCCGCGAGGAGGTCTGGCAGCAGCTCGCCGAGGGCATGCGCTTCATCCCCGGCGACTTCGACGACGACACCGCCTTCGACCAGCTCAAGGAGGCCGTCGACGAGCTGGACGCCTCCCGCGGCACCGGCGGCAACTTCGCGTACTACCTCTCGGTGCCGCCGAAGTTCTTCCCGAAGGTCGTCCGGCAGCTCAAGAAGCACGGTCTGGCGGACGCCCCCGAGGGCTCCTGGCGCCGCGCGGTCATCGAGAAGCCGTTCGGCCACGACCTGGAGAGCGCGCACGAGCTGAACAAGGTCGTGCACGAGGTGTTCGAGCCGGACCAGGTGTTCCGGATCGACCACTACCTGGGCAAGGAGACCGTCCAGAACATCATGGCGCTCCGCTTCGCCAACCAGATGTACGAGCCCATCTGGAACCGCTCCTACGTGGACCACGTGCAGATCACGATGGCCGAGGACATCGGCATCGGCGGCCGCGCGGGCTACTACGACGGCATCGGCGCCGCCCGCGACGTGATCCAGAACCACCTGCTCCAGCTCATGGCGCTCACCGCCATGGAGGAGCCGATCGCGTTCGACGCGGACTCGCTGCTCACCGAGAAGCTGAAGGTCCTGAAGTCGGTCCGCCTCCCGGACGAGCTGGGCGAGCACACCGTGCGCGGCCAGTACGCCACCGGCTGGCAGGGCGGCGAGAAGGTCGTCGGCTACCTCGACGAGGACGGCATCGACCCCAAGTCGAAGACCGACACGTACGCGGCCCTGAAGCTGGAGATCGACAACCGCCGCTGGGCGGGTGTGCCGTTCTACCTGCGCACCGGCAAGCGGCTGGGCCGCCGGGTCACCGAGATCGCGGTCGTGTTCAAGCGCGCCCCGCACTCTCCCTTCGACTCCACCGCCACGGAGGAGCTGGGCCAGAACGCGATCGTCATCCGCGTCCAGCCGGACGAGGGCATGACCGTCCGCTTCGGCTCCAAGGTGCCCGGCACCTCCATGGAGATCCGGGACGTGTCGATGGACTTCGCCTACGGCGAGTCCTTCACCGAGTCCAGCCCCGAGGCGTACGAGCGGCTCATCCTCGATGTGCTGCTCGGCGACGCCAACCTGTTCCCGCGCACCCAGGAAGTGGAAGAGTCCTGGAAGATCCTCGACCCGATCGAGCGCTACTGGAACGAGCACGGCACTCCGGCGCAGTACGCGTCCGGAAGCTGGGGACCCGAGGAAGCGGACGAGATGCTCGCACGAGACGGACGGAGCTGGCGCAGGCCATGAAGATCGACCTGACCGACACCACGGCAAGCAAGATCAACAAGGCGTTGGTGGAGGGCCGCCGCGCCATCGGCACCCCGGCTGTGGGCATGGTCCTGACGATGGTCATCGTCACGGACGAGGAGAACGCCTACGACGCCATCAAGGCGGCCGAGGAAGCCTCGCACGAGCACCCCTCGCGCACCCTGGTCGTCATCAAGCGCCACGCCCGCCTGCGCGACCGCACCACCTCCCGGCTCGACGCCGAGGTCCGGGTCGGCTCCGAGGCCGGCGCGGGTGAGACGGTCGTGCTGCGCACCTACGGCGAGGTGTCCGACCACGCGGGTTCCGTGGTGCTGCCGCTGCTGCTGCCCGACGCCCCCGTGGTCGTCTGGTGGCCGGTGGACGCCCCCGAGGCCCCCGCCAAGGACTCCCTGGGCGCGCTCGCCCAGCGCCGGATCACCGACCTGTACGCGGTGGACAACCCGCTGGAGGTGCTGGACACCCGTGCCCGCACCTACGCGCCGGGCGACACCGACCTGGCCTGGACCCGGCTCACCCCGTGGCGCTCGATGCTCGCGGCCGCGCTGGACCAGGCGCGGGTCAAGGTGACCTCGGCCGCCGTGGAGGCGGAGGCGGACAACCCCAGCGCCGAGCTGCTCGCGCGCTGGCTGGAGGCCCGGCTGCACGTCAAGGTGGACCGCGTCGTCTCCGAGGGCCCGGTGGTCACCGCCGTGCGCCTCGGCACCGACGAGGGCGAGATCGTCATCGACCGCCCCGAGGGCCCCCTCGCCACGCTGACCCTGCCGGGCCAGCCGTCGCGCACCCTGGCCCTGAAGGTCCGCCCGACCTCGGAGCTGATCGCCGAGGAGCTGCGCCGCCTCGACGCGGACGAGATGTACGCCATCGCCCTGACCGGCGAGGCACCCAAGGAGAACGCCTGATGTCCGACGTATCGTCAGACACCCCCAAGCTCACCCGGCGCCCCGAGTGGACGGCCCTGGCCGACCACCGCGCCGGCGGTCAGCCGCACCTGCGCGAGCTGTTCGCGGCCGACCCCGGCCGGGCCGAGCGCTATGTCGTCCGGGTGGGCGACCTGCACATCGACTACAGCAAGCACCAGGTCTCCGACGAGACCCTGGCCCTGCTCCAGGAACTCGCCGTCGCCACCGATGTGTTCGGGCAGCGGGACGCGATGTTCCGGGGTGAGCGGATCAACACGACCGAGGACCGTGCGGTGCTGCACACCGCGCTGCGTGCCCCTCGGGACGCGGTGGTCGAGGTCGACGGGGAGAACGTGGTCCCGGCCGTGCACGCGGTGCTGGACAAGATGGCCGGTTTCGCCGACCGGGTCCGCTCGGGTGAGTGGACGGGTCACACCGGCAAGCGCATCCGGAACATCGTCAACGTCGGTATCGGTGGCTCGGACCTGGGTCCGGCGATGGCGTTCGAGGCGCTGCGCCCGTTCACCGACCGTGGCCTGACGGTGCGGTTCGTGTCGAACGTGGACGGCGCGGACCTCCACGAGGCGGTCCGTGATCTGGACCCGGCGGAGACGCTGTTCATCGTGGCGTCGAAGACGTTCACGACGATCGAGACGATCACCAACGCGACGTCGGCCCGTACCTGGCTGCTGGACGCGCTCGGTGACGACAAGGCTGTGGCGAAGCATTTCGTGGCGTTGTCGACGAACGCGGAGAAGGTCACCGGGTTCGGTATCGACGCGGACAACATGTTCGAGTTCTGGGACTGGGTCGGCGGCCGGTACTCCTTCGACTCGGCGATCGGCCTGTCGCTGATGATCGCGATCGGTCCGGACAGGTTCCGGGAGCTGCTGGACGGTTTCCACACCGTGGACGAGCACTTCCGTACCGCTCCGGCGGAGGAGAACGCGCCGCTGCTGCTGGGCCTGCTGGGGATCTGGTACGGGAACTTCTTCGACGCGCAGTCGCATGCGGTGCTGCCGTACAGCCACTATCTGTCCAAGTTCACGGCGTACTTGCAGCAGTTGGACATGGAGTCCAACGGCAAGTCCGTGCAGAAGGACGGCACTCCGGTGGAGTGGCAGACGGGGCCGGTGGTGTGGGGTACGCCGGGTACCAACGGGCAGCACGCGTACTACCAGTTGATCCATCAGGGGACGAAGCTGATCCCGGCGGACTTCATCGGGTTCGCGCGTCCGGTGGACGAGCTGAGCGAGGAACTCAAGGCCCAGCACGACCTGTTGATGGCCAACTTCTTCGCCCAGACCCAGGCCCTCGCCTTCGGCAAGACCGAGGAAGAGGTCCGCGAGGAGGGCGTCGCCGAGGCGCAGGTGGCCCACCGCACCTTCCGCGGCAACCACCCCACCACCACGATCCTGGCCCCCGAGCTCACTCCCTCCGTGCTCGGCCAGCTCATCGCCCTCTACGAGCACAAGGTGTTCGTCCAGGGCGCGGTCTGGAACATCGACTCCTTCGACCAGTGGGGCGTCGAGCTGGGCAAGGTCCTGGCCAAGCGCATCGAACCCGCGCTCACCGAAGGCGCCCAGGTGCCCGGCCTCGACCCCTCCACCACGGCCCTCGTCGCCGCCTACCGCTCCCTCAAGGAAGTGAACTGACATGCAGCTCGGACTCATCGGCCTCGGCAAGATGGGCGGCAACATGCGCGAGCGCATCCGCCGCGCGGGCCACCAGGTCATCGGCTACGACCGCAACCCGGAACTGACCGACGCCAAGGACCTCGCCGAACTGGTCGAGAAGCTGGACGCGCCGCGCACCATCTGGGTCATGGTCCCGGCCGGCACCGCCACCCAGGTCGTCATCGACGAGCTGAAGGACCTCCTCTCCCCCGGCGACGTCGTCGTGGACGGCGGCAACTCCCGCTGGACGGACGACGAGAAGCACGCCGCCGAGCTGGCCATCAAGGGCATCGGCTTCGTGGACGCGGGCGTCTCCGGCGGTGTCTGGGGCCTGGAGAACGGCTACGCCCTGATGGTCGGCGGCGACAAGGAGAACGTCGACCGCCTCCAGCCCATCTTCGACGCCCTCAAGCCCGACGGCCCCTACGGCTACGTCCACGCGGGCCGCGTCGGCGCCGGGCACTTCTCCAAGATGGTCCACAACGGCATCGAGTACGCCATGATGCAGGCGTACGCCGAGGGCTGGGAGCTGCTGGAGAAGGCGAACTCGGTGGACAACGTCCGCGAGATCTTCCGCTCCTGGCAGGAGGGCACGGTCATCCGTTCCTGGCTGCTCGACCTCGCGGTCAACGCCCTGGACGACGACGAGCACCTGGACGGCTTGCGCGGCTACGCCGAGGACTCCGGCGAGGGCCGGTGGACCGTCGAGGCCGCCATCGACAACGCGGTGCCGCTCCCGGCCATCACCGCCTCGCTGTTCGCGCGCTTCGCCTCCCGTCAGGACGACTCGCCGCAGATGAAGATGATCGCCGCGCTGCGCAACCAGTTCGGCGGCCATGCCGTCGAGAAGAAGGGCTGACCCGCCGTGGGGGACCTCCTGCTGGTCCGCCACGGCGAGACGGAGTGGAGCAGGTCGGGCCAGCACACCAGCTGGACCGATCTGCCCCTCACCGAGCACGGCGAGGAGCAGGCGCGTTCGCTGACCCCGCTCCTCGCCGGCCGGAACTTCGCCCTCACCCTGACCAGCCCGCTGGGCCGGGCCCGGCGCACCGCCGAACTGGCGGGCGTGACCGACGCCGAGCCGGAGCCGGACCTGCGCGAGTGGGACTACGGCGGCTACGAGGGCATCACCACCGTCGACATCCACCGCACCCGGCCCGGCTGGGACCTGTGGACCGACGGCGCGGTGCCCGGCCCCGAGGGGCATCCCGGCGAGTCGCCCGAGCAGATCGGGGCGCGCGTCGACCGGGTGCTGGCCCGCGTGGAGAAGGCGCTGGACGCGGACAACGGTGATGTGCTGCTCGTCGCGCACGGCCATGTGCTGCGGGTGCTGACCGCCCGCAGGCTGGGCCTGCCGGCCGGCGAGGGACGGCTGTTCCAGCTGGCCACCGGCACGGTCAGCCGCCTCTCCACCGAGCACGGCCGCCCCGTGATCGCGGAGTGGAACCGGCTGCCCTGAGCGGCGTCACGGCCCGGAGCGACCTGCCGGCTGCTCCGGGCCGTTCGCATGCCCGGCGGGCCGGGCTCCTACAATCACCGGATGAGCAGCGTCGACGAACCGGTGGACCCCGCGCGGCGGTTACCGGACGCCGCCCGTACCCGGTCCGACATCCTCGACGCGGCGACCCGCGAGTTCGCCCGCGCCGGGTACGACGGCGCCCGGGTGGAGGAGATAGCGGCCCGCACCCGCACCACCAAGCGGATGATCTACTACTACTTCGGCGGCAAGAAGCAGCTCTTCGCGGCCGTGCTGGAGCGGGCCTACGGCGCGCTGCACGAGGTAGAGGAACTGCTGGACCTGGAGCACCTGGACCCGGCCGCCGCCGTCCGCCGCCTGGCCGAGGTCACCTTCGACCACCACGAGCGCCACCCGGACCTGGTCCGCCTGGTCGGCATCGAGAACATCCACGGCGGCGGACACCTCGCCACCGCCCGCCGGTCCGGCCGCATCGACTCCCCCGGCCTGGACACCCTCCGCCGTGTCCTGGACGCCGGACGGGAGCAGGGGGTGTTCAAGGCCGACGTGGACGCGGTCGACCTGCACGCGATGATCAGCGCGTTCTGCTTCTACCGGGTCGCCGGCCGCCACACCTTCGGCGCCCTCTTCGACCGCGACCTCGCCGCCCCCGCCCGCCGCGAGCACTACCGCACGATGCTCGCCGACATGGTGCTGGCGTACCTGACGCGCTAGCGCTTCGGCACGCCGTACGCCCGGTCCACGTGCAGGCGGACCACCAGGCGCTTGTCGCGGACCATGGACGCGCGGTAGTCGTCCCAGTCGTCGTGTTCGCCCAGCACCTCGCGGTAGAGCCGCACCAGCTCCTCCACCGTCTCGTCGTGCGGGTCGGCGGCGACCGGGCTCAGCTCGGCCGTGCCCTCGGCGACGGTGTACGCCCAGCGGTCGGCGCTGGTGACGTAGTACGAGGCGCGCGGGTCCCGGCGCAGGTTGCGGGTCTTGGCGCGGTCGTCGGTGACCGAGATCCGGACGATCCGCTCGTCCGGGTCGTAGGCGTGGGCGACGTTGGACATCTGGGGGCGGCCGTCGCGCTTGAGCGTGACGAGCACCCCGCCGTGCCCCTCGGAGAGCAGCGCCAGCAGTGCGTCCTGCGTCGTGTCCTGAGTCATATCCACGTCAACGGGCGGGGGCTTGGTCGGCATTCCCGCCAGGTCGGCAGGGGTCCACCACTTAATGCACCCGGACGAGCACCCTGTGTGAGATCACGCCGAGTCGCGTCGCTCACAAGATCGGCTGTGGACGGGGTACTTGACGGTGATCATGCGCCACGATGAGCGCTGAGGCCGGCCCAGCGGCACAGGGGTCCGGCAGGACCGGAGGAGAGCCATGGCACAGCTACGACAGGAAGTCGCCCCGCAGGACGTGGGGCTGGACGCGAAGGCGCTGGACCGTCTCGACCAGCACGCGGCCGGTCTCGTGGACGAGGGCCGGCTGCCCGGCTTCCTGGTGTCGGTGGCCCGTGGCGGCCGGGTCGCCCATCTGACCGCCTACGGCCACCGCGACCTGGCTGCTGGGCTCCCGGTGGAGACCGACACTCTGTGGCGGATCTACTCCATGACCAAGCCGGTGACGGCGGTCGCGGTGCTGATGCTGGTCGAGGAGGGCCTGCTCGCCCTGGACGACCCGATCGACCGGTACCTCCCCGAGTTCGCCAACCCCCGTGTGTACGTGAGCGGTTCGGGGGACGACGTACGCACCCGCCCGGCCGCCGGACCGATCCGCGTCCGGCATCTGCTCACCCACACGGCGGGCCTGACCTTCGCCTTCTACCACGATCACCCGGTGGACGCCCTCTACCGCGCGGCCGGGCTGGAGTCCTCCGTGCCCTCCGGCGCGGATCTCGCCGAGACCATCGCGGTGTACGCGTCCCTGCCCCTCCAGTTCGAGCCGGGCACCCAGTGGAACTACTCGGTCGCCACCAATGTGCTGGGCCGCCTCATCGAGGTCGTCTCGGGCCGCCCGCTGGACGCGTTCTTCGCCGAGCGGATTCTGGGCCCGCTCGGCATGACCGACACCGGCTTCCACCTCACCCCCGAACAGGAGCCCCGGCTGGCCGAGTTGTACGGCGAGACCGAGGACGGCGGCATCACCCCGGTACCGGGGCTGCCGGTGCGGGGGCGGCCCCGGTTCCTGTCGGCGAGCGGCGGACTGGTCTCCAGCGCGGGCGACTACCACCGCTTCATGGAGCTGCTGCGCCGGGGCGGCGAACTCGACGGCGTCCGGCTGCTCTCCCCCGCCACGCTCGCCCTGATGACCCGCAACCAGCTCCCCGGCGACGCCGTCCTGCGCGCGTTCGGCGCCCCCGCCCACCAGGAGCGCGCCAACGACGGGCTCGGCTTCGGCTTCAACGTCTCGGTCGTCACCGACCCCGCCCGCACCCTGGCCCCCTCCGCACCCGGCACCTTCGGCTGGACCGGGGTGGCGACCACCGCATTCTGGGTGGCCGCGGCGCTGGACCTGACCGTGCAGTTCATGACCCAGGTACGCCCCCGCACCCTGAAGATCTTCCCCGACCTGCGCCGGCTGGTGCACGAGGCGGTCGTTGCGCCGGTGGGGTGAGGGGGCGCCGGGCGCGCGGGGAACCGGGCATGACTGGGGTAGTGCCCGCCCCCGCCTGCCTGGAGTGATGCCGCGTGGCTGTCGTGACGATCGTCGGTGCCGGAGTGATCGGCGTGTCCTGGGCCCGGCTGTTCGGGGCGGCCGGCTGGGAGGTGCGGCTGAGCGACCCGCGCCCGGACCTGCCGGAGATCGTGCTGCGGGACCTGTCCGGGCTGCGGGTGACCGCGACCGACGACCTGGCGGCGGCCGCTTCCGGCGCGGACTTCGTGCAGGAGGCCGGGCCGGAGCGGATGCCGGTCAAGGAGACGGTGTTCGCCACGCTGGCCGAGCACACCCGCGACGACGTGGTCCTCGCCTCCTCCTCGTCCTCCCTGCTGCCCTCTCTGATCGCCGCGGGCAACCCGGCGGCCGACCGGATCGTGGTCGGCCACCCCTTCAACCCGCCCGAGCTGATGCCCCTGGTGGAGGTGGTCCCGGGCCCCGACACCTCGGCGCGGACGGTCGAGCGGGCGATGGAGGTCTACCGGGGCCTGGGCAAGCTGCCGATCCGGCTGAAGAAGGAGATCCCCGGCTACGTCGGCAACCGGCTCCAGAAGGTCTTCACCGACCAGGCCATCCATCTGGTCCAGGAGGGCGTGATCGACGTGGCCGACCTGGACGACCTGGTCCGCGCCTCGCTCGGCCTGCGCTGGGCCACCGTCGGCCCGTTCGAGAGCGGGATGCTCGGCGGCGGCCCGGCGGGGATGCGGCACCTGGTGACGCACGTCGGCTCGCAGCTGACCTTCGAGACGGGCACACCGGACCAGGCCCGGATCGGCGAGGTGCTGGACGAGGTGGAGGAGGCGTACGGCACCGGTGTGGCCGCCTACGACCGGCTGGCCGAGCTGCGCGACGAACGGACGCGGGCGGTGCTGGAGCCACTGGGCTGGCCGGTGCCGCCTGCGGTGCGGGACCACTGAACTGCCGTACTCGAAAAAGAAGTTCCGTAGAAACGAGACGTCCGGCCGGAAACTCCGGCCGGACGTCTCGCATGGGGGAAGGTGGGGCTCAGGAGCCGTGGGCCACCGCGTCCAGGTGGGGCAGATGGTGGTCCAGGCGTTCGCGCTTGGTGCGCAGATACGTGATGTTGTTCTCGCTCGGCTCGATCAGCAGCGGCACCTGCTCGGCGACCTCGATGCCGTGCTTGGTCAACGCCTCCCGCTTGCGCGGGTTGTTGGACATCAGCCGGACCGAGCGCACCTTCAGGTCGTGCAGCATCTCCGCCGCCACCCGGTAGTCACGGGCGTCCACCGGCAGGCCGAGCGCCAGGTTCGCCTCGACCGTGTCCAGGCCCTCCGCCTGGAGCGCCATCGCCCGCAGCTTGGCCAGCAGACCGATACCCCGGCCCTCGTGACCCCTCAAGTACAGGACGACACCGGCGCCTTCGGCGACCACCGCGCGCATCGCGGCCGACAGCTGCTCGCCGCACTCGCAGTGCTGGGAGCCGAAGGCGTCCCCGGTCAGGCACTCCGAGTGCAGCCGCACCAGCACGTTCTCGGTCCCGATGTCACCGTGCACCAGGGCGACCTGCTCGTCGCCCCGGTCGTGGTCCAGGTAGCCGATCGCCTGGAACTGCCCGTACGCGGTGGGCAGCGGGGTGTTCACGACGCGTTCCGTGCCCGAACGACGCGGGTTCTTCCCGCCGAAGGCGCCGATGTTTTCTGTCATGATCTGATTCCTAAGCAGAGACGAAAGGCCGTGGGAAACATGAGTGGTTCGGGCACGCGACCGGCGGCCTACGGGGTGATGCCCGCGGACACCACCGAGGACGTACGGGCGCGGGGGGCGGGTGTGTCACGTCAGGTCGCCGTCCTTCCCGTGGGGAGCTACGAACAGCACGGTCCTTACCTCCCGTTGGCGACCGACACGCTGGTGGCCTGCGCCGTGGCGCGGGAGATCGCCGCCGCGTACCCGGTGCACCTCCTTCCCCCGGTGACCCTCGCGTGCTCGCACGAACACGCGGCCTGGCCGGGGACGGTCAGTATCTCCTCCGTTACCCTGCACGCGGTCGTACGTGACATCGCGGACTCCCTGCGCCGTTCGGGCGTGGAGTCGCTCGTGGTGGTCAACGGGCACGGCGGGAACTATGTGCTGGGCAACGTCGTGCAGGAGGCGTCGGCACGCGGTGAGCGGATGGCGCTGTACCCGGCGGCCGAGGACTGGGAAGAGGCGCGGCAGCGGGCGGGCGTGGAGACCTCGCTGCTCACCGACATGCACGCCGGGGAGATCGAGGCGTCCATCCTGCTGCACGCTCATCCCGAATTCCTCCGCCCTGGCCACGAGTCGGCCGATTTCACCGCCGACGATCGCCGTCATCTGCTCACCACGGGAATGTCCGCCTATACCGAATCGGGCGTCATCGGCCGCCCGTCCCTGGCCTCGGTGGAGAAGGGGAAGGGCCTGCTGGCCGGGCTGGTGGAGAACTTCGAGCCGTACTTCCGGCTGCTGACCTCGCCCGAGGAGCCCACCGCGCCGCGCGGGTAGCCGCGCAGGGCGCCGGCCCAGCGGGCGACGAGGACGACGGCGCCGGGCAGCGCGGCGACGAAGCTCAGCACGCCGTACACCACGGCGACGGCGACGCCGCTGCTCGCGCCGAGTCCGGCGGCGGCGAACGCCCAGGCGGTGACGCCCTCGCGGGGGCCGAAGCCGCCCACGTTGAGCGGCAGTCCCATGGCGACGAGAGCGAGCACCGCGAGCGGCAGCAGCACCGCGACGGACGCCCCGCTGCCCGCGATCCGGGCCGCGACGACGAACATGCCGAGGTGCCCGGCGAGGACGGCCACGGAGGACAGCGCGACCCCCGGCCCGCTCTCCCGCGACAGCAGTCCCTGCCGGGCGTCCCGCAGCAGCCCGCTCCCCGGCAGGGAGCCGGTGCGCCGGCCGGGCGCCCGGTTCATGCGGACGGCGACGACGACCGCGAGCGCGCCCGCTGTGGCCAGCGCCACCGGCACCGCGACGGTCCGCAGGTCGTCGCGGACCGGGGACGGCAGGGTCAGCAGCAGCGCGGCACCGCAGACGGCGAGCGCCAGTTGTCCGGCGACCCGCTCCAGCACCACCGCCTTGACGGCGCGCCGGATGTCCCCGGCGCTCTGTCCGTGTCGTACCGCCCGGTGCACGTCGCCGAGGACGCCGCCGGGGAGTGCCGCGTTGAGGAACAGCGCCCGGTAGTAGTCGGCGACGGCGGGCCCGAGCGGCAGCCGGATGCCGAGGCCGCGTGCGGTCAACTGCCAGCGCCAGGCGCTGAACACGGTGGTGACGGCGCCGATCCCGAGGGCGGCGAGCACGGTGGCCGTGTCGATCCGGCGCAGCCCGTCGACCAGCGGCCCGGTGCCGAGCCGCCACAGCAGCACACCGAGGATGGCGACGCCGGCGACCGTGCCGGCGTGGGTGCGCCATCGGCGGCGCGCAGTGACGTTTCCCTCGGCGGTGCCGGGCGGCCGGGCCGGCTCCGGGAGGCCGGTGTCGCGGGCCTCCGCGACCGCCTCGCCCGTCCGCCCGTTCATCACGCCTCCACCGGCCGGGGCAGCGCCAGCAGGTCGCTGTGGTGCACCACGACCTCCAGCTCGCCCGCCTCGCACGCGGCCAGCCGGTCGCGCAGGTAGTCCTCGGCGCGGGCCCGCAGGGCGGGCCGTTCCTCGACGGCCGCGCCGACCCAGCCGCGCAGCCACTGCGCGGTGAGCGCCGCGTGCTCCGGGCCGAGCCGCCAGGGGCTCGGGTGCACCCGTACCGACGCGCCGTGCCCGGCGAACGCCTCGCCGGCCGCCGTGACCGCGTCCGGGCCGAGCAGGCCGCCCCGGCGCTGGTGGGCGTTGAACGCCTCGGCCAGGTCGGCGTCGAGCGGATCGGGGGACGCGAACTCGACGCGTCCGGCGACGGAGAGGGTGAGCAGGGCGGGGCTGCCCGCGCCCGCGCAGGCGGCGGCCAGCGTCTCGATCTCGGGCCGGGTGAGCACGTCCAGCAGCGCGGACGCCGTCACCAGCGAGGCGCCGGACAGCGCGTCCGGGGTGAGCCGGGCGACGTCGCCGCGCCGGGTCTCGACGGTGACCCGGCTGCCGTCGGCGGCGACGCGCGGGGAGGCGACGGCCGCGAAGTGCAGCAGGTACGGGTCCCGGTCGTGCAGCACCCAGTGCTGGGGCCCGTCCAGCCGGGCGGCCAGCCAGCGGCCCATCGAGCCGGTGCCGCAGCCCAGGTCGTGGATGACCAACCCGCCCTCCTGCGACGGGAGTTCGGCCAGCCGCTTGCCCAGCGGCTCCAGCAGCCCCAGGGCCCGTGCGTCGGCGTCGGCCGGTTCCCGGAGCTGGAGCCACTCGGGCGCGTACCGGGGCGCCTCCTCGGCCTCCCCCTCACGCAACCGTACGGTGGCCCGCTCGCCGGGGCGGCCGACGGGGCCGGCGCCGGCGATGACGTCGGAGGTGCCGGTGGGCTCGGTGCCGTCGTTCACCCGGTGCTCCTCCTGTGCGGCGGCGGTGTCGGTCATGCGGCCCTCCTGGGGGCGCCGGGGAGCCTGCCGAGGACCCCGGCGAGGCTGCGGGCGGTGGCGGCCCAGCCGCCGAGCGCGCTGCGCCGGCCGCGCGCGGCGGCCTTGAGGCGGCGGCGGACGTCGGGCTCGCCGAACCAGCCGCGCAGTTCGGCGGCGATGGCGGCGGAGTCCTCCGGCGGGACGAGGATGCCGGGCACGCCGCCGTCGGGGGCGCGGCCGACCGCTTCGGGCAGGCCGCCCACGTCGGTGG
This sequence comes from Streptomyces bauhiniae, assembly GCF_004784475.1. GTDB lineage: Bacteria > Actinomycetota > Actinomycetes > Streptomycetales > Streptomycetaceae > Streptomyces > Streptomyces seoulensis. The sequence continues at coordinate 104,893 of NZ_SRRT01000004.1, forward strand.
CGATGACCGGGATGCCGCGCGCGAGGGCCTCGGTGACCGCCATGCCGTAGGTCTCGGCGTAGGAGGTGAGCACCAGGAGGTCGGCGGCGGCGTAGCTGGCGTCGAGGTCGGCGCCGGTACGGGGGCCGGTCAGACGCAGCCGGTCGGCGAGGCCGTACCGCTCGATCTGGGCGCGCAGGGTGGCCACGTACTCGGGGTCGGTGCCGAGGCCGCCGACCAGCGAGCAGGTCCAGGGCAGGTCCCGTACGGCCGCGAGGGCCTCGACCAGGCGGTGCTGGCCCTTGCGCGGGGTGACGGCGGCGACGCACACCAGGTGGGAGATGCCGTCGGTGCCGGGCGCGAGGGGCGCGATGTCGGCGCCGGGGGCGGCGAGGTGGACGCGGTCGGGGGCGAGGCCGTGGTGCGAGACGAGACGGCGTACGGCCCAGTCGCTGGTGGCGATGGTGGCGGGCACGGCGCGCAGCACGGCGCGTTCGCGGGCGTCCAGGTCGGCGGCGACGGCCGGGTCCAGGCCGGTCTCGTCACCGAGCGGCAGGTGGACGAGGACCGCGATCCGCAGCCGTTCGGCCTCGGGGACGACGATCTCGGGCACTCCGCAGGCGACCAGGCCGTCCAGCAGGACCACGGTGTCGTCGGGCATTCCGGCGAGGGTGCGGGCGAGCGACTCGCGGGCGTCGGTGTCGGGGTCCGGCCAGGCGCCGGGGGCGGCGTGCCGGACGACCTGCCAGCCGAAGCCGGGGAGGTCGAGGCAGACCCGGCGGTCGTAGGCGTTGCCGCCGCTGGGCGCGGCCGGGTCGTCGACGCCGCCCGGCATGACGAAGTGCACGGTGCGCAGCGACATGGGGATGATCCCGAAGTTCTCGGTGTGCTTGGTGTTCGTGGTGTTCTTGCCGAGGGGCTGTGCGGGCACGTAGGCGAGACGGGCCCGGTCCACGGTCAGGTCGCTCACAGGTCACGCTCGTAACTCGCCCAGGCGATGTGGGACTCGTGCAGGGTCACCGAGAGCGCGGACAGGCCCTTCGCGCCCTCGCCGAGCGCACCCTTGGCGATGCGCTCGGCGAGCCGGTCGGCGACGACCTTGGCCAGGAACTCGGTGGAGGTGTTGATCCCGGCGAACTCGGGGTTCTCGTCCAGGTTGCGGTAGTTCAACTCGGCTGTGATGGCGCCGAGTTCGCGCGTGGCGAGGCCGATGTCGACCACGATGTTGTCCTCGTCCAACTGCTCACGGCGGAAGGTGGCGTCCACCAGGAACGTGGCGCCGTGCAGGCGCTGCGCGGGTCCGAACACGTCGCCGCGGAAGCTGTGGGCGATCATGATGTGATCGCGGACGGTGATGCTGAACAACGGACGACCCTCCAGGTGCGGCGCGTCTGGTCCCCCGGAGGTTCCCGTCCGGGGTTGCCGACTAGTACGGCTCCTGACTTCCCCGTGTTCAGCCCTCTCTCACTCTTTTCTCAGGTCAGGCCGGGTCGGGGTAGCGGATGCGGTGGCACAGTGCGGGGATCTCGCCGCTCGTCAGGCGGGGCATCAGCTCCGGGAGTTCCTCGAAGGCGCTCTCGCCGGTGATGAGCGCGTCCAGCGCCGGGTCGGCGAGCAGCTCCAGGGCGAGGGCCATCCGCTCGGCGTAGCCCCGGCCGGGGCGGGCGGCCGGGGAGACGGTGCCGACCTGGCTGGCGCGGAGGGTGAGTCGGCGGGAGTGGAAGGCTTCGCCCAGCGGCAGGGTGACGCGCCGGTCGCCGTACCAGCTCAGCTCCACGACGGTGCCCTCGGGGGCGAGGAGTTCCAGGGCGCGGGTGAGGCCCTGCTCGGTGGCGCTGGCGTGGATGACGAGGTCACGCTCAGCGGCGGCCTCTTCGGGGGTGGCGAAGTCGACGCCGAGGGCCTTGGCGGTCTCGGCGCGGTCCGGGTCGGCGTCGACGAGCTGGAGCCGGATGCCGGGGAAGCGGGCGAGCAGGGCGGCGACCGAGCAGCCGATCATGCCGCCGCCGACCACGCTGATCCGGTCCCCGAGCTGCGGCGCCGCGTCCCACAGGGCGTTCACGGCGGTCTCCACGGTCCCGGCGAGCACGGCCCGCGCGGCGGGCACCTGTTCGGGTACGACGGTCACGGCGCTCACCGGAACGACGTAACGGCTCTGGTGCGGGTGGAGGCAGAAGACCGTACGGCCGATCAGCTCATCGGGTCCCCGCTCGACCACGCCGACGCTCAGATAGCCGTACTTCACCGGGGCCGGGAAGTCGCCCTCCTGGAACGGCGCCCGCATCACGTCGTGTTGGCTCTCCGGGACGCCGCCGCGGAACACCAGGGTCTCGGTGCCGCGGCTGACCCCGGAGTACAGGGCACGCACCAGGACCTCGTCCGCGCCGGGCTCCGGGAGGGTGACGTCGCGCAGCTCGCCGTGGCCGGGTGAGCTGAGCCAGAACGCGCGGGCGGCGGGGTTCATCGGCATCCTCCTGAACGATCGGGAACTTGCTCACGTACCGAGAAGGGCACAGGCCGCGCACAGTACGCGGCCTTGATCGACTCTGTCACTCGGCCGGAGGATGCGCGGTGGCCCTGAACAACACGTATGACGCGAGGCTTCAGCAGGAGACGGCCGTGGGAGCGGGCGTACAGATCCTGCTGCTGGCCCTGCTCGGCACGGCCATCGGCTTGGGGGTGGCCGGCTGGCTGTCGGGGCTCGCCTTCGCGTTCGCCACCTGGGCGGTGCTCTCGCGCGCCCTGCACCGCTCCGCGCTGCGTTCCTTCGGCCCGGCGAACCGGGTCACCCTCGGCCGGGCCACCCTGGTCGGCGGGGTCACCGCGCTGGTCGCGGACTCCTTCCAGAGCGCGCCCCCGGTCACCCTCCTGGTCGGCCTCACGGCCGTCGCCCTCCTCCTGGACGGCGTCGACGGCAAGGTCGCCCGCCGCACCGGCACCTCCAGCGCGCTCGGCGCCCGCTTCGACATGGAGGTGGACGCCTTCCTCATCCTGGTCCTCAGCGTCTACGTCGCCACCCGCCTGGGCCCCTGGGTCCTCCTCATCGGCGCGATGCGCTACGCCTTCGTCGCCGCCGCCCATTTCGCCCCCTGGCTCAACGCCCCCCTCCCCCCGTCCTTCGCCCGCAAAACCGTCGCCGCGGTCCAGGGCATAGCCCTCCTCATAGCCGGCTCGTCCCTGCTCCCCCACGCGGCGGAACTCACGGTGGTCCTCCTGGCCCTGGGTTCCCTGACGTGGTCCTTCGGCCGCGACGTGGCGTGGCTGTGGCGGCACGCCCGGGCCACGGAAGCCCGTCCCCAGGAGACAGCGTCCGCCCAGCCGACACTGCTGGAGCTTGAGCTGGCGGTGCGCTGACCCTCAAGGCACCCGCGCCACCCCCACATAGAACCCGCTCCGCTCCTGCACCGGCGCAGGACCCTCCTGGTACCACTCCGTGGCGAAGACCAGCCCGGGATCGACCAGTTCGAGGCCCTCGAAGAACGGTTCCACCTCTGCTCGGGTGCGCATGCGGAGGGGGATGGTGCCCTTCTTGTAGGCATCCTCGACCTGTTGCCTCAGCTCCGGGTGCTGGTCGGCGGTGCCGTGCGAGAGGACGAGGTAGCTGCCGGAGGGGAGGGCGGAGAGGAGGGTGCGGGTCAGGGCGTGGGGGTGCTCGGTGTCGGGGAGGAAGTGCATGAGGGCGATGAGGGAGAGGGCTACGGGGCGGTCGAAGTCGAGGCGTTCCCGGGCGTGGGCGAGGATCGCTTCCGGGTGGCGTACGTCGGCGTGGATGTAGTCGGTGGCGCCCTCCGGGGTGCTGACCAGGAGCGCCTCCGCGTGGCGCAGCACGATGGGGTCGTTGTCGACGTAGACGACGCGGGACTCGGGGCGGATCGCCTGGACGATCTGGTGCAGGTTCGGCTCGGTGGGGATGCCGGTGCCGATGTCGAGGAACTGGTCGATGCCCCGCGCCGCCAGCCACGCGGAGGCGCGGTGCATGAACTCCCGGTTGCGGGCGGCGCTGCGCCGGGACTGCTCGGGCAGCGTCTCGCCCACCTGCTGGTCGACCGGGTAGTTGTCCTTCCCGCCCAGCAGCCAGTCGTAGACGCGGGCGGGATGGGGCTTGCTGGTGTCGATCTGCACGGGACACTCCTCCGGCGCGGGGACACGTAACTGGCCTGCGCCGAAAGAGTATCCGCCGAGCGGCTACCGCTTCTGTTCCACGCGCACCCAGTCCACCTCCGCCTGCACTCCCCCGCCGGCGATCCGGTCCACGCTGGACTGCGGCAGCCCCCAGTACGGCGAGGTGACCTGGTTCCAGCCGGCCGGGTAGGCGCCACCGAGGGCGAGGTTGAGGATGACGTACTGGTTGTGGTCGAACACCCACTGCCCGCGCGTCGATTCCAGCTTGTTGCGGGTCGTCTCCTGGACGAGCCGGTCGTCGACGTAGAACCGCATCGCGGTCGGCGTCCACTCCACGGCGTACGTGTGCCACTGGTCGGCGCGGCCGCCGTTCGGGTAGGTCTGGCGGGCGCCGATATTGCCGTCGGCCGAGTAACCGGGGCCGTGCAGCGCGGAGCTGGTCCAGTCGCCGTAGCCGATGTTCTCCATGATGTCGGTCTCGCCGGACGCGGGCCAGGAGACGGACGGGTCGTCCACATTGCTGCCCAGCAGCCAGAACGCGGGCCAGAACCCGTCGCCGACCGGCAGTTTCATGCGGGCGCTGACCTTGCCGTAGCTGAAGTCGAACTTGGTGTTGGTGTCGATCCGGCCGGAGGTGAAGTCGTAGGTCCCGCCGCCCGCCTTGGTGCAGCCCTTGCAGTACTTGGCCCGGAGGATCAACTCGCCATTCTCCGTACGGATGTTGTCGGCGGAGTCGACGTACGCCTGGGATTCCCCGTTGACCGACCCCATCTCGGAACCGGTGCGCACCACACGCCACTTGGAGCGGTCGAGGGCCGTACCGGTGAAGTCGTCGAAGAACGTGGTCTGGTAGGTGCCGGACTGCTCACCGGGCAGCGCCGGGTAAGCGGCCGAGGCGCTGCCGCCCGTGCCCCAGACCTGGAACTCGTAGAGGGAGTAGCCGAATTGCGCGGTGTAGGGCGCCGGGTTGTAGAAGGAGCGGCGCTCCTTGCCGAGCATGCGGACGTAGCGCCCGGTGGCGGGGGTGGGGAGGTTGACCGTGTCGTGGAGTCCGGCCGCGTCGCCGGGTGCCTGGACGTTGGCTCGGCGGGCGGAGACCTCGGCGGCGGACGGCTGGTACACGGTGCGCCAGGTGCGGTTGTCGTCGGAGACCTGGAGCAGGTAGTCGACGGCGTACGCCGACTCCCAGTACAGGTCGACGGAGGAGATCGTGGACTTCGCGCCCAGGTCGACCGACACCCACCGGTCGGCATTCCAGTCGCTGGACCAACGGGTGCTGTCACCCTTGAGGTTGGCCGGCCAGCCGCCGTCGGTGACGAACGCCGGTGAGTTGCCCGCGTGTTGGTAGAGGTTGGAGTACGCGGGGTGGTTCAGCGCGAGGTTGGTTCGGGTGGTGGAGGCGGCCGCGGGCTCACCGCCGTAGACCTTGAAGGAGTAGAGCGAGTACCCGTACGGCGTGGCCCGTTCGAGGCCGCGCAGGCGGACGTAGCGGCCGGTCACCTCCTGCGGGTAGGTGTGCGCGGTGACGGAGCCGCCGGTGCCCGAGGTCTCGGTGTAGAACGGCGTCCAGTCGGTGCCGTTGCGGGAGACCTCCAGCACGTATCTCTTGCCGTACGCGGCCTCCCAGTCGAGGACCACGCGGTCGACGCGGATCGTGCTGCCGAGGTCGACGCGAATCCAGGCGTCGTCGGCGAAGTTGCTGGACCAGCGGGTGGCGCCGTTGCCGTCAAAGGCGAGCGCGGCGGCGGTCCCGGCGTTCTCGCTGCCGGAGGCGGTGACGGCGGCGGGGTCGGCGGCGTAGGCGGTGGCGGCGCGGTCGGTGTCCCAGGTGGCGGCCGCGGCGGCCGGCGCGGCGGTGGCGGGGGCGGTCAGGGCCGTGGTCCCGGTGAGCAGGGCGACGGCGGCGAGTGCGGTGAGCAGGGTGCGGGGGGTGCGTGACGGCATGCGGCTCTCCTCGGGAGGATCTGTCGGCGGTGCGGGGGCCGGAACAGTTCGGTGCCTGGTGCGTGTCACATGGAAGGTGGGGGGCGGGCGCGAGGTCAGCGCGCCCGCCCCGGATGGCTCAGGCGGCGCGGCGCCCGAGCTTGCGGTGGGTGTCGATGATCTCCGCGTACCGGCGCCCGCTGGCCTTGATCGTGCGGGCCTGCGTCGCGTAGTCCACGTGGAAGAGGCCGAAGCGCTTGTCGTAGCCGTACGCCCACTCGAAGTTGTCCATCAGGGACCAGGCGAAGTAGCCCGCGAGCGGGGCGCCCTTGGCGACGGCGGAGGCGCAGGCGGCGAGATGGCTCTCCAGGTACGCCCGGCGCTCGGGGTCGTCCACGGTGCCGTCCGGGCCGACCCGGTCGGGGAAGGACGAGCCGTTCTCGGTGACGTAGATCTTGCGCGCGCCGTACTCCTCGGTGAGGCGCAGCAGCAGCGTCTCGATCCCGCTCGCGTCGATCTCCCAGTCCATCCCGGTACGCGGTACGCCCTCACGGCGTACGGAACGGGCGTATGGGGCAGGCCCGTTGGGGTCGTCGGCGACGTGGGCCGGCATGTAGTAGTTCAGGCCCAGCCAGTCCAGCGGAGTGGCGATGGTCTCCAAGTCACCCGGCTTCTCCGGGAGTTCCACCCCGTACACCTCGACCATGTCGGCGGGGAAGCCCCGGCCGTGCACCGGGTCGAGCCACCAGCGGTTGACGTGGCCGTCCTGGCGGTGCGCGGCGGCCACGTCCTCGGGGCTGTCGGTGGCGGCGTGCACGGTGGAGAGGTTGGTGACGATGCCGATCTCGGCGCCGGGCGCGGCGGCGCGGACCGCCTGCGTGGCGAGGCCGTGTCCGAGAAGCAGGTGGTAGGAGGCGCGGACGGCCGCGGTGAGGTCGGTCCAGCCGGGGGCCATCTTGCCTTCGAGGTGGCCGATCCAGGCCGAGCAGAGCGGCTCGTTGAGGGTGGCCCAGTGGGTGACCCGGTCACCGAGGCGTTCGGCCACGGCCGAGGCGTACGCGGCGAAGTGCTCGGCGGTGTCCCGCTCCGGCCAGCCGCCCCGGTCCTGGAGCACCTGCGGCAGGTCCCAGTGGTAGAGGGTGACGGAGGGGGTGATGCCCGCCTCCAGCAGGGCGTCGGTCAACTCGTCGTAGAAAGCCAGCCCCTTGGGGTTGACCGGGCCGTCGCCGCCGGGCATCACCCGCGGCCAGGCGACGGACAACCGGTACATGTCCACGCCCAGTTGGCGCATCAGGGCGAGGTCGTCGCGCCAGCGGTGGTAGTGGTCGCAGGCGGTGTCCCCGTTGTCGTCGCCGTCGATCTTGCCGGGGGTGTGCGAGAAGGTGTCCCAGATCGACGGTGAGCGGCCGTCCTCGGTGACGGCGCCCTCGATCTGGTACGCCGAAGTGGCCGTGCCCCAGCGGAAGTTGTCCGGAAAGGCGGCGAGGTCGATGGGCTCGGACATGGAAGTCCCTTCGAGGTGCGGGGAGTCGGTCACTTGACGGCGCCCGCCGTCAGTCCGGTGACGAGATAACGCTGGAGCAGCAGGAACCCGGCGACCACGGGGACGCTCACCACGAGCGAGGCGGCCATGATCTGGTTCCAGTAGACGTCGTAGAGGGTGGAGTAGCCCTGGAGCCCGACGGCGAGGGTGCGGGTGGTGTCGTTGGTCATCACGGACGCGAAGAGGACTTCTCCCCACGCGGTCATGAAGGCGTACACGGCGACGGCGACGATGCCGGGCACCGCGGCCGGCACGACCACCCGGAACAGCGCGCCGAGCGGCCCGCAGCCGTCCACCAGCGCCGCCTCGTCGAGGTCGCGCGGCACCGAGTCGAAGTACCCGATCAGCATCCAGATGGAGAACGGCAGCGAGAAGGTCAGGTAGGTGAGGATCAGCCCGGCGCGCGAGCCGAACAGGGCGATCCCGGTGGCGTTGCCGATGTTGATGTAGATCAGGAACAGCGGGAGCAGGAAGAGGATGCCGGGGAACATCTGGGTGGACAGCACGGTGACCGTGAAGACGCGCTTGCCCCGGAAGTCGTACCGGCTGACCGCGTAGGCCGCGAAGACGGCGATGACGACCGAGCAGATGGTGGCCGAGCCCGCGACGATCAGCGAGTTCACGAAGTACCGGGCGAGCGGCACGGTGGACCAGATGTCGATGTACGGCCGGATCGTCAACTCACTCGGCAGCCAGCGGAACTTGTCGGTGACGTCGGCGAGCGGCTTGAGCGAGCTGGAGACCATCACATAGACGGGCAGCAGGACGAAGCCGGTGAGCAGGGTGAGGAAGATCCGGCGGGACCACAGGAACGAACGGGGCGGCGCCATGGGCGACGAGTCAGCCATTTCCGGCCCTCCTTCCGCGTGAGGTGAACAGCAGGTATCCGCCGGTCACGGCCAGCAGGAAGAGCAGCAGCAGGACGGACATGGCGGAGCCGGTGCCGAAGTCCCAGGTGAGGAAGGTGGTTTGGTAGATGTGCACGGAGATCAGGTCGGCGGCCTCGGGTGCCGCCCGGCCGAACAGGACGTAGGGCGTGTTGAAGTCGTTGAACGTCCAGAGGAACAGCACCAGGACCAGTACCTGGTTGACCGGGCGCAGCGACGGCAGGGTGATGCGGCGGATCTGCTGCCACATCCCGGCGCCGTCCAGGGCGGCGGCTTCGTAGAGTTCGCGCGGGATGTTCTGCAGGCCCGCCATCACGATGAGGAAGGCGAACGGCCAGCCCTTCCACACCGAGACGGTGAGCAGGGCGTAGAAGCTGTTGTCGCCGATGAGCCAGAAGGACGGCTTGTCGGTGACGTGGAGCTGGTCGTGCAGGACGTGGTTCACCAGGCCGTTGTCGTGCTGGAACATGAACACCCAGGTGATGACGGCCGCGTAGACGGGCAGCGCGTACGGCACCAGGAACAGGGCGCGCAGGATGCCGCGGCCCCGGAAGGTGTCCTGCATGAAGACGGCGGCGGCGGTGCCGAGCGCCCAGCACAGGGCGACCGAGAGCAGGGTGAAGCCGACGGTGACGGCGAAGGAGCGCAGCAGCGCCTCGCCGGCCGGGGCGTCGAAGTCCACGGCCACGCGGTAGTTGCGCAGGCCGGTCCAGGGGGCGTTGCTCCAGTCGCGCAGCGTGAAGCGGGTGATGGACCTGAAGCTCATCAGGGTGCCGATGACCATCGGGACCAGATGCACGAGGAGTTCGAAGACCAGGGCGGGCAGCAGGAGCAGGTACGGGAGCGCGGTGCGGCGGGACCGCCCGGTGCGGCGCGGGCCGCGCGCCGCACCGGGGGTGTCCTCGCGCACCGGTTCCTTGAGAACGGTGGAGGTCATGGACGTCAGGCCGCCGGCATCTGCTGCTGGGCCTTCTCCAGCTTGGCCTTGACGGAGGCGGTGGTGACCGCGCGCCCGGCGGCGGCGTCGGCGAACAGGTCCTTCACCGCGGTGCCGACAGCCGTCTCGAACTGCGACTCGGTGGCGACCTGCGGCAGCGCGGCGGCGCTCTTGGCGAGGGTGTCCTTCAGCACGGCGGTGGCCGGCCCGTCGAACGCCGGGTCCGCCTGCGCGGCCTTGACCGGCGGGATGGAGCTGTACGCCTTGTTGAGGATCTTCTGCTCGGCGTCGCTGGTCATGAACTTCACGAACTCGGTGGCGCCGTCGAGGTTGTGGCTGTCCTTGAAGACGGCGATGTTGATGCCCGCGGCCATCGAGTTGACCTGGGCGCCGGGTCCGGGGGTGCCCTCCTGGACGGGTACGGGGGCGACACCGTAGGCGTCGTCCTTCATGCCCTGGGACTTGAGGTTGGCGGCGGCGGACTGCCAGAGCAGCATGGCCTGCTTGCCCTTGGCGAAGTCGCTGACGGACTGGTTCTGCGCGTACTCGGCGTTGCCCGCCGGGATGACCTTGTCCTTGGCCATCAGGTCGACGTACTGCTTGACGGCGTCGACCACCTTGGGGTTGGTGAAGTCGGGCTTGCCGTCGGCGGAGAAGAAGTCGGCGTCGTGCTGCTTGGCGAAGACGAAGACGTGGTGGATGTTCTCGGAGAGGTTCGAACCCTCGGCGCCGAGCACGGACTTGCCCTTGGCCCTGATCTTGGCGCCGTCGGCGACGAGTTCGTCCCAGGTGGCCGGGGGCCCGTCGATGCCGGCGTCGGCGAAGATCTGCTTGTTGTAGTAGAGGGCGTACGACATCGAGTACAGCGGTACGGCGGCCGGGTCCTTGCCCTCGGCGCCGGTGGAGCCGAGCGCGGGGTCGACGAAGCGGTCCCGTCCGCCGATCTTGTCGAAGTTCTTGGTGTCCCAGGGCAGCAGCGCCCCGGTCGCCTGCAGCGAGGCGCTCCAGGTGTTGCCGATGTTCAGCACGTCCGGGCCCTGGCCGGAGGTGGTGGCGGTGAGGATGCGGTTGAGCAGGTCGGACCAGGGCACGACCTCGACCTTGACCTTGATGCCGGTCTGCTGCTCGAACTTGTCCAGCTCGGGCTGGAGCACCTGCTTGTCCACGGCGACGCTGGCGCCCTGGTTGGAGGCCCAGTAGGTCAGCGTCTTGGACGAGCCGCCGGCTCCGTCCCCGCTGTCCGTACCTCCTCCGCACGCCGTTGCCGCGAGGGCGAGAGACATGACGACGGCGCCTGTGGCCGCGGCTCGGATGCTGCGCATGACTCCAGCGGTCCCTTTCCGGGAGAGAGAAACCCCGAAAACCGCGTCGGCTCCTCAGGGCTTAATTTAGGACGTGAGTTAATCCTCCGGAGGGGGGTGCGTCAAGGGATGCGGCACGGGTAAGTGAGCGGGTCTCGCCTTCTGAGAAGATCACCCGTCAACTGTTCTGCACCGGAACGACTTTCAGGGGGATGTCACGATGCTCACCGCCCGCAGTGTGGGACCACTGCTGCTGACCGCTGCGCTGCTGACGGGGTGCTCGTCGGGGGAGGACACGTCCAAGTCCGCCGCACCGGTACGGACTTCTGCACCAACCTCATCGGCACCGGCAGCACCGGCTTCTCCCGCCGTGGCTCCGCCCGAGGTCCGCGACGCCTTCGCCGTCCTCCAGGCCACCTACAACGACGGCTGCACCACGCCGGGCAACTGCGAGTACTTCCTGAACCGCGTCCTGAGCAACCTCACCGACCTCCATGACTCCATGAAGGCGAGCCCCAAGGGCCCGGCCCACTTCGCCGCTCCCCTGGCCTGGACGGACAAGCTCCGCGAGACCGTCGGTACCGACCCCTCGTTCCCCGACCTCAAGCACCACCAGAAGCTGCTGCTGGACACCCGCGACGAGATCAACACCTGGATGCAGTCGCATCCCGAGGACTACCGATGAACGAGACCAGCGAGGCGTTCCGGCCGCTTCAGGCGGACGATCCGGTCGTGGTGGGGGGATACCGGCTGGCCGCCAGGCTCGGTGCGGGCGGGATGGGCCGGGTCTATCTGTCGCACACGCAGGGCGGGCGGCCGGTGGCGATCAAGGTCGTACGGTCGGAGCTGGCCGACGACCCCGCCTTCCGGCGCCGGTTCCGCCGGGAGATCGCGGCGGCCCGGCGTGTCCGGGGCGCGTACACCGCGGAGTTGATCGACGCCGGTCCGGAGGCCGAACCGCCGTGGCTCGCCACGCTGTACGTGCCGGGACCCTCGCTGGCGGACGCCGTCGCCGAGCGTGGGCCGCTGCCCGTTCCGGCCGTGCTGTGGCTGATGGCGGGCGTGGCCGAGGCGCTCCAGGCGATCCACGAGGCCGGCATCGTGCACCGGGACCTGAAGCCGTCGAACGTGCTGCTGGCCACCGACGGCCCCCGCGTCATCGACTTCGGCATCTCCCTGGCCGCCGACGCCACCTCGTTCACCGCCACCGGTGCCGCCATGGGCACGCCCGTGTTCATGGCGCCCGAGCAGGCGTCCGGCGGCGGAATCACCCCGGCGACGGATGTCTTCGCCCTCGGCCAGACGGCGGCCTTCGCGCTGCTGGGCGAACCGCTGTACGGCGACGGCTCGTTGCCCGCCGTGCTGTACCGGATCGTGCACTCCGCGCCCGATCTCTCGCTGCTGCCCGAGGAGTTGCGCCCGCTGTTCGCCCGCTGCCTGGCCGCCGACCCGAAGGAACGGGCCACTCCGGCGGACGTCGTCCAGTGGTGCAGGGAGCGCATAGGCCCCGACCCCGAGGGCGGCGAAGGACCGTCCGTCTGGCGGGAGATCAGGGGCTCGGAGCTGACGGTCCCGGCACCCCTCGCCCCGTCGACCCGGATGCTCCCGCCCACCTCGGTGCACTGGCCCTACGCGCCCCCGCCGGCCGAGCCGATGTCCCGCAGGGCGCGTGTGGCGCTGATCGCGGGCGCCCTCGCGGCCGTCACGTCCCTGGCGCTGCTGGGGGGTCTGGCGTGGTCGGCGCTCGGCTCGGCGGGGTCGCACGGGTCCACGGCGACGGGGTCGCAGCGGCCGGGTACGGGTGCGGGTGCCTCGGGCTCCGGGAGCGGTTCCGGCTCCGTGGGAGACACGGTCGAAGCCTCCTCCCGTCCGTCCCCCACCGCCCCCGCGACGCCGCTGCCCGTCGCGGAGCCTCTCCAGAACTTGGACGCGACGAACTCGCTGAACCTCGGAGAGCCAGCCGTCCGGAAAGACCGTAAGGGCGACATCCGCTTCACCTGCGGCGCGCAGGACTGCTCACTGGAGAGCCGCAGCAGCGTGCTCCTCCTGCGCTACGCCAAGCCGGGCGCCACCTACGACTCGTGCAAGTTCGAAGTCCAGGGCGCCACCAGCCACAATCTGCCGCTGGCGGCCGTGGCGGCGGGGAGCGAGATCTGCGCCAAGGACCGCGCGGGCAACATCGCCCTCCTGGTGGTGCAGGTCAAGTCGACGGCGCTCCCCGAACTGGGCTTCCTCTTGGTCGACGTGACGGTCTGGCCACACCCCTGAGGAGGTCCGGCTCAGCCGAGAGGCTCCGCCAGGTGCCAGCCGTCGGACAGGAGGCGGTCCACCGCCGTGAGGGCGGCGGTCAGGCGGGTCCGGCGGTCGCCGTGGAGTTCCTGCCAGGGGACGCCTGAGCCGGTGAGGGTCTCGCGGAAGCGGTCGGTCATCCAGCCGCGCAGGTGCTCGCCGTCGCGGAGGCCGTCGTCGTCGAAGGGGACGTCCTTGTCCGAGGTGAGCAGGTAGAGGGCGCGCGGGGGCATCGCCCGCGCGAGGTCCCGTACCGGCGCGGTCGTACGGCCGCGGTAGCGCTCCTGCCAGACGGTGGTGGCCAGGGCGTCGGTGTCGCACACGAGCACCGGGCCACCGGTACAGGCGGCCTGCTGCTCGCTACGGTTCTGGCGGCGGGCGACGAGTTCGAAGTCGGCGTCGTCCCAGTCGAGGTCCGCCACGGTCGGCGGGGTCGCGGACGACCCTACGGGCCAGCCACGCCCGGACCGGCGGCTCGATCTCCGTCCAGTGGGCGACGGGGTCCGCGCGGACCTTCGTACCGGACACGGCAAAGGTGCCCCGGTCGACGTCCAGCAGCACGGGGGCGGCGTCGAAGCGGCGGGCGAGTTCGGTGCCGTACGGCTCGGAGCTGAACACCGCGTCGACGGCGGGCGCGTGCGGGCCCAGGGCGAGGGCCTGGCGCATCAGGCCGACGTGCCCCTCCCACGCCACCTCACTCTCGTAGTCGACCGGCAGATCGTCCACGACACCCACGACCGCGATATGCGGATCGTCGGCCCAGTGCTCCCGTATCCAGCCGACGCGCTCCTCCAGGGGGATCGACTCCTGCCCGGCCGCCATCACGACGACGGGTTCCACAACGGAGTTGTGGCCGGGTTACATGGATAGGCTGACCGGATGATCGAAACCGAGCGCCTCCTACTGCGGCCTCTACGAGTCGAGGACGCCGACGCGTTCGTCGCGCTCCACAGCGACGACCGGGTGAGCCGGTTCATCGGCACCTACACGCACCAGCGCGCGCTGGACCGCCTCACGTCCATCGAGCGGCAGTGGGCCGAGCGGGGCCACGGGCTCTGTGCCGTCGAGCTGAAGTCGAGCGGTGAGTTCATCGGGCGGGCCGGCCTCAACTACTGGGAGATGTTCGACGAGGTCGAGATGGGCTGGACCCTGAGGGCCGAGGCGTGGGGCCACGGCTACGCGACCGAAGCGGCCCGCGCCTGTCTGACATGGGGATTCGAGACCCTGGACAGCGCCTACTTCACCGCCATGATCCGCCACGGGAACACCCCGTCGGTGCGCGTGGCGGAGCGGCTCGGCTTCACGCCGCTGCGGGAGGACACGCTGGCCGGGAACCCCGTCACGGTGTACTCCATCGACAGGCCGGCGGCCCACCCGTGAGACCGCCCCCGGAAAAGCAGAAAACCCCTGATCAACAGGGGTTCTGAGCTGGTGTCCGAGGGGGGACTTGAACCCCCACGCCCGATAAAGGGCACTAGCACCTCAAGCTAGCGCGTCTGCCATTCCGCCACCCGGACAAGGTGTCTGTCACCCGGCCGGGGGTGTTCCCCGCGGCGACATGGACAACGATACCAAGGTTTTGGAGCGCCTTTCACCTGCGTATCTGTGCCTTCGGCCACCCCTGGATCACGGGCAGCGGATCACCTGGCCGGCGTAGGAGAGGTTGCCGCCGAAGCCGAAGAGGAGGGCCGGGTCGCCGGTGCGGACGCTGCCCTGTTCGATCAGCTTGGAGAGGGCGAGGGGGATGCTCGCGGCGGAGGTGTTGCCGGACTCGGTGACGTCGCGGGCGACGACCGCGTTCACCGCGCCGATCTTCTGCGCCAGCGGCTCGATGATCCGCAGGTTGGCCTGGTGCAGGACGACCGCCGCGAGGTCGGCCGGCTCGACGCCCGCCTTCTCGCAGGCCCGCCGGGCGATCGGCGGGAGCTGGGTGGTGGCCCAGCGGTACACGCTCTGCCCCTCCTGCGCGAACCTCGGCGGCGTGCCCTCGATCCGTACCGCGTTCCCCATCTCCGGCACCGAACCCCACAGCACCGGCCCGATCCCGGCCGGCTCCCCCGGCGCGCACGCCTCGACCACCGCCGCGCCCGCGCCGTCGCCGACCAGCACGCAGGTGGAGCGGTCGGTCCAGTCGGTGACCTCGGACATCTTGTCCGCGCCGATCACCAGCGCCCGCGTCGCGGCCCCCGCCCGTACCGTGTGGTCGGCGGTGGCCAGCGCGTGGGTGAAGCCGGCGCACACCACGTTGACGTCCATCGCGGCGGGCTCGGGGATGCCGAGGCGGGCCGCGACCCGCGCGGCGGTGTTCGGGGAGCGGTCGATCGCCGTGGAGGTGGCGACCAGCACCAGGTCGATGTCGCCGGGGGCGAGCCCGGCCGTGGCCAGCGCCTTGGCGGCGGCGTGCGCGGCCAGCTCGTCCACCGGCTCGTCGGGGCCCGCGATGTGCCGGGTGCGGATGCCGACCCGGCTGGTGATCCACTCGTCGCTGGTGTCGACCATGCGCGCCAGGTCCTCGTTGGTGAGCACCTTGGCGGGCTGGTAGTGGCCGATCGCGGCGATACGCGAGCCGTGCATGTCGGGGTCCCCTCGTTGCTGCCGTGGGTGGCGGGACCCTCCAGTCTGCGCAGTGACTCACGGGTACGGGGGTACGTGAAGCCACAGGAATCGGGCACCCCGGTTGTCGGCTTCACGCAGACCCTCGTACGGACGCCCGACACCTCACCCCGTGAAGAGCTGCGTCGCCTTCCGCACCAGCTCGTACAGCCCGTAGGCGAGCGGTGCGCCCACCCAGAGCCAGGAGAGGGCGATCAGGGGGCGCCAGTCAGGCGGGCTGCTCTCGCTGGGCATCGGGGGCCTCCTTCGGGGCGGGGACGTGGTGACGGGTGTGGACGGGGCGGATGAGTTCGTTGGCGACGAAGCCGACGAGGAGCAGACCGATCATGATCGAGAAGGAGAGCCCGTACAGCGCGGGCCCGTGCTTGCCCGCGTCCTCCTGCCGGTCGGCGATCCAGTTGACGATCAGCGGGCCGAGTACGCCCGCCGTGGACCAGGCGGTGAGCAGCCGGCCGTGGATGGCGCCGACCTGGTACGTGCCGAAGAGGTCCTTCAGATACGCGGGGACCGTGGCGAAGCCGCCGCCGTAGAAGGAGAGGACGACCAGCGCGCACAGCACGAACAGCGGCTTGGACGTGTCCCCGAACAGGGCGAGCACCAGGTACATCAGCGCGCCGACGCCCAGGTAGACGCGGTAGATGTTCTTGCGGCCGATGAGGTCGGAGGTGGAGGACCAGCCGATCCGGCCCGCCATGTTGGCCGCCGACAGCAGCGCGACGAAGCCTGCCGCGGCCGAGACGGAGACCGGGGTGGAACTGTCCGCGAAGAAGTCCGTGATCATCGGGGCGGCCTTCTCCAGGATGCCGATCCCGGCCGTGACGTTGGTGCACAGCACGACCCACAGGAACCAGAACTGCGGGGTGCGCAGCGCGCTGCGGGCCGAGACCTGGACGCCTCCGGCCGCGCCGGGACCGCTGTCCGTACGCCCCTCCGGCCGGGGCACCCGGACCAGCAGCACCCCGAGGGTCATGAACACGGCGTACGCCAGCCCGTGCACCAGGAACGCCACCGCGATCGCGGTGTGACTGGTGCCGAAGGAGTCCAGCATCTGCGCCGACCACGGCGAGGCGATCAGCGCGCCGCCGCCGAAGCCCATGATGGCGATGCCGGTGGCCATGCCGGGCCGGTCCGGGAACCACTTCATCAGGGTGGAGACGGGCGAGATGTAGCCGATGCCCAGGCCGATGCCGCCGACGAACCCGTACCCGAGGACGATCAGCCAGTACTGCTGGGTCTGGGCGCCGAGCGCGGAGATCAGGAACCCGGAGGAGAAGCAGACCAGGGCCACGGTCATCGCCCAGCGCGGGCCGTTGCGCTCGACCAGGGTGCCGCCGAACGCGGCGGACAGCCCCAGCATCACGATCGCCAGCTGGAACGGCAGCGCGCTCTGGGTGCCGTCGAGGTGCAGCGCGGATTCCAGGGGTGGCTTGAACACGCTCCAGGCGTACGCCTGGCCGATGGAGAGATGGACGGAGAGCGCGGCGGGCGGTACGAGCCAGCGGCTCCAGCCCGGGGGCGCGACAGGGGGGCTGCTCATGGGGCCGGACGGTAGGTCGAGGCGGGTGGGTTGAGAAGGTGGGGCGCGGCGCGTTTGCGGTGAACGGTCGGCTCCGTGCGTCGGGCGGTCGGCGGGAGGGTCCGGTGGCCGGAAAGCCCTCAGATGGGAGAGGCCACCGGATGGCCGGAAAGCCCTCAGTCCCCTGCGGCCTCGAAGCCCAGCCGTCCGACGGTGGTGACGGTGCCCAGGCGGGGGAAGTCCAGCCGTACCGACGCGTCGTGCTCGGCGGCCGTGAACGCGGCCATGGCGTCCTCCGCGAAGACCAGCGCGTAGCCCAGGTCGGCGGCGGCGCGGGCGGTGGACTCGACGCCCAGGTTGGTGGCGATGCCGCCGAGGACCAGGGTGTCGATGCCACGGTCCCGCAGCAGCTCGTCCAGCCCGGTGCCCTGGAACGCGCCGATGGTCCGCTTGACCACCTCCAGGTCGCCCTCGTGCCGCAGTCCGGCGACGAGCCCGCTGCCGGGCGGCTGTTCGGCGACGGTGGGCCGTTCGACCCGGACGAGGACGACGAGTGCGCCCCCGGCGCGGCAGCGGTTCGCCAACTCCTCGCAGGCGGTGAGCACTTCGGCGCCCTTGCGGGGTTCCAGCGGCAGCGCGACGAGGCGGTCCATGAGGTCGACGAGGACGAGGGCGGTGCGCCGGGGGTCGAGTACGGGGGCTGCGGTCATGACGGAACGTTAGCCCTCGTGGGCTGTCCGTGCCGGAAATCCGGGTCAACGGGTCCGTGAACGCGACGCGTTCGGCCGTCTACGGGGCGTTGTCGCCGTCCGGCCGTACGCGCGGGCGGGGCACCTGGGCCGGCGGGGCCGGCGGTTCCTCGGGGTCGTGGGCGCGGCGCTTGGCGATGACCGCGCAGACCATGAGCTGCATCTGATGGAAGAGCATCAGGGGAAGTACGGCGAGGGAGGCGTGGGCGCCGAACAGGACGCCGGCCATGGGGAGTCCGGCGGCGAGGGACTTCTTCGACCCGGCGAACTGGATGGCGATGCGGTCGCCCCTTTTGAAGCCCAGCGCCCGCGCGCCGTACCAGGTCAGCGCCAGCATCACGGCGAGCAGGACGGCCTCCACCAGCAGCAGCGCGCCGAGCCTCGGCACGCTCACCTGGTGCCAGATGCCCTGGGCCATGCCCTCGCTGAACGCGGTGTAGACGACCAGCAGGATCGAGCCCCGGTCGACCAGTCCGAGCACCTTCTTGTGCTGCGCGACGAAGCCGCCGATCCAGCGCCGTAGCAACTGCCCGGCGAGGAACGGCACCAGCAGTTGCAGCACGATCTTCAGCAGCGAGTCGGCGGAGAAGCCGCCGCCGGAGTTGCCCAGCAGGACGGCGGCGAGCAGCGGGGTGACGACGATGCCGACGAGGGAGGAGAAGGAGCCGGCGCAGATCGCGGCGGGGACGTTGCCGCGCGCGATGGAGGTGAAGGCGATGGAGGACTGGATGGTCGACGGGACCAGGGTGAGGAACAGCAGGCCCTGGTAGAGCGGCTGGGTCAGCAGCGCCGGGACCAGTCCGCGCGCGGCCAGCCCGAGCAGCGGGAAGACGACGAAGGTGCAGGCCAGGACGGTGAGGTGGAGCCGCCAGTGGCGCAGCCCCTCCATCGCCTCGCGGGTGGAGAGGCGGGCGCCGTAGAGGAAGAACAGGAACGCGATGGCGGCCGTGGAGGCGCCGGAGGCCACGTCGGCGGCGACGCCCCGCGCGGGCAGCAGCGCGGCCAGGCCCACCGTGCCGAGGAGCAGCGCGATGTACGGGTCGATGGGCAGCCGGCGTTTCACAGGGCTCCGTAGCGTCTCGGTGGGGCGGACGATCTCCATCGTGCCTGGTCGGCGCCGATCACGGAATCCGGCATACCGCTCTGACTGCGATCGCGCTTCATGATGACCGGGCTACGCTGGCCTCCATGTACGACCCTACGCACCTGCGTACGTTCCTCGCGGTGGCGCAGACGCTCAGCTTCACGCAGGCCGCGCGGCGGCTGGGGCTGCGGCAGTCGACGGTGAGCCAGCATGTGCGTCGGCTGGAGGAGGCGGCGGGGCGCCAGTTGTTCACGCGGGACACCCACTCGGTGGAGCTGACCGGGGACGGCGAGGCGATGCTCGGCTTCGCGCGGCGGCTGCTGGAGGTGCAGGAACAGGCTGCGGCGTACTTCTCCGGCCCGCGCGTACGGGGGCGGCTGCGGTTCGGCGCCTCGGAGGACTTCGTCCTGACCCGCCTCCCGGAGATCCTGGAGGGCTTCCGGTACGACCATCCCGAGGTCGACCTCGAACTGACGGTGGAGCTGTCCGGCACCCTCCACGAGCGCCTGGCCGAGGGCAAGCTCGACCTGGTCCTCGCCAAACGCCGCCCCGAGGACCCGCGCGGCCGCCTGGTCTGGCGCGACGACCTGGTCTGGATCGGCACGGACCGCCTCCGCCTGGACCCGGACCGCCCGGTCCCCCTGATCGTCTACCCCCCACCCGGCATCACCCGCGCCCGAGCCCTGGAAACCCTCGAGTCCCACTCCCGCCCCTACCGCATCGTCTGCACCAGCACCAGCCTCAACGGCCTCATCGCCGCCGCGCGAGCGGGCCTCGGCGTCATGGCCCACTCCCGCCACCTCATCCCCCCGGGCCTCACCCGCATCCCCGACCGCGCCGCCCTCCCCGACCTCGGCAAGGTCGACTTCACCCTGACCCACGCCCGGGCGCGGGGCACGACAGAGGACGCGGCGAACGCACTGGCGGCGGCGATCCTGGCGGGCGGGGAGAGGCTGCGGCGGCGGAGCGGCTAATCGACGATCACGCCTCCGGCGCGGGTGATGGCTTCCAGGGTGACGTCGCCAAGGCCGCACTCACGGGAAAAGCGGGTCCCCTGCAGGCGAGAGCTGAGCATCGTCCGGGAGAGGATCTCTCCGCTGCCGAAGTCGTGGACCGTCAGCTCACCCATCTGCGTGAGGACGACCAGGCGTGCGCCGTCCTCGGAGTTCCACATGGCGGAGAACCCGCTGGGAACGGGGTCGATACTCCAGAGGAGCTCTTCGGCCCCGCTGTGCAGGTTCCAGACCAAGATCTCGTCATCGGTGGCGAGGGCGGCGAGACCGGGCCCGGCACTGTAGGCAAAGCCTCGTCCATTTGCGTACAGACGCTTTCGGTCCTCTGTCGGGCAAGGAACGGCGAGCCCCGGGGCGTTCATCTCCGCATGACTCGCGACGAAGTCCACGGCCACGACGGCCCGGCCAGCTTGGATCATGAGGAGGCTCGAGGAAGACACGATATAAGTCGGGTTGGCCACCTCGACGAGCGGCGACTCGTACAAAGTGCGCCACATGGTCGGCATTGCCGGCTCGAAGAGCATGTAGCGAAGCCGATCGTCCTCATGCTGGAGCATGGTGATGCCCTCCCATCTGACGAAGCCCACGAGAATCCCTTCCGCGACGGTCGGCACAGGCAAGGTCGCTACCAGTTCGCCAGTCGCGCAATCGGCGATGCGGAGTTCTCCGTTCGTGAAGTCCCAGTCTGCCGAGGTCAGCCTCCCCTCCCAGCGGAGCAGCGCTCCCTTGCTCGGAGAGACGCGCTCACCCACCTGTCCAGTACGGACATCGATACAGCGGCCACCGGTCCTGTCACGCAGTAGCCACGCGCTGTCGCCCCAGGGAAGGAGATCGCACTCAAGGCTGCCGTCCTCGCGTTCCATGTCGACCGAGAACTTCAGTGGTTCGACGTCCACCCGGCCGTCCGGCCAGTGCGACACCTCGCCGTTGGCCCCGGCCATCACAGCACCGGCATGCGCCAGGCCGCCATGGAGGACATGCGCGTCCGTGAGGATGCTGAGCGGAAGTCGAGCATTGGCCAGGTTGGCCCCTGCCAGATCGACGTTCTCCAGTTCCGCTTGCCGGAGGTTGGCCCCGTCCAGATCGGCCCCGGTCATGGAAACCTGTCGCGCCAGCCACGAAGGAGCGAAGCCGGCAAGGTCCACGCCTGCCAGGCTGACGTTCTCCAGGCTCTCCCCGGCTGCGACGAGCAGGCTGAGGCAGTTGCCCGCGAGCGATCCCAAGTCGTCCTCGTCATCGGCATCGCGGGTGTCGACAGCGATGTCGAGCAGTCTTTCCTTGCACTGCGGATGCTGTCCGACCATGGCGCCCAGGAAGCGGTAGACCACCTCATTGCGCCGCAGGGACCCGAAACCCCGGCCCAAGTTGGCCTGCGGCTCCGCCATGAAGGTGCCGAGGACGGGCAGAGCCCCGTCGGTCCCCCGGGCCGCGAAGTAGGACGACCAAGTGGAGTACTCGCCGTTCGGGTCGCCGGCACCCGGGATCAGCCGCAGGAAGTCGGCATCCAGGAGACCTAGTTCGGCGGCGAACTTGAACGCGACGAGAAACTCCAGCAGTGACTTGTGCGAAGGCCCGTAGTCACCCTCGGCGTTCCGCACCAGCATGCCTTGGTTCCGCATGTCCTGTGCCCAGTAGTCGAGATCCTTCGCCCTCTGCACGGCAGGACCGAAGCATTCTCTCAATCGGTCGGGAAAGTCGCGGTAGTTGAGCGTCAGCCGGTTGCTCGACAGCATTTCCCAGGCGACCTCGCACAGAAAGAAGAGCTTGTCGCCGCGCGAGGTGAAGGTCCGCTCCATCTTGATGTCGCGGTCCATCTTCCGCTGGATCGCGTAAAGGTAGATACGGGCGAGGTCGATCTGCGCCCCGCGTTCGATCTCCGGGAGCGCGTCGATCACCAGCTCCGACATGACGGGCCGACGCATCAGGTCGCGCACGTCTTCGTGGGTCATGACCGTCCGCACCTGGTCCGCAGTCAACGACGTGTGGCTGAGCATCCGTTCGATCTGTTCGTCATCGAAGGGCACCAGCTCGACGATCTCGAACATGGGACCGTCCTTGCCGACCACTGACGCGGAGGCGGCCACCTTCGCGCTGAACAGGTCGCGGGCTTCCTGGGCGTCCGGAAAGTGTTCGGTGCGGCTGCTCAGCAGGACCTTGGCTCCCGGTTCGACGGCGTTGGCCAGCTCCCAGAAGTTGTCGACCATGGTGTTGCGGTCGGCCCGCGCCGCCATCTCGTCGAAGCCGTCGAAGACGAGCAGCAGTCGGCCCATCCGGTTCAAGACGCGGAAAACGTCGTAACTACGCAGGTTGATCTTGTGCTTGTTGAAGAAGAACTCCGACAGCAGCGCTTCCACGGAGGTCTGCTTGGCGTAGTCCCGGAGCGGGATGAGCAGGGGGATGCGGGGGCGGGGGAGGCCCTTGCGGCGGGCGTCCTGCCAGCCGCGTGCCATCTCGCCGGCCAGGTGCAGCGCGAACCAGGACTTGCCCATGCCGAACTCACCCAGCAGGGACAGGTGTTTCTTCGCCGGGTCCTCCAGCCAGCCGGCGACATAGTGGTCCAGGCCACCCTCGCGCCAGCCGTAGACGCTTGTGTCCAGGGGCTGTTGGGTCGCGGGGTCGATCTCGTCCTTCTGGCAGGACAGCGGAACGTACCTCGTGTCGATCCCCCGACGCCGCACCTCCTGTTCGACCCAGGCGATGTACGGCTCGAAGTCGGCCTCCAGCTCGACGAGTTCGTCGAAGGTGTAGCAGAAGAGGCGGTCCCCGCTGCCTTCCACGCGCTGCCGCGCCGCATTGCTGACCCGCATCTGCGCAAGGCCCCACCCCTCGCGCGCCCCCTCGTCGGTGACGAGCTGGTCGAGGAGGTTGATGTGGTGGGGGGCCAGTTCACCTTCCACACAGAGCATCACCGTACGGTCGAAGCGGCCCGGGCGGCGCTGGGGTACGTCGACGAGCAGGGCGACGGTGTCGTGGTCGGCCTCCCAGGTGCGCCGGATCTCGTACCCCACCGCGACGAACCAGTCGGAGACGTCCCGCATGAGGCGCGCGGCCGGTGAGAGTTCGGCGCGCCCCGGCTCGGTGCGGGCGCGGTGGATCTCCTCCTCGTCCCGGGTATGGCTGACCCGTTCCAGCAGTTCGTCCAGCTTGCGTTCCATGCGGGTCTCGTGGGGCGCGCGGCTGCGGTCGACCAAACCCTGGAACGCTGTCACGAAGCCGTCGACGTGCGTCTCGGCGAAGTTGTGGTCCAGATGCCCGAACTCGGCGGTTTCCCGCCCCCGTTCGACCGCGTTCGCCACCTCCGCGCGCAGCCGGTCCCAGTCACCGGCCTCGAAGGAACGCCGGAACGCCTCTATGACGTACTCGTCCCGGAAGAGGGCGGGCACCGACACGGAACAGCCGACGCCGTACTCGATCAGCGTGTAGGCGTACAGCGTGTCGAAGTCCTGCGGTGGCACATGCGGATCGAGGTGGAGCTTCTTCAGAGCCTTGACCGTCAGCTCCTTCCGCAGCGCCGCGTCCGCGGCCGGCTTCGCCGCCACCTTCCCCGCGATTCCGAACGCCGCCGTCACGATCTCCGCCACCGGCATCGCAGACCACCCCCCTGTCCACCCGAAGCCCCACCCCGGCAATACCACAGCACAGCTCAACGAAGATACCCGCCAGTGCGGTGAGCGGTGCGTCGATCACGTGGGCCGCCGGTCGGCTGAGAGCAGGCGCCTCACCTGGCGGCCTCCGTGACCGGCCCGTACAGATTCGGTGGAGATTACGACCGGGGTACGTACCGACCCGTCAGTATCGTGTCCGGCCCTTCCGCATGTGCGGGGATTTTCCGGGTGGTGGGCGTGAGGTACGTGAGGTTTGGCCGGTTTCCGGACCCCTCCCATCCGGCCATTCGGTGGGGTAGCTTTCACGGCGCTGTGCGGAGCGTCGCGGGTCCGTGACGGAGGAGCGAGGAAGAGCGAGATAGGGGGGAGCGAGGTTTGCGCGAGTTCACCAACCCTGTGACGGAGAGGGAGTCGGAGCCGCCGGTGGGCGGCCTGGCCGACGCCGTCTTCGACAACGCGCGCACCGACCCGCTGCACATCGCCCTCGGCCGCAAGGACGACCAGGGGCAGTGGCGGGACGTGACCGCCGCCGAGTTCCGCGACGAGGTCGTCGCCCTCGCCAAGGGCCTCCTCGCCCAGGGCGTCCGCTTCGGCGACCGGGTCGCCATCATGTCCCGCACCCGCTACGAGTGGACCCTCTTCGACTTCGCGCTGTGGACGATCGGTGCCCAGGTGGTGCCCGTCTACCCGACCTCCTCCGCCGAGCAGTGCTTCTGGATGCTGCACGACGCCGAGGTCACCTCCGCCGTGGTGGAGCACGAGGACCACGCGATGACGATCGCCACGGTCATCGGCCGCCTCCCCCGCCTGCGCCGGCTCTGGCAGCTCGACGCGAACTGCGTACGGGAGCTGTACGACGCCGGGGCGCACCTGGACGACGAGGTGGTGCACCGGCACCGCGAGGCGGTGACCCCGGAGTCGACCGCCACCATCATCTACACCTCGGGCACCACGGGCCGCCCCAAGGGCTGTGTCCTCTCGCACGGCAACTTCATGTTCGAGGCGGACACGGTGATCCGCCGCTGGGAGTCGGTGTTCCACTCCAAGAAGGGCGACGAGGCGTCCACCCTGCTGTTCCTGCCGCTGGCCCATGTCTTCGGCCGCATGGTGGAGGTCGCGGCGCTCAGGGGCCGGGTCCGCTTCGGGCACCAGCCGCAGTTGCACGCGGCCGCGCTGCTGCCGGACCTCGCCGCGTTCCGGCCGACGTTCATCCTGGCGGTGCCGTACATCTTCGAGAAGGTGTTCAACTCGGCCCGGCGCAAGGCGGAGAAGGACGGCAAGGCGACGCCCTTCGAGAAGGCGGTGGACGTGGCCGTGAAGTACGCCGAGGCGCTGGAGGCCAAGGCGTGGGGTCTCGGCCCCGGCCCCTCGGCGGGCCTCAGGATGCAGCACCAGCTCTTCGACAAGCTGGTGTACTCCAAGGTCCGCGCGGCGATGGGCGGCCGTATCCGCAACGCGATGTCGGGCGGCTCGGCGATGGACCGCCGCCTCGGCCTGTTCTTCGCGGGCGCCGGCGTCCAGATCTACGAGGGCTACGGCCTGACCGAGTCGACCGCCGCCGCCACCGCCAACCCGCCCGAGCGCACCCGCTACGGCACCGTAGGCCAGGCCGTCCCCGGTGTGACCGTGCACGTCGCGGACGACGGCGAGGTCTGGCTGCACGGCGGAAACGTCTTCCAGGGCTATCTCAACAACCCCAAGGCGACCGACGAGACCCTGCACGACGGCTGGCTCGCCACCGGTGACCTGGGCTCGCTGGACGAGGACGGCTATCTGACCATCACCGGCCGCAAGAAGGAGATCCTGGTGACCTCCGGCGGCAAGAGCGTCTCCCCCGGTGTGCTGGAGGAGCGGGTGCGCGACCATCCGCTGGTCAACCAGTGCATCGTCGTCGGCAACGACCGCCCGTACATCGCGGCGCTGGTCACCCTGGACCAGGACGCCGTCGACCACTGGCTCCAGATGCGCGGCAAGCCCCGGCCCACCCCGGCCGAGCTGGTGCGCGACGCCGATCTGGAGACGGAGGTGCGCCGGGCGGTGGTCGCGGCGAACACGCTGGTCTCGCAGGCCGAGTCGATCCGTACGTTCCGCATCCTGGCCCAGCCGTTCACCGAGGAGCACGGGCTGCTGACGCCGTCGCTGAAGCTGAAGCGGAAGGCGATCGAGAAGGCGTACGAGCGTGAGGTGGAGGCCCTCTACCGGTCCTGATCCCGCCGTCAGGAATGCGGACCGGCCCGTGATCGTTGAGGATGGGTACAGCACCTGTCCGCAACCGAAGGATCACAGGCTCGTGAGCAGCAAGGTCCCCCCGATCATCCTCAACAACGGTGTCGAGATGCCCCAGCTCGGCTTCGGCGTCTGGCAGGTCCCGGACGACGAGGCGGAGCGCGCGGTCGCCACGGCGCTGGAGACCGGGTACCGCAGCATCGACACCGCGGCGATCTACGGCAACGAAGAGGGCACCGGCAAGGCGATCGCCGCGTCCGGCGTGCCCCGCGAGGACCTCTTCGTCACCACCAAGCTCTGGAACAGCGACCAGGGGTACGACTCGACCCTGCGTGCCTTCGACACGTCGCTGGAGAAGCTCGGTCTCGACTACCTCGACCTCTATCTGATCCACTGGCCGCTGCCCGCGCGGGACAACTACCTCGACACCTACAAGGCGTTCGAGAAGCTGTACTCCGACGGCCGTATCCGCGCGATCGGCGTGTCCAACTTCCTGCCGGAGCACCTTCAGCGGCTGATCGCGGAGACGTCCGTCATCCCGGCGGTCGACCAGATCGAGCTGCACCCGCAGCTCCAGCAGCGCGCGGCGCGGGAGTTCAACGCCGAGCAGGGCATCGCCACCGAGGCGTGGTCGCCGCTCGGCCAGGGCAAGGGCCTGCTGGAGGTCCCGGCGATCGTCGCCATCGCGCGGAAGCACGGGCGTACGCCGGCGCAGGTCGTGCTCCGCTGGCACATCCAGCTCGGCAATATCGTCATCCCGAAGTCCGTGACGCCGTCGCGGATCAAGGAGAACATCGAGGTGTTCGACTTCAGCCTGGACGACGAGGACCTCGCCGCCATCAGCGCGCTGAACGAGGACAAGCGGCTGGGTCCCGATCCGGCCACGTTCGACATGGTCTGACATCGCCGAGCCGCCCGTCCCCACGCGGGGCGGGCGGCTCTGTGCGCCGCTTCGCCGGGAAGGGCTCCGCGCCGTGCGTCTTCGTCCCCTGGGTCTCGCCACCGCCGCCGGGACCGTCCTGCTCTGCGCCACGGCCCTGGCCGCCGCGCACGGTGACACGCCGAGGCGGGCGCGGGAGGGCACGGTCCCCGCGGCCGACCTGCTGGCGAAGGTGCGCACGTGCGACCGGATCTCCGACGGCCTGTACCGCACCGACGCCGAGAGCGCCGCGACCGTCCCGGTGTGCGGCCTGAAGGGCGCGGTGTTCTGGCAGGCGGACCTGGACGTGGACTGCGACGGGCAGCGCACGACCCACTGCAACGAGGACCGCGACCCCTGGTACCAGGACGACACCGCCTTCCACCAGTCCGACGGCAAGCCCTTGCGCGCCGACACGCTGCCGTACGTGGTCGTGCCCGGTAAGAGCGCCCTGTGGGACCCCGCGGCGGCCGGCATCGCGGGCGGCGGAGTGGTCGCCGTCATCCACGGCGACCAGGTGGAGTACGCCGTCGTCGGGGACACCGGCCCGAAGGAGATCATCGGCGAGGCGTCGTACGCGACCGCCGAGGCCCTGGGCATCGACCCGGACCCAGCGACCGGGGGCGCCGAGTCCGGGGTGACGTACATCCTGTTCAAGGACTCGCGGGTGTCCCCCATCGAGAGCCATGACGCGGCGGTCGCCCTCGGGGACCGGCTGGCCCGGCAGTTCCTCGCGGAGAACTGATTCAGCGGGGGCGTACGGCCGTGTAGACGGTGTACGCGTCCAGCACGAACAGGTCGGACCGGTGGTACACGCTCTCCGGGTCGGCGCGGTCGAGGAGGCGGTCCAGGGTGGCGCGGTCGTCGGCGTCCAGGGCGTCACCGAGGCCGTCGCGCAGCCGGGTGAAGTAGGCGGCGGCGTAGTCGCGGGCGGCCTCGTCGGCGGGGGCGGGCAGGTCCAGCAGGAAGGTCCGGGTGCGGGTGGGCTTCAGGCCGGCCGAGGTGAGCAGGGCGGGCCAGTCCTCGGGCTCGGCGACCGCGCCGGGCAGCTCGGCGCGCATCCGGCTGAACCACTCCTCCTCGGCCGCGTTGAGCCGGGACTGCAGGCCGGGGCGGCCGATGCCGATGTCGCGGGGCAGGTAGCGGGCGGGGAGTCCGCCTTCGAGGAGGGCCAGCGTGCCGCCGGGGGCGAGCCGCTCCGCGAACGCGGCGAGGCCGGCCCGCTGGTCCCCGAGGTGGTGCAGGCTGCGGCTGGCCCACAGCAGGTCGGCCGGGAACTCCAACTCGTCGAGGGCGTCCGGGAGTTCGCCGGTGACGGTGGAGAAGCGGCCGTCCACGCCGAGGCGGGCGGCGCGGCCCCGGGCGCGCTCCAGCAGGGGTCCGCTGCCGTCGACGGCGGTGACCCGGGCGCCGGGGAACTCCTCGGCGAACAGGCAGGCGACGACGCCGGGGCCGCTGCCCGCGTCCACGATCAGGCCCGGCTCGGGGGTCTCCTCGGCGAGCCAGGCCATCGCCTCGCGGTACAGGGGGGCGAGCAGCTCGGCCTGGGACTCCAGCACCGGGCCCATCTCGGCCCAGTCGATGTCGGTGTGGTGGTGTGCGTGTCCGTGCCCGGCGGGTGCGTGGTGGTGGTCGTGCGCCATGCTGGTCAGCCTCTCTTCCCCGGCTCTGTTCCGGCTGCGCCCAGCGTGCGACGGGGCGGTGTCCGACGGCAAGAACTGTTGCCGTTATGGCAAGCCTCTGGCGAGGCGGAACGGTTCGGCACTGATCGGCGTCCTGGGTCAGCAAGGCGCGAGGGCCGTGCCGGAGGGAGGCTCGGGGTGAGCGGTTTCGGGCAGTGGGCGGACGGTTTCGAGGCGGAGCGGGTACGGAGGGCCGCGCGGGCCGACCCGGACTGGACGCGTGCCGCGCGCCTTGACCCGGCGGTGTGGGCGAGCGTCCAGCGCTTCCAGACCGGGGAGGACGGCGACGGCGCGAACCTCACCGCCAAGGCCGACGAGGCGGGAGACCCCCAATACGCCCGGGCGGTACGGCTGTTCATCGCCGAGGAGCAGAACCACGCCCGTCTCCTCGCCCTGCTGCTGACGGCGGGCGGCATGCCGGTGCTGTCCGGGCACTGGACCGACACCGCGTTCGTCCGGGTACGCCGGCTGATGGGCCTGCGCCTGGAGCTGCTGGTGCTGATGGTCGCGGAGGTGGTGGCCCTGCGCTACTACCGCGCCCTGCGCGACGGCAGCGGCGACGCCCTCACCTCGGAGGTGGCGGCCCGCATCCTCGCGGACGAGGAGCGCCACATACCGTTCCACTGTGCCCGCCTGCACGACTCGGTGGCCGAACTGCCGCGGGCGCTACGGCGCCCGCTGCTGTCCCTGTGGCGCGGACTGCTGGCCGGGGCCTGCCTGATCGTGATCGCCGACCACGGCCGCGCCCTGCGCGCACTGGGCGTACGCCGGTCCCGTTTCCTGGCCGACGTACTGGTGTCGTCCCGCCCCATGGTGGCCGCGATCCTGAACCGACGCCCGGATGTGTGGCCGGACACCACCCCTACCCGGACCGCCGATAGGCGTGCAGGGTGAAGACGGGGTCCGCGCGGGGCCGGTCCTGGTCGGGCAGTCGGGCCAACCGGGCTGCGAACTCCTCGGTACGAGGCTCACCGGGCGGCAGCAGCGTGAACCACCCGCGCCGGAGATCCGTGATCGTCCGCCGCGGACTACGCCCCTGCCCAACCCCGGTGAACCGAGCCCGACCGATCCTGACCATCCCGGCCTCGGCGGCATAAGCATCCACCTTGGCCGGGTCGTCGGCGGCAGCCCGCCGCGGACGCGGCCCGAGCACAGCATCGATGTCGCTCCCGACATCATGCGCCTTCGCCTTGTCGACGGTGGTCACATAGGTCCCACCCGCCCGCAACACCCGCGCAGACTCCCCGAGCACGGCCCGCAGATCGGCCGGATCGTCCAGCAGATGCAACAGCCACACACTGGTGACCACGTCGAACACCCCGTCGGGAAACGGCAGTCGCCGACTGTCCCCCCGCACCACAGCCCCAGGCACCCGCACGGCAGCCTTTTCGACCATGGCAGGCGTGAGATCCACCCCGGTCACCCGAAACCCGGGCCGCGCCCCCACCATCCACCGCGTAACGATCCCCGTACCGCACCCATTGTCCAGCAGACGCCCCTGCCGCTCCCCGACCAACCCGAACACGGCATCGGCAGCGGCCCGAGCACGGGGCTCACCACCACGGAGATCGTCGTAGGACTCGGCTTCCTTGTCGTAGTCGAGCACAGATTCCATGTGCCCGCCGACACCGTCCCTACCCACCCCGACTCGGCCAACTCCCGTCCCCAGGTGGCTGATTGATCCCCCCTGTGCGCGGAACCCGCGCGTGGCACACTTCCCGCATGGTTCGGTGGGTGGGGAGGGTCGGGTGTGAGTGAGCGGCGGGCCGCGCCCACGGTGGGGCAGGTGGTGCTGGGGCGGCGGTTGCAGGAGTTGCGGGAGTCGGCCGGGCTGAGCCGGGACGAGGCGGCTCGGGTGCTGCGGGTGGCCTCGGCGACCGTGCGGCGGATGGAGACGGCCGAGGTCGCGCTGAAGATCCCGTATGTGCAGGCGTTGCTGGCCGCGTACGGGGTGGGTGAGGAGGAGGCCGCCGCGTTCGTGCGGCTGGCCGAGGAGGCCAACCAGCCGGACTGGTGGCAGCGCTTCCACGACGTGCTGCCGGACTGGTTCAGCCTGTACGTCAGCCTGGAGGGCGCCGCCCGCCTGATCCGCTCCTACGAGCCCCACTTCATCCCCGGCCTGCTCCAGACCGAGGCGTACGCGCGGGCGGTGCTGGAGGCCGGGACCATCGGGCAGCACGGCGCGGAGACGGTGGAGCGGCATGTGGCGCTGCGCCTGGAGCGGCAGCGGCTGCTGGAGCGGGAGGACGCCCCGCATCTGTGGTTCGTGATGGACGAGACGGTGCTGCGGCGCCCGGTGAGCACGCGGTCCGAGGTGATGCGCGACCAGTTGGACCGGCTGCTGGAGTACGCGGACCGGGACGGGATCACCCTGCAGCTCGCGGAGTTCGCGGCGGGCCCGCATCCGGGGACGTACGCCCCCTTCACCCTGTTCCGGTTCGCCGAACGGGAGCTGCCGGACATGGTGTTCACCGAGTACCTGACCGGCGCGCTCTACCTCGACTCGCGCGAGGAGGTGGCCGCGCATCTGGAGGTGCTGGACCACATGACGGCGCGGGCGGCCTCCGCGCAGCGCACCCAGAAGCTGCTGCGGGAGTTCCGCGAGAGCCTGTGACCGGTGCCGCGCCCGTAGAGCCGAGGACGCGGCACCGGAGGCCCGCAAGAGCAGGCGACAGGCTTCAGGCCAGCTCGGCCGTGAGGCTGATCTCGGTGCCGGTCAGGGCCTGGCTGACCGGGCAGTTCTTCTTGGCGTCCTCGGCTGCCGCCTGGAAGCCCTCCGCGTCCAGGCCGGGGACCTCGCCGCGCACGGTGAGGTGGATGCCGGTGATGCCCTCGCCGGGCTGGAAGGTGACGTCGGCCTTGGTCTCCAACCGGGTGGGCGGAGTGCCGGCGCCGGTCAGGCCGTGCGACAGGGCCATGGAGAAGCAGCTCGAGTGCGCGGCGGCGATCAGCTCCTCGGGGCTGGTGCGGCCGTTCGCCTGCTCGGCGCGCGACGGCCACGACACCGGCTGGGAGCCGATGCCGGAGGAGTCGAAGCTGACGGTGCCGCTGCCCGACAGCAGTTCGCCTTCCCAGACCGTGTGTGCGGTGCGCGTGGTAGCCACGGTGGTTCCTTTCGCGGGTGTTTGCGTGTTCCGGGTCCTGGTGCCCCCGTACCCCCATCCGATCACATCCCGGGTCGTCACACCGTCAGGACCCGTCCGCGGGGTCAGGCCGCGCGGGGCTCGCGGTCGGCGTCGAGCGGCACCTCGGGACCGTTCAACTCGCCGAGCCAGCGGCGCAGTACGCCGTGCACGCGCTCGGCGCCGGTCAGCGCCTCGCCGTCCTCCTCGGCCACCGAGAGGGTGAGCGGGGAGAGCAGGAACGGGCGGGACTGGGCGCCGCCGAGGCCGCCGTGGGAGCCGATCTGCTCCTCGAAGGCGTGGATCTGCCCGGTGGCCGGGTCGTGCCAGGAGTTGACCATGATGTCGGCGGTGTGCGGGAAGGCGTGCGTCCGGCGTACGGCGTCGATGGCGCCGGGGCCGAAGCGGGCCAGCGGTCCCGGCCGTTCGTCCAGCTCGGCCAGCGGGATCTCGGTGCCGCAGGGGCCGAGGATCACCCCGTCGTGCTCGGCGCTGCGGACCAGCAGGAAGCCGATGCCGGGGTGGTTGGCGAGGGTGGGGAGCAGCGCCGGGTGGCGGGCGTCGATCTCCTCCTTGGTCATCCGGTGCGGGACGTCCGGGAAGGAGACCAGGCCGAGGTTGCCGGAGGCGAGTACGACGGGCTCCGAGCCATCCTCCCTGGCCGCGGAAACGCCGTCGTCCCTGCCCAGGGCGGCGCGTACGGCGGCGCGGGCCTCGGCGCCGCTCGGGGTGCGCCCCGCGCCGCGCGGCACGGGGAGTCCGCTGCCGGCGCGGACGAGGTCGGCGAGGGTGAGGCCGTAGCGGGACCGGAAGGTTTCGCCGGGGCTCTGCCCGTGGTCGGAGAGGACGACCAGGCGGTAGGGGCGCGGGGCGTGCTCGGCGGCCTTCTCGATCAGGGCGAGGGAGCGGTCGAGGCGCTTGAGGACCTGGCGGGCGTCGCGGCTGTCGGGTCCGGAGTGGTGGGCGACCTCGTCGTAGGCGACCAGGTCGGCGTACACGGCGGTGCGGCCGGCGAGCAGGTCGCCCATCACGGCGGCGACGACCACGTCCCGTTCGACGACGGTGGCGAAGGCGCGGACGAACGGGTAGAGCCCGCCCCGGCCCACGCGCGGGTGCGCTCCGGCGAACCGGGCGCGGGTGGACTGGCCGATCTCGCGGCCGATCTCGGCGAAGAAGGACAGGGCGGTGCGCACCGCGTTGGCCGGGTCGGAGAAGTAGGCGAAGTACCCGGCGCGGGAACGGTTCTCCCGGGCCCGGCGGCGGGTGGCGATGGAGAGCACGAGGGCCTGCTCCCCGGCGCCGCCGCTGAACAGGTTGCCCCGGCTGGCGCCGTCGACGGCGAGGAGTCCGGCCTCGCCGGTGCGGGCCATGGCGCGGCGCTGCAACTCGGCGGCGGAGGTGGGCCGGTTGCAGACCATGACCTCGCCACGGTCCTTCTCGTACCAGCGGAAGGCGGGGACGTCCCAGGTGCTGCCGTGCAGGATGCCGAGCTGGCTGGCGCCGGTCTGGCTGGACCAGTCGGTGCGCCAGGCGGTGAGCCGGTGGGTGGGCGGGAGGATGCCGTCGGTGGCCAGCCAGCGGGCGACGGTGGGCATCAGGCCGTCGCGGACGGCGGCGGTGAGCACGTCGTGGCCGACGCCGTCGAGCTGGACGCAGACCAGGCCGGGGGTGCTCGCGCAGGGCAGGGTGGCTCTTCGGCGCCGGTCGGCCAGCCGCAGCAGCCGGCGCCGGTAGGCATCGTCGTCGCGTACGGCGAGCGCGCCCCCGGTCGCGGAGGCGACGGCGGACATCACGGCGGCGACGATGACGGCGGTCTCGGGCGCCACCTCGCCCCGCCCGGACGGGTTGACGCGCAGGGCGAGCAGCAGCAGGGAGCCGTTGAGGAAGAAGACCAGCAGGCCGAGGAAGAGCGCGGGCACCAGCAGCAGCATCCGTACCAGCACCGGCCAGACGAGCGCCGACAGCAGACCGAACGCCCCCGCGCCGCAGGCGGCGGTGACGGCGATCCGGGTGGCGCTGTCACCGTCGGGCGACTGGAGCCGGAAGTCGGGGAGGAGTCCGGCGAGCAGGAGCATCGTGAGCGTGGACACCGCCCACACCGTGACGCTCCGGCCGATCTGACCGGCAACCCGTCGCCACCTCAACGCCCCGCGCACCTCACGTCCCGGCCCGCCCCGTGGGGCCTGTCCCCCACCTTGTCATACCGGCCGGAGGCGTCGGGACGGCTTATTTCCCGTCGTACCCGGCCGTGGGCATCGACAGCCGCCGGTGCACGCGCGCCTTCATCCGGGCGTCGTACGCGGGTTCGGCGCTGCCGACGGTCTCCACGCGGACCCCGCGCCGGGCGCACTCGGCGGTGAACTCCTCCACCGAGGACAGCGCGCGTTCCAGCACGCGCCGGCTGGGGGCGACGAAGACGTCCACGCCGGGGCGTACGCCGTCCCACAGGGCGCCGTGGTCGAAGCGCAGGCCGCCGACGAGGAGTTCGCGGGTGACCACGAGGCCCTGCTCGGCGGCCCAGCGGGCGCACATGGCGTGCTGGCTGCGGGAGTCGACCAGGAAGGGGTCGGCCTCCAGCTCCTCCAGCGGGGTCAGGCTGGCGATGGCGGTGATCCGTACCGTCGCAAGCGCGGCCGAGGCACCCCGTAACGGTCCCATGGCGTCCCCTCACCTCCGGGTTTCGCCGCCGACCCTACCGCTGCCCGTAGGCTTCGGGGGAGTCGCGCGCGGAGGTGAGGGTAGTGCCGGTGGAGGTCACCTGGTGGGGTCACGCCACCTGCACGATCGAGGACTCGGACACCCGGGTGCTCACCGATCCCCTGTTCGCCTCCCGGCTGGCGCATCTGCGCCGCCGCCGGGGCGCCCCGCCGCCCGCCGGTGCCCGCCGTGCGCACGCGGTGCTCATCTCGCATCTGCACGCCGACCATCTGCATCTGCCGTCGCTGGCGCAACTGGCGCCGGGCACGCGGGTACTGGTGCCGCGGGGCGCGCCGCGCGCGGTGCCCGGACTGCGCCGGCTGCGGGGGCTGGACCTCACCGAGGTGGTGCCCGGCGACGAGGTACGGCTCGGGGAGCTGCGGGTACGGGTGGTGCCCGCGCTGCACGACGGACGGCGGCTGCCGTTCGGCCCGCACCGCGCGCCCGCGCTGGGCTATGTCGTGGAGGGCGAGGCGCGCACCTACTTCGCCGGGGACACCGCGCTGTTCGACGCGATGGCCGAGGAGGTCGGCCCGGTGGACGTGGCGCTGCTGCCGGTGGGCGGCTGGGGGCCGTACCTCGGCGAGGGGCATCTGGACGCGGGCCGGGCGGCGCGTGCGCTGGCCCGGCTGGCGCCGGGCTGGGCGGTGCCGGTGCACTACGGCACGTACTGGCCGATCGGCATGGACGCGGTGCGCCCGCACGAATTCCACGCGCCGGGCGAGGAGTTCGTACGCCTCGCGGCCGAGGCGGCGCCGAAGGTGACCGTGCACCGGCTGGGGCACGGCGAGGGCGTACGGCTGGAGGTCGCCCGGTGAGATGTCTGGGGGGCGCGGCGCTGCTGGCCGCCGCCGCGACGACGGGTGCGCCGCTGGAGTCGACGGGCCTGGCGTACGGCTATCCGTCGCTGTTCCTGCTGGTGCTGGTGGGGGCGCTGATACCCGTGGTGCCGACGGGGGCGCTGGTCAGTTCGGCGACGGTGGTGGCGCTGCACCGGACGGCACCGTTCTCGCTGGCGCTGGTCTTCGTGACGGCGTCGCTGGCGGCCTTCCTGGGGGACGCGGCGCTGTACTGGCTGGGGCGGCGCGGTCTGGGCTCGCAGAGCGGGTCGCGCTGGCTGGAGGCGCTCAGGTCGCGGGCGCCGGAGGAGCGGCTGAACCAGGCGCGGGAGAAGCTCGCCGAGCACGGGGTGTCGGTGCTGGTGCTGTCCCGGCTGATACCCGCCGGCCGGATTCCGGTGATGCTGGCGTGCCTGCTGGCGGAGTGGCCGCTGCGGCGCTTCGCGCGGGGCAACCTGCCGGCGTGCCTGGCGTGGGCGCTGACGTACCAGGTGATCGGCGTGCTCGGGGGTTCGCTGTTCGCCCGGCCGTGGGAGGGGGTGCTGGCGGTGGTACTGCTGACCGTGCTGGTCAGCGCGGCTCCGGGGCTGGTGCGCCGGGTACGGGGCGAGGAGCGGTAGTACGCGGGTCCGGTTCCAGGACGCGGGAGGCGCCGATGGGGAGGTCCCACAGGTCGGTCCGGGCGAGGCCCGCCTTCTCCCAGGCCGCGCGGACGCGGGTGAGGGGCTCCATGACGGGCTCGGCGGAGAGCACGAACGTTCCCCAGTGCATGGGCGCCATCCGGCGGGCGCCGAGATCGAGGGTGGCCCGTACGGCCTCCTCCGGGTCGCAGTGGACGTCGCTGAGCCACCAGCGCGGGTCGTAGGCGCCGATGGGCATCAGGGCGAGGTCGATGCCGGGGTAGCGGCGGCCTATCCGCCCGAACCAGTGGCCGTAGCCGGTGTCGCCCGCGAAGTAGAGGCGCTGCCCGTCCGTCGCGGTCATCACCCAGCCGCCCCACAGGCTGTGACAGGTGTCGGTCAGCGTGCGCTTGGACCAGTGGTGCGCGGGCACGAAGTCGAAGCGCACACCGGAGAGTTGGGCGCCCTCCCACCAGTCCAGCTCGGTGACGCGGGTGAACCTCCGGCGGCGGAACCAGCGTCCGAGCCCGGCGGGGACGAACACCGGTGTGTCGCGCGGGAGTCGGCCCAGGGTGGGGGCGTCCAGGTGGTCGTAGTGGTTGTGGCTGATCACCACCGCGTCGACGGGCGGCAGGCTCTCCCAGGGGACGCCGACCGGGGTGACGCGGGCCGGAGTGCCGAGGATGCGGCGCGACCACACCGGGTCGGTGAGCACGGTCAGTCCGCCGATCCGCACCACCCAACTGGCGTGCCCCGCCCAGGTGACGGCGAGGGCGTCGGCCCCGACGCGGGGCAACGGGCCGGGTTCGTACGGGAGTCGGGGAATGTCGACGAGCCCCTCGGGTTCGGGGCGTACGGCGCCCTCGCGGGCGAAGCGGGCCATGGCACGCCAGCCGGGCAGCGGGGCGGTGAGCCGGTCGTGGAACGTCCGCGGCCACACCCGGTGTTCGCCCAGCGGGCGGGGTTCGGCCAGCGGCGGCGACGCGGGCGCGAGCGGGGCGCGGACGACCACCTCGGGTGCCGCGTCCACCGGCGCGGGGGCGTCCGGCGCGGGTGTGGTGGCCGTCGTGACGGTGGACCCGGACTCATGCGTCTGCTGCGTCATCGAGGAGGCTCCCATCGCGCGGTGTCGTCACGGAGTTCGTCCAGGACCGACCTGAGGGTGAGCAACGCGTCCCGTGTGTACGGCAGTTCCGTCGGGTCGGGCGCGGCGAGCGCGGCCTCGCGGTCCTCGTCGGTGCCGCCCAGCAGCGAGGCGGTGGACAGCCGTACGCGCAGGGCGCCGAGGTCGTCGCCGAAGCGGTGGCCGCCGGGCGCGGGCATGCCGAGCCGGGCGGTGAGGAAGTCCTCCAGTTCCTGCGCGTCCCGCACGCCCCGCGCGGCGAGGGGTTCGCGCAGCGGGCCGAGGTCGGCGTAGAGGTGGCGCCCGGCCTGCGGGGGCGGGGCGAGCGCGCCGCCCGTGAGGACCGTGCGGTGCGCGGCGGCGGCCAGCTTGGCGTGCAGGGCGGTGGTGGCCTCGCGGCGGGCGGTGACCGGCTCGGGTTCGTCCAGCGCGTACCGGGCGGCGGCCGCGACGGGGGCGGCGAGGCGGGCGCCGAGCGCGGTGAGCACGTCCAGCACGCGGGCGTGGGCGTCCTCCCCGGCCCCGGTGTCCGGGAAGCGGGCGACGGCGGCGGGCCAGCCGGCCGGGAGCAGCGATCCGGCGAGGTCGGCGACGACGGTGACGTGGTCGGGCAGTATCCCGGCCGGGCTGACCAGGACCGTGTCGCGGGGATCGTGCAGGGTGTCCCGCCAGGTCTCGTCGCTGATCACGTGCAGCCCCTCGGCGGCGGCCGCCTCCACGGTCTCGTGCAGCAGCTCGGGCAGGGCGACGGCGGCGGTGGGGTCGTCCGCGACGGACAGCACCAGCAGCTTGGGGTCGCCGCCCTCGGCACGGACCCGGCGGACGGTCTCCAGCAGCGCGTACGGGTCGGGTATGCCGCCGCTGTCGGCCGGGGTCGGCACCGGGAAGAGCCGTCGGCCGAGCAGCCGGGTGACGGGCGCCCACCAAGCGGCGCGCGGGCGGGGCGCCAGGAGGTCGCCGTGGTCTCCGGCGAGCGCGGCGGTCAGCGCGAGCAGCAGCGGGGGCGCGCCGGGGGCGAGGGTGACGTGGTCGGGGGTGCAGGGCAGTGAGCGGCGGGTCCAGTAGCCGCAGGCGGCCTCCAGCAGGGCCGGGTCGCCGCCGGCGGGCTGGGCTTCGCCGTGGTGTTCGGCGGCGGCGAGGCGGGCGGCGAGTTCCGGGAGGACGGGCAGGCCGTCGGCGGGGAACGGGGGGCCGTAGCGGACCGGGCCGTGGCCCTCGGGTTCCCTCCGCCGCATCTCCGCCTCCGCACGGTCCGTGTGCCGAATCCCCTGTGACCCCGCTCGCCCGGCTGTCCCGTGCCGTGTGGCGGGTGCGCAGGGTGCCTGCTGGTGGTGCCCTCGGGAAGGTGTGTACCCGCCGGACGGCCCGGCATGGCTCGTGTCCGGCGTCGTCCCGGTCACAGCGGCCTCCGGTGCCCGCCGTCAGCGCCCGGCCGGGCGCCTGCGGCCGTACAGCCGGTACCCGGCTCCGGCGGCCGCCGCGGCGATCAGCGCGCCGCCCGCGGCGAGGGCGGGCACGGAGTCGGAGAAGGTGCCGCCGGCCCCGGCCTGCACGCCGTGCTCCAGGGTGGGCGGGTCGTCCTTCCCGGGGCCGGAGTCCCAGTCCTGGCCTTCCTCGTCCTCGTCGTCCCAGGCCGCATCGTCATCGCCCTGGCCGGTCTTGCCCGTCTTTCCGGCCGAGCCCTCCGCGCAGTCCTTCGGGCCGCCGGGCGCCGCGCTGAGGTACGGCGCGCCGGGCAGCGGGGCGTCGTACGACTTGCCGGGCGACTTGGGCGCGGAGGCGGCGGGGTCCTCGCAGGGGGCGCCGGACTCGGCGGACGCGGGGCCGGCTATGACGAGCGTGGCGCCGGCCAGGGCGGCGGCGGTGGACAGGGCGCGTACGGTGCGGCGCATGGGGCGGGCTCCTCGGCGGTACGGCGGTCGGGGCACGCGTTTTGTGCCCTCGTTGCCATCAGAGCCCCCTCGGCGCCGCCCCGCCCGCCGCCGGACCCCATTCGCGGGACACGGACGACACCCAACGGGTGACACCGGCCCCCGAAACCGCTTCCGA
The DNA here is from genome assembly GCF_004784475.1 of Streptomyces bauhiniae. GTDB lineage: Bacteria > Actinomycetota > Actinomycetes > Streptomycetales > Streptomycetaceae > Streptomyces > Streptomyces seoulensis. The sequence continues at coordinate 143,731 of NZ_SRRT01000004.1, forward strand.
GGTCACTCGCCGGGCTCCCCGCAGCCCCGTTCGCGGGCGCCCTCGCGGGTGCGGCCCGCGCTGACCAGGCGGCGCGGATTGCGGCGCAGGTACTCGCCCTCCAACTGGGCCATGCGTTCGTTGTGGGCGCGCAGGGCGTCGTTCGAGCCGTACAGCAGGGTGTCGTGGCGTGTGCGGTGGATCGTCTCCAGCTCTTTCATGAGCTGCTGGTCGTCCAGTCGGCTGGGGTCGACTCCGGTCATGGTGGTGCCCCCGCTCGTCGTGTCCGCGGTCCTGAGGGCCACTGGTCCCGAGTCCACTGGTCCTGAGGTCCACTGTACGAAGATCCCGCTCCCCCGGCCTCCGCGCGCGGTACCCCGGTGGCGGCACAAGAAAGGCGCGCTTCGGGGTAGGGGGTCGAACATGAGCGCAGATGTCGACCTCACCGCTGTCCCGGCCACCGGCCGCAACGTCCTGCGCCGGCTGCTGGCGGCCGACGCCCGGCTCTTCGAGGTGGCCGCCCGGCGGAACTGGCCCGGCGCGCAGAAGGTGCTGCCCCGCCTGAGCCGCAGCGCCAACCACGGCGTGCTGTGGTTCGCGGCGGCCGGTGCCATCGCCGCGACCCGCACCCCGAGGGCGCGCCGGGCTGCGGTGCGAGGGCTGGCCTCGCTGAGCCTGGCCTCGCTGACCGTCAACACCCTCGGCAAGCGGTCGGTGCGCCGCACCCGGCCGGTGCTGGACTCGGTGCCGCTGTCCCGGCAGCTCAAGCGGCAGCCCATCACCACCTCCTTCCCGTCCGGCCACTCCGCGTCGGCCGCCGCCTTCGCGGCCGGGGTCGCGCTGGAGTCCCCGGCGTGGGGCGCGGCGGTGGCGCCGGTGGCGTTCTCGGTGGCGACCTCGCGGGTGTACACCGGCGCGCACTTCCCGAGCGACGTGCTGGCCGGTGCGGCGCTCGGGGTCGGGGCCGCGTTCGTGGTGCGGAAGCTGGTGCCGACGCGGGCGGCGGCCCGCCCGGTGGCCCGGCCGCGCGCGGACGCCCCGGCCCTGCCGGACGGCGAGGGCCTGGTGATGGTCGCCAACCGCGCCTCGGGCACCGCGGACCGGGTGCGCGCGCTGCACGACGCGCTGCCGCTGGCGGAGATCGTGGAGTGCGAGCCGGAGGAGGTCCGGGCCGAGCTGGACAAGGCGGCGGCGCGGGCACGGGTCCTCGGGGTGTGCGGCGGCGACGGCACGGTGAACGCGGGCGCGGAGGTCGCCCTGCTGCACGGCCTGCCGCTTGCGGTACTGCCCGGCGGCACCCTGAACCACTTCGCGTACGACCTCGGGGTGGAGGACGCGGCCGGTCTTGCCGCCGCCGTCCGCGCGGGCGAGGCGGTGCAGGTGGACGTCGGCAAGTTCACCGCCGACGACCGCTCCAGCGTCTTCCTGAACACCCTGAGCCTGGGCGTCTACCCGGAGCTGGTGCGCGAGCGCGAGCACTGGTCGCCCCGGATCGGCGGCTGGGCGGCCGGGGTGCTGGGCGCGGTGAAGGTGCTGCGCAAGGACCGGCATCCGCTGGTGGTCGAGGCGGCCGGCAAGCGGCACCCGCTGTGGATGCTGTTCATCGGCAACGGCGTCTACCGCCGCAGCGGCCTGGGCGCCGGACGCCGTACGGAGCTGTCGGACGGCCCGCTGGACGTGCGGGTGGTGCACGGCAACGGCTGGCCGACGCTGCGGCTGCTGGCGGCCGCCGTGGCGGGCCCGCTCAGCCGGTCCCAGGGCCACGCGGCGGTCCAGCTCGGCCGGCTGCGCCTGTCGGGCCTCGCGCCGGGCACCCCGCTGGCGTACGACGGCGAGGTCACCTCGGTGTCCGGCACGGTGACGGTGGAGAAGCTGCCGGAGATCCTCACGGCGTACAGCCCGCGCCCTAACGTGGTCTGACGACCCGTCAGTCCATATCGCGAAACAGCGGTCTCAGCATCCGGTTCGCGGGCGTACCGTGCTGTCATGCCGGAGACACACGAGACCGCCGTCTACACCCATGGGCACCACGAGTCGGTGCTGCGTTCGCACACCTGGCGCACGGCCGCCAACTCGGCCGCGTACCTGCTCGGTTCGCTCGAACCGGGCATGCGCGTCCTCGACATCGGCTGCGGCCCCGGCACCATCACCGCCGACCTCGCCGCGCTGGTCCCCGACGGCCGGGTGACCGGCGCCGACCGCGCCCCCGGCATCCTGGAGCAGGCCCGCGCCACCGCCGAGGAGCGGGGGCTGGCCAACGTGGACTTCGAGGTGGCCGACGTGCACGCCCTGGACCACCCGGACGGCACCTTCGACGTGGTCCACGCCCATCAGGTGCTCCAGCACGTGGGCGACCCGGTGGGCGCGCTGCGCGAGATGGTCCGGGTGACCCGGCCCGGCGGGCTGATCGCGGTGCGCGACGCGGACTACGCGGCCATGACCTGGTACCCGGCCGTGCCCGGCCTGGACGACTGGCTGGACCTGTACCGGCGCGTCGCGCGGGCCAACGGCGGCGAACCGGACGCCGGCCGGCGGCTGCGGAGCTGGGCGCTGGCGGCGGGGCTGAGCGACATCACCGCCACGTCCGGCACCTGGACGTACGCCACCCCCGAGGAGCGCGCCTGGTGGAGCGGTCTGTGGGCGGACCGTACGCTCGCCTCCGCCTACGCCGGCCGCGCGGTGGAGGGCGGCCACGCCACGCCCGAGGAGCTGCGGGCGGTGTCCGACGCGTGGCGGGAGTGGGGGCGGCGGGAGGACGGCTGGTTCGCGGTCCTGCACGGCGAGATCCTGTGCCGCAAGCCGGCCTGAACACACCACGGCGGGCGCCGCATCAGCGACGCCCGCCACAGCGGAGACCCGGCTCAGCTCACCACGGCCTCGCCCACCAGCAGCCGCGCGGTCGCCGCGATGTTCGCGGCGTCGATGCCGGCCGCGTGCAACTGCTCGTCCGGCGCGGCGGAACCCGGCATGATCCGGACCGCGAGGCGGACCAGGCGCGGTACGGGACGCCCGTCGGTGAAGGCTTCCACGACCGCGTCGCCGATGCCGCCCTCCTCGTGGTGGTCCTCGACCGTGACCAGACAGCCGGTGTCGTCGGCGGCCCGGCGCAGCGTCTCCACGTCGACGGGCTTGACCGAGTACAGGTCGATGACCCGGACCTTGATGCCCTCCTCCGCGAGCTTGTCGGCGGCCTTGAGCGCCTCCTGCACGGTGACCCCGGCCGCGACGACGGTGAGCCGGTCCTCCTCGCTGGAGCGCAGCACCTTGCTGCCGCCGATGGGGAACTCCTCGTCGGCGTCGTAGATGACCGGGCTCTCGCCGCGCGAGGTACGCAGGTAGCGGATGCCGTCCAGGTCGGCCATGGACGCGACCAGACGGGCGGTCTGGTTGGCGTCGCAGGGGTAGAGCACGGTGGAGCCGTACACGGACCGGAACATCGCCAGGTCCTCCACGCCCATCTGGGACGGGCCGTCCTGCCCGATGGCCACGCCCGCGTGCGAGCCGACCAGGTTGATCGAGGCGTCGCTGATGGACGCCATGCGCACGAAATCGTAGGCGCGGCTGAAGAAGGCCGCGAAGGTGGACGCGTACGGCACCCAGCCGCGTGCCGACATGCCGACCGCCGAGGCGACCATCTGCTGCTCGGCGATGAAGGACTCGAAGAAGCGCTCGGGGTGCTCCTCGGCGAAGACGCCGGTGCGGGTGGAGTCGCCGACCTCGCCGTCCAGGGCGACGACGTCGCCGCGCGCGGTGCCGAGCGCGGCCAGCGCCTTGCCGAAGGCGTCGCGGGTGGCGACTTCCTCGCCCTTGTCGAAGCGGGGCAGGCTGAGCGGCTCGTGGGCGAGCTTCTCCGGGGTAGCGGCGGGCGGCTCGCTGACGTGGACGTGGATGTCGCGGGGGCCGCCCAGCTCCTCGATGGCCTCCTTGGCGTCGGGCAGCGGCTTGCCGTGCTTGCCCTCCTGGTCCTCCACGGCGGCGACGCCCTTGCCCTTGAGGGTGCGGGCGATGATCGCGGTGGGGCGGTCCTTGGTGGACTCGGCCTCGCTGTAGGCGCGGTCGATGGCGGCGACGTCGTGGCCGTCGATCTCGACGGTGTGCCAGCCGAACGCCTGGAAGCGGCGGGCGTAGGCGTCCAGGTCGTGGCCGTGCCGGGTCTGGCCGCGCTGGCCGAGCCGGTTGACGTCCACGATGACGGTGAGGTTGTCCAGCTTGTCGTACGCGGCGGCCTCGGCGGCCTCCCAGACCGAGCCCTCGGCCATCTCGCTGTCGCCGCACACCACCCAGACGCGGTAGGCGGAGTGGTCCAGCCGCTTGCCCGCCTGGGCGATGCCGACGCCGACCGGGAAGCCCTGGCCGAGGGAGCCGGTGGCCGTCTCCACCCAGGGCAGCCGGCGCGGGGTCGGGTGGCCCTCCAGGCGGCTGCCGAGCTTGCGGAAGGTGAGCAGTTCGGCGTCGTCGATGGCACCGGCCGCCTTGAAGACCGAGTACATCAGCGGGGACGCGTGTCCCTTGGAGAGGATGAAGCGGTCGTTGGCCGGGTGGTCGGGGCGTTCGAAGTCGTAGCGCAGATGGTTGGCGAGCAGCACGGCCATCAGGTCGGCGGCGGACATCGAGGAGGTGGGGTGTCCGGATGCCGCGGCGTCCGCGGCGCGGACGCTGTCCACCCGCAACTGCTGCCCGAGTTCGGCGAGTTCGTCGTTGTTCATGGGTCTCCTTTCCGCGGGTCCGAGGCGACTCGGACGGTCCTCGGCAAACCGGGCGGGCTGCCCGGCCCCCGAGAAGCCCCGGCCCGTCACGGTGTGTGACCGGCCGCGGGCGCCCCGGTGGTGCGGTTCGTCCGAGGTCTTCCGCGTAACCGGGGTTACGGCACGCAAACCCCCTTCACGTCACCCGGCCGCCGCGCACGCCCCTCGATGCGCGGGGACGGCCTGTGCGCACCCGGCCGCCCCAACTAGGCTCCTGGGCATGGAGATTCTTGGCGCCACACTGCGCATCTGCGTCGACGACCTCGAGACCTCGGTCCCGTTCTACGAGCGGCTGGCGGGCGGTACGGCCCTGCGCTTCGAGCGCGGCGGGGTGAAGGTCGCCGCGATCGGGTCGTTCCTGCTGATGAGCGGGCCGGAGGCGGAGCTGGAGGTGCTGCGCAAGGTGACGGCGACGATCGCCGTGAAGGACGTCGAGGAGGCGCACCGGCTGCTCGCGGACCTGGGCGCGCAGATCATCGCGGGTCCGGTGCCGACGCCGGTGGGCCGGAACCTGCTGGTGATGCACCCGGACGGCACGGTCTTCGAGTACGCCGACCAGTCGGGGGCCTGAGCGGGGGCACGGGGCTGGGCTTCAGCCGCGCATCTCCGTCGTGAGCGCCCAGCGCTCGTGGTCGCGCCACTCCCCGTCGACCTGGATCATGGCGGGCGAGAAGCCCTCCAGCCGGAACCCGGCGCCGCGCGCGAGCGCGATGGAGGCGGTGTTGCCGGGCTGCACGTTGATCTCCAGCCGGTGCAGCCCGAGCGGCCCGAAGGCGTACCCGATCACCAGCTCGAGCCCCTCCCGCATCAGCCCCCGCCCGGCCGCGTGCGCGAACGCCCCGTACCCGAGCGCCCCGCACTGGAAGCCGCCCCGGACGATGTTGTTGATGTTGATGAACCCGGCGATGTCCCCGCTGTCCCGCTCGCACACCAGGAACCCGGCCCGCCCCGCGTCCCCGAGCAGCCGCCCGGCGTAGGTGGCGTACGCCTCGTCGCTGTCCGGCACCACCAGCCACGGTCGGTGCAGGTCCTTGCTCTCCCTGGCCCGCGCGGTGAACTCACCTGCGTCCTCCATCCGGAACCGGCGGACGGCCACCCGGGGGCCCTGGGCGAGGTAGTGGAGTGCGGTGTGCGGCATCCGGCCAGCCTACGCCCGCCTCCTGGCCGGAAGTCACCGCAGCGCGGGCTCCTCCAGGGTCAACGTGCCCGCGTCCGCGTCCAGTTCGGCCGCCAGACCGAAGGGGACCGTCAGGGCGTCCGGGCAGTGCCCGAACCCGGCGCCCTCCAGGACCGGGACGCCCAGCGGGGCCAGCCTGTCGGCGAGCATCGGGCGGAGCGAGTCGTACGGTTCGCAGTCCTGCCAGGAGCCGAGGAGGACGCCACGGACCTCGTTCAGCCAGCCTGCGCGCAGGAGCTGGGTGAGGTAGCGGTCCAGGCGGTACGTCTCCTCGCCCACGTCCTCCAGGCAGAGCAGGCCGCCCTCGGCGGAGGGGCGGGCGTGCGGGGTGCCGAGTTCCGCCGCGAGGAGGGAGAGGCAGCCGCCGAGGGTGGTGCCCCGGGCGCGGCCGGGGACGAGAGGTTTGCCGTCGGTGGTGATCCGCTGGACCTTTTCCGGGGTGAAGAGGGTCGCGTACAGGTGGTCGCGGGCGCGTTCGCTGCCGATGAAGTCGATCCCGGCGGCCATCGGGCCGTGCAGGGTGACGAGGCCCAGGCGGGTGGCGAACGCCTCGTGCAGGGCGGTGATGTCGCTGAAGCCGACGAGCACCTTCGGGCCGGCCGCGCGCATCGCCTCCCAGTCGAGGAGGTCCACCATCCGCTGGGCGCCGTAGCCGCCGCGCGCGCAGAGCACCGCATCCACCGAGGGATCGCACCAGGCCCGCTGGAGGTCCTCGGCGCGGTCGGCGTCGGTGCCCGCGAGATAGCCGAACTGGCCGTGCCGGTCCAGCACATGGGGTCCGGCCACCGGGTCGAGGCCCCAGCCGCGCAGCACGTCGAGGCCCGCGCGCAGCCGTTCCTCGGGCACCGGCCCGCTGGGCGCGACCACGGCCACGCGGGCGCCGGGGGCGAGACGGGTGGGGCGCTCGAGTTGCTTCACGTACCCAGCTCCAGTTTCGGGACGCCGGGCAGGTCGAAGCCGAACACCTGGGCGTACAGGGACAGTTCGGCTTCCGTCGCGCGGACCATGGTGTCGGCGCGCCGGAAGCCGTGGCCCTCTCCGGCGAAGGCCAGGTAGGCGTGCGGGACACCCCGGCCCGCTACGCGGTCGAGGAAGTGCTCGCACTGCTCGGGCGCGCAGATCACGTCGTCCAGCCCCTGGAGGAGCAGGAAGGGGGCGGTGAGCCGGTCGGCGCGGTTCGCGGGCGAGCGCTCGGCGTAGCGGTCGGGGACCTCGGCGAAGGGGCCGACCAGGGACTCCAGATAGCGGGACTCGAAGTCGTGGGTGCGGCCCGGCCCCCAGGTGGTGAGGTCGAGGATCGGGTAGCTGATCGTGCCGCAGGCGTAGACGTCGGTGCCGGTCAGCGAGGCCGCGGTGGTCCAGCCGCCCGCGCTGCCGCCCCGGATCGCCAGCCGGTTCCGGTCGGCCGTGCTCTCCTCGGCCAGCGCGAGGGCCACCGTGGCGCAGTCCTCCACGTCGACCACGCCCCACTGGTGCCGCAGCCGCTCGCGGTACTCGCGCCCGTACCCGGTGGAGCCGCCGTAGTTGACCTCGGCGACGCCGATGCCGCGTGAGGTGAAGGCGGCGATGGCGAGGTCCAGCACCAGCGGCACCCGGCTGGTCGGGCCGCCGTGCGCCCAGATCACATAGGGCGGCAACTCGTCGTCAGGGCCGGTGACTTCGGGGTGCCGGGGCGGATAGACGTGCGCGTGCACCTCGCGGCCGCCGGGTCCGGTGAAGGTGCGGACCTCCGGCTCGGGGTAGTAGGCGGGGTCGACGGGGTCCCGGTGCCGGGCGCCGATGGTGCGGGCGCGGCCGGTGCCGGTGTCCAGCTCGATCACCTCGTACCCGGTGCGCGGGCTGGCGCCGATGGCCGCGACCCGGCTGCCGTGGGCGGCGAGGGAGGAGTCGAACTCGGTCCAGGGACCGGCCGCGTCGGCGATCTCACCGGTCTCCGGGTCGAGTATCCCGAGCACGGCGGCCCCCCGCCCGTGCAGCACCGCGAGCAGCCCGTCCGCCAAGGGTACGAACCAGCGCAGGCCGGGCTTCCACAGCGGTCCGGCGAACTCCTCCTGGCGCGGGCACAGCGGTACGCCGTCCCGGTACAGGTTCCACCAGCCGCCCCGGTCGCTCGCGTACAGCAGCCGCCCGTCCGACGCCCACTCGACCTGCGCGATCGCCTCGTCGTCGCCCCCGGCGACCGTGCGCACGTCCCGGAAGAGGCCGTCGTCGCCGACCTCCGCGACGAGCAGCTCGGTGCCGTCCCAGGGCATGCGCGGGTGGTCCCAGGCGAGCCAGGCGGCCCGGCGGCCGTCCGGGGAGACGCGTGCCCCGGTGACGAACCGGTGCCGCTCTTCGATGAGTTCACGTACGGCGGACCGGTCCTCGGCGGCCGACCCGTCCAGCGGTACGGCGGCCAGTACCCGTCGTACGTCACCGCTGCCCTCGCCGGTGAACTCCTCCAGCACGCAGCGGACTTCACCGCGCTCGAGGTCCAACTCCGGCTCGGCCCAGCGCAGTCCGCCGCCGACCGGGGAGATCGGGGTCAGCGGGACCGGTTCGCCGCCGGGTTCGTAGCGGTAGAGCCGCTGGTCGGCGAAGTGGGTGAAGACGACCAGGGGGCGTTCCGGGCCGGGGGCGGCGGTCCAGGGGCGGCCGCCGTACTCGTGGACGCGGTTGCGCACGTTCCACGGCGGCGGCAGCACCGGCTCCTCGGCACCGGCGGCCGTGCGGCGCACCAGGGCGCGGCGGCCGCCCTCGGCGGGCCGGGGCTCGGTCCACCAGACCTCGTCCCCGACGAACCCCACCCACTCGGGGTGCCCGTCGTGCGCGGCGGCGAGGGCCGCGTCGATGGGCGACGGCCAGGAACCGTACGGCTGGACCCGCATCTCATCCCCCATGTCGTCAGGCCGTCCGCAGGAAGCGGTCGAGGACGCGGACACCGAACTGGAGCGCCTCCACGGGCACGCGTTCGTCCACGCCGTGGAACAGCGCCTGGTGGTCGAAGCCTTCGGGCAGCCGCAGCGGGGCGAACCCGTAGCCGGTGATGCCGAGCCGGGAGAACTGCTTGGCGTCGGTGCCGCCGGACATGCAGTACGGGACGACGTGCGCGGCCGGCGCGAACTCCTCCACGGCCGCCCGCATCTTGCCGAACAGCGGGGCGTCCACCGGGGCTTGGAGGGCGACCTCGCGGTGCACGTACTCCCAGTCGACGTCCGGTCCGGTGAGGCGGTCCAACGTGGACTCGAACTCCTCCTCGCCGCCCGGCAGAAAGCGCCCGTCGATGTGCGCGTGAGCCTCGCCGGGGATGACGTTGACCTTGTAACCGGCGTCCAGCATCGTCGGGTTGGTGCTGTTGCGGACGGTCGCCTCGACCAGCTTGGCGGCCGGGCCGAGCTTGTCCAGCAGCAGCTCCATGTCGTCGAAGTCGGCTTCCACGCCGTACAGTTCCGCCAGCTCGGTGAGCGCGGCCCGTACGGTCGGGGTGATGCGCAGCGGCCACTGGTGCTCGCCGATCCGGGTGACGGCGGCGGCGAGCCGGGTCACCGCGTTCTCCCGGTTCACCTTGGAGCCGTGCCCGGCGCGGCCGCCCGCGCTGAGCCGCAGCCAGCCGGTGCCCCGCTCCCCCGCCGCGACGGGGTAGATCTCACGCCCGGTGCCGTCGTGGAAGGTGAAGGCGCCGGACTCCCCGATCGCCTCCGTACAGCCCTCGAACAGTTCGGGGTGCCGGTCGGCGAGGAAGCCGGAGCCGTCCTCCGCGCTGGCCTCCTCGTCGGCGGTGAAGGCGATGACGAGGTCCCGGCGCGGCCGTACGCCCTGCCGGGCCCAGCCGCGCAGCACGGCCAGGATCATCGCGTCCATGTTCTTCATGTCGACGGCGCCACGTCCCCAGACCACGCCGTCGCGGACCTCGCCGGAGAACGGGTGCACGCTCCAGTCGGCGGCCTCGGCGGGCACCACGTCCAGGTGGCCGTGGACCAGCAGGGCGTCGGCGGACGGGTCGGTGCCCGCGACCCGGGCGACGACGTTGCCGCGCCCCGGTGTCCGCTCCAGCAGCAGCGGTTCGAGACCGGCACCGGCCAGGCGCTCGGCCGCGTACTCGGCGGCGGGCCGCTCCCGGCAGTCGCCGCCGCCCCGGTTGGTGGTGTCGATCCGGATCAGCTCGGAGGTGAACTCGACCACCTCGTCCAGCGCGCGCTGGTCAGCCATACTGCTCCTCCACGGCGGCCGAGGCGATCGTGGTGACCGCCTTGAACGTGCGAATTGCCTCGTACATCGTGCCGTTGGTGTACGCCACCTTGCGCTCCCCGGTCCGCGCGACGCCCGGCACCACGGTGACGGCCGTCGCCAGATGCTCGGCGTCGAACTCCACGGCGACCGTGAACGGCCCCTGCTCCGACGGCTCCTGCCGCACCGCGAGCCGCGCCGCCTCCTTGGCCGCCGCGCGGATGTCGGCGGCGGTGCGGGCCGGGGTACGGCAGACGGCCGCGTACCGCGAGACATGGTCCTTGACCGCGACCTTCAGCGCCTCCGGCGCGTAGCCGAGCGCGTCCTCGCAGGCCAGGTCGTCCCCGGTGACCAGCACCACGGGCACCCCGTACTCCGCGACGACATGGGCGTTGAGCAGGCCCTCGCTGGCGCGTACGTCGTTCAGCCAGACGCCGGTGATCTGGTTGGCGAGGTAGGTGTGGGCGAGGACGCCCTCCATGCCGGCGCCCGCGTGGTAGCCGATGAACGCGATGCCGTCGACGTCGCCGTGCTGGACGCCCTCCACCATGGACAGCGCCTTGTGCCGCCCGGTCAGCATCTCGACCCGCTCGTCCAACTGCTCCAGCAGCAGGTTCCGCATGGTCCAGTGCGCCTCGTTGACGAGGACCTGGTCGGCGCCGCCGTCGAAGAAGCCCTGGGCGGCCGCGTTCACGTCGGAGGTGAACATCCCCCGGCAGCGCTCCCACTGCGGCGTCCCCGGCAGCACGTCGGCGGGCCAGGTGACCCCGGTGGCGCCTTCCATGTCGGCACTGATGAGGATCTTCATGCCGCGCAGGTTACGCGCCCGGCCCGGCGGCGGCTACGACCCGGTCCCCGGCCGCCGCCCGGCACGGACCCTTCTCACTCGCGCGCCAGCACGAACCACCTGGCCGGCAGGTCGATGCGGGTGCCGTCCGGGAAGTGCTCGGTCTGCGGCAGGACCGTCTCCCCGGTGGCCAGGATCTTCAGGCCCGCCTCGGCCAGCAGACGGGGGATCTCCTCGTCCCCGGCGTCCGCGGGCTTGAGGTCGTGGTGGAAGACGCGGCGGAGCTTCGGCGGCGGCCCGTCGGGGCCTTCGGCCGCCCGCTTCAGGACGTCACGGGAGGCGGAGGTCAGTTCCACGACGAAGGCGCGGCCCTCTTCCCCCAGCAGCTCGGCCACGGCGGCGGCGACCAGGGGCCGGGCCGCGGGTTCGCTCTGGTGGATGACGGCGCGCATGTAGACATTGCTGTCCCCGAGCCGGTCGTGCAGGTCGCGCACGGCGTCGGTGTCGGTCAGGTCGAGCTGCTCGAACTCGGCGGCGCCCCCGGCCGTGGCCCGGCGGGCGTGGTCGATCGCGGCGTCCGAGAGGTCGACGCCGACCGCGCGGGCGAACCGGGTGGCGAGGTAGCGGGTCTGGGTGCCGTTGCCGCAGCCGAGGTCCACGATGGCGCGGCCGGCCTCGGCGTGCGGCAGGAGGAGATCGCTGTGCGGCTCGGCGGTCAGCGCGGGGTCGGAGTCCCAGATCGCGTCCCCCCGCTCGTCGGAGGTCTCCCGCCAGAAACTCTCCCAGTTGGAGCGGTAGTCGTCGGAAACGTTCACTGCGATCTCCCCAGGGGTCGGTGCCATGATCGGGATATCGCGCCTACTGCCCTCCGACAAGGGGTCCAAGGGCACCTTTACGGGATCAGCGCCTGCTCGAACCACACCGTCTTGCGGTGCCCGCTCGTGGTGGCGCCCCACTCCTTCGCCAGCCGGCTGACCACACCGAGGCCCCGGCCCGCCTCGTCGTCCGGCCCGGCGGTGCGCATGTCGGGCAGCTCCGGCTCCTCGTCCGTGACCTCGAACAGCAGGTCCCCGGCGCGGACCACGCGCAGCCCGATGGGGCCTGGTCCGCCGTGCCGTACCGCGTTGGTGACGACCTCGCTGACCAGCAGCAGCGCGGTGTCCACCGCCTGCGGCAGCCCCCACTTCAGCAGGCGCTCGCGGACCAGGTGCCGGGCGCGGGAGACCTCGCGCGGGGCGGACTCCAGGTGCCACTGGGCCACGTGGTCGTCGGGGATGCCGTTGAGCCGGGCCATCAGCAGGGCCACGTCGTCCTTGCGGCCGCCACGGGTGTTGAGGGCGCGGATGATGGTGTCGCAGGCCGCGTCCATCGAGGCGGCCGGGTGCGCTGCGGACTCGCAGAGCGCGGCCAGCCCCTCCCCGATGTCGGAGCCGCGCACCTCGACCAGGCCGTCCGTGCACAGCACCAGCCGGTCGCCGGGCGCGACCCGTACCGTGGTCGCCTCGAAGGGCACTCCGCCGACGCCGATGGGCGCGCCGGTGGGGAGTTCGAGCAGTTCGCTGCCGCCGTCCGCCGCGCGGACCAGCACGGGCGGGATGTGCCCGGCGTTGGCGACCCGCAGCTCGCCGCGGATCGGGTCGTAGACGGCGTAGAGACAGGTGGCGAGGTAGTTCTCGCCGAGCCGACGCGCCAAATCGTCCAGGTTGCGCAGCAGTTGGGCGGGCGGAGTCTCCAGTGCGGCCATGGTCTGGACGGCGGTGCGCAACTGGCCCATCATCGCGGCCGAGTTGAGGCCGTGGCCCATCACGTCACCGACGACCAGCGCGGTGCGCGAGCCGGGCAATTTGACGGTGTCGAACCAGTCGCCGCCGATCCGGCCGAGCAGCGTGCCGGGCAGATAGCGGGTCGCCACGTCGCACCCGGCCATGCGCGGGGTGACCTGCGGCAGCATGCTGTCCTGGAGGGTTTCGGCGACGTTCTCCTGGTACGTGTACATGCGCGCGTTGTCGAGCACCAGCCCGGCGCGGGCGGCGAGTTCGGCGCCGGTGGTGCGGTCCATGCCGTCGAAGGGCAGCCGGTCGGCGCGGCGCAGCAGCACCATGAAGCCGAGGACCACATTGCGGGCCTTGAGCGGGACGATCAGCAGGGAACGGCCGTTGATGAGCGGGCGGAGGTCCCGCTTCTCGAACTCGCCGGAGATCCGGTCGCCGAGTTCGTCGCTGATCCTCGGGATGAGGACCGGTTCGCCGGTGACCATGCACTGGTAGAACGGCGTGTGCTCGGGGAAGGCGAACGCCTCGCCGACCGGCACGGTGTCGTCCCAGCGGCCGGGTTCGTCGTTGTGCTCGACCCAGACCCGGTGCATCAGGGTGCTGGCGTCGGGCGGCCCGTCGGGGAAGCCCTCGCCCGCGAGGACGGCGGAGCGCAGATGGGTGCCGGCGAAGTCCGCGAACCGGGGTACGGCCGCGCTGGTGACCTCGCGGATCGTCTCCCCGAGGTCGAGGGAGGTGCCGATGGCGGAGCTGACCTCGTTGAGGAACTCCAGCCGCTCCCGTACCGCCGCGTACTCCAGGTCGGCCGGGGCGTCGGCCGGTATCAGGGGCTCGCCGCGGGGGTGCGGGACAACGCTGTCAGAGCGGCCGGGGCGCCGGGGCACCCCCCAGTACGGAGTGACGGGGACCCGCTCGTACTGGCTGAACTCCAGCACTGGATAGCCGAGTTCGAGAACCTGGGAGACGATGCGGGCGCTGAGGCCGGGGCCCATGTTGGGCAGGATCTCGGGGAGCCTGCGCTCCAGGTCGGCGGCGGTGGGCAGCTCGGTGTGGCGGGCGAAGCCGGGCGCGATGCGCTCGGTGCTCTCGTCCGGGTGACCGCGCGCCGCGCGCAGCCGGGTGGCGTCGGCGGCCAGCACCAGCAGCCGGGAGGGGCCAGGGCCGACCAGCGGGTAGGCCCACCACAGCACGTCGATCCGCTCGTCGTCCCCGCGTCCGGGCGGGGTGAGCCGGGCGCGCCCTGCGGTGGGGTAACCGGTGTGGGCACTGAGGGAGGTCTCCAGGTCGGGACCGTCCCCGTCGTCGGGCGTGTCCTCCTGGAGGTCGTCCGGCAGGGCGCCGGAGACGGGCAGCAGGTCCGCGACGGGCTGCCCGACGGCCGTCTCCCGGCCGGGGCCGAACAACCGCCCGGCCCCGCTGCTCCAGTGGGACACCAGGCCCGCGCGGTCGACGATCACCACGGCCAGCGGAATCCGGCCCGCCGCGGGGTCCTCCGCACCGCGGCCGGGAGACACGTCCCGCTCGCTGCCACGGTCCATGGCCCAGGCCCTCTCTCCCCACGGCAGTACGCGAACGATCAATGCCGCCCGCCACTACGGTACGGGGGAGTCACGTCGCCATGTGTGGCAAACCGTGAATTCCGTGTCCGCAGATCGCCGTTGAGCCGAGAGGGCCGGTAACCCTCAGTCCTCGTGCCCCAGTTGCAGGTCACGCTCGGTGCGGCCGCCGCCCGCGACCTGGAGGACCGTGGCGACCGGCGGGTAGCCGGCCGCGATGACGGTGTACTCGCCGGAGGAGAGGTCGACGAAGCGGAAGGTGCCGTCGGCACCCGTGGTGAGGGTGTCGACCACGTTCCCGGCCGCGTCGAGCAGGGTCACCCGCGCGTCCTCCACGGCGCGCCCTCCCCCGGCCCGGACGGTGCCCTTCAGTACGGCCCCGCCCGCGAGTTCGACGTCCTGCCGGGTCTCGCGGGACGCCTGGACGGTGACCGGGAGGGCGGCCGGGCGGAAGGCGGGGGCGCTGGCGGCCAGGGTGTACTCCCCCGCGACCAGCTCGCCGATGACGTACCCGCCCTCACGCCCGCTGCGGGTGGCGGCGACGACCTCGCCGTGCACGTTGGTGAGCGTGACGGTGGCGTCGCGCACGGGGCTGCCGTCGGCGGTGAGCACGGCGCCCGCGAGGCGTCCGGCGCCGCCGAGGACCACGTCCAGCTCGACGGGGCGTTCGCCGACGGTGACGGAGACGGCCTGCGGCTGGTGGCCGCCGGCCGCGGCGATGAGCACGTAGGAGCCGGCGCCGGGGGTGGCCAGCGCGTAGCGGCCGTCGTCGCCGCTGGCGCCGCGGCCGATCTGCACCCCGCCGACGTCGATGAGGGTGAGCGCGGCGCGGGGCACCACGGTGCCGTCGGGGTGCTGGACGGTGCCGCAGACCGCGATCCCGGCGGTGTGCGGCGCGCGGGCCTGGGGCGGTACGGGGATGCCCGGCACGGTGTCCGGGTCGGTGGCGAGGGGGGCGTGCTGGGACACCAGGGGTTTCTCCTTGAGGAAGAAGGCGATGATCAGGCCGAGTACGAGCACCGGCACCAGGTACAGGAAGATCCGGGGCATGGCGTCGGCGTAGGCGTGGATGTAGGCGTCCCGCAGCGCCGGGGGCAGCGCGTGCACGAGCTGCGGGGTGATCGCCTCGGGGTCGGGCAGCGCGGCCGAGGCGTCGGGCGGGAGGTCCTCGCGCAGGGCGTCGGTGAGCCGGTCGGCGAAGAGGGTGCCGAAGATGGCGGCGCCGACACTGCCGCCGATCTGCCGGAAGTAGTTGTTGGCGCTGGTGGCGGTGCCGAGGTCGGCGGGGCGCACGGAGTTCTGCACGGCGAGCACCAGGACGGGCATGACCAGGCCGATGCCGGTGCCGAGGACGGCCATCCAGACGCTGTAGGACAGCCGGGGGGTGTCGGTCTCCAGCCGGGACAGCAGCCACATGCCGAGCGCGGCGAGCGCGGCCCCGGCCACCGGGTAGACCTTGTAGCGGCCGGTGCGGCTGATGAGCTGGCCGCCGACGATGGAGGCGCCGACGATGCCCGCCATCATGGGCAGCATCAGCAGCCCGGACTCGGTGGCGCTGGCGCCGTCGACCATCTGGAGAAAGGTCGGCAGATAGCTGGCCGCGCCGAACAGGGCGACGCCGATCACCAGGCCGACCAGGCCGGTGATGTTGAAGACCGAGTCCCTGAACAGCCGCAGCGGGATGAGGGGTTCGGCGGCGAAACGCTCCGCCACGACGAACAGGATCACTGCCGCGACGGCGCCCGCGCCGAGGCCGATGATCTCGCGCGAGTCCCACGCGTACTCGGTCCCGCCCCAACTGGTCAGCAGCACCAGGCAGGTTGAGGCGGCGGCGAGCAGCAGCGCGCCGGGCACGTCCAGCCGGGCCCGCTTCCTCGGCCGGGGCAGCTTCAGCACGACGGCGACCACGGCGAGGGTGACCAGGCCGAAGGGGACGTTGATGTAGAAGCACCAGCGCCAGGAGAGATGGTCGGTGAAGTAGCCGCCGAGCAGCGGTCCGGCGACGGATGCGAGGCCGAAGGCGGCGCCGATCAGGCCCATGTAGCGGCCGCGCTGCCGGGGCGGCACGATGTCCGCGATGATCGCCTGCACGCCGATCATCAGGCCGCCCGCGCCGATGCCCTGCACCGCGCGGAAGGCGATCATCTGGTCCATGCTCTGCGCCCGCCCGGCGAGGGCGGAGCCGACCACGAAGACCAGGATGGCGAACTGGAAGACGCCCTTGCGGCCGAAGAGATCACCGAGCTTGCCGTAGAGCGGCAGGCCGATGGTGGAGGTCAGCAGATAGGCGGTGATCGCCCAGGACATCTTGTCCAGGCCGTGCAGCTCGCCGACGATCTTCGGCAGCGCGGTGGCCACGATCATCTGGTCCAGCGCGGCCAGCAGCAGCGCGAGCATCAGCCCGACGAAGACCAACCGCACCTGGCGCGCGCCGAGTTCGGGTTCCGGTGCGGGTGGTGGGTCCAGGTGTTCGACCGGAGCCGGCACCGCCTCGGTGACCGGCTCCTCGCACACCAGCGTCGTTCCGCCCACGTACCGCTCCCCTCGCTCACACCTGTCGCACATCCCGCGTTACGCGACAACTGCGAACACATACGGCGAGTTACGGCATGAATCCGGTCTCGGCGGAGATCACTCGAACCGGTGAGGGGAGCGGCGCGGGGAGCAACGCCCCCCGCACCGGCCGGTGTTTGGAGAGATCAGCTCTCGACCTGGGCAGCGAGCCTGTCGAGCACCGAGTCGTAGATGCGGCCCAGGCCCTTGGGGGCGAAGGTGCGCTCGAAGAAGCCGCCGATGCCGCCGGCGCCCTTCCAGGTGGTGGTGACCACGACACGGGAGCGGCCCTCGTCGGCCGGCGTGACGCGCCAGGTGGTGACCATGGTGGAGTTCTGGTCCTTCTCGACCAGCTCGCCCGGGGTCGGCTCGCTGACCTCCAGCAGGCAGTCGCGTACGCGCTTGCTGGTGGCCTGGAGCTTCCAGTGGACGAGGGTGCCCGCGCCGTCGCCGCCCTCGCGGACCTCGTACTCGCTGAAGTGCTCGGGGAGCAGCTTCGGGCGGGTGGTCCGGTAGTCGGTCAGCGCGTCGAACACCCTGTCGGCGTTCGCCGCGACGACTCGTTCCGTAGTGGCCTCGACCTGCGCCATCGCTCTCCTCCAGGACCTGTGTCTCCAGCGTTTCGGATCAGCCAACCACCCCGGCATCCCGGCTCCAAATCCGGGTCCGCCCGATCATGGGAACAGATGTTCTATTGTGGGGAACGAGCTACCGAGGAGGCGTCATGCGCTGGGAGAACCTGACCGACGAGTCCGGTGGTCACGGCCGGACCCCCGACGGCGCGCTGTTCGGCGCGGACGCCGTGGTGACCCGTACCTTCGACACGCCCGAGTTCAAGGGCATCACCTTTCACGAGGTGCGGGCGCGGTCGATCCTGAACCGGGTGCCGGGCGCGTCCCGGATGCCGTTCGAGTGGACGGTGAACCCCTATCGGGGCTGTTCGCATGCCTGTGTGTACTGCTTCGCCCGCAAGACGCACAGCTATCTGGACCTGGACACCGGTCTCGGCTTCGACTCGCAGATCGTGGTCAAGGTCAACGCGCCCGAGGTGCTGCGCCGCCAGCTCGCCTCGCCGCGCTGGGGCGGGGAGCACGTGGCGATGGGCACCAACGTGGACTGCTACCAGCGCGCGGAGGGGCGCTATCGCCTGATGCCGGGGATCATCGACGCCCTCACCGAGCGGGCCAACCCCTTCTCCATCCTCACCAAGGGCACCCTGATCCTGCGCGACCTGGACCAACTGGTGCGCGCGGCCGAGGTCACCGACGTCGGCATCTCGGTCTCCGTGGGCTTCACCGACGCCGCGCTGTGGCGCACGGTGGAGCCGGGCACCCCGGCGCCCGAGCGGCGCCTTGACGTGGTGCGCACGCTCGGCGAGCACGGCATCGGCTGCGCGGTACTGATGGCCCCGGTGATCCCCTTCCTCAGCGACCAGCCAGCCCAACTGCGCGACACCGTCCGCGCCATCGCGGAGTCCGGGGCCACCTCGGTGACCCCGCTGGTGCTGCATCTGCGGCCCGGCGCGCGGGAGTGGTTCATGAGCTGGCTCGCCGAGCACCACCCGCACCTGGTGACCCGCTACCAGCGGCTGTACGCGGGCGGCTCCTACGCCCCCACCTGGTACCAGCGCCGGGTCACCCGCCAGGTGCACGAGCTGGCACGGGAGTACGGCATCGGGCCGACCCGCGCGGGCGCCACCCGGCGCATCCGCCCGGCCCGGAGCGACGAGCGGCCGGCGGAGCCGGAACCGACGCAGCTCACCCTGATGTGAGCGCGTTCGAGGGCATCCGGCGACCCGTTCGGGTCAAGTGCGGGGCGGACGGGCTCAAGGGACGGGGATTGCAGGGACGATGCCGCGAGGACCGCGGCCCTCGCGGTCCGCGCCATCCTCCGTCCCGTGGAGTTGCCACGCATGAGAACACGCGCAGCCGTGCTGGGCGCGACGGCCGTCCTGCTGGCGGCCTCGGCCACCGCCCTGCCCGTCCAGGCCGCCCCCGCCCCCGCCGCGCCGGGCCTGACCTGGAAGGACTGCGGCACCGGCGACTACCCGACCCTCCAGTGCGCCTCCCTGAAGGTCCCGCTGGACCACGCCCGGCCGGCCGGGCGGCAGATCTCGCTCGCCCTGTCCCGCGTCCCGCACACCGCCAAGACGTCCCAGGGACCGCTGCTGGTCAACCCCGGCGGCCCCGGCGGCAGCGGGCTCACCCTCGCCGGGTACATCGCCTCCGCGCTGCCCGCGACGGTGGCCGCGCAGTACGACGTCATCGGCTTCGACCCGCGCGGCGTCGGCAAGAGCACCCCGGCGCTGAACTGCGCACCGGACCACTTCACGCCGGTACGCCCGGACACCGTCCCGGCCACACCCGAGCTGGAGCGGCGGAACCTGGACCGGGTGCGGTCCTTCGCCGCCGCCTGCGGCAAGGCCCACGCGGACGTGCTGCCGTACATCGACACCGTCTCCGCCGCCCGTGACCTGGACGCGGTCCGCGCGGCCCTGGGCGCCGGCCGCCTCAGCTACCTCGGCTACTCCTACGGCACCTACCTGGGCGCGGTCTACGCCAAGCTCTTCCCGGCGCGGGTGCACCGGCTGGTGCTGGACTCGATCGTCAACCCGACCGGCGTCTGGTACGAGGACAACCTCACCCAGGACCACGCTTTCGACGCCCGCCACAAGGCCCTGATGGCCTGGATCGCCACGCACGACGAGGCGTACGGCCTGGGCACCGACCCCGCGCGGATCGAGGCCGACTGGTACGCGCTGCGGGCCGCGCTGGCGAAGGACCCGGCGGACGGCACAGTGGGTGCCGCCGAGCTGGAGGACACCTATATGCCGGGCGGCTACTACGACGGCTACTGGCCCTACCTCGCCGAGGCGCTGGCCTCCTGGGTGCACGACAAGGACACCGGGCCGCTGGAGCAGGCGTACGAGAACTTCGCCGCCGTCGACGCGGGCGGGGACAACAACTACAGCGTCTACACGGCCGTGCAGTGCCGGGACGCGCCCTGGCCGCGCGACTGGCGCCGCTGGTCGCGGGACACCTGGGCGGCCCACCGCAAGTCGCCCTTCATGACCTGGAACAACGCCTGGTACAACGCGCCGTGCGCGTTCTGGCCCACGCCCCCGCGCGAGCCGGTCAACATCGCCAACGGCAAGCTCCCCCCGGCCCTGCTCTTCCAGGCGACGGACGACGCGGCGACCCCGTACTCGGGCGGCGTGATGACCCACCGCCTCCTGGCCCACTCCAGCCTGGTGGTCGAGCAGGGCGGCGGCAACCACGGCATCACCCTGACCGGCAACTCCTGCCTGGACGACCACCTCACCGCCTACCTCACCGACGGCACGGTCCCCCGCGGCCGGGGCGAAGTGGACGCGGTCTGCGCCAAGTCCCCCGCCCCGAAGCCCCTGGACGCCAAGACGGCCCCCGCCGCCTCAAAGGGCTCGACCCTCCACGGCCTCCTGGGCTTCCGCCACTGAACCCCCCACCGGTGCCCGCCACTTCCGGCGGGCACCGGAAAATCCGGGGGCGCCCGGCCGGTGCCGCTCTCTACGCTCCCCGCCATGGACACCCTCACCATCCGCCCCATGGCCCTCTCCGACTGCGACCGCGTGGCGGAGATCCGCGTGACCGGCTGGCGGCACGCCTACCGGGGGCTGATGCCGCAGGCGGACCTCGACGGACTGAGCGCCGAGGCCGACGCCGAGCGCCGCCGGGCCCACTTCACGCGCCCGGACGACCCCACCACCCATCTGGTCGCCGAACGCGCCGGCCAGGTCGTCGGCTGGGCCTCGGTGGGACCGTACCGGGACGGCGAAACCCGCACGCCGGACGCCGAGTTGTACGCCCTCTACGCCGACCCCGCGCACATCGGAACCGGCATCGGCCGGACCCTCCTCACCGAGGCCCTCGCCCGCAGCACCGCCCACCCGCGCATACTGCTCTGGGTCCTGCGGGACAACACCCGCGCCCGGAGCTTCTACGAGCGAGCCGGCTTCCGCCCGGACGGCGCCGAGGACGGCACATCGGTGCCGGAGGTGCGGTACGCCAGGTCTCAACTCCGCTGCTGCTGACGCGGGATGCGTCCCAGCGCGGTCACGGCGGCCGCCGCCAGGGGCGGATGGGCGAGGGCTTCGGTCAGCACTCGCTTCGCCCGTGGGTCGGCCAGGGTACCGAGGCCCTCCACGCAGGCGAGGGCGACCCGGCGGTAGGGGTCGTGGGGGCGGAGGCGGCGTTCGAGAGTGGTGATGAGTGCGGGGACCGACTCGGGCGCGCGCAACCGGACGAGGAGACGCACCGGTTGGAGGGCGTAGGCGACCCGGAGTTCATTGGTGGCGAGCGCGGCGGCCGCCCGCGCGGTACGCGGGTCCCCGAGCACGGCCAGCGCCTCGGCCGCCGCCGCGCACCGGGGCGGGTCCCGGTGATTGAGCAGCAGCACCAGAGACTCGAACGCCCGCCGGTCCCCGGCGACTCCGAGCCGATAGGCGGCCAACTCACGGGCCCACAGGGGCTGTCCGGGCGCGGTCAGTACCTGCGCCAGTTCATCGAGGTCCCCGGTGCCGAGCAGCCGCTCCAGCGCCGCCGCACCCCGTGACTCCTGGCGCAGGCGATCGGCGATCGCGTACGGCGCCGCGTGCCGGTCAGTCACTGCCGAGGGACTTGAGCTGCCGCTGGAGAACGCTGGGACCGATGAGACCGAAATGATCGAGTTCGGTGATATGGAAGGAGACCCGCGCGGTGTCGGCACCCTGCCCCTGAACGGCGGATTCCATTCCGGACAGATGTTCTTGATAGTCGGCGGAGAGCACGATGTTCACGCTGTCCGCGATTTCGACCACACGTGCCACTCGGGCACCGAACTGATCATATCCGGCGGGTTCCCAGTAGTGCATCATGTCGTCCGCCAACTGCCGGACCTGACCGAAGTCCTTCGCCGCGATTCTGCTCGCATAGGTGCACAAGGATCGAAATCCGTCGAGATCGGGTGCCAGTTCGACCAGTTTTTTCAGCGCCGGAAGCGGATCACGCCGGTCGGCGGCGGCGAACAGCCGTGAGATGGTCATCGTCGACCGATTCACATTGGGGTCGAGCAGCAGGGCGCCCTGGAGCGGGGGGCGCCACTCGCCGGGGCTCGACATCCAGTGCTCGGCCAGTTGCAGCACCAGATCGGCGCCGAGCGAGAACCCGGCGAGAACGATCCGTTTCTCCGGCTGGTCGCGCGCGATCCTGCGCACCAGGGCGGCCACCATCTCGACGTGCTGCCGCACCGGCACGGGTGAGAGATGGTCCGTCGCACGGGGTGCGTAACCCGCCAGGTTGACGGCGATTCCATGCGTTTCGTGCGACTCCAGATACCCCTGATAATCCGTCGCGTCCAGCCCCAGGCCGTGGAAGAACACCGTCACAGTGGGCGAATCGGCCACACGTTCCAGATAGCTGAGCTGTCCGAAACTCTTGTACGTCAAGCTGCCCGAAGGCAGAGAAGACAGAAGGGTTGCCATGGAATCGGCCACTCTCTTGAACGGGATGGGCGCGGAAAGGGCTTCCGGTGACGACAGACCCTAGTCCAGTACCCGTTCCGACATCGCAGGAATCGGAACTTTCCGGCCGCATCGTTTACCGCAAGCTTCATGCCCGACGGCCGCGGGTAGAAATGATTCCGAGCTTGAGGGATTCCCGTACGGCCGTTCCATCCATGTCGGGGTGATCACTAGGGCTGGGGGGAGCGTGCTCCTTTGGACGACGCCTTGAGCGAGCCGGAGGCGGCAGCACTGATCTTCGATCACTCGATGTGCCGGGGCCGAGTGGGCCGCATCGGGGTGGAACTGGAGTGGTTCGTCCTCCCCCTGGGCGACGCCTCACGCCGTGCGGACAGCGCGGAGTCGCTGCGTCTCGCCTGCCTGCTCGGGGATCAACTACCCCGAGGCAGCCGCATCTCCTGGGAGCCGGGCGGCCAACTGGAGCTGAGCGGCGCCCCGTTCGACTCCGTCTCCGACTGCGTGACGGCGGTCGCGGCAGACGTCGCCGTACTCCGGGACCGGGCACGCGCGGCGGGTGCCCGGCTGCTCGGCGCCGGCCTGGACCCCCGTCCGCCGTGCTTCTCCGTACCCCTCCCCCGCTATCAGGCGCTGCGCCGCTACTACGCCCGGCTCGGCCACGAGGGCGACACGCTGCTGTGCAACACCGCGTCGGTGCAGGTGAACGTGGAGGCGGGCGACGGCTCGGCCGGCTGGCGCGGCCGGTCCCGGCGGTGGCTGCTCGCCAACTCGCTGGGCCCGGCCCTGATGGCGATGTTCGCCAACTCTCCCGCCCCACACGGGAGGGAGGGTGCGTTGTCCGACTCCTCCGGGCGTCAGTCGCTGCGCTTCAGGACGGACCCGTTCCGCACCGGCCCGCTGCCCTGCGAGGGTGATCCGCGCGAGACCTGGACCCAGTACGCGCTCGACGCCCAGGTGGTCGGCGTCCGCCGGACCGCGCCATTAGACAGCCCCGCCGCATGGGACCCGGCGCCCGCCGGACTGACCCTGAGAGGGTGGCTGCGCGGGGCCGGACCGGGAGCGGTGCATCCCACCGACGTCTTCCACCACCTGAAGTCCCTCGTCCCGCCCGTGCGCGCCTGCGGCCATCTCGAACTCCGCATGATCGACGCGCAGGAGGGCGACGACTGGATGGTTCCGCTCGCCGTGGTGGCGGCGCTGCTGGACGACGAGCCGACGTCCGACGCGGCCGCCTCCGTCGTCGCCGCGCGCTCCCTGGCCCCCACCCGCCGGGACTGGGTCGACGCGGCCCGGCACGGCCTCGCCGACCCCCAACTGGCCGCGCTGGCACGGGAGACGATGACCCTGGCGCTGTCCGGCCTGAAGCGTCTCGGCGTACCGCCGGAGGTGTACGGCACGGTGGAGCGGTTCGCGGAGCACCACACCCTGCGGGGCCTCGCGCCCGCGCACACGCGGCAGCCCGCCCACACGCGGCAGTCGGAGCGCGAGGCATGCCCCGCCGTCCCCGAAGGAGTGACCGCCTCGTGACCTCCACCCGCGGGGAGTCGCTGCGCGCGGCTCTCACCGACATGCTCCGCCACCAGCAGGGCAATCACGGCTGGGCGGTCCTCCACGAGGGCCTGGCCGGCGTGGCCGCGGCCGACGGGCCCACGGCGCTGGACGCGTTGCTGGCGGAGGTGTGGCTCAAGCGGCCGTACATCACCGACGCGCATGCCATCACGTTGCTCGGTATCGCCGTCCAGCACCACACGCTGCACGACGGCGGCCCCTCGGAGGTGTTCGACGCGAAGACACCGCTGCCGGTCCGGGTCCGGCTGCTCGCGGGGCTGTTGGCGGAGCGGCGCGCGGAGCTGACCCGGCTGATGGCGGAGCACTCCAACTCGTACACCGGCGCACGGCGTTTCCTGGTCCCGCAGTTGGTGATCGGGGCGTTCGCGCAGGCGCGCGGCATCGAGCGGGTCCGGCTGATGGACCTGGGCACGAGCATCGGGCTGCTGCCGCGCCAGCTGAACGTGGAGCCGGTGTTCGACCGCTTCGCCCCGGACCTGCACTGGCACCCGGCCGCTCCCCCGTTCCGGCGCATCCCGCTGGAGTACGTCTGCGGGGTGGACCGGCCCCCGCTGCCCACCCTGGAGTGGGTCCGCGCCTGCCACGGCCCCTCGGACTACTACGAGCGGCGGTTCGGAGAGGTCCTCTGGTCCCTCGACCAGGCGAAGACGGCGGGCCGGTACGACGTTCCGCTGCGCCCGCTCGACCTGCTGGACGTGCGGGCGCTGGCCGACGCGCTGACGTCCGCCCGGATCAACGTGGCCACCTGCACCTTCGTGCTCTACCAGTACGCCGAGGACGTCAGGCGGCGGGTGATCGACACTGTGCTGGGCGCGCTGGACCGGCCGGGCCTGCTGCTGGTCATGGACCCCAGCCACGGGTTGGCCCGGATGGGCTGCTCGGTCCACGCCTACGTCGACGGCAGCACCGAGGCCCTGCATGTGGCCGATGTGTCGGACGCGCACTGCATGGGGGACGTGACGGTCCGGCCGGGTATGGGCGTCCTGGCGGGGTGAGGGGTCCGTCGCGGCGGGACGCGGCGGGGACGGGGGTTCGGATGATCCACAGCTCAGTGCTGATGGAGCGGACAGCGGCGTTCGTGGCCCGGCACAAGCTGGCCCTGACGCTGGCCGGCGGCCTGACCGGGTCGGCCATCGGCATCTACAGCGACGAGGCGCGGGCGCTGATCGCCTGGACGTGGAGCCATGTCGTCGCGGGCGGCACGCTGGTGACGCTGGCCGTCGCCGGTGTCTTCTCGCTGGCCTGGTGGGCGCGCGGTCTCACCGAGCGGCGGCGCGAGCTGCGCCGGGAGGTGGTCCGCAACTTCTTCGACATCCACGCCGACGACTTCGAGGAGGACCTTCCCTCGGACGACGCCGTGATCGGCCGCCAGCTCTGGTACCTGGAACGCGGCGCCGAATCCGGTGATCTCGTCGTGCTGTTGCACGGTCTCGGGCTGGACGCGGACGACTTCCGCCCGTTCATGAACGTCGCCCGGCAGCACACCGTCGCCATCACTCTGTTCGGCCACAACGTGGAGGAGACCCGCGACCACCGGTACCGTCCGATCGGCATGGCCCTGCACGCCGACCTCATCAGCGGCGCCCTCAACAACCTCCAGCGGCAGTACCCGTACAAGCGGCTCACGCTCGTCGGGTTCTCCGTCGGGTGCGATCTGCTGTTCCGGCTGGCCGAGTTGTGGCGGGACCATCCCGAACGGCAGCCCAAGATACGGTCGATGCTGCTGCTGGACCCGAACATCAACCACTCCACGATGGTCATCTCCAGCAAGGTGGCCCGGCTCAACCCGGAGCATCCCCTCGCGGAGCTGAAGCGGATCGCGCAGATCCCGGCGGAGATCGTGGAGTTCCAGAACTTCTGCGAGTACCTGCACAAGATCAGCGGCAAGGACCTCGGCCAGGTCCAGCGCTACGCGGCCGACCTGCTGGACTACTGGGAGCCTGACGGGCGGTACGAGCTGTTCTTCGAGCGGCTGGAGCGGGTCCGGGCGATCAGCGACCTGACCCGCGTCTACTTCTCGCTCCACTTCGAGCAGCGCTTCAACGACGTGGTGGCGCGGGCCCGGCAGCGGGGCATCCGCCAGGTCTTCGATCTGCGCCGGGTGGACCACTTCGAGTTCTGCCAGGACGCGTTCCTGAAACGGGAGATCAGCGCGCTGCTGCGCGGCCGTTGAGCCGACGCCCCGAGAGATCCGCGCCGGGGACTGGCGCGCTCGTTACTCACTGGTTAAGCTCAGACGAGCGAGTTACCCACTCGCGCTTCGGCTGGCGACGGTCTGGTGACGCAACCGTCGAGAGCACGACCCGGCTCCGGGACAGGGCCGGTCGGCAAGTTGGACCGTCATGGGCGTGTGCGCGCCCGCCACGACGGCACCGGGCGTGTGCGCTTCGCAGCCCGGCAACACCCGCATCCCGCGTTTCGGCACGCGTCCTCACGCGTGCCGCGCGTTCCTCGTCGTCACCACTCTTCCTGGAGTTCCGCGATGGCCACTCCCCTGTCCCACACCCCTCCCTCCCCGCTGCGGACGATCGCCGTGGTCGGCCTCGGCACCATGGGCACCGGTCTCACCGAGGTCCTGGCCCGCGCCGGCCGCACGGTGGTCGGCATCGACATCGACGCGGCCCAGGCCGCCACCTGCGTCCAGGCGCTGGAGCGCTCCACCGCCCGCGCCGTCGAGCGCGGCCGGCTCACCGAGCCCGAGCGCGCCGCCCTGCTGGACCGGGTCACCACCTCGACCGACCTCGCCGCGGCCGCCGACGCCGACCTTGTGATCGAGGTGGCCCCGGAGTCGTACGAGATCAAGCAGCAGATTTTCGCCGAACTGGACCGCGTGGTGCGGCCGGAGGCGATCCTGGCCACCGGCACCAACGCGCTGTCCGTCACCCGGCTCGCCGCCGGTTCGGAGCGCCCCGAGCGCGTCCTCGGCCTGCACTTCTTCAACCCGGTGCAGGCGATGAAGCTGGTGGAGGTCGTCTCCTCGGTGCTGACCGCGCCGCAGGCCGTCACCGCCGTCACCGACCTCGCACTCGAACTGGGTAAGGAGCCGGTCGCGGTGGGCGACCGCCCCGGATTCGTCGCGGACGGCCTGCTGTTCGGCTATCTGAACCAGGCCGCCGCGATGTACGAGGCGCGCTACGCCTCCCGCGAGGACATCGACGCGGCGATGCGGCTGGGCTGCGGTCTGCCGATGGGCCCGCTCGCCCTGCTGGACCTGATCGGTGTGGACACCGCCCGCCGGGTCCTGGAGGCGATGTACGCCGAGTCCCGCGACCGGCTGCACGCCCCGGCGCCGATCCTGAAGCAGCTCAGCCAGGCGGGCCTGACCGGCCGCAAGGCGGGCCGCGGCTTCTACACCTACGCGGCTCCGGGCAGCGCCGAGACCGTCCCGGACGCCCTCACCCCGGCGTCCGGCAGCGCCGCGTCACCGGGCCGTACGGTGCGCTCGGTGGGCGTCGCCGGGTCCGGCACGATGGCGTCCGGCATCGCGGAGGTGTTCGCCAAGGCCGGGTTCGAGGTGATCCTGGCCGCCCGCAGCGAGGAGAAGGCGCAGGCCGCCAAGGCCCGGGTCGGCAAGTCCCTGGACCGCTCGGTCGCCAAGGGCCGCCTGACCGCCGAGTCGGCGGCGGGGATGCTGGAGCGGATCACCCCGGCGGGCGGCTACGAGGCGTTCGCGGACGTCGATCTGGCCGTGGAGGCCGTCGCGGAGGACCTGGACGTCAAGCGGCAGCTCTTCCAGGCGCTGGACAAGGTCTGCAAGCCGGGCGCGGTCCTGGCCACCACCACTTCCTCGCTGCCCGTCGTCGCCTGCGCCCGCGCCACCTCGCGCCCGCAGGACGTGATCGGCATGCACTTCTTCAACCCGGCCCCGGCGATGAAGCTGGTGGAGGTGGTGCGCACGGTGCTCACCGCCGACGACACCCACGCCACCGTCCGCGAGGTCTGCGCCCGGCTCGGCAAGCACCCGGTGGACTGCGGCGACCGCGCCGGCTTCATCGTGAACGCGCTGCTGTTCCCGTACCTGAACAACGCGGTCAAGATGGTCGAGGAGCACTACGCGACCCTGGACGACATCGACGCGGCGATGCGGCTGGGCGGCGGCTACCCGATGGGCCCGTTCGAACTGCTGGACGTGGTCGGGCTGGACGTCTCGCTGGCCATCGAGAAGGTGCTGCACCGCGAGTTCCGCGACCCGGGTCTCGCCCCGGCGCCGCTGCTGGAGCACCTGGTGGCGGCGGGCTGCCTGGGCCGCAAGACCGGCCGGGGCTTCCGCGAGTATGCCCGCCGCTGACGGCGACGGTTTCCGGGACGGACCGGAGTGGGGCGGGCTGCTCGAACCGGGCGGCCTCACCCCGCCCGGCCGGGCCCCCGCCCACCTCGGGGACGAGGGCCTCCCGGCACCCGCGCGTGGCACGGCGTCCATGCAGTACGTTCGGGTCATGTCCCAGCCCGTCAGGTCCTCACGTACATCCGCCGCCTCCGACGCCCCGGAGAGCGCCGCGGGCGGCCGCGCCGCCGCCCAGCGGCTGAAGATGCGCCGGGAACTGGCGGCGGCCGCGATGGAACTCTTCGCGTCCAAGGGGTACGAGGCGACCACGGTGGACGAGATCGCGGCGGCGGCCGGCGTCGCCCGGCGCACGTTCTTCCGCCATTTCCGCTCCAAGGAAGAGGCGATCTTCCCCGACCACGACGACACCCTGATCCGGGCCGAGGCGGTCCTCAACGCGGCCCCGGCGCACGAGCATCCGCTCGACACCGTGTGCCGCGGGATCAAGGAGGTCATGCGGATGTACGCGGCCCAGCCGGAGATCTCGGTGGCCCGCTACCGGCTGACCCGCGAGGTGCCCACGCTGCGCGAGGCGGAGATCGCCTCGGTGGCCCGCTACGAGCGGCTGTTCACCCGCTATCTGCTGGGCCACTTCGACGAGCGGGCGCACGCGGACGACGCCAACGACGATCCGCTGCTGGCCGAGGTCGCCGCGTCCGCGGTGGTCACCGCCCACAACCATGTGCTGCGGCGCTGGCTGCGGGCGGACGGCCAGGGCGACGTGGAGGCGCAGCTCGACCACGCCTTCGCGATCGTCCGCCGGACCTTCGGCACCGGCATCGGCGCCGGCCGGAGCACGGCCGCCACGGCCGCTCCGGCGACGGTCTCCGCGCAGGGCGAGGTGCTGGTGACGGTCGCCCGCACCGACGCCCCGCTGGACGAGGTCATGCGGACCATCGAGCAGGCGCTGAAGGAGCGCTGACCGGTTTTCTCATCCCGTGCCGACGGCCACCCTCCGGGGTGGCCGTTTTGGCATGCCGGGGGCCGATTTCACCGGGCTTTCCGGCGTCGGACGATCGATCATCGCTCATTTGTTACGTAAAGATTTCATGTGAGAGCAAGTTCTGGCACTCAGTGCCTTGCCGCCTGACACGCGGTGTCATACGTTGAGAGTGTCCGGACGGCCGGCGCGTAGCGAAATCCCGCGCGCCGGCTGTCCCCGCAAGCCACCCGGCTCGCGCGTCCGGACGCCTGCGTCACAGGCAACCTCCCGCGCCACAAAGCGCCGCCGAAGCATCCGCCGCCCAACCGACGGCACCCCCTCGCACCCCCGAGCGCACTTCCCGCACCGACGAAACCCCAGCGCCCCTCCCTCAGGGCGCTCACCGCCGGAGGCAATACCGTGACCGTGAAGGACATCCTCGCCGCGATCCAGTCGGACGCCACGTCCGCCGACTTCGCCGCCATCCCGCTGCCCGAGTCGTACCGCGCGATCACCGTGCACAAGGACGAGACGGAGATGTTCGCGGGCCTCGAGACCCGTGACAAGGACCCCCGCAAGTCCACCCACCTCGACGAGGTGCCGCTGCCCGAGCTGGGCCCCGGCGAGGCCCTGGTGGCCGTCATGGCCTCCTCGGTGAACTACAACTCGGTGTGGACCTCGATCTTCGAGCCGCTGTCCACCTTCGGGTTCCTGGAGCGCTACGGCCGCACCAACGAGCTGGCCAAGCGGCACGACCTGCCGTACCACATCATCGGCTCCGACCTCGCGGGCGTCGTCCTGCGCACCGGCCCCGGCGTGAACGCCTGGAAGCCCGGTGACGAGGTCGTCGCGCACTGTCTGTCCGTCGAGATGGAGTCCTCCGACGGCCACAACGACACGATGCTCGACCCCGAGCAGCGCATCTGGGGCTTCGAGACCAACTTCGGCGGGCTGGCCGAGATAGCGCTCGTCAAGTCCAACCAGCTGATGCCGAAGCCCGGCCACCTGAGCTGGGAGGAGGCCGCCGCCCCCGGTCTGGTCAACTCCACCGCCTACCGCCAGCTCGTCTCCCGCAACGGCGCCGGGATGAAGCAGGGCGACAACGTGCTGATCTGGGGCGCCAGCGGCGGACTCGGCTCGTACGCCACCCAGTTCGCGCTGGCCGGCGGCGCCAACCCGATCTGCGTCGTCTCCAGCGACCAGAAGGCCGACATCTGCCGCTCGATGGGCGCCGAGGCGATCATCGACCGCAACGCCGAGGGCTACAAGTTCTGGAAGGACGAGCGGACCCAGGACCCCAAGGAGTGGAAGCGCTTCGGCAAGCGCATCCGCGAGCTGACCGGCGGCGAGGACATCGACATCGTCTTCGAGCACCCCGGCCGCGAGACCTTCGGCGCCAGCGTCTTCGTCACCCGCAAGGGCGGCACCATCACCACCTGCGCCTCGACCTCGGGCTACATGCACGAGTACGACAACCGCTACCTGTGGATGTCGCTCAAGCGCATCATCGGCTCCCACTTCGCCAACTACCGCGAGGCGTGGGAGGCCAACCGCCTGATCGCCAAGGGCAAGATCCACCCGACGCTGTCCAAGGTGTACTCCCTGGAGGACACCGGCCAGGCCGCGTACGACGTGCACCGCAACCTCCACCAGGGCAAGGTCGGCGTGCTGTGCCTGGCCCCCGAGGAGGGCCTCGGCGTCCGCGACGCCGAGCTGCGCGCCGAGCACATCGACGCGATCAACCGCTTCCGGAACGTCTGAGGAGCGAACCGTGACAGAGCGTCAGGCGCCGCAGGCGCGTCAGAAGGACCGTCCGTGGCTCATGCGGACCTACGCCGGGCACTCGACGGCGGAGGCGTCCAACGAGCTGTACCGGCGCAACCTCGCCAAGGGCCAGACCGGTCTGTCGGTGGCGTTCGACCTGCCCACCCAGACCGGCTACGACGCCGACCACATCCTCGCCCGCGGCGAGGTCGGCCGGGTCGGCGTGCCCGTCTCGCATCTGGGTGACATGCGCAGGCTGTTCCAGGACATCCCGCTGGACCAGATGAACACCTCGATGACGATCAACGCGACCGCCATGTGGCTGCTGGCGCTCTACCAGGTCGTCGCCGAGGAGCAGGGTGTCGACATCACCCGGCTCCAGGGCACGACCCAGAACGACATCGTCAAGGAGTACCTCTCGCGCGGGACGCACGTCTTCCCGCCGGGACCCTCGCTCCGGCTGACGACGGACATGATCGCGTACACGGTGTCCCACATCCCCAAGTGGAACCCGATCAACATCTGCAGCTACCACCTCCAGGAGGCCGGCGCCACGCCGGTCCAGGAGATCGCGTACGCCATGTCCACGGCCATCGCGGTGCTGGACGCGGTGCGCGACTCGGGCCAGGTGCCCGAGGAGCGCATGGGCGACGTGGTGGCCCGGATCTCCTTCTTCGTCAACGCGGGCGTCCGCTTCGTCGAGGAGATGTGCAAGATGCGGGCGTTCGGCCGCATCTGGGACCGGGTCACCCGCGAGCGGTACGGCATCGAGAACCCCAAGCAGCGCCGGTTCCGCTACGGCGTCCAGGTCAACTCGCTCGGCCTGACCGAGGCGCAGCCGGAGAACAACGTCCAGCGGATCGTGCTGGAGATGCTCGCCGTGACGCTGTCGAAGGACGCCCGCGCGCGTGCCGTGCAGCTGCCCGCCTGGAACGAGGCGCTGGGCCTGCCCCGCCCCTGGGACCAGCAGTGGTCGCTGCGCATCCAGCAGGTGCTGGCGCACGAGAGCGACCTGCTGGAGTACGAGGACATCTTCGCCGGGTCGCACGTCATCGAGGAGAAGGTGGCCTCCCTGGTCGACGACTCCTTCGCGGAGATGGCCCGGATCGAGGAGATGGGCGGCGCGATGGCCGCCGTCGAATCGGGTTACCTCAAGGCCCAGTTGGTGTCCTCGCACGCCGAGCGGCGGGCGCGGATCGAGTCCGGCGACGAGAAGATCATCGGCGTCAACATCTTCGAGACGACCGAGCCGAACCCGCTCACCGCCGACCTGGACACCGCGATCCAGACGGTCGACCCGGCCGTGGAGAACCGGGTGATCGAGGCCCTGGGCACCTGGCGGGACACCCGCTACCAGCCGCCCTTCAACCACCCGCGCCCCTGCAAGGCGCTGGAGAAGCTGAAGGAGGCCGCCAAGGGCACCGCCAACCTCATGGAGGCCACCCTGGAGTGCGCCCGCGCCGGCGTCACGACCGGCGAGTGGGCGGGGGCGCTGCGCGAGGTGTTCGGCGAGTACCGGGCGCCGACCGGCGTCTCCTCCGCCCCGGTGGCGGTGCCCGCCGAGGCCGGCTCCGCGATGGCCGGGGTGCGGGCGCGGGTGGACGCCACCGCGCGCGACCTGGGCGTGGGCAAGCTGCGCTTCCTGGTGGGCAAGCCGGGCCTGGACGGGCACTCCAACGGCGCCGAGCAGATCGCGGTGCGCGCCCGTGACGCCGGGTTCGAGGTGGTCTACCAGGGCATCCGGCTGACCCCGGAGCAGATCGTGGACGCCGCCCTCGCGGAGGACGTGCACGCGGTCGGCCTGTCCATCCTGTCCGGCTCGCACGCCCAGCTGGTGCCGGACGTGCTGGACCGGCTGCGCGAGGCCGGGGCGCACGACATCCCGGTGATCGCGGGCGGGATCATCCCGGGCGCCGACGCCGAACTGCTGAAGTCGGCCGGCGTGGCCGCCGTGTTCACCCCGAAGGACTTCGACATCACCGGAATCATCGGCCGTATCGTCGACGAGATCCGCACAGCGAACAAGCTCGACCCCCTGGAGGTCCCCGCATGACCGTCAACCGTCTGCGTCCGCGCCGCTCCTGTCTGGCGGTGCCGGGCAGCAACCCGCGGTTCCTGGAGAAGGCGCAGGGTCTCCCGGCCGACCAGGTCTTCCTGGACCTGGAGGACGCGTGCGCGCCGCTCGCCAAGCCGGAGGCGCGGCACACCATCGTCAAGTTCCTCAACGAGGGCGACTGGACGGGCAAGACGCGGGTCGTACGGGTCAACGACTGGACGACCGAGTGGACGTACCGCGATGTCGTGACGGTGGTTGAGGGTGCCGGCCCCAATCTTGACTGCATCATGCTGCCCAAGGTGCAGAACGCGCAGCAGGTGGTCGCTCTTGATCTGCTGTTGACGCAGATCGAGAAGACGATGGGCTTCGAGGTCGGCCGCATCGGTATCGAGGCCCAGATCGAGAACGCCCAGGGTCTCAACAACGTCAATGAGATTGCGTCTGCCAGTCAACGTATTGAGACGATCATCTTCGGTCCCGCCGACTTCATGGCGTCGATCAACATGAAGTCGCTCGTCGTGGGAGAGCAGCCGCCCGGCTACCCGGCGGACGCCTACCACTACATCCTGATGAAGATCCTGATGGCCGCCCGCGCCAACGACCTCCAGGCGATCGACGGCCCCTACCTCCAGATCAAGAACGTCGACGGCTTCCGCGAGGTCGCCGGCCGTGCCGCCGCGCTCGGCTTCGACGGCAAGTGGGTGCTGCACCCCGGCCAGGTGGAGGCGGCCAACGAGGTCTTCTCCCCCTCGCAGGAGGACTACGACCACGCCGAGCTGATCCTGGACGCCTACGAGTACTGCACCTCCGAGGCGGGCGGCAAGAAGGGTTCGGCGATGCTCGGCGACGAGATGATCGACGAGGCCAGCCGCAAGATGGCCCTGGTCATCGCGGGCAAGGGCCGCGCCGCCGGGATGCGGCGGACGTCCACGTTCGAGATTCCGGAGGCGTGAGCATGC
The DNA here is from genome assembly GCF_004784475.1 of Streptomyces bauhiniae. GTDB lineage: Bacteria > Actinomycetota > Actinomycetes > Streptomycetales > Streptomycetaceae > Streptomyces > Streptomyces seoulensis. The sequence continues at coordinate 177,594 of NZ_SRRT01000004.1, forward strand.
AGTTCGGGCGCACCTACGAGGAGTTCGAGGTCGGGGCCGTCTACAAGCACTGGCCCGGCAAGACGGTCACCGAGTACGACGACCACCTCTTCTGCCTCCTCACCATGAACCACCACCCGCTCCACATGGACGCCAACTACGCCGAGAGCACCACGGACTTCGGCAAGAACGTGGTGGTCGGCAACTACATCTACTCGCTGCTGCTCGGCATGTCGGTGCCGGACGTGTCCGGCAAGGCGATCGCCAACCTGGAGATCGAGTCGCTGAGGCACGTGGCGCCGACCTTCCACGGCGACACCATCTACGGCGAGACGACCGTGCTCGACAAGTGGCCGTCGAAGTCGAAGAACGACCGCGGGATCGTGCACGTGGAGACCAAGGGCTACAAGCAGGACGGCACCCTGGTGTGCGTCTTCCGCCGCAAGGTCATGGTGCCGACCGAGACGTACATCAAGGAGCGCGGCGGCGAGCAGCCCGGCCGCCCGGAGCTCAAGGAGCAGGTGAAGTAGATGGCGCGCCTCGCCCAGACCGCCGGTCTGACGGACATCCAGCAGGAGATCCTCTCCACCGTCCGCGACTTCGTGGACAAGGAGATCATCCCGGTCGCCACCGAGCTGGAGCACCGCGACGAGTACCCGCAACAGATCGTGGACGGCCTCAAGGAACTGGGCCTGTTCGGTCTGATGATCCCCGAGGAGTACGGGGGCCTGGGCGAGTCGCTGCTCACCTACGCGCTGTGCGTGGAGGAGATCGCCCGCGGCTGGATGTCGGTCTCCGGGATCATCAACACGCACTTCATCGTGGCGTACATGCTCAAGCAGCACGGCACGCAGGAGCAGAAGGACCACTTCCTGCCGCGCATGGCGGCGGGCGACATCCGGGGCGCGTTCTCGATGTCGGAGCCGGCGCTCGGCTCGGACGTGTCGGCCATCACGTCCAAGGCGGTGAAGGACGGTGAGGAGTACGTCCTCAACGGCCAGAAGATGTGGCTGACGAACGGCGGAACGTCCTCTTTGGTCGCCGTTCTGGTCCGGAGTGACGAAGGACACCCCGAAGGCACCGCGCCCCACAAGTCCATGACGACCTTCCTGGTGGAGAAGGAGCCCGGCTTCGGCGAGGTCCGCCCCGGTCTCACCATCCCCGGCAAGATCGACAAGATGGGGTACAAGGGCGTCGACACCACCGAGCTGATCATGGACGGCCTGCGCATTCCGGCCGACCGGGTGCTCGGCGGCGTCACCGGCCGGGGTTTCTATCAGATGATGGACGGCGTCGAGGTCGGCCGCGTCAACGTCGCGGCGCGCGGCTGCGGTGTCGCCCAGCGCGCCTTCGAGCTGGGGGTTCAGTACGCCCAGCAGCGGCACACCTTCGGCAAGCAGATCGCCCAGCACCAGGCCATTCAGTTCAAGCTGGCCGAGATGGCCACCAAGGTCGAGGCCGCCCATGCGATGATGGTGAACGCCGCGCGCAAAAAGGACTCCGGGGAGCGAAACGACCTGGAGGCCGGAATGGCCAAGTACCTGGCCTCCGAGTACTGCAAGGAGGTCGTCGAGGACGCCTTCCGCATCCACGGCGGCTACGGCTTCTCCAAGGAGTACGAGATCGAGCGCCTGTACCGCGAGGCGCCGATGCTGCTGATCGGTGAGGGTACCGCCGAGATCCAGAAAATGATCATCGGTCGCCGCCTGCTCGAAGAGTATCGATTCCAGGGCTGATTGTCCGGAGACGGGGTGTTATCGCCGAGAAGAAGATCACACCCCGTCGACGGTCTTCGGCCGCCGACTCGGCTTCCTGGCTTGCCCAGTTGCGGCCCGCGCCCGGTACGATCCCCGGAAAGCCGCCGTCCCCCGTCATTGCGCGGCATCATCCGCTACGAAGGTCATCCATGCCCCACAGCCAAACCTCTGCACCCAGCGACAGCCGAGCCGGCGGCGTACGCCTCGCGCGCGGAGCATCGCCGTGGCTCCTCCCGACCGTCGCCACCGCGGCCCTCAGCCTGGCACGGGCCCGCCGCTCGGGCGTCGCCAAGGCCGTCGCCGTGCCCGCCACCGCTCTCGCGGCGGGCATGCTGTGGTTCTTCCGCGACCCGGAGCGCGAGATCACCGCGGGTCGCGTCATCTCGCCCGCCGACGGTGTGGTGCAGAGCATCATGCCCTGGAAGGACGGCCGCACCCGCGTAGCCATCTTCATGAGCCCGCTCAATGTCCACGTCAACCGGGCGCCCCTGGCGGGCACCGTGACGTCGGTCGAGCACATCCCCGGCGGCTTTGTTCCGGCTTTCAACAAGGAGAGCGAGAACAACGAGCGCGTAGTCTGGCATTTCGACACCGAACTCGGCGACATCGAGATGATCCAGATCGCGGGCGCTGTGGCCCGCCGCATCGTGCCGTACATCCCTGAGGGCACGAAGGTCGAGCAGGGTGACCGCATCGGTCTGATCCGCTTCGGCTCGCGTGTCGACCTCTACCTGCCCGAGGGCGTGGAGGTCGACGTCGAGGTCGGTCAGAAGACCGTGGCTGGGGTGACTCGCATTGACCGTGATTGATCCAGAGACACAGGCGGGCTGGGTGCCCGAGGCCGACGAGGCGGGCGACGAGGAGGAGATGCCCCTCTCTATGCGGCTGTCGATAGCGGACACGCTCACGCTCGGCAACGCGACCTGCGGCTTCATGGCGGTGTACTTCACCACCACCGGCATCCTCATCCCGCACCTCACCGGCAGCCAGGAATCCGGCATGGCCCGCCACAGCGCGGCCACGGCGGTCATCCTGATGCTCTGCGCGGCGGTCTTCGACCTCTTCGACGGGCTGGTGGCGCGCAAGCTGCGCTCCTCCCCGATGGGCGCGGAGCTGGACAACCTCTCCGACCTGATCAGCTTCGGCCTGGCCCCGGCGTACTTCGTCCTGGTCTACGGCATGGTCGCGGACGACGCACACCAGCGGGTGGCGGCGCTCGGGGCGATCGTGGTGCTGCTCGCCGTCGTCCTGAGGCTCGCGCGGTTCTCCTGCGTGACGCTGAAGGACGGCATGTTCCAGGGCATGCCCTCGCCGTTCGGCGCGCTGACGGTCGTCTCCATCGTGCTGCTGGAGCTGCCGTTCCCGGCGACCCTGCTGGCCATCGTGGGCACCGCCTGGCTGATGGTGAGCCGGGTGGAGTACCCCAAGCCGCGCGGCCGCCTCGCCGGCGCGATGCTCGGCTGGATCGTCCTCTCCATGGGTCTGCTGGCCGCCTGGGCCTTCGACGCCCCGGGCGGACAGCTCCTCCTCCAGACGGGCTGCGCCCTCCAGCTCGTCATGGGCGCGGTCATCCCCCTGTTCGCCACGGCCCGCCGAGTGAACAACTTCCGCGACAACCGCCGCGAGGCCCGAGCAGCACAACTGCCGTAACGCGCGCACTCGCTTGGCTTCGGGGCCTCGGACCTTGCCGGTCCGGGGCCCCTTTGCTCTGCCCTGGCTGTCAGGTCAGGTGCTGCTCAGCGATGCGGGACGCGACTTGTTCCAGCAGCGGGCCCGCCTGGGCTATGCAGGTGGCCGGGTCGGGTTCCAGGGATGTGAGGGGGTAGGCCGCTGTGATGCCGGCGCTGTGGAGGGTCTCGGGGGGCAGGGTCAGGCGGCCGCATACCGCGATGACCTGCTTGCCCGCGGTGCGGGCGGCTGCGGCGACGCCGGCTGGGGCCTTGCCGTGGAGGGTCTGTTCGTCCAGGGCGCCCTCGCCTGTGATGACTACGTCGGCGCGGGCCAGGGACTCGGCGAAGCCCAGGACGTCGAGCATGACCTCGATCCCGGCGCGGAAGCGGGCGCTGAGGAGGAGGGCCGCGTAGCCGACGCCGCCTGCCGCGCCCGCGCCGGGGTGGTCCGCGAGGTCGGGGCCCAGGGCGGCGGCGAGGCGGGTCAGGGCGGCGTCGAGGAGGGGCACGTCGGCCGGGGAGGCGCCCTTCTGCGGGCCGTAGACGGCGGCGGCGCCGTGCGGGCCGGTGAGGGGGTTGTCCACGTCGCTGGCCAGGATCAGCTCGACGGAGGCCAGGCGGGGGTCGAGACCGGTCAGGTCGGCCTCGGCGAGGTCGGCGAGGCCGCCGCCGCCCGGCCCGACCGGCTCCCCCCGCTCGTCCAGGAACCGCGCGCCGAGCGCCGTGAGCATCCCCGCCCCGCCGTCCGTCGTGGCGCTGCCCCCGACGCCGAGGACGACGGTCCGGGCACCCGAGTCCAGCGCGGCCCGCAGCAGCTCGCCGGAGCCGTGGGTGGACGCGGTGAGCGGGGCGAGGGTCCCGGCCGGGAGGCGGCGGAGTCCGCTCGCCTCGGCCATCTCCACGACCGCCGTGCCCCCGCGTACCGCGAACGCGGCGGTCACCGGATGTCCGAGCGGCCCGGCGACCTTCACCTCCCGGCGCTCGAACCCGGCGGCGAGGGCCGCGTCCACGGTCCCGTCCCCGCCGTCGGCCACGGGCAGCGTCTCGACCGCGAGGCCCGGTACGGCCCGCAGCAGTCCGGCCGCCACATGCGCGGCCACCTCCGCCGCCGTCAGCGACCCCTTGAACTTGTCCGGGGCGACGAGCACCCCGCGACCCACACCGTCCACCACTCCGCGTCCCCTCACCTCTCGCTCCACCGCCCCTACGGGTCGGCGCGGCGTCCACCCTAGGGGTTGTGATCCATGCCCCCTGGTTACCCTGCCTGGATGACCACCTCTGACGACTTCGCCACGTACATCGCGGGCCTGCCCCGCGTCCTGTCCGCCGCCGCGACCCTGTTCCGGGACGCCGAGGGCCGGGTCCTGCTGGTCGAGCCGAACTACCGGCCGGGGTGGGGTCTGCCGGGCGGCACGATCGAGTCCGACGACGGCGAGACGCCCCGCCTGGGCGCCCGCCGCGAGACGCTGGAGGAGATCGGCCTGGACCGCGCGCCGGGCCGCCTGCTCGCGGTGGACTGGGTCCCGGTCCCCGGCCACATGCCCCTGGTCGCCTACCTCTACGACGGCGGCGTCCTCACCGACGCCGACCTCAAGGCCATCCACCTCCAGGAGGAGGAACTCCTCTCCTGGCGCCTGGTCCCCCGTACCGACCTCCCCGACTACCTCCCCCCGCCCCTCGGCCGCCGCGTCCTCGCCGCCCTGGACGCCCTGGAGGACGGCGACGGCCCGGCGGAACTGGAGAACGGCCATCGGGCGGTCTGACGATGACTGGTCTCGCCCCCGTGGACGACGACCGCCGCCGGCTCGCCACGGTGTACGCCGTGCCGATCATCCTGCTGACCCTCGTCTCCGCCTACTTCTGCTGGACCGCGCTGACCATCCGCCCCGCCGGGACGTGGGACGACGACGCGTACGCGGGGATCGTGCTGGCGTGTGTGATGAGTGTCGGGGCGGCCGGGGTGGCGGCGGCGGTGTGGGTGCTGCCAGGGGTGCGCCGGGTGCTGGGGTGGGGCTGGGTGGGGCCGGCGCTGGTGCTGGGGGCGGTCGCGGGGGTGCGGTGGGCGACAGGGGGGTGAGGGTATTTCGCTGGCCCGGTGGGGCGGGAGCTGCTTAGCCTCGGGGCATGAGCAAGCCTCTGGTCGCCGTGCTCAGCGGCGCGGGTATCTCCACCGACTCCGGCATCCCCGACTACCGCGGCCCCAACGGGCTGTGGCGCGAGGACCCCGAGGCGGAGAAGCTCGTCACCTACGGGTACTACATGGGCGACCCCGAGATCCGCCGGCGGTCCTGGCAACTGCGGCGCTCCCAGCAGACGCTGCTCGCCGAGCCGAACGCGGCGCATCTGGCGGTGGCGGAGCTGGAGCGCTCGGGGGTTCCCGTACGGGTTCTCACCCAGAACGTGGACGGACTGCACCAGCGGGCCGGTCTGCCCGAGCGCAAGGTGCTGGAGCTGCACGGCAGCGCCCGGAGTGTGGTGTGCACCCGGTGCAAGGTGCGCGGCTCGATGGCGGACGCGCTCGCGCGGGTGGAGGCGGGCGAGGACGACCCGCCGTGCCTGGCGTGCGGCGGCATCCTGAAGTCGGCGACGGTGATGTTCGGCGAGAACCTCGACCCGGTGGTCCTCGGCGAGGCGCTGGCGATCAGCAAGGCGTGCTCGGTGTTCGTGGCCGTGGGCAGCAGCCTCCAGGTGCAGCCGGCCGCCGGGCTGGCCGGGGTCGCGGCGGACCACGGCGCCCGCCTGATCGTCGTCAACGCCGAGCCGACCCCGTACGACGACCTCGCGGACGAGGTGGTGCGCGAGCCGATCGGCACGGCGCTGCCGAAGCTGCTGCGGAGCCTCGTACCCGAGGGCTAGAACAGCACGCCTTCTTCGGCCCGCTCCGAGCCGCGTTCGAAGGCCAGCAGCCGACGCTTGCGGTCCAGGCCGCCGCCGTAACCCGTGAGGCTGCCGTCGGAGCCGACCACGCGGTGGCAGGGGACGATGATGCCGACCGGGTTGCGGCCGTTGGCGAGGCCGACCGCGCGGGAGGCGCCCGGCGTGCCGAGGGCGAGGGCGAGCTGGCCGTAGCTCCGGGTCTCCCCGTAGGGGATCTCGGTGAGCCGGTCCCAGACCCGGCGCTGGAACGGCGTGCCGTGCAGGCCGAGCCGGACGGTGAACCGCCGGATGTCACCGGCGAAGTAGGCCGTCAACTGCTCCTGGGTCTCGGCGAAGACGCGCACGCTGTCGTCGCGCGGGCCGAAGGTATCGTCGGCCGGGCGGTGCCGCTGGTCGGTCATGTACAGGCCGCACAGGGCGCCGTCGGCGTCCGCGACGAGGGTCAGCGGCCCGTAGGGGCTGTCGGTCACGGTGTGGTGTCGCACGGGAAGTCCTTCAGGCCGGGAGGAAGTTGATCGGATGGCTGTCGGTCGCCCACAGGTACTGCACGGCATACGCCCGCCAGGGCCGCCACGCCTCCGCGCGGGCGGTGAGCGCCGCCGGGGTGGCGGGCAGGCCCAGGCCCGAGGCGGCTCGCCGGACGCCGAGGTCGGTGGGGAGGAAGGCGTCGGGGTCGCCGAGGGCGCGCATGGCGATGACGTCGGCGGTCCAGGGGCCGAAGCCGGGCAGCTCCAGCAGCCGGGCGCGGGTCTCGGCCCGGTCGGCCTCGACGCCCAGGTTCAGCGTGCCGTCCGCGAGCGCCGCGACCAGCGTGGTCAGCGTGGCGCGGCGGCTGCGCGGCATGGCGAGGGTCTCGGGGTCCACGGCGGCCAGCGCGTCGGGTTCGGGGAAGAGGTGGGTGAGCCCGCCCTCGGGGTCGTCCAGCGGCTTGCCGTGCGCGGTGACCAGCCGGGCCGCGTGCGTACGGGCGGCGGCCGTGGACACCTGCTGCCCGAGCACCGCGCGTACGGCGAACTCCGCCTCGTCGACCGTGCGCGGCACCCGGCGCCCCGGCCCGGCGTCCACCAGCGGGGCGAACAGCGGGTCGGCGCGCAGCCGCTCGTCCACGGCCACCGGGTCGGCGTCCAGGTCGAGCAGCCTGCGGCACCGGCTGATGGCCACGGTGAGGTCGCGCAGGTCGCTGAGGGCGATCCGGCAGCCGACGTGCGTGGCCTCGGGCGTGAGGGCGACGATGCCGTGCCCGTACGGCAGCCGCAGCGTGCGCCGGTAGGCGCCGTCCCGCCACTCCTCCACGCCCGGTACGGCGGTGGCGGCGAGGTGGCCGAAGAGGTTGCTGGGGTTCAGCGGGGCGCGGAACGGCAGCCGGAGCGTGAGGGTGCCCGCGGTGCCGACCGCCCGGGCGTGGGGTGCGCGGGCGCGCAGGTCGGACGGGGCCAGGGCGAAGACCTCGCGGACGGTGTCGTTGAAGGTGCGGATCGAGGAGAACCCGGCGGCGAAGGCGACCTCCGCCATGGGCAGCGCGGTGGTCTCGATCAGCAGCCGCGCGGTCTGGGCGCGCTGGGCGCGGGCCAGGGAGAGCGGCCCGGCACCGAGTTCGGCGAGGAGCTGGCGCTCGATCTGGCGGGCGGAGTAGCCGAGCCGGGCGGCGAGTCCGGGTACGCCCTCCCGGTCCACGACCCCGTCCGCGATGAGCCGCATGGCGCGGGCGACCAGGTCGGCGCGGTGGTTCCATTCCGGCGAGCCGGGGGTGGCGTCGGGCCGGCAGCGCTTGCAGGCCCGGAACCCGGCGCGCTGGCAGGCGGCGGCACTCGGGTAGAAGGTCATGTTCTCGGCCTTGGGCGGCACCACCGGGCAGCTCGGGCGGCAGTAGACGCGGGTGGTGAGCACGGCGGTGAAGAACCAGCCGTCGAACCGGGCGTCCTTGGACTGGACGGCGTGCACGCAGTGCTCCCGGTCGAAGGGCGGGGCATGGGTGCTGATGGTCGCGTTCCGCATGCCTCAAGCATCGGGCAGTACGGCACCGGAGGCTGGCGAGTTTCCGACATGCACGTCGGAGGCGGCCAGGCGGTCGGTCGGGATCACGGGAGGGGGCAGCCGCGCCTGCCGGTGTTCAGCGGGGCCGGCCGAGTGCTGCCGCCGGACGCAGGTCCGCCTCGAGTTCCTCGCCCGTGGCCGCGGCGGCCAGCGCCCGGCCCAGCACTGGTGCCTGCTTGAACAGGTTGTGCCCGGCGGCGAAGAAGATGCCGCCGGTCTCCCAGACCGCCATGCCGTCCTCGCTCCACGGCAGGCTCGTCACCCAGCAGTGGAGGTGCTCGACGGGCTCGGGGTCGAGGCCGGGCAAGGCGCGGGTGACGTACGCGTGGGCGCGGTCGCTGAGTTCCGCCAGTGCCGCGGGGTCGGCGAAGCTGCCGTCCTCCCGCACCTCGACCGTCTGGCTGAGGCCCACCGCGTACCGGCTGTTGCCCGGATAGGGGACCGCGTAGACGCCGACCTCCCCGAATTCGCCGCTGCTGTCCTGCAGGCAGGCGACCCGCTCCGGAGGCGTTCCTTCGACCTGGAAGGTGAGGCGGACGTGGGCGGCCGGCTGTACGGGGAGCGAAAGCCCGACGGTGCGCGCCAACTGCGCGGTGCCCAGACCCGCGCAGACCACGGCCGTCGCGTACTCCTCGCGGCCGACGGCACTGAGCACCTCCACCGTGCCGCGGTCCGTCGGGTGGAGCGAGATGACCTCGTCGGTGACCACGGAGTCACCCAGCGCGTCGGCCAGTCTCCCGACCGCGAGACGGGTCCGGATGGCGCCGCCGCCCTCGTCGAGCATGGCGGGACCGTGATAGTCGGCGAGCAGCGGCATGCGGGCGTGCAGCTCGGCGCTGTCCACGCTCCGGACCGGTATGCCGCCGGCTTCCTCCAGGATGCGCAGCCTTCGCGAAACGGGGCTGCCCAGGGCGACCACTCCGTCCCCGGAGATCAGTTCGGCCCCCAACCGGTCGGACCACTCGTCCCAGACGGCGCGGCCCCGGCGGGTCAGCTCGACCATACGGGGGTCGTCGTGCGCGTGGCGGAATATGCGGGACTGGCCACTGGACTGCCCGTGGCCCGGAAGGCCGCGTTCGTAGACCCGCGCGGTCACTCCGCGTTCGGCCAGTGCGTAGGCGGTGGAGAGTCCGACGATGCCGGCTCCTATCACCGCCACCTCGGGAGCCTGGTCCATGCGATCGCCTCACTTCGCGTCCCAAAGCCGTTCCCTGCGGAGCAGGGGCCGGGTACGTCCGTCGCCGTCGCGGAGGGGCGGGTGAGTGAGCCCTGCAAGCGGCACTGCCGGGCTCGACGTGACACGGCGGCGGCCTGCTTCCCTTACCTCCAAGCCTGCGGCCGGCGGGACATCGCCGCGAGGCGGCCGACCTCCGGCCCGGCCGTGAGGGGCTCCTAGCCGCGTTCCCGCCGGTACCGGGTGATCCACTCGGCGGTCGGCCGGAGCCCGCCGAAGGTGTAGAAGTGCAGTTTGACGGTGCCGTGGCGAGCGGGGTCGTAGCCGTCGGCCAGGTCGTCCAGGAAGCGGTCGGGGCCCGCCGTGCCCATGAGGTTGGTCAGCGAGAGCCCGTACTTGCGGGCGACCGTGGCTCCCGTGCCGACCCCGAACCGCGTCGCGTACCCGAGCAGCCGCCGCACCCCCGCCGGGCCGGGTACGCCGACCCGTACCGGGAGGTGCACCCCGCGCCCGCGCAGGGCCTCCAGCCAGGTGAGGACGGCGTCGGCGTCGAAGCCGAACTGGGTGATGACGTCGCCCGCGAGCCCCGCCTCCTGGAGCGCGGCCGCCTTGCCGGTGAGCGCGGACCACAGCGCGTCGTCGCCGATCGCCGGGTGCCCCTCCGGGTAGCCGCAGATGCCGACGTGCCGTACGCCGTACCGCTGGAGCAGCCCGCCGCTGATCACGGAGAGCGCGTCCTCGTACGGGCCCTCGGGGCGGGCCGGGTCGCCGCCGACCACGAAGACGTTCTCCACGGCGCCCGCCTCGGCGAGCCCGGCGAGGAAACGTTCCAGCTCGGCGCTGGAGGGCAGCCGCCGTGCCGAGAGGTGCGGCACCGGCACGAACCCGTGCTCCCGCACCGCCCGCGCGGCCGCGAGCCGCATGCCGGCGTCTTCGCCCGCGAGGTAGGTGACGTTGATCCGGGTCCCGCCGTCCAGCGCGGCCCGCGCCTCCGCCAGCCGGGGCACGTCCTTGCCGGTCATCTCCAGGGAGGCGCCGTCGAGCAACGCCCCGGCCACCCCGAGAACCCTCTCCATCACCCTCCGCGACCCTTTCTCCGCCGGAACCCCGGCCGATGATGCCACGGCGCCGGGGCGGGCCGGGCCACAGGTCCCTCGGCTCGGGAGGGCAGGGGGATTCGAAAGCACGGCGGTACGTGACCGGGGGTGGGGCCGGTCGTTGGCTGTGCGTGGGGCCGGGGCGGGCGCGGGTGGCCGGGGCCGTTCCAGTGCCGCGTGTCCCGTCGTGCGAACAGCAGGAGCTCCCACCGTGCCGCTTGCCGGACTCCTCCCGAGAATCTGGACCCAACTACCCGCGCTGTGCGCGATATTCAGCCTGTTCCTGCTGTTCGCCACGCAGTTGGCCGGCGCGCTGCTGCCGAACGCCCCGCTCCTCGTCGCCTCCGGCGCGGCCGGTCTCGCGCTCGACGCCTGCCTGCTGCACCGGCGCCCCGCCCTGCTGTCCCCGCTGAGCCGCATCCGACTCGACGTGACCGTACGGCAGTTGCTGCGGGACATGCTGATCGTGGTGGCGCTGCTGCGGATCGACGGGATCGACCCGGAGCGGGAGATGCCCCCGCTGCTCGGCGCGCTGAGCGCGTTCTACGTCCTGCACTTCGCCTGCCAGGCGGTCTCCCTGCTGGTGCGCCGCGCCCGGACCCTGCCGGTCGTCACCCGCAACATCGACGTCTCGGCGCTGAACCCCACCGCCGCCCCGCCGCGCATCCTGGCCCGCCAGGCCGGGCACCGCCTGCTGGCGTTCTCCGTCCCGGCCACGACGGGCCTGCTGGCCACCGCCCTTACCGCGCACGGCCGTTGGGGCGCGATCGGGCTCGCCGCCTCGCTCACCCTGATCGGCATGGGCGTCGCCCGCCTGGCCACCTGGCTGCTGCCGGAGAAGCGGGCCGCGAGCGACGCGCAGGTCATGGAGTGGCTGGACGACTGGCTGGCCGGGTACCGCCCGACCGTGGCGATGTACTTCTCCGGCGGCGCCTCCTCCGCCTACCAGGCCAACATGTGGCTCTCCACGCTCGCCGGTCTTGAGCGGCCGCTGATCGTGCTGCGCGAGCGGTTCATGGTGCAGAAGATCGACGCGACGGACGTACCCGTGCTCTGCCTGCCCAAGGTCGCCACACTGTTCGCGCTGGAGAACTCGACACTGAAGGCGATACTGCACCCCGCCAACTCCGGCAAGACATCCCAGGTGTTGCGCATCCCCGCCATCAAGCACGCGTTCATCAACCACGGCGAGAGCGACAAGCTGTCCTCCTGCAACCCCTACGCCAAGGCGTACGACGAGGTGTGGGTGGCCGGACCGGCCGCGCGGGAGCGGTACGCGCTCGCGGACGTCGGCGTGGAGGACAAGGACGTGGTGGAGGTCGGCCGCCCCCAACTGGCGCCGATCCGCCCGTACTCGGGCCCGCCCACCGGCCCGTACACCACCGTGCTGTACGCCCCGACCTGGGAGGGCTGGGACGGCAATCCGGGCAACACCTCGGTCGTCCTGGCGGGCGAGCACATCGTCGGGCAGTTGCTCAACGACCCCCGTGTGCGCGTCCTTTACAAGCCGCACCCGATGACCGGTTCGGTGGACCCCCGCGCGGGCGCGGCCGACGAGCGCATCCGGGCGCTGATCCACGCGGCCAACGCGAAGCGCTCCGGCCCCCGGCCCGCCCCGGAGGCCCAGGTCGAACTGCTGCGCCGCACGGCCGAGTTGGACCACCTCACCTCGACCACCTTCCGTGGTGCGGCCGACGAGTTGGAGCGGATGATGCTCCAGGGCACCCCGGACGGCGACCGCGAGTCCCGGATTGCGCGGGCCACAGCCGCCTGGGAGCGGGCGTACTGGGCGTCGTTCCCCGAGTGGGAGCACCGGATCGTGACCGGCCCCCGCCCGGCGCTGTACGCCTGCTTCAACGAGGCCGACCTGCTGATCAGCGATGTGTCCAGCGTGGTCTCGGACTGGCTGAGCAGCGAGAAGCCGTACGCCGTGGCCAACACCTCGGGCCTGTCCGAGGACGACTTCCGGGCCGCCTTCCCGACAGTGTCGGCCGGTACCGTGCTGACTCCGGACGCGGCGACCGTGCGGTACCTGCTGGACGCGGTGCGCGACCCGCGCCAGGACCAGCACGCGGCCGACCGCGCCAAGCTCAAGGAACACCTGCTCGGCCCGGCCGACCCGCCCTCCCCCGAGCGATTCGCCTCTGCCGTACGGGAGTTGTGCGCGAAGGCCGACGACCGCCGGGCCCGCGCGCACGCCCGCCTGTCCCCGGCGATTCCGGCACCCCGCACGGCGGGCGAGGGGGCGTCGGTGCGCCGGGGGACGGAACCGGACGCGTAGCGGCGTCAGTTGACGGACGCGGCCTCGGCCGGGGTGGGGCGGGCGGCACCGCGCCGGGGGTAGGACAGGACGCCGGTGAGCGAGATCCGCAGCAGGGCGCGGAGTTCGACGTGGAGCGGGATGCTGTCGTCGGTGGTCTGGCTCCACCGGTAGAGCAGTCCCAGGTAGGCGTCGCGCAGCATGTTGCCCGCCAGCACCGGGTCGATGTCGGGGGCGACCTCGCCCCGCGCCTGCCCGGCGAGGATGGCCCGCACGAAGACGTGCCCGGCGTACTCGGGCTCCTCCTGGAGCGGCTGGCCCGACCTGACCCAGGCGGCCAGCATGACCTGGGTGAGATTGCGCTCGGCCTCGTTGAAGTCGGCCAGCGCGGACATGCAGCGCTCCAACTGCACGGTGGTGTCGTCGTCCTGGTGGGCGAGGGACTTGTCCATGTAGGTCCGCAGCTTGTCCTGGCGCTGCTGGGCCCAGGTGGTGACGAGGTCCTCCTTGCGCTGGAAGTGGTTGAAGAAGGTGCCCCTCGCCACGTCCGCGCGCTCGGTGATCTGGTCGATGGTGGTGCGTTCGTACCCCTGCTCGGCGAACAGTTCCAGGGCGGAGGTGTACAGGCGGTCGTGAATGCGCTGCCTGCTGCGTTCCCGGCGTCCCGGAGGGCGGACCAGCTCGGTTTCCTCGGTCGTCATCGGCTCTCTCTAACTCTCGGCCCCGTTCGAGGCGGCGTCTCCGTGACACCTCCCGCAATCCGGCGGCGGCATGGCTGCCACCGCCTCACCAGGCCCGCGTCCACGGCGACGACGTTCTCTATACCGTAGTGCATCGATACATCAGGGTTCCAGAACGGGTCGTGCGGCCGTTCCCCGTCAAGGGGCGGCCGCACGTGGGCGGGTGGTGTGGTCAGACTCCTGCTCCGGCCAGCCCGGCCGCGATAGCCGCCGCGCTCTCGTCGCCCAGGAGCCGGCTGGTGGGGATCTCCACCCCGAAGTCCTGCTTCAGGATGCGCCGGAGCTGAACCGCCATCAGCGAGTCCAGCCCCAGGTCACGCAGGGGGCGCCGGGGGTCGACCCGGTCGACGGTGGTGCCGAGGACCGTGGCGGTGTGGATGATGAGCCGGTCCGCCACGGGGGGCGCCTCCAGCCGTACGGGCGGCGCGGTACGAGGGACCTCCGCGACGCGCACCGGTGCACCCCCCGACCGGAGCAGGGCGACCCCCTCGAAGTCGGCCAGCACCCGGCCGTCCGCCCCCGTGAGGACGATGTCGCACCGCCCGCCCTCCGCGTCGGCGTCCGGCGCGAACCGGGCCGTGCTCCAGAACTCGCCGGTGGGCTCGTCGGCCAGCAGGACCCGGTCGAAGGAGAGCGGCAGGTAGGTGTCCTGGGCGGCGCCGTCCCCGTGCGGCCAGGAGGCCAGCATGGTCAGCAGCGCGGCCTCCAGCGCGCCCACGGCTCCGGCGTCGGCCGGGGGCATCTGGAGCCGGGCCACCGCCTCGCCCTCGCGCCGCCACATCTGCCGTACGGCGCGCAGCGGCGGGGCGACGGAGTAGCCGCGGGCCTCGGCCCGGCGGTAGAACTCGGCGCCGGGCACGTACTCGGTGCAGCGGGTGAGCGCGGTGTCGAGGGTGACGGCCGCTGGCGCGTCCGCCCCCGGCCGGGCGAGGGCGCTGCCGGTCACGCAGGACACCGGTTCGGCGGAGCCGTCGGTGACCGCGGCGACCCGGAACTCGTAAGCGTCGCCGGCCCCTTGGTCCAGCCCGATCACCAGTGTCGTGGCGGCGGCCTCCGCGAGGGACGGCAGGGTGCCGCCGATCCGCACGTCCCGCAGCTCCACCGGGCCCGCGCCGACGAGGTCGCGCAGGGTCTCGGCCACCGCCTGGAGGTACAGCACGGGCGGTACGAGGGAGGCGCCGCGCGCGGTCACGCCCGTACCCAGCGCGGCGGCCCCGAGGCGGGACAGCCGGACCCGGCGCTCACCGAGCCCGGACGGTACGACGGGCTCGGGTGCGGCGCGGTACTCCTCGGTGTCCCAGGCGTAGGAGGGCAGCGGCACGCGCGGACCTTCGTCGCCGTACCGGCGGCGCCAGTCGACCGGGGCGCCCAGGGCGTAAGCGCGGCCGAGGGCGCGGGCGGTGGCCGTCGCCTCGCTCTGCTGCCGGACCAGCGTGGTCACGACGGTGGGCGGGACTCCGGCGTCCAGTTGGACGTCCTCGATCGCCCGGCCGAGCAGCGGATGCGGGCTGACCTCCACGAAGACCGGGCCGCGCTCCCGGACGACCTGCCGTACGGACTGAGCGAAGCGCACCGGCTCCCGCAGGTTGTCCGCCCAGTAGCCGGCGTCCAGCACAGCACCCTCGACGGGGGCGCTGCGGACGGTGGAGAACATCGGCGTGCCCGGCGCGGCGGGCGTGACCTCGGCGAGCCGGGCCAGCAGGTCCTCGCGGATCTCGTCCATCAGCGGGGAGTGGGAGGCCACGTTGACCTTGACCGTGCGGCACAGCACCTCGCGGCGCTCCAACTCCCGTGCGATGTCCGCGAGTACGCCGGGGTCACCGGCGAGGACGGTGGCGTTCGGGGAGTTCTCCACGGCGACGCACACCGTGTCGTCGTAGCCCGTCACCAGGGCGTGGGCCTGGTCCGGAGAGAGTTCGGTGGCGAGCATCGCGCCGCGTCCGGCGAGGCGTTGCATCAGGTCGCTGCGGCGGCAGATGACGCGCGCGGCGTCCCGTACGGACAGCGCGCCCGCGACGCAGGCGGCGGCCACTTCGCCCATGCTGTGGCCCACGCAGACGTCGGGGTCGACGCCGAGGGCGCGCCAGTGGGCGGCGAGGGCGACCTCCATGGCCCAGAGGACGGGCTGCACCAGCTCGACCGCGTCGGCGAGTTGGGCGTTGTCGTCCTGGAGCAGGTCGAGCACGGACCAGCCCGTCTCGGCGCGTACGGCTGCGTCGCACTCGGCCAGGGCGGTGCGGAACGCCTCGGAGGTGCGCAGGAGTTCGCGGCCCATGCCGGGCCACTGCGAGCCCTGGCCGGGGAAGACGAAGGCGACTTGGCGGGGACCGTCGAACCCGGCCTCGTGCAGTCCGCCGTCCGGGGTCGGGCGCCCCTCGGCCAGGTCGCGCAGTACGTCGGCCAGGGCGTCGTGGGTGTCGCCAACAGCCCAGAGGCGGAAGGGGTGGTGGTCGCGGCCGGTGGCGGCGGAGCGGCAGATGTCACCGAGGGCGTACCGGCGGCCGGGGCCCTCGGGGCCGAGGTGGGCCGCGTGGCGCAGAGCGAGCCGGCGCAGGGCCTCGGGGGTGCGGGCGCTGAGCACGAGCAGGTGCGGGCCCGCTTCGGGGGACGGTGCGGCGGGGCGCGGCTCGGGCACGAACTCCCCGATCACCGCGTGGGCGTTGGTGCCCGAGATGCCGAAGGAGCTGACGCCGAGCACGGCCCGCTCCCCCTTGGGCCGCAGCGGGGTGTTGCGGTCGGCCACGGCCACGGGGGCGTCGGTGAGCCCGTCCTGCGGTGCGGTGAGGTGGAGCGAGGCGGGGATCGTGCGGTGCTCGGCGACGAGTACGGCCTTGATGAGCCCGGCGATCCCGGCGGCGGCCTCGGCATGCCCGATGTTGGTCTTCACGGACCCGACCGGAACGGGCGCTCCGGAGTACCCCTGGCCGTTCAACACCTCGGTCAGCGCCCGCAGTTCGACCCCGTCTCCGACGGTGGTGCCGGTGCCGTGGGCCTCGACGTAGTCCACGTGGCCGACACCGGCGCTGCGCCAGGCCGTACGGAGCATCGCGGCCTGGCCGGAGACGGCGGGCTGGAGCAACAGGCCGCTGCCGTCACCGTCGTTGGTGACCGCGCTGCCGAGCAGCAGCGCGCGGACCGGGTCGCCGTCCGCGAGGGCGTCGGAGAGCCGCTTGAGGAGGACCACGCCCACGCCCTCGCTACGTACGAACCCGTCGGCCGAGCTGTCGCCGAACTTGCAGCGGCCGTCCGGGGACAGCATCCGGCCCTGCGAGTAGGCGACCGCGTCGGTGGGTGACAGCACGGCGTTGACCCCGGCGGCCACGGCGAGGTCGCACTCGCCGGTGAGCAGGCTCTGCCGCGCGCTGTGCACGGCGACCAGCGAGGACGAGCAGGCGGTGTCCAGCACCACGCTGGGTCCGCGCAGGTCGAAGGCGTAGGAGACCCGGCCGGAGGTGACGGCGCGCAGCCGGCCGCCCGCCATGGCCCGTACGTCGGCGGTGGCGGACCGCCCGGCGGCGTCGGCGTACTCGGCGGTGGCCTGACCGACGAACACCCCGGCGGCGCTCCCCCGGACCGTGGACGGCGGCACTCCGGCGTCCTCGAACGCCTCCCAGACGGTGTGCAGCAGCAGCCGTTGCTGCGGGTCCATGGTGCGGGCCTCGCGGGGCGAGATCCCGAAGAAGGCGGCGTCGAAGTCGTGCAGCCCGTCCAGGAAACCGCCGTGCCGGGAGATCAGCCGGTCCGGTGTGCCGGGCTCGGGGGCGTACCAGGCGCCGACGTCGAACCGGTCCGCCGGTACCGGGATCACCGCGTCGGTGTTGCCCACCAGCAGGGCCCAGAACTCCTCGACCCCGGCCGCCCCCGGAAATCTGCACCCCATGCCGATGATCGCGATCGGTTCCCCAGTGGTCATCGCAACTCTCCTCCCCCAGTCGGTGGTTCAAATCTATACCGAAGAACAAACTTGTGCCGGGGTCTTGATGATGAAGTCGCCGTTACAGCGGCATCACACACCCGCCGCCACCTGCGATCCCCAACTTCCGCAGCTCACACGGGTTTACACGACGGTGACCCGCTCGGCGCACGACGTTCACCCGCCGTACGGCAGCGCGATCACTCGACCACAGTCAGCTATTGAACTCCAGTACATGGATGTGCTTCAGTTGCGTCGCCAGCCGCCAGGAGCGCCTGCCGGCGGGGGATCGCCAGGAGCGAGGAGAAGGCATGCTGAAGACGCGCGAGCTGGGCCGCCGGGGGCTGAAGGTCTCCGAACTGGGCCTGGGCTGCATGGGGATGAGCCAGTGGTACGGCACCCCGGACGACCGGGAGTCGGTGGCGACCGTCCACCGTGCGCTGGAGCTGGGGTACACCCTGTTCGACACGGCCGAGGCGTACGGGCCGTACGACAACGAGGTGCTGCTCGGCCAGGCGCTCGCCGGGCGCCGTGAACAGGCCGTGATCGCGACCAAGTTCGGCTTCCCGATGAAGCTGAAGGACGGCACGACCGCCGAGGCCGACAGTCGTCCGGAACACATCGTCGAGGTGGTCGAGGCGTCCCTGAAGCGCCTCGGCACCGACTACATCGACATCCTCTACCAGCACCGCCTGGACCCCAGGGTGCCGATCGAGGACGTGGTCGGCGCCATGGCCGGCCTGGTGGAGCAGGGCAAGGTCCGCCATCTGGGCCTGTGCGAGGTGGGCGAGCGCACCATCCGCCGCGCCCACGCCGTGCACCCCCTCTCCGTGGTGCAGAGCGAGTACTCGGTGTGGGAGCGGAACCTGGAGGACGGGGTCCTGCCGGTGCTGCGCGAGCTGGGCATCGGCCTGGTCGGCTTCTGTCCGCTGGGCCGGGGCTTCCTCACCGGTGGCGTCCGGCGCGCCGAGGAGTACCCGGAGGACGACTTCCGCCACCACGACCCCCGTCTCCAGGGCGCCAACTACGACCAGAACACGGCGATCGCCCGGAAGATCAGCGAGGTCGCCGCGCGCCACGGCCTGACCCCGGCCCAGCTCGCCATCGCCTGGGTGCTGCACCAGGGCGACGACATCGTGCCGATCCCCGGCACCAAGCGGCGCACCTATCTGGAGGAGAACACCCGTGCCGCCGAGGTCCGCCTCGACGCGGACACGCTCGCCGAGATCGAGGTCGCCGTGCGCGCCGACGCGGTCGCGGGACCCCGGTACAACGACCGGATGATGGCGTACATCGACCGCTGATCCACCGGTCCGGCCCTGTGACCACTTCACCTTCTTCAGGCTTCTTCAGGCTTCTTCAGGAGCGACTGTGGACATACCTCACTGGCAGAAACACTGGCAGGCCCGCCGGGACCCGTTCGCGGAGGAGTGCCGCCAGGCGCGGGACGCCCTGCTGACCGACCTCAAGCAGCCGGGCCTGGCCCAGCGCCGGGTGCTGGACGACGTCATCGACATGAGCGCGGGCTCGGTGCACTGGCGGGAGAAGGGCTACTCGGCCGTCGCCGACGACCCGGACAGCTTCCGCTCGCTGGTCCCCGTGATGCGCTACGACGACTTCGTGCCCGAGATCCAGCGGGAGACCCGGACCAAGGGCGGCACCCT
Source organism: Streptomyces bauhiniae (assembly GCF_004784475.1). Lineage (GTDB taxonomy): Bacteria > Actinomycetota > Actinomycetes > Streptomycetales > Streptomycetaceae > Streptomyces > Streptomyces seoulensis. The sequence goes on from NZ_SRRT01000004.1 coordinate 196,759, forward strand.
GACCTGCAGCCCGGTGCTGCGCTGGCTGAAGACGAGCGGCACCACCGGGGTGCCCAAGCTGGTGCCGTACACCCTGCACTGGCTGCTGACCTACCGCATCCCCGCCATGAAGGCGATGTGGGGCACGTATCTGGAGTACCACCCGGAGCTGCTGGCCCATCCGTACGCGACGCTGGACACGCAGACCGTGCGCGAGGACGTGTTCGACTTCGTGCACGGCATCGGCCACCAGGCGATCAGCAACCGGCATCCGCAGATCAACAGCCAGGACTGGAACCCGCCCTGGTACGAGTCGCCGTGGTTCGGGCCGGAGGTGCCGAGCGGCCACGAGGGCCGGATGTACCACCGCATCCGGCACCTGATCGGCAAGGACCTGCACTACATCTCGTCGATCAACCCGAGCACCCTGATCTCGCTGCGGGAGCTGCTGGCCCAGCACGGCGACCGGCTCGTACGGGACGTGCGGGACGGCACGCTGGAGGGGCGCCCGTACACCGCGCCCGACGCGGAGGGGGCGCGCAGGCTCGAAAAGGTGCTGCTGGACCGGGACTTCAGCCTCAAGGACGTGTGGCCCTCGCTCACGCTCTACACCTGCTGGCTGTCCGCGTCGGCCGGGCTGTACGCGGCCAAGCTGGAGGCGGTGCTGCCCGGGGTGGCCCGGCTGCCGTTCATGAGCTGCGGCACCGAGGGGGTCACCACCATCCCGGTGGACGACTCGCTGCACAGCCAGCCGCTCGCGGTGGGGCAGGCGTTCTTCGAGTTCGTCCCGGCCGAGGTGCCGCTCGGCGACCTGGTGGCGGCCGGCGAGCAGGTGGAGACGCTGCTGTTCGACGAGGTCGAGCCGGGCCGCGATTACCACCTGATCATGACGCAGGGCAACGGCCTCTACCGGCTGTGGACCGGGGACGTGTACCACGTGGACCGGATCGTGGACGGCACGCCCTGGGTGCACTTCGTCCACCGGGACGGCATCTTCCACTCGTTCACCGGCGAGAAGATCACCGAGTCCCAGGTGACCGGCGCCATCCAGCGCGGCCTCGCCGCCCACGGGCTCGGCGCCGGGCTGTTCATGTGCGGCCCGCGCTGGGCGGAGCCGCCGTACTACATCGTCGTCGCGGAGGTCCCCGAGCCGTCCGCGTCGCTGGACGCGAAGCTGTCCGGGGCGGTGGACGCCGCGCTGCACGAGATCAACATCGAGTACGCCTCCAAGCGGGACAGCGGCCGGCTCGGTGCGCTGGAGGTCGTCACGGTGCCCCGCGACGCCATCGCCGCGTACGTCGAGAGCCGCCGCCAGCAGGGCAACGCCACCCAGTACAAGTACAAGCCGTTCCAGCGGGACGTCGACTTCGTCGCCGCGCTCCACCCGACGCTGACCGAGGGGAACCGGACGTGATCGAGACCAAGAGGCCACCGCAGAACATCCGCCGCGAGATAGCCGGACTCCCGGTCGACGGCGCCGAGCTGGCCCTGCACCTGTGGCGCCCGCGCGGCCCGGTCAAGGGAGCGGTGTTCTACTTCCACGGCCTCCAGTCGCACGCGGGCTGGCTGTGGGAGGTCGGCCCGCAGTTCGCGGACAACGACATCGCCTTCTACGTACTGGACCGCCGGGGCTCCGGCATCAGCGGCGGCGACCGCCAGGACCTCCCCGACGCCGACACTGTGCTGCGGGACTACATCACCGCCCTGGAGCATGTGCGCGCCGCCATAGGCGACGAGGTACCGCTCTCCCTGTTCGGGCACTGCCTGGGCGGCTCCTTCATGGCGGCGCTCATGCACCACCCGGACTTCACCACCCGCTACGACGCGGCGATCTTCTGCTCGGCCTGGCTGGGCAAGCTGCACGCCACCCTCGACGACGGCCAACGGCAGGCCCTGGCAACGGAGTCGGGCACCGAACTGTGGGACGCGGGACTGCGGTCGGAGGACTTCACGGACGAGGTCCGCCACCGGCACTTCATCGACAACGACGACCTGGCGGCCCGCGCCCTGACCCGCCGCTCACGGGGCGTGCTGCTCGACCTGGAGTCGCGCTACATGCACTCCGGGCGCGAGCTTCCCCCGGTGCCTGCGGCCTACGTCTCCGGGGTCGGCGACCCGATCGTGGACCTGGACGACGCCCGCGCCACCTTCCGCCGGATGACCGGCTCGCACGGCGCGCTGATCCAGTTCGCCACCGACAAGCACTACCTCTTCTACACCGACGTCCGGGCCCGGCTGGTGGACTGGGCGTCCACCTTCACCCTGCTCCAAGGGCTGAACCGCGATGCCTGAACCGGCCGGCGCCACGCTGTACCGGGTCGAGCTGCCCATGGCGGTCGGCTTCGACCACCCGGCCAAGCGCCGCTCCGCCTCCGACAGCCTCATGCTGCGGCTGACGGTGGACGGCGCGACCGGGCTCGGGGAGTGCGCGCCCCGCGCCTATGTCACCGGCGAGACCAGCGACTCGGTGACGGCGGCGCTGCGGGAGGTGCCGCTGGACGCGGTGTTCGCCCGGCTGCGGTCGACCGAACCGTCGCTGCTGCTGGCCGAGTTGCTGCGGTCGGGGGTCGCCGGCACGTTCGGTCTGCGGGGCGGGGGCAACCTGCTCTGCCTGCTGGAGACGGCTCTGCTCGACCTGCTGGGGCGACAACTGGGTTCACACGCTTCGGCCTTGGTTCCGGGCTCACACCCGCGCACTCCCCCGTCTCTCCCGGTGTCCCAAGTCCTCGATCTCAGTCTCGATGTGGACGAATTCCTGGACACGCGGGGCCCGTTCCACTTCGTCAAGGTCAAGGCGGCCGACGACATCCGGCGCGATGCCCGTACGGTGGCCGCGATCCGGGCCCGGCTGGGCGAGCTGGTGCCGGTCATGGTGGACGCCAACATGAGCTGGTCGCCCGAGGAGGCTCCGGGCCACATGGAGGCGCTGCACACCGCCGGCGCCGACTGGGTGGAGGAGCCGCTGGCCAAGGGCTCCTGGGCCGACCTCGCCCGGCTGCGCGGCGGTACCGGGCCCCGCGTGATGCTGGACGAGTCGGTGTGCACCCCCGAGGACGCCGAGCGGGCGATCGCGGCCGGGGCGTGCGACGCCTTCAACGTCCGCGTGTCCAAGAACGGCGGCCCGGTGACCGCGGCCCGGCTGATCGGCCTCGCCCGCGGCGCGGGGCTGGCCTTCCAGGTCGGGGTGCAGGTGGCCGAGGTGGGCCCGCTGATCAACGCGGGACGCGCCCTGGCCTTCGCCCATCCGGACGCCCTCACCGTCGAGGCCGGCCAGTCCGACCTGTTCTTCCCGGAGATGGTCGTGGCGCCCCGCCCGGCCGTGGACCGGCGGACCAACACGATCACTCCGCCCCCCGGCCCCGGTTTCGGCCTGACCCCGACCGACCTCGCCGCCCGCTGGGTGACGGCGCACCGCACCGAGGGCGACCCGGTCTGGCGCCCGGTCCCCGCCCGCCCCCATGCGCACGCATGAACCGTACGAAGGATCACGCATGACGACGTCCTACTTCTCCGACCTGCTGGTGGAGTTCCTCAACCAGCAGGGCATCGACAAGGTCGCCTTCAACCCCGGCGCGTCCTTCCGCGGCGTCCACGACTCCCTGGTGCACACCGCCGAGGCGCCGGACATCGTGATGGCGTGCCACGAGGAGATCGCGGTGGCGCTGGCGCACGGCTACCACAAGGCGAGCGGCCGGCACATGGCCGTGTTCGTGCACGCCAACGTGGGTCTGCTGCACGCCTCGATGGCCATCTTCAACGCCTGGTGCGACCGGGTCCCGCTGTTCGTGCTCGGCGGCAACGGGCCGGTGGACGCGGGCAAGCGGCGGCCGTGGATCGACTGGATTCACACGTCGCAGAACATCGAGTCCGTCGTCAAGGACTATGTCAAGTGGTGCGACCAGCCCATCGGGCAGCGGGCCACCGTCGAGTCGCTCTACCGCGCCTTCAAGCTGATGAACACCCCGTTGCAGGCACCGGTGTTCGTGGCGCTCGACTTCGACGTGCAGGAACAGGAGTTGGCGGAGGGCGTACGGCTGCTGCCCGCCGCCGCCACCGAACCGACCCGGCTGCCCGCGCTCGGCGGCAGCGAGCTGGACCACCTCGTGGAGCGGTTGCGCGAGGCTCAACTACCGGTGCTGATAGTCGACTTCTCCGGCCGTGACCCGGAGACGGTCGCGCCGCTGGTGGCCCTCGCCGACGCGCTCGGGCTCGCCGTGGTGGACCGGGGCAACCGGATGAACTTCCCCAACACCCACCAGCTCAACGTCAGCAACACCGGCCTCCTGGACGCGGCCGACCTGGTAGTCGCGCTGGAGGTGCAGGACCTCGTGGGCGCGCTCGGCTCCTTCCTGCCCCTGACCGACGAGGGCCTGCCGGCGAACGGCGCCGAGGTCGTCACCCTGGGCTTCAACGAGCTGCTCACCAGCAAGTGGGCCGCCGACTACCAGCAGTTCGTCCCGGTGAGCCTCGCCGTGGCGGCCGACACCGGCCAGTCGGTGGCCGCGCTGCGCGAGGTGGCCGAGGACCCCGAAGGGCCGTTCGCGGCGGCCGAGTTCACCGAGCGCCGGGAGGAGCGGGTCAAGGTCCTCTCCGCCCTGCACACCGAGGCGCGGGCCGAGTGGGCGCGCCAGGCGGACGAGGCGGCGGGCCGGGAGCACATCCAGGTCTCCACGGCCGTGCAGGAGATCCACCGCGCGGTCCGGGACGAGGAGTGGGTGCTCACCAACACCGGCAGCCTCACCATCGACGGCTGGGTGAAGAAGCTCTGGCCGCTGGAGCGCCCCGGCAGCTATCTCGGCCTGAACGGCGGCGGCGGACTCGGCTACGGCCTGGGCGCCTCGGTCGGGGCGGCCCTCGCCCACCAGGGCGACGGCACCCTCTGCGTCGACCTCCAGGCGGACGGCGACTTCCTCTACACCCCGAGCGCGCTGTGGACGCTGGCCGCGTACGACGTACCGCTGCTGGTGATCGTCATGAACAACCGGCTCTACCTCAACTCCACCCAGCACGCCGAACGCATCGCGGACAACCGCGACCGCGACACCGGCCGCGCGCACATCGCCACCAGTTTCTACGACCAGCCGGTCGACTTCGTCACCCTGGCCGGGTCCTACGGCGTGCACGCGCTGCCCCGGGTGGAGCGGATCGAGGCCGTGGAGCCCACGGTGCGGGAGGCCGTCGCCCACATCAAGGAGCACGGCAAGCCCGTCCTGGTCGAGATCCTCATGGACTGACCCGGCCCGCCCCCCCCTGTCCGCCCTGGCCCGTACGGGCCGTGACCTCTCAAGGAGGTGTCCACCATGACGGTGGTCTTCGAATGCGTCCACGCGGGCGAGCGCCACTTCGGCCTCGGCCTGCCCGAACCCGAGGCTCCGCTGCGCCTGTACCCGCTGGGCGACGACACCCTGGCCGCCCTGGCGTCCGCCTCGGACGACACCACCGAGGCCCTGCTCGACCGGCTGACCCGCGACCGCACCCCGGTCGAGGCCGCCCGCGACGACGTCCGCCTGCTGCCGCCCCTGCTGCCCGCCCACCTGGGCGACGCCCTGGTCAGCGGCTTCATGATGACGCACAACGTGAAGGTCGACGCCGAGGTCCCCGACCAGCCCAACTGGTTCGTCAAGGGCCTCGGCGACGCCCTCAAGGTCCCCGGCGAGCCCCTCTCCGTACCCGCCGACGCCGTTCACGTCTGCGAGGAGGCCGAGGTCGTCCTGGTCTACATCGGAGACGCCGCCGGGGTGCCGAGGTACGCGGGCTACACCTTCGGCAACGATCTCACCGACATCGGCCGCTTCAAGCAGCACGCCGGGCATCTGTCGTACGCCAAGCTGTGCGACGCCGGGGTGGCGCCCTGGCTGCACCTCGGCGAGCCGCCGCGCTCGGTGACCGGGGAGGCGACGATCGAGCGGGACGGCGCCCCGGCGTGGAAGGGTACCTTCGCCACCGGCCTGGACGCCCTGCACTACGAGCTGCCGGCCCTGATGTCCCGCCTCTTCGCCTACCGCGCCCTGCACCATCCCGGCCGGGTGCACTACGTCTACCTGGGCGCCGACCGCAGCAGCTTCCACGGCGGCTTCCGCACGGCCGACGGCGACCGGGTCACCCTGGACTTCACCAGCCACGACGTCCGGCTGTCCCACCCGCTGGCGTGGTCGTCGTGAACGCGGTGCGCGAACTCTCGGACGGGGAGGCCGCGTTCGCGTACACGCATGCGCTGATGGGCGGCACGACCCAGGTCACCACGCAGGTGACGGTACGGGAGGACATCGCACCGGGGCGGCTGCACAAGGCTGTTGAGCAGTGGGCCGCTGAACTCCCGTTGCTCGGCCTGCGCATCGAGGAGCACGCGGACACCCTGTGGTTCGCCCAGGGTCCCGGCGTACTGCCCGACCAACTCCGCCACTCCACGCTGACCTCGCCGGACTCCCCCGACGACCTGCTGCGACGCGAGCTGAACGAGGTCCTGGAGACCGGCGCCCCCCTGTGGCGGCTGCACGCCGTACGCGATCCGAGGGCCGGGGCGACGCACCTGTACTTCACCCGCAACCACGCGATCTCCGACGGCCATTCGACGGGCGCGGTGATCCGGGCCCTGCTGGACGCCCTGTTTCCCTCGTCGGAGCCCAGCCCGTACGACGTGCGAAGGCTGCCGCCGGACGCGGACGGCCTCGCCTACCGGGCGCCGGCGGGGCAGCAGGGTCTCGTCCAACCTCCATCCGGGCGGCTCCCGTTCGCGGAACACCGACCCTGGGAGGAGCGTGGCGCGGACTTCGTCCCGTGCACGCTCACCCGAGCGGAGAGCGTGGCTCTGAAGGGCTGGTGCAAGCAACAGGGCGTGACCGTCAACCAGTTCTTCGCCGCCGCGCTCGCCGAGTCCTACGCGGAGGTCACCGGCCGTACCGAGGTCGGGATGTTCACCGCGGTGTCCCTGCGGCAGCGGTACGCGGACCTTCCGGACGTGGGCTGCTTCATCAACGTACTGCGGGTGCCGATGCGGCCGGGCCGGGGTGAACTGACCGGCCTGGCGCGGGAGTACGGCACCGCACTGGCGGCGGCCGACGCGGCCTGGCGGCCCCCCGTCCGCTCGCACGCGGCGATCCGGCGTGCGGTCGAGGAGACTGCGGCCGCCGGGTCGGCGCCGGGAATCTGCATCACGAACGTGGGAGTGGTAGACCCGGCGCTCGGTCCGCACCTGAACCGGGTCGGCGGCTATCGGACCATCGTCAACCGCACCGGCGCCAACTACGGCCTGGTCCTCCATCTGGGCACGCTGGACGGCACGTTCAGTCCGGCGCTCGCCTTCGGCACACCCGCCGTGGACCGGTCCCTGGCGCTGGACGTGGCGAAGGGGCTGCACGACCGGGCCGTGCGCCCTCAGGGGGCGGCGTGACCGAGCACCAGGTCCAGCAGGCCGGGGAACCGGGCGTCGAACTCCGGCTTGCGCAGCCGGTTGAGCCGCTTCGCCCCGGCGTCCCGCTGCTCCAGCAGCCCGGCCTCCCGCAGGACGGCGAAGTGGCGGCTCAGGGTGGCCTTGGTGACCGGTACGTCGAAGCTGCCGCAGGACCGCTCCCAGTCCCCGGCGCCGGCCAACTCCCGTACCAGGGTCTGCCGTACGGGGTCGGCGAGGGCGAGCAGGGCCGTCTCCAGCGCGACCTCGTCCGGGGCCGTGTGGACCGGCGGGGTGCGGTGGCTCGCCGCGTCCTGCTGCCGAGAGGTCTGTGCCGCCATGGCTGATCGCTCCGTCCCGTCTCACTCGATCCGTACACACCGGGCGCGTACGGATTGCAGAGTGTTCGATGATCTGCGTACACTCTGACTGTTCGCTCCTCGACGAACAGCCTACCGGAGCCGGTGGCGTACCGCCCTGCTCCCGCACTCGAGCCTCCCCTACGCCCGCTTCGGCACGCATGGAAGGAAGACCCGTGCCCCAGACCTCACCGCACAAGGCCCGCCCAGGACTGACCCTGTTCGCCGCGTGCCTCGGCTTCGTCGTCGTCATCCTCGACGTCAGCGTCGTGAACGTCGCCACCAAGGCCCTCGGCGCCGAGTTCGGCGGCAGCCTCTCCGGCCTGGAGTGGGTGATCAACGGCTACACCCTCACCTTCGCGGCCTTCCTGCTGACCGCCGGCGCCATGGGCGACCGCTACGACCCGAAGCAGATCTTCATGTGGGGCTTCGCGCTCTTCGCCGTCACCTCGCTGATCTGCGGCGCCGCCCCCACGCTGGTCGCGCTGATCGCCGCCCGGGTCCTCCAGGGCGTGGGCGCGGCGATGATCGTGCCGTCGTCGCTGTCGATCGTGAACACCAACTTCCCGGACCCCCACGAGCGCACCCGCGCGGTGAGCCTGTGGGCGGCGGCGGGCGGCCTCGCGCTGGCCCTCGGCCCGGTGGTCGGCGGTCTGCTGGTGGACTCGCTGGGCTGGCGCTCGATCTTCTTCGTCAACGTCCCGATCGCCGCGCTCGGCATCGTGCTGGTCCGGGCCTACGCCCGCCCGGCGCCGGCCCGTGACGTCTCCGTGGCCCGCTCGCTGGACCTGCCGGGTCAGTTGCTCGCCGTCGTCGGCCTGGGCGCGCTGACCGGGGCCATCGTGGAGGCCAACGCTCAGGGCTGGACCTCGGCCACCGTGCTGACCTGCCTGGTCGTCTTCGTGCTCGCGCTGGCCGGCTTCTTCGCCGCCGAGCGCCGCACCCACGACCCGATGCTGCCGCTGCACCTGTTCCGCCGGCACGCGTTCTCCGCGACCTCGCTCATCGGCGTGCTGCTCAACTTCGCCTTCTACGGCCTGATCTTCGTCTTCAGCCTGTTCTTCCAGCAGGTCTGGGACTACTCCCCGATCACCGCGGGCCTGGCGTTCCTGCCGATGACGGCCGCCATCATGATCGCCAACCTGTCCTGCGGTCCGCTGGTCAAGAAGTACGGTGCCCGGTCGGTACTGATCACCGGCAACGTCCTGGCCGCCGTCGGCTACCTGGCCACGATCCCGGTCGTCGGCTCGGACGCGTACGTGCGGATGGCCGTGCAGTTCGTGGTCGCCGGATTCGGCATCGGGCTGGTGGTGCCGTCCATGACCAACGCCATGCTCGGCTCGGTGGACCCCGCCAACGCGGGCATCGCCTCCGGAGTCCTCAACGCCTCGCGGCAGTTGGGCGGGCTCATCGGGGTGGCCGTCATGGGGCTGCTCGTGGGGCAGGCGTCCTCCGGGCACTTCCTGACCGGGCTGCGGGCGTCCCTGATCGCGGCGGTGGTCGCGCTCGCGGTCAGCGCCGGCCTGAGCACGTTCGGCCCGCGCAAGCCCCGGCCGGTGCCGGCGCCGGTCGACCTTCAGCCGGCCGAGGTCCACTGACCCGTTGGGAGCTGGGAGCGCGACATGCCTCACCTCGTACTCGAATACTCCGGCAACGTCCGTGACTCCGTCGATCCGGCGGCCGTCTTCGGCAAACTCCACAACACCCTTGCGGAGGCGGGCGGTTTCCGCCTCCAGGACTTCAAGAGCCGCGCGGTCCCGATGGACCGGTACCTCATCGGGGACGGCAGCTACGAGCAGTCCTTCGTGAACCTCGACATCAGGACGTTCGCCGGCAAGTCCGTCGAGGCGCGTGCCGCCATCAGCGAGGCGGCGCTCGCCGTACTGGCGGAGTTCTTCCCGGCCACCCTGCGCGAGACGGCCTGCGACATCTCCGTCCAGGTGACCGAGCTGGACCGCGCGAGCTTCGCCCGCACGCGGTCCGGCGACCAGCCCAACTCTCAGGAGCGGAACCAGTCATGAGCGCATACGCGGACCAGCGCGTCCTTGTCGTCGGCGGCACCTCGGGGGTCGGCCTGGCCTCCGCCCGCGAGTTCGCGTCCCAGGGCGCGGACACGGTCATCGTCTCCCGCAACCCCCAGCGGATCGACGAGGCGGTGACGGCCCTCTCCGGCCTCGCCGGCCCGGTCACCGGCCAGACCCTCGACATCCGCTCCGACGACGAGGTGGCCAAGTTCGCCGCCACGGCAGGTTCCTTCGACCACATAGTGGTCACGGCGGGCGAAACCCCGATGGGCCGCGTCGACACCCTGCCCCTGTCGGAGGCGTACGCGGCGATGGACAGCAAGTTCTGGGGCGCCTACCGCATCGCCCGCGCCGTCCACCCCACCCGCTCCCTCACCCTCGTCTCCGGCTACCTCTCCCAACGCCCCGGCCGCGCATCCGCCCTCCAGAGCGCGATCAACGCCGCCCTGGAGGCGCTGGTGCGGGGGCTGGCCCTTGAGGCTGCGCCGCTTCGGGTGAACGCAGTGTCGCCGGGGCTCCTCCGTACCCCGCTGTGGGACGGGCTCGATGCTGCGGCTCGGGACACGATGTACTCCTCCGCCGTGCAGCGGCTGCCGTTGGGGCGGGTGGGGGAGGCTTCGGATGTGGCGGAGGCGGTGCTGTTCTTGGCGGGGAATGGGTATGCGACGGGGACGACGGTGTTTGTGGATGGCGGGGGGATGATCGCCTGAGGCGGGGGCGAAGGGGAGCCCCAGTTGCGGGCCTCGCCGTGTCGGAGGCACCGGGCGCTGCATCAACTGGTCGGACTTCGTGACGCTCGCACAGCAGGCCGTCAACTGGGACAGGTCAGGGAGCGATGAGGCGGGTGGTGAAGCCGTCCCGGACGAGGGATTCGTACGCGTCCCGTACGCCCTCCGGGACCTCCTGCTCGGTGGCGAAGCCGAGCTTCGGGTATTCGATGATCCGCTGGAGGTCGCCGACGAGCATGTCCAGGACGAGCTTCTCGTCGCCGATGGACTTCAGGTAGTCGTCGAACTCCAGGGGCTCCGACGCGCAGAGGAACTCGATGCCGGGCCACAGCTTGCGGGCGGTCGCGTACGACCGGCGTTCCATGTACGGCTTGCAGATGAGCATCACCGTGGCCGGGAGGATGCCGGCGGCGGCCAGGACCTCCCGCGACAGGGTGATGTTCTGCCCGGTGTTGCCGGCGTTCGGTTCCAGCAGGATCGCCTCTGCGGGGACCCCGAGGCCGAGGGCGTGCTCGCGGAAGTGGACGGCCTCGCCGCGCGGGAACACCCTGACGGTGGTGGGGCTGTTGCCGCCGGTGAAGACCAGGGTCGGGAACAGCCCGGCGTGGTACAGCTCGGCGGCGTGGGTGGCGACGCCGAGGTCGTGGCTGCCCAGGCCGATCGCCACGTCGACAGGGCGCGGCTGGTGGTGCATCTGGTGGTAGTCCCAGATGCGCGCGGCCTGGTGCCACTGGTCCTCGGTGATGGTCTGCTGGTTGTCGCTCACGGCTCTCTCCCTGTCACCGTCGCAGGGGGCCGGCCGGCCCCTCGCTCATGGCCCTGACGCCCTCGATGCTGCGCAACTGGTGCACGAGTCCGTACCGCGCGGCCGTGCTGGTGGCCTGATCGAGGACGCGGAGCCCATCATCGCGGGTCGCGGTGTCGGAGAGCAGGATGTGGCCGTGGGCGGTGTCCAGCCGGACGCGTTCCATCGGCGAGTCGGTGTTCCCACTGCCACGGGCGACGTCGATGAAGTGCAGGGCCTGGTCGAGGTCGCCGGCGCCACGGCGGGCCAAAGCGACCTTCTGGTGGGCCACCGACCAGTCGTCGGGCTCGGTGAGATCCTCGAAGTCGCGGATCGCAGCCCGCATGACGCGGGTCGCGTAGTCGTGCCGGCCGTTCTTGCTCAGCGCCGTACCCACCCACAGGCGGGCCTTGGCGCGGTCTCTGCGGGACAGCCGGTCGTCGACGGCGAGGGTCTCGTAATGGCGGGCGGCGGTCTCCAGCTTGCCGGACATCTCCGTGACCACGGCGAGAGAGAGGTCGAGCTGCGCGATTCGCCGCGGGATGCCGAGCTGGACGAAGACCGCGCGAGCCCCGGCGTAGGAATGCTGTGCGGACAGCGGGCCGAGTAAGCAACCCTGGTCGCGTTTCAAGTCGCCGAGCAGCGCGGTCGAGCACCGGCGGCGGGCTGGGCGAGATGCCGCGCCGGACTGGCCATCTCGGACAGGAGCGTCTCGAAGCGCAGGTGGGCAGTGGCGTCCGCGCGTCCGAGGGCGGTGTCGAGCATGGCCTGGGTATCGGGCCTGGGTTCGGTTCCAGTGCGCTTGCTCTCCCACTTCGAGACCGTGGCGACGGCCACGCCGAGGTGCTCGGCGAAGGCCCGCACGCTCAGCCGCAGGGCGAGACGGAGCGCCCGGGTCTCCAGCCCGGTCCAATGGTGCACGGTCGCCACACGTCACTCCCTTCCACCAGCATCGAAGCAGAACGCGGGCGGGCGGCGGGACGAAAGTGGAACGGAAGTAGAACGGCCGGTGATTGGCCGCAGATTCGGCGGCATCCATGCTCGGAACCATGTCGCAACCCACCACGCGGCCTCGTCCGACCGGGCACCCCGGCTACAGCGAGACGCTGCCGCGCGCCCCCGAAAGCGCCATGACCGCACGCCGATTGGTACGCGCCGCCCTCTCCACGTGGGGGCTGAACGACCTGATGGACGACACCCTCCTGATCGTCTCCGAGCTCGTGGCGAACGCCGTACGGCACGCCCGCCGGGACTCGATCCGCGTAGTGGTGGAGCGCCGCACACCGCGCAGGGTCCGTGCAGCCGTGGCGGACTTCTCCCTTGACCGTCCCGAGCCAAGCCCGCCCACGGTTGACGCAGAAGACGGGCGCGGGCTCTTCCTCGTGATGACGCTCGCCATGAACTGGGGTACGGACGAGCGGCGGTGGGGGAAGGTCGTGTGGGCAGAACTGGAGGGACGCGGGTGACCGACGAGACCCCTACGCCCAGCCTGGCCCGAGCCCATCTGTCCCAACTGATCGAGCTGTTCGGCACGGACGGGTGCCTGCGGATCAGCACGGCGCCGGCCCACGACTGGGGCGGCTCGGCTTCGGATGTTGCCGTCGAGTGCGAGGAACCGGGTAACGACGAGCAGACCTAAGGGCTACTTGGACACTGACAGTTGAGACTGCGCCCGCGAGCGCCGACCGTCTAGGTCGAACGGGCGCAGCTCCGTCACGGACCGGTTAGGGACCGTACGCCCATCGACACAGCAGGCGCCTTCTAAGCGCTTGGCCGCAGGTTCGAGTCCTGCCGGGGGCGCACATCTCTGCCTTTCCGTCGGGGAGGGCTTTGCTGGTCAGGGCCAATGTCAGCCACGGCGACGAAGCCCTGGACGCGACCTGGAGTCACAGCTCATCTCCCCGTCAGCTCCTAGTACTCCAGCCGGACATCGTGGTCGGCCGTTCGGGGCGCCGGGGCTATCCGCCCCGCCCACGCGTCCAGGGAAAACTCTCTTCGGCGATGTCAGAGGCCTCTGTTAGTTTCATGCGGCGCTTGTGATCCACAAGCATCCAAAGATGCACAGGGGAGGGCCGCTTGACCATGTTCGGAAGGACAGGCAGACGCAGACGGATGGTGGTGGGGAGCTGCGTCGCCGCGCTGCTGGTCGCCGCTGCCGGTACGGCGCACGCGGTGGACAACCTGCCGCCGAAGCAGCCGCTCGTCCAGGACCTCCAGACGCAGAGCAAGGACTGCGCCACGGGCGACGACACGCCATATGTGCCGCAGCCGCCGAGGCTCAGCGCCATGTTGTACGACCCCGAGGAGGACAACCAGCCCAGCGAATCGAGCCCGCTCATCGGCGAGTTCGAAGCGTGGTGGACGGACGCGGCGGGAGCGGAGCAGCGCCGCACCTACACCACCGGCACCTTGTCGTCGGGGTCGCGTTTCTACTGGACGATGCCGACCGACCTCCCGGCTGACACGGTCGTCTCCTGGCATGTCCGCGCGAACGACGGCAAGGCGACCTCCGCTTGGAGCGATGAGGGCGACGGCTCGGTCTGCTCGTTCGTGTACGACGACGTGAACCCCGAGAAGGCGACGATCAGTTCCCCCGAGTACCCCAACCCCGACACGGTGTTCTGGGTGGACGGGGTGGGCGTCTACGGCCACTTCACCATGGACTCGCCTTCCGACGACGTGGTGTCGTACACGTACGGCTTCATGGGAGGCCCTTACGGGACCGTCTCCGCGGAGCGGCCGGGCGCAGCCGCGACCATTCCGTACCTGCCGCTCACTTCAGGGCCCAAGTCGCTGACGGTCCGCGCGATCGATCGGTCGGGCCGGAGCAGCGGCGAGGCGTCGTACGACTTCAACGTGAAGGCCGGGCGTGCGCCTGTCGCCCGCTGGAAGCTGGACGACCCGGCAGGCTCACGTTCGGCCTCCGCCGAGGTGGGCACCGAGGCACGTGCCGGCACCGGTGTGACCTTCGGTGGCCCCGCGCCCGCGGGGACCGGAGCCACCGCCACCGTCAGCCTTGACGGCAGCGGCCACGGCTTCCTCACCCCTGACGCGCCGGCCACCGACATCAGCAAGACCTTCGCCGTGAGCGCCTGGGTGCGGCCCGCCGAAACCGGCCGGAACATGACCGTCGCCAGCCAGGACGCGGACGGGAAGCCCGGCTTCAGCCTCGGGCTTCACAGCCAGGAGCCCGGCCCCGTGTGGTCGTTCGCGATCGGGGGCGCGCGGGTGTCCGGTGGCGCGCCGGAGACCGGCGAGTGGGCCCATCTGCTGGGGCTGTACGACGCGGAGACAGGTCGTGCGCAGTTGTACGTCAACGGCCATGAGGTCGGCACCGCGGCAGAGGCGAAGCCCGCCGCGGTGGCCGGCGCGTTCCAGATCGGACGTGCCCGCGGGACTACCGGCTATCGAGACCGGTGGCACGGTGACATCGGTGATGTACAGGTCCACGACCGGGTCGTGGTCCCGGACGAGGCAGCCGAACTGGGACTGCGCAAGCCGAAGCTACTCGGCCACTGGTCGCTGGAGAACGCGGCGGACGGCGCGAGTCCCGAGCAGTCGGACGGCGCCCCGCTGCGGCTCGGCACCGGAGCGTCGATCTACCACGGCTCCGACAATTCCTGCATCCCCGAGATCGACCCCGACTGCTCCTATGTACCACCGCCGCTCGTCGGCGACGGGCATCTGCGCCTGGACGGCGAGACCGGGTACGCCGCTGCCGGCGGGCCCGTCGTGGACACCGGGGACAGTTTCACCATCGGCGTCGTCGTTCGCCTCGCGGACTCCGAGCCGGCCCACCCGATGACCGTGCTCTCACAGGCCGGCGAGCACACCGACGCGTTCAAGGTGCGCTACGAGCCGTCCACATATAGCTGGCAACTGGTGATGCCGGAGAAGGACGAGGTCGGAGCCCCCGAGCGGGTGGTGTCCCAGATTACGGGCGCGGACGGCGGCGAGGGACAGGGTCATCGACTCGCCGTGGTCTACGACGACGGGACCGACACGATCAAGCTCTACCTCGACGGGCACACGAACGACCAGGCGACCGCGACCCTTCCCAACGGCTGGCACAGCACCGGTGCCCTCCAGATCGGCCGGGGCAAAGCCGGTGACGGCTGGGGCGAGTACCTCCACGGCGATGTGGACGAGGTGCAGGCGTACTCCGGTGCGCTGCGAGACAAAGACGTGATCGGCCTGGGCTGGACCACGAATCCCTGTCTGTGCTGATCTGTTCGTGCTGAGGCCGAAGGTCTAGCTCTCCGATGGCCCGCCGAAACCCAGTTCTGGCGGGCCGTCGGCTGCCGACTCCGCTCACCCCACCACCCCCTCAAACACCCCGAACGTCCCCCCGTCGAACAACACGAACCGCACCTCCTCCACCCCCGTATCAGCAGCCCGCACCGTCTCCACCGCGACCTGTGCCGCCTCCGGAACGGGCCACCGGTACACCCCCGTGGAGATCGCCGGGAACGCGACCGTCCGTGCCCCCACCTCATCCGCCACCCGGAGCGACTCCCGGTAGCAGGACGCCAGCAAAGCCGGATCGGAGCCGGGCCCCTGCCACACCGGACCCACCGTGTGGATGACCCACTCCGCCGGGAGATCGCCCGCCGTCGTGGCGACCGCCTCGCCCGTGGGGAGGCCGCCGCCGTAGCGGGAGGCGCGGAGGTCGCGGCAGGCGTCCAGAATGGCGGGGCCGCCCCGCCGGTGGATCGCTCCGTCCACCCCTCCCCCGCCCAGCAAGGACGAGTTCGCCGCGTTCACGATCGCGTCCACCCGCTGCTCCGTGATGTCGCCCTGGACGAGCGTGATCCTGGTCATCGTTGCCTCAGCCTTCTCCAGACGTCCTTGGCCGCGTTGTGGCCCGACATGCCGTGTACCCCGGCGCCGGGCGGGGTCGCGGAGGAGCAGAGGAAGACGGCGGGATGGGGGGTGCGATACGGGAACAGAGTCGGGCGGGGGCGCAACAACAGTTGGAGGCCGTCCACCGCGCCGCAGGCGATGTCGCCGCCGATGTAGTTCGCGTTGCGGGCCGCCAGTTCCGGTGGGCCGGCTGTGGCTCGGGCCAGGACTCGGTCGCGGAAACCCGGGGCGAAGCGCTCCAGTTGGCGTTCGATCGCTTCCGTCAGGTCGCCCTGCCAGTTGTTGGGGACGTGGCCGTAGACCCAGAAGACCTGCTTGCCCTCGGGCGCCCGGGTGGGGTCGGCCACGCTGGGCTGGACCGTGATCAGGAACGGCGGGTCCGGGGCCCGGTCCTCGCGGGACGCGGCACGCAGGGCGCGGGCGATCTCGGCGCGGTTCGCACCCAACTGGACCGTGCCGGCGACGCGGGCCTCGGGGGCGGTCCACGGGACCGGGCCGTCCAGGGCGTAGTCGATCTTGAAGACGCTGGGGCCGTAGCGGTAGCCGTCGTAGTAGCTGCCGAAGCCGGCGATGCGGGCCAGGGCCGTGGGTGAGGTGTCGAAGATGTAGGCGCGGGCCGGGGGGAGGTCGTCCAGCCGCTTGACCTCGTAGTCGGTGTACACCTTGCCGCCCAGGTCGAGCAGGTACGCCGTCAGCGCGTCCGAGATCGACTGGGAGCCGCCCAGCGGGACCGGCCAGCCCCGCGCGTGTGCGGCGAGCGCGAAGACCAGGCCGATCGCGCTGGTGGCGAACCCGCTCAGCGGGGCGATCGTGTGGGCGACCAGGCCGGAGAACAGGGCCTTGAAGCGCTCGTCGTGGAAGCGGCTCATCAGGGCCGTCGCGGGCGGCAGGCCGGCCAGGCCGAAGCGGGCCAGGGTGACCGGGTCGCGCGGCAGCGCGGTCAGCGGGAGGGACATGAAGTCCCGCAGCAGGGTGTCCCAGCGTTGCAGGAATGGCGTGATCAGCCTGCGGTACGCGCCCGCGTCGCGCGGGCCGAAGGACGCCGCGGTCTCCGCGACCGAGCGGGCCAGCACCGCCGCGCTGCCGTCCAGGAACGGGTGGGCCATGGGCAGCTCGGGGTGCAGCCACCGCAGCCCGTACCGCTCCAGCGGCATCGCGCGGAACGCGGGCGAGTTGACGCCCAGCGGATGCGCGGCCGAGCAGGGGTCGTGCCGGAAGCCGGGCAGCGTGAGTTCCTCGGTGCGGGCGCCGCCGCCCACGGTGGACCGCGCCTCGAAGACGGCCACGGAGAAGCCCCGGCGGGCCAGCTCCACGGCGGCGGTCAGCCCGTTCGGCCCCGCCCCCACCACGACCGCGTCCAGCATCGACGGCACCTTCCGACCCCCTCGTCAGCCGATGGCAACTCGGATCAGCATAGGCCGGGGCACCCTCACCGGCCCCGGCCGCTCCTCTCACCCCGTGCGCAGCAGCTCCCCCACCCGACGGGCCGTGGCGGCGTCGCGGGCGGCGGTGAACGGCAGCGCGTTGCCCCCGGTTATCCGGAACGGCTCCCCGGTGAGCGTGAGGTGGGCGCCGCCCGCCTCCTCCACCAGCAGCAGGCCCGCCGCGTGGTCCCAGGCGGCCTCCCAGGAGAACGCCACGGCGTCGGTCTCGCCCCGCGCGATCGCCAGGTACTCCAGCCCCGCCGAGCCGCAGGAACGCGGGGCGACCCCGTCGGTCCACAGGGCCCGCAGCGCGCGCTTCTGGTCCTCGGTGGTGTAGTCCGGGTGCGAGACGGCGACCTTGAGGTCCCGGCCCGGCTCGGGCGGCCCCGCGAAGAGCCGCTCCCCGTCCAGGAAGGCGCCCTTGCCCCGTACGGCGGTGGCGAACTGGTCCCGGACCGGCGCGTATGTCCAGGAGGCCAGCACGGTGCCCCGGTGGGCGAGCGCGACCAGGGTGCAGAAGCCGTCGTTGCCGTGCACGAACTGGCGGGTGCCGTCGACCGGGTCGATGATCCACACCGGTGCGTCGCCCCGGACGGCGTCGTACGTCGCCGGGTTCGCGTGCACCGCCTCCTCGCCGAC
The DNA here is from genome assembly GCF_004784475.1 of Streptomyces bauhiniae. Lineage (GTDB taxonomy): Bacteria > Actinomycetota > Actinomycetes > Streptomycetales > Streptomycetaceae > Streptomyces > Streptomyces seoulensis. The sequence continues at coordinate 214,946 of NZ_SRRT01000004.1, forward strand.
CACGACCGAGCCGGGCAGCAGGGCGCTCAGCTCCTCGGTGAGGCGCCGCTCGGCCAGCCGGTCGGCGTCGGTCACCAGGTCGTGCGGCCCGCTCTTCTGGTCCACCTCGTGCTCGGCCAGACGGCGGAAGCGGGGCAGGATCTCGGTGGCCGCTGCCTTGCGGATCGCCTCCTCCACGTCGGCGGAGTGGTGGGCGAGAAACTCCTCGATGGTTCCGGTGTCGTCGATCATGTGTCCATGAGACCACGGTCCGGCGATATCCCCCTCCCGGCTGTGGATAACCTCCCGGACCGCTGGCGAGTGGGCGCTCACCTGCGGTCCGCTCACACAAGGCCGGCTCGCTCAGCGGCCCACCGCGTACCCCTGCATCCCCCGCGGATTCGCCGCACCGGACAGCACCCCGCTACGGGGATCGCGGGCGACCGCGCACAGCCGCCCCTCCGACCAGGCGGGCCCCACGGTCACGTCGTGCCCCCGGCGCCGCAGCTCGGCGACGACCTCCTCCGGCATCCGCGACTCCACCGTCACACTGCCGGCCCGCCAGCCGCGCGGGTAGAACGAGCTGGGGAAACCGTCGTTGTGCCAGTTCGGGGCGTCGATCGCGCCCTGGAGGTCGAGCCCGCCCCGCACCGGCGCGCGCAGGGCCGCCGCCAGGAAGAAGTGCGTCTGCCACTGGTCCTGCTGGTCACCGCCGGGCGTGCCGAAGGCCAGCACCGGCACGCCGTCCCGCAGGGCGAGCGACGGCGACAGGGTCGTACGGGGGCGGCGGCCGGGCGTCAGCGTGTTCGGCAGGCCCTCCTCCAGCCAGGTCATCTGGAGCCGGGTGCCGAGCGGGAAGCCCAGTTCGGGGACGACCGGGTTGGACTGGAGCCAGCCGCCGCTGGGCGTGGCGGCGATCATGTTGCCCCAGCGGTCGACCACGTCGAGATGGCAGGTGTCCCCGCGCGTGGTGCCGTCGGCGCTCACGCGCGGCTCGGCGGCCATGGCCACGGTCGGCTCCCCGACCCCGGCCCCCGAACCGGACCCGACCCCAGCCCCGCCGCCCGGCACGCGCGCGTGGGCGAGCTTCGGCAGCCGGGGCGTACGTCCGCCGGGGCTCCCCGGCCGCAGCTCCCAGGAGGCGTCGGCGCCGATCAGGTCCCGCCGGCCGGAGTTGTACTCCGCCGACAGCAGCTCCGCGAGCGGCACCTCGTCCGCGTCCCCGTACCACGCCTCGCGGTCGGCCATGGCGAGCTTGCAGCCCTCGATCAGCAGGTGGACGTAGTCCGCACTGCCGTACTGCGGGAGGTCGGCCGGGAGGAGGGCGAGCTGCTGGAGGAGGGCCGGGCCCTGGCTCCAGGGGCCCGCCTTGCAGAGGGTCCAGCCGTTCCAGTCGTACGTGGCCGGAGCCTCGTAGCCCGCCGTCCCGTCCGCGAGGTCGGTCTCGGTGAGGGTGCCGGTGTTGCGCGAGCCGCTGGAATCCAGCGTGGGGCGGCGGGACTGGCGGAGCAGCGCCTCCGCGATGAAGCCCGTACGCCACACCGCGCGGGCGGCGTCGATACGGGCCTCCCGGTCCCCCGCGCCAGCCGTCTCGGCCAGCAGGCGCTTCCAGGTGGCGGCGAGGGCGGGATTGCGCAGCAGCTCACCGGGGCGGGGTGCGCGGCCGCCGGGCAGGTACACCTCGGCCGAGCTGGTCCACTCGGTCTCGAACAGTTCCCGCACGCTCTCCACGGTCGCGGTGATGTTCTCGACCGGCGGGTGGCCGTGCTCGGCGTACCCGATGGCGTACTTCAGCACCTCGTCCAGAGGTTTGGTTCCGTGGTCGCGCAGAAGCAGCAGCCAGGCGTCGAAGGCTCCGGGGACGGCGGCCGCGAGGGGGCCGGTGCCGGGGACGAGGTCCAGGCCGAGGCCCCGGTAGTGCGCGACGGTGGCGCCCGCCGGGGCGACGCCCTGCCCGCACAGCACCCGGACCTCGCCGCCGGCCGGGGCGAGCAGGATGGGCACCTCGCCCGCCGGGCCGTTCAGGTGGGGTTCCACGACATGCAGTACGAACGCGCCCGCCACGGCCGCGTCGAAGGCGTTGCCGCCGTCCTCCAGCACCGCCATGGCCGACTGGGAGGCCAGCCAGTGGGTGCTGGACACCATGCCGAAGGTGCCCTGGAGGGTGGGACGGGTGGTGAACATACGGCCTCTTCTCTGCACGGCACGCACGGGCGCTTCCCCGCCCGGGACTCATGCAGGATGAAACGTGTTCGGCCGGCGCGGACGCAAGAGGGACCGGCACGAGGAGGCCCCGCGAGCGAAAACACCCGCAGGGCCATCGTGCGAGAGCGGAACTCAGGCCGTGTGCAGCGTCAGCCCGTACCGGCTCAGGATCTCGTTGATCGGCTGGAACCAGGTCTCGCCGCCGCTGGAGCAGTTGCCCCAGCCGCCGGAGGTGACGCCCTGGGCCTGGTCGCCGCTGATGAACGAGCCACCGGAGTCACCGGGTTCGGCGCACACGCTGGTCTTGGTGAGCTGGTGCACCGCGCCCTGGCTGTAGTTGACCGTCTCGTTCAGCGCGAGCACGCTGCCGCAGTGCCAGTGGCTGGTCGAGCCGGAGCGGCAGATGGAGGTGCCGGGAGGCGCCACGTTGGAGCCACGCACCAACTGGTCGGAGGTGGTGCCCCAGCCGAGCACCACCGGTACGGTCCACCAGCCGCTGCCCACGTTGACCCAGGCGTAGTCGTTGTCGGGGAACGACGAGCCCTGGAAGTTGCCGACGTAGGACCGGTCCCAGCCATAGACGGCGGCGGACGGCTGGCCGCAGTGCCCGGCGGTGACGAAGCCGCCGTACACGGAGAAGCCGATGGAACAGCGGACATTGCCCGTGTAGTACGGGTCGCCGCCGACCGTGCCGGCCGCCAGGGTGCTCGCGGACTCGGCGACCTTGTTGACGGTGACGGGACCCGCCTCGCGGGCGCTCGCCAGGAAGCGCTGGACATCGTTGTCGGCGGCCTTGGAGCGGACCACGTCGATCACGACGGACCCGGCGCTCGGGTCGACGTGCCAACTGGTCACGGACTTGGGCGCCTTGAGGCGGTCGACGCGCGCCTTGGCCGCGTTCAGCTCGCGGGCGCTGTGCTCCACCGTGCGTACGGTGGCCCCGGCGTCCCGGAGCTTCTGGCGGACGCTCGCGGAGGCGTCGTCGGTCACGGCCACGGTCAGCCGGTTGCTCTTGGCGTCGAACCAGGAACCGCCGTACGCCGCGCCGGCGGTGGCGCGGGCCTTGGGGTCGAGGTTGGTGGCGGCGCGTTCGGCCTTGAGGCGGGCCTCGGCCTGGGACTTGGTGAGCCCGAAGTCGTGCTGCATCGCGGTCAGCAGGCTCTTGGAGGCGGGGGCTTCGCCGGCGTTCTGCGCGGCGGCGGGGAGGGTGCCCGCCGCGGAAAGGCCGCCGAGCATGAGGAGTGCGGCCGCGGCGGCGCGCATGACTTTCTTGCGTCTCATGGGGAGTTGCCCTTCGTCGTTCCAACGAGGTGGGGGTGGAACAGCCGATTTCTGAGAGCGCTCTCATCAGTGCGGGGCAGAGCCTAGCGGCACCTTCACAACAGGTCCATGCCAATCACACGCCCGCTCTTCCGGCCGTGACGGCGGAGGGGATATGGGTGTTATGCGCCGCCTCGATACACGGGCCGCGTCACGGCTCAAGTACGCAGCGAGTTCGGGCTTCCGTGGTGCGGACCCCTCGTGTGAGACTGGCGTCCCCCGTCCCCGCAGCCCCCTTCCGTCACCCCCTCTCCCACGAGAAGTGCGCCGTGAGTTCTCTGCCTCTGCCGCTCGCCCTCACCGCTCGTCTGTCCCCGGTCGTCGTGCTGGCCGTCGCCGGCTGGGCCCTCAGCTCGGGTCCCGCCGCCACCGCCAACTCCGGCCCGGCGCCCACGAGTCAGGCGTCCGCCGGTGCCTCCGCCGCGCCGTCCGCGTCCTCCGCCGCGCCCGCCGTGAAGACGTACGCCGCCGCGCCCGCGCCCTGCACCGGGGTGCCCGTGGCCACGGTCAAGTCCCTGGTGCCCGGCGCGAAGACGGCCGGCAAGGAGATCCCGTCCACCGACTCCAAGCTGCGCCGCACCTGCTCCTGGAACGCGCTCAAGGGCTACGACTACCGCTGGCTGGACGTCTCCTACGAGGTGACCGCCTCCGACGACGCGGCGGAGAAGGAGTACCAGCAGCGGGTCGCCGAGAAGAGCGGCGGCGGAGCCGTGCCGGGGCTCGGGGACGGCGGCTACTCCGTCGTGAACCTCAACACGGAGGACAAGCAGCAGACCCGCGAGGGCGTGGTGCTGGCCCGCGCCGCGAACGCCTTGGTGGTCGTCACGTACAGCGGCAGCGACTTCGAGAGCAAGAAGGCGCCGGAGACCTCCGAGATCAACAAGGGTGCCATCAAGGCGGCCAAGGACGCGGTGGCTTCCCTGCGCGGCGGCGCCAAGTAACGGCAGAACCCCGGCAGTCGGTGGACGACCGCCGGGGCTCCTGTGCTCAACTGGCCGCTGATCGACGGCCGCTCGCCAAGGTCAGCACCACGTACAGCACCAGCGAGGTGCCGAGGCCGACCGCCCAGCCGTAGTCGGCCAGGGGGCGGAGGAACGGGATCGGGCGGCCGTCGATCAGCGGGTGGAAGTCGGCGCCGCCGATGGCGAGGACGCCGCCCACCACGAAGGCGGCCACCGCCCGCCAGTTCCAGCCGCCCACGTACCAGTACCGTCCGCCCGCGCGGTAGAGGTCGGCCAGGTCCAGGCGGGTGCGGCGCAGGAACCAGTAGTCGGCGACCAGGATGCCCGCGACCGTGCCGAGCAGACCTCCGACCAGACCGAGCCAGGTGAAGATGTAGCCCTGCGGGTCGGAGTAGAGCCGCCACGGGAAGATCAGCACCGCGAGGACGGCGGTGATCAGCGCGCCGGTGCGGAAACTGACCTTGCGCGGCGCGACGTTGGAGAAGTCGAAGGCCGGGGAGACCAGGTTGGCCGCGATGTTCACGGAGAGGGTCGCCACCAGCACGGTGACCAGGGCGTAGAGCAGGCCCACCACGTTGTCGGTCTTGGCGGCGAGCTGGACCGGGTCCCACACCGGCTCGCCGTACACCGCCTGCGAACCCGAGGTGACCAGCACCGAGAGGAACGCGAACAGGGTCATGGTGGTGGGCAGGCCGAACGCCTGGCCGAGGGTCTGGGCGCGCTGGCTGCGGCCGTAGCGGGTGAAGTCGGGGATGTTCAGGGAGAGGGTGGACCAGAAGCCGATCATGCCCATCAGGGAGGGCCAGAACAGCTTCCAGAAGGCGCCGCCCCAGCCCAGCTTGGACGGCTGGTCGAAGAGCGGGCCGACTCCCCCGGCCTGGTCGCTCATCCACCACAGCATCACGAACGCGCCGACGATCACGAAGGGCGCGGCCCAGTTCTCGAAGCGGCGGATGGTCTCCATGCCCCGCAGGATGATGGCCACTTGGAGCGCCCAGAAGAGGGCGAAGGAGAGCCACATGGTCCAGGCGTAGCCGCCGATGTGCGCGGCGCCGGACCAACTGTCGCCGATCAGCTTGCCGGCCAGGAAGAAGATGGCCTCGCCGCCGATCCAGGTCTGGATGCCGAACCAGCCGCACGCCACCAACGCCCGTACGACAGCGGGCAGGTTGGCGCCGCGCACCCCGAAGGACGCGCGGGCGAACACCGGGAAGGGGATGCCGTACTTGGGTCCGGCGTGCCCGGTGAGCAGCATCGGCACCAGCACGATCAGGTTGGCCAGCGCGATGGTGAACACGGCCTGTTTCCAGTCCATGCCGACCGCGATCAGACCCGAAGCCAGCGTCCAGGAGGCGGTGTTGTGGGCCATGCCGACCCACAGCGCGGAGAAGTTGTACGTCGTCCAGGTCCGTTTGGCGGCCGGTACGGGAAGCAGGTCCTCGTTGGCGTAGGGACCGCTGGGCGCGGGGGCGCCGGGGGCGATCTCCACCCGGCCGTCTGCGAGGGTGACTTGGGCGGAGGGCGGTATGGCCGTGGGTGCGGTTTCGGTCATGGTGCAGGCCAATCGGATGGGAGGGTCGGGACAGGCCGTGCGGGGGGGGTGCGCCGTAAGGGTTCCGTACGGGCGTCCTGGCCCCCTTCCGCGCGCGGGGCGGGAAGGGGGAGTGCGATTCGCCTGCCGTGCTCAGGCGTTGACGGCGGGGATCACCTTCGAGCCGTAGGCGTCGATGGTGGCCTCCTGCGCGTCGTGCATGTCGTACACCGCGAACTGGTCGACGCCCAGGGCCCGGAGCGCGTTCAGCTTCTCGATGTGGGCCTCGACCGGGCCGATCAGGCAGAAGCGGTCCACGATCTCGTCGGGTACGAACTGGGTGTCGGGGTTGCCGCTGCGTCCGTGGTGGGCGTAGTCGTAGCCCTCGCGGGCCTTGATGTAGTCGGTGAGTTCGTCCGGGATCTGCGCGGAGTGCTCGCCGTAGCGGGAGACGAGGTCGGCGACGTGGTTGCCGACCATGCCGCCGAACCAGCGGCACTGTTCGCGGGCGTGGGCGAGCGCCTCGGGCGAGTCGTCGTCGGTGACGTAGGCGGGGGCGGCCACGCAGATGGTGACCTCGTCGGGGTCGCGGCCGGCGGCGACGGCGGCGTCCTTGACGGCCTTGACCATGAACTCGGTGAGGTAGAGGTCGGCGAGCTGGAGGATGAAGCCGTCGGCCTCCTCGCCGGTCATCTTCAGCGCCTTGGGCCCGTACGCGGCCATCCAGACGGGGAGTTCGGCGCCCGGCTTCACCCAGGGCAGCCGGATCGGGGTGCCGCCGAGGTCGGTCTCCTCGCCCCGGCCGAGGGCGCGGATGACCTTCATGGCCTCGCTGATCCGGGCGAGCGTGTTGGGCTTGCGGCCCGCGACGCGCATCGCGGAGTCGCCGCGCCCGATGCCGCAGACCGTGCGGTTGCCGTACATGTCGTTGAGGGTGGCGAAGGTGGAGGCGGTGACCTCCCAGGTGCGGGTGCCGGGGTTGGTGACCATCGGGCCGACGGTGAGCCGGTCGGTCTGGGCCAGGATCTGGCTGTAGATGACGAACGGCTCCTGCCAGAGCACGGCCGAGTCGAAGGTCCAGCCGTAGGTGAAGCCGTTGCGCTCGGCCCGCTTCATCAGGTCGACGACGCGGGAGGCGGGCGGGTCGGTCTGGAGTACGAGACCGAAGTCCATGGGCACCACTCCTAGTTGAGGTACTGACAGGTGGAGCGCGGGGTGTAGACGCCGTGCCCGGCATGGCCGGTGTACTCCCGCTCGGTGATCACGGGGACGCCGCGCGAGAGGACCGTCTCGACCCGGCCGGTGATCCGCTTGCCCTCGTACGCCGAGTAGTCGACGTTCATGTGGTGCGTCTCGGCCGAGATGACCTGCTCGGCGTGCGGGTCGTAGATCACCACGTCGGCGTCGGCGCCGGGGGCGATGGTGCCCTTCTTCGGGTACATGCCGAACATGCGGGCCGGGGTGGCGCACGCGATCTCGATCCAGCGGCGGCGCGAGATGTGGCCCTCGACCACGGCCTGGTGGAGGAGGTCCATGCGGTTCTCCACGCCCGGCATCCCGTTGGGGATCTTGGAGAAGTCGCCCCGGCCCAGCTCCTTCTGGCCCGAGAAGCAGAACGGGCAGTGGTCGGTGGAGACCACCTGGAGGTCGTTGGTGCGCAGGCCGCGCCAGAGGGCGGCCTGGTGCTCGCGGGGCCGCAGCGGGGTGCTGCACACGTACTTGGCGCCCTCGAAGTCCGGCTCGGCGAGGTTGTCGGTGGACAGGAAGAGGTACTGCGGGCAGGTCTCGCCGAAGACGTTCAGCCCCTCGTCGCGGGCCCGGGTCAGCTCGGCCACCGCCTCCTGCGCCGAGACGTGCACCACGTACAGCGGCGCGCCGGCGACCTGGGCCAGCTTGATCGCGCGGTGGGTGGCCTCGGCCTCCAGCAGGGCCTTGCGGACCTCGCCGTGGTAGCGGGGGTCGGTCTCGCCGCGGGCGAGGGCCTGCTCGACCAGGACGTCGATGGCGATGCCGTTCTCGGCGTGCATCATGATCAGCCCGCCGTTCTCGGCGGCGCGCTGCATGGCGCGGAGGATCTGGCCGTCGTCGGAGTAGAAGACGCCCGGGTAGGCCATGAACTGCTTGAACGAGGTCACACCCTCCTCGACCAGCAGGTCCATCTCCTTGAGCGTCTCCTGGTTCACATCGGAGACGATCATGTGGAAGCCGTAGTCGATGGCGCAGTTGCCCTCGGCCTTCTGGTGCCAGGCGTCCAGGCCCTCGCGCAGGGTGCCGCCGACGTTCTGGATGGCGAAGTCCACGATGGTGGTGGTGCCGCCCCAGGCGGCGGCGCGGGTGCCGGTCTCGAAGGTGTCGGCCGCGTAGGTGCCGCCGAACGGCATCTCCATGTGGGTGTGGCCGTCTACGCCGCCCGGGATGACGTACTTCCCGGTCGCGTCGATGGTCCGGTCCGCGGTGAACGCCTCGGCGGCGGGGGTGCCGGAGGCGGCGAGGGCGGCGATTCGGCCGTCCTCGATCAGTACGTCGGCGTGGATCTCGTCGGAGGCGGTGATGAGGAGGCCGTTCCGGATTAGCGTGCGGCGGGACATGGGGTCCTCTCCTTCGTGGTCTGCTGCGGGTTCGCTGTGGCTGGTCGCGCAGTTCCCCGCGCCCCTGAATACCGCTCGCCGGCGTTTCTACGGCGCCGTCAGCGGCGTGTACGCACCCGGCTCGCGGTCCCTGTAGAACTGCCAGCGGTCGCGGACCTCGCGGAGCTTGGCCATGTCGAGGTCGCGGACGACGAGTTCGGTCTCCTTGTCGCTGGCGACCTCGCCGACGAACTGGGCCTCGGGGTCCACGAAGTATGTGGTGCCGTAGAAGTCGTTGTCGCCCAGGTCCTCCACGCCGACCCGGTTGATGGCGCCGACGAAGTACTCGTTGGCGACGGCCGCCGCCGGCTGCTCCAACTGCCAGAGGTAGCGGGAGAGTCCGCGCGAGGTGGCCGAGGGGTTGAAGACGATCTCGGCACCGGCCAGGCCCAACGCCCGCCAGCCTTCCGGGAAGTGGCGGTCGTAGCAGATGTAGACGCCGATCCGGCCGACGGCGGTGTCGAAGACGGGCCAGCCGCTGTTGCCGGGACGGAAGTAGAACTTCTCCCAGAATCCCTGGACTTGGGGGATGTGGGTCTTGCGGTACTTGCCGAGGTAGGAGCCGTCCGCGTCGATCACGGCGGCGGTGTTGTAGAGGACGCCGGGCTGCTCCTCCTCGTACATGGGCAGTACCAGGACGATGCCCAGTTCCTTCGCCAGCGCCTGGAAGCGGCGGACGGTGGGACCCTCGGGGATCTGCTCGGCGTACTCGTAGAACGCCTTGTCCTGCACCTGGCAGAAGTAGGGGCCGTAGAACAGCTCCTGGAAGCAGAGGACTTGGGCGCCCTGGGCGGCGGCGTCGCGGGCCGCCTGCTCGTGCACCTGGATCATGGATTCCTTGTCGCCCGTCCAGGCCGTCTGGAAGAGGGCGGCGCGGATCACTCGGCTCATCGGGACCTCCGGGTCGCTCGGTGTGCCAGAACACTAGGAAGGTTGAGCGGGCGGTTTGAGTGGCACGGTGTCACGTCTGCGGGGTGCGGGCGTGCCACCGTGTCACGTTGTACCGAGAGCATGTTTCACCGCCGTTTTCGCAGGTCGTGGCATGTTTCAGCCCTGTTGCGCGTCATGCGCGAGGAGTGCGATGTGCACGGAGGCAGCCTGTTCGAAGTCGTCCAGGTCGATCCCGAGCCGCGCCTGTATGGCCTCAAGCCGGCGGTACAGCGCGGGCCGGGAGACGTGGTGGAGCTGGGCGGTGCGGGACTTGTTGCGGCCGGTCGCCAGGTAGGTGCGCAGCACGTCCAGCAGCTCCCCCTCGCCACCGCACAGCAGGCCGTCCAGCTCGCGTTCGGCGAAGGACTGCACCTGGGGGTCGTCGCGCAGCAGCCGGATCAGCCCGCGCAGATGAACGTCCCGCAGCCGTACCACGGCCGGCCGGTCCAGGGCGGCCCCGGCGACCGCGTCGGCGACGTGCCGGGCCTCGCGCAGCCCGGCGGGCACGTCGTCCCAGCAGGTGCGCGGGTCGGCGGCGGCGACCACCGCGTCCGGCAGCTCCGGGGTGCGCAGCCGGGCGGCGAGACGGCCGGTGAGCGCCTCGGCGTCCTGGTCGCGGGCGAGGCTGAGCAGTACGGCGGTCGCCCCGTCGGCCAGCTCCGCGACCAGCCCGGTCAGGCCCAGCGTGCGCAGCACCCGGTCGAGCCGCTCGGGCTCGGCGCCGGGCACGACCAGCGGCACGAACGTACGCCGGTTGACGGGGAGTCCGGCCGCGCGCGCCCTGGGCAGCAGATGCCGGGCCGGTACGGTCCCGGAGGCGAGGTCGGTCAGCAGGCCGTGCGCGGACTGCTCCTCCCAGGTGCGGCCCGAGGCGCCGCCGAGCATCCGGTGCAGCACCAGCGCCTCGGCGGCCCGGTCCGCGAGCAGGCGCCCGGTGGCCGAGTCGCCCCGGTAGCCGCACAGCAGCAGCCGGCCCCAGCGCTCCCCGCGCCCGCCCAGCTCGGCACGTACCCAGCCGTCGCCCTCGCTGCCTCCGGCCTGGCGGGCGATCCGCTCCCAGTCACGCAGCACGTCGTCCACGGCGGACCGCTCCCCCGCCGTGGCGAGGACCCGGTGCGCGAGGTTGGTGAGGACGACCGGGCACCCGGAGTGCTGCGCGACCTCGTCCAGCAGGCGTTGCAGCGGGGCGCCGGAGGTGATCAGCGCGGTGAGGCTCGTCCGGACGGCCTCGGAGAGGCTGACGGCGGCGAACTTCGCCCGTACGAGCCGGGATTGGACCTCTTCGGTGAGTTCGGCGAACGGGAACGGCCGGTGCAGCACGACCAGCGGCAGCCCGCACCGCTCGGCGGCCCGGCGCATCACCTCGGGCGGCGTGGGAAAGGCGCGGCCGAGCCCGAGGACGACGGCGGCGGCCTCCGCCCGGTGCAGCGACTGGATGTACGCGGCCTGCTTGGCCTCGTCCCCGGCGAGCAGCACCCCGGTGGTGAGTACCATCTCGCCGCCGGTGAGCATCACGCCCACGTCGGCGGCCTCGGCCACGTGCACCCAGCGCACCGCCCGGTCGAGCCCGTCGGCCCCGGCCACCACCTCGGGCTCCCCGGCCAGCACCCGCTCCAGCGTGAGCACCTGCCGGACGGACAGGGCCGGTTCCTCCGGCCCCCACGACGTGTGCCGGAACTCCGAGGTCATGGTCATCGGCGGTACCTCCTAGTACGTGCTCCTCAGCGCGTCCCCGAGGATCGCCGCGCCTTCCTCGGCCTCCGCGACGGTGAGCGTCAGCGGTGGGGCGATGCGCAGGGCGCTGGTGTTGTGGCCGCCGCCCTTGCCGATGAGCAGGCCGTTGCGGCGGGCCGCTTCCAGGACGGCGGCGGCCGCTGCCGGGTCGGCCTCGTCGGTGCCCGGCTTGACCAGCTCGATGCCGATCATCAGCCCCCGGCCGCGCACCTCGCGGACGCCGGGCAGCCCGGCGGTGACCCCGCGCAGCAGCTCGATGAGCAGGCCGCCGACCCGGCGGGCGTTGCCCTGGAGGTCGTGTTCGAGGTGGTAGCCGAGGTTGGCGAGCCCGGCGGCCATGGTGATCTGGGTGCCGCCGAAGGTGGAGATGCTGTTGGCGTCGATGCAGTTCATGATCTCGGCGCGGGCGATCACCCCGCCGATGGACATGCCGTTGCCGATGCCCTTGGCGAACGTGACGATGTCCGGCGGGCCGTTGCGGTCGTGGGCCTGCCAGCCCCAGAAGTGCTCGCCGGTGCGGCCCCAGCCGGTCTGGACCTCGTCGGAGATCCACAAAATGCCGTGCTCGTCGAGGACTTCCTTGAACGCCGCGTACAGCCCGTCGGGCGGGGAGGTGAAGCCGCCGACGCCCTGGATGGGCTCGGCGATCAGCGCGACCGGGGGCCGGGTCTGGCCGAGGAGGTCGCGCAGGTCGGCCACGCAGGCGTCGATGAAGGCACGGTCGTCCAGCCCGGCGTACGGGCCACGGGTGCGGACGCCGCCGTGCACGTACAGGGTCTGGAGCGGGGAGAGGGAGGTCGGGGACCAGGTGCGGTTGCCGGTGATGCCGACCGCGCCGAAGGACCGGCCGTGGTAGCTGTTGCGCATCGCCACGACGGTGTTGCCCTGGCGGTAGGTGGTGGCGAGCAGCATCGCCGTGTCGTTGGCCTCGGTGCCGGAGGTGGTGAAGAAGACCCGCGCGTCCGGGATGCCGCTCACCATGGCGACGCGCTCGGCCAGTTCGACCATCGGGCGGTTGAGGTAGAGGGTCGAGGAGTGGATGATCCGCCCGGCCTGCTCGGTCACCGCCTTGGTGACTTCGGGCAGCGCGTGCGCGGTCATGGTCGTGAGGATGCCGCCGAAGAAGTCCAGGTACCGGTTGCCCTGGGCGTCCCAGACGTGCCGGCCCTCACCGTGGGTGATCTCCAGCGGGTCGTCGTAGTAGAGCGCGAGCCAGTCGGGCATGACGCCCCGGTGGCGGGCGTACAGGTCGTTCACGGGTTCACCAGCCCCTCGTAGGCGTCGGGACGGCGGTCGCGGTAGAACGCCCACTGCTGCCGGACCTCGTCGATGAGGTCGAAGTCCAGGTCGCGCACGAGGAGTTCCTCGGTCTTGTCGTCCCCGACCTCACCGACGAACTGGCCGCGCGGGTCCACGAAGTACGACGTGCCGTAGAAGTCGTTGTCGCCGTACTCCTCCTGGCCGACCCGGTTGATGGCGGCGACGAAGTACTCGTTGGCGACGGCCGCGGCGGGCTGCTCCAACTGCCAGAGGTGGGCGGAGAGTCCGCGGTGGGTGGCGGACGGGTTGTAGACCAACTGGGCGCCATTGAGGCCCAGTTGTCGCCAGCCCTCGGGGAAGTGGCGGTCGTAGCAGATGTAGACGCCGACCTTGCCGACCGCCGTGTCGAAGACGGGCCAGCCGAGGTTGCCGGGTTTGAAGTAGTACTTCTCCCAGAAGCCCTTGACCTGCGGGATGTGGTGCTTGCGGTACTTGCCGAGGTAGCTGCCGTCCGCGTCGATCACGGCTGCGGTGTTGTAGTAGAACCCGGAGCCGTCGACCTCGAAGACCGGGACGACGATCACCATGCCGGTCTCGCGGGCCAGCTCCCGCATCCGGGTCACGGTCGGGCCGTCCGGTACGGGTTCCGCCCAGCGGTAGTGCTCGGGCTCCTGCACCTGGCAGAAGTAGGGGGCGTTGAAGACTTCCTGGAACCCGATGATCTTCGCGCCCTGGCGCGCGGCCTCGCGGGCGTACTCCTCGTGCTTCTCGATCATGGACTCGGTGTCGCCGGTCCAGGTGGCCTGAACCAGTGCGGCACGTACGACGTTGGCCATGAGCTGCTCCTTCGACGCGGCGTCCGAGCCTCTACGCCCGTAGAAACAGGCCGTAGAGGGACGAAAGTAAGCCTCTTGGACGCCCTTGCCAAGACCATCGTCACCAACCCGCTGATTCGGTCCCGATTCACACCCCTGCGGGTGAGCGGGCTGCCGGTCAGGGGGTGATCCCGGCGGCGCGGAGTGCGTGGAGGAGGGCCCGGTGGTGGTCCTCGGAGACGTGCCGGGCGGCCTCCAGGAGGAGGGGGGTGAGGCGGTCGGGGTCGGGGGTGGCGAGGCGGGCGGCGTCCTCGGGGGTGCGGGTGCGGAGGGAGGCGTCGAGGAGGGTGCGGGCGTCGCGGGTACGGCCTTCTTCTTGGAGGCGCGCCACCGCGGCGCCGGTTTCCTCCGGAGGGCGGGCGGCGCCTTCGCGGAGCAGGCGGTGGGCTTCCTCGGGGCGGTCGGATGCCGTCAACGCCTGTACTGCGGCGAGTAGTTGCTCCGGGGGCAGGGCGGCGGCCTCCCAGCGGAGGGTGGTCCAGTCGGCGTGGGTGAGGGCGTCGGCGAGGAGGGGGAGGCGTACGGCGGGCCAGCGGGCGGCTTCCGCGAGGAGTGTGTACGCCTCACCGCTGCGGCCCCCGGCGCGGAGGGCGGCGAGGTGGGCGACGGCTTGGGCTACGGCTCGGTGGTCGTCGGGGTGGGGTACGGGGGTGGCTGCCTCCTCCCCCTCAATCTCGGCCTCGGCTCCGGCGAACCGGGCGCCCCGGAGGTCGGGGGTGTCCGGCGGAGCGCCGGGGAGGATCAGGGGTGCGGGGGTCTCGTCGTCCAGTCCGGCGAAACGGGCGCTGCCTCGGCGGCGTTTGCGAGGCTTGGAGGGGGCTTCGGTCGGGTGATCACCGGATGCGGCCGGGCGGGCGTCGGCCGGGGCGCCGGGCGCGAAGTCGGACGTGGCCGCGTGGGGCGTACGGCCCGACGCCGCCTGGCCAGAGGCCCGCGCGGCGGCGTCGGCCCGGCCGCCCGGCGCGAAGTCGGGCGTGGCCGCGTAGTGGGCTCGCCCGGACGCCGCGTACTCAGCGCCTTCGGCCGGGGCGCCTGGCGCGAGGGCGGATGCGTCCGCGCGAGGGGTACGGCCGGGCGCCCCCTGCCCGGGGACCCGTGCGGCCGACGGCTCCGAGCGAGCCATCCGGGACAGCCGGTCCCGCAGCTCCGCACACCGAGCCGTCGCCCGGTGCCGGGCGTCCCGAGCCCAGGCCAGATCGACGCGGAGGGCCTCCGCCTCGGCCTCCGTCCTCGCCTCGGCGAGACGCTGGGCCAGCGCGGCCTCTCGTTCGTCCGCGTCATGGCGCTCGCGGAGGGTGGCATGAAGGCGCCGGTCCAGAGTCTCGCGGGCGCCGGGGCGGGCGTCGTACGCGACGAGGGCGGCCGCGTGCAGCGCGCGGGCCCGCTCGCGCTCGGCCAGCGCCGGCACGGTGCCGTACGCCGCCGCGAGGTCCCGCAGCAGCGCGTCGACCACGTCCCACGGAGGCACCTCGCGCCCCTCGCGGCAGGCGCGCATGCCGTCCGGATCGCGGTGCCAGAAGACCCCGCACCAGCCCGCGTTCTGGTCGAGGCGGGACAGGAGGCCGTCCAGGTAGGACCCGAACTCCCCTGCCACCGCCGTGAGTTGTTCCGCCATTCACCGGCCCCCGCCCGTTCGCCAGCACTGCGGGAGCCAGGCAACACCAGCCGTGTTACGGGCCTGCTACGCACGGTTTGCGGAACGGCTCAGACCGGGACCAGCGCGCAGCGGACGACCAGCTCGTCCATGGAGAGCCCGAGCGCCCGCGCCAGCGCCGCCACGGTGAAGAAGGCGGGGGTCGGCGCCCGGCCGGTCTCGATCTTGCGGAGGGTCTCGGCGGAGATGCCGGCGACCGCGGCGACCTCGGTCATGCTCCGCGGTCCGCGTGCCTCGCGCAGCAGCCGGCCGAGCTGTTCGCCGCGCTCGCGCTCTTCGGGGGTCAGGGGGGTGCGCACCATGGCACCCATTCTAATACCGGTATAGTAATTGGCATGGTTGAACTCAAGACGGACGCCTCCATCGAGGCCATGTACGCGGCCGGCCAGGTCGTCGGGCGCGCCCTGACGGCGGTACGGAACGCCGCTGACGTGGGCGTGAGCCTGCGGGAACTGGACGAGGTCGCCCGCGACGTCCTGCGCGACGCGGGCGCGACGTCACCGTTCCTCGGCTACCGCCCCTCCTTCGCGCCGACCCCCTTCCCGGCGGTGATCTGCGCCTCGGTGAACGACGCGATCGTGCACGGCATCCCCACCGGCTACCGGCTGCGCGACGGCGACCTCCTCTCCGTGGACTGCGGCGCCCTGCTGGACGGCTGGGCCGGTGACTCGGCGATCAGCTTCGTGGTCGGCCGCCCGCGCCCCGAGGACCTGACCCTGATCGACACCGCAGAGCGGGCGCTCGCGGCCGGGATCGAGGCGGCGGTCGTCGGCAACCGCATCGGCGACATCGCCCACGCCATCGGCACCGTGTGCCGCGCCGCCGGGTACGGCATCCCCGCCGACTTCGGCGGCCACGGCATCGGGCGCAAGATGCACGAGGACCCCGGCGTGCCGAATGAGGGCCGCCCCCGCCGGGGCATGCCGCTGCGCCACGGGATGGTCCTGGCGATCGAGCCGATGCTGATCGCGGGCGGCCGGGACGGCTACCACCCCGACCCCGACGGCTGGACCCTCCGAAGCAATGACGGCTCCCGCGCGGCCCACGCCGAGCACACGGTGGCCATCACGGACGCGGGCCCGCGCATCCTGACGGCGCGCGAGCCGGTACGGCAGGGCGCGGGGTCGTAACGCGGGGCCTCGGCGCGGGGCCGGTGAAGCCTGCGGGTGCCCTTCCCCCCTGGGCGTGCCATCGTTTCAAGAGCGGCCGATCCGGGGTACCCGGCCGCTCCGCACGCGTCGTCTGCGAAGGACGGAAACGATGACCAGCGGCTACATCGGCCCCGAGGGCGACCCCTTCGGGGAGTTCTTCTCCCGCTTCTTCGGCGGCTCCGGGAATCCGGGCCAGCCCGGCGGCCCCCGCCAGATAGACATCGGCCGCCTGCTGAGCCAGCCCGCGCGCGAGCTGGTCAAGGGGGCCGCGCAGTACGCGGCGGAGCACGGCAGCCGGGATCTGGACACCCAGCACCTGCTGCGCGCCGCCCTGTCCAGCGAGCCCACCCGCAGTCTGCTCAGCCGGTCCGGGGCGAACCCGGACTCGATGGCCACCGAGATCGACGGCCGCGCCGGACCCGTGCAGCACCAGCCGGGCAAGGTGCCGCCGACCGCGCTGTCCCTGACCCCGGCCGTGAAGCGCGCGCTGATGGAGGCGCACGAGATGGCACGGGCCAGCGGCGCCGGGTACATCGGCCCCGAGCATGTGCTGAGCGCCCTCGCCATGAACCCGGACTCGGCCGCCGGGCACATCCTGCACGCGGCCCGGTTCAAGGCGGAACCGGCTCCGCCCGAGGCGCCGGACACCGCGCAGGGCCGCCCGGACCGCCCCCGGCCCACCACCACGCCGACGCTGGACAAGTACGGGCGCGATCTGACCGAGCTGGCCCGCGAGAACCGTATCGATCCGGTGATCGGCCGGGAGAAGGAGATCGAGCAGACCATCGAGGTGCTGTCCCGGCGCGGCAAGAACAACCCGGTGCTGATCGGTGACGCGGGCGTCGGCAAGACCGCGGTGGTCGAGGGGCTGGCGCAGCGCATCGCGGACGGGGACGTGCCCGAGGGGCTTGAGGAGCGCCGGGTGGTGGCGCTGGACCTGACCTCGGTGGTGGCCGGCACCCGCTACCGGGGCGACTTCGAGGAGCGCCTGAACAACATCGTGCAGGAGATCCGCGCGCATTCGGACAAGCTGGTCGTCTTCATCGACGAGCTGCACACGGTGGTGGGCGCGGGCACCGGCGGCGAGGGCGGCGCGATGGACGCGGGCAACATCCTCAAGCCCGCCCTGGCCCGCGGCGAGCTGCACATCGTCGGCGCGACCACGCTGGAGGAGTTCCGGCGCATCGAGAAGGACGCGGCGCTGGCCCGCCGCTTCCAGCCGATCCAGGTGCCCGAGCCGTCCGTGGAGGACGCGCTGGAGATCCTGCGCGGGCTGCGCGACCGCTACGAGGCCCACCACCAGGTGCGTTACTCGGACGAGGCGCTGGCGGCGGCCGTGGAGCTGTCCGACCGCTATCTCACCGACCGGCGGCTGCCCGACAAGGCGATCGACCTGATCGACCAGGCGGGCGCGCGGGTGCGGCTCGGCGCCCGGACCAAGGGCGCGGACGTGCGCGCGCTGGAGCGCGAGGCCGAGCAACTGGTCCGGGACAAGGACCAGGCGGTGGCGGACGAACAGTACGAGCAGGCAACCCAGTTGAGGGACCGGATCGCGGACATCCAGCGGCGGATCTCGGAGGTGGCCGACGACGGGGAGGCCGTCGAGGGGCAGAACCTCCAGGTGACGGCGGAGGCCATCGCCGAGGTGGTGTCCCGGCAGACCGGGGTGCCGGTCAGCCGGCTGACCCAGGAGGAGAAGGAGCGCCTGCTCGGCCTGGAGGAGCATCTGCACGAGCGGGTGGTCGGCCAGGACGAGGCGGTCAACGTGGTCGCGGACGCCGTACTGCGCTCCCGCGCGGGGCTGTCGAGCCCGGACCGGCCGATCGGCAGCTTCCTGTTCCTCGGCCCGACCGGGGTCGGCAAGACCGAGCTGGCGCGGGCGCTGGCGGAGTCGCTGTTCGGCAGCGAGGACCGGATGGTGCGGCTCGACATGAGCGAGTACCAGGAGCGGCACACGGTCTCCCGGCTGGTCGGGGCGCCGCCCGGTTACGTCGGCCACGAGGAGGCGGGCCAGCTCACCGAGGTGGTGCGCCGGAATCCGTACTCGCTGCTGCTCCTGGACGAGGTGGAGAAGGCGCACCCGGACGTCTTCAACATCCTGCTCCAGGTGCTCGACGACGGCCGGCTGACCGACGCCCAGGGGCGGACGGTGGACTTCACCAACACGGTCATCGTGATGACCAGCAACCTGGGGTCGGACGTCATCACCCGGCGCGGTGCCGGGATCGGGTTCGGGCCGGGCGGTGCGGACGCGGACGAGGAGGCGCGGCGGGAGCAGATATTGCGGCCGCTGCGGGAGCACTTCCGGCCGGAGTTCCTCAACCGGATCGACGAGATCGTGGTGTTCCGCCAGCTCACGGCCGAGCAACTGCGCCAAATCACCGACCTGTTGCTCAACGGCACCCGCGAACTGACCAGCGCGCGGGGTGTGACGGTGGACTTCACCGACGCGGCCGTGGACTGGCTGGCCGAGCGCGGCCATCAGCCGGAGTACGGTGCCCGGCCGCTGCGTCGCACGATCCAGCGTGAGGTGGACAACCAGTTGTCGCGGCTGCTGCTGAAGGGCGCGGTGGCCGAGGGCGGCGAGGTGACGGTCGATGTGGCGGACGGGCGGCTGGACTTCCGGGTCCAGGGCCAGGAGGCCCAGCCGGCCGAGGCGCAGCGCGAGGGGGCTTGAGTCTTTAGAGGTGCTCAGGGTCAGCCCGTCGGGTTGACCACCATGGCGGAGCCGCCGCCGCGCCGGGTCGTCTCGGCGGCGGCCAGCCACTTCCCGTCCGGCAGCCGTTGGACGCCGGTCGCGGCGCCGATCTCGGGGTTGAGCTTGAAGCTGTGCCCGAGCTGTTCCAGCCGCTCCCGCAACGCGCTGTCGTACAGGGCGGGTTCGGCTTCGGTCTGGGCGGCGTTGCGCTGGCTTGCGCGGGGTGCCGCGATGGCGTCGACCAGCGGGAGACCCCGGTCGAGGAACTCGGTGAGGGTCTGGAGCACGGTGGTGATGATGGTCGCGCCGCCGGGCGAACCGAGCGCCACCACAGGGCGGTTGTGCCGGTCCAGGACGATGGTCGGGGAGATCGAGGAGCGCGGGCGCTTGCCGGGACCGGGCAGGTTGGGGTCCGGGACGCCGGGGCTCGCCGGGGTGAAGGAGAAGTCGGTCAGCTCGTTGTTGAGCAGGAAGCCCCGGCCGGGCACGGTGATGCCGCTGCCGCCGGTCTGCTCGATGGTGAGCGTGTAGGAGACGACGTTGCCCCACTTGTCGGAGACGGTGAGGTGGGTGGTGTTCTCGCCCTCGTACGTGGTCGGCGCGGCCTTGCCCTTGGTCGCGCAGGCGGCCGGGTGGCGGGGGTCGCCGGGTGCGAGCGGGCTGGTCAGGACGGCGTCGTCCTTGATCAGGCAGGCCCGCGAGTCGGCGAACCGCTGCGAGAGCAGTTGCTTGGTGGGTACGTCCTCGAAGGCGGGGTCCCCGACCCAGCGGCCCCGGTCGGCGAACGCGATGCGGCTCGCCTCGATGTACCGGTGCAGGTACTGGGTCTCGCTCGCCTTGGAAAGGTCGCTCTTCTCCAGGATGTTGAGCGCCTCGCCCACGGTCGTGCCACCGGAGGAGGAGGGCGCGATGGAGTACACCTTCAGACCGCGGTACGAGGTGTCGGTGGGCCGCTGGAGTTTGGTGCGGTAGCCCGCCAGGTCCTTGGCGGTCAGCTTGCCGGGGCGGGCGTTCCAGCCCGAAGCGGGGTCGACCGGGGGCTTGTTGACGGTGGCGACGATGTCCCGGCCGAGGTCGCCCCGGTAGATGGCATCGGCGCCCTTGCGGCCCAACTCCTCGTATGTCTTGGCCAGATCGGGGTTCTTGAGGGTGGAGCCGACCACCGGGAGCTTGCCGCCGGGCAGGAACAGCCGTGCGGTGTCCGGGAAGTAGCGGAACCGGGTCTCGTTGGCGGCGGTCTGGGAGCGGAAGGTGTCGTCCACGGTGAAGCCGTCGCGGGCGATCCGCTCGGCCGGCCGCAGTACCCGCGCGAGGCTGTTGGTGCCCCAACTGCGCAGGGCCGTCTGCCAGGTGGCGGGGGTGCCCGGGGTGCCGACACTCAGCCCGCTGGTGACGGCGTCCGCGAAGGCCAGCGGCTTGCCGTTCTCCAGGAACAGGTCGGAGCGGGCGCTGAGCGGGGCGGTCTCGCGGCCGTCGATGGTGTGCACGGTACGGGACTTGGCGTCGTAGTAGACGAAGTAGCCGCCTCCGCCGACGCCCGCCGAGTACGGCTCGGTGACGCCCAGCGCGGCTGCGGTGGCCACGGCCGCGTCGACCGCGTTGCCGCCGTTGCGCAGCACCTCGATACCGGCCGCGCTGGCGTCGGCGTCGACGCTGGAGACCGCGCCTCCGTAGCCGACCGCCACGGGCACCTTCCCGCCGGGCCCGCCCGCCGCTGCTGGCGGGGCGGCGGCCCCCATCGAGGCGACGGCGGCCGAGACCACGACCACCGCCAGCTTCCGCGTACCAGGACGACCCATCCGAACCTCCCGAGAACACCGTCCGCGCAGCGTAACCAGATCCCCAAGGCCCCCGACAGTATGCCTCGCGGCCTCGGGCCCCGCATGCCGGCTCAGCCGGCCCTGATGGTACGGACGGCCATCACGGGGTCAACCGGGGCCACCAGTTCCCGCGTGACGACCTCCACCAGCTCCTCCGGAACCCCGTCCCCGCTCAGCCCGCTCACGTACGCGAGAGCCTGGCCGAGCACCAGCGCGGGCACCCGCTCCCGCAGCAGCCGCACGGCGGGAAGCCGGCCCCGTCCCGCGACGGCCGCCCGCACCTCGCCGTGCAGGTCGTCCACGGCGGTCCGCACGGCCTCCCCCCGGATGCGCACCCGGTAGTCGGTCTCCCACGCCCCCGTCTTCCAGGAGACGGCACCAACCGAGTGCAGGCCGCCGTCAGCCCGGTCGACCAGGTACGGGCCTCCCCCGACCAGCAGGAAAGCGGGGTCCCGGCTGCGCAGATACTCCGCCGTCGTCACATGGACGACCCACACCAGTTCATGCCGCACAGCGCTCGCGACGACCATGTTCACCGGCTCCACCTTCAGCGCCGACTCTCGCTCCAGCTCTTCCTCGACGATCCGCACCGCGGCATCCAGCTCGATCACGCGCCCAGCATCGCGCACGAGGCCCACGCGGCGCCCCTGTGTATTCCCGGACCCGCTACCATCCCGCCGCATGAACGATGACGTGCGCAACATCGTCCTTGGTGTCATAGCCGCCGGCATCAGTGCCGCGATCGGGTGGGTGGCCCGGACCTATTTGTGGCGGCGGAAGCTGCGGCGGAAGCAGGTGTTCTTCGGGTTGCCGGACAACTCGGAGACGCTGTTCGTCGTGAACCGGGACCCGGGGGCGACGGAGCCGGCGGTGCACCGGTTCGACGTGTTCGCGCTGTTGGAGCTGTCCGCGCTCATCAAGGACTGTGGCGCGAACATGCAGTTGATGACGCAGGACGTGTCGCACCAGGGCTTCGGTGAGCGCACGGAGTTCTGCGTGGGCGGTCCGGCCTCCAACCGGCGGATGCTGGCGCACATGTCGGCGATGCTGCCGGGGGTGCGGATAAACACCGAGAAGGAGAAGGGGCCGAACCGGGGCGCGTTCCGCATCGGTACGGAGACCTACCGGATGGAGCCCGGCACGACCGAGTACGTGCTGCTGGCCAAGGTCGCCGCGGGGCGGCAGACGCGGCCGGTGTTCCTGTTCTGCGGGCAGCGGGCGATCACCAATCAGGCGGCGACGCGCTATCTGGCCCGTAACCACGAGCGGTTGGCCCGCAAGCACGGCTCCCACTCGTTCGTGCTGCTGCTCAAGGTGGTCAACTCCCAGGCGTACGGCCCCGATCTGGTCGAGGTGGTCGCCGATGTCACGCGGGCCGCGCAGGCGCCGTTCCCGGAGACCGGGGAGAGCGCGGAGACCCCGGCTCCGGCGACGCCCGCCTCATAGGACGCAACCGTCTTCAACTATTGTTACCCGTACGTAACTTACCCACGGGTTACTTGAGGTAAGAACCACCCACTACTGTCGGGTCACTTTCGCACTGGCACGCGTCAGGAGTGACCATGGCCCCCGCTCGTAACCCCCTGCGCACCTGCGCCGTCGGCACCGTATCGGCGACGCTGGTCGCCGGCGCGGTCGTCGGGCTGGCGCCCTCGGCCCAGGCGGCCCCCGCCGTACGGTTCGTCGACATTCCCGGTGACGGGGGCACCGTACTGAAGGCGAACGTCGTCACCCCGGCGGGCTCCGGCAGCCATCCCCTGCTGGTGCTGCCCACGAGCTGGGGCTTCCCGCAGGCCGAGTACCTCGCCCAGGCGCAGAAGCTCGCCGACTCCGGTTATGTGGTCCTCTCCTACAACGTGCGCGGCTTCTGGCAGTCCGGCGGCGAGATCGAGGTGGCCGGGGCGCCCGACCTGGCGGACGCCTCCAAGGTCATCGACTGGGCGCTGGCCAACACCCCCGCCGACTCCGCCCGCATCGGCATGGCGGGCGTCTCCTACGGCGCCGGCATCAGCCTGCTGGCCGCCGCCCACGACAAGCGCATCAGGGCCGTGGCGGCGCTCAGCGGCTGGGCCGACCTGATCGGGTCGATCTACTCCGGCCGCACCCAGCACGTCCAGGCGGCCGCCCTGCTGGACGGCGCGGGCGCGGTCACCGGCCGGCGCAGCCCCGAGCTGCGGCAGATCTTCGACCGCTTCTACGCCTCCGACCTCTCCCAGGAGCAGAACCTCATCGACTGGGGCGAGCGCCGCTCCGCCGTGACGTACCTGGACCGGCTGAACGCCAGCAAGCCCGCCGTGATGCTCGCCAACGCCTGGAGCGACTCGGTCTTCCCCGTCAACCAGTACGCGGGCTTCTACGAGAAGCTGACCGGCCCCAAGCGCCTCCAACTGCGCCCCGGCGACCACGCGACCCCCGAGCTGACCGGCCTGTTCGGGCTGCCCAACGACGTGTGGAAGGACACCGGCCGCTGGTTCGACCACTACCTCAGGGGCGTGGACAACGGCGTCGACCGCGAGCAGCCCGTCCAGTTGGAGTCCCGCAGTGGGGGCGGCTACGAGGGCTACCCGGACTGGAAGTCGGTCGCCGCCACCGACCGCAAGATCGCGCTGGCGGGCAGCACCACCATCCACACCAACGTCGACTCCGGCGCGGACGGCGGGATCGTCCTGCTCTCGGGCCTCATGGACCAGGTCACCAAGCTGCCCCCCATGGCCTCCATACCGCTGCTGCCGCGCCGCTGGGCGGCCGTCTGGCAGTCGGAGCGGTACACGGCGCCCCAGCGGGTGCGGGGCACCGCCCGGCTGCACACCACGCTCACCCCGACCGCCGAGAGCGGCACCTTCGTGGCCTACCTGTACGACGTGGGCCCGCTCGGCATCGGCAAGCTGGTCACCCACGCGCCCCTGACCTGGCACGGCCGTACGCCGGGGCAGCCGTTCGGGGTGGACCTGGACCTGTTCTCCACGGCCTACGACGTCCCGGCCGGGCACCGGCTGGCCCTGGTGGCCGACACGGTCGATCCGCTCTACCTCGAGCACAACCCGTCCGGCGCGCGGCTGACCTTCTCCTCGCCGGAGAACGACCCGTCGTACGTGTCGGTCCCCCTGCGCGAGCAGTGATCTCCGGCCGCCGCCGGACGAGCATGGCCCGTGTGAACCGCCGCCTTCGTCACGGCTTCTTAAGCCGTGGGTGGCTCCCCACCCGGCAGCGGCGCCCCAGGGCCGGGCGCGGCGACAGCCACGGCCTCGGTCTTGGGACTGCGCTGCTCCCGGCGGGACACCCAGACGGCGAACCACGAGAGCAGCATGCACATCCCGATGTAGATCGGCGAGATCACCATCACTACGGGGATGAACGGCAAATCGTAGTCGAGGTTCGAGGCGATGAGCTTCCCGGCGTGGAGGAACTCCTCGTAGGTGATGAGGAAGCCCAGCGAGGTGTCCTTCAGCGCGACCACCAACTGGCTGATGATCGCTGGCAACATGGCGCGTACCGCCTGCGGTACGAGCACGTAGGACATGACCTGGGTTTTTCTCATGCCGAGAGCGAACGCGGCCTCACGCTGGCCGCGTTCGACCGCGTTGACGCCGGAGCGGAAGACCTCGGCGAGCACCGAGCCGTTGTAGAGGGTCAGTCCGGCGACGAGGGCGGGCAGCGGCTGCACCTTGAGCGCCACGAAGATGAAGAAGATCATCACCAGCACGGGCATCGCGCGGAAGAACTCCACCACGAGCGTGGCCAGCCAGCGCACCGGCGCGTGGTCGGAGAGGCGTCCGGCGGCGAGCACCCCGCCGAGGGCGAGGGAGAGCACGGCGGCCATGGCGAACGCCTTGAGGGTGTTGCCGAGGCCGCGCAGCAGCAGTTCCTGGATGCCCTTGTACTCGAAGGGCATCCACTTGGTGGCGGTGAACTGACCGGTGGAGAAGAGCAGATAGAGCACCCAGGCGACCAGGCCCAGCAGCACGGCGGTGGACAGCACCGCGTACAGCGCGTGCCGCCGCCGGGTGGTGGGGCCCGGGACGTCGTAGAGCGCGGTGGTCTCGGTCGTCATCGGGCCACTCCCCACGTGCGTTCCAGCAGGTTGAACAGGGCGCTGATGGCGAGCGTGATGATCAGATAGCCGACCGCGATCCAGACGAAGGTCCAGATGATGTTGTAGCCCAGCTCGCTCAACGTCTTGTAGGTGCCCAGCAGTTCGGTGACGCTGAAGGCGCCGGCGATGGCGGAGTTCTTGGCCAGCGCGATCAGGGTGGAGCCGACGGGCGGGATCACCGAGCGGAACGCCTGCGGGAGCACGATCACGCTCAGCGTCTGCGAGAAGGTCATGCCGAGGCTGCGGGCCGCCTCCCCCTGGCCCCTGGGCACGGTGTTGATGCCGGAGCGCAGCGCCTCGCAGATGAACGCGGAGGTGTAGCAGCCCAGCGCGAGGACGGCGAACGCCTGGAAGGGCAGGACGAGTCCGAACCGGGGCAGTCCGAGCAGCACCGCGAAGAACAGCAGGGTGAGCGGGGTGTTGCGCAGCACGGTCACCCACACCGTGCCGAAGACCCTGAGCGAGGCCACCGGCGCGACCCGGAAGGACGCCATCAGGAAGCCGAGCGCGAGGGCCAGCAGCGAGGCGTAGACGGTCAGTTCGACCGTGCCGAGGAATCCCTCGCCGTACAGGGCGAAGTTGTCTGTCAGTACGTTCATGGCGTCCTCGGTCAGCTCGCCGGGTAGCGGTCGATGGGCGGCGGCTTCGGCGCGGGCACACCGGACAGGCCGAGCGTGGCGTCGTACGCCCTCTTCCAGTCGCCGTTCTTCTCACGGGCGGCGAGGGCGGTGTCCAGGGCGAAGCGCAGGGCGTTGTCGCCCAGCGGGACTCCGATGCCGTACGGCTCCTTCGAGAACGGCTTGCCGACGACCTTGAGTTCGTCGGGGGCCTTGGCCGCGTAGCCGATCAGGATGGCGTCGTCGGTGGTGACCGCGTCGACCTGATAGGTGAGCAGGTTGTCGACGCAGACCGAGTACGTGTCATAGGCCACCAGGACGGCCTTCGGGTAGTCGTCCTTGATGCGCTGGTACGGGGTCGAACCGGCCGCCGAGCAGACACGCTTGCCGGCGAGGTCCTCGGGCCCGTGGATGTCGTCGGTGTCCTTGCGCACCAGCAGGGACTGGCCGGCCATGTAGTACGGGCCCGCGAAGCCCACCAGCTTCTTGCGGTTGGCGTTGATGGTGTAGGTGCCGACGTAGTAGTCGATCTGGCCGTTCTGCAGGGCGGTCTCGCGGTTGGCGGAGGCGATGGTGCGGAACCGGACACTGTCGCCGGGGAAGCCGAGGGAGGCGGAGAGCATCTTGGCGATCTCGATGTCGAAGCCGGAGTAACGGCCGGTCGCCGGGTCCTTCTCGCCGAGGTAGGGCTGGTCCTCCTTGGCGCCGACGACGAAATGGCCGCGCTTCTTGGCGCGTACCCAGGTCGGGGAGCCGGGCAGGCTGAAGTTCCGGTCCACCGCGTAGTGCGGGAGCTGGTCGGGGGCGGGGCCCTTGACGGGCGGGCTGCCGTCCTTGCCGCAGGCGGCCAGCGGGGCGAGCGAGGCCAGCAGGGTGGCGAGCAGGGCGATGGCGCGGGGCGCGCGGGTGTGGCGGGACATGGGTCGCACTCCCCGGTCAGTGCTTGAGGATCTTGGAGAGGAAGTCCTTGGCCCGCTCGCTGCGCGGGGCGGTGAAGAACTCCTCGGGGCTGCGGTCCTCGACGATCCGGCCGTCGGCCATGAAGACGACGCGGTTGGCGGCGGAGCGGGCGAAGCCCATCTCATGGGTGACGACGATCATGGTCATGCCCTCGCGGGCGAGCTGCTGCATGACCTCCAGCACCTCGTTGATCATCTCGGGGTCGAGCGCGGAGGTGGGCTCGTCGAAGAGCAGCGCCTTGGGGTCCATGGCGAGGGCGCGGGCGATGGCCACACGCTGCTGCTGGCCGCCGGAGAGCTGGGCGGGGTATTTGTCGGCGTGGGCGGAAAGGCCGACCCGGTCGAGGAGTTCACGGGAGCGGCGGTCGGCGTCGGCCTTCTTGCGGCCGCGCACCTTGGTCTGCGCGAGGGAGACGTTCTCCAGCACCGTCTTGTGGGCGAAGAGGTTGAACGACTGGAAGACCATGCCCACTTCGGCCCGCAGCCGGGCCAGCGCCCGCCCCTCCTCGGGGAGCGGCTGCCCGTCGAGCGTGATGGTGCCGGACTCGATGGTCTCCAGCCGGTTGATGGCCCGGCACAGCGTCGACTTCCCCGACCCGGAGGGGCCGATGACCACGACCACCTCCCCCTTGCCGACGGTCAGGTCGATGTCCTGCAGGACATGCAGCTCCCCGAAGTGTTTGTTGACGTCACGCAGTTCGATCAACGGATCGACGGCCATCCGCAGCCCTACTCACTCTCGCCGAGTCGTAGTGGCCGAAACTATCCAGACCATGCCGGACCGGGCGGACGACACGCACCCCGGGGCATTAGCCGTATTTAAGCCCCATTTGTGCGGCGCCGGGACGCACGGGGGTCAGGGTTCGGCGATCTCCGCGTAGAGCTGGGACAGCTCGGGAAGGCCGCTGGTGGCCCATTGGCGGCCCGGCTCGGTGACCTCGAACTCCCGGCCGGAGACGAGCCGCAGAACCGGTTCTCCGTCGCGTCTGATGCGCCAGACGGCGCCGGGTACGGTGCGCACGACCACGGTGCCGAGGTAGAGCCCGGCGTCGTTGCCCAGCCAGGGCAGCGTCTCGGCGTCGTCGCGCCAGCGCGGGACGAGCTGGTCCAAGGCCTCCAGGGAGGCCGGGGTGTCGTCCAGGCGTACGCCCGCCCGGTCCGCCTGGGAGCGCAGCAGTTCGCACTCGGAGAGCAGGGCGGCGATTGCCTCGGGGTCGGCCGGGAGCGCCGCGTCACCGCTCTTGCCGCGCCGGTGGCCCAGGAACGGGATGTTCATGGGCCCCAGCGTCGCATCAGACGTCGAGGTCGACCACCACCGGCGCGTGATCGGACGCGCCCTTGCCCTTGCGCTCCTCGCGGTCGACGTAGGCGTCCTTGACCGCGCCGGCGAACGGGCCGTTGCCGTACACCAGGTCGATGCGCATGCCGCGGTTCTTGGGGAAGCACAGCTGGCGGTAGTCCCAGTACGTGAAGGGGTGGTCGTACTTCAGCGGGCGGGGCACCACGTCGCTCAGGCCGGTCTCGCGCAGCGCGGCCAGGGCGGCGCGCTCGGCGGGGGTGACGTGGGTGGCGCCCTCGAAGGCGGCGCGGTCGTACACGTCGTCGTCGGCCGGGGCGATGTTGTAGTCACCGAGGACGGCGAAGGGGCGGCCGCCCGCCGCGTCCCCGGCGACGGCCGTCTTCAGGGCGTCCAGCCACTGGAGCTTGTACGCGTAGTGCGGGTGGTCGACCTCGCGGCCGTTGGGCACGTACACCGACCAGACGCGGACCGGGCCGCAGGTGGCCGAGACGGCGCGGGGCTCCTGGGCGCCCTCGTAGCCCGGGTCGCCGGGCAGGCCCTTGACCACGTCCGCGAGGCCGACGCGGGAGAGCACCGCCACGCCGTTCCACCGGCCGGTGGCGTGGACCGCCGACTCGTAGCCCAGCTCGCGCAGGGCCTCGACCGGGAACTGCGCCTCGGCGACCTTGGCCTCCTGGAGGCAGAGCACGTCGGTGCCGCTGCTCTCCAGCCAGGCCAGCAGCCTCGGGAGACGGGCGGTGATCGAGTTCACGTTCCAGGTGGCGATGCGCATGTTCCACAACCTACCCGCCGGGTGTGACAACCGGGCTCACAGCTCGGGCAGCGCAGCTCGGGCGTCACAGCTCGGCCGAGGCCCCCGGTGCCAGGCGCAGGTGCTCGGCGTCGGCCAGGCCGCCGATCTGGCGGTCGTAGATCGGGCGGGCCAGGTCGGTGAGGAGGGCGTCGTGGACGTCGTAGGCGCGGCGGGGCCCGACCTCGCGGACGTACTCGATCACCTCGGAGATCTTGTTCCACGGTGCCATCACCGGGAGCATCAGGGTCTCCACGGGCTGGTCGGGGACGGTGAGGGCGTCGCCGGGGTGGAAGACTTTGCCGCCGTCGATCAGGTAGCCGACGTTGGTGATGCGCGGGATGTCCGGGTGGATCACGGCGTGCAGCTCGCCGTGGACCTGGACGTCGAAGCCGGCGGCGGTGAAGGTGTCGCCGTGGCCGACGGTGTGCACCCGGCCGGGGAAGGCGGCCGTGAGCTGGTCCGCGACCGACCTCAGGGTCCAGATCTCGGCCTCCGGGTTCGCCTCCAGCGCGGTGCGCAGCCTGCCCTCGTCGAAGTGGTCCGGGTGCTCGTGGGTGACGAGGACGACGTCCGCGCCGACCGCCGCGTCCGGCTCGCTGAAGTTGCCGGGGTCGATGACGAGCGTCCGGCCGTCCTTCTCCAGGCGGACGCAGGAGTGGGACTTCTTGATGAGCTTCATGACTTCCCGTCCTGGTCGTCGGGCCGCTTCCGTCTCCATCGTGCCGCCTCGGGCGGCCGGGGGCCTCACTCGGCGGGCGTGGTCTCCTCGCGGATGACCTGCTGGGCCACCCGGAAGGCGCTGTTCGCCGCCGGGACACCGCAGTAGACGGCGGCCTGGAGCAGCACCTCCTTGATCTCCTGCGGGGTGAGGCCGTTGCGGAGCGCGGCGCGGGTGTGGACGGCCAGGTCCTCCAGGTGCCCGCCCGCGACCAGCGCGGTGAGCGTGACGCAGCTGCGGGACCTGCGGTCCAGGGCCGGCCGGTCCCAGACCTCGCCCCAGGCGTAGCGGGTGACGAGTTCCTCGAAGTCGCCGGAGAATTCGTCGGCCCGCGCGAGCACGCCCTCGACGTGCGCGTCGCCCAGTACCTCGCGGCGGATCTTGAGGCCGGTCTCGTACCGGTCCGGCGGGGCGACCGGCTGGGGCGGCTCGGCGGCGGCCGCGATCTCGGCGACCGGGGCGGTGCGCGGGGGCGCGGCGGGGGCGGGCACGGGGGCCGGGGTGGGCATGGCGACCGGCGCGGGGGCGGCCGGGGCCGTGACGGGCGCGGCGGCGGCCGGGAGGGCGGTCTGGCCGGTGTCGAAGGGCTGCTGCCAGGCGGTGGAGAAGTGCCGGACCAGCAGGTCGGTGACGGCGGCGGGCTGCTCGACCGGCACCAGGTGGGAGGCGCCGGGTACGACCGCGAGGCGGGCGTCGTGGATGCCGGCGACCAGCGTGCGGGCCTCGGCGGGGCCGGTGACCTGGTCCTCGGAGCCGACCAGCACCAGCGTGGGCACGCCGATACGGCCCAGTTCCGGGCGTACGTCGAAGGCGGCGAGCGCCTCGCAGGCGGCGATGTAGCAGCCGGGGTCGGTGGTGCGGACCATCTGCACCGCCCACTCGGTGATCGCGGGCTGCGCGGCGGCGAAGCCCCCGGTGAACCAGCGGTCGGGCGCGCTTCGCGCGATCGGGTCGAGCCCGTTCGTGCGTACGATCACGCCACGCTGACGGAACTCGTCCGGCGTGCCGAACCGGGGCGAGGCGGCGACCAGCGCGAGCGAGGCGAGCCGCTCGGGGTGGCGCAGGGCCAGCTCGATGCCGACGGCGCCGCCCAGCGCGCAGCCCGCGTAGCCGAAGCGCTGCACGCCGAGGCTGTCCAGGGTGGCCAGCAGGCGCGTGGCCAGCTCCGCGACCGAACCGGCCGGGTGGGCGGGAGCGCCGCCGTGGCCCGGCAGATCGAAGCGCAGGACCCGCCACTGCTTGACCAGTTCCGGCACCTGGCGGTCGAACATGTGCCAGGTCGTGCCCAGGGAGGGCCCCAGGATGAGCACGGGGGCGTCTTCCGGGCCGTCGAACCGGTACTGAAGGGTGGGGGTCTTCTTCTCACTCACCGCACCACGCTAACCGCCCGGACGCCCTCGCCGGGCCGGGGGGCCCGGTGCGTGGCGGGGGGCTCCCCGGAAAGCGCGGCGAACTCTCACACGGTCTTCACGGCGGGCGTACGGCGGGTGTACTGCGCTCAGAGCGAGTCCGGTATGTCCAGGGTGGTGAGGGCGGAGACCGGGTCCAGGCCGGGCGCGCCGCGCGGCCACCAGTCGTCGTGGCCGGGCTCCGACTCGTACGCGTACCACAACCCGTCCTGGCCCAGGCGGAGTTGGGCGTGGCCCGCCGGGTGGGTGAGGTGGTTGCGCCAGGGGCGGAAGGCGGGCAGGTCGGCGGCGAGCAGCAGCGGGCGGGCCCGGTCGAAGCGGCCCGCGGGCGGGTCCCAGGGCTCCTCCAGCACGGTCAGCCCCGCGAGGCCGCCCTGCCGCCAGGCGGCGACCGCGCGGGCCAGTTCGGCGGGGGTGCGGTCCACGGCGGTGGCCAGGGTGGCGTACAGGGTGCGGGTGGCGGCGGTCAGGCCGGAGCCGGGGCGGGCGGCGGCGAGGCGTACCGCGTCCTGCCACAGCGTCAGCCCGCCCACCGGGTCCCGTCCGGTGGTGAGCAGCGCGTGCGCGCGGGCGGCGGCGTCGGTGGCCAACTGGTCCAGCGCGAACGGGTCGGGTCCGCCGGGCGCCGCCGGGTACGCCGGGGGCGCCTCGGGGTGCGCGGGCGCGGGCAGCGGGGCCGGGAGCGGGGGCAGCGGGCGTCCGGCCAGCGCCTCCGACGCGCGTACGCCGGGCAGCGCGGCCGGGCCCCGCTCGCGTGCGGCACGGGCCGCGCTCGCCGCGCTGCGCCGGGACAGCGTGTCCAGCAGCTCCCGCTCGCCCCGGCCCCGCAGCAGGAGCAGCACGAACGGGTCGGCGTCCAGCAGCCGGGCCGTCTGGTAGCAGAGCGCGGCCGCGTGCTTGCAGGGGCGGCCGGAGTCGGGGCAACTGCACTGCGGGATCAGGTCGCCGGCACCGGGCAGCAGGGGCACGCCCCGGTCGGCCAGGGTGTGCGGCAGCTCCTTGTCGAGCAGCGCGGCGATGTCGGCCGGGCTGTCCACCGCCGCCTCCAGAAGACGCTCCCAGTCCTCCTCGCTCAGCGTCCGGAGCCGCAACTGCACGCGGTACGGGCGCGGGCGGCTCCCCCGCACGTACGCCAGCACCAGTCCCGGTGTCACCGTGATCGCGTCGACGTTGCCCGCGTCCGCGTAACCGCGCCCTCGGGCCAGCCGGTTGGCGTCCAGCGCGGTGTGCTCCAGGGCATCGACCCATGCCTGTCCCCACCAGGTGGTGGCGAAGTCCTGCGGTTCGGGGCGGGGGGCGAACGGGGGGAAGGTGCGGCGGAGTTCGCTGTCCCGGTGGGGGGTGGCCATGGAGGAGGGGTGGTGGGGCGGCGCGGGGTGGTCGGGGGTGCGGGTCGGGGTGGTGCGGGGCGCGGGTGGGGTCGGGGTGTGCTCGGTGGGGGGTTCCGGGGTGTCGGTGCGCGGCTGGGCTTCTTCGGCCTCGGGGTCGTCGGCCAGGTCGGGCATGCGGAAGGCGGTGCTGAGGAAGTTCCGCATGTCGCGGGCTACTTGGGCGTGGGGGGAGCGGCCTTCGGTGGCGGCGGCGGGTGCGGGGCGCGGGGTGGTCTTGCGGGGGCGGCGCTCGCCCCGGTCGGCCTCCCGGCGGGCGGCGCGGAGTGCTTCGCGGGCCGCGTCGCCGGGGCGGGGGCTGGTCGGGGTCGGCTGGGGGGCTGCGGGCGCGGCCGGCTCGTCGGGGTCGGCATCAGCTTCCTCCGATGCCGAGGCCGGGGCCGGGGCCGGGGCCGAGGCCGCCTCCCCGTCACGCCGAGCCGCCACAGCGGCCCGCAGCGCGGCCCGGGCCACCTCACCGGGCCGGGCGCCGGGCTCGGCAGCCGTCGGGCCGGGCCGGCCCCCGGGCTCCGGCACCTCAACTTCCTCGCTCGGCCGTCCCCCCAGCGCGGCCCGAGCGGCGTCACCGGGGCGCTGCTCCTCCTCCCGCACCCCCGCCGACGCGGCATCCCTCTCCACCGATTCCGCCTCGGCGGCATCCCGGGCCGCGTCGGGCTCAGCCGCACCGAAGCCCCCCGCCCGAGCCGCGCGCAGCGCCTCGCGGGCCTCCTCCGCCGGGTTCCGCTCCTCGGCACTCATTCCGGCCTCCGCAGGGACACGAGGTCGGTCAGTTCGCGGTCGGTCAGCTCGGTGAGGGCCGCCTCGCCGGAGCCGAGGATGGCATCGGCCAGGGCACGCTTGGCGGTGAGCATCTCGGCGATGCGGTCCTCGACCGTGCCCTCGGTGACGAGGCGGTGGACCTGGACGGGCTGGGTCTGCCCGATGCGGTACGCGCGGTCGGTGGCCTGTTCTTCCACGGCGGGGTTCCACCAGCGGTCGAAGTGCACGACGTGTCCCGCGCGGGTGAGGTTCAGCCCGGTGCCCGCCGCCTTGAGGGAGAGCACCAGCACCGGGATCTCCCCGGACTGGAACCGGTCCACCATCCGCTCCCGCTCGGGCACCGGGGTACCGCCGTGCAGCAGGTCGACCGGGATCGCGCGGTCGGCCAGGTGGGCGGTGATGAGCCGGGCCATGCCGACGTACTGGGTGAAGACCAGGACCGAGCCGTCTTCGGCGAGCACGGTGTCCAGCAGCTCGTCCAGCAGAGCGAGCTTGCCGGAGCGGGCGGAGAGCCGGTCGGGGTGGGCGGGCTCCTCCTTGAGGTAGAGCGCCGGATGGTCGCAGATCTGCTTGAGGGCGCCGAGCAGCTTGAGGACCAGGCCCCGGCGGGCGATGCCGTTCGCGTCCTCGATGGCCATCATCGACTCGCGCACCACGGCCTCGTACAGCGCGGCCTGTTCGCGGCTGAGCGGGACCGGGTGGTCGGTCTCGGTCTTGGGCGGGAGTTCGGGCACGATGCCGGGGTCGGACTTCTTGCGGCGCAGCATGAACGGCCGGACGAGCCTTGCCAGCCGCTCCACCGCCTCGGCGTCCTCGCCGTTCTCCACGGCACGCGCGTGCCGGGCGCGGAAGGACTTCAGGGGGCCGAGCAGGCCGGGCGTGGTCCAGTCGAGCAGGGCCCACAGCTCGGAGAGGTTGTTCTCCACCGGGGTGCCGGTGAGCGCCACGCGCGCGGGGGTCCGGATCGTGCGCAGCGCCTTCGCGGTGGCGGAGTACGGGTTCTTCACATGCTGGGCCTCGTCCGCGACGACCATGCCCCACTGGTGCTCGGCGAGCTGGGCGGCGGCGGAGCGCATGGTGCCGTAGGTGGTGAGGACGAAGCCGCCGGTGAGGCCGTCGAGGGTGCGGTCGGCGCCGTGGAAGCGGCGGACGGCGACACCGGGCGCGAAGCGGTTGATCTCGCGCTGCCAGTTGCCCAGCAGGGAGGCGGGGCAGACCACGAGGGTCGGCTCGGTGCGGGCGCGCTTGAGGTGCAGGGCGATGAGGGTGATCGTCTTGCCGAGGCCCATGTCGTCGGCCAGGCAGCCGCCGAGGCCGAGGGAGGTCATCAGGTCGAGCCAGGCCAGCCCGCGCAACTGGTAGTCGCGCAGGGTCGCGTCGAGCCCGGCGGGCGGCTCGGCGGGGGCGAGCCCTGCGGTGAGCCGGTCGCGCAGGGCCGCGAGGGCGCCGGTCGGGACGGCCTCCACGGTCTCGCCGTCGACCTCGGCGGTGCCGGTGAGGGCGACGGCGAGCGCGTCGACGGGGTCGAGCAGGCCCAGTTCGCGCTTGCGGGCCTTGCGGACCAGGGCGGGGTCGACCAGGACCCAGCGGTCGCGGAGCCGGACGACCGGGCGGTGGGCCTCGGCGAGGGCGTCCATCTCGGCCTCGGTGAGCGGGTCGCCGCCGAGCGCCAGTTGCCAGCGGAAACTGAGCAGCTCCTCGCTCTCGAAGAAGCCGGTGCCGTCGGTCGCGGAGCCCGGGGCGGTGCGGACCTCGGCGGTGGCGGCGAGGTCGCTCGCGAGGTCGCGGGGCCAGTGCACGGCGACCCCGGCGGCGGCGAGCCGGCTCGCGGCGACGCCGAGCAGGTCGGTGACCTCCTCCTCGGACAGGGCGAGCACGTCGGGCACGTCCTGCTCGGCGAGGCGGTCCAGCGGCGCCCACACGCGCGCGGCGCGCCGGACGGCGAGAGCGGCGTCCACGTGCGCGCGGGGTCCGAAGGCGTCCGCGTCCCCGGCCCAGACGGCCGCCGCGTCGGCCACCAGGGTGGGATCGGCCAGGCTGTGCACCTGCACGACGGCGGCACCGGCCGCCCGCGCCCGCTGGTCGTCACTGGTGTCGAAGACGCTGTACCCGGACAGGTCCAGCCGCAGCGAGACACGTACGCCCGCGTCCATACCCGCGGCGACCTCGGCCGCCCAGTCCTGGGCGCCGGGCAGCGGCTGGGGCTCGCGGGCGGCGAAGGGGCGTCCGCCGGCGTGCGGGGCGGCGGGGGTGCGGGGCAGGGTGTCCGCGACGGCGTCCAGGAAGGCGCGGACCAGGGCCTCGGGCTCGGGCAGGGTCAGCGGTCCGGGGCCGGGCAGCGGCACGGCGTGGCCCTCGGGCGGCATAGCGGCGGCCACCGCGCGCAGGTGCGCGATGTCGTCGGGCTCCAGCGGCCCGGCTCGCCAGGCGTCGTGGCCGGTCGGGG
Organism: Streptomyces bauhiniae; assembly: GCF_004784475.1. GTDB lineage: Bacteria > Actinomycetota > Actinomycetes > Streptomycetales > Streptomycetaceae > Streptomyces > Streptomyces seoulensis. Next base: position 250,174 of record NZ_SRRT01000004.1, read on the forward strand.
TGAGACCGGGGAGCAGGCGCCCCCGCGCGGTCAGGCGCAGCGCGTGCAGCGCGGCGGCCCCCCAGCAGGCGGTGGCCGGGTGGGCGGCCGGATCGTGCCGGGCCCGGACCAGCAGGGGCAGGGCGTCGGCGAGGGGCAGGGTGAGCGCGGGCACCTGACGGCGCCGTACGCCCGTGCCGTGCGGCCGTACGACGGTCAGCTCGTCGGTGGCGTCCAGGAGGGGCTCGCCGTCGGGGTCCCAGAAGGCGACGCGGGCCTCGCGCGGGAGGGGCGCGGGCAGGAACACGCAGGCGAGGCGTGCCGGGACCGTGTCCTCGGTCCGCGCGCGGGCTGTCGCCGTGGCCGTGCCGTCACTCATGTGTCCTGTCACCTCCCTCCCTGTCGGATGAGCCGTGTCCGACTGTACGGGCGGGGTCTGACAATGGGCTGCACGCCCAGGTCAGGGCACCGTGCGGCTGACCACGTACACCGTCGGATAGACCGGGTCGGACATGTTCACGACCACGTCCTGGGTGGGGGCCGGGTTCTTCTGCTTGTGGGTGTAGCCGGACCAGGGGCCGGGGCCGGTGAGGTTCCAGCCGGAGATCTGGCGGTCGCGGGCGCCGATGGTGACGGCGCCCTGCTCAAGCTGGTCGCGGCGGATGCCGAGGGTGCCGAGGAAGCTGTCCAGGCCCGCGCCGTTGGTGCGGAACTGCACGTACAGGCGGCTGGTCTTCCAGTTGTTGGTCTCGTAGTAGGCGAGCCGGTCGGCGGGGTGCGGTACGGGTACCTGGTAGAGGCGGCGCTGCACCTTGGAGGGCCAGCCGGGGGTGAGGCCGGTGGCCGAGTACTTCGCTTCCTTGTCCTTGCCGCTGTCCCGGCTCTGGTTGGCGGAGATCACCAGGTAGCCGGCCGGTACGCCGATGAGCAGCACGATGATCAGCAGGGTGAGGGCGCGGCGCTTGACGCGGTGCCGCGGGTCCTCCCCCGCCGGGTGCGGCGCGGGCGGGGCGGCCGCCTGGTGCGGAAGCGAGGTGGTCATGCGGAGTCCACGTCCCGGCGGCCCTGGGTGTACCGCTCGTAGCGTTCGAAGCGCTCCACGCGGCGGCGCTTGGCGCGGCGGAAGCGGCGGGCGACCAGCCGGGCCAGGTCCGCGGCGCCGACCATGCCGGCCTCGGGGCCGAGCTGGGCGCGGGTGATGCGGGCCTCGGGCCGGTAGCCGCGGCCGGTGAGATGGCGCTTGAAGGCGTCCCGCGCGGGGCCGATGAGCAGGTCGTCGGCCGCGCTGACCCCGCCGCCGATGACGAAGCAGGACGGGTCGAGGGCGGCGGCGAGGTTGGCGATGCCGACGCCGAGCCACTGCCCGATGTCCTGGAGCAGCTCGATGCACATGGCGTCGCCCTCGCGGGCCAGCTCGGTGATCATCGGGCCGGTGATGTCGCCGATGCTGCCCTTGACGTGCTCGATGATCCCGTAGGCGACCGGGGAGTCGGCGGCGGCCAGCTCCCGCGCCTCGCGGACCAGGGCGTTGCCGGAGCTGTACTGCTCCCAGCAGCCGCGGTTGCCGCACGGGCACCGGTGTCCGCCGGGCACGACCTGCATATGGCCGAACTCGCCCGCGACGCCGAACTTGCCCCGCTTGACCTGGCCGTCCTCCAGGATGGCGCCCCCGATGCCGGTGCCGAGGGTGATCATCACGAGGTGGTCCTCGCCGCGCCCGGCGCCGAAGCGCCACTCGGCCCAGGCCGCGGTGTTGGCGTCGTTGTCCACCAGGACGGGCACGGACAGCCGGGCGGCGAGGCGGTCGCGCAGCGGCTCGTTGCGCCAGGACAGGTGGGGGGCGAACAGCACGCGGTTGCGGTCGGCGTCGACCCAGCCGGCCGCGCCGATGCCCACCGCGTGCACGTCGTGCCGGTCGGAGAGGTCGAGCACCAGCTCGGCGATGGTGTCCTCGACGACCTGGGGGCTCTTGGACTTGTCCGGGGTCTCCGCGCGGAGCTTCTCCAGGATGTTGCCGTCGGCGTCCACGACGCCCGCCATGACCTTGGTGCCGCCGATGTCGATGCCCACCGTGGGCACGCGGGGCGCGGTCAGGTGGGAGCGGCGTTCCCGGGTGCCCACCGTGCGCAGGACGGGGGCGCGGCGGGAGCCGATGGGGGCGGCGAGGTCGCGGTAGGTGCTCATCGGGCTCGATTGTGCCTCACGCTCACGCCGGGCGCGGCGCTGTCGGGGGCGGAGCCGCGAATCCCCGCGGCTCCGCGCCCGTCAGCCGCGCTTCAGCTCGTGGTGCAGAGCGTCCAGGTCCGCTCCGCCCGCCATCTGCTTGGTCAGTTCGTCCAGGGTGATCTCGTCGCGTGTGTGGTTGCCCACCATGGCGCCGCGCCGCAGCAGCACGAAGCGGTCGCCGACGAGATGCGCGTGGTGCGGGTTGTGGGTGATCAGCACGACACCCAGGCCCGCATCACGTGCCGCGGCCACATATTTGAGGACCACACCGGACTGCTTGACGCCCAGTGCGGCGGTGGGCTCGTCCAGGACGAGCACCTTGGCGCCGAAGTGCACGGCGCGCGCGATGGCCACGCACTGGCGCTCGCCGCCGGAGAGGGTGCCGATGGGCTGGTCGACGTCGCGCAGGTCGATGCCCATGCGCAGCAGTTCCTCGCGGGTGGTGCGGCGCATGAGGTCGGTGTCCAGGCGTGCGAAGGGGCCCTTGCCCTTGCGGGGCTCGGAGCCGAGGAAGAAGTTGCGCCAGACCGGCATCAGGGAGACCACGGCGAGGTCCTGGTAGACCGTGGCGATGCCCCGGTCCAGGGCGTCGCGCGGGGAGGCGAGCCGGGTCTCCTCGCCCTCGATGCTGAGGGTGCCGCCGTCGTGCTGGTGGAGCCCCGCGATGGTCTTGATCAGGGTGGACTTGCCCGCGCCGTTGTCGCCGAGGACACAGGTGATCTCCCCGGCGTGCACCTGGAGGGAGACGCCCTCCAGGGCGCGCACGTTGCCGTAGTGCTTGCTGACATCGGTCAGCTCGACCAGGGGCACGCGCTCTTCGGTGACGGTCATTTCGTGGCCTCCGCGCGCTTGCGGACCCAGGTGTTGAGCAGGGTCGCCAGGAGGAGCATCGCTCCGAGGAAGAACTTGAACCAGTCCGGGTTCCACTCGGCGAAGACGATGCCCTTGCTGGTCATGCCGAACAGCAGGGCGCCGACCGCCGAGCCGATGGCGCTGCCGTAGCCGCCGGTGATCAGGCAGCCGCCGATGACGGCCGCGATGATGTAGATCAGCTCGTTGCCGACGCCCTCGCCGGACTGGACGGTGTCGAAGGAGAACAGCAGGTGCTGCCCGGACACCCAGGCGCCGAACGCGACGCCCATGTAGAGGCCGATCTTGGTCTTGGCGACGGGGACGCCGACCGCGCGGGCCGCGTCCTCGTTGCCGCCGACCGCGAAGATCCAGTTGCCGACGCGGGTGCGCAGCAGCACCCAGGAGGCGAGGGCGACCAGGCCGAGCCACCACACCACGGTGACCTTGAGGTCGACCCCGCCGAGGCCGATCGTCGAGGCGAACACGGCGTGCGCGCTCGGGAAGCCCTCCATGTCGCCGATCGACTTGGTGGACACCGTGCCGTCGATCAGCTTGGTGAAGCCCAGGTTCATGCCGGTGAGCATCAGGAACGTGCCCAGCGTGACGATGAAGCTGGGCAGCTTCGTACGCGTCAGCATGAACCCGTTGAACGCCCCGACGGCCAGGGTGACCAGCAGGGACACCCCCGCGCCGACCCAGATGTTCGCCGTCATCTGGTAGCTGAACATCGAGGAGATCAGCGCGGACGACGTGACCATGACGCCGGCCGAGAGGTCGAACTCGCCGCCGATCATCAGCAGGGCCACGGGGACGGCCATGATGCCGATGGTCGAGGAGGCGTACAGCACGGTGCTGACGCTGGACGGGCGGAGGAACCCGTCGGCGGCGACCGCGAAGAAGACCAGGACCGCGAGGGCGCCGACGACCGAGCCGAGTTCGGGCCGGGACATCAGCTTGCGCAGCGGGGAGGTGCGCAGCAGCCGCTCGTCGCGGGGCCGCTCGCCGCCCGGTGCCGGGCCCCCGGTCGGCCGGGTGTCGGTGGTGGTGCTCATCGGGTGCCCCGATCGGTGTACGCCGCGAGCGCGCCCGCCTGGTCCTTGGTGATGATCTGCGGACCGGTCAGGACCGGCTTGCCGCCGCCGAGGACGTCGCCGTTGTACTTGTACAGCCACAGCAGGTCGACCGCCTCGTAGCCCTGGAGGTAGGGCTGCTGGTCCACGGCGAAGCCGAGGGTGCCGTCCTTCAGCTCGGCGGCGACCTTGGCGTTGAGGTCGAAGGTGTCGACCTCGGCCTTGCTTCCGGCGTCCTCCTTGGCCTTCACCACGGTGTCGGCGTAGGGGGCGCCCAGGGTGACGACGGCGTCCACGTCCCGGTCGGCCTGGAGCTTGGCGCCCACGGCGGACTGGACGTCGGGCATGTTGGTGCCGTTGACGTAGAGCTTGCGGACCTTGCCGTGGAAGGTCTTCTCCACGCCGTCGCAGCGCTGCTCGTGGCCGACGTTGCCCTGTTCGTGCAGGACGCACAGGGCGTTCTTGCGGCCGCGCTTGTTCAGCTCCTCGCCCACGGCCTCACCGGCGATGGTCTCGTCCTGGCCGATGTGGCCGAGCGCGCCGAACGCCTTGGACTGCGCCGAGCCGGAGTTCACCGTGACCACCGGGATGCCGGCCTTGCGGGCGCGGGCCACGGCCGCCTTGAGGGCGTCGGGCTTGGCCAGGCTGACGATGATCCCGTCGACCTTCTTGTCGATCGCGGCGTCGACGAGCTGCGCCTGCTGCTGGGCCTCGTCGTCGTGCGAGTACAGGAAGTTGATGTTGTCCTTGACCGCCGCCTGCTTGGCGCCGCTCTGCACGATGTCCCAGAAGGTGTCGCCGTCTCCGGAGTGGGTGATCATCGCGATGGTCCAGCGGGGGGTGGACACCGCCGCCCTGCCCTGAGCCGTGGCGGCCTTGCGGGCGTCCTCGGCCTTCTTGCCGCCGGTGCTGCTGCAGGCGGTCAGCGAGACGCAGGCGAGCAGTGCGAACGCTCCTGCCACCGTCATGCCTACCCGGTTCTGAAACCGTGCCACGAGGCCGTGCCCTTCTTGCCGTGTTCTCACGCAAACGTGCCGTGTTCTGACGCAAACACTTCAGTATCGAACACGCGGAACACTGGTTACCCGTCCGGGGCCCACCTGACAGGGTATTTGTCCGGACAATGTGACGCGGCCGGGGGTGCCTCAGGGGCGCACGAGAAGCTGGAACTCGAAGGAATACCGGGCCGGACGGTAGGTGTGGTCGCCCCGCTCGACCGCGCGGCCGGTGTCGTCGAACGTGACGCGGCTCATGGTGAGCAGCGGGGCGCCCTCGGCCTCGGCGAGCCGGTCGGCCTCGGCGGAAGTGGCGCCGCGGGCGCCGATGGACTGGCGGGCGCTGTGCAGGGTGATGCCGGCCGCGCGCATCAGCCGGTACAGGCCGGTGGCCTCCAGCCGGGCGGTGTCGAGGTCCAGCAGACCGAGCGGCAGATGGTTGACCAGATACGCCATCGGCTCGCCGTGCGCGAGGCGCAGCCGTTCGACGCGGTGCACGTCGTTGCCCTCGGTGACGCCGAGCGCGGCGGCGATCTCGGCGGTGGCCGGGACGACCGTGTTGACCAGGACCTTGGTGGCGGGGCGCCGACCGGCCGCTTCCAGGTCGTCGTAGAGGCTGCTCAGTTCCAGCGGGCGCTTGACCTGGCTGTGCACGACCTGGGTGCCGACGCCCCGGCGGCGCACCAGCAGCCCCTTGTCGACGAGGGACTGGATGGCCTGGCGGACGGTGGGCCGGGACAGGCCGAGCCGCGCGGCCAGCTCGATCTCGTTGCCGAGCAGGCTGCCGGGGGTGAGGGCGCCGCGCTCGATGGCCGCCTCCAGCTGCTGGGCGAGCTGGAAGTACAGCGGCACCGGGGAGCCTCGGTCCACGCGGAGGCCGAGCGGCGCGGTGGGGTCCACATCAGGTTTCGGCACGGGCCCGAGCGTAGTCCGGTGCCCGGATGACGGGAAGTCGTGAAGTCCGGTTGTCCTGACATTTTGATTGACAGGTGCACGTTGTTCCCCCTCAATGTGTCCTCATGCGCATCGGGGTCATCGGGACAGGCCGCATCGGGGCCATCCACGCCAACACACTGAGCCGCCACCGGGAGGTCGGATCGCTGATCCTGACGGACTCCGATCCGTTACGCGCGCAGGAACTGGCGCACCGGCTCGGGGAGACGGCGGCGCCGGGCGTGGACGAGGTCTTCCAGTGGGGCGTGGACGCCGTGGTGATCACCACGGCGACGGCGGCGCACGCGGAGCTGATCGGCCGCGCGGCCCGCTCCGGGCTGCCGGTGTTCTGCGAGAAGCCGATCGCGCTCGACCTGCCCGGCACGCTGCACGCGCTCGCCGAGGTCGCGGCGGCGGGGACCGTGCTCCAGATGGGCTTCCAGCGGCGCTTCGACGCGGGGTACGTCGGCGCCCGTGAGGCGGTGCGCTCGGGCCGGCTCGGCCGGCTGCACACTGTGCGCGCCCTGACCTCCGACCAGTCCCCGCCCCCGCCCGAGTGGCTCCCGCTGTCCGGCGGGCTGTTCCGGGACACCCTGATCCACGACTTCGACATCCTGCGCTGGGTCACCGGCCGCGAGGTGACCGACGTGTACGCGACCGGCTCCGACGCCGGTCCCCCGATGTTCCGCGAGGCTGGCGACGTCGACACCGGCGCGGCCCTGCTCACCCTGGACGACGGCACCCTCGCCACGGCCACCGCGACCCGCCTCAACGGCGCCGGCTACGACGTCCGCATGGAGCTGTCCGGCGAACTCGACACGGTTGTGGTGGGGTTGGACGACCGCACCCCGATCGCCTCCACCGAACCGACGGGCCCTCCCCCGGCCGACAAACCCTGGCCCGGCTTCCTCGAACGCTTCGGCAGCGCCTACGAGTCCGAACTCTGCACCTTCGTCGACGTGGTCCGCGGCGAACACCCCAACCCCTGCGACGGCTGGCAGGCGTTGCAGGCCCTGCGCATCGCGGAGGCGTGCGAGATCTCCCGGCGCGAACGAAGAGCGGTCGCCCTGGCGGAGGTTCCGGACCGGGTGCAGTCCTCCTACGTCTGAGCCGCCCCGGACACGGCCCCGCCCCGCGACCCCTGGTGTGGGGGGAAGGATCGCGGGGCGGGTCGAACGGAGTGGTCAGCAGCCGTAGTTGACGAGGTTGAACGTGGCGTAGTGGTCGGAGGTGTAGTAGTCCTCCTGGGTCCGCTGGCCGGTGACGATGCGGCGGGCGCCACGGGTGGAGTCGCCCGGGGTCTTCACCGTGTACTCGTGGTAGTACCCGGAGGACTGGCTGGGGAGGACGCCCTCGCGGTTCTGGAAGACGACACCGTCCTGGGAGTACGGGTACGGGCCGCCCTGGGCGATGAGGTCGAGGGTGTCGTGCGCCTGCGACGGCAGGGAGCCGTAGCAGATGCTGCCGACCGAGGCGGTGGCCGCGTCCGCGGTGGTGGCGGAGACGGTGCCGCCGACGAGGAGGGCGGAGAGGAGGGCCGCCGCAGCGCCGATACGAGTGGTGCGTGGGGGGAATCTCATGGGTTCATGATGACGCGCGTAGACGCGTTCATGTCAATGACGGAGATGTGGATTTTCCCGGCAGGTCCGATGAGTTCTCGCGGAGTTAACCTGCCCCAACAGGAGCCGTTGGGGCTCCTGTTGGCATCCCGTCGGCTGGCTAGAAGGACCCGTACTCGGGGCGGCCGTCGAGGTCGTACGTCTGGATGGAGACCCCCTTGCCGGTGACCGTGCCGCCCGCGTGCTTGAAGCGGGTGGGGACGGCGCCCTCCACGAACAGCCGGCGCCCCTCACCCAGCACGACGGGGAAGGTCAGCAGGTGCAGGGTGTCGATCAGGCCGAGGTTCACCAGCGAGCGGACCAGCGCCCCGCTGCCGTGGAGCTGGACCTCGCCCTCGGTGCGCTCCTTCAGCGCCTGGACCTCCTTGGCGAGGTCGCCGGAGAGCACGGTCGTCCCGGCCCACTCGGGGTTCTGGACGGTCGCGGAGACGACGTACTTCGGCAGCGCGTTCAGCTTGGCCGCGACCGGGTTGCCGGGGTCGGTCACCTTGGGCCAATAACCCGCGAAGATGTCGTAGGTGTGGCGGCCGAGCAGGAAGGCGCCGGCCCGGCGGAAGCTCTGGTCGACGAAGCCGCCGAAGTCGTCGTCGGCGTACGGGAAGGTCCAGCCGCCCTGGCCGAAGCCGCCGCTGGTGTCCTCCTCGGGGCCGCCGGGTGCCTGGTAGACGCCGTCGAGCGAGACGAAGACGGTGGAGACGAGCTTGCCCATGAGGAGCCTTCTTCCGGGTGCGGGGTCGTGCTGTCAACGGTGCAGACCCCGCGCGGGACCGCAACTCATCGGTCCCCCCGGCGCGCCTCAGCCGTCCAGCTCCCGGAACCGCGCGGCCAGCCGGCTCGCCCCGGCCTCGGTGAGGGAACCGAAGAGGCGCAGCCGGGAGATCCCGCCGTCCGGATGGATGTCGACGCGCGCGTGCGTGCCGACGGCCGGCGCCGGGAGCGGGAAGCGGTGGTTGGTGTCCGGCTGGAGCCGGGTGCGCGGAAGGATCTCGGTCCACTCCCCGCTCTCGCCGTCCCGCACCGACACCGACGCCCAGCCCGCGCTGTTCCCCTTCAGATACGCCGTGTCGATCTCCACCGCCCGCACCAGCGCCTGTTCGGTCAGCCGGTACGTGATCCAGTCGTGGCCCCGGTCGCGGCGGCGCCGGGTCTCCCAGCCGTCGTCCATCCGCTGGGAGCGGCCCGGCCGTACGGTGTTGGCGGCCGGGGAGTAGAAGCGGTCGGAGGCGTCCTCGGCCCGGCCCCCGTTCTCCAGCGCGGCCACGTCGAAGGTGCCGAGCGTGGCCAGCCACTCCGGGTCCGGGACGATCTCGCCGTACGCGCGCAGCCGGGCGACTCCGCCGTCCGGGTGCTGGTTGAGGCGGAGGTGGGTGAAGCGTTGGGGCGCGGAGACGACGAAGCCGTTCGCCGCGTGGCCGCCGACCGGGGTGACCGGGACGAGCGTCGTCCACTTCACGTCGTCACCGAGCAGGTCCTCGGGGGACGGGTTGCCGGGCGCCGACGTGGCCTCGACGGAGACGGCCTGCGGATGGTTGCCCCGGAAGTGCGCGGTGTCGACCACGATCCCGCGGATCACACCGGGTGTGCCGAGGCGGATCAGCGCCCAGTCGTGGTCGTCGGCGCCCGGCCAGGGGTCCTCGGCGCTCGGGCCGCGCCGCCGCCTCGTCTCCCAGCCGTCCATGATCTTGCCCTTGTGGCCGAAGCGGCCGGGCTCGAACTCGGCGCGGTGGGGCAGCAGCAGGTTCTCCCGCTCGGCGAAGAACTCGTCGTTGGCGGCGATCACCCCGGCCCCCAGGCGCCGGTCGGCGAGGTCGGGGTGGTGGGTGAAGGGGAAGTCCGCGGTGCGGTAGTCCGCGTAGGGGTCGCCACCGCCGTAGGGAGCCGCGTCGCCGGTGAAGCGGGGCGGGGTGGAGGGTTGCTGCGCCGTCACGGTGATCGGGGGTCCTTTCGGCAGGGGGTACGGGGCTCAGCCGGTACGGGTGAGCAGGCGGCCCTTCGGCTCGGTGAACTCGCCCTCGCTGTAGACCCGTTGGCCGCGCAGCCAGGTGGACTTCACCACGCCGTGCAGGGTCTTGCCGGCGTACGCGGTGACCGGGTTGCGGTGGTGGAGGCGGGCCGGGTCGACGGTGAAGGTGTCCTCCGGGGCGAGTACGGCGAAGTCGGCGTCGCGGCCCGGTGCGATGGCGCCCTTGCGGTCGAGACCGGCGAGAGCGGCGGTCTTGGCGGACATCCACTGGGTGACGTCGGTCAGTTGGTGCCCGCGCACGCGTGCCTCGGTCCAGATCGCGGGGAGGCTGAGCTGGAGGCCGGAGATGCCGCCCCAGGCGGTGGCGAAGTCCGGTGTCTTGAGGTCGGCGGTCGAGGGCGAGTGGTCGGTGACGACACAGTCGATCGTGCCGTCCGCGAGCGCCTGCCAGAGCAGGTCCCGGTTGGCGGCCTCGCGGATGGGCGGGCAGCACTTGAACTCGCTTGCCCCGTCCGGGACTTCCTCGGCGCTCAGGGTGAGGTAGTGCGGACAGGTCTCCACGGTGACGCGGACGCCTTCGGCGCGGGCGGCGGCGATGAGGGGGAGGGCGGCGGAGGAGGAGAGGTGGAGGACGTGGACGCGGGCGTTCAACCTGCTTGCTTCGCGCAGCAGTTGGGCGATGGCGTCCGTCTCAGCCGCGTGTGGGCGGGAGGCGAGGAAGCCCGCGTACGCCGGGCCGGCGGGGGCGTCCGTGAGGTGGGACGGGTCCTCGGCATGCACGATGAGCAGTCCGTCGAACTCGGTGATCTCGCCCAGGGAGGCAGCCAGTTGGGCGTTGTCCAGGTGGGGGAACTCGTCCACGCCGGACGGTGAGAGGAACGCCTTGAAGCCGAACACCCCGGCCTCGTGCAGCGGGCGCAGATCCTTGACGTTACTGGGCAGCGCGCCACCCCAGAAGCCGACGTCGACGTGGGTCCGGCCCTGTGCCGCCTCCTTCTTGATGCGGAGGTGGTCGACCGTGGTGGTCGGCGGCAGGGAGTTCAGCGGCATGTCGACGAGGGTGGTGATACCCCCGGCCGCCGCGGCACGGGTCGCGGTCCAGAACCCCTCCCACTCGGCCCGGCCGGGGTCATTGACGTGCACGTGCGTATCGACCAGGCCGGGCAGCAGCGCGTCGTCCCCCAGGTCGACGGCCGCAACCTCCGCCTCGTACGGCAGCACAGCCTCGATCGTCCCGCCGGCAACGGTGACCGTCGCGGCCCGCACCCCCTCCGGGGTGACCACACGCGTGGACCGCAGCGCCAACTCGACGTCGTCGGACACCCGAACCCCTCTCAGCCGTTCACGCCCAGGAAACGGTATTAACACCCATGTAACGGACTTCAACGTTCTGTTGAAGGAGTCTCGCGGTCCGCTCGGCCAGGAGTCAAGAGTGCCAGCCGCTGGGGCCGCGGGGCCTGAGCGGACGAGGGGGTGTTCGCGGGGGTCGGCCGCAGATGTTGCCGCACGTCACGCGGTGGCTGGCGGTGTGGGCCGGCGCGCGCCATGGCGGGTGGCCCACTGGCGGTGGAGCGCGGCTGCCAGCCCAGCAGGGTGCGGGCCTGGGCGGCGTCGGCGCGTACGAGGAGGCTGGGCAGGCGGCGCCGGGGCACCCGGTGCGCGCCCTCGCCCAAGCGCTCGCGCAGGGTGGCGGCGATGTACGCGAAGGGCGCCGCGTCACCGGCGGCGGCGATGAAGCGCCGTCCGGCGGCCTCGGGCGCGGTCATGGCCCGCAGGTGCAGGTCGACGACGTCCCGGACGTCGACCACGGCCGTGGACAGGTCGGGGAGTCCGGGCATCCTGCCGTCCCTCATTGCCTGGATCAGTTGCAGCGACCCCGACAGGCGCGGTCCGAGCGCGGGTCCGATCGGTCGCGGCGAAACCGCTTCCGCCGGTCACCAGGTGTCGGGGTTGAAAACGCCTTAGCGAAAACGTACTGTCGAAAACGCATTTTCGCTAACCGGGTCTCCCGAACCGCGGGTCACGCGAACCAGCCATCCACGATGAGGAGCAGTGATGAACGAGCGGTCGCCGGCCCCCAACCGGCGCAGACGGCTGACCGACGAGCGCGAGCGCGAGATCCTCGATGCCACTTTCGATCTGGTGGCCGAGGTCGGCTACGAGCAGGCGACCCTGGACGAGGTCGCCCGGCGCAGCAAGGCGAGCACCGCCACGCTGTACCGGCAGTGGGAGAACAAGCCCAGACTGGTGATCACGGCGATGATGGCGCGCAAATACCCGCCGCTGCCCCCCGTCGACACCGGAGACCTGCGCGCCGACCTGGTGGCGCTGGCCCGGCTGATGCCGCCGCCGCACCCGGCCGGCACACCGACCCTGGGCATCTGGCAGGCCGTCATGACCGACCCCCAACTGGCCCAGGCGCTGCGCGACGTGCTCCTCGCCCCCTACCTCGATGCACTGCGCGCCATCCTCGACCGGCACGTCGAAGGCGGCGCGATCCGCCCGGACAACCCGGCCCTGCGGCACGCCGAGACGTTCCTCGTCGGCACGTTCTTCGTCGAGAAGCTCTTCACCGGCACGGAAGCCGACGCCGACCAGTTGATCGCGGCCATCGACGCCCTGCTCCTGCCGGCCCTGACCACCGGCCACTGACCCCCGTGGTCAGCCACCGGCGCCCTTGCCCCGCCGGTGCACTCTCCGACGCACAAGCGAGGAATCACCTGATGAGCAGCACACCGAACGACACCGTCCTGGTCACCGGAGGCTCGGGCTTCCTCGGCGTCCGGGTGATCGCCCAGGCCCTCGCGGAGGGCCATCGGGTGCGCACCACCGTACGTTCCCGGGCCAAGGAGGCGCGGGTCCGGGAAGACCTGAAGGCCATGGGCACCGACGCGGACGACCGGCTCTCCTTCGTCGAGGCGGACCTGACCGCGGACGAGGGCTGGACCGAAGCGGTGACCGACTGCCGCTACGTCCTGCACACCGCCTCCCCCTTCCCCGGCGGCGAGCCCGACCACGAGGACGACCTGATCGTCCCCGCCCGCGAAGGCACCCTGCGCGTCCTGCGCGCAGCTCGCGACGCACACGTCCAGCGCGTGGTCGTCACCTCCTCCTTCGCCGCCGTCGGCTACGGGAGGCCCGCCACCGAGCGGGCCTTCACCGAGGACGACTGGACCGACCCCGACAGCGGCATCCCCGCCTACATCAGGTCCAAGACCCTGGCCGAACAGGCCGCCTGGGACTTCGTCGAGCGCGAGACCGACGGGCCGGAACTCGCCGTGATCAACCCGGTCGGCATCTTCGGCCCCGTCACCGGACCCGATCACTCCACCTCGATCAACATGATCACCAACCTGTTCGGCGGAGCCCTGCCCGGCACCCCACGGCTGTACTTCGCCGTCGTCGACGTCCGCGACGCCGCCGAGCTGCACCTGCGCGCCATGAGCGACCCCCAGGCCGCCGGGCAGCGCTTCATCGCCGCCGCGGGCGACGCCGTCTCCCTGCACCAGATCGCGCTCGCCATCCGCGAACGCCTCGGCCCCGCCGCCGAGGCCGTTCCGGCCGAGGAACTCCCCGACCAGGCCGTGCACCGAGCGGCCCGGGCCAACCCCGCCCTGCAGAGCATGCTGCCCAACCTCGGCAAGATCCGCCACGTCAGCAACGACAAGGCCCGCACCGTGCTCGGCTGGAACCCGCGCAGCAGCGCCGATGCCGTGGCCGCCACCGCCGAAAGCCTGCTCCGCCTCGGCCTGCTGCCGCCCACCAGCGGCAAGTAGCCCCCGCCCCGGCTCCGGGCCGTCAGGCCACACCTCTTCCAAGGACCCGATCCGATGAGCATCCCCCCGGACGTGGCCGCCGCCCGTCACATCAGCCTGACCACCTACCGCAAGAACGGCGCCCCCGTCGCCACCCCCGTCTGGCTCGCCCCGGACGGGGAGCGCCTGGTGGTATGGACCGACCCGGCAAGCGGCAAGGTCAAACGGCTGCGCCACACCGCCCACGTCACCCTCAGCGTCAGCGACAGCCGCGGCCGGGTCCCGCACGACGCCCCGCGCCACCAGGCCACCGCCCAGCTCCTGGGCGTCACCGAAAGCCGGGCGGCCCGCCGGGCCCTGGCCCGCCGCTACCTCCTGGTCCGCCTGACCGACCTGGCAACCCGCCTTCTGCCCCGTACAGCCCGCCCCGGCATCGCCCTCGCCATCACCTTCCCTTCCTGACCCACCGCCCCGCCCGGCCCGAGGAGCGCCTTTCATGAACACACCGCCGACCCCGCAGAGTCCACAGCGAGTGCGACCAGCGTGACGGCGGTGCGGATCAGCCAGTGGGCTCTGGCCGCGGCCGGCATCGGCACCTTCGTCTTCCATTCCGCGATCGAGCGGGCCGCACCGGCCTGCCGCCGCCCTACCCCGGGTCTCGTCACGCGGTCCGCGCAGGCGGCCCGATACACCCGCGCCTGCCCCCACCCCTGCATGCTGGTCCCATGACACCCGACCAAGCTCCCCGCCATCCCCAAGTCGCCGGGCTCCTGCTCGCCGCCGGAGGGGGGCGGAGGCTCGGGGGGCGGCCCAAGGCGCTGTTGCGGCATGACGGGGTACTGCTCGTTGAGCGGGCAGCCCGTGCTCTGCGGGAGGCCGGGTGTGACCGGGTGCACGTGGTGCTCGGAGCGGGGGCTGAAGAGGTGGGCGCACAGGCCGAGTTGAGCGGATGCGTGCTCGTGGAGAACCCCCGCTGGGCCGAAGGCATGGGGTCCTCCCTGCGGGCCGGGCTTCGCTCACTCGCGGGTACGGATGCGCGCGCCGCTCTCGTGAGCCTTGTCGATCAGCCGGGCATCGGACCCGAGGCGTACGCACGGGTGCTGGACGCGTTCACCGGTGAGACCTCCCTCGCCTCGGCCGCGTACGACGGCAGGCGCAACCACCCGGTGCTGCTGGGCGCCGCCCACTGGCCGGGGGTGGTCGAGGCCGCCCAGGGTGATCAGGGGGCCCGCGCCTACCTGCGCCGGCACTCCGCCGAGATCCGCCTCGTGGAGTGCGGGGACGTGGCGGAGCCGTACGACATCGACACCGGGGCCGACCTCGGCAGGCTGCGGCCCGGCGGGGCCCATTGAGGTTCGGCGATCAGGAAATTACGCTGCCCAGTCCGACCAGCCCGCCACGGAGGAAGTGACCGCTCATGTCCGCACCCGCGTCCCCGCCGGTCGTCGTCGACGCCGAGCCGCTCCCCCGGCAGGAGGAGGTCCTCACCGGCCCGGCGCTGGACTTCCTCGCGGAGCTGCACCGCCGGTTCACCCCGCGCCGGAACGAACTCCTGGCCCGCAGGGCCGAGCGCCGCGCCGAGATCGCCCGTACCGGCACGCTGGACTTCCTGCCCGGGACGGCGGACATCCGCGCCGACGACTCCTGGCGGGTGGCCCCCGCGCCGCCCGCGCTGCAGGACCGCCGGGTGGAGATCACCGGCCCGACGGACCGCAAGATGACGGTCAACGCCCTCAACTCCGGCGCCAAGGTCTGGCTCGCCGACTTCGAGGACGCCTCCTCCCCCACCTGGGAGAACGTGATCCTCGGCCAGCTCAACCTGACCGACGCCTACGCCGGCCGCGTCGACTTCACCGACGCCCGCACCGGCAAGTCGTACGCGCTGCGCCCGCAGGAGGAACTGGCGACGGTCGTGATGCGACCACGCGGCTGGCACCTGGACGAGCGGCACCTCAAGGGGGCCGACGGGGAGCCGATTCCGGGCGCCCTGGTCGACTTCGGCCTGTACTTCTTCCACAACGCCGCCCGCCTGCTGGAGCTGGGCAAGGGCCCGTACTTCTACCTGCCGAAGACCGAGTCCTACCTCGAAGCCCGCCTGTGGAACGACGTGTTCGTGTTCGCACAGGACCAACTCGGCATCCCACAGGGCACGGTACGGGCCACCGTCCTGATCGAGACGATCACCGCGGCGTACGAGATGGAGGAGATCCTCTACGAACTCCGCGACCACGCCTCCGGGTTGAACGCGGGACGCTGGGACTACCTGTTCTCCATCGTGAAGAACTTCCGTGACGGCGGGCCGGAGTTCGTGCTGCCGGACCGCAACCTGGTCACGATGACAGCGCCGTTCATGCGCGCGTACACCGAACTCCTCGTCCGCACCTGCCACAAGCGGGGCGCGCACGCGATCGGCGGGATGGCGGCCTTCATCCCGTCCCGCAAGGACGCCGAGGTCAACAAGGTGGCGTTCGAGAAGGTGCGGACGGACAAGGACCGCGAGGCGGCCGACGGCTTCGACGGCTCCTGGGTGGCCCACCCGGATCTGGTGCCGATCGCCATGGAGTCCTTCGACAAGGTGCTCGGCGACCGCCCGCACCAGAAGGACCGGCTGCGCGAGGACGTCCACGTGGCGGCGGCCGACCTGATCGACATCGGCTCGCTGGACGCGAAGCCGACGTACGCCGGGTTGGTCAACGCGGTGCAGGTCGGCATCCGGTACATCGAGGCGTGGCTGCGCGGGCTCGGCGCGGTGGCCATCTTCAACCTGATGGAGGACGCGGCCACCGCCGAGATCTCCCGCTCGCAGATCTGGCAGTGGATCAACGCGGGCGTCGAGTTCGAGAACGGCGAGCGCGCCACCCCCGAGCTGGCCCGCCGGCTGGCGGCGACCGAGCTGGAGGCGGTGCGGGCGGAGATCGGCGACGAGGCGTTCGCGGCCGGTCACTGGCAGGAGGCGCACGACCTGCTGCTGACGGTGGCGCTGGACGAGGAGTACGCCGACTTCCTCACTCTTCCGGCCTACCGGCACCTCACCGGCTGAACGCGCTCACTGCTCGGAGGGAGCGGGCTTGTCGGAGTGCCCGAGCGACCGCTCCGGCGCCACCCGGTCCCGCACCAGCCGCTTCACCGCCGTGGGCTCGGGAAACCCCTGCTCACGGCGGTCCCACACCGGCTCCCCGTCCACCCGGACGACAAAGACGCCCCCGGTGCCCGGCTTGAGCGCAAGAGCCTCCAGCTCGGTCTCGAAGGTGGTGAGCAGCTCCTGCGCCAGCCAGGCCGCGCGGGGCAGCCAGCGGCACTGGGTGCAGTACTCGATCTCGACTCGGTGACTCACAAAGATCCCTTCATCCCAGGTGTACCGACCAGTCCTGTTCCGCCGCCGGACGTCCGTGCAGGTCGGGGACGCGCTTGAGCCAGTCCGGGCGTCCCCGCTGGGACCGCTCGGCACGGGCGGCCTCCTCGGCGGCGAGTTCCGCCCGGTCGGGGAAGTCGGTGGGCAGCCACTCGGCGGAGAGTCGGGCGCGGGCCAGCAGATGGTCGACGTAGGCGGCGCGGGCCTCGTCCGGGCCGGCGAAGGCGGGGTCGTCGGTGAGCCAGGCGTCGGGCACCTCGGCGAGGATGCCGCGCAGCAGCTCCTCGGTGACCTTGGGCGCCAGCTCGGCGTCGGCGGCGCGCACGTCGGGGCCGTACTGGCCGAGCGCGTGGTGGCGGAAGTCGTACTTGCGGCCGGGGTTCGTGGTGTCCCAGCGGTGGTGGAAGACGAGGGCGGCGCCGTGGTCGATGAGCCACAGGCGCGGGGGCGCGGTGCCGAAGGTCGGCCAGACCATGAGGTTGGAGCTGTGGACGGTGCGGTCCACGTTGGCGGTGAGCGCGTCCAGCCAGACGATCCGGCCCGCCTCCAGCGGCTCCACGGGGAAGTGCCGGGCGATCTCGGGGGTGAGGTCGCGGGCGCCCGGCAGGTAGTCCATGCCCAGGTTGACGCCCGCGCTGGCGCCGTGCAGGTCGCGCACCTCCTGGTGCGGCTCGTCGGCGGCCACGGCAGGGTCGAAGTGCACGAGCACCAGCTCGGGAAAGCGCAGGCCCAGGGCGCGGGCCAGCTCGCCGACGATCACCTCGGCGACGAGCGCCTTGCGGCCCTGCGCGGAGCCGGTGAACTTCACGACGTACGTCCCCAGGTCGTCGGCCTCGACGACGGCGGGTACGGAGCCGCCGGTGCGCAGCGGCTCGATGTAGCGGGTTGCGGTGACCTCGGTCAGCATTCACCCAGGTTATGCGATCGCACCGGCCCGCTCCCGGCCCTGGAGAGAGGACCCCGTTACCCGGCGTCGCCCTCCCGCAGCGGGTTCGGCAGGGGCAGGTAGCGGGCGTCCGCCCCGTCCGCGCCGGTCCAGCGGAGCAGCAGGTTGGTCTTGCCGGGCAGGGCGGGCGCGGTGAGCAGGGCCGGTATCTCCGGGAGCGGGTGGCGGGACAGCTCGGCGCGGACGGCCGGCCAGGGGTCGAGGCCGGGGTGGGCCTCGGCGAGGGCGGCGGCGATCTCGGTGAGGTGGTTGACGAGGAGGCAGTACACCAGCCGCTCCCACCCGGCCTCCCGGCTCACGTCGGACAGCAGCTTGGCGCCCTCGGCGTCCCGGAACAGCGCCTGCACGGGCATTCCGGCGGCGTCGACGGCGACCAGGGTGTTCTGGAGGTGCGCCTCCAGCACCACCCCGTGCTCGTCGAAGGCGCGGAGCGCGGGCGGGACGACCTGGCGCAGATACGCGGCCCACCAGGCGTGCGGATCGGGGGCGGCAGCGAGCGGGCTGCCGTCGAAGCCCTCGGCGAGCCCGGCCGCGAGCAGGGGCGTGGCGCCGGGCAGGAGGTGGCCGCGCAGGCCGTCGCGGACCAGGACGGCGAGTTCCTCGAAGGCGAACGCGGCCGTGCGGTAGCCACGGTCGCTCAGCCAGGCGGCGGGCGGCCCCATCGCGGCGAAGGCTTCGCGGGCCGCGGTGTCGGTGCGGTCGAGCTTCTCCAGGTCGTGGCGCCACAGCCGGCGGATGTCGTTGGTGATGCGGACGTCCAGACTGAACTTGAGGAACAGGTCGCGGTCGGGCTCGTACACCGTGCGCACGGCGGCCGTCGGCCAGACGACGGACTCGGTGGTGCCGAGCCGGATCAGGCGCCGGTCGGCGAAGGCGGGGGCGAGGTCGCGGGCGAGGAGGTCGAGCTGCCAGGGGTGGGCGGGCAGCAGCCGGTAGCCGGGCGGTGCGGTGCCGAGGGCGTCCAGGGCGCTGGTGTCGCCCTCTTCTGCTACCTGGTCCTCGCGGACGCCGAGCAGCGTCAGCGGGAACCGGGCGTGCGCCTCGGGGGCGTACGGCAGCCAGGCCGCGACCGGGCCGCCGCCGCGCGCCTTGGGCGCCGGGTGGTGCGGGTGGCCGGTGATCAGCGACTGCTCGGAGCGCAGATACGGGTCCTCGGGGGCGAGGGTGCGGGCGCGGGCGCGGGCGGCCAGAAGGGCGGCGACGGTGTCGCGGCTGTCCAGCATCTCGGCGGGCAGGTCGTCGTTGGGGAGCCCGGTGTGGGCGCGCAGTTCCTCGGCGACGAGTTTGACCAGTTCGGCGTGGGTGAGCGAGTGCCAGGCGCCGTCCGCGCGCACCTCGGGGTCGGCCGGGCGGCGGCCGGGGCGCACCCGGAGCAGCCGGCCGGTGCCAGGCAGCCGGTACTCGGGCCGGTCCCCGCTCGCCGGGACCGGCCGGGCCACCTCGCGGAGCAGGCAGTTGAGCAGCGGTGCCGAGGCGTAGGCGTCGGCGCGCCGGGCGGCGTCGGTCGGGGGGTTGAGGTCCACGGGTTCCACTCGTTCTCGTCGTGCTGTGGCCGGTCCGGGGGGCCGACCGTGCTCCGTAAGTCTGCGGTATCCGACAATCGTGCCCTGAGCTGCCAGTCCCCGAGGAGCCGACCGTGTACCACTCCCCCACCGCCGAGGCCGAGGTCGCCGAGGAGCTGGCCGCCGTCCGGCCCGCCCTGCGCGACCGCTATACGGCCGCGCTGCCGGGAGCCCGCGCGGCGGTGCTGACCCGGCTGTGGCGGGCGCTGGCGCACGAGCCGCTGCCGTGGGTCGCGTCCCGGACGCCGGGGGCGCACGGGCTGACGGTACGGCTGGCGGACGGCCGCGCGCTGCACGGTCCGCCCTCGGACCCGTACGCGACCGGCGACCGCGTTACCGAGGTCCGCCTCGACCGGGATCGATACGCGGACCCCGCACGGCTGATGACGGACCTCGCGGTGCCGCACGCGGCCGCGTTCGCCGCCGAGTTGGCGAACAGCGTGACCTCGCTGGCGCTGTCCCGCGCCGACGCGGCGGAGCCGGGCGCCGGGTGGCCGGAGCGGGACTGGGAGTGGGAGCAGCGGGTGGTGGACGGTCATCCCTTCCACCCCAACTGCCGTTCCCGGCCCGGCTTCTCGGTGGCCGACCAGTTGGCGTACGGGCCGGAGCACCGGCCGGTGGTGGAGCTGGGCACGGTGGCGGTGCCGACGGGCGAGTGCCTGGTGTCGGGCGAGTGGCCGGCCGAACTCCGTTCCGGTGAGGACCTGTTGCTGCCGGTGCATCCCTGGCAGGCGGCACATGTGCTCAAGCGGACCGCCGAGCCGTGGCGTACGGCGCATCCGCTGATGTCGCTGCGCACGCTGGCGCTGCCCGGCGGACCGCATGTGAAGACCGCGCTGAGCGCCCGGCTGACCTCCTCGGTGCGGGACATCTCCGCGTACTCGGTACGGGCGTCGGCCGCGCTGTCGGTGCTGGCGGCGGAGCTGGTCGGCCGGATGGAGGGGCTGCTGGAGGTCACGCACACGATCGGCGCGGCCACGGCCCACTCGCCGGATCTGGCGGTGCTGCTGCGCGAGTCGCCGGAGGCGTACCTGGCTCCGGGCGAGCGGGTGCTCCCGGTGGCCGCGCTGGCCACCACGGCACTGCCCCGATCGCCGGGCTGGCTGGCCGCGTTCACCCGGCTCGCGCTCACGGCGGGCCTGCGCCTGCTGGACCTCGGGGTCGCGCTGGAGGCGCACGGCCAGAACCTCCTGGTGGTGCTCGCGCCGGACGACACCCCGCTGCGGCTGATCTACCGCGACCTGGCCGATATCCGCGTCAGCCCGGCCCGCCTCGCCCGACACGGCATATCCGCCGCCGAGTTGACGGGACGGCTGGTCACGGACGACGAACTCGCCCTGCGGCGCAAGCTGTTCGGCTCGCTCGTCGGCGGCGCGCTCGCGGCGACGGCCGGTTCGGGCCCGGCGCTGGGTGCCGCGCTGCGGGCCGCGCTGCCGGATCTGCCCCGTACGCCCGACCTGGCCGCGCTGTGTGAAAATCCGCTGCCCGTCAAGGCGTTGACCCTGATGAGGCTGTCTCCGGAGACTCCCGGCGACCTGTGGACGGAGCTGCCGAGCCCGTTCGTTTTGGAGCCCGCCACCTACGATCAATAAGATCCGCCGATGATCAGAAGACAACGGCTGGCGGCGGGCGTCTGTGCCCTGCTCGCCGCCCTGGCGGCCGGGATCGCGTGTCCCGGCGGGGCCGCAGCGGACGAGACCGAGCCGCAGCCCGCTCCGAAGGTCGAACTCGTCCTGGATGTCAGCGGTTCCATGCGGACCCGGGACATCGACGGCGGCACCCGGATGGCGGCGGCCAAGCAGGCGTTCAACGAGGTGCTCGACGCGACGCCCGAGGAGGTGGAGCTGGGCATCCGCACCCTGGGCGCCAACTACCGCGGCAACGACCGCAAGGAGGGCTGCAAGGACACCGAGCAGCTCTATCCGGTGGGCCCGCTGGACCGCACCGAGGCGAAGACCGCCGTGGCCACCCTCGCACCGACCGGCTGGACCCCCATCGGCCCGGCGCTGCTGAAGGCGGCCGACGACTTCGGGAACGGTGACGGCACCCGCCGGATCGTCCTGATCAGCGACGGCGAGGACACCTGCCAGCCCCTCGACCCGTGCGAGGTGGCCCGCGAGATAGCCGCCAAGGGCATCGGCCTGACCATCGACACCCTGGGCCTGGTGCCGGACGCCAAGACCCGTGACCAGTTGAGCTGCATCGCGGACGCCACCGGCGGCACGTACACCTCCGTGCAGCACAAGGAGGAACTGACGGACCGGGTCGGCCAGTTGGTCGAGCGGGCCGCCGATCCGGTGGTGACGCCGGTGGCCACCGAGGGCACCGACGCCTGCGCCGGGGCCCCCGCGCTCAAGTCCGGTCTCTACACGGACCGCGAGGAGTTCGGCAAGCAGCGCTGGTACAAGGTCGACGTCCAGCCGGGCCAGGAGCTGCGCGCCTCGGTGAGCGTCGCCGACGACCGCGCGACGAACCCCAACTATGGTGTGCTGCTGCGGGCGGTGACCCAGCAGGGCCGTGAGATCGTCCGCGGCGAGGGCGCCGGAACGGGCCGTACCGACGCGATCTCCACCGGTCTGCGCTACCCCAAGCCCGACTCCGATGACGACGACGCGACCCCGGAGACGGTGTGTCTCCAGGTGACCAACTCCTTCTCGGCCAGCGCCGGTGTGAAGACCACGCCGGGCATGCCGCTGGAGCTGACGGTCGACGTGGTGGACGGTCCCTCGGCCGCCTCCGACGTGGCCTCCTTCGGCCTCGGCCGGGGCTGGTGGCTGCTGGCCGCGCTGGTGCTGACCGGTTTCGTCGCGGGTCTGCTGTGGGGCTGGCTGTCCCGCTGGCGGGTCGCGGTCTGGAGGACGAACTGATGCGTGCGATACGTGTGCTGAGCGCGGCCCTGCTGACGCTGGGCCTGGCCGCCGCCCCCGCCGCGGCCGACTCCTCCCCCTCCCCGAGCGCCTCGGCGGACGGCAAGGCCCCCACCCAGGCGGGCACGTCGTTCCGTACGGCGGCCGAGATGGACCAGGGCCGGACGGCCACCGCCTCCGCGTCCACCGGTGACTACCTGTACTGGTCGTTCCCGGCCGACACCGGGCAGCGCCCGACGGTCAAGGCGACGGTGAAGCTGCCGGGCACGCACGCCGCGCAGACCTGGCAGCTCGACGTCTACGACGGCCTGCGCCGCCACCAGTCCTGCCAGTACGGCGCGGCCACCCGCACCGCCGAACAGGGCACCGCCACCGTCGAACTGGCGTGTGTGCTGCGCACGGTGCGCGCCTGGTCCGAGCCGTGGGCCAACGACCCGCTGCCGGGCACCTATTACATCCGGCTGACGGTGCTGAACCTCGGCTCCGCCGACCTCGGCCTGCCGGTACGGGCCGAAGTCCGCGCGGACTCGAAGAACATCGGCGGCGCGGCGGCCGTGGACGGCTCGCTGGGCAAGCCGCTCGTCCCCGGCATCGCGGTCAAGTCCGATGCGGAGAAGGACGGTTCGAAGTCGGCCGTGCTCTCCGCGATCGAGCCGGACGACGGCTGGTCCTCGCACTGGTGGTCCAGCCGCTGGGTGTGGACCGCTGTCGGCGGTGTGCTGGCCGCGCTCGCGGGCATCGGCGGTTACGCGCTGACCCGGGGCCGGGGCCGCCCGGCGTACGTCCCACCGGGCGCCTGACCCTTCACGAAGGCCCGCCGAAACGGCGGGCCTTCGTCATTTCCGCGCGTCAATCCCGCAGCGCCTTGGCGAGGGCCCCGTCACCGGTCACCGTGACCCGCCCCGCCCGCACCGCGTCCGCGATCCCCACCTCGCCCCGGCACACCTCCGCGCAGGTCGCCGCGTCCATCACCAGCCGGGCATCGGCGGCCACCGGCGCCGGTCCGTGCCCGTACACCGGGCCGTCCTCCGCGCCGACGTACAGATGGAACTCGCCGTCCTCTGTGGCGACTTCAGTCACTCCGATCCCCAACTCCGCCGCGCCCAGCGCCGCCAGCAGCGGCAGTGCCGACCAGTGGGCGCGTACCGCGTCGGTGGGCCGCAGTTCGGCCAGCTCGGGGCTTCCCCACTCCCCCAGGGCGTGCAGCACGGGCAGCAAGTCCCGGCCGCGCGGGGTGAGTTCGTACACGTAGGCCGCGCCGGGCGGGGGCAGCTTCCGCCGGGCGGTGAGGCCGTCGCGCTCCATGTCCTTGAGCCGGGAGGCGAGGACATCCGTGCTCACGCCGGGGAGGTCCGCGTGCAGGTCGGTGTAGCGGCGGGGTCCGGCCAGCAACTCCCGGACGATCAGCAGGGTCCAGCGGTCCCCGACGAGGTCGAGGGCGCGGGCCGCGGAGCAGTACTGGTCGTAGCGTCGGCGAGGTGGCATGCGACGCAGTCTAGACATGTTGTTGGACTTTCCAAGCTCCTACTTGGTAAAACCAAGCAACACCAGTTACCGGAGGGGTTGCGGCGCATGGAGTTCCGGCAGTCGAACAAGCTCAGCGAGGTCTGCTACGAGATCCGCGGTCCGGTGATCCAGCACGCGGACGCGCTGGAGGAGGCGGGGCACAGTGTGCTGCGCCTGAACACCGGGAACCCGGCGCTCTTCGGTTTCGAGGCGCCGGAGGAGATCACCCAGGACATGATCCGGATGCTCCCCCGCGCCCACGGCTACACCGACTCGCGCGGTGTCCTCTCGGCCCGCCGGGCGGTGGCCCAGCGCTACCAGACCCTCGGCCTGGAGGTGGACGTCGACGACGTGTTCCTGGGCAACGGCGTCTCCGAGCTGGTCTCCATGGCCGTACAGGCGCTGGTGGAGGACGGCGACGAAGTCCTCATCCCGGCGCCGGACTTCCCGCTGTGGACGGCGGTCACCACGCTGGCCGGCGGCAAGGCCGTGCACTACCTCTGCGACGAGCAGTCCGACTGGGCTCCGGACCTGGCGGACATGGCCTCGAAGATCACCGACCGCACCAAGGCCGTGGTCATCATCAACCCCAACAACCCGACCGGTGCGGTGTATCCGAAGGAGATCGTCGAGGGCATCCTCGACCTGGCCCGCCGCCACGGCCTGATGGTGTTCGCGGACGAGATCTACGACCAGATCCTCTACGACGACGCCGTGCACCACTCGGCCGCCGCCCTCGCCCCCGACCTGGTCGTCCTCACCTTCTGCGGGCTGTCCAAGACCTACCGGGTGGCGGGGTTCCGCTCCGGCTGGCTGGTGGTCACCGGGCCCAAGCAGCACGCCAAGAGCTATCTGGAGGGCCTGACCATGCTGGCCTCCATGCGGCTGTGCCCCAACGCGCCCGCCCAGTACGCCATCCAGGCCGCGCTCGGCGGCCGCCAGTCCATCCACGAACTCACCGCGCCCGGCGGCCGGCTGTACGAGCAGCGGAACGTGGCCTGGGAGAAGCTGAACGAGATCCCCGGCGTCTCCTGCGTCCGCCCCAAGGGCGCGCTGTACGCCTTTCCGCGCCTCGACCCCAAGGTGCACAAGATCCACGACGACGAGAAGTTCGTCCTCGATCTGCTGCTCCGCGAGAAGATCCAGGTCGTCCAGGGCACCGGCTTCAACTGGCCGACCCCCGACCACTTCCGCATCCTCACTCTGCCCTACGCGGACGACCTGGAGGCGGCCATCGGCCGGATCGGGCGGTTCCTCAGCGGGTACCGGCAGTAGCTCCACCGGGGCGTTGTCAGTGCCCGGCCGTACGCTTCGAAGACCAGCAGCGGACCAGCATCGGGACCGGAGGGAGCATCGCGATGGCACGACCGCCCACCGCCGCACAGCGGCGCGTCATCGAGGGTGCCGATCCCGGCACCGGGCGGCTGCGGGGCACGGACGCCCAGCTCGCCGCGCTGGTCCGGCTCGGCCTCGCCTTCCGGCACCCCCGCCCGCCCCACGACCACTTCCTGACCCCGGCCGGCCACCGCCTGCGCGAGGCCGAGCCGGAGTCCGCTCCCGCCCCGGCCTCCGACTCCGCCGGTGTCTTCGCCGCGCGGGTCGGCGGCGCGGAGGAGATACCGGCCGGCCCCTCCCGAGCCCGCGAGGTGCGCGACGCCTGGCAGGGCCTGCTGGAGCTGCGCCGCATGACCAACCCCGACAGCGCCACCGACCGCCCCTGCGGCTGGGAACGCACCCACCTGGTCCGCGCCGCCGCCCTCGCCCTGGAGGCGGCCGGCCACCGGCCGGAGCACACGGACACCCCCGGCTACCGCGTCCGCGCGACCCCCCAGCCGGAGGCGGTCGCGGTGCACGGCCCGGCGCTCGCGGAGTACGCGACCACCCTGGAGGCGGCGGGCTGGCAGTGCGGCGAATACACCGAGGCCCGCACGAGAGCCCGCCACCTCCTGGCGTCCCCACGCCGGGTGTGAGACCTGGGGCCTGCCTTCCGGATCAGGTCGGCGTCGCGGGGTCTGGCACGCGCATCTGCGGCGTTGCATCTGCACGCACCAGACCCCGCTCGGGTCGGCCGAGAGGCGCCCGCCCCCGGCTGGAGCCGGCCTGATCCGGGAGACAGGCCCCGCGTCAGCCCTCCGCCAGCCGCCGCGCCTGCTCGCGGGTCGTCCGCGCGATCGCGTCCTCGTCCACGTGCAGCAGCACCCCGTCCGCCACGATCTGCCGGCCGCCCACGAAGGAGGCGGTGACCGGAGCGGGCGCGCCGAGCACCAGGGCCGCCACCGGATCGGCGATGGAGGCGTGGGCCAGGGTGTCCATGCGCCAGAGGACCAGGTCGGCGAGCTTGCCGGGCTCCAGGGAGCCGATCTCCGTGGCGCGGCCGAGGACTTGGGCGCCGCCGTAGGTGCCGAGGCGGAGGGATTGGCGGGTGGTGAGGGCGGATTCGCGGTGCGGGCCGAGGCGGGCGACGAGGAGGGCGTTGCGGAGTTCGGTGTGGAGTTCGCCGGACTCGTTGGAGGCGGTGCCGTCCACGCCCAGGCCGACCGGCACGCCCGCCGCCAGCAGGTCCGGCACCCGTGCGATGCCCGCCGCCAGCCGGGCGTTGGAGGACGGACAGTGGGCGACGCCGGTGCCGGTGCGGGCGAAGGCGGCGATGTCGGAGTCGTTCATGTGGACGCAGTGCGCCATCCACACGTCCTCGCCCAGCCAGCCGGTGGACTCGAAGTACTCGGTCGGGCCCATCCCGAACAGCTCGTGGCAGAACTTCTCCTCCTCCACCGTCTCCGAGCCGTGGGTGTGCAGCCGCACCCCCAGCCGCCGCGCCAGCTCCGCGCCCTGCTTCATCAGTTCGGTGGAGACGGAGAAGGGCGAGCAGGGCGCGACCGCGACCTGGGTCAGCGCGCCGAAGGAGGGGTCGTGGTGTTCGCGGACGGTGGCCTCGGTGGCGGCCAGCGCCTCGTCCAGGCTCTCCACCGCGAAGTCCGGCGGCAGCCCGCCGTCGGACTCGCCCCGGTCCATCGAGCCGCGGGCCAGGGTGAAGCGGACGCCGGTGTCGCGGGCGGCGCGCACGATCGCGCCGGACAGGTCGCCGGTGCCGCGCGGGTAGACGTAGTGGTGGTCCATGGCGGTGGTGACCCCGCCCCGGGCCATCATCGCCAGCGAGCCCCGCGCCCCCGCCGACACCATGTCCTCGTCGATGCGCGCCCAGGTCGGGTAGAGCGCGGTCAGCCAGTCGAAGAGGTTGTGGTCGGTGGCCAGGCCACGGGTGAGCCACTGGTAGAAGTGGTGGTGGGTGTTGACCAGGCCGGGCGTGGCCAGGTGTCCGGTGGCGTCGATTCGGCGGGTGACATCGGTGAGCCCCTCGGGGGCCGGACCCGCGCCGACCGACTCGATCCGGTCGCCCGCGAGGACAAGGTGCCCCGTGGCGTACTCGGTGTCGTCGGCGTCCACGGTGGCGATCGCGCAGTTCTCGATGACGATGCGCTCGGCTGGTGCCACGGTTCGTCCTTCGCTCTCGGAGGTCTCGCAGAAGTTGCTCAGAGGTTGGTGAGGTCCACCGGGATCGCCGCCTCGCGGCCCTCGCGGAGGACGGTCGCCTCGATCAGGCCGTACGGCCGGTCGGCGGCGAGGTACACCTCGTTGTCGTTGGTCAGCCCGAAGGGCGTGAGGTCGGCCAGGAAGTGGTGCTTGTTCGGCAGGGAGAGCCGGATCTCGTCGACCTCGGCACGCTCCCCGATCACCCGCGCGCCCATCTCGTACAGGGTCTGCTGGAGCGAGTACGAGTAGGTCCCGGCGAAGGCTTCCAGCAGGTGGCGCCTTACCTCGGCGTAGGAGGCGTCCCAGTCGGGCGCGTCGCCCCCGCCGGTCCAGCCGTACCGCCAGCGGGCGTTGACCTCGGTGGCCAGTACGCGGTCGTACGCCTCGGGCAGCGTGGTGTATCCGTCCTTGGCGTAGCCCCAGAACTCGGAGTCGGTGGAGTTCAGCACCACCAGGTCCCCCAGGCCCGAGATCACCTGCCAGGACGTGCCGTCGTGGAAGACCTGGGCGTGCCGGACCTCCTGGCCCTTGCGGACGAAGGAGTGGCCGCCGTCCTCCGCGCCGATCCGGTCCCAGGCGTACTCCTCGATCCGGATGCGGGCGGTGCGGATCGCCTCCTGGGAGGTGACGAAGTGCCGGGCGAGGTGGATGCCGAACTGCTCGGCGGACTCGATGCCGTACCGCTTGGCGAACGCGAACACCGTGTTCTTGGTGGTGTCGGTCGGCAGGACATGGGCGTTGGAGCCGGAGTAGTGGACGTCGTCCATGTCGCCGCTGAGGGTGACCGAGACGTTGAGGTCCTTGATGTGGTGGGTGGCGCCGTCGCGCGTGATCCGGACGACCCGGTTCTCGGCCTTGCCGTACTGGTTCTGCGCCAGGATCGCGGGCCCGGCCGGGCGGGACGTTTCTGCCATGAAAGCTAGCTCCCTCGGTATACGGAGTAGCCGAACGGGCTGAGCAGCAGCGGGACGTGGTAGTGCTCCCCGGCTCGTACGGCGAAGGTGACGGTCACCTCCGGGAAGAACGCGTCGCCTCGCTCCCCGAGGTACGGCTCCACGGCGAAGTCGAGCCGTACCTGCGCGGTGTCCCCGGGCGGGGCCGGCAGGTCCCGGCAGCGGCCGTCGGCGTCGGTGGTCCCCTCGCCGAGCGGCCGCCAGTCGGCGCCGGAGCCGGTGCGGGCCGAGAGGCGGACGGTGACGCCCGGCGCGGGGCGGCCGAGCGAGGTGTCCAGGATGTGCGTGGACACGGAGGCGGTATCGGTCATGGTGCGGGCGTCCTTCAGGCGACGAGTCGGGCCAGGCGGATGCGGTTGATCCTGCCCAGTTCGGCGCGGGCGATCTCCCGTTCCCGCTCCGGCGTGTTGCCGAGCCGCTCCGTCAGGGCGTCGCGCATCTCCTCGCCGGTCAGGCCGGTGGCGCAGATCAGGAAGACATGGCCGAAGCGGTCCTGGTAGGCGAGGTTCAGTTCGAGCATCTCGGCGCGCAGGGCGTCGGAGGCGTCCGCCATGCCGCGCTGCTCCCGCGTGGAGGCGGGGTCGCCGGGCTTGGGGCGGCCGATCGGGGGGTGGCCCGCCATCGCCTCGGCCAGGTCGTCGGCGCCGAGTCCGGCGAGGGCCGCGTCGGCGGCGAGGTACAGGTCGTCCGGGGTGGCGTACGGGCGGGCGACCAGGAGCAGGCGGCCCCAGGCGGTGGAGGCGCACACCTCGTGCAGGGCGGCGAGCGCGGCCTCGTCCCCGAGGGCGTTGAACCGGGCCAGGCCCAGGGGGGTGGCGGGCGATGTCACGGGCGCCTCCGTGGCCGCGAGGGCCGTCGTGCCGGACGGGGTGCCGTCAGCTAACGCCTCACCGCGACGGCACGTCAACACTTTGTTGAAAATTCTGGGTTACCGGACGGGCTCAGCGGCCCTTCTCCCGGTTGAGGTAGTTGTAGATGGTGAAGCGGCTGACGCCGAGTGCCCCCGCCACGGTCTCCACGCCGTGCCGTACGGCGAAGGCGCCGCGTGCCTCCAGCGTCCGGACGATCTCCTGCTTGGCCTTGCGGTCCAGCTCGGCCAGCGGCCGCCCCTCCCGGCGCTCCAGCGCGGAGAGGATGTGGTCCAGGGACTCCGCGAGCTGCGGCAGCCGTACGGCGACGACCTCGGCGCCCTCCCAGGCCAGCACCACGTCGTCCGGGCCGGCCTCGCCCGGCGGGAGGAGTTCGCCGCCCATGGCGTCCACGAGGGGGCGCACAGCGGCGAGGAACGGTTCCTCGGCGGTCACCTACCGCCCCTCCCCGACCACGTTGACCTGGAGGGATATCCGGGTCGCCCCGGCCTCCAGGCTCCTCCGCAGCAGCGCGTCCACGGCGCTGAGCACCCCGTCCGCACCGCCCTCGGCCATGGTGCCGAACGGGCCCACGTCCACGGTGTCCAGCCCGCCGCCCTCCACGACCTCGCGGGCCGCCACCGCGTGCGCGGGCGGGACGTCCAGGTCGAAGGGTTCGGTGGTGAACTCCACTCGCAGTCTCAACTCTGCTCCCGGGTCTAGGTCGTACGACCTTAGCCCCGGTCGGCCCCGCGGGGACGCCCCCCGCGAGGCCGGGGGGGGGATCACTCGGGCAGGTCCCCCGTCGCCCAGTCGGTGTCGGGTGTAGTGGTCAGGGTGAAGTCCAGCCTCCCGCCGGCGCGTGCCTCGGCCGGGGTGAGCCAGGAGCGGGTCACCGGGTGCCCGTCACGGCGTACCGCGCCGATGTAGGCGTGGGTGTCGTCGGCCTCGGGGGCGGTGATGACGAGGTCGGCGCGGCCCGGACGGTCCACGGTCGCCTTCGGGAAGACGGGGGCGCCGAGGAGCAGGGTGGCGCTGCCGGGGGTCTGCGGGTAGATGCCGAGGGCGGAGAAGACGTACCAGGCGGACATGGTGCCGAGGTCGTCGTTGCCGGGGAGGCCGGCGGGGCCGGTGCCGTAGACGGTGTCGAGGATCTGGCGCACCGTCGCCTGGGTCTTCCACGGCTGTCCGAGCGCGTTGTAGAGCCAGGGGGCGTGGATGCCGGGCTCGTTGGTGGGGTCGTAGCGCAGGGGGTCGCCGCCGCGTACGGACCAGGAGCCGTCCGGGTTGTGGAAGAAGCCGTCGAGCCGGGTCGCGGCCGCGCTCCGGCCGCCCATCGCGTCGGCGAGCCCCTGGACGTCGTGCGGCACCATCCAGGTGTAGGTGGCGCTGGTGCCCTGGGCGAACCCGAGGTCGCTCGCGGGGTTGAACGGCGTCACCCAGGTGCCGTCGAGCTTGCGGGCCTGGACGTAGCCGGTGGCGGGGTTGAAGACGTTGCGCCAGTAGGCCGCGCGGTCGGTGTAGAGCTTCGCGTCCTCGTCCCGGCCGAGCTGTCGCGCCCACTGGGCCAGGGAGAAGTCCGCGACCGCGTCCTCCAGGGTCTCCGCCGCGCCGCCCCAGCAGTGGCAGGCGTCCTGAGGCGCGTAGTGCGAGACCAAGTACTGGGCCAGGTTGGGGCGTTGGCCCTCGCACTGGCCGGGGCAGCCCGCGTCGGAGAGGTCGTCCGGGGTGGGGACGGTGGCCTGGCGGACCAGGGAGGCGTAGGCGCCCCGGTAGTCGAAGTTCCGTACCCCCATGGCGTAGAAGGTGGCCAGGGTGGCAGCGGAGGGGTCGCCGGTCATCACGTGGGTGGCGCCGCTGAGGTGCACCCAGCGGTCCCAGACCCCGCCGTTCTGCCGGGCGAAGTTGTACAGCGACTGCGCGAAGTCGCCCGCCACCGTGGGCCGCAGCAGCGCGAGCAACTGGACCTGCGCCCGGTACTGGTCCCAGCCGGAGAAGTTGCTGTACTGCGCCCCCTGCCCGCGCGCCAGCCGGTGCACCGCCTGGTCCATGCCCCAGTAGCGCCCGTCGGTGTCGCTGATCAGGTTGGGCTGCATCAGGGAGTGATAGAGCGCCGTGTAGAACGCGGTACGCCGGGCCGGGCTCCCGCCCTCGGCGCGTACGGTGCTCAGCTCGCGGTCCCAGTCCCGCGCCCCGGCGGCGGCCACGTCGGCCACGCTCGCCCGCGCCGGGATCTCGTGGCGGAGGTTGGCCTCGGCGCCCGCGAGACTGACGTAGGAGATGCCGAGCCGCATGTGGACATCGTTGTCAGACGCCGTGTCGAAGCCGACCCAGCCGCCGGAGCCGCGTCCGGCGCGGTCCGCGCCCGTGGCGTAGCCCTCGCCGCCGGAGGCCGTGGTGGAGCCGGGTGACAGGGTGCCGTCGTGCCAGGTGCCGGTGGTGGCGAAGGCGCGGTCGAAGGTGGCGCTGAAGTGCAGCCGGTAGTAGCTCTTGCGGTTGTTGGTCCCGCCGTTGGCGCGGCGGCCGCAGAACGCGCCGGTCAGCACCCAGCCGGTCACCTTGCGGTGGGCGGCGTCGATGTCGATGTGCGCGTCCTCGCTGCCGTTGAGCGAGTTGGAGACGCGGAACAGGAGGCTCGCCGGCCTCCCCGCGGGGAAGGTGAAGTCGCCGACCCCGGCCCGCTTGCTCACCGCGAGGTCGGCGGAGGCGCCGGAGGCGAGGCCGAGGGTGTAGCGGCCGGGTACGGCCTTCTCGTCGGCGTGGGAGAAGTCCGCCGCGTAGACGGCGTCCTTGGTGTCGGCGGACGGGGAGGACGTGATGTCACCGGTGAACGGCATGATCGGGACGTCCCCGGCCGCACCGGGGTGGCAGCCGGCGCCGTTGACATGGGTGAGGCTGAGGCCGCGTATCCGGGTGGTGTTGTAGGCGTACCCGTTGGCCGCGCCGGTGCTGGTCTGGTCCCCGGCGGTGCTGGTGGGCGACCAGGCGATCATGCCCTGGGGCAGGGTGGCGCCGGGGAAGGTGTTGCCGCCGTTCGCGGAGCCGATCAGCGGGTCCACCAGCGACGACAGCCGCTCCGGCCCGCTCGCCGCGACGGCCGGGAAGGGGGCCGCCACGGCGAGCGCGGTGGTGACGGCCGTGACGGCCGTTCTGGTGCCGAGCCGTCTCGCGGCGCGTAGGAGGGCGTGGCGCATGCGTCGGGTCTGCCTTCCGTGGGAAGTATGGGGCGCCGCGAGGCTAGAAGCCCGGCCGGTGCGCGGGGAAGAGGGCGGGGGCGGTGACCGGTGAAACCTGGGCGAATTCTCGGCCCTCCCGCCGAGTAGCGGCGCGGTGCGATCCGCAGGACGCTGAACCCATGGCCGATCCGACGCACCATCCGCACATCGTGGTCCACCCCCCGGCGCTCGACGGCTCCCGCCGGGTCACCGAGGGCGAGGTCACCCTCGGCCTCGCCTCCCACCTGGACGACGTGATCGAGATCCTCCGCCTGGCCGACCTCGACCGCATCGAGGTCGAGGAGAGCGACCTGATCGACTGGCTGGGCGGTGGCCCGGACGACTGGCCGGGGCTGTCGGAGCACGAGCTGTGAGGTACCGGGCGACAGGAGCCGTGAGGCGCAAGGCTCCGGGGGGGGCCAACCTCAAATCAACCTCTGAAGACCGCCCGAAAGGCTTCAACCTCCGTCGAATGAGGGCAGATTGAGAGTGCGAGGTCCCGCCGGGACGGGGGTGGCGGGTCTCGCGGACGGGGGACTTGTGGGGCGCGGTCTCGGCCGGAAGGCCACGGGGGCGACCGCGCCCCGCAAGCAGGTCAGGAGCCGTGCGCGCGGCGCAGCTCGACCTTGCGGACCTTGCCGGACACCGTCATCGGGAAGGCGTCGAGGAGCTGGAGCCGGCTCGGGATCTTGTAGTGGGCCAGCCGGTCCCGGCAGAAGGCGCGCAGTTCGTCCAGCGTGAGCGGGTCGGCCGGGTCGAGCGGGATGACACAGGCGAGGACCTCCTCGCCGTACCGCTCGTGCGGTACGCCGACCACCTGCACGTCCCGGATCTTGGGGTGGGCGTAGAGGAACTCCTCGATCTCGCGCGGGTAGATGTTCTCCCCACCCCGGATGATCATGTCCTTGATGCGGCCGACGATCTCCACATAGCCGTCCTCACGCATCACGGCGAGGTCGCCGGTGTGCATCCAGCGGCCGGTGTCGATGGCCTCGGCGCTCTTCTCCGGCTCCTCCCAGTAGCCGAGCATGACGCTGTAGCCACGGGTGCACAGCTCGCCGGCCTCACCGCGCGGCACTGTGATACCGGTGGCCGGGTCGACCACCTTGACCTCCAGATGCGGCAGAACGCGGCCGACGGTGCCGGTGCGGTGCTCCAGGTCGTCGTCCACACGGGTCTGCAGGGAGACCGGGGAGGTCTCGGTCATGCCGTAGCAGATGGACACCTCGGCCATGTGCATCTCGGCGACCACCCGCTTCATCACCTCCACCGGGCAGGGCGAGCCCGCCATGATGCCGGTGCGCAGGGTGGAGAGGTCGTACTCCGCGAACTCGGGGAGGTTCAGCTCGGCGATGAACATCGTGGGCACCCCGTACAGCGAGGTGCACCGCTCCCGCTGGACCGCCTCCAGGGTGGCCCGGGGCTCGAAGGACGGGGCCGGGATGACGATGCAGGCGCCGTGGGAAGTGGCCGCGAGGTTGCCCATCACCATGCCGAAACAGTGGTAGAAGGGCACGGGTACGCAGATGCGGTCCTGCTCGGTGTAGGCGACCAACTCTCCTACGAAGAAACCGTTGTTGAGGATGTTGTGGTGGGAGAGGGTGGCGCCCTTCGGGAAGCCGGTGGTGCCTGAGGTGTACTGGATGTTGATCGGGTCGTCGCAGGACAACTCGGCTTCGCGGGCGCGCAGTTGTTGCGCGGAGACCTCGCTGCCGAGTGCGGTGAACTCCTCCCAGCTCGGGTCCCCGAAGTACACCTTCCGCGTCAACTGAGGCAGCTTCGGGCGGACTTCGTCCACCATCGCCCGGTAGTCGCTCCCCTTGTGCTCGGTGGAGGCGAACAGCAGGGAAACACCGGCCTGCCGGAGGACGTACTCCACCTCGTGGGTGCGGTACGCCGGGTTGACGTTGACCATGATCGCGCCGACCTGCGCGGTGGCGTACTGGACGAGCACCCACTCCGCCCGGTTGACCGCCCAGACGCCCACCCGGTCACCCTTGGCCACCCCGGAGGCGAGCAGCGCGCGGGCCAGCCGCTCGATGTCGGCGGCGAACTCGGCGTAGGTCCAGCGGCGCCCGGCGGGCACGTCGACCAGGGCCTCCCGGTCCGGCCAAGTGGCCGCAGTGCGAGCGAGGTTGGCGCCGATGGTGTCGCCGAGCAGGGCGGTGTCTCCGGTGCCGTGGGTGTAGGAGAGGGTCACCGGAAGTCCTCCTCGCGGTACTCGTCCGCCGAGCCCGCGGCCGTGGCCTCGCGCAGTTCGATGCGGCGGATCTTGCCGGACACGGTCTTGGGCAGCGGCCCGAACTCCAGCCTGCGCAGCCGCTTGTAGGGCGCGAGCACCTCACGGGAGTGCTCGAAGAGCGCCTTCGCGGTGCCGGGTCCGGGCTCCCAGCCCTCGGCGAGCACCACGTACGCCTTCGGTACCGCGAGCCGGAGGTCGTCGGGGGCGGGGACGACGGCCGCCTCGGCAACGGCCTCATGCTCCAGCAGGGCGCTCTCCAGCTCGAAGGGGCTGATCTTGTAGTCGCTGGCCTTAAATACATCATCACTTCGCCCCGTATAGAAGACATATCCGTCTTCGTCGCGGGAACCGATGTCGCCGGTGCGGTAGTAGCCCTCGGCCATCGCCTCGGCGGTGCGCTCGGGGTCGCCGTGGTAGCCGGTCATCAGGCCGACTGGCCGCACGGAGAGGTCGAGCGCGATCTCGCCCTCGGTGGCGCCGGGCGCTCCGGTGACCGGGTCGAGGAGTTCGACGCGGTAGCCGGGGCTGGGGCGGCCCATGGAGCCGGAACGCAGTTCCTGGCCGGGGCTGTTGGAGATCTGCACGGCCGTCTCGGTCTGCCCGAACCCGTCCCGTACGGTGACGCCCCAGGCCCGCCGGACCTGTTCGACCACCTCGGGGTTGAGCGGTTCCCCGGCGGCGACGGCCTCGCGGGGCGGGGTGGCGAGCTGGGTCAGGTCGGCCTGGATCAGCATCCGCCACACGGTGGGCGGCGCGCAGAACGTGGTGACCCGGGCCCGGTCCATCTCGGCCATCAGCCGGCCGGCGTCGAAGCGGGAGTAGTTGACGACGAAGACGGTCGCCTCGGCGTTCCAGGGCGCGAACAGGTTGGACCAGGCGTGCTTGGCCCAGCCGGGCGAGGAGATGTTGAGGTGCACGTCGCCCGGCTTCAGCCCGATCCAGTACAGGGTGGCGAGATGGCCGACCGGGTACGAGGTGTGGGTGTGCTCGACCAGCTTGGGGCGGGCGGTCGTCCCGGAGGTGAAGTACAGCATCAGCGGGTCGTCGGCGAGGGTCGGCCCGTCGGGCAGGAACCCGGCGGGGACCGCGTAGGCGTCCTCGTACGGCTCCCACGCCTCCTCGGGCAGGCCGCCGACCGAGATCCGGGTGTAGGTGCCGGGGACCTCGGCGAACTTGGCGGTGTCCTCGGCGCGCGCGATGACGTGCGCGACCTCGCCGCGGTCGACCCGGTCGCGCAGGTCGGCGGGGCCGAGCAGCGGGGTGGCCGGGATGACCACGGCACGCAGCTTCATCGCGGCGAGCATGGTCTCCCACAGCTCGGCCTGGTTGCCGAGCATGACGAGGACCCGGTCCCCGGCGCCGACGCCCAGCGCCTTGAGGTGGTTGGCCACCCGGTCGGAGCGGTCGGACAGCTCGGCGAAGGAGAGCCGGGTCTCGGTGCCGTCCTCCTCCACGATGTGCAGGGCGGTGCGGTCGTTGCCCTCCGCGATCACGTCGAACCAGTCCAGCGCCCAGTTGAAGTGCTCCAACTCGGGCCAGCGGAAGCCGTCGTGGGCGGCCTGGTAGTCCTCCCGGTGCTCCAGCAGGAAATCGCGGGCGCTGCGGAACAGCTCCGTCGGGGTCGTCATCCGTGTCCTCCTCGCTGCCGCGGTCGTCCACCGCCGGTGCACTCCCGCGTCCCGGACCATTGCCGGGCGGCTCTCCCCCATCGTCTAATCCGTGATGCGGGTCTCACCACCCCCGAACGGGGGTGGCGGCACGAAGGAGCGAGAAGGTGGCAGCAGATGCCGTGGCGACGGCGGAGATTCGGGGTGCGCTGGCCGGGCTGCGGCGCGCGACGGGACTGCCGGTCGCGTTCGGCGGAGCGGTCGGCCCCGGCGCGGCGCAGATCCGGATCAGCGAACTGAGCGGCACCGCGACCGGCGCCCTGCGCTCGCTGGTGGTGACCTCGGGCACCGGGCTCGGCGGCCGGGCGGTCGCGCTGGGCCGGGCCTGTGCGGTGCCGGACTACTCCAGTTCCCGCCGGATCAGCCACGAGTACGACGCCCCGGTGGCCGCCGAGGGCCTGCGCTCCGTCCTCGCGGTACCGCTGGTGGTACGGCACCGGGTGCGCGGGGTGCTCTACGGCGCGCTGCGCACCGCCCAGCCGTTGGGCGACCGGGCGCTCGGCGGTGCGGTGGCGGCGGCGCGGGAGGTCGAGCGGGCGCTCGCGGTACGGGACGAGGCGCGGGGTCTGCTGGCCGCGCTCCGGCCCGCCGTACCGGAGCCGGGGGCGGGCCAGGAGCACGTACGGGAGGCGCACGCGGCGCTGCGGGCGCTGGCCCCGCGCATCGCGGACCCGGAGCTGCGGGCCGAACTGCTGGCGGCCTGCGACCTGCTGACCGCACCGGCCCCGCAAGGGTCCCCGGCGCTGGCCCCGCGCGAGCTGGACGTGCTGACCTGGGTGGCGACCGGCGCCACCAACGCGGCCGTCGCCGACCGGCTGGGCCTGCGCCCGGAGACGGTGAAGGGCTATCTGCGCGCGGCGATGCGCAAACTGGGCGCGCACACCCGGGGGGAGGCGGTGACGGCGGCACGCCGGGCCGGGGTCCTCCCCTAGGGGCCGGAACCGGACACTCCGGTCCCCCGGCAACCGCCGGCGAAACATGCCATTCACATAGGCCCGCTTTGAATTGCGCGATGCTTGACGGGCTGTTATTTCCCTCACCACGACTTCTCGCCGAATTCCGGGCTCCGTTGCCTAGAATTTGGCCCGGACACGACACACGAGGGGAGCGGGCGAACCGTGCGACGGGACTTCCAGGAGCCTGCCCGATGCCGCCCCGACCTGCTCATCGGCCGCGAGGAACTGTTCGCCGACGCGAAGGAACAGCTCGGCTCGGGCGGCAGTGTGCTGGTGCACGGCCCGGCCGGAATAGGGAAATCGACCTTCCTGCGGGCATTGGCCGAGGAATACGGCGCCACGGCGCACACCGTGTTGCGCTGCTCGGCCACCGAGTCCGAATCGCATCTGCCCTTCCTCGCCCTGGCCGACCTCCTCGGGCTGGTCCTGGACGAGATCGCGCCGCACCTCCCCTCCGCCCAGTTGACCGCGCTGGAGTCGGCGCTCACCGGCCGGGGCGAGTCCAGCCTCCAGCGCGACGGCCTCGCCCTGCGCCTGGCGGTGCTCTCGGCGCTGCGCGCCCTCGCCGCGCGCGGCCCGGTCCTGCTGGTCGCCGACGACCTCCAGTGGCTCGACCCGGCCAGCGCCGAACTGCTCGGCTTCGCCGCCCGCCGCCTGGACGGCACCCCGGTGCAACTGCTGTGCGCGGTCCGCACCGAGGGCCCGGAGAGCCAGGAGTACGACCGTCACTTGCGCGCCTGTCCCCCGGACACCGCCGCCGTCCGGCTGGGCCCCCTCAACCGCACCCAGGTGGCCCGGCTGCTGGACCACCGGGGCCACGGCGCGCTCCCCCGCTCCACGGTGCGCGAGATCCACCGCACCAGCGGCGGCAACCCGCTGTTCGCGCTGGAGCTGAGCCGGGCGCTGGCCGACAGCCCGACCCCGCCTAGGCCCGGCGAGCCGCTGCCGGTGCCGACCTCGCTGCGCGCCCTGGTGCTCAGCCGGCTGGACATGCTCTCGGTGGAGGCCCGCCGCACCCTGCTGGTGGCCAGCGCGGGCGCCCGTCCCACCCCGGCCCTGCTGCACGCGGCCGGCCGGGAGAACGCCGAGGCGGAGTGCGCCCAGGCCGCCGAACTCGGCCTGCTCGCCACCGAACCGGAGGCCCCGGCCGTACGGTTCGCGCACCCCCTGATCTCCGCCGCCCTCTACGCCGAGGCACCCGCCCCCGAGCGGCGGGCCGCGCACGCGGCGCTGTCCACCGCCGCCTCCGACCCGATCGAGCGCGCCCGGCACCTGGCGCTGGCCACCACCGGCACCGACCCGGAGGTGGCGGCGAGGCTCGCCGGGGCCGCGACCCTCGCCCGCGACCGGGGCGCACCCTCCGTCGCCGCCCAGCTCGGCCTGCTGGCCGCGCGCCGCACGCCGGCCGACGGCGTGCCCGGCGCCGAGGAGCGGCGGCTGACCGCCGCGGAGGACGCGATCACGGCCGGCGAAGTCGACCTCGCCCGGGACATCGCGCGCGAGGTGCTGAGCCGTACCGCCGTGCCCGCCGAGCGGGTGCGGGCCTGGATCGTGGTCATCGACACCGCCGGGCACACCATGGCCGAGGTCGACGCCGTCTTCCCGCAGGCGCTCGCCGACGCCGGGCAGGACCCCCGGCTGCTGGCCCTGGTCAACTACCAGCTCGCCTGGCGCGCGCTGATCGTGCAGGGCGACTTCACCGAGGCCCGTACCGCCGCCGCGCACGCGGCCGCGCTGGCCGAGCACGGCGGGGACCGGCGCACCGAGCTGCTGGCGCTGGCCTTCCAGGCGCAGACGGAGACGCTGATGGGTCATCCGGAGGCACCGCGCACCATCAAGCGGGCGCTGCGTGAGCCGCAGGACGCGTCGGTGGCGTGCCATCACAACGGGGCGGGCAGCGCGCGGTTCCGCTGGCTGGTCATGGGCGACCGGCTGGCCGAGGCGCGCGGCACGGTGACCGCGCTGCTGGGCGAGGTGCGGCGGCGGGGCTCGGTGGAGAGCGAGGTGCACTTCCTGCGCGGGCTCGCGGAGACCGAGCTGCACGCCGGGAACTGCGGACGCGCCCTGGAGCTGGCCCGCGAGGCGCTCCGGCTGGCGCGGGACTCGGGGATCGGGGAGACCGCCTCCGCCATGCTGACCTCGCTGGCCGAGGCGTCCGGCGGGGACGTGGGCCGGGCCCTGTCGCTGGCCCGCGAGGCGGTGGCGCACGCCGAGCAGGACGGCGACCAGATGTACCTCTCGCGTGCGCTCGCGGCCCTCGGGTACGCCCAACTGGTGGCCGGGGACGCGGCGGGCACGGTGCGCGCGCTGCGCCGGGTACGCCGTCTGGAGCAGGACCTCGGCATCACCGATCCGGCGCGCGGACGCTGGCAGGGGGATCTGGCGGAGGCGCTGGTCCGCATCGGTGAACCCGCCGAGGCGCAGGACCTCATCGACACCAGCCGGGAGCACGCCGAGCGCCTCGGCCGGGCGAGCGTGCTCGCGGTGCTGGACCGGGCGGAGGCCCTGGTGCGGGCGGCCCGCGGCGACCAGGAGGGCGCGCTGACCCGGCTGACGTCCGCTCAGGACCGGCTCACCGAGCTGGGCTACGGTCTGGAGGCGGCCCGCGCCGCGTTCTCCCTGGCCCAGCTCCGCGCCCGCTCCCCGGAGGGGGCCCGCCGCCGGGGTACGGCGTACGACGAGGCGACCCGGCTGTTCCGGCGCTGCCGGGCGCTGCCGTGGCTGGGCCAGGTGGACGAGGCCCGCAGCGCGCCGGAGCCCGCGCCGCCGGTGCCGGTGCCGGACGCCCCGGAGGCACTGGACGCGCTGGCGGGGCTGGCCGCGATGGAGCGTCAGGTGGCCGCGCTGGTGATGGAGGGGGCCACCAACCGGGAGATAGCCGCACGGCTGTTCGTGAGCGTGAAGACGGTGGAGGCGACCCTGACCCGGGTCTACCGGAAGCTGGGCATCCGCTCACGGGTGGACATCGTCCGATTGGCCGCAGGTCGCCGCGCGAAGTGACGGCGCCCCCGGTTAACTGAGCCGGACCGAGGGTTTTCCCTCCCCCGACCCCCTAGGGGGTTCCCTCATTGGGAGGCGGGAGTTCCGGGTCCTAGCGTGAGGGGCGTGCCGCTCGCCGGGCACACGGGTTCGGAATCCCGCCCCTCTCCGCTCCACCGGAGTCGGGGGTGCCCCGTCCCGTGCTCCACCCCCACACCCGCGCGACCCCCACCGGCAACCCCCACTGAGGAGACTCATGTTCGGGCTCAGACGTGCCAGAAAGACCGCCGTGACCGTGCTGGCGACCGCCGCCGCCGCGGCGACCGCGCTCGTGGCCGCCCCCGCGGCGAGCGCCGCGCCCCAGCCCATCGTGGGCGGCACGACCACCACCACGACCGCGTACCCGTACGTCATGCAGATCACGGACGCGTCCGGCAACCAGTTCTGCGGCGGCACCCTGGTGTCCGCCAAGAAGGTGGTCACGGCGGCCCACTGCATGGTCGGCGAGTCGACGAGC
This sequence comes from Streptomyces bauhiniae, assembly GCF_004784475.1. Classification (GTDB taxonomy): domain Bacteria; phylum Actinomycetota; class Actinomycetes; order Streptomycetales; family Streptomycetaceae; genus Streptomyces; species Streptomyces seoulensis. The sequence continues at coordinate 290,707 of NZ_SRRT01000004.1, forward strand.
AGCGTCCGCGTGGTCGGTGGCCGCACCTACCTCAACGGCACCAACGGCACGGTGAGCCGCGTCAGCAAGATCTGGATCAACCCGGACTACACCGACGCCACCCGCGGCGACGACGTGGCCGTGCTGACCCTGTCGACGTCGATGCCGTACACCCCGGTGTCCTACGTCTCCTCCTCCCAGACGAGTGTCTACGCGGCCGGCACCACGGCCCGCATCCTCGGCTGGGGCACCACCTCGGAGAACGGCAACTCCTCCAACCAGCTTCGGACCGCGACGGTGCCCACCGTGTCCGACTCGAGCTGCCGTAGCTCCTACGGTTCGGACTTCGTCCAGTCCGACATGGTCTGCGCCGGACTCACCTCCGGTGGCGTCGACACCTGCCAGGGCGACAGCGGCGGTCCCCTGATCATCGGGGGCGTCCTGGCAGGGATCACTTCCTGGGGCGAGGGCTGCGCGGAGGCCGGTTACCCGGGTGTCTACACCCGGCTGACCACCTTCTCCAGCCTGGTGACCACGCAGGTCAACTCCTGACCCGGAAGATTTCCCGAGCCTGCTCGGGTGCATGACCAGGGGGGCGCTGCGAGCCACCACGAGCGGCCCGCAGCGCCTCCCTATCCAACGCCCCCAGACGATTCCCCCGGGGGCGTACCCATGGGCGCGTGCGGTTCCGCGTGCGCCGGTGGCACTCCGGTCCATCCGCCGGGCAGGTGACCCGCCGGGGTGAACCCCCAGGTGACGGACGGCGATTCCCTACGATCGAGGCGTGTCTCTCTTCACGCTCGAACGCACCGTCCCCCTCTCGCTCGCCGAGGCATGGCGCCGGATCACCGACTGGCCCCGGCACGGGGACCTGGTGCCGCTCACCCGGATGACGGTGGTGACACCCCCGCCGACCGGCGTGGGCTCCCGCATCCTCGCCCGTACGGGTGTCGGCCCGCTGCAATTCGACGACCCGATGGACATCACCGTGTGGCGCCCTCCGCTGGACGGCGAACCGGGGCTGTGCCGGCTGGAGAAGCGCGGCCGGGTGGTGCTCGGCTGGGCGGAGATCGAGGTACGGCCGGGTCCCGGCGGGCGGGCCCGCGTGGTGTGGCGGGAGGAACTCCGCGTGTCCTTCCTGCCCCACGCCTTGGACGGGGTGGTGACGAGCGCGGCACAGTGGATGTTCGGCCGCGTGGTGAACGGGGTGCTCAGGCGGGAGTGAGCCGGCGAAGCCCGGTCGGCCAGGAAGCGCGCCCGCTCAGGCGGGCGAGCCCACCCTCAGGGGGAGGTCGTGGTGGATCGGGGTGTGGGCGCCGGTCAGGGAGATGCCGGTGCCGCCGCGCCGGGCGGCGACGATCTCCGCCGCGATGGACAGCGCCGTCTCCTCCGGGGTACGGGCGCCGAGGTCGAGCCCGATCGGCGAGCGCAGCCGGGCGAGTTGGCGGTCCGTGACGCCCGCCTCCCGCAGCCGCTCCAGCCGGTCGAGGTGGGTGCGCCGGGAGCCCATCGCACCGACGTAGGCGACGGGCAGACCGAGGGCCAGCCGCAGCAGCGGTACGTCGAACTTGGGGTCGTGGGTGAGGACGCACAGCACCGTACGGGCGTCGGTGGCGGTGCGCTCGAGGTAGCGGTGCGGCCAGTCGACGACCACCTCATCGGCCTCCGGGAACCGGGCGCGGGTGGTGAACACCGGGCGGGCATCGCACACCGTGACGTGGTGGCCGAGGAACTTGCCGACCCGGACCAGCGCGGCCGCGAAGTCGACGGCGCCGAACACGATCATCCGGGGCGGCGGCACGGCGGACTCGATCAGCACGGTGACCGGGGTCCCGCAGCGGGCGCCGCGTGCGCCCACCTCCGCGGTGCCGGTGCGGCCGGTGTCCAGGAAGGCGGCGGCCTCGGCGGCGATCGTACGGTCGAGATCGGGGTGGCCGCCGAAGCCGCCGTGCGGGGTGCCGTCACCGTCGACCAGGAGTGCGCCGCCGAGCAGTTCGGGCGGGCCCGCCGTGATCCGGGCGAGAGCTACGGCCCGGCCACTGGAAGCGGCGGCCAGTGCTTCGGCGAGCACCGGGCGGTGCCGGCTGCTCGCGCGGACCGGCACCACCAGCACGTCGATGGCTCCGCCGCAGGTCAGCCCGACGCCCAGGCCGTCCTCGTCGTCGTACCCGAAGCGTTCCAGTACGGGCCGGCCGTCCGCGAGCGCCTGTTGGCACAGCTCGTACACCGCGCCCTCCACGCAGCCGCCGGAGACCGAGCCGACGGCCGTCCCCCCGGCGTCGACCGCCAGGGCGGCGCCCGGGCGGCGGGGGGCGCTGCCGCTGACGGCGACCACGGTGGCGACCGCGAAGTCACGGCCCTCGGCGGCCCAGACGTTCAGTTCCTCGGCGATGTCCAGCATCCGGCGGCCTCCTGACGCGTCGCTCTCATGCCGTGCCGGTGAGGTGTTCGGGCCGGACCGGGGTGCGGTTCAGCTCGAGGCCGGTCGCGGCGCGGATGGCGGCGAGCACCGCCGGGGTGGACGAGAGGGTGGGGGCCTCGCCGACGCCCCGCAGCCCGTAGGGGGCGTGGTGGTCGGCGAGTTCGAGGACGTCGACCGGGATGGTCGGGGTGTCGAGGATGGTCGGGATCAGGTAGTCGGTGAAGGACGGGTTGCGCACCTTCGCCGTCACCGGGTCCACCAGGATCTCCTCCATCACCGCGACCCCGAGCCCCTGCACGGTGCCGCCCTGGATCTGGCCGAGCACGGAGAGCGGGTTGAGGGCCTTGCCGACGTCCTGGGCGCAGGCCAGCTCGACCACCTTGACCAGGCCCAGTTCGGTGTCGACCTCGACCACGGCGCGGTGCGCGGCGAAGGAGTACTGCACATGGCCGTTGCCCTGGCCGGTGCGCCGGTCGAAGGGCTGGGTCGGCCGGTGCCGCCACTCCCGCTCGATCTCGACGCTCTCCCCCTCCAGCACGTCGGCGAGGTCGGCGAGCACCTCGCCCCCGTCGGTGACCACCTTGCCCCGCTCCAGCAGGAGTTCGGCGGTGGCCCAAGCGGGGTGGTACGTACCGAACTTGCGGCGCCCGATCTCCAGCACCCGCTCCCGCACCAGCGCGCAGGCGTTGCGGACGGCGCCGCCGGTGACGTAGGTCTGCCGGGAGGCGGAGGTCGAACCGGCGCTGCCCACACGGGTGTCGGCGGGCTGGATGGTGACCTTCTCCACGCCGAGTTCGGTGCGGGCGATCTGCGCGTGCACGGTGACCCCGCCCTGGCCGACCTCCGCCATCGCGGTGTGCACGACGGCGACCGGTTCCCCGGCCACGACCTCCATGCGGACACGCGCGGTGGAGTAGTCGTCGAACCCCTCGGAGAAACCGACGTTCTTGATGCCGACCGCGTATCCGACCCCGCGCACCACCCCTTCGCCGTGGGTGGTGTTGGAGAGACCGCCGGGCAACTGCCGTACGTCGGCGCCCTCGCTGGACTCCCACTGGCGCTCGGGCGGCATGGGCATCGCCTTGACCCGGCGCAGGAGTTCGGCGACCGGCGCGGGCGAGTCCACCACCTGTCCGGTGGGCAGGGTACTGCCCTGCTCCATCGCGTTGCGCTGCCGGAACTCGACCGGGTCCAGGCCGAGTTCCCCCGCCAGCTTGTCCATCTGGGCCTCGTAGGCGAAGCACGCCTGCACCGCGCCGAAGCCGCGCATCGCCCCGCAGGGCGGGTTGTTGGTGTAGAGCGCGACGGCCTCGATGTCGACGTCGTCGACGTTGTACGGGCCGATGCCGAGGGAGGCGGCGTTGCCGACGACGGCCGGGGACGCGGAGGCGTAGGCGCCGCCGTCCAGGACGATCCGGCACTTCACATGGGTGAGCAGGCCGTCCCGGGTCGCGCCGTGCTCGTAGGTCAGCTTGGCCGGGTGGCGGTGGACATGACCGAAGAAGGACTCGAACCGGTCATAGACGATCTTCACCGGCCGGCCGGTGCGCAGGGCCAGCAGGCAGGCGTGGATCTGCATCGACAGGTCCTCGCGGCCGCCGAACGCGCCGCCGACCCCGGCCAGCGTCATGCGGACCTTGTCCTCGGGCAGGCCGAGGACGGGGGCGATCTGGCGCAGGTCGGAGTGGAGCCACTGGGTGGCGATGTAGAGGTGGACCCCGCCGTCCTCCTCGGGCACCGCGAGCCCGGACTCGGGGCCGAGGAACGCCTGGTCCTGCATGCCGAAGGTGTACTCGCCGCGCACGATCACATCGGCCCGCTCGGCGGCCGAGGCCGCGTCGCCGCGCACGATGGGCTGGCGGTGCAGGATGTTGGGGTGCGTCACGTAGGGCGCGTGGTGGTCGGTGCGGCCCTCGTGGACCAGGACCGCGTCGGGGGCGGTGGCGGAGAACTCGTCGGTGATGACGGGCAGTTCGCGGTACTCGACGCGGATCTTGGCGGCGGCCCGGCGGGCGGTCTCGGGGTGGTCGGCGGCGACCGCGGCGACGGGTTCGCCGTGGTGGCGGACCTTGCCGTGGGCGAGGACCGGGGTGTCCTGGATCTCCAGGCCGTAATGGCGCACGTCGGCGGGCAGGTCGTCGTAGGTCAGGACGGCGTGCACGCCGGGCAGGGCGAGGGCCTCGGAGACGTCGATGCTCACGATCTCGGCGTGGGCGACGGTGGAGCGCAGCAGGTGGCCCCAGAGCATGTCCTCGTGCCACAGGTCGGAGGAGTAGGCGAACTCGCCGGTGACCTTGAGGATGCCGTCCGGGCGGAGCGTGGACTCGCCGATGCCGCCCGCCGCCTGGGCGCCCTGGGTGATCTTCGTGGGGACGCCGGCCGGTCCGGGTGCGGGCATGTCAGACCTCCTCTGCCTGCCGGGCGGCCGCCAGGCGGACCGCGTCCATGATCTTCTCGTAGCCGGTGCAGCGGCACAGGTTGCCGGAGAGCGCCTCGCGGATGTCGGCGTCGGTGGGCTCCGGGTTCTGCTCCAGCAGGTCGTCGGCGGCGACCAGCAGGCCGGGGGTGCAGAAGCCGCACTGGACGGCACCGGCGTCGATGAACGCCTGCTGGATCGGCGCGAGTTGGGTTCCCTCCCCCGGCACCGGCTGCCAGCGCCGGGCCTCGTCGAGGCCGACGCCGGGCGCGGTGGTGCGGCGCGCTTCGGCGTGGTCGGCCAGGCCCTCGACGGTAACGACCTCGCGGCCCTCGGCCTGGCCCGCCGCGACCAGGCAGGAGCAGACCAGCTCGCCGTCGAGGCGGACGGTGCAGGAGCCGCACTCGCCCTGTTCGCAGGCGTTCTTGGCGCCGGGCAGCCCGAGCCGTTCGCGCAGCACGTAGAGCAGGGACTCGCCCTCCCAGACGTCGTCGGCCTGCTGCGGGCGTCCGTTGACGGTCAGACTGACGCGCATCACGCGGCTCCTTCGGTGGCTCGGCGCCCGCCCCGGTACGACTCCCAGGCCCACATCAGCGTGCGGCGGGCCAGCACGCCGATCGCGTGCCGCCGGTAGTCGGCGGTGCCGCGCACATCGTCGATGGGGTTGCAGGCGGCGGCGCACAGGGCGGCGAACTGCTTCACGGCCGAGGGCGCGACGATCTGCCCACTCTCCCAGAACCCGCCTTCCTCCAAGGCCGAGTTGAGGAACTGCTCCGCGACCTCGGCCCGGATCGGTGTGGGCGCGGCGGAGCCGATGCCGGTACGCACGGTCCGCGTCTCGGGGTGCAGGGCGAGACCGAAGGCGCACACCGCGATGACCATGGCGTTGCGGGTGCCGACCTTGGAGTACTGCTGGGGTCCGTCCGCCTTGGCGATGCGGACGGCGCGGATCAGCTCGTCGGGCTCCAGGGCGTTGCGCTTGACCCCGGTGTAGAAGGCGTCGACGGGGATGAGCCGGGTGCCGCGCGCCGCCGACTCGGCCTCGACCTCCGCCCCGGCCGCGAGCAGCGCCGGGTGGGCGTCCCCGGCGGGCGAGGCGGTGCCGAGGTTGCCGCCGACCCCGCCCCGGTTGCGGATCTGCGGCGAGGCGACGGTGTGCGCGGCGAGCGCGAGACCGGGCAGCTCGGCACGCAGGTGCCGCATGATCCGGGCGTACGGGACAGAGGCGCCCAGGCGTACGGAGTCCGCGCCGGTCTCCCACTCGGTCAGCTCGCCGATGCGGGTGAGGTCCAGGAGGTGGGTGGGGCGGCGGTGGTCGAAGTTGATCTCCACCATCACATCGGTGCCCCCGGCGATCGGCACGGCGGTGGGGTGCTCGGCCTTCGCGGCGAGCGCCTCCTGCCAGCTTGCGGGGCGAAGGAATTCCATGGCCCGGCTCTCTTCTTCCGTCTCATGACACGGGGGTCGTGAAGTCAGTACACCGGTCCTTCTTCCAACGGTGTCAGTCACCGAAAACCCGAAGGAGTTGGCTGGCCACGGCGGTCATCTTGTAGATTCGTATGAACGAAGGCCCTCGGCAACCCCTCCGTTTTCCTCCGGAAACACAGGAGACACCGCAGGTGCGGGGCACGGCCCGCGCGCCCCGCGCCGGCTCCGCCTCCGTCACCCATCCAGATCACGAAGAGTTTCGACACAGAACGGCGGCGACGAGATGCGGCTGCGCGCACTGCTGGACACCGATGCGCTGGGGCTGCGGCTGCTCGGCGGCGAGGACGAACTGGACCGTACGGTGCGCGGGGTCATGACGACCGACCTGCGCGACCCGAGCCGGTACCTGTCCGGCGGCGAGCTGGTCCTCACCGGCCTGGCCTGGCGCCGGGACGCCGGTGACTCCGAGCCGTTCGTCCGCCTCCTGGTGCAGGCCGGGGTCACCGCCCTGGCGGCCGGGGAGGCCGAGCTGGGGGACATACCCGAGGACCTGGTGGTGGCCTGCGCCCAGCACCGGATGCCGCTGCTGGCCGTGGACGAGTCGGTGGCCTTCGCCACCATCACCGAGCACGTGGTGCGCCAGGTCTCCGGTGAGCGCGCCGGTGACCTCGCCGCCGTGGTGGACCGGCACCGGCGCATGATGACCTCCGGCCCGGCGGGCGGCGGCCCCGACGTGGTCCTCGACCTGCTCGGCAGCGACCTCGACCTGCGCGCCTGGGTGCTCTCCCCCACCGGCCGCCTGATCGCGGGTTCCAAGGTCGCGGGCCCGGCGCTGCCGCCGGAGACCTGCGCCCGGCTCGCCGCCGAGCACCTCACCGCCGTACGCACCGGGCGGCGCGGGCCGCACCGGGTGCAGCTCGACGGTGTCACGTACTCCCTGTTCCCGGTCCGCTCCTCCGGCCGCGCGCCGCAGGCGGTGCCGGACGTACGGGAGACCGTGCTGTCGGACTGGCTGCTGGCCGTCGAGGCGGACGCCGCCGACTGGCCCGAGGAGCGGCTCGACCTGCTCCGGGGCGTCACCCAGCTCATCGCCGTCGAACGGGACCGGCGCGACGCCGCCCGTACGGTACGGCGCCGGCTCGCCCAGGAGGTGCTGGAGCTGGTGCAGAGCGGGGCCGCGCCCGCCGAGATCGCGGCGCGCCTCAGGGTCGCCGCACCGGTGCTGCTGCCGGGGCTCGGGGCGGCGCCGCACTGGCAGGTCGTGGTGGCCCGTGTGGAGTGGGAGGACGGCGCGGTCGCGGGCGGGCCGGTCGCCCAGTCGCTGCTGGAGGAGGTCCTCGTCGACCCGCTGGCCACCGGCCCGGAACCGGCCGACCGGGTCGCCGTCGCGCACACCGGGGACGAGGCCGTGGCGCTGGTGCCGCTGCCGGCCGTCTCCGCCGAGCACGACGGCTCCGAGGCCGGACTGCAGGCCGACGCGCTGCTGCGCTCGGTGCGCGAGGCGCTGTCGGCGGGGCTGGAGGGCGACGGACGGCTCACCCTCGGCGTGTCCGCCGCCGTGCACTCGGCGGAGGGGCTGCGCGGGGCGCTGGAGGAGGCCCGGCACGCCCGCCGGGTCGCCGCGGCCCGGCCCGGCCGGGTGTGCGCGGCGGGGCACCAGGAGCTGGCCTCGCACGTCCTGCTGCTGCCGTTCGTCCCGGACGACGTGCGGCGCGCCTTCACCGCCCGGCTGCTGGACCCGCTCACCGAGTACGACCGCCGCCACCGGGCCGAGCTGATCCCGACCCTGGAGGCGTTCCTCGACAGCGACGGCTCGTGGACGCGGTGCGCGAGCCGGCTGCATCTGCACGTCAACACGCTGCGGTACCGGGTGGGGCGGATCGAGCAGTTGACGGGCCGGGACCTGTCCCGGCTGGAGGACAAGCTGGACTTCTTCCTCGCCCTGCGGATGAGCTGAGCACCGCCGCACCGGTGTGATCAGCGGCGGTCGGCGCCGGGGAGCGAATTCGATCTTCCGGCGCCACGGGACGGCCGTTCGGCCCCCGGTCCGCAACTTTGTGAAAAGTTTCACCCACCCTCTTGGCCCGGCCCGGTGATCGGTGCTGGAATGCACGCACTCAACAGCTCGACGGCGTGCTCGGGGAGGGCAACGTGGCGCATCCCGCCATGTCTGGTGACGGAACGACCGCCGATGACGATCCGCTCCAGACCGCGGTGTGGCGGCTGCGCTCCCGGGCCTGCTGGGCCGACGCGGCGGCCCTCCTGCCCACGGACACCCCCCGCGCGACCCTCCAGCGGGCCGCGCTGCTGGTGGAGCGGTGCCTGTACACCGAGCGGGGCTGGGAGGCGGCGGAGGACGCGCTGCGCACCGCCGAGGCGCGGGCCCACAGCGACGAGGAGCGCGGGGCGGCCGCCTGCGAGCGGGGCCGGCTGGCCTACACCTCCACGCTGCACCGCGTACGGGACCGGGCCGACGAGGCGCGGGCCGCGCTCGGCCGGGCCGCCGCGCTGATCCCGCCGGGGGCTCCGGGGCGGGCCCTGCTGGACTTCCGCCGGGGCCTGCTCGCCGAGAACCTGACCCACTCCCCGCAGGCCGCCCGCGCCGCCTACCGCCGGGCCCACGCGGGCGCCACCGCCCAGTCCGACCCGCTCCTGCTCTCCTGCACCTGGCGCCACCTCGCCCAACTGGCCCTCCGTGAAGGCGAACTGGCCGAGGCCCGGCACGGCTTCGCGGAATCCCTCCGCCTCCGGGAAGACCTCGGCTACCTGATCGGCACGGCCCCCGCCCTGGTCTCCCTCGCCGAGACAGAACCCGAACCCGAGGCGACGCGGCTGCGCGAGGAGGCCGGCCGCCTCTTCCGCCTCCTGGGCGGGCTTCCTACGTGGCTGGCGGAGCACCTGAGCCCACCGGCACCGGGGGCGGCCACGGCCTGAGGGGACCGCGGTTCCCTAGTCCCGCTGCGCGAAGTGTTCCGCCACCAGGTCCCCCACCAGGTCCACGTCGCCGCAGGCCAACGCGTCCAGCAGGGCGGTGTGCTGGGCGGCGTCGCGGAGGAGGACCGCGCGGTGCTGGCGGGGCGGGGTGGTGGCGAGGGGCCACTGGGCGCGGCGGTGGAGGTCCTCGGCGATGCGGAGGAGCTGTTCGTTGCCCGCGAGGGCGAGCAGGGCGCGGTGGAAGGCGCGGTCGGCCTCGGCGTAACGGGCCGGGCAGCCGGCGCCGGCCGCGCGGGCGGTGTCCTCGGCGAGCGGGCGCAGCTCGGCGAAGCGGGCCGCCGGGACGGTGCCGGCCAGCCGCAGCAGGACGGGGACCTCGAGCAGCGCCCGTACCTCTGCCAGCTCGGCCAGCTCGCGGGCCCCGCGTTGCACGACCCGGAACCCCCGGTTGGGGACGACCTCGACGGCGCCCTCCAGCGCGAGCTGCTGCATGGCCTCGCGGACCGGGGTGGCGGAGACCCCGAACCGTTCACCGAGCACCGGCGCCGAATAGACCTCGCCGGGGCACAGTTCGCCGGTGGTCAGCGCGGAGCGCAGCGCGTCGAGGATCTGCCCCCGCACCGAGGCCCGCTGCACGACCGCACGGGGCTGGGGCAGCGGGGGCTCGCTGTGCGTGTGCTCACCCCGTACCGCCGGGGTGCCGTCGGCCCGCTCGCGGGACTGGGCGGGGACCCGCTCGGCGGGCTGGGCGGCGTGCCGGGGCAGCCCCGTACCGGAGACGTCGTGCAGGCCCTGCTTCACGGGTCCTCCTCGGGCTGTTCGGCGGCCGGGGACCGGCCCCGGACACGGACGACGGACCGTCACATGTCCGTCAAGCACCTTAGGCGCAGGAGGCGCCTCTTCAAATTCCCGGAAAGATGGGTAAGGTTAGCCTTACCTGTACGCCCGCCCCCATGTTCGAAGGATCGGTGGTCCCGCCATGCTCGCTACGGCCTCGCCGCTCACCGCAGCGTACGCCCGGCTCGGCGAGGTCTATCCGGGACTGAGCGTGACCCTTCACGAGGGTCCGGCACTGCCCTCGGGCGACGGCTGGGTCACCGCCGACGGACTCGCCGCGGGCGGCGCCCAGCTCGACTCCTTCCTCGCCTGGGACGACGCCCAGGTGCTGCGGGACTACGGGCAGCGCGCCCGCCCGGACGTCATCGCCGGCTTCGGCCTGCACCGCTACGCCTGGCCCGCCTGCCTCCTGATCACCGTCCCCTGGTTCCTGCACCGCCGGGTCCCCCGGCTGCCCGCGGCCCACGTCGCCTACCACCGCACCGAGGGCCGGATGACCGTACGGCCGGGCACCTTCGCCTGCCTGCCGGACGACCCGGCGGCCGGGCTGCCCGAGGCGGTCGTGGTGGCCGACGAGGAGGCGCTGCGCGCCGAGGTGCGCGCGGCCGTCGCCGAGCACCTCGAACCGGTGCTCGGCGGTTTCGGCCCGCGCATGCGGCGGCGCGGCCGCGCGCTGTGGGGCATGGCGACGGACGAGATCGTCGAGGGCCTGTGGTACCTCGCCTCCCTCTTCGGCGAGGGCGAGGAGCGGCGCGCGATGCGCGAGCTGGAGCTGCTGCTGCCGGGCACCACCCGTCCGTACGCGGGCTCGGCCGCGTTCCGCGAGCTGACCGGTCCGGACGGCGCCCCGCTGGCCACCCGCGACCGGGTGAGCTGCTGCATGTTCTACACGCTGCGCCCCGAGGACACCTGTGCCACCTGCCCCCGCACCTGCGACAGCGACCGCGTCGCCAAGCTGACGGCGGCCGCGGCGGCCTGAGCGAGCCGGAACCACTCGTTCGAGCGGCGGAAATCGAACTCAACTACCCCTTCGCAGCACACAGTTCGAGCAGAACGGCATCATCGCGCCGCCCCCGTGCCCCTTTGAAGGACCGTTGCCTCGAAATCCCCGGCCGGGCGCCGGGAATGGGTCACTATGACGGGCGATACGCCCTATCCCAAGGCAAGGGACCCCTGATGCGAATGACCGACATATCGCTGAACTGGCTGCTTCCGGGCGCCGTGCTGCTCCTGGGTGTACCGGCGGCGATCACGGTGCTCGCGCGCGGCAAGCGCTCCTCCGGGGAGAAGGCGGGTGCGGACGACTCCTGGGAACGCAGCGAGGAGCGCCGCAGGCGCAAGGAGGCGGTCTACGGCACCGCCTCGTACGTCCTGCTGTTCTGCTGCGCCGCGGTGGCGGCGGCCCTCTCCTTCCACGGCCTGGTCGGCTTCGGCGAGCAGAACCTCGGCCTCACCGACGGCTGGCAGTACCTGGTGCCGTTCGGCCTGGACGGCGCGGCCATGTTCTGCTCGGTCCTCGCCGTGCGCGAGGCCAGCCACGGCGACGCCGCGCTGGGTTCCCGGATGCTGGTGTGGATGTTCGCCGCCGCCGCGGCCTGGTTCAACTGGGTGCACGCGCCCCGGGGGATCGGCCACGACGGGGCGCCGCAGTTCTTCTCCGGCATGTCCCTGTCGGCGGCGGTGCTGTTCGACCGGGCGCTGAAGCAGACCCGCCGGGCCGCTCTGCGCGAACAGGGCCTGGTGCCGCGCCCGTTGCCCCAGATCCGCATCGTCCGCTGGCTGCGGGCACCGCGCGAGACCTACGGGGCCTGGTCGCTCATGCTCCTGGAGGGGGTGCGCAGCCTGGACGAGGCGGTCGAGGAGGTGCGTGACGACAAGCGGGAGAAGACCGAGGCCCGTCAGCGCCGGCGCGACCAACAGCGCGTGGAGCGGGCCCAGTTGAAGGCGCTGAGCCGGGGTGCCCGGGGCTTCGTGAGCCGGACGCCCGCGCGGACGGTGGAGGTGCAGATGGACCGCGCCGCCGCCCCGGCGACCGGGGAGCCGGCCATAGCGGCGGAGAAGCTGACCGCCCGCCCACGGCCCTCGCTGCAGTCGGTCCGGGGGGAACCGGTCACCGTCGACCTCACCGCGGAGGACGACACGATGGCGCTCCCCCGGCTCGACTCGCTGGAGCGCAAACTGAAGGACCTGGAGCAGCAGTTCGGCTGAGTCCGAGCGGCGACGGGGTGGGGACGCGATTCGTCAGGAGCGCGTCCCCACCCCGCCGTCGTATCTATGCGGCCGCCGAACCCAGTTCGAACCAGACCGACTTGCCCACCGCGTGCGCCCGTACCCCCCAGGCGTCCGCGAGGGAGCGCACCAGGACCAGGCCCCGGCCGCCCGTGTCCTCGTCCGGGGTGGGCGTGCGCATCAGAGGCCCTCGGGCCATGAAGTCCCGTACCTCCACGCGGAGTCCGCGCGGGGAGACGACGACGGTGAGGACCGCGTCGTCGTCGGTGTGCACCAGGGCGTTGGTGACGAGTTCGCTGGTGAGCAGTTCCGCTATGTCGGACCGGTCGGGCCGGTCCCAGTGCCGTAACAGGGCGCGCAGTTCGCGCCGCGCCGCGGGCACCGCCGCGAGGTCGGCCCGCGCCAGCTCGCGTCTGAGCCGGTGCGCCTCACGTGTGCCGCCGGTCTCGCCGTCCCCCGTGTCCGCCGGAGTGGCCCCCACCGTCATGGGACCGCCCCCTCGCGCCTGCTTCGTCATGACCCCCGCCCACACGTCGCCGGCCCTCCCCCTCCTGGTCGACCGCGTCCACGACGGATGGTTGCCCAGTGGACCAACGGCCAGTCATGGCCGCCGCCCGACCGCCGGGTCTTCGGCCACGCATGGCGGCCGTACGGGCGGCCCACCGGCCGTCTGGACACGCGTACGGAAAGCGCCGAGGCGGCCGAAAGACGCCGCAGGAGCCGTCTGAGGGCTCCTGCGGGCCCGTGCGCGCACCGTGCGCCCCCAATCGGTCACTCGCGGTGAAACTGACCGGAAATCACCGCTTTCCGGGGCGAGTTCAGGGCCGGGGGACGTTGCGGATGTTGGAGCGGGCCATCTGGAGCATCCGGCCGACGCCGCCGTCCAGCACGATCTTCGAGGCGGACAGCGCGAACCCGGTGACCATGTCGGCCTTGATCTTCGGCGGGATCGAGAGGGCGTTGGGGTCGGTGACCACATCCACCAGCGCCGGTCCCTTGTGCCTGAAGGCGTCCTTCAGCGCACCGGCCAACTGCTTGGGCTTCTCCACCCGCACCCCGAACACCCCGCAGGCGCGGGCGACTTCGGCGAAGTCGGGGTTCACGTCGGTGGTGCCGTACGACGGCAGGCCCGCCACAAGCATCTCCAACTCCACCATGCCGAGCGCGGAGTTGTTGAACAGCACGAGCTTGACCGGCAGATCCTGCTGCACCAGGGTCAGGAAGTCGCCCATCAGCATGGTGAATCCGCCGTCACCGGCCATGGCGACGACCTGCCGGTCGCGGTCCACGAGCTGGGCGCCGATGGCCATCGGCATCGCGTTGGCCATCGAGCCGTGCGAGAACGAACCGATGATCCTGCGGCGGCCGTTGGGCGAGATGTAGCGGGCGGCCCAGACGTTGTTCATGCCGGTGTCGACGGTGAAGATCGCGTCGTCGTCCGCCAACTCGTCCAGCACGGACGCCACATACTCGGGATGGATGGGGACGTGCTTGTCCACCTTGCGGGTGTACGCCTTGACCACGCCCTCCAGCGCGTCGGCGTGTTTCTTGAGCATCTTGTCCAGGAAGCGCCGGTCGGTCTTCTCCCGCACCCGCGGGATCAGACACCGCAGCGTCTCGCGGACGTCCCCCCACACCGCGAGGTCCAGCCGGGACCGCCGGCCGATGACCTCGGGCCGTACGTCGATCTGCGCGATCTTCACGTCGTCCGGGAGGAACGCGTTGTACGGGAAGTCGGTGCCGACCAGGATCAGCAGCTCGCACTCGTGGGTGGCCTCGTAGGCGGCGCCGTAACCGAGCAGCCCGCTCATGCCGACGTCGAACGGGTTGTCGTACTGAATCCACTCCTTGCCGCGCAGGGCATGGCCCACCGGGGACTTGATCCGGCCCGCGAACTCCATCACCTCGGCGTGCGCGCCCGCCGTGCCCGCGCCGCAGAACAGGGTGACCTTGTCGGCCTGGTCGATCATCTCCACCAGGCGGTCGATCTCGGCGTCGCCGGGGCGGATCGTGGGCCGGGAGGTGACCAGGGCGCTCTCGAAGGACTGGTCGGGCGCGGGCAGGTCGGCGACGTCGCCGGGCAGCGTGACCACACTGACGCCGCGCTGGCCGATGGCGTGCTGGATGGCGGTCTGGAGCAGCCGGGGCATCTGCTGCGGGTTGGAGATCATCTCGCTGTAGTGGCTGCACTCCTCGAACAGCCGCTCCGGGTGCGTCGCCTGGAAGTAGGAGAGGCCGATCTCGCTGGACGGGATGTGGGAGGCGAGCGCCAGTACGGGCGCCATGGAGCGGTGGGCGTCGTAGAGGCCGTTGATCAGGTGCAGGTTGCCGGGGCCGCAGGAACCCGCGCACGCGGTGAGCTTGCCGGTGATCTGCGCCTCGGCGCCGGCCGCGAAGGCGGCGACCTCCTCGTGCCGCACATGCACCCAGTCGATCGCGGCGTTGCGGCGCACGGCGTCCACGACCGGGTTGAGGCTGTCGCCGACGACGCCGTACATACGGCGCACGCCGGCGCGGGCGAGGATGTCGACGAACTGTTCGGCGACGTTCTGTTTGGCCATGACGCTCGTCCGCCCCTTCGCGGTCCCTGGGATATGCCCCTGCGCTTCCATCAAGTCACAGGGGCCCCGGTTACGCCTCCCAAACGGCGGCGGCCGTACGGTCGTCGGCGTACCCCTTCACCCTCGTCTGCGTGTCCGCGAGGAACCCGGCGAGACCGGGCGCGGCGGCGCGCGACCAGCGGCGGCCCAGGAACGCCCGCAGCGACGCCTCGCCGCGCAGCGGGTCCGCGAGGCCGGAGGTGCACATCATCAGCACATCACCCGGCCGGGCTATGGCGGCCCGGAACCGGAACGGCGTCTGCGGCGGCTCGGCGGGCTCGTACGGGCTCGGCGGGACCGGGATACCGAGGTCCATCGTGAGGCGGTCGCCGTCGGGGGTGCCCTCGCCCGGTGCGGCCGGTACGGCTGGTACGGCTGGTTCGAGGGACCGCCACTCGCCGTCCCGCAGCCGGAACAGGCCGCCCTCACCGGCGCCGAAGAACACACGGGTGCGGCAGTCGGGGTCGGCGGGCAGCAGCAGACAGCGCAGGCTCGCGGTGGGCTCGCCGGAGGCGGCGCGGAGTTTGCCGAGGGTGCGGTCGGTGAGGCGGTTCAGGCCGGACTTGAGGTCGCCGCGCCGGTCTGCGCGCAGGTCCTCGACCAGCCGTTCGTGGCTGCGTCCCAACGCCTGCCCGGTCCACCGGCACGCCTCGGCGGCCGCCCGGTGCGCGCCGGGCGCGGCCCGCGCGCCGGTCGCCATCGCCACCAGCACCAGCGCCTGCTCCCCCGCCCCGAACCGCGCCACCAGCAGCGCGTCCCGCCGCGCCTCCCCCCGGTACCGCGCGGAGTCCCCCCGCAACGACACCGCCCGCAAGGTGCACGCCCCGTACCGCGCCCCCTCCAGCACGGTGTCCGGCACCAGCTCCCCGAGTTCCTCGGGATCGGCGGCGGGCAGCGCGGTGGGCTCGGGCGCGTAGGTGGGCGGCCGGGAGCCGACGTAGTCGGGGCTGGGGGGCGCGGCTGGCGTGAAGTGGGCTACGCCGGTGACGACGGGGCCTCGGGGGGCGCCGGGGCCGGGGGGCTGCTCCGCAGCGGGTGCTGGCCAGCCGGGCATGGGCGGGACGGCGGGGGGTCGGCCGGGCTGGGGGTCTGGGGCGGCGGGAGGTCGGTGCGGCGGGGGGGCCGGGGCGGTCGGCGAAACGGAGGTGCGGGCTGCCGGTGTGTCCGGGGCGCTCGGCGGGACCACGGGAGGTTCGCCCGGCTGTGGGTACGGGGCGCTCGGTGGGACGGTGGGAGGCCGGTCCGACTCGGAGCCGGGGGCGGCGGGCGTAACCGGGGCGCGGCCTGCCGGTGTCTCCGGGGCACTGGGCGGGACGGCGGGAGGTCCGCCCGGCTGTGGGTACGGGGCGCTCGGCGGTACCGGCGTCCGCCCCGCTGACCATTCGGGAGCGGGCGGCTCCGTGGGGACAGCGGGCGCCACTCGCCGGGGGTCCGGCGCAGGGGGCGCGGTCGGCGGGGCCGGGGCGTCCCTCCTGGGAGGGACAGGCGGGGGCGGCCCCGCATCCGGTACGGGAGGCGTGCCCGGCACCACCGGACCGGCAGACGACCCGGCGGGCGGGGGCTGCCGCACGTCCGGCACAGGAGGCGAGGCGGGCGGCGGCGCGGAAGGCGGGACCGGCGGCTCCGAGGCGGCCGGGGTCCGCCGGGCGTCCGGCACGGGAGGCGGGAACGGAGGGGCAGCCGGTCCGACCGGCGGGGTGCGCCCGCCCGGGGCATCCAGCGGCGCCCCTCCCCCGGCAGGCGGCTCGGCGTCCCGCTGGGCCGGAAACGGCGGGCGTTCCCCGGGGGCCGGGCCGTCGGTTCTCCGGTCCGGCAGGGGCGGTGAACCCCCCTGCGCCGGGCCCCGGTCCTCCGCGCCGCCAGGCCCCCGCCCCATCGTGCGCTTCGCCGAGGCGTAGCGGTCGTCCAGGGAATCCGGGGCCGGTGCCGGTCCGGTGTCCTCGGCCGTTTCGTCGTAGAGCTGCCCCCACCAGTCGTCGTCCTGGCGAGTGGGCCCGCCCCCCTGCTGACTCATGCCGGTAATTGTCACCACGCGGGCCGCGCGGAAACGGGGCATCGGCGAAATCCGGCCCTCCTCGCCCAGCGCATCGAGGGACAGGGCGAACGGCCGTACGTAATCTGCGGTTCCGTCCGGGCTCGGGCACGCTGGGCAGATGGGAGCGTGGGAACTCCTGCTGGTCGGCCTGGTGATCGCGCTCGGCCTGTGCGGAGTGCTGGTGCCCGGGGTGCCGGGTTCGTGGCTGGTGTGGGCCGGTGTCCTGTGGTGGTCGCTGACGAACCCGTCCGGCCTGGCCTGGGCCCTCCTGGTCGGCGCGACCGTCGTGCTGCTGCTGGCGCACGTCGTCCGCTGGACGCTGCCCGCGCGCCGGCTGCGCGCGAGCGGCGCGACGCCCCGGATGGCGGTGTACGCGGGCGTCGGCGCGCTCGTCGGCTTCGTGCTGCTGCCGGTGGTGGGCGCGTTGCCCGGCTTCATGGGCGGGATCTACCTCGGCGAACGGCTCCGCCTCGGCAGCCACGGCGAGGCGATGGCCGCGCTGCGTACGGCGATGCGCTCGGGCGGCTCCAGCGTGTTCACGGAACTCTTCGCCTGCCTGCTGATCGCGGCGGCATGGCTGGGCGCGGTGGTCTGGGGCTGACCCCGTTCACAGCAGCACGCGGCTCACACAGTCGGCGACCGCCCGCATCCCGTCGTCGTCGAAGTGCAGATGGTCGCCGGGGTCGTAGCGCGGCAGCAGCCGTACCGGGTCGGCCGGATCGCGCAGCGCCGCGTCCGCGTCGCAGACCGCGTCGAAGGCGCCGCCGGTGCGGATGAACTCGTTGACCCCCTGTCGTACCTTCTCGCGGGCCGCCGTGTGGGCCGGGTAGCCGCCGTACGGGGTGAGGGTGACGCCCACGACTCGCAGGTGCCGGGCGTGGGCGCGGGCGACGAGGGTGCGGTAGGCGTCGGCGTAGGCGCTGACGTCGTCGGCGGTGGGGCTGCCGTTGATGTCGTTGACGCCCTCGAAGACGACGAGGAAGCGGACCCCGGCACGGTCCAGCGCGTCCACGTCGAGCCGGGCGAGCGCGCCGGGGCCGGTGCCGTCGCGCAGCAGGCGGTTGCCGCCGATGCCCGCGTTGAGGACGCCGAGGCGGCGGTGGCGCTCGGCCAGCAGGTCGGGCCAGCGGTGGTTGGCGTCGTGGGTGGAGCCGTGGCCGTCGGTGAGCGAGTCGCCGAAGGCGACGACGCTGGCGGTGGCGACGCCGCGTACGTCGACCCCGGCGACGTAGTACCAGTTGCTGATCGGGGTGCGGTACGCCGACCCGTCCTCGTCGGCCGCGTGCCCGGCGCCGACCAGTGCGACCCAGCTTGTCTGGAGGGCGGTGCCGTGCTGGGTGGCGGGGCCGGAGTCGTCCGGGGTGAGGACGGTGACCAGGAGATCGGCGGCGGCCGGGACGGTGAGCCGGACCGGGTCGGTGAGCAGGTCCCGGCCGGGCGGGACCGTGGCGCTGGTGGCACGCCGGAAGGTGGCGGTGCGCAGGGTGCCGGGTACGGCGTCCGGGCCCTGACCCTGCCGCAGGGCGACGGTGACCGCGCCGAGGTGCAGCGGGGTGGTGCCGAGCCGGTTGGTGACCCGTACCCGCAGCTCGTGGCCGCCGACGCTGAGGTGGACGACGTTGCGGATCGCGGCGCCGGGCAGAGCGGGGGCGGTGCCGGAGGGGGCGGCCTCCCAGGTGCCGGTCCAGGGCTGGTCACCGGCGGCGGCCCAGGCCGGTGCGGGGGTGAGCAGAAGCAGCAGGACCGCCAGGAACCGTACGGCACCGCCCATGTCCGCCCCTTTCCGCACCGGGCCCGTCCGGATGTCCGGGCCACCCCAGGCGACGGTGTCACACGGGCGTGCCGGGGCCGGGGCACCCGCACCGCGGGCCCACCCGCTCGGCCCAGCCGGTCGGGTGGGCCCGGTCAGCTCACCCGCGCCTCTGACCAACTTGTGCTGCGGCTACCCAGGGGCGCGGGGAACTGCGCGACCAGCCACGACGGCCCCGCAGCCGCCCACGCACAGAACAGCCGGCAACCGAACAGACGCCAGCTCCCGAACCGCCCTCCACCACCCCCACCCAGGGGCGCGGGGAACTGCGCGACCAGCCACGACGGCCCGCAGCCCCCCACGCACCGAACAGCCCGCGACAGGACGGGCAGAGGCTACGCGCCCCCCAGCACTCCCTCCAGCCGCAGCAGCCACATCTTCCGCTCCAGCCCGCCCGCATACCCCGTCATCGTGCCGTCGGCCCCGATGACCCGGTGGCAGGCGCGGACGACCAGCAGGGGGTTGGCACCGAGCGCACCCCCGACCGCCCGGATCGCGGCACGCGGAGCACCGACCTGGGCCGCGATCGCACCGTACGTGGTGGTGGCCCCGTAGGGGACGGCGTCCAGGGCGCCCCACACCCGCTCGCGGAACTCGGTGCCCCGCACACGGACCGGCAGGTCGAACTCCTTGAGGTCTCCGGCGAAGTACGCGGTGAGCTGTTCGGTGGCTTCCCGGAAGGGTCCCGCGTCGTGCCGCCAGCCCTCCTGGACGGTCCGGCCGCCCTTCTGGCCGGGTACGGAGACCGAGGTCAGCGCGCCGTCGGCGTCGGCGGTGAGCAGCAGGGGGCCGACCGGGGAGGCCAGTTCGGTCCAGTAGGGGTTGTCCATGATCGCCATCACTCGGTCAGCTCCTCGGCGACCCGTAGGTGGTGAACGGCGTAGGACCGCCAGGGCCGCCAGGCTTCGGGCAGGTCCGTACCGGGTGGGGTGACGTCCGGGTCGCCGAGCACGCGCGCCCGGAGGGCGGCGACGGCGGCCGGGGTGATGCCGGGCAGCGCTTCCAGGACGCGCCGCGCCTCGTCCCGGTCGGCGCCGGGGTCGAGGCGCATGCGGCCGTCGGCGAGGGCGGCGGCGAGCGTGCCGAGCGGGGTTCCGGCCTCGGCCTCGGCGAGGACGGCGGGCTCGGGGAAGAGGTGGGTGAGGGCACCGCTGGGCGCGTCGAGCGCCTTGCCGTACCGGAGGACGAATCGTGTGACCTCGTCCGGCGACCCGCTGAGCACGCGGGCGGCGATCTCCAGCGGGTCCACCGCGCCCGGTGAGCGCAGGCCGGGCCGGGCGGCGACCAGCGGGGCGAGCCGGGGGTCGGCGCCGAGGCGGGCGTCGACGGCGTAGGGGTCGGCGTCCAGGTCGTACAGCCGGCGCAGCCGGTGCACGGCGGTGGTGAGGTCGCGGGGGTCGGTGAGCAGCAGCCGGGCGTCGAGCCAGCCGCCGGGCCGGGTGCCGCCGCGCGGCTCGGGGGTGTGGGCGCGCTCGTGGACGACGGCGACACCGGTGCCGTACGGCAGCCGCAGGGTGCGCCGGTGGACGCGGGCGCCCGGGGTGCCGGTCACCTCCTCGACGCCGGGTACGGCCTCGCGGGCGAGCAGGTCGAAGACGGCGCCGGCCTGGTACGGGCCCCGGTGGGCGAGGCGCAGCGGGATACCGGTGCCGGGGGCGCCGCGGCGGGAGCGCGGGGCAGCGTCGCGTACCTCGGTGGGGGTGTGGGCGTAGACCTCGCGGATGGTGTCGTTGAACTGGCGGATGCTGCGGAAGCCGGACGCGAACGCGATCTCGGTGACCGGGAGTTCGGTGGTCCGCAGCAGGGTGCGCGCGGTGTGGGCGCGCTGGGCGCGGGCGAGCGCGACGGGTCCGGCGCCGACCTCGCCGGTGAGCTGGCGCTGCACCTGCCGGGCGCTGTAGCCGAGGCGGGCGGCGAGGCCGGTGACGCCCTCGCGGTCGACGACGCCGTCCGCGATCAGCCGCATGGCCCGGCCGACGACGTCCGCGCGGACGTTCCACTCGGCCGAGCCCGGCACGGCGTCCGGGCGGCAGCGACGGCAGGCCCGGAAGCCCGCGCCCTGGGCGGCGGCGGCCGTGCGGAAGAACGTCACGTTGCACCGCTTCGGGGTGACCGCGGGGCAGCTCGGGCGGCAGTAGATGCCGGTGGTCCGGACGGCGAAGAAGAAGACGCCGTCGAACCGCCCGTCGCGGCTGCGCACCGCCTCGTACCTGCTGTCATCGTCCGTCATGCGTCCAGTGTCGGACGTGGGAGGGGGGCCGGGCCAGCGGAAAACGGACATGCAGCCCGGTCCCCCTGCCCGGCCCCCTTACGGGTCAGGTCCAGGGCCCCTTCTTGGCCCGCATCGCCGCCCGGCCCTCGGCTCCCTTGCGCTTCCAGTCCTTGCGGAGCTCGGCGCGCAGGCGGGCGTCGGTCTTGGCGACGATCCACTGGTTCTCGCGGACCAGCTTGCGGTAGCTCTCCAGTCGCCGGACGGGCAGCTCGCCGGAGTCGACGGCGGCGGTGACCGCGCAGCCGGGCTCGGCGGCGTGGGAGCAGTCGTGGAACCGGCAGCGCGCCGCCAGTTCCTCGATCTCGGAGAACACCTGGCCGACCCCGCTCTCCGCGTCGTACAGGCCGACGCCGCGCAGTCCGGGGGTGTCGATGAGCACGCCCCCGCCGGGCAGCGGGAGCAGGTTGCGGGTGGTCGTGGTGTGCCGGCCCTTGCCGTCCACGTCCCGCGCGGCCTGGACGTCCATGACGTCCGTACCGACGAGCGCGTTGGCCAGCGTGGACTTGCCCGCGCCGGACTGCCCGAGCAGCACGGCGGTGCCGGTGCCGATCAGCGCCCGGAGCACGTCCAGCCCGTCGCCGTGCAGCGCGCTGACGGTGAGTACGGGGACGCCGGGCGCGGTGGTCTCGACGTCCTGTACGAGGTGCGCGAGCGTCGCGGGGTCCGGTACGAGGTCGGCCTTGGCCAGCACGACCACCGGCTGCGCCCCGGACTCCCACGCCAGCGCGAGAAACCGCTCGACCCGCCCGAGGTCCAGCTCGACGGCGAGCGACACGGCGACCACGGCGTGATCGACGTTGGCCGCGAGAATCTGCCCGTCGGACCGCTTGGACGAGGTGGACCGCACGAACGCCGTCCGGCGGGGAAGGTAGGCCCGGACGTACCGGGGGTCGCCGCCCTCGGGGTCGACGGCGACCCAGTCCCCCGTGCACACGACCTTCATCGGGTCACGGGGGACGACGAACTCGGTGTCCGCACGGACGACCCCGTCCGCGGTGAGGACATCACACTGCCCCCGGTCCACCCGGACGACCCGCCCGGGAAGCAGCCCCTGACGGGCGTAGGGAGCGAACTCGGCTTCCCAGTGGGAGTCCCAGCCGAGGGGCAAAAGAGCATGCGAGGAGGAGAGTTGCAAGGGAGACCCTTCACAAGGGTGACCCCGGCGAGCGCCTAGGGCGCGATCGGATCAGCCGGTGGCCACGGAGGTGGAGTGGATGAACTTCTGGTCGCGGGCACGGCCCAGCACAGAGACAGCCATCGGTCACACCTCCCTTTCCTCACTCAGCCTGAAGCGGCGACGACCTACCGCCGCGCGAAGCGGTCCTCACTCTAGAGCGACGAGTGCTGAGCCGCCATCGATTTCCGTCGCGTCCAGCAGGTGGTGCATGACGGCTTCCGGGAGGGCGGGGTTGGCCGCGGCGGAGTTTGCCGTGGTGCGGTCGTACAGGCGGGTGGTCAGGACGTGGACGGGGAGGCGGGGGTCGGCGGCTGCGGCGTCCCGTATGTACGCGTGCGGATCGTCGAGCAGGCGGATCACGGAGGCGACGGACAGCCGCTCGTCGGCCAGCGCGGATCGGCGGATAGTCGCGTCCGCGTCACGGCTGAAGCGTTCCACCAGTTCGGTGGGTGACTCCGGGTCGAGGAGGGCGAGTTTACGGGTGCGGGGGTCGGGGTCGTCCGCGAAGCGGAGAAGGCCCTGCCGGGGGAAGTTGGGGTGCTCGATCATCCGGGCGGACGAGTAGCCGTTCCAGGTCCGCACCATCTCCAGCAGGAGGTCCGCCGGGGCCTGGGCGCAGCTTTCGGCGAGGAAGAGCCGGACGACCCGGTCCTCGTCGCGCGCCAGCAGGTCGACCACGTCGGGCGGCAGGTTCGTCGCGCACGCGGCGCTGCGGCGGAGCATGACGTGTGCGGAGGTGGCGCAGCGGCGCATGGCCTCCTCGTCGTCCGCCAGCTCTTGGACCCACGGGAGGGGGCGGCAGTGGGCGTCCGGATCGAAGTCGATGGCCACGCGGGAGCGTTCCGCTTCGGTGAGCTCCGGACGGACGTACACCCACCAGCGGATGCCGGGGTCCGGGTCCTGGCCGAGCAGAGCCACCAAGTCGGCGTCCAGATGCGGATTCCGGGCGACGGCCCTGCGCAGGGTGGTCTCGGTGCCGTGGACCAGTTCCTCGGCCAGCTCACGGGCGAGAACGCAGGTGAGCGCGGCGCGCTCCCGGTGGGCGGCACCGGGAAGTGCGGCGAAGTCGGCCGGCGGGAGGGGGGTGGAGTCGTGGTGGAGCAGCATGGCTGTGAACCGCACGCCGGCGTCCGGGTCCGCGAGCAGGGCCGCCCGCGCCGGAGGAGCCAGATGCGTCCAGGCACGCGGGACGGCTTCCTTCCGTACTGCGGTGTCCGGGTCGGCGGCCAGCGCGACGAGGTGCCGCACCGGCAGGTCGCGGTGACGGACCAGCTCGGCACGCACGCGCGGGCTGGGGTCAGTGGCGAGCTGGGCGAAGGTCGCGGCGGTGAGCGGCGGGTGCTGGTCCACCACACTGGTGAGGAGCGACCACCGGTGTCGCGGATCGGGATCGCGGAAGAGCACGGCGCTCTGTTCGGCGTCGAGCGGCCGCTCCGCCAATTGCTCGCGCACCCGCCACTCGGGGTGCGCGACCCAGGCCGCGACCACCTCCTCGGGGAGTTCCCGATATCTGAGCCCGGACGGGAGCCGCTCCTCAGGGGCGACGTCGAGGAGGCGGCACAGCACGGCCGGAGAGGCGGAAGGGTTTGCGCCCAGCCCCTCGCGCCATGCGCCCCGCAGCCGCGCCGACCCCGTCTTCCGTCGCAGGACGGTGTCCCAGCCGGCGTCCGGTCTCTCCACCGCCAACCCCCGTGCCCACGCCTCCAGCCAGTCCCCGAACGGGGCGACGGCCACGAACCAGACCTCGTACTCCTCGCAGGTGACGCCCAGGACGCTCTCCCCGTCCGGGGACATCGTCACGAACTCCGGCTGACCCGGGCGGGGGCCGAGGAGGCCGGCCAGATCCCACTGCTCCCCCAGCCGCACTCGGGTCCAGCAGGCGCAGCCGTGATTGGCGACGTGGATCAGGAACTCCCCGTCCCCGTCGATCACACCGCGCTCGACGGCGAGCCGGTGCCACTGCCGGTTCAACTCGGCGACCAGGTCGGGACGGTCGTCCGGCACCGCGAGCGTGGGCTCCGTGCTCGCCGCGATCACGGGACGCCAGGCAGCTTGTGAGGGCAGCGCCTCGGAGACCCTGCCGTCCCCGACCTTCTCCAGGCCGGCGCGGTGGAGCAGTTCGTGCAGTTCACCATGGCTGTCCGTCATGACGGCCATCCTCCCGCACGGCCGGCGACCAGGCTGCGGTCAACCGTTCGCGCAGGGCTCCCCGTTGAGCCGGAACCCCCGTGGCGCCCCGTTCCCCCCGTCCCGTGTCCCCACGAACCCGAACGCGATCGTCCCGTCGGCGGCGACCTCGCGGTTGTAACTCTTGGCCTCCGCCGTGACCCGGGCGCCGTCCTGGTGGGGGGTCGCGTCCCAGGTCTGGCCGATGTGCTGGCCGTCGGGGAAGGTCCAGGTGAGCTGCCAGTCGGAGAGGGGGGTGTCGGTGGTGATGTGGAGGCTGGCCTGGAAGCCGTCGCTCCATTCGTCGTCGAGGTGGTAGGCGACGCGGCAGGTCGTACGGGTGCTCGGCGTGGGGGACGGGGTCGCGGAGGGCTTCGGGGAGGGAGGCGGCGCCGGTTCGCGAGACCGGGTCGGGGTCGGGAGCGGGGACGCCGGGACCGGGACGGTACGGGTCGTCGCCGGGGCCGCCGAGCGGGACGGGGCCGGGGTGGGGTCGGGGTGCGGAGTGTCGGGGGCGGCGATCGGCTTCTGGTCGTCGCGTGCGGAGGCGTCGGTGTCGTCCGGGGTGCCGAAGGGCATCAGGGAGACCCCCAGGGCCACCGCCGACAGCAGCCCCGCCGCCGCCAGGAGGCTGCCGCGCAGTACGCGGCCCCGCGCCGCCTCGTCGTCCGCCCGCGCCCCCGGCCCCGAGGGCGCGCCCACGCCGAGGCGGACCTCGGCGGCGCGGCGGCGGCGCTCCAGGTAGGCGAGAGCGCCCCAGCCGATGACGCCCCCGGCGAGCGCGGCCGGGATGCCGCCGCCGTGCAGGCGCAGGCAGGCGGCGGCCTCGGCGCACGGGACGCAGGTGGCGAGGTGGCGGGAGAGGTCCTCGGGGGTCTCGGCGCCGGGCGAGCGGGTGACGGCGTCCAGCAGGCGGGCGTAGCTGCGGCACTCGGCGTCCAGCGGGGTGTCGCGGTGGGCGCGGTGGCAGCGGTCGTGGAACAGCACGCGGACCTGGTCGAGTTCGGCGCCCGTGGTCAGCGGGTCCAGGCCCAGCCGCCGGGCCACGCTGGGCAGCGGGAGCGACTCCACCTCGGCGAGCCAGAGCAGCGTGGCGTCCGCCTCGGGCATGTCACGCAGACCCCGCAGCGCGATGGGCCGGCCCAGCGGAGGACCCGTATAACGGGCGGCCGCCTCTGAGTTGAGCCAGAGACGGAGGTCGGGGTCGAGCTTGTGTCCCTTGCCCGCGCTCTCCCAGCCGGCCGCCGTCTCCCGTACGGCGGTGAGGAGTTGGGGGATGACCGGCAGCCGGGCGGTACGGCCGCGCACGGCACCCTGCGCGGCCCGCAGCTCACGCATCCCCAACGTAAAGGCTTCGTCGGCCAGTTGGTGTGCCGTTCCCGCTCCGGCCGTGCACAGGTCGGCGTAGGAGAGGACCGCGTCCCAGCACTCGGCGAACAGCGCTGCCTCGGCGGCGTCCTGAGGTGGCGGCAGATCGGGCATCGGTCTCCAGCGTCCACGAGCGAGGGGCAACTCCCCACAGCGATGGTGGAGTTGGGGCCTCGCGGAGGCAGGAGCCTTTCACGCCGCCGCCGGGCTGACAAGCGGACCCGGCGGATCGGGTGAGCGGCTCGTCGCCCGGCGTGACCGGGACCGCCCGCCGCGCGCCCGCCACTCCGTCAGAAGATACGGAAGCGGGCGCTCAGCGGTTCAAAGCCCCGGAACCGCAGGCCGGTTCAGACCTCCACCCGCTCCTCCGCGGACAGGCTGTCCATGAAGGAGCTGACGGAGAACACCGCGTTGCCGGGGCCGGGCGGCCCGTAGCCGGGCGGGTAGGAGAGGCCGAAGTCGTCCATGGTGTTGCGGTACGCCTCCAGCAGCCGGATGTGGTACTCCAGCGGCGCGCCCTGCGGATTGGCCTTGCCGAGCGGGGTGGTGGGCTCGGGGCACCAGGTGGTGAAGCGGGGCGTGATGCCGTGCGACATGAAGAAGCGCAGGCCCTCGGTGGTGGAGGCGATGGCCTCGTCGACGCTGGTGAAGCCGAAGGGCTCGGCCATCTCCACGCCCGCCACGAAGTTGGGGATCACGTTGCGCGCGCCGAACACGTCGGCGGAGTCCAGGATGCGCTTGTGCCACTCGTCCCGGCCGACGTACCGCTCCTTGCCGGGGCAGTACATCTTGAACAGATACTCGTCCCACACCTCGAAGTTGGGGTGGTAGATCTGCACGCCGTAGTCCTTGAAGCGCTGGACGTCCGGCTTGGGCAGCGCCTGCGCGACGACCTTGCCGATCCAGCGGCCCGGGAAGTGCTCCTCGATGGCCTTGGCGTACCGCCCGTAGAAGTCGGCCTCGTCCAGCCCCTGGACCTTGGTCGTGATCGCGCCGCCGGTGAGCGTGTACGCGGTGGAGATCTTGGCGGTGTCGTACTTGTCGATGATCTCCAGCGCCTCGAGGACCTCGTCGACGTCCTTCACGCCCGTGTACGGGCGGCCCGCCGCCTTGTGCTGGCGCCAGTTGTGGTTGATGTCGCAGTACTGGCACTCCTCCTTGGCGCCGAAGTACTGGCAGACGCGGAAGGCGGTCAGGTAGATCAGGTAGCCCCACTGGATGGTGGGGGCCACCTCCATGACCGACTTCCCGTTGGAGAGCTTGTGCCGGTAGTACTCCGGCATCGGCGGCACGCCGACGTCGGAGATCCGCTTGCCGTCGAGGTAAAGGCCGAGCTGGCCGTGCTCGTCAGCGGCGACCCGGTAGGGGGAGGCGGGGTTCACCCGTACGGAGACGACCGTGCGGCGCAGGTCGTAGGGGCCGCCGGTGAGGATGATCTCCTCCGGGGGCCTGCGGAGCGCGGCCTCGCCCAGCTCGGGGAGGGTGCCGTGGTCGAAGGAGAAGATGAAGTACGACTTCGGCTTGACCTCGCCGTTCTCGTTGTCGCTGAGGGCCGAGGCGTCGAAGGCGACTCCGCCCCGGAGCAGGTCCTCCTTGAAGACGGCTTCCCGCGGCACATGCGGGAACCGCTCCATCAGATCCTCGACCAGCGCGGTGCGGCTGCCCATCCCTGTCTCCTCCGGCTAAGGTCCCGGCTCACACGTACATCTCACACCGTATGCCCCCACTTCCCGGCAAGCCCTCCCGGGGGGGGGCTGTGAGCCACGCGACGTGTTGTCCCTCGGTCCGGGTCTCCCCAGGTCACGGGAGTGATGAGAGGGTCTGGGCACAGGCACTCTCGGGGAGGGACGGCAGGGATGACCAGGTCGGCGCGGGCGGTCACCAACTGGGCGCGGAACATCACGTACACGGCCGACGAGTTCCACCGGCCCACCTCGCCGGACGCGCTGCGGGCACTGGTGTCGGACAGCGCGCGGGTGCGGGTGCTGGGCAGCGGGCACTCCTTCAACCGGATCGCGGACCCCGGCGCCGGGGGCGTACTGCTGTCGGTGGCCGGGCTGCCCCCGGTGATCGACGTGGACACGTCGGCCCGGACGGTACGGGTCGGGGGCGGGGTCCGGTACGCGGAGCTGGCCCGTACGGTGCACGCGCACGGGCTGGCGCTCGCCAACATGGCGTCCCTGCCGCACATTTCGGTCGCCGGGTCCGTCGCGACGGGCACCCACGGCTCCGGCGTGGACAACGGGCCGCTCGCCTCGGCGGTGCGTGAGGTGGAGCTGATCACGGCGGACGGCGGCACGCTGCGGATCGCCCGCGGCGACGCCCGTTTCGACGGCGCCGTGACCTCGCTGGGCGCGCTCGGCGTGGTCACCGCCCTCACCCTCGACCTGGAACCGGCGTACGAGGTCGAGCAGCACGTCTTCGCCGAACTCCCCCTGGACGGGCTGGAGTACGAGACGGTCGCGGCCTCGGCGTACAGCGTGAGCCTGTTCACCGACTGGCGGGCACCGGGGTTCCGGCAGGTGTGGCTGAAGCGGCGCACCGACCAGGCACCGGTGGACTTCCCGTGGGCCGAGCCGGCGGCCGGGGCGATGCATCCGGTGCCGGGGATGCCCGCGGTCAACTGCACCGAGCAGGGCGGTGTGCCCGGCCCCTGGCACGAGCGACTGCCGCATTTCCGGGCCGAGTTCACGCCCAGCAGCGGTTCGGAACTCCAGTCGGAGTACCTGTTGCCGAGGGCGGACGCCCTGGCCGCGCTGCACGCCCTGGACGCGATCCGGGAGGCGCTCGCCGGCGTGGTGCTGACCTGTGAGGTCCGTACGGTCGCGGCCGACGCGCAGTGGCTCAGCCCGGCGTACGGGCGGGACTCGGTGGCGCTGCACTTCACCTGGATCGAGGACGCGGCGCGCGTGCTCCCCGTGGTCCGCGCGGTGGAGGCCGCGCTCGGCGCGCTGGACGCCCGGCCGCACTGGGGGAAGGTGTTCGCGATGCCGTCGGCGGTCATCAGGGGGCGGCTGCCCAGGCTGGCCGACTTCCGGGCGCTGGTGGCCGAGCTGGACCCGGCGAGGAAGTTCGCCAATGAATTCGTGCGGGAGATTCTTTCCTAGAGCCTCTAGGATGTGCGCTAGGCATCCAAGGAGGTGGGTCCATGGCGCGTGCGGGGATTACGGCCGACCGGCTGGTCGCGGCCGCCGCCGAACTCGCGGACGAGGCCGGCTTCGAGCACGTCACCCTCTCCGCGCTGGCCCGGCGCTTCGGAGTGAAGGACGCCAGCCTCTACTCGCACGTCCGGAACCTGAACGACCTGCGCACCCGGCTGGCGCTGTACGCGGGCGGCGAGCTGATCGACCGCATCGCGGCGGCGGTCGCCGGACGCGCGGGCCGGGACGCGCTGACCGCCTTCGCGAACGCGTACCGCGCCTACGCCCTGGAGCACCCCGGCCGGTACGCGGCCACCCAGATCCGCATCGACCAGTCCCTGATCGCGGACTCCCCCGCCCTGCGCCGCACCGCCGAGATCACCTACGGGATGCTGCGCGCCTACGGCCTGAACGAGCCCGACCTCACGGACGCGGTACGCCTGCTGCGCAGCACCTTCCACGGCTACTGCGTCCTCGAATCGGCGGGTGGCTTCGGCGCCGGCCGCGCGGTGGACGCCTCCTGGGAGAAGGGGGTCGAGGCGCTGCACCGGGCGCTGGAGAACTGGCCGAGGGAGAGCGCGTGAGGACCCCCGACTTCGACGTCACCGGCACCGGCCCGGTGCTGCTCCTCCTGCCGGGCGGCGCCGGGCATCCGATGGGGCTCGGCCCGCTGGTCGCGCGGCTGGCGCGCCGGTTCACCGTGGTGACGTACGACCCGCTGGGCCTGGCGCACGGGCGCCTCGGGGAGCCGGTGCCGGACCAGCGGCCGGAGGACTGGGCGGACGGCGCGGACCGGGTGCTGGCCGCCGTGCTGCCGGCCGGTGAGCTGGCGTACGTCTTCGGGACCAGCTCGGGCGGGATCGCGGCGCTCGCGCTGGCCGCGCGGCACCCGGCGCGGCTGGCGCACGTGGTCGCGCACGAGCCGCCGTGCGCGCTGGTGCTGCCGGACGGGGCCGAGCGGCGCCGGGAGCTGATCGCCGCGCTGGCCGGGCCCGGGCGACCGCCCGCCGAGGGGCCCGACGCGACCCCGATGGGCGTCTTCCTCGCGCATGTACTGCGCCCGTTCACCGCCTACGTCCCCGCACCCCCGCTCGCCCGGCTGACGCTCGCCGCAGGAGCGGACTCACGCGGCCAACTCCCCCACCGCACGGCCGCGTTCCTGTCCGGCGGCCCCCTCCTCGAACTCCCCGGCGGCCACCTCGGCACCGTGGAGCACCCGGAGGAGTTCGCGGACCGGCTCGCCGAGGCCCTCACCTCGATTAGCGTCGAGGGATGAGCACCGATCTGGCCACCGCCCTCACCGAGGGCCCGCCGCTCGTCCTGGACGGCGGCCTCTCCAACCAGTTGGCGTCGGCCGGGCACGACCTGAGCGACGAGCTGTGGTCGGCCCGCCTGCTCGCGGAGGCCCCGGAGGCGATCACCGAGGCCCACCTCGCCTACTACAGGGCCGGTGCCGACGTGGCGATCACCGCCAGCTACCAGGCCACCTTCGAGGGCTTCGCCCGGCGCGGCATCGACCACGCGGAAGCCGCGCGCCTGCTGACCTCCAGCGTCGAACTGGCCCGTGCGGCCGCCCGCCGCGCCGAGGCAACCCGCCCCCTCTGGGTCGCCGCCTCGGCGGGCCCGTACGGCGCGATGCTCGCGGACGGCTCCGAGTACCGGGGCCGCTACGGCCTGACCCGCACCGAGCTGGAACGCTTCCACCGCCCCCGCCTGGAGGTCCTGGCGGAGGCCGCCCCCGACATCCTGGCCCTGGAGACGATCCCCGACACCGACGAGGCAGCGGCCCTCCTGCACGCGGTACGCGGCCTGGGCATCCCCGCCTGGCTGTCCTACACCATCGACGGCAACCACACCCGCGCCGGCCAGCCCCTGGAGGCGGCATTCGCCCTGGCCGCCGACGCCGAGGAGATCATCGCGGTGGGCGTGAACTGCTGCGCCCCCGAGGACGTCCCGAGAGCGGTGGAAACCGCGGCCCGGATCACCGGCAAACCAGTGGTCGCCTACCCCAACAGCGGCGAGACCTGGAACGCGCGAACCCGCTCCTGGGACAACGCCCCCACCCTCACCCCCGCCCTCTCCACCACCGGCGCCCGCCTCGTGGGCGGCTGCTGCCGCGTGGGCCCGGAGACGATCACCGCGATCGCGCGGGCTCTGGGCCGTACCTGATCACTCGCCGGACGCGGCTTCCTGTGCCGCCATGACCTCGTCACCGTGGTCGAAGGCCCAGGCGCCCACGGCGCCGATGGGGGCGAGGAAGGTCCGCCCCAGATCGGTGAGCCGGTACTCGACTCGCGGCGGCGCTCCGGGCCGCGGCCGCCGGGCCACCAGGCCGTTGTACTGAAGGCGGCGCAGTGTCTCGGTGAGGACCTTGGAGCTGATGCCCCCGATCCGCTCCCGCAGTTCGACGGGGCGGAGCGGTCCGTCGCGCAACGCCCAGAGCACGACGGCGTTCCAGGTGTTCGAGAGCAGGTCGAAGGCGAGGCGGGCCCGGCAGTCGGCGAGGAACGCGTCGGTCGTCACGCACCACATGGTGCCCGACGGGCTCCCTACCGTCGTTCCGGACGACCGAACGGGGCGAAGGGACGAACGATGAGGATCGGCGTACTGGGGACGGGCAACATGGCGGACGCCCTCGCCACCCACTGGGCGCGGGCCGGGCACGAGGTGCTCATCGGCGGGCGCGACCCGCACCGGGCGGCGCGCCTGGCGCGGGGCGTCGGTGGTGCCGCCCGTGCCGGCGGACTGCGCGAGGCGGCCGGGTTCGGGCAGGTGGTCCTGGCCGCACTGCCCTTCGGGGCGGGCGAGGAGGTGGTCGGCCGGCTGGGCCCGGCGCTGTCCGGGACGACGCTGCTGGACTGCTCGAACCCGGTGGGGCCCGGCTTCGGACTCCTCACGGCCCGGGGCCCGTCGGCCGCGGAACGGCTGGCGTCGGCGGCGCCGGAAGCCCATGTGGTCAAGGCGTTCAATCTCTGTCACGAGGACGTGTGGCGCATGCGGCCTCCGGTCTTCGGCGGCCGCGCCCTGTCCGTCCCGCTCTGCGGCGACGACGAGGAGTCCCTCGCGCTCGCCCGGGAACTGGTCCGGGACACGGGCTGCCTGCCGGTTTCGGCCGGGCCCCTCGCCCGGGCCGCCCTGCTGGAGGCGGCCGCCGCCCTGTTCATCGGGCTGTGGGTCGGTGAGGGAGCGGACGTCCAGTCGATCGTGCCGCCGCTGGCCTGGGCGTCCGGCCCCGCCCACTAGCGCGCGGCTGCTCAGCGCCTCCGCAGCACCGGGGACCTCCGCAGGCGCCGTACCGCCGCGAGGCGGTCGGGTGACGGGGTCTGGCGGGGGACGAGGGGGCGCGTCCAGAGGGCGAGTTCCGCGTCTCGGGGGCCGTGGGCCAGGTGGGGGCCCGTGGTGGCGAAGACGCGGGTCGGGTGGGCGGCGTCCCAGGAGGGCCAGCCGGGGTCGCCCGTGGTGGCGAAGTCGACCCAGGAGGTGTGCATGGTGTCGGCGAGGGACTGGGGGGCGCCCTTGCCGGCCAGTTTCACGGCCTCCTCGACCTCGCCGGTGTCGAAGACGAAGCCGAGTTCCAGGGAGTGGCAGGCGCCGAGGGCGGGGCGGAGGGACGGCCAGGCGAATTCGTACACGTGGGAACGGGACGGGCGGGCGTCGGCCAGGCGGTGCAGGGGGAGGCGGAGCATGTGGTCGGTGACCATCTGGCCGACCAGCTCGGCGGCGCCCGCCTCGGGGTGCAGGGCGCGGTAGCCGCGCGGGACCTCGGAGCCGACGTGGCAGCGGGCCATCGCGCCGGCCAGCGCGACCGCGCCGAGCCGGTCGACGTGCTCGACCAGGCCGCCGGGCACCAGCCAGAGCCGGTACTCGTCGCGGGTCCAGCCCATCAGCAGGTCGACGCCGTGCGCCGCGTCGCCTGCGGTGAGGGCGGCCAGCGGGTCGGTGGGGACGAGGTCGCCGTCGACGACGATGCCGAAGCCGGGCCCGCCCAGGATGGGGCTGCTGCGGCGGCTGACCTCGGCCTGGGTGCGCAGCAGCAGGTCGCGGTCGACGTCGGCGAAGGCGGCTGCGGTCGCGGGGATCTTCAGGCGGGTCGCCATCCGGCGGACCATGCGCCGGACCTTCTCCCGGTCCGAGACCTCCGGCGCCCCGCTCTGGAGCACCGCCCGCCGGACCAGTCCGCGCGCCTGCGGGGCCGCGATGAGCACGCCCGTGCTGATGGCGCCGGCCGACTGCCCGGCCAGGGTGACGTTGCCGGGGTCGCCGCCGAAGGCCGCGATGGACTCGTGGACCCAGCGCAGCGCGGCGAGCTGGTCGCGCAGGCCCAGGTTGGCGGGGGCGTCGGGGAAGAGTCCGTAGCCCTCGACGCCGAGCCGGTAGTTGACCGAGACGAGGACGACGCCGTCGCGGGCGAAGGCGCGCCCGTCGTACACCGGTACCGCCGAGGAACCCCTGGTCAGCGCGCCGCCGTGCAGCCAGACCAGCACCGGGAGACGGGCGCCGGGGCCGGGCTCGGGGGTCCAGACGTTGAGGCTCAGACAGTCGTCGCCGGGGACCGAGGGGTCGGAGAGGTACTGGGCGAACGCCTCGGAGTACGGGGGTTTCGGCGGGGTCGGCCCGAAGGCTCCGGCGTCGCGCACGCCGTCCCAGGGCTCGGGCGGCTCGGGGGCGCGGAAGCGGCGGATGCCGAAGGGGGGTGCGGCGTAGGGGATGCCACGGAACACCGCGTTCCCGTGCTCGTACCGGCCGCGTACCGCGCCGTACGGGGTGCGGGCCACCGGGCCCGTCCGGTCAGCCGTCATCGCCCACCAGCCCTTCGTCGCCGGTGCGGCCGCCGTGGCGGCACGCACCACATCTGTCTCTCAGAGCGCCGCGCGGAGTGGATCTATTCCGGCGCACCGACCGTCCGTACGGTCAGTCGTCGTCCTGGTGGCCCTTGGGCGGCTGGTGGCCGTTGCGGGTGTGGCCGCGCAGCCGGCCGGTGATGTCCTCCGGGGGCAGGAAGCGGGACCAGCGCTCGGGGAACTCGGACGGCATGTCCGGGTCGTCCGGGTCGGCGTCGCGCAGCCCGGCCGCCCAGGCGACGTAGTCCGCGACCTGGGCCTCCCGCTGGCGTTCGTTGGCCTCGCGGGCGGCGGCGGTCGCGGCGGCGGGCCAGACCCGGTCGATGGCGGCGTTGACGGCGGCGCCGACCAGCACGGCGAAGGCGGACACGCCGATCCACAGCAGCACCGCGACGGCGGCGGCGAGGGAGCCATAGATGGTGGCGCCCTCGATGGTGTGGGTGAGGTAGACGCGCAGCAGGAGGCTGCCCAGGACCCACATGGCGAGCGCGACCAGCGCGCCGGGCACGTCCTCGATCCACGGCGAGCGGACCGGGACGGAGACGTGGTACAGCGTGGTCAGGAAGACGATGGAGAGCACGATGACGACCGGCCAGTACAGCACCTGGACGACCGTCGCCGACCAGGGCAGCACCCCGACCACCGCGTCCGGCCCGGCCACCATCAGCGGCAGCGCCACCGAGCCGATCAGCAGGGCGACCACGAACAGCAGGAACGCCATGATCCGGGTCTTGACGATGCCCCGGACCCCGTCGAGGCCGTACATCACGGTGATGGTGTCGATGAAGACGTTCACCGCGCGCGAGCCCGACCAGAGGGCGAACAGGAAGCCGATGGAGATGACGTCGGGCCGGCCGCCCTTCATCACGTCGTCCAGGATCGGCTCGGCGATCTCCTTGACGCCCTTGTCGGACAGGACGGTGCGGGAGGCTTCGAGGAGGTTGGTCTCCAGGCTGTGGATGGTGTCGGCGCCGGTCCAGTCGTCGACGTAGCCGAGCAGGCCGATGAGGCTGAGCAGCAGCGGGGGCACGGACAGCAGCGTGAAGAACGCGGCCTCGGCGGCGAGGCCCAGGATGCGGTACTCCATGCAGGAATTGACGGTGTCCGTCAGCAGCAGCCAGGCCGTCCTCCGTTTGGAGACGTTCCGGTAGAGAGCCTTGGCCCGGTGGAGGCGACCGTGGGGCCGCTGGGAGGATTCGCTTGCTGACTGCACGTCCTAACGGTATCCGCCGCACCACGCGCCCCTCACCTCGCGGGGGCACGCTTGTGCGGCGACCCGGCGGACGGTGCGGCGCCGCGGGGGCGGTGCCGCGCCGACTCGGCACCGCCCCCGCGACACGGGCCCGCGACGGGGCGCGAACGCCGCCCTTGAGGCGGCGCGGGAGTCAAGTCTCCTGCCGCCCTTCCGGGTTCACCAGGGTTGCAGGGGGTTGCAACTTGTCGCCGACAGTGCGCGGAGGGTGTTCCCCCCGACCGGGGACCGACGGCAGTATGGGGGCGTCGGCCGACCGGAAACCGCCCTCCGGACGGCTTGACAGGGCCGTGCGCGCTGTCCGGAGAGGGAAGGACTCCCGTGGTGAACCCGCCAAGTGACGTGGCGCGTCCGACCGCCGCCGACCCGCCGCGCACGGCGCGCATGCTGGCGCAGGTCCGCGAGGCGACGCTCGCCGGGCGACGTGCGCCGATGGCACCCCGGCCGGTGATCGGACAGTCCTGGGAACGGATGCTGCGCGACGGCGTCGACCCCGACCGGGACGTCAGGGCGGGGCTGTTGAGCGCCGAGGAG
Source organism: Streptomyces bauhiniae (assembly GCF_004784475.1). GTDB lineage: Bacteria > Actinomycetota > Actinomycetes > Streptomycetales > Streptomycetaceae > Streptomyces > Streptomyces seoulensis. The sequence continues at coordinate 326,147 of NZ_SRRT01000004.1, forward strand.
GTGCGCCGCCGCCGGGAGGAGTCGCCGCTCCGGCACGTCCTGCCGGTACTGCGGGAGGGGCTGCTTTCGGTCGCGGACGTGGCCCGCCACATCATGGTCGTCGCGGACGCGGACAGCCGGGTGCTGTGGCGGGAGGGCTCGCCCGCCGTGCTGCGCCGGGCGGACGGGCTCGGCTTCGAGATCGGCGCGGACTGGAGCGAGGCGGTCGTGGGCACCAACGGGGTCGGCACCCCGGCGGTGGTGCGGCGGCCGGTGCAGGTGTTCGCCGCCGAGCACTTCGTCCGCTCGCACGCCGCCTGGACGTGCGCGGGAGCGCCGGTCACCGATCCCCGGGACGGGCGGCTGATCGGCGTGGTGGACATCAGCGGTCCGCTGGAGAGCATGCATCCGGCGACCCTCGCCTGGGTGGAGTCGGTCGCCCGGCTCGCCGAGGCCCGGCTGCGCGAGCTGCACCTCGGCTCCCTGGAGCAACTGCGGTCGGTGGCCGCGCCGGTGCTGGCCCGGCTGGACGGACGCGCGCTCGTGGTGGACCGGGACGGCTGGTCGGCGGCGGTGACGGGGATGCCGTACGTACGCCGCATCACGCTGCCCAAGTCGCTTTCTCTGGGCAGGCGTTGGCTGCCGGGGCTGGGGATGTGCGCGGTGGAGCCGCTGGCCGGGGGCTGGTTGCTGCGGGCGTCCGCCGAAACGCCGGACGGCACGGGGAGGTTGGTGCTCGACCTGTCCCACCCCGAGCGCCGGCTGCTCACGGTGTCCGACGCGGGCGGCACCTGGACCCGTGAACCCAGTGAGCGGCACGCGGAGTTGCTGTACCTGCTCGTGGCCCAGCGTGCGGGGCGCAGTGCGGCGGGGCTGGCCGAGGACGTGTTCGGCGACCCCTCCCGCACGGTCACCGTCCGCGCGGAGATGTCGCGGGTACGCCGATATCTCGGGGCGCTCCTCCTGCATCGGCCGTACCGGCTGCGGGAGGACGCGGAGGCCGAGGTGCTGCTCCCGGACGACCCCCGTGACCTGCTGCCGCGCTCCACGGCACCGGGGATCGCGGTGCGCCGCACGGCACACGGGACGCGTTGAGCGCCCCCTTTCACGCCGGGCGCCTCCTGCCGCACACCGGGCACCTTCCGCGTATTTGCGGCCTCTTGGCCCCGGCGCGCCGCGTGCTGCCGTAGCATCCGAGGCGGGTCCGCCCCGTGCCGGGTGATCAACATGACGATCGCCGGGCGCAGTTGGCCCGCCTCGGGAGGAGACATGAAGCAACGCGGCAGACACCGCAGGCGCAGACGGGGCGTGGCGTTGCGCGCGGCCCTCACCGGGACCGGACTGGCGCTCACCGCGGCGGCCACGCTGATCAGCACCTCCCAGGCCGAGGTCGCCGGGAACCCCGGCGCGCTCAAGCCGCTCACCTCCGCCTCCGACACCGCCCCGCTGCGTCTCCAGGAGCGCCTGGAGCCCGCCCCCGTGCTGAACCGCCTCTCCGCCGCCATGGGCCGCCCGGTCGGCGTGGACACCGTGCTCGGCGACGCCGACCGCCGGATGCGGACGGGCGCCGACTGCGCGGGCGACGACCGCTCCTCGCTGCCGCTGACCCCCGAGGCCACCCGTTCGTACTGCTGGGACCCGGCCGACACCGCCGACACCGCCTGGCGCCCCGCCGCCGTGACCACCTCCGGCGACGCCGACGAGGACGGCGTCTGGGGCAGCCACCGGGTCGTGCTCACCGGCTGGACGCACGCCACCGATACCGGCCGCGCGGCCGAACGCGGCCTGACCCGCGTCGCGTTCACGAATCTCGACGACCCCGCCCGCCCGGTCTACCGCTGGGTCCTGCTGGTGGTGCCGGTCGACGGCGGCCGGGACTACCGGCCCCTGACCTCGGGCGTCTCCGGCATGGTCTGGAACCACGGCAAGCTGCTGGTCACCACCTCCGACGGCGGCGCCGAGGCGCTCTACGTCTACGACCTGGACCGCATCCAGCGCACCACCACCAACGAGCCCGCCGTCGGCCGGGTGCCGCACGGCTGGTCGGCCGCCGGGTACCGGTACGTACTGCCCGCCGTGGGCTCCTACCGCTACACCCGCGGCCGCTGCGAGGGCGGCCGCCCACCCTGTCCCGGCCCGCTGGCGCTGGACCGGAGCACCGCCCCGGACAGCCTGGTCGCGGCCGAGCGCACCTCCCCGGACGGCGCCCGCCGCGCCCGGCTGTGGCGGTACGCGTTCAGCGCCGCCCCCGCGCGAGCCGGCCTGCTCGCCACCGACTCCGCCGGGCACACCGACGCCGTCGAGGTGTTCCGGACCAAGGCGCGCGGGGTGCGGGGCGTGCTGTCGTACCGGCACGCCGGGGCGGAGGGCGCCTCCTGGTACACCGGCCAGTTGCCCGGCGCCGAGGACGGCCGGGGCGGGCTGTGGCGGCAGGACGCGGACGGCGCGAAGGGGGCCCGCTGCGGGTCGGACGGCTCGCACCACTGCTGGACCGAGTCGGCGGTGTCGCTGTCGTACTGGCAGGAGACCGGCGAGGTGTGGTCGCTGTCGGACCGGATGCTGTTCGCGGTCCCGCTGGCCTCGCTGGAACGCTCGCTGGACTGAGCCGTGACCTGGCCGCCGACGATCGACAGGCCCGTGGGCGGGATGATTCCCTGAGCCCATGAGCAGCGTCCCTGTCACCACCTGGTCCCTGGAACAGACCTCGCCGTCCGACCTCCTGCCCGCAGCGGCCCCCGAGGGCGACGCGGTGCGGATCGTACGGGCCGAGGTGCCGTCCCCCGAGTTCAGCCGGTTCCTGTACGCCTCGGTCGGCGGCGACATCCGCTGGACCGACCGGCTCGGCTGGACCCACGCCCGGTGGGCGGAGTACCTGGGGCGGCCCGGCGTGGAGACCTGGGTGGCGTACGAGCGGGGCACGCCCGCCGGGTACGTCGAGCTGGAGGCGACCGGGGAGGGCGTGGTGGAGATCGCCTACTTCGGGCTGCTGCCCGCGTTCCGGGGGCGCCGGATCGGGGGGCACCTGTTGTCGTTCGGTACGGCGCGCGCCTGGGACCTGGCGGACCGGTGGCCGGATCTCGCCCCGGTGAAGCGGGTGTGGCTCCACACGTGCAGCAAGGACGGCCCGTACGCGCTGGACAACTATCTGCGGCGCGGCTTCACCCTGTTCGACACGAAGGTGGAGCTGGAGGCGGACCTCCCGACGCCGGGACCGTGGCCCGGTGCGTTCCTGGGCGACTGAGCGGAACCCACCCCTCACCCGCGTCTCACCATTCAGAATAGATCCGTCCATATGCCGGACAATGGTGGACTGCCCGGAGACGTGCGTGACACGCTGCCGTCATGTCTGGAACTGGAATCGCCCTGGTGAGTCGACGCCACGTCGACCTCGGCCGCATGTCCAGCGCCATGTGTCGGGCGAGCTGAGCACTCCAGCACCGCCGACCTCTTTCTCCACCCCCGTTCAGCGCAACGCCGCGCAGGTATGCCCGCGTGCGTACATGCGCGCAGGCCAGAGCCGATTTTCCGCCTGTTCCTAAGGACGTAGAACCATGGCCCCCAGTCCCCAGGACCCCGCTGCCGCCGCGCCCCGCCGCAAGGTGAGTCGTCACCGTGGTGAGGGCCAGTGGGCGGCCGGACACCACACCCCGCTCAACGGCAACGAACAGTTCAAGAAGGACGACGACGGTCTCAATGTGCGGACACGCATTGAGACGATCTACTCCAAGCGGGGCTTCGACTCCATCGACCCCAACGACCTGCGCGGCCGCATGCGCTGGTGGGGTCTGTACACCCAGCGCAAGCCCGGTATCGACGGCGGCAAGACCGCCGTGCTCGAACCGGAGGAGCTGGACGACAAGTACTTCATGCTGCGCGTCCGCATCGACGGCGGCCGGCTGACCACCGCCCAGTTGCGCGTGATCGGCGAGATCTCGCAGGAGTTCGCGCGCGGCACCGCCGACATCACCGACCGGCAGAACATCCAGTTGCACTGGATCAGGATCGAGGACGTGCCCGAGATCTGGCGGCGCCTGGAGGACGTCGGGCTGTCCACCACCGAGGCGTGCGGCGACACCCCGCGCGTGATCCTCGGCTCGCCGGTCGCGGGCATCGCCGAGGACGAGATCATCGACGGCACCCCGGCCATCGAGGAGATCCAGCGCCGGGTCATCGGCAACAAGGCGTTCTCCAACCTCCCCCGCAAGTTCAAGTCCGCGATCTCGGGCTCGCCCCTGCTGGACGTGGCGCACGAGATCAACGACATCGCGCTCGTCGGCGTCGAACACCCCGAGCACGGACCAGGGTTCGACCTGTGGGTGGGCGGCGGACTGTCCACCAACCCGAAGATCGGCGTCCGGCTGGGCGCCTGGGTGCCGCTCGACGAGGTGGCCGATGTCCACGAGGGCGTCATCTCGATCTTCCGGGACTACGGCTACCGCAGGCTCCGCAACCGCGCCCGGCTGAAGTTCCTGGTCGCGGACTGGGGCCCGGAGAAGTTCCGCCAGGTGCTGGAGGACGAGTACCTCGGCCGCAAGCTGATCGACGGCCCGGCGCCCGAGCAGCCGGTGGAGCGCTGGCGCGACCACGTCGGTGTGCACCGCCAGCGCGACGGCCGCTTCTACGTCGGATTCGCCCCGCGCGTCGGCCGGGTCGACGGTGCCACCCTGGCGAAGATCGCCGGGGTCGCGGAGGAGCACGGCTCCGGCCGGGTCCGTACCACCACCGAGCAGAAGATGATCGTGCTGGACGTCGAGGGCGACCAGGTCGACTCCCTCGTCGCCGGTCTCGAGGCGCTGGACCTCCGGGTCACCCCCTCGTCGTTCCGGCGGGGCACGATGGCCTGCACCGGCATCGAGTTCTGCAAGCTGGCCATCGTCGAGACCAAGGCGCGCGGCAGCGCCCTCATCGACGAACTGGAGCGCCGCCTGCCGGAGTTCGACGAGCCGATCACCATCAACCTCAACGGCTGCCCGAACGCCTGCGCCCGTATCCAGGTGGCGGACATCGGTCTCAAGGGCCAGTTGGTCGTGGACGAGGACGGCAACCAGGTCGAGGGCTACCAGGTGCACCTGGGCGGCGCGCTCGGTCTGGAGGCGGGCTTCGGCCGCAAGGTGCGCGGTCTGAAGGTGACGTCGAAGGAGCTGCCCGACTACGTCGAGCGCGTCCTGCGCCGCTTCGAGGCCGAGCGCGCCGACGGCGAGCGGTTCGCCGTGTGGGCCGCGCGGGCCAGCGAGGAGGCGCTGTCGTGAGCGAGCGTGCCGCACCGTTCCACTGCCCCTACTGCGGGGACGAGGACCTGCGCCCGAGCGAGGAGGGCCACGGCGCCTGGGAATGCGGAGCCTGCAATCGCGCCTTTCAGCTCAAGTTCCTCGGGCTGCTCGCCCGGGGGCTGAAGCGGGGCGACGACGGAGGGGACGACCGGATATGACGACCGCTCAGAAAGAGCGCACCGAGGACGAGTTGAGGGAACTGGCCGAGCGCGCCGGCCGTGAGCTGGAGGACGCCTCCGCGCTGGACGTACTGCGCTGGGCGGTGGACACCTTCGGCGAGAAGTTCTGCGTGACCTCCTCCATGGAGGACGCCGTGGTGGCCCACCTGGCCTCGCGGGTGCGGCCCGGCGTGGACGTGGTGTTCCTCGACACCGGCTACCACTTCCCGGAGACCATCGGCACCCGGGACGCCGTCGACGCCGTGATGGACGTCAACGTGGTCACGCTCACCCCCGAGAAGACCGTCGCCGAGCAGGACGCGGAGCACGGGCCCCGGCTGCACGACCGCGACCCCGACCTGTGCTGCGCCCTGCGCAAAGTGCAGCCGCTGGAGGCGGGCCTGACGGAGTATCAGGCGTGGGCGACCGGACTGCGCCGGGACGAGTCGCCGACGCGGGCGAACACCCCGGTCGTCGGCTGGGACGCCCGGCGCCGCAAGGTCAAGGTCTCCCCCATCGCCCGCTGGACCCAGGACGACGTGGACGCCTATGTCGCCGAACACGGCGTGCTCACCAACCCGTTGCTGATGGACGGCTACGCCTCGGTGGGCTGCGCCCCCTGCACCCGGCGGGTGCTGGAGGGCGAGGACGCGCGGGCCGGCCGCTGGGCCGGGCGGGGCAAGACCGAGTGCGGGCTGCACGGATGACGACCGATCGATACGAGGAGCGAGAACACGTGACGACCGGAGCCACCGTCTGGCTCACTGGTCTGCCGAGCGCCGGCAAGACCACCATCGCCACCGAACTGGCCGGCAGGCTGCGCGCCGAGGGCCGGCGCGTGGAGGTGCTCGACGGCGACGAGATCCGCGAGTTCCTCTCGGCCGGGCTCGGCTTCGCCCGCGAGGACCGGCACACCAACGTCCAGCGCATCGGCTTCGTGGCCGAACTCCTCGCCCGCAACGGCGTATTGGCGCTGGTCCCGGTGATCGCGCCCTACGCCGACAGCCGTGAGGCGGTGCGCAAGCGGCACGCGGCGAACGGCACCCCGTACCTGGAGGTCCATGTGGCGACCCCGGTCGAGGTGTGCGGCGAGCGGGACGTGAAGGGGCTGTACGCCCGGCAGGCGGCGGGCGAGCTGACCGGGCTCACCGGCGTGGACGACCCGTACGAGGAGCCGGTGGCGCCGGATCTCCGGATCGAGACGCAGGGACAGAGCGTCACGCAGTCGGCGGCCGCGGTGCACGCCCTGCTCGGCGAGAGGGGACTGGCATGACGACCGTCGCCAAGGTGACGGGTGGCGGCGAGGGTACGGACAGCCCGTACGCCCTCTCCCACCTGGACGCGCTGGAGTCCGAGGCGGTGCACATCTTCCGCGAGGTGGCAGGCGAGTTCGAGAACCCGGTGATCCTGTTCTCCGGGGGCAAGGACTCGATCGTCATGCTCCACCTCGCGCTGAAGGCGTTCGCGCCGGCGGCCGTGCCCTTCGCCCTGCTTCATGTGGACACCGGACACAACTTCCCCGAGGTGCTGGAGTACCGGGACCGTGTGGTGGCCGCACATGGGCTGCGCCTCCATGTGGCCTCCGTACAGGACTACATCGACCGGGGTGTGCTCAAGGAACGTCCCGACGGCACCCGGAACCCGCTGCAGACGCTGCCGCTGACGGAGAAGATCCAGAGCGAGCGGTTCGACGCGGTCTTCGGCGGCGGCCGGCGCGACGAGGAGAAGGCCCGCGCCAAGGAGCGGGTGTTCTCGCTGCGCGACGAGTTCTCCCAGTGGGACCCGCGCCGCCAGCGCCCGGAGCTGTGGAACCTGTACAACGGCCGCCACGCGCCCGGTGAGCACGTCCGGGTGTTCCCGCTGTCCAACTGGACCGAGCTGGACGTGTGGCAGTACATCGCCCGCGAGTCCATCGAGCTGCCGGAGATCTACTTCGCGCACGAGCGCGAGGTCTTCTCCCGCAGCGGCATGTGGCTGACCGCCGGCGAGTGGGGCGGCCCGAAGGACACCGAGCCGGTCCAGACGCGGCTGGTGCGCTACCGCACGGTGGGCGACATGTCCTGCACGGGCGCCGTCGACTCCGACGCGACCACGCTGGAGGCGGTCATCACCGAGATCGCCGCGTCCCGGCTCACCGAGCGGGGCGCCACCCGCGCCGACGACAAGCTCTCCGAGGCCGCGATGGAAGACCGCAAGCGCGAGGGGTACTTCTGACCATGAGCACCATCACCGCCGAGGCGCTGTCGGCCACCACCCTGCTCCGGTTCGCCACCGCAGGCTCCGTCGACGACGGCAAGTCCACCCTGGTCGGACGGCTGCTGCACGACTCCAAGTCGGTCCTGGTGGACCAACTGGAGGCCGTGGAGCGGGCGTCCGCGAGCCGGGGCCAGGAGGCGCCGGACCTGGCGCTGCTCACCGACGGCCTGCGGGCCGAGCGCGAGCAGGGCATCACCATCGACGTGGCCTACCGCTACTTCGCCACCCCGCGCCGCCGCTTCATCCTGGCCGACACGCCGGGCCATGTGCAGTACACCCGGAACATGGTCACCGGCGCCTCCACCGCCGAGCTGACCGTGGTCCTGGTCGACGCCCGCAACGGCGTGGTCGAGCAGACCCGCCGCCACGCGGCCATCGCCGCCCTGCTGCGCGTGCCGCACGTGGTGCTCGCGGTGAACAAGATGGACCTGGTCGGCTACGAGGAGAGTGTCTTCGCCGCCATCGCCGAGGAGTTCACGGCGTACGCGACCGAGCTGGGCGTCCCCGAGGTCACCGCGATCCCGATCTCGGCGCTCGCCGGGGACAACGTGGTCGACGCCTCCGCCCGGATGGACTGGTACGGCGGCCCGACCGTGCTGGAGCACCTGGAGACGGTGCCGGTCAGCCACGACCTGGCGCACTGCCACGCCCGGCTGCCGGTGCAGTACGTGATCCGCCCGCAGACCGCCGAACTCCCCGACTACCGGGGGTACGCCGGGCAGATCGCGGCCGGCACCTTCCGGGTCGGCGAGGAGGTCACGGTGCTGCCGTCCGGCCGCACCTCCACCATCGCCGGGATCGACCTGCTGGGCGAGCCGGTCGACGTCGCGTGGACCACCCAGTCGGTGACCGTGCTGCTCGCGGACGACGTGGACGTCTCGCGCGGCGACCTGATCGTGCCGAGCAAGGACGCGCCCGCGACCACGCAGGACGTGGAGGCGACCGTCTGCCATGTGGCCGACCAGCCGCTGACCGTCGGCCACCGGGTGCTGCTCAAGCACGGCACCCGCACGGTCAAGGCGATCGTCAAGGACATCCCGTCCCGGCTCACCCTGGCCGACCTGTCCCTGCACCCGCATCCGGGGACGCTCGCCGCCAACGACATCGGCCGGGTGAAGATCCGTACCGCCGAGCCGCTGCCGGTCGACTCCTACGCCGACTCGCGCCGCACCGGCTCCTTCATCCTGATCGACCCCAGCGACGGCACCACCCTCACCGCGGGCATGGTCGGCGAGTCCTTCGCCGCGCCCGAGCCGGTGACGGAGGGCGACGACGACGGGTGGGACTTCTGACCATGCGGGCCACCGAGGTCTTCTCGACGTTCGCCAAGGAGGGCGGCCGCATCGGCAGCGGCGCGCTCGGCTCCGGGCAGGGCGGGGTCGCACGATGTGCGCGCTGACGTACGCGCACCGCTCGCGCGCCCTGCTCCCCCACGCAATGCCCTCCTCCCACCCGACGACGTCCCGGTTGCGACGACGAAGACCCATCGACCTCCCGGCCACGGCCTGACCGCCGTGACCGCCGGGCCGACGAGAGGAAACGCCTCCCGTGCCTGCCATCAGTTCGCCGCTGCCGCGCCGCGGTCTCACCGTGCTCGCCGTACTCCCCCTGCTGGCCCTCGCGGCCTGCGGTTACGGGTCCGAGGCCAAGGACGACGCCGCCAACCAGAAGGTCGCCGCCGGGGCCAAGAAGATCGACGGCCTGGACTCCGTCAAGATCGGCTACTTCGGCAACCTCACCCACGCCACCGCGCTGGTCGGCCGCCAGCAGGGCCTCTTCCAGAAGGAACTGGGCGCCACCAAGGCCGACTACGCCACCTTCAACGCGGGCCCCTCCGAGATCGAGGCGCTCAACTCCGGCTCCATCGACATCGGCTGGATCGGCCCCTCCCCCGCGATCAACGGCTACACCAAGTCCGGCGGCCGCAGCCTGAAGATCATCGGCGGTTCGGCGTCCGGCGGGGTGAAGCTGGTCGTGAACCCCAAGAAGATCAAGTCGCTGAAGGACGTCAAGGGCAAGCGGATCGCCACGCCCCAGCTCGGCAACACCCAGGACGTCGCCTTCCTCAACTGGGCGGCGGAGCAGGGCTACAAGGTCGACGCGCAGAGCGGCAAGGGTGACGTCACCGTGGTCCGCAGCGACAACAAGGTGACCCCGGACGCCTTCAAGGCCGGTTCCCTGGACGGCGCGTGGGTGCCGGAGCCGACCGCGTCCAAGCTGGTCGCCGAGGGCGGCAAGGTGCTGCTGGACGAGTCCGACCTGTGGCCGGACAAGAAGTTCGTGATCACCAACGTGATCGTGTCGCAGAAGTTCCTCAAGGCCCACCCGAAGGCCGTCGAGGCGGTCCTGCGGGCGTCGGTGCGCACCAACAAGTGGATCAAGGCGAACCCGGACGCGGCGAAGGAGTCGGCGAACAAGCAGTTGGAGGCCGACTCCGGCAAGTCGCTGCCCCCGGCCGTGCTGGACCCGGCGTGGAAGTCGATCCAGACCACCGACGACCCGCTGGCCGCCACCCTGGACACCGAGGCCGACCACGCGGTCAAGGCGGGCCTGCTGGCCAAGCCCGACCTCAAGGGCATCTACGACCTGACCCTGCTCAACAAGGTCCTCGGCGCCGAGGGCGCCCCCAAGGTCGACGCCGCCGGGCTCGGCACCGACTGACCGACGCCAACCGATGAGTCCCCAGGAGGTGACGACCATGGCCACCACTCTCACCAAGGCCGGCCCGGCGGTCGAGTACGCCGCCCGCCTCGACCACGTCTCGAAGTCCTTTCCGGGACCGGGCGGGCAGCAGCTCGTGCTGGACGACATCAGCCTCGATGTCGCGCCCGGCGAGTTCGTCACCCTCCTGGGGGCCTCGGGCTGCGGCAAGTCGACCCTGCTCAACCTGGTCGCGGGCCTGGACCGGCCCAGCGCCGGGTCCATCGACACCGACGGCCGCCCGGCCCTGATGTTCCAGGAGCACGCCCTCTTCCCGTGGCTGACCGCGGGCAAGAACATCGAACTCGCCCTGCGCCTGCGGGGCGTGCCCAAGGGCGAGCGCCGCGACAAGGCCGAGTCGCTGCTCGAACTGGTCCGGCTGAAGGGCGCGCACGGCAAGCGGGTGCACGAGCTGTCCGGCGGTATGCGGCAGCGGGTGGCACTCGCCCGCGCGCTGGCGCAGGAAAGCGGACTGCTGCTGATGGACGAGCCGTTCGCGGCCCTGGACGCCATCACCCGCGACGTGCTGCACGACGAGCTGACCCGCGTCTGGACGGAGACCGGCCTGTCCGTGCTCTTCGTGACGCACAACGTGCGTGAGGCGGTACGGCTGGCCCAGCGGGTCGTGCTGCTGTCCTCCCGGCCGGGCAAGGTCGACCACGAGTGGACGGTGGACATCCCGCAGCCGCGCCGCATCGAGGACGCCCCCGTGGCGGAACTGTCCCTGGAGATCACCGAGGCGCTGCGAGGGGAGATCCGCCGCCATGGCCAGCACTGAGACGACACCGGCTCCCGACACGGGGAGCGTGGAGGCGGGCCTCGACGCCCTGGAGACCCCGCGCGGCGCCCGGGTGCCGCTGCGGCAGACCCTGGTCACCAAGGTGCTGCCGCCGGTCACCGCCGTACTGGTGGTGCTGCTGGTCTGGCAGGGCCTGGTGTCCTTCGGGGTCGTCTCCGACCCCACCAAGCTGCCCGCGCCGAGGGCGGTGTGGGACGCGGTGCAGCGGGACTGGCTGGAGGGCAAGCTCCTCGGCTACATCTGGACCAGCGTCTCGCGCGGTCTGCTCGGCTTCGGCCTGGCCCTGCTCATCGGCACCCCGCTGGGGCTGCTGGTGGCGCGGGTGAAGTTCGTGCGCGCGGCCATCGGCCCGATCCTGTCCGGCCTCCAGTCGCTGCCCTCGGTGGCCTGGGTGCCCCCGGCGGTGATCTGGCTGGGGCTGAACAACTCGATGATGTACGCGGTGATCCTGCTCGGCGCGGTGCCCTCCATCGCCAACGGCCTGGTCTCCGGCATCGACCAGGTGCCCCCGCTGTTCCTGCGGGCGGGCCGCACCATGGGCGCCGGCGGGCTGCGCGGGGTCTGGCACATCACGCTGCCGGCCGCGCTGCCCGGCTATGTGGCCGGGATGAAGCAGGGCTGGGCGTTCTCCTGGCGCTCGCTGATGGCAGCCGAGATCATCGCGTCGTTCCCCGATCTGGGCGTCGGTCTTGGCCAGTTGCTGGAGAACGGCCGCAACGCCCTCGACATGGCGATGGTGTTCGAGGCCATCCTGCTGATCCTGTTCGTCGGCATCGCGGTCGACCTGCTGATCTTCAGTCCGCTGGAGCGGTGGGTGCTGCGCAGCCGGGGCCTGCTGGTGAAGAGCTGAACTCCCATGCACCACAAACCCGTTCTCCTGATCGTCGCCCACGGCAGCCGTGACCCCCGGCACGCCGCGACCGTGCACGCCCTGGTCGCGCGGGTGCGCTCGATGCGGCCGGACCTCAGGGTGGTGACCGGCTTCCTCGACTTCAACGTGCCCTCGGTCGGCGGCGTGCTCAAGTCGCTGGCGGCCGACGGGGTGCGCGAGGTGGTGGCGCAACCGCTGTTGCTGACCCGCGCCTTCCACGCCAAGGCCGACATCCCGGCCGTGCTGCGGGAGGCGCCGCGCGGGATGCGGGTCCGCCAGGCCGAGGTGCTCGGCCCGTCACCGCTGCTGGTCTCGGCGCTGGAACGGCGCCTGTACGAGGCGGGGCTCGACCCCGCCGACAAGTCCTCGACCGGGGTCGTGCTGGCCTCGGCGGGGTCCTCCGACGCGGAGGCGATCGCGGTGATCGCCGACATCGCGCGGGAGTGGTGGCGCACCGGTTGGTGCGCCGTGCGACCCGCGTTCGCCTCCGCCCGCCTTCCACGCACCGAGGACGCGGTACGCGAGCTGCGCGCCCAGGGGTGCGAGCGGATCGCCGTCGCGCCCTATGTGCTGGCGCCGGGCTTCCTGCCCGACCGGATCGCGCGGGGCGCGGCGGACGCGGACGTCCTGGCCGATGTGCTGGGGCCCGCGCCGGAGGTGGCGCGGGTGCTGCTGGACCGCTACACCGAGGCGCTGCGGTCGGTGCCGGTGGCCGTGGGGGCCTAGAGGTTGAGCGCGGTGGTCAGGCGCCGGGTGTACTCGAGGGTTCCGGTGCCGGCGGCGGCGCCGATGCAGAGGTCGTCGAGCTGGTGGCGGATGCGGCCCCGGTTGGGCGGGAAGCCGTCGTCGGCGGCGAGGGCCAGCTCGGCCTGGATGATCTCGCCGTGCTCCAGGAGCACGGGGTACTCGGCGTGCAGCGCGGCGACCAGTCCGTCCGCGAGCCGGATCAGGGTCTCCAGGTCGGTCCCGTCGCCGCCGGGTACCGGGCGGCCGGAGGTGCTGCCGGGGTGGTTGTACGCGTTCACGTCTGTCGTCCTCACTCCTGATCCGGGGGCCTTACGGGGGCCGGGCTGCGGCGAGGGAAGCGTGCCGGGTCGGCTCGGTCGGTGACGTTACCCACGAAGCGGCCGACGGCACCAGCAATCAACCCCTTTGGAGTGAAAGGGGGTTGACATTCCCCGGCCGTCCGGTAGAGGGCGCCGTCAGCCGGTCAGCTCGGCCAGTTTGCGGACGGTGTTCCAGTTCCGGGTCGTCGCGATCAGGCCCTTGGTGACACGCGGGCGGCCCAGCTCCTCGGCGAGCTTGGAGCGGCCGAGCCCGTCGGGTGCGTAGAGGTACAGGCACCGGTCGCCGAGGCGGAACTCCTCGGGGAGGCGGGCGGCGGTGTCGATCCCGGCGAAGCGCTCGGGGTCCACCGGGCCGGAGAAGTAGGTGACGTGCACCTGCTTGGGTTCCAGCGCGTCGGCGGGGAACGGGCAGGCTTCCGCGACCGCCGTCAGATAGGCGTGGTCCCGCACGATCACGTCGACGGAAAACCCGAACCGCTTCTCGATGGCCGTGCTCAACTCCCCGGCGAGAATCCCCTCGTCGCCCTGGGAGGCGGTGAACACCGCCTGCCCGCTCTGCAGATGGGTCCGCACATCGTCATGGCCCAGCTCGGAAAGGAGAGTTCGCAGGTCGGCCATCAGGAGCTTCTTGTTGCCGCCCACGTTGATCCCGCGCAGCAGCGCCGCATACGTCGTCGTCATCCGCCCACGATAGAACGGCCGTCGTGCCCCGTGGGGGCGGGCACGACGGCCGTACCGGACGGTACGCCCGTTGCGGCAAACTCTGTCGGACCGAGCGGCCGCCGGGCAAGTCCTCCACGATCTTGTGACTGGTTCACCAACGTTTCTCCACCGGCGTCAGCGCACGGGCAGCTCCGCCTCGATCAGGTCGGCGGCCCGCGTCGTGCCCCCTTCGCGCACCATGTCGGCCTGGATCTCCTTCAGCCGGGCCGCCACCTCGGGGTCGTCGGCCAGGGCGAGGGCGGTCTCACGGAGGCGGTCGGCGGTGGCGTCCTCGGTGAGCAGGGTGCGGGCCACGCCGATCGCCTGGAGCATGTCGGCGTTGCCGAACTGGTCGACGGCCTGCGGGACGGCGATCATCGGGGTGGCCGTGGCCAGCCCCTCCTGGCTGCCGCCCGCGCCCGCGTGGGTGACGAACAGGTCGGCCTGCCTAAGCACCGCCAACTGCGGTACCCAGGAGTGCACTTCGACGTTGGCGGGCAGCTCGCCGAGTTCGGCCGGGTCCACGTGCCGCCCGATCTGGAGGACCAGGTGCCAGCCGGGCAGGTCACCGAAGGCGCGTACGCACTCGGCGTAGAAGGCGGGCCGCTTGGTGAAGGCCGAGCCGAGGGAGACGAGGACCACCTTCTCGGCGGCCTCGGGCCGCTCCCAGGTGCCCTGGTCGGCGCGGTCGCCCTGGCAGGCGCCGACGAAGCTGTGCACGCGCTCGTCGACCCGGTCGGCGTTCGGCTGGAGCGCCTTGGGGATGAGGACGAGGGAGCGGGCGGGGCGGCCGGCGAACGGGTCGGGGGGCTGGGTGATGCCGTTCTCCGCGAGCCAGCCCGCGAAGCGGGCGTAGTACGCCTGGCCGCGCTCGGTCTTCAGGGGCTCGGCCCACATGGGCTCCGCGACCTCCTCCTCGTAGCCGTCCCAGGCGACGAGGTTCGGGGAGAGCGAGACGGCGGGCACGCCCCAGCGGTGGGCCAGGACGCGGGCGGGGTAGGAGGCGATGTCGTGCAGGACCAGGTCGGGTTCGTCGCCCTCGTACGCCTTGATGAGCTGGGGCAGCGCCTGGATGGCGTCGGCGAGGAAGGGTTCCACGTTGTCCAGCAGTGTGGTCCCCCAGGCCGAGGGGTCGTCGTCGGGGCCGGGCAGGGTGGAGGTGTAGGGCACGGGCACGGCACCCGTGGCGGCGACCTTCTCGGCGAAGAGCGGCGGGACGGCGTAGGTGACGCGGTGGCCGCGTGCGACGAGTTCCCTGATCACCTCCAGGCTGGGATTCACATGGCCGTGCTGGGCGATGGAGAACATGGCGATGTGTGCGGGGCGCTGGGGGGTCATGGCCCCGAGGCTAGGTGGCGCCCGGTGGCCCGCTCCAGCGAATTTCGCCGCGCCCGCTCAGCGCTGGTAGCGGGCGAGGACCAGATTGCCGTCCTTCTCCAGCCGCGTGCGCAGCTCACTGAGGCCGATGGCGCCGCTGTAGTACTCCTGGAAGGCCGGAGTGGCGATCTTGTCCTTCCACTCCGGGTAGCCGCGCACCGACTGGGCGGGGGCCGGGCGGAGGTGGGCGGCCAGGGCGGTGCCGGTGGCCCAGCCGCGGTCGGCGGTGTGCAGGGCCGGGTCGGCGAGGGCTTCGGTGCCGGTGGGGAGCATCCAGTCACCGAGGGCCAGGCGGACCATGTTCTTGGGCCGCAGCAGGAAGTCGATGAACTGGGCGGCCTCCTTCTTGTGCGGGCAGTCCTGGGAGATGGAGAGGGTCTGCGGGCTGACGCCCTGGGTGAGCCCGTCGGCGCCGGCCGGGGCGGGCAGCACCTCCCACTGGAAGCCCTTGGGGGCCTGCTGCTCGATCTGCTGGCGGTAGGAGAAGCCCAGCGGGACCATCGCGTACCGTCCGCCGAAGAAGCCGGGCAGGGTGTCCGAGCCCCCGCTGCCGAGCGTCGAGGCGGGCGCGCTGCGGTCGTGGGCGACCTGGTCGTGCACGGTGCGCGGTACGACGGCGTCCCCGGTGCCGAACCGCACGCTCACCTTGCCGTCGCTGCCCCGCTGGAAGAGCGTGCCGCCCGCCGAGAGGCCGAGGTTGAGGGTGACGGACACGGGCTCCTTCAGCGGCCAGGCGACCCCGTACTTGCCGTCGCCGCTGAGCCGCGCGGTGATCTTCCGGAACTCCGCCCAGCTCCACGGGTGTTCGGGCGTCGGGATGCGCACCCCGGCCTTCCGCAGCCAGGCAGAGTTGGCGATGAGCACGCGGGGTTCCTGGAGGAAGGGCACGCCGTAGACGCCCTTGCCCAAGGTGGTGGTCTGCCAACTGCGCTGCGGGATGTCCGACTTGAGCCGGGCGGGCAGCAGGCCGCTCAGGTCGGCGAGGTCGCCGCCGTAGGCGAAGTCGGCCAGGTCGTCGGAGGCGTCGTGGATGACGTCGGGGGCCTCGCCGCCCTCGAAGGAGGTGAGCAACTGGTCGTGCACGCTGTCCCAGTTGCCCTGTACGTACTCGACCTTGACGTCCGGGTGGGCGGCGTTCCACTCCCGCACGAGTTCCTTGTTGGCGGCGACCGACTCCTGCTGCCAGGCGAGGGACTGGAAGCGCAGGGTGACGGGCCCGCCGTCATCGTGGCCGCCGGAGGAACAGCCCGCGAGGAGCAGCAGGAGGGCGGCGACCGCCATGGTGATCCTGGTCCGCATCAGCTCTTCACCGCTCCGGCGATCAGGCCCCCGGTGATCCGCCGCTGGAGCAGGGCGAACACCACGAGGGAGGGCAGGGTGGCGAGGAACGCGGCCGCGGCCAGCGGGCCGAGGTCGGCGACGCCCTCCGCGCCGATGAAATGGGTCAGCACGACCGGCAACGTCTGGTTGCCGGGGCTCTTGAGCAGCACGAGCGCGAAGAAGAACTCGTTCCACGCCGTGACGAAGGCGAACAGCGCGGTGGCCGCGATGCCCGGCGCGAGCAGCGGCGCCGTCACCGACACCAGGGTCCGCAGCCGCCCGGCCCCGTCGACGGCGGCCGCCTCCTCCAGCTCGACCGGGACCGCCCGCACGTACCCGACCAGCATCCACAGGGCGAACGGCAGCGACCACACCACGTAGACCAGGGTCAGCCCGGCCAGGGAGTCGATCAGCCGCAGCCGCTTCAGCACCAGGAACAGCGGGATGATGATCAGCACGAACGGGAACGCCTGGCTGACCACCACCCACCCGCTGGCCGCCCGCGCGAGCCGGGTGCGGTGCCGGGCCATGACGTAGGCCATCGGGGTGGCGATCAGGACGGCGATGACGGCCGCGCCGAGCGCCGCGAGCAGGGAGTTGAGGGCGGCGTGCAGGAGGGGCTGTTCGTCGAACGCCTGCCGGAAGTTGGCGAGGGTGGGGTGGCGCGGAATCCAGGTGGGGTGGAGGCTGCCGAGTTCGCGCGGTGGCTTGAACGCGGTGGACAGCAGCCAGAGGAACGGGAACGCCAGGAAGATCAGATAGGCCAGCAGGGCGGCGTACTGCCCCGCGCGGGCCGCGGGCCGGGTCCTCACGCGTCCTCGCCGCCCTTCAGCCGGCCCGCGAGGAACACCGCGAGCACCACGGAGATCACGGCGACCATCACGCACCCCATCGCGGCCGCGTAGCCGAACTGGCCGTAGCGGAAAGCCTCTTCGTAGGCGAACAGCATGGGCAGCCGGGTCTTTCCGCCGGGTCCGCCGCTGGTGAGCACGTACACCAGGGCGAAGGAGTTGAAGTTCCAGATCAGGTTGAGCGCGGTGATGGAGAGGGCGACGGGTCTGAGCGCGGGCCAGGTGACCGCGCGGAACCGCCGCCAGGCGCCGGCGCCGTCCACGGCGGCCGCCTCGTGGAGTTCGCGCGGGGTGTTCTGCAGCCCGGCGAGCAGGGCGACCGTGGTCTGCGGCATCCCGGCCCAGACGCCGACGACGATGACGGCGGGCAGCGCGGTGGCGAGACCGCTCAGCCAGTCCCGTCCGTCACCGAGGCCGAGGTCGCGCAGCGTCTCGTTGAGGATGCCCGCGTCCGGGTTGTAGACCAGGCGCCACATGATGCCGACGACCACCTCGGGCATCGCCCAGGGGACGATGGCGAGGGCGCGGGCGAGCCAGCGCAGCCGGAGATCTTGGTTCAGCAGCAGGGCCAGTCCGAGCGCCAGCAGGAACTGGGGCACGGTCACGCCGACCGCCCACACCAGGCCGATCCGGAACGACTCCCAGAACAGGGTGTCGTGCAGGAGGTCCTGGAAGTTCAGCGCGCCGATCCAGCGGGTCGGCGCGGTGCGGCCGGACTGGGCGTCGGTGAAGGACAGCAGGACGCCGTAGAGCAGCGGGCCCACGCTGAGCACGAGGATCGGGATCAGGGCGGGCAGCACCAGGAACCAGACGGCGTGGTCGCGGCCGCCGGTGCGCACGGGCGGACGCCGCGCCTCGACCGGCGATGTCACCGGCTGTGTCACCGGTGATGTCATGGAATCATCCCCTTTGCCTGACCCGGTTGGCGTGTTCATGGTCGTGAACGCAGCGCGCCCCGTCAAGGGACCGCACACCGCCCGACCTGTGCGAATGCGAGACTGGCCACGCGACACGGCAGGGATCACCGACACAGGCCACGGAGGCGGACCATGGACGAGGCACGGGCGCGGGCGG
Organism: Streptomyces bauhiniae; assembly: GCF_004784475.1. Taxonomy (GTDB): domain Bacteria; phylum Actinomycetota; class Actinomycetes; order Streptomycetales; family Streptomycetaceae; genus Streptomyces; species Streptomyces seoulensis. The sequence goes on from NZ_SRRT01000004.1 coordinate 344,571, forward strand.
TACTGGCCGGGGCGAAGGTGCTGCCCCCGGCGGCGGACGCGCGCCTGCTCGCCCTGGGCGAGAACGCCGTGTTCGCCGCCGGAGACCTGGTCGTCAAGGTCGGCCGGGACGCCGAGTTGCTCGACCGGGCCCGCCGCGAGCTGGCCGTGGCCTCCTGGCTGGCCGAGTCCGGGGTGCCCTCGGTACGCGCGGCCGAGCCCGAACCGCTGCTGGTGGACGGCCACCCGGTGACCGTCTGGCACCGGCTGCCCGACGCCGTACGCCCCGCCGAACCCCGCGACCTGGCCGAGCTGCTGCGGCTGGTGCACGCGCTGCCCGCTCCCCCGGTGCCGCTGCCGCCCCGCGAACTGCTGGGCGGGGTGGAGCGCTGGCTGCGGCTGGCGGGCGACGCGATCGACCCCGAGGACGCGGCCTGTCTGCGCGCCCGCCGCGACGGCTTCGCCTCGGCCGCCGCCGCGCTGACCCCCCGTCTGACGCCCGGCCCGATCCACGGGGACGCGCTGCCCCGCAATGTGCACATCGGCCCGGACGGCCCGGTCCTGGTGGACCTGGAGACCTTCTCCGCCGACCTGCGCGAGCACGACCTCGTGGTGATGGCCCTCTCCCGCGACCGCTACGGCCTGCCCGCCGAGGCGTACGACGCCTTCACCTCGGCCTACGGCTGGGACGTGCGCGAGTGGGACGGCTGCTCGGTGCTGCGCGGCGCCCGCGAGACGGCGAGCTGCGCCTGGGTCGCCCAGCACGCCCCGGCCAACCCCAAGGCGCTGGCCGAGTTCGAGCGCCGGGTGGCGTCCCTCAGGGACGGGGACGAGTCGGTGCGCTGGTACCCGTTCTGAGCCTGCCGGGTGCCGCCTACGGCACCACGGCGTCCGTCAGCTCGCGTACCGGCCAGACCCGGTCGATCACCGCGTCCGCCTCGCCCTTGCGCCGCAGGAACACCTCGAAGTCGGCGGCCCATTCGGCGTACCACTCGACCTGGCAGCGGTGCAGCTCCGCAAGGCCGAGCCCGGCTATCTTCGGGTACCGCTCGGCGATGGCGGTGGCCAGCCGGGCGGCGGCCAGCGCGTCCGCCGAGGCGTCGTGGGCGGCGTCGAGCACCACCCCGTACTCCGCGCAGACCGCCTCCAGATTGCGCTTGCCCCGGCGGTAGCGGTCGACCCGGCGGTCGATGGTGTACGGGTCGACGACCGGGGCCGGGACGCGCCCGCCCAGCCGCTCGGCCAGCGAGGGCAGTCCGTACCGGTGCAGCTCGGCGGAGAGCAGGGTGAGGTCGAAGGCGGCGTTGTACGCGACCACCGGCATGCCCGAATCCCAGGCGGAGACCAGCGCGTTCGCCAGGGCGTCGGCGACCTGGTCGGCCGGGCGGCCCTCGGCCGCCGCGCGTTCGTTGCTGATGCCGTGCACGGCGACCGCCTCGGCCGGTATCTCCACGCCCGGATCGGCCAGCCACTCCCGGCGTCCCATGGCCTCGCCGGCCCTGACCTCCAGCACGGCGCCCGTGACGATGCGCGCCCGATGCGGATCGGTCCCGGTCGTCTCCAGGTCGAAGCCGATCAGCGGCTCCCGGTGCCAGCCCATGGGCGGCCCCCCTTCTTGGTGGTGCGTTCCCCCAGTGGCTCCACCATGACACGGGGCACTGACAACGCCCCCGGCCGCCTGTGGACGGCTGCCGTCAGGACACCGGCCGGGAGTCCGCCCAGGCCAGCTCGAACTCCTCCCGATAGGTGGGGAAGAGTCCGGAATCGCCCGACTGGTCCGACGTGACCACCCGGCTGCCGCCGCGCAGCACCAGCACCGGCGACTCCATGCCGCGCGCCCCGCGCAGATAGGACTGCACCACGGCGATGCCGTCCGCGCCGTCGCCGTCCACCAGATAGGCGGTGAAGCGCGGGGTCTCGTCGTACACCTGGATCTCGAAGGCGCCGGGGTCGCGCAGCCGGGAGCGGACGCGGCGCATGTGCAGGATGTTCATCTCGACCGAGCGGGCCAACTCGCCGCGCTTCATCCCGAGTTCCCGCTCCCGGCGCTTGACCGCGCTGGAGGCCGGGTTGAGGAAGAGCAGCCGGACGCGGCACCCGGACTCCGCGAGCCGGACCAGGCGGCGGCCGGAGAAGTTCTGCACCAGCAGGTTGAGCCCGATGCCGATGGCGTCCAGCCGGCGGGCCCCGCCGAACAGGTCCTCGGCCGGGAACTGGCCCATCAGCCGCACCCGGTCGGAGTGCACCGCGACCACGTCCGCGTACCGGTCGCCGACCAGGTCCTCGACCGCGTCCACCGGGAGCCGGCCCGCCGAGGGCACGTCACCGGCGGCGCCCAGCAGCTCCAGCAGCCGGGCGGAGGCGCGCTCGGCCTGGTTCAGCACCGCCTCGGACAGCGCCCGGTTGCGGGAGACGACATTGCGGGTCACCTCCAGCTCGTCCAGGGCGAGTTCGAGGTCCCGGCGCTCGTCGAAGTACGGCTCGAAGCACGGCCAGTGCTGCACCATCAGCTCGCGCAGTTGCGGCAACGTCAGGAAACTGAGCACATTGTCGTCGGCCGGGTCGAGCAAGTAGCCCTTGCGGCGGCTGACTTCGCGCACCGCGACGGCCCGCTGGACCCACTCCTGGCCGGCCGGTCCGGCGGCGGCCACCACCCAGTCGTCACCGTGCACGGGTTCGTAGACGGGGCGCAGCACGGCGGCCACCACGGCGCGCAGCCGCTGCTCGACGAGGTTGAGCCAGATGTAGGCGCGGCCCGCCCGCTGGGCCCGGGTGCGCACCTCCCGCCAGGCGCCCGCGTCCCAGTCCAGTTCCGGTCCGATCGACCCCGCGCCCATCGGACGTGCCAGGGACACCGCGCCGGGCGGGACGTCCGTGGAACCGCTCCCCTCGTGACCCTCGCCACCAGGGGGCAGCTCCAGCCCTCCCGAGCCCACCCTGCACCGCCTTCCGTCCCCCGGACCTTCCCCGTCCCAACGATCAAGGAAGGGTACTCCGGGAGCGGTCGGCGGTGCAGCCGGATGGACAGGTCGGTTTCTCAACTTGCCTGTCACCAGTGGCCGTTCCGGGCGTTCGGGAGCGGAGGGAGTGAGCGGAGTCATAGGGGCGCGAACCGGTACTCGGGACGGCGCGCCGCTGGTGAGCGGCCCGTGTGCCGACGGCTCCCGGCCGGTGCGCTCCGGCCGGCCGGGATCGAGTCGGTCTCGCCGGGGTGCGCGCGGCTTCCCTCCTTCGGGTGCGGGTAGAGGTCATCCGTGACCACGGGTCGGCCGGCAGCGGAGGGCGCCAGACGTCAGGTGCCCTCACTTTCGGGGAGACTCGCCGCCAACGCGCCCCCACCGGGGCCCCGCACCTGGAAGAGTCGAGTGCATGCAGGTCTGGCCTGGAGAGGCGTACCCCCTCGGCGCCACCTATGACGGTGCCGGTACCAACTTCGCGGTCTTCACCGAAGCCGCGGACCGAGTGGAGCTGTGTCTGCTGCACGACGACGGCTCCGAGACGGCGGTGGAACTGCGCGAGAGCGACGCGTTCGTCCGGCACGCGTACCTGCCCGGCGTGATGCCGGGCCAGCGGTACGGGTTCCGGGTGCACGGCCCCTTCGCGCCCGAGCGGGGGCTGCGCTGCAACTCCGCGAAGCTGCTGCTCGACCCGTACGCGAAGGCGGTCAGCGGGCAGGTCCAGTGGGGCGAGGAGGTGTACGGCTACCACTTCGGCGCCCCCGACCGGCGCAACGACCTGGACTCCGCGCCGCACACCATGAGTTCGGTGGTGATCAACCCCTACTTCGACTGGGGCGACGACCGCCCGCCGCGTACCGACTACCACCGCACGGTGATCTACGAGGCCCATGTGAAGGGTCTGACGATGCGTCATCCGGGGCTGCCGGACGAGCTGCGCGGCACCTACGCGGGGCTCGCCCACCCGGCCGTCATCGAGCATCTGACCCGGCTCGGGGTGACCGCGCTGGAGCTGATGCCGGTCCACCAGTTCGTCAACGACCACCGCCTGGTCGACATGGGCCTGAACAACTACTGGGGCTACAACACCATCGGCTTCTTCGCCCCGCACAACGCCTACGCCTCCTGGGGCGACCGGGGCCAGCAGGTGCTGGAGTTCAAGTCGGCGGTACGGGCGCTGCACGAGGCCGGGATCGAGGTCATCCTCGACGTGGTCTACAACCACACCGCCGAGGGCAACCACCTGGGCCCGACGCTTTCGTTCAAGGGCATCGACAACCCGTCGTACTACCGGCTGACCGACGATCCGCGCTACTACATGGACACCACCGGCACCGGCAACAGCCTGCTGATGCGCTCGCCGCACGTGCTGCAGCTCATCATGGACTCGCTGCGGTACTGGGTGACCGAGATGCATGTCGACGGGTTCCGCTTCGACCTCGCGGCCACCCTGGCCCGGCAGTTCCACGAGGTGGACCGGCTGTCGTCGTTCTTCGACCTGGTCCAGCAGGACCCGGTGGTCTCCCAGGTGAAGCTGATCGCCGAGCCGTGGGACGTCGGCGAGGGCGGCTACCAGGTGGGCAACTTCCCGCCGTTGTGGACCGAGTGGAACGGCAAGTACCGGGACACCGTGCGGGACCTGTGGCGCGGGGAGCCGCGCGCGCTGGCGGAGTTCGCCTCCCGGCTCACCGGCTCCTCCGACCTCTACCAGGACGACGGCCGCCGCCCGCTGGCCTCCATCAACTTCGTCACCTGTCACGACGGCTTCACCCTGCACGACCTCGTCTCGTACAACGACAAGCACAACGACGCCAACGGCGAGGACAACCGGGACGGCGAGAGCCACAACCGGTCCTGGAACTGCGGGATGGAGGGCGACACCGACGAGGCGGAGGTGCGCGAGCTGCGCGGCCGGCAGATGCGCAACTTCATCGCCACCCTGATGCTGTCCCAGGGCGTGCCGATGATCAGCCACGGCGACGAGTTCGCCCGCACCCAGCGCGGCAACAACAACGCCTACTGCCAGGACAACGAGATCTCCTGGGTGGACTGGCCCGAGCTGGAGGAGACAGAGGGGGACGACGAGCGGGCCGCGCTGCTGGAGTTCACCCGCGCGATGGTGGACCTGCGCAGCGAGCACCCGGTGTTCCGGCGCCGCCGCTTCCTGCACGGGCGGCCGGTGGAGGGCACCCGGGACGAGCTGTCGGACGTCGCCTGGTTCACCCCGGAGGGCGAGCAGATGGCCCAGGCCGACTGGGACTCGGCGCCCGCCTCCGCGCTGGCGGTGTTCCTGAACGGCAACGCCATCTCCGAGCCGGGACCGCGCGGGGAGCACATCGCGGACGACTCCTTCCTGCTGATGTTCAACGCCTCGCACGAGCCGCTGGACTTCCTGGTGCCGGTGGACCACGGCCGGCAGTGGCAGGTGGTCGTGGACACCGCCCGGCCCGAGGGGGTGCCGCCGGGCCAGGGCCCGAAGGTGGCGGCCGGTGACCGCCTCACGCTGCCGGACCGCAGCCTGACCGTGCTCCAGCGCCCCGCGTAGCGCGCCCCGGCCGGGGACACGGGAGCCGCCGTGTCCCCGGCTGTCCGGTTCGCGTGGGCCGTCCCGGGCCGGATGCCCCGGCGGATGACACGAACAGCGGCTCGCGGGGTACGTAGCTCTGCATGACTTCAGTGCGACCCGGACCAGGGGTGCCCACGGCCACCTACCGCCTACAGCTCCAGCCCTCGTTCCCCTTCGCCGCCGCCGAGGCGGCCGTGCCCTATCTGGCGTCGCTGGGCGTCTCGCACCTGCATCTGTCCCCCGTCCTAGAGGCCGTCCCCGGCTCCACGCACGGCTACGACGTCGTGGACCACGCGCGGGTGCGCGCGGAGCTGGGCGGCGAGGACGGGCTCAGGTCGCTGTCGCGCACGGCGCGGGAGCACGGGCTCGGCCTGGTGGTGGACATCGTGCCCAACCACATGGCGATGGCCCCCCGCTACAACCGCGCCCTGTGGGAGGTGCTCCGCGAGGGCCCCGAGTCGCCGTACGCGCGCTGGTTCGACATCGACTGGGCCTCGCGCGGCGGCCAGGTGCTGCTGCCGGTGCTCGGCGGGCCCATCGCGGCCGAGCGCGAGCATCTGGTGGCCGACGGGGAGCTGCTGCGCTACCACGACCATCTCTTCCCGGTGCGTTCCGGCACCGAGGGCCTGCCGCTGCCCGAGCTGCTGGACGCCCAGTGGTACCGCCCGGTGTGGTGGCGGCTGGCCCGCACCGAGCTGAACTACCGGCGCTTCTTCAGCATCTCCGAGCTGATCGGGGTGCGGGTGGAGGACCCCGAGGTCTTCGACGCCACCCACGGCAAGATCCTCCAGTTGCTGGCCGAGGACGTGATCGACGGCCTGCGCATCGACCACCCGGACGGCCTCGCCGACCCCGACGCCTATCTGGCCCGGCTGGACGAGGCGACCGGGGGCCGCTGGACGGTGGTGGAGAAGATCCTCGCCGACGAGGAGGAGCTTCCCGACTCCTGGCCCGTGGCCGGCACCACCGGCTACGACGCCCTGCGCCGTATCGACGGGGTGTTCACCGGTCCGGCCGGTGCCGCCGAACTCGAGGCCCACTACCGGGCGTTCGCGGCCCCGCAGCTCGACCGGGGCGGCGACTGGGACGCGACGGTGCGCCGGGCCGCGTACAAGGTGCTCACGCATGAGCTGGCCGCCGAGGCCGACCGGCTCACCCGCTCGGCGGTCCGGCTGTGCGCCGCCTCCCCCGACCTGGCGCTGCGCGACCGGGCGCCCTGGGCGCTCCGCACGGCGCTGGAGGAGCTGCTGGTCCGGATGCCGGTCTACCGGCCGTACACCTCCGAGGACGCCGCGACGGTCGTCACCGAGGAGGCGGCGGCGGAGGCCCGGCGGGCGTTCGCGGTGGCTGAGGAGGCCGACGCGGTCGACCTGGTACGCGGGCTGCTGATCGGTCCGGACGACGGCACGCTGCCCGAACTCACCGAGTTCCGCAGCCGGTTCGCGCAGACCGCGTCGGCGCTGCGGGCCAAGTCGGTGGAGGACACTGCGTTCTACCGCTATGTCCCGCTGCTGTCGGCGACCGAGGTCGGCGGCGATCCAGGCCGGGTGGGAGTCTCCCCGGCGGAGTTCCACGCCTACTGCGCCCGGCTGGCGAGCCACTGGCCGGACACCGCCACGGTGGTCACCACGCACGACACCAAGCGCAGCGCGGACGTCCGGGCGGCGCTGAACGTGCTCACCGAGTGCCCCGGCCGCTGGGCCAAGCTGCTCGCCGAGGTGAGCCGGGAACCGGAGGTGCTCCCGGACGGCCAACTGGCCTGGGCGGCCTGGCAGACGGTGTTCGGCCTCGGCCCGGCCGAGGAGGAGCGGGTGCGCGAGGCGCTGCTGAAGCACGTCCGCGAGGCGGGCATGTACACGAGCTGGACCGAGCAGGAGCCGCCGTACGAGGACGCGGTGACCGCGTTCGTCGCCGCCGGGCCCTGCGGGCCGCCCGGTGAGCGGGTGGCCGCCTTCCGCAAGGGGCTGGAGCCGCACATCCGGGCCAACGTGCTGGGCACCGCGCTGGTGCACCTGACGATGCCGGGCGTGCCGGACCTGTACCAGGGGACGGAGAGCGAGTACCGGGCGCTGGTGGACCCCGACAACCGGCGTCCGGTGCCCTTCCCGCCGGCCGCGCCGGGCGAGAAGGAGGCGCTGACCAGGGCGGCCCTTCAGCTCCGGGCGCGCCGGCCGGAGATCTTCGGCCGGGCGGGCGCGTACGCCCCGCTGCTCGCCGAGGGGCCGTCGGCCGAGCATGTGCTGGCGTTCTCCCGCTCCGGCGAGGTGATCACGGCGGTGACCCGGCTCTCGGTGCACCTGGAGGAGGCGGGCGGCTGGCACGACACCCACCTCGCGCTGCCGCCCGGCCGCTGGCGGGACGTCCTCGCCCCGGACCGCGAGTTCACCGGCGAGGTGCGCGCCGCGGACCTGTTCTCGGCGCTGCCGGTGGGGCTGCTGGAGCGGGTGGACGAAGCGGGCGACGTGGCCTGAGCGAGTGGGGCGGGCCGGGTGGCAGGAGGACGTGTGCCACCCGGCCCTGCCGTCAGCCCTCCAGGGCGAACACGGAGCCCGTCTCGGCGCCCAGCTCGCAGGCGTTGCCGAAGGTCCGGTCGTACGTGACCGGCTTGCCGTGCCAGCGGCCCTGGGCGCGGGCGCGGACGGGCGCGTAGACCAGCGTGCAGAGGGTGTCCTTGTCGCCCAGGCGGCTGAAGTCGCCGTCGGCGGCGGTGAGTTCCGCGCACGCCTCGGCGGCCTTCGGGTGGCCCTGCGGGGGGTCGCAGAGCAGCAGGGCGGCGCGGCTGCCGGCGCCGTTGGTACCGGGCCGCGTGACGGTCAGGGAGAGCCAGTCACCGGACGCCGCGTGCGCCGTGGCGCCGGGGGCGAGCAGACAGGTGGCCATGAGGGTGGCGGCGAGCGCCGCCGTACGTGTCAGACGGTTCATGCCCGGTGCATCGGCACATCGGCCGGACCGCGCCAGCCCGCCTCACCCGAACGGCAGCCATGACAGCACACCAGTTCGGTCCCGGCGGGTCAGTCCGCGGCGAGCCGGTACGACACCGTGCCGAAGCCGACGAGGTCCCCCTCGCGCACCGCCACGGCGCCCAGCACCCGGCGCCCGTTCACCGTGGTCCCGTTGGTCGAGCCGAGGTCCCGCAGCACCCACATGCCGCCCTGATACCGGAGTTCGGCGTGCACGCGGGACACCGTGTCGTGGTTGAGCCGGAGCCCGCTGGCCGGGTCGCGGCCGATGCGCAGGGGGTGGCCGTGCGTCGGGTGGGGCAGCAGCAGCTTGGGCAGCCGCTCGGCGCGCCAGGCCCGGCCCAGCCGGACGCCGAAGCCGGACACGGCCTCCACGGTGCCGAACAGCGCGCGGCTCAGCCGGTTGCCGTCCTTGAGGTCGGCGGTGAGCACGGCGAGTTCACGGGGGCTGCGCGCGGCGAGGGCCAGTTCCATGCGGTGCACGAAGGTGTCGTGCGACAGCTTGCCCAGGGCGACGCCGTCCCGCAGTACCCGCAGCGCCTTGTCGCGTTCCGCGTCGGAGACCCGTACGGGATACACGGGGAATTCGAAGGACGACGTCACGTTCGTGATTGTCGGGCAGCCCACCCCGAGGTGTCCAGAAGAGGCAACCGGCGCCAGCGGGCGCCCACTTCCGCGACACCCGGGCGGAAAGCCCCGATTCGAAAGCGGATTGATCGAATTCGCGGCACGATGGACCGACTGCATCACGGTGAGCAGACGAAGGGGAACCGTCCGTGAAGTTCGAGGTGTGGGCACCACAGGCAGACCGGGTCGCGCTCCATTGCGAGGGCGCCACGCGGGCGATGGAACCCGATCCGCAGCGGACGGGCTGGTGGACGGCGGAGGCGGACGCGGCGGACGGCGCGCGGTACGGCTTCGCGCTGGACGACGGCCCCGTCCTGCCCGACCCGCGCTCGCGCCGCCTGCCGGACGGCCCCGAAGGGCTGAGCGCGGTCGTCGACCAGGACCGGTACGCGTGGCGCGCCGGCTGGCCGGGGCGCGGGCTGCCGGGCGCGGTCCTGTACGAGCTGCACGTGGGCACGTACACCCCCGAGGGCACGCTCGACGCGGCCGCCGAGCGGCTCGGCCATCTGAAGGAACTGGGCATCACCCACGTCGAGTTGATGCCGCTGTGCTCCTTCCCCGGTCAGCACGGCTGGGGGTACGACGGGGTCGCGCCGTGGGCGGTGCACGAGCCGTACGGCGGGCCGGAGGCGCTGAAGCGATTCGTGGACCGGGCGCACGAACTGGGCCTCGGTGTCGTGCTGGACGTGGTGCACAACCACCTCGGCCCCTCCGGCAATCAACTCCCGGCGTTCGGGCCGTACTTCACCGACACGCACCAGACCCCGTGGGGTGCCGCCGTCAACCTGGACGCACCGGGCTCGGACGAGGTGCGCGCCTACTTCCGGGACAGCGCGCTGGCCTGGCTGCGGGACTACCGTCTCGACGGGCTCCGCCTGGACGCCGTGCACGCCCTGCACGACGACCGCGCCCGGCATTTCCTGGAGGAGCTGTCGGAGTCGGTGGACGCGCTGGGCGAGGAGGTGGGCCGCCCGCTGTTCCTGATCGCGGAGTCCGACCTCAACGACCCCCGGATGATCACCCCGCGCACCGAGCACGGCCTCGGTCTGCACGCCCAGTGGAACGACGACTTCCACCACGCCCTGCACACCGCCCTGACCGGCGAGTCCCAGGGCTATTACGCCGACTTCGCCCGCGCCCCGCTCGCCGCGCTGGCCAAGACCCTGACCGGCGGCTACTTCCACGACGGCACCTACTCCAGCTTCCGGGGCCGGGCCCACGGCCGCCCGCTGGACCGGGCCCGGCTGAGCGGGCACCGGCTGCTGGGGTACAGCCAGACCCACGACCAGGTCGGCAACCGCGCCCAGGGCGACCGCCTCGCCGCCACCCTCTCCCCCGGCCTGCTGGCCTGCGCGGCCACGCTCACCCTGACCTCGCCGCTCACCCCGATGCTGTTCATGGGCGAGGAGTGGGCGGCCGGCACGCCCTGGCAGTACTTCACCGACCACACCGACCCCGAGCTGGCCGAGGCCGTCCGGCGGGGCAGACGGCGGGAGTTCGCGTCCCACGGCTGGGCCGAGGAGGACGTGCCCGACCCGCAGGACCCCGCCACCCGCGACCGCTCCTGCCTGGACTGGTCCGAGCCCGAGCGCGATCCCCACGCCCGCTTGCTCGCCTGGTACCGCCGCCTCATCGCCCTGCGCCACGAACGCCCCGACCTCACCGTGCCCGACCTCGCGGACACCAAGGTCGCCTACGACGAGCCCGCCCACTGGCTGGCCTTCCGCCGGGGTGACATCCGCGTCGCGGTCAACCTGGGCAAGGAGCCGGCCGCCATCCCACTGGGCACGGGCCACCTGGAGATCCTGGCCGCGTGGGACGAGTCGGTGCAGCCGCCGGGGCCGGACGGGCTGCTCCAGGTACCGGGCGAGTCCTGCGTGGTCCTGTCCCAGCCGTAGGCTGCCGCCGGCTGGGGGGTGGGGTCGGCCGGGCAGGCGCACGCGCCGCGCGCCCAAGCCGCGCCGAGCCCCCCTACCCCTCGTCCTTCAGCTCCGTGACCCGCTCCAGCATGATCGGCTCCCACGCCCGGAGCAGGGCCGCGTGCAGGGGGCCCGCCGCCGGGGTGTCCAGGTGCTCGGTGAGCGCGATCATCGTGTCGCAGCGGGCCAGCCAGAGGCCGCGCAGGCAGGGGCGGGGGCCGTATCCGGCGAGGGTGGCGGCGCGGACGGCGGCGGGGGCGCCGACCGAGGTGGCGAGGGCGGCGATGTCCTCGGCGGGGTCGCCCAGGGCCGCGCGGGTCCAGTCGAGGACCGCGCGGACCCGGCCGTCGACGCTGATCAGCACGTGCTCGTCGGTGAGCCGGTGGTGGGTGAGGACGGCCGAGCCGGCCTGCGCGGCGAGCTGCGCTGCCCCGGACGGCGTGAGCTGGCGCAGCCGCCCCGCGTCGAACTCGTCGGCGGCGGCGAGCCGTTCGGCCGCGTGGGCGGCGATACGGCGCAGCGCCCCCAGCGAGCGCGGGGCCACGCGCGGCACCCCCAGCGTCTCGGCCTGCCGGACCGGAACCGCACGCAGCCCGGTGAACAGCCCCGCGAGGTCGGCCTCGCCGAGCGCGGACACCTCGTGCCCGCCGCCGTAGTCGCCCGGCAGCCGGGCGTCGAGCGTGCAGGCGAGACCGGGCGTCCAGTCGCCGTGCGCCACCCCGGAGGGGACGACGACGGGTACGTGCGGCCGCACCAGATCCCTCAGCCGCGTCTCCCGCCGCAGCCGGACGGACGCCTCCCGGTCGGGCGCGAGCCGCAGCACGTACCGGCTCCCGACCCACCAGGTGTACGGGTGCTCCGGCGCGACGGGCCGTACCTCGGGTCCCTGGGCCGGACCGCTCTTGAGCAGCGAGCGAACCAGTGCGCGCACGGTGTCCGGGGTGGGGGTCGGTGGCCGGGTCATGGGTCGTGTCTCGCCGTTCCGGAAGGTCGTCGCGGAGCTGTTCTCAGTCCACCACGACCATCTCACGGGTGGTGTCGTTCAGGCGGCGTCCGCCGTCCTCCGTCACCGTCACGATGTCCTCGATCCGGACCCCGAACCGGCCGGGCAGGTAGATGCCGGGCTCGATCGAGAAGCACATGCCCGGCACGAGCGGCTGCTCCTCGCCCTCGATCATGTAGGGCGGCTCGTGCGTGGTGACCCCGATGCCGTGCCCGGCGCGGTGGATGAAGTAGGGCCCGTACCCCGCGTCCTCGATCACCGCGCGGGCGGCACGGTCGACGTCCTGGCAGGTGGCGCCCGGCCGGACCGCCCGGAACCCGGCCTCCTGCGCGGCCCGCACCACGTCGTGCACCCGGCGCTCCTCCTCGGTCGGCTCGCCCACGTGGACCGTGCGCGTGGTGTCGGAGCCGTAGCCGTCCTTGAGCCCGCCGAAGTCGAGCACGACCATGTCACCCCGCTGGATGACCCGCTCACCCACCTCGTGGTGCGGGTTGGCGCCGTTGGGCCCGGAGCCGACGATGGTGAAGTCCACCTGGGAGTGGCCGAAGCGGCGCAGCAGATCGGCGAGGTCGCGCCCCACCTCGTCCTCGCGGCGCCCGGCGAAGGGCAGCTTGCGGATCTCCTCGAAGGCGGCGTCGGCCGCGGCCCCGGCGGCGGCCAGCAACTCCAGTTCGGCCGCGTCCTTGACGGCACGCAGCATGGGCAGCGCGTCGGTGAGCGCGGAACACCTGAGATCCGGCAGGGCCCGCTGGAGGGCGAGCAGATGCAGCGCCCACGCGTTGTCGCTGACGCCGACGCCGCTCCTGGGGTCGAGCAGCTCGGCGGTGAGGGAGTGCGGGTCCTCGCCGTCGGTCCACTTCAGCAGGGTGAGCGCGGGGGCGCCCAGAGCCCGCTCGGCGTCGGGGGCCTCCAGCGCGGGCACCACGAGCACGGGCTCGCGGCCGGGCACGAGGACCAGCAGGGTGAGCCGCTCGGTGACGGGAGGCGCGTACCCGGTGAGCCAGACCAGGTCCGGTCCCGGCGCCACGAGCAGTCCCCCGAGCCCCGCCTCGGCGGCGGCGCCGGTCGCGCGCGCCATCCGGGCGCGGTAGTCCTCGGCGGTGAAGATCGCGGGCGTGCTGCCGGTCATCCGGGCCTCCGGGTGGGGTCGTGGCGGCGGGGCGTACGGCCATCATGACGCGCGGGACATACGGCGACCACCGGGTTTGCGGTGGCCGCCGAGGATGCGGGGGTGCCGTCAGCCGGTCGGCTGGAGCCTCCCGGGTGCCTGGCCGGGCACGAAGCCGTGAGCCCGGCTGCCGAGCCACTCGGCCTTGTAACGGTCGACCTCCCGATGCCAGTTGAGGATGCCGGCAAGCCAGTTCTGGAGGTCGAGGACATAGTGGTCCATCGCCGCCCGCCCCTCCTCGGAGAGCTGGAAGTCGTCGTAGAGCACGGGCAGTTCGTGCGCGATGACATGCTCGAACTGCTGCATGCGCTGGGTCATCAGGTCGTGGACGACGGCCAGCGCGGCCGGGTAGTCGATGCCAAAGAAGTTCTGCACCACGAGGATCGCGTTGTGGATCTCGCCCTCGTACTCGATCTCCTTCTGGTACGAGAAGACGTCGTTGAGCAGGCAGGCATAGTCGATGGCCGCGTTCTCCAGCGAGCGCACCGGCCCGGTGCGGTACACCTCGGGCGGGATCGCCGGGCCCTGGCCCATGCGGCACATGCTCAGGGTGAGGTCGGAGCCGAAGGTGGCGCGGCGCATCTCCAGGTAGTCGACCGGGTCGGGGACGCGGTGCTGGAGCTGGTTGGACAGCTCCCACACCCAGCTCTCGGTCATCACGTCGACGGCGGCCTTCAGGGTCTGCCGCTGCTCGGTGCTCATCGGCGCGGTGGTCCGCGTCCACAGGTCGACGAGCCCGCGCTCCATGGCGTTGGCCGGGACGATGCCCGGTTCGCCGTCCACGGACATGCACTGGGACAGCCGGGCCGTGGTCAGCCGGGCGGCGGCCAGGTCGCGGCGGTGGCCGTACACCAACGGGTAGTAGTCGTCGCCGTACGTCCCCCAGGCGAGCCACTGCGCGCTCAGGTCGAGCGCCTCGGGGGTGGCGTCGGGGTCGAGTCCGGCCGAGCACAGCGCGAGGTCGTACGCGCGGAGCTTGTCCTCGTCCCAGACGCCCTCGCTCAGGATGCCCATGGTGTGGCACCACGCGAGGAGGTTCCGGCGGGAGGCGTCGACGTGCGGACTCAGCCCCAGCGGGAACGGCATGTGGAACTCGGGCAGCAGCGACGGCCCGACCTTCTGGTACGGGACGTGCGTGTACGCGCGCAGGCGGTCGGCGCCCGCCGAGGCGAGCAGCGCGCGGACATCGGCGGCGGAGGTGCCGGGGCCGCTCGGCACCCGCCAGGGCGTCTCGGAGCGGGCGCCCTGGTTCATGTAGCGGCTGGAGCGCAGATGCCACTCGTGGCCGCCGGACTGCCAGTCCTGGAGCCCCTTGGTGTACGCGGCCACCGCCGCGACCTCGTCGGGCCGCAGCCCGTTCTCCAGCGCGACGGCGGGCACCTCGGTGAGCGCGGTGTGCTCGAACTGGTGCAGCCGTGAGGTGAGCACGTCGTTGACGGTCTCGGCGGCCTCCTGGGTGGAACAGCCGAAGAACCGCTCCAGCACCAGCACGCCGTTGCTGTTCTCGCCCTCCTCCTCCACCTCCCGCTGGTAGGAGAACAGGTCGTTGCGCAGGTGGACGGCGTCGGAGAAGGTCTCCATCAGCACCCGCAGCGGCCGGGACTCCGCGACCGACGCGGGCAGCTCGGCGGTCGCGTACTCCACCAGCCCCGCCGACCAGGGGGCGCCGCCCACCTTGCGGCGCATCTCGATGTACTCGACCGGGTTGGCGATCCGGCCCTCGTTGATGTTGGACAGCTCCCACATGGACTCGTTGAGCAGGTGCTCGGTCGCCACGGCGAAGCGGCGGCGCCAGTCCTCGGACATCGCCGGAACCGTGCGCGCCCACAGGTCGGCGAGGCCCGCCTCGACCGGGTTCTCCGGCTCGGGCACGGGGGCGCTCGGGTCGAGCGGCATGAACAGCGGGAGCCGGTCCAGGTGGGCCTTGCCGGCCGCGCGGTCCGGGGTGCGCTTGAACATGTCGAGGAAGTGGTCGTCGAAGAAGAACACCCACACGTACCAGTCGGTGATCAGCGAGAGCGCCGGACCGTCGCAGTCGGGGTGGGTGTAGGCGCACAGCAGGCCGTAGTCGTGGGCCTCCAGGTCGGCCTGGTCCCAGATCCCGGAGCCCTCCAGCATGCCCATCTCGCGCGCCCACGCGGTGGAGTGGGCACGGGCTTCGTCCAGATGCGGGTTGAGCCGCGCGGGATACGGCATGTAGAAGTGCGGGAGTTCGAACGGCTGCGTCATGGCGGGGGGCTACCCGCCGGGCAAATGGGTCATCCGCCGCGACGGGGATGATCACACCATCGCGTGAACCAGTACCGAAACCGGGAACTCGCGCCGCCCGGTGTGGCGTTGACCGTCACAGCCACACCCCTGTCCATGGCCCGTTTTCCGGCCCCGCCGACGACATCCGGTCAGCCCGGCACCGGAGGCCGTCCCTCCCCTTGCCCGGCCCCCGGGCCGGGGCCACGGTATGGGCCATGATCCCCACCCCGCCTCCCCGGCACCGATTACCGCACGCACCCGCCCCGGTGTCCTGGCAGGACGAGCCCCACACGCCGGACCGCCCGCCCGGCCCCGGCTACTGGGCGGTGACCCGGCACGCCGACGTCCTCCGCGTGCTCCAGGACCCGGCGACGTACTCCTCCCTCCCCGGACCCGGCGAAGTCCCGCTCCTGAGACGGTTGCTGTCGCACCAGGACCCGCCCCAGCACACCCGCCGCAGAGACCACGCGGCCCGCGCGCTCACCCCCGAGCGCGTCCAGCGCTTCACGGAGACCGCCCGCGAGCGCGCCCGCACCCTGCTCACCCGAGCCCTGGACACGGCCCGCGCCACCGACCGGGTCCTCGACCTCGCCACCGCCGTGTCCGACCCGTACACCGCGCTCAACCTGGCCGACCTGCTGGGCATCCCGCACGCCGACCGGCGCCGCCTGCCCGGCTGGACCGGGCCGCACGCACTGGACGACATGGCCGGCTACGCCCCCCACCTCATCACCCACCGCCGCCGCTACCCGGACGACGACCTCACCACGGTGCTGGCCCACAACGCCCAACTCACCTCCGGCGAGCTGGAGATGCTGGTCCCCCTCCTCCTCACCACCGGCCTCGCCCCCATGCGCGACGCGGCGGCGGGCGGACTCGCGCTGCTGGCCCAGCTTCGCCCGGCTGCAATTGCGCGTCCTCTATGAGGAGGTGCTGCGCGCCCTGCCGGAGCTGCGGCTCGCCGGGCCGGTGCAGGCGTCCGGCTCCGGCGTCACCAACGGGGTCGCGTCACTGCCCGTCCGGGCCGGTTGACGGGTTGACCTGGATCAGGGCGTGGGTGCCGCTGGTGAGCCACTTCCTGCCCTCCGCCTTGTCCAGCGCGGCCTCGGTGGACGCGGAGAGCCCGGTGATGACCTCGGACTTGAGGGTGCGCAGCGCGGCCACCGGGCCGGGGAAGTAGGCGGTCACCTCGGCGAAGGGCGTGGTGGCGGGCCAGTACCGGTCTCCCACCAGGCGGCGGTAGTTGAGGTCGCCCTTGAACAGGGTGAGGCCGGCCGCCGCGAAGTCGGCGCGGAGGTCGTCCGGCATGTCGGCGTAGGGCAGCGGCGAGCAGGAGAAGGGGTGGGCGCGCAGCACGAGACGCCCGTCGCCCAGGGCCGACCAGAGCGTGTCGCCGTACTCCCCCGCCAGACCGCCCGCCGAGCGCAGCCGGTGCAGTGCGTCGAGCACGTCGGCGGTGGTGGCGTCGGAGACGTAGTACGGGGTCGGCTTGAGGTGCAGGACCGCGCGGCCGATGCGGGGCTCGGTGAGGAGCGCGGCGATGAGCAGCAGGTCGGGGACGAGTTCGCGGCCGGCGTTGTCCGCGACCAGGCAGAGGGTGCCGGTGCCGCCGGGCGGGAGCAGCGACCAGAGGAGGTCGCTGTCGTCGGCGACCAGGCCGGGGGCCGCTTCGCGCCGCTCGCCGCCCTCCGAGGACAGCCGGAAGCTGAGGTCGGCTCGGTTGCCCCACAAAGAGCCGCTCAGCAGGGCGCAATTGCGTTCGTCGGCCGGGCTGTCCCGGAGTTCATCGAGCGCGGACAGCTCGGCGTCGGTCTCGGCGGAGTGGAGTTCGCCGGTCTTGGAGGGGCGGAACGGGTCGATGCCGCGCCAGGCGCCGGGGCCGAACCAGCCCACGGCGCCGAGCAGGCGGCGGTAGAAGTAGCTCTCGGCCCACAGCCACGGCACGTCGAACCAAGATTGGCCCGCGTAGGTGTCCATGCCCCAGCTCTGCCAGCGCGCGCGGTCGGGGGCGTCGGCGGGGAGGGGCTCGATGACGCCCTCGGTGCAGTTCTTCAGCAGGGCGTCCAGGGCGCGTTGCTGCGGGGGCTCGTAGGGGAGGCCCTCGCGCACCTGGCGGATGATCGCGGGGTGCCGTTCGGCCAGTGTGCGGTGCGGGAAGGAGCCGGGTTCGTCGGCGCGGATGACGGGCGCGGTGGGGGCGGCGTCGGACATGCCGTCACCGTACCCCGCAGGTCAGCCGGTCCTGGCTTCCCGCTCCAGTTGCGCGGCGAGGGCGAGGTAGCGGGGGCGGCGGTGCACCGGGACCAGGCTGCGGAGCATCAGGTACCACATCTCGGCGACCCTGCGGGGCAGCCGCGCGGGCGGTTCCAGGGTGCGCCCGGCGACCCGCGTGCCGACGAAGAAACAGACCAGGGAGTGGGCGACGATCCCGGCGTCCAGTTCGGCGTGCACATCGCAGTCCCGGACCGCGCCGTGCAGCTTGCGGGAGGCGAACTCCAGCCACTCGGTGAAGGGGTGCCGCAGCGGTGGCCGCATGGGCAGGTTGGTGGTGACCAGGCGGAGTCCGGCGCGGGGCACCGGGTCGTGCACGGCGAGACGGGCGAGGGCGAACGTGGCGCGCATCAGCGCCTCCAGCGAGGAGCAGCCCCGGCCCTCGACCTCGGCCACCACCTGCCGGGCGGCCGCCGACTGGAGTTCGAGGATGGCGTGCGCCAGGTCCTCCTTGGCGGCGAAGTGGAAGTACAGGGCGCCCTTGGTGACGTTCGCATGTCCGACGATGTCGCTCAGACTGGTGGATTCATACCCTTGCCGGTCGAACAGGTCGGCCGCGGCCGTGATGATCGTCGTCCGGGTCTGTTCAGCGCGCAACTGCCTCGCCATCGGCCGACCCCTCTCCTGCACGAACGGGACACGCGGTTTGTTTTGACCCCTCGCATACGATAACTCACGGAGCCGCAACGGGAGTCACGCGGGACGCACCGAGATTCCGTGCTCTTCCACACTTCCTCCCCTGCTCGACCGGGGTGAACTGGGCCTTCCGCTCTTATCCGGCTCCGGGGGCTTCCGGGTGCCCTGCGTCGCTTACGCGAAGATTCCCGGACGGTGAGAGGCGCGGCAAAAACAGCCGATGCGGTCTGTGAATTGACTTCTTCGGTCAATCGAGGGCGTGAACACCCCAGTGCCGTCACCCGTATTGGGGACGTAGACCCCATCACCGCCCCGCCGAGGAGACGTCCCGGATGACTCGGATGACCGCCCGCCTGAGCACTCTGGCGGCCGCCGCCGCGACCCCGCTCCTGCTGCTGCCGTGGACGGCGGGCCCGGCCCGGGCGCACGGCGCCCCCACCGATCCGGTCAGCCGGGTCTACGCCTGCTCGCCCCAGGGCGGCAGCGCCAACGGGTCGGCCGCCTGCCGGGCCGCGATCGCGGCGAACGGCGCCCCCTTCACGGCGTGGGACAACCTGCGGGTGCCCGGCGTCAACGGCCGGGACCGGCAGGTGATTCCGGACGGCAAGCTGTGCAGCGGGAACCTCCCCGCCTACCGGGGCCTCGACCTGGCCCGCACCGACTGGCCCTCGACCCGACTGACTCCGGGCGCCCGGATGACCCTGACGTACGCCTCCACGATCGCCCACGAGGGCTCGTTCCGGCTGTACTTGACCAAGCCCGGCTACGACCCGGCGAAGCCGCTGAAGTGGTCCGACCTGCCGGACCGCCCGTTCGCCGAGTTCAAGAACCCGCCGCTGAGCAACGGGGCGTACCACCTTACGGCGACGCTGCCCTCTGACCGGACGGGGCGTCAGATGCTGTACACGATCTGGCAGAACACCAGCACGCCGGACACCTACTACTCGTGCTCCGACGTGGTGCTGGCGAAGAAGAGCACGGCTTCGGGCGGTGGTTCGGCCGCCACCCGGCCTGCGGCCACCAAGAAGCCGGCCTCCAAGGCGACGCCGTCCCCGCACGCCTCGCACTCCGCGTCCGCCTCACCCTCGGCAGAGGCGTCAACTCCCGTGCCGCGCAAGGATTCCTCGTACGCCGCCGTGCCGGACGACGGCAAGCCGGTGGCCGAGGCGACCCGTGCGAAGTCGGGCCCCTCGGCTCCGTTGCTGGCGGGCGGTGCGGCCGCGGTGCTGGTGGTCACCGCGGCCGCCGCCCTCGTCCCGCGCCTGCGCCGGCGCTGAACGAGGCTTCTCGAAGGGTCAGTTGACGAACACCGACGCACCCGCGTCGGTGACCGGGGCGTACTTGGCGGTGAAGTAGCCGCTGGCGAAGCACAGCGAGGAGCCGGACACCTTGCTGAACTGCTGGTTGGTGAAGGTGATGCTGTTGTCGGCGTTGTCCGCCTTCCCGGTCAGGCTCGGCGCCTGGTAGACGCAGGTGACCGAGCCCAGCAGGGTGCGCAGCTTGACCGTGGTCTGGATGGTCGAGCCGCTGGCCGGGGCGACGGAGAGGGTGCCGTCGGAGGAGACCGAGGCGGTGTACGGCAGGTGGTCGACGGTGATGCCGTTGACGCCGAGGACCCCGGTGACGTTGCTGGTACAGGTCGAGCTGTCGAAGGTGTGGCCGGTGACCGACTCGGTGGCGGCGCCGGGAGCCGCCGGGTTGCCGGTGACCTGGGCCGTGAACTGGGACGCCGTGCAGGTGACGCCGCTGGTGCCGGTCGCGCTGGAGTACAGGGTGGCGGAGGTGCCGGCGGCCAGCGGTGCGGTGAGGGTGTCGCCGACGGCCACGGCGGTGCCGCCGACACCGCCGGTGGTGAGGACGGTGCCCGCGTCGGCGGACGCGGGGACGGCCACGGCGACGGTGAGCGCGGTGACGGTTCCGGCAAGGGCGAGGAAGGTGCGCATGCGGGTGCCTCTCTTCCGAGGTGGGGGGCGGAGAGCAGGGTGCGCCGGGATGCGATGCGAGGTGCGGGATTTCGTATACGGGACGGCCGCCCGGAGAAGCCGGGAACCGGCGCGTGCCGCGGGTCGGGCCCGGCGCCACGGTCCCGAGGGAATCAGGCAGAGTTGTAGACCTGATGTGAGGCCAACGTCAATACGGTGCAGGGGAGTTGGAGGTCAGAAGCACCCGTCTGCGCAGGGTCGGCACCTAGTTTTCACAACTCTCTTGACCCTTCAATGTAACCGGCGGTAACTTCCGAGAAGGCTACCGTCGCGTAACCGGCCAGAGCCCTCGCGTCCACCGGGAACAGCGAGGCGGCCCACGCGGCCGCCCTTGTCCGCGCCAGGACAACGCGCCACCTGAAACCCGCATGGATCTACGCCCATGGGAGCAGACATGGCCTCGTCCCCGGACCTCTCGTCCACCGACCCCACCCCCGCGCCCGAACCGGCCGGCGGCGTACGGCGCGGGCGCGTCCGGTACCGCCGGGCCGCCGTACTGGCGATCCCCGCCACCCTCGTCGCGGCCGGGCTGGCGATCCTGACCGCCCAGGGCGCGCTGGGCGTGCAGTTCGCCATCTCCGGCATGCCGTTCACCGTCACGGCGACCGATCTGAACGGCACCGGCTTCGAGCAGTTCGGCGGCCTGGACAACATGGCCGACGGCAGCCCGAACGCGGGTGACACCGGCGGGCAGGTGCTCGTCGTCACCTCCGCGATCAAGAACGCCACCCTCACCAAGCTGTGCCAGAGCGTCGACCTGGGCGGCACCAACCTGCTGATCAAGGCGGGCCAGGGCGAGAAGAAGGTGACGGCGACCGATCTGACCACCGACTCCACCGAGCTGTCGGGCGACGCCGCCTTCGACAACATCGAGATCGGCAACGACGCCAGCACCCTGAACAAGGCCAACGCCAAGGGCCCGATCGGCGTCTTCTCCCAGCAGGCCGACACCGTGCACATCGCCAACCTGCGCCAGACCAACTACGCGACCACCGCGGGCGTGTTCAAGCTGCCCGGTCTGAAGCTGGGCTTCAGCGACTCGGGCTGCTGAGCCGATGGCGGAGCCTGGGCGCCGGACAGCGCGGGCGGCCTTCCGTGACTGGCGGGGGCGGCGGCCGTTCTGGGGCGGGCTGCTGCTCGCGCTGGGCGGGGCCGAGATCCTGCTCACCGAGAAGGCGTCGCTGAAGGTCGTCATGCACATCGGCATGCAGGGGCTCGCGGGCTATCTGCTGCCGGCCCTGATGCTGCTGCTCGGACTGCTGGTCCTCTTCAACCCGGCCCAGCGGCTGTTCTACTCGATCGTCGGCGTCCTGGTCTCGCTGGGCAGTTGGCTCACGTCCAACCTGGGCGGCTTCTTCATCGGCCTGCTGCTCGGCGTCGTCGGCAGTTGCCTCGCCTTCGGCTGGCTGCCCGACCAGGAGGCCCGCGTGTCCCGACGGCAGCGGCGCCGGGAGCGCGTGGGCGCCTGACCACCGGTTTCCCCCGGACCCGGCGGCACCCTGCCGCCGGGTTCTCCCTCTTTCAGGTGATACGGGAACTTCTCCCCCGGCGTGCCGAGTTCAGCGAACAGCGGGGTCGGCCGGCGTGGGGGCGGCGGGGGCGGTGCTCTCGTCCTTCATCGCCTTCGCCTCGCTCTTGAGGATGCGCAGGGACCGGCCCAGCGAGCGAGCGGTGTCCGGCAGCTTCTTGGAGCCGAACAGCACGATGAAGACGATCGCCACGACCAGCAGATGCCAGGGTTCCAGTCCGTTGCGGAGCATGGCCGCCCTCCCTTTTCCCACGCGGTTCCTGACGGCCGGGGGCTCCCGCGCCTCCGGCCCGTTCAGGGATGATTGCTACATTGCGCAACTGTACAACCCAGGGAGAGGCACAAGAGGGCGGGCGATGAGCATCACAAGCAGCCGGGGGACGGCACCGTCACGGCGACGCGGCGGCGGCCGGGGCTCCCCGGAGGACGAGGGCGGTTCCGGCGACGGGGGCCGCGGTACCCGGTCCGGGGCGCGGGACCGGCGGCGCCGCCGCGCGCGCCGGGCACGGGTGGCGCTCCTGGTCTGCCTGTCGCTGGTGGTGCTCGGCGGCGCGGGGGCCGGCTGGGTGTACCTGAAGCTCAACGGCAACATCCAGACCTTCGACGCGGGCGGCCTCTCCGACAACCGCCCGGCGGACTCGTCCAAGGGTGAGAACGTCCTGGTGATCGGCTCGGACGCGCGTACCGACGGCAACGCGGCGCTGGGCGGCGGCGACAAGGACGGCATCGGCCGCTCCGACACCACGCTGCTGCTGCACATATACGCCGACCACCAGCACGCGCTGGCCGTGTCGATACCGCGCGACACCCTGGTGACGATCCCGCCCTGCAAGCTGCCCACCGGCGGCTGGACCCAGGCCCAGCCCAACACCATGTTCAACGCGGCCTTCTCGGTCGGTGAGACCGACAAGGGCAACCCGGCCTGCACTCAGAACACCGTGGAGCAGCTCACCGGGCTCCGCGTGGACCACACGGTGGTCGTGGACTTCAAGGGCTTCGCCGCGCTCACCCAGGTCGTCGGCGGGGTGAAGGTGTGCCTGCCCAACGACGTCTACCAGAAGGACCTCAACCCCAACCGCACCACCCAGGGCACGCTGCTCTTCCGGCAGGGCGAGCAGCGGGTCGCGGGGCAGCGGGCGCTGGACTACGTACGCCTGCGGCACGGCATCGGGGACGGCTCCGACATAGGGCGGATCAAGCGGCAACAGGCGTTCGTCGGCAGCCTGTTGAAGGAGGTCAAGGACAAGGGGTTCACCCCGACCAAGCTGCTGCCGCTGGCCGACGCGGCAACCAGGTCGATGACCGTCGACCCCGGACTGGGCAGCGCCGACAAGCTGCTGTCGTTCGCCATGTCGCTGAAGAACGTCGACCTGCACAACACCAAGTTCGTCACCGTGCCCTGGCGGTACGCGGGCGCGCGGGTGGCGGTCGTGGAGCCGGACGCCGGTGAGCTGTGGGCCGCGCTGAAGGCGGACCGTACGATCGACGGCGCCGACGCCAGCGGCGGGAAGGGCCACGCCACGAAGAAGCCCGGCGCGGCCACGCACTCCCCCGCACCCGTCTCCGGCAAGGGCATCGCCGTGGCCGTCTACAACGGCACCACGGTGACCGGGCTCGCCGCCAAGGGCTCGGCCGCGCTGACCGCCTCGGGCTTCACCGTCACCGGTACGGCCACCGCGCTCTCCCAGAACCACCTCGCGACGGTCGTCCAGTACGGCCCCGGCATGGCGGACCGCGCCCAGACCGTGGCCAAGGTATTCCCCGGCGCCCAGTTGGAGCAGATCGGCGCGCCCCGCATCAACGTGGTCCTCGGCCAGGCGTACGCGACCGATCCGACGCCCTCCTCGACATCCTCCTCGGTGCCCAGCGAGGTGGCCAACGGGGCGCGTTCGGCGGACGACAACCCCTGCGCGAACCTCACCTACGGCTGACGCCGGTCGTGGCGCACCCGCGCCACGATCAGCGCGAGCGCGTACGGCACGAGGACGGCGGCCAGCAGCAGGTAGCGGTCGGCGGGCAGCGCGGTCAGCCCGAGGACCGCGCCCAGCGGGGTGGCGGGAAGCAGCAGCCCGGCCCCGGCCAGCGCGGCCGAGGCCCAGCCGACCGGGCCGGGCCGGCCGCCCGCGATACGGCGCCCGGAGCGCAGGAGCAGCATCGCCAGCGCCTGGGCGAGCAGGTTCTCGGTGAACCAGGCCGAGTGGAACAGCGCCTCGTCGCTCAGCCCGACGCCGCCCTGCGGGGCGAGCGTGAGCACGGCGAAGGTGGCGAGGTCCGCGACCGCGTTGAGCAGGCCGAAGCCGGTGAGGAAGCGCAGGAAGGCGGGCGGCCGCAACTTGGTCGGCCGGCGCAGCGCCTCGGGGTCGGGGCGGTCGTCGGCGAAGGCGAGCTGGGAGGCGTCGAAGCAGAGGTTCTGCGCGAGGACCTGGGCCGGGAGCATCGGCAGGAAGGGCAGCAGCAGCCCGGCGGCGAGCATGGCGAGCACGTTGCCGAGGTTGGAGGAGAGGGTGACGCGCAGGTAGGAGGCGATGTTGGCGCTGCTGTGCCGTCCGGCGAGCACGGCGTGCCCGAGCGCGCCGAGGTCCTTCTCGCCGAGCACCACGTCCGCGCTCTCGCGGGCCACGTCGACGGCTCCCAGCGGTGCCACGCCCACGTCGGCGGCGAGCATCGCGGGCACGTCGTTGACCCCGTCCCCGAGGAACCCGACCGTGTGCCCGGCGGCGCGGAGTCCGGCCACCACGCGTGCCTTGTCCTCGGCCGTGCACCGGGCCACGACGGTGACGGCGCCCGGTGTCCCGGCCACCTCCGGTGCGGCGCCGGTGCGCACTTCCCCCACGGTCAGCCCCAGGTCCCGGCAGGCGCGTACGGCGGTGGCGGGGTGGTCGCCGGTCAGGACGCGCACCTCGACGCCGAGCCCGGTCAGGGTGCGCAGGGCGTCGGCGGCGCCGGGGGCGAGGTCGTCGCGGAAGGTCAGCAGCCCGCGGAAAGTGAGGCCGCGGGCGTCCTCGGCACTGTAGGGCCGGGTGCGGGCGGGAAGGTCGGCGGTGGCGACGGCGAGGACGCGCAGCCCCGTTTCCGCCTGCCGCGCGGCGAGCCCGAGCAGCCGGTCGCGCTCGGCCTCGGCCAGCTCGCACCGCTCCAGCACCGCCTCGGCGGCACCCTTGGTGATCAGCACATGCCGGCCGAGGGCACCGGTGACCACGACGGTGGCCAGCCGGTGCGCGGGGTCGAAGGGGAGCGCGGCGACCCCGTCGTACTCCTCCCCCACCGGCCCGGCGGCGCTCAGCAGGGCCTCGTCCAGGGCGTCCGGGGCCGGGAGTTCGGAGAGGGTGAGCCCCCACCAGGCGGCGACTGCGGCCCGGCGCAGCACCTCGGGGTCGTCCCGGCCGTCCGGCCCGAGCGCGGCGGCGAGGACGGGCCGGTCCCGGGTGAGGGTGCCGGTCTTGTCCAGGCACAGCACGTCGACCGCGCCGAGGTCGTGCAGCGCGGGCAGCCGCCGTACGACGACCCGGTGGGCGTCGGCCAGCCGGGACGCGCCCCGTGCCAGACAGGTGGTGACGATCACCGGGAGCATCTCGGGGGTGAGCCCCACGGCCACCGCGACGGCGAACGGCAGCGTCTGAAGGACCCGGCCGTGCACGGCGGCACTCGCCATGAGCACCAGCGGCGGGGTGAGCAGCATGAACCGGACCAGCACCCAGGAGATGCCGTGCACGGACCGGTCGAAGGCGCTCGGCCCGCGCCGCACGGAGATCCGCTGGGCGGCGCCGAACCGGGTGCCCGCCCCGGTCGCCACCACCACGGCGCTCGCGCTCCCGGAGACGACCTGGCTGCCCTGGAAGCACAGATGGGACTCGGCAAAGTGTCTCGGCACATCGGCCGCCTGCTTGGCGACCGGCGCCGACTCACCGGTGAGCGTGTCCTGCCGCACGGTCAGCCCCCGCGCGCGCAGCAGCCGTACATCGGCCGGTACGAGGTCGCCGGGGCCGAGCCGGACGATGTCACCCGGTACGAGATCCGCGACCGGCACCTCGCGGGCGCGCGGCTCGTCCGCGCGGCCGGTGCGGCGCAGGACGGTCGCGGTGCCGGTGACCAGGCCGCGCAGCGCGGCCAGGGAGCGGTCGGCGCGGCGTTCCCCGGCGGCGCGCAGCGCGCAGCTCACGGCGACCAGGGCGAGGATCACGGCGGCGGTGCCCCAGGAGGCGACGAACGCGGACACCAGGCCGAGGGTGAGCAGTACGGCGGTGAACGGGTCGCGCAGGGCCCGCAGGGAGCGGCGCGGCCAGGACGGGGCGGGCGGTGCGGCGGCCGGGGTGTTCTCGCCGTGCTCGGCCAGCCGGCCGGCGGCCTCGGTGTCGGTCAGTCCGCGCGGGCCGGTCTCCAGGCACCGCAGGAGCCGCAGCGAGGTGTCCGGCACTCGGGTCACAGTCCGCGCAGGCGGGCCGGGGCGGCGGCGGGTGCCGTCTGTTCGGTGAGCCGGCCGACCAGCAGGTGGACGACGTCCACGAGCGCGGCCTGTTCGTCGGCGTCGACGAAGTAGACCTGGCGGCGGCCCTCGCGGCGGGAGCGGACGAGTCCGGCGAGCTTGAGCTTGGTGAGGTGCTGGCTGACGGCGGGGAGCGCGCCGCCGACCCGTTCGGCGAGCCCGGTGACGTCGCTCTCGCCCTGGGCGAGCGCCCACACCAGGTGCAGCCGGGCCGGGGAGGCGAGCAGCCCGAAGGCGGCCGCCGCCTCGGCAAGGACCTCCGGCAAGGGATCGCCGGGCCTTGTCGCCACTGCTCTCCTCCTCGCACGGTCTGGTCTGTCCGGTCGTTGTCCGACCAGTCAGTCTAGGGGCCGTGGGCGCACACGCGGACCGCCCGGCGACGGGATGCGTCGGCCGGGCGGTCCGGGTGGTGTGGTGCGGTGAGGGTCAGCCGAGGCCGTTGGCCTTCAGCCATGCCTTGGCGACGTCCAGCGGGTCCTTGTGCTGGACCTGCACCTGGGTGTCCAGGTCGAGCAGGGCCTTGGTGTCCAGCTTGGCGGAGACGGCGTTGAGCGCGTCGACGCCCTTCTGCGGCACCGCGTCCTTGCGCACGAGGGGCTGCACGTTCTGGAAGCCGAAGAGGTTCTTCGGGTCGCTCAGGACGACGAACTTCTCCTTGGCGATCACCGGGTCGGTGGTGAAGAGGTCCGCGGCCTGCACGGAGTCCTTCTTCAGCGCCGACTGGGTGAGCGGGCCGCCCGCGTCCAGGGACTTGAAGGACTTGAACTCCAGGCCGTACAGCGACTTCAGGCCGCTCAGGCCCTGGTGGCGGGTCTGGAACTCCGGGGAGCCGCCGATGACCAGGTCCTTGGCGATGCCCTTGAGGTCACCGATGGAGGACTTGGCGGTCAGGTTGTACTTCTTGGCGGTGGCCGCGTTGATCGTGACCGAGTCCTTGTCCTCCGCCGGGGAGGGGTCCAGCAGGGTCAGCTTGGAGTCCAGCTTGGCCTCGATGGCCTTGGTGGTCTCCTCGGTCGACTTCGGGGCCGCCTTCTGGTCGAGGTAGGCCAGCAGCGCGCCGTTGTACTCCGGCAGCAGCGTCACGGAGCCGTTCTTCAGCAGACCGTAGGTGGTCTCGCGGCTGCCGATGTTGGGCTGGTACTTGACCTTGACGCCCTTGGCCTTGAGGGCCTCGCCGTAGATGTCGGCGAGCAGGATGCTCTCGGCGAAGTTGTTGGAGCCGACGACGACGGTGTCACCGCTCGCCCCGCCTCCGGTCAGCGGGTTGTCGGACTTGCCGTCGTCGGAGGAGCCACAGCCCGCAAGCAGCGTCGTCGCCGCCGCGAGGGCGACCAGCGCCGCCCCTCGGTTCCCCCGGATGGACTTGCTGATGCGGTTGTTGTAAGTCACCTGTTGATCCAAGCCAGTTCGTGATTTGTCAGTCAAGGGAAGCGAGGTCACCGATTGGCCTCGATCGCGCGTGTTTGTGTCGGGAGCATGAACGCCCCGGCGAAGGGGTCACCCACTGCGCCGGACCCCCGGCGAGACGGTGAGCTTCGACAGCGCCCAGAACACCAGGAGCGTCACCACGGCGAGTCCGGCGACCAGCGTGGCGCCGCCGACGACCTTCTCGTAGTCCTTCTGGTAGAGCCCGTCGATGATGTACCGGCCGAGCCCGCCGAAGCTGACGTACGCGGCGATGGTCGCCGTGGAGACGATCTGGACGGCCGCCGTGCGCAGTCCGCCGAGGATCACCGGGAGCGCGACGGGGAGTTCGACCTGGAACAGGATGCGCGGCTCGGTCATGCCCATCCCGCGCGCCGCGTCCACCGGGGACGGGTCGACGGTCTGGATCGCCTCGTAGGTGGTGACGAGGATCGGCGGTACGGCGAGCACCACGAGCGGCACCATCACGGGCAGCGTGCCGAAGCCGAACCAGATGAACAGCAGCACCAGCAGACCGAAGCTGGGCAGCGCCCGGCCGGCCGTGGCCACCATCGACAGGGCGTTGCCGCCGCGCCTCAGGTGCCCGGCGATCAGGCCCACGGGCAGCGCGATGAGCGCGGCGATGGCGAGGGCCTCCAGGGAGTAACCGACGTGCTCCAGCAGGCGGGTGGGGATGCCGTCGTAGCCGTGCCAGCGGGCGGATTCGGCGAAGAAGGAGTGCGCGAAGTCCAGGACGTTCACCGGGCGGCACCCTTCTTCGGCATCCACGGGGTCAGCAGATTGCGGGTGAGCACCAGCGCCGCGTCGACGAGGATCGCCAACAGGGCTGTGGTCACTACGGAGTTCACCGCGAGTTCCGGCCGGTGGTAGAGGTTGGCGTCGTTCAGCATGTTGCCGAGCGCGCCCTGGTTGCCGATGAGCATGCCGACGCTGACCAGCGAGATGCTGGACACGGTGGCGACCCTGAGGCCCGCGATGATGGCGGGCACGGCGATGGGCAACTGCACCTGGACATAACGCCGTACGGCACCGAGCCCCATCGCCTCGGCGGCGGCCAGGGTCTCCGGGGGCACCGAGCGGACGCCGTCCACGATGGCGGGGACGAGCACGACCAGGCTGTAGATGGCGAGCGGGATCATCACCGTCATCTCGCTCTGGCCGGTGTAGTCGATGAGGATGACGAAGAACGCCAGCGACGGGATCGCGTACAGCACCGTGGTGACGCCCAGGACCGGCGGGTACAGCCAGCGGAAGCGGGCGCAGAGCTGGGCGACGGGCAGCGAGAGCAGGAGCCCGGCCAGCACCGGCAGCAGCGCTTCGCGCAAGTGCAGGCCGATCAGGCCGAAGTAGCTGTGCTGGAGGTCGCTGGGGAGGTCGAAGAAGCCGTTCATCCGGCCGCCGTCACCTCCGGACGGTCCTCGGTGTGCGCGGTGCGGATGGCCTCGCCGATCGCCGCCTGCGAGACCACGCCGACCGCGCGTCCCTCGCCGTCGACGGCCACGGCCCAGCCGGTCGGCGACAGCACGGCGCCGTCGAGCGCGGTGCGCAGCGAGTCCGTACCCGGCCGGAACGGCCTGCCGTGCGACAGGAGTCGAGCCGTGTCGATGGCATCCGCGCTGAGCGCGCCCGGCTCGCCCCAGCCGAGCGGGCGGCCGTCGGCGTCGGTGACGAGCAGGTACGGGGCGCCGCCACGCGGGGTGAGCCGGGCGGCGTCGGCGTCCACGGGGACGATCGGCCCGGTCTCCAGCTCCAGCGCGTCGGACGGGAAGAAGGACAGTCGGCGGATGCCCCGGTCGGCGCCGAGGAAGTCCTCCACGAAGGGGTCGGCGGGCGCGGTGAGCAGTTCGGCGGGCGGCGCGAACTGGGCGAGGTGACCGCCGGTGCGCAGCACGGCGACCATGGTGCCGAGCTTCACGGCCTCGTCGATGTCATGGGTGACGAAGACGATGGTCTTGCCCAACTCGTCCTGGATACGCAGCAGTTCGTCCTGGAGTCCCTTGCGGACCACCGGGTCGACGGCGGAGAACGGCTCGTCCATGAGGAGGACCGGCGGGTCGGCGGCGAGCGCCCGGGCCACACCGACGCGCTGCTGCTGGCCGCCGGAGAGCTGGTAGGGGTAACGCTTGGCGAGCGAACTGTCCAGCCCCACCCGCTCCATCAGCTCGGCCGCGCGCTCGCGGGCCTTGCCCTTGCTCCAGCCGAGGAGGCGGGGCACGGTGACGATGTTGTCGATGATGGTGCGGTGCTGGAAGAGCCCGGCGTTCTGGATGACGTAACCCATGGACCGGCGCAGGGAGTTGACGGGCTGCTGCCGGATGTCGGCGCCGTCGAGGAGGATGCTGCCCTCGCTGGGCTCCACCATCCTGTTGATCATCCGCAGGGTGGTCGTCTTGCCGCAGCCGGAGGGGCCGACGAGGACGGTGATCGCGCGGTCCGGTATGTCGAGCGACAGCCGGTCGACCGCGACCGTGCCGTCCGGGTATCGCTTGGTGACTGAATCTATCCGTATCAAAACGCCGCGCGCCCTTCGGTTGGCAGGAGTGCCTGGACCGCGCCGGCCGAGTCCAGTCGGCACGAGCCACGCCACCCGGAGAACGCCAAAGGGCGACCGGACCGGGCGCGGGCGCGCACACCCGTGGTCGTGCCACGGCCGGACGGTCCCAATGAATCGGGAGGCTGCTACCCAGCCACGGCCGATCCATTCATCCGATCATGTGACTCCGCTCATACACATACGCCGATGCCCACCCGTCGCTTCCGGACAGGTGGGCATCGGCGAAGCCGGAATCAGCCCTCTTCGGGGGTGAGGCGCAGCGAGATGCTGTTGATGCAGTAGCGCTGGTCGGTGGGCGTGGGGTAGCCCTCGCCCTCGAAGACATGGCCGAGGTGGGAGCCGCAGTTGGAGCAGCGGACCTCGGTGCGGACCATCCCGTGCGAGCGGTCCTCGATCAGCTCGACCGCGTCGGTGTCCTTCGGGTCGAAGAAGGACGGCCAGCCGCAGTGCGAGGCGAACTTGGTGTCCGAGGTGAACAGATCGGCGCCGCAGGCCCGGCAGGAGTAGACACCCTCGGTCTTGGTGTCCGTGTACTCACCGGTGAAGGCGGGTTCGGTGCCCGCCTGCCGCAGCACCGTGTACTCGGCCGGGCTCAGCTCCGCCCGCCACTGCTCGTCCGGCTTCTCGACGTCGTACGCCATGAGGATCAGCCCCTTTACTTCTGCGACAGGCGGTCCAGGATCAGCGGGCCCAGGTCGGTGACGTCACCCGCGCCCATGGTGAGAACGAGATCACCGGGCTTCGCCATTCCCGCGACGACCTCGGGGATGTCCGCCTTGTCGTGCACGGCGGTGACGTCCGCGCCGGCCGCGCGGGCGGCCTCGATGATCAGCGCGCTGGTGATGCCGGGGATCGGGTCCTCGCGGGCCGGGTAGATGTCGAGCACCACGGAGGCGTCCGCGAGGGCGAGCGCCTGGCCCATCTCCTTGCCCAGCTCCTGGGTGCGGGAGAACAGGTGCGGCTGGAAGACGACGAGGATGCGGCGGTCGTCCCCGGCGGCGCCGCGCATGGCCTCCAGGTCGGCGGTCATCTCCGTGGGGTGGTGGGCGTAGGAGTCGATCACCTGGACGCCCGCCTCCTCGCCCTTGAGCTGCAGGCGCCGCTTGACGCCGGTGTACGCGGCGAGGGCGGGGGCCAGCTCGTCGGCGGGGAGGCCGAGGGCGGCGCCGGCGGCGAGCGCGGCGACGGCATTGAGCGCGTAGTGGCGGCCGGGGACGGAGACGGCGAAGGTCAGCTCGCGGCCGTCCAGCAGTACGGTGACCTGGCTCTTCAGTCCCTGCGGGACGATCTTCAGGACCCGTACGTCGGCGTCCTCGGCCTCGCCGTAGGTCACCGTCTGCACACCGGTGACGCGGCGGGTCAGCTCGCGGGCGCCCTCGTGGTCGGCGGAGATCACCAGGGTGCCGCCGGGGACGATCTTCTGGGCGAAGGTCTCGAAGGACTCGTAGATCTCGTCCATC
Source organism: Streptomyces bauhiniae (assembly GCF_004784475.1). Taxonomy (GTDB): domain Bacteria; phylum Actinomycetota; class Actinomycetes; order Streptomycetales; family Streptomycetaceae; genus Streptomyces; species Streptomyces seoulensis. Next base: position 376,338 of record NZ_SRRT01000004.1, read on the forward strand.
GACGCGTAGTTCGCGTGGTGGTCCAGCTCGACGTTGAGGACGATGGCGACCTCGGGGGCGTACTTGTGGAAGCTGCGGTCGCTTTCGTCCGCCTCGGCCACGAAGATCTCGCCCTCGCCGTGCAGGGCGTTGGAACCGGGCGCGTCCAGGTCGCCGCCGATGGCGTACGAGGGCTGCGCGCCCAGCTCGGTCAGGGAGACCGCGAGCATCGAGGTGGTGGTGGTCTTGCCGTGCGTACCGGCCACCGCGATCGGCCGCAGGCCCTCCATCAGCGCGGCGAGCGCGTCGGAGCGGTGCACCACGGGGATGCCCAGTTCGGCGGCGCGGGCCAGCTCGGGGTTGTCCTGCCGGATCGCGGAGGAGACGACGACACAGCTCGCGTCGTCCGCGAGGTGCCCGGCGGCGTGCCCGATGTGCACGGTCGCCCCGTGCGCCCGCAGCGCCGCCGCGGTCGCGGACTCCTTGGCATCACTCCCCGCCACCCGCGCCCCCCGCTGAGCCAGGATCTTGGCGATCCCCGACATCCCGGCCCCCCCGATCCCGATGAAGTGCGGTCGGTCCATGGCGATAGGAAGGCCGGGTGCCATGCGTTCTTCTCCCATATACGAGCGAGCCAGAGGATGCCCACCCTATGCGCTGCTCCGCCCCGTCCCGCACCCCGGCCGGGGGCGCGCCGGTCGGCGGGCGTGCCGACCGGCCCTGGGCGGGGGGCGCCGCTCCGCGAACCGCGCGCTTGCCGCGTGCCGCGTGCCGCGTGCCGCTGACCGCACCCCGGCCCGGGGGGCGCGCCGGTGGGCGAGCGTGCCGATCGGTCACGGGTGGGGGGTCGGCCCGGGGGACCGCGCGCTTGCCGCGTGCCGCTGACCGCATCCTGTGGGTGGGGAATGCCGACCGGGCACGGGTGCCGAGCACCGTCGAGGGCCGGGCGGCGCCGGCCAGTAGCGTGCGACTCACGCCTCCGGGCCGCTACCGAAGCGGAGGGCGCCGAGCGGACACGGCGTGCGGAGTCGGCGCGGCGGATGCCGGGCGCCCGGCACGGCGAGTCGGCGGGCGCGGGGCGCGGCCCCGCAGGACAGGGGGCCGCGCCCCGGGACGGCGATGTGCGGCTTCGCTTCGAGATGCCGGACGCGCCGCCTGCCGCTGAGGCCGACGCGGCCGCGCACCGGGCGCCCCCGCGCTACCCGGTGTCGAACAGCCGCCGAAGCCCCGCCGGGCCCCGCAGGGCTACGCCTTGCTGTGCGAGAACAGCTTCAGGACCGGGACTCCGACCTTGTGGCGGGCTCGGGAGGCCCAGTCTCGGTGGAAGAACTCCTCGACGTAGTGGGGGTCGGTGAGGACGATGACCTCGTCGGCGTGGACCTCCGCGACGAGGGACTTGAGCGCCTCCAGCGGGTGGTTCTCGACGAGCCTTCCCTCGGCCCGGCTCCCGGCGGCGCGCAGCGCCGTCAGGGAGACCTCCAGGGCCTTCTCCCCCACGCTCCGCGCGTCCGTGCCCTCGGGCGTCTCCCCCTCGTGCACGGCCTCGTCCAGCTCACCGAGGGCGATGTCGTCGATGGCCCGCAGCAGCCGGTCCGCCTGGTCACCGCGCGGCTGGAGCAGTACGTGGAAGAAGACCGGCTCGTCCCCGTGCAAGGTCGTCACGAACTCCACGTCGGCCGACGTCAGGGCTTTCTCGATCATCAGAACGCTTGTGAACACCAGCCGCCTCTTCTCCCTCGAGGGTCCTCGTGACCCTCTGTCCTCCGTTGGCCCGAACAGGGCCTGCGGAAACCATCCTGCCCCGTTACCGCACGGGGAGTACCGGGACTAAGTGTGCCCCCCGGAAGCTAAACGGAACGGTAGATTCCGCTGTTTTCAGGGTCGGCGGTACCGCCCGAACAGAAATCCGTCCTCCTCCAGCAGCGAAGCGAGCGCGAACCGGCGCGGCACGGAGACACCCGGACCACCCGCGATGCGCTGCGCGTCCCCCGCCGTGAGCATGGGCGACAGCGTCAGGCACAGCTCGTCCAGCACCCCCGCCGCGACCAGTTGCCCCAGCAGCCGCGGCCCGCCCTCGGTGAGCTGACGGACGTACCCGAGCCCGGTGAGCGCCGCCACGGCCCGTACGGGATCGACCCGCCGCCCCTCCCCCGCGACGACCACCCGCGCCCCGGCCCGCTCGGCGGCGGCCACCCGGTCGGCGGGCGCGTCCGCACCGGTGAGGACGACCGTCGGGACCAGCGGCGAGGTGTACAGCGGAAGCGAGAAGTCCAGGTCGAGACTGCCCGACACCACCGCGATCGCCGGAGCCGGCCCCTGCCCCGCCGCCTCCCGCGCCGCCGCGAACTCGGTACGGGCGCGAGCGGGCCGGTACCCCTCCTGCCGAACCGTTTCCGCACCGACCAGCACCACATCCGCGAGCGCCCGCAGCGTGCCGAAGACGCGCATGTCGGCCGCGCAGGAGATGGGCTGGGAGCGCCCGTCGTGCTGGGCAGCGCCGTCGAGCGTGGAGACCATGTTGGCCCGCAGCCAGGTGCGGGGGCCTCCGTCACCGGAGGTGGGATACGCGTAGGCGGCGGCCAGTTCGGCCAGACTCCACTCACCGGTCCGCTCACCCTGATCGAGGGCCCGAGCTGCTGTTTCGTCGGTCACAGGGAACAGGCGTCGCATTCGTGCAGTGTGACATGGCGATTAGCATGGGTAACCGTGTCCTCCACCGCAGCCTCCGGCTCCACCCCGCTGACCGACGCCGGTCCGCTGTCCCTGTGCGCGCGTGAGCCGCACGTCCCGGCCGACCGCCTGGTCGCCGAGATGGTGCCGCCGCCCCGCTTCGACTCGGTGCGTTTCGCCACGTACATCCCGGACCCGAACCAGCCCAGCCAGACCGACGCGGTCGGCGTACTGGAGGGCTTCGCGGCGGGACTCGGCGGCGCCCGCCCCGGCGAGGGCAAGCGGGGCCTGTTCGGCTTGGGCCGCGCGAAGGCGAAGGCCCCGGCCGGCCCGCGCGGTGTCTACCTGGACGGCGGCTACGGCGTCGGCAAGACCCACCTGCTCGCCTCGCTCTGGCACGCCACCCCCGCCGAGCCCTCCCGCAAGGCGTTCGGCACCTTCGTGGAGCTGACCAACCTGGTGGGCGCCCTCGGCTTCCAGCAGACGGTGAGGACGCTCTCCGGCCACGCCTTGCTGTGCATCGACGAGTTCGAGCTGGACGACCCCGGCGACACGGTGCTGGTCTCCAGCCTGCTCGGCAAGCTGGTCGAGGCGGGCGTGGCGCTGGCCGCCACCTCCAACACGCTGCCCGGCAAGCTGGGCGAGGGCCGGTTCGCCGCGGCCGACTTCCTGCGTGAGATCCAGGGCCTGTCCGCCCACTTCCGCGCCCTGCGCATCGACGGCGAGGACTACCGCCACCGCGGTCTGCCCCAGGCCCCGGCGCCGTACACCGACGAGCAGGTCACCAAGGCCGCGTACCGCGCCGAGGGCGCCTCGCTGGACGCCTTCCCGCGGCTCCTGGAGCACCTGGCGAAGGTGCACCCCAGCCGGTACGGCGCGCTGACCGACGAGGTCCGCGCGGTCTGCCTCACCGACGTACGGCCGGTGCCGGACCAGTCGACGGCGCTGCGCCTGGTGGTGCTGGCCGACCGGCTCTACGACCGCGAGGTCCCGGTACTGGCCTCCGGTCTGCCCTTCGACCAGTTGTTCAGCGAGGAGATGCTGAACGGCGGCTACCGCAAGAAGTACTTCCGCGCGATCTCCCGGCTCACCGCGCTGGCGCGCGACGCCAAGCCCCTGGTGACGGAGTAACAGACCGGCCGCCCTGTTTCTGATATCCCATCAACTTATGCGGGTCAAGAGCTGATTTCAGCCGCTTGACCCGCTTTTTTCACGCTTCCTGCGGCACGTAACCCGCCGTTAACCCTGCAAAGCATCTCGCCGGGTTAACGTGTTTCTTGACCATCCATTGACCAATGCTTGGCGCGTACAAGAGACGTGGGATTCCGCAGGGGGGTGCGCATGTCCCGAGGCAGGACGCTCGGCGCGGTGCTCGCCCTGTTCGCGGTCGCGCTGCTCTCCCTCCAGCTCTTCGCGCCCTCCGGACCCTTCGCCACCGCACATACGCTCGGTGAGGCAAAGGCCAACGACGCGCCGGGGATCGTCCTCGTCGCCCAGCCCGCGGGCGAAGGCGCGGACCTCGTCCGCGAACCCCGCCGCTCCAAGACGCCGCCGGTCGCCGCCCATGCCGACCGGCACCGCCAGCGCGGCGCCGCGCCCACTCCCGCGCCCGAGCGCCCGCTCATATCCCGGCGGCCGGCCGAACCCGCACCGCCCGCGCGGTCCGGTGCTCCCGACGCCGGCGTCACGAGATCCTCCGGAGCCCATTCCACGGCAGTCCTTCAGGTCTTCCGCTGCTGACGGGCGGGCTCGCTCCCCCCACCACAGTCGTGCAAGCCCGACGCGCCGTCGAGGCGCGCCAGGAGGAGTCCAGACATCATGCAGCCCCTCATCGACTACGCCCGCACGTTCGGCCGGCGCCCCGAGGAGTTCGCCCGCCTCGCCGAGGGCCAGTCCCCCGAAGTCCTGTTCATCACCTGCTCCGACTCACGGGTCGTCCCGGCCCTGATCACGGGCGCCCGCCCCGGCGAGCTGTTCGAGCTGCGCACCGCGGGCAACATCGTCCCGCCGCACACCTCCGAGCACCCCACCAGCGAGGCCGCCACCATCGAGTACGCCGTGGAGGTGCTCGGCGTCCGCGACATCGTCGTCTGCGGTCACTCGCACTGCGGCGCGGTCGGCGCGCTGGTGCGCGGCGACGACCTGACCGCCGTACCCGCCGTGCGCGACTGGCTGGCGCACGCCGCGCCGCGCCCGGCCGGCGCGGCCGAGGACCCGGAGGTCGCCGAGGGCGTGCAGTGCCACGCGCTGACCCAACTGCTGCGCCTTCGCTCGTACCCCTGCGTCGAGCGCCGGACGGCGGAGGGCACGCTCGCCCTGCACGCCTGGTACTACGAGGTCCACACCGGGGCCGTGCGCGCGCACCGGTCCGACACCGACACCTTCGAAGCCCTGTGAGCGCGCCGATGACCAGGCAAGGGCTCATATCGCGCGCCCCGTTTCTCCGGCAGGACTTCGCCGCGTCCCTCGTCGTCTTCCTGGTCGCGCTCCCGCTGTGCGTGGGGGTGGCCGTCGCCTCCGGGGTCCCGGCCGAACTGGGGCTGGTCACCGGCATCGTGGGCGGCCTCGTCACCGGTGTGCTGCGCGGCAGCAGCCTCCAGGTGTCCGGGCCGGCGGCCGGCATGACCGTGCTGGTCTTCGAGGCGGTCCAGGAGTTCGGGCTGCCGGTGCTGGGCGCGATCGTGCTCGCCACCGGGCTGCTCCAGACGGTGATGGGCGTGCTGCGGCTCGGCCGGTACTTCCGGGCGATATCGCTGGCGGTCGTGGAGGGCATGCTGGCCGGAATCGGTCTGGTCCTGGTGGCCGGCCAGCTGTATCCGGCGATGGCCGCCAAGGCACCGGACGCCGGGCTGGACAAGATGCTCGGTCTGCCGCGCGGCCTGGCGGGCGCGGTCGGCGACGGCAGGGCGCTGGCCTCGCTGGCGCTGTGCGCGGGAACCGTCGCCGTCATGGTGGGCTGGAAGCACCTCCCGGCGAAGGTGCGTACGGTGCCCGGTCCGCTCGCCGCGGTGGGGCTCGCCACGCTGGCCGTGCCGGTGTTCGGCCTACAGGTGGCGATGGTGGAGGTGCAGGGGCTGCTGGGCGCCGTCCAGCCGCCGCCGCTGAGCGCCTTCGCCGAATTCGCGGATGTGGCGGTGCTCGGCACGATCGTCGCGTTCACGCTGATCGCGTCCGCCGAGTCGCTGTTCAGCGCGGCGGCCGTGGACCGGCTGCACGACGGCCCGCGTACCGAGTACGACCGTGAGCTGACCGCCCAGGGCATCGGCAACACGGTGTGCGGGCTGCTCGGCGCGCTGCCGCTGACGGCGGTGATCGTGCGCAGCGCGGCCAATGTGCAGGCGGGCGCGCGGACCAAGGCGTCCCGCGTGCTGCACGGCGTCTGGCTGCTGCTGTTCGCGGCGCTGCTGCCGGGCGCCCTCGCCCACATCCCGCTGCCGTCGCTGGCGGGCGTCCTGATCTACTCGGGGGCCAAGCTGGTGCCGGTCAAGTCGCTGGCGGGGCTGTGGCGCGAGCAGCGGGGCGAGGCGCTGATCCTCGCGGTGACGGCGGTGTCCATCGTGGCGGTCGGCATGTTCGAGGGCGTGCTGATCGGGCTGGCGCTGGCGATCGTCAAGACCGCCTGGGAGGCGTCGCACATCAAGGTCACCGTCATAGACAAGGGCGCGGGCCCGGTCGATGCCTATCTCTCGGGCAACGCGACCTTCCTCAGGCTGCCGAAAATACTGGACAGCCTGGAGGCGCTGCCCAAGGACCGCCCGGTCCGGCTGGACCTCTCCGGCCTGCTGCACCTGGACCACGCCTGCCGCACCGCCCTGGAGAACTGGGCCGAGCGGCACAGCGCGGACGGTACGGAACCGGTACGGCTGACGTCCGGGGCCGGGGCGGGTGAGCCCGCCGGGACACCGGCGGGCTGAGCCGGGACGGCCACGGGGCCGGGGTGACGGGAGCGATCCCGCCGCCCCGGCCCCCTCTTTTTTGTCCCGCATACGGGACGTACTGTTGAGTAAGGGATTAAACGGACCTCTCGGTGAGGGGGGCGACCATGTTGGAGCTCGTGATCACGCTCACAGCGGTGGCCGGCGGGATCGGTCTGGTGCTGCTGGCCGCGGCGATGCGTGTCGTCAAGCAGTACGAACGGGGTGTGCTGTTCCGGCTGGGGCGGATCACCGGTGAGCCCCGCACACCCGGGCTGACGCTGATCGTTCCGTTCGTGGACCGGCTGCACAAGGTGAACATGCAGATCGTCACGCTGCCGATCCCGGCCCAGGAGGGCATCACGCGGGACAACGTCACCGTGCGGGTGGACGCGGTGGTCTACTTCCGGGTCGTCGACCCGACCAGCGCGCTGGTGCGGGTGGAGGACTACAAGTTCGCGGTGTCGCAGATGGCGCAGACCTCGCTCCGGTCGATCATCGGCAAGAGCGACCTGGACGATCTGCTGTCCAACCGGGAGAAGCTCAACGAGGGCCTGGAGCTGATGATCGACAGCCCGGCCGTGGGCTGGGGCGTCCAGATCGACCGGGTCGAGATCAAGGACGTCTCCCTGCCCGACACCATGAAGCGCTCGATGGCCCGCCAGGCCGAGGCCGACCGGGAGCGCCGGGCCCGCATCATCAACGCGGACGCGGAACTCCAGGCATCCAAGAAGCTGGCCGAGGCGGCGCAGCAGATGTCGGACACTCCGACCGCCCTCCAGCTCCGGCTGCTCCAGACCGTGATGGCGGTGTCCGCCGAGAAGAACTCGACCCTGGTCCTGCCCATCCCGGTGGAGTTGCTCCACTTCCTGGAACGCGGCGCCCGCGACCCGGCCCCGTCGGAGGAGTCCAAGAAGGAGCGCGCCCCCGAACCGGCACCGCCTGTCGAACCCGTCCCCTTGTCCGGGACACCGGACCTCGACTCCGTCACCAAGACCCCGGAACTGGGCGCGCTCCTCGACCAGCCGTCCACCGAGGTGAGGTGAGTGCGCACCCATCCACCCGGTGACACCCCACCCGCCGCGCGGGTGACCGTCTCGCCGCGTCGGTGGGTGGATGAACATATGAACAGCTAGGCAGCCCTATTTTCATACGGTGATTGCACTCGCACGCCGTCTCACCGCCGTCTGCGTCCTCGGCGCGGCCCTCGCCGCCTGCGGTACCGCGGACCCCGCCAAGCCCCCGCGCCCGGCGCACGCCGAGCCCCATGCCTCCGCCTCCCCCTCCCCGTCCGGCACCCCCACCATGGCGGCGGGTCCGGGCGGCCTCACCCCCGTGTTCGAGCACGGCCCGCGCGACAAGGGCAAGACCGTCGCGCTGACCTTCGACGCCGACATGACCGCCGACGAGGGCCCCCGCGCCGCCGCCGGTGAACGCTTCGACAACCCCGGTCTGATCAGCGCCCTGCGCACACTGAAGGTCCCGGCGACCGTCTTCATGACCGGCCGCTGGGCCGAGGAGTACCCGGACCAGGCCCGCGCCCTCGGACACGACGCCCAGTTCGAGGTGGCCAACCACTCCTACAGCCACTACTCCTTCACCGGTGACTGCTACGGCCTGCCGACCGTCGCCCAGGACGCCAAGCTGACCGAGGTGCAGCGCACGTACGCCGCCCTGCGCAAGGCGGGCGTGCCGAACCCGATGCCGTACTTCCGCTTCCCCGGCGGCTGCTACGACCGGGACGCGCTGCGCGCCATCAGCGGCGCCGGTGTCACGGCCATCCAGTGGGACGTGATCAGCGGCGACGCCTTCGCCACGGACGCGGACGCGGTCGTGCGCCAGGTGCTGGACGGGGTGAAGCCCGGTTCGGTGGTCGTCATGCACTGCACCCGCAGCGCCGCCCCGACGACCGAGAAGGTCGTCCGCTCGGTGGTGCCGGAGCTGCGCAAGAAGGGCTACCGGTTCGTGAAGGTCTCGGAGCTGATCCGGGAGTCCGGCACCCCGCGCTGACCGGCGCCGGACTGCTCGTAGGGTTGGCTCACGTGACCCATGTGCCAGCCGCCCCCGGCGACAGCCCCTTCCAGACCGAGCCCACCCCGCGCGACGAGGCCCCGCAGTTCGTGCTGCCCCTCGTCGTACGGATCGAGAAGAGCGCGCCGCCCGCCCGTACCGACGCGCTGGAGACCGCCGCACGCGCCGTGCTCGTCCTGCTCGGGGACGAGCGGGCGCGCGGCGACGGCGAGTGGGCCGAGGCGGTACGGAACTGGGAGGACGCCCGCATCCGCAAGGTGGTCCGGCGGGCGCGGGGCGCGGAGTGGCGCCGCGCCGGGGAGCTGCCCGGCATCACGGTGACCGGCGCCGCCGCCGAGGTACGGGTCTTCCCACCGATCCCGCTGGACGGCTGGCCCAAGGAACTGGCCAAGCTCCAGGTCTCCGGCACCGAACTGGACGATCCCGAACCCCCCGCCGACCCCGACCGCACCGCCCCCGTGCTCTGGCTCAACCCGGACTTGAAGATGTCGGCCGGCAAGGAGATGGCCCAGGCCGGCCACGGCGCCCAACTCGCCTGGTGGGCCCTGTCCGACGCGGCCCGCGAAGCCTGGCGCACCGCCGACTTTCCTCTCACGGTCCGCACCGCCACCCCGGCCCACTGGCGCGAACTCACGACCAGTGGCCTGCCGTTGGTCCGCGACGCGGGCTTCACGGAGATCGCCCCCGGCTCGGCCACGGTGGTCGCGGACCACCCGGCGCTGCGCTGACCCGCGAACCTCAAATGTTGCTCTGAACCCCCGGCACGGGCGGTTCGCGTGCGCCCGCCGGGGCCATACCCCCGGCAGACGACGGAGGGGGACGGGATGCGGCTCGGGGCGGGGATCGGGTGGCGGCCGGAGATCGCGGACGCCGTGGCGGGGATGGCCGGGATCGACTGGGTGGAGGTCGTGGCGGAGAACATCTGCCCCGGCCATCTGCCGGAGCCGCTGGTGCGGTTGCGGGAGCGTGGGGTGACCGTCGTTCCGCACGGAGTCTCGCTCGGGCTCGGCGGTGCGGAGCGGCCGGACCAGGGACGGCTGCGGGCGCTGGCCGAGCGGGTTGAGGCGCTGGGGGCGCCGCTGGTCACCGAGCACATCGCGTTCGTCCGCGCGGGCGGACCGCTCACCGCGTCGGCGCCGCTGGAAGCCGGCCACCTGCTGCCCGTGCCGCGCACGCGGGACGCCCTCGACGTGCTGTGCGAGAACGTGGCGATCGCGCAGGAGGCGCTGCCGGTGCCGCTGGCGCTGGAGAACATCGCCGCCCTGTTCTCCTGGCCGGACGAGGAGATGACCGAGGGCGAGTTCCTGGCCGAGCTGGTGGAGCGGACCGGCGTACGGCTGCTCATCGACGTGGCCAACCTGCACACCAATCACGTCAACCGGGGCGAGGACCCCGCCGAGGCGCTGGACCGGCTCCCGCTGGAGGCGCTGGCCTATGTGCATGTGGCGGGCGGCTTCGAGCGGGACGGTGTCTGGCACGACAGCCACGCGCACCCCGTACCGCCTGTGGTGCTGGACATTCTGACCGGCCTGGCGTCCCGCGTCACACCGCCCGGCGTCCTGCTGGAACGGGACGAGAACTTCCCCGGACCGGCCGAGCTGGAGCGGGAGTTGGCCGACATCGGGGAGGCGGTGCGCAAGGGTGGCGGGCCTGCGCACACCCCACCGAAGGAGACCCTCCCCGTGCCGCCGGACGCCTCCGCCGAGGCCCGGCAGCGGGTGGCCGTCGCGCAGACCGCCGTGCTGTCGGCGCTGGTGGCGCGGACGCCGTTGCCCGAGGGGTTCGACCGGGGGCGGATGGGCGTCCAGGCGCGGTCGCTGGCGGCGAAGCGGGCGGACGTGGTGGCCAAGGTGGCGCCCGAGCTGCCGGTGATCCTCGGTGCCGGGTACCGGGAGGCGTTCCTCGGCTACGCACGCACCCGGCCGATGCGCGGCGGCTACCGGCAGGACGCGCTGGAGTTCGCCGCCCAGCTCCTCAAGACGGGCCGCCCGGCGGACGCGCGGGCGCGCCGGAGGCTGCGGGAGTGGTGGCTCGACCGCGCGGGCCCGGCACCCCGTACGCCCGGCCCGGCCGCCCGGCTGGCCAGGCGGGTGCTGTCGGCGCGGCGCTGACCGTCCCCGACCTGCGGGAAAAACGGAACGTCACATACCGGCAACGCTCTGTCCGGATACTGAACAAGCCATGGTTTTTCAGGGGCCGTTGGCATAGAAAAATCACATGTTCTGGGTCCTCCTCCTGCTTCCGGCCTGGGCCTTCGCCGCCATCGCCTGCACCCGGCTGTGCCTCGCCGCCGTCCGCGCCACCGCCGCGGACCGCGCGGCGCGGGCGCACGGCCACGACCGCGATCTGACGCTGTACGAGACGGCGTTCCTGTCCGGCGGCCCCTCCCGCGTCGCCGACCTCGCCATGGTCCGGATGGCCCGCCAGCGCCGGCTGCTGCTCGCGCACACCGGCTGGGCCACCGTGGTGGACCCGCGCGGGCGGGACGAGATGGAACGGTCCGTCATCGGCGCGATCGGCCCGCAGGGCCAGTCCCGGATCGCCCCCGTACGGGCGGCCGCGGCCGGTACGGAGGCCGTGCAGCGGCTCGCCGACCGGCTGATCGGCGCCGGACTCGCGGTCCCCTACGACACCGGTACGACCGTGGCCGCCGGGGTGCGCCAGGTGCGGGCCGCCGCCGTGGCCGTGCTCGCGCTGGGCGCGGCCGCGCTGCTCATGCCGACCCCGGTGGACCTGCCGCGCTTCCAGATCGCCATGTGGTTCGCGCTGCCCCTGATCCTCACCCTGAGCTGCCTGGCCATCGCCCGCGTCGAGGTGCACCCGTACCCGCGCTGGGCCTCCCCCACCGGGCAGCGGCTGCTTGGAGAGGTGGCCCGGCGTCCGGCCGGGGACGGCGACGAGGGCTCCTTCCTCATGCGGCTCGCGATGCGGGGCGTGCGCGCGCTGAACGAGCCCGAGCTGCGGGCCGCGTTCACCCACCGCGATGCGCCGGGGGCGCACAGGGAGCACTGACGCCGACACCCGCGTGCCGGTGCTTGCCTTTCCCGAGGCCCCTTCCGAAACATCCCTTCTGTCGCCGCCGGACCATGGCAGCCGTGCCATCGCCGCCGCGCACCGAAGGGAAGTCCGATGAGAGCTGCCGCCCTGTACTCGGCCGCCGGTTCCTTGCTGCTGACCGGGCTCGCCGTGACCCCGGCCGACGGCACCCCCGGCGCGCCGGGCGCGGCTGAGCTGCGCGGCACCGCGGTCGCCGCCGCCAGGGCCAGCGCGGCCGGCCTCGACTTCGGCGCCTGCCCCGAGGAGTCCCCGGCCGGGATGCGCTGCGCCACCGTACGCGTCCCGCTGGACTACGCCCGCCCCGGCGGGAAGCAGATCGAGCTGACCGTCAGCCGGATGCCGGCCACCGGGCGCGACCGGGCCAACAGCAAGCACAAGGTGCCCCGGCAGGGCGCCCTCGTCTACAACCCCGGCGGTCCCGGCGCCTCCAGCCTGAACTTCCCGATGATCGGCGTGGTCCCGGAGTGGCAGCGCATCGCCGCCGCCTACGACCTCGTCGGCTACGCCCCGCGCGGGGTGGCGCCCTCGGCCCCGCTGTCCTGCGAGAAGCCGGAGGAGTTCTTCAAGGCGCCCTCGCTCGCCCCCGTCCACCCCGGCGAGGCGTACAAGCGGGAGCGGATCGCGCGGGCGAAGGCGTACGCGCGCGGCTGTGCCGAACGGTCGGGCAGCGGGCTGGAGTTCTACAACTCGCTCAACAACGCCCGTGACCTGGACGTCCTGCGGGCCGCGCTCGGCGAGTCCCGGCTGACCTTCATGGGCGCCTCGTACGGCACCTACGTGGGCGCGCTGTACGCCACCCTCTTCCCCGGTCATCTGCGGCGGATGGTGCTGGACTCGGCGGTGGACCCGGACCCGGCGAAGGTCTGGTACCGCGAGAACCTGGACCAGTCGGCCGCGTTCGAGGACCGCTGGGCCGACTTCCGCGCCTGGGTGGCCCGCCACCACGACGTGTACGGCCTCGGCGCGACCCCGGCCGCCGTCCAGCGCTCCTACGACACCGCGAGCGACCGGCTGGAAGCGCACCCGGCGGACGGCAGGGTCGGGCCGGGCCAGCTGCAGAACACGTTCCTGATGGCCGGGTACTACGACGACTACTGGCCGAGCCGGGCCGCCGCCCTCGCCGCCTATCTGAAGGGCGATGCGGGGCCCCTGGTCCGGCTGGGCGCGCCCAGCCCGGAGACGGCCGCCGAGGCGGAGAACGGTAGCGCGGTGTACGCGGCCGTGGAGTGCAACGACGCTCCCTGGCCGACCGACTTCCGCATCTGGGACCGCGACAACACCCGCCTCGCCCGCACCGCCCCCTTCGAGACCTGGGACAACGCCTGGGTGAACTTGCCGTGCGCGTACTGGCCGGCCCGCCGTCAGGTCCCGCTCGATGTGCGCACCGGCACCGGTGAGACCCCACCGGTGCTGATCCTCGCGGCCGAGCGGGACGCGGCCACCCCGTACGACGGGGCGCTGGAGCTGAACCGGCGGCTGGCCGGGTCGACGCTGGTCACCGAGCGGGACGCGGGCACGCACGGCATCGGCGGCGGCCCCAACAGGTGTGTCAACGCCCACCTGGACGCCTACCTGCTGGAAGGCCGCCTGCCGGGCCGCCGCGCCGCCTGCGCCCCACGCCCGGAGCCGCGCCCCACCGAGCCGGCCGGACGCGCCACCCCGGACCGGGACGCGCTGAAGGGCAAGGGCGCCTAGGCGAGCCCCGCCACCAGTTCCGCCACCGACTTGCGGCGGCCGGTGTAGAACGGCACCTCTTCGCGGACGTGCATCCGGGCCTCGGAGGCGCGCAGGTGACGCATGAGGTCGACGATGCGGTACAGCTCGTCGGCCTCGAAGGCGAGCATCCACTCGTAGTCGCCCAGCGAGAAGGAGGCCACCGTGTTGGCCCGCACGTCCGGGTAGCCGCGGGCCATCTTGCCGTGGTCGGCGAGCATGCGGCGGCGGTCCTCGTCGGGCAGCAGGTACCAGTCGTAGGAGCGCACGAAGGGGTAGACGCTCACGTAGTTGCGGGGCGTCTCGTCGGCGAGGAACGCCGGGATGTGCGAGCGGTTGAACTCGGCGGGGCGGTGCAGCGCCATGTTCGACCACACCGGGTCGAGCGCGCGGCCCAGCTTGGTGCGGCGGAAGAGGTTGTACGCCTCCTGGAGCTGGTCGGCGGTCTCGGCGTGCCACCAGATCATCAGGTCGGCGTCGGCGCGCAGGCCGGAGACGTCGTAGGTGCCGCGGACCGTGACGTCCTTCGCGGCGAGCTGGTCGAACAGCTCCTGGACCTCGTCGGCGTAGCCCGCGCGGTCCTCCGGCAGCACGTCCTTCAGCTTGAAGACGGACCACAGGGTGTAGCGGATGACCTCGTTGAGGTCCTTGGCCAGCTTGCCCTTGTTCGGGATGCGGCCGGGCTCGGTGGTGGGGGCGTCGTCACTCATGCCCCCTATTCTCCCGCTCCGCCGTGCAGGCTCTGCACCGGGTTGGCCGTCAGCTCACGCACCCCGGCGAGGTCGCCGCCGAGCTGGTCGACGGCCGCGTACGCACTGGCGATGCAGGCCGGGATGCCCACACCGTCGTACTGCGCGCCGCACACCGCGAGGCCGGGCAGCTTGGCGATGTGCTCGCGGACGCGGGCCACGCGCGCGTGGTGGCCGACCGGGTACTGCGGCAGGCCGTCGGTCCAGCGGGTGACGCGGGTGGCGACGGGGGCGGCGTCCAGGCCGGTCGCGGCACGCAGGTCGTGCCGGGCGACCTGGACGAGTCCGGCGTCGTCGCGCTGGAGGATCTCGGTCTCGTGGTGACGGCCGACCGAGGTGCGCACCACCAGCAGGTCAGGGTCCTCGGCGCCGACCCAGCCCCACTTCTGGGAGGCGAAGGTCGCGGCCTTGATGGTGCGGCCGTCCACCGGCGGCACCAGGAACCCGCTGCCCTCGGGCAGGGCGGCGTCGGCGCGGCGGTAGGCGAGGGTGATCAGAGCCATGGAGGCGTACTCCACGGCGGCCAGCTCGGCGGCGGCCCCCGGGGCCTCGGCGCGCAGCAGCGCCGACGCGGCGGGCGCGGGTACGGCGACCACGACCGCGTCCGCCCGCAGCGTGCGGTCCCCGGCCGTGACGCGCCAGCCGGTGCCGTCCCGGCGCAGCTCGCTCACCGGGGTGCGGGTGAGGATCTCGCCGCCGCGCGTCCGTACCGCGTCGGCGACGGCGAGCGGGAGGGTGCCGACGCCGCCCTCGATGCCGAGGAAGACCGGGCCGGTCTGTCCCGCTTCGGCGGCCTTGGCCTGGAGGGACCGGACGGCGGCGGTGAGGGTGTCGTGGGCGCGGGCGGCCTGGTAGAGCTGGGGGACGGCCGAGCGCAGGGAGAGCCGGTAGGCGTCGCCCGCGTACACCCCGCCGAGCAGGGGTTCCACCAGCCGGTCGACGACCTCGCGGCCCATCCGGGCGGCGACGTACTCGCCCACGGCCACGTCGTCACCGACCTCGGTGGGCGGCAGTCCGGCGTCCCGCTCGATCCGGGCCAGGCCCTCGGCGGAGAGCAGGCCGGAGAGGGCGGCGGCGGCGCCGGGTACGCCCATGACATGGCCCTTGGGCATGGGACGCAGGGCGTCCCGGGTCCAGATCGAGGCGGTCGCGGTGGACGGGGGCTGGAGGCGGTCGCCGAGGCCCACCTCGCGGGCGAGGCCCACCGCTTCGGGGCGGCGGGCGAGCATCGACTCGGCGCCGAGGTCGACCCTCAGGCCCGCGATCTCGCCGGGCAGCAGCTTGCCGCCGACGCGGTCGGTGGCCTCCAGCACGGTCACCCGCGCGCCGCGCGCGAGCGCCCGGTGGGCGGCGGCCAGTCCGGCGACACCGGCTCCGATGACGACGACATGGCCCTTGCTCGCTGCGCTCATGCCCCCCACTCTCTCAGACCCCGTAGGGCGTCCCGGTGCCCGGTACGTCACCGGACCGTGACCGCATCGGGACCGTAGCGCGCGGCCGTTCCCGCAGGCCGGACCGTCTAAGGAGGAACAGCACCGCATCTCATCGGGGGGTAACCGACATGCGTACACAGGTCCGGGTCCTGGCGGGGGTCCTGCTCGCCGCTTCGCTCGCGCTCGCCGGGTGCAGCGAGTCGGGCGGCGACTCCAAGTCGTCCTACGCCGACGCCCCGAGCGCCGCCCAGGGCGCGGGCGGTGGCGCGGCCGAGGACGGCAAGTCCGCCCGCCGCGCGCCCCGGCTCGCGCCGAGCGTGATCCGCACCGCCTCCCTGGAGGTGGAGGTGCGGGACGTGCCCGGCGCGCTGGCCAAGGCCCGCCAGGTCACCGAGGACGCGGGCGGCTACGTCGGCGAGGAGAGCACCGACCGGGACGACGACGGCAGCGAGCGCACCCGTGTCGTGCTGCGGGTTCCCTCCGAGCGGTACGCGGAGGTGCTCGGCTCGCTCCAGGGCACCGGCAAGCTGCTGCGGCGCACCGCGCGGGCGCAGGACGTCACCGACCAGGTGGTGGACGTGGACAGCCGGATCAAGTCGCAGCGGGCCAGCGTCGCGCGGGTCCGGGAGCTGATGGACCGGGCGGACAAGCTGACCGACGTGGTCGCGCTGGAGGGCGAGCTGAGCAGCCGGGAGGCCGACCTGGAGGCGGTGCTGGCCCAGCAGGCGTCGCTGAAGGACCGTACGGGCCTGGCGACCATCACCCTGTCGCTGGCGGGGAAGGGCGCGCACGCGAGTGCCGGTGACGACACGCCCGGCTTCCTGGACGCGCTGTCGGGCGGCTGGCACGCGTTTCTGACGATGCTGCGCTGGATCGCGCTGGTGGTGGGCGCGGTGCTGCCGTTCGCTGCGCTGCTCGCGCTGCTGGTGTTCCTGTGGCGCCGGGTGGTCCGCCCCCAGCTCCCGCGCCGCCCGGCGCCCACGCCCGTATCGGGCTCGCTGCCGCAGGCGCGGCCGGTGTCGGAGGGCGGCGCGCCGGTCTCCGGCGAGCACAAGTGACGAGGCGTCAGCATCTCGCGCCCCGTAGCTTGTTCCCATGGACAAGCGTGAGGGGCCCGAGCGGCTGGTCGTGATCGGCGGCGACGCCGCGGGAATGGCCGCGGCGTCGCAGGCCCGCCGGCTGCGGAAACCGGACGAGCTGGAGATCGTGGCGTTCGAACGCACCCACTTCACCTCGTACTCGGCGTGCGGCATCCCCTACTGGGTGGGCGGCGCCGTCGAGGACCGCGACCAGCTCGTCGCGCGTACCCCGGAGGAGCACCGGGAGCGGCACATCGACCTCCGGCTGCGCACGGAGGTGACGGAGATCGACGTGGCCGGGCGCCGGGTGCGGGCGCACGACCTGGAGTCCGGCAACGAGTACTGGACCTCGTACGACAAGCTGGTCATCGCCACCGGGGCGCGGCCGATCCGGCCGGACATGCCGGGGGCGGACGCGGCCGGGGTGCACGGGGTGCAGACCCTGGACGACGGGCAGTCGCTGATCGACACGCTGACCCGTACCGAGGGCCGGCGCGCGGTGGTCGTCGGCGCGGGCTACATCGGTGTGGAGATGGCCGAGGCACTGCTCCGGCGGGGCTTCGAGGTGACGGTGGTCAACCGGGGCGCGGAGCCGACGGCGACGCTCGATCCCGACATGGGCCGGCTGGTGCGGCGGGCCATGGAGGGCATGGGGATCACCATGGTCGACGACACCGAGGTGACCGGCCTGCGCACCGGCGAGGACGGCCGGGTGCGGGCGGTCGTCACCAAGGACGCGGAGTATCCGGCCGACGTGGTCGTCATGGGCATCGGCGTGGAGCCGGTGACCGGCCTCGCCCGCGAGGCGGGGCTCCCGCTGGGCGCGCACGGCGGACTCCTCACCGACCTCGCCATGCGGGTGCGCGGCCATACGGACATCTGGGCGGGCGGTGACTGCGTGGAGGTGCTGAACCTGGTCTCCGGGCAGGAGCAGTACATCCCGCTCGGCACGCACGCCAACAAGCACGGGCAGGTCATCGGCACCAACGTGGGCGGCGGTTACGCCACCTTCCCCGGTGTCGTCGGCACCGCCGTCAGCAAGGTCTGCGAGCTGGAGATCGCCCGCACCGGCCTGCGCGAACGCGACGCCCGCCGGGCCGGCCTCCAGTACGAGGCGGTCGTCATCGAGTCGACCAGCCGCGCCGGCTACTACCCCGACGCCTCCCCCATGACCGTCAAGATGATCGCCGAACGCAACACCGGCCGCCTCCTCGGCGTCCAGATCATCGGCGGCGAGGGCGCCGGCAAACGCGTCGACATCGCAGCGGTAGCCCTGACCGCCGCCATGACGGTGGAACAGATGACCGCCCTCGACCTCGGCTACGCCCCACCCTTCTCCCCCGTCTGGGACCCGGTCCTCGTAGCGGCCCGCAAGGCGGTACGCAAGGTCCGCGAGACCAGCTAGCGCCGACCCGGCCGCACCCGCTCGACGCGGTCGAGGCCCCCGTCGAGCAAGTCCTGGTGTCCGATGGAGAAGTCCCCGTTGGGCAGTGCCGGCCCGTCCCCGTACTTCCGCCCCACCACGGCACCGGGCAGAAACGCCCGCAGCCGGTGCCGCATGTCCGCCGGGTACTCGACGGGCACCCCCCACCCGTCGGGTGCCTGATCACTGGAGAACAGCACCCAGTGATCCACCAGCACGTCCGCGTCCGGGTCCGGTGCCCCACCGGTGTGACAGTCCAGGGCGGGCGCGGTCAGCCGGTCCGGATCAAGAGGCGGGTACCAGAGCAGCAACGGCTTGGCCCGCCGCGCGTCGGCGTTGTCGAAACAGCAGACGGCGAAGGTGTGATGGGGAAAGTGCTCGGCGTAGAACCGCAGCAACTCCGGGTCCAGCCGCGGCCGCCGATGCGCGGGCACCCGGCCCAGCACGGCCGGCAGCGCCGTCGGGTCGTCCGCGAGCAGGACTGTGTACACGTCGTGCTCGAAGACCTGAACGGCCTCCGCCTCCGCGCCCATCCACGCGATCCCCTCGTCCCGGACGGCGGCGGTCTCGACCGCGTCGACCATCCGTCGCAGCACGTCCGCGCTGCGTCCGGCGGAGAGGAAGTGCCGCTCCGTGAGCCGCCCGGCGACGGGCAGGTGCAGCACCATGGCGTTCGGCCCCTCCGCCAGGTTCACCGCGGTGTTCTGGTAGCCGAGCACATGGATCAGGCCGTGTTCGGGGTGCTCCCGCCGCCCGCAGTACACGATCGTCCCCGAGAAGTCGGCAGCGCCGGTCGAGATGCACATGACGGCAAGGTACCGGGCAGTGCCGTTCACGGATTCACATGGTGTCGCCGGGGCACTAATCCTGTGTGGTCATACCCGTCCATGACGTCAATCCCGCGCGTCGCACGCCGTATGTGACGTACGCGCTCATCGCCGCCAGTGTGCTGGTGTTCCTGCTGACGCCCGGTGCGGCCGGGGCGGCGAGCGGGGAGAGCCATGTGGCGCAGCTGTGTCAGTTGCACGCGTTCATGGATCATTACGCGGCGATCCCGCGGGAGATGATCCATGGTCAGCTGCCCCGGCTGGTGCCGACCGGGCAGGTGGGGACCGGGGAGGCCGGGCCGGGGTGTGTGATGGGGGTGCCGGGGTACGACAAGTCGCCGGCGCTGTCGGTCGTCACGGCGATGTTCCTGCACGGGGGCTGGCTGCACCTGCTGGGCAACATGCTGTTCCTGCTGATCTTCGGCAACAACGTCGAGGACCGCATGGGCCACGTCCGCTTCGCGCTGTTCTACCTCGTCTGCGGCTACGCGGCGAGCTACGGCTTCGCCCTGCTGAACGCCGACTCCGGTGACCCGCTGATCGGCGCGTCCGGCGCGATCGCGGGGGTGCTCGGCGCCTACTTGGTGCTGTATCCGAAGGCCAGGGTGTGGGTACTGGTCCCGTTCCTGATCTTCCTGCCGCTGAGGCTGCCCGCCTGGATCGTGCTGGGCTTCTGGTTCGGCCTCCAGGCCGTGTACTCCTCGGGGCGCGGCGTCGAGGCCGGCTCCGGCACGGTGGCGTACGCGGCGCACGTCGTCGGCTTCGTGGCCGGCATGCTGCTCGCCTGGCCGCTGAAGGCCGGCACCCCGCCCCCGCCGGAGCCGGGCAGCCTGCTGTTCGGCAGGCGGGCCCGGCACCGTCAGGCGTGGTGAGCGGACGAGGTCAGCGGGCGCTCGCGGTGTGGACGTAGTCGACCAGGTGGGTCAGCGCGTCCGGCTCGATGTTCGGCATGACGCCGTGGCCGAGGTTGAAGACGTGCCCCTCCAGACCGGCGGCCGCGTCCAGCACCTCCTGCGCCTTGGCCTCCACCGTCTTGCGGTCGGTGAACAGCACCGTCGGGTCGAGGTTGCCCTGGAGCGCCTTGCCGGGTCCGACCCGGCGCGCGGCCTCGTCCAGCGGGACCCGCCAGTCGACGCCGACGACGTCCGCGCCCGCGTCGCCCATGAGCTTCAGCAGCTCACCGGTGCCGACGCCGAAGTGGATGCGCGGCACGCCGTAACCCGCGACGGCGTCGAAGACCTTCGCGGAGGCCGGCATCACCGAGGCGCGGTAGTCGGCGGGGGCCAGCGCGCCCGCCCAGGAGTCGAAGAGCTGCACCGCCGAGGCACCGGCCTCGATCTGCACCTTCAGGAACGCGGCCGTGATGTCCGCGAGGCGGTCCAGCAGGTCGGCCCACAGCTCGGGGTCGCCGTACATCATCGCCTTGGCGTTCTCGTACGTGCGCGAGGGGCCGCCCTCGACCAGGTAGCTGGCCAGGGTGAAGGGAGCGCCCGCGAAGCCGATCAGCGGGGTGGACCCCAGCTCACCGGTGAGCATGCGGACCGCCTCGGTGACGTAGGACACGTCCTCCGGGGTGAGGTCGCGCAGCCGGGCGAGGTCGGCGCGGGTGCGCACCGGCTCGGCGACGACCGGGCCGACGCCGGGCTTGATGTCGAGGTCGATACCGATGGCCTTGAGCGGGACGACGATGTCGCTGTAGAAGACCGCCGCGTCCACGTCGTGCCGGCGCACCGGCTGCAGCGTGATCTCGGTGACCAGCTCGGGCCGCGTGCAGGACTCCAGCATCGGAATGCCCTCGCGCACCTTGCGGTACTCCGGCAGGGACCGGCCGGCCTGACGCATGAACCACACCGGGGTGTGCGGCACGGGCTCACGCCTGCACGCCTTGAGGAAGGCGCTGTCGTACGTCGCTGTCGGCTGCTGGCCCGTGGGGATCGCGTTGGCACTCACGTCGGCAAGTCTCCCACGGCCCGCCGACGAGAAGTGCCGCCGCCCTCGGGGGGTGTCATGCCCTGCACGAAGGCCCGCTTCCCCTTACTCTTCCCCGCATGGCTGCGGCTCAGGGACGATCGTCGGACGGCACCGGCGGAATGGACGACGTGAAGGACACGCAGGCGAAGCAGAGAGGAGCCGGGGTGCCAGAGGTCCCCCCTGCCTTCGGCAGCGCGGTGGAGGCGCTGCGGAACGCGCGGCTGCGGCCGCAGGTGGAGGTGGAGCCGACGCCCGCCCCGCAGCGGCTGGCGCCGTACGCGTACGCGCTGGAGGCCGTCGTGCTCGACGGCGAGCAGGAGCTGGCCGACGGCCGGCTGGTGCTGCTGCACGACCCGGCCGGCCACGACGCCTGGCACGGCACCTTCCGCCTGGTGACGCTGGTACGGGCGGAGCTGGAGCCCGAGATGGCGGCCGACCCGCTGCTGCCGGAGGTGTGCTGGTCCTGGCTGACCGGCGCGCTCCAGTCGCGCGGGCTGACCTACGGCGAGCCGAGCGGCACGGTCACCCGCGCCAGCTCCCACTACTTCGGCGGGCTGTCGGAGCGGCCGGCCGCCTCGCAGATCGAGATCCGCGCCTCCTGGACACCGCTCGAAGGGCTGGGCGGCGTTCCGGACACCGCCGCGCACCTCGCCTCGTGGTGCGATCTGCTGGCCCAGGTCGGCGGCCTGCCCCCGGCCGCGCCGGGCGACGGCTCGGTGGTGACCCTGCCGCAGCGCAGGGGTCCGCAGTCCCGCTAGCGCCCCCAGGCTGATCATCTTCTCAGCGCCCCGCCAAGATCGGCGGGGCGCTGTTTTGTGATCACTTCCCGAACCATCACTTTGTCGATACGGCCACTTTCCGTACTCGAATCGCCTCACCCCGGAGCCGATTCGATCTTCGGATGATCGATCGCGTGTCCGAATTGCACAGATTGTGACTCACTAGATCGTGATCATTCTCTAAAGGCGGACGGGTTTGCTGCCGAAGACGACTGTGACCTTGAAAGCACGGTTCCCCCCGGCTTCTTCCCCACAAGCCGGCCCCGTCCCCCCACCCAGGAGGCCTGGTGTCCGTTCTCCTCGAGCAGCCCGCAAGCCTGGTCGCCTACCGCCCGAACAAGCCGACCGCCATGGTGGTCGTGGCCGACCCCCGCGTCCGTTCCACCGTCACCCGCCATCTGTGGGCCCTCGGTGTGCGCGACGTGATCGAGGCCTCGTCCGTCGCGGAGGCTCGTCCCCGCATCGGCAACCCGCGCGACATCTGTGTCGCAGACGTCCACCTGCCCGACGGTTCCGGCCTCACCCTGCTGTCCGAGACCCGTGCCGCGGGCTGGCCCAACGGCCTCGCCCTGTCCGCCGCCGACGACATCGGCGCCGTCCGCAACGCCCTCGCCGGGGGCGTGAAGGGCTACGTCGTCACCGGCACCCGTACCAACATCGGCCTGCCTACCCGCCCCGGCGCCGCCCCCATCGGCTCCGCCGCGGCCCGAATGGGGCACCGGCGTCCGCCGGGCGCCCCGAGCCACCCCGGCGGCTACCGCGAACTGTCCGGCCGCGAGGTCGAGGTGCTCCGCCTCGTCGCGGAGGGCCAGTCCAACAAGGCGATCGGCGTCTCCATGGGCCTGTCCGCGCTGACCGTCAAGAGCCACCTGGCCCGCATCGCGCGCAAGCTCGGCACGGGCGACCGCGCCGGCATGGTCGCGGTGGCCCTGCGCACCGGGATCATCCACTAACCCTCTCTTCCGGCCCCCACCCACGCCCTCCTGACCCCCGGTGCCCGTCGGCGGAACGTTCCGTCGGCGGGCACCGGCGTGCGCGCCGGGCGGGGTGCGCCGTACGGCGCACGGTGTGCGCCCGCGCGCGGCGCGTTTTGGCCGGTCAGCGGGGATGTCGGTCGAACGTGCAGGCCAGCGGCGCGGGCATGCGGATACCCTTGGCATGTGACGGACGCCCAAGAGACCGCAGCAGACAGTTCCCGGCGCATCAACGGGGGCACGCCCCCCGACGCGGGGCCTGCTGAGGCGGCGGCGCCCACCCCCCTGCTCGAACCCCGTGAGGGGATTCCGCCGGTCGTCGCGGACGCCGCCGCGCTCGCCGAGGTCGTCGCCGCGTTCGCGGCCGGCACCGGCCCGGTGGCCGTGGACGCCGAACGCGCTTCCGGTTACCGGTACGGCCAGCGGGCCTATCTGGTGCAGCTGCGGCGCGAGGGCGCGGGCTCCGCGCTGATCGACCCCGTCGCCTGCCCCGACCTCTCCGCCCTGGGCGCCGCGCTGTCCGGCGTGGAGTGGGTACTGCACGCCGCCACCCAGGATCTTCCGTGCCTGCGGGAGATAGGCATGGTGCCCACCAGCCTGTTCGACACCGAGCTGGCCGGGCGGCTCGCCGGATTCCCCCGCGTCGGTCTCGGCGCGATGGTGGAGAACGTGCTCGGCTTCGTGCTGGAGAAGGGCCATTCCGCCGTCGACTGGTCCACCCGCCCGCTGCCCGAGCCGTGGCTGCGCTACGCCGCGCTCGACGTGGAGCTGCTGGTCGACCTGCGCGACGCCCTGGAGAAGGAGCTGGAGCGGCAGGGCAAGCTGGAGTGGGCGCTGGAGGAGTTCGCCGCCATCGCGGCCGCCCCGCCCGCCGAGCCGCGCAAGGACCCGTGGCGCCGTACCTCCGGGATGCACAAGGTGCGCAGGCGGCGGCAGCTCGCCGTGGTCAAGGAGCTGTGGGAGACGCGGGACCGGATCGCGCAGCGCCGGGACGTCTCGCCCGGCAAGGTGCTCGGTGACGCGGCGATCGTGGAGGCCGCGCTCGCGGTGCCGGCCAATGTGCACGCGCTGGCCGCGCTGAACGGTTTCGGCCATCGTGTGGGCCGCCGTCAGCTGGAGCAGTGGCAGGCGGCGGTCGACCGGGCGAAGGCGCTGCCGGAGTCGGCGCTGCCGCAGCAGAGCCAGCAGGTGACCGGCCCGCCGCCGCCCCGCGCCTGGTCGGACAAGGACCCGGCCGCCGCGGCCCGGCTGTCGGCCGCCCGCGCCGGGGTGTCGGCGCTGGCCGAGCGGCTGGAGATGCCGCAGGAGAACCTGATCTCCCCCGACACCGTGCGCCGGATCTGCTGGGAGCCCCCGGTGCCGGCCGACGAGCGGACCGTCGCCGCCGCCCTCACCGGCCACGGCGCGCGGGCCTGGCAGGTGGAGCAGGTGACCCCGGTGTTGGTCGCGGTGCTGTCGGCCACGCCCGAATAGGCGATTTCACGCCACAATCCGTCCGGCCGGGCGGGGCCGAGGTGTGACGTTCACCGCTAGCCGGGGTGGGACTGTGCAGCTACGTTACTCATAAGTAGCATGGGGTTGAGCAAGCGCTCAGCGTCCCGCACCCTGGAGGAGAGCCATCGTGCCTCGTACCGTCAGGGACGTCGTCTTCGTCGACGGCGTCCGCACCCCGTTCGGCAAGGCGGGCCCGAAGGGCATCTATCACGAGACTCGCGCCGACGACCTCGTCGTGAAGGCGATCCGGGAGCTGCTGCGCCGCAACCCCGGTCTGGACCCGAAGAAGATCGACGAGGTCGCCATCGCCGCGACCACCCAGATCGGTGACCAGGGCCTGACCCTCGGCCGTACCGCGGGCATCCTCGCGGGCCTGCCGCAGTCGGTGCCCGGCTACTCCATCGACCGCATGTGCGCGGGCGCGCTGACCGCCGTGACCTCGGTGTCCGGCTCGGTCGCCTTCGGCGCGTACGACGTCGCCATCGCGGGCGGTGTCGAGCACATGGGCCGCCACCCGATGGGCGAGGGCGTGGACCCCAACCCGCGCTTCGTCTCCGAGAAGCTGGTCGACGAGTCGGCGCTGTTCATGGGCATGACCGCCGAGAACCTGCACGACCGCTACCCGGCCATCACCAAGCGGCGCGCCGACGAGTACGCGGTCCGCTCGCAGGAGAAGGCCGCCAAGGCGTACGCCAACGGCAAGATCCAGCAGGACCTGGTGCCGATCTCGGTGCGCCGCACCAATGAGGAGGCCGGCGAGACGGGCTGGGGCCTGGTCACCGCCGACGAGCCGATGCGCCCCGGCACCACGCTGGAGAACCTGAGCGGCCTCAAGACGCCGTTCCGTGTGCACGGCCGGGTCACCGCGGGCAACGCGGCCGGTCTGAACGACGGCGCCACCGCCTCCCTCATCGCGTCCGAGGACTTCGCCCGCGAGAACGGCCTGCCGGTCAAGATGCGCCTGGTCTCCTACGCCTTCGCCGGCGTGGAGCCCGAGGTGATGGGCTACGGCCCGATCCCGGCCACCGAGAAGGCCCTCGCCCAGGCCGGCCTGTCGATCTCCGACATCGGCCTGTTCGAGATCAACGAGGCGTTCGCCGTCCAGGTCCTCGCCTTCCTGGAGCACTACGGCATCGCCGACGACGACAGCCGCGTCAACCAGTACGGCGGCGCCATCGCGTACGGCCACCCGCTGGCCTCCTCCGGTGTGCGGCTGATGACCCAGCTCGCCCGCCAGTTCGAGGAGAACCCGGACGTCCGCTACGGCCTGACCACCATGTGCGTCGGCTTCGGCATGGGCGCGACGGTCATCTGGGAGAACCCGAACTTCGAGGGGGACAAGTGAGCAACACCACCGAGCTGCTGAAGGGTGCTGCCGAGCTGTTCCCCGGCGAGGTCGTCACCCAGGCCCACGTACGGCACTTCGAACTGCCCTTCAACGCGGGCAAGTTCGCGCTGATCACGCTGGACAACGGCTTCGACCACACCAAGCCGACCACCTTCGGCCCGGCCTCGCTGGCGAACCTCAACGCCGCGATCGACCAGGTCGAGAAGGAGGCGGCCGACGGTGAGATCGTCGGCGTCGGAGTCACCGGCAAGCCCTTCATCTTCGCGGTCGGCGCCGACCTCAAGGGTGTCGAGCTGCTGAAGCGGCACGAGGACGCGCTCGCCATCGGCAAGGGCGGCCACGAGGTCTTCAAGCGCCTCTCCGGTCTCGCGGTCCCGACCTTCGCCTACTACAACGGCGCGGCGATGGGCGGCGGCGTCGAGGTCGGCCTGCACTGCTCCTACCGGACCGTCTCCAAGGCGATCCCGGCGTTCTCGCTGCCCGAGGTCTTCCTCGGCCTGGTGCCCGGCTGGGGCGGCTGCGCCCTGCTGCCGAACCTGATCGGCCCGGAGAAGGCCGTCCAGGTCATCATCGAGAACAGCCTCAACCAGAACCGCCAGCTCAAGGGCAAGCAGGTCTTCGAACTCGGCATCGCCGACGCGCTGTTCGAGGGTGCCGACTTCCTGGAGCAGTCGCTGCTGTGGACCGCGCAGGTCCTCAAGGGCGACCTCACCGTCGAGCGTCCAGCGATCGACCGGGGCGAGGCGTGGGACCAGGCCGTCGCGAAGGGCCGCTTCGTCGCGGACTCCAAGGTGCACGGCGCGGCCCCGGCCGCCTACCGCGCGCTGGAGATCATCGAGGGCGCCAAGGACGGCGACCTGCAGAAGGGCTTCGACGCCGAGGACCAGGCCCTCGCGGACCTGATCATGGGTGGCGAACTGCGGTCCGGCATCTACGCGTTCAACCTGGTGCAGAAGCGCGGCAAGCGTCCGGCCGGCGCCCCCGACAAGTCGCTGGCGCGTCCGGTCACCAAGGTCGGTGTCGTCGGCGCCGGTCTGATGGCCTCCCAGCTCGCGCTGCTCTTCCTGCGTCGCCTGGAGGTGCCGGTCGTGCTGACCGACATCGACCAGGAGCGCGTCGACAAGGGTGTTGCTTACGTCCACGCCGAGATCGACAAGCTGCTCGGCAAGGGCCGGATCAACCAGGACAAGGCCAACCGCCTCAAGGCGCTGGTCACCGGTGTGCTGGACAAGGCCGAGGGCTTCGCGGACGCGGACTTCGTCATCGAAGCGGTCTTCGAGGAGATGGGCGTCAAGCAGAAGGTGTTCGCGGAGGTCGAGGCGGTCGCCCCGGCGCACGCGATCCTCGCCACCAACACCTCCTCGCTGTCGGTGTCGGAGATGGCGTCGAAGCTGAAGCACCCCGAGCGGGTCGTCGGCTTCCACTTCTTCAACCCGGTCGCGATCCTGCCGCTGCTGGAGATCGTGCGCGGCGAGCAGACCGACGACGCCTCGCTGGCGACGGCGTTCGGCGTGGCCAAGAAGCTGAAGAAGACCGCGGTGCTGGTGAAGGACGCCCCGGCGTTCGTCGTCAACCGCATCCTGACCCGCTTCATGGGCGAGATCCAGAACGTCATCGACGAGGGCACCCCGGTCGAGGTCGCGGAGAAGGCCATCGAGCCGCTCGGCCTGCCGATGTCCCCGCTGGTGCTGCTGGAGCTGGTCGGCCCGGCGATCGGCCTGCACGTCTCGGAGACCCTCAACCGGGCCTTCCCGGACCGCTTCACGGTCTCCCCGAACCTGAAGGCGGTCGTCGAGGCCGGCAAGCGCGGCTTCTACGTCTACGACAGCGGCAAGCCGGAGCTGGACCCCGAGGTCGCCGCGCTGCTCAAGCAGGGCGACTCCGTCCTCACCGAGGAGCAGGTCCGCGACCGCGTCCTGGACGCCGTGGCCCAGGAGATCGGCCTCATGCTGGACGAGGGCGTCGTCGCCGAGGCCCAGGACATCGACCTCTGCCTGATCACCGGCGCCGGCTGGCCCTTCCACCTGGGCGGCATCACGCCGTACCTGGACCGCGAGGGCGTCTCCGAGCGGGTGAACGGCAAGCGGTTCCTGGAGCAGGGTGTGGCGAGCGTGCCCGCGTAACACCGTCTGCCTGTACGAAGGAGGGCTCCGGCGCCGCGGCGCGGGGGCCCTCCTTCCTTTGTGCCTCTCTGCGCGGGCGGTCAGTAGGTTCCGCCGTAGTAGGCGGCGGGTGCCGCGGTGGGCATGACGGTGAAGGGGACCGTGGTCGCCGGGGACTCGACTCCGGCCGGGTTCATGGCGACGACATCGACGACATGGGTGCCCGCGTCCCACGCCCAGCCCGCGTCCCAGGTCCAGCCACCGTCCTGGGCGACCTCCGTGACGCCCAGCGGCATGCCGTTCAACCGGAACCCGACGCGCGCCGCGCCCGTCGCCAGGCCGGTGAAGATCACGTGCGCGTCCATGACCTGCTCATGGGCGATGGGCTCCAGCACCATCGGCGCGGCCGCTCCCGGTCCCGTCGTCGCCAGCGGGGGCCCGCTGTCCACCACCGGCTTGGGGGCGCGCGCCGGGGCAGCGCCGCCGACGGCGGTGAACGTCAGCTCGATCCGCTTCGACTGGTAGCCGTAGGAATCGACCGCGTAGAGCTTCACCGGGTGCTTGCCCAGGCTCCAGGCCCGTCCCAGTTCCCAGGACCAGCTTCCGTCGGGCGCCACGTCGCACTGGCCGATGTACTTGCCGTGCTCCCAGACACTCACCCGCGTCGCACCGGGGGCGTGGCCGCTGAAGCGGACGGTGTCCTGGTGCAGTTGCTCGTCCGGGGAGGGGGCCAGCACCACGGGCGGCGGAAACTCAGCGCCGCGCACCATCGCGGTCGCGGAGAGGTAGGAGGTGAGCACCGAGGTGTCGCGGTCGGGTTCCTCGAACCCGTTGCGCACCAGGCCCAGGCGCGGGGCGATGCCGTCGATGAGGAAGTTGGCGAGGCCCATCAGGAGCGGGACGTTGCGCCCCGCGACCTGGGTGTGGTCGGCGATGTGGGGGGAGTCGCTGAAGACCAGGTTGAAATTGGGGTAGTTCCGGAGCAGGCCCAGGTAGGGCTCGATCTGGGTGGGGTACTGGTCGTCCTGGGCGGCGGACACGACGTAGATGTTGGCCGTGTGGTTCGCGCCGGCGCGCAGCAGGTCGGGGATCACGGCGTCCAGGGCCCGCACGTTCTCCTCCGGCACGTCCTCACCGAGCATGAACCGGGCGACGCCGGGGTGGACGTCCCGGACGTAGGTGCCGATGGCGAACTGGGGGGCGATGGCGACGATGTTGCGGAAGCCGTACTTCAGACCGAAGTGCAGGGCCGCGCTGCCGCCCTTGGAACTCCCCCACAGCGTCACGGAGTCGGGGGTGAGGTCGAGGGCACGCATGACGTTGGAGATCAGCCCGAGGACGGACCGCTCCAGCGAGAAGTCCATGCCCCTGCACAGGTAGTAGCTGCGGTTGTCGTCGAACTTGTCGCGTATCCAGAGGATGTTGGCGCGCAGCTTGTCGAAGACCCCGTTGGACCAGCCGTAGTCCTGGGGCGCGGCGAAGTTGGCGAAGACGACGACGAGGTGCCGGTTGCCCTTGGTGGCGGGCGTGAACCGGTACTCGACCGGGAAGGTCCCGGAGGACTCGATGCCGGTGTGCTGCTTGCGCCCGGCGGGTGCTGCTGGGGACATGTGAGGGGTTCCGCTCTGTGGTGTGCTGCGGTCGGGGCTCAGGATGCGGTGGCGGCGAAGGTGACGGCGACGGGCCGGGACTCGGTGTCGGCGGCGCCGATGGAGAAGACTTCGACGGTGTGCGGTCCTCCGGTCCACGGGCCTTCCGGTGCCCAGGACCAGGCTCCGTCGGGAGCGACCGCGCACTCCCCGAGGACGGCCCCGTTCTCCCGGAAGCCGATCCGGGCCGCGCCGGTGGCGAAACCGGTGAACCCGACCCCCGCTCCGGGCACTTGGAGGTAGGGCTCCGGCCGCTGCACGACCGGCGTGGCCGCGCCGGGCCCCGCGGGAACGGCTCCCGGCGTGAGGTGGTCGGACACGGTGAACTGAGCTTCGGTGCGCTGGGACTGATAGCCGTACGCGTCGACGGCGAAGAGGCGTACGTTGTGCTCGCCCGGCGTCCACGTCGGACGCGTCCAGCTCCAGTCGCCGTCCTCCGTCACGGGCGCCGACGCCAGGTACACGCCGTTCTCCCACAGGCTGACCCGGACCGCTCCGGGCGCCCGGCCGACGAGGCGCACACCGGTGGCCGCCAGCAGGTCGTCAGGGCCGGGTGAGAGCACGACCGGCGCGGCGAACGAACCCTGCACCACGGACGTGGACTTGAGGTAGCTGCCGATGCCGGGCAGGCCGGAGGGCGGCGGTCCCTCGGGCCGGGGAGCGGCGGTCAGGCGGGGGACGAGGCCCGCGACGAGCATATGGGCGAGGTTCAGCAGGGGGAATGTCTCGGGGACGAGGTCGGCGTTCCGGTACCGGCGCAGCAGTCCGAGGCACCGCTCGCGGTCGGCTTCCGGCTCGTCGTCCGGCGGGAGGACGACGTAGAGGTGCGCCTGTGGATTCACTCCGGAGGCCAGCAGGTCGGGCAGGAGGGCATCGAGGGCGCGGACGTCGTCGTCGGCCGGCGGCTCACCCAGCACGTGCCGGGCCACGGCCGGGCGCCGCTCCCGCGCGGTCGAACCGAGCGCGAATTCCGGGTCGACGGCGACGATGTTGCCGTAACCGTGTTTCAGCCCGAGGTGGAGGGCCGCGCTGCCGCCACGGCCGTTGCCCCACAGCGTGACCTCGGCCCGGTGCAGCCCGAGCGATTCCGTCACCCGCGCGACGACCTCGGCCACGGACTTCTCGACCCCGAAGTCCATACCCCGGCACAGGTAGGAGGCGCTGCCGCCGCCGAACCGATCCCGCACCCAAAGGATGTTCGCCGGGAGGTCGTCCATCCCGCCGGCCGCCCAGCCGTAGCCGTCCGGGTCGTCCAGACCGGCGAGGACGATCACGAGATGCCGCTCGGCGTTCGGGGCGTGCGCGAACCGGTACTCGACCGGGTACGGGCCCGACGCGTCGATCCCCTTGATCACCTGACGGCGCTTGGCCGGGGCTTCAGACATGATGCGGTTCCACTTCGATCGGATGGCTGGCTGTGCGCGGGGCACGGTTTTTGGTGTCCGGCGGGTCGGCCGGTGATGATGCCGGGGTGTTCTCGCTCGCGGCCCGACGACGGCCCCCTCGGCAACGGCACGGCAGACGGCGTCGCGTGGCCGTGACGGCAGCCGTGGCCGCTGTCGCTGCCGGGGTGACGGCGGCACTGACGCTGCACCCGCTGCGCTCCCCCGCTCCCCGGACGCTCACCGTGGCGACCTGGAACATGTGCGGTGTCCGGCAGTGGCACTGTGCCGGGACCGGAAGCCCGGAACGGAAACAGCGAGCGCTCACCGGACTCGTCACGGACTCCGGGGCCCGTGTGGTCCTGCTCCAGGAGGCGTGCGCGGGTGATGTGGCCGCGGTCCGCCGGTCCCTGGGCACTTCCTGGCACACGGCGTTCCGGCCGTACCTCGCGCGCGACGCCGCCGGCCGCACCACGCCCGTGCGCTGCGCCGAGGCGGCCGGGGGCGAGGCCGGTTACGCGATCCTCGCCGGGTATCCGCTGGCCTCCGTCACCTCGGTGCCCGCGCAGCAGCCCGCGGTGGGCGTGGCCCGTGGCATCCTCTGCGCCACCGTGGAGGCGCCCGGCATACGGGTGTGCGACGCCCATCTGAGCCCGGCGCACAGTGATACGGCGCACCCCGGCTGGGATTTCCGGGACGACCAGTTGAAGGCGCTGGCCGCGGCGGTGCCCTCGCGGCGCACGGTGTACGGCGGCGATCTGAACGTGTCTCCGCCGGGCCCCCGCAACCCCGCTTCCTGGGTCTGGCCGGCCGGGCCGTACACCGTCCAGCGGGAGTGCGCCCAGACGTCGGCCGCCTCGCGGGCGGGCCGGCCCACCCATGCCTCGGGGCACAAGCTGGACTACCTGTTCACCGGGCTGGAGCGGACGCGGTGCACGGTCCGGGACCTGACCGCCTCGGACCATTCCGCGCTGCTGATGCGCGTACGCACCGGCTGAGAAATCCGCACCGGAGGGATTCGGCGAGGGCGCGCTCATGCGGCCGTGGGCGGTGACGACGTGCTCACACACCCACGTCCTCGGTCACCCGGCTCTGCCCCGGAAGCACCGTCGACGCGTCGGCACGGCCGACGAACGCGGCGGGGACGGGGGCCGGGATCGCGTTCATCAGGTTCTCGGTCGCCTGACCGGTCCCGAAGGACGCGACGGGGCGTCCGGTGGGGCGTGCGGCCACCGTGCCCACCGCCGGGGCCCATGCCTGCGCGGGTGCCAGGTCGCCGCCCGCGATCAGCATGCGGTCGGCGAGGCGGGCCGCCGCGTAGCCGTCGTCCAGATCGCAGAAGTCGCGCTGGAAGCGGCGGTACCGGTCGGCGTAGCTCTCCTGGATGCGGTCGATGTCCCGGATGGCGCCGACCAGTTCCTCCGAGGTGCGCAGCAGGGGGCCGGGGGCGCTCTGCTCGAAGTCGAAGTAGAAGCCGCGCAGGGTGTCCCGGTAGTGGTCCAGGTCGTAGGTGAAGAACAGGATGGGGCGCCCCGTGTTGACGTAGTCGAACATCAGGGACGAATAGTCGGTGATCATCACGTCGGTGATCAGCGACAGGTCGGCCATGTCGGGGTAGTCGGAGACGTCGAAGACGAAGCCGTCCCCGGCGCCCGGTACCGGGTCCACCACGTTGGGGTGGCGGCGGACGAGGAGTACGTGGTCGTCGCCGAGCCGCGCGCGGGCGTCCGCGAGATCGACCCGGAAGTCGAGCTTGTACTTGCCGGGCGCGTAGAACTGGTCGTCGCGCCAGGTCGGGGCGTACATGACGACCCGCTTGCCCTCGGGCAGGCCGATCCTGCGGCGGATCTCCTCCTGCCGGCCCTCGGTGCCGGACCTGCGCAGCACGTCGTTGCGCGGGTAGCCGCACTCCACCATCTCGCCCTCGAAGCCGAAGGCGCGCTGGAGGATCGGGGTGGAGAAGCTGTTGGGCGAGACCAGCATGTCCCAGTGCAGCACCTCCTTCGCCACGCGCTCCAGGTAGCTCTGGTCGGCGAAGTGGATGGCCTCGATGTCGTGGCCGATCTTCTTCAGCGGCGTGCCGTGCCAGGTCTGGACGACGACCTGGCCGTCCCGCTTCTGGAACCAGTCGGGCAGGTGGTTGTTGGCCACGACGTACCGGCTGGTGGCCAGGGCCTCGTACCACTCCGGCGACCACATGCGGACCGGTGTCGCCGTGGGCGGCACCTGGACCTGGTCGTCCCGGACGACGAAGAGATGCTCCAAGTCGGAGTGCCGGCGCACCAGTTCCTCGTGCAGGGCGCGCGGGCTGTCGGAGTACTGGGTGCCCTTGAACGCGT
The DNA here is from genome assembly GCF_004784475.1 of Streptomyces bauhiniae. GTDB lineage: Bacteria > Actinomycetota > Actinomycetes > Streptomycetales > Streptomycetaceae > Streptomyces > Streptomyces seoulensis. The sequence goes on from NZ_SRRT01000004.1 coordinate 409,251, forward strand.
CGAAGAGGATCGCGGGGCGCACCGGCTTCCGGCGGGCCGCGGGGTACTCCTTGGTGCGCAGCAGCTTCTGCCGGTAGGGCCCGCGGGCGTGGTCGGGCATCGCGGAGTGCACCAGCAGGGAGAGACGGTCGTACGCCTCGGCCTGGAGCTCGTAGCGGCGCTCGTTCTCCTCGCGGTCCTGCGGGAAGTCGCCGATGAGGTCCTGCTCGATCTTGCACATCAGGTCTTCGAGCCGGTCCTCACGGGCCACCGTCGACGGGTCCTGACGGCGCAGGAAGAAGTCCCAGCGCCCGGCGGCGAGGGGGATGTCCCCGGCCAGGGTCCGCATCGCGGCGGGGGTGAGAACGGCGCTGAACCGCTTGCCGTCCCAGGTCAGCGGGACGGCGCGTTCGGCCCCGTGGGCGCGGGAGCGCACCACCAGGTGGGCGTCGCGGTACTCCTGGGCCGAGAGCCGGTCGGCGGCGCCGTACCGGCCGGCGATCTCCAGCGCGCCGTCGGGGCGCCAGGCGGCGTGGGTGACGGTGGGCAGCGTGGCGCGCTCGAAGAGGACGAGGTAGCCGGAGCCGTTGCGGTGGACGACGATCTCCCGGTCGCCCTCCGGAGTCTGGAGCGCGGCGGGCATGCGGTAGTGGCCGTCGGGGGTGTCCTCGGCCATCACCGGATAGATGGTCATCTTGCGGCCCTCGACGTGGAAGGTGGTCTTCCAGCCGTTGCTGCCCATGTTCCAGGACTGGGGCGCTTCCTGACCGGCGGCCACATCGGCGCGGGAGCCGGGTACCAGCACTCGCAGCGGCAGGCGGACGGTGAAGCTGCTCCAGCCCTCACCGCCGGGGGTGAAGTGGGCCCACGCGTCGTGACGTCCGGCGCCGTTCATGCTGGCGACCCGGAGCTTTCCCCACTCCGGCACCGTCGGGCCGAGATAGACGCCGCGCAGTTCGAGCTGGTCGCCCGCTATCCGGTGGTTGGTGATGCGGCAGCGCACGACCTCGACGCGCAGCTTGAGCTTGCCCTGGAGGAAGACGGGCAGCACCCGGGTGTTCTTGTCGACATACCGATAGGGCGGATTGGCGCCCGTTCCCACGCTTCCGCGGCTGATGCCCCGGTAGCGGAACAGACCCCGGCTGAGCACACCGGCGGCCACGTCCCAGGTGCCCTCCACCCACTCCCCCTTGCTCTTCAGCCGGGAGGTGTCGATACGGGTCTCGAAACCCGCCCAGTCGTAGCAGTAACGATTCTGCTTGGAGTGTTCGGTGGCCTGCGGTGCGTACGTCGTGCGGGCCGGGGTGACGACCATGCGGCCCTGCTTCTTGTTGCGCAGCGCGATGGCCTTGACCGACATGTGCTTCTTGTGGACGTTCAGGAAGCGGACGTAGGCGGTGCCGGTGAGGTTCAGCTCGTCGCCGTCGGGGTTCCACTGCGCCGCGCTCAGCGACCCGGCGAGGGAGAACTCCTGGTCCAGGCGGTACGCCTTCTTGTCGAGGCCGACCTCCCGGTCCCCGAGGAAGGGGTACTTCAGATAGCGGCGGAAGCGGCGCTGGACGGGGAGCGGGCCGCCCTTGCGCTCGAACTGGACCACCTCGAGCAGTTCGGGCAGCCGCCAGTCGCGCACCAGGAGCCACTTGATGCGTGCCTCGGCGGGCAGTTCGTCGATGATGGCCGGGTCGGCCTGGTCGAGGAACCAGTTGGCCCACGTCATGAACGCCTGCTGATACTCCTCGTCCGCGTCCGGGAGCATCTTCAGGTGCAGCATCAGGTCGGACTTGAGGCAGGCGGTGTCGTACTTGCGCTTGCTGTCCTTGCCGGCCATGGACCGCTCGTCGGTGAGGAAGCGGCTGACCGCCATCACGGCGGTCACGCGGTCGTGCAGGTTGGAGAGTTCGGTGTACCGCTGGGTGATGGACGGGGCCGCCCCGCCGTCGCGGCGGCGCCAGAAGTAGACGATGTCGTTGACGACGTCCACCTTGGCGGCACGGAAGTGCGCGTACATGTTGACCCAGGAGTCCTCGTACATGACGCCCTCGGGGAACGTGATGCGCTGGTCGTCCCAGAAGCCGCGGCGGAACACCTTGTTCCACACGGTGCGGTCGTAGATGAGCGCGTCGAACTTCGTGATGTGGGTGCCGCGTCGGGACTTCTGCATGGGGGAACGGTGCAGCGGGGACTGCCACTTCTTGGTGGAGTTCATCATCTGCACGTTGCCCGAGACGAAGTCCGAACCGGACTCCTCCAGGGTGCGCACCAGCAGTTCGTAGGCGTACTCGGGTATCACGTCGTCGCCGTCGACGAAGGCCAGGAACTCACCGCGCGGATGCATGGAGCGCAGACCGGTGTTGCGAGCGTGACCCGGCCCGTGCGAGTGCTGGCGGACCAGCCGGAAGCGGGGGTCGGCCGCACAGAAGCCGGCGGCGATCCACGCCGAACGGTCGGTGGAGCCGTCGTCGACGAGGATCACCTCGAAGTCACGGAAGGACTGGCGCGCGATCGACTCCAGGCATTCGGTGAGGTAGACCTCCACGTCCTGAAAGGGAACCACGATGCTCAGACGCGGACGATCCGCCAACTCATGCTCCTACCCCACGGATCTGCGAACATGAGGCGAACTCTCGACCATCACTGCTCACACTTTCAACACATCTTATGTGAATCTTAACCAAGGTCAAGACGAGGTTTGCCCCATCCGTGCCCGGTCGCGGACGCTCCTCTGCCCCCAAATGACCGACACGAGTTGCTTATAGTTCTCCCCTACCGCTTCACAAAAGATCACTGGGCCGGCCTCCCCCCACCGGGCCCTGCGACTCCGCCTTCGCGGAGCCTGTCCGGAGAGGAACCGCCCCACCATGACGTATGCCACCGAGCCCCGCCCTGCCCAGGCGCCGCCGGGTGACCGGAAGTCACCTCGCCCCAAGAAGCGCCGCGGACGCATCCTGCTGCTGACGCTGCTGGTCCTGCTGATCGCCGCGGGCGGCACCGGCTACTGGCTCTACAGCGGTCTGGACGGCAACATCAAGGGCGTCGATCTCGACAAGGCCATCGGTGACGACCGGCCGCCGAAGCTGCCCACCTCGGGGCAGAACCTCCTGATCCTGGGCTCCGATTCGCGGGACGGCGCCAACGCCGCGCTCCACACCGGCCACGTCTCCGGCGCCCGCTCCGACACCGCGCTGGTGATGCACATACCGGAGGGCCGCACCAGGGCCGTCGCGGTGAGCATCCCCCGCGACACCCTGGTGACCCGGCCCGAGTGCACGAAGGCCGACGGCACCAAGGTGCCCGGAGCGAACCGCGTGATGTTCAACTCCATCTACTCCCAGGTCGGTCCGGCCTGTGTGGTGAAGACCGTCGAGCAGATGTCCGGCGTCCGCATGGACCACTACATGGAGATCGACTTCGCCGGCTTCAAGGGCCTGGTCGACGCGATCGGCGGGGTCACGGTGAACGTCCCGCAGGACATCCACGACTCCTCCAGCGGCCTGAACCTGACGGCGGGCACCCACCGCCTCGACGGCACCCAGTCCCTCCAGTTCGTCCGCACCCGGCACGGCATAGGCGACGGCAGCGACCTCGGACGCATCGGCCTCCAGCAGCAGTTCATGCTCGCCCTGCTCAGCGAGGTGAAGAAGCAGGACCTGATGGGCAGCCCCACGAAGGCGTACACGATCGCCGACAAGCTGACCGCCGCGCTCACCACCGACTCCCAGCTCGCCTCGCTGACCAAGCTGGCGGAGTTCGGCCGCAGCCTCAACGGGGTCGACCCGGCCAACATGGAGACCATCATGCTGCCGGTCGCCTACGACCGGACCGACCCCAACCGAGTGGTGGCCGCGATGCCGCAGGCGGGCGAGCTGTGGAAGGCGATCCGGAGCGACGCCGAGATCCCCGAGTCCGCCAAGAAGTCCCCCGCCACCGGCGGCTGAGCCGGAGCGCGGGTACTCACAACCGTTGCCAGTCGGTGAGGACGAGCCCGGCCGCGCCGTCCTCCTGACGGGCCACCATCGGCACCCCGTCGGTGCCGATCAGCGCCACGGTCACCCGGCCCCGGCCGTCCAGCGCCAACGCGGGCGCTCCCTGACAGGAGGCGGCCAGACCGTGCCACCAGAAACCGTCCGCCTCCTGCTCGGTCACCCCCATGCCGAGCACCGCCGATCCCGTCGCATCGCGGGTGGCCAGCACCGTCCAGTCACACCCGTCCAGCGAGGTGCGGACCGCCGCGTACGGCTGGTCCGCCCCCGCGCCGCCGAGTCCCACGGGCGAGCCGCCGGGGCGCCAGGCGTGCGCCTCCTTGCTCTCCGCGTCCGTCCAGAGGAACACGGCGCGGTCCGGCGACGTCTCCAGCGCCGACACGGTGCCCCGCAGCGGGCGGAGCGAGAAGCCGCGCGGCCCGGAGAAGTCACCGCCGGGGCGCGACTGGAGCCAGACGAGCGTCCCCGTCTCCGCCGCGGCGCACACCTCGATCCGGCCCCCGCTCAGGGCCACGGCGGCGGGCAGCGCGTCGACGCCCGCGCCGCCGAGGTCCTCCCAGGCGCGCCACTTGCCCTTCGCGTCCTCGCGTCGCAGCAGCAGCCCGCCTCGCGCCCCGCGTACGAAGGCGTGGACGATGCCGTCGGAGGCGACCGCGCCGCAGGGCGGCCCGATCCGTGCGCCCTCCGTCCGGTCCGGGTGCGGGTTGCCCAGCGAGCGCCAGTCGGTGACGGCGAGGCCCGTCTGGTACTGGATGGCGTGGACGATGTCGACGTTCGGCGAGCCGTCGGCGGCGGGCCGCTCCCGGCGGCCGAGGAAGTGCACATAGCCGTTGGCGCCCTGCGTGACCGACAGGTGGGTCAGCCCGGCGACGGCCGCGTGGTGCGGCCCCGACCAGCCGGGGCCGCCGGGTGCCGTCTCCGTCCAGCGCAGGAGACCGTCGGGGGCGGGCGCGTAGAGGCTGAGCCGCCCGTCCCGGCCGAGGGTGAGCCAGCGCCCCCGGGCCGCACCGGTCGCGGTCCGTTCCGAGTCGCCCGTGGTGCCGCGAGCGGCGGTACCCGCCGGCCTTCTGCGCATGGCCTGTGCACCCTCCCGCAGCGTGCCGTATCGCCGATACGGACATCCCCATGAAAACCCGCAACATCATAGGCCGCTCGCTCACCAGTTCCCCATGGCCCCCTCACCTGGCCTTCCAAAGAGGCGGTCACCCGTCCGACGGCGCGTCCGGGGCCACCGTGGGACCCTGGCCCCATGGACGACATACACGGTGTTCCGGGTCAGGACGATCCCCTGCTGGCGATCGTGGACTGTGCGAATGTGATGGGCTCGCGGCCGGACGGCTGGTGGAAGGACCGCAAGGGGGCCGCCGAGCGGCTGCGGGACCGGCTGGCCAGTGACGGGCTGCCGGGGCGTACCGACCCGGCGGAGATCGTGCTGGTGGTGGAGGGCGCGGCGCGCGGCGTGGAGTCGGTGCCGGGGGTACGGGTGGAGTCCGCGCCGGGCAGCGGGGACGACTGGATCGTGGAGCTGGTCGCCGGGTCCGCCGACCGGGACCGCCTCGTGGTGACCGCCGACCGGGAGCTGCGCCGCCGGGTCGGCGCGCTGGGCGCCGACGTCGCCGGTCCGCGTACGGCCCTCGGCTGAGGGTCCCCCGTGGCGCGGACCGGCGTCCGGCTCAGCTCTTCTCGGGCTGCTTCTCCAGGGCCAGGCGGCTGTGCGTGCGGCCGTAGAGGAAGTAGACGACGAAGCCGATCGCCATCCAGATGGCGAACCGGAGCCAGGTCTCGGCGGGCAGGTTCAGCATCAGCCACAGCGAGGCGCACACCGAGACGATCGGCAGCACCGGGACCAGCGGGGTGCGGAAGGCGCGGGGCAGGTCGGGGCGGGTCCTGCGCAGGATGATCACGCTGATCGCCACCACGATGAACGCGAACAGGGTGCCGATGTTGACCAGTTCGGCCAGTTCGCTCAGGCTCGTGAAGCCCGCGATGATCGCGATGACCACGCCGAGCAGGATGGTCGGCCGGTGCGGGGTGCGGAAGCGCGGGTGGACGCGGGAGAAGAAGCGGGGCAGCAGTCCGTCGCGGCTCATGGCGAAGAACACCCGCGTCTGGCCGAGGAGCAGGATCATGCACACCGTCGTCAGGCCGACGGCGGCGCCGAAGCTGATGATGCCCGCGTACCAGGGATGCCCGAGCGACTTGAAGGCGTCCGCGAGCGGCGCCTCCACCGACAGCTCGGTGTACTTCTGCATGCCGGTGACGACCAGGGACACCGCCACGTACAGCACCGTGCAGATGAACAGCGAGCCCAGGATGCCGCGCGGCATGTCCCGCTGGGGGTTGCGGGTCTCCTCGGCGGCGGTGGCGACGATGTCGAAGCCGATGAACGCGAAGAACACCACCGAGGCGGCGGTGAAGATGCCCATGACGCCGAAGTTGGCCGGGGCCCAGCCGAACATGAGCTGGATCAGCGGTGCCTTCAGGTCGCCGCCCGCCTCCTGCGGCTGGGCCGGCGGGATGAACGGCTTGTAGTTGTCGCCGCTCACGAAGAACGCGCCCGCCACGATCACGATGAGGACGACGACCACCTTGATGGCGACGACGGCCGAGGTGATCCGCGCGGACAGCTTCATGCCGACCACCAGCACGCAGGTGAGCAGCAGCACCAGGGCCGCCGCCAGGATGTCGAAGCCGAACCCGCTCGCGCCGTCCCGCCCGGACAGATACGCCGGCAGGTGCCAGCCCCAACTGTCGAACAGCGAGCGGATGTACCCGGACCAGCCGACCGCCACCACCGCCGTGCCGAGCGCGAACTCCAGCACCAGGTCCCACCCGATGGTCCAGGCGGGCAGTTCACCGAGCGAGGCGTACGAGAAGGTGTACGCCGACCCCGCCACCGGGACCGTCGAGGCGAACTCGGCGTAGCAGAGCGCGGCCAGGCCGCAGACCACACCGGCGACGACGAAGGCGATGGCCACCGCCGGACCCGCGCTGTTCTTCGCCACCTGGCCGGTCAGCACGAAGATGCCGGTGCCGATGATGACACCGACACCGAACACGGTCAGGTCGAGGGCGGAGAGGGACTTCTTGAGCGAGTGCTCCGGTTCCTCGGTGTCCCGGATGGACTGCTCGACGTTCTTCGTACGGAAGAGCGTACTCACGTACCTACCTCCCACGCTTGTCGTCCTCGACATGATCGAGAGGGGACGGGGTGCGGGTGCCCCGGCAATGGCAGGTTCACGCAACCGGGCCGGTTCCGCCACCTGAGGAGGCAGCAGAACCGGCCCGATGATGTGGCGTTCGGGTACTAGTCGCGCGCGGACTCCACCGAGTCCATGGCGTCCGTGTCCTGGCCGAAGCGGCCGTCGATCCTGGCGACCAGACCGGTGACCTGGCGGGCGATGTCGGGGGCGGTCAGCCCGATCTCGGCCATGACCTCGGCGCGCGAGGCGTGGTCGAGGAAGCGGGGCGGGATGCCGAAGTCGCGCAGCGGCACGTCCACGCCCGCGTCGCGCAGCGCCTGGGCGATCGTGGAGCCGACACCGCCGACACGGCTGTTGTCCTCGACGGTGACGACCACCCGGTGCCGCTCGGCCAGCGGGGCCATCGCCTCGTCCACCGGCTTGACCCAGCGGGGGTCGACCACGGTGGTGGAGATGCCCTGCTTGTCGAGCAGCGTGGCGATCTCCAGGCACATCGGGGCGAGCGCGCCGACCGACACCAGCAGCACGTCCGGGCGCTCGGTGCCCGGCTCGCGCAGCACGTCCATGCCGCCCACCCGGCGCACGGCCGGTACGGCGGGGCCGACGGCGCCCTTGGAGAAGCGGACCACGGTCGGCGCGTCCTCGACGGCGACGGCCTCGCGGAGCTGGGCGCGTACCTGGTCGGCGTCGCGCGGGGCGGCGAGCCGGAGGCCGGGGACGACCTGGAGGATCGACATGTCCCACATGCCGTTGTGGGAGGCGCCGTCGGTGCCGGTGACACCGGCGCGGTCCAGGACGAAGGTCACCCCGCACTTGTGCAGGGCGACGTCCATCAGGACCTGGTCGAAGGCGCGGTTGAGGAAGGTGGCGTACACCGCGAAGACCGGGTGCACCCCGCCGTGCGCGAGGCCGGCCGCGGAGACGGCGCCGTGCTGCTCGGCGATGCCGACGTCGTAGACCCGCTCGGGGAAGCGCTTGGCGAACTTGTCCAGGCCGACCGGCTGGAGCATGGCCGCGGTGATCGCGACGATGTCCTCGCGCTCCTCGCCGAGCTTCACCATCTCCTCGCCGAAGACGGAGGTCCAGTCGGCGCCGGAGGAGGCGATGGGCAGGCCGGTGTCGGGGTGGATCTTGCCCACCGCGTGGAACCGGTCGGCCTCGTCCTGGAGGGCGGGCTGATAGCCGCGGCCCTTCTCGGTGAGGCAGTGCACGATGACCGGGCCGCCGAACCGCTTGGCGCGCACCAGCGCGGACTCCAGCGCCTCGATGTCGTGGCCGTCGATCGGGCCGACGTACTTCAGGCCGAGGTCCTCGAACATGCCCTGCGGGGCGATGAAGTCCTTCAGGCCCTTCTTGGCGCCGTGCAGGGTGTCGTAGAGCGGGCGGCCGACGACCGGGGTGCGGTCCAGCAGGTCCTTGGTGCGGGCGAGGAAGCGCTCGTAGCCGTCGCTGGTGCGCAGGGTGGCCAGGTGGTTGGCCATGCCGCCGATGGTGGGCGCGTAGGAGCGCTCGTTGTCGTTGACGACGATGACGAGCGGGCGGTCCTTGGCCTCGGCGATGTTGTTCAGCGCCTCCCAGGCCATGCCGCCGGTCAGCGCGCCGTCGCCGATGACCGCGACCACGCGGTCGTCGGACTTCTTCAGCTCGTTGGCCTTGGCGATGCCGTCGGCCCAGCCGAGCACCGTGGAGGCGTGGCTGTTCTCGATGACGTCGTGCTCCGACTCGCTCTGCGCCGGGTAGCCGGAGAGGCCGCCCTTCATCTTCAGGCGGGAGAAGTCCTGGCGCCCGGTGAGGAGCTTGTGGACGTAGGACTGGTGGCCGGTGTCCCACAGCACCTTGTCGGCGGGCGAGTGGAAGACCCGGTGCAGGGCGATGGTCAGCTCCACCACACCGAGGTTGGGGCCGAGGTGACCGCCGGTCTTGGACACGGCCTCCACGAGGAAGGTCCGGATCTCCTCAGCAAGCTGGTTCAGCTCCTCCAGGCTGAGCCGGTCCAGATCGCGCGGTCCCGTGATGCGGGTCAGCAGCGGCACCCGTGCCTCCTTGCAGTATGAGCTGATCGAGCTGTTGCCGGGCTTGATGAGTCTAATGTTCCGCCCCGGCGGCCGATGGCCGGGCGGTGCCCCCGTAGTCATGCGAACGGCCCCACCCCCGGTGGACGGGGGCGTGGCCAGGGGAAACGCAGGAGGCCCGGCGCATCGTCGCGCCGGGCCTCCCAGTGCCTGCCGAGCTTACGCGCGGCCGGCCGACTTCTGGGTCTTGCGGGTCACCGCGTCGATGACGACGGTCGCCAGCAGGACGCCACCGGTGATCATGTACTGCACCGGGGAGGGGATGCCCTGGAGGGCCAGGCCGTACTGGATCGAGACGATGACCAGCACACCGAGGAGCGCGTTCCAGGTGCGGCCGCGGCCGCCGAAGAGGGAGGTGCCGCCGATGACGGCCGCCGCGATGGCGTTCATCAGGAGGTCACCGCCGCCCGCGCCCTGGTTGGCGGAGGCGATCTTGGAGGCGATGAACAGACCGCCCAGCGCCGCGAAGGTACCGGAGATGGCGAACACCGAGATGCGGACCAGGTCCACGTTGATACCGGCACGGCGGGACGCCTCGACGCTGCCGCCGAGCGCGAACACCTTGCGGCCGTAGGCCGTGCGGCGCAGCACGAAGTCGGTGACGAAGAGGACCGCGACGAAGATCACGACCGCCAGCGGCAGACCCTTGTACTGGTTGAAGACGATCGCCACGGCGAAGGAGACCAGGCCCAGCAGCACGGTGCGCAGGACGATCTCGCTCAGCGGCTTCGACGGCACCCCGGCCGCGTCACGGCGCTTGTTGCCGAGGAAGGAGCTGACGAAGAACAGCACCGTCACCACGGCGGCCAGGCCGTAGGCGGCGGCCACGTCGGAGAAGTAGTAGCTGGTCAGGTTGGCGACCAGGCCGTCACTGTTCAGGTTGATCGTGCCGTTGTCGCCCAGGATCTTGAGCATCAGGCCGTTCCAGAACAGCAGTCCCGCCAGGGTGACGGCGAAGGCCGGCACACCGATCTTGGCGAAGAAGAAGCCCTGGATGGCACCGGCGACGGTGCCCGTGAGGATCGCCAGCACGAAGGCCAGCACCTCGTTCATACCGTTGGTGATGTTCAGGACCGCGAAGGTCGCGCCCGCGACACCGGAGAGGGAGCCGACCGAGAGGTCGATCTCGCCGAGCAGCAGGACGAACACGATACCGACGGCGATCATGCCCGTGCCGACCATGGCGACGGAGATGTCGGAGAGGTTGCCCGCGGTGAGGAAGTTGGAGTTCAGGCTCTGGAAGATGATCCAGATGACGATGAGTCCGACCACGACGGGCATCGAGCCCAGGTCGCCGGCCTTCATCTTGCGCTTGAACTCGCCCACGTAGCCCGCGAGTCCCTGCTCGCGCACGAGCAGCCGGGGGTCGACGGCGACACCGGCGCCGGGGGCGGCCTCCGGGTTCACCGCGGCGGCGTCACCCGCGGGGGTGGAGGTCTTCTCGATGCTCACTTCTTGATCTCCCCATTGGTGCGCGCCGCACGACGGGTGACGGCATTGTCCGAGGCGCCGGTGATGGCGGAGATGATCTCTTCCTGCGAGGTCGACTTGACCTCGAAGACGCCGTTGTTGCGGCCCAGGCGCAGCACGGCCACCTTGTCGGCGACCGCCTTGACGTCGGCCATGTTGTGGCTGATCAGGATCACGGCGTGGCCGCGCTCCCGCAGCCGCTCGACCAGGTCGAGGACCTGGGCGGTCTGCTCGACACCGAGCGCGGCGGTCGGCTCGTCGAGGATCACCAGCTTGGGCTCGCCGAGCATGGAGCGGGCGATGGCCACGACCTGGCGCTGACCGCCGGAGAGCGAGGCGATCGGGATACGGACGCTGGGGATGCGGATCGAGAGCTGGTCCAGCAGCTCACGCGAGCGCCGCTCCATCTCGACCTCGTCCAGGACGCCCGCGCGGCGGATCTCCCGGCCCAGGTAGAGGTTGCCGACGACATCGATGTTGTCGCACAGCGCGAGGTCCTGGTACACCGTCGCGATGCCCAGGTTCTGGGCGTCGTGCGGCTTGTTGACCTGGACGGATTTGCCGTCCCATTCGATGACACCCTCATCGATGGGGTGCACGCCGGCGATCGTCTTGACCAGCGTGGACTTTCCGGCACCGTTGTCGCCCACCAGGGCGACCACCTCACCGGCGTGGACCTCCAGCGTGACATCGGTGAGCGCCTGGACGGCACCGAATCGCTTGGAGACTCCGCGCAACGCCAGCACGGGCGTAGCGGACACGTGAACCATCTCCTTCGCCGCCTGACCCGGCGGGAGGTTGTGCAGAAGTTTGGGGGAATTCCGTCCGGCGCCCCGCGCCGAGCTTGCGGGGCTGTGTGTAGGCGCGGGGCGCCGGAGGAGCCTGAGCGGCCCTTACCGCCCCGCCGGCGGGTATCCGGCCGGCGGGGGAAGGGGTCCGTCGGTTACTTCAGGCCGGCCTTGTCGCAGGCGGCCTTGTACTGGGCGGTGCAGATGTCCGACACCGTGTAGACGCCGTCCTTGATGACGGTGTCCTTGATGTTGTCCTTGGTCAGCGAGGTGACGGCGACCAGGATGGACGGAACACCCTTGGTGGTGGGGCTGTCGACCTTGTCCTTGGCGACGGAGTCCAGCGACTTGCCCTGCGCCAGGTTGACGGCCATCTCCGCGGCGGCGTCGGCCTCCGGGGCGTACGGCTTGTAGACGCTCATGTACTGGGCACCGGAGACGATGCGCTGCACACCGGCGAGCTCGGCGTCCTGGCCGGTGACCGGGATGTTGGCGATGCCCGCGGACTTGAGGGCGGTGATGATACCGCCGGCCATGCCGTCGTTGGCGGAGTAGACGCCGATGATGTTCTTCTTGCCCAGGGCCGAGATGGCGCCCTCCATGTTGGAGTTGGCGTTCTCCGGCTTCCACTCCTTGGTGTCGTACTCCTTGCCGACGTTCACCTTGCCGTCGAGGACGTCGTGCGCGCCCTTCTTGAACTGGGCGGCGTTCGGGTCCGTGGAGGAGCCGTTCATCATGACGATCTTGCCGGACTTGGCCTTGGAGCCCAGGGCCTTCAGGAGGGCCTCGCCCTGCGTCTTGCCGACGGTCTCGTTGTCGAACGAGGTGTAGGCGTCGATCGGGCCCTGCGCCAGGCGGTCGTAGGCGACGACGGGGATACCGGCGTCCTTGGCCTTCTGCACCGAGTTCTTGATCGCAGCGGCGTCCACCGCGTCGATGATCAGGACGTCCACCTTGTTGGTGATCATGGTGTCGACCTGCTGGTTCTGCTGGGTCGCGTCCTGCTTGGCGTTGGCGTAGACGACCTTGCCCTTGCCGTTCGTCAGCTCCGAGACCTTCTTCTCGATGAGCGGACGGTCGAACTTCTCGTAACGCGCGGTCTGGTTCTCCGGCAGCAGCAGGCCGACGGTGATCGCGTCGCCCTTCTTCTTGCTGTCGGCGGACTTGTCAGCACCGCCAGTGGACTCCTTGGCACTGCCGCAGGCGGCCAGCGAGACGGCCATGGCACCAGCAGCAACGGCGAAGGCCGCACGACGCATACGCGTGTTCACTTCAGAAACCTCCCTGACGAGGCCGCGTCGTTGCGGCCGAGGTGGCTGGAAGTCAACTCGGCCACGCGTTCGGCGTCAAGAAGTAAATCCTTAACGAGATGGCAACGGTGCCATCCGTTATCTAAGTGAAGGCAGGAGCGACCACGGGCAGCGAGGCCGTGGCGGAGCCGTCGAGCAGGGTCGAATCACCCATTTCGCTCAGCGCCAGGGCGAGCGCCCCGAGCACCTCGGCCCGTCCCCCAAGTGCCCCTGGGAGCACGGACAGTTGACGTCCCGCACTGGGGATCGCATAGCGTCCCACGGACTCCCGGATGGGGGCCAGCACCAGTTCCCCGGCCTCGGCCAGATCGCCGCCCAGGACGACCCGGCTGGGGTTCAGCAGGTTGCACAGGTTGGCCACGCCGCTGCCGATGTGCCGGCCCACGTCGGCGATGACACGACGGCAGCCGGGGTCCCCGTCCCGCGCCAGCCGGACCACGCCCTCCATGGTCAGGGCGCTGCCATGGCTCGGCTGGAGCAGCGGCAGGACGTACCGCGCGGCGGTGAAGGTCTCCAGGCAGCCGCGGTTGCCGCAGCGGCACACCGGGCCCCCCTCGTCGAGGGTGATGTGCCCGATCTCCCCGGCCGTCCCGCCGGGCCCCCGGTAGATCTGGCCGTTGATCACCAGACCGGCCCCGACCCCGCTGGCCACCTTGATGTAGGCGAGGTCGCGCACGCCCTTGCCGCTGCCCCAGACCAGCTCGCCGAGGGCGCCCAGGTTGGCGTCGTTGTCCACGTGCACGGGCACGCCGAGCCGTTCGCGCAGTTCCTCGGCGGGCCGGGTGCCGCTCCAGCCGGGCAGGATCGAGGTGGAGCCCAGGGTGCCCGACTCCACGTCGATGGGCCCCGGTACGCCGAGACCGACCCCGGCGACCTTGCCCCGGTCCACGCCGGTGGCGGCGATCAGCCGGTCGATCAGCTCCTCGGCGCGGTCGAACCCCTGCGTCGAGGAGGCGTCCACGTCCAGCGGCTCGGACTCCTCGGCGAGCACCTGGTGGGCCAGGTTGCCGATGGCCACGCGCAGGTGGGTGTGGCCGAAGTCGACCCCGACCACTATCCCGGCGTCCCCGCTGAGCGAGACGCTGCGGGCCCGGCGGCCGCCCGCCGAGGTGGGCGTGACCTCCACGGTCCCGCCGTCCTTCAGCTCGCGCACGATGTTGGAGACCGTCGCGGCGGACAGGCCGGTCGTACGGGCGATCTCCGCCTGCGTGAGCGACCCGGCCAGCCGCACCGCCCGTACGACTCGTTCCAGGTTGGCTCGGTGCAGCGACGACTGCGACCCCGGAGTCTCCATCGACCCATCCACTCCCGACATCGGCGGGCGGCCCCATCGCCACCCGTGGCCCAGGTCACATCTGCGGAACCGGGCCACTTACAAGTTATGAACTCCAAGCTCTGCTGAAGGGGTAACCGCAGTCAAGTCCTTGACGGAAATCGCTGACACTCGCCGTGATCCACCGTCCCTTCCACGAGTGGGTTTCAACGCGTGACGAGGCTGTGACCAGGCGTGGTTTCACGGGCTGACGTCGGGGTGCGCGCCGGGTGACCGGTAACTATCGCAAAGTGACCACCGATGTGCGGACGTGCGCCGGCCCCGGTGGGGCACACCGGGGCCGGTCCGAAGCGGTACGGGTTACTTCAGCGCGCCCGCCGTCAGTCCCGCGACCACCTGCCGCTGGAAGATGATGTACGCCGCAAGCACCGGCAGCATCGCCATCACCAGGCCCGCGAAGAGGCCGGACCAGTCGCCCTTGTAGCCCTGGCTGACGGCGAGTTGGACGAGTCCCTGGGTGAGCACCTTCTTGTCCGGGTCGGTGTTCAGCACCGTCGGCAGCATGTACTGGTTCCACTGGCCGAGGAAGTTGAAGATGCCCACGCTGATCAGGCCGGGCCTGGCCATCGGCAGCATGATCTGGAAGAAGGTCCGGGTGTGCGAGGCACCGTCCACGAAGGCCGCTTCCGCCACCGAAGTGGGCAGAGTACGGAAGAAAGCGGTCAGGAAGAAGACCGTGAACGGCAGTGAGTAGGCGATGTAGACCAGGATCAGTCCGTGGATCGTGTTCAGCATCCCCATGTTGTTCACGACGTAGAACAACGGGACCAGCGCGAGCATGATCGGGAAGCTCATGCCGCCGACGAACAGGTAGTAGATGAAGCGGTTGCCCGGGAAGTCGAAGCGGGCCAGCACATAGGCCGCCATCGAGCCGAGCACCAGGGTGCCGATCAGCGAACCCCCCACCACCAGCACGGTGTTGAGGAAGTAGTCGCTCATGTGGGCCTGGGACCAGGCGCGAGACCAGTTGTCGAAGTGCAGCTTGTCCGGCAGCGCCCAGGGCGAGCCGAAGATGGAGCTGTCGTCCTTGAACGAGGTCATCACCGCCCACACCAGCGGCAGGACGACCATGACCGCCCAGATGACCAGCACGCCGTGCGAGAAGACGTTCAGGACGGAGCCCTCGGAGCGGCGGCGGGCGCCGGGCCGGGGCGGGACCGCGTCGGTCTTCACGACGGGCGCGGGGGGCGGAACGGGAGCGTCGGTGGTTGTCATGGGGCTCAGTACTCCAGCCGCTCGCGGCGGCCCAGCCGCATCACGATCGCGGCGAACGCGAGCGTGACGACCAGCAGGGCGACGCCGATGGTGGTGGCGTAGGCGGCCTGACCGTCCCGGAACGCCTTCTGGTACACGTACAGGACCAGCACGGTGGTCGAGTAGTCGGGGCCGCCCGGACCGGTCGTCATGATCTGCACGACCGCGAACGACTCGGCGCCGAGCGCGAGGATGCCCATGTAGACCCAGCCGGACTGCACCGTGTCCCACAGCAGCGGCAGGGTGACCCGGAAGAAGGTGGTCGCCCGGCCGGCCCCGTCCAGCAGCGCCGCCTCGTACAGCTCGGCCGGGATCGAGGCCATGCCGGCGCTGAACAGCACCACGAAGAAGCCGGTGGTGGACCAGACCAGCACCGCCATCACGCACCACAGCGCGAGGTTCGGATCGCCGAGCCAGAGCGGCTGGAGGGAATCCAGCCCGATGCCGCGCAGGAACGAGTTGATCGCGCCGCTGTCCGGGTTGTAGGCGAAGGCGAACAGCAGGGCCACGATGGCGATCGAGAGCACCTGCGGAAAGAAATAGACGATCTTGTAGAAGCCGGAACCGCGCACCCCGGTGACCACCGGACCGCCCTTTCGGTGCCGGCCGCCCACATTGATCATGAAAGCGAAGAACAGGGCCATGCCGAGCGTCACCAGCGGCAGCAGCAGCGCGAAGAGCAGGCTGTGCGTCAACGACTTCCAGAAGATGTCGTCGTGCAGCATCCGGGTGTAGTTGTCGACACCGACCATGCTGAATTCGGGGCTCAGGCCGGTCCAGTCCGTGAACGAGTAGTAGATGGACTGGATGAACGGCCAGATCACAAAGAGTGCGTAGAGCCCGAGCGGGGCCGCGAGGAACCCCGTGATGAATCCGTACTTGCCGTGCTGCATTGCCGGACGACCCCGTTCCTGGGACACGTGCTGCCGCTGGTGACGAACCCGTGAGGGGGTGTTACCTGTGCTTGTAGTGCTTGATGGAGTCGTCCTTGGCGGCCTCGTCGGCGAAGCCCTGGATCTTCTTGACCGTCTCGGCCGGGGTGAGCCGGCCGGCCATCATCTCGCCGAGGCCGCCGACGCCGATCTTCTCCTTCTCCAACTGGACGTACCAGTCCGGGATGCGCGGGTTCACCACGTTGTCCCCGGCCTTGTCCAGCGCCGCGACGCCCGCCTTCAGACCGGGGGTCAGCTCGATGCCGTCGATGCCGCCGTTGAGCGCGGAGAGCGACTTCACCTTGGAGGTGAAGTTCCGCGAGGACGCCTCGGAGAGCATGATCCGCAACTGCTCCATGCCGCCCTCGGGGTTGGCCGCCTTGGCCGGGACGACGAAGGGCTCACCGCCGGAGGCCCAGATGGTGCCGAAGGGCAGCTTGTCGGAGCTGTCCAGCCCGGTCGGCGCGGAGACGGCCAGGTCGAAGTCGGCCGGAATGACGTTGGCCGACTCGTTCTCCACCCAGGAGCCGTTCGGGATGAACAGCGCCTTGCCCTTCGCCCAGGCGGTCTGCGACTGGATGTGGTCCAGGCCGGGCGTGCCGCGCAGGATGTAGCCCTTCTTGAACAGCTCGTAGTACGCCTCGAAACACGCCTTGACGGCCGGGTGCTTCCAGGCGTTGGGCTCCAGGTTGTCGATCGCGTCCAGCACGTCGCGGCCGCCGACCTTGGCGATCATCGGGTAGAGCGAGAAGGGCAGGTAGTACGGGTACTTGCCCGCGTAGGTCCAGCCCGCGATGCCCTTCTTCTTGGCCTTGGCGCAGACCTTGAGCATGTCGTCCCAGGTCTCGGGGTACTTCTCGTCCAGCCCGTCCAGGGCCTTCTGGGAGTACCAGACGCCGTACACGGTGTAGGCGTAGTTGAGAATCCACACCGGGTCGCCGTCGAACTGGCCCATCTCCACGATGCCCGGGCGCAGGGTGTCGCGGACCTTCTTGGACGGGTCGTCGTAGGACGGCGCGTCCAGCAGCGGGGTGAGGTCGGCGAGCTGCTTCTTGCCGACCAGGACGCCCATGTCCATCTGCTCGGCGCCGGAGTTGTCGATGAGGTCCGGCGGGTTGCCCTGGTTGAAGCGGGGCTGGAGGGTGGACTGGATCTTCTGGGTGGCGGAGAACTTCACCTGGGCCTTGGGGAAGTCCTTCTCGTACAGCTTCACCGCGTCCTCGGCGTACTCCTTGCCGAAGCCGCCGTCGAAGAGGACGAAGTCCAGCTTGGCGGTGTCGTTGACGGCCAGCGGGTTCTTCGCGGTCTTCTTGCCCGCCTTCGCCTTGTCCTGCCCGTCGCCGCCGCTGCTCGCGCAGGCCGACAGCAGCCCCATTCCGGGGGCGGCCACCAGGCCGAGTACCGCGGTGCGCTTGATCAGATCACGACGGCCGACGCCCTCGCTGCCATGCTGTCCGGTGGAACCCATGCTCAAGTCCTCGCCTTCTCCAGGACTCAGGCGGTGAACCGGATCTCCCCCCGGCACCGCGGTCGGGTTGTGCTGGCTCGTGCAGGAAACGCCGACAGGTATAGTCCACTTCCCGCCAAGGGGGCAAGATCGAATGCAAGGTCGGCCGCCGGTCTTTTCCGAGTTGAGACCTGGTGGAAATATCGCCGGGCTCCGCACACCCTGCCGGATGAATTACCGATATAGCCCCCTGAATGCCGCAGCCAACACCCTTGACATCACCGGTCACTTGACCACCTACTGGTTCCTGCGCAGCAAGTTGACAACGTTGTCCGCAGTAAGCGCGGGAGGGGAATCCGTAGATGCAGCGGAGATCTCGGCACAGATGGACTCCGGCGGTCGTCCTCACGACCGCCTTTGTCATGGGCGTCGGCGCGCAGGGGGCGGCGGTCGCCGTGCCGGCCAGGGCCCCGGCCGCCGCCACGGAGTTCGCGTCCTCGTTCGAGTCCGGCGATCCGGCGCCGGACTGGCTGAACACCGTCGAGACCGGTCCGGGCGGCGCCAAGCGCTCCTCGGGCGTGGACGGCGGCTACACCACCGGCATTCCGGGCAATGTCACCGACCACGTCACCGATCTGCGGGCGAGCGGTGAGAACACCGGCGGGGGCGAGGTGAAGGAGAACCTCACCGATGTCGATCCCGGCAGCAAATGGCTGACGTTCGCACCCACCGGCTGGGTGGAGTTCGACCTGGACCAGCCGGTGAAGCTCGCCGCCTACGCGCTCACCTCGGCCAACGACCACGACGAGCGCGACCCGAAGGACTGGCAGCTTCAGGGCTCGGCCGACGGCAAGGACTGGAAGACCCTCGACACCCGGACCGGCGAGACCTTCCCGGACCGGTTCGGGACCAAGTCGTACCAGCTCACCGAACCGGCCGAGTACCAGCACTTCCGGCTGGAGGTGACGAAGAACAACGGTGCCTCTGACGCGCTCCAGCTCGCCGATGTGCAGTTCTCCACCGGCGGCGGTGACGGACCGGCGCCGCAGGACATGCTGAGCCTGGTCGACAAGGGCCCCAGCGGCTCCCCCACCGCCAAGGCGCGGGCGGGCTTCACCGGCACCCACGCCCTGCGCTACGCCGGGCGGCACACCGCCGACGGCCGGGGCTACTCGTACAACAAGGTGTTCGACGTCAATGTGAAGGTGGCCCGCGACACCCGGCTGTCGTACCGCCTCTTCCCGTCGATGGCCGACGGCGACCGGGACTACGACGCCACCAACGTCAGCGTGGACCTGGCCTTCACCGACGGCACCTACCTCAGCCAGCTCGGCGCGAGCGACCAGCACGGCTTCCCGCTGACCCCGCGCGGCCAGGGCGACGCCAAGGTGCTGTACGTCAACCAGTGGAACGACGTGGCGTCCCGGATCGGTTCGGTGGCGGCCGGCAAGACCGTCGACCGGATTCTGGTGGCGTACGACTCCCCCAAGGGCCCGGCGAAGTTCCGGGGCTGGGTGGACGACGTGGCGCTGCAGCGGGTGGCGCCCGAGCGGCCCAAGGCGCATCTGTCGGACTACGCGCTGACCACGCGCGGCACCAACTCCAGCGGCAGCTTCTCGCGCGGCAACAACTTCCCGGCCGCCGCGATGCCGCACGGGTTCAACTTCTGGACCCCGGTGACCAACGCGTCCTCGCTGAGCTGGCTGTACGAGTACGCGCGGGCCAACAACGAGGACAACCTGCCGACCGTCCAGGCGTTCAGCGCGAGCCATGAGCCCAGTCCGTGGATGGGCGACCGGCAGACCTTCCAGTTGATGCCGTCGGCCGCGACGGGCACCCCGGACACCGGCCGCGAGGCCCGTGAGCTGGCCTTCCGGCACGAGAACGAGACGGCCCGGCCCTACTACTACGGGGTGAAGTTCGAGAACGGCCTCAAGGCCGAGATGACCCCGACCGACCACGCGGCCGTGCTGCGCTTCAGCTACCCCGGCGACGACACGAGCGTGCTGTTCGACAACGTCACCGAGCAGGCGGGGCTCACCCTGGACAAGGAGCACGGGATCGTCACCGGCTACTCCGACGTGAAGTCGGGGCTGTCCACGGGCGCGACCCGGCTGTTCGTGTACGGCACCTTCGACAAGCCGGTGACCGAGGGCTCGTCCAGCGGGGTCAAGGGCTATCTGCGGTTCGCCGCGGGCGCCGACCGTACGGTGACCCTGCGCCTGGCGACCTCGCTGATCAGCCTGGACCAGGCGAAGGACAACCTGCGCCAGGAGATCCCGGACGGCACCTCCTTCGACACCGTCAAGGCGCGCGCCCAGCGGGCCTGGGACAAGATCCTCGGCAAGGTCGAGGTGGAGGGCGCCACCCCGGAGCAGCTCACCACGCTGTACTCCAGCATGTACCGGCTGTACCTCTACCCGAACTCGGGCTTCGAGAAGGTCGGCGGCAAGGACCAGTACGCCTCGCCGTTCTCCCCGATGCCCAACCCGGACACCCCGACGCACACCGGCGCCAAGATCGTCGACGGCAAGGTGTACGTCAACAACGGCTTCTGGGACACCTATCGCACCACCTGGCCCGCCTACTCCTTCCTGACCCCGTCCCAGGCCGGTGAGATGGTCGACGGGTTCGTGCAGCAGTACAAGGACGGCGGCTGGACCTCGCGCTGGTCCTCCCCCGGCTACGCCGACCTGATGACCGGCACCTCCTCGGACGTGGCGTTCGCGGACGCCTACGTCAAGGGCGTGAAGTTCGACGCGAAGGCGGCGTACGACGCGGCGGTGAAGAACGCCACCGTGGTGCCGCCGAGTTCGGGTGTCGGCCGCAAGGGCATGGCCACCTCGCCCTTCCTCGGGTACACCAGCACCGACACCAACGAGGGCTTCTCCTGGGCCATGGAGGGCTACGTCAACGACTACGGCATCGCCAAGATGGGCGAGGCCCTCTACAAGAAGACCGGCGAGAAGCGGTACAAGGAGGAGTCGGCGTACTTCCTCAACCGGGCCCGCGACTACGTCAACCTCTTCGACGCGAAGGCGGGCTTCTTCCAGGGCCGGAACGCCAAGGGCGACTGGCGCGTGGACTCCGCCAAGTACGACCCCCGCGTGTGGGGTTACGACTACACGGAGACCGACGGCTGGGGCTACGCCTTCACCGCCCCGCAGGACAGCCGGGGCCTGGCGAACCTGTACGGCGGCCGCAAGGCCCTCGGCGACAAGCTGGACGAATACTTCGCCACCCCGGAGACCGCGTCCCCGGAGTTCACCGGCTCCTACGGCGGTGTCATCCACGAGATGACCGAGGCGCGGGACGTCCGGATGGGCCAGTACGGCCACTCCAACCAGGTCGCCCACCACGTCAACTACATGTACGACGCGGCCGGCGAGCCCTGGAAGGCGCAGAAGAACGTGCGCGAGGTGCTGTCCCGCCTGTACACGGGCAGCGAGATCGGGCAGGGCTACCACGGCGACGAGGACAACGGCGAGCAGTCGGCCTGGTACCTCTTCTCCTCGCTCGGCTTCTACCCGCTGGTCATGGGCAGCGGGGAGTACGCCATCGGCTCGCCGCAGTTCAAGAAGGCCACCGTCCACCTGGAGAACGGCCGGGACCTGGTGATCAAGGCCCCCGACAACAGCGACCGCAATGTGTACATCCAGGGTGTCCGCTTCAACGGCCGCTCCTGGAACTCCACTTCGCTCCCCCACTCGCTGCTGTCCAAGGGCGGGGTGCTGGACTTCTCGATGGGGCCGAGGCCGTCGTCGTGGGGTTCGGGCAAGGACGCCGCCCCGGTGTCGGTCACCGAGGACGACAAGGTGCCGACCCCTCGCGCGGACGTGTTGAAGGGCGACGGGGCGCTGTTCGACAACACCTCGGCGACGAGCGCGGCGGTCACCTCGGTGGACCTGCCGACCGCCTCGGCCGGGGAGGCGACCAAGGCGGTCCAGTACACGCTGACCTCGTCGGCGGACCGTACGAAGGCGCCCACCGGCTGGACCCTCCAGGGCTCCACGGACGGCACGACCTGGCGGACGCTGGACAAGCGTTCCGGTGAGTCCTTCGCCTGGGACCGCCAGACACGGGCGTTCAGCGTGAGCGCGCCGGGTGCGTACACCAAGTACCGGCTGGTGCTGGACGGGGAGTCGACGCTGGCGGAGGTGGAACTGCTGTCCTGACGGCTCCTGTTGGACGGTGAAGGGGCGGTCCCGTACGGGGGCCGCCCCTTCCTCGTGGCTCGTGCCGTCTGGCCGGCCGTTGTGGGGGCATTAGCCGGTGGGTCGGGCCCGCGCGGTCCGGCCCGACCCACCGACCGAGCCGAGGAGTTGCACCGATGCCGACCGCCGTACCGGAGAGATCAGCGGGCCTGCCCGAGGACGCGCCCCGCTCCGTCAGGACGGCCCCCACCGGGCGCCCCCGCCGGCTGCCGCGCGGTACGACGCGGGCGGCGGCCTCCATCGGCGCGCTGGCGGTGTGCCAGGCCGTCCTGATGATCGGCCTGGGTTTCCTGATCACCGGCCCCGCCCGGCACCTGTGGCCGATGACGGCCGAGGACGGCGTCAACCGGGGCCTGGAGCGGCTGCGTACCTCCACCCTGACCACGCTCTCCTCGATCGGCTCCGAGCTGGGCAACACGGGCACCGTGATCGGGGTGACGCTGGCGGCGTGCCTGGCGATGGTCTTCATACCCAGGCTGCCGATGTGGCGGCAGGTGTCGTTCCTGGCGCTCGGGGTCGCGCTCCAGTCGCTGGTCTTCCTGGTCATCACCATCGCGGTGGACCGCCAGCGCCCCGATGTGCACCGGCTCGACGGCTCCCTGCCGACCTCCAGCTACACCTCCGGCCACACCGGCGCCGCCACCGCGATCTACGGCGGCCTCGCCGTCCTCGTGCTGTCCCGCATGCGGAGCCCCTGGCGGCGCGTGCTCGCCGCGCTGCTGTTCCTGCTGCCGGTCGTGGTGGGCGTCTCCCGGCTGTACCGGGGCATGCACCACCCGACCGACGTGGCGGGCGGCATGATCAACGGCGCGCTGTCCCTGCTGGTCGTCGGGCACGCCCTGCTCCGTGACGGCCGCGTGTCGGCGCCCCCCGCCCTGCCCGAGGTCCCGCAGGCCCCCCGCGCCGAGCGGCTGCCGGGCCGGGTCGCGGTGGTCCTCAACCCCACCACCGTCGACGAGAGCGCCCGCGACGAACTGCGCCGGGTCCTCGCCCAGCACGGCCACCGGGAGCCGGTGTTCATCGAGACGACGGCCGCCGACCCCGGCGGCGGCCAGGCCGCCCGGGCACTCGCCGAGGGTGCCGCGCTGGTCGTGGTCTGCGGCGGCGACGGCACCGTCCGCGCGGCCGCCGACCGGATGGCCGGCAGCGGGGTCCCGCTCGCCGTCGTGCCGTTCGGTACCGGCAACCTCCTTGCCCGCAACCTCGGCCTCCCGCTCACCCCGGCCGAGGCGCTCGACGCGGCCCTCGGCGGTGCGCCCCGCGTCATCGACCTCGCCCGGATCGAGGGCGACGGCCTCGCCGCCACCCACTTCGCGGTGATGTCCGGCGTCGGCCTGGACGCCGCGATGATGAAGTACGCCGAGGAGCACGACCGGGCCAAGGCGCTGCTGGGCTGGCCCGCGTACGTCCTGGCGGCCCCGAAGGCGATGCGCGGCCCCCGGATGAGCCTGAACGTCCGTCTGGACGGCGGCCAGCCGCTGCGCCGTACCGCCCGCATGGTGCTCGTCGGCAACACCGGCGAACTCCAGGGCGGCCTCCGCCTGATCCCGGACGCCCGGCCCGACGACGGCGTACTGGATCTGCTGATCCTCGACCCGCAGGGCCCCGGCGGCTGGCTGCGTACGGTGAGCGCGCTGCTGCTGCACCGCAAGCGGGAGGGTAAAGAAGGCGACGGGCAGCCGGAGTTCCGTACCTTCCGGCGGGCCGAGTTCACCTTCGACGCCCCGGAGCCCCGCGAGATCGACGGCGACCCGGTCGGCACCGGGCTGCGGCTCTCCGTGGAGGTCGTGCCGGGCGCGCTGACCGTGCTGGTCCCGAACCGGGAGGGCTGACATGGGCAGCGCCACCAAGGTCCCGGAGACCCGGGACATGAGCGGGGACGAACTCTCCGCCGACGAGGCGTGGGTGACCCTGCGCCGCTACGGCAACTGGTCCCTGCTGCGCGACGCGTTCCTCCGCTTCCGGTACGCCGACGGCTTCAGCCACTCCCGCGCGCTCGCCCTGCAGACCGTGCTGTCGGTGATCCCGCTGGCCATCGCCTTCGTCGGCCTCTCCACCAGCCTGCACACCGAGGACATCGGCAGGATGGCCGAGCTGACCATCCACCGCATCGCCGAGGGCCCCAGCGCCGAGGTGGTCGACGACGCCCTCGACCGCAGCCGCCGCAAGGCGGGCGACGGCTCCCAGGTCGCCCTCTGGTTCGGCGCGATCTTCTCGATCGCGAACGTCACCACGGCGATGTGCCAGATAGAGCGCGGCGCCAACCGCATCTACGGCAACGAACGCGACCGGCCCTTCCACCTCAAGTACTCGCGCGGCCTGGTCATGGCGCTGTGCGCCGGGTTCCCGCTCGGCCTGGGCTTCGTCGTGATGGTCGCCGGTGACGACCTCGCCTCGGCCGCCGGTTCGGTCTACGGGCTCGGCTCGACCGCGCAGATGGTGTGGAACATCGTGCGCTGGCCCTTCGGGCTGCTGCTCGCCCTGATCTCCGCCAGCGCGATCTTCCGGCGCTCACCGCGCCGCAAGCAGCCGGGCTACACCTGGCTGGCCTTCGGCGCGGCCGTGTACCTGGTGCTGTGGATGACGCTGACCTGGGTACTCACCCTGTACCTGGACCTGAGCGGCTCCTTCGACACCGTCTACGGTCCGCTGAGCGCCTTCATGTCCCTGCTGCTGTGGGCCTACCTGACCTCGCTCGCCCTGTTCCTCGGCCTCTCCTTCGCGGCCCAGCTCGAGGCGGCGCGCGGTCGGCGGCCCGAACCGATCCAACCCGATCCGGGGGTCTGATGCCGACGAAAACCACCACCCTGCGGGCCACCGACCGGCGGTTCGGCATCCGGCTGCTCGCGGCGGCCGGAGTCGCCGCGGCCGCCGCCGTGCCGTTCGCGCTGCTGCTGGTCCTGGTGGAGGGCCGCTGGCGGCCGCTGCGCGACCTCGACCGCGACGCGGCGAACGGGCTGCACAGCGTCGCCGTGGACCATCCGGCCTGGACGACCACCCTGCGCGTGCTGTCCAACTACGTCTGGGACCCGCTCACCCTGCGCGTCGGCGTGGCGCTGCTGACCGGCTGGCTGCTGTGGCGCGGTGCCCGGCGGCTGGCCGCGTGGGCGGCGGTGACGGCAGTGGCCGGGGGCCTGATCGGGCTCGGGGTGAAGACGCTGGTCGAGCGGGCGCGGCCGGTGCTGGAGGACCCGGTGGCACACGCGCCGGGCTACTCGTTCCCGTCCGGGCACGCGATGACCGCCACCACCTCGTTCGCGGTGTTCCTGCTGGTGCTGCTGCCGATGGTGCCGCGCCGGGCGCGGATCGTGTGCTGGGTGGTGGCGGTGCTGTCGGTGCTGGGGGTCGGCTTCACCCGCGTCGCGCTCGGCGTGCACTGGTTCAGCGACGTGCTCGGCGGGTGGCTGCTCGGACTGGCCGTCGTCGTGCTGACCAGCCGGGCCTTCGAGGCGTGGCGGTCGGACACCGGACAGCGGCCCACGCACGTCGCCGAGGGGCTGGAGCCCGAGCTGACCGGCCCGAGTCCCGAGCCGGACAGCACCCCCCGCTGAGCCGCGTCAGACGCCGGTCAGCCGGCCGATCTCCTGCGGGTCGAGCCCGGTCAGCCGGGCGATGCGCGGGGCCGGGACCCCGGCGGTCAGCGCCCGGTGCACCAGGGTCTCCCAGCCCTGGGTGGCGTCCCGGAAGTCCAGCAGCTCCCGCTCCATGTCGGTGACCGACTGGGGCGCGCACTCCTGCTGCACCCGGACCTCTTCCTCCTCGGTCAGCGGGATCGGCAGCCGCTCGGCCTCCTCGGGGATGAGGATCTCCGACCCGGCGGGCAGAATCCGCAACTGCTCGGAGGACGGGGCGACATCGTGGGCGGAGATCCAGCCCCGCACGGCCGGGGTCTGGTCGCATTCCAGCGGGGCGACGGCGGCCATGGCCGCGCCGAGGCTCGGGTGACGGTCGGGGAGCAGGAAGAGGTAAGCCTCGTCGGCCATCGGGCGGTTCCGCCTTGTCGGTGTCGGTTTGGGTGCGGAGACCGATGCTACTGCCGCCGCACCGCACCGGCGGGACGGAACCGCCCCGGCTCACCTGGTGGCGAGCGCGAACACGTGCAGGTCGCCGTCGTCCGGCAGCTTCACGCTTCTGATCTGTTTCCCGTCCGGCGCGGCGAACGGCTTGGTGGCGAACACATAGGTGGCGACCGGGTCCTTGTCGGCGCCCGCGACATTGCGGTACGCGGCCTTGGCGACGACCTCGTTGCCGTACTGCACGGTGCCGCCCCCGCCGCCGACGGTCCAGTCGGTGAAGGCGAGGTCGGCGGTGCCGGTGCTGCCGTCGGTGTAGGTGACGGTCGCCTTGGCGGACTGGTTGCCGTTGACGGCGCTGCCGACGAAGGCCAACGCGGTGGTGGGGTCCGTCAGTTCGACGGTCTGGCCGTGCGCGGAGGCGTTGTCCGGGCGGCCGGCGGGCGAGTCGGGCCAGGTGAAGGCGAGGTCCCCGGTGGTGACTTGCTTGCCCGGAGTGAGCCCGGCCGCGGCGAGGGCCTGCTGGGAGTAGCTCCAGCCGCCGCCGTCGTAGTCCGCCTCGTCGTGGTCGCCGGTGTCGTCGGAGACGCCGGTGTTGTCGTAGGCGGCCAGCAGAGTGCCGGGGGCGGCGACGGTGAGGGAGACGGGCTGCTCGTAGGAGGTGTCGCCCGAGGTCACCGTGACCTTGGCGGTGTAGAAGCCCTGGGTGGCGTCCTCGGCCGCGGTGAGGGTGATCCGCTGGGCGCCGCCGGTGACGGTGCCCTCGGCGGGGGTGGCCGTCACTCCGGCGGGCGTCTCCACCTTGAAGCGGACCTCGGGGCCGGTGCCGCCGTTCAGCGACAGCGCCCGTACGTCGATCGCGGTGCTGTCGCCGGGGGCGAGGGTCGCGGTGGTCGGGCCGACACCGATCTGGTACGGCTGCTCGCCCTGCCGGAAGGAGGGCGGCGGGGTCTTGGCGCCCCAGGCGCGGTTCGGGGTGGTGCCCAGCCGGTAGTCGAGCCGGCCGCCGTCCCGCACGAAGGACGCGGGCAGCCAAGCCCGGTCACTGGAGCGGCCGTTGACCTTCAGGGACTGGACGTAGGGCGCGTCGGCCGCCGCACCCTCGGCGCGGATCGAGATGTCGTTGCCCTGCGGGCGGTTGATCTCCACCCGCTCGAACAGCGGTGAGGCGAGGACCAGTTCGGAGCGGGACGGCACCTGCGGGTACATGCCCATGGCGGAGAAGACGTACCAGGCCGACATCGCGCCCAGGTCGTCGTTGCCGGGGATGCCGTCCGGCCCGGTGGACCAGAGCTGCCCCATCGCCGCGCGCACCGTCTCCTGCGTCTTGTACGGGGCGCCCGCGTAGGCGTACAGGTACGGCACGTTGATCGAGGGCTCGTTGTCCATCTCGGACTTGGCGCCGCCCTGGCCGGTGAAGGCCCACGCGCCGTCGGCGGTGTGGAAGAAGGAGTCCAGCCGGGCCAGCGCCTTGTCGGTGCCGCCCAGCGCGGCGAACAGCCCGGCCGGATTGTGCTGGACCATCCAGGTGTACTGGGCGGCGCTGCCCTCCACGAACCCGTTGCCGGTGTCCGGGGTGAAGCCGGTGACCCAACTGCCGTCCGCCTTGCGGTTGGCGATGTAACCGCCGGTGGAGTCGGCCGCGATGTTGAAGTTGTTCTGCCACCACTGGGCGCGCTCGGCGAACTGCTTCTCGGTCCGCTTCTCCCCCGCCGCCGCCGCCAGTTGGGAGAGGGAGAAGTCGGCGGTGGACATCTCCAGCGTCTCGGCGGCGCCGCCCCAGGCGTTGGAGACGCTGGGCATGTAGTGCAGCTTCAGGTACTTGTCGAGCGAGGGCCGCTGGCCGACGGACAGCACCGGCTTCCCGGCCGCCGAGAGGTCCTGCGCCGTGGGCACGGTGGCCGCCTTGACCAGGGACTTCAGCGCGCCCTTCAGGTCGAACCCGGTGCCGCCGAAGGCGTGGATGCCCGCGAGCGCGCTGGGCGAGGGGTCGCCGTTCATCACGTGCGTGCCGCCCGCGTTGTGCAGCCAGCGGTCCCAGATCCCGCCGTTCTGCTCGCTCAGTTCATAGAGCGACTGGGCGATGTCCGAGCCGGTGCGCGGGTCGAGCAGGGTGAGCAACTGGACCTGGTCGCGGTAGACGTCCCAGCCGGAGAAGGTGCCGTACTGGGCGCGGTGGCCCTTGCCCACCCGGTGCACCTTGCCGTCGCTGCCCCGGTAGCGGCCGTCGGCGTCGCTGATCACGTTGGGGTGGAACAGGGCGTGGTAGAGCGCGGTGTAGAAGGTGGTGCGCTCGGCGTCGGTGCCCCCGCCGACCCGGATCGCGCCGAGCCGCTCCCGCCAGGCGGCGCGGGCCGCGTCCCGTACCGCGTCGAAGGAGCGCCGCGGGCCGTTCTCCGCGCGGAGGTTGGCCTCGGCGGCGTCCCGGCTGACGTACGAGATGCCGACCTTGACGTTCACCGGGCCCTCGCCGGGCGCGAACTCGACGTAGCCGCCGGCGCCCTTGCCCGCGACGGGCCGGCCGCCGTGGGAGAAGCCGCCGGTGCCGCCGGAGGCGCTGGTGGAGCCGGGGGTCAGCTTGTCGTCCTGCCAGGTGCCGGTGGCCTTGAAGGCGCGGTCGAAGTGGGCGGTGAAGTACAGGGTGTAGTACGAGCGTTGGCCCTCGGGGTCGAGGTAGCCGCAGAAGTTGCCGGAGGTGACTGAGCCCGAGATGGTCTGGCTCGCGGGGTCGATGCTGACCGTCGAATCCTCCGACCCCACCTCGGAGTTGGCGGTACGCACCAGGAGGGAGGCGGCCTTGCCGGCCGGGTACGAGAAGCGGGCCGAGCCGGTGCGGGCGGTCGCGGTCAGGTCGGCGGTGACGCCGGAGGCGAGGCCCACCTTGTAGTGGCCGGGCTCGGCGGTCTCGTCGGTGTGCTTGAAGTCGGAGGCGTAGACGGCGTCCTTGGTGTCGCTCGCCGGGGAGGAGGCGACGTCACCGGCGTACGGGAAGAAGGGGATGTCCCCGCTGCCGCCCGCGCAGCCGGTGCCGGACATGTGGGTCAGGCTGAAGCCCCTCACGCGGGTGGCGTCGTAGTGGTAGCCGCCTGGGGCGGTGGTGCGGGTGGCGTCGCCTCTGGTGGTCTCCGGGCTCCAGGAGAGCATGCCGAAGGGCACCACGGCGCCGGGGTAGGTGTCGCCGCCGTTGCTGCTGCCGATCAGCGGATCGACGTACGGCGTCGGGTCGTTGACCAGGCCGGGTGGTGCGGTGCCCGTCGCGAGGGCGGGGGTGGCGCCGCCCACCGCGAGCGCGGCGGCCAGCAGCAGGGACATGGGACGGAAACGCATCACGCGGCCCTTCCTCCTTGCGGACGGGTCGCGCACCACGGGTCGCACAAGCCGCAGGGACAGTAACGCGTGCCCACGGCCCCACGGAAGAGGGCCGCCGTGTTGCCCCAAGTACCTTGACATCGTTGTCCGTTGGACCGGTAGAGTCAGGAACGGACCCATCAGACAACGTTGTCGCGCCCCACCCCAGCC
Organism: Streptomyces bauhiniae; assembly: GCF_004784475.1. GTDB lineage: Bacteria > Actinomycetota > Actinomycetes > Streptomycetales > Streptomycetaceae > Streptomyces > Streptomyces seoulensis. The sequence continues at coordinate 438,765 of NZ_SRRT01000004.1, forward strand.
CAAGCCACCCGCACCGCGCACGCCCCCTGTCCGCTCCGGGCGGGCACCCCGTCCCCCCGGCCCCGCCCGGAGCACCCCCGCGCTCACCTCCCCGAGCACGGCAGAGGGCCGCACCCCCGTCACCGGGAGTGCGGCCCTCAACTGCGTTGCTGTGTCGTCTACTTGCGGATCAGGCTGCGCAGCACGTACTGCATGATGCCGCCGTTGCGGTAGTAGTCCGCCTCGCCGGGGGTGTCGATGCGGACGACCGCGTCGAACTCCACGCCCGTGTCGGTGGTGACCTTGACCGTGCGCGGGGTGGTGCCGTTGTTCAGCTCCTCGACGCCGGTGAAGGAGAAGGTCTCCTCGCCGGTCAGGCCGAGGGAGGCCGCGGTGGCGCCCTCCGGGAACTGGAGCGGGAGGACGCCCATGCCGATGAGGTTCGAGCGGTGGATGCGCTCGTAGGACTCGGCGATGACGGCCTTGACGCCGAGGAGCGCGGTGCCCTTGGCGGCCCAGTCGCGGGACGAGCCGGAGCCGTACTCCTTGCCCGCCAGCACGACCAGCGGGATGCCCTGGTCGATGTAGTTGCGCGAGGCGTCGTAGATGAAGGAGACCGGCGCGCCCTCGACGGTGAAGTCGCGGGTGTAGCCGCCCTCGGTGCCCGGCGCGATCTGGTTGCGCAGGCGGATGTTGGCGAAGGTGCCGCGGATCATGACCTCGTGGTTGCCACGGCGCGAGCCGTAGGAGTTGAAGTCACGACGCTCCACACCGTGCTCGGTGAGGTACTGACCGGCCGGGGTGTCGGCCTTGATGGCGCCGGCCGGGGAGATGTGGTCGGTGGTGACCGAGTCGCCCAGCTTGGCCAGCACACGGGCACCGGTGATGTCGGTGACCGGGGACGGCTCGGTCTGCATGCCCTCGAAGTAGGGGGGCTTGCGGACGTAGGTGGACTCGGCGTCCCACTCGAAGGTGTTGCCGGTCGGGATCGGCAGCGCCTGCCACTGGGCGTCGCCCGCGAAGACGTCCTCGTAGGACTTGGCGAACATGTCCTCGCCGATGGCGTTCGCCACGACCTCGTTGACCTCGGCCTCGGAGGGCCAGATGTCCTTGAGGTAGACCGGGTTGCCGTCCTGGTCGATGCCCAGGGCGTCCTTGGTGATGTCCACCTTCATGGAGCCGGCGAGGGCGTAGGCGACCACCAGCGGCGGGGAGGCCAGGTAGTTCATCTTGACGTCGGGGTTGATCCGGCCCTCGAAGTTGCGGTTGCCCGAGAGGACCGAGGTGACCGCGAGGTCGTGGTCGTTGACGGCCTTGGAGACCTCCTCCGGCAGCGGGCCGGAGTTGCCGATGCAGGTGGTGCAGCCGTAACCGACCAGGTTGAAGCCGACCTTGTCGAGGTAGGGGGTCAGGCCCGCCTTCTCGAAGTAGTCGGTGACGACCTTGGAGCCCGGAGCCAGGGTGGTCTTGACCCACGGCTTGCGGGTCAGACCCTTCTCCACGGCCTTCTTGGCGACGAGCGCCGCGGCGACCATGACGTACGGGTTGGAGGTGTTGGTGCAGGAGGTGATGGCCGCGACCGTCACCGCACCGTGGTCCAGCTCGTAGGTGGTGCCGTCGGGGGCGGTCACGGTGACCGGGTTCGACGGGGTGCCGTTGGGGGCGATCGCCGGGGAGTCGGAGGCCGGGAAGGACTCCTTGCCCGCCTCGTCCACGACGTCGACGTAGTTGAGGACGTCCGACTTGAACTGCTCGGCGGCGTTCGCGAGGACGATGCGGTCCTGCGGGCGCTTCGGGCCGGCGATGGAGGGGACGACCGTGGAGAGGTCCAGCTCCAGCTTCTCGGAGAAGTCGGGCTCGGCCTTCGGGTCCAGCCAGAGACCCTGCTCCTTGGCGTACGCCTCGACCAGGGCGACCTGCTGGTCGCTGCGGCCGGTCAGGCGCAGGTACTTCAGCGTCTCGTCGTCGATCGGGAAGATAGCGGCGGTGGAGCCGAACTCCGGCGACATGTTGCCGATGGTGGCGCGGTTGGCCAGGGAGGTGGCGGCGACGCCCTCGCCGTAGAACTCGACGAACTTGCCGACCACACCGTGCTGGCGCAGCATCTCGGTGATGGTGAGCACGAGGTCGGTGGCGGTGGTGCCGGGCTGCAGCTCACCGGTGAGCTTGAAGCCGACGACGCGCGGGATCAGCATGGAGACCGGCTGGCCGAGCATCGCGGCCTCGGCCTCGATGCCGCCGACGCCCCAGCCGAGCACACCGAGGCCGTTGACCATGGTGGTGTGCGAGTCGGTGCCGACCAGGGTGTCGGGGTACGCCTTGCCGCCCCGGACCATGACGACGCGGGCCAGGTGCTCGATGTTGACCTGGTGGACGATGCCGGTGCCGGGCGGGACGACCTTGAACTCGTCGAACGCGGTCTGGCCCCAGCGCAGGAACTGGTAGCGCTCCTTGTTGCGGCCGTACTCCAGCTCGACGTTCTGCTTGAAGGCGTCGTTGGTGCCGAACTTGTCGGCGATCACGGAGTGGTCGATGACCAGCTCGGCGGGGGCGAGGGGGTTGATCTTCGCCGGGTCGCCGCCCAGCTCCTTCACGGCCTCACGCATGGTCGCGAGGTCCACGACACAGGGGACGCCGGTGAAGTCCTGCATGATCACGCGGGCCGGCGTGAACTGGATCTCCTGGCTGGGCTGGGCCTGCGAGTCCCAGCCGCCGAGGGCGCGGATGTGGTCGGCGGTGATGTTCGCGCCGTCCTCCGTGCGGAGCAGGTTCTCCAGCAGGACCTTCAGGCTGTACGGCAGGCGGGCCGAGCCCTCGACCTTGTCCAGCCGGAAGATCTCGTACGACTCGTCGCCCACCTGCAGCGTGCTGCGGGCGTCGAAGCTGTTCGCCGACACGACAGTCTCCTTCATTGATGTGCGCGTTCCACCGCATCCTGCCGCCACGCCGGTCCAGCGATCCGCTAAGGTAAGGCTAAGTTAGGTAACCCTTACCGGGGTGGCTGCCGCGGTGCGCCTCGGCAGATATCTCGATGTCGAGATAACTCTAGTACATGGGGGCTGGATGGTCATGCCCGGATGGCGGGTGTGACGGGTCCGTCACGCGCGGAAGGGGGAGGCGCACAGGGGGTCGCGGCTGGGGCTGGGGTTGGAGCGAGGGCTGGGGCTGGGGTGGAGCCGGGGCTGGGGCCGGGGCCGGGGCTGGGGCTGGGGCCGGGGCTGGGACGATCATCGGATGAGCCACTTCTCGCACCGCCGGGACTTCGCACACGACCCGCGCCCCGTCGACCTCGCCGCCCGCCCGGACCTGGCGGCCGGGCTCGATGCCGTCAACCGGGACCTGGCGGCGACGCTGCCGGAGGCCGGGCCGATGCGGCTGATGTGGACGCCGTCGGACGACGAGGACATCCCGGACCAGTACCACGCGGCGCTGCCCGACGGCCGCTGGCACGACGGCGTGCAGGACCCCGACACCGCCGGCATCGCCGAGGCGGCTCAGGAGACGGTCCAGGCGGTGCTGTGGCAGGTGTGGCCGGTGTGCCGGGAGCACCGCAGCGGGGTGCACGCGGGCGCCGGGGCGGACGAGCGGGCGGTCTGGTGGTGCCGGGTCGACGAGGGCCACGAGCTGTGTGAGGTGGGCGAACTGGCGCAAACCCTCCCCGGTAAGCAGCGCCGGGCACTGCGCCGGAAAGAGCGCAGGCGAGCGGGGTGACCGGGCGGCAAGCAGGGCCCCCCGTCACCTCCGCAACAGCCCCGGACACCGCTGGAGGTGACATTCGACGTCACGGTCTCATCCGAGTCAGCGATACCAGTCCTCACCGTCACTGCCGAGCGCACCCCGCAGATAGTTCTCCAGCGACGGGGCGATCCAGGTTCGGCTGTCCGTTTCGTGATCCCAAACGAAAATGTCGTCGCGGAGCGGGGTACGCACGACGGCGAACTGATCGCCGCCGCCGCTGTCGCCGAAGAACATCAGGGCGTCGAACGGCATATACAGCTCACGGAACTGGGCGTCGGTCCGGAAGGACTCGTTTTCTTGCAGAATCTTTTCGGCGGTCCAGACGAATTCGGTCCCGTAGCTGTCCTCGATCCCGTTCGTCTCCAGGAGGAGCTCCCGCATCGGCTCGGGCAGCGGCTGACCCAGTCGCTCCTCGATCAGCGCCAGATCGCGAGGATCTGCCGGCTCCTGGAGTTCCACTTCGGGGAATTCCGAGGTGAGCTCTCGCCACATGTGGGATTCTCTCCATTCTTTACCGCTTACCGAATTCTCGGACTGAACCAGTTCCCGAGCCTATCATCCACCTCGGTGACATGATCGAGTACTTGCTGGCGCGTCGGTGCTGGATTGTTCCGATAGAACTCGTTCCAGGACACTCGTATCTCGCTCAGGTGGACCTTGCTGTTTATGTCCCCCTTTGGTATTCCTCGCAAGTTTTCGAGGGAATGTATCTCATCCGCCTTGAACAGACCCGGATAGCGCTTGAGTACTTGCTGTTCGATGGCGTGGTGGACCACCACCTTGCCTTTCAGTTCAGGGTGTTCGGCGAAGAAGGTCTTCTTGTAACTGTGGCTGGTCGTGCTTCCGACCGATGCCTCGTGTCGGGTGGGCACCTCTCGGCCGAGTGGCGTCGTGCCGTTGTCCTTGGCGTTCTGAGCCGCCGCCTTGCAGGGAGTGAGACCGAGCGGGTCAGCCCACAGGTGCGGGTTGGGGACGTAGGACTGGGGATTGGGAGCGGGTGCCAGCCCTAGGGGATCGGCGGTGAGGTAGCGGGACGTCGCCGGGTCGTAGTGGCGGAAATGGTTGTAGTGCAGACCCGTCTCTGGATCGAGATACTGGCCCGGGAAACGCAAGGGCGTGTACGCGGAGTCGTTGACGGACCAAGCGGTGATTCCCCACAGAGTGCGCTGCGTCTGCCAGACGGTGTCACCGCCCTCATCGATGAGCGAGACCGGAGCGCCGACCAGATCGGTGACGATGGCGAAGAAGCGGGCGTCGATCTCGCTCTGCGGAGCGTCCGCACTGGTGATTCTCTCGGTCTGGGTGATGGGGTGCAGTCCGTGGTGGTCCCAGGTGAGCGTGACGGGGTGCGGAGCCTGCGCGGAGACGGTGGTCTGCTCGCAGAGAGTGGTCCCGTCCCAGGTGAAGTCGGTGCGCTCCACCACGGTTTCGTCGTCGACGGCCATGCGGATCTTGCTGATGCGTCGCCCGAGCGGATCGTAGGCGTAGTTCCAGCGGGTGCCGTCCGGAGTTGTGACGGAGGTCAGCCGGTCGTCGGTGTCCCAGGTGTAGCGCCAGGTGTCGGGTTTGCGGGACAGCCGAGTCCGCTGCAGGAGGATGACGCGGCCCTGACCGTCATGCTGGTATCGGACCGTACCCGCGCCGATGAGGCGGCTGCCGGAGTACGACCGGGCGCCTGTGGATTCATGTGCGGGGTGACTCGAGGGCCAGGACGCGAAGAGTTGATCTCCCGCCTCGTCGTAGGTGTAGGTCTCACTCCAGTCGGCGGCGCGCACACGGGTGACACGGCCGACCGGGTCCAGAGTGAACTGACGGCTCTCGGTGTTGAGGGCGCCGATCTGGACGAGGTTGCCGTCGGCCCGGTAGGAGTAACCGAACTGCTGGACCGGCCGGGGACGGGTGGCCGCCGAGATGGTCTGCGCGGTGAGTCGTCCCGCCATGTCGAACCGGTTGGCCCAGTAAAGGCTGTCACCGATGCTGCGGGCCGTCTCGCGGCCGGCGGCGTCGTAGGTGAATGCGACGTCACGCCCTCCAGCGGTCATCCGTACGGGGCGTCCCGTCGCGTCGTAGCGCCAGGTGGTGACGGCGCCCGTGGGGGTGGTCCGGCTGCTCAGACGACCCTGCTCGTCGTACGTGTAGGAAAGGGTCCGGCCGTTGACGGTTTCGGAGCGAAGACGGCCGAACTGGTCGCGGAGCAGGCTCAGGGTGCACCCTGGGCTGGTCGCCTGGGCCAGTTGGTCGGTGAGGTCGTACGCGTATTCGGTGACGCGGCCCTGAGCTTCCTTGCGAGTCGCCTGTCCCAGGAAGTTGCGTTCGTAATGAGTTGTCCGGCCGGCCGCGTCGGCACGGGACGCCAGGCGTCCGGCGGCATCGTGGATGTAGGAGAGACGGTGTCCGTCGAAGTCGGTTTCAGCCGTCAGAGTTCCCGCGGCGTCGTACTCGTACGTCCACTTCAGCCCGCGCGGGTCGACTACTTCGGTCAGCCGCAGTTCCGAGTCGTGGACGAACTCGTACCGGGCTCCGTCCGGCCTGGTGGAGGCCACGAGCAGATCGAAGTGTGTGTACTCGTAGCGTGACACGCCGCCGAGTGGATCGGTATGGCTGGTGCAGTTCCCCTCGCCGTCGTACGTCCAGGACTCGCTGGTGCCGTCGGGCGCGGTGTAGCGCGCGAGCCGCCCTTCCGTCGTCCATTGCATCCGTGCCACGGCTCCGACCGGGTCCGTGATGGTGGTGACGCGTCCGAAGGGGTCGCGCTCGTAGTACGTCACGGCTCCGAGCGCGTCGGTCACCTCGACCGGCAAGCCGGCGCGGTCGTTGCGGATGGTGGTGGTGTTCCCCATCGGGTCGGCGACGTAGGTGAGACGGCCCGCCTCGTCATAGGCGTAGCGGGTGGTGTGACCCGACGGGCTGGTCTCGCCCGTGCGGTTACCGCGCTCGTCATACGTCTGCCGGGTGACGGTGCCATCTGGATTCGTCACCTTGACGGGGAGGTTGAGATGGTTGTACTCGGCGTGTGCGGCCCGCCCGTCGGGGCGGACCACGGTGACAAGCCGGCCTGCCGGGTCGTGGCGGAGTGTCAGCGTATGACCGAGCGGGTCCGTGTGCTCCAGGAGCCTGTTGTGGCGGTCACGGGTGTAGCGGGTGACGTGGCCCAGGGGGTCGACTCGGGCGATCACCTGTTTCCGCTCGTTCGTGACAAAGCGTGTCTCATGGCCGAGGGAGTCGGTGATGGCGGTGACCAAGTCGCCGGTGGCCGGGTCCGGGTCGCCGTAGGTGAACGTCGAGCGCAGGTGGCCCGCGGCGCCGGACTGGTGGACGCAGCGGTCCTGGTCGTCGTAGGCGTAGGTGAAGTGGCTGTCGTTGGTGTCGGTCCAGGAGGTGATGCGGGCCGAGGTGTCGTAGGTGAAGCGGGTGGGGCGGCCGGAGGAGTTGGTGACCTCGGTGAGGTGGCCGCCGGAGTGGCCGTAGCGGATCAGTTCCTGGTCGGCGCCGGTGAGGCGGAGGGCGGTGACGCGGCCCTCGGCGGTGGATATCCCCAGGTGGTAGCCGCCGCTGTGGACAAGGGCGCTGGGCGCGCCGTCGGCGTCGTACTCGAAGGTGATCCAGTTGCCGTTGCGGTCGTCGAGCTGCTCCAGGACCGCGAGGGTGTCGGAGCGGTCCGCGAAGTGACGGGTGTGCCCGGATTCCGGGTCGGTGAGGGTGTAGCCGCCCTCCACCCGGTCCAGCGGCCAGCGCGGGCCGTGCGAGGGCAGGGTCGGGACGCCGGGCGCGGGGTGCGGGTAGGCCAGGACGAGGCCGTCCTCGCCGACGAACACCACGCCCTCGGTGTCGGTCTCCAGCCGCTGGTCCAGCGTCGAGGACCAGGACGGGCCGAACCAGCCGCCCAGCCGGTACGACGACTCGAACTGCCGCCTGACCAGCAGCGGAAGCACACCCGGCAGCGCCACGTCGGTCTGCGGCAGCACCATGCGGCCGGTGGCGACGTCGACCGGGTCCTTCTCGCAGACCTTCTCGCCCGGACGCCGGGCCACGTCGTCCGCGTCCTTCTCCACCACGTTCCGGGCGGTACGGCGGATGCCCTGGCTGGCGGCCTCCTCCGCGCCCTCCTTCATGGCGAGCCGGAGCCCGCCGCGCGCCAGCCCCGCGCCCTTGGTGCCGATCAGCTCCGGGATCAGGCGCCCCACGAACTCCGAGGGGTCCTTCTTCAGGCCGTCGATGGCCGCCTGGACGACGCGTTCGGGATGGGTGGCCGTGGAGACCAGGCCCGAGAGCGTCATGTTGACGTTCTGGAGGTAGGCCGCCGGGTGGGTCAGGTTGTAGGGGTCCGTGGGGTTGAGGCCGCGGGCGAAGTTGACGAGGCCGGCGGTGCCTTTGAGGGCGCCGCCGACGACGTGGGTGAGTTCGGTGTTGGCGGCCTGGTAGCCGTCGGTGAAGTCGTGGCCGAGGCGTTCGAGGGGCGGGGGTTCGGCGGGGGCGTGGGCGAGGGCCGCCTTGATCTTGCCCTGGGCGTCGGCGGCGGCGGTGTTGCGCTGCTTGCGGGCCTCGTTCAGCTTGTGCGCGGCCGCGTCGCGGTCGGACTTGCCCGCCTGCTTGTCCTGCACCGGTACCGGACCGGGGTCCTCGCCCGCGTCGGCCTTGGTCTTGTAGGCGGCGGCCTTCCGCACGAAGTCGTCGCGCGCGTCGTCGAACGCCTTCGTACCCTTCTTGTACAGCTCGACGGCCTCCGCCGCCTGCTTCTGCGCCCAGGTGACCGTGTCGGCGTACCGTTCCAGCGCGTCCGCCGCCGAGCCGCAAGCCTCCGCCGCGTGGGCCCACTTGGCGGGGTGGACGCCGAACTTCTCGCGGAAGGCGTCGCCGCCCTCGCCCTTCCAGCCCGCCGAGTCGATCTTCTTCAGGCCCGAGCCGACCTTGCCGAACGCCCCGTGGAAGTCCTTCAGATGCTTCGCGCTCTCGCGGATCTTCTCCGGCTTGCCGTGCACGAGTTCGTCGGCCTGCTCGGTCTGGCCGAGCTGCTGCTCGCCCGGCGTGGCGCCCAGGTCGGAGGCGACCTCGTCACCCCAGTCCTCCACACCGTCGGCCCAGTCGTGCAGGCCGACGCGGTCCAGCCCGCCGCCGAGCTTGTCCGTGCCCTCGTCGACGAGTTCGCCGACCTTCTTCTTGCCCTTGTCGTACAGGTCCTCGGCGCCGCCCAGCAGCGAGTTGGTGAGGTCCCCCAGCCCCATCAGCCCTCACCGCCCTGCTGCCCGGCGGCCTTCGCACGGGCCTTGGGGGACGGGCCGAAGGTGTCGTCGAGGAACTGGTCGTACTCCTGATCCGACACGCCCACCGCGCCGTGCAGGTTCTCCGGGGTGACCGGGACCGTGCCGATCAGGGGTGCGGTCATCGCGTCCCGGCCCGCGTCCTTCCAGCCCTGCTTGCTGTTCTCCCACGCCTGCTCGAAGGACTCCTGCGAATAGTCCACCGTACGGCCCGACTTGGCGATGTCCCCCCAGCCCATCCTCTCCACCTCCTCCTCGGAGGCGTACGGATTGCCCACCGCCGAGTTGGCCACGACCTTCACGCTGCCCTTGAGGTACTGCTCGGTCTCGTAGTACGTGCCCGCCGAGAGGTTGGTCTTCTGCGCGAACGCGTTGCCCTCCGCGATCAGGGCGCGTACGCCCCACTCCCAGCGCTCACAGAACGACTTCAGCCCGCCAGTCAGGCCCTCGTGCCCCAACTCCAGCCCCGACAGCGCGATTCCGGAGAAGCCCCGGCCCGCGCCTGCCTGGCCCACCATGCCCAGCTCCCCCAGTTCACCCAGCGCCTCCGTCAGACCCTTGGCGATCTCCTCCAGACCCTGCGCCTGGAGATCCATCCCACCCTCGCCGCTCATACCGCACCCCCGCGCCGCGCCCCGTCGTCCACGTCCACCGCCGCGCCGTCCGGCACGATCCCCGCCACCGGCGGGAACACCATCCCGTCCGACCCGTCCGCACAGTCCAACGCCACCCCGCACGGCACGCCCGCCGCGGGCACCGCCACATCCAACAGCTTCGCGCCCAGCACGCGTTGATACGCCCACTCCCGCGCCGACTCCCCCCTCGCGAGGGCGTACCGGACGAGCGCCTGCTCGTCGGAGAACGCCAGGATGAAGCGGATGCCGTTGAAGTCGGCGGTCAGCAGGGCCAGTTCGTCACCGGGAGCGCCGCCCAGCGGCGCGAGAACGGGAGTACGGCGGAACTCCCCGAGCAGTCCGGCGAACTCTCTCCCCCGGCTCGCCGCCTCGGCCTCGGCGGGCGACACACCCGCGCCCCGTATCCGATCCCCGTTCTCAGACATCCAGCCATCCTCACGAACGGGGTGACCGAAAACAAGTTCGTACCCGCCACATCCTTGCCACAGGTGACGACGACCCCGCGACCGGCGCCGACCGCCGTGCGCCACCGGGCGAACCTCCGGTCATCTGTTCCCCGAATGGGGGTATCCGGGTTGAGCGCCGCTCAGGAGCGCCGAACAATCGGAGGAGACAGCCATGGGCCTGACGTTCCGCAAGAGCTTCCGCATCCTTCCCGGCGTGCGGCTGAACATCAACCGCCACTCGTGGTCCATCACGACCGGCGGTGGCAAGCACGGTCCCCGTCACACCCACAGCAGCACCGGACGCCGTACGACCTCGATGGACCTGCCGGGTCCATTCGGCTGGCGCAAGACGACGACGAAGAAGCGCTGACCGCCCCGGCGGCCGCTGACCCCGCGTCACCCGAACGGACCCCCCAGGAGGCGCGATCTCATATCTGAGATAGCCTCAACCTCATGTCAGACGACTACCTCGTACGCATCGGCAAGCTCATCCGTGACGCCCGGCAGCACCGTGGCTGGACTCAGGCGCAGCTCGCGGACGCGCTCGGCACCAGCCAGAGCGCGGTCAACCGCATCGAGCGCGGCAACCAGAACATCAGCCTTGAGATGATCGCCCGGATCGGTGAAGCCCTGGACAGCGAGATCGTGTCGCTGGGCTACGCGGGTCCGATGCACCTGCGGGTCGTCGGCGGCCGTCGGCTGTCCGGCGCCATCGACGTCAAGACGAGCAAGAACGCGTGTGTGGCGCTGCTGTGCGCGTCCCTGCTCAACAAGGGCCGTACGGTGCTGCGCCGGGTGGCCCGGATCGAGGAGGTGTACCGCCTGCTGGAGGTCCTGAACTCCATCGGCGTGCGCACCCGCTGGATCAACGACGGCGTCGACCTGGAGCTGGTGCCGCCGGCCGAGCTGGAGATGGACGCGATCGACGCGGAGGCGGCCGTCCGCACCCGCTCGATCATCATGTTCCTCGGCCCGCTGCTGCACCGCATGGACCGCTTCATGCTGCCGTACGCGGGCGGCTGCGACCTCGGTACCCGCACGATCGAGCCGCACATGATCGCGCTGCGCCGGTTCGGCCTGGACATCGCGGCCACCGAGGGCCAGTACCACGCCGTGGTGGACCGCACGGTCCGCCCGGACCGCCCGATCGTACTGACCGAGCGCGGCGACACCGTCACGGAGAACGCGCTGCTGGCGGCGGCCCGCCATGACGGCGTGACCGTCATCCGCAACGCGTCCTCGAACTACATGGTCCAGGACCTCTGCTTCTTCCTGGAGGCCCTGGGTGTACGGGTCGAGGGCATCGGCACCACCACCCTCACCGTGCACGGCGTGCCGAACATCGACATCGATGTCGACTACTCCCCCTCCGAGGACCCGGTCGAGGCGATGAGCCTGGTCGCGGCGGCCGTGGTGACGGAGTCGGAGCTGACGGTGCGCCGGGTGCCGATCGAGTTCCTGGAGATCGAGCTGGCGGTCCTGGAGGAGATGGGCCTCGACCACGACCGCAGCCGCGAGTACTTCGCGGACAACGGCCGCACCCGCCTGGTCGACCTCACGGTCCGCCCCTCCAAGCTGGAGGCGCCGATCGACAAGATCCACCCGATGCCGTTCCCCGGCCTCAACATCGACAACGTCCCCTTCTTCGCGGCCATCGCCGCGGTCGCCCAGGGCCAGACCCTCATCCACGACTGGGTCTACGACAACCGGGCCATCTACCTCACCGACCTCAACCGCCTCGGCGGCCGCCTGCAGTTGCTGGACCCCCACCGCGTCCTGGTCGAGGGCCCGACCCGCTGGCGCGCCGCCGAAATGATGTGCCCCCCCGCCCTCCGCCCCGCCGTCGTCGTCCTCCTGGCCATGATGGCCGCCGAGGGCACGTCGGTCCTCCGCAACGTGTACGTCATCAACCGGGGGTACGAGGATCTGGCGGAGCGGTTGAATTCGATCGGGGCGCAGATCGAGATCTTCCGGGATATCTGAGCGACGCCTGCCGCCGCGCCCGGTTGGACCCTCAGGGTCCAACCGGGCGCGGTCACGCCCGCGCCATACCTGCGGCCAGATCACTCACCGTCTTGAGAAGTGCTGACGGCTCCTGGCCGAGATCGAGAGCGTGCTGGTGGAGCACGATTCCGGAATGGCGGACCGTGTGGCCGACATGCGGCGCGTTGCCCTTCGCGTATATGAGATGCCCGTGCTTCAGTCCCAGGGAGGTGCAGTACGCCAGCATCTGGTATAGGTCGGCGTCGGGATAGCCCTGCGGACTGCCCACCTTGTACTTCGCGTCGGCCACAACCAGCGGATCTCCGGTGTCCCCGTACCAAACGAGATCCGGCCGCATCCGGATGGCGTCACCTTCGTCCAGGCTCACGTTTCTGGCCTGCAGCGTGGGGTGCCCGCCATACGCAGTCAGAGCCTCCCGGAGTGCCACGCAAATGAAGTCCTCGAAGACCTTGTTCATGTCGAAGAGGAAAGCGTTCATCCGCAACGCACCCGGCAGATGCTCGGCCGACGCCCCGTTCAGCACGAGAACCGCCAGATCAAGGGCGTGGTGATAGCGGGCGTTAAGACGGTTCGGCTGCCATCGCGGGATCTCCTGCCCCCTTACCAGTGGGGTAGACTCCGCGAGTCTGGCTCGTTGGCGCAGAAGTCGCGTGCGTACGGCCTGGGGAATGCCGGGGAGGCACAGCAACCGTTCCACTGCGGCCCGCAGGATGCGGTTCTCGGCAATGTCCGAGGTGAACTCGTCGTACTCGATCTCCACCGGCAACGGAGCGCCGAAACGGCGCCGAATCTGCTCGACTTCGCGAAATCGGCCTCGTACAACGAGCGCCGTGCCCTCAGTGGGTCGGTAGCCCTGCAACAGCCCCTGTCGTAGCGCCCGATCGGTCTGCCGCTCCACTGCATGGGCAAAAGCAGGCAGCGCTTCGTCGTGTCCGGCGAGGTCAACCGCTTCATTTCGCCAGCCGTGCGGGTCGAGACTGTAGCCAAGGAGAAACAGCAGACGTCCTATGGGTATTTTGGGTGTGATCCGCAGCCGGACGGCCTCACCTCCGGGGACATCGAGCGACACGGCTCCGACTTTGCTTCCCGCCCGCAGCCGCCACAGCCCCGGCTCGTACGGATCGGGTACGGCGTCCACGATTTTCGAAACGGCCAGGGCTCGGCCTGCCCCGTCTGGGAGGGACACGACTTTCGCCGGAGCGTGTTCGACGAGGTGAACTTCGATCACAGCGCGCCGGAGCCTTCCCCGGCACCCTCCGAGTCCAATGCCCTACGCGCAGCTATGGCCGCCCTCAGCGCCGCCAGCCCGTACCTTTTCTCGATGTCTACGCCATCCCCGAAATGGTGTTCTTCCAGCAAGGGCAGGATCTTTGTCCGCCAGGTACGCTCCAATCCGTTTTCTCGGTAGACGCCGGGTTTCATGAGGTACGACGGCCCGAGCTTGAAATCGGCGTCGCCAATACGGGCGTTGAGTGCGTCCAGCAGGTCAGCTGGCTCGGCATTCTTTCCCTCGCTCTCCAGCCAGCGCCTCAGCAGTCCGCTAGTGGGCTCGGTTCTCGGAGAGAGTTCCACGAAGGCGAACCGCCGTCGCATCGCAGCATCCACCAGCGCGATAGAACGATCCGCAGTATTCATCGTGCCGATCACGAACAGGTTCCGGGGCAGGGCGAAGTCTTCACCTGAGTAGGTCAGCCGGACCGACTTATTGCGGTATTCCAGCAGGAAGTACAGCTCGCCGAATACCTTGGCCAGGTTGGCACGGTTGATTTCGTCGATGATTAGGAAGTGCGGAATGTGCCGGTTGCCCTCCAGGCGGGCAAGGTCGGCGAGCTCCCGCAGTGGGCCGGGGGTCAGCCGGAAGGCGACCTCGCGTGTGTCCGGGTCCTCCCGGGGCCGGAACCCTTCGAAGAAGTCCTCGTAAGCATAGCTGGGATGGAACTGGACCAGCTTCACCTGCTCGGGGCCACCGCCAAGAAATTCGGCAAGTTCCTGTGCGAGATACGTCTTACCCGTCCCAGGCGGCCCGTAGAAGATGAGCTGACGTTCATCCCAGAGCAGGTCCCGCACTTCGCTCAGCCATTCGAGCCTGTCGACGTTCAGCTTCTTGCGCAGCGCCTCGTCGGGATGGGGAAACTTCAGGTCGCGGCGAGCCGCGATGGCCTGAATCGCGACGCTGGAGGTATCGGCGGATTCTTCGGCCGCCTTCTTCAGCTCGTCGTCGGAGAACCAGAGCCCGTCGAGAATGCCCTTCACTACCGTTAGATCGACCAGGTCGTGACCGGTGTTCAGCTTCTGCTGGACATCCTCCGGGAGCTCTTCGAAGGGGTAACCCTCGCTCCACTCCACTGGGCGTCGCAGAACGCTGCGCCCGTCTTCGGTCACCTGCTCGACATTCCCCGTGACCTCACCCACGTACAGCTTGGTACCGGGAAACACACAGACCGTGTCACCGGGTCTCATCCGGGAGAGGAACGCGTGGAATTCGTCGACGAACCGGCCCTTCTGGCTGTAGGGGACTGCGGATTCGTAGTCCTCGTCAACGATGGCACGCAAGTGCTCCTTGCTGATGCCCGGGGCCACCGCCGGCCTCAGCCGATCCGCGGCGAGCGTCACCCGGCCCTGGACAAGCCACGCCTGGTCGGCCGAAGTTGTGCCGGTGAGCGTGGGGTCACGAACCAGCCAAGCACGGTTGGGCCCACCCGATGCCTGTTCCAGGAAGTCGGCCAGCGGCCGACCGTCTGTCGTCTTCCACTCCAGCCAGCCATTGGAACTCCGGCCGAGGAGGATCTCCGCTGCGGCGGACGGCGAATTGCACTGAACGTCACTGATCACCTCGAGCCACCCTGGCCAGGTGGTCGTCTCCTTGATCGTGCCCTCTTCCCTCAACCGCTCCCGCAGTCGGTGGGATGACGGCATCCGCAGCGGGAAGGACGGTACGACTTCGGGGCGAGCCGGCGAACCTGCCAAAACCATCATCTTCTGGCTTCCGTTGGTTCCCTTCTCCGCAAGCAGTCGCCCCCGCGCCGACGGCCCGCCGTGCGGCAGGCGCAGCAGGAACTCCGGGTACTCCTCGACCATCCGTCTCCCTCGATCGCACAGGTCAGTGTCAGGAACTTACGCGAATCAAGGTCCCGGCCGCAGCGCGAGCACGGACCACGGAGCCCGTCCAACTAGTGACCAGAGCCCGGATTGCCCTCTGGAGCGTGCTGCGCCCATGATCTGTTCCGATGAGACACGGCCACGAGGGGGAACAGTGGGAAGTGGAATGACGGTGGCGACGGGGAAGTTGCAGGGGGAGGCTCTGCCGAGGGCACTGGGCATGTCCGTGTCGGAGCTCGTCCAAGCGGTAGGCGGCTTCGAGGGGGGCCCGGCCGAGATGGTTCGGGCCTCAGTACGAACGGCCGAGCGTGCATTCGCCGAACTCGACGCGTGCGACGACGTGATCGACAAGGCCTCGGAGGCCGGCAGGAAAATCGCAGATCGGTTGCGGGTACATCTCTCTGCGGAGTCCGTGGACGCTACTCATGCCGAGTTGGTCAAGCTGGAGAGCGCCGCGACCGAAGTCCGAAACACCGATGAAATCCGCCGCCTTCTGAATCGCGTGCTGGGGCGGGAAGACCGGGGTGCTTTCACATCCCCTGCCGTCGTTCGCCTCACCGTTGACGACCTGCCCAAGCTCCCGTCCGCCTATGCCGAACCCGACGACTACACGGACCTGCTCGCGGTGGCCGGTCGCGAGGAGCAACTGCGACCCCAGTTGAAACGCGTACACGCGGAACGGATTGCTCGCGTGGCCTCGCACCTGGTGACCGTGGTGGAACGAGCCGCGGCAGCCGGTTTCGCCGACAGGCGGTTCGCGGGAGATTCGCTTCGCGAGGCACAGTACGCCTTCACGTTGTGGCAAAGGTGCGTGACCGAGAGCCGACGAGACCTGCACTAGGGGCGGGTGGCTGAAGCCCGACAGCAGGAACGGATGAGCCGTCGGCTCCTTCCGGCCCGGTTTCGGTGTGGGTCGGAAGGAGTCGACGGTGCCCCCGGCATCCGGAGTGTCCGGCGCGTCAGCTCGCCTTCAACTGCACCGCTCGTCCGTGCAGTTCCTCCAGCCGGGTTCCGGTCTCCAAGACGGTCCGGATGGCCTTGATGATGCGTCGGGCCGGTCGGCGCAGTTGGCGGCTGACGGCGGCGCACATCTCGATGATTGTCACCGCCTCGTCGAAGGCGGACGCCGCGGACTGCATCTCGCAGGAAGTCGCCGCGAATTGCTCCAACAGCTCCGCCGCGCCCTCGGGCCATTCGGAGCGTGGCATGTCGGCCACCCACTCCAGGAAGGCCCGGAACGCGCCGAGGCTGGTGTTCATATGCTCCGCGAGCCGCGCGGCCGCCGCCTCCAAGTCGTCGGTCGGTCCGTCGATGGCCTTGGCCAGGCGATTGAGCACGGCCATCTTCGCGCTCGGGGAAGCCCCGGGGTGACTGACACAAGCCATGTCTTCTCCGAACAACCCCATCATTTCGCCGAGATCCGCCAGGGCCGCCTCCATGTCGGCCATGTCATCGGAGAGAGCTTCCAGGTGTGCCTCGGCTTCGATGACGAGTTCGAACAGGCCAGGACCATCCTCTTTCGCCTCAACCACGGTCTGCTGGACGGGCTGGGGAGGAGGGCCGGCCGGCAGCAGAGGCGGCCTGTCCACGCGCAGCACCTCCGCCGCCATCACACTGGTCAGGGTCCGGCAGGCGCTGACCGCGCCGTCGGGATGCGACGGAAACGGGATGCGAGGGGTGGTTCCGGCGTTCGGGAACCGGTCGGATTCCTCCGTGACCTGAACGGTGCACCGGCCGAGGGCATGTCGTACCCCGAGCCCGAAGGACAGCTCCGGATCGGACATGCCGCTGAGGTCCGCGACGACGACATCCACTTCCGTGATCATCCGCAGCAGTTGGTCCGCGGGCAGACCCGCCTCCGCGAGTCGGTCCGCGCGCAGGAACGTGAGCCCGAGCTGGTCGCATGCGGGACGCACGATGTCCTCGTAGAGGACGGTGGACCGATGCTGCTCCTCCGGAAGAGTTCGGTCCGAAGGAGAGGCGATGGTCGTTCTGCCGATGGCGAGGCAGGTGGGCATAGTGCTCCTTCACAGATGGTCTGGTGGGGGCCCTGCCGATGGCCGGGCAGTCGGCAGGGTGACGACAAAGGTCAGTCGAAGAGAGTGAGCGCGATTCCGTCGGCGACCTCGTCGGCGAAGACGGGACGCTCCTCGATGCCCAGCGCACGCAGGAGTTCCACGGTGAGCACCCGATGGCGCCAGCCGACCCGAACCGTCGGGCAGGGGAAAGCACCTTCGGCGACCAGCCGGTAGGCAGTGCCCAGGCACATGCCGAATGCCCTGGCCGCCGTGCGCAGATCGACGCTGACCGGAAGGTTGAAGATCTCGCGGAAGGTGAGAGGTGCCTCGACCCGGTCGGTCATCGGCCCCTCCCCACGCGCCGCAGAGAGATCTTGGCTACCTGGCGGCCCCGGCCCGAGTGGCCGACGCTCGTCGCCGAGTCGGCCACGCCCCAGGCTTGGGCCAGCGCGCCAAGACGTACTCCTTCGACGCGGTGGGCGGGAACCGTGATCCTGACGGTGGCCGAGAGCCCGGGGTGATCCGGAATCGGGTCGTAGTCCGCCTGCCAGAACCCGTCCGCCCCGGTGCCGATGGAGGCACCGGCGCCTTCCACGTCCTCCACGGCCGTCTCCAGGCGCGCAGTCCGCCACACGTCCCAGGCCCGCGAACAGGCCGACCGCAGTACCGCTCCACCCGGGTCGGAGTCATCCACGCCGACTCCCGCCAGCGCCTCCAGGTACCCGGTGACGAGCTCGGACTCGACATCTCCGCGCTCGGCGCGGAAACACCAGGCGATCTTGTAGGCGGTCCGGCGGAGGCCCGGGAGTCCCAGCCATACGACCGCCATCGGCCAGTCGGACCCATCCGCGTCGAAGCGGGAGCGCTCCACGACCTGGCGCCATAGAGCGACACGTGCCGCGGAGTTCACGGAACGGTCGTAGAGCAGTTGCCGAGCCCGCACCAGCGTCAGGGGGACACCTTCCGGTGCCGTTCCGTCGAAGAGGCGTAACGGGGGCGTGGGTTCGCTACGGCCGTACTGACACTCGATGACGGCGAAGATTCCGGGATGAGGGGGAAGTGACATCGGTCCTCCTGATCAATCCGTTTGCGGAGCAGGGGTGTTGTTGCGCCACGCGACCAACGCTTCGGCCGCCTTCTCCTTGCCGGGCAGCGTGTCCGGCCCTCTCTCGACGGCCAGGAGCCAGCGGAGGAACCCGGGCTGCCGGGCGGCAACCAGGCCGGCAAGGAGTTCGCTCAGCGCCTCGGTCCGGTGCTCCGCGCCGCCCGCTTCGGAGCACCAGACGAGGAGGGCATCTCGCATGACCGCGAAGGTGGTCGACTCGTTCAGGGCATGCCCGATGAGCTCGACCGTGCAGGAGGCCGGCTCGGCGTCGGCGAGGATCTGGTCGCTCCACCATGCGAGGTCCATGCTTGCCATCACCGGAAAGGTGAGGGCCGTCAGCAGGTCGGGGACGCCGTCACACTGCGTCCAGTCCCGCATCCTGCGCAGGACGGTGGCCCTGGAACTGGAGTCACCGGCTTCGAAGCGCTGCATCAGCGCCGTCGTGATGATGTCGACGACCGACAGATCGTCCGTGTCTCCGCTGAGCGTCTCCATGAGCCGTTGCAGCAACCGCAGAGCAGCCTCGTCCGTGAGCCGGCCGCAGTCCGCGCGGCAGGTGTACGCCACCGCGTTACGCAGCGATGCCTCTGCCGAGCCGCTCCATTGCTCGAGTTGGGCGGCCGCCACCTTTGCCGCTGCCGAGTTCTGGGCAACCGTTCCCAGACACCATGCGGCCACCTGCGGAGCCTGGGACGACGGAGCTGTCGCCAGCCCGTGCAGGAGTTCCATGGACCGCCCGCCCGTCACCACGGCCATGGTCGCGACCGCCCGTCCGGCCCGTTCGATCTGGTCCGCTTCGTTACCGGGAGCGGCGAGCCAGGTATGCAGGAGGGGCAGGAGATCCGTGTGATCGCGGCAAATGACCTCCCACGCCACCTCGCTCACCGCGGGCCACAGAAAGGACACCGTGTCCGTTGCCCCCTCCCCGGCACACTGCGTGCGGTGAGCGCCGAGCATCCGCAGGGTCTCGGACCAGGGCCGCCGACCCGCATCGCCGGCCGGATGACCGTGCGGACTCGGCCCGACGGGTTCCTCCTCCGTGGCCCCCATCAGCCGCAGCAAGTTGCCGGCCTGCTCCGTCACGACGCTGCGGTCCAGCCCTCCGTAGACACTGATGGAGAGCAGGTAGGAGAGAAGAGAAGGGTCCGCCTGGGCCCGGGCAACGATTTGGGCACCCTCGGCACGGGCCAGACGATGCATGACCTCGGCCTCGGAGTCCCCCGTGACGCTCGACTGAGCCACGACTCTGGCAGCGTGTGCCGCGTGGCGGGGCGGCAGTCCCCCGGGCAGCAGCTCATCGAGTCGGCCCGATCTCAGGGCGGACAGCCACTGTGCGCGCGTCTCGTCGCAGGAGCAGCCGTCCGAGAGGTGAGCGGCGAAGACCTTCTGCGGGTCCGGCGGATGGTGGCGAAGGACCGGCACTCCCAGGTGGTCCTCCACAGCGCCGACCAGCGCCGGGGCATCCGCCAAGACGATGATCAGTCGCGCCCCCGCCTCGGCCAGGGACGCCTCCAGGCGGGAGAGGTCCCAGGCCCGGAGCGCCAAGGGGTCCGGAGGCTCCATCACCAGGTATCCGTGTACGCCGCGAGCGCGCGGCTTCCACCGCGTGAGGTGGACCCCTCCGTCGATCTGGACGAGTACGGGGTTCTCGCTGCCCTGAGCCAGCAGGTTGAGGGCGTGGGTCTCACGCCCGCTCCCCGGCTCTCCGACGAGGACGGTGACAGGGGCGTCCAGGGCGGCACGCGCGCCCTCGAAGCCGGGTGGCGGCACAAACCGCCGTCTGGCCGTCTTGAGGTACGCCGCCCGTACAGGACCTTGCCGCGTCGGCCCGGCGCCCGGGCCGCCCTCCGATCCGGCGGAGACGATCTGCCGTTGATCGCCCGTCACCATGCCGGTGTTGACGGTGCTGTTGGGAGCGACGACCACCATGTCTCGACCGGTCAGGGCTGCCAGCACCGCCTGGAGGTCACCGCCCCGAACGATCTCAGAGGTCACCGTCGGCTCCATCGCCGGAGTAGGCGGACAGGTCGATGGTGGTGACGTGCTGACCACCGTGGACGGTGCCGGTGTTGATGATTCCGCGTTCGGCGTTCAGCACCGTCGTGGGGAGAGCCTGCGTCTCACGACCGACATTGTCCTCGCTACGCTTTTCTTCGGCTCGCATTTCGCCCTTCAATGATCGGGACACCCTCGCTGACCGGGGCGCCTACCTCTTGGACGAATCAAGAGTCCCGCGCATGCCTTCGCCTGTCGGTTCCTCAGGCCCATAAAAAGGGTGACCGCAATCACATTTCATTGACCCGCGAAAGGCCAGACAAAAATGAGCGAGTGTGCCGCCCGAAGACGGCACACTCGCTCATGGGTTCGTTTTTCGACTCTGCCGTGAGGTCAGAGGGGCCCGCCCGGAACCGGCCGTCCGAGCGCGGATATCCGATCGCGCAGAAGATAGGAGATTTCCTTGCGCTCCTGATCGGTCAGTGTGCCCAGCAAACCGGCGAGCTCCTCCTGCCAGTCCGTGCGCGGAGGGCTCAGCAGGTCTTGGTGATCCACCGCCCAGTCCAGCACCTGGCGAACCTGGTCGGGATGCCTGAGCAGCCACAGCGCCGCCAGTGACACCGGTCCCGCCTGGAGCGCCTGGAGGCAGAACTCGTACTCGCCCCGACGGCTGGCGGTCCAGGAATAGCGGACACCCTCGCCTTCCTCCTGGCCGAGGCGCAGTTCCTCGCCGGATTCCCGGAGCCGGACGTCGAACACCCGATAGCTCAGGCCCACCTCCTCCAGGCGTTGTGGCCCGCTGAGGTACTGCATGATCTCCGGCGCCCCCAGCCCGCTGCCGGCCACCGCCTGCGCCTCGGCCAAATGGTGCAGGACGCTCGTGAGGTGGGTGCGCACCACATGCCAACCGTGCACGGTCTTCGTACGCACCACACGCACAGGGTCGTGCACCCACCACGAGACCCACAGGTCCACGGATTCCGTCCCGTACACCGTGGGCAGCCCGACCGCTCTGGTGTCCACGTGCTCGGTCGCGTCGACGCGGAAGGCGTCGGTGTAGTCCCCGCCGAGGCCGGGTGCCGCGGCTTCCTCCGGTACGGACACGTGAGCCCCGGTGTCGTCCGGATCGCCCCGACGGCCCAGCAGGAAGTAGTCTCCGGCCTCGTCCTTGAGTACCAGCGACCAGTCCGTCGCCGAGGACCAGCGGTGGCTGATGATTTCCCGCCAGGGTGGCCTGACGGAACGGTGATAGAGCCGCTCGGCGGCCTCGTCGCTCATGCTGCCTCCCGCCGTTCGCCGGCACGCCACCTGTTGAGCGCATCCCGTGCCGTGTCCAGCCCGGCCCAGCCGTCCGCGCCCGTCTCATCCATTTCCACGAACAACCTGAACTCACCGAACCGCATGGAATTCGCCAAGGCGGAAAACAGATTCTCCACGGCCTGGGACAGCGTTTCGTTCCAACGCCCCCAGTCGGCCCAGCGCAGCAAGGCCGCACAGGTACCGTCGAATGAGCTTTCCGTGTTCAGCGCGCGGCGAATGATCTCAACGATCATTGTCGCCTCGTGAGTTCGATTCGCGAGTTTCCCCATGAACCACTGCGGGTACTGCAAAAGCTGGCCGAACACCGAGAGAACCTGCTCCGCGTCGCATTGCTCTGCGCCCAGCCATTCAAGAAGCTGACCGAACACCTTCGCTTCGTTTCCGGCCTGGAACAGGCTCACGATCGCCACCCGCAAGGCCAGCAGAACCCGGCCGTCGTCACCGTGGCCCTCCCGGTCGGGACGGTCCCGTGCGCCGAGGAGGAGGGTGTGGAGCAGACGCAGTGCCAGGTCCGGACGTGAGAGCCCGAAGTCCGCACCGCACGCGTACGCAACCGTGGTCCTCAGGCGGAAGTCGGCCGCCAGGCTCCATCGCTGGAGGCGGTACCGCACCTCCGCGACCAGCACGGGGTCCTCGGCCGCGATACCCAGTGCGTTCGCCGCGACGAGGCGGCTGGTCACGCGATCCGACTCGGCGAGAGCCTGAACGTGCCGCAAGGCACGCCGTCCGCCTCCCCAGCTCGCCGCCCTGCCCATGACCTCACCCACCGACCGGGTCAGCTCGCCGGAGCGGTTCACTTCCCGCAGCCACTCCACGAGGAGTTCCGACAACTGGCCGTACTCACGCCACACGTGCCTGAGCACTGCTTCGGCCTGCCGGTGTCTGACGAACACGACCGCTTCGACGCTGTGCGCGTAGGCCCCTTCCGTGCGAATCTCGCGTTCCTGCCGGACGGCACGGACGGCGTGCAGCAGTTCCGTCATCGACCGCCGGAAGACGAAGTCCGGATTCGGGCGCTCGGCCTTCTCGGCTCCCTGCGCGTCCGACGCCGGCAGCACGGCCTTCAGGCGGTCTTGCGACAGCCTCAGCAGCCGGTCCGCTTCCTCCCTGACGAGCCGGTGGTCCGCCCCCTCGTACACGCAGACCGCCAGCAAGAAGGCCAGGACGTCCGGATCGCCGCCGAGCTTCGCCAGGAGTTCCGGTACTTCCCGCTCGGCTCGATAGCTCAGCCGGGCAGCGAGGTCACCGAGGGCGTTCGGGTCACCGTCGGCCGTGACGATGGCCGTCACCAACTCCACCACTTCGGCCGGGACCAGCTCGGGCACCAGCAGGTCGCCCAGGTTGTGCCGCGGGTTCAGCGCCGAAAGCAGACGCTCCCGCTCCCGCTGTTCCGGCACCATCTGCTCGAAGTGGCTTCCGAAGACCCGGGCGGGCGACGGCGGCACGCACACGGTGGGGCTCACGTGGAGGTCCTGTTCGAGACGCCGCAGCAGGGCCGCGTCATCAGGCAGCACGACCACCATCCGAGCATCGGCCTTGGTCAACAGCGAGCGCACATGTCCGAGGACGCCGGGACCGATGGGCCGGGACGGGAACAGACCGTCCATCAGGTAACCCCGCGCCGAGGCGTCGGTGGGCTGCCAGCGGTCCAGTTCGGTGACGCTGTCCAGCGCGCGCAGCGGGGCGCCTTCCCCACAGCTCTTGCGCAAGAGGTTGAACGCCGCGGTACGACGGCCGGTTCCGGGCCGCCCGGCCAGGAAGAGCGGGCCTTTCTCAAGCTTGGCGAGAGCCGAGCCGAACCAGTCGGGCTGCGCGAACCCGAAAGCGGCGGCCCGAACCTCCGACTGTGGGATCGGTCCCTCGCGCACCCTGCCTTCTCGCGGCCTCCGCCGCTCATTCGCGGTGCTGTTGTGCACTCGTTGACCACCGTGGACGGCGCCCGCGTTGATGTTTCCGTTCGGGGCGTACACGAAGGAGCCCGCCAGCCTCGCCGGGCCGCCGAGAGCGTCGATCAACTCGGAGATGTCAGGCTCGGTCTCCGGACTGGGCGGCTCCTCTTCCGGCGGTTCCGACACGTCCGAGGTGAGGCCGGGCAGCTCCGCGGGCGACGCCCCTTCCTCCGGCGTCACTGTCGCCCCTGGTACTTGTCGCCGCGGACCTGGTCTCCCTGGAAACCCCGGACACGGTCGGCCTTGTTGCCTTCCACGTGATCCCCCGTGACGTGGTGATTGCGCACGCTCTGGCCCCCATGGACCGTGCCGGTGTTGATGTTTCCGTTGGGCGCGCTGTTCCTCGTACTCCGGCCCTGTGAGCCCTCGGCCTGGAGGGGACGGCCGACTTCCCTGGCGGGCTCCTGAGAGGTGCCGGCCCTCGCGGGTTCCTCGTACAAGGGTCCTGAGGGCTGAGGAACGTAGATCCAGGCCCGCTGGAAGAACTGCTTCCCTTCGACGGTCGCCGCGGCCTCCACGAAGTGGTCGGCATGGCGCCCGGTGTATCCGCTGGCGACCGTGTCCTCGTAGCACCGGTCGGAGAGGATGGCCGCGACGTGCGTGATGCTCTCCTTGTGCGAGGCGAGCACGGCCTTGACGGGGTGGGAGTCGAGGAGGCGGTGCGTGTCGTTGCGTGGCGTGCCGTTGCCGCCGAACTCGTCACCGGTGTCGGGCAGTGGACCGATGTGCAGGCTGGCCCGGAGCCGGATGGGAACCGCCCCGTGCGACAGGACGTTGTAGTCCGTCAGCACGTCCTGAAGCGTGAGCAGCAGGGGGTGGATCACAAAGGGCATCCGTGTGGGGTCGAACCCGAAGACGTAACCGTCGCCCGTCGTTGCGGGAAACCTGCGGTCGTCCCAGAGATCCCGAAGTCCCGCCCTGGCCAGTGCCGTCTTGAGGAGCGCGGGTACGGCACGACTGACGGCTTCGTGCTGGATGGCCGGGCGCCCCGTGAAATCCTTCGCGTCCACCGCGAGGATGCCCCGATAGGGAGGCAGCGGGCGGCTGTGGGTGTACGGAGCGGTGATCCGCTCGGGCAGTTCGCTGTCGGACTCGCGCATGTCACTCCTCTGTGAAGCCTGCCCGGCCTCTCGGAGACCGGGCAGGAACGCTCGAACGTGCGGTGTCGCGCATGCCGAGCCTCACAGGGAACGCGGAAGTGTTCGGTTCCGCAGGCCCATAAAACGAGTGACGCGGGCCACACTGCGCTCAGGTGGCGTCGCGGTCACTGATCGCTTTGCGCAGCCCTGCCACGCTGATCACTTCGATCCGGCTTCTGCCGGCTCGCACCGTGCCCGGCCCAAGCTGTTCCAGCGCTTTACTGACCGCCTTGCGTCCGACGCCGATGTGCTCCCCCAGCTCTTCCCGGATGAGCGAGAAGGAGCTCTCTCCACCGGAGACCTCGACGAGCCGCAACAGGGTCATGGCGAGCCGCTCGTGCACGGCACCGTCATGAATCTCGGTCTGCTCCCGCAGGCGATGGGAGGCCATCACCGCCAGGCGATCGGCGAGCTGATGGTCCCGCACGAAGCGCCGAAAGTCATCCGCGAACACAATGGACGCTTTGCATTTGCTCATGGCCCATACGTACGCCAGCCGCTCACCTCC
The DNA here is from genome assembly GCF_004784475.1 of Streptomyces bauhiniae. Classification (GTDB taxonomy): domain Bacteria; phylum Actinomycetota; class Actinomycetes; order Streptomycetales; family Streptomycetaceae; genus Streptomyces; species Streptomyces seoulensis. The sequence goes on from NZ_SRRT01000004.1 coordinate 463,958, forward strand.
GCACTGGAGCGCCATCTCACCCAGGACCTCGCCCGGCCCACGGAAGGCAAGCAGGCGCCGCTTGCCGTCCCGGTCGGTTCGAACGACCTTCACCAGCCCTTCCTCCAGCGCGAGTACGTGAGTTCCGCTACCTCCCTGCTCCAGCAGCGCTTCCCCCGGCAGGTAGGTCTGCGGGGTGCGAGACGTCAGTTCAGTCCACTCCTCGTGCGACACCAACGCACGCAGGGACGACACCGAAGGGATGCGATCTTCGCTCATGCGATCACGTTAAGAGTGGATCGCATCCCGTCAGTACGGAATTCCACAATCCGCACCCGCCGAGCGGGGAAAGAGGCCGAAAGTCTTCCCTTCGGCGAAATCACGTCCACGACGGCCGCCCCCGCGTGCCGGCCGGCGCCGGTCGGCCCCACCGATGTGTCGCATCTTCAGCCGACCCCACTCCGGCCCTTGACACGAAGAGGCGACTGCACTGCACTGTTCAGCTCTCGCGGCAATTCGAGAAAACGTCCGCCCGAGAACGGTGCATGAATTCAAGGAGAATATTCCGTGCCCGATGTCAGTCGTCGTAGGTTTTTGCAGATTGCCGCCGGAAGCGCGGCTGCCACGCAGTTGTCCGAAGGGATCGCGCGGGCGGCGAGTATCGCGCCCGCGGTGAAGAGCGGGACGATCGCCGACGTCGAGCATGTCGTCGTGCTGATGCAGGAGAACCGGTCGTTCGACCATTACTTCGGGACGTTGCGGGGGGTGCGGGGGTTCGGGGACGCGCGGCCGGTCGGGCTGGCGTCGGGGAAGAGTGTGTTTCATCAGGTCGACGGGGCGGGGCGGGAGACGTTGCCGTTCCGGCCGGATGCCGACCGGCTGGGGATGCAGTTCATCCAGGATCTGGATCACAGTTGGGCGGGGACGCACGCGGCGTTCAACGGGGGGCTCTACGACAAGTGGATTCCCGCCAAGTCCACGACGACGATGGCTTATCTGACACGCGCGGACATTCCGTACCATTACGCGCTCGCGGACGCGTTCACGGTGTGCGACGCGTACCACTGCTCGATGCTGAGTTCCACCGACCCGAACCGTTACTACATGTACACCGGTTATTCCGGTAACGACGGCAAGGGCGGCGGGCCGGTGCTCGGGAATGAGGAGGCCGGGTATTCCTGGACGACCTTCCCGGAGATACTCCAGCAGGCGGGCGTCTCCTGGAAGGTGTACCAGGACACCGGCACCGGACTGGACGCGGCCGGCGGCTGGGGCTGGACCAGCGACGCGTTCATCGGCAACTACGGCGACAACTCCCTGCTGTACTTCGACCAGTACCGCAACGCCAAGCCCGGCGACCCCCTCTACGACCGCGCCCGCACCGGCACCAAGGCGGCCAGCGGCGACGGCTACTTCGACCGTCTGCGCGCCGACGTGGCCGCCGGGACCCTCCCCCAGGTCTCCTGGATCGCCGCCCCCGAAGCCTTCAGCGAACACCCCAACTGGCCCGCCAATTACGGCGCTTGGTACATCTCGCAGGTCCTGGACGCGCTCACCTCCAACCCGGACGTCTGGAGCCGCACCGCCCTGCTGCTGACCTACGACGAGAACGACGGCTTCTTCGACCACGTCGTACCGCCCTTCCCGCCCGCCTCCGCCGCGCGCGGGCTGTCCACCGCCGATGTGACGACGGAGCTGTACGGCGGCTCGTCCGGGTACGCGGCCGGACCGTACGGGCTCGGCCCGCGCGTGCCGATGCTGGTCATCTCGCCCTGGAGCACCGGGGGTTGGGTCTGTTCGCAGACCTTCGACCACACCTCGATCGTGCAGTTCATCGAGAAGCGGTTCGGGGTGCGCAACCCCCATGTCTCCCCCTGGCGGCGCGCGGTGTGCGGGGACCTCACCTCGGCCTTCGACTTCTCCCGCGGCAACACCGCCGCGCCCGGCCTGCCCGACACCAGCGGGTACCGGCCGCCCGACCACACCAACCCCGGCAACTACGTGCCCAAGCCCCCGGCGGCCGGCGCGCTGCCCAAGCAGGAGCGCGGGACACGGAGCGCGCGGGCGCTGCCGTACGACCTGGCCGTGGACACCAAGGCGGTCGGCGGACGGATGCAGTTCACGTTCGCCGCGCTCGGTGCCGCCGGGGCCGCCTTCCATGTCACCTCGGCCACCCGCACCGACGGGCCCTGGCCGTACACCGTCGAGTCCGGCAAGAGCCTGACCGACAGTTGGGCACTGCCGGGCACCCGGTACGACTTCTCCGTGTACGGTCCCAACGGCTTCCTGCGCCGGCAGGCCGGCACCAACTCCGCCGTCGGCCCCGAGGTCACCGCCCGGCACGACAACTCGGCCGGGCAGGTCACCCTGACCTTCACCAACGCGGGCAGCGCCGCCGTCACCTTCACGGCCACCGACGCCTACGCCCCGGCCCAGCACTACACGTACACCGTCCAGCCCGGCGCCTCCCGCGCCGTCAAGGGGTGGGGCGTGGCCGCCGGGAACCGCTGGTACGACGTCACGGTCACCGCGAGCGGCGACTCCGCCTTCGTACGCCGCTTCGCCGGGCACGTCGAGACGGGCGCCCCCGGCACGAGCGACCCGGCGACCGCCACGGTGTGATCACCCGGGCTGCCGGCCCGCAAAAGGCCAGGAGCCGCCGAGCTTGCTGTGACCACTCGGGTTTGCCCGATTGCGCAGAGCCGCCCCGCTCGGCAGCCCCGCCGCGTGTGGGTCCCCCGCCCCTGGATACTCGGCCGTACGGACCACCTCACGCCCCTTCCCAGGGAGGTCGCCATGCAGGACAGGAACGACATGCCGGACGAGGGGAAGCCCACGGCTCCCCAGGGCCAGGAGGCCCGGTCCGCCGGTGACGTCCTGAGCGGGCCCGGCGTCGACAACCCGTCCGTGGCCGAACCGACCGAGCCCAGGGAGCCGGCGCCCGCCAAGCCCGACCAGGAGGCCCCGGCCACGGTGAGCCCCACCGGGCGGCCGAGCGGCGCCGGGCCGGAGCTGCGCGAGCAGGACGGCGAGTGGCTGACCACGGCCCAGGGCAACCGGCTGTACGACACCGACCACTCGCTGAAGTCGGGTGCGCGCGGTCCCGTACTCCTCCAGGACCACCATCTGCGGGAGAAGATCACCCACTTCGACCACGAGCGGATTCCGGAGCGCGTGGTGCACGCCCGGGGCGCGGCCGCGCACGGCGTGTTCGAGGGGTACGGCAATGCGGCCGAGGTGACCCGGGCCGGGTTCCTGAAGGCCGGGGTCGAGACGCCGGTGTTCGTGCGCTTCTCCACGGTGCTCGGCTCGCGCGGCTCGGCGGACACGGTCCGGGACACCCGCGGGTTCGCCACGAAGTTCTACACCGACGAGGGCACCTTCGACCTGGTGGGGAACAACATCCCGGTCTTCTTCATCCAGGACGCCATCAAGTTCCCCGACGTCATCCACGCGGGCAAGCCGCAGCCGGACCGGGAGATCCCGCAGGCGCAGAGCGCGCACGACACGTTCTGGGACTTCGTGACGCTGCACACCGAGGCCACCCACCACACCCTGTGGAACATGTCCGACCGGGGTCTGCCGCGCTCCTTCCGGATGATGGAGGGCTTCGGTATCCACACCTTCCGGCTGGTGAACGCCGAGGGCGGGACCACGCTGGCCAAATTCCACTGGAAGCCCAAGCTGGGCGTGCACTCCCTGCTGTGGGAGGAGGCGCAGCTGCTGGGCGGGCTCGACCCGGACTTCCACCGGCGCGATCTGGCCGACGCCATCGAGGCGGGCGCCTTCCCGCAGTGGGAGCTGGGCATCCAGACCTTCCCCGACACCCCCGACCAGACCTTCGAGGGCATCGACCTGCTGGACCCGACCAATCTGGTCCCGGAGGAGCTGGCCCCGGTGCAGCCGATCGGGCTGCTCACGCTCAACGCCAACCCGACCAACTACTTCGCGGAGACCGAGCAGGTCGCCTTCCACCCCGGACATCTGGTGCCCGGCATCGACGTCACCGACGACCCGCTGCTGACCGGGCGGCTGTTCTCCTACCTGGACACCCAGATCAGCCGGCTGGGCGGCCCCAACTTCGCGCAGATCCCTATCAACCGCACCCACGCGCCGGTCAACGACATGCTGCGGGACGGCATGCACCAGACCGCCGTGCACGCGGGTGTCGCGGCCTACCGGCCCAACTCCCTGGACGGCGGCTGCCCGTTCCTCGCGGGCGCGGACGACAACCCGTACGTGGAGGCGCCGGTGACGGTGCCCGAGGCGTCGAAGGTGCGCGAGGCGCCGGAGACCTTCGCGGACCACTTCACCCAGCCGCGCCGCTTCTGGCGCAGCATGAGCCCGGTGGAGCGCGAACACATCGTGGCGGCCTACACGTTCGAGCTGGGCAAGTGCTACGAGCAGGCCATCAAGGAGCGCGGGCTGCAGGTGCTGGCCAACATCGACCCGGACCTGTGCGCGCCGGTGGCGGCCGGGCTCGGGCTGCCCGCGCCGGAGCCGACGGTGCCGATCGAGGACGTCGACCCCTCCCCCGCGCTGTCCCAGCTGGGCGACAGCTGGCCGCCGGAGGGCCGGGTGGTGGGCATCGTCACGGACGCCGACGCCGATCTCGACGCGGTGCGCGGGGTGCAGCGGGACCTGCTGTCGGCCGGTCTGGTGCCGCTGATCGTGGCGCCGACCGGGGGCACGCTGGGCGACGGCGACGGCACGGTGGACGTGCAGCGCAGCTACGCCACCGCCCGCTCGCCGGAGTTCGACGCGCTGCTGGTCGCGGGCTCGGTCGCGCGCGGCGACGACGCGTACGGCGCGCGGGACGCCCGGGCGGCGGGAGACGGCGCGGCCGATCCGCGGATGGTGCTGATGCTGGACGAGGCGTTCCGGCACGGCAAGGCGCTGGGCGCGTGGCCGGGCGCGGAGGATGCGCTCAGGACGGCGGGCATCCCGGTGGACGCGCCCGGTGTGGTGACCGGGGGCAGCGGCGCGGAGATCCTGGACGAGCTGACCACGCTGCTGACCGAGCACCGGGTCTGGGACCGGTTCCCGCCGGCCCAGTGAGCGCGGGGCGAGAACAGCCGGGCTGTTTTCGCCCCGTCAGAAGGGGGACTCGTGGCTCATGGTGCGAATCGGATACACGATGATGACCGAGCAGACCGGGCCGCGTGAGCTGGTCGAGCATGTCGTGCGGGCCGAGGAGGCGGGGTTCGACTTCTCCGTGACGTCGGACCACTACTCCCCCTGGCTGCGCTCGCAGGGCCATGCCCCGTACGCGTGGAGCGTCCTCGGCGCGGCCGCGCAGGCCACGTCGCGGATACCGCTGATGACGTACGTGACCTGTCCGACCTTCCGCTATCACCCGGCGGTGGTGGCGCAGAAGGCGGCGACCCTGCAACTGCTGTCCGAGGGCCGCTTCCGGCTCGGGCTGGGCTCCGGGGAGAACCTCAACGAACATGTGGTGGGCCAGGGGTGGCCCGCGGTGGACGTGCGGCACGAGATGCTGGAAGAGGCGGTGGAGATCATCCACGCCCTGTTCGAGGGCGGCCACGTCACCTACCACGGCAAGCACTACGACGTGGAGTCGGCCAAGTTGTGGGACGTGCCCGAGCCCGCGCCGCCCATCGGCATCGCCGTCTCGGGCGAGCAGTCCTGTGCGCTGGCCGGGCATCTCGCCGACCTGGTCATCGCCACCGAGCCGAAGAAGGACCTGCTGGAGTCGTTCGAGCGGCACGGCGGCACGGGCAGGCCCAGCGTGGGCCAGCTCCCGGTCAGTTTCGACACCGACCGGGACGCCGCGATCCGGCGCGCGCACGACCAGTTCCGCTGGTTCGGCCTGGGCTGGAAGGTCAACTCCGAGCTGCCGGGCCCGGATTCCTTCGACCAGGCGACCCAGTTCGTCACCGAGGACGACGTGGCCTCCGCCATCCCGTGCGGCGACGACCCGGAAGCCTTCGTGGAGGCCGTACGGCCTTATGTGGACGCCGGGTTCACCGAGGTGGCCCTGGTCCAGATCGGCGGCCCGACCCAGCCGGCCTTCATCGACTGGTCGGAGAAGACGCTGCTGCCCGCGCTGCGCAACGCCTTCAACTAAAGCGGCGGCTCGATCCGTACGGCGCCAACCCCTCGGCGCCAGGGGGCAGTTTGCCGTCATCGTCCGCTGAGCAGTAACAGACAGCGGACGGTGACGGCAGCCTTTGGGGGGCGCATGGCGTACGTGATCGTGGTGCTGTGCGCGGCGGCGCTGGCCGGCTGGGCGGTGCACGTACGGGCGCGGAGGTTCCCGGGCAGCCTCGCCCTGGCGGTCCTGCCGAGACATGCCGAGGACCGGCGTCCGCTGGCCCAGGCGCGGGCGAACGTACGCAGCCTGGAGCAGATCGCCCACTCGGAGGAGTCCGCCGCGCGGACCGAGGTGGCCCGGCAGGAGCAGAAGCGCGAGGAGGACCTGCGTACCGCCGCGCGGCGGGTCGCCTCGCTGGAGAAGCCGGGGCGGGGCAAGCGGCTGGACGCACTGGGCGAACTCACCTTGTACGAGCACGTGTTGGTGAAGCGCACCACCAATGGCGCGACGCGCACCCTGCAGTTGGCCGAGCGCCGGGTCAGGATCGAGTCCGGCGACAGCGCCTACTACCTCTACGTCCTGGAGGCCGACGGCACCCCCGAGCGGACCAACTACCCGCGCCGCACCGGCGAGGGCGAGGAGGCGAAGGGGTTCACCGAGGACCGGGTGCGGGACTTCGCCGACGCGGTGCAGCGCGCGGTGGCCAAGGAGAACACCTTCCGCACCACCCTGCCGGAGCAGCTGAAGCAGGCCCAGCACGACCGCGAGCTGCTGGAGCAGGACACCGAGGCGCTGGACCGGGCCCGCAAGCGGCACGCCGAGATCCAGGCCCGCAACAAGGACAACCCCCGTCTGGCCGAGGCCCGCGCCGAGCTGGAGGCGGCCCGGCTGGAGTGGCGGCGGCACACCGGGCGGATGCCTCCGCCGTAGCCCGCCGCCGCCGGCCCAGGGGGTCAGCTCCGGACGAGCGTGATGTCCCGGTCCCGCGTGGCATGGAACACGGGCAGCGGCACCAGTCCGCTCGGGCGCAGCTCCATCACGTTGGCCTGGACATGGGCCGCGCCCGCCGTGAGCGTCTCCGCGGAGACCTTTCCGGAGTTCGCCCACCGGTGCTCGACCCCGTCGCAGCGGGCGGCGCTGCCCCCGATGCCGTGCCGGACGCGGGGGTCGGCCTGGCTGACGGAGGAGCTGACGAAGACCGGGCCGGTGCCGGGCAGGCAGCGGTAGGTGCCGGAGAGCGTGAGAGTGCCGTCGGCCGCGAGGCGGGCGGTGGAGTCGACGGTGACGCTCTCGCCGGGGGCCGCGGCAGCCGGGCCGGCGAGGGCCGGGGTGGCGAGGGCCGGGGTGGCGAGGGCGCACAGCAGGGCGGCGCCGCCGAGCGCGGCGGCGAGGACGGGACGTGCGGGCATCGGATGCCTCCCGGTGTGGGGTGTGGGGGCTCCCACAGGTACCGGCGGCGCCCCGCGCGGCACGCGACCGTCACCCCATCGGTGGCGCGTCAATGGGCCGGGCGCAGTCGTCCCCGCATCCCCCATCGGGGCCCGCGCACCGATGGTGACCAGCAGGTATGCCGAAGACCTAAAATGATCAACGTGTCCGAGCCGCACGCCCCCAGGTCCCTCATCGTCACGCTCTACGGCGCCTACGGCCGCTCCGTACCGGGCCCGCTGCCCGTCGCCGAGCTGATCCGGCTGCTGGCCGCGGTCGGGGTGGACGCGCCCTCGGTGCGCTCCTCGGTGTCCCGGCTCAAGCGGCGCGGCCTGCTGCTGCCGGCCCGCACCGCCCGGGGCGCGGCGGGGTACGAGCTGTCGGCGGAGGCGCACCGGTTGCTCAGCGCGGACGACCGCCGTATTCACGCCACCGGGCCCGCCGAGGACGCGGGGTGGGTGCTCGCGGTGTTCTCGGTGCCCGAGTCGGAGCGGCAGAAACGGCATGTGCTGCGCTCCCGGCTGGCCGCGCTGGGCTTCGGCGCGGCGGCTCCGGGGGTGTGGATAGCCCCGGCCCGGCTGCACGAGGAGGCCCGGCACACGCTGGGCCGGCTGGGTCTGGACGCCTATGTGGATCTCTTCCGGGGCGAGCATCTGGGGTTCGCCCCGACCGTCGAGGCGGTCGGCCGCTGGTGGGACCTGCCGGCGATCGCCGCGGAGCACGAGCGGTTCCTCGCGGCGCACGCGCCGGTGCTGCGCGCGTGGGAGGACCGGCCGGACACCCCGGCGGAGGACGCCTACCGGGACTATCTGCTGGCCCTGGACTCCTGGCGCCGGCTGCCCGGCGCCGACCCCGGTCTGCCGGCCAGGCTGCTGCCCGCCGACTGGCCGGGGGCGCGCTCGGCGCGGGTGTTCCGGGCGCTGCACGAGCGGCTGCGGGACGCGGGCGCGGCCTTCGTCGGGGTGTGAGCGCGGCGGCCGGTGACCGGTCGCTCGCTCCGTGGCACCGGACGGCCGAAACGGACCCCTTCGGCCTGTGACTGTGGTCACTCGGCGGGGGTGACGGCCCGGCGCGCGCGACCGTCCCGTCTCCGGTGTCACCGGTGATCGACAGGGACGTAACAGCAGCTACGGGAGGGGGTGGTGGGGCGTTCGGCGCGGTGCGCGGACGGGTATCGGGCCCTATGGTTCCGGCCACCGCCCGCCGAGGGTTTCGATGGCCGGACCCGTACCATTTCCTACAGTCGAAAGCAGGACAGCCTGCTCCATGAACGGACTCGCCGTGTACGAACGCCCCACCGAATCGGCCTCCTGGCGCATCGCGCTGCCGCACACCGCCGCGGCGGTGCCGGTGGCGCGTGCCCTGGTGCGGTCGGCGCTGGCCGAGGTGGGGCACCTGGCCGACTGCGACACGGCGGAGCTGCTGACCGCCGAGCTGGTGGCGAACGCGGTGGAGCACACCGCGGGCAGCGGTCCGATCGAGCTGGTGGTGGAGCTGCGGCCCACCGGCTGTCAGGTCGAGGTGCACGACCCCGACCCGGAGCCGCCGGGCCATCTCACCCGTCCGGTGATCGAGGAGCCCGACCCCTGGCAGGAGGGAGGGCGCGGCCTGTTGCTGATCCGCGCCCTCAGTTCGTCCTGTGGTCACCGCCCGACCTCGTCGGGCAAGGCGGTGTGGTTCAGACTGCCTGTCGTTCCCGCTCAGCGTTCGGCGTGACCCCGGCCGCCTCGGCGCGGCCCAGCGTGGAGTGCCGGCGCCCGTAGGCGTAGTACACGCCGAGGCCCACCGCGAGGAAGACCGCGAACTGCGCCCAGGTCTGCCAGCCCGTCTCGTACATCAGGTAGAGGCAGAAGGCGACGCCGAGCAGCGGGGCGACGGGGTACAGCGGCACCCGGAAGCTGCGCTTCAGGCCCGGCTCGCGGCGGCGCAGGGCCATCACCGCGATGTTGACGACGGCCATGATGGCGAGCGTGCCGATGGTGCAGAGGTTCACCACGGAGTCGAGCGAGGCGAAGGCCGCGGGGACGGCGAAGACGACCGCGACGATGAGCGTGCCCGCCACCGGCGTGGAGGTCTTCGGGGACACCTTCTCGAAGACGCGCGGGATCAGTCCGTCGCGGGACATCGACAGCAGGATGCGGGTCTGGCCGTACATCACGGCGAGCACCACCGAGGCGATGGCGACGACCGCGCCGAAGGCGATGACACCGCCGCCGATGGTGGAGCCGGTGACCATGTTGACCACGTACGACAGCGCGGCGGGGCGGCCGCCGACCTGGTGGGCGCCGATGGCACCGATCGCGGCGACCGCGACGGCGCAGTACAGCAGGGTGACCAGGCCCATGCAGACGAGGATCGCCACCGGGATGTCCCGGCGCGGGTTCTTCGCCTCCTCGCCGGCCGTGGTGATGGCGTCGAAGCCGATGTACGAGAAGAAGGCCGCGGTGGTGCCCGCGCCGATGCCGCCCAGGCCCGCCGGGGAGAACGGGGTGAGGTTGCCGTCCTTGAACGCGCTGTAGCCGATGGCGCAGAACGCGAGCAGGATGACGAGCTTCACGGCGGCCATCGCGGCGGTGGCCCGCGCGCTCTCGCGCACACCGCGCATCAGCAGCACGGCGGCCATGGCGATGACGACGACGGCGGGCAGGTTCACCACACCGCCGTCACCGGGTCCGGCGGACAGCGCGGCGGGGAGCTGCCAGCCGGTGAGGCTGTGCAGGAGTTCGTTGACGTACTGGCTCCAGCCGACCGCGACGGCCGAGATGGAGATGCCGTACTCCAGCAGCAGGCACCAGCCGACCAGGAAGGCGGTGGACTCGCCGAGACCGGCGTAGGCGAAGGAGTACGAGGAGCCGGAGACCGGTATGGCGCCGCCCAGCTCCGCGAAGGAGAAGGCGGTGAACACACAGGTGATCGCGGCGAGGATGAAGGAGACGACCACGGCGGGTCCGGCCTGCGCGACGGAGTCGGAGAGGCCGACGAAGATGCCGGTGCCGACGATGGCGCCGACACCGAAGCAGATGAGCTGGAAGAGGCCCATGGTGCGCTTCAGACCGTGGCCCTCGCGGTCGGCGCCGGATTCGGCGACGAGCAGATGCGGGGACTTGATGCGGGGAGCGGGCATGCGGGTGGTGCTCGTTTCTGGTGGTGCGGACGGCCCGGGTACGGCCGCTGCGTCGGCGCGGCACGGGGATGGCGGCCAGGCCGTCGGTCAGGATAAGGCCAGGTGAGGTGGGTCACGCAAGGGTTTGTGACGTATCGCCCTCAGGGGCCGCGAGGGTGGCGACGAGCACGGCCTTGATGGTGTGCATCCGGTTCTCCGCCTCGTCGAAGACCACCGAGTGCTCGGACTCGAAGACCTCGTCGCTGACCTCCAGCTCGGTCAGTCCGTACCGTTCGTGGATCTCGCGGCCGACCTTGGTGCCGAGGTCGTGGAAGGCGGGCAGGCAGTGCAGGAAGCGCACGTCCGGGTTGCCGGTGGCGCGCAGCACGTCCATGGTCACGGCGTACGGGCCGAGCAGGCCGATGCGCTCGTCCCAGACCTGCTGGGGCTCGCCCATGGACACCCAGACGTCGGTGGCGACGAAGTCGGCGCCGCGCACGCCCTCCTTCACGTCCTCGGTGAGGGTGACGCGGGCGCCGGAGGCGTCGGCGAGCCGGCGGGCCAGCGCGACGATGGTCTCGTCGGGCCAGAGCAGCTTGGGGGCGACGATACGGACGTCCATGCCGAGCAGGGCGCCGGTGACCAGGTAGGAGTTGCCCATGTTGTAGCGGGCGTCGCCCAGGTAGGCGAAGGCGATGTCCTCCAGCGGCTTGTCGCTGTGCTCGGTCATGGTGAGCAGGTCGGCGAGCATCTGGGTGGGGTGCCACTCGTCGGTGAGCCCGTTGTAGACGGGGACGCCCGCGTGCGCGGCCAGCTCCTCGACGACGCCCTGGCCGTGCCCCCGGTACTCGATGGCGTCGTACATCCGGCCCAGCACGCGGGCGGTGTCCTTGACGGACTCCTTGTGCCCGATCTGGGAGCCGGAGGGGTCGAGGTAGGTGGTGTGGGCACCCTGGTCGGCGGCGGCGACCTCGAAGGCGCAGCGGGTGCGGGTCGAGGTCTTCTCGAAGATCAGGGCGATGTTGCGGCCGGTCAGGTACCGCGTCTCGGTCCTGGCCCGCTTGGCCGCCTTCAGCTCGGCGGCCAGCGCGAGCAGCCCGCGGAACTCCTCGGCCGTGAAGTCCAGCTCCTTGAGGAAGTGGCGGCCGGTGAGGGCGGTCGGGACTGTCGCCATGGGGGCGCTCCAGGGGTACGCGGTGCACTGACTCCGGTAATTCTATACGAGCCCCGGCATTTCTATTCACTCTGCGGCATGATTATGCGCGGATTCACACAGGGGCTCTCTCACACGGGGTCCCGCTCGACCGGACAGCTCATGCAGCGCGGCCCGCCCCTGCCCCGGCCCAGCTCGCTGCCCGGGATCTCTATGACCTCGATGCCCTGCTTGCGCAGATGGGTGTTGGTGGTGGCGTTCCGCTCGTAGGCGACGACGACTCCGGGCTCGACCGCGAGGACGTTGCAGCCGTCGTCCCACTGCTCGCGCTCGGCGGCGTGCACGTCCTGGGTGGCGGTGAGCACCCGGATCTCGCCGAGGCCCAGGGCGGCGGCGATGGCCCGGTGCATGTGCTCCGGCGGATGGTCGGTGACCTTCAGCTCGCGCTCCCCGACACCGGGCTCGATGGTGTACGAGCGCAGCATGCCGAGCCCGGCGTACTGGGTGAAGGTGTCGCCGTCGACCATGGTCATCACGGTGTCGAGGTGCATGAAGGCGCGCCGCTTCGGCATGTCCAGCGCCACGATGGTCTGCGCCGAGCCCGCCGCGAACAGCTTGTGCGCGAGCATCTCCACCGCCTGCGGGGTGGTGCGCTCGCTCATCCCGATCAGCACGGCGCCGTTGCCGATCACCAGCACATCGCCGCCCTCGATGGTGGAGGGGTAGTCGGCCTGGCCGCGCGACCAGATGTTGAAGCCCTCCTTCTTGAAGAGGGGGTGGTGCCGGTAGATCGCCTCGAAGTGCACGGTCTCGCGCTGCCGGGCGGGCCAGCGCATGGCGTTGATGGAGACGCCGTCGTAGATCCACGCCGAGGTGTCGCGGGTGAAGAGGTGGTTGGGCAGCGGGCCGAGCAGGAAGTCGTCCAGCTCCATCACATGGAAGCGGACCGAGGCCGGCTCGGGGTGGCCGGTGAGGAACTCCCGCTTGGTCATGCCGCCGACCAGCGCCTCGGCCAGCTCGCCGGGGGCCATCGCGTCGAAGGCGGTGCGCAGATGATCGGTGGCGAGAGGGCCGTACTCCTTCTCGTCGAAGACGCGGTCCAGCACCAGGGCGCGGGCCTCCGGGACGGCGAGGGTCTCGGTGAGCAGGTCGCCGAAGAGGTGCACCTCCACTCCCCGGTCGCGCAGGACGTCGGCGAAGCCGTCGTGCTCGGCGCGCGCCCGGCGCACCCACAGCACGTCGTCGAAGAGCAGGGCGTCCTTGTTGCTGGGGGTGAGGCGCTTGAGTTCGAGGTCCGGTCTGTGCAGGATCACCCGGCGCAGCCGCCCGGCCTCGGAGTCGACGTGGAATGCCATGCCTTCATCCTGGCCGCCGGGGGGCGCGTTCACGCGTCTCTCGGCACTCCCTCTTTTCGTCCTGTTGACGAGAACAGGTCACCTCGCTTATCGTCCTCGTGACGAGAAGTGAGGGGTTCCCATGGCCGACATCACCCGGCGCCTCGGCTGGCGCCACCTGCGCGGTGTGCCGACGGCGCACATCCGGCACCACCGCTCCGGCACGCTGGTGCACGACGGGCCCGGGCTCAGCTTCTGGTTCCGGCCGCTGACCGCCGCGCTGTCCGAGGTGCCGGTGGACGACCGGGAACTGGCGATGACCTTCCACGCCCGCACCCACGACTTCCAGGACGTGGCGGTCACCGCGACGGTGACGTACCGGATCGCGGACCCGGCCACCGCCGCCGCCCGCCTGGACTTCTCCATCGACCCGGACACCGGCGTCTGGCGCGGCGCCCCGCTGGAGCAGCTCGGCACCCTGCTCACCGAGACGGCCCAGCAGCACGCGCTGGACGTACTGGCCCGTACACCGCTCGCGGCGGCGCTGGTGGACGGCGCGGCGGCGGTGCGCGAGCGCGTCACCGCCGGGCTGGCCGCCGAGCCCCGGCTGCCGGCCACCGGCATCGAGGTGGTCGCGGTGCGCGTGATGGCGCTGCGCCCCGAGCCGGAGGTGGAGCGGGCGCTGCGTACCCCGGCCCGCGAGCAGGTCCAGCAGGAGGCCGACCGCGCGACCTACGAACGGCGGGCCGTCGCGGTCGAGCGGGAGCGGGCCATCGCGGAGAACGAGCTGGCCAGCCGCATCGAGCTGGCCCGCCGCGAGGAACGGCTGGTCGAGCAGCGGGGCACCAACGCCCGCCGCGAGGCGGAGGAGGAGGCCGCGGCCGACGCGGTGCGCGCCCAGGCGGAGGCGGCCCGGTCGGTGAAGCTGGCCGAGGCCGAGGCCACCCGGACGGCCCGGCTGGCCGAAGCCGAGGCGGAGCGGACGGTACGGATCGCCCGTGCTGAGGCCGAGGCGGCCCGCGAGACCGGCGAGGCGCGGGCCCAGGAGCGGGCGGCGTGGCTGCGGGTGCACACCGAGGCCGGCGTCGACGGCGCCGAGGCGCTGCGGGCGCTCACCGCGGCCCGGCTCGCGGAGAACCTGCCACGCATCGACAGCGTGACCGTCTCCCCCGACGTACTGACCGGCCTGCTCGCCCGGCTGAACGGCGACGCTCCGGACGGCGCCCGGTGAGCCTCGCCCCGCGCGCCGTGCTGGTCCACCGCACCACGGAGTACGAGGAGCTGGTGGCCCGGCACGGTACGCACGGGCAGGCCGCGTTCTTCCTCTCCTCGCGCGGCCGGGACATCGAGGAGGTCGCCGAACGCCACCGCCGCGCCCGCCGCGCCCTGGCCGAGGTGACCGCCGCCGTCCCGCTGAACTGGCGCCAGGCGCTGCTGGAGCGGGCCGACCTGGACCGCTTCCTGTTCGCGCCCGAGGACGTGGTCTTGGTGGTGGGCCAGGACGGGCTGGTGGCGAACGCGGCCAAGTACCTGGACGGCCAGCCGGTGATCGGCATCGACACCGATCCGGGCCGCAACCCCGGTGTGCTGGTCCGGCACCGGCCGCGCGACGCCGCCGCCCTGCTGGCCTCGGCCGGAGGCACGGCGGAGGAACTGACCATGGTCGAGGCGGTCACCGACGACACGCAGCGGCTGGTGGCGCTGAACGAGATCTACCTCGGCGCGCCGGGCCACCAGACCGCCCGGTACCGCCTGGGTCTCGACGGCGACAGGGGTGTCGTCGAGGCCCAGGCTTCCTCCGGGGTCCTGGTGGGGACCGGGACCGGGGCCACCGGCTGGCTCCGGTCGGTGTGGCAGGAGCGGGGCGGCACCCTGCCCCTGCCCGCGCCGACCGAGGACCGGCTGCTGTGGTTCGTCCGCGAGGCGTGGCCGTCCCCCGCCACCGGGACGAGCCTGGTCGGGGGCGGCCTCACCGCCTCGGCGTCGCTGACGCTCACCGTGGAGTCCGACCGGCTGATCGCCTTCGGCGACGGCATCGAGTCCGACGCGCTCCAGCTCACCTGGGGGCAGACGGTGCGGGTGGGGGTGTGCGGGAGGCGGCTGCGGCTGGTGGGCTGAAGCCGCCTGTTGGATGTGCTCAGAGCCGTGGGTCCACCGGCTCCGACTCCAGCGCGAGGACGCCGAACACCGCCTCGTGCACCCGCCACAGCGGCTCGCCGTCCGCGAGGCGGTCCAGGGCCTCCAGGCCGAGGGCGTACTCGCGGACCGCAAGCGACCGCTTGTGGTTGAGGAACCGGTGGCGCAGCTTGGCCAGGTTGTCCGGGCGCGTGTACTCGGGACCGTAGATGATCCGGAGGTACTCGCGGCCCCGGCACTTGATGCCCGGCTGCACCGGCCGGCCCTGCCCGTCGCGGACGAGCGCGCCGAGCGGCTTGACGACCATGCCCTCGCCGCCCCGCCCGGTCATCTCCAGCCACCAGTCGATGCCCGCCCGCACCGACTCCGGGTCGCCGGTGTCGACGTACAGGCGCCGGGTGGTCTGGAGCAGGCCGGAGGCGTCGTGCTCCACCACCCGGTCCAGCAGGGCGAGTTGCTCGTCGTGCGGGAGTCCGGCGAGGCTGCGGCCGCGTACCGCCAGCACCTGGAAGGGGGCGAGGCGGACGCCGTCGAGACCCTCGGTGGGCCAGCAGTAGCGGCGGTAGGCGTCGGTGAACGCGGCCGCGTCGGCGGCCCGTTCGCGCTGCCGGTCCAGCAGCGCGGACACGTCGGCGCCCCGGGCCCCGGCCGCCTCCAGCGCGGCGAGCGCGGGCGGGAACACGGCGCCGGAGGCGGCGCCCACAGCGGCGTACTGACGGCGCAGCAGGCCCTCGGACTTGAGCGACCACGGCATCAACTCGGCGTCCAGCAGCAGCCAGTCGGTGTCCAGCCGCTCCCACAGGTCCGCCTCGGTGACCGCCGTCCGGAGCCGTTCGAGGATCTCCTCGGTCACCGCGCCGTCGTCGAAGAACGGCCGTCCGGTACGGGTGTAGAGCGCGCCCGTGGGCCCCTCCCCCACGCCGAACCGCTGGGCGGCGGTCGCCGCGTCCCGGCAGACGAGGGCCACGGCGCGCGAGCCCATGTGCTTCTCCTCGCACACGACCCGCCCGACCCCGTCCCGCGCGTACTGCGCGAACGCCTCGGCCGGGTGCTCCAGGTAGCCGTCCTCCTTCGAGGTGGGCGTCGGCGCCATGGTGGGCGGCAGGTACGGCAGCAGGCGCGGGTCGACGGCGAAGCGGCTCATCACCTCCAGGGCGGCGGCCGCGTTCTCCTCGCGGACCGCGACCCGGCCCAGGTACCGCGTCTCGACCCCGCGCCGGCCGGTGACGTCGGCCAGGTCCAGCGGCCGTCCGTCCTGGCCGCCGGGCGCGTCGACGCGCAGCGGCCGGACCGGCTCGTACCAGGTCCGCTCGGCGGGGACGTCCACGATCTCGCGCTCCGGCCAGCGCAGCGCGGTCAGCTTGCCGCCGAAGACGGCACCGGTGTCGAGGCAGATGGTGTTGTTGAGCCACGTGGCTTCCGGCACCGGAGTGTGGCCGTACACCACGGCCGCGCGGCCCCGGTAGTCCTCGGCCCACGGGTAGCGCACGGGCAGCCCGAACTCGTCGGTCTCGCCGGTGGTCTCGCCGTACAGCGCGTGCGAGCGGACCCGGCCGGAGGTCCGGCCGTGGTACTTCTCCGGCAGACCGGCGTGGCAGACCACGAGCCGGCCGCCGTCGAGGACGTAGTGGCTGACCAGGCCGTCGACGAAGCGGCGCACCTCGTCCTTGAACTCCTCGCTCTCGCCCTCCATCTGGGCGATGGTCTCGGCGAGGCCGTGGGTGTGCTGGACGGTGCGGCCCTTGAGGTAGCGGCCGAACTTGTTCTCGTGGTTGCCGGGCACGCACAGCGCGCTCCCGCCCGCGACCATGCCCATCACGCGCCGGAGCACGGCGGGGCTGTCCGGGCCCCGGTCGACCAGGTCACCGACGAACACGGCGGTACGGCCCTCGGGGTGGACGCCGTCGGTGTAGCCCAACTTGGCGAGCAGCGACTCCAGTTCGGCGGAGCAGCCGTGGATGTCGCCGATGATGTCGAACGGGCCGGTGAGGTGGGTGAGGTCGTTGTACCGCTTCTCGGTGACGATCGTGGCGCCCTCGACCTCGGCGACCCCGCGCAGCACATGCACCTTGCGGAAGCCCTCGCGCTCCAAGTGCTTGAGCGAGCGCCGGAGTTCGCGGGTGTGCCGCTGGATCACCCGGCGGGGCATGCCCGCACGGTCGGCGCGGGCCGCGTTGCGCTCGGCGCACACCTCCTCGGGCACGTCCAGCACGATGGCGATCGGCAGCACGTCGTACTTCTTGGCCAGCTCGATCAACTGCCGCCGGGCGTCCGGCTGGACGCTGGTGGCGTCGACGACGGTACGGCGGCCGGCCGCGAGCCGCTTGCCCGCGATGTAGTGCAGGACGTCGAAGGCGTCGCCGGTCGCGCTCTGGTCGTTCTCGTCGTCGGCGACCAGGCCCCGGCAGAAGTCGGAGGAGATCACCTCGGTGGGCGCGAAGTGCTTGCCGGCGAAGGTCGACTTGCCGGAGCCGGTGGCGCCGACGAGGACGACGAGGGAGAGGTCGGTGACGGGCAGGACCCGTCCCGTGCTGGTCTCGCTCATGCGGCCTTCGCCTCCTTCTTGTCCTGCTCGGTGGTGTCGCGGTGGAAGACGGCCAGTTGGGTGGGCGGTCCGACCTCGGGGTCGTCGGGGCCGACCGGGCGCAATTCGACGGTGTAGCCGTACCGTTCGGCGACGGCGGCCGCCCAGGCGGCGAACTCGGCGCGGGTCCACTCGAAGCGGTGGTCACCGTGCCGGACGTGTCCGGCGGGCAGGGTCTCCCAGCGGACGTTGTACTCGACGTTCGGCGTGGTCACCAGCACGGTATGGGGGCGGGCCGCGCCGAACACGGCGTACTCCAGCGCGGGCAGCCGGGGCAGGTCGAGGTGCTCGATGACCTCGCTGAGCACGGCCGCGTCGTAGCCGGTGAGCCGCTTGTCGGTGTAGGTGAGCGAGCCCTGGAGCAACCGCACGCGGGACGCCTGCCGTTCGCCCATGCGGTCCAGCTTGAGGCGGCGGGCGGCGATGGCGAGGGCGCGCGCGGACACGTCGACGCCGGTGATCTCGGTGAACCGGGGGTCCCGCAGCAGCTCCCGTACCAGGTGGCCCTCGCCGCAGCCGAGGTCGAGCACGCGGGCGGCGCCCGACTCGCGCAGCCCGGCGAGGATCGCGTCCCGGCGCTGGACCGCGAGCGGGGTGGGCGGGGGTTCGGCCTCGGTCTCGGCCTCGACGGCGTTGTCGATGTCCTCGACCTCGCTGTCGTCGGTCTCGGCCAGGCGCACCAGCTCAAGACGCTCCATCGCCTGCCGGGTCAGCGACCAGCGGCGGGAGAGGTAGCGGTTGGTGATCAGCCGGTGCTCGGGGTGGCCGGGCAGCCAGCCCTCACCGGCGCGCAGCAGCTTGTCGACCTCGTCCGGGGAGACCCAGTAGTGCTTGGCGTCGTCCAGCACCGGGAGCAGGACGTAGAGGTGGCGCAGCGCCTCGGCGAGGGTGAGCCGCTCCGACGCCAGCACCAGGCGGACGTAGCGGGAGTCGCCCCAGTCGGGGAACTCGGGGTCCAGCACGACCGGTTCGGCGGTGACGTCCCAGCCGAGCGGGGCGAACAGGGCGCGCACCAGGTCCGGGCCGCCCTTCGCGGCGACGGCGGGCACCTCGATGCGCAGCGGCAGCGGGGCGGCGGCGCGCTCCGGGCGCGCCTTGCACACCCCGCGCAGTGCGGTGGAGAAGACGGCGCTGAGCGCGACGGCGAGGAGCGAGGAGGCCGCGTACGGGCGGTCGTTGACGTACTGGCCGAGGGCCGCGTCGGGGGCGCCGCCCTTGCCCTTGCCCTTGCCCTTGCCGCGCCGGATCAGCGCGATGGGATCGACCTCCAGCAGCAGCGCGGCCGTGCAGCGCTCTGCCTCCGCCTCGGGGTAGAAAACGTGCGCGGTCCCGTGGGACGTGCTGAACGTCTGCGCGTTGCCGGGGTTCTTGTGCAGCAGGAACCCGAGGTCGGTGGCCGGGGTGGCGGCGGTGCCGCGTGTGGAGATCGTCAGGAACACATGTCCGAGTCTCGTGGTCGCGCGGGTGCTTTGACCACCGGTTTTCGCGAGCCGGGGCCCGCCTCGCGCTCGACGGCGGGCCCCGCGTCTGTCGGTCAGGAGAGCTGGGGCATGACCTCGGCGGAGATCAGCTCGAGCTGGTCCAGGTCGTCGAGGTCGAGCATCTGGAGGTAGACGCGCTCGGAGCCGACCTCCTGGAACCGGCCGAGCTTCTCGACCACCTCGGCCGGGGTGCCGGCCAGGCCGTTGGCCTTCAGCTCGTCGACCTCGCGGCCGATGACGGCGGCACGGCGGGCCACCTCGGCGTCGTCCCGGCCGACGCAGGCGACCAGGGCGTTGGAGTACACCAGGGAGTCGGGCGCGCGGCCGGCCTCCTCGGCGGCGGCGCGGACCCGGCCGAACTGGCGCTCGGTGTCCTCCAGGGACGCGAACGGGATGTTGAACTCGTCGGCGTAACGGGCCGCGAGGCGCGGGGTGCGCTTGGCGCCGTGGCCGCCGATGAGCACCGGGATCTTGTGCTGGGCGGGCTTGGGGAGCGCGGGGGACTCGGTGAGGTCGTAGTAGGTGCCGTGGAAGTCGTAGGTCTTGCCGGCCTCGGTGGCCCACAGACCGGTGACGACCTCGAGCTGCTCCTCCAGGCGGGCGAACTTCTCCTTCGGGAAGGGGATGCCGTACGCCTTGTGCTCCTCCTCGAACCAGCCCGCGCCGAGGCCCAGTTCGACCCGGCCGCCGGACATCTGGTCGACCTGCGCGACCTGGATGGCGAGCACGCCGGGCAGCCGGAACGTACCGGCTGTCATCAGGGTGCCGAGCCGGATGCGGCTGGTCTCGCGGGCGAGTCCGGCCAGCGTGATCCAGGCGTCGGTGGGTCCGGGCAGGCCGCTCCCGCCGCCCATGCGCACATAGTGATCCGACCGGAAGAAGGCATCGAACCCGAGATCCTCGGTGGCCTTCGCCACGGTGAGCAAGGTGTCGTAGGTGGCCCCCTGCTGGGGCTCGGTGAAGATACGGAGATCCATACCCCCATCCTGCCCGCCCGCCCCCCACTGAGCCTCACCGGCACCACGGCGCACCTGGCCGAAGCTGCCGGCACGCCCGGCCCACCGCGCGGGCCCCGCCTCAGCCCCCGGCACCCCTCACCCCCGCTCCCCCTCCGGCAGCAGCTCCTCCCTCGCCGCCAGCTTGCGCAGCATCTCCAGGACCCGGTCGCGGGACTCGTCCGCCGCGTCGATGGCCTCCATGCACTGCCAGTACACCGCCTCGTCGGAGGCCGCGCTGGCTATGCCGACCAACGCCATCCCCACCTCCCCGAGCAGCCCGCACAGGCCCAGCAGGGTCCGGCGGGCGTCGGCCAGTTCGGTGAGCCGGGCGGCGAGCAGGTCGGCGGTGTCCAGGTCGGGCGGGTCCAGCACCCCGCACCCCCGGCCCGCCAGCTCCATCAGCCCCAGCGCCTCCCCGCGCAGCTCCGGCGGCCCGGACACCGCCAGCCGGCTGCCGATCGCCTGCGACAGTGCCTGCGCCTGCCACACCTCCCTCAGAGTCCCCGCCGCGTCGGCACCCGCCACCAACGCCTCTCTGCTGACCTCGATGAGCCGTAACGCGTCCATCCGCCGCCCCGTCCCCGTCCGTCCGTTCGACCGCACACACGTCTTCACTACCCAGAGTGACGCCACTTGGCACGAAAAGCCAGAGGAAACCGGAAATCTGTGGACAACAATTCGGAGTCGACAGGGAAATTGACTCCATAGAGTGATAGTGGAGTATGTGGGTCCGGACGATCGGTCAGGTGGCGTCCTCCGCTCCCGGCACCGGGAACCGCCCCTCGTTCCGCTCGATCTTCGCCGCCAGCGCGGCCAGCGGGTCGATGCCAAGGACCTCACAGAACTGGAGGAGGTAGGCGAGGACGTCCGCCACCTCGTCCGTGACGCGGTGTGCGGTGGACGGGTCGGACATGACTGCGGCGGACTCCTCCGGGGTCAGCCACTGGAAGATCTCGACCAGTTCGGCCGCCTCCACGCTGAGGGCGGAGGCGAGGTTCTTGGGGGTGTGGAAGGGCTGCCAGTCGCGGGCGGCGGCGAACTCGGTGAGTCTGCGCTGGAGTCCGGCCAGATCGGGGTGTTCGGTCACGGCCTCAGGTGTACCACCGTGACGCCCGGTGTCCCCGCGGCCCAGGCGGGATCACTGATCGCGCCCACGCAGCGGATGTGTCCCCGCTCCCCCATCCGGGCTGCCGTGGCGAGGAGTTGGGACCGCTGGCCGGGATCGAGGCAGCGGTCGAAGCCGTCGGCCAGCACGGTGAGGGTGCGCAGCGCGTCCGGCACCTCCCCCGGCGCGTCCACCTCCAGCACCCCCGGCCCGGTCAGCAGCACCAGGGCCAGCGCGACGTACCGCAGCTCGCCCTCGCCCAGCCGGGCCAGCTCGGTGCGGTGGCCGTCACCCCGGTCGAGCAGCGCCCGTACCGTGCCGTCCCGCAGCAACTCGGCGGCCAGGTCGGTCACCGGGCCCGCGCACCCGGCGCGCACCACCTCGACCAACTGGGCATGTCTGCGCCCGCATTCGGTACGGGTACGGCTCAGCACGTCGGCCAGGTTGTCGCAGCCCGGCAGCAGCCGGCCCGAACCGGTCGGCACCGGGACGCGCATGCGGGCCGGCGCCGGGTCGCAGGGGAAGACCGAGCGCAACGCGACGACCATCTGCTCGGCGGCGGCCAGCACCCGGCGCTGCCCGTCCGTCTTCCCGGCCACCCGCAGCGGCAGCAGCGTCGTACCCAGCACGTCGTCCGGGAGCGGCGCGCGGGTCACCGGTGCGGCGCCCGCCGTGTGCCACGCGGCCTGCACCGTACGGCGTCCCGGATCGCGCAGCGCGGTCTCCAGCAGCACCACCCCGCCCGCGCTGAGCCGCTCGCCCACGATGCGCAGCCGGGGCTCGGCCTGCACGGCCACGTCGAGCTGGACCGGGCCCTCGGCGCCGTCGGCCGTGCAGCCGATCCGGAACCCGCGCCGCCCCTCGGCGTCCGGCCGGGCCCGGTCCGGCACCCAGGCCGTCGGATCGGGGAACACCTCCGTGAGCGCGGCCCCGCCGCCCAGCCGGGCGAGCGCCTCGTAGGCGGCGAGCGCGGTGGACTTGCCGGAGCCGCTGGGCCCGGCGAACAGGGTGACGGCGCCCAGCGGGAAGGAGGCCCGGCGGTGCCCGGCGAAGGCGGAGAGCCGCAGCTCGGTGATCCGGGCGCGCACGTCGTACCCCTCGGGGAACGGGGCCGGAGGGGCGGTGGGGAGGGAGGTGACCGACATGAGCGGACCGTAGGACCGCCCTCGCGGGGCGAACCGTTTTCTCCCCGGACCTTCCTACGATCGGGCGACCGCCCCGGCCCCCGGCGCACCACCCGCTCGGCCGAACCGTCCTAAGAAAAGACGAGCGAAAGCGGCCCTCAGCCCGACGCCTCCATGCCCATCAGCCCGCTCACCTCGGTCCCCGGCGGCGTCAGCAGGAAGACATTGCGGTCCACCCGGTGCATCCCGCTGGCCAGCCCGAACACCACGCCGGTACTGAAGTCCAGCACCCGCTTGGCGACATCCCCCTCCGCGCCGGACAGGTCCAGCAGCACCGGCACCCCCGCCATCAGGGTCTCGGCGACATCGCGGGCGTCCGCGAAGATGTTGACCCGCAGGACGACGAACCGGCGGCGCGTCTCGGTGTCCGCGTCGGGAAGCGTCCGGTGGCTGACCGCGGACGGCCATGCGTCCCGGCCTCGCAGCGGCACGACCTGGGCGAGCCCTTCCCACTGTTCATCGGTGACGTCGTAACGGCTCACCGGCTCCCCCTGACCTGACTCGCTTTCGATGCCTGCACCAGCCAATTCTTACGCCAAGTCACCCGTTCAGCCCAACAACGACACACTGTGCGACACAGCCCTGATCCGGCGTCCGGCCCATCTGCCGTGCACAGGGCGCCGGTAGGGGCCTCGGGAGGCCCGGATCACCATCGCAACGAGGGGAACGTCACAGGCCATCGTTCTGCTGTCACCTGAGCACCCTGTCCTAACATCCGAGCATGACGGTCCTGCCTGACGACGGGCTCTCACTGGCCGCCGAGTTCCCTGACGCGACGCATGAGCAGTGGCAACGCCTGGTCGAGGGTGTCCTGCGCAAGTCCGGCAAGGAAGTCTCCGGCGCGGCGGTCGAGGACGCCCTGTCCACCACGCTCGAGGACGGGCTGCGCACCCGGCCGCTGTACACCCCGCGCGACGCCGCGCCCGACCCCGGCCTGCCCGGCTTCGCGCCGTTCACCCGCGGCGGCCGCCCGGTGGGCAACACCCCCGGCGGCTGGGACATACGGCAGCGGCACGCGGCGCTCTCCGACGGCTCGGTGCTGGCCGACCTGGAGAACGGCGTCACCTCCCTCTGGCTGGTGCTCGGCGCGGGCGGCATCCCGGTCGCGGACCTCGGTCGCGCGCTCGACGGCGTCTACCTGGACCTCGCCCCCGTGGCCCTGGACGCGGGCGCCGACACCGAGGCGGCCGCGGACGCGCTGCTGAAGCTGTACGAGGAGCGGGGCGTCGCCCCCGAGGACGTGCGCGGCACCCTGGGCGCCGACCCGCTGGGGTACGAGGCCCGCACCGGCACCCCGCCGGCCTTCGCACCCGTGGCCGCGCTCGCGGCCCGTGCCGCCGCGTATCCGGGGCTGCGCACGCTGACCGTGGACGCGCTGCCGTACCACGAGGCGGGCGGCTCGGCCGCGCAGGAACTGGGTGCCTCGCTGGCCACCGCCGTGGCGTATCTGCGGGAGCTGACCGAGGCCGGGCTGAGTGCCGAACAGGCCGCCGCCCAGATCGAGTTCCGGTACGCGGCGACCGCCGACCAGTTCCTCACCATCGCCAAGCTCCGCGCGGCGCGCCGGCTTTGGGCGCGGGTCGCCGAAGTGTGCGGGGCGCCGGGCGCGGGCGCACAGGTGCAGCACGCGGTGACCTCGCCGGTGATGATGTCCCGGCGCGATCCGTGGGTGAACATGCTGCGCACGACGGTCGCCACGCTGGCCGCCGGGGTGGGCGGCGCCGACGCCGTGACGGTGCTGCCGTTCGACCACGCGCTGGGCCTGCCCGACGCGTTCGCCCGCCGTATCGCCCGCAACACCTCCACGATCCTGGTCGAGGAGTCGCACCTGGCGCGGGTCGTCGACCCGGCGGGCGGTTCCTGGTACGTGGAGCGGCTGACCGACGAACTGGCGCACGCTGCCTGGGAGTTCTTCCGGTCCATCGAGCGGGACGGCGGTCAGGCCGCCGTGTTGCGCTCCGGACGGCTCCGCGACGACCTCGCGCGCACTTGGGCGGAGCGGTCCGCGAAGCTCGCCAAGCGCCGCGAACCCATCACCGGGGTCAGCGAGTTCCCCTTCCTGGACGAGAAGCCGGTGCACCGCGAGCCCGCCCCCGAGCCCCCGTCCGGCGGCCTGCCGCGCGTGCGCCGGGACGAGGCGTACGAGGCGCTGCGCGCCCGCTCCGACGCCCAACTGGCCGCGACCGGCGCCCGCCCCCGCATCTTCCTCGCCACGCTCGGCCCGGCCGCCGAGCACACCGCCCGCGCCTCCTTCGCCGCCAACCTCTTCCAGGCGGGCGGCATCGAACCGGTCACCGGCGGGAACTTCGAGGAGAGCGGCGCCACCGAGGCGGTCCTCTGCTCCAGCGACGCCCGCTACGCCGAGGAGGCCGAACAGGCCGCCGAGGCCCTCCGCGCGGCCGGCGCCCACCAGATCCACCTGGCGGGCCGCCCCGCCGAGTACGCGGGCGTCGACCACTACGTCTTCGCGGGCTGCGACGCCATCGCCGCCCTGACCGCGACTCTCGACCGCATGGGAGCGTCCTGATGGGAATCCCCGACTTCTCCGGCATCGAGCTGGGCACCCCGGCCGTCGACGTGGGCGCCGAGGAGTGGTGTGCCGCGGTCAAGCGGGACACCGGGGGCGGTGAGCCGCTGTGGGAGACGCCCGAGGGCATCGAGGTCAAGGGGCTGTACACCGGCCGTGACCTGGAGGGCCTGGACTTCCTGGACACGTATCCGGGCATGGCGCCGTATCTGCGCGGGCCGTACCCGACGATGTACGTCAATCAGCCCTGGACGATCCGGCAGTACGCGGGTTTCTCCACGGCCGAGGAGTCCAACGCGTTCTACCGGCGCAATCTGGCCGCCGGTCAGAAGGGTCTGTCGGTCGCCTTCGACCTGCCCACGCACCGGGGTTACGACAGCGACCACCCGCGCGTGATGGGTGACGTCGGCATGGCGGGCGTGGCCATCGACTCGATCCTCGACATGCGGCAGTTGTTCGACGGCATCCCGCTGGACCGGATGACCGTGTCGATGACGATGAACGGCGCCGTGCTGCCGGTGCTGGCGCTGTACATCGTGGCGGCGGAGGAGCAGGGCGTACCGCCCGAGAAGCTGGCCGGGACCATTCAGAACGACATCCTCAAGGAGTTCATGGTCCGCAACACCTACATCTATCCGCCGAAGCCGTCGATGCGGATCATCTCCGACATCTTCGCGTACACCTCGCAGCGGATGCCGCGCTACAACTCCATCTCCATCTCGGGCTACCACATCCAAGAGGCGGGCGCGACGGCCGACTTGGAGCTGGCGTACACCCTCGCGGACGGCGTGGAGTACATCCGGGCGGGCCGGGAGGCGGGGCTGGACGTGGACGCGTTCGCGCCCCGGCTGTCGTTCTTCTGGGCTATCGGCATGAACTTCTTCATGGAGGTCGCCAAACTCAGGGCGGCCCGGCTGCTGTGGGCCAAGCTGGTCAAGCAGTTCGACCCGCAGAACGCCAAGTCCCTGTCGCTGCGCACCCATTCGCAGACCTCGGGCTGGTCGCTGACCGCGCAGGACGTGTTCAACAACGTCACGCGCACCTGCGTGGAGGCGATGGCCGCGACCCAGGGCCACACCCAGTCGCTGCACACCAACGCCCTCGACGAGGCACTGGCGTTGCCCACCGACTTCTCCGCGCGCATCGCCCGCAACACCCAGCTGCTGATCCAGCAGGAGTCGGGCACCACCCGGGTCATCGACCCGTGGGGCGGCAGCGCGTACGTGGAGCGGCTGACGTACGACCTCGCGCGCAAGGCGTGGGCGCACATCCAGGAGGTCGAGGCGGCGGGCGGCATGGCGCAAGCCATCGACGCGGGCATCCCCAAGCTCCGGGTGGAGGAGGCGGCGGCGCGCACCCAGGCCCGGATCGACTCCGGGCGGCAGCTGGTGATCGGCGTCAACAAGTACCGGGTGGACACCGACGAGCAGATCGACGTGCTCAAGGTCGACAACTCCTCGGTGCGCGCCCAGCAGATCGAGAAGCTGCGGCGGCTGCGCGCGGAGCGGGACGACACCGCGTGCCGGGACGCGCTGGACGCGCTGACCCGCGCGGCGGAAGGCGAGGGCAACCTGCTGGAACTGGCGGTGAACGCGGCCCGCGCCAAGGCGACGGTGGGCGAGATCTCGGACGCGCTGGAGAAGGTGTACGGCCGGCACGCGAGCCAGATCCGTACCATTTCCGGGGTGTACCGCAACGAAGCAGGCGAGTCCCCGTCGGTGGACCGCACCCGTGCCCTGGTGGACGCCTTCGAGGAGGCCGAGGGGCGCCGGCCGCGCATCCTGGTCGCCAAGATGGGCCAGGACGGGCACGACCGGGGCCAGAAGGTGATCGCCACCGCGTTCGCCGACCTCGGTTTCGACGTCGACGTCGGCCCGCTGTTCCAGACGCCGGACGAGGTCGCCCGGCAGGCGGTGGAGGCGGACGTGCACGTGGTCGGGGTGTCCTCGCTGGCCGCAGGGCACCTCACGCTGGTCCCGGCGCTGCGGGAGAAGCTGGCCGAGGAGGGGCGTGAGGACATCATGGTCGTGGTGGGCGGGGTGATCCCGCCGCAGGACGTGCCGACGCTGCTGGAGATGGGCGCGACGGCGGTGTTCCCGCCCGGCACGGTCATCCCGGACGCGGCGCACGACCTGGTGAAGCGGCTCGCCGCCGACCTCGGTCACGACCTCTGAGCCCGGCATGGCCGCGATCGATCTCGACACCTATGTGAAGGGCGTGCTGGACGGCAAGCGCGCCCTGGTGGCCCGCGCGATCACCCTGGTCGAGTCCACTCGCCCGCAACACCGCGCGCTGGCACAGGAGTTGCTGACCGAGCTGCTGCCGCACAGCGGGCGGGCGCGGCGGATCGGGGTGAGCGGGGTGCCGGGCGTGGGCAAGTCCACGTTCATCGACGCGTTCGGCACCATGCTCACCGAACAGGGCCACCGGGTTGCCGTCCTCGCCGTGGACCCGTCCTCGACGCGCACCGGCGGCTCGATTTTGGGCGACAAGACCCGGATGGAGCGCCTCGCGGTGGACCCGCACGCGTTCGTCCGCCCCTCCCCCAGCGCGGGCACGCTGGGCGGGGTGGCGAAGGCGACCCGCGAGTCCATCGTGGTCATGGAGGCGGCCGGGTACGACGTGATCCTGGTGGAGACGGTCGGCGTCGGCCAGTCGGAGACCGCGGTCGCCGACATGGTGGACTCCTTCCTGCTGCTCACTCTGGCCCGCACCGGCGACCAGCTCCAGGGCATCAAGAAGGGTGTGCTGGAGCTGGCCGACGTGATCGCCGTCAACAAGGCGGACGGTCCGCACGAGAAGGACGCGCGGGCCGCGGCCCGTGAACTCGCGGGCGCGCTGCGGCTGATGCACGGCAAGGACGCCTTCTGGACCCCGCCCGTGCTGCATTGCAGCGCCCGCGAGACGAGCGGGCTGGACACGGTGTGGGAGCGGCTGGAGCAGCACCGCACCCTGCTGGACTCCACCGGCCGGCTGACCGCCAAGAGGCGTGATCAGCAGGTGCGTTGGACCTGGGCGATGGTCCGCGACGAGCTGCTGGGCCGGCTGCACGCCGACCCCGAGGTCAGGCGACTCGCACCGGACCTCGAACAGGAGGTCAGGGACGGGTCGTTGACGGCGACCCTGGCGGCGGACCGGATTCTGCGGGCGTTCGAGAAGCGGGACGGGACGCTGTGACAGCCCTGTGACCGGAGGAGTGGCTTCCACCACAGCCGGTGGGGGCCGCTCCTGGTCAACTCGCCGGATGCGCAGATCATTTGCAGGTGCGGGAGTGCTCGCTCTTCTGGCCCTCGCCGGGTGCGGCACCGCCGAGCCCGGCGCGGGCGGGGTGCGGGCGGAGTCCTTGTGCCCGTCGAAGGCCCCGCGCTACGGCGAAATCCCTCACGACCGTCCCACGGCCACCGCCGACGCCCCGCGCCCGCCGGGCACGCCCACGCCGGTGCCGTCCAGTACGGGGACCGTCCGGGACGGGGTACGGATCACCCGGACGTACGCCGGTGCGATCGACGAGGAGGGCGTCTGCCGGTCGAGTTCCCTGACGGCGGAGTTCGAGGTGACCAACCCGGCCGCGCACGACATGACGTACACGGTCCTCTTCGACGCCACGGGATACACCGGGGCAAGCCGGGTCGTGGGCCCGGTCGGGCCAGGGAAGACCGTACGCGGCCGGGTGGCGATGAGCCGGGGCTACGGGGACACCGCGGGCGGCACCAGCGTGTCGCTCCTGTCCGTCCGCAGCATCCCGAGCGCCGAGGCCCCGGCCCCCGGCGGCCCGTGCCCCGCGTCCGGAGTGCGGGTGTACGCCGACGAGGGGGACGCGGCGATGGGGCTGCGCGTGGTGGGCCTGCACCTGGAGAACTGCGGCAAGGAGCCGTACGCGGTGGACGGGCGGCCGGAGTTGGAGATCATCGACGCCGAGCACGAGCGGGTCGAGGGGGTGAAGATACTGCCCTCCGCCGAGGTCGCCCAGCTCGGCGGCCCACCCGACGTGGCCCGGCCCCTCACCCTGCAGCCCGGCGAGCGCGCCCTGTCCGGCATCGTCTGGCGCAACACGGTGCAGGCGGTCGGCGGCGCCGTGAACGCCCCCTACCTCCGCGTCCGCGCCAGGGCCGGCGCCGCGCCGGTGACGGTGACGCCGGAACTGGACCTCGGCACGACGGGCAGACTGGGGGTCGAGGCATGGCGGAAGCAGGGGTGACAGGCCCCATCGGAAGGAAGAAGTGAACATGACCTACGCCGACAAGGGGCGGCCCTCGCCGCACGCGCTCACCGGTGCCGGGGTCGCCGTGACCGACGCGGCGGGCCGGGTGCTGCTGGGCTGGTCGAAGAAGCGCGGAGTGTGGGAGCTGCCGGGCGGCAAGAACGACGCCGGGGAGGGCTTCGCGGAGGCCGCCGTACGGGAGTTGGCCGAGGAGACGGGGCTGCGGGCCGAGGCGGAGGACGCGCGGCTGCTGGCGCTGCTGATGGACTCGGTGCACGGCATCCCGCGCGTGACGGCGGCGGTGCGGGTGAGCGCGTACAAGGGTGAACCGAGCGTACGGGAGCCGGAGTTGATCGACCGCTGGGAGTGGCACGACCCGGCGGCGCTGCCCCGGCCGCTGTTCACCCCGAGCGCGCATGTCATCGACACGGTGTGGCCGGGCCTGCTGACGGAGCTGCCACCGGTGCACCGGTATCCGCTGGCGGGTGCCTAGGCCGCCGAGCGGGTACGGAAGGCGCGTACCGCCATGCCGAGCAGCCCGGCGTTGACCAGCGCGCACAGTGTCACCCAGGCGGCGAAGAGCAGCGGGGTGAGCCAGTCCACCGAGGGGTCGAGTTCGGGCGAGGGCGCGAGGAAGGCGACGGCGCTGAGCGGCAGGGTGGCGGCGAAGGGCCAGATCGCGGCGAAGCCGGGGTCCGGCGAGAGGTAGACGGCCCAGAGGAAGAACCCGAGCGCGGAGCCGGCCACCAGGAGGTAGCCGCGGGAGAGCCAGTTGTCGGTGGCGAGGGTCAGCCAGGTCCGAAGTCGGCCCGCGCGGGGGCGTGTTGTGGAGGCCATGGTGCTTCCCTTCCGTTCGGCGGGATGCGCTTACGGGTACCCACGAGCGCTCAGACGGCCACCTCCTGGGTCCCCAACACCATGAGCAGGGCGAGGCGTTCGGCGTCCTCGGTGCCGGGTTCGGCGGTGTAGACCATGACCCGCAGATCGCTGCCCGCGACGGAGAGGATGTCGCAGTCGAGGGTCAGCGGGCCGACCACCGGGTGGTCGATGGTCTTGCGCGCCGCGTCATGGACGCCGACGGTGCCGCTGTCCCACAGTTCCGCGAACCGGGCGCTCTGCGTACGCAGTTCGGCGATCAGCACGGCGAGGGCGCGGTCGTCGGGGTAGCGTCCGGCGGCCGCGCGGAGGTCGGCGACGAGGGCGGACTCGAAGGCGGCCAGGGACTCGGGAGTGTGCCGTACGCCGGAACCGGGTCCGGCGAAGTGCCGCCAGACACCGTTGAGTTGGCGCCCCTTCCAGCGGGTGGAGTCGCCCATGAGGGCCGCGTAGGGCGGGTTGGCGGTGAGCAGGGTCCAGGTGGCGTCGTAGACGGCGACCGGGGTGCGGCCGAGCCGGTCCAGCAGCCGGTGCACGCTGGGCGGGATGAAGGTGGGCACGCTCGTCGGGGCGGGCGGGGCGAGTCCGGCGAGCCGGTACAGATGGTCGCGCTCGGCCGCCGACAGGCGCAGCGCCCGGGTGAGCGCCTCCACGACCTGGGAGGAGGGGTTGGTGGCCCGGCCCTGCTCCAGCCGGGTCACATAGTCGACGGAGATCCCGGCGAGCTGGGCCAGCTCCTCCCGCCGCAGCCCCGAGGCCCGCCTGCGCCCGCCCAGGGGCAGCCCCGCCTCGCCGGGCGGGAGCCGGTCCCGCCAGCGGTGGATCGCCGTCCCGAGTTCCGCGCTCGCCATACGGTCCAGTGTGCCGCGCGGGGCGTGCGCCCGCCTGGTACCGCCGGTCCCAGGAAAACCGGTCCTCTGGCTGCCCGCGCGCGCCCGGCGGAGGCTGGAACCATGACGAACACATTGATCATCGGAGCGAACAAGGGCCTCGGTTACGAGACCGCCCGCCGCCTGCTGGCCGAGGGCCACACCGTGTACGTGGGCGCCCGCGACGAGGCGCGGGGCAGGCGGGCGGCCGAGGAACTGGGCGCGACCTTCGTACAGCTCGACGTGACCGACGACGCGTCCGTACTCGCGGCGGTCCGCACGCTGGAGGCGGCGGGCGGCTTGGACGTCCTGGTCAACAACGCCGGCATCGAGCCGCGCCGCCCGGACGGCGGCTTCGTCGACCCGGCGGCGGTGACGGCGGACGACGTACGGAAGGTCTTCGAGACGAACGTCTTCGGCCCGGTACGCGTCCTCCAAGCCTTCCTCCCCCTCCTCCTCCGCTCCCCCGCCCCGGTCGTGGTCAACGTCAGCAGCGGCCTGGCCCTCACCCGCGCCCTCGCCGACCCGTCCGCCCCGGAGCACTTCTACCCCGACCTCTCCTACCCCGCCTCCAAGGCGGCCCTGAACATGCTGACCGTGCAGTACGCGAAGGCGTTCCCCAACCTGCGCATCAACGCGGCGGACCCGGGCTTCACGGCAACGGACCTGAACCACCACACGGGGACGCGGAGTGTTCAGGAGGGGGCGGGGGTGATTGTGCGGCTGGCTTGCGAGGGGGAGGTGAGCGGGACGTTTCAGGAGGGGGCGGGGGTGCTGCCCTGGTAGTCGCCGGAAGGTCATCCCTCGCTGAGCCGGGCGTAGGCGCGGTCGTGGTACAGCAGTGGGCGGCCGCCGGAAGGGGGCTCGACCGTGAGGGCGCGGGCGACGATCAGCCGGTGTTCCCCCGCGGGGACGGCCGCCTCGACCCGGCACACC
The DNA here is from genome assembly GCF_004784475.1 of Streptomyces bauhiniae. Lineage (GTDB taxonomy): Bacteria > Actinomycetota > Actinomycetes > Streptomycetales > Streptomycetaceae > Streptomyces > Streptomyces seoulensis. The sequence continues at coordinate 495,907 of NZ_SRRT01000004.1, forward strand.
AGCCAGGCCAGTACGCCGTCCAGCACCGGGACGCCGTGCGGGCCGCGCCGCCAGCGGGTCGGTGCGGCGAAGCGGTCCGGGCCGCCGGCGGCGAAGGTCGCCGCGAGGTCCCGCTGGCTCTCCGCGAGGATGTGCACCCCGACGTGGGACGCCTCCCGGAAGACGGGCCAACTCGACGAGGCGGTGCTCATGGAGAACGAGAGGGTGGGCGGCGCCGCCGCCACGGAGGAGAGCGAGGTGGCGGTGAACCCGGCCGGGCGGCCGGCGTGCGCGGTCACCACGGCGACCCCGGCCGCGTGGTGCCGGAAGACGGACCGGAACGCCTCGGCGGTGAGCGGCGGCGCGTCGGTGTCGGTATGGACCGTCACGGTTTCTCCTCCATGGGCGGGTACGGGGACGCGGGCGTGACCGGCCCGGTTCACCGGGCGGGAACCGGGCCGGTACGCGTCAGGCGGACGGCGGCGTGCATCCGGCCGCGGTGAGGTGGGCGGCGAGCCCCCGGACCGTCGGGTGGCGGAACAGGTCGGGCCAGCGCAGGCCGTTGCCGATGCGGGTCAGACACCGCAGGGCGGACATGGAGTCGCCGCCGAGCGCGAAGAAGTCGTCGTCGCGGCCGACCGGCCCGGTGCCGAGGATGTCCTGCCAGACCGCGGCGAGGTACTCCTCCCAGGCGCCGACCGGAACCTCGGTGGATGCGGGGCCGGAACCCGGTTCGTCCGGCGTCACGGCGAGGGCGCCGAGGGCCTTGCGGTCGAGCTTGCCGTTGACGTTGAGGGGCAGCTCGTCCAGCACGAGGACCGCCGACGGCACCATGTACGACGGCAGCGCCTTGGCCAGGTGGGCGCGCAGTTCGTCGGGGCGCGGCGCCGGACCGGGGTGGGCGACGGCGTGGCCGACCAGGTGCCGGCCGCCGGCCGCGTCCTCCCTCGCCGTGACGACGGCCTCCCGCACGGCGGGGTGGGCGCGCAGCACGGCTTCGATCTCGCCCAGTTCGACGCGCAGTCCGTGCAGCTTGACCTGGAAGTCCTTGCGGCCGAGCAGCTCCAGGACACCGTCGGGGCGCCAGCGGGCGAGGTCCCCGGTCCGGTAGAGGCGGTCGCTCACGTCGCCGTACGACCACTCCAGGAACCGTTCGGCCGTCAGCTCGGGACGGTCCAGGTAGCCGCGGGCCAGGCCGGTGCCGGCGAGGTGGAGTTCGCCGGCGACACCGGGCGGAACCGGCTGCCCCGCGTCATCCAGGACGTAGGCGCGCTGGTTGGCCATGGGCCGGCCGTAGGGGATGCTCGTCCAGGCAGGGTCGGTCTCCGCGACCTCGTAGAGGGTGGAGTGGATCGACGCCTCGGTGGCGCCGCCGAGGACGATGAAGCGGACGCCGGGGGCGAGCGCCCGGACCCGGTCGGGCAGCGACACCGGGACCCAGTCGCCGCCGAGCATGACCAGGCGCAGCCGGGCCAGGGCCGCGCTCCCGGTGTGCTCCAGGTGCTCGGTGACCAGTTCCAGCAGGGCGGGTGCGGAGTTCCAGACGGTGACGTCGTGCCGGTCGAAGAGCTGGGCCCAGTACGCGACGTCCTTGGCGCGGTCCGCCTCGGGCACCACGACGGTTCCGCCGGCGGCGGTGATGCCGAGGAATTCGTACACCGACATGTCGAAGCTCGGCGAGGACAGGGCGAGAACGCGGTCCGACGGCCCGACGCCGTAGCGGGAGTTGAGGTCCGCGAGGTTGTTCACGACGCCTCGGTGGCGCAGCGCGATGGGCTTGGGCAGGCCCGTCGAGCCGGAGGTGTGGATGACGTAGCAGAGGTCGTCCGGACCGGCGGTGGGGCCAAGGTCGGTCTCCGGGTGGCCGGCGAGTTCCGGGGCGGTGCCGTCGAGGAGGCCGTCGGCGAGGACGACCAGCCGTTCGGTGCCGGGCGACGGAGCGGGCAGTACGGAAGACCGGAGCCGGTCGGTGACGACGACGGCGCAGGAGGTGCCCTCCAGCATGGTGGTGAGCCGCCGGCTCGGATAGTCCGGGTCGAGGGGGACGTAGGCGCCGCCGGCCTTGAGAATGCCCAGTACGGCGGTGAGCAGGGTGGCGGAGCGCTCCAGGCACAGTCCGACCCGCGCGTCGGGCCCCACGCCCGCCTCCCGGAGGCGGTGGGCCAGCCGGTTGGCGGCGGCGTTGACCTCACCGTAGGTCCAGGTGCGGCCTTCGTGGACGACGGCGGGCGCATCGGGAGTGGCCGCGGCCCGCTCCTCGAACGCCGTGTGCAGGCAGGTGCCGTGCGGCAGGTCGGCCGACGTGTCGTTCCACTCGGTCAGGACCCGGTGCGTCTCCTCGGCGGTGAGCAGGGCGAGCCGGGACACCGGGGTGCGCGGGTCCTGGACGGCGTGCGCGGTCAGGGTGCGCAGATGGGAGAGCACCCGGCCGGCCGTGCCGGGGGTGAACAGCCCCTCGTCGTAGCGCAGTTCGGCCGTCCACTCGGCACCCTGCCGGACCAGGGCGAGGTGCAGTTCGTACGGCGGGGCGTCCTGCGGCGCGGCGCCCAGGACGGCCGCCACCGGGGGCGTGCCCGCGTCGGCGGTGGGCGTCACGGGAGTGCGGCCGGTGACGAGGTCCGCCGTGGTGGAGTCCTCGGCGACGGCGTATCCGGTGAGGCCCTCGGGGGTGGCGATCGCGACCCGGTCCTGGCCGGTGAGACGGTGCAGCAGGGCGGCGAAGGAGGCGAGGAGCAGGTGGCCCGCCGCGCCGTCCCCGGCCAGGGCGCCCCGGACCACACCGGTCGCGCGCGGTTCGGCACCGGCGCGGCGCGGACGGTCGGCGGGGACGAGCACGGCGGGCCAGGCGGCCGGAGCGGCGGCGGTCACGGTGTCGGGGCTCACAGGGCGGCTCCTGTTCCAAGGGCACCGGGGTCGTCGGCCCGGACGGTCGCGTGCGGCAGCGGGTGGCGGGCGCACAACGCCCGTACGTGCTCGCGCAGTTGGACGCGCTCATGGGGGTCGACGCGGTACTCGGTGTCGCTCAGCGGTGTGGTGGCGGCCAGGACGGCGTGCATGAGTTCCGCGCACTCCCGCATGTGCTGCGGACCCATACCGCGCTGGGCGAGGATGTTGCAGCCCAGCCGGACGCCGCTCGTGACGAGCGGGGACCGGGTGTCGCCCGGTATGCGGTTGCGGTTGACGAGGATGCCGCACTCCTCCAGGGCCCGTTCCGCGACGACACCGGTGAGCCGGCTGTCGCGGAGGTCGATCAGGACCATGTGGTTGTCGGTGCCGCCGGTGAGCACCCGGTGTCCCAGCCGTCCCAGTTCGGCGGCGAGCGCGTGGGCGCCGGAGACGGTCAGCCGGGCGGTGCGGGTGAACCGGGGCTCGGCGGCGAGTGCGAACGCGCGGGCCTTGGCGGCGATCGCGGCGGGGGCGGGGGTGCCCTGGTTCTGCGGAAAGACGGCCCGCTGCATCAGCCGGTCCAGCGGGGTGCGCCCGTCGGGGCCGGGGGTGCGGTGGTCGCGGCCGCTGAGGATGAGCCCGCCGCGCGGGCCGCCGAGCTGCTTGTAGGTGCTGGTCGTGGTGATGTGCGCGTGGTCGACGGGGCTGGGGTGCTCTCCGGCGGCGACCAGACCGGCGATGTGCGAGATGTCGGCCAGGAGGTAGGCGCCGACCGAGTCGGCGATCTCCCGGAAGCGGGCGAAGTCCAGGGTCCGGGGGTAGGCGCTGGCGCCCGCGATCAGCACGGCGGGGCGGTGTTCGGCGGCGAGTGCGGCGACCTGCTCGTAGTCGATCAGGCCGTGCGCGTCGAGGCCGTAGTGCACGGCCCGGTAGTGCCGTCCGGTGACCGAGGCCGGGGAACCGTGGGTGAGGTGGCCGCCCGCGTCCAGGTCGAGCCCCAGCAGGGTGCCGCCGGGCGGCACGAGGGCGGCGAGCACGGCGAGGTTGGCCGAGGAGCACGAGTGCGGCTGGACGTTGGCGTACCGCGCCCCGAACAGGTCCATGGCCCGGCTCACGGCGAGCCGTTCGACCTCGTCGAAGTTGGCCGCTCCGGGGTGGTAGCGGGCGCCGGGGTAGCCCTCGGCGGTGACGTTGGACAGCGCGGAGCCGCCGGCGGCGAGAACGGACGGGGCGGCGATGCTGGCGGAGGCGATCATCGCCAGGGTGGTGTCCTGGTCGCGGACCTCCGCGTCGAGCAGCTCGGCCAGTTCCGGGTCTTCCCGGCGCAGCTCGGCCAGTCCCGCACGGGCGAGGCCGAGCTGGCCGTACTCCGCCTCGGCCGGCAGCGGAGGCAGGGGGGCCACGGTCATAGCTGCTCCTCGATGACGCGCCACAGTTCCGGCATGGAGTCCAGCAGGTAGAGATGGCCGCCGGGCATCTCGTACTCGGCGTAGTCCTTCGTGGTGAAGGTCTTCCAGTCGGCGACGCCCTCGGAGGTGGCCAGCGTGTCCGACACCCCGCGCAGCGCGGTGAGCGGGACCGGCAGGGGCTCGCACTCCTCGGGCCGGTAGTCGCCGTACTGCTCCAGCAGCCGGGCGTCGGAGCGGAGCGTCGGCAGCAGGATGGCGCGCAGCTCGGGGTTGTTCAGGGCCTCGAAACCGCGCGCGCTGTCGTTCATCAGCCGGTTGACGGCCTCGTCGTCATCGTCGCTGAGACCGGTGTAGCCGCGGTAGCGGGGGCTGCGGGTGCCGCTGACGATCAGCCGCTCGGGCACCGGGCCGCCGGTCTCGCAGAGATGGCGCGTGACCTCGTAGGCGATCAGTCCGCCGAAGCTGTGGCCGAAGACGGCGAAGGGCTCGCCGGCCGCGGCCTCGGTGATGCGGCGGGTGACGTCGGCGACGCACTCCGGGAACGAGGTGTAGCGGGGCCGGGAGAACTCCTCCTCTCTGCCTGGTAGTTGGATGGGTACGGCGCGGGCGCGGTCGGTGGCCAGGGCCTTCCAGGAGCGGTAGACGCCGGCACCGGCCCCCGCGTACGGCAGACACATCACTAGTGTCATCGGGCGATCTCCTCGGTGGTGGTCGTGAGCAGGGCGAGCCGGTGCCGGACGGCGTCCGACAGCGCGGCCAGACGTCCCGCCCAGAGCCCGCCGGCGGGGGCCTGGAGCATCCCCTCCAGGCGGTGGCCGGGCAGCTCGTTCAACTGGAACAGGACCTCGGCCTGGGTGCCGAGCGGGGTGACGGGCATGGTGCGCATCCGGACCGTGCCCGCGTCGTGGACGGGGCGCGGCCAGCTCTCGTACGCGAACAGGGCCTGGTAGAGCGGCATACGGCGGCCTGGGCGGGTGCGCACGGCACGGACCAGGTCGTCCTGCGGGAGGTCCATGTGGAACAGGCCGTCGGTGAAGGTCGTCCAGGTGCGCTCGCAGGCGCCGGCCTCGGCGGGGCGCCGTATCCGCACCGGCAGGGTGGTCAGCAGGCAGCCGATCGCGTCCTCGAGGTCCGGGGTCCGGGTGGACACCGGGGTGCCGACGCAGAAGTCCTCGGCCCCGCACAGGTCGTACAGGGCCTGGGCGTACGCCGTGAACAGCACGGCGAATGGCGGGCAGGCCAGGCGCCGGGCCGCCTCCCGCACCGTGGCGCCCGCCTCGCCGGGGAACCGGACGAGGCGACTGTGCGGTTCGGTCCGGGCGAGGTCCCGCTGGGTCGGCCCGTCGCCGTCGCCCGGCAGATCGGGCATGCCGTCGAGCGCCGACCGCCAATAGGCGGTGAGTTCGGCACGCCGGGCCGCGTCCGGGGGCGGCGGTACGGGGTGGGCGAGCGGGGCGGGTTCGGGCTCACCGGCGAGGACGCGGGCGTGGGCCCGCGCGAGGTCGGCGGTGAACACCTCGTGGGACAGCCCGTCGTACACGAGGTGGTGGGTGAGGACGTACAGCGTGGCGCCGGGGGCGTCACCCACGTCCTCGCTGAGCGCTAGCACCACATGGTGACCGGTGCCCGGGTCGAGGAGCGCGGTGCGGGCCAGCTCGCGGGCGGCCGCCTCGAAGCCGGTGCCCGGCGGGAGTTCGAGCAGCGGCGGGTCGGCGGGCTCCACCGTCGTGCACCCGAGCTCCCCGTCCTCGGGGGCGAAGACCGAGCGCAGCGCGGGGTGCCGCGCGACCACCCTCCCCGCCGCGGCGGCCAGGGCCTTCCGGTCCGGTGTGCCGTCGATGCGCACGGTGCTCAGCACGCGCCAGGCGGGTGAGCCGGGCGCGATCCGCTCGGCGAACCAGAACTGGCGCTCGGTCGCGGTGGCGGCACGCCGCTCGGCGTGAAGCGCGGAGGCGTCCATGGGCGTCACCGGGCCGAGTAGCCGGCGTCGACGGTCAGGGTGGTGCCGGTGACGCGGCGGGAGCCGTCACCGGCGAGCCAGAGCGCGGCGGCCGCCACGTCGGCCGGGTCGACCAGGGTGTTCATCGGCTGGTCGGCCATGAACAGTTCCTCGTGCTCGGCCGCCGGTACGTCGAGCGCCCGGGCCACCTCGGAGAGCATCCGGCCGTCCATCGCGGGTTCGTCCCGGATGTTGCCGGGGCACACCGCGTTGACCCGCACGCCGTACGAGGCGTAGTCGAGGGCACTGGCCTTGGTGAGGCCGACCAGCCCGTGCTTGGCCGCGACGTACCCGGCGAAGTTGCGGTAGCCGACCAGGCCCGCGGTGGACGCGATGTTGACGATCGAGCCGGAGCGGCGCTCGACCATGGCCGGGGCGAACACCTTGGTGGCGCGCCACGCGCCCCCGAGGTCGATGTCCACCATGAGCTGCCAGTCCTCCTCCGGCGTCTCGTGCACCGGCCGCCCGGAAGGCGCCACGATGCCCGCGTTGTTGACGAGCACGTGCGGCGCCCCGAAGCGGTCGTGCGTCCGCTCGCGCAGCTCGGTCAGGGCCGCGAGGTCCCGGACGTCGACGGCGGCGGTGAGCACGTCGGCGCCCTGGCGGCGGCAGGCGTCGGCGGTGTGCGCGAGCTGGCTCTCGGAGCCCAGCGGATAGGGGACGCCGGGAATCCCGGCGGCCACGTCCAGCAGGACCAGGTCGGCGCCCTGGGCCGCGAAGGCGAGCGCGCAGGCGCGCCCGGCGCCACGCGCGGCGCCCGTGATCACGGCCGTACGTCCTTCGAGGGTGCCGTCGGCCGGGTGTACGGCGGTCATCGGGCGCTCGCCCCCTCGTCCAGTCTGGTGCCGGGGTCCGCGTCGGGCGCGGGCGCGTCCACCGGGTCTGCGCTGCCGGGCCGCTCGTCCATGGCGCGCAGCGCGGGCCACCGCCAGCTCACGGCGATCAGGACGAGATAGACGAGGGAGAAGCAGAGCATCGGGACGCGCAGGCCGGCCAGGTCCACCAGCCACCCGGCGGTCAGCACGCCGAGCGGGGCGGAGGTGAGGGCCATCGCGCCGGTGAGGCCGAAGACCCGGCCGCGCAGCTCCTCGGGGACCCGTTCGAGCATGACGGTCGAGAGCATCGGGTTGAGCGGACCGCCGGCCACGCCGACCAGGAAGCAGATCACGGTCACGCCGACGGCGCCGGGCTCCAGGTAGAGCGACATGCGCAGCACGGCGACCACCGCGAAGCAGCCGAACAGCGTGTAGCGGCGGTTGGAGAGGATGTTCCGGCTGGCGGGCCCGTACAGGAAGGTGCCGACGATCGCGCCGATGCCGACCGCGCCGAGGAACCATCCCATGGCCGCACTGCTGTGCAGCACGTCCTGGGCGTACACCGGCAGGAACAGCGGGGTGAAGGCGTCGTCGAGGAAGTTGGTGACGACGACGAAGGCGGTCATCGCGCCGATCACCGGCATCGTCCGCACCAGGGCAGCGCCTTCGCGGAGCTGGCCGAAGAAGCCGGGTCCGGCGGTCCCGTCGCCGCGGGGCCCGGCGGACTCGGCGACCGGCACCGCGAACGCGACGAGCGCGGCGGCGACGAGGAAGGTCGCGGCGTCGACGTACATGCCGACGGCCGAGCCGGTCGCCGCGATCAGCACGCCGGCCAGCGGCGCGCCGGCCACCAGACCGAGCCTGGGGGCCGCCTGATACCAGGAGTTGACGCTCTCCAGCCGCGCCCCGGCGCCCTCGATGACGGGCTTGAGCAGCGCCATCCGGGCGGCCGTGGCGGGGGTCGCCACGACCGTACGGGCGAACAGCAGGGCGAGCAGCAGCGGGATGGGCAGCCCGACGGTGGCGTCCAGCAGCGGCACCAGCAGGACCAGGATTCCGGCGGCGAAGTCGGACAGCACGCTCAGTCTGCGTCCGCCGAACCGGTCGACCAGGACACCGCCGACGGCGCCCGCGAAGATCAGCGGCAGGGCGCCGATGAACCCGGCGAGTCCGGTGGTCGCGGTCGAGCCGGTGGTGTGCAGGACGTACAGCGGGACGGTCACGACCGTGATGGCGTTGCCGAAGGCCGACAGGTACTGGGCCGTCAGCAGGGCGACGAGGGGGCTGCGGCGCGGGGCCGCCGTCGCGGCGGGCTCGGTCATACCTGCTCCCCCTGCCGCTCGCGTCGCTCCCGGTTGAGCCGGGCGAAGAGGCGTTCCATGCTTTCCTCGGTCACTCCGGTCACGCCGGGAAGGCCGTCCTGGTCCGGGTCCTGCGAGTCCCCCGCGAGCAGACCGCGCAGTTCGCGGACCGCGGCCTCGGCGGCCTCCTTGACGGCGGCGGCGTCCACCGCTCCGGGGTTGTACAGCCAGCGCAGTACGGCGTGGCCGTCGCGCACCTGGACCGCGATGTCCACGTCCACCTCGCGCTCGACCTCGCCGTTGCCGGTGGCGGCGGTCTGCGCCGAGGCGGTGAAGGGGCCGGCCGAGCCGTCGACCGGGTCCGTCAGCTCACCGAGGTGGTTGACGATGACCCGGGGCCGTTCCAGGGCCGCGAACTCCGCGCGCAGACCGGGGTCGGCGGCGCAGCCCAGCAGCCCGAACGTCTTGCCGGAGTCGGGGATGCCGCGCAGCGCGGTGACCGTGGCGCGCAGGTCGTCCTCCGCCGGGCCGCCGGTGAGCGGCACCCGGAAGGGGTGGGCGGCCGAGTAGAACCCGACGGCCCGGTCCGGGTCCCAGTCGGGCAGCGCGGCCAGCGGGTCGCGGCCCAGGCCGATCAGCCACACCGACGGCTGCTCGTGCGGCGCCCAGGGGCCGAGCGCACGGGCGACGGCGGTGAGGGCCGCGGCCTGGAGCGTGCCGTGCCCGTCCGGGGGCAGCGGCACCGACACCTCGAACTGCCGCTCACCCGCATAGGTGTTGGGGCCGTCCAGCCGCCAGCGGTACTGTCCTGCACCGGCCGACTGCGCCCGCCAGTACCCGGCGTGCGGTGCCGGGTCGAGGGCCCGTACGACGGCGGCGTGCTCGGCGTAGCCGGCCCGTTCGGCGGCCAGGGGCTCGCCCCGGTAGGCGGCGGCCAGGTCGGCGAGGACGATGCCCCAGGACATGCCGTCGATGACGAGGTGGCTCGCGCCGATGACGACGCGGTCGGCCTCTCCGGGGCCACCGGGCAGGTGGCTGACGGCGAACAGCGGACCGGCGGCACGGTCAAAGCGGGCCCGCTGGGCGTCCACCACCTGGCGCGGGTCGGTTCCGGCGGCCTCCGCCGACCAGTACCAGTCCGCGCCGGGCACCAGCCGGGCGCCGAGGGTGTCGTCGGGGCGCACGGCGGTGGTCAGCGTGGGATGGGCGCGTACCACGTCCGCGGCCGCCCGGCGCAGGCGCTCGGCGTCCAACGGGCCGTCGGCGGTGAGGACATGGGTGTGCGAGAGGTCCTCGACGCGGGACAGGCCGCGGCCGAGGAGCATCTCCTGCTCGGGGCCGGCCGGCCCGACGGGCGGGACCGGCGCGTGGTCTGCCGGGGTGTCGCGGCGGGCGGCCAGGGCCTGGGCGAGTCCGGCCGGGGTGGGGTGGGTGAAGACGTCCTTCAGGGTGACGGTGAAGCCGTCGGCGCGCAGGGTGTGGGCGAGCCGGACGGCGAGCAGCGAGGTGCCGCCGCTGGTGAAGAACACCGCGTCGGGGCCGGGCGGTTCGGTGCCGAGGACCTCGGTCCAGGCCGCGGTGACCCGGGCGAGGATCTCGGCGGCGACCGGTCCGGCCGGGGCGGCGCCGGGCGCGGTGCCGCCGTCGAGCAGCGGGGCGGGTGGCGCGGGCAGGGCCGGGACGGGGCGCCGCAGCGGCTGGTCGGGGTGCCGGGTGAACTGCTCGATGAGCTGGAGCAGACGGTCGGCCATGGCGGCGACGGTCGCGTGCTCGAACAGCGCCGTGCGGTACTCGATCCGTCCGTAGACGGTCGTCCCGACCCGCCACCAGGCCGTCGTCAGGTCCATGGTGGAGATGCCCTCGGGCACGGCGTTGGCGTACACCTCGGCGCCCGGCAGCTCCAGGGTCTGCGAGTCGTCGAGGTCGAGCTGCACCAGCATGGTCTGGAGCAGCGGGTACTGATTGGTGGCGCGGTCCGGGGCGGCGGCCTCGACGATCTCGCCGAAGGGCACTTCCCGGTGGTCGGCCACGGCGGCGGCGGAGGCGGCGACGGCCGCGAGCACGTCCTTGGGCGCCGGGTTCTCCGGCAGCTTGATCCGCAGCGGGACGCTGGTCAGCAGGAACCCGATCAGCGGTTCCGCCTCCGGCTCGTTCCGGGTGGAGGTGGGGATGCCGATGATCAGGTCGCGCTGGCCGGTGACCTCGTACAGCAGCGCGGCGTACACGGCGGTCATCGCGGTGGCGGGAGTGGTGCGGGCCTCCCGCGCGTGCCGGAAGAACGCCTCGGCGACCGTGCCGTCGAGCGTGAAGTTGTAGTGCTCGCCGTGGTGGTCGGTGGTGTCGGGGCTGTGGTCGTAGGGCAGCGCGAGGCGCTGGGGTACGCCGTCCAGGAAGGTCCGCCAGAACGCCCGGTGTCCGGCGCCGTGCGGACCGGCGAAGCGTTCCCGCTGCCAGTGCGCCCAGTCGCCGAACTGGACCGGCATCTCGGCCACGCGCGGCGCGCGTCCCTCGGCCAGCGCCCGGTAGTGCTCCAGGAGTTCCTCGTTGAGGCGCACGTAGGACCACTGGTCGACGAACGAGTGCGGCATGGTCTCGACGATCTGGTGGTCGTCCTCGGCCACCTTGGCGACCGCGAGACGCAGCACCGGGTCGGCGGCCAGGTCGAAGGGGCGGCGCACCTGCTCGGCGATGAACTCCGTCCGGCGCGCCTCCACCTCGTCGGCCGGTACCTCGGTGGTGTCGTCACGCGTCAGGTCGGTGTAGGTGAGGTCGGCCCGCCGGTCGGGGTGCACCCGCAGGAAGGGCCGGCCGTCCTCGGACTCGGCGCCGGAGCGCAGGAGTTCGTGGCGGCTGACCAGGCTGTCCGCCGCGCGCCGGAAGAGTTCCCGGTCGAAGGCGCCGCGCACGCGGAGCCCGTAGCCGAGGGTGTAGGTGGTGGTTCCCGGATCGAGCTGGTCGAGAATCCACAGGCGTTCCTGGTCCATGCCGAGCGGGAACCGGTCGCGCGGTCCGGGCCTCGGGCGCAGTACCGGGCCGTTGCGGGCGGCGAGCCGGCTGGTGAGCGCGGCGCGCTGGGCGGGGCTGAGCCGGGCGAGCCGGGCCGTCAGCCGCTGGTCTGCGGGCGTGCTCATGCGGTCCTCTCGACGGCGGGGACACCAAGGTGGAAGAGGGCGGGGAGCGCCTTCAGGACGTCGGCGGCGGGCAGCCCGAAGTCGATCAGGCACCCCACCTCGTCGGCGCCCGCCTCGGCCAGGTCGGCCAGGACGGACCGGGCCTTGGCCGGGCTGCCGAGGAGCGAGGGGCCGGTCAGGAAGTCCAGGTAGGCGTTCTCCAGCAGCACGAGTTCATCGCTGCTCCCCGTCTGGTTGCGGAAGGACCGCAGGTAGGAGTGCATGGCCGGGCGGAGGAAGTCCTCCAGGTCCGGCCGGTCGCTGACGTACGCGTGCGCCATGACGACGACGTCGCCCTCGCCGGGGTGTCCGGCGTCCTGCCATGCCTGCCGGTAGCGGGCGATGTTCTCGCGCAGGGCGGGCATCGTCTGCCCGAGGAGCGCGGTCGCCACCCCGTACCCGGCCTTGGCGGCGGTGACGAAGGTCTGGGGTGTGCCGGTGGCGGTGAGCCAGACCGGCAGCTCCGGCTGGACGGGCCGGGGCCGGGTCAGGACCTGGGTCGTGGTGCCCGCGGTGGAGGGGTACGGCAGGGTCTCGCCGCGCCAGAGCGCGCGGATGTCCTCGATGGTGCGGCCGGTGACCTCGCGCCGGTCCTGGTAGTCGGCGCGGGCCAGGGCGAAGTCGTCCGGGTGCCAGCCGCTGCCGAAGGAGAGGCCGACCCGGCCGCCGGAGAGGCCGTCGACGACCGCCCATTCCTCGGCGACGCGGGCCGCGTGGTGCAGCGGGGCGGCCACACTGCCGGCGCGGATGCGGATGGTGCTGGTGCGGGCGGCGACCGCGGCGGCCAGCACCGACGGGTTGGGCGAGAAGCCGCCGAACTCGACGAAGTGGCGCTCCGGGAACCACACGGCGTGCTGGCCCGCGGCGTCGGCGGCGGCCGCCGCCTCCAGCACGAACGCGTAGTAGCTCGCGGCGTCGGCGTGGTCGGCGCTGGCGAAGAAGTACAGGCTGCGGCGCAGCTTCTCGGAGAGTTCCGCCGGGCCGCGCTGCTGTTCGGCGCGCCGGGCGCGCAGGCCCGCGCTGAGCTGGCGCCGTTGTTCCGGGGTCAGCGCGTCGAGGCGCGCGGAGAGATCACTCATGGCTGTTCTGGCCCTCCTCGCTCTCGATCTCCTCCAGCAGCCGCAGCAGGGCGACGTCGTCGCGTTCGGCCGCGAGTTCCTCGGTGCGGGCGATGAACCCGGCAAGGGAGGAGTTCTCGTACAGGTCCTGCAGCCGGATCTCCACCAGAAGGGCGTCGTTGACGACGCTGACCAGGTGGGCGGCGTGCAGGGAGGTGCCGCCGAGGTCGAAGAAGTTGTCCTCGGGGCGCAGTTCGGCGATGCCGAAGGTGTCCTGCCACAAGGCCCGGACGGCGTCGGCCGTCGACACGTCCCCGGACTGCTCCTCGGCGGTGACCGCGACGGGAACGACCTCGTCGGCCGCGGCGGTCAGGTCCGATACGGGCACGCCGGCCGGGGCTTCCAGGGGCTGGGGCTCCGGGGCCGCCACCCAGTGCCGCTGGTCGGCGAAGGGGTAGGCGGGCAGCGCGACGACGTGGGCGGGGCGGGCCGGGCCGGTGGGCGTGTGGCCCGCCGTCCACAGCGCCGCCAGGGCGCCGTACCAGTCGGCGGCCTCGTCGGCGCCGGCGCGGTCCGCCGCGTCGACGACGAGGAGATCGCGCCGCGCGGCGCTCGCCGCCCGGCGCACCTCGGCGGTGGCCGCGTGCGAGCGGTGCAGGCCGAGGACGGTGTCCGGGGCGGCGTCGAGCAGGGTGGCGACCGCGTCCGTGAACCGGACCGGGTTGCTCAACTGGCTTCCCCAGTAAGCCGGATCGACCGCCTGCGCGTCGGTGAGCAGCTTTCCGGTGAGCCCGGAGATGATGGGCACGGTGGGTGCCGAGAGGGTCAGGGTGGCGACGAACGTCTCGAACTCCTTGGCTGCCCCGGCCATGGCGCGCGAGTGGCCGGCGCGGGTGACCGGCAGGCGCGTGGTCCGGAGACCGGCCTCGGCGCAGCGCTCCTCGAAGGCGGCCAGCGCCGCTTCGGGACCGCCGCAGACGGTGTTGTCCGGCCCGTTGAGCACGCAGACGTCGACCTCCAGGCCGGCCGCGAGCCGTACGGCGGTCTCCTCACCGGCGCGCACGGCGGTCATCGTGCCGGGCTCGGCCGAGGCCATCAGCCTGCCGCGCCGTACGACGGCGGCCACCGCGTCGGCCACGGAGAAGACGCCCGCGTGGGTGGCCGCGGTCAGCTCGCCGACACTGTGTCCGAGCAGCAACGCCGGTGCGAGGCCGTGCCGTTCGGTGTGGCGCAGGCCCGCCAGGCCGAGGATCAGCAGCAGGGGCTGGACCACGGCGGTGTCGAGCAGGCGCGGGTCGTCGGCCGGCCAGTTCCGGGCGTCGGCGAGGTCGGGGCCGCCGGCCCGGCTCACCTCGGCGGCGAGTTCGGCCAGGTCGGCCGCGAACCGCTCGTCCACGGCGGCCAGTCCCGCTCCCGCACCGGCGAGGGGGACCCCCTGGCCGGGCAGCACGGCGGCGAGCCGGGGCGCGGTCAGGGCGCGACGGCCGCCGTTGCCGGTCAGGACGGTCAGCGCGGCCACGAGACGCTCGCGGGCCTGGGCGGGGTCGGCGGGCAGCGCGGTCGCCCAGCGCTCGGACAGCGCCCGGCGGTGGTGCCAGAGCGTGCCGGTGAGTTCGCCCACCGGCACCTCGGCGCCGTCGCCCTCCAGCCAGGCCGCCAGGTCGCGGGCCTTGCGCCGCAGCGCCTCCGGGGTGGCCGCGGACAGCGCGGCGATGTGCGGCTCCCGCCGCGCCGACGGCGCGGACTCGGCCGGCTCGGTGGGGCGGGGCGCCGCGGTCAGCAGGACATGGCAGTTGGTGCCGCCGAGCCCGAACGAGCTGACGCCCGCGGTACGGGGCCGGCCGTCGGGCCAGGGCCGGGCGACGCGGGGCAGCTCGAAGGAGGCGGAGCCCAGCGCCACGTCGGGGCCGTCGCCGGGCTGGGACGGGACCGGCGGCACCACGCCCGCCTCGACGGCGAGGACCGCCTTGATCAGGCCGATGACACCGGCCGCCGAGTCGCAGTGCCCGATGTTCGGCTTCACCGCGCCCAGGGCGAGCCCGGCATCGGCGGGCCGGCGTCCGTACACCTCGGCCAGCGCGGCGAGTTCGACTTGGTCCCCCAGGGTCGTGCCGGTGCCGTGCGTCTCGACGTAGCCGACGTCGGCGGGCTCCAGCCCCGCGACGGCCAGGGCCTCGCGCAGGACGTCGGCCTGGCCCTGCGGGCTGGGCGCGGTGGGGCTCATACGGGCGGCACCGTCGTTGTTGACGGCACTGCCCAGCAGGTGGGCGCGGGCGTTCTCGCCGGTTCCGGGCAGGTCGGAGACCCGGCGCAGCACCACGATCCCGGCGCCGCTGGAGGGCACCGTGCCGGCCGAGCCCTCGGTGAAGGCGCGGCACCGGCCGTCGGGCGAGGTGATGCCGCCCTCGGTGAAGACGTAGCCCTGCTCCTCGTCGAGGTGGACGGTGGCTCCGCCCGCGATCGCGATGTCGCACTCGTAGGTGAGCAGGCTGCGGATGGCCTGGTGGACGGCGACGAGGGAGGTGGAGCAGGCGGTCTGGACCGTGATGGCGGGGCCGGTCAGCCCGAGCCGGTAGGCGAGGCCGGTGGCGAGGAAGTCGCGGGAGTTGCCGAGGGCGAGCTGTTCGGTGCCGAGGACGCGTACCGTCTTCTCGTCCTTGAGCACGTGCTCGCGGTAGTACGTCTCGCTGCCACAGCCCACGAACACGCCGATGCGGCCCGTGGCCCGCTCGGGGTCGATGCCGGCGTCTTCCAGGGCCTGCCAGGCCACCTCGGTGAGGACGCGGTGCTGGGGGTCGGTCGCGGCCGCCTGGGCGGGCAGCATGCCGAACAGGTCGGCGTCGAACCGGTCGAACCGGTCGATCTGGCCCGCGTGCAGGCCCCCGTCGGGCGCGTCGGCCCGCAGGGAGACGACGCCGTCGGTGACGGACTGCCAGAAGCTTCCGGGGTCGGCGCTGCCGGGCACGCGCAGAGACAGGCCGACGACCGCGACGGCGTCCGTCTCCTCGGCGCCCGTACTGGGGTCGTGGTCCTGGCTGTACTCGCTCACGCTTCCTCCTGGGTGGTCCGCCCGCCGGCGGGCGGACCGATGATCGCCGCGAGGCGGCGCGGGGTCGGGTTGCGGAATATGTGCTTGAGCTGGGAGCCCGGGAATCCGGTCGTGCGCTGGAGGGTGTTGAGCCGGACGGCGAGCAGTGAATTGCCGCCCAGCTCGAAGAAGTTGTCGTCGACGCCCACCGGGACGCCGAGGAGTTCCTGCCACACCCGTGCGAGCCGGTCGGCGGCGGCCGCGGGCTCGCGCGGGGCGGCGCCGGCCTCCGGCGGAGCGGGGTCGTGGCCGCGCGCCGGTTCGGGCAGCCGGGCCGCGTCGAGCTTGCCGTTGACGGTCAGCGGCAGCGACGGCACCGGGGTGAGGGTGGCGGGCAGCATGTGCGAGGGCAGCCGGGCGGCGAGCCACTGGCGCAGCTCGGCGAGGTCCGGCGCGGTGTCGGCGCCGACGAGGTAGGCGTCGATGCGCGCGGTGGCCGCGTCATGGGCGTCCCGGACGACCGCAGCGGCTCCGGTGACGGCGGGGTGCGCGAGAAGGGCGCCGCTGATCTCGCCCAGCTCGATGCGGTGGCCGCGGATCTTGACCTGGTCGTCGAGCCGCCCCAGGTGCTCCAGTTGGCCGTCGGGGAGGAGGCGGCCCCGGTCGCCGGACCGGTAGAGGACCTCCTCGGGGAGTCCGGCGGAGCTGCCGGGGACGAAGCGTCCGGCGGTCAGCTCGGGCCGGTTGAGGTACCCGGCGCTGACGCCGCTGCCGGCGACGTAGATCTCGCCGGGCACGCCGGGAGCCACCGGGCGGCCCTCCTCGTCCAGCACGTACAGCCGCCACCCCGGCAGGGCGGGGCCCACCGAGCGCGTCCCGGCGAGGGCGTCCGCCCGGGTCAGGTCGCGCCAGGTGCAGTGCACGGTGGTCTCGGTGATGCCGTACATGTTGACCACCCGGCACTCCCGCTCCGGGTAGCGGTCCATCCAGGGCAGCAGCATCCGGGGGTCGAGCGGCTCACCGCCGAAGATCAGCAGCCGGACGGATAGGGGGTCCGGCGAGGCCGCGTCGGCGGCCAGGAGCTGGGCGAAGGCGGACGGGGTCTGGTTGAGCACGGTGACGCGCTCGGCGGCGAGCAGGGCGTGGAAGCCCTCCGGGTCGCGGGCGACCCCGTGCGGTACGACGACCAGGCGGCCGCCGGTCAGCAGGCAGCCCCAGATCTCCCAGACGGAGAAGTCGAAGGCGAAGGAGTGGAAGAGGGACCAGACGTCGTCCGCGCCGAACCCGAACCCTTCCGGACCGGCCGTCGCGGCCAGCAGGGCGGCGACATTGCGGTGCCGGACCAGGACGCCCTTGGGGGTGCCGGTCGAACCGGAGGTGTGGATGACGTAGGCCACCCGCTCCGGGTCGGGGTCCGGCAGCGGGGTGTCGGCCCGTCCGGGTGTGGCGTCGGCGGGGATCAGCGTCAGGTGCGACGGCAGCAGTTCCGGGTCGCAGTCGGTCACGGCCGTGGTGAGGCCGGTGTCCTCGGCGACGAAGGCGAGCCGCTCACGCGGGTAGTCCGGGTTGAGGGGCACGTAGGCGGCGCCGGCCTTGAGCACCGCGAGCAGGGCGACGACCAGGTCGGTGCCGCGGTGCAGGCAGACGCCGACCCGGTCTCCCGCGCGCACCCCGGCCTCGGCCAGCGACCGGGCGAGCGCGGTGGCGCGCTGGTCCAGCTCGGCGTAGGTCAGGCTCCGGTGCTCGCCGCTGACGGCGACGTGAGCGGGCAGACGGGCGGCCTGCTCGGCGAAGAGCGCGGCGAGGTCGGCACCGGCCGTCAACGGCTCGGCGTGGGCGGCCGGTTCGGCCGCGGGGACGGTGGAGAGGCGCGCGAGGGAGGTGCTCGGGTTCTCGACCATGGCTGCGAGAGTGGTCTCCAGTTGGCGGCAGAAGCGGGTGGCCGCGGCGTCGTCCACCTCGGCCGCCCGGTGCCGCAGCAGGCCGCGCCGCTCACCGCCGAGGTCCTGCCGGATGTAGAGGGCGAGGGGGAACTGGGCGGGGCCGAAGCCGGGGTCCGGCAGCGAGGCCGCCGTCAGCTCGGGGGTGACGATGCCGGGCACCGTGCGGCAGGGGACGACGACCAGGGAGAGTCCGGCGCGGTCCGCGGCCGGCAGCACCGTCGACAGCGGCAGGTCGGCGTCCCGGTAGGCGGTCATGGCCCGACGGTGGGCGCCGCGCAGATAGTCGGCCACGGTCTGGTCGCCGCCGGTCTCCAGCGCGACCGGCACCGTGGCGCTGAAGTAGCCGACGGCACTCGCGTGGCGCGGTGTGCGGCGGGAGACGGTGGTGCCAAGCACGGGGCGCGCGGTGGCGCCGTTGCGGCCGAGGACCAGGCCGGCGACGGCAAGGATCAAGGAGTGTTGGGTGATGCCCAGTTCGGCGGCAAGTTTGCCCGCGCCGTCCCACACCGCGTCCCGGATCAGCAGGGGCACCGCGCCGGAGGGGCCGGCTTCGGAGGAGCTGCGGCCCCATTCCAGGGCCGCGGACACACCGGGCGCGAGCCGGCGGGCCAGCTCGGCGGCCCGCTCCCGCCGCTCGGGCGGCAGTTCGTGCCTGCCGAGGGACCACTGCGCGAAGGATTCGGCCGGCGGCTCGGGTACGTCGCCGAGAAACCACTGGGCGAGCACCGCCATGGAGGTCTCGTCCACGATCAAGTGGTGGGCCGTCAGGCAGAGATGCGCCGTACGGGAGTCGTGGCGGACGAGGACGACGCGCAGCAGGGGGCCGTCGTCGAGGTCGAACGGGCGCAGCGCCTCCCGGCGCAGGCGGGCGTGGGCGAGCGGTCCGTCCGGGTCGACGGGTGCCTCGGTCACGAAGAGCTTCGGGGGGCGGCGGGCCGGAGCGAACACCAGCTTCCCCCGCTCCTCCGTCACCCGCGAGCCCAGTAACGGGTGGGCGGCGAGCAGTGCGGCGAACCTGGCGTGGAGAGCGTCCTCGTCGAGAGTGCCGTCGACCCGCAGGAACAGCGCGGAGTTGTAGGTGGCGGGGTCCTCGGCGCTGCGGTCGGCCGCGTAGAGGTCGCACTGTCCCGGAGTGAGGGGCAGCACCGCCGGCCCTCTACTCACGGTCACCGGCGAGGACGGAAGCCGCGAGCGTGGCCGCGTCCGGGGCTTCCAGGATTTCCAGGTAGTCGAGCTCGCGGCCGGTGAGTCTGAATACCCGGTCGGCGAACAACACCGCCTTCAACGAGTCCCCGCCATTGGCAATAAACCCGGTGTTCACATCGGCTTCATCGCCGAGCATTTCTTTCCAGAGTGCGGCGAGCTCTTCCGTGAATACCACTTCTCGTGACACAGAACACCACCTACCAATGACTTCGACGGTGACTGCAGCCCGACGGGCCGCGAGAACGGGAAAGATCATCGCCATATCGGAAGGGAACTGTCAACCAACGATTTCGGGAGACGGGGCGATGAGAACCAGCCACCGGCCGAATTTACACAGGTGTTTTCGACGACCCGGCAGGGTAACGAGTCCAAAAGGGACGAAACTCGAACATTCCCACCGAGTCCACCCGTATCTTTTGGCATTCCCGTAAAGCCGATCCGCGAAGTACGCCGATGAGGTATGCGCCTTTCCATTCACCTGATAACCCCCTGATGGATCTTGACGACTTCGCGCGGGCCCACTTACGATCCGGAAATTCTCGCAGTCGACCGAATAAGGACGCCGAATGCAGAATCCTGCGACTCCCGGCCAGCTCCGTTTCTTCGTTCTCGACATGCAGCAGCCGCGGCCGGCCATCGTGCATCGCCTGACCGCCTCCGGGAGGGTGGACATCGACCGGCTGCTCGCGGCGGTGCGTGCCGTGCTGCGCGCCCAGCCCGCCCTGCGCGTGTCCCTGCGCATGGAGCCCGAGGGTCTGGTCCAGCACCTCCACCCGGTGTCCGAGGTGCCGGTCGACGTGCACGCCCTGCCGGCGGACGAGGAGGAGGCGCGGCGCGTTCTGGAACGTCAACTCGCAGCGCTGGGCGCCCCGTTCGACCACGCCGGCGCACCGCTGTGCCGTATCGCGGTGCTGCACCGCGCGGACCGGGCCCACCTGCTGTTCTCCGTGCACCACGGCGTCTTCGACGACGGCTCCGCCCCGGCCCTGCTCGCCTCGCTGACCACCGCCCACGGGTCGGGCCCGGACAGCCTCGCCGACGCCGAGCCGCCACAGGGTGCGCCGTCCCCCGAACGGCAGGACGTATTGCGGAAGTTCTGGGCCACCACGCTCGACCAGGCCCCCGAGAACTGCTCCCTCCCGCAACTGACGCCCGGCACGGACCGGGCCCGCGCGTCGGCCGCCACGCGGTTGCCCGACGCCCTCGTGGACCGCATGCGCGGCCGCACGGCGGAGACCGGGGCGAGCCCTTTCACCCAGGTGATGAGCGCCCTGGCCTGGGTCGCGGGGTGGTACGGCGGCACCGACGACATGGTCGTCGCGACGGTCAGCGGAGCCGAGCGGGACACCCGGGGCATCTCGGCCGTCGGCTGTCTGCAGAACACCATCCCGGTCCGGATCGGCCTGGCCGGCGCCACGACGGAGACCCTGCTCGACCGGACCCTGGAATCCCTCCTCGACGCGGTCGAGCACGCGGAGCTGCCGCTGGAGGAGATCCTGGCCGTGACCGGCGCCCCCAGACACCCCGACCGCAAGCCCTTCACCCAACTGATCTGCACGCAGGGCGAGTTGTTCACCGAGACGGTGGACGCCTCCGGACTGCGCTGGCGGATGGACCCGCCCGGCTCCGACCAGGTCGAGTACGACCTGAGCGTCACCCTGCTGCACGCCCCCGACGGCGGCGAGCACCTGGTCGTGGCCCACCCCCGCGCCGCCCTCGACACCGCGACCGCGGAACGCTTCCTCGGCCATCTCGTCGCCGCCCTGGACGCCCTGACCGCACCGGACGCCCGGCCCCTGACCACCTGCGACCTGCTGAGCGCGGGCGAGCGCGCCGAACTCGCGGCCCTCGCCGCCCCTGCGGCCGGCGTCGCCACCGAGCCGGTGCACCGCGTCATCCAGCACCGCGCGGACCGGCACCCGGCGGCCCCCGCCGTCCGCGCGGCCGGTGCCGAGCTGGACTACGCCACGGTGACCGCCCGCGCCCGCGAGCTGGCGGCGGCGCTCCTCGCGTCGGGCGTAAGTCCGGGCGACCGCGTCGCCATCCACCTGGACCGCTCTCCGGACCTGGTCACCGCCGTCCTGGCCACCTGGTGGGCCGGTGCCGCCTATGTGCCGCTCGACCCCGACCACCCGGCCGAGCGGCTGCGCTACGTCCTGCGGGACGCCGAGCCCGCCGCGCTGATCGCGCGGGCTCCCCTGCTGCCGGACCTGCCGACGCTGGCCCCGGACTCCTCCGCCCCGGCACCGGCGAGCTGGCCGGAGGTCGCCACCGACGCCCCGGCGTACGTCATGTACACCTCGGGCTCGACCGGCCATCCCAAGGGCGCCGTCATCCGGCACGACAACCTGTGCGCCCTGTTCGCGGCCTTCGACGCCGAGTTCCCCGAGGGCCCCGACGTCGTGCTGGCGGGCACCAGTTCGTCCTTCGACATCAGTCTCATCGAGCTGGTCTGGCCCCTGACCAGCGGCCGCATCCTGCATCTGACCAGCCACCGCACGGTGCTCCAGGACGTACCCGACCCCGACGGCGCGTTCTACCAGTGCACCCCCTCCGCCGCCCGGCTGCACACCACCTCGCGGGAGGGCCGCGCGTTCCTCGGCCGGCTCGGCGCTCTCCTGGTCGGCGGCGAGCCGCTCGCCTCCGACCTCGCCGACGACCTCGCGGGGCTCGTTCCCGGCCCGGTGCTCAACGGGTACGGGCCGACCGAGGCCACGGTGTACACCACGCTGTGGCGGGTCGAGCCGGGCGCCCCCGTGCACATCGGCCTGCCGCTGCCGGGCGTGCGCTGCCATGTGGTGGACGCGGCCGGCCGTGATCTGCCGCCGGGCTGCCCCGGTGACCTGCTGATCTCCGGCACCGGCGTGGGCAACGGCTACTGGCGGCGCCCGGACCTGACCGCCGAGCGCTTCCCCGCCCTGCCCGGCGCCGGTACCGGGTACCGCAGCGGTGACGTGGTGTCCTACACCCCCGGCGCCGGGCTCAAGTTCCTGCACCGGGCCGACGAGCAGGTCAAGGTGCTCGGCCAGCGTATCGAGGCCGGGGAGATCGAGACCACGCTGCGCAGGCGTCCCGGTGTCCAGGACGCCGCCGTCGCACCGCTGCCGGACCTCACCGGCGTCGTCGCCTTCCTCGTACGGGAGGACGACCCCGAGGCGGGCCCGCTGCCCCGCCCGCTGCCCGCCGCCGTCGCGGCGGAACTGCGGCGCGGCACGGCCGACTGGCTCACCGGGGCCATGCTGCCCACCGCCTGGCTCGGGGTGGCCGACCTGCCCCGCTCCCCCAACGGCAAGCTGGACCGGCGGGTCCTCGCCGACTGGGCCGCCACGAACGCCGAGACGGCCAGGTCCGCACCGGTCTCGCTGCCGGGGACGGCCGCCGGTGCGGTCGTGGAGGTGTGGGAGCGCGTCCTGGGCGAACCGGTCACCGACGTCGGCGCCACCTTCTTCGAACTCGGCGGCACCTCCTCGGGCATCCTGCGGGTGCTGACCCTGCTGCGGGCCCGGCACCCCCACCTGCACGCGGCCGACCTGTTCCGGCACACCACCGTGCGCGCGCTCGCCGCGTTCCTGGACACCCTCGACGACGCCGGCCCGGAAGACGTCCTGGTCACCGCCGGTGCGGGCCCGGCTCCGGCCGAGGCGGGGACGGGCGCCCAGCGCGGTGCCCGCCGCGCCCGGGCCCTCGGCCGCTGGGCCCGCCGGTGACCCCCGCCCCCCGCTCCGCGTCCGCACGCCCCTGGAGTCCACGATGACGCTGTCCCTCATGTGCCTGCCCTACGCCGGAGGCGGGGCGGGAGTCTTCCGGCCCTGGCAGAACCAGCCCGACCTGCCGTTCCGCGTCGTCCCGGTACAGCTTCCGGGACGGGACGAATGGTTCGTCCAGGACCCCTGCACGACCATGGCGGACGCCGCGCGCGTCTGCGCCGGCCAGATCCGCGAAGCGGCGGACACCGGGCCGTTCGCCGTCTTCGGGCACAGCTTCGGCGCGCTGCTCGCGTACGAGACGGTCCGGCTGCTCGCCGCCGAGGGGGCGCCGCTGCCGGAACACCTGGTGGTCAGCGGGGCGGCGGCGCCCGACGTCGACCGCCCCAGGATGGACGGCGCAGCGCTGGACGACGACGCGTTCGTCGCCCGGCTGCGCGGCCTGGTCGGGTACGACCACGAGGCGTGGCACGAGCCGGAGTTGCGGGAGCTGCTGCTGCCCGCGCTCCGGGCCGACCTGGCGGTCCAGGACGCCTACGTCCCGTCTCCCGGCCCCCCGCTGCCCATGCCGTTGACCGTCCTGCGCGGCACCGGGGACGACCTGGTGCGCCACGAGGACGCGGCCCGCTGGGCGGAGTACGCCGCCTCGGGCGCGCACGTGGTGGACATGCCCGGCGGCCACATGTACTTCACCGAGGACTGGCCGCTGCTCTGGAAGACGCTCGGCACGCTGCTGGCCGACCACGGCTGACACTCCGCGCCCGAAAGGGCCGATGGGTTCCCGCACGGGTTCCCATCGGCCCTTTTCGCCGTCGTGCCCCAGTCAGTTCCGGATCGCGGCCAGTTGGTCCGCCAGCACCCGGCGGTCCAGCTTTCCGTTGTGGTTCAGCGGCAGTTCGGTCCGGTGCGTGAACCGGTGCGGCACCATGTAGCGCGGCAGGCGGGCCGACAGCGCCTGCCGCAGCTCGGCGGCCGGCCGGGCGGTACCGGTGTACGCGGCCTCCAGCCGGGTCTGCCCGTCCTCGTCGCGCAGGGCCACGACCGCCACCTGGCCGATGTCGTCCTGCTCCCGCAGTACCGCCTCGGCCTCGCCTATCTCCACCCGCTGGCCCATGATCTTGACCTGCTGGTCGAGCCGCCCGAGATGCACCAGGGTCCCGCCCTCCAGCACCTGGACCAGGTCACCGGTCCGATACCAGTGCTTCTCGTCCGGTACGTACGGACCGTCGGTCTCCACGGGGCGCCCCGAGGCGTCCAGGAACCGCCCCCGGTTGTCCTTCTCGTCGAGATACCCGGCGAACCGCTGGACGCCGCGCAGCCGCAGCTCGCCCACGTCGGCGGTCCGGCCGTCCTCGTCCACCACCTGGTGGTCGAGGTGGGGGTAGACCTCGCCGATGGGCAGCGTGCCGTTGGCCGTGTCCGGCCAGTCCTCCGTCCGGTCCGGCAGCCGGTACTGCGACGAGAGGATGGTCAGCTCGGTCGGCCCGTACACGTTCTCGATGACCGTGTGCGGTGCGGCCCTGCGCCAGGCTCGCGCCTGCTGCACCGTGAGCTGCTCACCGCCGAAGAGGGTCCAGCGCAGCGACGGCATCGAGCCGGAGGTGAGTCCGCCGGTCAGGTCGGCCATCGTGATCACGGAGGGTACGGAGAACCAGTGCGTGATCCCCTCACGGCCCACGAACCGGGCCGGCTTGGGGAGTTCGGCCCTCGGCGGCACGACCAGCGTGGCGCCCGAGCCCCACGCGCCGAACATCTCCAGGACGGACGCGTCGAAGGCCAGGCCGCTGTTCTGGGCCATCCGGCAGCCGGGCCCGAGCGCGTAGCGGTCGATGACGTACCGCAGGAAGGCGTCCATGCTGCGGTGCGCGATCGGTACGCCCTTGGGAGTCCCGGTGGAGCCCGAGGTGAAGAGCACGTACGCGATGTCCCCCGGCGCCACCTCGGCCGGGGGCAGCGGGTCCGGGGCCGTCCGGCCGTCGCGCAGCCGGGTCAGCAGGTCGTCGGACAGGAGCAGGGCCGGTATCTCCGGGCCCTCGGGAGCCGGGGCGCGGTCGGTCAGATGCAGTTCCAGGCCGGCGGTGCGCGCGATGGTGGCGAGCCGGGCCGGGGGGAAGGCCGTGTTCAGCGGGACCACGGCCGCGCCCAGCCGCAGCACCGCGAGCGCGGCCGCGTACGTCAGCACGCCCGGCGCGGTGGTCAGGCCCACCCGGCGTGGGGCACGGCCGCCGTGTGCGGTGAGGATCTCCGCGGCCAGGGCCGTGGCCAGCTCGTCCAGTTGCCGGTAGGTCAGCCGCTCGCCGCCCACCTCCAGGGCGACGAGGTCGGCGTGCTCCTGCGCCGACACGGCGAACCAGTCGTGCAGTTCACGCGGCGTGCCGTGCTCGCGTCCGGTCATCGGGTGCCCGCCTTCGCCTGCCAGGCGCGGAGTACGCCGCGCTCCTTCTCCGGGTCGATGCCGAGCGGGATGTCGCCCTGCCGGTAGGGCGTGTCGGACGGGCCGCGCTCGCGCAGCCACGCCCAGGTGTCGGTGACCGTCTCGCTCAGCGGGCGGCAGCGCAGCCCCGCGGCGACGGCCCGGTCGGGGGAAGCGGCCCAGGCACCGGCCATGGCAGGCTGTTCCGTCGCCCAGAACGGCAGCTCGGTCCACGCGCCCACCTCGTGCTCGCCGAGGAACTCCTCGTCGATCCAGACCGGTTGGGCCCCGGCCCCGGTCACCCGGGCGCACAGCTCCAGCAGTTCCCCGAGGGTCGTCGTGTCCTTGGGGCCGGTGACCAGGTAGTGCCCGGCGGAACCTTCCTCCAGCAGGTCCAGCGCGAACGCCGCGATGTCCCGGGCGTCGATGAGCTGGATCTTCTGGCCGGCCGCTCCTGGGGCGAGGACCTCACCGCCGCGTGCCATGCGCTCCAGCCACCAGAGCAGCCGGCCGGGCGTCTCGCGCGGGCCCACGATCAGGCCGGGGTTGAGGATGAGGACATCACCCTCGAAGTACTTCTCGACGGCCCGCTCGCACCCTGCCTTCAGGGCGTTGCCCGGCACCTCGTCCACGGCCGCGTCCGGCGGACAGGCGTGGCGTGCCGAATCCTCGCTGACGGGTCCGCCGGGCCAGTCGGAGTAAGCGTGGAAGGAGGAAACGAAGAGGTACGTTTCCGCGTGCCCGCTCAGCGCGCGAGCGGATTGCCCGACGGTACGGGGATGGAAACCACTGGTGTCGATGACCGCGTCCCAGGGCCCCGCCGCGGCCAGCACTTCCAGATCGGCGGAATTCTCCCGGTCGCCACGGAGGTTCTCCGCTCCCTGGATGTCCGGTCCGGACTTTCCACGGTTGAAGACGGTTAAGGTATGGCCGCGGCCGATTGCCTCCTGCGCAAAGGCTTGTCCCAGGAACACCGAGCCGCCAATGACGAGAATCCTCATTGCCACATGATCACGCAACTGCCGTCGCTTGACAAGGAATCAGGATTCCCGCCACCAGCCGTCGTCGCCTGCGGCACATTACCCTGCGCGGCGCGGAGTTTGTTCTCTACTCAACGACATAGCGGAATAATGGAAGCCGCATACCGTCTCAGGACTCAACGGTCAATACCAGCTTCCCCGTAACCCGCCCCGTCTCCCCCACCGCATGCGCCTTGGCCGCCTCCGCAAGCGGATACACCCCCTCGACATGCGCCCGCAGCGCCCCCGAAGCCGCCAGCCCGGCAATCGCCTTCATCCCCGCCTGATCCGCCTCCACAAGCAACGTCTCCACCCGCACCCCCCGAGCCTCGGCCTTGGCCGGCTCCTCCGGATCGGTACCCGGCAGCAGCGACACCAGCACGCCCCCAGGACGCAGCACCTCCAGCGAACGCACCCGCGTCTCCCCGGAGATGGTGTCGAGCACCACGTCGACGTCACCCACCGCGTCCCGGAAGTCCACCGACCGATAGTCGATCACCTCGTCCGCCCCGAGCGACCGCAGGAACTCATGCTTGGGCTCACTCGCCGTCCCGATGACGTACGCCCCAAGGGACTTGGCGATCTGCACCGCGAGATGACCGACGCCTCCGGCGGCGGCGTGCACCAACACCCGCTGACCGGGGCGAACTTGGGCCGTATCCACCAACGCCTGGTACGCCGTCAGCGCGGCCAGCGGCAGCGCGCCCGCCTGGACGTGGTCAATAGCGCCCGGCTTATGGGTGAAGGCGCGGGCCGGCCCGGTGACGTACTCCGCGTGGGCGCCGACGCCGTACGGGTAGGGCAGCATGCCGAAGACCTCGTCGCCGGGCTTGAAGAGGGTCACGCCGTAGCCGACCTCCTCGACCACGCCGGAGACGTCCCAGCCGAGGACCAGCGGGAGCCGGTCGAGGAAGAGGCCCCCGGTGCGGTGCTTCCAGTCGGTCGGATTGAGTCCGGCGGCGCGGACGGAGACCAGGATCTCGCTCGGGCCCGGCTTCGGGCGGGGCAGCTCGGTCTCCTTCAGGACGTCGGGGGTGCCGTACTCGTCCTGGCTGATGGCGCGCATGGTGGCGTGATTCGTCATACGTCCAGGTTCGCCCGAGCGGGGCCGACGTACCATGGCATGAATGCCATCTTTCAACGGGATCGTGCCATGACCGCTCCGCACCGCGTCGTCGTCCTCGCCCTGGACGGCGTCTACCCCTTCGAGCTGGGCATCCCCAACCGGGTCTTCGGCACGGCCTGGAGCCGCTACGAGGTGCTGACCTGCTCGGCCGACGGCGGCCCGGTCGCCACCAACGCCGACTTCTCGGTCGCCGTCGGGCACGGCCCCGAGGTGCTGGCGACGGCGGATACGGTCGTACTCCCGCCGTTCGACATCTCCCTGGTCCAGCGCGGTCTGCCGCCGAAGCTGGAGGCGGCGCTCGCGGCCGTACCGCCGGGCACCCGGATCGTCTCCATCTGCACCGGCGCCTTCGTCCTGGCCGCCGCCGGGCGCCTCGACGGCCGCCGCGCCACCACCCACTGGGCGCTCGCGGACACCTTCCGCGCCTGGTACCCGGCGGTGGACCTCGACCCGGACGTGCTCTTCGTCGACGACGGCGACCTCCTCACGTCGGCGGGCGCGGCCTCCGGGGTCGACGTGTGCCTGCACGTCGTACGCCAGGACCACGGCGCGGCCGTCGCCAACGACGTGGCCCGCGCGTGTGTCGTACCGCCCTGGCGGGACGGCGGGCAGGCGCAGTACATCCAGCACCCGGTGCCCGAGGAGCAGGCCAACGGCACCTCGGCCACCCGCCAGTGGGCGCTGGAGCGGCTGCACGAGCCGCTGTCGCTGGCCGACCTGGCCGGGCACGCCCGGATGAGCCTGCGCACCTTCGCGCGGCGGTTCACCGAGGAGGTCGGTACGAGTCCGGGGCGCTGGCTCATCCAGCAGCGCGTCGCCCGCGCGCGGCACCTGCTGGAGACCACCGACCTCGCCGTGGACGACCTCGCCGCACAGGTCGGCTTCGCCACCGGCACCTCGCTGCGCGAGCATCTGCACGCGGCGATCGGGGTGACCCCGCTGGCATACCGGCGGACGTTCCGGGGAGCCGGGGTGGAGTAGACGTCGCCGCAGGTCAGGGCAGCTTTAAGCTTCATCGGTGCTGCCGCGGGCACCCGTCTACGGTCGAGCGGGGAGCCGGTGCTCCCCGACCTCAGAGTGCTTGGAGAGACCTCATGTCGAAGATCCTTTTTGTCGTGACCGGCGCCGACCACTGGACCCTGGCCGACGGTACGCGGCACCCCACCGGCTTCTGGGCCGAGGAGGCCGTCGCGCCGTACGAGGCGTTCAAGAAGGCCGGTGACGAGGTGGTCGTGGCGACGCCGGGCGGGGTCGTCCCCACCGTCGACAAGGGCAGCCTCGCGCCGGAGGTCAACGGCGGCCAGGAGGGCGCCGACCGGATCGCCGCCGCGCTGGAGGCCGCGCCCGAGTTCAAGCACCCGGTGAAGCTGGAGGACGTGAACCTGGACGACTACGACGCCGTCTTCTACCCCGGCGGCCACGGCCCGATGGAGGACCTCGCCGTGGACGCCACCTCCGGCCGGCTGCTGGTCGACGCCCTGGACTCCGGCAAGCCGCTCGCCGTCGTCTGCCACGCCCCGGCGGCCTTCCTCGCGGCGACCCGGCCGGACGGCACCAACGCGTTCTCCGGCTACCAGGTCACCGCCTTCTCCAACGCCGAGGAGCAGCAGGCCGGTCTGGCCGACAAGGCCAAGTGGCTGCTGGAGACGCGGCTCGGCGAGGCGGGCGTGGACGTGCAGGTGGGCGAGCCCTGGGCGCCGAAGATCGTGGTCGACCGGAACCTGCTCACGGGGCAGAACCCGGCGTCCTCCGCGCCGCTGGCGGAGGAGGTCCTCAAGCGGCTGGGCTGACTCAGGCGCTGGCCGCCTCCTGGCTGATGCGCTCGAACTGCGCGCCCATCGCCTCGGACAGCGCCTGAGCCGCCGAGAGGGGGCGGACCATGACGGTGAAGTCGTCGATCCGCCCCTCCTCGTCGAAGTGCAGGAAGTCGCAGCCCTGGATCTCCCGGCCGTTCACCGTGGCCGTGAAGACGAAGGCGTGGTCCCGCCCGTCCGGGTTGGCGATCTCCTTCACGTACCGGAAGTCCTCGAACACCCGCAGCACGCCGCGCAGGATCGCGGCGGTGATCGGCTTGCCCGCGTACGGCTTGAAGGCGACGGGGCTGGTGAAGACGACGTCCTCGGCGAGGAGTGCCTCGATGGCGTCGGCGTCGCGGTTCTCCACGGCGGCACGGAAGGGATGCACAGGGTGCTCCTTACTCAACAAGTTGAATAGGTGTGTTGGAGAGTAGGGTGAGAACGTGACCCTGCGCAATGCGGTGATGGCCACCCTCCTGGAGGGCGAGGCATCCGGCTACGACCTGGCCAAGGGCTTCAACGCCTCGGTGGCCAACTTCTGGACGGCGACGCCCCAGCAGCTCTACCGCGAGCTGGACCGGATGGAGCGCGAGGGCCTGGTCACCGCGCGCCTGATCCGCCAGGACCGCCGCCCCGACAAACGCCTCTTCTCCCTCACCGACACCGGCCACGCAGCCCTCCGCGCCCACCTCGCCGACCCCCTCACCCGCCCCACCGCCATCCGCGACGGCCTCCTGGTCAAGGTCCAGTGCGCCGACATCGCCGATCCGGCCCCCGTCCAGGCCGACATCACCGCCCACATGGACTGGTCCCGCAACAAGCTCGCCGGCTACGAGCGCCTGCGCGAACGGCTGTTGGGCGCCCGCACTGAGGAGGAGTACCTCACGGAGGCGGACCGCGTGGGCCCGTACCTCACCCTGCTACGAGGCATCGCCTTCGAGGAGGAGAACCTGCGGTGGGGGGAGCTGGCGTTGCGGGTACTGGCGGCACGGTCTTCGTGAACTTCGCCAGGAAGACGGCGCATTCGGCCAGAGCGCCGCGAGCGTTCCATCTCACCCTGGACCACATCAGATCGAACGCGATCGAATAAGCAGTCCTTGAGATCCGGCGTCGATCAAGCACAGCGAACCCTCTATCGGCTGATCAAGTTCGAATCCCTATATCGAATGTCACGCCAGCCACCAGCACGAGAACTGGCAGGATTCCCCCTTCACGTCCGAGCCCCCCGAAACTCTAGTCTTGGGGAATACCTTGCCGTCTCGCCAGCAGGCAGTTGACGTACGCAAGAGTTCGATTCTCGAACACGTGAAGCACGCACCGGGGGGACTGTAATGACGGACCAGCTTTCGCTGGCCACTGTGGCCGGCACCACGCTTCCCCAGGTCTTCGGCTTCCTGTTCGGTCGACTGGAAGCGGTCCTCGACCGGCGCGCGCAATCCCGTGCGGAAGAGGAATTCCGCACGGCGCTCGCCGATCCGCCGGCCACTTTCACTCTTCAGACGGAGGCCCTGACCGAAGTCCGTCTTGCCCGTCTGGCCAGCGCGTCCCGAGAGCTGGCTGCCTACCGGCGCAACCCGGACCTGATCCGGCTCGACAACGAGGCCCTGGTACGGACACTGAGCGAGGTGCGTGACGACCTGGAGACCATCTACGACCAGCGCTTCACCTTTGCGGGCGAGCGACGCCCGACTGCCGGGGTCCGCGTCGTCCAGCACGTCGACAAGGTCAAGCAGGACGCTCTGGTACGAGCCCTTCGAGCGCGCCGAGTGACCGAGAAGGCATCCGTCGATGTCCAGCAGACCGCACGAACGGTGCTTCACGGCGGAGAACTCACCGCTCTGGACATCGAGGGCACGCTCGGATAACTCCTGATCGAACCAGCCCACCTATCCGCGCGACGGGGGTCGAAAATGCAGAGTGAACAATCGGAACCACATTCCGATGCCTCCACACCTGATCCACTGGGCCTGAAGTCGCTGTTGGACAGCGACGCGGTCGCCCACCTGCGCCAGCTCGCCCTGATGAACTTCGGCGAGATGGACGCCGTCAAGTTCAGTCTTGCTTTCGACACACCACTTGCACACGGCGAATACTCGGACGACTTCATGGAAGCCATACGTGCCATTTTTGTCACGCCCAAGGGAGGCGCGGACTTCGAGGCGGTCTACCAATCGTGGAAACAGCCCGGTTCGGTCGTCGTTCTCGCCGAAAGGCCAGGAAAGGGCCGCACCACCGCAGGCCGGGCCATGCTGGCCAGGCTGCGGCACGAGCAGCCGAGCGTGCGCGTCGGCCCGCTCGGGTTCGGCGTCTCCCCTGACTTCCCCGCGCATCGCCTCCCCCAAGTCCGCGACTGGGCCTACGTGATGGAACTGCCCCCGGACGAAGACGACTTCGAGGTTTCGGAGACCTTCGGCGCGACACTCAAGGGGTTACGCGACCAGTTGGCCCAGCGCAACGCGCGCCTTGTCGTGCTGACTACGCCGCAGCAGTGGCGGCGCGTCGGCACCGGCGCCCCGGACGACGTCCAGCCGGAACTCGGCACACCCGCGGCACTGGACATCGCGCGCAAGTGGCTGGAGGCGGAATCTCCAGGCTTCCCGGTCCGTCAGTGGCTCGATGACCGGGACATCGTGGCGCTGCTCGCCGGGCAGCCCCCGATGGAGGTACTGGAGATCGTCGGCCACATCCTGCAAGCCCACCGGGCCACCGACAGCAAGCCGCCGAACCTGGAATCCCTCGCGCGTAAACACAATCGTCGCACCAGCGACCCCTTCGATCGTCAGGTACTCAGTGTGCTCGCCGCGCGGGGCAACTGGCGTGCTCAGCTACTCGAGTGGCACCGCACAACCAGTCGCACGAGTTTCCAGCGCAACTTCCTCCTGTCCTGCTCCGCCTTGCGCGGCGCTCCGGTCGCCCATCTCTACGCCAGCGCAGCAGACTTGGGGAAGGCACTCGGCGAGCCCAAAGTCGCCTTGGAGGGGCAGCGGGAACCCGGGGTCATCGAGATGGTCGACTCCATCGACGCCGACCTGGCAGACGACGACACGGTCGTCTTCGGCCGGCCGGACTGGGACGGCCGGCGAGGAAGCATGACGCGGCGCTGGAGTACTTCTGGGTCGACCGCCCGCTGTCCCGTATCGAGTTCCTGAAATGGCTCGCCGACGCACCGTTGAAGACCAGCCGGGCGGCCCTGGACAGCCTCAGCGCGGAGCAGCAGCGGACGATGGCGCTGCGCATCGGCTCCTTCGCCGTTCAGTGGGCCGTACGCCAGCGGCGGCAGGAGCCGTTGCGACGGCTTGCGGAGAGCTGGAAGGGGCAGGCCCTGTGGCCGACCCTCGTCGATATCGTCGACTCCGCCAGCGTCCATGCCGCGAGCGCCTCCTACATCCACGAGATGCTCCTGCAATGGGCGCGTTCCAGTGTGACCGCCCAGCGTCTCGCCGCCGTGGAGGTGTGTTCGCGGGAGTTCGGCAGGCAGTACACCGTGAAGGCGCTGCGGCGTCTCCGCCACGCCGCCGCCGACCAGGACCCTGATGTACGCCGCGCGCTTCAGCGTGCGGTACACGAGCTCTGGTCCGAGCCCACCGCTCGCTCGACTCTCTTCTCCTACGTCGTCACCTGGTGCGGCGACGACGCGACGCGGCAGGCGGGGCGAGAGACGTTCCGTGCTCTGGCCTCCGCGACCGACGACACCGCCTCCGCCCTCCCTGTCCTGCTCACCCGTGACGGAGACAGCGGCTTCACCCCGTCGACGACCGACCTCACCACAGGCTGGCGAGCGGTGCTGCACGGTGCGCTCGGGCTGGAATCGGATGACGCGGATGCGGCTGCCGTCAGGCTTTGGCTGGACGCGACACGTCACTACCCCGGGCTGCTGGATGAGGTCCTGACGATCCTCAGCACGGCGGTACAGGACGAAACGGCCACGTCCAGGGAAAGTCCGAGGGACCGGCTACGGGCGATCGTCCGCACATGGGCCCAGGACCCGGACGCCGGACCCCCGCCGAACGGATTCGGCACCCCTTCGGACGCACCGGACCGCACGGAGGTGTACACGAAACTGACCCAGCTGCTCGACGACGGCCTCGTCGCGAGCTTCCACCGCAAGGTGTCCGAGAGCGGCGAAGTACGGATTCCGGCATGAGGTGGCCGGGCAGACACCGTTCCACGTCCGTACACGCGTTCACCGACGTGTGCGAAAGCCGGGACACGGGGCTCGCGTTCAAGGTGTCGGTCCGCGTCGAGTGGCATCCCTCGACACGAGGGCCGAAGCCGGCGGACGGCCCACGCATCGCCGGGCACGTGGCACGACAGGTGATCGAGAAGACATTGAACGAGGCTTCTGTGACGCGCCTGCACGCGGCCGAACAGGATGTGGCGGCGGTCCTGCACGACCGGCTTCCGCTTCGCGGTGACGTGGTCGTGAAAGCCGTCACCGTTTCCCTCCGCGTCGACGATGACGTGGTGGCAGCCGCCCGCCGCAAGGAACAGACCCGGTACGACTACGAACTGGACGAGTTGGAACGCCGCCAGGCCCGGGCCCGTATGGAGTTTCTCCGGGACGAACTCCTGGTCGACCCTTCCTCCGCCCGTCTGTACAGCCTGCTCCAGCTGTCTCCACGCCTCGGCGGTCCGCTGCCCAGCAGCGATCCGGACGAACTGGTACGTGAAGTGCACCGCTGGCACCCGACATCACGCTGGGTCCTGATCGCCCAGACGCTCCACACCTTCAGCGAGCGTGTCACGGAGGACCAAGCCGAGGACCTGTTGAAGCTCGCGTCCAGCATGATGGAGCTCCTGGGGCACCGCCGTCTGGCCGCCAATCTGTCCGCCGCTATGGAGGCCAGGTGAGGCCGACCCTGCTGCGCTGGCTCCTGTCCCCGCGCACAGCCTTCTTGGCCCGCCGCATACGCGAGGCCGAAGTCCCGGCGCTGCCAGAGGAAGCCGCCTGGTGCGTGGCCCGACTGACCCTCCACCCGAACGAAATGCCCTATTATTACGCCGCCCTGCAGCTCCTGACCACTCAAGCCGATGGGGACAGGCCGGGGAAGACCGAAAATCAAGGTCAATGAGCCTCTCGGTACGGGCAATCACGGCGGGCTCGGCAACAAGGTGCTGCTCAGGCGTCACCCGCCTGACGCCTGAGACAGCCCGTCCTTCACGGAGATGTTGGCTCTTCTGACCGGCTGAGCCGATCAGGAATTGTCCACGCGGCCGTTCTCCTCTGCGAGTGCCCTCAGCTCAGCCAAGTCCTCCTCGTCCAAAGCGAGTTGCTCCGCCGACTTCAGCAACGCGCCGATCTCGTCCCCCCGGTTCTGGTCCGCGAGGAACTGCGCGTAGTAAACGTACGCCGTCTCGTCCTGGTGGGCGAGGGCCTCGCGGTAGTGGTGGTCGGCCTGGGGCCAGTGCTCCAACTCCTCGTGGAGCAGGGCGAGGTTGAGGTGGGCGTTGGTTTCGCCGTCCTCCTTGGCGGCGGACTCGTAGTGGCGTACGGCCTCCTCGGGGGAACCGGTGTCGGCCAGGTGGAGGGCGTAGGCGAAGTGGGCGCCGGTGACCTCCTCGGCGAGAGCCTCGCGGAGGTGGGTGCGGGCCGACTCCAGGTCGCCGAGGGCGTGTTCGGTCTCGCCGAGTACGGCCAGTACGGAACGGTGCCCGGCGTCCAGCGCCTGCTGCAGCCAGGGCAGCGCCTCCTCGTACTTCTCCTCGTCCGCGAGGAGACGGCCGAGGTTGCCGGCCGCCATGGTGTCGCCGCGCTCGATGGCCCGGCGGAGCAAGTCGGTTGCCTCGTCAAGCCGTTCGTCGTCCTCGCTGAGGAAGGCGCCGTAGTCGTTGAGGGCGCGGGGGTTGTCGTCGACGAGCGCCTGACGGTAGTACTCCTCGGCCTGCTCGCGGTCGCCCAGCTCGTCGGCCAGGACGGAGGCGATCATCAGGGTGACGTCCCGGCCACCCTCGGCCGCCGACCGGAGTGCCGCCAACGCCTCCTTGGGGCGGTCGAGTTCGACCAGCAGCTCGGCGAGAGCCTCGTAGGCGGCGGGATTGCCGCCCTGCGCCTCGGCCTCGACGGTCTTCAGCGCGGCGTCGATGTCGCCCCACTCGGAGACGATGTCGAAGATCCTCTCCGCCACCTCGTCGTCCGGACGGTTCCAGGCCCGCAGATAGAGGGAGAGGGCGGCGGCACGGTCACCGGCCACGAGGCGCTGCGCGGCCTCGGCGGCCAGGTTGCTTTCTGTCATGGGGACATCTTCTCGAACCGGCGAACGAGTTCTCGCCGCCACCCCGCCCTCAGTCCGCCCACCGATGCCGGCCGCGTCCCATGTCCACCCGCGCGCCGGCCATCGGCACCCCTTCTCCGCGCAACAGCCCCGGCGCCCGCCCCTCGTGACAGGTGGCGGGCGTCCCGTCGGCGCGGACCACCCGCCACCACGGCACCCCGTCCCCGAGCAGGCCCATCACCCGCCCGACCTGCCGGGGGCCGACGCCGATCCGCTTACCGATGTCGCCGTACGAGACGACACGGCCGCGCGGGATCGTGGCGACGACCTCGCGGACCGCGTCGACGGTGTTCACGCGACCTTGGTGAGCGCGCGCCCCTTGTGCAGGGCCACGTGATCCGTCTTGTCGCTCTTGATCTCGTACTGCGGGTCGTTCTCGCTGGCGTGGTGGGTGTAGCCCTTCCAGTCCACGTCGTGCGTGTGCTTCCTGGTGATGACGCCCTGTACGTGCCCGGCTTCCGAGTTCCACCGGACATGGTCGTCGACGGCGAATTGCTCCGACATCTCAGCTCCTTGGTCGGGGGTGGGTCCATTGTCGGACGTACGGCGGGCGGGCGGGAGCCGGAGCGAAGACCCCCAGGTCGGATCCGTCAGGCAAGCGCGGCGGCCAGTAGCGCGAAGGCGCCGATGAGGATGCCGACGCGGACGTAGTGGTAGCGGTCCCAGCGAGCCGCCTGCTCCTTCCAGTCCTCCGGCAGGCTGTCCGTGGTCCACTCCTTGGTCTGGTTGTTGATCGGGACGAGCAGCAGGATCGACATGAGCACGCTCAGCATCAGCAGTCCGGCGGCGATGACGACGAGGCCGGCGCCTTGGTGACCCCATTCGGCGACGGCCCACACCGCGGCGAGGACGAGCGAGCCGATGTACCAGAACGGCATCACGGCGCCGAGCATCCGGGCGCCGTGGATGCGGCCGCGCAGGCCGTTGTCGCCGGGGAGCCCGCCGAGGATCGGGTTGATGACGAAGGCGACGGAGAACTCCACCCCCACCATCAGACCGGCGACGACGGTGGTGAAGACCTCGAGTGCGGTGAGCATGATGGACCCTCCCGTTTTCTAGCACTGCTAGCGATTGATTCAACGCTAGCTCTACCAGCGCTCGGTTGTCTAGCAGTGCTAGCATCGAAATATGTCCGTACAGGAACGCAAGGAACGGGAACGGGCGAGCCGTGAACGCCTCATCGTGGCGACGGCCCGTGAACTCGCCGAACAGCAGGGCTGGGACGCCGTCACCACACGCCGGCTCGCCGAGCGCATCGAATACAGCCAGCCGGTCCTCTACAGCCACTTCCGCGGCAAACGCGAGATCATCGGCGCGGTGGCCCTGGAGGGCGCCGCGGAGATGGCCGTAGCCCTGCGCGCCGCGACCGCCGCCGCGAGCGACCCCCGCAGCCGCGTCACCGCCCTCGCCCGCGCGTATCTCGACTTCGCCGAGCGCAACCCGGCCGTCTACGACGCCATGTTCAGCCTCGACGGCGGCCTGGCCTTCGCCCGCGAGGACACCCCGGAACCCCTGAAGGACGCCTTCGCCGCCCTGCTGGAATGCCTCGCGGAGGTCGCCGGGGAGGGCGTCCACCCGGGCCTGTTCACCGAGACCTTCTGGGCCTCCCTGCACGGCCTCGCCACCCTGACCCGAGCGGGACGGCTGCCGCCGGGGGACGCGGAGCAGCGGCTGGAGCTGCTGGTGGACCGGCTGGCCGTGCTGTGACGAGGGCGCCGCGCGGGTGCTGTACCACACATGTCACCCGTAAAGCTATTAGACATTGACAATATTGGGTGCTACACGCAAACTGGACAGAGTCTAAATAGCTTTTGTCCGCTTCTGAGCGGTTCCATCGAGTTCAGGAGCGAACCCATGGCATTCCCGTCCGAGAACCGGCGCATCACCCTCGCCGAGCACACCGCCGACCAGGTCATACGGGCCGGTCGGCCGTTCCAGGTGGTCTCCCCGCACACCCCGTCCGGTGACCAGCCGCAGGCTATCGCCGGGCTGGAGAAGCACCTCCGCGCCGGGGAGAGCGACGTGGTCCTGCTGGGCGCCACCGGCACCGGCAAGTCCGCGACCACCGCCTGGCTGATCGAGAAGCTCCAGCGCCCCACCCTCGTCCTCGCGCCGAACAAGACCCTCGCCGGCCAGCTCGCCAACGAGCTGCGCGAGCTGTTCCCGCACAACGCGGTCGAGTACTTCGTCTCCTTCTACGACCACTACCGCCCCGAGTCGTACGCCCCGAGCACCGACACCTACTTCGCGAAGGAGTCGGTCTCCAACAAGGAGGTCGACCGGCTGCGGCACTCGGCGACCTGGTCGCTGCTCAGCCGCCGTGACGTGATCGTCGTGGCGTCCGTGTCGTGCATCTACGGCCTGGGCACGCCCCAGTCGTACCTCGACCGTTCGTTCCAGTTGGCGGTGGGCGACACCGTCGACCGGGAGGAGCTGCTCGCAGCGCTGGTCGACATCCAGTACACCCGCACGGACGGCGAGCCGGCCGCGGGCCGGTTCCGCGTGCGCGGCGACACCATCGACATCCACCCCGCGTACGAGAACACGATGCTGCGGGTGGAGATGTTCGGCGACACGGTCGAGCGGCTGACCGTCGTCGACCCGGAGACCAGCGAGGTACGCGAGGTCATCGACCGCACCCGCGTCTTCCCCGCCACCCACTACTTCGCGGGCCCCGAGCGGATGCGCGCGGCGGCCGACTCCATCCAGGCCGAGCTGAAGGAGCGCGTCGCGGAGCTGACCCGGGCCGGCAAGCTGCTGGAGGCCGACCGGCTGCAGACGCGTACGGAGTACGACATCGAGCTGATCCGGCACACCCAGGTCGCCTCCGGGATGGAGAACTACTCCCGGCACCTGGACGGCCGCGCACCCGGCGCACCGCCGTCCACGCTGCTGGACTACTTCCCCGAGGACATGCTCGTCGTGATCGACGAGTCGCACGTCACCGTCCCGCAGCTCTCCGGCATGAGCCACGGCGACGCCGCGCGCAAGAACACCCTGGTCGAGCACGGTTTCCGGCTGCCGTCAGCGATGGACAACCGTCCCCTGACCTGGTCGGAGTTCGCCGCGCGCTGCCCGCAGCGGGTCTACCTGTCCGCGACGCCGGGCCGGTTCGAGCTGACCGCCGCGCGGGGCGCGGTGGTCGAGCAGATCATCCGGCCCACCGGGCTGCTCGACCCGCAGGTGACGGTCAAGCCGACCGCCGGCCAGATGGACGACCTGCTCGCGGAGATCCGCGAGCGCTCCGCCCGGGGCGAGCGGACCCTGGTGACGACGCTGACCAAGCGGATGTCGGAGGAGCTGACCGACTACCTCGACGCCGAGGGCGTCCGCGTCCGCTACCTGCACTCCGGCGTGACCACCCTGCGCCGCGTCGAACTCCTCGCCGACCTGCGCCGGGGCGAGTACGACGTCCTCGTCGGCATCAACCTGCTGCGCGAGGGGCTCGACCTGCCGGAGGTCTCGCTGGTCGCGATCCTCGACGCCGACCAGGACGGGATCTTCCGCAACGACACGGCCCTGATCCAGATGATCGGCCGCGCGGCGCGCAACGTCAGCGGTGAGGTGCATATGTACGCCAACCGCCTGACCCCCTCGATGGCCCGCGCCATCGACGAGACCAACCGCCGCCGCGCCCTCCAGATTGCCCACAACGAAACCCACGGCATCCGCCCGACCGCCCTCCGCAAGAAGATCCGGCACACGGTCTCCGCCCAGTACGCGGAGTCCCAGCACCCGACGACGGGTACGTCGTACAACCGGAGGATGGCGGCGTAGGGCCGTTACGCGGGGATCAGCACGGGCTTCGGGGGGAGGCCGCCGTTGTTGTCGCAGCGGAGTTCTTTGGCCATGGCGAGGGAGAAGGAGTGGGCGACGGTGGCGTAGGCGTTTTTCAACGCCTTGATGTTGCCCTCGGGTTCCCTCGGCACAGCCCAGTGCTCCACGCCGACCACTAGGTGGGCCCCCTCCGACGAGCTGGGCACCTTGTCGCTCCGGCACGCGAAATAGACGTACGCCATGTCCGCCGCCGCCACGGCCTTGTCCCCCATCTTCAGCTCAGTGAACTTCGGGGCCGAAGGGTCGTCCGTCGGGGCATGGTCGGCCAGCCTCCAAGTGGCTCTGAGCTGGAAATCCGGCGTACCGATGGGCGTGAAGATGCGACAGATATTCTTGGTCGTGGTGGCGATCGGGGACGACGCGATCAGATCCGCCGCGGCCTGTGCGGTGGTTGCCCTCTCTTCCGACGCCTCGAAGCGCGACGACCCCGTGATCACCTTCAGCGCCTTGGACGCGTCTGCGGACACGGCATCGCCGCCGCAGAGTTGTGTCCCCGCAACGACCTTGTAGTCCTTAGGAGTTTTACTCCCCTCCTCGTCCCCTCCACACCCCGTGGCCCCGAGAAGCAACGAGCCGGCCAAGGCAGCGGAGAGCAGCCCCCCACGTGCCGACCTAAGACTGGTCACTGTTCGCACCTTCATCAGCCGGTCTCCGGGTCGTTGCCCTGCTGACGTGCCCGGTCATTGCCGACCCCGTAGCCGAGCAGCATCGATTCGCGCAGGTCCTGCGCGAACACGTCATTGTCGCGGTCCACGCCGTTCCTAAGCATGAAACCTTCCATCGGGGCCTCGGCCATGCTCTCACCGGCGGAGTAGATCTTGGTCTTCTCGGTCCGCGAGAGGTCCTCCAGCTTCTCCTTGTGCTCGTCCACCGAGTTGTCCGCGACGTCGCCGACGACCTGCCCGATGACCTGCTCGGCAGCCCCGCTCGCGGTATCGGTCGCCAGCGGAATGAGCACCGCGGCCGCGCCCACCGCAGCGGTCGCGGGCAGGAAGGCAACCCCCGCCGCGAGGCCCGCCGTGGCTCCGAATTCGACCCAGCCCGCCCGCTTGGCGACCGCCTTCTCGTAGTCCTCGTGGGTCTTGAGGTTGGTCGCCTCGACCTGGTCGGCGCGGGACTGGTCGAGCATGCCCTGCACCTCGGCGCCCGTACGGACGGTCGCCCGGGCGGCACCCTCGCTGATCTTCCCGTCCGCGCCCACCGTCTCTTCGAGCGCGCTGCGGGTATAGACCTGCTCGGCGGCGGAGACAGTCGCGTAGGCGTCCGGATGCTGACCCAGCGTGCTGAGGAAGCCCCGTACGACGCTCCGCCCGTTCCCGTCCACCGTGTCGCCGAAGTCGAGATGCCCCTCGGGATTCTTGCCCGGCGCGAACACGCTGTCCGGATCGTTCTTGTCCAGCGCCCAGTTGATGTCGTCGATGTAGCCGGCGCCCATGGTGCCCAGGCTGTCGGCCATCGCCTCGTGGTGCTTCTTGAGCAGCTCCGGGTCGGAGGCGTACTTCTCCATGACCTTCTGCATGATCGCGGCGTTGTCCGCGTCCCGCACCACGTGGGTGTCGGGGTGCCCGGCCGGGTAGCCGAGGGTCGCCGCCTCCAGGGCGTGGCCGAGGGCGTCGGGCATCTGGTCGAGCGACGCCTTGTGCTCGTCCGGGTCGGTCGAGTTGACGTCGGGGAAGGACTCCCACTTCTCGTTGCTGAAGAAGTCGAGGTAGTTGTCGATCGCCTGGCCGTCCTTGTCCTTCCCGAGGTTGGCCGTGGCACCGTGGTCGACCGTGCCGTCCTGGTTGTACGCGGTCGGCGGGTCGGCGAAGAAGTGCTTCGCCGCGTCAGGGCTGTTGCCGAGGGCTTCGAGCATGGCGGTGGCCGGGTCGTAACCGGCTCCGTTCACGCCGGAGGGGTTGAACGGGTTCTTCAACCAGCCGTTCACCTGCTTGTTCTCGGCGAACATGGACGGGTCCTCGGCATGCAGTTGCGCCACGTGTTCGGCGATCGGGTTGAGGAACTTGGCGTCGTAGTTCCCGTTCCGCATGATCCCGCCGAGGAGCTGGTAGCCGAACGGGCCGCCGTAGTCGTGCTTGGCCAGCGGAATGCGCTCTGTCCCCAACTTACGTAGCTCCGGACCCCACTTGTCGGTGAATTCCTTGTCGTGGGAGGCGGTCGCCAGGTTGAGACCGAGGTTCTTCTGAAGCTCCTGGACGTCCTTGAGCCGCTCCGGGTCGACCTTGCTGTAGTCGTACGTGTCCGTGGACAACTGGCCGAAGAACGCGAGCGACTTCTCGGGGCCGAGGTTCCCGTAGAAGTCCTTGGCGAACTCCGCCGACGAACTGTTGTCCTTCAACAGCTCGTTGAGCTGCTGGAGTTCGGCGTGCGTGAGGTCCCGGCCCTTGGCCGCGAGAGCGGCGGCGCGGGCGGCCTCCTCCTGGTCCAGCTTGGTGTACGTGGGGGCGCTGAAGTCCTTGCGGTCGGTGACGTTGGCTTCGAGGGCGTTCTTGAGGGCGACGTCGGTGTCGTTGCAGTTGTCGACGATGAGGTCGATCCGCTTCTGCCACGACTCGATGCTCTGCTTCTCCTTCTGGAGCAGCCCGCTGTAGTCGGGGTCGTGCCGCGCGGCGGGGATCTCGGAAATCGGGTGCCGGGCCGTGACCTTGCCCTTGCCGTCCACGCGGATGCCGGCCGCGGGGCCCTCATGGTCCCGGATGCTGACCAGGTCGTCATGGGCCTGCTTGATGGCCGTGTAACCGTCTTCGAGGATCAGCTTCACACCCTTGGCCTCGGCCGCGGCGTCCGCGAACTCCTTGACGGTCTTGCCGATGAACGCCCTGGTGACGCCCGCGTTGACGCCTTCCCAGTCCGCCTTGTCCGCTTTCGTCTTCATCCCGTCGGCGGCGTCCGTGGCGAGCTTGTCCAGCTTCCCCGCCATCTCCGACCAGTCGTCGGCCGCGGCCTTCAGCTTCCCCAGCGGGGCGTCGATGATGTCCTCGTACTTCAGCATGCAGCGCGCTCCCCCGAGCCCTATTTCATGTAGTCCGTGAGCGCGGAGATCTGCGCCAGATCTCCCACGATCTTCACTTCGTCCTTGGCGTGCCGCGCCTTGCTGTAATCGAGGTGATTCGAGATCTGCGCGCAGGCGTCCAGCAGCGTCCGCAAATGCGTCTGCCAGAAGTCGTGCACCTTCAACACGGCTGAGCCGCTTGCGAAGTTCCCGTTGGTCAACGCCGTCGCGGCGTCAAATGTGGACGAGCGAGCGATGTCACCCTCTTTCCCCATCCGGCCCAACAGGTCATACGCGTCATTGCCGATGGCGCCGAGGTCGTCCCGATTGACCACCAACTCGTACCCGCTCCCGCCGCCCTCGGCCGGAACGCTGTTGATCCGCACGGCACTTCGCTCGGACGCCGCCGCCCGCATCGCTGCCCACTCCTGCTCGAACGCCATCGCTTCCCCCAAGTCCCTCCGGGCCCGGCGCCCACCCTATCCACGGTGCGGGCGGCCCGCTCAAGTCCCTCGTACGGTGACCTCGTTCGGCGACGGGACGAGGCACGGCGGCCGCGTACGCGTGCGACGCCGTGCCTCATCGGTTGCCGGGTCAGGACGGAGGCTGGAGTACCGAGTCCACGACG
This sequence comes from Streptomyces bauhiniae, assembly GCF_004784475.1. Classification (GTDB taxonomy): domain Bacteria; phylum Actinomycetota; class Actinomycetes; order Streptomycetales; family Streptomycetaceae; genus Streptomyces; species Streptomyces seoulensis. Next base: position 538,488 of record NZ_SRRT01000004.1, read on the forward strand.
TAAATGGTGGCGTTCGCGGCCTTGATGTTGCCGCAGACGATGTTCGCCTTGCCATTGACCTTGAAGTCGCTGCCCGAGCCGGACGTGGTCAGCTTGCCGCCCTCCACCGTGGTGAAGGACCCGTCGGACAACTGGTCCGGCGTGATCTTCTGGTCCACCACGTGGTAGGTCAGCACCTTCTTCAGTTGACCTTCGTCGCTGAGGAGGGAGGAGAGCTGGGACGCGCTCACCTTCTTGAAGGCGTCGTTGTCGGGCGCGAAGACGGTGACGTCCGACTTGTCGTTCAGGGTGTCCGTGAGATGCGCCCGGACCGCCGCCGAGACGAGCTGGCTCAGTTGCGGGTACGCGGCCGCGGCGTCCACGACCTTGTCCTTGGCCGTGTCGGCCTTCTGGGAGAGCGCCGAGCAGCCCGAACCGAAGGTCCCCGTGGGGCTGGGTGACGGTTCCTGTGCGCTGCTCGGGGAGGTGAGCGCACCGAGCGCGAGCGGGATGGCGGCCAGCGCCGCGCCGGTGAACCTGACCGTGTGCGTGTGGATGAGCCTCATCGCAACTCCCTCCCACGGAGGTGTGAGCGCCGCGAAGGCGGCTTGCCGTTGCTGGGCGGTGGGGGGCCTGCACGGCCACACCCCGGGCAGCTCCGCCCGGGTCCCCGGCAAGGATAGGCAGCGCGGGTCGGGGAGCGCATCTCGAGCGCCTCTGCCCTTACGGCAGGCCCTTCACGACAGGTCTTTGCGCATCACCGTGCAGATCGTTTCGTGGCGACGCGTCGTTCCGTCGGGAGCCTGCTCGTCCCACGCCTCGGGCCGACGGTCGTGGACGAGGTAGCCGAGGCGTTCGTAGAGGGCGCGGGCACGCGGGTTGTCGTCCTCGACGCTCAGTTGCGCGTAGCGCAGCCCGCGGTCCTTGATGCGCCGTTCCGCGGCCGAGACGAGAACGGTGCCGATACCGCAGGACTGCAGCGCGGGATGGACGGCCAGTTGCCACAGCGTGCCCACGCCGTGCTCGACCAGGTAGTCGACGCCGCCCTTGGCGATCGGAATGTCATTGCGCGCGCAGACGGCCAGATAATCGACTTCGCCGGCCCGCACCCGCTCCAACTGCCGTGCCATGCTGACGAGATGGAGCGGAGTACCCGCCCAGCCGCACGACGCCAGATCCTCGTACGTCAACTCCCGTACGCTCAGGCTCAACACCACATCGATCACCCGCATCGCCTCCGGCACGCAAGCATCCGCCTCGGCGGAACCTGGAGCAACCGGAATTCCCTTGCCCGTACCTGAAGACTGGATCAGCCGGGCACGCCAGCGGAAGGGCGTTCATGCCGAATACACCGGAGGGCGGGATCAAGGGCGAGATGACCGTCCTCATCCCCGCCACCGAGGAGCATCTGCCGCTGCTCGCCGACTGGTTCTCCGACCCCGAGTTCGTCCGCCACTGGGGCGGCCGGCCGCTCACCCGCGAGGAAGTCTCCGCGAAGTACGTCGGCCGGCGCCGGCCGGCGGTCGTGTCCCTGCTGGTCCTCAGGGCCGCCGCCGCCGTGGGGTACGCCCAGTACGTCCCCACCGGCCCCCGCGAAGGGGGCATCGACCTGGTCCTCAACCCGCACGCCCAGGGCCAGGGCCTCGGCCCCGACGCCGCACGCGCCCTGCTCCGACACCTCCACACCGTCCTGGGATGGGACCGGGTGACCGTCGACCCCGAGACGTCCAACCTCCGGGCCGTCAGGGCATGGCACAAGGCGGGATTCCGCCTGGTCGGCACGCAAGGAAGCCGTCTGCTGATGGAGTACCGGCCGCCTCCGGCTGCCATGGCGGAACCTGTTCCGGCCCGTGGCTGATCGCCCGTACCTCCTGCCACGGCGGTTACCCGCATCGAGCGCTTCATCGTCTGGCGCAGCGGCCGAGTGAAATAGTGCCCGCTTCGGACCAGTCGCCGGGCAGTCGGTCGATCCGCCCCGCCTCCTCCGCCAAACTTCGCCCCATGACCACGCACACCGCCTCGACCAGCCCCTTCGACCTGTCCGGCCGCGTGGCGGTGGTGACCGGAGCCGCTCGGGGTATCGGCCGGTCCGCCGCAATCGCGCTCGCGGCCGCCGGTGCGGACGTCGCGGGGCTCGACATCGTCGCCGAGGTGAGCCCGCGGATGGACTTCGCGCCGGCCGAACCGGCGGACTTGGAGGAAACGGGCCGGGCCGTGCGTGCGCAAGGTAGGAAATGGCTGTCGCTCCAGGCCGACATCCGCGATATCTCCGCTCTACGGACGGCAGCGGAAAGGGTCGTCCAGGAGTGGGGCGGTATCGACGTGGTACTCGCCAACGCCGGAATCCAGGCATTCAAGCCACTGCTGGAGATGGACGACGCCGACTGGTTCGACCAGATCGACAACAACCTCACCGGAACAGCGAACACCCTGCGAGCCTTCGGCCCCCACCTGGTCACTCGAGGCGGAGGCCGGCTCATCGTCACGTCGTCCACCCAGGGCCAGCACGGCACGAAGTGGGGCGCCTCCTACTCGGCGTCCAAGTGGGGCATCATCGGGCTGATGAAGTCCGCGGCCCTCGACCTCGGCCAGTACGGCATCACCGTCAACGCCATCGTGCCGGGCCTGATCGACACAGCCCTGACCCGCCACGAAGACCGCTACGCCCAAGCCATCGCGGACGGCGGCAGCACCCCCAGCGGCGAGGTCTCAAAGGACGAGGAAACGGCCGCAACCTCCCTGGCCGCCAAACTCCCCCTCGGCGTCCCATGGATCGCCCCGGACGACGTAGCCCCAGCCGTCGTCTACCTCGCCTCCGACGCCGCCCGCATGGTGTCCGGCACGGCTCTGTCGATCACCGGGGGCGACAGCGCACGCGTCACGGCGTGAACCCTGAATCGCGACACACTCAAGAAGGACTGCTCCAACAAGGAGCTGAGAAGGAGCACATCACCCCTGCCCCTTCCTCTTGCTGATCAGACTCACAGGCACGCAAAGCGCTCCCCCCACAATAAGCAGCCACCCAAATACGCCCGCCGGACCCCCGGAGGAAATGACCAGGAGAACTGCGCCACAAAGGAGAGCCAGCATGCCGAAGAGTAGGGTCTGACGCCCTCTTCCCGGTTGGATCATCTCATTCCTCCCTGTCCGGAACCGCAGGCGCGAGAAACCCCAGCCGAAGCCACGACGCTCCGCGTCGTTCGCCGCCAGGCGCCCTACTTCACCGGCTCCAGAATCGCCACGCACTCCACATGGTGAGTCATCGGAAACAGATCAAAAGCCCGCAACGTCCGCACCCGATACCCCCCCTCCCGGAAGTACCCCAAATCCCGAGCCAACGCAGCCGGATCGCAAGCCACATAAGCGATCCGGCGCGCCCCCAGCGACGTCAGGTGCTCCACCGTCTTGCGGCCGGCCCCCGCGCGAGGCGGGTCGAGGACGATGAGGTCGACCTCGGTGATGCCGGTGCGGGGGAGGACGGACTCCACCTTGCCCTGCTCCACCCGCACACGGGGAAAGCCCGCCAGGTTGTGCCGCGCGTCCTCCACCGCCCGCTTGCCGGACTCGATGCCGAGGACCGCGCCGGTCTCGCCGAGGCGGTCGGCGAGGGCGCCGGCGAACAGGCCGGCGCCGCAGTAGAGGTCCAGGGCCATCTCGCCCTTGCGCGGGAGGAGGCCCTGCATGACGGCCGTCACCAGGGTGTCCGCCGCCTTCGGGTGGACCTGCCAGAAGCCGCCGCTGCCGACGCGGTACGTGCGGCCGTCGGCGCGCTCGCGGACGAAGGCGCGGCCGTGGACTCGGTGGACGCCGCCGTCCTTCTCGTCGACGCGCATCACGGACGCGGGCCGGTCCAGCTCGACGAGCGGCAGCCGGGCGCCGGGGCGGGGCTCCAGGATGACCATGCGGTCCTGCGAGCCCGTCGCGGCGATCGCGTCGACGGAGGCCATGCCCGCCCAGTCCCGGTCCTCGATGCCCAGCTCGCTGACGCCCTCAGCGGCGATCATGCAGTGATCGATCGGCTCGACCTCGTGCGAGCGGTGACGGCGCAGGCCGGCGTTGCCGTCCACGTCGACCGCGTACTGCATGCGCGTGCGCCACTGCGGCACCTGGCCCGCGGGCAGCTTGTCGCCCTCGGCCGGCATGACCGTGCCGTCCCAGCCGGCCTCCTCCGGGGTGAGGCCCGCGAGCCGCTGGAGCTGCTCCGCGATGACCTCGCCCTTCAGGCGCCGCTGCGCGCCCGGCTTCGCGTGCTGCCAGTCGCAGCCGCCGCACTTGCCGGGGCCGGCGAACGGGCACGGCGCCTCGACGCGGTCCTTGGACGCGTCCAGGATCTCCACCGCGTCGGCCCGCAGGAAGCGCGCGCCCTCCTCGCCCTCGGTCACCCGCGCCACGACCCGCTCCCCCGGCAGCGTGTGCCGGACGAACAGCACCTGGCCCTCGGCGGTACGGGCGATGCAGTGACCGCCGTGGGCGACGGGGCCGACCTCGACCTCGTACTCCTCGCCCACCAGAGACTGCTTCTGTTCTGCCTGCATGGTGGGGTGACTCCAAGATCGGGGAGGAAGGGGCGGCGGCCACGGAAAGGCCCGCGCGGACAACAGCCGACCAGTCTACGGGGTCCCGCGCACCCCTTCTCTCACTCCTTCGGCCCGTCCTTCGGCCGCTCGGCCGGTCCACGCCGCACCGCGCCCGGCGCGCTCCACTCCTGCCTGCGGCGGGCCCGGTCGCGGGCCACCTGGGAGGACTCGAGCTGGTAGGGCACCGAGGTGACCATCACACCGGGCGTGAACAGCAGCCGGCCCTTGAGCCGCAGCGCGCTCTGGTTGTGCAGCAGATGCTCGTACCAGTGACCGACCACGTACTCCGGGATGATCACCGACACCGCGTCGCGCGGGGACTCCTTGCGGAGGTTCTTGACGTACTCGATGATCGGCCGCGTGATCTCGCGGTAGGGCGAGTCCAGCACCTTCAGCGGTACGTCGATCCCACGCCGCTCCCACTCCTCGCGCAGCGCCTTGGTCTCCGCCGGGTCGACGTTGACGGTGAGCGCCTCCAGGGTGTCGGAGCGCATCAGCTTGGCGTAGGCCAGGGCGCGCAGCGTGGGGCGGTGGATCTTGGAGACCAGCACCAGCGAGTGCACCCGCGAGGGCCGCACGCTGTCGTCGTGAGGGGCGTCCACGGCGGAGATCTCGTCCGCGACCCGGTCGTAGTGCTTACGGATCGCGGTCATCGTCACGTAGAAGATGCACATGCCCAGCAGGGCGACCCAGGCGCCGTGGGTGAACTTGGTGACCAGGACGACGACCAGCACCAGGCCGGTGAAGAAGGCACCGAAGGCGTTGATCGCGCGGGAGCGGACCATGTGGCGGCGCTTGAGCGGGTCCTTCTCTGCGGCGAGGTGCCGGTTCCAGTGCCGGACCATGCCGGTCTGGCTGAGCGTGAAGGACACGAACACACCGACGATGTAGAGCTGGATCAGCCGCGTCGAGTCGGCGCCGTAGATCACCACCAGCAGCATCGCCGTACCGGACAGCAGCACGATGCCGTTGGAGAACGCCAGGCGGTCGCCGCGGGTGTGCAACTGGCGGGGCAGATAGCGGTCCTGCGCCAGGATCGAGCCGAGCAGCGGGAAGCCGTTGTACGCCGTGTTCGCCGCGAGGAAGAGGACCAGCGCGGTCGCCGCGGCGAGCACGATGAACAGGAAGCTGCCCTTGCCGAACACCGCCTCGGCGACCTGGGAGATCACCGGGTTCTGGACGTAGCCGGAGCCGATGGGCACGCCGTCGCGCAGCAGGTCGGTGGCCGGGTACTCGGCCATGCGGACCTTGGTGGTCATGGCGAGCGCGATGATGCCGCAGAACATGGTGACGGCGAGCAGGCCCATCATGGCGAGCGTGGTCGCCGCGTTCTTCGACTTGGGCTTGCGGAAGGCGGGGACGCCGTTGGAGATGGCCTCCACGCCGGTGAGCGCGGCACAGCCGGAGGAGAAGGCCCGCAGCAGCAGGAAGACCAGCGCGAAGCCCGCGAGGCCCTGGTGCTCGGCCCGGATGTGGAAGCCGGCCGTGGGCGCGCGCATCGTGTCCCCGAGGACCAGCCCGCGGAAGGCGCCCCATGCGATCATGATGAAGACGCCGCCGACGAACACATAGGTCGGGATGGCGAAGAGCTTGCCCGACTCCTTCACCCCGCGCAGGTTCATCAGCGTCAGCAGGACGATCACCGTGCAGGCGCACAGCACCTTGTGCTCGACCACGAAGGGCACCGCCGAGCCGAGGTTCTCGATGCCGGAGGCGATGGACACGGCCACGGTGAGGACGTAGTCGACCAGCAGGGCGCTGGCGACGGTCAGTCCGGCGCGGGGGCCGAGGTTGGTGGTGGCCACCTCGTAGTCGCCGCCACCGCTGGGGTAGGCGTGCACGTTCTGCCGGTAGGAGGCGACCACCGTGAACATCAGCACGACGACCGCGACGGCGATCCAGGGGCTGAAGTGATACGCCGACACGCCCGCGATGGACAGGACCAGCAGAACCTCCCCCGGCGCGTAGGCGACGGAGGACAGCGGGTCGGAGGCGAAGACGGGGAGGGCGATGCGCTTCGGCAGGAGCGTCTCGCCCAGCCGATCACTGCGCAGTGCGCGCCCGATCAGAATCCGTTTGGGCACGTCGGTCAGTTTGGACACGAGAGAGGATCGTAAGGCTTCGAACAGGCGGGCGCGCAACCGGTGGCCGCGTTCTGCCTCACGAGTGAAATCGGGGGCGCCCGGAAGTGGGGTGTGCGGGGTGCGTGCGCCCCCGTGCCTAGATGACTGCTCCGGCCCGTCGTCGCACTTCGGAGGTCCCATGCCCGCCGCCGCCGAGCTGCTCGGAGCCGTGCTCGCCCTGGCCGGTCTCGCCGTCCTCACCGGGTGCAGCGTGCGCAGCATCACTCGGCGCCGCCCTCCGTCCGTGACCGGGGTCACGGAACAACGCAGATGAGCGCCGTCACGGTGGGTTGACGGCGAGTGGAACGAAGCACGCGTGTGCAGCTTTGGGCCCCGGTCTGAGACCCTGATGCCGAGCAGCAACTTTTGGACACCGGAAGGACGGTCGTGCACATCGTCATCATGGGCTGCGGCAGAGTGGGTTCCGCTCTCGCCCAGACCCTGGAGCAACAGGGACACACGGTCGCCGTGATCGACCGGGACCCCACCGCCTTCCGCAGGCTGGGGCCGGGATTCGGCGGCCGCCGGGTCACCGGTGTCGGCTTCGACCAGGACACCCTCCGCGAGGCGGGCATCGAGGAGGCGGGCGCCTTCGCCGCCGTCTCCAGCGGTGACAACTCCAACATCATCTCCGCCCGGGTGGCCCGCGAGATGTTCGGCGTGGAGAACGTGGCCGCCCGGATCTACGACCCCCGCCGGGCCGAGGTGTACCAGCGCCTGGGCATCCCGACCGTCGCCACGGTCCGCTGGACCGCCGACCAGATGCTGCGCCGGCTGCTGCCCTCGGGCGCGGAGCCGCTGTGGCGCGATCCCACCGGCGGGGTCCAGCTCGCCGAGGTGCACGCCTCCGCGAAGTGGGTCGGCCACAAGATCAGCAAGCTCCAGGAGGAGACGGGCGTCCGCGTGGCGTTCCTGACCCGGCTGGGCGAGGCCGTGCTGCCCACCTCGCAGACGGTCCTCCAGGAGGGCGACCTGGTGCATGTGATGATGCGGACGGACGAGGTCCAGAAGGTCGAGGCCGCGTTCGCCGACGGCCCCGAAGAGGAGGGCGGTCACTGATGAGGGTCGCCATTGCCGGAGCCGGCGCGGTCGGCCGCTCGATCGCGGCGGAACTGCTGGAGAACGGCCACGAGGTCCTGCTGATCGACAAGGCGCCCACCGCCATCTCGGTGGAGCGGGTACCGCAGGCGGAGTGGCTGCTGGCCGACGCCTGTGAGATCACGGCCCTGGACGAGGCCGCGCTCCAGCGCTGCAACGTCGTGATCGCCGCGACCGGCGACGACAAGGTCAACCTGGTCGTCTCGCTGCTCGCCAAGACGGAGTACGGCGTCCCGCGCGTCGTCGCCCGGGTGAACAACCCCAAGAACGAGTGGCTCTTCAACGAGTCCTGGGGCGTGGACGTGGCCGTCTCCACGCCGCGTCTGATGTCCGCCCTGGTCGAGGAGGCGGTGAGCGTCGGCGACCTGGTCCGGCTGCTGCGCTTCAGCCACGGCGACGCCAACCTGGTCGAGCTGACCCTGCCGGAGGAGTCGGCGCTGGCCGGCACCCAGGTCGGGGACGTGGAGTGGCCCGAGGACACCAGCCTGGTCACCATCATCCGCGGCACCCGCGTGCTGACGCCGTCCAAGGAGGACTCCCTGGAGGCGGGCGACGAACTCCTCTTCGTGGCCGCGCAGGCCCGCGAGGAGCAGTTGGAGGACCTGCTGTCGGTCCGCCGCGACAGCGCCTGAGGCCGGACGTACGAAGAGAGCACCTACTGACGTCAGTAGGTGCTCTCTTCGTACAAGCTGGTTACGCGCCCCTGCGGTGCCGTCCCGCCGCGGGCTCGCCGTTCTCGGCGGCGGCGCCCGCACGCTCGGCCTTCGCCGCCTCCTCCGCCTTCTCGGCGGCCTCCATCTCGGCGAACACGTCGATCGGCGGCGGCGCCTTGGCGAGGAAGACCCAGGTGAGCCAGACCGCCAGCAGGAAGGGCGGGATCTTCAGGATGACCAGGACCCAGCCGAGCTGCGTGGTGTCGGCCCACCAGTAGAGCGGGAAGAGGATCGCGCACTTGGCGAGCAGGATCAGGCCCCAGGCCCAACTGGCCTTGGTGTACGCCTTTTTGCGGCCGGGATTGCGGGTGCGCCAGGAGAGGTTCTCCTTGAACACCGGCCCCAGCATCAGCCCGATCAGCGGCACCCCGGCGAGCGTCGTGATGATGTACGCCAGCGCCAGGCCCAGGGTGTAGAGCATGCCGGGCAGGTAGAAGTCCTTGGCGTTGCCCGTGAACATGGCGAACACGACACCGAAGGCGACCCCGAAGACACCGCTGAAGGCGTGCTTGACGGTGTCCTTGCGCAGCAGCCGGACCACCAGCATGACCACCGAGACCGCCAGCGCGGCGATCGCGGAGAGATGCAGGTCCTTGTTGATCGTGAAGATCGTGACGAAGATCAGGCCGGGCAGCACCGTCTCGACCATGCCGCGGATGCCGCCGAACGCCTCGAACAGCGCGGCCTCGGTGACCGTCCGCGAGTCGTGGACCTGGCCGTCGTCCTCACGGCGGCCGTCCGGCGGGCTCTGTCCGGCGTCTTGGGTCGGCTTGTCGAGGGACGTCACCGGCTACTCCCGTCCGAGGGGTCGCAGTTCGTATTTCGGGTTGAACAGCACGCGGCGGCCCCGGCTCATCGAGATCCGGCCCGATGCGATCAGCTTGCGTCCCGGTTCGATGCCCGTGATGGAGCGCCTGCCGAGCCACACCACGTCCAGCGCGGCGGTGCCGTCGAACAACTCCGCCTCCAGCGCCGGGACTCCCGCCCGCGGTCGCAGGGTGACCGTGCGCAAGGTACCAGTTACGGTGACGATCTGCCGGTCGTGGCAGTCGCCGATCCGGGTGCAGCCCGCGGTCTCGGCGTCCTCCCGCAGCTCCTCCGACTCCAGGTCCTCCTGCGAGGTGGAGAGCCGGTCCAGCATGCGGCGGAACCGGCCTGCCGGCTTTTCGGATCGAGGAACGCCACTCATATCTGAAGCGTACCGGGGTGTGCCCCCGAGGCCGTACTCCAGAGGGCCCTGTTCGAACACCGGTTCACTTCTCGAAGCGGTAGCCCATGCCGGGTTCGGTGATGAAGTGCCGGGGGTGGGCCGGGTCGGCCTCCAGCTTGCGGCGGAGCTGGGCCATGTAGACCCGCAGATAGTTGGTCTCGGTGCCGTAGGAGGGCCCCCAGACCTCCCGCAGCAACTGCTTCTGGCCGACCAGCCGGCCGGTGTTGCGGACCAGCACCTCCAGCAGATGCCACTCGGTCGGGGTGAGCCGTACGTCCCTGCCGCCCCGGTCGACCTTCTTCGCGGCCAGGTCGACGGTGAAGCCGTCCGTCTCCACGGTGGTCACCTCGTCCTCGCCCGGCCCGACCGGCTCGGCCCGGCGCACGGCGGCCCGCAGCCGGGCCAGCAGTTCGTCCATGCCGAAGGGCTTGGTGACGTAGTCGTCGGCGCCCGCGTCCAGCGCCTCGACCTTCTCGTCGGAGGAATGCCGGGCGGACAGCACCAGGATGGGCACCCGCGTCCAGCCGCGCAGGCCCCGGATCACCTCGACGCCGTCCATGTCGGGCAGGCCGAGGTCCAGGACGATCACGTCGGGGTGGCGGGAGGCGGCGAGCTGGAGCGCGGTGCGGCCGTCGGGGGCCGAGTCGACGTCGTACGAGCGCGCCTTGAGGTTGATCACGAGGGCCCGCACGATCTGCGGTTCGTCGTCGACCACCAGCACCCTGGTCATTGCGGCTGCCTTTCCTGTTCTGCGGTGTCCTGCCCGGCGTCCGACGGCTCGGGGCGGGGCCGGGCGGCGCGGAGGCTGAGCACCATGGTGAGTCCGCCGCCGGGGGTGTCCTCGGCGGTCAGGGTGCCGTCCATGGCCTCGGCGAAGCCTCGGGCCACCGCGAGGCCGAGTCCGACCCCGGCGCCGCGCGGGGCGTCGCCGTACCGCTGGAACGGCTCGAAGATACGGTCCTTCGCGTCGTCCGGCACGCCGGGCCCCCGGTCCACGACCCGCACCTCGACCCGGTCCACCAGGGCACTGGCGGAGACGGTGACGCGCTGGCCGGGCGGGCTGTACTTGACGGCGTTCTCCACCAGGTTGGCGACCGAGCGCTCCAGCAGGCCGGGGTCGACGGCGACCATGGGCAGCGTCTCGGGCACGTCCAGGCCGACGCTGTCCTCGGGGACGCCGACCAGCGCCATGGGGACCACTTCGTCCACGTCGATCTCGCGGATCAGCGGGGTGACGGTGCCGGTCTGGAGGCGGGACATGTCGAGCAGGTTGCCCACCAGGTGGTCGAGCCGGTCGGCGCCCTCCTCGATGCCCTCCAGCAGCTCGGCCCGGTCCTCCTCGGACCAGGCCACGTCGTCGGAGCGCAGGGAGGAGACGGCGGCCTTGATCCCGGCGAGCGGGGTGCGCAGGTCGTGGCTGACGGCGGCGAGCAGGGCGGTGCGGATGCGGTTGCCCTCGGCGAGCGCGCCCGCCCGGTCGGCCTCGGCCTTGAGGCGGCGCCGGTCGAGCACGACGGCGGCCTGCGCGGCGAAGGCGGCCAGCACCCGGCGGTCCTCGGCGGGCAGCACGCGGCCGGTGAGCGCGAGCGCCATGTGGTCGCCGACCGGCATGTCCACATCGGCGTCCTCGGGCCGCTCCAGCGGGGGTCCGACCCCGGCGCGCCCGGCGCAGGTCCAGGGTTCCAGGTCGCCCGCCCGTTCCAGCAGGGCGGCGGACTCCATGGCGAAGGTCTCCCGGACCCGTTCCAGCAGCGCCTCCAGGCTGGTCTCACCGCGCAGGACGTTGCCGGCGAGGAAGGAGAGGATCTCCGACTCGGCGCGCAGCCGGGCCGCCTGGTGGGTGCGGCGGGCGGCGAGGTCGACCACGGAGGCGACCGCCATGCCGACGCCGAAGAAGATCGCGATGGCGACGATGTTGCGCGGGTCGGAGACGGTCAGCCGGTGCAGGGGCGGGGTGTAGAAGAAGTTCAGCAGCAGGGAGCCCAGCGCGGCCGAGGCGAGCGCGGGCAGCAGTCCGCCGAGCAGGGCGGCCGCCACCGTGACGGCCAGGAACAGCAGCATGTCGTTGGCGAGGCCGAGGTCGACGGCGTTGAGCAGCAGCGCCAGCAGGGCCGGACCCGCGAGCGCCGTCGCCCAGCCCGCGACGATCCGGCCCCGGCCGAGCCGCGAGCCGCGCGCCACGGGCAGTCCGCGCCCCTTGGCGACCTCCTCATGGGTGACGATGTGCACGTCGATGTCGGGTCCGGACTCGCGCGCGACGGTGGCGCCGACGCCGGGCCCGAAGACGTACTGCCAGGTCTTGCGGCGGGAGGAGCCGAGCACGATCTGGGTGGCGTTGACGCCGCGCGCGAAGGCCAGCAGGGCGGCGGGTATGTCGTCGCCGACCACGTGGTGGAAGGTGCCGCCGAGGTCCTCCACCAGGGTGCGCTGGAGGGCGAGTTCCTTCGGGGAGGCGGCGGTCAGGCCGTCGCTGCGGGCGATGTAGACCGCCAGCACCTCGCCGCCGGCGCCCTTCTCGGCGAGCCGGGCGGCGCGGCGGATCAGGGTGCGCCCCTCGGGTCCGCCGGTCAGGCCGACCACGATGCGCTCGCGGGAGCCCCAGATGCGGGAGACCCGGTGCTCGCTGCGGTAGGCGTTCAGATGCTCGTCGACCCGGTCGGCCACCCACAGCAGGGCCAGCTCGCGCAGGGCGGTGAGGTTGCCGGGGCGGAAGTAGTTGGACAGGGCCGCGTCGACCTTGTCGGGCTGGTAGACGTTGCCGTGCGCCATGCGGCGGCGCAGGGCCTGCGGGGACATGTCGACCAGCTCGATCTGGTCGGCCCTGCGCACCACCTCGTCGGGCACCGTCTCGCGCTGGCGGACCCCGGTGATCGACTCGACCACGTCCCCGAGGGACTCCAGGTGCTGGATGTTGACGGTGGAGACGACATCGACGCCGGCGGCGAGGAGTTCCTCCACGTCCTGCCAGCGCTTGGTGTTGCGGGAGCCGGGGACGTTGGTGTGCGCGAGTTCGTCCACCAGGGCGACGGCGGGCGCCCGGCGCAGTACGGCGTCGACGTCCATCTCCTCGAACCAGGCGCCCCGGTGCTCCAGCCGGCGGCGCGGCACCTGCTCCAGGCCGTGCAGCAGCGTCTCGGTGCGGGGGCGGCCGTGGTGCTCGACGTACGCCACCACGCAGTCGGTGCCCCGCTCCAGGCGGCGGTGTGCCTCGGCGAGCATGGCGTAGGTCTTGCCCACACCCGGTGCCGCGCCGAGGTAGATCCGAAGCTTGCCGCGTGCCATGGCCCCATTGTCTTTCCGGTGACTGCCGTCTGCGCCGCGTCGACCTTACGGCGGGCGGTGCGGACAAAGCGGACGGGGGGCCGCGCGACGGGACGCTTTGACGCAACCCTGACGCCTCGGGCGCACGCACGCGCGAAGGGCCGTACCCCCGGGGGTACGGCCCTTCTGCTCGTGTCTCTCGCTCAGCGGACCTCGGTGATCTCCGGGCCGCGCTGGAGCTGGCCCATGCCGCCGGAGAAGCGGGAGCCCTCCTCCTGCTGGTCCTGCTGCTGGACGCCCTCGGGGACCATCTGGGCGTCGTTGGGCAGCTTGAGGACGATCGGGTCGCGGGGCGCCATCGGGCCCTCGCCGCGCACCACGACGGTGTCCCGGAAGATCTGCTCCAGCAGCCCGGCCGCCTGCGGCTGCACCGCGCCCTGGCCGGAGATCACACCGCGCAGGAACCAGCGCGGGCCGTCCACGCCGATGAACCGGACGACCTGGAAGCCGCCCGTGCCGTCGGGGAGCTGCACCGGCACCTGGGCCCGCAGCTCCCAGCCGAGCGGGCCCTCGACCTCGTCGACGATGCCGCCCTGCTGGGTGATGCCGCCCGCGATCTCGTCGCGGACCTCGCCCCAGATGCCCTCGCGCTTGGGAGCGGCGAACGCCTGGAGCTGGACGGCGCTGTCGCGCAGGACGACGGTCGCGGCGACGATCGCGTCACCGGCGACCTCGACCCGCAGTTCCATGCCGTCGACCCCGGGTACGAACAGACCGCCCAGGTCGACGCGGCCCTCGGCCGGGTCGCGCACCTCGGTGGAGTCCCAGGGTCCGTCGGGGCGCGGCTCGGGCTCGAGCCGTACCCGCGTCTGCTCTTCCGCCTCGGTGTCGACGCTGTCGACGACCTGCTCGGCCTCGCCGGCCGCGTCCTCGGCGGCACCCTTCTTGTTGCGACGTCCGAACACGTCACTGTCCTTCCCGGTCGGATACGACCGAAGCGTATCGATTCCCACCCGCCCGGCCACCCGCGGCGGCCGGACCGTCGTGCCGCGCTAGCCGTCCACCGAGGCGTGGCCTCCGGTGGACCCGAAGCCCCCCTCGGCCCTCACCGAACCGGGAAGTTCCGCGACCTCCTGGAAGCGGACCCTCTCGACCTGCTGGACGACCAGTTGGGCAATCCGGTCGAAGCGCTCGAACCGCACACTGTCGCGCGGATCGAGATTCACCACGATCACCTTGATCTCTCCACGGTACCCGGCATCAACCGTCCCCGGGGCGTTCACAAGCGCCACTCCGCAGCGGGCCGCCAGCCCTGAGCGGGGGTGCACGAAGGCCGCGTACCCCTCGGGCAGCGCGATGGCCACGCCCGTGGGCAGCACGGCCCGCTCACCGGGCTTCAGTTCGCATGCCTCGGTGGTGCGCAGATCGGCGCCGGCGTCGCCGGGGTGCTCGTACGCCGGAAGCGGTACGTCGGGGTCGATGCGGCGGAGGGAGACGTCCAGCGGGGCGCTCACGGGTTCACCTCGAAGGCACGGGAGCGCCGGATCTGGTCCGGGTCGCTCATGGCGGCCCGGATCTCCTGCTCGCGGCCGTGTTCGGTGAAGTGGTCGACCTTCACCTCGATGAACAGCGCCTCCGCGCGGACGGCGACGGGGCCCTCGGGACCGCCGATGCGGCCGGTCGCGCGGGAGTAGATCTTGCGGCCGGCGACCGCGGTGACCTCGGCCTCAAGGTGCAGCACGGTGCCGACGGGCACCGGGGCCACGAAGTCGGTCTCCAGCCGTCCGGTGACGGCGATGGTGCGCAGCAGCCAGTTCAGCGAGCCGAGGGTCTCGTCCAGGGCGGTGGCCAGCACCCCGCCGTGCGCGAGGCCGGGGGCGCCCTGGTGGGCGGGCTGGACGGTGAACTCGGCGGTCAGCGAGACGCCGTCGCCCGCGCGTGCCTCCAGGTGCAGCCCGTGCGGCTGGCCGGGGCCGCAGCCGAAACAGTGTTCGTAGTGGGCACCGAGCGGCTCACCGGGCGCGGGGGCGTCGGGATGCCGGACGGGGGGCTGTGCGTCGGCGGGGGGCAGGAGGCTGGCTGAACTCACAGGCGCAGACCTTACCGCTCCGCCCTGTGGCCGCCACCACGCCGCCGCCCCGGCGTCCGGGATGTCCGTCCACCGTGCCAAGCTTGGCTCATGCAGCTCTCCGCCGCCCCCTACGAAGAACGCCTGACCGCCCCCCGCTCGTGGTGGCTGATCAGCGTGCTCGTGGGCGTCTCCTTCGCCCTGATCCTGCTGCCTTTCGGCACCCTGCCGCTGCTCGGCGGCCTGGTCGGCGGCACGGCCGTCGCGGCGGTGATGGCCAGCGCGTACGGCTCCCCGCGCATCCGCGTGGTGGGCGACGCGCTGATCGCGGGCGACGCCCGTATCCCGGTGGCGGCGCTCGGCGCGGCCGAGGTGCTGGACGCGGAGGAGGCCCGCGCCTGGCGCACGTACAAGGCCGACGTCCGCGCGTTCCTGCTGCTGCGCGCCTACATCCCGACGGCGCTGCGGGTCGAGGTGACCGACCCCGAGGACCCGACGCCGTACCTGTACCTGTCGACGCGGGACCCGGAGAAGCTGGCGGCGGCGATCGCGGGCGCGAAGACCCCGGCCGCCTGAGCCGCGCCGGATCAGCGCGACGTCAGCTCCCGGTGCCCTCCGGGTAGCCGGTGATCCTCAGCGGGTCCTCGGGCTCCTCCAGCGGCGGCAGGTCGGCCAGCCGGTCCCAGGGGACCTGGCTCTTGCGCAGGTCGGCCCGCACGCGTGCGGCGAGCTTCCGGGTGTCCCGGCGGTTCATGACCGCGCCGACGGCGGCGCCGACCATGAAAGGCATGAGGTTGGGCAGGTTGCGGACCATGCGCTTCATGATCCGCTGGCGCAGTTCGCGCTTCATCCGGCCGCTGAGGGCGACGTCGATGGACGCCGGTTTCATCACGTCGATCCCGCGCTCCCCCGACCAGGAGGACAGATACGCGGTGCTGCGGACGCGGAGGCCGCCCGGCGGGCGCAGGCCGTAGACCTCGTGGAGTTCGGCGATGAGCTTCAGCTCGATCGCGGCGACCCCGGTGATCTCGGCGGCCAGCTCGGTGGGCATGGCGGGCGGTACGGGGAGCATGGCGGCAGCGCCGATCCCGGCGCCGACCGTGGAGGTCCCGGCGGCCGCTCCGGCCACCAATTTGTCGGCGAGCTGCTCGGGCCCGAGGCCCGGGAACTGCCGGCGCAGGGTCGCCAGGTCGCGTACGGGGACGCGTGGGGCCAGGTCGATGACCCGGTCGGCGACGTAGGCGAGTCCCGCGCGGGCGTGCGTGCCGCCCCTGCGGGCGCCTTCGCGGGCCAGCAGGCGGGCGCGGGCGCGCATCGCCGCCGCCCGGCCGGGGGACTCCCCCGTCCTGGCCGCGTCGGTCTCAGACGCCGGTTCGAGCGAGGCCCCCGGTTCGGCGGGGCCCCGCTCGTCTTCGTCACGTGTGCCGTGCGAGCCCTTGAAGAGCCCTTTGTCCGCTCCCGGAAGGTGGAAGCGGCGCTTCCGCGGAGGGGTCGAGCCAGTCACGGCCGACCCGTCCCTAGTCGCAGTCGCGGCAGATCGGCTGGCCGTTCTTCTCACGGGCCAACTGGCTGCGGTGGTGGACCAGGAAGCAGCTCATGCAGGTGAACTCGTCCTGCTGCTTGGGCAGCACGCGGACGGCCAGCTCCTCGTTGGAGAGGTCGGCGCCCGGAAGCTCAAGGCCCTCAGCGGCCTCGAACTCGTCGACGTCCACCGCGGAGGTGGACTTGTCGTTCCGGCGGGCCTTCAGCTCTTCGAGACTGTCCGAGTCGACGTCGTCGTCGGTCTTGCGTGGAGTGTCGTAATCGGTTGCCATGTGTCGCTCTCCCCCTCTGGGTGTCTGCGGTGTCTTCAGCGCACGTAACGCGTGAGAGGCCGGACTTGTGCCCGACCTGAGGCGGAGATTTTGCCTCACATCAAGGTCTGTTACTCAATCGACACCCAACCCGGCCCCTCGTGAGTGATCGGCTTGGATGGCGGTGAGGACCGTACACGGTTCGAATGCCGCACCTCAAAGGCGCCTCATCGTGTACTTCCCGTGATCAGGAGCCTTGAAAACCCGGATTTTCCCGGCTTTCCGGCCCCCTTCATGATCACAGACAGTGCATGGCCGGAAATCCGCCCATGTGATTGATCACACAGGGAAAACCTCTTTCGGTGCTCGGAAAATTCCGCGCGAAGCGAACATCCTCCGCGAGTGTCGGGATCTGTGACAAGGGCGGTCACAACGGCAGCGTCACCCGCATCACCAGACCGCCGCCCTCACGCGGAACGGCCGCGATGTGCCCGCCGTGCGCCCGCGCCACGGACCGCACGATGGACAGACCGAGCCCGACCCCCTTATCGCTGCCCGTACGCTCCGTACGCAGCCGCCGGAAGGGCTCGAAGAGATTGTCGATCTCGTACGCGGGCACCACGGGACCGGTGTTGGCCACGGTCAGCACCGCACGGCCGTGCTCGACCGCCGTGCTGACCTCCACCCACCCGATCTCCGCCGCCCCGCCGTCGCGCTGCGTCTCGTCCGGGGCCACGTTGTAGCGCACCGCGTTCTGTACGAGGTTGAGCGCAATGCGCTCCAGCAGCACGCCGTTGCCGCGCACCACGGCGGGCTCCAGCTCGCTGCGGATCTCCACGCCGCGGGCCTCGGCCTCGCCGCGCACCTGGTCGATGGCCTGCCCGGCCACCTCCGCGAGGTCCACCGGACCCCGCTCGACGATCTGGTTGTCGCTGCGGGCGAGCAGCAGCAGGCCCTCCACCAACTGCTCGCTGCGCTCGTTGGTGGCCAGCAGGGTCTTGCCGAGCTGCTGCAGCTCCACCGGGGCGTTCGGGTCCGAGAGGTGGACCTCAAGCAGCGTGCGGTTGATCGCCAGCGGGGTGCGCAGCTCGTGCGAGGCGTTGCCGACGAAGCGCTGCTGGGCGGTGAAGGCACGCTGGAGGCGCTCCAGCATGTCGTCGAAGGTGTCGGCCAGCTCCTTCAGCTCGTCGTCCGGTCCGTCCAGCTCGATCCGCCGGGACAGGTCGGAACCGGCCACCTGGCGGGCGGTGCGGGTGATCCGGCCGAGCGGGGAGAGCACCCGGCCGGCCATCGCGTAGCCGAACGCGAAGGCGATCACCGCGAGGCCCAGCAGGGCCAGCAGCGAGCGGCTGAGCAGGTTGTCCAGGGCCACCTGGCGCTGGTGGTCGACGCACTGGCTGATCGCAGTGTTGAAGTCCTGGAGCGACAGGCTGGTGGTGTTGTTGATCGCCGGGCAGTTGCCGCTGGACACGCGGAGGTCCTGGTAGCCGACGATCTTGAACAGGGGCTGGTTGCCGGTGCTGATCGCCTGCGCGGCCAGCAGATAGATGATCGACAGCAGCAGGATGCCGGCGATCAGGAACATACCGCCGTACAGCAGGGTGAGCCGTATCCGGATGGTCGGGCGCAGCCAGGGGAAGGGCGGCTGGGGGCGGGGGTCCCAGGTGGGCTTCGGGGGCGCCTGGGGCGGCGCGGGCGAGGCGGCCACGGCGGATCAGATCCGGTAGCCGGAGCCGGGGACCGTCACGATCACCGGGGGCTCGCCGAGTTTGCGGCGCAGCGTCATCACCGTCACCCGCACCACGTTGGTGAAGGGGTCGGTGTTCTCGTCCCACGCCTTCTCCAGCAGCTGCTCGGCCGACACGACCGCGCCCTCGCTGCGCATCAGGACCTCCAGCACCGCGAACTCCTTCGGCGCGAGCTGGACCTCCTTGCCGTCGCGGAAGACCTCGCGGCGGTTGGGGTCGAGCTTGATACCGGCCCGCTCCAGGACGGGGGGCAGCGGCACGCTGGTGCGGCGGCCGAGGGCGCGCACGCGGGCGATCAGCTCGCTGAAGGCGAACGGCTTGGGCAGGTAGTCGTCGGCGCCGATCTCCAGGCCCTCGACGCGGTCGCTGACGTCACCGGAGGCGGTGAGCATCAGCACGCGCGTAGGCATCCCCAGCTCCACGATGCGGCGGCAGACGTCGTCGCCGTGCACGAGCGGGAGGTCGCGGTCGAGGACGACCACGTCGTAGTCGTTGACGCCGATGCGCTCCAGGGCGGCCGCCCCGTCGTACACGACGTCGACGGCCATGGCCTCCCGGCGCAGTCCGGTGGCCACCGCATCGGCGAGCAACTGCTCGTCCTCGACGACGAGTACACGCACGTCGCTAGTCCTTCCTGAAGTCCACCCGCGTAGCCGCGCCGGGGCGCGGGCGGGCGGAGACGGCCGTGGGATCGGGCCTCCATCCTGCCCTTTTCGGCCATAAGTCGGCTGTAAGCCGGGAGCGGGGACCGCAGGGACGGAGGGGGCGGGACGAGAATGCCGGAATTTCTCCGGCCGGCGAGGTTTCCGCGCGGAAGCGGACGGGGAGGACGGCTTTACACCCCGCGATCACGCTCTGCATGTGCCGCAGCACCATGCGGTACTCCGCGATCACTCGGCGGAGCGGGCGCGGGTGTCCGGCACCGTCGCCGCCCAGCAGGGCAGCGCTGGGCACCCGCGGCGATGATCGCCCCTTCCTTGACCCGGCACATCCCGTGCCACCGACCCACGACCCAGGACGAGGGGGCGCAGCATGGACGCTTTCACCACGGGACTTCTGCAGCGCATAAAGGCGACCGAGTCCGATCTGACGCGGGCGCGTGACGAGGGGGACGACTTCCTCGTCGAGGTGGAGCAGGGTGAGCTGGACGACCTGCGCCGGCTCGCCGCCGAGCACGGTGTCGAGGTCGGGGTCACCCCCGCCTGACGGCACCGGACGTCTGACCGGCACCGGACGTCTGCCCGGCCCCGAGCGGCTCAGTCCTGCCAGGCGCCGAAGTCTCCCAGCAGCCGCTGGAGGGGCTCGAAGACGGCGGGGGTACCGGCGAGCGTCAGCTCGGCCGAGGGGCGCTCTCCGGGCCGCCCACCGGTCACGGCGCCCGCTTCCCGTGCGATGAGGTCCCCCGCGGCCACGTCCCACGGGTGCAGCCCGCGCTCGTAGTACCCGTCGAGCCGGCCGCAGGCCAGGTCGCACAGGTCGATCGCCGCCGAACCTCCGCGGCGGATGTCGCGGACCAGCGGGATCAGCCGGGCCGCGATCTGGGCCTGCCAGGTGCGGACCTCGGTGACGTAGTTGAAGCCGGTGGAGATCAACGCCTGGTCCAGCGGGGCGGGCGGGCGGCAGGCCAGCGGCCGCTCGCCCTCCCAGGCGCCGGTGGCCCAGGCGCCCCCGCCGAGCACGGCCTGGTAGGTCTCGCCGCGCATCGGGGCCGCGACCACGCCCGCCACGGTCTCCCCGTCCACCTCGGCCGCGATGGACACGGCCCAGGTCGGCAGCCCGTACAGGTAGTTGACCGTGCCGTCGAGCGGGTCGATCACCCAGCGGACCCCGCTGGTGCCCTCGGTGCTCGCGCCCTCCTCACCGAGGAACCCGTCGTCGGGACGGCGCCCGGAGATCAGGTCCACGATCAGCTTCTCGGCGGCGAGGTCCATCTCGGTCACGACGTCGACCGGGCTGGACTTGGTCGCCGCCACCGCGAGATCGGCCGGCCGCCCGTCCCGCAGCAGCGCACCCGCCTGCCGGGCGGCCTCCTGGGCGAGCTGGAGCAGTTCGGAGTGGAGGGGGTCGGTCACGGGACTCCTTATGCGAAGGGGCTGTCGGCGCCCGCTGCGGCGGGGCGGGGGGCCCGGGCCGGGCAGCAGCCGACCGGGCACACGTTGTGGCTCGCGCCGAGGGTGCCCAGGGCGCACGGGGTGATCTCGCGGCCGCCCTCGGTCTCGCACCGCTCGACGACCAGGTCGCGGACGGCGGCGGCGAAGCGGGGGTCGGAGCCCACGGTGGCCGAGCGGCGTACTGGCAGGCCCAGTTCCGCCGCCTTGGCGGTGGCCTCGGTGTCGAGGTCGTAGAGGACCTCCATGTGGTCGGAGACGAAGCCGATGGGGGCCATCACCACGGCCGGGACCCCGGCGGCGTGCCGCTCCTCCAAGTGGTCGCAGATGTCCGGCTCCAGCCAGGGGATGTGCGGGGCGCCGGAGCGGGACTGGTAGACGAGCTGCCAGGGGTGGTCGACGCCGGTGCGCTCGCGGACGGCGTCGGCGATGAGCCGGGCCACGTCCAGGTGCTCGGCGACATAGGCGCCCCCGTCCCCGTGACCCTCGACGGGGCCGGAGGTGTCGGCGGCGGCGAGCGGGATGGAGTGGGTGGTGAAGGCGAGGTGGGCGCCGTCGCGCACCTCGTCGGGCAGGTCGGCCAGCGAGCGCAGTACGCCGTCGACCATGGGCTCGACGAAGCCGGGGTGGTTGAAGTAGTGCCGGAGCTTGTCGACCTTCGGGGGCGTCAGCCCCTCCGCCTCCAGCGCGGCGAGCGCGTCGGCCAGGTTCTCCCGGTACTGGCGGCAGCCCGAGTAGGAGGCGTAGGCGCTGGTGGCGAGGACCAGCACGCGGCGGCGGCCGTCGGCGGTCAGCTCGCGCAGGGTGTCGGTGAGGTACGGCTGCCAGTTGCGGTTGCCCCAGTAGACCGGCAGGTCCAGGCCGTGGTCGGCGAAGTCCTTGCGGAGGGCGTCCAGCAGCTCGCGGTTCTGCTCGTTGATCGGGCTGACGCCGCCGAACAGGAAGTAGTGCTGCCCGACCTCCTTGAGGCGTTCCCTGGGGATGCCGCGGCCGCGCGTGACGTTCTCCAGGAACGGGACCACGTCGTCCGGCCCCTCGGGACCGCCGAAGGAGAGCAGGAGGAGGGCGTCGTAGGGGGTGACATCGAGCGCGTCTGGCATGACTCGATCCTGCCACCCGCCGCTGACAGGGCGGAAACGGCACGGGGGTGCGCCGGGAAAGCAGCTCTTCACACCGATTCGTCCCGGCCAAAAACGGTCTGCGTTAGGGTCACCTAACTTGTAAGCTGTATCCACCTACTTCGCGCCTTACTGAGCAGTCCAGACGGAGCCCCGCGTGCCCAGCCCCTACCGCGCCCTGTTCACCGAACCGGGCACCAAGAGCTTCTCCGCCGCGGGACTCGTCGGCCGGATGCCGCTGTCGATGATGGGCATCGGCGTGGTCACGATGATTTCCCAGCTCACCGGCCGCTACGGCCTCGCGGGCGCCCTCTCGGCCACCATGGCGCTCTCCGCCGCCGTGCTCGGACCGCAGATCTCCCGGCTGGTGGACCGGCACGGGCAGCGCCGGGTGCTGCGCCCCGCGACCCTGGTGGCGCTCGCGGCCGGCGCCGGGCTGCTGCTCGCCGCGCACTTCGGCTGGCCGGACTGGACGCTGTTCGCCTTCGCGGCCGGGGTCGGCGCGGTGCCGAGCCTCGGCGCGATGATCCGCTCCCGCTGGGCCGCGCTCTACGCCGGGGACCCGAGGCTGCACACCGCCTACTCGTTCGAGTCGGTCGTCGACGAGGTCTGCTTCATCTTCGGGCCGATCCTGTCCATCGGCCTGTCCACCGCCTGGTTCCCGGAGGCGGGCCCGCTGCTCGCGGCCTGCTTCCTGGCCGTCGGCGTCTTCTGGCTGACCGCCCAGCGCGCCACCGAGCCGGTGCCGCACCCGCGCGAGGACCACCACACCGGCAGCGCGCTGCGCTCCCCCGGGCTCCAGGTGCTGGTGGCGACCTTCGTGGCCACGGGCACGATCTTCGGCGCGATCGACGTGGTCACCGTGGCCTTCGCCGACGAGCGCGGCCACAAGGGCGCGGCCAGCGTGGTGCTCGCGCTGTACGCGGCCGGTTCGTGCGTCGCGGGCCTGGTCTTCGGCCTGCTGCGCTTCTCCGGTCCGGCGCAGCGTCGGTGGCTGCTGGGCGTGGGCGCGATGGCCATGAGTATGATCCCACTCCTACTGGTCGGAAACCTGGCACTTCTGGCCGCGGCACTGTTCGTTGCGGGACTGTCCATCGCACCGACGATGATCACGACGATGTCCCTCATCGAAAAGCACGTACCTCGCGCGAACCTCACCGAGGGCATGACCTGGGTGGGCACCGGTCTGGCGGTCGGGGTCGCGCTCGGCTCCGCCATGGCGGGCTGGGTGATCGACGCGGCCGGAGCGCGCGCCGGGTACGGGGTCCCGGTGGCCGCCGGGGCCGCCGCGGTCGTGGTCGGTTTCCTCGGGTACCGCCGGCTGCGCAGGCCGGTCACGGGGCGGGGAGGCACCGTTGAGCAGCACGGCGAACCGGAAGCACGGAACGTGGCGTAACTGGGGCGGCAATGTCACCGCCCGGCCCGCCCGGCAGGTGACACCGGCCTCGGTCGAGGAACTGGCCGCCGAGGTACGCAAGGCCGCCGAGCGCGGGCAGCGGGTGAAGGCGGTGGGCACCGGACACTCCTTCACCTCCGTCGCCGCCACGGACGGGGTGCTGATCCGCCCCGACCTGCTGACCGGCATCCGCGCCATCGACCGCGCCGCCATGACCGTCACGGTCGAGGCGGGCACCCCGCTGAAGCGGCTCAACGCGGCGCTGGCGCGCGAGGGTCTGTCGCTCACCAACATGGGCGACATCATGGAGCAGACCGTCGCGGGGGCCACCAGCACCGGCACCCACGGCACCGGCCGGGAGTCCGGCTCCATAGCCGCCCAGATCACCGGGCTCGAACTCGTCACCGCCGACGGCTCGGTGCTCACCTGCTCCGCCGAGCAGAACCCCGAGATCTTCGCCGCCGCCCGGATCGGCCTCGGCGCGCTGGGTGTCGTCACCGCGCTGACCCTGGCCGTCGAGCCGCTGTTCCTGCTGAGCGCGCGCGAGGAGCCGATGCCGCTCGACCGGGTGCTGGCGGAGTTCGATCAACTCTGGGCGGAGAACGAGCACTTCGAGTTCTACTGGTTCCCGCACACCGGCAGCACCAACACCAAGCGCAACAACCGCAGCGAGGGCCCCGCGCGGCCGGTGGGGCGGGCGGCCGGCTGGTTCGAGGACGAGTTCCTCTCCAACGGCGTCTTCCAGGCGGTCCAGTGGGTGGGGCGCGCCGCTCCCGTCTCCGTCCCGGCCATCGCGCGGGTCTCCAGCCGGGCGCTGTCGGCGCGGTCGTACACCGACATCCCGTACCGGGTGTTCACCTCGCCGCGCCGGGTGCGGTTCGTGGAGATGGAGTACGCGGTGCCGCGCGCGGCGCTGGCGGAGACGCTGCGGGAGTTGCGGGCGGTGATCGAGCGGTCCGGGCTGCGGGTCAGCTTCCCGGTCGAGGTGCGCACCGCCCCGGCCGACGACATCGCCCTGTCCACCGCGTCGGGCCGGGACAGCGCCTACATCGCGGTCCACATGTTCCGGGGCACCCCGTACCAGGCGTACTTCAGCGCGGCGGAGCGCGTGTTCACCGCGCACGAGGGGCGGCCGCACTGGGGGAAGGTGCACACGCGGGACGCGGGGTACCTCGAAGGGGTGTATCCGCGCTTCACCGAGTTCACGGCGTTGCGGAACCGGCTGGACCCGGAACGGCTGTTCCAGAACGACTACTTGCGGAGGGTTCTGGGCTAGTGGGCGCCGGGTCGGTCGCGCCCTCGCTCGGCGTGGGAGCCGGGGTGGTCGCGTCCTCGCCGGGCGCGCTGCTCGGCCCGTCGCTCGGGGTCCGGGTGGTCTCGGGCGCCGTCGGCCGGGTGGTGGAGGAACCGCCCTCGGACGGGGTCTCCGCGGTGGGGCCCGTCGTGCCGGACGGCGTCTCGGCCGGGGTGGGGTCGTCGTCCCTGCGCTGGTGACGGGAGTTGTGGCCGCCGACCGCGTCGCTGACCGTGGTGCCGGAGCCGCCGCTGAAGCTGCTGCCGGACGCCGCCTCGTAGACGGTGATGCCGCCCATGGTGACGCCGAAGACCAGGGCGGCCGCGAGCAGCGGGCGCTTCCAGCTCTTGACCTTCGCCCGGTAGACGGTGCCCTCGGTGAACTCCCCCGACGCCGACGCCGGCACCGGCTCCGACTCCGGCTGGCCGGCGACCACCGCCGTACGGGACCGGGTGGTGACCCGGACCTCGCGGAACTGCTCCCCCGTGCGCCGGAAGAACTGCTGGAAGACCGAGCCGCCGCAGGTGGCGACGATGCTGACCACTCCGGCGCCCAGGATCGTGCCGTACACCCCGAAGTAGGAGGCCATCTTGGCCGCCACGACCGCCGCGAGCGCGCTGCCCGCGACCTGGGGGACGTTCAGGTCGAACCGCTTCCGACCCGCATCGGGCGTTTCACGCATACCCGGAACCCGCTGCCTTTCCCTTGCTCGGCGCCGGCTGCTGCCGACAGATCACGAGTGAGGGACGTACGAACGAAACCATTAGTTCCGTTTCGCCGGATTGCGTGAACTTCGCCACGTTGGTGACGGCCGGAACCCGCCCACGAGCGGCCAAGTCGCACCCCCCGGCAGAAGTTGACGGGCGCGCCGAACGACGCGCATGGCCCGAATGGAGTACTGTTGCGAGCCCTGGGCACCGGTGTCCCATCGGGATGTCCGGAGCCCCGCAGGGCCGCCAGGAGGGGGAAAGTTGCACAGGGTGATGGAGTTCGTCACTCAGCGTTGCGAACAGGTAACCGTGCCATAACGGCGGTGCTCGGCTCGCGCCCGACACGCCGGGCAACTCGGCAAGGTTGTGGCACGTTGCGCTCGGGCAGGCCACACTCGACTAGCGGAAGCAGCGACGCACGTGACGTCGGCAGGCACCATCCGGGAGGTCCCCATGCCCGAACTGCGTGTCGTGGCCGTCTCGAATGACGGCACACGGCTGGTGCTCAAGGCTGCCGACGCGACGGAGTACACCCTTCCGATCGACGAGCGGCTGCGCGCCGCCGTGCGCGGTGACCGCCCCCGCCTCGGCCAGATCGAGATCGAGGTGGAGAGCCACCTCCGCCCCCGTGACATCCAGGCGCGGATACGAGCCGGTGCCACCGCGGAAGAGGTCGCCCAGCTCGCCGGCATCCCCGTCGACCGGGTCCGCCGCTTCGAGGGGCCGGTGCTCGCCGAGCGTGCCTTCATGGCCGAGCGCGCCCGCAAGACCCCCGTCCGCCGCCCCGGCGAGAACTCCGGCCCGCTGCTCGGCGAGGCCGTGCAGGAGCGGCTGTTGCTGCGGGGCGCGGAGAAGGACACCGTGCAGTGGGACTCCTGGCGCCGCGACGACGGCACCTGGGAGGTCCTGCTCGTCTACCTGGTCGCGGGCGAACCGCACTCGGCGAGCTGGACGTACGACCCGCCCCGGCGGCTCGTCCAGGCCGTCGACGACGAGGCGCGCTCGCTGATCGGTGAGTCCGACGACCTCGCGGTGCCGGAGCCCAGCTTCCCGTTCGTCCCGCGTATCGCACGGCTGCCGCGCGACCGCGGCATGGACCGCGCGCTGGACCGGGGCGACCGCGAGCGGCCCAGCCTGCCCGCGCAGCCGTCCGAGCCGGTCGAGGAGTCGACGGGCGAACGCGACTCCCTGACCAGCCTGTTGGAGGCCGTGCCGAGCTTCCGGGGCGACCTGGTGGTGCCGGAGCGGCCGCCGGAGCCCCCGGAGGAGCCGGCCGAGGAGGTCATGGAGGAGGAGCCTCCGGCGCCCGCCGCGTCGGCCGGTTCCGCCTACGCGGACGTACTGATGCCCCGTGCCGTCTCCAGTCACCGCGACCGGCTGACCGGCGCGACGGACCGTCAGGCCGAGGCCGACGGGGTGCGCCCCGGCCGCCGGGCCGCCGTACCGAGCTGGGACGAGATCGTGTTCGGCACCCGGCGCAAGAAGCAGGAGTAGCGGGAGTAGCAGGACCGTAGGGGTGGAGCGCGGGTGCGCTCCACCCCTCACGTCTGCTCAGCGCGGGTCAGGACCCACCGCGACCGGGCGGGACGGGTCGTTGGACCACTCCGACCACGAACCCACGTACAGCGCGGCCGGGATGCCCGCGATCGCCAGGGCCAGCGCCTCGTGGGCGGCGGAGACACCGGAGCCGCAGTAGACGCCGACCGGGGCGTCGCCCGAGACGCCGAGGGCCTTGAAGCGGTCGCGAAGGTCGGCGGCGGGGAGGAAGCGGCCGTCGGGGCCGACGTTCTCCATGGTCGGCGCCGACAGCGCACCCGGGATGTGGCCGCCGACCCGGTCGATGGGCTCGACCTCACCCCGGTACCGCTCCCCCGCGCGGGCGTCGAGCAGCACACCGGAGCCCGCGAGTTGGGCCGCGCTGTCCGCGTCGAGCACACCGGCCGGCTCCGGCAGGGGCGCGAAGTCGCCCTGGGCCGGGGTGGGGAGGTCCGTGGACAGCGGGCCCTCCCATGCCGTCAACCCGCCGTCCAGCACCCTCACGTCCGGGTGACCCGTCGCCCGCAGCAGCCACCAGGCGCGAGCGGCCGCCCAGCCCTGGCCGCCGTCGTACACGACGACCGGGGTGCCGGCGGAGACGCCCGCGCGGCGCATGGCGGCGCCGAACTCCGCCAGGTCCGGCAGGGGATGGCGGCCGCGCGGGCCGGGAGGCGCGGCCAGCTCCCGGTCCAGGTCGACGAAGACCGCGCCGGGGAGGTGGCCGGCCTCGTAGGCGGCGCGGGCGTCGAAGGCGGGCGCGTCCGGCGCGCTCAGTTGCCAGCGCACGTCCAGCAGCGTCGGCGGGGTCGGTCCGGCCAGGTCCCGGGCCAGTTCGGCGGCGGTGATGATGACTGTCATGGCGCCATCCTCGCGCACGGGGTGGCCGCCACGCCCGGCTGCCACTACTCTGCTCGGCCGGACAGCCCCGATCACACGGCGTACGGTATCGGGCACACAGTGTGCGTTCGGCGGCACGCGCCGGTCAGGGCGGACCGCGGCCGACCGGACCTTCCGCCTGGACCGCGCGTCGCCACGTACCGGTGGCGGCTCGGGCCCGCGGGGAGCGGATGCGACGCGGCCCCCATGAGGGGCCGGAGAGAGAGTGAGCGATGACCGAGGCACCGGAGTCGGCCGGCCCACGAGCGCCGCACGCGCCCGGCACGCCGTGCTGGGTGAGCCTGATGACGCGGGCGGCGGACGCCGCCGAGGAGTTCTACGGGGCCGTGTTCGGCTGGGAGTTCCGGGCCGGGCCGCTCGGCCGCCCGGTGCGGGCGTCGCTGGGTGGCCGGGAGGTGGCCGTCATCAATCAACTCCCCGCGGACGCCGGGCTGTCGGCCGCCTGGACGCCCTATCTCGCCTCGGACGACGTCGATCTCACCGCCGAGCGGGTGCGGCTGTCGGGCGGCACGGTGGCGGTGGGCCCGCTGGACGCGGGGGAGAACGGCCGGGTCGCCATCGCCGCCGACCCCTCCGGCGCGGTCTTCGGCTTCTGCACCGCCTGGGCCCACCCCGCCCCGAAGGGCGCTCGCGGACCGGGCCTGCCCGCGTGGACCGAGCTGCGGACGGTGTCGGCGGTGCGCGTGACGACGTTCTACGCGCGGGTGTTCGGCTACGAGGCGGAGCCGCCGTCGGCCCCGGACCACATCACCCTGCGCAGCGGCGGCCGTCCGGTGGTGGCCCTGCGCGGGATGGGCCACGGTCTCCCCCGCGCCCTGGGCGCGCACTGGCTGCCGCACTTCGAGGTGGCGGACACCGACGCCACGGTCCGCCAGGTGCTGGACCTCGGCGGCCGGCTGCTGGAACCGGCGCACGACGGCCCGTACGGCAGAGTCGCGACGGTGGCGGACCCGCAGGGGGCCCGGTTCGGCGTGGCGCGCAGGGTGGGGACGGTGCCCCGGCCGCGCGGGTAGGGGCTGCCTTCCGAAACTACGTCAGCCCGAGGTCACCGGCAGGACGTCGGGGGACAGAGCGCCGGCCTGGGCTCCGGCGGCGGTCATCCGGCGGCGGTGGTGGCGGCGGCACAGGACCTCGTAACCGATGGCGGTGGCGGGGCGGTTGACGTCGCCGACCACCACCTGCTCGCCCTCCACGACCATCTCGCCGCCGACCGTGCGGGCGTTGTGCGTGGCGCGGGCGCCGCACCAGCACATCGCCTCGACCTGGAGCGTCTCTATCCGGTCGGCGAGTTCGATCAGGCGCTGGGAGCCGGGGAAGAGCTTGGTGCGGAAGTCGGTGGTGATGCCGAAGGCGAAGACGTCGAGGTCCAGGTCGTCCACCACGCGGGCGAGCTGGTCGATCTGCTCGGGGCCGAGGAACTGGGCCTCGTCCACGATCACGTAGTCGACCCTGCCGCCGCGTGACATCAGGGCGACGACATGGCCGTACAGGTCCATGCCCGGCATCGCCTCGACCGCGTCGGTGACCAGGCCGAGGCGGGAGGACAGCTTGCCCTCGCCGGCGCGGTCGTCCCGCGTGAAGATCAGGCCCTGGAGTCCTCGCGCCGAGCGGTTGTGCTCGATCTGCAGAGCCAGGGTCGACTTCCCGCAGTCCATCGTTCCGGAGAAGAACACCAGCTCGGACATGAGGGGTTGAGCACCTTTCGGCGAGTGGGAGGTGGGGGTCAGGAACGGACTTCGAGGAGGGGGACGAGCTGCTCGGCGGGGGTCATCGAGCCGTGGTTGCCGACCATCAGCGACTCCTTGGGCTCGCGCTCGGAGGCGGTGATCAGTACGTCGTCACAGGCGGCGGCGACCACGTCACCGATCCTCGGGTACACCCGCTCGTCCACGTGCGGGCCGAACCAGCCGGCCTGGACCGCCTCGTCGCGGGAGGCGATCCAGAAGCGGTCGCCGAGGACCTCGCGCCAGCAGGTCAGCACGTCGTTCGCCGCGCCGGGCACCGCGTACACGTGGCGGGCGCGGCCCTCGCCGCCGAGGAGGGAGACGCCGGCGCGCAGCTCCCAGTCCTCGTCGAAGTCGATGCGGTGCTCCTCGTCGAAGGGGATGTCGACCATGCCGTGGTCGGCGGTGACGTAGAGCGCGCTGCGCGGGGGGAGCTGTTCGGCCAGGCGCTGGGCGAGCCGGTCGACGTACATGAGCTGGCCGCGCCAGGTGTCGGAGCCGATGCCGTAGCGGTGGCCGGCGCCGTCGAGTTCGGCGTAGTACGTGTAGACCAGCGAGCGGTCGCCGGCGGCGAGCTGCTGGGCCGCGAGGTCCATGCGCTCCTCGCCGGCGAGGCTGCCGACGAAGGTGCCGCCGCTGAGCGCGACCTTGGTCAGCGGGGTGTTCTGGAAGTGCGGGGACGACACCTGGGCGGCGTGCACCCCGGCGCGGTCGGCCAGCTCGAACACGGTGGGGTACGGCTGCCAGGCGTGCGGCGGGGTCCAGGGCTGCCAGCGGAGCTGGTTCATCAGCCCGCCGGTGTCCGGGTCGCGCACGGTGTAGCCGGGCAGGCCGTGCGCGCCGGGCGGCAGACCGGTGCCGACGGAGCCCAGTGAGGTCGCCGTGGTCGCGGGGTACCCGGCGGTGAGGGGTCGGCCGGTGCCGCCGCGCGAGCTGCCGAGCAGGGAGTTGAGGAACGGCGCCTCGTCGGGGTGGGCGCGCAGCAGCTCCCAGCCGAGGCCGTCGACCAGGAAGACGCAGACCCGGTCGGCGGGGGTCAGCTCGGTGATCGCCGGGGTCATGCCGGGGACGCCGAGGCCGGCCGCGAGGGTGGGCAGCAGGTCGGCGAGGGAGCCGTGGCCGTACTCGGGCAGCGGGGCGGAGGACAGGGCGAGGGGTTCCAGGGCGTCCCAGGGAGAGGGCTGGGACATCAGCGGGTGACGTCCGCGGTCGCCTCGGAGATGGCCTGCGCGAAGGCGAGCGCCTGGCGCACGGTCTCCGGGCCGTCCCCGGCCTCGCTCACCCGCAGGCTGAGGTCGTCGGCGGTGGAGCTGCCGGTGTAGCCGTGGTCGGCCTCGCAGTTCGGGTCGCCGCAGGCGGCGGGCTCCAGGTCGAGGCGGCTGACCGCGCCCCAGCCGATGGTGAGGACGACCTCGCGGGGCAGGGTGCCCGGCGTGTACTGCTCGGGGTTGGCCACCACCCGGCTGACCACGACGGAGGAGATCCGGCCGATCTTCACGGACTCGGTGGACGTGGTGGCGTACGGCGTCGGGGAGGTGCCGTCGGCGGCCTGCTCGTCGGTGTGGCTGACGAGGAAGCGGTTGGCGGTCAGGACGAGGACGGTGACATGGCGGCGGACCTCGTTCTGGTCGAACGTGGTCTCCTGGTGGACCAGGTACGACCGGACGGCCTCGCCGCCGACAGCGGCCTCCACCGCCTCGGCCACGAGGGCCGGGTAGTAGCCGCTGCGCTCGATCGCCGCGCGAAGCCCCTGGGTCGTCGTACTGGTCTTGGCCATGGCGTCCATCCTAATCCGTGACCAGGTGCACTCCGGGCCAGTCGGGACGACCCGGCACCGCTCGCCGGACCGGTCCCGGCCGTATCTCGACGCCCTCGGCGGCGATGAGGCAGGTGACCGGTTCGCTGCCGCCGCCGTCGGCCTCGAAGGCCACGATCACCGGCGGGTCCTCGCCGAGCGACCGCGCCAGCCGGGCCCGCTCCTCGGCCGTCGGCGGCCGGAAGACGGGGTCCTGGAAGGCGAACGGGCAGGACACCAGGGCCGGAGAGAGGAAGTGCACCTCCAGCCCGTGGTGATAGGTGAGGTCGTGCCCGGCGGCGAGCCGCAGCCGCCCGGCGTCCCAGCCGAGCACCTCCCAGTCCCACCAGCTCCCCTCGGGCAGCGCCCGGCCGGCGATCTCCATCGAGCTCCCCCTCAGTACGTCGGCAGTGTGCGCGGGCCCAGGTCGTTGCGGGCCGGTGGGGGTGCGAGGCGGATGGTGGCGTCCAGGACGGTGATGCCGTGTGGGGCTACTACGACGGGTTCCAGGGTGATGGCGACCACTTCGGGGTGGTCGTCGACCAGGCGGGAGACGCGGAGGAGGAGTTCTTCGAGGGCGGGGGTGTCGACGGGGGCGGAGCCGCGCCAGCCGAAGAGGAGGGGGGCGGTGCGGATGGAGCGGATGAGGGAGGTGGCGTCGCGGTCGGTGACGGGGACCAGGCGGTGTGCCATGTCGTCCAGGAGCTGGGAGGCGGCCCCGGCCAGCCCGAAGGACAGCACGGCACCGGCCGCCGGGTCGATGACCGCCCGTACGACGGTGTCCACGCCTCGGGGGGCCATGGCCTGTACCACCGGGCGCAGTTGCTCCGGCGGGCCGAACAGGTCGGTCAACTCGCCGTACGCGCGCCGCAGTTGCTCCTCGTCCGCGAGGTCGAGCCGGACCCCGCCGAGGTCGGCGCGGTGCCGCAGGTGGGGCGCGGTGGCCTTGAGGACGACCGGGTAGCCGAGACAGCGGGCGGCGGACGCGGCGGCGTCCGGAGTGGGCGCGGGCAGCGCGGGCCGGACGTGGATGCCGTAGGTGGCGAGCAGCTCGCGGGTGTCCTCGGGGCCGACGGCGAACCCCTCGCCGCGTTCCAGCAGCCCGGCGATGATCTCGGCGGCCTTGCGCTCGTCGATGTCGTCGTACTCCGGCACCTTGCCGGGGTCGGCGGCCTCCCGGCGCCACTGCCCGTACCGGACGGCCTCGGCCAGCGCGCGCACCGCGCGTTCGGCGGCGGGGTAGGCCGGGATCAGCCGGGGGCCGTCCTCCTCGGCGGCACCGTCCGGCACCGGCACGGGAGGCAGCACCGGCGCGCCCGCCTTCGGGGCGGTGCTGGTGGCGGCGGACAGCGCCTCGGCCAGACCGCCCAGCTCGACGTGCACGACCAGCACCGGCTTGCCCGGCACCGCGGCGGCCGCCGAGCGCAGCGCCTCCGCCAGCTCGGCGTCGCCCGGCGAGCCCTCCCCGATGGCGGGGATGGCGGTGACCACGACGGCGTCGCAGGTGTCGTCCGCGAGGGCGTGGGCGAGCGCCCGGTGGAAGTCGGCGGCGGTGGCACCCGTGGTCAGGTCCAGCGGGCGGGAGGGCCGCAGCCCCTCCGCGAGGCAGCGGTCGTAGGTGAGGATGCCGAGGGACTCGGAGTTGCCGAGGATGGTGACGCGCGGCCCGGCGGGCAGCGGCTGGCGGGCCAGCAGCAGCCCGGCGTCGACCAGTTCGGTGATGGTGTCGACCCGGATCACCCCGGCCTGCCGCAGCAGCGCGGACACGGTGGCGTGCGGCAGCCGGGTGGCCCGTACCGCGTGCCCCTGCGGCGCGGAGCCCGCGCCCTGCACCACGACGAGCGGCTTGGCGGCGGCGGTGCGCCGGGCGAGCCGGGTGAACTTGCGGGGGTTGCCGATGGACTCCAGGTACATGAGGACGACATCGGTGTCGGGGTCGTCGAACCAGTACTGGAGGAGGTCGTTGCCGGAGACGTCGGCGCGGTTGCCGGAGGAGACGAAGGTGGAGACGCCCGTCACCCCGGTGACCCCTCCCCCGCGCCGGTGCAGCCGGGAGAGGAGGGCTATGCCGATGGCGCCGGACTGGGCGAACATCCCGATCCGGCCCGGCCGGGGCATCTCGGGCGCGAGGGAGGCGTTGAGCCGTACCTCCTCGGCGGTGTTGATGACGCCGAAGGCGTTGGGGCCGATGATCCGCATGCCGTAGGCCCGCGCCTGCCGGACCAGCGCCCGCTGCCGCTCCCGCCCCTCGGGCCCGCTCTCGGCGTACCCGGCGGACAGCACGACCAGCCCCTGCACCCCGTGTTCCCCGCACTCGGCGACCACCGCGGGCACCACGTCGGCCGGTACGGCGACCACGGCCACGTCCACCGGGCCCTCGATCTCCCGGACCGAGCGGTACGCGGGCACCCCGTCCACCTCGTGACAGCCGTCCGGGAAGGCGTTGTTGACCGCGTACAGCGGGCCCGCGTACCCCGCGTCCTTGATGTTGCCGAGCACGCTGCGCCCGACCCCGCCGGACGCGCGACCCACGCCGATGACGGCCACGGAGCCGGGGGCGAGCAGCCGCCGCACCGAGTGGGCCTCGGCCCGCTGCTCCCGCGCGAGCTGCACGGCCATCGAGCGGTCGGTGGGTTCGAGCCCGAACTCCAGCCGGACCACGCCGTCCTCGAAGCTGCGCTTCTGGGTGTACCCGGCGTCGGTGAACACCTTGATCATCTTGGTGTTGGCCGGCAGCACCTCGGCGGCAAAGCGCCGGATGCCGCGCTCACGGGCGACGGCCGCGATGTGCTCCAGCAGCGCGGAGGCGACCCCCCGGCCCTGATGGGCGTCCTGCACCAGGAAGGCGACCTCGGCCTCGTCGGCCGGGGCGGAGGCCGCCATGCCGTCGGCGCCGATGCGGTCGTAGCGTACGGTGGCGATGAACTCGCCGCCGACGGTGGCGGCGAGCCCCACCCGGTCCACGAAGTCGTGGTGCGTGAAGCGGTGCACGTCCTTGGCGGAGAGCCGCGGGTACGGCGCGAAGAAGCGGTAGTACTTCGACTCGTCGGACACCTGCTCGTAGAAGCTGACGAGACGGTCGGCGTCGTCGGCGGTGATGGGCCGGATGCGCGCGGTACCGCCGTCGCGCAGCACCACGTCCGCCTCCCAGTGGGCGGGGTACTCGTGCCGGTCCTGCCGGTCCGCCGGGGTCTGCATGGGGCCCAGCGTACGGCTCGCGCGGGCGTAGGGCGCGAGGCAGTGCGCGTTTCCCCATGTGGGAAACTGGTCTAGACAACCTGAGAGACTGAAGGGCAGCATCACATGGCTGAGCGCCGCGTCAACGTCGGCTGGGCCGAGGGCCTCCACGCCCGCCCCGCTTCCATCTTCGTCCGAGCCGCCACGGCCACCGGCGTCCCGGTCACGATCGCCAAGTCCGGCGGCACCCCGGTCAACGCGGGCTCGATGCTGGCCGTCCTGGGCCTGGGCGCCCAGGGTGGCGAGGAGATCACCCTGGCCTCCGACGCCGACGGCGCGGAGGCCGCGCTGGACCGGCTGGCCAAGCTGGTCGCCGAGGGCCTGGACGAGCTGCCCGAGACGGTCTGATTCTTTCTCCCCCGGAAGCCGCGTCGCCCCTTAGGGGTGGCGCGGCTTCCGCGTTTACCCGGCCGGATATCAAGGCACGCGGAAAAGCGCACCGTCGGCAATTGACGGCACGCCGGAAAAGGGCAGCACAATTGCCCGGCACGCGAATATCCCTCTTTGTATACAGCGCCCGTGTTAATTCCGGAGTCCCGCTGTGTTTACAGCATGTTGCGCGCGCCGGGCGCGGTCGCCGGCGGGGGTGCGCAGCCGGTGGGCGAGGGTCGCGCGCTCGGTGTGCAGCGCCGTGACCGCCCGCGCGCGCTCGCCGTCGCCGCGCGCCACCGCGTCCACGATCGCGCCGTGCTCCGCCCAGGTCTCCGGCGGGCTGGCCGGGCCGTCCACGCTGTACATCCAGGCGATCTTGTGCCGGAGCTGGGTGAGCGCCGAGGTCAGCGCGTGGCTGCCGCACGCCTGGGCGAGCGTCTCGTGGAACCAGCCGTCCAGTGCGCGCAGGTCGTCGCTGTTGCCGAGCCTGGCCCGCTCCTGACCCAGTCTGACCAGGCCGCGCAGCACCTTCAGATGAGCCTCGGTGCGCCGCTGGGCGGCCCGCGCGGCACCGAGCGGCTCCAGCAGCAGGCGCATCTCCAGCAGGTCGGCGGCCTCCTGCTCGGTGGGCTCGGCCACGCAGGCGCCCGCGTGGCGCCGGGTCACCACGAAGCCCTCGGCCTCCAGCGTGCGCAGCGCCTCGCGGACGGGGACGCGGGAGACGCCGTAGCGGCGGGCGAGTACCTCCTCGGTCAGCCGGCCGCCGCGCTCGTGGATTCCGGCGACGATGTCGTCCCGGATCGCCGTGCACACCGAGTGCGCCGGAATACGCATGACCCACCTCCGCCTTAATGCCCGTGAAACGCCGACGACAGCGCTTGTTCCGTGACTCTATGGCAATGCGCGAGCTTTTCCGATGGCGTACCGGAATCCATGGCTATTTTTTGGACAGCGCGCGGAGGAAAGCGCAGCGAAAAGCCCCGGCCGGGTGGGCCGGGGCTTTCACGGGACCGGAGGGTCAGACGTTCACGCCGTGCTTGCGGAGGTAGGCGACGGGGTCGATGTCGGACCCGTAGTCGGGGCCGGTACGGGCCTCGAAGTGCAGATGCGGGCCGGTGACGTTGCCGGTGGCGCCGGACAGGGCGATCTGCTGGCCCGGAATGACCCGCTGGCCCACGCTGACGCCGATGGAGGACAGGTGGCCGTACTGGGTGTACATGCCGTCGGCCATCCTGATCACGATCTCGTTGCCGTACGCGCCGCCCCAGCCGGTGGAGACCACGGTGCCGGCGCCGGCCGCGTGGACCGCGGTGCCGCTGGCGGCGTGGAAGTCGATGCCGGTGTGCGAACCGGACGACCACAGGGAGCTGGAGGACTGGTAGGCGGTGGAGACGTAGGAGCCGGTGATCGGCATGACGAAGGAGTTGAGGCGCTCGCGCTCGGCCTTGCGGGCGGCGCGCTCCTTGGCCTCGCGGGCCCGCTCGGCGGCGGCGCGCTCGGCGGCCTCCTCGGCGGCCTTGCGCTCGGCGGTCGCCTTCTGGGCGGTGGCCTGCGCGGCGATCTCGTCGGCGAGGGTGTCGCTGACGGCGATGACGGGGGTGAGGCCGGTGTTCTCGACGGAGTTGTCCGCGGCGAGCGCCGGGGAGGCCGCGAGGGTGCCGACGACACCGGTGGTGAGAGCCGCCACACCGGCCGCCGCAGCGGTGGTGCGCTTGACCCGGCCGGGCTTGCGGTGCTTCCCGGTGGCGCACATGAACGCCATGAGCAGGCTGTTCCTTTCCTTCCCTCTCGCCTACCGGGTTAGCTGACGGGTTCGGAGCAGGAAGGTCTCCTACGGCCGCCCTCGCTTGACGCGCGGGCGCCCGATTCACCCCAAGGGACTGCGTGGGTCCCCGGCTCCCCCTAAGGGGACTCGGCGATGGCTGTCCGGTGCCGCGGGCGCGGCGCACTGCCTGACGAACAGCCCGGAAGAAGCTAAAGGGGGCGGGAGCGGATCTTCAAACGGGTCCGGACTTTTGTAGCGCATCCCACACGCCCGAGGGGGTAACCTCCGCCCCAATCCGGACATTTGGTGACCGCTGTTCGAGGACGCTCCCGAACACGCGTGTGGGCCCTGACGACTTGTGTGTCATCAGGGCCCACGCGCGTACGGCTACTCGGCTACTCGGCCGAGACCACCTTCACCTCGCCGATGCCGAGCGCCTCGACGGGCTCCTTGATCTGGGCGGCGTCGCCCACCAGGACCGTGACCAGCCGGTCGGCCGGGAAGGCGTTCACCACGGCGGCCGTGGCCTCCACGGTGCCGGTGGCCGCGAGCGTGCGGTACAGCTCCGCCTGGAAGTCGTCCGGCAGGTGCTGCTCGACCTGGTCCGCGAGGGTGCCGGCGACGGCGGCGGCCGTCTCGTACTTCAGCGGGGCCACGCCGACGAGGTTCTGCACGGCCACGTCCCGCTCGGCGTCGGTCAGGCCCTCGGCGGCCAGCGTGTGCAGCACCGTCCACAGGTCCGCGAGCGCGGGGCCGGTGTTCGGGGTGTCCACGGAGCCGCTGATGGCGAGCAGCGAGGCGCCGGTGCCGTCGGGGGCGGAGCGCAGCACCTGGCCGAAGGAGCGCACGCCGTAGGTGTAGCCCTTCTCCTCGCGCAGGACGCGGTCCAGGCGGGAGGTGAGGGTGCCGCCGAGGCAGTACGTGCCGAGCACCTGGGCGGGCCATACGCGGTCGTGCCGGTCGGAGCCGATGCGGCCGATGAGGAGCTGGGTCTGCACGGCGCCGGGCCGGTCGACGATGACCACGCGGCCGGTGTCGTCGGCGGTCACCGGCGGCACCGGGCGGGCCTGGCCGGGCGTGCCGGTCCAGGCGCCCAGGGTCTCGGCGAGCAGCGCGTCGAGGTCGATGCCGTCCAGGTCGCCGACGACCACCGCGGTGGCGGTGGCGGGGCGGACATGGCGGTCGTAGAAGGCGCGGACGGCGCCCGCGTCGATCTTCTCGACGGTCTCCTCGGTGCCCTGGCGCGGCCGGGACATGCGCGCGGAGGCCGGGAACAGCTCCTTGGACAGCTCCTTCGCGGCGCGCCGGGCCGGGCTGGCCAGCTCGTGCGGGATCTCGTCCAGGCGGTTGCGGACCAGGCGCTCGACCTCGCTCTCGGCGAAGGCGGGGGCGCGCAGGGCGTCCGCGAGCAGGGTGAGGCCCTTCTCCAGGCGGGAGGCGGGCACCTCCAGGCTGAGCCGGACGCCGGGGTGGTCGGCGTGCGCGTCCAGCGTGGCGCCGGCCCGCTCCAGCTCGGCGGCGAACTCCTCGGCGGAGTCCTTGTCGGTGCCCTCGGAGAAGGCGCGCGCCATGATCGTGGCGACGCCGTCGAGACCGGCCGGCTCGGCGTCCAGGGGAGCGTCGAGCAGTACCTCGACGGCGACGACCTGCTGGCCGGGGCGGTCGCAGCGCAGCACGGTCAGGCCGTTGTCCAGCGTGGAGCGCCCGGGCGCCGGGAACGCCCACGGCTTGGCCTCGCCGGCCTGCGGCTGGGGGTGGAACTCCATGGGGGCGAGCTCGGTCACTTGGCCGTCTCCTCGTCGTCGTTGCCGGCCTCTACGGTGGCCTCGTGCTCCGGGTCGTCGGGCAGGCCGGTGTCCTCGACCGCCTCCGGGGACTTCGGCTCGTAGACGAGCACGGCGCGGTTGTCCGGGCGCAGGCGGGCCGCCGCGACCTCGCGGACCTCTTCGGGGGTCACTTCCAGGACGCGCTGGACGGCCGTCAGGGCGAGCTGCGGGTCGCCGAACAGGACGGCGTACCGGCACAGTTCGTCGGCGCGGCCCGCGACGGTGCCGAGCCGGTCCAGCCACTCGCGCTCCAACTGGGCCTGGGCGCGCTCCATCTCCTCCGGGGTCGGGCCCTCCTGAGCGAAGCGGGCCAGCTCCTCGTCGATCGCGGCCTCGATGACCGGGACCTCGACGTCGCCCGAGGTCTTCACGTCCAGCCAGCCCAGCGAGGGCGCGCCGGCCAGCCGCAGCAGCCCGAACCCGGCGGCGACGGCCGTACGGTCGCGGCGCACCAGGCGGTTGTAGAGGCGGGAGGACTCGCCGCCGCCGAGGACGGTGAGGGCGAGGTCGGCCGCGTCGGACGCGCGCGTGCCGTCCTCCGGGAGCCGGTAGGCGGCCATCAGGGCGCGCGCCGGGACCTCCTCGACGACGACCTCGCGCAGCTCGTCCCCGATGACCTCGGGCAGCGAGCCGTCGCGCGGGGCGGGCTTGCCGTCGTGGCCGGGGATGGAGCCGAAGTACTTCTCGATCCAGGCCAGCGTCTGCTCGGGGTCGATGTCGCCGACCACGGAGAGGACCGCGTTGTTGGGCGCGTAGTAGGTACGGAAGAACGCGCGGGCGTCCTCCAGCGTGGCCGCGTCCAAGTCGGCCATGGAGCCGATCGGGGTGTGGTGGTAGGGGTGGCCCTCGGGGTAGACCATCGCGGTCAGCTTCTCGAAGGCGGTGCCGTAGGGGACGTTGTCGTAGCGCTGGCGGCGCTCGTTCTTGACGACGTCGCGCTGGTTCTCCATCGACTCGTCGTCCAGCGCGGCCAGCAGGGAGCCCATGCGGTCGGCCTCGAGCCACAGGGCGAGTTCGAGCTGGTGGGCGGGCATCGTCTCGAAGTAGTTGGTGCGTTCGAAGCTCGTGGTGCCGTTGAGCGAGCCGCCGGCGCCCTGGACCAGCTCGAAGTGGCCGTTGCCCTTGACCTGGCCGGAACCCTGGAACATCAGGTGCTCGAAGAGGTGCGCGAGGCCGGTGCGGCCCGCGACCTCGTGGCGGGAGCCGACGTCGTACCAGAGGCAGACCGCCGCGACCGGGGTCAGGTGGTCCTCGGAGAGCACCACGCGCAGACCGTTGGCCAGGCGGTGCTCGGTCGCTGTCAGGCCCCCGGAGCCTGCCTGGGCGGTGGTCGTGTGACCCATGGGCATGTACGTCCCTTCGCAAGCGGTGGCGGTGGAGTGAAACCGCGGTTTTCCTGCCGTTCCTGCCACTGTATGCAAAGCGTGCGAGGGCCCGGCGGAGTTCCCGCCCGACGTACGCCCACAGCGGATCGACTAGCCTGCGTCAGGCGTGCTCATGGCGAGCGCGCTCCCGGCCGGCGTACGGCGGTGGAGCGCCGGGCCGCCGAGCACCGGGTCGGACCCGTACGGACCGGGTCGCGGCCCGCGTTGTCAGTGCCCCGGTCCACAATGGTCCGCGTCCGATCCGTCCCACGCCTTCAGCAAGGAGCCGGCAGCGATGGCCCGCCGCAGCACCAAGACCCCGCCGCCCGACGACTCGTACGAGGAGAAGATCCTCGACATCGACGTCGTGGACGAGATGCGCGGCTCCTACCTCGAATACGCGTACTCGGTCATCTACTCGCGTGCTCTGCCGGACGCCCGGGACGGTCTGAAGCCGGTGCACCGCCGCATCGTCTACCAGATGAACGAGATGGGCCTGCGCCCCGAGCGCGCCTACGTGAAGTGCGCGCGCGTGGTCGGCGAGGTCATGGGCAAGCTGCACCCGCACGGCGACGCGTCGATCTACGACGCGCTGGTGCGCATGGCGCAGCCCTTCTCGATGCGCGTCCCGCTGGTCGACGGACACGGCAACTTCGGCTCCCTGGGCAACGACGACCCGCCGGCCGCCATGCGGTACACCGAGTGCCGGATGGCCGCCGCGGCGAGCCTGATGACGGAGTCGATCGACGAGGACACGGTCGACTTCGCGCCGAACTACGACGGCCAGGAGCAGGAGCCGGTCGCGCTCCCCGCCGCCTTCCCGAACCTGCTGGTCAACGGCTCCTCCGGCATCGCGGTCGGCATGGCGACGAACATGCCGCCGCACAACCTGCGCGAGGTCATCGCGGCCGCCCGCCACCTGATCAAGCACCCGAACGCGGACCTGGACGCCCTGATGCGGCACGTCCCCGGCCCCGACCTGCCCACCGGCGGCCGGATCGTCGGCCTGGACGGCATCCGGGACGCGTACGCCAACGGCCGCGGCTCCTTCAAGATGCGGGCGACGGTCGCCATCGAGGCGGTCACCGCCCGCCGCAAGGGCCTGGTCGTCACCGAACTGCCCTTCGCGGTCGGCCCGGAGAAGGTCATCGCGAAGATCAAGGACCTGGTCAACGCGAAGAAGGTCCAGGGCATCGCGGACGTCAAGGACCTCACCGACCGCGAGCACGGCCTGCGCCTGGTCATCGAGATCAAGAACGGCTTCGTGCCGGAGGCGATCCTGGAGCAGCTCTACAAGCTGACCCCCATGGAGGAGTCCTTCGGCATCAACAACGTGGCGCTGGTGGACGGCCAGCCGCTCACGCTGGGCCTGAAGGAGCTGCTGGAGGTCTATCTCGACCACCGCTTCGAGGTCGTGCGCCGGCGCAGCGAGTTCCGCCGCACCAAGCGCCGCGACCGGCTGCACCTGGTCGAGGGCCTGCTGACCGCGCTCGTCGACATCGACGAGGTCATCCGGGTCATCCGGTCCAGCGAGAACTCCGCGCAGGCCAAGGAGCGCCTGATGGAGCGCTACGGCCTGAGTGACATCCAGACCCAGTACATCCTCGACACGCCGCTGCGCCGCCTCACCAAGTACGACCGGATCGAGCTGGAGGCGGAGAAGGACCGGCTCAACCAGGAGATCGAGGAGCTGACCCGCATCCTGGAGTCGGACGCGGAGCTGCGCAAGCTGGTCTCGGGCGAACTGGCCGCCGTGGCCAAGAAGTTCGGCTCCGACCGGCGTACGGTCCTGCTGGAGTCGGCCGCCTCCCAGGTGGCCACGGTGCCGCTTCAGGTGGCCGACGACCCGTGCCGGGTGCTGCTGTCCTCGACCGCGCTGCTGGCGCGTACGACCGGCGCGGAGCCGCTCACCCAGGAGGGCGGCCGCGTCAAGCACGATGTGATTGTCTCCTCGGTGCCGGCGACCGCGCGGGGTGAGATCGGGGCGGTGACGTCCAGCGGGCGCCTGTTGCGGATCAATGTGGTCGACCTGCCCCAGTTGCCGGACACCGCGAGCGCGCCGAACCTCTCCGGAGGGGCGCCGCTGGCCGAGTTCGTGTCCCTGGAGGGCGACGAGAGCGTGGTCTGCCTGACCACGCTGGACGAGACCTCGCCGGGCCTCGCGATCGGTACCGAACAGGGCGTGGTCAAGCGGGTGTTGCCCGACTACCCGTCCAACAAGGACGAGTTGGAGGTCATCACCCTTCGGGAGGGCGACCGGATCGTCGGCGCGGTGGAGCTGCGCACCGGCGAGGAGGACCTCGTCTTCATCTCCGACGACGCCCAACTCCTGCGCTACCAGGCGGCCCAGGTGCGCCAGCAGGGCCGCGCGGCGGGTGGTGTGGCGGGCATCAAGCTCACCGAGGGCGCGAAGGTGATCTCGTTCACGGCGGTCGACCCGGCCGTCGACGCGGTGGTGTTCACGGTGGCGGGCTCGCGGGGCACGCTGGACGACTCGGTGCAGACGACGGCCAAGCTGACCCCGTTCGACCAGTTCCCGCGCAAGGGGCGGGCGACCGGTGGTGTGCGCTGCCAGCGGTTCCTGAAGGGCGAGGACTGCCTCGCGCTGGCCTGGGCGGGTCCCGCTCCGGCGCGGGCGGCGCAGAAGACGGGGCTGCCGGTGGAGCTGCCGGAGGTGGACCCGCGGCGGGACGGGTCGGGGACGTCGTTGCCGAAGACGGTCTCGGTGGTGGCGGGGCCGGTGGTCTAGCGGGGCGCTCCGCTGCGGTGTGCCGGGTTTTACGGGGTGCCGGGCTCGTCCTCGGAGCCCGGCACGTAGCGGAGTACGCCCCACATGGCCTGCTCGTCGGTCTCTTCCGCGCCGCCTCGGCAGGCGTCCAGTTCCTTGCCGAGGGCATCCGCGTCGATGCCGGTGCCGATCAGGACGAGCTGGGTGAGGCGGTCCGCGCCGGGCGGCCAGGGCTCGGGCAGGAAGCGCAGGAAGCGGCCGACGGCGTGTACGGCGTAGCGGTTGGCGGGGTCGTGGGCGCCGAAGTCGACGTAGCCCTTGATCCGGTACAGGCCCTCGGGGCGGCTGTCCAGGAAGCGCATCAGGGCGCGGGGGTCCATGGGGGTGTCCGAGGTGAAGGACAGGGTGTCGTAGGCGGAGTGCAGGTGGGCGGGGTGGGCGTCGTGCTCGCCGTGGCCGTCGGGCTCGGCGTGGCCGTCGTGGCTGTGCAGGTCGTCGAAGGAGAGCTGGCCGACGCGCTCCTCGCTGGGGCGGCAGTCGAAGAGGAATTCCGGGTCGACGCGGCCGTAGGTGGCGGGGAGTACGGCGCCCTCGGTGAGTCCGTGGACCAGGCCGAGGACGCGGTCGGCGTCGGGTGCCCGGTCGAGCTTGTTGACCACGACCAGGTCGGCGAGGGCGAGGTGCCGGTCGATCTCGGGGTGCCGGGCGCGGGTGTCGTCGAACTCGGCGGCGTCGACCACCTCGACGAGCCCGCCGTACCTGATCTCCGGCTGCTCGCTGGCCAGCACCATCCGCACCAGCTCCTGCGGCTCGGCGAGCCCGCTGGCCTCGATGACGATCACGTCGATCCCGGCGGCCGGGGCGGCGAGCCGGGCCAGATAGGTGTCCAGCTCGCTCGCGTCGACCGCGCAGCACAGGCAGCCGTTGCCGAGTGACACGGTGGAGTCCCCGAGCGCCCCGGCGACGGCCATCGCGTCGATCTCGATCGACCCGAAGTCGTTGACGACGGCCCCGATCCGGCTGCCCCCGCTGCGGTGCAGCAGATGGTTGAGCAACGTCGTCTTCCCGGACCCCAGGAACCCGGCCAGCACGACGACCGGAATCTGCGCACTACGGCTGTTCGCCAACGGGTGGCACCCTTCCCA
This sequence comes from Streptomyces bauhiniae, assembly GCF_004784475.1. Lineage (GTDB taxonomy): Bacteria > Actinomycetota > Actinomycetes > Streptomycetales > Streptomycetaceae > Streptomyces > Streptomyces seoulensis. The sequence goes on from NZ_SRRT01000004.1 coordinate 582,073, forward strand.
CACTTCTCGCCGGGCGCCGCACCGGGCGTGCGGCGCCCGGTGGACGGACTGTCCGACCAGGATACGAAGGGTGCGGTGGGCTGCGGCGGCACCAGAGGGGTCTTAGCGAGGGGGGCTCAGCGGCGGGGCCTCAGATACCGGCGGGCACCGGGGCCGGCGCCGGGACGGGCACGGGCGCCTCGGGGCCGACGTAGCGGGCCACCGGGCGGATGATCTTCGGGTCGGCCGCCTGCTCCAGGATGTTGGCGCTCCAGCCGACGACGCGTCCGGCGGCGAAGGTGGGCGTGAACATCTCCCTGGGCAGACCGCACAGTTCCATGACCACTCCGGCGTAGAACTCGACGTTGGTGTGCAGTTCACGGCCCGGCTTGAGTTCGGCGAGGATCGCCTCGACGTGCCGCTCGACCTCCACGGCGAAGTCGACGCGCGGGCCGCCGAAGCCGAGGGCGATCTCGCGGAGCATGCGGGAGCGGGGGTCCTCGGTCCGGTAGACGGCGTGGCCGAAGCCCATGATCCGGTCACCGGCGAGGACGCGTTCGCGGACCCAGGGGTCGATCCGGTCGGGGGTGCCGATCGCGTCGAGGGTGTCGAGGGCGCGGCTGGGGGCTCCGCCGTGGAGAGGGCCGGAGAGCGCGCCGAGGGCGCCGACCAGGCAGGCGGCCACGTCGGCGCCGGTGGAGGCGATGACGCGGGCGGTGAAGGTTGACGCGTTGAATCCGTGGTCAATGGTGGAGATCAGGTATTGCTCGACCGCACGGGCCTGTCGAGCCTGCGGTTCTTCGCCGGTCAACATGTACAGGTAGTTGGCGGCGTACGACAGATCAACGCGGGGCTCGACCGGCTCAAGTCCCTGCCCGAGCCGGTACAGAGCCGTCAACAACGTCGGTACGGCCGCGCACGCGGCGAGGGTGTCCGCGCGGCGCCGGCCTGCGTCGATGTCGTACACGGGCCGGAAGCCGCGGGCCGCGCCGAGCAGGGACAGGGCCGTACGGAGTCCGGCGAGCGGACCGGCGACGCGGCTGGCGGCGGCGACGGCGGGGAGCGCCTCGCGGACCTCGTCGGGCAGGTGCCGCAGTCCGGCGACCTCGGCGGTGAAGGCGGTCCGCTGCTCGGGGTCGGGGAGGTCGCCGTGGACCAGGAGGTGCCAGACGTCCTCGAAGCCGCGGGTGCGCGCGAGTTCGACGGCGGAGTACTGGCGGTAGTGGTAGAAGCCCTCGGCTCCCCGGACATCGCCGATCTCGGTGTCGGTGACGACGACGCCGGCGAGTCCCCGCGGTACCTGGACGAGGGGTGCGGTCCTGTTGCTGGACATGATGTTCCTCCCTGAACTTGATCCGACTGTCCATGCTTGACCAGATCGCTGTCAATATTGATTGAATCAACATTGCCCATCCACCTGTCCAGAGAGGGCTACGGTGACCCTCATGCGCGCTCACGAACTCGCCCCGGGCCGGCCCGAAGGGCGGCTGACCACCAAGGAGACCGCCGAATTCCTCGGCGTGAAGCCGGAGACGGTCTACGCCTACGTGAGCCGGGGCCTGCTCAGCAGCAGACGCGAGCCCGGCAGCCGCGCCAGCACCTTCGACGCCCAGGAGGTGACGGCCCTGGCCCAGCGCAACAGGCGGGAGGCGGCCACGACTTCGGCCTCCGGCGTCGACCTGTCCGTACGGACCGGCATCACGTTGATCGAGGAGGACCGGTACTACTTCCGTGGGGTGGATGCCACGGAGCTGGCCGCGCGCCACTCGTTCGAGGAGGTCGCGGAGTGGCTGTGGACCGGCCGGCTCGTCCCCGGCGCCTCCTTCACCGCGCCGGACTCAACCGTTGACGCCGCCCGTCGCGCCGTCAACGCCCTGCCCGCGCACGCCTCCCCCACCGACCGGCTGCGCGCGGCGGCCATCGCCGCGTCAGCCGAGGACCCGCTGCGCTTCGACCTGTCCGAGGAGTCCGTACTCGGCGCGGCACGCGTGCTCATCCCCACGCTCGTCGGCGCCCTCCCCCCGGCCCGGCGCGACCACCCCGACGACGGCCCCCTGGCCCACCGCCTGTGGCACAGGCTGACCGGCCGCCCCGCCGACGACGCCTCGGTACGGGTGCTGGACACCGCGCTCGGTCTGCTCGCCGACCACGACCTGGCCGCCTCCACCCTCGCCGTCCGGGTCGCCGCCTCGGCGCGCGCGCACGCATACGCGGCGGTGTCGGCCGGGCTCGGCGCCCTGGAAGGCCCACTGCACGGCTCAGCCAGCGGGCTGGCCCACCGGCTGCTGCTCGAAGTCCTCGACCAGGGCAGCGCGGGCCCCGTGATCGCCGCCGAACTGCGGGCCGGCCGCCGCGTCCCCGGCCTGGGCCACCGGCTCTACCCCGGCGAGGACCCGCGCGCCCAGGCGCTGTTCGGGCTGCTGGAGCAGCTCCCGACCGCCGAACCCGCCCTGCTCGCCGCGCGCGACATCGTCGCCACCACGGCGCGGCACACCCCGCTGCACGCCAACGTGGACCTCGCCCTGGCAGTCTTCACGGCCTCCCACGGCATGCCCGACACGGCGGGCGAGACCCTCTTCGCCGTGGCCAGAACGGCGGGCTGGATCGCGCACGCCCTGGAGGAGTACGGCGAACGCCCGCTGCGCATGCGCCCGAGCGGCCAGTACGTGGGCCCGCGACCCCCACGACCACTGCCCGAACCCTGAGTCGTACCCACCCGCAAGTCAGGTTAGGCTCACCTGTGTGAGTAGGTGTGCGACCGTCTCCCGGAACCTCGACGAGCCCGTTTCCGGTACGGCGGCCACGGCGACGACGTGGCTGCTGCTGGAACAGCCGGGCCCCTGGGGCGCGAAAGCGCTGACCGCGAGCCATCTGGACCCCGCGCTGGGCCGCGCCCTGGAGGCCGCCGCCAAGGACACCGGCGTACGGGTGGCGCTGATCAGACGCCCCGGCCGGCACGCGGACCCCGGCACACCGCCCGTACGGCAGGTGTATGTGGCCCACACAGTTCCGGGAAACGTGTGGCTGTACGGCACCACCACCCGCGACCCGCGCCACCTCCTCGGCCTGGACTTCGCCGCCCTGGGCGCGGGCGACCCCCGCTCCTTCGTGTCGGCGCTCGGCGGGCGCCCCCAGACCGGTGACCCGCTCGCGCTGGTGTGCACCAACGGCAAGCGCGACCGCTGCTGCGCCCTGCTGGGCCGCCCGCTGGCCGCCGAACTGACCGCGTCCGACGTGCCCGGCGTCTGGGAGGTCACTCATCTGGGTGGTCATCGCTTCGCCCCGACCGTGCTCGTGCTGCCGTACGGCTACGCGTACGCCCGCGCGGAGGCGCACACGGTCAAGGAGGCCCTGCACCGCGCGCAGGACGGGCAGGTGCTGCTGGATGACTGCCGCGGCCGCTCGGCCTGGGACCGCCCCGGCCAGGCCGCCGAGCTGGCCGTACGGACGGCGACGGCCGAGTACGCGGCGGACGCGCTCCACGTCGTCCGCACCGAGGGCGCCGCGCCCCGCTGGGAGGTCACCATCGGCCATACGGACGGCCGGGGATGGCGGGTGACCGTGGCCCAGACCGCCGCGCTGCCGCCGCGCCCGGAGAGCTGCGGGGTGGACGTCCTGGGCACCCCCGCGCGGATGGACGTCGTCGGCATCAGGGCGCTGCACACGGCGGCCCTGGCGGGCTGACAAGGCGCCCGCCCTGGGAGGCACGCACGATCCCGCGTACCGTCTCGGCATGCCTCCCACTCCCCCGGCCCGCCGTCCGCGACTCGGCCTGCCCCGGCGGGCGTTCGCGCAGGTCCTGCTCACCCAGGTGACGATCGCGGCCGGGGTCGCGGTCCTCGCGACCGGGCTCTTCCTGGCGCCGCTCAGCGGACAACTGGACCAGGAGGCGATGCGCCGCGCGCTGGTCATCGCGCAGACCACCGCCCAGGACCCGGCGATCGCCGAGGGCGTCCTGCGCACCCGGCCCACCCCCGACGGGCCGGTGCAGCGGGAGGCCGAGCGGATCAGACGGGCGACGCACGCCGAGTACATCGTGGTGATGGACGCGCGGGGGACGCGCTGGTCCCACCCGACCACCCGGGAGGTAGGCCGCCGCGTCTCCACCGACCCCAGCCGCGCCCTGTCCGGACGCCAGGTGATGGAGATCGACCGGGGCACCCTCGGCCGCTCCGCGCGCGGCAAGGTGCCGCTGTACGACGCCGGGCACCGGATCGTCGGGGCGGTCTCGGTGGGCATCGCGTACGACAGCGTGCGCGCTGGGCTGCTCGGCGCGATCCCCGGCCTGCTGGCGTACGCCGGGGGCGCGTTGGCGGTGGGCGCGCTGGCCGCCTGGCTGATCTCCCGGCGGGTGCACCGGCAGACCCGTGACCTGGCCTTCTCCGACATCTCGGCGCTGCTCGCGGAGCGCGAGGCGATGCTGCACGGCATCCGGGAGGGCGTGGTCGCACTGGACCGCGGCGGCCGGATACGGCTGCTCAACGACGAGGCGGGCCGGTTGCTCGGCATCGGCGACGAGGCGGTCGGGCGCTCGCCCGACGAGGCGCTCGGCGCGGGCCGCACGACGGACGTACTGGCCGGCCGGGTGACCGGCACCGATCTGCTGACGGTGCGCGGGCGGCGCGTGCTGGTCGCCAACCGGATGCCCACCGAGGACGGCGGCGCGGTGGCCACCCTGCGCGACCGCACCGAGCTGGAGCGCCTCGGCCGCGAACTCGACTCCACGCACGGCCTGATCGACGCCCTGCGCGCCCAGGACCACGAGCACGCCAACCGCATGCACACCCTGCTCGGGCTGCTGGAGCTGGAGATGTACGACGACGCGGCGGAGTTCATCGGGGAGCTGGTCGGAGAGCACCGGGCGACGGCCGAACAGGTCACGGAGCGGATCGAGGACCCGTTGCTGGCCGCGCTGCTGGTGGGCAAGGCGACCGTCGCCGCCGAGCGTGGGGTGGCCCTCAGGCTGTCCGAGGAGACCTGGCTGCCGGATCGGCTGATCGACCCGCGCGGCCTGGTCACGGTGCTGGGCAACCTCGTGGACAACGCGCTCGACGCGGTCGCGGGCACTCCGCACGCGCGCGTGGAGGCGGAGTTGCGCCCCGAGGGCCGCACCGTGGTGCTCCGGGTACGGGACACCGGTCCGGGCGTGCCCGAGGAGCAGCGGGAGTCGGTGTTCACGGAGGGCTGGTCCACCAAGGAGCCGCCCGCGCACGGCAAGCGCGGCATCGGCCTGTCGCTGGTGCGGCGCCTGGCCGAACGCCAGGGCGGCTCGGCCTCGGTGGGCGCGGCGGCGGGCGGCGGCGCGGAGTTCACGGTGGTGCTGCCGGACGCGCTGGGCGACCCGGTGCCCTCGGGCACGGAGGAGGCGCGGGGGCACCAGGCACCCCGCGCCCTTTGAGCGGCTCCTCGCAAGCGGCTACTTGGCGGCCTTCTCCGCGAACTCGGTGGTGTACGTCTTGTCGAGGTCGACGTCGGCGTTCTTGATGTTGGGACTGAATGCCTTGAGCACCTTCTCAACGGTCTCCGGTCCCCGCGCCGGCATGATGCCGTCCTTGGTGAACATCGGCAGAGTGCTCTTGATGGCGGCCGCGTAGAGCTTCTCGTCGCCCTGGGAGTAGTCGGACGGCATCTTGGCCGCGATCTCGTCGGCGCTGTGGGTGGACATCCACGTGAGCGTCTTGACGAACGCGTTGACGAGCTTCTGGACGGTGTCCTTGTGACCGTTGACCCAGTCCGTGTTCATGTACAGGCTTGACGAGGGGTACGGTCCGCCGAGCGCCTCCTGCGAACCCTCGGGCGTACGCATGTCGATCAACACACGGCCGGCCTTCTTGGCCAGGATCGTGGCGACGGTCGGGTCGGTGGTCATGCCCGCGTCGATGGAGCCCTTCTGCAGCGCCGCGATGAACGTCGGCCCGGCTCCCACGGCGACCGGGCTGAACTGGTTCACCTGGACGCCGTGCTTGACCGCGAGGTACTTGGTGAGGAAGTCGGTCGACGAACCGAGCCCGGTCACACCGAGCTTGCGGCCCTTGAAGTCGCCGGGCGAGTGGATGTCGCCGGTCTTCTTCGCGGACACCACCTCCACCTCGCCGGGGGCGTGCGAGAACTGCACGACGGACTCGACCGACTTGCCCTTCACCTGGAGGTCGAGGGTGTGGTCGTAGAAGCCGACGGCGCCCTGGACCTGGCCGGAGACGAGCGCGGTCTCCGCCTGGGCCCCGGCGGGCTCGGTCAGCAGCTCCACGTTGAGGCCCTCGGCGTCGAAGTAGCCGAGCCGCTGGGTGAGCATCGCGGGCAGGTAGATGACCTTGTCGAGACCACCGACCATGATCTTGACCTTGGTGCCCTTGCCACCGCCCCCGGAACCGCCATGGCTGGCCACCTCGTTGGCGCAGGCGGTGAGCGAGGTGAGGGAAAGCAGACAGGCGGTGGTGAGCGAGGCGATTCTGGTGCGCTTGCGCATGACGAGTCACGTCCTTGGGACTGTGCGGGGTGCGGGGAGTACGGCGCGCGGAACGGCGGTTCAGTGCCCGGAGTCGGAGGACTTCCAGCGGAAGACGCGGCGCTCGGCGAAGGTCAGCAGCCCCTCGGCGAGGAGCGCCACGACCGCGAGGATCACCATCGCGGCGTACACACCGGCGGAGTTGAGGGTGCCCTGCGACTGCGCGACGAGCAGCCCGATGCCCCGGGTGGCACCGATGTACTCACCCACGATGGCGCCGATGAGCGCGAAGCCGAAGCTGACGTGCAGGCTGGTGAAGATCCAGGAGGTGGCCGAGGGGATGACCACCTGGAGGGTGACCTGCCGGTCGGTGGCGCCCAGGATGCGGGCGTTGGCGACCAGGTCGCGGTTGACCTCGCGTGCGCCCTGGAAGGCGTTGAAGAACACCGGGAAGAACACGAGGACCACGGCCGAGGCGACCTTGGAGGCGGGGCCGAGGCCGAACCAGATCAGGAAGATCGGGGCGAGCACGATCCTCGGGATGGAGTTCAGCACCTTGATGTAGGGGCCGAACAGGTCGGCGAGGAAGGCGACCCGGCCGAGCGCGATACCGAGGACGACACCGGCGACAACGCCGATGACCCAGCCCAGCAGCGCCTCGTACAGCGTGTACCAGATCTGTTCGCCCAGGGAGCCGAGCGCGGTGCCGTGCAGCACCCAGGAGGTGATCTGGTCCCAGATCTCCGACGGCATCGAGAAGTTGAACGGGTCGATGACCTCGGCGCGGGACAGGCCCTCCCACAGGCCGAGCACGCCGATCAGCAGCAGTACGCGGGCCACCACCACGATCACCCGGCGCCTGCGGGCGGCCTGCGCCCGCGAACGGGACGGGGCCGGGGTCTGCGGCTTGACGGGGTCGGCGAGCGGCGGGGTCACGGTCTCAGGCGACATCGGCGGCACCTCGCTCACGGGTGATGCGGACCTCTTCACCGAGGGACTCCCAGATCTCGCGGTAGATCTCGATGAACTTGGGCTCCAGCCGGATCGACTCGACCTTGCGCGGCCGGGGCAGGTCGATGGTGAACACCTGCTTGACCGTCGCGGGCCCGGCGGTCATCACGACGACCTTGTCGGCCAGCGCGATCGACTCCTCCAGGTCGTGGGTGACGAACACGACGGAGGCGCCGGTGCCCTCCCACAGCTCCAGCAGCTCGTCCGACATCAGGGCGCGCGTCTGCACGTCGAGCGCGGAGAACGGCTCGTCCATCAGCAGGATCTCGGGGTCGTTGACGAAGGTCGCGGCGAGGGCGACGCGCTTGCGCTGGCCGCCGGAGAGCTGGTGCGGATACCGGTCCTCGAATGCGGCGAGCCCCACGCGGGCCAGCCACTCGCGGGCTTTCTGCTTGGCCTCCGCCTTGGGCACGCCCCGGAAGCGGGGGCCGGCCATCACATTGGACAGCACCGTGCGCCAGGGGAAGGTGGCGTCCTGCTGGAAGACGAAGCCGACCCGGTCGCCGACGCCGTCGACCGGCTGCCCGGCCACCAGCACGTCGCCCTCGGAAGGCTCCTCCAGCCCGCTGACCAGGGTCAGCGTGGTGGACTTGCCGCAACCGGTCGGCCCGACGACGGCGACGAACTCGCCACGCTCCACGGTGAGGTCCAGGCCGCGCACCGCGGTGTGCGGATCGCCGGAAGGGGTTCTGAAGATCTTGCTCGCGCCCCTCAGCTCGATGGCGGGGCTGGTGTCTGCGCTCATGCACCGGGACGGTAGGGGCGGCGCCACTCCGGCAGCAGTCTTGTGCGCGCAACCCCTTCTTTTGCTCGCAAGAACCTGTTGTGCTCGTTTTGCTCACGCTACAACTGCGGAGCCGAAACACGGGCTTAACGCTCGCCGGCCTTAAGGGAGAGGCCCCGATGATTGACGTGCTGGTCGTGGACGACGATTTCCGTGTCGCCGAGATCAACGCCAGGTACGTGGGCAAGGTTCCCGGCTTCCGGGTGGCCGCCCGCGCCCACAGTGCCGCCCAGGCGCTAGCCGCCGTCGAACGCGGCGGCGTCGACCTGGTGCTGCTCGACCACTATCTGCCGGACCGCACCGGCCTCGAACTCGTCCACCTCATGCGCCAGCACGGCCACGGCACCGACGTCATCATGATCACGGCGGCCAGCGATGTGACGACCGTCCAGCAGGCGATGCGGCTCGGCGCGCTGCACTACCTGGTGAAGCCCTTCACTTTCAACGCACTGCGCGGCCGCCTGGATTCCTACGCCGCCCTGCGCCGCACCGTCGACCGGGTGGGCGGACGCGGAGTGACAGGCCAGGAACAGGTCGACCGCATCTTCGGCGCCCTGCGCACGGCCCCCGCCCCCTCGGCCCCGGGACTCCCGAGCGGCCACACGGAGCCGACCTCGGACCTGATCTGCGGAGTCCTGCACGGCGCGGAACAGCCCTTGTCGGCGCACGAGGTGGCGTCCCGCACCGGGCTGAGCCGCTCCACCGCCCAGCGCTACCTCCGTCACCTGGAGCAGGCGGGCCGCCTACGGCTGTCCCTCAGATACGGGGACACCGGGCGGCCCGAGCACCGGTACGCCTGGGTGGCGCCATAACGCTGTGACGCCGCCCAGGCCCGGTGTTCCTACACGGCTCCCGCACCGGTCAGCGAACGCACCTCGGTCTCGGCGAACTTCGCCTCGTCCGGCACCTCGTCCGAGGTGACCGTCCCCAGCCAGCCCGCGAGGAAGCCGAGCGGGATCGAGACGATGCCCGGGTTCTGGAGCGGGAAGTACTGGAAGTCCACGCCGGGGAAGAGCGAGCCGGGGCTCCCCGACACCACGGGCGACAGCAGCACCAGGATCACTGCGGGGATCAGCCCGCCGTACACGGCCCAGACCGCACCGCGCGTGGTGAAGTTCCGCCAGAACAACGAGTACAGCAACGTCGGCAGATTCGCCGAGGCAGCCACCGCGAAGGCCAGCCCGACCAGGAACGCCACATTCAGGTTCCGGGCCAGCAGCCCCAGCGCGATCGCCACGACACCGATGGCGGCCGCCGCGATCCGCGCCACCGCCACCTCGCCGCGCGGCGTGGTCGGCCTGCGCCGCAGCGACGCGTACAGGTCATGGGCGACCGACGCCGAGGAGGCGAGGGTGATCCCGGCGACCACCGCGAGAATGGTGGCGAAGGCGACGGCGGCCACGACCGCGAACAGCACGGTGCCCCCGGTGGAGGAGGCACCGCCGCCCAGGTCGAGCGCCAGCAGCGGAATCGCGGTGTTCCCGGCCGCGTTGGACCGCCGCAGCGCGTCGGCGCCCACCACGGCGGTCGCCCCGAAGCCGAGGACGATCGTCATCAGGTAGAAGCTGCCGATCAGCCCGATCGACCACACCGTGGAACGCCGGGCCGCCCGCGCGGTCGGCACCGTGTAGAAGCGGGACAGGATGTGCGGCAGGCCCGCGGTGCCCAGTACCAGTGCCAGACCGAGGCTGATGAAGTCCATCCGCGCGGTCCAGTCACCGCCGTACTTGAGCCCCGGCGCCAGGAACGACGCCCCGTGCCCACTGCGCTCGGCCGCCGTCAGCAGCAACTGGTTGATGTCCCCGTGGAACCGCACCAGGACCAGCACGGTCATCACGATCGTCCCGACCAGCATCAGGACGGCCTTCACGATCTGAATCCAGGTGGTCGCCCGCATCCCGCCCAGCGACACATAGATCACCATGAGCGCGCCGACCCCGATGACCGTCCACGCCTGCGCGGCCCCGCCGGAGCCGCCGAGCAGCAGCGCCACCAGGCTTCCGGCGCCCACCATCTGGGCGACCAGGTACATGACGGAGACGGTGACCGAGGCGGTGCCGGTGGCGATCCGCACCGGCCGCTCGGCCATCCGCGCGGCGACCACATCGGCGAGGGTGAACCGGCCGCAGTTACGCACCAGTTCGGCCGCGACGAACAGCACGACCAGCCAGGCCACGAGGAACCCGACGCCGTACAGCAGCCCGTCGTAGCCGTACAGCGCGATGAGCCCGGTCACCCCGAGGAAGGAGGCCGCCGAGAGATAGTCGCCGGAGATCGCGAACCCGTTCTCCAGCGGGGTGAAGAGCCGCCCACCGGCGTAGAACTCCTCCGCCGACCCGTGTCTGCGTCGGCTGACCCAGGTGGTGATGCCCAGGGTCACGGCCACGAACGCGCTGAACAGGACCAGCGCCAGCATCTGGTGGTGGCTGGTCACGAGGTGCCTCCCTGGACGCCACGGGTCAGCTCCTGGGTGTCCCAGCGCAGCTCCAACGCGGGCCGGTCGCGCCGCAGTCGCGCGTGCCGTGCGTAGGCCCAGGTGAGCAGGAAGGTGCTGGCGAACTGCCCCAGCCCGGCGAGCATCCCCACGTTCACCGCCCCTATGACGGGCCGCGCCATCAGTCCGGGCGCTGCCGTCGCGGTGACCACGTACCCCACGTACCAGACGAGGAAGGCGGCCGCTCCCGGCACCACGAACCTCCGGTACCGGCTGCGCACCTCCTGGAACGCCTCGCTCTGCTGCACCGCGAGATAGACGTCCCGCGCTCGAGCCTCCGCGATCTCCCGCTCGGCCTCACCACGCGGACGCGGTACGGCCGCCGGCGCGGGCATCCCCACCCCGTCCAGCTCGCCCCAGCCGGCGGTCAGCGTGTCGTGCCAGGGGTCCTCTTGCCGCACGTCGCGGGAAGTCACGCTCTGCTCTTCCTGGTTGTCGGCCGAACTTCCGGGACCGTTCCCGGCACCGAAGTGTCGACCATTGCTTGACTGCATACCCAAGGATGGACAGATCGGGAAGATCCGCGACACACCTTCCCGTACCACTTCACCCCATCAGGTGAGTCACTCCGCCCTCGGCCGCACCATGCCCTTCCCATACGCGTAACGCACCGCCTGCGCACGGTCCTTGAGGCCCGTCTTGGCGAAGAGATTGTTGATGTGCGTCTTCACGGTCGCCGTGGAGACGTGCAACTTCCGGGCGATGTCCTGGTTGCTGAGCCCTTCGCCGATCAGCACCAGCACCTCGCTCTCGCGGGTGGTCAGCCCGTCGGGCGGCTCGGGCGGTGCCGCAGTCGTCCGCACCTCGGCCTGGGACAGCTTCTCCAGCAGCCGGAGTTGGATGCCCGGCGCCAGCCCCGCCTCTCCCGACAGCACGTTCTGAACCGCGCGCACGATCTCCTCCCCGCCCGCGTCCTTGGTGAGGTATCCCCGCGCCCCGGCGCGCAACGCGGCGAACAACGACTCGTCGTCCGCGAACGTGGTCAGCACCACCACCTGCGTGCCCGGATACTCGCTCCGGATACGCCGAGTGGCCTCCACCCCATCGCAGCGGGGCATCCGCAGGTCCATCAGCACCACGTCCGGGGCCAGTTCGCCGACCAGGCGCACCGCCTCCTCGCCGTCCCCGGCCGCACCGACTACGTCGAGACCGGGCAAGAGCCCGAGCAGCATCACAATGCCTTCCCGCACCACGGTCTGATCGTCGGCGACCACCACCCGCGCGGGCTTCCGCTCCCCCTCCGGCGCCGTCATACCGGCACCTTCAACGTCACCACGAACCCCTCCTCGTCCGGCCCCGCGTCCAGCGAGCCGCCCAGCAGTTCGGCGCGCTCCCGCATGCCCAGCAGACCGTACCCGCCGCCGGACGCGGCCAGTTCGCCCGGACGACCGCCCTTGTCCCGCACATCGAGGGTCACTTGATGCGCGCTGTAGTCGAGCCGGACCCGCACCTTGGCGCCCTGGGCGTGCTTGCGGACGTTCGTCATCGCCTCCTGCGCCACCCGGCGCACCGCCTGCGACGCCTCGGCCGGCAGCGCCCTGCGCTCACCCGTGACGGTGACCTCGCCCCCGTCCGTCACGCTGACGAGATCCGTCAGGAACTCCTCCAGCGGGGTCAGTTCACCCCTGAGCGCCGACAGCGCCTGGCGGGTCTCGGCGAGCCCGTCACGGGCCATCCCCCGCGCGGCCACCACCCGCTCCAGCACCTGCTCACGGCTCGCGTCGCGCTCCAGCAGCAGCCGGGCCGCCTCCAGGTGCACCATCTGCGCCGAGAGGCTGTGGGCCAGCACGTCGTGGATCTCCCGCGCTATCCGCGCCCGCTCGCTCAGCGCGGCCGACTCCGCCTCCGCCTCCCGCGCGGCCCGCTCCTGGGCGAGGAGCCGCTGCGCGTTGCCCCGCGCCTCCGAGTCCAGCCGCGCGACGTAGCCGGCCAGCGCCAGCCCGGCCACGGTGGAGGCGGTGGTGAGCCATACGTCCTTGTTGAAGACCGCGAAGGAGGCGAGGGCGACCGAGGTCACGGGTACCGCCGCCGCGAGGGGCAGCCGCTCCAGGGCGAGGATGCCGCAGCCGCACCAGAGCACCAGGGCGGGGCCTCCGAAACCTGTCACCTGGGCGGCGACCGCCAGGGCCAGGAGCACGGCGACGAGCGCCAGGGACGGCAGCAGCCGGTGGGCGTAGGTGGCGCGGAAGTAGCCCCACGCCGCACCGGAAGCCAGCAGCACGCCTGCCACGGCGGCGGCCTCTCCCCACAGGGGGATGTCGTCCTGTCTGAGGGCCGCCCACAGCAGCAGCCCGAGCAGCACCACCCTGATGGCCCGGCCCAGCAGACGCCGGGGGCGGCTGACGCCCTCCTTGCTGAGCGCCTCGCGTGAGGGCCAGCGGGTCCAGGAGTTCTCGTTCACACCCGCTCCTTCCAGGCCGGCCGTGCCACCGGGGCCGCCGGTGCCGACGGCGTTCCGTCACCGTACGTCGGGGCCGGGGCGGGCGAGGAGGTCAGCAGTTGTGCCCGCGAGGCGGTGATGCCGCCGCGGACCAACAGGGTGGCGGCGAGGCCCAGCATCAGGGCGGCACTGTCCTGCCGGACCCCGAGGACGTACCCGAGGCCGTAGAGGCCGCCGCGCAGGACGATCCCCCCGGCCCACACGGCCGCGCTGGCCTTCGTGCTGCGGCTCCACACGACCCCGTCTGCGGCCCTCCAGATCCGGGTGGTCCAGGCCCAGCCGGCTCCGGTGACGACCCCGACGGCCACTTCGGCGACGAGCAGTCCGAGTGACTCGATGCGGTGGTGGGAGTCCACTATGCCGGGCCCGCGCAGCGCCATCACCGCGAGAATCGCGGGCGCCAGCCACCAGCGCCGCTCGGCGTCGATGGCATGGGTGCGGAACTGCCTGACGATCACCAGCACGGCGACGGCCACGATCACCAACGCGTCGACGAACCCGGACATGCGAGCCTCCGTGTACGAGAGGGGCTGTCGGAGGCGGTCGCTCCCGACACCCTCGAAACTACGGAAATCCGCAGGCCACGGGATCGGAGCGGGGGTGGATCACGGGTGGATCTCTACACGGCGGACTTCTCCACCCACGGGTGGAGAGATCTTGGGGGAAACCCTGAGCCGGACCGGACGGGACAGGGGCGGACGGGACAGGGGCGCGGCCACCGGCAGAGGTACAGCAACAAAAACGGGAGCACCGGCCAAGGCCAGTACTCCCGTCCTCCCGCCCGCACCCGGTCAAAGCCGAGTGCCCACGGCTACGCGTCGATCCGCGACCGGTCCAGCGTCGCCGCCGAGCTGGAGATGAACTCCTTGCGCGGCGCCACGTCGTTGCCCATCAGCAGATCGAAGACCTGCTCGGCGGCTTCGAGGTCCGCGAGGTTGATCCGGCGCAGGGTGCGGTGGCGCGGGTCCATCGTGGTCTCGGCGAGCTGGTCGGCGTCCATCTCACCGAGGCCCTTGTAGCGCTGGATGGAGTCCTTGTACCGGACGCCCTTGCGCTGGAACTCCATGAGCGTGTCCCGCAGCTCGCGGTCGGAGTACGTGTAGACGTACTTGTCCTGGCCCTTCTTCGGCTGGATCAGCTCGATGCGGTGCAGCGGGGGAACCGCGGCGAAGACCCGGCCCGCCTCGACCATGGGCCGCATGTAGCGCTGGAAGAGCGTGAGCAGCAGGCAGCGGATGTGGGAGCCGTCCACGTCGGCGTCCGTCATCATGATGATCTTGCCGTAGCGGGCGGCGTCGATGTCGAAGGTGCGGCCCGAGCCCGCTCCTATGACCTGGATGATCGCGCCGCACTCGGCGTTCTTGAGCATGTCGGTCACGGACGAGCGCTGCACGTTGAGGATCTTGCCCCGGATGGGCAGCAGCGCCTGGAACTCGGAGTTGCGGGCCAGCTTGGCCGTACCGAGCGCGGAGTCGCCCTCGACGATGAACAGCTCACTGCGGTCGACGTCGTCGCTGCGGCAGTCCGCGAGCTTGGCGGGCAGGGACGAGGACTCCAGGGCGGTCTTGCGGCGCTGGGCGTCCTTGTGCTGGCGGGCGGCCACCCGGGTGCGAGCGGCGGCGACGACCTTCTCCATGACCGTGCGGGCCTGTGCGGCGTCGTCGCGCTTGGTGGAGGTGAGGAACGCCTTGAGTTCCCGGGCGATCACGGTGGAGACGATGCGGCGGGCCGCCGAGGTGCCGAGGACCTCCTTGGTCTGGCCCTCGAACTGCGGCTCGGCCAGGCGGACGGTGACGACCGCCGTCAGGCCCTCCAGCGCGTCGTCCTTGACCACGTCGTCCTCGGCGACGCGCAGCATCTTCTTGGCGCGCAGCACCTCGTTCATCGTCTTGGTGACCGCCTGCTCGAAGCCGGCCACGTGGGTGCCGCCCTTGGGGGTGGCGATGATGTTGACGAAGGACTTCAGGTTGGTGTCGTAGCCCGTGCCCCAGCGCAGCGCCACGTCGACACCCAGCTCGCGGGTGACCTCGGTGGGCGTCATCTGGCCGTGGTCGTCGAGGACCGGCACGGTCTCCTTGAAGGTGCCCTGGCCCGAGAAGCGGAGCGTGTCGCAGACCGGCTTGTCGGTGGCCAGGTACTCGCAGAACTCGCTGATGCCGCCGTCGAAGCGGAAGGACTCCTCGCCCTTGCTGCCACCGTCACCGAGGCCCATCTCGTCGCGCACGACGATGGTCAGGCCCGGTACCAGGAAGGCGGTCTGGCGCGCCCGCTGGTGCAGGTTGTCCAGGGAGAGCTTGGCGTCCTTGAGGAAGATTTGCCGGTCGGCCCAGTAGCGCACGCGCGTACCGGTGCGGTTCTTCGGGATCTTCTTGGTCTTGGTGAGGCCGGTCCCGGCCTCGAACTTGGCCTCGGCGCCGCCCCGCGCGAAGGCGCCCGGAACACCGCGGCGGAAGCTGATGGCGTGGGTGCTGCCGCTCCGGTCCACCTCGACGTCGAGCCGGGCGGAGAGCGCGTTCACCACGGAGGCGCCGACGCCGTGCAGGCCGCCGGAGGCCGCGTAGGAGCCGCCGCCGAACTTTCCGCCCGCGTGCAGCTTGGTCATGACGACCTCGACGCCGGACAGACCGGTCTTGGGCTCGACGTCCACGGGGATGCCGCGGCCGTTGTCCCGGACCTCGACGGAGCCGTCGTCGTGGAGGATCACCTCGATGCGGTCGCAGTAACCGCCGAGGGCCTCGTCCACGGAGTTGTCGATGATCTCCCAGAGGCAGTGCATCAGGCCGCGGCTGTCGGTCGAGCCGATGTACATGCCCGGACGCTTGCGCACGGCTTCGAGGCCCTCGAGGACGAGGAGGTGCCGCGCGGTGTAGTTGGAGCCGTCCCGGTCTGCTCCTGCCAGCAGCGCAGTGGACGGCACGGACGTATCGGCGGTCACGCGGTTCGCTCCTCGCTGAATTTCAGATGGGCCCCTGGTGGGTACGGGGCCGGCTTCGGTCGCCGCTCAGAGGGTACCGATGCCTGGTAGAGCCGGTGTAACGCCACCCTCGGCGGGGAACTCAGACTAGCCGAGGGTCGTACGGACGTTCGATCCCTCGATGGAGTGAAGCACACATCACGTTCCCTTCGAGGCATGAACCATTTAGGCTCCGGGCACGTCCTCATCAACAACCGGCAACCCAGCCGGGAGGACCGACCCCCAAGAACGCGCGAACCCGTACGCACCAGACCACGCACTACGGCACATTCGCCGCCAACCGGCAACACCCAGCCATCCCGAAAGAAATTTTCGACGGAAAGCCACGAGCGGGAACGAATTCGGCCTGGTTGGATGTTGACCCTGGTACGACAGCTCGTCGAGCTAGAGAAGAGGCGACGTGACTACTGTTCTGACCCCCGCGAGCCCGCTGACGGCCGCCGATCGCTGCGACCGCTGCGGCGCCCAGGCATACCTGCGCGTCGTCCTGCTGAGCGGCGGAGAACTGCTCTTCTGCGCCCACCACGGGCGCAAGTTCGAGCCGGAACTCAAGAAGATCGCCGCTGAGATACAGGACGAGACGGAGCGGCTCACGTCCGTTCCCGGCACCTCTGCCACCGAAGAGCGCTGAATCTCGCACCCACCCGACGAGCCAGCCCCGGCATAGGCCGGTGAACGGGCGGCTGCTTCCCCAGGGGAGCGGCCGCCCGTTCTCGTACCCGGAAGGGCACCCCAGGCGCTCTCAGGAGCGCTTGGGGGCCTTCTCGGCCCCGTCCTCGGCCGGCTCCAGCGTGCGCACCACCTCGGACACCCGCGTGTAGACGCCCGGACTGCCCGCCTGCCCGCAGCCACTCCCCCAGGACACCAGCCCGATCAGCCGTCCCCCGGCGACCAGCGGGCCGCCGCTGTCGCCCTGGCAGGCGTCCGGCCCGCCGGCGGCCTCTCCCGCGCAGAGCATGGAGGCGGCGCGGTAGGTGCCGTCCCGGCCGCCCGGATAGGCGCGGGCGCACAGGTCGTCGGCCAGCACATGCACGCGCGCGGCGCGCAGCCGGTTCGTGTAGGCGCCGCCGCCGCTGGTGTCGCCCCAGCCCGAGACCAGGGCTTCCGTGCCGGCCGCGTACGCCGGGCCACCGGCCGCCGCCATGGGTACGACGGCGCTCTGCGGCACGGGGTCGGCGAGGGTGAGGACGGCGTAGTCGCCGGCATTGGTGGCCGGGTCGTACTCCGGGTTCACCTTGATGTCCCGTACGGCCGTCTCCTGGCCCGTCGGTGGCGAGCAGGTCGGTGCGGCCCGCGATGACCTTGAAGTCGCGCACCCGGTTCGGGGGCGTGCCCAGGACGTCGTCGGCGACGCAGTGGGCGGCGGTGAGGACGGTGGTCGGCGCGATCGCCACCCCGCCGCAGAACTGGCCCGCGCGACTACCCCCGAACCGGTCACGGCTGGAGAGCGCCACCGTCCACGGGGCCTGGGAGACATCTATCGGGAACCCGCCGACCACGACACTGTCGGCCACGGCCGGAGCCGCGCCGATCAGGGGTATCGCGGTCAGCGTGGCCGCCAGGGAGAGCGGCCGGATCAGCCCCCGGACAACAGAACGACGCATGCGGACTCCTCACTCAGGGTGGTTCTGGAACACCCAGAGTCATCCAGCACGCGGTGGCCCGCAGCACGAAGGCCCGGCCCCCACGAGGGGAGCCGGGCCTTCGGTGTTCGAACGGAGTCGACCTAGTCGAGGTAGTCGCGCAGCACCTGCGAACGCGACGGGTGGCGCAGCTTCGACATGGTCTTCGACTCGATCTGGCGGATGCGCTCACGCGTCACGCCGTAGACCTTGCCGATCTCGTCGAGGGTCTTCGGCTGGCCGTCGGTGAGACCGAAGCGCATCGAGACGACGCCGGCCTCGCGCTCCGACAGGGTGTCGAGCACCGAGTGGAGCTGCTCCTGGAGGAGCGTGAAGCTGACGGCGTCGGCGGGGACGACGGCCTCGGAGTCCTCGATGAGGTCACCGAACTCGCTGTCGCCGTCCTCGCCCAGCGGGGTGTGCAGGGAGATGGGCTCGCGGCCGTACTTCTGGACCTCGATGACCTTCTCGGGGGTCATGTCGAGTTCCTTGGCCAGCTCCTCCGGGGTGGGCTCGCGGCCCAGGTCCTGGAGCATCTGGCGCTGCACACGGGCGAGCTTGTTGATGACCTCGACCATGTGCACCGGGATACGGATGGTGCGGGCCTGGTCGGCCATCGCGCGGGTGATCGCCTGACGAATCCACCAGGTGGCGTACGTGGAGAACTTGTAGCCCTTGGTGTAGTCGAACTTCTCGACCGCGCGGATCAGACCGAGGTTGCCCTCCTGGATCAGGTCCAGGAAGAGCATGCCGCGGCCGGTGTAGCGCTTGGCCAGGGAGACCACGAGTCGGAGGTTGGCCTCCAGCAGGTGGTTCTTGGCGCGGCGGCCGTCCTCGGCGATGATCTCCAGCTCGCGCTTGAGCTTCGGCGCGAGCTTGTCGGAGTTGGCGAGCTTGTCCTCGGCGAACAGACCGGCCTCGATGCGCTTGGCCAGCTCGACTTCCTGCTCCGCGTTGAGCAGGGGGACCTTGCCGATCTGCTTCAGGTAGTCCTTGACCGGGTCGGCGGTGGCCCCGGCCGCGGCGACCTGCTGCGCGGGCGCGTCGTCCTCGTCCTCGTCGGACAGTACAAAGCCGGCGGCCTCGGTGCCCTCGGGCTCGCCCTCGGTCTTGGTCTCCTCGACGACCTCTTCCTCGAGAAGCTCGGCGTCGTCCTTCTTGGCGCTGGTCTTCTTGGCCGCCGTCTTCTTGGCCGTGGTCTTCTTCGCGGCCGTCTTCTTGGCGGTGGTCTTCTTGGCAGCGGCCTTCGCGACGGAGGCGGCGTCGTCGGTGTCCTCGCCCGCGGCGGCGGACGCGGCCGGGGCGGCCGTGGCCTTCCGGGTGGTCACCGTCTTCGCCGCAACCGTCTTGGTGGCGGTGCGCTTGGCCGGGGTCTTCGCTGCGACGCTCTTGCGGGTGCGCTTGGGCTCTGCGGCACTGACCATCAGCGTCACACCCTCTTCCTCAAGGATCTGGTTGAGGCTGCGCAGTACGTTCTTCCACTGAGTGGCCGGAATCTGGTCAGCTTCGAAGGCCCGACGCACATCGTCGCCGGCGATCTGCCCCTCAGCCTTTCCCCGCTCAATGAGCGCCATGACAGAGACGGACTCGGCGATCTCCGGCGGGAGCGTACGGGATGTGCTGGCCGACACGAACAACCTCTCGGAACGTTGGAAAGCGGCTTCCGGCACCGTCCGTCATGGACAGGAGCCGACCACCGGCCTGGGGATGGGCCGACGGCGCGGGCGGGGCCGGGAAGAGACACAGCGCCTGGCACGGCGTCCGTATTCCCTTCGCGGCTGTTCACCTCTTAGGTCATCGCGCTGTTTCCGGGAGCGTTACGCCCAATCCGCGTGGCCCGAGTCACACCCTGCCTACAGCCAAATGCGATCAGATGTGAACGAAGCGGTCCGCTGCCGATTTCTGTCTTGATCACTTCGCCGGTCCGGACGGCCTGTCGTACCGCCGGACTCGGCCGGAATCCAGGGAGTCCGGCCGAGTCCGGCGACGGCGGGACCCGGTCGCGGTACCGCCATCTCGATCACTGTTGCGCGCCACGAGCGGGCGCGCCGTCCGCTTCCCCGTCAGTGCTCGCGCGGCGCGGGGACCACGCGCTCCACCTCGGGGTGGACGGTGAGGAGCTGGCGCATCGCGCCCTCGGCCACGGCGCCGTCGCCGCTGCCGAGTCCGTCCACGATCCGCGCGTGCTGCGCGACGGACGCCTCGGTCGGCCGCTCGCAGCCGGTGGCCGGGCCGCCGGAGACCTGGAGGGCGGAGGTGACGATCCCGGACAGGTGGTCCAGCATCCGGTTGCCCGCGACCTGGATGAGCAACGCGTGGAATTCGGCGTCGGCGCGCGAGAAGGTCAGCGCGTCGCCCTGGGCCAAGGCGTGGCTCATGATCTCGACCAGGTCGACGAGGCGCTGCTGCACGTCCTCGCGGCCGTGTCCGGCGGCGAGACGGGCGGCGAGCGGCTCGATCGTCCAGCGCAATTCGTTCAGCTCGCGGCGCTGGTCATCGCGCTGCGGGCCGAAGGCGCGCCATTCGATGATGTCCGGGTCGAGCAGATTCCAGTCGCTCACCGGGCGCACGCGGGTGCCCACGTTCGGCCGGGCGCTGACGAGGCCCTTGGCCTCCAGGACCCGGAGGGACTCGCGCACGACGGTGCGGGAGACCTCGAAACGCTGGCCGATCTCCTCCGGCACCAGCGGGCGGTCGGCACCCAGGTCGCCGGAGACGATCATCTGACCGAGCTGCTGGACGAGCTGGCCGTGCAGTCCGCGCCCGCGGCTGCCCGCGGCGCGCCGGCCCACGCGGCCCAGGTCGGAATCGGCGCCCTCCCAGGCGGGCGCCGCCACGCGGTCGGCCATCGGGGCCTCGGCGTAGGGGTAGCGGTCGAGTTCGCCCGGTCCGGCGAGGCCGGAGTCGGCGGAGCGGGCGGCGGTCATCATGGTGTGCGCAAGGGTACTCACGCATCTTTTGTCGGCGTTGCCTTCAACTGCCTTGAGGGCTTTGGTGAAAAGCACACGAAAGGGTGATCGCTCACCCCGTCGCAATTGACGCCTTATCGGAAATAAACGGGCTTTCTGTGGGGAGTTGTGTGCACAGCGGCTCGGAAACCGCACCTCAGGCCGTCATCTCGCCCGGGCGCGCAGGGTCGTGATCAGGTACGCGCACAGCAGCGCGGCGAGCGACAACGTCATTGCGCCACCCACGGGTTGAGCGATCACTCGTGCAAGACCCAGCAGATAGCGCTCCCCTCCGAAGGGCCACTGGAGCAGCAGAACCTCCCGCATCCGTACGTGAATCCCGGCTGCGACTCGCACATATGAGCCTTCGAACAACCGGTGCACGAGCGGTACGACGGCCACCGGCACCGCGAGTACGGCGGCCAGCCCCGCCGCCGTGGACCGGAACACCCCGGCCGCCAGTACACCGGCCCACGCGCAGCCGACCACGAGCGCCAGCCAACTCGCACACAGCGGCAGCCAGTCCTCGGGGACCTGAACCAATTCCCGGCCGTAGACGAGATAGAGAAGCTCGGCGTCACAGCCCAGCGCGAGAAAGGCCAGCATTCCGGCGGTGATTCCGGAGACGAGGAGCTTCGCGGTGAGCAGCCCCAGCCGACGGGGAACGGTGCCCCGGTCCGCCGCCAGCGCGGGATGGCGGAACTCGTCCCCGAAAGCCAGCGCACCGAGCAGCCCCGCCGCGAGCGCGACCGGCGGCAACGGCAATTCACGTGGCCACGCGGCGAACAGGCGCGCCTGCGGGGTGTGCCCGATCCGGGCCAGCACCACGGCGGTGACCGCGGACACGACGAGGGCGACCCCGCAGACGACGAACCCGGTACTGATGCCGGTGGCGCGCCGGAGTTCGTAGCGCAGGGGCCGGAGGGGGCTGCGTACGGAGCGGACGGCGATGGGGAGTGGCAGAGGTTCGGGGGCTTCTGCGGTCTCGGTCTCCTCCGGCTCCGCGTCACCCTCCGGCATGGCAGCGTCTTCGGCCGGTACCGGCTGCTCCTCCTCGCGTGGCTCCGGCCGCATGTCACCGACTTCATCCGCGAGTTGGTGGATGAGGATGCCGTTCCGGAAGGCGGTCTCCCCGACATCCGCGGTGGTGCTGCCGTACACGGAGAGGCGGTTGCCCTGTTCGCGGACGACCTCCACGGAACGTCGTTCGGTGCGCGCCTCCTTGGCGAGCAGGCTGGCCAGGCGTGCGGCGTGGGGGCTGCGGACGGCGACACGCGGCCGGAGCCGGGTACGGGCGAACTCCGCGGCGTCCAGGTCCGCCGCGACCCGGCCAGCTTCGAGGGTGACGACGTGATCGGCGTGCCGGGCGGCCTCCTTGGGGGCGGCGGTCGTGAGGAGTACGGCACCGCCCTGGTCGGCGTACTCCCGCAGGGTGGAGTGCAGCCAACGTGCCTCCGGTGCGGAGAGTCCGGCGGCCGGTTCGTCCAGCACGAGGGTGTGCGGGTCGGGCAGCAGGGCGCAGGCCAGGCCGAGTCGGCGGTCCATACCCAGGGACAGTGTGCCGAGCCGTTCTTCGCGGAGGCTGACGAGGCCGACCTCTTCCAGCACTTCGTCGGCCCGCCTGGCCGGGACACCGGCCGCCGCGCAGAGCATGCGCAGGTGGTTGCGGACCGTCCGGGAGGGGTGTCCCGGTACATCGCCGAGCAGTACGCCGACTTCGCGTGAGGGGTGGGTGATGCAGTGCAGGGGGCGCCCTCTGAAGTAGGCGATGCCGCGCCCTCGCTGGAGTTCGAGCATCAGCCGGAGCACCGTCGTCTTGCCCGCGCCCGCCGCTCCGAGCAGGGCGGTCACCTGGCCGGCGCGCGCTTCGAAGGAGACGTCCTCGACGGCGGGCGGCTGGTCTTTGAGGGAATCACTGGTCAGTCCGACAGCCTGGATCACCTGACGGAAGATAGCGCGCTATGTCCTGATTTCCGGGTATCACCCCTTCTGTCCGGCAGTTGTTCGACGGAGGGGCAACCTGCATGGCTCACTTGCCCGATGAGCGTCCCGCGCGCGACGGCTCCCCAACTGCCGCGCCCGTGATGGTCCGACGCCTCGCCTCAGACCTCGGGGCGGAGCATCGGGGGGTTGAGCAGCGTGGCACCGCCCGCCCTGAAGAGCTGCGCGGGCCGGCCTCCTTGGCGGGTGGTGGTACCGCCCGTGGGGACGAGGAAGCCGGGCGTGCCGGTGACCTTGCGATGGAAGTTGCGCGGGTCGAGCGCCACGCCCCAGACCGCCTCGTAGACCCGACGCAGCTCGCCGACCGTGAACTCCGGCGGGCAGAAAGCGGTGGCCAGCGATGAGTACTCGATCTTGGAGCGGGCGCGCTCCACCCCGTCGGAAAGGATCAGGGCGTGGTCGAAGGCCAGGGGTGCCATCGGTTCGCCGTCGCGGCCGTAGCCCCCCTGCTGGAGCAGTTCCTCCACCGGCGCCCAGCGCGCGTTGCTCGCGTCGCCACCCGCGCGCGGGGCGGGGAGGTCGGGCGCGAGGGCGAGGTGGGCGACGCTGACCACGCGCATACGCGGATCACGCTTCGGGTCCCCGTACGTGGCAAGCTGCTCCAGGTGGGCACCGTTGTCCTGCGCCGGAGTCGCCGGGTCGTGGGCCCGGAGCCCCGTCTCCTCCGCCAGCTCGCGCGCCGCCGCCTGGGCGAGGTCCTCGTCGTCCCGTACGAAGCCGCCGGGGAGTGCCCACCGCCCCTGGAAGGGCGACTCGCCCCGGCGTACCGCCAGCGCGCACAGGGCGTGGCGGCGCACGGTCAGCACGACCAGGTCCACGGTGACGGCGAAGGGCGGGAACGCTGACGGGTCGTAGGGCATGCCGCGATCATAGTCGTCTTCCTGACGATAAACACTCCGTTCGCTGGGAGGATCGGTGAATCCGGTGGCAGCGGATGGTGGGATCAAACAGTTCGGGGGGCCGCTCAGCCGTCCTCCCCGTTGCTGCATGTCTTGCCGGCTCCGGAGGGGGTGGGGCGTGAGCGGGTCGGGCGGCGGGTCTGGGCTTGCGGGCGCTGGGGGCAGGGGCCGGTGTTACCGGGGGCGGTCTCGCCAGGACCGGTGTTGCCAGGGGCGGTGTCGCCTGGGCCGGTGGAGCGGGGGCGGCGCTTTCGGCGCGTCGGGGTGGCCCGGTCCGCCTCCGCCGTGTCCTGCGCGGGGAGGGGCGTACCCGGCGGGAGCTGGGAGCCGGTTTTCTGCTCCGGGATGTGCGGCCCCGTCGACGATGGCCCCTCCCCCGGTGTCCGCCCGTGCCGCTCCTGCCGGAGGCATCGGCGGATGGACTCCGGGTCCAGGCCCTCGTTGCACGCCCGGTGCAGGAGCTGGGCGAAGAGGTAGTGCGGGTCGGCGCCGAGGGCCATGGCCAGGGCCTCTCGGGCCTCGATGTCGTCGCCGGTCGACCAGGCGACCCAGCCGGCCAGGGTGAGCGGAGCCGCCGCGTGTTCTCGGTACGGGCCGACGCAGCGGCGGGCGAGTGCCCGCCAGAGCCGTAGGGCGGGTGCGCCTTCGTCGCCCTCCATCCAGGCGGCCGCCCGGTCACGGGTGGTGCGGTCCTGGAGGCCGAGGATGAGGGTGGCCGCCTCGTCGTGGCCGAGGAGCGCGTCGTCGCGGACGTCGGCCGGGTGGACCCCCGACACCGGCGCGGCCTCGGCGAACCGGCGGATGACGCGTCCGGCCAGGTCCAGCGTCTCCTCGGCCACCTCGACGCGGCTCGTGTCGTCCAGAATGCGGGGCACCAGCGACATGCCCGCGGCGTCCAGCGCGACCTCCTGCTCCAGTGCGGCCGAGGTCTCCCAGGGCTGCATCCTCGCGCGCAGCTCCCGCAACGAGCCCCGTACTTGGATACCGGCGTAGGTCGCGGCGGCCGCCATGGCCGAGGTGCCCGGCATGCCCATCGGCGTGCCCTCGGGCGGGCAGCAGCTCTCCACCGGGCAGACGTAGGACCAGAAGCGGGTGTCCGAGACGCACAGCGCCTCGATCACCGGTACGTCGAGACTGCCGCACTCGGTGCGCAGCAGTTGGGCGAGCGGGGCGAGCCGGAGCATCACGTCCCGCCCCGTCTCCCCTGGCCGTGGCTCCTGGCAGACGTAGGCCACGATGCGCTCGGGCCGGGAACCGCGCCGTCGGGCGCCGATCACCAGCCCTCTGGCGATCTGCCGCGCCGCCGCCTGCCAGTCCTCGACGCCGGCCGGAATGCCCAGGCGGGCACGCCCGCCGAAGTTGCCCCGGTCGAGCAGGCTGACCAGCACCATGCTGTCCTCCGGGCGGTATCCCAGCAGGTACGGCAGCGCGTCGGCCAGCTCGGCCGGGGTGCGCAGGGCGATCGGGGTGTCGGGCGTGAGCTGCCCGTCGAAGGACACTCCCGCCGCGATGTCACCGTTTTCGAAGGGTTCGGTCGTTTCGCCGTGATTCGTCATGCGCTGACGATCCCGCGAATCTCACAATCCCGCTGGGCCTGTGGATAACGGGCCTGTGGATAAGTCGAAGCAGGGACACGACAACCAACTCGACCGAGCCCGCCTGCCCCCGCGCCCAGAGCCCACCTCACCCCGCCGCAGCCAACACCAACGGCAGAACCTCCCCCGCCCCCGCCCGCCGCAACAACCGCGCCGCGACCGCCAGACTCCACCCGGACTCGGTCCGGTCATCCACGAGGAGCACCGGCCCCGGAGCACCCGCCAGAGCCGCCGCCAACTCCCCCGGCACCGTGAACGCCGAAGCCAGCGCCTGCAACCGCTGAGCGGAGTTGCTGCGATGCGCCTGATGCGCCCCCGCCTCTCCCGTGTACGCGAGCGCCCCCAGATACGGCAGCCGTCCGATCTCGGCCACCCGCTCCGCGAGCGAGGCGACGAGCTGCGGCCGGCTCAGCGACGGCATGGCGACGACACCGACCGGACGCGCCATGGCGTCCGACGTGTTCGACGCCCACCCGCCGGGCGAGCGTGCCCAGTCGGCGAGGACCTCCACCACGGCCTTCAGCACGTCCTCCGGCACCGGACCGTCAGGCGTCTGCTCGGCCAGCAGCGGCCGGAGCCGGTTGCCCCAGCCGATGTCCGAGAGCCGGCCCAGGGCACGCCCGGTGGCGCACTGCTCCTTCGCCGGGATGCGGCCCTTGAGGTCGATGCCCAGCGCCGGCATCCCCGTGGGCCACATGCGGCGCGGCTCGATCTCCACGCCGGGCCGGTCCAGTTCACCGGCGGCGGCCGTCAGCGCGTCGGCGGAGACGGCCGTGTCGATCCAGGCGCCCGCGCAGGTGTCGCAGCGCCCGCACGGGGTGATCTCCACGTCGTCGAGCTGGCGGCGCAGGAACGCCATCCGGCACTCGTCCGTGCCGACGTAGTCCCGCATGGCCTGCTGTTCGGCGGCGCGCTGGCGGGCGACCCAGGCGTAGCGGTCCGCGTCGTAGATCCATTCGGCGCCGGTGGCCGTCCAGCCGCCCTTCACCCGGTGGACGGCGCCGTCCACGTCCAGCACCTTGAGCATCAGCTCCAGCCGGGTGCGCCGCAGGTCCACCAGCGACTCCAGCGCGGGTACCGACAGCGGTCGGCCCGCGTCGGCGAGGGCGGCCAGGGTCTGGCGGACCTGGGACTCGGGCGGGAAGGCGACCTCGGCGAAGTACCGCCAGATCGCCTCGTCCTCCTTGCCCGGCAGCAGCAGCACGTCGGCATGCTCGACGCCTCGGCCCGCGCGGCCCACCTGCTGGTAATAGGAGATCGGGGAGGACGGCGAGCCGAGGTGGACCACGAAGCCCAGGTCGGGCTTGTCGAAGCCCATGCCCAGCGCGGAGGTCGCCACGAGGGCCTTGACCCGGTTGTCCAGGAGGTCGGCCTCGGCCTGCTGGCGGTCGGCGTTCTCCGTGCGGCCGGTGTAGGAGGCGACGGCGAAGCCGCGCGCGCGGAGGTAGGCGGTGACCTCCTCGGCGGCCGAGACGGTCAGCGTGTAGATGATCCCGGAGCCCGGCAGCTCGTTCAGGTGCTCCGCCAGCCACGCCAGCCGGTGCGCGGCGTCCGGCAGCCGGACCACGCCGAGCCGCAGGCTCTCCCGGTCCAGCCGCCCCCGCAGCACCAGCGCCTCGCCCGCGCCGGTGCCCAGTTGCTCGGCCACGTCCGCCGTGACGCGCGCGTTGGCCGTGGCGGTGGTGGCGAGCACGGGCACGCCGGGCGCCAGCTCCTGGAGCATGGTGCGCAGCCTGCGGTAGTCGGGGCGGAAGTCGTGACCCCAGTCGGAGATGCAGTGCGCCTCGTCCACGACCAGCAGGCCGGTGGTGGCCGCCAGCTTGGGCAGCATGCGGTCGCGGAAGTCGACGGAGTTGAGCCGTTCCGGGCTCACCAGCAGCACATCGACCTCGCCGCGCTCCACCTCCTCGTGGATGGCGTCCCACTCCTCGGGGTTGGCCGAGTTGATGGTGCGGGCCTGGATGCCGGCCCGCGCGGCCGACTCGACCTGGTTGCGCATCAGTGCCAGCAGCGGCGAGACGATCACCGTGGGACCCGCGCCGCGACGGCGGAGCAGAGCGGTGGCCACGAAGTACACGGCCGACTTGCCCCAGCCGGTGCGCTGCACGACCAGGGCCCGGCGCCGGTCCACCACCAGGGCCTTGACCGCCTCCCACTGGTCTTCCCGCAGCCGCGCCGAACCCTCCGGCGCGCCGACCAGCTCGGCGAGGACGGCGTCGGCTTCGGTACGCAACTGCTCCAGGTCGTTCATGCCCCCATGCAACCGCACCCCACTGACATCCGGCCACTCGCCTTACGGACGACTGCCCGTCGGCCGGACCCGCTCGTCCTCGGGAGCCCGTACCGGCGCGTCCGCGCGTGCCCCGGCCAGGGCCATGAGGGCGGCGGTCAGTGCGATCAGTCCGCCCGCCCACAGTCCCGAGCGGGCGCCGAGGGTGTGGGTGGCGGCGCCGACGAAGAGGGCGCCGAGCGGGGTGCTGCCTTGCAGGATCACGGTGTAGAGGGCCATCACCCGGCCCCGGTGAGCCGGGTCGCCGCCCAGTTGGATGCGGTGGTTCGCCGCCTGGACGAAGTACAGCGAGGCGAATCCGGTCGGCACCAGCAGCGCCAGCGCGACGGGCAGGTTCGGCGCCCACCCCGTGATTAGCTCCAGCGCGCCGAAGGCGCATCCCCAGGCGGCCACCAGCCGCGCCGAGGGGCGGGTCCGGCGCAGGGTGCCGACCAGCGCGGCCAGGAGGGAGCCACCGGCGAGCGCGGCGGTGAGGAGGCCGAAGGAGGCGGCCTCGGTGTGGAACACGACGCGGGCCATCAGCGGCAGCGTCAGAGGCAGGTTGAGGCCGAAGAGGGCGACCGCCGCGACCAGGGCGAGCGTCGTGAGCAGGTCGGGCCGGGTCCGCAGATGGGCCAGGCCCTCGATGACGCGCGCGGGCGTGGCCTGGCGGGGCACGCGGTGCAGTTCCGCCGGCCGCATGGCGCGCAGCCCGGCGACCGTGGCCGTGTAGCTGACGGCGTTGAGCAGCATGACGGTCCCCGTGCCCGACCACTGGATGAGCAGCCCGGCCAGCGAAGGGCCCAGTACGCGCGCGATGTTGAAGTAGGCGCCGCTGAGCGCGGAGGCGTTGGGGAGCAGTTCGGGGCCGACGAGTTCGGTGATGAAGGACAGCCGGGCCGGGACCTCCACGGCGTTGGCCACGCCGAGCGCGGCGGCCGCGACGTAGACGTGCCACAGCCGGGCGGCGTCGGCGGTGACCAGCAGGCCGAGGCTCAGGGCGAAAACGCCGGAGGCGATGTTGGCGCCGGTCAGGAGGGCGCGTTTGTCGTACCGGTCGGCGAGCCGGCCGCCGTAGAGGGTCAGCAGGAGGACCGGGGTGAACTGGAGGGCGGTGACGGTGGCGAGGGCCCCGCCGGAGTCGCCGGTCAGCTCCAGTACGAGCCAGTCCTGGGCGACGGCCATCATCCAGGTGCCGGTGGCGGAGGCGATCTGGCCCACCGCGAAGAGCCGGAAGTTGCGCACCTTCAGGGAGCGCAGGCTGGTGGCGAGCAGGTGGCGGCCGGTTCCTCGCGTCATGATCCGGTCCTACCAGGGGCGCCCGGATGCGGGCCGAGCCGCGCCGCGCGCGACCCAGATCCCGGCTACGCGCGCGTGGCCGGGATCTGCGCTGACACCGCCTTAGGTCACCGCGTCTTCTCAAACCCCGCAGGCAACCCGGTCTGTTCGCGATACCAGTCGGCGTACTCCGGGAAGCGCCCGGCGAATCCGGCGCCCGGTTCGACGCCGTACTCGCTCCACAGCGACTGGTCGCTGAACCAGTGGTCGACGGCGAGCATGCCGAGGTGGTGGCGGGCGGCGGGGTGGTCGAGCACCCGCTGCCGGGCGGTCTCGGCCGAGACGCGCGGGGCGTCCTCGGCGAAGAGCCCGAAGGTCTCCGCCACGGTGGACAGCAGCAGCTCCCCCGGCACGGGATCGGGATGGGTGACGTAGTGGACGCGCCCCACACCGTCCGCTGGCCCCCTCGTGGCCGCCGCGAAGGCGACCCGGCCCAGCGTGTCCGCGTCGATCATCGACTGGAGCCCGGCCCAGCCGTCCGGGAGGCCGTCCAGGGTGCGCAGCAGGGCCAGGATGCCGGGGATCACCCAGCGGTCGCCCCTGCCGTGAACGAGGTGGGGGCGCAGAACCGTTCCGCCCGCCGCGAGCACGTGTTCCTCGGCGGCCGCACGGGTGCGGCTGGTGTCGGAGGCGGGGGCTACGGGCACCTCGCCGGGCCGCGCATCACGGAAGGGCCCGCGTCCGTGCACGGCGGCCGTGCTGAGGTACACGAACCGCGTGACTGCGGCCTGGCGTACCTCCTCCGCCAGGGCGTGGGTGCCGAGGTCGTTGGCCTGGCGGAGCAGCTCCGCGTCGCCGCCGATCAGCCCGGCGCAGTGCACCACGGCGTCCACGTCCGCGCAGGCGCCGCGCAACGAGGCCGGGTCGGTGAGGTCGCCGTACACGTACTCGACGTCCGGGTCGGGCGTGGCCGGCGGAGTGCGGACGAGCAGGCGGAGCCGTACGTCCTCGGCGGCGCGGGCGGCCCTCAGCACGTGTCCGCCGATGAATCCGCTCGATCCGGTGATGAGCAGGCGCCGGGTCATCGGGTCGCCTCCGGGGTGTCGCCAAGGGTGGCCGTGAAGACGGCCTCGTTGCCCTGGACGCCCTCGACATGGACCGAGACTTCACCCTCGGGGGAGGTTTCGCGCCGGGCGCGGACAAGACACGGCTGGTTGAGTTCGGCGTACCGGCGGAAGGCGATCGCCAGCGAGGCGGGAAGGAAGCGGCCGTCAGGAGCCAGCGCGACGGCGGCCTGCCGGGCGGCCTCCAGGAGCACCATGCCGGGGACGTGGTCGTTGGCCCGCGCGAAGAGCGTGGGATGGGCGGTGTCGAGGCGCAGCCGCCACCCGTCCCCCTCCTCCGAGGGCGCGAGCACGACGTCCCTGGGGTCACGACGGCCGACTCGCTCGGGCGGTACGCCGTCCAGCAGCGGTACGGGGTCACCGGCGGCGGCCAGCTTGTCGCCGCGCAGCCTGCGGTAGGCCCGGTCCGAAGTGCAGCTCAGGCTGCCCGTACTCGTGGCCAGGAGCCGCCCGCCGCGCTCGAAGGTGAGCCGCACCCTCATCCCGGCCAGGCTCCTGGCCCGCATCTGGACCTCGGAGCACTCCACGACGACGTCGACGCGGCCCGAGGCGTCCGAGAGGCCGAAGTCGGCCGTGCCGAGGGCGTATTCCATGTCCCACATGACGAAGTGGTGGTCGGCGGGGACCCCGTACTCGGCGTGGGCCAGCATCATCGCGGTCTGCCGCATCGTTTCCGCTACCAGCAACGGGTCCTGGACGCCGCCGGGGAGCGGGGCGAAGAAGCGGTGGGCGGCGGGCCAGTCGGCGACGACCAGGTAGCGGTGCTCGGCCAGCCGGGTCCATTCCACGGGGAAGGCGTCGTCGGCGTCCGGCCGGTGCACGAGTTCGCCGGTGGCCCGGCCGCCGTGCGCCGGAGGTTGACCGGTGTCGCCGGATTCGGGTACAAGAACCAGCGGGTCGGTCTGGTCTTCGGGCGGCGCGGCGGGGTCCGGTGCCTGCGTCATGACCGTCCGTACGGCCGATGAGGTGCCGATGTCGGCGCGATCGGCTATGAAGCTAATGCCTTCAGACATGGATTGCCCTTTGAGTCCGGTGTGATCAAGGCTCGTTCCCCCTCGACAAAATACTGACAGTCCGGTTCTCTTCGTGTGCGAACCTGACCAAGCTCTGACATAGAAACAGGGGCGACAGCCCATGGCACGCCAAGCACGCGCGATCCAGACCCGTAAGACGATCCTGCTGGCAGCGGCCGCCGTCTTCGACGAACGCGGTTACAGCGCCGCCACGATCACCGAGATCCTCGCGCGCGCCGGGGTCACGAAGGGTGGCCTGTACTTCCACTTCGCCTCCAAGGAGGAGCTGGCCCTCGGGGTGATCGCGGCCCAGCTCGAAGTGGGCCCGCTGCCCCCGCAGCGCACCAAGGTGCAGGAACTCATCGACCAGGGGCTGCTGTTCGCGCACCAGCTTCGGCACGACCCGTTGACGCGGGCCAGCGTGGGCCTGGCGATGGACCAGTGGGGAGAAGGCCCGGAGCGCAGCAACCCGTTCCACGGCACGCCGTTCCAGTCCTGGGCGAACCGGCTGACCCAGTTGCTCGTGGAGGCGCGGGAACGGGGCGAACTGCTGCCGCACGTCGACCCGGCGGAGACGGCCGACCTGCTCGCCGGCTCCTTCACCGGCATCCAGTGGATGTCGCAGATCCTGTGCGAGCGCGCCGACCTCAGCGAGCGGGTGACGGTCCTGCTCAGACACCTCCTGCCCAGCATCACCCTCCCCCAGCTCATGCCCACCCTGGACCTCGCCCCCGACCGCGCCGAACGCCTGCTGGCCCAGCGGCCCGTGGAGGCGGAGGAGGGCGAGGACGACGAGGGCGAGCCCTCTGCTCGCATCAGCGCCTGAAACCTCCTCCGGCGGGCCGTCCAGAGACCCCGTGCCGTCCCAGGCGTCGTCACCGGTCTCTGTGGGTAGGGATATAAGCCCCGGACCATCAGATAAGCGTCGGCGGCCTCAATTGCTCGTTGCCGCATCGAAGTTCGACAGGAAGAATTGAAGTCCGCTCCCCGCACGGCTCGCCCGTGTTCCGGCTGGGCTTCACTGCGGTGCGCGCTCCCCCGAATTCCGACCTCGCCCGCAGTGTGGGCGCGTAGCCGAAGGGAGGAACGTGACCTTCGGATTCGCCTCGTCCTCGGCGGCCTCGTTGTCGACGTCCGCGTCCGCCGCTTCCGTCAGCCGCCTGCTCGAACCCGCGGAGTGGGCCGCCGCCGGAATCCCCCTGCTGCGCAACCCGCGCGAGGTCGTCAGCGGCCTGCACGTCCGCCATCGCCCGCGGCCGTCCACCGCGATCGTGGCCGTCCTCGATGCGGACGAACGGCTGCTGGCCAGCGCCTCGTTCACCCGGCGCTCCGCCCCGGCGGACGGCTGGATGTTCCGCAACGCGCTGCTGGACCAGTTGCGCCGGGTCATCCCGCACGACCTGCGCCGCCGGACCCCGGTACGCACCGCCGTGCTGCTGTACTGCCGCGAGGGCGACGCGCGGTGGACGGAGGAGGACGGCGCCTGGATGTGGGGGCTGCGCGACGCCTGCACGCTGCACGGGCTGCGCTGCGGCGCGTACATCACGCTGACGCACGACGGCTGGCAGGTGCTCGGCGAGGGACGCGGCGGACGCCATCCCAACGCGCACTCCACGCCGGAGTCCTTCGCCCTGTCCGAGTCACCGCCCCTGATGCCGCGCACGGGTGGGCCGGTCTCCGAGGTCATGCGCCGGGCCGCGGCCCGCTGAGCGAACTCGGTCCCGGCGCCGGACACTTCGGCGCCGTATCCCGGAAAACCGCTGCGGCGCCGTGCGGGCCGAACAGCCGCCCGCTGCCGTGTCACGGCAGAGCGGCTGTCCGGCGCGCGCGGCGCCGTCGGTCGTGCGGTGGGGTCAGACCCCGGCGCCCAGCACCGCGTTGATCTGCTGCGGGTCGCCGCAGACGATCAGCAGTGCGCCGGCCCGCGTGTGGGCGACCGGCAGGGCGGTGGCGGCAGCGGCGGTGTCGTCCCCGTTGACGGCGACGATGACCACGGGCCGGGTGGCCGCGCGGGCGGCCATGGCGCCGTCGGCGTAGAAGACGTCGTCGCCGGCGTCGTGCTGCGCCCAGTAGGACGCCTCGCCGAAGGACAGCTCGTGCTCGGCCCACGGGTGCCGGGCACCCGTGGTGAGCACCAGGACCTCGCCGGGGGCGCGGCCGGAGTCGAGCAGCAGGTCCAGCGCCTCCTCGGCGGCGTCGAGCGCGCCCTCGGCCGAGGCCGGGATCAACTGGATCTGGGGACCGGCCGCGGGAGCGGCGGGAACGGCCGGGCCCGACGGGCTCGGCTCGGCCGGGGCCACGTCACGCGGCGCGCGCTGCGCCGGCGGCGCGGGCCGCGGGAGGCCGGGCCGGCCGGGACGGACCGGAGCCGCGGGGCGGGGGCCGGGTACGGGACGAGGGGTCGGTGCGACGCGGCTGCTGGCCGGAGTCGCGACGGGACCCTGGGCACTCTCGTGAATCTGAGGCTCCTCGGGAAGGAGAGGCATGAGCTGATTTTAATCAAACGTTGGTACGACGCCGATGGCCGGGTGGCACATCGGCGGCGGGCGGAAGCGTCAGAAATCGAAGCCGAGCTGGCCCTCGATCACCGGGACGCCGCCGTCCACGAGGCTGCGGACCTTCTTGAGATGCCGCCACCGGGGCAGCGCATCAAGATACGCCCACGACAGACGGTGGTACGGGGTGGGGCCCCGCTCCTCCAGTGCGGCCTTGTGCACCGGCGACGGATACCCGGCGTTGTCCGCGAATCCGAAGTCTGCATGGCCGGCACCGAGTTCGGCCATCATTTTGTCGCGGTACACCTTGGCGATCACCGAGGCCGCCGCGACGGCCACGCAGGACTGGTCGCCCTTGATCACCGTGCGCACCCGCCAGGGAGCGCCGAGGTAGTCGTGCTTGCCGTCGAGGATGACGGCCTCGGGCCGGACCGGCAGGGCTTCCAGGGCGCGGACGGCGGCCAGCCGCAGGGCGGCGGTCATGCCCAGGTCGTCGATCTCCTCCGGGGAGGCGTGACCGAGGGCGAAGGCCGTCACCCAGGACCGCAGTATCCCGTCCAGCTCCGCACGGCGTTTGACCGTCAGGAGCTTGGAGTCGGTGAGCCCTTCGGGCGGGCGGCGCAGTCCGGTGATCGCCGCGCAGACGGTGACGGGTCCGGCCCAGGCACCCCGCCCCACTTCGTCGACGCCGGCGATGACCTTCGCCCCGGTCGTGGCGCGAAGGGAGCGCTCGACGGTATGAGTGGGTGGTTCGTACGGCATGGCGCACTCAGACTACGCCGCCCCGCTGCCGCCCCGACACCCCGGCCCCTCGCAGCCGGAAACATCACACGCGTCACACGCGGCCCGGCACCCATTCCGGCAGCGACTCGGTCCGTTCCAGCCACTTCGCGGGCGGTGCTCCCGCCTCGCCGGAGGCCAGGACACCGCCGACGATCGCGCACGTCGTGTCCACGTCGCCGCCGACCTGCGCGGTCGTCCAGAAGGCGTGCTCGAAGTCGCCGAGGGCCCGCGCGGCCGACCACAGGGCGAACGGAACGGTGTCGTGCGCACTGGTCCGGCGCCCGCAGCCGAGGACGGCCGCCACGGTGGCCGCGTCCCCGTAGTCGAGCATGTCCCGCGCGCGGCGCAGACCGGCGCCCACGGCGCTGCGGGGCACCAGGGCGATCACACCGTCCAGCAGGGCCTCGGGAGCCGGCGGGCCGCCCGGAGCGGCCGCCAGCGCGGCGGCGGCGGCCACGGCCATGGCGCCGGCCACCGCCTCGCGGTGCTGGTGGGTGGTGTAGGCGGAGATCTCGGCCTGGTGGGTGGCCTGCTCGGGGTCGTCGGCGTACCAGGCGCCCAGGGGCGCGATGCGCATCGCGGCGCCGTTGCCCCAGGAGCCCCGGCCGTCGAAGAGCTGGGCGGCGAGTTCACGCCAGTCGGCGCCCTCGCGGACGAGCCGCAGGAGGCGGTTCACGGCGGGGCCGTAGCCCCGGTCGAAGTCGTGGTGCTCGGCGAAGGACCGGGCCAGTTCGTCCTGGTGGACCATCCGGTGCGCGGCCAGGATCGAGACGACGGAGCAGGCCATCTCCGTGTCGTCGGTCCACTGCCAGGGCCCGGCGGGCAGCTCGCGGCGCTTGAGCAGCGGGTGGTTCACCGGGACGAAGAACTGGGAGCCGAGCGCGTCGCCCACCGCGAGGCCGCGCAGGCTGGCCAGGGCGCGCTCCAGGCGCCCGGAGGGGAGGGAGGAGGATTCAGGGATCATCTTCCCGCCAGCCTATCCGTCGATCCAGTGCGGAACCGGGTCCCGCCAGCGCTCGAAGGGCTTGTCCAGGGCGTACTTGCCGTCCTCCCCGAGAACGAGCATGCGCACCTCCGCGTTCCCCGGATTCGACAGGGACTCGAACTCGGCGACCGTCCAGTGGAACCACCGCATGCAGAACAGCCGCATCGCCAGGCCGTGCGTCACCAGGAGGACGTTCGGCGGGTGGTCGGGCTCCTCGAAGCTGCGGAACAGGCTCTCCAGGAAGCCGCCGACGCGGTCGTACACATCGGCGCCGGACTCGCCCTGCGGGAAGCGGAAGAAGAAGTGCCCGTACGCGTCCCGGTACGCCTTCTGGAGCTTGACGTCGTCGCGTTCCTGCCAGTTGCCCCAGTCCTGCTCGCGCAGCCGGGGCTCCTCGCGCACGCGTATGAGCTCCGGGTCGAGGCGGAAGGTGTCCAGGGTCTCGTGGGTGCGGCGGTACGGGGAGACGTAGACGCTCACGCGTTCGTCGCCGAAGATCTCCCGCAGGTGCTTGCCGGTCTCCTCCGCCTGCTCCCGGCCTCGGTCGGTGAGCGCGAGGGCGTGGTCGGGCTCGCGCTCGTACACGGAGTCATCGACGTTGCCCACTGACTCCCCGTGCCGGACAAGGACGATGCGCCGTGGTCGTGCCATGTCGGAAACCCTACGGGGACGGGGGCGGGACCGGACACTCGTACGGCCCTCATACGGTGTAGGTCACACCGCGCGCCCCGCTCAGACCGTCCAGGAGGGTTCCAGTTCCACGATGTCGCCGGTGAGGGAGGCGATGTCGGCCTCGGTCTGGGCGCGCAGGGCCAGCCGCTCCACGCGTTCGGTGCGATACTTTCCGTGTTCGGCCGCCGCGCGCCACATCGACAGCACCAGGAAGTCGTGTTCGGTCGCCTCGCCGAACATGCCCCGGATCATGCCGGGCGAGCCGGCCATCGCCGGGTTCCAGACCTTCTCCTGCATCAGCGTGAAGTGTTCGACGCGCTCCTCGTGGACCCGGCACAGGGCGACCCGTACCAGGTCGGCGTCGGTGAACCGGGGCTCGAAGCCGGTCTTCACGTCGAAGCGGTACTCGAACAGCTTGACCTGGGAGTCCTTGAACGTGCCGGACTGGGACGCGGCCAGCCGGTCGTGCGAGCGGGCCATGAAGGAGTCGTAGAAGGCACGGCTCTCCCAGAAGGCGAAGATGTGCGCCACTCCCGGCCGGTGCCGGCTCCAGCCTCCGCCCTGTCCCCGAAACCCCGGCTCCCCCAGAAGCCCCGCCCATTTCCGCTGCCCGCGTTCGAACCCGCGACGGTCCACGACGGTGCAGCGAATCCACTTGACCAGCACCGCGCCATCGTAAGGCCACCGGGCGTGGCGTCGGTCACGCTCTGGCGGAGTTCGCCCGCGCACCGGTGCCGGATGCGTGACACGATGGGAAGAAGTCCCGGCGACAAGGGAGTTGGGGATGATGGCGCTTCAGGGGGAAGGGGAAGCCTGGTGACCGGGGTCAGCAAGGGAATCCGCGAGGTCGAGGTCGCGCTCAAGTGGGACCCCAGTCCGGCGGGGCGGCCGCCCTCCGACCTGGACGTCGTTGCCGCGACGTTCACGGCGGCGGACGCGTACGGGGAACCGGCCTATCTGGTGCACTTCGACAGCCGCTCCCCCGACGGCACGATCTTCCTCAACCGGGACAGCCCCGACGGCAAGGGGT
Organism: Streptomyces bauhiniae; assembly: GCF_004784475.1. GTDB lineage: Bacteria > Actinomycetota > Actinomycetes > Streptomycetales > Streptomycetaceae > Streptomyces > Streptomyces seoulensis. The sequence goes on from NZ_SRRT01000004.1 coordinate 618,914, forward strand.
TCGGCTGGGACGAGGTCATGAAGCTCGAACTCGGCCGCCTGGACGCCCGCTACGCGCGCGTGGTGGTCGGCGTCGTCATCCAGCAGAGTCAGAACCGCACCACGTTCGCCTCGGTCCTGAACCCGGCGGTCCGCGTCGCGGAGGGCTACACGACCCTCTTCGAGGCCGACTTCACCACCGCCCAGGACGCCACGGCAGCCGTCGTCGCCGAGTTCACCCGCGACAGCGCGGGCGAGTGGACCTTCCACCCGGGCATCCATGGCTCCGACGAGGACCCGGCGACCTTTATTCGGGGCATGGGCTCCAAACGTCGGACTTGAGCACTCCACCACCCCGGCTGGGGGTGTCAGCGGTGGGCTGTGCCGCCTCTGCAAGACGTCCGGAGTAGACCACGTCCCGCCCGTGGTCCTGGCCAGTGAAAATGGGCTTGAGCCCAGCAGCGAACCTCTGCCCCATAGCGCGGTGGTCTCCTTCGGCCCAGATGGGGGCCACCGCAGGCTCCCTTAGCATGTCGAGTAGGTCGACCACGTGCGCAAGGTCGAGGTCGTCGGCGAGAGTAATGCGCTGGGTGTGAGCGGCTGCCTACCAGTGTGCGATGGTTCACCAGACCGGTGCCATCGATCGCTGCCGCGCTGGCCCATCGACACGCCGCTGATGAGCAGAACTGCCCGGTTCGCGGCGTGCGATGGCCGAGATCTTTCAGGCGGGTTGGAGGCGTTTCGAGTCGCGCTCGATCGTGACTTCGACGGCGGAAACTTGCTGGTGGTGCCATTCTTAAAGCCTTGAGCGCTTCGTTTGGCCAGACGTTGAGTACGTTACCTGCGCGACATCACTCATGTTGATGTACGTAGCAGTGTTACTCACCTGGCGGTGCATCACGTCATCATCACGGTAGCGGTAGCACGCCTCCAGCTTGGGCACCGAGACAACAGGGTGGACCAAGTAGGGCCGCTCGTCGCCGTCGTTGCGTGGCAGCCCGGCGCAGCCTCCGGTCCCACCGACGCCGAGGTAGCGACGGCCACGCTAGAGATCGGGGCAGCGGGCGGCGAGGCCCTCTCAGAGTTGCCCGTACGCTAGCGCGCGTCGGCAGCCGCAGCTCGACCTTCCCAGTCGCACCGGTTGCAGCCGAATAGAGTCCGCCGACGTGCCGACCTACGCCTAGTGCCGCATCAGACAACCTTTGCTCCGTAGTGACGTGACGCGCCGTTCGGATGCTGGTTCGGACGGCGCGGTGTCGCCAGGCTGTCCGGGTGGCAGAACGAGTACGTGTCCGCGAGATCGATGACGACGAGGGGCAGCGCCTGTTGCGGATCATCCGCAGGGGCACGAGGTCGGTGGTGACCTGGCGGCGCGCCCAGATGGTGCTGCTGTCCCCGCAGGGTATGCCCGTGGCGAAGATTGCCGAGGTGACATTCACGAACGCGGACCGGGTCCGGGATGTGATCCACAATTTCAACGCCGGCAGTTTCGACTCCCTGTATCCGAAGCGCAAGGGCGGTCGGCCCAAGACCTTCACCCTGCCTGAGCGGCGCGAGATCAAGAAGATCGCGAAGTCCAAGCCGACCGAGCACGACCTGCCATTTGCGACGTGGAGTCTGACCAAGCTGGCGGACTTCCTGGTCGCCGAGGGGATGGTCGATGACATCAGCCACGGGGGCCTGCGCATCCTGCTCCGCGAGGAGGGCGTCTCCTTTCAACGCCTGAAGACCTGGAAGACCTCCAAGGACCCTGACTATGCGGCGAAGAAGGCCCGCATCGAGCACCTCTACGCGATCGCCGACGCCTAGGTCATGCCCGACAAGGGTGAACCCGAACCCATCTTCTGGATGGATGAGTTCGGGCCTCTCAACGTGATGCCACATCCGGGGCGGCATTGGGCCGAGCGAGCCGGCAAGCACAAGGACCCCGACCGTGAACCTCGCCGACGGCGCCGGGCGACCTACAACCGCTACGGCGGAGTACGACGCCTGTTCGCCGCCCTGGACCTGGCCAAGGACAAGCTCTACGGTCACATTGAGCCGCTCAAGAGGCGGAGGCAGTTCCTCGAGTTCTGCCGCTGCCTGCGCACCCTCTACCCGCCGCAGGTCCGCATCGCGATCGTCTGCGACAACTTCTCCCCGCACCTGACCACGAAGAGATGCCAGCGGGTCGGTGCCTGGGTCGCGGCGAACAACGTCGAGATCGCTTACACCCTGACCAACAGCTCCTGGCTCAACCGCATAGAAGCCCAGTTCACCGCCCTGCGCTACTTCACCCTCGAGGCACCGACCACGCCAGCCACGAGGAGCAGGGCAGCATGATCCGGCGCTACATCGCCTGGCGAAACCGCCATGCCGACGACCAGCGCCTACGCGCCGTCGTCGACAGGGCCAACACTGCCTGATCCGGCGCTACACGCCGCATGCTCGGCGCAGTTCCCACGGGCGCGGGCGATCTCCGCGCGCCAGGTGGCGAGGGCGTCGCTCAGGTTGGCGCCCTCAGCCACATCGAACCCACCGTGGGGGGCATCCGGGTCGGCCTGCGGGTCGTAGATGGGCGGAGCCTGTTCTCCGGCGAACACGCGGCGGAACCAATTGCGCTCCATCTCCGCCATGTGCTGGACCAGGCCGGTCAGAGTGAAGTCGGACGGCGGCACGGACGCCTCGGCGGCCTGCTCATCGTCCAGCCCCTCGCACTTCATGGCCAGTGTGGTGCGGTGAAAGTCCAGCGAGCTTTCCAGCGTCGTGGGCTCGTCGGCGTTCAGGGGCGGCATAGGGCGATCGATGGCACTCATCGGTTGATTATCGCCAGTGTCCGAACCAAGTGGTCGATTCGTGTGCAGTACACGCCGGAGGGGCCGCCACGCTCCCACCGAGGGCGGCCTCTACGCGGTCGGCTCAGGGCCAACTGGTCGTCAACCTCCTCTACCTCTTGACGTGAGGGACATCCGGAGGCTGTGCGCCCGCATCGCCCGTGGCGTGTTCCGGTCTTCAGCGGCCGATATACCGGCTGAGCGAGATCCCCTGTCTGTACGGTCGTGATCACGCCAAAGTGAACGAAGCTCACAGCCGGTCGGCCACGTAGCCTGCGGCATGCAGTCAATGTCTTACGGAGCTGCCGTCGTAATTCGGCCTTATCGCTCGTGACACGTTAGTTCGAATGTTCTGTGGATCAACTTAACTTCGTCCTCTTACACCCTTAGCCAGGTAGGTGATGCATCGTGCGCACCCACGCGCGAAGACTTGTCACAGCCCTCCTGACATCGACGCTCCTAACGATTACTGGGGTCGCCGCCCCAGCGTGGGCATCGTCTCAGGGGCGCTCGCCTTACGAGGCCTCGACGGTCATTACTCAGCCCAGGACCCCCACCGCAGCAGACCTGCCCAAGCCGCCCAAGTCCATGACGCTGGCCGAGCGCCGGAAGCAGGTCACCAAGAACCGGCTCGGCCTGTCTCCCATCAGCGACTACATGAAGAAGCCGGGACGGAAGCCGACCAGCAAGCCGGCGCGGCCGAACGGCCACGGCGCCACGCGCGGTCCCGCCGCTCAGTCGCCGAATGCCGTTCGTCCCGGCGTAGCTGCCGCGCCGGAGAACCCGACCTGGGTGTCGTCCTGGGCAACAGCCTCTCCGGGTCTGCTGTCCATCGGCGGGCATGTGAAGCTGCCCAAGCGTGGGTCGACCTACAGCGGGATGTGGTTCTACGTTCTGGACGAGGCGGGCAACTTCGTCATCCAGCAGGAGATCAAGAAGTCGACGGACGATCCCAGCGGCGACACATCGCCTACCGGGGTGTGGTGCTACGACTGGTGGTCGAGCAACTCCTACCCCACCGACGAGTGCTTCTGGTGGGCCAGCAACGCTCTGGGCGGCTCTCTCCAGGACGGCAAGAAGTACTACGCGTGGATCTTCCTGAACAGCTCTGACGGATCATCCAGCCCGCAGGGAACGACCTCCCCGCTGGTGGAAGCCTTCTACACCCCGGTCATCCCCGGCGCTCAGGCCGGCATCTGCACCTGCTACGCACAGGCCCACCGCGCCGACCCGGTCAACACGGCGACCGGCATGTTCTACGAACAGCTCACCGACGCCTCCCTGGTGAGCGCCGGTGTCCCACTCACTCTGGAGCGCACCTACCGGTCAGACTCGACCGTCACCGGCCTCCTCGGGCGCGGCTGGTCCACCCCGTTCGACACGAGTCTGGCGGTCGCGACGGGCAAGGTGACGTACCGGTCGGACGACGGTGCGTCGTTCGTGTTCACGCAGGCCAGTGATGGCACCTACACAGCCCCAGCGGGGTCTGCGGCCAAGCTGGTCAAGGGCACCAGCACCTACACGATCACCACGCCGGATCACATTAAGCGGACCTTCGACAGCGCCGGGCTGCTCACCGCTGTGGTCGACACCGCCGGCAAGGGCCTGAGCCTGACCTACACCTCCGGAAAGCTCGCGTCCGTCAAGGATGCCGCCGGCCGTACCACCTCCTTCACGGTGGGCGCTGACGGGCTGCTCTCCAAGGTGGCCCTGCCCGACAACACTTCGGTGTCCTACACCTACACAGCCGGCCTGCTGACCTCCGTGACCGACCCGGCGGGCAGGACATCCTCGTACGCGTACGGCACCGACAAGCGACTGTCCTCCTACACCGACCCGGCGGGCGGCAAGGTCGCCAACTCCTACGACGCCTCGGGCCGGATCAAGTCCCAGACCGACCAGAACGGCAAGACGACCGCGTTCACCTGGGACGGCAAGAGCGAGTCGCACACCACGGCGCCCGACGGGGGCGTATGGACGGACGTCTACGCCGGCAACGTCCTGATGGAGACGATCGACCCATACGGCAAGAGCGTCAGCTACGACTACGACCGCTACCTGCACCCCGTCGCGATCACCGACCAGCGCGGCAACACCACTTCCATGACCTACGACAGCGCGGGGCGGATGCTCACCCGCAGCGCGCCGTCGGCGCTGGGCTACTCGGAGAGCTGGACCTACGACTCGGCCGGCAACATCACCAGCCACACCGACGGCCGCGGCAACAAGACGACGTACACGTACAACTCCTCGAACCAACTGACGTCCACCACAGACCCGTTGAACGGCAAGACCGCCTACACCTACACCGGCCTCGGCTCCCTGCAGACCGTGACCACCCCGCGCGGCAAGACCACCACCTACGGGTACGACGCGGCGGGCAACCGGACCTCGGTCACCACCCCGCTGAACGAGAAGACGACCTTCACGTACGACAAAGCCGGCCGCGTCCTTACCAAGACAGACCCACGCGGCAACGTCTCCGGGGCCGACCCGGCCGCCTACACCACGACGTACGCCTACGACGGCCGCGGGCTGCTCACTTCGGCCACCGACCCGCTGGGCCACACCACGGCCTACGAGTACAACGGCGCCGAGCAGGTGACCTCCGTACGGAACCCGGCGGGCGACAACAGCACGTTCGCCTACGACGACGCCGGCAACCTGACCCGCGCCACCGACCCCTCCAACGCCTCCCTCAGCCGCGTCTACGACGCCGGCGGACGCCTCACCTCCGAGACCAACCAGGCCGGCGGCAAGACCACGTACACCTACGACAAGGCCGGCCGCCTCCTGAGCAGCGTCTCCCCGCGCGGAAACGTCTCCGGCGCCGACCCGGCCGCGTACACCACGAGTTACACCTACGACGCCGCCGGAAACCGCACCGCAGTCACCGGACCCACGGGGGCGTCCACGACCACGACCTACGACGCGATCAACCGGCCGCTCGTGGTCACCGACCCGCGCAAGAGCACCACGAGCTACACGTACGACGCGAACGACAACGTCACCAAGGTCACGGATGCCGCGTCCAAGACGGTCACCTCCGTCTACGACAAGAACAACCGGCTCACCAGCAGCACCAACCAGCTCACCAAGACCACCGCGTACGCCTACGACGCCGACGGCAACCTGCTCAGCCGCACCTCCCCACTCGGCGGCAAGGCAAGCTGGACCTACGACGCGGACGGACGGCAGGCCACTTCGGTCGACCCCCGCGGCAACGTCACCGGCGCCGACCCGGCCCAGTACACGACCACCTACGGCTACGACCCGGCCGGCAACCCCACCACGGTCACCGACCCGCTCGGGGGTGTGACGACCACCGCCTACGACGCGGTGAACAACGTCGTCAAGCAGACCGACGCCGACAAACGCGCCACCGACTACGGCTACGACAAGCTCGACCACCTCACCGAGGTCACCGCCCCCGGCGGCGCGAAGACCGCCTTCACCCGTGACAGCACCGGCAACGTCACCACCCGCACCGACGCCAACGACCACGTCACGACCTACGGCTACGACACGGCCCACCGCCTCACCTCCGTCAGCGATCCGCTGAAGCGTGAGACGGCCTATGACTACGACGCCGAGAACAACCTCACCAAGAAGACCACCCCGCGCGGGAACACCGGCTACACCTACGATCCCCGCGGCCTGCTCACCAAGGTCGACTACTCCGACTCCACCCCGGACGTGACGTACGGCTACGACGCAGCCGGACAGATGACCACCCGCGCCAACTCCAAGATGTCCGAGGACTTCGTCTACGACGCGGTCGGCAACCTCACCAAGACCCGCGGCTTCACCTACACCTACGACGCCGCCGGGCAGATGCTCACCCGCAAGTACTCCGACGGCAACACGATCACCTACACGCACGACAACGACGGCCGTATCGCCACCATGGCGGCCGACGGCAAGACCACCACCTACACCTGGGATGCGGCCGACAATCTCACCAAGTCCGCACTGCCCAACACCGAGACCGAGGACCGCACCTACGACCGCGCGGGCCGTCTCACCGCCGTCACCTCGGCCAAGGCCGGCACCACGGTCACCAAGACCGCGCTCACCCTCTCGGCCGCGGGCCTGCCCTCCCACATAGACGTCACCAGGGCCGGCATCGGAAGCGGCGGCTACGACCTCACCTACGACACGGCCGGCCGTCTCACCACGGGCTGCGCACCCCAGCCTTGGGTCACCGGCTGCCCCACGACCCGCGCCACGTCCTACACCTACGACAAGGTCGGCAACCGCCTGACCTCCACCCTGGGCACCACCTCGACCAGCTACGCATACGACGCGGCCGACCAGCTCACCTCGAGCACCACCGGCTCCGCGATCACCGCATACGACTACGACGACGAAGGCAACCAGAACAAGGCGGGCAACGACACCTTCACCTACGACCTCGCCGGCCAGATCTCCGCCGCCACCGTGGCAGGGGCTGCCTACACCTACGACCACGACGCCGAGGGCAACCAGGTCACCGCCAGCAAGGACGGCGCAGTCACCAACCGCACCCAGTGGGACCCGAACGCCCCCCTGCCCATCCTGGCCAGCGAGTACGACAGCGCCTGGGCCCTGAAGCAGTCCTACCGCTACGACCCGCTCGGCCAGCCCACCGCCACCGCGACCGGCGCCGGGTCACTCTTCTACTACCACCACGACACCCAGGGTTCCCCGGTCGACGTCACCGGCAACACCGGCACCCTGTACCAGCGCTGGTCCTACGACTCCTTCGGCACCCGCGTCCTGGCCACCGCCACCAGCGGCGCCCCCGCGAGCACCCCGTCCTACACGGGCGCCCGCTACGAGATCACCACCGGCAACCTCGACCTCCACGCCCGCCAGTACAACACCGGCACCGGCCGCTTCACCCGACCGGACCCGGCCACCCGCGACCAGGCGACGCCCTACGTCTCGCCGTACGCCTACGCCGACAACACACCCAGCCTGCTGACAGACCCCAGCGGTCTGACACCCGCCGACCCGAACGACGAGCACGTCCACAGCCTCGGCCAGGTCCTCGGCATCTTCGGCAACGCCTTCGTCGACGTCTTCAAGTCGCCCTTCGTGTTCATGGGCGACGTCCACGACGCCTTCACCGGCGAGAACGGCGGCGCCGGCGGCTTCGTCGACAAGTACCTCCCCATCCGCCCCGCCTACCGCCTCTACCGCGCCGAGAGCATGCTCCGCGACCAGGGCTGCGACGCCTTGGCCGACCTGTACGCGGACGCGGCGGAGGAACTCACCCAACAGATCGCCGTCACCGGGGTCGGCGGGCTGACTGGGTGGCGACGAGCCGCAGTAAACCCGGAGGAAGCGGCGCCCTCGATCGGAAAGCGACGGTTCACCGCAGGCGTCAGAACGGTCCAAATCGTCGGCCCCCATGAGATTCGCACCGGGGACGTGCACGGTGATGTCGTCGTCCGAGGCGGAACCCTTGAGGGGAACGTGCATGGAACAGCGGTAATCACGGAAGGTGGGACCATAATTGGGAATGTACAAAATGTAGTCCAGATTGGCTCCCACAACATCATCGGTGAAGTTGGTCCTCCTGGAGCGAATTCTCTAGTCGGTGATGTCTACGGCGCAGCTGTCCAGGCTGGACGGATCACTGGCAGCATCACTGTAGACGGCCGTAAGCTGTGGCCGCTTGAATAGCCGCCGAAAAAACCAAGTGTACAGTTACCGCAACAGAGTTGAGCCGCCGAAACCGTAGAAACATTCGGGTACCACGCGGCTCATAAAAACACTTCCGCCGTAGGCGGGTTAGAACGGTCTGCCTCGCGGGAGATTGGTTGGGTCCCTCGACTCTCAACCGAGGGCCCAACCATGTATTCCTCCCGCAATATTTGCGCTCGATGGCCGGGGCGAGGTGACTATATCGGCACTGTTGGCACAGGCCACCGCCCGTGGGCCCCTTCAGCAGAATCTTGCCAATAGGAAGCCGGTGGCGTGGGAGCGATGCACCTGCCTGGCGCAGGTAGAGGTGCCCACGCCCGGATGTCGCGCCTGACGCTTCCTGGGCATGCTGAGGACTTCAGAGCGAGGTCGGGAAGGGGGCCAGATGTGAAGGCTGTGTCAACGGTCGGGTGGCTGACACGGAGTGAAGTCGACCCTCCCGGCTCTCAGGGAGTGATGGTCGATGGAGTCATAGACCTGGCAGCGGCCGCGTACGGTCCACTGCAATACCGCTTGACCGCTGTCCGCGCCATCGGCCACCCCGTGCACACCTGACGACGAAAGGGGCGCCGACCGCATGGCCGACGCCCCTTCACCGGGCCCGTGTCACGGGCTCAGCCGTGGATTAGCTGCAACCGCTGGTCGAGCCGCAGCCCTCGCAGATGTAGCAGGAGCCGGCGCGCTGCATCTTGGTGCCGCAGGAGAAGCAGAGCGGGGCGTCGGCCTGGATGCCGAGCTGCATCTCGACCAGCTCGGCGCTGGTGTGAGCCTGCTTGGGGGCCGGCTTGGCGGCCTCCGACTCGGCGTTCGGCGTGGCCACGGCCGTCAGCTCGGTGTGCCGCGGGGCGGACTGGGCCAGACCCTCGACGTCGACCTCGTCCTCCTCGATGGACGGCTCGTACGAACCGGTCTCCAGGTGACGCTGACGCTCCTCGGCGGAGTGGATGCCGAGCGCGGAGCGGGTCTCGAAGGGCAGGAAGTCCAGCGCCAGGCGGCGGAAGATGTAGTCGACGATCGACTGCGCCATCCGCACGTCCGGGTCGTCGGTCATACCGGCCGGCTCGAAGCGCATGTTGGTGAACTTCGAGACGTAGGTCTCCAGCGGCACGCCGTACTGGAGGCCCACCGACACGGCGATGGAGAAGGCGTCCATCATGCCCGCGAGCGTCGAGCCCTGCTTGGACATCTTCAGGAAGACCTCGCCGAGACCGTCGTCCGGGTAGGAGTTGGCGGTCATGTAGCCCTCGGCGCCGCCGACCGTGAAGGACGTGGTGATGCCGGGACGGCCCTTGGGCAGGCGCTTGCGGACCGGGCGGTACTCGACGACCTTCTCCACGGCCTCGCGGATGGTCGCCTCGGCCTTCTCGGTGACCTCGGCCTTCTCCTCCTCCTTCTTCTTGGCGGAGAGCGGCTGGCCGACCTTGCAGTTGTCGCGGTAGATGGCGAGCGCCTTGACGCCCAGCTTCCACGCCTCGAAGTAGATCTCCTCGACCTCCTCGACGGTCGCCGTCTCCGGCATGTTGACCGTCTTGGAGATGGCGCCGGAGATCCAGGGCTGGATCGCGGCCATCATGCGGACGTGGCCCATCGGGGAGATGGCCCGCTCGCCCATGGCGCAGTCGAACACCTCGTAGTGCTCGGGCTTGAGACCGGGGGCGTCGATCACATTGCCGTTCTCGGCGATGTGGGCGACGACCGCCTCGATCTGCTCCTCCTGGTAGCCCAGGCGGCGCAGGGCCTGCGGCACGGTGCCGTTGACGATCTGCATCGAACCGCCGCCGACGAGCTTCTTGAACTTGACCAGCGCGAGGTCCGGCTCGACACCGGTGGTGTCGCAGGACATCGCCAGACCGATGGTGCCGGTCGGGGCGAGCACGGACGCCTGCGAGTTACGGAAACCGTTCTTCTCGCCCAGGCGCACCACGTCCTGCCACGCCTCGGTGGCGGCGGCCCACACCGGGTTGTCCAGGTCGTCCATGTGGACGGCCACGGCGTTGGCGTCGGCGTGCTGCTTCATGACGCGCTTGTGGGCGTCGGCGTTGCGGGCGTAACCGTCGTACGGGCCGACGACCGCGGCCAGTTCGGCGGAGCGGCGGTAGGCCGTGCCGGTCATCAGGGAGGTGATGGCACCGGCGAGGGCGCGGCCGCCGTCGGAGTCGTACGCGTGGCCGGTCGCCATCAGCAGGGCGCCGAGGTTGGCGTAGCCGATGCCGAGCTGGCGGAAGGCGCGGGTGTTCTCGCCGATCTTCTGGGTCGGGAAGTCCGCGAAGCAGATCGAGATGTCCATCGCGGTGATGACCAGCTCGACGACCTTCTGGAAGCGCTCGGTCTCGAAGGACTGGTTGCCCTTGCCGTCGTCCTTCAGGAACTTCATCAGGTTCAGCGAGGCGAGGTTGCAGGACGTGTTGTCCAGGTGCATGTACTCGCTGCACGGGTTCGACGCGGTGATCCGGCCGGACTCGGGGCAGGTGTGCCAGTTGTTGATCATGTCGTCGTACTGGATGCCCGGGTCGGCACAGGCCCAGGCCGCCTCGGCGATCTTGCGGAAGAGCGCCTTGGCGTCGACCTCCTCGATGACCTCACCGGTCATCCGGGCCCGCAGGCCGAAGTCGGTGCCGTTCTCGACCGCGCGCATGAACTCGTCGTTCACGCGGACCGAGTTGTTGGCGTTCTGGTACTGGACGGACGCGATGTCGTCGCCGCCCAGGTCCATGTCGAAGCCCGCGTCGCGCAGGACGCGGATCTTCTCCTCCTCGCTGACCTTCGTCTGGATGAAGTCCTCGATGTCGGGGTGGTCGACGTCGAGGACGACCATCTTGGCCGCGCGGCGGGTGGCGCCACCGGACTTGATGGTTCCGGCGGAGGCGTCGGCGCCCCGCATGAAGGAGACGGGACCGGAGGCGTTGCCGCCGGAGGAGAGCAGCTCCTTGGAGGAGCGGATGCGGGACAGGTTCAGACCGGCGCCCGAACCGCCCTTGAAGATCATGCCCTCTTCCTTGTACCAGTCGAGGATCGACTCCATGGAGTCGTCGACGGACAGGATGAAGCAGGCGGAGACCTGCTGGGGCTGCGGCGTGCCCACGTTGAACCAGACCGGGCTGTTGAAGCTGAAGATCTGGTGCAGCAGGGCGTAGGCCAGCTCGTGCTCGAAGATCTCGGCATCGGCGGGCGAGGCGAAGTAGGAGTGGTCCTCGCCGGCCTTGCGGTACGTCTTCACGATGCGGTCGATGAGCTGCTTGAGCCCGGTCTCCCGCTGCGGGGTGCCCACGGCGCCCCGGAAGTACTTGCTGGTGACGATGTTGACCGCGTTCACCGACCAGAAGTCGGGGAACTCGACGCCACGCTGCTCGAAGTTGATCGAGCCGTCGCGCCAGTTGGTCATGACGACGTCACGGGGCTCCCACGCCACCTCGTCGTACGGGTGCACGCCGGGGGTGGTGTGGACGCGCTCGATGCGCAGCCCCTTGCCGGCCTTGGTGCCCTTGGTACGGGAACCTCGTGCCGGACCGCTCGCCGTCTCTGTCATGCCGCCTCCCATGTACGGGCGAAAACGCCCTGAAATGCCCCGATGTTCCCAGGGCACGTGTTCTGTCTGGTGTCGCGGGCACCCTCAGCTACGACCCGCGACAGGTCTTCGGTGCGCCGGCCGGTCAGTCGGCGGCGCGTGCGGGCACGGGGACCTGGGTGGTCCGTCCCGTCCCGCTCTGGTCTTCCTGGCTCCCCGGGGCCGCGTTCTCGACGTCCTCGTCGTCCGCGGCGGGGTCCGGCGTCGCTTCGCGCAGTTCGGCGATGGCGGCCTCGAAGTCCTCCAGCGAGTTGAACGCCCGGTAGACCGAGGCGAACCGCAGATAGGCGACGAGGTCGAGCTCCTGCAACGGGCCGAGTATGGCCAGCCCCACGTCGTGGGTGGTCAGCTCGGCACTCCCGGTGGCCCGCACCGCCTCCTCGACCCGCTGGCCGAGCTGGGCGAGCGCGTCCTCGGTCACGGGACGCCCCTGGCACGCCTTGCGCACACCGTTGATCACCTTGGTGCGGCTGAACGGCTCGGTGACACCGGACCGCTTCACCACCATGAGCGAACACGTCTCCACGGTCGTGAAACGACGGGAGCAGTCGGGGCACTGGCGGCGCCTGCGGATCGACGTGCCGTCGTCGGTCGTACGACTGTCGACCACCCGGCTGTCGGGGTGCCTGCAGAAGGGGCAGTGCATGATCTCCAACCCTCCTCACAGCAGACTCGATGGCCTCGCCGGGCCTCAGGGGCCTCACGAAGCAGCCCCAAGCATAGGCGATCGCGGAGGCCCGGAAGACCCGGGGTCCATGATCAACCACAACTTGTGGGGGCCTGTAGCCGCCTCACCACTACATGTAGGGATGACCCAGATTTCGCGGGAAACGCGCGTGTCGCCGTGGACAGGGGCACGGAGAGCGGCTCGAGAGCCCGCCGGCGCGACACGCACAAGTGCCCCGGAGCGCCGGGCGGGCGCACGGGGATACGGTGAACACCGCGCGGAGCCCTCGGGGAATTACGGCGGGGATCGCACCGCGGGTGGACCCGGCCACCGGTCGGTCACCGTTCGAATGGCACACTGGCGACGGCCGCGAGGCCATCCGCCCCGGCGGTGAAGAGTACAACAATGGGCACTTTTGCCCGCTGGACGTCGCGTAAGCCATACACCCGGACACTTGATCGCGTCAGGTGAATCGGACTTTTTCACTCGAACGTGTGTTTGGCGCAACCTTTCGAAAGCTACTACCGTTGTGCAGCAGGGAGACCATCGAGAGGGGCCGACGTGACCACGACCGCAGACAGTGCCGCCATCACCGCCCAGGACCGCTCCCAGGGCCGGGTGGAGCCGGTGCACGCGATGAACGAAGCCGCGCCCGAGGGCCACAAGCGCTCCCTGCCGGGCCGACCTCCAGGCATCCGCGCGGACAGCTCGGGGCTCACCGACCGGCAGCGCCGGGTGATCGAGGTCATCCGGGACTCCGTGCAGCGTCGTGGCTATCCGCCGTCCATGCGGGAGATCGGCCAGGCCGTCGGCCTCTCCAGCACCTCCTCGGTCGCGCACCAGCTCATGGCGCTGGAGCGCAAGGGCTTCCTGCGCCGCGACCCGCACCGGCCCCGCGCGTACGAGGTGCGCGGTTCCGACCAGGCGGTCAGCGTGCAGCCCACGGACACCGCCGGCAAGCCCGCCGCGTCGTACGTCCCGCTGGTGGGCCGCATCGCGGCCGGTGGCCCAATCCTCGCCGAGGAGTCCGTCGAGGACGTCTTCCCCCTCCCCCGGCAGCTCGTCGGCGACGGTGAGCTGTTCGTCCTCAAGGTCGTCGGCGACTCCATGATCGAGGCCGCGATCTGCGACGGCGACTGGGTCACGGTCCGCCGCCAGCCCGTCGCGGAGAACGGCGACATCGTGGCCGCCATGCTCGACGGCGAGGCCACGGTCAAGCGCTTCAAGCGCGAGGACGGCCATGTCTGGCTCCTCCCGCACAACGCGGCCTACGAGCCCATCCCCGGCGACGACGCCACCATCCTCGGCAAGGTCGTCGCGGTACTCCGCCGCGTGTGACGCCCGCACCGGACAAGCCTCTCGGCTCGTCCCCCTGCACCGGGCCCCGGAACCCCTGCGCCGGTTCCGGGGCCCTGCCATTGCCGTCAGCGGCAGGAGCAGGCCGGTACGCCGGGCCACTCCCGCCTCCGGCTCACTCTTCCTCGGCCTGCTTGGCCATCGCGTCGATCGCCGCGAGCGACTTGCGCACCTGATTGCGGTCGGTCGTGGTCCAGAAGTCGGGCAGCGACGCCTTCAGGTACGACCCGTAGCGGGCGGTCGCCAGCCGCTGGTCCAGCACCGCGACCACGCCACGGTCCCCGGACGCCCGGACGAGCCGGCCGGCGCCCTGAGCCATGAGCAGCGCGGCGTGGGTGGCGGCGACCGCCATGAAGCCGTTGCCACCCGCATCCTCCACCGCCTTCTGGCGGGCGCTCATCAGCGGATCGTCGGGGCGCGGGAACGGGATCTTGTCCATGACCACGAGCTGACAACTGGGTCCCGGCACATCCACGCCCTGCCACAGCGACAGCGTGCCGAAGAGGCAGGTGCGGGGGTCGGCCGCGAAATTCTTGATCAGCTCGCCGAGCGTCTCCTCGCCCTGGAGCAGGATGGGGAACTCGGGGATACGCACCCGCAGTTCCTCCGCCGCGAGCTGCGCGGCCCGCATGGAGGAGAACAGGCCGAGCGTGCGGCCGCCGGCGGCCTGGATCAGCTCGGTCAGCTCGTCCAGCATGTCGCCGCGGTCACCGTCCCGGGCCGGGCGGGCGAGGTGCTTGGCGATGTAGAGGATGCCCTGCTTGCGGTAGTCGAAGGGCGAGCCGACGTCGATGCCCTTCCACTGCGGCAGGTCGTCGCCCTCGGTCCCCTCCGGAGCCAGGCCCAGCGAGGCGCCGACGCCGTTGAAGTCGCCACCGAGCTTCAGGGTCGCCGAGGTCAGGATCACGCTGCGCTCGGTGAAGAGCTTCTCCCGGAGCAGCCCGGACACCGACATCGGAGCGACCCGCAGGGAGGCGCCGAAGCGGTCGTGGCGCTCGTACCAGACGACGTCCCACTCCGAGCCGTTCAGCACCCGCTCGGCGACGGCGTACACCGTCTCGACCGAGGCCACCGCCTGCTTGCGGACGGCGTCCTCGTCCTGCACGGACTTGTCGCGTGTCGCGCCGAGGGCGGTGATCACCGTGCGGGCGGCGTCGCGGAGAGCGGCCAGGGCGTAGCCGAGGTCTTCGGGGATCTCCTCCAGGCGGCCCGGCAGGGCCAGCTCCATCAGCCGCTCGAAGCCCTCGGCGGCGGTCTGGAGCTGGTCGGCGGCCTTCTCGTTGACGAGCTTGGCCGAGCGGCGGACCGCCCGGTTGACCTGGCCGGGGGTGAGTTCGCCGGTGGCGGCGCCGGTGACGCGGGAGACGAGTTCGTGGGCCTCGTCCACGATCAGCACCTCGTGCTGCGGCAGCACCGGGGCACCCTCGATGGCGTCGATCGCCAGCAGCGCGTGGTTGGTCACCACGACATCCGCGAGCTTGGCGCGCTCACGGGCCATCTCCGCGAAGCACTCGGCCCCGTACGCGCACTTCGAAGCACCCAGGCACTCGCGCGACGACACCGACACCTGGGCCCAGGCCCGGTCGGAGACGCCCGGCGTGAGATCGTCCCGGTCGCCGTTCTCCGTCTCGTCGGACCAGTCGCGCAGCCGGAGCAGGTCCTGGCCCAGCTTGCTGGTGGGCGCGGCCGCCTCGAACTGGTCGAAGAGGCCGTCCTCCTCGTCCTGCGGCATGCCCTCGTGCAGCCGGTGCAGACACAGATAGTTGGAGCGGCCCTTGAGCATGGCGAACTCCGGCCGGCGCCGCAGCAACGGGTGCAGGGCGTCGACCGTGCGCGGCAGGTCGCGCTCCACGAGCTGGCGCTGGAGCGCGAGCGTGGCGGTGGCGACGACGACCCGCTCCCCGTGCGCGAGCGCGGGCACGAGATAACCGAGCGACTTTCCGGTGCCGGTACCGGCCTGGACCAGCAGATGGGAGGTGTCGTCGATCGCCTCGGCGACCGCTTCGGCCATGGTGACCTGGCCGGGGCGCTCCGTGCCGCCGACGGCGGAGACGGCGGCGTGGAGGAGTTCGGGGAGTGAGGGCTTCGTCATAGCCCGACCACCCTACGGCCCTCCACTGACAATCGTGCCCGCTCGCCGGGGCGGGTGGAGCGGGATGCGCACACTTCCGAACTCCTGAACTTTTTTCCGCGAAAGCGGGAACTCGGCGGAATCCCCGTACGTACAACAGGTGAGCACCCGATCACGCGGTGCTACGAGGGTTCCTGCCGGACCCGGTCCCGGATCATGAGGGCGGCCCGCTTGCCGGGCAGATCGACCTCCGCCCGGCACCGGAATCCGGCCTTGCGGAAAGCGGCCACCGAGGGGGTGTTGCGCATGTCAGGTTCCGCGACGACGCGTGTGCAGGCACGGCGGCGTTCCATAACCAGCTCGGCCACGGCCGTGACCAGGGCCGAGCCGAGCCCTCGACCCCGGTGCGCGGCGTCCCCGATCAGCAGGTGGATACCCGTGTCGTGCGGGCGCGCCCGGTAGAGGCGGGCCAGCGGGTCGAGGTCGGCCCGGTAGATCTCCCAGTAGCTCATGGCGGTGCCGTCGAGCATGCCCAGGCAGGGCACGCTACGTCCGTCGCCGTCGAGCTGGGCGCGGAGGTGGCGCTCGGTCCGGTCCTGGGGGCCGGCCAGCTCCCAGAACTCCGCGACCGCGGGGTCGTTCATCCACCCGTGGATGAGGGGGAGATCGCGGTCGAGGCGGACCGGGGCCAGCTCAAAAGTGCCCACGGGAGTAGGGGTTGGGCCCCAGGTGCGGATGCCGTCCAGCGGGTCTGCCTCGCGGGGTGAGGCCGTCTGGCCGGGCAATGCGGCTCGCGGCGCGGTGAATTCGGCGGGCAGGCGCAGGTCCAGCGTCTCCTCGTTGTCCCAGAGGAGCGCGTTTGCCCCGGTGTCAGCGCTGCCCGGGCAGTCGGGGGTGACCGGGACGGGAAGGGCTTCGGCGGCGCCGGTGTCGGTGAGGGACACGTGCGCTCCTCTCATGGGGGCGGCTGGAGAAGGGGATCAGGAATGAAGGGGGTTGGCGATGGTGACGTAGACGGACTGGGTGTCGACGGGTCCGACGAGTTCGTCCAGGCCGTGCAGCCGGGTCAGCAGGTTGGCCTTGCAGCGCAGTACGGGTGAGTCGAGCAGGTTGCCCGGCAGGGAGCTGCGCAGGGCGGCGGGGCCGGAGGCGGCAGCGGTGAGGAAGCGGCGGAACGCGGCGAGGAGGAGGTGTTCGTCGGCCAGGCGCTGCGAGCCGAAGGCGCCGATGAGGCCGAACACGTTGTTGATAGCGAGGTAGTAGGCGAAGCGTTCGTCGGTGACCTCGTCGGAGACGAAGGTGTCGCTGCGCTCTCCGATGCCCGGCAGCCGGGCGTCGAGTTCGCCACGGCGGGACTCGCGGAAGTAGTAGCCCTGGTTGTCGCGGTAGCGGCCGCCGGACGGCCAGCCGTCCTGGTCGAGGCGGAGCAGGGTGTTCTGCTGGTGCGCCTCCAGCGCGATCCCCGCGTCGCCGTCGAGCCAGAGCACGGGCCGGACGACCTGTTCGAGGTAGCGCAGGAACCACTCGGCGGAGACCGCGCCCACCGGACGGCCGGTGCGGGCGGCGAGCCGCGAGACGAGCTGGGCCAGGCGGGAGTGGAGGCCCCTGGGGCCTGCCGTCGGACTCGGCTCGAAGTCCGGGCGCGGGGAGACCAGTCCGGCGACGCAGCCGACGTCGTCCGTGGGAGCGAAGGGGTTGTGCCTGATCATCACGTCGAGGCCGGGCACGGGCAGCCCGTCCGGGTCGTCCACGGCGAGCCAGGCGGGGTCGCGGACGATGTCGAAGCCGGGGTGGACGGCCTGCCACTCCTTCGCCAGCCCGGCGCGCAGCAGGCGGTGCACCTCGACGCCCCGGTGGAGTTCCTTGCGCAGGTTCTCCCGGCGGGAGTTGGTGATGCGCAGGCCGAGCGACAGCTTGAGCATCGCCGGGGAGCCCGAGCGGTGGACGGTCCGTACGGAGGAGGTGGGGTGCCAGGGCGAGCCGAGGGGGCCGAGGTCGCGGAGGAGGCCGGCGTCCAGCAGGGCGGCGACCGCCGGGCGGTGGCATACGTCGCGGGCCTGCCAGGGGTGCAGCGGAAGGGCGCTGTAGCCGTCGGGGAGGGGCAGGTCGGTTCCGGCGAGCCGGCGGAGGAGCTGGCCGGCGGGGACGGGGCGGCCGCGTTCGGTCCAGGCCGAGTCGGAGGCGAGCAGGGAGGGGGCGACGGCCAGCCAGTGCAGGGGGAAGGAGCCGCGCAGTTCCGGCGCGTACTGCCGGGCTTCGGCATCGGTGAGTTCCTCGCGGCTCTTCGGGGTGGGGTGCAGGGGGTGACCGAGGAGGAGGGCCTGTTCGGCGCTGAGGAAGAGGTCGGGGCCGTCCTCGGGGTGGGCGCGGCGGTCGAGCAGGAAGGTGGCGGTGCGGCGTTGTGAGTCGGCGACACGGGCGACGAGGTCGGCGCCGTCCGCCGGAGCGGTGCCCGGGGGCTCGACGGAGTCCGCCTGGCCGGGGCTCTCGCGGGTGAGGAGGGCGGCAAGGGTGACGGCGTTGACCGAGGGGGCGTGCTCGGGGGCACCGGCGAGCCGGGGCGGGCCGAAGCGGTGCCAGCCGGTCGGGGACCAGTGGCGGACGGGGGTGAGGAGGACGGTGCCGCTGGCCGGGAGCGGGATGTGCAGGGTGCCGTTGTCGGGGGCGGGGAGGCCGGTCTCGCGTACCCAGCAGCGCAGGAGGTTTTCCACGGCCGCCGACTGAGCCGCGATGTGCGGATCGGGGGCCTCCAGCGGATCGGCGTCGGGCTCGCCGGGCCGTCCGGCCACCGGTGTGCGCCGCTTCTGGTGCGGCACCGCGTCGGCGAGCGGTACGGGAGTGCTGCCGGGGTCCGCCGGGTCGTCGGGGGTCTCGGAACGGCCGTCGGGTGCGGGGGTGGCGTTCATGACAGTTCCTCGGGGGTGATGCGGGTGCGGGTTGGGTCGCGGAGGGGTTCCACACGGCGGATGAGAGGTGGGGCGGTGACGAGAGCAGGGGGTGCCGACGCGCAACGGTTCGGCAGGGTGGCGATGCCTGGAGGTGGGTTCGCCGCTCTCCGCCGACGCGCTTGGATGGTGCGCGTCGGCGGTGGGGTGGCCCGGCGGGGGCTAGCCCGTGCGCTGGCGGTCGCGGTTCGCGGCGGTGACCGCGTCGGCGAGGCGGTCCAGTACGGCCGACGCCTGCTCGTCGCTGATGGTCAGCGGCGGCAGGAGCCGTACGACACTGTTGTGGCGGCCGCCGAGTTCCACGATCAGCCCCCGGTCGAGGCACTCACGCTGGACGGCGACAGCGAGTTCGGGGTCGGCGGGAGGGGGCGCCGCAGCGGAGTCCCAGCCGTCCGACTCGGAGCCGCGCGCCTGCGGTACGGACCCGCCCGCCGGGTTGACCAGCTCGACCCCGATCATCAGCCCGCGTCCCCGCACGTCTCCCACGCAGGCGAACTCGTCCTGAAGCTGACGGAGTTGCTTCATCATGCGGTCGCCGAGGGTGGCGGCTCGTTCGGCGAGGCCGTTCTCGCGGACGTAAGTGAGGGTGGCGGTGCCCGCGGCCATGGCGAGCTGGTTGCCGCGGAAGGTGCCCGCGTGGGCGCCGGGCTGCCAGACGTCGAGTTCCTCGCGGTAGACGACGACGGCCAGCGGGAGGCTGCCGCCGATGGCCTTGGACAGGACCATCACGTCGGGGGTGATCCCGCTGTGGTCGACGGCCCAGAAGGCGCCGGTGCGGCCGACGCCGGTCTGGACCTCGTCCGCGATCAGGGGGATGGACCGGTCGGCGGTGACCCGGCGCATCCGGCGCAGCCAGTCGTCCGGCGCCGGGATCACGCCGCCCTCGCCCTGGACGGGTTCGAGGATCATCCCGGCGGGCCGGGGCACGCCGGACTTGGGATCGTCGAGGACGGACTCGGTCCAGCGGGCGGCGAGTTCGGCACCGCGCGGGCCGCCGACACCGAAGGGGCAGCGGTAGTCATGCGGATAGGGCAGGCGGCCCACCTGGAGGTCGGGGGCGCCGCCGGACGCGGCCAGGGCGCCGGCGGTCATGCCGTGGTAGGCGCCGGTGAAGGCGAGGATGCCGTTGCGTCCGGTCGCGGCGCGGACCAGTTTGAGGGCGGCCTCGACGGCGTCGGTCCCGGCCGGGCCGCAGAACTGCACGCGGGCCCGGTCGGCGAACCCGGCCGGCAGGGTGCGGAACAGCTCGGTGATGAAGGCGTCCTTCACCGGGGTCGCCAGGTCCAGCACGGAGAGAGGTGCGCCGGAGTCGAGGACCTTGCGGATGGCCTCCAGCACCACGGGGTGGTTGTGGCCGAGGGCCAGCGCCCCGGCGCCGGAGAGACAGTCGAGGTAACGACGGCCGTCCGCGCCCTCGATGGTGAGGCCACGCGCCCGCACGGGCACGATGGGCAGGGCCCGGGCATAGGTACGCGCGGCGGACTCGCGCGCCGACTGGCGCCTGAGAATCCCCTCGTGCACGGCCGGAGTTCCCCGGTGGGTGCTGTCGGCCTCCGACTCGGTCACGGCCACGGCTCGCTGTCCTCCCGCTGTCCAGAGGCGAGTTGCTCGACGGGGGCGGGCGCAGGCAGCGGTCCCCCACGGCTACCAACAGCCGACCGGCCGCGTGGTTACGGGTTGCTCCAAGATCCTTGCCGTGACGTAACCGTTGCGGTTCCGTCGGAAGTCACCTACAGCGAACGCATAGTGTGTGGTCCCGTCCCGGAAGTCCGGGGAACCGGTGCCCGTCCGCAGCGAGTTGGGTGCCGGAACCGGGCCGAAGCGCCAAGTTCCTTCACCACAGGGAGAGTCACCACCATGCACTCCATACGGCCGTCGTCCACCGCTCGCCGAGGAAGGGGTACGCCCCGCAGGACCTCCCGCGTGCTGGCGGCCGTCGCCCTCGCCTCGGCGCTGGCGCTGACCGCCACCGCGTGCGACGGAGACGGTGACGACAACGCCGGCGGCAGCTCGTCCTCCACCGCGCGGGGCTCGGACGGGAAGGTCCGCGTCCCGCAGGACCTCCAGGACAAGCTCCGCCAGCACGGCATCGACATGGACAAGTGGAAGAACGGCGCCTGGAAGAACTGGGACCGGGACGACTGGCTGCGCGAGGCCAACGACTTCATCAACCCGATCATCAACGGCCTGTGGGACAAGGACCGGATGCGGGGCGCCGACGACCCGGCCAAGCGGGTCGACGACAACGACCTCTCCGGCGACCAGGGCGTGACCGACCCCGAGCCGCAGCCGGTGCAGGCCAAGGCGGTCCGCCCGCCGTACCACACCAACGCGGCCACCTCCGGCAAGGTCTTCTTCGACTCCCCCAAGGGCACGATGGTCTGCTCGGCCACGGTGGTCGAGGACCCGGCGCACCCGGGCAAGTCCAACCTGATCTGGACGGCCGGCCACTGTGTGCACGCGGGCAAGAAGGGCGGCTGGTACCGCAACATCGCCTTCGTGCCGTCGTACAACAACCAGAGTCTGTCCTCCTCTCAGATGGAGGGCGCCTCCCGCGCGCAGGTCGCGCCGTACGGTGTCTGGTGGGCCGACGCGGCCAAGACCTCGCAGCAGTGGATCGACGGGGGCGGCGAGACCGGCGGCAACGGTGCCTCGTACGACTTCGCGGTGATCCATGTGACGCCGGAGCAGGGCAACGGGGGCAAGTCGCTGGAGGAGACGGTCGGCGGCGCGCTGCCGGTGGACTTCGCCGCGCCGGCCGCGACCGAGGTCAGCGCGGTCACCGCGAGCGGCTACCCGGCGGCGGAGCCGTACAACGGCCAGTTGCTGTACCAGTGCCAGGACAAGCCGGGCCGGCTGTCGATCGCCGAGGCGGACCCGACCATGTACCGCATCGGCTGCACCATGACCGGCGGCTCCTCCGGCGGCGGCTGGGTGGAGCAGGGCGCGAACGGCAAGCCCACGCTGGTCTCCAACACCTCGATCGGCCCCGCCTCCTCGGGCTGGCTGGCCGGTCCCCGGCTCGGTGAGGTCGCCAAGGGCGTGTACGACTCGGTCAGCGCGAAGTTCGCGAACCGGTAGCCGCCCCGCACTCATGACGAAGGCCCGCCGCCCCTCTCGCGAGGGGACGGCGGGCCTCTTCGTGCTCCGGCGGAAGAGCCGGTCAGGCGGTCGCGGTGGGTGTGTACGGGGCCAGGTCGGCCGCCAGCTCCGCGTGCACCCTGACCTTGATCAGCGTGCCCTCGGCGGTGTGCTCCTCGGAGAGCACCTCGCCCTCGGTGTGCGCGCGGGCGACCAGCTTGCCCTGCGTGTACGGCACGAGCGCCTCGACCTCGACCGAGGGGCGGGGCAGCTCCTCGTCGATCAGGGCGAGCAGCTCCTCCAGGCCCTGGCCGGTGCGCGCCGAGATGGCGATGGACCGCTTCTCGACCCGCAGCAGCCGCTGGAGCACCAGCGGGTCGGCCGCGTCCGCCTTGTTGATCACGACGATCTCGGGCACGTCGGTCGCGCCGACCTCCCGGATCACCTCACGCACGGCGGCGAGCTGCTCCTCCGGGACCGGGTGCGACCCGTCCACCACGTGCAGGATGAGGTCGGAGTCGCCGACCTCCTCCATGGTGGAGCGGAACGCCTCGACCAGGTGGTGCGGCAGATGCCGGACGAAGCCCACGGTGTCGGCCAGCGTGTACAGCCGGCCGCTCGGGGTCTCCGCGCGGCGGACGGTCGGGTCCAGGGTGGCGAACAGGGCGTTCTCCACCAGGACCCCCGCGCCCGTGAGGCGGTTGAGCAGGGAGGACTTGCCGGCGTTGGTGTAGCCGGCGATGGCGACGGAGGGCACCTTGTTGCGGCGGCGCTCCTGGCGCTTGATCTCGCGGCCGGTCTTCATCTCCGCGATCTCCCGGCGCATCTTCGCCATCTTCTCGCGGATGCGGCGCCGGTCCGTCTCGATCTTGGTCTCACCGGGACCACGGGTGGCCAGGCCACCGCGGCCGCCACCCATCTGCCGGGACAGCGACTGACCCCAGCCGCGCAGTCGCGGCAGCATGTACTGCATCTGCGCGAGCGCGACCTGCGCCTTGCCCTCACGGGACTTGGCGTGCTGGGCGAAGATGTCCAGGATCAGGGCCGTACGGTCGATGACCTTGACCTTGACGACGTCCTCGAGCTGGATGAGCTGGCCGGGGCTCAGCTCACCGTCGCAGATGACGGTGTCCGCGCCGGTCTCCATCACCACGTCGCGCAGCTCCAGGGCCTTGCCGGAGCCGATGTAGGTGGCCGCGTCGGGCTTGTCGCGGCGCTGGATCACGCCGTCGAGCACGAGGGCGCCCGCCGTCTCCGCGAGGGCGGCCAGCTCCGCGAGGGAGTTGTCCGCGTCCTGGGCGGTGCCGGTGGTCCACACTCCGACGAGTACGACCCGCTCCAGGCGGAGCTGGCGGTACTCGACCTCGGTGACGTCCTCCAGCTCGGTGGACAGCCCCGCCACCCGGCGCAGGGCCGCGCGCTCGGAGCGGTCGAACTGGTCGCCGTCACGCTCGCCGTCGATGTCGTGCTTCCAGGCGACGTCCTCTTCCATCAGGGCATCGGCCCGAAGACCTTCGGGATAGGCGTGCGCGAGGCGCTTGGCGTCCTGTGAAGGGGAAGAAGAGGAGGTCATTGGTTCCTTACGTCGAGGGAGGTACCGGTCCGGCGGTCGGTCGACCGTGGGGTCGGCGAGGGACCGGTGTTCATGAGGTGCAACGCGCGCGGGTCCCGGGAGATTCCCGTGCGCCGCGCCGCGCCGACCGGAAGATGGTCGCACGGCGCGGAGTACCGCGTCATCGGGTTATCGCCCGGGCACCAGGGGTCAGCTCTTCTTGGCGGAGCCCGCGGAGGCCGGCGCCGGGACCTGCTTCCAGTCCGGGTGGCCGGGCATGGGCGGGGTCTTCTCGCCGTACAGCCAGTCCCGGAAGAAGCCGGTCAGGTCGCGGCCGCCGATGGCGGAGGCGAGGCGGACGAAGTCGGCGGTGCCGACGCTGGTGTCCCGGTTCTCCTGGACCCACACCTTCTCAAGACGCTCGAAGGCGTCCCTGCCGATCTCCTGGCGCAGGGCGAAGAGGACCAGGGCGGCGCCGTCGTAGATGTTGGGGCGGAAGATGCCGATCTTCTGGCCGGGGGCGGGCGGCTTGGGCCTGGCGGGCGGACCGCCGGCGGCGCGCCAGCGGTCGGAAGCTCCGTAGGCGGCCTTCATGCGGTCCTCAAGGGGGCGGTCCGCCTTCTCCTCCGCGTAGAGGGCCTCGTACCAGGTGGCGTGGCCCTCGTTCAGCCAGACGTCGGACCAGGTGCGGGGGCTGACGCTGTCGCCGAACCACTGGTGGGACAGCTCGTGGACCATGACCGACTCGATGTACCACTTGGGGTAGGCAGGCTCGGTGAAGATGTCCTTCTCGAACAGCGACAGGGTCTGTGTCTCCAGCTCGAACCCCGTGCTGGCCTGCGCCATCAGCACGCCGTAGGTCTCGAACGGGTACGGGCCGATCTTGCTCTCCATCCACCCGATCTGGTCCGGCGTCTTGGCGAGCCAGGGCTCCAGTTCCTTCTTGTCGGCGGCGGGCACCACGTCGCGCAGCGGCAGTCCGTGCGGGCCCGTGCGCCGGATGACGGCGGAGTGGCCGATGGACACCTGGGCGAGTTCGGTGGCCATGGGGTGCCGGGAGCGGTAGTTCCAGGTGGTGGAGCCACCCGAGCCGCCCGCCTTGACCACGCCGGTGGGCAGGCCGTTGGCGACGGCGGTGTAGCCGTTCGGGGCGGTGACGTGGAAGGTGAACATCGCCTTGTCGGACGGGTGGTCGTTGCACGGGAAGACCAGGTGCGCGGCGTCGGCCTGGTTGGCCATGGCGAGCCCGTCGGTGGTCCGGACCCAGCCGCCGTCCTCATCGTCGGCGGGGCGGGGGTCGCTGGTGTGCCGCACGGTGATCCGGGTGACGCTGCCGAGCGGCAGCGCGTGGTCCGGGGTGACGACGAGATCCTCACCGGCGCTGGTGAAGGCGGCCCTGCGGCCGTCGACCTCGACGGACTCGACGGTGCCGTGCGCGAAGTCGAGGTTGATCCGGTTCAGCGAGCTGGTGAGCCGGGCGTCGATGGTGGTGACGGCTTTCAGCGGCCTGTCGTTGCTGCCGGGGTAGGTGAAGGCGAGGTCGTACGCGGCCACGTCATAGCCGGGGTTGCCCAGCTCCGGGAAGATCCGGTCGCCGACGCCCAGCGGTTCGGCGGGGGCTCCGGCGGCGACGAGACAGACCGTGACGGCCGAGGCGAGCAGGGCCGCCTTCGGGCGCCGGAGGAACCGGAGTGCGGGGTGCGGGCGCGTGGGGCGAGTGAGCAGCATGCCCCACCGCTACCAGCGCCCGGCCGCCGGGTGGCGACGGCGCGCGCCAGGCCCACCCGATCGGGTCGGTCAGGCGGCGGGCGCCTGGGCGCGGCTGACGTCGTACACGCCGGGCACGTCGCGCATCGCGCGCATCAGGGCGGGCAGTTCGGCGGCGTCGGGGAGCTGGAGGGTGTAGGTGTGGCGGACCCGCTGCTGATTGGGGGACTCCACGGTGGCCGAGACGATCTCGGCGCCCTCCACGGCGATCGCCTCGGTGAGGTCGGCGAGCAGATGAGGACGGCTGAACGATTCGGCGACCAGGGTGACCCGGCACGCGGTGGTGTCCCCCCAGCGCACGGCGATCTCCTCGCGCCCCCGGCCCTTCATGTCCTCGACCATGGAGCACTCCACCCGGTGCACGGTCACCGCTCCCCCGCGCACGGCGAAGCCCACGATGTCGTCGGGCGGTACGGGCGTACAGCAGCCGGCCAGGCGCACCGGGCCGCCCGGCCGGTCCAGCAGTACGTCGGCGCCCCGGGGGCGCGCGGCGGGGGCGCTGCTGGCGGGGCGGCTGCCGCCGGGGCCGTCGGTGGTGTCCGAGGGGCGGGCGTCGGCGCCGGGATGGGCCGCGAGCCAGCGCTGGATGGCGATGCGTGCGGCCGGGGTGTGGGCGTGCTCCAGCCATTCGCGGGAGGGCTCGGAGGCGGGGTCCTGGCCCATGAGGAGCTGGACGGTGTCGCCGTCGCGGAGGACGGTGCCGAGGGCGGCGAGGCGGCCGTTGACGCGGGCGCCGATGCAGGCGTGGGCGTCGTCGCCGTACTGCGCGTAGGCGGCGTCGACGCAGGTGGCGCCCTCGGGCAGGCCCAGGGTGCCGCCGTCGGGCCGGACGACGGTGATCTCGCGGTCCTGGGCGAGGTCGTCGCGCAGGGTGGACCAGAAGGTGTCGGGGTCGGGGGCGCCGCGCTGCCAGTCGAGGAGGCGGGAGAGCCAGCCGGGGCGGGTGGGGTCGGCCCGCTCGCCGTCGAGGCCGGCGGTCTGCTCCTCGGCGGGCGGGGTGTAGGGGTTGCCCAGCGCGATCACCCCGGCCTCGGCGGCCTGGTGCATGCGGTGGGTGCGGATGAGGACCTCGACGACCTGTCCGTCCGGGCGGGCCACGGCGGTGTGCAGCGACTGGTAGAGGTTGAACTTCGGTACGGCGATGAAGTCCTTGAACTCCGAGACCACCGGGGTGAGACAGGTGTGCAGCTCCCCGAGGACGGCGTAACAGTCCGCGTCCTCGTTCACCAGCACCAGCAGGCGGCCGAAGTCGGTGCCGCGCAGCGGGCCGCGCTTGCGGGAGACGCGGTGGACGGAGACGAAGTGGCGGGGCCGGATGAGGACTTCGGCCGGGATGTCGGCCTCGCGGAGCACCGCGCGCACCTCGTCGGCGACCTCGGCCAGCGGGTCTCCCCCGGCCGCGTTCTGAGCGATGAGTTCGCTGGTGCGGGCGTATTCCTCGGGGTGGAGGATGGCGAAGACGAGGTCTTCCAGCTCGGTCTTGAGGGCCTGCACACCGAGGCGTTCGGCGAGCGGGATGAGGACGTCGCGGGTGACCTTGGCGATCCGCGCCTGTTTCTCGGGGCGCATCACGCCGAGGGTGCGCATGTTGTGCAGCCGGTCGGCGAGTTTGATCGACATCACGCGGACGTCGTTGCCGGTGGCGACGAGCATCTTGCGGAAGGTCTCCGGCTCGGCGGCGGCGCCGTAGTCGACCTTCTCCAGCTTGGTCACGCCGTCGACGAGATAGCGGACCTCCTTCCCGAACTCCTCCCCGACCTGGTCGAGCGTCACCTCGGTGTCCTCGACGGTGTCGTGGAGGAGGGAGGCGGTCAGGGTGGTGGTCTCGGCGCCGAGTTCGGCGAGGATGAGGGTGACGGCGAGGGGGTGGGTGATGTACGGCTCGCCGCTCTTGCGCATCTGGCCGCGGTGGGAGGTCTCCGCCAGGAGGTAGGCGCGGCGCAGCGGGTCGAGGTCGGCGTCGGGGTGGTGGGCGCGGTGGGCCTCGGCGATGTGTCCGATGGCGTCGGGCAGCTTGCTCCGGACGGCGGGGCCGAGCAGCGCGGCCCGGCCCAGCCTGCGCAGGTCGATCCGGGGCCGGGACTTCCTGCGGGCCACCGTGGGCGCCGTGGGCGCTACCGGGCCTGGGCTCGCGGGGTTCGTGGCCTCCGCACTCATGGGCACCTCCGGCTCGTGGACCGGCGGACGGGGCCCGAAGGGCATACGCGGCTCAGGGTTGGCGACGTTCCCCCGTCCGTGCCGGTGCTTGATGCTATCGAGCCCATCACGTGCTACCGACCGCCTCTCGGCCAGCGTGAAACGGATCACCCATTCGAGCGACGGAACGGAGGTTTAGATTTTGCGCCACGTGCCCTCCCGTCGGCCGCGGTTTCGAACGGCCTCGCTGTCGGAGAACGGCTGGTCCCCGGCGTGCGGAGCCACCGGTGACCGGTCCGTCCAGGTCAGCGGGTCGCGCTTTCCAGCCACTCGGCGTCGATCTCACCCTCGGCGACGATCACGGCGGGACCCGTCATCTCGATCTCACCATCCGGTCGTTCGGTGATGACCAGCCGCCCGCCGGGCACGTCCACGGCGTACGTCGCCGGGGTGCCGGTGGCGGCCGGGTCGGCGCCGTCGCGCCGGGCGGCGGCCACGGCGACGGCGCACGCGCCCGTGCCGCACGAGCGGGTCTCGCCGGAGCCGCGCTCGTGCACGCGCATGGCGACGTGGCCGGGGGCCCGGTCGACGACGAACTCCACGTTGACGCCGTCCGGGTAGGCGCCCTCCGGGCCGACCGGCGGCGCGCTGTAGAGGTCACCGGCGTGCGCGAGGTCGTCCACGAAGGCGACGGCGTGCGGGTTGCCCATGTTCACGTTCCGCGCCGGCCAGCTCCGCCCACCGACGCTGACCGTGACCTCGCCCTCGGGCAGCCGGGCCCGGCCCATGCCGACGGTGACGTCTCCGGCGCCGGCGTCGTCCTTGGCGATGTGGACCCGCTTCACGCCTCCGCGCGTGGCGATGGTGAGGTCACCTTCGCCCACATGTCCGGCGTGCTGGAGGTAGCGCGCGAACACACGCACCCCGTTGCCGCACATCTCGGCGACCGAGCCGTCGCCGTTGCGGTAGTCCATGAACCACTCGGCCTCGCCGGCCATCTCCCGCGCCTCGGGGTGCGCGGCGGAGCGCACCACGTGCAGCACCCCGTCGCCGCCGATGCCGGCCCGGCGGTCGCAGAGCGCGGCGACCGCGGCGGGCGTCAGGTCGAGGGCGTTCTCGGGGTCGGGCACGATCACAAAGTCGTTCTCGGTGCCGTGCCCCTTGAGGAATGCGATCCGCGTGCTCATCCCTCGATCGTACGGGGTGCCCCGGACACCGTCCGGGGGCGGACACCCCCTAGCGCAGGCGGGCGACCCGCCATACGGCGAGGACCGCGACGACGCCCACGAGCAGGGCGTAGGAGAGGGCGACGCGCCAGTCGGCGCGGCGGCCGGAGCCGCGCGGGGGCAGGCCGGGCCAGGTGTAGCCGACGCGGCGGGCGGCCATCATGCCCCACCCGGCGGCGCAGGAGCAGATCAGCAGGCCCAGCATGGCGATGACCGCGCCGCTGTCGCCGAAGTCGAAGGCGAGCGGGAAGGCGAACATCAGCGAGCCGAGCGCGGCCAGACCCACGATGGGCGCGAGCTGCCAGATGCGCAGCCGCCGCTGGGGGCGCAGTTCCACCTCGACCTCGGGGCCGCCCGCGAACATCTCCTCGGGCGTCGGTCCGTCGGCGACGACCACGATCGGGAGGTCGTCCGGGCCGTCGTCGGTCAGACGGTCCTCGACGCCGGACTCGTCACCGTCGGTGGTGAGGTGCTCGGTGCCTGCTGCGGTGTCACGAGGGCCGGCCTCCATCGCCACGCGCCCTCCCAACTAGGACTTCACTGGTCGATCGAAGCTCGATGATGGCACGGCGCCGGAGGCCGGGCTGACCGGTGGCGCATCCCGATGCCAGGACGTGATCAGGCTGTGACCGGTCGTTCGACCAACGTCAGCGCCCGCCCCGGAAGTTCCCCGCGGTCCGCCGCGGCCCCGCTGAGCCAGTGGACCCTGGGGTCCCGCCGGAACCAGGTGTCCTGGCGGCGCGCGAAGCGCTTGGTGGTGCGCACGGTCTCCACGCGCGCCTCCTCCTCGGTGCACTGTCCGGCGAGCGCGTTGAGCACCTGCTGGTACCCGAGCGCCCGGGACGCGGTACGGCCCTCGCGCAGCCCCTGGGCCTCCAGCGCGCGCACCTCGTCCACGAGCCCGGCCTCCCACATGACGTCGACCCGGCGCGCGATGCGCTCGTCCAGCTCGGGGCGGGTGACGTCGACGCCGATCTGGAGGGTGTCGTAGACCGAGTCGTGGCCGGGGAGGTTGGCGGTGAACGGGCGCCCGGTGATCTCGATGACCTCCAGGGCGCGGACGATGCGGCGGCCGTTGCTGGGCAGGATGGCGCGGGCGGCCTCGGGGTCGGCGGCGGCGAGGCGCGCGTGCAGGGCGCCGGGACCGCGCAGGGCCAGCTCGTCCTCCAGGCGGGCCCGGACCTCGGGGTCGGTGCCGGGGAACTCCAGGTTGTCGACGGCGCCGCGCACGTACAGTCCGGAGCCGCCGACCAGGATCGGCCAGCGGCCCTCGGCGAGCAGGGCGTCGATGCGGGCGCGGGCGAGCTTCTGGTACTCGGCGACGGAGGCGGCGACCGTCACGTCCCAGATGTCGAGGAGGTGGTGCGGGATTCCGCCGCGTTCCTCGGGGGTGAGCTTGGCGGTGCCGATGTCCATCCCCCGGTAGAGCTGCATCGAGTCGGCGTTGATGACCTCGCCGCCGAGCTGCTGGGCCAGGAAGACGCCGAGGTCGGACTTTCCGGCCGCGGTGGGGCCGACGACGGCGATGACACGGGGGGCGGGGGATGCACTGCTCACCGCACCAGTCTCGCAAACCGCGCGGCCCCGCCGGTGGCCGACGGTGAATGACGTGCGACTCGGCGGGCAGGGGTTACGGGCGTGGCCTGGGTGATCGCGTGGTGTGATGCCCGGTGGGGAGGGGTAAACGTCCCTCACAAGCGCCGCATCACGCGCATTTGGGTAGTTCCGGAAGGTGGATCATGGGTCTGTTCGACAATGTGAAGGCCGCGCTCGGCCCGGCCAAGGACAAGGTGACGGACCTGGCCCGCCAGCACGGCGACAAGGTGCAGGACGGTCTCGACAAGGCCGCGCAGGTGGTCGACAAGCAGACCAAGGGCAAGTACACCGACAAGATCCACGCCGGTACGGACAAGGCGAAGGAAGCGGTGGACCGCCTCGGCCAGGAGGGCCACAAGCCCGGCGAGGGCCCGCAGACCCCGCCCCACACCCCGCCGAAGGGCTAGTTCCAGGCGGCGACGAGGTAGCCGACGCCGTACGGCGCCTCGTCGTGCAGCAGGGTGCCGCCCAGGCCCGCGCCCTCGGCAGCCGAGGCGAGGACCTGCCAGGGGGCGCGGCCGGACGCCTGGAGTTCGCGGGCGAGCCCGGCGTCGAGTGCGGCGAGGGCCGACAGGTCGGCGGTGCCGAGGGCGCGTGCGGCCTCGGCGTCGAAGGGGGCCGCGCGGTCGTCGAGGTAGCCGGGGGCCTTGAGCGTGCGGGAGGCGCTGCCGTCGCCCATCACCAGCAGGGCGATCCGGTCGTTCCCGGCGGTGATCTCCGCGCCGAGTTCGGCGCACTGGCCGGCGGGGAGATCCGCGTCCACGGCCACTCCCTCGACCGGCACTTCGGCCCAGCCGATGCGCTCCAGCAGCCACGCGGCGACGGCCAGAGAAGCCGGCAGCTCCGGACCGGGTGCCTCCCCGGGGCCGAGCCTCACATCCAGCTCGACGCCGAAGCCCCGGAACGAACCCCGCGCGCCCTGCGGATAGTGCCCGCCCTGCTCGGCGGGGCCGAGGACCACCAGGCGGTCGGGGCGGGCGGCGGCGAGCACGCCGAGCGCGTCCGCGCAGGCGGCTCGGGCGGCGTCCAGTTCGGGCGCGGCGCCCGCGGCGACCTCGGGGACGAGCAGCGGTGGGCACGGGCAGACGGCGGCTGCGACAAGCATGATCGGCAGCGTAACCCGCCTCACCCCCGGCCCGCGCATGCCGTGGACCAGGGATGAGGCGCGGTACGAGTCAGTCGCAGCCGCAGCCGCTCGTGGCGGCCGGCAGCGGCGCGGGGACGCCGATCTTCGGCAGGCCGAGCATGACTCCGGCCTTCTCTGCGGTCTCGGCCGCGTTGCGCTTCTCCCAGGCGTCGCCCGCGCGCGTGCGGCGCACGGCGAGGGCCGGGCCCTCGGCGAGCAGGTGGTGCGGGGCGGCGTAGGTCACCTCGACGGTGACGACATCGCCGGGGCGCACCTCCTCGTCCGGCTTGGTGAAGTGGACCAGGCGGTTGTCGGGGGCGCGGCCGGAGAGGCGGTGGGTGGCGCCGTCCTTGCGGCCCTCGCCCTCGGCGACCATCAGCTCCAGGGTGCGGCCGACCTGCTTCTTGTTCTCCTCCCAGGAGATCTCCTCCTGGAGGGCGACGAGGCGCTCGTAGCGCGCCTGCACGACCTCCTTGGGGATCTGGCCCTCCATGGTCGCGGCCGGGGTGCCGGGGCGCTTGGAGTACTGGAAGGTGAACGCCTGGGCGAAGCGGGCCTCGCGGGCGACCTTCATGGTCTCCTCGAAGTCCTCCTCGGTCTCGCCGGGGAAGCCCACGATGATGTCGGTGGTGATGGCCGCGTGCGGGATGGCGGCGCGGACCTTCTCGATGATGCCGAGGTAGCGCTCCTGCCGGTACGAGCGGCGCATCGCCTTCAGCACGGTGTCCGAGCCGGACTGGAGCGGCATGTGGAGCTGCGGCATCACGTTCGGCGTCTCGGCCATGGCGGCGATCACGTCGTCGGTGAAGTCGCGGGGGTGCGGGGAGGTGAAGCGGACGCGCTCCAGGCCCTCGATCTTTCCGCAGGCCCGCAGCAGCTTGCTGAACGCCTCGCGGTCACCGATGTCGGAGCCGTAGGCGTTGACGTTCTGCCCGAGCAGGGTGATCTCGCTGACGCCCTCGGCGACCAGCGCCTCGATCTCGGCGAGGATGTCGCCGGTCCGGCGGTCCTTCTCCTTGCCGCGCAGCGCCGGGACGATGCAGAAGGTGCAGGTGTTGTTGCAGCCGACGGAGATCGACACCCAGGCCGCGTACGCGCTCTCGCGCCGGGTCGGCAGGGTGGAGGGGAACGCCTCCAGCGACTCGGCGATCTCGACCTGCGCCTCCTCCTGGACGCGGGCGCGCTCCAGCAGGACGGGCAGCTTGCCGATGTTGTGCGTGCCGAAGACCACGTCGACCCAGGGGGCCCGCTTCACGATGGTGTCGCGGTCCTTCTGCGCGAGACAGCCGCCGACCGCGATCTGCATCCCGGGGCGCGACACCTTGCGCGGCGCGAGCCGGCCGAGGTTGCCGTAGAGCCGGTTGTCCGCGTTCTCGCGGACCGCGCACGTGTTGAACACGACCACGTCGGCGTCCCCGTCGGAACCCTCGGGCGCCCGTACGTAACCGGCGTCCTCGAGCAGCCCGGACAATCGCTCGGAGTCGTGGACGTTCATCTGGCACCCGTAGGTGCGCACCTCGTACGTCTTGGCTTCTCGAACGTCCACTGCCGGGCTCCGGTCGCTGCTGGTGGTCATGGGTCAAGGGTAGGCGGTCCCCGGAGGCCCTCCGTCCCCGCTCCCGGCGGCCGGTGACCGGGGACACAGCGGGGTCGTCAGCGCTCGGCCGGGGTCCATCCCTGGCGGCGCAGGACCGCCGACACGTCGGGCGCCCGGTAGTGGTCGCCCTTCAGGACCTTGCCGTCCTCGCGGCGGCTGATCTCGCCGGACGGCCCGACCTTGCTCATGTTGGCGCGGTGGATCTCGGCGATCACCTCGTCGAGGTCGATGCCGTGGACCAGGGCGGTGCCGTAGGCGACGTAGACCACGTCCGCCAGTTCCTGCGCGAGGTGGTCGAGCGGGCCGGTGACCGAGACCTCGGCCGCCTCCGCCGCTTCCTCGGCGAGCAGTTCCCCTCGGTGCGCGGCGAGTTCGGGACTGATCTCGGTGGGTATGGCGCGGGCGTCGAGACCGAAGGCGCGGTGGAACTCGCTGACGAGACGGGCGGGAGAAGTGCTCATGCGGCGACTGTAACCGGCTCCTCCGACACCCCGGCCGGTTGTCCACAGGCGGCAGGAGCGAGGGCCGTCCGGTTGTCCACAGCCCTGGTCCGGCCGCTTCCGGCCTGGCAGGATCGCCCGCATGTCCAAGGTGTTCCCGTTCGCCGAGATCTCCGCCCGGCTGCCCGGCCGGCGCCGCTTGCTGTGGGCGTCGGGCGTGGGAGTCGTGGTGCTCGGTCTGCTGCTCTGGTGGCTGGCGCCGCTCGGCGAGAAGCCGCCGAGCGGGACGATCGTGTTCAGCACCGGCGGCACCCGCGGGGTGTACGAGGAGTACGGCCGCCGCCTGCGCAACGAGCTGGCGAAGGACATGCCGGGTCTGACGGTGAAGCTCACCAGCAGCGCCGGTTCACAGGAGAACGTGCAGCGGGTGGCGTCGGGCAAGGCCGACTTCACCATCGCGGCGGCCGACGCGGTACAGACGTATGAGCAGGCGCACCCCGCCGAGCACCGGCTGCGCGGGGTGGCCCGGCTCTACGACGACTATGTGCAGCTCATCGTGGCGCCCGGCGCCAAGATCGACAGCGTTGCCGACCTGAGGGACAAGCGGGTGGCCACCGGGCTGCCCAACTCCGGGGTGCGGCTGATCGCGAACGGGGTGCTGAAGGCCGCCGGGATCGACCCGGAGAAGGACATCGTCCCGGTGTCCGCGGGGATCGACACCGGCCCGGACATGCTGGCGGACCACGACATCGACGCGTTCTTCTGGTCCGGTGGCCTGCCGACCGGTGGGCTGACGGAGCTGGCGGACAAGTCGGGGTTCCGGTTCATACCGATAGAGGGGAAGCTCGTCTCCCGGTTGCACGCCGAGGGGGAGCCGGCGCGCTACTACCGCGCGACGAACATGCCGGAGTCCGCGTATCCGCTCGTGCAGGGCGGCTCCACGGTGGCCACCATCGCGGTGTCCAACCTGCTGATGACGCGCTCGGACCTGGACCCGAGGCTCACGGAGTGGATAACCCGCATCGTGATCAAGAGCCGGGACGAGATAGGCAAGCATGTGCACTCCGCGCAGCGCGTGGATCTGCGCACCGCCATCTACACCGACCCGCTCCCCCTGCACACCGGCGCCCGGCGTTACTACCGCTCCGTCAAGCCCTGACGGGGGCCGGGGAGGGGGGCCTGCCGGGGCAGGGTGACGGTGACCCGCAGGCCCTCGGGCTCGTGGTGGCCGTAGGAGATGGAGCAGCCCGTCGCGGCGAGCAGGGCGCGGGTGATGGACAGGCCCAGCCCTGAGCCCTTGATGTTCTGATGGCGTCCGCTGCGCCAGAACCGGTCGCCCACGCGCTCGAGTTCGTCGTCGGTCAGGCCTGGCCCGGTGTCGGTGACCTGGACCGTGGTGGTGTCACCGCTCGCGAGGACACCGACCTCGACCGTGCCGTGCTCGGGGGTGAACTTGACCGCGTTGTCGATCACCGCGTCCAGCGCGCTGGACAGGGAGATCGCGTCGGCCCAGGCGGTCGTGGGCGGGCAGTCGCCGATCAGCCGGACGCCCTTGGCCTCGGCGGTCGGTGTCCAGGCGGCGACCCGTTCCTCGGTCAGGGCGCCGATGTCGGTCAGCCGGGCCTCGGTCTCGGCGTGCTCGGCCAGCGCCAGGTCGAGCAGGTCGTCCAGCACCTGGGCCAGCCGTTTGCCCTCGGTGCGCACGGAGGCGATCTCCTCGTTGCCCTCGGGGAGTTCGAGAGAGAGCAGTTCGATCCGCAGCAACAGAGCCGAAAGGGGGTTGCGCAGTTGATGGGAAGCATCCGCGACAAAGGCGCGCTGCTGTTCCAGCACGTCCTCGACGTTGTCCGCCATCTCGTTGAACGACCGTGCCAGTCGCCGCAGTTCGGGCGGCCCGCCACCAACCGCGACGCGGGACTTCAGGCGTCCGGTGGCGATGTCGTGGGTGGTGGCGTCCAGGATGCGCACCGGCCTGAGCACCCAGCCGGTCAGCCGCAGCGCCGCGCCCACCGCGAGCAGCATCGCCGCGATCTCCCCGGCCGCGATCAGCGCCCAGCCGCGCAGGACCCGCCACCGCATCTGCTCGGTGGGCGAGTCGGTGACGACGACCGCGACCACGTCTCCGTCCCGGATCACCGGCGAGGCGACCACGAGCCGGGACCGCTGCCAGGGCCACACCTGGCCGGGGTCGTGGCTGCGGCGGCTGAGCAGCGCCTCCTCGAAGGCCGCCCGGACCGCCCCCTCCTGCGGTACGAACCAGTCGCCGGGTGCGTTGACCATGGCGGAGCGGTCGCTGTAGAAGACGCCGGCACGGATGTCGTAGACGTCGTGGTAGCTCTCCAGCTCGCGGTGGAGGGTCTGGAGGCGCTCGTCGGGGGCGGTGGAGCGGCTGCCGCTGGGGGTGTCGGTGACGAACTGGGCGAGCGCGGCGAAGCGCGCGGTGTCGTCTATCCGGTCCACGATGACGCGCTGCTGCTCGGCCGCGGCCACGCTGACGGCGAGCGGTACGCCGAGCGCGAGGAGCACGGCCGCCATCAGCACGATGAGCAGCGGCAGGAGCCGAGTGCGCACCCGGCCCCGCTATCCGGCCGGGGCGACGAGCCGGTAGCCGACCCCGCGCACGGTCTCGATCAGCGCGGGCATGCGCAGCTTGGCGCGCAGCGACGCCACATGCACCTCCAGCGTGCGCCCGGTCCCTTCCCAACTGGTGCGCCACACCTCGCTGATGATCTGCTCCCGCCGGAAGACCACACCGGGCCGCTGGGCGAGCAGCGCGAGCAGGTCGAACTCCTTGCGGGTCAGCGCGACGGTGGCCCCGGCCACGCTGACCTGCCGGGTGGGCAGTTCGATACGGACCGTGCCGAGCAGCAGGGCGGCGCTGTCGTCGCCGGTCACAGCGTCCTCGGGGACGGTACGGCGGCTCACCGCGTGGATGCGGGCGAGGAGTTCGCCGGTGTCGTACGGCTTCACCACGTAGTCGTCGGCGCCCAGGTTGAGCCCGTGGATGCGGGAGCGGATGTCGGAGCGGGCCGTGACCATGATGACCGGGGTGCCGGTGCGCTTGCGGATCTTGCCGCAGACCTCGTAGCCGTCCTGGTCGGGCAGGCCGAGATCGAGCAGGATCACGCCGAAGCCGGGACCCTCGGGGACGAGCGCCTGGAGCGCCTCCTCGCCGCTGCGGGCGTGGGTGACGTCGAAGCCGTGCCGGGCGAGGACCGCGGAGAGGGCCGCGGCGACGTGGTTGTCGTCCTCGACGAGCAGCAGTCTCATACCGGCCCCCTTCGGTTCAGCGTTCGTACGGTCTGGGTTCTTCTCGGGCGCGTACCGATGGTGCGCGCGTGTGCACCATGCAGTGACGCCGATGAAGGACGACGCCGTCAAGAGCGTTCCGGTTGCCCAAGCCTTCCGTTATCCGGCCGATACGCGCACAGAACGCAAGTGCTACGACACGTGTCCGATTGCTATCGGATCGTGATGCTCAGATTCACCTCAGATGTGGTGACGCCGACGCGGGGTCGTCACTACTGTCCACCGAAACCGAGGAGGACGGAGCCCGAGAGCGATGACCGAAGTAGCGGTGGCCAAGGAAGACGTGGCCGCGTCCGACGACCTGGTCGTCCTGAAGAGCGTCAACAAGCACTTCGGCGCGTTGCATGTGCTCCAGGAGATCGACCTGACGATCGGCCGCGGCGAGGTCGTCGTGGTCATCGGGCCGTCCGGGTCCGGCAAGTCGACCCTGTGCCGCACCATCAACCGTCTGGAGACGATCGACTCCGGCAGCATCACCATCGACGGCAAGCCGCTGCCCCAGGAGGGCAAGGCGCTGGCCCGGCTGCGGGCGGACGTCGGGATGGTGTTCCAGTCCTTCAACCTCTTCGCGCACAAGACCGTGCTCGAGAACGTGATGCTGGGCCAGCTCAAGGTCCGCAAGACGGACAAGAAGAAGGCCGAGGAGCAGGCGCGCGCCCTGCTCGACCGGGTCGGCGTCGGCAGCCAGGCCGACAAGTACCCGGCGCAGTTGTCCGGCGGCCAGCAGCAGCGCGTGGCCATCGCGCGGGCGCTGGCGATGGGCCCGAAGGTGATGCTCTTCGACGAGCCCACGTCGGCCCTCGACCCCGAGATGATCAACGAAGTCCTCGAGGTCATGCAGCAGTTGGCCCGCGAGGGCATGACGATGGTCGTCGTCACCCACGAGATGGGCTTCGCCCGCTCGGCCGCCAACCGCGTGGTCTTCATGGCGGACGGCCGGATCATCGAACAGGCCGCCCCCGAGCAGTTCTTCAGCAATCCGCGCAGCGACCGGGCCAAGGACTTCCTGTCCAAGATCCTGCACCACTGAGCCCGGGGCCGGGCTCCCGCGCCGACCGTGCCGCCCCGGCCGTCCGGATCTCCGGGCGGCCCGGCGCCGTCCGCGCGGCGGCCCGCGTCCTCGCGCTCTTTCTCACGTTCGCTCCGTCACGCATCACGCAAAGGATGTCCACCATGAAGCTCCGCAAGGTCACCGCCGCCTCCGCCGTGGTGCTCGCCCTCGCCGTGTCCGTCACCGCCTGCGGCGGTGACAAGAAGGACGACGCCTCGGGCGGCAAGAAGATCAAGATCGGCATCAAGTTCGACCAGCCGGGTCTCGGTCTGCAGGAGCCGGACGGCTCCTACTCCGGCTTCGACGTGGACGTCGCCACCTACGTCGCCAAGAAGCTCGGCTACCAGCCGAACCAGATCGAGTGGGTCCAGACCAAGAGCGCCGACCGCGAGAACGCCCTCCAGCGCGGCGACGTCAAGTTCATCGCGGCCACCTACTCCATCACCGACGAGCGCAAGCAGAAGGTGGACTTCGCCGGCCCGTACCTGCTGGCCCACCAGGACCTGCTGGTGAAGAAGGGCTCGGACATCACCAAGGGCACGGACCTCAACAGCAAGAAGCTGTGTTCCGTGACCGGTTCCACCTCGGCGCAGAACGTCCAGAAGACGATCGCCCCGAAGGCCAACCTGCGTCCCCTGTCCGGCTACTCCGAGTGCGTCGCCGGTCTCCAGAGCGGCGCCGTGGACGCGCTGACCACGGACGACTCGATCCTCGCGGGCTTCGCCGCGCAGGACAAGTACAAGGGCCAGTTCCAGCTCGCGGGTCTGAAGCTCAGCAACGAGAACTACGGCATCGGCGTCAAGAAGGGCGACTCCGCGACCGTCGACAAGATCAACAGGGCGCTGGAGCAGATGGTCTCCGACAAGTCGTGGGACAAGGCCGTCGAGAAGAACTTCGGCCCGGCCCACTACAAGAACGAGCCCGCCCCGAAGATCGGCGACATCGTCAAGTAGTCCCGGCTCCACGACGCGAGGACCTGGCGGGCTCCGCACGGTCCACGGCCCGCGCCGCCGTCCACCGCTTCCCGGACGGCGGCGCGCCCCGACCACCCCGTAGGCCACACACCCGGAAGCGCGGGAGAACGTGTTCGACTTTCTTGAAGGCTACGACGTCCTGGGGGCGTTCTGGACGACGGTGCAGCTCACCGTCTTCTCCGGCGTCGGCTCCCTCGTCTGGGGCATCCTGCTGGCCGGCATGCGGGTCAGTCCTGTCCCGCTGATGCGCGGGTTCGGCACCGCCTACGTCAACATCGTGCGGAACATCCCGCTGACGATCATCATCCTGTTCACCTCGCTCGGCCTCGCCGACATCTTCGGCGTCACCATGGGCGCCGAGGACTTCAAGATCCAGGGCTTCCGACTGGCGGTGCTCGGGCTGATCGCCTACACGGCGGCGTTCGTGTGCGAGGCGATCCGCTCCGGCATCAACACGGTGCCGCTCGGGCAGGCCGAGGCGGCCCGCGCCATCGGGCTGAGCTTCTCGCAGACGCTGCGGCTGATCGTGCTGCCGCAGGCGTTCCGCGCGGTCATCGGCCCACTGGCCAACGTCCTGATCGCCCTGACCAAGAACACCACGGTGGCGGCCGCCATCGGCGTGGCCGAAGCCGCCACCCTGATGAAGTCGATGATCGAGAACGAGGCCCAGACCCTCGCCATCGGCACCGTCTTCGCCCTCGGCTTCGTGGTACTGACCCTGCCGACCGGCCTCTTCCTGGGCTGGCTCGGCAAGCGACTGGCGGTGAAGCGATGAGTTCCGTCCTCTACGACACGCCCGGCCCCCGCGCCCGGACGCGCAATGTCGTCCTCTCGGTCGTCTTCTTCGCCCTGCTCGGCCTGGTGCTGTGGTGGGCCGTGATGAAGCTGGACGACAAGGGCCAGTTGGCATGGGCGCTGTGGAAACCCTTCACCACCGGCGAGGCGTGGACCACCTATCTGCTGCCCGGCCTCGGCAACACCCTGAAGGCCGCCGCGCTGTCCATGGTGATCGCGCTGCCCCTGGGCGCGATATTCGGCATAGCCCGGATGTCCGACCACCGCTGGGTGCGCGTACCGGCGAGCGTGGTCGTGGAGTTCTTCCGCGCCATCCCGGTACTGCTGCTGATGCTGTTCGCCGCTGAGTTCTACGTCCGCTCCACCGACATCCCCAGCGACTCCCGGCCGCTGTACGCCGTCATCACCGGCCTGGTGCTGTACAACGCCTCGGTGCTCGCCGAGGTCGTCCGGGCGGGCATCCTCTCGCTGCCGAAGGGGCAGACGGAGGCCGCGTACGCCATCGGCCTGCGCAAGGGCCAGACGATGGCGGGCATCCTGCTGCCGCAGGCCGTCACCGCGATGCTCCCGGCCATCGTCAGCCAGCTCGTGGTGATCGTGAAGGACACGGCGCTCGGCGGTGTGATGCTCCAGTTCACCGACCTGCTCAACGCCCGCAGCACCCTGGCGGCCAACTACGCCAACGTCATCCAGAGCTTCGCCGTGGTGGCGGTCCTCTACATCGTGCTGAACTTCCTGCTCACCTCCTTCGCCTCCTGGCTGGAGGGCCGGCTGCGCCGCAGCACGCGCGGCACCGGCGCGGTGCTCGGGGCCGGCACGGTCGATGACCTCAACGCGGGCGACGCCGGCGGTGCGGTGTCCGTCTGACACCTGCTCAGAAGAGCCCCTGGGGGGCCGGGTCGGCGTGCGTGCGCCGTTCCGGCCCCCCATTGCGGTCCGGGGCTCCGTGCCCGATCCTGGTGGGGTGATCGCCACGGGCCCCGGTCACTTGACGCATACTCTGCCAATGGGTTGCATACGTTCTGTGATCGTGCACCCCGCTTCACCTTCCTGTTCCCGCGTGTTCGTCGAGGCATCGTCATGGGCAGGGGGCGCCACACCGTGGACCCGGTGATCATCGTCGGAGCGGGGCCTGTCGGGCTCACGCTCGCCCTGGCGCTGGCCCGTCAGGAGGTGCCGTCCGTCGTGCTCGACGAGACCGGCGGCAAGGACGAGCCCCGGCCGGCGCGCACCGTCGTCCTGCGCGAGGACACCGCCGCACTGCTGGAGCGGCTGACCTCGGTACGGGCCGATGACCTGGGGCTGCGCTGGACCGGCTGGCGGTCGCAGCGGCGCCGGCAGGTGGTGGGCGAGATCGCCTTCGCGGCCGGGGACCCCGCGCCGCTCCACGTCGAGCAGCACATCCTCACCGCCGCCCTGCGCGCGGCCGCCGATGCCGAACCGCTGGTCGAGGTCGCCCTGGACAGCCGTCTCGACTCCCTCGAACAGGAACGCTCCGGTGTCACCGCGCACACCCGCGGCCCGCGGGGCACCTGGTGGCGGGGCAGTCATCTGGTCGGCTGCGACGGCCCCCGCTCCACCGTCCGCAAGCTGATGGACATCCGCTTCCCCGGCCGGACGGCGGTGGAGCGGCACGCGGTCGCCACCCTGCGCGTCGAACTCCCGTGGGAAGGCAGCGCGTTGCTGCACCGGATGCCGCCGTGGCGGTCGTCCGGCCACCCTTCCACAGAGGTGAGCGCCCGGCCGCTGCCGGACAGCACCTGGCGCCTGGACTGGCTGCTGCCGGCCGGCAAGGACCTGATCACGCCCGAATTCCTGGTCAGCAACGTCCGCAAGACCCTCGCCGGCTGGACCGGCGGCGCGGTTCCGGCCTACGACCTCCTGGACACCGGTGTGCACGCCGTCCACCACCGGCTGGCCCGCCGCTGGCGCTCCGGCCGGGTGTTCCTCGCCGGGGACGCCGCCCACCTGTTGGGCGCGCTCGGCACGCAGGGCCTCGACGAGGGGCTGCGGGACGCCGACAACCTCGCCTGGAAGCTGGCCGTCGCCTGGCACCACGGCGCGCACGAGACGCTGCTCGACAGCTACCAGGCCGAGCGGCGCGCGGTGGTCGCCACCCGGCTGCGCGCCGCCGACCAACTGCTCCCGGTGCTGCGCGGCACCGGCGGACTGCGCGGCTACATGCCCGGCGCGTCCCGCAACCACGACACCCTGGTGACGGACGGTCACCTGGGGCGCGGTGCGCTCGGCGAACCGGGGGCGTACGCCACCTCGCCGCTCGCGCCCCGCTACCTGGAGGGCGAGATCCCGGTCGACACCGAGCCGGGCGCCCCCGTCGCCGATGTACGGGTCACCGCGGAGGACGGCTCCTTCGTGCGGCTGCGCGACCGGCTGGGCCGGGGGGCGCTGCTCGTCGTCCTGATCGCGCCGGGTACGGGGGTGTGGGACCGCAAGCACTGGATGTCCGCCGGGGTCATGCCCCGGCTGGCGGCCGCGGTGACCGCGCTGCCGCACCGGGCGGAGCTGCTGGTCGCGGAGAGCTATCCGGGAGCCCCGGCGCACAGCGTG
This sequence comes from Streptomyces bauhiniae, assembly GCF_004784475.1. Taxonomy (GTDB): domain Bacteria; phylum Actinomycetota; class Actinomycetes; order Streptomycetales; family Streptomycetaceae; genus Streptomyces; species Streptomyces seoulensis. The sequence goes on from NZ_SRRT01000004.1 coordinate 661,218, forward strand.
CTCCTGATCCGTCCGGACGGCCATCTGGTGACCGCGCTCAGCGGGGTACGGCCCGCCGATCTGTACGCGGCGGCGGAGGCCGCGCTCGGCGGCGCGGCACCGCTGGAGGACGCCCTGAAGGAAGAGGCGGAGGCCGGTTCGGGGGCGCGCTGACCTCGGGCGCGCCCCTGACTGTCCACATGATGACGACCGATTGACCGGAGTGCGGCGGCATGCTGTACTCCGGATCGTGACCGACACCCGTGTACGCCTGTGGCGGAGGGTCCATATGGACCTGCTCCGCTACGCGGGCTGCGTGTGTCGCCCGTCCTGCTGAATTCGCATCCCCCTTCTCCGGGCGCCGCCGCGCGCCCGTTCGGCGAACCCTCTTCAGGACGGTGCACGTGTCTGTCTCCCCCCTCACCTCCCCCACGCCCACCTCGGCCCCAAGCCAGGCCGAGCTGCTCGACTTCGTCCGGCGCGCCGCCGCCGACGCGGAACTGATCGCCTCCCTCCCGCTCGACCCCGAGGGCCGCACCTGGCTCCGGCTGGAGGGGCCGGGCGGCAGCGAGGCGTGGCTGATCGGCTGGCCGCCCGGTACCGGCACGGGCTGGCACGACCACGCCGACTCGGTCGGCGCCTTCCTCACCGCGTCCGGCGAGCTGCACGAGAACTCGCTGGCCGCCCGGTTGCCCACGGACGGCTGGCGGACCCTCGAACTCACCGAGGACGTCGACCGCGAACGCCGCCTCGGCGCCGGTCAGGGCCGCGCCTTCGGCCGGCACCATGTGCATGAGGTGTTCAACGACTCCCCCGACCGGCACGCGGTCTCGGTCCACGCCTACTACCCGCCGCTGCCGCGCATCCGCCGCTACAGCCGCACCGGCCAGGTGCTCCGGCTGGAGCAGGTCGAGAGCCCGGAGGACTGGCAGTGAGCGGCGACGGCGACGCGCTGCGTCCGGTCGGGATCGACGAGCTGCTGGAGCGGGTCCGCTCCGGCTACCGGCGTATCGAGCCGCGCGCGGCGCACGAGGCGGCCCGCGACGGCGAGGCCCTGCTGGTCGACATCCGGTACGCGGCCCTGCGCGACCGGGACGGGCTGATCCCCGGCGCCCTGGTGATCGAGCGCAACGAGCTGGAGTGGCGGCTCGACCCGCAGGGCAGCCACCGGGTGCCGGAGGCCACCGGGCACGATCTGCGGGCCGTGATCATCTGCAACGAGGGCTACGCGTCCAGCCTCGCGGCCGCCTCCCTGCACCAGCTCGGGCTGCGCCGCGCGACCGACCTGGTGGGCGGCTTCCAGGCGTGGCGCGCGGCGGGGCTGCCGGTGGAGCCGGTGGCCTGAGCAGTACGTCCGCTCGGGGCTCGGCGCCCTGAGCGGACCCTTCTGTCCGCCCGTCAGAAACCGTCCTCCGCCAGGAACTCCGTGTCCTCGCCCTCTTCCTCCAGCGCCTGGCGGACGACGCGGAGGGCCATGCCCTCGGGATACCCCTTGCGGGCGAGCATCCCGGCGAGGCGGCGGAGCCGTTTGTCCCGGTCCAGCCCACGGGTGGCGCGCAGCTTGCGGTCCACCAGCTCGCGGGCGGTCGCCTCCTCCTGCTCGGAGTCGAGCTGGCCCACGGCCTCGTCGATCAGTGCCGAGTCGACGCCCTTGGTGCGCAGTTCACGGGCGAGGGCGCGACGGGCCAGCCCCCGGCCGTGGTGCCGCGACTCCACCCAGGCGTCCGCGAAGGCGCCGTCGTTGATGAGTCCCACCTCCTCGAACCGCGACAGCACCTCCTCGGCGACCTCGTCCGGGATCTCCCGCTTGCGCAGGGCGTCCGCGAGCTGCTTGCGGGTGCGCGGGGTTCCGGTGAGCAGGCGCAGACAGATGTTCCGCGCCTTCTCGGCCGGGTCCGCCTCCGTGGAGGACACCCGTTGCCCGGCCCTCGACGAGCGCGGGGTGTCCTCGTCCGTGCCGGCGGGCTCCCCGAAGCCGCGCCGCCGACGGCCGCGCCGGGAGGAGCCGCCCCCGTGGGACCCCTCCGAGCGTGTGCCGTCCCACCCGGACCGGTGTGGCGCCGGGTGGCTGTCCTCAGGTCCGTCCGCGTCGTCACCGGGCGCGGCCGTGGCCGGGTCGCGTCCGATGCCCCTCCCCCGTGGGGCACCGGACGCGGAGTGGTCGTACTCGGCCCAGTCGGTTCGTCGCGTCACGGGTCAGCTCTTGGCTGCGGCGGCCTTGGGCTTGGTGGCCTTGGCCGGGGCGGGGGCCGCCTTGGCGTCCGTGGCCTTGGCGTCGGCGCCCGGCGCGGTGACCGCGGCGGCGTCCGTGCCCGGCTCGGCGGCGGGCTTCTCGGGACGCACTCCGACGCCCAGCTTCTCCTTGATCTTCTTCTCGATCTCGTTGGCGAGGTCGGGGTTGTCCTTGAGGAAGTTGCGGGCGTTCTCCTTGCCCTGGCCGAGCTGGTCGCCCTCGTACGTGTACCAGGCGCCGGCCTTGCGGACGAAGCCGTGCTCCACGCCCATGTCGATCAGACCGCCCTCGCGGCTGATGCCCTGGCCGTAGAGGATGTCGAACTCGGCCTGCTTGAACGGCGGGGCGACCTTGTTCTTGACGACCTTGCAGCGGGTGCGGTTGCCGACCGCGTCCGTGCCGTCCTTCAGGGTCTCGATGCGGCGGATGTCGATGCGTACCGAGGCGTAGAACTTCAGCGCGCGGCCACCGGTCGTGGTCTCCGGCGAGCCGAACATGACGCCGATCTTCTCGCGGAGCTGGTTGATGAAGATCGCGGTCGTCTTGGACTGGTTGAGCGCGCTGGTGATCTTCCGCAGGGCCTGGCTCATCAGACGGGCCTGGAGACCGACGTGGCTGTCGCCCATCTCGCCCTCGATCTCCGCGCGCGGGACGAGCGCGGCGACGGAGTCGATGACGATGAGGTCGAGGGCGCCGGAGCGGACCAGCATGTCCACGATCTCCAGCGCCTGCTCGCCGTTGTCCGGCTGGGAGAGGATCAGGTTGTCGATGTCGACGCCGAGCTTCTTCGCGTACTCGGGGTCGAGGGCGTGCTCCGCGTCGACGAAGGCGACCTGGCCGCCGGCCCGCTGCGCGTTGGCCACGGCGTGCAGGGTGAGGGTCGTCTTACCGGAGGACTCCGGGCCGTAGATCTCCACGACTCGGCCGCGCGGCAGACCACCGACACCGAGAGCCACGTCGAGGGCGGTCGAGCCGGTCGGGATGACCTCGATGGGCTCCATCGACCGCTCGCCCATGCGCATCACTGCGCCCTTGCCGAATTGTCGTTCAATCTGTGCGAGCGCGGCGTCGAGCGCCTTCTCGCGGTCGGTTCCTGCCATGGGTTCCACCCGGTTTGCTTGAGTCGATCGCTTCACGTCAAAGACGCTAACGCCTGCCACTGACAACGCGCCCCGACGCCGGCCCGGCCTGTGGATAACTGGGGTACATCCCTACCCGAACCGTACGTAAATCCCTGCCGTCGGCCTCGCCTGAGCTTCCATAAGAATGGATGTTCGATTTTCGTGTCAAGCACGTCGGGCCTCCGGCGGGTCAGGTGTGGTCGAGCGCGCGGCCCGGCTGCGGGCGGCCCCGAACACAGGCCACAGCGGCAACCCCCGACGCCAGCAGCAGAGCCCCCGGCAGGGAACGGGCCGCGAGCGGCCCCGCGAGGGCAGCCCCCAAGGCGAAGCCCGTGATCTTCATGCTGGCGCCCGTCGTGAAGACCTGGCTCCGCAGGTGGTCCGGGGACTCCCGGTGCCGGACGGCGAACAGGGCCGTCAGTTGCGGCCCCTCGCCGGCGCCGATCAGCAGCGCGGCCCCGATCAACGCGGCCGGTCGCCCCGTAGCCGCCAGCGCCAGTCCGGCGGCCTGCACCAGCGCGCCCAGGCGGATCACCGCATCCGGCGCCACCACCAGCCGGGCAAGCACAGCGTTGGCCACCAGCCCCGCCCCCGCCGCACACGACAGCAACACCGCCCCACGCGCCGCCCCGCCCAGCGCCCGCTCCCCCAGCAAGGGAACGCAAGCCGTAAGCACCCCCTGCGCCAGACAGCAGCCCACCGAAGTGAAGGTCGCCCGCGCCAGAGCAGGATTCCCCAGCACGAACCGCACCCCAGCAGCAAAACCCCCGCCAGCCGCCTCCCGACCAGCAGACCCCCTCGGCAACCCCCACGCCACAGGCACCGCCACCCCGATCAGCACCCCGGCAACCACCACCGCACCAGCCGCCCCCACCCCCTCCGCCACACCCCCCGCCAACGCGGGACCAGCCAGACTCGCCACCCCGAACGTCATGGCGTCAAGGACATTCGCCCGCCCCAACCCCCCACCAGGCACCACCCGAGGCAACTGCGCCGTCCACCCACCCGCCACAGCAGGCCCCGCCACCCCGACCACCACGGCAAGCCCCAGCACAGCGACAAAGGGCACCCGGCCGAGCCCGAGCAGAACCAGCCCCAATCCCCCGCCGTAAAGCCCCATCGCCCCCGCGAGCAACCACCCCGGCCGCTCCACCCGATCGAGCAACAGCCCCAGCACCGGCCCACCCACCACGGCGGAGACCGTGACCCCCGCGAGCAGTGCCGACCCGGCAGTGGCCGAACCCGTGACCGCGAACCCGCCCAGCATCAGCGCGGGCCCCGACATCTCGTCCCCCACCCGGGCGGCCACCGCGCCCGCGAGGTACGCGGCAAACCCGTAACGCCTTTTCACCACCCCGACGTTACGGAGGTAACTCAAACGTCCGCAATATGCGTTACATTCGCCCCGTGCCCTCCACCCCCGTCTCCGGCCCCGCCCCCGACGACTGGTCCACCCGCCACTCGGTGCTGACGACGGCCCAGCGCACCGCAGACCTGATCAACGCCCTCGCCGACGACCACCCCGCCCCGGCGGACGTAACAGCCGTACTCCGCGCGTACGGCGAGACGGACGTCGGCCTCTCCCCGCGCGAGGTCACCGAGATGCGCGCGTCCGCAGCCCTGTTGCGCGAGGTCTTCGCCGCCGAGGACACCAACACGGCCGCCGCGACCCTCAACCGCCTGCTGCACGCGCACACCGGCCGCCTCAGGCTCTCCTCGCACGACGGCGCCACCCCCTGGCACCCCCACCTGGACCGCGCCGATGACGCTCCCTGGGCCGAGTGGCTCCTGGCCTCCTCCTGCCTGGCGCTCACCGTCCTGCTCTGGGACCGTCAGCGGCCACCGGGCGGCACCTGCGCCTCCCCGAGCTGCGACAACGTCTATGTCACCCAGGGCAGCGGCCCGCCCCGCCGCTACTGCTCACGCCGCTGCGCCACCCGCGAGCGCGTCGCGGCCCACCGCCGCGCCCGCGCCCAGCGGGAAGCCCCCTAGAGAGCCCCTACTGGCCCTCGGAGTCCGGCTCCGGTGCCCGAGGGCGCCCCAGGCGGAGGCGGATGAAGGTGTCCGGGCGGCCCTGCCGGCGCAGCCGGTGGCCGTGCACGCGCGGGTCGTCCGTGACCGTGTACCGCTTCACGTACGCCCCGAGGAACGCCTGCAGCGTGGCGACCGCCGGGATGGCGATCAGGGCGCCCACCGCCCCGAGCAGCGCGGTGCCCACGATGACCGAGCCGAAGGCGACGGCCGGGTGGATGTCGACGGTCTTGGACGTCAGCTTGGGCTGCAGCATGTAGTTCTCGAACTGCTGGTAGACCACCACGAAGATCAGCACCCAGACCGCGTACCAGGGCGCCACGGTGAACGCGATCAGCATCGGCAGCGCGCCCGCGAGGTAGGTGCCGATGGTCGGTATGAACTGCGAGACCAGGCCGACCCAGACGCCGAGCACGGGCGCGTACGGCACGCCGAGGGCCTGGAGCAGGATGTAGTGCGCGACGCCGGAGATGAGCGCCATCAGGCCGCGCGAGTAGATGTAGCCGCCGGTCTTGTCGACGGCGATCTCCCAGGCGCGCAGCACCTCGGCCTGCCGCGCGGGCGGCAGCACCGAGCACAGGGCGCGGCGCAGGCGGGGGCCATCGGCGGCGAAGTAGAACGAGAACAGGCCGACGGTGAGGATCTGGAAGAGCCCGCCGAGCACCTGGGCGGACACGTCGAGGACGCCGGCGGCGCTGTTCTGCGCGTACTTGCGCAGCCAGTCGGAGTGGAGAAGGCCCTCCTGGACGTCGACCCGGCGGACCTCCAGGTGGAAGGTCTGGTTGACCCAGTTGATGACCGAGTCGAGGTACTCGGGGAAGCCCTCGATCATCTTGATGATCTGGCCCGCGAGCATCGAGCCGAGCAGGGTGAAGAAGCCCGCGGTGACGACGGCCAGGCCGAGGAAGACCAGGAAGGTGGCGAGCCCCCGGCGCATCCCGCGCGCGGACATGCGGCTGACGGCGGGCTCGATGGCGAGCGCCAGGAAGAACGCGATCAGGATGTTGAGGAGGAGCCCGGTCAGCTCGTGGAAGGCCCAGCTCCCCAACTGGAACAGCGCGACCAGTGCGAGCGCGAGCACCATGGCGCGCGGCAGCCAGCGCGGCATCCGGGCACCGCCCGGCGCACCGGCCGCGGGCTCGCGCGGCGGCGTGCCGTCGGCGGAGGCCGCCGCCCCGGCCGGAGGTGCCGTCTGCGGGTCGGTCGGCTCGATGTCGTCGATGCGTGCCACGGGCCAAGTCTCGCCCACGCCACCGACAGCGCGGACCGTATGAGGGCCCGGGTGACCTACTCGGTATGTGGCCGTCAACACACCCCTCGGACCGTCCGTCGACCGGGGGACCGGCGATCCGCGTATTTCGCCCCCGCCTTTCGGCCGATGTCGCCCGACGCCGGGCGACGACCGCGGCTCAGCGCTTGTCCCCCGGCACGTCCATCACGGTGCACACCACGCGCCACACGTCCTTGGCGTCCCAGCCGGCGTCCAGTGCCTGGTGCACCGTCCGTCCGCCCAGCTCGGACATGATGTGATCGCGCGCGAAGGAGTCGGCGTACCCCGCACCGAAGTGCTCCGCCATCCGCTGCCAGAAGACCGTCAACCGCATGCCTCAAGTATCCCGCCTCGGGGGGCGGGAGTGGCCGGGACCGTTCTCGGCGGGGTCCGGGGGCTCTACGGTCTGGTCCATGGCCGAATCAGGTGGTCCCTCACTCCCCTCCGCGCGCCCGGCGCACACCCCGCTCCTCCGCGCGGAGCGTTTCGTCTGGCTCACCGCGCGCGTGCTGGAGCAGCGGCTCTTCGCGCACCGCTTCCTGAACGGCGGCGCGGACCCGGTGGAGCGGGCGCTGGACGCCTATCGCAACGAGGACGGCGGTTACGGCCACGCCCTGGAGCCCGACCTGCGCGGCCCGGTGAGCCAGCCGCTGCACACCGCCCGCGCGCTGCACGTGCTGGACGCGGTCGGCCGGTGCGGCGGGCAGCGGGTGGAGCGGGTGTGCCGCTATCTGACCTCGGTGTCCACCGCCGACGGCGCCCTGCCCGCGGTCTGTCCGAGCCAGCGCGGCTATCCGGCGGCGCCCTTCGTGCCGGTGGTGGACGACCCGCCGAGCGAGCTGCTGGCGACGGGCCCGGTGGTGGGCCTGCTGCACCGCAACGAGGTGTGGCACGCGTGGCTGTTCCGGGCCACCGACTTCTGCTGGCAGGCCGTGGACGCCCTGGAGGCGTCGCATCCCTACGAGGTCGAGGCCGCCGTGGCCTTCCTGGACGCCGCTCCCGACCGTGCCCGCGCGGAAGCGGCCGCCGACCGGCTCGGCCGCCTGGTGCGCGAGCGGCGGCTCGCGGCGCTGGACCCGGACAAGCTCGACGCGTACCCCGTCGCCCCCGGCTACGCGCCCGGCGAGCACCACTTCCCGCACGACTTCGCGCGCACCCCCGGCTCGCTCGCGCGCGCGTGGTTCACCGACGAGGAGATGGCGCGTTCGCTGGACTTCCTCGCCGCCGAGCAGGAGGAGGACGGCGGGTGGCCGGTCCGATGGCGGCAATGGGCACCGGCTCCGGCGCTGGAGGCGCGCGCCGGCGTGACCATCGAGGCGCTGCGCACCCTCAGGGCGTACGGCCGCTACGTCGGCTGACCCGGCGCTCAGCCGGTCAGGGCGCGTACGCCGGCGGTCACCACCACGGCGACCGCGACGACCACCAGGAACGGCGCCCGGAGCAGCAGCGCGACGGCCGCCGCGGCCACTCCTGCGGCCCGCGCGTCCAGGACGAGGGCGTGGCCGTCGGCGAAGGTCTGCTGGGCGGTGAGCGCGGCCAGCAGGGCGACCGGCAGCAGCGCGGCGAGCTTCTTGACCAGCGGCCGTTCCACGGCGCTGGCGGGGACGAGCAGTCCGGCGAGCTTGACGGCGTAGCAGCCGAGCGCGGTGGCGCCGATGGCGAGCCAGGTGTTCAACGGTCCTCCTCCGGGGCGTCCGGCCGCCGCGCGGAGTTCAGTCCTTGGACGAACAGGGCGAGCGGCGCTGCCAGGGCCGCCACCAGCACGGGCGCCCCGGCGGGCAGGACGGGCAGCAGGCCGAGGCCCAGGACGACCGCGAGGGCGGCGACCGCGCGTTCGGTGAACGTGGTCAGCATGGGCGCGAGCAGCGCCAGGAAGACGGCGGGTCCGGCCGCGTCCAGCCCCCAGGCGTCGGTGTCGCCGAGGGCCTGCGCGCCGAGGGCGCCGAGCAGGGTGGTGAGGTTCCACAGCACGTAGAGGCTGAGCCCGGTGACGGTGAAGCCGAGCCGCGCGGAGCGGCGGTCGGGCTGGGCCACGGTGACGGCGGTGGTCTCGTCGATCACCCATTGGGCGGCGAACGGCCGCAACGCGCGCGGGAGGGCGAGCAACTGCGAGAGCCGCAGCCCGTAGAACGCGTTCCGCACGCCCAGGAAGAACGCGCCCGCCGCGGCCGTGAACGGGTTGCCGCCCGCCGCGAGCGCCCCTACGAGGGCGAACTGGGAGGCGCCGGTGAAGACCAGGAGGCTGAGTGTGCAGGTCTGCAGGAGTCCGAGTCCGCTGCCGGCCGAGGTGACGCCGAAGGCGAAGCCGGAGAGCCCTACGGCGACGCCGACCCCGAGGGCGTCCCGTACGACGGCGCTGTCCGGCTTTCCCACGTCCTCGGCGGCTCTGTCCGCGAGTGCTGTCTGTCGCTGTGCCACGCCCCGGACGCTACGGCCGCCCGCGCGGCGCCGTCTTGTACGTTGTTGCGCCCACCCGCGCTCTCGCGGTTCTCGCGTTCGCGCTGGTAGGCCCCCGGAGGCACGCCGACGATGCGGGCGAAGTGGCGGTTGAGGTGGGGCTGGTCGGTGAAGCCGACGAGCGCGGCGGCCTCGGCGGGTGAGGTGCCGGTGTCCAGCAGGAGCCGGGCGCGGCGCACGCGCGCGTCGGTGAGCCAGGTGTGCGGAGGCATGCCGTAGGCGTCCCGGAAGGCCCGCAGCAGGGCGAAGCGGCTGGTGCCGAGGTCGGTGGCGAGGCGCTCCAGGCCGGGCGGCTCCGCCATCCGCTCCTCCAGCACGGCACGCGCGCGTGCGGCGATTCCCGCCCCCGCCGAGCGGATGCGGCGCTCGGGCAGCGGGCCGCCGTTGAGCCGCAGCAGCCGGGTCACCGCGACGCTCAGCAGGGTGTCGGCGGCCAGCGCGTTGCCCTCCTCGGCGGCGCGCAGCACCTGGTGGACGAGGCGGACGGTGTACGGGTCGTCCACCATCGGCGCGGCGAAGCCGGGCGTGCCCCGGATGGTGGTCGTCTCGGCGGCTATCCGGGCCACCACCTCGGGCGAGGGGTACACCGCCCCGTACCGCCAGCCCTCGGGGACGCCCGCGCGGCCGGTGTGCGGGGTGTCGGGGTTGACCAGGGCGAGGGCACCCGCGCCCACGGAGACGTCGGAGCCCCGGTGGTGGAAGACCTCGATGCCGTCCGTGATGGCCGCGATCACGAAGTTCTCGTGGGTGTGGCGGACGAAGGTCTTGCGGATGTAGCGGGCGCGGAGCAGGTCGACGCCGGGCAGTTCCGCGTACCGCCAGTGCCGTGCCCGCTCGTCCGATCCCGCCATACGCCCATTGTCGGCCACGTCCGCCGGTCGCGGCACGCCCTGATCTGTCCTGTTTGCCCAGGTCAGGCCGATTGTCAGTGGGCGGGTGCAGGATGGAGGCATGGTCAGTTCCGCCCACCCGGCCCTCGAAGGCTTCTCCCCCGCGACCCGCGAATGGTTCACGGGGGCGTTCCACGCGCCCACCGAGGCCCAGGCGGGCGCCTGGAAGGCCATCAACGAGGGGTCGGACGCCCTGGTGGTGGCGCCGACCGGCTCCGGCAAGACGCTGGCCGCCTTCCTCGCCGCGCTGGACCAGCTCGCCTCCACCCCGCCCCCGGCCGACCCGAAGAAGCGCTGCCGGGTGCTGTACGTGTCCCCGCTGAAGGCGCTCGCGGTGGACGTGGAGCGCAATCTGCGCAGCCCGCTGACCGGCATCCGCCAGGAGTCCGTGCGCCTGGGCCTGCCCGAGCCCGAGGTCAAGGTGGGCATCCGCTCCGGCGACACCCCGCCCGCCGAGCGGCGCGCCCTGGTCACGCGCCCGCCGGACATCCTGATCACCACGCCCGAATCGCTGTTCCTGATGCTGACCTCGTCCGCGCGGGACGCGCTCACCGGCATCGAGACCGTGATCCTGGACGAGGTGCACGCGGTCGCGGGCACCAAGCGCGGCGCGCACCTGGCGCTGACCCTGGAGCGGCTGGACGAGCTGCTGCCCAAGCCCGCGCGCCGGATCGGCCTGTCGGCGACCGTGCGGCCGGTGGACGAGGTGGCCCGCTATCTCTCGCCCCGGCGCAAGGTGGAGATCGTCCAGCCCGAGTCGGGCAAGGAGTTCGACCTCTCGGTGGTCGTGCCCGTCGAGGACATGGGCGAGCTGGGCGGCTCCCCCGCCGCCGACGGCGACGACAAGGCGGAGAAGCCGTCGATCTGGCCGCACGTCGAGGAGAAGATCGCCGACCTGGTCCAGTCGCACCGCTCGACCATCGTCTTCGCCAACTCCCGCCGCCTGGCGGAGCGGCTGTGCAACCGGCTCAACGAGATCGCCTACGAGCGCGCCACCGGCGAGAAGCTGGACGAGCACCACTCCCCCGCAGAGCTGATGGGCGGCTCGGGCGCGGCCCAGGGCGCCCCGCAGGTGATCGCCCGCGCGCACCACGGCTCGGTCTCCAAGGAGCAGCGCGCGCTCGTCGAGGAGGACCTGAAGGCCGGGCGGCTGCCCGCCGTGGTGGCCACCTCCAGCCTGGAGCTGGGCATCGACATGGGCGCCGTCGACCTGGTCGTCCAGGTCGAGTCCCCACCCTCGGTCGCCTCCGGCCTCCAGCGCGTGGGCCGCGCCGGGCACCAGGTGGGCGCCGTCTCCACCGGCGTGGTCTTCCCCAAGTACCGGGGCGACCTGGTGCAGGCGGCCGTGGTCACCGAGCGGATGCGCTCCGGCGGGATCGAGTCGCTGCGGGTGCCGTCCAACCCGCTGGACGTCCTGGCCCAGCAGATCGTCGCCATGACGGCGCTGGACACCTGGCAGTTCGACGACCTGCTGGCCACCGTGCGGCGCGCGGCCCCCTTCGCCTCGCTCCCCGAGTCCGCGTTCACCGCCACCCTGGACATGCTCGCGGGCCGCTACCCGTCGGACGCGTTCGCGGAACTGCGCCCCCGCGTGGTGTGGGACCGCGTGGCCGGCACCATCAGCGGCCGCCCCGGCGCCCAGCGGCTCGCCGTCACCTCCGGCGGCACCATCCCCGACCGGGGTCTGTTCGGCGTGTTCCTCGCCGGGTCCGACCCCAAGAAGGGCGGCGGCCGGGTCGGCGAGCTGGACGAGGAGATGGTGTACGAGTCCCGCGTGGGCGACGTCTTCACGCTGGGCACGAGTTCCTGGCGCATCGAGGACATCACCCGCGACCGGGTCCTGGTCTCCCCCGCGCCCGGTGTGCCGGGCCGGCTGCCGTTCTGGAAGGGCGACCAGCTCGGCCGCCCGCTCGAACTGGGCCGCGCGCTCGGCGCGTTCCTGCGCGAGGTCGGCGCGCTGTCCGAGGAGGACGCCCGGCTGCGCCTGCTCACCGCCGGCCTGGACGCGTGGGCGGCGGACAACGTCCTGTCCTACCTGGCCGAGCAGCGCGAGGCATGCGGGCACATCCCGGACGACCGGACCATCGTCGTGGAGCGCTTCCGGGACGAGCTGGGCGACTGGCGGGTCGTGATCCACTCCCCCTTCGGCGCCCAGGTGCACGCCCCCTGGGCCCTCGCGCTCGGCGCCCGCCTCTCCGAGCGGTACGGCATGGACGCGCAGGTCATGCACGCCGACGACGGCATCGTGCTGCGCCTGCCCGACGCCGACCTGATGGGCCTGGACCTCATGGACCAGAGCCCCGGCAAGGGCGGCACGGAGTACGACGGCGAACAGGCCCCGGTCGGCGCGGCGGACGTCGCCTTCGACAAGGGCGAGGTCGACCAGGTCGTCACCGACCAGGTCGGCGGCTCGGCCCTGTTCGCCTCCCGCTTCCGGGAGTGCGCCGCCCGCGCGCTGCTGCTGCCGCGCCGCAACCCCGGCAAGCGCACCCCGCTGTGGCAGCAGCGCCAGCGGGCGGCGCAACTGCTGGAGGTGGCCAGCGAGTTCGGGTCCTTCCCGATCGTCCTGGAGGCGATCCGCGAGTGCCTCCAGGACGTGTTCGACGTGCCCGGCCTGGTCGAGCTGATGGGCGACATCGAGTCCCGCAAGGTCAGCCTGGTCGAGGTCACCACCCCCGAACCCTCCCCGTTCGCCCGCTCCCTGCTGTTCGGTTATGTCGCCCAGTTCCTCTACGAGGGCGACTCCCCGCTCGCCGAGCGCCGGGCCGCCGCGCTCTCCCTGGACTCCCGGCTGCTCGCCGAGCTGCTGGGCCAGGCGGAGCTGCGGGAGCTGCTCGACGCCGAGGTGCTGACCGAGCTGGAGCGCGAACTCCAGTGGCTCACCGAGGACCGGCGCGCCAAGGACCCGGAGAGCGTCGCGGACCTGCTCCGGCTGCTCGGTCCGCTGACCGACGCCGAGCTGGCCGAGCGGGGCGCCGAGCCGGAGTGGGCGCGTGAACTGGCCGCCGCCCGGCGGGTCATCAAGGTGCGCGTCGCGGGCGAGGACCACTGGGCGGCCGTCGAGGACGCGGGACGCCTGCGCGACGCGCTGGGCACCGCCCTGCCGGTCGGCGTCCCGGAGGCGTTCACCGAGCCGGTGAAGGACCCGCTCGGCGACCTCCTCGCGCGCTACGCCCGTACCCACGGGCCCTTCACCTCGGCCTCCGCCGCCGCGCGCTTCGGTCTGGGCGTCGCGGTGACCGAGGGCGCCCTGCAGCGGCTGGCCGGCAGCGGCCGGGTCGTACAGGGCGAGTTCCATCCGGCGGGCATCGGCCAGGAGTGGTGCGACGCCACGGTGCTGCGCCGGCTGCGCCGCCGTTCGCTGGCCGCGCTGCGGCACGAGCTGGAACCGGTACCGCCCGCCGCGCTCGCCCAGTTCCTCCCCCAGTGGCAGCACATCGGCAAGGGCCACACGCTGCGCGGCACCGACGGACTGGTGCGCGCCATCGAGCAGTTGCAGGGCGCCTCGGTGCCCGCCTCCGCGCTGGAGAAGCTGGTCCTGCCGTCCCGCGTGGCGGACTACAAGCCGTCGATGCTGGACGAACTCACCGCCGCGGGCGAGGTCGTCTGGGCCGGGGCGGGCTCCCTGCCGGGCAAGGACGGCTGGGTCTCGCTCTACCTCGCGGACACCGCCCCCCTGTTGCTGCCGCCCCCGCACCCCCTGGAGCTGAGCCCGCTCCACCAGTCGATCCTGGACACGCTCTCCGGCGGGTACGGCCTGTTCTTCCGTCAGATCGCCGACCAGGTCCGCGCCACCACGCACCCCGAGGCGAGCGACGCCCACCTGGCCGACGCACTGTGGGACCTGGCCTGGTCGGGCCGGCTCACCAACGACACCCTGGCCCCGATGCGCGCCCTGCTGGGCTCGGGCCGTACGGCCGGGGCGACGGCCCACCGCGCCAAACGCAATGTCCCGCGCGGGCGTTACGGCTCCCTGACCGCCGCCGCCCGCGCCACCTCCCGCTCCGGCCCGCCGACCGTGGGCGGCCGCTGGTCGCTGCTGCCCGTGCCCGAGCCGGACGCCACCGTGCGCGCCCACGCGCGTGCCCGCGCCCTGCTGGACCGGCACGGCGTGGTGACGCGCGGAGCCGTGGGCGCGGAGGGCGTCGAGGGCGGCTTCTCGGCCGTGTACCGGGTGCTGTCCGTGTTCGAGGAGAGCGGCCAGGCCCGGCGCGGCTATGTGGTCGAGGGCCTCGGCGCCGCCCAGTTCGCCATGGACGGCGCCGTGGACCGCCTCCGCGCGGTGTCGAACGCGCGCGACCGAGGGGAGCGCATCGTGCCCGCCCCCACGCCTGCGGGCAACGGCGCTCTCCCGCCCTTCCCGGGCGACGGCCACGCCGCGTCCGACCCCTTCGACCCGCCCTCCGGCGGCTTCGGCCACCCGAGCCTCGACGGCGACTTCGCGTGGCCGCCCCAGGGCGGGGACGACGGCGGTCTCCCGCGCCCCTTCGGCCCGGCGGCCATCCCCGACCCGTACAACTCCCCCGGCCAGGGCGGCCCGCGCGGCGGCTCGGGCTACGGCTCCCCCGCGAACCGGAGCTACGGCCCGCGCGCGCGGGACACCGCCCCCGACTCCAAGGCGGTGGTCCTCGCCGCCGCCGACCCCGCCAACGCGTACGGCGCCGCCCTGCCCTGGCCGGAGCCCCCCACCGGCGCTGGGCACAAGCCCGGCCGCAAGGCGGGCTCGCTGGTCGTCCTGGTGGAGGGCGAGCTGACCCTCTACATGGAGCGCGGCGGCAAGACCCTGCTGGCCTGGCCCACCGACCCGGACTCCGCGGCGACCGACGATCCCCGCCTGCGCGCGGCGGCGGAGGCCCTGGCGGCGGCCGCCCGCGCGGGCTCCCTGGGCACGGTCACCGTGGAGCGGATCAACGGCACCGCGGCCCTGACCTCGCCCCTGGGCCCCCTGCTGGAAGGCGCCGGCTTCATAGCGACCCCGCGCGGCCTGCGCCTGCGCGCGTGAGCCCGGCGGCCGGAGAAGGACCGCGCGCCGTGGCACCCTGGACGCATGCCCGAAGGTGACACGGTGTGGCAGACCGCGAAGCGGCTGCACGACGCGCTCGCGGGGAGGGTGCTGACCCACAGCGACTTCCGGGTGCCGCAGTACGCGACCGTCGACCTCACCGGCCGCACCGTGCTGAACACCGCCCCGCGCGGCAAGCACCTGCTCACCCGCATCGAGGGCGGCCTCACCCTGCACACGCACCTGCGGATGGAGGGCGCCTGGAAGGTGTACGGCACCGGCCAACCGTGGCGGGGCGGCGCCGGACACCAGATCCGCATCGTCCTGGGCGCCGACGACCGCATGGCCGTGGGCTACCGCCTCTCGGTGCTGGAGCTGCTGCGCACCGAGGACGAGGAGAGCGTCGTGGGCCACCTGGGCCCCGACCTCCTCGGCCCCGACTGGGACCCGAAGCGCGCCCTCGCCAACCTGTACGCCGACCCCGAGCGCCCCCTCGGCGAGGCTCTGCTGGACCAGCGCAATCTCGCCGGGATCGGCAACGTCTACAAGAGCGAGCTGTGCTTCCTGCTCGGCGTCACCCCCTGGCTCCCCGTCGGCTCACTCCCCGAGGACCGCGCCGCCCAGCTTCCCGGCATGGCCCAGCGCCTGCTGGAGGTCAACCGGGCCCGCCCGGTCCGCCAGACCACCGGCCTGTCCCGGAACGACCTCTACGTCTACGGCCGCGCCTCCCGCCCCTGCCTGCGCTGCCGCACCCGGGTCCGCGTGGCCGATCAGGGCGACGGCACCCAGGAGCGCCCCACCTACTGGTGCCCCACCTGCCAGAGCGGTCCCACCCCCGCGCCCGGCACCGCCCAGCGCTGGCGTGAGCGCTACCCCCGCCCCGCGCGCTGACTCCCCGCCGACCGCACGCGAAGCAGACGCGCGCCCCCGCCTAAACCCAAGCCCCCACCCCACCCGAAGCACCCCCCGCTCACCCCGCCCCCGATTCACCCGAACGAGTTACCCCAGCACCCGCTTCCGCGTCCCCACCCTCGCCGGAAAACTCGCCGGAAAACTCGCCGGAAAACTCCCCCGTGCCCCGCCAAGCCTCCCGCCACCGCCCCGTCCGCACCGCCCCCTCGGCCCGGTCCTTGGCGACACAGTGCACCGGCAGTACCCCCAGCCCCCATCCCCCGAGCACCACGGACCCCTCCAGCACTCCCGCCCCGTCCCCCAGGGTCAGCCGCAGCACCGCCCACCACCACACCGCGCCGAACCCCAGTCCTGCCCCCCAGCGCACTATTCGCCCGTCCATGGACCCGCCACCTCCAGCCGGAGAAGCTAGAACACCGCCTGCCACCTGCGGAAGGCGCACCGAAGGGCTCACCGGAGCAGCGCCGGGCAGACGCCCGGAACGACCGGCGCGAAAACCCGCTTCTTCTAAGCGCTCTCGGCCTGAAACATCCAATGGTGTTTCTCGAGGTCGCCCGTGATCTGGATGAACATGTCCTGGGTCACCGGGTCGGCGTCGCCGGTGGCATTCACCCGCTCCCGCATCCGGCCGATGACCGCGCCGAGGGCGGCGACCATGCCGGCGACCGCGTCCGTGTCCTTGATCCAGCCGGCCGGCGGGACCTTGATGCCGGTGCCGGAGGCGACCGTGGCCGCGCGTCCGTCCGGCGGGACGCCCAGCGCGGAGGAGCGTTCGGCCACCAGGTCGGAGCCGGTGCGCGCGGAGAGGACCACCTCGTCGAGCTGGAGGTGGATGGACCGGAAGCGTGGCCCGACCACGTTCCAGTGGATCTGCTTGGCGACCAGCGAGAGGTCGGCCAGGTCCACGAGCGCCCCCTGCAGGGCCTGGGAGACGGTCTTCAGCTCGGCCTCGGGAAGGGAACTCTTCACCACGTGCATGCGCTGTCCTCGGGTCCTCGGCGGGCTTGGGGTCCCTCCCACCATGACCGGGCCGCCCGGACCGGGCAAACGGAGCAAACACCCGCAAAGCACCTGGACAGGCACATGAGAAAGCCCCGGCCGCGCCTCACCTGAAAGATCCAGGGAGGCCCGGCCGGGGCTCACACGTATCGGGCGCTAGGCCGCGTGCGCGCAGGTCACGCGGCGACCACGTCCACCGCTTCGGCGGGTGCCTTGATGGTCACCCGTTCCGGTGGCACACCGGTCACCGACACGGAACCCAGCATCGGCCGGACCGGTGCCGGTACGCCGTCGTTGGCGGCGGCGGACTGGGCCAGCTCGGCGAGTGCGAGTTCGTCACTCACCTCACGCATGAGTTCCGACATCCGTACGTCCAGCGCGTCGCAGATGGCGGAGAGCAGCTCGGAGGAAGCCTCCTTCTGCCCCCGCTCCACCTCGGAGAGATAGCCGAGTGAGACCCGGGCAGACGAGGAGACTTCGCGCAGAGTACGGCCCTGGCGCTGGCGCTGCCGACGCAGCACGTCACCCAGCAGGCGACGGAGCAGAATCATCGGTGGCTCCCTCCTCGGACCGCGTAGCCGCATCCTTCTCGCCCCACCGTACCGCCTTGCGCCGCGGCCGTGCGGGGAGCGATGTCGTGTTCACTCAGGGCTGCAAACATCAAAACCCCCCGTTCCGTTCCGTATCCTGTGCCCGCTCATTTCCGGTCTGTTCGCCCGCAAGCTCCGCAAGAAGCAGTGCGAGTACGCTCCGTACACTCTCCATACGAATTTCCGCACGGCCGCCGTTCAACCGCAGGGCCTCCACTTTTCCGCCGGAGGCGGAAGGCGAGCCCTTGCCGAGGGGTCCGTCGACGGCCACGTACACCGTGCCGACCGGCTGCCCGTCCTGTGGATCGGGGCCGGCCACCCCGGTGGTGGCGATGCCCCAGTCGGCGCCGAGCGCCTCCCGCACACCGGCCGCCATCTGGGCCGCGACCTGCGGGTCCACCGCGCCGGACCGCTCCAGCAGAGCGGCGTCGACGCCGAGGAGCCGGTGCTTCAGCTCGGTGGCGTAGGCGGTGACCGAACCCCGGAACACCCGGGAGGCGCCGGGGACCGAGGTGATCTCGGCGGCGACCAGACCACCGGTCAGCGACTCGGCCACGGCGAGCGTCTCGCCGTTCACGCTGAGTAGCCGCACCAATTCGGTGGCCGTGGGGTTCACGCTTCTCGCTCTTCCAACGCCGCCGCCCGCTCCGCGATTCCCCGGCGGCGCAGCACCATGGCCTGTCTCACATAGTCGAGGCCGGTGACCACCGTGAGGACGACCGCGGCCGCCATCACCCAGAACCGCAGGGTGGCCAGCCAGCCGGTCAGCGCGAGGACGTACATGCCGACGGCGACGCCCTGGGTGAGCGTCTTCAGCTTGCCGCCCCGGCTGGCCGGGATGACGCCGTACCGGATGACCACGAAACGCAGCAGGGTGATGCCGAGTTCCCGGCCCAGGATGACCACCGTCACCCACCAGGGCAGGTCGCCCAGGGAGGAGAGGCAGATCAGCGCCGCGCCCATGATCGCCTTGTCCGCTATCGGGTCGGCGATCTTCCCGAAGTCGGTGACCAGGTTGTAGGTGCGCGCCAGGTGCCCGTCGAACAGGTCGGTGATCATGGCGACGGCGAAGGCCGCCCAGGCGAACGAGCGCCAGGCCGGGTCGTAGCCGCCGTCCGCCAGCATCAGCGCCACGAAGCCCGGCACCAGGAGCAGCCGGAGCATGGTGAGCAGATTGGCGACGTTCCAGACGCTGGCCTGGTTGACGGCCGCGGCCGCCAGCTTACCGCCGCGCGGGTGCCGCGCCTCCATGGCGACGGCCGGGTCGGAGACCTCCGGAGCACCGTCGACGGCCTGGCCGGTCGCGCCGCGCGCGCCGGAGGAGCCGCCCGAGGCGGATGCCGGGACTCCGGTCATCTGGCCGCCTCCTCGCTACACACCGACGAGCCCGGAAGCGGCTCGGCCACCAGGTCGACCCCCTCGGTGCCGACCACCTTCGCCTCGACCATACGTCCCACGGCGAGACCCTCGCCGCTCGTGAGCAGCACCTGGCCGTCCGTCTCCGGGGCCTGATGCGCGGCGCGGCCGTACACCCCGTCCTCGCCGTCTACGGATTCCACCAGGACGCGCACGGTTTCCCCGAGGCGCTCCTCGGCGCGCTGCGAGACGAGTTCCTCGGCGAGCCGGGAGATGTGGGCGAGGCGCTCGGCGACCACGTCCTCGTCGAGCTTGGTGTCGTAGGTGGCCGCCTCCGTGCCCTCCTCGTCGGAGTAGCCGAAGACCCCGATGGCGTCCAGGCGGGCGCCGGTCAGGAAGCGCTCCAGCTCGGCCAGGTCGCCCTCGCTCTCGCCGGGGAAGCCGACGATGAAGTTGGAGCGGACGCCGGCCTCGGGGGCCTTGTTCCGAATGGTGTCCAGCAGCTCCAGGAAGCGGTCGGTGTCACCGAAGCGGCGCATGGCGCGCAGCACGTTCGGCGCGGAGTGCTGGAAGGACAGGTCGAAGTACGGCACGACCTTGGGGGTGGAGGTCAGCACGTCGATCAGGCCGGGGCGCATCTCGGCCGGCTGGAGGTAGCTGACGCGCACCCGCTCGATGCCGTCGACCTCGGCCAGCTCGGGCAGCAGGGACTCCAGCAGGCGGATGTCGCCCAGGTCCTTGCCGTAGGAGGTGTTGTTCTCGGAGACCAGCATGACCTCCTTCACACCCTGCTCGGCCAGCCAGCGCGTCTCGTTGAGGACGTCGCTGGGGCGGCGGGAGATGAAGGAGCCGCGGAAGGACGGGATGGCGCAGAAGGAGCAGCGCCGGTCGCAGCCGGAGGCGAGCTTGACCGAGGCGACCGGGGAGCCGTCCAGCCGGCGGCGCAGGGGCGCGCGCGGGCCGGAGGCGGGCGCGAGGCCGTCCGGGAGGTCGGTCGGGCCGTGGCCGGGCAGGGCGACGGCGGCCGCGGACTCCTGGCGCTCGGCCGGGCTGATCGGCAGCAGCTTGCGGCGGTCGCGCGGGGTGTGGGCGGCGTGGACGCCGCCGGACAGGATGGTCTGGAGGCGGTCGGAGATGTCGGCGTAGTCGTCGAAGCCGAGCACACCGTCGGCCTCGGGCAGCGCCTGGGCCAGCTCCTTGCCGTACCGCTCGGCCATGCAGCCCACCGCCACGACGGCCTGGGTTCTGCCGTGGTCCTTGAGGTCATTGGCCTCCAGGAGGGCGTCGACCGAGTCCTTCTTGGCGGCTTCGACGAACCCACAGGTGTTGACCACGGCGACATCGGCGTCCCCGGCGTCCTCGACGAGCTGCCAGCCGTCCGCCTCCAAACGGCCTGCGAGCTCCTCCGAGTCCACCTCGTTACGGGCGCAGCCGAGAGTGACTAGTGCGACGGTACGGCGTTCAGGCATGGGCTCAAGACTACTTTGTCTGTCCCGCACCCCATGTCGACGGGGTTGGCCGTTGTTGACCAACCCCGTCTGTGTCCGCTCGCTCCTGGCGCCCGGAAGGCCGTCAGCCGACCTCGGGGTCGCCCTTGGTGTACGTGAGCCGCTCCACGGCACCGGGCCGGAAGTCGTCGTCGATCTTCTTGCCGTTGACGTACAGCTCGATCGCCCCGGCGTCACCGAGGATCAGGTTGATCTTGGTGCTGTCCTGGAAGGTCTTGGACTCGCCCTGGTTGAGCAGCCCGTCGAACAGCATGCGTCCGTTGTGGTCCTTCGCGGAGATCCAGCTCCGCCCGTTGGGGGCGGTGACCCTGACGGTCACCTTGTCCTGCGGGGCGGCCGCGATGGCGCTGTCGGACGGGTCGGACTTCGGCGTGGCGGACTGCCCCGTCTTCGGGGTGGGCGCGGCCGACTTGGTGGCGGACGGCGAGGCGTTGCCCTCGACGGCCTGGGTGTCCGTGTCGCCGCCGGTCTGCGACTTGATGGCGGTGAAGCCGACGAAGCCGATGACGACGACGATCGCCGCGACCATGGCCGCGGTCCAGTTGGGGCCCCGGCGCTCGGGACGGATGCGTTCCGCCTCGAACAGGGGGGCCGCCGGGGTGGGCGCGGGCCGGCCGCCGTGCTCGGCGTCGAACCGCGCGATGAGCGGGGCGGGGTCGAGGTGGACCGCCTTGGCCAGGTTGCGGATGTGGCCGCGCGCGTATACGTCGCCGCCGCAGGAGGAGAAGTCGTCCTCCTCGATGGCGTGCACCATGGCGAGGCGGATGCGGGTGGCGTTGCTGACGTCATCCGCGCTCAGCCCGGCCGCGACGCGGGCCTGGCGCAGGGCGGTGCCGACGGAGGGACCGTCGGCCTTGGGGGCGTCGGTGAACGGGGGCTCGTCTTCGGGGGAGTTGCTGCCGATGGACACGGGGGCGCCTTTCGAGCGTGTGAGCCACCTGTGCTGAGCGTTCAGTCTAGGCGGGGTACGAAAGGGTGGGGCAAGCGGGCGAACGGACTTGTACGCCATCGAGATGGCCGGTCAGCCCGACGGCGGACGGGAGCGGGAGGCCCAGGCCGGTACCTGTACCCCTGCTCTCGCTCAACTTGACGTACTGCGAAGGGAAACGGTTGCCCGCCGATGTTTAACGGGTGGATCACGGTGGTGCCGCCACCCGGCGCAGTCCCGACACGCCGGGTGGCCCGAAGCCCTATCCGTCAGACTCCCCGCGAATCACGGCGAGCACGCCGTCCAGTTCGTCAGGCTTCACAAGAACGTCACGAGCCTTCGAACCCTCGCTCGGTCCGACGATGTTCCGGGACTCCATCAGGTCCATCAGCCGGCCCGCCTTGGCGAAGCCGACCCGCAGCTTGCGCTGGAGCATGGACGTCGACCCGAACTGCGTGGAGACCACCAGTTCGGCCGCCTGGCAGAGCAGGTCGAGGTCGTCGCCGATGTCCTCGTCGATCTCCTTCTTCTGCTTGGTGCCCACGGTGACGTCGTCCCGGAAGACCGGCGCCATCTGGTCCTTGCAGTGCTGGACGACGACCGCGACCTCTTCCTCCGTCACGAACGCGCCCTGCATACGGGTCGGCTTGCTGGCGCCCATGGGCAGGAACAGTCCGTCGCCCTTGCCGATCAGCTTCTCGGCGCCGGGCTGGTCGAGGATGACGCGGGAGTCGGCCAGCGAGGAGGTGGCGAAGGCCAGCCGGGAGGGCACGTTGGCCTTGATCAGACCGGTGACCACGTCCACCGAGGGCCGCTGGGTGGCCAGCACCAGGTGGATGCCGGCGGCGCGGGCGAGCTGGGTGATGCGCACGATCGCGTCCTCGACGTCGCGCGGGGCGACCATCATCAGGTCGGCCAGCTCGTCCACGATCACCAGCAGGTACGGGTACGGCTGCAGCTCGCGCTCGCTGCCGTGCGGCGGGGTGACCTTGCCCTCGCGGACGGCGCGGTTGAAGTCGTCGATGTGCCGGAAGCCGTAGGCGGCGAGGTCGTCGTAGCGCAGGTCCATCTCGCGCACCACCCACTGCAGGGCCTCGGCGGCGCGCTTGGGGTTGGTGATGATCGGCGTGATCAGGTGCGGGATGCCCTCGTAGGCGGTCAGCTCGACGCGCTTGGGGTCGACCAGGATCATCCGGACGTCCTCGGGGGTCGCCCGCATCATGATCGAGGTGATCAGGCAGTTGATGCAGGACGACTTGCCGGAGCCGGTGGCGCCGGCGACCAGCATGTGCGGCATCTTGGCCAGCGAGTGCATCACATAGCCGCCCTCGACGTCCTTGCCGAAGGCCACCAGCATCGGGTCGTCGTCCTCGGCGGACTGCGCGAGCCGCAGCACGTCACCGAGGTTGACCATCTCCCGGTCGGTGTTGGGGATCTCGATGCCGACGGCCGACTTGCCGGGGATCGGGCTGATGATCCGTACGTCCGGGCTGGCGACGGCGTACGCGATGTTCTTGGCGAGTGCCGTGATCCGCTCGACCTTCACGGCCGGGCCGAGCTGGACCTCGTACCGGGTGACCGTCGGGCCGCGGGTGAAGCCGGTGACGGCGGCGTCCACCTTGAACTCGGAGAACACCGTGCGCAGGGAGTCCACGATGGCGTCGTTGGCCGCGCTGCGCGCCTTGCCGGGGCCGCCGCGGGTCAGCAGGTCCAGCGAGGGCAGCGAGTAGGTGATGTCCCCGGAGAGCTGGAGCTGCTCGGCGCGGGCGGGCATCTCGCGGGGCGGCTCGGGCGGCGCCTTGGTGAGGTCGAGAACACCGGAGTCGGTGTTCTTCTTGCCCGGCACGGGCCGGGACGACGGCGCCGGGGAGGGCACGGGGACCGGGGTGGTCTCCTCGCGGTCCCCCACGCTCACGCCCTGGGTGAGGTCGGCGACGACCGGGGACGGTGGCATGCCGTGCTGCACGGCGCCGTCCAGCGCGGCGTTGGCCGCCGAGGCCACGTCGATCGCATCCATCTCGCGCGGCTCGGACCGCGCGGCCCGGCGGGGGCGGCGGCGCCGGCTGAGCGCCTCGTCCTCGGCCGCGTCGGGGTCGTAGTCCTGCGGGTCGCCTCGGCGGCTCCGGGGGCGCGCGGGAGGTTCGTCGCGCCACTGCTCGTCGTAGCCCTCGACGTCGTCCAGGTCGGCCGCGTAGTCGTGCAGCACGCCCAGGCGGATGCCGAGGGCGCGCAGCCGGCGCGGGATGTGGTTGACCGGGGTGGCGGTGACCACGAGCAGCCCGAACACGGTCAGCAGCACCAGCAGCGGTACGGCGAGCACCTCGCTCATCGTGTACGTCAGCGGGGTGGCGGCGGCCCAGCCGATGAGGCCGCCGGCGTCCCTTATGGCCCGCATGCCGTCGTCCCGCGCGGGCGAGCCGCACGCGATGTGCACCTGGCCGAGCACGCCGACGACGAGCGCTGACAGACCGATGACGATCCGGCCGTTGGCCTCCGGCTGCTCGGGGTGCCGGATGAACCGGACGGCGATCACCGCGAACAGGATCGGCACCAGCAGGTCGAGGCGGCCGAAGGAGCCGGTGACAAGGATCTCCACCAGGTCGCCCACGGGTCCGCTCAGGTCGGCCCAGGTCCCGGCGGCGACGATCAGCGCGACGGCGAACAGCAGCAGCGCGATCCCGTCCTTGCGGTGGGCCGGATCGAGGTTGCGCGCGCCCTGTCCTATGCCCCGGAACACGGCGCCGACGGCGTGCGCCATGCCGAGCCAGACGGCACGGACGAGTCGGTAGAGGCCGCCGGGTGGGCGCGGCGCGGGCTTGGGCGGTGCCTTGCGGACCGGAGTCCGGCGGGCCGGTGCCTTCTTGGCCGGGGCCTTCTTGGCGGCCGCTTTCCTCGCCGGAGCCTTCGCGGGAGCGGCCGCCCTCTTGGCGGGCGGCTTCTTGGCTGCGGAGGGACGTGAGGCCATGGGAACGAGGTTACCGGGGGAGACGACAGCGGACACGTGTGCCCACTGCTTCACCCGTTCGTGTCGCCCTTGGCAGGGCGCCGAATTGACGCCCGCTCATGGGTGGCCGGAGAACCGGCGGGACGTCAACTCGGCGGCGGGAGTGGGGCGGAGCCGTCGGCCCCCGGCTCCAGGGCGTCCAGCGCCCGGCGCAGACCGGTGAGTTTGCGCTCCAGATGCGCGGCCGTGGCCACCGCCGCCGCGTCGGCGGACTCGTCGTCCAACTGCTTGGAGAGCGCCTCGGCCTGTTCCTCGACGGCCGCGAGCCGCGCGGACAGCTCCGCGAGCAGCCCGGCGGGCTCCTTGTCGTCGACCGTGTCCTTCTGCCCGCCCTCCAACTGGAGCCGCAGCAGCGCCGCCTGCTCCCGCAGCTGGCAGTTCTTCATGTACAGCTCGACGAACACCGAGACCTTGGCGCGCAGCACCCACGGGTCGAACGGCTTGGAGATGTAGTCGACCGCGCCCGCCGCGTAACCCCGGAAGGTGTGGTGCGGGCCGTGGTTGATCGCGGTGAGGAAGATGATCGGGATGTCCCGGGTCCGCTCCCGCCGCTTGATGTGCGCGGCCGTCTCGAAGCCGTCCATGCCCGGCATCTGGACATCCAGCAGGATGACCGCGAAATCGTCCGTGAGCAGTGCTTTGAGCGCTTCCTCCCCGGAAGATGCCCGCACCAGCGTCTGATCGAGCGCAGAGAGGATGGCCTCCAGCGCCAGCAGATTCTCCGGCCGGTCATCGACCAGGAGGATCTTGGCCTTCTGCACCATGGCCCGCCCTCCTCGCCCCGGCGGTACACCGGGCGCCGCCCCAGGGGACGACTCCCTTTCGCCGCCCGTCCTTGTGCCGGTCATCGTAGCCGCACCCCGCCCGTCGCCACACCCTGTCACCGCGATGTCACGGTGCACACAGCTCAAACGCGGGCCGAGCCTGGAAGGTTCCCGGAATCCGAGGTTCCCACACCTGGCCCGCGCTTCGCACCGCGCCCCCGTGACAGGTCCTGTCGGGCCGTCACTCGGGGCGCATCCACTGTCGCATGACGCCCAGCAGATGATCGGGGTCGACCGGCTTGGTGACGTAGTCCGAGGCGCCCGACTGCAGCGCCTTCTCCCGGTCGCCCTTCATCGCCTTCGCGGTCAGCGCGATGATCGGCAGCCCCGCGAACTGCGGCATCCTGCGGATCGCGTTCGTGGTCGCGTACCCGTCCATCTCCGGCATCATGATGTCCATCAGCACCACGGCCACGTCGTCGTGCTGCTCCAGGACCTCGATGCCCTCGCGGCCGTTCTCCGCGTACAGCACCGACAGGCCCTGCTGTTCCAGGACGCTGGTGAGCGCGAAGACGTTGCGGATGTCGTCGTCGACGATGAGCACCTTCTCGCCGCCGAACCGCACCGCGCGCACCGGCCGCTCGGTGTCCTCCGGCTGCTCGACGGTGATCGGCTGCTCCGGTCGCGGCTCGGCCTCCGGCAGGCTCCGGCGGCGCCGCCGGAACAGCGCGGCGGGCCCGTTCTGCGTCTCCCGGTACGACGTCACCTCGGCCGGTGTCTCGGCCCGGGGCTCCGTCAGCCGGGCCGACAGATGCGCCTCCGAGGCGACCAGCTCACCGGCTTCCAGCGGGGGCACGGACTGCTGGTAGCCCTGCGGCGGGAGTTCGCTGGGGTGCAGCGGCAGGTACAGCGTGAAGGTGGACCCGCGGCCCGGCTCGCTCTGCGCGTAAATCTCACCGCCGAGCAGCTGGGCGATCTCCCGCGAGATCGACAGACCGAGGCCGGTGCCGCCGTACTTGCGGCTGGTCGTGCCGTCGGCCTGCTTGAACGCCTCGAAGATCACCCGCATCTTGCTGGCCGCGATGCCGATACCGGTGTCGGTCACCGAGAACGCGATCAGATCGGCGTCCGGGTCGGTCAGCGCCCCGGCCTCCAGCAACTGCTCCCGGATGACCTGCGGCACGTCCGTGCCGGCGGGCCGGATCACCAGCTCCACCGAGCCGGAGTCGGTGAACTTCACCGCGTTGGACAGCAGGTTGCGCAGCACCTGGAGGAGGCGCTGTTCGTCGGTGTGCAGGGTCGCGGGCAGCTCCGGGGAGACCCGCACCGAGAGATCCAGGCCCTTCTCGGCGGTCAGCGGGCGGAAGGTCGCCTCCACGTAGTCCACGAGCTGGACCAGCGCGATCCGCGTCGGGGAGACGTCCATCTTGCCGGCCTCGACCTTGGACAGGTCCAGGATGTCGTTGATGAGCTGGAGCAGGTCGGACCCGGCGCCGTGGATCGTCTCGGCGAACTCGACCTGCTTCGGGGACAGATTGCTCTCCGCGTTGTCGGCGAGCAGCTTGGCCAGGATCAGCAGCGAGTTGAGCGGCGTACGCAGCTCGTGCGACATGTTGGCGAGGAACTCGCTCTTGTAGCGCATCGACACCGCGAGCTGCTCGGCACGCTCCTCCAGGACCTGCCGGGCCTCCTCGATCTCGGTGTTCTTCACCTCGATGTCCCGGTTCTGCCGGGCCAGCAGCTCGGCCTTCTCCTCCAGTTCGGCGTTGGAGGACTGCAACGCCTTCTGCCGGTTCTCCAGCTCCGCCGAGCGCTCCCGGAGCTGCTCGGTCAGCAACTGGGACTGCTTGAGCAGCTGCTCGGTCTTGGTGTTGACGGAGATCGTGTTGACGCTGGTGGCGATCATCTCCGCGATCTGGTTGAGGAAGTCCCGCTGGATGTGCGTGAACGGCGTGAACGACGCCAGCTCGATCACCCCGAGCACATTGCCCTCGAACACCACCGGCAGCACGATGACCTGCGCCGGCGGGGCCTCCCCGAGCCCCGAGGAGATCTTCAGATAGCCGCTGGGCACATCCCTGACCAGGATCGTCCGCTTCTCCTGCGCGGCCGTCCCGATCAGCCCCTCACCGGGCCGGAACGAGGTCGGCATCGCGCCCGTGGAGCAGCCGTAGGAGCCGAGCATGCGCAGCTCGTACTTCTCCTCGCCGTCCCCGGCGAGATCCTGGCCGTCCAGCAGCGGCATGGTCAGGAAGAACGCGCCGTGCTGCGCGGAGACCACCGGGGTCAGCTCGCTCATGATCAGCGAGGCGACGTCCTCCAGGTCCCGGCGGCCCTGCATCAGCGCCGAGATCCGGGCGAGGTTGCCCTTGAGCCAGTCCTGCTCCTTGTTGGCGATCGTGGTGTCGCGCAGGTTGGCGATCATCTTGTTGATGTAGTCCTGGAGTTCCTGGATCTCCCCGGACGCGTCCACGTCGATCTTCAGGTTCAGGTCGCCACGGGTCACCGCGGTCGCCACCTTGGCGATGGCGCGCACCTGCCGGGTCAGGTTCCCGGCCATCTCGTTCACCGACTCGGTCAGGTCCCGCCAGGTGCCGTCCACGTCCAGCACGCGGGCCTGGCCGCCGAGCTGGCCCTCGGTGCCCACCTCGCGGGCGACGCGGGTGACCTCCTCGGCGAAGCTGGAGAGCTGGTCGACCATCGTGTTGATCGTCGTCTTCAGCTCCAGGATCTCGCCCCGGGCGTCGATGTCGATCTTCTTGGTCAGGTCGCCCTTGGCGATCGCCGTCGTGACCATGGCGATGTTGCGCACCTGGCCGGTCAGGTTGGACGCCATCCCGTTCACCGACTCGGTGAGGTCCTTCCAGGTGCCCGCCACACCCGGCACGTGCGCCTGGCCGCCCAGGATGCCGTCCGTACCCACCTCACGGGCCACCTTGGTGACCTGGTCGGCGAACGAACTCAGCGTCTTCACCATCGTGTTGATGGTGTCGGCGAGCTGCGCCACCTCACCGCGCGCCTCGATGGTGACCTGGCGCGTCAGGTCACCGTTGGCCACCGCGGACGCCACCTGGGAGATGTTCCGCACCTGCATGGTCAGGTTGTTGGCCATCAGGTTGACGTTGTTGCTCAGGTCCTTCCAGATGCCCGTGACACCCGGTACGTGCGCCTGCCCGCCCAGGATGCCCTCGGTGCCCACCTCACGGGCCACCCGCGTCACCTGCTCGGCGAAGCTGGAGAGCTGGTCGACCATGGTGTTGACCGTGGTGACCAGCTCGAGGATCTCGCCCTTGGCGTCGACCGTGATCTTCTTCGAAAGGTCGCCCTTGGCCACGGCCGTGGTGACCTCGGCGATGTTGCGCACCTGGATCGTCAGGTTGTTGGCCATGAAGTTCACGGACTGCGTGAGGTCCTTCCAGGTGCCGGAGACACCCTGCACCTCGGCCTGACCGCCGAGCATGCCCTCCGTACCCACCTCACGGGCCACCCTGGTGACCTCCTGCGCGAACGACGACAGCTGGTCCACCATCGTGTTCAGCGTGTTCTTCAGCTCCAGGATCTCCCCGCGCGCGTCCACGGTGATCTTCTGGGAGAGGTCACCGCGCGCGACCGCCGTGGCGACCTGGGCGATGTTGCGGACCTGGGCGGTGAGGTTCCCCGCCATGCCGTTCACCGAATCGGTGAGGTCCCGCCACACACCGGCCACGCCGGGCACCTGCGCCTGACCGCCGAGCCGGCCCTCGGTACCCACGTCACGGGCCACCCGGGTCACCTGGTCGGCGAAGGCGGAGAGCTGGTCGACCATCGTGTTGATGGTGTTCTTCAGCTCCAGGATCTCGCCGCGCGCGTCCACGTCGATCTTCTGCGACAGGTCGCCGTTGGCCACCGCCGTCGTCACCTGGGCGATGTTGCGCACCTGGGAGGTGAGGTTCCCGGCCATGAAGTTGACGGAGTCCGTCAGCTCCTTCCAGGTGCCGGACACCCCGTCCACCCGAGCCTGACCGCCGAGGCGGCCCTCGGTGCCCACGTCACGGGCCATCCGGGTCACCTGGTCGGCGAAGCTGGAGAGCTGGTCCACCATCGTGTTCACGGTGTTCTTCAGCTGGAGCATCTCGCCGGAGACGTCCACGGTGACCTTCTGCGACAGATCGCCGTTGGCCACCGCCGTCGTCACCTGGGCGATGTTGCGCACCTGACCGGTGAGGTTGCGGAACGCGGTGTTGACCGAGTCCGTCAGGTCCTTCCAGGTACCGGCCGCGCCCGACACCTGCGCCTGGCCGCCCAGCTCACCCTCGACACCGATCTCCCGCGCGACCCGCGTCACCTCGGCACCGAACGCCGAGAGCTGGTCCACCATCCCGTTGACGGTGTTCTTCAGCTCCAGCATCTCGCCCGCCACGTCGACGGTGACCTTCTGCGACAGGTCACCGCTGGCCACGGCGGTCGTCACGGCGGCGATGTCCCGCACCTGGGTGGTGAGGTTCCGGAACACCGTGTTGACGGAGTCCGTCAGGTCCTTCCACGTGCCCGCCGCGCCCGGCACGTTCGCCTGCCCGCCGAGGCGCCCCTCGGCACCGACCTCGTTGGCCACGCGGGTGACCTCGTCCGCGAAGATCCGCAGCGTCTCGGTCATCTGGTTGATCGTCTCGGCGAGCTGCGCCACCTCGCCCCGCGCGGGCACGGTCACCTTCTGCGAGAGGTCACCGTTGGCCACGGCCGTCGTCACCTGGGAGATCCCGCGCACCTGAAGGGTCAGGTTGCCCGCCATCGTGTTGACGGAGTCGGTCAGCTCCTTCCACACCCCGGCCACGCCGGGCACCTGCGCCTGGCCGCCCAGGATGCCCTCGGTGCCCACCTCGCGGGCGACCCGCGTCACCTCGGAGGAGAACGAGGAGAGCTGCTCCACCATCGTGTTGACGGTGTTCTTCAGCTCCAGCATCTCGCCAGCCACCTGCACGGTGACCTTCCGCGACAGATCGCCGCCCGCGACCGCCGTCGTCACCAGCGCGATGTCCCGCACCTGGGCGGTGAGCCGGTTCGCCATCGTGTTGACGGACTCCGTCAGGTCCTTCCAGGAACCCGACATGCCCCGCACCTTCGCCTGCCCGCCGAGCTTGCCGTCGGTGCCGACCTCGATGGCCACCCGGGTGACCTCGTCGGTGAAGGTGGACAACTGGTCGACCAGGTTGTTGACGGTCCGGCCGACCTTCAGGAACTCGCCCCGCAGCGGATGCCCGGTCCCGTCCGGCGCCTCGGTGCGCAGGTCCATGCGCGGGGACAGATCGCCCTCCGCGACCGCCGTCAGCACCCGGCTGACCTCGGACACCGGCCACACCAGGTCGTCGACCAGCGCGTTGGAGTTCTCCACCGCGGCCGCCCAGGAGCCCTCGCAGGCGCCCGTCTCCAGCCGCTCGGTGAGCTTGCCCTCCCGGCCGACCGTGCGCCGCACCCGCGCCACCTCGCCGGTCAGATGCAGATTGCGGTCGGCCACCTCGTTGAAGACCGCCGCGATCTCCGACATCACACCGTCGCCGGACACCGTGAGCCGCTTGCGGAAGTTCCCGTCGCGCATGGATTCCAGCGCGGCGAGCAACCGGTTCAGGGCAGCCGTGTCCACCTCGGTGACGCCACCGCTCCTGCGCGGGGACGGCCGGCCCTTCGCGCGCGTCTTATTGCCCCGCGTCGCTGCGCCAGACTCCACTGTGTCCCTCCCGGAGGGGTAGACCGCCACTGCCGTGCCCGGCCGCGTCCTGGGGCTGCTGCCCTTCGCGCACGGAACGCACGCAGCCCGAACCGACCTTCATCAAAATCCTGCCCAGTGTTTCACCCCTGCCGAACCAGGCCATAACAGTTCGGCAGCTTCGCACACGGTTCGCACACCGTGGGGGGTAATCACCGGCGACCGGCATCCACTGCGACGGCGAAGGTAAGTAACCTTGCATCCGGCTGTCCAGCCGCACCGGCCCGACCGGCCTGGGCGGCGGCACGAGAAGGACACGGGCATCGGAGGGGCGGCCGCAGAGGATGACCACCGGACTGATCTCGGGGGGACCTCCCCCGGAGCCACGCCCGAAGGGCGAGCGGACCCCGCAGCAGCGGTCCGGACCGGCCGGCCCGCCGGCCACGCACGTCGACGACAGAGCAGGGAGTTCCGTGATCACCGCCCGCGCGGCCGCCAGCTTCGAGCCCGTCGGGCGTTCGGTCGCGACCGCCCGCGCCTTCGTCCGCGACACCCTCCAGGGCTGGGGGTTCGCTGACATCGTCGACGACGCCGTGGTCCTCACCAGCGAGCTGGTCACCAACGCCGTGGTCCACGCGGGCACCGAGGCCGAGGTCCTGTGCCTGCGCACCGAGCACGGCGTACGCATCGAGGTCTCCGACCGCTACCCCGAGCGCGAGGTCCCGCTGCAGAGCGCGCACGCCGTCATGGGCAGCCCCGACCGCGAGGGCGGCCGCGGCCTGCAACTGTGCGCGGCGCTCGCCACCCGCTGGGGCGTCGAGTACACCCCCACCCACAAGAGCGTCTGGTTCCAGCTCGACCTGCCCGAACGGCACGTCGGCACCCGCGCCGCCGGACCGGCCCTCCCGCCCGACCTGCTCCCGCTGGCCGACAGCCGGGTCCGGGTGGCCGTCCTCCAGATCGACCGCAAGGGCTGCATCAGCGCCTGGAACGAGGACGCCGAGGAACTCTTCGGCTACCCGGCGAACGACGTCGTCGGCAAGCCCCTCACCGACCTCGCCGCCTGGCCGCACACCCCCGGCACCGGCACCGGCATCGCCGAGGCCCTCCAGCTCTCGCGCTGGGAGGGCAGCTACGGCATCCGGGGCGCCGACGGCCGCGTCTCCCCCGTCTACGCCTCCCACCTGCGCGTCCGGGACACCGGCGGCGAGCCCTCCACCGTCTGCCTCCTGGTCCGCGACCACGAGCGCGCCGTCCTCCAGACCCCCTCCCGCGTCCCCACCGGCGACCAGAGCGGCTCCGACGGCCCGAACGCGGACCCCTTCGAGGTCTTCATCGGCTCCCCCGCCCCCGACGACCTCGACGGACTCCTCCAGCGCACGGTCGAGCGCGCCCGCGACATGCTCGACGGCGACTCCGCCTTCCTGCTGCTCGCCACCGACGACGAGACCGAACTCGAGGTCCGCGCCTCCACCGGCCTGCCCTCCACCCGCCAGCGCTTCGCCCGCGTCCCCGTCGAGGCCGGCCCCGGCCGCTACGGCTCCGCGCGTATGCCCGCCGTCCACGACGACCTGAGCGCCATCCCCAGCGCCGCCGTACCGCTCCTGGCGGGCACCGGCATGCGCTCGGTGGTCACCGTGCCGCTCAAGGTCGAGGGCCGCCTCACCGGCTCCCTCGGCGTCGCGGCCGAGGCACCGGGCCGGTACTCCAACAAGGAGGCACTGCGCCTGCAGTTCGCCGCCGACCGCATCGCGCTCGCCGTGGAGTCCGCCCGCCTCGGCGAGCTGGAACGGCTGCGCAGGGGCTCGCTCAGCTTCCTGGTCGAGGCGTCCGACCTGCTCGCCGGCACCCTGGACCGCGACCAGACCCTCGCCCTGATGGCCCAGATGACCGTGCCGACCCTGGCCACCTGGTGCGCGGTCTACACGATCAGCGAGCAGTCGGCCGACCCGTACCTGTCGTACGTCCTGCACGAGGACGAGGAGTTCATCGACGGCATCAAGTCCTTGCTGTCGAAGATCCCGCCGCCCGACCCGGTACTGACCCCCGGCGCGCGTGTCTGGCCGCTGCCCGGCGAGGTCGCCCACCAGGCCGCCCTGCGCAGCTCCATGCGCAGCCTGGGCCTCTCCGGCGGCCCCACCCAGCAGCTCGCCTCCAGCATCGGCCCGACCCTGGCGACGGCCTCCGCGGTCGGCGGCGAGACCGTCGTCCTCCCCCTGGTGGCCCGCAACCGCGTCATCGGCATGCTCACCCTCGGCAAGCCCACCGACGAACACTTCCGCCAGGAGATCCTGGAACTGGCCGAGGACCTGTCTCGCCGGGCCGCCCTGGCCCTGGACAACGCCCGCCTGTACTCGGAGCGCACGGCCATCAGCCAGTCCCTCCAGCGCAGCCTCCTGCCCCCGGGCCTCCCGCCCATCGACGGCGTCGAGGTCGACGTCATCTACCGCGCGGCCGGCGAGGGCAACGAGGTCGGCGGCGACTTCTACGACCTCTTCCCCATCGGCGACGGCGCGTACGGCTTCGCCATCGGCGACGTCTGCGGCACCGGCCCCAACGCCGCCGCCGTCACCGGCCTCGCCCGGCACGCCCTGCGCCTGCTCGCCCGCGAGGGCCTCAGCGGCCCGGCGGTCCTGGAGCGCCTGAACTCCGCGATCCTCGACGAGGGCGACCGCAGCCGCTTCCTGACCCTGCTCTACGGCGAGCTGCGCCCACAGGAGGACGGCGGCGCCGAACTGAAGGTGGTCTGCGCCGGCCACCCGCTCCCCCTGCGCCTGCGCCAGGACGGCACGGTCACCGCGGCCGCCGAACCCCAGCCCCTCCTCGGCGTCATCGAGGACCTGGAGCTGTACGAGGAGACGGTCACCCTCGACCCCGGCGACGTCCTCCTCTGTGTCACGGACGGCGTCACCGAACGCCGCGAGGGCACCCGCATGCTCGGCGACGACGGCCTCGCCGACGTCCTGACGACCTGTACGGGCCTCACCGCCGGCGCGGTCGCGGCGCGCGTGCTGCGCGCGGTGGAGCGGTTCGCCTCCGACGCCCCTTCGGACGACATGGCCATCCTGGCGATGCGGGTTCCGGGACTTCAGCAGGACTGAGGCCCCTGGCCCGCCCCGCCGGGCGGGCCTCCGTGCGGACATGCGGGCATGCGGGCATGCGGGCATGCGAAAGACCCCACCCGAAATGGGTGGGGCCTTTATCGCTGAGCCCCCAAACGGAATCGAACCGTTGACCTTCTCCTTACCATGGAGACGCTCTGCCGACTGAGCTATGGGGGCCTTGTCGCTTTCGAGGTTTCCCTCGCGGCAACAAGAAGATCGTACCCTGAATGGGCTCGGCTTCCCAAATCCGTTCGCCGCTTGTTCAGAAAGCGGGCTGGAGCAGTCCGCCAAGGGCATTGCAGGCGGCGACGATCCGCTGCATCTCCCGCTTCGTCAGGGCCGGATCGACGGGCAGCGCGAGCGTCTCGTCGGCGGCCCGCTCGGTCTCCGGCAGCGTCCAGCCGGGACGCCGGAACCCGGGCAGCCGGTGGGCGGGGGTCTGGACGGGAATCCGGCAGGCAACTCCCCTGGCCCGCAGGGCGCGTGCGAACGCGTCCCGGTCGGGCCGCCCGTTCCCCGGTACCCGGACCACGTACTGCTGGTAGGTGTGCCCCTCACCGCTGTCCGGCGTCCGAACTCCCTTGAGCCGGGCGTCCAGATAGGCGGCCCGTTCCCGGCGTCGCACCAACTCCTCGTCCGGCGCGTCGGCTTCACCCCGCTCCAGCACCAACAGGCCGCGCCGGTTCCCCAGTTCCCGCAGCGGCCTGACATCGGCCCGCCGGCCGAACCGGTGGACCACGACGACGGCCGCGGTCCGGTCCGTCACGACCGCCGCGACGGAGTCGGCGTCCAAGCAGTAGGTGACCGGATCTATGTCGGCGAACACCGGTTGCGCGCCCACCAGAGCGACGGCCTCGGCGACTTCGGCGTTCCCGAAGGCAGGTACGACGACTTCGTCCCCGGCGCCCACGCCGGCGGCCCTGAGCATTGCTGCGGTACCCATGCGGCACATGCTCGATGAACGACGTGAACGCCAAGTTAAGGACAACAAAAAAGGGTTGGTCCCTGAACCGAAGTTCAGGGACCAACCCTTTTATCAAATTTAGTTCGGCGGCGTCCTACTCTCCCACAGGGTCCCCCCTGCAGTACCATCGGCGCTGTGAGGCTTAGCTTCCGGGTTCGGAATGTAACCGGGCGTTTCCCTCACGCTATGACCACCGAAACACTAT
>NZ_SRRT01000005.1 GCF_004784475.1 Streptomyces bauhiniae
ACCCCAGCCCGCAAACCCGCCACATAATCCAAACCCTCCACACCCACACCCACCACACCCCTCACCCCAGACACCGCCTCAGACACCCCGTCCACACCCACCAGCCCCAGCCCCGACTCCACCGACCCCGACCCAGACACCAGCCCCGCCCCCGACTCCACCAGCCCCGACTCAAGCGCCACATCCCTCACCCCCACCACCCCACTCACACCCCAACCCCCGCTCAGACCCCAGCCCCCTGCCACCCCGAATCATCCAAACCCACACCACCCACACCAACAGCGACAGCCGAGACCGAGACCGAGGCAGAAGCAGAAACAACAACAGCAGCGGAGGCCGACGTCGAGGTGGACGACGAGACAGGAGCAGAAGCGGCCCCAGCCACACGCGAGGAAACGTGGACCACCCGCGAAGACACACCAGCCACACGAGAGACGACACCAGCCCCCGGGGAGACGGCACCCGGCGCAGCCGAAGAAACGGCCGAGGAGGCGGCGCCGGCCGCTGCGGCCGTACCCCCCGCCACACCCGTACCCGCCACCACGAACACACCCGCCACAACCACCCGCAGCACCGAACTAGCCACCAACATCATCCCCACAACCCCTCCCGAACCCGCATCCCGGACACCCACCACCCTCCCCACCCACCCCCACCCACAGAACACCCACCACACCAGCCAAACCGGCCCTGACCTACACAGGCCACAAGCAGCGGAGAGGTTGGACGCCGTCGTTCAATCGGCTGTATCCGAGCGATTGACCAGCTCAAGAGACCCAGCCGCTCCCGGCCCAGCGGTGCCGTCCCCGTCCCTCACCGTCAACGGGGCGGCCGCCCCGATCCGGGCGCTGTGGCGAACGAACGACCAGAACTTGGAAGCGGCTTGGAGCAAGTTCGCACATGCCAAGGCCGTCCACAGGCCGGGCAGACCCGCGACCTCGGCGACAGGGACCGCCAGCGCGGCCAGGATTCCGAACCACACCATGGTGGACACCAGGCTCGGCCCGGTGCGTTTGAGGCCGACGAGGCCGAATCCGGCCACCGCTTGCAGGGCGTCGGTGATCATCACGGCCAGGATCAACGGCAACAGGCCGGCCACCTGGTCCTCCAGTACCGGGGACTGGGTGAACAGGCCCACCAACGGGCCCCGCAGCACGAGCAAAAGGGCCCCAAGTACCGTGACCGCGCACAGTGCCACCAGCACCCCCGCCCCCACAGCGCGCCGCACACGTACGGCATCCCCCGCCTCGGCGTACGCGGCGATCGGCGGCACCGTGGCCTGACCGACGGCGACCGCCGCGGTGAAGACGACGTTCACCAGCGACTCCGACACACTGTGCACAGCCGCGCTGTCCGTACTGATCCGGGCGGCCGCGAAGGTCAACACCCCGAGGACCGAGAACTTGACGAGCACGGTGCCGCCAAGCGGAAGTCCTACCCGGGCGAGACGCAGGATCTGACGCGCATCCGGACGGCCAGGCCGTATCCGCCGGCCGGCCAGCACCGTGCGGTGGCGCAACGCGTACTGATTGAAGCCGGCACTGATCAAACTGGAGACAAGCATCGCCACACCCGCCCCAGTCAGCCCAAAGTCCGGCAACGGACCCGGGCCCCCGACCAGCAGCACCGACAGGACCACCGACACGCCAGTGCCCGCCAACCCCGACCACATCACCTGAGCCGAATGGCCCATAGCGACCAGCACGGACGTTGCCGACTGGCCGACGGCGATCAGCAGCACGCCGCCCGCCAGCAACCATGGGAAGGAACCCAGCTCGGACAGCACGCCGGGCTGGACTCCGAACAGTCCGCCCAGCCACGGCACCCCCGCCACCGTCGCCGCACACACCCCGCCCACAGCGCACGACAACCACATACCGCTTCTCACCAGCGGCAACACGCTCTCGGGGTCACTGCGGTACGGAGCGATGAACGGCATCACCCCGCGCAACGCCCCCGCCACGGTGGCAGTGGCCGGCTGAAGACGGCCACGGTCACTGCGAACGCGGCCAGTGAGAGGGTGGCGTGGCGGCCAAGGAGTGCGGTGTCGACGAGAGAGCCCGCCGAAGCCGCGAGGGTGGTCACGTAGAGCGGCGCGGCCGCCCGGGCGATGGTCATGAACGCGCTGCGATCACTCACATACGCAGATCCTGCCACTCAACTTCACCCATGCGCCGACCACTTGCTCAAACCTCAGCAACTCCAGCCAGGATCACGGCAGTTGGTCCACCCTGGTCAGCGATGCGTTCTTCACCGTGAAGGTCAGCTTCACGGACGCGAGCGGGTTCGAGATGGCACTGCGAAGTGCAGCGGCGGGCCGACGCCGACGAGTGACAGGTTTCTTCGGAGACCGGTACAACCATCCGCATGCGCCGCCAGTCAGACCAGTCAGGAGCAACGAGCTCCTACAGCCACAAGGGGGAAATATGCGATTCAACCGTACAACCCTCACTGTCGGTGCTCTGGCCGCGCTCGCGCTCGGGGCCGGCACCGCGATGGCCGCGCCGGCGTCCGCCGCGCCCAACACCACTCCGCAGAAGGTCTGCGGGAGCAGCTACCGCACCGTCAACTCCGCGGCCGTCGGCTCGCTCGGGACCGTCTACCTGACCTACAACGCGTCCAACGGCAAGAACTGTGTGACCACCATCCGCAACAGCCCCGGCACCGCGGTCGACATGTCGGCCTGGCTGTACGTCGCCGACACCGACCAGGGCGACGACGACTACGGCAGCTTCACCTCGTACGCCGGTCCGACCTACGTCTACGGCAAGGGGCACTGCGTCGACTGGGGCGGCCAGATCAAGAACGTGTACGTGCAGATCTCCGGCTCCAACTGCGCGTCCCTGAAGGAGAAGCGGGTCACCTACACCCGCTGATCCCGGCAACGCAACGCAACGCAGAAGACTCGCTCTGGCGGAGGCTCCACGCTCCGCCAGAGCGAGTCTTCATGTGGCGGACCTCCCAGTCAGCACTTCTCGCGCAGGGAGTGCAGATACGCGCTCGAGCGGCGCGCGAAGCTCAGGGAGTCCGGCGGGCTGTCGTGCTCCGTCTGCCAGTGGTGGGCCTGGCGTTGGCCGCGCAGGTGGGTGACGGTGGAGATGAAGCGCTGGTAGTCGATGTCGCCGTCGCCGACGTCCGTCATGCGGTAGCCGAACTCGTTCGAGGGGTCGCTCACGCCGTCCTTGACGTGGAAGAGCGGGTAGCGGTGGGGGTGGGCGA
This sequence comes from Streptomyces bauhiniae, assembly GCF_004784475.1. Classification (GTDB taxonomy): domain Bacteria; phylum Actinomycetota; class Actinomycetes; order Streptomycetales; family Streptomycetaceae; genus Streptomyces; species Streptomyces seoulensis. The sequence continues at coordinate 3,220 of NZ_SRRT01000005.1, forward strand.
GGACGTAGTCCAGCGGGTCGAAGGGCGCGGGGGTGCCGTCGGGGCGCTTGGAGAAACGGAACTGGCCGGCGAAGGCCCAGTAGATATCCATCTCCAGGTAGACGAGGTCGGGGTCGGTCTCCGCCAGGAGGACGTCGTAGAGGCGGACCTTGGGGTTGTCGGCGGCGAAGGCGAACTCGTCCGAGTGGTTGTGCTGGTAGAACTTCATGCCGCGCGCCCTGGCCGCCGCGCCGTAGGTGTTGAACTCCTCGGCGGCGCGTTTCCAGGCGTCGACGGTCGAGCCGTAGCGGAACGGGCCGGACGCGGTGCCGATGTGCTTGAGGCCGAGGGCCTGGGCGTCGTCCAGGACCTTCTCGAGGTTCTGGGCGAAGGTGTAGGCGTTCGGGTCGTCGGAGTAGTAGCCGACGTGGCTGCCGATGGGCGTCAGGCCGTGGTTCCTGGCGAGGCGCCTGAGGCTCGGCAGGGTGATGGGGCCGGCCGAGCCCTGGGTGTAGCCGGCGAACTCGATCTCGTCGTAGCCGTACTTCTCCAGTTCGGCGAAGACGGGGGCGAATCCGAGGGTGCCGACCTTGTCGCGCAGGCTGTAGAGCTGGATGCCGAGGCGGCCGGGGGGCAGGACGGGACGGCCCCGGCCGATGGTGGGCGAGGGGGCGGTGGTCGCGGCCGAGGCGGTGGCCGCCGCCGTGCCCAGCAGGGCGGCGGCCGTGGCGCCCGCGGCGACGCCCAGCATGCCCCTTCTGGTCAGGCGGTGGGTCAGTTCGGGGTCATTGTGCGAAATGCGGCTCATGCGGGAACTCCGGGGTGTGGGAGGGCGTTGTCAGTGGCGAGTGCTTCACTGGGGACCAGGCACACGAGACGGGTGTCAGGAGGGCTCGTCAGGTGAGGCCGGCGAGTCGGAGCAGGAGTGATTTCACATCGGTGGCCGCGAGGCGGTCGCCGACGGCACGGGGGGTGGAGCAGATGAGGAGCGGACCGTCGTCGTCGCTCGCGGGAAGGCGGCCGTGGCTGCCCCGAATAGGTGACGGGTCCAGGGGTACGACCGCCATGCGATAGCGCAGGCCGAGTTTCTTGCGGGCCAGCGCGGCCGCCGCCTTGACCTTGACGTAGGGGTCGAGGGGGTCCATGAAGAGTTCGACCGGGTCGTAGCCGGGTTTGCGGTGGATCTCGACGAGCTGGGCGAAGTCGGGTGCGCGGGCGTCGTCGAGCCAGTAGTAGTACGTGAACCAGGCGTCCGGTTCCGCCACGGCGACGAGTTCGCCCGAGCGCGGGTGGTCGAGGTGGTGTTCCTTCTTGCCCTCGTCGTCCAGGAGTTGGGCGATGCCGGGCAGGCCGGTGAGGGCGGCGCGGGTGGCGTCGAGGTCTTCGGGACGGCGTACGTAGACGTGGGCGATCTGGTGGTCGGCGACCGCGAAGGCCCGTGAGGCCATCGGGTCCAGGTACTCCATGCCGTCCTGCTCGTGCACCTCCAGCAGGCCGGCGCGGCGCAGGGCGCGGTTGATGTCCACCGGGCGGTCCACGCGCGTGATGCCGTACTCGGACAGGACGACGACGGTACGGCCCTCCGCGCGGGCGTCGGCCAGGAGGGGTGCGGCCGCGGCGTCCAGGTCGGCGGCCGCCTTGAGGGAGCGCGGGTCGTCGGGGCCGTAGCGCTGGAGGTCGTAGTCGAGGTGGGGGAGGTAGCAGAGGGTCAGGTCGGGGTGGCGGGTGCGCTGGATGTGGCGGGTGGCGTCGATGATCCAGCGGCTTGAGGCGAGGCCGGCGCCGGGGCCCCAGAACTGGAAGAGGGGGAACGTGCCGAACTTGGCGGTTAGTTCGTCGTGCAGGTCGGGAGGGCGGGTGTAGCAGTCGGGTTCCTTGCGGCCGTCGGCGTAGTAGACGGGACGGGGGGTGACGGTGAAGTCGGTGTCGGCGCCCATGGCGTACCACCAGCAGATGTTGGCCACGGTGTAGCCGGGGTGGGCGCGGCGGGCTGCGTCCCAGAGTTTGTCGCCGGCGACCAGGCCGTTGTGCTGGCGCCACAGCAGGACGTCACCCAGCTCGCGGAAGTACCAGCCGTTGCCGACGATGCCGTGCTCGGCGGGTGTGGTGCCGGTCAGGAAGGTGGACTGGGCGGCGCAGGTGACGGCGGGCAGGACCGTGCCGAGGTGGGCGCGGGAGCCCTGGTCCGCGAGGGCGCGCAGGTGGGGCATGTGGGCGAGGAGACGGGGGGTGAGGCCGACGACGTCCAGGACGAGCAGCGGGGTGGGGCGGGCCGGGTGCGCCAGGTGCTCGGTCATGGCAGCTCCTTCAGGCCGAGGTCGGTGAGCAGGTCCCGGGTGAGGGAGAGTTCGGCGGCGATGCCGTCGGTGAGCTGGGCGCGGGTGCGGGGCCGTAGTTCGGCGGGGAGGGCGTGCCAGGTGTAGGTCTCGACCTCGAGGTGGCGGGTGAGGGGGTGCGGGCCGCCGACGAGCCGGGTCAGGGCGGTGGCGAGGACGGGGAGGGTGGAGGTGAGGGGCGCGGCGGGGGCCGCGTGCAGGGGGACGTGGACGTGGGTGCGCCACGGGGTGGAGTCGGGCAGGGCGCCGTGCTGGAGGGCGTCGCCCAGGTCGTCGGTGCCCTGTCTGCCCCTGGCGGTGAGGGTGCGGGTCTGGTGCAGGAAGCGGGGCTCGTCGAACGCGGTGAGGGCTTCGCGGACGTCCGGGCGGTGGGGGTGCTCGGCGTGGAGTGCGGCGGAGAGCTGGGATTTGACGATGGGGACGCCGGCGCGGGCGAGGGCGTCCAGGGCGGTGTCGGGGTCTTCGAAGGAGGTGGCTAGGTGGCAGGTGTCCACGCAGATGCCGATGCGGGGGTGGGCGATGTCGGTGAGAGGGGTGAGGGCGTCGGCGGTGGTCTCGATGACGCAGCCGGGTTCGGGTTCGAGGCCGATGCGGAGGGAACGGCCGGTAAGTTCCGCGAGGGCGTCGAGGCGGTCGCCGAGGGTACGCAGGGCGGTCAGGGCCGTGTCCGTGCGGGCCGGAGTGGCGACGGTGCGCCAGGCGAGCGGCAGGGTGGAGATGCTGCCCTCCACGATGTCGTCGGGGAGGAGGCCGGCGAGGATGCGGGCGAGGGCCGTAGTGTGGCGCAGGCGTTCGGGGTCGGCCCAGTCGGGCTTGTAGACGCGGTACTTGACCTGCTGGGAGCCGAAGCCTTCGTACGGGAAGCCGTTGAGGGTGACGACCTCCAGGCCGCGCCGGTCGAGTTCGGCGCGAAGCGCCACCAGCGCGCAGGGGTCGTTCTCCAGGGCGAGGGCGGCGTCCTTGGCGAGCCAGAGTCCGATACCGAGGCGGTCGCGGCCCAGGCGGCGCCGGATGGGCTCGCAATGGTCGCGGAGCTGGGCTACGACGGCGTCGAGGGTCTCGGCGGGGTGGACGTTGGTGCAGTAGGCGAGGTGGACGAGGGAACCGTCGGGGTGGCGGAAGCGCACGGGTCACTCCTGTCCGGCGGGGGCGGTTTCCTTGGGGGCGCCGCGGAGGATGGTGTTGCCCTCGTGGGTGGCGTCGGTCGCGGCGACGTCCAGGTCCAGCCGTCCGCTCAGGCCGTAGAAGGCGACGGGGTTGCGCCACAGGACGCGGTCGACGTCGTCCTCGGTGAAGCCCTCGGCCAGCATCAGGTCGGCCACCTTGCGGGTCTTCAGGGGGTCGCTCCTCCCCCAGTCGGCGGCGGAGTTGATCAGGACCTGTTCGGGGCCGTAGGCGCGCAGGACGGCGACCATGCGTTCCTCGTCCATCTTGGTGTCGGGATAGACGGAGAAGCCGAGCCAGCAGCCGCTGTCCTTGGCCTCCTTGACGGTGGTCTCGTTGAGGTGGTCGAGCAGGACGCGTTCCGGGACGAGCGCGGAGTCCCGGACGGCGTCCAGGGTGCGGCGCAGGCCGGCGGCCTTGTCCCGGTGCGGGGTGTGGACGAGGGCGGGCAGGCCGTGGTCGGCGGCGAGCTGGAGCTGGGCGGCGAGCGCGGTGTCCTCGGCCGGGGTCATCGAGTCGTAGCCGATCTCGCCCACGGCGACGACGCGGTCCTTCACGAGATAGCGGGGCAGTTCGGCCAGGACGGGGGTGCAGCGGGGGTCGTTGGCCTCCTTCGGGTTGAGGGCGATCGTGCAGTGGTGGGCGATGCCGTACTGGGCGGCGCGGAAGGGTTCCCAGCCGAGGAGGGAGTCGAAGTAGTCGAGGAAGGAAGCGGTGGAGGTGCGGGGCTGGCCGAGCCAGAAGGCGGGCTCGACCACGGCGCGGACGCCCGCCGCGCGCATGGCCTCGTAGTCGTAGGTGGTGCGCGAGGTCATGTGGATGTGGGGGTCGAAGAGGCGCATCAGGACTCCTTGCCGTGGGGGACGCCGTCCTCGTGCACGGGGTGCGGCGGGACTGCCTCGGGGTCGGTCAGGGCCAGGACGTGGTGCAGGTCTTCGGGGACGGGGCGGCCGGCGGCGGTGCGTTCGGCGGCGAAGTCGGCCAGCATGCGGGCGAGTTCGGCGTCGCCGTGGGCGCGGGTGGCGAGCTGGGCGACGCCCGACACGGGTACGCCGGTGAACAGGCACTTCAGGATCGCGTGCCGCCAGAGGTGGGCGCTCAGATGGCGGGCGGCGTAGGGGCCGAGAGCGGCGGTGAGGAGGCGGGTGTCGTTGGTGCGGAGGGCGTCCTCGATGAGGGGGAGGGCTTCGGGACCCGGTACGAGGTGGGGCAGGGCGTGGAGGACGGCGCGGCGCTCGTCGGCGGTGCCTCGGTGGTAGACGCGGGTGAGGTCGGCGGGGGTGGGGTGGGCGGCTTGGAGGATGAGGATGCGGACGGTGTCGGCGTGCGGGGGGCCGCAGCGGCGGGCGGCTTCGGCGAGGCGTAACTCCGTGGTGGGGGTGATGCCTTGGGCGGCTTCGGCCAGGGATTGGTCCAGCCAGGCTCGGGCGGGGGGTGTGAGGTGGGGGCGCAGGTCGGCGGGGGCCGGGGTGCTGGGGGCGGAGTGGGTCATGAGGTGGTCCCTTCCGTGGGGGCGGAGGGCTTGGTGGAGGGGGTCGGCGTGCCGGCGAAAGCGGTTACGGGAACGGAGGGCCGAGGGAGGCCGACGGGACGCCGTCGGGGAACGCCGAAGTCGGGGCCGAGTCGCTCAAGGGCGCAGAGGAATCCGGGCGGGCGGCGGCTGTCCTGAGGAAGGGCAGGGAGGTTTCGGCGTAGTGGGGGCCCGCGTGGGAGTGGCGGGGTAGTTCGACCACGGTGAGGGCGGCGTAGCCGGTGGCGGCCAGGGCGTCGAGAACTGCGGGGAAGTCGATCTCGCCGTCTCCGAAAGGCAGGTGTTCGTGGTGGCCGCGGCGCATGTCCTCGATCTGGACGTGGCGCAGCCAGGGGGCGGCGGCACGGACACAGTCGGCGGGTGAGAGAGGTTCGAGGCACTGGCAGTGGCCCAGGTCGAGGGTGAGGCCGAGGTGGGTGGGGTCGCCGAGGGCGTGGCGCAGGTGGTGGAAGTCGGCGAGGGTGGCGAGGAGGTGGCCGGGTTCGGGCTCGACGGCCAGGGGGATGTCGGCGGCGGTCGCGGCTTCCAGTACGGGGTTAAGCGCCTCGGCCAAGCGGTTCCACGCCGTTGCCTCGTCCGTGCCGGGCGGGAGGGTGCCGCTGAAGCTGTGCACGGCGTGGGCGCCCAGGTCGGCGGCCACCCGCACGGCGCGGAGCAGCAGGTCGGCGCGGCGGGAGCGGTCGGCGGGGTCGGGGTCGAGGAGGGAGGGGCCGTGTTTGCGGCGGGGGTCGAGGACGTAGCGGGCGCCGGTTTCCACCGTGACCTCCAGGCCGAGCGCGGCCAGGCGGCGGCCGACCTGGCGGGTGCGGGCGGCGAGGTCCGGGGCCAGGGGGTCGAGGTGCATGTGGTCGAGGGTGAGGCCGACGCCGTCGTAGCCGAGGTCGGCGAGGAGGGCGAGGGCGTCGTCCAGGCGGAGGTCGGCCAGGCCGTTGGTGCCGTAGCCGAAGCGGAGGGGGGCGGGGCCGGGCTGCTCGGGCGTCATGTCACGCTCACCTTCTTGGCGAACCGGGCGGCCAGCGGGGCGAGAGCCGCAGTGATCAGGGCGCTGACCGGGGCGCCGGCGCGGGCGGAGAGCGTGGCCTGGAGCGGGATGGTGGCCCGGATGCCGCCGCCGACGGCCTTCTGGGTGAGCGGGGGTGAGGGGTTGAGGGCGGCATGGAGGTACGGACGGGCTGCGGTTGCGGCGTAGGCAAGGGCGAGGGATGCGCGGAGGGTTCCGGGTCCGGTAAGGCTCAACTGGTGTTCAACTAGCCAGACTTGTGCGCGGCTGGACCCACGCCCCAGGCCGAGCGCCAAAGCACCCGTAGTGGCCAGTGCCGCTAGGGCGGTCAGCGGAGCGCCGCCCTGCGTCTCGTGGCGGGAGACCGTGGTCACCGCCAGGGTGTGGGTGCCCAGGAGGGCGGCGGAGGCGAGTGCGGGCCGGACGCCACCGGAGGCGGTGGCGGCGCCGAGCAGGAGGTCCAGGGCGCGGGCCGTTGCCATGGCGGCGGGGCCTGCCGGGGTGTGTTTGAGGCCGAGGTCGTAGGCCCATACCGTCGCGGCGAGCGGCGCGGCGACGGCGAGTGCCGGGCGGCCGGCGTGGGCGGCGAGGGCCAGGCCGGTGGCGGTCAGGGCGCAGGCCGCGGTAAGGGCGGCGGTGGGACGGATGCGGCCCGAGGGCAGGGGGCGGTGGGGGCGTTCGGCGGCGTCCTCGGCTCGGTCGGCCCAGTCGTTGAGGGCCATGCCCGCCTCGTAGAGGCAGAGGGAGGAGGAGATCGCCCACAGGGTGCGCGGGCCGGGGTGGCCGGGAACCGTCGCCGCGCCCGCCAGGACGTCACCGGGGACGGTGAACAGAGCGGGCAGGCGCAGGAGTTCGGCCCACGCGGAGACACTCCCCGTCACCGCGCCTCCCCCACCCGCAGCCGAGCCGCGAGGTCGCCCAGGGCCGCGTACTGCTCCCCCAGCCCAGCGGCCCCCTCCCCCACCGGGTCCTTGAAGTAGAACCCCAGCTCACCCACAGCCCCCGACATCCCCGCCTCCCGCGCCCGGAGCATCAGCCGGGCCAGGTCCAGGACCAGCGGTGCCGCGAGGGCCGAGTCGCAGCCCTGCCAGATGGTCTGGAGGACCATGCGGGTGCCGAGGAAGCCGTCGAAGGCGATGTGGTCCCAGGCGGTCTTCCAGTCGCCGAGGGCGGGGACGTCGTCGATGTGGACCTCGCCTTGGACCGGTGTGCCGAGGGTGTCGGTGAGGACGCGTTCCTTGCCCGCGTTCTTGGCGGCGGCCGCCGCCGGGTCGGCCAGGGCCGCGCCGTCTCCGCCGCCGAGCAGGTTGGTTCCGGACCAGGCCCGGACCGCGAGGGCGCGTTGGGTGAACATCGGGCCGAGTACCGAGCGCAGGAGGGTCTGGCCGGTCTTGCCGTCCCGCCCGGCGTAGGGCAGGCCGCTCCGCGCCAAGGGGGCGGCCAGGGACGGGTGGTGGAGGCCGGTGGAGGGGGTGAAGTTGACGTAGGGGCAGCCGGCGCGGAGGGCGGCGGCAGCATAGAGCGAGCTGGGCGGGAGGGTGTCGCCGTCGGCGGCGGGTTCGGTGGAGGCCACGTTGACGACGACCGTTCCGGCCGGAGCCCGGCGGGCGGTGAAGTCGCGGATGTCGGACGCGAACGCCTCGATCAGCTCCTCCTCGTCGCGGTCGTCGTGCGGGAGCGGGCCACCGGGGACGATCTCGGCGTCAGCGGCGGTGAGTTCGGCGGCCACGGCGGCAGGGAGGCCGTGCGGGAGGACGCCGCCCGCGGCGAGTTCCTCGGCTCGTTTGGGCAGCGGGCAGTCCAGCGTGTCGTGGCCGCCGAAGACCAGGGAGGACAGCCCCGGCAGGCCGCAATCGGCGAAGAGGGTGGTCTCCGTGAGCAGGCCGGTGGGTGGGTGCAGGCCGGCCGACATCGCGGCGCAGCCGGCGACCACGGTGGTCGCCACCGAGCCTCGGGCGCCGATGAGCCACACGCCGGCGGGACGGGACGTAGACATGGTCGGCCTCCTTGTGGGCGTACTGATCGGGGGCGGGAGACGGCGGGCGGGGCTACGGCGTGCCCCGCCCGCCGCCGCTTCAGCGCCCCCGCACCGGCAGTTCCTTGATCCGGACGTCGCGGAACGACACCTGGTCGTCGGCACCGTGGTTCTGGATACCGATGTGGCCGTCCCGCAGGCTGCGGGCGGGGTCGGTGTTGGTGAAGTCGTTCACCGGGACCCCGTTGAGCCAGATCCGCAGACGCTCGCCCTCGACCCGGATCTCGTAGGTGTTCCACTCCCCCGGCGGGTTCAGCGCGCGGTCCCGCGCGGCCAGGTCGGCGGACTGGAAGCCGTACACCGAGCCGGTGGTCCTCTCGGGTACGTCGGTGGCGTCGATCTGGACCTCGTACCCGTTGTCCACGGCGGACCAGGGGTCGTCGGAGGGCGGGAAGCCGACGAACACGCCCGAGTTGCCGTCCCCGGTGATCTTCCAGTCGAGCTTCAGGGAGTACGAGGAGAAGCCGGCGTCGGCGTACCAGAGCAGGCCCATGCCGCCGGACGAGGTGAGCGTGCCGTCGGCGGAGAGGGTGAAGGAGCCCGGTCCCGCCTGCCGCCAGCCCTCCAGCGAGGTGCCGTCGAACAGGCGGCGGTAGCCGTTCTCCGGGCGGCAGTCGGCCTGAGCGGCGCCGGTGGCCCAGCGGAGGCCGCCGAGCAGGTGGGCGCGGAAGGCGGGGTCGGCGTACGACTCGCGGGTGTGACCGCCGCCGGTGTAGAAGGCGCGGCCGCCCTGGTAGCTCTGGCACCAGGCGATCGGGTGGTCGCCGTTCATGGTGCCGCCGGTGTACGAGGACTCGTCCAGCGAGGCCAGGACGTGGGCGCTCTCGCGGGGGTTGGAGCGGTAGTTGTACCACTCGTCGGTGCGTTCCCAGCGGGCGGGCAGGGCGGCGGTCGAGGGGTGGGCGTGGTCCTCGACCACGACCGTGGCCGGCTGGATCGCCGGGTGCGAGTCGAACCAGGCGCCGGCGAGGCCGCCGTAGAACGGCCAGTCGTACTCGGTGTCGGCGGCTGCGTGGATGCCGACGTAGCCGCCGCCCTGGCGGATGTAGCCCTCGAAGGCGCGCTGCTGGGTGGAGTTGAGGACGTCGCCGGTGGTGGAGAGGAAGACGACGGCGTCGTAGCGGCGCAGGTTGCGGGTGGTGAAGGCGGTGGCGTCCTCGGTGGCGTCGACCGTGAGGCCGTCCGTGGTGCCGAGCTGCCGCACGGCCGCGATGCCGTCCGGGATGGAGTCGTGGCGGAAGCCGGCGGTCTTGGAGAAGACCAGGACCCGTCCGGTCTCGGTGGGCTGCGCGGCGGCCGGGCCGGTGAGGCAGCCGAGCAGCAGGGCGGCGCCCAGGGCGGTGGTGGTGAGCAGGCGTGTGGTGCGCATGGGGTGCCCTCCGCTCAGCCGGTGGTGAAGGTGAAGTCGTCCACGTCGAAGAGGGCGCCGGTGCCGCCCTTGAAGACGAGGAAGAGCGTGGTCGTGGCCTTCGGCGCGCGGGTCAGGTCGGCGCTGACGTCCTGGAAGGTCTCCCAGCCGCCGGTCACCGGCACGGTGGCCTTGCCGAGCAGGGTGCCCGTGGCCGATCCGGCGCGGATCTCCAGGGTGCCGCCGGCGCCGCCGGAGGAGACGCGTGCGCTGATCTTCTTTGCGTTGCCCAGCGCGTACGGGGTGAAGGAGATCCAGTCGCCGGAGTGGATGTCGCCGACGGTCTTGCCGCCGTGGGCGGTGTCCTTGGACTGGAGGGTGACGCCGGAGGAGTCGGTGTAGTGCTCGGCCTGGCGGTGGCGGGGCTGGGTGACGTTCTGGTCATGAGTGGTGAGCGCGGTCTGGCCGCCGCCTCCGTTGTCGGTGTACTCGGCGTCGAACACGCCGAATATGTCCTCGTTCTCGTCGTGTCCGCCGTCGGCGCTGGTCTGGATGGTGCCGGAGCAGCCCTTGGCGGAGGTCAGCGGGTGGCCGTGGGTGTCGTGACCGAGGATGAAGTGGACGGTGACCTTGGAGCAGTCGATGTTCTGCCCGTCCTCGGGGTCGGTGACCTTCACGGTGAAGGGGACCGCGTCACCGAAGCTGAACAACTGCCCGTCCTGCGGGAGTTGGAGGGTCACGGTGGGTGCGGTGTTGCCGACGACGACGCGTACGGCGGCGCTGCCGGTGCGGCCGGAGGGGTCCTTGGCGGTCAGGGTGGCGGTGTAGGTGCCGTTCTGCCGGTAGGTGTGGGTGGGGTTGGCGGCGGTGGAGCCGGTGCCGTCGCCGAAGTCCCAGTGGTACGTGAGGGTGTCGCCGTCCTGGTCGGTGGTGCCGGCCGAGGAGAAGCGCACCTTCAGCGCGGCCTGCCCGGAGGTCTTGTCGGCGGCGGCCCTGGCGACGGGTGAGTGTCCGTCGGTGGCGTTCTCTATGCGGTACAGGGCGGAGTTGTCGTCGCCGCCGAACCAGGCGGTGCCGTAGTCCAGGACGTACAGGGCGCCGTCGGGGCCGAAGGCCATGTCCATCACCTGGGTGCCGGTCCAGGGGAAGGCGTTGATCGACTGCACGGCGCCGTCCGTACCGGTCTCGATGCGCTTGATCCAGCGGCGGCCGAACTCACCGGCGAAGAAGTCGCCGTCGTAAGCCTCGGGGAACTTCACGGGCGAGTCGAGGCCGGGGTCGTAGTGGTAGACGGGGCCACCCATCGGGGACTCGGAGCCGGCGCCCAACTCCGGTACGGACGCGCCGTCGTAGGGCAGCCAGGCCGCCTGGGCCGGGGGCAGGTCGGTGAGGCCGGTGTTGTGCGGGGAGTCGTTCTCGGGGGCGGCGCAGTCGAAGGCCGCGCCGGAGGTCTTCGTGGCGAAGTCGTAGTCGACGTAGGCGTCGTTCTTGCCGGTGCAGTAGGGCCAGCCGAAGTTGCCGGGGCCGGTGACGCGGGCGAACTCGACCTGGCCGCCGGGGCCTCGGGCGGGGTCGGCCGCTCCGGCGTCGGGGCCGTAGTCGCCGACGTAGAGGACGCCGGTCTCCTTGTCGACGCTGAAGCGGAACGGGTTGCGGAAGCCCATGGCGTAGATCTCGGGGCGGGTCTTCGCGGTGCCGGGGGCGAAGAGGTTGCCGTCGGGGACGGTGTAGGAGCCGTCGTCCTGGACCTTGATGCGCAGGATCTTGCCGCGCAGGTCGTTGGTGTTCCCGGCGGTGCGCTGGGCGTCGAACGCCGGGTTGCGGTCGGTGCGTTCGTCGATCGGGGTGAAGCCGTCGGACTGGAAGGGGTTGGAGTCGTCGCCGGTCGACAGGTAGAGGTTGCCGTCCTTGTCGAAGTCGATGTCGCCGCCGACGTGGCAGCAGATGCCGCGCGAGGTGGGCACCTCCAGGACCTTCTTCTCGCTGGCGGTGTCCAGGGTGCCGTCGGTCTTCAGGACGAAGCGGGAGAGCCGGTTGACCCCGTCGAAGGGGGCGAAGTCGGCGGCGGTGCCGGTCTCGGGGGCGTCGCCGGGCGGGGTGTCCATCGGGGGCGCGTAGTAGAGGTAGACGAACCGGTTGTCGGTGAAGTGCGGGTCGACACCGACGCCTTGCAGGCCCTCCTCGTCGTGCGAGTACACGGCGAGCTTGCCCGCCGTGCGGGTGGTTCCGGCGGCGTCGGTGAGGCGGAGTTCGCCGTCGCGGGAGGTGTGCAGGACGGAGCGGTCGGGCAGGACGGCGAGGCTCATGGGCTCGCCGACCTCCGCCTCGCCGCGGGCGAGGGTGACCTGCTGGAAGTCCTCGGCGGCGGCACCGCTCCGGTCGGCGGCGGCAGCGCCGGGGGCGGTGAGGGCGGGGGTGGCGCCGATGAGGAGCGCGCCGCAGGCCAGGGCCAGGGCGGTGCGCAGGCGTGGCCGGCGGCTTGGGGTACCGGTGGGGCGGTCGTTCCCGTGCACGGATGCCTCCAGAAGAAGCGGGTTGTACGGGCGGGTGGGGTGCGCCGGGATGCGCCGTCATCCCGGTGGGGAGAGTCAGGGACCGGTGGGGAGTGTCAGTGGCCGAACGCCGCGTCGAACGAGGCCGACGGCGGGTCGAAGTCGTACGCCTTGAGGCGGGCCAGGGCTTCGGGGGCGCCCTGCAGCCGGTCCATGCCGGCGTCCTCCCACTCGACGGAGACGGGGCCCTGGTAGCCGATCGAGGCCAGCATCCGGAACACGTCCTCCCAAGGGACGTCACCGTGTCCGGCCGAGACGAAGTCCCAGCCGCGGCGCGGGTCGCCCCAGGGCAGGTGGGAGCCGAGCCGGCCGTTCCGGCCGTCGAGGCGCTTGCGGGCCTCCTTGCAGTCCATGTGGTAGATCCGGTCCCGGAAGTCCCACAGGAAGCCGACCGGGTCCAGGTCCTGCCACACGAAGTGGGAGGGGTCGAAGTTGAGGCCGAAGGCGGGCCGGTGTCCGACCGCCTCCAAGGCACGCTGGGTCGTCCAGTAGTCGTAGGCGATCTCGCTGGGGTGGACCTCGTGCGCGAACCGCACGCCCTCGGCGTCGAACACGTCCAGGATGGGGTTCCAGCGCTCGGCGAAGTCCTGGTAGCCCCGCTCGATCATCGTCTCGGGGGCGGGCGGGAACATGGCGACGAGGTGCCAGATGGCGGAGCCGGTGAAGCCGACGACCGTGTCCACGCCGAAGGCGGCGGCCGCGCGGGCGGTGTCCGCGATCTCGGCCGCCGCCCGCTGCCGTACGCCCTCGGCGTCGCCGTCGCCCCAGATCCGCGCGGGCAGAATCGCCTGGTGGCGTTCGTCGATGATGGCGTCGCAAACAGCCTGGCCGACCAGATGGTTGGAGATCGCCCAGCACTTCAGGCCGTACTTGTCGAGGAGTTGATGGCGCGAGGCGAGATACGACGGGTCCGCGAGCGCCTTGTCGACCTCGAAGTGGTCGCCCCAGCAGGCGAGTTCGAGTCCGTCGTAACCGAAGTCGCGGGCGAGGCGGCAGACCTCCTCCAGCGGCAGGTCGGCCCACTGGCCGGTGAACAGGGTGAATGTACGCGGCATCGGCCGGCCCTCCTCGGACGTCAGAACACGATCGGGGTGTACACGGAGTTCTTCGCGGCGCTCTCCTCCACGGCGGCCAGCACCCGCTGGACCTCCAGGCCGTCGGCGAACGACGGGACGGCCCTGCGGCCCTCCGCGATGGCGTGCACTAGGTCACGGGCCTGGTGGACGAAGGTGTGCTCGTAGCCGAGGCCGTGGCCCGGCGGCCACCAGGCGTCCAGGTAGGGGTGGTCGGGCTCGGTCACCAGGATGCGGCGGAACCCCGCGTGCGCGCCGGGCTCGGTGCCGTCGTGGAAGGACAGCTCGTTGAGCCGCTCCAAGTCGAAGGCGAGGGAGCCCCGTTCACCGTTCAGCTCGATCCGCAGGGCGTTCTTGCGGCCGGTGGCGTACCGCGTCGCCTCGAAGGAGGCCAGCGCGCCGGAGGCGAACCGGCCCGTGAACACGGCGGCGTCGTCCACGGTGACCGGGCCCAAGCCGCCTTCCGGCAGCGGCCGCCTGCGTACGAACGTCTCGGTGAGCGCGGACACCCCCGCGAGCCTCGCCCCCGCCAAGTACTGGGCGACGTCGATGACATGGGCGCCCAGGTCCCCGAGCGCGCCCGACCCGGCCGCCTCTTTGCGCAGCCGCCAGGTCAGCGGGAACTCCGGGTCCACCAGCCAGTCCTGGAGGTAGCTCACCCGGACGTGGCGCAGGGTGCCGAGCCGCCCCTCGGTGATCATCCGGCGGGCAAGGGCGATGGCGGGCACCCGGCGGTAGTTGAAGCCGACCATGGCCAACTGACCGTGTGCATACGCCGTTTCGGCCGCCTCCGCCATGGCCTCCGCCTCCTCGACGGTGTTGGCCAGCGGCTTCTCGCACAGCACGTGCTTGCCGGCCGCGAGCGCGGCGAGAGCGATCTCGGCGTGGCTGTCGCCGGGGGTGCAGATGTCGACCAGGTCGACGTCGTCCCGGGCGATCAGCGCACGCCAGTCGGTCTCGGTGGCCGCCCAGCCGTGGCGCTCGGCGGCGGTGCGGACGGCGTCGGCGTCCCGGCCGCACAGCACGGACAGGACCGGCTCGCGGGGCAGCTCGAAGACGCGGCCCGCCGTGCGCCAGCCCTGGGAGTGGGCGGCGCCCATGAAGGCGTAGCCGACCATCCCGATGCGCAGCGGCGGCTTGCCTTGCGGACCGGGCCGGGTGCCGTCCCCTGCTGAACTCTGCGGCTCTGCCATGCGGTGGGTCCTCTCCTCGTCCTCGTACGGGGTGCCGTGCGGGTGGGGCGGGGGCCGGTCACCGGAAGCCGGTGGGCATGTACCGGTCGACGTTGTCCTTGTCGACGACGGCGGAGTAGAGCGTGACGGAGGCCGGGATCTCGTACTCGGCCATGCCGCCGACGCCCTTGCCCTGGCCGAGGGCGCGGGCGAGGTCGATGGCGGAGGCGGACATGGTGGGCGGGTAGAGGACGGTCGCCTTCAGTACGCCGTCGTCGCGCTTGATGGCCTGGAACGCGGAGAGGGCGCCGGCGCCGCCGACCATGAGGAAGCCGTCCCGGCCCGCCTGTTCCACGGCGCGCAGCGCGCCCACGCCCTGGTCGTCGTCGTGGTTCCACAGGGCGTCGAACTTGCGCTGTGCCTGGAGGAGTTGGGCCATCTTGGCCTGGCCGGACTCCACGGTGAAGTCGGCCGCCTGGCGGGCCACCTTGCGGATGTTGGGGTAGTTCTTCAGGGCGTCGTCGAAGCCCTTGGTGCGCTGCTTGGTCAGCTCCAGGTTGTCCAGCCCGGCCAGCTCCACGACCCGGGCGTCCGGGGTGTCCTTGAGCTTCTCGCCGATGTAGTGACCGGCGTTGAGGCCCATGCCGTAGTTGTCGCCGCCGATCCAGCAGCGGTACGCCTGCGGGGTGTTGAAGACACGGTCGAGGTTGACGACCGGGATGCCGGCGCGCATGGCCTTGAGGCCGACCTGGGTGAGGGCCTTGCCGTCGGCGGGCAGCACCACCAGGACGTCGACCTTCTTGTTGATGAGGGTCTCGATCTGCCCGATCTGGGCGGCGGTGTCGTTGGAGCCCTCGGTGATCTCCAGGGTGACGTCGGAGTAGGTGCGCGCGCGCCGCTTGGCGTTGTCGTTGATGGCGTTGAGCCAGCCGTGGTCGGCCTGCGGTCCGGCGAAGCCGATGGTGACGTGCTTGCCGGGCTTGTCGTCGGCGGGCCGGTCCTCGGCGGCGGTCTTCTCGTCCTTCGGCTCGTTGCTCGTGCACCCGGCGAGGAAGGCCCCGGCGCCGACGGCGGCGGTGCCGAAGAGCAGTCCTCTGCGGCTGGTCAGGGGGGTCGGTGCGGTCGGTCGCATGGCGGTGAACCCTTTCCTCAGGTCGTGCTCGCGGTACGGCGCTGGACCAGCACGGCGGCGACGATGATCGCGCCCTTGGCGATCTGCTGGACGTCGCTCTGCAGGTTGTTCAGGGCGAAGATGTCGGTGATCGTGGTGAAGATCAGCACGCCCAGCACGGAGCCGGTGATGGTGCCCCGGCCGCCGCTGAGCAGGGTGCCGCCGATGATGGCGGCGGCGATGGCGTCGAGTTCGTACAGGTTGCCGTTGGTGTTCTGGCCCGAGCCGGCCAGGATGATCAGCAGGAAGGCCGCGATGCCGCAGCACAGTCCGGAGAGCAGGTAGAGGTAGAGGCGCTGGCGGCGGACGTCGATGCCGGCGAGGCGGGCCGCCTCCGCGTTGCCGCCGACCGCGACGGTGCGGCGGCCGAAGGTGGTGCGGTTCAGCACGAGCCAGCCGATGACGGTGACGACGGCGAAGACCAGGACCAGCGGCGGGATGCCGAGCACGTAGGCGTCGCGCTCGCCGAGGCTCAGGACGGAGTCGACGGTGACGATCTGGGTGCGGCCGTCGGTGATCTGGAGGGCGAGTCCGCGGGCCGAGGCGAGCATGGCGAGGGTGGCGATGAAGGGGACCATGCCGCCGTAGGCGACGAGCAGGCCGTTGACCAGGCCGCAGCCCACGCCGACGGCGAGCGCCGTGAAGAGGATGCCCGCGAAGCCGTACTCCTGGGTCGCCACCGTGGTCGCCCACACCGAGGCCAGGGCGACGATCGCGCCGACCGACAGATCGATGCCGCCGGAGGTGATGACGAAGGTCATGCCGACGGTGACGACACCGATCACGGACGCCTGGGTGAGGACGAGTTGGAGGTTGCGGGTGTCGAGGAACTCGTCCGGCTTGGTGACCCCGCCGATCACGATCAGGACGGCGAGGACGCCGAGCAGGGAGAGGGTGCGGACGTCGGCGCGGGCCGTGAGCGTGCGCCAGGCGGGGGGCCGCGCGGTCGCGGGCGCCTTGCCGCTGTCGTACCGGGGCGGGGAGACGGGCTGCGTCATGACGCCGGGCTTCCTTCCATGACGAGGTCGAGTACGCGGTGCTCGTCGAGTTCGCTGGCGGGTGCCTCGTGGACGACGTGGCCCTCGCGGAGCACCAGGACACGGTCGGCGAGGCCGAGGACCTCGGGCACCTCGCTGGAGACCAGCAGCACGGCGAGGCCCTCGTCGGCGAGCCGGCGGACCACGGCGTACAGCTCGGCGCGGGCGCCGACGTCGACGCCCCGGGTGGGTTCGTCGAGCAGCAGCACCCGGCAGCCGCGCAGCAGCCAGCGGGCGAGGACGGCTTTTTGCTGGTTGCCGCCGGAGAGGGTGCGGACGGGGACGGCCGGGTTGTCCGGGCGCAGGGACAGCTCGCGGGTCGCGGCGCGGGCGGCGCCCAGCTCGGCGCGCCGGTCGATCCAGCCGGCGCGGGCGAAGCGGGAGAGGGTGGACACCGAGACGTTGCGGGTGACGGACTCCAGCATGAGCAGGGCCTGCGCCTTGCGTTCCTCGGGGGCCAGCCCGATCCCGGCGCGCACGGCGGCGCGTACGCTGCCGGTCCGGATCGGCCGGCCGCCGACCAGGACGTGGCCCGCGTCGGGCTTGCGGGCGCCGTAGACCGTCTCCAGGATCTCGGAGCGGCCGGAGCCGACGAGTCCGGCGATCCCGACGATCTCGCCCGGCCGCACCACGAGGTCGAGCGGGTCGAACTCACCGCTCCGGGCGAGACCCCGCACCTCCAACACCGGTTCGTCGACGGAGGGTTCGGCCGGGCGCGGCGGGAAGACGTACTCGACGTCGCGGCCCGTCATCAGGGTGACGACCGCGCGGGTCGGGGTGGTCTTCGCGGGCAGTCCTCGGGCCACCGCGCGGCCGTCCTTCAGTACGGTCACGCGGTCCCCGATGCGGCGGATCTCGTCCAGCCGGTGCGAGATGTAGACGACGGCGACGCCCTCGGCGGTGAGTCCGGTGACCACGCGGAACAGGTTGTCGACCTCGTCGGGGTCGAGCGCGGCGGACGGCTCGTCCATCACGATGAGCCGTACGTCGTGCGACAACGCCCGTGCCATGGAGACGATCTGCTGCTGCGCCGCCGACAACTCCCCCACCAGGCGCCCCGGTTCGATCTCGGAATGCCCGAGTCGCCGCAGCAGCGCGGCCGTCGAGGCGCGGGCCGTGCGGCGCCGTACGACGAATCCGGCTCTGGTGGGTTCGTGGCCCAGGTGGATGTTCTCGGCGACCGACAGGTGCTCCACCAGGTCGAGTTCCTGGTAGATGGTGGCGATGCCGAGGCGCATCGCGGCCATGGGCGAGCGGAGGGTGACGGGTTCGCCGCGCCAGTGGATGGTTCCGGTGTCGGGCTGGTGGGCGCCCGCGAGGACCTTGATGAGGGTGGACTTGCCCGCGCCGTTCTGGCCGAGCAGGCAGTGCACCTCGCCCTCCTGGACGTCGAGGTCGACACCGTCGAGTGCGCGGACGCCGGGGAATGCCTTGGTGATGCCGGTCATGCTGAGCAGGGGTGGTTCTGGTGCCATGTGGATTCCCCTCGGCGGGCGTGCGGGCCTGTTTCAGGGCGGTACGCCGGTGGACAGGGCGGACCGGGGCTTGAAGCGGTGGCGCTGTTTCCTGCGGGCCGTCCGGCGGGGTGCCGGACGGCGTGGTCACGCGGGGGAGAACAGGTGGTCGCTGATGAGGCGGGCGCCGCCGATGACTCCGGCGTTCGAGCCCAGCTCACCGAGGACGATGGGCAGGTTGCCGGTCGCGAGCGGCAGCGACTGGCGGTAGACCTGGGTGCGGATCGCGGCGAGCAGGGTGTGGCCGAGGCCGGTCACCCCGCCGCCGATCACCACGAGAGAGGGGTTGAAGAAGCTGACCAGGCCCGCGATGACCTGGCCGGTGCGGGTGCCGCCCTCGCGGATGAGGTCGAGCGAGACGGTGTCGCCGGCGGCGGCCGCGGCCGCGATGTCGACGGCGCTCAGGGTGCCGTGCGTCTCCAGGCGGGAGGCGAGTTCGGCCGAGAGCCCCTGGCCGGCCGCCTCCAGCGCGTCGCGGGCGAGCGCCGCGCCGCTGAAGTGGGCCTCCAGGCAGCCCCGGTTGCCGCAGGCGCAGGCGCGGCCGTCGGGTACGGCCTGGATGTGGCCGATGTCGCCCGCGCTGCCCGTGGCCCCCCGGTAGACCTCGCCGCCGACGACGATGCCGCAGCCGATGCCGGTGCCGATCTTGACGCAGAGGAAGTCGGCGGCGGTGCGGGCGACGCCCGCGTGCTGCTCCCCCATGGCCATCAGATTCACGTCGTTGTCGACCATGACGGGGCAGCCGAGTTCCTGGCTGAGCGCCTCCCGTACGGGGAAGCCGTCCCAGCCCGGCATGATCGGCGGGGCGACCGGCACCCCCTCCGGGAAGCGGACGGGTCCCGGTACGCCGATGCCGGCGCCGTCGAACCCCTCCACGAGCCCGGAGGAGCGGAGCTTGGCCGCCATGGCGAGGACGTGCTCGAAGACCGCGACCGGACCCTCGCGTACGTCCATGGGCTGGTTGAGGTGGCCCAGCACTTCGAGTTCGGCGTTGGTGACGGCGACGTCGACCGAGGTCGCGCCGATGTCGATGCCGAGGAAGCGCAGGTTCGGGGCGAGCCGCAGATTGTGGGAGCGGCGTCCGCCGCGCGAGGCGGCGAGTCCGTCGGCCACGATGAGCCCGGTCTGCAGGAGCCGGTCCACCTCCACGGCCAGCTTGGACCGGGACAGTTCGATCTGATCGCCCAACTGGGCGCGGGAGTTGGGACCCTCGTCGCGCAGCATGCGGAGCAGCCGGGCCTGGTGGGCGTTGGCGGGTCGTGCCGTCATGCGTCTCACGAGTCCCTCCCCGCCTCGGTACCGGCCGTCCGTCGCGTTCTTTCGGGGGGAACGTAGCAGCGGCTGCCGGGGCTGGGAAGAAGTAGCGCGGGAATTCGTGCTCACTTTCTCCACTCACAGGACAAAGGTCGGGGCCGTCAGTGGGCGTGGTGCGCGGCGGTGTGGTGTCCGGTGTGGCCCGGTACGGTGCCGTCGGGCTTCGCCACCAGGAACAGTCCGGCCATCCCCATGTCGGAGTGGCTCTGGACGTGGCAGTGGTACATCCAGGCGCCCGCGCCGACGTGTTCGCCCGCGATGACCTGGAAGCCGAAGGAGTCGGCGGGCCCGGTGATCTTGTTGTCGACGATCCGGCTGGGGTCGTCGGGACCGGTCAGCAGGCCCGTGCGGTTGTCGGCCCAGCGGTGACCGTGCATATGGAAGGTGTGGTAGTACTCGCCGTGCGTGATCATGACGATCTCGACGCGATCGCCCACCGTGGCCTCGAAGTCCGGGGTCTGCCCCGCCGTCCTGTTGTTGATCGTCATGTCGTTGAAGACGATCGTGAACTGCTTGTCGGGCAGGAGGTCGCCCTTCCGGCGCACGACGACCGGGCCGTACAGGCCCTTGCGGATGCCGCCGGTTCCGTGGTCGGTACCCACGACGTGGTCGTGGTAGTGCCAGTAACCGGCGCTCCCCGCCTGCCAGGTGCCGTCCTTGCGGCGGCCGGGGGCGTGGGTGCGCCAGGTGTAGGTGCGGGTGCCGCCGGGTTCGACATGGCTGCCCGTCATCCGGGTGCCGTCGTTGGCGATGTCGTAGTCGACGCCGTGGACGTGGAGGCTGGCGTCGGCGTCGGTGAGGTTCTCGAATTCGATGTGCAGGGTGTCGCCCTCGACCAGTTCGATGAGCGGGCCCGGCACGGTCGCCTTGCCCTTCTCCAGACCGTAGCCGAGCTGTCCGCCGGGCAGTTTCTCGGCGTAGAGCTTGAGGTGGCGCACCTGGCCGCCGGCCGGGGCGGTGGGCGGCGAGGGCTCGGCCGCCGAAGGGGCGGAAGCCACCGACAACGTTGCCGTGCCGGTGGCGGCGACCACACCGCCGGCCAGCAGCCGTCGCCCGAAAGTCCTTCTGTCCAGAGCCATTCCGGTCTCTCCAGTCCTGTGCGGAGTGCTGTGAGGAGACGGGCGGGGGCGGGCCCCCGGGGACGGCCACGGTAGAGGCGCGCCTCTCGTTTATCCACACCCAGGACAAAGTTGGTGAGATTCCGTCCATAGCTATTGGCGGACCGGCGAAAGGCGTCTAGCTTCTGGCGCTGTTGCTGAGACCACGGAGGGTGGGTGACCCATGCAGAGCGCACCACATCACCGGTCGAGATCCCGGCGGGCAACGGCGGCGGCCCTGGCGGCCGGAGCCCTGGCGGCATCCCTGTTGAGCGGCGGTACCGCCGCCACGGCCAGTCCGTTCCCGGAGCCGAGGGCGTCGGCGCTGCCGTCGCCGCCCGGCGGCAGAGACGTCAAAGTACTCGTCTTCCACGCCTCGGCCACCGAGGAGTCACCGACCGTCGACGCCGGTATCGAGGCCATCGAGTCCATCGGTCTGACCGGTCCCGAGGATCAGCGTTTCAAGACCGTGGCGACGGACGACGCCTCGGTCTTCACCAACGACAAGCGGCTGGGCACCTTCAACGCCGTGGTGTTCCTGACCGGCGGCGGAGATGTCCTCGATCCCGAGCAGGAGGCGGGCCTCGAGGCGTATCTGCAGGCCGGCGGCGGCTT
Organism: Streptomyces bauhiniae; assembly: GCF_004784475.1. GTDB lineage: Bacteria > Actinomycetota > Actinomycetes > Streptomycetales > Streptomycetaceae > Streptomyces > Streptomyces seoulensis. The sequence goes on from NZ_SRRT01000005.1 coordinate 24,158, forward strand.
CCTCGGCATCCATGACGCGGCGCGGACGGAGCCGTACTCCGACTGGTTCACCGGTCTGATCGGGGCCCGCCCCGCGAAGACGAGCCCGGCCGCCGTGCAGCGGGCCACCGTGGAGATCCCGGACCGGAGTCATCCGGCCACGAAGGGGCTGCCGTTGGAGTGGAAGCGGCCCGACACGTGGTTCAACTGGGCGAGCAACCCGACCGGCAAGGTGCACACCGTCGCCAAGGTCCGCGAGAGCAGCTACCAGCCGGGCACCGGCGCCAACGGGGTGGACCACCCGGTGTCCTGGTGCCGGGACTACTCCGGCGGCCGGTCCTTCTACACCGGCATGGGCGGCACGGTGGAGTCGTTCGCCGAGACCGACTTCCGCGACCATCTGCGGGGCGCGCTGCTGTGGACCACCCGGCTCTCGCGCGCCGACTGCAAGGCGACCATCGACGCCAACTACTCGGCGGTGCGCGTCACTCAGCCGAACCAGCCCGGTCAGCAGGACCAGATCGGCGAGCCGCACGGCCTGGTCGTGGCGCCCGACGGTCGGGTGCTGTACATCGGCCGGGGCGGCGGCACCAACGAGGCGCCGGTCGTCACCGACTGGAACAACCCCGACATCGGCAAGGGCATCGGCCAGATCCACATCTACGACCCCGCCACGAAGAAGGTCACGCTCGCGGGCGCCCTCACCGTCTTCGGCAACAAGGGTGGCGGCGACGAACTGGTCAAGGTCGAGGAGGGGTTGCTCGGCATCGAGCTGGACCCCGGCTTCGAGTCCAACGGCTGGGTGTACCTGCACTACACCCCGCACTCCGGCCTGGACCGCGACAAGCAGGTGGCCGAACGCCGCGTCTCCCGCTTCACGTTGGACCGCGCCACGAACAAGCTCGACCTGGCCTCGGAGAAGGTGCTGCTCAAGTGGCCGGTACAGGTGCACAGTTGCTGTCACGCGGGCGGCGGGATGGCCTGGGACTCCCAGGGCAACCTCTACATCGCCACCGGTGACAACAACTCCTCCGGGTTCAGCGACGGTTACTCCGGCAACAACCCGCAGCCCAACTACAAGGGCCTCTCCTTCGCCGACGCCCGCCGCACCGCGGGCAACACCCACAACCTCAACGGCAAGATCCTGCGCATCCACCCGGAGCCGGACGGCACGTACACCCTGCCCGAAGGCAACCTCTTCACCGGCAAGGAGCAGGACGAGGGCGGCGGCAAGACCCGTGGCGAGATCTATGTGATGGGTGTACGGAACCCGGCGCGGATCTCCGTCGACAAGAAGACCGACATCCTCTACGCGGGCTGGGTCGGCCCCGACGCGGGCGCGCCGAGCACCACCTGGGGACCGGCGAAGTACGACACGTTCGCCGCGATCACCAAGGCGGGCAACCACGGCTGGCCGTTCTGCATGGGCAACAAGCAGCCCTACCGCGACCGGAATCTGCCGGACCCGACGAAGCCGCTGGGCTGGTACGACTGCGACGCCCCGAAGAACGAGTCGCCGAACAACGACGGCCTGGTGAACCTGCCGCCCGTCACCGGCAACACCATCTGGTACTCCCCGCAGGGCGGCGCCCCCGACTTCCCGCGCGACGCGGCGGGCGTGCCCAGCTACAAGAACGAGGAGGCCACCTACCTCCTGCCGTGGCTCAAGGGAGGCGGCCAGGCCACCATGGACGGCCCGGTCTACCGCTACGACGCGGCGACGGCCGGCGCCGGGGCGTGGCCGGAGTACTGGGACGGCAAGTGGTTCGTCGGTGACTTCTACGACGCGGACAACCCGCGCCACGCGGTGCTCACCGACCCGAAGACGGTCGGCAAGGGCGGCCTGCCGGTCACGGCGGAGTCGCTGAAGAAGATCATCCCGGTCGGGCAGGGCGGCATCCGCAACCTGATGGACTGGAAGTTCGCGCCGGACGGCTCGCTCTACGTCCTCGACTACGGCCGCGGCTTCTTCACCTCCGACTCCCAGTCCGCGCTGTGGCGTGTGACGTACACCGGCGGCGCGGCCACGCCCGCCGCGAAGGATCTGGCCAGGAAGGCGGCACAGTGAGACATCGACCTCTCCGCCTGTACACCGCGCTGCTGGGCGCGCTGCTGCTGATGCTGGGGCTCACCTCGACGGCCGCGTACGGACGGGACGGCGACCGCGCTGCGGCGGCCCAGACGCTGACGTGGACGGCGAGTTCCCGTACCGACCAGTACGCGAGCTTCCCGACGACGGCGGTGGCCGGCGCGGCGACCCTCGTCTTCGAGAACAGCACCGCGACCGGCAACGACATCGGCATGCCGCACACGCTGACCTTCGACGTGTCGGACCCCGAGTACAACCACGACGTGCCGGTGAACATCCTGGCCAACCCCGGTGACGACAGCGGCGGCAAGCACACCGTCGACGTGACGCTGACGCCCGGCCGGTACCGCTACTTCTGCACCATTCCGGGTCACAGCCAGATGCAGGGCATCCTCACGGTGACCGAGCCCGGCGGCGAGGACACCACGGCGCCGGCCGCCTCGGCGAGGGTCGAGGGGCAGCAGAACGCCGACGGCGCCTATGTCGGCTCGGCCAAGGTCACGGTGTCCGCGTCGGACGACGCGTCCGGGGTGAAGTCGATCGAGTACGCGGTCGGCGCGGACGGCCCGTGGCAGGCGTACACCGCGCCGGTGGTCGTCGACCAGGTCGGCTCGCACACCCTGCGCTACCGCGCCACCGACCAGGCGGGCAACGTGGCCGCCGAGAAGTCCGTGACCTTCAGCGTGGTCGCCCCGCCCACCGACGACACGACCGCGCCGGAGACGTCAGCGACGGTGAGCGGCGAGAAGGACGCCGACGGGAACTACCTCACGATGGCGACGGTCACCGTGACCGCCTCGGACACCGGCTCGGGCGTCAACACCATTGAGTACGCGCTCGGTTCGGACGGCTCCTGGCAGCCGTACACCGCGCCGGTGATGGTGCACGCGGTCGGCTCGCACACCGTGCGCTACCGGGCGACCGACAAGGCGGGGAACGCGGCGGCCGAGAAGTCCGTGGCCTTCAAGGTCGTAGCTCCGCCGGCCGAGGACACGACCGCGCCGGAGACCTCGGCGACCCTGAGCGGCACCCGGAACTCGAACGGGGCGTACGTCACCAGTGCCAAGGTCACCGTCAACGCCTCGGACTCCGACTCCGGCGTGGCCGGGGTCGAGTACTCCCTTGACGGGGGACCGTACCTGGCGTACTCGGCGCCCGTGGTCGTGGACCGGCTCGGGTTCCACACGGTGGCGTACCGGGCGACGGACAAGGCGGGGAACACCTCCGCCGCCAAGAGCGTCACCTTCACCGTCGCGCAGGGCGGGGGCGTCCCGGCGCCGAACTGCCCCGAGTACGACGAGCGGCTGACGGTCATCGTCGGCACGGTGGACACCGGCGTGCCGAACCGGCTGACGCGCAGCCGGTGCACGATCAACGAGCTGATCGAGGACGAGAAGGGCTGGTCGTCGCAGGCGCTGTTCCTCAAGCACGTAGACGGCGTGCTCGACGGGCTCCTCACGGACGGTGTGATCGACCAGCGCGAGTTCAAGAAGATCACCAAGGCCGCCAAGCAGTCGAAGATCGGCAAGCCCGGCCAGACGGAGGGCTACCGTGACCTGTTCGACGGCACGCAGGCGTCCCTGGCCAAGTGGGAGCAGGTCGGCGGCGGGCAGTTCAGCCTGACCGGCGACGGCGCGATCACCAGCAGTACGACCGTGCAGGGCATGGGCATGCTGTGGTTCCCGGAGCGCAAATACGGCGACTTCTCGCTCAAGCTCCGCTTCCGTGACGACGCTCCGGGTACGGGCAACGCCAACGGCGGGGTGTTCATCCGGTTCCCCGACGTCCACAACCATCCGGAGGAGTCCCGGCCCGAGTGGGTCGCCATCAACTACGGGCACGAGATCCAGATCCTCGACAGCCCGACCGGCGACATGTACAAGACGGGCTCGGTCTACGGGTTCGACCGGGTCGGCCTGGGCGGTGCGGGGGTCACTCCGAAGGGCACCTGGAACGACTACGAGATCCGCGCGGAGGGCCAGCACTTCACGATCCTGCGCAACGGTGTCGTCATCAACGAGTTCGACAACGTCGGCGGCCAGGTCTTCACCCCGCCCCGCGCGGGTGACCCCGGCACCGACGGCCGGCGCTACGCGACCGGGTACATCGGGCTCCAGGTGCACAGCACGTCGGACGTGATCTCGTACCGCGACATCCGGATCAAGGAGTTGTAGGCGACGGGACCGTGGGGCCCTCACCGCTTCGGCGGTGGGGGCCCTGCTCGTGCTTCTCTGAACATCCGGCAACTCCCCTGCTACGTACAGGCATTGAGAGTCATGGCCTGGTCAAGCCGTTCCCGCGCGTTGGCCACATGTTCACCACCCTCCCCTGACGCGGCCCGCCATGAGGGGCGGAGAGTGGTCGGCGGCCCGGCTTCCCGGCCGGGTGGACCGACACTCCGCCGGAGCGCCCATCGCGCTCAAGAAGGGACGACCATGGCCGAGTTGACCCGCCGTAGAGTCCTGGGGTCGGCCGCGGGCGCGCTGGGTGGCGCCGCGGCATTGTCCCTGCTGCCGCCGAGCGTCCAGAAAGCCGTCGCCGCCGGGCCGCCCAAGGGCGGTTCGCTGCGTGACATCGAGCATGTGGTCCTGCTGATGCAGGAGAACCGGTCGTTCGACCACTACTTCGGCACCCTCTCCGGGGTCCGGGGCTTCGCCGACCCGCACGCCCTCACGCTGGACAACGGGCGCAGCGTGTTCTACCAGCCAGACACGGTGAACCCCAAGGGCTATCTGCTGCCCTTCCACCTCGACACCCACTCGTCCAGCGCCCAGGCCATCCCGTCCACCAGCCATGCCTGGTCGGTGCAGCACCAGGCGTGGAACAACGGCAGGATGGACCAGTGGCTGCCCGCCCACCGCGCGGCCGACGGCGTCAACGGCCCCTATGTGATGGGGTATTACACGCGCGAGGACATCCCGTTCCAGTTCGCGCTCGCCGAGACGTTCACGATCTGCGACAACTACTTCTGCTCGGTGTTCGGGCCGACGTGGCCCAACCGGCTGATGTGGATGACCGGTTCCATCGACCCCGGCGGTACGAAGGGCGGCCCGGTCATCAAGAACTCGGCGCCCAAGCCGTACCAGTGGACCACCTACGCCGAGCGGCTGCAGGCGGCCGGGGTGAGCTGGAAGGTGTACCAGCAGGACGACGACTACGGCTGCAACATGCTGGAGCAGTTCGCCGCGTTCAAGAACGCCGCCCCCGGCTCCGAGCTGTACGAGCGCGGGGTACGCCCGCAGCCCGAGGGCACCTTCGAGGACGACGCCCGCAACGACCGGCTCCCGGCGGTGTCCTGGATCATGCCGACCAGCTTCCAGTCGGAGCACCCGAACTATCTCCCGGCGGCCGGCGCGGACTTCGTGGCCTCGAAGATCGAGGCGATCGCGGCCAACCCGAAGGTGTGGCGCAAGACCGCGTTCATCCTCAACTACGACGAGAACGACGGCCTGTTCGACCACGTCCCGCCGCCGGTGCCGCCCGCGGGGACGCCGGACGAGTTCATCCAGGGGTTGCCCATCGGCGGTGGATTCCGCGTGCCGGCGATCGTGGTCTCGCCCTGGACCGTGGGCGGTTGGGTCGCCACGGAAGCGTTCGACCACACCTCGGCGCTGCAATTCCTCGAGCACTTCACCGGGGTCGAGGAGCCCAACATCAGCGACTGGCGCCGCTCCACCTTCGGCGACCTCACCAGCGCCTTCCGCTTCCGCTCCGCCCGCCCGCGCCCGCCGCGCCTCCCGGACGACACGGCGGAGCAGCTCGAGAAGGCGAAGCAGGAGGTGGCCACCCTCCCCAAGCCGACACTACCGGGCGCGGACCAGACCTTCCCCCACCAGGAACACGGCCGCCGCCCACACGTCTGAGCCAACCGGACCGGTGCCGTTCTTGGCACCGGCCTCCTCAGTACACCGGGTCGCCGGGCCCCACGCGGTGCGTCTCCAACTCGCCGTCGGCGAGCAACTCCTCGATCAGCGCCTCGCTGCCGCCCACATAGGTGCTGACCAGGTCCACGTCCCCACCCACACACCAGGCACGGTCCTGCGGCCACCACAGGTCGGGCAACTCGGCGAACTCGTCCCACACCACCGGCGAAACGGCGTCCGAGAGGGTCCCGGCAAGCAGCACCTCGTCCCGGTACGGAGTCTCGAAGGTGGGGAAGCGGGAGAAGTCCCACCGCCCATACCCCTCCCACAGACCGAACCAGCACTGGTCGGCGGTGCGAGTGTGCCGGGCGAGTACGGGAATCAGCGCCTCGGCGACAGCGGGCGGCGTCGGCCCCTCCGCCGGATGCTCGTCCCAGACCCCGGGCAACCCATACTCGGACGCGTTCTGATAGTCCCGCTCCATCCCGGCCACCTCGTGCCAGCCGGCGTTCGGCCCCACCGCCCGCCCATGAGCCTCAGCCACGTCTCGCCACCGCACCGCCCGCTCCCCCAGCGACGCCGGATGCAGAACCCGTACGTAGGCATCTAATCCGGGAACGGAGATACCGGCCACGGTGCACGAGTGGTCACGGCCCGGGAAACGCACGGCGAGCCAGCGGGCAGGCGCCAGGTCGGCGGACTGCACACGCAGGCGTCCGTACAGCTCAGGGGCGGGATTCTGGCGCACCGAGGGATAGTCGTCCATGGTCGGCAGTCTGCCCCACGGGAGGGCACACCTCTCGACCACGCCCGGCGCCCGCGTCAGGACCGCACCGACTCCGTGAGCCGCCGTAGGGACGCCCGGCCCGGTGGTCCCCAGGTCGGTTTGCCGCCGGGGAGGCCATTGTCGCCCGCGTGGCCGATGCGGAGGCCGGCCAGGGCGCGGAGGATGGCCCAGCCGCGGGCGCGGCGGAGGGTGGCGGGGTCGGGGGTGGGGTGGTAGGCGGTGTGGAAGCGGTCGAGGGCGCCGTCGGGGAGGAGAATCCAGGCGGCGGCGAGGTCGAAGGCGGGGTCGCCGGCGAAGAGGTCGCCGAAGTCGATGACGCCGGAGAAGGTGCCGTCGGTGGTGAGGATGTTGGCGGGGTGCAGGTCGCCGTGGAGCCAGAGGCGGGGGCCGGTCCAGGCGGGGGCGGCGGCCGCGTCGTCCCACACCGCGCGGACGGTGTCGGGGTGCTGGACGAGGCCCAGGTCGGCGGCCCAGTCGAGCGAGGCGGTGAGGGATTCGGCGAAGTCGGCCAGCCGGCCCCCTCGGTCCCGGCCCACCGGTGCCTGCTCGGGGGCGGGGCGGTGAAAGGCGGTCAGGAAGGCGGCGAGGGCGTCGGCGGCTTCGTCGGGGCGGGTCGCGGGGGCGCGGTCGGCGGGCTCGCCCGGTACCCAGGTGGTGACGAGCCAGGGTCTCGGGAAGCGGGCGGAGGGCTCCCCGAGGCGCTGCGGGACGGGGATGGGGAGGGGCAGGCCCTCGGCGAGGAGCGGCAGCCAGGCGTGCTCCTTGCGCAGCAGCGCGTCCGCCGACTCGGTGGCCCAGGGCAGGCGGACGGCGAGGTCGTCGCCCAGCCGCCAGACCTGGTTGTCCCAGCCGAGCGCGCCGAGCTTCAGGGGGCGTTCCGCCAGGTCGGGGTGCTGCTCGCGCAGCAGATCCCGGATCAGGTCCGCCGTGATGTCCGTCCCGGTGACTGTCATGGGGAGCCACGCTAGCGCTTAGCCCGGATGCCGGTCCGGGATGCGCGTCCCGGCGGTGGCGCCCCAGGATTCTGATCATGCGGAACTCCACTGACACCCCGTCCTGTCCCCGGTACTCGCGGCACGGTGGTGCCCGGCATGCCATATCCGCGGCGGCCCTCTGCGGTGTCCTGCTGGCGGTGACCACGGCCTGCGGGGACCCAGGCGGCAAGGCCCGCTCCGGCGGCGCGGCGGGCAACGGCAACCCCGCCGTCTCCGGCTCCTCCCGCCCGGCGACCGCCAGTGGCGTCCCCGGTGTCGGTGAGCGGATGGGCAAACAGATCCCGGACGACACCCGGCAACTGGTGGTCGTCTACGGCGACGACCGGGACTCCGCCGAGGGCACGGCCGTGCTGTACGAGAAGCAGGGCGCCCAGTGGAAGCAGTCCGCGAGCTGGCCCTCGCACAACGGCCGCCGGGGCTGGACGACGGACCATCAGCTCGACGACGAGCGCTCCCCCGTGGGCGTCTTCTCCCTCACCGACGCCGGCGGCACCCTGCGCAGCCCCGGCACCAAGCTGCCGTACTGGTACGACGACCACGCCTACGCGGCCTCGGTGGTGGACCCGGACGACGAGGCGCACGCGCACGACTTCGACTACGTCATCGCCATCAACTACAACCGGCTCAAGGGCACCCCGCCCTACGACTGGAGCCGGCCCGAGGGCGTGGAGAAGGGTGGCGGCATCTGGCTGCACCTGGACCACGGTGACGGCACGTCGGCCTGTGTGACCGTCCCGGAGGCCGGCATCAAGACCCTCCTCGGCACCCTCGACCCCGCCGACCACCCGATGGTGGTGATGGGCGACCGCGACCGCCTCAAGGGCTGAGCGGAACCCATCCGTCACACCCGTATCGGCCGTGGCGATTCGGCCAGGGCCGCGCGGACCCCCGGCACGGTGAGCCCTACGACGCGTTTCCGGTGCTCCCGGAATGACGCCGCTCGATGCGGACTCCGCTGCGGCCGAAACACGTGTGTTCGATATAGCTCTCCCTCTCGTTGACCCCGGTGCCGCACCTTCACCGGCTTCCGCAACCTGAGGAGACGCGCAGTTGAGCACCTCCACCCGTACCGTCCCACCGCCCGCACCGGCGGAGATCACCTACTCCGGGCATTACTCCGTCAACCCGCTGGGCGAGGCGAGCTTCCGTAGCCTGTGCGCCCAACTCCCGTGTGTGCTGGGCCGGATCACGGCCATGGCGTGGGCGATCGACCGCCGGGCCGTCCTGCTGCTGCTCGCCTGCCAGGTGGCGACCGGGGTGTCGGCCGCCGTCCTGCTCACCGCCACGGCGCGGGCCATGACCCCGCTGCTCGGCGCGGGCGCGATGGCGGACCGGCTGCGCGCGGCCCTCCCCGCGCTGGTCGTCGTGGCCTGCGCGAGTGCCGTCGCCCGGACCGCGCCGGCCGTCGCCCGCTATGCCGAGCGCCGGATCACTCCCCGGCTGATGACGGCCACGGACACCACCCTGGTCGAGGCCGTCTGCCGGGTGGAGGCGGCCGCCTGCGCGGTGGACGGCTTCTCGGACCGGCAGGAAGCCGCCGAGATGGGCGTGACGCGTACGCAGGTCATGGTGATGGACGCCCAGCGGTTCACGTCGGCCCTGATCAGGATGGTCACCGCGGGCGCGGTCGTCACCGTGCTGAACCCGCTGGTGCTGCCGCTGCTCCTGCTGGCCGTCGCCCCGGCCGCCGTCGGCGCGGTCCTCACCGCACGGGTGGACTACGGCATCCACTACGCGAACATCGCGGACCGCAACGTCCGGGGCATGACCCGCTGGTGGGCGACGACCCCGAAGTACGGCGACGAGGTCCGCGCCAACGGCATGACCGACTACCTCCTGTACTGGTACCGGGCCCTGTCCGAGCGGGTCGACCGGCGCACCCTGGCCGCCGCCCCGAGGACGCTGCGGATCGCGCTGTCCTCCTCCTTCGCCGGGGGTGTGTTCCTCACCGCGACCTGGGGGATGCTCGCCTGGCTGGCCGTCACCGGCCGGGTGGCGCCGGCGGTCGCCGCCACCGCCGTGGTCGCGGTGCAGACGACGCTCTCCGCGTTGTCCCAACTGGTCATGGAGGGCGCGGCCGTCTTCCACACCAGCCTCTACCTCGGTGACATGCAGGCGTTCTTCGACCACGCCGCCGAGCGGGCGCCGAGGCGCGGAGGGGCGGTCGTCGAGGAGCCGGTGGAAGAGATCCGGCTGGAGGAGGTCAGCTACCGGTATCCGGGCAAGGACCGGGCCGCCGTGGACGGGGTGTCCCTGGCGCTGCGGCGCGGCGAGATCCTGGCGGTCGTGGGGGTGAACGGCTCCGGCAAGAGCACCCTGACCCGGCTGATCACCGGCATCTACCTGGCGGACAAGGGCCGGGTGGTGTGGAACGGCACCGATCTCGCGGGCGCCGATCCGGCGACCGTCTGGGACAACACCGGTCTGGTGCCGCAGATCTTCGCGCAGTGGCCCCTCCGGGTCCGGGAGAACGTCACCCTCGGCCAGCCCCGCAGCCATGACGACGGCCCGGTGTGGGACGCGGTGGAGGCCGTCGGCATGCGGGATGCGGTGGAGGAGCTGCCCGCCGGACTGGACACGCTGCTCGCCCGCGAGATCTTCGGCGGCACCGAGCTGTCCGGGGGCCAGTGGCAGCGGCTCGCGTGTTCCCGCGCGCTGTACCGCCGTCCACCGCTGCTGATCCTGGACGAGCCCACCTCCCAGATGGACCCGCACGGCGAGCACGCCATCTTCGAGCACATCAAGGCGATCTCCGCCGACCGGATCACCATCGTCATCACCCACCGCCTGGAGAACACCCGGATCGCGGACCGGATCGTCGTGATGGACCAGGGCCGGATCACCGAGCAGGGCACGTACGACGATCTCGTGCACGCGGGCGGCACCTTCGCCGGCCTCCTGCGGCTGTCCCAGGACCGCTGAGCGCTTCGGCGCGGGTCCCCGGCCGAAAAGGGGGAACGCGTCAGGCGGAACGGATCGGGCCCGCCGCGCCGGAGCGGCCGGCGGGCCCGGCAGGGCACAGCGTGCGGTGTGAGCCGTACGGCGAGGAGGCGGCATGGGTGGCGACGGCAACAGCGCTTACGGCCACAAGAAGTTCAAGCGGTCCAAGAGCCATTTCGCGGACCGGATCACGGCCGACGGGCGGGACGGCTGGCCGGTGGAGTCCGGGCGGTACCGGCTGGTGGTCTCGCGGGCCTGCCCGTGGGCGAGCCGGGCGGTGATCTCGCGCCGGCTGCTCGGACTGGAGCGGGCGCTGCCGATGGCGGTCACCGACCCGGTCCAGGACGACCGGAGCTGGCGGTTCACCCTGGACCCCGGCGGCCGGGACCCGGTGCTCGGCATCCGCTACCTGGCCGAGGCGTACGAGAAGCGGGAGCCGGGCGCGCCCGGCGGGGTGAGCGTGCCCGCGATCGTGGACGTGCCGAGCGGCGAGCTGGTCACCAACGACTACCAGCAGCTCACCCTCGACCTGGCCACCGAGTGGACCGACCTCCACCGCGAGGGCGCCCCGGACCTCTACCCGGAGCATCTGCGGGACGAGATCGACGAGGTGATGGCCGAGGTCTACGAGGACGTCAACAACGGTGTCTACCGGGCCGGGTTCGCCTCGGACCAGGAGGAGTACGAGGAGGCGTGCGCCGGGGTGTTCCGGCGGCTGGAGGCGCTGGCCGAGCGGCTGGCGGGGCAGCGCTACCTCGTCGGGGACACGATCACCGAGGCGGACATCCGGCTGTTCACCACGCTGGTCCGCTTCGACCCGGTCTACCACGGGCATTTCAAGTGCAATCTGTGGAAGCTGACGGAGAACCCGGTGCTGTGGGCGTACGCGCGGGACCTGTTCCAGACGCCGGGGTTCGGGGACACGGTGGACTTCGACCACATCAAGCGGCACTACTACCAGGTCCACTCGGGCATCAATCCGACCGGGATCGTGCCGCTCGGCCCGGACCTCTCCGGCTGGCTGAGCCCGCACCACCGCGAGGAGTTGGGCGGCCGGCCGTTCGGTGACGGCACCCCGCCGGGACCCGTGGCGCCGCACGAGCGGGTGGGACCGCGAGGTCTGCCTGCATGAGGAGGGCGTGACGAGGAAGAAGCGTGACATGGCGAAGAACAAGACGAAGAAGAAACTCTCGCTCACCTACAAGCCGGTCGGCTTCGTGATGAGCTGGGCCGGCGGTGCGCTGGCCGGACTGGCCTTCCGCAAGGCGTGGATGGCCATACGGCACGAGGAGGACGCGCCCGACGCGCTGGACCGCGACCGCGGCTGGGGCGAGGTGCTGCTCGCCGCGGCCGTGCAGGGCGCGATCTTCGCGGTGGTGCGCAGCGCCGTGGACCGTACCGGGGCCAAGGCCATCGAGCGGTCGACGGGTGTGTGGCCGGTGGCCGAGAAGGGCGGCCGGGACTGAGCACACGAAGACCGGGGGGGGCGGGTCGATGCGATGCCCGCCACCCCCGGTCTTCGTCCGTGGTCAGCCCTGCTTGGGGGCGGTCGGCGGGACGAGCCGCACCGTGAAGGAGTGGCCCGAGGGGTCGGAGTAGCTGCGCTCCTCGTGCGGTCCCACCGCGTCCCGTGTCTCCAGGGGACGGCCGCCCAGCGAGACGATGCGCCGCTCGGCCCCGTCCAGGTCGTCCACCATGAACTCGAGGTGCGCCTGGAGGGAGTTCTCCGGGCGGGGCCAGCTCGGGGGCGTGGCGTTGACATCGCGGCGGAAGGCGATACGGAAGCCGTCCGCACCCCGGATCTGCACCAGGTTGGCGGAGGCGACGGTCTGTTCGCCGTCCAGCAACTCCTCGTAGAACGCGGCCAGTTTCTCCGGCTCGGCACAGTCGAGCACCACCACGCCCGCTTTGACCAGCGTCATGCTTCCTCCCAGAAAGTCGCCTCCCCCTGCGACTTTCCCGGCCCACCCGATTCAGTCCGCACGCGCGCGGGCGCTCAGTCCGCGAGGTCGACCAGGAACTTCCGGGGCGGGCAGAAGAAGGTGACGCCGGTGACCGCCCGTGAGTAGTCGAGGATGCGGTCGTGCAGCGGCGGCGGGTCCCCGAGGAACATGCGCTCCAGCATCTTCTCGGTGACCCACAGGTGCCGGGAGTAGCCGATGAAGTAGGTGCCGTACTCGCCCTTGCCGGGGGTGGCGAACGGCATGTTGTCGCGGAGGATGTCGTGCTCGCCCTCGGCGTCCTGGATGGTGCACAGGGTCTTGTGCGACTTCTGGCCCTCGGTCGCGTCGGGGAGTTCGATGTTGTCGAACTTGGTGCGGCCGATGATCTGTTCCTGCGTCTCGGTGGTCTGGGCGCGCCAGTCCTTGAGGTCGTGCAGGTACTTCTGGATGACGACGTAGCTGCCGCCCGCGTAGGCCGGGTCCTCCTCGCCGACCAGGGTCGACGCCGGCAGGGAGAGGCCGATGGGATTGGCGGTGCCGTCCACGAATTCCAGGAGGTCGCGGCCGTTGTAGTAACGGAATCCGGTGACGTCGTCCACGGCCGTCACGGAATCACCGAACGCCTCCAGCAGGATCTTCTCGAATTCCACGACGAGATCGACCGAATCGGCGCGGATGTGGTACAGGAGATCGCCTTCCGTGGCCACCGCCGTGTGCTGGGCGCCCCGGATTTCCTGGAAGGGCTTGAGTTCCTTCGGCAGCGGTTTCCGGGTCAACGGTTCCCAGGCGTGGTGCGAGATACCGAGATTGGCGGTGAAGATCCCGGTGTTCACCTGGATCTTGATGTCCTTGAGCAGGTCCTCGATGCTCGCCACCACCGACCGCGCCTTGTCCATGGCCTCGTCGCCGCTGTTGATGGTCAGCACCAGGAAGGCGGCCGCCGCGGTCATCGGGGCGTCGATGTACTGCGGCTCGGTCTTCAGGTCGTGCTTGGCGACGGCGCTGTAATCCATGGCCTCTCCCGGTGGGCGGCCCGCGGGATCGAGCGGGCAGGGCGGTGCGTGGCAGGCGGAATCCGGCCCGTCCAGCATCCGGCACCGAAGGGCGGTCCGCCACCGGCGCCGGCTTCCCGAAGGTCCGCCAAACAGGTGATCCCAGATGGGCCGGACACCTGCGGATGCCCGGAAACCACGGGCCGCCGGGGCCTTCCCCGTCCACGGGTTGATCGATTCGAAGTGGCAGCCTCACCGCGCCGGGCCGAAACTGAAGCAGCAGTTCGTGATCAGAGAAGAGCACGTGGCCGAGCAAGCGATCCAGACGTTCTCGCAGGAGATCACATGGTGGAACAGTCCTCGGACGTCCATATAGAAGGAACGGACGAGAAAACCCTCGTGGGGCGGCCTGTCGGCGGCCCGGCGGTGAGGGAGACCGAAACGCGGCTGGCGGATGTGCTGGCCGACGTCATGGGTGTGGAGAACGTTCCGGCCGATGCGCACTTCTTCGAGAATCTCGGCGCGAATTCCCTGGTCATGGCGCAATTCTGCGCACGGGTCCGGAAGCGGGAGGATCTGCCCTCCCCGTCCATGAAGGACATCTACCGGTACCCCACGATCAACGCCCTGGCGGAGGGACTCACGGAGACCCCGGCGGCCCCCGCCCCCAGCACTCTGGTGATGCCTCCGGAGCCGGTACGGCGGGCGAGCGGGCTTTCCCACACGCTCTGCGGCACGGCCCAACTGCTGATCTTCCTGGGATACTCACTGGTCGCCGGTTTCGCCACCGCGGGCGGTTACGAATGGGTCGCCACCGGCTCGGGCGCCTGGGACGTGTACCTGCGGTCCCTGGTCTTCGGCGGTGTCGGATTCGTGGCACTGTGCGCGTTCCCGGTCGTCGCCAAGTGGGTGCTCGTCGGGCGCTGGAAACCCGGTGAGTTCCCGGTCTGGGGCCTCGCCTACCTGCGCTTCTGGGTCGTCAAGGCGCTGCTGCACGCCAATCCGATGATCCTCTTCATCGGGAACCCGCTGTACGTGTTCTATCTGCGCGCCCTCGGCGCCCGGATCGGCAAGGGCGTCACGATCCTCACCCACTCGGTACCGGTCTGCACGGATCTGCTGACGATCGGCTCCGGCACGGTCATCCGCAAGGACTCGTTCTTCCTCGGCTACCGGGCGCACGCCGGGAACATCCAGACCGGCCGGATCAGCATCGGCCGGGACGTGTACATCGGGGAGAAGACCGTCCTGGACATCGACACCTCGATGGGGGACGGCGCCCAGCTCGGGCACTCCTCCTCGCTGCACCGGGGCCAGTCGGTCCCGGCCGGCGAGCACCATCATGGCTCCCCCGCGCAGGCCACCGACGTCGACTATCTGCGGGTCGCGCCCGCCCGCTGCGGCACCGGCCGCCGGGCCTGGTTCGGACTGGCCTCGCTGCTCCAGTTGTTCCTGCTGTACATCCCGCTGGGTGTGGGCGGTCTGTACATCCTGTTCGACGCGGTGCCGGCGGTCCGCCGACGGCTCGAGCCCGAGGCGGCGCTTCCCCTGGGCGAGCTGGTGACCGACGCGGTGGTCCTCTCCCTGGTGCTTTTCGCCGGCTTCGTGGTCCTGGGCCTCGCCCTGCTGTGCACCCTGCCGCGCCTGCTGAACGTGGTGGTCCCGCCGGACCGGGTCTTCCCGCTCTACGGGTTCCGGTACGCGGTGCACCGGACGACCGCGCGCATGACGAACATCAAGTTCTTCGCCTGGCTCTTCGGCGACAGCTCGTACATCGTGCACTACCTGCGCGGCATCGGGTACGACCTCTCGCACGTCGAGCAGACCGGGTCGAACTTCGGCACCGAGGTGCAGCACGAGAACCCGCTGCTGGTCACGGTGGGCAGCGGCACGATGGTGGCCGACGGGCTCTCCGTGATCAACGCGGACTATTCGGCCACGTCGTTCAAGGTGTCCCGGGCGACGATCGGGGCGCGCAACTTCCTCGGCAACAACATCGCCTACCCCATCGGCGGCCGGACCGGCGAGAACTGCCTGCTGGCGACCAAGGTGATGGTGCCGCTCGACGGGGAGATACGCGAGGGGGTCGGGCTGCTCGGCTCGCCGAGCTTCGAGATCCCCAGGTCGGTGGAGCGCGACAGCCGGTTCGACAGGTTCCGGTCCGGTGACGCGCTGCGCCAGAGCCTCGCCCGGAAGAATCGTTACAACCTGCGCTCGATGGCCTTCATGCTGTTCGTGCGCTGGCTGCACGTCCTCGCCCTCACCCTGCTGGGCCTGGCCACGGTGGAGCTGTACGGCGTGCTCGGGCACGTGGTGATCGCCACCTACATGGCGCTGACGCTGGCCCTGTCCACGCTCTACTACGTGCTGCTGGAGCGCTGTCTGACCCGCTTCCGCCGGCTGCGCCCCATGCTGGTCTCCATCTACGACCCGGCCTTCTGGGCGCAGGAGCGGCTGTGGAAGGTGCCGGACCGGCATCTGAACATCTTCAACGGCACCCCCTTCAAGGCCCTCGTCTGGCGCCTGATGGGTGTCCGTATCGGCCGCAGGGTGTTCGACGACGGCTGCTACATGACGGACCGCACGCTCGCCGTCATCGGCGACGACTGCACCCTGAACGCCGGCAGCAAGGTCCAGTGCCACTCGCAGGAGGACGGCACGTTCAAGTCCGACATCAGCACGCTCGGCGCGGGCTGCACGCTCGGCGTCGGCTCGCACGTGCACTACGGCGTGACCATGGGCGACGGCGCGCGGCTGGCGCCCGACTCCTTCCTCATGAAGGGCGAGGAGGTCCCCGCGCACGCGCGCTGGGGCGGCAACCCCGCCGTGGAGATGCCGGAGGCAGCGGTGCTGCCCGCCGGTACCGGCCGCAGGACCCCACCGTCCGTCGACAGCGCCGCCGCGGCGTCCGTGAATTGAGGGAGCATCCGATGGGAACGCGTGTGCAGGCGGACCGGGAGTTCTGGAGCGGCGTGCTGACCGCCGGCGGATTCACCGCGGTACCGCGCTGGGCGGAGGTGCCGGTCGCCGGTACGGCCGAGCACGAGGTGCCGTTGCCCGGGTCCCTGGGCGGCCTGGCGCGACGGCTGGACGTGCCCGTGGGCGCGCTGCTGCTGGCAGCCCATGCCAAGGTGCTCTCCACCCTGACCGGCGAGCAGGACGTGGTGACCGGGTACGCCCCTGACGGCGAACCCCTGCCGTGCCGCCTCACCGTCTCCCCCGGCACCTGGCGCACGCTCGCCGGAGCGGCCCACCGCGCGGAGTCGGAGGTACTGGCGCACCGGGACTTCGCCGTGGCGGACCTGCGCCGTGAACTGGGCCTGGCGGAAACGGCGTTCGAGGTGACGTGCGGACCCGTGAACAGCCCCCTCTCCGGCGACCGCGTCCTGCACGTGCACTGGTCCGAGCCCGAGGGGCGCCTGGTCCTCCGGTACCGCACGGACGTCCTGGACGCCCGGAGCGCGGACCGTATCGCCGGGTACCACCTGCGGGCGCTGGAGCTGCTGGCGGCCGGCCCGGACGCCGAGCACACGCACCGGAGCCTGCTGTCGGACCAGGAGCGGCACGAGCAGTTGGAGGAACTGGCCGGTCCTGACCGGAAGTTGCCCGAGGCGCGGGCCCACGAACTGTTCGAGCGGCGCGTACGGCAGCACCCGGACGCCGTGGCGGCGGTGCACGGCGACCAGCGGTGGACGTACGGGGAGCTGAACCGCCGGGCCAACCGGCTGGCGCGGGCGCTGGCGGCGCGCGGGGTGGGCCGGGAGGACGTGGTGGCCGTGGTCACCGAGCGGAACCTCGACTGGCTGGCCGCGACGCTGGCCGTGTTCAAGGCGGGCGGCGCCTACCTGCCGATCGAGCCGCACTTCCCGCCCGGCCGTATTGCGGCGACCCTCTCGCGGGCCGGGTGCCGGCTGGTGCTGACCGAGTCGGGCAGCACGGGCACGCTCGACGAGGCGCTGGCCGATGTGCCCGGCGCCGAGCGGCTGCTCGTCGGGGACGCGTACGCGGAGGAGCACGCCGAGGACGACCTCGGTGCGGCGGTGGACCCCGGTCAACTGGCGTACATCTACTTCACCTCCGGCTCCACGGGTGAGCCGAAGGGCGCGATGTGCGAGCACGCGGGGATGCTCAACCATCTCTTCGCCAAGATCGACGATCTGGGGGTCGGCGAGGGCACCGTGGTGGCGCAGACCGCTCCGCAGTGCTTCGACATCTCGCTGTGGCAGCTCGTCTCCGCGCTGCTGGTGGGCGGGCGGACGCTGTTGGTCGAGCAGGACGTGCTCCTGGACGTGGAGCGGTTCGCCGACACGCTCGTGCACGACCGGGTCGGGGTCACCCAGCTCGTGCCCTCCTACCTGGAGGTCCTGGTCTCCTACCTGGAGCAGCACCCACGCGCCTTCCCGGACCTGCGCTTCGTGTCCGTGACCGGCGAGGCGCTCAAACCGGAGCTGGTGCAGCGCTGGTTCGCCGTCCAGCCGGACATCAGGCTGGTCAACGCCTACGGCCTGACCGAGACGTCCGACGACACCAACCACGAGATCATCGACGGGCCGTGCGAGCGCGTCCTGCTGGGGCGCGCGGTGAACAATGTCCGCGTCCTGGTCGTGGACGAGCGGCTGGAGCTGGTGCCGCTGGGCGCGCCGGGCCTGATCGCCTTCTCCGGCGTCTGCGTGGGCCGGGGCTACGTCAACGATCCCGAGCGCACCCGTGAGGCGTACCGGGAGGACCCGTACCGGCCGGGCGAGCGGCTCTACCTGGGCGGTGACTGGGGGCGCTGGCATCCCGGCGGCAAGCTGGAGTTCCTGGGGCGCCGGGACAACCAGGTCAAGATCCGGGGCTTCCGCATCGAGACCGGCGAGATCGAGAACGCGTTGCTGCGGGTTCCGGGGGTGCGGGACGGCGCGGTGGTCGTGGCCGAACGGGCCGGGCAGGGCAAGCAGTTGGTCGCCTTCTACGCGGGGTGCGAACTGTCCGTGGACGAGCTGCGGGACGCGCTGGGCGCGGGGCTGCCCGCCTACATGGTCCCGGCGGCCTTCCACTGGCAGTCGGCCCTCCCGCTGACGGCCAACGGCAAGACCGACCGCAAGGCGCTCACCGCACTGGCGGAGCAGACCACGCCGGCCGCGCAGGACGACGCCGGGGACCGGGAGCCGCGTACCCCGGCCGAGCGCAGACTCGCGGCCGCGTGGGCCGGGTTGCTCGGCATCCCCGAGGAGCGGATCGGGCGTACGGACCACTTCTTCGACTCCGGCGGCACCTCCCTGACGGCGGTGAAGCTGACCATCGCGCTGGACCGGGCGGTGTCCCTGAAGGACATCACCCGCAACCCGGTCCTCGCCGACCTGGCCGCCCTGCTGGACGGCGCGGCCGGGCCGGACGGGGAGCTGCTGCAGCCGCTGGCGGAGGCCGACGGCACGCCGGAGTGCGCGCTGGTGTGCTTCCCGTACGCGGGGGGCAACGCGGTCAACTTCCAGCCGATGGCGAGCGCCTTGGCGGGCGGCGGCATGCCGGTGCTCGCGGTGGAGCTGCCGGGGCACGACCTGGCCGGGCGGCAGGAGCCGTTCGGCTCGGTCGCCGAGGTGGCGGAGCGGGTCGCGGCGGAGATCACCGCGCGGGGCCTGACTCGGGTCATGCTGTGGGGCCACTCCTCCGGCGCCGCTGCGGCCGTGGAGACGGCCCGCAGGCTCCAGGAGCGCGGGGTGGAGGTGGCGCGGCTGTTCCTGGGCGCGCAACTGCTGGGCACGGCCGCCGAGCGACATGCCGCCGTCGAGGCGCTGTCCGTCCGGAGCGACGCCGAGATCGCCGCGCGGCTGGCCGAGGAAGGTGGTTATGTCGAGCTGGCGGAACTGACCGCCCGGCACGCCGAGCGCGTCGGCGCCGCCTACCGCCACGACTGCCTCTCCGCGCACCGGTACTTCTCCGACGCCCTGGAGAACCCGCCGGCCGTGCGGCTGGCGGCGCCGGTGTCGGTGGTGGTGGCCGCCGACGACCCGTACACGGCCGGGTACAGCGGGGCCCACCGGGACTGGCTGCTGCTGGCCGGCCGCGTCGACCTGCACGAACTCCCCGACGGCGGGCACTACTTCCCGCGCCTGCGCCCCACCGAGGCGGCGAAGGCCGTACTGACCGCCGTCGAGCCGCTGGCCTCCTCCTGACGTTCCTCCCTTCAGCCCAATGGCGGGCGACCGAAAGGAAAAACCGAGATGTCGACCTCATCCCTGGCAGCCCCGCTCGATGTGGAGCTGCGGCCGGGCAGACCGCCGGTGGCCCGTATCGACACCCCGCCGGACGTGGTGGGCTGGGCGGCGCAGTACCGCGACGTGCTGCGCGCCCTCGTCGCCGAGCACGGGTCGCTGCTGGTGCGGGGCCTGGGGCTGCGGGACCCGGAGCAGGTCGGTGCCGTGTTCACCCGGCTGACCGGCGGTCTGATGACGGAGCGGGAGTCCTTCGCGCCGCGCGAGACCTTCGGTTCCGGGCTGTACGCGTCCACGACCTGGCCGGCGAATCAGCCGATGTGCATGCACCACGAACTGAGCTACACCCAGGAGCCGCCCGGTCTGATGCTGTTCGCCTGCCTGACCGCGCCCGAGGACGGCGGGGCGACGGCGGTGGCGGACGCGGCGGAGGTGCTGCGGGAGCTGCCCGCCGAGGTGCGCACCCGCTTCGAGCGGGAGGGCTGGCTGCTGACCCGGTCCTACAACGACGAGATCGGGGCGTCCCTGGAGGAGTCGTTCGGGACCGCCGACCGCACCGGGGTGGAGAGCTACTGCCGGGCGAACGGCATCGACTTCGCCTGGCAGCCGGACGGTTCGCTGCGCACCACCCAGCGGCGACCGGCCGTGGTCCGGCACCCGGTCACGGGCGAGGCGTGCTGGTTCAACCAGATCGCGTTCCTCAACGAGTGGACACTCGCCCCCGAGGTCCGCGAGTACCTGGTGGACATCTACGGCGCGGACGGCCTGCCGTTCAACACCCGTTTCGGGGACGGCACTCCGATCGGTGAGGACGTCGTCGAGCTGCTCAACGCGACGTACGAGAAACACACCCGGCGTGAGCCGTGGCAGGCCGGCGACCTGCTCCTCGTCGACAACGTGCGCACCGCGCACAGCAGGGAGCCCTACACCGGGGACAGGCAGGTGCTGGTCGGCATGGCCGGCCCGCGCCGACTGGACGCCGGTGCCACGAACCCGGAGGCGAGGACGCGATGACCGACCTGTTGCCCACCACAGCGCAGCCGGCCCACCCCGACCCGGCCTCGCCGACGTTCGCGGTGATCTCCGGTGAGCAGGTGCAGAAGGCGCTCGCCGGGCGCGAGCGGGAGATCACGGACCTGGTCGAGGCGACCTACCGGCTGCACGGGGCCGGGGACTCGGTGAACCCGCCGTCCTACTTCCTGCGGTTCCCCGACCGGCCCAGCTCGCGGATCATCGCGCTGCCGGCCTCGGTCGGCGGTTCCGTGGGCGTCGACGGCATGAAGTGGATCTCCAGCTTCCCGGACAACGTCCGGTCGGGTCTCCCCCGCGCCTCGGCGGTGCTGATCCTCAACGACCCCACGACGGGTTATCCGTTCGCCTGTCTGGAGAGTTCCATCATCAGCGCGACCCGGACGGCCGCGTCCGCCGCGCTGGCCGCCGACTGGTTCAGCCGCAACCGGCCGCGCCCGACCCGGGTCGGGTTCTTCGGCACCGGTCTGATCGCCCGCTACATCCACACCTTCCTCGCGGGCACCGGCTGGGACTTCGAGGCGGTCGGGGTGCACGACCTGGCCGCCGACAGCGCCGCCGGGTTCTGCGACTACCTGCGGCAGAGCGGGACGAGCGCCGAGGTCACCGTCCACGACAGCGCGGCGGACCTGATCCGCTCCAGTGACCTGGTGGTCTTCGCCACCGTCGCCGGACAGCCGCACGTCACCGACGCCTCACTGTTCTCGCACAACCCCGTGGTCCTGCACGTCTCGTTGCGCGACCTCGCCCCCGAAGTCCTCCTGGCGTCGGCCAACTTCGTCGACGACGTCGAGCACTGCCTGAAGGCCGACACCTCCCCGCACCTGGTCGAACAGCGCACCGGGAACCGGGACTTCCTCAACGGCACGCTGAACGACGTGATGCTCGGCCGGGCCGCTCCCCCGCCCGACCGGCCGATCGTCTTCTCGCCCTTCGGGCTCGGCGTCCTCGACCTCGCCGTCGGCAAGTACGTCTACGACGGGACGGCCGCCGCGGGAAACCTCGGCCTCATCGACAACTTCTTCCACGACCTGCGCCGGTACGGCTGAGAGCGCTGCCCTTCCCCGGTACCAGGAGGCCCATCGTGCCCGTCATATCCGCTCCCCATGACTTCAACGAAGGCCATCTCTTCGTCGACCTCAAGTCGATCCTCGGCTGTCCCCTCTACCTGAAGTGCGAGGGCTTCAACTTCGCCGGCTCCATCAAGCTGAAGGCCGCGAACGAGATGGTGGAGAGCGCCGAGCGGGAGGGCATCCTCAAGCCGGACTCCGTCATCGTCGAATCCTCGTCCGGGAACCTCGGCGTGGCGCTCAGCATGATCGCCGCGAGCAAGGGCTACAAGTTCCTGTGCGTCACCGACTCGCGCTGCAATCTGTCGACCCGGCTGCTGATGGAGGCCCTCGGCAGCAAGGTGCACATCGTGGCCGACCTGGACGAGAACGGCGGGTTCCTGGGCACGCGGATCGAGTACGTCCGCTCGCTGTGCGCCTCCGACGACCGGTACGTGTGGCTCAGCCAGTACACCAACCCCGGCAACTGGCAGGCGCACTACCGCACGACCGCGCCGCAGATCGCCCGTCACTTCCCCCGCCTGGACGTGCTGTTCGTCGGTACGGGCACCGCCGGGACGCTGATGGGGTGCGCCCGCTACTTCCGGCAGTGGCACCGCCCGGTGCGCATCGTCGCGGTGGACAGCGTGGGCTCGGTCGCCTTCGGCGGGGAGCCCGGCCGCCGGATGATCCCCGGCCTCGGGATGAGCATGCGGCCGCCGCTGCTGGACGAGTCCTACGTCAACGAGGTGATCCGGGTGGAGGAGGCGGACACCATCCGGGCCTGCCATCAGATGGCCCGGCGCGGCTTCCTCTTCGGCGGGTCCACCGGCACGGTGGTCAGCGGCGCGGCGCACTGGCTGTCCCGCCACGACACCCGTGACATGACGGCGGTGGCCATCGCACCGGACCTGGGCGAGCGCTACCTCGACACCGTCTACCAGACCAACTGGCTCCAGGATCTGTTCGGCGACGAGATCCTCGACCCGAGCCGGCCGGCCGGCCCCTTCGAGACGGACGGACCGGCCTCCCGCGAGCCGGACCGCTGGCCACAGCCGTAACACCTCACCCACCTGCCCCGTCCATCTCGGTGCCGCCCGTGTGAGGGCCCTGTGGAACAGGGCCCTGGCAGGCGTCTCTTCGCGTAACCGGGGCATCCGGATTTCCGGATACGCAGGAGGGGTGATGGTCATGTTCGAACCCGACCGTGAACAAGCGGTGGCCCGTGAGGAGCCGGTCGGCGAATTGGTGCAACGCGCCTCGCAGCAGCTCACCGAGCTGGTGCGCGGTGAACTCCGGCTCGCCCAGGCGGAGATGAAGGAGAAGGGCAAGCGCTACGGCAAGGGCGGCGGGCTCTTCGGAGGCGCCGGCCTGGTCGGCTTCCTCACGCTCCAGGCCCTGGTGGCCACGGCGATCGCCGGTCTTGCCGTACCGCTTCCGGTGTGGGCCGCGGCCCTCATCGTCACCGGCGTCCTCGGCGCGGTCACGGCGGTGCTCGCCCTGACCGGCAAGAAGGAGGTCGGCCAGGCCGCCCCGCCCGCTCCGGAGCAGACCATCGACAGTGTGAAGGCCGATGTGGCCGAGATCAAGGAGAGTGCCAAGCGATGACACAGCAGCCGTTCGAGGAGTCCTCCTCCGCGAGCCCCCAGGAGCTTCGGGAGCAGGTCGAGCGGACCCGCCATGAGCTCGGGGAGACCGTGGAGGCGCTCACCGACAAGGCCGACGTCAAGGCCCGTGCCCAGGAGAAGGCGGCCGCGCTCAAGGTGCAGACCGCCGAGACCGCGCAGAAGCTGGCGGAGAAGGTGCCGGACCCGGTCAAGGAGAAGGCCGCCCTCGCGGCCACCCAGGTCCGGGCCAAGGCCGGTCAGGCCGAGCAGCTCTGGCAGGAGCGGGCGCCCGAGCAGGTGCGCGACAAGCGGGGGCTGCTGGTCGCCGGTGCGGTCGCGGTGGTCGCGCTGACCCTGCTGAGCCGCCGGAAGCGCCGCTGACGCGCGTGCTCCATACCGAACGGGCCCCGGCCGAGCGGAAGTTCGCTCGGCCGGGGCCCGCTCTCGTCGGCTCAGTTGGGCTGCCCGACCGGCCGTACGACGACGGTGTTGACGTCCACCCCGGCCGGCTGCCGGATCGCCCAGACCACCGAGTCGGCGATCTGGCCGGCGGTCAGCAGATGTCCCGGCGGCAGGCTGCCGTAGCCGTCCCAGAACGGGGTCTCCACCCGGCCGGGCGCGACCAGGGTGACGCCGATGCCGTACTCGGTGACCTGACGCCGGGTGTTCTCGGCGAGCCCGGTGACCGCCCACTTGGTCGCCCCGTAGAGGTTGCCTGGGGTGTTCACGAACCCGGCGACACTGCCGATGAGGACGATCCGGCCGCGGGTCTCCTTGAGCGCGTCGACGGCGGCGCGGATGAGCAGAGCCGGGCCGAGGACGTTCGTCAGCACCATCTCGCTCCATCCCGCCGGGTCGCCCTCGGCGACGGAGTCGTGGGTGGCGACACCGGCGTTGGCGATGACGGTGTCCAGCCGCCCGTACCGCTCGAGAGTGCGGTCCACCGCGTCCCGGACGTCGTCGTAGGAGGACGCGCTGCCCGGGATGGTGAGCAGGCCGTCGGGGTCGCCCACGCTCTCGGCGAACTCCCGCAGCCGGTCCTTGCCGCGTCCGGTGACGGTGACGCGGTGGCCGGCGTCCAGCAGGTGCCGCGCCACGGCCGCGCCGATGCCGCTGCCGCCGCCCGTGATGAGCGCGACCGGTGAGTCGTTCATGGTTCCCCCTCGTTGTTCGTGGACACCGAGGAGCTCATCACTTGGAGTGCTCGCGAAGTCAAGGGTTTCGGCGGGGTGCGGGGGCGATCGCGGGGCAAGCGGGTGTCATGAGCGTCGATGAATCTTCCTTGAGCGAGTCCTCCCTGCGCGCCGTGGGGTGGGCGCGGTCGCTGCCCGTCAGCAGTGGGGTGAAGGCGGCGCGGGACTGGACGCGCGGCCATCTGGAGAGCCTGGACTGGGCGCGGAGCGCGCCGGACACGGTGGACGCGGTGCTGCTGACGGTGTCCGAGCTGGTCACCAACGCCCATGTGCACGCCGGGGCCACCGCGCAGCTCGTCCTGACCTGGGACAGCGAGTGCCTGCATGTCACCGTGCACGATGCCTCGCCGGAGCTGCCGGAGCAGCGCAGGCCGACCACCGGGGCGACCGGCGGGCGGGGCATGCTGCTGGTGGACGCGCTGGCCGATAGCTGGGGCGCCTATCCGTGCCCGCGCGGCAAGGAGGTCACGGCCTGCTTCCGGCCGGTGAGTTGAGGGTGCCGGTCAGGAGCGGGCGAAGTCCTCGGGCTGGAACTCGTCGTTCTTCAGGTGCCGTTCGATGTCCTCCAGGCTGTGCCCGGTGAGTTCCGGCATCTTCCACCACACGAACAGCCACGCGGCGACGTTGAAGAAGGCGTAGATCCAGAACACCTGGCCCACGCCGAACGCGCTGATCATGCTGAGCAGGGTGAGGGTGATCAGGAGGTTGGTGCTCCACAGGGTGGCCGACTGGACGCTGGTGGCGGCGGCGCGCACGGTCAGCGGGTAGATCTCGGAGCCGGTCAGCCAGCCCATGAGCTGGAGTCCGCCCGCGTTGAAGAACATGAAGGCCAGCAGGCAGGCGACGATGGCGGGGACGTAGGCGCGGGTGCCGTGGCCGGTGATGTAGAAGCCGCCCAGCACGAACAGGCTCACGGCCGCGCCGGGCACCATGATCAGGGTGAGCCTGCGGCGGCCGACCTTGTCGACGATCCACAGACCGACGATCATCATCACCAGGTAGACCACGCCCAGCGCCACGCTGACCCGGAGCGCCGAGGAGCGGGAGAAGCCGTTGTCGGTGAGGATGGTCGGCGCGTAGTAGATGATCATCTCGATGCCGGAGAGCTGGGTGAAGACGGCGATGCCGCAGCCGACGACCAGTGCCGGACGCACCCACCTCTGCCGCAGCCCGCGCCAGCCCTGATGGTTCCGGTCGGTGCGCTGCTGACGGCGGGCCAGGGCGCTGATCTCCTCCAGCTCGGAGTCGACGTCGTAGCCGGCGGGGCGTACCTGCTTCAGGACCTTCTCCGCCCCCTCCACGTCGCCCTTGCGCAGGATCAGCCAGCGGGGGCTCTCGGGGAGCCGCAGTTGGCCCAGCAGCATCACCAGCGCGGGTGCGGCGGCCGCGCCGATGGACACCCGCCAGGACACGGCCTCGCTCGCGCCGACGATGGTGGCGATGACGATGCCGACGCCGATGGCGAGCTGGAAGCAGAGGACCAGCCGGCCGCGGATCGTCCTGGGCGCCAGCTCGGCCACGTACATCGGCACGGTCTGGGTGGCGCCGCCGACGGCGAAGCCGAGCAGCACGCGGGCGAGGGCTAGGCCCACCGCGTTGGGGGCGACGGCGCAGGTCAGGCTGCCCGCGATGAACACGCAGCAGATCAGCAGAATGGTGCGGTGCCGGCCGAAGCGCTCGCACAGCAGGCTGCAGCTCAGCGAGCCGATGACGGCACCCAGCAGGATTCCGGCGGCGATGGTCTCCTTCATGGTGTTCCCGATGTGGAACTCCTCGGAGATCTGGAGCAGCGCGCCGGAGATGATGCCGGTGTCGTAGCCGTACAGCAGCCCACTGATCGCGGACACCACGGCCGCCATCAGCATGTGCCCATTCAGCCCCTTGCTGGTACGGGGCGCCTGACCCCCGGCATGCGTCATCGTTCCTCCAGGGCGATTTCGACCATTTCCGCCGGTCAAGACCGTACGTCGGAGGGGCTACTGAAGCCGGGACGGCTCGCTCCGGCGGGGCGAATCGACTGAAGTGGCGGCGGGCGCGGCGCCGTCGTGTCCCAACCGGATCGAGTCAATTGATCACCCTGAGCGTCCGATTGCGGGAGACGGCAGGGGCGTGCGATGCGGGAGGCGTTCACTCGGGTTTGCGGAGCGATGTTTTGGGGGGCGGTTGCTGAAACGGTTCGTAGTGCGAAGGGGCGGTGGCGGGGTGCGTGTGCGCCCCCTGGGTGAGCCGGGCCTGGGGCCAATGACCGGAATCGGGCTTCAAGGGCAGGTCATTCGGTCGGGACGATGGGTTCAGCCTTCGGGGCCGGCGTCGTCCGTGGCGGTGGCCGGGGGTGGGAAGAGGGGGAGTTTCAGGATGAGCGTGCGCAAAGGTCTGGGTGTGACGGTGGCCGCGGTGGCGCTGGCGGGGAGTCAGTTGCTGGCCGGGAGCGCGTCGGCGGCGGGCGGTGTGCAGGGGCGGATCGACAGCTATCTGGCCGCCCACCCCGGCGAGCGGCAGCTCGCGGCGGACCAGGCGACCATGCCCGGCGGGACGGTGACCTTCGCCGCCTCCGGCACCGCCGCGATCAGTTGCGGCTCCGGGCACCTGTGTATCCAGGACGGCAACGGCAAGCGCTACGACTACTACTACTGCGGCTACTACGACTTCTACGGAATCGGGGACGGCTACTTCAACAACAGCCAGACCAACGGCACCGTGGCCCGGTTCTACAACGAGAACGGCACCGAGCGCTGGAGCAGCCGGGCCCCGCAGAGCGGCACCGCGTCCTGGACGCCGGTCTGGCACATCCGTCCCTGCTGACCACCAGGGACAACCACACTGCTCCCCGCCTTGAGCCGAGGCGGGGAGCAGTGCTGTCGGGGGGTGGATCAGAACGCCGTCAGCGTGAGCGTGAAGCCGGAGGGCGCCGTGTCCTGGATGAAGGAGGCGAAGTCGGCGACGTCGTCGAAGGCGAACCCGTACGCCTTGCCGTCCTTGGTGGCCGCGTGGATGGCCTTGGAGTAGTGGTTGGTCAGCTCGCCCTGGTAGAAGGCGGCCGGGTCGGTGCTGGGCTGCGCGGTGTCGGTGAGCAGCGTCGAGCGGTTGAAGCCGGCGCCGAGGACCGCGGCGACGGGCCCGGTGGTGCCGTCGTTCGGCGCGGCGAGGTTGCCGTCGCAGAAGAGGACGTCACGGGTGGACGGCTTGGCGAAGGACACCGAGGCCGGCCCGTCGAAGGTGAAGCGGTCGCCCCGGACCCGGCCGGTGAAGGTGCCGGCGTTGGTCGTGATCTTCAGGTCCTTGCCGGTGAAGGTGGACCACACCTCGTCGATGTACGGCGCGAAGTAGTCCTTGGCGAACAGACCGGCGTCCAGCCCGTGACCCGGCGCGATGATGCGCTTGTCGTCCACGACCAGCTTGGAGAACTCCGCGACCTCCTTCACCGCGGCGAACGCGGCGGCCCGGCCCCCGTCCCGGATGCTGCCGGTGGTCTGGTCCTTCTCACCGGTGAGCCGGATGCTCATCGGCACGCTGAACATGTCGACCATCGTGGTGTTGCAGAACATGCCGGACGCGTTGTACGTGAACTCCGCACAGTCGTGCAGCACACCGAAGTTGGGGTCGGACTCGACCCAGCCGGCGGGGAACTGCAGCGCCGCGTTGCCGTTGCCGTCGGTGACGGCCTTCATCTTCAGCTTGTCGCCGAGCGAGACGTAGATACGGCCCGACATGAACGGCAGGGACAGCTTGGTCTCGCCGCTGCCCGCGAGCGGTATCGCGTAGTCGGTGAAGCCGTCGGCGCCGTTGTCGGAGACGGCGATGGGCGCGAGGGTGCCGTCCTGCTTGAGGCGGACCTGCTTGCCGTCGACGTTGCCGACGACGTAGACGTTCACGGACCCGTTGTCGAACGAGCCGCTGTTGTTGACGACGGTCACCGGCAGCGAACCCGACGCCGCGCGGGTCTTGTTGCCGCCGCTGTCCCCCGGCTGGTCGGCGAGGGCGAAGGGCGCGATGGCGGCGCCCGCGGGGATGGCCACGGCCGCGCCGCCCAGGGCGAACATCAGCTTGCGGCGGGTCAGGTTGCGCTGGTGACGAGGCGACATGCGGGGAACTCCTTGCAGTGGGGGACGCACCCGGCCGGAGCCGGGACAACACGGGGACGGCCAGGGGCCGGGGTCGAACAACTCCCGGCCCCCGGACCTCAGTTCTGGGCGGAGACGTGGACGTAGTCCACGGTCATCGTCTGCGGGAAGGACGTACCGGCGTCGGGGCTGCCGGGCCAGTCACCCCCGACCGCGAGGTTGAGGATGACGAAGAAGGGGTGGTCGTAGACCCACTTGTTGCCGTTCACGTCGGCCGGAGTGCGGGTCTGGTAGTTCTGGCCGTCCACGGACCAGGTGATGCCGGACGGGCTCCAGTCGACCGCGAAAGTGTGGAAGTCGTCGGCGAACGGCTTGCCGTCGGGCAGGTTGTACGCGGCGCCAATCCCGCCCGCGCCGGAGTAGCCGGGGCCGTGGATGGTGCCGTGCACCGTGGAAGGCTCCTTGCCGACGTTCTCCATGATGTCGATCTCGCCGCTGTTGGGCCAGCCCGCGCTGCCGAGGTCGTCGCCCAGCATCCAGAAGGCCGGCCAGATGCCCTGACCGCGCGGGATCTTGATGCGGGCCTCGAAGTGGCCGTACTTCTGCGTGAAGGTCTGCGCCGTGTTCAGCCGCGCGGAGGTGAACTGACAGGGCCCGTTCCAGCAGTTCAGGTTGGGGTCGGTGTTCTTGCGGGCGGTGATGACCAGGTTGCCGTTGCCGTCGAGGGCGGCGTTGTCGGTGCTGTTCGTGTAGTACTGCAGCTCGTGGTTGCCGTTGCCGCTGCCGCCCGTCTCCAGGGTCCAGCGGGAGCTGTCCGGCGCGCTGCCCGCGGCGCCGTCGAAGTCGTCGGACCAGCTCAGCGCGGCCGCCGGCGCGGCGTCGGCGCGGTGGGCGCCGGGGCCCGTGGTGTTGAGCAGCACACCGGCCGCGAGCGCGGCGGCGCTTCCGCAGATCAGTCCGCGGTAGGACCAGCGACGTAAACGATGACCAGCCATGACCAGACCACACCCTGTTCTCTGTGGGGGGGACGTACGGGGCACGCCCTCGACCGTGGGGGACGGGACGAGCGCCGGAAGAGCACACCGCACACACCGGACCCGAAGGTCTGAGAGCGCTCTCACGCGACGGCGAGCACCACCGGCAGGCCCCGACCATACGCCTCGGTCCCACCCGCTCCAACCACCCCGGCGACCTCTCAAATCGCCCATGAGCAACGGGTTTCAGAACAAACGACAGCCTCACCCAGCGACGTTTAACCCTCGATTAATCTCCCCTTAAGTCCCGGCCCAGAACCCGGAGTTGGTACCGGAGTCGGCGTCCTGACATGCGAAGACCCCTCGTCGCCACAGGGACGACGAGGGGTCTCGCGGGGTCTTGAGGGGCTAGCCCCGGTCCGCCGCCGGGCGGTCCTTCGCCAGGGCGTACAGCTCCTTGGACGTCGTGATCAGCTCACGGCGTTCCTCGTTCGAGCCGACCATGGGCTGCGAGCCGCGCAGGGGGACCTGGGCGCTCTCGGGGAGGAACTTCACCGTGATCAGACCGATGACGCCGGCCAGCATCAGGTAGTACGCGGGCATCAGGTCGTCGCCGGTGATGTCCACCAGCGCGGCGGTCACCAGCGGGGTCGTCCCGCCGAAGGCCGCGACGGCGAAGTTGAAGCCGATGCCCATCGCCGCGTACCGGACGGCCGTCGGGAAGAGAGCCGGCAGGGTGGCCGCGCTCGGCGCGGCGAAGCAGGCCAGCAGGGTGGAGAGGATCAGCACGCCGAGGATCGGCGCCCAGGTGCCCTCCGCCTTGATCAGCAGGAACGCCGGGATCGCCAGGATGATCATGGCGACGGCGGCCCAGCCGTACAGCGGGCGCCGGCCGATCCGGTCGCTGAGCCGGCCGAGGAAGGTGATCAGGATGACGATCCACACCATGCCGATGAGCACCAGCACATCGGCCGAACTGCTGGACCGGCCGAGCGTCTCGGTCTGGTACGTCGGCAGATAGCCCGTGACCATGTAGTTGGTGACGTTGTACAGCAGCACCAGGCCCATGCAGATGAGCAGCGCCCTCCAGTGCCTCTTGATGATGTCCTTGAACTCGCTGCCGGCCGACTCCTGGGCGAGGCTCTTCTCGTGCTCGTCGAGCTGCTGCTGGAACGCCGGGGACTCCTCCAGCTTCAGCCGCATGTAGAGGCCGATCACGCCGAGCGGACCGGCGACCAGGAACGGGATGCGCCAGCCCCAGGAGAGCATCTCGGCGTCCGACAGCAGCAGGTTCAGCACGGTGACCAGGGCGGAGCCGAGGGCGTAGCCGACGAAGGTGCCGAAGTCGAGCCAGCTCGAGAGGAAGCCGCGCCGCCGGTCGGGTGAGTACTCCGCGACGAAGGTGGTCGCGCCGCCGTACTCGCCGCCGGTGGAGAAGCCCTGCACCATACGGGCGACCAGCAGCAGGATGGGGGCCGCGATGCCGATGGTGGAGTAGCCGGGGATCACCCCGATGGCGAAGGTGCCGATGGCCATCATGATCATGGTGGTGGCCAGCACCTTCTGCCGGCCGAGCCGGTCGCCGAGCGGTCCGAAGACCAGCCCGCCGAGGGGGCGCACCACGAAGGCGGCGGCGAAGGTGGCGAAGGAGGAGATCACCTGGGCGGCCGGGGAGGCGCCGGGGAAGAACACCTTGCCGAGCGTGGCGGCAAGGTAGCTGTAGACCCCGAAGTCGAACCACTCCATGCAGTTGCCGAGCGCCGAGGCGCCGACGGCTCGCTTGAGCAGAGGGGGTTCGACGACCTGGACGTCGTCCTTGCGGAAGGCGCCCCGATTGCGCCGCAGTCTGTGGGTCAGCTCCTCGCGGACCTGGTGAGGGAGGTCCGTCACGGCCTTGGAGGCCCGCTTCTTTATGCCTGAGGGCCGCTCTCCGTCGGACAGGGCATCACTCACTGCCGCTCCTTTCGCCGTCGGTGTCACCGGGATGCGCTTTCTCCGGCCGCACCGGGCATCAGCCCCGTGTCCCATCCTGCTGCCCAACGCCGCACACGTCACACCGGCCACGTACACATGGGCGAATGCCGAGGTCAGGGCCCGGTTGATTAAGAAACAAGGCAGCTCAATCCCATGACGTACGACGGTTGGACTTCGGGCTGCCGAGGGCGCAGGGTGGATCAGCCCCGCTTCCCGGGGGCACCCCTACGGCATCACCCGGAGATCACCCGATGAACCATGTCGCGGACCCCGCTCGTTACGACGGCACCATGCGCTACCGGCGCACCGGCCGCTCGGGGCTCGACCTGCCCCTGCTGTCGCTGGGCTACTGGCACAACTTCGGTGACGACCGGCCCTTCGAGACCCAGCGGGAGATCGCGCTGCGCGCCTTCGACCTGGGGATCACCCACCACGACCTGGCGAACAACTACGGCCCGCCCTACGGCTCGGCGGAGATCAACTTCGGCCGGCTGATGAAGCAGGACCTCGCGCCGTACCGGGACGAGCTGGTGGTCTCCACCAAGGCGGGCTGGGACATGTGGCCGGGCCCCTACGGCCAGGGCGGTGGCTCGCGCAAATATGTGCTGGCCTCCCTGGACCAGTCGCTGAAGCGCATGGGCCTGGACTACGTCGACATCTTCTACTCCCACCGGCTGGACGCGAGCACGCCGCTGGAGGAGACGATGGGCGCGCTCGACACCGCCGTCCGCCAGGGCAAGGCCCTGTACGTCGGCATCTCCTCCTACGACGCCGAGCGCACCCGGCAGGCCGCGGCGATCCTGCGTGAGCTGGGCACGCCGATGCTGATCCACCAGCCGTCGTACAACATGCTCAACCGCTGGATCGAGACCGAGGGCCTGCTGGACGTGGCCGAGGAGGAGGGCTTCGGTGTCATCGGCTTCACGGCGCTGGCGCAGGGCCTGCTGACCGGCCGCTACCTGGACGGCGTGCCGGAGGACTCGCGGGCGGCTGCGGGCAAGTCCTTCGATCAGTCCTGGCTGACCGAGGACATGCGCGGCCGACTGCGCGCCCTGAACGACATCGCGGCCCGGCGCGGCCAGTCCCTGGCTCAGATGGCGCTGGCCTGGGCGCTGCGTGACGAGCGGGTGACCTCGCTGGTGATCGGCGCCTCGCGCACCGAGCAACTCGAGCAGAACGTGGCGGCGCTTCAGAACCTGGAGTTCAGCGCCGAGGAGCTGGCCGAGATCGACAAGTACGCCACCGACGGCGGGGTCGACCTGTGGGCCGACGCCCGGCAGGGCAACCTCGGCGGCTGAAAACCGCACAAAGCATGACGTGACCCCCCTGACCGACTGCCTTCCGTGTGGCCATGCACCGTCAAGCTAGGGTGTAGGCAATGGTTGCACCAAGAAACAGTCAAAAGCGTCAGGGGGGTTGCCATGGGCACCGTTCGCACGAGTAGGACGCCGTTGCCGGGGATCGGCGTCCGGTACGACCTCACCACCCGCGAACACCGCCGGCTGTCGGTGGTGGCCCACCGGGACGGGGCGCGGACACTGAGCGCCTACCGCGAGGACGACCCCGACGCGTGCGCGCTGTCGGTGCAGTTGACCGGCGGCGAGGCGGAGGCCATCGCCAGGACGCTGATGCCGACGCACCAGAGCCCCAGTCTGCTGTCCACGACCGAGCTGGGCCTGGTCGCCGAGCGCATCTCGCTGTCCTCCGTCTCGCACTGGAACGGGCGGCTGCTCGGGGACACCCGGATGCGCACCGAGACCGGCGTGTCGATCGTGGCCGTGCTCCGCCGCGCCGACGCCATCCCCTCCCCCGGTCCGGGATTCCGGCTCGCGGGCGGTGACACGCTCATCGTGATCGGCACCCGCGAGGGCGTGGACGCGGCCGCCGAGATCCTCGGCAGGGAGTGATCCGGATGCATTCCTCCGCGGTCTTCCTCATCGAGTTCGGCGCCATCATCCTGGCCCTCGGCCTGCTCGGCCGGCTCGCCGCCCGGCTGAGGTTCTCCCCCATCCCGCTGTATCTGCTCGCCGGGCTGGCCTTCGGCGAGGGCGGGCTGCTGCCGCTGGGCGCCAGTGAGGAGTTCGTGGCGATCGGCGCCGAGATCGGCGTGATCCTGCTGCTGCTCATGCTGGGCCTGGAGTACACCGCCGGTGACCTGGTCTCCAACCTGAAGACGCAGTACCCCGCCGGTCTGGTGGACTTCGCGCTCAACGCGGTACCGGGCGCGGTGATGGCGCTGCTGCTGGGCTGGGGTCCCATCGCCGCCGTGGTGCTGGCCGGCATCACCTGGATCTCGTCCTCCGGCGTCATCGCCAAGGTCCTGGGCGACCTGGGCCGGATCGGCAACCGGGAGACCCCGGTGATCCTCAGCATCCTGGTGCTGGAGGACCTGTCGATGGCGGTCTACCTCCCGCTGGTCACCGCCCTGCTGGCCGGTACGGGCTTCGTGGCGGGCGGCATCACGCTCGCCATCGCGCTCGGCGTGGCCGGTCTGGTGCTGCTGCTGGCGGTGCGCTTCGGCCGGGTCATCTCCCGCTTCGTCTCCAGCGACGACCCGGAGAAGCTGCTGCTCGTGGTCCTCGGCCTCACCCTGCTGGTGGCCGGACTCGCCCAGCAACTCCAGGTCTCGGCGGCGGTCGGCGCCTTCCTGGTCGGCATCGCGCTCTCCGGCGAGGTCGCCGAGGGCGCGCACAACCTGCTGGCCCCGCTGCGGGACCTGTTCGCGGCCGTGTTCTTCGTGTTCTTCGGGCTGCACACCGACCCGGCGAGCATCCCGCCGGTGCTGCTGCCCGCGCTGGCCCTCGCGGTCGTCACCGCGCTCACCAAGATCGCCACCGGCTACTGGGCGGCACGGCGCGCGGGTGTCTCCGTGCGGGGCCGCTGGCGGGCGGGCGGCACGCTGGTGGCGCGCGGCGAGTTCTCGGTGGTCATCGCCGGTCTGGCGGTCACCTCGGGCATCGACTCCCGGCTGGGCCCGCTGGCCACCGCGTACGTGCTGATCCTGGTGGTCGTCGGCCCGCTCACCGCGCGCTACACCGACCAGGTCGCCCTGGGGATCGCCAAGTGGCGCCGGGCCCGCACGGCCCCCGCCGAGCCGGCCGCTGAGCCGTCCGCCCCGGCGGAGGTGCGCGACCAGGACGCGGTCGGCCGGTCCTGAGCACGGCCCTTCGCGCAGGTCACAGAGGGGCGGGAGCGCGGCGCGGCGTACGGTGATGCCATGCCGCCTCCCCTCCCCGGCCCGCTGGCGCCGCTGGCCCCGCTGCTCGGTCACTACGGCTACTGGGCCGTCGGCGCGGTCGTCTTCCTGGAGGACTTCGGGGTCCCGGCACCGGGCGAGACGATCCTGCTCGCGGCCGGGGTCTACGCGGGTGCGGGCGAGCTGAACATCGTCGCCGTGGCGGCCATCGCGTTCGCGGCGGCGGTCCTCGGGGACAACGTCGGCTATGTGATCGGCCGTACGGGCGGCCGGGCGTTCGTGGAGCGCTGGGGCAAGTACATCCTGCTGACGCCGAAGCGCTTCGAGGCGGCGGAGGCGTTCTTCCGACGGCACGGCGGCAAGATCGTCACGGTGGCCCGGTTCGTGGAGGGGCTGCGCCAGGCCAACGGGATCATCGCGGGCACGACCGGGATGCCCTGGCCCCGCTTCCTCGCCTTCAACGCGCTCGGCGCGGCCCTCTGGGTCGGCCTGTGGTCCTCGCTGGCCTACCTGGCCGGCAGCCACATCACGGCGGTGTACGACGAGATCGTCCGCTATCAGCGTTACGTGCTCATCGCCGTCGGATTGCTGGTGGCGGCGCTGGTCGTCCGGCATCTGGTGCGGCGCCGGCGGGCCCGCCGGAACGACGACCGGAACGACGCCGGTCAATGAATTTCGGCTTTTCTGGTTTGGCCGGCGGCGGTGGGGATAGCCGGATGTCGACCACGCACCGAAAACGTTGGGATGTGAATACCCCATGGCTGGTGACCAGAAGGGCAAGGCCAAGGCGGAGCAGCTCAAGGGCAAGGTCAAGGAGACCATGGGCAAGGCCGTCGGGAACGAGCGCATGGAGGCCGAGGGCCGCGCCGAAGGCGCCAAGGGCGATGCCCGCCAGGCCAAGGAAAAGACGAAGGACACGTTCAAACACTGAGTCGGTGCGATGCCGTACCGGGGCGGGCCCGGAAATCCCTTTCGCGGATTTCCGGGCCCGCCGCTTTGTGTGCCTGGTGTTTTACCGGGCCGTTCTCACGCGTCCGGGGGATTCCCGCCCGGACGCCCCTTGATCGGCCGAGCTGGGGGTAGCCGGGTGAAGAAGGGACGATCCTCCGCGATCGCACGACGGGGCCTTGACCGGCCACCACGGGAGAAGGGCGATTCCGCATGGACCTCCCCCTCACGGCAGACACCATGACGCGGACCACGCCGGAGCTGCCGCGCTACAGCCGCCGCTGGGACACCGACACCGCGTCCCTCCCGGAGGCCAGGGACGCGGTCGCCGACCTGCTTGCACGGGTCCGCCCCACCCCCTCGGCGCGTGCGGTGCAGGACGCGCAGCTCGTCGCCAGCGAGCTGGTGACCAACGCGCTCAAGCACGCGCCGGGGCCGTTCACGCTGCACATGGAAGTGGTACTGGAGCCGACGGCGCTGCGGATCAGCGTCACGGACTCCTCACCGCGCCCGCCCCGGCACCGCCCGCCCAACCCCGAGCGGGTCGGCGGCCACGGGCTGCGGCTGGTGAGCCTGCTCTGCGGTTCCCTGGAGGTGACTCCACTGGGCCGCGGCAAGCGGGTCACCGCGTCGGTGGCGCTGGCCTAGAGAGGGTCCCGTCGGTCGGGCCGGAGCAGCGGGTCGGCGTCCTCGGGGGCCGGGCGGGGTGGCGGGGCCTCCCCCGCGGTGAGGTGTTCCAGCACCTCGACCAGTTCCTCGCACGCCTTCTCCACGGAGCGCCGGGTGTGCCGCTGCTCGGTGATCACGGCGGACAGCAGCAGCGCGGTCAGCGCCATGGTGCCGTTGAACCCCTGGAGCTTGGCCATGACCTCGACGCGGCTCAGCCCCCCGAAGGCGCCCGCCCCGTCGGTGGCGGCGACGGCGGCCAGCACCGAGGTCGCCAGCGCGCAGAGCATGCTGCCGACCAGCTCGAAGCGCAGCGCACCCCAGATGATCAGCGGATACACCAGGAACAGCAGGCTGAGGTGGCTGTAGACGGCGGGCGGCACCACGCAGACGGCGGCCACGGCCAGCGCGGCGGCCTCCCAGCGGCGGGGCGTCGGCCGCAGCCCCTGGGCGTGGCTGAACAGGAGCAGGAGCGGGGTGACCAGCAGGACACCCATCGCGTCGCCCACCCACCAGGCGAGCCACACCGTCCAGAAGGTGTGCGAGGGCATCCGGTCGGTCGCCACGAGCAGGACGACACCCAGGGTCGAGCTGATCAGCATGGCGCCCATCGCCCCGAAGAACACCAGCGCGAGCCCGTCCCGCAGCCGCCTCAGATCGGTACGGAACCCGGCCCGGCGCAACAGCGCCACCGCCACCAGCGGGGCGAGGGTGTTGCCGACCATGTAGCCGAGCGAGTAGAGCACCGGCGTGTCCAGCGACAGCACGATCAGGTACGCGCCGATCGTGACGCCGGGCCAGTACCGCACGCCGAGGATGAGCAGGGCGGCGACCGCCACGCCGGTCGGCGGCCAGATTGGGGTGACGACGGCGCCGTCGACGGTGAGCTTGCACAGCAGGCCGAGGCGTCCGGCCGCGAAGTAGCAGACCGCGACGGCCACGACCAGGGCGACATGGCCGCCCGGCCGACGCGCTTCAGGGAATGCCACCACCCGGCAACTCTCACACCGGTCGGCCGGGCGCGGCGAGGCGAACGGCGCCTATGGCCTAACGACGCGGGGCTGGGCGGGCGGTGGCGGGGTGTTCGGGCCGTCGTGGCCGACGACGAGTACGGCCGCGTCGTCGTCGTGGCCCACATGGTCGGCGCCCTTGATCACGGCGGCGGCGAGCGCGTGCACCTTGAGGCCGGCGACGGCGGCGATGCCAGCGAGGCGGACCACCTGGGCGAGACCGTCCTCGACGTGCAGCGAGGGCCCTTCCACCACGCCGTCGGTGAGCAGGACGAAGACCCCGCCGGTGGAGAGCCGGTGCCGGGTGACGCGGTAGTCCATGCCGGGCTGGATGCCGAGGGGCGGGCCGCCCATGTCGTGGACGACGCCGGACTTGCCGTCGGCGGTGGCCCAGACGAAGGGGATGTGCCCGGCCCGCGCGCTCTCCAGGACGCCCGTGACGGGGTCCAGCCGGAGGAAGGTGCAGGTGGCGAAGAGATCGCTGCCGAGGGTGAGCAGCAGGTCGTTGGTACGGGCGAGCAGTTCGCCCGGCTCGCTGGTGACGGAGGCGAGCGCCCGTAGCGCGGCCCGGACCTGGCCCATGAAGGCGGCGGCCTCGATGTTGTGGCCCTGGACGTCGCCGATGGTGAGGCCGATCTTGCCGTCCGGCATGGCGAAGGCGTCGTACCAGTCGCCGCCCACGTTGAGACCCTGATTGGCGGGGGCGTAGCGCACCGCGAGGTGGAGGCCGGGGCGGCTGGGGAGGTCGCGCGGGAGCATGCCGCGCTGGAGGGCGATGGCCAGCTCGACCTGGCTGCGCTGCTGTTCCGCGCGCTCACGCGCCTGGGCGGTGAGTGAGCCGAGTCTGGCCAGCAGCTCGTCGCCGTCGTCCGTGGGGCGCTTGCGGAACATCGTTCACTTCCGGTGGGCGGTGATCCTGGCGGGCCGTTGTCTGGATTTTACCCATTCGGGCGCTTTCGGCGTCCGGGACGGCCCGCCCCGGACCGTCAGTGCACCTGGGAGTCGATGCCGGTGATCACGGCGGGCCCGAGCGGCGCGGTGTTCTCGTCCAGCCCGACGGTGCGCAGGGCCTCGTCCGCGAGGCGGCGGGCCTCCTGCTCGGCGTGCTTGTTGTTGTCGGCCTCGACGGTGAGGTGGAGGGTGAAGGTGCCGTCCTCGTTCACGTTGACGGTGTCGAGGTCCTCGGCGCTGCCCAGGTCGGTGCCGTGCGGGTCGGCGGGACGCAGGGCCCTGCCCAGCCGGGCACGGGTGTCGGCCTCGATGTCCGCGGTGAAGGTGCCGGGCACGGTGATCACGTAGGTCGTCATGGTCGTCCTTTCCTCGAAGCCCCCGCCTACCCGCTTTCCGGGCCTTCGCACCGGCGTGGGTCACAGGGGTGAATGGACGAGGACCGTGACGTAGGCGCCGTACAGCACGGAGACGACGGCCAGGGCGCCGCCGACCAGGAGGGCCGATGCGGGGCGGGTGCGCCAGGTGCGGGTGAGGGCGCGGGCGGCCGGGATGAGCAGCGGAAAAGCCGGCAGCAGAAAACGGGGCTTGGAGGAGAAGGAACCGGAGCCGAAGACCACCAGCAGCACCAGGACACCGGCGAAGGCGACCAGGGCCAGCGGGGCGCGTTCCAGGCAGAGCAGCGCGAACAGCACCAGGCTGATCAGCACGAGGGCCAGGGCGACGGGATAGATGACCTGGCCGCCGTGGGCGAGCAGGGCGCCGACGAAGCGGGCGGCACCGGCGCCGAAGTCGATACGGGAGCCCCAGGCGCCCTGCACCGCGAAGTAGCCGCCCGTCAGGTCGCCGGTGCACCGGCCGACCCAGAGGACGTAGCCGAGCCAGCCGAGCGGGGCGAGCAGGGCGGCCGCCCATACGCCGGGGGCGACCTGCCCGCGCCGTAGCCAGAGCTGCTGCGCGGCGGCGGCGATGACGGCGGCCGCCACGGCGAAGCCGGTGGGCCGGGCGAGCCCCGCCAGGAGGGCGAGCGTGCCCGCCCACAGCCAGCGGTCCTTGAGCACGCAGTACAGGGCCCAGGCGGCCAGGGCGGCGAAGAGGGACTCGGTGTAGGCGATGGTCAGCTCCACCGCGTGCGGCAGCGCGGCCCACAGCGCGACGAGGGCGGTGGCGGTGGCGCGGCCGTACAGATGGTGGCCGATGAGGTAGACGCCGTACGCGGCGACGACGGCGGCCGTCCAGGAGACGAGCAGGGCAGCCGCGGCCGGGGTGAGCGGGAGGACGGTGCCGGCGGCGCGGACCAGGGCGGGGTAGAGCGGGAAGAACGCCCAGTCGCTCTGCACTCCCCCGGTGGGGGTGATCCAGATGAGCCGGCCGTAGCCGTGGGCGGCGATGTTGAGGTACCAGCGGGAGTCCCAGGAGTGGGCGAGGCTGCGCACCAGGGGGCGGTCGGTCAGCGCGTTGGTGGCGATCACGGCGGCGATGCCCGCCGCGCGGACCGCGGCGAACAGCGCGAGGGCGAGAAGGGCGCCGTGCGGTGCGCGGTGGCGGACGATCCGGGGCAGGGCGCGGCGGCGCGCCGGGCCGGGGGCGGTGGCCGCTCCGGGCCGGGGTGCGGAAGACGTGATCACGCTCCGACCATGGTCACGGGGTAGGGGCGGTGCAATGCGGTGCCAGGGTGTCGCGCGTTCTTCCACCCTGATTCAGGAACGGCGTCCCGGCCGACCCCCCTGAGGGGCGGCTCTGGTGATCAAAGTAGGGTGTGCCTACCATATGAGCGCCGCCTAGCTCGAAAGATAGATCTGTGACTGTCAACGACGACTCGTTCACGAACTGGATGCACCGCGAGGAGATCGCGGAGTCGATGATCCCGATCATCGGGAAGCTGCACCGCGAGCGGGACGTGACCGTCCTGCTGCACAGCCGCTCCCTGGTGAACAAGTCGGTGGTCAGCATCCTCAAGACCCACCGCTTCGCCCGGCAGATCGCGGGAGCCGAGCTGTCGGTCACCGAGACGATGCCGTTCCTCCAGGCGCTGACCGCCCTGGACCTCGGCCCCTCCCAGATCGACCTCGGCATGCTGGCCGCGACCTACAAGGCCGACGACCGGGGACTGAGCGTGGCGGAGTTCACCGCCGAGGCGGTCGCCGGGGCCACCGGCGCCGAGAAGATCGAGCGCCGCGCGCCGCGTGACGTGGTGCTGTACGGCTTCGGCCGGATCGGCCGGCTGGTCGCGCGCCTGCTGATCGAGAAGGCCGGTTCGGGCAACGGTCTGCGCCTGCGGGCCGTCGTGGTCCGGGGCGGTGGCGCCAAGGCCGCCGGTGACCTGGTCAAGCGGGCCTCGCTGCTGCGCCGCGACTCGATCCACGGCCAGTTCCAGGGCACCATCACGGTGGACGAGGACGCGAGCACGATCATCGCCAACGGCAATGAGATCAAGGTGATCTACGCCGACGACCCGTCCTCCGTGGACTACACCGAGTACGGCATCCGCGACGCCATCCTGATCGACAACACCGGCAACTGGCGTGACCGCGCGGGCCTGTCGAAGCACCTGCGGCCCGGCATCGACAAGGTCGTGCTGACCGCGCCCGGCAAGGGTGACGTGCCGAACATC
This sequence comes from Streptomyces bauhiniae, assembly GCF_004784475.1. Classification (GTDB taxonomy): domain Bacteria; phylum Actinomycetota; class Actinomycetes; order Streptomycetales; family Streptomycetaceae; genus Streptomyces; species Streptomyces seoulensis. Next base: position 65,209 of record NZ_SRRT01000005.1, read on the forward strand.
GTGCACGGCGTCAACCACGACACCATCAAGCCGGACGAGCAGATCCTGTCCTGCGCATCCTGCACCACCAACGCCATCGTCCCGCCGCTGAAGGCCATGGACGACGAGTACGGGGTGCTGCGCGGCCACGTCGAGACGGTCCACTCGTTCACCAACGACCAGAACCTGCTGGACAATTACCACAAGGCCGAGCGCCGGGGCCGGTCCGCGCCGCTCAACATGGTGATCACCGAGACGGGTGCCGCGTCCGCCGTGTCGAAGGCGCTGCCGGAGCTGAAGGCGCCGATCACCGGCAGCTCGATCCGGGTGCCGGTGCCGGACGTCTCGATCGCCATCCTCAACCTGCGCCTCGGCCGCGAGACCACCCGCGAGGAGGTCCACGACTACCTGCGCGAGGTGTCGCTGACCTCCCCGCTCAAGCGCCAGATCGACTTCACCACGGCGCCCGACGCGGTCTCCAGCGACTTCATCGGCTCCCGCAACGCCTCCATCGTCGACGGCGGCGCCCTGAAGGTCGACGGCGACAACGCGATCCTCTACCTCTGGTACGACAACGAGTTCGGCTACTCCTGCCAGGTCGTCCGCGTCGTCCAGCACGTCTCGGGCGTGGAGTACCCGACGTACCCGGCACCGGAGGTCTGAGAGACCCCTTAGCCGCCGAAGCGCGCACCACTCAGACCAAGGCATAGCGACCCAAACAGGCTCCCTGAGCTGCACAAACTGACCAGAAAGACGGATACGCCGAGGGCCGCCTACCCGAAGTCGGGTGGCGGTCCTTGGGTCTTGTCACAAGGCTCAGGGAGTTCTCAGGGGGTCTCCACCGGTCCGCGCCTTAGGCGTCCCAGGGAACGACACGCAGACGCCCGAGCGCCTGAAAGGGCCGGGCCGCCTCCGGGAAATCGCCGTTCCGGTTCACAACCCGGGCCACGGCAAGCCCCTCTCACGCACAGTCCTCCTCCACCCACGCCAGCCCAGCGGCGAGTGCCTAATCGGGATCCTTGATGATTTCTATTCGGATCTCCCCCAGCAGAACGCTCCGCGCGCCCAGCGATGCAAGCTGTACGCCCACAGCCCAAGCCCCGCCGTAGCGCGCGCCCGTGAGCACCAGCTCCACCTCGCCGCCGAGCCTGTCGGCCGACAGCGAAATGGGGCTCAACTCGACGAAGGCAACGGGTTCCACAGTACGAAGGTCCGCGGCGGGTGTGCGGCCTGCCGGTCGTTCCAGTCAGGCGTTCCATGGCCGTTCGCCCCTTCATCCCGTTGTCCGGCATGAAGTGGGCGTACGTCTCAAGCGTGATGGTGACAGAGGCGTGCCCCATCCAGTGCTACACCGAGACCGGATCCTCCCCCGCACCGAGCTGCACGCTGGCGTACGTGCGCCGCCACCGGTGGTGCATCATCTCCCGGCACGGGTCCCATCTCCAGGCCTCGCCCTCTCTCCGCTCAGGAATGAGACGGCATGCTGCAAATGGGCAGAGGGCGGCGCGGTTGCGGCGCAGTTAGACGGGCGGCATCAGCAGCCGGACGGGCTCCTCCTGTCCGTCCCAGGTGAAGCTCAGTGCGGTGGGAGGCGCGAACCCCATGGCCGACAAGACTCGGAACTCGTAGGCCTCGCCCTTCGGTACGTTGAACGAATCCGAGAGACCACGGACGAGCTCGTGAGGAGTGACCTACGAGAGGTTCGTTGCAGACGCCTTGCCCGAGTTGACCAGTCGGTACAGCACGCCCCCCACCTTCTCCACCCGAAGTTCGACCCGCGGCCGTGCAGCTTCAATCTCGGCCCCTCGGCGCTCGCGCGCCACTTGACGCTGTAGACCCAGCGACGCCTCGACAGCTTCAGCGGACCTCACGGAGGCCCCAGCGGAAGTTGATGAGTCCTTGCGTGCCTTCAGGCTTACCCACAGAGCGCCGAGCGCGATCACGGCGGCAACCCACGCCGGTATGTCTCCCCAGTTCATGCGAGGAAGATAGCCCGGAGCATCGACAACGGGCCGTCAGCGCTTCCAGTGGCCAGGTCCAGAGCGCGCCGCCTACTGGGCCCCAGCGGGCTCACGGCCAACTGGAGCGCAGGGAACGCTTGTCGGTGCCGGGCTGTACCGTGGCGTCAGGCGCGGGCCTACAGCAGCCGAGGCACGGTTGCGTTCGCATGGGAGATCCCATGGTCTACGGCCGCCGCATAGCGCCCGCCAAGTTCATCAGTCGGTTTCTGCCGGAGCCTCACGAGACCGTGAGGCAACGGCACAATCCCCGGCCGGGCCTTCCGCGCGCGGGCGTGGCGGCGTTCATGCAGGAGGTCAGCCTCCACGGCTTCGACGAGATGGACGTGGTCCGGTTCGACCTGATCGAGTGGCGCGGCGGAGGACCAGACACATGGACCGCACCTCGCTGATCAGCCTATGCCTCGACGGTGCGCCTCGCGTCGAATCCAGACTGCCTTGGTCGCCGTTCGCACAGCGAGGTCTCGTTGCTCCGGCGTCAGGTGGTCGGGCAGCGGCCGGGGAGCGCCGCCCGGCTCCAGCAGCAGACCTGCCTTCCACGGCAGGGGATACATGTCCACGCTGGCGTAGCTGTCCTCCCTCGACAAGCAGTGCTCCTAGGGCGGGCAGACGCGGTCCGTGAAGGCGGTGGCGAGCAACTGGTGCGCGGGCTCGCCGCCGAGCTCAGACGCGCCGACCGCCCTCGTCGTTCGGCGGGTACACGATCACTGCTGTCATGGCCCCAGCGTGCGGGCCCTGCTGCGGGCCCGCACCCCGAGACGCCCGACCTATCGGCCGGGCCGTGATCAGTTCTGCGTGTACGCCTTGCAGACGTTGCAGAGGTTCGGCCGCCGCTCGGCCACGGCCAACTCCCAGCTCACGTCGGGCAGCACGGTGTACGTGATGTCCATCGACTCGTGGGCCGGGAACGTGCCCTTCTCGGTGTCGCGGGCGTGGACGACGGAACCCTCGTCGTAGGGGGGCACCTGGCCCTGGGTCACCTCGATGGCGATCTTCAGCGTGGTCATACGGACAGCATCCGACCCCCGCTACTGCGTCGTCCAGAAAATCGCGTTTCGGATTTCAGGGGCCTAGTCGAGGATGCCGAGCGCGGTATCCGGGCGGCATAGCGGGCAGGCCGGAACCTGCTCGCGGAGAGCGTCGATGGCCTGCGGCCGGGTGACGCTGCGGGTGCGCCTACTCTTCCCGGGGATCGGGCAATCGCCGACACGTACGGCCTCGATGTTCCTCGTCGGCTACGGCCGGACCAACCACGCCGGACTCGGCGACGACGACGTCCTCCAGGCCGTCATCGCCGAGAAGGCCCTGCCGCCCGCGAACGAGGCGAACACCGGGGGCAACCGGCACTTCTACGGTTTCGAGTGCGAGAACCTCGGCGACGGCGAGGACCCCTGGCCGGAGGTCCAGGTGGAGGCGATCGTGCGGACCTCCGCCGCGGTCTACCGCCACCACGGCTGGGGCGAGGACGGTCTGACCTCCATCATCGGCCACAAGGAGTGACAGCCCGGCAAGGTGGACCCGCGAGCGGGCGGCCGAGCGGCTCAAGCACCCCGCGTCCTGGTCGCCGGGTGGCACCACCACGTACACCGTCGCCAAGGGCGACACCCTCTGGTCCATCGCCGCCTCCCGGCTCAGCGACGGAGCCCGCCTGGCGCGAGATCGCCACCCTCAACCACCTCGCCAACGCCGACGACATCGCGCCCGGCCAGAGGCTCCAGCTCCTCAAAAGTGAGGCCCTCCATGCGCATCTTCGGCAGAGAGCCCGCGCTCATCCTCGCGGCCGTCAGCGCCGCCTTCTCCCTCGTCGTCAGCTTCGTCTTCGGTCTCACCGCCGAGCAGGCCGCCGCGATCGTCGCGGCCGTAGCGCTCCTCGCGGCGTATGGCCTGAACGTCTCCGCCGAGACCGTCGGCGCCCTGAACGCCTGCGTCTTGGCCGTCCTCGGTCTGGTGACTCGCGGCCAGGTGTCGCCGAAGCCGGACGCGTGATGTGGGGCGCGTCGGCGCGACCGGTGATCTCGCGCCGACGCGCCTTCCTCACCGTCGCCGGCACCGGCTGGGCCCTGTACGGCGGACTCGGCATCATCGGCAACCCGAGGTACGGCACCACCAGGGGCCTCGCCGACATCACCCGACACGTGTCCCTGAACACGCTCGGCTGGATGTGGGTGGTGTACGACACCATGGCAGACGTGGCTGGCCTACTCGCTGGACACTCGCGCATGCACGCCCCCGACTACGCAGCGCTCGGCACCCCTGCCGGACTGTGGTCGTGGGCGTTCGCCTACTCGGCAGCCACCAGCTACCCGCCCACCGTGGGCAGCGCGTGTGGGTGGGGGGCGTTCACCATCGGCGTGATGCTGGTGTCCGGCATGGACGACTCGCTTCCGCCGTACCTGAGAAAGGCGAGGAGTCGCTGATGGACATCGCGGCCCTGAGCGGCGACGCCGTCGCCCTGGTGGTCGGAGTGCTCGGCTGAACCCAGAACCGGGCTGCCAACAGGAGGTCCGATTTCCAGGCGATCACCGACGGCTCGACCGGGACCTGGCGAAGTGTGAGGAGCGGCTGCCCCTGGTAACCCGCGGCTACCTTGAGCTTCAGGGCTGGGCTCGGCGCGTCGGCCCCAACACTCCGGCAGGCCCAGCGCCGGACCCGCCCGCCGAACTTGATCTCACTCACCTGTGACCATGGGCCCGCTCTCCTTCGGGAGGGCGGGGCTCTTCTCCGTTCTCATGCCATCAAATTGAGGTCTCAATCAGCGGCGGCAAGCTGGTGACCTGCGCGCATCACCGTGCGATGATCACTGGCTATGGGGAATCATATGTGGGGGATCAGGGCTGGGGCTCTCAGCCTGGCAGTCATAGCGGCTGCCAGCGGCTGCAGCTCATCAAGCGACGCGGCGGCAAAGCCTTTCGCCGCGAAGCCCAAGACCGTGAGCGTGGCCGCGGCAACTGAGCAGTTCCAGACGGCGGTGATGAACAGCTCTGGGCAGTGCTACTCGCCCGACCCGGGCACGTGCTGGGACGTAATGCAGTCGGTCATGAAGCCAGCTCGCACGCTGCGGACAGCTATGCACGCGGACAAGTCCGTGGGAGCTGAATTCTGGTCCGGGGCCTATGCCCTGATCAACACGATGGAAGACGGGATGGCCGTCGGCGACGACGAAGGCGCCGACAAGCCCGCCGACTTCAAGCACCGAAACCGGGCCACCGTGCTCGGGACTGCACATGACCTGTCGGACTGGCTGGATGAGAATCCCGTTCAGTAAAGCTCGGTACGCGTCCCCGCCCTCTTCGGAGGCCGGGGACATTTCTTAGTGTTCCGGGGCCAGGCTACTCTCGGCCCATGATTCGCGCTGTGATCTTCGACGTTGGCGAGTGTCTGGTAGACGAGACCACCGAGTACGGCACCTGGGCCGACTGGCTCGGCGTCCCCCGCCACACCTTCGCCGCCATGTTCGGCGCCGTCATCGCCCAAGGTCGGGACTACCGCGAGGTCTTCCAGGAGTTCCAGCCCGGCTTCGACCTCTACAAGGAGCGGGAGAAGCGCGCGGCTGCGGGCAAACCGGAGCACTTCGACGAGGACGACCTCTACCCCGACGTCCGCGACGCGCTCGCCGCCCTCCGCGCGGACGGCCTGTGGCTCGGCATCGCCGGGAACCAGACCGTGCGCGCCGGCGGCATCCTCCGCGAGTTGTTCACGCCGAACGTCGACCTCATTGGCACGAGCGACGACTGGGGCGCCTCCAAGCCCCACCAGGCGTTCTTCGACCGCGTTGCCGAGGTAGTTCCGGCCGAGCCCGGCGAGATGCTGTACGTCGGCGACCGCGTCGACAACGACATCACACCCGCCCGCACGGCCGGCATGCACACCGCGCTCGTACGGCGTGGCCCGTGGGCGACGATCCAATGGAACAACCAGGACGCGAAGAAGCTCCCCACCTTCCGGGTGGAGAGCCTCCTCGAACTGTCGCCGCTGATCCGCGACTTCAACGAGCGAGAGCGCTGACTGTCGTCGACCAGCCGTACAGCCGGTCGTCCAACTCCCGGACGCACCGTTCGTGCTGGTGCGGCACGAGCGCCCGCCGCACGTCCCGCACCCGCTCCATGCCCGTCGCGTACCAGGTCCGCTCCAACTGCTCCAGGGCGCGGACCGCGTACCCGCACGCGGCCTCAGGCTCACCGGCCCTAGCCTCGACAGCGGCCAAGTCGCCGAGAATGACCGTGGTCTGCTTCTCCTCGCTCGGATCGAGCGCGTCCAGGACCTGAAGGAGCGTGGTCCGGGCCTGCGGCAGGTGCCCGGCCTTGAGCTGGACGTTGCCCTTGAACGCCGCGAGCCGGACGGGGCTGAACCAGTCCAGCCACTCCGGGCTCGGGTTTTCTCCGCCGCGCGCGAGGACGTCCTCCGCGTGCCCGATCAGGTGCAGTGCGGTCCGCGTGTGCCCACAGCGGGTCTCGCACTCGGCCTCAACGGCGTCCAGCCACGCCAGCAATTCGGCCGACGCGGGGCCCCTGCGGGCGTAGGTCCGGGCAGCCGTCATCCGCTCAACGGCCGCTTCCCGCTCGCCCGTCCAGGCCGGGATGAACGCGGAGTGCGCCAGGATGGCAGCGCCGAGAAGGACGTCGTCGGCTTCGCCGGCGGCCTGGAGCGCGCGGAGCAGGGTGTGCGCGGCGCGGTCGGGCTCGCGCATGTCGAAGAACTCGACGCGGCCCGCCAGTAACAGGGTCTCCGCCAGCGCGGCCGCGACCCGCGCCCGTGTCTGCCCGTGCGTCTCCGGCAGCAGCGCGCAGCCCAGCGTGGCGTGCGCGACGGCGGCCGGGTGCAGGGTGGCCGGGGCTACGGACCAGTACAGCCGCCGGTGCGAGCGGGTGACGGCCTCGTAGTCGTCGGCGGCGGTGGCGGGCTGCACGGCGGTGGCCTGGGACGGCACCGCCTAGGGCCACGCTTGTACGCACCACAGTCACCGCCTGATATTCAGGAGCCGCGATGCCCAGTACGCGTTTGCCGTCCCCCGCCGGAGCCAAGCTCGTGAAGTCCGGCCTGGACTGGGATGCGATCCGGGTGCCCCGAAGTGTCGGCCTGTCGGCTCTGGCGATCCTGGGGCCTCGTTGCGCCGCTGCTATTGAGGACCCGCTGACGTCCTCCGGGGTGCTCTACTTCTTCACCCTCGCGGGCACGTCTGGCACGTGGGCTGTCGAGAACACCGTCGCGCTCCCGATCGGCACGGCCGTCACCATCCCGCCCACGCGCCGCACCGAGGGGCCTGGGGCGTACTGGCGAGTCTGCCCGGGCGATAACAGCTGGCTCACCGACCCCGGCGCCCTCGCGGCCGCTGTCACCGATGCCTTCGGGCCCCGCGTAGGCGAGGAGCGACCCGCATGAACCCGACGGCGACCCGCCCGCTTCCGACCACCCACGCGCTGACCAGCGCCCAGTACTCCGGCCAGGACTGCACCTGGTGCGGCGCCCCTCTCTGGCGGGGCGGTGCTCCCGCCGGGCGAGCACGCGGGCAGATCGGCGCGCACGTCGTGGCAGTGCCCGTCTTTCAGTGCCAACCGGGCACCGGCTGCGAGTCCATTGCCCACCGCGCCATGGAGACGAACCACTGATGCTCTGCGACCGATGCGGGCGGCCCGTTCAGGGCAAGCCGGAAGTGATCCACATCGAGACCGGGACCGGCGTGGTCACCATCACCGTCTGCTCGCCTCCCTGTCAATCGCCGCTCGACCGGCGCTCTGCGCGGTCGCGGCCACGCAGCTACTGACCCCCGCACCGGAGGTCTGAGAGACCCCGCTCCAGACGGCCGCCGACCGCACTTTGGTCGGCGGCCGTCGGCGTTCCTTCCTAAGACTGACCATCATTTGCCTAAATCCTTTAGGCAAATACATAATCGGTCAGGTTCCTAAAGGAGGCGGGTTCATGGTGCGGGCGGGGCTGAGTGCGGAGCGGCTGGTGCGGGCCGGGGCGGAGATGGCCGACGAGGCCGGGTTCGAGCAGGTGACGGTGTCGGCGCTGGCCCGGCGGTTCGACGTGAAGACGGCGAGCCTGTACTCGCATCTGCGCAACTCCCACGACCTGCGCACCCGGATCGCGCTGCTCGCCCTGGAGGAGCTGGCCGACCGCGCCGCCGAGGCCCTCGCCGGCCGGGCCGGGAAGGACGCCCTGACCGCGTTCGCCAACGCCTACCGCGACTACGCCCGCGCGCACCCCGGCCGCTTCGAGGCGGCCCGGTACCGGCTCGACCCGGAGACCGCCGCCGCGAGCGCGGGCGTCCGGCACGCGGCGATGACCCGGGCGATCCTGCGCGGCTACGACCTCGCCGAGCCCGAACAGACCCATGCCGTACGCCTGCTGGGCAGTGTGTTCAGCGGCTATGTCGGCCTGGAGTCGGCGGGCGGGTTCGACCACAGCGCCCCCGGTTCGCAGGAGTCCTGGGACCGCGTCCTCGACGCGCTCGACACCCTCCTGCGCAACTGGCCCGCCCCCTGAACTGAACTCCCCCGCCCCTACTGCCGACGGACCCCTGATGACCACCGACTGGACCACCACTCCCCTCACCGCCGCCCTCGTCCGGGGCGCCCTGGAGCTGGAGCGCACCGAGCGCGGTCTGCTCCCCCACCGGCTGCCCGCGCGGGCCCGCGCCCAGTGTGCCGACCCGCAACTGCACATGGTGGAGTCCCAGCCCTCCGGCGTACGGCTGGTGTTCCGCACCCGTGCCACCTCGATCGAGCTGGACACCGTGCCCACGAAGCGGGTCTACCCAGGCGTCCCGCCGCGCCCGGACGGTGTCTACGACCTGTTGGTGGACGGCCGCCCGGCGGGCAGCGCCACGGTCACCGGCGGCGACACGCTGACCATCGACATGACCACCGGGGCCGCCGAACTGACCCCCGGCCCGGTCGGCACCGCGCGCTTCGACGGGCTGTCCGCCGAGGACAAGGCCGTGGAGATCTGGCTGCCGCACAACGAGACCACCGAGCTGGTGGCCCTGCGCACCGACGCGCCCGTGGAGCCCGTACCCGCCTCGGACCGGCCGGTGTGGCTGCACCACGGCAGCTCCATCAGCCACGGCTCGGACGCCGCGAGCCCGACCGGTGTCTGGCCCGCCGTCGCCGCCTCGCTCGGCGGGGTCGAGCTGGTCAACCTGGGCCTCGGCGGCAGCGCCCTGCTGGACCCGTTCACCGCCCGCGCGCTGCGGGACACCCCGGCGGACCTGATCAGCGTCAAGCTGGGCATCAACCTGGTCAACACCGACCTGATGCGGCTGCGCGCGTTCGGGCCCGCCGTGCACGGGTTCCTCGACACCGTCCGCGAGGGGCACCCGGACACCCCGCTGCTCGTGGTCTCCCCCATCCTGTGCCCGATGCACGAGGACACCCCCGGCCCCACCATGCCGGACCTCGCCGCGCTGAGCGAGGGCCGGCTCGCGTTCCGCGCGGCCGGGGACCCGGCGGAGGCCGCCCAGGGCAAGCTGACGCTGAACGCCGTACGGGCGGAGCTGGCCCGGATCGTGGCGCAGCGCTCCGCCGAGGACCCGCATCTGCACCTGCTCGACGGGCGCGAGCTGTACGGTCAGGCCGACTTCGCGGAGCTGCCGCTGCCCGACGGGCTCCACCCGGACGGCGCCGCGCACCGGCGGATCGGCGAGCGGTTCGCCAAGCTCGCCTTCGCCTCCGACGGCCCGCTGGCGCCCCGTACCCGGTGAGGGGAGGGCCTCAGACCAGGTGGCCGAAGACGACCAGGTTCTCCGTGTAGTCCTTGGCCGAGTGGTCGTAGTCCCCGGCGCAGGTGATGAGCCGGACCTCGGGGCGCTTGGCGTTCGCGTACACCCGCTCGCTGGGGAAGTCGTCCTTGGCGAAGGTGTCGGCGCTGTCCACCACGAAGTTGGCGGTGTTGCCGTCGGCGCGCTCCACGGAGAAGCGGTCGCCGGGCACCAGGTCGTCGAGGTTGGCGAAAACGGCCGCCGAGGTGGTCGTGTCCACGTGGCCGGCGATGACCGAGGTGCCCTTCTCGCCGGGCGAGGCGCCCTTGCCGTACCAGCCGACGAGGTTGGTGTTGCCCGCGGGCGGGGGCTCCAACTGGCCGTTGGAGGCGAGCACCAGGGCGGTGAAGGGCGCGTCCACGCCGATCTTGGGGATGCGCAGCCGGGTCGGCGCCGAGCGGGGCAGCGGGGCTCCCGCCTGGACCGCGCCCGCCGTCGCGGTCTCGGTGCGGGCCGTGTCGGTGCCGTCGCCCGTGCCGTGGTGGCCGCCGAAGACGCTGAGCGCCAGGATCGCGACGGCCGCCCCCCACAGCGTCAGCCGGCCGCCCCGGCCCGCGTTGTCACCGGAAGGATCTGCTGCCATCGGACACCACCTCGCTCGGGCACGGCAGCGCAGGGATCTGGGTCAGGGGGGCGCGGGCCGCCGACGCGGTACGGCGTCGACGGCGGCCACGGCCCCTGGGGTTCGGGACAATCAGGAGGCCGAACCGGCGGCCTTCTTGCGGCGCAGCGCGTAGGCGCCGACGGCACCGGCGGCGAGGACGGCGACGCCGCCCGTGGTCACGCCACCGGAGCCGGCGAGGGCGCCGCCGCCGGTGTGCATGCCGCCGCGCGGCTCGTCGGAGTCGTCCTTGCCGCCGGAGTCCTTGCCACCGCTGTCCTTGCCTCCGCTGCCGCCGCCGTCGCCCTTGTCCTTGTAGCTCTCCGGGTCGAAGCGGCTGTCGTCGCCGGAGTCGGAGCTCCAGTCGTCGCTGCTGACGGCCGCGAGGGCGCCGCCGCCGGTGTGCATGCCGCCGCGCGGGCCGTCGCTGTCGGAGTCGGAGTCGTAGGAGTCGCGGCCGGAGTCCTTGCCGCCGGAGTCCTCGCCCCCGGAGTCCCGGCCGCCGGACTCCTTGTCACCGGAGCCCTTGTCCCGGTCGGAGTCGCTGTCGTGCTGCTTGTTGTAGCCGGAGTCGTCCCGGCCGCCGTCGTCCCCGGCGAGCGCGGCGCCGGGAGCCAGGGCGAGGGCGGCGGACGCGGCCGCCGTGGCGAGAAGAATGCGGGCAGAGCGCATGTCGGTGTCCTTCCGCCGCGGCCGGGCAGCGGATTCCTCATCGGCTGACATGACCCGGCCTCGACATGATCCACCGTCGGACCGCCCGGCGCCGCGCACCATCCGGGCCGTCCAGCCGGGTCAGCTCTCCACCCGTCTGTCGCAGCGACACGCCGGTACGACCCCCGAACGGGCCAGCCGATTACCCGTCCGGCGGGCGGACGCGGGCCCCGGTCGGCCCTCGGGGGCGAAACGGACGTCACCGCCCGGCATTCCGGGCAAACTTGGCCGAAAACCGTCGTAGCAATGCTCGAAGTTCCTGACGTGGCGGGGCTTTTGCGGGCCGTACTCTGGGGCCGTGGTCGAGCGAGTCGAAGATCCAGCGCTGACGGCGTCCCGGCTCACCGGGCGCCGGGTCACGGGCGGCCCGGTGGGGGCGGGATCGCCCGCCGAGGTGACCCTCGAGGACGGCACGACGGTGATGGTCAAGCACGGCGACGGCCCCGGCGCGGTGCGCGCCGAGGCGGCCGGGCTGCGCTGGCTCGGTGCCGCGCGTGCGGTGCGGGTGCCGGAGGTGCTGGGGCACGACGAGTGGTCCCTGGTCAGCGAACGGGTGCCGACCGGCGCCGCCGATCCCGGAGCCGCGACGCGTTTCGGCCGCGCGCTGGCCGCGCTGCACGCCGCCGGCGCCCCCGCGTTCGGCGCCGCCCCGCCCGACGGGCCCGTGGAGGCGTACATCGGCCGGGCGCCGATGCGGAACGTCCGGGGCGACGACTGGCCCTCGTGGTACGCCGAGCACCGGGTGCTGCCGTACCTGCGCTCCGCCGTGGACGCGGGGACGGTCCGGCTGGGCGAGGCCGGGGTGATCGAGGCGGTGTGCGAGCGGCTGCCCGCGCTCGCCGGGCCCGCCGAGCCCCCCGCGCGCCTCCACGGCGACCTGTGGCAGGGCAACGTCCTGTGGGGCGCCGACGGCGAGGTCCGCGTCATCGATCCGGCCGCGCACGGCGGCCACCGGGAGACCGACCTGGCCATGCTCCGCCTCTTCGGCTGCCCGCACCTGGAACAGGTGCTGGACGGGTACGAGGAGACGAGCCCCCTCGCCGACGGCTGGCGCGACCGGGTCGGGGCGCATCAGCTCTTCCCGCTGCTGGTGCACGCGGTGCTGTTCGGCCGGGGCTACGCGGAACAGGCCCTGTCCGCCGCACGCGCCACCTTGGCCGGGTGAACCAGGGTCGCACCGAGGGCCGACGGGGCAGACGAATGTGCGGTGGGGCGCAGCCACCGCGCCCCGCGCGGCGTCCTTCCTGCTGACCCATCGGTTCACGGTGCCTCCCTCCGGGCTCTGGTCACGGAGTGTGAGGAAACCAACCACTCGTTCGATTCGTATAAGGACGTGAAGGACGAAACAGGGGAGAGACCATGCAACCGTTCACGCTCAACTACGCACGGCCTGCCGGGCAGTTGGATGTCACCACTCCGTACGCGTACGACTCCACGCTGCAGTTGAACGTCCTGCCGGACGGGCGGATCGCCGCGACCGACCACGCGATCCTGCTCACGCTGGGGACGACCACCTCCACGGCGGGCTCCAAGACGCACTTCGACGACTGATCGCGGGCCTTCGACGATGACCGTGCTCATCCTGACCAGTGACGAGGACGTCACGGCCGACATGGTGGTCCTGCGGCTGGGCGAGGCGGGCGTGCCCGTCGTCCGGTTCGACCCCGCCGACCTCACCAACGGGGTGGCGCTCTCCGGTGAGTACGCCGGGGAGGACTGCGGCGGGCAGTTGTCCGTCGGCGGACGTCTGGTCGGGATGAGCGGCCTGCGCTCCATCTGGGTGCGCAGGCCGGGCGACGCGGCCGCCCGTGCCGCCCAGCCGTCCTCCTGGCTGACCCAGGAGTCGGCGCAGGCGCTGTACGGGATGCTGCGGTGCAGCGACGCCCGCTGGATGAACCATCCGGACGCGGCCCGCCGCGCCCGGCACAAGCCGTGGCAACTGCGGCTCGCCCAGCGCAGCGGGCTGCCGGTGCCGGCCACGCTGATCACCACATTCCCCGACACCGCGCGGGAGTTCGCCGAGCGGCACCGGGACGTGGTGGTCAAGCCGGTCTCCGGCGCGCATCCGCAGGAGCCGCCGCGCGCGGTGCCGACCAGCCGGGTGGCACCGGGCACCGACTTCAGCGCGGTGGCCTTCGGGCCGACGCTGCTGCAGCGGCGGGTGGCCAAGCGGGCCGACATCCGGCTGACGGCGGTTGGGGACCGGCTGCTGGCGGCGCGCAAACCGGTCGATCCGGATGCCCACCCCGACCATGTGGACGTCCGGTTCGCCCCGTCCGTCTCCCCCTGGCTCGCCGCCGAGGTGCCCCCTCGGGTGGCGGTGTCGGTCCGCCGCTATCTGAAGAGCGCCGAGCTGGCCTACGGCGCCTTCGACTTCGCGGAGGACGCGGACGGCACCTGGTGGTTCCTGGAGTGCAATCAGTCGGGCCAGTTCGGTTTCGTGGAGCTGGACACCGGTCAGCCGATCGCGGAGACGATCGCCCACTGGCTGGCCGGAGACGACCGGCCCGTGGAGCCGTATACCCACGAGAACAGGGACGCCGTGCCCTGATGCCGTGGAGCACGGCTGGGAGAAGGGAGCGCTCGATGCGCATCGGACTGCTGGGAACGGGCCCCTGGGCGCGCGCCGCACACGCACCGGCGCTGGCCGGTCACCCCGGTGTGGAGTTTGCCGGGGTGTGGGGGCGCCGCCCGGAGGCGGCGGCCGCGCTGGCCGGGGAGTACGGGGTGCGGGCGTACCCGGACGTGGACGAGCTGCTGGCCGATGTGGAGGCGGTGGCGGTGGCGCTCCCGCCGTCGGTGCAGGCGGAGTTGGCGGTGCGCGCGGCGCGGGCCGGACGCCATCTGCTGCTGGACAAACCGCTGGCGCTGGGCGTGGCGGAGGCGCGGGCGGTGGCCGAGGCGGCGGAGCGGGCCCAGGTGGCGTCGGTCGTTTTCTTCACCACCCGGTTCCAGAAGGAGCCGGAGGCGTGGATCGAGGAACAGGCCGCCGAGGCGGGGTGGTTCACGGCGCGGGCGCAGTGGATGGGCTCGGTGTTCACCAGCGACAGCCCGTTCGCGGCGTCGCCCTGGCGGCGGGAGAAGGGCGCGCTGTGGGACGTGGGCCCGCACGCCCTGTCGGTGCTGCTGCCGGTGCTGGGGGACGTACGGCAGGTGCTCGCGGCGGTGCACGGGCCCGCCGACACCGTGCATCTGGTGCTGGACCATGCCACCGGGGCGTCGAGCACGCTGACGCTGAGTCTGTCGGCGCCGCCCTCGGCGGCCGGGGCCGATGTGGAGCTGCGGGGCGAGTCGGGAGTGGCGCTGCTGCCGAGGAGTTCGGAGGGCGCGGTGCCCGCGCTGGCCCGTGCCGTGGACGCGCTGGCGGCCGCCGCCCGCACCGGCCGCCGGCACGCCTGCGACGCCGCGTTCGGACTCCGGGTGACGGAGATCCTCGCGACGGCACAGGCGCGCCTGAGCGAACCGGTCGACTAGGCAGCCGGTCCCCTCTCCGCCCAGAAGTTCACGCGCTCCCGTACGACGGGATAGCCGGCCGTGGTGAAGTGGGCGGCCATCGGGAAGTTGCCCTGGTCGGTGGCGGCCGCGATGAAGTCGGCGCCCCGGGCGGCGAGGAAGCGGGTGCAGTCGGCCAGCAGGTCGTAGGCGTAGCCGTGGCCGCGCTGCTCGGGGACCACGCCGATGAAGCCGACGCAGGGCCCGGAGGGGTTGCGGGCCGGTACATGGATGCCGACGGTCTCGCCCTCGGGGGTACGGGCGAGACGCCACCACTCGCGGGGCGACGGGCACCAGTGGAAGAAGTCCAGCTCCTCCTGGGCGGCCAGTTCGACACCGCCCTGCTCGACGGCACGGCGGGCGTGGGCGTCCAGGGTGACGGAGTGGATGCGGCGCAGGGCGTCGAGGAAGACCTCGTCGTCCGGTTCCGGGGTGAACTTGAGGCGGCCGGGCTGCTCGGGCAGGCCCTGTTCGGGGGTCCAGCGGTAGAGGAAGCGCTCGACGAGGGGCTCGTACCCGGCGAGGCGGGCGGCGGCGGTGCGGGTGGCGACGGCGGAGGCCAGGGCCGGGTCGTCGCGCCAGCCCGGCGGGAGGTCGAGTTCGAGTTCCGGGGTGGTCCAGGGGGCGGTGCGCAGCAGTTCGGCGCCCGCGGCCTCCTCGCCCTCGGCCACGTCGAACCAGTTGATCAGCAGCGGGGCGGGGTCCTCGGTGCGGGCCCACCAGGCGGCGCGGGCGACGGGGCGTCCGTCGCGCAGGGCGACGCGCTGCCAGTCGGGGCGGTGGTGGGTGGTGCGGTGCCGCTCGCTCAGGCCGAGCGGGTCGGGCAGGTCGTGGAACAGATGGGCACTGCTCGGGTCGAGCGTGCGGATGACCGGTGCGGTCAAGGTGTCCTCCGGGAGATGTGCCTGCGGTGGCGGCGCTCCCGGTCCGGTCAGGGGCACACCCGGATGACGGAGTGGAGGGAGCGCGCGTGCTGGGTGATGTACATGACGCTCGCCTCCTTCCCGGTCCGTCTCGGGCGTGCTCACGCCACAGTAGGGGGACGTCCGCGCGGGCGTCCAGGGGTTTTACGGGGCGGGCGGCGGGGGCGGGCGCGGCGTAGCGTGGGCGTGTGAGATCGCTGCGTGGCTGGTCACCGGGCCGAACGCGGGAGCGGCGCGGCTGGCTGCGGGGTGCTCCCCCGCCGCTGTGGGTGCGGGTGCTTCCGGTGCTGCTGCTGATCGCGGTCACGCTGGCCACCCTCGTCACTCCGCACGCGAGCGATCTGGGTTTCCTGCTCGGCGCGATCCCGCCGCTGGCGGTCCTGTCGTACGGGCCGCTGGCCACGGCGGGGCTCGGCGTACTGGTGATCGTGTCGCTGCTGCTGCCGGTGACGCATCTCGACCGGCCGGGCGACACCGACCTGCTGACCATCGCCTTCGTGGCCCTGCTGAGCGTGTTCGTGTCCTATGTACGCAGCCACCGGGACGCCCAGTTGGACACCGAGCGGGAGATCGGCGAGGCGGTGCAGCGGGCGGTGATGCCGCCGCTGCCGGAGCGCGTCGGGGACTTGCGGTGCGTGGGGTTCAGCCGGGCCGCGCAGGACGGGACGCTGCTGGGCGGGGACTTCTTCGACGTCCGGGACGGCCCCTACGGGGTGCGGGCGGTGATGGGGGACGTACAGGGGCACGGGCTGTCGGCGGTGCGGACGGTGGTGGCGCTGCTGGGCGCGTTCCGCGAGGCGGCGCTGGACCAGCGGGCGCTGGAGGCGGTGGCCGCCCGGATGGACCGCAGGCTGGTGGTGGACTCCTCCGGGGTCCGGCACGCGGAGCTGTTCGCCACGGCGGTGCTGCTGGAGTTCTCCGCCGACACCCGCACGGTACGGGTGGTGACCTGCGGGCATCCGCCGCCGGTACTGCTGCGCGCGGGAGGGGCGCGGGAGCTGCCGGTCGCGCCGGGACCGCCGCTGGGCATCGGCCTCCTCGGGGTCGAGCCGCCGAAGGAGGTCACGGTGACGCTGGACCCGGGCGACCGCCTGCTGATCGCCACCGACGGCCTGTGGGAGGCGCGGGACACCTCCGGCCGCTTCTACCCCCTGCCCGAGCGCCTGGCCGCCCTCGCGAACACCGGCACGGCCGCGCTCCCGGACGCCCTCTGGGAGGACGTACGCCACCTCGGCCACCGCGTGGACGACGACGCGAGCGTGCTGGTCCTGGCCCCGGCGTCGTCGCCCCGCTGATTCCCGGCGCTCACCCGAACGGCCGACGGGCGGGGCGGAAGAAGCGCTCCTATGCTGAGAGCCCAGGGCGTCAGCCCCGCCGCAGCTCCGGCTCTCATGTGCTTGGAGTCAGCCATGCCCCGTTCCCCAGCACGCCTGCGCCGGAGGCTCGCCACCGCGGCCGCGCTCGGCGCACTCGTCGTCCCGCTCACCGCGGCCCCCTCTCTGGCGGCGCCGCCCGCCGCGCCCTCCCCCTCCCCCACGGGCCCCGACATACAGGCCCTCACCCCCGAGGTGAACCGGCAGATCGACGACGCCGTACAGCGGGTGATGCGCGAGGCGAACGTCCCCGGTGTCACGGTCGGGATCTGGACGCCCGACAAGGGGAACTACGTCCGCTCCTTCGGTGTCGCCGACAAGAGCAGCAAGCGCCCGATGTCCCCGGATCTCTACATGCGGATCGGCAGCGAGACCAAGACGTTCACCGTCACCGCGCTGCTGCAACTGGTCGACCAAGGCAAGGTGGACCTCGACGACCCCATCGGCCGGTACATCGCCGACGTACCGAACGGCGACAAGATCACGCTGCGCCAGCTCGCCGACATGCGCAGCGGGCTGTTCAACTACTCCCAGGACCCGGACTTCTTCAA
The DNA here is from genome assembly GCF_004784475.1 of Streptomyces bauhiniae. GTDB lineage: Bacteria > Actinomycetota > Actinomycetes > Streptomycetales > Streptomycetaceae > Streptomyces > Streptomyces seoulensis. The sequence goes on from NZ_SRRT01000005.1 coordinate 82,616, forward strand.
GGCGCTCACCTCGGACCCGCAACGCTCCTTCACCCCGCAGCAGTTGCTGGACTACGCCTTCAAGCACCCGGTGCAGTTCGAGCCGGGCACCAAGTTCGAGTACTCCAACACCAACCTCATCCTGCTGGGCCTGGTCGTGGAGCAGCAGAGCGGGCAGGGGCTCGGGGACTACATCCAGCAGCACGTGCTGGACCCGGCCGGGATGAAGCACACCTCGTTCCCCGAAGGCACCGAGTTCCCGAAGCCGCACGCGCAGGGGTACACCGACCAGACGGCGGACGGGAAGATCGCGGAGACGGCCGGCTGGAACCCGTCCTGGGGCTGGGCGGCCGGCGCGATGGTCTCCAACCTGGAGGACATGCGGGTGTGGTCCCGGACGGTGGCCACCGGGCGGTTCCCGGACGGCGAGCGGATGATCACCCCCGCCACCCAGCGCCAGCGCCTGCTCACCCCGCCCACCGGCTACCCCGACGCGGGCTACGGCCTGGGCATCTTCAATGTGCACGGCTGGATCGGCCACAACGGCTCACTGCCCGGGTACGAGTCGCTGACGGTGTATCTGCCCTCGGCGAGCACCTCGCTGGTGGTGCTGCTGAACACCGACATCTCGCACAACGGCCAGGAGCCGAGCACCCTGTTCGGGCAGGCCGTCACCAAGGTCATCTCCCCCGGCCACGTCTACGACCTGCCCGCGCAGAACACCCAGCACTGAGCCCGCTCACGCGGCCGGTGCGCGGGCATGCGAGAGGGGTACGACCGGTCCCCCGCTCCGGTCGTACCCCCGCTGGACTGCCGAACTTAACCGCGGGGCCCGGCGGTGGCCATCGCAGCGGTGCCCGGTCGGCGCCGGTGAGCACTCAGCCGTGCACAGGTGCGTCCGCTTGGTCCCCGTTCGCGGCTGCCTCGGGGGCCGCGAGGGTGCCGTCCGCGAGATGGGCGAGGACCACCTCGTACAGGTCGCTGCCGCCCGCGAGGAGCTGGCGTTCCAGGACGGGTTCGGCGGCGCGGACGTGTTCGCGGACCGTCTGGGCGTGCACGCCCCGCTGTTTCGCGGCGCGTTCGGCGTTGGCGCCGGCCGCGATCCAGGCGCTCAGGGTGGCGCGCAGGTCGCGTCCGTCGCCGTCCAGCCGGCCGAGCAGGTCGCGGGCCCAGTCGCGCAGGGCGGCGGAGTCGAGCAGGTCGGTGAAGCGGGGGCCGGTGTGCGGGGTGGTGCCGGGGGCGTAGGGGCCGTGTGCCGCCTCGGTGAGCAGGGCGAGGCGGACGGCGGTGCGGGTGGTGAGGTCGGTCAGGTCGGTGTCGAGGAGGGTCTGCAGCCGGTCCATGCGGGCGCGGACGGTGTTGCGGCTGACGCCGAGCACCTTGGCGGCGCTGACCGCGGTGAAGTCCAGGCCCAGCCGGGTGGTGGCCAGCAGCTCGGCGCGGGTGTGGTGGGGCAGGGTGTCCAGCGGGCGCAGCGTCCGGGCGGACCAGGTGCGCAGCGCGGCCGGGTCCAGCAGGCGTTCGGGGTGGGTGCGTTCGGCGTAGACGGCGCTGCGGCCGGGGCTGAACCGGGCGACGGCGAGGGCGCTGACGGCCTGGCCGTAGGCGGTGGCGGTCCGGGCGAGGCGCTGGTGGAGGCTGCCGCCGAGGTAGGTGTCCGGACGGTCGGCGACGAGGGTGCGCAGCCGCTCCCCCGGCGCGGAGGCGGGGCTGACGACGATGACATGGCCGTCCATGGCGGGGCAGCGCACGACCAGCGCGCGGCCCTCGGTGACGTCGGCGCACTCCTCGGCGAGGGCGTCGCGTCCGGCGGGCGTGCCCTCGACGACATAGACGCGGGCGGTGTCCTGTTCGAGCAGGCCGGGCCAGAGTCCGGCGGCGACGCGGCGGGCGGAGACCACGTCCTCCACCATGAGCAGTTGCAGGATGGCCAGGCGCAGATCGGCGGAGGCGCGGCGCAACCGGCGTGCGGAGCGGGCGAGTTCGCCCTCCCGGAGCAGCAGGCCGAGGACGCCCGCGGTGCGGTGGACGATCTCGGCGGCGCGCCGGTCGAAGGGCTCGGGCCGGGCCACGGTGAGCACGGCACCGGCCGCGCGGCCCGGTCCGGGGTGGCGGATGCCGACCAGGTGGACATGGCGTCCGCCGTCCTCCAGGGCGGCGGCGGAGATCCGTCCGGTGGCCACGTCGGCGCGGACGGCCGTGTCGGCGGGGAGGCGGTCGCCGGCGAGGAGCCGGCCGTCGGCGTCCTCGAGTCCTGCGGTGGCGTGGACGGTGCGGGCGAGCCAGGCGATGACCCGGCGCGGGTGCCGTACGGCGGGCCGCAACTGGTCGAGCAGCTCTTCCGCCCAGGTGGCGGCGGTGTCGTACGGCGGTGGGGCGTGGGTGCCCTCGCCGGCTCGGGCGGCCACGTCGTGCACCTCGTCCCGTCTCGGCCTCGACGTTCGACGGCCGACGTTACCCGACACCTCCGCCGCGCGTCTCCGGGTGAACGCGGACAAAGCTCCGCCGGTGGCCTGGGGGGCGTTGGCCACCGGCGGAGACGGCGGGGCCCGGAGCTGGGGGGGGGAGTGCTCCGGGTGCCTCGACGTGCGGATGCCCCGGTCCGCGCGTCCTACGCCTGGCCGGGTGGGGGTGCGCGAGTGACGGAGGGGAACCGCTTAAGCTCGGCGGATGGCCAAGTACTTCGACGTGCACCCCGACAACCCGCAGCCCCGCGCCGTGGCGCAGATCGCGGACGCGGTCCGGTCGGGGTCGCTGATCGCTTATCCCACGGACTCGTGCTACGCGCTCGGCTGCAAGCTGGGCAGCAAGGACGGCATGGAGCGCATCCGCTCCATCCGCAAGCTGGACGACCGGCACCACTTCACGCTGATGTGCCAGAACTTCGCGCAGCTCGGCCAGTTCGTCCGTATCGACAACGACGTGTTCCGCGCGGTGAAGGCGGCGACGCCGGGCAGCTACACCTTCATCCTGCCGGCCACCCGCGAGGTGCCGCGCATGCTGATGCACCCGAAGAAGAAGACCGTGGGTGTGCGCATCCCCGACCATGTGGCGACCCAGGCGCTGCTGGCCGAACTGGGCGAGCCGCTGGTGTCCAGCACCCTGCTGCTCCCGGACGAGGAGGAGCCGCTGACCCAGGGCTGGGAGATCAAGGACCGGCTCGACCACGTGGTGGACGCGGTGGTGGACTCCGGCGAGTGCGGCACCGAGCCGACCACGGTGGTGGACTTCTCCAGCGGCGAGGCGGAGATCGTGCGGGTGGGCGCGGGCGACCCCGCGCGGTTCGAATAGACCGGCCGAGCCCGGCCCAGACCGACAAGGAAGCGTGCTGATCATGACCGACGTACAGGGAACGACCGTCACCATCCCCACGCGGGACGGGGACGCCGACGCCTATCTCACCCACCCCGCCGACGGACGTCCGTATCCCGGTGTCCTCTTCTACCAGGACGCCTACGGGCTGCGCCCCTGGCTGAACGGGATGGCCGACCGGCTGGCCGCCGGGGGGTACACCGTGCTGGTCCCCAATGTGTTCTACCGGCAGGGCACGGCCCCGGTGCTGGACCTGCCCGAGTTCATCGACCCGGAGTCCGACCCGACGATCTGGGAGCGGCTCGGCCCGCTGGTGCACTCGCTCACCCCTGAGCAGGCGGAGGTGGACGCGGACGCGTTCCTGGGCTGGCTGGAGGAGTCCCCGCTGGTCGCGGCCGGGCCGGTGGCGGTGACCGGGTACTGCATGGGCGCCCGGCTCGCACTGCGCGCGGCGGCCACGCATCCCGAGCAGGTGGCGGCGGCCGCCGGGTTCCACGGCGGCAACCTGGCCACCGAGGACCCGGACAGCCCGCACCTGGGCGCCGGCCGCATCACGGCCGAGCTGTACTTCGGCCACGCCGACCAGGACTCCTCGATGCCCGAGGAGCAGATGCGCCGCCTGGACGACGCGCTCACGGCCGCCGGGGTACGCCACACCAGCGAGGTCTACGAGGGCGCGCCGCACGGCTACACCCAGAAGGACACCCCGTCCTACGACGCGGCGGCCGAGGAGCGTCACTGGGCGGCACTCAACTCCCTTCTGCGGCGCACTTTCTGACGCTTGCTCACGTCACGGAACGTGTTCGGTTCAACTGATTGACACGTCCGTGACACACAAGCACTCTGAGAGCGCTCTCAACAAGGTACGGACCAGTATCCGTGCCGCCCCGAACCCCCACACGGAGGTGGAGAGTTGACTCGAAGAATCGCTCGTTCCGCGCTGTCGGCCACGGCCACGGCCGCCCTGGTCGGCTCAGTGCTGACGTTCGGCGCCGCCGGCCAGGCCAGTGCCGCGGTGCCGGACACGATCCCGCTCCAGATCACCAACAACTCGGGCCGCTCCGAGCCGGTGTACATCTACGACCTCGGCACCCAGTTGTCCTCCGGGCAGCAGGGCTGGGCCGACGCAGGCGGCACCTTCCACGCCTGGCCGGCCGGCGGCAACCCGCCGACCCCGGCGCCGGACGCGGCCATCGCCGGGCCCGGTCCGGGCCAGTCGACGACCATCCGGATACCGAAGTTCTCCGGCCGGATCTACTTCTCCTACGGCCGCAAGCTGGACTTCCGCCTCACCACCGGCGGTCTGGTGCAGCCGGCCGTGCAGAACCCCTCGGACCCGAACCGGGACATCCTGTTCAGTTGGTCCGAGTACACGCTCAACGACGCCGGGCTCTGGCTCAACAGCACCCAGGTCGACATGTTCTCGGCGCCCTACGCGGTCGGTGTGAAGCGGGGCAACGGCCAGGTCGCCACCACCGGCCACCTGAAGGCGGGCGGCTACTCGGCCGTCATGAACTCGCTGAAGAGCAAGTCGGGTTGGTCGGGCCTGGTGCAGACCCGCTCGGACGGCACCGTGCTGCGCGCCCTCTCCCCGCTGTACGGCGTGGAGACCGGGGCGCTGCCGGCCAACGTGATGGACGACTACGTCAACCGGGTCTGGTCCAAGTACTCCTCGCAGACCCTGACCGTGACGCCGTTCACCGACCAGCCGAACACCAAGTACTTCGGCCGGGTCTCGGGCAACGTCATGAACTTCACCAACTCCTCCGGCGCGGTGGTCACCAGCTTCCAGAAGCCGGACGCCTCCAGCATCTTCGGCTGCCACAAGCTGCTGGACGCGCCCAACGACCAGGTGCGCGGGCCCATCTCCCGCACCCTGTGCGCCGGTTACAACCGCTCCACGCTGCTGAGCAACCCCAACCAGCCGGACAGCTCCGACGCCGGCTTCTACCAGGACGGGGTCACCAACCAGTACGCGAAGGCCATCCACGCGCAGATGGCCGACGGCAAGGCGTACGCCTTCGCCTTCGACGACGTCGGCGCCCACGAGTCGCTCGTCAACGACGGCAACCCGCAGCAGGCGTACCTCACGCTGGACCCGCTGAACTGACGGGAACGCGAAGGGTCCCGCACACACCCGTGTGCGGGACCCTTGTCGTGCGGGGAGGTGCGGATCAGCCGGTCGTCAGGGCGGTGTCGTCGATGACGAAGCTGGTCTGGAGCGAGGAGTCCTCGACCCCGGTGAACTTCAGGCTGACCGTCGAGCCCGCCAGCGAGGACAGGTCGATGGTCTTCAGGACGTACCCCGTGGCCTTGTTGAGGTTGGAGTAGGTCGCCAGGGTGGTCGAACCGGCGGTGAGCGTCAGCTTGTCGTACTGGGTGCTGGTGGTGGTCTCCGCCGAGTCCACGTGCAGGTAGAAGGTCAGGGTCGCCTTGCAGCCCGCGGGGATCGCTACCGACTGGGCCAGGGTGTCGGTGTGCGTGGAGCCGTAGCCGTCCAGCCAAGCCTTGTACGAGCCGCCGTGGCTGGCCTGGCCGCTGTCGGTGGTAATGACGCCGCTGCTCGCGGTCCAGCCGGTGTTGCCGGACTCGAAGCCGGGGTTGGCGAGCAACTGGGTCGCCGAGCAGCCGCCGCCGGTGGCGCTGACCGTCCAGGTGAAGGCGGCCGTGCCGGTCTTGCCCGCGGAGTCGGTCACGGTGACCGTGGTGCTGGAGGAGCCCGCGCTGGTCGGGGTGCCGGTGATCAGGCCGGTGGAGGCGTTGATCGACAGCCCGGCCGGGAGCCCGGTGGCGCTGTAGCTGAGCGCGCCGCTGTTGGTGCTGCTGGCCTGGATCTGGAGGCTGACCGCCTTGCCCACGGTGGCGGACTGGTTGCCCGGGTTGGTGACGGTCACCCCGCTGGCCGGCGGGTTGATGTGGCTGCCGACGTTGATCCCGGCGAAGGCATTGCCGACGGCCGCGTACTCGGCGGAGTTGGCGCCGTAGAGCGCGGTGGCCGCGTTCAGGGCGGCGGTGCGGGCGGCCGCGTAGTTGGTGCTGGACGTCATGTACGTCGTCAGCGCCTTGTACCAGATCTGGAGGGCCTTGTCCCGGCCGATGCCGGTGACCGCGACGCCGTCCGAGGTCGGGCTGTTGTAGGTGACGCCGTTGATGACCTTGGTACCGCTGCCCTCGGAGAGCAGGTAGAACATGTGGTTCGCCGGGCCCGAGGAGTAGTGCACGTCCAGGCCGCCGAGGCTGGAGGACCAACTGTCCTTGGACGCGCCGTCCTTGCTCGGCTTGTCCATGTAACGCAGCGGCGAGCCGTCGCCGTTGATGTCGATCTTCTCGCCGATGAGGTAGTCACCGGGATCGCTGGTGTTGTTCGCGTAGAACTCCACACCGGTGCCGAAGATGTCGGAGGTCGCCTCGTTCAACCCGCCGGATTCACCGGTGTAGTTGAGCCCGGCGGTGTTGGAGGTGACACCGTGGCTCATCTCGTGGCCGGCGACGTCCAGCGAGGTGAGGGCGTGGGTGTTGCTCGTGCCGTCGCCGTAGGTCATGCAGAAGCAGGAGTCGTCCCAGAACGCGTTGACGTAGGCGTTGCTGTAGTGGACGCGGCTGTAGGCGGCGACGCCGTCGTTGCGTATGCCGCTGCGGCCGAAGGTGTTCTTGTAGAAGTCCCAGGTCTCCTGGGCGCCGTAGGCGGCGTCGGCGGCGGCGGTCTGGGTGTCCGAGCCCGCGCCCGAGCCCCACACGTCGTCGGCGTCGGTGAACAGGGTGCCGGTGCCCGACGTGCCCTTGTTCAGGTTGTACGTCTTGTGGCCGCCGCGCGTGGTGTCGTAGAGCTGGTACGTCGACCCGGACAGCGTGGTGTTGAGGCTGACCGTGCCGCTGTACTGGGTCTTGCCGGTGCCGGTCTGCACCGCCTGGTAGCGGTACAGCTCCTTGCCGGAGGTGGCGTCGGTGATGACGTGCAGCTTGCTCGGGGTGCCGTCGTCCTGGAAGCCGCCGATGACGGATTCCCAGGCGAGCGTCGGGGTGCCGGAGCCGGCCCAGATCACCTTGCGCGCGCTGTCGGCGGCGGGCTTCTCCGCCTTCAGGGCCTTGGCGGCCTTGAGCGCCGTGGACTGCGCGGCGGATTTGGTCACGGCCGCGGTGGTCGAGGCGACCTTGATGACCCGCTTGGTGTTGAAGGTGGTGCTCACCGTGCCCTTGGCCACGGAGGCGGGCGGGGTGTGCACCACGAGGTCGCCGCCGAGGACCGGCAGGCCCGCGTAGGTGCGCTCGTAACGGGTGTGCACGGTGCCGTCGTTGTCCTTGACGACGTCCCGGACGACCAGCTTCTCCTTGGCGCCGAGGCCGAGGGAGCGGGCGGTGTCGTCGGTGCCCTGCTTGGCGGTCTTGAGCAGCGCCGCGTGCTGGGCGGGGCTGAGCCTGGCCTCCAGGGCGCCGGTGCGCAGCGGGGCGTGGGGGGCGGCGGGCCGGGCGGCCGCGGGGGTCGCCTGGACGGCCACGGCGAGGAGCGCCGCCGTGGACAGCAGGGCGGCCCCGACCGTGGCTCCCTTGCGGGAAACCCGGCCGGAAAGGGGTCTGTGGGGAAGGCGTCTCACTCGTACTCCTCCTGTGAAGGGAGTGGGGAGGATGCGCGTACGGGGCGAGAATGGCACCTTGACTAGGTCATGTCACCAAGCGCCGGGGCAAGCGAGGGTTTTCCCTAGGAGGTCGCAGGGATTCCGGCGAATGAATTCGACCTCAAACCTCGCTGTGTAAAACCTTTTTGACAACCGGACAAAGAAATCACCATGACCGTCCGCATTCCGGAGTGCCGGTTTTCCCGGAGCGGGTCTCCGAGGGGTACCCCGCCTCCCCCCTGAGACGGACCCCCGAGAACCCGCCTGTGAGGGGACGACCGCACCCCCGCTCTCCCCCTACCGTCTCTTCCGTGACCGATACGACGCACACCCAGCCGATACCGCCGGGCCGGACCGCGCGGCAGCGCAGCCCCGAGTTCCGGTTCGCCGCGGACGCCCTGCGCGGGCTGCGGCAGGACCTGTTCCACCAGGCCTTCGCCTACCGCCCGCTGCCGCCCACCGAACCCGGCGGCCGCTTCACCCGGAGCGGCTCCGCGCGTATGCGGGAGTACGGGGCCTGGGCACCGCACATGGCGGTGGCCGCCGTCGCGGGGCTGTCGGCGTTCGTCTCCGTGGTGGGCACGTACACCGACGGCCTGTTCGGACTGCTGTGCGCGCTGCTGGCCGGGGCGCCGGTGCTGCTGACGCTGGTGCGTCCGGTGGGGGCCTTCTGGGTCTCCCTGGCGGGGAACGCCCTGGCCCTGTTCCTCGACGGAGGTACCACGCGCGAATCCCCCTGGCTGCCCGGCGGCTTCGTCGCGCACCTGGCCGTGGTGACGGTCGTCGCGATGCGCACCCGCCCCCGGACGGCCGCCTGGATGTGGCTGCTGACCGCGGTCTACGGGTTCTTCACCTACGGTCTGTTCGGCTGGAGCGACGACTTGGGCCACGGGTCCGACCTGGGACCGATGCTGTTCTTCGCCGGCGCCTTCCTGCTGGCCGTCTCGGTCCGGCAGACCCTCAGGCAGGCCCGCCGGGAGGTGAGCGTCCACCAGACCGTCACCGCGCACGAGCGCTCGCGGCGCACCCTGCTGGAGGAGCGCACCACCATCGCCCGCGAGCTGCACGACGTGGTCGCCCACCACATGTCGGTGGTCGCCATCCAGGCCGAGGCCGCGCCCTACCGGGTTCAGAACCCGCCGCCGGAGCTGGAGAAGGCGTTCGCCACCATCCGGGAGAACGCGGTCGCCGCCCTGACCGAGCTGCGCCGGGTCCTGGGCGTGGTCCGCGCCCAGGACTACGAGGCACCGGACGCCCCGCAGCCCACCCTCGCGGACCTGGACGCCCTGCTCGCCAACGTCCGGGACGCCGGGCTCGACGTCACCAGGACGGTGACGGGCGCGGTGCGCGAACTCCCGCAGGGCGTGGAGCTGTCGGCGTACCGGATCGTGCAGGAGGCGCTCAGCAACACCCTGCGGCACGCGCCGGGCGCGGACGCCAAGGTGGAGATCGGGTACGTGCTCGGCGGTCTGGGTCTGCGCGTGGTCAACGGGGCGCCGCCCGCGCCGAGTCTGATCAAGCCCTCCCCCGGCGCCGGGCACGGCATCACGGGCATGCGCGAACGCGTCTCCATGCTGAACGGCGAGATGACGGCGGCCCCGACGGCCGAGGGCGGCTACGAAGTCGCCGTGTTCCTGCCGGTCCCGGCGGCCGCCCCGAGCGAGGGTGGGGCATGACGATCCGCGTGGTGATCGCCGACGACCAGATGATGGTCCGCGAGGGCTTCTCGGTCCTGCTGAACGCGATGCCGGACATCGAGGTCGTCGGCGAGGCGGTCAACGGCCGCGAGGCCGTCGCGCGGGTGCGTGAACTCGCCCCGGACGTCGTCCTGATGGACATCCGCATGCCGGAGATGAACGGCATCGAGGCGACGCGCGAGATCATCGCGGCAGACGCGACGGCCAAGGTGCTGGTGCTCACCACCTTCGACCTGGACGAGTACGTGTACCAGGCCCTGCGGGCCGGGGCCTCCGGCTTCCTGCTGAAGGACGCCTCCGCACGCCAACTCGCGGACGGCGTGCGGGTGGTGGCCTCCGGAGAGGCGCTGCTCGCGCCGACCGTCACCAAGCGGCTGATCCACGAGTTCTCCCGCCTCTCCGAGGCTCCGCGCCTGATGCCGGCCGCCCACGCGGCCTACGGCGAGCTGACCGAGCGGGAGACGGAGGTGCTGGTGCTGATCGCGCAGGGCCTGTCGAACTCCGAGATCGCCGAGCGGCTGGTGGTGGCCGACTCCACCGTCAAGACCCATGTGAGCCGCATCCTGGTGAAGCTGGGCCTGAGGGACCGCACCCAGGCGGCGGTGTTCGCGTACGAGGCGCGGCTGGTCACACCGGGGTGACCCGGCGGGACTACCAGCGTCCGGGCTCCGTGCCCACCAGCGGCTTGGAGGCGATGCCGTCCACACCCACGGGCACGTCGCCCTGGAGCATCACCCGGTGCATGATCCGGGGGTGGTCCACGTGGGCGGTGTCGCTGGGGGCGAGGTGGACGGTGGCCCGGTTGTCCCAGAAGGCGACACTGCCGGGCTCCCAGCGGAAGCGGACGGTGTACTCCGGCCGTACCACCTGCTCCAGCAGCATCTCCAGCAGGGCCGCGCTCTCCGGCCGGGAGACGCCGGAAATCTGCTCCAGGTAATACCCGTTGACGAACAGCACCCGCTCCCCCGTCTCCGGGTGCACCCGCACCAGGGGGTGTTCGGAGGCGACCTGGTGGTCCAGCAGATGCCGCAGGTACGCGTCGTCGCCGGGCCGGGGCTGGTAGCCGACCCCGAGCCGGTGCTCGGCCCTGAGGCCGTCCACGAAGGCGCGCACCGGCGCGGAGAGCCCGGCGTAGGCGGCGGCCAGGTTGGCCCAGGTGGTGTCGCCGCCGTACGGGGGTACGGTCTCGGCGCGCAGGATGGTCGCGGCGGGCGGGTCGATCCGGGCGCCGTGGTCGCAGTGCCAGCCGCGCAGCAGGGTGTGCCGGCGCCGGCGCAGCCACTCCTCGTGCTCCATGCCGAACCGGCCGCCCAGCTCCAGCCGGTCGGCGGTCGTCTCCACCTCGGGGAAGCCCTCCGGCGAGGCACTCCCCCGCTTGCGCAGCACCACGGGCTCGCCGAAGCGGCGGGCGAAGGCGACGTGCCCGGCGTGGTCGAGCCGCTGGTCGCGGAAGAACACCACCTTCCAGCGCAGCATCGTGTCCCTGATCAGCGCCACCAGGGAGTCGTCGAGCGGTGCGGCGAGGTCGACGCCGGTGATCTCGGCGCCGATGTGCCCCGCGACCGGTTTCACCGCCACGCCCGCGCTGCGCTCGGGCCGCTCCGCCGAGGTGCTGTCCGTGGTCATGTGTGCGCTCCCGAAGGTCGTCGTACGGGCCTCACCGTGATCGTGTCAGCCCGACGGCGCCCTTGGCGAGCGCGACGGCTGACACCTGCCATGCAAAAGCAGCGCTCAGCCCTTCGCCGCTCGCAGCGCGTCCAGCGCCCGGTCGGCGTGGGTGTTCATGCGCAGTTCGCTGCGGACGATCTCCAGGACCGTGCGGTCCTGCCCGATGACGAAGGTGACCCGCTTGGTGGGCGCGAGCGTGAAGCCCCGCTTGACGCCGAAGCGTTCACGGATCGTGCCGTCGGTGTCCGAGAGCAGGGGCATGCCGAGGGTGTGGCGCCCGGCGAACTCCTGCTGCTTCTCGACGGTGTCACCGCTGATGCCCACGGGCCGGGCCCCGGCGGCTTCGAACTCGCTCGCCAGGTCGCGGAAGTGGCACGCCTCGGCGGTGCAGCCGGCGGTGAGGGCGGCCGGGTAGAAGAACAGCACGACCGGGCCGTCGGCCAGGAGTTCCGTCAGCCGTCGTTCGGTGCCGGTCTCGTCCGGCAGCGTGAAGTCCTCGACGGTGTCGCCGACTTGGAGGCTCATGACTGTCCCTTCGCGGTACGGGCGACGCCCCGGGCCCACAGCACCAGCGGCACCTGGAGGGGCAGCCGGGCGAGGGAGGCGGTGCGCTGCGGGGCGGGGCGGTGCCGCCAGTCGACGGCCATCTTCACATTGGCGGGGAAGACCCCGACGAAGAAGGCGGCGGCCATCTTCGCGGCCGGTGCGCGGGTGGCGGGCACGGCGATCCCGGCGGCCAGGGCGAGTTCCGCGACCCCGCTGACGTGGGTCCAGGTGCGGGGCGAGCCGGGCAGGGAGCGGGGGACGAGCCCGTCGAACATCTTGGGGGCGGCGAAGTGGGCGATCCCGGCCGAGGCCAGCAGACCGGCGAGCAGCAGGGGCGAGCGTGGGGGCACGATGTCTCCTTCGATGGCCTGCCGCCGGATATTACTTGACGGTAGGGGCAGGTCGGCGGCTCGGGTACGGGTGCGGCGGCGGCAGCCGTTCGGGGGAACCCTCGGCGCGGTGGGCGTGGTGGCGTCCGGCGTGGTCGACATGTTCTGCCGTGACCGTCGCCCCGCTGCCGTTCGTCCGCCCCATGCTCGCCACCCCCGGCACCCTGCCGCCGCCCGCCCAGGACGCGCGCTGGGCGTACGAGACCAAGCAGGACGGGCAGCGGGTGATGGTCTACCTGCCCGGCGACGGAACCCTGCTGCTGCGCGCCCGCTCCGGGGAGGACATCACCGCCGCCTACCCTGAACTCGGCCCACTGGCCGCCGCCTTGGGCGACACGCCCGCCATCCTGGACGGCGAGGTGCTGGCGCTGGACGCGGAGGGCCGGGCCGACTTCCAGGCGCTGCAGAACCGGATGGGCCTCGCGCACACCCCGGCCCTGGCCGCACACCGGGCGGCACGGGCACCGGTCCACCTGGTGCTGTTCGACGTGCCGTACCTCTCCGGGCCCCAGATGGCAGCCACCTACGCGCGGCGGCGGGACCTGCTGGCGGGCCTCAACCTGAACGGTCCGCGCTGGTCGGTGCCGGGCGCGGTGGTGGGACACGGTGCCGAGGCGCTGCGGATGACGCGGGAGCACGGCCTGGAGGGGGTGGTGTGCAAGCGGCTGGACTCGGTGTACGAGCCGGGGACCCGCTCCCGGAACTGGATCAAGATCCGGAACACCCGGAGCGTGGATGTGATCGTCGGCGGCTGGCTGCCCGGCAAGGGCCGGCTGTCCGGGCTGCCGGGCGCGGTGCTGGTCGGCCGGCGGGCCGGAGGGCGGCTGGTGTACGCGGGCCGGGTGGGCACGGGGTGGAGCGAGGGGGAGCGCACCGAGCTGGCCGCACTGCTGGCGGCCTCGGCGAGCGAGCGGTGCCCCTTCGACCCCGTGCCCCGGATTCCGGGGGCGCGCTGGGTGCTGCCCCGGCTGGTCGGCGAGGTCGGCTTCAGCACCCGGACGCGGGCGGGGCTGCTGCGCCAGCCGAGCTGGCTGCGGCTGCGCACCGACCTCACCCCGGAGGAGTCGACGGCGGACCTCCCCGAGGATCTCTGAACACTCGGCTGACAGGATTTCACCTGTGGGACAGGTGGGACGGCTTCACAGCGGGGCCTTCGGCCGGGATGCTGAACTGCCTTGTCCCCCAACGCAGTTGGAGATTGAAGTGGGTTCGTCCACGTCCCGCCGACGGCGCGGCAGATGGCTCGCCACGCTCACCGGCGCCGCCACCCTCGTGATCGCCTTCCCGGCCGCGGCCTTCGCCGCTCCCCCGCTCGCCCTCCCGGTCAACGCCACGGCCGAGGAGCTGAAGTACCAGCCCGCGTTCGACTACGACACCGACGGCTGCTACTCGACGCCCGCGATCGGCCCCGACGGCACGGTCAACCCCGGCCTGAACCCGACCGGCGCGCTCAACGGCAACTGCCGGGACGCCTCGGACCTGGACAACACCAACGGCTACTCGCGCGCCAAGTGCAACAACGGCTGGTGCGGCTATCTCTACGGGCTGTACTTCGAGAAGGACCAGGCGCTGCCCGGCAGCAGCATCGGCGGCCACCGCAACGACTGGGAGCACGTGGTGGTGTGGGTGCAGGACGGACAGACGCGGTACGTGTCGACGTCCAACCACGGCTCCTTCACCGTGCACCCGGTCTCCGAGGTCCGCTTCGAGGGCACCCACGCCAAGGTCGTCTACCACAAGGACGGCATCGGCACGCACTGCTTCCGGCTGGCCAACACCAATGACGACCCGCCGGAGAACCACAAGCACACCTGGCAGTACCCGGCGCTGGTCGGCTGGGACGGCTACCCGCCCGGTCTGCGCGACAAGCTGAGCACGTATGACTTCGGCAGCGCCAACTTCGGCCTGAAGGACGCGAGTTTCGCCTCGCACCTGGCGTCGGCGAAGCCGGCCGGCATCCCCTTCGACCCGAACGCCTGACCCTCTCGCGGGCCGGCCCGGCACCCGTCAGGCGGTGCCGGGTTCGGTCCGCTCCTCCAGGTACGCGGTGAGCTGGTGCGCCAGGCTGTCGGGCCCGCAGGCGGCGGTGGCCACCTGGGCGGTCTCGGTGAGGCCGATGCCGCCGGCCCACAGCCTGCGGTCGGTCCACTCGTCGTCCACCCGCAGATGGACCTGGACGTCGACATGGGTGAGCGCGTCCTCGGCGGCGGCCGCGTGGACCACGGCGGTGGCCCGGCGCAGCGGGTACACGTCGAAGCCCTCGATGAACTGCGAATTGCGCCAGTCGATGAAGGCGCCCTCGCCGTCGGCGCCGACCCGGACGTCGATCTGACCGTCCTCGAGCTGGACGCTGCACGGGCGGGTGCCGCGGTTCTCGATGGTCACCCGGACGCTGAAGTACGTCAGCCCGGCCGCGGCGTCGTCACGCCCCCGGGGCGGTTCGGCCGTCTCCAGACGGTGGACGCGGACCCGCAGACCGGCGTGCTCGCCGTATTCCTGCCAGTCACCGACCACGTTCGGCTCGTACACAGTGCCCCTCTCGACCATCCGCGAGCTGCTGTCTATCCGTGTGCTCAGCACACTGTCAAATGAGCGGAATGCCACATGGCCAGGCGGTTCGCCCGCTTCGCTCGGTGATCAAGCCGTGCCCAGGAGAAACCGTCCGGGCGGGTGCGCGGGCACCGCTCGCGCGCGTGCCGCACATCACTCCGGGCGACCGCCTCTCACGGCCCGCGTCCATGGAGCCACCCAGTCCAAAACCGGGTCAAGACCGACACGGGTTTCGTCCCTTATTGGCATGTTTGTTTGTTTTTGCCGCACACTGGGGAAGAGGGACTGCAGTGCTGAATGTGCCTGTCGCCCCAGCCCGCGAGAGAAGTGCACGCGATGTCTGTAACTGGCAGCACGAAAACCCACCCTCACGACGACGCCCCTGACACGGCCCATGCCTTCGAGCGCCTTTCCGGGCTCCCCGAGGGTCCCGAGCGCGCGGCGCTGCGGGACGAGCTGGTGCGCCTGTGGCTGCCCATGGCCGAGCGGATCGCCGTCCGCTTCCGTGGCCGCGGCGAGTCCCTGGAGGACCTGTACCAGGTGGCCGCCCTGGGCCTGGTGAAGGCCGTGGACCACTACGACCCCGAGCGCGGCCGGGCCTTCGAGGCGTATGCGGTGCCGACGATCACCGGCGAGATCAAGCGCCACTTCCGGGACCACATGTGGACCCTGCATGTGCCGCGCCGGGTGCAGGACCTGCGCAACCGGGTCCGCAGCGCCGGCAAGGAACTGGCGCAGACCATCCCGGGCCGCCCGCCCACCGTGGCGGAGCTGGCGGCGCACACCCGGCTCAGCGAGGACGAGGTGCGCACCGGCATGGAGGCGCTGGAGTGCTTCTCCGCGCTGTCCCTGGACGCCGACGTGGCCGGTACGGACGGGTACGCGCTCGGCGACTCCCTGGGCGAGCCGGACCCGGGCTTCGACCTGGTGGTGGACCGGGCGGCCGTGAAACCCTGCCTCGCGGCGCTGCCCGAGCGGGAGCGCACCATCCTCTACCTGCGGTTCTTCCGGGGGATGACGCAGAGCGGGATCGCCGAGCAGCTCGGCATATCCCAGATGCACGTCTCCCGGCTGCTGAGCGGCTGCTTCGACCGGCTGCGCGAGGAACTGCTCACCGAGTCCGGCTGAAGCCCCGTCTCTCCCGCGTCACCGCGCCTTTCACTCTTTCGGGCGAGAGCCGCCCGTCTTCGTGACGCCCCGGACGCGCTGCGTGGCCGGGGGATGTCACCGCACATCAGGGCCCTCCCGCGGGGTAGTCGGGAGGCAGCCGACCCCTTTTCGGCCGGACACTGGTCGAGACCGGTGGCCGCCGGGCCCCGAGAGCAGGACGCGACCGTCATGAATCACCACACATCCGTCAGCGGTGGCTTGAGGAAGAAGAAGGACGCCGTTTCGACGCACTCCGTCTTCGGCGCCCCCTGCTGGGTGAGCCTGACCAGCCGCGACCTCGACGCCACCGAGGAGTTCTACAGCGCCGTGCTCGGCTGGCGCTGGCGCGACGCCCGCCTCGGCGACCACTTCCGGATCGCGCTGGCGGACGGCGTGCCGATCGCCGGGATCGCCGCGGTCGCCGGGATGTGGCAGACGGCGGTGGCCTGGACCCCGTACTTCGCCGTCCCCGACGCCGACGTGGCGGTGGCGCGGGTCCGCGAGCGCGGCGGCACGGCGGCCGTGGGCCCGCTGTCCTTCCCGCCCGGCCGGGGCGCGCTGCTCGCCGACCGGGACGGGGCGACCTTCGGCATCTGGCAGGGCGAGCTGTTCTCCGACTGGGAGTCCTGGCGCCGCTCCGCCCCCGCCTTCATCCGCCTGCACACCCGCAACGCCTTCGACGCGGCGATCTTCTACGGCGAGGTGCTGGACTGGGCCACCGGGAAGCCGGGCTGCTGCGAGGTCGAGTACGAGGGCGGCGAGGTCGTGCTGCGCAGCCAGGGCACGGTGGTGGCGCGGATCGACTCCGGCGCGGTGGAGGCGGCCCCGGACCCCTCGGTACGGCCGCACTGGCAGATCCACTTCTCCGTCGACGACGTGGCGCGCTGCGCCCGCAGCGCCGAGAAGCACGGCGGCAGTGTGCTGAGCGAGAGCGAGCGGGAGGCGGTCCTGCGGGACCAGGACGGCGCCCAGTTCACGGTGACCGCGCGCGAGCCGCGCTGACGGACGGCGAAGAGGGCGCCCACCGGATTCCGGTGGGCGCCCTCTTCTTGTCCCCGCTCAGCCGACGCGGGACGGCCGGGACAGCAGGACCAGGCTCCGCGACTCGACCCGCAGCCGGGTGCCCGCCTTGCGCTCCCGCTCGTCCGGCACGCCCTCGGGGTCGGCGGTGTCGATCAGGGTCGTCCAGCGCTCGCCGTAGGAGGCGGCGGGCAGGCGGAAGTCGACGGGCTCCCAGAAGCCGTTCAGGAGCAGCAGGAAGGAGTCGTCGACGACCCTGCCGCCGTAGGCGTCCCGCTCGGCGATGGCGTCGCCGTTGAGGAAGACGCCCACCGAGTGCGCGTCGCCGCGCCGCCAGTCCTGGTCGGTCATCTCGCGGGCGTCGGGCCGCAGCCAGATCAGGTCGGGCAGCGGCTGCTTCCGCTTGGTCGCGGTCTCGCCCCGGAAGAACCGGCGCCGGCGCAGCACGGGGTGCTCGGCGCGCAGGCCGATCAGGCGCCGGGTGAAGTCGACGAGGGCGCGCTGCTCGTCGGTGAGGTCCCAGTCGATCCAGGAGACCTCGTTGTCCTGGCAGTAGGCGTTGTTGTTGCCGCCCTGGGTGCGGCCGAGTTCGTCGCCGTGGCCGAGCATCGGGATGCCCTGGCTGAGCAGCAGGGTGGCCAGCAGGTTGCGCTGCTGGCGGGCCCGCAGTTCGAGCACGGCCGGGACGTCGGTGTCGCCCTCGACGCCGCAGTTCCAGGACCGGTTGTCGCTCTCGCCGTCCCGGTTGCCCTCGCCGTTGGCCTCGTTGTGCTTGTCGTTGTACGACACGAGGTCGCGCAGGGTGAAACCGTCGTGCGCGGTGACGAAGTTGACGCTGGCCCTAGGGCGGCGCCGGCTGGCCTGGTAGAGGTCGGAGGAGCCGGTGAGCCGGGACGCGAACTCGCCCAGCGAACCGGGCTCGGCCCGCCAGAAGTCCCGTACGGCGTCCCGGTACTTGCCGTTCCACTCCGACCAGAGCTGGGGGAAGTTGCCGACCTGGTAGCCGCCCTCCCCCAGGTCCCAGGGCTCGGCGATGAGCTTGACCCGGCTGATCACCGGGTCCTGCTGGATCAGGTCGAAGAACGCCGAGAGCCGGTCCACCTCGTGGAACTGCCGGGCCAGGGTCGCCGCGAGGTCGAAGCGGAAGCCGTCGACATGCATCTCGGTGACCCAGTACCGCAGCGAGTCCATGATGAGCTGGAGTACGTAGGGGTGGCGCATCAGCAGGCTGTTGCCGGTGCCCGTGGTGTCGTAGTAGTGCGCCCAGTCGCCGTCGACCAGGCGGTAGTACGAGGCGTTGTCGATGCCCCGGAAGGAGAGGGTGGGGCCCATCTCGTTGCCCTCGGCGGTGTGGTTGTAGACCACGTCGAGGATGACTTCGAGGCCGGCCGCGTGCATCGCCTTGACCATGGCCTTGAACTCGTTGACCTGCTGGCCGCGCGAGCCGAGGGCGGCGTAGGCGTTGTGCGGGGCGAAGAAGCCGATGGTGTTGTAGCCCCAGTAGTTGGACAGGCCCCGGTCGCGCAGCACCCCGTCCTGCGCGAACTGGTGGACCGGCATCAGCTCGACCGCCGTGACCCCGAGCGAGGTCAGATGCCCGGTGATCGCGGGGTGCGCCAGCCCCGCGTAGGTGCCGCGCAGCCGCTCCGGCACGTCGGGGTGGGTCCGGGTCAGGCCGCGCACATGGGTCTCGTAGATGACGGACTCGGAGTACGGGTGCCCCGGCGGGCGGTCGTCGCCCCAGTCGAAGTAGGGGTCGGTGACCACGCCCAGCATCGAGTGCCCGGCGCTGTCGGCGGGCGCCGGGCCGTGCGGGTCGCGTTCGTACAGCGAGAGGTCGTTGTCCATCTGGCCGTCGACGGCACGGGCGTAGGGGTCGAGCAGCAGCTTGGCCGGGTTGCAGCGGTGGCCGAGGGAGGGCTGCCAGGGGCCGTGCACCCGGTAGCCGTAGCGCTGGCCCGGTCCGACCTCCGGCAGATACCCGTGCCACACGAAGCCGTCGACCTCGTGGAGGGGTACGGGCGTCTCGGCGCCCGCGTCGTCGACGAGGACCAGCTCCACGCGTTCGGCGACCTCGCTGAACAGCGCGAAGTTGGTGCCCTGGCCGTCGTAGGAGGCGCCCAACGGATAGGGGTGCCCGCTCCACACGGGCACCCCCTTCCGGGACTTCCTGGCCGTCACCGGGCGCCCGCCAGAGCGCCGGCGGGCACCTCGGCGACCCGTTCGGGTACCGGGGCCGCGCGGGGTACGCGCAGCATCCGGCGGATGTGCGGCGAGGGAGCGGTCGGGACCAGCGGGACCCGCTGGTCGGCGCGGGCACGCTGCGAGAACCAGATGATCCTGGCCCCGGTCTCGGTGGCGCAGCAGCCCCATCCGTCGCTCATCGCGGCGATGTCCGCGAGGCAGGCGCGCAGACCCTCGTCCGGGCCGAGGTCGCGGTCGCCGCCGCCGATGGCGGTGATGAGGTGCTGGCCGTTCCACCACATCTCGATGGAGGTGGTGGTGTCCGGGGCGTGCTGGTCGATGGCGCGCAGCAGAATCTCGGTGCCGCGGCGGACGGGGTCCACGAGATTGTCGAGGTCCCAGTGACTGAGGTGGGCGGCCAGGATGCGGCTGACCTGTCCCACCCGTTCCGGGCTGACTTCCACGTCGAGGTGGTAGTAGCGAGGCACTGCGGTCTCCATTGTCGCTTGCTCCTCACCGGCGAAGCTCCTGCTCCACGGCCGTCCGGCGGGATCACCGGACACTCAGCGTGAACGCCAGTCGCTTCTGAGTCACCATCCACACTGCGACTGCTACGCCATTCGTGCAACACGAGCATCACGAACGGCGGGGTCGTTGAAGCTCCAACAGGACGGAGTGTGTTTACACGTGCACCATGAGTGAAAGCCCTCGATCGCCGTAACGGTTCCGCGCCCCCCTGTGCTCGGACACCACCCGACCGTCGGGAACGCGACGTCGAGAGCCGTGGAAGGTGAAGGGGACCATGCTGCTACCCGCCAAGGCCGAAGTGGCCCGGCAGTTGCGGCGTTACCGGGCGTGGGAGCGCGTGATGCTCGCCTCGCCCCACGACCGCACGGTCCGGAGCACCTTCGAGGACTCGGGCTACACGTTGTGCGTGTTGATGGGAAAACGCTGCGCCAGGGAGGCGGCGGACGCCGCGGAGCGGTATCTGCGCTCCACCCCGCCCGGCCGGCTGAGCGAGCAGGACGGGCGGCCGCAGCCCGGCCGGGCGGCGCGACGCGCGCAGTCACCGGAGCGGCGATCCACGGCGCCAAGCCCCTGACCTGGCACCGTAACTGGCGTTCCCCTACGGGACGGCACCTGCCGGCCCCGTATCCAGGACCGCGAAGCCGGGCCCCGTGTGCCCGGCTTCGCGCACGGCGGAGGTGAGATCCATGCGCAGGACCCCGGCCATCGGCCGCGTACCGGTACGTGATGTCCGGCCGGCCGTGGAGTGCGGCAGGCGCCCGGCGAAGGCGGTGGCCGGGGAGACGTTCCAGGTGACCGCGACCGTGTTCCGTGAGGGACATGACGCGGTGGGCGCCAATGTGGTCCTGCGCGGCCCCAAGGGCCGGCGCGGCCCGTGGACCCCGATGCGCGAGCTGTTCCCCGGCAGCGACGTGTGGGGCGCGGACATCACCCCGGACGCCACCGGCCGCTGGACCTACCGCGTGGAGGCGTGGTCCGATCCCATCGCCACCTGGCGGCACGCGGCCGGCATCAAGATCCCGGCCGGGATCGACACCGGCCTGGTGCTGGAGGAGGGCGCGGAACTCTACGAGCGCGCGGCCGCCGGAGCGCCCAAGGGCCCCGAGCGCGACCTCGTCCTGGCCGCCGCCCACGCCCTCGGCGACGACACCCTCTCGGTGAACCACCGGCTGAAGGACGCCCTGGGCCCGGAGGTGGCGGCGGTCCTCGCCCGGTACCCCCTGCGGGATCTGGTGACCGCCTCGGACCCGATGCCGCTGCTGGTGGAGCGCGAGCGCGCCCTCTACGGCTCCTGGTACGAGTTCTTCCCCCGCTCCGAGGGCACCGTCGACCAGCCCCACGGCACGTTCCGTACGGCGGCGAAGCGTCTTGAGGCCATCGCGGAGATGGGCTTCGACGTGGTCTACCTCCCGCCGATCCATCCGATCGGGACCACGCATCGCAAGGGCCGCAACAACACCCTGACCGCGACCCCGGACGACGTCGGCGTCCCGTGGGCGATCGGCTCCCCCGAGGGCGGCCACGACGCCGTCCACCCGGATCTCGGCACGCTCGAGGACTTCGACCACTTCGTGGGCCGGGCAAGCGAGTTGGGCCTCGAAGTCGCCCTGGACTTCGCCCTCCAGTGCTCCCCGGACCACCCCTGGGTGGAGAAGCACCCCCAGTGGTTCCACCATCGTCCGGACGGCACGATCGCGTACGCGGAGAACCCGCCGAAGAAGTACCAGGACATCTACCCAATCGCCTTCGACGCCGACATGGACGGCCTGGTCACCGAGACCGTACGAGTGCTCCGGCACTGGATGGAGCACGGCGTCCGCATCTTCCGCGTCGACAACCCGCACACCAAGCCCGTGGTGTTCTGGGAACGGGTCATCGGGGAGATCAACCGCGCCGACCCCGACGTCATCTTCCTGGCGGAGGCGTTCACCCGCCCCGCGATGATGCACACCCTCGCCCAGATCGGCTTCCAGCAGTCGTACACGTACTTCACCTGGCGCAACAGCAAGCAGGAACTCACCGAGTACCTGACCGAGCTGTCGGGCGAATCGGCCGCCTACATGCGGCCCAACTTCTTCGCCAACACCCCCGACATCCTGCCCGGCTACCTCCAGCACGGCGGCCGGCCCGCCTTCGAGATCCGTGCCGTACTCGCGGCGACCCTCTCCCCCACCTGGGGCATCTACAGCGGTTACGAGCTGTGCGAGAACCAGGCGCTCCAGCCGGGCAGCGAGGAGTACCTCAACTCCGAGAAGTACCAGCTCGAACGCCGGGACTGGGAGGCGGCCGCCCGCGAGGGACGGACCATCGCGCCCCTGATCACCCGCCTCAACGAGATCCGCCGCAGGCACCCCGCACTGCGCCGGCTGCGCAATCTCAGCTTCCACCGGACCGACAACGACGCGGTGCTCGCGTTCAGCAAGCGCACCGGCGACGACACGGTCCTCGTGGTCGTCAGTCTCGACCCGCACCACACCCAGGAGGCCACGGTCTCGTTGGACCTGCCGCGACTCGGCCTGGACTGGCACGACGCCCTGTCCGTGCACGACGAACTGACGGGCGAGACCTACCACTGGGGCCGCGACAACTATGTCCGCCTGAGCCCCGGCCGCGCCCCCGCGCACGTCCTGCGTGCCGAGCCGGCGACGTCACAGATCGGAGGGCCTTCAGCGTCATGACCGTGAACGAACCCGTGCCGGACACTTTCGAGGACACTCCGGCCAAGGACCGGGACCCCGAGTGGTTCAAGCGCGCCGTCTTCTACGAAGTGCTGGTCCGCTCCTTCCACGACAGCGACGGCGACGGTGTCGGCGACCTGAAGGGGCTGACCGCCAAGCTCGACTATCTCCAGTGGCTCGGCGTGGACTGCCTGTGGCTCCCGCCGTTCTTCAAGTCCCCCTTGCGGGACGGCGGTTACGACGTCGCGGACTACACCTCCGTCCTCCCCGAGTTCGGCGACCTGGCCGACTTCGTGGAGTTCGTGGACGCGGCCCATCAGCGGGGCATGCGGGTCATCATCGACTTCGTCATGAACCACACCAGCGATCAGCACCCGTGGTTCCAGGAGTCCCGCGCCAACCCCGAGGGCCCCTACGGCGACTACTACATGTGGGCCGACGACGACAAGCAGTACCAGGACGCCCGGATCATCTTCGTCGACACCGAGGTCTCCAACTGGACCTTCGACCCGGTGCGCGGACAGTACTTCTTCCACCGCTTCTTCTCGCACCAGCCGGACCTCAACTACGAGAACCCGGCCGTGCAGGAGGAGATCCTGGCCGCCCTCCGGTTCTGGCTGGACCTCGGCATCGACGGCTTCCGGCTCGACGCGGTGCCGTACCTGTACGCGGCCGAGGGCACCAACTGCGAGAACCTGCCCGCCTCGCACGCCTTCCTCAAGCGCGTCCGGAGCGAGATCGACGCCCAGTACCCGGACACCGTGCTGCTGGCGGAGGCCAATCAGTGGCCCGAGGACGTGGTCGACTACTTCGGCGACTACTCCACCGGCGGCGACGAATGCCACATGGCCTTCCACTTCCCGGTCATGCCCCGCATCTTCATGGCCGTGCGACGGGAATCCCGCTACCCGGTCTCCGAAATCCTCGCCAAGACCCCCGCGATCCCCACCAATTGCCAGTGGGGCATCTTCCTGCGCAACCACGACGAGCTGACCCTCGAAATGGTCACCGACGAGGAACGCGACTACATGTGGGCCGAGTACGCGAAGGACCCGCGTATGCGCGCCAACATCGGCATCCGCCGCAGGCTCGCCCCCCTGCTCGACAACGACCGCAACCAGATCGAGCTGTTCACCGCCCTGCTCCTCTCCCTGCCGGGCTCGCCGATCCTCTACTACGGCGACGAGATCGGCATGGGCGACAACATCTGGCTCGGCGACCGCGACGCCGTCCGCACCCCCATGCAGTGGACCCCCGACCGCAACGCGGGCTTCTCCTCCTGCGACCCCGGCCGGCTCTTCCTGCCGACCATCATGGACCCCGTCCACGGCTACCAGGTCACCAACGTCGAAGCCTCCATGTCCTCCCCGTCCAGCCTCCTGCACTGGACCCGCCGCATGATCGAGATCCGCAAGCAGAACCCCGCCTTCGGCCTGGGCTCGTACACGGAACTCTCCTCGTCCAACCCGGCGGTGCTGGCCTTCCTCCGCGAGTACGGCGACGACCTGGTGCTGTGCGTGCACAATTTCTCCCGGTTCGCGCAGCCCACCGAACTCGACCTGCGGGCCTTCGACGGACGGCACCCGGTGGAGCTGATCGGCGGGGTGAAGTTCCCGGCCATCGGCGAGCTGCCGTACCTGCTGACCCTCGCGGGCCACGGTTTCTACTGGTTCCGGCTCACCCGACCCGCATCCCGCATCGGCCGCCGCCGCTGAGCGCCCGGCGCCGAGGAAAGGACGCGTCACCATGCCGAAGACCATCACCCTCAGCCCCCCGGCGGCGACCGGTGCCGACGGGCTCCTGGCCTCGCTCGGCGGCCTGCTGCGCGAATGGCTGCCCCGGCAGCGCTGGTTCGCGGGCAAGGACCACCCGGCCACCGATCTGTCGGTGCTGTCCGTCACCGAGCTGTTCCCGGGCTGCCTGCACCTGCTGGTGAACGCCTCGCACGCACCCGTGCCCACGCCCGGCGGCACTCCCCCGCCCGGCGACTGCTACCAACTGCTGCTCGGCCTGCGCGAGCGGCCGCAGCCGAGCCTGGACCGGGCGTACATCGGGCGCGCCGAGCACGGCCCGCTGGCCGGGTTCGCCGTGTACGACGCGCTGCACGACCCGCGCTGCGCCCACCTGCTGCTGGAGCGGCTGCGGCAGCCCGGCAAGGCGGGTCCGCTGCGCTTCGAGGTGGACGAGGCCGCCCGGGTGCCCGGCGGTCTCGCGCCCCGGCTGCTGACCAGCGAGCAGTCCAACTCCTCGATCGTGTACGGCGACGCGTACATCCTGAAGCTGTTCCGCCGTATCCAGCCGGGCGTCAACCCGGATCTGGAGGTGCCGCAGGCGCTGGCCACACAGGGGTGCGCGCGGGTGCCCGCGCCGGTCGCTTGGTTCTGCACCACCGCGCCGCGCCCGGCGACCCTGGGCGTGCTCCAGCCGTTCCTGCCGGACGCGGTCGACGGCTGGGAGCTGGCGCTCGGGGCGCTGGCCCGGGGCGACGACTTCACCGCCGAGGCGAGCGAGCTGGGCGGCGCCATGGCCGAGGTGCACCTCGCGCTGGCCGGGGCGTTCCCGGCGGCCCGCGGGGACGAGAACGGCGTCACGGCCGACGCGATGTGTGTCCGGCTGGACGCGGCGGCGCGGGCGGTGCCGGGGCTGCGGCCCTATGTGCCGGGCCTGAGGGCCGCGTTCGGAGCGCTGGCCGCCCGCGACTCCGGTCCGGCGGCCCAGCGCGTGCACGGCGATCTGCATCTGGGACAGGTGCTGCGCGCCGGGGCCGACTGGTTCGTCATCGACTTCGAGGGCGAGCCCTCCCGTCCGCTCGCCGAGCGGCGGACCGCGCAGTCCCCGGTGCGTGACATCGCCGGGATGCTGCGCTCCTTCGACTACGCGGCCCGGCAGCGCCGCCCCTGGCGGCCCGAGTGGGCGAGCCGCTGCCGGGAGGCGTTCTGCGCGGGCTACGCGACCCGTGCGGGCTGGGACCCACGCAAGGAGCACGCGCTGCTGCGCGCGCACGAGACGGACAGGGCGGTGTACGAGGTGCTGTACGAGGCGAGACACCGGCCGGACTGGCTTCCGGTCCCGATGGCGGCCATCGAGCGGCTCGCCGAGTGGAGAGGCTGAACCATGGCACTGCGCGACACTTCGCTGCCCGAGACCTCGGGCCCCGTCCGCACCTCGGGCACCGCCCTCGTGGGCGAGGAGCGCGACCGTCTGCTGGGCGGCGCGCATCACGACCCGCACGCCCTGCTGGGCGCGCACCCGGTACCGGGCGGCGTGCTGTTCCGCGCCCTGCGCCCGAACGCGCGGGAGGTGAGCGTCCTGGCCGACGGGGTGCGCTCGCCGCTCGCCTCGGAGGGCGACGGTCTCTTCTCGGCCGTCCTGCCGTACCCGGAGATCCCCGCCTACGAGCTGGTGGTGGCCTATGACGACGGTGAGCGCACGGTGCACGACCCGTACCGTTTCGCGCCCGCGCTCGGTGAGCTGGATCTGCATCTGATCCGGGAGGGCCGGCACGAGGAGCTGTGGAAGGCGCTGGGCGCCGAGCCGATGATCCACGAGGGCGTCGCCGGCACCCGGTTCACCGTGTGGGCTCCGAATGCCCAGGGGGTGCGGCTGGCCGGGGAGTTCACCTTCTGGGACGGCACGCAGTACCCGATGCGCTCGCTGGGCGCGGCCGGGGTGTGGGAGGTGTTCCTGCCGGGGATCGGCGAGGGGGCCAAGTACAAGTTCGAGATCACCTCGCGGTACGGACACCGGTTCCTGAAGGCGGACCCGATGGCCCGGCTCACCGAGGTCCCGCCGGACACCGCCTCGGTCGTCACCTCCTCCCGCTACGCGTGGGACGACGCCGAGTGGATGGCGCACCGGGGCGACACGCCCGTGCACGAGGCGCCGATGTCGGTGTACGAGGTGCATCTGCCGTCCTGGCGGCCGGGGCTGACCTACCGCGAGCTGGCCGAGGAACTTCCCGCGTACGTACGGGACCTGGGCTTCACGCATGTCGAGCTGATGCCGGTGGCCGGGCACCCGTTCAGCGGGTCGTGGGGCTACCAGGTCACCTCGTACTACGCGCCCACCCCGCGGCTCGGGTCGCCGGACGACTTCAAGTTCCTGGTGGACGCGCTGCACCGCGCGGGCATCGGCGTGATCATGGACTGGGTGCCGGCCCACTTCCCCAAGGACGACTGGGCGCTGGCCCGGTTCGACGGGGACCCGCTGTACGAGCCCGGGGACTCCCGGCGGGCGGAGCACCCGGACTGGGGGACGTACGAGTTCGACTTCGGCCGGACCGAGGTGCGCAACTTCCTGGTCGCCAACGCGGTGTACTGGTGCGAGGAGTTCCACATCGACGGGCTGCGCGTGGACGCGGTCGCCTCGATGCTCTACCTGGACTACTCGCGGGACTCCGGGCAGTGGGCGCCGAACGTCTTCGGCGGGCGCGAGGACCTGGACGCGGTGGCGTTCCTGCAGGAGATGAACGCGACCGTGTACCGGCGCTGCCCGGGTGTGGTGACCATCGCCGAGGAGTCGACGGCGTGGGAGGGCGTGACCCGGCCGACCGACAGCGGCGGTCTCGGGTTCGGGCTGAAGTGGAACATGGGCTGGATGCACGACTCGCTGGAGTACGTGCAGAAGGAGCCGGTGCACCGCAAGTACCACCACCACGACATGACGTTCTCGATGGTCTACGCGTACAGCGAGAACTACGTGCTGCCCATCTCGCACGACGAGGTGGTGCACGGCAAGCAGGCGCTGGTGTCGAAGATGCCCGGCGACTGGTGGCAGCGGCGCGCGAACCACCGGGCGTACCTGGGCTTCATGTGGGCCCACCCCGGCAAGCAACTGCTGTTCATGGGGCAGGAGTTCGCGCAGGGTGCGGAGTGGTCGGAGAAGCACGGGCCCGAGTGGTGGCTGCTGGCCGACGACTATCACTCGGCGGCCGACCACCGGGGCATGCGGGATCTGGTGCGGGATCTGAACACGGTGTACCGGGACGCCCCGGCGCTGTGGCAGCGGGACACCGATCCGGGCGGCTTCCAGTGGTCGATGTGCGACGCGGCCGACGACAACGTCTTCGCGTTCGTCCGGTACGCCGAGGACGGCACTCCCCTGCTGGCGGTGTCCAACTTCTCGCCCGTGGTCCGGGAGGACTACCGGCTCTGGGCGCCCGAGCAGGTGCCCGCCTGGCAGGAGGCGCTCAACACCGACGCGGTCCGCTACGGCGGCAGCGGTGTCCAGGCCGGTGACGCGGGCAAGCTCTGCCCCGAGGACGGCCGGCTGCGCCTGACGCTGCCGCCGCTCGCCACGGTCTGGCTCACGCCCGCCCGCTGAGCCCACCGCGACCGGCGCCCGACGAGGGGCGGCCAGGGGTCACCACGATCCCCGGCCGCCCCTCTCGGCGTGCCCCGGCGGCGGCGCCGATACCCGTACGGAACGGCGGCACCCGGGACCCACCGGACACCCGCAGGTCATCAGGGGATCACGACTTTCTCCTTCCCCGCACCGAAACCGCTTCCCCGCGCTACATTCGTGCACCGCCGACACAGAGCCGATCGGCGGGGTCACCCTCCGTACTTCCAGGAGCAGCGCATGCGCGACGTCGCCTCCGCTCCGGCAGCGTTCCCCCCGCAAGCCGGCGGGCTCGCCGACATTGTCTTCCAGAGAGCCGGGGAGAACCCCGGACTCCCGCTGCTCGCCCGGCACGCGAAGGGTGCCCCCGGCGGCTGGGAGACGGTGACAGCGGGCCAACTGCGGGACGAGGTGGTCGGTCTTGCCAAGGGGCTGGTGGCGGCCGGGATCTCACCGGGCCACCGGGTCGCCCTGATGGCCCGCAACCGCTACGAGTGGACGGCGCTCGCGCACGCGCTGTGGACCGTGGGCGCGGAGATCGTCCCGGTCCATCCGACGTCCTCGCGGGACCAGGTCGAGTGGATTCTGCGGGACGCGGGCTGTGTGGCCATCGCGGTCGAGGACGAGCTGGGCGTGATGACGGTCGGCACCGTGTGCGCCGCGCTCCCCCGGCTCAGGCACGTCTGGCAACTGGACGCGGGCGCGCTGCCCGAACTCACCGAGCGGGGCGTGGACATCCCGCTGACCACCGTGGAGTCGCTGCGCCGGATCGTGCTGCCGGACTCCACCGCGGCCGTCACCTACACCTCCGGCGCCACCGGCCGCCCGATGGGCTGCGCGCTGAGTCACCGCGGTCTCGCCTACCCCTGTGACGTCCTGCTGGCCGGCTGGGGCCACACGGCGGCACAACCCGGCGAACAGCCGTCGGTGCTGGCGTTCCTGCCGTTCTCGCACGTGTACGGGATCATGATCCAGACGATGTGCCTGCGCGGCGGCATCCTGATGGCACACGAGCCGGAGATGACCGAGGAGGCGCTCGCCTCGGCGCTGAGCACCTTCCGGCCGACGTACCTCTACGGCGTGCCGTCGGTGTTCGAGAAGCTGTACAAGACGTTCCTGAGGACGGCTCAGCAGGCGGGCCGGGGCGCGCTGTTCGAGCGGGCGGCGCAGACCGCGCGGGACTTCGCGGAGGCCGAGGAGCGCGCCCGGCTCGGCATCGGCACCGGCCCCGGCCTGGATCTGCGGCTCCAACACGCCCTGTACGAGCGGACGGTGTACCGCAAGCTCCGCTCCGCGCTCGGCGGCCGGGCCCGGCGCGGCACCTCGGGCGGGTCCTCGCTGAGCCGTGAACTGTCGCTGTTCTTCGAGGGCATCGGCCTGTACATCCACGACGGGTACGGGCTGACGGAGACCTCCGGCGGGATCACCATGCAGCCGCTCGGGCGGGAGAAGTCGGGGACGGTGGGCGTGCCGCTGCCGGGCACCGACGTCCGGGTGGCCGAGGACGGGGAGATCCTGGTGCACGGCCCGTCGGTGTTCCAGGGCTACATCGGCGACGAGGCGCGCACCCGGAGCGTGCTGCGCGGGGGCTGGCTGTCGACCGGGGACATCGGGCGGCTGGACCGGGAGGGGTATCTGACCATCACCGGCCGCAAGAAGGACCTCATCGTCACCTCCAGCGGCAAGAGCGTGGCGCCCGCCCCGCTGGAGCAACGGCTGCGGATGCACCCGCTGATCCATCAGGCGGTGGTGGTCGGCGAGGACCGGCCCTGCATGGGCGCGCTGATCACCCTGGACCCGGAGTTCCTGTCGCACTGGCGGGCCGCGCTCGCGCTGCAGGGCGACTTCGAGGGACGGGAGAGCCGGGAGGAGAGCGCGCTGCGCGAGGAGCTGGCGCGGGCGATCGCGTCGGCCAACAGCACGGTGTCGCGCGCCGAGTCGATCCGGGTCTACCGGGTCGTGCAGGAGCCGTTCGCCCCGGACAACGGTCTGCTGACGCCGTCGCTGAAGCTGCGCCGGGACGTCATCGCGCGGCACTACGCGGCCGAGATCGACGCGATGTACAAGGCCCGTTCGCGGGCCGCGCGGGGCGGGCGGCCTCCGGAACCGGCGGACTGGGACGAGCCGGACGACGTGTTCCGGTGAGCCCGTCGCCCGTTGGGTGGCACGACCACGCGTAATCCGCGTCGCGCTGGGAACCCGCCCTGGTGAACTGACCAGCGACGATGACCGCCCCGGAGCGCGGGGCCCGTATCCGGGCCCGCTCCGGGAGACCGGGCCGGGGAATGCGAGATGGCGACAGAGCGGCGTTGGGACGGCACACCTCCCTCCGAGAGGGCGCACGAGCGTGCCTACTCCTTTCCCGGCGAACTTCCGAACGTCACGGGCGCGCGGCTGGCCGCGGAGGAGTTCCTGCGCAGGCTCGCGCGGGACGCGCCGCCCAGCGCGCCGGAGTACTGGGACGACATCCTGCTGGTGGTGACGGAGCTGGCGGCCAACGCGGTCCAGTTCGCGCCGGGCCCGTTCGGACTGCGGATGCGGCGCACCTTCGACGGGGTGCACGTCACCATGCACGACACCAGCACGGTGGTGCCCGAGCCGCGCCCGTTCAGGCCGAGTTCGGGCGGCGGGGGCATCGGCTGGCATCTGGTGCACACCCTGTGCGACCAGGTCAGTGTGGTGGTGGTCGAGGACGGCAAGGACATCCATGTCTTCCTGCCCTGGTGAGGGCGCCGGGAGGTGTACCGGTGCGGAATCGGGTTACTCCGGTGCGTGGAGGGGCAGGCTGCTGCCCACGCCTTCGCCGCCGGGCGCTTCCGACTGGCGGAACGGCTCGGAGCGCGGTGGGATCGGGTGTGGTGGCAGTGGTCCCGGGCATGCGAACGGCGTCCATCCGGACCGACGGGAGCCGCAGAAGGGAACAACACCGTGACACGACGACCCAGGATTCTGGTGATCGGCGCAGGCTTCGCCGGAGTCGAGTGCGTCCGCCGGCTGGAGCGCAAACTCGGCCCCGACGAGGCGGACGTCGCCCTGGTGACGCCGTTCTCCTACCAGCTCTACCTTCCGCTGCTGCCCCAGGTCGCCTCCGGCGTGCTGACGCCGCAGTCGATCGCCGTCTCGCTGCGCCGCAGCAAGAAGTACCGCACCGACATCATTCCGGGCGGCGCGATCGGGGTGGACCTGGCGGCGAAGGTGTGCGTCATCCGCACCATCACCGACGAGATCATCAACGAGCCCTACGACTACCTGGTGCTGGCGCCGGGCAGCGTGACCCGCACCTTCGACATCCCCGGCCTCGCCGAGCACGCCTTCGGGATGAAGACGCTCGCGGAGGCCGCGTACATCCGTGACCACGTCATCTCGCAGCTCGACCTCGCGGACGCCAGCGACGACCCCGAGGAGCGGGCGGCGCGGCTGCAGTTCGTGGTGGTGGGCGGCGGTTACGCGGGCACGGAGACGGCGGCCTGCCTGCAACGGCTCACCCATGCGGCGGTGCGGCGCTATCCGCGGCTGGACCCGAGCCTGATCCGCTGGCATCTGATCGACATCGCGCCGAAGCTGATGCCGGAGCTGGGCGACCGGCTCGGCAAGCAGGCGCTGAAGATCCTGCGCGACCGGGGCATCGACGTCTCCCTCGGGGTGTCGGTGGCCAAGGTGACCGAGAACGAGGTCACCTTCACCGACGGCCGGGTGATCCCGTCGCACACCCTGATCTGGACGGCCGGTGTGGTGGCGAGCCCCCTGATCGGCACGATGGACGCGGAGACGGTGCGCGGACGGCTCGCGGTGACCCCGGAGATGACCGTGCCGGGGCACGACGGGGTGTTCGCGCTCGGCGACGCGGCGGCCGTGCCGGACCTGGCCAAGGGCGAGAAGGGCGCGATCTGCCCGCCCACCGCGCAGCACGCGATGCGGCAGGGCCCGAAGGTGGCGGACAACATCATCCACTCGCTGCGCGGCGAGCCGCTGGAGCCGTACGTCCACAAGGACCTCGGTCTCGTGGTGGACCTCGGTGGCAAGGACGCGGTGTCCCGGCCGCTCGGCATCGAGCTGCGCGGCATCCTCGCCCAGGCCGTGGCGCGCGGCTACCACTGGTCCGCGCTGCGCACCGGGGTCGCCAAGGCGCGGGTGCTGGTGAACTGGCTGCTGAACGCCATCGCCGGGGACGATTTCGTCCGTACGGGCTTCCAGGCCCGCAAGCCCGCCCAGCTCAAGGACTTCGAGTACACGGACTCCTATCTGACGCCGGACCAGGTCCGCGACGAGGTGCGGGCGGCCGAGGCGGAGGGCAAGGTGCGGGGGAAGGTGACCGGAGGCTGAACCGGGTGAGCCGGGTTGCCGGAGGCCGCCGTCCCGTCGTGGGGGCGGCGGCCTCCGGCGGCTCCGGAATTCCGGGGCTCAGGGGCGCGCCGGGCGGGTGTCCGCTGGCCAGACGCGAGCCGGGCAGGGCGGCGTGACATCCTGGGTCGTAGATCATGATCCGGCACGAAGGAAAGAGCGCGGCGGCGTGAAGGCAAGGGGACGGGCGCTTCTGGTACGGCTGTGGGACCGGCTCGCCGCGTCCGATCCGGGACTGCTGCGGCTGATCGCCGGTCTACGCACGGTGGCCGCGATCGCCCTCACCCTGATGCTGCTGGCCTCGCTGCGCTTCCCGGTCCCCCAGTTGGTCGCCGGCGCGATGGCGGCGATGGCGGCGACCTTCGCCGTCCGGGAGACCGACCGCGCCAAGCAGGCCGTCACGGTGGCGCTGTCCCTGCCGGTGGCGCTGGCCTCGGTGTCGCTGGGGGCGGTGCTGAACCGCTGGCCGCTGGTCAGCGACATCTCCTTCCTGCTGATCATCTTCGCGGCCGTCTACGGGCGCCGGTTCGGCGAGCGGGCCACCGGGCTCGGGCTGATCGGGTTCCAGGTCTACTTCCTGTCGCTGTTCGTCCGGGCGACACCGTCGATGCTGCCCTCGCTGTACATCGTGATCACGGTGGCGGTCGGGTGCAGCGCGTTCGCGCGGTTCGTGCTGATGCCGCAGACCGAGGCGGGCACGCTGGACCGGCTGCGGCAGGCATTCCGGGCCCGGCTCGGGCAGTTGCTGGGCACGCTGATCGAACTGCTGGACGCGGGTCCGGACGACGTGGACAAGGTCGTGGACGACCTGCGCACCGCCACGGCCCGGCTGCACGAGACGGCGCTGATGATCCAGGGCCGGCTGGAGCGGGGCACCTCCGACGACGCGACGGCCCGGCTGGTGCAGCGGCGTATCGCGGACGCCGAGATCGCCGCCGAGCGCCTCGGGCTGATGCTGCTCACCGCGCGCAGCGCCGAGCGGACCGACACCCTCACCCTGCATCTGCCGGGCGCGCCGGTGCCGCCGGGCCGGATGCTCCCCGTACGGGACCCCGCGACGGCGACGATGCGCCGGGATCTGGAGGCGCTGCGGCTGCTGGTGCTGCGCCCGGTGGGCGAGACCTCGGGGACGGCGCTGGCCCAGGTGCGCAACCGGCTGCTGGGCTACCGCGAGGAGGACAACCTGCCCGAGGCGTCCCCGGCCGTGCAGGACGTGTTCCGCGGCATCGGTGAGGCGGCGCGCGCGGTGCTGGGTCTGCGGACCGCGCTGGACGGCCCGCAGGACGAGTCCGACGACACCCCGGCGACCAGCCGGTCCCGTGAGGAGCTGGACGCCGAGGACGCGGCGATCGAGATCAGCGAGGAGCCGGACGCGGAGAAGCCCGAGGAGACCGGGCTGCGGCGCCCCACGACGCGGGCGGCGATCCAGGTGGCGGTGGGCGCGTCGCTGGCCATCGTGGGCGGTGAGCTGCTGTCGCACCAGCGCTGGTACTGGGCGGTGCTGACCTGCTGGATCGTGTTCATCAACACCACCTCCACCGGGGAGATCCTGGTGAAGGGCGGGCGGCGGCTGCTGGGTACCGTCCTGGGTGTGGTCGCCGGTATCGGGCTGGCCGGTGCGGTGGGGCACCACACGTGGACGGCGTTCGCGCTGGTGCTGGTGTGCGTGTTCGCCATGTTCTACACCGCGCCCCTGTCGTACACGCTGATGTCGTTCTTCGTGACGGCGGCGCTGGGGCTGCTCTACACCCTGCTGAACACGTACAGCATGTCGGTGCTGGTGCTGCGGGTGGAGGAGACGGCGCTCGGCGCGGCCTGCGGGGTGATCACCGCGGCGGTGGTGCTGCCGGTGCGCACCGACCGGCGTACCAACGAGCTGCTGGTGGAGGTGCTGGACAAGCTCGCCGGGCTGACGCAGGCGGCCGTGGACCAGCTCAGCGGGCGGCCGCACACGGATCTGGTGGACCAGGCCCGCGAGCTGGACCAGGCGCTGGCCGACCTGCACGCCGCGACCAAGCCGCTGACCCACCCGGTCACCCCCTTGCGCTCCCGCCGGGACACCGCGCGGTACGTGGTGGCGCTGCTGGAGACCTGCGCGTACCACGGGCGGGCGCTGGCGGCCACGGCGGAGCTGCTGCCCAGCAACCCGACGATCGCGGCCGATCCCCGGCTGCGCGGGGTGTGCAGCCGGATCGTGCACAACATCGAGGCGATCGCCGACCACGTCCGCGACCCCCACTCCTCCGCCGAGCTGGAGACCGGCCCGAGCATCGCGTCCATGCTGGAGCCCGGCACCCTGGCCACCCCCCGCTGGGGCCGCGTCACCGACCGCGTCCTGCGCCATCTCCAGCGCCTGGACGAAGCGGTCTCCGGCCTCGCCCGCCCCCTGGGCGTTCCGGTGAAGGTGGAGGCGGCGAAGAAGTGACGGCAGCCGCTACCGCTTGAGCGGCCCGTCGGCGCGGGGGTCCTGGGCCTCGGCCCGGACGCGGGCGCAGATGTGGTGCAGGAGGCGGGAGACGTGCATCTGGGAGATGCCGAGGCGGGCGGCGATGCGGCTCTGCGAGAGGTCCTCGAAGAAGCGCATGTAGAGGATGTCCCGGTCGCGTTCGGGCATGCGGCTCAGACTGCGCCGGGCGGCCTCGCGGTCCACGACGACGGAGTAGGCGGGGTCGGGCTCACCGAGGCTGTCGGTGAGGGTGCTGCCCTCGCCGGCCGGTTCGGCGTCCAGGGAGAGGGTGCTGTAACTGTCCAGCGCCTCCAGCCCGGTGGTGACCTCCGCCTCGGTGAGCCCGGTGTGCCCGGCGATGCCCGCGACGCTGGGCGCCCGGCTGCCGGGCAGCTCGGTGAGGTCGCGGCGGGCGACGCGGACCTGGTTGCGGAGTTCCTGCACCCGGCGCGGTACCCGGAGCGCCCAGGTGCGGTCGCGGAAGTGCCGCTTGATCTCACCGGTGATGGTCGGCACGGCGTAGCTCTCGAAGGCGCCGCGTTCCGGGTCGAAGCGGTCGATGGCCTTGACCAGGCCGAGGGCGGCCACCTGGCGCAGGTCCTCCGCGTTCTCCCCCCGGTCGCGGAAGCGGCCGGCGATGCGGTGGGCCATGGGCAGCCAGGCGGTGGTGAGTTCGGTACGCAGGGCGTCGCGTTCGGGGCCGTCCGGCAGTGCGGCGAGCCGGGCGAAGAGGGCGGCGGTGCCGGGCGCGTCGTCGTGGCTCCGCCGAGGCCGGGCGGCCTCGGCGGAAGGGGTGTGCGAGGGGTGGATCGGCATGAACGAGCGCTCCTGACGGTGGGAGGTGCGCGGCCGGGAAGGGGCCGTGTTCAGCGCAGGGGTACGACGGCGGTGACGCACTTGCCGCCGCGCGGGAGTCCGGCCACCCGTACGTCACGCGCGAGCAGGCTGACGATGGGCCAGCCCCGGCCGCCGGTGCGGCTCCGGTCGGCCTCGGTGTCCAACCGGACGGTGGTGTCGGGGAGTTCGTCGCTGCGGTCGCTCACCGAGAGCCGTACGCCGCTGGTGTCGACGTCGACCTCGAAGCGGGTGATGCCGCCGCCGTGCAGGATGGCGTTGGCGGTCAGCTCGGAGGCGACCAGCAGGGCGTCCTCGAGGGTCTCGTCGGCGCAGGTGAGCGCGCGGTCGCGACAGCGTTCGGTCACCGCGCGGCGTACGTCTCTGCGGGCGTCGGCCGGCCGGTACGCCATGGTCCTGCGGCTCTGCCGAGGCACGGCCGGGGTGCTGGTCGCGTACTGATCACGCATGATGTCGTCGTCCCTCCCTGCGCGGTGCCCGGTCTCTCATGGGGCGGTGCCCGGACGGCCGGGGGTCTCTCCTAGCGGCTGACCGCTCGCGGCGATGTCAAACACCGTCCGCCCGTACGCCTTTACCGGGCGTGGAACGGGTAGGAGCCCGGCATGAGCGATGTCGTGGACGCGGACGAACTGTTGCGGCGCATCCGGCGGGGCCGGGATCTGGCCGCCGAGGAGGAGCGGGTGTGGCTGGAGCGGGCGCAGAGCCTGACGGCCACCGATCCGGACCGGGCGCGGGAGGCGACCGAGCGCGCGCTGACGTACCAGGTGGTGGCCGGGGTGCTGACGGAGATTGTCGCGCCGGGCAGCCATCCGGCGGACGCCGGCGAGGCGGGAGCGGCGGGAGTGAGGCACGTCACGTGATGCCGGAACACATACCGGTCGGACGCCCTGTGGTTTATCGTTCACCCATATCGGGGCGCGACCCGGACCGGTACCCCTGTGTTCCGCGCGCTTCCGCACTGACTGCCCTGGCTGGTTTCCCCCGTCCAGCCAGGGCTTTTTCCTGCCCTCGGCACGGTGGCCCCGCACGCGGCCGTCCCTTCGAGGTGCCCCGCGCGGCGGCAGCGGCTCAAATGGGCTTAGGGAACCACCCGAACGGCCGCCGGTGAGGAGCCCCGCGTATGACCAAAGCGATCAAATTGCCGACCGCCCTGCCACAGGCCCAGCGGGAACGGCTGATGGAACTGGCCAAGGAGGTCTCCTTCCCGGAGGACACCCGCGTGTTCGAGGCGGGCGGCGTCGCGGACCGGTTCTGGGTGATCCGCTCGGGCGCGGTCTCCCTGGACCAGCAGGTGACCTCCCGGCAGTACATCACCGTGGCCACGCTCGGCGCCGGTGACCTGCTCGGCTGGTCCTGGCTCTTCCCGCCGTACGAGTGGGACTTCGGCGCGGTGGCGTTCAGCAACGTCCGCGCCTACGAGTTCGACGGGCCCTCCGTGCTCGCGCTGTGCGTGGAGGACCCGCTGCTCGGGCTGTCGCTGGTGCGCACGGTGGCCGAGATCCTGGCCCACCGGCTGGAGACGACCCGCGGCAAGCTGATGGACCAGTACGCGATCCGGCGGAGCAGCCCGCTGTAGCGCCTCTGGGTCAGATCCGGTAGCGGCGCAGCGCGGGCATGGCGGCGGCCAGCGCCAGCATGACGACGACCACCAGCGCCCCACCGCCCGCGACGGCGGCGCGGGTGCCGAAGAGCGAGCCGGCGGTGCCGTGCAGCACGTCGGCGAGGCGGGGCCCGCCGGCGACGACCACGGTGAAGACGCCCTGCATCCGGCCGCGCATCTCGTCGGTCGCGGCGGAGAGCAGGATGGCGCCCCGGAAGACCATGGAGACCATGTCGGCCACGCCTCCGGCGGCGAGGAAGGCGACGGCCACCCAGAGGTTGCCGCTCAGCCCGAACCCGACGACGGCGAGCCCCCAGCCGACCACCGAGCCGATGACCATGAGGCCGTGGCGACGGGCCCGCGAGAACACGCCGGAGAACAGCCCGCCGAGCACCGAGCCCACCGGGATCGCGGCGAAGAGCAGACCGAGCGCGAACCCCGAGCCCCAGGAGCCGTAGGTCTGCGCGGCCAGCTCCGGGAAGAGGGCGCGGGGCATGCCGAAGACCATGGCGACGATGTCGGCGAGGAAGGACAGCAGCAGCACCTTGTGCCCGGCGATGTACCGGAACCCGGCCGCGATCTCCCGCACCCCGGCGCGGCGGGCGATGGTCTCGCCGAGCGGGGGCAGGGCGGGCAGCCGGAAGACGGCCCATACGGTGAAGGTCAGCGCGACGGCGTCGACGAGGTACAGCTCGGGCAGGCCGATCACCGGGATCAGCACACCGGCGAGCAGCGGCCCGGCCACCGCGCCGATCTGCATCACGGTGGTGCCGAGCGCGTTGGCGGCGGGCAGTTCCCCGGCCGGCACCAGCCGGGCGATGGAGGCGCTGCGGGCGGGCTGGTTGAGGCCGAAGAACGCCTGCTGGGCGGCGAGCAGGATCATCAGCACCGGCACCGAGTCCAGACCGGTGACGGCCTGGGCCCAGAACAGCAGCGAGGTCACCGCGATGCCGATGTTGGTGACCAGCAGCAGCTTGCGCCGGTCCACGGTGTCCGCGACGGCCCCGCCCCACAGCGCGAAGACGACCATCGGCACGAGCCCGGCGAGGCTGGCGTAGCCGACCCAGGCGGAGGACTGGGTGATGTCGTAGATCTGCTTGGGTACGGCGACCGCGGTGAGCTGGCTGCCGACGGCGGTGACGATGGTCGACGACCACAGGCGCCGGTAGGCCGGGATGCGCAGGGGCCGGGTGTCCATCGCCCAGCGGCGCCAGCCGCGTGCGGGCGGGTCTCCTCCGGGCGTCTCGTCCTTGCCCGCTTCGGTGGTGCTGCTGCTCTCGCTCGTGTCCACGGAGGTCCTGGTTGCTCGATACATCTTTCGATTTCGAGCCTCACTATCGCAGCAACACCCGGCGAAAGCCGAACCCTTTGCCTGCTCAGGTACCGATCAGCAGCATCGCCCCGAGGCCCAGCATGGTCACGGCGACCAGCCCGTCCAGCACCCGCCAGGCGGCGGGCCGGGCCAGGACCCGGCCGAGCAGCCGCGCGCCGAGCCCCAGCGCGGCGAACCAGCACAGGCTGGCCAGCGCCGCGCCCAGCCCGAAGGTCCAGCGCAGCGGGCCCCGGTCGGCGGCAAGGGAGCCGACCAGGAAGACGGTGTCCAGGTAGACGTGCGGGTTGAGCCAGGTCATCGCCAGGCAGGTGAGCACCGCGCGCCGGATCGACCCGGCCGCCTCGCCTTCCGTGCTCAGCCCGCCGGTGCCGGGGCGCAGGACGCGCCGGGCGGCGAGGGCGCCGTAGCAGAGCAGGAAGACGCCGCCGACGATGCCGACCGCCCGTACCGCGTCCGGCCAGGCCACCACGATCGCGCCGACCCCGGCGACGCCGAGGGCGATGAGCACGGCGTCGGAGAGCGCGCAGATGCCCACCACGGCGAGCACGGCGTGCCGGCGGACCCCCTGGCGCAGGACGAAGGCGTTCTGGGCGCCGATGGCGACGATGAGGGAGAGACCGGTGCCGAAGCCCGCGGCCGCGGCGGTGAGCGCGTTGTTCATGCCCTCGACGTTATGGACCGGATCACCGCGCGTACAGCTAAAGATTCTTACGTAACATTAGCGCTCGTGATGAACGAGCTTCCCTTGGACCAGGTGCGGACACTGCTGGCCGTGGTGGACGAGGGCACCTTCGACGCGGCCGCCGCCGCGCTGCATGTGACGCCGTCGGCGGTGAGCCAGCGGGTCAAGGCGCTGGAGCAGCGCACCGGCCGGGTGCTGCTCCAGCGCACCAAGCCGGTCCGCCCGACCGACTCCGGCGCGGTCCTGGTGCGGTACGCCCGTCAGCTCGCCCGGCTGGAGCGGGACGCGCGGGACGAGCTGGGGATGAGCGGGGCCGGGGAGCCGACTCGGGTGTCGGTCGCGGTGAACGCGGACTCGCTGTCGACCTGGTTCCTGGACGCGCTCACCGAGGTGCCGGGGCTCAGTTTCGAGCTGCGCCGGGAGGACGAGGACCACACGGCGGCGCTGCTGCGCGAGGGCCTGGTGATGGCGGCGGTGACGGGGTCGGCGGAGCCGGTGCCCGGCTGCTCGGTGCGCCCGCTGGGGCGGCTGCGGTATCTGCCGGTGGCGGCGCCAGAGCTGGCCGCGCGGCTGCCGTCCGGACCGCTCGCCGAGGCGCTGGGCGCGCTGCCGGTGATGGTCTTCGACGACAAGGACGACCTCCAGGACGCCTTCGTCCGGGGGCTCGGCGGGCCGGGCGCGGGCCCGGTGCGGCACTACGTGCCGACCTCGGAGGGGTTCGCTCAGGCGGTGGCGCGCGGGCTCGGCTGGGGGATGGTCCCGGAGTCGCAGGCGGAGCCGCTGCTGGCGGCGGGCCGGGTCGTGCCGCTGGCACCGGGGCGGTGGCTGGACGTGGCGCTGTACTGGCAGCAGTGGCGGCTGGACTCCCCCGCGCTGGCGGCGCTGGCCGAGGCGGTCAGCGCGACGGCGGCGCGGGCGCTGCGCCGCTGAGCCGGGCGGCCGCGCTGTCCAGCAGCATCTCCAGCGCGGTCGGGTAGGCGCTGTGCACCATCTGCCGGGCCAGCAGCGGGGCGGCCTCGGCGATGCGCGGGTGGGTGGAGCGGGGCAGCCGGGCGTAGGTGGAGTGCCACTGGTCCTCGTCGGCCCGCTGGGAGGCGCTGGGCAGGGCCAGGGTGGCGGCGTCCAGGGCGGCGAAGGCGAGGGTCTGGTCGATGAAGGCGTGGTAGACCCGTACCGCCTCGGGCAGCGGGAACCCGGCGCGGGCGAGGACGTCGAGGACGGCCTCGTCGACGGCGAGTTCATGGGCGCGGCCGGTGACCCGGCTGACGGTCAGCAGCGCGGCCTGGGGGTGGGCGACGTAGGCGGCGTGGATGCGGGTGCCGATGGCGCGCAGGTCGGCACGCCAGCGGCCGGTGCGCCGCCAGCCGTCGAGGGCCTGGCCGATGAGGGCGTCCCCGATGGCCAGGGTGAGGTCGTCCATGCCCCGGAAGTACCGGTAGAGGGTGCTGGGGTCGCAGTCCAGGGCGAGGCCGAGTCGGCGCGCGGTGAGTCCGGCGGTGCCGTGCTCGCGCAGCAGGCGCAGTGCGGTGGTGACGATCAGTTCCTCGGTGAGCACGGTGCCGCCGCGGGTGGGCCGGCGTCTGCGGCGCCTCTCCTCGGGCACGACGGGTTTGGGCACGGCGGGGCCCTCTCTGCGGTCATGATGGCGGCGCTTATGCCAACGCCATTGACCTTAACGCGGCGCGGGGCGTTGGATTCACGGCAAGGCGCGCCTGTCCCGTTCTCGTTTCCCGTCCGTGTCAGGCAGGGAGTTTCCGTCATGCGTGTACTGCTCGTGGGCGCCGGTGGTGTGGGCACCGCCGTCACCCGGATCGCGGCCCGCCGTCCGTTCTTCGACCTGATGGTGGTGGCCGACTACGACCCCGCTCGCGCGAAGGCGGCCGTCGCGGCCCTCGGCGCGGACGCGGGCCGGTTCGTGGCCGAGCGGGTGGACGCGGCCGACGAGGCGGCGGTCGCCGCGCTGCTCGCCCGGCACGGCTGCGACGTGCTGCTGAACGCCACCGACCCCCGATTCGTGATGCCGCTGTTCCGGGCCGCCCGCGCGGCCGGGGCCACCTATGTCGACATGGCGATGTCGCTGTCCCGGCCGCACCCGGAGCGCCCGTACGAGGAGTGCGGGGTGAAGCTCGGCGACGAGCAGTTCGCGGCTGCCGCCGACTGGGAGCGCGCGGGCGCGCTGGCGCTGGTCGGCATGGGCGTGGAGCCCGGCCTGTCGGACGTGTTCGCCCGGTACGCGGTGGACGAACTCTTCGACACCGTCGAGGAGATCGGCGTCCGCGACGGCGCCAACCTCACCGTGGACGGCTACGACTTCGCGCCCTCCTTCAGCATCTGGACCACGATCGAGGAGTGCCTCAACCCGCCGGTCATCTACGAGGAGGGGCGCGGCTGGTTCACCACCGAGCCGTTCAGCGAGCCGGAGGTGTTCGACTTCCCCGAGGGCATCGGCCCGGTGGAGTGCGTGAACGTCGAGCACGAGGAGGTGCTGCTGATCCCGCGCTGGACGGACGCGCGGCGGGTCACCTTCAAGTACGGGCTGGGCCGGGAGTTCACCGACACCCTGCGCACCCTGCACCAGCTTGGCCTGGACCGCACCTCCCCCGTGACCGTGCCGGGCCCGGACGGTCCGGTCGCGGTGTCCCCGCGTGACGTGGTGGCCGCCGGGCTGCCCGACCCGGCGACCCTGGGCGACCGGATGCGCGGCAAGACCTGCGCGGGCACCTGGGTGCGGGGCACCAAGGACGGGGCGCCGCGCGAGGTGTACCTCTACCACGTG
This sequence comes from Streptomyces bauhiniae, assembly GCF_004784475.1. Classification (GTDB taxonomy): domain Bacteria; phylum Actinomycetota; class Actinomycetes; order Streptomycetales; family Streptomycetaceae; genus Streptomyces; species Streptomyces seoulensis. Next base: position 124,302 of record NZ_SRRT01000005.1, read on the forward strand.
GTGGACAACGAGTGGTCGATGGCCGAGTACGGTTCCCAGGCCGTGGTCTGGCAGACGGCCGTGAACCCGGTCGTCGCCCTCGAACTCCTCGCCACCGGCGCCTGGTCGGGCGCGGGCGTGCTGGGCCCGGAAGCCTTCCCGGCCCACCCCTTCCTCGACCTGCTGACCGCGTACGGCTCCCCGTGGGGGCTGCGCGAGCAGTGACCGTCAGGCGGTCTTCGGCTTGCCCTTGGTGTACAGCCAGGTGTGCAGCACCGGGGCGACCTTCTTGCCGGACTCCTTCTCGGCGAGCCGGGTGAACTGCTCGGTCGTGCCGTGGCCGTCGCGGTGCTGAGCGGCCCAGAGGCGCAGGATGCGGAGGAAGGCGCGGTCGCCGACGGTCTTGCGCACCTGGTGCAGGGCCATCGCGCCCCGGTCGTAGACGGGGTCGCCGAAGATCTTGCCGCCGTCACCGGGATTGCCGGGCGGGTAGGCCCACAGCTTGTCCTCGGCGGGGCGGGCGTACAGGCCGTCGAAGGTCTTCTGGGCGCTGTCGCCGCCGTGCTGCTCCTCGTAGAGCCACTCGGTGTAGCTGGCGAAGCCCTCGTTGAGCCAGATGTCCTGCCACTTCGTCAGCGAGACGGAGTCACCGAACCACTGGTGGGCGGTCTCGTGGACGAGGGTGTCCAGGTCGGGCGCCGCACTGTACACCGGGCGGGTCTGGGTCTCCAGGGCGTAGCCGACGTCCGGGGCGTGGTCGACGATCGAGCCGGCCGCGCGGTACGGGTAGGGGCCGAACAGTCCGGCCTCCCACTTCAGCACCGAGGGCAGCTTCTTCATCACCGGGTCGGCGGCGCTGGCCTCCCTGGGGTCGACGGCGTCGTAGAGCTGGATGCCGCCGGGCAGGGTGCTGCGCCGCACCGTGAAGGTGCCGATGGTGGCGGTGGCGAGGTAGGCGGCCATCGGCTCGGCCTGGTGCCAGCGGAAGGTGGTGCGGCCGTGTTCGGTGCGCTGGCCGCGCAGCACGCCGTTGGCGACGGCGGTACGGCCCTCGGGGACGGTGATGGTGAAGTCGTACGACGCCTTGTCCAGCGGGTGGTTGTCGGCCGGGTACCAGGTCATGGCGCCCTGCGGCTGGCCCGCGACGAAGGCGCCGTCGTCGGTGGGAATCCAGCCGTCGGTCGAGCCGTCCGGCTCGGTGACCGGCTTCGGCTTGCCGTTGTAGCGGACGGTGACCTTGAACTCCTGGCCCTCGCGCAGGGTGCTCTTCGGAGTGACGACGAGTTCCTGGCCCTTGCGGGTGAAGCGGGCGTCCTCACGGCCGACGCGCACGGAGGTCACGGTGAGGCCGCTCAGGTCCAGGTCGAAGCGGCTGAGGCGCTGGGTGGCGCGGGCGGTGAGCACGGCGGTGCCGTCGAGGTGCCGGGAGGACGTGTCGTAGCCGAGCGTGAGGTCGTAGTGGCGTACGTCGTAGCCGCCGTTGCCGCTCAGCGGGAAGTACGGGTCGCCGGCGCCCGGCGCGCCGGTGGTGCCGGAGCCGAGCGGGGCGGCGGCGCCGAGGAGCGCGGCGACCGCGAGGGGGACCGTGGCGAGGACCGTCTCGCGGCGGAGGAGGGCGGTGCGGCGTCGTGCGGCCGGGCGGCGGGAGGACGTCACGTGCGCTCCTTCGGGACGACGATGATCGCTCCGCCACAGACTAGGGCGCCGGACCCCTGGCTGTCCTGCGCTCCCGGTCGCCCCCCGGCACCTCCTCGGCGACTGACCCGGCGTCGTCAGCCGGTCTGCCGGGCCGCCGCTCTGCCCGCGGCGCGGCCGGAGAACAGGCAGCCGCCGAGGAAGGTGCCCTCCAGCGCGTTGTAGCCGTGCACCCCTCCCCCGCCGAAGCCGGCCACCTCACCGGCCGCGTAGAGCCCGTCGACCGGGCTGCCGTCGAGGCCGAGGGCGCGGGAGTCGAGGTCGGTCTGGATGCCGCCCAGGGTCTTGCGGGTCAGCACCCGCAGCCGGACGCCGATGAGCGGGCCCGCCCCGGGGTCGAGGATGCGGTGCGGGGCGGCGACCCGGCCGAGCCGGTCCCCGATGTAGCGGCGGGCGTTGCGGATGCCCTGGACCTGGGAGTCCTTGCTGTAGGGGTTGGCCATCTGGAGGTCGCGGGCCTCGATCTGCCGGCGTACCTCGGCGGGGTCGAGCAGGGTCTCGCCGGTGAGGCCGTTCATCCTGGCCACCAGTTCCTCCAGCGTGCCGGCGGTGACGAAGTCCTCGCCCTTGTCGAGGAACGCCTGCACCGGCCCCGGTGCGCCCTTGCCCAGCACCCGGTCGCGGAGGACGGCCCTGCGGTCCTTGGCCGTGATGTCGGGGTTCTGCTCGGAGCCGGAGAGCGCGAACTCCTTCTCGATGATCTTTCGGGTGAGGACGAACCAGGAGTGGTCGTGGCCCGCGATGTCCTCGGTGGTGCGCAGGTGGCGCAGGGTGCTCAGCGTGTCGTAGCCGGGCAGGCAGGGGTCGGGCAGACGGCGGCCGCGCGCGTCGAGCCAGATGGAGGACGGGCCGGGCAGCACGCGGATGCCGTGGCCGGGCCAGATCGGGTCCCAGTTGGCGAGGCCCTCGGTGTAGTGCCACATGCGGTCCCGGTTGACCAGGCGTACGCCGGCCTCCGCGCTGATGTCGAGCATGCGGCCGTCGACGTAGGCGGGGACGCCGGTGACCATGTCGGCCGGGGGCGTACCGAGCCGCTCGGGCCAGTAACGGCGGACGATGTCGTGGTTGGCGCCGATGCCGCCGGTGGTGAGGACGACGGCCTGCGCGGTCAGCTCGAACTCCCCCGCCGTCTCCCGGCTGGAGGTCACCCCGCGCGGCGAGTCGTCGGGGGCGAGCAGGGTGCCGCGTACCCCGCGCGCGGTGGTGCCGTCGAGGAGCAGTTCGTCGACGCGGTGGCGGTGGTGGAAGGTCAGCAGGCCGTCCCGCGCGGCCTGCCGGGCGTAGCGTACGAACGGCTCGACCACGCCGGTGCCGGTGCCCCAGGCGACGTGGAAGCGGGGTACGGAGTTGCCGTGGCCGTCGGCGCGCAGGTCGCCGCGCTCGGCCCAGCCGACGGTGGGCAGCAGCTCGATGCCGTGGCCACGCAGCCAGGACCGCTTCTCCCCGGCCGCGAACTCGACGTAGGCGCGGGCCCAGCGCACCGCCCAGGAGTCCTCGTCGTCCAGCCGGTCGAAGCCGGCGCTGCCCCGCCAGTCGTTCCAGGCGAGGTCGAGGGAGTCCCTGACGCCGAGGCGGCGCTGTTCGGGCGAGTCGACCAGGAAGAGGCCGCCGAAGGACCAGAACGCCTGGCCGCCGAGGTTGGCGGCGTTCTCCTGGTCCAGCAGGGCCACCTTGCGGCCCCGGCTGGTGAGTTCGTGCGCCGCGACCAGGCCGGCCAGGCCCGCTCCCACGACTATGACGTCCGCGTCCATGGAGTCCTCGTCCTTCCTTCCAGGGGTCATTCCGGGTTCATGCGGGGTCGCTGCTGCCGGACAGCAGCGGCGTGAGCAGGTGTTTCAGCCAGTCGCGGGCGGCGTCGACGTCCTTGTCCAGCAGGAGCTGGACGGTGACGCCGTCGTAGGCGGCGACGACCGCGCGGGCGGCGGCGTCCACCCCGCCGGGCGGGGTGGCGGTGGCCTCGGCCCGGCGCAGCCGGTCGGCGACGGCCTCGCGCAGCCGGGCCCGGTGGCGGAGCAGGGTTTCGGCGACGGCCGGGTCGCGGGCGGCGTGCACCAGGAAGTCGGTCTTCACCAGCAGCCAGTCCACGTCGAGGAGGAGCACCTCGGCGACCCGGTCCACGGAGGCGGCCACGTCCAGCGCGGGCCCGTCCTGGGCGAGCGCCTCGGCGACCTGGGAGGCGATGAGGTCGGCGCGCTCCTGGTACAGGGCGAAGAACAGCTCGTCCAGCGTGGCGAAGTTGGAGTAGAAGGCTCCCCGGCTGTACCCGGCGGCCTCGCAGACCTCCTCGATGGAGACCCGCCCGAACCCCTTGGCCGCGAACACCGCGAAGGCAGCGGCAAGCAACTCGCCCCGCGTCCGCGCCCGCCGCTTGGTGACCCGCGGCGCCTTCTCCCCGGCCGTCATCGCCCGCACCTCGCTCTCGATACAGGAAACTTCGATACAGGAACGTATCCGATACATCGATGTATCGAAAGAGTCCCGCCAAAGCCGCGTGAGCGAGCCCCTCTAGATCAATAGAACGCGTTTTCGATTCAGGAGTACGCTGGCCCCATGTCCACGCACCTCCAGGGTTCGCTGTTCGACCAGGCCGACGAGTTGCGCCTCGGCCCTCTCGACGGGCTGGGGCGGACCGTTCTGGGCTCCGGGGCGTGGATCGACGTGCTGCCGGGCTGGTTGAGCGGGGCCGACGCGCTGTTCGAGCAGCTCGCCGCCGAGGTTCCCTGGCGGGCCGAGCAGCGCCGGATGTACGACAACGTGGTGTCCGTACCGCGCCTGCTGTCGTTCTACCGCGACCGGGACCCGCTCCCCCACCCCGTGCTGGACGAGGCCCGCGAGGCGCTTTCGGCGCACTACGGGGCGGAGCTGGGCGAGCCGTTCGTCACGGCCGGGCTGTGCTACTACCGCGACGGCCGGGACAGCGTGGCGTGGCACGGGGACCGGATCGGGCGGGGCAGCCGGGAGGACACGATGGTGGCCATTCTCTCGGTCGGCGCCCCGCGCGATCTGCTGCTGCGTCCGGCGGGCGGTGGCGCGGTGGCCGTGCGCCGGCCGCTCGGGCACGGCGACCTGATCGTGATGGGCGGCTCCTGCCAGCGCACCTGGGAGCACTGCGTCCCCAAGTCGGCGCGGGCCGCCGGGCCCCGGATCAGCATCCAGTTCCGCCCTCGCGGAGTGCGCTGACCCCGGCATCTGATTGGCTGACGCCGGTCACGTCATCGGCCGGAATCCGAGGGGAACATGCGGGCACAGGCAGAGCAAGTCGCGGACGGCGTCCACCTGGTGCGGGGTCACCACGTCAACTGGGTGATCCTGAAGGACGGTGCGGACGTCACGCTCATCGACACCGGGTATCCGGGAGACCGGCAGGCACTGCTCGACTCCCTTGCCGCCGTGGGCAGTTCACCGGAGGCGGTGACGGCGGTGCTGATCACCCACGCGCACAACGATCACCTGGGCTCGGCCGAGTACCTGCGCGACGTCCACGGCACGCCGGTGCTGCTGCATCCGGCCGAAGTCCCGCACGCCCGGCGGGACTTCCTCCAGCAGTGCTCCATCGGTGACGTGGTGCGCAACGCCTGGCGGCCCGGTGTCGTGCCGTGGGCGGCGCAGGTCATCAAGGCGGGCGGCACCGAGCACAACCCCGTGGTGAAGCCCGAGCCGTTCGCGTCCGGCGGCGCCCTCGATCTGCCGGGGCGCCCGGTGCCCGTGCACACGCCGGGCCACACCGACGGGCACTGCGTCTACCACCTGCCCGAGGCGGGCGTGGTGATCTCCGGCGACGCCCTGATCACCGGGCACGCGACCTCCCGCGTCCGGGGCCCGCAGATGCTGCACGGCTTCTTCCACCACGAGACGGACCGGGCCGTGACCTCGCTGGCGCTGATCGCCGAGCTGGCGGGCGATGCCCTGCTGCCCGGCCACGGCCCGCTGTACCGGGGCCCGGTGCGGGCCGCCGTCGAGCAGGCCCGCGACCGGGCGTCCTGAGCGGTCAGGCCAGGTCGGCGCCCGGCCGGTCCTGCGGGACGACAGCGACCGGGCTGCCCGCGTGGTGCAGCACCCCGTGCGCGACCGAACCGATCCGGGCGCCGACCGCCGTACGGCGGGCCCGTCGGCCCACCACGAGGAGCTGGGCCCGCGTGGCCTGGGAGACCAGCACCTGCCCGGCGCTGCCCATCTCGACGTGCTCGGCGACGGGCACGCCGGGGAACCGCTCCCGCCAGGGCGCCAGCGCGTCGGCCAGCGCCCGCTTCTCGTACGGTTCGAGGCCGCCCGCCTCGTCCAGCAGCTTCAGCGAGCCGGGGCTGTAGGCGAAGACGGGCGGCAGGGTCCAGGCGCGCACCGCGCGGAGGGTGGCACCGCGGGCGGCCGCCGTCTCGAAGGCGAAGCGGAGCGCGGCGGCGCTGTCCTCCGGGGTGCCGTGCTGGCCGACGACGATCTCCCGTCCGGCGGACTCGGCCTCCGGGCGGTCCCCGGCGCGTACCAGGATCACCGGCCGGGTGGTCTCCGCGACGACCCGGAGGCCGACCGAGCCGAGCAGGAAGCCGACCACCACGCCGTGCCCGCGGGTGCCGAGGACCAGTGCCTCGGCGTCCGCGCCGGCCGCGAGGAGCGCGTCCACCGCGTCGTCCTCGGTCAGCTCGAGCGTCGCGTCCAGGCCGGGATGCCGTTCGGTGAGGGAGCCGACGGCGCGGCCGATGCCCTCCTCGACCCAGGCCCGCTGGGTGTCCCGGTCGGCGGGCAGTTCGCCGATCTCCTCCCAGGCGTGCACCACGCGCAGCGGCAGCCCCCGGCGCACGGCCTCGCGGGCCGCCCAGTCCAGCGCGGCCAGGCTCTCCTCGGTACCGTCCACCCCTGCCGTGATCGGGCGTGTCATGCGTTGGGCCTCCTCGTCGTCCGGCCTGTTCCGTCGTCGCCATGACCCTGCCACAGCGGGCGGGTGCGCCCGCCACTCGGCGTCCGGAGCACACCGGGGCGAATCGGAACAAACGCACATACGATGGGCGGGACGCGCACCCGACCGCCCGGGGTGAGAACGCATGGCAGAGCCGACCGACGCGGCCCGGACCGTCCTGCTGACCGTGGACGACGATCCGGGCGTGTCCCGCGCGGTCGCCCGCGATCTGCGGCGCCGTTACGGCGCGTCGTACCGCGTGGTGCGCGCGGAGTCCGGACCGTCGGCGCTGGAGGCGCTGCGGGAGCTGAAGCTGCGCGGCGACTCCGTGGCGGTGCTGCTGGCGGACTACCGGATGCCGGTGATGAACGGCATCGAGTTCCTGGAGCGCGCGATGGACGTCTATCCGGGCGCCCGGCGCGTGCTGCTGACGGCGTACGCGGACACCGGGGCGGCCATCGACGCGATCAACGTGGTGGACCTGGACCACTATCTGCTCAAGCCCTGGGACCCGCCGGAGGAGAAGCTGTACCCGGTGGTGGACGACCTGCTGGCGGCCTGGCGGGCCGGGGACTACCGGCCGGTGCCGTTCATGAAGGTGGTGGGCCACCGCTGGTCGGCGCGGTCGTCGGAGGTACGGGAGTTCCTGGCCCGCAACCAGGTGCCCTACCGCTGGTACTCGGTGGAGGACGCGGAGGGGCGGCGGTTGCTCGCGGCGGCCGGGCAGGACGGCCTGCGGCTGCCGCTGGTGATCACCCCGGACGGCGCGGTGCTGGTCGAGCCCGAGGCCCCGGAGCTGGCCGCGCGGGTCGGCCTGGCGACGACCCCGACCGCCGACTTCTACGACCTCATAGTGATCGGCGGCGGCCCGGCCGGGCTCGGCTCGGCGGTGTACGGGGCGTCGGAGGGCCTGCGTACGGTGCTGCTGGAGCGCTCGGCGACGGGCGGCCAGGCCGGGCAGAGCTCCCGCATCGAGAACTACCTCGGCTTCCCCGACGGCGTCTCCGGCGCCCAGCTCACCGACCGCGCCCGCCGCCAGGCGACCCGGTTCGGCGCGGAGATCCTCACGGCGCGCGAGGTGACGGGACTGGAGGTCAACGGCGCGGCGCGGGTCGTGCGGTTCGCGGACGGTTCCGCGATCGGCGCGCACAGCGTGATCCTGGCGACCGGGGTGCAGTACCGGCGCCTGACCGCCGAGGGCTGCGCGGGGCTCACCGGCTGCGGGGTGTTCTACGGCGCGGCGCTGACCGAGGCGCCGTCCTGCCAGGGGCACGACGTGTTCATCGTGGGCGGCGCCAACTCGGCCGGGCAGGCGGCGATGTACCTGTCCCGGTTCGCCAAGTCGGTGACGCTGCTGGTGCGCGGGCCCGATCTGTCGGCGTCGATGTCGCACTACCTGGTCCAGCAGATCACCGAGGCCCCGAACATCGCGGTGCGCGCCCGCACGGAGGTGGAGGCGGCGCACGGCTCGGACCGGCTGGAGCGGCTGACCCTGCGCCGGGTGGACACCGGTGAGGCCGACCAGGTCGAGGCGCAGTGGATGTTCGTGTTCATCGGCGCCGCCCCGCTGACCGGCTGGCTGGACGGGACCGTACGCCGGGACGGGCGGGGGTTCATCCTGGCCGGCCCGGACCTGACCGTGGACGGGGAGCTGCCGGCGGACTGGGAGCTGGACCGGCCGCCGTACCACCTGGAGACCAGTGTGCCGGGCGTGTTCGTGGCGGGCGACGCACGCGCCGAGTCGGCCAAGCGGGTCGCGTCCGCCGTAGGAGAGGGAGCCATGGCCGTGATGCTCGTCCACCGGTATCTGGAGCAGTCGTGAACGGGCGCCCGCTGCCGTGCAGCCCCGGCGAGATCGGCAGCCTGTTCCTGTTCGAGCGGCTGTCGCCCGAGCAGTTGGGCCGGCTGTGCCGGGAGGGCCGGGTGGAGCTGTTCGAACCGGGCCCGGTGTACACCGAGGGCGACCCGGCGACCTGCTTCTACGTCCTGATCGAGGGCGCGGTCGTGCTCTCGCGGCGGATCGGCGCCGAGGACGTGGCGGTGTCCCGGACCACCCAGCGCGGGGTGTACGGCGGCGCGATGCAGGCGTATCTCGGGGACCGGGTGCGGCAGTTGTACAACAACTCGATGCGGGTGACGGAGCCGACCCGGTTCTTCGTGCTGCCCGCGCCGGTGTTCGCGGAGGTCATGCGGGCCTGGTTCCCGATGGCGGTGCATCTGCTGGAGGGGCTGTTCTTCGGCTCCAAGAGCACCCAGGCGGCCATCGGGCAGCGCGAACGGCTGCTGGCGCTGGGCTCGTTGTCGGCCGGGCTCACCCATGAGCTGAACAACCCGGCGGCGGCCGCGGTACGGGCCACCTCCACCCTGCGGGAACGGGTGGCGCGGATGCGGCACAAGCTGGCGCTGATCGCGGAGGGGCCGTTCTCCCGTGACGCGCTGGCGAGCCTGATCGAGATCCAGGAGCGCACCGCCGAGCGGGTCGCCAAGGCGCCGGTGCTGGGTCCGCTGGAGGCGGCCGACCGGGAGGACGCGCTCGCGGACTGGCTGACCGACCACGGCATCGAGGACGGCTGGCGGCTCGCCCCGGTGTTCGTGCAAGCCGGGCTGGACGCCGACTGGCTGGAGCGGGTGGCCAGCGCGGTGGACCAGGAGATCCTGGGCGGCGCGGTGGGCTGGCTCAACTACACCATCGAGACCGAGCTGTTGATGAACGAGATCGAGGACGCCACCACCCGCGTCTCCCAACTGGTCGACGCCGCCAAGCAGTACACCCAGCTCGACCGGGCGCCGTTCCGCGTGGTGGACGTGCACGAACTCCTCGACAGCACCTTGCTGATGCTCTCCGGCAAACTCGGCCCGCACATCGAGGTGGTGCGCAGTTACGACCGTACGCTGCCCTCGCTGCCGGGCTATCCGGCGGAGCTGAACCAGGTGTGGACCAACCTGATCGACAACGCGGTGTCCGCGATGACCCAGGACGGCGGCGGGGGCACGCTGACCGTGCGGACGGCGCGGGACGGCGAGCTGGCGCTGGTGGAGTTCGCGGACACCGGGCCCGGTGTGCCGCCCGAGATCCGGGAGCGGATCTTCGACCCGTTCTTCACCACCAAGCCGGTCGGCGCGGGTACCGGTCTGGGGCTGGACATCTCGCGGCGGATCGTCGTCGACAAGCACCGCGGCACCCTGCGGCTGGAGTCGGCCCCCGGCGACACCCGCTTCCAGGTCCGCCTGCCACTGACCGCGGACGCCACGTCCGGCGAGACCCCGAGAGCCCAGGAGGGCGCATGAGTGAGGACACCGCGATCGACCCGTCCGTGCCGCCGAGCGGTACGGGGTGCGAGGAGTGCGAGAAGGCGGACAGTTGGTGGTTCCATCTGCGCCGCTGCGCGCGGTGCGGGCACATCGGGTGCTGTGACGACTCGCTGGGCAAGCACGCCACCGCGCACTACCGGGAGACCGGCCATCCGGTGCTGCGCAGCTTCGAGCCGGGCGAGGACTGGTTCTGGAACTACGCCACGAAGGAACTGTACGAGTCCGGCCCCACGCTGGCCCCGCCCGAGAGCCACCCGGCCGACCAGCCGGTGCCGGGCCCGGCCGGACGGGTCCCGGCCGACTGGGCGCGGTTGCTGAGCTGACCCGGCGTCAGCGCCGGCAGTCCCGGCTCGGCGGGTCGACCGCCCCGGCGATGGCGCGCATGCCGTCGTCGTCGGGGTGGAGGTGGTCGCCGCTGTCCAGGTCGGGGCGCAGCCGGGCGGGGTCGCGGGGGTCGCGCAGCGCGCGGTCGATGTCGGCGACGGCGTCGAAGTCGCCGCCGGTGCGCACCCGGTGGTTGACCTCCCGGCGCACCGCCTCGGCCTTCGGGTCCCACTGGAGCCAGCCCTTGAAGGGCGCGACGGTGGCGCCGACCACGCACAGGCCCGCCGCGTGGGCCCGCTTCGTGATCTCCCGGTAGCCCGCGACGATCTCGTCCGCGCTCGCGCCCTGGTGCGCCTTGAGGTCGTTGACGCCCTCGTAGAGGATCACCGTGCGCACACCGGGCTGGGAGAGCACGTCCCGCTCCAGGCGGCGCCCGGCGCTGGGGCCGCCGTTGTTGTCGCTGAGGACCCGGTTGCCGGACATCCCCTCGTTGGCGACGCCCATGCCGTCCGCGCGCAGCCGCCGGGCGAGGTCGTCGGGCCAGCGCCGGTCGAGTCCGGGCGTGGACCCCCACCCGTCGGTGATGGAGTCCCCGAGCGCGACGACCGCGCCGGTACGGGGGTGCGCGGGGCGTACGGAGACGGCGTCGAGATACCACCAGGAACCGGTCGTCAGCGCCCAGCCGGTGTCGCCGTCAGCGCCGGGGTCGGCGTCCCGGCCGAGGTAGGAGGTGGTGAGGGCCATCTCGTGGCCGGTGGCGGGCCCCCGGGCGTCCGGAGTGCGCAGGCTGACGGCGAGGCGGGCCCCGGCGGGGACGCGGCCGGGCAGCGGGTCGCTCCAGACGGCCTCGCCCGGAGGGACAGTGACGGTGTGCTTGCCGCCGAAGGTGAGCGCCCGGTTGCTGCCGGGCTTGAGCGCGGCCCCCTCGGCCTGGAGGCCCGCGTGGGCGGAGTCGACGGTGAGCGGTCGGTCCCCGTAGGCGTTGGACAGCCTCACGCGCAGGTCGCTCCCGCCCGCGCTGACCTTCACGATCAGCCGGTAGGCCCGGTCGGCGCCCTGTCCGACGCGCTGGGCGCTCGCGGCCCAGGTGACCACGCCGGAGCCGCGCACGGTGGCCCCGGCCGGCGGGGTGGCCGCCGGGGCGGGCGTCGCCTGACCGGCGAGGGCGAGCAGCAGGACGGCGGCCGCCCGGCACGCTCTCCCCCGGCCGCTCACCTGGCCGGTTCCTTCGTCTGGCCCATGCCTGTGATGGTCCCGCCGACGCCCGCGCCCCGCACCTCGGTACGTTCCGTGTCCGCTCAAGCACAACAGCCCCGCCCCGCACGAGGGCGGGACGGGGCCTTGTCGGAGCCGGGGTGCGTCAGCGGTTCGCCGGGGTGTTGGCGGCCTTGACGTTGACCGCGGCCCAGGCCCGGTCGACGGTCCGGTACTCGGTGCTCGTCGCGCCGTACAGGTCCCTGGCCGCGTTCAGCGTCGCCACACGGGCGTCGTGGAAGTCGGTGGTGGAGACCATGTAGCGGGTCAGGGCGCGGTAGAAGACCGCCGTGGCCTTGGCGCGGCCGATGCCCTTGACGGCGCCGCCGTCGTAGGTCGGCGAGTCGTAGGAGACGCCGCCGATCTTCTTCTTGCCGCTGCCCTCGGCGAGGAGGTAGTACGCGTGCGAGGAGACGCCGGAACCGGCGTGCACCTCGGTGTCGTACGTGGCCTTCGACCAGTAGTCGACGGTGCCCTCCAGCTTGTCCAGGGAGGGGCGGTCGAGACGGCGCAGGAACTTCTGCTTCAGGCCCAGCTTCTCGCCCAGCAGGTAGTTCGGCGGGTTCTTCGCGTTGGCGGCGAAGAACTCCACGTTGGAGCCGAAGATGTCAGCGAGGGACTCGTTGAGCGAGCCCGGTTCGCCGTACTGGTTGCCGTCGCGGTCGACGTAGGTCGGCTCCAGCTTGGCGGTGGCGTCGACCACGCCGTGGGTCAGCTCGTGCCCGGTGACGTCGAGGACGACCAGCGGCTTCTTGATCATGTCGTCGCCGTCGCCGTACAGCATGCAGCCGCACGCCGGGTCCCAGAAGGCGTTGCCGACCCCGCGGCCCCAGTGGACCATCGCGCGGGCGGCCTTGCCGTTGTTGGCGATGCCCGACCGGTTGAAGGTCTTCTTGTAGAAGTCCAGGGTCTTGGTGATGCCGTACTGGGCGTCGGCGGCCGCGCTGTTGCGGTTGCTCGTGCTCCCGTTGCCCCAGACGTTGCCGGTACCGGTGATCGCGGTGCCGCTGCCGAAGGACTCGGTGTACTTGCCCTTGGCGTCCCGCGTCTCGGTGTTGTACCGGGTGGGGTCCTTGAGCTGGAAGTGGCCGCGCGAGGTCTGCGTGGTGGTCAGCGGGACGCTGCCCGCGAACAGGGTCTTGCCGGTGCCGCGCGCGGTCGCCGGGTAGCCCGAGGCACCCGAGGTGATGCCCGCGAGGAGGCTCGGCGCACTCTGGGCGGAGGTGGACGGGGTGACCGTCTCGCCGCGCGCCCGCAGCGCCTTGCGGAGCTTCGGCGAGAGGAACTCGTCCGCGTCCGGGGCGTTGCTGCGGACCTCGCCGGTGACGGCGTCCACGACGACCGTGCGGGTGCCGCTCGCGCCGTCCAGGGCACTGCCGGTGACGGTGACCCGGTAGGCGAGGGCGGTCTCGCCGTCGCGCGCGTCGACGACGAGTTCGGCGGTCCCGGCGTCACCCTCGGCGGCGTCGGCCGCCTTGGCGGCTGCCTGCCTGGGGGTGATCCGGGCGTCGGAGGCGGTGGCCTGGACGGACTGGCCGGCCGCGGTGGTCACGCCGGTGTAGGCGAGCTGCCGGTCGAGGTGGACGACCAGGTCGCCGCCGAGCACCGGCATGCCGCTGTGGGCGCGCTGGAAGCGGACGTGACGGCCGCCCTCGGGGTCGAACATGACGTCCTGCACGCGGAGTTCGTCACCCGTGCCGACCCCGGAGGCGTCGGCGTGGGCGACGGCGGCCGCGCGGGCGGCGTTCACCACGGGGGCGGTCCGTGCGGCGGTCCGGACGCCTTCGGCGGCCGTGCGGGCCGTCGAGGGCGCGGGGCGGGCGAAGGCCGTGCCGGCCAGGCCCGTGGCCGCCGTCGCCACCGCGACGGCGACGGCCACACTGCGTATGTGCGGTCTGCGCACCAGGGGTTGTTCCTTCGTTCGACGGCGGCCGGGCATGCCGGACGCCGTGACACATGGCGCCGTTGGGCGGCCATCGGGGCAGGCGGATCGCGCCCCGAAGGTTCACCCTTTCGGATGAGTCATGGCCACGTAAAGAAGGAATGATCCATTTCGCTGTTCTCCGGGACAATCCTTTACCCAAAGGACACCCCGGAGTGATCACCGCATGGCCGACTGTGTGTCGACTGGGGAGACGGGCCGTCAATCCCCTAGGTTCCAGGCCGGAATGTGACGCATGTCGCAGCAACGGCGGTGTGGACGGGAGTGGTGGCCTGATGGTCTCGGCAACGGTGGGCAGGAGCGCGGTACTCGGGGCGGTGGCGCTGTCGCTCCTCGTCGTCCCGGCACAGGCGGCGACCGGGGAGAAGAGTGCGGCGGCCGCGCTCCCCGCGCCCGACACGGCGGGCGTGGACGGGGTGCTGCGCACGGTCCGCGCCCAGGGCGCCCCGGCCGCGCTGGCCCGGATCGACGACCAGGGCCGCAGCCATCTGATCAGCCGGGGCGTCGCCGACCGGGGCACCGGCCGCGCGGCCAGCACCGCCGACCGGTTCCGCATCGGCAGCGTGACCAAGACGTTCTCCTCGGTCGTCCTGCTCCAACTGGCCGACGAGGGCAAGCTGGACCTGGACGCCCCGGTGAACCGGTACCTGCCGAAGCTGCTGCCGGGCGACGCCATCACCGTGCGGCACGTGCTGAGCCACCGCAGCGGGCTGTACGACTACACCAACGACATGTTCGCCCAGAGCGTCTCCGGCTTCGAGGCCGTGCGGAACAAGGTGTTCACCTACCCCCAGTTGGTCGCGCTGTCCCTGAAGAAGCCGCGCGTCAACGCGCCCGGCGCGGCCTACTCGTACTCCAACACCAACTTCGTGGTGGCGGGCATGCTCATCGAGAAGCTCACCGGACGCCCGGTCAAGGAGGCGTACCAGAACCGGATCATGGGCCCACTGACGCTGCGGGACACCTTCTACGTCCACCCGGACACCAGGATCCCCGGCCGGTTCGCGCGCGGCTATCTGACCCCGGACCGGTCCGGCGACCCGCTGGTCGACGCGACCGAGCAGACCGTGTCCTGGGCGCAGAGCGCGGGCGCCGTCATCTCCACCGCCAAGGACCTCAACACCTTCTACGCGGCGCTGCTCGGCGGCAAGCTGCTCTCCGCCGCCCAACTGGCGCAGATGGAGCGCTTCACCAAGGTCGACGCCACCACCGCCTACGGCCTGGGTCTGCGCCGCCGGGACCTGTCCTGCGGGGTGTCGGTGTACGGGCACACGGGCGCCGTACAGGGCTACTACACCTACGCGTTCGCCACGAAGGACGGCAAGCGGGCGCTGACGGCGGTGGCCACCACCTCCAACAACGGCAAGGTCCTCAACGCGCTGGCGGGCGCCCTGGAGCCGGCGTTCTGCGGCAAGAGCGCCAAGCAGCGGCGCGGCCCGGCGCTGGTGGAGCGCAACGCGGACATCGCCCCGGCCTCCCCGGCGCGCTGAACTCCCCGTCCCGGACGCCCCGTCGCTCGCGTGATCTTGGCGGAACGGGTCCGTCCGGGACACCATGCGCTCATGAAGGGTGACCTCTTTTCCAGTGAGCACATGGTCCGTCCGGCCGTCGAGCCGGGGATGGCGATAGAGAACGGCAAGTGCGTCAGATACGCGGTGGACGGTGAGATGCTCGCCCGCCAGGGCGCGATGATCGCCCACCGGGGCAGCCTCCAGTTCGAGCGCAAGGGCCAGGGCGTGGGCGGCATGCTCAAGCGCGCGGTGACCGGCGAGGGGCTGCCCCTGATGGTGGTGCGCGGGCGGGGCGAGGCGTGGTTCGCGCACGAGGCGCAGAACTGTTTCATCGTCGAGGTGGAGCCCGGCGACCAGTTCACCGTCAACGGCCGCAACGTGCTGTGTTTCGACGCCTCGCTGTCCTACGAGATCAAGACGGTGAAGGGCTCCGGCATCGCGGGCGGCGGCCTGTTCAACAGCGTCTTCAGCGGGCACGGCAGACTCGGCCTGATGTGCGAGGGCAACCCGCTGGTGATCCCGGTCTCCGAGCAGGCGCCGGTGTATGTCGACACGGACGCGGTGGTCGGCTGGACCGCGAACCTGCGCACCTCGCTGCACCGCTCGCAGTCCATCGGCTCGATGCTGCGCGGCGGTTCGGGCGAAGCCGTCCAGCTCATGCTCCAGGGCGAGGGCGTCGTGGTGGTCCGGCCCAGCGAGGCCACCCCGCAGAAGCCCCAACAGCACTGATTCTGTACGGGGGTTCCCCGCGCCACTCGGAGTGATCCGCGTCGCACGGGCAACCCCCGTCGCCGTACCCGCGTCTTGCCCCACGACCGACCACGCCCCGGCTCCCCCGGTGGACCGGGGCGATTCGCCCGCGTGCTATTCGCGGCGCGTATACACGTGGTGTATAGAAGGGTTCACATGTACGGCAAGGCTTTCGCCCCGGAGTATCAGGGCGCCCTGACCACCCTGTCCGTCAATTCCTCGCTGACCGAGGTGCTCGCCGAGGGGCTGGAGCGGCTGCGCGAGGCCGAGCGGGCCGGGCACCCCGCCGAGGTGGCCCGCTGCGGTCTCGCGGTCGCCGAGGCGCACCGCCGGCTCGGCAGCACGGCGGAGGCCGACCGGGCGTGGAAGGCGAGTTACCGCGCGGCCCGTACGGCCGGGGACACCGGGGCGATGGCGTGGGCGCTGTGGAGCGGGGGCACGCTGGCCCGGCAGCGCGGGGCGTTCCCGCTGGCCTGGCGGCTGCTGGGGCTGGCGGCCGAACTCGGCGAGCGCGGCGGTGACATCGTGGTCCGGGGCTACTCGCTGGCCGGGCTCGCGGAGACGGGGCGCATCCAGGGCGACTACGCGGCGGTGGGCCGGCTGCACGAACAACTGCTGGCCGAGGCCCGCAGGCGCGGCGAGGCCCGGCACACGGTGTGGGCGCTGGAGGGCATCGCCCAGATGCACCGCAACACCGGTGACTTCGAGGGGGCGTACGCGCTGTTCGAGGAGGCGGCGGAGATAGCCGAGCGCGCCGACGACCGGCGCGGTCACGCCTGGGCGCTGCGCGGGCTCGCGGACATCCTCTCGGCGCGCGACGGGGACACCGGCCGGGCGCTGGAGCTGCTGTCGCGGGCGGAGGAGACGTGCCGGACGATGAACCTGTCCAGCGCGCTCGCCTACAACCACAAGATGCGCGGCAACGTCCTCTACCGTGCCGGGCGTTACGAGGAGGCGCGGGACCTGTACGGCCTGGCGCTGTCCGAGTTCCGCACGATGGACGAACCCCGTGGCGAGGCGCTGTCCCGCCTCGGTCTGGCCAAGTCGCTGGCCCGGCTCGGCCGCGACCCGGGGGAGACGGCGGCCGAACTGGCCGAGCTGTCCGTGGTGTTGGAGCGCTCGGGGCTGCGGCACGCGCGGGAGATGGTGGCGCGGGCGCAGGCCGAGTTCGTGCCCGAGGCGGAGGGCGCCCGGTGACGGCGGTGTTCCGCGCGGAGCGGATCTCGGCGGCCCAAGTCCTCTCCGGCACCCGTGACTTGGTACGGCCCGCGCTGCGGGAGGCGGTCGCCGGGCTGCATCCGTGGCTGGCCGAGATGGCCGCGTACTCCTTCGGCTGGCGCGAGGGCGCCGAGGCCGGCGGCAAGGGGGTGCGGCAGGCGCTGGCCGTGCTCGGGGCGCGGGCGGCCGGCGCGGACGCCGGGGCGGGGGTGCCGGGCGCGGTCGCGGTGGAGCTGGTGCACGCCTTCTCGCTGCTGCACGACGACATCATGGACGGCGACGCCAACCGGCGCGGCCGCCCCGCGCTGTGGAAGGCGTACGGCACGGGTCCCGCCGTCCTCGCCGGGGACGCCCTGTTCGCGCTGGCCGTCGGCGTCCTGGCCGATGTGCCCGGCGGGGTGCGGCTGCTGTCGGGCGCGCTGGCGGACGTGATGCGGGGGCAGGCCGACGACCTGCTGTTCGCCTCGCGGCCGTGGACCGGCCCGGAGGCGGTGACGCCCGAGGAGTACCGGGTGATGGCGGAGGGCAAGACGGGTGCGCTGCTGGGCTGTTCGCTCGCACTCGGCGCGCTGCTGGGCGGGGCTCCGCGTCCGGTCGTCGCCGCGCTGGACCGGGCGGGACGGCACGCGGGGGTCGCCTTCCAGCTCGCGGACGACGTGCTGGGCATCTGGGGCCGCCCCGAGGTCACCGGCAAGCCGGTGGGCGGGGACCTGCGCGAGGGCAAGAGGACGTACCCGGTGCTGGCCGCGCTCGCCGCCCCCGAGGGCGCCCGGCTGCCCGGCCTGCTCCGTCGGCACCGTACGGCGGAGGCGGCGGCGCTGATCGAGGCGGCGGGCGGCCGGGCCGCGGCCCTGGCGGAGGCCCGCGCGCACCTGGCCGCCGCCCGTACGCTGCTCGACAGGCTGCCGCTGGAGCCGGGCGCGGCGGCCGAGCTGGGGGCCCTGCTGGACGCGCTCACGGACCGCGAACGCTGAGACGGCCGGTACGGGCGGCAGCCAAACATCGCCTATCGGGCCATATAGGCTGCCCTCGGCGCCCGGCCGGCCGGGTGGCCGCACCATCGAGCCCCCGTACGCAGGAGAGCCATCCGTGACCCTGGCCATCGACCCCTCCGAGACGACCGCCGCCGCACCGGCGCCCCTGTCCGACCTCGTGGCGCGCGACGCCCGCGAGTTCGGGGTGTACGCGCGCACCGGCGGCTGGGCCTTCGCGCTGATGGTGGCGCGCAGCGTGCGGCCGGGCGGACAGGCGGCCGGGGAGACCCCGAAGGTGTCCGCGAAGGAGTTCGCGGAGCTGGCGGAGTGCTCCCCGGAGCGGGTCATGCGCTACTACCGGGCGTGGGACCGGGCCGCCGACGACGGCCTGGTCCCGCAGTTCGAGACGCTTCAGCCGGGCCAGGACGTCCAACTCCCGGACTCCGACGTCTGGTTGAGCTACTACTCGTCCCGCAGCAGCGCCACCTCCGAGCGCGGTACGGCCATCGCGGAGGCCGCCGAGGCCGAGGGCATCCGGCCGACCAAGGCGCTGGAGGTGGCCGAGAACCCGACCGCGCTGCGCGCCGCCATCCTGGCCGACCCCTCCACCGCCCGCGCGGCCCGCTCCGCCCTGCTGGACCGGATCAAGGAGGACCCGGAGCTGCAGGCCGAGCTGGCGCGGGACGTGGTGCGCACCGACGACCTGAAGAAAGCCGTCGCCACCGAGAGCCGCGCCGCCGACAAGATCGGCTACGTCCGGCAGATCGCGGAGTCCGGGCAGATCAGGACCCCGGCCGGGCAGACCGTCGAGGCCCCCGCCGAGCTGCGCGAGGAGGCCGAGCGCCATCTGTCGCTGATCGACGAGCTGGAGGACGACGAGGACACCGGCGAGTGGGCGGTGGAGGCGTACGACACGCTGAAGACGCTGGTCGCCGACACCGTCGAGGCCGACCCCGAACTCCGGGTGCAGGAGCGGCGCACCAAGTTCTACGGCAGCCTGCAGAAGGCGACCCGCGCCTTCGAGGAGCTGACCTTCGACGACGCCCAGGACTTCTACGAGGACGACATGGTCCGGCGCCTGGAGGAGCTGCAGCAGGCCATCGGCTCCTGCCTCACCGCGCTGCGCGGCGCCGTGGGGGACAAGCCCTAGGGACGCACGGCGGGGGCATGAGTACCGGTACTCATGCCCCCGCGCACCGGGCGGCCGGACGATGGGGCGACCGACACCGTCCAGCCTCTGGAGCCCGCCATGACCGCAGTCCACCCCGACCGGCCGACCGTCCGCCGCACGGTGCCGCCCGTCGTGTTCGCGGGCGTGGCCACCGTGGGTCTGGCCGTCTCCGCGTGGGGCGCGCGGGACCGTACGACGTGGCTCCTGGAGACCTTCTGGGTCATGATCGGCCTGCCCCTGGTGGTGCTGCTCTGGCGGCGCTTCCCGCTCACCGGGCTGCTGTGCGGTCTGCTCGCCGCGCACGCCCTGGTGCTGGCGGTCGGCGGCCACTACACCTACGCGCAGGTCCCGGCGGGCGACTGGGTGCGGGACACCCTGCACCTGAGCCGCAATCCGTACGACCGGTTCGGGCATCTGATGCAGGGCTTCGTCCCGGCGATCCTGGTACGGGAGCTGCTCTCCCGTACCTCACCGTTGCGCGGCAGCCGCTGGCTGGCCCCGCTGACGGTCTGCGCCTGCCTGGCCTTCAGCGCCTGCTTCGAGCTGCTGGAGTGGCTGGCCGCCGTGATCGGCGGGCACGGAGCCGACGCGTTCCTCGCGACCCAGGGCGATGTGTGGGACACCCAGTGGGACATGTTCTGCGCGCTGATCGGCTCCGTGCTCTCCCTGCTCCTGCTCAGCCGGGCCCACGACCGCTCCCTGACGGCCCTCGCGGCCCGTACCGGGCGTTAGCGGTCCTCGGGGTCGGTGTGCCGGAGGCGGGCCCATATCGGCAGGCCGTACCAACAGACCAGGTACCAGAAGACGACGGCGCCGACCAGCCACGGCACATAGCCGTCGTGGGTGGCCACCCTCAGGATCAGGAGCAGCGAGCAGGCCATGGTGGCCAGGAGCAGCACCAGGCCGATGAAGGTCAGCCGCCCTGCCAGCTTTACCGCCTGCGGTTTCACCCGGCGCCCGGAGACCAGGCGGTGCAATGAGACGGGGCCGATGAGGGCGCCGGTCGCACAGGCCCCCAGGACCACGGTGATGATGTAGATGATCTGGTCGGCGCTGGAGAGCTGGGCGTACTTGGGCTGGAAGACCACCGTCAGCAGGAAGCCGAAGAGGATCTGTACGCCGGTCTGCGCGACACGTACCTCCTGGATCAGCTCGCCCCACTTGCGGTCGGCCCGCTCTTCCCTGGTCTCGTCCCGCCCCCTGCGCGGTGCCTCCTCGGTCATGCGGTGCAATTAACCGCGCAAACGTTCTTTCAAACCGCTCACTTGATCGGCCCTGTTGTGCTGGTTCACTCGAAGTAGTGGCCCTCGTCCAGATCGGCGAGGAGACCCGGCTCGCTGGGCCGCCAGCCGAGCCGTTCGCGGGTCGCGGCGCTGGAGGTCGGGTTGTCCACCCCGGCGAACCGGCCGAGGAACCCGAAGTGCTCCCCCGCCCGCTCCCTCGGCACGCTCACCACGGGCACATCCAGATGACGCCCGATGACCTCCGCGATCTCCCGGAACGGCACCCCCTCGTCGGCGGCCGCGTGCCACCGGGTACCGGCCGGGGCCTGCTCCAGCACCAGCCGGAACAGCCGGGCGGCATCGAGCCGGTGCACACCGGGCCAGCGGTTGGCGCCGTCCCCCACGTGGGCGGCGACGCCCTTCTCGCGGGCGATGCGGATGAGGTGCGGTACGAAGCCCTTGTCGCCGCGCCCGTGCACGGAGGGCGCGAGCCGCACCACGGAACCGCGCACGCCCCGCTCGGCCAGCGCGACGGCGGCCTCCTCGGACGGGGTGCGGTGGGTGCCCGGCGTGGGGGCGTCGGTCTCGGTGACGAGGCGGCCCGCCGGGGCGATCGCGGTGCCGGAGGTGACCACGAGCGGCCGGTCGGAGCCCGCCAGGGCGGCGCCCATCGCCTCGACAGCCCGCAGGTCGGTGGCGCCGGCCGCGTCGAAGTCGGCGAAGTCGTGGACGAAGGCCAGGTGGATCACCCCGTCGGCGCCGTCCGCCGCGCGGGCCAGGCCCTCGGGGTCGTCCAGGGTGCCCCGGAACACCTCGGCGCCCGCCTCCTTCAGCGCGGCGGCCCCGTCGTCCGAGCGGGCGAGGCCGACGACCTCGTGCCCGGCGCCGATCAGTTCCGGCACCACGGCGGAGCCGATGAACCCGGTGGCCCCGGTGACGAAAACACGCATGATGAAGCTCTCCTCGGATGGTCGGTGGAAGTGCCTCCATCGTCGGCCGGGCGGAACCCGCGCGTCCAAGGCTTCTTCCGCATGGCGCAATACGCTCCGGGCATCACCGCTGGTGTACAGGCCGTACGCTGGAGGGCATGTCCGACTTCGCGGATCTCGATCTCCGGCTGGTCCGGTACTTCACGGTCGTCGCCGAGCACCGGCACTTCGGCCGCGCGGCCACCGCCCTGCACATCACCCAGCCCTCGCTCAGCCGTCAGGTACGGCGGCTGGAGCGGGAGCTGGGCGTGGAACTGCTGGACCGCACCCCGCAGGGCACCCGGCTCACCGAGGCGGGCAAGGTCTTCCTGCCCCGCGCCAGGGCGCTGCTGCGGGCCGCGCACCAGGCGGCGACGGAGGCGCGGGCGGCCGCCGAGCCCAGCCGGATCACCGTCGGCTACACGACGGGCGTACTGGTCACCCCGGCCGTGCGGGAGATGCGGCGCAAGTTCCCGGACGCGGACGTGCGGGCCACGCACCTGCGCTGGCACGAGGCGCGGGAGGCGCTGCTCGGCCACCGGGTGGACGCCCTGGTGGCCCGGCTGCCGTTCGCCACCGACGGGCTGCGGGTGAGCGTGCTCTACGACGAGCCGCGCGTGGTGGTGGTCCCGCTGGACCACCGGCTGGCGGGCAAGGAGTCGGTCACGCTGGACGACATCGCGGACGAGCCCCTCCCCCGCGTCCCGGACCCGCTGTGGGACGCGTTCTGGCGGATCGACCCGCGCCCGGACGGACGGCCCGCGCCGGACGGGCCGTTCATCGGGGACATCGAGGACAAGTTCGAACTGGTCGCGTCCGGCCAGGCGTTGGCGATCGCGGCGGCCGCGCCGGGGATGCCGGCGCGGCCCGATCTGACCGCGATCCCGCTGCACGGCGTGGAGCCGTGCCATGTCGCGCTGGCCACCCGCGCGGGCGACAACGGCCGCCTGCTCGCCGCGTTCCGCCGCTGCGCGGAGTCGCTGCTGACGGGGCCCGAGGGGTGAGTCAGGGCGTCAACTGGGCCTGGACGAGCGGCCCGTAGCGGTCGGCGACCTCGTCCGGGCCGCTCTCGCGCAGGTGGGGGCCGCGGGCGATGCCGTACATGACGCCGACGCCGATCAGCGCGGCGACGGCCAGTTCGGCGCGCAGGCCCGCGTCGGGGCCGGTGAGCCGGGCGGCGAGGCGGTCGGTGACCTGGGCGCGGAAGTTGGCGCGCAGGATGTCTCCGTGGTCGCCGTGCAGCGGGGCGAAGGCGATGCGCAGCAGCGGGTCGGCGCCGCGGTCGCGCTGGCTGGCCAGGACGTGCCGGACCATGTGCCGTCCGAGGCCGTTCAGGGGTGCGTCGAGGAGGGCGTCGGCGTCGGTGTCGAAGGACATGACGCGGGCGAACAGGGCGTCCTTGTTGCCGAAGTACTTCACCACCAGCGGCGCGCTGACCCCGGCCCGCTCCGCGACGGCCTTGAGGGTGATGTCGGCGTGCGCGTGCCGGGCCAGGAGGTGCCGGGCGGCCTTGAGGATGGCCGCCTTGGTCGCCTCGGCGTCCCGGCGCGCGGGGGCGGGTGCGGTGGTCACGCCTCCTCCAGGGCGCGGGCCCCCTGGGCGGTGCCCTCGGCGCGGGGGGTGCCGTCGGGGGTGTTGTCGCCGGGGATGGTGAGCGCGGCAGCGCAGGCGGCGAGCGCGACGGCGCCGGCCATGCCGAAGGCGAGCAGATACCCGTGCAGGGTGGGCACCGGCAGTCCGCCGACGAGGCTGGTGTGGTGGACCAGTACGGCGGCGACTGCGGCGCTGGAGACGGCCTGGCCGATGGTCCGCATCAGGACGTTGACGCCGTTGGCGGACGCGGTCTGGGCGGCCGGTACGGCGCGCAGGATCAGGGTGGGCAGCGCGGAGTAGGCGAGGGTGGTGCCGGTGGCCACCACGGTCGCCCCGAGGATGATCATCCACAGGTCGCGGCTGTCGGCGATGCGCAGCGCGTAGCCGCAGGCGATGACGGCGGCGCCGAGCGCGAGGGTGATCCTGGGCCCGCGCCGGGCGGAGATCCGGGCGGACAGCGGTGAGAAGAGCAGCATGGTGACGCCGCCGGGCAGCAGGCACAGGCCGGTGGCGACGATGGACAGCCCGAGCCCGTAGCCGCTGGCCTTGGGCGCCTGGACGAGCTGGGCGGTGACGAGCGAGTTGGCGTAGAACGCGAAGCCGGTGAGCAGGGCCGCCACATGGGACAGGCCCACCCTCGGCCGGGTCACCAGCCGCAGGTCGACCAGCGGCCGGGCGGTGCGGAGCTGCTGGCGCCACCACAGGGCGAGCACCACGGCGAAGGCGGCGAACAGCCCGAGGACGGCGGGGCTGGTCCAGCCCCACTGGCCGCCCTGGGAGACGGCGAGCAGCAGGGAGACCAGCGCGACGGCCAGGCCCAGCGCGCCGACCACGTCGAACCGGCCGGGCTCGCGCACCGGCGACTCCCGGACCGCCCACCAGGTGGCCGCGACCCCGAGCGCGCCGAGGGCGCTGGTCAGCCAGAACATGGTGTGCCAGTCGGCGTACTGCACGACGAGCGCGGCCAGCGGCAGGCCGAGGGCGGCGCCGATGCCGACGGTGGAGCTCATCAGCGCGACCGCCGACCCCCGCCGCTGGGGCGGGAGTTCGTCGCGCAGGATGCTTATGGACAGCGGGACGACGGAGGCGGCGGCGCCCTGGAGGGCGCGGGCGATGATGAGCACGGTGATGTCCGAGGACAGCGCGCACAGCACCGAGCCGACGGTCATCAGGGCGAGCGCGGAGGTCAGCACCCGGCGCTTGCCGTACATGTCACCGGCGCGGCCCAGGACCGGGGTGAGCACGGCGCCGGAGAGCAGGGTGGCGGTGACCATCCAGGAGACGGCGGCCGGTGACGACCCGGTGAGCCGGGGCAGGTCCGGCAGAAGCGGGACGACCACGGTCTGCATGACGGCCATGAGGATGCCGCCCGACGCCAGCACGGGGATGGTGAGGCGCTCCCGCAGCCGGGGCGGCGCCGCGAGGGTGCCGGACGGCTCGGGTATGGGGGCGGAGGGGTCCATCGACGCTCCTGCGGGTGAATGTGCGTGACTGGTGAATAGCCATTCACTCTATCCGGTGAATGACCATTCACCAACCGGTACCCGTGCCCCTGAGCTGGGGCGCAAGGGGTCAGCGGGAGCGGTCGGGGGTGCGCGCGGCGTGCAGCGCGCGGGCGGCGCGGGGACCGAGCCAGCGCTTGAGCCGGCGCAGCGGTCCGAGCTGTCCGGCGGCCTTGTCGAGGCCGTAGTAGAGCTGGGGCGGTACGTAGGGCAGCAGCGGGGAGTGGCGCTGGCCGAGCAGGGCGAACATGCGGTGCGGGGGCAGCTCGATGTAGCGGGGCAGGCTCTCGTACCAGCGGGCGCTGTAGCGGGCGGCGCTCTGCGCGGACAGCAGCTCGGAGCGGCGGCGCTTCTCGTAGGCGGCGAGGGCGTCGGGCAGGGCGGGGTGCTCGCCCAGGGCGGTGGCGAGGCACATGGCGTCCTCCAGGGCGAGGGTGGTGCCGGCGCCGATGGAGTAGTGGGTGGTGTGGGCGGCGTCGCCGAGCAGGACGAGGCCGTCGTGGTGCCAGGTGCGGTTGGTGAGGGTGCGGAAGTTCAGCCAGGGGACGCTGGTGCCGTCGTTGGCGCGGCCGATGAGGGGGTGGCCGTCGAGGAGGCCGGCGAAGAGGCGCTCCAGCAGGGCGAGCCCGTCGCCCTCGTCGGCGCTGTGCAGGCCGAGGCCGGTGAGGGTCTCGGGCGAGCACTCGATGACGCAGGTGCTGTGCCCGGTGTCGTAGGGGTAGCCGTAGGCCCAGATCCAGCCGTGCTCGGTCTCGACGAACGCGAAGGTGAAGGCGTCGAAGACCTTGGTGGTGCCGAGCCAGAGGAAGTGGTTGCGGCCGTGGGTGACCTGGGTGCCGAACTGTTCCGCGTACCGGGTGCGCAGGGCGCTGCCGATGCCGTCGGCGGCCACCACCAGGTCGGCCCCGGCGGGAAGTTCGGTGATCTCGCTCTGGAACTCCAGCCGCACGCCCAGGTGTCGGGCGCGCTCGGCGAGCAGTTCGAGGAGGCGGTGGCGGCCGATGCCGGAGCCCTGATCGCCCCGCTGACGGGTACTCAAGTCCCGTACGTGGGCGACGCCTTCGTGCCAGTGCACGGAGTTCCGGGCGATGGCGTCCGCCGACTCGGGGTCGTGGGCGCGGAGCCGGGCCATCAGGCCCTGCCAGTAGGTGACGCCCCAGCCGTACGTGGAGCCCTCGGGGCCGCGTTCATGGACGGTGATGTCGTGGGACGGGTTCTGCCGCTTGAGCAGGATGGCGAGGTACAGGCCGGCAGGCCCGCCTCCGACGCAGACGACCTTCACGCACACACCCCTGGAAGTCACCGGACGTAGTCGATCGGCCTCGCAGGGTAGCAGCGTCGGCGTACGACCGGGCCCGGAAGCATCCGGCGGGGCCGGTCAGCCGGTGGCGGTACGGCACTCCGGGTGGCCCCAGCCCTGCGCGTTCTTGGCGATGGACTCGCCCGCCGCGTAGGAGCGGCCGCAGAGGCAGCGGCCGGCGAACTTGGCCTTGATGGTCCGCGAGGAGGCGGAGCCAGAGGCGCCGGAGGTGCGCCGGGGCGCCTTTCGGCGGGCGGAGGGGGCCGGGGTGTCGGGGGAGGGCGGCGGCTCGGGCGAGCCGTGGGCGCTGCCCGCGGCCTCCTGCACCACGGCGGCCTGACTGGCGGCGCGGTCGGCGAAGTCGTTCAGCGGGTCGCCGTCGACCTGGTGGGCGGGGACGTACCGGAACTCCACCGAGCGGCCGTCGAGCAGCGCGTCGATACGGACCACGAGGTCCTGGTTGGCGACCGGCTTGCCCGCGGCGGTCTTCCAGCCGTTGCGCTTCCAGTTGGGCAGCCAGGTGGTGACGGCCTTCATCGCGTACTGGGAGTCCATCCGGACCTCCAGCGGCACGTCCGGCTCGACGGCGGTCAGCAGCCGTTCCAGCGCGGTGAGTTCGGCGACGTTGTTGGTGGCCCGGCCGAGCGGGCCCGACTCCCAGCGGGCCGGGGTCCGCTCGTCGTCGTCGGAGACCACCCACGCCCATCCGGCCGGTCCGGGGTTTCCCTTCGAAGCCCCGTCGCACGCGGCCACCACACGTTCACGCATGTGCCCGATCATGCCATGGCCGCGCGCGGGGTCCGACCGGCCGGGTCAGGCGTCCTTGAACTCGGGCATGCCGCCCTCCGTCGTGGTGACGTCGATCACCGAGAAGGTCACGCCCTGCGGGTCACTGAGGGCGGCGAACCGGCCGAAGGGGCTGGTCATCGGGCCGAACCGGAGCACGGCACCGCGCTCGGTGGCGCGGTCCACGGCCGCGTCGCAGTCGTCGACGGTGAAGTAGACGTTGACGTAGGAGGGGCCCTCGGGCGGGAACTCCTCGCCCATCCGCATCCGGCCGAGCACCGGGTCGGCGCCCAGGTCGAACAGCCGGAAGTCGACGTGCCCGTCCGCCATGTCCTTCATCCGGTACGGGAAGACGGCCGCCAGGAACGCGTCCGCCTTCTCGGGCTCGCGGGTGTACAGCTCCGTCCAGCAGTAGGCGCCGGGCTGGGCCACCGCCTCGAAGCCCTCGTGGGCGTCGCCCTGCCAGATGCCGAACACGGCACCGCTGGGCTCGCGGGCGATCGCCATGGTGCCGAAGTCACCGATCCGCATCGGCTCCATCAGCACCTCGCCGCCGTTCTCCTTGACCTTCGTGGCGGTGGCGGCGGCGTCCGGCGAGGCGAAGTAGAGACACCACTGCGAGGCGCTCTCCTGGCCGGGTATGGGCGGGACGATCGCGGCGACGGCCTTGCCGTCGGCGTACGCCTGGGTGTAGTTGCCGTACTCGGACGACGACTCGCCGAAGGTCCAGCCGAGGACGTCGCCGTAGAACCGCTTGGCCCCCTCCAGGTCGGTGAACATCGCGTCGGCCCAGCAGGGCGTTCCTTCGGATTGCACGGCCATGGTCGGCCCTCTCGTGTTGACGGTGTTTTTTCGGTCGACAGCGGGGACCCGCCGGCCCTTGGATGGGGCCGGTGAGTACTCGGAAGATGCGTGACGGTGAACTCGACATCGGCGCCCCGCTGGTGGAGCGCCTGGTGGTGCGGCGGTTCCCCGCGTGGGCGGGGCTGCCGGTGACCCGGCTGCGGTCGTCCGGCACGGAGAACGCGATGTTCCGCCTGGGCCCGGAGCTGGTGGTCCGGCTCCCCCGCCATCCGGGCGCGGTGGCGGACGTGACGCACGAGCGGGACTGGCTGCCCCGCCTGGCCCCCGGCCTGCCGGTCGCCGTCCCCGAGCCGGTGGGCTCCGGGGAGCCGGACGACGGCTTCCCCTGGCCCTGGTCGGTGTACCGCTGGCTGGACGGCGCCAACCCGGTCGCGGGCGCCGTGGAGGAGCCGGAGCAACTGGCCAAGGAGCTGGGCGCGTTCGTGGCCGCCCTGCGCCGGACCGCGACCCCGGACGCGCCCCGGAGCTACCGGGGCGGTCCGCTCGCCGGCCAGGACGCGGAGACCCGTGATGCGCTGGCCCAGTTGGCGGGCCGCATCGACACGGCCGGGGCGACCGCACGCTGGGAGCGGGCGCTGGCCGCCCCCGTGCACACCGGCCCGCCGGTCTGGGCGCACGCCGACCTCTCCCCCGGCAATGTGCTGGTCTCCGGTGGGGGCCGGCTGAGCGCGGTGATCGACTTCGGCTGCGCGGGGGTGGGTGATCCGGCCGTGGACCTGATCGTGGCCTGGAACCTGCTGCCCGCCTCCGTCCGGGGCGTCTTCCGCGACGCGGTGGGCGCGGACGACGCCGAGTGGGCGCGCGGCCGGGGCTGGGCGCTGTCCATCGCCCTGGTCCAGCTCCCCTACTACTGGCGCACCAACCCGGTCCTGGCGGAGAACGCCCGGCACACGATCGGCGAAGTGCTCGCCGAGGGCGTGTGACCGGGCGCCGGTGCCGGTCATTCGCCCGCGTACGCCTTCTCGAGGGCGGCGAGGTCGAGCTTGCCCATCTTCATCATGGCGCCGAAGGTGCGGGCGGCCTTCTGCGGGTCGGGGTCGTTGGTCATCTCGAGCAGCCGCTCGGGGCAGACCTGCCAGGAGACGCCGTACTTGTCCTTGAGCCAGCCGCAGGGCCCGCCCTCGCCGCCGTCCTCGGTGAGCCGGGTCCAGTAGTGGTCGATCTCCCGCTGGTCGGCGCAGAGGATCATGAACGAGACGGCCTCGCTGAACGTGAACTCGGGGCCGCCGTTCAGGGCGACGAACTTCTGGCCGTTGGCGGTGAACTCGACGGTGAGCACGGTCCCGGCCTCACCGGGGCCGGCCTCGCTCCAGTGGGTGACCCGGCCGATGCCGGAGTCCTTGAAGACGGAGACGTAGTAGTGCGCCGCCTCCTCCGCCTGGCCGTCGAACCAGAGACATGTGGTGAAACCGCCGTGGGACATGGGGACCTCCTGTACGGGTCGCGGCGCCGGTCGCGCGCTCACCTGTACCGACCGGCCCCCGGGCCCGGACTCATCGGTCGCGGGCCGATAAGATCGAGCCACTTCGGCGATTTCGAGCCACGTCGAAATTGGTCTGCATGCGTCGCGTGACCGGGGGTACCCGGCCCGTGAGAGAAGACGTGCATGGGGCGGGGATCTCCGGGTATCCGGGGACCACGCGGCAACCGTGGCCCCGGGAGACCGGGCCGCGGAGCAGTCGTAGAACCGTGACTTACTTGGGAGAGGTAATGGACACCGCCGTCGGCATCCGGTCACAGGCAGAGGTCGCGGAGAAGACCGCGCAGGACAGGACGGACGAGGAGATCCTTCCTGGTATCGCGGACCCCGCATCCGTCGCCCCGCGTGACGCGCGGGCGCTGTCCCGCCAGTTCTTCCGCCGGCTGGCGGAGCTGGAAGAGGGCACGCACGAATACCAGTACGCGCGCAACACCCTGATCGAGATGAACATGTCGCTGGTCCGCTTCGCCGCCGGGCGTTTCCGGGGCCGGGGCGACGACATGGAGGACATCGTCCAGACCGGCATGATCGGCCTGATCAAGGCGATCGACCGGTTCGAGATCTCGCGCGAGGTGGAGTTCACGTCCTTCGCGCTCCCCTACATCGTGGGTGAGATCAAGCGTTTCTTCCGTGACACCACCTGGGCGGTGCACGTGCCGCGCCGGCTCCAGGAGCTGCGCGTGGAGCTGGCCAAGGCCCGCGAGGAGCTGTCGAGCCGCCTGGACCGCGACCCGACCGTGGCCGAGCTGGCCACGCTGATGAACATCACCGAGGAGCAGGTCGTCGAGGGCCAGCTCGCCTCGAACGGCTACAACTCCAGCTCGCTGGACGCCGCCCTCACCGGCGACGGCCGCGAGGACGGCGAGGCGGTCCTGGCGGACTTCATCGGCGTCGAGGAGGAGGGCCTGCGGCTGGTGGAGGACTTCCACGCCCTCGCCCCGCTGATGGCTGAGCTGAGCGACCGTGACCGCCAGATCATCCACATGCGGTTCGTGGAGGAGGCCACCCAGGCGGAGATCGGCGAGAAGCTGGGCTGCTCGCAGATGCACGTCTCCCGGCTGATCAAGCGCATCATCGCGCGGCTGCGCCAGGGCATGCTGGGCGAGCTGGGCTGCGCCTGAGCATGACGCTCTGACGCCCTGAACGTCTTGAACTGAGAAGGGCGGTTCGGCCAAGGCCGGACCGCCCTTTGTCATGCCTGCGCGACCGTCATGCCGGTGCCCGGACTGGCTGCAGAACCGAATCCGGACACACGAAGGCGCCGACCGGATCGCGGTCGGCGTTCATTGCCCAGGAGGGCTCAGAAAGGCTGGGGAGCGGTCCGCTCAGCCGTCCAGCCGGATCACGGCACGCACACGCTTGCCCACCGGTACGCGGTCCACGGTGATCTCCGAGGCGACCGCACGCACGATCTCCAGGCCGTGATGGCCGACCCGCTCGGGGTCCTTGGGAAAGAAGCGGGGCAGCGCCACGCTGCTGTCGTACACCGAGACGCTGACCGCGCTGTCGGTGCCCTCCAGCTCCAGGATGTACGGGCCCCCGCTGTGCCGGTCGGCGTTGGTGACCAGTTCGCTGACGACGAGCAGCAGCTCCCCGCCGGTGCGGCTGTCCACGGTGGCGCACCACTCGGTCCGCAACTGCTCCAGGAAGCGCCCGGCGAAAGCCCGCGCGTCGGCGATGCATCCTGGTTCCCCGGTGTAGTGCGCCGCACGCCGAAGGGGTTCCACGGGTACGTCGAAACCAGTCGGTATCACTGCCACTGCCACGCCCAGGTGTTCGGTCATGGTGTCTCTCTCGAAATGCCCGGTACGGCCGGTCGCCTGTTGCCTCTGTTGCTCGTACCCCGACTCGGCCGACGCATTCCACCCAATGTGTTCGCTGTGCGCGGACCTGTTCCCGGTGTGTCGCGACCGGGCCGGGCCTGCGGTTTCGCGCTCAGGCCACGGGGACGACGAAGGCGGGGACGGTGCGCTGCATACGCAGGGCGTCGATCGACTCGGCGAGGAGTTCGTACTCGGTGGTGTCGTCGCTCGCGGCGATCCGTACCAGGCGTCCGCCGGCCAGTTCGTCCGCGACCAGTTCCTGCCGGGCGTCGTCCGAACACCAGGCGCGCAGCAGGGTGGGGACGTCGGCCACGGTGTCCGCGACGGGGACGAGGGCGCCCGCCGGGATCTTCTCGCCCTCGGGGCTGGGGTCCAGGCGTTCGGCGATCCAGGAGGCGCGGTCCCGCAGCCACCACAGGGCGAGCGCGAGGGTGGGCGCGCGGTAGGTGCCGAGCGGTACGCCTACCCGCTGACCGCCGCAGATCCCGTACGCGGTGACATGGCACAGGAATTCATCGTGCACGATCACTCCCCCGTTGCCTCGCCGGTGTGCCGACCGGTCCCTCTCTTTTCCGTGCGGCTCCTGTGCGGTGAAGTGCCCCTGGCATTTCGAGTATCGCCACAATGGAAACACTGTCACCATGTCTTTCCGGCCACTCTCCTGGCATATGCGATGCCCCGATTCTGGCCGAATCATGTGACGCGCGGGAGCGCCCCGCATTAGTTGGCGGATTATCGACCGTGGGCGGCGCGCGGAGGCCCCGCTCGCCAGTCCCCACAAGGCAAGAGCCCAGGGGCGGGGTCCCCTGGGCTCTGCCGCGGCGCCGCTTCCCGGTGTGGCAGGAATTCAGCGCCGGCCGCGCCGGAATACGCGAAGAAATTGTGAAGGCGGAAAAAACTTCCGCCTTCCGCCGCTACCGTTCCGGCGAGTTCAAGTCTGCGTGACGGCGTCGATACGAGCCAGGTCGGCCGCGTCGAATTCCAGATTCCGGATGGCGCCGACGCTGTCTTCCAGTTGCTTGGTGCTGCTCGCCCCGACAAGAGCGGAAGTAATCCGTCCGCCCCGGAGCACCCAGGCGAGCGCCATTTGAGCCAGCGTCTGGCCGCGTGAGGCGGCGATCTCGTTCAGGGCGCGCAGCCGGCCGACGAGGTCCTCGGTGACGGCGTCGGACTTCAGGAACGGGCTGTCGCTCGCGGCGCGGGAGTCCTCCGGGATGCCGTCGAGGTACCGGCCGGTCAGCAGGCCCTGCTCCAGCGGGGAGTAGACGATCGAGCCGACCTGGAGGTCGTCCAGGGTGTCCAGCAGCCCCTGCTCCTCCGGGCGCCGGTCGAGGAGGGAGTAGCGCGGCTGGTGGATGAGGAGCGGGGTGCCCAGCTCGCCCAGGATGCGCGCCGCCTCGCGGGTCTGCTCGGCGGAGTAGTTGGATACGCCGACGTAGAGCGCCTTGCCCTGCTGGACCGCCGAGTGCAGCGCGCCCATGGTCTCCTCGAGCGGGGTCTCGGGGTCGAAGCGGTGCGAGTAGAAGATGTCGACGTGGTCCAGGCCCATCCGCGTCAGGCTCTGGTCGAGCGAGGACAGCACGGACTTGCGCGAGCCCCACTCCCCGTACGGGCCGGGCCACATCAGATAGCCGGCCTTGGTGGAGATGACGAGTTCGTCGCGGTACGGCGTGAAGTCGGCCTTCAGCGCCTCGCCGAGCGCGGACTCGGCGGCGCCGGGCGGCGGGCCGTAGTTGTTGGCCAGGTCGAAGTGGGTGATCCCGAGGTCGAAGGCGCGGCGCAGGATCGCGCGCTGGGTCTCCACCGGCCGGTCGGGGCCGAAGTTGTGCCACAGGCCGAGCGACAGCGCGGGGAGCTTCAGTCCGCTGCGTCCGGAGCGCCGGTAGGGCAGGTCGGCGTAGCGGTCGGGGTGGGCGGTGTACAACGCGACTCCATAAGGGGTTGGCACACGGTCTTCCCGGCGCCGGACACGGCGGTGTCCGGCAGCCTGCCCCCAACTCTTCCCCGGCGCCCGGTCAGCGGTCCAACAGGAGAATCCGATGGATTTCAGCGGCTAGGCTTCTCAATCATGGAACTGCGTCATCTCCAGCACTTCGTCGCGGTCGCCGAGGACCAGCACTTCACCCGTGCCGCCGAGCGGCTGATGGTGTCCCAGTCGGGGCTCTCGGCGTCGATCCGCGCCCTGGAGCGGGAACTGCGGGCGCCGCTGTTCGTGCGCACCACGCGCCGGGTGACGCTGACGGAGGCCGGGCGGGCGCTGCTGGTGGAGGCCGAGCGCATCCTCGCGCAGGTGCGTTCCGCGCACGAGGCGGTGGCCGCGGTGCAGGGGGTGCTGCGCGGCACGCTGGCGGTGGGCGCGGAGCAGTGCATCGCCGGGGTGCATGTGGCGGGGCTGCTGGCGGGCTTCCGGCGGGAGCACCCGGACGTGGAGATCCGGCTGCGGCAGAGCGGTTCGGGCGCGCTGGCGGAGGGGGTGTCGGCGGGCCGGCTGGACCTCGCCTTCGCCTACCGCGTCCCGGCCGACGGCGACCAGTTGCGCTCGGTGCCGCTGACCAGCGAGCCGATGACCGTGCTGTGCCATCCCGAGCACCGGCTCGCCGAACTGGGCGCGGTGCCGGACCCGGCCGCCCTGGCCGGTGAGGTGTTCGTGGACTTCCACCCGGACTGGGGTCCGCGCCGGGCCACGGACGCCGCGTTCGCCGCGGCCGGGGTGCGCCGTACGGTCGCCCTGGAGGTCAACGACGTGCACAGCCTGCTGGACCTGGTGGACGAGAACCTCGGCATCGCGGTCGTCCCCCGGCACTTCCGGCACAAGCGGACCTCGCTCACCGCGCTCCCGCTCAAGGGCGTCGACGAGGCGGCGTACGAGACGGTGGCCCTGCTGCCGCCGGAGCGGGCCACCAGCCCCGCCGCCCGCGCCCTGATCGCCCTGCTGGGCACCCCGGAGGCGGAACCCGGCGAACCCGGGTGACGTCACGCTCTCGCGCCGGGGGCGGGGATGCGCGAGGGTGGGAACATGTACGCGAAGGAGATCCTCATCGAGGGCTACGACCGTATCCGGGAAGAAGTCCACACCGTGCTCGACGGACTCGGCGCGGACGACCTGGACCACTCCCCCGCGCCCGGCGCGAACTCCATCGCCTGGCTGCTGTGGCATCTGAGCCGGGTGCAGGACGACCACATCGCCGACGCCTTCGGGCTGGACCAGGTGTGGCTGGCGCGGGACTGGGCCGACCGCTTCGACCTGGAGCTGCCGCACCACGACACCGGCTACGGCCACACCCCCGAGCAGGCCGCGAAGGTGCGGGTCCCCTCGACCGTGCTGCTGGCCGGGTACTACGACGCCGTGCACGACCAGACCCTCGGCGTGCTGCGGGCGCTGGCCGCCAAGGACCTGGAGCGGGTGGTGGACGAGCGCTGGGAGCCCCCGGTCACGCTGGGCGTGCGCCTGGTGAGCGTCCTGTCCGACGATCTCCAGCACGTCGGACAGGCCGCCTACGTCAAGGGGCTGCTTCAGAGCGCGTCGGCGTAACCCGGCAGGACGACCTCCTCGATAAGCGCCTTGCGCTCGTCGAATGGGATGAAGGCGCTCTTGACCGCGTTCACGGTGACCGTGCGGAGGTCCTCCACCGTCCAGCCCGCCTCCTCGACCAGCAGCGCCATCTCGCGGGTCATGGTGGTGCCGGAGACCAGGCGGTTGTCGGTGTTGAGGGTGACCCGGAAGCCGAGGTCCTTCAGCGCGGTGATGGGGTGCTCGGCGATGGAGGTGGCGCAGCCGGTCTGCAGGTTGGAGGTGGGGCACATCTCCAGCGCGATCCGGCGGTCGCGGACCCAGCCGGCCAGGCGGCCGAGCTTGCCGTCGACGATGTCCTCGGTGATGCGGACGCCGTGCCCGAGGCGCTGGGCGCCGCACACCTGGACGGCCTGGTGGATGCTGGGCAGGCCGTACGCCTCGCCCGCGTGGATGGTGAACGGCACGCTCTCGGCGCGCAGGTGCTCGAAGGCGGCCAGGTGGTCGGCGGGCGGGAAACCGTCCTCGGCGCCCGCGATGTCGAAGCCGACCACCCCGGCGTCGCGGTAGGCCACGGCCAGGTCGGCGGCCTCGCCCACCCGGTCGAACATGCGCATGCCGCACAGCAGGGTGCCGACGCGTACCGGCGTCCCGGCGGCGGCCGCCTTGGCCATGCCGGCCGCGAGGCCCTCCTGCACGGTCTCCACGACCTCGGCCAGCGTCAGCCCGGCGCGGGTGTTCAGCTCGGGGGCGTAACGCACCTCGGCGTAGACGACGCCGTCGGCGGCGAGGTCGAGCACGTACTCCTCGGCCACGCGCAGCAGGCCCTCGCGGGTCTGCATCACGGCGAGGGTGTGCTCGAAGGTGCCTATGTAGCGGACCAGGTCGCCGGAGCCCGCGGCCTCGACGTACCAGGCGGCCAGCTCGTCCGGGTCGGTGGTGGGCAGGGTGTGGCCGACCGCGGCCGCGAGTTCGATGACGGTGGCGGGGCGCAGGCCGCCGTCGAGGTGGTCGTGCAGGACGGCCTTGGGGAGCCGGCGGAGGGTCTCGGTGTCGATGCGGGGCGCGGTCATGGCGTGCTTCCTCGGCGGGTCGTGCGGATGGGGTTCGTGCGGTGTTCAGGCGGCGGGCTGGAGCAGGTCCCAGCGGTTGCCGTAGAGGTCCTGGAAGACGGCGACCGTGCCGTACGGCTCGTGGCGGGGGTTCTCCAGGAAGGTCACCCCGTGGGCGGTCATGCGGGCGTGGTCGCGGGCGAAGTCGTCGGTGTGCAGGAAGAAGCCGACGCGGCCGCCGGTCTGGTCGCCGACGCGGGCGCGCTGGGCGTCGTCCTTCGCGCGGGCGAGCAGCAGGCCGGTGCCCTGTTCCGCGCCGGGCTCCACCACGACCCACCGGGAGCCGTCCGGACGGGGCTCGTCCTCGGCCAGCCGGAAACCCAGGGCCTCGGTGTAGAAGCGGATGGCGTCGTCGTAGTCGTCCACGACGAGGGTGACCAGGGCAACGCGGCGCATCGGAGCCTTCCGGTGGGGGTGGTTAGCGGGAGAGGTTATACGTAAAACTACCGGCGCGCCAGTCTCCTCCGGAGAGGGGTCCGGCGGGGTGCTCCGCTACTGGTGGAAGGCGTTCAGGCGGCCCAGTTCGCCGTCGGTGAGCTTCAGGGCGCCGGCCGCGATGTTCTCCGTCAGATGGGCGGGGTCGCCGGTGCCGGGGATGGCGAGGACGTGCGGGCCCTGGTGGAGGGTCCAGGCGATCCGGACCTGGGTGGGGCTGACCCCGTGCGCCCCGGCGATCTCCGCGACCACGGCGTCCGCGTCGGACGCGACCCGCTCGTGGGCGCCCCGTTCGCCGGTCTCCCCGGCTACGGAGTAGAACGGCACGAAGGCGATGCCGCGCTCCCCGCACAGCTTGAGCAGTTCCTTGCCCTCCGGGCCGGGGTTGTCGAGACCGTACCGGTTCTGCACGGCGACCACCGGGGCGATGGCCAGCGCCTCGTCGAGGTGCCGGGGTTCGATCGCCGAGATGCCGAGGTGCCGGATCAGGCCCGCCTCCCGCAACTCCGCGAGGGCACCGAAGTGTTCGGCGACGGAGTCCTGGCGCATCCGGCGCAGGTACACGAGGTCGAGGTGGTCGCGGCCGAGCTGGCGGAGGTTTTCCTCGACGTGACCGCGCAGTTGGTCCGGGCGGGCGGCGGTGCCCCAGGAGCCGTCCTGCTCGCGGAAGGGGCCGACCTTGGTGGCGATGACCAGCTCGTCGGCGTAGGGGGCGAGGGCGGTGTTGATCAGTTCGTTGGCGGAGCGCAGGGAGGAGAAGTAGAAGGCGGCGGTGTCGATGTGGTTCACCCCGAGTTCCACGGCCCGGCGCAGGACGGCGAGCGAGCGGGCCCGGTCGCTGGGGGTGCCCAGGTGGAAGGCGGCGTTGCCGGTGAGCCGCATCGCGCCGAGGCCGACGCGGTGGACGGTGAGGTCGCCGAGGGTGAGGGTGCCGGAGGCTGCCGCGGTGATCGTTTCGGAGGTCATCGGCGGAGTGTGCCACAGGTGCCGGGCAGTGCGGCCGGGGTAGGAAGGGACGCATGACGATCACCGATCATCCGCTCGTCGCCCGCGCCCGCCTGCTCGCCGCCGAGCTGCTGGAGCCCGAGGCGGAGCGGGTGGACCAGGACGGCGTGCCCGCGAGTCACATCGAGGCCGTGAAGCGGTCTGGGCTGCTGGGCCTGAACGCCCCGGTTGAGTACGGCGGCTCGGCGGCGCCGCCCGCCGTGGTGCGGCAGGTCTCGGAGATCCTGGCGGGCGCGTGCGGCTCGACCTGGTTCGTCCAGTCCCAGCACCATACTCCCGTACAAGTCCTCACGCGGGGCGAACCGGCCGCCCGGAAGCGTCTGTTGGGCCCGCTGGCGCGCGGCGAGCTGCTGTCCGGGGTGGCGTACGCCCAACTGCGCGCCCACCCGAAGGCACCCGTACGGGCCCGCCGGGACGGCACGGGCTGGCGCTTCGACGGAACGGTCCCCTGGTACACCGGCTGGGGCCTGAACGACGTCCTCCTGCTGGCCGGCCTGACCGAGGACGACGAGGCGGTGTTCGCCTTCGTGGACGCCCGCGACCAACCGGGCCTGCGCCCCTCCGACCCCCTGCGCCTGGCCGCCCTGACCGCCGCGCACACCGTGTCCCTGGAGCTGGACGGCCTGCGCGTCCCCGAGGACTCGGTGGCCCTGCGCATCCCGTACGCCGAATGGGCCCCCACCGACCGGGCGAAGACCCTGAACACCAACCCGGCGGTCTTCGGCATCGCCTCGGCGGCCCTGTCCCTGCTGGACGAGAAGACAGCGGCCCCACTACGAGCCCATCTGGCGGACATCCGCACCCGCGCCTACGCCCTGGCCGACCACCCGGCCCCGCTGGAGCGGGTGGCGGAACGACTGGCGGTCCGGGCGGAGGCGTACGCGGCGCTGAACACCGCCACCACGGCGGCGGTCGTAGCAGGCGGCGGGCGCTCGATGGCCCTCACGTCCAAGGCCCAACGCGTCGCCCGCGAAGGGATGTTCCTGCTGATCCAGGGTCAGACGAGGGAGACCCGGCAGGCACATCTGCGGACGCTCACGCCCTAGTCGTCCGCGCGGCCCTCGACCACGACCAGGAACGCGTCCGACTTCAGGTCCATGACCACCGTCGCGGGTTCACCCTCCGCCCGGCGGGCGGCGGCGTACTCCTCGGCGGGCCAGGAGCCGCGCGGTGAGCCTGCGGGGAAACGCTCCAGCACGGTCGAATTCATGGCGGCTGCACCTCCGGCGGAAGGTTCGGACGGGACACGGAACCTGTACCTCACCGGCTGCCCGGCTATCCCGCGGACATGCCGTTGTACGCCGTCCGGCACAACCGCATCCACTTGTGGCGCCGGGCGGGAAGGGATCACAGGGAGGCCGTGGCGGACCACGGGCGAACACCGATGCCGAGGAGCCGTAGGACGATGAACGACGACGAGCCCGAGGGCGGCCTGCGCTGCCTGGTGACCGGGGCGACCGGCTACATCGGGGGCAGGCTCGTGCCGGAGCTGCTCGCCGCCGGACACCAGGTGCGCTGTCTGGCCCGTACCCCGGGCAAGCTGCGCGACCTTCCGTGGGCCGGTGACGTGGAGGTGGTCCGGGGCGATGTGACGGACCCCGACTCGCTGGCCGAGGCGATGCGGGACGTCGACGTGGCGTACTACCTGGTGCACGCGCTGGGCAGCGGGGACGACTTCGAGGAGACCGACCGGCGCGCGGCCCGGTACTTCGGCGAGCAGGCGAAGGCGGCCGGGGTGCGCCGGATCGTGTACCTCGGCGGGCTGACCCCGGCCGGGGTGCCGGAGCGGGAGCTGTCCCCGCATCTGCGCTCGCGGGCGGAGGTCGGGCACATCCTGCTGGCGTCCGGGGTGCCGACGGCCGTCCTGCGCGCGGCGGTGATCATCGGCTCCGGCTCGGCCTCCTTCGAGATGCTGCGCTACCTCACCGAGCGGCTGCCGGTGATGGTGACCCCGAGCTGGGTGCACACCCGTATCCAGCCGATCGGCGTCAAGGACGTGCTGCGGCTGCTGGTGGGCTCCGCGCGGCTGCCGGAGGACGTGAACCGGACCTTCGACATCGGCGGGCCGGACATACTGACGTACCGGGAGATGATGCTGAGGTACGCCCGGCTCGCCCATCTGCCGCACCGGCTGATCCTTTCCGTGCCGATGCTCACGCCGGGTCTGTCCAGCCACTGGGTGGGGCTGGTGACCCCGGTGCCCGCGTCGATCGCCCGTCCGCTGACTGAGTCGCTGCGGTACGAGGTGGTGTGCCGCGAGCACGACATCCGGCGGTATCTGCCCGAGCCGCCCGGACATCCCTTCACCTTCGACGAGGCGGTACGGCTGGCGCTGCGCCGGGTGCGGGAGGCGAAGGTGGTCACCCGCTGGTCGTCGGCGTCGGTGCCGGGCGCACCGAGCGATCCGCTGCCGACCGACCCGGACTGGGCGGGCGGCAGCCTGTACACCGACGAGCGCGAGACGGTGGTGGACGCGCCGCTGGACCGGCTGTGGCGGGTGATCGAGGGGGTCGGCGGCGACAACGGCTGGTACTCCTTCCCGCTCGCCTGGTCCCTGCGCGGCTGGATGGACCGGGCGATGGGCGGAGTGGGGCTGCGCCGGGGGCGCCGGGACGCGGAACGGCTGCGGGTGGGCGACTCGCTGGACTTCTGGCGGGTGGAGGAGATCGAGCCGGGCCATCTGCTGCGGCTGCGGGCCGAGATGCGGCTGCCGGGCCTGGCCTGGCTGGAGATGTACGCGGAGCCGGACGGCGAGGGCCGCAGCCGG
Organism: Streptomyces bauhiniae; assembly: GCF_004784475.1. GTDB lineage: Bacteria > Actinomycetota > Actinomycetes > Streptomycetales > Streptomycetaceae > Streptomyces > Streptomyces seoulensis. Next base: position 163,692 of record NZ_SRRT01000005.1, read on the forward strand.
TACCGCCAGCGCGCCCTGTTCCATCCGCGCGGGCTGCTCGGCCAGGCGTACTGGTGGTCGGTGTCGCCGTTCCACGCGATCGTGTTCGGCGGGATGGCCCGCAACATCGCGCGGGCCGCGGTCTTCGGTCCGGTGCCGACGATGAAGAACCGGGGGCTGCGGAAGCGGGGCATCAAGAACCTGGGGCTCCAGCACCGGAGGCTGAAGAAGCGGGCACGGCGTTGACGTCCGCGTCCGTCCGGGGCGCTCGCCCGGAAGAGTCCACCGTAAGCATCCCCTGCTCCGGAGCCGTTCGATGAACACCTCGGTCGTCCTCTTCACCGCCGATCTGCGTCTGCACGACCATCCGCCACTGCGCGCGGCCCTGGACGGGGCCCGGCAGGTGGTGCCGCTGTTCGTGCGCGACGACGGCATCGACGGCGCGGGGTTCGCCGCGCCCAACCGGCTGGCGTTCCTCGCCGACTGCCTGCGGGACCTGGACGCCGGGCTGCGCGAGCGCGGCGGCCGGCTGGTGCTGCGCTCCGGGGACGTGGTGGCCGAGGTGCTGAAGGTGGTCGCGGAGGCGGACGCCGACGAGGTGCACATGGCCGCCGACGCCAGCGGCTACGCGCACCACCGCGAGCATGCCCTGCGCGAGGCGCTGGAGGCGGACGGCCGCAGGCTGCACGTCCACGACACGGTGACCGCCGCCGTGGAGCCGGGCTCGGTGACTCCGACGGCCTCGGACCACTTCGCCGTGTTCACCCCGTACTTCCGCCACTGGTCGGGGCATTCGCAGCGCGACCCGCTCGGCGCACCCCGGAAGGTGCGCGTGCCGGACGGCATCAAGTCCGAGGAACTCCCGTCCCGCGAGGCGGTGTCGGGCACGTCGCCGGCGCTCGCGGAGGGCGGTGAGGTGGTGGCGCGCCGGATGGTGGCCGACTGGCTGCGCTCGGGGATCGACGCGTACGAGGACCAGCACGACGACCTGGCCGGCGACGGCACCTCCCGGCTCTCGCCGCATCTGCACTTCGGCACCGTCTCGCCCGTGGAACTCGTGCACCGGTCCCGGCTGGCGGGCGGTGCGGGCGCGGAGGCGTTCGTACGGCAGGTCGCCTGGCGGGACTTCAACCGGCAGTTGCTGGCGGTGCGTCCAGCGGCGTCCCGCGCCGACTACCGCACCCGGCGCGACCGTTGGCGCACCGGCAGGAAGGCCGAGGCGGACATCGAGGCGTGGCGTCAGGGCCGTACCGGCTATCCGATCGTGGATGCGGCGATGCGGCAGTTGCGGCACGAGGGCTGGATGCACAACCGGGGCCGGCTGCTCACCGCGAGCTTCCTGACCAAGACGCTGTACGTGGACTGGCGGGTGGGCGCCCGGCACTTCCTGGACCTGCTGGTCGACGGGGACGTGGCCAACAACCAGCTCAACTGGCAGTGGACGGCGGGTACGGGCACCGACACCCGCCCCAACCGGGTGCTGAACCCGACGACCCAGGCCAAGCGGTACGACCCGGACGGCACCTATGTCCGGCGCTGGGTCGAGGAGTTGGCGCATGTGGAGGGCAAAGCGGTGCACGAACCGTGGAAGTTGAGCGGGTCGGACCGGGCGAGGCTCGGGGACTATCCGGACCCGATCGTCGACCTCAAGGACGGGCTGGACCGGTTCAAGCACGCCCGCGGGCTGGAGTGAGGTTCCGGCCGGGCTCGGTGCCGTAGGCGGCGGTCAGGGTGTCCAGGGCGTCGGCGAGTCCGGTCGGGCGGAGCATGCCATGGCTGGAGCGGCCCGCCCAGCCGGGGCCGCCGAGCATCATCAGGGCCTGCCCGCGGGCGCCGCGTACGCCCCACTCGATGCCCGCGACATGCCGGGCCAGCGGCAGGCTCGCGGTGGCGCGGGACTGGGACCACAGCACGACGGCGGCCGGGCCGAGGCGCCGCACGGCGGCGGCGAGGGCGTCGGAGGGGACGGCGCTGCCGAACATCCGGGTGGGGACGCCCTGTTGGACCAGCGCGGCGTTGAGGGCCTCCAGCGGAAGGGTGTGCTGTTCGTCGGGTGTGCAGGCGAGCAGCACGGGGCCGGTGACGGGGGTGCCGGGCGGGCCGAGCCGGGGGGTGTGGCGGCGCAGGGCGGTGGAGACGTGCCAGGAGAGCAGGTGCTCCACCTCGATGTAACGGTCCCCGGAGGAGACCCACTTGCGGCCCACGGCGTGCAGGGCGGGCGCCATCACGTCCTGCCAGGCGACGGTGAGGCCGTACTCGGCGACCACACCGTCCAGTTGCTCCTCCACGGCCGGGGCGTCCAGCCGGACGGCCGCGCGGGCCAGGCCCCGGCACTCCTGGCGCACGTCGCCCAGCGGCAGGGCGCCGGGGGCGCGGGAGCGGGGCGCGGGGGCCGGGGTCCGCCCGGCGGGCGTGCGGGTGGCGTCGCGGGCGGTGCGGGCGGCCTCGGCGGGCGGTACGCCGGAGGAGGTCAGGCGGCACATCGCCTCCAGCACGGCCACGTCGTCCGGGGTCCAGCGGCGGTGTCTGCCGTCGGCGCGGGCGGCGGGGCCGAGGCCGTAGCGGCGGTCCCAGGAGCGCAGGGTGGTGGGCGAGACACCGAGCCTGCGGGCCAGCGCGCCGGTGGTCAGTCCGGCGCCGGGCGCTTCGTCGTCCATACGCCGACTGTACGCCGGGAACGACGCAGAAACGATGCGAGTTGTCGGCGCCCGGCACCGGCTCCCACGATGACCTGACCGTCCCACCCGAGGAGCCAGGTCATGACCTCGTACCCGCCCCCGCCCGCCCCCGCCGCGCCGCCCGTGGCCCCGGCCGGGGACGGGTGCGACGACGAGGAGCTGGCGCGGGGCCTGGTCGCGGGGGACGAGGACTGTCTCGCGGCTGTATACCGGCGCTGGTCCTCGCTGGTGTACGCCCTCGCCCGGCGCGCGCTGGGGAACGCCGGCGAGGCGGAGGACGTGACCCAGCAGGTGTTCCTCGGGGTGTGGCGGGGCCGTGCGGGTTACCGGCCGGACCGGGGCCCGCTGGGCGGCTGGATCGTGGGCATCACCCGGCGCAAGATCTTCGACGCGCTGGCGGCACGCGCCCGGCGCGGCGAGCTGGTCGCGGCGGCGGCCGCCTCCCTGTCCCGCGCCGCGCTCGGTGCCGAGACCGCCGCCGACCCGGAAGCCGTGCTCGACCGGCTCCTGGTCCGCCGCGAACTGGGCCGGCTGCCCGCCGCCCAGCGCCGGGTGCTCTACCTGGCCTTCTACGAGGACCTCACCCAGCCGCAGATCGCCGCCCGCACGGGCTGGCCGCTCGGCACGGTGAAGAGCCACGCCCGCCGGGGCCTGCACCGGCTGCGCTCCGGCATCGAGCGCCGGGAACCGCTGGAGGCGGCCGTCTGAAGGGGATGCGATTTCGGTCGAAGTATTACCTGAACCCCCCTACACATACGGGAATAAAAGGCGCAGAATGGACGGATACGCGATACGCGGCACTCCACCGCAGGCCCACCGGACGCGGTCGAGTCCGCTCGGTTCGACGGAAGGAGGACCGTACGCAGACTCCCACCGACAACGAAGGACGCGAGGCCGGTCCGCCGGAGCGGACCGGCCTCCTCGTGCGCGCGGGCGGCGCGTCCTGGCCGGAGGTCTTTGACACGGTTCGCGGCGCTTTCTAGCTTGAGCCGGGCCATAGCGTTCCTTGACCTCACGAGGCTGGAGACCGCCCTGTCCGCTCGCCCCGCCCCCGGCCGCCGCCTCGCCACGGCCGCGGCGTTCCTCGGCCTCATCGGCACCCTCACCACCACCGCCTGGGCGGCCCCGAAGGACCGCGCCCCCGCCCCGCGCCCGGCCCCCGGAGCGACCCGCGTCCCGGACACGGCGGGCTCGGCCACCCCGCTCGCCTCCTTCGCCCTCCAGTCCACCGCGAAGGTCGGCGACCCGGCGGCCACCGTCTCCTCCCCCGGCTACCCGGCGCGCGGCTGGCACTACGCGGGCCCCCGCTCCACGGTCCTCGCCGCCCTGCTGGCCGAGGGCCGCTACCCGGACCCCTTCCGCTCGACCAACCTGAGCAAGATCCCGAAGGCCGACTTCAAGGTGCCCTGGTGGTACCGCTCCGACTTCACCGTGGACGACACCTCCCGGCGCACCCGGCTCGACTTCAGCGGAGTCGTCCCGGCCGCCGAGGTGCATGTCAACGGCCACCGGGTGGCGACGGACGCGCAGGTCAAAGGCGCGTACACGCGGCACGAGCTGGACATCACCGATCTGGTGCGACCGGGCCGGAACACGGTCGCCTTCCGGGTGCGGCCCAACGATCCGAACCGGGACCTCAGCATGGGCTGGCTCGACTGGCTCCAGCCGCCCCCGGACCAGAACATGGGCCTGGTCCGCGACGTCCTGGTCCGGCGCGGCGGGCCGGTCGCGCTGGGCGACGCCCATGTGGTGACCGACCTGGCCGTGCCGTCGCTGGCCACCGCCGACCTGACGGTGAAGGCGCGGGTGCGCAACGACACCGGCCGCGCGGTCACCGCCCTGGTCACCGGCAGCGTCGCCGGGACCACGCTGGCCCGCCGGGTCCCCCTCGCCGCACACGAGTCGCGCACCGTCGCCTTCTCCCCCGCCGACGTACCCGGCCTGCGCCTGCGCTCCCCGCGCGTGTGGTGGCCCGCCGGAATGGGCGGCCAGCCGCTGCACGACCTGAGGCTCACCGCCTCCGTCGCCGGTGCCGTCTCCGACACCGCGCACCAGACCTTCGGCATCCGTGACGTCCGGGCACCCCTGAACAAGGACGGCGCCCGCCAGTACCGCATCAACGGGCGCCCGCTGCTGATCCGGGGCGGCGGCTGGTCGCCGGACCAGTTCCTGCGCTGGGACCGGGGCTATGCGGAGGACCGGCTGCGGTACGTCCTCGACCTCGGGCTGAACACCGTCCGGCTGGAGGGGCACATCGAGCCGGACGAGTTCTTCGACCTGGCCGACCGGCTCGGCGTCCTCACGCTGCCCGGCTGGGAGTGCTGCGACAAGTGGGAGGGCCAGGTCAACGAGGACGGCTCCGGGGAGAAGTGGGACGCGGACGACCACGCGGTGGCGAAGGCGTCCATGGCCGCCGAGGCGGCCCGGCTGCGCGCCCACCCGAGCGTCATCTCGTTCCTGATCGGCAGCGACGCGGCACCGGACGCCACGATCGAGAAGAACTACCTGGACGCCCTCACGGCCGCCGACTGGCCCACCCCCGTCGTCCCGGCCGCCTCCGACAACTCCTCGCCGAGGCTTGGCCGTTCGGGCATGAAGATGAGCGGCCCCTACGACTGGGTACCGCCCGCCTACTGGTACGCCAAGCGCGAGGGCGGCGCCACCGGCTTCAACTCCGAGACCAGCGCGGGCCCCAGCATCCCCACCCTGGACACCCTGCGCCGGATGATGACCCCGGCCGAGCTGGACACCCTGTGGAAGACCCCGACGGCCAAGCAGTACCACCGCTCCCCCTCGGCCGTCTTCTCCACCCTCAAGCTCTACAACGACGCCCTCACCGCCCGCTACGGCGCCCCGGCCGGCCTAACCGACTACGTACGCAAGGCGCAGCTCGCCCAGTACGAAAACGTCCGCGCCGAGTTCGAGGCGTACCGCCGCAACGCCCGCGACGCCGACAAGCCGGCCACCGGGATCGTGCACTGGATGCTGAACAGCGGCTGGACCTCGCTGCACTGGCAGCTCATGGACCGCTATCTCGACCAGAACGGCGCCTATTTCGGCGCCAAGAAGGCGGGCGAGCCACTGCACGTCCAGTACTCCTACGACGACCGCTCGGTGGTCGTCGTCAACGACCGTCACCTGCCCGCCACTTCACTCACCGCGCGGGCCACCCTCTTCGACCCGGACGGCACCCCGCGCTACGACCGCACCCTGACCGGGCTCCGCGTCCCCGGTGACGGCGCGCACTCCACCGCATTCACCCTGCCGAAGGACATCGGCGGCACCTCCCGGACCCACCTTCTCCGCCTGGTGCTCACCGGCCCCGACGGCCGGGAGGTGAGCCGGAACGTGTACTGGCTCTCCACCCGGCCCGACACCCTCGACTGGGCGCACACCGACTGGTACTACACCCCGACGACCGCCTACGCCGACCTCAAGGGCCTCTCCGCCATGGCACAAGTACCGGTGTCGGCCACCGCGGCCACCCGCTCCTCGGGCGCGCTGTCGACCACGACGGTGACCCTGCGCCGCACCGGCGGCGGCCGGACGCCCTCGCTGCTGACGGACGTCCATCTGGTCGACGCCAAGGGCCGGCCGGTGCTGCCGGTGCGCTGGTCGGACAACCAGGTCGGGCTCTGGCCGGGCGAGTCGGTGACGCTCACCGCCACCTACCGCACAGCGGACCTGCACGGCTCGGCGCCACAGGTGCGGGTCTCCGGCTGGAACACCCCGGAACGGACGGTCCCCGCCTCCTGAAATCCCGCCGCCGGCCGCGTCGACGGCCGCCGCCACGGGCACTCTCCCGATGGGAGTTCCCGGGGGCGGCGCCGGAGTGGACTGGCTCCGTCCGCAGCGGGCACATGCCACAGCAGCAGGGGCCGAGACCACTAGGGGTGGACATGGAGATTTCAGGAATCATCAGCGCCATCATCATCGGCATCGTGATCGGTGTGCTGGGACGGCTCGTCGTGCCGGGGCGTCAGCACATCGGCGTGATCGTCACCATCCTCGTCGGCATCGTGGCCGCCCTGCTGGGTACGGCCATCGCGGCGGGCCTGGGTGTCGCGGACACCGACGGGCCGGACTGGATCGAGTGGCTGATCCAGATCGCGCTGGCCGCGGTCGGTATCGCCGCGCTGGACCGTACGGTGGGCCGGCGCCGCTGACCTCTCAGGTCACCTCTTGTACAGATACGGCGTCGTGGTGGTCAGGGCGTGCAGCCCGAGGCGTTTCAGGACGGGGCGGCTCATGGCGGAGGCGTCCACCTGGACATGACGGCAGCCGTGGGCGGCGGCGACGCGGGTGCGGTGGGCGACCAGGGCGCGGTACAGGCCCCGGCCCCGCCACTGCTCGACGGTCCCGCCGCCCCAGAGTCCGGCGAAGTCTCCGCCCGGCACCAGCTCCAGCCGGGCGGAGGCCACCGGCTCGTCCCCGGCCAGCGCGACCACGGCGAGGACCGTGCCGGGGTCGGCCGCGAGCCGGGCCAGCAGATGGTCGCGCAGGGCGGTGCCGTCGGTGCCGAAGACCCTCTCGTGCACCGCAACCACCAGGCCGACTCCCGCCGCGTCGGCGGCCCGGACCAGGCGGACGCCGTCCGGTAGCCGTTCCTCCAGGCCGAGTTCCGCGATCTCGCCGACCATCAGCGTCTCGGGCTCCTCGGCCCGGAATCCCGCCGCGATCAGGCGCTCGCCCAGATCCTCCGGCCCGTCGTGGCCGTAGAGCTTCCACTCGAAGTCCCGGCCCAGGCCCGTGAAGTACGCGATCTGCTCCTCGATCGCGCGATCCGCTCCGGCCGCGTCGAGGCCGGACCAGACGACACCGTTCCAGCCCCGCTCGCCCGCGATCTGGCGCACCACGGCACCCGCCCGCTCGATCCGGGCGCCGGGCGCGTCGGGGCGGGCGCCTTGCCGCATCTCGAGGTCGTAGCGGGCGAGTACCGCGGCGTGATCCATGCGGTCACTCCAGCATCCGGGCCGGGGCCGGGCAACGCGATTTCCGCGAACCGCCCTTCGGCTCAGCCGAGTTCGAGCGTGGTGATGCCGAACACCCGCTCGGCGGCGTGCTCGCGGACCGGGCCGGTGTACATGCGGGCGGTCTCGAAGGAGGGGGTGAGTCCGGCCGCGAGGGCCATCTCGACCCCGGCCTTGTTCGGTACCGGTACGTCGATGGCGATCTGCCGGCCTTCGTGGTCGGCGGTGAGGGCGGCGAACAGGGCCCGTGCGTCCTCGGGGGTGTCGGCGAAGAGGGGGCCGATGCGCAGGCAGTCCGCGCCGGGGCGGATCACGCCGTAGCCGGTGAGGTGCTCGCCGTCATGGCGTACGTAGGTGTGGTGGCCGGGGGCGGTGAGCCACTCGGCGACGAAGCGGGGGCGGTCGGCGGGGGTGCACGCGCTGTCGTAGCGCGTGATGGCGTCGAGGTCGCCGGGCTGGGCGTGGCGCACTCCGGTGGGCGGCTCGGCGGCCGGGGCGGGGCCGGTGTAGCGGGCGGTGCGGTGGGCGAGTTCGAAGCCGGAGCGGCGGTAGTTGTCCTGCTGGTCGACGACGCCGTCCAGGCCGACGGTGCGCTCGCCGGCGTGGTCGAGCGCGGTCTTCCAGGTGGTGAGGCCGTAGCCGTGGCCGCGCAGGTCGGGGCGGACGAGGTAGCAGCCGAGGAAGGCGTAGTCCGTGCCGTAGTTGACGACGGAGATCGCGGAGACCGGCTCGCCGTCGATGCGGCCGAGGAAGAAGCCCTCGGGGTCCTGGGCGAAGAAGGCGGGACCGTCGGAGAGGCCCGGATTCCAGCCTTCGGCCGCCGCCCAGCCGCTGATCACCGGCCAGTCGTCCAGGCCGGCCTGGGTGACGGTGAACTCCTGGGGGGCCGGTGACTTCATCGCTGCGCTCCGTTTCCGGGGTGTCGGGGGGTCGCTCGCGCCGCATCCTTCCCGATCGGGCGGCCCCGCGTCACGCCGGGACCGCCCAGGGGCCGCACGTACCGGGCGCAGGCACTACAAAGGCCCCACCGAGTGGTGCTGGGTCGGTGGGGCCGTGCGGTGGAGCGGGATCAGACCATGCTGCCCGGGCGGAAACGCCGGTACAGGGCCGCGCCCGCCACCAGGAAGGCCGCGCTGCCGACCAGCGCCGGGGCGGCGAAGTCCGCTCCGGTGTGCGCCAGGCTGGGCGGGGTCTCGTGGGTGGGCGGCACCACGGTCTTAGGCGGCGCCGGAGGCTGGTGCTTCGGCGGGGCCGGGGGCTGGTGCTTGGGCGGTGTGGGCGGCGCCACCGGCGGCGGGGTCGGCGCCTCGGAGTGGTTCTCGCAGTGGTTGCCGAAGGCCGGGTTGAGGGCGCCGACGACGTCCACGCTGTTGCCGCAGGCGTTCACCGGGATGTCGACCGGCAACTGGAGGCCGTTGCCGGAGAGCACGCCGGGCGAGCCCTTGGTGACGCTGTGCGCCGTGGCGCCGCCACCTCCCACGTTCCCGGCCCTGGTGCCGCCGGCCTTGCTGCCACCGGTACTGCTGCCCCCGGCCTTGCTGCCGGAGCCCCCGTCGCTCACCGCGCCGCCGTTGTCGGAGCCGGTGTTCGCGCAGGAGTTGCCGAAGGCCGGGTTGAGGAGCCCGACCACGTCGACGCTGTTGCCGCACGCGTTCAGCGGGACGCTGACCGGGGCCTGGACGGTGTTGCCGGAGAGCACACCGGGCGAGCCGACAGCGGCGCCGTCGGCGGTGGCACCACCAGCCGCGAAAGCGGCGGAGACGGGCATGGCCATGGCCATCGCACCGGAGGCGGCGGCGACGCCGATCACACCGTTTCGGGTAGCCCGTTTCATAGGTTCCCTGCCTTCCAGAAGTCGTAGCGGGCAGTCACCCGCACCACATAGAACGCGTACGGACCGTTCGGGTTATGGCCTGTGCGGCTTTCACCCGTTCGGGGGGCACGGTCGTTCGAAACGCACGTCAAGCCGTTGTCACGGCACCCACGCGGATAGGTGGAGCGTTCACCCGGCCGGAGGAGGTGACCCCGGCCGCGCCGGGCCGGAGGTGACGGCCGCACGGCCGGGAGGCGACCGGTGCGGGGCCCGCTTATGGTGAGGACGGCGCCGCCCCTGTTCAGGGCGGTGGCGCCCTGGGAGGCGAGCGATGCCGGCCAAGGTGAAGCAGCAGTCCAGACGGTCCGTCGTACGGCGCGGCGCGGGCGCGGGTGCGCTCGCCCTGGCGCTGGTCGGCGCGAGCCTGCCCGCGGCGGTGGCCGCCGAGTCCCGGTCCGACCAGGCCGACCGGCCCGGCATGGCCCGCTTCTACGAACAGAAGGTCGCCTGGGGCCGCTGCGCGGGCCCGGACATGCCGAGGGATCTCCAGTGCGGCAAGGTGACCGTCCCGCTGGACTACGCGCACCCCGGGGCGGGCACGCTGGATCTGGCGCTGGCCCGCTACCGGGCGACCGGCTCCGGGCACCGCGCGGTGCTGCTGAACTTCGGCGGACCCGGCGCCTCGGGCGTGAACCAGCTCGCGGCCGGCGGCAAGGAGTTCATGGACCTCACCAACGGCTCCGACGTGGTCTCCTTCGACCCGCGCGGGGTCGGCCGCTCCTCCCCGGTGAGCTGCGGCGTCGGCGAGGAGCCCCCGTCGGACTCCTCGGACTCCTCCGGTTCGGACGCGGGTGTCGACGTCAGCAGCCCGCAGCAGCTCATGACCCTGCTGCGACAGTCCGCCGAGCTGTGCGCCAAGCACTCCGGGCCGGTGCTCAAGCACATAGGCACCGTGAACGCGGCCCGCGACATGGACGTCATCCGCCAGGCCCTCGGCCAGAAGAAGCTGGACTACCTGGGCTTCTCCTACGGCACCCGGCTCGGCGCGGTGTACGCGGCGCAGTTCCCGCACAAGGTCGGCCGGATGGCCCTGGACGGGGTCGACACGCTGACCGAGCCGCTGTCCGAGCAGGGGGTCGCGGGCGCCCAGGGGCAGCAGACGGCACTGGAAGGCTTCCTGGACTGGTGCGTGACGGACATGGGCTGCCCGTTCGGCCAGGACCGGCGGGCGGCGGACGACCAGGTCGTCCAGCTCGTGCGCTCGCTGGACGAGAACCCCGTACCGACCGACTTCGGCGGCACCTTCTCCGGGCAGGATCTGGTGGGCGCCATCGGGCAGGGCCTGTACAGCAAGGAGCTGTGGCCGTCGCTGGAGCGGGCGCTCGCCACGCTGGTGGAGGACGGGGACGCGCGCCGGGTGCTCAGCTTCGCCTCGGGCGGCTTCGGGCTGCCGATGCGGTCGAACGACGGGTCCGGCAAGGCGAACGGCTCCGGCAAGAACGACGGCGGGCTGACCGATCCGGGGCAGGTGCCGATCGACAACCTCACGGCCGCGCTGATGGCGGTCAACTGCGCGGACGACCCGGACCGGCCCACCGCCGCCCGTCTCACCAAGGACCTCACCGACCTGCGCGCCTCCTACGACGCCGCGTCCCCGGTCTTCGGCCGCTACCGGCTGACCCAACTGCTGATGTGTTACGGCCGCCCGAAGGGCACCGACTACATCAGGGAGTCGGTGAAGGACGTGCCGTCCTCGCGGATGCTGCTGGTCGGCACGCGCGGCGACCCGGCGACGCCATACCGCTGGGCCGAGGAGACGGCACGGCGGCTGGGGTCCTCGGCCGTGGTGCTGGACAACAAGGGCGACGGGCACACCGGTTACACCTCGTCCAAGTGTGTGCACCGCAAGGTCGACGACTTCCTGATGTACGGCACGCTGCCGCCCGACGGCAGCTCGTGCCCGGCGGACGGGAAGGCGTGGAGCTCGACCTTGTCGACGGACCCGTGAGCGAAGGGTGACGCCGCAACTGCGGGGTCATGTCCGGCGTCACACTGGGTAGGCGCGGCCCCAGCCCGCCGACCGGACCCGATCGTGACAGGGGGACCCCTTCATGCGTATCCGTACCGTCCACACCGTGCCCGTCCTCGCCGCCTCCGCCGCCCTGCTGCTGGCCGCCGCGCCCGGCCAGGCGGCCTCGCAGCCCCAGGCCGCGCCCGCCCGGTGTGCCGCGAAGGCGCTCGACATCCAGGCCAAGGCGGTGAAGGGGAAGACCACCGTCGTCCGCTTCTCGGTGACCAACTCCGGCTCCCGCGCCTGTCTCGTGGACCGGGTCCCGACGATCACCTTCGGTGAGCTGGACGGCGCCGCGCTGCCGACGCCGGAGGGCGGCCGGGGCACCTACCGGCTGGACGCCGGCAAGACGGCCTACGGCGCCGTGCGCACCATCGGCGACCCGTCCGACCCGGAGGCGCGGCGGTCCCCCTCGCTCGGGGTGTCGGCCTCGGCGTCCCAGTTCGGCCGTGACTTCTCGGCCGCGCACCTCGGCACCGGCCGGGAGATCCGGGTCTGGGAGCCGGTGACGACGTGGTGGCAGCCTACGCGCGCGAAGGCCGACAAGGCGATCGGCCTCGGCTGACACAGAGGAACAGGTGAGCGGCGAACGCACGCCCGAGCGCCGCGCCGGGGTCCACACGTATGGGCCAAGTCCCGTACTCCTACTACGACTTGACCGGCGCGGCGCTTATCCTCCGGGACCGCACGGACCACTCCCGGAAGACTCTGGCATATGCCCGAAGCACCCCCGTATCGTGTGTTGCCAAATCCCTTACGGGGCATCGCGCGCTGTGCCACAGTCGTAGCGGTCCCTCCGTTCCCCCTGGCCCTACCGTCCCCTCGGAGTGCGTCATGCCGCCCTCAGTCTCCGCGGACCGCCCGCCCGCCGGGCATCCCGAGGGCGCGCCGTCCGGCCAGGTCGGCCGGGCGGAGTGGGGCCTGCTCACCGACGAGGCCGACTGGTCGGTGGAGCTGTACCGCATCCTGGGCCTGGACCCGTCCGTGCCCGCGCTCACCCTGGACGAACTCCCGGCGCTGGTCCACGAGGAGGACCGGCCGCGTCTCACCGCGATGGTGACGGGCTGCCTGGTGGACGCCCGCCCGATCGACGGCGAGTTCCGCGTACGGCGGCCCGACGACTCGGTACGGACCGTGCACATGAGGGGCGAGCCCGTACTGGGCACGGACGGCGGCGCCGTCTCCATGTGGGCCGTGATCCGGGACGTGAGCGAACTCCGCCCGCACGGACGGTCTTTGGCCACGGGCCCGCCTCCTGTCCGCCGATTTCCCCTTCAGGGGCCACCCACGCTCGATCTCGCGGCACACCACATGCCCGGCGCACCGCCCGTCACGGCGGCGGCCGATTGGTGTGACGTGCTGGAACTACCGGGCGGAGCTGCCCTGTTGACCGTCGGCGACCTCACCGGCCCGGACCCCGCCACCCTGCTCGGCGCCGTGCACGGCCTGGCCCTGGCGGGCACCGGGCCCGCTCAAGTACTGGCCATACTGGACCAGTTGGACACCCCCACCTCTTTGCGTGGTGCGGTCTGCTGCCATTACGAGCCGCAGAACCGTAACTTCACCTGGGCCCGGTCCGGGCGCCCCGTCCCGCTGCTGTTCCGCGACGGGACGGGCCGCCGGCTCACCGCGCCGGACGACCCGCCTCCGGGCGCGGACTCTCCTTACGGGCAGGCCGAACTCACCCTGCGACCGGGCGACTTGCTCCTGCTGCACACCGAGCGGCTGGGCGAGCCGGACCTGGCACGCCTGCTCGGTCTCGGCCCACGCCTGAGCACGGCCCGTGCCGCGCGGGAGTGCGTGCGGTTGCTGGCCGGGGAGTTGGGCGTGGGGCAGCATGGCGACGCCTGTGTGCTCGCCGTCAGGGTCTCCGGGTGACGCGGACCTTCCCTGCTACGCCGGTGCCGCGCCTGTGTTGCGGCTCCGGGGCTTGGGCAACGCCTGCCTGATCTCCTCCCGCAGTTCACCGACCTTCGGATAGCTCGCGTACTCGGCGGTGAGCCGGTACATCTCGCGCAGCCGGTCCCAGGTGCGGCGGGAGGAGTTGGCTCCCATCGCCATCAGCGCCAACCGGGCGTACCGGTCAGCCTGTTCGGGGTCGTCCGCGATGAAGCAGGCCGAGGCCATGGAGAGATGGTCGAAGATCTTCGACCGCTCCCGCCCGTCGGTCCTGAGCGCCAGCGCCTTCTGGGCGTAGTGCTGAGCGTGCACGGCCGCGCTCGGGTCGTGCTCGGCGAGCGTGCGGTAGGCGAGGGCCTGCATGCCGTACAGATCCTCGTCCTTGAAGGTCTGCATCCAGTCCGGCTGCCGGGTGTCCTGGCGGTCGGAGACGAACAGGTCCTCCGCCTGGCCGAGGGTGCGGCGCATCGCCTGGCCACGGCCCATCGCGGCCTGCGCCCACGCCTCGATGGTGTGGAACATGGCCTTGGTTCTGGGCTGCAGCTCCTCCCCCGAGCCGGACTGGGCCAGCTTCATCAGGTCCATGGCGTCGTCCGGGCGGCCCAGATGCACCATCTGGCGGGCCGCCCGCGACAGCGCCTCCCCGGCGCGGGGGCGGTCGCCGCCCTCGTGCGCGGCGTGCGTGGCGATGACGAAGTACTTCTGCGCCGTGGGCTCCAGACCCACGTCGTGGGACATCCAGCCCGCCAGGACCGCGAGGTTGGCGGCGACGCCCCACAGGCGCCGCTGGAGCTGGGGTGGATGGTGGTAGGCGAGCATGCCGCCCACCTCGTTGAGCTGGCCCACGACCGCCTTGCGCTGGAGGCCGCCACCACGGGCGGCGTCCCAGGCCCGGAACACATTGACCGAGCCTTCCAGTTCCTCGACCTCCTGGGACCCGATGGGGGCGGCCTCGTAGCGGTCGAATCCGGCGGGTTCCGCGTGCAGTGGATTGTCGAGGACGGGGGCGTCGGCCCGGAGCGTGGGGTCGGTGTGCAACCAGTCGTGCATGGCGCTGCTGAGTGTGGCTCCCGCGGCGAGCGCGGCACCCGCGCCCACCAAGCCGCGTCGGTTGAGCATGAGGTCCATTCCCGTGAATTCGGTGAGGACCGCGGCGGTTCGTTCGGGCGCCCACAGCACGCCGTCGGGATCTTCGCTCTTCCCGTCGCCCTGCCGTTTCCCCGCACGCCCGTGCCGTACCAGACCGAGGTCCTCCATGGTCACGACACGGCCGAGACGCTCGGTGAACAGAGCCGCCAGCACCCTCGGCACCGGATCGCGCGGGATCTCTCCCATGTCGATCCAACGCCGTACCCGCGAGGTGTCCGTCGACAGTTGGGGATGGCCCATGGCCGCCGCCTGCCGGTTGACCAGTCGCGCGAGTTCGCCCTTGGACCAGCCGGCCATGCCGAACAGGTCCGCAAAGCGGGTGTTGGGTTGTCCGCTCACGTCAAGCCCCCAGGTTCTCGGCTGAGTTGACAGTAGCCCCGTGCAAGTTGCCGGGCGACTATTCGCCAGGGTTCGCCAGGGTGCGCCAGATGGTGTGCCAGTGGACGTCGGGTGTCAGGTAGGAAAGCGCCACCCCGGCCCGGTCCTCCCAGGGGCACTCCCCAGGGTGTGCCTGGGCGGACCGGGCCGGGGTGGCGCGGCTCGTGACAAGCGACGCACAGGCAGGCACAGCAGGCACACGAAGGGATCTGTATCTCCCATGTACGCAGCATCGTCCTCCGTGTCCGCCCCGCCCCGGCCACCACGTCCCCGCCCCGTGGGCGGCGGACCGTATCTGGACCCGGCGGCGCGACCCGGAGCACCCCTCCTGGGCGTGGGCCGGGCACCACGCATTCCCGGGCAGCCCGGCTCCCAGCCGCTCAGCGGCCGGCTGGACCTGTCCGGCCCACAGGGCTCTCAACTCCGCACCGCCATCGCCTCGGTGCAGCGGATCTGTCCGGAGTTCGCCCCGGTGCAGGTGCTCCGCCGCAGCCCCCGGTCCGTCACCTTCGTGGGGACGACCGGCCGCAGCACGGCGGTGGCCAAGTGCCTGCTGGACCACACACCTACGGCGGCGGAGCGGGTCCGGCACGAAATAGCTGCCTACCGCTCCTTCGTCCGGCACCGTCCGCCGGTGCGCGTGCCGCGGCTGATCGCGGCCGACCCGGACAACTGCACGCTGGTGATCGAGCGGATGCCCGGCCGGGTGGCCGCGCACCGCCGCCACCCCTTGGAGGCGCCTCCGCGCGCGGACATCCGGGCCGCGCTCGGCGCGATCTGCCGGCTGAACGGCTGGCGGCCCCCGGCGGGCACCTTCGGCGCCCCGCTGGACTACGCGGACCGCCTCTCCCGCTACCACGAGCTGGGCCTGCTCACCGACCGCGACCTGGGCGACCTCCAGAAACTGCTGCACGGCATCGCGCACGCGGCCGGCCGCCAGGGCATGGGCCAGTTCTGCCACGGCGACGCGCTGCTCTCCAACATCCTGATGTCACCGGCCGGCCCGGTGCTGGTCGACTGGGAGCACGCCGGCTGGTACCTGCCGGGGTACGACCTGGCCACCCTCTGGCTGGTCCTCGGGGACGCACCCGAAGCGCGCCGTCAGATCAGCCAGCTCGCCCAGTCGGGCGGCCCGGCCTCGCGCGACGCCTTCCTGGTCAACCTGATGCTGGTGCTGACCCGTGAGATCCGCGCTTACGAGACGGCCGTACAGCGCTCGATGCACGGCACTCCCCCGGCCCCGGCCCATTCGGGCGCGGCCCCGTCCGGTGAGGAACAGCGGCTGTTGCTGCGGCGGCTGCACGACGACTGCCACATGGCCCGCCGGGCCGTGCGCGCGGCGGTCGGCACCCGCTAGAGCGGGCCCAGAGCACCGCGGTGCGCCCGAGCGGCGGCGCATCGCGGTTCCGGGTGCCGGGCCTGTGGGGCGGGGGGCCAGTGGTATACGCCACTGACGCCCCGCAGGCCCGCGCCCCATCAGCGCGAAACTCGCCCGAAACCCTGTGTGACGTGGGAAATCATCTTCCCGAGGGCATCATTGACGGATCGTCGGCAAGCCGGTACCACTGACCCAGCTCGGCGCCGCCCGTCCCGCCACGCCCCGCCCGTCACAGGAGGCCGCATTGCGAGGATTCGCCCCCGACCCGTCGTCCGCACCCGGTGTCAGACGCCTGAAGCGGACCGCCGGAACGCTCGCCACGGCCGCCCTGGTGCTGCCGCTGCTCGGCGCCGCCCCGGCCGCGCCCACCGCTCCCCCGGCCGACCAGTTGCAGCGCGCCTTCGGCAGTGCGGCGGCCGAGTACCGCGTACCGCAGAGCGTCCTGCTGGCCGTCTCCTACCTCCAGTCCCGCTGGGACGCGCACGCCGGGGCGCCCAGCGTCAGCGGCGGCTACGGCCCGATGCACCTGACCGACGCGCGTACCGCGCTGGCTGCGACCGAGCACCACGCGGAAGGCACGGAGGACGCCCGGGGTGACGACGCCCGTCCCGCACTGCACCCCAAGGCCCAGGCACCCGCACCCTCGAAGCTCCCCGCCCGGCTGACCACGCTGCGCCGCGCGGCGGAGCTGACGGGCCGTCCGGCGGCCGAGCTGCGCAGTGACCCGGCGGCCAACATCGCCGGCGGCGCCGCACTGCTGGCCGCCGCGCAGCGCGAGCTGGGCGAGCCGCTCAGCGCCGACCCGGCCGCCTGGTACGGCGCGGTGGCCCGTTTCTCCGCCGCCGACGACACGGCGACCGCCGCCGCGTACGCGAACGACGTGTACGACGTGCTGCGCACCGGCGAGCAGCGCACCACCGACGCCGGCCAGCGGGTCGAGCTGCAGGCGAGCCCGCAACTCAAGGCCGATACAGCTCAGTTGCAGCGGACGGGACTGCGTGCCGCGCCCGCCGGTGATGTCGAGTGCCCGAGGTCGGTGTCCTGTGTGTCGGTCCCGGCGCCGTACGAGGAGTTCGGGGACAACGACTACGGCAACCACGACCTGGGCCTGCGCCCGGCCGCCCAGCGGGTGAAGTACATCGTCATCCATGACACCGAGGGCGGCTGGGACGGAGTGATGAACCTGATCCAGGACCCGACCTATGTGTCCTGGAACTACACCATCCGCTCGACCGATGGTCTGATCGCCCAGCATGTGAAGGCGAAGGACGTCGCCTGGCACGCGGGGAACTGGGATGTGAACGCCCGCTCCGTGGGCATCGAGCACGAGGGTTTCCTCACCGACCCGGACGCCTGGTACACGGAGGCGATGTACCGCTCCTCGGCCCGGCTGGTGAAGTACCTGTCCCGTGCGTACGGCGTGCCGCTGGACCGGCAGCACATCCTGGGCCACGAGAACGTGCCCGGCCCGACGACGTCCACCATCCCCGGTATGCACACCGACCCGGGCCCGTACTGGGACTGGGGGCACTACTTCCAGTTGCTCGGCCACCCCTTCAAGCGCACCGGCACCAGCCGTTCCGGCCTGGTGACGATCCTGCCGGACTACGCGGCCAACCAGCCGGTGTACACGGGCTGCACGACGAAGGGCGAGCCGTGCCCGGCGCACGGTTCCGGTGAGGTGCGGCTGTACTCCGACCACGACGTGAACGCGCCGCTGATCAAGGACATCGGCCTGGGCACCGAGCCGACCGACGGGGTCAACGACCTGTCCTCGCGGGTCTCCACCGGCCAGCAGTACGCGGTCGCGGACCGCTGGGGCGACTGGACGGCGATCTGGTACCTCGGGCAGAAGGCGTGGTTCCAGAACCCGCACCGCAAGGCGACCGCGGTGCCCGCGTCCGGGGTGACGATCACCCCGAAGGCGGGTCTGGCGAGCGTTCCGGTGTACGGGCGTGCCTACCCGGAGAAGGAGGCGTACCCGGCGGGCGTCCCGGCGCAGTCGGTGGTGCCGCTGCCGTACACGGTCCCGGCCGGGCAGAAGTACGTCGTCGGTGACCGGATGCCGGGCGAGTACTACTACGCGGTCACCTTCACCGAGGACTCGCACCGGGTGATCACCGGCAAGGACCTGTACTACGAGATCCAGTACGGCCACCGCGTCGGCTTCGTCCGCGCGGCGGACGTGGACGTGGCGGCCGCCCGCCGCTAGCGGGGCCTCAGCCCTGCTGGAACAGCTCCGCCGGGAGCGGCTTCAGCAGGGCGTACAGGTCGTCGGTGATGGGGCGGTCCCAGGCGGCGATGGTCACCAGGACGCCGTCACTGCGGTCGAACTGCACGCAGGAGATCCGGCCCTCGGAGAGCTTGAGGCGGCGGACGATCAGCAGGTTGTCGCCCTGGAGGACGGGGGTGTCCTCGGAGCCGACGACGGTGACCTCCTCCTCGTTGTCCAGCGCCAGCAGGAGCTGGGCGACCTCGAAGGGGATCTCGCCCTCGGCGGTCTCGCGGGCCGGGGAGCCCTCGGGGAGGTTGCCGATGATCATGGCGGGGCCACGGCCGCCGAACAGGTCGTAGCGCAGGAAGACGCCCTGGCAGCTTCCGTCGGGGGCGGGCAGCAGGCCCGCGCCGAGGTTGCCGGGCCAGTCGCCGGGGTCCATGGCCAGCACGTCGAAGTCTGGTCCGGCGGGAGTGGCGCTGCGGCGGCGGAGGAACGACATGCCGCCAATGGTACGTGCCCGAAGCGGCCCGGCGGCGTGCGGGAGCCCTCCCGGCATGCCCCCGTGCGGGGTCATTCCTCGACGGGGCTGGAGGGCACCACGGCGACGGGGCTCGCCGCGTGCAGCAGGACGGCCTGGGTGACCGAGCCGAGCATGCGGGCGGGTGCGAGCAGCCGGCGCCGGTGGCGGCCGACGACGACCAGATCGGCGCCCGCCGAGAGGGCGACCAGATGTCCGGCGGCGTCGCCCGGCAGCGCCTCGGCCTCGGCGTCGACGCCGGGGTACTGGGCGCGCAGCGGGTCGAGGAACCCTTCGGCGAGGACGCGGGTCTCGCTCTCCACGGCGACCTGGTCGATGGGCGGCGGCACGAGCTGGCCGGGGGCCGACCAGGTCTGTACGGGCCAGGGGTAGGCGGCGATCACCTGGAGTCGGGCGCCGAGCAGCGACGCCTCGGCGAAGGCGAAGCCGAGGACGCCGTCGTCGGGGCTGTCGACGTGGAGTCCGACGACGACCCGGCGTCCGGGTTCGGCCGGTGGCTCGGCGTGCACCTCGCGGCCGGGACGCGGGACGACGACCACCGGGCAGGGGGTGTCGCGGGCGGCGGCGACGGAGTTGGAGCCGAGCAGCAGGCTGGCGAAGCCGCCCCGGCCGCGTGAGCCGAGGACCAGCAACTGGGCGTCGGCGCCGAGTTCGGGCAGGACCGCGCCGGGTACGCCCTCGACGGCGACGTACTCCACGGTGGGCAGGTCGGGCAGGCCGGCGAGCCGGTCGCGGACCTCGTCCAGGACGGGGTCGCCGCTGTCGTCGGGCGGGCCGGCGACGAGGATGTCGGCCTGGCCCCAGGCCGCGTACTGGCGCACATGCACCACGCGCAGCGGTGCGACGCGGCGGCGGGCGGCCTCCAGGGCCCAGTCGAGGGCGCGCAGGCTGTCCTCGGAACCGTCGACCGCGGCGATGACCGGCACAGCGCTCATCGTTCCTCACCTCCCGGGACGCGGCCTCCCCGTGCCGGGGCGGGCCTGTTGTCGGGCCCAGCCTCGCTCAGGCGGCGCTCGGGTGGAGGCGCCGCGGGGCGCGTGTTGGGCAATCGCGGCCGGAACACCCCCGGTCGGCTCCGGTCCGGGTCGGCCCGGTCGCGTCAGGTGAGGTCGAACTCGCCCTCGCGGGCCCCCAGGACGAAGGCGCCCCATTCGGCGGGGGTGAAGATCAGGGAGGGGCTCTCCGGGCGGCGGCTGTTGCGCATCGCGATGAAGCCCTCGACGAAGGCGATCTGGACATCGCCCCGGCCTCCGCTGCTGGACTGCCACTCGGCCCCGCTGAGATCCAGGTCCGGCTTGTCCCAGCCCGTGAGCGACTGCTGCTGGATGGTGCTCTCGGCCACGTCCGTGCTCCTCCCATTACGTCGTCCGCGGCTCAGCCTAGCGACCGGCCAGGACCCCGCACAGGCCACGTGAGGGGGACCTTGTGGCGGGTGGGTGTACGCGGGCGCCGGGTCCCGCACGGAAAAATCCCGGCCCGCCTCTTGCCCGCGGCCCGACGGCCTGAATTACTGGCCTCGGCACGATCGACCGAATGATCGGTCGTCCGTATTGCGTGTCGTATTGCGTGTCGTGTTGCGTGTCGCGTGTGGAGGGATGCCCCGATGGCGGATGAGACGGACCTGCTGGACGCGGGCGAGCGGCTCGGACCGGAGGAGCTGCGGGCACTCCAGTTGGAGCGGCTGCGCGCCTCGCTGCGGCACGCCTACGCGCAGGTGCCGTTCTACCGGGAGTCCTTCGACAAGGCGGGGGTGCGCCCCGAGGACTGCCGTTCGCTGGCGGACCTCGCGCACTTCCCCTTCACCACCAAGGCGGACTTGCGGGCGAACTACCCGTACGGGATGTTCGCGGTGCCCAGGGAGCGGGTGCGGCGGCTGCACGCGTCCAGTGGGACGACGGGGCTGCCCACGGTGGTGGGCTACACCGACAACGACCTTTCGGTGTGGGCGGACATGGTGGCCCGCTCGATCCGGGCGGCCGGCGGGCGGCCCGGTGACATCGTCCATGTGGCGTACGGCTATGGATTGTTCACCGGAGGACTGGGCGCGCACTATGGCGCCGAGCGGCTGGGGTGCACGGTGGTGCCCGCGTCCGGGGGCATGACGTCCCGGCAGGTGCGGCTGATCCAGGATCTCGGGCCCGGCGTCATCATGGTCACCCCCTCGTACATGCTGACGCTGCTGGACGAGTTCGAGCGGCAGGGCGTGGACCCGCGCTCGACCTCGCTGCGGGTGGGGGTGTTCGGGGCGGAGCCGTGGACGGAGAGCATGCGGCGGGAGATCGAGGAGCGGTTCGCCATCGACGCCGTGGACATCTACGGGCTGTCGGAAGTCATCGGTCCCGGTGTGGCGCAGGAGTGCGTGGAGACCAAGGACGGTCTGCATGTGTGGGAGGACCACTTCTATCCGGAGGTGGTGGACCCGGTCACCGGTGAGGTGCTGCCGGAGGGCGAGCGGGGCGAGCTGGTGTTCACCTCACTCACCAAGGAGGCGATGCCGGTCGTCCGTTACCGGACGCGGGACCTGACCCGGCTGCTGCCGGGGACGGCGCGGGTGTTCCGGCGGATGGAGAAGATCACCGGGCGCAGCGACGACATGGTGATCCTGCGCGGGGTCAATCTGTTCCCGACCCAGATCGAGGAGATCGTGCTGCGCACCCCCGGTGTGGCGCCGCACTTCCAGCTCCGGCTGACGCGGGAGGGCCGCATGGACGCGCTCACCGTACGGGCGGAGGCGCGGCCGGGTGCCACGCCGGAGGTGCGGGAGGCGGCGGCCCGGTCGATCGCGGCGGCGGCGAAGGACGGCATCGGGGTGTCGGTGTCCGTGGAGATCGTGGAGCCGGAGTCGCTGGAGCGCTCGGTCGGCAAGATCCGCCGCATCGTGGACCTCCGCCCTCGCTAGCCGAGTTGGTTCCGCAGCTCCCTTTTCAGGATCTTGCCGCTGGCGTTGCGCGGGAGGCCGGGCACGAAGTGCACGCGCTTGGGGGCCTTGAAGGCGGGGAGCTGCTCGCGGACGTGGGCGATCAGCGCGTCCTCGGTGACCTCGCCACGGGTCACCACGACCGCGGTGACCGCCTCGATCCAGCGCTCGTCGGGCAGCCCGATCACGGCGGCCTCGGCGACCGCGTCGTGGGTGTAGAGGGCGTCCTCGACCTGCCGGGAGGCGACCAGCACCCCGCCGGAGTTGATGACGTCCTTCACCCGGTCCACGATCGTGAAGTAGCCGTCGGCGTCGCGTACCGCGAGGTCGCCGGAGTGGAACCAGCCGTCGCGGAAGGCGTCGGCACTCTCCTCGGGCTTGTCCCAGTAGCCCTCGCAGAGCTGGGGCGAGCGGTAGACGATCTCGCCGGGCGTGCCGTCGGGCACCTCCGCGCCCTCCTCGTCCACCACGCGGGCGTCCACGAACAGCACGGTGCGGCCGCAGGAATCCAGGCGGCCCTTGTGCTCGTTCGGGGCGAGGACGGTGGCGAGCGGGCCGATCTCGCTCTGTCCGAAGCAGTTGTAGAAGGCCAGCTTCGGCAGCCGTTCGCGCAGCTTCTCCAGCACGGGCACCGGCATGATCGAGGCGCCGTAGTACGCCTTGCGCAGGCCGCCGAGGTCGCGGTCGGCGAAGTCGGGGCGGGCCGCGAGCGCGATCCACACGGTGGGCGGCGCGAACAGGCTGTCGCAGCGGCCCTGTTCGATCAGGTCGAGCAGGCGGTCGCCGTCGGGGGCGTCGAGGATCGTGTTGGTCGCGCCGACCGCGAGGTAGGGCAGCAGGAAGACGTGCATCTGCGCCGAGTGGTAGAGCGGCAGCGCGTGCACGGGGAGGTCACCGGCGCTCAGGTCGAGGGCGGTGATGGCGCTGAGGTACTCGTGGACCAGCGCCCGGTGGGTCATCATCGCGCCCTTGGGCAGCGCGGTGGTGCCTGAGGTGTACAGCAGTTGGACGAGGTCCTCGGTGCGCGGCTCGGGCCCGTCGTACGGCTCGGTGCCGGCCAGCCCCGCGAGCAGGGAGCCGTCGGCGTCGCGCAGCGGGAGGGTGCGGGTGCCGGCCGGGAGCCGGTCGGCGAGGGCCGGGTCGGTGAGGGTGAGGGCGCTGCCGGACTGGTCGAGCAGATAGGCGAGGTCGGCGCCGGTGAGGTTCTGGTTGACCGGGACGTGGACGAGGCCCGCGCGGGCGCAGCCGAGGAAGGCGATGAGGTAGGCGTCGGAGTTGTGGCCGTAGGCGGCGACCCGGTCGCCCGTCTCCAGTCCCTCGGCCAGCAGCAGGGCGGCGGCGCGGGAGACGGCGTCGTCCAGTTCGGCGTAGGTCCAGGTGCGGTCGCCGTACTTCAGCGCCACGCGTGCCGGGGTGCGGCGGGCGCTGCGGCGCAGCACTCCGTCGACGGTGCTGCCGTGTCCCTGTGTCATGAGAGCCGATCCTCGGGCCGGCCGGTCCCGAGGTCAAGATCTTCGGCGGCCGGGGTCACTCCCCCAGCACGGCCATCGCCGCGTTGTGTCCCGGCACCCCGCTGACCCCGCCGCCGCGCACCGCGCCCGCGCCGCACAGCAGGACATTGGCGTGCCGGGTCTCCACGCCCCAGCGTCCGGTGCCGTCCTCGGCGTAGGGCCAGGTGAGGGGGCGGTGGAAGATGTTGCCGCCGGGCAGGCCGAGGTCGCGGTCGAGGTCGAGCGGGGTCTTGGCCTCGATGCAGGGGCGGCCGTCGGCGTCGGTGGCCAGGCAGTCCGCGAGGGGTTCGGCGAGGTGGGCGTCGAGCTGGGCGAGGGTGGACTTGAGGAGTTCCTCGCGTACGGCGTCGTTGTCGTGGGCGAAGAGGCGGGCGGGGGTGTGCAGGCCGAAGAGGGTGAGGGTCTGGTAGCCGCGCCCGGCGAGGTCGGGGCCGAGGATGGTGGGGTCGGTCAGGGAGTGGCAGTAGATCTCCGAGGGCGGCGCGGTGGGGAGTTGGCCCGCGGCGGCCTGGGCGTGGGCGGTGGCGAGCTGCTGGTAGCCCTCGGCGATGTGGAAGGTCCCGGCGAACGCCTCGCGCGGGTCGACGGAGCTGTCCTTGAGCCGGGGCAGCCTCGTGAGCAGCATGTTCACCTTGAGCTGGGCGCCCTCGGCGGGCTCGGGCGCCGGATCTCCGGTGAGGGCGGCGAGTTCGCGCGGGGAGGCGCCCACCAGGACGTGCCGGGCGGCGGCGACGCCCTCGCCGTCGGCGGTGCGGTAGGTGACCTCGGCGGTGCGGCCGTCGGTGTCGATACGGACGGCCTCGTGCCCGGTGACGATCTCGGCCCCGGCCGCGCGGGCCGCGTCCGCGAGGGCGTCGGTGAGGGCGCCCATGCCGCCGACGGGGACGTCCCAGGCACCGGTGCCGCCGCCGATCACGTGGTAGAGGAAGCAGCGGTTCTGGGCGAGGGAGGGGTCGTGGGCGTCGGCGAAGGTGCCGATCAGCGCGTCGGTGAGGACGACACCCCGGACCAGGTCGTCGTGGAAGTTCTCCTCGACGGCGACCCCGATCGGCTCCTCGAACAGGGCCCGCCAGGCGTCCTCGTCACCGACGCGGGCGCGGAGTTCGGCGCGGCTGGGCAGCGGTTCGGTGAGGGTCGGGAAGACCCGCCGGGCGACCTCGCCGGTCATCCCGTAGAAGCGCTGCCAGGCGGTGAACTCGCGCTCACCGCCGGTCAGTTCGGCGAAGGCCCGCTTGGTGCGCTCCTCGCCGCCCCCGACGAGCAGCCCGGTGGCCCGGCCGCCGCGCTCGACGGGGGTGTACGAGGAGATGGTCCGGCCCCGCACCCGGAACTCCAGCCCGAGATCCCGGACGATCTTGTCGGGCAGCAGGCTGACGAGGTACGAGTACCGCGACAGCCGCGCGTCCACCCCGGCGAACGGCCGGCTGGACACGGCCGCGCCCCCGGTGTGCCCGAGCCGCTCCAGCAGCAGGACCGAGCGCCCGGCGCGGGCCAGATAGGCGGCCGCGACCAGGCCGTTGTGTCCCCCGCCGACGATGACGGCGTCGTAGGTCCGGGTTCCCTCGTGTGCAGGCATGGTTCTTGGTAGCACGGTTGATCTTCGCCGGATAGAGGGCTAGTCGGTGCAGTGCGCTCCCGCCTCGCTCCCGTCGGCGTTCGAGCCGACGGTGACCTCGTAGCCGATGCCCTTGCCGGGGTCGGGGACGGGGGACCAGGCGTCGAGCTGGAAGTCGACGTCGAGCACCAGGTAACGCCCGTCGTCGGTCCGGGTCCAGCAGGCGGCTCCGGCACGCGGGGCGGGTCCGGTGTGCCAGCCCTGGGCGGCGGCGGTGCGGGTGTAGTGGTCCATGACGGCCTGGCGGGTGCCGGGGAAGGCGTAGACGCGGCCCGCGTGCAGCCAGGCCGGGCCCGCGCTGTCGTCGTCGCAGCCCGTGGAGACGCCCGCGCCACGGTAGTTGGCGGGGTCGGTGGCACCGGTGGGCGGTGAGGACAGCACCTTCTGGGCGGCGAGGTCCTTGCGCGCGGCCCCCGAACCGTCGCAGCTCGCGCCGCTGTCGACGAGGGAGCATCCGGTGAGCAGGGCGGCGGGCAGCAGGAGTGCGGTGGGGAGGGCCGCACGGCGGAAGAGGGAGGGGACGGTGGGGGACAACTCTGCTCCTGAGTAGGGGGTCTGGCGCGCGGGTGTCACCGGGGTGCGCCGCTGGCGGCTAGCCCCAGAGGTAGCCGTAACGGAAGAGGTAGCTGCCGACCTGGTAGAGATACTGGAGCAGCAGGCCCCTGTTCAGCCAGTACCGGGTCTGTCTCCGGTTGTAGCTGCTGGACTCGAAGATCCGCGCGACCCGGTTGTTGTGCTGGTCGACGCGGGTGTCGCACCGCCCGTGCCGGGGGCAACGCTCGCCCCATTCATGGGCGTTGCCGATCCGCTCCGCCGCGTTCCAGCCGAAGAAGTACGTGAGGCTGGCCTGCCAGATGAAGTGGCGGACGGCGTTGCGGCGGCCTCGGTTGCCCTTGATGTTCCAGGACAGCACGCCCGACAGGTACATCACGAACACGCAGTTGGAGTAGCCGAGGCTCATGCACGCCCGGACCTCGTGGCACTCCTTGTTGCAACGCCCGTCCAGGTCATAGCCGTTGACGGGATCACCGCTCGCGTACTCGTAGGCGTTGGCGCTGCCTCCGCGCACCGGGTCCACGGAGAGGAAGCGGCCGGTGGCGGGGCCGTAGAGCCGGGCGCCCATGAGGACGATGCCGGTGACGGTCTCGGCGGAGCGCTGCTTGCCGCCGAGCCAGCCGTAGCGGGCGGCGCCCTGGCCGGTGCGCGGGTTGCCGTACTCGTCGGCGTCCAGGACGGTAGGGGCGGTGCCCTGGTCGGCCGGGAGCTGGAGTGTGACATCGCCGTGCAGGTTGGCCAGTTGGAGGACGACGCCGCCGGTCTTGGTGCTGGTGGCCGCCAGGTTGCCGTCGGTGCCGGTGATGTTGCGGGTGACGGCGCCCGCGGTGTCCTCGGTGATCCAGCGGGGGCTGTCCTCGTCGCCGCCGAAGTGGTTGACCTTCGTGGCGCTCTGGGTCCAGGTGCCCGAGGCGTTGCTCTCCTCGGTCCAGGTGCGGAGCCGCTGGATGGAGTCGAGGGTCCAGGTCTGGCGCCGGGTGCCCGAGGTCATCTGCTGGACCATGTCGTTGGCGTAGTAGGCGAGGGTGGTGCCGGGGCTGGTGGTGGTGCGGCCGAAGGCGTCGTAGACGTAGCCGGAGTTCACCAGGCGGTCGGCGGTGTCGTAGGTGTAGCTCTTGGTGGTGGCTCCCGAGGTGGTGCAGTCGGCGCCGACCGGGGCGACGGCGGTGGCGAGGGTCTTGCGGTTGCTGTTCTTGTCGAAGGTGTAGGTGCGGGTGGTGCAGTAGGCGTCGGTGCTGGTGTCCTGGGCCTGGGTGAGCCGGCCCGCCGCGTCGTAGGTGAAGCTCTGCGAGGCGGTGACGCCGGGGGTGCCGGTGTGCGTGGCGCGCTGGCCGTGCACGGTCAGGGTGACGCTGTCGGAGACCAGGACGGTGCCGTCCGAGGTGCGGGTGTAGACCTTGGCGGTCTGCGCCCCGGCCGGGTCGGTGGTCTGGGCCATGGTGTAGCCGCCGGGCAGCGTCTGGGTGGTGACGGCGCCGTCCGCGTCGTACCGGGTGGTGAAGGTGCCCGCCACCGAGTCGGTGACGGAGGTGGCCAGGCCGCGCGGGTCGATGCCGGTGTCGTAGGTGTAGGTGGTCGTGGAGGGCACGCCGTCGGAGACGGTGACCGGCCGGTCCAGGGCGTCGTAGGCCGTGGTGGTGGTGCCGCCGTCGGCGTCGGTGTAGGAGATGCGGCGGCCGAGCGCGTCGTACGCCTCGGTGATGGTGCCGCCGCTCGTGGAGGTGACCTTGACCGGCAGGCCGGTGGCGGGGTCGTAGGAGGTGGTGCTCGCCGGTGCGGCGGCGCCGAGTCCGCCCGCGGTGGTGAGGGTGGTGGCGCGTCCGGCGGTGTCGAAGCCGGAACTGACCGTACGGGTCACGCCGTTGGCGGTCTCGGTGACCTTGACGGCCTGCCCGTACTGGCCGTACTCGAAGGTGCGGGTGGGCAGGGCGGCCGGGTTGGAGCCGCCGCCGGTGATGGCCGCGGCGGGCGCGGTCTGGCAGACGAGGTCGGCCCATTCGGGCCGGTTGCCGCAGGTGCCGGTGCCGGTCGCGGTGTAGTAGGTGGTCCGGGTGGTACCGGCGTCGCTGCCGCTGGAGGCGGGCTGCGCGGTGGCGGAGACCCGGTTCTGGGTGTCGTAGCCGGTGGTGGACGTGATGTTCAGGCCGCCGGGGTCCTCTGTGGTCCCGGTGGGCTGGCCCTTGGCCCAGTCGATCGCGTACGTGGTGACGCGCGGGTCGGCGGTCAGAGTCGGCCAGGAGCGGGGCTGGGCGCCCACGGTGGACTTGGTGACCTGGTCCTCGACGATCGCCGAGCCGTCGGTGGGACGGCCCGTGTCGTACTCCTGGACGGTGTGGGCGCGGGCCGCGAGCCGGGTGCCGGCCGTGGCGAGCGTGGTGGTGCCGCTCACCAGGTCCGCGGCGAGGGCGATCTGGTGCAGCGGTCCGTAGGTGTCGGTCTCCCGGACGCCGTCCGCGCTGAACACCGAGGTGCTGGAGAGCAGTTGGGCGCGTTCGGCCGAGGACAGGGCGTTGATGCCGAGCGCGGTGAGCTGGGTGCGCTGGGTGTCGGTGGTGCCGAGCGCCAGTTCACGGTTGCCCGCGGTGAGGCTGCGGACGGTGTTGCCGTAGCCGTCGTACTCCGTGACGCCGATGCGGTGTCCGGGGGTGGCCCGGTCGACCTCGCGGCCGGAGGCGTTGAGGTAGTGGATGTCGGCTCGGGTGTAGGAGCCGGAGGTCAGGGACGGTCCGTCGTGGCTCGCGGGCACCTGGTCGGCGGGGAAGACGGCGGTGCCGTCGGTCGGCAGGTCGCTCTGGCCCCAGGAGGCGAGCGCGCCGGCGCCCAGGTCCTCCGGTGCCGCTCCCCCGCTGAGCGGGACGCCGTAGACGACGTTGGTCTCGGCGGTGCCGTTGGTCTGGGTGGCGCTGCCCGAGGTGAGCGTGGCGCGGGAGAACTTCAGCAGCATCCCGTCACCGGCCGCCGGGTTGGACCCGGCCTGCCCGTAGGTGAACGTCCACGGGAGCCGGCCGGGCGGGGTCTGGGTGGTGACGCGGCCGGCCGAGTCGTAGCCGTACACCGTCTTCAGCGCCGGGGAGATCCGCGGGTCCCAGGACTCCACGAGGCGGCCGGAGCCGTCGTACCGGAAGGCGGCGACGGTGGTGGCGGTCGCGGAGGCGGCGCCCGGTGCCGTGGACCACAGCTTGAGCGAGGCGACCTGGTCCTCCACGTCACCGGGGACCGTGGCGGTCGCGGTGGTCGTGATGGCGTACCCGAACTCCAGGACGCGGCAGCCCTTGGTGGACGGGGTGGCCTGGCAGGTGGCCGCCGGCACCGCCGAGGTCGGCGCGATGAGGTACTTGGGCCGGGCGGTCTGCACCCCGCCGACCGTCACCGGCTCGGACACGGTCGTGGTGGTGGAGTCGGAGACGCCGTCGGTGTAGGAGGTCCGTACCTGCCAGGTGGTGCTGGTGGCGGTGGTGCGGACGAACGTGGTGATCTGGCCGTCGCTGGTCTCGATGCTGAAGCCGCCCGAGAAGGAGCCCTTCAGGGCGTAGTCCTCGGCGCCCGGCTCCGGCGTCCAGTCGGTGCCGTTCCCGGCGGAGGTGAAGTGGATCTCCGAACCGTCCGCGGCGGAGACGACGCTCAGCGAGGTCGCGGAGGTCTTGCGCAGGTACGAGAACGGGCTGTCGACCTGGTCGGAGGCGGCGCCGTACACCCACTCCTTGCCGAAGACGGGCACCTGGTCGTCGTCGCCCCCGGCCTGCGGGGTGCGGGAGGACGCGGTGCGCTGCACCGACATGTCGAAGAACGAGGCGTCGGTCGCGGACAGGGTGTAGTTGCCGGTCAGCAGGTTGAGCGAGCCCGGTCCGACGTCCTCGGTCGCGGCGCCGTCGGCGTTGCGGTCGACGACGGCCTCGATGGCGTCGGAGGAGGCCGGGGCGCCGGAACCGGTGAAGTTCGCGCGCAACTGGACGGTGCCGTCGGGCTTGACGGTGGTGGTGGCGTTCCAGGTCAGCTTGGCGCTCTTGCCGGAGGTCAGCGGGGCCGGCCAGGAGGACAGCGGCTGGCCGCCCACCGTGACGTCGGCGGCCGGGACCGGGGCCCAGTCGGCGTCGTCACCGCGCCGCCAGTCGAAGGACACGCCGGTGAACCGGCTGCCGTCCGCCTCGGCGGTCAGCGGCACGCGGGCCGCGGTGCGGGTGCCGTTGCGGGGGCTGGTGACGCCGCCCGGTCCGACGTGGAAGGTGTACACGACGGGGTCGGACTTGTTCTCCGCCTTGTCCGTGGTGCGCACCGACAGGGCGTTGGTGCCCGCGGTGTCCGGCTTCAACGTGATCTTCACCGGGGTGGTGGTGCCGCCGGTGGGCACCTGGGTCCAGGTGACGCCGTCCAGCGACCACTCGATGCCGTTCTGGTCGCCCGACGGGGGCGTGACGGTGAAGTCACCGGCCTGGCCGACGCCCTTGACCCAGCCGGTCGTCGGGTAGTCGGTGGAGGTCACCGAGGTGGGCGCGGAGGGCGCGGTGGTGTCCACGGTGAAGGTGGCCCAGGACGACCAGCCGAGGTTGTAGTGGGTGCCGTCGTAGGGGTTGGTGCGGAACTTGTAGGTCTTGCCGTTGGTGAGCACCCCGGCCGGGACGGTCACCGAGGCGGGCTGTCCGCTCGGCACGTACGGCGACACCAGGACGTTGCCGACCTGGGTGTTGGTGGCCGCGTCGTAGATCTGGAAGGTGCCGTCGACGGTGTCGTTGTTGACGTCCACGAAGGTGTCGGTGAGCGTCGGGGTGGTGGTGTTGACGTACCAGGTCCCGTTGGTGCCCTTGAAGAACGGGGGTCCGGCCTGCTGGTCGGTGCCGGTCTTGGGCCGGTAGTTGTAGGTGACGGTCAGCTTGGGCACGTTCGAGGCGGCGTTGGCCGAGTTGAACCGCTTCCACTGCATGGTCGAGGCTTCGTCGGGTGCCTGGAGGCCCATGCCGCTGGTGGTGTTCTTGGCGGAGGCCCAGTTCTGGACGAGGGTGGTGACGTCGGCGTTGACCCAGCCGTCCGGCGCGGAGGCGCAGCCGGGGTTGCCGCGGGTCTCGCTGGAGGTGGCGAGCTTCTGGTTCCAGGCGGGCTGGGCCGTCCAGCGGGAGGCGGTCGACGCCTTGCCGGAGTCCCACACGTCCCAGGGGTAGTTCTTGCAGTCGGTGTTGCCCGAGTGGAAGTTCCACAGGCTCAGCTTGGCGTTCGACACCAGGGAGTCGCTGATGGGCGCGGTGTTCCAGGTGATGAAGGACCGGGCGGTACGGGGGGTGCCGTCGCCGTTCTTGGTGCCGGGGTTGCCGAGGTCGAGTTCGACGTCGCTCGACCAGTCGACGGTCTCGCCCTGCTGGACATAGGTGTCGAAGACATTGGACAGCGCGGTGGTGGACGGGTCCACGGTGACCGGGTAGGTGGTCGCCGGGTCGGCCAGGAACGTGGCGTCCGGGGTGAAGGTGAGGTTCAGCGCGCCGTGGCTCCGCCGGACGGTGAGCCGGACCGGCGCCCGGTGGGTGTGCAGTCCGGAGACGGGGTCGACGCGGGCGTCCCACATCACCGGGGCGGGCATGACGGCCTGCTTCTTGCCCCTCTTGTCGGTGAGGAGCAGGCTGCCGTCCTTCTGCTGGGCGGCCGTGAGGCCCTTCGCCTTCAGCGGCAGGGTGTAGTGGTAACCGCCCTTGTCGGGGCGGGTGTTGAGGTTGACGAACTGCTCGAATCCGGTACGCGTGGCCGTCATGACCATGTCACCACCGGGCACCGCGTCGCGGTAGGTGGCGCGGTTGCCCTTCAGGGCGGGCTTCGGCAGGGCGCCCTTCCACTGGAGCGTGACCTCGCGGTCGCCGCTCCCGAGGGTCACGAGGTCGGTGGTCTTCGCCGGACTCGCCTTGCCCGTCAGGGACTTGGGCGCGGCGGCGGTGCGGCCGGCCAGGTGCAGGCCGCGCGGGTGGGCCTTGGGCTCGATGCCGCCGTTCGCGTCGACCAGGTCCAGGTCGACACCGCGCCACTTGCCGGTGCCGGGGTCCTTGAACCGGACGGGCCCGGCGGTGAGTTCGGTGGTGAGGGAGCCGTTCTTGTTCACCCAGGTGGTGGAGGTCTCCGTCCGCTCGGAGAGCGCCTCCACCCGCTTGCCCGAGAGCCGGGTCGCGACCCGTGCCGAGGGGATGTCCGCCGCCTGGGTGGCGGCCGGCTTCTTCGCCGCCCTGGCGGGGTGGGACTGCTGCGCGGAGACGGCGGCCGCCGCGTAGGCGGTGTCGAGGAGGGTGATACTCAAAGTCAGGGACAGGACACCCGCGCTCCAGCGGGTGCCGCGTCCGATCCGGAAATGTCTGTGCCGCGAGGGCCTAGACCGGTGGATCGTCATGATTCTTCGGCCATTTCACTTCGTGACGGTGCATCACAGATGTGAAGCGCCTGTGAAGTTACGATGACCGAAAAGATGGCAAAGGACCGCAACGGGAGCTGTCCGGGATCTATCCCTCCCACCAACCCCCTTGTTTTTACCGGCCCTTGGTAAAAGACGATCAAGGACTCAGCGCGGAAGCCGAGCCGGGCCGGGGCGCGCGGAGGGGCCCAGGCGGGCGACCGCGTGCAGCAGGTGCCGGGGTGGGGCCTGGCGGCGCAGGGAGTTGGGGATCGCGCGCAGGAGGGTACCCGTGGTTCGCAGGCGGCGGGTGACCGTGGCGGGCGGGGGCGCGGGGCGGCCGTAGAGGGCGTGGGCCCAGGTGGGCAGGGAGGCGTAGGCGAGGCCGGCGACGTGGCGCCAGAGGAGGGCGCGGGCGGGGACGAGGAGGGGGTGGACCGGCGGGCGGCGCAGGAAGTCGTCGACCTCGCGGGCCTCGGGTCCTGCGGCCAGCTCGGGGCGGACCTTCTCGAAGTAGGCGTGGAGCGCCGCTCGGTCGGCGGGGACGTCGGCCGGGTCGAGGCCGACCAGGCGGGCGCCGGCCCGGTGCTCGGCGAGGTACCGGTCGGCCTGGGCGCCGGTGAGCGGGAAGCCGGAGCGGTGGACCACCTGGAGGTAGGACTCGACCTCGGCGCAGTGCACCCAGAGCAGCAGCTCCGGCTCGCCGACCCCGTAGCGCTCACCGGTGTCCGGGTCGGTCGCGGTCAGCATGCTGTGGATCTTGCGTACGCGCTCACCGGCGCGCTCGGCGTCCTCGGTGGTGCCGTAGGTGGTGACGCCGACGAAGTCCGCGGTGCGCAGCAGCCTGCCCCAGGCGTCCCGGCGGAATTCGGAGTTCTGCAGCACACCGCGCACCGCGCGCGGATGCAGGGCCTGGAGATAGAGCG
The DNA here is from genome assembly GCF_004784475.1 of Streptomyces bauhiniae. Lineage (GTDB taxonomy): Bacteria > Actinomycetota > Actinomycetes > Streptomycetales > Streptomycetaceae > Streptomyces > Streptomyces seoulensis. The sequence goes on from NZ_SRRT01000005.1 coordinate 196,645, forward strand.
CACGGATGCCGGCGATCCACATCATCGGGTCGGCGTGCACCTGCCAGGTCACCGAGGCCGGGGTGAACAGGCCGGGATCGCGTCCGCGCGCGTCGTCCATGCCCGCAGGCTACGCCGTGCTTCCCGCGCAAGGACAGGGTCAGGCGGCGAGGGCCGCCATGAAGTCCGTGCACGCCTGGGCGCAGGTGCGGCAGGCGTTGGCGGCGTTCTCGGCGCCGGGCTGGCCGTCGAACGCCTCGGCCGCCTCGACGCAGAGCGAGCGGCACCATTCGAGCTGGAGCCTGATCTCGTCCTCGGTGCCCTCGCCGTCCGCGCGGCCCTCCTCGGAGAGCGCGCGGCAGGTGGTGTCGCACACCTCGGCGCACATGATCCCGAGGCGCCGGGCGCGCTCCTGCCCGGCGGTGCCGTACGAGCCGACGAGGCTGGCGCGCACCGCGCAGGCCCGCGCACAGTCGGAGCAAGCCTGGGCGCAGGCGAACCGGTCCTCCAGGAACTGGTAGAGCTGCTCGCGTGAAGGGTGGGGCGGAGGTGTCACAGGGGGCGGGTAGCCGTGGCACGGCGGCATAAACGCGTGGGCAACGGCCTGGTGGGCGCCGAAAGTTCCGATCAACACCGGGTGCTACGAACGACCACGCAAAGTGTCCGGTTCGTACCCTTTGTACGGGGTACTCCACTGCTATGGACACCGCAATGACACAGTTGGCGGCACCGAGCGGGCTCATCAGCCTGGTGCTCTTTGTCGTGGCCGTCGGCGTGCTGGCGCTGCTCGGGGGCGGCTTCTGGATCAACAGCCGGATCAAGGACAGGGAGCCACCCCGGCCCAGCGCCGAGGAACAGCCGCACCTTCCCCCGGAGGGCGTGACTCGGGAGATACAGGAGAACCGGGAACCCGACGAGATCCCGCAGACCCCCAAGGGCGGGCGCGCGCTCACCCCGTACGAACTCCACAACATGCACACCAGGCCCAGTGAGAACAAGGACCGGCCGCGCTGGAGCAAGGGGTCCAGCGGCTCCTTCGGCGGGGGCGGTCTGGGCGCCCACTGACCCGGAACCCCTCCTGCGGGGACCGCCTCAGCGTGGCCGTGCGTCGAGTTCTTCGACGTGGGCCACGTTGCGGCGGTCCTCCTCGTCCCTGCTGGGCGCGGCCGCGAACCAGGCGTCGAGGATCTCCTTCAGCAGCGGCTCCGAGGTGAGGCGCAGGCTGAGGGCGAGGACATTGGCGTCGTTCCAGCGGCGCGCGCCCTCCGCCGTGGCGGCATCCGCGCAGAGCGCGGCGCGCACGCCGGGGACCTTGTTCGCGGCGATCGAGGCGCCGGTGCCGGTCCAGCAGCACACGACCGCCTGCTCGGCCGCGCCCTCGGCCACCTCCCGCGCGGCGGCCTCGGAGCACACCGCCCACTGGGGGTCGGCCCCGGCCCGCAGCGCGCCGTGCTCGCGCACCTCGTGACCCCGCTCGCGCAGCCTGGCCACGAGAAGACGGGCCACCGGTTCGTCCATGTCGGAGGAGACGGAGATCCGCACGGGGCACCCCTTTTCCATTTCGCCTGTTCAGGACCCCACGCTACCCAACTCGGCCCTGGATGCCGACAGATGGGATTGACGGCACCGCGTTTACTTAGAGTAGCCTTGCCTAAGTTGACCGGTTTCCGGAGGGTGGCTGGTGGGATCAGGGGAACCGTCGGGGCGGGATGTCCTGGCACGCTCGGTCAGGGGTCAGGCGCGGCGTGTCGCGCTCGGCGCGGGGTTCGGCTGTGTGCACCAACTGGGGGAAGCCCTGGTGCCGGTGCTGATCGGCGTGGTCATCGACCAGGCCGTGGCCGGCCGGGACGCCGGGCGGCTGCTGCTGTGGCTGGCCGTGCTGGCGGTCATGTACGTCTGTCTGTCCTGGAGCTTCCGGCTGGGCGCCCGCTCCGGTGAGCGCGCCGCCGAGGAGGCCGCGCACACGCTCCGGCTCGCGGTGGTGCGCCGGGTGCTCGACCCGCGCGGCGGCGCCGAGGCGGGGCTGCTGCCCGGCGAGCTGGCGAACGTGGCCACCGAGGACGCCAAGCGGGTCGGCGCGGTCAACATGGCGCTGATGAGCGGGATGTGGGCGGTCGCGGGCATCACGGTCAGCGCGGTCGCGCTGCTGGTGACGTCCGTACCGCTGGGCCTGATCGTGCTGCTCGGCACGCCGGTGCTGCTGTGGCTGGGGCATCTGCTGAGCAAGCCCTTGGAGCGGCGCAGCGAGGCCGAGCAGGACCGGGCCGCGCACGCCTCCGGGGTGGCCGCCGATCTGGTGTCCGGGCTGCGGGTGCTGAAGGGGCTGGGCGCGGAGCGGGCCGCGGTCGAGCGCTACCGCCGTACCAGCAGGGTGTCGCTGGCGGCGACGCTGCGGGCGGCACGCGCCGAGTCCTGGCAGACCGGGCTGGTGCTGGCCCTGACGGGCGGCTTCATCGCGCTGATCGCCCTGGTGGGCGGCCGGCTCGCCCTCGAAGGGTCGCTGTCGCTCGGCCAGTTGGTGTCGGCGGTGGGTCTGGCGCTGTTCCTGCTGGGCCCGTTGGAGACCTTCGCCTGGGTGAACGCGGAGCTGGCGCAGGGGCGCGCCTCGGCCGCCCGGATCGCCGAGGTGCTGTCCGCCGCGCCCGCCGTGCACGGCGGTGAGGAAGCGGTGCCGGAGCCGGTGCGCGGTGCGCTCCGGCTGCGCGGGGTACGGCTCGGCGGCCCGGACGGGGTCGACCTGGAGCTGCCCGCCGGATGCCTGACCGGCATCGCGGTGACCGACCCGGCCGGCGCCGAGGCCCTGCTGCGCTGCCTGGGCCGGGAGGCGGACCCGGAGACGGGTTCCGTCGAGCTGGACGGCCTACCCCTGACCCGGCTGGACCCCGCCGCCCTGCGGGCGTCCGTGCTGGTCGCCGCGCACGACGCGGCCCTGTTCGGCGGGTCCCTCGCGGCGAACGTGACACCGGGCGGGGAGACGGACGGGCCGAACCCGCTCACCGAGCGTGTGCTCGCCGCCGCCCGGGTGGACGAGGTGGCCCGCTCCCTGCCGCACGGCACCGCCACCGAGGTCGGCGAGGGCGGCCGCTCCCTCTCCGGCGGTCAGCGCCAACGCGTGCTGCTGGCAAGGGCGTTGCGCACCGAGGCACCCGTCCTGGTGCTGCACGACCCGACGACCGCCGTGGACGCGGTCACCGAGGCGCGGATCGCGGAGGGGCTCAAGGAGATACGGCGGGGGCGCACCACGGTCGTGGTGACCAACAGCCCCGCCCTGCTCGCCGTGACCGACCGCGTCGTCCTCCTCGACGGCGGCCGGATCGGCGCCGAGGGCACCCATGAACAGCTCGTACGGGCCGACGCCACCTACCGGACGGCGGTGCTCGCATGACCACCCGGCAGACCGACGACTCGACGCTCCTGCCCATCGCCACCCCGGCCCGCACCCGCGCCGTGGTGCGTGAACTGCTGCGCCCGCAGAAGGGGTTGGAGTTCGGCGGGTTCGGGCTGCTGGTGCTGGCCACCTCGGTGGGTCTGGTCACCCAGCCGCTGCTCGGGCACATCGTGGACCTGGTCACCGAGCACCGCGCCCCGAGCGCCCTGACCTGGCCGGTGGCCGCGCTGGCGGGGGTCGCCGTGGCGCAGGGCGTGCTCACCGCGCTCGGCATGTCGCTGGTGTCCCGGCTCGGCGAGACCGCGCTGGCCAGGCTGCGCGAGCTGTTCGTGGAGCGGGCCCTCGCGCTGCCGCTGGAGCGGGTGGAACGGGCGGGCTCCGGCGACCTCAACGCCCGCGTCACCCGCGACGTCTCCCGGGTCGCGGACGCGGTGCGCGGCGCGCTGCCCGAACTGGCCCGCTCCGCGCTCTCCATCGTGCTGACCCTCGGCGCACTCGCCCTGCTGGACTGGCGGTTCCTGCTGGCCGCGCTGCTCGCCGTACCGGTGCAGGCGCACACCGCCCGCTGGTACGTGCGCAACGCGGTCCCGCTGTACGCCAGCGAGCGGATCGCGGCCGGGGCCCAGCAGCAGCAGTTGCTCGACACCATCGGCGGCGCCCGCACGGTCCGCGCGCACCGGCTGCAGGACGGCCACACCGGCCAGGTGACCGCGCGTTCGCGGGCGGCCGTGGAGCTGACGATGCGCGGGGTGCGGCTGGTGCTGCGCTTCTACGCCCGGCTGCACATCGCCGAGTACATCGGGCTGGCCGCCGTGCTGGTCACCGGCTTCCTGCTGGTGCGCTCCGGTTCGGCGTCGGTGGGTACGGCCACGGCGGCCGCCCTGTACTTCCACAGCCTCTTCGGCCCGGTCAACACCGCCTTGGTGCTGCTGGACGACGCCCAGTCCGCGACCGCCGGACTGGCCCGCCTGGTCGGCGTGGTGGACGAACCCGCACCGGCGAAGGCCGAGCAGGCGGACCTTCCGGCGCCCGACCCGTCGGTGACGCTCACCGGGGTCTCGCACGCGTATCTGCCGGGCCGCCCGGTGCTGCACGGCGTGGACCTGGAGGTGCGGCCCAAGGAGCGGGTCGCGCTGGTCGGCACCACCGGCGCGGGCAAGACGACGCTGGCCAAGCTGGTGGCCGGACTGCACTCCCCCACAGTGGGCCGGGTCGACGTCGGCGGCGCCGGACCGGAGGCCGCCTCCCGCCTGGTCGGCCTGGTGACCCAGGAGGTCCATGTCTTCGCCGGCCCCCTCGCCGACGACCTGCGGCTGGCCCGCCCGGACGCGAGCGACGAGGAGCTGCGCGAGGCGCTGACCGCGGTGGGCGCCCTCGGCTGGGCCGAGGCCCTGCCCGAGGGGCTGGACACGGTGGTCGGCGAGGGCGGGCACCGGCTCACCGCCGACCGCGCCCAGCAGCTCGCGCTGGCCCGGCTGATGCTCGCCGACCGGCCCGTGGTCGTCCTCGACGAGGCGACGGCCGAGGCCGGCAGTTCGGGCGCCCGGCTGCTGGACGAGGCGGCCGAGCGCGCGCTGCGCGGCCGTACCGCCCTCGTGGTGGCCCACCGGCTCAGCCAGGCGGCGGCCGCCGACCGGATCGTCGTCCTGAGCGACGGCCGGGTGGTGGAGAGCGGCACGCACGCCGAACTCCTCGCCGCCGAGGGCGCGTACGCCGCCCTGTGGCACGCCTGGTCCGGCAGCCGCTCCCCCGCCGAGGCAGGCCCCTGACCCCGCAACCCCCACGCGCAGGACCTTTCACCCCGAAGAGAAGGATCACCGATGCCCCGCGCCACCAGAGCCTCCCGGCTGACCGGCCTGCTCACCTCCGTACTCCTGCTCGCGGTGACCGCCGTCGCCTGCGGCTCCTCCGACTCCGATGCCGGCTCCGGCTCGCCCGACGCCAAGGGCTCGTCGAGCAGCGCGTTCCCGGTGACGATCGGCCACAAGTACGGCAGTACGACGATCAAGTCCGAGCCCAAGCGGATCGTCACCGTCGGCCTCACCGACCAGGACGCCGTGCTCGCGCTGGGCAAGGTGCCGGTGGGCACGACCGAGTGGCTGGGCGGCTACAAGGGCGCGGTCGGGCCCTGGGCGAAGGACAAGCTGGGCTCCTCCCCCGCGCCGACCGTCCTGAAGGACACCGGCACCGGCCCGCAGGTCGAGAAGATCGCCGCGCTACGCCCCGACCTGATCCTGGCCGTCTACTCGGGGCTGACCAAGTCCCAGTACGCGAGCCTGTCGAAGTTCGCCCCGGTGGTGGCCCAGCCGAAGGAGTTCAACGACTTCGGGGTGCCGTGGCAGCGGCAGACCGAGCTGATCGGGAAGGCGCTCGGCAAGGACGCCGAGGCGAAGAAGCTGGTGGCGGGCGTGCAGGACAAGTTCGCCGCGGCCCGCAAGGCCAATCCGGGCTTCGCGAAGTCGACGGCGGTGGTGGCCACTCCGTACGACGGCACGTTCGTGTTCGGCAGCCAGGACCCGCGCTCCCGGCTGCTGTCCGACCTCGGTTTCACCCTGCCCAAGGATCTGGACAAGGTGATCGGGGACAAGTTCGGCGCCAACATCAGCAAGGAGCGGCTGGACCTGCTCGACCAGGGCGTGGCGCTGTGGATCGTCCCGGACCTCACCTCGGCGGTCACCAAGCTGCACCGTGACCCGGTCTACGGCGACGAGAAGGTGGTGAAGGAGGGCCGCGAGGTGTTCGTGAAGGAGACCGGCGACTACGGCAACGCGGTCTCGCTGTCCACTGTGCTGAGCATCCCCTACGTGCTGGACCGCCTGGTCCCGCAGCTCGCGGCCGCGTCGGACGGCAAGCCGGCGACGAAGGTGGGCCAGCCGTCGTCCTGACGTTCCCGGCATGAAAAGGGGGGCGGGCCCGCGTCGGGCCCGCCCCCTTCCGTATGTCAGGCCCCGTCGGCCATGGCCTCGATCAGGCTCTTGGGGCGCATGTCTGTCCAGTGGGTCTCGATGTGGTCGAGGCACTCCTGGCGGGGCGCGGGGCCGTGGACGACCGTCCAGCCGGGCGGGACGGCCACGAAGTCGGGCCAGAGGCTGTGCTGGCCCTCGTCGTTGACGAGGACGGTGTAGACGCCGTCGGGGTTCTCGAAGGGGTTGCTCATGGTGGGGTTCTCCTTGCCTTGAGGTCGGGACGGTGGTCAGGGGCGGCGCTCGGCGGCTCGGCGTACCAGGGCCTCCAGCGCCCGGAACCAGGTCTCGGCCAGGTCCCGGACCTGCTCCTCGGTGAGGAGTCCGGCCGCGTAGGCCCAGTGGGCGCTGAGTTCGGGGCCCTCGGGGCGGTCCTCGGTGAGGGCGTTGAGGGTCAGGGCGTGGGACATCGGCATGCCGGGGTCGGCGTCGAGGTCGGCGGCGGACTCCTCGGCCGCGTAGGACCAGTCGGCGGCCTCGGGGCGGTCGAAGCGGCCCATGTAGTTGAACTCGATCTGTGGATCGTCGAGTTGGGCGAGCCGGGGTCCGGTCTCCGGGTTGAGGTGGCGCAGCAGGCCGTGGCCGATCCCGGCCGCCGGAAGGGCGGCGAGGTGCTCCCGTACGCGGGACAGGGCCGCTTCCAGTCCGGTGCTGTCCGGGCCGGGGTCGAGCCGGACCGGTGCGACGCTGGTGAACCAGCCGACGGTACGGGACAGGTCGGCGTCGCCCGCGATCTCCTCCTCGCGGCCGTGCCCCTCCAGATCCACCAGCACGGGCCCGCCGGGGCGGTCGGCGCCCAGGACGCGGGCCCGCCAGTCGCCCACGGCCAGGGCGAACGCGGTGAGCAGCACGTCGTTGACACCGGCGCCGAACGCGGCCGGGGCGCGGCTGAGCAACGGCTCGGTGATCTCGGTGGGCAGGGTCAGGGAGAGGTACCGGGTGGTGGCGACGGTGTCGCGGGCCGGGTCCAGCGGGCGGGCCAACGGCAGCCCCGCGCCCTCGGCCAGGGTGCGGGTCCACCAGGGCAGCTCGTCCTCGGTGGCGGGCTCGGCGGCCCGGCGCTCCAGCAGCCGCGCCCAGCGGGCGAACGACAGCTCCACGGGGGCGAGTTCGGGGACACGGCCCTCCCGCACGGCGGTCCACGCGGCGGCGAGGTCGGGCAGCAGGGTCCGCCAGGAGACGCCGTCGATCACCAAGTGGTGGACGAGGATCAGCAGCCGCCCCGGCTCACCTGGCCCGGCGTCGAACCAGACGGCCCGCACCATCGCCCCGCCCTCGGGATCGAGCCCGTCGCGGGCCGTCCCGGCGTACCGCGCGATGGTGGCCCGCAGGGCGGTCTCGTCCGCGCCCCGCACATCCGCTCGGGTCAGCCAGGCGCGGGCGTCGGTGGCCGGCGGCACGTGGAGCGCGGGCGCCGGGGTACGGACGAGCCGGGCCCGGAGCATGTCGTGCCGCTGGGCCAGCGCGTCGAGGACGGCCAGCAGACCGGGTTCGGTGAGATCGGCGGGGGTGCGCAGCAGCGCGGCCTGGTGATAGGCGGCGAAGGGTCCGCCGCGCTCCACCAGGGCCCGCATGATCGGGGTGAGCGGAACGGTTCCGGTGCCGTCGTCGTGGCTGGCGTGCCGCTGACCGGGGTCGAGGGTGACGGCGACGGCGGCCAGGGCGGCGACCGTGCGGTGCCGGAAGACCTGGCGCGGGGTGATCCGCAGCCCGCCGGTACGGGCGCGGGCCACGAGCTGCATGGCGACGATGCTGTCCCCGCCGAAGGCGAAGAAGTCGTCGTCCGTGCCGACTCCCTCGGCGGGCAGGCCGAGGGTCTCCGCGAACAGGTCGCGCAGGGTGCGCTCGGTGTCGTTCTCCGGGGCGCGTCCTCCCCCGGCGAAGGTGGGTGCGGGCAGGGCGGCCCGGTCGAGCTTGCCGTTGGACAGCGACGGCAGCCGGTCCAGCACCACCACGGCGGCCGGGACCATGTAGTCGGGCAGGGTGGCGGCGGTGTGCGCGCGCAGCTCGGCCGGTTCGACCGTCATGCCGTCGCGGGGGACGGCGTAGGCGATCAACTGCCGGATGCCGGGCCGGTGTTCGCGGGCCACCACGACCGAGTGCGCGACGGCCGGGTGGGTGTCCAGCGCGGCCTCGATCTCCGCGAGTTCCACGCGGTAGCCCCGGATCTTGACCTGGTCGTCGGAGCGCCCGGCGAACTCCAGCAGGCCGTCCTCGGTCCAGCGGGCCAGGTCCCCGGTGCGGTACATCCGGGCGCCGGGCGCGCCGAAGGGGTCGGCCACGAAGCGTTCGGCGGTGAGTTCCGGGCGGCCGAGGTAGCCGCGGGCGAGGCCGGGTCCGGACAGATACAGCTCGCCGGTGACGCCGGGCGGGACCGGGCGCAGGGCGGTGTCGAGCACATAGGCGCGGGAGTGGTGGACGGCCCGGCCGACGACCGGGCGGGCGCTGTCGCGGACGTGGCCGACCAACGCGTCCACGGTGGCCTCGGTGGGCCCGTACAGGTTGACCGCCTCGGTGTGCGGGAGCGCGGCAAGCCGCGTCCACAGCGACTCCGGTACGGCCTCGCCGCCGAACCCGACCAGGGCGAGCGGGCAGTCCCCGTCGGGGCCGATCAGGCCGCTGTCGGCCATGCGGGCGAGCAGGGACGGGGTGACCTCGATGAAGTCGATGCCGTGCTCGCGGATGAAGGCGGCGAGGAGTTCGGGGTCGCGGCGGGTCTCGTCGTCGGCGATGTGCAGGGCGTGGCCGTCGAGCAGCCAGAGCTGGGGCTGCCAGGAGGCGTCGAAGGAGAACGACCAGGCGTGGCCGACCCGCAGATGGTCGCGCCCGGTGCTGCGGCGGGCGGCTTGGTGCAGGTCGTGGCGGTGGCTGTGGAAGAGGTTGGCGAGACCGCGCTGGGTGACGACGACACCCTTGGGGCGGCCGGTGGAGCCGGAGGTGTGGATGACGTAGGCGGGGTGGTCGGGGGCGGGTGCGGTGGGCTCGGCCTGCGGGAGGCCGTCCGTGGGGGCGTCCAGGAGCAGGACGGGGGTGTCGGTGGCGGGCAGGGCGGTGTCCTCGGTGGTGAGGATGAGCACCGGGCGGGCGTCGGTGAGCATGCCGGTCAGCCGGGTGTCGGGCAGGTCCGGGTCGAGGGGCAGATAGGCGGCGCCCGACTTCAGTACGGCCAGGATGGCGGCGATGTGGTCGGCGGTGCGGGGCAGGGCGAGGGCGACGATGCGCTCGGGCCCGGCGCCCTGTCCGGCGAGGAGGCGCGCCAACGCGTCGGTACGGGCGTCGAGTTCGGCGAAGGTCCAGGTGGTGCGGCCGTCGGTGACGGCGACCTCGTCGGGGCTCGCGGCGACCTGGGCGGCGAACAACTCCGGCACGGTGCCGAGGCGTTCGGCGGCGGGCAGCGCGTTGTCGTTCCACCGGTCCAGCACGGTGTGCCGGTCCTCGGGGCCGAGGAGGTCGAGCCTGCCGACCGGGCCGTCCGGGTCGGCGGCCATGCCGGTGAGGAGGTGGGCCAGGGCGTCGGTGACGCGGCGCACGGTGGCCGCCTCGAAGAGGTCGGGGCGGAACTCGGCGGTCAGGCGCAGCCGTTCGGCGGGCTCGACGGCCCAGGCCAACGGGTAGTGGGTGGAGTCCCGGTGGTCGCGGATGGTCGCGCGGGGCGCCTCGCCGTCCTCGGCACTGTCCGCCACGGGGTACGACTCGAACACCACCAGGGTGTCGAAGAGTTCACCGAGTCCGGTGGCGCGCTGGATGTCGGCCAGCCCGAGATACTGGTGCCCGATGAGCCGGGACTGCTCGTCCTGGAGCCGGGCCAGCAGCTCGGCCGTGCTCTCCTGGGCGCGCAGCCGGACCCGCACCGGCACGGTGTTGATGAACAGGCCGATCATCGCCTCGGACCCGGCGAGTTCGGGCGAACGTCCGGCGACGGTGGCCCCGAAGACCACGTCGTCCCGCCCGGTGAGCCAGCCCAGCAGCACCCCCCAGGCGGCCTGCACCAGGGTGTTGAGCGTGACACCCCGGCTCCGCGCGAACGCCTCCAGCGCCGCCGTGCGGTCGGCGTCCAGCTCCACGGTGTGGGTGTGCGGGACGGCGGCGGCCCGGTCGGGGTCGGCGGGCGCGAGCCGGGTGGGCTCGGCGAGCCCGGCGAGGGCGTCGGCCCACGCGGCGGCGGAGACGGCCGGGTCCTGCGCGGCCAGCAGCCGCAGATGCGCGCGGTACGGGGCGGGCGGGGCCGGGGTGCGGCCCTCGTAGCGTGCCCACAGTTCGGCGGTGAGCAGCGGCAGCGACCAGCCGTCGAGCAGCAGGTGCTGGTGGGAGAGGACGAGCCGGTGCCGGCCGGGCCCGGTCCGGGCGAGCAACAGCCGCAGCAGCGGCGGCCGTTCGGGGTCGAACCGGCGCCGCTCCTGACCGAGCAGCCGCTCCCAGTCGGCCTCGGCCGCACCGGTGAGGTCGAGCTGCCGCCAGGGCAGTACGGCGGTGCGCGGGACGACGGCGACGGGGCGCCCGGAGGACAGGTGCCGGAAGCCGCTGCGCAGGTTCTCGTGGGCGTCGAGCACGCCCTGCGCGGCGGCGCGCAGCCGGTCGGCGTCGAGAGGGCCTTCGAGGTCGTAGGAGACCTGGACGGTGTACACGTCCGGTCCCTCGTCCCCGGAGTCGAGGACGGCGTGGAAGAGCAGCCCGGCCTGGAGCGGGGAGACGGGCAGGACCTCGGTGCCGGGCGGCAGGGCGGCGAGTTCGGCGCGCTCGGTGTCGGTGAGGTCGGGCAGCAGCGGGGTGTCGTCGGCCCGGTGCTCGGAGGCGGTGGTGGCGACGGCGGCCAGTCCGGCGGCCGACTTGTGCCGGAACACGTCACGCGGGCTGAACGCCAGCCCGGCGGCACGGGCCCGCGCGACGAGCTGCATGGCGACGATGCTGTCCCCGCCGAGCGAGAAGAAGTCGTCCTCCACGCCCACCCGTTCGAGCCCGAGCACCCCCGCGACGAGGGCGCACAGCGTCTCCTCCCGCTCGGTGCGCGGCCGGGTGCTCGTGACCTCCGCGGCGAAGTCCGGCGCGGGCAGGGCACGGCGGTCGAGCTTGCCGTTGGGGGTGAGCGCGAGGGTGTCCAGCAGGACGACGGCGGCCGGGACCATGTGGCCGGGCAGGGTGGTGGCGGTGTGCCCGCGCAGCTCGGCGGGGTCCGGGTGGGCACCCTCGGCGGCCACGGCGTACCCCACGAGCCGGTCCTCGCGCAGCACGACGACGGCCTGGGCGACGTCCGCGTGCGTGGTGAGCGCGGCCTCGATCTCACCGAGTTCGATACGGAAGCCGCGCAGCTTCACCTGGTCGTCGACCCGGCCGAGGTATTCCAGCTCCCCGGCCGGGGTCCAGCGGGCGAGGTCGCCGGTGCGGTACATCCGGGCGCCGGGGCCGCCGAAGGGGTCGGCCACGAAGCGCTCGGCGGTCAGGCCCGGCCGGTTGAGGTAGCCGCGGGCCAACTGAGCGCCCGCCAAATAGAGTTCACCGGTCACACCGGGCGGCACCGGCCCGAGACCCGCGTCGAGCACGTAGGCGCGGGTGTTCCACACCGGCCGGCCGATCGGCACGGTGGTCGCATCGGGGCCGATCTCGGTCGCCGTGACGTCGACGGACGCCTCCGTGGGCCCGTACAGGTTGTGCAGGCGGCTGCCGGGCAGTACGCGGTGGAACCGGGCCGCGAGCGGTGCGGGCAGGGCCTCGCCGCTGGACATCACCTGGCGCAGTCCGGTGCAGTGCGCGGCGGCGGGCTCGTCCAGGAAGGCGCGCAGCATGGACGGCACGAAGTGGGCGGTGGTGACGCCCTGTTCGCGGATCAGGGCGGCCAGGTAGGCGGGGTCCTGGTGCCCCTCGGGGCGGGCCACGACCAGGGTGGCGCCGGTGATCAGCGGCCAGAAGAACTCCCACACCGACACGTCGAACCCGGCCGGCGTCTTCTGGAGCACCCGGTCCTCACCGGTCAGCCGGTAGGCGTCCTGCATCCACAGCAGCCGGTTGGCGATGCCCGCGTGCGGGACGGTGACGCCCTTGGGGCGGCCGGTGGAGCCGGAGGTGTAGATGACGTAGGCGGGGTGGCGGAGGTCGTACGCGGTGGGCAGCGGGGCGTCGGCGGGGTGCTCGGGCGTGCCGTCCGCGTCGACGCGCAGGCGGGGGACGCCGGTCTCGGGGAGGTCGATGCCGTCGGCGGTGACCAGGCAGGCCGGGCCGGCGTCGGTGAGCATGTGGGCGAGCCGGTCGGCGGGGTGGCCGGGGTCGAGGGGCAGGTAGGCGGCGCCCGCGCGGTGCACGGCGAGCAGGGTGACGACCAGGGCCGGGGAACGCGGCAGCGCGACGGCCACGGTGGTCTCGGCCCCGGCGCCGTGCGCGGCCAGGGTGCGGGCGAGGCGGTCCACCCGCTGGTCCAGCTCCGCGTAGGTGAGGGCGGTGCCCTCGAAGACGACGGCGGTGGCCTCGGGGGTACGGGCCGCCTGGGCGCCGAACAGCTCGGGCAGGGTGTCGTCGGGGACGGGCCGGGCGGTGTCGTTCCAGCAGGTGAGGACCAGCGCGCGTTCGTCGTCGCGGAGGACGTCGAGCGTGCCGACCCGGCGGCCGGGATCGGCGGCGGCCTGTTCCAGGAGGGACTCCAGCCGACGGGCGAGGAGCTGGACGGTGGGCTCGTCGAACAGGTCGGCGCTGTACTCGATCCAGCCCTGGATACCGTCCTCCTGCTCCACGAAGTCGAAGCTGAGGTCGAACTTGGCGCTGTCCTGGCCCACGGTCTCGCGGTGGGCGGTGAGGCCGGGCAGTACGGGCCCGTCGGTCCGGCCGGTGAGGTGGACGACCATCACCTGGAACAACGGGTGCCGGGCCAGGGAGCGTTCGGGGTTCAGCGCCTCCACCAGCCGCTCGAAGGGGAGGTCCTGGTGCTCGTAGGCGGCGAGGCCGGTCTCGCGGACGCGGGCGAGGAGTTCGGCGAAGGTCGGGCCGCCGGACAGATCGGTGCGCAGGACAAGGGAGTTGACGAAGAACCCGACCAGGTCCTCCAGCGACTCGTCGGCGCGGCCGGACACCGGGGCGCCGAGCGGGATGTCGTCACCCGCGCCGAGCCGGTGCAGCAGCGCGGCCACGGCGGCCTGGGCCACCATGAACATGCTGACCCCGTGATCGCGGGCGAGGGCACGGAGGGCGTGCGCCGACTCGATCGGCACGGTGAAGCCGACGGTACCGCCGCGCCCGCTGGACTCGGCCGGGCGGGGACGGTCGGTGGGCAGGTTCAGCTCGGCCGGAATGCCGGCGAGCGTGTCCGTCCAGTGGCCCAGCAGGTCGGCCTCGGTGGCCGCCAGCAAGTCGCGCTGCCACAGGGTGAAGTCGGCGTAACTCACCGGCAGCGGCGCCCAGTCGGGGGCCCTGCCCTCGGCGCGGGCCGCGTAGGCGGTGCCGAGGTCGGCGAGCAGCGGACGGTCGGACCACTCGTCGGTGGCGATGTGGTGGAGCAGGAGCAGCAGGACGTGCTCCTCGGGGCCGGCCTCGAACAGCACGGCCCGTACCGGGAGTTCCGCTGTCAGGTCGAAGGGATGCGCGGCCTCGGCCGCCAGGTCGTCACCGTCGAGCAACGGCACCCTGACCTCGTCCAGTACGCGCTGGTACGGGACCCCGTCCACCGCCGGGAACACGGTCCGCAGCGGGGTGTGCCGTGCGGCCACGTCGTTCAGGGCGGCTTGCAGGGCGTCCCGGTCCAGGGTGCCGGTGAGCCGCCAGACGGCCGGAATGTTGTAGGCGGGGTCGGGGCCGTTGACCTGGTGCAGCAGCCAGAGCCGCCGCTGGGCGGAGGACAGGGGCAGCCGCTCGGGGTGCGGGCGCCCGGTACCGAGGGCGGGCCGGGCGCCGGTGCGGGCCACGTCCAGGCGGGCGGCGAGCCGGGCCGGGGTCGGGGCGTCGAAGACCGCGCGCAGCGAGAGGTCGGCCCCGAGGGCGGCGCGGACCCGGCTGACCAGGCGCATCGCGGCCAGTGAGTGACCGCCGAGGGCGAAGAAATCGTCGTGGACGCCGACCCGCTCCCGACCGAGTACGTCGGCGAAGAGCCCGCAGAGGATCTCCTCGCGCGGGGTGCGCGGCAGGGCGCCGTCGGTACGGAAGTCGGGGTCGGGCAGCGCACGGCGGTCGAGCTTGCCGTTGGGGGTGAGGGGCAGCGCGTCGAGAGTGACGTAGGCGGCCGGGACCATGTGGGCCGGGAGGGTGGCCGCCACATGGGCGCGCAGCACAGCCGTGTCCAGCGTTCCATGGTCCGGGACCACATAGGCGACGAGCGCCTGATCGCGTACGACGACCGCCGCGCCGGTGACGGACGGGTGGGCGGTGAGCACGGCCTCGATCTCGCCGGGCTCGACCCGGAAGCCGCGCACCTTGGCCTGGTCGTCGGTACGGCCCAGGTACTCGAGCGCACCGTCCGCCGTCCAGCGGGCCAGGTCCCCGGTGCGGTACATCCGGGCACCGGGCCCGCTGAAGGGGTCGGCCACGAAGCGTTCGGCGGTCAAGCCCGGTCGGTCCAGGTATCCACGGGCCAACTGCACGCCTGCCAAGTACAGTTCACCGGCCACGCCGGGCGGTACCGGCTTCAGCCCGGCGTCCAGGACGTAGGTGCGGGTGTTCCACACCGGGCGGCCGATCGGCACGGTGGTCGCGCCG
This sequence comes from Streptomyces bauhiniae, assembly GCF_004784475.1. Taxonomy (GTDB): domain Bacteria; phylum Actinomycetota; class Actinomycetes; order Streptomycetales; family Streptomycetaceae; genus Streptomyces; species Streptomyces seoulensis. The sequence continues at coordinate 211,645 of NZ_SRRT01000005.1, forward strand.
GGGCCGATCTCGGTCGCCGTGACGTCGACGGACGCCTCGGTGGGGCCGTAGAGGTTGTGGAGACCGGCGGTCAGCACCTCGTGGAAGCGGCGGGTGAGGGCGGCGGGGAGCGCCTCGCCACTGCACATCACCCGGCGCAGCCCGGTGCACTCGGCGACGGACGGCTCCTCCAGGAAGAGCTGAAGCATGGACGGGACGAAGTGGACCGTGGTGACGCCCTGTTCACGGATGAGCCGGGCCAGGTAGGCAGGGTCCCGGTGCCCCTCGGGCCGGGCGACCACCAGCGTGGCGCCGGTGATCAGCGGCCAGAAGAACTCCCACACCGACACGTCGAAGCTGGACGGCGTCTTCTGGAGCACGCGGTCCTCGCCGGTCAGCCCGTATGTGTCCTGCATCCACAGCAGCCGGTTGACGATGCCCACATGTGGCACGACCACACCCTTGGGGCGGCCGGTCGAGCCGGAGGTGTAGATGACGTACGCGGGGTTGCGGGGGTCGTACGACGTGGGCAGGTCGGCCTCGGGGCCGGTGGGCAGGGCGTCGCGGATCACACAGACCGGGCGGGCGTCCTCGACCATGAGGGCGAGGCGGTCCGCCGGGTAGTCGGGGTCCAGCGGGAGGTAGGCCGCCCCGGCGCGGTGGGTGGCGAGCAGGGCGACGACGAGGTCCACCGAGCGCGGCAGGGCGACGGCCACCGTCCGCTCGGGCCCGGCGCCCAGGCCGGCCAGCACGCGGGCGGTGCGCTCCACGCGGGCGTCCAGCTCGGCGTACGTCAGCCGCTCACCCTCGAAGACCAGCGCGGTGGCGTCCGGGGTGCGGGCGGCCTGGGCGCGGAACAGCTCGGGCAGGGTGTTCGCGGCGACGGGCCGGGCGGTGTCGTTCCAGTCGCCAAGGACACGCCTCCGCTCAGCCTCTTCCAGTACGTCCAACTCCCGTACCGGCAGCGAGGGTTCAGCGGCTGTCTGCTCCAGCAGCCGCAGCATCCGCCCCGCGAGCCGCTCGACCGTGGCGGCGTCGAACAGGTCGGTCGCGTACTCCAGCAGCAGGACGATGCCGTCCGCGCCGTCGACGAAGGTGAAGTGCAGGTCGAACTTGGCGGCGCCGGTGTCCATGTCGTACCACTCGGCGGGCAGCCCGAGGAGGGTGGCGGGGTCGCCGTCGGGGCGGTGGTGGTAGCCCATCATCACCTGGAACAGCGGGTTGCGCCCGGCCACGCGCGGTGGGTTGACGGCCTCCACGACCCGGTCGAAGGGGAGGTCCTGGTGCTCGAAGGCGGCGAGTGACGACTCCCGCACCCGGCCGAGGAGTTCGGCGAAGGTGGGGTCGCCGGACAGGTCGGTGCGCAGGACGAGGGTGTTGACGAAGAAGCCGACCAGGTCGTCCAGTTCGCTGTCGGTGCGGCCCGCGATGGGGGCGCCGAGGGGGATGTCGTCGCCGGCGCCGAGCCGGTGCAGCAGCGCGGTGGTGGCGGCCTGGAGCAGCATGAACATGCTGGTGCCGGTGGCGGCGGACAGCTCACGCAGCGCGTGCCCGGTCTCCTCGGGCACCGCCCGCCGTACGACCGCTCCCCGCCCGGTGGGCTCGGCGGGGCGCGTCCGGTCGAGCGGCAGCGGCAGCTCCTCCGGGAGCCCGCTCAACACCTCGGTCCAGTAGGCGGTCTGCTGTTCCCCGAGCTGCCCGAGGAGCTGTTCCTGCCAGAGCGTGTAGTCGGCGTACTGGACCGGCAGCGGAGCCCACTCGGGGGCGGTGCCGGCCGCGCGGGCCGCGTACGCGGTGTCCAGGTCGGCCAGGAAGGGCCGGTCGGACCACTCGTCGGTGGTGATGTGGTGCAGCACGACCGCGACCACATGGTCCTCGGCGCCGATCCGGAACACCTCGGCGCGCAGCGGGAGTTCACGAGTCAGGTCGAACGGCCGGCGCTGCGCGGCGGCGATCAGCGCGGGCAGGCCGTTCTCCGTGGCGTCGGTCACCGTGCACGGCACCTCGGCCTCCTCGACGGAGAGGACGCGCTGGTACGGCTCGCCCTGGTACTCACCGACGAGGGTGCGCAGCGATTCGTGGTGGGCGGCGACATCACGCAGCGCCGCCCGCAGCGCGGGCAGGTCCAGCGGGCCGCGCAGCCGCAGCACGAGCGGGAAGTTGTACGCCACTCCCCCGGCCTGCTCCGCGAGCCGGTCGACCAGCCAGAGCCGCCGTTGCGCGGCCGACAGCGGGACCCGCTCGGGGCGTTCCGCAGCGGCCGTGAGCGGGGGCCGGGCGGGCTTGCCGTTGTCGGCGCGGCCCGCGAGCAGGGCCGGGGTGGGGGCCTCGAACAGGTCGCGGATGGCGAGTTCGGCGCTCAGGTCGGTGCGGGCGCGGCTGACCAGCCGGGTGGCGAGGAGCGAATGGCCGCCCAGGTCGAAGAAGTTGTCCTCGGCGCCGACCTCGGGCAGTCCCAGCACCTCGGCGAAGAGGCGGCACAGGACTTCCTCGCGCCGGGTGCGCGGCCCACGTCCGCCGCCGAGGGCGACGGCGGGTTCGGCGTCGGGCAGCGCGCGCACGTCGAGCTTGCCGTTGGCGTTCATCGGCAGGGTGTCGACGGTGACGAAGGCCGCCGGGACCATGTAGTCGGGCAGCTCACGGCCGAGTTCCTCGCGCAGCCTGCGCACCAGGGCGCTGGTCTCGCGTGCGGCGGTGGGGTCGTTGGCGTGGGGGCGGGTGCCGTCTGGCCGGAACAGCCCTGCGGTGAGGCGGGGTTCGGCGGGGAGGAACACCGCGTCGTAGGTGCCGGTCACCGTCGACCAGGTGGTGAGCACCCGCTGGCCGGACCCGGCGGCGAGGTGGTGCAGGTCCTCGGGGTCGACGCCACCCTCGGTGGTCCGCCCGTCGGGGATGCCGGTCACGCGCAGGCCCTCGGGCCGGGCGCCGCGCGGGCGGTCCCCGAAGCGTCCGGTGGTCGCGAGGATGCCGGTGAGCAGCTCACCGATGTCCTCGGTCGTACGGTTCCCGCGCACGAGGTCCCCCACGGCGTGGGCGGTGGTCCAGTCGACGGTCGGCAAGTCGCCGAGGTCCACGTCGGGTTCACCGGCGTGGAGGACGACGTCGTAGCGGTGCCGGGTGAGTTCGTTGTGGTGGTGGCCGCGCTTGGTGCGGAGGTCGACGCCGTGGCCGAGGGTGGTGAAGTAGTCGGGGTCGACCAGGAGTTCCTTCTCCAGCCGCAGCCCGCGCTCCACCGCCCGCTCCAGGTCCTCGTCGGCGGTGCCCCGGGCGCGCTGGATCTCGGTGTGGAAGACGCGGGCGTGCCGCAGGTTGCGTACGTCACCGACGAAGAGGGCGCCGCCGGGCGCGAGCAGGTCGAGGGCACCGCGCAGCACGCCGGTCAGGTGGTCGAGGCTGGGGAAGTACTGGACGACGGAGTTGATGACGATGGTGTCGAAGTAGCCGGCCGGCAGCCCGCTCAGGTCCTCGGCGGGCCGGCAGCGGAGTTCCACCTTGGCGGCCAACTCCGGCTCCCGGCGCAGCTCTTGGCCGATCTTGCGGATGACGGGGGCGGCGAAGTCGGTCGCCCAGTAAGCCTCGGCCTCCGGGGCGAGCCGGGAGAGCAGGAGGCCGGAGCCGACGCCGATCTCCAGGACGCGGCGGGGGTTCAGGGAGCGGATGCGGGCGAGGGTCGCCTCGCGCCACTCGTGCATCTCCTCGAAGGGGATGGGCCGGCCGTCGTAGGAGCTGTCCCAGCCGGCGTACTCCTCGGTGAAGACGGCGGTGCCGATCTCCTCGTATTCGTCGGAGTAGATCTCCTGCCACTCCCCCACCTGCGCGGCCTCGGCGGCGGTGCGGTCGTCGGTGCCCGCGGGGGCGGGGACGACGTAGCCGACGAGGCGTTCGTCGCGGACCACGACGGCGGCCTGGGCGACCTGGGGGTGGCGGCTGAGGGCGGCCTCGATCTCGCCGGGTTCGATGCGGTAGCCGCGGATCTTGACCTGGTCGTCGGTGCGGCCGAGGAAGTCCAGGTTGCCGTCCGGGTTCCGGCGCACCAGGTCGCCGGTGCGGTACATGCGCTCGCCGGGCGCGCCGAAGGGGTCGGCGACGAAGCGTTCGGCGCTGAGCGCGGGCCGGCCGAGGTAGCCGCGGGCCAGCCCGATCCCGGCGATGTACAGCTCGCCGGGCACGCCCTCGGGTACGGGGCGCAGCCAGGCGTCCAGGATGTGGGCGCGGGTGCCCCGGATGGGGCGGCCGACGGTGGGGGTGGCGCTGTCCAGGGTGCCGCCGCCGAGGGTGTTGATCGTGTACTCGGTGGGCCCGTACAGGTTGTAGCCGTACGTGCCCTCGGTGTCCCGCAGCGCCGTCCACACCGTCTCCGGCACGGCCTCGCCGCCGAGCAGCACCAGCGGGGGTACGTGGCCTTCGAGGAGGCCCTGTTCGATCAGCAGGCGGGCGTAGGTGGGGGTGACGTTGACGACGTCGACCCGGTGCCGTTCGCAGTAGGCGACCAGCGCCTCGGCGTCACGGCGCAACTCCTCGTCGCAGACGTGCACTTCATGTCCCTCGACCAGCCAGAGCAGCTCTTCCCAGGACATGTCGAAGGCGAAGGACACGGTGTGCGCGATGCGCAGCCGCCGCCCGCCCGCCGAGGCGATGGCCGGCGCGAAGATCTCCTTCTGGTGATTGAGCTGCATGTTGGTCAGGCCCCGGTACGGCGTGACGACACCCTTGGGGCGGCCGGTGGAGCCGGAGGTGTAGATGACGTACGCGGGGTGGCCGAGGCTGAACCGGCGCCGCACCGGGGTGTCCGGCCGTCCGGCCAGGTCGGCGCGCGTGTCGGGGTCGTCGAGCAAGATCCGGGGTGTGTCGGCGTCGAGCGTGGCGGAGACCGCGCCGGTGGTGAGCAGGAGCAGCGGCCGGGCGTCGGCGAGCATCCCGGACAGCCGGTCGGCGGGGTGGTCCAGTTCCAGCGGCAGATATGCGGCGCCGGTGCGCAGGACCGCGAAGAGGGCGACGACGGTGTCCAGGGAGCGCGGCAGCCCGAGGGCGACGATCCGCTCCGGACCTGCGCCCCGCTCGATGAGCAGCCGCGCCAACCGGTTGACGGAGGCGTCGAGTTCGGCGTACGTCAGCGTCTGCTCGCCGCACACCAGGGCGCGGGCGTCCGGGGTGCGGGCGGCCTGGGCGGCGAGGAGGTCGGCGATGGTGTCCTCGGGCTCGGGGACCCGGCTCGCCTCCTGTTCGCGGCGCAGGGCGGTGTGCTCGGCGGGCAGCAGCGGGTCCAGCGAGCCGACCGGGGCGTGGAGGTCGGTGGTGAGCCGGTCCAGGAGCAGAGTGAACCGGTCGAGCAGCGCGCGGGCCCGGTCGGCGGGGACGAGGTCGGGCCGGTGGGTGAGGGTGACGGTGATGCGGTGGCCGGGGGTGACGACGAGGTTGGCCGGGTAGTGGGTGGCGTCCACGTTGGCGACGGCGGTGGCGCCGTGCCGGGTGCGGAGCCCGTCGAGGCGTTCCTCGGTGTCGTTGTTGCGCAGCACGAAGAGGGTGTCGAACAGCTTGCGGTGCCCGGTCTCGGCCTGGAGCACGCCGAGGCTGAGGTGTTCGTAGGGCATGAGGTCGAGGCGTTCGCCCTGGATGCGGTGCAGCAGCCCGAGGACCGGCTCGGCGGGGTCGAGCGCGATGCGGGTGGGGACGGTGTTGAGGAAGAGGCCGATGATGTCGCCGACGTGCGGGACCTCGCTGGGCCGTCCGGCGACGGTGGTGCCGAAGACGACGTCGGCACGGCCGGTCGCGGTGGCGAGGGTGAGCCCCCAGGCCGCGTTGAGCAGGGTGTTCAGGGTGAGGCCGTGCGCGCGGCCGGTGTCCCGCAGCCGTTCGCCCAGCTCGGCGCTCAGGTGGGTGTCGAGCTGGTCGGGGATGACCGGTTCGAGGCCGTCGGGGGCGGTCGGCGCGAGGAGGGTGGGCTCGTCCAGTCCGGCGAGCGCGGTGCGCCAGGCGGCGGTGGCCTCGGTGTCGTCCTGGGCGGCGAGCCAGGTGAGGTAGTCGCGGTAACTGCCGGGCGCGGCAAGGGAGCTGGGGTCGCCGCCGGTCTCGTAGAGCCCGAACAGCTCGTCCAGGAAGAGCCAGGCGGACCAGCCGTCCCAGAGGATCAGATGGCGTCCGATGACGAGCCGGTCGCCACGCTCCGCGCCGAGCCGCAGCAGGAGCAGCCGGAACAGCGGCGGCTTGGACAGGTCGAACTTGCGGGACCGCTCGGCGCCGGTCAACTCGGCCACTCGGGCGTCCTGTTCGGCGGGCGTGAGCCGGGAGAGGTCGACCGTCTCCAGCGGGATCTCCGGGTCCGCGACGATGAACTGCACCGGCTGGTCGAGGCCGTCGCTGGTGAAGCCCGCGCGCAGGCCGGGGTTGCGGTCGAGCAGGGTGCGGACGGCGGCGCGCAGCCGGGTGGTGTCCAGCGGGGTGGCGAAGTCGAAGGTCTCGTGGACGGTGTAAACGTCGAGGGCACCCTCGTCGTACGCCGAGTGGAAGAACAGGCCCTCTTGGAGCGGGGCCAGCGGCCAGACGTCGGCGACCTCGGCCGGGGCGGCCAGGGCGCGGACGCGGGCGTGTTCGGCGTCGGTGAGCGTGAAGGCGGCGGCCGTAGCGGCCGGGGTTTCGCTCGTGGTGCCGGTCCCGGCGGCGAGGGCGGCCGGGGTGCGGTGGGTGAAGACGTCACGGGGGCTGACGTCGAGACCGGCCGCGCGGGCGCGGGCCGCGACGCCGATGGAGCTGATGCTGTCGCCGCCGAGCCGGAAGAAGTCGTCGTCCGGGCCGACGTCCGCGATGCCGAGGACGGCCGCGAAGATCCCGGTCAGCGCCTGCTCCACGGGCCCGGCGGGCTCTCGGCGGACGGCGCGTTCGGCCTCGGGGGCGGGCAGCGCGGCCTGGTCGAGCTTGCCGCTGGGGGTGAGCGGGAGGTCGTCCAGGACGACGTACGCCTCCGGGACCAGCGGCGCGGGCAGGGCCCCCGCGAGGGCTGCGCGCAGTTCGGCGGCGTCGACGGTGGCGCCGGGTACGGGGACTGCGTAGGCGACGAGGCGGTGGTCGCGGACGACGACCGCGCCTCGGGCGACGGCCGGGTGCCGGGTCAGGGCGGCCTCGATCTCGCCGGGCTCGATCCGGTTGCCGCGCAGCTTGACCTGGCGGTCGGTGCGGCCGAGGTAGTCGAGGGTGCCGTCGGCGCGGCGGCTCACCAGGTCACCGGTGCGGTACATCCGGGTGCCGGGCGTCCCGTAGGGGTCGGCCACGAAGCGGTCGGCGGTCAGCGCGGGGCGCCGGTGGTAGCCGCGGGCCAACTGGACGCCGGTGAGGTACAGCTCGCCGGGGACGCCGTCGGGTACCGGGCGCAGGCAGCAGTCCAGGACGCGCAGGCCGGTGTTCCACACGGGCCGGCCGATGGGCACGACGGTGTCGGGGGCGTCGTCGCAGGCGTGGTGGGTGACGTCGACGGCGGCCTCGGTGGGCCCGTACAGGTTGTGCAGCGGGACCCCGGTCAGCGCGCGCCAGCGGCGGGCGGCGGCGCCGGACAGCGCCTCGCCGCTGCTGAACACGCGGCGCAGGCCGGCCGCCCAGGCGGGGTCGGCGGTGACCTCGTCGGAGGCGAGGAACGCCTCCAGCATCGAGGGCACGAAGTGCAACGTGGTCACGCCCGCGTCCCGGATGAGCCTGGCCAGGTAGACGGGGTCGCGGTGCCCGTCCGGCGCGGCGAGGACCACGGTGGCGCCCTCGCACAGCGCCCAGAAGAACTCCCACACCGACACGTCGAACCCGGCCGGGGTCTTCTGGAGCACCCGGTCACCGGCGTCGAGCCCGTACGCGCCCTGCATCCACGCCAGCCGGTTGACGATGGCCCGGTGGGTGACGACGACACCCTTGGGGCGGCCGGTGGAGCCGGAGGTGTAGATGAGGTAGGCGGGGTCGTCGGGGCGGGCGGGGTCCGAGGGCGGAACATCCCCGAGGGGTTCCTCCGTACGGTCGTCCACCATGAGCACGTCGAGCCCGTCGGCCTCGGGCAGCCGTCCGGCGTCTCGGGTCGTGGTGAGGACGGTGGTCGCGCCCGAGTCGGCCAGGGTGTACGCCAGCCGGTCGGCGGGATAGTCCAGGTCGAGCGGCAGATACGCCGCCCCCGCCTTCAGCACGGCCAGCAGCGCCACCATCAGCTCGGCCGACCGCGGTACGGCGACGGCGACGAACCGCTCCCGTCCGATACCCCGCGCCCGCAGCCGCGCCGCCAAGTGCTCGGCCTGGGCGTCGAGTTCGGCGTAGGTCAGCGTGCTGCCCTCGTACACGACGGCGGTGGCCTCCGGGGTGCGGGCGGCCTGCGCGGTGATGGCGGCGGCGAGCGTGGTGTCCGGGACCGTACGGGTCTCCCCCGCCGGGTGGGCGTGGGCCAGCTCGCGCGGGGTGAGCAGGGTGAGGTCCGCGACGCGGGTGCCGGGGTCGTCGGCGAGGGCGTGCAGCAGCAGGGTGAGCCGGTCGGCGAGGGCCTGCACGGCCTCTGCGTCCAGGCGCCGGGTGTGGTGCTTGAGCCGGAGGTCGAGCCGGCGGCCGGGCTTGACGATGAGGGCCAGCGGATAGTGCACGGCATCGTGGAACGCGTGCCCGGCGACGGCGACCGTTCCGCTCGGATCGGTGATGCCCGAAGTCCCCTCGCCACCGGGGTAGTTCTCGAACACCACGAGGGTGTCGAAGAGTTCACCCCCGCCCGTGTGCCCTGCGGCACGCTGGATGTCGGCGAGACCGAGGTGCTGGTGGTCCAGGAGGGCGCTCTGCTCCTCCTGCAGCCGGTCCAGCACCGCGCCCAGCGTGTCACCGGGCGCCCAGCGCAGGCGGGTCGGCAGGGTGTTGATGAACAGGCCGATCATCGACTCGATACCGTCCACGGCGGCATCGCGCCCGGCGACGGTCGTACCGAAAACCACATCCTGATGATCCGTCAGGCATCCGAGCAGCAGACCCCACGCCCCCTGGACGAGGGTGCCCAGCGTGACTCCGCGCTCGCGGGCGCGGGCGGCGAGACGGGCGGTGACGCGCTCGGTCAACTCCACCCGGATCTGCGCCGGTTCGACGGGTCCGGGACCGGCCGGGGTGCGCACCAGCAGGGTCGGTTCCTCGACCCCGGCGAGCGCGTCGGCCCAGGCCGCGCGGGCGGCCTCGCGGTCGGCGCCGGCGACACGGCGCAGGTAGGCCCGGTAGGGGGTGACCTCGGGCAACGGCTCGGGGCGTTCGCCGTACAGGGCGAGGAGTTCACGGTGGAGGACGGGCAGCGACCAGCCGTCGGCCACGATGTGATGGAACGTCAGGACGAGTCGGCTGCGCTCGTCCGTGAGCCGGATCAGCGCGCAGCGCATCAGCGGCGGCCGGGCGAGGTCGAAGCGCCGGGCCCGTTCACCGGCGGCGACGGCGTCGGCGCGGGCCTGCCGGGTGGCGGGGTCGGGCTCGGCGGTGAGGTCGGTCTCGTGCCAGGGCAGGGCGAGCCCGGACGCGATGATCTGGACCGGGCGCCCGTCGGGGGTCTGCCGGAAGCAGGCGCGCAGCGGGGCGTGCCGGTCCAGCAGCCGTTCGGCGGCGGCGCGCAGCAGGGTGCCGTCGACGGGGCCGGACAGCTCGATGACCTGCTGGACCACGTACGCGTCGTGTTCGGCGCCGTCGACCAGGGCGTGGAAGAAGAAGCCCTCCTGGAGCGGGCCGAGCGGGAGAACCTCCTCCACGGTGAGATCGGCGGCGATCTCCTCGGGTGCCGGGAGCCGCCAGGGCACCTCGGTCCCGGACTCCGTGGTGCCGGTGCGGGCCACGGTGGCGAGTTCGGCGGCGGTGCGGTGGCGGAACACGTCGCGCGGGGTCAGTTCCAGTCCGGCGCGGCGGGCCAGGACGATGAGGCGGACGGCCACGATGCTGTCGCCGCCGAGCGCGAAGAAGTCGTCGTCGGCGCCGACCGAGGGCATGTCCAGCGCGCGGGCGTACAGCTCGCACAGCAGCCGCTCCCGGGCGGTGGCCGGCGGGCGCCCGCCGGTGGCGAGGGTGCGGTCCGGGACGGGCAGCGCGGCGGCGTCCAGCTTGCCGCTGGGGGTGACGGGCAGCCGGTCCAGCGGGACGAAGGCCGCCGGGACCATGTAGTCCGGCAGCGAGCCGGCCGCGTGGGTGCGCAGGGCGGCCATGAGCGCGGTGACGTTGCGGAAGGGGGCCGGGCGGTTGGTGAGGGGGTGGCCGGTGCCCCTGCGGTACGGGGCCGGTGCGTCCTGGGAGGTGAAGAGGGCGTCGAGGGCGCCGTCCTCGGCGTCGCCGGCCCAGGTGAGGTGCGCGCGGCGGCCGTGCCGGGCGGCGATCTCGTGCAGGGTCTCGGGGTCGATGCCGTAGGGGCCGGTGGCGGTCCGGCTGCTGTCGTCCAGGGCGGCGAGGGCGCCGAGGTCGTCGGCGAGGCGGGCGTTGGGGATGCCGGTGACGCGCAGCGGGCGGTCGGTGGCGGCGAGCAGGTCGGCAAGGGCTTCGGGCGAGCCCAGGCCGGGCCAGGGCGTCTCGGGCACGTCGTGCGCGTGCGGAGTTCCCGGCCGCAGGACCACGTCATACCGGTAGCGGGTGAGTTCGTTGTGGTGGGTGCCGCGCTTGATCCGGATGTCGGCGGTGAAGCCGTCGAGGGCGGCGAAGTAGTCCGGGTCGACGAGGAGTTCGCCCTCCCAGGCGACCGCCCGGTCCACGGCGGCGCGCAGCGCCTCCTTGTCGTCGCCCTCGGCCCGGTGCCCCTCGACGGCGGCGCTCAGGGTGCGCAGCAGCCGCAGATTGCGCACATCCCCGATGAACAGGGCACCGCCGGGCGCGAGCAGGGTGGCCGCGTCCCGGAGCACACCGGTGAGGTAGTCGCCGCCGGGGAAGTACTGGACGACGGAGTTGACGACGACGGTGTCGAAGTATCCCTCGGGCAGCCCGGCGAGGTCGTGCGCGGGCCGCGCCAACAGGGTTACCCGGTCCGCCAGTTCCGGCACCTCCGCCACCTGTGCGGTCAGCGCGCGTACGGCCTCCTCGGAGAGGTCGGTGCCCCAGTACGCCTCGCAGTCCGGGGCGAGCCGGGACAGCAGCAGGCCGCTGCCGACACCGATCTCCAGCACGCGGCGGGGGCGCAGTTCCCGGATGCGGGCGACGGTCGCCTCGCGCCACTCGCGCATGTCCGCGAGCGGGATGGGCTGCCCGTCGTACATGCTGTTCCAGCCCGCGAAGTTCTCCGCGAAGTCCTCGGCGCCGGCCGCCGAGTACAGCAGTTCGTGCAGGTCCTTCCAGTCCTCGACGCCTCCCTCGGCGGGAGCGTCCAGGGCGGGGACGACGTAGGCGGCCAGGCGGCGCTCGCCGGGCCGGTCCTCGCGGACGACGACGGCGGCCTGGTCGACGGCCGGGTGGGCGCGCAGGACGGACTCGATCTCGCCGGGCTCGATCCGGAAGCCCCGGATCTTGACCTGGCTGTCGGCGCGGCCGTGGAACTCCAGCCGCCCGTCGGCCTTCCAGCGCACCAAATCGCCGGTGCGGTAGAGCCGTTCGCCGGGGGCGCCGAAGGGGTCGGCGACGAAGCGCTCGGCGGTCAGGCCGGGCCGGCCGAGGTAGCCGCGCGCGAGTCCGGCGCCGCCGAGGTACAGCTCGCCGGTGACCCCGGCGGGCACGGGCCGCAGCCGGTCGTCGAGCACGTAGGCGCGGGTGCCGGGGTCGGGGACGCCGATGGGGACGATGGTGCCGGGCGGGGTGTGCGGGTCGCAGCGGCCGAGCGTGGAGTTGGTGGTGGCCTCGGTGGGGCCGTAGGCGTTGAACATCATCCTGCCGCCCGCGTACCGGCCGACCAGCTCGGGTGAGACGCGTTCGGTGCCCGCCAGGAGGGTTGCCTCCGGCGGGAGTTGGACGTCCTCGGGCAGCGCGGCCAGCAGGGCGGGGGGCAGGATCATGAAGGTGATGCCGTGCTCGCGGGCGTACTCGGCGAGGGGCTCGCCCGGCAGCCGGCGGTCGGCGGGGACGACGACGAGGCGGCCGCCGGAGAGCAGGCCGAGGCACAGGTCCCAGAAGGCCACGTCGAAGCTGGGCGAGGCGAACTGGAGCACCCGGCTGTGCGGGCCGATCCCGAACCGCTCGCGCTGGGTGGCGACGAGCTTGGCCACACCGGCGTGCGACAGGACGACGCCCTTGGGGCGGCCGGTGGAGCCGGAGGTGTAGATGACGTACGCAGCGTGCGCGGGCGTCAACTCGGCTGCCACGGCCGGGTCGTGAGTGGGGTGTTCTGCCAGTTCGGCGAGGGTCTGGAGGGCATCGAGGAGGAGCGGGTCGGTGCCGGGCGGCAGGTCGGGCAGCATCTCGGCGGTGGTGACCAGGCAGACCGGGCGGGCGTCGTCCAGCATGTAGGCGATGCGGTCGGCCGGGTAGTCGGTGTCGACGGGCAGATAGGCGGCGCCCGCCTTGAGGACGGCGACCTGCGCCACGATCATGTCGGCCGAGCGGGGTACGGCGAGCGCGACGACCTGCTCCGGACCGGCACCGCGTGCGACCAGGGCATGCGCCAACCTGGCTGCCTGAGCGTCGAGTTCGGCGTAGGTGAGGCGGACGTCCTCGTGGATGAGGGCCACTTCCTGGGCGCGGGCGGCGACTTGGCCGGCGAACATGCGCGGCCAGGTGTGCGCGGGCACGTCATGGGCGGTGTCGTTCCAGCCCGTGAGGATCTGGCGCCGCTCGTCGTCGGTGAGGAGGTCGAGGTCGGCCACGGCGGTCTCCGGGCGGGCCACGGCGTCCGCGAGGAGGGTGCGGTAGTGGCCGAGGATACGGTCGGCCGTGCCCGCGTCGAACAGGTCGGCACGGTGGTCGATCCGTACCGTGCCGTCGGCCACGGACAGCGCGAGGTCCAGTGGGCCGCCGTCGGCCCAGGGCGCGGGCCCGAACCCGGTGGCGCACAACACGCCCCCGCCTCGGGTCGGTTCGGGAGTGAGCAGCCGGAGCAGTTCGACGGTGGGCAGCCGGTGTTCCTCGGCCTCGGCCCGCGCTGCGGCGAGGCGTGCGCACAGCTTGGAGAAGGGAGCGCTGCCGTCCACGGTGATCCGCAGCGGAAGCCCGTCGTGGGCGAGGGTCACCTCGGTGGCGGGAGCCGCCGCGTACCGGTGCAGCAGGGCCACGAAGGCGGCGAGAAGGGTGTTCTCCCCTGCGTCGAGGCCGAGTTGAGACGTGCTCCGGGTGCGGGGTGCCGGGTCGGCGGTGCGGCTGGGGTAGGGCCGGTCGAGCGGCAACGGGGTCTCGGGTGCCGGTGCGGCGAATTTCCCCCGCCAGTACGCCTCCCGAGCCGGAGCCGGTACCGAGGAAGGTGCGTGAGAACGAAGCGAGTTGTCCGACACAGGCGCCCGTGCCTCCCCATAGGTGTGGAACGGCTCAGCGGAGCCGCGACCGCTCGCATAGTAAGGTGAGGTTTGCCTAACTCAACAGTCCCCCTTGCGGATTCGGCGGCCCATCTCACAGCGGCTGAGGTTATGCTCACCTAAGTCGCTGCCAGGGCTGTCGTCGCACTCCCCAACTGGGCTTTCCAGTAACGGAGATGACTCGCTCACCGGTGCTCGGCGGCACCTCGGACGACGGTATGGAGACCGGCACGTGGCACTGGGAAGAAGCCAAGGAAGAGGACTCCGCACCACCGGGCTGGTGGCCCTGGTCGTCGCGCTGCTCGTGCTGTTGTCCGTGCTGTCGGTGGCGCTGGGCGCGCTCAACGTGCCGCTCGGCCAGGTCGTCCGGTCAGTCCTCGGCCATCCGCCGAGCCGGCTGGTGGACAACGTGATCTGGTCGGTCCGCGTCCCCCGCACCCTGCTCGGCCTGACGACCGGCGCGGCGCTCGGCATGTCGGGTGCGCTGATGCAGGCGCTGACCCGCAACCCGCTGGCCGACCCCGGCATCCTCGGGGTCAGCGCGGGCGCGTCGTTCGCCATCGTGGTGGCGGTCGCGGTGTTCGGGGTGGGCTCGCTGTACGGCTATGTGTGGTTCGCGTTCGCCGGGGCGTTCGCCGCGAGCGTGCTGGTGTTCTTCCTGGGGCGGCTGGGCCGGTCCGGGGCAACTCCGGTGAAGCTGGCGCTCTCCGGGGTGGCCGTCACCTCGATGCTGTCCTCGCTGACCAGCGCCGTGGTGCTCACCGACCAGGACGCGCTGGACCGGTACCGCTTCTGGTCGGCGGGCTCGCTGGCCGACAAGGACACCGGCGACCTGCTGCGCATCCTGCCCTTCCTCGCGGTCGGCGCCGTGCTGGCGCTGGCCAGTGCGCCCGCGCTCAACAGCATGGCGCTCGGGGACGACGTGGCCGCTTCGCTCGGCCGCCGGCTCGGTCTGGTCCGGCTTCAGGGGGTGACGGCGGTGGTGCTGCTGACCGGCGCCTCGGTGGCGGTCATCGGCCCGGTGGTCTTCCTCGGCCTGGTCGTGCCGCACATCGCGCGGCTGCTGGCCCAGTTCGCCGGGATCGGCCCGGACTACCGCTGGCTGCTGCCGCTGTCCGCCGCGATCGCGCCCGCGCTGCTGCTCGCCGCCGACATCCTGGGCCGGACGGTGGCCCGTCCCACCGAGATCCAGGCCGGTGTGCTGGTCGCCTTCCTCGGCGGCCCGTTCTTCATCGCCCTGGTCCGCCGCCGCAAGCTCGCGGAGGTGTGAGCATGGCCGCCCCCACGAAGATCACCGTTCCGGGGAAGCTCACCGCGTCCCCCGTCCTGCGCGACCGGCCCTTCCGGCTCGCCGTCCCCCCGGTCTCCGGGATGCTGCGTCCCCGGCTGCTGCTGACCGGCGTGGCCGTGGCCATCGGCGCGTTCCTGCTGTTCTGCTGGGGCCTGGCCCTCGGGGACTACCCGGTGTCCCTCCCCGACGTGGTCCGGGCGCTCGTCGGCGCGGGCGACCCCGGCACGGTCACCGTCGTCCAGGACCTCCGGCTGCCGCGCGCCCTGACCGGGCTGCTCGTCGGCGTGACCTTCGGGGTGTCCGGCGCGGTGTTCCAGACCATGACCCGCAACCCGCTGGCCAGCCCCGACATGATCGGGCTCACCGAGGGCGCGGGGACGGCGGTGGTCGCCGCCGTGGTCCTCGGCTGGACGGGCGGACTCGGCCTGTCGACGCTGGGTCTGCTGGGCGCGCTGGTGACCGCGCTGCTGGTGTACGCGCTGGCGTGGAAGGGCGGCGCGACCGGGTACCGGATCATCCTCGTCGGCATCGGTGTCTCCTGGATCTGCACCAGCGCGACCGACTTCCTTGTGGCGCGGGGCGACCGGTTCCAGGCGCAGGAGGCCGTGGGCTGGCTGGTCGGCAACCTCAACGGCCGTACCTGGGAGCAGGTCGACACCCTGGCGCTCGCCACGGCCGCGCTGCTGCCGCTCGCCCTGGGCCTGGGCCGCTGGATGCGCACGCTCCAGCTCGGCGACGACGTGGCCGCCGGGCTCGGCACCCCCGTGCAGCCGGTCCGGCTGGCGCTGCTGCTGACCGGCGTGGGCCTGGTCGCCTTCGGTACGGCGGCCGCGGGGCCGGTGGCGTTCGTCGCGCTGGCCTGTCCGCAGATCGCCCAGCGGGTGGCGGGCACCTCCTCGCCGCCCCCTCTTGTCTCCGGTCTCACCGGCGCGTTCACCGTGCTCGGCGCCGACCTCCTCGCCCGCGAGGCGGTGCCGGGTACGGAACTGCCGGTCGGGATCGTCACCGGCGCCCTCGGCGCGCCGGTCCTGCTGTGGCTGCTCATCCGCGCCAACCGCGCGGGCTCTGGAGGCTGATGCACATGCCGACCACCGAACCGCGCGTCCAGCGCACGACCAAGTCACCCGTGAGCGGACCGGAGTTGGGTGCCCGTGGGCTGCGGCTCGCCTACGACGGGCGGACGGTCGTGGAGAACCTGGACCTCACGGTGCCGACCGGCCGGATCACGGCGATCGTCGGCGCCAACGCCTGCGGGAAGTCCACCCTGTTGCGGGCGCTGGCCCGGCTGCTGACGCCGCGTCAGGGTGTGGTCGAGCTGGACGGGGTGGCCCTGCGCGAGGTGCCGACGCGGGAGCTGGCACGCAAGCTGGGCATCCTGCCGCAGACGCCGGTGGCGCCGGAGGGGCTGACCGTGTCCGACCTGGTGGGCCGGGGGCGCTCACCGCACCAGACCTGGTGGCGGCAGTGGTCGGCGGCGGACGAGGAGGCGGTGCGCGGGGCGCTCACCGCGACCGGGCTCACCGATCTCGCGGACCGCCCGGTGGACGAGCTGTCCGGGGGCCAGCGGCAGCGGGCCTGGATCGCCATGGCCGTCGCCCAGGGCACGCCCGTACTGCTGCTGGACGAGCCGACCACCTATCTCGACCTGGCCCACCAGATCGACGTACTGGACCTGATCACCGACCTGAACCGGCGCGAGGGCCGCACCGTGGTGATGGTGCTGCACGACCTCAACCAGGCGTGCCGGTACGCCGATCACGTCATCGCCATGAAGGCCGGCCGGATCGTCGCCGAGGGCCCGCCCGCCGAGGTGGTGACCGAGCGGACCGTGGACGACGTGTTCGGGCTGCGCTGCCGGATCGCGCCGGACCCGGTCAGCGGCACCCCGCTGGTCATCCCGCTCGGCCGCCACCACGACGACGGCGCGGGCCTCGCGGACGCCGTCCCGGCGGCGGCCGTCGACTGACCGGCCGCCGCCGCGCGCGGCTCAGGGGCGCGAGGTGAGGTATCCGCCCATGGTGCGGAAGTAGTCGGCGGCCGCGTACTCGGTGCCGTCGTCCGTGCGCACCCGCTTCACCAGCAACCCCCGGCAGCGCCCGGTGTGCGCCTCGGCGCCGGCCACGACGACCACCCCGTCACCCTCGCGGATGAAGATCCGCCCCGGCGTGCCCCCGTACCGCCCCTCGGAGACGGCGGCGGAGACGATCCGCAGCCGCTCCCCGCGGTGGTAGGCGTACGCGTTGGGGTACGGGTCCGACTGGGCGCGTACGAGGCGCTCCAGGCGTTCGGCGGGCCAGTTGAAGTCGATGCGGCTGTCCTCGGCGGAGCGCTTGTGGAAGAAGCTGGCGCGGGAGCGGTCCTGCGGTATCCACCGGCCGGCGTCCCGGCCGGAGGCGATGAGGTCCAGCGACTCGCGCACCAGCGGCGCGATGAGGTCGACGGTGCGGTGGAACAGGTCGGTCGCGGTGTCGGTGGGGCCGACCGGCACCGAGCGCTGCACCAGGATGTCCCCGGCGTCGAGTTCGCCGTTCATCCGGTGCGCGGTCACGCCGACCCGCTCCTCCCCGTTGAGCAGCGCCCAGATGATCGGGGAGAAGCCGGCGTAGGAGGGCAGCAGCGAGTCGTGGATGTTGAGGGTGCCGTGCTCGGGCAGGTCGAACAGCTCGGGGGGCAGCCAGGTGCGCCAGTTGTTGGCGACGATGATGTCCGGTCGTGACTCCCGTACGGCGGCGAGGAGTTCGGCGTCGTCGGGGCGGTTGCGCAGCAGTACGGGGACGCCGTGCTTCTCGGCGAGTTCGGCGACGTTGTCGTCCCAGATCTTCTCGTAGGCGTGTTCGCTCTTCGGGTGGGTGAGGACGAGGACGACCTCGTGCTCGGAGTCGAGCAGCGCCTGCAGCGTGCGGTGACCCCAGGTCTGGTAGCCGAGCATGACGACCCGCATACAGCCCTTCCCTTCACAGACTCCATTGCTAGGTAAGCCTTACCTTATCTAGCATGGGCCTGCCTGAGGGAGGCGATGCCAAGGTGAAGTCACCCCGCATGGGTTCCGACGTCGTCCACGACGTGCTCGGTATCGGATTCGGACCGTCAAATCTCGCTCTGTCCATAGCGGTTGAGGAACACAACGCGGGCCGTTCAGCAGGCCACCGTCTCAACGCACTGTTCCTGGAACGCCAGTCGGGCTTCGGCTGGCACCGGGGCATGCTGATCGACGACGCCACGATGCAGGTGTCCTTCCTGAAGGACCTCGTCACGCTGCGCAACCCGACCAGCGACTACAGCTTCCTGTGCTTCCTGCGTGAACGGGGCAGGCTGATCGACTTCCTGAACCAGAAGACGCTGTTCCCGCTGCGCATGGAGTTCCACGAATACTTCGAGTGGGCGGCCGAGCGGGTGTCCCACCTGGTCGCGTACGGCAGTGAGGCCGTCGCCGTGGACCCGGTGCGCGACGACGACGGTCAGGTGGCGTACTTCGACGTCACCTGCCGCGACACCGCCGGTTCCGGCGGGACGGTGACCCACCGGGCCCGCAACATCAGCCTGGCGATGGGCCTGGAGCCGCATGTGCCGCCCGGTCTGGAACTGGGCGAACGGGTCTGGCACAACAGTCAGTTGATCCCGCGCTCGGTCCAACTGGCCGACTCCGGGGCCCCGGTGCGGCGCGTGGTCGTGCTCGGGGCCGGGCAGAGCGGTGCGGAGGCGGTGGACTATCTGCACCGCACCTTCCCGGAGGCGGAGGTGTGCTCGGTCTTCGCCAAGTACGGTTACACCCCGGCCGACGACAGCCCGTTCGCCAACCGCATCTTCGACCCGGAGGCGGTGGACGTCTACTTCTCGGCGCCGTCGGAGGTCAAGCAGTCGCTGTTCGACTACCACCGCTCGACCAACTACTCCGTGGTGGACATGGAGTTGATCGAGGCGCTGTACGCCACCGCGTACCGGGAGAAGGTGTCCGGGCGGGAGCGGCTGCGCTTCCTCAACGTCTCCCGCGTCCGTTCGGTCGACGCGGGCGCGGGCGGCGCGCTGGACGTCACCGTGGAGTTCCTGCCCACCGGTGAACGCCAGGTGCTCCCCACCGATGTGCTGGTCCTCGCCACCGGCTACCGCCCCCGCGATCTGACCCCGCTGCTCGGCGAGGCGGCCAAGCTCTGCCTGCGGGACGACGAGGACGAGATCCGGGTGGGCCGCGATCATCGGGTCGAGACGGCGCCGGAGGTCACGGCGGGCATCTACCTCCAGGGCGGCACCGAGCACACTCACGGGCTGACCAGCACCCTGCTGTCGACGGTCGCCGTCCGGGCGGAGGAGATCCACCGTTCCGTGCTGGCGGGCCGCGTTCCGGCCTGACAAACTCCCCGGAGCCCTGGCGGACGGTCCCGCCGGGGCTCCGGGGTCCTGCTCTCAGGGGGCCGGCGGGCCGCCGAAGACGTCCGCCACGCCCGTCACGCTGCGGACCGCGCCGCAGGTCGCGGCGATCCAGTCCACGGCCATCCGGTGCTGGCCGGGCGCCCGGTCGGCCACCGCGTCCGCGACGACGAAGGGCTCCATGTCCTGCATCGCGGCGTCGGCCGCCGTGAGCAGCACCTGGGTCCGCGCGAACACCCCGGTGATCACCGGCTGGTCCCGGCCCAGCTCGGCGAGGCGGTGGCGCAGCCGGGTCCCGGCGAACGCGCTGAACCGCTTGGCCGTCAGCAGGCTGTCCCCCACCTGCGGCCGGATCTCCTCCGCGACCTCGCGCGCGTCCCCGTCCCGGAGCAGCGCGGGGTGCCCGAAGGCCGTCCCCCGCCCGGCGGCCCGGCCGTCGGCACTGGCGAGGGTGTAGAGGACCGGTATCCCCGCCGCCCGCGCCGACTCGCACAACAAGGCTATGCCGGCGACGAGTTGGGACACCGGTGCGGACCGTTCCCGCAGGACGCGCAGGAAGTGGTTCTGCGGGTTGAGGATCAGCAGGGCCGCGCGGGCCGGTTCGATGACCCAGCCGGACCGGTCGGCGGGCAGCACGGCCGGATCGGGCATCGCGTAGGGGGCCGGGGTCTCAGTACGGTCCATGCGTCCAGCGGCCGTCCGTCATCGTGGCGTGCACGGGCATCGTGCGCAGCGTGTCCGCGTCCGCGTCCAGCGGGTCCACGTCCACGACCACCAGGTCGGCCGGGTCCCCGACCCGGACGGCGCGCCGCCCTCGCGCGGCGGCGACCAGCGCGTCCGGCACCAAGAGGCGCTGTTCCGGATGCCAGGCGGGACGCGCGTCGTCGGTGCGGCTGACGGCCGCGGCGATGCCCAGCCAGGGGTCCAGCGGGGAGACCGGCGCGTCCGAACCGAACTCCAGCCGGGCCCCGGCGGCGAGGAGGTCGGCGTAGGCGAAGGCGCGGGCGGTGCGGCCGGCCCAGTGGTGGTCGGCCACATCGCGGTCGTCGGTGGCATGCCGGGGCTGTACGCCGACGATGACGCCCAACTCGGCGAAACGGGGCAGGTCTTCGGGGTCGAGGAGCTGGGCGTGCTCGATGCGACCCCGGCAGCGGACGACCGCGAAGGCGTCCAGGGCGACCGTGTTGGCGCGGTCCCCGATGGCGTGCACGGCGGGCTCGATGCCGTGGGCCGAGGCCCGCCGCATCAGGCGTATCAGCTCGTCGGGCGCGGTCTGCTCGATGCCGTGGGCGCCGTCGGTGCCCTCCAGCCCCGGATAGGGGTCGTGGCACAGGGCGGTACGGGTGTTGAGGGAGCCGTCCGTGAACAGCTTGAGCGGGCCGACGCGCACCAGTCCCCCGTTGGCGCCGATCTCACTCCCGGTGCGCAGCCCTCTGACCAGGGCGGATTCCAGTCCGCTCGGGTAGACGGCGGCCGCGACCCGCACGGCCGGCGGGGTGTCGGCGGAGCGGCGCTCCCAGTCGGTGACCGTGTCGCCGAACTGGAAGTCGATGACGCCGGTGACCCCGCGCGCGGCGGCGGCCCGGCAGGCGTCGGCGATCCAGCGGTCCACCGTCGCGGCCGGGGCGGCGGGCAGCGCGGACAGCGCCTCGTGGCCCTCGTGCTCCCGGATCAGCCCGGTGGGGTGGTCGGTGCGCCCGGCGAGAGCGAGGCCGGCGGAGTTCAGCCAGACGGCGTGCAGGTCGGCGCTGACCAGGGCCACCGGGCGGTCGGGCAGCACCGCGTCGAGCAGGCTCTTGTGCGGGGCGTCGGGCCAGAGGCCGTCGCGGAAGCCGTAACCGTAGAGCACCGTACGGTCGTTGGCCCCGCCGCGCTCCCGGACGAGGCCGGCGACAGCTCGTGCGGAGCCCGTGCCGGCGAGGTCGAGCCGGTGGCGGGCGGCGGCCCACTCCGCGAGGTGGACGTGGGCGTCCCACAGGCCGGGCAGGAGGACACGGCCGTCCAGGTCGAGCACCTGGTCGCCGTGCTCGACGGGGGCCGTGTCCGCGTCCAGGTGGATGTGCGTCACCCGGCCGTCGGCGACCCGCAGCCGGGCGAGGGGCCCGCCCGCACCGAGCCGTACGTGATGGAGCGTCAATCCTGTTTTATGGGCACGTACTTGATCCGTGCGCTCCCGCTCGACGCTCACGAAGTCCGTCATCAAGCCTCCATCCACACCGGGGATCGTCACCGCACGAACTAAAGTTAGCCTTACCTTATCTCCGCGTCACCACCCCGCGATGTACCCGCCGAATTGGCCGAGTTGGGCCCGGTTCGCGCTGACAGTTTGTTGAATTCGCGCGAAGAATTCTTTGACATGGACTGTTCAGGCCGCCAAGTGGTGGTCCAAGCTGACCCCGCCTCGCAAACCCCGCGAGGCTTGCTGGGCCCCACACTCCGGAGGTCTTCCATGCGCCGTCCCCACGCCGTCTCCCTCGCCGCCGCCGGTGCCGCTCTGGCACTCCCCGCGGTGCTGGTACTCGCCAGTGACGCCTCGGCGGCGCCCGCCGACAAGCCGCAGGTGCTCAGCTCCTGGACCCAGACCAGCGCGGCCAGCTACAACTCCTGGGTCTCCGCGCGCGGCAACCAGGGCGCCTGGGCCGCCTACGGCTTCGACTGGTCGACGGACTACTGCAGTTCCTCCCCCGACAACCCCTTCGGCTTCCCCTTCCAGACCGCGTGCGCCCGCCACGACTTCGGCTACCGCAACTACAAGGCCGCCGGCACCTTCTCGGCGAACAAGTCCCGTATCGACTCCGCCTTCTACGAGGACCTAAAGCGCGTCTGCAACAACTACTCCGGCGCCACCAAGACCTCCTGCAACTCCACGGCCTGGACCTACTACCACGCGGTCGACATCTTCGGCCTGAAGGGCGCGGACACCGCCCGCTCCTGAGAACTCCGCCGGGCACGCCATCAGTTGGCGTGCCCGGCATCCGTATGCGGGCCTACGCCCCGCCGAACCGCGCCAGCAGCAGCGCGACATCGTCCGCCGACGTGTGGTCGACCGTGTCGAGGAGCATGTCGCAGGTCTGCCCGAGGGAGCCGGTCGCGCGCTCCAACGTGCGGCAGAGGGCGTGGAGTCCGACGTCGATGGCGTCGTACCGGGTCTCCACCAGGCCGTCGGTGTAGAGGGCGAGCAGGGAGCCCTCGGGGAGTTTGACCTCCAGCGTGCCGAAGGGCACTCCGCCGACGCCCAGGGGTGCGGCGGTGGGGACGGTGAGGAGGGTGGCCTCGTGGTCCGGGTGGACGAGGACCGGTGGGAGGTGGCCCGCGCTGGAGAAGGTGCAGGTGCCGCGCCTGGGGTCGCAGACCGCGTAGACGCAGGTGGCGAAGGACTCGCTGAGGGTGGCGGCGGTCTCGTCCAGGTGGCCGAGCAGTTCGGCGGGCGGCAGGTCGAGGCGGGCCAACGCCCGTGTGGTGGTGCGCAGTTGGCCCATGATGGCGGCGGCCCGGACACCGCTGCCCATCACGTCGCCGACCACGAGGCCCACCTTGCCGTCGCTGAGCGGCAGTACGTCGTACCAGTCGCCGCCGACCTCGGTGCCGCTGCCCGCGGGACGGTAGCCGACCGCGATCTCCAGCCCCTCCGGCTGGTCGGGCGGGGTCTGCGGGAGCAGGCTGCGCTGGAGGGTGAGCGCGGTGTCCCGCTCACGCCCGTACAGCAGGGCGTTGTCCACGCTGATGGCGGCCCGCCCGACGATCTCGCACACCATCTGCAGGTCACGGCTGTCGAAGAGGCGGGTGTTGCCCGTGCGGTACAGGCTGAGCACGCCGAGCACGGTGCCGCGCGCGACCAGCGGCGCCACGAGGTAGCTGCGCACGCCCGCCTTGCGGAGCGCGGCGACGGCCTGTTCGTCGCCCGAGATCCGGCGCAGCGCGGCGGAGTCCACACGGGGGATCATCGCCGGGGTTCCCTCCCGCACGCTGCGGCGCATCATCGGCGCCGGTTCCTCGGTGTCCAGGTCCTCCCACAGCGCGGCGCCGCCCATGTCGTCGTCCGGGTCGGCGGGGGCGACCGCGACGGTGACGAACCGGGCCTGGTCACCCGGCGCGGTACGCCGTCCGGTGGCGACGGACTCCAGCAGGTCGACCGTCGCCAGGTCCGCGAACCGGGGCACGACGGCCTCGGCCAGCTCGCGCGCCGTCTGCCGCAGGTCGAGCGTGCTGCCGATGTCGGCGCTGGCCTCGGAGAGGGTCGCCAGGTGCCGGTGCGCGGCCGCGATCTCGGCGGCGGCGAGGTGGCGCGCGGTGACGTCCACGACGGAGACCGCGACGCCCAGCACCTTCCCGCGCCGGTCCTCGATCCGGTAGTACGACTCCGACCAGGCGTGGTCGTGCTCCGGGTCGGCCGGGACGCGGCCGATGGTGCGGTGGTCGAGGATCGGCTCGCCGGTACGCAGCACCCGCCGCATCGCGGACTCGATGGCCTGGGTGTCCACGCCCGGCAGCGTGTCCTCGAGACGCCGCCCGACCACGTCCTCCTCCGTCACGCCGTTCGCGGTGGTCAGGGCGTCGTTGATACGCATCCAGCGCAGCTCGGTGTCGAAGACGGCGAGGCCGACGGGCGACTGGTTGATCAGCAGCTCGGACAGGGCCAGGTCGCTCTCCACCCGGCGCACGGTGTCGACGTCGGCGGCGAGTGTCAGCCCGAGCACGTTCCCGTCGGGGTCGTGCAGACGGCCCTTGCGGTATTCGACCGAACGGGTCGAACCGTCCTTGCTCCGCGCGAGGAAGACCCCCGCGAAGCTGGTGCCGACCTGCGCCTGCCGGAACAGCTCGCGGATGCGCTGCGCGTCCTCGGGCAGCGCCAGCAGCTCGGCCATGGACCTGCCGAGCGCCTCGGTCGCGTCGTAGCCGAACAACTGCTGGGCCTCGGGGCTCCACAGGACGATGCGGCCCCCGGCGTCCGTGACCACGGCGGAGGCGTGCAGCAGGTCGAGCAGGCCGCCGGGCACCCTGGCCGCCCGGTCCTCGGCCGGGCCGGGCCCGTGCTCCCACAGGTCCTTGGCACCCATACCTGTCGCCTTCCCGTCGACCGCCCCGGTACGAGTACACGGGGCGCGTCTTTTGCATCAGCTCATACCACTATGCCGTGCACCTCCTGTCCGCTCCTGCCCGAGCGGATCGGGGTACCAGACGGGACGGACCCTGGTACCAGGCCGACCGGACCCCGGTACGCCCCTTGTGTTAGCGTGAAACTTTTGCACGGTAGTGACGGTCGGTGACCCCGCCCGTCCGGTCGCCGTCCTCGTCCTACCGGGCCTTCCTCGGTACGTCCCCTCTTGCGGAAGGCTTGTCATGAACCACCCGGACCCCGCCGAGTCGCAGCCGTCGGTCACCTCCTTCGCCGACCTGGACCTGCCGCCCGCGGTGCAGCGCAAGCTCGCCGAACTGGACGTGCGCGAGCCCTTCCCGATCCAGGCGGCCACGATCCCCGACGCCCTCGCCGGCCGCGACATCCTGGGACGCGCCCGCACCGGCTCCGGCAAGACCCTCGCCTTCGGCCTCCCGCTGCTCGCGCGTACGGCGGGACGCCGGGCCGAATCCAAGCAGCCGCTGGCCCTGATCCTGGTACCCACCCGCGAGCTGGCCCAGCAGGTGAGCGAGGCGCTCACCCCGTACGCCGAGGCGCTGGGGCTGCGGATGGCCGCGGTGGTCGGCGGCATGTCGATCGGCCGCCAGATCGCCGCGCTGCGCGACGGCGCCGAGGTCGTCGTCGCCACCCCCGGCCGGCTGCACGACCTCATCGAGCGCAAGGCGTGCCGTCTGGGCCGGGTCGGGATCACGGTCCTCGACGAGGCCGACCAGATGTGCGACATGGGCTTCCTGCCGCAGGTCACCGAGGCGCTGGAGCAGGTACGGCCCGACGGTCAGCGCATGCTGTTCTCCGCGACCCTGGACGGCGATGTCGACGGCCTGGTCCGCGACCACCTCCAGGACCCGGCCTCGCACTCGGTCGACCCCTCGGCGGGCACGGTCACGACGATGGACCACCACGTCCTGGTCGTGCATGGGCCGGACCTGTACGCCGTGACCA
Source organism: Streptomyces bauhiniae (assembly GCF_004784475.1). Taxonomy (GTDB): domain Bacteria; phylum Actinomycetota; class Actinomycetes; order Streptomycetales; family Streptomycetaceae; genus Streptomyces; species Streptomyces seoulensis. Next base: position 236,747 of record NZ_SRRT01000005.1, read on the forward strand.
CGGAGATCGCCGCGCGCGACGGCCGGGTGCTGCTGTTCCGGGACACCAAGCACGGCGTCGACCAGCTCACCCGGCACCTGCGCGCCAGCGGGGTGCACGCGGCGGCCCTGCACAGCGGCAAGTCCCAGCCGCAGCGCACCCGTACCCTCGCGCAGTTCAAGGACGGGCAGATCACCGCGCTGGTGGCCACCAACGTCGCGGCGCGCGGCCTGCACATCGACGACCTCGACCTCGTGGTCAACGTCGACCCGCCCGCCGACGCCAAGGACTACCTCCACCGCGCCGGCCGCACCGCGCGCGGCGGCGGCTCCGGCAGCGTGGTCACACTGGTGCTGTCGGGCCAGCGGCGCGAGCTGAGCAAGGTGACGTCCGAGGCGGGCATCGAGCCGACGGTCACCAAGGTGCGCTCCGGCGAGGCCGCCCTGACCCGTATCACCGGCGCCCGCAGGCCGTCGGGCACCCCGCTCGACGGCGGCCCGTCGTCCCGTCCCAAGAACACCAACGCGCCGTTCCGGGGGATGGGCTCCACCAAGGACGCCTCCGGCGGGCGGCCGTCGCGCAAGACGAGCGAGGCTCGCAAGCTGGCGGAGGCCCGGCGGGCGGCGCAGGTGCGGCGGGGGCGCTGAGTCCTGCGTGCGGCGCGGGCTCTGACTCAGACGCGGGTCAGCCGGTGCAGGGCCCAGTCGACCATGGGTGCGTAGACCAGCGGTACCGGTACCGGCGCGGTCAGGTGAACCGCGACCCGGGTACCCGTACCCTGCGGCTGCATGGTGTGCCCCACCACTACCGGTATACCGAGGAAGTTGACCTTCCAGGCCCAGGCGCCCTCCGCCTCGTTGACCTCGGTGACCTCGAACCGCCCGCGCAGGAACCCCGCGACCTCGACCTCACCCCGGGCACCCGGCCGGATGACGTCGCCCTCTGTGCGGACCGCCCGTAGGTGCGGCGCCCAGTGCGCCCACTCCTCGTACCGCGCGTACCGCTCCCAGACCACATCGGGCGCAGCGGGGCCCGCAACCGTGACGGTATGCCGCATGACAGTCCTCCCAGCGGTGTCCGGCTCAATGTACGAGGGCGGGCGGGAGGATGCGCGGCGAGCGGGAACGCGCTCCGGGCGCCTGCCGCTCGCCGCCGGGAACCGCCTAGCTGTCGCCGCGTGACTTGCGCGCGTGTTCCGGGGTGGGTGAGTCGATACGACCGGAGCGGCCCTGAAGGCGGGGGTCACTGGCGTGGACGACGCCGACCGGGGAACCACTCTCGATGACGGCGACCTGCCGGACCGAGTTCTCCTCCATCAGCCGGGCGACGTTGTCGAGCCCGTCGTCGATGTCCACGGTGACGAGACCCCCGCGCACCACCTCGGCCACGGTCATCTTCTCGGCGTCGGCCGCCTCCGCGAGCGCGCTCACGACGAGATCGTGATCGCTGACGAGCCCCCGGAGCGCGCCGCCCTCCACCACGAGCACGACATCGACCCCGTCGTCACGCATCGTCCGCGCCACGGACGTGACGGACTCCCGGCCGTCCACCGTCGTGGGGTTTCCCGTCATGATCTCGCGCACGCTGTCCATCGCCACTTCCTCCTTGATCGGCCACGGTCCTACGCCCCACCGTGTACCCCGCGACACGCCCGCAACCCCGCGCCCGGGTGCGAACGGGCTAGCGCCCGGCCAGGGTGGAAGGACACCCTCACACCCAGGAGCCCCCATGAACGCCTCCGACAAGGACCGCCCCGCCAAGGGCGACAAGGTCGCCTGGAGCACCCACGGCACCGAGACCACCGGCAAGGTCGAAAAGAAGATCACCGACCGCACCGAGGCCGCCGGCCGCACCGTCGACGCGTCCCCCGAGGACCCGCAGTACGAGGTCCGCAGCGACAAGTCGGGGCGGACGGCGGTGCACAAGCCTGCGGCGCTCAAGAAGAAGGGGAAGTCGTAGCGGGGCGGTGTTAGCGCCAACTCCCGCCATGGTTCGCTACGTTGACGTGATCCGCCTTGCCATCCGACTCTGAGTGGGGTCGGTGGCGGGCGGGTTTCGGCGGGCATGTGAGCACTAATTGGACATTGTTGCGATTCACCCTCCGGCGCGGGCATCGGCGGGCACTATGTGTGCCAGCAGCAACACGCTTCGTGTAAGGAATCAAGGAGCACAAGTGTCCAAGCAGTTGCCCGTTCCCGCGCCGGCCGATGACGGCTCCGGCCACAAGGCAGGGCGCAGGGGAGTGGTGCGCTACCTCCAGAACGAGACAGCGCCCGGCGCCGCACGCAAGGTGCTGGGGAACGCCTTGCGCCTCAGCCGGGAATGCGCCGGCCTGAGTCTGGGTGAAGCGGCCGGTCGCCTCGGGGTGTCTTCCTCGAAGGTGAGCCGGATCGAATCTGGCATGCACTCGCCCAAGGAGCGTGAACTGCCGGAGTTCTTCCGGACTTACGGGATCACGACTGCGGAGGAACAGGCAAATCTGCGAGAGCTGGCAGCGGCCGCTCACCGGCCCACCTGGTGGCAGCCCTGGTCCGCGGTCACGCCGAAGTACCTCCAGGCCGTGGTCAGCTTCGAGGACATGGCAAGCAGGGTGAGGTCCTTCGAACCCACCTACTTGCACGGCCTGTTGCAGACTCCGGAATACGCTCGGGCGCTGATCGAACGAGGCCGGGGCCCCGCGAGCACACACGACGAGCTGGTCAGGTTCCGCACCAAGCGCCAGGAGCAGTTCACCGCTTCGGACAAGAAGTTGCTCTGCGTCGTCGACGAGGCCACACTCGGTCGTGCCGTCGGATCAGCGGCCATCATGCGCGGGCAGTTGCAACACCTGATCGACCTGACGCACAGCCCCCGGATTCAGCTACGCCTCGCCCCCCTGTACGACTTCGACGTACACGTCGAACTCGGCCCCACGACCATCTTCGACTTCGCCGGCCGCCTTCTCCCCACGATCGTCTTCACCGAGGGGTACGACGGTGGCCTGGTCATCGAGGACGAAGCGATGGTGGACCGGCGCGTGAAGGCGTTCGACGCACTCGCTGCTCGCTCGCTGGACTCCCATGCCATGCGGCGACGTTTGCAGCACCTGCTGGTCCGCTACAAGTGACCCCGTCAGACCTTCCGCCCAACCCCCGCATACAACGACACAAGCCGATCACTGAGCACCCCCGGCCCGCTTCCCACCCGCGGATGCCACTGGTGGGCCAACACCACCCCCGGCTCCACGAGTTCGAGCCCCTCGAAGAACCGCACGACCTCCGCCCGGCTGCGTACCTGCGCGGGCGTCCCCCGCTGGACGTACGTGTCGATGATGGCCGCCCAGGTCTCCGGGGCGAAGTCACCCGTGCAGTGGGTCAGGCTGAGGTAGGAGCCGGGGGCGAGGTGGTTCATGAAGCCGCGGACGATGCCGTAGGGGTCCCGGTCGTCGGGGATGAAGTGCAGCAGCGCGTGGAGGCTGAGGACCACCGGCTTGCCGAGGTCCACGACGCCCTCGGCCTCCACCGCCGCGAGGACCGCGGCGGGATCGGTGGCGTCCGCCTGGACATAGCCCGTGAGTCCCTCGGGAGTCCCGGCGAGTAACTCGTCCGCGTAGACGAGCACGATGGGGTCGTTGTCGATGTACATGACCCGGCACTCAGGTGCGACGTCCTGGACCACCTCGTGCAGGTTGGGCGCGGTCGGGATACCGGTACCCACGTCGATGAACTGCCGCATGCCGCACCGCTGCGCCACATACCGCGCGGCCCGGTGCATATAGGCACGGTTCACCCGGGCCACGGTCTCGATCGCCGGGAACAGTTTGATCACCGCCTGGGCCGCTTCCCGGTCCACGCTGTAATTCGTCTTACCGCCCAGGTAGTAGTCGTACATCCGCGCACTGTGGGGCTGGTCCTGCCCCAAGAACACCTCGCTGTTGCCCTGCTCGTGCCCCTGTGCGGCCTGGTCCCCCACTGTGTTCCCTCCCAGGCATCCACGCTCACCCGTCCTCGCCAGGGGCGGAATGCACTTGCATTGTCCCTATCCATACCGACCGTTCAGCAGCGATGTCCAGAGGTGAACGGTATTCACAGCCTTCCGAGCGGGCCCGTACCAAATTGACGCCGAAGGACACCGGCCGGGCCTGCGGCCGGTGCCTCCCCGCACCTACCTCAGAGTTCGCCGCGGTCGAGCGCGGCGGTGAAGGCGGCAGCGGTCCCCCGCGAGACCGCCATGACCGGGCCGTTCTGGGTCTTGGAGTCACGGAACAGCACCCGCTCGCCGGACGGCTCTGCGATCTCCACGCACGAGCCTTCCGGCAGGCTGTACGAACTCTTCCGCCACGCGACGCCGGCCCCGTTCGAGCCGTGCCGCTCCACAACCGTCGGTTTCCTCACCGGACGACCTCCTGCGGTGAATGAACTCCCCGTTGCCGGGATGCAATTGCATACCGGCTCAGACGTTGAGAGGTTCACCGCTCACCGCGTCATGTATGCACGCTGCAATCAACAATGTCTCGATTCAACTGTCGGCCTCTCGCATGCAAGTGCGTCACCCGGACGGCCGCTTTGCCTGTGCTTTCAGTCCCTTGGAAATGGACGGGGGAATATGCGCCAGGCATGGAGTATGCGGGCGGCATTCGTACAGTCATAGCGGAGAAGACGAGCCGGGTTTCGACACCGGGGCTCTCAACTGGAACAGACGGGGCGCACAAACAGGGCGCACTCTCACCGAAAATCGAACGTGGCTCCCGGAGAGGACAGCTTATCCCTCTGGCAATACCGCGCCGACAGCAAGGGAAATGCCGCATTCCGCTGCTCAAGTGGATTCCAAATGGCCCTAGTTCGACTTAACGTCCGGTCGTGCTCGGCGACGTGTCGAGCGGCATGGGGCCCCGGTGCATGATTTGGCCGTCAGCGGCCGGGGCCCCGTATCCACGACTCCTCCTAGGAGGCCGCGATGACCCCCTCCCCTCGGCGACGGCGCCGTAAACCGCGCCACGCCCGCCCCCGGCCGGCGCGCTGGGGCCGACGGTGCCCGCTCTGCGTGATCGACGCGCTGGAGGCCGCCGTCGGCCCCGCCGGGCAGTTGTTCCTCACCCACCAGTCCGAGCACTGGCTCGCCGCGGCCGGTGCCTGTCTGGTGCTGCTGCGCATGGCCGGACAGCGATGCCCGCACGCCCGTGATCCGCGCGACCAGCTCACTCCTGAGGCGGAACGTCCCGACGGTTCCGGCGCCCGTGAGGCCCACGATGCCCGCTGAATCCAGCCACGCCGCGAACAGCGCGGCCCACATCGGACACGTCATCGAGCGGGTCCGCAGACAGGCCCGCGTCAGTCCGGAGGCCCTGGCCCGGCAGACCGGGGCGGGTCTCGATCACGTCGCCGACGTCCTCGCCGGGCAGCGCTTCCCCAGCCGTCGCTTCATCATCACCTGTGCCAGGGCGTGCGGCGCCGATCCCCAAGTGCTGCTCATGGTCTGGGAGGACGAACACGACCGCCGGCGTACCCCGCCACGGTGAGGGTCGGCCACGTATCGGTGATTCATCTGGATTCCTCACCCGTCGTCCGGTCGGCGGTCTACCGTGAAAGAACGCCGCGCGGACCGTCGCGGCCCCGTGAGAGGAGTCCTGTGTCATCACCTTGCGATCCCTCGGAAGCGCCCGTCGGCGACGTGGGTGGAGCGCTCCTGATGATCGACTCTCGGCTCCAGGCGATCTATGACGACAAGGCTGAGGTCGATCCCGAATATCAGCGGCTGCTCGACCAGTTCGCCGCGTCCCTGGGCCCCTCGGGGCTGGACGCGCTGCTGGACGGCACCTGCACGCTGATCTATCTGTACATGAAGTGGCTGCGGCTGGCCTGCGAGGCGCACGAGCAGGACGTCCTCGAGACCGTGGTGCCCACCCTCGTGGGCACGATGCGCAAGATGCCGCAAACGTTCCGTCCCGAGGTCATCCCCATCATGGCCGGGCTGCTCATCTCCTCGGGTCTCGGACTGAGTCCGAGCCTGTGGCGGGCGCAGTACGGGCGTTGGACGGACGCCGAGATGAATCCACTGGAGGGTACGGCCGTTCTGCTCGCCGAGCACATCAACCGGATGTCCAACGACCGTGACTTCGCCACCCGTATGGTCACCGACGCCCTGACCGGAGCGGACAAGGAGTAAGGACGACACCCGCGTCTCAGGGCAGCCCCGTACGGGAGCTGCCCTGAGCGCTGTTCACTTGCGCCAGAACAGGTGGTGGGTCACCCCGCTCGAACTGGGGACGACGTCCAGGTGGAACCGGTCCAGCAGTTCGTCCGGGGACTCCCAGAGCCGTACGCCCGAGCCGAGCTTCACCGGCGAGACCGCCACGTGCAGGGTGTCGACCAGGTCGGCGTCGAGGAACTCCCTGATGGTGGTGGCTCCTCCCCCGAGCCGTACGTCCTTGCCCTGCGCCGCCTCCTTGGCCTGCGCGAGCACCTCCGCCGGTTCCCCCTCCACGAAGTGGAACGTGGTGTCGGACAGGGTGATCGAGGGCCGCTTGTGGTGCGTCAGCACGAACACCGGTGTGTGGAACGGCGGTTCGTCACCCCACCAGCCCTCCCACTCCAGATTCTCCCAAGGCCCCCGCTGCGGCCCGAACTTGTTCCGTCCCATGATCTCCGCGCCGATGTTCCGCGCGAAGTCCCGCGTCAGATAGTCGTCCAGCCCCCGGCTCCCGCCCCCATCGGTCCGCATCGGCCAACTCGCCGTAGCCCCGGCCCATGAGAACAGCCTCCCGGGATCAACATGCCCGAACGGCCTCTCCAACGTCTGCTCTTCCCCGGCCGCGATCCCATCACTGGAAACAGTGAAGTTCTGCACCCGCACTAGCTGACCCACGCGTTCCTCCTGGGCGGTCGACAACAGTGATGAGACTGCCGGGACCAGTGAAACTCATCGCAGACCGAGTACCTATGCTCGACGCGGTCCCAGTTCGACAGACCGGGATGGGCGATCGGGTGATCCGCGCCTACAGCACCGCCAGCCGGTCCAACAGCCTTTCCGCCTGCTGGATTTCCGTGCTCAAGGGGTGGTCCTCCGCCACATGCGGGAGGCCCGCCGAGGCTAGGGCGAAGGCGTGGCGGAGGGGGGTGTCGGGGAGTTCGGTGGCGGACATGCGCAACGCGCGTACCGCGCCGAGGAGTTCGCAGGCCAGGACGGTGCGGTAGGCCGCCGTCGCGGCGACCGTGCTGCGGACCGCGTGGGTGGAGAAGCTGGCGTGGTCCTCCAGGCCGCGGGAGATGACGGCGGTGCCGAGGGTGACCGGGGAGGCGGCGTGGCGGAGGGTGCCGAGGGCGTCGTGGGCGACGTACTCGAGGATCATGACGCCGGAGCTGCCCGCCGGGCCCTCGGCGAGGAAGGGCGGGAGGCCGCTGAGGTCGGGTTCGACGAGGTCGCTGAGGCGGGCGGCGGACAGCTCGGCGGTGTGGTGGAGCGCGGCGCGCAGGTAGTCGAAGGCGAGCGCGACCGGCGCGGTGGAGAACTGGCCGTGGTGGAAGGCTTGTTGGGTCTCCGTGTCGATGAGCGGGTTCTCCGCCGCCGCGTTGATGTCGACCTCCAGCACCTGTTCCACATGCGCGGCCGCCTCCAGCGCGGGCCCCTGCACCTGAGGGAAGGCCCGTAGGCCGAACGGGTCCTGGAGGCGCCGGCCGGGCGGCAGGTCGCCGCCCGAGGTGAGCAGCCGGCGCAGCTCGGCGGCACACCGTACGGCGCCGGGATGCGGACGCGAGGCGTGCACGCGCTCGTCGTACGCCTCCGCCGAGCCGCCCAGCGCGCAGAAGGTCAGCGCGGTCACCACATGGCTCGCGGCGAGCAGCCGGGACAGGTCGTGCCAGGCGAGTACGGCCTCCGCGAGGGTCGCGGCGTTGCTGGAGATGAAGGCGAGCGCGTCGCCGGGGCTGATCGCGACGGGGTCGATGCCGCCGGACTCCCAGGGCAGTTCCCCGGCGAGGGTCAGCGCGATCTCGGCCAGCGCGGTGAGGTCACCGGTGCCGATCGCGCCACGGGTGTGCACGAGGGGCAACGCGCCGACGCGCAGGGCCTGTTCGAGCGCCCGGAGCAGCCGGGGGTGCACCCCGCTGCCGGCGGCGGCGAGCTGGTTGAGGCGTACGGCCATGACCGCGCGCACCGCGTCGTCGGGCAGCGGCGCGCCGGTGCCGCCGGCGTGGCTGCGCAGCAGGCGCAGGCCGTGCAGGTCGGCGCCGTCGGGGTCGACGACGATGTGGCGGTTGGCGCCGACGCCGGTGGTCCGGCCGTACACCGCGCCCTTCGCGCCCAGCTCCACGGCCAGTTCGTAACTCTGTTCCGCCCTGGTCAGCGCGTCGGGCGCCAGCTTGGGCCACGCGCTGCGCCGGGCCACCCGGACCACATCGACGCACCTCAGTCCGGCGCCGCTGATCAGGATGCGGCTGGAGTCGGTCATCGCCACCCCTCTTGACAACAGTTCATTCATTCCTGCGAATAGCATGTAACTATTGATTCATCGTGCTGGCAAGAACCCGCCGGCGAGAAGGCGAGAAGGAGAACCCGGTGCCCCGGTCGCTGCACGAGCTGCTCACCGCGCACCGCCTCACGCCCGCGCAACGGCGCATCGCCAGCTACCTGGCCGAGCGCCCGCGCGACGCCGCCGCGCTGACCAGCGCCGAGCTGGCCGAGCACGCGCAGGTCAGCCAGCCGTCGGTGACCCGTTTCGTCGCGCTGCTCGGCTTCGACGGGTACGGGGAGTTCCGGCGCTATCTCCGCAACGCGACGACGGAGCCGGTGATAGAGCGCGGCGGCAACAAGTTCCAGGCCGCCGTCGACGCCGACCTGCGCAACCTCGCCGCGCTACGGTCCCAGCTCGCCGACGAGACCCGGCTGCGGGCGATCGCCGAGCGGCTGATGGCGTCCGTTCCGCTGGTCGTCGTGGGGTACCGCGTGTCGGCCGCGCAGGCCGCCTCGTTCGCCTACCTTGCCACCAAGATCCATCCGGATGTCCGGCTGCTGACCGACTCGGGCAGTGTGTTCGGCGACCATCTGCGGCACGCCCACCGGTGTGGCGCCCAAACACTGGTGATGGTCGCGCTCCCCCGCTACCCGCGGGAGTGCGCGACCGCGCTCCAACAGGCTCGCACCCTGGGCCTGCACACGCTTCTGATCACGGACCGGCTCGTCACGGCGCTCACCCCCCTCGCCGACGACGTGCTGAGCGCGGGAGTCGCCTCCGAGTTCGTGTTCGACTCGCACGCCGCGGTCGTCTCGCTGACCGTGGCGCTGGTGGAGGCGATGGCCGACGCGGCCGGTGCCTCGGCCCGGCAACGACTGGAAGGTTTCGAAGACTATGCCGCAGAGCAAGACCTCTTCCTCCGGGAGTGAGAACCCCGGACCCTCGGGGAGCGAGGAGGCGGCGACCGCGTTCGACGACGCTCCCCTCAACCGCTTCCATCTGCGCATCACGGCGCTCACGTTCTGCGCCAATTACTCCGACGGTTATGAACTCGGCATCATCAGCATCGCGCTGCCGTTGATCGCCCGGCAGTTGGGATTCGGCTCCGTGTGGGAGGGGCTGCTCGGCGCGGCGGCGCTGATCGGGATCTTCCTCGGCAGCGTGGTCGTCGGCTGGGGTGCCGACCGGATCGGTCGCCAGCGCCTTTACACGTACAACTTCCTGCTCATCTCGGTCGCGTCGGCCGCCGAGTTCTTCGTGACCGGTCCCACCCAGTTGTTCGTCCTGCGTCTGCTGATCGGTATCGGTATCGGCGCCGACTACGCGCTGGGCCCGACGCTGGTCGCCGAGTTCGTACCGCGCCGCTACCGGGGCGGTCTGCTCGCGTCCCTGACCGTGATGTGGACGGTGGGGTACGTGGTGGCGTTCTTCCTCGGCAACTGGGTGGTCGGCCTCGGCGGCGAGGCGTGGCGATGGCTGCTCGCGTCCAGCAGTCTGCCGGCGCTGGCTGTCGTGCTGCTGCGGCTCGGTGTGCCGGAGTCTCCGCGCTGGCTGGTCGCGCGCGGGCATCTGGAGCGGGCGCGGGCCGTGGTGCGCAGGCTCGGTGGCAACGAGGACGCGGTCGCGTCCCTGGTCGCGCACGCGCACACCGCCGCCGAGCGTCCCCGGGCGCGCTACCGCGACCTTTTCGGCCCCGAGTACTGGCGGCGCACGGCGTTCGGCGTCATCTTCTACAACGCCCAGGTGGTGCCGTACTTCGCCATCTACACGTTCCTGCCGCTGGTGCTGGCCAAGATCGGGGTCGGCGAGGAGGACACCACCAGCGACGGCATCCTGAACCTGTTCCTGCTGGGCGGCAGTGTCGCGGGCCTGTGGTTCGTGGCGAAGATGACCCGGCGGGGGCTGACGATCTGGTCCTTCGTCGTCCTGATCGCCGCGCTCGCCCCGATGGCGGTCTGGCCGGACGCGCCGAAGGCCCTGCTCTTCCCGTTGTTCCTGGTCTTCACCTTCACCATGTCGGCGGCGGTCAACCTCGACCAGGTCTACCCCGCCGAACTCTTCCCCACCGACCTCCGCAGCTCCGGCGTCGGCCTTCTCAACGGCATGAGCCGCATCGGCTCCGCGATCGGCACCTTCCTCCTCCCCCTCAGCCTCGACCACATCGGCTTCTCCCCCACCATGCTGGCCCTGACCGTAGTCCTGGCAATCGGCCTCGCGGCATCGGTGGCCTGGGCCCCGGAGACGAAGAACGTAGCCCTGGACTGACGGCCCGCCGTCAGGCGGGCTGCCACAGCTCGACCCGCTTGCCCTCCGGATCGGTCACCCACCCGAACCGCCCGACGCCCTCCATGTGGGGGAGCCGAAGTAGTCGGTGCCGGGTCGTACGGGCCGACGGGTCCGTACGACCGTGGTCAACGGATGCCGTCAGGCGCGGGGCGGGCGCGTTGCCGTTTCCAGGTAGAAGGCGTCGATGCTCTGGACGGCCTGTTCGAACTCGGCGAGGTTGACGGGCTTGGTGACGTAGGCGTTGGCGTGGCCCTGGTAGGCACCGGCCACGTCCTCCGGGGCGGAGGACGTGGTGAGGACGACGACGGGGATGGTCTGCAGCTCCTCGTCGGCCTTGAGGACCTGGAGCAGCTCGCGGCCGTTCATGCGGGGCATGTTGAGGTCGAGCACGATGAGGTCGGGGCGCACGCTGTCCGGGGAGCGCAGGTGCTCCAGCGCGGCGACTCCATCGGTGACCTGGACCAGGTTCCGGGCGCCGCGCTCGGAGAGAGCCTCCTCGATGAGCATCGCGTCGGCGACGTCGTCCTCGACGAGCAGGACGTCGAAGGGGCGGGTGGGGGTGGTCATCATCGGATGCTCCGTGGGTGCTTCATGGGAGTGGGTGAAGAGTCCCGGCCAGCGGCGCCGGGCGCCCTGGCGCGTCATGTCGCTGGCCTCGCCGAGCTGGGGGTAGCCGGCACCCGCGCGGGCGGCGTCCACGGCCGCCGCACGCTGGAGGCGCTCGGCGGCCCGCTGGAGATGCGTCAGTACGTGCAGCCGGGTCAGCGCGTGCGTGGGATCGTCCGGCGAGGGAATACGGGAACTTCCCTCCGCGACCTCATGGACGATCCGCCGCGCGACCTCGTCGACCGCCGCGTCCGCGAGCGCGGTCATCTCCTGCGGGGCGGTCGGCACGACGAAGTTCTTGCCAGGCATGACCAGCAGAGTAAGCCCTCGGCGTCACCCGCGACAACAACAGTTGTCATCGTCGCTTAAGGTATGCCTGCGCCGCTGCGATCGCGGCCGTCACCGGAGGAGAACAGAGGATGACCGTCGTTGAGAGGCCGCCGCACACGCGGGAGCTGTCCGCGTGGACGACTCGCCGCTGGCTTCGCCTCGGAGTCACCGTGGCGATGTCCGTCCTGGTGCTCCTGGGCGCGACCGGCGCCTGGGCCCTGGCGCGGACCGCGACGATCAGCGACAACCTCGTGGACGTGAAGTCCCCCGCGCTGACGACCTCGATCCGGCTGGAGTCGGCGCTGCTCAACCAGGAGACGGGCATCCGGGGCTACGGGCTCACCGGCACCACGGACTTCCTGGACCCGTACCGGCAGGGGCTCAGCCAGCAGAAGACGTACACGAAGGAACTGTCGGACCTCCTGAGGGGCAACCCCGCGCGCCTGCGTGACCTGAAGGCCGTGGAGGACCGGATCGAGACGTGGCAGGCGCAGATCGCGCGGCCGGTCGCCGCCTCCCCGGCCGGCAAGCCCTCGCCCGTGGCCCAGGAGAACGCGGCCAAGGGCAAGACGACCTTCGACGCCATGCGCGCGGCCATGGCCAACCAGCAGGACCGGCTGCGCGACGACCGCGCGTCGTCCAGGGCGGATCTGGCCGCCACGATGCGCCTGCGCAACTGGATCTTCGCCGCCATCGCGGCCGTCATCGTGGCCCTCGCGATGATCGTCTCCGAGGCGCTGCGCCGGGGTATCACCGGGCCGCTGGAGCGGATCGGCGCGGACGCCCGGACCATCGCGGAGGGCGACTTCGGGCACCCGATCACCCCGACCGGCCCCGCCGACCTGCGGCAGTTGAGCGACGAGATCGAGTCCATGCGCAGGCGTCTGGTACGGGCGCTGGACTTCAGCGAGGAGGCCCGGCTGCGGCTGGACGAGCAGTCCGCCGACCTCAAGCGGTCCAACGCGGAGCTGGAGCAGTTCGCGTACGTCGCCTCGCACGACCTTCAGGAGCCGCTGCGGAAGGTGTCCAGCTTCACACAGTTGCTCCAGCGGCGGTACGGCGGTCAGCTCGACGAACGGGCCGACCAGTACATCGACTTCGCCGTCGACGGCGCGAACCGCATGCAGACCCTCATCAACGACCTGCTCGACTTCTCCCGCGTGGGCCGGGTCCACAACACCCACCAGAGCGTCGACCTCAACGTCGTGATGAAGCGCACCCTCACCGCGATCAGCGTCAGCATCGAGGAGTCGGGAGCGGTGATCACCCGCGACGAACTCCCCACCCTCATCGCCGACTCCACCCAGATGGGCATGCTCTGGCAGAACCTGATCGGCAACGCCATCAAGTTCCGCCGCCCCGGCGAGACCCCGGTCATCCACATCTCCGCCGAACAGGACGGCGACTACTGGCGGTTCGCCGTCACGGACAACGGCATCGGCATCGCCGCCGAGTACGCCGAGAAGGTCTTCGTCATCTTCCAGCGCCTCCACACCAAGGACCGCTACCAGGGCAGCGGCATCGGCCTCGCCATGTGCAAGAAGATCGTCGAATTCCACGGCGGCACCATCGCGGTCGACCTCACCCACACGGAGGGCACCCGCATTGTTTTCACCTTGGCGAGCAGGCCGGTGGAGCCTGGCGAGTCGGAAGACCTCATCCCGCAGGCGGTGACGCACTAAGCCGCGAGGCGGGCACGCAGTCGCCGACCTCGCGTCAACGCCGCGCAGCCGCTGGGCACTTCGCGGAAGCCCTCCGCGCCCGTTGCCAAAACTCCTCAAGAGCCATCCGTACCCCCCGCCGGCCGGTCCCGTGCCGAGGGCCCCGTGAGCAGGCGGTGTTCGGTGGATTCGTAGCGCGCACGCTCCCGTTCGGCGGCCGGCTTGCTGGAGAGTACGGAGACGAGCCAGCCGGCGAGGAAGCCTGCCGGGATGGAGGCGAGGGCCGGGGTGTTGTAGGGGAACCAGTCGAAGTCGGCCTCGGGGAAGGCGGAGAGGGGGGTGCCGGAGACCAGCGTGGTGCCCGGGGTGAGGGCGAGGACGGTCAGCGAGCCGACGATGAGGGTGGCGAGCAGGCCCGCGCGGGTGTAGCGGCGCCAGAAGAGGGTGTAGAGGAGCGCGGGCGCGATCGCCGAGGCGCCGAGGGTGAAGGAGAGGGTCGCCAGCGGCTGGAGGCTGCGGTGCTGGGCGAGGGCGGCCACCAGGATGACGGGGATGCCGACCAGCAGGGCGCACGAGCGGGCGAGGGCGAGTTCCCGCACCGGTGCCAACGGGGTGCGGCGGGAGGCCGTCAGGTCGTGGGCGAGGGCATTCGCGCAGGCCAGCGTCATGCTTGCCACGGAGGCGAGCAGGGTCAGGAACACGGCGGTCGTGACGGTCGCGAACAGCAGACTCTCGGAACGCGAGAGACCACTGCCGAACGCGGCGCGGGCGCCCAGGAGATAGGCCGTCGTGCCGTGCGGATCGGCCCCGGTGATGCGCGCGTGCCCGAGGAGGGCGGTCGCCCCGGTGCAGATCAGTACGAGCATCAGGATGAACAGGGTGACCGAGGAGACCGCCCAGGACATGGCCCGCCGCACCTGGCGCGGCGTCCCGGCGGTGTACATGCGCATGGTGACGTGCGGCAGACACCCGGCGCCCAGCACGATCGCGCACTGGGTGCTCGCCAGGTCGAGCGCGGGATGCGGGCTGCTGGAGTACTGCAGTCCCCAGCGCAGGTAGGCGGGCCCGGCCCCGCTCTCGCGCGCGGCGGTGCGGAACAGCTCCCCGGCGCTCCAGCCGAAGGCGTGCAGGATCAGCCCGCTGACGACGAGCCCGGAGGCGAGCAGCATCACCGTCTTGAAGATCTGCACGAGCGCCGTACCGCGCATGCCGCCCAGTGCCGCGTAGCTGATCATGAGTATCCCGGCCCCGACCACACAGCCGTTCTTCGCGGCGGGCTCGGTGAACCCCATGACGTAGGCGAGGAGTTCACCCACCCCGGCGAGCTGGACGATCATCATCGGGACGAGCGCGAGCAGAGTGACCGCGCAGGCCGCGATACGTACGGAACGGGCGGGATGGCGGTGGCCGAGCACATCGCCCATGGTGTACCGGCCGGTGTTGTGGAGCGGCTCGGCGAGCAGGAACATCAGCAGGAGCAGGGACAGTACGGCACTGAGCGCGAGCACCACCCCGTCGTACCCGCACAGCGCGACGATGCCGCCGATGGTGAGCACGGTGGCGGCGGAGATGTAGTCCCCGGCGATGGCGAGCCCGTTGCGCAGCGGCGAGAGGGATTTGTAGCCGGTGTAGAACTCGGCGAGGTCGTCCGCGTCCGGACCGGTGAGGACGCAGAGCAGCAGGGTCAGCGCGACGACGGAGCAGAAGGCGGCCAGGGACCAGGACTGCGCGGGACCGCTGAACTCCGTCACCGGCCTCCTTCCCGGTGCACGGGCGCCGGGTAGGACTGGCGGGCGCGGCGGGCCAGCGGGTCGACGAGTCGGTAGGCGGTGGCCTCGTACAGCAGGACGGCCAGCCAGGTGACGGGAATCTGTACGAGGGCCAGGACGAGCCCGGTGGGCAGGCCGCCCGGCCCCGGACGGGTCATCAGCCAGGGGGCCTTGACGGTCAGCGTGAGGAAGACGGCGAAGTAGCCGAGGGCGGTGAGGGACGCCACGCGCCGCTGCCAGCGGTAGGCGCGGCGCAGCATGCGCAGGGTGCGGTGGGGACCGGAGCGAGGGCCCGGCGGCTCCGGGGACCCGTGTCCCGTCGACCAACTGGGTTCGCGGCGGTCGGGGGGTAACTCGGAGCTGTCGTAGGACACTTCGTGATCTCCTGGCGGGGACCGGGCCCGGAACGAGACGGACCGTGCGGGATGACCATGACGCTATGTCGACATGTTCCCTGCCGGGGACCGTTCTAGGCCAGAGGGCACCACCTGACCAGGCAGCGCCCTCCGCGTCCCGTAGGGCAGGGGACGCGGCAACGATGTGACCACCGAGGGACGGTGAGGCCCGCGGGCCAGGAGGCGCGTGAAGGTCTAGGCCGCTCGCGCACCCGCCGTCATCCGCGTCATGGCCCCGTACCGTTCCGCGAGTTCCGTCGGGGAGTGCTCGCCCCCGGCGCGGTACCACTGCGAGACCCCCGTGCACATGGTGACGATCGCCCTGCTGGCCTCGCGCGGGTACGGCGTGGCGAACACCCCCTGCGCGACTCCGCCCTCGATGACGTGGTCCATCAACCGCTGCTGGCGGTCGCGGGCGGCGATGTAGGTGGTGCGGGCGTCCCCGGTGAGGCTGCGGATCTCGCTGTAGGCGATGAACGCCAGGTCACGCTGGTGAGCGTGGAACAGCACGAGGCACTCCACGAGCAGGTCGAACCGGCGCGGGATGCCGTCGCCGGCCTCCTCCAGCGCCGCGGTGCTGCGTCGCCACAGGTCTTCCATGGCGTGGGAGACGAGCGCGACGAGCAGGGCTGGGTTCTACCTCGTGGACCGGCTCAAGGACCAGATCAACGTGTCGGGGTACAAGGTCTGGCCGCGCGAGGTCGAGGACGCGCTGTATGAGCACCCCTCGGTGCTGGAGGCCGCGGTGGTCGGGTGGCCGGACGAGTATCGCGGGGAGACGGTGGTCGCCTGCGTTTCACTCAAGTCGGGCCTGAGCGCCACCGAGGAGGAGCTGATCGCCTTCTCCCGCGATCGGCTGGCCGCCTACAAGTGTCCCCGCCGGGTCCATTTCCTCGCCGACCTGCCCAAGACCCAGACCGGCAAGATCCGGCGCGCCGAACTCCGCAAGGGCGGGACGCCGTAGGCGAGTTCAGGAGGCCCCGTGACCTGCCCCTCATCGATAGGTGAGCAACTCCCGGCTGTCACCGGCGAAATGGGCGTGTTCGTTGAAGGTCAGCAAGGTGGTCCCGGACGCCCCCACCGCGAGGGTGGTGACGGAAGCGTTGACGGCCACCCGGTTCAGGGCGACGACTCCCTCGTGGGGCAGTGAGAGCAACTCCCCGCACAGTGCGGCGAGAACCGCCCGAGGTGACGACCACCGCGTCCCGCCCCCGGCCGAGCGCGGCGGACAGCTCGGCCAGTCCGGCCGTGGCACGCCCGGTGAACGCGGCCCAGGTCTCGCCGTCGGCGTCGGTCGCGGCGGGGTCCCGCATCCAGGCCAACAGGGCGTGGTCGAGCAGGTCTTGTATCGAGGTGGTCTGCCCGGGCGCGGGGGCGTAGCGGGCGATCAGGTCGAGGTGGTCGTACTCGTTCCAGCGTGCGTCCTGCTGGAGCGGCTGCCCGAACCCGGCCGCCTCCGCGATGAGTTGAGCGGTGTCGCGCTGGCGCCTCAGGGTGCCCGAGACGAGGTACGGGTCCCG
The DNA here is from genome assembly GCF_004784475.1 of Streptomyces bauhiniae. GTDB lineage: Bacteria > Actinomycetota > Actinomycetes > Streptomycetales > Streptomycetaceae > Streptomyces > Streptomyces seoulensis. The sequence continues at coordinate 253,721 of NZ_SRRT01000005.1, forward strand.
CAGGCCCCGGCGGGCGAGTTCCCGGCCGACGGCGGCGGCCTGGACTTGGCCGGGCTCGGAGAGGACGTCGTAGTCGTCCGCCCCGGCGGAGGCTTGGCCGTGACGGACGAGGCAGATCAGTGGCATGGCGGAACTCCCGCTCCCCTTCTGTCGATTGTCAGGTGCTGCGCGGGGTGAACCGCTCCGTCACCTGCTCCAGAGCGCTCACGAGCAGGTCGACCAGGCCGGTGGTGGTGATGACGTCGTCGACGGCGCCGATGGCCATCTCCTCCGCCATGGCCAGCCAGCCCCGGACGGCGAGCCGGTGCAGCGGCGTCGGATCGTGGACCCCCGCGGCGTCCAGCATCCGGTCGGTCAGGACGCGGCGGTTGTCCTCGAAGACCTCCAGCACGCGTTCGTCGCCCCCGGCCGCTGCCCGCACCACGGCGACGTAGTTGTCCCGGCGCCGCTGCACAAAGGACACGAAGCCGTCGACTATCCCGCGCACCCGCTCCCCCGGCGCGCCGTCTTCCGGCGCACGGGCGTGCAGCAGCAGCCGGTCCCCGCCGGCTCGCACGACCGCCACGTAGTAGTCCCGCTTGGTCGGGAAGTAGTGGAACAGCAGCCCGCGCGAGATGCCCGCCTCGGCGGCCACCTCGTCGATGGACATCTCGTGGATGGGGCGGGTGGTGAGCAGCCGCAGCCCGATCCCGATGAGCTGCGCCCGGCGCTCTTCCGGCCTCAGCCGGGCACGGGTGGGGGCGGCCATGGGCGCCGACCTTAGCTTGTTGAGCATTGCTCGACAAGGCTCGATGTTTCCGGCCCCTTGACGGCAGAGGACCCGCCCTTAAACTGAAACACGATTCGACATCGGATTTTCCGGATGCAACGGAACGGAGCAAGCTGTGGCTCACTGTTTTGACGTCGATACGCGCGGACCCGTCGGAGGTGCCGCATGACGGCGCGGAAGGTCGTGTTCATCGGCGCGGCGGGTGAGATGTGCCGGGTGGCCATCGAGCGGTTCGCCAGGGCCGACGGGGACTGGGAGCTGGTCCTGTGCGACATCCGGCCCGAGCTGCTCGCGCCGCTCATCAAGCGGCTGCCCAGGGGCCGGGCCACGACTAGGCGGCTGGACCTGTACGACCGTGCCGACCTGCTGGACATGGTCGACGGCGCCGCCCTCGTCGTCCTCGGCGCGGGCCCGTACATCCGCACCTCGGAGCCGGTGATCTCGGCCTGCCTGGAGGCGGGGGTGCCGTATCTCGACTTCGACGACGACGTGGAGAGCACCCAGCACGCCCTCTCCCTGGCCGACCGGGCGCGCGAGGCGGGCATCCCGGTCTACGTCGGCTGCGGCGCCTCCCCCGGCATGAGCAACGTCCTCGTCGTGGACGCCGCGAACGAACTCGACACGGTCGAGAACATCGACCTGGCGTGGCTGGTGGGCGACGAACGCCCCGAGGTCGGCCGTGCGGTCCTCGAACACCTCATGCACATAGCCGCCGGTGACTGCCTGACCTGGGAGAACGGCGCTTCCGTCGTCCACGAGTCGTACGTGGAGACCACCACCGTCCCCATGGGCGGCGGCGTCGGCGAGATCCTTCTCTACGAGACCGCGCACCCGGAGCCGGTCACCCTCCCCCGCCGCTACCCCCAGGCCCAGCGCATCCGCTGCGTGGGCGGTCTCGACCCCGCCCCCTTCAACGGCCTCGCGCGCGGCCTCGGACTGGCCATTCAGAACGGCAGGATCAGCGTCGAGCAGGCCGTCGACTTCATCCAGGCCGTCCTCCACAACCGCGTCAACGACGCCACGGCTCTCCGCCACGCCCTGCGCGGCATGGCCGGTCAGGTCCGCCGGGGCGAGAGTGGCGCGGGCGCGCTGTCCCGGTTCCTGCTGGCCTCCGCGCTGCGCCGTACCTACCCCTGGCGCGGCGGCCTCCTGGCCCGCGTCACCGGCACCCGTAACGGGCGCCCGGCCGTCGCCGTCCGCCGCACGGTGGTCAGCGGCCCCGACTCCTACCTGGCCAGCAGCATGGGCAGCCTGACCGGCACCGCCTGCGCGGCGTTCATGGTCCTGGCGCTGGACGAGGCCGGCAAGCGCTCCGGCGCCTTCGCCCCCGAGGACTGGGCCGACCCGGAGGCGTTCTACACCGCCCTCGAACGCGTCGGCACCCCACGCCACGAAATCGTCGAGGCACTGGTCTAGTTCCGCGATCGCAAACGATCACTGATCATCCTGCGATGATCGGTGAATGAGCGAGCGTGAGTGGCAGGCGTTGACCAAGTCCGAGGAAGCGTTCATGGTCAATTCGTATGAGATCGACATCCTGGCCGGCGTCTGGGGAGATCTCGACGATGCCGATCAGTCCCGGCCCGTGAAGGAACTGGCAGGGATCCTGCTCACTCTCATCGATCGTGGATGGATCGAGGTTCGTCGGGTCGCGCCGTGGACGTCCCCGTCCGGGAAGCAGGGCATCCAGCACGGGGAACTGGTGCCTCGTGAGCAGCTTCCGGCGGTCCTGGAGGACGCGGCCAACTGGGAGTACCCGGATGACGGCAACTGGATCGGTGCAGTGACCCTGGTGGAAACCGAGGCGGGCAAGAAGATCACCCGTCTTTCCCCCGGGGAAATGGCCGAGTAGAGCTGCGTGGCGGGGACCTGCAGGCCAGCAGCTTGCCGTCGGCATTGCGCGGCAACGCCTCCCCGGCCGCGGTGACGAACCCCGAAGAAAAGGCAGCTCCGCGAGCGGGTCACGCGGAGCGCCCTGCTGCGGGGGCGTAGGTCCGGAAGTACGCGGTGAGCATGCGGCGTCCCTCGTTGATCGTCACGTCGTCGCCGTCCGGGGAGCGGCGGAACGCGATGTCGAAGAACCGGTTGGCGACCTCGAAGGCGATCTGCGCGACGTGGCGCGGGGTGTCGGCCGCGATGAGGTTCCGCTCGACCAGGAGGAGCCAGAGCCGCTCCGCCTGGGCCTCGTCGAAGCCCCGGACCAGCGCGTCCAGCGTCTCGTTGCGCCCAGCGAACCACAGCTCGGTGCAGCTCCGGTGGTCGCGGAAGTACGCGAGTACGGCGTCGATCAGGGCGTCGCCGATTCCTTCGAGTGTGCCCGGCTCGGGGTCCTCCAGCACGCCGTTCAGAATGGCGTCCAGCTGCTGCACATGGTGCTGGAGCAGCTCGGCGTCGACCTGATGCCGGTCCGGGAAGTAGTGGTACATCGACGCGGTCGGAATCCCCGCCCGCTCCCCGATCGCCTTGAGCGTGGCCGCCTCGTACCCCTGCTCCGCCAGCAGCGCCTCCGCCGCGTCGAGAATGGCACGTCTGCGCTCCACCCCGCGCCGCTGGACTACGGGGGGCCGGGTGGGAGTCGCCGAATCCTTGTCGAACACGATTCGGGATCATATCAGCGGAGTTCGCGGCGGGTGAGGTTGACAGCCTATGGACGACTCGTAAACTCGACTGCGATTCGACTTTAGGTCCCTCGCCATGCGATCCCCGGCGGGCGGCCCGCCGCAGTACGGCTGTCAGTACGACCCAGTCCGCCACGACGGCGGCGAGGAGGCACCATGAGCAACAGGTCCAACGGCTCGCCGCCGGCCGCCGACGTCGATGTGCTGATCGTCGGAGCCGGGATCTCCGGTATCGGTGCGGCCGGTCATCTGGCGTCCCAGCGGCCGGGCACCACGTTCACGATCCTGGAGGCGCGGGAGTCGATCGGCGGAACCTGGGATCTGTTCCGGTATCCCGGTATCCGGTCGGACTCGGACATGTCGACCTTCGGATACGGCTTCAAACCGTGGACCCACCGCAAGGCCATCGCCGACGGCCACCTGATCCTCGACTATCTGCAGCAGACCGTCGCCGACAAGCGGCTCGCCCGGCACATCCGGTTCGGGCACCGGGTGGTCGGCGCGGAGTTCTCGACGGCCGAGCGGCGCTGGACGGTCACCGCCGAACGGGCGGACAGCGGTGAGCAGTTGACGTTCACCGCCCGCTTCCTGCTGCTGGGCACCGGCTACTACGACCACGGGGAGGGGTTCACCCCGGAGTTCGCCGGGGTCGAGGACTTCCGGGGCCGCGTGGTCCATCCGCAGCACTGGCCGGAGGACCTGGACTACGCCGGCAAGCAGGTGCTGGTGATCGGCAGCGGCGCCACGGCGGTCACGCTGATCCCGGCGATGGCGGGCCGGGCGGGGCACGTGACGATGCTCCAGCGGTCGCCGGGGTACATCTTCTCGCTGCCGTCCGAGGACGTGGTCGCCGGTGTACTGCGCAAGGTGCTCGGCCAGCGGCGGGCGCACAAGCTCGTCCGGCGCAAGAACATCTGGCTGACCCGGAGCATGTACAAGCTGTGCAGGCGGGCGCCGAAGCTCGCGCGCAGGCTGCTCATCGCCCGCGTACGACGGGAACTCCCCCAACACTTCGACGTCGACACGCACTTCACCCCCAGCTACGCCCCCTGGGACCAGCGGCTCTGTGTGGTGCCCGACGGCGACCTGTTCAAGGCGCTGTCGAGCGGCCGGGCCTCCGTCGTCACCGACCGGATCTCGCGGTTCACCGCGTCGGGCATCCTGCTGGAGTCGGGCCGGGAACTGGCCGCCGACATCATCGTGACCGCGACCGGCCTCAACATGTCGCCCTTCGGCAAGATGCGGCTCCAGGTGGACGGGCGTCCGGTCGATCTGTCCGACACGACCGCCTACAAGGCGATGATGCTGTCCGGCGTGCCCAACCTGGCCTTCGCGCTCGGCTACACCAACCTCTCCTGGACCCTGAAAGTGGACCTGGTCTGGGAGCACTTCTGCCGCCTGCTCGACCACATGGACGCCCACGGCTACGACACCGTCACCCCCGTGCTGCACGACCCCGCGATGGAACGGGTCCCCTTCATGAACCTCTCCGCCGGCTACGTCGAGCGCGGGATCGGGGCCTTCCCCAGGGCCGGCACCCGTGGCCCGTGGACGGTGGAGATGGCGTACGAGAAGGACGTGGAGCGGCTGCGCGACGGGCCGGTGGCGGACGCGGCTCTGCACTTCACCGGGGCGAGGCGCGCCCGGTGAGCCGCCAGGTCACCTTCCCCAGCCACGGCGTCACCTGCGGCGCCACACACCTCCCGGCCAGGAGCGACGCGCTGACCGGCCTGGCCGGGCGCCCGTGCGTGGTCATGGCCCACGGCTTCGGCGGCACCCGCGACAGCGGCCTGACGGGGTACGCGGAGGGCTTCGCCGATGCCGGGATGGACGTGTTCGCCTTCGACTACCGGGGTTTCGGCGACTCCGGCGGCACGCCGAGGCAGGACGTGTCGGTACGGCGGCAGCGGCAGGACTACCACGCGGCCCTCGCCGCCGCCCGGCACCTGCCCGGCGTCGACCCGGACCGGATCGTCCTGTGGGGCACGTCGTACGCGGGCGGCCATGTCCTCGCCGTCGCCGCGCAGGACGGCCGTATCGCGGCGGCGGTCGCGCTGACGCCCGCCACGGACGGGCTCGCCACGCTGGCACACGTCGTCCGTCTCGCCGGAGTGGGCCGACTCCTGGAGCTGGCCGGACACGGCTTGCGGGACGTGGCACGGGCCCTCACCGGGCGGCGGCCGCACCATCTGCCGGTCGTCGGACCGCCGGGGGCTACGGCGATGATGACCACCCCGGACATCGAGCGGATCAGCACCGTCATGGCCGGTCCGACCTGGCGCAACGAGGTCTGCGCCCGCGCCGCGCTGAAGGTCGGCGCCAACCGGCCGGTCGTCCACGCCGGGCGGCTGGCCTGCCCGGTGCTGTTCCAGGTCGGCCTGCACGACCGGGTCGCCCCGCCCGGCGCCACCCGCCGCACCGCCCGTCTGGCCGGTCCGCGGGCGCGGCTGGCCGAGTACCCCCTGGACCATTTCGACGTCTACGACGGACCCTGGCAGGAACGCGCGCTGGCCGACCAACTCGGCTTCCTCACCCGCGTCCTCGGCACCGCTTGTGCACAACTCCCGTTTTCCTAGAAGGAGATCGAATGAGTTCGTACGACTACGTGGTCGTCGGTGCCGGATCGGCGGGCTGCGTGCTGGCCGCGCGGCTGTCGGAGGACCCCGAGGTGCGGGTGGCGCTGATCGAGGCGGGCGGTCCCGACACCGCGCCCGAGATCCATGTCCCGGCCGCCTTCTCGCAGTTGATGAAGACCGAGCTGGACTGGGACCTCGACAGCGAGCCCGAGCCGGGCATCGGCGACCGGCGGGCCTATCTGCCACGGGGCCGGGTGTTCGGCGGGTCCAGCTCCATGAACGCGATGATCTACATCCGGGGCGCCCGCGCCGACTACGACGGCTGGGCGGCGGGCGGGGCCGACGGGTGGTCGTACGCCGACGTGCTCCCGTACTTCCGGCGCGCCGAGGACAACGAGCGCGGCGAGGACGAATTCCACGGCGTGGGCGGGCCGTTGACGGTCAGCGACGGGCGATCCGGGCATCCGCTCGCCTCCGCCTTCGTGGACGCGGCGGTGCAGGCCGGGTACAAGACGAACGACGACTTCAACGGTGAGCGCCAACTGGGCGTCGGCAGGTACCAGTTGACTCAGCGCGGTGGCATGCGGTGCAGCGCCGCCGTCGCCTATCTGCATCCGGCGCTGCAGCGACCGAACCTGACGGTGCTGTCCTCGGCGCGCGCCCACCGGGTGGTGATCGAGGACGGCCGGGCAGCGGGCGTGGAGGTGGAGCGCGGCGGCACGGTCGAAGTGGTGCGCGCGGAGCGGGAGGTGATCCTGTCGGCGGGCGCGTACGAGTCACCGAAGCTGCTGATGCTGTCCGGGATCGGACCCGGTGCGGTGCTGTCCGCGTTCGGGATCGGGGTGGTGCGGGATCTGCCGGTCGGCGCGGGTCTTCAGGACCACTACATGGCGCTGCTCAACTTCCGTACGAACACCGAGTCGTTGATCGCGGCGGCGACCGAGGAGAACGCGGCGCTGCTCCAGAGCGAGGGGCGCGGGCCGCTGACCTCCAACATCGGGGAGGCGGGGGGCTTCTTCCGGAGCCGGGACGAACTCGACGCGCCGGATGTTCAGTTCCACGCGGCTCCGGGCCTGTTCCACCAGGAGGGCCTGGGCGCGGTCGCCGAACACGGCTTCGCCTTCGGCCCCTGCGTGCTCGCCCCGACCAGCCGTGGCGCGGTGACCCTGCGCTCCCCACGCCCGGACGCGGCACCCCGGATCGTGCACAACTACCTGACCACGCCGGAGGACCGGGACGCCATCGTCGCCGGAATCAGGATCGCGCTGGAGATCGCGGCCCAGCCGGCGGTGTCGGACCTCGTCACCGCCCCCTTCGACGCACCTCCCTCCGACTCCGACGCCGACCTGCTCGCGTGGGCACAACGGGCCGGACAGACCCTCTACCACCCGACATCGACCTGCGCGATCGGCTCGGTGGTCGACCCCGAGCTGCGGGTGCTCGGCGTGCCAGGGCTACGGGTGGTGGACGCGTCGGTGTTCCCGTCGGTGACTCGGGGCAACACGAACGCGCCGGTCATCATGGCGGCGGAGAAGGCGGCGGACTTGATCAAGAATCCAGGTGCGTGAGCTGAAGGGTGGGGTGGCCGCACATGGGCGGGGAGTACACCGAGGAGACCTACGGCGAGGTCACGGTACTGGTCGGCGCCCGGCGCGGCGCGTATCCGTACGCCAACTCGCTCCTCGTCCGGGGGACGGACGCCACACTGGTTGTCGACCCCTCGCTGTCGCTCGTCCATGGCGCGCCGCCCGCCGATGTGGTCCTGGTGAGCCACGCCCACGAGGACCACATGGCGGGGCTGGGCAGTTACGACGTACCCGTGCACATCCACGAGGCCGACCTCGGCCCGCTGCGCTCCCGTGAGGTCCTGGTCGCGGGGTTCGGCTACCCGCCCGAGGAGGCCGACGCCGCCGACCGGATGCTGCGCGACGACTTCCATGTGACGGGGCGCCCGGGCGCCCTCGGCTTCGCCGACGGCACCGTCTTCGACCTCGGCGGCCGCACGGTCACCGTGGTCCACCTCCCCGGTCACACACCGGGCCACAGCGGCTTCCTGATCGAGCCGGACGGCTTCCTGTTCGTCGCGGACATCGACCTCACCTCGTTCGGCCCCTTCTACGGCGACACCCGCAGCGATCTGACGGACTTCGAGGCGTCCATGCGCCGGTGCGCGGACATCGACGCCCGCTGGTACGGCACCGCCCACCAGAAGGGCGTGATCGAGGGCGCCCCGGAATTCCGTCGCGGGCTGGCCGAGTTCGCCGAAGTGGTCGAACGACGGGACGCAGCACTACTGGCCTTCCTGACCGAGCCACGAACGATCCCTGAAATCGCCGAACACCGCCTTGTGTACCGACCACATGTGTCGGGCCCACATGTGACCCCGGTAGAACGCCGCACAGCCACACACCACTTGACCCGCCTAACAGCCAAGGGCCTGATAACGGAGACCGAGCCGGGGCTGTTCCGGACGGTTTGAGAACAACAGCCCTCGCTACGATCCCCTCGAGCAGGCCCGATGCCGAGACGGGGGGAATCCGTGAACCGACCACTACTGTTCCTCGACGTGGACGGCCCGCTGAACCCGTACGCGGCCAAGCCGGAGAGGCGTCCCGCCGGCTACACCACGCTCAGAGTGCCCCTCGCCCATGGGCAGAACAGGAGCCCCTTATCCCGACGGCGCCCTCTGCGGGTCTGGCTCAACCCGGACCATGGGCGATCGCTGCTCGGGCTCGGATTCGAGCTGTGTTGGGCCACCACATGGATGGGCGACGCCAACCGGTGGATCGCCCCAGTACTCGACCTCCCGGAACTGCCCTTCGTCAACTTCGGCGACGCCCTCTTCCAAGAACGCCCCGACGGAGTCCACTGGAAGACCGGCCCCCTGGTCGACTACGCCAACGGCCGCCCCTTCGCCTGGGTCGATGACGAACAGAGCGACCTGGATCAGACATACGTCACCGCCCATCACCCCGGCGTCGGGCTGCTGCACCACGTCAACCCTCGGATCGGCCTCCGGGAGGAAGCCTTTCGCACGCTCGCCGACTTCGCCCGATCTCCAGGTACGGTCGGCCGAGGCTAGCCCTTCAGGCTCGCAAGGACCGCCTTCGCCGCCCTCTCCCCCGAAGTCGCCGCGTCAGCCAGTGAAGGCATGTCGAGCTGGTAGTCGCCGGCCAGGTGGATCGGGCCGAGAGGGGCCCGCAGTGTCGGCAAAGATGCGCGGCGGCCCGGGGCCCAGAAGGGGACCACGCGGTGGTGTCGGCGCACGATGCCCTCGCCGAGGTTGCCTTGGAGCTGGGGGTAGACCGAGATCAGGTCCCGTGCGAAGCGAGTTGTGATCTGCTCGTCGGACAGCTCGAAGAGGCTGTCGGCCGCGGCGCCGCCCGCGAAACACGCCAGGGCGCCGCCCGGCTGTCGTACGCCACCCTTGCGGAGGGCGGCGGCGTGGTTGAACATCGCCTGGAACGAGAGCTGGGGCGTGGACACGCCGAAGAAGTCGTCCCAGGGCTGAGGCCCTTCCTCCTCGGTGAAGAAGCCGACGACGACGTAACGGCCGTACCGAATGTCGTCGAACGCGTTGCGGTACGTCTGCGGAAGCCCCGGAAGGATCTGCGTCGCGACATCGCTGGGCACCGCGACGATCGCCCGCTTCGCGCGCACCCGGACCAGGCCGTCGTCCGCGTCGGCGTAATGGACGACCACCCCGTCCCCGTCCGCCTCCACGGACCGAACGCCCGCCTGGAGCCGTAGGCGTTCGCCGAGGTCGGCGGCGAGGATGTCGGTCAGCGTCTGGTTACCCCCCAGCGGCAGCGCGAAGTTCGGCACCTTGGCCGGATCAGCCAGCGCGACTCCGATCGACGCCACAAGCTGCGTCGCCGCCGTCTCTCCAGGCTCACACCCCATCCACTGCCCCGACCACGACCGGACGACCTCGCGGGTCAACTCGGAGCGCACACCCCGCAGAAGATCCGACGCGAGCCGCCGGTCGAGCTTGGCACGCACCCGCTTCGCGAACCCCCTGTCCGACTCCAGGAACGGCACCGCCGAGACGATACGAGCACCGACCAACGCCATCCCGACCCGGTCCATCAGGCTCATCCGCGTACGGAACATGAGCGAGAACAGCTTGGACGTGTCGACCAGCCCCCCGTTGAGCACCAGCGCCACGCTCTTGTCGGCCAACGAGCCCATCTCGATGCCGTGGTGACGCAGCGCGTCGATCAGCGGCCCGGTCCCCTCGGTGAACTGCGTCCCGACGTTGATCCAGTAGTCGCCCTTGCGCACCGTCTCGACGCGTCCGCCCGCCCGCGCCGACGCCTCCAGTACGACGGCATCGGTCTTGCCGTCGAGAGCCGTGGCCGCCATCAGCCCGGCCATTCCGGCACCGACGACCACGACATCACGGCTCTCCTCGCGTACGACTCCGTCTGCCATCTTCTTCCTCGCTTCGCCAGCTTACGATCTCGAATCGTATTCGACTTTACCGCGTCCAACCCGCTCTGAGACCACCCCCTCCCCCACCGAACGACCCACGCCCCGCCAACCCGTTCCCGACCCCGATCCAGGGGTAGCGTCCTCGACATGGACCTACACACCACCGTCGAGCGCGCCCACCGCCTCAAGAAGCTGCACGCCGAGTACAAGCCGCTCGTGCTGCCGACCGTCTGGGACGTCTGGTCCGCGCGGACGGCGGCCGACGCCGGTTTCCCCGCGCTGACGATCGGCAGCCATCCGCTCGCCGACTCCCGAGGGGCCGAGGACCACGAGGGGCAGACCTTCGAGGAGGTGCTCGCCGCCGTCAGGCCGATCGTCGCGGCGGTCGACATCCCCGTATCGGTGGACCTGGAGGCCGGGTACGGCCAGGAGCCCGCGGACCTCATCGCCGGACTCATCGAGGTCGGCGGCGTCGGCCTCAACCTCGAGGACACCGTCCACTCGGACGGCGGACGTGTGCGCGGCACACAGGAGCACGCCACCTACATCGCCGGCCTCCGCGCGGCGGCCGACAAGGCGGGGGTCCCGGTCTGGGTCAACGGCCGCACCGACCTCTTCCTGCACGCGGACGACCCCGCAGCCGTCCTCGACGAGGCGATCGAGCGCCTGCGGGCCATGGAGCAGGCCGGCGCCGACAGCGTCTACCCGGTCCGCATCCAGGACGACGACGACCTGCTGACCGCGGTGACCGGCGCCGTCTCCATCCCCGTGAACTCCACCGCCCACCCGGTCAAGCACGACCTGGACCGCTTCCGCCGCCTCGGCGTCGGCCGCATCACCTACGGCCCGCTGCTGCAACTCGCCCTGACGGACTCGATGAAGGACATGCTCAAGCCCTGGGCCCCGTAGCGGACTTGGCCGGTCACCTCCGGCGACGTCTCACGCGCACAACAGCCCGGCCCCGCATCCGAGGTGCTGTGGATGCGGGGCCGGGATTACCGTCGTGTGCCGTTACTCCCGGCCCGCCCTGCGGCGCTTGGCCCAGAGCAGACCGAGTCCGGCCGCGAGAAGCGCTGCGGCGAGCCCGGCGACGGTGAGCACCCGGGTTCCGGTGGCGGCGAGGCCACCGCCCCCGTTGCCGTCGGAGGGCGGGGTGGCCGGGGGCGTGACACCGCCGGCCGGGGTGGAGGGACTCGGCGAAGGGGTGTGGTTCGCCGGAGGCGTGCTGCTGTGGTCCGTCGGAGACGTGGTGGGCCGATGGGTCGGCTCGGACGAATGCGTAGGAGTCGGCGTCGACCCGCCTCCGTCACCGGCGGACGCGCTGCCACCGCCGAGGAGGGCCAGCGCCGGGTTGTCGGCGCTCTCCGTCTGCCCCTCGGTGGCGATCTTCGTCGTCTTCTCCAGGTTCGGGTGCTGGGCCTTGAACTCCACGCGGGTGATGTTCTGCTTGGGCGCCTTGCCGAAGTCGACGCCGCCCATCACGCACATCTTCTGCTGGCCGCCCACCTCGCACGGCAGCGAGTAGTCGCCCTTGGTGAAGGACTTCATGTAGTCGTCCCAGGTCTGCTTGGGCGTCCAGGACCGGTTGGGCGAACGCACGGGCCAGCGGGAGACGTTGCCGCTGTTGATGACCGCGTGGTAGTCCCCGGCCTGCTCGGCGTCGCTCTGGCGGACGTACTCGGCGGCCACGCGGGCGCTGTAGACACGGCGCAGGTCGGCGTAGTCGGCGGAGGTGTTCACCTTCTTCTCGACGCCCGGAATGATGTACTGCTTGAGCAGGCCGTTCGCGGTGTCCCGCTGGGCCTGGGTCAGCTTGCAGTCGTTGCCGTTGGGGTCGGGGGTCTCACGGTCGATGTGGTCGACGTTGACCTTCAGCGGGGTGTCGAGGATGTAGAGGCCGCCGTCGTCGGCGCGGACCTTGGCCGTCTTCGGGGTGATCCAGAGCCGGATGGTGTCGCCGCAGGGGATGTTGGCGGCGCGCATGGCCTCGGCGTACTGCTTGCCCGGGTCCTTGCGGTAGTCGACGTCCTTGGCGTAGTCGTGCTTCATCTGGAGGTCGGCCTGGAGCAGGACACGGCCGGCGTCGGTCTTGCCGAAGGTCTTGTCCATGATCTGGTCGGGCTGGTCGGGGTTCAGGTTGACCCAGAACTTGTCGGGCGTGAGCGCGAGCCAGGTGAAGAAGGAGTCGGAGATGAGCTGGGCCTTGGCCTTGCCGCCCCAGCCCTTGTCCTGGGTCTCGTCCTGCACCTTGTCCGCGGAGAAGGCGTACGGCAGTCCCTTGCCCTTGACGGGCTTGCCGACGTAGGCGAGGTCGAGGGTGGAGAAGTCCACGCCGCCGGGGCCGCGGACGCCGAAGCGCGCGGGGCCGCTGCCGCCGAGGCGGCGGATGCGGTCGGCCATGTCCTTCGGGGTCGCCGGGGACTGGCCGATGGTGCGTGAGGCCGCCCCGCCGAGCCGGTTGTTGCCGTTGGCGGCGAAGTTGGGGTCCGGTCTGGTGGTGCCGGACACGTGCTTGTAGCTGACGGACTTGTACTTGGGGACGTCCGTGGAGAGGTGCTCGTAGGCGCGGACGCGGGGCTGGCCGTCGGTCCCCTTGTACTGCTCGGCCATTCTGCCCAGGTACTTGGTGGTCGCCGAGTCCTTGGACTGGCCGTTGACGTAGGAGATGCGGCCGTTCCGGGACAGCTCGCCGTTCTGGAAGCGCGGGTCCTCCAGGAACCTCTTGTTCGCCAGGTCCTGGCCGGTGTCGCGGCCGGGTCCGGCCTTGAACTCCAGGAACTGGCCGGTCTTGTAGTTCACGGCGTCGAACTTGCGCACCAGCGGCTTCTGGCCGCCTTTGCCATCACTGACCATGATGGGCTTGCCGTTCTTGTCCTTGATGGCGATCTCTTCCTGGCAGAGCCAGTCCTCGCCCACCAGGCCGAGATCGTTGATCACCTTCGTCTCGTAGGCCGCGCCGCGCTTGTTGTTGTTGTGCGGCATGATGTAGCCGCCCTCGAGCCAGTCCGCGAAGGTCTTGTACTTCGGGTTCCCGTTGTTCAGGTAACTCTTGTACCGGGCGAAGACGCGCTCCTCGCTGTTCTCCGGGTAGGAGGTGTAGGGCTTGTCGAACTTCGCGAGGAACTTGGCGCGCTGTGCGGCCTGTTCGTCGGTGGGGTTCGCGGCGTCGCCGGGGAGCGTGAGTCCGTCGAAGCTCTGGCGGGGCGCGTCGTAGGTGTAGGAGTCCCGGTCACTCGGGGCACGGACCTTGAGGCCGCGGTCCCACGGCAGGTTGTTGGTGCCCGGCCGGGTGCTGGTGACGCCCGGGAGGCTGTCGCAGCGCTTCCCCTTGGCCGCGTACGCCAGGTCGCCGTGCAGACCCGGCAGGCCGGTCAGCGTCAGAACGCCCGCCGCGGTTAAGGCGAGCGCGGCATGCGGCCACACGCGGCGGCGCGACGCCGTTATCACTTGAGTCACGAGGGTTCTCCGAACGGGAGCCCTGCGAATACGGGTTCACGGTCGGCGCCAGGGCCCCCGTGACTGTGGCGCCGATTTCCTCACTCTAGCCATCGCGTCGCGTTGCATGTCTGCGTCAAATCGCGCCGCGCACAGGATCGTTACATCCGGTCGTACCGGTCGCAGGGGCCCGCCGTAGAGTCATGGTCATGCGCACCATCGACGACCCCGCCTGGCTCCAGAACCCGCGCCTGACCGCATGGCTGGAAGCGGCACGCACCGCCTTCGACTCCCTGGCCGCCGAGACGGGGGGCGACTGGGACCACTCCCCCCCGTCGCTCGACCGCCTCGAACAGCTTCTGCGCTCCCGCTACGGCACGTGGGAGGACATCTACCAGCACCCGGACGACCCCGTCCTGATGGCGGCCGCCTGGTACCTGGGGGAGATCGCCGTCCGCGATCACGGCGCCGTCTGGGCCTGGTCCCCGGACGGCCCCCACCCCGGCGAGGACTGGCCCGGCTCCCCCCGCCTCACCTACCCACGCGCCCACCTGACGGCCTTCGAGGCCGACGCCCTCTCAGCCGACGAGGAGGCGGGCGAAGACCCGTTGCCCACGGTCGTCCCCCTCTCCCACATCGGCTCCCTCTACGCGGAGGGGGAGCACCATCTCGCCACGATGCTGGAACACTTCACTGCGTTCGAGCAGTGGCGGGCGGGGGTGTCCGACTGAGTCCGGCCAGCGGCCTCGGATGGCGGGAGTGAGGCGGGCGGGCTAGGTTCCGAGGGCATCGTTCGCCGGGGGCGGAGAGGGAGACGCTGATGCCGGACGCAGCTCGTGTCGATGTGCACACGCATGTGGTGCCCCCGTTCTGGGGCGAGGCGTTGCCCAGCCACGGCGGAGATCCGTCGGGCTGGGCGACCCCCGCGTGGAGCCCGGAGGCGCACCTGGCGTACATGGACGACCAGCAGATCGCCACCAGCGTCCTGTCATTGACGGCGCCCAGCGTGGTCGGCTGGGAGGGCCAGGGGCGCCGCGACATGGCGCGCAGGGTCAACGAGTACGTCGCGGAGCTGGTCGGCCGGTACACAGACCGATTCGGGAACTTCGCCACCGTCCCCCTGCCGGACGTCGAGGGCGCCGTGGCGGAGGCCGAGTACGCGCTGGACGAGCTGGGCGCGGACGGGGTGGTCCTCCTGAGCAACTACGAGGGTGTCTACCTCGGCGACCCGAAGTACGCGCCCCTCTGGGAGGCGCTGAACCGGCGGTCGGCCGTGGTGTTCATCCATCCGGGCCACCCGCTGATCCCGCTCCTGCCGGACGTGCCCGGCCCGCTGGTGGACTATCCGTTCGACACCACCCGGAACGCCGTGCAGATGGCGTTCACCGGGGTGCTGGACCAGTACCCGGACGCGAAGATCATCCTGGCGCACGCGGGCGGGTTCGTCCCGTACGCCGTGATGAGGTTCTGCGAGCTGCAGCCGGCCCTCGAACCCGACGGGCCCACCACCGAGGAACTGCTGGCGAAGTTCCGGCTGTTCTACTGGGACACCGCCCTGTCCTCCGGGCCGGACGCCTTCCCCAGCTTCCTTGCCTTCGCGCACCACGAACGCATCCTCTTCGGCAGCGACTTCCCCTACGCCCCCGCGCCCGTCGCAGCGGCGTTCAACCGGCTGCTCGACACGCGCAGCGGCCTCACGGACGAGCAGAAGACGGCTTTCGACCACGGGAACGCCAAGAGGATCTTTCCGCGCCTCACGTAAAGAGGCGGAAAGATCAGCGGGCGAGGCGCGGGAAGAGTGCCTCGGCGTTTCCGCGGTCGATGGACTCGGCCTGGCCCGGGGTGAAGTCCGGGTAGGTCTCCAGGAAGTGGTTGTAGTAGGTGCCGGCCTCCTGCGGGGCGAAGGGCCAGTCGCTGCCGTAGAGGACGTGACCGGGCTCGGCGAAGGCGAGCAGGGCCGGGAGGGCGGAGGGGCTGGCTGACAGGGCGGTGTCGAAGTAGAACCGCTTCAGGTCGCGCAGGAGGTCGTCCGCGTTGCGGTTCCTGTCGACGACCGTGGAGGTCAGACCGGTGAACCGGTACGCCGCGTACGGCAGGAAGCCGCCGCCGTGGGACAGGATGACGCGGACCTTGCGGTACCGGTCCATGACACCGTTCAGCACCATGTTCAGCGCGGTACGGGTGGTGTCGAAGACGTAGTCCGCGAGCGGGGCCGGGGTGCCGGGCAGCAGGGGCATCGGCGGCTGGGCGGGGTGCACGAAGACATTGGCGGCGCGGCGGTCCAGCTCGGCCCAGAGCGGCTCGAAGTCCGGGTCGCCGAGGTACTTGCCGTGGGCGTTGGACATCAGGACCACACCGTCGGCCCCGAGGACGTCGAGCGCGTACACGGCCTCCGCCATGGCGGCGTCGATGTCGGGCAGCGGGATGCCGGCGAAGTGGCCGAAGCGGTCGGGGTTGTCCTTGACGACCTCGGCGCCGTACTCGTTGACGGCGCGGGCCAGGTCGCGGGCGTCGGCGTCGTCACCGAGGTGGACGCCGGGCGAGGTGACGGACATGACGCCGGTGGCGATGCCCTGCTGGTCCATCATCGCGATCGCGCTCTCGGGGCTCCAGGCGGGGATGGCCCAGCCGCCGGAAGTCAGGCCGCGCGCGGCCAGGGTCTCGGCCCAGACCGGCGGGACGATGTGGTGGTGGACGTCGATGCGTGCGGGGAAGTCCATGACTCAAAGCCTCCTAAAGCTTAGCTTGCTAACGACTTCATTTAGTAAGCTAACAGTTATGCGAGACGCGAGCAAACACGAAGCGGACGAGGCGGGCGTACAGGAGCTGGCGCAGGCCGCTGACCGGCTGTTCTACGCGATGCGCCGATCACGTGCGGCCACCGTTGGCCGCTCGGGGGCCGGCCTGTCGATGGCCCAGCTCACCCTGCTGGAACCCCTCGCCACGTCCGACGATGGCCTCCCGGTCGGCAAACTGGCCAGCACCGCCGAGGTCAGCGTCCCGACCGCCACCCGCATGCTCAAGCAGCTCCAAGCAGCGGGCGTCGTCACCCGGCAGCGCTCCCCCTACGACGAACGCCAGGTCCTCATCCGTCTCACCGACGACGGCACGGACCGCCTATCAGCGATGCGCACGGAACTGAGGTCCCGCCAGACCGAAGCCCTCTCCCACTTCACCCCCCGGGAACGCCACGAACTCGCCGCCCAGCTCCACCGCCTGGCCGCCGTCATCGGCGACACCGTCCCTCAGCGGTGACGCACCCTGGGCGAGTTCAAGCACCGGGCAGGCTGTGCACGACGTACGTCATGTGCTGCAGATTCCCCGCCCGCAGCCACTCCGCCGGCCCGCCCACGCCCTCGCCGGTCCACGACGGCCCGTGCGCGCAGGCGCTCAGCCACGCCTCGCCCTGCCCGCCTCCCGCTTCCCGGAACTCGGGCAGTTCGGTGACCTGGCGGGCGGCACTGCGGTTGACGGCGATGCGGTCGGGCCCTCGGGTCAGCATCTTGAACAGGAGGTACGAGTTCTCCGTGGTGTAGGCGAGCACGCCCCACGGCGGCCCGCCCTTCCGTCCGGTGACCGGGACCTGCGCCAGCGCGGCAGCGGACTGCGTCCCATAGTCCCCGTACCGAAGCCGAGGAGCATAGGCCCTCTCCGACGCGCGGACCTCGTGCCACATGTGCCACTCCGCCCGCGGCTCGTCCCACGTACCCTGCTCCAGCATGTCGGCGGTCACTCGGGGAAAGCCCCCTCCGAGCAGCGCGGCACTCTGCCAGTCGGCCAGCGGCATCAGCGCGTCCAGAGCGCGCAGCGCCTCTTTTCCCGCGTCGGGCCGGTCGGCGAACACGGCGCCCATGTCCAGCAGCAGGTCCACCGATACCGCCGGACCGCACCGGGCGAGCAGATCGCGGACGCCCTCCCCGAGGCGGCCGTCCCACTCCCCCGCCACCCGCACCCGTACACCCAGTCCGTGCTCGAACCGCCGGGCCGTCCCGACGGCCGCCGCCTGCTGCGCCTCGCTCCTCTCCGGCCCGGTGACGGGCGAGAGGTACGCCAACTCTCAGTAGACGGACAGCGTTTGGGCAAGGTCGGCGGTCTGGGCATCCTCCCCGAAGGGCGCGTCGATCCACCCGCCGTAACGGCTCACAGCGCTCACCGGATCGACGTACTTGCGGACGAGCGCGGCCAGTGTCTCCGAGGCGGCTCCGGGCAACGGAGGCAGGTTCCACAGCGGCCGGACAGCGGCACGGACATCAGGCCGCAGCCGCTCGCAGGCTTGAGCCGCATGCGGGCGCGTCGGCAGAACGGGAACATAGAGCGGTCCGGACATCGCGGCTCCCCCTCGATACCCTCCGTGCGCATCCCTCCTCCCCAGAGTCCGTCCGCCTCGAAGTACTTGAAAAGACAGCGATTTCGGCCCCCTTGGCCGATGTGCGCCGTCCGTCCACCTGTCGCTCAACTGCACGTCGGCACCTGGCACACGCACCGTCTCCGTGGTCACCATGTTCTGCGTCGGCCTGTTCGCAGGCGCCCACATGCTGGGCTTCACCGTCGCCGGCGAGTCCGTCCCGGCCGCGCTGGTGGGCAGCTCGGCCGCCATCGTCAACGGCGTCTGCTGCCGATCCTGCTGGTCCTCGGCGCGCTGGCGGGTTCCCCCCCCCCCGGCGCCTGTGCGCGAGCTGCGTCGACGGCCGGTTTTGTGGCCGCTTGTCGCGTGTGGGAGCGTCGATTACTGTTGCCGCCCGTCAACGACTTTGACGGTCCCGGCGTGGGCGGGATGGTGCGCGACCGGGAGCAGATGAGTGACGGGACAGGAGAAGGCGTCCGCGATCGGAGATCCGGAGCGGCTGGGAGCCTTGCGGGACACCGGCTTGTCGTCCGTGGCCGACGCGGGGATGGACCGTTTCGCCCGCCTGGTGTCGAAGCTGCTGAGCGTGCCTGTCGCGCTGGTGTCGCTGGTGGAGGACGCGCGGCAGGTCTTCCCCGGGATGGTCGGTCTGGACGAGCCGTGGGCGGGGGCACGGCAGACCCCGCTGACGCACTCGGTGTGCCAGTACGTCATCGAGGACCGCGAGCCCTTCGCCGTCTCCGACATACGCACCACCGACCGCACGGCGCGGAGCCCGGCGATCGAGGACCTCGGTGTGATCGGCTACGCCGGGATGCCGCTCACGGACGACGACGGGCACGTCCTGGGATCACTGTGCGCCATCGACACACAGCCCCACGTCTGGAGCCCGGACGAACTGGAGATCCTCAAGGATCTGGCGGCCGCGTGCAGCACGGAGCTGCGGCTTCGGATCGTCTCCCGCCAGCGCGAGGCGGCCCGCCGCGGGGAGGCCGAGGCCCGCCGGGCCGCCGACACCGCCCATCAGCGGGCCCGTACCTCCCTGGAGCGCTCGCAGTTGATGCTGCGCGCGGCGGACGCGCTCGCCGACACCAGCAGCCTGGCCGACGTACGCCAGCAGGTCCGCGACCTCATCACCAGCGACCTCAAGCCCGTCTACGTCGGCCTGGCCCTGGTGGAGTCGGACCGGATGCGGCGTCTGGTGGACCGGACGGGCAACGCTCCTCCCGTCGAACACACCCACGAGACGTACCCTCTGAGCGCGGCCTGGCCCACGGCCCGCGCCGCACTCGAGAACCGCACCATCGTCATCCACGACCCCGGCGACCCGGCCGCCGGCTACGGCGACGACGCGATCGCGGCCTACCGGGAACTCGGCCTGCACACAGCCGTCTGCGTCCCGCTGCCCGGCACCGCCGTCCCTCTGGGCACGCTCGTACTGGGCTGGGACCGGCCCTACGACATCGACGTCATGGAGCAGGCCGTCCTGTCGGTGATCGCCGGCTACACCGCCCGCGCGGTCGAGCGGGCCCTGTTCGTCGAACATCGCATCGACGTGGCTCACCAGTTGCAACAGGCCATGCTCACCGACCTGCCCCGCGTGGACGGCCTGGAGAGCGCGGCCCTGTACCGGCCGGCGGCCTCGGCGGAGCTGGTCGGAGGTGACTGGTACGACCTCTACACCCTCGCCCGCGGTGCGGAGGGTGAGCAGAAGGCCGCTGCCGTCGCGCTCACCATCGGTGACATCACCGGGCACAACATGCACGCCGCCACCCTCATGGGCCAGACCCGCAGCATGCTGCGCCAGGCCGATCTGGATCACCCCGGCAGCAGCCCCGCGCACATCGTCGCGGCTCTCGAACACGCCAACCTCGCCCTGGACGTCGCTTCCAGCGGCACCCTCGTTCACGCCCACTTGCGCCCCGACCGCTCGGCCCCGGAGGGGAGTTGGGAGATGAGCTGGACCAACGCCGGTCATCTGCCCCCGCTGCTCGCTCTGGCCGACGGCACCGTCGAGCGGCTCGACGCCCACGGCCCCATGATGCATCCCGCGCTCGGCCTGCCCCCGCGCCGTGCCCACCGCCGCACCCTGGAGCCGGGCAGCCTGCTCCTCTTCTACACGGACGGGCTGGTCGAACACCGCGGCCACGACCTGGACGCCCTCACCGAGCGCACCGGGACCCTCCTTGGTACACACCGCGACGATGACCTGGACGCCCTCCTGACCCGGCTCGCCGATCATGTGGCGGGACCGGCCCCCGGCGACGACATCGCCCTCCTCGCCGTACGCATCCCGGCACCGGGCGGACCGCCCAAGTCGACGTAGGGGGCGCCGCGTTACTCGCCGAGAACACTCGCCGCGCCTTCGAGACCACGTTGAACAAGGTTCCGGTCGCCCGGTGGTGCACCGGCGTCGCCTCTAGTCGGAAGCACCTCATTCGACATGTAGTCGGAACCGTCGCGCGCCGGGTTCCCTCCCGTGCGCCGATCGCGTGGAAGGGCGAGTCGCCGGTCGCGGAGCGCCCGACAGGGCGGGATGCCGCTGCTAGCTTCGCGCACCTGGTCCAAGGTCGATTGCCTGTTTCAGGGGCGTATGCGGAGGCTGCGGTGACGAATACGGAGAGGCCCCCCGAGGACTCGGCGGGCTCGGGCAATCCGCTGCGCAGGCGCAGTGTGCTCGCGTCCGCCGCCCTGGCCGCGAGCGCTCCGGTGTCGCTGGCCGGCCCGGCGCACACTCCCGGACGCCCGGCGGCTCAGCGGGCGGTTCCCCCGCGACACGGCGCCGCCGTGCGTCTGGTGGCGGTTCCGGCGAAGCGGCGGGACATCGCCTGGCTACGGTCCGCGCTCCAGGTCGCGGTGGAGATCGAGTTCGCCACCATCCCCCCGTATCTCTGCGGATGGTGGTCGGTCAGGAACCGCAAGTGCGACGCCGCGCGGCTGATCAGGCGCATCGTCTCCGACGAGATGTACCACCTCGGCATCGTGTGCAACCTGCTGGTTGCGCTGGGCGGACGCCCCCGGATCAGGGACTCGGCACCCGCGTATCCGGGGCCGCTGCCCGGCGGTGTGCACCCAGGGGTCGAGGTCTGCCTCTCCGGCCTGACCAAGCCGTTCGTCCGCGACGTGATGATGGCCATCGAGGCACCCGGCGCGCCCCTCACCGACCGTGCGGACGACCCGTTGAGCATCGGGCTCTTCTACGAGCAGGTGCTGTCGGCGTTCCTGGCCGTGGCTCCCGATCTGCACCTGGACCGGCAGTTGCACGAACGCATCGGTGAGGACACGCTCAGGCCCGTCCGGACTCTCGAGGACGTCGAACGGTCCATCGAGATCATCAAGGAGCAGGGCGAAGGCACCTCGCACTCCCCCGCGGACGCGCCGAGCGACGGTCACATGGCGCACTACTACGCCTTCGCCGAGATCTACCACGGCCGCCAGTTGCGCGAGACCGGGGGCGAATGGCGCTTCACCGGTCCCGTGGTGCCGTTCCCGGACACCCGGCCCATGGCGAGGGTCCCGGCGGGCGGTTGGCAGAATCCGCCCGCCGAGGCCCAGCGGCTGCTCGACGCCTTCGACGGCACCTACGCCGGTGTACTGGAGTCGCTCGACTCCGCGTGGGCCGAGGGCGATCGGCACAGCCTGCGGACGGCGGTACGGGGCATGCGCAGGCTCCAGGCGCCGGCCGAGGAACTGATGGAGATTCCGGTCGACGGCACCCGCGAGACCTACGGACCGCAGTTCCGTCCGCGGCGGTGACCTGTCAGGCGGCCACGGTGCCCGGCACCTCGTAGCCCGCCTCGACGATCGCCGCGCGCAGCAGGGCGTCGTCCAGATCCGTGCCCTCCACGGCGACGGTCCCCGCGGCCACGTCCACGTCCACCTCGCTGACGCCGGGTACCCCGGTCAGTTCCTCCTTGATGCTCGCCGCGCAGTGCCCGCAGCTCATGCCGGTGACGGTGAACTTCATTCGTGCCATGGCGCCACTCCTGGGTCTGGGTGGGGCGTGCGTACGCCCCGGATCACGGATGGACCGACCGCCGTGTTCAGCGGGCCGTCCTCCGCAGAGTCGGTCCGCTCGGCGGGCGGGTTCCCGGTGAAGGCCCGGATCACACGAAGGGGGGGTCGCACGGGGATGCCGTGCCAGGAACGGTCGTCCCCGGCGCGGCATCCCCGTGCGCGGTCGGCTCAGGCGGCGAGCAGTGACGCCGGATGCTCCGCCTCGTCCAGCAGGTCCATCAAGGTCGCCCTGGCACGGGCGACGCGGGAGCGGACCGTGCCGACCGGGCAGGCGCTGACCTCGGCCGCTTCGGCGTACGGCAGACCTGCCACCTGGGTGAGGAGGAACGCCTCGCGCCGCTCCGCCGGCAGGGCGTCCAGCAGGTCGAGGAGGGCGATGCCGTCGTCGAATCCCGGCAGGCCGCGTGGCTGCGCCAGTTCGACGGCCATCTGCCAGTCCGGCGCGTCGGACAGGCGTGGCCGCGCGGCGGCGTGGCGGTAGCTGTCGATGACGGCCCGGCGGGCGATGGACAGCAGCCAGGACCGGGCCGACGAACGTCCCTCGAACCGGTGGAGGCTGCCGAGCGCGCGCAGGAACGTGTCCTGCGCGAGGTCGTCCACCGACTGCGGGTCGCCGCACAGCCGGGCGACGTACCGCTGGACGTCACGGTGCAGGGCTCGGACGAACTGCTCCACGGCGTGCGCGTCACCGTTTCTGGCGGCCAAGGCCAGCACAGTCGCCGGGTCGTCGTCCGGAGCCGTGGGAGCGGTGGTGGGTGGGGAGATGGGCAGGACGGAAGTGATCACCTGGTGTCCTTCTCGGATTCCGTGGGGGAAGGCGGCCGTACCTCGGGCGCGACGCTCGTATGCGTACGCGCATGCGGGTACGGCCGGGGGCCCGAGGTGCGTGACGCGGCCTCGGGAAACCGGCTGTCCTCAGATGACAGCGGTCCCCTGTGGAGGTCCCCGAGAGGTGATCGCGTGAACGAGCGGCAGCCTCCGCACCCGACGGGAGCGGGAGCGGGGCATCCGAATCCGGGGGTGGTCCGCGGTGACCCGGAAGCCGAGCAGCAGTCGGAGCGGGGCGGCCAGCCGGCCGGCGATCGCCCGCATGATGCGGAACGCCGCCTTCTCCCCGTATGCCAGCCACAGCCCTGTGAGGAAGGCGGCTAGCAGGTGTGCGGCGAGCATGCCGTAGGAGGAGCCGCCACTGTGGGCGGCCACATGGCCCAGGAGCGAATGGCCCGTCGACATGTGGTCCATCGACATGTGGTCAACGCCCATGTGGCCCATGCCCATGTGGCCCATCGACATGTGGCCCATCCGCATGGAAGCCATGTCGGCTCCCGTCCCGCCGCCCCCGCCAGGAGCAGGCGTCCCCCCGGTGATCGACTGGGCATACGAGAACGCCGTGTGCAGAGCCATCTGCGTGGCCACGACGATCGTCACGATCAACGGCAGGCCCCGCTCGCGGGCGGCCAGGGCCCATCCGACGGCACCGGTGGCGACCGCTCCGAGGGCGAACGCCTGGGCGGGCACGTGGGTACCGGACATCATGACGTGCCCCAGGGCGGCCAACACCACACAGACGGCCGCGAACACCGCCGCTCGTACTGTGCGCGAGCACCACCCCGCCGTCATCGGGCCCCTCCTCACGTCCGGGTACCGGCCTGCATGCCTGGGTACGGAATTCACCCCCGTCCACCACTCAACCATCCCGCCGCGACCCGGCACCCGGCGCAACACCGGTCCCGGCCGCGAAGCCCCTCCGGCTTCTTGAGCCCGCGTCGGGCGGACGGACCACCACCGCCAGCGCCAGTACCGGCAGGCTGGGCACCGACTCGCGGTAGGCCACCACCCCGGTCGCGGAGGGCGGCTACGGGCTGGACCCGGACCGGATCTGGATCACCGTGTACCGCACCGACGACGAGTCGCGCGCCTTGTGGCGCCGCGTCACCGGCCTGCCCGACGAGCGGATTGTGGCCCGCGGCGACTGCTCGCGGCGCAACCGGATGCGGCAGCCGACGAGGCCGCCGTCCCGGTGCCTGAGCAGGACGTCGTCGTCAGCGGTACGGTCGTCACTCAGCAACTGCGTGAGAGGCCGGCCGACGACCAGCTCCGCCGGGTAGCCGATCGGTTCAGCTCGCGGCCGCTTCCGCATCACTCACCATCCGACTTCGGTGCCCTTGTCAGTCTCGCGTGACTGACCCCGCTCCGCGCGGGCAGTCCGGCGCGACCGGTTTCTGGGCGACGGCGAGGATGGCCATGTCGTCCTGCTGCCCGCCTCCCGTCCAGCGGTGGACATCCGTGGTGAGGGCGCGAACCAGGGACTCGGGACTGTCGAAGCTGCGCCCGACGAGACAGGACGAGCAGGGGTCGTAGAAGAGACCCTCGCTGTTGCGCGCCTCGGTTACCCCGTCGGTGACCAGGAGCAGCAGGGCTCCGACCGGCAGTGAGAGGACGTCGGCCTGCGCACCGTCCGGGCCCGGGACGAGTCCCGTCAGGCCCATGCCCAAGGGCATCTGCGGAACGCTCGCGTCGAGCCGGGTCACCTGTCCTTCGTGCACCAAGTACGGTGCCGGATGGCCGCGGTTGAGCAGTCGCACGACGTCGCCCCGCACGGAGACCTCCGCCAGCAGGGCCGTTGCGAAGTCCTCGGTGGCGATGTCCTGCGCCAGTTCCCGGCCGGCCTCCCTGGCCAGTGCGTCGTCGAGCCGTTCCGCCAGGGCGGCCAGATCGGGGGCGTACTCGGCCTCCTGGCGGAACGCGCCGATCGCCACGGAAACCGCGGCAACGGCCTGAAGACCCTTGCCGCGCACGTCCCCGATGATCATGCGGACGCCGAACGGGGTGTCCTGCACCGCGAACAGGTCCCCGCCGATCTGCGCCTCGACCTGGGCCGCGGTATAGCCCGAAGCGACAGCCAGGGGCCCGACACGCACGGGGGGTTGCGGCAGCACGGCCCGCTGGACCGCCTCCGCGATGCCTCGGGCCTGCGCGAGATCACGCCGTTGGCTCTCCACCAGAGCGTTCACCGCCAGGGCGAGGGCCCCGATCAGGCCGATCACGGCCAGATCCACCCAGAGCGCTGACGCCGGGCGCTCCCGATAGAGGTCAAGGCCCACCGAGGCGGCGACCGCCACGCACGCGAAGCCCAGAGCCGTCCGGAACGACAGCATCGCCCCGGCCATCAGCGGCGACGCCGCCAGCAGGGGAAGCCCCACGTACGGGCGCGGCGCGAAAGCGGTGAGCAGCCCCCCGGCCGCGAGGACGCACGCCGCCAAGACCCAGGGGGACTTGCCGGACACGCGTCGCAACCTCTCCACCAATGCCTCCTTGCCCGACATATACCTTAAGGGGGCACACTCTTTGCTTCTCCGTGTGAGGCGGACCGGGAAAACCACTCCACCGTGACCGCTCGTGATCAACCCGGAGTGCCTGGTGGCGGTCCGGCCGTCGTCGGGAAACGGCGAACGGCACCGGGCGCGGGGACGAACCCCGGGGCCGATGCCGTTCCGTTTCGCCGTCCGGATACGGAGTCCTGAGGACTCCGGCCACGTGGAAGCGGTCAGTGCGAACGCCGCCCGATCAGGAGGCGGTACAGCAGGAGCACGATCACCGAGCCGACGACCGCGGCGATCCAGGTCGACAGGTGGAAGAAGCCGTTGATGGAGTGCACACCGAAGATCACCTTGCCGAGCCAGCCGCCGAGCAGACCGCCGACGATGCCGATGAGCATCGTGACGAGGCAGCCGCCCGGGTCCTTGCCGGGCATGAGCGCCTTGGCGATGGCGCCCGCGATGAGGCCGATGAGGATCCAGGCGATGATGCCCACGGTGTGCTTCCTTTGCTCTAGGTGAACTGGAGGAAGACCCGGCGGGGATTCCGCCGGGGCTGCCCGCCGGCTGGTCCGCACGGACGACCGGCGACATACGAATATCCACTCGAGAGCACTCCACACGGCATCCCGGCCCCGTATCCTCCGCCCGGCGCCCGATTCGGTGCGCGGCAAGCGCGGAGCCTGGACATGCCATGCCGCTGGCTGCCTCAAGCAGATGCCGTCATGATCACCCCAATGGCCGACAGGGATTTTCCCGGCCGATGGGGCAATTGCGCTGGACCGCTGCACTACCCATGCTCATCGGGGCGGCTACAGACCGAGCGCACCAGCGGACACCCCGCGATGCTGGAGCTGGCCCTCCCCTGTGCGCGACCGAGGCACGCAGGACCAGTGCAAGCACCCGTCCCACTCCACGTGACCTTCCCAGCCACAAGGTTGATACTGCCGACAGTAGTACCGCG
This sequence comes from Streptomyces bauhiniae, assembly GCF_004784475.1. Lineage (GTDB taxonomy): Bacteria > Actinomycetota > Actinomycetes > Streptomycetales > Streptomycetaceae > Streptomyces > Streptomyces seoulensis. The sequence goes on from NZ_SRRT01000005.1 coordinate 280,196, forward strand.
ATCGTCACCCGAAGCACCGCCGGCCACCCTTATGAGGAGACACCGATGAAGATGCTGGCAGTCGTACCGGAGCACAGGCTCTCATCGGCGGACCCGTTCCAGGTAGAGGTGTGGGGTGAGACCGCCACCATCCCCGCGCGGATCTATCAGGATGAACCGAACGCCGACGTGGTGCGTTCACTGGCCGGGACCCAGCAAGTGATCTTGCGCTGCCTGTACTCGTGGCACTGCGATGGCAGGGTCCGTCAGCGTCCCCTCGAACAGATCGTGAGGCTGGACGAGGCGTGGGTGGTCCCGTTCGTCGTGCAGTTGGCCGGTGAGTACGTGGTGGAGATCCTTGAGGCGATCTACCGAGGGCTGCCCGGACTCGGTGTCCCGGACTCGGTCCAGCGCGGACTCTATGGTGAGTTCATCGCTCGGAATCCTGCGTTTTTCGCCCGCACGGAACGACGTGTGGTGAGCAACTGGTCCTGCTACTACCGCTGGGAGTAGCCGGAGTTCGGCACGTACCCGGGGAGCTCGCTGGCGGAAGTGTTTCGGTCCGCCGCCTCGGAACGGGTGGGCGCACCGTGGCCCCGCCACACACCGGCCCCACTGATGAACACAGGCGGACAGACGACCTGAGCCCTCCACCGTCTATCCGGTGATGGCGAGGTTGTGCAGGCGGACGATGCCGAGCATCGCGTGATGGACGCCAGGCCTTTGAGTCGGCAGTCGCGGAGGATCTTCCAGCCTTTCAAACAGGCGAAAGCGTGCTCGACCCGGGCACGTACCTGCTTGTGGGACTTGTTGTGCGCTTCCTTCCATGCAGGCAGCTCCTCGCCCTTGCGGCGGCGGTGGGGCATCACGAGTCCGGTTCCGGGGTAGCCGCCGTCGGCGATCGTCAGTGTCTCGCCCACGGCAGCCTTCGCGCCGGACTCCGCCCACGCTTTGCAGTCGTTGCGGTTGCCTGGCAGGGGGCGGCCGACCACGACGATCAGGCGGGTGTCGGCGTCGACGGCGACTTGGTGGCTGGTGGAGTACCGATAGTTCTTCGACTGCTCGGCCACCGTGTGGTCGCATGTGAGTACCAGGGTGCCGTCCACAATGAGGACAGCGTCCTTCGCGAAGCAGAGCCGGGGCGGCGATGCGAGGAGCGGACCGAGCTGATCGATGATCCGGTCGGCTGCGGACTTCGAGATGCCGAACAGCAGAACCAGCTGGCGCATCGTCAAGTTCGTGCGCCACTAGGTCGCGACCAACAGCACCCGATCCTCCAGCGGCAGACTCCAGGGCCGGCCCCGGCGCACCCCATCGCCGCCCTCGCGGGCGACGTGTGCCGCCTGCGTCTGATGGTCTTTGCCCAGCATGTCCCACACCTTGGCCCGTTCCTCCGGCGGCATTCCGCGGAGGAGTAGATGAGCAGCTGCCACGCCGTAGTGGTACGGGAACAGCTTCAGCCAAGGGCGGCCCGTAGGTGCGTCTTGCGATGAAGTATCCCGCGGCTCGGGGATGTTGTCCGGTAGGGCTTCAGCATTCTGGGCGGGCAGATCACCGGTGGGCGAGCCAGCGGACGCCTCTACCGCGGTCATGGTCTGCGGCTGCTCGGGCTGCCGGTTTACCGCGATAAACCTGACCTCTGGCGTCGGCTCCGTGATCGGGCTGGTGGGAGCCTGAGCTAGATCGTGGTTTGCCGCGGTAAACCGGTCGGCGTCTGAAGCTGCGGAGGTAGTCCCGGTCCAGGCCGAGTTCTGCGGCTCGGGCGGGTTGGCCGCCCGGGCCCGAAGTCGAGCCCCGGGCCCGGGGCGGGATGGTTTAGGAGCGTTGGCCGGAGAGCCGGTCTCCGCATGCGGGTTCTGAACCCTCTGCGGACGCGGGCGGGTGCCAGCCTGTTCGGCGCGGTCGGCTTTCCCGGGGCTTGCGAAGGCCGGTGGCAAGCGGGTGTGCGAGCCGGAGCCGGGCGTCGGTAGGGATCACGGGCCAGGTCCACCGGTCGGTCGGTTCCGAGCTGCGAAGCCGGGGGCTTGGTCCATCTGAGGGTCTGCTCAACCTCCCTGTTGGCGTCGAAGACGATCCAGGACCCCTCGGGCGTCTCCCCCGCGGCCAGGTACAACTCCCATTGGTTCTTCTCCAGGACCCAGCCGAATGCGTCGGGCTCCTCCACCGGCAGCTGCCAAACCCATCGCCCGGCACGTCGCGACCCTTCTCACCGACGCCGGCCTGCCCGGCCACGAGCACGCCGTCGACGTCATGCTCAGCGCCACTGCTCTGGTGGCCCCTGATCCGTCCGTCGTCCTCACCTCCGATCCGGAGGACCTCACCACCCTGTGCGTCGGCGGACGGGTCACCGTGGTCAAGGTCTGACAGAGGCAACCACGATTTCGGGGGCAGCGGTTGGCCGTGGCCGGTCCCGAGTGTGTGTACGGATTCTTGAAGATCAGGCGCGCGGATGTTTTCGCTGAGTAGCATGGGATTTCCGGTGTGTAGTGGTGAGTTGACCGCTACCGGGACATGAGGGGATGTGTGATTGGCCGTGGGGGTCGGTAGTTGGCTTGTACTGGGGGGCGACGATGTTGAGCATGCGCTTCCCGAGGCGGCCGGGCAGGCGGGGCTGGTCAGTCAGTTACGGCCGTTGATCCGGGAGCTGAGTGAGCCCGGGGAGCTGGTGTTCGATCCGTTCGCGGGGTGGGGGACCACGCTCGTGGCCGCCTCGGTGGAGGGGCGGCGGGGGTTCGGGATCGAGGTGAACGAGGAGCGGGCCGAGGACGCCCGTAAGCGGCTGGTCTCCTATCCGGGGCAGACGATGATCTGCGGCGATGCACGGAAGCCGCCGCTGGAGGCGGGCTCGGTCGATCTGGTGCTGTGCGACCTGCCGTACTTCGGGACCAATCTGAACACCGACGCCACCGACGGGGCTCAGTTCTACGCCTTGCGCGACTACGACGACTATCTCGGCGCGCTGGACGAGGCGTTCGGGGCGATCGCGGAGACCATGCGGCCGGGGGCGCGGGCCGTGATCGCGGTTCAGAACCGGCGGATCGCCGACCGGTTCGTGCCGCTCGCCTGGGACGCGGCGCGGGTGCTGGGACGGCACCTCACGCTGGGCGACGAGCGTATTCATCTGTACGACCGGCCCACGGGCGGTGACGACCCGATGCTGACCAATCGGTCACACGAGTATTTGGTGATGGCCACCAAATAGGGATGTCGAGTAGTCGTCACCGCCCTGGGAGCTACCTCGTGCCGTACGCCTGGCCGATCTTCTGGGCCAGGTCGGTGACGTCGGTGGCGGCCTGCAGGTGCAGGCCGCCACCGAAGGTGACGCGGGCGGCGCCGAGGGAGCCGAGCCGGCTGGGCGAGGCGTTGCCGGGGCGGTACAGGGCGTTCAGCGGCTTGCTGACGCCGTTGGCCAGATCGGGGAGCAGCTCCTCGGGGGCCAGGATCGGGTAGACGACGTCCGCGTCGGCGTCGATGTACAGGCAGGCGCGCTTGACCGCCGTCTCCGCCGAGCGGTCGCCGAACAGGAACGTGTCGACCCGTGCGTTCAGCACCAGCCGGTCGCCGGCCGCGATGCTGACCTCGGAGAGCCATTCCGCGTGCTGTTCGGCGTCCTTGAGCCGTCCGACGATGGAGTCCTCCAGGTTGCAGCCGACCGCTCCGGCGGCGAGCAGCCGCTCGACGATCTCGGTGGGGGCGAGGCCGTAGCCGGCCTCGATGTCCGCGCCGCGAGGCCCTCGTCCGGGTCGGTGAAGCCCTGGGAGACCTGTCCCGGGCCGTGTCGCTCAGGGCCGGCCGCGCGCCGGCCGCGACCGTGCGGGTGTCCGAGTCGGCGTTTCCCGCACGTGGGATCGGTTTCGAGACCATCGACGGGCTGCCCGAGATCAACGACGCGATCGATGATCTGCTCGGCAGTGTCACGTTCGAGATCCTCACCGCCCAGCCCGACGGGCCACGCCCGAGCGCGGTGCTGGCCGAGGCGCTGAGCACGGTACGCGACCGCATCTCGGCCGGCGTCTCCATGCGGACGCTCTACTAGCACAGCACGCGATTCGACGAACCGACGAAGGAGTACGTCCGCGCGGTCACTGCGTACGGCGCTCAAGTACGTACGCTGGCGGAGTTCTTCGACCGGATGATCATCGTGGACCGGCGCGCCGCGTTGATTCCCGCGAATGCGGCGCGGACCTCGGCTGTGCTGATCACCCACCCGGCGATGGTGCACTTTCTCGCCGACATCTTTGAGCGCGCCTGGGACCGGGCCGAGTCGTATCCCTTTCTCCCGGTACGAGCGGCGGACGCGGCGCCCGAGGTCATTCCGGCGATCCGCGGATCGATTCAGAAACTGCTCATCGAAGGCAGGTCGGACAAGGAGATCGCCCGCAGGCTCGGCCTGAGCCTGCGCTCCCTTCAGGCGCACGTCGCCCGGCTCAAGGAGGAACACGGCGCCGAGCACCGGCTCCAGTTGGGCTACCTGATGGGCCTTCAGAGCAATGCCGCGGCCACCCGGGAGAGCGCTGCGGTCTCCCGGGGTAGCGGCACGGTCGCCCCGGAGAACGGCACGGTCGCCCCGGGGAGCGGCCCCGGCCCCTCCTGACCCGGTGGGAACACGGGTGCGGCCCGGCCGGCGCGCAGTGCCGGCCGGGCCGCGTCTCTGGCGACCGGGCGACGGCTCAGGCCGCCCCGTCGGCCGGCTCCAGCACCAGCTCCCCGAGGAACCACGCCTCCAGGAGCCGCAGCCGTGCCTCGCACTCCGCCCGGTCCGTGCCCGAGACCAGCGCGGTGAGCAGGAAGTCGGCAGAGAACGCTGCCTCCCCCATCGTCTGGCCCGGTCCGACGAACACCTGGTACTTCTCGACCCAGCAGAAGTCCGGCGGATCCTCCGCGATCCGCACCACCCGACCGGGACGTTTCATGAGCACGAGCTGTCCCACCATCCGCTGCGGTGTGCGCCGTTCCACGCCGAGCCACTCGGGCAGCGGCAGGCCGAGCTGCGCCCGCACCCATGCCTCGCTGGGGTCCACTCCGAACATCAGGCGGACGATGTCGCGGATCGCGGCGCCGCCGGTGCGGCAGGCGATCTCGCAGAGGACCAGTTCGTCGTCGGGAGTGTGGAAGATCTCCGCGTGGAAGGCGAAGTCCTCCGGCCCGCCGAGCGCCGCCAGGGCCCGGTCGGTGAACTCCAGCAGCCGGCCGGTCAGCGGATCGTCCGTGTCCAGGGTCAGGTCCAGCCGGCCGCCGGTGTCGGTGCGGTACGAGGACAGCGTGTACTGGTACTGCGAGGGCCAGGCGAACACCACCCGGCCGTCCACGACCAGCCCGTCCACATGGCACATCCGGCCCGGCACGAACGCCTCGGCGAGCAGGTTCAGCAGGTGCGGTCCGTACAGGTCGAGGCCGTCGGCCAGGTGCGCGTCCAGTTCCTCGCGGGACTCCAGGATGCGCAGGCCGACCGAGCCGGCGCTGTCCACCGGCTTGAGCACCAGCGGGAAGCCGTGCCGTTCGGCGAAGCCGATCAGCTCGGCGGCGCTCTCCACCTCCAGGCAGGGCGCCACCGCCAGACCCGCGGCCGAGACCCGGCGCTTCATCAGCGCCTTGTCCCGGTAGGGAAGCACGGTGTCCATCCGCTGCCCGGGCAGCCCGAGCACGTCGCGCAGTTCGGCCGCCCGCTCCAGGTCGCGCTCCTGGCAGGCGACGAGATGCGCGACCTCGTGCTCGCGCGCCCACTCCAGGGCGAGCGACTCCAGGTCGCCCCCGGTCTCGTACGCGTCCACGGCGGCGGTCCGCCGGTAGGCGCCGCCCTCGGGCGGCAACTGCTCCGACACCAGCGCCAGATGCTCGCGCGAGGCGATCAGCAGCAGATCGCCCTCGTAGTCCGACAGCCATTCGTGGTACGGGGTGCCCGCGAGCGAACCCCGGTGGTGCAGCACGAGGACGGCCATCTCAGATCACCTCCGGGAACCGCGCGCCGACGCCGGCCTGGGCCCGCACCAGTTCGCGGGCCGGGCGCGCCTCGGGGTCGTAGCGCAGCGCGTGCACCAGCCGCCTGCCGTCCGGGTTGCGGACGGTCTCCACCGTGTACGGGTGTCCGGGGTCGGCGGGCAGCACGCCGTCGAGCGGCAGTCCCTCCTCGCGCCGCACCTCGCCGGTGACCGCCGGTTCGACGGTCAGGCTCGGTACCTGCGCCGGGTCGACGGGCACCAGCCCGGCCGCCACCGCGGCGCGCAGCGTGGCCTCGTCGGACAGCTCGGCGATCACCGGCCGGTCCGGGCCGCGGCGCGGCCGGACCGCCAGCGGGTAGCCCCACCGGTGCGCCCACCAGTACAGGTCGGCGACCCGCCGTACCTCCGCCCGGGGGGTCGTGGCGATCCCGGCCCGGGTCAGCAGCGTGTGCGCCGCCACCGAGTCGGCGAGGGTCAGCGCGGCCTCCCGGGACTGACCGGGCAGGCCGAGCCGTTCGCGCAGGCCCGCCGCGCGCACCTGGTCCACCGGTGCGAGGGCGATCACCGCGCGGACCTGCGTGCGCGCGGCGGTGTCGAGCACGGCCAGTTCGGCGGCGGTGCCGCGGTCGTACCGGTCCACGACCGTCACGCGGGCGAAGCCCGGGTGGACGCCCGTCCGGCCGGTGATCAGGTGCAGTTCGTCCCCGGCGTCGGCGAGCCAGCCGGGGCACTCGGCCGTGTGCCGGCCGTCCGGGTCCAGGACGACGAGGGTCATCGCGTCTCGTCCTCGATCGCCACGGTCAGCACGGTGTCGAGCAGTTCCTCGCAGAGCGCGACGGCCGTGTCGGTGTCGGCGGCGGTGACGGCCAGCAGGCCGAGCCGGTCCCAGTTGTCCTGGATCGGCCGGATCACCGAACCGGTCCTGGCCGCCAGATCGAGGGCGAGCACCGACGGGTGGGCGCGCAACTCGTCCGCGCCGGTGATTGCGGTGACCCGGCCGGGCCGGCCGAGGATGCCGCGCACGCAGCCCGCCGCGATCGGCCTCGGGCGCTCGGTCATCGGCTCCACCAGGCCGAACGGCCAGGCGAGCGCGTAGCGGGTGAGGTCGACGCCGTACGCGGCTTCGACCAGGTCCGGGATGTGGTCGCCGCCCAGCCTGTTGTGGCCCTCGATGATCAGGGGGCCGCGCGAGCTGAGCCGCAGCTCGGTGTGGCTGGGGCCGTCGGTGACGCCGATCGCGTCGAGGAAGTCGCCGACGGCGGCGACGACACGTTCCTCGTCGGCCGGGCCGAGCCGAGCCGGCTGGGCATGTCCGAGCTCCACGAAGTGCCCGCCGTCGGTGAGCTTCTCGGTGATGGCAACCACGGTGTGCCGCCCGGCGAAGCTGAAGCCCTCGACGCTGTACTCGGGGCCGTCGATGTACTGCTCCATCAGGAACTCGGTGACCGCGTACATCGTGGAGCCGCGGTCCATGCCGGTGCGGCGGGCCTCGCCGACCCGCTCCCACACCTCGTCGACATCCTGCGGGCCGGTGACCCGGAACAGCGCGTAACCGGCGGTCAGGTCCACCGGCTTGGCCACGAACGGGTAGCCGTGGGCGGCGCCGAACGCGGCCAGGCTCTCCCGGTCGGTGAGGGGCTCCGCGGCGACCGTGGGGGCGCCGACGGCGGCGAGGTGACGGCGCATGGCGAGCTTGTCGCGGAGCAGCCGGGCCGGCTCGAAGCCGGTGCCGCCGAGGCCGAACAGGTCGTTGATCCGGCCGGCGGGTTCGAGTCCGGGTTCGGTGAGCGACAGTGCGGCGGAGAAGTTCCAGATCGTGTGGGCGGCCCGGGCGAGCGGCTCCAGCACCGACCAGTCGGTGTAGTCGGCGATCAGGGTGACGTCGGCGAGCGCGGCCTGCTCGGGCTGGAACTTCTCCTTGTGCTGGATCAGGATCACGTCCAGTCCCAGCTCCTTGGCAATGCGCACCGGTTCGGTCTGGTGCCCGATCAGGAGCAGGGTCCGCTCGGGGAGCATCGGGGCGGCGGGCGTGCTGTGCACGGCGTTCAGGACGGCGGAGCCGGTCTCCACCCGCAGCAGCGCCTTCGCCTCGGCGGCGAGGCGTTCGGCCTCCTGTGCGGTGCGGCCGGTCACGATCATATGGCCGTGCCGGGAGCCGGAGTGCCGGGTCTCGGGCAGTACGTCGCCCTCGGTGAAGGGGAAGCGGACGCCGTGCACGTGCGGGAGCGCGTCGATCTCCGCGAGGCCCTCCAGGCGGGTGATCCTGCCCGGCGGGAGCGTGAAGAACGAGATCGCCGCCGAACGCTCGGCCGGGGTGGGCTCGGCGGTGCCGCCGACCAGCAGGTCGAAGATCGCGCCCTCGATGTCGAAGCCGGTGGCGAGCCGGATCAGGGCGGGGATCCGGTCGCCGCCGAGCCGGGCCTGCGACTCCACCACGCGGGGGCCGTCGGCGGTGAGGATGACCTCGGTGTGCGCCGGGCCGAACCGGTATCCGGCCGCGTCGAGCACCGCGGTGACCAGGGCGCCGATCGCCTCGGCGTCGGTGTCCGGCAGCGGCGCGGGAAAGACGTGGCCGGTCTCCACGAACACCGGAGCGGGCGTCTTGCGCTTGGCCGTGATGCCGACCACCCGATGGCGGCCGTCGTGGGTGAGCGTCTCGACGCTGAACTCCGGTCCCCGCAGGTACTCCTCGACCAGCACCGGGCCCCGGTAGGCGTGGCCGGCCAGCTCCCGCCGCCAGGCGTCGAGGTCGTCGGGGCCGGTCACCAGCCGTACCGCGGCACTGCCCTGCAACCGGGTCGGTTTCAGTACAGCGGGCAGTTCGAAGCCGGCGAGGACGGCGCCGACCTCGTCGGGGGTGCCGGCGACGGCGGTGCGTACAGGGGACAGGCCGTGCTCGGCGAGCAGCTCGCGCAGCACCGCCTTGTCGTTGACCCGCCGGAGCGCCTCCGGCGGGTTGAGGGCGAGGCCGAGGGCCTGGGCCTCCTCGGCGACGGCCACCATGGTGGCCTCCTCCCCCAAGTGGAGCAGGCAGCCGACGTCATGGGCGAGGGCGGTCTCGCGGACCATGCGGCGCAGCGCGGCCTCGTCGGAGAAGTCCACCCACAGCATCTGTGTGGAGACCTTCTCCACGCCTTGCAGATACGAAGCAGGCTGGAGCGTCGGGTCCCAGATCGACCAGACCTCGAAGCCGAGGGCGACCGCCTTCTCGACGAACTGGGTGTACGGCTGCACCATCAGCAGCCGGTTGTTCGCGGGTGCCGCGTGCTCAGTCACGGACGGCCCTCCCTTTCGTGGCGGGTGCGGGGGTCATGCGTCGGCCTCGGCCTTCGGCTCCTCGGCGGTGGCGCGGGCGTCCTGGATCCTGAACAAACCCCGGTAGAGCTGGATCGCGGCCGCTCCGAAGGCCGCGTAGAGCAGGGCCATGACCCAGGAGTCGACGACCGAGCCGAGGATCACCGAGAGGGAGCCGACCATGTAGCCGAGCCGCACGTGCAGTCCGTAGGCGGCCATGTACTTGGTGCGGGAGTCGGCCGGCACGAGGGCGGCCACCAGGGTCTGGTTGACGGGCTGGTTCATCAGCTCCCCCAGCGTAACCACGACGGCCGCCGCGATCATCAGCCAGGCGTTGTCGCCGAGGGCCCACGCCATGTAGCCAGCGGTGAAGATCACCACTCCGGCCACCAGGCGCGCCCGTTCGTCGAGGCGCCCGAGCAGCTTGCCCACCCACAGGCCGCAGACCACGACGAGCAGGGTGTTGGTGGCCCGCAGGATGCCCAGGACGTTCACGCCGTCGACGGTCACCTGCCAGGAGCCCAGCGAGAGCAGCCGCTGCTCGGGGAAGTCGGAGCTGAGCCGGACCGCGAGGTAGGAGGAGATCTGGACCTCCACGGACCAGACCAGCAGGGCCGCCAGGACGAGCCGCAGGAACACCCGGTCCCGGGTCACGGCGAGATAGCCCAGCAGAGCCGGCCGTACTCCGCGGGGGTTCAGCGCGGCCTGGGGCGGCGCGGTCTCGGCCAGCGCCAGGAAGGTCACCAGGAAGATCCCGCCGGTGGCGAGCGCGGCCGCGGTCAGCAGGTGGACGAAGTAGCCCTCGTAGAAGAAGCCGCCGACCAGCGAGCCGAGCATGAAGGCCACGTTGATCACCCAGTAGTTGATCGTGTACACGGCGGTGCGGCTCTCCGGGGTGGAGACGTCGACGATCATCGCCTCGTTGGCGGGCAGCGCGATGCCCGCCATGCAGGCCGCGCACAGATAGAGCGCGTAGGTCGCCGGACCCGACTGCAGCAGCGGCGAGTTGACCAGGGCGAGGCCGATGTACGCGAGGAAGACGCCGGCCTCTCCGGCCATCAGCACCTTGCGGCGGCCGTACACGTCGGACAGATGTCCGCCGACGAGGTTGCAGCCCACCGTCGCGACCGCCACGACCAGGGTCATCAGGCCGGCGGTGGCCGCGTCGTACAGGCGCGAAAAGTGGATGACCATCAGCGGGACGAGCATGATGTCGAAGAACCGCTGGAAGAAGCCGACGCCGATGCGCAGCTTGAGGTTGCGGTGCAGTTCGCTGAATTTCACCGTTCCTCCTCCGCGGGCCACCAGCTCAGGTAGCGCTCGCCGCTGTCGGGGAGGATGGTGACGACGGTCGCCCCGGACAGATCGTGACGGCGCGTCAGTTCCCGGCAGGCGTGCGCGGCGGCGCCGGAGGATACACCGACCAGCAGGCCGCTGCCGGCGGCCAGGGCGCGGGTCGCGGCGGCGGCGTCCGCGTCGGAGACCATGACGACCTCGTCGATGCAGTCGACATCGGTGACGGGACTGAGGAAGCCGCCGTTCAGGCCGGGTATGCGGTGCGGGCCGGGCGGGCCGCCGGACAGTAGCGGGGAGCCTTCCGGCTCGACGGCGACGACGCGCAGCGCGGGGTTGCGCTCGCGCAGACAGTGGGCGATCCCGGTGAGCGTGCCGCCGGTGCCGACCCCGCAGACCAGCACGTCGACCCGCCCGCCGGTGTCGCGCCAGATCTCCGGCCCGGTGGTCTCGTAGTGGGCCCGGACGTTGGCCGGGTTCTCGTGCTGCCGGGCGTACCAGGAGCCGTCGATCTCGGCGTGCAGCTTCTCGGCGCGTTCGACGCAGCCGGCGAACCCCAGTACCGGGTCGGTGAACTCGACGTCGGCGCCGAGCATCCGCAGGGTCATGACCCGTTCCGCGGAGGCGTTGTGGGGAAGCACGATCACGCACGGGTGGCGGCGGGCGGCGGCCAGGGCGGCCAGCGCGATGCCGGTGTTGCCGGAGGTGGACTCGATGACGGTGGCCCCGGGCACCAGCTCGCCGGATGCCTCGGCGGCACGGACCATGTACAACGCGGGGCGATCCTTGACGCTGGACAGCGGGTTCGCCGCCTCCAGCTTCGCCAGTACGGTCACGTCCGGTGGGACGCCGTCCATGCGCAGGTGCAGCAGAGGGGTGTTGCCGACCAGGTCCTCGAAGGAGGCGGCCACCCCCGCGGGCAGTGGGTTGGTCATCGGATACCTCGCGGCTCGGTGGTGATGTTCAGGGTTTCCCGTACGTGCTTCAGCGCGTCCTCGCGTTCGGTCGGGGAGGGCGCGTCGACGAGGACATGGCCCATCCGCCGGGAGGACGACGTCAGCGGCAGGACGGTGTCGCCGGGCTTCTTGCGCAGCCGGACCCGGACGACCGACGGGTGGGCCAGGACCTCCTCGACGCCCGAGATCCCGGTGATCGTGCCGGGGGCCGCGGTCGGGAAGTGGGTGGCGGGCCAGGAGACCGGATCGGTGTGGATCAGCTTGTCCACGGGCATTCCGAGCGCCAGCCTGATCACGGCCTCGTACAAGTCGAAGCCGTAGGCGAGGCCGACCGCGTCGGGCAGGTAGTCGCCCGGGGTGCGCACGGCGATCTCCATCAGCGCCGGACCGCTCCGGCCTACCTTGAACTCCAAGTGCACCAGGCCGGTCCGCATGCCGATGGCGTTCAGCACGCCGTGGGTCAACGCACGGACCTGGGAGGCCAGTTCGTCGTCCTCGAAGCGATGGGCGCAGCGGTGGGTGAGCTCGACGAAGTACGGCGGCGGGGTGGTGTCCTTGGCGGTGACGTTCTCGAAGAGCACCTCGCTGTCGCGGACCAGCGCCTCCACACTGAACTCCGGTCCCTGGACGGCCTCTTCGACCAGGACCTTGCCCTCGCCCGAGCGGCGGGCGACGATCTCGGCGGCCTCCTCGGCAGTGCGGACCAGCTCGACGCCCTCGCTGCCGGCCCGGGTGAGGGGCTTGACCACCACGGGCAGCCGTTCCAGCATCCAGGACCGGGCCTCGGCCACGTCCGGCACGAGCAGGTGCTCGGGCTGCCGGACTCCGTGGGCGGCGAAGACGGCGCGCTGCAACGCCTTGTTGCGGGAGACCACCGCAGCGTGCAACGACGGTCCCTGCAGGCCCAGACGCTCCTGTGCCAGCGCGCCGGCCAGTACGTGCGGTTCGGCGAAGGAGACCACCCCGTCGGGCGCGCGGTCGGCGACGGCCCGGGCGACGGCCGCCGTCCAGTCCTCCTCCTCGTGACCGTCGACCCGGTGGAAGCGCTCGGCGAGGTCGACCGGCCGGTTCTCCCAGCCGGCCGCGGCCTCCACGGCGCGCACCCGCAGGCCGAGCCGGGCCGCCGCCTCCAGGTAGGGGCGGCCCATCGTGCCGACGCCGACCACCAACAGGTCCTTGGGGGCGCTCACGACGCCATCTCCTTCTCGACGGATGCCGGCGCGACGCCGCACAGCATGCGGGTGACGGGCGTGACCAGCAGCCCGGCGACGCCGAAGACCGCCCCGAGAGCGATCCAGCCGGCCGGGCCGGCTGCGAGGACCCCGCCGGTGATCAGCGCCGGGCCGACGATCCGCCGGCCGGTGTTGCCGAGGCTGAACACCGACAGATAGACGCCCTTGCGGTCCTCGGGGGCGAAGTCGTAGCTCAGCTCCCAGCTGCCGACGGCCTGCCACATCTCACCGAAGGTCAGCAGCACGCAGGCCGCCAGCAGGACCGCCCCGGCGACCGCCGCCGAGGACGGGGCTCCGGCCACGGCGAGCGCCAGGCAGCAGGCGGTCAGCGCCAGCCCGCCCAGGCGCAGGGCGCGTTCGGCCCCGCCCTCGCGGTCCACCAGCCGGGAGATCGACACCTGGAGCACGATCGACATGAGGGTGTTGATCAGGATCAGCACCGGCAGGAACCCGACCGGCACCTCGGTGGCCTGGAGCGCCCACAGCGACAGGCCGACCAACAAGATGGTGGTGTGCAGGTTGAGCACGCCGTTGAGCGCGGTCAGCAGCAGGTACCGCCAGTCCCGGAAGTCGCGCAGCGCGGCGAGCGGGTTGACCTTCTTCTGGACGGTGGCCGCGGTGACGGTGCGGACCCGGGATAGCATCGCGGCGGACAGCACGAACGCCGCGGCGGTGCCGAGCACGATGCCGCGGTAGGTCCAGACCCGGTCGGCGGCCAGCAACGGCGCGGCCAGCAGGGCGCCCAGCGAGAAGCCCACGGTGCGGACGATCGCCATGGTGCGGGTGCGGTCGGTCCCCTCGGTGGTGGCCGAGGCGACGGCCTGGGTCATCGGCTGGGTGGCGGCCTCCGCCGCCGCCAGGCAGCAGGACACCACGGTGAAGCTCACCATGCCCTCGGCGAAGGCCAGGGCGACGAACCCGCCGGCCCGCCACAACTGGAGCACCACCAGGGTGGGCCTGGCGCCGAACCGGTCGGCGAGCGCGCCGATGGGCACGGTGGTGAGGAAGCCGACGACGCCGGACACCGCGAGCCCCAGGCCGACCTGGGCGGCCGTCAGTCCGACGGAGCGGACGAAGAACACCGCCGAGCCGGCCAGGTACAGGCCGGTGCCAATGGCGTTGATCAGCGAGGTGACGGCGAAGGAGCGCCCGGCCGCGGTGGCCGGTATGTACTCCCTCGGGGAGGGCAGTTTCATCGCGCACCGCCCCCGGTGCGCACGTCGATCAGGGACAGGGCGTATTCCGCCCGGCGGCCCGCCTCGACGGCGTCCGCGCCGGTGGTGACGACGAGTCCGGCCCGCTCCCAGGAGCTGGTGACGGAGTGGACGGTGGCGCCGGGAGCGACCGAGAGGACCCCGGGCAGGTAGGAGTTGTCGCGGCTGACGTCGCCGTCGACGAAGGCGGCCTCGTCGATCACGTACGCGGGGTGGTCGGGGTCCTTGGCGGCGGCGAGGGCGTCCTCGCGCCGGTAGGAGGGGGTGATCAGCAGGATCTTCAGGCCGCGGCGGGCCAGTTCCGCCAGGTAGAGCGGCGCCCGGCAGACCACGAGGAACGACCCGGTGAGTATGAAGGCGTCCGGCCGCGGCCCGGGTGCCGTCTGTGTGTCCATCAGTCTGTGTGTCCGTCCGTTCGCACAGGGGTTCCGCGAGCCGGGCTAGCTGTAGTCGAGGCCGCCGGTGCGGGTGCGCTTCAGCTCGAACAGGTCGGGGTGGTTGGCGAGCACCCGGAAGCTGTCGAAGAGTTCGGCGGCCCTCTCCCCGCGCGGGATGGCGCGGAGCACCGGCCCGAACCAGGCCGTGCCGTCCACGTGGATCGTCGGCGTGCCGACGTACCCGCCGGCCTCGGGGTCATGGCCGGCGTCGTGGCTGGTCCGCACGGCCTCGTCGTACGCCGGGTCGTGGGCCGCGGCGGCCAGTTCGGCGGGCAGGCCCAGCTCGGCGAGGGATTCGGCGACGACTTCGTCGAAGTCCATCATCTTCTTCTCGTGGATGCGGATCCCGTATGCGGTGTACAGGTCCCGCAGCACCTCGGGGCCGTGCCGGTCGGCCGCCGCCGCGGCCACCCGGACCGGGCCGATGGACTTGTCGACCAGCGTGCGGTACCAGTCCGGGAGTTCGTTGCCCTCGTTGTGGAAGTAGAGGCTCATCACGTGGAAGCGCAGTTCGATCTCGCGCAGCGCCTCCACCTCCAGCATCCAGCGGGAGGTGATCCACGCGAAGGGGCACGCGGGGTCGAAGTAGAAGTCGACCTTCGCGGTCTGGGTGGTGCTGTCGCTCACGCGGTGTCTCCGGTGATGACGGCGGCGAAGGACTTGCCCTCCGCCGACTGACGGTACTCGGACAATGCAGCGTACTTCTGCCGGAGTTGACGCTTCAGCACCTTTCCGGTGACCCCGACCGGGAAGTCCTCCTCCGAGGCGGCGATCTCCAGGAAACCGAGCTCCGGGTGACCGGCGGCGCGCAGCGCCTCGTTGGCGAGGAGCAGCAGCTTCGCCGCGTCCGCGGACTCGGAGGTGACCACCGCGACCGGCACGACGGCGTCGCCGTCCCGGCCGGCCACCACCGCGACGTCCTCGACGTCGGGCACCTGGAGCAGCACGACCTCCTCCATGAAGACCGAGTAACCGGTCCCGCCGGGGGTGTGGATGGCGTCGGCCGCCCGGTCCACGAGGTAGAAGTCGCCGTTCTCGTCCCGGTACGCCATGTCGCCGGGCATCCAGTAGCCGGACAGCTTGAAGGAGTACGTGGTGGCCGAGTCGCCCCAGTAGCCGGGCGTCACCGCCGGGCCCCGGGCCGCCAGATAGCCGACCTCGCCGGTGTCGGCGATCGAGCCGTCGGGGCGCAGGATCGCCACGTCGGCGACGCCGACCGGCTTGCCGGCGCAGCGATCCTTCGGCTTGTTGTCCACGGTGTGGACCTGGAGGAGACAGCCCCAGCCCAGCTCGGTGGTGCCCAGGCGGTCGAAGAACGCCGACGGGGGAAGGGCGGCGCTGCGGTTCGACAGCACCTTGTCGATGTGCGCGCGGTGGACCGCGTCGCCGATCGACACCCACACCTGCACGGAGTCGAGCTGGCCCGGCTTCAGATCGGCGGAGGCCAGCTCGGCGTAGCCGTGCGCGAAGGACATCACCGAGGTCGGCCGGTACTTCTCCACGGCGGCGGCCAGTTCGTCGCCCTTGCGGTCGCTGAGCGCCACGATCGGCGTACCGCCGAGCACCGCGTACGTGGTGTAGGCGACGCATCCCAGGTGGGACTGGGGCAGCGCGGTCATCATCAGCGCGCCGGGCGTCTCGGTGTGGTCCACCAGACGGAACTTGGGACCGGCCACGATGGTGCTGTGGGTGTGGATGGTCGGCTTGGGGCGACCGGTGGTGCCGGAGGAGTGCAGGATGACGACCGGGTCGTCCGCGTGGTGCTTCCAGTAGTCGGCGTAGGCGAGCCGCTCGGCCGGCGGCGCGGGCACCTCTTCGGCCGTGCGGGTCCAGGCGATGCTGGGCAGGCGCGCGGTGTCGATCAGGGCGAGCCGCTCCCGGTCCGCGTACAGACCGACGGGGGCGGTCTGCTCCAGCAGCGACTGGGCGATCGGGCCGGTGGCGTTGCTGTTGATCAGCACGGCGACCGCGCCGATCTGCGCGATGGCGTAGTAGTGCACCGAGTACGCGAAGGAGTCCTCGAACCAGACTGCGACCCGGTCGCCCCGGGACACGCCCTGGGCCAGGTAGTACGCCGACCAGCTCTGCGCGAGCGCGTCGATGTCGTTCAGGCTGAGATCGTGGGTCTCCTCGCCCGAGGTGGTGGTGATCGCCCGGTAGGAGTGGACGAACGGCAGCTCGGGGTGGGGGTTGGCGGCGACGGCCGACCGCAGGAGGTTGCCACCGCCCACCGTGATGTCGGCGGCCAGCTCCTCACGCTGCGTCGGGTCGAGGACGGTCGCGGCGAACGTTGCCATGGGCTGCGTCTTCCTTGTCAGAGTGAGGTGAACATCCGCGCGCACAGGCCGCGGTAGTGCGGGGCGTGCTCGCCCATGTCGTCCCGGAGCCGGCCGAGGACGGTGGCGAACTCCGCCTCGGAGCCGTGCTCCACCAGGTCGACGAAGGCGCGCACGCCCTCGGCGAGTTCCTTGCGCACCGCTGGCGCCTCCGGGTTGGCGGCCTGGACGTCCCGGTAGACGGCGGGGGCGCCGGAGCTGATCCGGGCCAGCAGCGCGAGCCGTGCCTGGTGCGGAGGCGGGGCGATCTCGCGGATCCTCGCCAGGTCGGGGCCGAGCCGGGTCAGGGCGAGGCCGAAGCCGAGGACGGCCGCGTGGGTGAGTGCCTGGGAGACGCCGGCCAGCCGGTCGTGCTCGGCCGCGTCCATCGGCACCACTCGGGCGCCCCAGGTGCCGACCAGGTCCAGCAGACCCGCCACCTGGGGCCCGTCGTTGACCACGACGGCGGCCACCGGCCGGCCCTCGAAGCCGAGGTCCGGAGCGAACATCGGGTTCAGGCCGACCGCCTGTACGTCCGGGGCGTGGGCCCGGACGGCCGCGGTGACGGGCTGCTTGACGGACAGGGTGTCCACCAGCAGCGCGTCCGGTCGCAGCACGGCGGCCAGGCCGGGGACGGCCGCCAGCGCGACGGCGTCCGGCACCGCGAGCACCACCAGGTCGGCGTGACCGAGGTCGGCCTCCAGCCGGGCGCCGAGGGAGGTGATGTCTCCGCGCACGTAGTGGGTGCCCGCGGGCTCGGCGCCCGGTGCGACGGTGTCGGCCACCGCCACCCGGGCACCGCCGGCCAGCAGCCGTTCGGCGAACAGCCGGCCCACCGCGCCGGCGCCGCCGACCACGACACAGCGCCGGATCACGGCCGGCTCCCCGCGGGTTCCAGCGCGGTGGCAAGGACGGCGGAGACCACGGCACGCGACTTGACGGCCGTCTCCGTGTACTCCTCCTCCGGGTCCGACAGGGCGATGATCGCCCCGCCGACTCCGAAGCTGAGCCGGTCCTCGGTCGCCACCAGGGTGCGGATGACGATGTTCAGATCGGCCGCGCCGCTGAGCGAGAGCCAGCCGATCGAGCCGGAGTAGACGCCGCGGGCGCCTTCCTCCAGCCGGTCGATGATCTCCATCGTGCGCAGCTTGGGGGCACCCGTCATCGATCCGCCCGGGAACGCCGCCCGTACGCAGGACACCGCCGACTCGCCGGCCCGCAGCGTGCCACGGACGGTGGAGACCAACTGATGCACCGGCGCGTAGGTCTCGACGTGGAACAGGGCGGGCACGTGCACCGAGCCGACCTCGCAGACCACGTTCAGGTCGTTGCGGATCAGATCGACGATCATCAGGTTCTCGGCGCGGTCCTTCTCCTGGGAGAGCAGGTCCTCGCGCAGCGCCGCGTCCTCCGCCGGGGTGGCTCCGCGGGGGCGGGTGCCCTTGATCGGCTTGGACTCGGCGACCCGGTCGGCACCGATGGTGAGGAACCGTTCCGGCGAGGCGCTGAGCACCGCCACCCCGGGGAAGTCGAGCAGCGCGCCGTACGGCACGGGCGAGATCTTCCGCAGGTGGGAGTAGGTGCGTAACGGGTCGATCCTGGCTTTGAGTTCGACCGCGTTGGTCAGACACACCTCGTAGGTCTCGCCATTGCGGATCTCCTCCAGGCTCTCGGCGATCCGGTCCAGGTAGGCCCGCTTGTCGTGGCGCGGTCGGACGACCGGCCCGGCCTCCGGGTCGGTCATGCCGACACCGCGGAAGCCGGCCGCCTCGCCGCGCGGTGCGCCGTCGGCCCGGGGCAGCGCCAGGACGGCGGCCTCGGTCCGGTCGAGCCAGGCGACGGCCGCGGCGTGGTCCTCGCCCTCGGACAGGGCCAGCAGATAGGCGGCGCCCTCGGCGTGGTCGAGCGCGAGCATCCGGTCGGCGAACAGCACGGCGGCGTCCGGGGTCTCCGCCTTGTGCGCCGCCCGGGCGCCCGCCTCGGCCTTCAGCTCGTAGCCGAGATAGCCGACGTAGCCGAGGTTGAAGTCGAACGGCAGGCCGTCCGGCCGGGGGACGGAGCGGGCGCGCAGTTGCTCGTCGATATAGTCGAAGAAGCCCTGCTGGACGAGTTCGTCACCGTCGTCGGAGCGGCCGGGCCGGGTGATCCGGACGACGCCGTCCTCCACCCGGTAGGTCACGTACTCGGCGAACGGGCCGGAGCCGTCACCGAGGAAACTGAACCGGGACAGCCCGTCGATGACGCTGCTGCTGTCCAGCCAGAACGCGGTGTCGTGGTCGGCGAACAGCTCCCGGTACGCGGCCTCGGCCCGGGGTTCGGCGTCCACCCGGCGCACATGCACCGTGTAGCGCGGCTCGCCGCGCCGCGCGGCGTGGTGGGCCAGCGCCAGGTCGCGGAAGTTGGCGAGCAGTTCGCGGCCGTACTGGCTGCTGATGGATTCCGGGTGGAACTGGACGCCCCAGATGGGCCGGGTGCGGTGCCGCACCCCCATCACCACGCCGTCCTCGGTCCAGGCGACGGCTTCCAGTTCGTCGGGGAGCCGGCCGGCCGCGAGCGAGTGGTAGCGGACCACGTCGTACGGGCTGGGCAGGCCGGCGAAGATGTCGGTGCCGCTGTGGCGCACCGGGCACACACGGCCGTGCATCGGCTCCGGCGCGTGGACGACCTCGCCGCCGAAGAGGTAACAGATGCCCTGGTGGCCCAGGCAGACGCCGAGCACCGGCAGGCCGCTCTCCAGGATCGCGCGCCGGCTGATGCCGAAGTCCCGCTCGCGGTCGGGGCGGCCCGGCCCGGGGGAGATCACGATCGCGTCGAAGTCCTCGAAGCGCAGTGTAGAGAAGTCCGTGCCGTTCTTCACGACCACCGGCGGACGGCCGTTGGTCTCGCCGAGCAGTTGGTACAGGTTGTACGTGAAGGAGTCGTAGTTGTCGATCAGCAGGGTTCTCACGGTGCGGCTCCTATGACCACGTCCTCCACCCGGCAGGTCTCCTCGATGATCAGGTCGTAGAGTCGGCGCAGGAAGTCCTGGCTGATCCCGTGCTCGTCGCCGAACCGGGCGGCGCGCTCCTGGACGATCCTGATCCGGTGCGGCTGCATCATTCCGACGTCGTTCTCGCGCTTGTAGTGCGCGATTTCCACACAGGTGTCGATACGGGCCCGGAGTTCCTCGAGGAAACGCATGTCGATGCTGTCGAGCTTCGCCCGAAGAATTTCGAGTCCATCATCGGACGGACTATCCAGCACGGTTCTCCCCCTTTGTCAGGCACCTCTTCTCGAAAGCGCCGGAAAAGCCTCCGACAGCGCCCCGATGACAGTCCCGACTCTGCCGCCCACCCCTCGCCGATGCCATGTTCGCGATGGTTCGGATCGACGCAGTGCGCGAAATTCCGGGGTTCATGGCGGGCTTTAGTGGGACAAAACTCCTCCTCCACGGGTGGCCCGAGAGGCGTCACGGGGGCCATCGGGGCACAGAACCGGCCAGGAGGCGCCACCGCGGGCGGGCGCACACCGCAGCTTCTCGCCCCATTTGTAAAAATGCGTCCCGTAATGCCCGGGCGGGCAATCGGACACCTGGCACCCGGTCGCTTGCCAAAAAGAACCGGATGAACTCATAGTTTCGATTTGTTCGACGCATGTGAATTCATTCGAACGGGGGACGTCGTGGAAATCCTGACCGAGAACGGGCCGGTGGTTCCGCAGCGAGGAACGGACGGAGCACCAAGCCTTGTCGACCTGCTTTCGACGCAGGCCCGGATTCGCCCCGACGCCATCGCTGTGGAGTACCGGGACGAGAGCCTCACCTTCGCGGAACTCGTCGAGCGGGCCACGGCGCTGGCGGCAACGCTGCGCGGCCGCGGAGTGCGCCGCGACGACTGTGTCGGCGTCTTCCTCGAACCCTCCACCGCCCTGCCGGTCGCCGTCTGGGGCGTCCTGTTCGCCGACGCCGCCTACCTCCCCCTGTCGCCCGACTACCCGGACGAACGGATCCGGGCGATGGCCGAGGACTCCCGCGCCCCGGTGCTGCTCACCGAGGAGCCCCTCCGGGACCGGCTCGCCGCCCTCGCGCCGCCCGGCACGGACCTCCTCACCCCGGCCGACACGGCCGACGGCCCCCTGACACCGGCCGGCACGGCGACCGGCCTCCGCGCCACCGACGCCGGCGAGGTCGGCTTCCCCGCGCCGGGGGACCTCGCCTACGTCATCCACACCTCGGGCAGCACCGGCCGGCCCAAGGGCGTGATGGTCGAGCACCGCGCCATCGCGCACCAGATGCGCTGGCTGGCCCGGACGTACGGCCTGGGCCCGTCCACCACCGTCCTGCAGAAGACACCGATGAGCTTCGACGCCGCCCAGTGGGAGATCCTGGCGCCGTGCGTCGGCAGCCGGATCGTGCTGGCCGGCCCCGGCGCCTACCGCGACCCCGAAGCCCTGGTCGACACCGTCGTCCGGCACGGCGTGACTGTTCTCCAGTGCGTGCCGACCCTGCTCCAGGCGCTGCTGGACACCGAGCGGCTGCCCGCCTGCGAATCGCTGACCCGGGTGTTCTGCGGCGGGGAGGCACTGTCCCGGCGGCTCGCGCAGCGCTTCGCTGAGACCCTGCGCAAGTGCGAACTGGTCAACCTCTACGGGCCCAGCGAGTGCACCATCAACGCCTCGGCCTGCACCGTGGACCCGTCGCCGGTCGCCGGCGGCCCGCCCGGCGTCCCGATCGGCGTCCCCGTGGAGGGGCTGGCCTTCCACGTGCTGGACGAGCGGATGGAGCCGGTCGCCCCCGGCGCGACGGGCGAGCTGTACATCAGCGGCGTGCAGGTCGCCCGCGGCTATCTGCACCGCCCCGACCTGACCGCCGAACGCTTCCTGGACAACCCCTTCTCCGACGACCCCGCGCACGCCGTGCTGTACCGTACCGGCGACCTGGTCCACCGGGAGGACGGCACCTACCGGTTCGGCGGCCGCGTGGACCGGCAGGTGAAGCTGCGCGGCTACCGGGTCGAACTGGACGAGATACGGCTCGCCGTCGAGGCCCACGACTGGGTCAGGAACGCCGCCGTGCTGGTCAAGGACGATCCGGCGACCGGCTACCAGAACCTGGTGGCCTGCGTCGAACTCAGCCCGCGCGAGGCCGCCCTGATGGACCAGGGCAACCACGACCGGCACCACGTCACCAAGTCCGGCCGGTTCCAGGTGCGCGCCCAGCTCTCCGACGGCGGCTGTCGCGACATCGCCGATCTGGCCGGTCGCCGCCGCGTCGACCTCCCGGGCCGCACCCCCACCGCCGCACAGCGCCGGCGGGTGTTCGCCCGCAAGACCTACCGCTTCTACGAGGGCGGCGACACCCGCCAAAGCGACCTGCTCGCCCTGCTCGCCGCCCGCACCCCCGGCACCGCCCCGCGCCGGCCCGAGCATCTGACCGCGGCCGGACTCGGCGCCGTCCTGCGCTACTTCGGCCAATACACCAGCGACGGACGGCTGCTGCCCAAGTACGGGTACGCCTCCCCCGGCTCGCTGTACGCCACTCAGCTCTACCTGGAGACCACCGGCCCGGACGGCTGCGCCGGCCTGGCTCCCGGCCACTGGTACTACCACCCGGTGGAGCACCGGCTGTACCTGATCGAGGCCGGGGACGGACAGGCCGGCGGGCCTGGCATCCGGTTCCACTTCGCGGGCCGCAGGCGGGCGATCGAGCCGGTGTACCGCAACAACGTCCAGGAGGTACTGGAGATCGAGGCCGGACACATGGTCGGCCTGCTGGAAGAGGTGCTGCCCGCCCACGGTCTGGACGTCGCCGCCGCCCCGTACACGCCCGAGGCGATGCGCCGGCTGCACTGCGCCGAGGAGGACCACTACCTGGGGGCCTTCGACCTGGTGCCGTACCGCGCCGACCGCCCGGACGTCCCCCTGGACGTGTACGTGCAGATCCATCCCGGCCGCGTGCCCGGCATGACGGCCGGCCAGTACCGCTACACCGACGGAACGCTGGAGCGGATCGCGGACGAGCTGGTGCTCAAGCGGCATGTGATCGCCATCAACCAACAAGTCTACGAGCGCGCCGCGTTCGGCGTCACGCTGGTCAGCCCCGGGCCGGAGCACCCGCACTCCTACCTGGACCTGGGACGCCGGCTCCAGCGGCTCCAGATGAATGACGCCGGCTTCGGCTTCATGTCCTCCGGATACAGCTCCAGGACCGGCCACAACCTGCCTGCCGCCAGGCGCATGGAGGCCGTGCTGCGGTCCTGCGGCCGGCCCACGGGCCCGTCGTACTTCTTCGTCGGCGGCAAGGTCAGCCCCGGACAGCTCGCCCACCGGGGCATGCGCGAGGACAGCGTGCACATGCAGGGGCCGACCGAGATGATCAGGGCCGACCTGGTGGAGCTGCTGCCCGACTACATGGTGCCCAACCGCCTGGTGGTGATGGACCGGCTGCCGCTGACCGCCAACGGCAAGGTCGACCTGCGGGCACTGGAGACGGCGCCGGAGACGGACTTCACGGCCGCCGACCGGCCCTTCGTCGCGCCGCGGACCACCACCGAGCGGATCGTCCGCGAGCTGTGGCAGGCCGGGACGGGACAGCGGGACGCCTCCGTGCGGGACGACTTCTTCGAGTGCGGCGGCAACTCCCTCATCGCGGTCGGGCTGGTGCACCGCGTCAACCGCCGGTTCGGCTGCGCGCTGCCGATGCAGGTGCTGTTCGGGTCCCCGACCATCGAGGAGCTGGCCCGGCGGGTCGACGGGCTGCGGGGCGCCTCCGCCTCCCGGCTGGTGCCACTGGGCGCCGCCCGCTCCGGCCGGCCCGTCTACTGCTGGCCGGGCCTCGGCGGCTATCCGATGAACCTGCGCCCGCTGGCCCGCCGGCTCGACACCGGCCGGCCGTTCCTCGGCATCCAGGCCCACGGCGTCAACGCGGGCGAGGAGCCGTACGCCACCATCGCCGAGATGGCGGCACGGGACGTGCGGGCCATCACCGACGCCCAGCCGGACGGCCCGTACACACTGTGCGGCTACTCCTTCGGCGCGCGGGTTGCCTTCGAGACCGTCCACCTGCTGGAGCGCGACGGGCGCCGGGTCGACCGGCTGTTCCTGATCGCCCCCGGCTCACCGAAGCTCCGCACGGCGGGCGGCGGCCACGCCTCGTACACCGACCCCGCCTATCTGACCATCCTGTACTCGGTCTTCACGGGGACCGTCACCGGACCGGCGCTGGAGGCGTGTCTGCGAGCCACCACGGACGAGGAGAGCTTCGTCTCCCATCTGGCCGAGCACATCGACGGCCTGGACGGCGAGCTGGTCCGCCGGATCACCGCGGTGGTCCGGCGAACCTACGAGTTCCGCTACACCTTCGCGGAGCTGCGGTCCCGGCGGATCCAGGCACCGGTGACCGTCGTGAAGGCGGCGGACGACGACTACTCCTTCCTCGACGACAGCACCGGCTGGTCGGCCGCCGCGCCGGAGATCCACGAACTCGCCGTCGACCATTACGGCATCCTGCGCGAGCCCGGCGTCGACGAACTGGCCCGCCTGATCGGCGCCCGTCTCGCGCCCACGGACCTGCCCGCCGAAAACACCGGGCCGGCATCGGCCGCCCGGACCGTCTGACAACCATCCAGGGAGACCACCGTGCCGCACGTCAACATCAAGCACTTCCCCACTCCGGTCGGCGAGGAGCAGTCGGCCCGTCTGGTCGCCGCGATCACCGCGGCGCTGACGGAGAACCTCGGCTGCACCGAGGACGCCGTGTCCATCGCCCTGGAGCCCGTCGACCCGTCCGAGTGGACCGAGCGCGTCTACCGCCCGGAAGTGGTGGAGCGGCGCGAACTGCTCCACAAGCTGCCGAACTACTGAACCGGTCCCTGAGACAGGAGAGGCCCCGCGCGGCCGGAGCGATCCGGCGGCGCGGGGCCTCTGCCTGCGGGCGGCGACCGTGGTCAGAGCCGCTTGCGGAACACCCCGGCGGCCACCAGGAAGGCGTCGTTACCATGCGCCTCGCTGATCGAGACGCGTACGCCCTCGCCTGCGAACGGGCGGACCACCACACCGGCCTCGGCGCAGGCCGCGGCGAAGTCGAAACTGTGGTCACCGAGCGGCAGCCAGACGAAGTCGGCCTCGGAGTCGGCGACCGTCCAGCCCTGCGCGCGCAGCGAGGCGGTCACCCGCGCCCGCTCACCGACCAGCGACTCCACCCGCTTCAGCAGGGCGTCCTCGACGCGCAGCGAGGCGATGGCGGCGTCCCGGGCGAGCTGGCTGACGCCGAACGGGACGGCCGTCTTGCGCAGCGCGGCGGCGACCGGCTCGTGCGCGATCGCGAAGCCGACCTCGGCGGGACGCCGAAGTGCCGCGCGAGTTCCGCGGTGAGCGCGCCGACGCCCATGTCGGGGTAGCGGTTGAAGGCGCCCGCCGCGGCGACCGCGGTCTCCAGGACGCCGGGCAGCGGCGGGCAGGGGTTCTCGTTGGCGGACAGGACGAAGGAGTCGTCATAGTCCGGCTTTCCGGGGCGGTGGGCGGAGAGGGCGTCCAGATCCGGCCGGGGACGGGGGCCGTGCTGACGTTCGGTCACAGGGTTGTTGCCTTCCTCGGAGGGGCGGTGCGGGAGGCCGGTGAGCCGCTCACTCGGGTGCCGAGGGGCCCGGGGCGTGGACCGTCGGCGGCGTCCGGCTGCCCGCCGAGGGCACGGTCGACGAGCAGCCCTGCCGCCCCGGTGTAGCCGTCGGGGTCCAGCAGGCCGGCGAGTTCGCCGTCGGCGAAGGCGTCCTTCAGCTCGGGCAGTTCGGTGAGGATCTCGGCCAGGGGCCGGCCGTCGCGGTCGGCCAGGACAGAGGCCAGGGTGAGGCACCGGCGGGCGGTCGCCTTGCCGGTCCGGGGCGTGAGGACGGCGGTGATCCGCTCGGTGACGATCTGCCCGCCCGTCAGATCCAGGTTGGCGCGCATCCACTCCGGCCGTACGGTCAGCCCCTCGGCCAGCTCCACCGTGGTGTGGGCGGCGCCGCCCGCCAGCCGCAGGCACTCGCACAGCAGGAGCCACTCCGCGTGCCAGGCGCCCCCGGACCGCTCGTCCTCCGTGGTCAGACACTGGGTCAGGCCGGCCGCCAGGACGGGGACTTGCAGCGCGGCGGAGCGGATCAGTGTCGCGAGCACCGGGTTGCGCTTGTGCGGCATGGCGGACGAGGCCCCGCGGCCGGCCGGAGCGGGCTCGCAGACCTCTCCCACCTCGGTCCGGGCCAGGACCTGCACGTCCACGGCGAGCTTCCCGGGGGACGCCGCGGTGTGGGACAGCGCGGCGGCCAGGTCGGCGACCGGGGTGCGCAGCACGTGCCACGGCAGGACGGGCCGGGCCAGCCCCGTCTCCTCCGCCTAGGCCGCGGTCAGCCGGTCCAGGTAGTCGCCGAGCCCGTCGTCGGGGACGCCGCCGTCGACCTTCGCGTACTCCAGGTATCCGGCGAGCGTGCCGGCGGCGCCGCCGAGCGCCACCGGCAGCCCGTGGGTCAGGACCCGCTTCAGCCACTCGGCGGACGCCAGCACCAGGTGGTGCCAGCCCGCCGCCTTGAGGCCGAAGGCGGTGGGCACGGCGTGCAGGGTCAGTGTGCGGCCGGCCATCGGGGTGTCGCGGTGCTCGCGGGCGAGGCCGGCCAGCGCGTCGGCCGTGCGGCGCAGGTCGGCGAGGATCAGCCGCAGCGCCTGGGCGGCGACCAGCATGGCCCCCGTGTCCAGGATGTCCTGGCTGGTGGAGCCGCGGCGGTCGGATCGTCGGCGGCGACGACGGCCGTGAACGCCTGGACCAGGCCGACCACCGGATTGGCGGTCTCCCTGGCGGCCTGGGCCAGGGTCCGGGCGTCCAGCCGCTCGGCACGCGCGGCGGAGCTGATCGCTGCGGCGGCGGACGCGGGCAGCGTACCCAGCCGGGCCTGGGCCCTGGCCAGGGCCGCCTCGGCGTCGAGCATCGCCTGGAGCCACGCCCGGTCCCCGGTGGCCGCCTCAACGGGGGTGCCGACCCGCACCGGGGAGAGCAGCCCGGCGTCGATGTCCTGGTCGATGTCCCGGTCGTCGACGGCGTGGGTGTCGATGGTGTGGTCGTTCATGCCACGGCTTCCCCGGCGTCGCTGCGAGCGTCGGTGGGGGCGTGGGTGCGGGCCTCGTCCGCCAGCAGGGTCAGCACGGCGGCGGCGATCGCGTCGGAGTCCTCGACGGTGACCGAGCCGACGCCCGGCCGGATGCCGGCCGCGGTGACCCAGTGCACCGATTCGGTCGGCACACCGTGCACGAACCGGCGCGGATGGGCACGGCCCTCGGCGTCGACCGGATGATGCGGCCGGCCGGACACGGCGACGGCACCGGTCTCGTACTCGCTGCCGCACTCACCGAGGATCCGGTACGGCACGTACTGGCCGGTCGTCAGCAGGTGCCGCATCAGCCGGTCGTCGGTACGGCGCAGGTCCGGCTCGGGCAGCCGGGCCTCGATCAGCGCGCCGGCCCGGTGCCGCCGCCCCGGCGTCCGGCGGGAACTCACCTCGAAGGCGGCGCCGCCGTCCGTGACCGCCTCGACGACCATGCCGGGGCCGACGATCTCGACCGTGCCGGCCTCCACCAGCGCGATCAGCTCCTCGATCCTGGAGGTGGGCGGTCCGATCGACAGGAAGGCGTTGAGCGGGGTGTACCAGTGTTCCAGTTCGTTCCGGTGGGAGTTCCCTTCCAGACCGCCGTGGTCGACGGCGAGCCGGATCTCGTTGCGCAGGTCCCGCAGCACGTCGAGAGCGGCCTTGAGCGGCCCACTGACATTGCCCCGGCGGGCCTCTACGACGTCCTGCCGCAGATACGCCAGCAGCCAGGCGCGGAAGTCCTCCGCCGTGGCGAACTCCTCCTCCCGGTACGGCTCGGCGATCCGGTCCCAGTCCCAGCGCTCGGCGGCAGAAACCCCCACGGCGTCGAGCAGCCGGGCCTTGTCCGCCGCCGAGTCGGCGACGCGCAGGAAGCGGTCGGTGAACGCCGCCAGTTCGGCCGCCTCGACCCCGTCGACCAAGAGCGCCGCGTAGTACACGCTCTCCACCTCGGCGGTGATGAGGGGCCACAGATGGGTGCTGAACCGGATCCACTCGCCGTCGGCCGCGAGCGCACGCAGTTCGTCCGTCTTCTCCACCGTCAGCAGCCGCGGCCGGTACCGTCCGTAGGCGCCCTTCTCGTTCTCGCCGCGGGCGTGGTACGGAACGCCGCGCCGGGATCCGGCGATGATGCGCGGCTCCCGCCCGGACGGGCGGTAGACCAGCCGGCCGTCCACCCGCTCGAACGAGCCGCCCCGCCCGGCGGTCAACAGGGCCATGTGGTCGAAGAAGTTGAGCCCGAGACCGCGCAGTACGACGCTCTCGCCCGGCTCGATCCGGGAGTGGTCCGTGTCGGCCGGGTTCGCCGGGTCGAGATACACCAGGCCGTGTTCGGCGGCGAAGGCACCGAGCCGCTGCTCCAGGGCGGTGGCCTGCACCGGGACGTGGCCCTGCGCCAGCACCACCGCGTTCAGGCCCGACAGTCGCGTGCCGTCGGCGAGCAGCAGGGTCTGGCGTCCGCCGTGCACACCGGACTCGTCGTCCAGCGCGACGGCGTACGCCCGGTGGACGCGGATCTCCAGGTGCTCCGGAGCCTGCGCGACCAGCGTCCGGAACACCCGGCCCAGGTAGTGCCCGTAGAACGCGCGGGTGGGGTAGGTGTCCGGGCCGAGGCGACGGGCCTCCGCGAGGGCCTCCCCGGGAACGGGGACCGTGCCGGACGCCACGTCCCGGGCCCACTCGTAGAGGCTCGGCCCGTCCTCGACCGGTCCCACCAGGTTCACGCTGGAGTCGGCGAACACGGTGACCTGGGAGGCCACGGTGTTCATCAGCAGTTCTCGGGACTGGTCGGTGCGCCACACCCGGCCGGGTCCCGGCGGATACGGGTCGACGACGTGGACCGTGATGCGGCCGGCGGACGGGGACTTCCGCTCCTGGGCGATCAGACGCTCCAGAACCGAGAGCCCACGGGGGCCGGCCCCGACGATGGCCATGGACGACGTACTGCTCTTCACGAGTGTTCTCCGCTCGACGGTGGAGGGGACGAGGGAAGCGGAAGGGGGAAACCGGCGCTGCGGCCCGGGCCGGGGTGCACGGGGGCACGGAGCGGCGGACGAGGCCGCGGACGACGCCGGAACACCGGCGGACCGGGGAAAGGCCGAGGGAACCCGCGGCCGAAGAAGGCCGGGGGCACGGCCGCCATGGCACGGGCCGACACCCTCAGGGGCCAGACCCCGGGTGCGGGAACGCGCCCGTTCGGCGGGCGGAGGAGGGCGGACGCCGGGGCGCCCGGACCCGTCCGGACTTAGCGGAGAGGGCTGGGGATGAGGTCCTGGATCACGTCCGCACGGACGGAACACTCTTCCGCGCCACGTGCCGAAGCCCTCAGCGTGGCAGCGTCGGCCGCTGCGGCGACATCGCGCAGACCGCGGCCGGACTCCCGGAGCGCCATCGGTTTCCCCCGTGGAAAGGACTGTTGTCACGGCCGTTCGCGGAACGCCGCTCTGACATGACAGCAACTATGTGAAGGCCGCCCCGCCGCGGACAAGGCAGTTAATCCCTCGGATACGCGCACTACCGGCAAGCGAGGGATGTAAAGCAGGACGGATGGGCACCGAAGGGGGAAGTCCGCCGCCCGGTCGATGTCACCGCCGGGGAAAAGGGGGGTGCCTCTATGTCCTGCGTCAGGCACCGCTGTCGGTTTTGGGGTGATTCGGTCTTGCTGAGGTCATGCGGCGAGCCCGACGTCCGCGGGCGTGCGGGATTTGTAGAAGCTGCCGTCGCGGAGCATGGCGAACGGGGTGCTGATGCATTGGCGGGCGAGGCGGAGGAGGGCCCGGGTGTGGGTCTTGCCGCGGGCTCGTTGCTTGTCGTAGCAGGTGCGGGAGGCGGTGTCGGCGTTCATGCAGGCGAAGGCGGAGTGGAACATGGCACATTTGAGCTGGCGGTTTCCGCCTCGGGGTGCGTGTTCGCCATGGATTGAGGTCCCGGACGATTTCGTGGTCGGTGCGAGGCCGGCGTAGGAGGCGAGGTGGGCGGCGGTGGGGAAGCTGGTGCCGTCGCCGACGGTGACCAGCAGGACGGCGGCGGTCCTGACGCCGACGCCGGGCATCGACGTCAGGGCCAGGGAAAGAGGGTGAGCCTCCAGCAGGGCGTTGATCTGGGCTTCCATCGCCCGGCGTTGGGTGTGGGAGGCGGCCAGGGAAGGGACGACGGCGTCGAGGGTGCCGGTGCCGGGGACGACGACGGTCTGTTCGTCGAGCGCGTCGAAGATGTCGTCGATCAGCCGGGTGGCCATGCGCGAGGCCTTGGGCAGGATCAGCTCGAGGAGTCTGCGGCCGGCCTTTCGCAGGGCGGCCGGGGAGCCGTAGCGCGCCGACCGCCAGGTCACGGCCTGGTGGTCCAGACGCGGACCCAGGACGCGCTCCAGCGAGGGGTGGAACTGGGTGAGCAGGCCGCGTATCCGGTTGGAGGTCCCGGAGAGCGGCGTCCAGCGCTTCAGGGAGGGACCATCCACGCGCGGGCGGGGAGCACACCCCGTGAACTGCGGCTTTACAGCGGCGGGGAACCAATTTTTAGCACTTTCGCCGAACTCGGCACTTTGTGATGAGGACCGCCGGACCCGTCACTTTCGCCAGAACACCCATGCGCCCACATCGCACCGCCAAGATCACTCCAATGGCCCATACGGATCTTCCCAGCCGGCGGGTCAATTGTGCTGGATCGCCACACTCACCGCACGACCCACGCTCATCAGGGCCTATACAGATCGAGCGCAGCAGCGGACACATCGCGGTGCTTACGCTGACCTTGGCCTAAGCGACCGAGGCACGCGGAGTGAGGGCAAGCACCTGTCGCACTCCACGTGACCTTCGCGGCCGCAAGGCCGATACTTCCGACAGTAGTACTGCAATCCCGACGACACAGACCACTCATCGACACCTGACGTCCCATCAAGGAAGTCAGCACGGAGTCAGCATCAGGACCGCCGGAGCCCGCCTCCGGCCGCCAAGGACCGTCAAGATCAAAACCCCTCTCATCCAGCCTGACCAGCAAGAACGCTGCTCAGAGGCCCGTCTGCTAGCCTCACCAGGAGACACCGATGAAGATGCTGATCAACGTCCCCGAGACCGTGGTGGCCGATGCGCTGCGGGGGATGGCGGCCGCGTATCCGGATCTGAATGTGGACGTGGAGAACCGGGTGATCGTCCGGCGGGACGCGCCGGTGGCCGGGCAGGTGGGGCTGGTTTCGGGGGGCGGGTCGGGGCATGAGCCGCTGCATGGCGGGTTCGTCGGGCCCGGGATGCTGGCGGCGGCCTGTCCGGGTGAGGTGTTCACCTCGCCGGTGCCGGACCAGATGGCGCGGGCCGCGGCGGCCGTGGACAGCGGGGCCGGGGTGCTGTTCGTCGTGAAGAACTACACCGGCGACGTGCTCAACTTCGACATGGCCGCCGAGCTGGCCGAGGACGAGGGCATCCAGGTCGGCAAGGTCCTGGTCAACGACGACGTCGCCGTCACCGACAGCCTCTACACGGCGGGCCGGCGCGGCACCGGCGCGACGCTGTTCGTGGAGAAGATCGCGGGCGCTGCGGCGGCCGAGGGGCAGCCGTTGGAGCGGGTGGAGGCCATCGGCCGCCAGGTCAACGACAGCTCGCGCAGCTTCGGTGTGGCCCTGAGCGCCGTCACCACCCCGGCCAAGGGCTCCCCCACCTTCGATCTGCCGCCCGGCGAGCTGGAGTTGGGCATCGGCATCCACGGTGAGCCGGGCCGCGAGCGGCGCCCGATGATGACCTCCGGGGAGATCGCCGACTTCGCGGTGAACGCCATCCTGGACGACATGACGCCGCGCGGCCCGGTGCTGGTCCTGGTCAACGGCATGGGCGCCACCCCGCTGCTGGAACTGTTCGGTTTCAACGCAGAGGTGCAGCGGGTGCTGGCGGAGCGTGGCGTGGCCGTCGCCCGCACGCTCGTCGGCAACTACGTCACCTCGCTCGACATGGCGGGCGCCTCCGTCACCCTGTGCCAGGTCGACGAGGAACTGCTGCGGCTGTGGGACGCGCCGGTGCGGACCCCGGCACTGCGCTGGGGGATGTGATACGGCGGAGTCAGTGGTCAACATCCCTACCAGCCAAGGAGATCCAGTGCTCGACGCCGACTTCTTCCGCCGTTGGATAACGGCGACCGCCGCGTCCGTCGACCGGGAGGCGCAGCGGCTCACCGCGCTCGACTCGGCCATCGGCGACGCGGACCACGGCAGCAATCTCCAGCGCGGTTTCACGGCCGTGCTGGCCACCCTGGAGAAGGAGGCGCCGGGCACGCCGGGTGCCGTGCTCTCGCTCGCCGGGCGCCAGCTCATCTCCACCGTCGGCGGTGCCTCCGGCCCGCTGTACGGCACGCTGCTGCGCCGGGCCGGGAAGGTGCTCGGGGACGCGCCCGAGGTCAGCGAGGCGCAGTTGGCGGAGGCGCTGCGGGCCGGGGTGGACGGGGTGACGGCGCTCGGCGGGGCGGCGCCGGGTGACAAGACGATGCTGGACGCGCTGATCCCGGCCGTGGACGCGCTCGGCGAGGGCTTCGACGCGGCGCGCCGGGCCGCCGAGTCCGGTGCGGTGGAGACGACCCCGATGCAGGCCCGTAAGGGTCGGGCGAGCTATCTCGGGGAGCGCAGCATCGGCCACCAGGACCCCGGTGCCACCTCGTCCTCCCTGTTGATCGCCGCGCTCGTGACCGCGGCGGAGGGAGGCTCCGATGAGTGACGAGCGGCATGTCGGGATCGTGCTGGTGTCGCACAGCGCCGAGGTCGCCGAGTCGGTGGCCGGGCTGGCGAAGGCCCTGGCGGGCGGTGCCGAAGCGGTACCGGTCGCGGCGGCGGGCGGTACGGAGGGCGGCGGCTTCGGCACCAGCGCGGAGCTGATATCGGCGGCGGCCGCCGCCGTGGACCAGGGCGCGGGGGTCGCGGTCCTCACCGACCTGGGCAGCGCGGTGCTCACGGTGAAGGCGCTGCTCGCCGAGGGCGACGAACTCCCGGCGGACATCCGGCTGGTGGACGCCCCCTTCGTGGAGGGCGCGGTGGCCGCCGTGGTGACGGCCGCGACGGGTGCCGACCTGGACGCGGTGGTGGCCGCCGCGGGCGAGGCGTACGCCTACCGCAAGGTGTGAGCGCCGGGCCGGTCCCCGCCCCAGGGGGCCGGCCCGCACACCGTCAGCCCGTCCGCCCGACGAACTTCCGGGCCAGTTCCTCCCCTTGGGCCACCGCGTCCTGGTGGTCCTCGATCGGCTGGGCCCGTGTGTCGCGGAAGACGATGTACGTGACCCCGGACGGGGCTCCGCCTACGCGCGGGTCGGGATCGATGCCGAGGGCACGGGCGGTGGCGTAGGACGCTTCGCCGATGAGGTCGCGGGGGCCGGTGTCGCCGACGACGGCGTATCGCACGCGGTCGCGGTAGAGCACGGCGGCCACGGAGCCGCCCCGCACGCCGTGGGCGCGATGGTCCCACAGGGCGCTGGCGGGCGGGATCACGATGTACGGGAGCCGTTCGGCGTCGAGGGGGCGGCCGTCGGACTGGGGGAAGGCGGTGGCCGGGGAGAAGTACGGGTCGGTGCGGCGGTTGCAGCGGGTGCCGGGGCGGCCGTCGCAGTCGGTGTCCAGGTCCGCCTTCCAGAACACCGCGCTGCGGGTGCCGCACACCCGGACCTTGGCGGGACCGCCCGCGTCCTCGCGGTAGCGGCCGTGGGAGACCTGTGCGCAGTCCCGCGTCCTGGCCCGGAGTTCGGCGGCGGTCACCGGCGCCTCGTGCCGGACGCCGTGGGGTACGGCAGCGGCGGGTGGTGACGTCGGGGCGAGCAGGGCGGCACCGGTCAGGAACGGCACCAACGACGGAAAAGGCACGCTGGGGAACCTCCCGTAGGGGACATTCCGGACACCATCACCCACGCGGGTGGCGAGAGACGCGTACGGCTGGCGTCGTGCGGCCGGATAGGGCATGTTCTGCGGCCGGATGGAGCAGCTCACGGGGGTCCGGAGGGCCGGACCGGTGAGGGTCCGCCCCCCGGCCGCCCGCGTCGGCGCGGTTTCGGCGACGACAGCGTGTCCGCGCCACGGGCATGAACTGGGCTCCACACAGGGGCAGTTCACGCCTCAGGGAGACCACAGCATACGTAACTCCCCGGCGCCCTCACCAGCGCGGCCCCCTTGCCGGGACGGCCCCGCAGGCGCCATATTGGTCCGGACCTTTGCCGTGATGCGGGCCTCCGGGAGGCAGCGCCGTGCGACGTGTTCCCCTCCGCCCCGGCCACTGGGCGTCTCTCTGCGCGGCCCTCCTGCTGGCCGTCTCCTGCGGTACGGCAGACGGCGAGTCCGGCGAGGGCCCGGCCCCCGGCGCCCCGACCGGCGTGACCGCCGACGCGGGGAGCGCCACCAGCGTCCATGTGATGTGGAACGCGGCCGGTTCCGGCGTCCATACCTACGAGGTGTATCGCGGCCCCACCAAAGTGACCGAAGTACCGGCCGCACAGCACATGGTTGATGTCACCAGGCTCAAGCCGTCCACCCTGTATGCCTTCACCGTGCGGGCCCGGAGCGCGGACGGCCGCCTCGGGCCGCCGAGCCGGGAGGTACGGGCCCGGACGCCCGCCTATGTGGCCGCGGACCATGTGGCGCCGAGCCGTCCCGGACGGGTTACCGGCAAGGTGGTGGACGGACGGGCGGTCCAGTTGTCCTGGGCGGCCGCACACGACGACGGGGGCGTGCGGTCGTACGCGGTCCAGCAGGGCGGGGTGAAGATCCATACCGTGGGCGGCACCCAGACCGCGACCGTGGTCACCGGGCTGCGTCCCGGTACCCGTTACGCCTTCACCGTCCGGGCCCAGGACGCGGCGGGCAACCTCTCCCCCGCGAGCGCCCCGGTCCGGCTCACCACACCGGGTGCCGACGACCGCCGGGGCACCGCGCCGACCGGGTTCGATGTGGTGTCACGCCACACAGCCGGGTCGTACTACCTGGATCTCGCCTGGGACCCGCCACATGTGGACGGGGTGATCACCGAGTACCAGATCCGGCTGGACGGAGGCACGGACAGCTCGCTGGTGTGGGGCGGCACTCCCCCGTCCGGCCGGGCGCGCCACAGCCTGTACGCCGGGCGGAAGGCCGGGGAGGTGCACCGGGTGCGGCTGCGGGCCCGGCTGCCGGACGGCACCTGGGGCGGCTTCTCGGCGGAGCGGACCGTCACCACGGGCCGCTGACCGCCCGGACGGCGGAGCGTGTCACCTGGGCGGACGCCCTGCGCATGCGGCGCCCCGCCGGGCCGCGTTGGCTGCTTCTGGGGTGGCACGGATGTTCCCGACCCCGGCGGCGCACGGGACGTACCGCCACCGTGCCGCCGGAGGCGAGCCCATGCGCTACATACGACTTCTCTCCCGTTCCACAGCTCCCCTGGCCGCCGTCGCGCTGCCGCTGGTGCTCGCCGGGCCGTCCGCCGCGGCGGCCGGGATCTCGGTCAGCACGTCGGGCACCAACGTGTCGGTGGTGACCAGCGCCTGCGCCCTGAACAACGGGAGTTGGGGCACGGCCTCGCTGATGAGCGGGCAGCAGACGAGCTTCGCCCAGGGGCGGCAGGTGGCGCTGGCCGGTACGACGGTCAGTCAGTCGGCGGCCTGGGCGGGGGTGGCGGCGGGGACGTACACGGTCACGGTGCAGTGCTCCAACGGCGTCTCGGCGGGCAGCCAGGTCGTCAACGTGTCGGCGGCCACCACACCGACACCGACACCAACTCGCGCGGCCTCACCCGCGCCTTCGCGGGGTGTGGCCGGTGGCCTCGGCGGCGCCACCCGTGACTACGGCACGCTCACCCTCGCAGTGGGCGCGGCGCTGGTGGGGTCGGCGGTCATCGCGGGCGCCTGGTTCCTGCGCCGCCGGCCCAAGGCGTACCGGCGTTACTGACGCATCAGCCCTCGGGGCCGTCCGGCTCGAAGTCCGGGATCTCCTTCAGCGCCTCGGCGAGCCACTGGGCCCAGAAGGTCTCCAGGTCGATCCCGGCCCGCAGGACCAGGTGCTGGAGCCGGTCCTGCGGGGTGTCCCGGCCGGGCGGGAAGTCGCGCTTCTCGATCTCCTGGTAGACGGCCAACTGGCTTTCATGCAGCTCCAGATGGCGCCGTATGTCGGCCACGAGGCCCGCCGTGCCGACCACCGCCGCCGCCCGCATCCGGAGCAGCATCGCGTCCCGCAGCGGCTTGGGGTCCTGGGGCGCGGCGGTCCAGCGGGCCAGCTCCTCGCGGCCCGCGGGCAGCACCTCGTAACTCTTCTTCTGCCCACGGGCCGGCTGCGCGGACGGCAGCGCGCGGATGAACCCCTCGGCCTCCAGTTTCCCCAGCTCGCGGTAGATCTGCTGGTGGGTCGACGGCCAGAAGTAGGCGATCGACTTGTCGAACCGCCGGGTCAGTTCCAGACCCGAGGACGGCTTCTCCAGCAGGGCGGTGAGGATGGCGTGCGGGAGTGACATGGGCTCATCCTAGGGACGCGGTCCACATGGAGTGTCCCCCTACAGCGCCGCCGCCAGTTCGGTGCCCTGCTTGATGGCCCGCTTGGCGTCGAGTTCGGCCGCCACGTCGGCGCCGCCGATCAGATGGGCGCTGACTCCGGCCGCGATCAGCTCCTCGTACAGATCGCGGCGCGGCTCCTGGCCGGTGCACAGGACGACGGTGTCGACCTCCAGGACGTGGCTCTCCTCGCCGACGGTGATGTGCAGTCCGGCGTCGTCGATCCGGTCGTAGCGGACGCCGGGGACCATGGTGACGCCCCGGTGCTTCAGCTCGGTGCGGTGAATCCAGCCGGTGGTCTTGCCGAGTCCGGCGCCGACCTTGGTGGCCTTGCGCTGGAGCAGGTGGACGGTGCGCGGGGACGCGGGGCGGCTGGGGGCGGTGAGGCCGCCGGGGGCCGCGTAGTCCATGTCGACGCCCCAGGTGCGGAAGTACGTCTCGGGGTCCTCGTGCGCCTTGTCGCCGGCGTCGGTGAGGAACTCGGCCACGTCGAAGCCGATGCCGCCCGCGCCGAGCACGGCGACCCGGTCGCCGACGGGGGCGTTGTCGCGCAGCACGTCGAGGTAGCCGACCACGCGCGGGTGGTCGATGCCCGGGATGTCGGGGGTGCGCGGGGTGACGCCGGTGGCGACCACGACCTCGTCGTACGCGTCGAGGTCGCCGGGGGTGATCCAGGTGCCGAGGCGTACGTCGACGCCGTGGGTGTCGAGCTGGTGGCGGAAGTAGCGCAGGGTCTCGTCGAACTCCTGCTTGCCGGGGACCTTGCGGGCCACGTTGAGCTGGCCGCCGATCTCGCTCGCGGCGTCGAACAGGGTGACGTGGTGGCCGCGTTCGGCGGCGGAGACGGCGCAGGCCAGGCCCGCGGGTCCGGCGCCGACGACGGCGACGCGCTTCTTCAGCCGGGTCGGGGTGAGCACCAGCTCGGTCTCGTGGCAGGCGCGCGGGTTGACCAGGCAGGAGGTGATCTTGCCGCCGAAGGTGTGGTCCAGGCACGCCTGGTTGCAGCCGATGCAGGTGTTGATGGCCTCGGGACGGCCCTCGGCGGCCTTGGCGACGAAGTCCGGGTCGGCGAGCATCGGGCGGGCCACGGACACCATGTCGGCGCGGCCGTCCGCGAGCAACTCCTCGGCGAGTTCCGGGGTGTTGATGCGGTTGGTGGTGACCAGCGGTACGGACACCTCGCCCATGAGCTTCTTGGTGACCCAGGTGTACGCGCCGCGCGGCACGGAGGTGGCGATGGTGGGGATACGCGCCTCGTGCCAGCCGATACCGGTGTTGATGATCGTGGCACCGGCCGCCTCGACCGCCTTGGCGAGGGTGACGACCTCGGGCAGGGAGGAGCCGCCGGGGACCAGGTCCAGCATCGACAGGCGGTAGATGATGATGAAGTCCTCGCCGACCGCCTCGCGGACCCGGCGCACGATCTCGACCGGGAAGCGCATCCGGTTCTCGTACGAGCCGCCCCAGCGGTCGGTGCGGTGGTTGGTGCCGGCGGCGATGAACTCGTTGATGAGGTAGCCCTCGGAGCCCATGATCTCGACGCCGTCGTACCCGGCCCGCCGGGCCAGGCGGGCGGTACGGGCGTAGTCCTCGACGGTCCGCTCGACGTCGGCGTCGGTTAGCTCACGGGGGACGTGGGGGCTGATCGGCGCCTGGAGCGGGCTCGGGGCGACGAGGTCGGCGTGGTAGGCGTAGCGGCCGAAGTGCAGGATCTGCAGGGCGATGCGGCCGCCCTCCTGGTGGACGGCTTCGGTGACGACGCGGTGTTCCTCCGCCTCGGCGTCGGTGGTGAGCTTGGCGCCACCCGCCCAGGGGCGCCCCTCCTCGTTGGGGGCGATGCCGCCGGTGACGATGAGGCCGACTCCGCCGCGTGCGCGGGCCGCGTAGAAGGCCGCCATCCGCTCGAAGCCGTGCTCGGCCTCCTCCAGGCCCACGTGCATGGAGCCCATGAGGACGCGGTTGGGCAGGGTGGTGAATCCCAGGTCGAGCGGGGACAACAGGTGCGGGTAACGGCTCATCGGGCCCTCCGTGGGGATGCGGTCGCCTCTTGTTGTAGAGCAACCGCTCACCTTTTTGCAACTAGTTGCATAAGGGTGCGACGGAGGGCACATGGGCGTGGGGCAGGGGGAGGCCATATGGGTGCAGCCCCCATAGGTGCGGCCCACATAGGCGGAGCCCACACAGCAGAGTGCCCCGGCCGACGGGGGTCGGCCGGGGCACCTCGTACGAGGGGGTCGGTCAGCGGCTGCCCAGCAGCAGGTGGAGTTCCCGCTCCTGATCGCCGGAGGCCGTGGCGGTCTCCTCGACCGTGAACATCTCGTCCAGCGCCTCCCGGAACCGGTTCACCGCCCAGTACCCGCCCTGCACATCCGCCTGGACTGACGCGCTGAGCTTGGCCGGCGGGCAGTTCCCGGTGTGGGAGTCCGCGATGTCGTACGTGCCGAGCCACACCGTCGGGCGTGCCTCGTCCTGCTGCTGCGGGGTCTCGCCCGCGTCACGGTCCGACGCGAAGCAGGCGCTCAGCACATCGAAGACCACGCGCGCGTCGTCCGGCGAACACCCGCTGATCTCCACCGAGACGGTTTCCGGGTGCGATGCCTCCGTGTTCGTCATGTCCGCTCCTTTCCTGGCCGTGCGCACGGCTCGGGTACCCCGGCCGGCGCAGGTCATCCCCAGGAGACGAGCGAGATCAGCTCCGGGTGAACTTGTACGTCTTGCTGTCCGTGATCACACAGAACCCCGGCGAGACCACGATCACGCGCAGGATGCCGCTGCGCCGGTCGTAGTCGATGCCCTCGGCCTCGAAGCTGCCCGAACAGGAGCTGCGCAGCGGCAACTGGCGCAGGGCGGTGACATGGCCGGACACGTTCGAGGTGCCGTTCGGCGCCGCCGAGAGGTCGATCTGGAGAAGCGGCTTGGTCATGCCGAACAGCGTGCCCTCCGGGTCGTCGGAGGAGCAGAGCAGCGTGGTGGGCCCGGAGAAGTCGCAGCCCTGCACATCGCGCACCGGGTGGTCCAGGGTGACGTTGGACGCCAGCTTCAGGTCGGCCGAGGGCGAGGTGGCGGGGTTGATGCCGGGGGTGGGGAAGACGAGCAGGCGGTTCATGGTGCCCCACTCACCGGAGAGCATCCACTGTCCGTCGGGCGAGATGGCGGACCAGGAGTTGTTCATGGCCTCGCCGGGGGCGAGCGTGTGCACGTACTCCGACCAGGCACCGCCGGGCGCCTGCACCCGGTACATCTTGGAGTTGCCCGAGTCCCGCTGGTAGGGCTCGATGTAGTAGCCGTTGTACGAGGCGTCGGGGTCGCCGACGTGGTTCCAGCCCCGGCTGGAGACGCCGACCGGGATGGTGCCGATGCCGGTGTAGCGGTTGGGGCTGTTCGCCGGGACCTCCACGGAGGTCAGGCCCTGGCTCTCGGTCAGCGGGTCGGCGCGGTCGGAGCCGGTCTCGGTCCAGGTGTCCGCCGCCGAGGCGGGGGCTGCGGCGCCCAGGGAGACGGCGGCGGCGGTGGCCAGGGTGACGAGTCCGGCGGATAAGGCGTGGCGGCGCTTTCGGGCAGGCGCGGGCATGGGCCGACTCCTCGGTGAGGGGGGTGGGGACACTCGGTCGGCCGACAGTCTGGCCCGGCCGCGTAGGCATGTACAGACCAACAAAGGAAGAGGACGGTGAACTCTGCCGCCTCAGTGGGTGACGCCGGCCCCACGCGTCACGGGGCCGGTGGGGCGCGGGAGTACACCGGAGGCGGAAGTGAGGGATGGTGGATGCGGACATATGCGGGACCACAGCCCTCGGCACGCCGGGTGTGAGCGCGGTACAACAAGGGGAGTCGGCACGGGGGACGGCGTGCCGTGCGGACGGGCGAAGGCGGTGCGTGGCATGAGTGCAGCCGAGACTCAGGCGGCCGGGAACGGCGAGCCCGAGCGCGGCCCGGTGCGGCCCGGCGGGCTGCTCGACATGCTGAACGTGGCCTCCGTGGTGCTGGACGGCCGGGGCCGCATCGTGCTGTGGAGCCCGCAGGCCGAGGAGCTGTTCGGCTACACCGCCGACGAGGCGCTCGGCCGGTACGCGGCCCGGCTGATGGTGCACGAACGGCACATCGGGCTGGTCGGTGAGCTGTTCGAGGACGTGATGCGCACCGGGCAGAGCTGGGCGGGCGGCTTCCCCATCCGCCGCAAGGACGGCACCACCCGGCTGGTGGAGTTCCGCAACATGCGTCTGCTGGACGACCGCGGCGACGTGTACGCGCTGGGCCTGGCCGCCGACCAGTCGACGGTACGGCGCCTGGAGCACGACGTGGCGCTGTCCGAGCGGATGGTGCACCAGTCCCCCATCGGGCTGGCCGTCCTGGACACCGGGCTGCGGTTCGTCTCGGTGAACCCCGCGCTGGAGCGGCTCAGCGGGGTCCCGGCCGAGGGGCACGAGGGCCGCATGCTGCGCGAGGTGCTGCCGCTGCTGGACCCCGACGTGGTGGAGGAGGCGCTGCGGGACGTGCTGACGAGCGGGGACCCGGTGATCGACCGGACCGTGGTGGGCCGTACCCCGGCCGACCCGGACGCCGAGCACACGTGGTCCCTGTCCCTGTACCGCCTGGACGACTCGCTCGGCAATGTGCTCGGCATCGCGCTGTCGCTGACCGACATCACCGAGCAGCACCGGGCGGCGGTGGAGGCGGAGAACGCGCGGCGCCGGCTCGCCCTGATCGCGGACGCCTCCGCCCGGATCGGTACGACGCTGGAGCTGGAGCGCACCGCCTGCGAGCTGGCCGAGGTGGCCGTACCGGCGTTGGCGGACGTGGCCGCCGTCGACCTGCTGGACGCGGTGGTGGAGGGCAGACGCAGCACGCTCGGCCCGGCCGAGGCCGCCGTGATCCGCGCGCTCGCGGTCCGTCCGGACGACGGCGGCGACGCCACCCGGGCGGCCGACCGGCCCGGCGGGATCGCCTGGTACGGCCCGGACCGGCTGGTCACCGAGTGCGTACGGACCGGCAAGGCGGTGCTGGTGCCGCGGGTGAAGGACGACGACCTGCCGCGCATCGCCCGCTCCCCCGAGGCCGCCGTCATGCTGAGCCGGGCGGGGCTGCACTCGTACCTGGCGGTGCCGTTGATCGCGCGGGGCGAGATCCTGGGCGCGCTGGACCTGAAGCGGACCCGCAACCCGGAGCCCTTCGACGAGGACGACGTGCTGCTGGCGCGGGAGCTGGCGGCGCGGGCGGCGGTGCAGATCGACAACGCCCGCTGGTACCAGAACGCCCGCAGCACCGCGCTGACCCTCCAGCGCAGCCTGCTGCCGAGCCATCCGCCGGTGACGGCGGGGCTGGAGGTGGCGTCCCACTACCAGCCGGCGGGGTCCACCAGTGAGGTCGGCGGCGACTGGTTCGACGTCATACCGCTGGAGGGCGACAAGACGGCGCTGGTGGTCGGCGACGTGATGGGCAGCGGCATCAGCGCGGCCGCCACCATGGGCCTGCTGCGCACCGCCACCACCACGCTCGCCTCCCTCGACCTCGATCCGTCACTGCTGCTGGAGCAGCTCGACAAGGCCACGGCGGCGACCGAGCACTCCATCGCGACCTGTGTGTACGCCGTACACGACCCCCGGCAGCGGCGGTGTCTGATCGCCAACGCCGGGCATCTGCCGCCGGTGCGGATACGGCCGGGCCGGGCGCCGGAGCTGCTGGACCTGCCCACGGGGGTGCCGCTGGGGGTGGGCGGCGTGGAGTTCGCCACCGTGACCGTCGACTTCGAGCCGGGCGACGAGCTGGTGCTCTACACCGACGGTCTGGTGGAGACCCGCAGTCACTCGCTGGACGAGCGGCTGGAGCGGCTGTTGTCCCTGCTGGAGGGTGCCCCGGAGCGCCCGCTGGAGGAGGTCTGCCAGGAGCTCCTGGAGACGCTGTACGAGCCCGACAACCACGACGACGTGGCGGTGCTCATCGCGCGGGCCCGGGACCTGGCGTAGGCGCACATGGGGCGCAGGCCCATAGGCGCGCATCACCGCACCCCGATCACCACATGTGCGTTCCACTCATGTGAGACGGCCATATGTGCGGCCAGACCAGCGTGGGTGAAGGCCGCCAGGGCGGCGTCCGCCTGGCGGGCGCTGGTCTCGGAGAGCAGGCAGCCGCCGGGGGCCAGCCACTCGGCCGCTCCGGTGGCGACCCGGCGGAGGACGTCGAGTCCGTCGGGGCCGCCGTCGAGCGCGACCGCGGGTTCGTGATCGCGGGCCTCGGCGGGGAGCAGGGGGACCTCGGCGGTGGGCACATAGGGCACGTTGGCGGTCAGGATGCCGATCCGGCCGCGCAGTCCGGCGGGGAGCGCCGCGTAGAGGTCGCCGGTGTGGGCGTGGCCCCCATGGGGGGCGAGGTTGCGGTGGGCGCAGCGTACGGCGGCCGGGTCGATGTCGGCGGCGTGCACCTCGGCGCCGTCGAGCGCGACGGCGAGGGCCGCGCCGAGCGCGCCGGAGCCGCAGCACAGGTCCACCACCACTCGGGCGTCGGGCGCCCGGAGGAGGGCCTGGTCGACGAGGAACTCGGTGCGGCGGCGGGGTACGAAGACGCCGGGCCCGACGCTGATGCGCAGGCCGTGGAACTCGGCCCAGCCGAGGACGTGTTCGAGCGGGAGTCCGGATGCGCGGGCCTGGGCCATCGCGGTGGCCTCTTCGGCGGTGCGTGCGGTGGCGAGGATCAGCCGGGCCTCGTCCTCGGCGAAGACACAGCCGGCGGCGCGCAGGGCGGCGGCGAGGGACGAGGGGTCGGCGAGCGGGGCGGGGGATGCGGGCACGGCGGGCATAAGAGCCTGGAGCCTTTCGGGGACCTGGGGCCTCAGGGCGCTCCCGCGGTCACCGTCGCGTGGGTCCGTACGTCACACGGCACGGATGCGAGGAGAGAGCGCCCCGGCTGACACAGCGTTGATGGGTCTCACCTCCTCGGTCGCACCGGCCGCGCACTCCGCGCGACCGGACGGCCACCATACCGTGCCGGGTCTCCGGGCGGACCGGTTCCCTGGCGCGGCCGGTGGCCGTACCTCCGTCCTGGCTCAGACGGCCACGCTCTCCTCGGTCTCCTCCTCGGCCTCGCGCTCGGCCTCCCGCTCGGCCTCGGCGGCGGGGGTCTCCTGAGCGGCCGGCGCCTCTGCGAGGGCCCGGCGGCCGGGGCGCTCCCAGAGCGCGGCGATCCCGGTGACGGCGAGGCCGACGACCAGCCAGACGACGAGCGTCCACACGTTGCGGGCGATGCCGTCGTTGCCGAAGTACAGCAGCGAGCGGATGCCCTCGACGAACCCGGCGCCGTTCCAGAAGGCGTGCAGGGTGCCGAAGAACGCGTTCTGCAGCTCGGGCCGGAACAACCCGCCGGAGCTGGTGAAGTTCAGCATCACGAACAGCACCATCATGGCCAGCGTGGTCCAGCGCTTGAGGAAGGTGTGCAAGCCGACGCCGATGAGCAGGATG
This sequence comes from Streptomyces bauhiniae, assembly GCF_004784475.1. Lineage (GTDB taxonomy): Bacteria > Actinomycetota > Actinomycetes > Streptomycetales > Streptomycetaceae > Streptomyces > Streptomyces seoulensis. Next base: position 323,859 of record NZ_SRRT01000005.1, read on the forward strand.
CCCGCCGAGTACAGCCACGCCATCGCCCACAGGGTGCCCAGGTCGTGGTGGGCCAGGTGGAAGACCGGCCCGGCGAGCAGGGCGCCGATACCGCCGACCACGGCGGCCGTGCCGACCGCGATGAGCGCCCGTACGCGCACGGAGAGCGCGGCACCGGCCGCGCCGATGGCGGCGACGGAGGCGTAGGAGCCGATGCTGACGGCGATCAGCAGGAAGAACAGGCCCTGGCCGGTGGGGTCGTCGGACACCGGCTCGGCGATGTCGGTGACCTTCAGCGGGGTGCCCTGCTGTGCGGCGACCGGGCTGAAGACCTTCTCCACGGCGGTGGCGCCCATGTCGGACGCGGCGGTCGCGACGATCAGCTCGGGCTTATGTGCGCTGGGCACATAGGCGCCGGTGACATCCCGGTGCTCGACCAGCGCGACGGCGTCGGCGCGGGAGGAGACGGTACGGACGTCGAGCTTGTCGCCCGCCGTGTCCTTCACCGTCTGCGCGAAGACCTTCGCCTCGGGTCCGGCGCCGACCACGGCCACCGGCATGTGGTGGGGCTCCGGGGTGACGAAGGCACCCATATAGGCGAGCCCCATACCTATGCACATCAGCAGGGGGGTGATCAGGTGCGTGAGCACATGACGCAGTGCCGGTGACTTCATCGACCGGAACCTCCAATGGTTGTCTTATACAACTCACGTTCAAGTTGTACTATACAACCAGAATCGTTCGAACGGGTCGGGGAACGGGTCGGTGAACGAGTTTGAGAACAGGTCGGAGGAGTTCCGTGAAGGGGTTCTCATGGCGAAGGTGATCTCATGACGGCGGCGGACGCGGCCGTCGAGACGATCCAGCGGGAGATGACGTCGTTCGCGCGCCGGGCCCGCGCCTCGGCGGGGCGCATGCATCCCGAGCTGTCGCTGGTGTCGTACACGCTGCTGGGGCATCTGGAGGAGCGCGGGGGCTGCCGGGCGACCGACCTGGCCTCGCACTACGCGCTGGACAAGTCGACGGTGAGCCGCCAGGTCGGCGCGCTGGAGCGGGCCGGGCTGATCGAGCGGCGGCTCGCCCCGGAGGACGCCCGCGTGCAGGTGCTCCATCTCACCGAGGCGGGCGAGGAGATCCTGGCCCAGGTCACCCGCAGCCGCCGGGCCGCCTTCCGGGAACGCCTCGCCGACTGGCCGGAGGACGACCTGGTCCGCTTCGCGGCCTACCTGGAGCGGTACAACGCGGGGTCCGCCGAGTAACCGCTACGCGCCCAGCGGTACGCGCACCCCGAAGAACCTCGTGTCCAGCCGGTGCCGGAAGCCGAGGGACTCGTAGAGCCGGATGGCGCCGGTGTTGCCCGCGCCGGTGTGCAGGAACGGGCGTTCGCCGCGCTCACGGATGCCGTGCGCGACGGCGAGGATCAGCCGGGTGGCCAGGCCCTCGCCCCGGAAGGCGGGGTCGGTGCAGACGGCGCTGATCTCGGTCCAGCCCGGCGGGTGCAGCCGCTCCCCCGCCATGGCGATCAGCGCGCCGTCGCGCCGGATGCCGAGGTAGGTGCCCATCTCGATGGTGCGCTCCATGAACGGGCCGGGCCGGGTGCGCGCGACGAGGTCCAGCATCTCGGGCACGTCGGCCGGGCGGAGCGGCACCGCCTCAGGGTCCGGCGTGCCGGCCACGCCGTCGTCCGCCATCTGCACGCCGGCCACGTCGAAGGTGATCTCCCAGCCCTGCGGCACCGCGCCCCGGTAGCCGAGCAGGGGTACGTCGCCGCCGGGTCCGGCGAGCGCGGCGATCTCGGCCCAGTCGGCGGGCTCGGGCTCGTCGGGGAGGGCCAGCCAGGGCGAGACCTCGACGGGGTACCGGAGCACCCGGCCGTACCGCTCGGCGAAGTAGGCGTGCGGGCCGGTGAGGGAGGCGCGGGCGGCGTTGTCGAGCGGATGCGGGACCGTCGTCCCGGCGGGGCCGGAGTCCGCACCGGCCGGGGTGTCGGCCTCCCGGCCGTCGTACCGCGTGGAGACGTACGCCTCGGGCATCCTCAGGTCCTCGTTTCGCTCGTCCTGCACCGGGCGCGGCGGCGCGTCGGCACTTGTCCCCAAGTACGGCGGCGAGGCGGCTATTCCCTCGGACGTCCGGAGTGTGGCCGAGGTCGCGCGCCGGGGCACTGACCAGGGGCGGGGCGCTCGTGACGGGAGCGTACGGTTGAGCCATGAACGTCACCCGAGGCTTCACGGGCCGTCGGCGCGTCTCCCGTCCCGGACTGCCTCCCGGGCAGTACGACGCGGGCGACGACTGGCCCGTCCTGTCCGCCGAGGTCACCCCCGACCTGGCGCCCGCCGACTGGTCCTTCCGCGTCGACGGCCTGGTGGAGCGGCCGCACACCTGGAACTGGGACGAGGCACACGCGCTGCCCGGTTCGGCGTACGAGGGTGACATCCACTGTGTGACCGGCTGGTCCAAGTTCGGTGTGCGCTTCGGCGGGGTCTCGCTGGACGCGTTCCTCGCTGTGGTGGGGCCACATGTGTCCGCCACCCATGTGCTGGCCCGCTCGCACACCGGGTACACCGCGAACCTGCCGCTGGCCGACCTCACCGGTGGCCGGGCCTGGATCGCCTGGGACCAGGCCGGTGTGCCGCTGGCCCCGGAGCACGGCGGCCCGGCCCGGCTGATCGTGCCGCATCTGTACTTCTGGAAGAGCGTGAAGTGGATCGCCGGTCTCACCCTGCTCGACCACGACGAGCCGGGCTTCTGGGAGGGCAACGGCTATCACGAGCGGGGCAACCCGTGGGAGGAACAGCGGTACCGAGGTGACTGAGCAGATGTACGGGACGCCGGTGACGCCCGCCGCTCCCCCGGCCCGCTTCGCGGTGCCCGGCCGTATCGCGGTGAGCGAGCAGGTGGCGGCCGCCTGGCAGACGGCCACGCTGACCGAGGTCCGGCGGGAGACGCCGTACGCGTCGACGTTCCGGCTCGCGGTGCCGCGGTGGGCGGGGCATCTGCCGGGGCAGCATCTGATGCTGCGGCTGACCGCCGAGGACGGTTATGTGGCGCAGCGCCACTACTCCCTCGCCTCCGCGCCGGACGACTCCGGGCACATCGAGCTGACCCTGGACCGGGTGCCGGACGGCGAGGTGTCGGGCTGGTTCCACACGGTGGCGCGGCCCGGTGACACGATCGACGTGCGGGGGCCGCTGAGCGGCTTCTTCGCCTGGCCGGGCGACCGTCCGGCGCTGCTGCTGGGGGCCGGTTCCGGGATCGTCCCGCTGATGTCGATGGTCCGGCACCATCGCGCCCGGGGGTTGTCGGTGCCGTTGCGGATGCTGGTGTCGGCGCGCAGTCCGGAGGAGCTGATCTACGCCGGGGAGCTGGGCGCGGAGACCACGGCCGTGTTCACCCGGAGCGCCCCGGCGGGTGTGCCGGTGGGACGTATGTCGGCCGCACATGTGGCGCCGCTCCTGGCCGAGCAGCCGCCGGGTGGGTGGGAAGCCTATGTGTGCGGCTCCAACGGCTTCGCCGAACACGCCTCCCGTCTCCTCGTCGCGGCCGGTCAGCCGGTGGACCGTATCCGCATCGAGCGCTTCGGCTGAGCCGCCGGCAGCTCGTGGCGGGCGGGATGCGCGAGGGGGCTCGGGGCTGGGTACCTGACGGGTGTGGACATGCGTACTCGGTCGCACCGCCCGCGTCGGCGGCACAATCCGCTGCGGCGGCGGTCGGACGTGGTGGAGGCGTGGGTGGCCGTGGTCGTCGCCGTCCTGCTCTGCGTGGTCGCGCCGCTGGCGGGGACCGCGGCCGGACTGTTCACCTACGACCGCGCGCGGACGCACGCCGAGGAGCAGCGGGCCGAACGGCAGCCGGTGCAGGCCGTGGTGGCCGGCCGTCCCGCGTCCCGGCCCACGGTGCACGGCGACCGGGGCCACGGCTACCGGGCCGAGGTCCGCTGGACGGAGTCGGGCCGGCAGACGCGTACCGGCGTCGCCAACGTGCCGGCCGGGACGCGGGCCGGGGACACGGTCACCGTCTGGTTCGACAGCCGGGGGCGCGCGGTGGCGCCGCCGCCGAACGACGTGGCGGTCTGGCAGCACACGGTCGCGGTCGGCCTGGGCGTGGCGGGCGGCACGGCCGCGCTCGTGCTCCTGGCTCGGGCGGTGGAGCGGCGGGTCGCGCTGCGGCACCGGCTGGGTGAGTGGGAGCGGGCCTGGGCGCGCACCGGCCCGGCGTGGACACGACGATGCGCGTGAGCGCCCCCGTACCGGCTACCCGCGCCGCGCCGTCACCAGCCGGGCACGGGGGCTGCCGTCGGCACGCAGACCGAACTCCGGGAGCGGCTGAAGCTCCACGGTGAACCCGGCCAGCTCCAGTTCCCGGCGTACGGCGCCGAGGCGGAACGCGCGGTAGTACATGACGAACGGCGGTCGCCACACGGCGTTGCGCACCCGCATCACCGCGTCGAAACCGAGCAGCATCCAGTACGCGGGGCTGGACGGCCGGGGCGGCGCGAGCACCGGGAACGCGAACCGGCCGCCCGGCCGGAGCGCCGCGTGGACCTGGGAGAAGAGGCCGGGCAGCTCGCGGGGCAGGAAGTGCCCGAACGCGCCGAAGCTGACGACCAGGTCGAAGGCGCCCGTGAAGGGCAGCGCGCGAGCGTCGGCCCGCACCAGGGCGACGCCCTCCCCCAGCCCGCGCCGGGCCACCTCCAGCATCCCCGCGCTGAAGTCCACCCCGGTGACACTCCGGCGGCACAGCCCGCCCAGCACCGCGAGCCCGGCCCCGGTGCCGCAGCACAGATCGAGCCCGTCCTCGAACGGCCCCACCGGCCCGAGCGCCTTCGCCACCGCGTCCAGCACCGACACGGGCGTCCGGAACGGCGTGCGGTCGAACTTGGGCGCCAGCAGGTCGTACCCCCGCTCGACGGACGACAGCGCCTGCACGGCCAGTTCACGCACGGTGGGACCCTCGGGGCTGAACATGGGTCCAGCGTAGGGGGCGGCGTGCCGTACCGCGTGAGTCCTCTCAGTTCTTCAAGCGTTCCAACGTATTGCGGGTGTCCGTCTTCAGCCAGTCGGAGATTTCGTCGATCCTCGGGGGGTCCTTGTCAGGGTCGTAGGAGGAGAGGTAGGCGCTGTAGGTCATCGTGTAGGTGACCCAGCCGTCGCGGACGGCGAGGGTGGCGTAGCGGGAGCCGGTGGAGGAGGTGCCGGTGGTGGTGTCCTGCGTCACCAGGTACGCCTCGTCGCCTATGTCCTCGACCGCGCCGACGTCGTAACCGGTGTGGGTGCGCTCGTAGTTCTTCCAGGTGGCGGTGAACTCGGGCGCCGGGTCGGTCTTCTTGTGCAGGTCGACCTGGAGGGAGAGGTAGGCGTCGGCGTAGGAGGAGCCGGATTTCTTCAGGCTCGCGCTGCAGTAACTCTCGTCCAGCGCACGGTCCTTGAGGGAGCTGTGGGTCGGGGTGGAGTCACTCGCGGTGTACTCGTCCTTGAAGGAGCCGTAGTCCGCGCGGGAGCAGAGGTCGGAGGGGGCCGTGTAGCCGCGCAGGTCGGCCGCGTTCGCCGCCGCGCCGATCAGGAAGACGCCGGCCGCCCAGGCGGCGGAGGCCACGACCGCGCCGACGACGGCCCAGAGCACCGCCCGTCCGGCAGCGCCGTTTCCGGCGGTCGTGGGCGGGAACGGCGGTCCGTACTGCGGGGGCTGGGCGTAGGGGTTCCCCGGCTGGGGTCCGGCGGGCATCGTCGGCGGCTGGAAGGGGCCCGGCGGAGGCGCCTGCGGGACCGGCGGCGCGGACTGCGGGCTTGGGTAGGGGTACGCGGTCGGCTGGGGCGGGACCGAGGGCGGCTGCGCGGGCGGTCCGGGCTGCGGCGGCCGGTCGGCCGGCTGCGCGGACTGCTGCGGTGGCGTGGACATGTCGTGACGATAGGGCACAGTCCGCACGCGAGTATCCCGCTCGACCGGGATCGTTACGGCATCCGGACACAGGTCATGGGGGCAAGGCACATGTGACGCCCCACCATGTGGCGCCGCACCATGTGGTCGCCGCCCCGTGTCGCCCCGTCAGGCATCAGAGCACCTAGAGGTGCGTTCACAGCACACCCACAGCGGCCACCCAGGGAGCACCGCCACATGGCCCCCGAGTGTGGCATCCGGGTTGCTCGGGTCAGCCGTCCGGCGCGGGCAGCTCGCCGCACCTCGCCGACCTTCCTACGTTGATCATATGAGCACCGGATTCTCACGTCGGGCGACCGTTTCCGTCTGTTCCCTGTGCATGGTGGGAGCGTTGGCCCTCGCGCCCGCGGCCGCCGCCACCGGAAGCGGCGGGGAACCCGCGCCGCCCGCACCACGGGCGGCCGTCCCGCAGCCGTCCCTGCTCTACGGCTCCGGCGTCCAGGTGCGCCCGCGCGCCGGTGCCCCCGAGACCCCGCAGGTCTCGGCACTGTCCTGGCTGGTGGCCGACGCCGACAGCGGTGATGTGCTCGCCGCCGACGGGGCGCACCGCAAGCTGCCGCCCGCGAGCACCCTGAAGACCCTGTTCGCCCTCACCGTCCTGCCGACGCTGCCCGCGACCCAGCAGCACAAGGTGAGTTACCAGGAGCTGGCGGACGTCGGTGAGGGCAGCAGCCTGGTCGGTGTGGAGGAGGGCCACACCTATCAGGTGGCGGACCTGTGGCGCGGCGTGTTCCTCAGCTCGGGCAACGACGCCGTACACGTCCTGGCGGCCCTGGACGGCGGCGTGGACACCACCGTCGCCAAGATGCAGACCAAGGCCCGCACGCTGGGCGCGATGGACACCCATGTGATCTCCCCGGACGGCTACGACGCCCCCGGCCAGGTGTCCTCGGCGTTCGACCTGGCGGTGTTCGGCCGGGCCGGGCTGCACAACCCCGACTTCGCCCGGTACTGCTCCACCGCGCAGGCGGAGTTCCCCGGTGACGGCTGGCCGTTCGCCATCGAGAACACCAACCGGCTGCTGAGCGGCGAGGACGGCGTCGCCCCGTATCCCGGCATCATCGGGATCAAGAACGGCTACACCAGCAACGCGGGCAACACCCTGGTCGCCGCCGCCCGCCGGGGCGGCCGCACCCTGGTGGTCACAGTGATGAACCCTCAGGAGGGCGGCGGACTCGCCGTGTACGAGGAGGCGCGCCAACTGCTGGACTGGGGCTTCGCCGCCGCCGGCCGGGTGGACCCGGTGGGCTCGCTGGACGGCCTGCGCGCCACCCCGGAGCCCACCCACTCCGCGATCCCCATCGCGGCGGCCACCTCCCCGGCCCCGGACGACGACACCGACTGGACGCGCACCGCGACCATCGCCGGCATCGTCATCCTCGGCGCGGCCGGCGTGACCCTGGCCCTGCGGAGCAAGGGCGGCAAGGACACCGGAACCAGAGCCTGACCGGTCAGGAAGCCGGGTCCAGCGCCGGTACCGTACGCACCGCTCCCACCGGCCGCCCCCCGCCCAGCAGGGGCGCGCCCGCGAACTCGGTGAGGAGGGCCGGGTCGATCCCGGCATGGACGAGGGCCGCCGCGGCGACGGGCACGCGGGCCCGGTCGGCGCCGTCCGCGATCTTCACGGCGATGGCGCGCCCGTCGGGCAGCGCGGCCACCTGGACGCCCTCGAAGCCGTCCTTGGCGAGCAGTCCGGGCACGGCCCGCATCAGCGCGGCCACGTCGCGGCGGACCCCGGAGGCCATCTCGGCGTGCTCGCGCATCGCGTCCGCCACGCGCGCCTCGGGCGTGCCGGGGGCGGCGGTGGTGATGCGGGCGAGGGCGCGGGCGAGGCCGTGCAGGGAGACGGCGAACAGGGGCGCGCCGCAGCCGTCGACGGTGACGTGGGCGATCCGCCGGCCGGTGAGGTCCTCGACGGTCTCGGCGACGGCCCGCTGGAGCGGGTGGGCCGGGTCGAGGTAGTCGTCCAGGGACCAGCCGTTGAGCTTGGCGGTCCACAGCATGGCGGCGTGCTTGCCGGAGCAGTTCTGCGCGAGCCGGGAGGGGCCCCGGCCCTCGCGGACCCAGAGGTCGCGGACGACGGGGTCGAACGGCATGTCGGGGGTGTTGCGCAGCTCGGCCTCGGTGAGTCCGGCGAGGTCCAGGATGCGCCGGGTGCCGTCGAGGTGGCGTTCCTCGCCGGAGTGGCTGGCGGCGGCCAGGGAGAGCAGGTCGCCGTCGAGGGGCAGGCCGGCGCGCAGCATGGCGACGGCCTGGAGGGGCTTGAGGGCGGAGCGCGGGTAGAAGGCGGCCTCGGTGTCGCCGAGCCGGAACCGCACCTTGCCGTCGGCGCCGAGGACGACGACCGAGCCGTGGTGGACGCCCTCGATCACACCGCCGCGCACCAGGTGGACGACGGGGGCGTGGCCGGGTTCGCGGAGGGCGGGGGCGTCCAGGAGCACTGTCTGGCTCGCGGGGTCGGGGATGGCCTGGGCCTGGGTCACGCGTCGGCTCCGGTGGTCTCGGGGCCGCCCGGTACGGGCAGCGCCGGGGGTGTGGCGGTGCCCGTGGGGCGGACGATTCGGGTGAGGGTCGTGGCGACCCGGTCGAGGTGGTGGGTCATCGCGGCGACGGCGTCGGATTCGGAACCGGCGGCGAGCGCGTCGAGCAGGGCGCGGTGCTCGCGGTCGGACTGCTCGCGACGGCCGCCCAGTTCGGTGAGGAAGGCCGACTGGCGGGCGAGGGCGTCGCGGATCTCCTCGATCACCTTGCGGAAGACCGGGTTGTGGGCGGCCTCCGCGACGGCGAGGTGGAAGAGCGTGTCCATGGCGACCCAGGCGGCGGTGTCCGTCTCCCGCTCCATGCGGTCCAGGAGCAGGGTCAGCCGGTCCAGGTCCTCCGGGGTACGGCGCCGGGCGGCGTACCCGGCGACCGGGACCTCGACGTGCCGGCGGACCTCCAGCAGGTCGCTCGCCGCGTAGTCGCCGAAGGTGGGGTCCTGCACGGCGTCGGCGACGACGAATGTGCCCCTGCCGGTACGGGAGACCGTGAGCCCCATGGTGTGCAGGGCGCGCAAAGCCTCGCGGACGACGGGCCGGGAGACCTCCAGGGTGCGGCACAGCTCGGCCTCGGAGGGCAGCTTGTCGCCGATCGCGTACTCGCCGCGCTCGATGGCGCCGCGGAGGTGGCCGAGGACCGCCTCCAGGGCGCTGACGCGTCGGGGGGCCGGGCCACCTGTCTGGCTGTCTGACAGGTTCACTGGGCGATCGTGCGGTCTGAGGCCAGAACCTGTCAAGGCGTGACGATCCGGGACGCGGACGGGGTGCGGACACCCGGCTCGTCCGGACGTCCGCACCCCGTGCGGTGGCGTGCTCGCCTCAGTTGCTGAGCGTGCCGGTGGCCAGCAGGCCGATCAGCGCCACGCCGACGACGATCCGGTAGATCACGAAGGCGTTGAACGAGTGCTTGGCGACGAACTTCAGCAGCCAGGCGATGGAGGCGTAGGCGACGACGAAGGAGACGACGGTGCCGACCGCCAGCGGGGCGGCGCTCACGCCGGCGCCGAGGGCGTCCTTCAGCTCGTAGACACCGGCGCCGGTGAGGGCCGGGATGCCGAGGAAGAAGGAGAGGCGGGTGGCGGCGACCCGGTCGAGGTCGAGGATGAGCGCCGTGGACATGGTGGCGCCGGAGCGGGAGAAACCGGGGAAGAGCAGCGCGAGGATCTGCGAGCAGCCGACCAGCATCGCGTCCTTGAACGAGGTGTCGTCCTCACCGCGCTTGTGGCGGCCCATCTGGTCGGCGGCCCACATGACGCCGGAGCCCACGATCAGCGAGCCGGCGACCACCCAGAGGGAGGCGAGCGGGCCGTCGATCAGCGGCTTGGCGGCGAGTCCCACGACGACGATCGGGATGGTGGCCGCGATCACCCACCAGGCGAACTTGTAGTCGTGGCGGTAGCGCTCCTCGGGGTGGAACAGGCCCCGGAACCAGGCGCTGACGATCCGCTTGATGTCCTTGAAGAAGTACACGAGCACGGCCGCGATGGCGCCGACCTGGATCACCGCGGAGAACCCGACCACGGACTTGTCGTCCACCGGGATGCCCATGAGCCCCTCGGTGATCTTGAGGTGGCCGGTGGAGGACACCGGGAGGAACTCGGTCACCCCCTCCACTACTCCGAGGACGACGGCCTGACCGACAGAGATGGCACTCATGGATTCCAGTTCTGGGGAGAGGGGGTCGACGGCGGTGCGGACACGTCTGGGCGCGCCCGTACGGCACCGGCGCGGACCGCTCCGGAGCGCCGCCCGCGCGTACGGCAGCGTAGAGGCAGCCGGGGTGTGGGACGGAACGCGGCCACGCGTGCTGCGGGCGGAACCCACCTCCCTCACAACGACTTCTTACCGTCGGTGCCCGTATTGCCCGAGAAGTGAGGCTCACCAGTTCTTCTCGAAGAGCTGGGCCACCTCGGCGATCCGGGCCTCGTCGCGGCGGTAGTAGGTGCGCAGCAGCCGGCGCCTGGTGCGCAGCAGGCCGAGACGGGTGAGGAAGTCGAGGTGGGCGGCGGCCGTACGGCGGGGCACGCCGAGCTTGGCGGCGACGGCGCGCGGGGTGACGCCGGTGCCGAGGGGGTCGAGGCTCGCCGGGGGGAAGTGGGCGGGCGGGTCCTTGAGCCAGTGCAGGAGGGTCTGCCGTATCCGGCCCGAGGGAGTGCACCTCATGCGTACGCCTCCCTCCCCCGGCCCCTGGGCTGCTCGTGTCCCGTGGTTCCACTGTGGCGCAGGCGACGTGAGCGCGTCCGGCTCTCGGGAGGGGTTGTCCGGGACCCGACGAAGGGCGGCGCGGGGGTCGTGAGGAGGCGCGCTGAGGCCGGAGGGTCCAGGTCGCCCGTACGGCGGCTTGCGCCGGTACTAGTTGCACAGTCAACGATTGGCCGGAACGGTGCTACCGTGCGGGTATGGCAGTGAAGACGGGCGAGGGTGCCCGGCTCGAAGAACGTTGGCGGGACATCCTCGCGGTGCACGCGCGCACCATGTGCGAGATAGACCGCGCCCTGCATCCGCACGGGCTGGGTGCCAGCGACTTCGAGGTGCTGGACATCCTGTCCGCGGAGACGCCCGCCGAGGGCGACCACTGCCGGGTGCAGAACCTGGTCGGCCGGGTCCACCTCAGCCAGTCCGCGCTCTCGCGGCTGATCGGACGGCTGGAGAAGGAGGGGCTGGTCGAGCGCACGGTGTGCGCGGAGGACCGGCGCGGGGTGTGGGTCAGCCTCACCCGTCGCGGCCGCGAGCTGCACGCGGAGGTGCTGCCGCTGCAGCGGGGCGTGCTGGAGCGGATGCTGGCGGAGTCCTCGGACTGACGTCGGGCTCGCACGTGGGCGCTGGCCACATGGGTGCGGCCCACATGGGTGCGCCGCACATAGGCCCACCACACATCCCCAGACACACCCGTATGGCGAAGCCACCATGTGCGACTCCGCCATACGTCAGGACGTCAGGCGATTCAGCGCGCCAGCAGTGAACGCACGCCCTGCGAGGTCAGCGTCAGCCCATGCTCCGAGCTGCCGTCGATGGTGAGCGACAGCTCCTCCTCGGGCCACTGGGAGGCGAGGGCGCCGAGCTGGATGAGGCGGTAGCGGGAGACGGAGGGCAGCAGCCCGGCCATCTCCAGTTCCGAGGTGAAGACGGGTACCACCTGCTCACCGCCGGGCTGTTCGAGCACCGGCAGGGCGACCATGGTGGAGTCGGCACCCTCCGCGTCCACGGCCTCGTCGGGCATCGGGACGAGCACATCACTGTGCGCGAGGGTCTCGAGGGCGGCCTGGTCGTCGGTGTTGACGGCCAGCACGTCCAGCGCCTGCTGGGCGGGCGTCGGCGTCGGAAGGTCGTCGTGTGCGGGTGTCTCCATGGCACATCCCCAGGTAGTGCGGTCGTACGGGCTCACGCTGGACCGGGGCCCGAGCGCGCTCCCGGCCGCGTACCCATCCCCCCACGGACCATGCGCACGGGTTTCCGGCGGCCCGGAGCCCTTCACCGGCGGTTCACCCGATCGGACGGCGGACAGCCACACCGCCCTCAGGGCCCGCCTTCGCCCAGCAGCTCGTCGACCGTGGTGACGCGGACCAGGGGCCGGTACAGGTCCAGCACGTGCAGCGTCTTGGCGTGCGCCTCGTCGTCCACGCCCGCGCAGGCGTCCGCGACGACCACCACCTCGGTGCCCGTGTCGGCGGCGGCCAGGGCGGTGGTGAGGACGCAGCACTCGGTGCTGACCCCGGCCAGGACCAGGCGCGAGCCGGGCGCGAGGCGGGCGGCCAGTTCCGGGGTCCACTTGCCGAAGGTCTCCGCGTCCAGGACCGGAGCGTCCAAGCCGGCGAACTCCGGCGTCAGCCGCCACAGCTCCGCGTCCGGGGGCTGGAGAGCGAAGGGCCACTGCTCGTAATAGTCGCGCCAGACCCCCGTAGGCCGGGCCGGAGCGAGGAAGCGGGTGAACACCACCCGGTCCCCGAACGCCGGCAGCAGCCGCGCCACCCCCGCCGCGGCCTCGGCGTACCGCGGGGTGGCCCACGGACTGCCCGGGGCGGCGAAGACGCGCTGCATGTCGATGACGGCGAGCAGCCCCGGTACCGGCCTCATGCCCCGTACATCCCCGGAGCAGGGGCCGGGCTCGGCGGGAGTGCCTCCTGCTGCCGGACCCGGTCCCGGCCCAGCAGCAGGGTGCCGAGGAAGGCGAGGGCCAGGGCGACGAGGACCCCGAGGTTGGCGTATGCCCACCGGCCGGAGCGGCCGCCGAGGCCGAGCGGGCCGAGGAGGTAGCCCTGCCAGCTCAGCCAGTGCGCGGCGGTGTTGGTGACCAGACCCCAGCCGATCGCGGTGGCGCCGACGGTGAGGACGAGCGGCAGGGCGCGGGCGTCGCCGTAGCGGCCGTCGGGGCGGAACAGGTCGCCCTCGTCGTAGTCCCGGTGGCGCAGGGCGAGGTCGGCCAGCATCACGCCGCACCAGGCGGCGATGGGGACGCCGAGGGTGGTGAGGAAGCCCATGAACTCATCCAGGAAGGCCCCGCCGAAGAACACGATGTACAGGGAGCCGGCGATCATCAGGACGCCGTCGACGAGGGCGGCCAGATAGCGGGGCACGTGCAGCCCGGCGGAGAGCAGGGCGAGGCCGGAGGAGTAGATGTCCAGCACGGCGCCGCCGACCAGGCCGAGCACGGCGACCAGGGCGAAGGGGACGAGGAACCAGGTCGGCAGGATGGTGGTCAGCGCGCCGATGGGGTCGGCGGCGATGGCCTGGCTCAGCTCGTCGGAGGAACCGGCGAGCAGCAGGCCGAAGACCAGCAGGAGCAGCGGCGCGGCGGAGGCGCCGAGGGTGGTCCAGCCGATGACGCCCCGGCTGGAGGAGGAACGCGGGAGGTAACGGGAGTAGTCGGCGGCGGCGTTGACCCAGCCGAGCCCGAAGCCGGTCATCATGAACACCAGCGCGCCGATGAACTGCTGGGGCGAGCCCGCCGGGACGGCGCTGACGGTCGACCAGTGGACGTGGTCGGCGACGAGGGCGACGTAGACCAGGGTGAGCACGCCGGTGATGACGGTGATCACGGTCTGCAGGCGCATGATCAGGTCGAAGCCCATGACACCGCCGACCACGGTCAGCGCGGCGACGACGAGGAGGGCGACGGCCTTGGTCTCGGTGCCCCCGCCCCAGCCGAGCCGGGCGAAGACGGTGGCGGTGGCGAGGGTGGCGAGCGAGGCGAGTACGGTTTCCCAGCCGACCGTGAGTATCCAGGAGATGACGGACGGCAGGCGGTTGCCGCGTACTCCGTAGGCGGCGCGGCTGAGCACCATGGTGGGCGCCGAGCCGCGTTTGCCGGCGACGGCGATGAGGCCGCAGAGCAGGAACGAGGCGACGATGCCGAGGACTCCGGCGGCGAGCGCCTGCCAGAAGGAGATGCCGAAGCCGAGGGCGAAGGCGCCGTAACTGAGGCCGAGGACGCTGACGTTGGCGCCGAACCAGGGCCAGAAGAGGGTGCGCGGGGTGCCCTTGCGGTCCGCGTCCCCGATGACGTCGAGGCCGTGGGTCTCCAGTTGGATCTGGCGGCCGTCGGCTCCGCTGTCGTGGGGGTCCTGCGGCTGCGTCATCGGCGACCTACCTGTCCTGACGTGTCGCGTCCAAGCTAGGCGGGTGGATGGAGGGGCGCAAGGAACGACCCGGCGTCAGCCGGTGGGGCTGACCGGGGCGTTCGGGCGGGAGAGGGTTGGCAGCCCTCCCCGATGACGTTAGGTTAGGCTAACCTAAGAATGTTGCCGACACCGGGTCGGCATCGCGGCGGCCTCCGGTCGTACGCGTGACCGTGGGCTCTGCCAGGGAGGCAGCGTTGTCGACACCCCTCTTCTCCTCGGTCATCCGCACCGCCAGCCAGGAACGGCACACCGAGGCCGAGCAGGCGCCGTTCATGAACGGTCTGCTCGGCGGCCGGTTCGGCGTGGACGCCTTCACCAGGTACACCGAGCAACTCCTCTTCGTCTACCGCGCGTTGGAGGATTCCGCCACCCTGCTGGAGGACGATCCGGTCGCGGGCCCGTTCCTGCGCCCGGAGCTGCGGCGGGTGGCGGAGCTGGAGCGCGACCTGCGGCACCTCCTGGGCGAGGACTGGCGCGACCGGGTGGCCCCGCTGCCCGCGACGGAGCGGTACGCGGCCCGTATCCGCGAGGTCGCCGCGAGCTGGCCGGCCGGCTATGTGGCCCACCACTACACCCGCTACCTGGGCGATCTGTCGGGCGGTCAGATGATCCGGCGCATCGCGGAGCGGACCTGGGGGCTGGAGAGCAAGGGCGACGGCGTCCGCTTCTACGTCTTCGAGGGCATCGACAACCCGGCCGCCTTCAAACGCGAGTACCGCGCGCGGCTCGACGCGCTGCCGGTGGACGAGCTGGAGAAACGGCGCGTGGTGGAGGAGTGCCGGTCGGCGTTCGCGCTGAACAACGCCGTCTTCGCCGACCTCGGCACCCTCTTCCCGGCCACCGCCTGACATCCCCTCATGTCCTACGGGCGGACACGCGTCCGCCCTCTGGAGGCAGCCCCGTGGTGGGCAAGAGACATGTCCCGCGGCGGAGCCGTGCCCTCATGGCGCTGCTCCTCGCCTTACCCCTCCTCCTGACCGGCTGCGGACCCGGCACCTCACCGCACGCGACCGGGGCCGAGGCCGGCGGCCGGCACGTCCCGTGGAGCCGGGTCACCCCGCTCTCCGACCCGCGCGCCTACCAGGGCCCCACGACGGCGACGGTCGACAGCGCCGACATCACCCCGGTGACCCGCAAGGCGAACCCGGTCCTTCCGGCCAGGCTCACCGACACCCAGGGCACCGAGGTGACCGTACGCAGCACCGACCGGGTCCTGGCGCTCGACCTTTACGGCAGTCTCGCCGCGACGGTGTACGGGCTCGGCATGGGCGACCGGCTGGTGGGCCGGGACCAGTCGACCGGGTTCCCCGGCGCCGCGAAGCTCCCGCTGGTCACCCAGGGCGGCCACCGGCTGAACGCCGAGGCGATCCTCGCCCTGCACCCGACCCTGCTGATCACCGACACCACGCTCGGCCCCTGGGACGCGGTGCTCCAGCTCCGCGACTCCGGTGTGCCGGTGGTGGTCGTCGGCGCCCGCCGCTCGCTCGGCACCGTGGGCACGCTGGTCGACGAGGTCGCGGCCGCGCTCGGCGTACGGGCCGAGGGCAAGAGGCTGCGCGACCGGCTGGACAAGGAGGTCGCCGCCGAGCGGGCCCGCATCGACCGGATCGCCCCCGACACGGCCGCCCGCCGCCCGCGCGTCCTCTTCCTCTACGCACGCGGCCAGGCCGGCGTCTACTACCTCTTCGGCAAGGGCTCCGGCGCCGACTCCCTGATCGGGGCGCTGCGCGGGGTCGACGTGGCGAGCGAGGCAGGGATCAACGGCTTCACCCCGCTCAACGCCGAGGCCATGGCGAAGGCCCGGCCGGACCTGATCATGATGATGAGCGAGGGCCTGCGCTCCGTCGGCGGGGTGGACGGCGCGCTCCGGCTGCCCGGTGTCGCGCAGACCCCGGCCGGGCGGCACCGCCGGATCGTGGACATGAGCGACTACCAGGTGCTGTCCTTCGGCCCGCTGACCGCCCGCGTCCTCGACGCGCTGGCCCGCGCGGTGTACGCGCCGGACTCCCTGGGAGGCGCGTCATGACCGCCCTCCACACCGCGGCGAGCGAACGGGCGCCGGGGCGCCTCACCGCCCGGGTCGCCCTCTTCGCCGGGCTCGGCACCGCTTTGGTGCTGGTCTGCCTCGGCTCGGCCGCGCTCGGCCAGTACGGGATCGGCCTCGCGGACGTGGCCGCCTCGACGCTGCACCGGCTGTCCGGGCCGCTCGGGCTCGGGCACCCGGTCGGTGACCCCTTCGCGGAATCGGCACTGTGGCAGATCCGGATGCCGCGCGTGGTGATGTCGCTGCTGGTGGGGGCCGTACTGGCGACGTCCGGGGCGCTGATGCAGGGCGTGTTCGGCAATCCGCTGGCCGAGCCGGGTGTCGTGGGCGTCTCCTCCGGTGCGGCGGTCGGCGCGGCCTTCGTGATCGTGGCCGGGGTCGATGTGCTCGGGCAGTTCACCGTGCCCACGGCGGCCTTCGCGGCCGGGCTGGCGTCGGTGCTGCTGGTGTATCTGCTGTCCCGCTCCGGCGGCCGTACCGAGGTGGTCACGCTGGTGCTGACCGGGATCGCGGTCAACGCCGTGGCCGGTGCCGGACTCGCGTTCTGCATGTTCTTCGGCAGCCAGACCGCGCGCGACCAGATCGTGTTCTGGCAGCTCGGCAGCCTCAACGGCAGCCGCTGGGCGTACGTGGTGAGCGCGCTGCCGTTCGCCGTGGTGGGCCTGACCGGGGCGTGGCTGCTGGCGCGCCGGCTGGATCTGCTGGCGCTGGGCGACCGCGCGGCCCGGCATCTTGGGGTGGACGTGGAGCGGCTGCGGTTGACGGCCATCGTGCTCATCGCGGTGATGGTCGCGGCGGCGGTCGCCTTCAGCGGCGTCATCGGCTTCGTGGGCCTGGTCGTGCCCCATCTGATCCGGATGGCGATCGGTCCGGGACACCGGGCGCTGATCCCGGCCGGCATGCTCGGCGGCGCGGTCCTGCTCGCGCTGGCGGATGTGGTCGCACGGACGGCCATCGCGTACGCGGACCTGCCGATCGGGATGCTGACAGCTCTGGTCGGCGGCCCGTTCTTCTTCTGGCTGCTGCGCAACACCCGTGCCCGCGCGGGAGGCTGGATATGAGCCTGCGGACCGCGCTGGACCGACTGACGGCCCGGCGCCCGGAGTTGCCCGCACCGCCCGAGCCGGGTGCGGTCGCCGTGACCGCGCGGGGCATCGGCCTGCGCGTAGGCGGGAGGTGGCTGCTGCGGGATGTGGACCTCGACCTTACGGCGGGCACCCTGCTGGCCGTCGTCGGCCCCAACGGGGCGGGTAAGTCGACCCTGTTGTCGCTGCTGGCCGGTGACCGGACGCCGACCGCCGGGACCGTGCGGGTCGGTGGTCTGGACGTCCGGCGTGCCCACCCTGTCGACCTCGCGCGCCGCCGTGCGGTACTCCCCCAACGCCCGCAGCTCTCCTTCCCGTTCACCGTGGCGGACATCGTCGCCATGGGCCGGGCGCCCTGGGCGTCGACCGACGCGGAGACGGCGGACGAGGAGGCGGTGGCCGAGGCGCTCGCGGCCACCGGGATGACGGATTTCGCGGCGCGCAGATACCCCACGCTGTCCGGCGGCGAGCAGGCACGGGCCTCTTTCGCCCGCGTACTCGCCCAGCGCACCCCGGTGCTGCTGCTGGACGAGCCGACCGCCGCGCTCGACCTGCGCCACCAGGAGCGGTTGATGCGCACCGCCCGCGACCGCGCCGACCGGGGCCTCGCGGTGCTCGCCGTGCTGCACGACCTCCAGTTGGCCGCCGCGTACGCCGACGAGATCGCCGTACTGCGGGACGGGCGGCTGGTGGCGCGCGGCGCGCCCGAGCGGGTGCTGACCGAGCCGCTGCTCGAAGACGTCTATCGGCTGCCCGTCGAGGTGCTCCGCCACCCCGCGACCGGCGCGGTGCTGGTCGGCCCCCGACGGCCCGGCAAAGGAACCCCATGACCCCTCCCCGCTTCGGCCGCCGCGCGGCCCTGGCCCTCGCCCTGGCCTCCCTGTTCACCCTCGTCCCGGCCCGGTCCGCGTCGGCCGCCGCCCGGGTCACCACGCCCCCCGGCACCGCCGACCCGGAGTACGCGACCCGGGTCCGCCTGCACGGCGCCGGCTTCCAGTCGGTGAAGAACGGCTTCGGCGGGATCTACGTCCTGTTCGGCACCGTCAGCGGGGCGTGGCGCCCGAGCGAGGGCGGGGCCAGCGGCGCGGACTATGCATACGTCCAGGACTCCGAGACCAAGGACAACCACGGCTATCAGCGCTTCGTGGCCTTCCCCGGCGACCCCACGGCGTACGCGGCGAACGGCGGCACGGTGAAGGCGGACGGTACGTGGGACGCGACCCTGGTGGTGCCGGGCGCGGTCTTCCCGGCCAAGGGGCGCGACGGCAGTGTCCGTCAGGTGGACTGCCGCAAGGTCCAGTGCGGGGTGATCACCATCGGCGCCCATGGTGTGGCCAACGCACACAACGAGACGTTCACCCCTATCGACTTCGCCACCCCGGCCACCCGGCACACGGCTGCGCCGAAGTCCGCCCGGCCGACGCCGACGCCTTCGAAGCGGGCCACGCCCACGCCGGCCACTCCGGCACCGAGCGCGACCACGGCCGCCGCAACGACGCCCGAGCCCTCCCGCTCGGTCGCGGCGGCTCCCGTGGCGAGCGACGACACCCCCGCTTCCGGTTCCGGACGGCTCGCGGTGATCGGTGGCCTCGCCCTGGCGGTGGTCCTCGTCGTCCTGTCCACCCTTTGGCTGCTGCGCATACGCAGGCGCGGCCTCACGACCCGTCCCTCGGGGGAGAAGTGACCACACTGACCAAGAGATCCAAGACCGCGACAGCCGTACTCGGCCTGCTGGCCGGCGCTGCCTCGGGCCTGCTGGTGGCGGGCGCGAGCCCGGCCTCGGCCGCCCCGGTGAGCGTGTCCGGCGCGTCCCTCGCCTGGGGGCTCAGCGGCGAGCAGGGCGGCGGCGCCTTCTTCGGCGGCTGCAACTTCCTGTCGGCCGGCAAGGCCGGCAACACCGGCTCCAGCCGCCTGTGGACCGAGAACGACGGTTTCTACAGCACCAGTTCGGGCCATGTGACGGTGGAGAAGCCGGACGCCGCCGACAAGTACACGCAGCCGGCCTGGGCCACCAAGTGCCAGGACCCGAACGGCAAGCCCGTCTCCCCCGGCTCCCCCACCTCCCTGACCCGCAACCGCGTCGTCTTCTCCGAGGGCACCGGCACGGCCGACCCGGAGGCGGGCACAGCGACCGTCCGCTGGACCGGCTCGGTCACCTCGGTCTTCTACGGCGGCCTCACCTACTGGTCCGCCACCGACCCCGTACTGGAGGTGAAGGCCGACGGCACGGGCACTCTCAGCGCCACGGCCTCCGGCTACGGCGCCGACATGAACGACCCGGGCAAGTGGGTCTCGTTGCCCGAGAAGACCGTCACCCTGGCCAACCTCCGTGGTGTGAAGGTGAGTCCGTCCGGCTTCACGGTCACCCCCGACTATCTCGGCGTCTCCGTGCACGTCCCGGACGGCGCCACCGGCCAGCCCGCCAAGTCGGCTGCCAACGAGGCGTATTGGGGCGCCTTCCCGCAGAGCTTCGTGGACTTCCAGCAGCTCACCGGGCAGTCCTCGTACTGGTTCACCTCCGGCGGCGCCCGCGACGCGGCCAAGCCCGCCACTCCCGTGACCGTCGCCTGGACCGCGCCGAGCGCCGGCCCGACGCCGACGACCACGCCGACCAAGTCCAGCCCCGCGCCCACGGTTTCCGCCACGCCGACCAGGTCCGTCACGCCGACACCGTCCAACACAGCTACGCAGAGCGGAAGTTGTGAACCGGCCGACGGGATCAAGGGCGGCAGCCTGACCTGGGGGTTCAAGAAGAGCTTCCGCTCCTACGTCGGCGGCTCGGCGGGCAACGCCATCACGGCGGGCGACGGGCTGAAGATCCTCGCGCAGGACGAGGCCGTCGCCGGGAAGCAGTCCACCGGCACCTACCAGTGGCCCTTCGCGTCCAGTTCCGCCTACACCTCGCCGGACGACTTCACCGTCCAGTACGGCGGCCGGATCACCTACTCCTACCCGGCCCACTACTTCAAGGTCGTGATCGCCGACCCCCGGCTGACCGTGCACGGCAAGGCGGGCACGCTGTACGCCGATGTGAGCCTCACCGTCAGCGCACCGGGCACCGAGGCGAAGACGGACGCCCGCAGTGACGTCGCCCTGGCTTCCGTGGACCTCTACGGCAGCGCGGCGAAGACCCCCTCCGGCATCACCCGCACCCTGCACACCGCGATCCTGGACACCAAGGCGTTCACCTTCAACGGGTCGAGCTTCTACGAGAAGGGGCAGCGACTCGACGACGCGACCGTGCTGTTGTCGGGCTGCTCGGGCAACGGGCCCGCTCCCAGCGCGAGTTCCGGAGATGGCACCGGAGCCTCTCAGCCCAGCGGCGGTGATTCCGGCCTCGTCCCCGATCTGCGCTACCGCCCGGACTCCCTGGCCAGCACCGGCACCGACGCGACCGGTCCGATCACGGCGGCCGCAGCCTGCGTGGCCACCGGCCTCGCCCTGGTCCTGATCGCCCGGCGCCGCAAGAGCCGTTCCGCAGCGCATCGTTGACGGAGCCGCTCCCGAGACCAAGGGGCCGGGCCTGCACGCCCGGCCCCTTGACCAGTGGGACACCAGGTGTCCCTTTGTTTCTCCGCGAGAGAGAAGAACCCAATGTATCGAACGACCGCGCCCCGATCCGGCGCGAGAACCAGCTCCCGCACCGTGCGCCACGCCCTCGCCGGGGCGGTGTCCGCCGCGGGCCTGCTGTTCGCCGGTGCCGGACCGGCCTCCGCGGCCCCGGTGACTGTGGCGGAGGCGTCCCTGACCTGGGGCCTCAGCGGTGAGCAGGGCGGCGGCGCCTACTACGGCGGCTGCAACTTCCTGTCGGCCGGCAAGGCCGGCAACACCGGCTCCAGCCGCCTGTGGGCCCAGGGCGACGGCTTCTACGCCTCCCACGCCGGGAACGTGACCGTCCAGAAGCCCGACAGCGCGGGCGCCTACGCCGAGCCGAGCTGGGCCACCAAGTGCCAGGACCCGAACGGTGCCGCCGTCTCCCCCGGCTCCCCCACCTCCCTGACCCGCAACCGCGTCCTCCTCTCCCACGGCACCGGCACCGTCGACACCGCCGCCCGCACCGCCACCCTGAAGTGGACCGGCTCCTTCACCTCCGTGTTCTACGGCGGCCTCACCTACTGGTCCGCCACCGACCCGGTCCTCAAGGTGAAGGCCGACGGCACGGGCACCCTCACCGCGACGGCCACCGGTTACGGCGCCGACATGAACGACCCCGGCAAGTGGGTGTCCCTCCCGGCCACCACCGTCACGCTGGCCAACCTCAAGAACGTGCAACTCGGCGGCTCCGGGTTCACGGCGACGCCGGAGTATCTCGGGGTCGCGGTGACCGTGCCGAGCGGCAGCACCGGGCAGGCGGCCAAGTCCAGTGCGAACCAAGCGTATTGGGGCGCCTTCCCACAGAGCTTCGTGGACTTCCAGCAGCTCACCGGGCAGTCCTCGTACTGGTTCACCTCGGGCGGCGCCCGTGACGCGGCCAAGCCGGCCACTCCGCTGACCCTCACCCTGCCCGCCGGCAACTGATCTCCCCCGGCCCGGTGCGGTCCCGTCTCGGCGGGTCGCGCCGGGCTTTCCCGCCTTCGAAAACTTGATTCACCGTACACGCATCTGCATAATGGAGTTATGCATAAGCGGGTTATGGACAGCGGTCCCGCCGGAACTTCCGGCGAAACCTCCACCGAGGATCTGATGATCGCCGTGGAGCAGCTCGTCCGGCATGTGCGGCGCAGTGCCACGGCAGGCGGGCTCAGTACCGCCGCGTCCTCGGCGCTCGGCCGGCTGGGCCGTGAGGGGCCGCAGCGGCTGACCGAGCTGGCGCGGGCGGAGAACGCCACCCAGCCGAACATGACCCAGCTCGTCACCCGCATGGAGCGTGGGGGGCTGGTGCGGCGGGTCGCCGACCGCACGGACGGGCGGGGTGTGCTGGTGGAGGTCACCGAGCGGGGCGAGGAGGTGTTCCGGGAGCGCCGGGCCGAGCGCGCCGAGGCCCTGGGACAGCTCGTCGGCGCGCTGTCCGAGCCGGAGCGGCAGGCCGTGCGGGTCGCGCTGCCGGCCCTGGCCCGCGCGATACAGGAGCGTTCCTGAGCCATCCGTCGGATCTCTCCGGCGCGGCCACGGCAGGGCCGGGGAGAGCGACTCGACCGGAGAGAAGCGGTAATGAGTGCGTCGCATGGAAGGGCCGCGAGCCCGTTCCGGCAGCCGAAGGCCGTCTGGGCCGTGGCGTTCGCCTGCGTGATCTCGTTCATGGGCATCGGGCTCGTCGACCCGATCCTGCCCGCCCTGGCCGACAGTCTGCATGCCACACCGAGCCAGGTGTCCCTGCTGTTCAGCAGCTATCTGATCGTGACGGCCGTCGCCATGCTGTTCGTCGGCTGGTTCTCCAGCCGGTTCGGCGCCAAGCGCACCCTGGTGGTCGGCCTGGCGGTCATCGTGGTCTTCGCGGCGCTGGCCGGGAGCACCGACTCGATCAACGGCATCGTCGGCTTCCGGGCCGGCTGGGGACTGGGCAACGCCCTGTTCATTGCCACCTCGCTCGCCGTGATCGTCGCCTCGGCGAGCGGCGGCTTCGGCGGCGCGATCATCCTGTACGAGACCGCGCTCGGCCTCGGCATCGCCGTCGGGCCGTTGCTGGGCGGGGAGTTGGGGGCGATGAGCTGGCGCGGGCCGTTCTTCGGGGTGGCCGCGCTGATGGCCGTGGCGCTGCTCGCCACGGTGGCCTTCGTCCCCTCGATGCCGAAGCCCGCCCGGCCGACGTCACCCATCGCCCCGCTGAAGGCGCTGCGGCACCGGGGTCTGCTCACCATGGGCATCATGGCGCTGCTCTACAACTGGGGTTTCTTCACGATGCTGGGCTACGCGCCCTACCCGATGAAGCTGAGCGCCCATGAGCTGGGCCTGGTCTTCACCGGCTGGGGTCTGCTGGTGGCCGCGTTCAGCGTGTTCTTCGCCCCGCGCCTCCAGGCCCGCTTCGGCACGGCGCCGGTGCTGTACGCCAACCTGCTGGGGCTCGGCATCGTGATGGCGGTCATCGCGGCCGGGGTGGACAGTCCGACGGTGGTCATCGTGGCGGTGATCGTGTCCGGGGCGTTCATCGGCATCAACAACACCCTGACCACGCAGGCCGTCATGCTCGTCTCCCCCGTCGAGCGTCCGGTGGCGTCCTCCGCGTACGGCTTCCTGCGGTTCATCGGTGGTGGTCTCGCGCCCTTCGTCGCGGGCAAGCTGGCGGACGCGACCGATCTGAGCGTGCCGTTCTGTCTGGGCGCGGCGACCTTCGTGCTGGCCATCCCGGTGCTGGCCAGCGGGCACGGGCTGCTGCGGAAGGCGGAGGAGCGGCCGGAGGAGGAGCCGGTCGCCACGCCTTCGCTGAGCGCGGTCGGCGAGCCGGTGGAGGCGGGCGTGCCCCGCGTCATCGTGGCGGTCGGCGCGCACGGCGGGACGCCGGCCATCGTGGACGCGGCGGCGCGGCTGGCGCGGGAGACCGGCAGTCCGCTGGAGGTCGTGCACGTCCGGGAGACGGTCGTGGTGGAGGAGCAGGCCGTGGAGCCGGAGAGCGCCGAGGAGGCGCGGGCGGCCGTCTCGGCCCATCTCGCCCGGCTGGCGGCGCACGGGGTGACCGCGTCGGGGCAGGTGCTCACCAGCGTCGGCGACCATGCCGCCGCCGGGCGGGTGCTGGCCGAGCACGCGGCGCGGGTGGGTGCGCGGGCGGTGGCCGTGGGCCGTTCACCGCGCGGGCCGCTGGCCCAGTTCGCGGACGGCAGCATCACCTCCGCCCTCACCCACGGCGCGCCCTGCGACGTGCTGTTGGTGGACGCGGAGTCGGTGCCCCGGCAGTTGACCGAGGGCGCGCTGGCGGAGCTGCGCGACAGCGCGGTCTGAGCGGCGTACGGCGAAGGGGGTCACGGCGTGCGGCCGTGGCCCCCCTTCTTTTAGGACTTCAGCGGGACAGCAGCCCGTTGATCTGGTCGTGGACCGCCGTGCGGGCGGCCGGGATGTCGCTGAGCAGCGTCGGTCCGAGGGCCGACAGCGGTTCCTCGGGGTCGGTGCCGCACTCGGTGCTCTCGCTGACGACCTCGTAGCCGTCGCGTACGGCGATGCTGAGGCGGTAGCGGCCCTCGCCGAGGGCGTGCAGGGCGGAGGCGACGACGAGGGGCGGCGGTCCGCCCGGCTCGCTCTCGTGCTTGCGGTAGGCGCTGGCCACGGGGGTGCGCCAGCGCAGGCTGAGCAGGACGGGGCTCTTGGCGACGACCTCGGCCAGGTCGGTGTCGTACACCCCGGTGGAGGTCAGGACCGTGGCGCGGGTGTCCAGGACGAGGGCCGCCGGGAGGAGGCAGCGCAGGGTGCTGCCCGCTATGTTGCCGCCGACCGTGGCCGCCCGGCGTACGGCGCCGGTGCCGACCGAGCCCGCCGCGCGGCGCAGCACCTCGGGGACGCGGTCGTCGACGCGGTTGAGGACGACGGCGCCGCCCAGTTCCTCGGGGCCGAGGACGTTGGCCTCGGGCAGTTCGCGCAGCGACACGGCCTGAGTGGGGAACCCGTCGCGCTGCCAGGTGGCCCAGACCAGGGTGGCGCCGCCTACGGGCACGGCTCCCTCGGCCAGGTATTCCCGCGCTTCGGACACGGACGTGGGCAGACGCAGCAGCACTGTGGCCAACCTGCCTTTCCTCGGGGGTCCGGCGAACGGCCGCCTCCGCCGCCGTAGTTATTCTCGCCGCCCCGGAAGGGGCGCGTACAGGGCTCATCGTCGCGCGCCCCGTGCGCCCCTTCGCGCCCCCCTGTACAACTCCGGTGAGAACAGGCTTCGGGCCGCCACACCGGTATGTGACGGCCCGAAGGTCGGAGGAAGCTCAGCGCCGGGTGCGGACCAGCAGGTACAGGAAGTACGGCGTGCCGATGACGGCGGTCATCAGACCGGCGCCGAGCTGCGCGGGGGCGATCACGGTACGGCCGATCAGGTCGGCGACGCAGACCAGGACGGCGCCCAGCATCACGGCCACCGGGATCACCCGCGTGTGGCGGCGGCCGACCAGGGCGCGCGCCGCGTGCGGGGCGACCAGGCCGACGAAGCCGATGGTGCCCGCGGCGGCGACGGCGGTGGCGCTCAGCACCACACTGACCGCCAGCAGCCCGAACCGGGCCGGAGCCGTGCGCAGCCCGAGCAGCCTCGGCGTGTCCTCGTCCAGCGAGACCAGGTCCAGTTCGGTGCGCCGGAAGACGGCGATCACCAGCCCCACCGCGAGCGCGCCCGCCACCGGCAGGGTGTCCGTCAGGGTGCGCCCGTAGGTGGAACCGGACAGCCAGGTCAGGGCCTTGGTCGCGTTGAACGGGTCGGTGATCACGATGAGCAGCCCGATCAGCGCCGTGGCCGCGGCCTGGACGCCGATGCCCACCAGGACCAGCCGGTTCTGCCCGAACCCGCCCCGCGCGGCGAGCCCGAAGACGACCGCGGCGGCCACCCCGGCCCCCGCGAAGGCGGCCCCGGCGATGCCCCAGGACCCGGCCATCGGTGCCGTCGTCACAAAGAGGACCGCGCCGAGCGCACCGCCGCCGGAGACGCCGAGGATGCCGGGTTCGGCGAGCGGATTGCGCGTGACGGCCTGCACGAGGGTGCCGGAGAGCGCGAGCGCCCCGCCCGCGAGGAGCGCCGCGAGGACCCTCGGCACACGGGTGTCCAGCACGAACCCGACGGACTGACCGGCCATCCCGCCCGCCCAGTTGACGACGTCGCCGAGCAGGAGCTTGGTGTCGCCCAGCAGCACCCCGGCGACCATGACCCCGGCCAGCACGGCGACGAGTACCGCCACCGTGACCAGGAAGGTGGTCCGGCCGACCAGGCGTCCCCGCTCGGCGGTCCCGGCGGTGCCGGTGTCCCGGACCCGCGCGGCCATCCCGACCAGGAACAGCGCGCCGAGCAGGCTGGTGACGACCCCGGTGGGCACGGCGACGGCGGACTGGGCCGACACCAGCAGGCGCAGCAGCACGTCCGCGCCGAGGACCAGTCCGGCGCCGGTGAGCCCGGCGACGGGCAGCGCGGCCCGTGTCCGGACGAAGGGCCGCATCCGCCGGGCCAGGGGGCGGACCAGGGCGGGGGCGCACAGGCCGACGAAGCCGACCGGGCCGGCCAGGGTGACGGCCGCCGCCGCGAGCAGCGAGGCGCAGACCACGACGGTGATCCGGGTGCCCCGGACCGGTACGCCGAGTCCGCGCGCCGTCTCGTCGCCGAGGGCGAGGGCGTCCATCCGGCGGGCCATCAGGAGCAGCCCGGCCAGGCCCGCGAGGGCGACCGGGGTCATCTGCAGGACGCCGTCGAAGCCGTTCTGCGCGATGCTGCCCTGGTTCCACTGGTAGAGGCCGTTGGTCCGCTCGGGGAAGAGCAGCAGCAGGGCGTCGGTCACGGAGGACAGGCCGAGGGTGACGGCGCTGCCCGCGAGGACGAGCCGTACGGTGCCCGCGGCGAGGCCGGACAGGGAGAGCACGACGGCGGCTGCGGCGAGCGCCCCGGCGAAGGCCACGCCGGAGGAGGCGAGCAGGGGCAGCGAGACGCCGGTGACGGTGAGCAGGCCGAGGGCCAGGTAGGAACCGGCGTTCACGGCCAGGGTGTCGGGCGCGGCGAGCACATTGCGGCTGACGGCCTGGAGGGCGGCGCCCGCGATGCCGAGGGCGGTGCCGACCAGCAGTCCGGCGGCCGCGCGGGGCAGCCGGGAGGCGACGACGACGGAGGCGTCGCCGGGGCCGGCGCGTCCGGTGAGCGCCTTCCACACCTCGGGCGCGCCGACGGCGGCGGTGCCCTGGGTGATGTCGACGACCGCGAGGGCGGCGACGAGCAGGACGAGCAGGGCCGTCACCGCGACCGCGCCCGTCCGGGTGGTCACGGCCGTGCGGCCGGTGGCGGGAACTGTCGCGGTGACGGCCATGGTGTTACTTCGTCAGGACGCCGGTGAGGGCGTCGATGTACGCCTGCATGGACTTGGGGCCGCCGAACATCCAGATGCCGTCGGGGAGCCGGTGCACGGCACCCTTCTTGACGAAGGGCAGCGCCTTCCAGGCGGCGTTCTTGGCGAGTTCCTTCTTGAACGGGTCGCCCTCGCTGTCGCTGCCGATGTACGCGAACTGGGTGTCGGCGCCGAGCGAGGACAGGCCCTCGACGTCGGTGGCGGCGAGGCCGTAGGCGGGGTCGCCCTTGAGCTTCCAGGCGTTCTTCAGGCCGAGGGCCTTGTTGACGGTGCCGAGCTGGGAACCGTCGGTGTAGGCCCGCAGGGAGACCTGGTTGGCGGCGACGTAGCCGTCGGCGAAGGCGATCTCGTCCCCGGCGCGGCCGGCGCCCGCGAGCTTCTTCCTGGCCTCGGCGACCTTGGCGTCGAACTCCTCGCCCGCCTTGGCGGCCTGGTCGGAAGTGCCGGTGGCCTTGCCGATGAGGTCGAGGGTCTTCTTCATCCGGCCGATCTGGTCGGCGGCGTCCGCCGACTTGACCTCCAGCACCGGGGCTATCTTCCGCAGTTGCTTGACCGCGGCGGCGGGCAGGTCGGTGGTGGCCACGATGAGGTCGGGGCTCAGCGAGGCGATGGTGTCCATGCTGGGCTCGCCGCGGGTGCCGATGTCCTTGGGGGTGTTGCGCAGCGGGGCGGCGGTGTCCCAGGTCTTGTAGCCCTTGACGTCGGCGACGCCGACCGGGTCCACGCCGAGCGTGACGAGGCTCTCCACGACGTTCCACTCGGTGCCGACGACCTTCTTGGCCGGGCCGTCCAGCTTGATCCTGGCGCCGGTGTCGTCGGTCAGGGTGATGCTCTGGGCGGTGCCCTTGTCCTTGCCGGAGGCGGCGGGTTCGGTGGTGCCGCAGGCCGTGAGGGCGAGTGCGCCGGCGGACAGGGCGGCGAGGGCGATCAGGTGGCGTCTCATGAGGTGGTGCTGAGCCTTCCGGTGCGTGCGTGGTGGCGGCCGAGGGCGCGGGTGCGCAGCCGGCCGGTCAGGGGGTCGGTGTCGACATCGATGCGGATGCCGTAGGTGGCGGTGAGGCGCTCGGCCGTGAGGACGTCCTCGGGGTCGCCGTCGGCGATGATCCGGCCCGCGCGGAGCAGGGTGATCCGGTCGGCGACGGCGGCGGCCTGGTCCAGGTCGTGCAGGACGACACCGACCGCGATGCCGTGGTCGTCCGCCAGGTCCCGCATCAGGTCGAGGAGTTCGACCTGATAGCGCAGATCGAGGTAGGTGGTGGGTTCGTCGAGGAGGAGCACGCCGGTGTCCTGGGCGAGGCAACTGGCGAGCCAGACCCGCTGGAGCTGGCCGCCGGAGAGGTGTTCGGCTCCCCGGTCGGCGAGGTCCGTCAGGTCGGTCAGCGCGAGGGCCCGCCGTACGGCGTCGGCGCCGCCCGCGTCCGCGCGGGTCCAGCGGCTGCGGTACGGGTAGCGGCCGAACTCGACCACGTCGCGCACGGTCAGCCCGCCGGGGGTGGGGCGTCCCTGGGTCAGCAGGGCGACGCGGCGGGCGAACTCACGGGCCGTCAGGGCCAGTCCGTCGACCGTCTCCTCCCCCGGCTCCGCCAGGGTGAGCGTGGCGGTGCGGGGGGACTGGAGGCGGGCGACGGTGCGCAGCAGGGTGGACTTGCCGCTGCCGTTGGGGCCCACGAGCGCCGTGACCTCGCCGGGCCGGATCGTGATGGCCGCCTGGTGCACCACGTCCGTTCCGTCGTACGCCACGGTCACGTCATGGGCGGTCAGCAGATGACCGCGCGTACGGGTTGTCTCTTCACCGGAACTCACGAGGGAAGGTTAGCCTATCCTTACCCCGACTGATCACCCCCTGACCGGGGCAATCTCCACAGAGGTCAGCTCTCGGGCCAACTGGACGGCTTCCACAGGCCGGAGCGGCGCAGGGAGGCCGGGCAGTGGAGGTAGATCTCGTCGATGTCGAGCACGAGCGCCAGCAGGGGGCGCGGACCGCCGTCGGCCATGGCGTCGAAGAAGGGCGCGTCGGTGAGCAGGCGGGCGCGGCCGTTGACGCGGAGGACCCGGGTGCCGCCGGGGATCAGGTAGAGCAGTCCGGCGTGCGGGTTGTCCAGGATGTTGTGGAAGCTGTCGGCCCGCCGGTTGCCGGGGCGGTCCGGGATGGCCAGCGTGGACGGGCCGAGGACGTGGGTGAATCCGGGGCCGTCGCCGCGCGGCGAGACGTCGCAGTTGCCCTGGCGGTCGGAGGTGGCCAGGAGGCAGAAGGGCGAACGGGCGAGGATGTCCCGGTCGGTGTCGTCGAGGTGCCGGTGCACCTTGTCGATGACGATGGGGTGCGGCTCGCCCAGGAGTTCGCGCAGTTCCTCCCGCGAGCCCAGTTCCACGAAGCCGGCGGTGTCGACGCCGTCCGGCTGGCGCGTCGTCGCGTCGATGATCTGGGACAAGCCGACTCCCGTGGTACTCGCGCGCCGGAGAGCCCGGCCCGCAGCCGTGTCACACGGACCCGTGCTGCGGGCCCGGCTGATTGCCCGGCACACATTATCGGACGTTAGGTTCGGCTTACCTAAGCGGGGTTGCTACGGGAGGCGGGCCACCCCGGCGTAGATACCGCTCTCCTCGGGCGCCGGGGCGTCGCCGTCCTTGAACCACTCGGTGGCCGTGACGAGGCCGGGCTCGACCAGTTCCAGGCCCTCGAAGAAGCGCTCCACGCCCGCCCGGTCGCGGAAGCCGAGCTTGATGCCGCCCTTGGCGTACTCGGCCGTGACCTGGGCGGACAGCTCCGGGAAGATGTCGGAGGAGGCGTGCGAGAGGACCAGGTAGCTGCCCGAGGGCAGGGTGGCGAGGAGGTTGGAGACGAGCCCGTACGGGTCCTGGTCGTCGTTGATGAAGTGCATCAGGGCGATCAGGGACAGGGCGATGGGCCGGTCGAAGTCGAGCGTCTGGCGGGCGTTCTTGATGATGGCGGCCGGGTCGCGGACGTCGGCCTCCACGTACTGGGTGGCGCCCTCGGGGCGGCCGACGAGCAGCGCCTCCGCGTGCCGCAGCACGATCGGGTCGTTGTCGGTGTAGACGATCCGCGCGGTCGGCACGATCCGCTGGACGATCTGGTGCAGGTTCGGCTCGGTGGGGATGCCGGTGCCGATGTCGAGGAACTGGTCGACGCCCTGCGCGGCGAGCCAGGCGACCGCGCGGTTCATGAAGGCACGGTTCTGCCGGGCGCCGGCGGCCGCCTCGGCGGGCAGCCGCTCCCCCACCGCCTCGTCCACGGGGTAGTTGTCCTTGCCGCCGAGCAGCCAGTCGTATACGCGCGCGGGGTGGGCCGTGCTGGTGTCGATCTGCCGGGGGCCGGGGGTGCCGGTGGTCATGGGCGGGCTCCGTCATGATTCTGGCCGGTGCGAACACAGACGATCATCTAGTGGTGGTCGTCATTCTGCATGCGGGGCACGGGAGTTGACCAGGCGGGTGACCGGCGGCGATCACCTGCGCGGCCGGGTGTGACCCATGACCGACCCTGGTCTCCAGGTTTCGAAAGTATTAGCTGATAATTTGTGAAGCTCGCGGGCAGACACGGGGCCAGGGGGTAACAAATTGGCCATCGGTGCCACCGTGATGGTCACCGATTCCGGCCGGTCCGTCTGCCCACGCGAGCAAGGCCGAGTGGGGAGGGAGACCTGTCGTGACCGAGGCAGGGCGGGGGGCGGACGCCGATGACGCCACGGGTGCCGCTGACGGCGCCGGCGGCGCCGAGGGGGTCCGGCGTGGGCGGGGCCGGCGCGCGGCGCCGAAACGGGCGTGGGGACGCCGTGCCCAGGAGCCGGACCGGCAGGAGGCCGAAAACACCCCGGACCCGGCCGCGTTCGAGCCCGAGGCCACCATGCAGCTCCGGGTCGGCACCGTCCGCCCCGACGAGACGATGCAGCTCAAGATCCTCGCCCTGGACGGCACCCGCCCCGCGCCGAAGCCCGGGCCGAAGGCCACCGAGCAGTCCGGCGCCCCCCGCCCTTCCCGCTTCCTCGCCCCGCTGCTGACCGTCCTCGCCGTACTCCGCCGCCTCCTCGCCCCCGTCACCGCCAGGCTCGCCCCCTACGCCGCGCTCGCCGCGCCGTACGTCCGCAAGCTGCGCCCGGAGTACCCGCGTCCGGGCCGGGAGGACTGGCGGCGCTGGATACCGTCCTGGCGCCAGTGGCTCGCGGGCTGGTTCGCCCTCATGGGCCTGACCGGCCTCTGCCTGACCGTGGCCTACGCGGCGACCGACGTCCCCACCAACCTCAACTCCTACGCCACCCAGCAGGACAACGTCTACTTCTGGTCCGACGGCACCCCGATGGCCCGGACCGGCTGGGTGCGCCGGCAGGCGATGCCGCTCAAGGACATCCCGGAGGGCGTCCGCTGGGCGGTGCTGGCAGCGGAGAACGAGAGCTTCTACTCCGACCCCGGCATCTCCGCCAAGGGCATCACCCGCGCCCTGTGGCGCACGGTCGGCCAGGGTGACACCGAGGGCGGCTCCACGATCACCCAGCAGTACGTCAAGAACGTCTACCTCAACCAGGACCAGAACCTCGGCCGCAAGCTCACCGAGGCGATGATCGCCCTCAAGCTCGACAACCGGATGAGCAAGGACAAGATCCTCGAGGGCTACCTCAACACGAGCTGGTTCGGCCGCGGCACCTACGGCATCCAGCGCGCGTCCCAGGCGTACTACGGCAAGGACGTCAGCAAGCTGAACCCCAGCGAGGCCGCCATGCTCGCCTCGCTGCTCAAGGGCGCCGGACTGTACGACCCCACGCTCAGCGCGGCCAACCACCGCCGGGCGGTGGAGCGGTGGTCGTGGATTCTCGACCGCATGGTCAAGATCGGCAAGCTCTCCCCGGCCGAGCGCGCCAAGTACACCAAGTTCCCCGAGCCGACCAAGACGCTGCAGATCTACGACACCGGCAAGCAGAGCGACTACCTGGTGGAGCTGGCGTCGCAGTACGCACGGAAGAACGCCCATCTGTCGGACAAGGAGTTCGACCTCGGCGGCTACCAGATCTACACCACCTTCGACCGCAAGCGGGAGAGCGAGCTGACCGACGCGGTCACCAAGGCCCGCGAGGCCGCGCTGAAGAAGGACCCCAAGGCCGCGCGCACCGCCCACTACGGCGCCGCCTCGGTCGCCACCGACGGCCGGATCGTCGCCGTGTACGGCGGCCCCGACCACCGTAAACAGGGCTACAACGAGTCCAACGCCACTACCGTGCCCGCCGGTTCGGCCTTCACACCCTTCGTCTACGCGGCGGGCCTGGAGAACGGCGTGCACAAGACCCGCGAGGGCCCGGCCACCCCGGTCACCCCGGAGTCGGTGTACAACGGCGACGACGCGGTGCCCGTCACCACCCCCGAGGGCCCCTACTGGGACCGCAGCGGCAAGAAGGTCGCCGCGCACAACGACGGCAAGCGCTCCTACGGGCCGATCTCCCTGCGCCAGGCGCTCGCCCGCTCGGTGAACACGCCGTTCATGCAGCTCGGCATGGACACCGGCCTGGAGAAGGTGAAGGCCACCGCGCAGGCGGCCGGTCTCCTGTCCTCCAGCTTCGGCCCGGCGACGCCCGACCTGTCGCTCGGCACCTCCACGCCCAGCACGATCCGCATGGCCAGCGGCTACGCCACCTTCGCGGCGGACGGCAGCCACACCGAGCCGTACTCGGTGCGCCGGGTCACCCGCAACGGCGCCGGTGTGCGCCTGGACGCGCCCGACCGGCGCCGGGCGGTACGTCCCGAGGTCGCCCAGCAGGTCAGCGAGGCCCTCGCGGACAACTTCCGCGCCTTCCACCCCACCCCCGCGGCGACCACCCCGGCCGCCGGAAAGGACGGGACCACCGACAAGGACACCGCGCTCTGGTACACGGGCACCCTCAAGTCGGTCTCGACCGCGATCGTCGTCTACCGCATCGACCTGGGCAAGAGCCTGGAACCGCTGCCGCTGGACGGTCTGGCCGGCACCCGTGAGAACAGCGTGCCGTTCGGAATCTGGTCGCAGGCCGTGGGCGTCGGCTGAGCCCGCGCCGCCGTCCGGCCCACCCCTTCCCGGCTCCTCAACCCGCAACCCGCCCCGGAGATCGATCCGTATGAAGTCGTCGAGCACAGGCCGCCGTCGCAAGGCACGCAACCCCGAGGGCGGCCGCGTCACGCGCCCCGCCGTCCTCGCGCTGGCCGTGCTGCTCGTGCTCGTCTCCACGGTCACGGGGTATCTGCTGCTCAACCACGAGGACGACATCGCCTCCGCGGTCTCCCCCGCCAAGGACCCCGGCGCGTCCGCGGAGCCGGAGTGGGACGGGAAGACCAAGGTGCTCGGGGACGGCTCCACGTCCTACACCGGGCCACAGCAGGGCACGTTGAAGCCCGTACGGCTCAAGCCCGGTGAGAAACCGCCCCAGTTCGTCGTCTTCTCCTGGGACGGCGGGCTGGAGGGCAGCGACCATCTCTTCTCGCACTACCGTCAACTTGCCAAGCAGTACAACGCCCATATGACGTTCTTCCTCACCGGCATCTATCTGCTGCCGAAGGCGAAGAAGGACCTCTACCACCCGCCGCAGCACTCCCCCGGCGCCGCCGCCATCGACTACGCCACCGACGAGCACATCCGCGAGACCGTGGAGCAGTTGCGCGAGGCGTACGAGGACGGCAACGAGATCGGCACCCACTTCAACGGCCACTTCTGCGGCGCCAAGGGCGGCGGCGACTGGAGCGTGGAGGAATGGAAGAGCGAGATCGACCAGTTCTTCTCGTTCGTGGAGCACTGGAAGACCAACACCGGCTACAAGGACATCGACCCGCTGCCCTTCGACTTCAAGAAGGAGGTCACCGGCGGCCGGGCGCCCTGTCTGGAGGGCCAGAAGAACCTGCTGAAGGCCATCAAGAGCTACGGCTGGCGCTACGACGCCAGTTCGGCGGGCGACTTCCAGATCTGGCCGGAGAAGAAGAACGGCATCTGGGACTTCCCGCTCCAGATGCTCCCCTACGAGTCCGGCAAGTACCAGGGCCTGTCCATGGACTTCAACTTCCTGTACAACCAGTCGGACGGCGAGACGCAGGGCGACCCGGCCGAGTTCCCCAAGTGGGAGCAGCAGACGGTCGATTCGTACATGGCCGGTTTCAACCGGGTGTACTACGGGAGCCGGGCGCCGCTGTTCATCGGCAACCACTTCGAGGACTGGAACGGCGGCATCTACATGCGGGCCATCGACCAGGTGGTCAAGAACGTGTGCACCAAGAAGGGCGTGAAGTGCGTGTCCTTCAAGGAACTGGCCGACTGGATGGACGTCCAGACACCGCAGACGCTGGCGCGGCTGCGCACCCTGGACCCGGCCCAGTCGCCCGACTGGTCATCGGTCGTCAAGTGACCTGTGAAACAGTCTGGTTCCACTTGTGCATCCCGTCTTCACACCTGCCGCACACGGCATGCGAAGATGCGTTCGCCCGGTCTCTGTCACCGGAGTCCCGGTCTGTGTACCGGCGTAGAGGGGAACATCATTGAAGTCAAGAAAATTGAGCCGTAAGCGGAGCCGCGCCACCATAATCTCGGCGGCGGCCGCCTCCGTGGTGGCGGGCGTCGCCCTGCTGCCGAACTGGAGCGCGGGCGCGGCGGTCACCGACGACCCGACCGTCGACACGGCGACCAAGGCGACCTTCCAGAAGCTGGCGGACGCGGTCTTCACCGACCGCACCCAGGCCCTGGTGGGCGGTGCTTCGGAGAGCCGCAAGCAGCGGACCTCCGGTTTCTCCGGCGATGTGCGCCTGTCCGGCACGCAGTCGCGCCAGGAGGACTCGGCGCTCAGCCAGTTGCGCGGCCGCAAGAGCCGGCTGGCCGCGCTGGGCGAGCAGTACAGCGCGGGCAGCACCAGCGTGAAGCTGGACGCCACGCAGGTCAAGGGACGGCGTGCCACGGTGGCCGTCACCGAGACCACGTCGCTGACCTACAAGAAGGTCACGGGCAACGAGCCCCCCACCACGGGGTTCCAGGCGCACCACGAGCTGACCTTCCAGGCGGACCGCGGTGGCAACTGGCAGCTCACGCGCATCAAGGACACCGACGAGGGTTACCTCGCGGTGAACCAGGTGGCGAAGCCCGAGGTGGCCAAGGTCGAGGTGAAGGCGGACGACAGCCCGCCGGACGCGCCCCGCGCGGCCACCACCCGGCCGGCTCCGGCGAAGCCGAAGACCCTCACGGGCACCGGCTACGACTACAAGGCCATGGTCGCGTACGCGACGAAGTACTGGAGCAAGTACAACACCGAGTACCCGGACTTCAACGGGGCCGGCGCCGGTGGTGACTGCACCAACTTCGTCAGCCAGGCGCTGAAGGCGGGTGGCTGGAAGCACGTTCCCGGTTACACGAACGACTTCCACAAGTGGTTCGGCACCGCCGACATCCAGTCGGACTCCTTCGTGGGTGTGAACGAGTTCTCCTGGTTCGCGCTGTCCTCGAAGCGGGTCACGAGCCTTGCGAATGTCTACCAGGCGGACATCGGCGATGTCATCCAGATGGACTTCAACAAGGACGGGTCCAAGGACCACACGATGATCGTCACCAAGCGCGACGCCCAGGGCGTGCCCTACGTGACGTACCACTCCACCAACACCTACAACCGGTCGGTGGCCAGCCTCGTCGCGTCCTACCCGACGGCGGCGTTCTACGCCTACCGCACCTGATGAGGTGACCGAGGACCCCCGCCCGGCAACCCGCCGGGCGGGGGTCTTCGCGCGTGGGGACGACGGTGGTCCTTTGCCGCGTGGCGGGGCGTGGATACAGTCGGCCGTCGACCGGGATTTGGCGGGTGTGACCTCAGGGGGCCTGGATGAGCCGGTATGCGCGGCTGGCGTTCACCAAGAATGTGCGGGGTGTGCAGGAGGAGCGGGGCAGTGCGCAGGCGATGGCGCGGCTGCTGGCGCGGGACACCGAGGAGCCGGACCGGCTGGGGCCGGACGAGGCGGACTTCATCCAGGCACGTGACGGGTTCTACCTGGCCAGCACCGGGGAGGACGGGTGGCCGTACGTGCAGTTCCGGGGCGGCCCGCCGGGCTTCGTGCATGTGCTGGACAGCGGCACGCTGGCCTGGGTGGAGGTGCGCGGCAACCGGCAGTACATCACCGCGGGCAACCTCCGCTCCGACGACCGGGTCTCGCTGTTCTTCATGGACTACGCCAACCCCACCCGGTTGAAGATCTTCGGCCGGGCGGAGACCCGTGATCCGGCCGAATTCCCGGAGCTGCACGAGCAGTTGTCCGACCTGCGCACCGACGGCCCGCTGGAGCAGCTCATGCTGATCCGGGTGGAGGGCCTGTTCTGGAACTGCCCCAAGCACATCACCCCGCGCTACTCGGAGCCGGAGCTGGCCGAGGCACTGGAGCCGGTCCGGGAGCGGCTGCGGATGCTGGCGGAGGAGAACCTGGAGCTGCGGGAGCGGCTCCAGGCGCGGGACTGAGCGGCGCCGGAACCCCTCCGGCGGGGTTCCGGCAGCCACGTGCTCAGGGACCCGGCGTCACTGCCCGGCGAGCCGCGCCCGGATCAGCCACAGCCGGTTGGCGAACCGGCGCCCGCGCGGCTGGACGTCGTACGGCCAGCGCCCCTCGCCCGCGCCGGGCTGGCCCGGCTCCTTCAGCGACTCGACCTCCCAGCCGTTCGCCTGAAGGAACGGCTCCGGCTCGTCGGTGCCGAAGATCCACGGCGTGCCGTCCTCCGCGAGCCGGTCGAGGAACGGCTTGGAGAACGGGCTGCGCAGCAGGGTCCGGCCGAGGATGTCGAAGGCCAGGTGGCTGCCGGGCGCGGAGGCGGAGGCCAGCAGGCGCAGCAGCCCGCCGGCCTGCTCCTCGGTGAGGAAGAAGGTCAGCGCCTCGGCGACCCACAGCGTGGGCCGCGTCCGGTCGAAGCCGGCCGCCTCCAGGTCGGGCAGCCACTCCTTGGTCAGGTCCGCGGACACCTCGCGGCGCTTGACGGAGGGCTTGGCGCCCAGCGCGTCGAGGCGGCGCCGCTTCTCGGTGATGAGCGGGCCGTGGTCGACCTCGTAGACGTCGACGTCGTCGGGCCAGTCGAGCCGGAAGGCGCGGGTGTCCATGCCTGCGGCGATCAGCACGACCTGGCCTATCGAGCCGTCCGCGAGCAGGTCGCGGATCGCGTCGTCCAAGAAGCGGGTGCGGATGGAGATGAACGGCAGCAGTCCGCCGCCGACATAGCGGTCGATCAGCTCGAACCCCTTGGGCTCGGCGAGGTCGCGGGCCAGCGGGTCGACGTAGAGGGCGTCCTCGCGCTCGGACTCCAGGGCGCGGGCGGCGGCCATCCACTGTGCGGTGTACGAAACGGCGTGCATGGGTGTGGTGGTCCTTTCGGCAAGTTCTCTTGTCCAGCAGGGAAGTTGAGAGGCGGGCTCAGGTGCGGATGACCGCCTTGGTGCGCATCAGGAAGTCGCCGAGGAAGCCGTCGTGCGGCAGGCCGGGCGCGATGCGGTAGGTGGGGGTGTCGCCGACGTAGACGTTGCCGATGGTGGGCTCCTCCAGCAGCCGGTCGATCAGCTCCTCCCGTGTGGTCAGCGCGGTGACGACGAGGCTGTCCCGCAGGACGGCCGTGCCGGCCTCGGGGGTCCAGGGCGCCACCCAGACGCAGGGGAAGGGCAGTTCGACGCCGAGCAGGGCCGCGTCGGGCCGGTCGGCTTGATGCACGGCGGGCCGCAACGCGGCGCTGCCGTCCCCGAGTTCGGCCACCACCCCCTCCGCGCCCAGCCAGGGCCGGGTGCCCGCAGCCCGGTTGGCCAGGTGGGCGCCGAACGCCCGTGCCGTGGCGACGGGTTGGACGGGCAGTACGGCCTTGTCGTCCTCCGGCGCGAGCGCGGGCAGCGCGCCGAGCCGTTCGGCGAGAGCCGCGCACAGCGGAGCCGGGTCGCCCTCCACGAGGACGGCGGTGGCATTGACGCAGCCCGTGCCGCCGTGGTGGCTGACGGAGTCGACGATGGTGTCCAGGTGCTCGCGCCAGTCCACCTCGGCGGTGACGAGGATCTTGGACCGGCCGGGCCCCTGGGTCAGCACCGCCGGGTCGGTCCGGTGGCGCCGGACCGCGTCGTCGCCGCCGTACACCATGCCGAGGTCGGCGCCGCGCAGCAGCTCGTCGGCCAGCTCGTGCCCGGTGGGCAGGAACGCCACCTGGTCCGGCCCGAGCCCGGCCTCCCGCAGCGCGGTGATCAGACGGTACGGGGTGAAGGGCTCCCGGCGCGAGGGGCGGACGGCGACCCGGAAGCCGAGCGCCAGCGCCTCGGGCCAGAGGCTGTGGGTACCGGGGTGGTTCCCGGCCGCGTTCACCGCGAACACCTCGCCGCGCCGGGTCCACACCGCGCGCCCGGCGCGGGTGAGCGGGTCCCGCCAGTCGTCACGGGCGTCCACCGGCCGGGCCCGCCGCGCGCTGTCGTACGCGGCCGCCAGGCGCTCCCCGATGGCGCGGGTCGCGGTGCGCACGACCCCCAGGGGCACTCCGCCGACCCGGCTGACGAGGTGCTCGTGCTCGGCGACGGTCAGCCCGCCCACCCGGCCGGTGGTGAACAGCTCGGCCGCACGGGCCAGTACGGCGGCCCGCCGATCGGGCGCCGGCGGCTCGGCGCGGCGCAGCGCGGTCAGCGCGCGGTGCAGGAACACCCCCGGTACCAGGCTGAGTTGGGCGACCGGCGTGCCGGAGACATCGGTGACCGTGAGCCGGTTGCGGGCGCGGTACGGGCCCCTCGGCCCGAGCGCGTCGAGCTGGGGCAGCCCCTCCTCTTCCGTCACGGCCGGCATCAGTAGACCCCCTCGATGACCGTCTCGTTCTCGAAGGTGCCGACCGGCGCGATGTCGGCGACGGAGTCCCCGATCCCGCCCTCGGGCGGCCGGACGCGGGTGGCCAGGTCGCGTTCTAGGTTGTTGGGCAGCAGGAAGGACTTGCTGACGTGGTGGGCGACCACCCGTCCCCGCTCCCCGTAGGGGACGGGCCGGCCGGTCTCGGGGTCGACCACGCCGAAGGTGACCCAGGGGTCGAGGGTGTCGAAGACGCAGGGCCCGTCGTCCGGGAGGCCCGGCCGCTCCCCCGCGAAGCCGAGGATCATCGTGCTGCCGTAGTTGCCGCTGAGGACGGTGTCGGGGAAGACCTCGGTGCGGTACAGGTGACGGGAGTCGGCGTCCATCTGGGTGCCGCCCCAGCGGATCGCGCGGACCTTGTCGTTGACGAGGTCGACCAGGTCGTCCCGGCGGGCCAGCCGCTCCAGCAGAGGCGGGGTGATGGTCATGACCCCGATGTCCTGGGTGCGCAGCACCTCGGCGGCCTGGTCGATCACGTGCTCGGCGTAGGCGCCCGCCTCGGGTCCCCGGCCCTCGGCGATGGTCCGCTTGACCCAGCGCGGGTCGAGGTCGACGCGGAACCCGTACCGGCCGTGGGTCGCCGCGGAGCGCTGGAAGTACTCGCCGACGATGTGCGGGCCGCCGGGCACCAGGCCGAGCCAGTCGGCGCCGCGCGGGAAGCCGTGCGCGTCGAGCGCCTCGTTGCTCCAGTGCAGGGTGCGCTCCAGCCAGTCCCGCAGCAGCACCACGCGCTTGGGGGCGCCGGTGGTGCCGCCGCTCTCGTAGACCCCGATCACGTCGGGGCGGTCGCCGTAGCCGCGCGGGACGAGGTCGGCGGCGGGGACGTGCCGGAGTTCGGCGGCGACGTTGGGGAAGCGGGCGAGGTCGGCGTGGGTGCGGATGTCGCGGCGGGGGTCGAAGTCGAAGGCGGTGGCCCGCTTGAGCCAGAACGGCGATCCGGTGTCCGGGTCGAAGTGCCAGGCCATGGCGGCCTGCACGAAGGCGTCCGGGTCGGGGCGGGTGCCGTGCGGCGGTTCGAGGATGCGGTCGGTCTCGGCGATGTCCAGCGTCATGGCGCGTCCCAGGTCAGGTGGTCAGGAGTGGGGTCCGGCGGCGAGGGCGACGGGGTTGCCGTCGGGGTCGGTGACGTAGGCGATCCGCTCGCCCCAGGGCATCTCCACGGGGTCGCGCAGCAAGGGGACGCCGGCCCCGGCGAGTTCCTTCAGCAGGGTGTCCAGGTCGTCGACGAGGACGAACATCTCGAACCGGACCCCGGTGCCCAGCGGCCGGCCGTACCGGGTGGCGGGCCAGTCGGCGGAGACCACGGCCAGCTCCGCGGTGCCGCGGGCGAGGGCGATGTACGTGGGCTCGCCCTCGGGCGGGTTCTGCCGCAGCCGGGTGAAGCCGAGCCGTTCGTAGAAGGCGGCGGTCGCCGGGACGCGCTCGGCGAAGACCAGGGGGAAGGCGCGTTCCTGCATGGCGGGGCGGCTCCTGTCGTCGGGGGCGGTCATGGCTGGAGCCGGGTGACGCGCCAGTCGGCGCCGTCGCGTTCGTAGCGCAGCCGGTGGTGCATCCGGTCAGAGCGGGCCGACCAGAACTCCACCTCGTGCGGGACCAGCCGGTAGCCGGTGAACCGGGCGGGGCGGTCCAGGGCGGCGCCGGTGGCGGCGAGGGACTCGGCGGCGGCGCGCAGCGCGTCGGGGTCGGTGAGGGGCTCGCTCTGCTGGGACGCGGCGGACATGGCGTGCAGCGGGACGGGCCGCGCGTGCCAGAGGGCGTCCGCCTCGGCCTCCCCGATGGGGACGGCCGGGCCGCCGATGCTGATCTGCTGGGCGGTCTCGCGCCAGTAGAGCAGCCCGGACGCCCAGCCGGTCTCCTCGATGTCCCGGCTCTTGCGGCTGGTGCTGTGGGTGGTGAACAGCAGGCCCTCGTCGTCGATGCCGCCGAAGACCACGACCCGGGTGGAGGCGCGGCCGCGCTTGTCGGCGGTGGCCAGGGCGAGCGCCCGGGGCTCGCGCACCCCCTGCTCGACGGCCTGGGCGAGCCAGTCCCGGACCAGGCCCAGGGGCTCCGCCGGCGGGTCGTCGTACTCCGGGAAGCCGCGGTCGGTGCGGCCGGTGAGGCTCTCGAACTTGCTGCTGTTCATGCCGTGCCTTCCTTGAGTCGGGGCCTAGACGTAGAGGGTTCCGCGCCCCACCGGGACGCCGTGGCCGCCGACCTGGACGGAGGTGATGTGCTCCCCGGTGCCCTCGGCGGTGGCGAGCATCAGCGAGGGGCGGCCCATCTCCACGCCCTGGAGGATCTCCAGCGGCTGCCCGTAGCGGGCGAGGCCATGGCGGGCGAGGTGGATGGCGAGGGGGCCCGCCGCCGATCCGGTCGCCGCGTCCTCGAC
The DNA here is from genome assembly GCF_004784475.1 of Streptomyces bauhiniae. GTDB lineage: Bacteria > Actinomycetota > Actinomycetes > Streptomycetales > Streptomycetaceae > Streptomyces > Streptomyces seoulensis. The sequence goes on from NZ_SRRT01000005.1 coordinate 365,215, forward strand.
GACGCCGTAGGCCGGGGAGAACATCCGGGTCCGCCAGTGCGCGCCCTCCCCGGCGAAGCAGTTGGCCGCCATGTCGGGGAAGCGGGTGAGGGCGCGGTGGTCGGGGGTGAGCGCGGAGAGCGCGGCGACGCTCTCCAGCCCGACGAAGACGTGCCGGGGCCCGTTGCGGTAGATCTCCACCGGCGCGACGGTCCCGGTGACACCGAGCGCCTCCAGCAACTCCCCCGCGTGCTCGTACGGCTCCCAGACCGGGTGCGGCTGCCGCATGCGGACGGTCACCGCGCCGTCGTCGTCCCCGAGTTCGACGGGGATGGCGCCCATGGCGGTCTCCAGCCGCAGCCGGTCCCGCTTGAGCACCTCGCCCAGCGCGACCGCCGTGCCGAGCAACGGGTGTCCGGCGAAGGGCAGTTCGTTGACCGGGGTGAAGATGCGGATGCGCGCGTCGCCGCCGTCGCGGGCCGGGTGGACGAAGGTGGTCTCGGAGAGGTTCATCTCCCGCGCGATCCGCTGCATCGTCTCGGCCGAGAGGTCGCCGGCGTCCAGGAAGACGGCGACCGGGTTGCCGTACAGCGGCTTGCGGGAGAAGGCGTCCACGAGCAGGTACTCGTGCATCAGCGGGGCTCCTTGGTGACCTGGGGAACCGGGAGGGCGGCGGGGTCGGCGAGGGCTTCTACGGCGAAGCCCATGCGGTGGTCCGGGGGGCGGCCGATCAGGTCGGCGGCGCGGTTGGGCGGCAGCGGGTGGCCGGCGGGCCGGTCGGTCTCCCACACCATGACGGCGCCCCAGCGGTTGTGCGCCGGGTCCGCGACCCAGTACTTCACCTTCAGGCCCGGCACCTCGGCCCAGTCGCCGGTCACCCCCTCCGACAGGTGGGCGTTGAGGGTGTGGATGCTCTGGGGCGAGTCGTCCAGGTCCCACCAGGCGATCTCCAGCCTCATCGGGCGAGCACCCCCCGCAGGGCGTCCCCGAGCAGCCGGGGTCCGTCGACGGTGAGCACGGACTCGGCGTGGAACTGGAAGGAGGCGAAGTGGGGTCCGCGCAGCGCGTCGACCTCGCCGGTCTCCGGGTCCCGGCTGACCGCGACCTCGCCGGTGCCGGGTACGTGGTGGTGGTCGGCGGGGCTGACGGCGGCGAACGTGTTGTAGTAGCCGACGCGTTCGCGCCGTCCGAACAGGTCGATGGCGCGCTGCAGGCCCTGGTTGGGTTCCGCGCGCCGGATCAGCGGGAGGCCGAGGCGGCGGCTGAGCACCTGGTGGCTGAGGCAGACCGCGAGGAACGGCAGCCGGGCGCGCAGCAGTTGGGCCACGGCCGCGTCCAGCGCGGCGATCTTCGGGTCGGCGGTGTCCTGCGGGTCGCCGGGGCCGGGGCCCATCACGACCGCGTCGAACCCGTCGAGCCGGCCGTGCAGCCGGTCGTAGCGCAGCACCTCGGCGGTCGGGCCGAGCGCTTCGAGCTGCTGGACGATCATCGAGGTGAAGGCGTCCTCGGCGTCCACCACCAGGATCTTCAGCCCCTTCAGCTCGGGCACCCGGAGGGCGCCCGGGGGCGTGGCCGCGAGCCAGAAGTCGGCGATGTCGGCGTTCCGGCCGCGCAGCGCCTCCTGGACCTCGGGCCTGTCCCCGAAGCGGGCCGTCGGCACCGGGGGCACGTCGGGGCCGGCCGCGCCGCCCAGGGCGTGCAGCAGCCCGGCCGCCTTGGCGCGGGTCTCGGCGGCCTCCGCGCGCGGCGAGGAGTGGCGTACGAGGGTGGCGCCGACCGCGAGCCGCAGCTTGCCGTCGGCGGCGATGTCGGCGGTGCGGATCAGGATGGCGGAGTCCAGCGAACGCCCGCCGCCGGGTTCGCGGCTGATCAGCGCGGCGACCCCGCTGTAGTAGCCGCGTCCCTGGGGCTCGTGGCGCTGGATGACGCGGGCCGCGCTCTCCACCGGGCTGCCGGTGACGGTGGGCGCGAACAGGGTCTCGCGGAGGATGTCGCGCAGGTCGCGGCGGGTACGGCCCTCGATGAAGTACTCGGTGTGGGCGAGCCGGGCCATCTCCTTGAGCCGGGGTCCGGTGACGCGGACGCCGGGTTCGCAGACGCGGGACATCATCTTCAGTTCCTCGTCCAGCACCATGTACAGCTCGTCGGTCTCCTTGCGGTCCTCGAGGAACGCGGTGAGACCGGCCAGGTCGGCGCCGCCGGGCGGGTAGCGGTAGGTGCCGCTGATGGGGTTCATCACGGCGTGGCCGTCCCGTACCGAGATGTGCCGTTCCGGGGTGGCGCCGACGAAGGCCCGCCCGCCGACGTGGATGACGAAGGTCCAGTAGGCGCTGTGCTCGACCGAGGTCAGCCGGCGGAAGACGGCCAGCGCGGTGTGCGGGGTGTAGCCGTCGAGGTCGGCGAGCAGGGTGCGGCGCAGCACGAAGTTGGCGCCCTCGCCGGTGCCGATCTCGTCCGCGACGACCCGCCGCACCTTCTCGGCGTACTCGTCGTCGGACAGGTCGAAGCGGTGGCCGCTCATGCCGACCGGGGTGTCGGGCAGCCGCTCCAGCACGCCGTCGAGGGGCAGCTCGGCCTGCTCGGTGACGGTGAGCGCGATCAGGGGCGAGCCGTCGTCGGGGGCGGCGAAGTCCCGTTCGGCGAGCTGGCGGTAGGGCACCAGGACGAGGGTCTCGTGGCCCGGCGTGTCCGTGCCCTCCGGCAGCGGCAGTCCGGCGAGCGTGGCCGGGTGGGAGACCTCGCCCAGCAGGACGTCGACGGTGCCGGGGGTGCCGCTCTCCGGCCGGTGCAGCAGGGCGAAGTCGTGGTCGCCGGGGGCGGCGAGCAGGCGGTCCAGGAGGTCGCTGGGCGGGCTCACCGGAACACCTCCGCGCTGGGCAGGACCACCCCGCAGCGCTCGGCCACGTAGTCCAGGGCGAGGCGGTGCCGCTCCTCGGAGAAGTCGGCGACGGCGTCGGCGGCGAGGAAGACCTGGATGTCGTTGGTGAACGCCTCGACGGCCGTGGCGAGCACGCCGATGTGGGCGTAGACCCCGCAGAGCACGAGCTGGTCGCGCCCGGCGGCGCGCAGCCGGCGCAGCAGGCCGGAGCGGTGGAAGGCGCTGTAGCGGTACTTGGTGAGCACCCAGTCGCCGGGGTCGGGGGCGAGTTCGGGCACCACCTCGCGGTCCTCGGGGGCGGTGCGCATGCCCGGACCCCAGAAGTCCTTGAGCAGCCCCCGGTCCTCGTCGGTCATGCCGCCCGGCTGCGCGGTGTAGGCCACCGGCACCGCGAGGCTCACGGCGCGTTTGCGCAACCGGGCGGCGTTGTCGACGAGTTCGGAGCGCAGCGGGTCGGGGACGGACCGCAGGAAGAAGTGCTGCATGTCGTGGATCAGCAGCGTGGCCCGCTGCGGGTCCGGCGTCCAGTGGGCCGTGTTCGCCGGGAGGCTGTCCGCCGCCGGCAGGGCGTAGGGCGCGATACGGGGTATGCCGACCACCAGTCGGCTCCTTTCGGGGCGGGAGGGATACGGGCCTGCCGGGGCACGGCAAAGGCTCAGCGCAGGGTGTGCGCCCAGCCGGTGACCATGCGCAGCGCCTGGTCGGGGTTGAGCCGGGGGTCGCAGAACGTGGTGTGCCGGTCCCCCACGCTGCCGAGCTGGGAGACGTCTGCGGCGCACTCGGTGACGTCGTCCGGGGTGGTCTCCAGGTGGAGGCCGCCGTTGACGCCGCCGCTCTCGGCCAGGGCCGTGCCGAAGCCCTCGATCTCGGCGAGCATCGCGTCCACCAGGCGGGTCTTGTGCCCGGCGGGGCTGGTGATGGTGTTGCCGTGCATGGGGTCGCACAGCCAGATCGCCGGGTGCCCGGCGGCCCGTACGGCCTCCACCAGCGGGGGCAGCCTGCTGGCCACGAAGTCGGTGCCCATGCGGGCGACCAGCACCAGCCGGCCGGGTTCGCGGTGCGGGTCGAGACGGGCGGCCAGGGCGGTGACGTCCTCGGTGGTCGTACCGGAGCCGATCTTGCAGGCGACCGGGTTCAGCACCTCGGCGAGCAGCCGCACATGGGCGCCCTCGGGCTGGCGGGTGCGCTCCCCGATCCACGGCAGGTGCGTGGAGCCCAGGTAGGGGCGGGTGCCGTCCTGGCGCAGCATGGGCAGTTCGTAGTCGAGCAGCAGGGCCTCGTGGCTGGTCCACACCTGTTCGGCGGGCGGCCGGCCGGCGTTGACGTCGGCCAGTTCGCGGACGATCTCCTGGGCGGCCTGGTGGCAGGTGAGGATGCGCTCGGGGTCGGCGCGGCGGCTGACCGGGTCGGCCTCGGGGGCGTTGACCATGTGGCCGCGGAAGACGGGCAGGGTGGTGCCGCCGACCTGCTCCACGGGCTTGGAGCGGGGTTTGGCGAACTGTCCGGCGATCCGGCCGACGCGCAGCACGGGCTTGCCGGTGATCGCGCCGGCCGTCTCCGCGAGGTGGTCGAGCAGGTCGGTCTTGCGGCGCACGTGCCGGGGGGTGGACTCGGCCGGGTCCTCGGCGCAGTCCCCCGCCTGGAGCAGCAGGGCCCGGCCGGCGGCGACGTCGGCGAGCAGATGACGCAGCGCTTCGGCGGCGTCGGCGGTGACCAGGGGCGGACAGGTGCGGAGGGTGGCGCGCACCCGCTCGACCGGGCGGGCGTCGTCCCACTGGGGCTGCTGCAGGGCGAGTGAGGCGTGGATGTCCTGGAGGGACTGGAGGGAGGGGCGCACGGCTTCCTCTTGCGGGTTCGGGGTGGGGACCGGGGGCCGGCCGGCCGGCGTCAGGTCGGGATTCCGTCGCGGCGGACCGCGGGGACGTCGATACCGAGGGCCCGGAACTGCTGGCAGGGGTTCATGAACTCGCGCTGCTGCTTGATCTTCCCGTTCTCGAAGGTGAAGGAGTGCAGGAAGTGGTTGCGGTAGAGGCCGGGCTCGTAGCCGGGGAAGAGGATCTGGCCCTCGCCGTCGCACTCCACCCAGAACCGGTCGGGGTCCTGGGTGTCGAAGATCTCGACGTTGATCCAGGCCCAGTCGGGGAAGCACTTGAGCGACCAGACGGCGTGCTCGCCGAGGCGGTCGCGGCCGCTGATGACGATGGGCTCGCCGGTCTCGGTGGTCCACAGGCCGCCGGTGCCGTCCTCGGTGAACAGCAGGTGGCGCTCGAGGCGGTCCTGGCCGCGGGTGTTCATGTACTGGGCGACGATGGCGCGGTTCTGTTCGCGGATCTCGTGCTCGTCGGACATGTCTGATCTCGCTTTCCGTCACGGGGAGGCGAAGGGCCGCTGCCGCGCCGTAGGGGGCGGGCGGGCCTGGAGCACATCGGAACGAAGGGGAGTTCGCGGTGGTGGTACGGGCCGTCAGACCAGCATGCTGATGGCGCGCGGGTCCTGGCCGACCAGGGCGCTGCCGTAGACCTGCTCGGGGACGCCCATGCCGAAGCCGGCGTGCCGGCTGCCGGTGTGGACGTCGCGCCAGAGCCGCTGGAGGGGGTTGGACTCGTCCAGGGCGGAGGAGCCGTAGAGGGTGACGATGTCGTCGACGGCCTGGCGGCACTGCTGGACGACCTGGGTGGCGTCCATGCGGGCGCGGGCCCGGGTGAGCAGGTCGGGGTTCTCGCCCGCCAGCGCGTGCTCGTCGACGCTGTCGGCGAGGCGGCGGGCGTGCAGGTGGGCGGTGTCCAGCCGGGTGGCGGCGGCCGCGAGGGCGAGCCGGGCGGTGGGCGACTCGGCCTGGCTGGCGAAGGTGGTCCCGGCCACGCGCCGGGTCCCGGCGTGTTCCAGGGCGTAGCTCAGGGCGGTGTCGGCGCCGCCGAGCAGCGAGCCGATCAGGCCGACCATGAAGACGCCGGTCAGGCTGTTCCGGTAGCGGCGGTCGGCCGGCACCAGGCCGTCGCTCTCGCCGTCGATCAGGGGCTTGTAGGGCAGCAGCCGGTGCGCGGGCACGAACACCTTCTCGGCGACGACCGTGTTGCTGCCGGTGCCGCGCATCCCGACGAAGTGCCAGGTGTCGCGGACGGTGATGTCGGCGGCCGGCATCAGCGCGAAGTGCGGCTGGAGTCCGGTGCCGGTGTCGGCGAGCAGCAGTCCGCCGATCCACTCCGCGTGCAACGAGCCGGAGGCGTACGGCCATTCACCGCTGACCCGGACCCCGCCGTCCACCGGTTCCACGGTGCGCACGGGGGCGCCGAGGATGAGGGCGGTACGGGCGTCGGGGTCGTCGTCCCAGACCTCGGCGCGGGTGCGCTCGGGGAAGAGGGAGACGACGAAGTTGCCGACGTTGAGCACGCCGGTGACCCAGGCGGCGGAGACGCAGCCGCGGCCCAGCTCGGTACAGACCTCCAGCAGGGTGCGGATCGAGGTCTCGTGGCCGCCGTTGCTCTCGGGCACCAGCAGCCGGGTCAGTCCGGCGCCGGTGACGCGGGCCATGACCTCGTCGGGCAGCCGCCGGTCGCGGTCGCTGTCGGCGGCGCGTTTGAAGAGTTCCTCACGGAGGCCGGCGGCCTGGTTCACCAGCTCCGCGGCACGCGCGTCGAGGTCATTTCCTGAACCGCGCAATTTCTTTTTCCTTCCGGATTTTCGGGACGCAGAGAGCCCCGGTGCGGGTGGCGCTCCGGACGATTGGCGGTCCGATTCCTCCGGCCGCCCCGGCATCGTACGTGGGCCGGTTCGGCACAGCCACCCCCGTTGAATTCGCCGCGCCGGATACGAAACTTTTCGTTCCGCTTACCGGTCGCTCCGGGGCACGCGCGGCCGGGAAAAGCGGAATACGCTCTTTCCATCCACCCGGCCACCTGGGAGCGGGCGTTCAACCGTGGAATCTCCTCGGTTGAACGGGCGCCGGAGCGCGTCGGTGCGCCTTACGCGGGCGTCGGCGGCTGTGGTAATCCCTTTGGTTCGACAGGGCCGGACGCCGGATCTATTCCTCAGGAGACTGGCATGAGCAATAGCGCCCAGAAGTCCTACGATTACGGGACCGCCGACTTCAACGCCGTATATCGCGGAGGTGAACTGCTGGGTGACGCCGGGATCACCCGGGTCCCCTGGGACATCGGTGAACCGCAGCCCGGTGTGCTTGAATTCGAGCGCCGCGGACGAATTCGCGGCGAGGTGCTGGACGCGGGCTGTGGTCTGGGTGACAACGCCGTGTTCCTGGCCGCCCGCGGCTACCGGGTCACCGCCGTCGACGCCGCCTCCACGGCGATCGAGCGGGCCAGGGAGCGCGCGGCGAAGCAGGAGGGCGGCGCGGACATCGAGTTCGCCGTCGCCGACGCCACCAGCCTGGCCGGTTACGAGGGCCGCTTCGACACCGTCCTGGACAGCGCGCTGTTCCACACGCTCGACGCGGACGGGCGCCGCCGGTACGCCGCCGCGCTCGGCCGGGCCGCCCGGCCCGGCGCCTGGCTGGACATGCTGTGCTTCGCGGCGGTGCCGGGCGGGATGCCCGAGCCGCTGTCCGTCTCCGAGGAGACGGTGCGCGAGGTGCTGACCGGGGCCGGCTGGACGGTGACGGAGCTGACCCGGTCCGTCTACTGGGGCGTGGCCGAGGCCACCCGCACCTTCCTGGAGAAGACCGGCGTCCAGGTGGAGATCGACGAGGCGGGACGCACCCAGCTCCCGGTCTGGTCCGTCCTGGCCGAGCGCGCCTGACCCGCGCGCGTCCGCCGCAGAGCAACGTTCCCCGAAAGAAGGTCTGCCGATGCCGACGACCGTCAAACCCGTGAAGCTGGATCTGGCCCGGCTGGAAGCGATGGCGGAGTCCGACTACTACAACCCGTACACGATCTTCGACTGGCCCGAGTCCCTCGGCACCGACCGGCCGTGGATGAGCGAGGACCTGGTCACGCTCGCCGGCACCGAGGAGTGGGGGAAGCTGACGCGGGAGCAGCAGCTCGCCCTGACCCGGTTCGAGGCGGTGAACTTCTTCAGCCTCAACGTGCACGGCATCCGCGAGCTGCTCAGCGAGGTCGTGCTCCGCATCCACACCAAGACCTACGCCGACGCCTCGGAGTTCCTCCACCACTTCATCGGTGAGGAGAACGAGCACATGTGGTTCTTCGGGACCTTCTGCCTGAAGTACGGCGGCAAGGTGTACCCGGCGGTGCCGCAGGTCGGTCCGGGCCGGATCGAGGGGGTGGGCGACGCGGCGACCGAACTGGTCATCTTCGCCCGCATCCTGATCTTCGAGGAGCTGGTCGACTACTTCAACGCCCGGATGGCGACGGACGATTCGCTGCCGCCCATCGCGCAGGAGATCAACCGGGTCCACCACCAGGACGAGAGCCGTCATGTCGCCTTCGGGCGGCACCTGTTCACCCAGTTGCTGGACCAGGTCAAGGAGACCCGCCCGGAGGACATCCCGGTGCTGGCCAACTACCTGGAGACGTACCTCGAGTACAGCGTCCGCAGCCTGTACAACCCGGCCGTGTACCGCGACGCCGGGCTCGACCAGCCCCTCGAGCTGCGCCGCCGCCTGCTGGAGCACCCGGCCCGGCACGCCGCGCACACCGCGATCCTCAACCGCACCCGCAAGTTCCTCGCCCGCAACGGCCTTCAGGTCCAGGGAGCATCGGCATGAGCGACGACAAGCTGACCAAGATCCTCACCTTCATCCACCAGCGCAACCCCGAGGTGGGCGAGCTGAAGCTGGACGACGACCTGATCGACCGCCGCGCGGTGGACTCGCTGGCGTTCGTCGAGTTCCTCTACCTGCTGGAGGAGCTGAGCGGGGAGACCATCGACCCCGAGGAGATCGACGTCGAGGACTTCCGCACCCTGCGCGCCATCGACAAGCGCTTCCTGCACGGCGCGGCGGCCCACTGATGGGCACCGCCACGGGGACGACGGACAACGGCCTCGGCGTCCTCGGCCCGGACGAGCTGCGGCTGCTGCGCGCGTTCGACTCGCTGGTGCTGTCCTGGGCGCACGAGTGGGAGGCGGCGGAGCGGCGCTACCCGTTCCTGCTGCGGCCGGCGGACCTGGAGTCCATCGACTACTACGAGAACTTCCCGCACCTGGGCCTGGCCGCCGTCGCGGCCGACCCGGCCCGGCTCGGGGAGCTGCGCGCCGGTGCCGCGAGCCCGCTGACGGAGCTGCCCGCGTCCGTCCTCAACGACGCGGCCCTGGCCCTGCCTTCGGCCGCGTGTTACTCGGTCTATTTCGACCTGAAGGACCAGGCGCTTCCGGCGACGGAGAACCGGTTCACCACGGTCGCCACCTGTTTCCGCAACGAGACGCGCTACGAGGGCCTGCGCAGGCTGCTCGGCTTCAGCATGCGCGAGATCGTGTTCGTCGGCTCGCCCGAGGGCGCCACCGAGCACCTGAAGCGGGCCAAGGAGCAGGTGCTGGGCCTCGCCGACCGGCTGGGCCTGAAGATGAGCACCGAGGTCGCCACCGACCCGTTCTTCGACCGCACCGGATCACGGGCCACGATGCAGCGGCTCTTCCCGGTGAAGGAGGAGTTCGTGGTGGACGGCCTGGCCATCGGGTCGGTGAACTACCACCGCAACTTCTTCGGGGAGCGCTGCGCGATCTCCCTGCCCGACGGCGCGCCCGCCTCCACCAGTTGCCTGGCCTTCGGCCTGGAGCGGTGGGTGCACGCGCTGACCACCCGGTTCGGTGACGCCCGGTCCGCCGCCGAGGCGGTCCTCGAAGCCGTCTGAGCCCCGCCCGCCCTCCTGTGCCGAAAGTGAGCCGATGACCGACACGACTGTCGACGACGCCCTGGAGACCGGCGAGATCCAGGTGAGCGACGACATCCGGATAGCGTACGAGCGACGCGGGTCAGGACCCGACATCGTTCTCGTCAACAACTTCTTCATGGACCGCAAGTCCTGGCGGTCCTACACCGCGAAGCTGGCCACCAGGGCCCGGATCACCTCCTACGACCTGCGCGGCCAGGGCGACTCCAGCCCGCACCCCGGCGAGCCGGTGTGGGAGGACCACATCAGCGACCTCAAGGCCCTGTTCGACGGGCTGGGCCTGGAGAAGGCGATCCTGGTGGGCACGTCGTTCTCGACGCTGATCTGCCGGGACTTCGCCGTGGCCCACCCGGACCGGGTGCGGGGCCTGATCCTGGCGGGGCCGGCGATGAGCCCGCACGGCCCGCAGCGGCTGCGCCGGATCACCAAGTCCTGGCTGAAGACGCTGGAGACGTCCGGACTGGGCGTGCTGTACGAGCAGTTGTACCCGCTCGTCTCCGGCGACCGGGCGGTGGAGGAGGCGGGGCCCATCGGGTTCATGGGCCGCAAGCAGAACTTCCTCGGCATCCACACCGTGGAGTCCCTGCGCGCCGGGCTCGCGGTGTCGGTGAAGGCGCCGCTGGACCCGCAGATCATGACCAAGGTGGCCGCTCCGACGCTGCTGTTCGTCGGCGGGGACGACTTCTCGCTGTCCACGGACGCGGTACGGGAGATGGTGGGGCTGTTCCCGGACGCCGTCACCGTCACCGTGCCGGACGGCGGGCATCTGGCCTTCCTGGAGGAGCCCGAGTGGTTCCAGCGGGAGGTGGAGTCGTTCATCGAGCGGGTCGCCGGGACGGGTGACTGAGACACCGCTTCCGGGGCTCCCGAGCGCATGGCTGCTCGGGAGCCCCGGCCGTGTCCGGCGGGTGGTGCTGGCGAGCGCCCCGGTCGCCCCGCCGGGCACCGGCGCGGCACAGCACCGGGCCGGCCGGGACGCGGTGGGCGCGGCGCTGCGGCGCGCGGGCAGCCCGGTGACATCGGTGGGCCGCGCGTACAGCGGGGCGCCGGTGTGTCCGGCGGGGTTCCCGGCCTCGGTGACCCACAGCACCGCGCTGGCGGTGGCCGCGGTCGCGCCCGGCGCGCGCGGAGTGGGCGTGGACCTGGAGCCACGCTGCCCGGACCTGAAGCTGCACCGGTTCCTGCTGGACGAGCGGGAGCGGGCCGAGCTGTGGCCGAAGGGCGATCCGCCGGGCCTGCGGCGGCTGTTCGCCGCGAAGGAGGCCGCCTTCAAGGCGCTCTCGGAGTGTACGGACGCCCATGGCGGGCTGTTCTGGCGGGTGCGGCTCGGCCTGCGCGAGGGGCGGCTGTGGGCGCGGGCCGGCGACCGGTACGCGCTGGTCGGTGAGCTGACGGCGCCGGCGTTCGCGCTGGCTGTGGCGGTCACCGCTGATCCATAACCAAAAGTTCGGTATCCCAGAAAAACTAGGTCTTGGACTTCTGATCGCATCGTCGGGACCATGACTGGGACGGCAGTGCCGCAGCGACCCCCGTCAGCGGCACTGTCGTCCCTCGACGAAAGGAACGGCCCGTGCCCGCTCGCCCCGAACCGCCCACCGCGCGCGAGGACCTGAGCGCGGCCGCCCGGCAACTGGCCGGGCGCGTCGGCGGCCCGCTCTTCGCCGAGGGCCAGGACGGCTACGACGAGGAACGCGCCCGCTACCAGACCCACCGCCCGCACCGCCCGGCGCTCGTCGTCGGCGCGGCCGAGCCCAAGGACGTCCAGCTCGCGGTGGAGTTCGCCGCCGCGCGCGACCTCCCGGTGGGCGTGCAGGCCACCGGGCACGCGCCCGCGCTGCCCGCCGACACCGGGGTCCTCGTCAGCACCCGCCGGATGACCGAGGTGCGCGTCGACCCGGCCGCCCGTACCGCCTTCGTGGGCGCGGGCGTGCGCTGGAAGCAGGTCGTCGAGGCGGCCGCGCCGCACGGGCTGGCCCCGCTCAGCGGCAGTGCCCCGGACGTGGGCGCGGTCGGCTACACCCTGGGCGGCGGAATCGGCCTGCTGGCCCGGAAGTTCGGGTACGCGGCCGACCACGTCCGGCGCGTGGAATGCGTCACCGCCGACGGCCGGCCCCGCGCGGTCACCGCCGACAGCGACCCCGACCTGTTCTGGGCGCTGCGCGGCGGCCGCGACAACTTCGGCCTGGTCACCGGCCTCGAAGTGGACCTGGTCCCCGTGTCCCGGCTCTACGGCGGCGCCCTGTACTTCGACGGCGCCTCGGCCGAGCGCGTCCTCAACGCCTACCTGCGCTGGACGGAGACGGTCCCCGAGGAGATGACCTCCTCCCTCGCCCTGGTCCCGCTGCCCGACGCGCCGACCCTGCCCCCGCCGCTGCGCGGGCGGTACGTGGTGCACGTCCGGATCGCCTACCTGGGCGAGGCGGCGTACGGGGAGCGGCTGGTCGCCCCGCTGCGGGCGCTCGGCCCCCGGCTGGCGGACTCGGTGCGCGAGCTGCCGTACACCGAGTCCGGGTCCATCCACAACGACCCGGTGGCGCCGGCCGCGTACGTCGGGACCAACGCGATGCTCAGCGGGCTGGACGCGGGCGCGGTGCGTACCGTGCTGGAGCTGTCCGGGCCGGACGCGCCGATCACCAGCATCGTCGAGGTGCGCCATCTGGGCGGTGCCCTGGCACAGGCGCCGCGTGTGCCGAACTCCGTCGGCCACCGCTCGGCCCGCTATCTGCTCGCGGTGCTCGACCGGGTCACCGACGACACCGCCGACACCGTCCGCGCCGCGCACACCCGGCTCACCGACGCCCTGTCCCCGCGCACCACGGGCCGCAACCTGAACTTCCTCTACGGCGCCGCCGCCACCCCGGACCAGGTGCGCCGGGCGTACGAGCCCGACGACTACGCGCGCCTCGGCCGGATCAAGGCCGCCCACGACCCCGGAAACCTCTTCCGGCTGAACCACAACATCCCGCCGAACCCCTCCCCCGGCCCCCGCTGACGGGCCGCGGCCGACCGCTCAGGCAGCAGAAGGAACGATGATGGAAAAGAAATGGTGGACCCTGTTGGGGGTGTGCGGCGGGACGTTCATGCTCCTGCTGGACACCACCATCGTGTACGTCGTCATGCCCGATGTGCAGCGCGACCTGAACGCCAGCTTCGCCGACCTGCAGTGGGTGATCGACGGCTACGCGCTGGCGCTGGCCTCCTTCCTGCTGACGAGCGGCACGCTGGCCGACCGGTTCGGGCGCAAGCGGCTCTACGCGATCGGCGTGGCCCTGTTCACGGTCGCCTCGCTGCTGTGCGGTGTGGCCCAGTCGCCGTTGATGCTGATCATGTCCCGGGTGCTCCAGGGCGTGGGCGGCTCGGTCATGTTCGCCACCGGTCTGGCGCTGCTCGCGGGCAGCTTCCAGGGCAAGGAACGCGGCATGGCGTTCGGCGTGTGGGGCATGGTCACCGGCCTCGCCTCCGCCATCGGCCCGGTGGCCGGCGGTCTGATCTCCAGCGGCATTAGCTGGCGGGGCATCTTCCTGGTCAACGTGCCGATCGGTGTCATCGTAGCCCTGATCATCGCGCTGCGCGTGGACGAGTCGAAGTCGCCCTTCGCCCGCAAGCTGGACTACCCCGGCTTCGTCCTGCTCACCGGCGGCCTCGCCACCCTGGTCTACGGTCTGATCCGCGCCGGTGAGACCGAGTGGAGCGACGGCCGCGCGGTGACCGGTCTGGTGGTGGGCGCGGCGCTGCTGCTCGCGTTCCTGCTGGTGGAGGCGAAGTCCGAGCAGCCGATGTTCGACCTGCGGCTGTTCCGCATCCCCACCTTCGTGGGCGGTTCCATCGCCGCGTTCGCCATGAACGGCTCGCTGTTCGCGATGTTCCTGTTCCTGGCGATCTACTTCCAGGAGGCGCTGAACTACTCCTCGCTGGAGACCGGTCTGCGGCTGCTCACCGCCTCGCTGTCGATGCTGGTCGCCTCCCTGATCGCCGGGCGGCTCAGCGCCAAGGTGCAGCCCCGCTACATGATCGGGGTCGGGCTGCTGCTGGTCGGTGCCGCGCTGCTGCTGATGGGCGGGATCACCGAGTCCAGCGGCTGGGAGCACTTCATCCCCGGTCTGGTGCTGGGCGGTGTCGGCGCCGGTCTGGTGAACCCGCCGCTGGCCTCCACCGCCGTGGGCGTCGTGGACTTCTCCCGCTCGGGCATGGCGTCGGGCGTGAACGGCACCTTCCGTCAGCTCGGTGTGAGCGCGGGTGTCGCGGTGCTCGGCTCGACCTTCGCCGGTGTCATCAGCGACCGGTTCCGCGACGGACTGCGCGGGGTGCCGGAACTGGCGGGCCGCAGCGACCAGTTGGCCGCGCTCACGCGCGGCGGCGAGACCGGTGAGGCGGTGCGGCTGGTGCCGGAGCAGTACGGGGACAAGGTGCAGCAGATCGCCACGACCGGGTTCGTGGACGGCCTCAACACCCTGCTCGCCGTGTCGGCCGGCCTGGCCCTGCTCGGCGGTGTGCTGGCCCTGGTGCTGATCCGGCCCGCCGACTTCCAGGCGGCCCAGCAGCCGAAGCCGGAGGCGAAGGACGCTCCCGGTCAGTCGCCGGTGGCGGCGGAGAGCTGAACCCACTGCACGTGAGCGGGCCCGTCGGTTGCCGACGGGCCCGTTTTCGTATGGTCAGGTCACGCCCCGCTCATCGAGGCGACCTGCGTCGAGGCCGGCTCACCGAAGGACTGCCGGCAGTGCAGCAGCAGCTCGCGCAGGGCGGGGCTCTTGGTCGGCGCGGAGATCAGGGCCAGCACCGCGGGCACGTCGGCGTCGGTGATGGCGACCGTCTTGAGCCCCTTCTGGTGGCCGGTCATCGACTCGGAGAGCACCGCGACCCCGAGGCCCCGCTCGGCCAGGTGCATCACCGCGCCGGGCGCGCTCGCCTGGAGGGCGATGGTGGGAGTCAGGCCGAGCGCGGCGGACGCCTCGTCCAGCGTCGCCCGGATACCGGTCCCCTCGGGCAGGCAGACGAGCGGGAAGGCGCTCAGTTCCGCGAGGGTGACCCCGTCCTTTTCGGCCAGCGGATGCTCGTGCGGCACGGCGGCGACGATCGGCTCGCTGATCACCTGCCAGCCGTCCAGGTCCTCCGGCGCGCGATGGGCGGCGCCGATCAGCGCGAGGTCGACGGTGCCCTCGCGGACGTACTCGACCAGCTTGGCGGAATCGTCCTCGAGCAGGCTGATCTCGACGCCGGGGTGGGCGAGATGGAAGCCGGACAGCGCGTCGAACAACGGCTGGACGGTGCAGGCGGTGACCATGCCGACGACCAGCTTGCCCCGGACCAGACCGTTCATCTCGTCCACGGCCTGCCGCAGCGAGTCCATCGAGGACAGCACGGACTTGGCGTGCGCCAGCACCACCTCGCCGACGGCCGTGAGCTGCACACTGCGGCCGGAGCGGTCGATCAGGGTGGCCCCGAGATCGTTCTCGAGCTGGCGGATCTGGGCGCTGATCCCAGGCTGGCTGATATGCACCAGCTCCGCGGCCCTGGTGAAATTGGCTTCCTGTGCCACGGCGATGAAGTACCTGAGCTGCCTGATCTCCATAACTCCAAATTATAACGCCGATCCGGATGATTGATTGGACTTGTTCTCGGCCAATGACGGAAAATTGCCACGTTGGTACCCGGACCGCAGGAAAGGATGATTGTGTCCGAGAACGAGAAGGCCCTGAAGCCGGAAGACCTCACCCGCCTCTTCGTGGAGCGCGCCAACGCGGGTGACGCCGCCGGCCTCGCCGCGCTGTACGACGAGGAGGCCGTGATGGCCTACCCGCCCGGCAGCACCACGGTGGGCCGGGAGGCGATCCGCCAGCTCTGGGAGAAGGTGCTGTCCAACGGGCCGCACTTCGAGCCCGAGGAGCCCCTGCCCACGCTGGTGTTCGGTGACATCGCGCTCACCGCCACGCCGCCCAAGGACGGCTCCGGCGCCCGCGCGCAGGTAGTCAAGCGCCAGGCGGACGGGAGCTGGCTGCGCGTCATCGACCAGCCGGAGTTCCGCCCGCCGACGAGCTGACGGCCTGTCGTTTTCTGGCCATCCTCGCCTGGGCGCCACCGGCCACCACACGGCTGGCGCCCGGTGCGCGACACGGAACGCCCGGCCGAAAAACCTGTTGTCTCCCACGAGGCACCGGTTCCCGTCCGGATGATTTCCCTGATCGCGCGTTGACGATTCACCGGCACCGGATATGGTGCACGGCAGCAGGTCCAGAGCCAAACGGGGGAGGCTCTTCACAGTGATACGCGATACTCGGCGCCGCTTTTCGGCGCGGCGGGTCCTTTTCCGGAGCCGCCCCTTCCAGCCCGGCCCACTCGGTCCACGCCGCCCCTTGAGCGCGGCGCACCACCGGCGGCCGGGCTCTCGTGTATCCCCGGTCTGTTGTTACGGCCGGGTATTCGCGCACGGTCGCTGACCGCCCAGAAACACCGTCCCCGGTTCCTGTCGGCACCCTCACGGGTGTCCCGAACCGGTCGACCGGTCTGTGACCACGCGCGTCAATCTCACATCTTTATGCCCCCCGTACGGACATATGAACAGGAGATTGAGAATGGCTGTGACGGAAACCAGAGGAATTCACCTGGCCGCCCCGGTGATCTGTGAGTCGGCGGAAATGTGGAACGCGCAGGCGGACAGCCTGCCGGTGACACGCGCGCCGATCGAGTCGCTGTCGACCGACGACTCCCCCCGTATATCGGGGGAGAACGAGGAGCACGTCCGGCACCTGGCGCAGTGCGTCTCACCGCTGCCGCCGATCATCGTGCACCGCGCCACGCTCCGCGTCATCGACGGCGTCCACCGGCTGCGGGCCGCCCGGCTCAACGGGCAGACCCACATCGACGTGCAGTACTTCGACGGCACCGCCAAGGACGCGTTCCTGCTGGCGGTGGAGCGCAACGCCCACCACGGGCTGCCACTGACCCGCGCCGACCGCAACGCGGCGGCGCTGCGCATCATCCGCTCGCACCCGGACTGGTCGGACCGGATGATCGCGTCCGCCACCGGTCTGTCGCCGAAGACGGTGGGCTCGATCCGGCGTCGTTCGGGTGACGCAATTCCTCAGTTGAACGCCCGGATCGGCCGGGACGGCCGGTCGCGCCCGGTGGACAACTCCGAACGGCGCCGGCTGGCGGGTGAATACGCCCGGACCCATCCGCAGGCCACGCTGCGGGAGATCGCCCGCGAGAGCGGCCTGTCCCTGGCCACCGCCCGTGATGTGCGCGAGCGCGTGCAGAAGGGCGCGAGTCCGACCCTCGGCGGGCGGCCGTCCGGCGGCCCGGTGCACAGGCCGGCCGCCCCGGCGCCCGCGTCCCGGAATCCGGACCAGGGCGGTGTGACCGCCTTCGCGCTGGCGGAGACCTTATTGCTGCTCAAGCGGGACCCGTCGATACGGCTCACCGAGCACGGCCGGTTCCTGCTGCGGCTGCTGGACACCCACGCGCTGGCGAACCGGCGCTGGGAGGAACTGGTGGACCGGATTCCGCCGCACTGCGCGGCCAAGGTCGCGGCCGCGGCCCGGGAATGCGCGGCCTCCTGGCGGGACGCGGCCCAGCAGTTGGAGGAGCGGGCCCGCGCGGTCGACGGACGGGGGGCGGTGAACACCATCGCCTGAATCCAGCGATTCTCCCTATGCTCTCCGCATGACAATTCTGGTGACCGGTGCCACCGGCAAGACAGGCCGCCATGTATTGCGGGAACTGCTGGCAGCAGGCGAAGACGTACGTGTATCGACCCGTGATCCGGAAAACGCGGACGTTCCTTCCGGGACGAGTGTCGTACGCGGTGACCTGAGTGATCCGGAAAGTCTTTATCCGGCACTCGACGGGGTGTCGTCCGTATTCCTCTTCCCGGTGCTCGACGCCATTCCGGCATTCGCGGCGACGGCGAAACGCGCGGGCGTGGAGAAGGTGGTGCTGTTCACCGGGGCCTGGGCCGCGGGACACACCGCTCGGGACCGGGCCTCCTGGGTCTATCCGAGGTACCGGGCCGCCGAGACCGCGCTCGCGGAGAACGGGCCGGAGCGGTGGACGGTGCTCCGGCCGGCGCCCTTCGCCACCAACGCGCTGTGGTGGGCGCCGGGCGCGCGGGCGGACGGGGTGGTGCGGCTGCCCCATCCGGACGCCGTCTGCCCGGTGGTCCACGAGGCCGACCTCGCGGCGGCGGCCGTGGCCGCGCTGCGGACGGACGGCCACCACGGGCGCTGGTACACGGTCACCGGGCCCGCGCCCGTCTCGCAGGCGGAGCAGGTCGCCGCGATCGCGGAGGCGAGCGGACGGCCGCTGCGGGTGGAACGGATCGACCCGGAGGTCTGGCGGTCCGGGGCGGAGCGTTTCCTGCGGCCGGGGATCGTCGCGGACCTGCTGAACGAGTGGTCGCAGACCGAGGCCGACCCGGCGACCGCCCTGCCGGTCACCTCGGCCGTGGAGGACCTCACCGGCCGGCCCGCGCGCACCTTCGCCCGCTGGGCCGCCGATCACGCCGGCGACTTCCGCTGACCCAGGCCCGTAGAGGGACCCGGCCCGCCCCGAAAGGACGTCATGGAGTACACCCAGCTCGGCCGCAGCGGTCTGCGCGTCTCCCGGCTCTGCCTCGGCACCATGAACTTCGGGGTGCACACCGAAGAGGCCGAGGCCCACCGCATCCTGGACGCCGCCCTGGACGCGGGCGTCAACTTCGTGGACACCGCCGACCTGTACGGCTGGCCCGAGCACCCCGGACTGACCGAGACGGTGATCGGCAACTGGCTCGCACGGGGCGGGGGCCGCCGCGAGCGGACGGTGCTGGCCACCAAGGTGTACTCGGACATGGGCGACTGGCCCAACGAGGGCGGGCTGTCCGCGCTGCACATCCGCCGGGCGGTCGAGGCCAGCCTGCGGCGGCTGCGTACCGACCACATCGACGTGTACCAGATGCACCACGTCGACCGGTCCACCCGGTGGGACGAGATCTGGCAGGCCATGGACGTCCTGGTGACCCAGGGAAAGATCGTCTACGTCGGCTCCAGCAACTTCGCCGGCTGGCACCTGGCCGAGGCCCAGGAGACCGCGCGTGCCCGGCACCTGCCCGGTCTGGTGAGCGAGCAGTCCCACTACAACCTCCTGGAGCGCACCGTCGAGCTGGAGGTGATCCCGGCCGCCCGGCGCTACGGCATCGGGCTGCTCCCCTGGTCCCCGCTGCACAGCGGCCTGCTCGCCGGGGTGCTGCGGGACGAGCGCCGGGGCGTGCGGCGCACGGTGGCGCGGGCCGCTGCCGCGCTGGCGACCAGGCGCCCGCAGATCCAGGAGTACGAGGACCTCGCCGCCGAGCTGGGCCAGGAGCCGGGGCACGTCGCGCTGGCCTGGCTGCTCGCCAACCCCGCCGTCACCGCGCCCGTCGTCGGCCCGCGCACCCTGGCCCAGTTGCACGGCGCGCTCGCCGCGCTCGACGTCGAGCTGGAGCCGAAGGCACTGGCCCGGCTCGACGAGATCTTCCCCGGTCACCGGCCCGCGCCCGAGGCGTACGCCTGGTGACACCCGGCCGGGGCCACCTCCGCCCGGCCACCCCCGCACCGTCAGCAGCCGCTGCAACCCGAGGAGTGTCATGCCCCGCCGTCTGTTCACTTCGGAGTCCGTCACCGAGGGCCATCCCGACAAGATGGCCGACCGGATCAGCGACACGGTCCTCGACGCGCTGCTGGCGCGTGACCCGCGCTCGCGTGTCGCCGTGGAGACCCTGATCACCACCGGCCAGGTGCACGTGGCCGGCGAGGTCACCACCCGGGCCTGGGCCGACGTGCCCGCCCTGGTCCGCGAGGCCGTGCTCGACATCGGCTACGACGCCTCCGCGAAGGGCTTCGACGGCGCCTCCTGCGGGGTGTCCGTCTCCATCGGCGCCCAGTCCCCCGACATCGCGCGCGGTGTCGACGCGGACAGCGAGGACCTCCTGGCCGCCCAGGGCGCCGGGGACCAGGGCCTGATGTTCGGGTACGCGACCGACGAGACCCCTGAGCTGATGCCGCTCCCGATCCGGCTCGCGCACCGGCTGGCCCAGCGGCTGACCGAGGTGCGCCGCTCCGGGAACATGCCGTACCTCAGGCCCGACGGGAAGACCCAGGTCACCGTGGAGTACGACGGGGACCGGGCGGTCCGGCTGGACACGGTGGTCGTCTCCGCGCAGCACGCGGCGGACGTCTCGCTGGCGGACCTGCTCGTGCCCGAGGTGCGCCGGAACGTGGTCGACGTGGAGCTGGCGCGGCTGGCGGAGGACGGCATCGAACTCGACACCGAGGGCTGCCGGTTGCTGGTGAATCCCACCGGGCGCTTCCACATCGGGGGTCCGATGGGCGACGCGGGGCTGACCGGCCGGAAGATCATCATCGACACCTACGGCGGCATGGCCCGCCACGGTGGGGGTGCCTTCTCGGGCAAGGACCCGTCCAAGGTGGACCGCAGTGCCGCGTACGCGATGCGCTGGGTGGCCAAGAACGTGGTGGCCGCCGGTCTCGCCGGGCGCTGCGAGGTGCAGGTCGCGTACGCGATCGGGCGGGCCGAGCCGGTGGGCCTGTTCATCGAGACCTTCGGCACGCACCGGGTCGGCGTCGATGTGATCGGCAAGGCCATCGACGAGGTCTTCGACCTGCGCCCGGCGGCCATCATCCGGGACCTCGACCTGCTGCGGCCGATCTACGCCCGGACGGCGGCGTACGGCCACTTCGGCCGTGAGCTTCCGGACTTCACCTGGGAGCGCACGGACCGCGCGGAGGCGCTGCGCGCGGTGGCCGGGCTCTAGCTCCAGCACATGCGCCCCGCCCAGGACGTGGGCGGGGCACATGTGCTGTGCCGGGCGTCAGGCGGGCAGGGTGCGGGCGATCTCCGTGAGGGCGGCCTCGGCCCGCTGGTGCAGTCCCCCGCCGAAGGTGACGCGGGCGGCGCCCAGCCGGCCCAGTTCCGCCGGGGCCGGCCCGTTCGGCAGGTACAGGGCGTTCAGCGGGGCCGGGACGCCCTTGGCCAGCTCGGGCAGCAACTCGGCCGGGGCCAGGATCGGATAGACCACGTCCGCCCCCGCCTCGGCGTACAGGCGGCCCCGGCGGATCGCCTCCTCCGCGTCGCTCGCGCCGTACAGGAACGTGTCGACGCGGGCGTTGAGCACGACCCGGCCCTCGGCGGCCGTCACGAACTCCCCCAGCCAGTCGGCGTGTTCGCGGGCGTCCTTGAGCTTGCCGGAGGCGTGGTCGGTGTCCTCCAGGTTGCACCCGACCGCGCCGACGCCGAGCAGCCGCTCCACGATCCGGTCCGGGGCGAGCCCGTAGCCGTCCTCGATGTCGACGGTCACCGGGACGTCGACGGCGCGGATGATCCGGGCCAGCGCCTCGAACGCCTCGTCCGCCGGGACGGCGCCCCCGTCGGCATACCCGAGCACGGCGGCGACAGCGGCGCTGGAGGTGGCCAGCACGCGGTGCCCGGCATCCGCGAACACCCGGGCGCTCACCGCGTCCCAGACGTTGGGGATCACCAGCGGATCACCGGGTTCGGGCCGCTGATGCAGCGCGCGGAACTCCTCGGTCCGGGTACGGCTGGACACAGGTCGCCTCCTGAAGACGGTCACCACGAACGAGCAGCCGCCAGCGTAGGCACCGGGGGCCGCGTACGTCCCGCGTCGCCGTCAGCGTTTCAGCGCCCGGTCCACCAACGCCCCCGCCGCTCCCGAGTACTGCGCCGGGTCGAGCAGGTCGGACAACTCCGGCCCATCCAGCAGGCCCGTCAACTCCGGCAGGTTCGACAGGACTTCGCCCAGCGGCACCCCCTCGCCCGCCGCCCGCTCCGACGCCTCGCTCAGCAGGCGCCGCGCCTCCGCCTTGCCCAACCGGGGTGCCAGGACGGCCGCCACGCGCTCGGAGACGATCTGGCCGCCGGTCAGGCCGACGTTGGCGCGCATGCGGTCGGGGTGGACCGTGAGGCCCCGGGCGAGATCGAGCGCGGTGTGTGCCGCGCCGCCCGTCAGGCGGAGGGCCTCGCGGAGGAGGGTCCATTCGGCGTGCCAGGCGCCCGCGGACCGTTCGTCCTCGGTGGTGAGGCACTGGGTCAACCCGGCCGACAGCACCGGCACTTGGAGGGCCGCCGAGCGGATCAGCGTGGCGAGCACCGGGTTGCGTTTGTGGGGCATGGCGGAGGAGGCGCCCCGGCCGCCCGGGGCGGGCTCGGCCGCCTCGCCGACCTCGGTGCGGGCCAGTATCTGTACGTCCACCGCGATCTTGCCCAGCGCGGCCGCCGTGTGGGCGAGCGCGGCGCCCAGGTCGGCCACCGGCGTACGCAGGGCGTGCCAGGGCAGGACGGGCCGGGCGAGGCCGGTCTCGTCGGCGTAGGCGGCGGTGAGGGCGTCCAGGTAGCCGCCGGGGTCGTCGGCGCCGGTGGCTCCGTCGAGGCGGGCGTACTCCAGGTAGCCGGCGAGGGTGCCCGCCGCGCCGCCGAGCGCCACCGGGAGGCCGTGGTCCAGGACGTGGCCGAGCCGGTCGGCGGAGTCCAGCACCAGGGACCGCCAGCCCGCCGCCTTGAGCCCGAAGGTGGTGGGCACGGCGTGCAGGGCGAGCGTGCGCCCGGCCATGACGGTGTCCCGGTGCTCCCCGGCGAGGCGGGCCAGCTCCTCGGCGGTGGCGCGCAGATCGGCGACGGTGAGACGCAGCGCACGGGCGGCCACCAGCGTCGTGCCGGTGTCGAGGATGTCCTGGCTGGTGGAACCCCGGTGGACGTACTCGGCGGCGGCCGGGTCGGCAGCCGCGACCACGGCGGTGAAGGCGCGGACCAGCCCGACCACCGGGTTGGCGGTCTCGCGGGCCGCGAGGGCGAGCGCGCGGGCGTCCAGCCGGCGCGCGTCGGCGGTCTCGGTGATGACGGCGGCGGCCGACGCGGGTACGGCGCCGAGCCGGGCCTGGGCCCGCGCCAGCGCGGCCTCGGCGTCGAGCATGGCCTGGAGCCACGCCAGGTCCCCGGTCGCCTCTTCCACCGGCACCCCGGCCCGCACCGGGGACAGCAGTCCGACGTCGAGCCCGGCGCTCATGCCGTCACCTCCGCCGGTCCGGCGGACACCGGCGCGGGCAGGGACAGTACGGCGTGCGCGATGGCGTCGGAGTCCTCCAGCGTCACGGAGCCCACGCCGGGCCGGATGCCCGCCGCGGTGACCCAGTGCACGGCTTCGGTCGGGACTCCGTAGGCGAAGCGCCGGGGGTGGGCGCGTCCGGCGGCGTCGACGAGCCGGTAGGGGCGCGTCGACACGTCGAGGCCACCGGTCTCGTACACCCCGCCGTGCGCGGTGGGTATCCGGTGCGGGCGGCACTGGCCGGTGCTCAGCAGGTGGCGCAGCAGCGGGTCGGCGGTGCGCAAGAGGTCGGGCTCGGGCAGCCGGGCCTCGATGAGCGCGGCGAAGGGCGGCGCGACATCCGCCCCGCCGAGGGTGCGGGCCACGAAGGCGGGACCGTCGTCGGCGGTGTCCACGAGCAGGCCGGGCGGCAGGATCTCCACGATCCCGGCCTCGATCAGCGCGGTGAGTTCCTCGATGCGGGAGGCGGGCGGGCCGATGGAGAGGAAGGCGTTGAGCGGGGTGTACCAGGCGTGCAGCTGGTCGCGGTAGGAGGCGCCGTCGATGCCGTCGTGGTCGACGACGAGGCGGATCTCGTTGCGCAGGTCGCGCAGCACGTCCAGGGCGGCCTTCAGCGGGCCGGTGACGTTCCCCGCGCGGGCGTCGGCCACGTCCTGGCGCAGATGCCCGAGCAGCCAGGCGCGGTAGTCGGCCACGGAGCCGAACTCCCGCTCTCCGTACGGCCGGGCGATGCGCGCCCAGTCCCAGCGGTCGGCGGCGCCGATGCCGGCCGCGTCGAGGAAGGCGTCCTCCTCGCTCTCCGGGACGTGCGGGTAGGCGTCCGCGAAGGCGGTGGCGTCCTGCCCGCGCGCGGTGAGCAGGGCCGCGTAGTAGACGCCCTGGACCTCGCGGGCGATCAGCGGCCACAGGTCGGCACGGAAGCTCAACCGCTCGCCGCGCCGGGCGCGTTCCCGCAGGGCGGCGACCCTGTCCTGGTCCAGCAGCCGTGGCTCGTGGCGCCCGTGCGCGCCCTTCTGGTTCTCGCCGCGCGCGTGGTACGGCACTCCGCGCCGCGAGCCCGCGAACATGCGGGGTTCCTCGCCCGAGGGCCGGTACACGAGCCGGTCGCCGGTCCGGGTGAAGGAGCCGCCCCGGCCGAGCGTGAAGAGGGCGAGGTAGTCGAAGAAGTTGAGGCCGAGCCCGCGCAGCAGCACCGGCTGCCCGGCGCCGATGCCGGAGAGGTCGTGGTCGGCGGGGTTGGCGGGCGGCAGATAGGTCAGCCCGTGCGTGGCGGCGAAGTCCGCGAACCGGCGTATCTCGTCGCTGGGCTGGTTCGGGAGGTGACCGAGGGCGAGGACGACGGCGTCGAGCCCGGTCAGCCTGGTGCCGTCGGCCAGGAGCACGCTCTGCGGGCCCCCCGGCACGGGACCGGTGTCGTCCAGGGCGACGGCGCGCGAGGCATGCACCCGGACGGTGATGTGGGCCGGGGCGGTGGCGAGGAGGCGCCGGAAGACCCAGCGCAGGTAGTGGCCGTAGAAGGCGCGGGTCGGGTAGGAGTCGGGGCCGAGGGCGCGGGCCTCGGCGGCGATCGCCTCGTCCGCGGTGCCGGTGGCGGCGAGGCGGCGCGCCCACTCGTACAGACTGGGGCCGTCCTCGACCGGGCCGACGATGTCGACGCTGTGGTCGGTGAACAGGGTGACCTGGGAGGCCACGGTGTTCATCAGCAGGTGCGAGGACTGCGCGGTGCGCCAGACCCGGCCCGGCCCGGGGGGCGAGGGGTCGACGAGGTGGACGGTGAGCCGCTCGCGCGAGGGCGACTTGCGTTCCTGGGCGAGCAGCCGCTCCAGGACGGACACGCCGCGGGGTCCCGCCCCGACGACGCAGATCTCCGAGGGTGTGCTGATCAAGGGTTCACTCTCCGCTGGGCTGTGGAGTGGGCGTGGCCGGTCCGGGGACCGGACGGGGAGCGGGGCGGTGGGCGGGGGCCGGGGGTGAGCCGGATGGAGACCTCCACCCCGGCTGCGACCGGCAGGGGCATGGAGAGGTAGTCCGCGCCGTCGCGCACCCGGTCGAGGTAGGGGCCGGTGGGGGCGGAGCCCAGGGCGAGCACGATGGTGCCGGGGCGCATCCGCCCCTCCAGCGCGGTGAGCGCGGGCAGGGTCAGGTCGGGTCGGCAGTCGAGCAGGGCGAGGTCGACCGGGGCGGGGGCGCGGCCGAGGTCGTGCAGACCGGCGTGGCGGACCTCGGCCCAGGGGGCGAGCCCGGCGGCCGTGAGCCGGGCGCGGGTGTCGGCGGCCCGGTGGGCGTCGGGCACATGGCCGACGACGTGCCCGGCGCCGTTGGCCCGTGCCCCGGCGGCGAGTTGGTCGAGGGAGCCGTCCGCGGTGCCGTCGAAGGCCACCACGCAGTCCGCGCGCAGCGAGCGGACCAGGGAGTACAGCAGGCGGCCGATCTCGGGGGTCAGCGGTTCCCCGGTGCGCCGGGCGGGGTTTGGGCGGACGAGGTGGACGAACCCGTCGGCGTCGATGGCGGCCCGCACCCCGGTGTGCAGCCAGCCGTCGGAGGGCCCGTCCGAGCCCAGGGAGACGGCCAGCCCATCTCCGCTGACGAGGAGTTCGCCATCCGGCCCGATCTCGGCGCGGACATGGGACAGCGGCCGCCCGACCGTGCCGGACCTGCGGGCGGCCGGGGTGTTCCAGCTCACGGCGCCGGTGTTGCCGGCCAGCCCGTACCCGGCGTACACCGGCAGCCCGAGGCCCTCGCACTCACGGAGCAGCGGGTGCGGCACCTCGGTGCCGCACCACAGCAGCGGTACGCCGGGGGTGCCGAACAGGGCGGCCGGTACGGCTCTGCCCTCGCGGCGCGCGGTGCGGGCGGCGCCGATCAGGGCCGTCGCGGCGGGCGGGGTGACGGCGAGCGCGGTGGGCCGGACGGTGGCCGTCCACTCCGGCAGGGCGGTGGCGGGGATGCCGCGCGGGGGCAGCAGCAGGCAGCCCCCGTCGGCGAGGGCCATCGGGGTGGCGGCCACCTGGTGGGCGAGGGCGCCCAGCGGGACGGTGACCGCGCAGCGGGCGAAGGCTCCGGCGGGCAACTCGGCGCGCAGCGCGTCGAGATGGGCGCCGACGGCATGGGCGCGGATGCCGACCCGGCCGGCCGAGCCCGCCGAGGCGGGGAGGATCTTGCAGATCCAGTCCCGGTCGTCGTCGGGGACGCGGTAGGCGCCGGGCGCCGCGTCGGTGAGCGCGGCGAGGTCGACCGGGACGACCGGGCAGCCCTCGGGCAGGACGTCCCGGTCCGCCCAGGCGGCCAGCAGGGCCAGGCCGCGGGCGTCGGCGAGGACGGCGGAGACGTCCGCGAGCAGGGCGGCCGCGGTGCGCGCGGAGGCTCCGGGCGGCACGGGGCAACCGGTCACCCGCAGGGCCAGCAGGGCGAGTTCGGCGACGACGGCTTCGGCGGTGTCGCCGCACAGGATGCCCACCCGGTGCCGGGGACCGGGGTCCAGGCGGTCGCCCAGGGCGCGGGCGGCGCGGGTGATCTCGCGGTAGGAGTGGACGACGGCGGTGCCGTCCTCGGCCGTCACCTCCACCAGCGGCCGGTCGCCGTCCTCGGCATGTCTGCGCAGGACGGTCTCAACGGCCCTCACGCTCGGTTTCCTCCCGTCGGGCGCGCCGCCGGGCGCGGTGGTGACGTCCGCCGGTCAGGCGGTGGTGCACTCCGGGCCGAACCGGTTCCAGCCGACGTCGTCGGACCCGCGCAGCGAAAAGCCGGTGATTACGCCGTTCATGTCTCCCCCTCTTCGGTAAAGGCATCGAAAATCAGGGTGCGGGGAATACGCGAGCTCCCGTGGGGCTCGCGGTTCGATCCTCCGACGGAACAACGGTCGCCCGTCGGCGAACGAACACAAAAGACCTAACATGCTTCGGGTCGGCGCAGTGCCGTGAAACGAAGGATTGAAATGGAAACAGCTCAGCGTAAATCGGGCACGGAAATGACCGGGACGCCGCTGGAGGAGCAGGGTCCCGGACCGCTCCAGGAGGCGATAGCCGCCTGTTCGGCCGGCCTCACCGAGGACGTCCCGGACTACCGCACCACCATGCGCAACGTCGCCGAGGCCCTGAGCGGCCTCTCGCGCGCCGTCGCCGAACAGGCCGACTGGGCGCCCCGGGAGCGGCGAAGCACCACCGGGACCCGTCCGGACAGCGGGGAAACCGGCGGCGTGAACTCCGCTTTCCGGTACCTGAACGGCCTTCCGGACATCAACCGGGCCATTCAGAATGAGTTGGCGGGGGCCCGCGAGGAGATCCTCACCGCCCAGCCGGACGGCTCGCGCCCGCCCTCGGTGCTGCGCGACGCGCTCGCCTCGGTACGCCGGCAGCTCGCCGCCGGGGTGGCCATGCGGACGCTCTACCAGCACAGCACACGGTTCGACGAGCCGACCAAGCAATACGTCAAGGTGGTGACCGAGTTCGGTGTCCAGGTCCGCACACTGCCGGAGTTCTTCGAGCGGCTCATCATCATCGACCGGTCGGCGGCGTTCCTCCCGGGCAGCCGGGACCGGCGGACCGCGGTGCTGGTCCGGGAACCGGCCGTGGTCGACTTCCTCACGGACGTGTTCACCCGGCAGTGGGACCGCGCCGAACCGTTTCCGTTCGTCCCGGTGCGCGCCGCGGAGGCCGCCGGAGAAGTGATCCCGGACATGCGGGAATCGATCCGGAAGCTCCTGATCGAGGGCCGCTCGGACAAAGAGATAGCCCGGCGTCTGGGTTTGAGTCTGCGTTCACTGCAAAGCCATGTGGCGCGCCTGAAAGAGGACTACGGTGCGCAGCACCGGCTCCAGCTCGGATATCTCATGGCATTGAGCGATCATTCCCCGGCCGGGCCGGAATCCGGGAATTCCCCGCGCCCTCGAGCGACCCCAGGAGAAACGCGTCCATGACCCGTCACGCGCTGGCCGCGAACGAGAACCCCTACCCGCCGCTGCCCTCGGTGCGGACCGTGCTCGCGGAGGCGGCCGGCGGCCTCAACCGCTACCCCGACCGCACGGTGACCGACTTGGTCGACGCCCTCGCCGCCCGCCACCGGGTGCCGCGCTCCCACATCGTGACCGGCGCCGGATCGGTGGGCGTCACCCACCATCTGCTGCACGCCGTGGTCCGTGACGGCGGCGAAGTGCTGTACGCCTGGCCGTCGTTCGAGGCGTACCCGCACCTCACCGAGATCTGCCGGGGCACCTCGGTACGGGTGCCGCTGCGCGAGGAGCGGCACGACCTGGCGGCGATGGCCGACGCGATCACCCCGCACACCGCCCTGGCCATCGTCTGCAACCCCAACAATCCCACCGGTACGGCTGTCACCCGCGCCGAGCTGGAAGCCTTCCTGGACCGGGTGCCGGAGAACGTCCTGGTGCTGCTGGACGAGGCGTACCGGGAGTTCGTGCGCGACCCGGAGGTCCCGGACGGCATCGAGCTGTACCGGAGCCGGCCGAACCTGGTGGTGCTGCGGACCTTCTCCAAGGCGTACGGCCTGGCCGCGCTGCGGGTCGGTTACGCGGTGGCGCACGAGGAGGCGGCCGCCCGGATCAGGCACACGGTCGTGCCGTTCGGGGTCAACGCGCTCGCCCAGTCCGCCGCCCTGGCCTCTCTGGCGGCGGAGGACGAGTTGCTGGAGCGGGTGGAGGCGGTGGTCAAGGAACGCGACCGGCTGACCAGTGCGCTGGCGGTACCGGTGACTCCGTCGGAGGCCAACTTCGTCTGGCTGCCGCTGGGCGAGCGCACGACGGCGTTCGCTCAGGCGTGCGCCCGGGCCGGGGTCGCCGTACGGGCCTTCCCCGGCGAGGGCGTTCGCGTCACGGTCGGCACCCCGGAGGCGAACGACGCCGTGCTGCGGGTCGCGGCGCAGCTCACCTGAGGCTCAGTCCCGTACCGGCGCCGACTCCCGCATCTCGGCCGGGCGTTGCCCCTCCGCCCAGCGCACCGCGGGTTCCATGGCGAGGCCCGCGCCCAGGAACAGCGCGCCCACGACCAGCCAGCCGCCGGTGCCCCAGGACAGGATGAGCGTGGTCAGCAGCAGCGGGCCGATGAGACGCGCGACGGCCGTCCCGGCCCCGTAGAAGCCCTGGTACTGGCCCTGCTTGTCGGCCGGGGCGAGGGCGAAGCCGATCTCCCAGGAGCCGGAGCCGAGCAGCATCTCGCCGAAGACCTGCACACACGCGGCGAGCAGCAGCACCAGTACCGGCAGCCACGCCGAGGTGCCGGCCGCCGACACCGCGAAGCAGACACAGGCCAGCAGCAGCACGATCCCCGCCTGCCGCACGGCACGCGCGGCCGACCGCAGTCCCGTCACCCGCGCGGCCATCCGTACCTGGAACAGGACCACGCTGAGCGTGTTGAGCACCAGCAGCGCCGACACCGTCCAGCCCGGCGCCCCGGTGCGCTGCACGATCCACAGCGGCAGCACCACGCTGAGCAACGGCATGTACAGCAGCATGACCATGTTCAGCAGCGACACCAGCGCGTACGGGCGGTCCCGGAGCACGGTGAGGGCGCGTCCGGCGGGCCGGTCGGCCGAGGGGAGCTGCTTGGCGGGCGCGGGCAGCCGGCCCAGGACCCAGGCGGCCAGGACGAAGGTGACCGCGTCCATCGCCAGCGCCGTGAGGTAGGCCGCCTCGTTGTCGAGCTGCAGGGCGATGCCGCCGAGCGCCGCGCCGAGAGCGAGCCCGGCGTTGACGGTCGACTGGAGGTAGGCCCGCGTCTCGGTACGCCGGGCGGGCTCCACCAGCCCGGCCAGCAGCGCCTGCCGGGCGGCGGCCAGGCCGCACTGGCAGCAGGTGTACAGGCACACGGCGGCGAGGAACGCCGGGTAGGTGCGGACGAAGAGCAGGGAGGCGATGGCGGCGCCGGTGGCGAGCGACATCAGGATGGCGATCCCGCGCGGCCCGCGCCGGTCGGCGAGATGGCCGAGCGGCACGCCGACGACGGCGCCGAGCGCCCAGCCGATGGTGAGCGCGGCGCCGATCTGGGTCGGGGACAGCCCGATGACCCGGCTGAAGTACAGCACCGAACACACGTAATAGGCGCCGTCGCCCACGGAGTTGGTGAGCTGGGCCAGGGCCAGGGTCCTGGGCGGCCCCGGTGGGGGGATGATCCGGCTGACGCGCATTCAGTTCCTTCCGTACGGGCTCGTGCCGGGAGGAGTCTTTCCGGCGCGCGGTGGGGCGCGCCACCGGAAAGGTCCGTTCCGGCTAGGCCACTTGAGGGGTCACGGTGAAGCGCAGGGTCTCGCGGACGAGCTTCACGGCGTCCTCCCGCTCGGTGGGCGACCCGGCGTCGATGAGCACGTGCCCGAGCCGCCGGCCGGACGAGGTGAGCGGCTGCACCGTGTCCCCGACTCCCTTGCGGGGCCGTACCCGGACGACCGCCGGGTGGGCCCGCACCTCGTCCAGCCCCTCGATGCCGGTGATGGTGCCGGGCGCGGCGGTGAGGAAGACCGTGGCCGCATGGGACACCGGGCGCTCGGGCAGGGCGGGCAGGGGCAGGCCGACCGACAGCAGCACCATGGCCTCGTACAGGTCGAAGCCGAAGGTCAGGCCGATCGCGTCGGGCAGGTAGTCGCCGGGGGTGCGGACCGCGACCTCCATCAGCACCGGGCCCGTCGCGCTCATCCGGAACTCCAGATGCACCAGACCGGTGTCCATGCCTAGCGCGCGGAGCACACCCGAGGTCAACGCCCGTACCTGGGCTGCTGATTCGGGCCCGAGGTCGTGGCCGCAGCGGTGGACGAGTTCGACGAAGTACGGCGGCGGAGTGGTCTCCTTGGCGGTGACGTTCTCGAAGAGGACCTCGCCCTCGCGGACCAGGGCCTCCCAGCTGAACTCGGGTCCCTCCACGGCCGTTTCGACGAGCAGCTGCCCTTCCCCGGCGCGGCGGGCGACGACTTCCCCGACCTCCTCCGGGGTGCGGATCAGCTCCACGCCCTGACTGCCGGACAGGCTCAGGGGTTTGACCACCACCGGGAGGTGCCGGCGCATCCAGTCGCGGGCTTCGCCGAGCCGGGCCACGTGCAGATACTCGGGCTGCGGGACGCCGTGCGCGCCGAACAGGGCGCGTTGCAGCGCCTTGTTGCGGGAGACGACGGCCGCGTGCAGCGACGGGCCGCGCAGTCCGTGCCGCTGCTGGGCGAGGGCCGCGGCGACGACCTGGGGTTCGGCGAAGCCGATCAGCCCGTCCGGCACCCGCTCGGCCACGGCGGCCGCGACCGCGCCGGCCCAGGACTCCTCGTGGCCGCCGGGCACCCGGTAGAAGCGTTCCGCGAGGGCGGCCGGGCGGTTCTCCCAGGTCGCGGCGGACTCCAGCGCGCGGGCCCGGACGCCCAGCCGGGCGGCGGCCTCCAGGTAGGGGCGGCCCATGGTGCCGACGCCGGCCAGCAGCAGTTCCCTCGGCGCGGTCATGACGCGGTCCTCTCGACAGGGGCCGCCACGTCCGCGGGCGGCGGGGTGCCCAGCAGGCGGGTGACGGGGGTGACCAGCAGCGCGGCCAGGGCGAACGCCGCCGCGAGGCCGACCCAGCCGAGCGGACCCCCGGCGATCACGACGGAGGTGATCAGCGCGGGGCCCACGATGCGCTGGCCGGTGCCGCCGAGGCTGAACACCGAGAGGTAGACGCCCTTTTGGTCCTCGGGGGCGCACGCGTAGCTCAGTTCCCAGCCGCCGGTGGCCTGCCACATCTCCCCGAAGGTCAGCAGCACACAGGCCAGCCCGAGCACGGCGGCCGCCGCCCAGGCCGAGTCGGGGGCGCCGGACACCGCGAGGGCGGCACAGCACAGGGTCAGCGCCAGGCCGCCCAGCCGAAGCGAGCGCGTGGCGCCGTCCGGGCGTTCCGCGATCCGGGCGACGGGGACCTGGAGCACGATCGACAGCAGGGTGTTGACCAGCACCAGGAAGGGCAGCGCCCCGGCGGGCATCTCGGTGGCCTGGAGCGCCCACAGCGGCAGGCCCACCGACAGGATCGTCACATGCAGGTTGAGGAAGCCGTTGAGGACGGTCAGCAGCCCGTACCGCCAGTCCCGGAAGCGCCGGACCGCGTCCAGCGGGCCGACCTTGCGCTGGACGGTGTCGGCGCCGTCGAGCCGGAGCCGGGTCAGCATGAGCGCCGAGAGGACGAAGGCGGCGGCGGTGCCCAGCACGATGGCCCGGTACGGCCAGACGCTGTCGGCGGTCAGCAGCGGCGCGGCGAGCAGCGCGCCGACGGAGAAGCCGGCGTTGCGCACGGTGCGGATGATGGCCATGGTGCGGGTGCGGTCGGTGCCCGCGACCGTCGCGGACGCCACCGCCTGGGTCATCGGCTGGGTGGCCGCCTCGGCGGCGGCCAGCGCGCAGGAGACGAGCGTGAAGCCGACCAGTCCGTGCACCAGGCACAGCAGTGCGAAGCCGCCCGCCCGCCACACCTGGAGGGCGATCAGGGTGCGCCGGGCGCCGAACCGGTCCCCCGCCGCGCCGATCGGCACCGTGGTCAGGAAGCCGACGACGCCGGAGATGGCGAGGCCGGTGCCGACCTCGGCCGGGGTCAGCCCCACCGAGCGGACGAAGAACACCGCCGACGCGGCCAGGTACAGGCCGGTGCCGATCGCGTTGACCAGCGAAATGACCGCGAAGGCACGGCCGTTGGGGGTGGTGGGGACGTAGGCGCGCCAGAAGGAGCGGCTCATCCCTCCTCCCCCGGTACGGCCTCGGGCTCGGTGGCGATGTCGATCAGCGCGGCCGCCCGTTCGGCAAGCCGCCCCGCCGCCTCCGGTCCCGCCGCGGCGGTGGCGATGACGAACCCGGCCCGCTCCCACGAGCTGGTGACCGGCCGCACCACGGCCCCCGGCTCGACGCCGAGGTGCACCGCGTGCACCCCCTCCGCCTCCCGCGCCCGCTCGGCGCCGGACACCCGCGCGACCCGGCCGGGCGGCGGGGTGAGGAAGCGTACGGCGGCGCCCCGGAGCGCGGGCCGGGGCTCCACCGGCCCGCGCCCCTCCAGCACCCGGAGCAGGCAGCTCAGGATGTCGGTGCCGTACGCCTCGTCGATGAGGACGGTGATGCCGCCGCCCGGCATCCGGCCCGCGCACTCGATCAGGTGCGGGCGTCCGTCCGCACCGGCGAGCAGCCACTCGGAGTGCAGGATGCCGGAGCGGAAGCCGATGCTCTGGGCGAGCCGCACCAGGGACCGGCGCAGCTCGGCCGACGTGTCCTCGGGCAGCGGGGCGGGCACGGTGTGGCCGGTCTCCACCGGGTGCCGGGAGTCCCGCACGGTCTTGGCGGTGATGTTGAGGAAGCCGACGACGCCTTCGTGGACGACGGCCTCCACGCTCACCTCCGGCCCGTGCAGCCGCTGTTCGACCAGGTAGCGGGCGGGTTCGGAGTGGCGGGCGCGCAGGGTCGGCTCGTCGGCGGTGGTGGTGTGGGCCCAGGCCGCGGTCACGTCGTCGTCGGGGCCGAGGAGCTGCACGCCGAGGCTGGCCTGGCGGCCGGCGGGCTTGAGGACGGCCTCTCCGCCGTGGGCGGCGCGGAAGGCGGCGACCGTCTCGGGGCCGGTGGCGGGCGCCCAGTCGGGCTGGAGGGTGCCGGTACTGGTCAGCGCGGCCCGCAGCAGGCCCTTGTCCCGCAGCAGATGGGCGGCCTTGACGCCCGCGCCGGGCAGCCCCCACTCCTCGGCGAGCGCGGCGGCGGTGACGACCCCGTACTCGACCACGGGGACGACCGCGCGGACCTGCGGCGGGCGGGGTACGGCGCGTACGAGGCGCTCGGGGTGTGCCTCGTCCTGGGTGGGCGCGGGCAGCAGCGCGGCCACGCAGGCGTGGCGGTCGGAGAGCCCGGCGAGTCCGCGTGCCTCGATGACGTCGGGTTCCTCCAGCACCAGCACGGAGCCGACCGGGAGGAGGCCGTCGAGCTTGCCGAGCATGACGGGGCTGTAGCCGACGAGGACATGGGTGACGGACGCCTCCGGCAGTGCCTCGGGCCCGGTGTCGACGGTGATCGCGGCGCGCACTTCGGCCTCCAGCGCGTCCAGTTCGGCCACGGTCGGGGCGTCGATCAGGAAGGACACCGCCCGGTCCTCGGAGCTGTGCAGCTCGCCCAGGCGGGCACCCCGGTCCTGGTGGACGAGGACCGCGCGCAGGGCGGGCGGTGCGTCCGGCGGGCCGGGTTCGAGGTGCGGCCAGAGTCCGCGTTCCCCGACCCAGGCGGGCGCGACCCCGAAGCCGTCCACGGCCACGTCCCGCAGGATGCCCGGCGTGTGCTCCAGGTAGACCTGGCGGGCGAAGCGGGTGGGGGCCGGGTAGGTGACGGGTTCGCCGAGGGCGATCCGGATGATCTGCCGCTCCAGCGAGGCCCCGGTGGCCAGTTCGTACAGCACGCACAGTCCGTCGCCGGGCGGCCGGGCGGCGACCTCCATGAGTACGGGCCGTCCCTCGGCGCCGATCCGCCACTCGGCGTGGGCGACGCCGTCGCGGAAGCCGAGGGTGTCCAGGGCGTTCGCGTTGGCGCTGAGCAGCGTCCCGGCGTCGTCGGGGCGGTCGCCGGGCACGGTGTGGGACAGCTCGACGAAGGTGGGCGCGTGGCTGTCGGTGGTGTCCTTGCGGGTGACGGAGGCGAAGACGATCCGGCCGTCCTGGACGAGGGACTCGACGGAGAACTCCTGCCCGGCGACCTTCTCCTCGACCAGCACCGTCTCGTGCGCCGGGTGCCCGGCGAGCAGTTCGCGCAGCCGGGCGGGCCCGTCGACGCTCTCCACCCCGGAACTGGAGTGCCGTCCGGCGGGCTTGAACACCACCGGGTAGGTCAGAGACGCCACGTCGACCCGGTCGCGCTCGCCGGGCGGTACGACGACGACGGCCGGGCTGTACTCGGGCAGGTACCAGCGCTGGAGGTACTTGCTGCGGCAGGCGCGGCTCGCGCGCAGGCCGGGGCCCGGCACCCCGAGGGCGTCGGCGAGCAGTCCGACGGGTTCGACCTGGGTCTCGCCCACCGCGCAGGCGCCGACGATGTCGTACTCCTCGCGCCAGCGCAGGGCGGCGGCCACCGCGCCGGGGAGGAAGGAGTTGTCGCGGCCGGGGTCGCCGTCGACGAAGGCGAAGTCGTGGATGCCGGCGGCCGGATGGGCGGGGTCGGCGGCGCACGCCAGTGCCTCGTCGCGGGCGCCGGCGGGGGTGATGAGGAGGATCTTCAGGCCGCGCCGGGCGAGTTCGTCCAGGTAGGCCGGTGACCGGCACACCACCAGGAACGATCCCGCCAGTACGAAGGCGGCCCGGCGCTGTTCTCTTCTCTGCGGCTCGTCCATCTCCCGTTCCCCCCGAATGTCGTTGCCGATGTCGATGGTGCGCGGCGGCCGGGCCGCTCCGCCGTCGGCGGGAGGCGGCCCGGTCGCCGTGGGGGCGCGTCTCAGTCGAAGCGGAGACTGCCCGTCCGGGTCCTCTTCAGCTCGAAGAAGTCCGGGTAGTTGGCCAGCGCGCGGGCTCCGTCGAAGATCCGGGCGGCTTCCTCGCCGCGCGGGATGGAGTTGAGCACCGGGCCGAAGAAGGCGACGCCGTCGATGTGGATGGTGGGCGTGCCCACGTCCTCGCCGACCGGGTCCATCCCCTCGTGGTGGCTCTTGCGCAGTTCCTCGTCGTAGATGTCGGTGTCGGCGGCGGCCAGCAGCGAGTCGGGCAGGCCGCGGGCGGCCAGCGCCTCGGCGGCGACCGCGAGGTAGTCCTTGTTGCCGCCGTTGTGGATGCGGGTGCCCAACTCCTCGTACAGGCCCGGCAGTACCTCGTCGCCGTGGTGGTGCGCGGCGGCGGTGACGATCCGGATCAGGGCGAGGGAGTTGTCGACCAGTTCGCGGTACCAGTCGGGCAGTTCGCGTCCCTCGTTGAGGACGTACAGGCTCATCACCCGGAAGTTCAGGTCCAGTTGACGGTGTTGCTGCACCTCGAGAATCCAGCGGGAGGTGATCCAGGCGAAGGGGCAGGCCGGGTCGAAGTAGAAGTCGACCTTGGCGGTGTCCGTACCGGCGCCGGAGGCCGGCGCGGTGGCGGGCGTGTCTGCGGTCATGCGGTGGGCTCCTCGTGGACGGCGACGAGCGCGCCGTCGCGGTCACGGACGTAGGCGGTCAGCTCGGCGTACTGCTCGCGCAGTTGCCGCTTGAGGACCTTACCGGTGACACCCACGGGCAGACCGGTCTCTTCCGGGACGATCTCCAGCAGGCCGAGCACCGGGTGACCGGCGGCCCGCAGCGCCTCGTTGGCCTGGCGGAGCAGCTTCTCCGGGTCGGGGTCGGCGACCGACTGGCCGACGGTGACGACGGCGACCGGCACGGTCCGTCCGTCGCGGCGCCCGGCGACCACGGCGACGTCGCCGGTGTCGGGGACGTCGTTGAGGATGACCTCCTCCATGAACACCGAGTAGCCGGTGCCCTGTTCGGTCTCGATGGCGTCGGCGGCGCGGTCGACGAGGAAGAAGTCGCCGTTGCTGTCGCGGTAGGCCATGTCGCCGGGCAGCCAGTACCCGGACAGCTTGAAGCGGTAGGTCAGGTCGGAGTCGCCCCAGTAACCGGGCGTGATGGCGGGCCCCTTGGCGCCGAGGAAGCCGACCTCACCGTCGTCGGCGTGGCTGCCGTCCTTGCGCAGGATGGCGACCTCGGCGACGCCGACCGGCTTGCCCGCACAGCGGTCGTGGCGCTCGCTGTCCAGGGTGCGGGCCTTGAGCAGCACGCCCCAGCCCAGTTCGGTGGTGCCGAGCCGGTCCAGGAAGGCGGCGGGCTCCAGGCCGGGGCTGCGCATGGAGAGCACCTTGGTGATGTGGGCCTGGTGCACGGCGTCCCCGATGGACACCCACGCCTGCACGGAGTCCAGCGCGCCCGGCTCCGGCTCGGTGTTGGCGAGTTCGGCGTAGGCGTGCGCGAAGGACATCACCGAGGTCGGCTGGTACTTGCCGACGGCGGCGGCGAGACCGGGGCCGCTGCGGTCGCTGAGCGCGACGATCGGGGTGCCGCCGAGGACCGCGTACACGGTGTACGCGATGCAGCCCAGGTGGGACTGGGGCAGCGCGGTCATCATCAGGGCGCCGGGGTGCTCGGTGTGGTCGACCAGGCGGAACTTGGGCCCGGAGACGATGGACTTGTGGGTGTGGATGGTCGGCTTGGGGCGGCCGGTGGTGCCGGAGGAGTGCAGGATCGCCACCGGGTCGTCGTCGTGGTGGTGCCAGTAGGCGGACTCCGGGAGCGGCGCGGCCGGCGGGGCGGGCAGTTCCTCGACGGACACGGTGAAGCGCAGGCCGAGACCGTCCACGGCCGAGCCGAGCCGGTCCAGGCGTGCCTGGTCGGCGTAGAGGCCGACGGGCGTGGTCTGCTCGATCAGCGAGGTGGCGATGGCCTGCGGGGCGTTGGAGTTGATCAGCAGGGCGATCGCGCCGATCTGGGCGAGGGCGTAGAAGTGCAGCGAGTAGGCGAGGGAGTCCTCGAACCAGACGGCGACCCGGTCGCGCGGGCCCACGCCCTGCGCGAGGTACCAGGCGGACCAGCTCTGGGCCAGCGCGTCGAACTCGGTGAGGCTGAACTCCTCGCGCTCCTCCCCCGAGGGCACGGGTATCGGGCGGCTGGAGCGCAGGAACGGCAGGTCGGGGTGGGGGTTGGTGGCCAGCGCGGCCCGCAGCAGGTTGCCGCCGCCGATGGCGGGGTCGGCGGCGAGCGCGGTCCGCTGCTCGGGGGTGAGGACGGTCGGGGCGAACGTGGTCATGGACAACCTCTCGGACAGGGTTCGGGCAGGGTGCGGCGAGGTCTTCACCGCCGGTGCCGTGCGGCCGCGGGTGTACGTCTCAGGGCTGTGCGAAGAGCCGGGCGCAGGTGTCGCGGTGGTGGGCGAGGTCGTCGCCCAGGTAGGCGCGGAGTTCGCCGAGCAGGGCGGCGAAGTCGGCCTCGGTGCCGTGCTCCACGGTGTCCGCGACCCGGTGCACCGCCTCGGCCAGCGCCTTGCGGGCCGCCCCCGCCTCGGCGTTGGCGTACTGGACGTCCCAGTACACCTCCGGGGTGCCGGAGGCGACGCGGGCCAGCAGGGCGAGCAGCGTGGTGGCGGGCGGCGGGGCGACCGGCCGCAGATCGGCGGCGGAGACCCCCGTACCGGCCAGCGCCAGCCCGAAGCCGAGGACGGCGGCGTGGGTCAGCGCCTGGGAGGCGGCGGCGAGCCGGTCGTGCTCGGCGGCGTCGACGCGTACGACCCGGGCGCCCCACTCCTCGATCAGCGCCAGCAGCGCGGCGACGCCGGGACCGTCGTGGACGACCACGGCGGCGACCGGGCGGCCGGCGAAGCCGAGCGCGGGCGCGAACATCGGGTTGAGGCCCACCGCCTGGACGCCGGGGGTGTGCTCGCGTACGGCGCGGGTGACGGCCTGCTTCACGGACAGCGTGTCGGCGAGCACCGCGCCCGGCGCCAGCGCCCCGGCCAGGCCGGGCAGCGCGGCGAGCGCCACCGGCTCGGGCACGGCGAGCACGACGAGGTCGGCCCGGCCGAGTTCGGCGCTGAGCGCCGGGCCGGGGTCGGTGATGTCGCCGCGCACCCGCCGTGCCGCGCCGAACACGGGGGCGTCGGCGGGGTCGACGACGGTCACCTCGGCGCCCGCTTCGAGCAGCCGCTCGGTGAACAGCCGCCCCACGGCCCCGGCCCCGCCGACGACGACGGCCCGCCGGGTCACGACCGGCTCCCGGCGGAGGTGCCCGTTTCGAGCGCCGTCTCCAGCACGGCCGTGACCATGGCCCGCGACTTCACGACCGTCTCTTGGAACTCTTCCTCGGGGTCCGACAGCGCCACGATCGCCCCGCCCACCCCGAACGCGACCCGGTCCGGCGTGGCGACGAGGGTGCGGATCACGATGTTGAGATCGGCGGCCCCGCTCAGCGCGAACCAGCCCAGCGACCCGGAGTACACCCCGCGCGGCCCCTCCTCCAGCCGGTCGATGATCTCCATGGTGCGCAGCTTCGGCGCCCCCGTCATCGACCCGCCCGGGAAGGCCGCCCGGACACAGGACACGGCCGTCTCCTCGGGCCGCAGCGTGCCCCGGATGGTGGAGACGAGCTGGTGCACGGGCGCGTAGGTCTCCACGTGGAACAGGCGCGGTACGTGTACGGACCCGACCTCGGAGACCATGTTGAGGTCGTTGCGGATGAGGTCGACGATCATCAGGTTCTCGGCGCGGTCCTTCTCCTGGCTGAGCAGGTCCTGCCGCAGTTCCTCGTCCTCGGCCGGGGTGGCGCCGCGCGGCCGGGTGCCCTTGATGGGCTTGGACTCGGTGACCCGGTCCGTGCCGACCGTGACGAACCGCTCGGGCGAGGCGCTGAGCACGGCGACGCCCTGGAAGTCGAGCAGCGCCCCGTACGGCACCGGACTCAGCCGGCGCAGCCGCGCGTAGGTGGTGAGCGGGTCGATACGGACGTCCATGACGACGGAGTTGGTCAGGCATACCTCGTACGTCTCGCCCTGCCGGATCTCCTCCAGGCTCTGGCGGACCCGGTCGAGGTAGGCGTCCTTGCCGTGCCGGAGCCGCAGGAGGTCACTGGCGTCCGGGTCGGTCATGCCGGTGAAGCGGGCCGGGGTGTCCGGTGCGGTGCCGGGGGCGGGCAGGGCGCGCAGCCGCGCCTCGGTCTCGTCCAGCCAGCGCAGGGCGTCGCGGTCGTCGCCGTCGGCGGAGAGGGCGAGCAGATAGCTGACGCCCTCGGTGTGGTCGACGGCGAGCATGCGGTCGGTGAACAGCATGGCCGCGTCCGGGGTGGCGGACTTGTGCACGGCCTGGCCGCCGGTCTCGGCCTTGAGTTCGTAGCCGAGGTAGCCGACGTAACCGAGGTTGAACTCGAAGGGCAGCCCCGCCGGTACGGGCACGGCGCGGGTGCGGATCTGTTCATCGAGGTACTCGAAGAAGCCCTGCTCGACGATCTCGCCCTCGTCGTCGGCGCGGCCGGGGCTGCGTACGGTGACGCCGCCGTCGGAGACCCGGTAGCTGACGTACTCGGCGAGCGGGCCGCGTCCGTCGCCGAGGAAGGAGAAGCGGGACAGGCCCTCGATGACCGCGCCGCTGTCCAGCCAGAAGCTGTGGGCGTCCCCGGCGAAGAGGGCGCGGTAGGCGGCCTCGGTGTCGGGCTGGAGGCCGATCCGCCGGGTGTGCACGGTGTACCGGGAGCCGCTCGCGCCGGTGGCCCGGTGGGCGAGCGCCAGGCGGCGGAAGTTGCGCAGCAGGTCGCGGCCGTACTCGCTGCTGATGGACTCGGGGTGGAACTGCACGCCCCACACCGGCCGGGACACATGCCGTACGCCCATGATCACGCC
Organism: Streptomyces bauhiniae; assembly: GCF_004784475.1. Classification (GTDB taxonomy): domain Bacteria; phylum Actinomycetota; class Actinomycetes; order Streptomycetales; family Streptomycetaceae; genus Streptomyces; species Streptomyces seoulensis. The sequence continues at coordinate 405,269 of NZ_SRRT01000005.1, forward strand.
GTCTTCGGTCCAGGCGACGGCCTCGAGTTCGTCGGGCAGGCCGGTGGCGGCGAGCGAGTGGTAGCGGACCACGTCGAAGGGGCTGGGGAGTCCGGCGAAGAGGTCGGTGCCGTTGTGGTGGACGGCGGAGATCCGGCCGTGCATGGGCTCGGGCGCGAGGGCGACCGTGCCGCCGAACAGATGGGTGATGCCCTGGTGGCCGAGGCAGACGCCGAGGACGGGCAGTCCGCTGTCCAGGATGGCGCGGGCGCTGATGCCGAAGTCCCGTTCGCGGTCCGGGCGTCCGGGGCCGGGCGAGATGACGACGGCGTCGAACTCCTCCAGCCGCAGCGCGGACCAGTCGGCGCCGTTGCGGACGACGACCGGCGGCCGGCCGTTCACCTCGCCGAGCAACTGGTAGAGGTTGTAGGTGAAGGAGTCGTAGTTGTCGATGAGCAAGGTCCTCACGAGGAACCTCCGATCACCCGGTCCTCGACGCGGCAGGTCTCCTCGATCACGAGGTCGTACAGTTTCCGCAGGAACTCCCGGTCGATGCCGTGCCGTTCGCCGTAGCGGGCGGCGCGTTCCTGGACGATGCCGATCCGGTGCGGCTGCATCATCGGCACGTCGTGCTCCCGCTTGAAGTGGCCGATCTCCACGCACTTCTCGATCCGGGCCCGCAGTTCGTCCAGGAAACGTCCGTCGATCGCGTCGAGCTCCGCCCGAAGGTCCTCGATGGTGACGCCGGCTGTCGGCCTCTCCCCCATGGCTGCCCCTCCCGCCTGTCCACGGTCCGAATGTGCCCGCCGCCGGGCTCGGCCCGCCACCGGCCCGATAGCTCGGATCACCGCAGTGCACACAGTGCGGGGATCGATACGGGGACAAGCGGGACATGTCGGCGGGCCCCGGAGGCCGCGTAGGAGGGGGCGAGAGGGGTCAGACGCGCAGGAAGGCCGGCGCTCCGGGCGCGATGGCCTCGGCGACCGTGCCGTCCTTCGCGGGGTGGTCGCGCAGCAGGTCGGCCACGATCTCGGTGGCGAGCCGGTGCCAGGTGGTCAGGCGACGCAGCATGGCGTGTTCCGCCCCGGTGATCATGATCATCCCGGCGTGCGCGCCTGCCGTACGGGCCCGCAGTACGAAGTTCACGGAGTCGTCGGCGCCGGTGATCCGGTCGGCGTCGCCGTGCAGCACCACGAGCCGCTGTCCGCGCAGGTGGACGGCGGGTTCGGCGGCGGGCAGCCAGGGCGCGAGCGCCAGCACCCCGCGCACGGCCGGGTGGGCGGCGGCGTGCAGGGCGGCGCGGCCGCCCATGGAGTGACCGACCAGCACGACCGGCAACGGGCCGAATTTCTCCTGGAGTTCGCCGAGGGCGCGCAGTACGTCGTCGGCGGCGGCCCCGCCGTTCCAGCCGCGGTGCCGGTAGCGCACCTCGCCGAGCACGATGCCGTCCGACGGCAGCCCGGTGGCGACGGCACGCAGCACGGGGCGCATGCGCAGCGCCGCGAGGTGCCAGGGGCGGCTGACCGAGACGTCCTCGGCCCGGCCGCCGTGCAGGGTGAGCACGGCGGCCTTCGGGGACTTCGGGGCGTACCGGACGACCAGCGCGCTCTCGGGGCCCTCCGTGGACTCGCCGCCCTGCCGGTGCGTGGTCTCGTCCGGGCCGTCGCTGTGGACCTTCACGTGGGGCGCCTTCCCTTCGGGCGGTCGTACGGGATCGTCACGTGGAATCCGTAGCCGCCCGGCACGCGGCTTGGTCGGAGGGGCCCGTTCCGCCTACTGCGACGGGCGGGACAAAAGCACGTCTGAGAGGGTCGGACCGGGGCACATGTGCTCAGGCAAGGACTTCTCACCGTGATGACAGAGGTGAATCATGACCAGCCAGACCAAGGATCTGACCCCGAAGTACACCGTTCCGGGCCTCGAACGTGAGGCGGCCGGCAAGCTCATCGGTCTGCTCCGCCTCCGTCTGCACGCGCTCAACGACCTCCACCTCACGCTGAAGCACGTGCACTGGAACGTCGTCGGGCCGCACTTCATCGCCGTGCACGAGATGATCGACCCGCAGGTCGACCGGGTCCGTGACATGGCCGACGACGTGGCCGAGCGGACCGCCGCCCTCGGCGGTGTCGCCCAGGGCACGCCGGGTTCCCTGGTGGCCGAGCGCACCTGGGACGACTACTCCATCGGCCGGGGCGACGCCATCGCGCACCTCGCCGCGCTCGACGTGGTCTACACCGGCGTGATCGAGGGCGTACGCGCCGCGGTCAAGGAGGCCGGCGAGATCGACCCCGCCACCGAGGACCTCCTGATCGAGCAGCTCCGCGACCTGGAGCAGTTCCAGTGGTTCGTCCGCGCCCACCTCGAAAGCGCCCGCGGCACCCTCGCCACCGACGACGTCCACTCCGAAAAGGAAGCAGCCGCCAAGGGCGCCAAGGTGAGCTGACCCCCCGCTACGAAGATCCGCCGCGCGCCGCCACCCCACATGGGTGGCGGCGCGCGGCGTGCCGGGCTGTCCCTTGCCGGGATCACGCCTGTTCGGTGGGCCGGATGACGATCTCGTTGACGGCGACCCGGCGCGGGCTGGTGACGATGTAGCCGACCGCGTCGGCGATGTCCTCCGCGCGCAGGACCTCGATCTCTCCGAACATGGCGTCGAAGTCGCGCGCGGAGTTCTCTTTGTGGCCGAACAGCTCGCTCTCGGTGCGGCCGGGCTCGACGACGGAGAACCGCAGGCCACGGCGGGTGTACTCCTGCCGCCATGCCTCCGTCGCCGCGGTCACGGCGAACTTCGTCGCGCTGTACACCGCCACCGTGGGCGCGGTGAACCGGCCCGCGACGGACGAGATGTTCACCACGTCGGCGACCGACCGGGGACTGTCCTGGGCGGCGGCGAGCAGGTGCGGGAGGGCTGCCTTCGTGATGTGCAGCAGGCCGCGCAGGTTGATGTCGACCATGCGGTCCCATTCCTCCAGCGACGACTCGTCCGACGGTCCGTTCAGCATGACGCCGGCCGCGTTCACCAGCGTGTCCAGCCGTCCCAGTTCCTCGACGGCACGTTGCACGGCCGCCGGGGCCGCGGCCGGGTCCGTCAGGTCGGCGGCCATTGTGATCGCCCGGCCTCCCCCGGCGCGGATCTCGGCGTCGAGTTCCGCCAGCCGGTCCGCGCGGCGGGCGACCAGGGCGACGGCGGCGCCGGACGCGGCGAGGCGGCGGGCGGCGGCCCGGCCGATCCCGCTGGACGCGCCGGTGATCAGGGCGACGGTGCCGTTCAGGTGCTCTGCCATGGGTTTCTCCTCTTCAGCGCTATGACGTCCGTAAGGCGTCCGTATGACGTCCGCAGGGCCGTCCCACCCATCACAACAACGCGCACACGCCACCGGAACGTGTGAGCGCGCCCTCCCGTACCTGGTACTCGCGGTACCTGCCGGCCCTCGCTCGTGCGGCGGCCCGGCTGGGAGAATGGCGGGTATGAATTCCACCGGCCCGCTGGGCGAGTTCCTTCGTTCGCGCCGGGCGCGGCTCGACCCGGCGTCGGTCGGCCTGCCGCCCTCGCCGGTGCCCCGGCGCGCACGTGGTCTGCGCCGGGAGGAGGTCGCCGCGCTCGCCGGGGTCAGCGTCGACTACTACGCGCGGCTGGAGCAGGGGCGGGTCGGCAACGTCTCCGACCAGGTACTCAGCGCGGTCGAGGACGCCCTGCGCCTGGACCCGCTGGAGCGGGAGCATCTGCGCGCCCTGGTGGGCACCGGCTCCGCGAAGCCGCGTCGGCGCCCGCCCGCGAGGCCGGGTGTCCGACTGGGCCTGCGGACCTTGATCAACGCTGTCGACCCGGTGCCCGCCCTGCTGCAAGGCCCGCGCATGGAGATCCTGGCCTGGAACCGCGCGGCCTCGGTCCTGCTCGCGGACTTCGGCGCCATGGCGCCCGTGGACCGCAACATCGCCCGCTGGCTCTTCCTCGACCCGGCCACCCGGACCCGCTACCCGGACTGGGAGGAGATCGCCGCTCCCACGGTGGCCGCTCTCCGCTCGTACCGGAATCCGCGCGTACCGGACGAGGCGCTCGAACGGCTCGTCGGGGAACTGTCGGTGGCCTCCGGCGAGTTCGCCCGCTACTGGGCCGACTACCGGCTCTTCGAGCACGGCCACGGGAGGAAGCGGATCTTCCACCCGGCCGTCGGCGTCATGACGCTCAACTACGAGACCCTGCACATCGCCGACTCCGACGGCCAGTTCCTCTCCACGTACACCGCCGACGTCGGTTCACCGTCGGAGGAAAAACTGCGCATTCTGATGAGCTGGGACGCCGGGCCCGTTGACCCGGAGACGGCCACCGGCGAACGCCCCCGCCAGGTCTGACCTCGCCGGGTCAGGGCGGTGAGTCGCCCCGGTCGCGGGCGGTGCGCAGGACCTCCTCCACGTCGCCGAGGCGGTCGAGGCCCTGGACGGCGCGGGAGGTGCGGTTGTTGGCGGCCAGCAGGGTGCGGTGGCGGTGGACGAAGGCCCAGTAGCCGGTGGTGTAGGGGCAGGCACGGTCGCCGGTGCGGTCTCCGGGTCTGTAGGCGCAGCCACCACAGAAATCGCTCATGCGGTGGATGTAGGCCCCACCGGAGGTGTACGGCTTCGTGGTCATCCGGCCGCCGTCGGCGTACTGGGACATGCCGACGACGTTGGGCAGCATCACCCAGTCGTAGCCGTCGACGAAGCAGCGGTGGAACCAGTCGGTGACCGCGCGCGGCTCCCAGCCCTGCTGGAGGGCGTGGCTGCCGAGCAGCATCAGGCGCGGGATGTGGTGGGTCCAGCCGGTGTCGCGGACCTGGGCGAGGGCGGTGGACAGGCAGCGGGCGGTGACGGCGTCGGCGTCGAGTTCGAGGAACCAGTCGGGCAGCGGGGTGCGGGCGCCGAGGGCGTTGCGGTCGCGGTAGTCCTCACCGAAGTACCAGTAGAGCTGCCACACGTACTCGCGCCAACCGGCGACCTGCCTGATGAACCCCTCGGCGCTGGCGATGGGCGCGTTCCCGGCGCGCCAGGCGTCCTCGGCGGCGGTGACGACCTCGGCGGGGTCGAGCAGGCCGAGGTTGAGGGAGGAGGAGAGGAGGCTGTGGCTCATCACCGGGTCGGCGGCGAGCATGGCGTCCTCGTGCGGGCCGAACCCGGCGAGCCGGTGCCCGGTGAAGCGGCGCAGCGCGGCCAGCGCCTCGCGGCGGGTGGCGGGAAAGCGGCGCGGGCCGTCCCGGCCGACGAAGGTGATGCCCTCCTCGCGCTCCCAGCGGTCGAGGTCGGCGCGGACCTCGTCGTCGATCTCGTCCTCGCGGGGCCGGTAGGGCTTCGGCGCGTCGAGGGTGCGGGCGCCCTTGGGCGGGGGTTCGCGGTTGTCGTGGTCGTGGTTCCAGCGGCCGCCGGCGGGTTCGCCGCCGTCCATGAGGAGGTCCAGCTCACGGCGTACCCAGTGGTAGAAGTCCTCCTGCCGCAGCCGGTGGCCGGAGCGACCGTCGGCCCAGGCGCGGAAGGTGTCCTGCGGGAAGAGGAAGCCGCGGGCGGGCAGCACGCGCACCTTCTCCAGCGAGCGGACCAGGCCGAGGGCGGCGCGCGAGGTGGGGTGGTGGACGGTGACGCGGCCGGTGCCCACCGCCTCGCGCAGGCCCTCGCGGTAGGTCTCGGTACGGACGTAGCGGACCCGGTCGCCGAGTTCGGCGGCCCGGTGGCGCATCGCGGAGAGGATCAGATGGGCCTTGGCCCGGTGGAAGCGGCGGCGGCGGAAGACCGAGCGCGCCTCGATCAGCACCAGGGGGGCGTCATGGGCGGGTCCGTCCGGGCCGGGGGTGAGGAAGTGGGGGCCGAGCTGGTCTCCGAACAGCCAGTGCCGGTCGGTCATCGCGGCCACTCCTCGATCAGGGCTGGGTGCGGCGGACCGCGCAGGTGGGGACGTATCCATGTGGCGTGGATCTCATGACCGTCGCGTGAAACACTTGCCGTTTGACAACTATGACCAAGAGGCAAGAAAGTATCCGGTGTCACAGCAGGAGGGGAAGGATCAGGGATGTTCCGGTCGGCGGAGGCCGCTCCGTTCGCCGGTCACCGGCCACGATCCACGGCAGCCCGGTCGGCTGCGGCCCGGTGCGCTCAGGCGGTCCGGGAGCCGGAGGACTCCTCGTACCCGTGTATCTGCTCCGACGCGACCGCGCAGAACGCCTCCAGGCCGGTGAGCAGAGCGCTGCGGTCCCCGGCCGACATCCGCTCCAGCACCGAACGCAGCGTCTCCTCGCGCCGGGCGCGCAGGTCCGTCAGGAACGCCCGGCCCCGGCCGCTGAGGTACAGGCGCACCTCGCGCCGGTCGGTACGGCTCAGCTCGCGCTCGACGAACCCCGCCGCCTGGAGCCGGTCGCACAGGCGGCTGGTCGAGGGCGGGGTCGAGGCCAGATGGTCCGCGAGGGTGCGCAGGTTGATGCCCTCCTGGTGCTCCAGAATGAGCAGCACGCGCAACTGGGACGCCGAGGCGGGAGCCGTGGAGGCCCTGCCCCACAGCACTTCCAGCAATTCCGCGGCCGTGGAGGTCACACGCGCGACTTCGACGGGTTCTGGGCGGGGGTGGAAGTTCGTCACGGTCACACTCTCGCAGGTACGGGGACGACCCACAGCCTACTAGCAGGCAAGACGGTCCGGAATATCCAAGAAGACGGCACGATACGTCCACCACTCGGCCCATCGCGGGGCGGGCGTAGCGTTCTTACGGGTGAGAGATTGGCATACCTACGATCGTGAACAGATTCATGGCTGTCGAGCGGGCGCTGCGCACGGCACCTCCCTACGCCCTGGCCGACACCGTCCGCCGGGAGCTGGCCGGGCGCTACGCGGCCGAGGCCGTGGAGTTCCTCGTGGCCGACTACGGCCTCACCGTGCTCCAGCCGGTGACCACGCCGCCGCACGCGCTGCCCCCGGTCTCCCTGCGCAACGGCCCCGCCGGCCGTGCCTTCGGCGCCCAGGAACCCTTCCTGGAGAGCCTGGTCGACCACCGGCTGCGGGTCCAGTTGCCCGTGACGGTGCACGGGGACCGGCTCGGCGTGCTCACGGTGACTCTGCCCGACACCGAGGACACCCGCGCGGCGCTGCCCGAGCTGGCCGAGATCGCCCAGGTGCTGGGGCACGAGGTGCTGGTCGCCGACCGCGAGACCGACCTGTACCTCCAGGCCAGGCGCCAGGACCGGCTCACCCTGGCCGCCGAGATGCAGTGGCAGCTCCTGCCCGGCCACTCCTGCTCCCTGCCCGAGTTCGAACTCGGCGCCCAACTGGAGCCGGCGTACGCCATGCACGGCGACAACTACGACTGGTCGTCCACGGCGGACCGGCTCACCCTGTACGTCTCCAACGGCATGGGCGAGGGCATAGAGGCCGCGCTGCTCACCAACCTGGCGGTCAACGCGCTACGCAACGCCCGCCGGGCCGGCATCCCGCTCGCCGACCAGGCGGCCCTGGCCGACCAGGCGGTGTACGCCCAGTACCGGGGGCACCGCTATCTGTCGGTACTGATGCTGGACTTCGACCTCGCCACCGGCCGTACCCGGGTGGTGGACGCCGGGTGCCCGCAGTTGCTCCGGCTGCGCGGTGGCGCCGTGGAGCACATCGGCTTCGAGGCGCAGTTGCCGCTCGGCATGTTCGAGGAGACCGACTATGTCGCGCAGGAGCTCCAGGTGGAGCCCGGCGACCGGCTGGTCTTCGTCAGCGACGGGGTGTACGCGGTCGCCTCGCCCAAGGGTGAGCCCTACGGGGACGCGGCGCTGACGCGGGCCATCCAGGCCACCCGGCTGCTCCCGGCCGCCGAGGTGCCCGGAGCGGTGCTGCGCGAGCTGGCCGAGCACCGGGGCACCCCGGCCCCGGACGACGACGCGCTGGTGGTGTGCCTGGACTGGCACGGCCGCTGAGGGCGCCCCCTCTCACGCACCGGCCCGGTGTGACCGCCGTACCCGCACGGCGGCCGCACCGGGCCGGTGTTTCTATTCCACGAGGCGTAGCGAGCGGCGGGCCGGGGCCGCGCGCAGTTCCTCGGCGGCCACCGGCGCGCCCGTGTCCGCGTCGACGTAACTGACGCGGATCATCGGGTCGCCGGGCGTGTCACGGCCGGCGGTGGCGTCCAGGGCGAACAGGACCGCCACCGGGCGGGCCGCCTCGCCCTCGCCGTGGACGCCGGAGTAGTGCAGGATGCGCCAGCCGTCGCTCTCCCAGTGGTCCAGCAGCGCGGAGCGCACCACGGGTGAGGTGGTGTGCCAGGCCAGGGAGTTCTCCAGTAGTTCGACGCTGGCGGCCACCGGGACCTGCCGCGCCCCGCCCCGGCCGGTCAGCGGGTGGCCGAACACGCGCAGCCGGGTGCGGCGCAGGGGCAGCAGCCACCACCGGTCCAGGTCCGCCGAGAGGGCGAACAGGACCAGCGCGCCCACAACCAGCACGACGGCCGACGCCACCGGCCGGTCCCCGAGCGCGCCCCACCAGGTGCGGCGCGCCACCGCCGCCGTGAGTCCGCCGGCCAGGACGAGCGCGGCGCGGGCGAAGGCGCGCCAGGTGACCGGCGTGTCCTCGCTCGCGGAGCACCCGCAGGACGCCTGCGGGGCCCGCGCCCGGCCGTAGCCGAGATAGCCGAGGAAGCAGGCCCCGAGGACGGCCGTGGCCGCCCCTGGCAGCGCGCTGCCGGGTGCCGCGAGCAGGGCCCCGGCCAGGAGCAGTTCGGCCCACCCGGTGGCCCGCAGCACCCGGGCGGCCCGCTCGCTGCTGCTCAGCAGGCGGGCCAGCGCGGTCTTCGGCGCCGTGGCGACGACATCCGGGCCGAGGGCCTTGGCCGCGCCGGTCCAGCCGAGCAGCCCGGCGAGGAGGAGCGGGAGGAGTCCCGTGGTCAGTGACAGCATGTGCGCCTCTCCCCACGTCCGGTTCAGTGTCCGACGGAGATACGGACGACGTCCACGGAGTCGTCGGACGGCCGCCAGGCGCCCAGCACTTGGGCGCTCTGCCCGATGCGCAGCCGGGACAGGTCGGAGGTCAGTCCGCGGCCGGCGTAGGAGGCGCCGGTGTCGGTGAGGATGTTGCCGACGACCTCGTGCTGTCCGTGGGCCAGGTGGACCCGGTTCTTGGCGATGCCCCGGATCGTGGTGTCCAGGTTGACGATGTTCACCCAGACCGCGTCGGCGGCCACCGTGCCGTCGGGCATGGGGACTCCGCGCGCGTAGAGCCCGTCGCCGACCTCGATGACCTCGGCGGTGGTGGGCCTTACCTTCCACACGCTGGTGACATTGGTCATCTGCACGCGCGCGTGGCCGCCGCTGGAACCGGCCACCTCCAGCACGCTGCCGGTGATGCCGGTGATTCTCCCCTCCACGAAGGAGGACTTGGCGATGGCCGGGTCCAGCGAGGGCTCGGCGGCGAAGGCCGCGTCGGCGTCGAGTCCGCCGAGCGCACTGGCCCCGACGATGGTCGCGCCGCCGAGGGCGGCGGTGGTGAGGAAGCGGCGGCGGCGCATCCCCTCGGACGGCACTCCCGTGGTGTTCCGTGCGTTCATGTCGGGCCTCCTCACTCGTAGATGTAGACGGGGAGCTTGCCGGAGCTGAGGTTGCCGATCGCCGAGAAGGCGGCCGGGGTCAGGTCGAGCACGCGGTTGGTGCGGCAGGCGCCGTTGCAGCAGGTCGCCTCGCCGCACCAGTCCTTGGTACGGGGACCGCAGTCGGTGATGGTGATGCACACCGTGGCGCCGGAGCACTGGTGGCGGACGTTCATCACCGAACCGCAGCCGCGCCGGGGGATGTTCTCGCCGCAGAGGTCGGGGCGGGTGATGTTGAAACAGTTCGCCGAGGCGTTGGGCCAGGCGCCGTGGTGCGCGCTGGACTGGCAGTTGCCGCAGGCGCCGCCACCGGCGCTGCCGCAGGGCCCCCACGAGTTGCCGCAGCAGAACCAACTGGTCTCGCCGGCCCAGAGGCTGGTCGATCCGCAAGCCATCGTACGGTCCTCCCTGATTGCAGGTACATGACAAACCTGGGATGGGGTGGAGCGATGGAGCGCTCCCATGATGCGCGCGTCTACGCGGGTTGCATAGAGCACGTGCGCGACCTCCCAGCGTGAGGTGTCCCGGCCGGAGACACCCTGGACTGTGACGCGGTGGACCCCGTACGGCACCATGGCCTCATGGTGAACCGCGGTCAGACGTTTGAGGAAGTGATCCCCCCGGCGGTGTCGTACTCGCGAGCCGACGGAGAACTGTGGGTCATCGGCCTGCGCGGACACCTCGACCCCGAGGAACTGGACACGGTGGAGGACGCCACCGAGGACGCCCTGGTCCGCTGGACCGGGCCCCTCGTGTTCGACCTGCGGGAAGTCGGCTTCTGCGACTCGTCGCTGCTCAACCATCTGCTGCGTACGGCGCGGCGCCGGGGCGTCGGCATCTTCGGCGGGGACGTCACCGTAAGGCGCCTGCTCGAACTCACCGGAGCGGACCGGCTGCTGCCCTCGCATCCCGACCTGGAGTCGGCGCGTGCCGCCCTGTCCACCCTGCCGCGTCAGGCGCGGCCGTGAGCGGCTCCGTCCCGCTCACCGGCGTGTACCGTCCGGGCGGGGGCACGCGCAGGGAAAGCACGCCCGCGCGAAAGGGGCTCATGTTCACCGCACACTCCCAGGCATCGTCACCGGCCGACGCCCGTCGGCTCGCGGCGGCGTACCTGGACGCGCACTGTCCCGGCGCGGACGCGGAGGCGGTGCAGATCGTCGTGAGCGAGCTGGTCACCAACGCCGTCCGGCACACCCCCGAGGGCACCTGGTCGCTCGTCCTCAGGCTGGAGGAGGGGCAGCTCATCCTGGAGATCACCGACGACAGCCCCGAGCTGCCGACCCCGCGCCCGGACCCGCCCCTGGACGGCCGAGGGGGCCTGGGGCTCGGGCTGGTGGAGAAGCTCAGCGACCACACCGCCGTCGCGCCCACCGCGCGGGGCAAGACGATCACCGCCTGGTGGAAGCTGCCCACCGGCCACCACGCGGAACGGCCGGACTCCGAGCGCTGACGCTCAGGACGAGGTGGACTCCGCCTCGCCGGCGAGTTCCCCGACGGTCCCGGCGGTGCCGTCCGCGCGGGCGGTGAGGTACTCGGCGGTGCCGGTGAGCGCCAGCATCCGGGTCAGTTGCACCGGCCGGTGCCGCAGATGCAGGGTGACGCCCGCCGGATGGGTCCGGCGCCGCAGCGTGAGCAGGGCGGCCAGCCCGCTGGAGTCGAGCAGGCGCAGGCCCGCGCAGTTCATGTACAGCTCCCGCAGGAGCGGACCGTGCTCCACGGCGTGCGCGTTCAGCGTGTTGCCGACCACGTCGAGGAACTCGTCCCCGGACTCGAAGTCGAGGACGCCCTGGAGCGTCAGCCGTATCGTGTGCGGGTCGACGGCCTCGACGGTGACGGAGAAGCCGGCGGGCTGGTGGAGGGTCATGCGGTCTTTCCTGGGCCGGGGCGAGGTCGGGCGGCGGTCTGCGCGGGGAGGGCCTCGGCGGCCGCCTTCAGGAAGCCGAGGGCACGGGGGAAGTCGCGCAGCTCCCCCGCCAGGATGTCCAGCCCCGTCCGCAGGCTGTGCGGGGGCACCCGGCGGGCCCGGAGGATCTCTGCGGTCCAGGTGACGAAGCCGGTGAACAGCTCGGTGTCGTCCACGTAGAGGGCGGTGGCCAGGAAGTCGACGATGTGCGCGAGGTCCTCGGCGGTGCGCTCGCGCTGCGCCTCGGTGTACGCGCGCATGCCGGGCCAGCGCTCGTCCAGGGCCGCGAGGGACTGGCGGACGAGGGCGGACCGGTTGCCCTTGATCAGGGTGTACTCCTGGTCCGCGAGGTGGGGCAGGTCGTCGACCTGCTGCCGGGTCGTCGGCTCGGGGCGGACCAGGCCGTCGGCCAGCAGCCCGGCGGCGGCGCGGGCGTCGGGGGCCCAGGCGTCGGCGCCGATCAGACGGGCGTAGCGGCCGTCCTGGCCGAAGGCCGCGCCGCCGACCATGACGGGGATGCCGATGGACTGCACGGCCGTCACCGCGGTGTGCGCGCTCGGCAGGTGCAGGGGCAGCGAGGCCGAGAGCAGCGTGGCCGCCGGGTTGGTCGCGTGCAGGTGGGCGATCAGATGCGGGGTGGTGGTGTGGGCGCCGAGGAAGTCCACCTGCCAGCCGCGCCCGGTGAGCACCTCGGCGAGCAGCCGGGCGGGCAGCACATGCCATTCGCCGTCCACGCAGGCGACCGTGATCCGGGGCCGGACCGGGGCTCCGGCCGGGGCCGGGACCCGGTGGGCGAGGGCCGCGATGACCCGGTCGATGATCGCGGTGGCCGCGTGCTCCTCGGCGACGCTGATCCGGTCGGCGGCCCACTCCGTGCCGACCCGGCGCTGGACCCCGCCGAGCACCTCCAGCAGCAGACTCTCCCGGCCCGCTCCCGCGTCGGCGGCGGCGAAGACCTCGCGTACGGCGGCCGACTCGTCCTTGGCGATCACGGCCGTCCACAGCCGCTCGGACAGTTCCGCGCGCTCCTGGACCACCGCGCCGGTACCGGTGGTCATCGGCGGACCGCCTTGGGCCGGGCCGTGGTGGCGTGGTGGCCGTCGACGGAGTGCAGGGCGCCGTGACCGCCGGCCGGGTTGGTGATGGCGAGGCTGGCCATGTCGTCGTGCCGGCCGCCGCCGAGCCACTGCGCCGCGAGCATCTGCACCCGCTCCACCACCGCCTCCGCGGGCATCCGGGCACAGGGGCCGAGGGCCGCCCGCAACCGCTCCTCGCCGAAGAACTGGTCGCCCAGCGGGCCGCCGGAGGCTTCGGTGATCCCGTCCGTGTAGAGCAGGCAGGTCTCCCCCGGCGCCAGCGACACATGGGCGCTGCGCGCGGTGACGTCGGGCATGGCGCCGACGAGCTGCCCCTGCGTCGGTGCCTCCTCCACCCGGCCGTCGCTTCTGATGATCAGCGGCGGCAGATGACCGGCGCTGGTCAGCCGGAGCCGGACGTGGCCGGAGCGGCGGGTGACGGAGGCCAGCACCAGGGTGGCGAACCGGGTGTGGTGGGAGTTGAGCAGCGCGCCGTTGAGCAGGGAGAGCACCTGCTGGTGGTCCCCGGACAGCGGCAGCAGGGCGTGCAGGACGCTGCGGATCTTGCCGGTCAGCACGGCGGCCTCCAGCCCCTTGCCCGCCACGTCACCGAGGACGACGAAGGTCTCCTTGTCCGGGTCCTCGCCGGGATGGACGTCGTAGAAGTCGCCGCCCACCCGCTCGTGGTCCCGTGCCGCCCGGTAGGCGCCCGCGTATTCGACGCCGTGGACGCGCTCCAGGCGCGGCGGCAGAAGTTCACGCATGAGGGTGGTGGTGATCGAGCGCTGTTCGGCGTAGAGGCGGGCGGCCGAGAGCGCCACACCGGCGCGCGCGGCGAAGAGCCGGGCGAAGACCTCCTCGCCCTCGGTGAACGCCTGGTGCGTGCTGGAGCGCAGCAGGATCAATACGCCTGCGGGCACGCCGTGGCCCGGCAGCGGGGTGACTATGACCGAGCCGATCGGGCCGTCGAAGCCCTCGGGGACCGCCCAGTCGGGCAGCTCGGCCGGGTCGATCCAGCGCGCGGGGACCGGCGGGAAGCCCTGGAGGGCCTCCGCGAGCCCGGCGACCGAGCGCGGGTCGACCGGGAGCATGGTCTGGGTGACCTCGCCGTCCGCCCGCGCGTAGGTCAGCGGGTGGCGGCGGCCCTGGGCGGGGGCGACGATGATCGCCGCGTCCGCGAGGTGACCCGCGGCCATCCGCGCGGTGACCGTCATGCACCGCTCGACGTTCAGCGAGGACAGCAGGGCGCTGGAGACCTCGGCGAGCAGGGCGGCACGCTCACGTTCGCCGCGCAGCGCCTCCTCGGCGAGGCGGCGGTCGGTGTCCTCCAGCAGCCACCACACCACGCTGCCGTCGTCGCAGGGGGACGGGTACGCCTCGAAGCTGCGGCCGGCCACCTCGCCCGAGACGGCGTCCGCCGGGGCGCCCGCGAGGCGCAGCGCGCGGTCGGCGGCGGCCAGCCAGGCCGGCATGGCAGCCGACGTGACGGAGTCCCCCGGCACAAGCGGTATCAGGCGGCGTGCCGCCTCGTTCGTCTCGATGAGGGTCCCGTCGGCGTCGACCACCAGCACGGGACAGGGAGCGCCGTCCCACGCCGTGTCGACGCCGACACCACCGGCCTGCGGACTATCGGGTGTACCCGGAGAAGGAATCACAGTCGGGGAGCGCGAGCGTGCGCTCCACCACCTCTCAGTCGATCGAGAACGTTTACCGATGACAACGGTCTCGCATCCACCGGCCACGTGCAACGCCCGACAGATTTCCACACATATTCGCCACACACAGCCCAAATCGCCCTGCCGACCGGCCGACTTCGCTGTGCGCGGGGGGAGTTCAGGCGGGCAGGAGGGAGTCGTCCTGCGGGCGCGCGCCGGGCAGCCGGTGGCGGGCGGCGATCAGTGCCGCGTCGATGTCGCGGGTGCCGGTGGCGACGCACAGGGTGTACGCGATGTCGTCCATCCGCTGCCGCACTTCGGCGCTGCCCTCCTGGGCGTGCAGGATGCGCAGCGCGTCGTACTGCTCGATCAGGTTCTGCAGCACGGCGGGGTGGGCCATCAGCATCTTGGGTTCTCCCTCTGACCAGCTATCACATGGGTCCTACACCGACCCGGTTACCCTGGGCCCTCTCAAACACACCTGCGTTTCTTCACCCGATCGCCCCCCGACCCACCGGAGATCTCCCCGTGCCCGTACCCCTCGGCGACGATCTGCTCGCGCTGCTGCGCCGCGCCAGCACCTGCTACCTCGCCACGACGATGCCCGACGGCTCGCCCCAGCTCACCCAGACCTGGGTGGACACCGACGGCGAGCACGTCCTGATCAACAGCGTGGAGTCCCACCAGAAGACCCGGAACATCGCGCGTGACCCGCGGGTGGCGGTCGCGGTCTCCGATCCGGCCGACCCGTCGTCGTACACGCAGATCCGCGGCCGGGTGGTGCGGGTGACGACCGAGGGCGCGGTCGAGCACATCGAGGCGCTGGCGCAGAAGTACCTGGGCGGCCCCTACCCGTGGTTCGGCGGGCGGGACCAGGTGCGCGTGATCCATGTCATCGAGCCGGAGCGGATCAGCAGCCCGCGCGGCTGAGGTTCTACGCGGCCTCGGTCTCGCCCTGATCCACGGCGGCCGCCGTCTGCCGCCTGCCGCCGTGGATCAGGCGCAAATGGCGTGCGCGCGCGTGCCGGGGCGGTTTGGGCCCGCGCGCGAGCCAGTCCTCGGTACGGTCCATCCCGTACAGCAGCATGGTCACGACCGGCAGCAGCAGAATTGCGACGATGGCCACGGTGGGGGCTCCTCCCCGGCAGACAGCTCTGTACGGATGCCCGCCGCGCGTCCGGCCAGCGGGCGGCCCCTGTGAAGGTGCGGTGCCTTTCCGGTGCCCCCGTCGCGCGAGCGCACGCCCGGCGGTTTCTCCGCACAGCGCCCCGCGCACTTCCCTAGGGTGGAGCGATGGCGAATTCTGTCTCTTCCCTGATCGACAACGCCGTCCGGGCCACGGCCCCCGTGGTGGACGGCATCACCGACGAGCAGCTCGGCGCCCCCACGCCCTGTACCGAGTACGACGTACGCGCCCTGCTCAACCATCTCTTCCACGTGGTCACCAACTTCCAGAAGCTGGCCGTCGGGGAGCGCGCGGACCTGGCCTCGGTCGGCGAGTACCTCGACGAGGGCGACTGGCGGAGCCGGTTCCGCGAGGAGGGGGAGCGGCTCGCGGCGGCGTGGGGGACGCCCGGTTCGGCGGAGGGCATCTCCCCCGGCATGGGCCTGCCGCAGCGCACGCTGGCGTACATGGTGCTGGGCGACCTGCTGGTGCACGGCTGGGACCTGGCGCGGGCCACCGGCCAGGAGTACACGCCGGACGCGACGACCGTCGAGGAGGTGGCCCCGGAGGTGGAGAAGATCGCGCCGATGGGCCGTAACGCGGGGGTGTACGCCGAGGCGGTGCCGGTTCCGGCCGGGGCGACGCGGTTCGAGCGGCTGCTCGGGGACACGGGGCGGGACGTGCGCTGGTCACCCAGTTGAGCCGGACCGCTTCCGCGTAACGGGCCGTTCACGTCGGGCGGGACCTCAGGGAAACAAGCGCTTCGTAGCCTGGCCCGCCGGCCTCCGTCCGGCAGCGCTGCCGGACGGGGGTCTCCCCCCGGCACCCGTACGGAGAGAGGCGTGGCATGAGCGCGACAGAGTCACGACCGACGGCAGAGGCGGCCCAAGGCCCGGCGACAACGGCCACGAGCCAGGCCACCAAGGAGACGCTGGAGGACTACACCCTCCGCTACGCGCCCCGGAGTTACCGCCGCTGGACCCCGATGGTGGTGGCCACCACGGCGCTCGGCGGCATCGCGTACATGGCCGACTTCTCGATCGGCGCCGGCATCGGCCTGGCCCACGGCACCGGCAACGCGCTGGTGGCGATCGCGGTGGCGGCCGTCGTCATCTTCGTCACCGGCTTCCCGCTCGCCTACTACGGCGCCCGCTACAACATCGACCTGGACCTGATCACGCGCGGCTCGGGCTTCGGCTACTACGGCTCGGTCCTCACCAGTGTCATCTTCGCCAGCTTCACCTTCATCTTCTTCGCACTCGAGGGTTCGATCATGGCCCAGGGCCTCCGGCTCGGCCTCGGACTCCCGCTGTGGCTGGGCTACTTGGTCTCCACGCTGATGGTGATCCCGCTGGTGGTCTACGGCATGAAGGCGCTGAGCAAGCTCCAGGTGTGGACGACACCGGTGTGGCTGGTGCTGATGGTGGGACCGCTGGTGTACCTGGTCGTCACCGATCCGGGCACGGTCGACCGCTTCCTCTCCTACGCGGGCACCGACGGCGACGGCGGCGTGAACACCGCCTCCGTGCTCCTCGGCGCGGGCGTCTGCCTCTCCCTCATCGCGCAGATCGGCGAGCAGATCGACTACTTGCGCTTCATGCCGCCCAAGACCGAGGCGAACAGGCGCCGTTGGTGGACGGCCGTGGTGATGGCCGGGCCCGGCTGGGTGGTGCTCGGCGCGCTGAAGCAGGCGATCGGTGTCTTCCTCGCCGTCTACATCCTGGCCTCGGTCGGCCCGGCGGTCGCGCCCGAGCCCATCCAGCAGTTCAAGGGCGCCTTCGACGCGATGCTGCCGTCCTGGCTGGTGGTGCCGCTGGCCGTGGTGCTGGTAGTGATCAGCCAGATCAAGATCAACGTGACGAACGCCTACTCCGGCTCGCTCGCCTGGACCAACTCCTTCACCCGGCTCACCGGGCGCTATCCCGGCCGCATGGTCTTCGTGCTGGTCAACCTGGGCTTCGCGCTCGCCCTGATGGAGGCCGACATGTTCAGCTTCCTCAACGGCATCCTGGGCTTCTACTCCAACTGCGCCATCGCATGGGTCGTCACCGTGGCCACCGACATCGGCGTCAACAAGTACCTGCTCAAACTCTCCCCGCACGCACCGGAGTTCCGCCGGGGCATGCTGTACGCGGTCAACCCCGTGGGCGTGGTGTCCTTCGTCGCCGCGTCCGGGCTGTCCATCGCGATGTACTTCCACGCCTTCGGCGACACCCTCCAGCCGTACTCCCCCGTCGCCGCCGCCGTCATCGCCTTCGCCCTCACCCCGCTGATGGCCGTGGCGACCAAGGGCCGGTACTACCTGCGGCGCACGGACGACGGCATTCCCGAGCCCCTCCTCGACACGGACGGCAACCCGAGCGGCACGACGTACGACTGCCATGTCTGCCACCAGGCGTACGAACGTCCCGACGTGACGGCGTGTGCCACCCATGACGCGGTGGTCTGCTCGTTGTGCCTGAGCACGGACCGGGTGGGCGATCATGTGCTGCCCGCGTCAAGCGAGTTGCTCGCGTAGCACCGCCTCCAGCTCGACGGGCGCGTGGCCGATCAGGGTGGTGAGGGCCGGGTCCTGCGCGGCGAACTCACCGGCGCGGGCGGCGGTGAAGACGCCCAGCAGGCCCTCCACCCGGCCGGCGGGGAGCCCGGCCTCCGCAAGGTGCCGGCGGAACGCGTCGTCCGGCACGGTGGTGCGGGAGAAGGGGCGGCCGGTGATGCCGGTGGCGAGGGCGGCAAGGTCCGCGAAGGTGAGGGACCGGGTGGCGGTGAGCGGCGGGGTCGGGCCCTCGTAGCGCCCCTCGTCGGCCAGGATCGCGGCGGCGGCCTCGGCGAGGTCGGCGTGGGCGGTCCAGCTCACCGGGCCGTCCTCGGGGAGCGCGAGCTGCCCCGAGTCGAGGGCGGGGCCGAGGAACTGCAGGGCACTGGCGGCGTAGAAGCCGTTGCGCAGCGCGGTGTACGGCACTCCGCAGGTCCGCAGGATCTCCTCGGTGGCGGCGTGGTCGCGGCACGCCTGGAAGTGCGAGGCGGGGCTCGCGGCCATGTGGCTGGTGTAGAGGACGCGTCGGGCGCCCGCCTTCACGGCGGCTTCGATCGCCGTCCGGTGCTGCTGGACGGCTTCCTCGCCGAACTTGTCGACGGAGACGATCAGCACCTGGGCGGCGCCCTCGAAGGCGTGGGCGAGGCCGGCGGGGTCGGTGAAATTGCCTTCGCGCACCCGGACGCCCCGCGCGGCGAGGGCCTCGGCCTTATTCGGGTCGCGGACGCTGACGCCGATGCGGTCGGCGGGGAGGCGGTGCAGGAGGTGTTCGACGGTCTGGCGGCCCAGTTGGCCGGTGGCGCCGGTAACGACGATCACGGGGTGCTCCTCTGCTTGTTTCCGTTGGAATCACTTCAACGGTAACATCGATATTTTCGGGGTTATCGTTCGGCGGGTACCGTTGGAACATGCAGAGTGGCGCCCCTGAGGGAACAGCGACCGGTGAGGCCGCGGGCCGGGAGAAGACGCGGCAGCGGGTCGTCGAGGCGGCGATCGGACTGCTGGAGCGGGAGGGCCGGGAGGCGGTGACGACGCGTGCCGTCGCGGCCGCGGCAGGCTTGCAACCCCCAGCGATCTACCGGCTCTTCGGCGACAAGGAGGGCCTGCTGGACGCGGTGGCCGAGCACGGTTTCCACGCGTTCCTGGCCACCAAGCACGGGGCGCCGGAGCCGGAGGACCCGGTCGAGGGGCTGCGCGCGGGGTGGGACCTGGCGGTGGAGTTCGCCGTGGACAACCCCGCGCTGTACGCCCTGATGTACAGCGAGCCCAGCCGGGCCACGTCGGCGGCCTTCCGGACCGGAATGCGGATGCTGAAGGAACGCGTGCACCGGCTCGCCCTCGGCGGCTGGCTCCGGGTGGACGAGGACCTCGCGGTGCAGATCATCCACGCCACGGCGCGGGGTGCCGCCCTGACCTGGCTGTCCCTCCCCGAGGAGGACCGGAACCCCGCCCTGCTGAGCACCCTCCGGGACGCCATGACCAACGCCGTCACCGACCCGGAGCCGGCGGTACGGGACACCGGCCCGGCCGGAGCGGCCCGCGCGCTGCGCGCCGCCCTGCCGGAGCAGACCGCCCTCAGCGGGGCGGAGCGGCAACTCCTCACGGAGTGGCTCGACCGGCTGTCCTGACGCTCAGAAAGTCCACCGGGTGTGGGTGAAGAGGCCGCCCTCCCGCCCGAACCCGTACGCCGTCTCGGGCTCCACCGCGAAGATCACGGCCCGCCCGGTGCG
This sequence comes from Streptomyces bauhiniae, assembly GCF_004784475.1. Classification (GTDB taxonomy): domain Bacteria; phylum Actinomycetota; class Actinomycetes; order Streptomycetales; family Streptomycetaceae; genus Streptomyces; species Streptomyces seoulensis. The sequence goes on from NZ_SRRT01000005.1 coordinate 424,887, forward strand.
GAGCGCGTCCCCGATGCCGTGGAAGGTGCCTTCGGGCGAGGTGATGTGCGCCCCGTACTTCGCCTCGTAGGCGGCGATCACCTCCTCGACCTTCGCCGGATCGGTGACCTGCTCCGCCGTCCCCTCGACGATGAGATCGAGCCCCTCGGTGAGCGAGTTACGCCCGGTGGTCAGCGCGCAGTGCGCGTCCCGCGCGAGATTCTTCGCCTTCTGCTCCTCCGGCCCGGTGGAGAAGTACAGCACCCCGTCGTGCCAGGCGGCGATGACGGGGGTGACGTGCAGCCTCCCGTCGGGGCGCACGGTGGAGACCCAGAAGATCTCGGCTTCCTCCAGGTGACGCCGGGCCTCCGGCCAGGGGGTGGGGGTGACGTTCTCGACACCGGGGCGGGGGTGGATGGCGGAGCTGTAGCGGGGGTCGAGGTCGGTGGTGGGCATGGGGGCTCCTTTCGTCTGCCCGGGGTAACGAGGTTCAGCGGGCGTTGGTCGCCACCTTGCGAAAACGCCGTCCGCTTGGCGGAGCACGCGGAAACGACTCCGGGTTCACGTCTCCTCAGGCACCCTTCGGACCAGACCACCAGGAGGAACCAATGTCAGACCCCCACCCGCTCACGCCCGAGGAGAAACTCGCCGACGCGAAGGCGCTGTTGAGCCTTCCCCGTATCGTCGTGATCTGCGGCTCCACCCGCTTCATGGCCGAGATGACCGAGGCCGATGTGCGGGAGACGGTAGCCGGAAGGATTGTCGTCAAGCCGGGTTGTGACATGAAGTCGCCGCACGGACTCTGGTCCGATCCGGTCGAGGCCGAGGCGCTGAAGGTTCGACTCGACGACCTGCACCGGGCCAAGATCCGGCTCGCTGACGAGGTGCTCGTGGTCGGCGACTACATCGGAGACAGCACCCGAGCCGAAATCGCCTACGCCCGGTCGCTGGGCAAGCCCGTGCGCTTCACGCACCCCGAAGTCGACCCCGACGCCTGACGGCCCTCACCTGAGAGCCGCGCGCCCCCTCACCCCTCCTCCAACCGCCCCAAATGCGCCGTCACATCGTCCACCAACCGCCCCAACAGCCGCCCCAGATCCGCCCGTTCCTCATCCGTCCACCCCGAAATCGCCTCGGAGAACCACCCCACCAGCGAACTCGCATAGCGATTCGCCGCCTCGGTCCCCTCCGACGTCGGCTCGATGAGGCTCGCGCGGCGGTCGTGGGGATCGGAGACGCGGTGGACGAGGCCGCGGCGTTCGAGGGACTGGACCTGGCGGGTGACGTGCGGCCCTACGACCTGCATCCGTTCCGCGATCTCCCCGATCCGCAGCGGGCGGTCCGCCACATGGAGGGTCATCAGGACCCCGACCGCCGGGCGGTCCAGCGCCAGCCCCGCCGCCTCGGCCGCGCGCTCGGTGAGGCGGCCGCGGTTGACGGCGTTGCTCAACTGGGCCAGGCGGGGCACCACGGCGAGCACGTCGGCCGACGGGGCGTCGGGGGACTCTGCGTTCACTTCGGACTCCATTTGCATACCTGAGTTAGGTATCTATATGCTCCAGACGGGAAGGACTTCGGGAGTCTCCCATGCCTCCCAAAAGGATACCTAAGGTACGCATCTTCGCCCACTTGCCCGGAAGGAATCTCACCATGACCGCCCGCACCGTCCTCATCTCCGGCGCCAGCATCGCCGGCCCCGCCCTCGCCTACTGGTTCGACCGCTACGGCTTCGAGGTCACCGTCGTCGAGAAGGCCCCCGCGGTCCGGGGCGGCGGCTACGCCATCGACATCCGGGGCACCGCCCGCGAGGTCGTCGACCGCATGGGCCTGCTGCCGCGCCTGCGCGAGGCACACGTGGATTCGCAGCGCCTCTCCTTCGTGGACACCGATGGCGCCCTGATCGCCGCCATCCGCCCCGAGTCCGTCACCGGTGGCGCCGAGGGCCAGGACCTGGAAGTGCGCCGGGGCGACCTGGCCGACGCCCTGCAGACCCCGATCCGCGACCGGGTCGAGTTCCTGTTCAACGACTCCATCGCCACCCTGGACGACCGCGGGGACCGGGTGGACGTCGTCTTCGTCAGCGGCACCCGCCGCACCTTCGACCTGGTCATAGGCGCCGACGGACTGCACTCCCACACCCGCGGCCTGGTCTTCGGCCCCGAGGAGAAGTACCACCGCTACCTCGGCCACACCTTCGCCGGCTTCACCCTCGCCAACGACTTCGGCCTGGAGCGCGAGGGCGTCATCTGGAACGCCCCCGGCCGCGCCGCCGTCCTGTACGCGCACGAGCCGAGCGACCGTATGCACGGCTTCCTCACCTTCACCCAGGAGGTGCCGCCGTACGACGCCTTCCGCAACCCCGAGGCGCAGCGCGAGTTGGTCGCGTCGCGGTTCCCGGAGCGGAGCTGGCACCTCCCCCGGCTGGTGGCGGCGATGCGGGAGGCCGACGACCTGTTCTTCGACGTGGTGAGCCAGATCCACATGCCCGCCTGGTCGTCGGGGCGGGTGGCGCTCGCGGGCGACGCGGCCCACGCCACCTCGTTCCTGTCGGGCCAGGGCTCCAGCGTCTCCCTGGTCGGCGCCTACGTACTCGCCGGTGAACTGGCCGCGCGGGCCGACCACACCGAGGCGTTCGCCGCGTACGAGCGGATCACGCGGGACTTCGTGGAGTCCAACCAGGCGCTCGCCACCACCGGCGGCACCTTCGTCACCCCCACCACCCAGGAGATGCTGGACGCCCGCAACGCCGCGCTGCAGGACGCCGCCTCCCTCACCGGCGAGGAGGGCCGCGCCGCCCACACCGGCCTGGTGCTGCCCGACTACGGCCACCTGGGCTGAACTCGGCGGACCACCACTCGGTGGGGAGTCCCTCGCCGAGCTGCGCGCCCCGGTGGCCCGTGCCCAGCCGCTGAGCCGGTACGAGCCACGGGGCACGGCGCGTGCCTGGCGGGCGGCCGGTCAGCGGCTGGGCAGAGGTCAGACTCCGGTGGCTGTCACGGCCGAGGAGTAGACCAGGACGACCCGGTGGTTGTACTGGATCGTGTACATCTTCTTGGCGCCGGTGACGACCGTCCCGGAGGAGAAGTAGTCGTCGGTGTTGACCGGCGGCCGGGTGGCGACGTACGCCTGACCGGCGGGGACGGTGTAGTAGCTGAGCGCCGCCTGGGTGGAGGGCGACAGTCCGGCCGGGTACTCGGACGGGTCCGGGTAGCTGGAGCCGTAGACCGCTACCGGGGTGGTACCGGCGGCGGATACCAGGGTGACGCCGTGCGCGGGCACGGTGTTGGCGCCGGCCGGGTTGTAGAACCAGACCTTGGTCCCGCTGTACCAGATCGCGGTCCAGTCACCGTCGGTGCCGGCCACCACGAACTGCTGGCCCGCCTGCGCGGTGGAACCCCAGTCGCTGATCCGGTCGGTGCCCGCGGCGCCCTTGTGGATGGCCTGGTCGCCGAAGAGCGGGGCGGTGGCGCTGGGCGCGGTGCGCAGATAGACGAAGTTGGCGGCCTGCTGCTGGCGGACGCAGGAGGGGGTGGCGCCGGTGGGGTCGTCGCCGGGGCAGATCTGCACGGTCTGCTGGTTGCCGGCGAAACCGGGGGTGATCGTCACCGCCGAGCCGACCGGGCCAACTCCGTGCTCCCCGGTGACCGGGGCGCCGAGCAGGCTCATGAAGTGCTCCCAGTCCCAGGCGGTGCCCGGGTCCCAGTGCATGCCGGAGATCAGGCTGGAGCTGGGGCCCGCCACATCGTCGTGCCCGATGATGTGCTCGCGGTCCATGGGTATGCCGAAGCGGCCGGCGAGGTAGCGCACCAGGGACGCCGTGGCCTGGTACTGCGCCTCGGTGTACCAGGTGGCGCCGTGCGCGGCGTAGCCCTCGTGCTCGATGCCGATGGAGTGCAGGTTCGTCGAGTAGTTGCCCGCGTGGTAGGCGACGTCCTTGGTCGGCACCATCTGGGTCACCGCGCCGTCCGAGGACCGCATCACATAGTGCGCGGAACTGCCGCCAGGATTCTGGAATGTCGAGATGGCGGACTGGTACGACGACTCGGTGTCGTGGATGACGATCGTGTCGATCCGGACACCGTTGGCGGGCCGGTTGGAGACCTGCCCGTTGGAGGCAGCCGCCGGTACGAAGGTGCAGGTGACGTCGGACGGGCACTCGGTGGCGGTGGCCGTCGCGGCACCGGCGAACTGGCCCTTCGCCGGGCGGACGTTGCCGTCGGCGGCCATCGACACGCGTTGCCCGTCGGCGGTGGTGCGGGCGGCGCCGGTGCGGAGGGTGGTGAAGACGCGGTCGGCGAACGCCGTGGCGGTGCCCTTCTGGGCGGAGCCGCTGTAGCGGGCCACCGCGCCGTACCACTGGCCGGGGTCGGCCGGGAGGGTGCCGCGCACGGACTTCTGGTAGGAGGCGAGCAGCGCGGCGCCGCCCGCGATGTTGGCGGCGGGGTCCTCACGCAGCTCGGCCGGGGACAGCCCGGTGAGCTTGGCGGCCGCGCGCAGGGTGTGCAGGGCGGGGTCCTTCGCCAGGTCGGCGAGGTCCGACCGGCCGACCGCTCCGGCCGGGCCGGAGGCCAGCATCGCGGGGGTGACGTCGGTGAGGTGCATCGGGCCGTAGCCACCGCTGGTGCTCACCTGGCCGGCGTGCGCGTCCCACGCCGACTCCTGGTACGAGACGGCGAGCAACACCTGCGCGGGCACGTGGTACTTGGCGGCCGCGGCCGCGAAGGCGTGCTGGCGCGCGCCCGGCTCCGACGGCGCGGGGGTGGTGGCCTGCGCGGTGGCGGGCACCAGACCGGTCAGGGCGCCCGCGGTGAGCGCGCTCGCGGCGGCCAGACCGAGCAGCCGATGCCGTACGGCAGGCTTACGGGCGGCGTTCTCCGTGGTTCTTTCGCTCTTCATTTGTTTCCGCACTCCATGGCAACCAGGAAAGGGTAAAAAAGCATTAGTCATCGCATTGCCGCCCTTCATTTCGAGCGTCAATTCCCTTGCAGATCAACGGCGTTCGAACCGTATGGCCACTGAACTCAGTTGCGCAACCAGCTCCGCGCGGGCAGTGCGGCATCACCCGATCACCAGGCGCTCGCGGCACGGACCGGCCGGTCAGGCTAGGTTTTGCCCATGGCTCCACCCGCACGACAGACGCCCGCACCAGCGCCCGCCACTCCCCCGGACACCGGTCAGGACGGGCTGATCAGGGTTCGTGGTGCCGACGAACACAATCTGCGGCATGTCGATGTGGACGTACCCCGTGACCAGGTCGTGGCGTTCACCGGAGTGTCGGGGTCCGGCAAATCGTCGCTGGCGTTCGCCACCATCTACGCCGAGGCCCAGCAGCGGTATCTGGAATCCGTCGCGCCGTACGCCAGGCGGCTGATCGACCAGGGCGCGGCCCCGAGGGTCGGCTCGATCACCGGTCTGCCGCCGGCCGTGGCGCTGCGCCAGCAGCACAGCGGGGGCAGCACCCGTTCGACGGTCGGCACCGTCAGCCGGGTCTCCAACGTGCTGCGCATGCTGTACTCCCGCGCCGGTACCTACCCGGCCGGGCGGACCCCGGAGGACCTTGCCGGAACGTTCCCCCGCGACGCGGCGCCACTGGACTCGGACAGCTTCTCGCCGAACACCGCCGTGGGCGCCTGCCCGACCTGCTCCGGCCTGGGGCGGCTGCACAGCGTCGACGAGAGCAAGCTCGTGGGCGACGACTCCCTCAGCATCCGGGAGGGCGCGATCGCGGCCTGGCCGGGCGCCTGGCAGGGCAAGAACTACCGGGACATCCTCGCCGAGCTGGGCATCGACATCGACGTACCCTTCCGCGAGCTGCCCGCCGCCCGGCGCGAGTGGCTGCTGACCACGGACGAGCAGCCGACGGTCACCGTGCACCCGGTCCGGGACGCGCACCGGGTGCAGCGCTCGTACCAGGGCACATACATGAGCCCCCGCAAGTGGGTGATGCACACATTCGCCACCTCCAAGGCGGCGCATCTGCGGGCGAAGGCCGCCTCGTTCATGGCCGAGGAGATCTGCCCGACCTGCCACGGCAAGCGGCTGAACCCGGAGGCGCTGGCGGTGACCATCGCCGGGCAGGACATCTCGGTGGCCACCTCGATGCCGCTCAGCCAGCTCGCGGCCTTCCTGGAGTCGGCCCGCGACCACCCCGACACCCTGGCCCTGCCCGCCGAGCGCAGGCAGGCCGCGCACGCCCTGATCGGCGGCCTCCAGGACCAGCTCGGCACGCTGACCGACCTGGGACTCGGCTACCTCGCCACCGGCCGCGCGACCTCCACCCTGTCCAGCGGCGAGCTGCAGCGGCTGCACATGGCCACCCAGCTCCGCAGCGGCCTGTTCGGCGTGCTGTACGTGTTGGACGAGCCCTCGGCCGGGCTGCACGCCGCCGACACGGAACTGCTGCTCACCGCGCTGCGCCGACTCAGGGGCGCCGGGAACAGCGTCTTCGTGGTGGAGCACAACGCGCAGGTGCTCGCCTCGGCCGACTGGATCGTCGACATGGGCCCGGGCGCCGGCCGGCACGGCGGCCAAGTCCTCTACAACGGGCTCACCGGCGGACTGAGCGAGGCACCGGAGTCGGTGACCGCCCGGTACCTCCCGCTGGACGCGCCCACCGTGCCGGGACCCGAGGAGCCGCGCCAACCGGAGGGGTGGCTGCGCCTGGACGGGGTGACCGGCCACAACCTCCGCGATCTGGACGCGAGTTTCCCGCTCGGCACGCTCACCGCGGTCACCGGCGTCTCCGGGTCCGGCAAGTCCACCCTGGTCCGGCGCGCCCTCGCGGAGACGGTCCGCGACCATCTGCACGCCGACGAGACCGCCGAGGACATCGCCCGCAACTCCGCCTCGGTGGAGACCGCCGACGAGGAGGAGGCCGGGGTGCCGGTCTGGGACCTGGAGGAGGACCGGGTAACGGTGCGGTCCAGTACGGGACTTGAGCACATCAACCGTCTGGTGGTCGTGGACCAGAAGCCCATCGGCCGCACCCCGCGCTCGAACCTCGCCACCTACACCGGCCTTTTCGACAGCGTCCGCAAGCTGTTCGCGGCCCAGCCGACCGCGCGCGAACTCGGTTACACGGCAAGCCGGTTCTCGTTCAACGTGACCCAGGGCCGCTGCCCGCACTGCCTGGGCGACGGGGTCGTCAGCATCGAACTCCTCTTCCTGCCCACGGAGACCTCCCCCTGCCCGGTCTGCGAGGGCGCCCGCTACAACCCCGGCACGCTGATGGTGCGTTACCGCGACAGGACCATCGCCGACGTGCTGGCGATGAGCGTGGAGGAGGCGCACGAGTTCCTCGCCGACGTGCGGCCCGCCGCCCGCATCCTCAAGCTGCTCTCCGACATCGGCCTCGGCTACCTGACGCTGGGTCAGAGCGCCACCACCCTGTCCGGCGGCGAGGCCCAGCGGATCAAGCTGGTGAGCGAGCTGCACCGGGCGCCGCGCGGCCACAGCCTCTACCTGCTGGACGAGCCGACCACGGGACTCCACCCGGCCGACGTGGACCTGCTGATCGGGCAGTTGCAGCGCCTGGTGGACGCCGGGAACACGGTCGTCGTGGTGGAGCACGACCTGCGCACGGTCGCCGCCGCGGACTGGGTCGTGGATCTCGGTCCCGGCGCCGGGGACGACGGCGGCCGCATCGTCGCCGAGGGCCGGCCGGAGGACGTCGCCCGTGCGGGCGGCACGCCCACCGCCGACCACCTGGCGCGCCGCCTGTCAGCCCGCTGACCTGCGAGGCTACGGCCTGTCCATATTTGTCGGCATATCCGATGATTGTCGGTAGCATGGATACGGCCGTAGCCGCGCGAGCGCCGCAGCGTGCCCGTGGGGCTGCCAACCGAGGGGTGCGGGCAGGACGCTCCCCGACACGGAAGGTGAGCGATCATGACGGGCAAGATGGACGCATCCGAAGCCGCGCGCATCATGAGCGACCCGAACGCCACGCCGGAAGAGCGCTCGGTCGCGGCCAGCGCCCTCTCCGACACCGAGCGCGGCCACCACACGAGCAAGCGTGTCGGCTCCGAGGCGGGCCAGCTTCTTGACGACCAGAACATCACCGAGGACGACCGGTCCGTGGCCGGCAGCGACCTCGAGCAGGACCGCAGGCGCAAGGGCCACTGAGCACTTCCGGCCGGAACGCATGCCGAGATGGACGCCGCCCGTCACGCGGCGTCCATCTCGTCGTACGGACAAGGGAGTTACGCACTCAAGGCAGTTGTGCGCCGTCCTCGTCGGCCGCCGCCCTCGTGGTGACCGCCAGGTCGATGAACCGGCGGATGGTCTCCACGGGCATGTCGAGCCCCTGGGACGCGGCGTCCTCGTCGCCGAAGACCTCCACCGCCTCCACCACGGCCACGGCCAGCTCGGCCTCCGCCTTGCGCACCTTCACCTCGGCCTTGTCGACGGTGTCGACGACGGCGAGCTGCCGACGCTGCTTCTCCTGGAGGCGCTGCTTACGGGACGGCGTCTTGCCGGGGCTCTGCACAGTCACGACCAAGATCATAAACGGACCCGGGGCCGGACGGGAAATCGGCAACTGCCCGCGCCCGCAGCCCTGTTCAGGCCGACAGTTCCCAGGCGTACGGCGGTTCGGCACCGGAGCGGGAACAGGTCAGGGCCGCCGCGCGGGCGGCGAAGCCGAGCACGTCGCGCCAGACCTCCGCGTCCAGGCCCGCGACCGTCGCGTGGCTCAGCGCGTCGATCTCGCGCAGCCGGTGCAGCAGCGCCGCGTTGACCGTGTCGCCCGCCCCGATGGTGTCGACCACCGTGACCGCCGTACCCGCCACACTCACCCGTCCCGCGCCCCGGCTCCACACGCTCAGTCCGTCGCCGCCCCGGGTCAGGACGATCGCCGCGGGGCCGCGCTCCAGCCACGCCGACAGGTGGACGTCGAGATCCTCCCCGGAGCCGATGTCCGCCAGCCACTCCGCGTCCTCCACCGACAGCTTCAGCAGGGCCACGTACGGCAGCCAGGACAGGAACCGCTCCCGGTAGGCGTCGGCGTCCGCGATCAGCCCGGCCCGGATGTTGGGGTCCAGGGCGGTGAACACCCCGTTGCCCGACTCCCGCTTCAGCAGCGCCTCGTACGCGCTCGCGCCGGGCTCCAGCACGAGCGAGCAGGTGCCGACGGAGAGGGCGGTGGCACCCTCCGGCAGCGCGGGCGGGAGGGCGAACAGCCGGTCGGCGGTGCCCTCGGTGTAGAAGCCGTAGCCGGCCGAGCCGTCGCTGCCCACGTCGGCGACGGCCAGCGTGGTGGGCTCGGGGCCCCGCTGGACCAGCGAAGTGTCGACACCGGCGTCCCGCAGCCCCGCCAGCAGGGCGGTGCCGAAGGCGTCCGTGGACACCCGCGAGCAGAACGCCGTCGGGGAGCCGAGGCGGCCCAGTGCGACGGCCGCGTTGTACGGTCCGCCGCCGCGCTGCGGGAGGAGCGGCGGCAGGGCGGGCGCCGGGTCGGAGGTGACGGGGGCGGGCACGAGGTCGATGAGTGCCTCGCCGGCGACGACGATCACTGTGCTGTTTCCTTTCGGTGAGCCGTGGTGCGGCGGGGCGAAGTGGGCTGGTGGAGAGCCGGTGCGTCAGTCCGGCGGGCAGCCGCAGGACGTGCGGTGGACGAGGGTGCAGGGCAGCCGGACGGTCCGCGCGGGGCGGTCGGGCGCGTCGAGCCGCTCCAGGAGCAGGCGCAGCGCCAGTTTGCCGAGGTCGCGGCTGGGCTGGCGTACGGCTGTGAGGCTGGGCGAGAAGAGGTCGGCCCACTCGAAGTCGTCGAAGCTGACGAGCGCGACATCCTCCGGGATGCGCAGGTCCGCGTCGCGGAGGGCCTGGAGCGCGCCGATGGTCATCGCGTTGTTCGCCGCGATCACGGCGGTGGGGCGTGCGGGCGAGGCGAGCAGGCGCTCGGTGGCATGGCGGGCGCCCTCGGAGGCGGAGTGGCCGTGGGCGAGCAGGGCGGGGTCGAAAGGCAGGCCGGCCGCGTCGAGGCCCTGCCGGTAGCCGTCGATGCGTTCGGTGGTGGTGCTCAGTCCGGCGAGTCCGGCCACCATGGCGATCCGGCGGTGCCCGAGCGCGGCGAGGTGTCCGACCAGCTCGCGGACGGGTGCGACACCGTCGGCGCAGACCTGGTCGTACGCGGGTTCCTCGGCCTCGTCGACGAGGCGGTCCAGGAAGACCACCGGGACGTCGGCGCGGTCCAAGTAGGCGAGCAGCGCGGAGGGTTCGGCGGAGGGGGCGATGAGCACGCCGTCCACCCGGCGCTCGTGGAGCATGCGGACCACGCTCAGCTCGTGGGCGGGGTCGTCGTGCGGGTCGGCGATGAGGAGGCCGTAGCCGGTGGCGAGGGCCTCGGCCTCGACTCCCTGGAGGATCTCGGTGAAGTACGGGTTGCTGATCGCCGAGACGGCGAGGCCGACCGAGTGGGTGCGGGAGGTGACCAGGGACCGGGCCAGGGTGTTGTGGATGTAGCCCAGCTCGTCGATGGCGCGCAGCACCGCGTCCCGGGTCGCGGGCCGGACCGGGCGTGTGGCGTTGAGCACGTGGGAGACCGTGGCCACCGAGACACCCGCGTGTCTCGCCACGTCCGCCATCGTCCGCATCGGTTCTCCTTCGTGTGCCCCGTGCCGCGTGTCCGCCCGCCCGCCGGGGGCCGGCCGGGGCCGAGCAGACCGGGGGGAGGCCGGCTCGTCCGTCCATGAGATGCCAGTGGTCCATCAAATGTCACACGTAAGCGTTTGCGCAAACGCTTACGCGCGGATTAGGTTTCGCGGCGTCTTCGGACATCCGTCCGCACACTGTTGTGAGGAGGCGCCATGCGCGCTGTCGTGGTCACCCAGCCGGGAAGCGCCGAGCTGGCCGTCATACCCGATCCGAGTCCCGGTCCCTCGGAGGTGGTGGTCCGCGTCAGCTCGTGCGGCCTGTGCGGGACGGACATGCACATCCTGGGCGGCGAGCTGCCGTCCGTGCCCTATCCGCTGATCCCCGGCCACGAGCTGACGGGTGTCGTGGTCGAGGCCGGCAAGGACGTGCTCTTCCCGGCCGTCGGCCAGCGGGTCGCCGTCGACCCCAACACCCCTTGCGGCGCCTGCCATTACTGCCGGATCGGCCGCGGCAACCTCTGCGAGCACTACACCGCGGTCGGCGTCACCCGTAACGGCGGCTTCGCCGAGTACGTGGCCGTCCCCGCCGCCCGCTGCCACGTCCTGCCCGACGGCCTGTCCGAGGCGGCGGCCGGACTGGTCGAGCCGTTGTCCTGCGCCGTGCACGGCCTGAGCCGGCTCCCCCGGCGGCCCGGTGAGCACTACCTGGTCTACGGCGCCGGGACCATGGGCCTGATGATGGCGGCCCTGGTGGGCAACGCGGGCGCGGCCTCCGTGTCCGTGGTGGACCCCAACGTCCGCCGCCTGGAGCTGGCCCGCCGCATGGGCGCCGACGCCACGGCCGCGAACGCCGACGAACTGGGCCGGGAGCACGGGTTCGAGGTCGTCATCGACGCCACCGGTGTCATCGCGGCCATCGAGGACGGTCTCGGCCGGGTCCGCAAGGGCGGCACGTTCCTCCAGTTCGGCGTCGCCGACCCGGCCCGGCGGGCCACCTTCTCGCCGTTCATGGTCTACAACCGCGAGATCGACATCATCGGCTCCATGGCGGTGCACAACGGGTTCCAGCCCGCCGTGGAGATCCTCGCGGGCGGCCTGGACCTCGATCCGCTGGTCAGCGATGTGCTGCCGCTGGAGAGCTTCGACGAGGCGGTCGCCCTCTTCCGCGCGGGCACCGGACAGAAGATCCACCTCGCCCCGCAGGCGGAGGACCCGCGCACCGCGGCGATCCGGTCGGCGGCCACGGTCGCGGACGCCGCGTCATGAGCGCCCAGCCGGACGCGGCGCCGAAGCGGCGCCCACGGCTGCGCAACGCCCTGATCTGGGTGTTCGGCGCCCTCGGCGGCATCCTGTGGGGGTACGACACGGGGATGATCTCCGGTGCGATGCTCTTCATCCGCCGGGACATCGCGTTGTCGCCACTGCTGGAGGGCCTGGTCGTCTCGGGTCTGCTGGTGGGCGCGATGGCGGGTGCCGGGCTGGCCGGGAAGCTCTCCGACGCCTGGGGCAGGCGCCGCCTGATCCTGGGCGCCGCGCTCGTCTTCATCGTCGGCACGGTCGGCGCGGCCCTCTCCTCCGAGGCGTCGCTGCTGATCGGGGCGCGGGTGCTGATCGGCGTGGGCGTCGGCATCGCCTCGGTCGTGGTGCCGCTGTACCTGACCGAGCTGGCGCCGGTGGAGGTGCGGGGCGGACTCGCGTCCCTGATGCAGCTTCTGGTGACCGTGGGCATCTTCCTGGCCTACCTCACCGACTACGCCCTCGCCCCGGCGCACGCCTGGCGCTGGATGATCGGGCTCGGTGTGCTGCCGGCCGCGATCCTCGCGCTCGGCATCCTCACCCAGCCGGAGAGCCCGCGATGGCTGGTGGGGCGCGGCCGCCGGGACGATGCCCGCGAGGTGCTGACCCGGCTGCGCGGTGACGGCGAGGCGGCCCGCACCGAACTGCTCGACATCGAGCGGACGTTGGAGGAGGAGCGCGCGGAGACGCGGCGGCTGACGCTGCGCGACCTGCTTTCCCCCAGGCTGCGGCCCATGCTGGTCGTCGGTCTGCTGCTGGTGTTCTTCCAGAACTTCGGCGGCATCAACACGATCATCTACTACGCCCCGACGCTGCTGACCAGCATCGGGTTCGGCGACAACGGCGCGATCCTCGCCAACGTCGGCATCGGCGTCGTCAACATGCTGATGACCCTCCCGGCGATGCGTCTGATCGACCGCCGGGGGCGCCGGCCCCTGCTGCTGTGGGGCTCGGCCGGGATGTGCGCCGGCATGGTCGTGCTGGCGGCCGTCAACCTGACGCCGCTCGGCGACGGCTCGCTGCTGGCCCCGCTGACGCTGTTCGGTGTCGCGCTGTACGTGGCGGCGTTCGCCATGTCGTGGGGTCCGGTGCAATGGGTGATGCTGCCCGAGCTGTTCCCGACCCGTATCCGCGCGGGGGCAGTGGGTGTGTGCGTGGTGTTCAACTGGCTGTTCAACATGGCCGTGGCGCTGGTCTTCCCGTCCCTCCTGCACGCCTGGGGCGCGGGCGCCAACTTCGTGATCTTCGCCGTGACGACGCTGGCCTCCGGCATCTTCGTCAAGAAGCTGCTGCCGGAGACGCGGGGGCGGACGCTGGAGCAGATCGAACGGGACCTGCTGCGACGCGGCGACGAGGCTCCGGAGCCGGCCCCCTCCACGGTGTCCGTCGGCTGAAGGGGTCCGGGGCCCGGCATCGTGCCGGGCCCCGGAATCCCGCTACTCGAAGAACTTCAGCCCCCACCCGGTGTCCGAGGTGGGTCCGGGCACATTGGCGCGCCGATATGTGGTGTCGCCCCACCACGCGAACGACCCGGTGTACCAGTACCGGTTGTCCCAGGAGTACGGCGTGCCCTTGGCCACGGCGTGGAACATCAGCGGGAAACGCGGCCCGGCCGGCGGGCTGGTGGCGATGTCCCCATTGAGCAGGACGAAGGTGTGGTGGCCGGGCCCATTGACGTACAGCGTGGGGTCCCAGCCGGCCATCATGGTCGAGCGGTTGGAGCCGAAGAGGCAGCCGTTGGACTTGTACCAGTCCCACACGTACGTCGGATCGCCGCCGGCCCGCAGCCGCAGGTCGGCCAGGCAGTACTGGTCGCTCCAACTGCCGTTCGCCGAGTAGACGATGTGGAGTTGGCCACCCGGGTCCCGGATCGCCTCGGGCGCCTCGTTGATGTACGGGTTGCCGACCACCCGCTCCCAGCTCTCCCGCGGCTGGGAGATGATGTACCGGGCCCCGGTCGGCGTGGTGGGGCTGCTCATCCGGGCGATGTAGAGGTTCTGCTCGACGTTGGTGTCCCCGGCCCAGCCCGACCAGACGAACCAGCGCTGCCCGCTGAAGGTGAACATGGTGCCGTCGATGGCCCACTTGTCGTCCGGGAGCGCGAGCCGGGTCTCGCCGCCGTAGCCGCTGTCGGGGCTGGCGGAGCTGATGACGAACATCCGGTGTGCGGCGCCCCGTCCGGCGGTGAAGTAGATGTAGTAGCGCCCGCCGTCCGTGGTCAGTTCCGGCGCCCACACCTCCCCGCGCCCCTGGGTGTCCGACCACACCTGCCGGGCGGGCGCTGAGGCGAGCCCGGCGGTGGAGGACGCCTGCCGTACGGCGATCCCGCCGCCGGTGGACTGCGCCGAGATGTAGGTGGAGCCGACCCGGATGACGCTCGGGTCGGCCGCCCGCAACGACGTCTGCTCCGCCTTGGCCGGCCCGGCGGAGGTGAACGACAGGAGTGCGGCGAGGAAGCCCAACACCGTGAGCACGAGGGCAGCTTGGAAGCTGCGAAATGGTTTCATGCGGGTCTTTTACATCGATGCAAGGACCCTGCCCAGCCCTCTTGCGGACCCAAGTCCTCCGCGCTTCTTCCGCATACGGAAACCGGGAGGCGCCGCGCGGGCGCCTCCCGGATGACCAAGTCGGCGGCGAGGAAAGCGAAGGAACTCGTTTCAGGAAAGGAAGTTGAGAAGGAAGCCCCTTCATGGCCTCGCCGTGGGCAACGCTAGCACTCAAGCCGGAATCAAGTCGCGCAGATTTTCGAGGGTGATGACGCGCGAGTCCGGGTGCAGTCCCTCGGGCCGTCCGAGGCCGATGTACGTCACGGGCTCGTCCGGAACCCGCTCGCCGTCCCACTGCTCCACGGGCGCGGTGCCGTCGGACATCAGGTCGGTGAGGTACCGCACCGTCAACTGCTCCCGCTCCACGAGGGCCCGTACCACCGTCGACACGGACGCCTGGTTCTCCTCGACCCGGTTGGCCGCCGAGATGCCCCTCAGGTACAGGTGCAGCCACTTCGCGCGCCACTGGCCGTCGTCCCCGCGCTGGAACACCAGCGGCAGCGCCACCCGGCCCACACCGCGCAGCTCCGACTTCATCCGCACCGTGCGCGGCTCGAACGGCCGGCCCTTCTGCTCACCGTCGCGCAGCATGAACCCGAAGAACGACTCCTCGACCTCCTCGAAGCCCTCGCCCGCGTAGATGTTGACCTGCGGGACGATGAACGTGCCGCGCACCCGGTCCAGGGACAGCTCGATGAACTCCGAGGCGCCGTCCGGAGCTTCGGTGATATCGCCCGAATGCCGGCCCCCGACGCCCCGGAGGGACGTGTAGGAGAGCCAGGAGTCGGTCCGGTAGTCGGCACGCAGCAGCAGTGCCGACAGGTCGTAGTCGGTCCGGCGCTCGGTCTCCTTCCAGTACACGAAGAAGCGGAGCCGTTCGCCGTCGACCGCCGAGACCGAGCCTCGCGGCAGTACGCCGAGCCCGGTCGCGGTGGCCCGGCCGCTGAGCGGAAGCGCCACGTCGAGGACATCGGGGTCGAGCAGCAGACGGCCCGGCATCGGGAGCCGACGGCGTATCTCCGCGTCGAGGGCGGCGATCAGCCGATCACGGTCGCCTGCCGGTACCGGCGGCCGGACGTCGGGGGTCACCCAGGCGCGGCCCCGACGGTTGACGAAGATCCGCGAACGGCCGCTCTCCCGTGCCCGGTTGTGGAGATGCTCGCGCACCGAGAGCACGACCCGGCCGGAGACGTCGGGCGCGACCTGCGACGCGGCGGCGATCACCGCGTCCCGCTCCTCCTGGCCGGCGGCGATGCGCAGCAGGAGGTCCAGGGCGCGGAACAGCTTGCCGGGCGCGGACGTGAGCAGCTTGACCGCACCGAGGACGTCGGACGCGTCGAGCAGCCTCTCGATCCGGCTGTCGAAGGACCGCGCCTCCTTCTCGCCCCGCGCGACCGCGAACACATCGGCGGCGTGCGGCCAGCGCGGGTACTCGTGCGGGTGGAGGCGTTCACCGAGCCGCTTGAAGGGCTCCCGGTGCGCGTGCACATCGGCCAGCTTCGCGGGGTGGGCCGCGATCACGGCGTCGAGCCCCGCGAGCAGCCCTCGGCGCAGCGGCCGGGGCAGCGTACGGAACCGGGTCGGCTCCTGGAGCGTCACGTCGCCGCCGGACAGCGCGCAGGCCAGCCGCAGCACATCGGTGACGGTGTCGAGCAGGAGGTCGGCCCCCACATTGAGCCGGGCCTCGTTGATGACCGCCCGGTTCTCCCGGACGGGGATCGCATCCGGCTGGGGGCCGAGCGCGCAGCGCTGGGCGAGGATCTTGAGGTCGCGCAGGTCGTCCTCGTTCAGCGGGGTGGTGCTGCCGGCGAGGGCCCGGTACAGGTCACCGAGTTCGTCGTCCAGGTCCCGGCCGAGGTGCAGGACGGTGATCCGGTCGCCCGCCGAGGCGATCAGTTCGTCCTGCGCGGCGAGCATCTCCTCGTACGTGTGCTGGTACCGGCCGTACGCGGGGAGGCTGAGCAGGTTCACCGCCCCGTGCGTCACCTGCGCCGGCACCCGTCCGCGCGACGCCTTGTCACCGAGGGCCTCTGCCACGCACCGCATCCAGAAGTCCTCGGTGTCCGGCACGTTGGCGGGGAAGTCGATGAAGTACGCGTTGTGCCGGACATGGTCGCCCAGCATCTCGCGCACGACGCGCAGCGTGCGCCGGGCGGTGTGCAGGACCGCGGCCTCGGACAGTCCCGACAGCCGCTCCAGCAGCTCCGCCGAGAGCTTGAAGCCGACGGATGCCAGCGCCGCGTCGAACTGCCGCGCGGCGACGGCGCCTTCTCCGGCCGAGCCTTCGGGGGCGGGAAGACGGTGGGTGTGCCGGATGACCAGCGATTCGAAAATCTGCGCCATTCCGGGATGATCGCAGAGGCGGGCAAACCGGCGCACGGGAGTTTTGCCCTGCGGCACACCGGCCGCACGTCATCGGGTGCGTTCGTAGTGGCGTCGCGCCTTTTCGCGGTTGCCGCAGACGGCCATCGAACACCAGCGGGCCCGGTTGGCGCGGCTGCGGTCGAGCAGGAACAACCGGCACTCGCTGTTGGCGCAGGGTCGCAGCCGGCCGGGCATGCGCTCCTCGATGTCGGCCCAGGCGAGGATCGCCTCGACGGCCAGCCGGGTGTGCGGGGCGGTCCTGAGTGTCCAGCGAAGGCCCTCCGGAGTGGCTTCCGGAACCTGCTGGACCCCGTCGAGCAGCGGCTTCAGCGCCTCGGGCGAGCGCTCGCCGCCCACGATGTCCCGCAGGACGTCCCGCGCCTCCCGCAGCAGCGTCAGTTCCGCGAGGCTGCCGTCGCCGCCGCGCTCCCGTGCCCAGCGTCGGCCTTCGGCCGGGTCGGCGAGGGCGTCCCGTTCCCGGCCGTCGACCAGCGGCCTGCTGTTCAGCAGATCCAGCAACGTGCTCATCGGGTCCCTCCTTCTAACCATATCGAAGCGCTTGACAGGTTAGCCCACGCGTGCTTGCCTGGCCAGAAGATAACCGGATAACGCACTCGAAGGGGTTAGACATGAACTCGGTGCACCACCGGACCGCCACCGTCGACGGCCACGAGATCTTCTACCGCGAGGCCGGACCCGCCGACGCCCCCGCGATCGTCCTGCTGCACGGCTATCCGACCAGCTCGTTCATGTTCCGGCAGCTCATCCCGCTGCTGGCCGACGACTATCACGTCATCGCGCCGGACCACCTCGGCTTCGGCCTCTCCGACGCCCCGGACACGGCGGACTTCACCTACACCTTCGACGCCCTCGCCGAGATCACCTCCCACCTGCTCGACCAACTGGGCCTGGACCGCTACGCCCTCTACGTCCAGGACTACGGCGCCCCCATCGGCTGGCGCCTCGCACTCAAGAACCCCGAGCGGATCTCCGCCCTCGTCACCCAGAACGGCAACGGTTACGAGGACGGTTTCGTCGAGTCGTTCTGGACCGCAGTCTGGGCCTACGGGGCGAATCCCGGCCCCGACACCGAATCCGCCGTACGCACCGCGCTGAGCCGCGACGCCATCCGCTGGCAGTATCTGCACGGCGTGCCCGACCCGAGCGTGGTCAGCCCCGACACCTGGGAGCACGACTTCGCCCTGGTCTCCCGCGAGGGCAACGACGAGGTTCAGCTCGCCCTGTTCCGCGACTACGCCAACAACCGCCCGCTCTACCCGCTGCTGCACGACTTCCTGCGCACCAGCGAGGCCCCGGTCCTGGCCGTGTGGGGCCGCAACGACGAGATCTTCGGGCCGGCCGGCGCCCTGGCCTTCGCCCGCGACGCCCAGGACGCGGAGGTGCATCTGATCGACGGCGGCCACTTCCTGCTGGAGAGCCACCTCGATGTCGTCGCGGGGTATCTGCGCGGCTTCCTCGGCCGGGTACTGGGCTGACGCCGCGGGACTGGTGCGGCTCCCATATGGGGGCCGCACGCACACTCCCGCCCCGAACTATGTAGCCCCACCACATGTGCCCCTGACCTGCCCCTTCCTACGGTGTGCCGACACCCCCCGTCCCCACCGCACACAAGGAAGTGGCGCACATGGCAGCCGACCACACCGCTCCCCCGCCCCCGGCGAAGCTCCCCCGCATCGTCGCCGCCAGCCTGATCGGGACCACCATCGAGTGGTACGACTTCTTCCTGTACGGGTCGGCGGCGGCCCTGGTGTTCAACAAGCTGTTCTTCCCGGACTCCGACCCGCTGGTGGGGACGCTGCTGGCGTTCGTGACGTACGCGGCCGGGTTCGCGGCGCGGCCGCTCGGGGCGTTGGTGTTCGGGCACTTCGGGGACCGGCTGGGGCGCAAGAAGCTGCTGGTGCTGAGTCTGCTGCTGATGGGCGGGGCGACCTTCGCCATCGGCCTGCTGCCCACCCACGCCACCATCGGCACCGCCGCGCCGGTGCTGCTGACCGCGCTGCGGCTGGTGCAGGGCTTCGCGCTGGGCGGTGAGTGGGGAGGCGCCGTCCTGCTGGTGTCCGAGCACGGGGACGCGCGCCGGCGCGGCTTCTGGGCCTCGTGGCCGCAGACCGGCGCGCCCGCCGGGCAGTTGCTCGCCACGGGTGTGCTGTCCCTGCTCACCGCCACCCTCTCGGACGACGCGTTCACCGCCTGGGGCTGGCGCATCCCCTTCCTGCTCTCCGGCGTGCTGGTGGTCGTGGGGCTGTGGATACGCCTCTCCGTCGACGAATCGCCCGTCTTCAAGCAGGCGTTGGCCCGGGCCGAGGCGCGCCAGGGCGAGGCGGCGGAGAAGCTGCCGCTGGTGTCCGTGCTGCGCCACCAGTGGCGCGAGGTGCTCATCGCCATGGGCGCCCGCCTGGCGGAGAACATCAGCTACTACGTCATCACCGCCTTCATCCTGGTCTACGCCACCACCGCCGCCGACGCCTCCAAGCAGACCGCGCTCAACGCCGTACTCATCGGCTCCGCCGTCCACTTCGTGGTGATCCCGGCCTGGGGCGCGCTCTCGGACCGCGTCGGACGGCGGCCGGTGTACCTGTTCGGCGCGGCCGGCGTGGGCCTGTGGATCTTCCCCTTCTTCGCGCTGGTGGACGCGGGCACCTTCGGCCGGCTGGTGCTGGCCGTTGTCGTCGGCCTGATCCTCCACGGCGCCATGTACGCACCGCAGGCCGCCTTCTTCGCGGAGATGTTCGCCACCCGCGTCCGCTACTCCGGTGCCTCCATCGGCGCCCAGTTCTCCTCCGTGGCCGCCGGTGCGCCCGCCCCGCTGATCGCCACCGCGCTGCTCGCGGAGTACGACAGCGCGACCCCGATCGCCCTGTACGTCATCGGCGCCGTCCTGCTCACCCTGGTCGCCGTGGGCGTGGCTCTCGAGACCCGCAACCGGGACCTCGCCGACGTCACGGCCGAGGGCGCCCCGTCCGCCCCGGCGGACACGGTGGACACGGCGGCGAAGACCCCGGCTCCCTGACAGGCGCCCCACCCGAGGCCGGCACCCCGCGCGGGTGCCGGTCAGCGGCGTCCCGGCCCGGCCAACCCGTGCAGCCGCAGCGCGAGTTGGATCTCCAGCACACGGGACGGCGTCTGCCAGTCGTCGCCCAGCAGCCGCCCCACCCGTTCCAGCCGCTGGGCGACGGTGTTCACATGCACATGGAGCACGTCCTTGGTGCGGGCCGGGCTCATCGCGGCGGCGAAGTAGGCGTCCAGGGTGCGCAGCAGATCGGTGCCGCGCCGTGCGTCGTACGCCACGAGGGGGCCGATGGTGCGCTCCACGAAGCCGCCGATGTCCCGGTCCCCGGCGAGCAGCAGCCCGAGGAAGCCGAAGTCCTCGGCGGCCGCGCCGTCCCCTCCCCGGCCGAGCAGATGGAGCGCGTCCAGGCAGCGGCGGCCCTCGGCGTAGGCGGCGGCCACCTGATCGGCTCGGGCGGCCAGGCCGGTGACGGGAGCCGAGGCGCCGACGGTGACCGGCTGGCGGACGGCGGTGCCGAGTTCGCGGGCGGTGCGCCGGGCCAGTTCCGTGGCGGTGTCACCGGGGCCGAGCGGGAGCAGGAGGACGGTGCCGCCGTCGCGGGTGGCGGCCAGGCCGTGCCGGGTGGTGGCGAGGTGGGAGGCGGCGGACCACAGGCGGCGCCGGGCGGCGGCCTCCTCGTCGGCGTCGGCCGAGGGGGCGTCGAGGCGGGTGGCGAGGACGGCGTGGGTGGCGTCCAGGTCGGCGTCGAGCCGCGCGGCGCGTTCCCGGAGGAGGCGCGGGTCGCGGTCGCGGGCGTCGAGGAGGTCGTCCAGCAGTTCGCCGCGCACGCGGCGTTCGGCTTCGGCGGCGGAACGGCGGGCCAGCAGGAGCAGCGAGGTGACCATCGCGGCCCGCTCCAGGGTGCGCTGGTCGACCGGATCGAGGTCGGGATGGCCGTGCAGCACGAGCGCGCCGAACACTTCCTCCCCCGCTGCCACCGCAGCGATCCAGTCGGGCCCGTGGCGCACGGCGTGCCCCTCGGCGCGGGACGCCTCCAGCGCCTCGGCCGGTGTGGTGCCGGTCTCGGTGAACTCGACCGCTCCGTCGAGGACTTCGGCGACGGCGGCGGCCACGTCGTGGACTCCCCCGCCGCGCAGGACGAGTTCGGCGAGCCGGTCGTGCACCTCGGAGGCGCGCTCTATGACGGCGCTGCGGTCCTGGATGACCTCGTTGGCGCGTTCGAGCCCGGCGAGGGCGGCCTGGGTCCCGGTGAGGAGGTTGGTGGTGTCGATGGCGGCCGCGGCGAGGGCGGCGAAGGAGCCGAGCAGGGCGATCTGTTCGCGTTCGAAGACCCGTGCGCGCCGGTCGGCGGCGAAGAGGACGCCGATGACCTGCGGGCCGAGCGTCAGCGGAACCCCGACGATGGCGAACAGGCCCTCGTCGCGCACCGCGACGTCGATGGTGTCGGTGTGCTGGAAGCGGGCGTCCTGGAAGTAGTCGTCGGTGACGTACGGCCGGGCGGTCTGGGCGACGAGCCCGCCGAGCCCCTCCCCCATGCCGAGCCGGAGCTGCTGGAAGCGGGCGGAGACGGAGCCCTCGGTGACCAGCATGTAGGTGTCGCCGCGCTCGGGGTCGTTGAGGCTGAGGTAGGCGATGTCGGTGGCGAGGAGGGAGCGGGCGCGCTGCACGATGGCCCGCAGGACCGCGTCCACGTCCCGGAGCCCGGCCAGGTCGTGGGCGGTCTCGAAGAGGGCGGAGAGTTCCGCCTCCCGGCGACGGCGCCCCTCCAACTCGGCGCGGACGCGCAGCGCGAGGAACTTGGCGTGTTCCAGCGCGGCGACCCGGTCGACGGACTCCCCCTCGGCACGGGCGAGGAGGACGGGACGTTCGTACGCCTCCGGGGAGGCGTCGCGGGCGAGCAGTTCGAGGTAGGGGGCCTCCGCACAGGCGACGGCCCCCGCCGCGGCGGCCCCGGTGGCGGGGCGCGCGGCCGACTGGAGTTGATCGGGAGACATGGCCACAGGATCGCTCATCGTGGGCTCGGCCGGTCAGCCCTGTGGATAACCCACGAGGACCGGTTCCGGGCAGCGGTTCAGTGGGCCGTCCAGCCGCCGTCCAGCACCAGGGAGGTGCCGGTGACGAAGGACGCCTGCGGGCCGCACAGATAGGCGACGGCCTCGGCGACCTCCTCGGGTTCGATCAGCCGGCGCAGCGCGCTGTCCTTGAGCAGGACCTCGGAGAGCACCTGCTCCTCCGGGATGCCGTGCGCCTCGGCCTGGTCGGCGATCTGCTTCTCCACCAGTGGGGTGCGCACATAGGCGGGGTTCACACAGTTCGACGTCACACCATGGGGGGCGCCCTCCAGCGCGGCCGTCTTGGACAGCCCCTCCAGCCCATGTTTGGCGGCCACATAGGCCGACTTGAAGGCAGAGGCGCGCAGCCCATGGACGGAGGACACATTGACGATGCGCCCCCAGCCCTGCGCGTACATATGGGGCAACGCCCCGCGGATGAGCCGGAACGGCGCCTCCAGCATCACCGTCAGCACGGTGTGGAAGACCTCGGGCGGGAACTCCTCCAGCGGCCGCACCAGTTGCAGCCCGGCGTTGTTGACCAGGACGTCGGTCCCGGCGGCGGCCCCCTCGGCCGCGTCGAGGTCGGTGAGGTCCAGCACCCGGGGCACGACCCGGCCCGCGAGACCCTCGGCCCGGCCGGCCAGCTCGTCCAGCCCCGCCCCGTCCAGGTCGAGCGCCCGCACCTCCGCCCCCGCCGCGGCGAGCCGGAGCGCGCACGCGCTGCCGATGCCTCCGGCGGCCCCGGTGACGAGGGCGACCCGGCCGGCGAGGTCCAGGGCGGAAGGGGAACGGGGCGGGGGGCTGGACGAGATCATGTCTCGACCCTAGTGACGCGCCCCCGGCTCACCACATAGGGCGAGAACCCATACTTCAGCCAAGAGTCATGGGGTCGAACCATGTGGGTGTCTCGGACAGGGCCTGCTTGATCCGGAACAGCGAGAACTCGTTCAGCTCCGGCAGCGCGTCCACCGCGAACCAGCCCACGTCCAGCGACTCGTCGTCGTTGACCCGCGCCTCGCCGCCCACGGCCCGGCAGCGGAAGGTGATGTCCATGTACTGGCACTCGTCACCGTTGCCGTAGGTGATGGGCTGGAGGGCCTGCACCAGGACGACCCGCTCGGGCACGCAGCGCACGGCCGTCTCCTCGAAGACCTCGCGCACCGCGCACGCGGCGGGCTGCTCGCCCGGCTCCGGGATGCCGCCGATCACCGACCACTTGCGGGTGTCGGTGCGGCGGCCCAGGAGCACCCGCCCCTCGTCGTCGAAGACGATCGCGGTGACACCGGGCAGCCAGAGCAACTGGGTGCCCGCCGTGGCCCGGAGCGCGGTGATGAATTCAGGTGTAGCCATGGCCCCGACCCTAAACGGCCGGACACCGCCCGGCCGCCACGGCCAGGCACGTCCGGCCGGTCCTACGGCTGGACGCCGGAGGAGGCGCGCCGATCGCGTGCCGCGACCGCGACCGCCCAGCCCAGACCGCCCGCCGCGACCAGCAGCAGCGCCAGCTCGGGCAGGATGCCGAGCCGGGTCGCGGGCGTCTCGGAGGTGCGCAGCGGCACCTTCATGTCGATGTGGGCGGGGACGAACATCCCGGTGTGCCGCGCGACCCGCCCGTCCGGCATGATCACCGCGCTGACACCGCTGGTCACCGGCACGGTCACGGTCCGGCTGTGCTCGACGGCGCGGACGCGGGACATGGCGAGCTGCTGGTAGGTCATCTCGCTGCGGTCGAAGGTGGCGTTGTTGCTCGGCACGGAGATCATCTGGGCGCCATGGGTGACGGTGTCCCGTACGGCCCAGTCGAACGCGGCCTCGTAGCAGGTGGCGAGGCCGACCTTGACGCGGCCGAAGCCGAAGACGCCCGGCTGGTCGCCCCGGCTGAAGTCCTGGCGGACCATGCTGGTCCACTCACTGTTGATCGCACCGATGAGCGAGCGCATCGGGAGGTACTCGCCGAAGGGCTGCACCTGACGCTTGTCGTAGGTCTGGAGCGGTCCCTTGACCGGGTCCCAGAGGATCTGCTCGTTGAGGAGCCTGCCGTCCCGCTCGACGACCGCCCCGACCGAGATGGGCGCGCCGATCGCCTCGGCGGCGCCCTGGATGACGGCGGCCGCGTCGGGGGCGGCGAAGGGGTCGATGTCGGAGGAGTTCTCCGGCCAGAGCACGAAGTCGGGGCGCGGTTCCTTGCCCGCCGCGACCCGGGCGGCGAGCCGGCGGGTCTCCCGCGCGTGGTAGTCGAGCACCGCGCGCCGCTGGGCGTTGAACTCCAGCCCCGCGCGCGGCACATTGCCCTGGATCACCGCCACGGTCGCGGTCCCCGCCTCGGCCTTGTCGCTGACCAGCGCACGCGCGCCGACCGCGCCCACCACCGGCACCGCGACGCTGAGCAGCGCGACGGCCGCGGCGGACCGCCGTACCTCGCCGTCGCGGCGGCGCAGGGCCAGCCGGACGATCTCGTAGAGGCCGAAGCCGCACAGGACGACGCCGAAGCCGAGCACCGGGGTGCCGCCCAGCGCGGCGAGCGGCAGGAAGACGCCGTCCGCCTGCCCGAAGGCGACCTTGCCCCAGGGGAAGCCGCCGAACGGCATACGCGCGCGTACCGCTTCTCCGGCGGTCCACAGCGCCGCCGCCCACACGGGCCAGCCGGGCAGCCGGGACACGGCGGCGATGCCGGCGCCGACCAGGGCGACGTAGACCGCCTCGATGACGACCAGCGCGATCCAGGGGCCGGGGCCGACCTCCACGCCGGTCCACACCAGGAGCGGCAGCAGGAAGCCGAGGCCGAAGAGGTAGCCGAGGCCGAGCGCCGTCTTCCAGGTCCGGCCGCGCAGCGCCCAGGCGAACCCGGCGAAGGCGGGCAGCGCCAGCCACCACAGGGTGCGGGGCGGGAAGCTGACGTAGAGGAGCACGCCGCTCAGCGCGGACACGAGGGCCGGGACCAGACGGAGCAGGCGGGCGCGCGCGCCCTTGGCCGGGGGCGGCTGGAGCCGGTCCGGCCGGTCCACGGAAGTTGCGGTGACGGTCACCCTGGGGAGTGTACGGCGGTCCGCACACCCCCTGACATGCCGGTCAGCACGGCATTCCCGCGCAACTCGTCCACAAATCGGCCCGCAGCCGTTAGCGTGATCCGAGCCTCGGCGGCGCGGCCGGTCCCGGCCGGATGCCGTCGCGAGGTGCGGCCACAGGTCGGGGGACCGGGTGCGAGGGGCTACGGGTGGCGTCGACGGGGATGGAGTGCGCGTCCGGGGCGGACGCGGACCGTGCGGGACGGAACGTGTCCGACGGTGCGGGGATGATCCTGCTCGGGCTGTGCGCGGCCTGGTCGCTGATATCGGCGGCGGCGCACGACGGGCGGCCGGAGGGGATGCTGCTGGCGGTGCTCGCCACGGCGGCGGGCTGCGCGGCCGGGCGGATGTCGGGGGCGCTGCTCCCGGTGGCCGCGCCGTGCGCCGGGGCGGCGGCCGCGCTGGTACTGGCCGTGACGATGCCCGGCCCGCTGCCGGGCCCGGCCTACGCGGCTCCGCTCGGGCAGGCCGGTGCCGTGGCCGCGCTGCTGGCGCTGGCCACCGGGGCGCTGTGCTGCGCCGCCTGGTCGACACCGGTACCGGGGATGCGGCCGCTGTTGTGGCTGCTGGCGGCCGCGGTGGTGCCGGCCGGGGCGCTGCTGGGCTCGCCGGGCGGCTGCGCGGCCGGGGGCGCCGTACTGCTGTGCTCGGTGGCCGCCGGTTCGATGCCGTACCGGGGCGCGGGGCTGGCCGGGCTGGCGGTCGTGGCCGGGGTGGCGGTGGGCGCGGTGTGGGGGCTGGCGTCGGGGGTGCTGCCGGCCGGGTGCGCCGCGGAGTTCACGGACCGGATCGGGCCGTACCGGGTGGGGCTGTGGGGCCGGGCGGTGCGGCTGGCCCGTGAGGCGCCGGTGTGGGGTGTGGGGCCGGGGCGTTTCGGGACGCCGGGTGATCCGGCGGGGCGGCCGCATTCGGCGCCGCTGCAGTTGCTGGCCGAGCAGGGGATCGTGGGGGCGCTGCTGCTGGCGGCGGTGTTCGGGTGGGTGCTGCACGCGCTGTGGCGGACGGCGCGGCCGACGCCGGTGGTGCTGACGGCGGGGGCGGCGCTCACGGCGCTGGCGGTGATCGCGTCGGTGGGTGACGCGCTGAGCTTCACCGCGGTGACGGCGGGCGCGGGACTGCTGGCCGGGTGGGCGACGGCCCGACCGTGGGGCGAGGAGGAGCGGGTGCCTCGGGTGGAGCCGCTGCCCCGGCAGGAGCCGGTGGGCTGAGCGGGGTCAGTGCGCGTTGTCCGGGGTGATGGCGCGCAGCCGGGCCCGGATGACGCGGACGGCCGACTCGGCGTTGTCCACGGTGATGGTGAAGGTGTGGCCGTCCCACAGGCTGAGCACGATGCCCTCCCCCCGGCGAACGACCACGGCGGTGCCCTTCTCGGGGCGCCAGCGGTAGCCCCAGCCGCCCCAGTGGCGGGGGGTGACGTGCGGGATGTACGCGGCGTCGACGACCTGGGAGAGCGGGATGCGGCGGCGCGGCAGCCCGACATGGCCGCAGCGCACCTCCAGCGCGTCCCGGTCCAGCTTGAGGTCGACGTGCACGAAGGCGAGCGTCCCGAACAGGACGAGCAGCCCGACCGCGATGCAGCCCACGACGGACATGACCAGGGCGATGATCCCGGAGGTCCACGCGGACTGCACGGCCAGCTCGATGCCGAGCGCCATGCAGGCGGCGCCGGCCAGCGCCAGTACCCACTGCACGCGGTTGGTGGCGCGTCCGGTCCAGACGTCGGGGTGCGGGGCGTCCTCGGCGTCGCGGTGCTCCCTCATGTCTATGAGGTTACCCAGGTTCCGCCGTGGTGGTACCGGGTCACGAAGAGCTACTGCTCCGGGCGGATCGCTCGGCGGTCGTGCCTTGACGTCACATCCGGTCGGCGAGCGGGCCGGCCGCGGGCAGCAGCCGTCCCTCGGCGTAGTGCAGCGCGGCCGCGGGCAGCGCGCCGCCCTCGCGGCCGCTGAGCAGCACGGTGAGGGAGCCGACGGCGGGGGCGTCGGGGGCGGCCGGCTCGCCGATGCGGCGCAGCGCCTGGGTGGCGACGGCCCCGGCGGAGCCGTGCAGCACGAGCGGGGCGGCGCCCGGCTGCTGGACGGCGGCCCGGATGCGTTCCGAGACGAGTTCGTAGTGGGTGCAGCCGAGGACGACGGTCGTGACGTCGGGCGGGGTGAGTTCCGCGGCGGCCGCGATCGTCGCGGTGATGGCCTGCTCGTCCGCGTGCTCGACGGCCTCGGCCAGGCCCCAGCAGGGCACCTCGGTGACCTGGACGCCGTGCGCGAAGTCCGCGATCAGACCGCGCTGATAGGGGCTGCCGGTGGTGGCGGGGGTCGCCCAGATCGCCACGTGGCCGCCGCCGGCCGCGGCGGGCTTGATCGCGGGTACGGTGCCGATCACCGGGATGCCGGGTTCGCACAGGGCGCGCAGCGCGGGCAGGGCGTGCACGGACGCGGTGTTGCAGCCGACGATGAGAGCGTCCGGCCGGCGGGCGGCGGCGGCCTCGGCGACGGCCACGGCACGCCGGGTCAGGTCCTCGGGGGTGCGCGGTCCCCAGGGCATGCCGTCGGGGTCCAGGGAGAGCACGAGATCCGCGTCGGGCCGAAGGCGGCGCACCGCCGCGGTGGCTGCGAGGAGGCCGATTCCGGAGTCCATGAGCGCGATCTTCACCCGGCCACGATAGTCGATGACCATCGGTGGGCCGTTCCGGTGGGGCAGACTGCGGCCGTGAGCGCCATCGTGTGGACCGCCGCCGTATCCCTCGCCGTCTGGTGCTGGCTGCTGCTGGGCCAGGGCTTCTTCTGGCGCACCGATGTACGGCTGCCGCCGCGCCGCGAGCCCGGGGAGTGGCCGTCGGTCTGCGTGGTGGTCCCGGCCCGCGACGAGGCGGCCGTGCTGCCCGCGAGCCTGCCCTCGCTGCTCGCCCAGGACTATCCGGGCCGGGCGGAGGTCTTCCTGGTGGACGACGGCAGCCGCGACGGCACCGGCGGCCTGGCCCGCGAGCTGTCCGCGCGGCACGGCGGGCTGCCGCTCACGGTGGACTCCCCCGGCGAGCCGCCCGAGGGCTGGACGGGCAAGCTGTGGGCGGTCCGGCACGGGATCGCGCTGGCACGCGCGCGTGACCCCGAGTTCCTGCTGCTGACGGACGCGGACATCGCGCACGCTCCGGACAGCCTGCGCTCCCTGGTCGCGGCGGCCCGTACGGGTGACTTCGACCTGGTGTCCCAGATGGCCCGGCTGCGCGCGGAGAGCCCCTGGGAGCGGCTGGTGGTCCCGGCCTTCGTCTACTTCTTCGCCCAGCTCTACCCCTTCCGGTGGATCGGCCGCCGGGGCGCCCGGACGACGGCGGCGGCCGGGGGCTGTGTGCTGCTGCGGGCGGACATGGCCGGGCGGGCCCGCATTCCGGACGCCGTCCGGCACGCGGTCATCGACGACGTG
The DNA here is from genome assembly GCF_004784475.1 of Streptomyces bauhiniae. Taxonomy (GTDB): domain Bacteria; phylum Actinomycetota; class Actinomycetes; order Streptomycetales; family Streptomycetaceae; genus Streptomyces; species Streptomyces seoulensis. Next base: position 453,231 of record NZ_SRRT01000005.1, read on the forward strand.
GCCCTCGCGCGCGCGGTGCGGGCGAACGGCGGCCATCTCTGGCTGGGCCTGGCGGACCGGGTGGACAGCGTGCGCCCGTATCCGGGTCTGGGCGAGCTGTGGCGCATGGTGTCCCGCAGCGCGTACGCCCAGCTCAGGCACAGTCCGGCGCTGCTGCTGGGGACGGTGGCGGGGCTGGCGCTGGTGTATCTGGTGCCGCCCGTGGCGGTGGTGGCGGGCGCGGCCCTGGGGAACGCGCCGGCGTGCGCGCTCGGCGCGGTGGCGTGGGCGGTGATGGCGGCGACGTATATGCCGATGCTGCGCTACTACCGGCAGCCGCTGTGGCTCGCCCCGCTGCTGCCGTTCACGGCGTTCCTCTATCTGCTGATGACGCTCGACTCGGCGGTGCAGCACTACCGGGGCCGGGGCGCCGCCTGGAAGGGCCGCACCTACGCGCGTCCCGACGCCGTGCCGGACGAGGGCTGAACCCGGCTCACTTGCGGCCGCTTGACATGTCCGCCCCCATCTGTACAACGTCCGACGCTCCGTCAACCGTCGGTAACCGGACAGGAACTCGCCTTTTACACGATCCAGACGTCGAATGGAGTCCATTTTTGGCAAGTTCGCTCGGATTAGCGATCCCAGATCGCCGCCGACACGGAAAACAACCCTCTTATCGGTCTCCCCAACCAGCACATCGTGGGCTTAACTTATGTGCCATGACCTCCCCCCGCTCCACCTATGGCGGCGGCTACTACTCCGCCTCCTTCCCGGACACCCCGATCTACGACTCGCTCGTGGCCGAGCGGGGCACCCCGCAGATCGCCCCGATCAGGGTCCCGGCCGCCTATGACACCGGTGTCGGCATGCAGTCCTCCCCCGGCATGCCCTCCCCCGGCGGCAACCTCCCCGCACTGCCCTCCGCTCTTCCCGCGCTGCCCGCGGCCCCCTCGCCACAGCCGTCGTACGGCTACCCGCAGCAGCAGGCGCCCCAGATGCAGCCGACGCCCACGGCGTACATCCCGCAGCAGGCCGGCGCCCCGCGCGGCTACCCCGGCGCGCAGCCCCAGCCGCCGCGCCCGGCGCCCTCGGGCTACGAGGCCATGCGCCCGGCGGCTCCCCGGCCGCCGCAGCAGCCGTACCAGGAGCCGTACAACAACCAGCAGTACCGCGGCTACTGAGCCCGTTCCGCTCCTCGTAGCGGCCGTCCGGCTCCGGGAACGCGACTCCGCGATCGATCGACGTCCACCGTGACCAGCGGTGGTGCCGGTTCGACGACGGGGGGAAGGTCGTCACCCCGCCCGAGCCGTCCCGTCCCCCGTGTGCCGTCGCCGAGCTGTCGCCCGGCGGCGGCATTCGTCTGTCCCCCTCCGCTCGTCCTCCCCTGACGGTGCCCGTACCCCGTCACACCGGGAACATGCCGATCACTTTTCCCAGCCGCGCGGACCGGTGTGCGTCCACATCCGACACCACGTCACCACTGGTCGGCTGTTCGGACACGGGAACCGGGAACTCCCGCCGCACCCGGGTCGTTGGGCGAACATGAGAAATCCGTGAGAGAAACCGCGAGGACGTGATGTCCTTCTCCCGAGCCCTCTTCACCGGGCCGGGGGATGAGCGGGGCCGACACGGGGCAGGACAGGGGGCGTCGGAGCGAAGGGGGTGGGGGACGTGCAGACCATCAGCGGTGTGTGGCGCTGGCGGGGCAATCCGCTGCGCCGCCCGACCGATCTCGCGGAGGCATGGGTGTGCCTCCTGGCGTTGCTGCTGACGCTCGTGGCGATGCCCGCCGTCGGCATCGCCACCGGGTCCGCCGCGCAGGACTCGCTGCGGCGGTCGGTGCGCGAGCAGCGGCACGCCCGGCATCTGGTCACGGCGACCGTGCTGCGCACCCTCGCGCAGGCGCCGCCCGAGGCCGATCCCGACACGGGCGCGGCCCGTACCTCCCGCAGCCGGGTCGTGGCCGGGTGGACCGCGCCGGACGGCACCCACCGGCGGGGCGCGGTGCTGGCGGACGTCAAGTCCCCCCGCACGGGTGAGCACTTCAGGCTGTGGACGGACCCGACCGGGCGAATAACGACCCGGCCGCTGGACTCCGCCACCGCGCGGGCGCACGCGGTGCTGGCCGGTTTCGGCGCCGCCGTGGTGGCGGCCGGGCTCATCGAGAGCGTGCGGCGCCTCGTCGTCTGGCGCATGGTCCGCCGCCGCTACGCGAGTTGGGACCGCGCCTGGGACCGGGCGGGCCCGGACTGGGGCAAGGCCGGTACGGGGAGCTAGGACCGGGCGGCGCGGCCTTGGGGACCGGGGTTCCGGCTCTGGTCGGTTCGCCACCCGCGCGCACGCTACGGTGGACCGGCCGACTCGCTTTCGGCATCGACCCGCGCGCGAGCGAGCCGAAGGCCGCGCCGGAGTCCGGAACACGCGCACACGCGAACGCCCTCCGGGCGCCCCGCGGTAGCCGTACCGGCACCGGCTGCGGAGCCCCTGAGGCGGACGAGCACAAGTACCACGAGGTGGGGGCACGGCAACGCCATGGCACAGGGCACGGTCCAGGTGACGCACACCGGCACATCGCGGTGGCGGCGCCGCACGGGTGAGTACGCGTCGCTCGCGGCCGCCCTCGAGGCCGCCTCCGACGGCGACGTCCTCACGATCGCCCCCGGCACCTACCGGGAGAACCTCGTCGTACGGCGGGAGGTGACACTGCGCGGCCCCGACAACGCGCCGGGCTCCGTGCGGATCGCGCCCGTGGACGGCGTCCCGCTGACCGTGCGGGCCTCCGCCGTGGTGCAGGGCCTGCATGTGGAGGGCCAGGACGGCGCCGCCCCGGCGCTGCTGGTGGAGGAGGGCACGCCCGAGCTGCTGGACGTGCGGATCGTGACCCGCTCCGCCTCCGGCATCGAGGTGCGCGGCGGGGCCCGCCCGACCGTGCGCCGCTGCACGGTGGACAACCCGGCCGGCATCGGCGTCCTCGTCCTCGACGGCGCCGCCGGGGTGTTCGAGGAGTGCGAGGTCGTCTCGGCCGGCCAGGCGGGCGTGGCGGTGCGCGGCGGCGGCCATCCGCGCCTGGACCGCTGCCGGGTGCACCACGCCTCGGGCAGCGGACTGAGCGCGACCGGCGAGAACTCAGCCCTGGAGGCGTTCGGTTGCGAGGTGTACGAGGTGCGCGGTGCCGGGGTGCAGGTCACCCAGGGGGCCACCGCCCATCTCACCGACTGCGAGGTGCACCGCACCTCGGCGGACGGCGTCACCCTCGACACCGACGCGGTGCTGACGCTGGCGGACTGCCGTATCCACGACATCCCGGAGAACGCGGTCGACCTGCGCTCCCGCTCGGTGCTGACCCTGACCCGGACCACGGTGCGGCAGTTCGGGCGCAACGGCCTGTCCGTGTGGGACCCGGGCACGCGCGTGGACGCCAACCAGTGCGAGATCTTCGACAGCACCGGTGACTACCCGGCGGTCTGGGTGAGCGACGGCGCGACGGCGGTCCTGGACTCCTGCCGGGTGCACGACGTGCCGGACGCCCTGTTCGTGCTGGACCGGGGCTCCCGCGCGGACGTGGTGGACAGCGACCTCTCCCAGGTGCGCAACACGGCGGTCTCGGTGAGCGACGGCGCGACCGCCCAGCTCGACGACTGCCGTATCCGGGACGCGGCGACCGGCGCCTGGTTCCGGGACCACGGCAGCGGCGGCACCCTGAGCAACTGCACGGTGGACGGCACCCAGACCGGCGTGATCGTCACCAAGGGCGCCGACCCGACGATCGAGCGCTGCGCGGTGGAGAGCCCGGCCGAGGCGGGTTTCTACGTCTCGGCGGGCGGCCGGGGCAGCTTCGTCAACTGCCGGGTCACCGGCAGCGGCGGCTACGGCTTCCATGTGCTCGACGGCTGCCGCACGACCCTGCGCAAGTGCCGTACGGAGCGGTGTGTGCGCGGCGGTTACGAGTTCGCCGAGGGCGGCACGGACGCGGGCTCGGGGGCCGGGCCGGTCGTGGAGGACTGCTCCAGCGACGAGAGCGGCGCGCTGCGGCCCCCGGCGGCACAGGACACGGCGGTACAGACGGTTCCGGCCTCCACGGGCGGGCTGCTCGGCGCGATTCCGGGTCAGCGCGCGGTCGGTGCGGAGCCGTCGGTGGCGCCGCCCGTGCCGGAGCGGGAGACCCGTACGTCGCAGGCGGTGATGGGTGAACTCGACGCGCTGGTGGGCCTGGAGAGCGTCAAGCGCGAGGTGCGGGCGCTGACCGACATGATCGAGGTGGGCAGACGCCGCCAGAAGGCGGGGCTCAAGGCGGCGTCGGTCAAGCGGCATCTGGTCTTCACCGGCTCCCCCGGCACCGGCAAGACGACGGTGGCCCGGCTCTACGGCGAGATCCTGGCCGCGCTCGGGGTGCTGGAGATAGGGCATCTGGTGGAGGTGTCGCGGGTCGACCTGGTGGGCGAGCACATCGGTTCCACCGCGATCCGCACCCAGGAGGCGTTCGAACGGGCTCGGGGCGGTGTGCTGTTCATCGACGAGGCGTACGCGCTGTCGCCGGAGGACGCCGGGCGGGACTTCGGCAAGGAGGCCATCGACACCCTGGTGAAGCTGATGGAGGACCACCGGGACGCGGTGGTGGTGATCGTGGCGGGCTACACGGCGGAGATGGAGCGCTTCCTGTCGGTCAACCCCGGTGTGGCGTCCCGTTTCTCGCGGACGATCACCTTCGGGGACTACGGCCCCGAGGAGCTGCTGCGGATCGTGGAGCAGCAGGCCGACGAGCACGAGTACCGGCTCGCGTCCGGCACGGCGGAGGCGCTGCTGAAGTACTTCACGGCGCTGCCGAAGGGCCCGGCGTTCGGCAACGGCCGTACCGCGCGGCAGACGTTCGAGGCGATGGTGGAGCGGCACGCGAGCCGGGTGGCGCAGTTCGCCGACCCGAGCACCGACGACCTGACCCTGCTGTACCCGGAGGATCTGCCCGAACTGCCGTGAGGCGGCGTCACTTTGGGCCCGGTTCCGGGCGGGGTGCGGGCAGGTCGGGGTGGAGGCGGGCCAGCAGCCGGTCGCGTTCGCGGATGAAGACCGGGTCCTCCTGGTAGTCGGAGTGGCCGAGGATCGGTGCGGGCAGCGGGTGTTCGGGGGTGCGGCCGTAGGCGCGCGGGTCGGGCAGCGGCTCGTGGTCGACCTCGGTGCCGTGCCCGGCGGGCAGCCGGACGGGGCCGCCGATGGGGTCGGTGCGGCGGTGGAGGTTGCGCCAGCAGCAGATGTCGCGGTGCAGGGCGGCGAGGGCGGCCGGGCCGAAGTGGGCCGGGAACCAGCGCCCGTAGAGCCGTTCCAGCGGTGAGCCGTAGGTGAGCAGGGCGACGCGCTGCCGTACGGCGGGCGGGAGCTGCCAGGCCGCGGCGGCGACCAGGACGCTGCCCTGGGAGTGGCCGGAGAGGACGAGACGGCCGCCGGTGCGCTCGGTCCAGGTCGCGGTGCGCCAGGTCAGGTCGGGTACGGCGCGCTCGGCGTAGCAGGGGGGCGCGAAGGGGTGGGCCGCGCGCGGCCAGAAGGTGCCGACGTCCCACAGGATGCCTATGGTCCGGCGGGCCGAGGCGTCCTTGTAGGCACGGCGCCCCCAGGTGACGAAGAGCAGGAAGCCGACGCCGATGAGCCAGGAGCCGAGCGTCTGGCAGATCTCGGCGGCGATCCGTACGGGGGCCCCGGCGTCCTGGGCGGCATGGGCGGGCGCGAGCCCGGTGGCGAGGGCGCCGGTGAGGGCTCCCGCCCCGGCGATCAGGGTGGCGACGGAGCCGACGGCGAGGATCAGGGGCGCGCGGTCGGTGAGGGTGGCCATGGCGCGGACGTGGGCGATGCGCCGGGTGCGGTGCGGGTCCTCGGGCTCGCCGGGGTGCTCGGCGCGCACCCGGCGGCGCTCGGCACGGGCGAGGCGCGCGGTGCGCCGGGCCAGGACGGCGATGAGGACCAGGAGCACGGCGAGTACGGGCGGGATCGCGGACGCCTGCCAGGTCAGGGTGACGGGCGGCCCGGTGATCGTGGCGTGGGTGCCGTCCAGCCAGTCGGCGACGCGCTGGGCGACCCCGCCGGAGGCGACCCCGCCGAGCGCGCACGCGAGCAGGGCGACGGCGGGTCCGCCGAGGCCGCGCATCGCGGCGCGGGGGTCGGGCAGGCGCCGGTGCAGCCGGCGGGCGACGACCGCGAGGGCGACGACGAGGATGCCCTGGGCCAGCATGATCGCGCCGAACGCCGGGTCGCCGGGCAGTCTCCCGGCGGACTGCCAGACGGGCCGGGACCAGCAGGCGTAGGTGACGGCGAGCAGCAGCAGGGCGAGGGCGCCGAGCGGGAGGGCGCGCAGCAGGTGGCGGTCGAGCGCCTGGTCGAGTCGGCGCTCGCTGCGGCCCCGGCGGCACACGACCGCGACGGCCACGCAGGCCCAGGCGAGGATGCCCGCGCCGAGCAGGACGCCGAGGACGTCGAGGAGCGCGGGTCCGCCGGGGCGGTGGTCGAAGCGGGTGGCGGGCAGGGTGACGGCGGCGGCGACGGTGAGGAGGCCGGCCGCGGTGTGTGCGGCGCGGAGGCGGGCGCCGAGGCGGCGGCCGTACCAGAAGCCGGGGCGGGCCAGCGCGCCCTCGTCGGCGGCCGGGTCGGCGGTGGTGGTCAGGGGGCGGTGGGACTCGTAGGCGCTCCAGGTGCGGTGGGAGAGGTACCAGAGCAGCGCGGTGAGCAGGGTGGGCGCCAGGGCGGCGAGGGCGACGCGGCGGCCGGGCGGGCTCCACCAGCCGCCGTCGGAGACGAAAGTGAGCCAGGTGTGGCGGCCCGCGCAGGCGGGGGCGCCGGCGCACTGCCAGGCCACCAGGTCCAGCGCGACCTCGCAGGCGGCGGCGACCAGGAGCACGGTCAGGGTGAGCGCGGCCAGCCGGACGAGGAGGCCGTAGAAGCGGACCGAGCGGCCGGGGCGCTCGACGGAGGGGCGCATCCAGTGGGCGAGGTTGACCACCATGAAGGGCAGCAGCAACAGCCACAGGGCGCGGGTGCCGTTGCCGGAGGTGAGGTTGCACCAGACGTACGCCTCGCGCACCGGGCCCTCGCCGGGGAGTTCGTCCAGTGCGGGTCCCGCGCCCCCGGCGGACTCGGGTACGTCCTCGGCGCGGCGGTAGACGGCGGCCGTGTCGTCGCCGGTGACGCGGATCGTGCGCGGGTCGGCGAGCATCTTCTCGGGGGTGGTGCCGCCGACGCCGTGCACCAGCAGTTCCAGGCCGCGTTCCGCCGTCGCGGTGGCCCAGGGCGGCGGGTCCGTGAGGTCCGGCCGGGGATCGGGGATGCGTTCCCGCGCGTGTTCCACTTGTCGTCCGCGCTTCCGTTGTCACCTGAGGAGTCTCAAGTCCGTGCGGGCTTCAGGTTCTCCGTTTCCGGGGTGGCGTACACCTGGCGGAAGGGCTTGTCACGGAATCTCCCCGATCCGGGTGACGACGGCCCGCATGGTGCCCGCACACATGTGCGCGCGCCCTAGGTGTGCGTGGTGACAGCCAGTGGCGCGCGCCATGGCGGCCCGTGACAAGATGAGACGCCGACGCATGTGGTGGGGTCTGGGAACGGCAGGTCACCGTGGGTGCGCCGGGCAGCTCGGACAGGTGTGGCGAAAGGACCGGAGCGTACGTGAGCGAGAATCAGAACCTCCTCGCGGAGCAGCGGCGCGCTCTGATCGTGGACGAGGTCCGGCGGCGGGGCGGTGTCCGCGTCAATGAACTGACCCGGCAACTGGGCGTCTCGGACATGACCGTGCGCCGCGATCTGGACGCGCTGGCCCGGCAGGGTGTGCTGGAGAAGGTGCACGGCGGCGCGGTCCCGGTGGTCGAGGCGAGCACGCACGAGCCGGGGTTCGAGGCCAAGTCGGGCCTGGAGCCGACCGCCAAGGAGGAGATCGCGCGGGCGGCCGCACGCCTGGTGGCACCGGGTTCGGCGATCGCGCTGTCGGGCGGTACGACCACCTACACGCTCGCCCGGCAGCTCCTGGAGGTGCCCGATCTGACCGTGGTGACGAACTCGGTGCGGGTCGCGGACGTCTTCCACACCGCGCAGCGCACCTCGGGCCGGCGGCCGGGCGCGGCCACGGTGGTGCTGACCGGCGGGGTGCGCACCCCCTCCGACTCGCTGGTGGGTCCGGTCGCGGACCGGGCCATCGCCGCGCTCCACTTCGATCTGCTGTTCCTCGGCGTGCACGGCATATCGGCGGAGGCCGGTCTGTCCACGCCGAACCTCGCCGAGGCGGAGACCAACCGGCAGCTTGTGCGCTCCGCGCGCCGGGTCGTGGTGGTCGCGGACCACACCAAGTGGGGCACGGTGGGCCTGAGTTCGTTCGCCGCGCTGGACGAGGTGGACACGCTCGTCACGGACGGCGGACTGCCCGCCGAGGCCCGTACCGAGATCTCCGAGCGGCTGCGGCGCCTGGTGGTGGCGGGCGAGCCGGAGGACGACGAGGAGCCCGAGGGCCCCGAGGAGGACTGACGACGCGCCGAGGGCGGCCGTCTCAGTCCGGCCACACCCCCGTGGCCAGCAGCGACTCGATCGCGGCCGTGTACGGCCCGATGTCGAGGTTCTGCTCCTCCAGCCAACTGTCCGAGTAGTACTTGTCGAGGTACCGGTCGCCGGGGTCGCACAGCAGGGTGACCACGCTGCCGTTCCTGCCCTCGGCCACCATCTCGGAGACGATCTTCAGCGCGCTCCACAGCCCGGTTCCGGTGGACCCGCCCGCCTTGCGGCCGAGCGCCCGCTCCAGCGCGCGGACGGCGGCCACGCTCGCGGCGTCCGGGACCTTCATCATGCGGTCGATCGCGCCGGGCACGAAGCTGGGCTCCATGCGCGGCCGTCCGATGCCCTCGATGCGGGAGCCGCAGTCGCAGGTGACGTCCGGGTCGCCGGTGGTCCAGCCCTCGAAGAAGCAGGAGTTCTCGGGGTCGGCCACACAGACCCGGGTGTCGTGCTGGAGGTAGTGCACATAGCGGGCGAGGGTGGCCGAGGTGCCGCCGGTGCCGGCCGTGGCGACGATCCAGGTGGGCACCGGGTACCGCTCCAGCGCGAGCTGCCGGAAGATCGACTCGGCGATGTTGTTGTTGCCGCGCCAGTCGGTGGCGCGCTCGGCGTAGGTGAACTGGTCCATGAAGTGGCCGCCGGTCTCCGCCGCGAGCCGCGCGGACTCGGCGTACATGGTGCGCGGGTCGTCCACGAAGTGACAGCGGCCGCCGTGGAACTCGATGAGCCGGCACTTCTCGGCGCTGGTGGTGCGCGGCATGACGGCGATGAACGGCACGCCGATCAGGGACGCGAAGTACGCCTCGGAGACGGCGGTCGAGCCGCTGGACGCCTCGATCACCGGGCGGTCGGGGCGAATCCAGCCGTTGCACAGGCCGTAGAGGAAGAGGGAGCGGGCGAGGCGGTGCTTGAGGCTGCCGGTCGGGTGGGTCGACTCGTCCTTGAGGTAGAGGTCGATGCCCCATTCCTCGGGCAGCGGGAAGCGCAGCAGGTGCGTGTCGGCCGAGCGGTTGGCGTCGGCCTGGACCTTGCGTACGGCCTCTTTCAGCCAGTCCCGGTAGGCCGCGTCGCTGCGGTCGACATCGAGGGTGGCGCCGGTCCGGGCCGGTGGGGTGGTGCTCACGGCGGGGCTCCTTACGCTGGGCGCCGACGACGCCCAGCGCGGTCGGCAGCCCGATCATAGGCATCAGTCGCACCGCTTCTCACCTGCATCAACGCATCTTTGAGCCACCCAAAGGCAGCCTGGGGCACACCCGTACGAGGGGGCGCGGGGGCGCATTGGCGCGAGTGCTCCAGCGCCACGTGCGCCCCGTCCGCGCGCACTGGTGCTCCTGTCCGCGCCGGGGCAGACTGCACCGCGTGGACCGGCCGCCGTGCGGGGGGCCGGTGAACCGGTACGCGCGAGGGGGCGGTGCGGGATGGCGGAGCCGGAGTTCACGGCGCGAGGCGTGCGCATCGGCAAGGGGGTGCGCTCGCTGACGCGGGCGGGCCGGGTCCGGGTCGGCGACGGCAGGGTGGAGCTGCTCACCAGTGAGGGCAGCGAGATCGACAGCGCCCCCGTCGGGACCGTACGGGCCTCCAGACCGTGGTTCGCGCCGGAGGGCCGGGCGCAGGCCGAGCTGAACGGCCGGCGCTACCAGCTCACGCTCACCGAACGTGACACCGCGCCCGATGAGCCGGGGCCGCCCGCCGCCAGCCGGTTCGTCGAAGCGGTGCGCCGCGCGGCCGGCCGGGGTGGCTGACCTGCGGGCCACCGTGGCGAGTTGCGGGAGGGCGGGCACTGCGGCACGCTGATCTCACGTCACTCTGGGTTTACCGGAGGTAACGCTGCGGACCAGCCCGTCGGCCTCGACGGCGGCGGTCACAGGGACGTCGGCGCCCTCCCGGATTTCCGTTGTTCTCCGTGTTCCTCCGGTCAATCCGGACCTCACACCGGGGAGTCGCAGCCGTGATCAGTTACCCGAACAGGCACTGCACGGTGGAGCTCCAAGCCCTGCCGTCGCGGATCGGTCAGGTCCGCAGAATCGTATCTGCGCAACTGCGCTACTGGCGTCTGGACCCGTTGATAGACCGGGCCGCGCTCGGTGTGACCGAGCTGCTGAGCAACGTCCACCGACATGCCCGGCCCGACAAGTCGTGCACCGTGGAGCTGGAGTTCCAGTCCGACCGGCTCACCGTCTCGGTCCGCGACCGCGATCCACGCCTTCCCGTGGTGCCCGACGGCGCCGAGTCGTCCGACGCCGGACCGCTCGCCACCTGCGGGCGGGGGCTGGTGATGGTGGCCGCCGTCAGCGAGAGCTGGGGATGCCGGCCGGACGGCGAGGACGGCAAGGTCGTGTGGTTCGCGCTGTCCGCGACCGCCGCCCCGGCCCCGCGTCCACCGGCGCCGAAGCCGCTCCGCGCGGCGGAGAAGCGGCCCGAGCCCGCGCAACTCACCGTGCAGCCACCGGTCCGCGCACCGGAGCCGGTCGTGGTCCACGCCCCGGCACCCGAGCCGTCGGTGGCGCACGGTCCGGCCCGCTCCCCCGAGCCCGCCGTGGCCCACGCCCCCGCCGGCACCCCGGCACCGGAGCCCGCCCTGGCCCACGCGGCACCCGAACCCGCCGCGGCTGAGCCCGTGGCGGCGGCAGCGGCTCCCGCGACGTCGGCCGTCCCCGGCTGACCGGACGGAACGCGTGCCCGGTACCGCGCCCGAGCGCCGTACCGGGCCGCGCTACGCCCCGAAGAACCGCCCCGCCGCCAACTCCAGGTAGGACGCCAAGGGGCCCGAAAGCGCTCGGAGTTCGGCCGGCGAGCCGATCAACTCCACCCGGTCGAACTCGGGGTCCACCCCCGAGGCGATCTCGGCCCGCGCCAATTCCGCGTGCCGCTCCCGCAGTTCGCGCGCGGGACGCGGCGGGGCGGTGAAGAGGAACCCCAGGCTGCCCCGGGCACCCAGGACCACCGGGCCCGGTACGAGGGCGTCGGCGGGGGTGTCGGAGCCGGTCTCCTCGGCCAGTTCGCGGGCCGCGTGGACCCGGAGCAGACCGAGGTCCAACGCGGCCCCGTCGCCCGGAGGTTCGAGCGTGCCGCCGGGTGGCTGCCACCGGCCGGGGGCCGAAGTGGAGGGCGACATCCGCCCCACCAGCAGGCGCCCGTCGTCACTGGGCTGGAGCACCGCCACGAACAGCGCCGCGACGGCCGGCGCGTCCGGAAGCCCACGCAGGGCGCGGTAGCGGTACGTCAGCCTCGTCCAGGAGACCAACAGGCCGTTCGTGTCGTCGCGTTGGAAACCGGCGAGCGCGGCCACGGGCCCGTCGAACAGGGTCGGGTTGGCGCGTACGGCGGCTGCCCAGCGGTGGTCCATCGTCGTGCGCTGGGCGGCGGTGAGGGCGGGCGGGGTGGTCTCCTCGAACCGGAGGCGGGAGACGTCCCACAGCTCCGCCGTCACCGCAGCTCCGCCGTCACCGCAGGGCCGCGAGCGGGTCGTCGAGCACCGGCTGCCAGGCGAGTTCGGCGGCGCCGACCAGGCTGTCGTGGTCCAGGGTGCAGGGCAGGATGGGCACGCTGCCGCTCTGTCCCCACAGGCTGCGCTCGGCGACGACGGCGCGCAGCCGCTCGGGGTCGGCGTTGAGCAGGCCCCGGTGCAGTCCGCCGAGGATGACGCGGTCGGGGTTGAGGATGTTGACCAGCCCGGCCAGCCCCAGCCCGAGCCGGTCGATCAGGGTCTCGGCGGCGGCGCGTACGGCGGGCTCGGTGTACCGGGTGCGCAGCAGCTCGTCGGCCTGGGCGAGAAGGGACACCTCGGGGCCGGGGTCGAGGCCGGCCTCCATGAGGAGGGCGAGCGGGTCGGCCTCGACGTCGAGACAGCCCCGGCTGCCGCAGTGGCAGACGCGGCCCTCGGGGTTGACGGTGAGGTGGCCGACCTCCAGGGCGAGGCCCGAACTCCCGGTGTGCAGGCGGCCGTCGAGGACGAGCGCGCCGCCGACGCCACGGTGCCCGGTGGCCACGCACAGCAGGTGCCGGGCGCCCCGGCCCGCGCCGTGCCGGTGTTCGGCGAGGGCGGCGAGGTTGACGTCGTTGCCCGCGAAGGCGGGGCCGGTGATCCCGGCGGCGTGCACGAGGTCGGTGAAGATGCGGCGCACCGGTTCCCCGGCGGGCCAGGCCAGGTGGAGCGGGTTGAGGGCGAGCCCGTCGGGTTCGGCGACGGCGGACGGCACGGCGAGCCCGGCGCCCACGCAGCGGCGCCCCGTGGCCCGCAGCAGGTCGGCGCCCGCCTCCACCACCGCGCCGAGCACCTTGGCCGGGTCGGCGTCGACGGTCTCACAGCCGGGCGTGGTCGCCACGATCCGTCCGCCGAGACCGACCAGGGCGGCCCGGAAGCCGTCCGTGTGCACTTGCGCGGCCAGCGCGACCGGGCCGTCCTCGGCGACCTCCAGGCGGTGCGAGGGTCGGCCCTGGGAACCGGCGGGGGCGCTGGGCCGGGCGTCGACCCTGATCAGGCCGAGCGCCTCCAGTTCGGCGGCGACGGCACCGGCGGTGGCGCGGGTGACGCCGAGTTCGGCGGTGAGCACGGCGCGGGTCGGGGCGCGTCCGGTGTGCACCAGCTCCAGCGCGGGGCCGAGGGCACCGCGTCCCCGGTCCAGCCGCGCCCGTGAGATGGGTCCTGCCCCCGCCTTCCGGGGGTCCGCCATGCCGCTCATGGGGGCGAGTCTCGCATGATCCGCGCCGGTCGTGACCTGTCTCGTGACCGATGTGACATGGTCAGCCGGCGGGGGCGGCCAGGCCGCTCACCCGGAGGGTGATGTTGAGCCGTCCGGTCAGGCCCAGCCAGGCCGGCGCGGTGCCGGGGAGCACGCGTGGGACGCCGTGGAAGGCGAGGCGGGAGGGACCGCCGAAGACGAACAGGTCACCGCTGCGCAGCTCCACGTCCGTGTAGGGGCGGGTACGGGTCTCGGTGTTGCCGAAGCGGAACACGCAGGTGTCGCCCAGGCTGAGGGAGACCACCGGGGCCTCGGAGCGTTCGTCGCCGTCGCGGTGCATGCCCATGCGGGCGTCGCCGTCGTAGAAGTTGATCAGGGCGATGTCGTAGGGGTCGCCGGGGACCGCGTCCGGGCCGAGGGCGTCGGCGACCGCGTTCCGGGCCAGCTCGTCGAGCCAGGCCGGGAAGGGTTTGACGGGCGCGTTGTCGCCGTCGACGACGGTGCGGGCGTAGGCGTACGGGTACCAGTGCCAGCCGAGGCAGACCTGCCGGGCGGTCATGGTGCCGCCGCCGGGGGTGCGGACGGTGCGCAGGCCGGCCGGCGGGCGGGCCCATTCGCGGCAGGCGGTGAGCAGCGCGTGCTGCCGGTCCGCGTCCAGCCAGTGCGGGACGTGCACGGCGCCCGGCGCGGGTTCGGCCCGCTCCCGCGGGAAGAGTTCCACGTCCATGCGCCCATTTTCCCTCAGAATCGGCCGAACGGTCCTGAGCTGGGGCTCGGCTAGCCTGGGGGGCGATGAACGACCGCATGACGACTCCGTGGGGCGAGACCGAGCTGTCCCGTTTCCCCGATGATCCCCGCGACCGGCTGCGTGCCTGGGACGCCTCCGACGCGTATCTGCTGCGGCATCTGGCCGGGGAAGGGGTGGATCTGTCGGGTGAGGTCGTGGTGCTCGGCGACCGCTGGGGCGCGCTGGTGACGGCGCTCGCCGCGCACCGGCCGACGCAGATCACCGACTCCTTCCTGAGTCAGGAGGCCACGCGGGCCAACCTGGCGCGGGCCGGGGTCGGCCCCGGCGCGGTACGGCTGCTGACCACGCAGGACCCGGTGCCGGAGCGGGTGGACGTGCTGCTGGTGCGGGTGCCCAAGAGCCTGGCGCTGCTGGAGGACCAGTTGCTGCGGCTGGCGCCCTCGGTGCACGCGGGGACGGTGGTGATCGGCACCGGCATGGTGAAGGAGATCCACACCTCCACCCTCAAGCTGTTCGAGCGGATTCTCGGGCCGACCCGCACCTCGCTGGCCGAGCAGAAGGCCCGGCTGATCTTCTGCACCCCGGACCCGTCGCTCGTCCCGCCGGACAACCCCTGGCCGTACGGGTACGCCCTGCCGGACGGGATCGGGGAGGCGTCGGGGCGGCCCGTGGTCAATCACGCGGGCGTCTTCTGCGCCGACCGGCTGGACATCGGTACCCGGTTCTTCCTCGGGCACCTGCCGGAGACGCGCGGACGCCGGGTGGTGGACCTGGGCTGCGGCAACGGCGTGGTGGGGACGGCGGTGGCACTGGCCGACCCGGCGGCCGAGGTGCTGTTCGTGGACGAGTCGTTCCAGGCCGTCGCCTCGGCGGAGGCCACCTACAAGGCCAACGGGGTGCCGGGGCACGCGGAGTTCCGGGTCGGGGACGGGCTGGCCGGGGTGGCGTCCGGCAGCGTGGACCTGGTGCTGAACAACCCGCCCTTCCACTCCCACCAGGCCACCAGCGACGCCACGTCCTGGCGGATGTTCACCGGCGCCGAGCGCGCGCTGCGGCCGGGCGGCGAGCTGTGGGTGATCGGCAACCGGCACCTGGGCTACCACGTGAAGCTGAAGCGGCTCTTCGGCAACTGCGAACTGGTGGCGAGCGACCCGAAGTTCGTGGTGCTGAGGGCGGTCAAGAGGGGCGAGCGCCCAACAGGCGGATGATCCGGGCCACCTCGTCGGCCATGGCCGTCCGGCCGCCGGCGAGGTAGCTGCGCGGGTCGACGGCCTCGGGGTGCCGGCCGAGGTGGTCGCGGACGGCTCGGGTGAGGGCCGTGTTGAGCGCGGTGCCGACGTTGACCTTGCCGATGCCGCCCTCGACCGCCCTGACCAGCTCGTCGTCCGGCACGCCCGAGGAGCCGTGCAGCACCAGGGGTACGGCCAGTTCGGCGGAGAGCCGCTTGAGCAGGGCGTGGTCCAGGGCGGCGGTACGGGTGGTCATGGCGTGGGTGCTGCCGACGGCCACGGCCAGCGCGTCGACACCGGTCCGCGCGACGAAGTCCCGCGCCTCGGCGGGGTCGGTACGGGCGCCGGGGGCGTGGGCGTCCAGCGGGGGTCTGCCGTCCTTGCCGCCTATCCGGCCCAACTCGGCCTCGATCCAGAGATCTTGGGCATGCGCCCAGTCGGCGGCCGCCTGGGTTGCCGTGAGGTTCGCCGCGTAGGACAGGCGGGCGGCGTCGTACATCACCGAGCTGAACCCGGCATCCGGGGCGCTGCGCAGGAGGTCGTCGCTCTGGACGTGGTCGAGGTGCAACGCCACCGGCACGGCGGCCTGTTCGGCGGCGGAGACGGCGGCGCGGGCGAGGGGCCGGAGGTGGCCGTTCCTGAACTTGACCGCGTTCTCACTCACTTGGAGCACGACGGGCGCTCCGGCCGTCTCGGCTCCGGTGACGACGGCCTCGATGTGTTCGAGGGTGATGATGTTGAACGCGGCCACGGCGGTACGGAGTCGGGCGGCTCGGGTGATCAGTTCACCGGTGGTGGTGAGGGGCACGGCGGCTGGTCCCTTCCGCGTTCAGGGGGTGAGGATCACCGAGCGGGTGAGGTGGCGCGGCCGGTCCGGGTCGAGTCCCCGGGCTGCGGCCACGGCGACGGCGAGACGCTGGACGCGGATCAGTTCGGCGAGCGGGTCGAGTCCGCCCTCGATCCACAACGCGCCGGTCGCGCGCACCTGTTCGGCAAGCCCCTCGGGCGCCGGGCCCAGTGTCCAGGTCGCGGTGTCCTCGCCGCTGATGCTGATCGGGCCGTGCCGGTACTCCATCGCCGGGTACGCCTCGGTCCAGGACAGCGACGCCTCGCGCATCTTCAGCGCCGCCTCGTTCGCCAGTCCCACGGTCCAGCCCCGGCCGAGGAAGGTGAACTCCCGTCGCTCCACCAGCCCTTGGGGCAGCGGGATGGTGAGGGCCGCGCGGGCGTCGGTGACGGCGGCCGGGGTGTGCAGCCCGAGGTGGGCGCGGAGCAGGGTGAGGGCGGTGGTGGCGAACCGGGTCTGCACGACGGAACGTTCGTCGGCGTAGTCGAGGACCACCAGATCGTCGGCGGCCTGCTGTATGGGCGTCTCGGGGTCGGCGGTGATCGCGGTGGTGCGTGCCGTGCCCTTCAACTGGGCCAGCAGGTCGAGAACTTCGGTGGTGGTGCCGGAGCGGGTGAGGGCGATGACCTGGTCGTAGGACCGGCCGCGCGGGAACTCCGAGGCGGCGAAGGCGTCCGTCTCACCCTGCCCGGCGTCCTCGCGCAGCGCGGCCACGGCCTGCGCCATGAAGTACGAGGTCCCGCAGCCGACGACCGCGACCCGCTCCCCCGGCACCGGCAGGGCCGCCCGGTACGGGGCCGCCTCCCGCGCCGCCCGTTCCCAGCACTCCGGCTGGCTGCTCAGCTCGTCCTCGACATGGCTCATGCCACACCCTCCCCAGGCTGATCGTTCGTGCAAGATACTGCCGACTTTCGAGCACAATCAAGCATCGGAACGGAAATCGCCGGTGCGTTAGGGTCGCCGGGAGATCACAGGAACGGAGACCCGATGGCGCGGGACACCCGCTGGCAGGCACTGCTCGAACTCCTCGCGGAGCGCGGCCGGTTGGAGGTCGAGGAGGCGGCGGCCGAGCTGGCTGTGTCGGCGGCGACCATCCGCCGGGACCTCGACGGGCTGGCCGAGCAGCGGATGCTCGTACGGACGCGGGGCGGAGCGGTGGCGCACGGGGTGTCGTACGAGCTGCCGCTGCGCTACAAGACGGCCCGGCACGCCTCCGAGAAGCAGCGGATCGCGGCGGCGGTGGCGGAACTGGTGGCGCCGGGCGAGGCGGTGGGGCTGACCGGGGGCACCACGACCACGGAGGTGGCCCGCGCGCTGGCCGTACGCCCCGATCTGGCCGCGGGCTCGCCCGCGTTGACCGTGGTCACCAACGCGCTCAACATCGCGGGGGAACTCGCCGTACGGCCGCAGTTCAAGATCGTGGTGACCGGCGGGGTGGCGCGTCCGCAGTCGTTCGAGCTGGTCGGGCCGCTCGCGGACGGGGTGCTCAGCGCGGTGACGCTGGACGTGGCGGTGCTCGGGGTGGGCGCCTTCGACCCGGTGCACGGCGCTGCGGCGCACGACGAGTCGGAGGCGGCGGTCAACCGGCTGCTGTGCGAGCGCGCGGAGCGGGTGGTGGTCGCGGCCGACTCCAGCAAGCTTCAGCGGCGGGCGTTCGCCCAGATCTGCGGCCCGGAGCCGGTGGACACCCTGGTGACGGACACCGCGGTCGCCCCGGAGACGGTGCGCCGGTTCGAGGAGGCGGGCGTGCGCGTGCTGGCCGTCTGAGCCGCGCGGATCAGACGGCGAGTACCGGCCGCCGGATCAGGCGGCCGGCAGACCCACGCTCGCGCCGAGCCGGGTCACCGCATGCCGGAAGAAGCGCTCGCGGTCGAGCACCACCTGCTCGAACTGCCCGAACACCTCGAACCCGACCAGCCCGAACAGCTCCGCCCAGGCGGCGACCATGGCGGGCGCGGCCTCCACCGGCAGCTCGGGGGCAATGTCGGCCGCCATGCGCTCGGCCTCGGGCCGCAGCTCGGCGGGGAGCGACAGCCCGGTGAGGCCGGGCCCCCGGTCGGCGTCGCGGACGACCCCGATCAGCACCATGGCCACCCGCGCGGCGGACGGGATGGTGGTGGCGGGGGCCGCGTATCCCGGTACCGGCGAGCCGTAGATCAGGGCGTACTCGTGCGGGTGGGCCAGCGCCCATACCCGTACCGCCTCGCACGCGACCGTCCAGCGGCGCATCAACTCCCCCTCGGGGACAGCCGCGTGGGCGGTCTCGGCCGCCTCGCCGATCGCGTCGTAGGCGTCGATGATCAGCGCGGTCAGCAGGTCGTCGCGGCTCGGGAAGTACCGGTAGAGCGCGGACGACACCATGCCCAGCTCGCGGGCCACGGCGCGCAGCGAGAGCCTCGACGCGCCCTCGGCGGCGAGCTGTCTGCGGGCCTCGTCCTTGATGGCCGCGGTGACCTCGGTCCTGGCCCGCGCGCGGGCGCCCTCTGCGGTGCTCATGCGGGTCAGTGTGCCACGTGAGGCAGAGCGGTGCACACAAAGCAGAGCACTGCTCTTGCGCGAGAGCACCGATCTCGGCACACTGGAAGCAGAAGCGAGAGCACCGCTCTCCCGAACCCCTGGGGGTCGTCATGTCGTCCGCGCCGTACTACCTGAAGGCAAGCCCGCTCGGTACCTGGTTCAACGGGCTGGTCGGCAAGCTCGCCCGCCTCGGTGTCAGCCTGGCGGGCAGCGCGGAGCTGTCGGTGCGCGGCCGCAAGAGCGGGGAGATGCAGCGCATCCCGGTCAACCCGCACACCTACGAGGGCGAGCGGTACCTCGTCTCGGCGCGCGGCCACTCCCAGTGGGTGCGCAACATGCGCGCGGCGCACGGCGGTGAGCTGCGGGTCGGCCGGAAGGTGCGGCCGTTCCGCGCGGTGGAGCTGCCCGACGCGGAGAAGCTCCCGATCCTGCGGACCTACCTGGAGCGCTGGGGCTGGCAGGTCGACAAGTTCTTCGCCGGGGTGACCGCGAAAAGCTCCGACGCGGAGATCCTCGCGGCCGCCTCCGACCACCCGGTGTTCCGGATCACCGTCACGGACTGACGGGGCTCACCGTCACGGACTGACGGTGTCCCCCTGCTCCGGGTGCTCCGGCTGCTCGGCCCGCTCAGGCTTGATCTCCGGCACGGCTCGCCCCCGGTCAAGCGCGGCCAGCGCTCGCTGGGCCAGCGGACGGGACCTGACCATCTCCCCCAGCGTCGTCGCACCGGTGGTGATGTCCCGGAACGCCTTCCACGCGGGCCGGAACCCGGTGATCCCGGCGTGGAAGACACCGGGACGGCGCTCGAAGGCGGCCAGCAGCCGCTTGCCGACGCTCATCTCCACGCCGAGCCCCGCCTTGATGGCGAAGGCGTAGTTCAGCGCCTGCCGGCGGGTGTCGACCGCGTCGTGGGCCTCGGCGATCCGTACCGCCCACTCCCCCGCCAGGCGCCCGGAGCGCAGCGCGAAGGAGATGCCCTCACGGGTCCAGGGCTCCAGCAGTCCGGCCGCGTCGCCGCAGACCAGCACCCGGCCGCGGGAGAGCGGGGAGTCGTCGGCGCGGCAGCGGGTCAAGTGCCCGGAGGAGATGCTCGGTTCGAAGCCGGCCAGGCCCAGCCGGGCGATGAAGTCCTCCAAGTACCGCTTGGTGGCCGCCCCTTCGCCGCGCGCGGAGATCACGCCGACGGTGAGCGTGTCGCCCTTGGGGAAGACCCAGCCGTAACTGCCGGGCAGCGGGCCCCAGTCGATGAGGACGCGGCCCTTCCAGTCCTCGGCGACGGTGTCCGGCACCGGGATCTCGGCCTCCAGACCGAGGTCGACCTGGTCGAGCTTGACCCCGACATGGGCTCCTATCCGGCTGGCGCTGCCGTCCGCGCCGACCACCGCGTGGGCCAGTACCGTCTCGCCGCTCTGCAGGACCACGGCGACGGTGCGCCGGTCGGGGACGGCCGAGCCGTGCTGCTCGACGCGCTGCACGGTGACGCCGGTGCGCACCTCCGCGCCCGCCTTCTGGGCGTGCTCCACCAGGCGCTGGTCGAACTCGGGCCGGTTGATCAGCCCGAACAGCATCTGCCGGGAGCGGCGGGTCCGGGTGAAGCGGCCGTTGTGGGAGAAGGTGACCGCGTGCACCCGGTCCCTGAAGGGGAGTTCGAAGCCGGGCGGGAGCGCGTCGCGGGAGGGGCCGATGATGCCGCCGCCGCACGTCTTGTAGCGGGGCAGTTCCGCCTTCTCCAGGATCAGCACCCGGCGGCCGGCGACGGCCGCCGCGTAGGCCGCCGAGGCGCCCGCGGGTCCCGCGCCGACCACGACGACGTCCCAGACCCGCCGCTCATCCTCCGCCGAAGTGTTCTCGCCGCTCACGATGGTCCATCGCTCCGATCAAGCCGCTGCCGCTCCCCCGGTGCACCGCTGACACGGGGCGGGGGAACCCCCATGTCCCACGCATCCTACGGCTGGTCCCCGGCGTGGGCCGCTGTGGGAGGATCGGTGTATTCCAGCAGTTCAACGTCGTAACCCATGAGGAGCCGTGCCCATGTCGTCGAATCCGGTCGCCGAGACCGTCGCCTCGCTGATGCCCCGCGCCAAGGCGGAGCTGGCCGAGCTGGTCGCCTTCAGGTCGGTGGCGGACTTCGAGCAGTTCCCGAAGAGCGAGAGCGAGGGCGCCGCGAACTGGATCGTGGACGCGCTCACCGCCGAGGGCTTCACCGACGTGGCACTCCTGGACACCCCCGACGGCACCCAGTCGGTGTACGGCTACCTGCCCGGCCCCGAGGGCGCCAAGACCGTGCTGCTCTACGCCCACTACGACGTGCAGCCCCCGCTGGACGAGGCCGGCTGGACCACTCCCCCGTTCGAGCTGACCGAGCGCGACGGCCGCTGGTACGGGCGTGGCGCGGCCGACTGCAAGGGCGGCCTGATCATGCACCTGCTGGCGCTGCGCGCGCTGAAGGCGAACGGCGGGGTGCCGGTCAACATCAAGGTGATCGCGGAGGGCTCCGAGGAGCAGGGCACGGGCGGTCT
Source organism: Streptomyces bauhiniae (assembly GCF_004784475.1). Lineage (GTDB taxonomy): Bacteria > Actinomycetota > Actinomycetes > Streptomycetales > Streptomycetaceae > Streptomyces > Streptomyces seoulensis. Next base: position 474,266 of record NZ_SRRT01000005.1, read on the forward strand.
GGAGCGGTACGCGGAGGCGCACCCCGAGCTGCTGACGGCGGACACCATCGTGATCGGCGACACCGGCAACTTCCGGGTGGGCCTGCCGACGGCGACCACCACGCTGCGCGGCATGACGATGCTCCGGGTCCAGGTCGACACCCTGGCCGGGAACCTGCACTCGGGCCAGTTCGGCGGCGCCGCCCCGGACGCGCTCGCCGCGCTGATCCGCCTGCTGGACTCGCTGCGCGCCGAGGACGGTTCGACCACGGTGGACGGCCTGACGGCCGACGCCCGCTGGGAGGGCCTGGAGTACGGCGAGGAGCAGTTCCGTATCGACGCCAAGGTGCTGGACGGCGTCGAGCTGATCGGTGACGGCTCGGTGGCCGACCGCCTGTGGGCGCGTCCGGCCGTGACCGTCATCGGCATCGACTGCCCGCCGGTCGTGGGCGCCACGCCGTCCGTGCAGTCCAGTGCCCGCGCGCAGATCAGCCTCCGGGTGCCGCCGGGCGTGGACGCCGCCGAGGCGACCAAGCTGCTCACCGCCCACCTGGAGGCCCATGTGCCGTGGGGCGCGCGGGTGAGCATCGAGCAGGTGGGCCAGGGCCAGCCGTTCCGCGCCGACACCACGAGCCCCGCCTACCAGGCGATGGCCGACGCGATGGCGGTGGCCTACCCCGGCGAGACCATGCAGTACGCGGGCCAGGGCGGCTCGATCCCGCTCTGCAACACCCTCGCCGGTCTCTACCCCGAGGCCGAGATCCTGCTCATCGGTCTGAGCGAGCCGGAGGCCCAGATCCACGCGGTCAACGAGAGCGTCTCCCCCGAGGAACTGGAGCGCCTCTCGGTCGCGGAGGCCCTGTTCCTGAACAACTACGCGGCGAACTGAGCGAAGGGGCGACGGTGCGTTCCCTCAAAGGCGCGCACCGTCGTCGATCCTCGCTCAGCCCACCGGAATCCCCGCCTCCAGGTACAGCGCGGCGCCGCGTTCGCGGGCTCTGAGGGCCCAGCGGAGGCGCTCGTAGCGGACCGGCGGGAGCATGGCGGCGGCCTCGCGTTCGGTGGCGAAGCGCCAGGCGCGCAACTCGGGTCCGGGCAGCAGCACTTGGGCGGCCTCGTCGGGGCCGAGCCGGCCGCCGTCGAAGAGCAGGCGGAGTCCGCCGTGGCCGGGCGGGGCGGGCCGCTCCCAGTCGACCACCAGCAGCCGGGGCACCTCCCGCAGTTGTATCCCGACCTCCTCGGCGACCTCCCGCATCCCGGCGCGGGCCGGGGCCTCCCCGCGCTCGACCACCCCGCCGGGGAACTCCCAGCCCGGCTTGTAGGTCGGGTCGACCAGCAGCACCCGGTCCTCCGCGTCGAAGAGCAGCACCCCGGCGGCCAGCGTCTCCCCGGTCGGCTCGGGCGTCTGCACGATCTCGCACGGCCGGGCAGCCCCACTCCCCACGGCCTCCATGATCCGGACGGCGCTCTGGTACGGGGTGAGCCCGCTGGTGTCGATGGGGTACGCGTCGGCGGTGAGCCAGGACGCGAGGGCCGCGCGGTAGGGCTCGATGTGGTCGTAGGCCCACTGCCGCTCGCGCATCTCGGCGTCGGGCACGCCCGGCGAGGGCTCTCGTCCGGCGATGCGACGGCGCAAAATCGTTTCGGCCGGGGTGAGCAGCAGATGGCGCACGGAGATCCGGCGGGCGGCGAGGCCGCCGAAGATCTCGTCGCGGTACTCCTGGCGCAGCAGGGTCATGGGGACCACCAGGGTCCCGCCCAGCTCGGCGAGGAGCGCGGCCGCGGTGTCGATCACCAGGCGGCGCCAGATCGGCAGGTCCTGGAAGTCGTCGACCTCGGCGAGGCGCTTGGCCGGCAGCAGGCGCGGGAGCGCCGCGCCGATCAGCTCGGGGTCGAAGAGCGTGCTGTTCGGGATCAGTTCGATCAATTCCCGTGCGGTCGTGGTCTTGCCCGCACCGAACGCGCCGTTGATCCAGACGACGGTCACGGTTCCCCCTCTTCTGTTGGCCCCCTGGGGCTTGCCCGTTCCACCCTGTCACGGAAACCACGCGCAGTTGAGGGCGCACAGCACGGTGCCGGGACCCCTGGGGGAGGGGTCCCGGCACCGTGCCTGCGGTCGGTTCCGGCCCGCTACTGGCCGAGCGCGCTCTCGTCCACGTCGAAGCTGTCCTGGCTCACGATGTGGTCGACGGTGCTCAGGGTGTCGTCCACCTTGAGGTCGCTGAGCCCGGCGTTCTCGGCGGCGTGCGACGGGGTGAGGGCGGCCACCACGAATCCGGTGGCGAGGCTGGCGATGGCGAGCATGCTGCGCTTCTTCATGCCGTGATCAACTGCCGGACGGCCCGAGGGGTCACGCTGTACGGGTTTCGGCCAGCCGAACCAACAGGATCGAACGTGGCCGTTCCGCCTCTTCCAACAGACTCGGACACGTCCTACCGTGATCGCGCACCGGTGCCCGTCCCTGTCCGCCGCGAGCCGGAGGAACGTAGACGATGCGTCACCCTCGTCCCCGCACGCACCGCATCCGAACAGCCGCCCTACTCCTGACGGCGCTGCTGACCACGGGCGGTATCGCCGCCCCGGCCACGGCCGCACCCCCTCCCCCGGCCCCCGCCGGGGACCTGGCGCCCACTCCGCCGATGGGCTTCAACAACTGGAACTCCACGCACTGCCGGGCCGAGTTCAACGAGGACATGGTCAAGGGCATCGCCGACCTCTTCGTGACCGAGGGCCTCAAGGACGCCGGGTACCGGTACGTCAACCTCGACGACTGCTGGGCGCTCCCCCAGCGGAACGCCGACGGCAAGCTCGTCCCGGACCCGGTCCGCTTCCCGCACGGCATCTCGGCGGTCGCCGACTACGTCCACGCCAAGGGCCTGGGGCTCGGCATCTACACCAGCGCGGGCACCAAGACCTGCGACAACGCGGGCTTCCCCGGCGCGCTGGGCCACGAGGAGAGCGACGCCCGGCAGTTCGCCGACTGGGGCGTGGACTATCTGAAGTACGACAACTGCAACAACCAGGGCGTGGACGCTCAGCAGCGCTACCGGACCATGCGCGACGCCCTGCGGGCCACCGGGCGCCCGATCGTCTACAGCATCTGTGAGTGGGGCGAGAACAAGCCCTGGGAGTGGGCCTCGGACGTGGGCCAACTCTGGCGCACCACCGGGGACATCAGCGACAACTGGGGCTCGATGCTCTCCATCCTCAAGCAGAACCTCCCTCTCGCCCCGTACGCCGGTCCCGGCCACTGGAACGACCCCGACATGCTGGAGGTCGGCAACGGCGGGATGACCGACACCGAGTACCGCTCGCACTTCTCGCTCTGGGCGGTCATGGCGGCCCCGCTGCTCATCGGCACCGACCTGCGCACCGCTTCCCCCGCCACCCTGGACATCCTGGGCAACAGGGAGGTCATCGCGGTCGACCAGGACCCGCTGGGCCGGCAGGGCACGGTGGTCTCCAGTGAGGCCGGGCGCTGGGTGATCGCCAAAGAAATGGCGGACGGCAGCCGCGCGGTCGCCCTGTTCAACGAGGCCGGGACCGCGCAGCGCGTCGCCACCAGCGCCGCCGCCGTGGGCCTGCCCCGCGCCCCCGGCTACACCCGGCGCGACCTCTGGCAGCACCGGGACGCCAACACGTCCGGCACCATCGCGGCCACCGTCCCGGCCCACGGCACCGTCCTGCTCCGGGTGTCGGCCGACGACCACTGGGCGGAGCACCCGCCCGCCGTCGAACTCGGCCTGGACGAAGCCCCGTTCATCGAGCGGGACACCCCGGCCACGCTCACCACGACCGTCACCGACCTGGGCCGCACCCCGGCCCGCGAGGTCTCGGCCACGCTGACCGGCCCGGACGGCTGGACGGTACGCGCGCTGTCCCCGGCCACGGCGGCCAACCTGCCCAACGGGGCGTCCCTGCGCACCCGTTGGCGGGTGACGGCTCCGCCGGGGACGCCGGTCGGGTCGTACGCCTTCTCGCTGCGCGTGCGGTACCGCTCGCCCGCCGGGGAGCGGGTCAGCGGTGAGCTGCCGGTGACCGCGTCCGTGGTGGTGCCGCCGCCCGCCGGGACCTCGTACCTGAGCGATCTGCCGTGGCTGTCGGCGGTCAGCGGGTGGGGGCCGGTGGAGCGGGACACCAGCAACGGTGAGGACGCGGCGGGCGACGGCTCCCCGCTCACCGTCGGCTCCACGGTGTACGCCAAGGGGCTCGGGGTGCACGCGGCCAGCGAGGTCGCGTACTACGCCGGGCGGCGCTGCTCGACGGTCACCGCCCAGGTGGGCGTGGACGACGAGAAGGGCGCGAAGGGCAGCGTGGCGTTCGAGATCTGGGCGGACGGGGTGAGAGCCGCGTCTACGGGCGTGCTGAGCAACGCCGACCCGGCCAAGCCGCTCAGCGCCGAGGTCAAGGGCGCGCAGGTGGTGCGGCTGGTCGTCACCGACGGGGGCGACGGGATCGACTCCGACCACGCGGACTGGGCGGACGCCCGGCTGAGCTGCTGAACCGGCCGTGGCCACGGGGGTGTTGCCTCCCGTGGCCACGCGTGGCTGCTGTCAGACCCCGGCGGCGGTGGTGTCCGGCCTGAGGGCCAGCGCGGCTGCGGCCGCCCCGACCAGGCCGGCGTCGGTGCCCATCTGGGCGGGGACCACGGTGAGCCGCTGGACGAAGGAGAGGGTGGCGTAGTCCGCGAGGGCCTTGCGCAGCGGGGCGAAAAGTACGTCGCCCGCCTTGCCGACGCCGCCGCCGATCACCGCGATGTCGATCTCGACCAGGGTCGCGGTCGCCGCGATCCCGGCGGCGAGGGCCTGCGCGGCCCGCTCGAAGGAGGCCACGGCGACCGGGTCGCCCCGGCGGGCCGCGTCCGCGACGGCGGCGGCGGAGGTGTCGCCGTCCGGGCCGGGCAGCCAGCCGTCGGCCAGGGCGCGGCGGGCGATGTTGGGGCCGCTGGCCAGGCCCTCGACGCAGCCGCGCGCGCCGCACGGGCAGGGTTCGCCGTCCAGGTCGACGCTGATGTGACCGATGTGACCGGCGTTGCCGGTGGGGCCGGGGTGCAGTCGGCCGCCGAGGACCAGTCCGCCGCCGACGCCGGTGGAGACCACCATGCACAGCGCGTTGTCGTGGCCGCGCGCGGCGCCCTGCCAGTGTTCGGCGGCGGTGATGGCGACCCCGTCGCCGATCAGCTCGACCGGCAGTCCGCCGGTGGCCGCGCGTACCCGCTCGACCAGCGGGAAGCCGCGCCAGCCCGGCACGTTGACCGGGCTCACGGTGCCCGCCGAGGCGTCCACCGGGCCGGCGCTGCCGATGCCGAGCACGGAGGCGCGTCCCCACAACGGCGAGGCGGCGAGGTCGTCGAGCACCTGCTCGACGGCCTGCATGACCGTTTCGCCATCCTGTCGCGCGGGCGTCGCGCGCTGGGTGCGCGCCTGAATCCGGCCATGGCCGTCCACCAGCGCACCGGCGATCTTGGTACCGCCGATGTCCAGGGCCGCCACGAGGTCGGTGTGCATCTGAGTCTGGTCTCCCCGTCGAGCCGTAGGTGGTGATCCGGTGGGCCTCCCCGGCCTGGTCGCGGTGGGGGCGCGGACCGGGACGGCGGTGGACAGTCTCTCTCGCACCTGACAACGTTGTCCAGGCTCTATGCTCGACGCCACATGCTTGTACCGGCCTTCGATTGCCCGCACCACCCCGCGTCACCTCGCGACACCCCGGACAACAGGACAGGACACCGCACCGTGCCCGACACCACCCGCCGAGCAGACCGCGCCAACGGCAGCCGTTACGGCAACCGGCCCACCATGAAGGACGTGGCCGCACGGGCCGGGGTCGGCCTGAAGACGGTGTCCCGCGTGGTCAACGGCGAGCCCGGCGTCACCCCGGACACGGAGCGGCGGGTGCGGGAGGCGATCGAGGCGCTCGGTTTCCGGCGCAACGACAGCGCGCGGGTGCTGCGCAAGGGCCGTACCGCGAGCATCGGCCTGGTGCTGGAGGACCTCGCGGACCCGTTCTACGGGCCGCTGAGCCGCGCCGTCGAGGAGGTGGCCCGCGCGCACGGGGCGCTGCTGATCAACGGGTCCAGCGCCGAGGACCCGGAGCGGGAGCAGGAGTTGGCGCTGGCGCTGTGCGCGCGGCGGGTGGACGGCCTGGTGGTGATCCCGGCCGGGGACGACCACCGCTACCTGGAGCCGGAGATCCGGGCGGGCGTGGCCACGGTGTTCGTGGACCGGCCGGCCGGGGGCATCGACGCGGACGTGGTGCTGTCGGACAACTTCGGCGGCGCCCGTGACGGGGTGGCCCATCTGATCGCGCACGGCCACCGCCGGATCGGCTTCATCGGTGACATGCCCCGCATCCACACGGCCGCCGAGCGGCTGCGCGGTTACCGGGCGGCGATGGAGGACGCGGGGATACCGGTCGCGGAGGGCTGGATGTCGCTGGGGGCGACCGATCCGGAGCGGGTGCGGCGGGCCACGGAGGAGATGCTCGCCGGGCCCGACCCGGTCACCGCCGTCTTCACCGGCAACAACCGGGTGACGGTCACCGTGATCCGGGTCCTGGCCGAGTACGACCGGCCGGTCGCCCTGGTCGGGTTCGACGACTTCGAGCTGGCCGACCTGCTCCAGCCGGGCGTGACGGTGGTCGCGCAGGACGCGGCAGCCCTCGGCCGTACCGCCGCCGACCGCCTCTTCCAGCGCCTCGACGGCGCCCCCGGCACCCCGGAACGCCTGGAACTGCCGACCCGGCTGATCACGCGGGGCTCGGGCGAGCTGCCCCCGGCGCACTGAACCCGCTACTGGGGCCGGAGGGCCGCCAGGTTCTCCAGCTCGGCCCGGCTCAGCCCGCTCGCGGCCGTCACCTCCGCGCTGTCGAGGGCGCCGCAGTGCAGTCCCCGGAGCAGGTAACCGCTCAACGCCCGCGCGGTGGCGGGCTCGTCCAGCACATCGCCCTGGGTGCGGGCGGTGTAGGCGGCGAGGCGGGCCGCCGCCTGGGCGAACCCCTCGCGGTAGAAGGCGAAGACGGCCGCGTACCGGGTGGGGAGATGGCCGGGGTGCATGTCCCAGCCCTGGTGGTAGGCGCGGGCCAGGGCGCGGCGGGTGAGCCGGTAGTGCAGCCGCCAGGCGTCGTGCACCTGCGCGGTGGGGCCGACCGGCAGCACATTGGTGGAGCCGTCCGAGACGCGTACGCCGGTGCCCGCTGCCGCGACCTGCATCACCGCCTTGGCGTGGTCGGCGGCGGGGTGGTCGGGTGCCTGGTGGGCGGCGGAGACCCCGAGGGCGGCGCTGTAGTCGAAGGTGCCGTAGTGCAGTCCAGTGGCCCGGCCTCCGGCCGCCTGGATCATGCGGGCGACGGTGGCGGTGCCGTCCGTGGCGAGGATGGCCTGGCTGGTCTCGATCTGGATCTCGAAGCCGAGCCGCCCGGCCTCCAGCCCGTGCGCCCGCTCGAAGGCGTCCAGTACGCGGGCGAACGCCGCGACCTGCTCGGCGTACGTCACCTTCGGCAGCGTCAGGTTCAGCCCCTTGGGCAGCCCGCCGGCCGCCAGCAGCCCGGTGAGGAAGACGTCGAGCGTACGGATGCCCCGCTCGCGCACCCCCGCCTCCATGCACTTCACCCGCACACCGAGGTACGGGGGCGCGTCCTCGGCGAGCAGCCGGGCGGCGCGGGCCGCGTCCTCGTCCTCCTCGGCGTCCGGCCGGTGCCCGTACCCGTCCTCGAAGTCGACCCGCAGGTCTTCCACGGGTTCGCGCTCCAGCTTGGCCCGGACCCGCTCGTACACCGGCCCGGCGAGTTCCCCGTCCAGCCCGAGCACGGCACCGAACGAGCCCGCGTCCGGGGCGTGTTCGTCGAGCGCGGCCAGCGCCCGGTCGCCCCAGTCGCGTACGGTGCCCGCGCCGAAGACATCGCCCGGCACGTACACGGTGTGCACGGGCTGACGCGTGCCGGGATCGCCGGGGTACCGGAGCGCCAACTCGGCGTCGACGGGCGCGAGAAGCCCGTCGACCTCCTTGCCGACCTCGCCGCCGAGACTCGTCCTGACTTGCTCCTGCCGACCCATCCCACACCCCTCCGGTCTCAACAAACCGTTGAGGGACGGTATCCAGGGGGATTCCGACGGGTCAACAAAGGGCGAGGCCCCCGGGACCGTGTCGGTCGCGGGGGCCTCGTTCGGCGGCGAAGGGGTCAGCCCTTGCGGGTCTTGACTTCCTCGGTGAGCTGGGGGACGACCTCGAAGAGGTCGCCGACCACGCCGTAGTCGACCAGGTCGAAGATCGGGGCCTCGGGGTCCTTGTTGACCGCGACGATCGTCTTCGACGTCTGCATGCCGGCGCGGTGCTGGATGGCACCGGAGATGCCGTTGGCGATGTAGAGCTGCGGCGAGACCGACTTGCCGGTCTGGCCGACCTGGTTGGTGTGCGGGTACCAGCCGGCGTCGACGGCGGCACGCGAGGCGCCGACGGCGGCACCGAGCGAGTCGGCGAGGGCCTCGATCAGCGCGAAGTTGTCCGCGCCGTTGACGCCACGGCCACCGGAGACCACGATCGCGGCCTCGGTCAGCTCCGGGCGGCCGGTCGACTCGCGCGGGGTGCGGCTGGTGACCTTGGTGCCGGTCGCCTGGGCGGAGAAGGTCACCGACAGCGCCTCGGCCGCGCCGGCGGCCGGGGCGGCCTCCACGGCGGCCGAGTTCGGCTTGACCGTGATGACCGGGGTGCCCTTGGTGACCTGGGACTTGGTGGTGTACGACGCGGCGAACACCGACTGGGTGGCGACGGGACCCTCGGCCCCGGCCTCCAGGTCGACGGCGTCCGTGATCAGACCGGAGCCGGTGCGCAGCGCCAGACGGGCGGCGATCTCCTTGCCCTCCGCGGAGGACGGGACCAGCACGGCGGCCGGGGAGACGGCCTCGACGGCGGCCTGGAGCGCGTCGACCTTGGGGACGACCAGGTAGTCGGCGTACTCGGACGCGTCGTCGGTGAGTACCTTCACCGCGCCGTGCTCGGCGAGGGCGGCGACGGTGTCGGCGGCGCCGTTGCCCAGGGCGACGGCGACGGGCTCGCCGATGCGGCGGGCCAGCGTCAGCAGCTCCAGGGTGGGCTTGCGGACGGCACCGTCCACGTGGTCGACGTAGACGAGGACTTCAGCCATGGGATTGCTCTCCTGCGTAACGAAGTTGAGGGGCGGTCGGCGGGGTGCGGGGCCTTAGATGAACTTCTGGCCCGCGAGGTACTCGGCGAGCTGCTTGCCGCCCTCGCCCTCGTCCTTGACGATCGTGCCCGCGGTGCGCGCCGGGCGCTCGGTCGCGGTCTCGACCTTGGTCCACGCGCCCTCGAGACCGACCTCCTCCGCCTCGATGTCGAGGTCGGACAGGTCCCAGGACTCCACCGGCTTCTTCTTGGCCGCCATGATGCCCTTGAACGACGGGTAACGCGCCTCGCCCGACTGGTCCGTCACGGAGACCACGGCCGGCAGGGACGCCTCGAGCTGCTCGGAGGCGGCGTCGCCGTCGCGGCGGCCCTTGACGGTGCCGTCCTCGACCGAGACCTCGGAGAGCAGGGTCACCTGCGGCACGCCCAGACGCTCGGCGACCAGCGCCGGAACGACACCCATGGTGCCGTCGGTGGAGGCCATGCCGGAGATCACCAGGTCGTAACCGGCCTTCTCGATGGCCTTGGCCAGCACCAGCGAGGTGCCGAGCGCGTCGGTGCCGTGCAGGTCGTCGTCCTCGACGTGGATCGCCTTGTCGGCGCCCATCGAGAGAGCCTTGCGCAGCGCGTCCTTCGCGTCCTCGGGGCCGACGGTCAGCACGGTGACCTCGGCGTCGTCCGCATCCTCCGCGATCTGCAGGGCCTGCTCCACCGCGTACTCGTCGAGTTCGGAGAGCAGACCGTCCACGTCGTCGCGGTCGACGGTCAGGTCATCGGCGAAGTGCCGGTCGCCAGTGGCGTCGGGCACGTACTTCACAGTGACAACGATCCTCAAGCTCACGCCGGCTCTCCTACTGCATCGTCTTTTCCGGGCTGCCTCTTGAAGTGCAGCATAGGCGCCTCAAGCGGCTGATCCCGCTCGGGGCGTCGGTGCGCTCCGACCGAAATATTACTCACCAGTACATCCAGTTCATGCCCGCTAAGCAAGCGCTTTGAACTGTGACCTTCGCAACGCAGCGTAACCGGAACCCGACGGCTCCGCAGAGCCGGGCCCCAACCCGCTCAGTCCCGCAGGGCGTTGAAGCGTCCCTGGTGATAGAGCAGCGGGCGGCCGTCGCCGGACGGGTCGCCGAGCAGCACCTCGGCGAGCACGATCCGGTGGTCCCCGGCCGGTACCCGCCCCACGATCCGGCACACCAGCCAGGCCAGCACATCGTCCAGTACCGGCACACGCTCGGGCCCCTCGCGCCACGCGGTGGACGCCCCGAAGCGGTCGGCGCCGCTGCGGGCGAAGGTGGCGGCCAGCTCGCTCTGGTGCTCGGCGAGCAGATGCACACCGACATGGTCGGTGCGCTGGATGGCGGGCCAGCTCGACCCGCCGGTGCCTATGCCGAAGGAGATCATCGGCGGCTCGGCGGAGACGGAGCTGAGCGAGGTGGCGGTGAAGCCGACCGGGCCGTGCTCGCCGCGCGCGGTGATCACCGCGACACCGGCGGCGTGCCGGCGGAAGACGGAACGCAGCAGGTCCGGCGAGGCGGGCTGACGGGAACCGAGGCCGGGGGTGGCCGTCATGGGGTCGTCCTTCTGCTGACGGGGGCGAGCTGATGGGGTCCGGTGCTGTTCAACGGCCCCGGCAGCGGGCGCTCCCGAGGCGGGCCGGGCCGCTGGGGACGACCGGTCCGGCGAGAAGGTGTTCGATCGGCACCGGGCCAGGCTGACGACAGACGGCGGGCGCAGTCAAGTCGCCGCCGTGGCGCCCGGGAGCGCTCAGCCATCGTGCCGCCCGCTCACGGCCTCGCCCAGCGCGGCGATGACATCGGCCCTGCGTGGCTGCCCCTGGGCGCGCCGCACGACCGCGCCTCCCGCGTCGAGGACGAGCACGGTGGGGGTCTTCAGGATGCCGAGTTCGCGCACGAGTTCCAGCCGGGCCTCCGCGTCGATCTCGACGTGGGCGACGCCGGGCACCATCCGGGCGACCTCGGCGAGGGTGCGCCGGGTGGCCCGGCAGGGCGCGCAGAAGGCGGAGGAGAACTGCACGAGGGTGGCCCGCTCCCCCGGTTCGCCGCCGAGTTCGGCCGCCGTCAGCCGCCGTCCGTCGTCCGCCCCGCGCACCCGTCTCCTCCACCCTGCCGCCACCGCGGCACCGCTCGCCCGATCCGTCCTCAACACCAGCACATCGAGGGCCGAATGGATTCCCCGCCTCCGAAAGAGGGGGTCGAGGGCGGACGTGACGAGGATCTCGCCGCCACCGGGCACCAGGACTGGTCACCCGCCCGTTCTTGGGGCACGATCTGCGAGAGCCGTAAACCTACGGCTCCGTAACTTCCCGCCGGGAGCCCCCTTTCCCGAGCAGAGCAGAAAGGGACCACCCCGCTTATGGCAGAGCTGGTCTACCGTCCCGTCGTCGGTCTCGCCAAGACGATGTTCAAGGTCTGGGACCTCAAGATCGACTGCCAGGGGTCGGAGAACATCCCGCGCACCGGCGGTGCCGTGCTGGTGAGCAATCACATCAGCTACCTGGACTTCATCTTCAACGGCCTGGCCGCGCTGCCGCAGAAGCGCCTGGTGCGGTTCATGGCCAAGGAGTCGGTGTTCCGGCACAAGGTGTCGGGCCCGCTGATGCGCGGCATGAAGCACATCCCGGTCGACCGCGAGCAGGGCGAGACGGCGTACGCGCACGCGCTGGCGTCGCTGCGCGCCGGGGAGATCGTCGGGGTGTTCCCCGAGGCGACGATCTCGCAGTCCTTCACGCTGAAGGGCTTCAAGTCCGGTGCCGCGCGCCTGGCCCAGGAGGCGGGCGTGCCGCTGGTGCCGATGGCGCTGTGGGGCACCCAGCGGCTGTGGACCAAGGGCCAGCCGCGCAACTTCAAGCGCAGCCACACCCCGATCACCATGCGGGTCGGCGAGGCGCTGGAGGCGTCGCGCGAGCAGTACGCGGGCGCGATCACCCGCCGGCTGCGCGAGCGCGTCCAGGAGTTGCTGGACGCCGCTCAGCGCGCCTACCCGGCCCGCCCGAAGGGTGCCGAGGACTCCTGGTGGCTCCCCGCCCACCTGGGCGGCACGGCCCCGACGAACGAGCAGTTGCGCGCGGCCGAGGCCCTGTGAGACGACGACGGCCCGGCCGGACGATGCACCGTCCGGCCGGGCCGTTCTTGCGTCTTACGGAGGCCCTCAGCGGGCCATCTCCTCCTTGAGCGCCGCCACGAAGGTGTCGACGTCGTCCTCGGTGGTGTCGAAGGCGCACATCCAGCGGACGTCACCGGCCGCCTCGTCCCAGAAGTAGAAGCGGAACCGCTTCTGCAGCCGGACGCTCACGTCGTGCGGGAGCCGGGCGAAGACGCCGTTGGCCTGCACCGGGTGCAGGATCTCCACGCCGTGCACCGCGCGGACGCCCTCGGCGAGCCGCTGGGCCATCTCGTTGGCGTGCCGGGCGTTGCGCAGCCAGAGGTCCTTGGCGAACAGGGCCTCCAACTGCACCGACACGAAGCGCATCTTGGACGCGAGCTGCATGGACAGCTTGCGCAGGTGCTTCATGTGCGAGACGGCGTCCTGGTTGATGACGACGACCGCCTCGCCGAACAGGGCGCCGTTCTTGGTCCCGCCCAGCGAGAGGATGTCGACGCCGACCGCGTTGGTGAACGCCCGCATGGGGACGTTCAGGGAGGCGGCGGCGTTGGATATCCGGGAGCCGTCCAGGTGCACCTTCATGCCGTGCGCGTGGGCGTGTTCGCAGATCGCGCGGATCTCGTCCGGCGTGTAGAGGGTGCCCAGCTCGGTGGACTGGGTGATCGAGACGACCTGGGGCATCGCCCGGTGCTCGTCGTCCCAGCCGAACGCCTGCCGGTCGATCAGCTCGGGGGTGAGCTTGCCGTCCGGGGTCGGCACGGTGAGCAGCTTCAGCCCGCCCATCCGCTCGGGCGCGCCGCCCTCGTCCACGTTGATGTGCGCGCTCTCGGCGCAGATCACCGCGCCCCAGCGGTCGGTGACCGCCTGGAGCGCCACGACGTTGGCGCCGGTGCCGTTGAACACCGGGAACGCCTCGGCGGTCGCGCCGAAGTGGCTGCGGATGATCCGCTGGAGGTTCTCGGTGTACTCGTCCTCGCCGTACGCGACCTGGTGGCCGCCGTTGGCCAGGGCCACGGCGGCGAGCACCTCGGGGTGCGCACCGGCGTAGTTGTCGCTGGCGAAACCGCGGACCTGCGGGTCGTGGTGACGACGGGCGTCGGTCCTGGGAGGGTTCACGGCTTCTCGGTCAGCCACAGACGGTTTCCGTTCACTTCGGCGGCGGGCCTGCCCCAGACGCCCTCGATGGCCTCGGCCAGCTCCTTGACGTCCGTGAAGCCCGCGAACTTCGCGCCTGGGCGCTCCGCGCGCATCGCGTCGTGCACCAGCGCCTTCACTACCAGGATGGCAGCCGCGGCCTGCGGGCCGTCCTCGCCCCCCGCCTTGCGGAAGCCGTCGGCCATGGCCAGCGTCCACGCCTCGGCCGCGGCCTTGGCGGCGGAGTACGCGGCGTTGCCAGCGGTCGGCTTGGACGCGCCGGCGGCGCTGATCAGCAGGTAGCGGCCGTCGCCGGCCCGCTGGAGCGCGTCGTAGAAGGCCAGCGAGGTGTGCTGGACGGTGCGGATCAGCAGCTTCTCCAGCAGGTCCCAGTCGGCCAGGTCGGTGTCGTCGAACTTGGCGCCGCCGCGCCAGCCGCCGACCAGGTGGACCAGGCCGTCGACGCGGCCGAACTCCTTCTCGATACCGGCGGCCCAGGCGCGGGTGGAGTCCAGGTCGAGCAGGTCGACCGTCTCGCCGGTGACGGTGGCGCCGCCGTTGGCGTAGCGGGCCGCGTCCACGGCCTCCGCCAGCCGGGCCGGGTCGTTGTCCGCGCCGACCACGGTCGCGCCCGCCTCGGCGAGCCTGATCAGGGTGGCCCGTCCCGCCGGTCCGCCCGCACCGGCGACCGCGATCACCGCGCCCCGAAGAGCCCCGTTCTGCATCGTCTTCCCTTCTCCCACTGCCGTGTCGTCCCGGCGGTCGCTCACGCGGCGATCCGCTCGGCGCCGTCCGCCGTGATGCCCTTGGTCTCGGCGATCACATTCTTCAGCTTCTTGGCCAGTGCCTCGTAGAACATGCTCAGCGGAAACTCGTCCGGGAGCACGTCGTCGACCAGCTTGCGCGGCGGCAGGCTCAGGTCGAGGGCGTCGGGGCCCTTGGCCCACGTGGAGCCGGGGTGCGGGGAGAGGTAGGAGGCGACGAGGTCGTACCCGGCGAACCAGTGGACCAGCTTGGGGCGGTCGATGCCGTCGCGGTAGAGCTGCTCGATGTCGGCGCAGAGCTGGTTGGTGACCTGCGGGGCGCGCTCCCAGTCGATGGCGAGCTTGTTGTCGGTCCAGCGGACCACGTCGTGCTTGTGCAGGTAGGCGAAGAGGAGCTGGCCGCCGAGCCCGTCGTAGTTGCGGTTGCGGTCGCCGGTGACCGGGAAGCGGAACATCCGGTCGAAGAGCACCGCGTACTGCACGTCACGGGCCTGCGGGACGCCGTCCGACTCCAGCTTCACGGCCTCCTTGAAGGCGGTGAGGTCGCAGCGCAGCTCCTCCAGGCCGTACATCCAGAACGGCTGGCGCTGCTTGATCATGAACGGGTCGAACGGCAGGTCGCCGTGGCTGTGGGTGCGGTCGTGGACCATGTCCCAGAGCACGAACGCCTCTTCGCAGCGCTTCTGGTCGTGCACCATCGCGGCGATGTCCTCGGGCAGCTCCAGGCCCAGGATGCCGACGGCGGCGTCGGTGACCCGGCGGAAGCGGGCGGCCTCGCGGTCGCAGAAGATGCCACCCCAGGAGAAACGTTCCGGCGCCTCGCGGACGGCGATGGTCTCCGGGAAGAGGACGGCGGAGTTGGTGTCGTACCCGGCCGTGAAGTCCTCGAAGGTGATGCCGCAGAACAGCGGGTTGTCGTACCGGGTGCGCTCCAGCTCGGCCAGCCAGTCCGGCCAGACCATGCGCAGCACGACCGCCTCGAGGTTGCGGTCCGGGTTGCCGTTCTGCGTGTACATCGGGAAGACGACCAGGTGCTGGAGGCCGTCCGCGCGGTTGGCCGCCGGCTGGAAGGCCAGCAGCGAGTCCAGGAAGTCCGGTACCTCGAAGCCGCCCTCGGCCCAGCGGCGCAGGTCGGCCACGAGCGCGCGGTGGTACGCCGCGTCGTGCGGGACCAGGGGGGAGAGCTGCTCCACCGCGTCCACGACCCGGCCCACGGCCGCCTCGGCCTCGGCCCGCTCGGGGGCGCCCTCGGCGGTGAAGTCGATCGAGCCGTCCTTCGCCTGCCATGGCCGGATCTGCTCCACCGCGCCCTTGAGGACGGGCCACGCCGGGTGCTCGACCACCCTGGTCAGCGAAGGAACCTGTCCCTCCGGACCGGCCTGCACAAGAATTTCCGTCATGTCCCATCCTCCACGGGAGAACCTCGCGTATGGACACCGTATGCATACCCCGTTTTGCCGAACAAGAGGGGGCTCGGGAAATTATTCTGCGCGGCCGCATGGTCACCGCTGTTTTTCCCGCCTCAAACCGTGACCGCGCTCACTTTCGCTGCGGGTGGTGAGGCGGTCCGGGAGCGTGACCGGATGCCCCGATCCGGCCACAAAGCATCCGGCGCCGCGCCGGTGACTTCGCGATCGCCCAGGTGAGGGCATCGCCGTTAGGCTGCGAGCCAGGCGTGCGGACGACGACACTCCGTCGGGTCCGCGAGAAGCCGATCCGCCGTCGACGGAAGCGAGTTGAACCTTGAACTTCCTTACCATCGGGCACCGTGGGGTCATGGGTGTCGAGCCCGAGAACACGCTCCGTTCCTTCGCCGCCGCCGAGCAGGCCGGGCTGGACCTGATCGAACTCGATCTGCACCTGAGCAAGGACGGTGCGCTGATCGTCATGCATGACGCCGCCGTGGACCGGACCACGGACGGCACCGGGCAGATCGCCGAGAAGACCCTCGCGGAGCTGCGCGCCCTGGACGCGGGGCGCGGCGAGCGGGTGCCGGTGTTCGAAGAGGTGCTGGACGCGGTCCGGGCGCCGGTCCAGGCCGAGATCAAGGACGTGGCCGCCGCGAAGGCGCTGGCGGAGGTGATGCTGCGGCGGGACCTGGTCTCCCGCGTGGAGGTCATCTCCTTTCACGACGAGGCGCTCGCCGAGATCTCCCGGCTGGTGCCGGGGGTGCGCACCGCGCTGGTGGCCGAGCACTACGGCCCGGAGGTGGTGGACCGCGCGGTCGCGGTCGGCGCGGCGACCCTCTGTCTGGACGTCCGCCGGCTGACGCTGGAGGTCGTGGAGAGGGCGCGTGCGGCGGGCCTCAGGGTCTTCGCCTGGGTGGTGAACACCCAGGACGAGCTGCGGCTGGTGCGCGCCCTCCAGTTGGACGGCGCGACCACCGACCTCCCGGACATCAAGCGCACCGGCCGCTTCACGGCCTAGGCGCTCACACCAGCGGCTTGACCAGCAGCTCGAAGCGAAGGTCGGGGCGGCGCGGGATGCCGAAGCGCTCGTCGCCGTACGGGAACGGGGTCATCTCACCCGTACGGCGGTAGCCCCGGCGCTCGTACCAGCCGATCAGGTCGTCGCGGACCGAGATCACCGTCATGTGCATCTCGGTGGCGCCCCAGTCGGCCCGCGCCAGCCGCTCCGCCTCCGCCATGACCGCCTTGCCGAGGCCCGACCCCTGGAGGGTGGGGCTGACCGCGAACATGCCGAAGTAGGCGTACGTGCCCCGGTGTTCGAGCTGGCAGCAGGCGACGATCCGGCCCTCCCGCTCCACCACGAGCAGCCTGCTGTCCGGCGTCTTGATGACCTGGCGCACCCCCTCGGGGTCGGTGCGCTGCCCGTCCAGTATGTCCGCCTCGGTGGTCCACCCGGCCCGGCTGGCGTCCCCCCGGTACGCCGACTCGACGAGCGCGACGAGGGCGTCCACATCGGCGTCGGTGGCGTCACGGAACGTCGGTCCGGTGGGGGTCTCCATGGGGTGTACTCCGATCTGGGCGCGGCTCGACAGGGACGAGCCTAGTCGGGCGGCTAGGCTCCGCTCGCATGGTGCATGTACTGAGCAGCCGGACCCTCATCCGCCCCACGGACCCCGAGCGCTCCCGTGCCTTCTACGGCGGACAACTGGGGCTTGCCGTCTACCGCGAGTTCGGGGAGGGGCCCGAGCGCGGGACCGTCTACTTCCTGGGCGGCGGCTTCCTCGAACTCTCCGGGCGCTCGGAGACCCCGCTCGCCCCGTCGGTGTGCCTCTGGCTCCAGGTGCCGGACGCGGCCGCGGCGCACGACGAGCTGGCGGCCGAGGGCGTGGAGATCGTGCGGGCGCCGGTCCGGGAGCCGTGGGGGCTGATCGAGATGTGGATCGCCGACCCGGACGGCATCCCGATCGTGCTGGTGGAGACTCCGGCGGACCATCCGCTGCGGTACCGGCCGGGGATCTGACGGCCCTCCGTCAGCCGCGCAGGGCGCCCAGCCGGCCCTCCAGCCCGTCGAGGAGACCGGCGAGCAGGCCGGACAGCTCGTCCTGGCGGTCGGGGTTCAGTACGGACAACACCGCCTCCTCGTAAGCGAGTTGCTCGGGCAGGATGCCGTCCACGAGGTCGCGGCCGGCGTCGGTGAGGCGGAGGTGGGAGACGCGGCGGTCACGGGTGTCGCCGCGCCGCTCGACCAGTCCGCGCTCGGTGAGCTGCTTGACCCGCTTGGTCACGGCCGCCCCCGAGGAGAAGGTCTCCCGCGCCAGCTCCCCCGGCGTCAGCTCGTGCCCGGTACGGCGGAGCGCGCCCAGCAGGTCGAACTCCGCCCTGCTGAGCCCGGCCCGCCGCAGCGGGGCGTCCTCGGCCTGCTGGAGGAGGGCGGCGCAGCGGTTGATCCGGCCGATGACCTCCATGGGCCCGGTGTCCAGCGCGGGGTGCACGGCACGCCACTGCCGGACGACCGAGGCGACGGTGTCCGTCCTCGGGCGCTGGTCTCCCGTGTCGGTCATGGCCGTGTGTCCTCCGTGGTGCCGGGTCAGTCCTGCGTCAGGTCCTGCTTCAAGGGTGCGACCGCTCGGTGCCGCACCGCCGCCGCGAGCGTACGGTGTCCGGCCTGCTCGGCGAGCGCGAGGCGTTCGGCGGGGAAGGGCCGCTGCCACCACTCCCCCTGCGCGGCGGCAGTGGTCGCGTACAGGTCGGTCAGCGCGACGGCGAGGGCCCGGCGGGCGGCCGGGAGGGCGTGGGGCGCGGGGTGGGCCAGCAGGTGTTCGGTATGCGCGCTGGCGCTCTCGACGGCGGTCAGGGCGTCGTGCACGCGGTCACCCGCCCGCCGGTTGGTGACGATCACGGCGGCGGCGAACCCGGCCAGCGCGCCGACCAGGGTGTCCAGCACCCGCTGGGTGATCAGCAGGCCCGGGTCCTGGAGATGGGTGAACTCGGTGATGAGCAGCGCCATGGGCGTGACGCAGACCGTACCGAGCCAGTAGTTGCGGGCGATGAGCGCCTCCGCGCCGAAGCTGCACGCCAGGCAGCACAGGACGAGCGTGACGGGGTGGAGATGGGTCAGCGGGGTGAGCGCGGCGAAGACGAGGACACCGAGGAGGTTGCCGACGACGCGCTGGACGCTCCGGTGCCAGGTGAGGGTGACGTTGGCCTGGTAGAGGGAGGCGGCGGTGACGAGGGCCCAGTAGGGGCGGCCCACGCCGAGGGAGAGGGCGGCCAGACCGGCCAGCGCGCAGCCCAGGGCAGTGCGGGTGGCTATGGGGGCCAGGTGCTTGAAGGGGATGCGGGCGGGGCGGGGGTGGGCGTCGACCGGGTTGGTGGCTTCCGCTTGCGGTACCGGGCCGGTGCCGCGCAGGGCTTGGGCCCACGCACGCAGTTGGGCGGGGCCGGCGTCGGCGGCCTCGGCGCGGAGCAGCAGGTTCTCGAGGGCGCGCCGGGTGGAGTCGGGGCGGACGCCGGGGGCGCGGAGGGCCTGCCAGGCGGTGTGCAGGGCCGCGTGGGCGGGTGCGTGGCCCTGGTCGGCGAGGTCGGCGGCGGCATGGAGGGCTGCGGCGACGGCCCGCCGCTCGGGCCCATGCGGGCGGAGCACTCTGGGCGCCATGCAGACGAGCCACGCCCAGGCGCCGGCGGCGAGGGTGAGTCCGAGGTGGGCGGGGACCTGGCCGGGGGTCTGCGGGACGAACAGGGCGGCGGAGCTGATGAAGGTGACGACCACGTTGCCGGGCGGCCCGACACGGGTGGCCTCGCAGACCGTCTTCTGCGCGGCGGCCAGCAGGGCGCCGACGAGCACCAGGGCGACGGGGCCGGGGGTGAGCGCCGAGGCGACCAGGGCGACGGCGAGTCCGGCTGTCATGCCGAGCACGACCCCGGTGAGGAGGCGGGCGCGGGCCGCGTAGGGGCGCTGGTGGCCGTAGAGCGCGCAGAGCGACCCGGCCATCGTGTAGAGGGCGAGGTCGAGGCGGCCGAGGGCCAGCAGGAGGAGGTTGGGCGGGGCCGCCGACACGACCACGCTCAGAGCGGGCTTGAACCAGATGGCGGAGGGTCCCTGGAGGCGGAGCGCCTGGACGAGGGGGAGACGGCGGCTGCTCATACGAATAATTTAACAGGTGTTTCACCAGTAAAAGACTTATCGCGGCCTCGCAACCGCCCTGGTCACACGCCGCGCTCCGGTGAACGCTCCCCGTACACCCCCTTGCGCTCGCGTGCGCTGTGCGTGGCGTGGGCATCGCATCCCTCGACATGGCGTCGAACGGGGGTGGTGCGCGTGCACGGACCGGTGTCACCGGCCTGGCTGCTGGTCGCGCTCTGCGCGGCGACCGGCGCCTACTGCCTGCTGCGGATGCGCAGCGGGGTCGAGGAACAGCGCCGCGCGGCGGGCGGCGAGGCGCTGATGGGCTTCGGGATGGCGGCAATGGCGATACCGGCGGCGGTGTTCGCCCCGCCGCGCTGGGTGTGGCCGCTGTACGCGGCGGTCTTCGGCCTGGCCGCCCTGCGTGCGCTGTGGTCGGCGCGGCGGAGCGCCCACCATCTGCACCATCTGCTGGGCAGTACGGCGATGGTGTACATGGCGGTACTGATGGCCGCCGCCCCGGCTCACCACCACCACACCGGCGCCTCCGGCCCAGCCTGGCTGACGGGCGCGCTGCTGCTCTACTTCACCGGCTACGTCCTGCTGACCGGCGCCCGTCTGGCGCCCGTGACCGTGCGGGGCGGCCCCGGCTCGGTGCCGTGGGGTGACCGGACCGAACTGTCCCGGGTGTGCCGGCTGTCGATGGGGATAGGCATGCTGGCGATGCTTCTGACGATGTGACACCTCAAGCGGTGTGCGGCGCGCGGGAGTTGTCTGCGTCACTTCGGCGCCGGTGAGCGGTCCGGTGCTCATAGGGTGCTGCCCATGAGCGTCCCCGTGGCACTGCTGCTGCTCGGCATCCTGACCTCCGTCGCCGCCCCGCGCCTGCTGGCCCGCGCCGACTGGCCGGACCGGGAGCCGGTGGTGGCGCTGTGGGCCTGGCAGTGCGTGGTGGCCGCCGTCCTGCTGTGCTGCGCGCTGTCGATGACACTGAGCGCGGCGGCGGCCTGGCAGGAGGTGCGCGGGCATCTGTTCAGCGGGGCTCCGCACGGGGTGGTCGAGGCGTACGCCCTCGGTGCGGCCGGTCCCTGGGCCGCGCCGACCGCCGTGACGCTGGCCTGCGGAGGGCTGTGGACCCTGGCGATGCTGGCCGGCGAGGTGCTGCACGCGCGGCGCCGCCGAGGGGCGCGCCGGACCGAACTCCTGGAGCGAGCGCCCCTGTTGCCGGGCGAGGAACCGGGCGGACGGCTGGTGGTCCTGGAGGGCGACCGCCCGGACGCGTACTGGCTCCCCGGTACCACTCCCCAGCTCGTGGTCACCACGGCCGCCCTCCGCCGTCTCAAGGGCAGCCGTCTGGACGCCCTGCTCGCCCACGAACAGGACCACGCCCGCTTCCGGCACGACTGGCTGCTGCACTGCTCCGCCGCCCTGGCCGGTGGCTTCCCCCAGGTCCGGGTCTTCGCCGCCTTCCGCGACGAGATGCACCGCCTGGTCGAACTGGCCGCCGACGACACCGCCTCCCGCCGCTTCGGCCGCGTCACCACCG
Source organism: Streptomyces bauhiniae (assembly GCF_004784475.1). Classification (GTDB taxonomy): domain Bacteria; phylum Actinomycetota; class Actinomycetes; order Streptomycetales; family Streptomycetaceae; genus Streptomyces; species Streptomyces seoulensis. The sequence goes on from NZ_SRRT01000005.1 coordinate 495,484, forward strand.
CCCTCGCCCTGGTCGACCTCAATGAGGACCGGGGCGTCTTCGGCCCCTCCCCCACGCCCCAGGCCCAACTCCCCCAGCGTGTCAACCGCCTTCTCACGGCCCCGCCCCGCCTTCCGGCCCCCCAGCGCCTCCGCCTGACGGCAACCGCCGCACTGGTACCGGTACTTCCGGTGATCGTCGCTTTCGTTCCGGGGCTGCGGGCGTTGCATTAGGGTCTGTCGTCCCAAGTGGACGACATGGGGGGGCAGTCGGATGACGGGGGTACGCCCGGCGTTACGCGTCCTGGCGGGAGCGGCGCTCGCGGTCACCGTGGGCGTGGCGACGAACCAGGTGCTCAACGACGGCAAGCTGAGCTGGACTTGGCTCTATGCCTCGCTGTGCGTCTCGGTGTTGAGCCTGCTGTACTCCGAGTTGGGGAGCGCGGGCGACACGGGGACGGCCCACGGCGGCCGCCGGGTGTACTTACGCCAACTGCGGGCGAGCGTGCGGGACATGGAGACGGTCGGCATCGCCACGCAGAGCGAGTTCGTGTTCCGGATGCGTCAGGTGTACGTCGACGTCAGCGTGGTCCCTCAAGTCCTGCACGCGGCGGCCAGGGAGCCGTACGTCGGTCCGGCCGGCGGCGGTGAGCGCAGGAGCCTGGCCTCGGTGCTGCGCGAGGGCGACGGTGCGGAGACGTCCCGTGTCCTGGCGGTCATCGGCGGCCCGGGCTCCGGCAAGACGACGCTGGCCCGCAACACGGCACTGGAGCTGTGCGCACACCGCTGGCGGCCGTGGAAGCGGCGGCTGCCGGTGCTGCTCTACCTCCGCGACCACGCCTCCGCCCTGCTGGCCGACGAGCCCCCGGCACTGGAGACGGTGGCCGTCTCGGCGGGCTGGCTGGACGGCAAGGTCCCGGCCCGCTGGCTCGCCCGCCGTCTCGACCGGGGCGGCTGCGTGGTCCTGCTGGACGGCCTCGACGAGGTCGCCGACCCGGCGGAACGCGGCCGGGTGGTGGCCTGGGTCGCCCGGCAGGTCCAACGGCACCCCCGGAACACGTACGTGGTGACGTCCCGGCCGCACGGTTACGAGACGAATCCGCTGCCGGGCGCGGAGGTCCTCCAGGTCCGCCGGTTCACCTGGGAGCAGATCGAGCGCTTCCTCCGCCAGTGGTCGTACGCCACGGAGAGCCGCGCGCGGGGCACCACCGGCCCCGAGGCGCATACGGCCGCCGACCGCACCGCCACCGACCTCCTGACCCGCCTCCGCCGACAGCCGGCCCTCTACGACCTGGCGGCGAACCCGCTGTTGCTCACGATGACGGCCAATGTGCATCGGTACCGAGGCCAACTTCCGGGCAGTCGGGCGGAGTTGTACGCCGAGATGTGTGACGTACTGCTCCACCGGCGTTCCGAGGCGCGCGGTCTCACCGACGCAACGGGGCTTGCCGGGCCGCACAAGCAGCATGTCGCTCAGCATCTCGCGCTGGCGATGATGCGGGCGCGGGTGCGGGACTGGCCCGTACGGGACGCGGCGCGGGCGATCCGGCTGGCGTTGCGGCAGGTGCCGGGGCGGGTGAGCGCGGAGGTGTTTTTGGAGGAGGCCCGGAAGAGCGGGCTGCTGGTGGAGCGGGAGCACCACGTGTACGGGTTCGCCCACCTCACGCTCCAGGAGTACTTGGCAGCGGCCCAGCTCAGCGCTCCGCACGCGGACACCGGCGTCCTCACATCGAACGTCGGCTCACCGTGGTGGCGCGAGACGATCCTGCTCTGGTCGGCCGGGAACGACGCGACGCCCGTCATCACCGCCTGCCTGGACAGCGGTGCGGTCCCCGCGCTGGCCCTCGCCTTCGACTGTGCGGAGGAGGCGAGGACCGTGGACCCGGATGCGCGGAGCCGACTGGAGTCCCTGCTGACTCCGCCCGGCCCCGACGAGCCCCGCGACCCCGCGCAGGCGCGTCTGATGGCCCAGGTCCTGGCGACGCGGAGTCTGCGCGAGACGGTGCGGATCGACGACACGACCACGTTGTGCGCCCGGCCGGTTCCGCACGAGTTGTATGCGGCGTTCGTCCATGAGGAGAGGGCGGTGAGGCGGCATCATTCCGTCCCGCCGCAGTCGTCAGGGAGCGCCGGTGGGGCGGCGGTGGGCATGCAGGCGGGTGACGCGGAGCGCTTCGTGGAGTGGGTCAACTGCCTTGCTCTGGACGAGGAAAGCACCTACCGGCTGCCGACCCCGGCGGAGCTGGGCGATCCGGCGGCCGTGACTCTCATCCCGGCCGGACAGACCGTGTGGGCACAGGAACGCGCCAGGACGCTCCTTCATCAGCCTGAAGGAGCCGGCTGGCCCTACCTCAGGTCGGCCGAGTGGATCAGCGCCATCGTGTCCGCCGACCTGGAGCTGCTCAAACCCTGCCTGCAGCTCCTGGGCACGCCGGAGCAGCAACGCACGCGGGTGATCGCCTGGATCAAAGTCCTCGCCACCGCTCTCGCCTACCCGTCCGAGCTGGGCGGGGACCCGGCCACGACCCCGCTGAAACTGCCCTTCCTCCTGGGCATGGCGGCTGCCATCGACAAACTTCGCCTGTGCGCAGAGGCCGTTACCGGCGCCCATGAGAGCGCCCTCGCGTTCCTGCGTGCGTTCGATGTCGCCCGAACCTTGGCTCACGCCGTCGAGACCGTCTCGATCCAAGAGATCTCCGTGTACCTCGACCCGTTGCTCGCCGGTGCCCTCCACCGCGCCCATTCGGTCATTCGCGCCCGCTCCCTGTCCGACTTCGCCGCCGGGCCGAACCGAGTTCGTCACCTCGCCCGGAGCCTCGACCTCCCTCCCACCCTCACGCCCACGTGGCGTCACGCCTACCGCCTTGACCTCGACCGCGCACTCGAACATGCCCAAGGGCTCGACGCATACTTGCTTCACGAACTCGATGTCGCTTTCTCAGCAGCGATTTCCAGGCCCACAGGCGACCGCGACCAGGCGACTGCGGTCGTTTCGAACGGCTCTCTGCTGTCGCGCGACCACGAACTCGATCTCGCCCTGAGCCTCGCCGTCGACGCCGCCCGCGGCTCCAGCATTCAGGTGCTCGGTCTGGCCCTGCGTACTTTCCGCTTCCTGACCATCCGCTGGCCTCAGATCCCGTCAGCCACCGACGAGGAACTGTCCATTTCCGCCATCCTCACGGCACGGGCAACCGCAGCGAGCAGGCTCACTGACCGCCGCTCTCCACGAGCCCTGGAAGATCCGCAGCCCGCCCTACGTCTGCAGCTCGACACCCTCCAATCGACAGCCATCGAGCATCCGGCTGAACAGGCGCGCGTTCTGACGGAGGACGTCACGGAACTCCTCTCCGCGATACGTGACCGGACCGTCCCCGGCGACCCACTGGCCCTGTCCTGCGCCCGCACTGCACTCATCGCGGCGATGGTCGATGTCGAAGAGTCGACGTGGCGCCACACGGGCAGAAGCGGCCACCTGTACCGGGTCTGGCAAAGCCTCGCGGCCCTGGAAGCCTCCCTCGACAACCCCACCACCGCGAACCAGATCCTCCTCCTGGCCCGCGGGTCATAGCCCCCAGCCCCCTCATCGACGAAGATCCCCCCATGTCCCGCCAATCCCCCCGAACCACCCTCCTCCTGGCCCTCCCCTCCGCCCTGCTCCTCACCCTCGTCGCCATCGACTGGTCCCCCCTTCTCGCCCTGGACGAAGACACCGCCCGCACCACTCACCGTTGGGCCGTCAGGGACCGGGACCTCACGCAGACCTTCCGGGTGCTGACCGACTGGGTATGGGACCCGGTGACCATGCGGCTGCTCTGCGCCGGAGTCGCCCTGTGGCTGGTCTGGAGAAGGGCGGCCTGGTGGACGGCGCTCTGGCTGCTGGTCACCTGTGCCGTGGCCGCGGTGGTGCAGCAGGCGATCAAGGCGGGCGTCGCGCGGCCGCGCCCGGTGTGGCCGGACCCCGTGGACAGTGCGCGCTTCGCCGCGTTCCCGTCCGGGCACGCCATGACGGCCACCGTGGTGTGCGGGTTGCTCCTGTGGCTGATCCGCGAGCACGGGGTGCGTGGGCCCCGTTGGTACGGCGCGGTCGCCGTGGCCACCGTCTCCGTACTCGGCGTCGGCCTCACGCGCGTCTGGCTGGGCGTGCACTGGTTCTCGGACGTGCTCGGGGGTTGGCTGTTCGGGGCGTTGGTGGTGGCCGGTGCCGTACTGGTCCACGAGCGCAGGAGTAAGGTCCGCCCATGACCGCTGTGTTGTTCGACTTCTCGGGCACGCTGTGCCGCATAGAGTCCACCGAGTCCTGGCTGCGCGCCACCCTCGCGGCGACCGGCACCAGGATGGAGGAGCCCCAACTCAGCGCAGCGGCAGCCGCGTTGGAGGTCGCGGGCGCGCTGCCCGGCGGCGCCGAACCGGCCTCCGTGCCAGAGGAGTTGGCCGGCGCCTGGGCCGAGCGGGATCTCCACGCCGCGTCGCACCGGGCCGCGTACACCGGCCTGTCCCGGCAGGTCCGGTTGCCCGCCGACGACCTCCACGACGCGCTGTACGACCGCCACATGACCCCCGCCGCATGGACCCCGTACCCCGACACGGCCCAAGTCCTCGCAGAACTGCGCCAACGCGGAATCGCCGTCGGCATCGTCAGCAACATCGGCTGGGACCTGCGCCCGGTCTTCCGGAAGCACGGGCTCGACAAGTACGTGGACGCGTATGTGCTGTCGTACGAGCACGGCGTACGCAAGCCGGACCCCCGCCTGTTCGCGGCCGCCTGCGCGGAGTTGGGGGTCGAGCCCGAGCACACGCTGATGGTCGGGGACAACAGGGCCGCGGACGGGGGCGCCGCCGCGCTCGGCTGCCGGGTGCACTTCGTGGACCATCTGCCGGCGGCCGAACGTCCGGACGCGCTGCTGCCCGTACTGGACCTGCTGCGGAACGCGGAACTGCCGCCCGTCTGAGGCGCTCCCCCGCGGCGCTCAGACGAACGGCAGCCCTGAAAAGGCCCCGCGCGATGCGGTGCCTCACGCCATGAGTATAGTTGGCTGACAGCCAGTCAACGCAGGAGTTCGACAATGTCCCCGCGCAGCGCCTCGGTCAATGAAGAGCTGCGGCGGCGTTCGCGCGAGCGGCTCCTCCAGGCAGCGGTCGAACTGGTGGACGAGCGCGGCTTCGAGGCGACGACCCTCGGCGACATCGCGGACCGCGCCGGATCGGCGCGCGGACTGGTCTCGTACTACTTCCCCGGCAAGCGCCGGCTCGTACAGTCCGCCGTGCACCGGCTGATGCACCGCACGCTGGAGGAGGCGCTGGAGCGGGAGCCGCGTACCGAGGACGGGCGGGAGCGGCTGGCCCGTGCCATCGACGCGATCCTGGGCCTGGCCCGCGAGCGCCCGGTGCTCATGCGCCAGCACATGGCGGGCCTGCTGCACGAGGAGGGCTTCGTGCAGTGCCCGGAGCAGCAGCGCCTCTCCGAGCTCCTCGGCGACACGATCGCCCGCAGCGGCGCCGAGGATGTGACCGCCGGCTACCCCATGCTCCGGGCGCTCCTGATGGGCGCGGTGTACGCGGCGCTGGTGCCGGGCGTGCCCATGCCGATCCCCGTCCTGCGCGCGGAGCTGTTCGAGCGGTACGGGCTCGACGGGGAGCTGGGCCTGCCCCAGGGCGGCGGCGAGCCCTGCCGGGGCGACCTGTCCCGCTTCTTCGCCACGGACAAGCAGCCGGACGACCGCACCGAGTAGCCCACCCCTCCTGCCGACCCCGCCGCGCGGTGCCATGCTGGAGCCGTCAGGGCTGTCACCCGATGCCCACGGGGTGAGGAGTACGCCGTGCTGCGGGTCGCCGTCGTCGGCTCCGGACCGAGCGGGTGCTACACCGCGCAGAACCTGGTGGAGCGCCACCCCGGCGTGCACGTGGACGTGCTGGACCGACTGCCGGCCCCCTTCGGGCTGGTGCGCTACGGCGTCGCCCCGGACCACGAGAAGATCAAGTCGCTCCAGGGCAGCCTCCGGACGGTGCTGGAGCACGACCGGGTCCGGTTCCTGGGCGGGGTCGGGGTGGGCGGCCCGGACGGGGTGCCGGTGGAGCGGCTGCGGGAGCTGTACCACGCGGTGGTGTACTGCGTGGGCGCGGCGGCGGGCCGTCCGCTGGGCATTCCGGGTGAGGAGCTGCCGGGGAGCTGGTCGGCGTCGGAGTTCGTGTCCTGGTACAGCGCGCATCCGGACGCGGCCGACGAGGGTTTCCTGCGCGATGTCCGCTCGGCCGTGGTCATCGGGGTCGGCAATGTGGCCGTCGACGTGACGCGGATGCTGATGCGCGGCGCGGCGGAGCTGCACGGGACGGACATGCCGCAGGCCGCGTTGGAGATGCTGACCGGGGGCGGGGTCGGCGAGGTGCTCATGGCGGGGCGGCGCGGGCCCACGCAGGCCCGGTTCACCACCAAGGAGCTGCGGGAGCTGGGCCATCTGCCGGGCGTCGGGGTCTCGGTCGACCCGGCGGAACTGGCGCTCGACCCCGGCTTCGTGGACCTGTCGGCGCTGCCGGCGGCCCAGCGGCGTAACGCGGAGGTGCTGCGGGACTGGGCCGCCACCTCTCCCCCGGACACCGAGCGGACGATCCGCCTCCGGTTCTTCCTGCGTCCGGTTGAGGTGCTGGAGACGGACGGCCGGGTGGGCGGGGTCCGTTTCGAGCGCACCGAGCCGGACGGGCAGGGCGGGGTGCGGGGCACGGGCGTGTTCGAGGACGTCCCGGCGCAGTTGGTGCTCCGTTCGGTCGGGTACCGGGGGATGCCGCCGGAGGGGCTGCCGTCCGACCCGGTGACCGGGATGGTGCCGCATCTGGCGGGCCGGGTGCTGAGCGACGGCGTGCCGGTGCCGGGCGCGTACGTGGCCGGGTGGATCAAGCGCGGCCCGACCGGCGTCATCGGCAGCAATCGCTCCTGCGCCAAGGAGACGGTGACCTCGCTGCTGGCGGACGCCCCCGCGCTGGAGGCCCGCGAGGTGCCGCAGGACCCGCTTCCGGGGCTGCGGGCGGCGGGCGCGGACCCGGTGGAGTGGCCGGGATGGCTGGCGATCGAGCGGGCCGAGGCGGAGCTGGGCGCGAGCCTGGGCCGGAACCCGGTCAAGCTGTCCGACTGGGACGCGCTGTGGGCGGCGGCGCGGCCGGAGTAGCGCGGCCGAGGGTGTCCCCACCGTTCACGTGGGCATGACACACAGCGGCAACGCACCGGAAATCAACAAATTGTTCAAGGCCCCTACGGTCTCGTGCTGTCCGGTTGCCGCTCCCCACCCGCCGCTCAGGAGGCCCCATGGCCACGACCGCCGAAGTGCACCCCGTCGACGAGATACCCCCGGTACGGCAGCTCGCGGCCTTCGGGCTCCAGCATGTGCTCGCCATGTACGCGGGCGCCGTGGCCGTCCCGCTGATCGTGGGCGGCGCCATGCGGCTCTCCCCCGCCGACCTGGCGTATCTGATCACCGCCGACCTGCTGGTGTGCGGGGTGGCGACGCTGATCCAGTGCGTCGGCTTCTGGCGGTTCGGGGTACGGCTGCCGATCATGCAGGGGTGTACCTTCGCGGCCGTCTCGCCGATGGTGCTGATCGGTACGACGGGCGGCGGGCTGCCCGCGATCTACGGCTCGGTGATCGTCGCGGGGCTGGCGATCGTGCTGCTGGCGCCGGTCTTCGGCCGGCTGCTGCGGTTCTTCCCGCCGCTGGTCACCGGCACGGTCATCCTGATCATCGGGGTCTCCCTGCTGCCGGTCGCGGGCAACTGGGCGGCCGGCGGTGCTGGTGCGAAGGACTTCGGGGCGCCCCGGAACCTCGCGCTGGCCGCGTTCGTCCTGCTGGTGGTGCTGGGGGTGCAGCGCTTCGCCCCGCCCTTCCTGGCGCGGGTGGCGGTGCTGACCGGCATCGTGGTGGGTCTGGCCGTCGCGGTGCCGTTCGGCTTCACGGACTTCGGCGGGGTCGCGGACGCGGACTGGGTGGGGATCAGCACCCCGTTCCACTTCGGGGCGCCGGAGTTCCGGGTGTCCGCGATCGTGTCCATGCTGGTGGTGGCGCTGGTAACGATGACGGAGACGACCGGTGACCTCATCGCGGTGGGCGAGCTGACCGGCCGCGAGGTCGAGCCGCGCTCCCTGGCGGACGGGCTGCGCGCGGACGGCCTGTCGACCGTGCTGGGCGGGGTCTTCAACACCTTCCCGTACACGGCGTACGCGCAGAACGTGGGCCTGGTGGGCATGACGCGGGTCCGCAGCCGGTGGGTGGTCGCCGCCGCGGGTGCCCTTCTCGTCCTGCTCGGGCTGCTGCCCAAGCTGGGCGCCGTCGTGGCCGCCGTACCGGCGCCGGTGCTCGGCGGGGCGGGGCTGGTCATGTTCGGCACGGTCGCGGCGAGCGGCCTGCGCACCCTGGCCCGCGTGGACTTCCGGGACAACCACAACCTGACCGTCGTCGCGGTCTCGGTCGCGGTCGGCATGCTCCCGGTGGGTGTGCCGACGGTGTACGCGAAGTTCCCGGACTGGTTCCAGACGGTGATGAACAGCGGCATCAGCGCGGGGTGCCTGACGGCGATCGTGCTGAACCTGCTGTTCAACCACCTGCCCGGCCGGAAGACCGAGGAGGCTCCGGTACCGGTCGAGGAGCGCGTCTAGGCCGGTTCCTCCGTCGGCACCAGTCCGGCGACGATCTCCTCCAGCCGGGGCAGCGTCCGCTGGGCCGCAAGGGCTGCGGCGATGGCCACGGCGACGCCCGCCCAGGCCATCGGGCCGAGCGGGGTGCAGCCGACCAGGTGGCTGACGGCGGGGGTCTGGATGACGGCCACCAGGACCGCGGCGGAGCCGAGGGCGGTGACGCGGACCAGGGTGCTGTCGCGGCGGTCGAGGAGGGTCTGCACGAGCTGGGTGCCGACGACGCCGCACAATGCCATGGTGCTGGCGCGGCGGGCGGTGCCGGGGGTGAAGCGGCCGATGAGCCAGGCGGTGATGGCGCCCAGCGCGGTGGTCAGGGCGCGGTGCCGGATCTGCCGGATCAGCGGGGTGCCGAGGACCCCGCCCGCCGCGTCCTCCGGGGAGGCGGTGCGGCTGCGTACCTCGGTCTCGTCGCCGTCCTTCGGGGTCACGGCCACCGCCATGGCCGGGAAGAGGTCGGTGAAGAGGTTGACCAGCAGCATCTGCCGGGTGGACAGCGGGGCGGTGCCGGAGAGCAGGGTGCCGAGGATGCCGAAGCCGACCTCGCCCGCGTTGCCGCCGATGAGGATGGCGATGGCGTCCGCGACGCTGTGCCACAGCGAACGCCCCTCCCCGATGGCGTCGATGAGGACGGTCAGGTCGTCGTCGGTGAGGACGATGTCGGCGGCGTTGCGCGCGGCGGCCGAGCCCCGCGCGCTGATGCCGACGCCGATGTCGGCGGCCCGGATCGCGGCGGCGTCGTTGGCACCGTCGCCGACCATGCCGACCACCCGGCCCGCGTCCCGCAGCGCCTCCACGACCTGGAGCTTCTGCTCGGGCGCGACACGGGCAACAACACCGGCGTCCCGCAGCATCCGGGCACGGGTACGCCGGTCCGCGGCGACCAGTTCGTCGCCGGTGACCACCTCGGTGTCCTCGGGCCAGCCGAGTTCCCGGGCGATGGCACGGGCGGTCTGCGGGTGGTCGCCGGTGAGCATGACCGGCCGTACGCCCTCCTCGTAGAGGCCGCGCACCAGCGCCTTGGAGGTCTCGCGGGGTACGTCGGAGAGTGCGAGCAGACCGGTGAACTCCAGCCCGTGCAGCGGCCCTTGGAGGGCGTCGGAGTCCGACTCGCCCTCGTCGAGGCGCCGCATGGCCACCGCGAGGACGCGCAGTCCGGCTCCGGCGAGGGAGTGCGCGGAGTCGTGGGCACGGGCGGAGAGGTCGGCGCAGCCGGGCAGGACGGTCTCGGGGGCGCCCTTGACGACCAGGGTGCGGGGGCCGTCGCCGTCGCGGCCCACGGCGGCGGCGTAGCCTCGCGCGGCCTCGAAGGAGAGGCCGCCGAGCTGGGTCCAGTTGGGGTCGGGGGCGGCCGCGTCGATGACGGCCTCGTCGGTGGCGTGCACCGGGCGCCCGGAGCCGCCGTTGACGCGCGGGCAGGCGCGGGCGGCGCGGCGCAAGGTCGCGGCGGGGCCCGGCTCGCCCGCGTCACCGGCCGCCCATTCGATGCCCTCGGCGTCGGTCACCCGCACGACCCGGAGCCGGTTCTCGGTGAGGGTGCCGGTCTTGTCGAAGCAGAAGGTGTCGACCCGGCCCAGCGCCTCCAGGGTGCGCGGGGTGCGGACGAGGACGCCGTCGCGGCTGAGCCTCCGGGCGGCGGCGAGCTGGGCGACGGTGGCGACCAGCGGCAGCCCCTCGGGCACGGCGGCGACCGCGACGGCCACGCCCCCGCTGACCGCCTCGCGCACCGGGGTGCCGCGCAGCAGGGCGAGCCCGGTCACGGCCGCGCCACCGGCGAGGGTCAACGGCAGTGCCTTGCGGGTGAGTTCCTGGAGCCGGGCCTGCACCCCGGCCGCCGGGGGCGTGCGGGCGGCGAGGTGGACGGCACGGGCGGCCTCGGTGCGCTCACCGGTGTCGACGACGACGGCGTGCGCGGTGCCCGCGACGACGGTGGTGCCCTCGAAGACCATGCAGCGCCGGTCGGCGACGGCCGCGTGCGGAGTGGCCCCGACGTGCTTGTGCACGGGCAGGGACTCGCCGGTCAGCGCGGACTCGTCCACCTCCAGGCCGTCCTGCCGGAGCAGCCGGGCGTCGGCGGGGACCACGTCGTCGCCCTTCAGCTCGATCACGTCGCCGGGCAGCAGTTGCCCGGCGTCCACGGTGCGGGTGCCCCCGGCGGGCGCCTCCTCCGGCGGGGGCGCGACCCGTGCCTTGCGCTGCTGCTCGGCGTGCAGCCCGGACAGCGCCCGCTCGGCGCGCAGCCGCTGGATCCCGCCGACCAGCGCGTTGAGGTCGAGGGCACCGACGACGAGCAGGGCGTCCACGACCGAGCCGAGGATCGCGGAGGCGGCGGAGCCGACGGCCAGCACCGGGGTGAGCGGGTCGTCCAGCTCGCCGCGTACGGCCCGGCCGAGCTGCCAGGTGAAGCGGGCCGGGGCGAGAGCGGGGACACGGGCGATCCGGCCGGCCGTCCTACGGGCCTCGCCGGCGGCTCGCTCCAGCACGCCCGGTTCGGGGGGTGCCTCGCGGTCCAGGCGTTCCACCGTCTCGTCGGGGTCCAGCTCGTGCCAGCGCACGCGGGCGCGCGGGTGCGGGGCGCGGGCGGCGGACACCTTGAGGGCGGCCCAGACGCCGTACACCAGGGCGGTGAGCGCGCCGGTGTCGACGGGGGCGTGCCGCAGTCCGGGCAGCACCGAGCGGCGCCCCCGGCCGCGCCGGGCCTCGCCGATGGCCACCAGCAGCCCGGAGAGCGCGGCGCCGGAGCGGGCCAGGATCTGGCCCCGGCTGCCGACCGTGCGGGCGGCCGGGATCGCGGTGAGCAGCCGCCACACGTCGGGCAGGCCGTGCGGGGCGAGGATGTCGGCGCCCCAGATGACGGCGCCCTCCCGGTCGGTGAGCGCGACGGCGATGTCGGCGGCGTCGAGCCCGGCCAGGACGTCGGTCTCCTCAAGGGCGCGCGGCCGGGCGACGGTGATGACGACGTGCTCCTCGCCGCCTGCCCCGTGCTCGGCGTCCTCGGCGTCCAGTTCCCCGCGCAGGGCGTGTACGACATCGTCCAAAGGCCTTCTGGCGTCGACCACTTGGTCCGCGAGCCCGGCGAAGTCCTCCAGCGCCGGGTCGTCGACGAGGACCACGCGCAGCCGGGCGCGGCGGGCCGCGTCGAGCACGGCCTCGGTCCACGGGTCGGGCAGCCCCTCGTCGGTGCGCAGCGCGCTCGGGTGCAGCAGCAGGGTCCCGGCCATCTCCAGTTGTCTGAGCCGTTCCGGGTCGCGGACCAGCACGTCGGAGCGGGCGAGGGCGGTGCCGAGTACGGCGTGGAAGGCGGCCGGGGCGTACCGGGCGGCCTTGGGCGAGCCGGAGAGGGCGGCCTCGGCGGCCGAGTTCAGGTCCCGCTTGACCAGCAGTGCGGCCACCGCGCCGAGCACACTGCCCGCCGAGGCATGGGCGGCGTACACCTGGGCCGGGGACTCGCGCAGCGGGGGGCGCGGGGAGCCGGTGGGGGCGACGCTCAGGCGCTCGGGGCCGCACAGCTCGTCGTGCAGGGAGTCGAAGGCGGCGGCGCGGGCCACGGTCTCGGTGAGCTGGAGGGAGCGCAGGGTGCCGTCGAGGACGAGCGAGGTGGGGGTCTGTCCGGCGGCGTGCACGAGCGCGTTGGCACCGGCCAGCAGGAGGTCCATGCGCGCGGCGCCGATCCGGCTGCGCAGCAGGGCGCGGACGCGCGGGTTCTCCCGGAGCAGGGTCACGCAGGCGGTGACCGCGCGGGGTGTGGGGGGCAGCCGCAGGACGTAGCCGGTGAGGGCGGCGCCGATGCCGGCCAGGTCTACGGCGAGGGTGGTGGCGGCGGCGCGTACGCCGGCCGGGTCGGCGGGGTGGTCGTACTCCTCGGGGTCGCCGCCCGCGACGAGCAGGCCGTCGCGTACGGCGAGTTCGGCGGCGCGGTCCACGACCCGGTCGCTCACGGCGTCCTCGGTCATGGTCACGACCAGGCGGGCCAGACCCTCGTCCCAGTAGGCGAGGAGGACGTCGGGCCGGTCGGCGAGGGCCGTCGCGATCCGGCGGGCCAGGTGGGCGCGGCCGCCCTCGCCCCGGACCCGGTCGGGTTCGGCGGTGCGCAGCGGGAGGTGGACGCGGGCGCCGGAGCGCCAGTGGGCGGGGCCGCCGGGCAGCGCGGTGCGGGCGACGCGGGTGACGCGTACGGCCGCGTCCGCGCCGCGTACGCCCGCCCGCGCGGTGCCCACGGCGGCGCCGGCCGCCGCGCCGATCAGCGGGGCAGCGGCCTCCGCCAGGAGCCGGGGCAGGCGGGTGGCGGCGGAGGGGGCGGTGAGGAGGTGGAGGACCATCGAGGCCGTCAAAGGCTGGTGCGTTCGGGGCGGGCGGTGGGCCCGAGTTGTCCGGTGGCGCCCTTGGACTGCTTGCCGGACTTCTTGCCGTGCTTCTTGGGCGACTCCGGGTGCGCGGGCTCCGAGTGCGCGGACTCCGTGTCCGTGGCCTTCACCGGGCCGGGGGCGTCGTGGTGCCTGGTGTGCAGCGCCGCCTCGCCCACCTCGGCCTCGCTGGCGGGGGCGGGCTCCTCGACCACGACCTCCGTGGTCTCGGCCACCGGGGTCACCAGCGGCGGGCGGGGCTGGGTCAGCCAGGCGATGGCGGCTCCGGTCAGCGCCACGGGCCACTCCACCACCCCGGCGACGCCGAGCACGCCCGCCCCGGCGTACACCGCGAGGCGCCGTCCACGGGGCGAGACCACGCCGATCACGTCCAGCGTGTCCTGGGCCGCCTTGTTGACCATCGACGCGCCGGGCACCTTGCTCAGGACGGAGGCGGCGCCGCGCAGGGGCGCGGTGAGGACCGATGACGACGTGTGCTCAGCCATGACTCTCCTCGGGCGAGATCGCCTGCCGTGCCCCACCCGGTGCCCGTAAGCACGCGCACGCTGGTCACCCCCTCCACTCCCAGGAGACGCCAAGCACCGGGCACGCGCCACTCGGCCGCCCGCTAGGACGCGGCCAGCTCCCGCTGGTACCCGGCGTAGGCCGCCCGGAGCGCGTCGCCCGGCCAGTCGGCGGGGAGCAGGGGCGGGGGCAGGACCGGGTCGGTGAGCAGATGGCGTACGACGGCCGCGTAGGCGGTGAGGCGGTCGGCCGGGTGGCGGGCGCCGGTGGCCCGGCCGAGGAGGGCGCGGGCCTCGGCGGCCCAGGTGTCCAGGGGCCACAGCCGGGACACCAGTTCGGCGACGGGCTCGTCGGGGCGGGCGGTGTAGGTCAGGGCCACCCCGGTCAGCTCCTCGGGCAGCGGGCGGGCGAGGTTGGCGGGGCGCAGCCAGACACCCTCGCGTAGTTCGGCCAGACGCAGCGCGGTCAGCCGGGCGCGAAGGTCGGCGCGCTCGGCCGGGCCGCGTCCGGTCGCCGTGATCACGACCATCTCCCAGTCGCCGTCCCACGCGCGCGTGCGCGGCGCCACGGCCTCGTCCTGGCGGCGCTGCCGGGCCAGCAGGCGGTCGCTGAGCCCGTACACCGCGTCGGTGCGGCGCAGATCGCCCGCGGCCACCATCCGGCTGAGCGCGGCCCGGAGCGTGGAGCCGCCCACGCCGAACGGCTCGACCAGCCGCACCAGTTCCCGTACCGGCAGCCGGGGCGGGTGCGCGCCGAGCAGCAGGCTCAGCACGACCGACCGCGCGGACAACGGCCTGGTCACCGGCTCGGCCGACGGGTTGATGCGCATGGGGACGTACTGTACGTGCGCCGATCCATGTTGCGTCATTGCTACAACCGTACGGAGAGTGCAACATGGCCGTATGGTCCCGATGCCCGAGCAGTCGATGCCCACAGCCACCCACGACGTCACCAACCAGCCCCCGCCGCTCGCTCCCTACGACGCGTCCGCCGACGCCGCCCTGCTGGAGGGGCTGCGCCGGGAGGGCGCCGGGTGGGCCGAGGACGGTGTCCGGCTGCTGGGGCTGCGCGCGGGTGGCGCCGAGGCGCAGGAGTGGGGCGAGCTGGCCAACCGGCACGAGCCGGAGCTGCGCACCCACGACCGGTACGGCAACCGCGTCGACGAGGTCGAGTTCCACCCGAGCTGGCACCACCTGATGCGCACCGCCGTCGCCGAGGGCCTGGCCGGCACCCCGTGGGCGGAGGACCGCCCCGGCGCGCACGTGGCCCGTACGGCGGGCGGCCTGGTCTGGGGGCACACCGAGGCGGGCCACGGCTGCCCGACCTCGATGACGTACGCCGCCGTCCCCGCCCTGCGCGCCCAGCCGGAGCTGGCGAAGGTGTACGAACCGCTGCTCACCAGCCGGGAGTACGAGCCGGGGCTGCGCGTGCCCACCGAGAAGCGGGGCCTGCTCGCCGGGATGGGCATGACCGAGAAGCAGGGCGGCTCCGACGTCCGCACCAACACCACCGTGGCCACACCGACGGACGAGCCCGGCGTGTACACGCTGCGCGGGCACAAGTGGTTCACCTCGGCGCCGATGTGCGACGTGTTCCTGGTGCTGGCGCAGGCTCCGGGCGGGCTCTCCTGCTTCCTGGTGCCGCGCGTGCTGCCGGACGGCACCCGCAACACCTTCCGCATCCAGCGCCTCAAGGACAAGCTCGGCAACCGCTCCAACGCGTCCTCCGAGCCGGAGTTCGACCGCACGGTGGCGTGGCTGGTCGGGCCGGAGGGGCGCGGGGTGAAGACGATCATCGAGATGGTCAACTGCACCCGGCTGGACTGCGTGATGTCCTCCGCGACCCTGATGCGCAAGACCCTGGTCGAGGCCGGCCACCACGCCCGGCACCGCAGCGCCTTCGGCGCCCGCCTGCTCGACCAGCCCCTCATGCGGAACGTCCTTGCCGACCTGGCCCTGGAGTCGGAGGCGGCCACGACGCTGACCCTCCGGCTCGCGGGCGCGGCGGACCGCGCGGTGCGCGGCGACGAGGGCGAGCGGGCGTTCCGCCGGATCGCCACCGCCGTGGGCAAGTACTGGGTCACCAAGCGCGGCCCCGCCTTCACCGCCGAGGCCCTCGAATGCCTCGGCGGCAACGGCTACGTCGAGGACTCCGGCATGCCCCGCCACTACCGCGAGGCCCCGCTGCTGTCGATCTGGGAGGGGTCGGGCAACGTCAACGCCCTGGACGTGCTGCGGGCGTTGGGACGGTCACCGGAGAGCGCGGAGTCGTTCTTCGGTGAGCTGGCCCTCGCGCGGGGCGCGAATGGCCACCTGGACGCGACGGTGACCTCGCTGCAGCGGGAACTGGCGGGGGCGGACGAATTGAGTGCGCGGCGGGTGGTGGAGCGGATGGCCCTGGCCCTGCAGGGGTCGCTCCTGGTCCGTCATGCGCCTCCGGCGGTGGCGGACGCGTTCTGCGCGACGCGGCTGGGGGGTGATTGGGGGCACTCCTTCGGGACGCTGCCTTCGGGGACGGATCTGGGGGCGATCCTGGATCGGGCGCTACCGGTCTGAGGGGGCGCCGGTCTGAGCGCGCTGCCGGTCTGAGGGGGGCGCGGGGTCTCTGCCCATGCCGGTCGCGCCGTCAGCCCGTCTTGCGGCCCCACTGGGGGCCCAGGCGGGACCACTCGGTGTCCCAGAGGGCGAGGCGGTGGCGTTCCAGTCGGATGAGCAGGAGGCGGCTTGCGGCGGAGGGGGCGGCTGCTGCGGTGGTGGCGGCCAGGGTGCCGATGAAGGCGGCGCGGACGGACGCCTCGGTGGGGGTGGCGGGACGGTTGGCCAGGTGGGCGTACGCGTCGGTCCAGACGGCGACCGGTGCACCCGTCGCCGCGCCCGGTGTGACGCGGACCTGGCCGGTGCGGGGCGAGCCGTCGGGGGCGGTCCAGCGGACCTCCGCCCAGACGCGTTCGCCGGTGGAGCTGCGGGCGCCGGAGCGGCCGGGGGCGCGCGTGACGACGTAGGCGATCATCGGATGCGTGGCGGCCCGTTCCCGGGCGAGGTCGTGCTCGACCGCCCGCGCGGTCACGAGCCCCGCGACCGTCCCGGCCAGCAGGGTCAGCAGCCAGGCGCCCGCCAGTACCCACCCCTCCACCACGTCGGCACGGCGCCGCAGCGGATTCCTCCGCCACCGCCAGAGCCACCGACGCGGACCACGGAACGCCTCCAAGGCCAGCCTCCTCCCGAGCGCACCGAAAGACCGGACCGCCCTCCGATACGGACGCCCGGCGCCCGTTGCTCAGGGTCACTGTCAGTGGTGGGGTGCAGACTGGGCGGAATCGGAGAATGCCGCGTC
Source organism: Streptomyces bauhiniae (assembly GCF_004784475.1). GTDB lineage: Bacteria > Actinomycetota > Actinomycetes > Streptomycetales > Streptomycetaceae > Streptomyces > Streptomyces seoulensis. Next base: position 512,337 of record NZ_SRRT01000005.1, read on the forward strand.
CGACACCGATGCGGCACAGTGGACAACGAAGTCCCGGAGGTGGTCGTCATGACCGAGGTACTGCTCGCCGTGGGAACCCGCAAGGGCCTGTTCATCGGCCGACGCCGCGGAGGCTCCTGGGAGTTCGACGACGGCCCCCGCTTCAACGCCCAGGCGGTCTACGCGGTCGCCATCGACACCCGCGGTGACACCCCCCGCCTGCTGGCCAGCGGCGACAGCGCGCACTGGGGCCCGTCGGTGTTCCACTCCGACGACCTGGGCCGCACCTGGTCGGAACCGGCCCAGCCCGCCGTCAAGTTCCCCAAGGACACCGGCGCCTCGCTGGAACGCGTCTGGCAACTGCACCCGGCCGCCGCCGAGCCGGACGTGGTGTACGCGGGCACGGAACCGGCCGCGCTGTACCGCTCCGAGGACCGGGGCGAGAGCTTCGCGCTGGTGCGCCCGCTGTGGGAGCACCCGACCCGCTCACAATGGGTGCCGGGCGGCGGCGGGGAGGGGCTGCACACGGTACTGACCGATGCCCGAGATCCGCGCGCGGTGACGGTGGCGGTCTCGACGGCCGGGGTGTTCCGTACGACGGACGGCGGCGAGAGCTGGGCCCCGTCTAACTCAGGTGTCTCCGCCGCGTTCCTCCCCGACCCCGACCCGGAGTTCGGCCAGTGCGTGCACAAGGTCGCCCGGGACGCGGACGACCCCGACCGCCTGTACCTCCAGAACCACTGGGGCGTCTACCGCAGCGACGACGCGGGCGCCCACTGGACCGACATCGGCGAGGGCCTCCCCTCGACCTTCGGCTTCGCCGTCGCCGCACACCCGCACCGGGGCGGCACGGCCTACGTCTTCCCCATCAACGCCGACTCCGACCGCGTCCCCGCCGACCACCGCTGCCGCGTCTTCCGCACCCCCGACGCCGGCAAATCCTGGGAACCCCTCTCGCAGGGCCTCCCCCAGGACGACCACTACGGCACCGTCCTCCGCGACGCCCTCTGCACCGACGACGCCGACCCGGCGGGCGTGTACTTCGGCAACCGCAACGGCGAGGTGTTCGCCTCCGCGGACGACGGGGACACGTGGGAGCAGTTGGCGTCCCATCTGCCGGACGTGCTGTGCGTGCGGGCGGCGGTGGTGGGCTGAGGAGCGCGCCCGCTGCGGGCGGGGCCCACGCTTTGGCAAGCCCGGTGGGCCGGCGCGGATACGTCGGCCCACCTCGCGGCGCCCTACGGCAGGCGCCAGTCCACCGGCTCCGCGCCCTGGTTCGTCAGCAGCTCGTTGGCCCGGCTGAACGGCCGGGAGCCGAAGAAGCCCCGGTCGGCGGACATGGGTGAGGGGTGGGCGGACTCGATGGCCGGGTAGTCGCCGAGGAGGGGGCGGAGGTTGCGGGCGTCGCGGCCCCAGAGGATGGACACCAGGGGCTTGCCTCGGGCGGCGAGGGCGCGGATGGCCTGCTCGGTGACCTCTTCCCAGCCCTTGCCGCGATGGGCGCCGGGCTTGCGGGGCGCGGTGGTGAGCGCCCTGTTCAGCAGGAGGACACCCTGGGAGGTCCACGGGGTCAGGTCACCGTTGGAGGGCCGGGGCAGGCCCAGGTCGGTGTTCAGCTCCCGGTATATGTTCTCCAGGCTGCCCGGCAGCGACCGCACCTCCGGCGCCACCGCGAAGCTCAGCCCGATCGCCATGCCCGGCGTCGGGTAAGGGTCCTGACCCACGATCAGGACCCGTACATCGTCGAAGGGCTGCTGGAAGGCCCGCAGGACATTCGCCCCGGACGGCAGATAGGTCCGCCCCGCCGCCACCTCGGCACGCAGGAAGTCCCCCATGGCCGTGATGCGGTCGGCCACCGGGTCCAGGGCCTTCGCCCAGCCGGCCTCTACAAGTTCGTTCAACGGTCGTCGTGCCACGTCAAGTCACTCTACTGGCCACCACCGACATCACCCGAACGGCTGTGGATCGACACCCGCGCACATCCTCTCTCCCGCTACCCTGCCTCCGTCGCGGACGCTCCGGCGAGGAGAAGGGGAATCCCGTTGTTCCCAGAGGACAGCACGGCCCACCCGCCCGACTCCGGCTTCCTCGCGGTCGACTCCGGAGGCTCCGGCCTGCGCGTGGCCGTGGGGACGTACGGTGGAGCGCCACCCATGGAGGGCAGGTCCGCCGAGCCGGTACGGACCGGGGAACGAGGCATCGACCCGGCCCATCTGCTGGAGCTGGTACTGCCGTTGGCGCGCACCCTCGCGGCCGAGGCAGGCGTGGACGAGCTGACCACCGTCGTCGTCGGCGCCGCCGGCTTCGCCACCCTGGGCGACGCCCTCCGCGCCGAGCTGCCGGACGCGCTGACCGAAGCGCTGGACGTACGGACCGTAGCCCTCGCCGCCGACGCGGTCACCGCGTACATCGGCGCCCTCGGACCACGCCCGGGCGCCGTGCTCGCGGCCGGCACCGGCCTGATCGCCATCGGCACGGACCTGACCACCTGGCGCCGCGCGGACGGCTGGGGCCACCTGCTGGGCGACTGCGGCGGCGGTGCCTGGATCGGACGGGCCGGCCTGGAGGCGGCGCTACGGGCGTACGACGGCCGCGCGGGCGGCTCCGTACCGCTGCTGGAGCGGGCGCGGGAGCGGTTCGGGCAGCCCCCGGAGCTGCCGGGCCTGATCTATCCCCGGCCCGACCGCGCGGCCCTGCTCGCCTCCTTCGCCCCGGACGTCGCCGCCTGCGCCCCGCACGACCCCGTCGCCACCGGCATCCTGCGCGCGGCGGCCCGTCACATGGCCGAGTCGGTCGCCGCCGCGTGCCCGGCGTCCGGCATGCCCGAAGTAGCCTGCACCGGTGGCCTGTTGAATCTGGCCGAACCTCTCCTCACCTTCCTGCACGAGGAGTTGACCCGACAGATACCCCACGCCCGGCAGACGGTGGCCGAGGGCGATCCCCTGCACGGCTGCGTCCGGCTGGCCGTCGCGCTGGCGTCGGGGAACGCCGTATGGCCCGAGGACCCGCACCTGCTGCATGTGAACGGCGCACACAAGAGGCCGACATAAAGGGAAATCCGTCCCACCGAGCCCTCAACTACCCAATACGGGACCGGATCAGCCGCCCCATGTACGCAACTCATCCGACAAAACCGGACGGATACCGCTCACCTGCACCCTCCCCGAACAGGGGCGCTCGGGAAACCAGTAACATGCGGCGCCATGAGCTCCCCCACTGGACCCGAGTCCGGCCTGCCAGTACGAATGCCGCGACCCCGCCAGCCCGGACGGCACCGCCGTCCGGAGCCGCTGGTGGCTCCCGAGGACGCGCCCGCGTTCGTCCTCGCGGTGCCCGGTGCGCCCAGCGCCGCCACGCGCAGCCTCGCCGAGGAGGTCGTGAGCATCGCCCGCTCCGAGCTGCCCGGCCTCGACGCGCGGATCGGTTACCTGGACGGGGACGACGACGAATTCCCGACCCTGAGCGCCGTCCTGGCGCGCGCCGCCGAGGAGCGCACGGCCCGCCACGAGCAGGCCGTCGCCGCCGGTTCCGACGCCAAGGCGCCGGACGGTCCGGTGGCCGTGGTCGTGCCGCTGCTGGCCGGTCCCGACAACGCCCTGCTGCGGCAGACCCGCCAGGCCGTGATGGACAGCCGGGTCGCCGCCGAGCTGACCGATGTCCTCGGTCCGCACCCGCTGCTGGCGGAGGGGCTGCACGTGCGGCTGTCGGAGGCGGGCCTCGCCCGTGCCGACCGCGCCCGCCTCTTCACGGTGGCGACCGCGGCCGACGGCATCATCCTGGCGTCCGTGGGCGGCGAGGAGGCCGTGCAGGCCGCCGGCATCACCGGCATGCTGCTCGCCGCGCGCCTCGCCGTGCCGGTGATGGCCGCCGCGCTGGACCAGGAGGGCTCCATCGCCTCCATCGCCGAACAGCTCCGCGCCTCGGGCTCGCAGCAGCTCGCGCTCGCGCCGTACCTGATCGGCCCGGAGATCGACACCGCGCTCCTCACGGCGGCCGCAGCCGAGGTCGACTGCGCCACCTCCGAGGCCCTCGGCGCCTACCCCGCCATCGGCAAGCTGGCCCTCGCCAAGTACACAGCCTCCTTGGGCATCGCCCAGCAGCCCCAGGGCGCCCCAGCCTTCTAAAAAGGCCAAGCACAAAAGAAGGGCCCGCCCCACCAACCCCGGAGCGGGCCCTTCGCACTGCGTACACATCCCAGCAAGCCTGGTTCGCATCTACCTAGGGGCGCGGGGAACTGCGCGACCAGCCACAGCGCACCCGCACGACCCAGCAAGCCTCACCCCAGCCCACCTAAGGGGCGCGGGGAACTGCGCGACAAGCCACAGCGCACCCGCACGCCTCATGCCCCCACCAGCCGAGACACCCCCGCAGCCCCCCGCAGCGGCTCCGCCAGATCAGCCAGCGCATGCTCAAGCCCATGCATATGAACCAGCGCCGGCTCCACCGGAGCCTCCCCGGGCCGGTGCAAAGGCTCAACGCCCCCGACGGTGAGCGCCTCCACAGCAGCCTCCACCCGCCAACAGGCAGCGGCCAGCCGAGCATCATGAGAAGCCTCGGGATCAGCCGCAACGGCAACCAACCCCCGAACCTCCCGCGCACACTCGTCCAACAGCACCAACACCCGCCGGGCCCGCCCCTTACGCCCCACCAGCGGATTCAACGGATGCACCAACGGCGCCACAGACATCCGCACCCGCCCAAGAAGCAACTCCAGCTCAGCCACCAGCGGCCCGGGATCAGCCGTAGCCGACCCCGCAAGCCGAGCCGCAGCCTCAGCAGTGCACGCGTGCACACACCGCAACGCCCGCTGAATCCACGCATCGGTGGTGACATGCGTGGTCACCGGCAACACCACCAGCACGGCCAGCATCGCCCCCACCGCCCCGACAGCCGTCTCGGCCACCCGCAACGCCAGCAGCGCAGGCGTGAGCACCCCGAGCAGCCCGTACAGCACCTCGGCCAGCAAGGTCACCCACAGCATCATCCAGGTGTAGGACACGGCGGCCGAGTAGAAGATCCCGAACACCGCGACCGCGACCAGCACCACGGACGGCACGACAGCCCCGTCCACCGGCAGCGCCACCAGCAGCCCCAGCCCGATCCCCAGCACGGTCCCGAGAACGCGCCGGAACCCCCGTACCAGCGTCTCCCCCCGCGAGGCGGTGTTCACGAAGACCCACCAGGTCGCCCCGACGGCCCAGTACCACCGCTGCCCGGACAGCACCTGGCCGAGGACCAGCGCGAACCCGGCACCCACGACCGCCTGCGCGGCCTGCCGGGTGGTCACACGGGCCAGCCCCGTACCCCCCGGAGGGACGGGCACCGTGGGCACCGGGAGCCCCCGCTCGTAGCACCAGACCCCGAAGCGCACCGCGGCGGCGCAGAGCACGGACAGCAGGACGGCGGCGTACAGCTCGGGCAGTTGCACCGGCGTGACGTGCAGGAACTGCCCGACGAAGAACATCATGAAGGCGAACACGCCAAGGCTGTGCCCCCGCGGCCCCCACCGACGCGCGTACACGCCGACACCGACCACCGTGAGGAACGCCAGATCACGCGCGACCGGATACGCGTGCAACTCGGCGGCGACCGCCAGCACCAGCACGCCGACCCCGGGCAGCAGCGCCGTGGTGACGGCCTGCCCGCGCACGGTGGGGTCGGCGACCGTGAACAGGGCGAGCAGCGCGGCGAGTCCGCCCGCGACCATGCCGGTCAGCGACTGCCCCACCAGCCCGCACACCACGACGGCCAGCCCGATGCCGAGCACGGCCCGCGCGGCGAAGCGCAGCCGTATCCGCCCCGGGTCCGGCGCCATGAACACCTTCTTCAGCACTGCTCGTCCGCCCCCTAGTGGCCGTTCGCACGAAAAAGGCGCCGCGGAATCCGCAGCGCCATCGACACCCCTATGACAGCACCTCAGGTCCGTTTGGCTCAACTGCCTCCCTTTTCACTGAGCCATTGGCCCACACAGCCCCAACCCCGCCAGGAGCCCCGGGGACCAACGGTCCAGGTCGCACGGCATGCGCCCACCGCGAGACACTGGGCCATTGGTACAGTCACGCTGGTCGACGAACCGCGAGGAGGCCGGAACGCGATGGCCGTGGACGAACTGGACACCCGCATCCTGCGCCTGCTGCTGGAGCAGCCGCGCACCAGCGTGCGCGAGTACGCCCGCCTCCTCGGCATCGCGCGGGGCACCCTCCAGGCCCGGCTGGACCGGATGGAACGGGACGGCGTGATCACCGGCACGGGCCCCTCCCTCTCCCCCGCCGCGCTCGGCCACCCGGTGCTGGCGTTCGTGCACATCGAGGTCACGCAGGGCCACATGGACGATGTCGGGGAGGCGCTGGCGGCCGTTCCGGAGATCGTCGAGGCGTTCTCCACCACCGGTGGCGGGGACCTGCTGGCGCGGGTGGTGGGCCGGGACAACGCCCATCTGGAGGACGTGATCCAGAAGCTGATCAGCGTGCCCGGCGTGGTGCGCACCCGTACCGAGGTGGCCCTGCGGGAGCGGGTGCCGTACCGGCTGCTGCCCCTGGTGGAGTCGGTGGGCCGGTCGGCGGCGAAGTCCTGACCGCCCGCGCGGGCCCGTTTCCCGCAGTGCGGACATAAGGGTCACTGCATAGCGTGACCCCATGACTACAGTCCAGACCCGCCCTGCCGACGCCGGTGACCGACGGCGGTGGCAGGCGCTCGCGGTCTGTCTCGTGGCGGGCTTCATGACGCTGCTCGACAGCTCGATCGTGAACGTCGCGCTGCCCTCGATGGAACGCGGCCTCGGCGCCGACGCCGCCGACGTGTCCTGGGTGGTGTCGGGCTACGCGCTCACCTTCGGCCTCGCCCTCGTCCCGGCGGGCCGGCTCGGTGACGTGCGCGGGCGCCGGGCGGCGTTCCTGTTCGGGCTCGCGCTGTTCACGGTCACCTCGGTGGCCTGCGGGCTGGCGCCGAGTTCGGGCTGGCTGGTGGTCTTCCGGCTGCTGCAGGGCGCGGCCTCGGGCATCGTCGCGCCGCAGACGACGGGGCTGATCCAGCAGATGTTCCAGGGCGCCGACCGGGCGCGCGCGTTCGGGATGCTGGGCAGCGTGGTCGGCATCTCCACGGCGGTCGGCCCGCCGGCGGGCGGCCTGCTGATCCAGGCGTTCGGCGTGGACGACGGCTGGCGCTGGGTGTTCTACGTCAACCTGCCCATCGGCGTGGCCGCGTTCTGCGCGGCGCTCCGGCTGTTGCCACGTACCCCGGTGGCGGAGAAGCGGCGGGAGGGCGCGGACCTGACGGGCGTCCTGCTGCTCGGCGCGGGTGTGCTGGCGCTGATGCTGCCGCTGGTGCAGGAGCAGCAGTGGACGGGCCGGACCAAGTGGGCCCTGATGCCGGTGGCGGCGCTGCTGCTGGCCGCGTTCTGGCGCTGGGAGCGGCGTCAGGGCAAGCGCGGAAACGATCCGCTGATCGACCTGGACCTGTTCTCCCTGCGCTCCTTCACCCTGGGCGTGCTGCTGAACCTGGTGTACTTCGGCGGCTTCACGACCGTGTTCTTCGTGTACACCCTGTACTTGCAGAACGGCCTCGGCTACGGCGCGCTCGCGGCGGGGCTGGCCTCGCTGCCGTTCGCCATCGGCTCGGCGGTGGGGGCGGCGCTGGGCGGCCGGCTGGTGGTGCGGCACGGCCGGAAACTGGTGGTCGTCGGGCTGGTCGGGGTGGCGGTGGGCCTGCTCGCCGTGATCGGCGCCGTACAGCTCGTCCAGGGGCCCGGCGCGGCGTGGGCGGCGGCGCTGCCGCTGCTGCTCGCGGGGGTGGGCTCCGGGGTGACGATCTCCCCCAACACCACGCTGACCCTCACCCGCGTACCCGTCCGCCGGGCCGGGGCGGCGGGCGGCATCCTGGTGACGGCCCAGCGCATCGGATCGGCGGCCGGGATCGCGGCCGTGGGCGCGGTGTACTTCGCCCACCTGGCCAACCACGGCACCTCCACCCGGGCGCTGCAACTGGGCCTGCTCACGGCGGTCGGGATCATCCTGGTCGCGCTGGTGCTGGCCGTCGCCGACCTGCGGGAACGGCAGGCGCACCCGGAGCCGCCGATGGGCGACGGCCCGGCGCCGGAGCCCGTGGAGCGCACGCCGTCGAAGGCGTGAGCACCCGGCTCAGGACTTGCGGCGCGGCTTCCCCGGACGCCCGCCGGAGCGCCCGCGCACGGGCCGCCCGGTGGGCTTGCCGCCCTTCTGCTTGGCGGCGCCCTGTGCGGGCTTCTTCTTCTGCTGCTTGGGCTCCGGGGGCGTGGCGCGGCCCCGGGTGCTGTTGACGGTGCGGCCCCGGACGATGCCGATGAAGTCGTCCACCCGGTCGGTGGTGGCCTCCTCCGGCCAGGCCAGGGCGATCTGGGACTGCGGGGCGTCGACGACCGTGCGGTAGGTGAGGTCCTTGCGGTGGTAGAGGCGCGCCAGGGACTGCGGGACGATCAGCAGGCCCACGTTGGCCGCGACCAGTTCCAGCGCGTCCGGGGTGGTGGCGGGCCGCTCGAAGCCGGGCTCACCGGGCGGGGCGTCCCAGTCGAAGACGTCGTCCAGCGGGTGGAAGAGCACCTCGTCGGCGAGGTCGGCGAGGGTGACCTCCTCGGCCGCGGTGATCACGTGGTCCTTGGGGACGACGACCACCGTGTCCTCGGTGTACAGGGGGATCGCGCTGAAGAAGTCGCGGTCGACGGGCAGCCGTACGAAGCCCGCGTCGGCCTCTCCCGCGCGCAACAGGGCGTCCGCCTCGGCGGCGGGGACCTGGGTGAGGACGAGGGGGGTGCCGGGCAGGCGCTCGTTCCAGATCCGCACCCATTTGGCGGGCGTCACTCCGGGGACGTACGCGAGCCGGAACGACGGTGATTCTTCCGAGCCTGTCACCAGGCCAGGCTACCGGCCGTGGTCGGCTGCCACGCACACGGCCGATACCCTTGACCTCATGAGTTCGCAGCAGAGCCCCCAGACGATGAAGCCCGCCACCGCGGCGAAGAAGCTGGGTGTGTACCTCCCCGCCACCCCCGCCGCCTTCCAGGAGGGTGTGGTCTCGCGCGCCGAGCTGAACGAGCTCCAGACGAACCCGCCCGAGTGGCTGCGCGAGCTGCGTCAGAACGGCCCCCACCCCCGGCCGGTGGTCGCGGCCCGCCTCGGCATCTCCATCGCGGGCCTGGCCCGCGGCGGCGTCACCCAGCCCCTGACCACCGCGCAGATCGAGGACCTCCGCGAGGAGAGCCCCGAGTGGCTGGAGAAGGAGCGCGCCACCCAGGCCGAGGTCCGCAAGGAGACCGCGCGCATCAAGAAGCTGCACGAGGAGAAGGACGCTAAGGAGAGCTGACGCTCCTCCGTAATGACGCGGCCGCGCCCCTGGGTGCGGCCGCGTTGTTCATTGCGCCCGTTCATTGCGCCCGTTTATTGCGTCGACAACCCCCCGCCGCCCCCGGCAGAGTGGCCGCCCGTGACGAGCGGCGAGCTGTGGGACCGTGCCAGTGCCGAGCGCTACGACGCCGAGGAGACGGAGATGTCCTCGGCGGATGTGCTCGGCCCGACCCTTGATTTCCTCGCCGAACTTGCCGGTGAGGGGCGGGCGTTGGAGTTCGCCGTCGGTACCGGGCGGGTGGCGGTGCCGTTGCGGGAGCGCGGGGTGCCGGTGGCGGGGATCGAGTTCTCCGCGCACATGGCGGCGGTACTGCGCCGGAAGGTGGACGAGGAGACGCTGCCGGTCACCCTGGGAGACATGGCCACGACGGTGGTACCGGGTGAGTTCAGCCTGGTGTACCTCGTCTACAACACGATTTCCAACCTGCTGACCCAGGACGAGCAGGTGGAGTGCTTCCGTAACGCCGCCCGGCATCTGGCGCCCGGTGGGCGGTTCGTGATCGAGCTGGGGGTGCCTCCGCTGCGGCTGCTGCCGCCCACACAGGTGGCGGTGCCGTTCGATGTGTCGGCGCACCATATCGGCTTCGACACCTTCGACCTGGTGGAGCAGATCCTCGTCTCGCACCACCTCACGCGGGACGGCGAGGACGGCCGGTACCGCCGCTCGGCCTCCCGCCACCGCTACGCCTGGCCCGCGGAGCTGGACCTGATGGCCCGCATCGCCGGCCTGGACCTGGAGCGACGGGTGGCGGACTGGACCGGGGCCCCGTTCACGGACGACTCGGCCAAGCACATCTCGGTCTGGCGGAAGCCGCTCTGAGCCGGTCACCGGTACTTCCCGACCATGGTCCCCACCTGATAGACGCAGGGGGCATGACACGACTCTCCCGCGCCGCACGCGGTGTCATCACCGCCGTAGCCGCCCTGCTGACCGTCACCGCCGCCTCCGCCCCGGCCCGCGCAACGCCGGAACCGAAGGCGCCGAAGGACTTCGTGGCCCTGAGCACGGTGGACCCGACGATCCTCCAGGAGATGCGCTACTTCACCCCGCACAACTTCGTCGGCGAGCGCATCGACGGCTACCGGCAGCCGCTCTGCATCCTCACCCGCCCCGCCGCCGAGGCCCTGCACCAGGCGCAGCGCCAACTCCTGCGCCACGGCTACAGCTTGAAGGTGTACGACTGTTACCGGCCGCAGCGCGCCGTCGACCACTTCGTCCGCTGGGCCGAGGACCTGGACGACGAGGCCATGAAGGCCGAGTTCTACCCGAAGGTCGACAAGACCCGGCTCTTCGCCGACGGCTACATCGCGGAGAAGTCCGGCCACAGCCGGGGCTCGACCATGGACCTGACGATCGTCCGGCTCCCGGCGCGGCCGACCCGCCCGTACACCCCCGGCCAGCCGCTCGTCCCCTGCTTCGCCCCCAAGAAGCAGCGTTTCCCTGACAACTCCCTGGACATGGGCACGGGCTTCGACTGCTTCGACCCGCTCGCCCATACCCTGGACCCGCGTATCCAGGGCCAACAGCGGTCCAACCGGCTGCTGTTGAAGAACACCCTGGAGAAGCTCGGCTTCGTGAACCTGGCCGAGGAGTGGTGGCACTACACATACAAGCCGGAGCCGTACCCGAACACATACTTCGACTTCCCGGTGGCCTGGAAGTCGCTGTCGGCCAAGCGCTGACTCGGGCCGCCCGGAACGGACCGGCCGAGCCCCGGAGGGCGGCCCGTTTCGCGGCGGCGGACAATGGGTTCCACGGGGAGACTCCACCGAAGGGGAAGCGTGACCGAGACCAGCAGCACCCCATCCACCGCCGGTGACGCGCAAGAGGCGCCGCGCGGCCGGCTGCAACGCCTGATGCGCTACCTCCCCCTGGTCGCGCCCGTCCTGCTGTGGGCCGTGCCGTGCGGGGCCCTCCTGTACACCGGCCAGCACTGGCCGCTCCCGGTGACCCTCGTCGGCACCGCGCTGTTCGCCCTCGGCCTGATCGGTATGCCGCTGGCGATGGCACGCGGCCATGGACGGCGCCAGCAGGACTGGGCGGCGATCGTCGGGGACACGCTGCTGGGGAGCGCGTGGGTGCTGTTCGTCTGGTCCGTCCTGCTCGGCGTCCTGCTGCGGCTCGCCCTGACCGTGGCCGGTGTGGGTGACAGTCAGGACCGGGCGCGCATCGTCACCTGGGCGGTCCTCGGCGTGACCGCCGTGCTGCTCGCCTGGGGGTACGCCGAGGCCCGGCGCGTGCCGCGCGTGCGCCGGCTGGACGTGGAACTCCCGCGCCTGGGCGCCGGGTTGGACGGCACCCGGGTCGTCCTGATCACCGACACCCACTACGGCCCGCTCGACCGCGCCCGCTGGTCGGAACGGGTCTGCGAGACCGTGAACACCCTGGAGGCCGACCTGGTCTGCCACACCGGCGACATCGCGGACGGCACGGCCGAACGCCGCCGCGCCCAGGCGACCCCGCTGGGCACCGTCGAGGCGACGCGGGGCCGCGTCTACGTCACCGGCAACCACGAGTACTACAGCGAGGCCCAGGGCTGGGTCGACCTGATGGACGAGCTGGGCTGGGAGCCGCTGCGCAACCGCCATGTGCTGCTGGAGCGCGGGGGCGACACCCTCGTGGTGGCCGGCGTGGACGATGTCACCGCCGAGTCCTCGGGCCTGGCGGGCCACGGCGCGGACCTCGCCGAAGCGCTGACCGGCGCCGACCCCGACCTCCCCGTCCTGCTCCTCGCCCACCAGCCCAAGTTCATCGACCGGGCGGCGGCCCAGGGCGTCGACCTCCAGCTATCCGGCCACACCCACGGCGGCCAGATCTGGCCGTTCCACTACCTGGTCCGCCTCGACCAGCCCGCCCTCGCCGGCCTCACCCACCACGGCTCCCGCACCCAGCTCTACACGAGCCGGGGCACGGGCTTCTGGGGTCCGCCGTTCCGGGTCTTCGCCCCGAGCGAGATCACCCTGCTCGTACTCCGTTCGGCGTCGTAGGGCGGGTCAGCCCGTCTCCGGCGGGTTCCGGGTGTCGAAGGCGAAGAGCGTGTTGTTCGCCGCGGCCACGATCACCGCACGTCCTGCGACGGTCACACGCGGGCTCGCCCCCTGCTCGCCGGTCAGACCATCGGCCTGCGGCCCGGTCGTCCAGAGGGATGTGCCGTCGTGGGGCGCCAGGGCGACGACCCGGCCGGTGGCCGAGCTGAAGTACACCGCTCCGTCTCCCGCCACGGGCCCCGACGCGCCCTCCACAGCGGTCTGCCGTGACCACCTGCTCCGGCCGGTCGAGGGGTCGATCGCCGTGACCAGCCCGGTCTGCCCGCTCACATAGACGGTGCCGCCCGCCATCCCCGGCGTCCCCGCGTACGCCCTGGCCAGCCGGGAGTACGTGACCTTCCGCGATGCCGGGTCGACCCGCACCACGCCGTCGTACCCGTCCGACGCGACTCCGTCCAGGTGCTCCCGAAGGAGTACGAGCCTGCCGCCCGCGACGCCCATCGGCACGGCGGGCCCGTCGACCTGTATGGGAGCGCCCAGTCGCCCCGAGGCTCGGTCGACCTCGTACAGGGTGGGGTGGAGCACCGCCACGGCGTCCATCTCCTCGTCGGTCGCGCACATCGCGAAGAGCCGCGGGCCGGCGGGGACGGGGGCGCACCGCGCGCCCGTGGGGAACGGTGTCGTCCAGCGGACCGCACCGCTGCGCGCGTCACGGGCCTCCAGGCGGGAGTTGGACCCGTCGACCATCACGACGGCGGAGCCGACCACGATGGCGTCCCGGGTCCGGCCCGTGACGGCTTGCGACTGCGCGCCGGACGGCGCGGACCACAGCTCGCGGCCCGTCCTGGCGTCGACGGCCACCACCTCGGTGAGAGGGGACTTCGGGTCGTCCTGGGCGGCGATGCGGTAGCCGAGCACCGTGTCGTCGGTCGCGCCCACCAGGTGCACGCCCTGGGCGGGGACGCCCGGACTCTTCACGGTCCACACCCGCGAGCCGTCACGGGCCCGCAGCCGGGCCGCGACGACACCGCCGCCCCCGCAGTACACCGCGTCGCCGTGCGCGACGCAGCGCAGTTCGTCGGGGATGTCCTCACGGCCGCCCAGCACGGCCTTGTGCCACGGCTTGAAGCCGTCCGGAAGGGCGGCTGCCGATGCCGCGACGCTCTTGCCCCGGTCGTCGTCGCTCCCGGAGCGGACCACGTTCAGCGCGGCGACGGCCCCGCCGATGGCCGCGACCGCGACGGCGACGGCTAGGGCGGGCCGCCAGCGGTGGCGCAGACGGCGACCGCTGAGGGTGCTTTCCGCGCCGGGACCGGTAGGGGCGAGATGCTGAGTGGCCATGTCGCCGGGCCGGCCCGCGCCGAGTCCGTCCGTCTCGGTGCCGCCGAGATCCATCGGCAAGTTCCGCAGCAGCACGAGGAGTTCGTCCGACGAGGGGCGCTGCCCCGGCTCCTTGGCCAGGCACGGCTCGACGACCGCGCGCAGCGCCTCCGGCACGGCCCCGAGCGACGGCTCCTCGTGCACCACCTGATATGCCATCAGGTAGGGGCTGTCGCCCTCGAAGGGCCCGCGGCCCGTCGCCGCGTACACCAGCAGGGTGCCCAGCGAGAAGACGTCCGACCTCGGCCCCACGTCGCGCGGCGACTGCAACTGCTCCGGCGACATGAAGGGCGGCGTACCGATGATCCGCCCCGTCATCGTGAGCGTCTCCTGGTCGACGGCACGCGAGATGCCGAAGTCGATGACGCGCGGGCCCTCGGGCGAGAGGACGACGTTCGAGGGCTTCAGGTCACGGTGGACGACACCGGCCCGGTGGATGTCGCGCAGCGCCTCCGCCAGCCCGATGGCGAGGTTCCTGAGCCTCGCCCCGCTCAACGGGCCCTCTACGGCGCAGTGCTGGGCGAGCGTGCGCCCCTCGATGTACGCCGTCGCCATCCACGGCTGCTCGGCCTCGGGATCGGCGTCGACCACGGCGGCGGTGAACGCACCGCTCACCCGCCGCGCCGCCACCACCTCCTGCCGGAAACGGATACGGAACTCGTCGTCCTCCGCGAAGTGCCGGTGGATCAGCTTGACGGCGACCGGCCGCCCCGAAGCGGTACGGGCGAGGAAGACCGTGCCCATGCCTCCCGAGCCGAGCCGCGCCTCCAGGGGATAGCCGCCGATCTCGGCCGGATCACCCGCGCGCAGCGACACCGCTCCCGACTTCCCGCTCTCCACGTGCACCTCTGCCACCACGGACCTGCCCACCTGACGCACCCAAGCTAACCGCAAGGCGGTTGGGCACGGCGACATGGGTAGCTGGACCTGATGGTCCGGGGTGTCCACTTCGCAGCGGACGTCACGGCTCAGGAGCGCGTCGGGTCCGTCGACGGCACCGCCGTGCGCGGGCGCGGGGTGGGGGGCAAGGGCCGGCGCTCCGTAGGGGTGGCCGAGGGGACGGCTGAGGGCGAGGTGATGGCTGCCGACGGGATCTGCGTACTGGTCGAGGAGCGGGCGTCGGGGCGTGCGTCAGGGCGTGCGGAGGGACGCACGGGATCGGACTGGGCCGGGCTCGGCGGGGCCGTGGGGCTGCTCGCGGGGGGCGGAGCGAGGGGGACCGTCGGAGAGGCGGGGTCCTGAGGTGCGCCGCGCAGGAAGGGTACGGCGAGGAGGGCGGCGACCGCGCAGCCCGCACTGGCTACGACAGCGGTGCGCAGGATGCGGCGGCGGGCCGCGCCACGGCGGATCTCCTCGTACCAGCCGGGCGGGGGTGCGAGGTGTGCGGACGGGGGCCGCATGAGGACGGCGAGGGGGTCGTCGGGTTCGAAGTCCGGACCGTCGTCACTGTATGTGATCAAGGCTTCTCCTCAAGTGGGCGCGGAGCAGTTCACGGGCCGCGTGAAGGTCGGCCTTGACGGTCCCTTCCTTGCGCCCGGTCAGCTCGGCCACCTCCCGGATCGGCAAGTCAGCGTAGTAGTGCAGGAGGGTCGGTATGCGCAGTCGTTCGGGGAGCGCCTGGACGAGCAGGCGGACCGACGGATCGTTCTGCTCGGTGGGCGGGAGCACGGACGCCTCCACGGTGGCGCGGCGCACGGCCCGGCGTTCGCGCTCCAGGCGGCGCCAGTGGTCGCGGACGATGTTGGCGGCCGTGACGTAGAGGAAGCCCCGGGGCTCCGACACTGACGTCCAGCGGGCCCAGAGGCGGGTGAACGCCTCCGAGGCGATCTCGTGGGCGGTCTCGTCGTCGTCCACCAGACGGCGGCACCAGCCGGCCAGGCGCGGGTAGAGAACGGCGAACAGCTCTGCTGCCGCCTTCTCACGGGACCGTTTCAACACTCTCCATGGGGGTGGGGTTCTGGCGCCCGGATGCTCGGGGCCACCCTGGGGAAGACCCCGGACCGAGGCCGTACGCTCCACGGCGTACGTTCCGTCGGCCCGGGATCAGGGCGGGCGGCGACCGGTCAGCGACGCGTGGTGTGCGACGCGGCGAAGACGATCACGTTGTCGGGATAGCCGTCGCCGGTTCGGGGGCCGCCGCAGGTGATGAGCCGCAACTCCGGCCGGTCGACGTCGCCGTACACCGCCTCCGTGGGGAACTCGGCCTTGGCGACGGTCCGTACGGAGGTGACGGTGAACTCGGCCGAGGTGCCGTTCTCCAGGCGCACGCTGATCCCGTCGCCCCGGCGCAGCCGGTCGAGCCGGCGGAAGACGCCGTCCCCGTAGGGACCGACCGTGACATGACCGAGGATCACCGACGGGCCCGTCTGCCCCGGCACCGGGGAGCTCTGGTACCAGCCGGCCTGGTCGTGCGCGGTGATCGGGGGCACCTGCACGGTGCCGTCCTGCGCCAACCCGAGCCGCATGACCGGGGTGTCGACGCCGATCCCGGGAATCCGCAGGCGCACCGGGACCGAACGGCTGCGCGCGGCCGGCGGTTTCGCGGAGGGGGTGGTCAGGTGCGCGCCACCGGGGCGAGCGGCGGATGCCCGGTCACCGCCGTGCCCGGCGCAGCTCACGAGCAGCGAGGCCGCCGCCGCGGTGACGCACACACGCCTGGAGAGGTGAGTCATGCCCCGGTCGCCCGGCGGCGGCGTACGAGGAGGACCGCCGCGCCGCCTACCGCGAGCACGCCGGCGGAACTGCCGCCGATCAGCATGCCGTCGGAGCTGTCGGAGCCGGTGGTCACGCCGGTGTCGGGCGCGCCGCTCGGCACGACACCGACCTGGCCGCGTCGTTCACCCGGCGCGACGGACGGCACGGGGGTGGCCGCCCGGCTCGGCACCTGGGTGGGAACCGCGCTCGGCTCCGCACTGGCGGGCGCGCTCGGCCGGGCCGACGGTGCGGAGGTGGCGGGGCGGGGGGTCGGGGACGAGTCCGCCCCACTGGCGAACGCGGGCACCGTGCTCGCCAGCACGGCGACGCACGCGGCCGCCGTGGCACTGAGGACTGTTCGGCGCATGTATCGCTCTCTCTCGTCGGCCGGTCCGGCGGGTGGCCGGGCCGGCTGTGTGATGGATCGAGCGGAGAGACGAGACAGGCTCGGCAGGGGTTGTAAAGGATCGGCAAAGTCGTACGAGGACGATGACGCGGACCACAACTCGCCCGCGACGCGCACGCGTTCCCTCAGTTCAAGCGAAGCGCATCACTACCCGAGGAAGCTCAACCGCACCTGGCGGTTGGCGTTGTCCTTGTTCGTGTCGACCAGGCACACCGACTGCCACGTGCCCAGCTCCAGGCTGCCGCCGATCACGGGCAGCGTGGCGTGGGGCGGGACGATCGCCGGGAGGACGTGGTCGCGGCCATGACCGGGGCTGCCGTGGCGGTGCTGCCAGCGGTCGTCGGCCGGGAGCAGGGTGTGCAGGGCGGTGAGCAGGTCGTCGTCACTGCCGGCGCCGGTCTCGATGACCGCGACGCCGCAGGTCGCGTGGGGTACGAAGATGTTGAGCAGGCCGTCGCGGCCCGCCGCGACCTCGCCCAGGAAGCTTTCGCACTCCTGAGTCAGGTCCACGACCCGCTCACGGGACCCGGTGGCGACGTCGAGCACACGCGTGGTGAAGGCATCTGACATGCCTCCATCCTCACCCACCGTTCACGTTTCACGCCCTCCGGCACGACTGTTCCCCGAGACGGGCAGTCCACTGACCGAGACGCCGTTGACCGGCGAACACCCGCCTGGCTACGTTCACCGGCATGTCGCGTTCAGCCCTGCTCACCACGCGCGGTCACATCGACCTGCTGCGGGTGGCCTCCGCCGCGTGTCGCCCCGGCCGCTGACGCCTTTCTCCCGTTCCACCTTCGCCCTTTCTCCGGGCCGTCTCGCGTTCCCCGCCCGCCGCACGTGACCCTCCGCTGAGCCGAGGGCGCCGTGGCGGCGACGGGCGCACCCTCGTTCCCGCTCTCCATCGTGTGGAGCACCCATGAGCATCAGCCATGCCCCACCGCATCCATCCGACGCGGCGGGCACAGCAAAGCTGCCCGCCTCCCCCGCCCTGCAACGCCTCGTCCCCGCCTCCTCCCGGCGCACCCGGCTCCCCCGCTGGCTGCGCCGCACCACCGGCCCGGTCGCCCTTCTCATCCTGTGGCAAGTGCTCAGCGCCACCGGCGTGTTGGCCCCCGATGTACTCGCCTCACCGGGACGGATAGCCCAGGTCGCCGGTGATCTCATAGCCGACGGTTCGCTGCCCTCCGCGATGGGCATCTCCCTGCAACGCGTCGCCGGCGGGCTGGTCCTCGGCACCGCCGTCGGCACCGGACTCGCCCTGGTATCCGGGCTGTTCCGTATCGGCGAGGACGTGGTCGACGCGCCGGTGCAGATGTTGCGCACCGTGCCGTTCGTGGGTCTGATCCCGCTGTTCATCATCTGGTTCGGCATCGGCGAGACCCCCAAGATCGCCATCATCACGCTGGGTGTGACCTTCCCGCTCTATCTGAACGTCTACGCGGGCATTCGCGGCGTCGACTCCCAACTCATCGAGGCGGGCGAGTCGTTGGGGCTCTCCCGCTGGGGTCTCGTCCGCCATGTGGTGCTGCCGGGGGCGCTGCCCGGCGCGCTCACCGGTCTGCGCTACTCCCTCGGCATCGCCTGGCTCGCCCTGGTCTTCGCCGAACAGGTCAACGCCGACTCCGGCATCGGCTTCCTGATGGTCCAGGCCCGCGACTTCCTGCGGACCGACGTGATCGTGGTCTGCCTGATCGTCTACGCCTTCCTCGGCCTCCTCGCCGATTTCATCGTCCGCTCCCTCGAAAGGCTGTTGCTGCGATGGCGACCGACGTTCACGGGCCGGTGAGCCCCACGGCCACCCCGGTCGCGCAGGCCGTCCATGTCGAGGGGCTGACCCGCGCCTTCGACGGACGCGCCGTCATCGACGACCTCCATCTCGACCTCGCGCCGGGCGAGTTCGTCGCCCTGCTCGGCCGCAGCGGTTGCGGCAAGTCCACGCTGCTCCGGGTGCTCGCCGGGCTCGACCGGGACATCGACGGCACGGTACTGGTCCCCCGCCGCCGCGCGGTCGCCTTCCAGGCACCCCGGCTCATGCCGTGGAAGCGGGTGTGGCGCAATGTCCTGCTGGGCCTGCCCGGCAAACCCGAACGCGCCCTCGCCGAGCAGGCGTTGGAGGAGGTGGGGCTCGGCCACCGGGTGAACGCCTGGCCCAAGACCCTCTCCGGCGGCGAGGCCCAGCGCGTCTCCCTCGCGCGTGCCCTGGTCCGCGAGCCCGATCTCCTGCTGCTGGACGAGCCGTTCGGCGCGCTGGACGCGCTGACCCGCATCAACGCCCAGCGCCTGGTGGGTGAGTTGTGGCAGCGCCGGGGCTGCGCGGTCCTGCTCGTCACGCACGACGTGGAGGAGGCCGTACTGCTCGCCGACCGCGTCCTGGTGATGGACGGCGGCCGCATCGCGCACGAGCAGCGCGTCGAACTCGACCGGCCCCGTGAACTCACCGACCCCCGCTTCGCCGCGATCCGCGCCGATCTCCTGGCCCGTCTCGGTGTCGCGCCGACGGCCGAAGCGGCCTGATCCTCCCCGTCCCCTCGCCCCCCTCGCACATGAACGGACCCTTCATGCGACGACTCCTGGTCCCCGCAGCACTGCTCCTCCCCCTGACCCTCCTGCTCACGTCCTGCGGTGGGGACTCCGCCGCCGACACGGGTGCGCGGATCGACGGCTCCGGCTCCGTCACCCTCGCCGTCGGCGACCAGAAGGGCGGCTCCGAGGCCATCCTGCGGGCCGCCGGGGAGCTGAAGAACCTGGATTACCGGATCAAGTGGTCGACCTTCACCTCCGGGCCACCCCTGCTGGAGGCGGTCAACGCCGGGGCCGTGGACGTCGGCGGCGTCGGCAACACCCCGCCCGTCTTCGCGGCGGGCGCCGGCTCCAAGATCTCAGTGGTGGCCGCCTGGCACGGCACGTCCCGGGGCGACGCCATCCTCGTCCGCAACGACTCCGAGCTGACCAGCCCGAAGCAGCTCAAGGGCAAGTCCGTGGCCGTCGCCCAGGGCTCCTCCGCCCACTACCAACTGGTCGCCTCCCTCGAAACCGCCGGGCTCCATCTGAAGGACATCAAGGTCAAGTACCTCCAGCCCGCCGACGCGCTCGCCGCGTTCAACTCGGGCAAGGTCGACGCCTGGGCGGTCTGGGACCCGTACACCTCGCAGGTCCTCGAGGGAAAGCAGGGCCGGGTCCTCACCACCGGCGACGGTGTCACCAACGGCCTCACCTTCCAGGTCGCCTCGCCCGCCGCGTTGCGGAACTCCAAGAAGGCCGCCGCCGTCAAGGACTACCTGGCCCGGCTGCGGCGCGCGACGGACTGGGTCCACGGCCATCAGGCGGAGTGGGCCAAGGTGTGGGCGAAGGACACCGGCCTGCCGTACGACGTGGCGCTCGCCTCCGTGCGCCGTACCAACGCCACGCGTGTCGCCGTCGCCGTGGACAAGCCCCTCGTCGCCTCCGAGCAGCGGATCGCCGACACCTTCACCGAGCTGAACCTCATCCCGAAGAAGGTCGACTTCGGCGACTTCGTGGACCCGCGCTTCAACGGCGACCTGCCGCCCTCCACCACTCCGGCCAAGCACTGACACGGGAGGCCCCCTCATGACCGTACGACTCCACTGGTTCCTGCCGACCGGCGGCGACGGCCGCACCCTCGTCGACCGGCACGCTTACGGCTCCAACATCGGCCGCGAGACCCGCGGCCTGCGTACCCCCGACATCGAGTACCTGGCGCAGATAGCCAAGGCGGCCGAACAACTGGGCTTCGAGGCGGTGCTCACCCCGACCGGCACCTGGTGCGAGGACGCCTGGCTGACCACGGTGGCCCTGGCCCAGCACACCGAACGTCTGAAGTTCCTGGTCGCCTTCCGCCCCGGGCTGCTCTCGCCCACTCTGGCCGCCCAGATGGCCGCGACCTACCAGCGCCTCACCCGCGGACGGCTCCTGCTCAACGTCGTCACCGGCGGCGACTCCGCCGAACAGCGCCGCTTCGGCGACCACCTCGACCACGACCGGCGCTACGAACGCACCGACGAGTTCCTGTCCGTCGTACGCGGCGTCTGGCAGGGCGAGCCCTACGACTTCCACGGCGCCCACTACGACGTGGACGGCGGCCTCACCTCCCTCCCGCCGGACCCGGTGCCGGAGATCTTCTTCGGCGGCTCCTCCCAGGCCGCGGGTCCGGTGGCCGCCCGTCACGCCGATGTGTATCTGACCTGGGGCGAGCCGCCGGCCCAGGTGAAGGAGAAGATCCACTGGATTCGGTCACTGGCCGAGCGGGAGGGGCGCACGGTCCGGTTCGGCATCCGGCTGCACACCATCTCCCGCGACTCCTCCGCCGACGCCTGGTCGACGGCCAACCGGCTCCTCGACGACCTGGACTCCGACACCATCGCCGCCGCCCAGGCCGCCCTGGGACGCAGCGAGTCGGTCGGCCAGCGGCGGATGCTGGAGCTGCACGGCGGCTCCCGCAACCAGTTGGAGATCTACCCCAACCTCTGGGCCGGCGTCGGCCTGGTCCGGGGCGGCGCGGGCACCGCCCTGGTCGGCAGCCACGCGGAGGTGGCCGACCGGATCGAGGAGTACCACGCCCTCGGCGTCGAACACTTCGTCCTCTCCGGATATCCGCATCTGGAGGAGGCGTACTGGTTCGGCGAGGGCGTGATCCCCGAACTGGCCGCTCGCGGACTGCTGTCCTCCGACACCGCGTCCCGCGCCACCGGGCGCCCGGCCCCGCTCCTGGTCGCCCGCGGCCGCTGAGCCTTCCGGGCACCGCTCATCCCTGGCCGCCCCGGCCGCTCACTGGGGCGGCCGGGTGACCGGACTGTGGCTCCCGGACGGCGTGCCCGAGCCGGCACCGGCCTTCTGCTGGGCGTTGAAGTCGGCCACGTTCCGCAAATGCTGGGTGTAGTCGGCGGTGAAGCGGGTGTCGCCGGGCTTGACGGTGACGAAGTACAACCAGTCCCCCTTCGTCGGGTTGGTCACCGCCCGCATCGCGTCCTCGCCGGGGTTGTCGATCGGCGTCGGCGGCAGCCCCATGCGCTGGTAGGAGTTGTACGGGCTCTCGATCCGGGTGTCGTTGATGCTGGTGTGGACGGTGTTGCGCTTCAGGGCGTAGTTGAGGGTCGAGTCCATCTGGAGCGGCATCCCGCGCTCCAGCCGGTTGAAGACGACGCGGGCCACCTTCCCCATGTCGCTCTTGGTGGCCGCCTCGGCCTGCACGATGCTCGCGACGGTGACGGCCTCGTAGACGTTCATCGCGTTCCGCTGCGCTCCGGCCGCGACCGGTGCGCCGTTGAACCTGCGGTTGGCCGTCTCGACCATCTGGCGGAGCAACGACTCGGCGGTGGTGTCGTCGGTGAGGGTGTAGGTCGCCGGGAAGAGGTAGCCTTCCGGGTTGCCTTCGGCGGCGGACTCCAGCTTGAGCCCCGCCTTGGCGACGGTCTTGCGGGCGCTGCCGGGCGGCAGTGCGAGCGCCTTGTCGATCGCGTCGTAGATCTGGCTCGCGCGCCAGCCCTCCGGGATGAGCAGGGTCCTGGGCTCGTCTTCCCCGAACCCTCCCAGGCTCAGCGGCACCACCACGGCGGTGCCGGCCAGGACGGCGCCGACCCCGACGAGGGCGAGCCTGCCCCGGCGCGTCAGTCGCATCATGCTCCGTGACCGAGTCTTCGTCTGCATGCGGGCACGGTAGTACGCATATGACCGTAAACCCGACATATCTTCAGCTTGTCGACTCCTGATCGCTCGTCATGACGGCACGTCAGCCGGCAGGTTCGAGCTGAGCGTCCCGGCGCACCAGCGCCGCATAGCGTCCGTCGCGCTCCAGCAGTTCCTCGTGCGTACCCAGTTCGGCGACCCGGCCGGAGTCGAGGACGGCTATCTGGTCGGCGTCCCGGACGGTGGAGAGCCGGTGGGCGATGGTGATGGTGGTCCGGTCGGCCGACAGGGCGTCGATCGCGTCCTGGACCGCCACCTCGGTACGGGTGTCGAGGGCGCTGGTCGCCTCGTCGAGGATGAGGACGGGCGGGTCGCGCAGGATGGTGCGGGCGATGGCCAGGCGCTGCTTCTCTCCACCGGAGAACCGGTGTCCGCGCTCACCGACGACAGTGTCGTATCCGTCCGGCAGGGCGGTGATGTGGTCGTGGATCTGGGCGGCGCGGGCCGCCGTGTGCAGCTCGTCGTCGGTGGCGTCGGGCTTGGCGAAGCGGAGGTTGTCGGCGACGGAGGCGTGGAAGAGGTAGGTCTCCTGCGCGACGACGCCGACCGCGCGGGCGAGGGTGTCGAAGTCGAGGTCGCGGACGTCCACGCCGTCCACGGTGACTCGGCCCCCGGTGACGTCGTACAGCCGGGGCACCAGGCAGCCGAACGTCGACTTGCCGGCGCCGGTCGGCCCCACCACGGCGAGGCTTCCCCCGGCGGGCACGGTGAGGTCGATGCCGTCGAGGACCGGGCCGCTCTTGTCGTCGTAGCGGAACTCGACCTTCTCGAAGCGGACCTCGCCCTTGATCTCGTCGAGATGGACGGGGTCCACCCGCTCGGTGATGTCTATGGGCAGGTCGAGGTACTCGAAGATGCGCTGGAAGAGCGCGAGGGAGGTCTGGATCTGGACGCCGGTGGACAGCAGGCTCACGGCAGGCCGGAACAAGCCCTGCTGCAGCGAGACGAAGGCGACCAGCGTGCCCAGCGAGACCTCGGGACCGCCGAACTGGAGGGCCAGACCCGCCGCCCAGTAGATGAACGCGGGCATCGCCGCCATGACGATGGAGATCACCGCCATGCGCCACCGGCCCGCCATGCTCGCCCTGACCTCCAGATCGACCAGGCGCTCGGACTCCTCGGCGAAACCTGCGGTCAGCGAGTCGGAGCGGCCCATGGTGCGGCCGAGCAGGATGCCGCTGACCGAGAGCGACTCGGTGACGGTGGCGGCCATGACGGCCATCTGTTTCTGCCGGCGGGTGGTGATTTTCTTGCGCTCGTCCCCGACCCGGCGGCTGATCCAGACGAACACCGGGAGCAGGACCAGCGAGACGAGTGTGAGCCGCCAGTCGAGGGCGACCATCGCCACGATGGTGGCGACCACGCTGGTGGTGTTGGAGACCAGAGAGGTGGCGGTGGAGGTGACGGTCGCCTGCATCCCGCCGATGTCGTTGGCGATGCGGGACTGCACTTCGCCGGTGCGGGTGCGGGTGAAGAAGGCGAGGGACATCCGCTGAAGGCGGCCGTAGACGGCGGTGCGCAGGTCGTGCATGACGCGCTGGCCGACGGTGGTCGAGATCAGTGTCTGGAGGACGCCGAAGACGCTGGAGAGGACCGCGCTGAGGATCATGCCGAGCGCGAGCAGGCTCAGCAGTCCGGTGCGGCCCTGCGGGATCGCGACGTCGAGGATCTCGCGCAGGAGGAAGGGTGTGGCCACCGAGACCAGCGAGGAGGCGCCGACCAGCAGGCCGACGACGGCGAGCCGGCCGCGGTAGGGACGGAAGAGTTTGAGGATGCGGCGCACCTGCCGGGGTTGCTCCCCGGTGTCGGGTGGCGGCGTCCACGACGTTTCTCGTTCGAGGTTCAAAGGACTCCTAGGAAAGCGAGAAGGGCCGGACCGACGGGCGGCCGACTCTGGCTCATTGAGCATAGCTCATTGTTACCTGTACTCACAATGAATGGGGTCCTGATATTGTTCCCGCATGTCGACCCCAGATCCCGAGGGCGTGCTCGCCGAGCAGTTGCTGCGGCTGACCCGCCGGGTGCACCGCATCCAGAAGCGCCATCTCGAATGGCGTGACCTCGGTGTCACCCCCGCCCAGTCCCGGCTGCTGCGCACCCTCGCGCACTACGACTCGCCGCCGCGCATGGCCGACCTCGCCCAGCGCCTCGAAGTGGTGCCGCGTGCGGTGACGACCCTGGTCGACGGCCTGGAAGCGCATGGCAAGGTCCGCCGGGTGCCGGACCCCTCCAACCGCAGGGTCACCCGGATCGAGCTGACGGACGAGGGCCGCGCCACTCTGAGCGAACTGCACGGAGCACGCCGTTCCGCCGCCGAGGAGATCCTCGCCCCGCTGACCGAGAAGGAGCGGCAGGTGCTCGGTGTCCTGCTGGACACCCTGGTCGACGGCGACACCCCGATGCGGTGAATCCTCCGCCTGGCTCTCCCCTCATCCCCACGGTGGCGAACCGGGCGTAGCGGGGCGCCGGCGCGTGGCCGGAAGCTGGTGCGGGTCGTGCCACACCGGAAAAACCGTTTGAAATTCACCTCGGCTCAAGGCGAACCTTTCACGGCTTGCCGCCGCCTCCGGGTGTCGCCGCAGCATGCCCTTCCCTGACACGAGCCACTGGGACGCCATGCAGATCCAAGACCTTCCGTACTCAGATCCAGGCGTACCCGACGCGCGGTCCGGCCCCCGCCTGCTGTGGTGGCTCGGCCGCCACCAGTTGGGCGGACAGTGCAGGGCACTGCTGTGGGGCCTCCTCCACTTCGCCTCGGTCTGCGCCCTGCCCTTCTGTGTCGGCCTGGCCGTGCAGGCGGCCGTCGACCGGTCCGCCCGCCGGCTCGCCCTGACGGGCGGTCTGATGCTGCTGTGCGGAACCGCTATCGCGGTGGGCGATACCTTCCTGCATCGCGCCGCCGTCACCAACTGGATCACGGCGGCCGCCCGCCTCCAGCAACTCCTGGCACGCAAGGCCGCGTACCTCGGCTCCGCACTGACGCGGCGGGTCGCGGCGGGCGAAGTGGTCACCGTTTCGACGGGTGACGTGGAGAAGCTGGGATGGTTCGTCGAGGCGGTGTCCCGCTTCACCGCGGCCGCGCTGACGGTCGTCGTGGTCTGCGTCGCGCTGCTGGTCTACCAGCCGGCTCTCGGCGTGGTCGTCGCCGTGGGCCTGCCCGTGGTCGCGCTCGCGGTGCTGCCACTGCTGCCCAGGGCCACCAGCCGGGCCGACGTTCAGCGCGAGAAGGCCGGCCGCGCGACCGAGCTGGCCTCGGACACCGTGGCCGGGCTGCGGGTGCTGCGGGGCATCGGCGGCGAGGACCTGTTCCTCGACCGCTATCGCCGCGCCTCGCAGGAGGTACGCCACGCGGCCGTGCGCAGCGCCCGGATGTGGTCGGTCATCTCCGCCCTCCAAGTGTTGCTGCCGGGTCTGTTGCTGATCGTGGTCGTCCTGCGCGGCGTCCAACTGGCCCGCGAGGGCCGGATCACGGTCGGTGAGCTGGTCACCGTCTACAGCGCGGTCATGATCGTGAACTATCCGCTGCGGCACTTCGTGGAGATCGCCATGGCGTACTCCTTCTCCCGGCCCTCCGCCCAACGGGCCGCGCGCGTGCTGTCGTTGGAACGCCTCACGGAAACCGAGGGCTCACGCGCGGCCGAGTTGCCGGGCGGCGACCTGGTCGATCCGGCTACCGGTTTGCACGCCCCCGCCCATGGGTTCACCGCGGTGGTGTGCGGCGACCCCGATGTGGCGGGACGCCTCGCCGATCGCCTGGGCGGCCACGCCCCCGAGCCCGGCCTGTCGGTCCTGCTGGGCGGCGTGCCGCTGGACGAGCTTTCCCTCGACCAGGCCCGCACCGCCGTCCTGGTCCAGGACAAGGACCCGGTGCTGCTGTCCGGCACCCTGCGCGAACTCCTCGACGTCCCCGCCTCCGGCACCGTCCGCGCCGAAGACGCGCTGGCGGCCGCCCAGTGCACGGATGTGCTGGACGCCCTGGTGCAGGGGTCGCTGGACGCGGTCGACCCGATGGACGCACGGATCACCGAGCGCGGACGCTCCCTGTCCGGCGGCCAGCGCCAGCGTCTCGCCCTGGCCCGCTCCCTGGTCGCCGATCCGGAGGTCCTGGTGCTGGACGAACCGACCTCCGCCGTGGACTCGCACACCGAGGCAAGGATCGCGGACGGTCTGCGCCGGCTGCGCTCGGGCCGTACGACCGTGGTGCTCACCTCGTCACCGTTGCTGCTGGACCGGGCCGACGAGGTCGTCTTCCTCCACGAGGGCGAGGTCGCGGCGACCGGCAAGCACCGCGAGCTGATCGGCACCGAACCCCGGTACCGCGCCGTCGTCACCCGCGAGACCGAGGACGAGCAGCGCATGTCAGGGGACACCGCGGCCCCGCCTCCCCCACGGGATCGTCCGGACCCCTCCGACGGAGCCCCTCTTCTGGGCGCTCTCGAACCGCTCGAAGATATCGAGGAGAGCGCATGATCGGCGTAGCGCCACCGGCCTACGACCCGGCGGCCCCGACGACCGCCACCACCCTGCCCGTCGGCGCGGCGTCGACCGTGCGCGACTATGTGGCGGAGCTGTTCCGCCGTCATCGCCGGGCCTTCCTGCTGCTCATCGGCGTCAACACGATCGCGGTCGTCGCCTCCATGGTGGGCCCGTACCTGCTCGGCGGTCTGGTCGAGCGCGTCGCCGACCGGACCACCAACCTTCAACTCGGCCTGACCATCGGCCTCTTCGTGGTCGCGTCGGCCGTGCAGGCGCTCTTCACCCTGCAGGTGCGGCTGCGCGGCGCGATGCTCGGGGAGCAAATGCTGGCCGATCTCCGCGAGGACTTCCTCGTCCGCTCGGTCCGGCTGCCGCCGGGTGTGCTGGAACGGGCCGGGACGGGCGACCTGCTCTCCCGCATCACGACCGACATCGACCGGCTGTCCAACGCCATGCGGGAGGCCGTTCCCGAGCTGGCGATCGGTGTCGTGTGGGCGCTTCTGCTGCTCGGTGGCCTTGTCGTCACGGCCCCGCCGCTTGCGGCCGCCGTCCTGCTCGCGGTGCCGGTGCTGGTGGCCGGGTGCCGCTGGTACTTCAAGCGCGCCCCCTCCGGCTACCGCTCGGAGGCCGCCGGATACGCGGCCGTCGCCGCCTCGCTCGCCGAGACCGTGGACGCCGGCCGCACCATCGAGGCCCACCGCCTCGGCGCCCGCCGCGTCGCCCTCTCGGACCGGCGGATCAAAGAGTGGACCGTGTGGGAGCAGTACACCTTGTGGCTGCGCTCGGTGTTGTTTCCCGTGATCAACGCCGTTCACATCATCGTGCTGGGTTCCGTCCTCATGGTCGGCGGTGTCTTCGTCCTGCGAGGCTGGATGGATGTCGGACAGCTCACCACGGGCGCGCTGATCGCCCAGATGCTGGTCGACCCGATCAATCTCATCCTGCGCTGGTACGACGAGGTACAGGTCGCCCAGGTGTCGCTGGCCCGGCTCGTGGGAGTACGGGACATCGAGCCGGACGCCGGTGACGCGTCGCTGGTGCCGGACGGGCGGGACGTGGACGCGGACCGGGTGCACTTCGGTTACCGCGAGGGCGTCGACGTGCTGCGCGCGGTCTCCCTGCGGGTCGCACCGGGCACCCGGCTGGCGCTGGTCGGCCCCTCTGGCGCGGGCAAGTCCACGCTGGGCAGGCTGCTCGCCGGTGTCTACGCACCGCGGGACGGCCATGTCACGCTGGGCGGCGCCGAGCTGTCCGGGATGACGGCCGAACGCGTCCGTTCGCATGTCGCCCTCGTCAACCAGGAGCACCACGTCTTCGTCGGCTCCCTGCGCGACAACCTGCTGCTGGCCCGCACCGAGGCACGCGACGCCGAGCTGTGGGCGGCACTGGGCGCGGTCGACGCGGACACCTGGGCGCGGGCGCTGGACGCGGGGCTGGACACCGAGGTCGGTTCCGGTGGTCTGCCGCTGACCCCGGCCCAGGCCCAGCAGATCGCGCTCGCCAGGCTGGTGCTGGCCGACCCGCACACGCTGGTGCTGGACGAGGCGACCTCCCTCCTCGATCCGCGCGCCGCCCGCCACCTGGAGCGTTCGCTCTCCCGTGTCCTCGACGGGCGCACGGTGGTCGCCATCGCCCACCGTCTGCACACCGCCCATGACGCCGATGTGATCGCGGTCGTCGAGAACGGCCGCATCAGCGAGCTGGGCAGCCATGACGACCTGGTCGCGGCCGACGGAGCCTACGCGGCGCTCTGGCGTTCCTGGCACGGGTGAACGGGTGAGCGGCGGCCCACCGGGCCGAGGCGGAACCGGGTGGTGCGGCGGGCAGGCGGCCGCCTCTCGCCCACTACCCAGCGTTGCCGTTGCGCGGTCCCGAAGGGGGGTGGAAGGCTGGATGAAGGCACCGGGCCCGGAATCCGGGGGACGTTTTCCCGGCCGTTCCGTGGGACAGCAGGGTCGTGTGTGCCGATGGGCCCGCGCCCGTTCTCACGGCGTCGGGTCGTGCTTACCGGATGGAGGTCTACGTGAACAGCGCCGACGGATGGGGTGACGACGTCTACCAGCCCGACACCGACGAGATCCAGGAGGACTCGGGGGTGCTCGACGTCGAGGACACGTTGGACGTCGACGGTGTCGACGATCCCCTCGACCGGGGCTGGTCCCCTCCCGAGCGGCCCTGGGCGGTCGAGCACGACGGGGTGACGGCGGCGGAGCGCGCCGCCGGTGAGACGCTCGACCAGCGGCTCGCGGAGGAACTGCCCGATCCGGCCGCCCTCGACGGCGACGGTTTGGGTGACGTCGAGGGCACCGACGGCGAACTGCTCGACAACGAGGTCGGTCTTCGCCGTTCCGGCCGACTGGTCGCTCCCGACGAGGGTGTGCACGAGGACGACGAGAGCGCGCTCGTGGCCACCGACGTCGGCATCGACGGCGCCGCCGCCTCCGCCGAGGAGGCCGCCGTCCACATCGTCGACGAGGACTCCCTCCCCGGCTGATCCGGAAGCCTCCCGCCCCACCCACTCGTGCGAGGAGCCGCCATGCAGCAGGACAAGCAGCCCGGATACCGTCCGGTCGTCTTCCGCGACCGCTCGGCGGGCTACGCCTTCCTCACCCGGTCCACCGCCAGCAGCGAGCAGACCATCGAGTGGGACGACGGCGAGACATACCCCGTGATCGACGTGGAGATCTCCTCGGAGAGCCACCCCTTCTACACCGGCAAGGCCCGCACGCTGGACAGCGAGGGCCGCATCGACCGGTTCGAGCGCCGGTACGGCGGTCAGCGCCCGGACGCGAGCGCCTGACGAGCTCGTCCGGGGACTCAGATGAAGTTGAGCGCCGCGGCGCCGCCCACTCCGCCGAGCAGCATGAACGCGGGCATCAGTACCCGCAGCTCGACCCAGCTCCCCGCCCGGAAGCGCAGCACCTTCGGCGGCCCGATCGGGTACCAGCGCTTGCGGCCGACGGGAATGGGCCACAGGACGGGGCAGCCGGAGACGGTCAGCGCGTCCCCTATGTCGTGAACCAGGGCGCCCAGCACGACCGGCAGGCCCAGCCACATGTACGCCTGGCCCGGGTCGCTGAACAGCCAGTCGGCGCCCTGGCCCGGCTTGTCCAGCATCCCCGCCAGAATCCAGGCGCTGGTCGCCGCGAGCAGCCAGACCAGCACATCGCTGCTGGAGCCGCGTGCCGCCCGCCACAGCAGGCCCTCGATGGCCAGCACCATGTGCACGAACAGGATGGCCAGGACGCCCCAGCGGCCACAGGTGATCGCCACCGCGGAGCTGCCCACCCCGATCAGCACCGCCCACAGCCAGGTGTGCGTGAGAGTGCGGTGACCGCCCGTGCGGCGTGCGTCGCCCGGCTTCCGGGTGGCCTTGTAGACGGCGTACGACAGCTTGTCGACGATCTCGCAGATCCAGCGGGACACCGGTCCGAAGGCCCGCGAGATGGTGGCCGCCTTGTGGTCCAGGTCGGGGGCGAGCGCGGCACCGGCACAGACCAGGGAACCCACCAGCAGGACCGGCCAGGGCATCGGGTACCCGGAGGCGGCGGCCGCCGCTCCGACACCGAGCCAGGCCGCGGCCCCCGACAGTGAGTGTGCTGGTCCCATCATGGCCGCGTCCCCGCCCATTCCTCGTGTGCCGCTGTCCAGTTGACCTGCGGTGCTGATGATCCGTCGGCGACACAGCGTAGCCTCCATGATCTTGACGCCCGCAGCCGATTCCCCGGTTGACGGCATGGGCAGGCAAGATGGGGGCGTGACCCTCATCGATCAGCTCCCGCGGACCGCCGACCCCGACGCCCTGTACGAAAACTTCGAGTCGTGGGCCCAGGATCGCGGCCTCACCCTCTATCCCCACCAGGAAGAGGCGCTGATCGAGGTGGTGTCCGGGGCGAACGTGATCGTCTCGACGCCCACCGGGTCCGGCAAGAGCATGATCGCCGCCGGCGCGCACTTCGCGGCGCTCGCCCGCGACGAGGTCACCTTCTACACCGCTCCGATCAAGGCGCTGGTGTCGGAGAAGTTCTTCGAACTGTGCAAGATCTTCGGCACCGAGAACGTGGGCATGCTGACCGGCGACGCCTCCGTGAACGCCGACGCGCCCGTGATCTGCTGCACGGCCGAGGTGCTGGCGTCCATCGCGCTGCGGGACGGCAAGAACGCGGACATCGGCCAGGTTGTGATGGACGAGTTCCACTTCTACGCGGAGGGCGACCGGGGCTGGGCCTGGCAGATCCCGCTGCTGGAGCTGCCCCAGGCCCAGTTCATCCTGATGTCGGCCACGCTCGGTGACGTGTCCTTCTTCGAGAAGGACCTCACCCGCCGCACCGGGCGCCCCACCGCGGTCGTCCGCTCGGCCACCCGGCCGGTGCCGCTCTCCTACGAGTACCGGCTCACCCCGCTCACCGAGACGCTCACCGAGCTGCTGGAGACCCGGCAGGCTCCGGTGTACATCGTGCACTTCACGCAGGCGCAGGCCGTGGAACGGGCGCAGGCGCTGATGAGCATCAACATGTGCACCCGCGAGGAGAAGGACCGGATCGCCGAGCTGATCGGCAACTTCCGCTTCACCACCAAGTTCGGCCAGAACCTCTCCCGTTACGTACGGCACGGCATCGGCGTCCACCACGCCGGCATGCTGCCCAAGTACCGGCGCCTGGTGGAGAAGCTGGCCCAGGCCGGTCTGCTGAAGGTCATCTGCGGCACGGACACCCTCGGTGTCGGCGTCAACGTGCCCATCCGCACCGTGCTGTTCACCGCCCTGACCAAGTACGACGGCAACCGGGTGCGCACGCTGCGGGCCCGCGAGTTCCACCAGATCGCGGGACGGGCCGGCCGCGCCGGCTTCGACACCGCCGGACTCGTCGTCGCGCAGGCCCCCGAGCACGTCATCGAGAACGAGAAGGCCCTCGCCAAGGCGGGGGACGACGCGAAGAAGCGCCGCAAGGTGGTGCGCAAGAAGGCTCCGGAGGGCTTCGTCGGCTGGACGGAGAACACCTTCGAGAAGCTGATCGGGTCCGAGCCCGAGCCGCTGACCTCGCGGTTCCGGGTGACGCACACCATGCTGCTGTCGGTGATCGCCCGGCCGGGCAACGCCTTCGAGGCGATGCGCCATCTGCTGGAGGACAACCACGAGCCGCGCAAGCAGCAGCTCCGGCACATCCGCCGCGCGATCGCCATCTACCGCTCGCTGCTGGACGGCGGGATCGTCGAGAAGCTCGACAAGCCGGACGCCGAGGGCCGCATCGTCCGTCTCACGGTGGACCTCCAGCAGGACTTCGCGCTCAACCAGCCGCTGTCCACCTTCGCGCTCGCCGCCTTCGAACTCCTCGACCCCGAGTCGCCGTCCTACGCCCTCGACATGGTGTCCGTCGTCGAGTCCACCCTGGACGACCCGCGTCAGATCCTCGCCGCCCAGCAGAACAAGGCGCGCGGTGAGGCCGTGGCCCTGATGAAGGCGGACGGTGTCGAGTACGAGGAGCGCATGGAGCGGCTCCAGGACATCAGCTACCCCAAGCCGATGGAAGAGCTGCTCTTCCACGCCTACGACACCTACCGCAAGAGCCACCCCTGGGTCGGCGACCACCCGCTGTCGCCGAAGTCGGTCGTCCGCGACATGTACGAGCGCGCCCTGTCCTTCACGGAACTTGTCTCGCTGTACGAGCTGGCCCGTACCGAGGGCATCGTGCTGCGCTACCTGGCCAGCGCCTACAAGACCCTCGACCACACCATCCCGGACGACCTGAAGTCCGAGGACCTCCAGGACCTCATCGAGTGGCTCGGTGAAATGGTCCGCCAGGTCGACTCCAGCCTCCTGGACGAGTGGGAGCAGCTCGCCAACCCGGAGGTGATGACCGCCGAGGAGGCCCAGGAGAAGGCCGACGAGGTGAAGCCGGTCACCACCAACGCGCGCGCCTTCCGCGTGCTGGTCCGCAATGCCCTCTTCCGCCGCGTGGAGCTGGCCGCCCTTGACCAGGTCGACGAACTCGGCGAGATGGACGCCGACTCCGGCTGGGACGCGGACGCGTGGGGCGAGGCCATGGACAAGTACTGGGACGAGTACGAGGACCTCGGCACCGGCCCCGACGCCCGCGGCCCCAAGCTGCTGGTGATCAAGGAGGAGCCGCAGGACAAGCTGTGGCGCGTCCGTCAGATCTTCGACGACCCGAATGGTGACCACGACTGGGGCATCAGCGCGGAAGTCGATCTCGCCGCATCCGACGCGGAGGGCCGTGCGGTCGTCCGTGTCACCGATGTCGGTCAGTTGTGAGCACAGGAGAAACCCACCGATGACGAATCCGGCCGAGAGCCTGGTCGATCTGCTCGACCTGGAGCAGATCGAGGTCAACATCTTCCGCGGCCGCAGCCCGCAGGAGTCCCTCCAGAGGGTCTTCGGCGGCCAGGTGGCGGGCCAGGCGCTGGTCGCCGCGGGGCGCACCACGGAAGGCGACCGCCCCGTGCACTCGCTGCACGCGTACTTCCTGCGTCCGGGCCGGCCGGGCGTGCCGATCGTGTACCAGGTGGAGCGGGTCCGTGACGGACGTTCGTTCACCACGCGCCGGGTCACGGCCGTGCAGCAGGGCCGCACGATCTTCAATCTGACCGCCTCCTTTCACAAGCCTGAGGAAGGACCGTTCGAGCACCAGCTCCCGCCCGCCCGTGTGGTGCCGGACCCGGAGTCGCTGCCGCCCGTGGCCGAGGAGATCCGGAAGCATCTGGGCGCGCTCCCTGAGCAGTTGGAGCTGATGGCGCGCCGCCAGCCCTTCGACATCCGCTATGTCGACCGGCTGCGCTGGAACGCCGATGACATCGACGGTGCCGAGCCGCGCAGCGCGGTGTGGATGCGCGCGGTCGGTCCGCTCGGCGACGACCCGCTGGTCCACACCTGCGCGCTGACCTACGCGAGCGACATGACCCTGCTCGACGCGGTCCGCATCCCGATCGAGCCGCTGTGGGGTCAGCGGAACTTCGACATGGCGTCGCTTGACCACGCCATGTGGTTCCACCGTCCGTTCCGCGCCGACGAATGGTTCCTGTACGACCAGGAGTCCCCGATCGCCATCGGCGGCCGTGGCCTGGCCCGCGGGCGCATCTACGACGTGCACGGGCAACTGCTCGTGTCGGTCGTCCAGGAGGGCCTGTTCAGGTCCCTCTAGGGTGATCGTCGGCCGGTGCGCTCCGGGGGCTTCTGCGACGCAGCCAGGTCAGCAGCCCCCGGGGCGGTCGCGGCGCGCCGGCTCCGGGCCCATGGTCGCTTCGCCTCAGCGGCGGAGGGACCGGAGTTTCGGAGCCTGCTCGCGCCGTGGCGATGTCGACCGGTGCTGCGGGGGCCGCAGGTCGTGGTACTGGCAGTGTGGGCACTCGCCGTACACGCGGTCGTCGCGCGGCATGATCCCGCTGAGCCGGCACGATTGACGATGCGGACCGAGGTGCCCGCGTCGCTTCCAACTGCCGCGCCAGGTCCGCGCTCAGCCAGGCGATCTCGTCCGCGTCCTGCGCGGTCATGAGCTGCTCGCCGAGCAGCGCGGAAGGTGATCCGGGGGCGCCGTGCTCGGGCAGGTTCGGCCTCACGCGGTCCAACCTGGCCCGCTCGTAGGGAATTTTGACGATCTCCGCGACCTCCTCGCTCGGCAGGAAGGCGGCAATCGCTCCGGCTCGCGCCCATGGGTCCTCGGCCTGCCGCAGCAGGAAACCGAGGTGACGTCCCCGCCAGTTTCTCGGGCGCAGGTCGAGCCCGGCCGTCAACTGGCTCCTGAGTGTCTCGGGTGTCCTGCCCGTGATCAGCTCGGCGTGCTCACCGTTCGCCACGAACTCCCGCAGTTCCTCGGCCAGATACAGCCACACCACGGCTCGGTACCGGTTGAGGTAGAAGCGCACCGGGACCAGCAGTCCAAGCCGGGCGAGCCTGGCGAACCTGCCTTCGGAGACGCCCATGAGTGAGGCGCCCTCCTTGGTGCCCACGACGCGCACTCGCTCGCGGAGCGTCTGGGGAAAGCCGGCCTGCGCCTGAAGGCGGGCGATCTCGGTCCGAGCGACTCGCCGGCCGCCGCTTCCCTCGTCTGAGACGACGCGGATGCGGCCCAGCTCGACGGCAAGGTCGAACTCGTAGCGCTTGAGACCCAGTTCCCGAGCCGCGCGGCTCGGTGCGCAGAGCGCGGGGCGCTCCGGGGTCAGGGTGGTCACGGATGCGATGGTGGTTCCCGGCATGGCTCTGCTCCCCCGTGGAGTGGTCGGCTCACGCCCTGCGCGTTCGCCGTGCACACACCGTAGCCATATCCGCGCACTCCGTGTCGGGCCTGTGGATAACCCTCCGTACCCCCGCTGAACTCGGAGGTCAGAGTTCAGACACCGGAGAGTGCTCGGGCTGCCGAGCGTTCACGCCGAGGTGTTCGCCGACCCGGTTCACGAGCAGCGTCATCTCGTAGGCGATCTGACCGATGTCCGCCTCCGCGCCGCTGAGCAGGCACAGGCAACTGCTGGGCCCCGCCGCGGTGACGAAGAGTACGGCGTCGTCGTACTCGATCATGGTCTGCCGGACGCGGCCTGCGCCGAAGTGGCGGCCCGAGCCCTTCGCCAGACTGTGCAGTCCGGAGGAAACGGCCGCCAGATGCTCCGCGTCCTCGCGCCGTAGTCCGGTGCTCGCCCCGGTGACCAGTCCGTCGTTCGAGAGCACCAGCGCGTGGCGCACGTGGTCCACGCGCTGAGTGAGATCGTCCAGGAGCCAGCCCAGTCCCTGGTTCTGCGCCATGTTCGTTCTCCCCGTGTGGCCTCTCCCCCTGGCTGGAGGAGCTTTCCGCAAGCCTTCCCCACCTCCGGCGTCCCGGCAAGCAGGATGGGCTCATGGCACACAAGATGACCGACGAGGAATGGCGGGCGTTCGTCTCCCACGGCACCCGAACCGGCAAGCTGGCGACCGTAAGGGCCGATGGAAGCCCTCATATCGCCCCGATCTGGTTCCTGCTCGACGGTGACGAGCTGGTCTTCAACACCGGGGAGGGGACAGTGAAAGGGCGCAATCTCGCCCGTGACCCGCGGGTCGCGCTCTGCGTGGACGACGACCGGCCACCGTTCTCGTTCGTGGTGCTGAACGGACAGGCCCGGTTGTCCGAGGATCTGGACGAGATCCGCCGGTGGGCCACCCGGATCGCCGCGCGGTACATGGGCGAGGACCGCGCCGAGGAGTTCGGCGCCCGCAACGGCGTTCCGGGTGAACTGCTGGTGAGGGTGCACATCGACCATGTGGTGGCCGTGCAGGACCTCGCGGACTGAGGCGGCCTCAGCTCACCGAGTCGAGAAGCCGGGCGGTGTGCATGCGCCCGGCGTACTCGACGAGGCGGATCAGCACTTCCTTGCCGGAGTCGCGGTCACGGGCGTCGCAGAGCACCACGGGCGTGCCCTGGTCCAGGTCGAGGGCGCGCGAGACGTCGTGGGCGCCGTAGGGGCGCGCGCCGGGGAAGCAGTTGACGGCGACAACGAACGGGATGCGCCGGTGCTCGAAGTAGTCGACCGCAGGAAAGCAGTCCTCCAGGCGGCGGGTGTCGGCGAGGACCACGGCTCCCAGGGCCCCTTGCGAGAGTTCGTCCCAGATGAACCAGAAGCGGTCCTGTCCCGGCGTCCCGAACAGGTAGAGGGCGAGGCCGGAGCGGATGGTGATGCGGCCGAAGTCCATCGCCACGGTGGTGGTGACCTTGTGGTCCACGCCGTCGGTGTCGTCGACCAGTTGGCCCGCCTCGCTGAGCAGTTCCTCGGTGCGCAGCGGCCGGATCTCGCTGACGGAGCCGACCAGCGTGGTCTTTCCGACGCCGAATCCCCCCGCCACCAGTATCTTCAGCGCCAGGGCGGAGATGTCGTCGGCGGCTTCGTCGTGCTCAGAGGCCATGATCACTTCTCTCGGGAGGGCCGGCTGCGGTCGACGTGCTCGGGCGTGAGGTCAGCATCATGACAACTTCGACACCGCCTCGGGGGTTCGGACTGAAAAGCACCAGATGTGACCGACTTCCGGCCGATTGAGCACCGGAAGCGTGCGGAACGGCGGTCGAAGAGGCGCCGGGTCGGTCGTAAACGTTCATCTACAGGGCCCGCAACCCTTCGATGACCTCGCGCAGAATCCGCTCGTCCGGCAGATGCGCGGGCGGCACCGGGCGGCTGACGGTGACGCAACCCAGTTCCAGCAGGTCGCCCAGGAGCACGCGGACCACGCCGACGGGCAGGTCGGCGTCGGCCGCGAGTTCCGCGACCGACTGTGTCTCGGTACGGCACAGCTCGATCAGGGCCCGGTGTTCCGGGCCCAGCGCGCTGCCGTCGTCCACTCCCGGCGCGGCGGGGTCGAGGGTGACCAGGGCGATGAGGTCGAAGGGCACCCCGGTCGGGCCGGGCTGGGTGCGTCCGCCGGTCATGGCGTAGGGGCGCACCAGGGGCCCGGCCTCGCCGTCGTACCACTGGCTGCCCTCGTCGCGGAGGTCGCCCGGCGGGTTCTCGGTCATCGGTTCCGGCCTTCCCGGTCAGCCTGCCGCGGGCGGCCGTGAGCCGACGCGCGGTGCCGCGTAGAGGTGCTCACCCACGCGTCTGACCAGGCGTGCCATCTCGTAGGCGACCAGGCCGATGTCGGCGGTGGCCGCCGTGAGGACGGCGAGGCAGGAGCCGTCGCCGGCGGAGACCACGAAGAGGAAGGCGTCGTCAAGCTCCACCATGGTCTGGCGGACGCCGCCCGCGCCGAAGTGGCGTCCTGTGCCCTTGGCCAGGCTGTTGAAGCCGGAGGCCACGGCGGCGAGGTGTTCGGCGTCGTCACGGCCGAGACCGGTGGAGGCGCCGACCGCGAGGCCGTCGTTGGACAGCACGACGGCATGGCGCACTTCGCCCACCCGCCTGACCAGGTCGTCCAGGAGCCAGTCGAGTTCGCCGGATCGCTGGTTCGCGGTCGTGTTCGGCTCCTGGATCATGCGGGTTCTCCTTCGGTGCTGTCGCTGCCCGTCGCGGGCGCTGGTGCGGCGCGGCCGGGACGTCGGCCGCCGCCGCGCACCCAGCCGTCGCGGTAGGCAGCCATGCGGTCCCGCACGGTTTCCGGGGTGCGTCCCTCGTCGTCGGGTGATTCGGGTTCCGCTGCCGGTTCGGCGGGGCGCTCCTTGCGGAGCTGGGGCGCGAGGCTGGCCTGGCGCACGCGGCGCGGGAGGTCGTCCGAGGATTCGGAGTCGGTGGGCGGGCGGTGGGGCCTCAAGGTGCTGACTCCGGGAGGCGGTGTGTCGGGGATGGGTTCGGGGGGCGGTGGCACGGTGGCGGCCAGGGCGGGTCGCTCGGTCTGGGTGGTCACCGCGGCGGGGGCGGGCACCTCGGGCACGCGCGCGTACTCACGTTCCGGCTCCCGAGGAGCTGCGGGTGCCTCGGCGGGCTGCTCCGGGGTTCCTTGGTGGACCAGGGCGGTGGGCAGCAGCACGACCGCGGTGGTGCCGCCGTACGGGGAGGTGCGCAGGTGCACCTTGATGCCCTGGCGGGCCGCGAGTCTGCTGACCACGAAGAGGCCGAGGCGGTCGCTGTCGAAGAGGTCGAGGGCCTCGGACTGCTCGATGCGCCGGTTGGCCTCCGCGAGCGTCTCGGCACTCATGCCGAGGCCCCGGTCCTCGACCTCGAGGACGTAGCCGTTGCCGACCGGTTCGCCGGACACACGCACGCGCGTGTGGGGCGGCGAGAACTGGGCCGCGTTCTCGACCAGTTCCGCGAGCAGGTGCGTGAGGTCGGCGACGGCTGCCCCGATGACGGCCGCCTCGGGGAGCTGACGGACTTCGACGCGCGCGTAGTCCTCGATCTCGGATACCGCCGCGCGGACGACGTTGGTCAGGGAGACCGGCATGCGCCAGGCCCGGCCGGGTGCCGCTCCGGAGAGGATGATCAGACTTTCGGCGTGGCGCCGCATGCGGGTGGTGAGGTGGTCGAGCCGGAACAGGTCGCTCAGCTCGTTCGGGTCGTCGGAGCGGCGCTCCATGCTGTCCAGCAGACTGAGCTGACGGTGGACCAGCACCTGACTGCGACGGGCGAGGTTGACGAAGACCCCGGAGATGCCGCTGGCGAGTTCGGCGCGCTCCACGGCGGCGTGCAGGGCGGCCCGGTGCACAGTCGTCAGGGCCTCCGCCACCTGTCCGGTCTCGTCCTCGGCGGGCGGTCCGACGGGCGCCTCGGCCCGGATGTCGATCTCCGCACCGGCCCGGAGTTTCCGCATGGCCGCCGGGAGTTTACGGCGGGCGATCTCCAGAGCGTCGTTGCGCAGACTCACCAGCTCGACCACGAGCGCGCGTCCGATCCGGACCGAGATCACGAGCGAGGCGACGACGGCTGCGAGGCCGAACAGCACGGCGGCACCGGCAGGGCTCAGCACGCCGTGCGTGAACGGGTCGGCGCGGCCCGCGACCGCCCGGCTCGTGTCCGCCGCGATGGCGCTCATGTCGGCCTGCACGCGCGCGTGGGCGGTGGCCCAGGCCGAACCGGGGGCCGTGTCGACCGCCTGGGCGCCGGAGCCGGCGGCGAGAACGCGGTCCTCGGCGGCGGTGAGGGCTAGGTAGGCGCTGCCGTGCGCGACGCGGTTCCAGGCGGCGCGCTGGGCGGCGGGCAGGTCGGCGACAGCGACCTGGGTGAGAGTGCGCCGGTTGGCGACGGCGCCCTCCAGCAGCAGGGCACGTCGGCCTCGGAGCGTGTCGTCCGGGCGCGTGCTGCCGAGGACGGCGTTCTCCTGGGCCAGTGCTTCGGCGGCCCGCGAGAATTCCAGCAGCACGCGCGCGTCGGAGCCCACATCGGCCCGCTGGATGCCGGAGAGCGCTCCGTCCACGGCGAACGCGGTGTCGACGGTCCTGGAGTACCGGTCGTACGCTGACGCCCAGTCCGCCTCGCGGCCCAGCACGGCGGTCCGCAGCGCGCGGAGCTGCTCGACCCCGCCGACGAAGGTCTCCAGACGGCTGCCGACGCCCGCGGGGAGCTGCTGGCCGGCGGCGACGGTGCTGTCGTCACCGAGCCGCAGTTTCGCCACCGCCCGGTCGGTAGTGGCCGCGAGACCGCGCAGGTCGTTCCCGCGTGCCGCGTTCGGTTCGGCGGCGTACCGCACGGCGGCGGCCCGTTCGGCCTGGAGCGCGGCGACCGCGACCGCGACGGGCGTACGCAGCTCGGCGTCGACGCGCTGTGACTGGCGCAGCTTGGACACGTCCTGAGCGGTCGTCACGGTGGCGTACGCCCACAGCGCGAGGAGCGAGACCACCGGCACCATCAGGAGGCAGACCACCTTGGCGCGCACGGTCCGGGGGCGCATGTGCCAGCGACTCGCGCGCGGGGGCGCGTAGTCCGGCGCCATGTCGAGGTACGCCTCGGGGCCCTCGTCGGCCGGGGGCCCGGCGTGTGCGCGCCGGCCGCGCAACGGGGTCGGGGACTGCGCCGGTGGTCCGGCCTTCGGGGTGCTACGGGGTGGGCGCATGGCCTCCTCGCTCGGGCAGTGGGTCGGGGCTCTCGGGCCGGGCTTCCGCTAGCGGGCGGCGCCCTCGACGGGCCGTTGGGCGGTGGCGGACGCGTGGCGCTCGTCCGCCGAGGGCGAGAGGGCGACGAAGGCCGAGGTGATGAAGAGGTAGGAGCCGAGGCCCACGGCGAGCGGGAAGATGAACTGCATGGCCGTGGCACCCGGCAGGGTCGCGCCGGAGGGGTCGACGTGGACGCTCACCGCGAACATGCCGCTGTAGTGCATGCTGCTGACGGCCGCCCCCATGACCAGGGAGGCGAGGGTGACCGCGACCGGGGACTTGATGTTCAGGCCCGCCCAGAGCGCGGCCGTCGCGGCGACCACCGCGATCACGACCGACAGCCCGACGAGTACGGGGTCGTAGGACACGTCCCCGTGCAGCCGGACCGCGGCCATGCCCAGGTAGTGCATGCTGGCGACGCCGAGGCCGGTGGTGAGGCCGCCGATCAGAAGGGCGCGGTTGCGGTCCCTGCTGTAGCCGACGGCGAAGACACCCGCGCACACGACGACCATGGCGACGACGAGGCTCAGGATCGTCAGCGGCACGTCGTAGCGGATGTCGGTGCCACTGACGCGGAAGCCGAGCATCGCCATGAAGTGCATGGTCCAGATGCCGGTCCCGATCGCCGAGGCGGCCGTGATCAGCCAGTTGCGGCGCGCCCGGCCGGTCGTCGCCAGCGCGCGCACGGTGCAGCGCAGGCCGAGTGCGGCGCCGATGCAGGCCATCGCATACGAGAGCGCCGGGGTGAGCCAGCCGAAGGCCGCGTGGTCGAGGTGTCCCATGGCCCACGGACGCTAGCCGGGGCAGGGGCGTACACAGGGGGCGCGTTTCGAAAGCTGTCACAACATGACACAGCGGGTGTCCGAACATGACGTGGAGTTGCGGTGAAAGGACCGCATCGGGGCCTATCCCTGTGCGTGCGGCGTCAACGGGGGCGGTGAGAGATCATCGGAGTATGAGCGACGACCACACGCACGTCCAGGAGTTCTTCACCGCGCGGGCGGTCGACTGGGACAGCAAGTTTCCCGACGACGGGCCCGCCTATGCGGCGGCGGTCGCCGAGATGGGGCTGGACGCGGGCGAGCGGGTGCTCGACGCGGGATGTGGCACCGGCCGCGCGCTCCCGTCGCTGCGCGCCGCCGTGGGGTCGTCCGGGACGGTGATCGGGGCGGATCTCACCCCGGCGATGCTGGAGGCCGCCTCGCAGGCCGGGCGAGGCCAGGAAGGTGCCCTGCTGCTCGCCGACGTCACCGCCCTCCCCTTGCGGACGGAATCCCTGGACGCCGTCTTCGCGGCAGGTCTGATCGCCCACCTCCCTGAGCCGAGCGAGAACTTGCGCGAACTGGCCCGCGTGGTGCGGCCCGGTGGCACGCTGGCACTGTTCCACCCCATCGGCCGGGCGGCGTTGGCCGCTCGCCAGGGCAGGCAGCTCACACCCGACGACCTGCGGGCCGAGGCCAATCTCGGTTCCCTCCTCGCGCGTTCCGGATGGCGCATGACGTCGTACGTCGACGAGCCCGGCTACTTCCTCGCGCTGGCGGTGCGCGAGTCCTGAACTCGGACTGGCCGCGGCTGCTCGCCTCAGTCCACCGCGTCGGTCAACTTCACCTGCCTCACCGGGCAACCGCCCACCCCCGGCACCGGGTGTGTGCCCAGATCGGCGGTGCGATAGCCGTCCGGGTAGCTCTTGATCTCCCAGTTCTGCCGGGCGAAGTGAGGCGCGCGGCGCGGCGGAAGCAGCCTGACCAGCCGTCCACGGGTCTTTACGGCACGGCGCACCAGAGAGGTGGCGGTCGCGCTCGGCGCCTCGTAGCGGAAGGCACGCAGCAGGGGCTCGTCGAGGAGGGCGAGCGTCGCCGTACGCAACAGTGGTGCGAGCGGACGCGGATACCAGGACGTCATGAGGTCGAGCGTCGCGTCGGACACCTGCCGGGACCGCTGGTCCCACGCGAAGTGCTCCTTCTCGAAGGAGTCGAGGAGAGCCTCGAACTCCTCGAACGTCGCCGGGATGTCGGGGATGCCCATGTGGCGCCCGAGGGTGCGGTAGTACTCGGTGGTGGCGACGATCTCGTGCCGGGACAACCGCCGCCAGCCGTAGGTGTCGATCCAGCGTCTGGGCATGACGACGAAGGTGGAGAGCACGTAGCGCATGTCGTCGTCGCTGATGTCGTAGCTGCGGTGCATCTGGTTGATGCGCCGGATCGCGGTACGGCCCTCCGGGGCGGCGAAGCCGTGTTCCATGACGGCGTCGAGCAGCAGGGCGGTGTCGTCGTACCGCCGCTGTGTGCGCTCGGTCAGCTCCGCCGTATCGGCCAGCAGCCGGCCGATGCTGGGGACGGCGTAGGTGCGGTAGAGGGCCAGTTCCAGCGCTCGTGTGTAGTCCCACGGGAATTCGAACGCGGCGCTGAGCCGGTAGATCTCCGGGGCGTCGGCGACCGGGTCCATCCGCCGGATCTGGTCGAGCCGTTCGAAGCGTTTCACCGTAAGGTCCCCTTCTGTCGCGCAAGTTCCCACTCTACTTTGAGTAACGAGACATGTGTGATGAGCGAGCCCCGGGCCGGGGAAAGGTGGTTCGCATGTTCGACATGATCCGCAACTACGCCGCCAGGCTGGGTACTTCCCCGCGCGGGGAGGCGCCCTCCGGGCCGAAGCCGCGCGGGCACAACCTCTTCGAAGCCGCGGCTGCCTATGTGACGGCCCGCGCGCGGGACGACCAGGATGGCGTCGAAGAGGCGTCGTCCTGGGTGTCGCCGGAGGCACTCTCCTTCGGTGTGGGCGAGTTGGCGAGCCGAGCCGTGGTCGCCCTCGCCCGCGAGCGTTCCACGACCCCTCGGGCGGTGGCCCGGGATCTGCTGGGCCTGCCGGCGGACTGAGGAGACTCTTGACGGCCACGGGGTGTTTCGCCCCTGTCCGGCAGGAAAACCGCAGCTCCGCCCGGTGCGCGGAGTCGTGACAAGCCTCTCCCCCGCGCACTAGGGTGCGCGCCGACGGACGAACCACTGGGGAGGCTGAGATGGCCGGGTCGGACGATGCACCCGTGGCTGCCGCGGACGAGGCGCTGTACGTGTTGACGGCGGTGCTGCTGACACCGGCGCAGTTCCCGAGCGTGCTCGGTGACGACTATCCCGCGGCCTGCGCGGCGCTGG
This sequence comes from Streptomyces bauhiniae, assembly GCF_004784475.1. GTDB lineage: Bacteria > Actinomycetota > Actinomycetes > Streptomycetales > Streptomycetaceae > Streptomyces > Streptomyces seoulensis. Next base: position 555,976 of record NZ_SRRT01000005.1, read on the forward strand.
GCCTCACACCGCTCGAGGAGGGGTACGGCCTGGTTCTCGGGCAGGACGGAGACGGAGCCCGCTGGACGGCCGTCATCGACGACGTGTCCCTGGTCGCGGTGGCGATCGCTTCCTGGGACTGCGGCATGGAGTACGAGTTGTCGCCCGACGAGCGGACGCTCGTGGCGGCCCTGCCCGGCTGGCCTCTGGCGCTGGCCGTCGCCGCTCCCGACGTACCCGCCCCGCACGACCCGGACACCGAGTCCACGGACCCCCCTCCTCTCACCCCACCCGACACCAGCACGTGGGGACCGGCCCAGCGGCGACTCGGCGCCGACGAGATAGCACTTCAGTGGGCCGAGTGGCGCGGTCGGCTCGACGACGCGGATGTCCTGCCGAACAAGCAGGCTTCCGGAGCCGAGGCACCCGCTCCGGAGACCGAAGCAGCACCGGAGACCGAGCCAGAAGGCACCGCCAAGCCCGGCCGTCCCGGCGTCCGCCAGGTGCTCGCGGAGGCACGCGCCTACATCGACGCCCCGCCGCCGCTGGGACGCGTCCGCTCGTCGTTCGCCCCCGGAGACGCGCGGACCCTGCGGGCCGACGGTCCCGGCTGGTCAATCGTGGCCCGCACCGACGACATCGCGTTCATCCTGCTCGACGCGGAACCCGGCGAAGTCATCCCCGTGGGACGCGGCCCGGAGCTCCCCGGCCTGCTGGAAGGACTGGACAAGATCGCCGTACGTCCGCTGTGACCCCGCGCGAAGCCGCGCCCAAAGGCGTCAGCGGCCTATCTCCTTGCGCGCCACCCGGCGCAGCCTGCGCCGCTGCGAGGGGTCCAACGTCAGGTACGCGGCGGCGGGCACGCCCACGATGATCAGAAGCGCCACCCACCAGGGCAGCCAGAACAACAGGATCAGCCCGACCGCCACGCCACCTACGGCGACCTTCGCGTTTCTCGACATGAACTCCGCCTCCTCCGTCACGACCCACTGCCGCTCTCTGCATGGGAAACGGTCCCGAGCGCCTCACGGTTCCGGCCGCCGACCCTGAGACATCCCTGAAGCCGACCCTGAGGAACCCCTGAGACCCGGTTCGAAGGGCACCGCAGGACGCGCGTGACCAGCCGCAACGGACTGGCCACGCGCGATTCCGTCAGCCTCGGGCGCCGAGCAGGTGGTCCATCGCCAACTGGTCGAGCCGCTCGAAGGCCATGCCCCGCGCGGCGGCGGAGTCCACGTCGAAGTCCTCGAAGGCCGAGCTGTCGGCCAGCAAGGCGTCGAGCCCGTCCGCGGCCGTGGGCTGGGCCAGCTCGTCAAGCCGAGACGCGCGAAGTGCCTCCTGCACCTCCGGGTCGGCGCGGAAGGCGGCCGCACGGTCCTTCAGGATGAGGTAGTTGCGCATGCACCCGGCGGCCGAAGCCCAGACACCGTCGAGGTCCTCGGTGCGCGGCGGCTTGAAGTCGAAGTGCCGCGGACCCTCGTAGCCGGCGCTTTCCAAGAGGTCGACGAGCCAGAAGGCGGCCCGGAGGTCACCGGCTCCGAAGCGCAGGTCCTGGTCGTACTTGATGCCCGACTGGCCGTTGAGGTCGATGTGGAAGAGCTTGTCCGCCCACAGCGCCTGCGCGATGCCGTGCGGGAAGTTGAGCCCGGCCATCTGCTCGTGCCCGACCTCGGGGTTGACGCCGTACAGCTCGGGGCGCTCCAGGCGCTCGATGAAGGCGAGGGCGTGGCCGACGGTGGGGAGCAGGATGTCGCCGCGCGGCTCGTTCGGCTTGGGCTCGATAGCGAAGCGGAGGTCGTAGCCCTGGGCGGTGACGTACTCGCCGAGGAGGTCGAACACCTCCTTCATGCGGTCCAGGGCCGCCCGGACGTCCTTGGCGCCACCGGACTCGGCGCCCTCCCGGCCGCCCCAGGCGACATAGGTCTTGGCGCCCAGTTCGGCGGCGAGGTCGATGTTCCGGATCGTCTTGCGGAGCGCGTAGCGGCGCACGTCGCGATCGTTGGCGGTGAACGCGCCGTCCTTGAAGACGGGGTGGGTGAAGAGGTTGGTGGTCGCCATCGGCACGGCCATGCCGGTCGCGTCCAGGGCCTGGCGGAAGCGCTTGATGTGCGACTCGCGCTCGGTCTCGGAGGCGCCGAAGGGGATCAGGTCGTCGTCGTGGAAGGTCACGCCGTGGGCGCCCAGCTCGGCCAGGCGCTGCACCGACTCGACCGGGTCGAGGGCGCGGCGGGTGGCGTCGCCGAACGGGTCCCTCCCCTGCCAGCCGACGGTCCACAGGCCGAAGGTGAACTTGTCCTCGGGGGTGGGCTGGTAGTTCATGCCGCGGCTCCTTGGTGCGTACGACTATTTCGTCATGGCCGTTTACAAATTAGTATGCGAAGGCGCCTCTGGGAAGAGACCAGATGTTCTCGACGCCGGGGCGCCATCGATGAACGGCGTCGCTGCCGGTCGATGACGCCGCGGAAGAGGGAGAGCCCGATGTCAGCAGCCGAGGGTCCGCTCGTCGTCGGTGTGGACACGTCCACCCAGTCCACGAAGGCACTGGTCGTCGACGCGTCCACCGGGCAGGTGGTGGCGAGCGGCCAGGCCGCGCACACGGTGACCTCGGGCGCGGGACGGGAGAGCGATCCGCGCCAGTGGTGGGACGCGCTGTGCGAGGCGCTCCGCCAGTGCGGCGACGCGGCGCACGAGGCGGCGGCGGTGTCGATCGGCGGCCAGCAGCACGGCCTGGTCACGCTCGACGCGCACGGCGAGCCGGTACGTCCCGCGCTGCTCTGGAACGACGTGCGCTCGGCCCCGCAGGCGCGCCGCCTCGTGGAGGAGTTGGGCGGCCCGGATGCCTGGGCGGAGCGCACGGGAAGTGTGCCGGGGGCGTCGTTCACGGTGAGCAAGTGGGCCTGGCTGGCGGAGCACGAGCCGGACGCGGTCCGCGCCACCAGGGCGGTGCGCCTCCCCCACGACTACCTCACCGAGCGCCTCACCGGCCTCGGCACGACCGACCGCGGCGATGTCTCCGGCACCGGCTGGTGGGCGTCCGCGACGGAGTCGTACGACGAGGAGACCCTGGCGCACGTGGGACTCGACCCCGCGCTGCTGCCTCGGGTGGTGCGGCCCGGCGAGGTGGCGGGCACCGTGCGCGACGGCCACGACCTGCCGTTCTCCAAGGGTGCGCTGGTGGCGCCGGGCACGGGGGACAACGCTGCCGCCGCCCTGGGTCTGGGCCTGCGCCCCGGCACTCCGGTGCTCAGCCTCGGTACCTCGGGCACGGTGTACGCGGTCTCCAAGCGCCGCCCCACCGACCCGACCGGCACGGTGGCGGGTTTCGCCGACGCGCACGGCGACTGGCTGCCGCTGGCCTGCACCTTGAACTGTACCCTCGCCGTGGACCGGGTCGCGGCCCTGCTGGGACTGGACCGGGAGGCCGTGGAACCCGGCACCTCGGTCACCCTGCTGCCGTATCTCGACGGTGAGCGCACCCCCAACCTGCCCCACGCCTCGGGTCTGCTGCACGGCCTCCGCCACGACACGACCGCCGGTCAGGTGCTCCAGGCCGCCTACGACGGCGCGGTGCACTCGCTGCTCGGCGCACTCGACCTGGTTCTCGACGAGGACGCCGACCGCAGCGCTCCCTTGCTGCTGATCGGCGGCGGCGCCCGCGGCACGGCCTGGCAGGAGACGGTGCGCCGGCTGTCCGGGCGGCCGGTACAGATCCCCGAGGCGAAGGAACTGGTCGCCCTCGGCGCGGCCGCGCAGGCCGCGGGGCTGCTGACCGGCGAGGACCCGGCGGCCGTAGCTCGCCGTTGGAACACGACGGAGGGAAGGGTCCTGGACGCCGTGGAGCGGGACGAGGAAGCCCTGAGCCGGATCGCCGGGGTACTCTCCGACGCGTCCCCGCTGCTGGAGCGGGGTGCGGACTCTCTCTGACCCCGCCCAAGAGGATTGCGCTCCAGGTCCGGCAGCGAGCTACCGAACCACAAGCCGAGCAGGGACCACGGACACCGAGGATCGACGGAGGCATGACCGCACCGCCGCACGACAGCCGACCCGCGGGCAGCGGACGCGCCCTGCCGGACACCCAGCAGGGCATGCGTCGCCGCAACCTGGCTCGGGTCATGCACGCCGTCAGCTCGGACGGCCCGCTGTCGCGCGCCACGGTCGCCTCGCGCATCGGTCTCACCCGGGCGGCAATCTCGTCCCTCGTGGACGAGTTGATCCGTTGGGACCTCCTGGAGGAACTGGGCCCCGAACGACCGAGCCGGGTGGGACGACCCGGCTCCGCGCTCGCGGTGAGCGGGCGTGGTCCGGCGGGGATCGGGGCTGAGATCGGGGTGGATCATCTCGCGGTGTGCGCGGTCGACCTGCGGGGCTCGGTTCGTGCGCGGGCCGTGCGGCGCGGCGCGAACCGAGGGCGCTCCCCCGAAGCCGTGGCCGAGGAACTGACCTCCCTTCTCCAGCAGGTCACGGCCGAGGTGGAGAAGGACGGCCTGTGGGTCGCCGGGCTCGCGGTCGCCGTTCCCGGTCTGATCGCCCGCGACGGCCGTACGGTCGTGCGCGCCCCCAATCTCGGCTGGCACGACGCTGACCTCGGCGGTGTACTGCCCGGCGGGGTACCGCTGACCGTGGACAACGAGGCCAACTTCGGCGCGCTGGCGGAGCTGTGGCTCGGTGCCGGCACGCCGGGCGACTTCCTCCATGTGTCTGCGGAGATCGGCATCGGTGCGGCGATCGTCGTGAACGGTCAGTTGCTGCGGGGCACCCGTGGCTTCGCCGGAGAGCTGGGCCATGTCCCGGTCCGTCCGGACGGGCCTCCCTGTCCATGCGGCGGACGCGGCTGCCTGGAGCAGTACGCCGGAGAAGAGGCCGTCCTGCGGGCGGCCGGGATCGAACCCCGCCAGGACGTGGTTGGGGTGCTCGCGGAGCAGGCCGAAGCGGGCGACGAAGACGTGCGCTCGGCGCTGCGGGAAGCGGGTACGGCGCTCGGCATCGCCCTGACCGGGGCGGTCAATCTCCTGGACCCGGACACGGTCGTCCTCGGCGGTGCGCTGGCGGCCCTCTCGCCATGGCTTCTCCCCTCTCTGCAACGTGAGCTGCGCAGTCGCACAGCCGGTCCGGCTTGCCCTGTGGCGGTGTCCGAGCTGGGGCCGGAGGGTCCGCTGCTCGGTGCCGCGCATTCGGTGGTACGGGCCGTGCTGGATGATCCGGCGATGGCGGCGGAACGGCCCTGACACTTCGGCGGTGCCCGTGGCGAAAGCCCGCCACGCCCGCCGACGCCCGAAGTCCCTCGAACGGGTGGCCGACTTATCCACAATCCGCCAGTTGTCCACGGACTCGGCGCTCACCCTTCTGCCCAACTCCCCCGCGCCGTACCGTGATTCACGCGAGCCGCAACCGCCGGGCCTAAGCGGCGGAAGCCCAGGCCGTACACGTGCTGAGCACCATCTGCCACATGCATCGGGGGATACATGTACGCGAAAGCGACCGGCGCACGACGCCACAACCGACACCACCACGACCATTCCCGGTTCCCGCCGACCGGAGCTGACACTGTGTCGGTCATACGTGCGGGGGCTCCGCTGAGCCGGACGTGCACCCCCGCCGTACGCACGCATCCGCACACACCATGGTCCCGCGCATTCGCACCCTCAACTGCCAAGTCACACAAGGCAGATGACACCTCACACTGCTGAAGGGCAGCCGACGATGGAGACGAACCAGCCCCGTACCCACCTCACCCGACGCGGCATCCTCAAGGGCGCGGCGCTCGCCGCTGTCCCCTATGCACTCCTCCCCGGCCCCCAGGCGGCCGCGCAGGCGGCGGTGGACTACCCGCCCGGCGAATGGCAGCCCGCGAGCAGCGGCAACTACACGGTGTCCAGCCGGCCGACGGCCTACAAGATCGACCGGGTGATCATCCATGTCACCCAGGAGACCTACACCAACACTCTGGCCATCTTCCGGAACACCGACAAGAAGGTGTCGGCGCACTACCTCGTGCGCTCGGCGGACGGCCATGTCGCCCAGTGCGTCCGGGAAGCGGACATCGCCTGGCACGCCGGCGACTGGGGCTACAACACCCGGAGCATCGGCATCGAGCACGAGGGCTGGGTGGACGAGCCGGCCTACTTCACGAACGCGCTCTACGAACAGTCCGCGAGACTGACGGCCGCGGTGTGCAACAAGTACGGCATCCCGAAGGACCGGGAGCACATCATCGGCCACTACCAGGTACCCGGCACCGATCACACCGACCCGGGGGTGAACTGGGACTGGGTCCGCTACATCAGACTCGTCAATTTCTCCTGACCTCATGCCGGCCCGGTTGTCCGCGGCGGAGCCGCGCGTGACGATGACCCAGTTGATCCCTCGCAGGGAGGACGAGTTGACCGATCAGTGGGTGGCTCTGGAGCCGGGAGCCGACCCAGACGAAAGAGTTCGGGCGCTACGCCGAGCGCATGAGACCTTCACGACCGTCGGTACGGTCCCGCGTCCGGTCCGGCCGGTGGTGGCCGAGTCCTGGCGGCGCAGCGCGCGGGCCGGCGTCGGGCCGGACGGCACGGCGAGTGTGGAACTGACCGACGACGACCTCGGCGCATACCGCGCCGAACATCCGCTGGCCCAGGTGATGCCGCTGGTTCGGGAGCTGGTGGGCACGTTCGCCGCCGAGGGTTCGCATCTGCTCGCGGTGTGCGACGCGCACGGCAGGCTGATGTGGGTCGAGGGGCATCCGACGACGCTGCGGCAGGCGGACCGGATGAACTTCGTGCCCGGGGCGCGCTGGTCGGAGGCGGCGGTCGGGACCAACGCGCCGGGCACGGCGGTGGCGGTGGACCGTCCGGTGCAGGTCTTCGCGGCCGAGCACTTCATAAGGCGGGTGCAGCCGTGGACCTGCGCGGCCGCGCCGATCCACGATCCGCACACCGGCCGGGTCCTGGGAGCCGTCGACATCACCGGCGGGGACGGTCTGGCACATCCGCACAGCCTGGGCTTCGTGCAGGCGGTGGCACGCGCGGCCGAGTCGCAGCTCAGCCTGGTCACCCCGCCGAGGCAGGCGGAGGACACGGTCACATTGAGCGTGCTGGGCCGGGACGAGGCGGAACTCCGTCCGGGTGGCGGGCGCCGGGTGAGGCTGAGCCGTCGGCACAGCGAGGTTCTCGTGCTCCTGGCCCGGCATCCCGAGGGCATGACCGGGGACGAACTGCTGTGCGCGCTGTACGCGGACGAGTCGGTGACACCGGTGACCCTGCGGGCCGAGTTGGCCAGACTTCGCCCGCTGCTGCCGCCCGGGCTGCTGGCGTCGCGGCCCTACCGGCTCTCCGTGCCGGTCGAGTGCGACGCGGCGCTGGTGGAACGGCAGTTGGAGACGGGTGCGCTCACGGCCGCCATACGGGCGTACCGCGGCCCCCTGCTGCCGAACTCCCAGGCCCCGGCGGTAGTGGGCCTGCGACGCCGACTCGCCGGGGCTCTGCGAACGGCGCTGATCACCCGTGGCGACCCGGATCTGCTCGCGGACTGGGCGCACGCGCCGTGGGGTGAGCACGACCTGGCGGTCTGGCGGGCCTTGGCGGCCGTGCGGCCGACCGCACCGGTGCGGGCGCGGATCGCGGCGCTGGAGGCCGAACTGTCCGTGCCGGGGGTACCGGGCCGACGCCCTCAGGTCCGTCAGACACCCTGGGTGACCAGCGGTGCAACATATTCGCAACGTCCGCCCGTCTAGCCTGCACGACGGGAGCTGCCCAATGGCGGGCAGCGCTGCACCGGGAGGCACATCAGCATGACCCGTTACGCGACGCCCGGCTCCGAGGGCTCGATCGTCTCCTACCAGCCGCGCTACGACCACTTCATCGGCGGGGAGTACGTGCCGCCGGCGCGCGGGCAGTACTTCGACAACCCGTCGCCGGTCAACGGGCAGCCGTTCACCGAGATCGCGCGCGGTACCGCGGAGGACGTCGAGCGGGCACTCGACGCGGCGCACGCGGCCGCGCCCGGCTGGGGCCGTACGTCGGTGACGGAGCGTTCGGACATCCTGCTGAAGATCGCCGACCGCATGGAGGCGAACCTCGAGTCGCTGGCGGTGGCCGAGACCTGGGAGAACGGCAAGCCGGTCCGCGAGACGCTGGCCGCGGACATCCCGCTGGCCATCGACCACTTCCGTTACTTCGCGGGGGCGATCCGCGCGCAGGAGGGGTCGCTGGGTGAGATCGACGACGACACCGTGGCGTACCACTTCCACGAGCCGCTCGGGGTCGTCGCGCAGATCATCCCGTGGAACTTCCCGATCCTGATGGCCGCCTGGAAGCTGGCGCCCGCGCTCGCGGCGGGCAACGCGGTCATCCTGAAGCCCGCCGAGCAGACCCCGGCGTCCATCCACTACTGGATGAATCTGATCGCCGACCTGTTGCCGCCGGGCGTGGTCAACATCGTCAACGGCTTCGGCGCGGAGGCGGGCAAGCCGCTGGCCTCCAGTGCCCGGGTGGCGAAGGTGGCGTTCACCGGGGAGACCACGACCGGGCGGCTGATCATGCAGTACGCCTCCGAGAACATCAAGCCGGTGACGCTGGAGCTGGGCGGCAAGTCTCCCAACATCTTCTTCGACGACGTCTGGGCGCACGACGACGACTTCCGGGACAAGGCGCTCGAGGGCTTCACCATGTTCGCGCTCAACCAGGGCGAGGTGTGCACCTGCCCCTCCCGGGCGCTCGTCCAGAGCGGCCACTACACCGACTTCCTGGAGGCGGCCGTGGCCCGCACCCAGCAGATCAAGCCGGGGCACCCGCTCGACACCGAGACGATGATCGGCGCACAGGCGTCCAACGACCAGTTGGAGAAGATCCTCTCCTACCTGGACATCGGCCGCCAGGAGGGCGCCAAGGTGCTCACCGGCGGCGAACGTGTCGAGTACGACGGTGAGCTGAAGGGCGGGTACTACGTCCAGCCGACCATCTTCGAGGGCGACAACCGCATGCGGATCTTCCAGGAGGAGATCTTCGGCCCGGTCGTCTCGGTAACGTCCTTCGACGACTTCGACGACGCGATGAAGCTGGCCAACGACACGCTGTACGGCCTCGGCGCGGGCGTCTGGACCCGCGACATCAACACCGCCTACCGCGCCGGCCGCACGATCCAGGCCGGCCGCGTCTGGACCAACTGCTACCACGCCTACCCGGCCCACGCGGCCTTCGGCGGCTACAAGCAGTCCGGGATCGGCCGGGAGAACCACAAGATGATGCTGGAGCACTACCAGCAGACGAAGAACCTCCTGGTGTCGTACTCACCGAAGAAGCTCGGCTTCTTCTAGACACAGAAAAAGGGCGCCTGACCAGGGCAGATGCCCGGCAGGCGCCCTTCTCGGCGCACATCTAAGCAACGAGTCGAAACACGCCCTTACTCCCGATATCTCCCACCCGTATCCCAGCTCTGACCAGCAGTTCCGGGGCATTTCCGGGCCAAGATCCCGCTAAGGCGCTCTCCGCATCATCATCGTCCGTCGCCTCCTCCCATCGCCGCATGGAGTCTTCGATCAAGGTGTTGGCGTGGTTCCGCGCATCAGCCAGGAACTTGGCGTAGTAGCGGAAGAGGACCTGGATGCTCTGACCAGCCCGGCGCGCACACTCCGCGGGGTCGACGCCAGAGGCCAACCAAAACGAGATGCCGGCGTGGCGCAAGTCGTAGGGACGCTTCGCCAGGTCAAGGGCGTGCTCGTCAATCGTAAGAACAGCCTCACGTGCTCGCCCCCAGGTGATCCCATACGCCGAGGCATCGATGTAGTTCCCCGCTGCGTTGCGGAACAGACGTCCGTCGGGAGCAACGCCGAAGCTTCGTATATGTTCGCGCAATATACGGACGAGCACTGGAGGAATCGGCACCGGGCGTGTCGCCTTGGCTGCCCGCCGTTTCAGGGAGTGGATCTCGTAGACGGCGCCGTCGTCCGTCCACTCCTTACCAGCAGTCACGACGCCGCCCTTCAGGTTCAGAAGACCCCAGCCACTCGCTGGAAGACGGCACTGGGATTTCTGCAAATGGATCACCTCGGCTGGGCGCATGGCGGCGTAGTACATGCAGCCAAGAAGGCGTACAGGTGAGGCCCACGGCCAGGTAGAACTCTCACTGCGGAAAGCAATCGGGCAACCTGAGCCGGGTTCGGCACGCAGTCAGGGTCGACTTCATCGGCGACTTCCGGCGCTGTCCAACGAAGACCGATCAGCGGGTTCTGCGCGAAGTATCCGCGTTCAACGGCTACACCAAACACCTCGTTGACCGCAGCCCTCTTTCGCTTCACAGTCTTCGCGGCGGCGGCCGTTCCGTCGACCTTCCGGCACAGTGCGTCGAGGCCACGCCGCAGCACATCGGGATCGTCCAACTCACCTACAGGCAGGGAGTGGCGCTGCAGCCAGTCCAATGCCGTCTGCCACTCTTCTGACGAATCGACCTTCCAGGCGTTCTTGTTGAAGGCCCACGAGTAGAGGGCTCGCCGCAGCACGCGGGGCTCCCGATAGCTGGCTCCTGGTTCAACGAAGGCTGGCGTGATGGTCGCCAACGCATCTGCCAGCGTGCGTCGCGTGTTCCCTGGTGTTCGGTCCCACCGTTGCTCGATGTACTCCCGGGCCAGGACGTACCAAGTGGTCCGCTGCTTTAGGGCGCGGATTTCGGAGGCCGGCAGACCCATCCGGATATCGAAGGGTTCGCCTTCGCGAGCGGCGGTCATGAGCTTGGCGCGACGACTCTCCGCCAGTCCCTTGGTGAGGAAGGACTCGGACTTCTCACGCCCGTTGACCGTCCAACGAACCTCAAATCCCTTGCGGCGGTCGGACCGCTCGCGAATGTCCCAGAACCGGACCTTATAACTCATCGCCATTCAGGCATATCCCTTTCGCACGCATCCCACCACGCATCCAAGTCGGCGCGGCGACAGCGCAATTCACCATTGGGCAGCTTGATCATCTGGGGTGCCTGACCGCGAGCGCGTAGGCGGTAGAAGGCCGATGGGCTCATCCGGATTTCCGCTAGAACCTCGGCGAGCTTGAGCGCAGGTGGACGAGCCATTGATATTTCCTCGGGGATTCCGGATTTGTCGGTCGCCTAAGCCACGTCGGGGCGAAGGATGGCCACGCGCGATGCAGTTGGGGACGCAATTAGGGGCGTGGTGAGTTGACCGCTGGTTTCTGTCGGACGGCCACCCCAAAAGGCCAGGAAAGCCAGCGCGCCATGGGCATAAGCCTGAAGTCCTTCCTCCGGCGAGGTGCCCGCGGCGGTCTCGCTACTGGCACCGGCGATACCTGTCGAGCCGAGGACAGCACCTTGCTCTTGGACGGAACGAGTTCCTTCGCCACCTCGGTGTTCACAGCAGCTCCACCGCCAAGCGCAGCCGCAACGAACACCTCAAGGGTCTGGAGAAGTGCCGGTTTGGCTAACCGGCAATTGGCGGCTATGTTGCGGGCCGCTTCACGCCTCGGACCCCTTTTGGGGCTCGTCATCTTCGGGGCGAAGAAGGTATGAGCGTGGGGCTTTGGGAGCGCTACCCGAGACGACAGGATGCTGAGCCACATACGCGAGGGCGACGCGATCAGCGAGGTAACCTCGCTGCAAGATATTTTCACCGAATAGGCCCGTCGCGAAGACACAGGGCCCCGTTGAGGCCCCAAAGTGCTCACCTACTGTTCGACCGGCCCGAGCGTTCAGCGCGCCGATAACGAGCAGTACGGGAGAGGTGAGACGAGCAGATGGGATAGCGAAATCGGACAGGCTGGGCCTCCGGATCAGGAACCATGTCGGCGGCGGCCCATGCAACGCTGACTCTGAGCAGATTCGGAGTCGAGCAACAGCGCCGCCTGAAATGCTTTTTTGCGGGACGTTGTACGTTGACATGCTGTTGCGTAGCTATCCAGTGTCTTCGCGGACTATCTTGTCTGCCGTAGGCGAATCCGTATTTGCGGCCGCCCCAGAAGGCATCACCATGTCTTCGTCGCCAAACGGCTCCACCCCTCGACGAGCGTTTGACTACACCCGGGCGCGCCAGGACCGTGGCCGACGGAGAGTGAAAGCTTGCCTCGTAGAGCCGGAGCGCGGCACGATCTCACCGCCCCAGCCCGACCGTAGAAACCCGTGCGGCGCCGCCCGTCCAGCGGCGTGGGAGGAAGGACCAGACCCCGGTTGTCAGTGGCAGCGGCTAGGGTCTGGACCGACTAGACGGCAGCGCTGGTGAAGGAGGGGAGGCAGCATGCAGCAGGAGATCCTCAAAGCATTCCGGTTTGCGCTAGACCCCACTCCTAGCCAGCTAGAGGGCCTTGCCCAGCATGCCGGCGCCGCGCGGTGGGCGTTCAACCACGCGCTCGGGATGAAGGTGGCCGCGCATCAGCAGTGGCGCAGCGCCGTTCAGGAGCTGGTGGATAACGGGATGTCAGAGGCCCAGGCGCGCAAGGAGGTGCGCGTGCCCGTGCCGACGAAGGCGGTCGTCCAGAAGCACTTGAACCAGATCAAGGGTGACTCGCGCGGCGATGCATTGCCGGATGGCAGCCTGGGGCCGGAGCGGCCCTGTCCGTGGTGGCACGAGGTGAACACACATGCCTTCCAGTCCGCTTTCATCGACGCCGACCGGGCATGGAAGAACTGGCTCGACTCCCTGAAGGGCACCCGAGCTGGCCGGCGGGTGGGATACCCGAGGTTCAAGAAGAAGGGGCGCGCCCGCGAAGCGTTCCGGCTGCACCATAACGTGAAGCAGCCGACCGTTCGGCTAGAGAGCTATCGTCGGCTCCGACTTCCGACCATCGGCTCGGTGCGCTTGCACGACACCGCCAAGCGGATGAGCCGTTCGATCGGGCGAGGCGATGCGGTAATCCAGTCGGTAACGGTATCCCGCGCAGGGCAACGGTGGTACGCCTCCGTCCTCTGTAAGGTCAACGCCGACCTTCCTGACCAGCCCACTCGCCGCCAGTGGGACCGCGGCCGCGTCGGTGTCGACCTCGGCGTCAAGCACCTCGCCGTCCTGTCCCAGCCTCTGGAGACCGACGCAGCCACCACAGCTTTCGTCAGCAACCCCCGTCACATCAGGAAGGCAGAGCAGCAGCTCGCCAAGGCCCAGCGCGCCCTTTCCCGAACGCAGAAGGGGTCGGCGCGCCGCGCGAAGGCCCGCCGCCGAGTCGGCCGCGTGCACCACGAAGTCGCCGTCCGACGCAGCACCGTCCTGCACGCACTGACCAAACAACTGGCGACTCGCTTCGCCGAGGTGGCGATCGAGGACCTGCACGTCTCCGGGATGACCCGGTCATCCTCCGGCACCCCCGACAAGCCCGGCCGACACGTCAAGCAGAAGGCCGGCCTCAACCGGGCCATCCTCGACACCGCCCCCGGCGAGCTGCGCCGCCAGCTCACCTACAAGACTCGCTGGTACGGATCCACCCTCGCGGTCCTCGACCGCTGGTTCCCCTCCAGCAAGACCTGCTCCGCCTGCGGATGGCAAAACCCACGCCTCACCCTCGCGGACAGGACGTTCCACTGCACCAACTGCTCCACCACGATCGACCGAGACCTCAACGCCGCACGCAACATCGCCCAGCACGCGGTCCTCGCCGATCAACTCCTCGCCCCCGGTAGAGGGGAGACACAAAACGCCCGCGGAGCCCCCATAAGACCACCCGGCCCTCGGGCCGGAGGACAGGAGGCGATGAAACGGGAAGACACCAGCCCAGCAAGGCCGGTGCCACCTCAGCGGAGCGATCCGCTGACGCTCTTCACCCTCGACGACACAGGACACGAAACGGCAAAGCGCGCCTAGAGCCGCAGGTCAGGAAGTGTCCGGGCCGTGCGCGTGGGGAGCGACCGTCAGCTCGGTCACGATCGAGGTCGTTGAGACCGTCCGGGCCGTGCGCGTGGGGAGCGACCGGAATCGAGGAACCCATGCACCTGAACATCCCCGTCCGGGCCGTGCGCGTGGGGAGCGACCGTTTCCTGGGACATCACCCAGGCGTGCGCGAGGGTCCGGGCCGTGCGCGTGGGGAGCGACGGGGGCTACGGCTTGGACATAGCCGTACACAAGGCCGGGCCGTGCACTGGGGAGCGGTGGGAGATGGCACCCCGACTCACGTGGACTGCTCGATGAGTTCGACTAGTCGCGAAGCGTCGGTGAGGTCCGGGATGACATGGTGCGCTCCGGCGGCGGTGAGTTCGTGATGCGGAGTGGTCCCAGACGCGACAGCGATAACGCGGGCTCCTCCTTCTTGTCCGGTGCGGACGTCCTCAAGGGAGTCACCGATGATCACGGTCGTTTCGCGGGTGAACTCGCAGCTGTAGTTGCCCCCCGCCCGCTGCTGCGCGACACGCACCAGCGAAGGGCGGTGGGAGTTGTCGGACGCGTATCCACCGCTGGCGAGATCAAGGTGCTTGTCGAGACCCAGAGCCCTGAGCTTGATCTCGGCGCTTCCTCGCAGATTGCCGGTGACTACTGTAGGCACGAACTCAGGCTTCCGGTGGACAGCCGCGAGCGCGGCGGCGGCACCGGGCATGACTTTGCCCATGCGTACGAGGTCGCGCTGGTGGCTCCCGAGCTGGTCGGGCATTCGCTGGATGATTTTGTGAGCGAGTTCCTCAACCCGCATCGGCTCCACCGAGTTGACGCGCAAGAGTTCCCGCACAGCGAGTGGCATGGTCACCCCGGTTCCGCGCGCGGGAAGATGCTCGGCGGGGCGGCCGACTACCTCTTCAAACAGCTCGCTGTACACCCGCCGATCGATGTCGCCGGTGTACAGCAGAGTGCGATCGATGTCCCAGAGGACGAGGGTCAGATTCACGCCACCACCCGCTCGCTCAGTACGCTTCGCCCCCGGTCGAGGAGATCTTGCACGGGCCTGTAATCCCGGTTGAGACGGGCTTCGTCCAGCATGGTTCGCAGGTGATCGTCGAGACGGGCGGAGCGTACTCGATCCACCAGGTCAAGGACCTCGTGCGCGGTGAGGCAAGCAGCATCGGCGTCCCCGGCCCGCATCTGGGCCACTGCGGCGCGTGCGAGGAACTGGGCACTGGTGCGTGTCTGATCGAGCAGCAGAACCTTACGTGCGTCAGCGAAAGCAAGGGCGGCTTGGTCCGGCTTGCCTAGATCGAGGTAGCAACTGCCGGTCTGCCCAAAGATCTCACCCGGATTGATCCAATACAGCCAGTGCGGGTCATCCTCACCGGCCCCCCGCCTGCACAGCTCTTCGGTTTCGCCAAGTGCCGCTTTGACGTGGTGCTCTTCGCGTAGCTTGGCGTGCCCTCGGGCCTGACGGGTGAGAAGCATGGCGTGCAACGCCGGCGCGTCCTGGTCCGTGATGGCCTGGCGTGCTGCACGAGCTGCCGTGATGGCGTCGCGAGGGTCGCCTGCGGAGTATCCGTGGATTGCCAGGAACCCGAGAGCGCCGGCGCGTAGGCGGGAGTCCCCTGAGGCATGAGCCGCTCGGAGCGCCCCGAGAAAGAGGTGTTGCGCGGCGTTGTGGTTGCCGCTGTCGAACGTGTACCAACCGGCCTGTGAGGCGGTGTCGGCCGCAACGGCTGCCAGACGGCGGAGGAGGGCTTGGTTGCAGCGGCCGTTCTTGAGCAGTCCGACCAGCATCTGCAAGTGATAGCGGGCGGTCTCGGCGAGGGCCCCGCTGCCGCCCACGGCGTCGGCGCGGCGCAGAGCGTCGGTGGTGCCTTGCAGAGAGTCGATCAAACTCTCGGTGACGGTGGTGGTGCCGGAGGACGCCAGAGCCTCTACCGGGGCGACAGCGGACTGCATGACGTATTGAGTGAGGGTAGCGCCGCTCAGGGCGGTGAGCACGCGGCGTCGTTTCATGGCGGTGGTACCTCCGATTGCCACTTCAAGTGACGCCACCATACGGTCCGCCGTCCAGGGCAGCGCCGCCTCAACCGCTGGGCTAAGACCTGGTTTTGGTGCATTCCGGCTGAGAGGCGCCAGGAGCAGATGCTGTAGATCTTCAGGAATCCCGAGACCATTCAGCAGGTCAAGGAGGGTAGCGGGGCTGCCGACCTGTTTACGGCCCTGCTCCAGGGCTGAGATGAAGGACTGAGGCAGGGTTGTCAGGTCGCGTACAGCAATTTGCGATAGTCCTGACCGTTTGCGTACTAGGCGTAGTACTTCACCGAAGTCCCACTCGGCCAGGGCTTGGTGGACGGCCTCTTGCCGCCACGCCCGGTCGGGCACCCCAGGGGCGGACTTCGCCTTCGCGCACGCAGCGCAGAGGTCCCCCGAGTTGTACTGGCTCAGCTCGGTCGCGCACTGCGCGCAGGTACGGATCGGCGATTTCAAAGCATCCCCCTGAACGGAACCCTCAACCGCTCCACACGATAGGCGGGATTCCATATCTCTACAGAGATATCTCTACAGAGATAGGTCTAAGGCCGCTACGGAATCACACTCGTGTCCCCTGAAGCTCCCCATGTTGGGGAGGTCGGTCGCGGCGAGAGCAAGCCCGTCCGTGCACGATCCAATGCCCGTTCACTTGGGAGGCCCCGGATGACTCTGGACCGAGCTGGTGCGTTGGCCTTCGTACCCGATGTTGGGCCGACGGCGCCTCCCTTTGAGGTGGTGTTCGCAGCGGAGCGCTTCTGCGTGCCGATCGCACGTCGGGTGGTCATCCGCTACCTGGCGGTTCACCATCTGGACGCGGCGCCGTTCGAGGATGTGGCCGTCGTCATCTCCGAGTTGGTGACCAACGCCGTCGAGTACGGCGGCAGGGGCGGAGTCGGCCTTCGGCTTCGTTGCGACGACGGCGAACTTCGCGTTGAGGTCAGGGATAACCGCCCCGAACTCCAGGCCGTCGCCGATTACTACAGTGCTCTCCGCGCGAGCGGAGGTGAACCGGACGCCGAGATCGCCGCGCGGTGGTGGCTGGAGTGCTCTCCGCGCGAGCGGAGGTGAACCGATCCCCGCCCGCGTGGTGCGGCAGATCCTCGGCTGCTCACCGCGCGAGCGGAGTTAAGCCGCCAGTCAGGAGCCAGCCGAACTTGCGGGGGGGTGTGCTCTCCACTCCTCCAGGTCTGCCACCCCTGGCGGCTTTCTGTATAGCAAGGTCCAAGGGACGATCTGCGCGCGCACGGGCACGCCCCTCAATCAAGGACCTCGACCCGAGGACGAGGGGGGCCCGCGCCCGCGCAGGGGATGGTCTCTTCGATTCCGCCCGTCTTCCGTCGCCCCGATGGCCACGGTGACGTAGAGGGCTGAGTGGGCGCCCCTCAGCGGTGGGAGTCCCCTGGGACTTTCGTGGGACTTCCGGCCTCATCAAGCGGCACGAGCGTGAAACAGTCGAAAGGTCATTTGCGCAGGTCAGCGAGCATGGGTCACTCGTCGCCGCAGGCCACGGCGTTGGCTGGTCTCTTCCGGGACAACTGACCAGAACGGGGCCGGCTAGGTTCTGTCCGGCGGATCACTGACGGAGCCAGAGCCGGATCGCAGTGGCGGCGGCCGTGCCGTGGAAGACGTAGGCCCGCTTGTCGTAACGAGTCGCCACCGCGCGGGAGTTCTTGAGCTGATTGATGGTCCGCTCGACCTCATTGCGGCGCCGGTAGGGGTCGCGGTCGAAGCCGGTGGGCCTGCCGCCTGCGCTACCTCTGCGGCGGTGGTTGGAGCGCTGGTCCTTCGGCTCCGGGATCGTGTGCCGGATGCGGCGTCTTCGCAGGTAGGCGCGGTTTCGATGGAAGCTGTATGCCTTGTTCCCGCTGGCGTGGTCCGGCCGCGTCCGGGATCGTCCGCCCAGCGGTCGGGGAACCCGAATCCGGTCCATGACCTCGGCCATCTGTGGGGCGTCGCCCCACTGGCCCGGCGTGAGCAGAAGGGCCATGGGGCGGCAGCCGCCTTCGCAGGCGAGGTGGATCTTGCAGGTCAGACCGCCCCGGGACCGTCCGAGTCCCTCGTCGGGGCGGTGGTGCCGGGGCATCGTCCTTTTTTCGGGACCCGCGGACGGGCTTTGCGGGCGTCGGCTGCGTGCTGATGGGCCCGGCAGGACGTCGAGTCGACGCCGACCATCGACCAGTCGATCCGCCCGGCGAGGTCGGCGTCGGCCTGGACCGACTGCAGGATCCGGTCCCAGGTTCCGTCCGCCGACCAGCGGCGATGCCGTTCGTAGACGGTCTTCCACGAGCCGTAGCGTTCCGGCAGATCACGCCACGGGACACCGGTCCTGACCCGGAACAAGATGCCGTTGGCCACCGTGCGGTGGTCGTTCCTCCGGCCGCCCCGGCCACCCGAGGGTGGCAGATGCGGCTCCAAAAGCGACCACTCGCAATTCGTCAGATCCTCCCGACCCATGCCCGAGCCAACGAGCGACCTGCCAGAAGGTCACATGATCCGCCGGACAGAACCTAGCTGGCGACCGGGCGGCGGCGGCCTCGATGCGCATGGAATCGAGTGGCTGCGGCGCCTCTCAGGTCTTGGTGGCAGCAGCTCGCACGGGGTATGCGACAGAGGCCGTCGACCTGGTGGCTCTTGCATGAGCCAGCAGGTCGACACGCCTGTCAGCGACCCGTGAGCCAGGCCACCAGGAGGCTGGTGGCTCTGTCACGGAACGACGAAGAGTATGTGGACGACGTGCTATTGGCGCCGCTTTCGAGCTACGACGATGGGGATCACTACACAGGCCACCGCAATGAGGAATAGTACGATCCCAAGGGGGCCTCCCGGGGTTACGCCTCGATGCGCGAGTTCCATGACTAAATCCTTTCTGTGCGTACGCCGGTGCTCTACCGGCGCTGCGATCGCAAGGAGAGCCATACGGCGATGCACAGGGCGTCCACTACCAGTGCCACGAGTAGCGGGGCGAACGCGGCACCCCAACCGCCCTTGGTCCACAGGATCGCGGAAATCACGTAGAGAACCAGCGTGCTGATGATCACCATGACGGCGTTGCGCTTGATCGCCTTGTCGGACCCGTACAGGCCCTCGAAGAATCTCGCCATATCTCTTTCCGAAGGTCGTGGGTGGCCGCGCATCACGCGGCCACCCGGTTGACGGGTATGTCGGTACTACAAGTTGCTCTCGACGGTGCTCGCGGTCCAGTCACCTACTGCCGTGCTCGCGTATGCACATCCGACCTCGACGGCAACTGCCCCTACGCCGGCGGTCGGTGCTCCGGCGAATCCGGCTACGAACTGGCACGCGGACTCGACGGCGATACCGGCAGCCAGACCGGCGGCTTGTCCCCAAAGGGCGTCGGTGTCGCCCTTCAACCCGCTGGAGACAGCGTCGGACACCTCGCTGGCGTCGTCCACTGCGTCGGTCACGCTGTACAGCCCACTGGGGTCGATGCGGTTGACGGGGTCGCCTTCGGCGTAGAGGTAGGGGTTCTGTTCCTGGCCGGAGGGGTCGGGTTGGGTGAAGCGGCCGAGGTTGGCGTCGTAGTAGCGGGCGTTCAGGTGGTAGAGGCCGGTGGGGTCCTGGTAGTTGCCGGCGAAGCGGTAGGGCTGGGCCACCGGTTCCGTGGACTGGGCCAGGATGCGGACGCCGCGGGGGCTGTAGGTGTAGCTGTCGACCTTGTTGCCGTCGATGTCGGCAAGGCCGATCACCGAGCCGAGTGCGTCGGTGAGGTAGTAGTAGCTCTTGCCCCCGGTCGTCATGGAGTTGAGGGTGCCCCCGGGTTCCCGGTTGAAGCCCATGTCGGTTCCGGCGGTGGTCTTCGCGGACAGGCCGAGGGGGCCGTTGTGGAAGAGGGTGTCGCCGAGCTTGATGCGTTCGCTCTGGTCGGTGGAGCCGTACTGGCCTGCGTACGCCTTGCCGTTGACGGTGATCGACGACATCTGGGAGTGGTCGGTCCAGGTCTCGGCGGTGCGGGTGTAGTCGCTGGTGGAGTCGGCGGCGGTCTCGTTGCCGATCTGGTCGTAGGACCAGGTGCCGGTGCTGCCGGACTTGCCGGTGACTTCCTGGGCGTCGTTGTAGGTGTAGGCGGTGCCGCGCGGGCAACCGGGGTCGGTGCCCTGGCTGGTGAGGTTCCCGGCGAGGTCGTAGCAGTACTGCCAGGAGTCCGTGATGCTGCCGGCCTTCTCCTCCTTGGCGTAGGAGAAGCGGCCCGCGCCGTCGTAGGTGTAACTGCGCTTCAGACCGGTGACGTTGTCGGTCTGGGTGCGGATCTTGCTGCCGTCGGTGGCGCCGTTGGTGCCGTATCCGTAGGTGTAGGCCAGGTCGACCAGGGTGCCCTGGTCGGAGGTCACCTTGATGGCCTTGGGACGGCCGGAGTTGTCGATGTCGACCTTCTGCACCGTGCCACCGGGGTACGTGGTGGTCTTGCGTACGTCGTTGTTGTTGTAGTCATACGTGGTGCTGCGGCCCTGGGGGTCGGTGAGCTGCCCCAGCTTGTTGACCTCGTTCCAGGTGTAGTCGGTCTTGCCGGCCGGGTCCTGGTAGTAGTCCACGTTGCCCGCCGGGGTGTAGGCGAGCAGCGTCTGAGAGCCATCCTGGAGGTGGCGGACGGTCTCGCGCTGCAGCGGGTCGAACTCGTAGGAGATGGTGCCGGTGGCGTCAGTGCGCTGGGTGAGGTTGCCGTCGCCGTCGTAGGTGTAACTCACCTGCGCGTGGTGGGTGGAGTCCACCGCGCGGATGCGGTCGCGGTTGTCGTAGGTGTACGTGACGGTGACGCCGCGGGCGTCGGTGACGGTCTTGGTGCGGCCCAGGGCGTCGTAGGTGTACGTCGTCTTGTCCAGCGGGGCCGGCGGCGTGACGCGGTCCAGGTTGCCCTGGGCGTCGTAGTGGAAGCCGGTCGTGACGGTCTTGGACGACGTCATCTTCGTCTTCGCGGAGCAGCGCTGGCCCTCGAAGCCGCCGCAGGTCGGCGTGGCGGGGTTGTAGTCGTAGGTGACGTTGCCGCCGCCGGTGCCGGTCTGGGCGACGGAGGTGGTGTTGCCGACGCTGTCGTAGCCGAAGGTGGTCTTCTCGCCGTCGGCATTGGTGGAGTCGGAGGGGTGGTCGCCGCCGGCGATGGTCTGCCAGTGGTTCGTCGTAAGGGCGCCGGTGGGCGTCTTCGCGGTCTCCAGGTTGTTGCGGGAGTTGAAGCCGTAGTCGGTGACGTTCCCCGGAGTGGTGCCCGAGCCCATCGCGTCGGTGGCCGTGTCGATGTTGTGGTTGGCGTCGAACTTGGTGGACCGCTTGTGCTGGAGGGCGTCGGTGACGTCGGTGACCTGGCCGTCGCCGTCGTGCTTGTAGGCGGTGGCGTGGAGCTCGGGGTCCTTGGCCGTCGTGGTGCCGGCGGCCGTTGCCGACGCCGCGCTGTAGGTGTACGTCCAGGTCGGGCCGGTGTCGCCGGAGCCGTTGAAGCCGGTGGCCCGCAGCATGGAGGTGACCCGGTTGACGTCGTCGTAGCTGAAGACCGTCACCCGTCCCTGGGCCGTGGTGATCTTGCTGATCCGGTTCGAGGAGTCGTAGCCGAAGGTGACCGTCTTGCCCTCGGTGTCCGTGGTGCCGGTGAGGTTGCCACCGGCATCTACGGCGTAGGAGGCGGTGCGGCCGGTGCTGTCCTTGGCCTGCCAGAGGGTGGCGCCGGCCTTGGTCAGGTCGATCCAGCGCCCGGAGCGGGTCTCGGTGAGTTTGAATCCGCCGCCGGTGTGCTGGGTGACGGTGAGCGTGCCGTGGTTGCGGTCGGTGACCTTGGTGAGCTTGCCGCTCGCGTCGTAGGTCTCCTTGGCGCCCGACTTCCACTTGCCCAGGGTGTAGGTGCCGTCGGTGTTCTTCTTGAGGTCCTGCGAGTAACCCGTCGGCGTGGTGAAGGAGCCGTCGGTGTTCTTCTTGAACCGGACGGTCGCGCCCGAGGCGTCGTAGAGGATCGCCTCACTGGAGGAGACCGAGAGGTAGCGCTCGTACTGCTGCCACCATCGCTGGGAGACCTGGCCGTACGGTGCGTCCAGGGAGTTGTACGTCCGCGCCAGGCGCAGCTGCTGACCCACTCCGGCGATGTCGAAGTCGGTCGCCGTCAGCATCAGGTTGCCGGTCGAGTAGTCGATCCTCGCCGTCAGCGCGTCGGTGATCGCGAAGCTGGTGGAGCGGTGCCAGGGGACATCGCCCTGACCCTCGGGGACGAGGTTCATCACCGACGCCCGCGCCGCCGACGCGGGGGCCTTCGCATGGGCGCGCTGCTCGCGCAGCCACGGTAGGTACGCCGCGTCGCTCGGCGCCTTCGACGGCTTCGACTTCACCGGCCGGTTCGCGCCGACCTTCACGGCCGGCATCTTGAAGTGCGGGCCGTGCTTGCCCCACGCCGAGGCGGGCTTGCCGTCCGCCGCGACCGCTGCCGTGGCCGGCAGGACGGCTGCTGCCAGTGCCGCAGCCGTCACCGCGGCCAGCGCCCCCATCGGTGATCTTCTCCGAGCACGCCGAGAAGGCGCGCTCCAAGCACGCTCAAGCATGATTCCCCCCACGGGAAGACAGAACCGGCAGCCCCACTGGCCACCGGACCCGCAGACGTTTTCACAGGAATCACACAAAGGTCCGGGAAATACCCGTGAATCGCTCATCCATGCGGGGGAGGAATCCGCCGCTCCCCTTTAAGTAGCCAATCCATTGCAAATAAGGACAGATAGCAGCATCGGACCTCGCGTATGCCTCTGTGGAAGCAGATGTATGCGGCATACAAACGGCTGAAAGCGGCCGGGCTCCCGAGCAGTTGCAAGTCAGGTCGGGCGCTGCTCATCAATGCGCCCATAAGACTTTTGGTCCTCGTCTGCGCCGCGCTGCGGGTGCGCAAAAGCCAGGGCTTTCCGGACTCCCCTGCTTGCTGCCCTGGTGGCAGTGGAGGCGCGCACGACGGCGCCAGTGAGCCCCTCCCAACCTGGCTGTGAGATCGAGGGATTGCGGTGTTGGGACGACGAAGGCCCAGGTAGATGGGTCGCCAGCTAGGTTCTGTCCGGCGGATCATGTGACCTTCTGGCAGGTCGCTCGTTGGCTCGGGCATGGGTCGGGGGGATCTGACGAATTGCGAGTGGTCGCTTTTGGAGCCGCATCTGTCACCCTCGGGTGGCCGGGGCGGCCGGAGGAACGACCACCGCACGGTGGCCAACGGCATCTTGTTCCGGGTCAGGACCGGTGTCCCGTGGCGTGATCTGCCGGAACGCCACGGCTCGTGGAAGACCGTCTACGAACGGCATCGCCGCTGGTCGGCGGACGGAACCTGGGACCGGATCCTGCAGTCGGTCCAGGCCGACGCCGACCTCGCCGGGCGGATCGACTGGTCGATGGTCGGCGTCGACTCGACGTCCTGCCGGGCCCATCAGCACGCAGCCGACGCCCGCAATGCCCGTCCGCGGGTCCCGAAAAATGGACGATGCCCCGGCACCACCGCCCCGACGAGGGACTCGGACGGTCCCGGGGCGGTCTGACCTGCAAGATCCACCTCGCCTGCGAAGGCGGCTGCCGCCCCATGGCCCTTCTGCTCACGCCGGGCCAGTGGGGCGACGCCCCACAGATGGCCGAGGTCATGGACCGGATTCGGGTTCCCCGACCGCTGGGCGGACGATCCCGGGCCCGGCCGGACCACGCCAGCGGGAACAAGGCATACAGCTTCCATCGAAACCGCGCCTACCTGCGAAGACGCCGCATCCGGCACACGATCCCGGAGCCGAAGGACCAGCGCTCCAACCACCGCCGCAGAGGTAGCGCAGGCGGCAGGCCCACCGGCTTCGACCGCGACCCCTACCGGCGCCGCAATGAGGTCGAGCGGACCATCAATCAGCTCAAGAACTCCCGCGCGGTGGCGACTCGTTACGACAAGCGGGCCTACGTCTTCCACGGCACGGCCGCCGCCACTGCGATCCGGCTCTGGCTCCGTCAGTGATCCGCCGGACAGAACCTAGGTGCCTCACCCAGTCGCAACTTCAGTTACCCAATGTGCACCGGGCAGGGCGATTCCGATTATCGCCCTGCCCGGGACGCCGACACTCCTGGGGAGAATCTGGGGAGTATCCGGGCCGCTGGGGAGCGCCTGGGGAGGATCGACCGCATAAGACGGCGCGCCTATGAAAGGCGCAGAAAGAACCATCGCTACAGGTCAGCCATGGGTATTGCCACATCACCGCAGCTCAGCGCCCCTAGGTGGACAACTTCACGACGTAATCCACTGGGTCCAGCAAGGCCCACCTGAGCCCTTCTCGTGCATAGCCGACGACCACGACCAAGATCAGGGCCATACGCGGGCCGGACTCAGGAAACCAAGAGGCGCAGACAACGTTTCTGCTGGTCAGCGCAGCATAATCTCCGTACTGCCAGCAGACGAAGAACGTTCTTTGTTCTTACAGCCCTCAGAAGCTTGGGTTCTTCTAGAGCCTGCATTCGGGTTGCCTGGAGGTATTTTGCGCTCCAGGCGCCCCGACATTATAGGTACCCACTGTAATCAATTGGGTTCTTCGAGCTACTGTCTGGCATCCAAAGGAGATCCCGCCGGACCAGTCGCGGACCAAGTAGCGCCTCGGGACATCAGCCCACGAGCCGCCCGGTCACGAGCGCAGCGACCCGCCGATACCCGCAAGCAGCGCGCAAACCGCCTGCAGGACTGGGAGAGCTCATCGGACCTCATGACCGCCCTGAACGAGTCCCCACCCGAGCGAAGTCTCCTCGCGGCGAAAACGGGCCTGCCAACGTCCACAAGCTGCCGAAGGCCACGAACAGGACAGCCCGGAAGGGCCAAGCAAGAAGGCCGCCGCGAGGAAGCCCGCTCCAAGCTCGCGACGCGAACAAGGCTGTTGTCAGTGCCTCGTGCGATCCTCACCCCGGAAGCGGGCACTTCAGAAGGAGGCCAGGTGGCGAGGGGACGTCCGCGGAAGGATCCACGCGATCCGGTGGTGATTCTGCGGGATGCCGGGCTCGAACCACTGGAGCCTTATCCAGGAAGTGATAAGCCCTGGCGCTGCCGCCATGAAGCGTGCGGGAGAGAAGTGTCACCGCGGCTGGGCAACATTGCTGCGGGCCGGCAGGGCGGCTGCCGGTACTGCTCAGGCACGGCGCCGATTCCTCCGGAGGAGGCGGTGGAGTTGATGCGCTCGGCTGGCCTGGAACCGCTGGAGCCGTATCCCGGGGCGACACCCCCTTGGCGCTGCCGGCACGTGCCGTGCGGTCGGGAGGTCAAGCCGCGCTACTCGTACATCAAACGCGGAGGGGGACCGTGCCGATGGTGCGCGCCGAACGCGGCGGTCGATCCGGACGAGGCCGCCGCTCTCATGAGGTCGGCGGGTCTGGAACCGTTGGAGCCCTATCCCGGGGCCGACATCCCCTGGCGGTGCCGCTGCACAACATGCGGCACGATCGGGACACCCACTCATGGCTCGGTCAAGGGCGGACAAGGGGGCTGCGGCCCGTGCGGGCGCAAGAACGCCGGGCAGGGCATCAGCCGGGCATGGTCGCGTCGCCGCGAACTGCCCCGCACGGACGGCGACCGGGCCGCAATTGAGGCGAAGGACTTCGACCTCGAACCGCTGGAGTCCTACCCGGGACCGAGCGGGCTGTGGCACTGCCGCCACCTCCCGTGCGGCCGAGACGTCGAGATCAGGTTGAGCAACCTCAGACGCGGCCTTCGGGCATGCCCATACTGCCCTCCCTCCCTGGGTGGCCGACGCCGCTGGCCCGCAGACGAAGCCGAGGCCCTCATGCGTGCCGCCGACCTGGAACCGCTCGAACCGTACGCCGGGCGTCGTGACAAGGCGTGGCGGTGTCACTGCAACGGCTGTGGACGCGAGACGTCACCGAGTCTGGGCGGCATTCTGGCGGGCCAGGGCGGCTGTCGGCACTGTGCCGACGTGAGGGCGGCAGCGGGTAGAAAGACCGACCCGAACATCGCGGTGGCTGCCATGCGCGCGGCTGGGCTGGAGCCGCTGGAGCCGTATGCCACCTCGGTGACTGCGTGGCGGTGCCGTTGCACAGCCTGCGGCAACGAGGTCTCCCCGACTCTCATGAAGATCCGTGCTGGTGGAGGATGCAAGTTCTGTGCCACCCACGGCATCGACCTGGCAGGACCGTCGAAGGTCTACGTGATCACCCACCAGGAGTGGAAAGCCGTCAAGATCGGGATCGGTGCCTGCACCGGCTACACCTCTCGCCTCATCCAACACGAACGCCAGGGTTGGCAACTGCATCAGGCCCGTGACTACACCACCGGCGCAGCCGCCTACGACGTCGAGCAGGCCGTGCTGGGCCGGCTGCATCGGGCCGGACTCATTCCTTTCCTCACGAGCGACATCATGCCGAACGGCTGGACCGAGACCTGCTCCGCAGCCCGCATCACGGCGGCCGAGGTCTGGGCCATGGTCGATGAGGAAACACGGAGCGCAGAAAAACCCTATGCGCCCCGAGCTGGCGGCCGACCCCGTGCCGTGGTCCTCATCGACGCGGAGGCCGCAGCCGCTGAGATGCGGGCTGTGGGATACGAGCCACTCGTGCCGTATCCCGGCCGCACCAACGCGACTTGGCCCTCGCGCTGCATGACCTGCGGGCACGAGGGGCGTCCGACGTTCAATGCCGTCCGTAACGCGGGCCAGCGCTGTCGCGTCTGCCGGGCAAAGGAAACCCAGGCGAAACACGCCGCCACGAACGCGCCGAAGGCCCAAGAAACCATGCGCACGGCCGGACTCCAACCGCTGGAACCCTACCCGGGCAGCCAAACGCCGTGGCGGTGCCGCTGCACCACATGCGGTCGCGAAACCAGCCCCACCTACTCCAACGTCAACAGCGGTTCGAAGGGCTGCCGGTTCTGTGCCCTCAACTCGGCAACCGACGAGCGTGCGTCCGCCGAAGTACGAGCGGCCGGTTTCGAACCGCTGGAGCCGTACCCTGGCCGTACCACGGACCGTTGGCGCTGCCGCTGTTCCTGCGGAAACGAGGTCATGACGCGCCTGTCATCCGTCCGGTCGGGAACCACCGGCTGCAAGAAGTGCCCCCGATCCGGTGGCCGAACCGATCCCACGGCAGCCGCCGCGGAGGCACGCGCCGCCGGGTTCGAGCCGTTGGAGCCCTATCCGGGGAAGACCACCGACCGGTGGCGCTGCCGCTGCAGGTGCAGCACGGCCATCACCCTCACCCTGACCAGCCTCAGAGGAGGCCGTACCGCGTGCGGAACGTGCTCCCGAGGCGCGACTCGATAACCGTCGGTCACGATGCACCCCGCCGCTGCACCCAGTAGTCGAGCAAGCCCGGGTTCCGTCGTATCAACCTTCTTCAGAGGTCATCTCATTTGGCGAGTCTGCGGTAGCAGATGAGGGTGCAACAGGATTCGGACCTGTCAGGTCCCCTTTTTCAGGGCCCGCATGTTCACCGAGTCGATCGCGCAGCGGGACCAGTCCAACTCCCCGCGGGACCCGAGTTCGTCCAGGACCAGGCGGTGCAGCTTGGCCCACACCCGAGCCTTCGTCCACTCGGTGAACCGGTGGTGAGCTGTCGCCCGGGACGGTCCGAACGACGACGTCGGCAACTGCTGCCACGTGCAGCCCGACGTCGCCACGAACACGATCGCGGCCAGCACCTTACGGTCGCCATGCCGGCGCCGCCCGCCACCTTGAGGCCGCGATGGCGCCTCCGGCACGACCCTCTGGAACAGTTCCCTCAACTCTTCCGGCACCAGCCGTTCAATAATCCCCACCACAGCGGACAGCCTACTCAACCAAATGAAATGACCTCTTAGGAGATCGCTGCCGCCCGACGGCATCCTCGGTATCGGCCCCTTTGAAGATGCATTCGGCGGATCATGAGCCCCTCGGTGTCCAGCAATGTGGCCGACGTCCTGTCGACGGTAGTCGACTGTCAGCTGACATGGGCAGGCCGCACAGTCTTCAATGGCGTCATGGCCACGCCGATGCCAACACCCCCGCCCCCGCCCGCTACTCTGGAGACGATCGCGGGTAGCGCCACGCTGGACGAAGTCCTGGAGTGTCTACGCGCGCGGCGGCCGGTGTTCCACTCCGAGGCCGATCTCCAGCACAGTTTCGCCCTCGCTGTAGGCGAGGTCGCACCGGATGTCAGGTGCCGTCTCGAGATCCCGGTGCGCGGAAGCAACGCCTCGGAGTACCTGGACCTACTGTGCCTGGGGCCGGCGAGCCGTACGGCAATCGAGTTCAAGTACGTGACCCGACAATGGTCGGGTACTGCAGGGACGCCTCCCGAGGAGTACGCCTTGCGCGGACACAACGCCCCAGACGTCGCACGTAGGGACTTCCTGCGGGACGTAGCAAGGTTGGAACGCTTCTGCGACCGCCAGGACCAGAACGGGCTGGCCCTGCTCATCACAAACGAGGCGGCCCTGTGGCGCCCCAGGCAACGCAGGATGCCCACCAGGGACGAGGAGTTCCGCATCCACCACGGGCGCCAACTGAGCGGCACCTTGCTGTGGGCCGACGGTTCCTTCCCGGACAATACCCGAGTGCTGCGCGGCGCCTACACGCTCGCCTGGCGTCAGTAGACCCAACTGGAGAATCCACGTGCCGAGTTCCGATGCCTTGCGGTGTTCATCACTCCGAACGCCGCGCAGCCCCAGTGGCCACACGAGGCGGAACCAGCAGACTGCCTCGCATGTCATTGATCATGGGAATCTGCCCTGATGGGAATCTGCCCTGGGTGAAGGCACTAGCCTCGATTCCGGAGACATCGAAAACCTCCTCCACGACGCCGAGCAGCACTTGGATCCAAACGTCGTCGAGCAGACCGTCGGGGGCTCATGCGGGCGGCCGGTGGAACGGCATGTGAGTGTCGATCACATCCCCGACATCGAGACTGTGTAGGCAGTGTGAAAGCACTGGTCATTCGATATGGTGATCCCCTTCACAGCAAGGGGGGAGCAGTGCCGTACACCGCAGAGATCAGCCGAACAAATCCGGGTGGCTTCATCTTCCTCGTGGACCAGTCCGCCTCCATGAGCGATCCCATGGGCGCCGGCGAGGTCACGCGGCAGAGGGCCGAGGTCGTCTCCGACGCGATCAACCGGCTGCTGACCGAACTGTCCGTCAAGTGTGCCAAAGAGGAAGGCGTACGGGACTACTTCCACGTGGCCGTAATCGGGTACGGACACAACCACGTGGGCTCTGCGTTCCAGGGGGCGCTGGCCGGGCGCGACCTCGTTCCGCTGAGCGAGGTCGCCAACAACCCGGCGCGGGTGGAGAGCCGTACCAAGAAGGTGCCGGACGGCGCCGGCGGCCTGGTCGAGACCTCGGTGCAGTTCCCGGTGTGGATGGACCCGGTGACCAACGGCGGTACGCCTATGACACGCGCCCTCGGCTACGCGGACAGCCTCGTGGCGAACTGGGTCGAGGCTCACCCGAGCGGCTTCCCGCCGATCGTGCTCAACCTCACCGACGGCGAGTCCACCGACGGCGATCCCACCAGCGCCGCGATCGCTCTGGCCTCGCATGCCACCGCCGATGGCGCGGTCCTCCTATTCAACCTCCACGTGTCCGGAAGCGGCGGCACACCGGTCACCTTCCCGGACAGCGAGGAGGGGCTGCCGGACACGTACGCCCGGCTGCTGTTCCTGATGTCCAGCGTGCTGCCCAGCCACATGCGCTCCTACGCGGCCTCGCAGGGGCATCGTGTCAGCGAGACCACCCGGGGCTTCGTCTACAACGCGGACATCACCTCCATCGTGGAGTTCCTCGACATCGGCACCCGCGCCACCGAGCTGCGCTGACCACCGAGACGGAGCTGCGCTGACCATGGAGGACGTTTCGGCCCTGCCGGAATGCCAGCTGCTGCGGGTACCCAAGGCGGGCAACACGCTCAAGGAGTGCGAGGACGCCGGGCGGTCCTGGGTCGGGGACGCCCGGGCCGACGACCAGGGCCGTACCGTCCTCCCGCTGTACGCGGCGGTGTCCGACGGCGCCTCGGAGAGCCTACTCGCGGGCGCCTGGGCGGAGCGTCTCGTCGCGGACGCCGTCGAGTCGATGTCCCTCGGCCGTGACTGGTGGGACGACGTGGACACGTTCGTCGTCGACCTCATGGAGCGGTCCGCGCCTCGCTGGGAGGCGTACCTCGAGTGGTACCGGGCGGAGCGCGACGCCCGTGGCCAGCCCATCACATGGTACGAGCAACCTGGCCTGGAGAAGGGCGCGTTCGCGACCGTCCTAGGGGTGGAGGTCCGAGCCACCGTGTCCGGTGGTGGTAGGGCCGACTGGTCCTGGCACGCCTTCGCCCTGGGCGACAGCTGCCTGTTCCACCTGCGGGACGGTGTCGTCCGGCGGGCCTTCCCCGTCGAGGACGTCGAGGGCTTCGGCATCACCCCCCAGCTCCTCGGCAGCCGTAACCACGACACGGCCCTGGTGGCCGAGCGGCTGCGGCTCGCCCACGGCACCCTGGCGCCGGGCGACGAGGTGCTGCTGGCCAGCGACGCGCTGGCCGCCTGGCTGCTGTCCCCGCACCACGGGCACCGGGCGCCCGGCACCGTGCTTGCCACGCTTGCCGAGGTGGGCGATGAGCCCTTCACGGAGTGGGTGGAGGACCAGCGGGCGCGCGGGCTCATGCGCAACGACGACGTGACCCTGATCCGGATCCGGGTGAGAACGGAGGCGTGATGGCTGTGTCCCGCGGCGGTCGCCCCGCCACCGGAACCGGTGCTGTCCGGAAGTTCCCCACGGGCGCGAACTACGCGGAGGCCCTGCAGCACCCCGAACTCTGCTTCCGCGATCCCGATCTCCGGCACGGAACCGTCCAGCAGAGCCCCGTCCTCGGACCCAAGGCGATCTCTGGCAACTTCGCCAGCGTCTTCTCCGTCACCGCGCGGGACGGGCAGCGCTACGCGCTCAAGTGCTTCACCCGGGACACCTCCGCCATAGGCGTCCGTTACACCGCGATCAGCGCTGCCCTGCGCGCCCTCGACACCGGTGACCTCTCCCAACCGTGGCCTGTGCGCTTCGAGTTCCTGGAGCAGGGCGTCCTGGCTCTCGGCGACTGGTTCCCGGTGGTGCGGATGGCGTGGGTGCAGGGCACCGACCTCATCTCGTGGATCGACCGCCACCGCCACGACTCGACTGCCGTCCACGCCCTCGCCGACCGCTTCCTCGCGCTGGCGGGCGACCTGGAGGACCACGGCATCGCCCACGGCGACCTGCAGCACGGCAACATCCTCGTGGCGGACGACAACACTCTCCGGCTCGTCGACTACGACGGCATGTACGTCCCCGCCCTCAAGGGCGAGGCGGCGACGGAGAACGGCCACCGCAACTACCAGTCGCCGCAGCGCGGCGCCGCCGACTTCGGGCCTGCCATGGACCGCTTCTCGGCCTGGCTCATCCACCTCTCCCTGCTCGCCGTGGCCGCCGACCCCGGCCTGTGGACCCAGCTTCACGACGCCCAAGGCGAGTACCTGATCCTTTCCGAGTCCGACTTCAAGGACCCGGCGACCTCCCTGGCTTGGCCACTGCTCCTCGGCCACTTCGACCAACGGCTCCGCGCGGAGGCGGACCGCGTCAGGGGCTTCCTCGGGCGACCCTGCTCTGCGCTGCCCCGCCTGACCGCCGACGCGCTCACGCTGCCCGCCCCGCGCCGCAACGGGAATGGTGGCGCCGCGGCTCCGACGACGACCGGTGGTAGGACGAGCATGGCCGCCCCGGCCACCGCACCTTCGGGGGCCATCCCAGCCTGGCTGGTGGACCGCGTGGCGCCGGCCGCCGCCAAAGCGGTGCCGACCGGCGCTCCGGCCCCCGCCACGGGCTTCACCGGGCGCCGCCCTCGCGACCTGGCGGCCGCGGCCACCGCCGTACTGAGCACCGCCGCCCCCGGCGTGCTCGCGGTCACTGTCGGACAGCCGGAGGGCTACCTGCCTGCCGCGCAGGGGTCCGCCCTACTCGTCTCGGCCGCCCTGATCGGCGTGGGCCGGCGGCTCAGGCCGGAGTACCACACCGCCCGCCAACGGGTCCGGGGACTACGTCGCCGGGCCCGCGAACTCACGGATCCGGCGGGCGTCCACCGGCGGCTGGAGCAGGAGATCCGGAAGCTGGACGCCGCCACAGCCAAGGACGGCGCGGCCACTGACAAGCGCATCCAGACCCTCCAGACCGACCTGCGCGACGGACTGGCCCGCATCACCATGGAGCTGAACCGCCGCACCGACCAGTCCCGCAAGCACAAGGTGAAACTGCCCGCCAGAGAGCAGAGCATGATCGCCGCCGCGCTGGAACCCGCGGTGCGCCAGCACGTCGAGGCGAAGCTGCGCGCCACCTCGATCCAGGAAGCGCGGTCACTGCCGAACATGGGCGCCAAAACGGTCGGGGCTCTGGTGCAGGCCGGTATCCGCACGGCGGCCGACTTCACGGGGGTGTCCTACTCCCAAAGCCAGGGTTCCGGGAGCCGTGTCGCCTACTTCGTCCGCCCAGGCGGCCACCACGTCCGCGTGGCCGGCGTGGGCGAAGCGCGGGCGACCGCCCTCGACGCATGGCGCCGGT
This sequence comes from Streptomyces bauhiniae, assembly GCF_004784475.1. Taxonomy (GTDB): domain Bacteria; phylum Actinomycetota; class Actinomycetes; order Streptomycetales; family Streptomycetaceae; genus Streptomyces; species Streptomyces seoulensis. The sequence continues at coordinate 588,304 of NZ_SRRT01000005.1, forward strand.
CCCTGGAGCAACGGGCCAGGGCCTCCGCACCCGCCAAGCTGCCCGGGCACGCCCTGACGAGGATCCGCGCAGAGATCGCCACGCTGCGGGCGCAGTACGACCGGGAGGTAAAGCAGGCGGAGAGCAAGGCCCAGCAGGACAGGGACGTCCTCCAAAAGCAGGTCACCGACGAACGGCAGCGGCTCACGGCCGACCGCCAGCAGCGCGCTATGGAGACCCAGCGCAAACGTGCTGACCTGTTGCAACGTCAGAAGCAGCTCAGCGGCGCCGAGGCGGAGCGAGCGAGGGTGACGGGCGAACTCAGCACCGCACGGTCGGAGACCCGCCGCAACCTCGGTGTCCGGAAATACGTCACATTCCTGTTGACGGGCCACTGAACCAGGCCCGAGGCGAGTATGCAGCGTGGGCGGGGCTGGGCGAGAGTTGGGTGCGCGCGGGCAAGGTAGATGGAGGCACCAGGTAATCAGGAGCCCCAGAACCCACGGGTGAGATCTTCACGAACGTGCAGGAAGCGCACCTGGTGCCTCGTTCGCCTCACTACGCAAGTCACGGTCGTAGATGCTTCTTCCAAGTGCCCGTGTGGCGGCTGCTCCAGCACTCAGTAACTCCGGCCGCGCCGGATTCAACGCCGCCCTCTACACCGCCCGCGCCAGAACTCAAGCCGGCGGCGCCGTCTTCGTCGGCGGTGCGCTCACGACCACAACCGAGGTCCTTCGTCGCGGTTCGGGTAATTTTTGCGCCAGCAGGGTGCTTGACAGCGGAGAATACTGCCGACATGAGTGATCTAACTGCCGCGCACCGCGGGTACGAGTACCAGGACTTGATGGAGGCAGGCCGCGTCATCGACCTGCTGCTCGGCGGGATCGTTAGGGTCCATGTCGACGAGAAGCTGGTGACGGACGACCGCTTCGACGACCTCACGGTGATCAACGCGGACGGATCCCGTGAACGGATCCAGTTCAAGCACTCGGACGAGGAAGACCCCCTCGGCTACACCACGTTTACGACCGACGATCGCGGACTGAGGCTGGACCGCCTTGTGGCGGCTGCTGTCGCCGACCGGGACGGACCGGGTGCGGGCGCCATCGCCCACCGGCTGCGCATCGTGATGCGCAATGCGCCTCCGGACGGCGATGCACTGAACGCGGTGATGGTGCCCGCCCGCTCCTCCGACGCGCCGTTCCTGCCTGGGATGAATACCACACTCCTGCGGTTCGACGCGGAAGCCCTCTGGCGAGGGTTCGACCTGCCCGCGCGGGGCCGACGCAGGGCGGGCAACGTTCTCGGGTTCCTGACCAGCGGTGACAGGGCTGTGTCTAAGCGGGACCTGGAATGGCTGTGCGAGCACCTGGTGGTGGAAGTCGACGCACCGGCCATGACGACGGACCTCCTGCAGCCGGGGCCGGCCGAACAGCTTCTCCTCCAACGGGTGCGTGGCGAGCTCGGCGCGGGAATCTACCCCAACGAGGGACGCTCACCGGAGGACGTCGCCGAGGCGCTGATCCGCACAGTCCGCTCCGCCCGGCAGCGCGGAACCGACGTGACACCCCGCGAGCTACTGCGCCAGGCCCAACTGCGCAGCGACCTCGGCGCCGTCGTGCGCGCGAACCCTGTCGACCGCGCCCTGGAAGTGGCCCGGCCCGCCACGGTCGGCGTCTTGGCGGAGGCCGCCGGGACAGCGGCAGCCGAGGGGGGAGTCCTGCTAGTCACGGGCCCTCCGGGACAGGGCAAGTCCTGGGCGTGCCAGCAGCTGGTCGACCAACTCACCGGTGATGGGTGGCTGGTCGCCGAGCACTACTGCTACCTCGGCGACGCCGACGGCGATCAGCTGACCCGGGTGGTCACCGAAACGGTCTTCGGCAGCCTGCTGGGCCGTCTGGCCGAGTCGGACCCCGACCTCGTCCAGGAGCAGCGCCCGCGTTTCGCCGCCGATGCACAAGCGCTGACCACGGCGGTGGACACCGCTCTGCGCAAGGACCCCACCCGGCGCGTGGCGCTTGTCGTGGACGGACTGGACCACGTCACCCGCGTACAAGGAGGAAGAACCAGGAGAACCGATCCGTCCCTGGCCCTCGCCGCGGTCCTCGGCTCGCAGCGCCTTCCGCCCGGCAGCGTCCTCATCGTCCTCAGCCAGCCTGGGAACCACCTCGTCCCCCTCCAGGACGCCGGGGCGGCCTCCGTCGCCGTGCCACCACTGACTGCGCTCGAGTGCCGCACCGTCGCGGAGCGGCTCGGACTCGTCCCGGCGGCGGACGACGAGCACACCGAGGCGCTCCTGACCGACGACCTCGACGTGACCGACTTCCTGGACGCGCTGCAGGAACGCTCGGGCGGCAACGCCCTGTACGCGACATACCTCTGCCGCGAGGTCGCCCTCCGGCCGGAGACGATCACGAAGGCCGCGGCAGTGGTGCGGGCGCTCCCGGCCTACCAGGGATCGTTGAAGGGCTACTACGCCCACCTCTACGACACCCTCGGCGCAGAAGCCGATGTCGTCGCGGACATCATCGCCCTGCTTGGCGTGTCCGTCACCCGCGAGGAGCTCGGGCAGATCATCCCGGACCGTGCGCACAGGATCGACGGCGCGCTTAAGGTGCTGGCCCCGGTGCTCTCCGGGACGGCCGGAACCAGCGAGATCCGCGTCTACCACGAGTCGTTCGCCCGCTACCTGCGCCTGGGCTACGACAACGACCCCAGGGCCCTGGAATCGACGCTGGCGCTGATCGCCACCTGGCTGACCGGGAAGGGACTGTTCGACGACCCGCGGGCCTTCCGCCGCCTCCTGCAGATCCTCGCCGAAGCTGGGCGCGACACGGAGGTGCTGGACCACATCGGGCGGGACTTCGTCACGCGAGCCGTCGCCACCGCCCACCCAGCCTCGGCAATCAGAGACAACCTGGCCACCGGCCTGCGCTGCGCCGCCAGGACGGCGAACTGGCCGGTCGTCGCGCGGTGCGTCGAACTCGCCAGGGCCGCGCAGACGTACGAGTTCGAGCGCTTCGACTCGGACCTGGTGGAATTCGCCGACGTGCCGATTACCTTGATAGGGGCTCAGAGGCTGGCGGACCGGCTCCTGCACGACGGCCGGACCGTCATGCCCGCCCGGGCAGGTCTACAGATGTGCGCCGTCCTCGACTCGGCAGGCGCCGTGGCACCCTGGCACGCGTACCTGACGGCACACGACCACGAGGCCGAATCGGACAACACCTCCTACGGGGCGGAGTCCGACCGAGCCGTCGAACTGGCATACCTGCGGGGTGGGTTGCGCCTGTCGGCTACCGATCAGGAGAGAGGTAAGGAGCCCCGCGAGGACGGGCCTGACCGACCGGTGTCGCTGGACCGCATCGCCGAGTGGCTTGAGGAACGGGGTGACCAGGCAACGGCCGACGCCGTCGTGAAGACGCTCCTCGACACCGTCGGAATCGAGGCCGTCACCGACCTGGTGCCGCGCCTTGCAACGGGCGGCCCGGTATGCCTCGCACTCGCCGAACAGATCGCCGCAGACGCGGTGCCCGGTGAGGCGGGCAGCGCCGCGGAGTGGGCTCAGGAGGCGGCCGACCTGGGATACATGCTGGGAACGGCGCATCGGTTGCTCGCGCTGGGGGTCGCTGCCGCCGAGCTCGCTGAAGGCTTTGCGACAGACGAGACTTCGACTGCCCGCAACACCCTGTTCGCCCTCACCCACGACGTACAGCACGAACGTGTCCAGTGGAGCCCCGTGGCCGTAGCCAGGTGGCTCGATGCCCTGGCGATCACGGCGCAGACCGACCTTACCGCCCTGGACGCGGTACCGGCTCTCGTTCAGGGGCCCGGCTGGTACCCCTGTTGGCTGCGGTTCGCGATCGCCCTCGCGCGCGCCGAAGTCGCCGCAGCACACACCCAGTCTGGCCTGGTGATCGAAGCCCTCGGGCTCCTGACCGCAGACCTCAGCCCCTTCACCGGCAACCCGCGTGCGTGCGACCTCTACTCGATCCATCCGCTCATCGAAGGGTCGGTACGCCGGGCGGCCGCCCTCGTGTCCGACCAGGACTGGCCGCAGGCGTGGAAGACCCTCATCCACGTCAGCCGGGAAATCAGCGTCAGCCTGCGCGGCGAGATGGGCGGACCACTGCCAGCCGACACGCTCCTTACGATCGCCGTCGAGCACACCACGCCCGCACGGCGGGCCGGCGTCGCCGAAGCCGTCCGCAACGAGTTCCTCCAGCAGGCTGGTGGACGTTTCGCGTCTCGCCCTCACCGGCGACGAGCTCGCCGAGGCCAAGGAACACTGGCTGGCGGCCTGCCACTTCCTAGTGGCCTACAGCTGGCGCAAGGACATCACCGTCTATGAGCTCCTGGATCCGCTGCCCGCCCTGGTCACCGCGGACCCGGCCCGGGGGCGGGCGCGAGTGGCGCAAATCCAGCCACTGTGCGAGCGTCTTGTCCTTCACACCGACGGCAAGGAGACCAACGCTGCCCGCCCGCGGTGGTGGAACGTCCTGGCCGGGGCAGACCCCGTGGCCCTTGCCGATCTCGCAGCCACCGGCCTGCTGAGCGACTGCAACGGCCCGAACACCATCCTCCACGACGCCCGAGAAGACCTCTGGCGCGCGTGGAACGACACCGCCGATCCGGTTGTGGCAACCGCGCTCCGCATCACGTTGGACACCCCGCTCCTCCAAGCCGACGCCGCACTTCTGGACCGGCTCGCCCGGACAGTCGGCCCCTCCACGCCCGACGGCGTTCCACAACTGCTGCGCATCGCACTGAGCAGGGCCGACGAGCGGCAAGCCAACCGCGACTCCTCCAGCGACCAGACCAGGCTGACCGACGCACAGCTGGTCGCAGAACTCAACGCCGTCGCCGAACGCGTCGGCGCCCCGCAGCTCACCCGCCTGCCCGAACCACCGGTCACCGACGAGTCCCAGCCCCGCCGCAGCGCACCCATCCCCGCGCAGCCGACCACGGCCCCGACCTCACCTGCCGCCCCGTCGCTCGCGCCCTCCGAACCGGTCGGCCTGATCCGAGTACTGCGCGCATGGCACCTAAGCCCGTACGAGGCTGGCGCACCACAACACACCCTCGAACAGATGAGAGACCTCGTCGGCGACGGCGTGCTCAACCTCGCCACCCGAGGACAGACCGACGAGGCCGCACAAGTCCTGCGTGCCATCGCCGGCCCCTTCGACTTCCGGGACGGTCCCCTCCTGCTGCGCCAACTCGCGGACAAGCTCCGCCAGAAGGGCCATGACGCGCTCGCCGCCGAAGCCTATGCACTGACATGGGTACGCACCCGCGGACAAGGCGGATGGCTTAACTTCGGAGGCGAGACAGCCCTCGACGCCCTTCGTACGGCCGCGCAACTCGATCGCACCCTCACCCACCGCGTCATCACCGAAGAGGCCGAAGCAGTGGTGAGCGCCGGTCGGTACGGGACCCACGGCATCACCCAGGCACTGGTCTTCGCCTTCGCCCAGCAAGCCTTCGGCCTGCCCCCGAACGACTCCCTCGACCTGGCCTTCGCCCTCTGGGACGAAGCCGCAACGGTCATCGAGAGCAGAGCACCACGCGTTCACGACAGCGACGATCCCCAGCACCCCTACCGCGCCCCCGACAACGACAACGGAACCCCCGCACCCGGCGATCTCGACCACGCCTTCGCGACCGCGACACTGGCCGCAGTCGCACACGCGGACCGGGAAGGCAAACGCCGAGCGATGGTTGCGACGCGATCTCTGGTCACACTGCGCCCCGAAGCCACGGCACCCGCCATGGCCCTCGCACTCGAGCAACTCTCCGATCCGGCGACCCTGATGTGGCTGCTGTGCCTCCTCCAAGAACAGGGGCCGCACGCCCAACCTGTCGTGGACCACTGCCAAGACGCGCTCGAGGCACTGGCCCGAGGACCGCTGCTCACCGTCCGCGCCCTCGCCCGCCGGCTGCTCACCGATGCGGCCAGCGTGCCCATGGGAACGTCAGACCCGGCCGGGCTGAACCCGCCGAGCCGCCTGTGGACCTCCGCCGCACAGGGAGACAGCCCGAGAGATCGCGTCGTGACGGGGATGGTGGCAGAGGTGGCTGGCGCGCGGCTGAACGAAGCCGAGCAACTGCAGCCCGGGCTGATCCGAGCGGTCCTCGCCAGGGTTCGCCGCGAAATTGATACGGAGCGCACCATCGAGAGGAACAAGGCCCAGTCCCGCGCCAACCTCAGCGCCGACGAGGGCGAGCTGCCGGACGCCTATCTCGCAATAGAGGAGACCATCGAAGAGGCGATCCAAACGGTGGCAGCGGGTAGCCGCGCGCACAGGCTCTCGCAGGGCCTAGGCGTGAGCGATCCGGCAGCTTGGGAGGATCAGCTGGCCACCGTACTGACAGACGACCCCCGTATTCCGCTGGCCTTCGAAGAGGCACGCTGGCCACGCCCCGACCTTCCTCTGCCACCCGGCCCGGACGACCCGGCCAGCCAGGACACTCCGCTGACCGGAACAACCGCCGAGACCATCTCCACTCAGCCACTGACGCAAGCCGCCGCCCTCGGCGGACAGACTCTCCCGGGCTGGCGCATCCTCGCTTCCGTGGAGGAACGCAAGTTCCTATCACCGCACACCCGGAAGACCGGCCTGACCGTCGTGAGCTTCTCAGGCCCGGAAGTGACCGATTCCGGGAACCAGGACAGTGACGCTATCCCTTTCTCGGACGGAGACATCGAGGAGTGGGCCCGACCGCGGGGGCAGCACCCCGCCGCTGACGTCCCGCCGGGGACCCCGCTCCTCGGCCTCGACCGCGCCATGACCGCCGCCGCCGACGCCGCCCACGGCCTGGGACTACCCGGCTTCACACTGACACCCACCCCGTGGCTCCGCACCGCACTCCGCTTGAAGCCCGGCGCCCCGCTCACACTGGAGGACGACCGCGGTCCTGCCCTGCGGTTCATCTGCTGGCGCACCGAGTACGAGCGGAGTGCCTACCGCCTGCCGTGGCCGCGGACGACCGGCTGCGCCGTCGTGATCCGCCCCGACCTGCTGGGCATTCTGTCCGAGCGGGCAGCCGCACCGATCGTTACCCGAGATGTCGTCATGCGGCTGGAAGCGGACTGAAGGAGAACAGACGGGACACCGCGATGGCGCGGACGTCGTCCCACAGGTCCGGAACCGTCTTGTGCATCCCAAAGAGACACAAGAGCCCGTTTCGGAGTTAAGGGCTGGTCTCCGAGACCTGGCTACTGACCCGCCATTACCTCGCGCTGCTGGTACTCGGCTCGATCGGCTACCTAGGTTCCTACCAGGTCCAAAACGTGGGTCGGCGAGACCGAGCCCGCCCAATGGATCTAGATTCCCGCACGACTGCGAGGTTGTCGGCGCTCCTGCGCTCTAGCCCGTCCTTAAGAAGCTGCACTGAAACGCTTCTGCGACCGCGAGGAGCAGAATGGGCTGGCCCTATTCATCACAAACGAGGCAGCCCTGTGGCGCCCCAGGCAACGCAGAACGCCCACCAGGGACGAGGAGTTCCGCATCCACGAAGGCCGCGAACTGAGCGGCACTTGCTGTGGGCCAGCGGCTCCTTCCCAGACATCACCCGAGTACTGCGGGGCGCCTACATGCTCGCCTGGCGTCCATACACCCCGCTGGAAGGTTCAAGTAGCGAGTTCCGCTGCCTCGCGGTGTTCATCACCCCGAACCCAGCGCAGTCCCAGCCGCCGCACGAGGGGTGACCAGGAGACTGCCTCGCATGTCATTGACGGTGCGGCAATGTCAGCGACACGCGAATCCACCGTGGGCTTCGGCGAGCCGCGTGATCCACTGGGCGGCGGTTACGAAGGCGACCCGGTGACCGGCCTGAAGGCCCGTATGCCGAGGCTGGTGGTAAGGAGGGTCTTGCCGGTGCTGAGCGACCTCAGGAAGATCACGTTCTCCTTCCCGACGACCCGACCTAGCTCACCCGGCCCATTGGACAGCCCCTAGCGGTGGCGCTGGACCGACCAGCCCGAGCTGCCCTTGGAGACCTGCCCAGTGCCCCAGCTTCAGCTGACTCAGGCGTCGCCCGTCGAGGCGCTGCCGATATGACCGCCCGCTGCGATGGATCTGTCGCCGGCTGCGGTTACCGTCCCGGACGCCGGAGGCGGAATGGACGGTGTTGGCGCGGATGCGGGCGCGGCGCCATTGCCTGTTGTGGCGGCGCCGATGCTGCCTCCGGCCGCGATGGACCGTTCTCCGTCGGCGCTGACCTGGGTTCTGCTGGTGGCAGGAGCGGCCGGCTGAGCGAATTGGGCGTACAGCGCCAGGGCGATGCCCGCCAGACTTGCGATGCCACCACCGACGCTGGCCCACGGGTCCGCCGCGTCGACGTCGACAACCGCGCCGACAATCAATGCGACCATGCCAGCACCGCAGAGCCCGACTCCGGTGTACATGAGGGGTTTCATGTCTCGAGCAACTCCTGTGCGTTGTCGTGGGCCGACAGGTCACGCCTGCCTTCGTGGCGCGGGCTCAGCCCGTTCATCTCATCCATGTAGGTTGGTCTTTTGAGGCGCCGAGGGCGCTGGCAGCGGCCCGCTCTGCGATGACAGATCCTCCTTCTCGCGTAGCAGCGGCCCCAGAGCGGCTGGTAGGGCCTGGGCCGCTGTCCGGCGAACCGCCTCCAAACAGGTGGGCCACGAGGCAAGGCTCAGTGCTTCGACTGCGGCTGCACGGCCTGCGGGGCAGTCCCCCCATCCTTCGGCCGCGGCGGCCTGGAGACGGCCTCGCTGGCGTCCCGTCCAGTCTCCCGTCGACTCTGAAGCAGCTGTCAGCAAGGCACCAACCTCGTCGGTGAATTCACCCACCCAGTTGTGGGCACCGTGCCGCCTGGCAGCCGCCGAGATGGCGCACAGTGCGCGCACCTGGTCCTCGGTGTCCCTGAGCGCGCGGGCGGCGACAGCGGCTTCAGCGTACTGTCGCTTCGCCGCCGCGAGGTCCACGACCTTGAGCAGAGGGAATTTACTCTGCTCAACGTGGTGTTCCGCGACGCACAGATCGATGGCGATGAGGAAGTCTCCGCGCCGAGCGGCCCAGCAAGCGACGTCGTCAAGCACCCGCTCTCGCTGGAAACCTTTCGGCAGGCTCCGGGCGACTTCGCGACCCACTGCGTAATGCCCAGAAGCCGCAAGGGCCTCGGCCAACGCGGCAGCGGCCTCATCCCTGCTGGCACTTTCGTCCGGCAGTCCGTTGAGCAATGACCAGGCACGGTCGTGCTGTTCGGTCCAGGTCAGAGCGGCCACGGCATAGGCGAGGGCCCGCCAGTGATCGTGCACGTTCGTGATCTGTTCTGCGAGGAAGGCCGCCTCAGCGGTTATATCTTCGCCGTACGGGCCGGTGTCGGAAACCGTCGACGATCCAGCGGCAGTGCCGCACAAAGCGCCATGCTCCGTACGTCGTCCAGGTTCTGTGATGTGCTGACTCACCGCCGCGGCGAGATCGGTGCGGTCGTGACGGAGCAACAGTGCTATCTGTTCTGACAGCGCGTAGTTGGTCCAATCTGGGCTGTTCAGAACGTCGGCTAGGGCATGGGCGTGATGGGCCAAACCCGAGCTCCGTACGATGCCGTCTGCCCCGGCCAGGGACTTCGCGGTCAGCGCCAGTGCCTCCGCCTGGTCCGCCGCCAGTGGCAGAAGACCAAGGGCGGCTAGGGCGCTTGGAGTTGATCCTGCTCTCGCCCATACGGTGGCAATCGGCGCAGCAAGGCGTGCAGCACGCGGAGATGTCACCAACTGCCGCACGAGAGAGCGTGCCTTGTCACTTTCTCCGCGCTCGGCGAGACTCCTGGCGATGGCTGCGAGAACCTCCGCCCGGCTCCAGTTCGGCTTTACGGTGTCGGTTATGGCGTCCGCGGCGTCCTCCTGCCCGTCCTCGGTGAAGGCCGCGGCAAGTGCGGCAAGGGCCGCTGTGCGGTGATCGCTTGGCACGAGGCCCGCTGGAGGTAGACGGCTCTCGATCTTTCGCATCTCCTGGATGAGTCTGTCCGCTAAGCCCGTGGAACCGCCTCGGGCCGCCGCCGTTGCCACCCAGCCGAGCCCTTGCGCCCGGCGCCGGGGGTCCTCAATCGCGCGCGCGATGTCCGCGCCATGCTCCGGCTTACCGGAAGCTGCCGCGCCGACGGCCGCTTCCCTGAGGGCCATAGCCTGTCTGTCCGGCTCGTCGATCTTCCGGGCGGCCTCGACGGCAAGGCCCGGCGCGCCCGCCTCGGCCAAGACCATGGCCAATTGTGCGACATGATGGAAGTTGTCCCACCCGGTGTTCTCCCGGGTCGCGTCCGACGCTTCCTGCGCCAGGGCCTGTGCCCGCGCCCTGTCTCCGCGCGCGAGGTGCGCGGCCGCCAGGCACGCCAACGCCCGGCTCCGGCTGCGCGGAGAGCTCAGGCCGTGGGCCAGTTCGGTGGCCCACTCGAGATCATCCGACATTTCAGCCAGGCCCATCACCATGTCCGCCACAGCCTCTTCCCGGGCCGCAGTCGACCTGAGAGGAGCCAGCAACTCGACAGCCGACTTGTGCTGTCGGGCCAGAGCCAGAGCCACTGCGGCCATGGTGAGACCGTCGGCGCGCTGGTTGTCCGCGGTCACATTGTCCGCGAGGGCAGCGGACTCGTGGGCCAGGTCCGCGGCCTCGCCGGCGTCGCCGGAGGTGGCCAGCACCGCTGCGACGCGAGCCAGGGAAGTCATTCGCTCGTACGGGTCGGACAGCGATCGGCAGATCTCGCCTGCCCGCCTGGGTCCATCGGCGTAGGCGAGGGCGAGAGCGGCTGGGACCAGGGCGCGCTCTCCTCCCTCCGCGAGGGCTTCGGCGAGGGCTTCCTCGGCCACAACGAGCGCATCGGTGTGCCCGTCCTCGGCCATGGCCGACGCGGCGTTTGCCAGCAAATCAACCCGCAGCCTGCGGTCACCGACAGTCCGGATGACCGCCACAGCCTGCGGACAGTCGCTGTCAAGGATCATGGCCTGCGCCGCTATGACCGGCACGGAGTCGGGGAGCGAGGCGGCGGCCGCGTGGGCGAGGATCTCCGCCGTACCGCGCTGCCCCGCGTGAAGGGCGGCCGTGGCCGCCGACGCAAGCACCTCGTCCTGCCCTTGCTGGGGCACCTGCGCACACGTCATGTTGTACGCCCGGTTCGTGGAACCGACTATGGCAAGCATGACCACTGCATACGTTGCGGCCTCCCTACGCCCTTGTCCGGCTACAGCATCGGCCAGTTGGGCTGCCTCGTCGGCGACTTCCGTCGCACGCTGCAACTCACCGTTCGCGACGAGTACCCGCACTACGTCCACGAGAGCTCTCAGACAGGCCACTTCACTCTGCCGGGCTCGGGCCAGGCTGACAGCGCGCCGGATCCGCCCCAGACCCGCCCACACCGCGATCAAGGCGTCCGGGAGACTTTCGCTGCGCGAAAGCAGGGTGTCGCGCCGCACAGCGAGCACGAATGCGTCAGCAACCTCGGCAGGGTCCCCGCCGCCCCCGGCCACAAGGCCCTCGAACGCCGCAGACAGCTCGGACAGCCCGTCCAGATCGGAACCGGACCGCTGCCACAGCCGCGTGTGACGGTGAGCGTCACGGGCCAGTCGGACAAGGCGTCGTGTATCGCCCTGTGCGCGCAGCAGTTGGCTGTAGCCACGGAGCAGATACTCCGGTGTGTGGGGCGGCCAGCGCCGCGCTTGGAAATCATCCGCCCACTCATGCAGCCGCTCGCGGTTCGCCGCCAGCTCATTTTCGGTGAGCAGTTCGACCGCGCTGCGCCGGATCTCCTCATGGGCCAGTACGTAGACGCCGGAAGCGGACGCATCGGCATCCTGGGAGGACCAGTGCGGCGTGCGGACACGGAAGGCGCGTCCGGTAACGGTGCTCAACTCCTTTTCAACCAGCCGGGGACGGGTGTCTGCCAGGCAGGCGAGGTCTGCCGCCGTCAGTCCGCCACCAGCCGCCGTCACCAGCCCGAGCAGTTGCCGTGCGAGGCCACCGGCCTGCATCATCCGCATGAGGCTGTCCTCCGCCTCCCGTCGCACGACTTCCGCGTACGGCGACGGTGCCAGCCACCGGTTGATGGCACCGCGTCTCAGCGGGTGCGCGTGGGCCACGTCGTCCGGTAAGGGAGGATGCGGCCGCCCGGCGACCACTACCCGCATTCCGTGCCTGGGCGACCGCGGCAGTAGCGCGGCGATGCTGTGGCTTCCGGGGCCCGCGAGCACCCCGCAGTCCTCGTCCAGACCGTCGACGACGAGCACCAGTTGTCGACCGCGACTCTCACACACGGCTGCGGCCCGGTCCATCGCGGCGAGCAGGCTCTCCTCGCGCGTGTGCTCGGTGACCGCTGGTTCTTCCTCACCCAGCAGCGCGTACAACTGCCGGTGCACCACCTCGCAGTACGCCTCACGGTCGTTTTGCCGGTTCAAGCGCGATGTGACGAAGAAGGACACGACGTCGACCCCGGCAGGGGGCTCCATCACGAACTGGGCCATGAGAGCCGTCTTTCCGGCCCATGCGGGGGCGAGCCACCTCCAGTAAGCGCCCTCGGCACTATCGGCATCTTCCCGCACGGTGCAGAACTCCGCCATCAACGCCAGCTCTTGAGACCGTCCGCGAAACTCGGCGGCTGCCAGGGACTCCACTTGGTAGCGGTAGTTGGACGTCGCGACGCGCTGTGGGGAGGCGACAAACTGGAACTGATTGCCGTCGCCCGTGACGACCAGACCGATGTCCCCCGCTGCCACCACGGAGCGAGCACCGGTCGCCATAGACATGCCCTCCAGGGGCAGCGACTGCTGTCGCCGTGGACGGCCCCACCACCTACCCAACAATGGTGCCGGGCCTCCCTACATCCCTCGGCGCTCCGTACCTACGCGTCACTGGATCCGGCACAGAAGATCCTGATACATCATCTCGACGAGTCTAGTCCCGCGAAATCACACGGTTTCCCGGATACGGTCGAGGACTTCAGGGCACAGAGCTTGGATGCGTCGGTGATGCTGCTCGGCGCTGTAATCGTTCACGTACTGCCCGCGCGGCCCCGCGAATAGCCCTTCGACCACCAGCCGGCGCACTGCGGCTGCGGCTTCATTGGTGTCGACCTGGAACGCGGTTGATCCAGTAGGCCCGCTCAGCCGCGCGATCTTGGCCAGCGCGGGCAAATAGATGCCCTGCTCCGTACACGACAGCCGCACTGGCTCCACGTCCTCCTCGCTCGCCACCAGCACGACGACGACAGTCATGACCTGCCTCCCATCCAACTGGTCCTAGACGCTGTTGGCCGGTGGTGCGATCACCGACGGGCGATCAACGAGGTGGTGTACCGGGTCCGTACGAGGCTGCAGCGGAGCAACCTTCCGGAGCGGTTCGGGCCGTAGGAGACGGTCTACAGGCGCCATCGTCGCTGGTCGGCGGATGGAACTGAGGGCGCCACCGGCCGGATCGACTGGGACGTGTCCGTGGACTCCACGGCGGTGCGTGCCCATCAGCACGCTGCCGACCAAGAATGGCACCATCCCGCTCGGGATCATTCGACTGCATAGCCGGGCACGAGCATGGAAGGCCCAGAAGGACGGATGAGCCCACGCCAGGGGCGTTCCCAGCATCATCACCGCAGGGCAGCACCACTCGGGCGACGACGTCAAGAAGATCTAGTTGGCCCACTGGCTTCGCGCATCCCGTCTGATCCAGAGCGAGCCCTTCTCCGCCTCCGACCTCGCCCAGTTCACGATCAAGATCCGAACCATATACGGGCCAGGGACAGCCCTTCCTGCTTGAAAGCTGACATTCGCACTGGTCAGAGCCATGTGCGCCGTGTACCACCAGCAGACGAAGAACATCCTTTGTTCTTACAGCCCTCAGAAGCTTGGCTTCTTCTAGAGCCTGAAGTCGGTTGCCTGGAGGCACCATCGGCTGCAGGCAACGCGACCCGCTAGGTACCTTCCGCAATCGATTGGGTCCGCACCTCCAGCGCACCCGAAGCATCAGCCTGGCGACCCTGCCGACCAAGACCAACGGCTCTGAGCGGCGCATCACCCTCTGGGCCTCCTGCATCACCCCGCTGCGCGCACACCGCCAGCGGCAAACCCAAGGCGCGAGACCGGGGCGCCTCGAAGTGGCAGGGCCGCGGGCGCGTGTTCACACGGCCGGACGGACATTCGATCTTGCCCGCAACCCTCACCCCGCACTGCAGCGCCCTGCTCTGCGAAGCTCGACTATGGCCGATCCGATTCCACGATCTGAGGCACTAAACCGCGACGCTCCTCCTGGAATAGGTCGTCGAACTCGTCGTCATCGAGGAGCCGTTGGGGCCCGCCCATATCCGCGTCAACCGGGACGTGTACGCCCACGTCCGCCTCCAGCACCAGGCCATCAACCTCCTGTGCCGAGCCCTCAACCGGGCTCGCGGAGATATCTCCCAAGCCCGACGGCGGCGAGGACCAGCCGTTCGGTGCCGCATCCGTCCGCTGACGTTGCCGTCCACTACTACCGTCAGACGCTTGATGTCTTACCGGAACTCGCTCCCGGCAAGGCATCAGGCGCACTATCAAGGGAATTTAATCTAGCTACTCAGAACGACTCGGGTCCACAAATACTTAGCTTTATCAAGATTGGCGATCAAACAGGCCAGACCAAGCGGATTCTGACCACTCGTGTTCTCCGCTCTGAGCTCAGCGTCACACTCTCGCAACAGAGAAATAAGATCACCCCCACCCCGTGAGTTCAATACCGCAACGTAGCGGTGAACCGGTCTTTAGCAGTACTGGGATCATTGCCAGAACCGATCAGTTGCTCGGCTAGCTCAGAGCTGTCCCGTAACTGGCCGGTCTGCCTAGCCGATCCCGGATCGGACCGTGTGGTGATCGGTGCCATCGACGGGTGCTGATCAAGGGATACACTGTTAGCCCGTTGGTGGCGGGCGAGTCACTGCTTGCCCACCTGGGCTTCTGGTCGAAGTACCTTCTGTCGATGTGTAGCGACGAGGGGTGTGCGGAGCGGCCGGTTCAAGAGTGGTTCGGTGAGGACGGCGCCGATGTCGATACCCTGCGCCCATTCCAACTTCAGGCACGACTGATCGGTGCTGTGTCACGGACGTCTGGTAGACCCTGGCCCTGATGTTCTTGACGGTGGTCGAGGGTGATGCGGACGGATGGCGCATCGGGATGGGCTGACAGACGCGATCCGGGCCCGACGGTCCAGGGTCGAGATCGACTCGACGCAACGCAGCAAAGTGCGCAGCCTCATATGGCAGTTCGAGACGGAGAACGGCCCAGGTGAGGCGTACGTGCATGAGGACGGTGCTGCCCGTACGTGGACGTCTGGGAGGAAGACGCCATCTGGCTGGCGATCGTCTTCCGCAGGTTAACACCAGCGGATCTCGACCTGATGTTCTGCGATGAGGGTTACACCTTCGACGTCCGCCTGCGGGCCGGGACGGCAGAAGCCGAATTGGCGGACCTGGTGAATGCTGCGGGTTGATCTCAGCCCGTGGCAGTGAGTTGGAGGACCATGACGGCTTGGACGTTGCCGTCAACTACTGCCGTCAGACACCACAGAGGCCCCGCCGGAATGCCATTCCGGCGGGGCCTAAATCCGCTTCCAGACTTCTCGGTCAAGAAATGACGGATTCCGCCTGCGGGTCAAAGCAAACGAGACCGTGCTTACGCGCCAGAGCAGCAAGAGCTCGCGCCATCACCTGCTGCCTAGACCAAGAAATACTCGCCACAACGAAAGCGTCGCTGAAATAGAGAGGACTCATCCAAGGAGAGCTATCCATATTCTCCTCAGTCAGGTCCGGGAAGACCTTTACGACGTCAGCCAAAAAATCGCCGACCGCCGCATTCGGCACTACAGCCTCAGGGACCTCGTCAAGAATCGCCCGGTAAGTTCCAAGCGCACTCGTACCATCGACCGGATCCGCTGAGTACCAGAACGCGAGATCAAAGCTCATCACTCGACTCCTATGAACATCGGCCACCTCAGGGTAGGGAAGCATAGAACACGGGCAGGCCCGGCCTCCAGCCCGGCCTGCCCGTGTGCCTGTCACCCGGCCGGCGGCCGATCCTGCGGTACCCAGGCGTCAAAGACGCCACTCAGTTCAATCCCATTTGTAGTGACGGCTGTATTACCTGGCGTGTTCAGCCAATCATCAAAGAGCCTCTGATCAGGGTTACGACCAGCCGATGCACCCTTTGTTTCGATTCCATACCAGGAACCATCGATATTGGCCAGCCCGTCATACTTCCGCAGCTTAAATCCTGGCACTCTGACGCCCACCTCCTGGCGCACCACGGTGGCACCCTCGGTTTGCAAGTGATCCCAGACAGTTTCTTCATTGTTGGCACCTGGCTGGGCACCGGTTGTGCCGGCGTAGTGGCCCTTTTTATCTCGAATGGACCCATCAGGATGCAGAAATGTTCCATCGCCGAGGTCAACCCGACAACTTGCTCCGTCGGTGTTATGGACCAATATCGGCACGCCGCCCGCCACAACATAGTACGTGTGGAGCTGCTGAACGGTGAGGTTCCAGCGGTTTGCTGTGCCCGGGGTGAACTGGGTGGCGACGACGTAGGCGTGTCCGTTGATCGCGGTGTTCAGAGCGTCGCCGTGGCGAAGCTTGCCGGCAGGGACCCAACTGTGGGTGGTGTCGTCCCAGAATGGGTGGTTGGCAGTCGTGTGGAGAGTAGCGGTGTGGCCGTTCTTGGTGCGGATGGTCAGGTCGAGCAGGTCGTGGTCGTGGTTGATCCATACGTGCTGGACGGTTCGCGTGCCTTGGTGCTTGCCGGTCTTCGGGTCTGCGGCTTCGACCTTGTCTCCAGGCTTGATTTTGCCGATGGGCTTGGTTCTGCCGTTGGCTATGAGCACCGGAGTAGCTGGGGCGAAACTGCATTTCGGAGGTTTGACCAGGGACCTGGCTTCCGCGGTTTCCGCTTCAGTCTCTGCGCCTGCGCCCTTCGCCACGAGAATCACGGCCGCGTCGAAAATCAGCTTTCCGGTGCCTTCGGCGCTTCTGCCATGAGTAAAGTCACCGTAGATCTCGGACCCGCGTCCCACTACCGAGTTAGAGGCAGCGAGGGAGGGCTCGGCCTGGGCCAGTAGCTGCATGCAGTTGTCACCGCTGGTAAAGCACTGCTTGTCGGCTTGGATCTGGCGCCAAGGCGCCTCCACCATTCCGACGACGGACTTCTTGCCCTGGTCGACTACTGTGCTGACCACGCCCCCAAACCAGGCCCCGAGGCCACCGCCTCCGTGACTCGTGGTGGTGGCTTCCGTCGTGGATCCTCCGCCGGTGCTCACGTTGCCCGGGCCGCATTCATTCCAGCCGCCAGTGCACTGGGTGCCGTCGGGGTTCACCCGGATGGTGCCGGTCGGATCGCTGCCTGTCACCGGATTGCTGGCGGCATAGGTGTAGCCGCCGAGTTCTTGAGGGCTGGAGGCTTCGAAGATGGGGTCGGCGCTGATGAAACTTCCGAGGTTGGGGTCGTACTTGCGGGCGCCTACGTCCGTGTAGCCGGTGTTCTTGTCCTGTGGCTTGCCGAGGTACGAATGGGTGGGGTCGGGCCAGGTGACAGTGTTGGCACTGGATCTTGGCTGTCCGTAGGGGGTGTACTGCTGGCGTGCGACCTGCTGTGTGGTGGTGTCCATCGCCAGGGTCGAGGTGCCGTGGGCGTCGCCGAACAGGTACTTGACTCCGCCGCCTGTGAGGCTGGACCGGATGGCGACGGGGCTTCCCGTCCCGCCGTGGCTGTAGGTGCGGATGGCGCCGAGCAACGTGTTGGGCGTGACGCTGGTGTTCACGACGATCTCGGTGTCGCCGGCGAAGAGCGTGGTCTGCCCGGGGTCACGGCGGATGAGTTGCTTGCCGTCGGCGTCGTAGAGGTACTTCGTGGTCGTGGGGCTGGCGCCGGTGGTGTCCACCTGGGCCAGGTGACCCTCGTCGTCCCACGTGAGTGTCTGACCTGGCCCCGCGCTCGGCGTGCGGGTGTGCAAGTTGCCGTCTTCGTCGTATGCGAATGTCGTCGGGTTGGTGCCACCGGTGGTGGCGGTCAAAGTGTGGGGCTGAGTGCCGGTGGGGTTGCAGGTGGCGGTGCAGCCGTCGGCGTAGTTGGTGGTGGAAGTATTGCCGGTGGTGCCGATGGCGTGGTCGACGCTCTGGTGTCGGTTGCCGATGGCGTCGTAGCTGAAGCTCTGCCAGTAGGAGCCGGGTGCCGTGGTGAGAGTGCTGCTGATGGGCGGGTTGGCGTTGCAGCTGTCGTTGGCGGTCCAGGCGTCGGTGAGCCGGTCCAGGGCGTCGTAGCTGTAGCACTGCTGGTCTGTGACGGTGCTGCCGGTCTCCGACTGCTCGTCCCTGACGGAGGTGGGGTTGCCGGCCGCGTCGTAGCTGTACTTGACGTCGTCGACGGTGGGGCCGGGTGCCTGCGTCCGACTGATCACGCGCTCTTTCAGCCTGAGGGTCTGATCGTCGAAGTCGTACGTGGTCACGGCAGGGTTGGTCGAGGCCCCCATGGTGACTCGGGACGGCATTCCGTAATCGGTGTAAACGGTCCCGGTGACGTACGAGAAGGCGCTGCTCCCGGTACCGGTTGGCATCCCCAGTGCGTCGTGGTCGTAGGTGATCACCTCGTTGTTGAGGCCCTGGGCACGCGGGTCGCTCTGCGTGGCAAGCAACTGGTCGCGGACCGTGTAGGTGTACGTCGTGGTGTAGGTCGAGGGCAGCGGTGTCTCGGACGCTGGAAGGCTGATCTTTGTGCCGGTCGGCTTACCGAGCGAGGTGTAGCCGGTGCTCGCGACGGTGTATCCGCCGGTCACGCCCGGGACATAGCGGGTGGAGGAGGTCGGCAAACCGACCCGCAGGGTGTCGTAGGTCCAGGAGGCGAACTGGAAGTTGGATTTGGCCTTGTCGGTGCCGGTGAGCTTGCGCCCCAACAGGTCGTAGGTGTAATCGAGCTCGACCTGCTTGGCGTCCGTGGTGGAGGTCAGGTTGCCGGCGTCGTCATACCCGTAGCTGCTCCGCCCTGTATCTGGGTCGGTCTGGGACTTCTTGCGACCCAGCAGGTCGTAGTCGAACGTCCAGACCGTCTTGTCCGGGCCGGTGACCCGGGTCTGCTGGCCGGCCGGGGTGTAGCCGTAAGTGGTGGCGGAGGTGGTGCCGCCCGAAGCAGTGAAGCCGGTGGTCGCTGTGCCTGACACGGTGGGTGGAGCGGTGTACTGGTCCAGCTCGCTGGTCTGACCCCGGGCGTCGACTACCTTCGCCGAGGCCACCCCACCCTTGGGTGGCAAAACCGTGGTCTTGTCGCCAGCGTAGACGGTAGTCGTCTTCCAGGTCTTGAGCCCGTTGTGCTCCTCGGTGACCAAGTCGGGACGGCCCAGGCCATCGTGGTCGGTGACGGTGGTGTCGGGAATGGAGACCTGGGAGACCGAGATGAGGCTGCTACGGGGACTACCGCCCACTGCGTAACCGTTGTTACTGGCGACCGTCCAGCCGTGGGAGTCGTACTGGGTGTCCGTGACCGTGGTGCTGGAGTTCTCCCCGGCATTCTGAGCCTGCAGGGGCCGCAGCATTGCGTCGTACAGCGTCTCACTGGTCCGGTAATTGCCGCTGTCGAGAAGCGAGTTCGTAGTCGTGATCGACGGGGCCGACTGGGAGATGCTGTAGGAGTAGACGGTGTTCGCCGGGGCGCTGTTGGCCTTGATCTCGTTCGGCAGCCATACCGCGGTCAGACGGCCGAGTGCGTCGTACGTCAGTGAGGTGAGTTTCCCGGCGATGTCGGTCTTGGCCGTGGGCAGGAGACGCGCCGGGTCCAGGGTGCTGCTGGCGAACTGGCAGTTCAGGGACGAGGCGGTGACCGTGGAGCAGTCCACGGCGGGCGTCACCTGCGTGATGGTGGTACTGCCGGTGGGCACAGCACCGCTGGCGGGGCTGTAAGAAGTAAAGACGCTCTGAGCGAGGCTCTTGCCGTCCGGGGAAGTGGAGTTGGGAGTCCGGGTGACTTTCGTCGTCCGGCCGTAGGAGTCGTACCGTGTGGACGTCTTGTCGATGAAGGTGGTCGCGGTGGCACCGTTCGCGGCAGAGGCCGCCTGAACGAGAGTTGCGTCACCGATCTTGGGCAAGGCCGGATTCTGCTGCCCGTCGCCGTCGTAGACGAAGCTGTTGGTGTCGTAGGAAGTGCGGGTGTCGGAGAGCAGGGTGCCGCTGGGGGTGGCACCCGCCGATGAGCAGTCCTGGGCTGTGGTGAGGGTCTCGGCGGCCAACACCAGGGTGGCGACAGCGCCCGTGAGGTAGTGGTTGTAGGTGCACTTCGAGACGTTGTCGCTGGCTGTTGTCTCACCGCGGTCGTCGACCTGCACCGCCATGCCTGTGGTCGACTTGCCCAAGGCGGTGTTGTAGAAGGTGTCGGTCTCGGTCTTGCGCCAGCCGTAGGACACAGCCTGCCGGGTCAGTGTCTTTGCGGTACGTGCCATCTGGGCCGTCAAATTCGGCAGGCCGCTCCGAGTGCGCGTGGCTGTAGGGCCGATGATCGTGGGCACGGTGACCACGGCCTTGTCCAGGATGCCCGTTGCACTGGTGTAGGTGTCGGTCTCGAAGGTCTGGCCTGCCAGGGCGTTTTCGTCGGTGACCGACGTCGCTCCGTCTTGGCTGGTCAGGGCCGGCACCGACCGGGTCTTGCCGCCGGGCAGGGTGTCACCATTCATGCCCAGGAAGTAGTGCGTCTTCGTCAGCGTCTTCTGGTCGTAGACTTTCGCGCCGTCGGTGTAGTGGAAGACGTTCGGATCGCCCGTGGTGACGTCCACTTCCGGATAGCCCCGGAACTGACCCCAGGTACGGTTCTTTGCCTTGACGGTCTCACTGTCGTCGTAGTGCCAGCCAGGGGTGCCCTTGTAGCTGTAATCCGTCTCCAGCCTCGGCTGGGTCCCGTCCTGGTAGGAGTTGTGGGGGTCCTCGGTGACGACGGAGGCGACCTTGTACTTGTAGAACCAGTCCATCCACGGGGCGGGCTGCCCGTCGGGGGCCCAGTAGACGGGGAAGCAGGACAACGTGTTGGTGGAGGCGAACGTCTTGGCGGCCGCGTCCGTCGGATCGTCGGGGTCGCTCGCCGGTGCTGCCGAGCAGTTGGGACGGTCGTAGGTGACCGTCATCTGCGCTCCGGCCTCGCTGGTGACCGTCTGGATCCGGTCGTGGTACATCAGCGGCATCTGCGGGATCGTGCCGACCCGGTTGGGCAACTGCAGCGGCGGATCGAAGCTCACCGCCGGGGTCGAGGTACTCCCAGATGCTCCGCCCAGTTTGTCGAGGCCGGTGCGCTGGATCGCGTCCAGCCAGAGCGTGGGGGCGTGGTCGCCCCCGTCAGGGAAGGACTGGGTGAACGTGTACTTGTCGACCTGGCTCGTCGCCCCACCCGACTGGATCTGAGTGGTGATCGATGTCAGACGTTTGCGGGACCAGAAGCTCGGCCCATGGTTGGTGCAGTTCGTTGAGCCTGACGCGCAGTTGAGGTCCACCGGAACGTCCGGCCAGTACGAGGCGTTCGCAGCGGTGAACTGGCTGTCGGCGCAGGTGTTACCGGATGGCGTACCGGCGATGCAGCGTTCAGCGGTGGCGTCGAAGACGATCTGCTCCGGTGCGGTGGCCGAATAGATCGTCGAGGCGGTCATACCGTAGTCAATGCGGGACAGGGTGCCGCCGCGCGTATAGGGCACCGCGGTGTTCTTCATGGCAGCGCCGTAGTAACCCGTTTCCGGCGAGTAGTACCAGGCGGTGGCGTTGCCGTGGGTGTCGACCTCGTAGTCCAGGTTGAAGCGGTAGCCCAGCGTGCACGAGGTTGCAGCGAAGTCCGTGCTGTCCGGACAGCCGGACACACCGCTGTGAGCGTGGTAGACCGGCTCGGTCCACACGGACTTCGTCTCTTCCTTGCCCGACGACCAACCCGGCAGCCGGTTGAGACCGAAGAAGTACTGCGTCCCGCCCTCTGTGACCTTGAAGTACTCTCCTCCGTTCACTGTGCCGTTCTGGACGTCGGCCAGGTTCTCGATCTTGATCGTGGAGCTGTCGTCGACGGGATGGAAGGTCTTCGTCGAGTCGTCGTAGACGATCGCGGTGGAGTTGCCGTTCAGTGAGAGGGTGAGGATCTGCCCCGCCCAGCACTGGTCTCCGTCGTTGGCCGGCGCACCGGACGACGAGTCGTCCTTGCACGACTTGTATGTGCGTTCGACGTAGTTGTCAGACGACGTCCAACCATCGCCTAGCCAGGAGGACTGGTTGTTGGTGCCTTCAGTACGCGCGTCCTGGCTCGAGGAGTTGTAGACGAGATCGACATTCGGTGCTGTGCCGCCGATGGGCGGCGGCACGGAGATCGGATAGCTGTAGGTGAAGGCACCCGTGTTCCCCGATGTCGACCAGGACCCACCTGGTGACAGACTGGTCGCTGAGTAGTCGCCCGATGACCCCGATGTGCCTGAGGTGGCCGCCAACACCATCCTTGCGCCGGACGATGGAGCTGCCAAGCCCTCAGAACTGTCGGCCTTGGTCGACAGAACACCGGGAGCCGGCGGGGCGATCTGGGTGGACAACGGGTCACCGGCCGCGGTACGCACCACGGTCTGGACCTGACATTTCGGTAGCGTCGGCGTGGTCAGGGCGCAGGCTGGCAGTTGGACCAGGCGCAGGCGTGAGGCGAAGTCGCCGCCGAAGGCATAGCGGAACGACGAGTCATCAACCCGCAGGGCGACTCTTCCGGTACCCGGACTAGTGCGCTGAACAGTGAAAAGCACACCGTGCACACCGGCCGCCCGCGCCGTCTTCTGACTGATCACGGCCACTCGGACCCGCTGCGATCCTTCGGCGGCGCTCGCCTTGGTCCCTGCTCCTGCGGTCGCCGCCAACAGAAGCGGCGTCCCCTTGGCCCGCATCTCAGTCGCCTTGGCATTCAGATGCGCGGAGGCGGCGTGGACCGGCAGAGTGACATCGGCGATGCCCGCCGCGGGGAGCTTGGCACCGCCGCCGGGATTGAAGTGCTTGAAACGCTTGGAAGTGGAGCCCCACCCTGGTTTGGGGTGGGCCAGAGGGACGCGCTTGTTCTGGGGAGCGGCAGGAAGGGTCTTGTGCTGCGCGGCCGGAGACGCCGCTGTGGCAACACCTGCCGGCAGCAGTCCCACCACCAGGGCCCCGGCCATCACCGCCGCCGTGCGCCGAGCCCGCCTGGCGGCATGTGCCGCCCGCTTGCGTCCCCACGCCGAAATCCGCGCCATGCCGTGCGTCCCCCCCCTGGGTCTCAAAGCACCCCAAAAAAGAAAGCTGCAGGCGCTGTTGAGTAGTCGTCAGACGGAGGCGCAGTCGATGACCCCCCGCAGTGGATCACGCTAGGACTGGAAGTCATCACAATCTGCAAAGCATCTCCACAGGGACAGCAAAGGAATCGCCTGCACCGGGGCGCAAGATGGCCAGCATCGGTCGAAAGCGGTCTCTGCAGCGGAAGCCGGTGCTCCGGCCCTGATGGACCTTCTGTACACCGGCCCTGAGAATGCACAGCGCAGTCGGGCCCAAGGGGGGACCGCCTTAGACCTGCGAAGGACCCGAACTACGATGTCCGCTTTTCGCGCACCCGCGCGGGTGTCCAGACGTCCTGCAGCGAGGCCTATCGCTGTCGCCATTGCCGCGGCGCTGGCTGCTGGAGCCCTTACAGCCACGATGCCGGCTCATGCAGTTCCCAACGCCCATTCGCACGGGGCCAGTTCCAAGCCGCGGAGTGCATCTCCGTCAACCGCAGCGCGGCGCCTCAATCCCACGGAGTCCGCGTCCGCGCAGGCTAGAGCGACCGGTAAAGCGGTGACGATCGACCAGTTCACCGACACGGGCACCACCGTGGTCGCCAATCCGGACGGTACCTTCACCCGGACCGACTCCTCGATGCCGCAGCGAGTACTACAAAATGGGAAATGGGTCGCCATTGACACCACCCTGAGACGGCAGGCGGACGGGACATGGGCGCCCAAGGCAGCCGTAACTCCCGTGGCGTTCTCCAGCGGCGGCTCCGGCGCCATGGTGACCATGCACAGCGGGGCGGACAAGCTGGACTTCTCCTGGCCGGGCGCGCTGCCCACACCGTTCGTGGCCGGAGACACCGCCACCTACCCGGAGGTGCTCCCTGGAGTCGACCTTCAGCTGACGGCGGACGCCTCTGGCTACTCCTCCATCCTGGTGGTCAAGACACCCAAAGCCGGCACCAACCCACGACTGCGCAAGCTCGCGCTCAACACCACTTCGGCCAACCTCACCGTGACAGGCACCTCGAACGGCGGGGCGCAGGCCACCGACAAGCGCACCGGCAAGAAGGTATTCCACAGCGACACCGCGCTGATGTGGGACAGCGGCGGCAGTAGAACCGCAGCCCGCACCGCCCGGACCACAACCGCTGCCTCAGCGCGAGCGGAGCACAAGAGGGCAGCCGAAGTAGGCAAGCACCGCGCGCAGGTGCGCGTAAAGCTTCAGCACGGACAGCAACTGCTCAGCCCTGATGTGAAGCTCCTGACCGCCAAGACGACCACCTACCCGGTGTACATCGACCCGGAGTGGAGCGGCCGACCGTCCCAGCTGGACTGGGCGCGGATCTCCGACAACGGCTGGAACGTCTACAACTCGACGTCCACCTCCGGCGCCACCAATGCCCGTGAAGGGTGGGACAACAACTCCCCTGGTAACGGCGAACGGGCGCGCACCTATTACCAGATGAACACCGGCGGCATCAAAGGCGCAGTGGTCAGCCACGCCTCGCTGTACGTGAAGCAGCTCTCCGCCGCCTCCTGCTCCGACACCCCTGCCGCCGTGTACGGCACCGACCGGCCTGCCGGATGGAGCTCCTCCTCTCTGTACTGGGGACACGAGCCCGGAGGCCGGACCGGTGCGCTGGGCACCAACCCGAAGAGCCACGAGGCGGGCACTTGCCCGGTGACCGACGGCGCGAACTCATGGGTCAGCCCGCCGTCGCTCGAATTCGACGTGACCTCTCGCGCGCAGAGCGCGGCGGCCGGCGGCTGGAAGAGCGTGACGCTCATGGTCCAGTCGCCCGACATGAACGACGCGCAGCAGTGGAAGCAGCTCGCCTACGGCGGCGGCGCGACCATGTCGGTCACCTACAGCTACCGGCCCAAGCTCAAGAACGGCACCGGCACGCCGGCCGTGAAGCCGTCGTCGGTGAATATGGGCAAGACGATGACCACCACCCACACCCCGACGCTGTCCGCCCGCGCCGTCGACCCGGACCTGGCCGGCGGCAGCGAGCTGGTGCGTGTCGACTACAACGTCTACAACAGCGCCGGCACGATGGTGCATCAGGGCTTCGGCCCGAGCACCGACTCCAAGAAGCGGGCGCGCTACAACACGAACGGCAGTGACTGGACCACCCCGAGCCTGCCGGACGGCACCTACACCTGGAAGGCGACCGCCCAGAACGCGGCCGGTTACTGGGCGGGGCCGGGCTCCGGCCTGTGGACCAAGACCCAGACCTTCACCGTGGACACCAGCGCTCCACCAGCACCCACGGTGACATCAAGTCAGTTCCCGGCCAAGCAGATCGGCGCCGCCTTCGGGGACAAGGGCACCTTCACTCTCGGCAACAACCACACCAACAACATCACCGGCTACCTGTTCGCCCTGGACGGCACACTCAGCAACACCGTCTACAGCAGCGGCGTCACCCACTGGACCACCAGCACGAAGATCACAGCCGGCAAGGCGTACTACGTCACCTCCGACAACGGCCCCGGCACCGGCACGTCGGTCATCAACGGCAGTGCCTCCCCCGCCTTCGCTCCCGGGGTGACTGGACCGCACACGTTGTACACCAAGGCCGTGGACCAGGCCGGTTCGACATCCGTCTCGCAGACGTCCTACGCGTTCTATGCCGGCACCAACACCCCGACGTACGCCTACGGCGACAAGATGGTCAGCGGCTGGACGGCCACCAACGCCGACAACTCGACGACGGCCGTCCCCAAGGCGACGATCACCAGCAAGGGCGGCCAGCTCATCAGCCAGGCCGCGGGCGCCGGCTACGAGTTCACCGACGGATACCAGGCGTTCTTCGCCAACAAGAGCACCACCTCGAAGGTCGTCTCCGGTGACAGCGCCACCCTCAGCTTCGACATCCCCAAGGACGGCCCCTGGGGCTTCGGCGTCAATCTGACCAAGGCCAAGGACTACGGCATCTACCGGCTGGTCCTGGACGCGGGCCAGCCCACCGAATCCACCCTGCTCAGCGGCTTCGACGCCTACAACTCCTATGTCACCACCCGGTTCGTCAACCTCGGCATACCCAAGGACTCCAGCGGTCAACTACTCACCCTCAAAACAGGCGTGCACACCCTCACCCTCACCCTCACCGGGAAGAACCCCACCTCCACGGGATATCAGGCGGGCCTCGACGTGCTGCGCCTCGCACCCGCGCTGACCTGCACGATCAACACCACGAGCAGCTGCCAGAACAACACGGCCACGAGCACCTTCACCACTACGACCAGCCCGGCCGACGCGGACGGCTCGGGCAACAGCATCAACTCCGCCGACCTGACGAGCACAGTCGGCTGGCAGAGCGGCAAGACTGTGACCGTCGACGGCGCCAGTGTCGTGTTGCCCAAGTTCGGCACCGGTACGTACGACAACATGCTGGCCTCCGGCCAGACCGTCACCGTGCCGGGCAGCGGTGTGGTCAACACCGGTAACGCAGTCGTCTTCCTCGGCTTCGCCACAGGCGGCGCCGCCAAGGGCGCCACCGGCACCATCACCTACGCCAAGAACAACTGTCTCGACCCCAACGGCGACTCCGCAGACCAGACCTACCAGCTGGACACAGTGCCCGACTGGCTGAGCGGTCCGGCTACGGCAGCCTCGGCGACCCTGGTCCACCAGAACCACAGCAACAACACTCAGACCAGCCCCAGCCCCGGGCCGAAGGTCTACGCCTTCAGCGTCCCGCTGCAATGCCCCGGGTCGGTCATCAGCAGCATCACTCTCCCCCTGTTCACCAACGGTGTTCAGGCCGGGCAGCCGACACTGCACATCCTCGGGATGGGCGTACGGCCTCTGACCGTCACCGGCAGCGGAACAAGCGCTCAGCACTGGGTCGGCACCTGGTCGTCCGTACAGGACACCGCCAAGATTCAGCAATCCGGGGGCACTGCCGCCACCGTCAACGGACAGACGCTGCGCATCCCGGCTCACGTCAGCCTCGGCACCGACAGCGGTAACGGGGTGCGGGTCCATCTGTCCAACGCCATGGGCACCGCGCCCGTGACCTTCGACGCAGCCTCCGTCGCAGTGCAGGACACCACCACAGGCGGCGCCACCGCCGCAGCCGCACCGACGGCCTTGACCTTCGGCGGCACCACCTCGGTCACCGTCCCGGCGGGCGGCGACGTCACCAGCAGCCCGGTGACGCTGGCCGTCACACAGCAGGCCACTGTGCTGGTCAGCCTGCAGGTGCACGGCTCGGTGTCGTCCATGGCCGGCCATGCCGCGGCCCGGACCCCGGTGTGGGTCAGCGACGCGGCCAACCGGACCGGCGACACCGCGGCCACCAAGTACACGCAGACGACGTACACCGGTCTGCCCTACCTCGCCGGCATCGACGTCACCACGCCCACCTCTGCGCCCACCGGTTCGCTGGTCCTCTACGGAGACCAGAGCGTCAACGGAGACACAGCGAGCAGCGACGGCCGACACCACCTCAGCGACGCCATCACCGGCGATATCGTCGATGACCCCAACGGGGACGGCACCGTCGAATACGGCGTACTGAACGTCGGCACCAACAGCAACAGCGCGCTGCCACAAAGTACCTTTAGCGACAACCCGACCAATGCGCTCAACCCGCTGGATCGCAACGTGTTGGCCCAGGGCAACGTGCGAACCGTCCTCGTCTCCACCGGTGCCACCGACCTGCTCAACTGCTCGAGCGACGCCGACACCTGTGCCACCAACGTCGAGAAGGGACTGGCGGCACTGAACAGCCAGTTGAGCTCATATTTCACCGACGACGGGCAGACCTACATCGACGGCCGGCCGGTGACACAGAATGCCAATATCACCGTTTATTTGACCACCATCCCGCCCTTCACCGCCGGCCGCCCCGGCACCGCGGCTCAGGAAGCCGCACGCGAGCAAGTGAACGGCTACTTGCTCGACAACTTCCCGACCCAGGTCATCGACTTCGCCGCAGCGGTCTCCACGGACGGCACGGCCACCTCGTCGACCGTCAAGGCAGCGGACCTCTCGGGCGGCAACCCCTCGGACGCGTACTACGCCGATCTCGCCGGCCGATACCTGAACGACACGAACACCCAGGTCGTCGGCATCGCGCCGAACCTGATCGTTCCGGAAGCCACCGGTGGTGACACGCCCGACGACGAGTGGGAGCTGGCCGCTGACGGCGCCGACGCGCGCGAAGACAATCCGTTCACCGCGGTCGGCGGG
Organism: Streptomyces bauhiniae; assembly: GCF_004784475.1. Lineage (GTDB taxonomy): Bacteria > Actinomycetota > Actinomycetes > Streptomycetales > Streptomycetaceae > Streptomyces > Streptomyces seoulensis. The sequence continues at coordinate 616,735 of NZ_SRRT01000005.1, forward strand.
GCGACCTTCAACGCGGGCGGGCCGAACGCGCTCAACGCTCCCGCCGGCGCCACGTCCTTCGACGGCAACACCGGGTTCCTCGAGAGCGATCACACCGCCGTCAACACTCTCGCCGACTACACCGTCTCGGCATGGGTGAAGCTCGACTCCGCTGCCGGCCCCGCAACCGCCATCTGTGAGGGAACCAGCCAGCACCAAGCCTTCTACCTGGGCTACGACAGAGGCAATCAAGGCTGGATGTTCCAAACCACGACCACGAACGACGACAGCGCCGACTTCCCTACGGCGGAAGGCGACACGGGTACCGGTGCCCTCGGTACTTGGACACACCTGCTCGTCACCTACACCGCGCCCGTCGACGGTGACGCCGGCACCGGCGTGATGTCGATCTACCAGAACGGTACCCTGATGGGCACCGCCACCAACCTCACACCGCAGTACGACTCCTCGATGCCCCTGACCATCGGCGGCTGCGTCAACAGCCCCGACACGACCACGCCGTACAACGCCTTCCCCGGCTCCGTTTCGGACGTCCAGGTGTACCCGTACGCGATGTCAGCGAGCGACGCCGGCGCAAGCAGCGTGATCGTGCCCGCCGGCTGGGACAATGGGATGCCCGAGGACGAGTGGAAGCTCAACGCCAACGGGACCGACACCGCCTCCCTCAACCCGTTCACGCCCTCGGGCACCGCCACCTTCGGTCCCGACGCGCCCAGCGGAATGTCCGGCAGCATCACATTCGACGGCAGCACAGGCTTCCTCAAGAGCAAGCAGAGCGCGGTGAACACACTCGGCAGCTACACCGTCTCCGCCTGGGTGAAAATCAACTCAGCGCTCGGCACGACCGCCGTCTGCCAGGGCACCACACAGCACCAGTCCTTCTACCTCTCCTACGACAAACCCAGCGCTGCCTGGATGTTCCAGACCACCACTACCAACGACGAGAACTCCGACTTCCCCACCGCGGAGGGCGACCCCAACAGCGGCTCGGTCGGCACCTGGACCCACCTCGTCGCCACCTTCCGCGCCCCGGTCGCCGGTGACGCCGGCACCGACAACATGGCCCTCTACCAGAACGGCACACTGGTGGGCACTGCGGCCAACCGCAGCCCCCAGTACGACTCCTCCATGCCTCTGACCGTCGGCGGGTGCGTCAACAGCGCCTCCGCCACGGCGCCGTACCTGGCATTCCCCGGCTCCGTGGCCGACGTCCACGTCTACCCGCGGACCCTGTCGGCCACCGAGGTCAGCGCACTCCGCTGACCTCCGCCACCACCGTGGGCCCCGCCGCTCCAACCCAAGGAGCGGCGGGGCCCAAGTCTTAAGATCCGGACCATATCCGGACCAGCCGTCCGCAGCTTGTGGCGACCAGAGCTGTTTTCGCTGGTCAAACTGCATCTGAGCCGTGTACCACCAGCAGACGAAGAGCCTCTTGGTTTCCTACAGCCCGAAGAACTCGGGTTCTTCTAGAGGCTCAACCGGGTTGTCTGGAGGCCCCGTTCTGCTTCGGGCAATTCGGCAGGGTCCGCCGCCGCGAGGTCGAGGGCGATGTCCGTGATCATGTCCTCCTGGCCGCCGACCATCTTGCGCCGGCCGGCCTCGACGAGGATCGTGCGGGTGTCGAGGCCGTGCCGGCGGGCGGCGGTCTCGGCGTGGCGCAGGAAGCTGGAGTACACGCCCGCGTAGCCGAGGGTGAGGGTCTCGCGGTCGACGCGGACCTCGCGGTCCTGCAGGGGACGTACGACGTCGTCGGCGGCGTCCATCAGGGGGAACAGGTCACAGCCGTGCTCCCAGCCCATCAGATCGGCGACCGCGATGAACGCCTCCAGCGGGCAGTTCCCGGCTCCGGCGCCCTGGCCGGCGAGGGAGGCGTCGACGCGGGTGACGCCGTTCTCGACGGCGACGACGGAGTTGGAGACGCCCAGGCCGAGGTTGTGGTGGGCGTGGATGCCGATGCCGGTGTCCGGGTCGAGGGCATCGCGGTAGGCGCGGACGCGATCGCGTACGCCGTCCATGGTCAGGCGGCCGCCGGAGTCGGTGACGTAGACGCACCCGGCGCCGTAGGACTCCATCAGCTTGGCCTGGCGGGCCAGTTCGGCCGGTTCGGCCATGTGGGACATCATCAGGAACCCGGCCACGTCCATACCCAGGCTGCGCGCGGCGTCGATGTGCTGGGCGGAGATGTCGGCCTCGGTGCAGTGGGTGGCGACGCGGACCGAGCGGATGCCGAGGGCGTGGGCCTGCCGCAGGTCGTGCAGGGTGCCGATGCCGGGCAGGAGCAGCGTGGTGGGCACCGCGTGGTGGACGCTGTCGCAGACGGCCTCGATCCACTCCCAGTCGGTGTGCGCACCGACGCCGTAGGTGATGCTGGAGCCGGAGAGGCCGTCGCCGTGGGCGATCTCGATCGCGCCGACCCCGGCGGCGTCCAGCGCGACGGCGATGGTGCGGGCCTGGTCGACGGTGTAGCGGTGGCGTACGGCGTGCATGCCGTCCCGCAGGGTCACGTCCTGGACGTACAGGGCGGGGGGCTGGTTCGCGGTCATCGGGAGACCACCTCCGTGAAGGGCTGTGCGGCGGCCATGCGCTCGGCGGTGCGCAGGGCGGCCGAGGTCATGATGTCGAGGTTTCCGGCGTAGGCGGGCAGGTAGTGGGCGGCGCCCTCGACCTCCAGGAAGACCGAGACCTTCGCGGCCCCGGTGGACCGGGTGCCGGCGGGCAGCAGCGAGCGCAGGGGGTCGTCGTCGGCGACGCGCTCGAACTGGACCTGCTGCTTGAGGCGGTATCCGGGCACGTACGCCTGGGCCCGGGCGACCATGTCCTCCACCGAAGCGGTCACCGCGGCGGCGTCGCACTCGCCGACCAGGCAGTAGACGGTGTCGCGCATGATCAACGGGGGTTCGGCCGGGTTCAGGACGATGATCGCCTTGCCTCGGGCGGCGCCCCCCACCTTCTCGATGGCCGACGAGGTCGTCTCGGTGAACTCGTCGATGTTGGCCCGGGTGCCGGGGCCGGCCGAGCGGGAGGAGATCGAGGCGACGATCTCGCCGTAGTGGACGGGCGTCACGGCTGCGACGGCGGCCACGATCGGAATCGTCGCCTGGCCGCCGCAGGTGACCATGTTGACGTTCGGTGCTCCGAGGTGGTCGTCGCCGTTGACCGGCGGGACGACGTACGGGCCGAGCGCGGCGGGCGTCAGGTCCACGACCCTGCGCCCCAGCGAACGGAGCACCTCGTCGTGGCGGCGGTGCGCACCGGCCGAGGTGGCGTCGAAGACGATCTCCACGTCCGCGAACTCGTCCAGTTGCACCAGGCCGTCGACGCCCTCGTGGGTGGTGGCGACCTTCAGGCGGCGGGCGCGGGCAAGGCCGTCGGAGTCGGGATCGATCCCGGCCATCGCGGCGATCTCCAGGGAGTCGGAGAGCCGCAGGATTTTGATCATCAAGTCGGTGCCGATGTTGCCCGACCCGATGACGGCGACCTTCGTGCTCATGCTCCGGCTCCTTCCGTGGCGGCGGACGCGAATGTGGTCGTGACCGTGCCGAGTCCTTCGATGTGCGCGGTGAACTCGTCGCCCCCGGCGGCGACGGCCATCGGGCCGAGCGCACCGGTCAGGACGATGTCGCCGGCCCGCAGCGGGTCGCCGAGCCCGGCGAGGGTGGAGGCGAGCCAGAGCGCGGCGGTCAGGGGGCTGCCCAGGCAGTCGGCGCCGGTGCCCTCGGAGACCGTCTCGCCGTTCTTGGTGAGGGTCATCGTCACGGACCGGAGATCGACGCGTTCCAGGGGTACGGGGGTTCCGCCCAGGACGTACAGGCCGCAGGAGGCGTTGTCGGCGATGGTGTCGACGATGGTGATGTCCCAGTCGGCGATGCGGCTGTCGACGATCTCCAGCGCGGGCAGCGCGAACGCCGTGGCACGCAACAGGTCGGCGACGGTCGGGTCGCGGTGCGGCAGGTCCGTGCCCAGCACCAGGGCGACCTCGGCTTCGACCTTCGGCTGGAGAAGCAGGCCGGAGGCGACCGGCACTCCCTCGGGCACCGCCATGTCGGCGAACAGCGCGCCGAAGTCCGGCTGGTCCACGCCGAGTTGCCGTTGCACGGCGGGTGACGTCAGGCCGATCTTGCGGCCCACCAGCCGCCGCCCGGCGGCGATCCCGCGCTCCACGTACAGGCGCTGCACGGCGTATGCGGCTTCGATGTCCGCCTTGGGCAGGAGCGAGCGCACCGGGGCGCAGGGGGCGCCGGTGCGGGCGGCCTCCTCCAGGACGGCCGCCACCTCGGTCACGGCGTCGGCGGGCTCGTGGGCGCTCACGGTCGCCCCCGGCGGGGACTGGTGCGGCGGGGCGGAGCGAACATGCGGGTTACCTCCGGACGGAGAGTGGCGGGGCTGTCGGAGAGGCGGCGGTGGCCGTCCGTCGATCCACGACAGGTATAGGCGTACGGTTCGAGCAGCGGCAAAATACGTTCCATGACACGGAACAGCACGCAGGGGAACATGCTCGACAAGGCGGCTGCCGTCCTCGACTGCTTCCGCCCGGACGGCGGCACGTTCCGTCTCACGGAAATCGCCGCCCGCACCGGACTGGCCAAGACGACCGCGTTCCGCCTCTGCACCGAGCTGGTGCGCCTCGGTCTGCTCGAGCGCGACGGTGAGACCTACCGGCTCGGCGGCAAGCTCTTCGAGCTGGGCTCACTCGTGCCGCGCCGGCTCGACCTGCGGGAGGCGGCGCTGCCGTTCCTCCAGGATCTCTTCGAGGCCACGCACGAGACCGTGCACCTCGGCATCCGGGAGGGGCACGAGGTGGTCTACATCGAGCGTATCCACGGCCACCAGACCCTGACGCTGCCCTCCCGCATCGGGGGGCGACTTCCGCTGACCTGCACGGGCGTCGGCAAGGCGCTGCTGGCCTTCTCCGCCGCCGGGCTGGCGGACGAGGTACTGGCCGGGCCTCTGCCCCGCCTCACCCCACACTCGGTCACCGATCCGGGGCGGCTGCGTACCGTCGTGGAGCAGATCCGGGTCTCCGGTCTCGCCTACGAGGAGCAGGAGGCCGCCCTCGGTGTCAGTTGCATCGCCTCTCCCGTCTTCGACGGGCCGACTGCGGTGGCCGCCCTGTCCGTCGCCGTCCCGCTCGGCCGATTTCACCCCGCCCAACTGGCGCCCGCCGTACGGACGGCCGCGCTGGGTCTGTCCCGCGTGCTGCGCTCGGGCGCACGTCCATGAAGCACCCCTGCCGCCATCCTTGACGCCCACCCCCGCCCCTCTTACCGTAGTGATCACTCCAGTCACCGTAGTGACCACTACAGGAACATCGCTGCGGGTGCGGCTGCCGTCGTGCCTGGCGAGCGGTGACTGCCCGGTGTCCGCGTGGGCTCTCCCGCGGACGTACCTTCCCCCCTTTCGCTCCATCGGTGAGGTGTATTCATGGCTGCTCCTGGACAAGCCGACTCAGGCGGCATGAGGCGGCGCGGACTGCTCAAGGCGGCGTTGCCGCTGGGAGCCGCCGCGACAGCACTCGGCACCGGCCCGGCGATCGCGGCCGGCAACGCCCCCTCCAGCGCTCCGGCCCGCCACGGCAGGGACCGCATCGACGTGCACTGCCATCTGATCCCGGACTTCTACCGCCGGTCCCTGACGGCGCACGGAGTCACCGAGATCGGAGGTGTGCCGGTCCCCGCGTGGAGCCCGACCCTGGCGGTCGACTTCATGAACCGCTACGGCATCCAGACCCAGGTGGTCTCCGTCTCCGAGCCGGGGGTCACCTACCTGTCCTCCGCGCAGGACCGGGTGGCGATGGCTCAGCGTCTGAACACCTATATGAGCCGGGATCTGGTCCACACCACGTCCGCACGCGTGAAGGGCCGCTTCGGCGGCTTCGCCGTCCTGCCGCTGGGCAGCGCCCCGGACGAGCAGGACGTCTCGCACGCCGTCACCGAGGCCGGGCGGGCCGTGCGCGACCTGAAGCTGGACGGCGTCGGCATCTTCAGCAGCTACGGCGGGACGTACCTGGGCGATCCCGTGTTCGCACCGCTGATGAAGGCGCTCGACGAACTGGGCGCCATGGTGTTCATCCACCCCGTGACCCCGCAGGGCTACCCGGACCTCGGGCTGCCGCCGTTCCTGTACGAGTTCACGTTCGACACCACCCGCGCACTGGTCAACATGCTCTACAAGGGCGTCTACCAGCGGTACCCGCGCATCCGGTGGCTGGCCGCGCACGCCGGCGGCACCCTGCCGTACATCTCCTACCGCACCAGCCTGCTGACCGTGACCCCGGCGGTCGCACAGCAGGTGGGGGCCGCCGGCCTGGACGACAGCAGCCCGCACTTCCGCAAGCTGTTCTACGACACCGCTCTGTCCCCGGCGCCCCAGGCGATGAAATCCGTGCGGGAGCTGGCCGGCACCGAGCACATCCTCTTCGCCACCGACTGGCCGTTCACCAGCGCCCTGTTCCCCGCGGCCGGAGACCCCGCACCGCAACTGGACGAGACCTTCTCGTCCGCCGAGCGACTGGCCGTCGAGCGGTCCAACGCGCTGGCTCAGTTCCCCGCACTGGCCGCCAGGATCGGGGCGGCCTGACCCGGGCCGCGGCCCGGCCGGACTGCCGGGCCGCGGCACACGTCATTCCTGTCGCGTCAGTCGTCGGGGATGCCGGCGCCGCTGAGGGCCGGGACGGTTCGCTCCGGGCGGACGAGGGAACGGGCGCCGAGCCGGAACTGGTCGAGCTTGTCGACGATCGTCTGGCCGACGGGCCGGTGGCCCCAGATGGAGATGCCCTGGTGGGTGGCGGGCTCCCAGGTGCTCTCGTCGATGACGAGGGGGTTCCAGCCGACCTCCCACTCGAAGCCCGAGGGAGTACGGGCGTAGTAGGAGAGTTCCTTGTCGTTGGTGTGCTGTCCCACCGACAGGGCCATGTCGAAGCCGAGTTCGTGCACGCGCTCGTAGCTCTGGGCCAGGTCGTCCAGGCTCTCGGCCTGGATGTTGAGGTGCTGGACGCGGGTGCGGACCGGGTCGATCGGCAGGCCGCGGACGGCGGCGATCGCGATGGAGTGGTGGCGTTCGTTGACGCGCAGAAAGCGGATCTTGAGCTTGACGCCGCTGATCGTCTCGTCGATGTAGTCGGTCAGGCGGGCGTCGAAGACCGTGTCGTAGTAGCCGCGCAACAGGGTGGGCCTGGCGGAGGTGATCGCGACATGGCCCATGCCCGAGTCGCCGGTGACCCAGCCGGAGGCGAGCATCCGCAGCGGCTCAGGGGAGACGACCGGGGTGGTGTAGATCTCCTGCACGATGCCCTTGGGGCCGGGGAAGCGCAGCAGGCGTTCCACGCCGCGCAGGGCCGCCTCCTCCTCGGAGCCCCGTACGACGGGGACACCATGGGCCCGGATGCGGGCCTCGATCTGCTCGAAGGAGGCGTGGTCGTCGATGTGCCAGCCGATCGCCACCACGTCCTCGGCGGGGCCGCGCCGGATCAGGAAGCGGCACTCCTGGTCGTCGAGGCGGAAGCGCATCACGTCGCGGGAGATGTCGTCGTGGTGCATGCCGATGGCGTCGGTCCCGAACCGGCGCCAGTCGGCGAAGCGGTCGGACTCGATGACGAGGTAGCCGAGGTGGACGGAGCCGAAGACCGAGGGCGTGGTGTTCATCGGCGGCCCGCCAGGAAGCCGGCGCAGAGCTGGTTGAACAGGCCGGCGCGCTCCCACTGCACCCAATGGCCCGTGTTGGCGACCTCGTACAGATCGCAGTTGGGCATGCGCCCGGCCAGCATCCGGCCACCCGACGGCCGGTTGACCTGGTCCGCGGCGCCCCACAGCACCAGGGTGGGCACACCCAGCCGGTTCAGCCGCTTGTCGCGGGTGAAGTCCATCTTCCACAGCGCGCGCAGCGACTTCGGGCGCCTGAGCGGCGGGGCGGCGACGACCTCGGGGTCGATGCTGTCCTGGTAGCGCGCGTCGATGATCGAGTCGGGCACCTGAGCGGCGTTGAAGACCAGGTGGTCGCGGATGAACCTTTCCAGCTTCTGCCGCGACGGCCCGTCCCCCGTGTAGTAGTTCAGGAGGCTGTTCAGGCCCGGCGTGGGCAGCGCGCGGGTGGTGCCGATGCCGCCGGGGCCCATGAGCACCATGCGGTCGACCCGCTCGGGGGTGTCCAGCGCGAGGCGCAGGGCGCAGGCACCGCCGTAGGAGTTGCCGACGAAGTGGGCCTTGTCCAGGCCGAGTTGGTCGAGCACGCCGCGGATGCCGGTGGCCAGGGCGCCGAAGGGGTCGTCGGCGTCGATGCCCTTGCTGCTGCGGCCGTAGCCGGGCAGGTCGGGCACGATGACCCGGAACTCCTTGGCCAACTCCGCAATGTTCCGGCTGTAGTTGGAGACGCCGGAGGCGCCGGGACCGCCGCCGTGCAACAGCAGGACGGGCGCTCCCTGCCCCGTCTCGGCTACGAAGATCTGCTTGCCGTCGACGTCGAGCAGACGCTCCCGCATCGCGGGGACTTCGGTGGGTGTGGTCATGGTGGTCCTCACTGAGTGGCGGGCTGCGACGCGGGGGCGAATCCGGTCGGCGGCGAAGGGAGTTGGGCACCGGCGGGGGCGGCGGCGTATACGTAGGCGTCGGGGCGCAGGACCACGGTGGTGACCCGGTGTCCGGCCAGCCAGGGCAACAGGACGCCTTCGCTGTCGACGACCGCGCCCTCGGCCGGGCGCCAGCCCACCGGCAGGACGGCCAGCGACTCGACACCGAGGCGCTCCCACGCGGGCTGTGTCGTGGGCAGCCCACGGTGCAGCAGCAGCCAGCGGCCGCCGAGCACGTCGTCCAGCCGTACGCGTTCGCCGTCGGGCCCGGTCACCCAGGGCTGCGGGATCTGGTGTCCGGTCGCCCTGGTGCGGGGGCGGGCCTGCAGGCCGGCGTCGTAGCGGGCCTCGGGAATCCACTTCGAGTCCTGCATCCGGTCGCCCAGGCCCGGTATGCGGTCCAGGACGCGCACGGCGCCGTTGCGGACGCGGGCGACGGGCAGGCGGCGCTCGGTGATGATCCGGCCGACGAACACCGCCCGCTTCGTCACCTCCTTGACGTGCGGCTTGCGCTCGGCCTCGTAGCTGTCGAGGACCGTCTCGGGCAGTTCGCCGCGCAGCACGGCGTCGAGTTTCCAGCAGAGGTTGGCCGCGTCGCGCACGCCGGCGGCCATGCCCTGGCCGATCCACGGCGGCATGGCGTGGGCGGCGTCCCCGGCGAGGAAGACCCGGCCCATGCGGAAGCGGGTGGCGAAGCGCACATGGTGGCTGTAGACGGTGGCGCGCTGGACTTCGATGCTGTCGCGGGAGATGCCGTACCTGGAGACCAGCCGGTACACGGCCTCCTCGGTCGTCAACTGCTTCTCGTCGTCGCCGGGCAGGATCGGGAACTCCCACCGGTGGTGGCCGAGCGGGGTCGGGCAGTCCACGGCCGGACGGGCCGGGTCGCAGTGGAAGCGCAGCTTGTCGTGGTCCGGCCAGGGCTTGAGCATCTTGGTGTCGATGACCACCCAGCGGTCCTCGTACGTCCGGCCCTCGTAGCCGATGTTCAACTGGGCGCGGGTGAGGCTGGAGCCCCCGTCGGCCGCGATCACATAGGAGGCGCGCAGCCGGTGAACGGAGTCGTCGGCCGTTCCGACCACCGTCAGTTCCACCCCGTCGGCGTCCTGGCGCAGGCGCAGACACTCGTGGCGCAAGAGGATCTTGACGTTCGGGTAGCGGTCGGCACCGTCGCGCAGGACCTGTTCCAGCGCCGGCTGGTAGATGAACATCTGCGGTGGATGCCCGTGGCCGCGTGGCGTGGGGACCGCGCTGAGGAACGTACGGCCGCCGGCGTCGACGAACTCCACCGGCCGCTCGGTCAGCATGTCCCGCTTGAGACGCTCGGCCAGGCCGATCCGCTGCCAGATGCGGACGATCTCCTCGTCGGTGGAGATGGCCCGTGCGCGCGTGTAGATCTCGGCGTCCCGCTCCAGGACGACGACACGCAGCCCCATCGCACCCAGCAGGTTCGCCGCGGTCACGCCCGTGGGTCCGTAACCGATCACCGCCACGTCGTAGGCACTGTCCTCGGTTTCCGCCCCGGCCCTGGTCCCGCTCATCAGGCCACCTCACTGTCGATCATGCCGCTCAGCACTTGCTGTAGCGTTCATTCCAATTGGAACGGGTGCTACGGTAGGCTCGTCGCCGGATACGGTCAAGCAGCCGGTCGAGACGTGCACAACAAGAGGGACACCTGCCATGACGAAGCCGCAGCCGACCCGCAAGAAGCGCGCGAACGGAGTCGAGTCGCGGCAGCGCATCCTCGACGGCGCCGCGGAGATCGCGGGCGAGCGGGGGTACGAAGGCACCTCGATCGCGGCCGTCAGCGCCAAGTGCGGACTGCCCGCCAGCTCGATCTACTGGCATTTCAAGGACAAGGACGACCTGATCGCCGCGGTCATCGAGCGCAGCTTCGAAATCTGGCTCGCCGCCTTCGAGCTTCCGGGCGAAGAGGCGGGAACGCCGCTGGAACGGGTCGTCGCCATGGCGGGGAGCGTGGCGAAGTCGCTGATCGACGCCCCCGATTTCCTCCGTCTCGGTCTGATGCTCGCGTTGGAGCACCGTCCTGCCGAACCCCGTGGTCGGACGGTGTTCCTCCAGGTCCGCGACATCGCGCGGGCCAAGATCGCCGAAATGGCCCAGGTACTCTTCCCGGACCTCGACGAGCAGTCCGTGCACACCCTGACGACCTACGCCGTCGCGGGCGGCGACGGGCTGTTCGTCCAGCGGGAGATCAACGGTGACGATGTCGACCTCGTAGCACTGTTCGAACTGCACGCCGAGCTGGTCTACGAGGCGGCGACTCGCATGTCGGCAGTGCTTCCCCGCCATACCTCGTAGCCCGCATGAAAGGTCGCTTCATGTCCCCTTCGGCACAGCGCATCGACGTCCACCAGCACGTGGTGCCCGACTTCTACCGCGACGCGCTCGCCAAGGCCGGCATCGCCGACGCCGGCGGCCGCGCCCTGCCCGACTGGAGCCCTGAGTTCGCCCTGGAACTGATGGACCTGCTCGGCATCGCCACGTCGGTCGTCTCCGTCTCCACGCCCGGAACCGGCTTCCTCACCGAACCCGCCGAGGCCGCCGACCTGGCCCGACGCCTCAACGACCACTCCGCGGCCCTGGCATTCGACCACCCCGGCCGCTTCGGCTTCTTCGCCACGCTGCCGATGCCCGACGCCGACGCATCGGCCGCCGAGGCAGCGCGCGCACTGGACGACCTGCACGCCGACGGCGTCACGTTGCTCGCCAACAACCGGGGTACCTACCTCGGCGTGGACGGCCAGGATGCGCTGTGGGAGACACTGAACGAACGCGGCGCGGTGGTCTTCGTGCACCCGGCCGAGCTGCCCGCTCCCCCGGTCGACGGCATTCCCCCCTTCGCCGCCGACTTCCTTCTGGACACCACCCGCGCCGCCTACCTCCTGGTCCGCAACGGCATACCGCGCCGCTACCCGAAGATCCGGTTCATCCTCAGCCACGCGGGCGGCTTCGTTCCGTACTCCTCACACCGCATGGCGCTCACCATCGCCGGCGACACCGCGCGCAGCCCGCTGGACGTACTGGACGACTTCCGCTCCTTCTACTTCGACACCGCGCTGTCCTCCAGCCCCGCCGCGCTGCCCACCCTGCTCGCCTTCGCCCGCCCGGGACACGTTCTCTTCGGCAGCGACTGGCCTTTCGCCCCCACTGCCGCCGGGCAGTACTTCGCGGGCGGCCTGGACGGCAACGTCGACCCGGACACGCTCAAGGCCGTCGACCGTACCAACGCCGAAGCGCTCTTCCCCCGTCTGGCCGCCACTCCCCCGACACCGCCTCGCGCCCTGCCGGCCCCGGTGCGCCTGCGCCACGCGGCCCAGCGCACCGCCGCGTCCCTGGTCTTCAAACTCCTGCAGCCCGGCACCGATTGAGACAGGTTGCTCATGTCCACCAGCCCTCACCAGGATCAGCAGTGAGAGGTTGTTCGGTCCAGATCGTCTTTCCGCTCCGGGTGTAGCGGCTGCCCCAGCGGGTGGTGAGCTGGGCGATGAGGAACAGGCCCCGGCCGCCTTCGTCGGACCAGCGGGCCCGGCGCAGCCGTGGCTGAGTGTTGCTGGGGTCGTTGCCCCCAGGGCCCGCATCATCGCCCGGTCGGTGTCCTCCCGCTCGGTCCGCCGAGCGTCCTCCGCCAGGACCGACCAGCCCGCCCGGCCCTCCCGGGGACATAGTTGGCGCACGCGTAGCGCGACCCTCACCTCGTGGCCGTCCTGGTGACGCAGGGCGAGAACGCCGTCTCGGCCTTGGCCGGTCTCAGGCCGGTCGCGCCCGGCCGGCGCCGCTTCGCGGTGCCGACGCGTGGTCAGCAGTTCCACCCACGGTGTACCGCAGACTTCCTTCGCCGGGTATCCGAGGAGGGCTTCCGCCTCCGCACTCCACAGTTGGACGAGGCCCACCCGGTCCACCCAGGCGGTGGCGGGACAGGGCTCTGCCACGAGAAGCATTCGTCACGGCGTCGGGTGCGCTCCGGCCGCCTCCCGGGTCTCGCGAACAGCCCGCGCGACCTGGTGATGCAGAGCGTCCGCCAGCATGTCCGACAGCCCCTGGAAGTCCCAGTCGTCACCTGCCGCCACCCCGATGAAAACGCCGTCGGAGGCGGCCAGCGCGAACTGTGCGAGGCGGCGGGCCAGGCCCTCGTCCCGGGCGGTCACCTCGCCGGGGAGGACGTCGGTCCACCAGCGGACCAGCACGTCCAGCATGCGGCGTCGGATCTCCAGGAACCGCTGTCGCGCCGCCGAATCGGCCATGCGCCGCTCCAGCGACAACAGCAGCCCCAGCCGCCAGAACCCGTGGCTGAAGCCGTCGGCGGTCAGACGGTCGCGCATGAAGTCGATGAGGCGCCGCTCCGAGGAGGGGCCCGAATCGGCAGCCCAGCCGGTCTGCCGGGCCCATTCCTCGAAGCTCTGCTCGATGAGCGCCGCGAAGAGGCTGTCCTTGTTGTCGAAGTGCCAGTAGACGGAGCCCGACGGCAGCCCGGACCGCTTGGTGACCAGAGCGATGGTGGTGCCTTCGTAGCCGCGCTCCGCCGCCAGTTCGAGGGTCGCTTCCAGAATGCGACGCCGGGTCTCTTCGCTCTGCCGGTGCTGCACGCCGGCCTTCTTTGCCATGGCCCCTTGCTACCACACGCCGTCGGAGTTACCGTTTCGAGCATTCCTAGAACGTGCAATCTAGATTAAGCGCTCGTCACCAAGCTCATCGATCGGCAGGTCACCGTGATCCAGTCACTCGCCTACCTGGGCATCACCACCCCCTCATACGAGCAGTGGGCCACCTTCGGACCCGACATCCTGGGTCTGGAACTCGCCCCTCGGCGCGAGGACGGCACCGTCCTGCTGCGCATGGACGACGCCGCCTGGCGTCTCGCCCTGCATCCCGGCGAGAAGGACGACGTCGCCTACATCGGATGGAACGTTCCCGACGAGCAGAGCGCCCGCGTGATGGCGAAGCGGCTGGCCGATCACGGCGTGGAGGTCACGGACGGCACACCGGAACTGGCCGGCGAGCGTGCGGTGGAGAACCTGCTGTGGTTCACCGACCCGTTCGGTCTGCGGCACGAGCTGTCCTGGGGCCGCGACCACCGTCCCGCCACCTTCCGGCCCGGCCGGCCGCTGAGCGGCTTCAGGACCGGGGAGCAGGGCATGGGGCACGTCGTACTGCTCGTGCCGGACCTGGCCCGGGCCGACGCCTTCTTCAGCGGGGTGCTCGGCTTCAAGCTGTCCGACCGGATCGTCATCGACGGCAAGCTGCAGATCCGCTTCTACCACGTCAACGGTCGCCACCACACGCTCGCCATCGGCGAAGTGCCCGGAGTGACCGGCTTGCAGCACCTGATGCTGGAGGTCGACTCCATCGACGACGTCGGCAACGCGCTGGACCTGTGCGAGCGCAATGACGTGCCCCTCGCCCTGACTCTGGGCCGCCACGTGAACGACCTGATGACCTCCTTCTACCTCCACACACCGGCCGCCTTCCAGATCGAGTACGGCTGGGGCGGCATCGCGGTGGACGACCTCACCTGGGAGTCGCGGACCTTCGACCGGTTCAGCATCTGGGGGCACCACCAGCCCGAGTCGTCCAAGGCACTGCCGCCCGCCCTCATCACCCGGATCGAACAGGCGTGAGCCCGGTGCCCCCCGGAAAGGACCCGCGGTGACACTCGTCGATCACCACGACCCGGCAGCCTTCCGCAGCGTGCTCGGGCACTACCCCACCGGAGTCGCGGTCGTCACGGCGATGACGGGAGAGGGTCCGGTCGGCATGGCCGTCGGCACCTTCACGTCCATCTCCCTGAGTCCACCGCTGGTGGGCTTCTTCCCCGACCGCAACTCCTCGACCTGGGCGAGAATCCGCACGGCGGGCGCCTTCTGCGCCAACATCCTCGGCGAGGACCACCAGGGCGTCTGCCGGGTCTTCGCCTCCCGCGGCGTCGATCGCTTCGCTGCCGTCGACTGGGTGCCCGGACCAACTGGCTCCCCCGTACTGACCGACGCGATCGCCTGGGCCGACTGCGAACTCGTCGACGACCATCCGGTCGGTGACCACCAGCTCGCCGTCGGTCGCGTCACCGCGCTCTCCCTGCACGACGGCGAGCACGCCCACCGCCCCCTCGTCTTCCACCGCGGGCGGTACGGAACCGCCACCACCGCGGCCGCCGCCGCCCTTGCCCCCATACCCCTGGAAGGAGCCTGGCTGTGACAGCCACCACCGCTCTCACCGAAGAGAGCACCAGCCGGACCGTCACCACCCGGGACTGGACCCTGCACTACAACGAAGCGGGCGAGGGCCATCCCGTCGTCTTCCTTCACGGCAGCGGTCCCGGTGCCACCGGCTGGAGCAACTTCTCCCCCAACATCCCCGCTCTCGCCGAGCGGTACCGGGTGATCGCCGTCGACATGCCCGGCTGGGGCAGGTCCGACACCGTCACCGGCGGGGAGCGCGACCACGCCGCCGTAGCGGTTCAGCTCCTGGACGCCCTCGGCATCGAGAAGGCCGCCTTCGTCGGCAACTCCATGGGCGGCATGACCGCGTTGCGCCTGGCCGCCCTCCACCCCGGCCGTGTCTCACACCTCGTCACCATGGGCGCTCCGGCCGGCCGGGGCGGCCCCGGTCTGTTCGGCCCCGGTGACGGCCCCAGTGAGGGACTCAAGATCCTCATCCGCGGTTATGCCGACCCCTCCGAGGCCACCATGGCCGAGCTGGTCGACGCCATGACCTTCCGCACCGGCCCGGACCGCGAGGCACTCGCCCGCGCTCGGGCGGCTGCCGCCCAGGCACGGCCCGACCACCTGAAGAACTTCCTGGAGCACCTTCAGCGGACCAGGCAGGTCGGCAGCTCGGCCACGGACGCGGAGATCGCCCGGATCAGCGCGCCCAGCCTGATCGTCCACGGCCGCGACGACCGGGTCGTGCACTTCGAGAACTCCCTGCGCCTGGTCTCCACGATCCGTGACTCCCGCCTGGTGCTCCTCAACCGCTGCGGTCACTGGGCCCAACTGGAGCACGCCGCCGAATTCAACCGGCTGGTCGCCGAGTTCATCGCCCATCACTGATCACCACCGACAACCCCAGGGACGAGGTTCCACTTTCATGCACGAGGTGAACGAACGCGTCGAGAAACTCGCCGCGCGGTTCGAGCAGCAGGCCGTCCAGGACGACGACGCCGGCCGGCTGACGGACGAGACCGTAGCGCTCATGCGCTCGGCCGGTGTCGTACGGCTGCTGCAGCCGCGCGAGTTCGGCGGCTACGAGGCGACACCCGGTGAGTTCTACCGGACGGTGATGGCACTGGCCGCCCGCAACCCGGCCGCCGGCTGGGTGGGCGGTGTGGTGGGCATCCACCCCTGGGAGCTGGCCTTCTCCGACCCGAGGCTGCAGCGGGAGCTCTGGGGAGAGAACGGCGAGAAGGCGGACACCTGGATCTCCTCGCCGTACGCGCCCAACGGCCGGGCCCGGAAGGTGGACGGCGGCTTCCTCTTCTCCGGACGCTGGCCCTTCGGCTCCGGCAGCGACCACTGCGACTGGGCCGTCCTGGGCGGCATCGTCACCGACGACGCCGGCAACGTCACCATGCCCCCGGACATGCGGCACTTCGTCCTGCCCCGCGCGGACTACGAGATCCTGCAGGACAGTTGGAACGTCGTCGGCCTCGCCGGCACCGGCAGCAAGGACATCGTCGTCAAGGACGCCTTCATCCCGGAGCACCGCACCCTGAACGCCCATGAGGTCGCCGAAGGCATCCTCGCCGAGCGCCACCGGCCCGGGAACCCGCTGTACGCGATGCCGTTCGGCGTCATGTTCTCCAGCGCGATCAGCGCCGCCACCCTGGGCATCGCCGAGGGCGCGCTCGCCGCCTTCCTGGCCTACACCCGTCAACGCATCACGATTGTCGGCAGCCGCGCCGCCGAGGACCCGCACCAGCTCACCGGTCTGGGCGAAGCCGCCGCCGACCTGGACGCCAGCCGTACCCACCTGCTGGCCACCATGGACCGGATGTACGAGGACGTCCTCGCAGGCCGGACCATCGGCATCGAGGCCCGCGCCGAGGCCCGCCGCAACCAGGTCCGCGCCTCCCGCCGCGCGACCGACGCCGTCGACGCCCTCTTCCGCCGCGCCGGCGGAGGCTCCCTCCGCCTCGACCAGCCCCTCCAGCGCCACTGGCGCGACGTCCACGCCGCGATGAACCACCTGTGCAACGTCGCCGACAGCGTCTACGAGGGCTGGTCCCGCGACCAGTTCGGGCTGCCGGCCGGCATCCGCGTCCTGGTCTGACCCCCACGACCCCGGCCCCACCCCCGGCCGGGGTCGCTGTCACCGCCCGGACGGCAGGGCCGACCTCATTCGCCGGTGAGGACGGACGGGTCCTCCAGGGGGCCGCCGTCGATGGGCAGTACGTCGGCCGGCGCGCCGGGCTCGGTGCTGTCGGCCGACTTGTCGGACCTTGCCAGCAGCCAGTACAGCGTGGCCGGTACGGCGAGGCCGACGATCCAGGAGACGTCCGCGCCGCCGAGGGGGGCGACGAGGGGGCCGGTGTAGAACGACGTTGCCAGGAAGGGGAGTTGGGCCAGGACGCCGATCGCGTAGACGATCAGGGCGTTGGCGCGCCAGGCGCCGTAGCGGCCGTGGGGGTCGAAGAGGGCGGGGATGTCGTAGCGCTCGCGGGAGATCAGGTAGTAGTCGACGAGGTTGATGGCCGACCAGGGGGTGAAGAAGGTCAGCAGGAACAGCAGGAAGTCCTTGAACGAGACGAGGAAGCTGTCCTTGCCGAGCAGGGCCATCGCGGTGCCGGCCACCATGATCGCGGCGATGTACGCGGCCCGGCCGCGCGGCGAGAGGGTCCGCTGGCCACGGAAGCCGCTGATCCCCGTGACCATGGAGATGAAGCCGCCATAGGTGTTGAGGACGTTGATGGTCAGCTTGCCCAGGGCGATGACGAAGTACAGGAGCGACGCGGCCAGCCCGGCGCCGCCGAGCGAGACGACGTAGCCCACCTGGTCGTCGAGGAACCGCTCCCCCGCGCTCGCCGCCACCAGCACGCCGAACGTCATGGACCACTGGGAGCCGAGCGCCGAGCCGGACAGCGTCCACCAGAACGTCGCCCGGGCGCTGGTCGTGCGCGGCAGGTAGCGCGAGTAGTCGGCGACGTACGGGCCGAAGGCGAGCTGCCAGGACGCGGAGAGCGACATGGCGAGCAGGAACATGGGCAGCGAGAAGTGGGAGTCGCCGAGGAGGGCGCTCACGTCGACGCGGTCGAGCAGCCGGATGCCCAGGAAGACGAAGGCGACGGCGCAGACGGCGCTCGCGACTCGGCCCACGACGTGGATGACGCGGTAGCCGATCGCGGCCACGACGGCGGTGAGTACGGCGAAGACGATGATGCCCGTGGTGTCGTTGGTATGGGTGAGGCGGGCGGTGGCCTGCCCCGCGAGCACGCTGCCGCTCGCGAAGAAGCCGACGTACATCAGGATGACCAGGAGCAGCGGTACCGCGGCGCCCCGGACGCCGAACTGTGCCCGTGACTGGATCATCTGTGGGAGTCCGAGTCTCGGGCCCTGCGCGGAGTGCAGCGCCATGACGGCGCCGCCCAGCAGGTTGCCGGCGACGAGTCCCACGAGCGACCAGACGACATCACCGCCGAAGACGACGGCGAGGGCGCCGGTGACGATGGCGGTGATCTGGAGATTCGCACCGAGCCAGAGTGTGAACTGGTTGAACGCGCGGCCGTGCCGTTCGCCGTCGGGCACCACATCGATGGAATGCCGCTCGATCACGCCGTCGGCCCGACCGGGGCTGCCCGTGGTGTGCGCGTCCCTGTGGTCTGTACGACCCGCCCCGGTCATCGTCTGCCCTCCGCGTGCTCGCCCACCCGTCCTGCATATTGCCATGCAGACTCTGACCCACTGAATGATTTGTCAATACCCTGCCGACCGGGCAGTGGTCGACTCAGAGGGGGGCCGCGTGTTGTCTCTCAGTCCTTTCGGTGCTTCAGGTAAAGGACACCCATGGCTATGCAGACCAGGAGGAACATGCCGATGGCCAGGTACGGCGACCAGGAAGGTCCGTCCGGGCGACGATCCGCCGCCAGTAGTACTGCGTACATGGCTTCCTCTCGGTAGTGGCCCTGAGCCGCGCCGGAGGCAGTCCACAGCGCTCCGGCACGGCCGGTTCGCGTTCAGCCGAGGACACCCGCCTGCTGCTCCCGCAGCTCACGTGCCCTGACGCCTTCACGTGCCCGCTTGAGCCCTGCCCAACCCGGCCGCAGGCCAAGTCGCTTGGGCGAACGGACAGTTCAACTCTTCGGTGCGACCGTGCGGGCGAGGATTCCGAGGGTGGCGCGTAGGCCGGCTTCGGGGATGACGGGGAAGATGCCTGCCTTTCGGTACTTGTCGTCGATCTGGCTCCAGTCGTAATAGGAAGTGACGAGGGTGCCCGAGTCGTTGGGGGTGAGGCGGTAGCCGTACAGGTGGCGGATGGGGGGCTGGATGGTGCCCGAGATCGTCCACTCCAGGAGGGTGTCGGGTTCGTAGCGGGTGATGATCACGGTCACGTCGTAGCGGCCCATGGGGAGGTCTCCGAGGGCCTCCCGGTCCATGTGGACGAGGAACTGGTCGCCCACCGCGCTCACCGGGTCACCCTCCGCGGACTGGAGCATGCCTGAGCTGTCGATGGCCACGTGGCCCTGCGGGGATCGCAGTACGTCGAAGATCGTGGCGGGGGATGCGGCCATCTGGCGCGTTACTTCAAATCGGTCCGTCGTCATGCTTCACCCTTGCATGTTTGCTTTGGCGCGTGTTCTGCCCGGCTCGCGTCCTACGCTGGCTCCGTGCGCACCGTGGAGTTGTTGCCCGACGAAGCGACCGAGGCGCGGGTGCGGTGGGTTTGGGGGCGGCTCTCCGAGGCGGGGATGCCCAGTCTGGCCGGTCACCGGCATACGACGAATCGGCCTCACCTCACGCTGACGACCGCGTCCGAGCTGCCGTGGGACGTGCGGCCTGCGCTCGCGGGGGCGCTCTCGGTGCTTCCCCTGCCGCTACGCCTGGAGGGGACGCTTCGCTTCGAGGGGCGAACTTCGGTACTGGCGTGGAGAGTTGTGACCGACGCCGGGCTGACCGCCCTGCAGCGTCGGGTATGGGAGCTGCTGCCCGGGGCCGGGAATCCGGTGTTCGAGCCGGAGAACTGGGTGCCCCACCTCAGCCTCGGCCGGACACGGTCCGGACCCGACCCATGGCCTGCGGAACTCCTGCCCGCCGAGCTGTCCGAGCCCTGGGAGGGACGGTTCACCGCGGCGCGGAGCTACGACACCGAGTCGCGAACCGTGGAGCGGCTCACCTAGGCGCTCAGGCAAGGGAATTGGGGGCAACAGGTTGGAGTGGGGGCGGAGCGGACGGACGGAGAGCGGATGTCGGTCGACCTCATCGGGTTTCTCGGCGTGGTGCTGGTGGCGTACGTCGTTCCCGGTCCCGACTTTTTGGTCGTGGTGCGGTCGGCCGCCGAGCATCCGTCGAAGGGGCGGGCGGCTGCGTTGGGCGCCCAAGTCGGGCTGTGTGTGCACATGCTTGCCGCCGCCATTGGGCTGTCGGTGATCGCAGCCCGTAGTCCCGTGGTCTATGACGCCATCAAGCTGCTGGGCGCGGGCTACCTGGTCCATCTGGGAGTACGGGCGGTGCTTGCCGCTCGGCGTGCTGTGCGGCAGCGTCACGAAGGCCCTGCCGTGCCAGCGGATTCGCGGTCGGGTGGGGCGCGGTGGCGTTCCGGCTTCGCTCAGGGGTTTTTCACCAACGTGCTCAATCCCAAGGCCGCGCTGTTCTTCCTCAGCATCCTGCCGCAGTTCGTCCACGGGGGCGGCTCGACGACCCGGCAGATCTTCTTCCTGGGCATCCTGGATGTGCTGATCGGCATCGTCTACTGGTTCGCCCTGGTCGCCGTCGCCGCCCGGCTGCGCGCCCTGCTGGCACGTCCGAAGTTCCGACGCCGGTGGGAGTTGACCACCGGGTGGCTGTTCATCGCCATCGGGATCGGGGTCGCTGCGGCCGCCTGACCGGCAGAGCGATCGGCACGCGTCGGCCTCGCATGCCGCGGTATCGGTAGCGTGGCCATCAGATGCGTACAGCGTTCGCCCGGTCTGACGGCCTTCGGCGATGAGTGATGAGGTTGGCATGAGTGAACTGACCAAGCCCGAGGTCGAGGTTCCGGAGGGGGACGCGCCTACCGAGCTGACCGTGCGGGATCTGGTCGTCGGGGACGGGGCTGAGGTCAAGTCGGGCATGGTGGTTCGGGTTCACTATGTCGGGGTGACCTTCGCGTCCGGGAAGGAGTTCGACGCGTCCTGGGACCGGGGGGAGCCGTTCAAGTTCGCCCTCGGCAGCGGCAAGGTCATCAAGGGGTGGGACCGGGGAGTGAGGGGGATGAGGGTCGGGGGTCGGCGCGAGATCATCGTTCCGCCCCGGCTCGGGTACGGCAATCAGTCGCCGTCGCCGTTGATTCCGCCGGGTTCGACCCTGGTGTTCGTGGTGGACCTGCTGGACTTGTACTCCCGTACGACCGGCTGGAGCAACGCCTAGGTCGCGATCACCCCGATGGCGGGCCGTCGAGTCGGATCGCCGCAGCGAGCCGGCCCCGCGTGCACCCACCGCGGGGCCGACGCCGACTTCTCACACCGCGATTCGGTCGGTCCGGTCCGACTGTCCCAAGCGCAGCGCGGAGACCAGGAAGAAGACTCCGCCCAGGAAGGCGTAGCCCGCCAACGTGCCCAAAGAGGCATTCGTCTTGCCGGCCTGGGCGATGAAGGAGGCTCCGGCGAGGGTGGAGATGGCTCCGCTGAGGATCATCGGCCACTGGCCTGCCATGCCGCGTCGGCGTCGCAGGGCGCCGACGATCAACTGGACCACTCCGGCGGTGATGGCCCACGCACCCCAGACTCGCAGGACTGCCGGGATGCCCGAGGTGGCTGCGGCGACGAGACCTGCGGTGGTGAGGGCGCTGAGGGCGACGTTCGCGTACAGACCCCGCACGGGCCCACGGTTCGCCTTGGCGGAGCGGATGTCCACGACTGCGCACGCCACGTCGAACAGGGGATAGATCACGAGCAGTGTCGCGCTGAGGGGGCTCAGGGTGTGGGCGGAGGCGAAGACGAGGACGGCCCATACCGTGGCGAACGCGAAGCGCAGGAAGTACAGGCGGCGCAGCGCCGCAGTGTCGCTCTTGGTGGGAGCAGGGGCGGTGATGGACGAGGCCATGAGATGCCCTTCCGCAGGGAGGCAGAGAAGAGGGAGAACGTTCGGTCTCCCTCCACTCATCTAAGGGACCTTCCCGCCCCCCTGTCAAGACCGAACGTTCTCCCTCCCCTCCTGCTACCGTGACCCCCATGAGCGCGCGCACAGAAGGCAAGAGCACCTCCGAGGCCCGGGCGCGACTGCTCGACACGGCAACCCGGATCTTCTACGCCGAGGGCATTCACTCCGTCGGAGTGGACCGGATCATCGCGGAGGCCCAGGTCACTCGCGCCACCCTGTACCGGCACTTCAAGGGCAAGGACGAGTTGATCCTCGCCTACCTCCAGCAGGCCGATCACGGCATCCGGGGGCAGGTGGACGCCATCCGGGCGCAGGGCCTTCCGGCGGCCGAGACGGTACGGGCCGTGGGCAAATCCATCGCCGACGGCATCCAGTCCCCCGGCTTCCGTGGCTGCGCCTTCCTGAACGCGGCGGCCGAGTATCCCGACCCGGCGCACCCCGTCCACCAAGCCGTGCTGGCCCACCGGCAATGGTTCCTGGAGACCGCCACGCAGCTCATGGAAGACGCCGGTTGCGCCCCCGCCGACGTGACCGGACGGCACTTCGTCATGCTCCGCGACGGGGCGATGGCTGCCGGCTGTCTCTTCGACCCGACGCTGATCTGTGCGACGTTCCTGGACGGTGTCGAGGGGATCTTGCACACCGGCACAGCATCGGCACCCAACTCCCCTGTTCCGCAGACCACATGACCGTTCCGGAAGGGGCGGTACGGCGTCGGGGCTCAGTGCGTCAGGCGTGCCGGACGGTATGAACTCGCCCGCGTCGAGCCCCTCATCGCGAGCTCACCGGCCGAGGCAGCCCCCTACAAAGGCGACCACCCCCGCAACACCGCGCCAACCATCGCCTGAAGCTCATCCCGGCACACCCCACTGGCCGCCTGCACCGCGATGCCATGTGCCAACGTGGTCACGTACCGGGCCAGAAGCCCCGCATCGGTGCCCGCCGAAAGGTCACCCTCCTCGACGGCCCGCTCGAACCGCTCCCGAATCCGTACGTAACCGTCGTTGCGCCACCCGATGAGGAGTTCCTGGGCCGCCCGACCCGACTCACCGGCGGCCAGCGCCCCTTGGACACCCATGCACCCCTGCGGCCCGGACGAAGCGGTGGTGGTCCGGATGACGCCGGACAGGATCGCGGTGACGACGCCGAGGGCGGACGGCTCCTCCAGCGCGTCGTCCAGGTAGGCGCTCGGGCCCTCCGTATACCGCTCCAGGGCCTTGCGGAACAGCTCCTCCTTGTTGCCGAAGGCCGCGTACATGCTTGTCGCCGAGATGCCCATCGCGCTGGTCAGGCGGCCCAGGCTGGCGCCCTCGTAGCCGTGTTCCCAGAAGACCAGCATGGCGCGTTCGAGGGCCTCGCCGGTGTCGAAGCCCCGCGGGCGGCCGCTCGGGCCTTTCTTCTCCGTCTTCACCCGTTCATTCTATCTCTTCTGTAGTGACCGATACGAAAGTGCTAGGCTTGCATTCTGCATCGATCACTACAGAATGTGGAGGGCAGTCGACATGGGACTTCTCGAGGGCAAGACCGCAGTGGTCACGGGGGCCAGCGCCGGGATCGGTTTCGCCAGTGCCAAACGGCTGGCGGCCGAGGGCGCCCATGTGTTCCTCACCGGGCGGCGGAAGGACGAACTCGACGCTGCCGTCGCGGAGATCGGCCCGGCGGCCACCGCCGTCACCGGTGACATCGCGGACCTGGCCGACCTGGACCGGCTCTACGAGGCCGTCCGCAGCCGGGGCCGGGGGCTGGACGTGCTGTTCGCCAACGCCTCCGTCGCCGACCTCGTACCGCTCGAACAGGTCACCGAGGAGCACTTCGACCGCCTCTTCGGCATCAACGTCCGGGGCACGCTGTTCACCGTCCAGAAGGCGTTGCCCCTCCTCAACGACGGTGCCTCCGTGATCTTGAACGGCTCCACGAACGTGGACGTCGGCGACGAGGGGCTCGGTGTGTACGCGGCGACCAAGGCCGCCACCCGCTCCCTTGCCCGGACCTGGGCCAACGAACTCAAGGAACGCGGCATCCGGGTCAACACCGTCACGCCCGGCCCGACCGACACTCCGGCGCTGTCGGCGCTCACCCCCGACGCGGAGCGGTTCAAGGAGCAGTTGTCGGCGCGGGTGCCGCTGGGCCGGCTCGGGCGGCCGGAGGAGGTCGCCGCCGCCGTGGCCTTCCTCGCCTCGGACCAGAGCAGCTTCGTCACGGGGTCGAGCCTGTACGTCGACGGTGGCCTCAACCAGATCTGAGCCCCCCCCCCACAGAAAGGCCGGCCGATGTCCGACCTGCGCGCGTTCTACGAGCGCTACCTCAAGGCACTCAACGCCCACGAGTTCGACGGCATGGGCGAGTTCATCGCCGACCGGACCACCCTGAA
>NZ_SRRT01000006.1 GCF_004784475.1 Streptomyces bauhiniae
TTTTAGCACGCTGTTGAGTTCTCAAGGAACGGTCGCTTCCTTTGTACTCACCCTCTCGGGCTTTCCTCCGGGCTTCCCTTCGGTGTTTCCGACTCTATCAGATCTTTTTCCGATCCGATTTCCTCGGCGCTTTCCAGGTTTTCGCTTTCGCGTTTCCCTTTCCGGCGGTTCCGACTCTATCAGATCCTTTCGGCGTCTGATTCCCAGTCAGAGGGGGTTGTCTTCCCGGCCCGCTGGGCCGTTCCGACGTCTCAAACCTTAGCGGATCATCCCCGGCAGTTCCTAATCGGGCCGCCGGTTCCCATTCGAATTGAATTCGGACGCGCCGAAAGCAATCCCAGGGGGATGGTCGTACTGGTTGGTGTGAGGTTGCCGCTCCAGGCGGCGAGGTGTCGCGGGGAACCGTTACGGCTCCGTGCAACCCGAAGAACTCTACGGACTCGCCGGGGGACGGGTCAAGCCCCCCTGTCAAGATTTTTTCTGCCGCACCTGTTGCCGGCCCTGGTCGGGCCGTCAGTCCAGGTCGGAGAGCCGGCCTTCGGCGTCGGGCTGGGCGTGCTCCACGCGGCGGAGGAGCCGGGTGAGGACCTCTCCCAATACGGAGCGCTCCCCGGCGGTGAGGTCCTGGAGCAGGTCCTCCTCGAAGACCGTCGCCATGCGCATCGCCTCGAGCCACTTCTCGCGGCCCTCGGTGGTCAGCTCCACGATGACCCGGACGCGGTTGGACTCGTCGCGCTCGCGGGTGACCAGGCCCTCCGTGACCATCCGGTCGATCCGGTGGGTCATGGCGGCCGGGGTGAGCCCGAGCCGCTTGGCCAGCTCGCCGGGGCCCAGCCGGTACGGGGCGCCGGAGAGCACCAGTGCCTTCAGTACTTCCCACTCCGCGTTGCTGATGCCCAGCTCGGAGGTCTGGCGGCCGTACGCCACGTTCATCCGGCGGTTCAGCCGGGACAGTGCCGACACGATCGCCTCGACCTGGGGGTCGAGGTCCTGGAACTCGCGCTGGTAGGCGGCGATCTGTTCTTCGAGTGTCGGCTCCGGGACGCCGGCGGTGTCGGCCATGGCAAGGAGTATGGCACGGGGGCTCTTTGCTTTGAAGTCCTTCGGCATGTAGTCTTTAGCTTCGAACTTTAGCTTTGAAGTCTTCACTCCTAACTTGTGGAAGAGGTGAACGTGACCAGGGCGATGGGGGCGGCGATGCCCCGCATCCACGTGGGCAACGCGCTCAGCGCGTTCGGACTCGGCTTCACGGTCCCGTATCTGTACGTCTATGTGGCGCAGGTGCGAGGACTGGGGGCCATGACGGCCGGGCTGGTGCTCGCCGTCTTCGCCGTGGCGGCGCTGATCGCGCTGCCGTTCGCCGGGCGGGCGATCGTCCGGCGCGGTCCGTTGCCCGTCCTGCTCGCTGCCCTGGTCCTGTCCGCGCTCGGCGCCCTGGGCCTGGGGCTGGCGGGCAGTGCGGTGTCCGTACTGCTGACCGCGGCCGCGCTCGGTGCCGGGCAGGCGGTGATGCAGCCCGCGCTGGCGACGATGATCGTGGACTGCTCGACCACCGCGACCCGGTCGCGGGCGTTCGCCATGCAGTTCTTCCTCCAGAACCTCGGTCTGGGCGTCGGCGGCCTCATAGGCGGCCACCTGGTCGACACGAGCCGCGCCTCGTCCTTCACCGTGCTGTTCACCATCGAGGCCACGATCTTCCTGCTGCTCGCCGTACTGATGGCGACGGTGCGGATGCCACGTGCGCCGCGCCTCACCGACCTGCCCTCCGGCTCGACCGGGGGCGGCTGGCGGCAGCTTGTGCGGAACCGGGCGATGGTGCAGCTCTGCGTGCTGGGCTTCGTGCTGTTCTTCGCCTGCTACGGCCAGTTCGAGTCCGGTCTGAGCGCCTACGGCGTCGAGGCCGCCGGGATATCCACGTCCACGCTGGGCACCGCGCTCGCCGCCAACACGCTGATGATCGTCGTCGCGCAGTTCGCCGTACTGAAGCTGGTGGAGCGGCGGCGCCGGTCGCGAGTGATCGCGGTGGTCGGTCTGATCTGGACCGTGGCCTGGCTCGCGGCGGGGTACGCCGGTCTCGGGCACGGCAGCCAGGAGATGGCCACGGCCGCGTTCGTCTCGACGTACGCGCTGTTCGGGCTCGGTGAGGCGATGCTGTCGCCGACGGTGGCGCCGCTGGTCGCCGATCTGGCGCCGGAGGGCATGGCCGGGCAGTACAACTCGGCGTTCGCGCTGGTCAAGCAGTTGGCGCTGGCGGTCGGGCCGGCCATCGGCGGGCCGCTGGGTGCCTCGCTGCACGCGCCGTACATCGTGACGTTCGCGCTGTTCTCGGTGGCGATCAGTGTGCTGGCGGTGCGGCTGGGCCGACGGCTCACGCCCGCGCAGGACCATCCGTGGGCCGCGCATGCGAAGAGCCGGGTCGTGGCGCGGGGCGGCGCGCCGGCGGAGTCGGTCAGCGCATAAGCAGTACGTAGATACGACGGAAGGGCCGGGAGCACATCACGTGCTTCCGGCCCTTCCGCATATACGCAGAGCGCTAGCGCTTGGGGAGCAGGAACTCGCACCAGACCGCCTTGCCGCCGCCCGGGGTGCGGCGGGAGCCCCAGCCCGAGGCGATGGTGGCGACGATGTCGATGCCGCGCCCGGACTCGTCGGCCGGTTCGGCGCGGCGGCGGCGCGGGAGGTGGTCGTCGCCGTCGGTGACCTCGATGATCAGGCGGCGGTCGGTGCGGCGCAGTCTCAGGCGCATGGGCGGGGTGCCGTGCTGGAGGGAGTTGGCGACGAGTTCGCTGGTGGCGAGGACGCCGAGGTCGTGGAGTTCGGTGGGGAAGCGCCAACTCGTAAGGACGCCGGAGGCGAAGGCGCGGGCGCGCGGGGCGGCCTCGACGCCGCCGAGGAGGTCCAGAGCCGCGTTGCGGAAGAGGTCGGCGGCGGGGCCGGTGCGGTGCGGGTGCTGGAGGACGAGGACGGCCACGTCGTCGTCGTGGTCGGCGGTGACGCCGGCCGAGCGGACCAGGCGGTCGCAGACGACCTGGGGCGTGCCGGTGGCGCCGGAGAGGGCGCGGGCCAGCGCGGCGATGCCCTCGTCGAGATCCTGGTCGCGCCGTTCGACCAGGCCGTCGGTGTAGAGGACGGCGGTGGCGCCGGGGCCGAGGGGGACGGAGCCGGAGGAGTGGACCCAGCCGCCGGTGCCCAGCGGGGGGCCGGTGGGTTCGTCGGCGCGCAGGACCTCGCCGTTCTCGTCGCGGACCAGGATCGGCAGGTGGCCGGCGGAGGCGTAGACCAGGCGGCCCTCGTTGGGGTCGTGGACGGCGTAGACGCAGGTGGCGATCTGGTTGGCGTCGATCTCCACGGCGAGGCCGTCGAGGAGCTGGAGGACCTCGTGCGGGGGGAGGTCAAGGCGGGCGTAGGCGCGGACGGCGGTGCGGAGCTGGCCCATGACGGCGGCGGCGCGCACGCCCCGGCCCATGACGTCGCCGATGACGAGGGCGGTGCGGCCGCCGCCGAGGGTGATGACGTCGTACCAGTCGCCGCCGACCGCGGCCTCGGTGCCGCCGGGCTGGTAGGTGGCGGCCACGCGCAGGTCGTCGGGTTCCTCGAGGTCCTGCGGGAGCAGGGAGCGCTGGAGGGTGACGGCGGTCTGGCGCTGGGTGCGCTCGCTGGCGCGCAGGCGTTCGGCGGCCTCGGCGTGGTCGGTGACGTCGGTGGCGAAGACGAGGACGCCGGCGTCCCGTTCGCCGTGTCCGGTGACCGGGGTGCAGGTGAACGTGTAGGAGCGGCCGTCGACGGCCTTGCGGGACTTCAGGGTGCGGGGTCTGCCGCTGCGCAGCACCTGGTCGAGGAGGGGGAGGAGGCCCAGCTCGGCGAGTTCGGGGAGGGTGTCGCGGGCCGGGGTGCCGGGGGCGCGGGGGCCGAAGGCGGCGGCGTAGGCGGTGTTGACGTGGGCGAGGCGGTGGTCGGGGCCGTGGACCAGGGCGACGAGGGCCGGGACGCGGTCGAGGACCTCGCGGGCGGGCAGTCCGTCGACGGCGGAGGCGGGGTGTCCGGCGCGGGCGGCGGGCACCGGGCTCTCGCTCCGCCGGTCCGGGGGGACCGTCTGCTCGGTCCGCGCTGCGGCGCGGCGCTGCGTTCCGGGGAGCCGGGCGCTCCAGCGCGTGAAGTTCACAGTGGGGAAAGCCTCGCGTGTGCAGAGGGGCGGGCTGTTGCCCGTCCGAGGATGTGGAGCAGTCTGGCAGGTGGCCGTCCGCGGCGACATCCGTCAGACGGCCGTACGGGCCGGGGAGTTCCCGGCTCCGGTCAGGACGACCCCTTCGGGGGGTCGGGGTGCCGCCGTGGGGGTTTTCCACCGGCCGCGCGTTCGAACTCGGCCCGCGGGTGTTCGAGTGAGCCGAGGGAGACGATCTCGCGTTTGAAGAGGCCCGCGAGGGCCCATTCGGCGAGCACGCGGGCCTTGCGGTTGAAGGTGGGCACGCGGCTGAGGTGGTACGCCCGGTGCAGGAGCCAGGCGGGGCGGCCGGTGAGCCTGCGGCCGTACACCTGGGCGACGCCCTTGTGCAGGCCGAGGGAGGCGACGGAGCCGAGCTGCCGGTGGGAGTAGGTGCGCAGGGGTTCGCCGCGCAGGGTGTGCACGATGTTGTCGCCGAGGACCCTGGCCTGGCGCAGCGCGTGCTGGGCGTTGGGCGCGGTGGTGGCGCCGGGCTCCGTGGCGGTGACGTCGGGTACGGCGGCGGCGTCGCCCGCGGCCCAGGCGTGCTCGGTGCCCTCGACGGCGAGCTGGGCGGTGCAGCGCAGCCTGCCGCGCGGGTCGAGGGGGAGGTCGGTGGCGGCGAGCACCGGGTGGGGTTTGACGCCGGCGGTCCAGACGACGGTGCGGGTGGGGAAGCGGCGGCCGTCGCTGAGGACGGCGACCCGGTCGGCGCAGGATTCGAGGCGGGTGTTCAGCAGCACCTGGATGTTGCGGCGGCGGAGCTGGGTGACGGTGTGGCGGCCCAGTTCGGGGCCGACCTCGGGCAGGACCCGGCCGGTGGCCTCCACCAGGACCCATTTCATGTCCTCGGGGCGGAGGTTGGCGTAGTACCGGGCGGCGTAGCGGGCCATGTCCTGGAGTTCGCCGAGGGCCTCCACCCCGGCGTAGCCGCCGCCGACGAAGACGAAGGTGAGGGCGGCGTCGCGCAGGGCGGGGTCGCGGGTGGAGGAGGCGATGTCCATCTGCTCGATGACGTGGTTGCGCAGCCCGATGGCCTCCTCGACGGTCTTGAAGCCGATGGCGTGCTCGGCGAGGCCGGGGACGGGCAGGGTGCGGGAGACGGAGCCGGGGGCGAGGACGAGTTCGTCGTACCCGAAGAGTTCGGCGGCGCGGCCGTGCTGCTCGGCGGCGAGGGTGGTGACGGCGGCGGTGCGTACGGCGTGGTCGACGGCGGTGACCTCGCCGATGACCACGCGGCACTCGGGCAGCACGCGGCGCAGGGGGACGACGACATGGCGCGGGGAGATCGAGCCGGCGGCCGCCTCGGGGAGGAACGGCTGGTACGTCATATAGGGGTCGGGGCTGACCACGGTGATCTCGATGTCACCGCGTCTGAGCTGCCGTTTCAGTTTCCGCTGGAGACGCAGGGCGGTGTACATGCCGACGTAGCCACCGCCGACGACCAGAATGCGCGCGCGTTCCTTCACCATCCCATGACGCACCCGGCGCTGGTGTTTGTCCACAGCCTTGGCAAGGTGTGTGCCCGGCGGCCGGATGTGCGGGGGTACGGAATCCGGACATAAATGGCTCGTACTCCGATCGAGGGGCGCACTGTGCGGAACCTACCCCTTCTGAATTGACTCCCGCTCAACTATGTTGCTGTGTCGACGGGGTGCGGGAGGGTCGTCGAGGGGGTCGCCGGGTGCGGGCCCGCTCAGGACCGGCGCCAGTTTTCCGCGCTTTCGGAAATCAGTGGCGGGGAGTCTCCGGGGGGAGACGTCATTACCGGGGGAAGACATGCATGTTCAGGACACGCACTGGTCGGCGGCGCCCCTCGCGTCGGCGGGACGGACGGGCGGCGGGCGTGCGGCGCCGCTGCGGGTGGACGCGCAGCGCAATCTGGAGCACGTGCTGAGGGCCGCGCGTGAGGTGTTCGGCGAGCTGGGGTACGGCGCGCCGATGGAGGACGTGGCGCGGCGGGCGCGGGTCGGTGTGGGCACGGTGTACCGGCGGTTCCCCAGCAAGGACGTGCTGGTGCGGCGGATCGCCGAGGAGGAGACCGCGCGGCTGACCGAGCAGGCGCGGACCGCGCTGGGCCAGGAGGACGAGCCGTGGTCGGCGCTCTCCCGCTTCCTGCGCACCTCGGTGGCGTCCGGCGCGGGCCGGCTGCTGCCGCCGCAGGTGCTGCGGGTCGGGGTCGCCGAGGAGGGCGGTGCTCCGGCGGCCGACGAGGCGCGGGTCCCGCAGCAGCGGTCCCAGGCCGGCGCCGGTGAGCTGCGGCTGG
Organism: Streptomyces bauhiniae; assembly: GCF_004784475.1. Classification (GTDB taxonomy): domain Bacteria; phylum Actinomycetota; class Actinomycetes; order Streptomycetales; family Streptomycetaceae; genus Streptomyces; species Streptomyces seoulensis. The sequence continues at coordinate 6,468 of NZ_SRRT01000006.1, forward strand.
TGGACGGCGGCGGCGAGCCGGGTACGGCAGCGCTGCTGGACGTGGTCGGCCGGCTCGTGGAGCGCGCCCGGACGGCCGGGGAGCTGCGGGCCGACGTGTCCGTGTCCGATGTACTCCTGGTGATCGCCACGGCGGCGCCCTCGCTGCCGGACGCGGCGCAGCAGGCGGCCGCCTCCGCGCGGCTGCTCGACATCCTGCTGGAGGGACTGCGGTCCCGGCCCGCGTAGCGGCGCGCCGAACCCCCGCGCCGGGGGCGCTTGTTCGGAACTCTTTGCGGGTGGTTGGTGAAACTTCCGCTCGGATGAGTGACGGGTCGGACGAGTGGACCGGTGCCGAATGCGGCTATGGCACGCTGAGCCCGTAAAGGATTGGGCTGTGCCGGTGTCGGGGGCTTTACGCGATGGGCGTTGACGGGTGGGACGGCGCGCGCGCCGACGGTAGTAGTGGTGACGCGGAGGCCGGGGGGCTGACCTCGCCGCAGGTGCCGAGCCAGGGCGGCCGGGCCGCCTCGGGCGGCGGCGAGCGGGCGAGTCTCCCGGCCCAGCGCGAGGGCAGCGCGCTGCCGCCCCCGCCCGACGCCCCTCCCGCCGACGGCGAGCTGATCGAGCGGATGCGCGCCGGGGACGACTCGGCGTACGAGGAGCTGTACCGGCGGCACGCGGACGCGGTGCGACGCTACGCGCGTACCTGCTGCCGGGACGGGCACACCGCGGACGACCTCACGGCCGAGGTGTTCGCCCGCATGCTGCAGGCGGTGCGCGGCGGTTCGGGCCCCGAGTACGCGGTACGCGCCTATCTGCTGACCTCGGTGCGCCGGGTCGCCGCGCACTGGACGCAGTCCGCCAAGCGCGAGCAACTCGTGGACGACTTCGCGGTGTTCGCCCAACAGGCGTCCAGGGCCGCCGAGGTGGCCGACGACACCGGGGCCCTGGGTGCCTTCGGCGCCGATCTGGGGGCCGACGTACGGGCGATGCACGAGGCCGAACAGACCCTGGCCATGCAGGCGTTCCGCTCGCTGCCCGAGCGCTGGCAGGCGGTGCTCTGGCACACCGAGGTGGAGGACGAGTCGCCCAGCGAGGTGGCCGTGCTGTTCGGGCTGGACGCCAACGGCACGCGGGTGCTTGCCAGTCGGGCCCGTGAGGGGCTCAAGCAGGCGTACCTCCAGGCGCACGTCAGCGCGACCCTGGTGAACGACGAGGAGTGCGCGCGCTACGCCGACCAGCTCGGTGGCTACGCGCGTCGAAAGCTGCGCATCCGGGCCGAGCGCGGGCTGCGCAAGCACCTGGAGGAGTGCGCCAAGTGCCGGCTGGCGGCCGCGCAGATCGAGGAAGTGGCCGGGGGCATCCCGGCCGTCGTCCCGATCGCGGTCATCGGCTGGTTCGGCGCCGCCGGGTACGCCAAGGCGCTCGGTGTCATCGCCGGTGGCGCGGGCGTGGGCGCCGCGGGTGCCGCCGCAGCCGCGACCGGGTCCACCGGTGGCGGGGCGGCGGGCGGCGGCGCGGCCTCGGAAGGGCTGGGCGCGCCGGTGAAGGCCGGCATCGCCACCGGTGTGGTCGCGGTGGCGGCCGCCGCCGTGGCCCTGGCGCTGGTGAACGACAGCCAGCCCGCCAAGGAGATCGCCAAGCCGTCGCCCTCCGCGCCGGTGGTCCAGCAGACCCCGCCGCCCGCGCCGCCCCCGCCGCCGGCGAAGAAGAAGGAGCCCGCGCCGAAGCCGCCCGCCCCCGCCCCCGTCGTCCCGGTGGCGGAGAAGCCGGAGCCGAAGCCCACCCCGAAGCCGAAGCCCACGCCCACCCCGAAACCCGCCCCGAAGCCGACGCCCAAGCCGAAGCCGACCCCGACGCCCACCCCCACGCCCCCGAAGCCGACGCCCACGCCCACCCCGACCCCCACCCCTCCGCCGCCCCCGCCCCGGTCCTACGAGCTGAGCGAACTCAGCTACGACCTCACCGGCGACGGCTCCGAGCCCGAGGTGCGGCTCGGCGACAGCAGTTGGGTGTGGCAGCGGTACGGCATGTCGATCGGCGGCGAGCGCTACTCCCCCGGTGTCACGGTGCGCGGCGACTCCTCGGTGACCGTCGACCTCAACCGCGAGTGCAGCGCCTATGACGCGGTGGTCGGGGTGGACGACATGACGCTCGGCCTCGGCAAGGTCGCCTTCGCGGTGTACGCGGACGGCGCCCGCCTCTGGCAGTCCGGCACGCTCTCCGGCGGCGACCCGGCGGTACCGGTCCACGTCAACCTGGCAGGGCGCAAGACGGTACGGCTGGTGGTGGAGCCCCGCGGCACGCACTTCGACCAGGCGGCCCTGGCGGACTGGGCCAAGTCCCGGTTCTCCTGCGGCTAGCTCGGCCGGGCTCCCGCCCTCAGAGCCCCGCGCTGCGGAGCGATGCCGGCCGGTACCGCGCGGGCGCGGGCCGGGGTGCCGGTCCAGCAGGTGCCCCGGCGGGACAGCAGGCGGCCCAGCCAGAGTTCCAGGGAGACGAGGTCGGCGAGGCCGTCCAGTGGGAGGGGTTCGCCGGCGGCGGCCTCCCGGACGGCCTTGCGGACCACGCGGGCCTCGACCAGCCCGGCGTCCGCGAGCAGCGGGGTGTCGAAGAGGTCGACCAGGGAGTCGGCGGCCAGCCGCAGACCCGTGCGGGCGGCGGCGGCCGAGGAGGCGTGGGACGGGGTGCCCCAGCCGGGCGGCAGTTCGGTGACCCCGGCACCCTCCAGCACCGTGCGCAGCACGGCGGCGCGGGCACCGGGCTTGACCCGCAGGGCCTCGGGGAGGTCGCGGCAGGCGCGGACGACCTGGTTGTCGAGGAAGGGCGCGTGCAGCCGCTGCGAGCGGACCTCGGCGGCCTGTTCGAGGACGCGGAGATCGGCCGCGTGCCGGGCGAGGACGGTACGGGCGCGGAACTCGCCGGGTCTCTGTCCGGGCCCGCCGGCCGCCCGGTCGGCGCCGGTCTGCAGGAGAACCGATACTTCGGCCAGTGCTTCCCCGGTGAGCCACCGGGCGGCCGGACCGGGTCTCGCCCAGGTCAGCGCGGCGAGCGAGGCACCGACCGCCCCCTTGGGCTCGTCGAACCGCCGCCGCATCAGCCGCTCGGCCAGCGCCTCCAGACCGGTGCGGTACGGGGTACGGGACAGCCGCCGGGCGGCGCCGTACACCCGGGCGGGGACCAGGACCGAGCCGTCGGCGCGGGTGAGGGCGGCGACCGGGCGGACCAGATGGCGCCGCTGGCGGTCGAGCAGCAGGTCGGCGAGGCGGGCGGGGTGGGCGTCGAGCACCTGGCGGGCGCCGTGGCCGGTGAAGTGGTCGGCGCTGCCCGCCGCCAGCCGGGCGCGGTGCCGGGCGGCGGTGACCAGGGAGGGGCCGGGCTCGTCGGTGAGGGGGCCGTCGAGGTCGGCGTAGGGGAGGGTGTCCTCGGCGCCGGTGACCACCACGTGGTGCAGGCGGGGGTTGGCGGCGAGGGCTCCGGCGCGCTCGAGTTCGGCCTCGCGGCCGCCGACGGCCAGGTCGTTGAAGGTGACGGCGAGGAGGCGCTCGCCCGCGCCGGTGCCGTGGCCGAGGAGGGTGCCGGGCCGGCCGGGGAGCCCGGCGGCGAGGAGGGCCAGGGTGCCGGAGGCGGGGCCGCCGGAGAGGTCGGCGCCGATGCCGGGCACCGGCATGCCGCGGGCCGCCCGCCGTTCGGCCGGGCCCATGCCGGGCACCGGGCCGGGGTCGAGTCCGGGGACGTGCCGGGGTGCGGCGAGCCGGACCCGTACGGCTTCCACCAGGGCGTCCCGTACGGCGTCCACCGCGCGGTCGGGGTCTGCGGGGGGCGCGGCGACGGCGAGGGAGGCGACCGGCTCGTAGCCGACGATGTCGCGCGCTCCGGCGCGCAGCACCAGCGCGTGGCCCGGCGCGACGCGGCGTACGCCCTCGTAGGGAGTGGTGTCGCGCAGGGCGGCTGGTACCTCGGGGGCGGCGAGGAGGGCGGCGAGGTGGCCGAAGTCGAGGTTGGCCTCGGTGAGGTCGGCGAGCGGGAGGGCCGCGGTGGCGTAGGCGGTGCCGCCCTCCCAGGGGGCGTGGAACACCGGGCGGGCGCCCGCGAGGTCGCCGCAGACGGTGATGCGCCGGCCGGCCTGGACGACGGCGGTGTAGCTGCCCGGCCATGCGGTGAGGTGGCGCAGGGCGCCGCCGCGCGCGGTGAACAGGCCGCGCCGCAGCTCCTCGTCGGAGGCGCCGCAGATGCCGAGGACGGCGATGCGGTTCTCGGCGTCGGCGTGCACCACGCGGACCTCGTCGGGGCGCCAGTCGCCCACGGCCCACAGCGGATCGGGGTCGCCCCACAGCAGGTGGGAGCCGACGGGGCGCAGGGTCTCGCCGTCGTACCCGGTGGCTCCCGCGGTCTCGGCGCCGAGAGCGCGCGCGGCGGTGCTGCTCCAACCCACCAACCACCGCATCGACGCCTCCACAGGCTGTGGACCACCAGAGCACCGCACGAACCGGACCCCATGCTGCCATGAAGAACGCGCCGGGGAAGGGTGGTGGCGCCGCCTTCGAGCGAGGGAAATCACCAGGAAACACGGCGGGGCCCGGCGCGCGGCCGGGACACGGCGGGGCGCGGCGGGCAGGATGAACTCGCGTCCTGCCTGCGCGGGTTGGCGGGAGGAGGGGGCGGGGAGAGCGATGCGAATGCGCCCCGGTTCACTCCCCCACAACGCCCTTCGCGCCCTCAAGTGCCGTGGTGGGAACGGAAATACGGGCGACGGAACGACGGCTGTTTTCGGCCAATTTGGCGCCAGGGCACGGGATGTGAGCACGCTCCGTACAGGCCCTGCGGAGCGCACGGCGGCCCGGCGGGCGCGCACGGCCCGGGAGGCGGGCGTCGCCTCCCGGACCGGTCCGCCGCCCGCGGGGATGTAGGCGGCGGCGTCCCCCAGCCCACTGGACGCAAGTACAGCGGGCCGACCCACGCAGAGCCATGGAACCGCTCCCCCGGTGGCCGGACCAGAGCGCACGGACAGGCGCACGGCCACACGCGCGGGGGCACGCCGCGACGTTCCGTGCACGGTGCGTACAGGGCCGTACTCCCGTACGGACCGCAATCGCGCCATCCGGAACAATGCCCCTTAACGCTTGGGATGCGGCGAACTACGCTGTGTTTACGAATGCCGCGTGGTTATGCCAGCGGGGCAGCCGTCTGTGTCGAGGGGTGGCGCATGTCCAGGGAGCAACGCGGGCCGAACGAGAAACTCGGCACCGTTCTCGCCCTCGCGGGAATCAGCAACGCGGGCCTCGCCCGCCGGGTCAACGACCTGGGTGCGCAACGGGGTCTGACGCTCCGGTACGACAAGACCTCGGTCGCGCGCTGGGTGTCGAAGGGGATGGTGCCGCAGGGTGCGGCGCCGCATCTGATCGCGGCCGCGATCGGGCAGAAGCTCGGCCGGCCGGTGCCGCTGCACGAGATCGGTCTCGCCGACGCCGACCCCGCGCCCGAGGTGGGCCTCGCCTTCCCGCGCGACGTGGGGCAGGCGGTGCGCTCGGCGACCGACCTGTACCGCCTGGACCTGGCCGGACGCCGTGCCGGGTCGGGCGGGATCTGGCAGTCGCTGGCCGGTTCGTTCGCCGTGAGCGCCTACGCGACGCCCGCTTCCCGATGGCTGATAACCCCCGCCGACAGCTCGGTCGAACGGGAGGCGCACCCCGAGAGCGGCGCCTCCGCACCGATCAAAGTCGGCCACAGCGATGTGCAGAAGCTCCGGGAGGCCGCCGAGGACGCCAGGCGCTGGGACTCCAAGTACGGCGGCGGTGACTGGCGTTCCTCGATGGTGCCGGAGTGCCTGAGGGTGGAGGCGGCTCCGCTGCTGCTCGGCTCGTACTCCGACGAGGTGGGCCGCGCGCTGTTCGGCGCGGGGGCCGAACTGACCCGGCTGGCGGGGTGGATGGCCTTCGACACCGGCCAGCAGGAGGCGGCCCAGCGGTACTACATCCAGGCGCTGCGCCTCGCCCGCGCGGCGGCCGACGTCCCGCTCGGCGGCTACGTGCTCGCCTCCATGTCCCTCCAGGCGACCTACCGGGGCTTCGGTGACGAGGGCGTGGACCTCGCGCAGGCCGCCCTGGAGCGGAACCGGGGGCTGGCCACCGCGCGCACGATGAGCTTCTTCCGGCTGGTCGAGGCGCGGGCCCACGCGCGCGCGGGCGACGCGCACGCGGCCGGGGCCGCTCTGAAGTCGTCCGAGGGCTGGCTGGAGCGGTCCCGCGAGGGCGACAGCGACCCGACCTGGCTCGGCTTCTACGGCTACGACCGCTTCGCCGCCGACGCCGCCGAGTGCTACCGCGACCTCAAGGCACCCCGCCAGGTGCGGCGCTTCACCGAGCAGGCGCTGTCCCAGCCGACCGAGGAGTTCGTCCGCTCGCACGGGCTGCGCCTCGTGGTCTCCGCCGTGGCCGAACTGGAGTCGGGCAACCTGGACGCGGCCTGCGAGCAGGGCGTCCGCGCGGTCGAGGTGGCCGGCCGCATCTCCTCCGCCCGCACCACCGAGTACGTCAAGGACCTCCTCCACCGCCTGGAGCCCTACGGCGACGAACCCCGCGTGGTGGAACTCCGCGAACGGGCCCGCCCCCTGCTGATGGCTCCCGCGTAGCCGGCACAAGGCTGCTGTGGCGCGGTTTGAAGGCGTTGTCAGTGGCGCAGTGCACTATCGAGGCCGGGAGGTGGTGCAGGTGCGGGCGGACGCGTACGACTGCGATGTGCTGGTGGTCGGTGGCGGCATCGTCGGGCTGTCGACGGCGTACGCCCTGACGCGCGCCGCGCCGGGTACGCGGGTCACCGTGCTGGAGAAGGAGCCGGGACCGGCCCGCCACCAGACCGGCCGCAACAGCGGGGTCGTGCACAGCGGCATCTACTACCGGCCGGGCTCGCTCAAGGCGCGGTACGCGGTGCGCGGCGCCGCCGAGATGATCAAGTTCTGCGCGGAGTACGGCATCGACCACTCCGTCACCGGCAAGCTGATCGTCGCCACCGACCGCGCCGAGCTGCCCCGGCTGCACGCCCTGGTGCAGCGCGGCCGGGAGAACGGCATCCCGGTCCGCGAGCTGGGCGCCGCCCAGATCGCCGAGTACGAGCCCGAGGTGCGCGGCCTGGCCGCGATCCACGTCGGCACGACCGGCGTCTGCGACTTCACCGCCGTCGCCCGGCAGCTCGCCCGTGCCTCCGGCGCCGAGATCCGGTACGGCTCGCGGGTCGTCCGGGTGGACCGGCGCCCCGACCGGGGCGTGGCGGTGCTGACCTCGGCCGGCCAGGTGGTCCGCGCCCGCGTCCTGGTCAACTGCGCGGGCCTGTACTGCGACGAGCTGGCCCGCCTCACCGGGGACGAGCCGGGGGTGCGGATCGTGCCGTTCCGGGGCGAGTACTACGAGCTGGCCCGCCCGGAGCTGGTGCGCGGCCTGGTCTACCCGGTGCCCGACCCGGCGTTCCCCTTCCTCGGCGTCCACCTGACCAAGGGGCTCGACGGCGGGGTCCACGTCGGCCCCAACGCCGTCCCCGCGCTCGCCCGCGAGGGATACGGCTGGGGCGTCGTACGCCCGCGCGAACTGGCCGCCACCGCGGGCTGGCCCGGCGCCTGGGCCCTGGCCCGCAGACACTGGCGCTACGGCGCGGGCGAACTGCGCCGCTCCCTCTCCAGGCCCGCCTTCCTGGACGCGGTCCGCCGCCTGGTCCCCGGCGTCGAGGAACGCGACCTGGTCCGCGCCCCGGCCGGCGTCCGCGCCCAGGCGGTCACCCGCGACGGCACCCTGGTCGACGACTTCCTCATCCGCGAGGGCGCCCGCGCGGTGCATGTACTCAACGCCCCGTCCCCGGCGGCAACGGCGTCTTTGCCGATCGGCCGGGAGGTGAGCCGCCGGACACTGGAGATGCTGCGGGCGCTGTGAGGGGTTCCGTGACCGACCGCACGGCCGTCGGCGGCCGGGGGCGGGTCCGGGGAGCGCCTAAAATCGGAGGCACTGTGTCTGACTCCGTGAACACCCCCGAAGCCATCCGGCCCGCCGACGCCGAGCCGCGCAACGCGCTGCCCTCGACGCCCGGGCCGTCCGCGCGGACCTCGCGGAGCAAGGGCGAGCCCCGGTTTCCGGACGGGCCGCAGCCCGATCCCGCCGGATCGCACTTCGAGCGGCGTATCCGCAGCTTCCAGCCCCGGCGGAGCCGGGTCACGACCGGGCAGGCCGACGCGTTGGCCCGGCTGTGGCCGCAGTGGGGGCTGGACATCGACGGGCAGCGGGTGATCGACCTCGCGGAGCTGTTCGGCAACGCCAACCCCGTCGTGCTGGAGATCGGCTTCGGCATGGGTGAGGCCACCGCGCAGATGGCGGCGGCCGCTCCGGACACCAACATCCTCGCCGTCGACGTGCACACCCCCGGCCAGGGCAACCTGCTGAACCTCGCCGAGCAGGGCGGCTTGACCAACGTCCGGGTCGGCAACGGCGACGCGATCATCCTGCTGCGGGAGATGCTCACCCCCGACTCCCTCGACGGGCTCCGCGTCTACTTCCCCGACCCCTGGCCGAAGAAGCGGCACCACAAGCGGCGCCTGATCCAGCCCGAGTTCCTCACCCTGGCCGCGACCCGGCTGGCACCCGGCGCGACCGTGCACTGCGCGACGGACTGGGAGCCGTACGCCGAGCAGATGCTGGAGGTGCTGGACGCGCACCCCGACTTCGAGAACACCCGCGCCGAGGGCGGCTACGCCCCGCGCCCCGCGTTCCGCCCCCTGACCCGCTTCGAGGGCCAGGGCCTGGACAAGGGCCACGTGGTGAACGACCTCCTCTTCCACCGCGTACCGCACCCGCACCCGTAGCCCACCGGGCCGTAAAGCCCCAGGCCGTACGGTCCGCTGACCGTTAAGGTCGATGGCGTGGCCATCAGTTCTCCGTCGTACCCGCCCCACCCCGACGGCCCCCGGCCGGTCTGGTGGCGGCGGGAGTGGGTGCGGCACGGGGCGCTGGGCGGGCTGCTGGCGCTGTCCGGGCTGGTGATCCTGGCGCTGGTGCGGCGGCAGACCGGCACCGAGGGGTTCCTCGTCGGGCTGGGGCTGGCCGTGGTGCCCGTGCCCTGGCTGATAGCCGCGTTCCGCTGGCTGGACCGGGTACGGCCCGGACCCTGGCGGAACCTGCTGTTCGCCTTCGCGTGGGGAGCCTGCGCGGCGGCGCTCATCGCCATCGTCGCCAACAGCTTCGCCACCCACTGGATCGCCACCGCGACCGCCGACCCGTCCGGCGCGGACACGCTCGGCGCGACCGTGATCGCGCCGGTCGTGGAGGAGTCCGCGAAGGCCGCCGCCGTCCTGCTGGTGTTCGTCTTCCGCAGACGGGACTTCACCGGGCCGGTCGGGGGCGCGGCGATAGCCGGGGTGACCGCGACGGGGTTCGCGTTCACCGAGAACATCCTCTACCTGGGCAACGCCTTCGGCACCGACCAGTCCATCGGCACCTCGGGCATCGTCTCCGTGACCGCTGCGACGTTCTTCGTACGCGGGGTGATGTCGCCGTTCGCGCATCCCCTGTTCACCGTGTTCACCGGCATCGGCTTCGGCCTGGCCGCGCTGCCCCGCAGGCACCGGCTGCGCTGGCTCTTCCCGGTGGGCGGCCTCCTGCTCGCCATGAGCATGCACGCCCTGTGGAACGGCTCGGCCGCCTTCGGCCAGTTCGGCTTCCTCGTCGTCTACGGCGGCTTCATGGCCCCGGCGTTCGGCCTGCTGGCCTGGCTGCTGATCCGCTCCCGGCAACGCGAACTCCGCGTGGCCCGCGAGGAACTCCCCGTCTACGTCTACGCCGGCTGGCTCGCCCCCGCCGAACCCTTCGCCCTCGGCTCCCTACGCGCCCGCCGCCTGGCCCGCGACCACGCCCGCCGCCACCTGGGCGGCCGCCCGGCCGCCCGAGCAGTCGTCCACTACGAAACCACCGCCACCGAACTGGCCCTCCTCCGCCACCGAGCCCGCGCCGGCCGCATGGGCCCGGACTTCACCACCCGAGAGCACGCACTCCTGGCCACCCTGTGGCAACACCGAGCCCCCTCCCGCCCAGCCCTGGAATACGCGGCCCACGCAACGGCCCCACCCCCGTCCCCCATCACGTACTGGCAGCGCTACGGCCACCCGGCCCCGCCCTACGCGGGCTACAACCCGTACCGCACGTAGGGGGAACCATTAAGGCGCGGGGGCGAGTGCCTACCTAAAGGGGCGCGGGGAACTGCGCGACCAGCCACAACGAACCCGCACCCGCTCACCCTTATGCAGACGCCTCCGTCAACCGATCCAACTCCGCCGCAGACAACGTCAGCTCCGCCACATCCACCAACGCCGGAAGCTGATCCACGGTCCGCGCGGAAGCGATAGGCGCGGCGACAGTCGGCTGAGCAGCAAGCCAGGCCAGCGCAACCGTAGCCACAGCGGTGTCATGAGCAGAGGCCACCTCATCCAGCGCGGCCAGCACCCTCTGCCCCCGCTCGGAGTCGAGATGCTTGGCCGCAGAACTCGCCCGCGCGCTGTCCACAGTCGCCCCCGCCCGGTACTTCCCGGTCAGGAACCCGGAGGCCAGCGCGAAGTACGGCACAGCCGAAAGCCCCTCACGAGCGGCCACATCCTGCAACGGCCCCTCGTACGTGTCACGCGAGACAAGGTTGTAGTGCGGCTGGAGAGCCACATACCGCGCCAGACCCGAGCGCTCGGAGAACTCCAGCGACTCCTTCAGCCGCTCCGCACTGATGTTGGACGCCCCGATGTACCGCACCTTCCCCGCCCGCACCAGCTCGTCCAGCGCCCCGATGATCTCCTCGACGGGCACGTCGGGCTGGTCGAAGTGGGTGTAGTAGAGATCGATGTGATCGGTCCCGAGCCGCCGCAGGGAAGCATCGGCCGCGGCCTTGATGTTGGCGGCCTTCAGCCCCTTGAACTCGGGATGCTGGCTGACCTTGGTCGCGATGACGACCTGATCGCGGACCCCCCGGGCCCGCACCCACTCACCGATGATCGTCTCGGACTCCCCGCCCTGGTTGCCCTCGATCCAGGCCGAGTAGGAGTCCGCGGTGTCGATGAAGTTGCCGCCCGCGGAGCGATACGCGTCGAGGACGGCGAAGGACGTGTCCCGGTCGGCGGTCCAGCCGAACACGTTGCCGCCGAGGGCGAGCGGGAAGACCTCGAGGGAGGAGGAACCGAGCTTGCGCAGAGAAGCAGTCATACCTCTTCTCAACGATCACTCGGGCCCCGTCCATTCCGGTTCCGGGCAAGGACCCGGTCAAGCCCCGGCAGGACCCCTCAGGGGTTGAGCCCCTTGCCCCGCAGCCACGCACCGGGGTCGATACCGGTGGGCTGCCCGCCGGGGTGGACCTCCAGGTGGAGATGCGGCCCGGTGACATTGCCGGTCGCGCCGACCCGCCCGATGACCTCGCCGGTGGACACCTTCTGCCCGGCGCTGACGCTGATCGAGGACTGGTGGCAGAACCACAGCTCGGTGCCGTCGTCCAGGGTGAGGATCGTGCGGTAGCCGTACGCCCCGGCCCAGCCGGCCTCGGTGATCGTGCCGCTGTGGATCGCCTTGATCAGCGTGCCGGTGGGCGCGGCGAAGTCGAGCCCGGTGTGGTACCCGGAGGACCACATCGAGCCGGCCTGCCCGAAGGTCGAGGTGATCGTGTACGACGAGGTCGGCAGCGTGTACTGCTTGGCCAGCGCGGCGAGCCGGGCGGCCTCCGCCTTCTTCTCGGCGTCGGCCTCCGCCTTCTCCTTGGCCGCGGCGGCCTTCTCGGAGGCTTCCTTCGCGGCCTTGGCGGCGGCGTCGGCGGCCTGCTGGTCGGCCTTGGCGACGGCGGCCGCGGTGGCCCGGCTGTCGGCCTTGCTCTGCTGCCGCTCGGCCTGGGCCATGATCCGGCTGCGCAGCGCCTCGCCCGCGTCGGCGGTGGAGTCGTCGCTCGCGGCAGTGGCCGTCGCGGTGGCGACACCGGCGAGGGAGGCGGCGGGCGTCTCCGTGTGGTGGTGCCCGTCGATCAGGGAGTCCACGGAGGGCAGGTCGGGCAGCGCGAGGGACACGGGCGGCTTGCCGGTGTTGGCGCTCGCCATGCCACCGGCGCCGACGGCGGCGATGACACCGACGCCGAGGACGGTGGAGCTGCGGGCGAGTCCGCCGCCGCGCTGCTTGGCCACGCGGTGACGGCCGCGTGCGGCGGGCCCGAGGGAAACGGACTCCTCGGTGGGGTTCCACTCCTCCCACGCGCCGTCCTCGGCACGGGGGGCGCCGTAGGCAAAGGGCTCACTCGCGTCCGGCGCGAACGGGGCTTGTGGGGCAGGCCGGTTGGACGCCACGCGGGCGCACTCCTTTCCCTCCTCCGCCTACCGGGTTAGCTGACGGGTTCGGAGCAGGAAGGTCTCCTACGCGCGTAAACCCGGCGTGCTCCGAGGGCGGTGCACGGTGGGTCGGGCGCGATTCACCCCAAAGTGGTGGGTCCCCGGTTCCCTCGCGGGATTCGGCGTGTGCGCACGGCGCCGTCTCTGCTGACGGCTGTAACGACCGTGCTGCGTTATCGAACGTTAATAGACACGCGCACCGGATTCCAAGCCCGTTCAGCTTGATCGTTTGACGTTCTGACGGGGTGTAAATCGGTCAGGACTGTCACGAACAGGGCGAGTTGACTGCGCTTCAGGAGTCACAGGAGTTTTACTGGTGACTCAAAAACACCAGCCGCCCCGGAGAAAACTCGGTCCGGAAAACACTCAGGGCCGGAATCCATTTACTGGATTCCGGCCCTGAGCCTTCAGTAGCGGGGACAGGATTTGAACCTGCGACCTCTGGGTTATGAGCCCAGCGAGCTACCGAGCTGCTCCACCCCGCGTCGTTGTGTCTCAAGCATACGTCATCCGCGGGGTCCGGCGCACACACGTGGCCGTGACGTGGGCCTCAGTGCGGAAGGTGAGCGTTCGGCCGCTGTGCGAGAGCGGCGTACTCGGGCACCGTCACCACCTCCACGCCCCCGGCGGCCAGTACGCCCGAGCCGTCGGCCGCGGTGACGAAGGTGTCCGGCTCCCGCCAGGCGGTGACCACCCGGCGTACCCCCGCGTCCAGGATCAGCCCGGCGCACGGGACGGGCCGGGAGGCGCGGTGGGCGCAGGGCTCCAGGCTGCTGTAGACGGTGGCGCCGGGCAGGCGCGGGTCGGCCGGGTCCAGCTTGGCGAGCGCGGCCTCCTCGGCGTGCACCACCGGGTCGCCGCCCTCGCGGGAGTGGCCGCGCGCCAGCTCGGTGCCGTCCGCCGCGACGATCACCGCGCCGACGCTGAAGGCAGTGGCCGAGGGCGGGCAGAGCGCGGCCAGCTCGCAGGCGGTGCGCAGCCAGTGCCGGTCGGCGGCGGTGTCCAGCGGGCCGGTGCCGGGGGCGGTGGGCTCGTACCGCATCAGGACGACGTCCTCGATCCGGCGGGTGTCGGTCAGCCGCAGCCGGCCGCCCTGGTACGCGCCGGGGCCGAAGAGGCGGGGGGCGGCCGGGTCGCCGACGAAGAGCGGGGCGAGGACGAGCTGGAGTTCGTCGGCGAGGCCCTGCTGGAGGAGCTGGGTGTGCACGGTGCCGCCGCCCTCCACCATCAGCCGGCGCACCCCGCGTACGTCGTGCAGGTGCGCGAGCAGCGCCCGCCAGTCGAGCGCGGGGCCGAGCGGGACCACGTCGGCGGTGTCCCCGAGGAGGCCGGTGGCCCGCTTCGCCCCCGCGTCGGTCGTGTAGAGGAGCTTCTCCCCGCCGGAGTGCCAGAAATTGGCACTCGGGTCGAGATCGCCGGACCCGGAGACGGTCACCTTCAGCGGGTACTCCGCCCGCCCCTCGGCCACCCGCGCGGCCCTGCGCTCGGGCGAGTTGACCAGCAGCCGGGGGTTGTCGGCGCGGATGGTCCCGGCGCCGACGAGGATCGCGTCCACCGAGGCCCGTACCTCGTCCACCCGGTCGAAGTCGGCGGGGCTGGAGAGCAGCAGCCGCTCGGGGCCGGTGTCGTCCAGGTATCCGTCGAGCGAGACGGCGGCGGACAGCAGGACATGGGGGTAGGGCATCGACGCGCTCTCCGGACTCTGGGCTCTACGGATGGGCTCTACGGATGGGCTCTAGGGGCGTGCACCCCTTTGTACTCCGTACCGGTGTGCGGCTTGCCCGGGCAGGGATGAGTACGGCTACTCATCCCCGGCGCGCGGCCCGGCCCCACTGTGGGATCACCGAACAGAAGGAGATCCCGATGCCGCACGCCATCCGCCCCCGCCGCCTCTTCACCCTCGCCACCGGCAACTGGCTCTCGCGGGGCTATCTCGCGGTGCTCGCCCTCTCCGTGGTGGCCATGTTCGCCTTCCCGGAGAGCGCAGTGGGCCTGGACCCGATGACACTCACGGCGCCGCTCTCCTTCCTGGGCATGGCCTTCCCCTTCGGTCCCGGTACCGAGGGCAGCCTGGCGGTGGAGGTGCTGGCCACCGGGTTCTGGGTCGGACTGCTCCTGCTGGGCGCCCTCGGGAACGCGGCCGCGCTCGGCGCCCTCGCCTCCAGATCCGCCGACGTGCCTCCCCGGCACCGGGTGCGGGGACTGCTGGCGCCCGCCGTGGACAACTGGCTTTCGCGCGGGTACCTCGCCGTGGTCGCTGCGGCGATCGGGTTCTTCCTCTACGCCGTGTGCCTCTCCCCCGACCCCGGTTTCGCCGGAATCTGGCCGCTCATGGCCACGGCGCCCCTCAGCATCGTCGCCATCACGGTGTCCGGGCCCCTGGGGGACGGCTCGCTGAGCCTGGTCGTCTTCACCGTCGGCACCGCCCTGGCCGGCCTTGGCAACGCCGTGCTGCTCGGCAGGCTCGCGCGTGCGCTGCGGCGCTGAGACCCACGGTCAGGTATGGACCAGGGAAAAAACTGTATAAGCCAACGGATGGCATGACCTCATCAGTTACGGTCTCACCTTTGGTCACCTTCTTCACCGAATTCCCCTGGGGAGGGGGGAGTCGTGAAGGCTCCGGCGACCAGTCACCGTAGGGAAAGGCATCAGTACCGGTATGAGAGCACGTTGGTGGGGGACGGGCGCGGCTGTCGCGGCGGCCGTGTGCGGGACGTTGGTCGTGCAGGGGGTGAGCGGCGGGGACTCCGGGCACGCCGGGAAGGCCGCCGCCGCCCCGGTACGGGACGGGGTGCGGTCGGCCGCGCTGGCCGTCCGGGGGGACGGCACGGGTGCGACGCTCGCGCGACGGGACGCCAAGCCGTTCAGCATGATCGGGGTGAGCTGGGAGAAACCTTCCGCCAGGCTTGCCGGCAAGGTCGAGGTGCGGTCGCGGGCCGTGGGGTCCGGGAAGTGGTCGAACTGGCTGCTGCTGGACAGCGACCGGGGCGCGGGCGAGCAGAACGCCTCGCGCGGCGGCACCGAGCCCGCGTGGGTCGGGCTGTCGGACGGCGTCGAGGCGCGGATCGACGGCAGGGCCACCGCGAAGCTGCCCGCCGGGCTCCGGCTCGACATGATCACGGCGGGCGGGAAGAGCACCGGGGGTGACGCCGAGCCCGCGGCCTACGTCGCGGACGGGCCGGACGACACCGGGGAGCCCGTGGCTACCGAGACACCTGAACCCACCGACGTCCCCACCACCGAGCCCG
Organism: Streptomyces bauhiniae; assembly: GCF_004784475.1. GTDB lineage: Bacteria > Actinomycetota > Actinomycetes > Streptomycetales > Streptomycetaceae > Streptomyces > Streptomyces seoulensis. Next base: position 22,076 of record NZ_SRRT01000006.1, read on the forward strand.
CGCCACCGGAGGAGACCACCGCCGAGCCGTCGGCCGGTGAGTCCTCGCCGGAGCAGTCGACGGAACCGCCTGTCGAGTCGCCCTCGGAGTCGGAGAGCGAGTCGGCCCCGCCCTCCGCCTCGCCCTCCCCCTCCCCCTCCCCCTCCACGTCCGTCCCGACCGCGCCGCGCTCCACGGTTCCCCGGCCACCGATCACCCCTCGCTCGGGGTGGAAGGCCGACGAATCCATCAGCCCCGAGGCGCCGACGTACATCGACGGAAAGATCAAGGCGGTGGTGGTCCACCACACCGCCTCGACCAACGACTACTCCTGCGCCGAGGCGCCGTCGATCATCAACGCGGTCTACACGTACGACGTGACCGGCCTCGGCTGGAAGGACCTCGGCTACAACTTCGTCGTCGACAAGTGCGGGACGATCTACGAGGGCCGCAAGGGCGGGGTCGACCTCCCGGTGGTGGGCGCACACGCGTACGGCTTCAACTCGCAGACGACCGGCATCGCGGTCCTCGGCACGTACGTCGACTCCCCGCCCCCGATGGCCGCGATGGCCTCGGTGGCGCGCCTGGCCGCGTGGAAGCTGGGCCAGTACGGGGTGCAGCCGGACGCGACGGTCACCCTCACCACCGCGCTCAGCGGGCAGAACCTCGCGGGCCGGACCTGGGAGCCGGGCGAGGAGATGACCCTCCCCGCGATCCACGGCCACCGCGACGGGTACAACACGGTGTGCCCCGGTGACGCCTTCTACGCCGCGCTCGGCACCGTCCGCACATTGGCCGCGGGCCCCGTCACGGGCCTCACCCTCGGCACGGTCACCGGTACGGGGACGGTCGGCACGACCCCGTACACCAACGGCCCGCTCACGGTGAGCTGGTCCACGACCACCCCGGCCTCGCTGATCTCGTCGTTCCAGGTCCTGGTCGACGGCAAGGCGGCGGCGACGGTCGCCGGTTCGGCCAGCTCCGCCAAGCTGACGCTCGCGGCGGGGACGCACAAGGTGCAGGTCAAGGCGGTGCACCAGTCGGGCCGTACGGCGACCAGCGCGACGCGGACGGTCGTCGCCGACACCACCGCGCCCACCTTCACCACCAAGCCGAACCTCTCGCTGCGGACCGGCACGGTCAACACCACCGCCGTCCCGCTCACCCTCGGCTGGAAGGCCGCGGACAACGTCTCCCTGAAGGAGACCCGCCTCACCGCGCCGCTCGCCAGGACCTACGGCCCGACGGTCACCAGCGCGGCCCAGACCGCCAAGTCCGGCGCGGCGACGGCCTGGTCGCTGCGGGCGTACGACACCCCCGGCAACTCCGCGAGCGCCTCCGTCTCGGGCACCCCGGTGATCCTCCAGGAGACCTCGGCGACCAAGTCCGGCGCCTGGACCACCAAGTCCTCCACTAGCTACCTGGGCGGCAGGTCCCTGAGCAGCAGCGCCAAGAACGCCTCGCTGACCTGGACCTTCACGGGTCGCTCGGTCGCGTGGGTGGTCTCCCGCGCGTCGGCCTCCGGGCAGGCGGACATCTACGTCGACGGCACCAAGGTCACCACCGCCGACCTGAAGTCCTCCACCACGGCCTACCGCAGCGCCCTGTGGACCAAGACCTGGTCCACGAGCGCCAAGCACACCCTGAAGATCGTGGTCCGTGCCACGTCAGGCCGCCCGGCCGTCACCACGGACGGAATCGTGTACCTGAAGTAGCCCGCCGCCTGAGGGCCCGCCGGAGCCGGCGGGCCCGCTCACTTCAGGCGTCGGCAGACGGGCCGAGCGAGGCGCCGGCACGGCGGTACTCGGCGTTGATCCGCTGGGCTTCCTCGAGCTGGTCCTCGAGGATGATGATCCGGCACGCGGCCTCGATCGGCGTGCCCTGGTCCACGAGTTCACGCGCGCGCGCCGCGATCCGCAGTTGATAGCGGGAGTAGCGGCGGTGTCCACCCCCGGAGCGCAGGGGTGTGATCAGTCGTGCTTCGCCGAGGGCACGGAGGAAGCCGGGCGTGGTACCGATCAGTTCGGCGGCCCGGCCCATCGTGTAGGCGGGGTAATCGTCGTCGTCAAGACGGCCCAGCGACTCGTCTGCTGTCATCTCACCTCTCTGTGGAACGCGTGGAGGGGCCTTGGTGCCGTACAGCACCAAGGCCCCGAAGGAACTGCAACCATCTGCCGACCCTAATACCGCGTCGGCCTTCTGTGTCCGCACAGCCGCCCGATACGCCGACGGGGGTGCGGGGATCGCGGATGCGTGACCGGAGACCACCTGCCTATCGATGTCCTGCGGTACCCGGACTCATGTCCTGCCGGTCCGGGCGATCCTGATGGCGCTCGACTCCTCCGTTCTTCCCTCTGAACCGATCGCTTGTCATACCTGTGCTGCTGCCCGGCAGTTCGTGTCTGCCGGGCCTTGATCGATCTCGGCTACGAGAGAAACCGTAACCAAGCACATCGCGAATGTCTACTGTGGCCGGGATAGATTTTCGCGTGTCCGATGGAGAGGTATTCGCCTCCGGTGGTCTCTGTGACGGTCCGTGCCGCCCCGCCGGGGCCGCCGCATAGAATCCGACGTCATGCCGAAGCCTGACGAGCTGATCGTTGACATCGCCGCCCTCGTGGAGTCCGGGCAGAGCAATCAGATGTCCCTCACCGTGGTCACCAGTGGTGCTGTCATCACCGGTCGACTGGCTCCCGAAGCCATGTGGCGGCGCAGGGTGTCCGAAGTACTGCGGGATTCCACCCATCTGGGCGAGTTCTGCGCCGTCTTCGACGCCCCCGCCACCCAGGACGGGACCCCCACACACCTTCACTTCCACGTCGCCCGCATCCTCCAGGGCACCGTGGGCATCCCGATGACGGGCGGGATGTACCGCGTCGCGATCGAGGATGTCACCGCCTGGACGATGGGTGACTTCAGCTACTCCGACAACTGACCCACCGACCCGCCCCCGCGCCGGGAACGGCACGGAACGCCCAGAGGGCCCGACCGGCGTGTGCCGGTCGGGCCCTCTGTGCTCTGTACCGCGTGGTCAGCCGGTCAGGGAGGTGCCGAGCATCGCGGACGCCCGCTCCAGCGGGGTCTCCCCGGCGGGCGCGGGGACGGCCTCGGGAGCCGTACGGCAGGTGAAGCCGAGCCGGGTCATGGCCCGCAGCACCTCACCGGCGCTGAAATCGCGGCGGTCCTGACGGGTGACGACCTCGCCGACCTGCTTGGCCGGGTAGTGGCGGCGGCCGATGATCACCGACTCGGCGGTGACCGGCTCGGGCTTGACGCCCTTCATCGATTCCAGCACGCCGTTCTTGGTCAGCTCGAACGGGAAACGTGCGATGACACAGCGCATGATGCCTCACAGGGAGAAGGGAAGACGGGGCGGACCTCGGGGACGTGGTGCACCACCAGGGTCCTATGCCGCCGTACCGTCGGTCGACTGCCGTCCGGGTGCGCGGCGGGCCGCCGGGACCGGGCGGCGCCGGCCGCGGGCGGGGGCCCTGCGCTTCTTGGGGCGCTCGGCCACCGGCGCGGTGATGACGACCGGGATGCCGGAGGGCGCCTGAGCACCGGTGATGCGGTGCAGGGCCTGCTCGCCGACGCGGACCGGGGTGGTGTGCGGGACGATGCCGGCCGCCGCCATGAGGCGGGTCATGCCCCGGCGCTGGCTCGGGGTCACCAGGGTGACGACACTGCCGGACTCGCCCGCACGGGCGGTCCTGCCACCGCGGTGCAGGTAGTCCTTGTGGTCGGTCGGCGGATCGACGTTGACGACGAGGTCGAGGTTGTCGACGTGGATGCCGCGCGCCGCGACATTGGTCGCCACCAGCACGTTGACGTGGCCCGTCTTGAACTGCGCCAGCGTCCGGGTGCGCTGCGGCTGCGACTTCCCGCCGTGCAGGGCCGCGGCCCGTACCCCGCTGTTCAGCAGGTGCTCGGTGAGGCGGTCGACGGCGTGCTTGGTGTCGAGAAACATGATCACCCGGCCGTCGCGGGCGGCGATCTGGGTGGTGGCCGCGTGCTTGTCGGCGCCGTGGACGTGCAGCACGTGGTGCTCCATCGTCGTGACCGCGCCGGCCGAGGGGTCGACGGAGTGCACCACGGGGTCACTGAGGTAGCGGCGCACCAGCAGGTCGACGTTGCGGTCCAGGGTCGCGGAGAACAGCATGCGCTGGCCCTCCGGGCATACCTGGTCGAGCAGGGCCGTGACCTGGGGCATGAACCCCATGTCGGCCATCTGGTCGGCCTCGTCGAGGACGGTCACCGAGACCTGGTCCAGCCGGCATTCGCCCCGGTCGATGAGGTCCTTGAGGCGTCCCGGAGTGGCGACGACGACCTCGGCGCCCCCGCGCAGCGCGCTCGCCTGCCGCCCGATCGACATGCCGCCCACGACCGTGGCCAGCCGCAGCCGCACCGCGCGGGCGTACGGCGCGAGCGCGTCGGTGACCTGCTGCGCCAGCTCACGCGTGGGTACGAGGACCAGCCCCAGCGGCTGCCGGGCCTCGGCCCGCCGCCCGGCCGTACGGGCCAGCAGCGCGAGCCCGAAGGCGAGGGTCTTGCCGGAGCCGGTGCGGCCCCGGCCCAACACGTCCCGGCCCGCGAGGGAGTTCGGCAGGGTCGCGGCCTGGATCGGGAACGGCACGGTCACGCCCTGCGCGCCGAGCGCGGCCAGCAGTTCCGCCGGCATGTCGAGATCGGCGAATTCCGCCACGGCGGGAAGCGCGGGAGTCGTCGTCCTGGGAAGCGCGAACTCCCCCTGGACCGCGGGGGTACGGCGGCGCGGGCCGCCATTACCGGTACGGGTAAAGCGGTCGTTCGTGCGTGTGCGGTTCATACGGAACCTTCCTTGATGCGGCACATCTCAAGGAATTCCCGCAGCATTGCGCCGCACGGGTAATTGCAAGAATGAGCCGGTGGAGCGCAGCGGACAAACGCTGCGGAAAATGCGAGTAGCCGGGACCCGCACCCCGAAGGATGCGGGCCCCGGCTACGAAGTACGCGTGAGCGTCAGGCGACGACGATGTTCTCGGCCGTCGGGCCCTTCTGGCCCTGGGCGATGTCGAAGGACACCTTCTGGCCTTCGAGCAGCTCACGGAAGCCCTGGGCGGCGATGTTGGAGTAGTGGGCGAAGACGTCGGCGCCGCCGCCGTCCTGCTCGATGAAGCCGAAGCCCTTTTCCGCGTTGAACCACTTCACGGTGCCAGTAGCCATGTCAATTCTCCTTCGGGGCAGTGCATCGCGGTACGCACTGTACGAACCGCGTGTCGCCGCGATGATTACCCCACCCGGAAAAGACCGGAAATACAACTTCGGGAACCACAACTGCAACTGAGATCGACAGTAGCACGCCACAGCGGCCGACGCCGGGTGAAGAATCCCACCTCTGCTATTGCGGTAAATAATCTGTCGGCGCGTCCCATTGAAAACTCAGTCCGCCGGAACAGCTATTGCTGCGCACCGGGCGGCCCTCCCCAACCGGGGCGCCGGACGGGCGACCCCCAGCCCGGTACCGGACAAAACGGACGCGCCCCCGGCTCAACGGATCGTCGAGCCGGGGGCGTTCGCGTAGGCCCTGTGGGACTCGAACCCACAACCAATGGATTAAAAGTCCACTGCTCTGCCAATTGAGCTAAGGGCCCGGGGCGGTGTTGCCTGTCCGAGCATAGCTGGCGGTGGCCGTGTCTCCGATCGGGTATCGGGGACACGGCCGCGTCGGTCAGTCGCGGAGGAACCAGTGGCGGGCGGAGGCGAGCCACCAGGTGGCGGCGAAGCCGAGGACGACGAGGACGGCGACCGGGGCGTAGTTGAAGGTCTCCCAGGTGACCGGCGAGACCTGGGGGAGCATGAAGAGCACCGTGATCAGGACGACCCAGGCGACCGAGACCACGCCGATCGGCAGCGACCAGCGGCCCAGGTGCCACGGCCCCCGCTGGAACTCCGCGCCCTTGCGGACCCGCAGCAGCGTCGGGATGACGTAGGCGATGTAGAGCCCGATCACCGCGATGGACGTCACGGCCGCGTACGCCGTGGAGTTGATGAGGTACGGCAGGCCGAGCACGAGCGCGCCCAGGGCGGCCAGCCAGACCGCCGCGACCGGGGTCCGGGTGCGCGGGCTGACCGTGTGCCAGACGCGGGAGAAGGGCAGCGCGCCGTCCCGCGAGAAGGCGTAGATCATGCGGCTGTTGGCCGTCACCGAGGCCATCCCGCAGAAGAGCTGGGCGCCGATCACCACCAGCAGGAGCAGCTTGCCGGTGGTGGCGCCGAGCGCGTCCAGGAGGATCTGCGCCGGGGGCGCTCCCGTGGGCGACTGCAGCGCGCCGTCGTAGGACTGGATGGCGAAGGTGAAGCCGAGCAGCAGGACGAAGCCCGCGATCCAGGAGGTCCAGATGGAGCGGACGATGCCCTTCGGGCCGGCGGTCGCCGCGTCGTGGGTCTCCTCGGTCATGTGGGCGGAGGCGTCGTAGCCGGTGAAGGTGTACTGCGCCATGAGGAGACCGAGCAGGACGACGTAGAAGCCGCTGCCCCAGCCCGTCTCGTTGACGAAGTGGGTGAAGACGAAGGACGCCGACTGGTGGTGGTCGGGCAGGAAGGCGAGCGCGCCGACGATGACCACGACACCGCCCACGTGCCACCACACGCTCACGCTGTTCAGCAGGGCGACGATCCGCACCCCGAAGGTGTTCAGCAGGCCGTGCAGCAGCAGGATCGCCGCGAAGAGCAGGACCGTACGGCCGGGCGACACCCGGAAGCCGAACTGGAGGTTCAGCCAGGCCCCGAGGAAGGACGCCGCGCCGAAGTCGATGCCCGCCGTCACCGCCACCTGGCCGAGCACGTTGAACCACCCGGTGAACCACGCCCAGGCCGCCGCCGAGCGCGGGGGCGCGAGCCGGTGCGCCCAGAAGTACAGGCCGGCCGAGGTCGGGTAGGCGGAACAGATCTCGGCCATCGACAGGCCGACGAACAGCGTCATCAGGCCGACGGCCACCCAGCCCCAGGTGATCACGGCGGGGCCGCCGGTCACCATGCCGAACAGATACAGCGTGAGGCAGCCGGACAGCACCGAGATGATCGTGAAGGAGACGGCGTAGTTGGAGAACGCCGACATCCGGCGGGCCAGGACCTGGGTGTAGCCGAGCTGGGCGAGCCGTTCCTCGTCGGACAGGCCCCCGCCGGACTCCCCGCTGACTTTCGTGTCGTCTGTCATGCCCCCAGCAATTCCCTGGGCGCAGACGTGACATGCGCCACTCGATGGCCGGAAACCACCGCGACACCACCGGGAAACCCGAAGGGCCCGTACGGAGATCCGTACGGGCCCTTCGTCAGCTCACTGAGGGTCAGCCGTTGCGCTTCCAGCGGGGCTTGTCGTCACGACGGCCGAAGGAGGAGGAGCCGCCGGTGCCGCGGTGCTCGTCACGGCGGCCGTAGGGGCGCTCGTGGCCGCCGGAGCGGAAGCCCGGACGGTCGTCGCGGCGCTCACGGTTGAACGGACGGTCGCTGCCCCGGTGACCGCCACGGTCGTCGCGGCGGAAGCCGCCACGGTCGTCACGGCGCTCGAAGGAACGGCCACCGCGGTCGTCACGGCGCTCGAAACCCCGGTCGCCCCGGTCCTGGTTGAACGGACGACGCTCGTCACGGCGCTCGCCGCCCCGGTCGTCACGACGCTCGAAGGAACGGCCGCCACGGTCGTCACGACGCTCGAAGCCACGGCCACCGCGGTCATCGCGGCGCTCGAAACCCCGCTCGCCCCGGTCCTGGTTGAAGGAACGGCGCTCGCCACCGCGGTCGTCGCGGCGGAAGCCGCCACGGTCGTCACGGCGCTCGAAGGAACGGCCACCACGGTCGTCACGACGCTCGAAGCCACGGCCACCACGGTCGTCACGGCGCTCGCCACGGTCGCCGAAGGAACGGCGGCCCGCCGGGCGCTCGTCGCGCTCGGGCTCACGGGCGGCCGGACGCTCCGCCTCGGCGGTCGCGTCGGCCACGGCCTGCTCGGCGGTCGCCTGCGCCTCGGCCACGGCGGCCTCCGGGTCCTCGCCGCGCTCGCGGGCGACCCGCGCCACCAGGCGGTCGGCCTCCTCGCGCAGCTCACCGGCGCGGCGCTGGGCCCGCTCCAGCTCCTTGACCAGACCGGCGACCTCGCGCTCGGCCTGCTGCGCGGCGTTGCCCGCGGACTCGGCCTGCACCTCGGTCATGGACCGGGCGCCGGTGATCTCGGCGACCTCGGGCTCGAAGGCGCCGGCCCCCTGGATGATGTGGCGCGCGGCGTCGACGCCCGCGTCCTCCATCAGCCGGAAGATCTGGCGGCGCTGGTGCGGCAGGGACAGCGAGACGACCGTGCCGGAGCGGCCCGCGCGGGCGGTACGGCCGGAGCGGTGCAGGTAGTCCTTGTGGTCGCCCGCCGGGTCGACGTTGAGGACCAGGTCGATGCCGTCGACGTGGATGCCGCGCGCGGCGACGTCGGTGGCGACGAGCGCGTTGACGTAGCCGTCCTTGAAGTCGGCCAGCGTCCGGGTACGGGCGCCCTGGGTCATGCCGCCGTGCAGCGCGTCGGCCTTCACACCGGACTCGCGGAGCTGCTCGGCGATGCGGTCGGCACCGAGCTGGGTGCGCACGAAGATGATCGTGCGGCCCTTGCGGGAGGCGATCGCGGCGGTGACCGGCGCCTTGTCCTTGGGCTTCACGATGAGGATGTGGTGCGACATCGTCGTGACATTGCCCTGGGCGCTGTCGACCTCGTGCGTGACCGGGTCGTTCAGGTAGCGCTTGACCAGCGTGGAGATCTCGTTCTCCATCGTGGCCGAGAACAGCATGCGCTGGCCGCCGGCCGGGACCTGGTCGAGCAGCTCGGTGACCTCGGGCAGGAAGCCCAGGTCGGACATCTGGTCGGCCTCGTCGAGGACCGCGATCTGCACGTCCTCCAGCGAGCAGGCGCCGCGGTTGATGATGTCGCGCAGGCGGCCCGGAGTGGCGACGAGGACGTCGACGCCGCGCTCGAGGGCGTAGATCTGGTTGCCCATCGAGGTGCCGCCGCAGACGACCTTCATCTTCAGACCGAGCACGTCGCCGTAGGGCTGGAGGGCGTCGGCGACCTGCATCGCCAGCTCGCGGGTCGGCGTCAGGATGACGGCGCGCGGACGCTTCTTCTCGGTGCGGCCGCCGGCCAGCGTGGCCAGGGTGGGCAGACCGAAGGAGAGGGTCTTGCCGGAGCCGGTGCGGCCACGGCCGAGGATGTCCTTGCCGGCCAGGGCGTCCGGGATGGTCGCGGCCTGGATCGGGAAGGGGGTGGTGACACCGTTCTGGGCGAGCTTGCGCACGATGCCCTCGGGGAGACCGAGGTCGGCGAAGGTCAGCTCGGGGGTGGTGTCGGTGGTGTCGTCGGCCTCGACGACAGCGGTGACCTCGTTCATCCCGTCGACGGGGGTCTCCCCGTCCTCGGGCGCGACGAACTGGTCAGTACTGGAAACGGACATGCGAATGCGAAACCTTCCGGAGTCTCTCGGCACGCGCCCGTCAACTCCGTGATTCGCACAACACAACCGCCTCAATGCGGTCCGTCACGGCAAAGGAGAGTACGCGCCACACGGCGCGCTCTGCGATGGCGCCGGGCAAATGGGATCAAACGATCTACCACCATACGCACCCCCCACCCCTGAAGGCAAACCGGCTTGTCAACCCCCTACTTCGACCCCCTCCGGCTCACTGCGGAGCGGGGTCCTCGTGGGCCGAGGACGACGGCTCGGCCGACGGCGGCTCGGTGTCCGGCGGCGGCGGGGTCGACGCGGGCGGCTCCGGCGGCGCGGAGGTCACCGGGGGCGGCGTCGGCTCCCCCGTCGGCACCGGCTCACCGGGCCGCACCGTCTGCCCCGGCTTGGACGGCGCCGCCGAACCCTTCTCGCCGGGCTCCCGTTCGTCCGCCGAGGCGGAGGCCGACTCCCCGTGCTTCTTCTTCTTGCCGCCGTGCCCGTGCTTGCCGTCCCCCTCGCCCTCGTCGTCCGCCTCGACCCCGCCCCCACCGGACACCGGCCCGCCCCCGGAGTCCGCGCCCTCCCGCTGGGCGGCGGAGTGCGGGGTGCGGCGGGGGCCCGCGTCGTCACCGACGTGCACACAGCCGGAGGCGGCGGCCGCGGCCAGCACCGCGACGACCAGACGGACGGGTACGTACAAGCGGCGCACGACGGCCACCTCCGACAGCGGGGAATCCAGAACGCCCTGCCCAACTCCCGCCGCCCGCGCAAGGACACGCCACCGCGTCGGCCGGCCGAAGCACGGCGGACCGCGCGTACACCCCCCGCGCCGGGCGCGCTTGGCCGACAATGGCCCTGTGCTGGAGATGACACGCGACAGGTTCGAAGAGCTGGTGAGCGAGGCCCTGGACCAGATCCCGCCGGAACTGACGCGGGTCATGGACAACGTGGCCGTCTTCGTGGAGGACGAACCCTCCGCCGACGACCCCGAACTGCTCGGCCTGTACGAGGGCACCCCGCTCACCGAGCGCGGCGAGTGGTACGCCGGGGTCCTCCCGGACCGCATCAGCATCTACATGGGCCCCACCCTGCGGTACTGCGAAACCGCCGAGGAGGTCGTCCACGAGGTGGCCGTCACCGTGGTCCACGAGGTCGCCCACCACTTCGGCATCGAGGACGCCCGGCTGCACGAACTGGGCTGGGGCTGACCACCCCGCATGTCCGGGCGTTCGTACGGGCATACGGCACCAATGCCCAAAGTCCCCGCCGCTTGCGTCTCGGACCCGTCCCCCGACCGGAAGTGGTGGCGGCTACGGCGCCGGACGGGCGGCCGCCGGTGGCTGCGGGCGTTCGGCCTGATGGGTGTCGTGCTCTTCGGGGCCTGGCTGGGCCTGCTGATCGTCGGCAACGTCCGGACCACGGTCGGCCCGATGGACACCACCATGGCCCTGCGGCCCTCGCTCAGCGGCGGCACCAAGGTCAACGTCTCCCCGCTCGGCGCGCTGACCCTGGACAGCCATGTCGCGCCGGTCCGGCTGGACGTCGACGTGGACCAGCTCGACCCTGGCCGTGCTCAGGCGCTGGTCGACCACCCCGAGCGGCTGTCCGGGCTCCAGGACGAGGTGGCCCGTGACGTCGAGCGCGGCACGCTCGATCTCGCGCTGCGCTCCTGCGTGGCCGTCGTCACCGGCGCGACCGCGCTCGGCCTCGTCGTCTACCGCCGCCCGCGCCCCGCGCTCGCGGCCGGCGGTCTCGCGCTCGCGCTGCTCGCGGCCTCCGGGGTGTCGGCATGGGCCACCTGGAATCCGAAGTCGGTGCTGGAGCCGAAGTTCTCCGGCCTGCTCTCCTCGGCGCCCTCCGTGGTGGGCAACGCCCGCAGCATCGTCAGCGACTTCGACGTCTACCAGCAGGAACTGGCCCGCCTGGTGACCAACGTGACCAAGCTGTACGACGTCGCCTCCACGCTCCCCGCCTACCAGCCCGACCCGTCCACGATCCGGGTGCTGCACGTCTCCGACATCCACCTCAACCCGGCCGCGTGGAAGATCATCGGCTCGCTGGTGGACCAGTACAAGGTGGACGTGATCGTCGACTCCGGCGACACCATGGACCACGGCACCTCGGCGGAGAACGGCTTCCTCGACCCGGTGAAGGACCTGGGCGTGCCGTACGTCTGGGTCCGGGGCAACCACGACTCGCGGGCCACCCAGCGCTATCTGGAGGGCATCAAGAACGCGCACGTGCTGGACGAGGGCGAGGCCGAGACGATCGCCGGGGTGCGCTTCGCGGGCACCGGCGACCCCCAGTTCACCCCCGACCGCTCCCAGGCGACCGGTGGGGACGCGGCGGAGCGGCTCGCGGGCGCCCGGCTCGCCTCGGCGCTGCGGGACCAGAAGGCCAAGGGCACCCCGGTGGACATCGCGGTGGCGCACGAACCGGTGGCCGCCGCCGAGACCGACGGCACGGTGCCGCTGGTGCTCTGCGGGCATCTGCACACCCAGGGCACCAAGGTCCTCCCGCTGGGCACCCGGCTGCGCCGCGAGGGCTCGACCGGGGGCAGCGGACTGCGCGCGGTGGAGGGCCAGTACCCGGCGCCGATCGAGGCGTCGGTGCTCTATCTGGACCGGGACACCCGCCGGCTCCAGGCATGGGACGCGATCAAGCTGGGCGGGCTCGGGCGGACCACGGCCGAGGTCAGCCGGCATCTGGTGCAGCGCTGACTCCCCGGCCCGGCGCCCTCACCACGGCGAAGGGTTTTGCCCATACCGCTCGCGATCCCCTATGCTGCACACGTCCCCGACGCGCCGCGATGCGGCGCCCAGGCGGGCCGATAGCCCTCATCGTCTAGCGGCCTAGGACGCCGCCCTTTCAAGGCGGTAGCACGGGTTCGAATCCCGTTGGGGGCACCACAGCGGACTTGTCATGAAGGCCCGCCCTGATCCAGGGCGGGCCTTCGTGTTTCCGCACGTCCGGGCCCTGCCCGCCCCCGAAAAGCGCGGTACGGAGCACCGCCCCTGCTCTGATACGCTTCTCCAGCGACGTCAGCCCAGCAGATGCGCACCTCACCCCGGTGGGAAACGCGTTGGGAAGGCCCGCAACCTTGTGCGACACTGTCGTACAGCGCCTGGTCCTGTGGAGCAGTTTGGAGTGCTCGCCACCCTGTCAAGGTGGAGGCCGCGGGTTCAAATCCCGTCAGGACCGCTGAGGTTTCACGTGAAACCTCGTGGCTGGGTAGCTCAGTTGGTACGAGCGATCGCCTGAAAAGCGATAGGTCGCCGGTTCGACCCCGGCCCCAGCCACAACCGCCCGATCCGGGCCGAACCCCCTCCAGTCTCTGGAGGGGGTTCTTGCGTTTCCGGGCCCCTGCGAGCGCGGTTGCAGGTGGATGGGGCAGGACTAGGCTGAAAAAGCATCCATTCGTGGGGAAATCACCCAAGGGGGCGTTCCATGCCCGCCACGAACAGAAAACGGACGGCTGCCCTGTGTTCGGTCTTCATGGCCGCCGGTGTCGTCCTCGCTCCGATCGGCTTCCAGCAGACAGCCTCGGCGGCGCCCGCTCCGTCTCACGTCAGTACGACGGCCAAGGCGCCCACCTCGCAAGGCGACTACCAGCGCGGCTTCCGGGACGGGTTCAAGTCCGGGTACCGCGACGGCCGTCACTGCCATCACCACGACGGCGGTCATCACGACGGCAAGGGCATGTCGCTGAAGGACCCGAAGCGCGACTATCAGCAGGGATTCAAGAACGGCTACAAGTCGGGCTTCCGGCTCGGCCAGAACTCCTGCTGACCCCCGGCCACCTGCACGGCGGCCCCCCGCGTCAATTCATTCGCGCGGGATTTCCCCGAGGTGAGATCCTGGATCGCGTATGTCTACGCATCCCGCCCCCGCCTTGGGGTCTCTCGCCTCCCGTCTGACCGAGCTGTCGCTGCGTGACGCGCACCGACTCGGGCGCAGGCTCGAAGGCGCACGCAAGATCCGTAAGCCGGAGGCGCGTGCCGCCGTGCTGGCCGAGCTGGAGGGCGAGGTCGACAAGGCCGCCTCCCGGATGGCCGAACGGCGCTCCCGTGTGCCCTCGGTCAGCTATCCCGAGCAGCTTCCGGTCAGCCAGAAGAAGGACGAGATCGCGGCCGCCATCCGCGATCATCAGGTCGTCATCGTGGCCGGCGAGACCGGCTCCGGGAAGACCACGCAGATCCCCAAGATCTGCGTGGAGCTGGGCCGGGGCCTGCGCGGGATGATCGGGCACACCCAGCCCCGCCGGATCGCCGCCCGCACGGTCGCGGAGCGCGTCGCCGACGAGCTGCACACCCCGCTCGGCGAGACCGTCGGCTGGAAGGTCCGCTTCACCGACCAGGTGAACCCGGACGCCACCTTCATCAAGCTGATGACCGACGGCATCCTGCTCGCGGAGATCCAGAACGACCGCGAGCTGCGCGCCTACGACACGATCATCATCGACGAGGCCCACGAGCGGTCCCTCAACATCGACTTCCTGCTGGGCTATCTCGCCCAGTTGCTGCCGAAGCGGCCGGACCTGAAGGTCGTCATCACCTCGGCGACCATCGACCCGGAGCGGTTCTCCCGGCACTTCGGGGACGCCCCGATCATCGAGGTCAGCGGGCGGACGTATCCCGTGGAGGTGCGCTACCGGCCGCTGCTGGAGGAGGACTCCTCCGACGCCGACCGGGACCAGATCACCGCGATCACCGACGCCGTCGAGGAACTGATGGCCGAGGGCCCCGGTGACATCCTCGTCTTCCTCTCCGGCGAGCGGGAGATCCGGGACACCGCGGACGCGCTGGAGAAGAAGAAGTACCGCTCGACCGAGGTGCTGCCGCTGTACGCGCGGCTCTCGCACGCCGAGCAGCACCGGGTCTTCCAGCAGCACACCGGGCGCCGGATCGTGCTGGCGACCAACGTCGCCGAGACCTCGCTGACCGTGCCCGGCATCAAGTACGTGATCGACCCCGGCTTCGCCCGGATCAGCCGCTACAGCCACCGCACCAAGGTCCAGCGGCTGCCCATCGAGCCGGTGTCGCAGGCCAGCGCCAACCAGCGCAAGGGCCGCTGCGGCCGTACCTCCGACGGCATCTGCGTCCGGCTGTACTCCGAGGACGACTTCCTCGCGCGGCCGGAGTTCACCGACGCCGAGATCCTGCGCACCAACCTCGCCTCCGTCATCCTGCAGATGACCGCGGCCGGCCTCGGTGACATCGAGAAGTTCCCCTTCATCGACCCGCCGGACCACCGCAACATCCGCGACGGCGTCCAGTTGCTCCAGGAGCTGCACGCCTTCGATCCGGCGCAGAAGGACCCGCGCAAGCGGATCACCGACACCGGCCGCAAGCTGGCCCAGTTGCCGGTCGACCCGCGCCTGGCGCGGATGGTGCTGGAGGCCGCGAAGAACGGCTGTGTCCGCGAGGTCATGGTCATCGCCGCCGCCCTGTCGATCCAGGACCCGCGCGAGCGCCCGGCCGACAAGCAGACCCAGGCCGACCAGCAGCACGCCCGCTTCCGCGACGAGACCAGCGACTTCCTGGCCTACCTCAACCTGTGGCGGTATCTGCGCGAGCAGCAGAAGGAGCGCGGCTCCTCCTCGTTCCGCCGGATGTGCAAGCAGGAGTACCTGAACTTCCTGCGCGTGCGGGAGTGGCAGGACATCTACCTCCAGCTCCGCACGGTCGCCAAGCAGATGGACATCCATCTCAACGAGGACGACGCCCCCGCCGACCGCGTCCATGTCTCGCTGCTGGCGGGCCTGCTGTCCCACGTCGGGATGAAGGACGTGAAGGACGGCAACAAGAACGAGTACCTGGGCGCCCGCAACGCCAAGTTCGCGGTGTTCCCCGGCTCCTCGCTGTTCAAGAAGCAGCCCAAGTTCCTGATGTCCGCCGAGCTGGTGGAGACCTCCCGGCTCTGGGCCCGCGTCAACGCCAAGATCGAGCCGGAGTGGGTCGAGCCGCTCGCCGGCCACCTGCTGAAGCGCACGTACAGCGAACCGCACTGGGAGAAGGACCAGGCGGCCGTGATGGCGTACGAGAAGGTGACGCTGTACGGCGTGCCGATCGTCGCCCAGCGCAAGGTGAACTACGGGCGGATCGACCCGGAGATCTCCCGCGAGCTGTTCATCCGCAATGCCCTGGTCGAGGGCGACTGGCGCACCCACCACAAGTTCTTCGCCGACAACCGCAAGCTGCTCAGCGAGGTCGAGGAGCTGGAGCACCGGGCGCGGCGCCGGGACATCGTCGTGGACGACGAGACGCTGTTCGACTTCTACGACCAGCGGGTGCCCGAACACGTCGTCTCCGGCGCCCACTTCGACTCCTGGTGGAAGCGGAAGCGGCACGAGCAGCCCGAATTCCTGGACTTCGAGCGGGCGATGCTCATCCGGGAGTCGGCGGAGGCGGTCACCAAGGCCGACTATCCCGACAGTTGGCGCCAGGGCGAACTGAAGTTCCGGGTGACCTACCAGTTCGAGCCGGGCGCGGACGCGGACGGTGTGACCGTGCACATCCCGCTCCAGGTGCTCAACCAGGTCACCGACGAGGGCTTCGACTGGCAGATCCCGGGTCTGCGCGAGGACGTGGTCACCGAGCTGATCCGCTCGCTGCCCAAGCCGATCCGCCGCAACTACGTCCCGGCGCCGAACTACGCGAAAAAGTTCCTGGAGCGGGCGGTCCCGCTCCAGGAGCCGCTGGCGACGACCATGGCGCGCGAGCTGAAGCGCATGGTGGGCGTGCCCTTCGACGCCGAGGACTTCGACTGGGCGAAGGTGCCGGACCATCTGAAGGTCACTTTCCGGATCGTGGACGAGCGGCGCCGCAAGCTGGCCGAGGACAAGGACCTGGAGGCGCTCAAGCTCAAGCTGCGCCCCAAGGCCCGCCAGGCGATCTCGCAGGCGGCCGCCGCCACCGCGTCCCGGCAGGGCGGACCCTCGCTGGAGCGCTCGGGCCTGACCGACTGGTCGATCGGCACGCTCAGCCGGGTCTTCGAGACCCGTCGGGCCGGCCAGCCGGTGAAGGCGTACCCGGCGCTGGTGGACGACGGCGACACCGTCTCGGTCCGCCTCTTCGACACCGAGGAGGAGCAGGCCGAGGCGATGTGGAAGGGCGTGCGCCGGCTGATCCTGCGCAACATCCCGGTGAATCCGGCGAAGTTCGCGTCGGACAAGCTGACCAACGCGCAGAAGCTCGCGCTGTCCGCCAATCCGCACGGCTCGGTGCAGGCGCTGTTCGACGACTGTGCCATGGCGGCGGCCGACAAGCTGATCGCGGACTTCGGCGGCCCGGTGTGGGACGAGGAGTCGTACCGGAAGCTCTACGACAAGGTGCGGGCCGACATCGTGGACACCACCGTGCGTGCGGTGGGCCAGGTGCAGCAGGTGCTGGCCGCCTGGCAGGCGTGCGAACGGCGCCTGAAGGCCGTCTCCAGCCCCGCGCTGCTGGCCAACCTCACCGACGTACGGCAGCAGTTGGACGCGCTGGTGAAGCCCGGCTTCGTGACCTGGGCGGGGATCGCGCGGCTGCCGGACCTGATGCGCTACCTGGTGGCCGCCGACCGGCGTCTGCAGCAGATGCCGGGCAACGTGCAGCGGGACACCACCCGGATGCAGAAGGTCCACGAGATGCGGGACGAGTACGCCTGGCTGCTGGAGCAGCTCCCCCAGGGCCGGCCGGTGCCCCGGCAGGTGCTGGACATCCGCTGGATGCTGGAGGAGCTGCGGGTCAGCTACTTCGCCCACGCCCTGGGCACCGCGTACGCCATCTCCGACAAGCGGATCGTGAAGGCGATCGACGCGGCCGTACCGTAATCGCGCGGTCGCACCGGGTGAGTTCGACCCGGGCCCCCGGACTCCTGTACAGTCCTTCTCGCAGCGCAACGCAGAAGTGAAGCGCCGCACCAGATGGTCCTGTGGAGCAGTTTGGAGTGCTCGCCACCCTGTCAAGGTGGAGGCCGCGGGTTCAAATCCCGTCAGGACCGCAGTAACGAGAAGGGCCCCCGGATTTCCGGGGGCCCTTCCGCCGTTCCGGGACACGCGCAGGTGCGCACCCACCTGGACACCTGGGGGACGCCCCAACACCCGTTCCCCCAGGGGACGATGGGACGGGAGGGCGCCAATAGCGCACCCGTGCACGGGACAACAAGCATCTCGGCGTGTGACGGGAGTCACGGCATGAGTTTTTGAAACCCAGGTTTTTACTGCTGCCCTACAACAGGTCAATTTAATATGTGCAATTGCACTCTCCCCGAGGGCGCCCCACGGCGCTTCCGGAGCAGGTACGGGGGCCTTCCCACAGCGCTCCCCAGACTCCGACAAGGCCGCTCACGCAGGGGCCCTGGGGCGCCCGTGAGCGCACAAAAAAGATCGCGCTGGACCCGGCGGAGTCCAGCGCGACCTATGACGCTCTCGGTGCCACGTGCGTCCGGAGTTCGTCCGGCGTGGGCGTGGGGCCTGTTGGGGCAGGCCCGCGTCGTTGTGTAGCCAGTGTTCGGGCGCCTCGGCCGGTTGGGGGGCCGGTCGTTTTGCCCGGTTGTTCAGTTGTTATGCCTCGCTGCGCTGCTGCGGGATGCCCGCGAGCAGGGCGCGGACCTCCGCCTCGCGGTAGCGCCGATGCCCGCCGAGCGTGCGGATCGACGTGAGCTTGCCGGCCTTCGCCCACCGCGTGACCGTCTTGGGGTCGACACGGAACATGGTGGCGACCTCAGCCGGGGTCAGCAGCGGCTCGGCATCAGGGGTGCGAGCGGTCATGAGCGGCCTCCTCGGGAGAACCGAACCTTCTCGGTTCTTTCCTCTAAATTCTGCACCTTGACCCGCGTTGCCCGAAATGGCGGACGCGAGTCGAGTCGGTTATAGGACGAACGGCTTGTCCTCGGCACTACAACTACACCATCTGTCCAGCCGCGTCGGCCAAACCGATGGAATTGCCCTCCCAGGTGTTCATCCACGACGGAAGCCGATGGACCATGCCATAGCGGACAGTCACGCCGACGTGACGATCAGTCACATGGCGCTCGGGAGTCACAAGACCCCCCAAAGCTAGCAATGCGGAGAATCCGCCCATAGTGGAGCACAGATGGGCAGACAGAGTCCTCCCCGGACTCCTTGTCCTATTTTGGCACGAGGAGTGGCAAGAGACGCAAGGGCCGTGTAAGTGCCGTCCATCACCCAATGAGGCAAAAGCCCGGTTCGAGGCCAACGCCCCGTCAAACGGTCCAAGTTCCGTAGACCGTACGCTGTTCGAGCCTATTTCGACCGTGACGTGCGTCACTCCGGGCGGGCTCAGTTCGCCGAGCGCAGGTCCCGGATCGACCGCCAGCGGGTGGCGAGACGGGTGTAGGCGCGGGTCGCGGCGCTCTCGTCGCCCCGGCGCAGCGCGTCGATGCCGGCGGCCACGTCCGCCGCCGAGTGGTCGTCCTCCAGCGTCCCGCCCGGCACCGCGTGCACCAGGCCGCCGTAGTCCAGCTCCACCACCGAGCGCGGGTGGAACTCCTCCAGCCAGCGGCCCACGTCCAGCACGCCGTCGATCAGCGGGCTCTCCTGCACGGTGTCCCTCAGCGTGCGCAGCGCCCGCGCGACCCGGCGCCGGGCCTGCACCATCGGGGTGCGGTAGCGCAGCAGGGCCGGGGTCTCGCCGTCGCGCGGCTCGAAGCGGCGCTCCTCGTCGGCGACCACCACGAACCAGTTCAGCGGGATCTGCCAGGTCGCCCCGCGAATCCAGGGGCGGGCCTCGGGATTGCGCTCCAGCCAGCGCTCGTAGTCCTGGGCCGCCTGGTCGCGCACCAGGGGCGGCAGCACCGCGTCCAGCACCGGGGTGGGCAGCTCCTCGCCGAGGCTCGCCAGCGCCTGCCAGCCGCGCAGCCGGGTGCGCCAGGGGCAGACGCAGACCACGCCGTCCCGCTCCAGCACGAACGCGTCGGCGCTCTCGTGCACCGGCACCGCGACGGGCGGGGTGGGCAGCAGGTCGGCCAGCGAGCGGCGCAGCTCGTCCTGGTAGGTGGGGCGGTCGGCGCGGCGGGCGTAGCGGGCCCAGTGATCGCGCTCCGGCTCCGGGAAGGCGGCCAGCGGCTCGTACACGCGCAGGTAGGCGGCGTAGGGGACGACCACCGAGGACACCTTGGCCACGCCTGCTCCCTCTCCCCGTCGGGGTCACCTCGAAACCACTGCAAATCGTGCCACGCCGGCGCCGGGCCGTCGCACCTGCGGGTGATCCTCCCCGGAGGCCGGTCGCGGGCCGGGCGCAGGCTCTACCCTCAGCCGTGCGGCCCAACCGCCGCGTGGCAGCACCCCGCCGCCTCCCCCGCCACCAAAAGTGTGGGGGAACCCCCAGGGGCTTCGGCCCCGCCCGCCGCTTCTTCCACAGGAGTCACCACAGTGACCGAGGTAACCGGCGTCACCGCAGATGTCCTGCACACCCTGTTCCACTCGGACCAGGGCGGCCATGAGCAGGTCGTGCTCTGCCAGGACCGCGCCACCGGCCTGAAGGCCGTCATCGCCATCCACTCCACCGCCCTGGGCCCCGCGCTCGGCGGCACCCGCTTCCACCCGTACCCGAACGAGGCGGCGGCCGTGGCCGACGCGCTCCAGCTCGCACGCGGGATGTCGTACAAGAACGCCATGGCCGGGCTCGACCACGGAGGCGGCAAGGCCGTGATCATCGGTGACCCCGCGCGGGACCGCACGGAGGAGCTGCTGCTCGCCTACGGCCGCATGGTCGCCTCGCTCGGCGGCCGCTACGTCACCGCGTGCGACGTCGGCACCTATGTCGCCGACATGGACGTGGTGGCCCGCGAGTGCCGCTGGACCACCGGCCGCTCCCCCGAGCAGGGCGGCGCCGGCGACTCCTCGGTGCTCACCGCGTTCGGCGTCTACCAGGGCATGCGCGCCTCCGCCCAGCACCTGTGGGGCGACCCCTCGCTGCGGGACCGGGTGGTCGGTATCGCGGGCGTGGGCAAGGTCGGGCGGCATCTGGTCGGGCATCTGCTCGCGGAGGGCGCCCGGGTCGTGGTGACTGACGTGCGCGCCGAGGCCGTGGACGCGATCGTCGCGGCCCACCCCGCCGTGCGCCGGGTCGCGGACACCGAGGCGCTGATCCGGCTCGAGGGGCTCGACATCTACGCCCCCTGCGCGCTCGGCGGGGCGCTGGACGACCACACGGTGCCAGTGCTGACCGCGTCCGTGGTGTGCGGCGCGGCCAACAACCAGCTCGCGCATCCCGGTGTGGAGAAAGACCTCCAGGACCGGGGCATCCTCTACGCGCCGGACTACGTGGTGAACGCGGGCGGGGTCATCCAGGTCGCCGACGAGCTGCACGGCTTCGACTTCGAGCGGTGCCGGGCGAAGGCCGCGAAGATCTTCGACACCACGCTGGCGATCTTCGCACGTGCGAAGGCGGACGGGGTTCCGCCGGCCGCCGCGGCCGACCGGATCGCCGAGCAGCGGATGGCCGACGCGCGCGCCGCGCGCTGACCGACACGCCGGGGGAACGCGAACCCGGCGATCTTGTGTCATCCGCATCCGGGTGAACACCCGTTGCCCCCGGCGGTACCCGCCGGGGGCAACTTGGAGAGAACTGTCACTTCCGTCGGCGGGTCGTACCCCGATAAGTGGTTAAAATCGGCATTGACCAGCGAGGACAGGGCTCCTCGTGGGTCCTGTGCACACGCGCGTGCTGCGGGCGACGTACCGTATGGGCGCGGGCTCAGGTACCGTGGAAGCCCTACGGACCGGCCTCTCTGCGGGGAGTCCGTTTCGGATCATGAACGCGTGTCAGACTCTGGGGCCGTTGAGCCCCGTCACCGAGGGGGTCGAGCCATGGGGCGCGGCCGGGCCAAGGCCAAGCAGACGAAGGTCGCCCGCCAGCTGAAGTACAACAGCGGTGGGACTGATCTGTCGCGTCTGGCCAGTGAACTGGGCGCATCAACTTCGAACCAGCCGCCGAACAGCGAGCCGTTCGAGGACGATGAGGACGACGAGGAAGACCTCTACTCCCGTTACGCCGACCTCTATGAGGACGACGACGAGGACGAGGACGACGGTCCCTCACAGCACCGTCGCGGCGCTTGACCTTGCACTGAGCATGAACAGCGGAAGACCGGTCGGTGGCACTGCCACCGACCGGCTTCTGTGCTGTCCGGGAACCGGCCGGCGGCCGCGGCCCCGAGAGACCGCTCAAGCCGCTCAGGCCGCCCGCTCCGCCTAGACCGCGTAGTCGCCGACGAGCCCGGCCGCGCTCTCCTGCTCGCCGCGCTCGGTGATCGTGCCGGCCACCCAGGCTTCGACACCCCGGTCGGCCAGCGTGGTCAGCGCCGCCTCGGCGGACTCCGCCGGGACGACGGCCATCATGCCGACGCCCATGTTCAGCGTCTTCTCCAGCTCCAGCCGGGCCACGTCACCGCTGCGGCCGACCAGGTCGAAGACCGGGCCCGGCGTCCAGGTGGAGCGGTCCACGGTGGCGTACAGCCCGTCCGGGATCACCCGCGCCAGGTTGGCCGCGAGGCCGCCGCCGGTGATGTGCGAGAAGGCGTGCACCTCGGTGGTGCGGGTCAGCGCCAGGCAGTCCAGCGAGTAGATCTTCGTAGGCTCCAGCAGCTCCTCGCCGAGCGTCCGGCCCAGCTCCGCGACCTCGCTCTCCAGCGCCAGCCCGGCCCGCTCCAGCAGGACGTGGCGGACCAGGGAGTACCCGTTGGAGTGAAGCCCGGAGGACGCCATGGCGATCACCACGTCACCGGAGCGGATGCGGTCGGGGCCCAGCAGCCGGTCGGCCTCCACCACACCGGTGCCGGCGCCGGCCACGTCGAAGTCGTCCGGGCCGAGCAGTCCGGGGTGCTCGGCGGTCTCGCCGCCCACCAGGGCGCACCCGGCGAGCACACAGCCCTCCGCGATGCCCTTGACGATCGCGGCGACCCGCTCGGGGTGGACCTTGCCGACACAGATGTAGTCGGTCATGAACAGCGGCTCGGCGCCGCACACCACGATGTCGTCCATGACCATGGCGACCAGGTCGTGCCCGATGGTGTCGTACACGCCGAGGCGGCGCGCGATGTCGACCTTGGTGCCGACCCCGTCCGTGGCGGAGGCCAGCAGCGGGCGCTCGTAGCGCTTGAGAGCCGAGGCGTCGAAGAGACCGGCGAAGCCGCCGATGCCGCCGAGGACCTCGGGGCGGCGGGTCTTCCTCACCCACTCCTTCATCAGCTCGACGGCGCGGTCGCCCGCCTCGATGTCGACGCCCGCGCTCGCGTAGCTGGCACCCGTGGTCTCAGAGGACATGAGTTGAGAGAACTTTCCTGTCGTACGGCAAGGACGGCGCGGCTCAGGGACGCCGGATGGCGTCGGCCGCGGCGGTGGTGGCGGGCCCGGCCGCCAGCTCGGTCTCCAGCAACTGCTTGCCGAGCAGCTCGGGATCGGGCAGGTCCATCGGGTACTCACCGTCGAAGCAGGCGCGGCACAGGTCCGGCTTGGCGATGGTGGTGGCCTCGATCATGCCGTCGATGGAGATGTACGCGAGCGAGTCGGCGCCCAGGCTGGTGCCGATCTCCTCGATCGTCATGCCGTTGGCGATCAGCTCGGCGCGGGTGGCGAAGTCGATGCCGAAGAAGCAGGGCCACTTCACCGGGGGCGAGGAGATCCGGATGTGGACCTCGGCGGCGCCCGCCTCGCGCAGCATGCGGACCAGGGCCCGCTGGGTGTTGCCGCGCACGATGGAGTCGTCCACGACGACCAGGCGCTTGCCCTTGATGACTTCCTTGAGCGGGTTCAGCTTCAGCCGGATGCCGAGCTGGCGGATCGTCTGCGAGGGCTGGATGAAGGTCCGGCCGACGTAGGCGTTCTTCACCAGGCCGTTGCCGAAGGGGATGCCGGACGCCTCGGCGTACCCGATCGCGGCCGGGGTGCCGGACTCCGGCGTCGCTATGACCAGGTCGGCCTCGGCGGGCGCCTCCTTGGCCAGCCGGCGGCCCATCTCGACGCGGGACAGATACACGTTCCGGCCGGCGATGTCGGTGTCCGGGCGGGCCAGGTACACGTACTCGAAGACACAGCCCTTGGGCTTCGCTTCCGCGAACCGGGAGGTGCGCAGACCGTTCTCGTCGATGGCGATGAACTCGCCCGGCTCGATCTCCCGGACGTAGGACGCGCCGCAGATGTCGAGCGCGGCGGACTCGGAGGCGACCACCCAGCCGCGCTCCAGGCGGCCGAGGACCAGCGGGCGGATGCCCTGCGGGTCACGGGCGGCGTAGAGGGTGTGCTCGTCCATGAAGACGAGGCTGAAGGCGCCCTTGACCTTGGGGAGCACCGCGTGGGCGCCCTCCTCGATGGTCAGCGGCTTGCCGTCCTCGTCGACCTGCGCGGCGAGCAGTGCCGTCAGCAGGTCGGTGTCGTTGGTGGCCGCGACCCGGGTGGAGCGGCCGTTGGTGTCCTTGGGCAGGTCGGCGACCATCTCCGCGAGCTGCGCGGTGTTGACCAGGTTGCCGTTGTGGCCGAGCGCGATCGAACCGTGCGCGGTGGCGCGGAACGTCGGCTGGGCGTTCTCCCACACGGAGGCTCCGGTGGTCGAGTAGCGGGCGTGACCGACCGCGATATGACCCTGGAGCGAACCGAGCGAGGTTTCGTCGAAGACCTGGGAGACCAGGCCCATGTCCTTGAAGACGAGGATCTGGGAGCCATTGCTGACCGCGATTCCCGCGGATTCCTGACCCCGGTGCTGGAGGGCGTAGAGCCCGAAGTACGTGAGCTTTGCGACCTCTTCACCCGGCGCCCAGACACCGAAGACGCCGCAAGCGTCCTGGGGGCCTTTTTCGCCGGGAAGCAGATCGTGATTGAGTCGACCGTCACCACGTGGCACGTTCCCGAGTGTAGGCGAGGCCGACCGCTGGGCCGAATCAGGGATATGTGGCCCCCGCCGAACCCGGACTCGCGATCACTTTGGTTGATTCTGCGTTTCCGCAGGTCAGAGCGGTGACCGCGCGCCGGGTCAGGGGCGGCCGGGGCTCAGGTGAGCGCTCCCGGGGCCCTGGGGAGCCGTCCTGAGTGAGTTGTCGCACATCATTCGCACATCATTCGGACGCGCTCGGCGTGAGCTGGACACGTCCGCCCTTGCCCGTGGTGAGGGTGAGCGCCCCGTCGTCGGTACGGGCGGTCAGGGCACCGGAGTTGAGGGCGCGGGTCAGCGCGCGTTCGAAGGTCATCCGGGGTTCGTCGCAGGCCATCCGGGTCGTGCGCAGGGTGCCGAAGTCGATCCGGCCGCCGTCGATGGTGGTGGGCGCGGAGAAGGTGTTGCACCCGAGGTTGCCGGTCGCGCGGCCCTCGTCGTCGATGCGGATGCGGGCGGCCTTGGGGGCGCGGTGCGTGGTGTCGCCCTCGGTGACGCTGTCCACCCGCCAGTCGGTGCCGGTGAGCTTCGGCGGCGGGGCCACCGAGCCGCTGCCGGTGTCGGCGGTGTCGTTCCCACAGGCCACCGCGAGCGGTACGAGCGCGGCGGCCACGGTCAGTGTCATGCGCTGCGTGTGCCGGTCCATGCCGGTTCGACGTGCGCGGCGCGGCCTCGGTTCCCCGCTATCCGCCGAGTGGCAGCAGCCCGGAGAGGTCGGCGCGCTCCCCGCTGGCGCTCACCTCGGCCCGCGCGAGGGCGTCCGCCCAGGTCAGGCGGCCGGTGGCGAGGCGGACCCAGGTGAGCGGGCCGGTTTCGACCACGTTGGGTGGGGTCCCCCGGGTGTGTCTGAGCCCCTCGACGCACTGCACGACCGCGTACGGCGGCACCCGCACCTCGGTGGACCCACCGGGCGCCTTCACCGCGAGGGCGTCGGCGAGCAGCCGGGTCGCGGCGGCCAGCGCGTGCCGGTCCTGCGGCACCTCGAGTCCGGGTACCGCGTCGGAGAGGTCGTCGGCGGCGAGGACCAGTTCGATGGCACGGGTCACCAGGAACTCGTTGAGCGGCAGCACCCCGGCACCGGTGTCCACGAGCGGGCTGCCCGGATGGTCGTCCAGCAGGGCCCGCAGATCGTCCTCGGCGCCGGCCAGATCGAGCGCTACGGGCGTGAAGGCGACGGCCCTGCGCAACGGCCACTCCGCGAGCGGCAGCGTCTGCTTGAACTGCGCCGGCCGCTCCACCGCCTGCCGCACGGCCACGACGGACGCGGCGACCTGCGCGGCCAGCTCCCGCACGGTCATCCCCTCCCGCCGCGTGGGCAGCGCGAGTTGACCGGGATCAAGCCCCTCCACCGCCTTCCTCACCTCACCGAGCTGCGCGAGCACGGCGGTACGGGTCCGAAGGGGGTCGTACTTACGGGGGCGCTTCTGGGCCGGAGGCATGGAGCGACCCTATGCCGGGACGGCCCCCGCCCGGGTGGGACAGGGGCCGTCCGCGGTCGTCACGCCAGCAGTGCCGGGATCGTGTTCTCGTGGGCCTCGCGCAGCTCGGCCAGGGAGAGGGTGAACTCGCCCTGGATGTCGACGGAGTCACCGTCGACGACACCGATGCGGGTGGCCGGGAGGCCGCGCGCGCCGCACATGTCGGTGAAACGCAGCTCCTCCGAGCGCGGGACGGCCACCAGGGCGCGGCCCGCGGACTCGGACAGCAGGAAGGTGAACGCGTCCAGACCGTCCGGGACGATCAGCCGCGCGCCCTTCTCGCCGAGCAGCGCCGACTCGACCACGGCCTGGATCAGGCCGCCGTCGGAGAGGTCGTGCGCGGAGTCGATCATGCCGTCGCGGGAGGCGGAGATCAGGATCTCGGCCAGCAGCCGCTCCCGCTCCAGGTCGACCTTCGGCGGCAGCCCGCCGAGGTGGTCGTGGACGACCTGGGACCAGGCCGAGCCGCCGAACTCCTCGGCGGTGTCGCCCAGCAGGTACAGGAGCTGGCCCTCCTCCTGGAAGGCGACCGGGGTGCGCCGGGCCACGTCGTCGATGACGCCGAGGACCGCGACCACCGGGGTCGGGTGGATCGCCGCCTCGCCGGTCTGGTTGTACAGCGAGACGTTGCCGCCGGTCACCGGCGTGCCGAGCTGGAGGCAGCCGTCCGCCAGACCGCGCACGGCCTCCGCGAACTGCCACATCACGGCCGGATCCTCGGGCGAGCCGAAGTTCAGGCAGTCGGAGACGGCGAGCGGCTTCGCGCCGGTCGTCGCCACGTTCCGGTACGCCTCCGCCAGCGCGAGCTGCGCGCCGGTGTACGGGTCGAGCTTGGCGTAGCGGCCGTTGCCGTCGGTGGCGATGGCGACGCCGAGGCCGGTCTCCTCGTCCACGCGGATCATGCCGGAGTCCTCCGGCTGCGCGAGGACGGTGTTGCCCTGCACGAAGTGGTCGTACTGCGAGGTGATCCACTTCTTCGACGCCTGGTTGGGCGACGCGACCAGCTTCAGGACCTGCGCGCGCAGCTCCTCGGACGTGGCCGGGCGGGGCAGCTTGTTCGCGTCGTCGGCCTGGAGGGCGTCCTGCCAGTCGGGACGGGCGTAGGGCCGCTCGTAGACCGGGCCGTCGTGGGCGACGGTGCGCGGGTCGACGTCGACGATCTTGCCGCCGTGCCAGAAGATCTCCAGCCGGTCGCCGTCGGTGACCTCACCGATGACGGTGGCGATGACGTCCCACTTCTCGCAGATCTCGAGGAAGCGGTCGACCTTCTCCGGCTCGACCACCGCGCACATGCGTTCCTGCGACTCGCTCATGAGGATCTCCTCGGGCGAGAGCGTGGAGTCGCGCAGCGGTACGTCGTCCAGGGTGACGCGCATGCCGCCGGAGCCGTTGGAGGCCAGCTCGCTCGTCGCGCAGGACAGGCCCGCCGCGCCGAGGTCCTGGATGCCGACGACGAGCTTCTCCTGGAACGCCTCCAGGGTGCACTCGATGAGGAGCTTCTCCTGGAAGGGGTCGCCGACCTGGACGGCGGGACGCTTCGACGGCTTGGCGTCGTCGAAGGTCTCGGAGGCCAGGATCGACGCGCCGCCGATGCCGTCGCCGCCGGTGCGGGCGCCGTAGAGGATGACCTTGTTGCCGGCGCCGGACGCCTTGGCGAGGTGGATGTCCTCGTGCCGCATGACGCCGATGGCACCGGCGTTGACCAGCGGGTTGCCCTGGTAGCAGGCGTCGAAGACGACCTCGCCGCCGATGTTGGGCAGGCCCAGACAGTTGCCGTAGCCGCCGATGCCGGCGACGACGCCGGGCAGCACGCGCTTGGTGTCGGGATGGTCGGCGGCGCCGAAGCGCAGCGGGTCCACGACCGCGACCGGACGGGCGCCCATGGCGATGATGTCGCGCACGATGCCGCCGACGCCGGTGGCCGCGCCCTGGTAGGGCTCGACGTAGGAGGGGTGGTTGTGCGACTCGACCTTGAAGGTGACCGCGTAGCCCTGGCCGACGTCCACCACACCGGCGTTCTCGCCGATGCCGACGAGCATGGCGTCCGACTGGGGCGCCTTCTCGCCGAACTGGCGCAGGTGGACCTTGGAGGACTTGTACGAGCAGTGCTCGGACCACATCACCGAGTACATGGCGAGTTCGGCGCCGGTCGGGCGGCGGCCGAGGATCTCGACCACGCGCTCGTACTCGTCCTTCTTGAGGCCGAGTTCGGCCCAGGGCAGCTCGACGTCAGGGGTGGCGGCCGCGTGTTCGACCGTGTCCAGAGGCGTCCGGCTCATGCGTTGACCAGCTTCTTCAGGATCGAGGTGAAGAACGGGAGGCCGTCGGTGCGGCCGGTTCCGATCAGCGGCTCGACGGCGTGCTCGGGATGCGGCATGAGGCCGACCACGTTTCCGGCCTCGTTGGTGATGCCGGCGATGTCGCGCAGCGAGCCGTTGGGGTTCAGGTCCAGGTAGCGGAAGACCACCCGGCCCTCCGCCTCCAGCTTGTCGAGCGTGTACGCGTCGGCGACGTACCGGCCGTCCATGTTCTTCAGCGGGATGTGGATCTCCTGGCCCTGGCGGTAGTCGCCGGTCCAGGAGGTCTCCGCGTTCTCCACCCGCAGCTTCTGGTCGCGGCAGATGAAGTGGAGGTGGTCGTTGCCGAGCATCCCGCCGGGCAGCAGGTGCGCCTCGGTGAGGACCTGGAAGCCGTTGCAGATACCGAGGACCGGAAGGCCGGCCTTCGCCTGCTCGATGACGGACTCCATCACCGGCGAGAAGCGGGAGATCGCCCCGGCGCGCAGATAGTCGCCGTAGGAGAAACCGCCGGGCAGCACCACGGCGTCGACCTGCTTGAGGTCCTTGTCCTTGTGCCACAGGGCTACGGGTTCGGCGCCGGCGAGGGTGATCGCGCGCCGGGTGTCACGGTCGTCGAGACTTCCCGGAAATGTGACGACACCAATACGAGCGGTCACTCGGCGGCCCCCGCTACTTCCTCCACCTTCACGGTGAAGTCTTCGATCACGGTGTTGGCGAGGAAGGATTCCGCCAGATCATGGATGCGGGCGAGCGCGACCTCGTCGACCGGACCCTCCACTTCCAGCTCGAATCGCTTTCCCTGGCGGACGTCCGAGATCCCGCTGAAACCCAGGCGCGGCAGCGCACGCTGGACCGCCTGGCCCTGGGGGTCGAGGATCTCCGGCTTGAGCATGACGTCGACTACGACGCGTGCCACTGGCACTCCCGGTGTGTGGTGCTGAGCAGGTTCCTTCAGACTACCCGTACAAAATTTCTACGCGGGTAGAGTTGGAGGTTTCTACGTGACCCGCATCACGATCGGGTGTCGAACACCGGCCCCGGTGAAAATTTCTGGGAAAGTTCTGCGGGCCGTCGGTGATGCCTATTGAGTCCGGACACGCGGAGGTATTCAGTAGGGCTTCCCATTTCATTGGCGGGCACTGTACAAATGAATTGGCAATAGCCGATACTCGGCACGTCATTGCCGGTTCAAGACCGGTGAACCGGCGTGCCGCACGAAGGGACCGATATCCGTGGCGCAAAAGGTCGTGGTCACGCTCTTCGACGACATCGACGGCTCGGAAGCGGCGGAAACGATCGCCTTCGGACTCGACGGCAAGTCGTACGAGATCGACCTGAACGAAACCAACGCCAAGAAACTGCGCAAGGCGCTCGCGCCCTACGTGGAGGCCGGCCGCAAGCGCGCCCGGTCCGGCAAGGCGTACCGGCAGACCGAGGTCGCCCCCGACCCGTCGGCCATCCGCGCCTGGGCCCAGGCCAACAAGATGGACGTGCCGGCGCGCGGCCGCATCCCCAAGAAGGTCTACGAGGCGTTCAGCGAGGCCCGCTGACCCGTACGGGCTTCACCCTCAGGGCCCCGGAGCGCGGGCCCTGAGACTCGCTCACCTGTCCCCGCGGGGAACCGACTTGCGCAACCCCCCTGCTGATCGGCTAATGTCTGGCTCACGCCGAGGGGCGAGGCCGAAAGGCCGAAACCCACGGAGCGTGCGGGTGTAGTTCAGTAGTAGAACACCCCCCTTCCAGGGGGGAGGCGCAGTGTGCGATTCCTGTCACCCGCTCTGGCACCGGTCATGACCATCCTTTTGGATCAGGTAGGCTGGTGCTCGCACCGATCGGTGGGAGCCGGTCGGGAGCAGTGCGGACGTAGCTCAGTTGGTAGAGCGCAACCTTGCCAAGGTTGAGGTCGCGAGTTCGAGCCTCGTCGTCCGCTCAGCGAAAAGGGCCCCGGTCTTCGGACCGGGGCCTTTTTGTATGCCATCACGAGGCTGACATTTGTCATGCCGGCCGATGACATCACGCACTGCCGGTTCGCCCGTCACGCCGGGACGCTGAACTCATGGACAGCAACCCACACGACCCCGTGATCGAGGTCACCGGACTGCGGCGGGTCTACGGCTCCGGATTCGAGGCCGTACGCGGCATCACCTTCTCCGTCGCCCGCGCCGAGATCTTTGCCCTGCTCGGCACCAACGGCGCGGGCAAGACCTCCACCGTCGAACTGCTGGAGGGCCTCGCGGCACCGGCCGGGGGCCGGGTGCGGGTGCTCGGGCACGATCCCCACGCCGAGCGGGCCGCCGTACGGCCGCGCACCGGCGTCATGCTCCAGGAGGGCGGCTTCCCCTCCGACCTGACCGTCGCGGAGACCGCCCGCATGTGGGCGGGGTGCGTCAGCGGCGCCCGGCCCGAGGCGGAGGCCCTGGACCGGGTCGGGCTCACCAGGCGGAGCGGCGTACGCGTCAAGCAGTTGTCCGGCGGTGAACGGCGGCGGCTCGACCTGGCGCTCGCGCTGCTCGGCGACCCCGAAGTGCTGTTCCTGGACGAGCCGACGACCGGTCTCGACGCCGAAGGGCGCCGGGACACCTGGGAGTTGGTGCGCTCGCTGCGCGACGCGGGCACCACCGTGCTGCTCACCACGCACTATCTGGAGGAGGCGGAGGACCTGGCCGACCGGCTGGCGATCCTGCACGAGGGCCGCATCGCCGCCTCCGGCACCCCCGTCGAGGTCACCGCCGACCGCCCGGCCGGCATCACCTTCCGGCTGCCCTCGGGCTACTTCCCCGGCGACCTGCCCCCGCTGGCCCAACTCGGCGTCTGCGCCCACGAGATCACCGGCCGCACCGTCCACCTCAGCACCCGCGAACTCCAGCGCACGGCCACCGGGCTGCTGACCTGGGCGGAGCGGGCCGGCGTCGAACTGCACGGCCTGGACATGCGGTCGGCGTCACTGGAGGAGGCGTTCCTCCAGATCGCCGGGGAGCGGGAGGTGGCGGCATGAGCGCGCTGACCATGCCAGCGGGAGCGGCGAGCGGATCGCTGCGGCGGCTGCGGGCGCTGGCCCGCGCCGAACTCACCCTGCTGGGGCGGAACAAGGGCGTGGTGTTCACGGCGCTGATCGTGCCGCTCACCCTGCCCTTCACCGCACGGCAGGCCATCGGCCGACTGGAGCTGGAGAAACTCGGCCTGAGCGTCGGCACGGTGATGCTCCCGGCCGCCGTCGGCTTCACCTTCCTCTTCGCCGTGTACACCTCCCTGGTCAACGCCTACGTGGCCCGCCGCGAGGAACTGGTCCTCAAGCGGCTGCGCACCGGCGAACTCTCCGACCCCGAGATCCTCACCGGCACCGCGCTGCCCGCCCTGGGCCTCGGGCTCGCCCAGGCGCTGCTGCTCTGCGTGGGCTGCGCGGCCCTGCTGCACCTCGGCCCGCCGAAGGCACCGCACCTGGCGCTGCTCGGACTGCTCACCGGGCTGGTCACCAGCGCCGCCCTGGCCGCGCTGACCTCCACCTTCACCCGGAGCGCGGAGAGCGCCCAGGTGACCGCGCTGCCGGTGGTGTTCGCCTCGATGCTCGGCTCCGGCATCATGGTCCCGACCGAGGCCATGCCCCACCGGCTCGCCCTGATCTGCGAGTCCCTCCCGCTCTCCCCGGCCGTCCGCCTGGTCCGGGGCGCCTGGACCGGCCACCTGAGCGCGTACGAGGCCCTGGGCGCCACGGCGACCGCGCTGGCCTGGGCGGCCGTGGCAGTGTTCGCCGCGAAGCGCTGGTTCCGCTGGGAACCGCGCCGCTGACACGGAGGAGGAGCCGGGTGCTGGAGGAGACCGCGAGCCCCGCGGGAACCCGCGGCCTGGGCCGGATACGCGCGCTGCGCGAGCGGCACTGGCGGGCGCGGAGCAAGGCGGAGCGGGTCGAGCTGACCACCCTCGGCATGTGGCATCTGTCGCCGTGGCTGCTCACGGTGAGCTGGCTGCTGATGCCCCTGATCGGCGGCCTGCGCCACCGGCCGGTGCCGCTGGCGCTCGGCGCGCTGCTGCTCCTGGCGGGCGCCGCGCAGTGCGTGGCGGCCGGCCGGCTCACCCGGCCCGCGCTCGACGCGTACCTCGGCCGGGCCCCGCTGCCCGGCCGGGCCCTGTGGACACCGGCGGCGCTGCTCGGTACGGCCCTCGCACTGATCGTGGCGCTGACCGCGCTGGGCGGGGTGGAGAGCTGGACGGCCCGGCTCGCCGTGGGCGCGGTGCTGGTGCCGTTCGGGCAGCCGTACGCGCTGCTGGTGCCGATGGCGGTCTACCTGCGGCGCGCCGGGGCGCTCACCCTGGTGCTGGTCGCCGCGCTCGGGCTGGCCCGGCCGGACGACGGCGCCGGGGTGCTGGGCGTCGGGCTCACCCTCGCCTTCGGCGTCCTGATCGCGCTGGGTGCCGGCCGCAGCGGCGCCTGGACCCTCTCCGTGCTGTGGGAGGCGGAGCGGGCGCGGGAGGTGGAGGCGCGGCTCGCGGTCGCCGAGGAACGGCTGCGGTTCGGGCGGGACCTGCATGACGTGCTGGGCCGGAACCTGTCGGTGATCTCGCTGAAGAGCGAGCTGGCCGTCCAGCTTGCCCGGCGCGGCCGGCCGGAGGCGGTGGAGCAGATGATCGAGGTCCAGCGCATCGCCCAGGAGTCGCAGCGCGAGGTCCGCGAGGTCGTCCGCGGCTACCGGGACGCCGACCTGACGGCCGAACTGGCGGGTGCGAAGGGTGTGTTGGGCGCCGCCGGGATCGAGTGCGCGGTGCGTGCCGACGACGCGGTACTGCCGGTGCCGGTGCAGTCCGCGCTGGCGTGGGTGGTGCGCGAGGCGGCCACCAATGTGCTGCGGCACGGGGACGCCCGGCACTGCGCGGTGGAACTGGCGACGGGGAAGGACCATGTGGTGCTGACGGTGGAGAACGACGGCGCGGGCGGACCGGTCGGGAGCGGCGGCTCCGGTCTGGCCGGACTGCGCGAGCGGCTGGCCGCCGTCGGGGGCACGCTGACGGCGGGCCCGGCCGACGAGGACCGGTTCCGGCTCCAGGCGCGGGTACCGATGGGTGAGGTGACCGCGTGAGCGGGGTGGTGCGGTTGCTGCTCGCCGACGACGAGCATCTGATCCGGGGCGCGCTGGCTGCCCTGCTCTCCCTGGAGGACGATCTGCTGGTCGTCGCGGAGGCGGCGAGCGGACCCGAGGCGCTGGCGATGGCGCGGGCCCACACCCCCGACGTGGCGGTACTGGACCTCCAGATGCCGGGCGCCGACGGTGTGAGGGTCGCCACAGCCCTGCGGGCCGAACTGCCCGGCTGCCAGGTGCTGATCGTGACCGGGCACGGGCGCCCGGGGCACCTGAAGCGGGCGCTCGCGGCCGGGGTGCGGGGGTTCGTACCGAAGACGGTCAGCGCCGGACGGCTCGCCGAGATCATCCGTACCGTGCACGCCGGAAACCGCTACGTCGACCCCGAGTTGGCCGCCGATGCGATCTCCGCCGGTGACTCCCCGCTGACCGCGCGCGAGGCCGAGGTGCTGGAACTGGCGGCCGACGGGGCGCCGGTCACGGAGATCGCCGAGCGGGCCGCGCTCTCCCCGGGGACGGTGCGGAACTATCTCTCCTCGGCCGTCACCAAGCTGGGCGCGGAGAACCGGCACACCGCGGTGCGTCTCGCACGCGACCGGGGTTGGGTATAGTTGGCTCCGCGCCACGGCGCACTGCGGACGTAGCTCAGTTGGTAGAGCGCAACCTTGCCAAGGTTGAGGTCGCGAGTTCGAGCCTCGTCGTCCGCTCCATGAAGAAGCCCCCCGGTTCTCAACCGGGGGGCTTCTCTCGTCCTAGCTCCAGCGGGTGCCGGTCAGGCGCTCGTACGCCTCGATGTACTTGGCGCGGGTCGCCTCCACCACCTGCTCGGGCAGCGCGGGCGGCGGCTGCTCGCTCGTGCGGTCCCAGCCGGACTCGGGGCCGGTCAGCCAGTCCCGCACGAACTGCTTGTCGTACGACGGCTGGGCGTGCCCCGGCTCCCACGTCTCGGCCGGCCAGAAGCGGGACGAGTCGGGGGTGAGCACCTCGTCCGCGAGGACCAGGGCGTCGCCGTCGAAGCCGAACTCGAACTTGGTGTCCGCCAGCACGATCCCCCGCTCCCGGGCGATGTCCCGGGCACGGGCGTACACCGCGAGGGTGAGCTGGCGGAGCTGGGCGGCGGTCTCCGCGCCGACCTGGCGGGCCACCTCCTCGTACGACACGTTCTCGTCGTGCTCGCCGACCTCGGCCTTGGTGGCCGGGGTGAAGATCGGTCCGGGCAGCTCCGAGCCGTCCACCAGCCCCTCGGGCAGCGCGAGCCCGCAGACCGTACGCGACTCCCGGTACTCCGCGAGGCCCGAGCCGGTCAGATAGCCGCGCGCCACGCACTCCACCGGGACCATGTCCAGCGACTTGCAGACCAGGGTGCGGCCCGCCCAGTCGGCCGGGGCGCCGTTGGGCAGCTCGGTGCTGATGACATGGCTCGGGGCCAGGTCACGGAGCTTGTCGAACCACCACAGGGACAACTGGGTCAGCACCCGGCCCTTGTCGGGGATCTCGGTGGGCAGCACCCAGTCGTACGCGGAGATGCGGTCGCTGGCGACCATCACGAGGTCGCCCGCCTCGTCGCGGTACAGCTCGCGCACCTTGCCGGTGTGCAGGTGCACCAGACCCGGAACCTGGATCGGCTCGGGCTTTTCTACGAATCCGGACACGGTTCCTCCCCGTGGTTCTGTCCAACTGCCTCGATTCTCCCGTATGCCGGGGACGGGGCTGGTGGCAGGGTCAGTCCCGCTTGCAGATACGGTCCAGCAGATTGGCGGTGGCGCGCTGGACACGGGCGTCCACATGGCCGGGCCGGTCCAGCGCCGGGGACCAGGCGAAGGTGCCGGAGGCGAAGACCCAGGCGCCGGAGGGGGCCCGGTACAGCGAGGTCTCCTGGTGGCGCCGGACGCCCTCGCCGTCGGTGTAGGGGGAGTGCGCGAGCAGCACGCGCTCCTCGTGCTCGGGCAGGGCGGTGCGCGGGAAGTACCGGTCGGCCTCGCCCGCGACCAGGCCCGCGATCTCGTCGCCCTCGCGGGCACCGGTGGCGTCCCACAGCCAGTGCCCGGCGTTGCGGACGATCAGCGGATGCGGCTCGGGCACTCTCCCCGCGTACTGGATGCCGATCACCTGCTGCTCGGGGCGGTCGATCTCCCGCCACAGCACCGGCTTTCCGGGGCCCTTGCGCTTGCGGCAGGTCAGCAGCCGGTCCGGCACCCCGGACGCGGAGGGCGACAACTCCACCTGCCAGTACATGGTGTTGGCGGACAGGAAGACCAGCGAGGTCCCCCGGTCGCGGGCCTCCTCCACCGCCCGCCGCATCGGCACCGACCAGTACTCGTCATGGCCGGGGAAGACCAGGCCCCGGTACCGGGTGGGGTCGATCCGGCCGGCGTGCAGATCGCGGGCGTCGGCGTAGGCGAGGTCGTAGCCGTAGCGCTCGGCCCAGCGGATGAAGTCGTAGGCGTGGCCCACGTGCAGGGGCAGGCCCGCGCCGGCGTAGGGACGGTCGAAGGAGACGGTGGTGGCGGCGTCGGCCTCGCCGAGCAGGGAGCCCTTCTCGTCCCAGGCGTGGTAGAGGCTGGCGCCGGTGCGGCCGTCCTCCGGGTAGAGGTTGTACGCCTGCCAGGTGATGTCCGGGAGCAGCAGGAGCAGGTCGGCGGGCTCGTCGTCGCGGACCGTGAAGGGCACGTGGGAGCGGTAGCCGTCGGCGGTGGTGAGGACCGCCACGTACGCCCCGACCCGCCACTCGGCGGGCACCTGGAGGCGCCAGGACAGCCACCAGTGGTGGCAGGAGACCGTACGGTCGGCGGCCAGCGGCGCGGACTGGACGATGCCGGAGAGCCGGGGGCTGGTGGTGATCTTCGCGGCGCCGTGCCCGGCGTAGTGGCCGATCCGGTAGATGTCGACGCTGAACTCCTGAGGCGGGTCGACCGTGATGTGGAAGTCGATCGCCTCGCCGGGCGCCACCGCGCCGGTGGACGCGAACCCCTTGATCTGGCGGCCCACGTCGTCGGCCGAGCGCGGGCCGGGGCCCTCCGACCGCGGCGCCGGGACACGCGCGCCGGGACGGCCGTACCGGCTGCCGGCCGGGGCCGGCTGGATGGGGTCGACGTACCAGGGCACCACGTGTCCGGTGTCGTCGAAGTAGGTCTCACTGCCGCGCAGCCAGGGCACCGGGCCCAGGCCGAAGGGGTCGGTGACGGCGTGCGCGAGCGCTCCCGACTCCCACCGGCGGATGTGTTCCGAGGTCATGGACGCCCCCTCCCTCGTGTCCCCCGTTGCCATGATGGCGTTGTCTGTGGTGCCAGGACCGGAACCCGGTGTCATCGCTTGCGCTCTCGGGTGTGCTCGGTGCACCGGATCGCTCGGCCATGTGGGCGTGTGTCGTATGCCCGTGCCATGTGCGTGTCGCTCCCAGCACATCACATAACGCATGACTCCGGTCACTGTTCGTTGTGAATTGGCCTGAAGTGGAAGAGGCTGCTCCGTTACACCGGTGGACTGCCGGGGCTCCAGGGGCCCGGTGACGGCTTCTGTGCCGCCTGGCTCAGACCAGCCGGACCGGCTTCTCCGGGCGTATCCCGGACTCGGCCAGCCAGGCGCGCAGCGGGGCCGGATCGCCCTCCTCGATCAGGCTGAGCACCTTCGGCGTGAGGTCGGCGGCGCGCTCGCCGTCCAGCAGCAGGGTGGGGCCGTCCAGCCAGTCCAGACCGGGGGCGGCTCCGGCGGTGTCGACGGCCGCGCAGCAGATCATCGCGGTGATGTGCGCGGCGAGGAGTTCGCGGCCGGTGCGCGGGGGCTGGAGGGGGAAGAGGGGGAGGTCGCCGTCCTCCCACAGCGCGCTGTCGGGGCCTTGCGCCCGCGCGCCCTGCGGTACGGCGTTCTCCTCGTTCTCCGCGTTCTCCTCGCGCTCCTCACGGGCGAGGGCCGCGGTGAGGCCGGCGGCGAGGAGGGCGCTGCGTTCGGTGGCGGGGTCGGGGTCGGGGTCTGCGCTGTCGGGGGTGTCCACGCTGTCTTCGTTGTCGTCGAGGGGTGCGGTGGGGGCCGGGACCGTGGGGGTGCCGTCGGCGAGGGGCTCGGTGAGGTGGTCCAGGACGCGGGCCAGGGTCGGGCCGCCGGGGTCCGGGGTGGCCGGGTCCAGGCTGGGGCTGACGCCCAGGGAGTCCAGGACCCGGTGCAGCCGGGCCGCCTCCGCGCGCCAGGTGCGGTCCACGACCTCCTCGGGATACGCCTGCCAGTCCACCGGCGCCCAGCTCGGGCCCGACTCCGCCGGGCCGCCGTGGAAGAGGCGGGCGGTGAGCAGGGACACCGCCTCGTCCACCGCGCCGGGCTCCTCCAGCAGGTCGCACGCCGGGCGCTCGCCGAGCCGGGCGGCGAAGCCGTCGGCCAGCCGGTCGCGCCGGGACAGCTCGGTCAGCGCGGCGGCCACACCCACGTCCAGCCGGGACGGCCAGCGGCCCATCCGCCAGGCGGGCAGCGCCACCTTGGTCAGCAGCCGGTCCCAGCCCGCGTACGCCAGGCCGACCTGCTCCTGGGCGGCGATCCGGGGGCCGTAGTCCACCGCGTGGGCGCGCTCGGCGGCGGCCGTGGCGACCCCGCGCTCCATCAGCGCGGCATGCTCACGGCAGCCCCGCAGCAGCAGCCGGGCGACCCGGCCGAGGGCCGCGTACACCCAGCGGGTCAGCGGGCCACGGCCCGGCGCGTCGGCGACCGCCACGGCGGCGTCCAGACCGCGCACGAAGCGGCGGGCGGCGGCTATGTCGGGCTGCGCGGACGGGCCCGTACCCGCGACGACCGGGGCGAGCACCGCGCGCAGTTCCTCGACCCGCATCCACCACAGGAAGGGGGAGCCGATCACCAGCACCGGCGCCGGGACGGCGGGCCGCCGCTCGGGGCGGGCGCCGGGGACCACCGGCTCGTCGTGCGCCCGTGTGATGGGCGGGGCGTGGGCCGGGTGCGTACGGTCCTCGAGCCAACTGTCGCAGTCCGGGGTGAGGGCTATCGCGGAGGGCGCGGGCACCTCCAGCCGGTCGGCCAGGTCGCGCACCATCCGGTACAGGTCGGGGGCGGAGCGCTCGGACACCGGGACCGTGGGGCTCGCGGCGGGGCGCGCGCGGGCCACGACCAGGGCGATGCCGGCGGCGGCCAGCAGCACCAGCACCGCGAGGACGCCCACCACCCAGCGGGCGGTGTCCCAGCCCTCGCCGGTGAACTGGCCGGTGGCCGCACCGGTCAGCAGGATCACCTCGGCGGCCGCGGGCAGCAGCGCCACGGCCAGCGCCCGGCTGCGCACCCGCAGCACGGCCAGCGCGCGCGAACGCGCGGCCCTGGCGCCCAGCTCCCCACCGGTTCCGGTCATGCGCGACGCTCACCCCCTGCCTGCCGATCGCGTGCTGTCCTGGCGGTGCCCACTCCCCCACTGTGGCACCCGCCACTGACATCGCAATGCCGGTGGGCCAAGTGCCGGACCGCATGCGCCGCACCATAGTTGGGGCCCCGGCCCCCGTCAGCCGGATAGCGCATTGCTCACTCGATGGAATGGCCTTGGTCAGAGCTGGGTGACGGACGGCAAAGGTCAGGCCCCGGATTTCGGGGTCCGGGGCCTGGGGTGGAGCGAGGGCTTTTATGCCACGGTTGTCGCCGTGTCAGCCGCCTTCGCCGCGATGTCCGTACGGTGGTGCGAGCCGTCGAGGCCGATCCGGGCCACCGCGCGGTACGCCCGCTCGCGGGCCTCGGCGAGGTCCTCGCCGGTCGCCGTGACGGACAGCACGCGGCCGCCCGCGCTGACGACCGCGTCCCCGTCCTG
The DNA here is from genome assembly GCF_004784475.1 of Streptomyces bauhiniae. Classification (GTDB taxonomy): domain Bacteria; phylum Actinomycetota; class Actinomycetes; order Streptomycetales; family Streptomycetaceae; genus Streptomyces; species Streptomyces seoulensis. Next base: position 61,018 of record NZ_SRRT01000006.1, read on the forward strand.
CCTGGTCCCGGCGTGCAGGACGTAGGCGTGCGGGGCGTCCTCGGCGGCCACCTCGGCCAGGCCGGTGATCGGGTCGCCGGTGCGCGGGGTGCCGGGGTAGTTGTGCGAGGCCACGACCACGGTGACGGCCGCGTCCTCGCTCCAGCGCAGCGGCTCCAGGTCGGCAAGGGTGCCGTTGGCGGAGGCGAGCAGGAGGGAGGCGAGCGGGGTCTTCAGGCGGGCCAGCACGACCTGGGTCTCGGGGTCGCCGAAGCGGGCGTTGAACTCGATGACCCGTACCCCGCGCGAGGTGATCGCGAGCCCCGCGTACAGCAGGCCGGAGAACGGGGTGCCGCGCCGGCGCAGCTCGTCCACGGTCGGCTGGAGGACGGTGCGCAGCACGTCGTCCACCAGCTCCGGGTCGGCCCACGGCAGCGGGGAGTACGCGCCCATGCCACCGGTGTTGGGGCCCTCGTCGCCGTCGAGCGCGCGCTTGAAGTCCTGGGCGGGCTGGAGCGGTACGACCGTCTCGCCGTCCGTCACCGCGAAGAGCGAGACCTCGGGGCCGTCGAGGAACTCCTCGATCACCACCCGCTCGCAGGCCGCCGCGTGCGCCTTCGCCTCCTCGACGTCCGAGGTGACGACGACGCCCTTGCCCGCGGCCAGCCCGTCGTCCTTGACGACGTACGGCGCACCGAACGCGGCGAGCGCCTCGGCGACCTCGGCGGGGGTGGTGCAGACGTACGAGCGTGCGGTGGGCACTCCGGCCGTGGCCATGACGTCCTTCGCGAACGCCTTCGAGCCCTCCAGCACGGCCGCCTCGCGGGACGGGCCGAACACCGGGAACCCCGCCTCGCGCACGGCGTCGGCCACGCCCGCCACCAGCGGGGCCTCCGGGCCGATCACCACCAGACCGGCCTCCAGCTCCGCGGCGAGCGCCGCGACAGCCTTGCCGTCCAGCGCGTCCACCTGGTGCTGCTGGGCCACCTCGGCGATGCCCGCGTTCCCTGGCGCGCAGTGCAGTTCGGTGACGTCGGGGTCGAGGGACAGGGAGCGGCACAGGGCGTGTTCGCGGGCGCCGCCGCCGATGACGAGGACCTTCACGGGGGTCAGCTTATCGGCTGGGTTGCCGAAGGTTGGGGGGTGGGGAAGTTGGAGGAATCTACAGGGCGGGGGCGTGTGAGGTTCGGGGGCCTGGGGTGCGTTGACGGCTGCGGGTGTGCGGTGGCTGCTCGCGCAGTTCCCCGCGCCCCTGGGGTGGGTGCGGTGGGAGTGGGCGGGATGGCTGGGCCCGGTTCCTCGCCGAGGCGCGCCTTGCGGGTGGGCGGCTGCGGGTGCGTCGTGGCTTGTCGCGCCGTTCCCCGCGCCCCTGGGGTGCGTGCGGTGGGAGTGGGCGGGATGGCCGGGCCCGTGCACTCGCCGAGGCACGCCTTGCGGGTGGGCGGCTGCGGGTGCGTCGTGGCTTGTCGCGCAGTTCCCCGCGCCCCTGAGTTGGGATGGCTGGGCTGGGTCAAGACGGTTTGTCGGCTCACTCGCCGGGGGGGCGTGCGGTTGGCGAGTTGGCGGCTAGGGCCTCGTGACCGACCTGTGCCGCACCCACCTAGGGGCGCGGGGAACTGCGCGATCAGCCACGACGGACCGGCAGCCGCACAGCCGCGAGGCGTACAAGCAGAGCGGTCCGGCCGACGCCCGCCGCACCCACCTCAGGGGCGCGGGGAACTGCGCGACCAGCCCCGACGGACCGGCAGCAGCCCACCCATGACCCGCCCCCCCGGCGATTGAACGGGCAGTAGTCCTGACCAACTTCCGCTGCACCCACCCCAGGGGCGCGGGGAACTGCGCGACAAGCCACGACGGGCCCGCAGCCGACCACGCGCCCCACACAGCCGCGAGGCATACGGGCAGAGCGGTCCGGCCGACCCCCGCCGCACCCACCCCAGGGGCGCGGGGAACTGCGCGACAAGCCACGACGGGCCCGCGGCTGCCCACGCGCTTCTTACTGGTCGTGGGAGAACTCGTCCAGGACCGTGGCGCCCAGCTCGCGGACGATCAGGTCGCGGCCGGAGAGGGCGGATTCGTCGAGGTCGGGATCGTCGTCCGCGGGGGTGTCGTCCTCGAGGGAGACGGAGGGTGGCTCGGGGGCCGGAGGTCTCGGGGCCGGGGCCGGCTGGGAGCTCTGGGAGGGGGCGCTCTGCTGGGGGGCAGCGGGGCGGGACGGAGCCTGGGCGCCGTAACCACCGCCACCGCCTCCGCCGAAGCTGGGCGCGCCACCCGAGGGCGGGGGAGCCGAGCCACCGCCGGACGGGTCGATGACCGCCTCGATCTTCCACTGGACGTTGAACTGCTCGGCCAACGCCTGCCGCAGCACGTCCTCGCTGCCACTCGCGGAGAAGTTGTCACGCGCACCGGCACTGGCGAAGCCGAGCTGGAGGGTCGTGCCGTCGAACCCGGTCACCTGGGCGTTCTGACTGAGCAGAATCCAGGTGAAGCGGCGACGGTTCTTGACGGCCTCCAGGATGTTCGGCCAGAGCATGCGGGGGTCGAGCCCACCGGAGGGGGCGGCCGCGGGAGCCGCGGGCTGCTGGGGCTGGCTCGGGGCCTGCGGCCGGCTGGGCGGCGTCTGCTGCTGCGGCTGCGACTGGCCCTGCCCCGCCGGGGTGGCGGTCGGCCACGCACCGGAGCGCCGACCGCCCCCGGCGGAAGCAGCGGTGGGCCAGGCACCGGGAGCAGCCGGAGCAGCCGGAGCGGCGGGCGCGGCCTCAGGAACCGGAACCGGAGCCGGAGCGGGCGGCGGAGTCGGCGCGGGGGCCTGCGCCGCCGGGGCAGGAGCAGGCGCAGGTGCCGTACCCGCCCCCGGCCCACCGGGATTCCGTACAGCCGCACGCGCGGCAGCCGGCCCCCCACCGGGCGGCACAGGCGCCTCGGCCGGGGCCACCGCGCCGGGGTGTGCATCCGGCGCGGGCACGTACTGCATGGGCGGAGCACTCGTACCCGCCGAGAAGTTCACCCCCCGCTCGATACGGTCGAGCCGTGCCATGACGGACCGCTCGTCCCCATACGCGGCGGGCAGCATCACACGCGCACAGATGAGTTCGAGCTGAAGGCGCGGCGAGTTGGCGCCACGCATCTCCGTGAGCCCCTCGTTGACGAGGTCGGCGGCACGGCTCAGCTCGGCCGCACCGAAGATCTCCGCCTGGGCCTGCATGCGCTCCAGCACGTCGGCCGGCGCGTCGATGAGCCCCTTCTCCGCGGCGTCGGGCACGGCCGCGAGGATCACCAGGTCACGCAGCCGCTCCAGCAGGTCGGCGACGAAACGACGGGGATCGTTGCCCCCCTCGATGACATGGTCCACGACCTCGAAGGCGGCGGCCCCGTCCCCCGTGGCGAAGGCTTCGACGACGGAGTCGAGGAGGGACCCGTCGGTGTAGCCGAGGAGGGAGGTGGCCATGGGGTACGTCACACCGTCCGCACCGGCCCCCGCGAGGAGCTGGTCCATGACGGACATGGAGTCACGCACGGACCCCTGACCCGCGCGCACGACGAGCGGCAGCACCCCCTCCGCGACCGGGATGTCCTCCTTCTGGCACACCTCACCGAGGTACTCGCGCAGAGTGCCGGGCGGAACGAGCCGGAACGGATAGTGGTGCGTACGCGACCGGATGGTCCCGATGACCTTCTCGGGCTCGGTGGTGGCGAAGATGAACTTGAGGTGCTCCGGCGGCTCCTCGACGACCTTCAGCAACGCGTTGAAGCCGGCCGACGTGACCATGTGGGCCTCGTCGATGATGTAGATCTTGTACCGGCTGCCGGCGGGCCCGAAGAACGCCTTCTCACGCAGCTCACGGGCGTCGTCCACACCACCGTGGGAAGCGGCGTCGATCTCGATGACGTCGATCGAGCCGGGGCCGTTGCGCGCGAGGTCGCGGCAGGACTGGCACTCGCCGCAGGGGGTGGGGGTGGGACCCTGCTCACAGTTGAGACAGCGGGCCAGGATGCGGGCACTGGTCGTCTTGCCACAGCCGCGCGGCCCGCTGAACAGGTACGCGTGATTGACCCGGTTGTTCCGCAGCGCCTGCTGCAGCGGGTCGGTTACGTGCTCCTGCCCGATGACCTCGGCAAAGGTCTCCGGGCGATAGCGGCGGTACAAGGCGAGAGACGACACGCATACGAGGTTATAGGCGCCCACCGACATCCGGACTCGGCGCAGGTCAGAGGGGTGCGCGACTCCTCTTCGGCCGTACACCCACCCGGGTCACCCGAACCGGCCGCGATCCTGCCACCCCCGGAAACACAAGGGCCCCCCACGCACCCGCCAGAGCCAACCTACCCTTGCTGCCTTCCGGCCCTGGGGGAGTTCAGTCAGATAGCGCCGCGTGAGGGGCTGCGCAAAGAGTACCTGATCCGGGGACGTGGGGACGAGTTCGCGACCACTCCTTCCGGTCATGTAATGTCTCCCTCGGAGGATTCGCCTAGAGGCCTAGGGCGCACGCTTGGAAAGCGTGTTGGGGGCAACCCCTCACGAGTTCGAATCTCGTATCCTCCGCCAGTGCCTCACCGGGCACGAAGTCGAAGGGCCCCGCTGCTTGCAGCGGGGCCCTTCGACGTTGCGGGTGGCAGTTTGGCTTGCAGTTGTCGCAATCAGGCATCTACGGGGCCCCGGCGCCCAGCTTGGCGTTCCTTGATCGATCCGGCGCGTTTGGCTGTATACCCGCCGCCGTGCCTGACTGCGTGCTTGCTGCTGGACTCGGGCGGGTACCCCGCGGCCTCAACCAAGTCGGCTTCGGCGCGAGTCAGGCCGTGGTCGCTGTCCGCGCCCTCGCCCTCTCCGAGGGCAGGACCTCATGTCTAGCAAATTAGGTCTTCGGCGTGAGGCGGGCCGGCCTTCGCACCCGCCGACCACCCCTTCAGGCCTGCGGCCTCCTCGCTGCCGCCAGGGCCGATCTGGCGTTGGCAGCCGCGTTCAGCCTGGCTTGATGCGCACGACGGGAGACTGAGCCCCCATAGGAGGACCATCCGTACAAGGACGCCAGGAGTTCGGCGGCGAGGGCTGACCCCGCCGTCAAGCCCGCCATAGCCCGTGACATGGACGCCGGGGGTCTAGCAACCAACCGGCCCCGGCTCTGCATGGCTGTGATGGCACACTGCTCCGACCAGACCTCGAAGACCTGAGAGACGCGGGCGAAGAGGGCGGCGGCCGCCGCCAAGCAGAGGTAGGAAAAAAAGAATCCTCCGACGACGCGTGCTGCTACGCCAGGAGCAGGCCCCTGATCGCCCCAAGGTCGCCCCGACAGCGCAAGAATGACAGCCGATCCAGCCGTAGCAGCAAGCCATGCAGATACGAGCAGAGCCGCTATGCGGCCTTCGTAGTCATCCCTCTCTTCGTCATCCAGTTCAGGCCATCGCTCCGACTGTGTCGACTGGCTGGACGTGTTCTTGCCGTTGGGCGGAACGAAGATCTGCCAGAAGCCACCACGGACGTCACCGCCCACGAACGTGCCCGAGCCGTGATTGTGCTGCTCGCGCTGCTCAGCGTCCGCCATCAGGCACACCGCCGTAGTTGAAGGTGAGGCCACCGTGCACGTCACCACCGATGAACGTTCCTGTCCCGGTGTTGTGCTGGTTCCAGACCCTAGAGGCCGGTGGAGTGGGTACCGCGAGTTCGCCTACCTCACTTATGGCGTCACAGTGTTCGGCAAGGTATTGGACGATAAGTCGCGTCCAAATGTTCGCTGCTAGCTCCCGAGCCTCTGCCGACGGCGAGGTGAGCGTTGCTGCGATGTCGTCCACTGCTTGGGCAGCAGCTCTCTGCTGTTCCGGGGTGCCCCGGCGGAAGAAATGCGCAACCTTCAGACGCATCTTGTCAACGCCCGAGGTGGTTATAGCTGCAACAAGTGTGCCGGCCGCCCCCGTGGCAACGGCCATTAACTCGGCGTCGTACATGATCGAAATTTCTCCCCGTTTGTGGTTGCCTGCCGCAGCAAACCTACCCGGCACCACCGACACCCTGGGAGGAGAATCCGCACACACAGTCGCCTACGAAGCGCCGACCAGTAAGCCTGACGATGCAGTGTTCTGCCCGGCGGTTCTTCCGCTCCACCGAACGCCTCACCAACGGTGCCGCAACTCCGGTCTCGCCCAGAGTCGCGACCCTGGGAACAGGGTGCGGAGGGTTGCAGTTCGGGTTGCGTTCGCGGTCGTTCGGGCCGGTCCGTGCGACCGATCCGACACCACGGCTCCGCAGGTCAGAACGTCTGCCAACCCACCCGGGCCCCCATACGAACAGTTGGAAAGCGTGTTGGGGGCAACCCCTCATGAATTTCGTATCCTCCGTCAGTGCCTCTCACCGGGCACTAACGTCGCAGTCCACTTCTTCGTCGGCACCGGACGGCATCCAGAGCGCGTCCTCGTCCCGCTCTGCGACGTTGGGGAACGTGGTCCTCGTCACATGCATACTCCGCGCCTACATTCGCGCCACTCCCCGAGGCTCTCAGCCCATGATCGAGTCGGGGCCTTACGCCGCATCGCCCGCCGGTTCCGCGCCAGGTCATCCGGCAACAACCACACCCTGCCTTCCCTCTCGACGCGCGCCTGCACTGACCACCAGCCAGCCACGGAGGCGGCATCCCTGCCCAGACCGGGACCAACCATGCGTTGCGACGTCCCGGGAAAGCACACCGAGCGCCACCTGCCGAGTTCCGCTACTCATGCGCTCTCACTTTGTCGCGCCAACTAAGCGTGATTCACCCGATTGGGTGAATATTCGCAAAATTACCCGTACCGTAAAGGTTGGGCTCCATGATTTCCCGTAGACCCAATCCAGTGGCACGAGAGGAAATCATGAAAGACATCTTCACCATCCTCACCGAACGAGTTCTACGCGACTCCAACGGAGAGCCCATCTGTGCGCATGTCGGCGATATCCAGTCGTGCACAGTAAAGAACCATCCCACATATCAAGCATTGCGCAAAAAAGTCCGACTGGGTCGATCAAAATCCACAGCCAGCATGCGCCTCTGGGAATCGGTGGGCACTTTGGCGAGAGAGGGCGACCAACAGGAGCGAGAGAAGTGGCTGATCATCCTACTAGACCTGCTGACTCCATATTTTGGGGGGTGGTCGCAAGAGTTAGCACGCAAATGGCATTACGAGGTCTCCGACATCAGGTCGGCCATGGTAGAAGGCGCCCTATCGGCATGGTTCTACAAGGGAAGCGGCATACCATCCAAGGAACTCCTGGACACCATGATGACTCGAGCGTTCGCCAGCGGTCGTGGCCTCGTGGAAGCCGGAAGCGCGGAAACATGTGCAGTGAGCGAAGGAGATGCAATCTCTGATGCCACGCACGAAGAAGATTTTGAGCTTCAGGCATCCTCAATCATTGATGCCAGCGCGGTGCGCGATCCGGATGCCAACGAGAGGATTCGAGGGGAGCGTACGGGATCCCTACTGCAACGAATGGGAGCCATGAATCACGCCAAGATCCTTCACGATAAAATCCGCAGCGGATGCCGCAGCGAGGCGGATGCTCCCGTCATTACTCCGGCGCAAGTGGGGAGATCCTGGGTGGATGGAAAGAATCTGTACTATCGACTTTCCGATCTCCTGCCTCAATATGTTAGCTTCGGCGAGGCCGCCAACATTGTTGGCCTCTCAGAATCGCAGGCGTCGAAGATGGCCAGGAAAGGCACCCTCCCCTTCAGGGTATTCTGGATTGGCAACAGCCGGGTCGTATCAGTCAAATCACTTATGCACATCTTAGATATCCAGGATTCCCTCGTACATCCCGACGATGTGGAGAATGGAGCTTCTCACGTTGCCCGTGAGTAGATCGAGATCGGAAGATCATAAAACTTTGCCATCCTGGACTCGCACGGAAGCGGCATCAGTCCGAGCTTCGTGACATTTCCGTCGAGCGATCAGAACTGTTTTCCGCCCTCGACTTAGAAAATCTCATCGAGGTTAGCGTGCCACTGAACGTCGCCGTCACCCCAAGTGTTCGAAATCGATCGGGTGACTAGTCACACGCCCGCTGGCCTCACTCGGCCCGAAGCAGGAATAGCGACGGACTCCACCGGACCGCCATACGAACATTTGGAAAGCGTGTTGGGAGCAAGCCCTCAGGAGTTCGAATCTCGTATCCTCCGCCAGTGCCTCACCAGGCACGAAGTCGAAGGGCCCCACTGTGCGCAGCGGGGCCCTTCGACGTGTGCACGTTCCACGGCTATCCGCACGGGCGAGCAGCCACGGCAGGTTGCGAACCCGGCAGCACCGGAGCGCGGATCAGCCGGAAGCCCGCAGCGACCTTGGTCGCCACCCGTGACAGGGCCTGCGCATCGTCACCGGCTTGTGCCGCAGGGCCGTGCAGCGGGTTCGACCTGCGGCGCAAGTCCTTTCACCCGTCCTCGACCAAATCGAGGATGGCAAAGGCGGACGGTACGTTGTCGTCCGCCGCCCACCCGGCCGGCAGCGCCACGGCCTGGAGAGCCGCGGGGGCATCGCCTTCCCTCCATGCCCCATCCTGCGTCGCTACTGATCCCGGTTCTATAGGGCCTCTCCCTTGGCTGCGCGACTGAACAGACGTGTCAAGACTTCAGATAGAGCGCGAGCGCTCCCCAAGCGACACCTGCCATCGTCATGGCCGGAATCAGGGCGGGATGGGTGACAGCAATAAAGGCAGCCAGGGTTGCGCCCAATACGGCGATCGCAGTGTGCTCGGCGGTCATGTGTGCTCCAGCAAGTCGAGGGATCACGGACGAGTGCGGCACACAGTGCGGGTTCGGCGGGTTAGCGGCGCACCCTCACCGACCTGGAGTTCAACCGAGCTGCAGGAGTTGGTGGGGTCGGGCTCGGTGGCCGTCGTACCGACCAATGAAGCATGGTGCGCGATATACTCAATGGCAGCTTTGATATCCGGGGAGGTGTACGCATGAGTCGTACCGTGATCGATCTCGATGACGACCTTTTGGCCGATGTGGCCAAGGCGCTCGGTACCGGCACCAAGAAGGAGACGGTGAACACCGCTCTTCGTGAGGTGCTGGAGAACCGCCGGCGGGCGCTCGCGCTCACGCGGTTGCGTGCTGCGGCCGGTGAGGGTGCCTTCGATCTGGACCTCTTCGAGGACAAGGGGAACTACCGCCGGTGAACGCGGCCCAGTTCCTGATCGACACCAGCGCGCTCGCCCGGTTCATGCGCGGCGACGCGGAACAGTACGGGTGGGACCAGGCCGCCGCTGCCGGGCTGATCGCCACCTGTCCCATCACCGAGCTCGAGTTCTTCTACAGTGCCCGTTCCGCCGAAGACCGGGCGCGTGGCATCGAGGACCTGCGCATGATCTTCGGCTGGGTTCCGGTCGACGATCGCGCGTACGCCCGCGCCTGGCAGGTACAGGACGCCCTGACCGAGCGAGGCCGGCATCGCAGCGCGGGGGCGGTGGACCTGGTAGTGGCCGCGACGGCGGAACTTCAGGGCCTGACTCTCTTGCACCGCGACCGTGACTTCGACTGCATCGCCGCCGTCACAGGCCAAGCACTCCAGTGGTACGGCCCAGAGCCAGGCAAGTGATCGACAGGGCTGGGCCCCAGGCCGGCCGGGGAAATTCGGTAGGTGGGTGGCGAGTTGCGTTGTAACTTGCCGCTCATGACTGACATGCAAAGGGGCAATGCCGCGTAGGCGGCCTTCGGCCCTGCGGGGCGAATGGGTGGGGCGGCGCTGTAGGCGGCGGTTCCCCGTTATTGACGGGCTGTCCGGGGCCTGTGTGGCCGGTCTTCGGCGGCTGGAGCGGGAGCGGGCCTGGGGGGAGGACACGGAAGCGGCGTTCTGGCACTGGAAGGCTCTGGCTCATGGGTCGCTTCGGCAGCTCGAGTACGCCTTCGACGGGACGGATTGCTGCGGTGTTCTCACGTGCGGGTGTTACAGCTACGGCTTCCGGGAGCATCTCGAGGTCGTGCTGCACGCCTTGCCGAAGAAGAGTGCTCGGGAGCTGCGTGCGCTCGTGTGGGCGCTCGACGAGAAGGTCGTGGGCAGGGCGGTCGGGCTGATGCCCGGTTCGTAGTGGGCGCGTACGTAGATGCGGGTGCGGGTCGGGGTGTAGGCGTGGGCGTAGAGGTTCACGCACTGCGGGTCGGAGGTCGGGTGCGGGGCGTCCGTGGTGTCGGGGCAGACGTCGCCGTAGCGCATGCCGGTGGTGAGCGTTTCGGGTTCGGGGAGGCCCAGCTGGGCGAAGTCGTGCGGGGCCTTGGCCGGCTGGGAGGGCGGCGGGGTCAGCCACTTGCCGTCCGGGGGGTACTTCGCCAGGTACTTCTCCGCTTCCGACCGCGTCAGGGTGAAGGTGAGGATGCCGGTGTCGAAGCGGGATGTCGTCTCGTATGCCGCCTGGGCCGAGTGGGTGGAGGCGGGGAGTTCCAGGCCCATGTGGGTGCTCATCCACTCCGGGGTGATGCCCTTGGTCCAGTGAGCGTCCGTGGGCTGGGTTTCCGTGGCCCAGAGGGCTGCGGCCGAGACGGGGATCGTCAGGGTCAGCACTGCCAGGGCCGTGAACAGGGCGCTTCGGGGGATCACCAACGGGCTCCCTCTCTTTCCATCAGCTTGCGTACCCCTGCCACGAGTCCGTCCACGACCGATTGCGGTGGGACTTCCGGGTCCGTCGGCATCGGGTGGGTCGTGCGGGCCTGCACCGGGAGTTCGAGTTGGACGCCGCCATACCGGGTCTGGTTCACCGGGTTGTCCGGGTGGAGGCCCCGTAGGGGGTGGGGGATTTCGGAGAGGGTCGTGATCGGAACGAAAGCTGGGGCCCAGTGGGAAAGGGCGGCCGCCACGAGTCGGGCCGCTGGGCGGTTGGAGCCGCCTGCGTAGATCGTTCGGGGGGTGGTGCGGCGGTTGTGGCCGTGGAGGGAGATGGTCAGGGTTGCGTGGGTGAGGAAGGTGGTCAGGGGGGTGCAGGGGGACATGCGGGTGGAGGGGATGTGGGTCGGGGGGCCCGTCGGCTGGGTGAAGGTCAGGAAAGTGGCTCCCGTACGGGTCGCCACCTCGCGCGCCAGTTCCGCTGTGCCGCCCTCCACCGCGCCGTGCAGGGCCAGTAGGCCGATGGGGCCTCCCAGGTGCAGCGTGGTCAGGAAGGTCGCGCCCTCGATCGTCACTCGTTCCGTGTGCATCAACCGTCAGCGTGCCACCCGTATCGCGCGGGAGACCGTCACCTGGTCCAACTCCGATACCCGTACCGTCACCTTCATGGTCCAGGTGCCGGGGATCGGGAGGTTGAAGGAGTTCGTGGCCCAGTAGCCGCCTCGGTCGGTGACACCCGTGTCGAGGGGGCCCAGGCGCTGGGCGGGGAGGGTCATGGTGATGCGGAGTTCGGGGACGGCCGCCAGGGCGCCGTTCGCGCCGTAGACCACTGCCTGGACGGAGTTCGGGCCCACCCGGCCGGGGTCGAAGGTGATCTGGACCTTGCCTCGGCCGTTCTCGCCCACCGTGAACGGGACCGTCGTGACCGAGGCCGCCGGGATGCCCGTCTCCGCCGTGGCCGCCTCCTCTGCCGCTCGGCCCGGCAACGTGCTGGTCAGCAGGGTCGTCAGGACCAGGACCACCACGCCTACGGCCGCCTCCGCCAGTACCGTGCGGCGCAACTGTCCTACAGGGAGGTCCGGCACCGGCGCCTCCGCCGTCTTCGGCAACCGTCCCGTCCACCTCCGCGACCACGCCGCCGCCCCCAGCAGCACCCCCACCGCCACCAGCTTCGCCAGCAGTACGCGGCCGTACGTCGTGTCCGTCAGCGCCTGCCAGGTGCCGAGGCCGCGCCAGGACTGGTAGACGCCGGTCACGACCAGGACGATCACCGAGGTCAGGGCGAGGCGGGAGAAGCGGGTCACGACCTGCGGCGGGACGGCCGGGGCGCGCAGGGTGAGGAGCAGGGCCGCCAGGCCGCCCAGCCAGGCCGCCGTCGCCAGGAGGTGGAGGGTGGTGGAGGCGATGGCGAGCGGGACCTGGATGCCGGCCGAGGCGTGTTCGGCGGCCGACCAGGTCAGGGCGAGAGCCACGGCCAGGATCGCGCCCACGGTCACCGCGAAAGCGCGCGGTACGGGACGGCGGCGCAGGACCAGGCCAAAAACTACGGCCAGCAGGAGCAACGCCAGGCGCGCGAGCAAGAGTTCACCGGGACGCGTGGTAAGCGCGCGGCCAAAAGACGCCAACTCCGGTGCCGTGCCCTCCTCGTACGGGCCTCGCAACAGGAACAGGGCCAGCGTGGAGACGAGCAGAGTGGCGGCGCCGACGACGAACAGCGGCCGCAGCAGAAGGCGTTGGGGCGGACGGCAGTACGCCACGAACGCGGCCGCCCCCAGCACCAGCGCCACCGCGAGATACGCCAAGTAGCGGGCGATGTTGTACAGGCTGGTGGTCGTACCGTTCTCCGCCGCGCCAGGAGCCGTCGCCCTCGTCACCGTCCGCTCGCCCACCGAGAAGGTGAGCGCGCCGGAGACGGGGTGGCTGTCGGCGGAGACCACGCGCCACGCCACCACGTACGTGCCCTTCGCCATCCGCGCCGGCAGCGGGACGCGGACCGTGTCGGCCCGGCCGGGGGCGTGGTCGGCCTGGCCGGTGCGCAGGCGGTGGTTCTCGGGGTCGTAGACGCGGAAGGAGTCGGTGAGCAGGCCGACCGACTCGGTGTAGGTCAGGGTCAGCGTGCGCGGAGCGCGCTGGAGGATCGTTCCGTCTTCGGGGTTCGTCGCGCGCAGGGCCGCGTGCGCGGAGGCGGGGGACGCGGTGCCGAGGACGAGCAGGAGGAGGCTCGCGACCGCCAACAGCACGCGCCGCAGCGCTCTTTTACGGTCGCGCACGTCGTCCCGCCTCCGTCTTCGGACCCCGCCCTGTCCCCCGCCTGTACGGATGCCGGCGGCGGGGCGCTCAAACCGTACCGGTGGCCTCCGCGAAGGCGGTCTCGCGGGTGAGGAAGGCGAGACGGGCGCGCTTCTCCGGCAGGTACACGTCCGGGAGGTCGATCTCGGGGAGGACGACCTCGGGGCCGGTGGTGAAGCCCTGGCGTTCGAAGCGGGTGATGGCCTTGGTGTTGCGGACGTCCGGGTCGACGACGACGCGGGTGCGGTCCAGTACGCGCAGGACGTAGTCCGCGACCACGGTCAGCAGGGCCGAGGTCCAGCCGGGGCTGTGGGCGTCGGGGGCGGCGGGGGCGAGGAGGAGGTGGACGCCTATGTCTCCCGGACGGACCTCGTAGCACTCGCTCACGCGGTCGGCTGCGGGGTCGTAGGTCTGGAGGAGAGCCGCGGGGTCGCCGTCCTTGGTGACGAGGTGGGCGTGGTGGGTGTCGAGGGTGGCCATGTGGGCGTAGATCTCCGCCACTTGGGCCTCGGTGAGGTTCGTCATTCCCCAGAAGGCGGCTCTCTCCTGGCTGACCCAGGTGTGGATGACTCGGGCGTCCGTGGCGGGGTTGAGGGGACGGATGGCTACGGTGCCGAAGTCGGGGATGTGCTGTTCGTGGTGGGCGGTCTCAGGCATGTGCTTCCTCGGCTATGTCGGTGTGTTCGAGGGTGAGTTGGGTCCAGTCGGTGACGACCTCTGCGAGATCTCCCTTGAGCCACAGGGGGAGTTGGTCGCGGTGGTGGGGGTTGCCGGGTACGCCGTCCGCGCCGAAGGGGACGATCCAGCGGCTGTTGTCGCGGTCGTTGAGGTCCCAGACGTAGCGGGCGGCGGGGCCTCGGGCGGCGAGGTCGGTGATGCCGGGGACGGCGGTGGTGCAGTTGACGCAGTCGTGGTCGCCGGCCAAGCCCGGTTCTGTGTACGGGGGTTCGGGGAGGGCGCGCCAGGGGGCCACTCGGTGGGTGGCGGACCAGGGGGTGGTGGGGGGTGCTTCCGCGATCTCCTCCAGGGCTTCCCGTACGGTCTCTTGGCGGTCGATTCCGTACAACCCCTCTGCGTTCAGGAGGTGTTCGAGGGCGAAGCCGATGCGGGCCGTGAGGGACATCCAGGGGAGGAGGACTTCGGGGTAGGCCGGGGGTTCGGTGAGGGGTGCGAATGCGGGGTGGGCGGCCAGGCGGCGGACGACTGCTGTGCGGAGGGCCGCGTATACGGCTGCCTCCACGCTGTCCGCGTCCATGTGGCGGTTCCAGGACAGCAGGGTGTCGCGGAGGCGGGTGGCTTCCGGGGTGAGGGTCTTGAGTTGCGCGAGGCGGGTCAGGAGGGGAGCCGCCGAGGCCAGGTGGGTGTCGGTGTGGATGGCGGGGAGGTCGGTGGCGGACCAGGTGGGTCGTTGTTCCAGGAGGGTGCGGATGCGGTTGGCCCGGTGGGGTGGGGCGAACTCGATGCCGAGGGGGGTGGCGGGGCCGCGCTGGTTCGCCATCACGGCTATGCCGTTGTCCAGCGGGGCGTACGGGGGTGTGTGCCAGCCCTGCCATTCGTGGCCCTTCTCCCAGGCGGAGACCACGCGGAGGCTGTTGGTACGGGGGCGTACGGGGACTCGGCCGGCGAGTCTGTGGAGTACGGCGCCTGTGGTGTCGGCGGCCTGTACGACATTGACGGGCTCGGTCCAGGCGTCCAGAGCCCTGTCCACGTCGGCGACTGTGCGGGCCCTCAGGAGGGGGAGGAGGGCGCTGAAGCCGAGGTCTTCTGTGACGCGGGGTGGGTAACGGAGGGCCAGTGCGGTAGCGGGCGCTTCCGCCTCGGCTTCGCCTTCGGCGGGGAATTGGTTCCCACCCGCACCACCCGTACAACTTTCGTCGTCGGGTGCGGGTGGCCCCTGTGGGGCGGACCCGCCGTCGGCGGCCGTCGGGAGGGGGATGGGGGAAGGGACGGGCGCATCGAGTGAGCCCAAGCTGACGGCCCCGCCGGACGAACCACTCGCATCGGCACGGCGCTGCCCACTGGTCGACGAGCGGGACGCGCTGAACTCGGCCGACTCCGCCGAGGCAGCCGGGGCCGAGGGCTCGGCGGGGTCGGCGGAGTCGAGGGACTTGGCCGGAGCGGCGGACTCGACGGGGTCGGCGGAGTCGGCGAAAGCCTCTGGCCCGCTGGGCACGCCCTCCTCGGCGGATGCATCCTCCGCCTTCACCACCCCCTCCAGACCGCCCAGCCCCTCAGGCCCCCCGGCGATCACCGGCCCCCGCTCAGTCTCGATGACCTCGATCTCCACCGCCCCCTCCTCCGCGACCTCGACAACCTCCACGCACCGGACCGCCCGTTGCCAGACCCCCTCCGGGGACAGCGCCTCCACGCCCGCGCCCGTTCGGCGGAGGCGTTCGTGGTAGAGGTCCTGGTAGTCGGCCATGGCGTTGGTGATGGACCAGGCGACGGGGCCGGTGTGGGCGAAGTGGGCGATGCCGGGGACGCCGGGGACGGCGAGGCCGACTACGTCGAACTCGGGGCAGGAGAGGCGGATTTGCTGGTAGACGCCGGGGTCCTCCAGGAAGCGGTGGGGGTCGCCGGCCAGGAGGGGGAGGCCGGTGGTGGTGCGGGTGCCGGCGAGGAGCCAGCCGTTGCTGCCCGCGGTGCCGGGGCCGTCGGTGGCGAAGAGGCCGACCGCGTCGGGACCGAGGTGCCGTATCGCCTCCTCGCGCCAGAGCTTGGCCGGGAAGCCGGCGAACAGGATGTGCGTGCCGAGCCAGACGCCGAGGGGGGTCCAGGGTTCCCAGCGGCCGGGAGCCAGGCCCACTCGCGCGAACTCCGGTGTGCGGGCGGCCCCTTCGGCGAGGCCCGCGTTGACGCCGTCGACGTAGGCGCGGACCCAGTCCGCCGTCTCCGGGTCCCGTCTCTCCAGCGCGGCGAAGCACCGTCTCGCGGTGTCGTCGAGGCGGGCGCGGCGGGCGAAGATGTCCCAGGGGAGCGCGGAGGCGCCGAGGAAGGACGCCGAGGTGCCCTGCGCGCGATGCCGTTCGACCTCCAGTTGCCAGGCGCGGTCGATGGCGGTCACCCGGCCCTGGGCGCGGGCGAGTTCACGGGCACTGGTGGCGCGCAGATGGGGGATGCCCCAGGCGTCGCGGTAGGTCTCGGTGGTCACCCTGGAGCACCCTTCCGTTTTAGGTTAGCCTTGCCTAACTTCACAGCCAAGTGAAGGAATCGTACGCGAGGGGTGGAGACACGATGGGTCAGGGTCGGGGCTGGGAGGGTGCGGTACTCAAACTGCTGCGGGCGAAGGACTTCACGTTCACGGTGACCGGCGCCGAGGACGTCACCCCGCACTACCGCCGGCTGCGGATGACCGACGGCGGGCTGCTCGCGGCGACCGGCGTGCACCCCACGATGTGGGTCCGCCTGTGGTTCTCCGACGACGGCCGCCCCCACCAGCGCGCCTACACCCTGGTCGACCCCGACCCGGAGACCGGCACCTTCGCCCTGGAGTTCGCCCTGCACGAGGGGTGCGCCTCGGACTGGGCCCGCGCGGCCAAGGAGGGCGACACCGTCGAGGCGACCGTCCAGGGCACCGGCTTCCAGCGCCCCGAGCCCGACCCCTCGCACGTCCTGGTGGTCGGCGACACCGCCTCGCTGCCCGCGATCAACTCCCTTTTCAAAGAGCTGGGTTCGGCCCCGGCGACCGTCTGGTTCGAGGGCACCCTCGACGGACTCCCGTCCGGCGCCGACCCCGAGCGGCACGAGATCCGCGAGGTACCGCGCCAGGAGGCCGGGAAGCACCTGGTCGAGCGGGTCCGCGCCGAGCTGCCCGAGATCCTGTCCGGCACCGAGCACCCGTACGTGTGGATCGCCTGCGACACCGCGACCACCCGCGCCCTCGGCTCGTACGTCCGCAAGGAACTCGGCGTGCCCAAGCAGCGGGTGCACGCGCTGGGGTACTGGCGGGCGGACTGATCCCGCGCGCGGGATCATGGACGCATGGACGTCACCCTGCACCTCGCCCAGGACCCCGACGCCGACGCGCTGCTCGGCCGCAGCCCGCTCGCCGCGCTCACCGGGATGCTGCTGGACCAGCAGATCCCGATGGAGTGGGCGTTCAAGGGCCCGGAGACGATCGCGCGCCGCATGGGCGCCGACGACCTGGACGCGCACGACATCGCCGCCCGCGACCCCGAGGAGTTCGCCGCGCTGCTCTCCGAGAAGCCGGCCGTGCACCGCTATCCGGGGTCGATGGCCAAGCGGGTGCAGACGCTGTGCCAGTACCTGGTCGAGCACTACGACGGGGACGCCGAGGCGGTGTGGCGGGACGCCGGCAGCGGGCCTGAGCTGCTGAAGCGGCTGGAGGCGCTGCCGGGGTTCGGCAAGCAGAAGGCGCAGATCTTCCTCGCCCTGCTCGGCAAGCAGCTCGGGGTGACGCCGAAGGGGTGGCGGGAGGCGGCCGGGGCGTACGGCGAGACCACGTCGTACCGCTCCGTCGCCGACATCACCGGGCCGGAGTCGCTGGCCAAGGTGCGGGCGCACAAGCAGGAGATGAAGGCGGCGGCCAAGGCGGCGAAGGCCGCCAAGGCGAAGGAGTAGCACCCGTCGGCCGCCCCCGAGTGGCGGAATGTCCCCGTTCGGTCCAAGCATGGAACATGACCGAGCCTCCCATCGGCGGCCCCACGCAGGGCGGCCCGTACGAACCGAACCCCGGCGCGGGCCAGGCCCCGCCCGGCAGCGCCACCGGGCCCGACGCGGTCCGGATGGACAAGGACCGTGAGCGCGCGGAGCGGGAGCGTCACGACTACGAGGAGCCGTTCGAGGGACCGCTGCACATGCTGTCCCAGGCGGCCTGGCAGGTCGTGCTGCTCACCGGCATCGCCTCGCTGATCCTCGGCATCCTGGTACTGATCTGGCCGGGGGCCACCCTGGTCGCGGTCGGCGTGCTGTTCGGCCTCTATCTGCTGGTCAGCGGTGTCTTCCAGCTCGTCTCGGCCTTCGGCACGCACAAGAAGACCTCGCTGCGGGTGCTGGCCTTCCTCAGCGGCGGTCTGTCGATCCTGCTGGGCCTGCTCTGCTTCCGGGGGCCGATGCAGTCGATCCTGCTGCTGGCGCTGTGGATCGGCATCGGCTGGCTGATCCGGGGCGTCACCCAGACCATGGCCGCCGTCTCCGACAAGGGGATGCCCGCGCGCGGCTGGCACATCTTCCTCGGCATCGTCACCTTCATCGCCGGCATCGTGCTGATCGACTCCCCCTTCGAGTCGGTGGCCGTGCTGACCCTGGTCGGCGGCTGGTGGCTGATCGTCGTCGGCATCGTCGAGATCATCACCTCCTTCCGGATCAAGGGCCGCGCCAAGGACATCCCGCAGACGGTCTGACCCGCGGCCCCCGTCGCTCTCCTCCGGTCGTCAACCTCCCGCCGCCGTCGTACGCCGTGCGGGCGGACTTCGGCGGCCGGAGGCGCAGCGGGGGGCTTCGGCGGGGAGAGGACCCGCGTGAGCACCGCGCGTCCTCGTGCCTCGCGCGCCCGGAGCTGGTTCCGGGCGCTCGTGCTGCTGCTCGCCCTGTCGGTGCCCGGCGGCCATGTGGCCCTCGCGCAGACCGGCCCGGTGCCGGGCATGGCCCAGGAATACGAGCACGACCTGCACGCCACCCCGGCCCGCCCCGGCGCCCGCACCCGCCACCACGCCGGCCTCCCCGACCGCACCGCTCCCCCGCCCGCCCCCGCGTCCGCCCCGGCCGGCGCGGCACCGGACCCGGAACGCACGCGGCCCCCGTACCCCGCACCCCTCCTCAGCACGGTCGTCCTGCGCTGCTGAGCGGACCGAGCAGTCGGCACCGCTCACATCAGCTCGGATGCAGGAGGACCACAGCCATGCCCACCGACCCTTACGCGGTCCTGCGCGCCCTGCTGCGCGCCGAGGCCCGCCGCAACGCACCCGCCCAGCGGGACAAGAAGGCTCAGCGGCCGCCCGAGGAGAAGCGCCGCTGACGCACCGGCGGGGGCGGACTACCTCCCCCGCCGGGCCGTGCCGAACAGGGAGCGGGTGATCTCGCGGCCGAGCTGCGTACCCACCGAGCGGGCCAGCGACTTGAACATCCCGCTGCCGATGACCTGTTCCACCAGCGAGGGCTCGTCCTCCCGCTTGGTCCTGGGTCCCTCAGCGGGGGCTTGAGCCTGGGCCGCCGTCAGCTTCTCGTACGCCGACTCGCGGTCCACAGCCTGTGCATAACGTCCGTACAGCGGCGACTCCCGTACCGCCCGGTCCAGCTCGGCCGGGTCCACCGGGCCCATCAAGGACTCCGGGGCGCGCAGCCGGGTGGCGGCGACCGGGGTGGGGGCGCCGTTCTCGCTGAGCACGGTGATGACGGCCTCGCCGGTGCCGAGGCCGGTGAGGAGTTCCGCCAGGTCGTAGGGCGAGTCGGGGAAGGTCTTCACGGTCGCCTTCAGCGCCTTCTGGTCGTCCGGGGTGAAGGCGCGCAGGGCGTGCTGGACGCGGTTGCCGAGCTGGCCGAGCACGTCGGAGGGGACGTCCTTCGGGGTCTGGGTCACGAAGAAGACGCCGACGCCCTTGGACCGGATCAGCCGCACGGTCTGGGTGATGGCGTCCAGGAAGGCGTCCGAGGCGTCGTGGAAGAGCAGATGCGCCTCGTCGAAGAAGAACACCAGCTTCGGCTTGTCGGCGTCCCCCACCTCGGGCAGGTCGTGGAAGAGGTCGGCCAGCAGCCACATCAGGAACGTGGAGAACAACTGCGGCTTGTCCTGCACCGCGGGCAGCTCCAGTACGGAGACCAGGCCCCGCCCGTCCGGCGCGAGGCGCAGCAGGTCGGCCGTGTCGAACTCGGGCTCGCCGAAGAAGTCCGCCATGCCCTGCGCCTCGAACGCGGTCAGCGAGCGCAGGATCACCCCGGCCGTGGCGGTGGACAGCCCGCCGATGCCCTTCAGTTCGGGCTTGCCCTCGTCGGAGGTGAGGAAGGCGACGACCGCGCGGAGGTCCTTGAGGTCGATCAGCTCCAGGCCCTTGGTGTCGGCGTAGTGGAAGATCAGGCCGAGGGACTGCTCCTGAGTGCGGTTCAGGCCCAGCACCTTGGACAGCAGCACCGGCCCGAAGCTGGTGACGGTGGCCCGCACCGGGATGCCGTGGCCGATCCCGCCGAGCGCCAGGAACTCCACCGGGAAGCCCTCCGCCGACCAGCTCTGTCCGGTCTCCGCCGCGCGGGTGCTCACCCGGGCCCCGCCCTGGCCGGGCCGGGCGATGCCGGAGAGGTCGCCCTTGACGTCCGCGAGGAACACCGGGACGCCCTGCGCGGAGAGTTGCTCGGCGATGAGCTGGAGCGTCTTGGTCTTGCCGGTGCCGGTGGCGCCCGCGACGAGTCCATGCCGGTTCAGCATCGGCAGCGGCACCCGTACCTGCGCCTCCGGGTGGCACACCCCGTCCCACAGCAGCGCGCCGAGGTCGAGCGCCGGGCCGGTGAAGGCGTAGCCGGCCGCGATCGGGCGGGCCGCGTCGGGCAGTTGGGCCGGGCCGGAGCCGTCGGGGGCGGGCGTGGTCGCGCTGTCGCTCATCTCAAGGCCCCTCGTCCCGGTGACCGCCACTGCCGGTAGTCGCCGTAATGCCCGCTTTGCCGTGTCTTTTTCAGCGTCGCACTCCGCCGCCATGGCTGCGCCCGGAACGTCTGGGCCGGTAGGCTTTCCGTGTGATCTTCAAGCGCATCGGAAACGGCCGGCCGTACCCCGACCACGGCCGGGAGAGCACCCGGCAGTGGGCGGACGTCGCGCCGCGCCCGGTCCGCCTCGATCAGCTCGTGACCACCAAGCAGCAGCTCGACCTCGAGACGCTGCTCGCCGAGGACTCCACGTTCTACGGCGACCTCTTCGCCCATGTCGTGAAGTGGCAGGGCGACCTCTATCTGGAGGACGGGCTGCACCGCGCGGTCCGCGCCGCGCTCCAGCAGCGCCAGGTGCTGCACGCCCGCGTCCTCGAACTGGGCTGACCGGCTGTCGGGGCAAGCCCGACTGGCCCGTACGGGGCGCCGGTTACCCCTTTCGGGTTCGGCTACGCCGGATGGACTGATCATCTAATAGGCATCGCGGCCTCGGCGCACTACGCTGCGCTCATGAGCATGCTGACTCCCCCCGGCATGGGCGGTAAATACCGGATCACAGGGGACACCTACCCTCGGATGCGCCCGCCCCGGCGACGCGGCAGGCTCGTCGCCGCCGTCGTGGCCTCCGTGGCCGCGCTGGGCGTCGCCGGCTGGGGCACGCTGCAGCTCATCGACGTCTTCACCGGCGGCGACGGCTCGGTGTCCGGTCACGCGGCGGACTGCCGCACCAAGGTCGCCAAGGCGGCTCCGGTCAAGGCCCTGCCCAAGCCCGGCACCATCACCGTGAACGTCTACAACGCCACCACGCGTTCCGGGCTCGCCAAGCAGACGGCGGACGAGCTGAAGAAGCGCGGCTTCAAGATCGGCGACGTGGGCAACGCGGACAAGCAGTTCGACAAGAAGGTCAAGGGCACCGGGATGCTCATCGGTCCCGCCACCGCCCTCGACACCACACTGCCGGTGCTGAGCACCCAGCTCACGGACGCCGAGCGGCGTACCGACGCGGCCCGCAAGGGCACCGAGCTGGACCTCGTCATCGGGGACAGGTTCAAGGCGCTGACCCAGCGGCCGGCGGCCGACAGCGCGGTGACCAAGCTGACCGCGCCGGAACAGGTGGCGGCGGTCACGACCACCAAGAAGAAGACCTGCTGAACCGCAGAGCAAAAAAAGGGGGGCCACCCAACCGGGCGGCCCCCCTTTTCTTGGTACCTACTCGGCCGCGCCGTACAGGCGGTCGCCCGCGTCGCCCAGGCCCGGCACGATGTAGCCCTGCTCGTTCAGGCGCTCGTCCACCGCGGCGGTGACCACGGTGACCGGGGTGCCGGCCAGGTCACGCTCCAGGACCTCGACGCCCTCGGGAGAGGCCAGCAGGACCACGGCGGTCACGTCGTCGGCGCCGCGGTGGATCAGCTCGCGGATGGCCGCGACCAGGGTGCCGCCGGTGGCCAGCATCGGGTCCAGGACGTACACCTGGCGGCCGGAGAGGTCGTCCGGCATGCGGGAGGCATAGGTCTCCGCCTGGAGCGTCTCCTCGTTGCGGATCATGCCCAGGAAGCCCACCTCGGCGGTCGGCAGCAGCCGGACCATGCCGTCCAGCATGCCGAGACCGGCCCGGAGGATCGGCACCACCAGCGGGCGCGGGCGGGCGAGCTTGACGCCGGTGGTCCGGGCGACCGGGGTCTGGATGTCGACGGCCTCGGTGCGCACGTCGCGCGTGGCCTCGTAGGCGAGCAGGGTGACCAGCTCGTCGGCGAGACGGCGGAAGGTCGCGGAGTCGGTGCGCTGGTCGCGCAGCGTGGTGAGCTTGTGAGCGACCAGGGGGTGGTCGACGACGTGGAGACGCATGTCTTCAACAGTAACCGTGCCCGCCCTGTGCCTCGTCTCGGCATCAAACCGCCCGTCCGGGGGAATGCGCACAAGACCGACCGGGGTGGTGAAACCGTGGCTGACCTGCCGAACCTGCCGAACAACGGCCCGGCGACGACCGGGGAGATCGGGCCCTTCAGGCCCCCGCAGCCCGAGACGGACGCCGAACGCAGGCGCCGCCGGGCCCAGTTCCTCCGCGACCTGGCCGAGGCCCGGCAACTGCGCGACCGGGTCCAGCCGCGCCGCGCCAAGGCGGCCCGGCTGCGCCACGCCATGCGCATGCGAACGTTCCGCTGGTAGCCCCGGCCGTCGTACGGTCCTGTCATCGGCGCTCGCGACGCCGCGTACGATCCGCAGGTGGCGGCGACGGGTGCGCTGGTGAGCCCTTCCCGGACCCGCCGTCGGCCGTTCGGTGACGGACGACCGAAACAGCCGGACACAGGGAGCCGAAGACGTCCCCTGAGCGACTTGTTTCTGCCACGATTCCCAGTGGGCGGACCCCGGAGCGCACCTGCTCCCCCGCCCGGACCTCCGCCGGGGGGACCCCCCGACCGGCACACCTATGACCAGTGGGAGAGTCACGGTGTACTTCGCCGCACTGCTCGCGCGCACCGAAGACGGGTGGGAAGCGAGCGACACGGAGCTCGACGATGTGGAGACCCTGTCCGATCTGGCCGACCTCGCCCGCGAGGCGTCGCCGGAGGAGGACACGGTGCTCGTCCTGATCGAGCAGGAGGACTCCTGGTTCGGGGTCGTCCGGGTGGACGGGGAGGAGGACCCCCGTATCTATGTCTCCGACGCGGCCGCCGCCGCCCGCAGCGCCTACGGGGAACTGCTCCTCACCGATGAGCTGCTGGGCCGCGAGCCCGGCGCGGACGACGGGCCCGACCTGGACGCCCTGGATCTCGACGGCACCGAGGACGGCGAGTCCGAGGAGACGGAGGACGGCGAGGAGTCGCCGGACGCCGACGCCGTCCCGCACAGCCCGGTC
The DNA here is from genome assembly GCF_004784475.1 of Streptomyces bauhiniae. Taxonomy (GTDB): domain Bacteria; phylum Actinomycetota; class Actinomycetes; order Streptomycetales; family Streptomycetaceae; genus Streptomyces; species Streptomyces seoulensis. The sequence continues at coordinate 84,296 of NZ_SRRT01000006.1, forward strand.
GGCGACCGCGAGATCCTCGGCGATCTCGGGATCGGCGAGAAGGAGCTGCGCGCCCTGGACGCGGACGACGCCCTGGGCACGATCGCCGAGGTGCTGGGCGCCTCGGAAGTACTGGAGACCGTCCGCTGACCGCGCCGCACGAGATCCCGAGGCCCCCGAGGAACATGGACCCGGTGCGCGACCCCTGGCGCCCCGCGATGCGGCTCGCCCTGGCCGAGGCCGGGCGGGCCGCGCTCGGCGGTGACGTCCCGGTGGGCGCCGTCGTGCTCGGCCCGGACGGCACCACCGTGCTGGGCGCCGGGCACAACGAGCGTGAGGCGACCGGTGATCCGACCGCCCACGCCGAGGTGCTGGCGCTGCGCCGGGCCGCCGCCGCGCTCGGCGAGTGGCGGCTGACCGGCTGCACGCTGGTGGTGACGCTGGAGCCGTGCACGATGTGCGCGGGCGCGCTGGTCCAGTCCCGCGTCGACCGGGTCGTCTACGGCGCCCGCGACGACAAGGCGGGCGCGGCCGGCTCGCTCTGGGACGTCGTACGCGACCGGCGGCTCAACCACCGGCCCGAGGTCGTTCAGGGCGTGCTCGCCGAGGAGTGCGCCCGGCCGCTGACGGAGTTCTTCAGAGGGCGCTGAAATACCTGCTGGGAGGGGCTCCGGGTATCGATTTCTGCCGATGGGGCACCTTGCTGTAAGGTCTCCCTCGGTAGCGTGTCCGAGCGGCCGAAGGAGCTCGCCTCGAAAGCGAGTGTGGCGCAAGTCACCGAGGGTTCAAATCCCTCCGCTACCGCTTGAGAAGGGCCCCGTCTTCGGACGGGGCCCTTCGTGCGTCCCGGCGTTGGCCCTCAGGGGCCCCTCAATTGACAATCGTGGCCGTCCTGTTGGGTGCGCGCAGGCCCGTGGCGGTTACACTCGCCGCCGCAGGCAGGTCAGTGGGGCCGATGGGACAGGGGAGGCCGCGGTGGCGGTGAACGCCAAGAAGATCGTCGTGTTCGCGCTCGTGGTCTTCGCCATGTACGTGATCATCACGGACCCGGCCAAGGCGGCCGACTACGTCCAGATAGCCTTCGAGGGCATATCGGACGCCGCCGGGGCCATCGGGGACTTCATGACCTGGGTCGTGGACGGCGCGAAGAACTGACCGGCCGAAAGAGCAAGAGGTACGCCGCATGATCCGGCACCTGGTCCTGTTCAAGCTCGATGAGGGTGTCGGGCGCGACGACCCGCGCGTCCAGGAGGGCGTGGCCGCCTTCCGCGCGCTCGGCGGGCAGATCGGCGAGCTGCGCTCCTGGGAGTGCGGCTGGAACGTCACCGACCGCCCCATCGCCTACGACTTCGCCATCAACTCCTCCGTCGAGGACGCGGGCGCCCTCCAGCGCTACCTCGACCACCCCGCCCATCAGGCGGGCGTCGCGCTGTGGCGGGAGTTCGCCACGTGGGTGATCGCCGACTACGAGTTCTGAGGGCCGGGCAGGCCCGGACAGCGTGCCCTCCGCCGTTACGGCGGGGGGCTTTTCCGTGTCCGGCGATCCATCCATTGGCGTCGTTTGAGGCCCAACACGGAGTTATGCGGTGCTTGCACACAGTGCACATGTCTTGTGATGCTATGACCGCTTTTGACGGATGATTGACCGATGAAGAGGTGGCGTTGACCGTGTCGGCCAGTACTGCGCCGCCCCAGGCGGAGGCGCCCGCGACCCTCCCCGAGCCCTCCGCCGAGCCCGCCGCCGCACCCCCTCCCGAGAAGCGCCGGGGCGCCGACACCCGCGCCCTGACCCAGGTGCTCTTCGGCGAGCTGAAGAACCTCACCCCGGGCACCCCGGAGCACAACCGGGTCCGCGGGGCGCTCATCGAGGCCAACCTCCCGCTGGTGCGCTACGCCGCCGCCCGCTTCCGCTCCCGCAACGAGCCGATGGAGGACGTGGTCCAGGTCGGCACCATCGGGCTGATCAACGCCATCGACCGCTTCGACCCCGACCGGGGCGTGCAGTTCCCGACCTTCGCCATGCCGACCGTGGTCGGCGAGATCAAGCGGTACTTCCGGGACAACGTCCGCACCGTGCACGTACCGCGCCGGCTGCACGAGCTGTGGGTGCAGGTGAACGGGGCCACCGAGGACCTCACCACCGCGCTCGGCAGATCCCCCTCCACCGCCGAGATCGCCGAGCGCCTCAGGATCAGCGAGGAGGAGGTGCTGTCCTGCATCGAGGCGGGACGCTCGTACCACGCCACCTCGCTGGAGGCCGCGCAGGAGGGCGACGGGCTGCCCGGACTGCTGGACCGCATCGGGTACGAGGACCCGGCGCTGGACGGCGTCGAGCACCGCGACCTGGTCCGGCACCTGCTGGTCCAGCTCCCCGAGCGCGAGCAGCGCATCCTGCTGCTCCGCTACTACAGCAACCTGACCCAGTCGCAGATCAGCGCCGAACTCGGTGTCTCCCAGATGCATGTCTCCCGGCTGCTCGCCCGGAGCTTCCAGCGGCTCAGATCGGCCAACCGGATCGAGGCATGACCGGCGCACGGGAGCACGGAACGGAAAACCGCAGGTAGCGGCCGTTCGTATGCGGGATCGAATGATCACCGTCAGGAGCGAATCACGGCACGTCGGCAGTGTCGGCAATTGTGCGCCGAAAGCCCGTCAAACCCCGGTCTGCCAGGGCTTCTTGGCGTCTCACGTGTCGACATGTCACTACAGCGCGTTGCCGACATGTGACATTCTGCGGGAAGCGCGTTTGCCGGGGCTTCGGCGCCGGTAATTCAGGTGAAGGCCGCGCTGTTCGATCAGGACAGCGCGCCGCGACCGTCCCGCGACCCAAAGGGGGTGGCATGTCCGCAGAACAGGGCAGCTCGAAGGTGCTCACGAAGACCGTGGCAGCGCCGCAGAAGCTCGACGCTCTCGACGTCCTCGACGGCTTCGAGGGCGCTGAGGCCCTCGACGCCGCGCCCGCCCCCGCCGTCCCGGCACCGGCGCCCGACGCGGCCCCGGCCGCCGAGGAGGCCGTCCAACTGCCGGTGCCCTCGGGGGACATCGACACCCGCACGCTGTCCCGTTCCCTGTTCCTGCGGCTCGCCGCGCTCGGTGAGGACAGCCCCGAGCGGGGTTACGTCCGGGACACCCTGATCGAGCTGAACCTCCCGCTGGTGCGGTACGCCGCCGCCCGTTTCCGCTCGCGCAACGAGCCGATGGAGGACATCGTCCAGGTCGGCACCATCGGGCTGATCAAGGCGATCGACCGCTTCGACTGCGAACGGGGCGTGGAGTTCCCGACGTTCGCGATGCCGACGGTCGTGGGCGAGATCAAGCGGTTCTTCCGCGACACCTCGTGGTCGGTGCGGGTGCCGCGCCGGCTGCAGGAGCTGCGCCTGGCGCTGACCAAGGCGAGCGACGAGCTGTCCCAGCGGCTCGACCGCTCCCCGACCGTGCCGGAGCTGGCGGCCGCGCTCGGTGTCTCCGAGGAGGACGTGGTCGACGGTCTGGCGGTGGGCAACGCCTACACCGCCTCCTCGCTCGACTCCCCGGCCCCCGAGGACGACGGCGGCGAGGGCTCGCTGGCCGACCGCCTCGGCTACGAGGACACGGCGCTGGAGGGCGTGGAGTACCGGGAGTCGCTCAAGCCGCTGCTGGCCAAGCTGCCGCCGCGCGAGCGCCGGATCATCATGCTGCGCTTCTTCGCCAACATGACCCAGTCGCAGATCGGCGAGGAGGTCGGCATCTCGCAGATGCACGTCTCGCGGCTGCTGACCCGCACGCTGTCCCAGCTCCGCGAGGGTCTTGTCTCCGACTGACAAACCTGAGGAAGATCTGCCCGGCCCGTGTCACGCGCTTCGGCGCGGACGCGGGCCGCGGCCTTTGAAGGGGGCTCCACGAGGGAGCCGGGGGGTCAGCTCAGCGCGAGCCAGGCGACGGCCGCCACGACGGCCACGGCCACGATGACGCCGATGATCAGGCCGACGCGGGGACCGGAGGAAGCGGCCTCCTGCTGGCGAGCCGGGGGAGTCTCGTCGACGAACGCGCGGAACATCTGAGTGCTGCCTGCGGGGTCGTAATTGCCCTGGGGGCCCTGGGTGTTAGCCATGGGCCGAGACACTAGCGAATCCGGGTGCCCACCCCAAGTGCGGGGCCATGGGGACAGAGGCGGGCAGGTCACCCGCGTCCACCTGCACGTTTACGATCGCAATACTTGCCTTTGCCAAGTTTTTGCGCCACCCGCCCCCGATTTATTTGCCTACAGCAACCAAGCATCCGTATGGTTGCCCAAAGCAACGAATAGGGGAGGTGTGATGGCCGAGCAGGCGCAGTTCGAGGAGCTGGCACGTCAGCTCAGTGCCGTCGGCGCCGTGAAGCGCGACATCGGGCGGATACTCCCGCCCGACTGCCCGGCCGGTTCGGCCGCCGTGCTGACCCTGCTCGGCCGACACGAGGAGATGCGCATGAGCAAGCTCGCCGAGCTGCTCGCCGTCGACCTGTCGGTGACCAGCAGGCATGTCGCCCACGTGGCCGCGCGCGGCTGGATCGAGCGGTCGCCGGACCCGGCGGACAAGCGCTCGCGCATCCTGCGCCTGACGCCCGCGGGCAACGACCAGCTCGTGGAGCTGTCGCTGCGCACCAGCCGGCTGCTCGAAGAGCGGCTGAGCGACTGGACCGACGACGAGGTCGCCCAGCTCATCCAGCTCATGACCCGGCTGCGCGCGTCGTTCGGCGACTGCCGCTCCAGCGTGCCGAGACCGGCCGCCCCCGTTTCCGCAGAAACCCGTACACCCGCGATCACGTAAGTAAAGGAAGCCCATGGCAACGACCACACCATCCGGTGTGCGGGCTCACGCCAAGCACGGGGGCGGGGCCGACGAGGCCCCGATGACCCACCGGCAGATCATGGAGGCGCTCTCCGGGCTGCTGCTCGGCATGTTCGTGGCGATCCTGTCGTCCACGATCGTCTCCAACGCCCTCCCGCACATCATCGGTGACCTCGGCGGCGGCCAGTCCGCCTACACCTGGGTCGTCACCGCGGCCCTGCTGTCGATGACGGCCGCCACCCCCCTGTGGGGCAAGCTCGCCGACCTGTACAGCAAGAAGGCGCTCGTCCAGATAGCCCTGATCATCTACGTCGTCGGCTCGATGGCGGCCGGTCTGTCGCAGAACCCCGGCATGCTGATCGCCTGCCGTGTCGTCCAGGGCATCGGCGTCGGCGGTCTGTCCGCCCTGGCGCAGATCGTCATGGCGGCGATGATCTCCCCGCGTGAGCGCGGCCGTTACTCCGGCTACCTCGGCGCGACCTTCGCCGTCGCCACCGTCGGCGGCCCGCTGCTCGGCGGTGTCATCACCGACACCTCGTGGCTCGGCTGGCGCTGGTGCTTCTACGTCGGTGTCCCCTTCGCGATCATCGCGCTGATCGTCCTGCAGAAGACCCTGCACCTGCCCGTGGTCAAGCGTGAGGTGAAGGTCGACTGGGGCGGCGCCGCCCTGATCTCCGCGGCCGTCTCGCTGCTGCTGGTCTGGGTCACCTTCGCCGGTGACAAGTACGACTGGCTGTCCTGGCAGACCTACGCGATGGTGGCCGGCTCGATCGTGCTCGGCGCGCTGTTCGTGCTCGTCGAGGCCAAGGCCAGCGAGCCGATCATCCCGCTGCGCCTGTTCAAGAACCGCACCATCACGCTCGCCTCGCTCGCCTCGCTGTTCGTCGGCGTGGCCATGTTCAGCGGCACCGTGTTCTTCAGCCAGTACTTCCAGCTCGCCCGCGACAAGTCGCCGACGATGTCCGGCATCCTGACCATCCCGATGATCGGTGGTCTGTTCATCTCCTCGACCGTCTCGGGCCAGTTCATCACCCGTACCGGCCGCTGGAAGGCGTGGCTGGTCAGCGGTGGCGTCCTGGTCACCGCCGGACTCCTGCTGCTGGGCGGCATCCGGTACGACACGGACTACTGGAAGATGGCCATCTTCATGGCCCTGCTGGGTCTCGGCATCGGCATGATGATGCAGAACCTGGTGCTCGCCACGCAGAACCAGGTGGCGCCCTCCGACCTCGGCTCGGCCAGCTCCACGGTCACCTTCTTCCGCTCCCTGGGCGGCGCGGTGGGCGTCTCGGCGCTCGGCGCGGTGATGGCCCACCGGATCACGCACTACGTCACGGACGGCATCGGTTCGCTGAGCCCGAAGTACCAGGCCGCGATGGCCCAGTCCGGCTCGACCGACACCATCCCGGACATGGACACGCTGCCGGGTCCGATCCGGACCCTGATGGAGAGCGCCTACGGCCACGGCATCGCCGATGTCTTCCTCATCGCGGGCTGCCTCGCCGCCGTCGCCTTCCTGATCACGCTGTTCATCAAGGAGGTCCCGCTGAAGACGAAGGGCGGGCTCGCGCAGTCCTCCGAGTCCGAGGCCCCCGTCACGGACCCGGCCGCCGCCCCCGCGGTCGCCGAGGCCCAGCAGGTCCCGGCCATGGCCTTCGCCACCACCGAGGGCGCCCCCTCGGCCGACGGCACGGCCACCGCGGCCGCGACCGCCCCGCAGATGACGGCCGTCGCCATGGCCGGGGACACCCCGCCGGCCGGCGGCACCCCGGTGCACGGCTTCGTGCGCGGCGCCGAGAGCGCCCCGGTCCCGGGCGCCGCGGTCACGCTGATCTCGCTGGCCGGCCGCCAGCTCGGCCGCGCGGTCGCCCAGGCCGACGGCTCCTACGCGCTGGCCGCCCCCGGCACCGGCTCGTACGTGCTGATCGCCTCCGCGGACGGTTTCCAGCCGCAGGCGTCCACCGTCGTGGTGGGTGAGGAGGCGCTGTCGTTCGACATCCTGCTCAGCGGCACCAGCGGGCTGACCGGTGTGGTCCGGGCGGCCGGGAACGCGCTGCCGGTGAAGGACGCGATGGTCGTCGTCACCGATGTGCGCGGTGATCTGCTGGCCGCCGCGCAGACCGGCGAGCAGGGCGAGTTCGGGTTCACCGAGCTGGTGCCCGGCACCGTGACGATCGCGGTCAACGCCGCCGGCTACCGGCCGCGCGCGCTGCCCGTGGAGGTCGCCACCACCGGGGTCACCCGCGTGGAGGTCGACCTGGACACCGGCGCGCTGCTCAGCGGTGTCGTCCGGGCCCCGCACGGTCCGCTGGCCGACGCCCGCGTCACCCTGGTCGACCAGGCGGGCAACGTGGTCGGCACCGCCACCACCGGTGCGGACGGCGCGTACGCCTTCACCGACCTGGACGGCGGCGAGTACACCGTGATCGCCACGGGTTACCCGCCGGTGGCCACCGCGCTGACCGTCGCCGGTACCGGCACGGACGGTCACGACATCGAACTCGCCCACCCCGGCGAGTAGTTCACCCGACCGGCCCGTGGCCCGCCTTCTCCGAGCGGGCCACGGGCCGGTCCCCTGATCGACGCGCGCTCAGCCGCGCAGGGAGAAGAACGCCATGGCACTGACCGCGAGAATCCGCACCCGTGACGGCTGGGCCGTCTCGCACGCGGTGGTCACGGTGGCCGACATGACCGGTACGCAGGTGCTGCGGGCCGAGGCCGACGCCGAGGGCGTGGTGCGCGACGACACCGCGCTGGCTCCGGGGGCGTACACGGTGATCGTGACCGCCGTCGGGTACGCGCCCGTCGCCTCCAGCGCGCTGGTCACCGCGAGCGGCCGGGCCGAGGTCGGCGCGGTCACCCTGGCCCGGCAGGGCGGCAGCGAGCTGCCGCCGCCCGGACCGTGGACCATCGACCCGGTGCACTCCTCGGTCGGCGCGGTCGCGCAGCACCTGGGCATCTCCAGCGTGCGGGGCCGGTTCACCGAGTTCGGCGGGGGCATCGAGATCGCGCCCGACGACATCACCAAGTCCCGCGTGGAGGCGGTCATCCGGGCCGAGTCCATCGACACGGGCAACGGGATGCGGGACACCCACCTGCGCTCGGCCGACTTCCTGGACGTGGCGCAGTACCCGGAGCTGACCTACCGCTCGGCCGGGCTGACCCAGGCCGGCCCCGACCGGTGGACCGTGCACGGCGAGCTGTCGATGCGCGGGATCGTCCGCCCGGTCGACCTGGACCTCGCCTACCTCGGCACCGGCGCCGACCCCTGGGGCGGCACGCGGGCCGCGTTCCGCGCGACGGCCGAGCTGCACCGGGACGACTTCGCCATGAACTACAACCAGGTCCTCCAGGCCGGCATCGCCGCCATCGGCACCACCCTGCGGATCGAGCTGGACATCCAGGCGGTCCAGGGCGACGCGCTGCCGTCCCTCTGACGGAACGCGTCCTAGGCTCGGCGCATGGCACCCAACATCGCTACGAACACCAAAGTGACCCTGCCGGAACTGCTGGACTTCGTACGCCCCCGCCATCGCGCCATCCTGCTGACCCGGCGCTCCGACGGCTCCCCGCAGGGGTCCCCGTTGACCTGCGGGGTGGACGACTCCGGGCGGATCGTGGCCTCCACCTATCCGGAGCGGGCCAAGACCCGGAACGCCAAGAGGGACGAGCGGGTCAGCCTGATCGTGCTGAGCGACGAGTGGAACGGGCCCTGGGTCCAGATCGACGGTACGGCCGAGGTGCTGGACACCCCGGACTCCGTCGAGCCGCTGGTCGAGTACTACCGGAACATCGCCGGTGAGCACCCGGACTGGGACGAGTATCGCAAGGCCATGGCCGAGCAGGGCAAGTCCCTCATCCGGGTGACGCCGGAGCGGTGGGGGCCGGTGGCGACGGGCGGGTTCCCGGCGCGGCGGGCGTCCGACTCGTAGAGCAACACTCTGGTGGCCCGTGGCCGACCTCCGAAAGGGGTCAGCCGCGGGCCACCATCGCTTCGATGCCCGCGACCAGCAGGTCCAGCGCGAAGGCGAAGTCCCGGTCGAGCATCTCCTGGACGGTGTCGCCGCCGCGCGCGGCCATCAGCGCGTAGGACTCCTTCATGACCTCGGAGGTGCCGGGCACCTCGGAGGCGACGGTGAGGGACTGCTGGAAGTATTCCTCCGCGCTCAGCCCGGTGTCGGCGATGCGGGCGTGGAAGTGGCCCTCGATCGTGCCGTAGCCGTACACGAACTGGAAGACGGCCGAGATCGCGCCCGTCACCCCGTGCGCGGGCAGCCCGGCCCGGCCGACCACCCGCTGCACCGCGCGGGAGAAGGCCAGGGAGTGCGGGCCGATGTTGAGGAAGCGGCCGGCGATCGGGGACAGCCAGGGGTGGCGGACCATCATCGCCCGGTACTCGGTCGCGAGGGTACGTAGCTGCTCGCGCCAGTCGGCCGCCGTGTCCTCCGGATCGGGCAGCAGAAGCTCTCCGAAAACGGTGTCCAGGGCGAGTTCGAGCAGGTCGTCCTTGGTGTCGACGTACCAGTACAGGGACATCGCGGTGACGTTCAGCTCGCCCGCCAGGCGGCGCATGGAGAAGCGGTCCAGGCCCTCGGCGTCCAGCAGGGCGACCGAGGTCGCGGTGATCCGGTCCCGGTCCAGGCCGGAGGGCTGGCCGCCCCGGCCGCGCCGCTCCTTGCCGGTCAGCCAGACGCTGCCGCGGGCCTTGGGGCGGTCCTCAGGGGGGCCGTCTTCCTTCACCACCGGGCTTCCCTCCGTGGGCCGTCGCTCACCGCACACCTTGCCAGGTCCGGGCGGCTCAACCACCCCGGCTCAGCCGGCATCGCGCTGGGCCCGCTTCAGCAGGGCCGCCGCGACCAGGCCACCGGCCAGCACGGAGACGGAGCCGACCAGTTGCCCGGCGCTGAGTCCGGCCGAAAGGGTGCGGCCGTTGGCCAGGAACGAGCTGAGCACCGCGCCCAGCACGGCGACCCCCAGCCCGTTGCCGAACTCGGCCAGCGTGCCGTTGATCCCGGCGCCGACCCCGGCCTTCTCCGGCGGGATGGCGCTCATGATGGCGTGCGCCATGGCCGGGTTGGCCAGCGCGCACCCGGCGCCGATCAGCACCAGACCGAGCAGCGTGCCGGCGTACCCGGAGGAGGCCAGCTCGGCGATGGAGACCAGGCCGCCCGCCATCAGTGCCATGCCCAGCGCGATCGCCACCGGCGTGCCCAGCTTGGCCGCCCACTTGGCGGAGAGCCCGCTGAAGTTGAGCAGGACCACGGTGAGCGCCAGCGGTGCGGTGCGCGCGCCCGCCTCCAGGGGGCCGTAGCCGAGGACCAGTTGGAGGTGCTGGGTGAGCAGGAACAGCGCGCCGCCCATGCCGAAGGTGATGAGCACCGCACCCGCGACCGCGCCGGTGAACCTGCGGTCCCGGAAGAAGGCGAGGTCGAGCATCGGGTCCTCGACCCGGCTCTCCCAGTACGCGAACAGTGCCAGCACGGCCACCGCCACGGCCGCCGAGCCGAGCACGCGGGCCGAGGTCCAGCCGTGGTGCGGGCCGGAGATGACCGCGAAGACCAGGGCGGTCATGCCGATCGTGGAGAGCAGCGCGCCCAGCAGGTCGGGACGGGCGGGCTCGCCCGTGGCGCCGACGGCGCGGGTGGCCTTGGACTCGGGGACGAGGGCCGCCACGGCGACCAGGCCGAGGGCGGCCACGGGCAGGTTGATCAGGAAGATCGCGCCCCACCAGAAGTGGTCGAGCACGAAGCCGCCGATCAGTGGGCCGGCCGCGAAGCCGAGCGAGTTGACCGCGGCCCAGATGCCGATCGCCTTCGGCTGCTCCGCGGGCGCGAAGATCTGCATGGCGACCGCGAGCGTGGTGGTCAGCAGCAGCGCGCCGCCGATGCCCATGCCCGCGCGGGCGCCGATCAACTGGGCCGTGGTGGTGGAGAGGCCGGCGGCCAGCGAGCCGAGGCCGAACACCGCGAGGCCCGCGATCAGCATCTTCTTGCGGCCGTACCGGTCGGCGGCGCTGCCCGCGGTGAGCAGCAGGCCGGACTGGACCAGGGAGTACGCGTTGATCATCCACTGGATGTCGGAGGTGGCCGCGTGCAGCCGGTGGGTGAGCGAGGGGATCGCCACGTTCAGCACGGTGTTGTCGAGCAGCACGGTGAGCTGAGCCAGGCAGATCACGCCGAGGATCAGCCAGCGGCGCGGGTGGCCCTCGGGGGCCTTCGGGAGCGGGGGTGCCGAGACGTCGGGAGCGGACATGCCGTACACCGTATAGCGATTTCCCTATACGGTGTACGGCATTATCGGCCGAGAGTGTTTCCGGTCAGCCCGCCTTCTTCTGGGTGAGGTCGTAGAAGGTGGCCGAACCGACCGTCACCTTCTTGAAGTTGGCCTCGACCCAGGTGCTGATGGAGGAGGCGGTGCCACTGCCGCCGCCCATGCCGCCGAAGCCGCCGCGGGCCTCGCCGGTGCGGCCCATGCCGCCGCCCATGCCGCCGCCGGAGATGTAGTAGTGGATCTTGCCGTCGGCGACGTACTGCTTGAACTGGGCGAGAGTCGGGGACGGGTCGGTGCCGTTGAAGCCGCCGATCGCCATCACCGCCTTGTTGGTGGCGAGTTGGTAGCTGGCCGCGTTCTGCGAGCCGGTGGAGGCGGCGACCCAGGTGTAGGAGTCGGCGTCGGCCAGGAGGAGCTTCTTGGCCTCGGCGGAGACGTTGGCGCCGTTCAGCAGGCCGCCCGCGCCTCCGGCGCCGCCCATGCGGCCGGTCTCGCCGGTGCCGCCGGGGAAGCCCTGGCCGCCCGGGAAGCCGCCGCCGGGGAAGCCCTGGCCGTTCTGCCCGCCCTGGCCCTTGCTCTGGCCGTTGCCCTGACCGCCCTGGCCGGGGAAGCCACCGCCGGGGAAGCCCTGGCCGCCCGTGCCGCCGGGCGGGGTCTGGCCCTGACCCTGCTGGTTCTGTCCGCCCGGCATCCCGCCGGGGAAGCCGCCGCGCATGCCCTCGCCCCGGCCGCCCGGACGGCCGAAGCCCATCATGCTCGCGCCCGCCGGTCCGGCCGTCGGAATCGAGCCGGTGTGAGCGGAGTTCACGGTGCTCAGCGTGTACGCCGTCGGCCCGGCCAGTGCCGCGACCAGGCCCAGCGCGGCCGCGCCGAGCGCCAGGTTCCGGGGCGCGCGGCCGAGGAACAGCAGGCCGAGCGCGGCCAGCAGACCGCCGACCAGCACCAGCCACTTCAGCCAGGGCAGGTAGTCGGAGGTGCGGTTGAGCAGCACGTACCCCCACGCCGCCGAGGCCACGGTCGCCGCCGCGAGCGCGGCACCGGCCCAGGTCTCCTTGCGGCGCTCCCACAGCAGCCCGGCACCCATGCCGACCACGGCGGCGAGGTACGGGGCGAGGGCGATCGTGTAGTACTGGTGGAAGATGCCGGCCATGTAGCTGAAGACCACCATGGTCATCAGCAGCGAGCCGCCCCAGACCAGGAACGACGCGCGGGTGACCGAGGTGCGGGCCAGCTTGCGGGTGGCCCACAGGCCCGCGATCAGCAGGATCAGCGCGGCCGGGAGCAGCCAGGAGACCTGGCCGCCCACCTCGGCGTTGAACATCCGGTCCCAGCCGGTCGAGCCCCAGGCACCGCCGCCGCCCATACCGCCCCGGCCGCCTCCGCCGCCGACGCTGCCGGTCTCGTCGCCGTTGATCCGGCCGAGCCCGTTGTAGCCGAAGGTCAGCTCCAGGAAGCTGTTGTGCTGCGAACCGCCGATGTAGGGACGGGAGGAGGCCGGCCACAGCTCGACCAGCGCGACCCACCAGCCGCCGGACACCACCAGCGCGAGTGTGGCCAGCCCGAGCTGGCCCAGCCGCCTGCCGAACCGCACCGGCGCGCAGACCGCGTAGACGATCGCCAGCGGGGGCAGGATCAGGAACGCCTGGAGGGTCTTGGCGAGGAAGGCGAAGCCGATCGCGACGCCCGCCCAGACCAGCCAGCGGGTCCGGCCGTCCTCGATGCCGCGGACGGTGAAGTAGCAGGCCAGCGCCATCAGCAGGGCCAGCATCGCGTCCGGGTTGTTGAACCGGAACATCATCGCCGCGACCGGGGTCAGCGCCAGCACCGCGCCCGCGACCAGTCCGCCCACCGCGCTGAACCGGCGCCGTACGGCCGCGTACACGACCGCCACCGAGCCGACGCCCATGAGGACCTGCGGGACCAGGACCGCCCAGGAGTTCAGGCCGAAGATCCGGACCGACAGCTCCATGGGCCACAGGAACGCCGAGGGCTTGTCGACCGTGATGGCGTTGCCGCCGTCCAGCGAGCCGAAGAAGAAGGCTTTCCAGGAGGTGCTGCCTGCCTGTACGGCCGCCGAGTAGAAGGAGTTGGCGAAGCCGGAGGCGCTCAGGTTGTAGAGGTACAGCACGAAGGTCGCGGCGAGCAGCGCCCAGAACGCGGGGCGGGCCCAGCTCGGGTCCTCGGGGCGGCCGCGCCAGAGCCGGCGGGCGAAGGGGGCTTTCCCAGCGGCGGCCGGCGCGGGTGGCGGCGTCTCGGCGGTCTGCGGGGGCTGGTCGTACTGGGTGGTCATCGGGGGTCCCCCGTAGAGATGGTGGTGGGTTCGGAGAGGACGGCGGGTTCGGCGTACTCGGGTACGGATGGCGTGGGTACGGGCGCCGCGTCCCGGCGGTCCGGGAAGACCCAGGCGCGGAAGAGCAGGAAGCGCAGGACGGTCGCGGCGAGGTTGGCGACGACCAGGACGGCGATCTCGGTGGTGTGCGCGGGGCTGGTGGTGGCCGCGTTCAGGGCGGCCAGCGAGCCGCTGGTCAGGGCGAGGCCGATGGCGAAGACGACCAGGCCCTGCGCCTGGTGCCGTACCGCTCCGCCCCGGCCGCGCACCCCGAAGGTGAGGCGCCGGTTGGCGGCCGTGTTGGCGAGCGCGGAGAGCAGCAGGGCGAGCGCGTTGGCCGTCTGGGAGCCGCCGAACTGCCGGAAGCCGCTGTACAGCAGCAGGTAGAAGAGGGTCGAGAGACCGCCGACCACGCAGAACCCGACGAGCTGGCGGGCCAGTCCCTTGGGCACGTCGGTGATCTCGCGGTCGCGGGGGTCGTCGCCGAACGGCCGGGCCAGCCGGTCCAGCGGCAGCGAACCGGTGGTCAGCGCCCGCCCCACCCGCCACACGCCCTTCAGGTCGTCGGTCGCGGTGCGCACGATGTGCACGGTGGAGTCCGGGTCGTCGACCCAGTCGACCGGCACCTCGTGGATGCGCAGGCCCGCCCGCTCGGCCAGCACCAGCATCTCGGTGTCGAAGAACCAGCCGGTGTCCTCCACCAGCGGCAGCAGCACCTGGGCCACCTCGCGCCGGATCGCCTTGAAGCCGCACTGGGCGTCGGAGAACCGCGCCTGCAGCGAGCCGCGCAGGATCAGGTTGTAGGCCCGGCTGATGAACTCCCGCTTCGGCCCGCGCACCACCCGCGAGGTCCGGCTGAGCCGGGAGCCGATCGCCAGGTCGGAGTGGCCCGAGATCAGCGGGGCGACCAGCGGGAGCAGGGCGTTGAGGTCGGTGGAGAGGTCGACGTCCATGTACGCGAGGACCGGCGCGTCGGAGGCGGACCACACGGTGCGCAGGGCGCGTCCCCGGCCCTTGCGCTCCAGCCGGAAGTTGGTCACGTCCGGGTGGTTGGCGGCGAGTTCGGCGGCGATGAGCGGGGTGGCGTCGGTGGAGGCGTTGTCCGCGATGGTCACCCGGAAGGCGTAGGGGAAGGTGCGCGCCAGGTGCTCCCGCAGTCTGAGCACACACCGGCGCAGGTCCTTCTCCTCGTTGTAGACGGGGATCACCACGTCCAGCACCGGGGTGCCGGCGGCCGTGGCCGGGAGGTGCTCCCGTGCCGGGAGGGTGCCGGGAGAAGAGTCGGTTCGCATGGGACCGACTCTTCTCAACTCCCCTGTCGCGCCCGTGTGGCGACGCTGTGGCCCGGCTGTGAGTGCGGGACCGGCTCGGGTCCGGCGGCGGGCAGCCGTACGGTGAACACGGTCCGGCCCGGCGCGCTCTCGACGTCCACGGTGCCGCCGTGCGCGGTGACGACGGCCCGCACGATGGCGAGGCCGAGCCCGGTGGAGCCGGTGGCGCGGGTGCGCGCGGAGTCGCCGCGCGCGAACCGTTCGAAGACGTGCGGCAGCAGCGCGGCCGGGATGCCCGGACCGTCGTCCTCGACCTGGACGCACATCCGGTCGCCCTGCCTGCGCACCCGCGCGGTCACCGTGGTGCCCGGCGGGGTGTGGCGGCGGGCGTTGCCCAGCAGGTTGACCAGGATCTGCTGGAGCCGGGCCGCGTCGGCGGTCACCGGCGCCGGTTCGTCGGGCAGGTCCAGCCGCCAGATGTGGTCGAGCCCGGCCGCGCGGGCGTCGCTGACCGTGTCCACGACCAGCGGGACCAGGTCGGTGCGGTCGAACTGGAGCGGGCGCCCCGCGTCCAGCCGGGCCAGCAGCAGCAGGTCCTCCACCAGCAGGGTCATCCGGCCGGCCTCGGACTCGATCCGCGCCAGCGCGTGCCGGGTGTCCGGACCGACCTGCTCCCTGCCGCGCCGGGTCAGCTCGGCGTAGCCGCGTATCGAGGCGAGCGGGGTGCGCAGCTCGTGGCTGGCGTCGGCGACGAAGCGCCGGACCCTCGTCTCGCTCTCCTGGCGGGCGTGCAGGGCGCCGTTGACGTGGTCGAGCATCCGGTTGAGCGCGGCGCCGACCCGGCCGACCTCGGTGTGCGGGTCGCACTCGGACTCCGGGACCCGCTCGTGGAGGTTCACCTCGCCCGAGTGCAGGGGGAGTTCGGAGACGCGGGTGGCGGTGCGGGCGACCCGGCGCAGGGGGCGGGTGGCGACGCCGACGATGACCGTGCCGGCCAGCGAGGCCGCGATCAGCCCGGCGACGGTGACGCAGACCTCGACCAGGATCAGGGTGTCGACGACACCGTCCATGTCGGCGGTGGGGAGGGCGACGTAGTACCGGTCGGCGCTGTCGTGGCTCTCCGCGTACCGGACGAGGTAGTCGCCGAGGCCGGGGAGGTGGACGGTGTGGGCGCCGCCGTCCTGGGGGACGGTGGCGAGGGCGTCGGTCTGGGCCTGGCTGAGCTGGGCCGCGCGCATGCGCCGGAAGACGCCGCTGCCGTCCTTCTGCTCGTCGGAGACGGCCCCGGAGACGATCGAGCCGTCGCGCACGTAGGCGGCGACGGTCTGTTTCTGGGTGGGCCCCCGGGTGAGCAGGGTGGTGACCCGTTCGGCGGGGCTCTCGGTGGCCACCCCCGCGGCGAGCGCGGCGGCGGCCGGGTCCGGCGCACCGAGGTTCGGGCGCGGGCGGCCGACCGCCCGCTCGGCCATCTCCCGCACCTTGCCGTCGAGTTGCTGGTACAGGTGCTCGTGCAGGGCGAGCGTGGTGACCGTACCGATCACCGCGCAGACCACGGCGATCAGCACGACGGACGCGACCACCAGCCGCGTCCGCAGGGTGCGCGGGGTGCCGGCGCGGCGCACGAACCTCACGACACGGCGGGCTTGATCAGATAGCCCGCCCCCCGACGGGTGTGGATCATCGGCTCCCGGCCGGCGTCGATCTTCCGGCGCAGATAGGAGATGTACAGCTCCACGACGTTCGCCTGCCCGCCGAAGTCGTACGACCAGACCCGGTCCAGTATCTGCGCCTTGCTCAGCACCCGGCGCGGGTTGCGCATCAGGAAGCGGAGCAGCTCGAACTCGGTCGCGGTCAGGTGGATGGACTCCTCGCCCCGCCAGACCTCGTGGCTGTCCTCGTCCAGACTGAGGTCGCCCACCACCAGCACGGAGTCCGGGCGCCGGTCGGTGGCGCCGGAACGCCGGATCAGCCCGCGCAGCCGGGCCACGACCTCCTCCAGGCTGAACGGCTTGGTGACGTAGTCGTCCCCGCCCGCGGTGAGCCCGGCGATACGGTCCTCCACCGCGTCCTTGGCGGTGAGGAACAGCACGGGTACGTCCGGGAGTTCGCGGCGCAGCCGGCTCAGCACGGTCAGGCCGTCCATGTCCGGCAGCATCATGTCCAGCACCACGGCGTCGGGCCGGAACTCGCGCGCCGCGCGCAGCGCGCCCTGTCCGTCCCCCGCGCTCCTTATCCGCCAGCCCTCGTAGCGCAGCGCCATGCTCAGCAGTTCGGTGATCGACAGCTCGTCGTCCACCACCAGCACGCGGACGGGGCTGCCGTCCGGCCTCAGCAGTTCGGTGCGCCCCTGGGGCGAGGTCGTGGTCATGGTGAGACCTTGTCCGCCCGCTCTGAGAGAGCCCTTTCGGCAGTCTGTGATTTCGCTGAGAAAGGGATGAGGGTCAGAAGAGGCCGTCCTGGCGGGCGGCGAAGTCCTTTACAGGGACGGTGATTTCGCCCTTTCCCTGAACCGGGATCAGTTCCCAGCCGGGGAGCAGACGGGTGTCGAGCACCAGTACGCCTCTGGGGCCGCCGGTGTCCAGGTGCAGGTCGGGGCCTGCGGCGGCGACGAGTTCCCCGGCCACGTGTCCGCCGGCGACCAGCTCGGTGACGGCGCCGGTGGCGGGGGCGGCGTGCTGGAGGTTGAAGTCGGCCAGGTGGTCCGTGACGTGGCAGGGCTGTCGTGCGACGGACTCCGGCCAGTTCCCGAGCGAGACGGCCCGTGCGTGCAGCTCCCGCACCTCCGCCGCCCGCTCCTCGGCTCCGGCCGGGAGGACGGCGCGTACGGTGCGCTTCTGGGCGTACGGGATGCGGTCCGGGACGCCGAGCGCGGCCCGCAGCAGTTCCTCGGTGCGGCGGGCGGCCATCAGGGGGCCGGTGCCGAGCCAGGTGAAACAGACGGCGCCCTGCTCCAGCAGCCGGGCCGGCCCGCGCTCTTCGGCGGTGATGCCGACCTTGACCAGGCCGGGGCCGAACCAGGCGAGGTAGACGCGGTACGGGCGCGGGTCGTCGGCGATCGTGTCGGCGGCCACGGAGTGCGCGCGGTCCAGGCGGGCGCAGTCGTCGCAGCGGGCGCCGGTGCTGCGCGCGGGTACGGGGGTGTGGGCGGGGCACGCGTTCCCCCGCGCGCCCACGCAGCGCCGGGCGGTGTCCTCCCGTACGCCGAAGGCGACCCGCTTCCCCCACGTCAGCGCGCTGCGCCTGCCACCGGACCAGACCAGCTCCGGCCCCTCCGGGGACCAGCGCAGTCCCGTACACGTCCACATCTGTGCTGCCATCACTCGTGAGGGTAGGAGATGCCGCCGACATCGCCTGCGGGGCGGCGGGGGCGGGTACGGTACGTGAAGAGCCCGAAGCCGCATCCTCTGAGTGCGACTTCGGGCTCTGTGTTGTGCGCTACGGCAGCGTGTAGACGGGCACCCCGTCCGCCACGCTGCCGCTCTGCCGTACACAGCCCCGCTTGATCAGCATGCGCACGCAGTCGTGGACGCGGGCGACCGTGAGGCCGGTGCGGGCGGCGACGTCCTCGAGCCGGCAGGCGACGGGGCCGTGGACCAGGGCGGGGGCGAGGTGGGCGGCGACGGCGTGCACGTCCTCGGTGACGACGAGGTTGCGGTCGCGCCAGGTGGCGAGGAGGTGCTGGGGCGTGAGCGGGGGGTTTTGGGGCGTCGGGGCGGGGCGCATGCGGTCGACGATCTGGTCGAGGGCGTCGGCGATGCGGGTGAGGACGTGTTGGACGCCGGTTACTTGGTGGGTGAGGGTGCCTAGCTGTTCGCCGACCTTGCTGCGCTCGTCGTTCGCTCGTCGGAGTTCGGCGAGGTGTTCTTCCTGGGCGGCGGCGAGGGCTTCGTCGGCGCGGAGGTTGCGTTCCTCAAGGCGGACGATGGCGTCGGCTACCTGTGGGGGCATGACGTAGGAGGTGCCGGGGGTGGTCTGGAGGGGGGCGGGGTCGAGGCTGTAGGTGCCGCTCTGCTGGATAGTGGCGATCACCTCGGCAACCCAGGTTTTGAACGGGGCACTCTCGGGCTTGGTGCACCCGTTCACGAGGAGGATCAGAGACCGCAGATTCACCATCTGCATCGACTTCTTGAGCCCGTGACCTGCAATTCTGCGCGAAGTAGTCGCTCCATAGACGCTTCGTGCCAGATCTTCGAGAGTCTGATGGCCATGCGTCGGGACATGGTGCAGCAGAGCCTGTCGCGTGTTCACGTACCCGAGCCTCGTCGCCACGTCCACAGCCGGGAACCAGTGCTCACCGTCCGGAGTGGTCAGCCTCCGTACGCGAGCTCCAGTGGCCGCGAACACGAAGTCGTCAACGTCGATGGCGCCGCGCTCGGGCAGCCGGGTCGTGTCGTTGTGCTCGTACATCGAGCATCACCTCCACCCCGGAAGCTAGGGAGGCTGATCAGCAAGTAAGGGCTGTGGAGGGCACGTTCACTCGATAGGAGACAGAGGTATCGATTCGGCACGGGTGACCACGGGGGCGGAGGCGCGTCGGCCCGCCAGAGCGCAGCCCACGCACCCAGGGTGCCCGCCACGGGCCTCCGTGTCCCGCGCCGACAGCCGCCACTCCCCCCGCGGCCGGACGCCCGGCGGCTTCCCCCACCCACTGAGGTGCAGCACCCAGGTGACCAGCACACTGGCCGCGACGAGCACCGCCCCACCCACGAGCGCCGGCGCGGACCCCGTACACACTCCCGCCCCCACGACACCACTGCCGAGGGTGGCGACGGCGCACCCGGTCCACCCGGCGATCGTGTGACCCTCGTCGTACAGACTCATGGAACGGCCTCCTACAGGTCTCTCGCGTTCTAAGAGATTTACCTCTCGAATATCTCACGAACTAAGGAATCAAGGAAGATGGACGGCAAGTCCCGCCCGCCCGCGACCCCCGCGCAGGCGCTGACCGCGATGGACGACCTCATCGCCGCGCACCTGATCGGCCAGCAGGAGATGGCCCGGCGGCTGAACCTGACCGTCACCGACCTCACCTGCTTCGGCTACGTCCTCCAGGCAGGCCCGGACCTCCTGACCGCAGGCGATCTCGCCTCCCGCATCCAGGTCACGACGGGCGCGGTGACAGGCATCCTGAACCGCCTGGAACGCGCCGGCTTCGTCACCCGCCGCCCGGACCCCACGGACCGCCGCAGGGTCCGAGTCGCAGCGGTCCCTTCTGCGGTAGCCCGCGTAGAGGCGGCCTACGGCCCCCACTACACCCGCCTGATGACCCTGTTCGCGGACTACACCCCCACCGAACTGGCAGTCATCACAGACTGGTTCACCCGAGCGACAGCCCTGGCCCACGAGTCGAGAGCGGAACAGTCGCCCTGACGCAAGCCCGAAGCCCCACCGCAACCGTCTCTCCATGGCCCCGCCCCCTCGAAGATCCAGCACCGGGACCTTACGACCCGAGCCGACCGCGGCGAGAGCCCTTTACGTGAGCGAGACCCAGCAGGGCATCACCGAGCACCAGTGGCAGCAGGCCGCGCGCATCTGGGACTACCACCAGATGCACCACCAGCCGCGCCCCGTCGACGTGGCGATCGGCCTGGGCAGCCACGACCTCGGCGTCGCCACCCACACCGCCGGGCTGTACCACGCCGGGCTCTTCCCGACCCTGGTCTTCACCGGCGGCAACAGCCCCACCACCGTCGGAGTCTTCCCACGCGGCGAGGCCCTCCACTTCCGCGAACACGCGGTCGGTCTCGGCGTCCCCACCGAAGCGATCCTGCCGGAACCGAACGCCGCCAACACCGGGCAGAACATCACCCTCTCCCGCGAGGTACTGGCCGCCGCCGGGATCACCCCGTCCACGGTGATGCTCATCTGCAAGCCCTACATGGAACGCCGGTCGTACGCGACCGCCCGCAAGCTGTGGCCCGGCATCGAGTTCCTCTGCGCGTCGGAGCCCCTGCAGTTCGACGACTACCTGAAGTCCATCGGCGACGAGAAGCTCGTCCTGGACATGCTCGTCGGCGACCTCCAGCGAATCACCGAGTACCCGAAGCTCGGCTTCGCCATCGAACAGGAGATCCCGGAGGACGTACGGGACGCGTACGAATCCCTCATCCGGGCCGGCTTCACCAGCCGCCTCATCGCTGGTTGAAGTGGCCGCCGAGCGGTGCCAGTGGGTGGCGGCAGACTGCGCGCATGGATGCTTTGGTGTGGGTGCGGTCGATGGGTGGCCCCCTGATCGTCGTTCCGCAGTCCTCGGTGAACGCCTGGGGTGGATGTACGGAGGAGGGCTCCGTTCTCGGTGATGACGGTGGCCGTGACGACTATGACCGCGCCTGTGAGGTGGAGGACTTGGCCGGTGTGATCGCCGTGGGGGCCGCCACTGCGCTTGTCCTGGCGGATGAACCTGCGAGGACGTGCTTCCTGCCGGAGAAGCTGCTGTTCGTGCGGTGGCTGGCGGCGAGCTCCGAGGCCGAGTTGCTCGCGGCAGCCGAGGCGGTACTGGCCGATCCGGACACCGCTTGGGAAGACGGCGGACTGTGGGTCACCGAGGGCCTGGCGGTGTTGATGGATTCGGCCGAAGCGGGCGCCGATCTAGGGGTGGACTACCCCGACGGCGGCCGGCCTGACGAGGCTCCGGTACAGCTCCCGGCCGGCCGGTGGAGGGTACGCGCGGTCCATAAGGACAGCGAGTTCCCGTGGGTCGGCTTGGTGCAGCTCATCGCCGAGGACGGTCACTAGGGGCGCTTGGCTTGCTTCGCTGCCAGGTTCCGGGCGTGGGCTTCGCGTCGTAGGCGGCGTTCGTAGTCGGCGATCTGACGGGCCACGGGGGTGCAGGTGGGTAGACCGATCAACCGCTCGTTCTCACGGTCCACCAGGATGGGACCGTTACCGCCCAACCGAGGACGCTGCCCGCTCCGACCGTCCCGGACCGCGCCCCAGTAGAAGATCCAGCCGAACGACAATGCTTCCACCCGCTGGATCTGAAGGTCGTACTCCCCGCGGTCCCGTATGTCATCGATCTCGGCCAGCACCAGTCGGCGCGCGTCCTCCTCGGTCAGCATCGGCCCATGCTGACACGGCCCCTCCGGAGGGGGGCGGCCCGCAGTCGATCGCTTCTGATCCGTAGCACTGCTGGACAGGGCCGGTTGTTGTGGTTGCTGTACCGCACGCGGCTGGGCGAGAACGTCCGATACAGCTCGCGGCCGTAGTCGTGGCACGCAACAGGCACGGCCTACGGAGTGCTGTGAACGGCGGCGTCCAGCACCTTCGACTGAGCGTTGACGAGATCGCTCGGGATCCTCGCCGCCGTTCCCGGCGCATCGGAAGCCGCCTTGTAGATGGCCAAGGCGGAACCGTGACGTATGACGATCACGCTGACGGGGAGTTTAAGGGCGTCCTGACCGGGTTCCATGACCAGCTTGAGCTGGAATGCGACCCCGTCGTCGCCCTGCGGTGGGTCGTTGATGGCTTCAACGTCTTCGTAGGTCGCCTTCATGGGGCCTGCCGTGTACCCCTCGCAGGACTTCAAGGCCGTGCGTAGCTCACTGATCACCCGAGCGGTATCCGCCGGGTGGTACGACGCCAGGGTGACGATCGCACCGTGCCCCTCCTTGCTGTCCACGGAGCGCTGCACGCTGCTAACGGGTGCGTAACCGCTGGCCCCGTCCACTGCGGCACTGACCGGCGCACACAGGGAGGGGTTGGTGTTCGTCCGGCGTACGGCATGGATGACGCCATTGCCGACGCCTTTCGTGCCCATCCCGATCTCATCCACTTGGACTCCGGGAAGATCGTGTGCGTCCACGACGGCGTCCTCGAGCTGCTGCTGAGACAGCACACTCGACTTCTGCTCCGTGTCCCGACCGGCCGTCGCCTTCGCCGTCGGGGGGTCCCCGTCTTGCTCGCTGCCACAGGCCGCCACACTGATGGCCATCAAAGCCATAGCCGCAAGGTGCCTTCGCCCGATGGTCCTGCTCATGATCCCCCCTGGTCTGCACAGTGACGAAGAACGATACGACAGGTCACTGCCTGCCTTCGCCATGCAAGCTGCGTGCTTGCGTGGTTCATTGCGTCCAGGTGGAGCGCGCCGCTGTACGAACGACCTGGACGCCATGGGCCGCGTCTACTCGGCTCTGCCTGGGTCGACGGTGGACGGAATGGGAGCACCCCACGCACGCCCTCACGTGCCCGCAGTCGACAACGGTGTCCCTTCCATCCCAGTGCCAGCCGATCCCCCACCGGAGGCATCGCCTTGACCGCGCCCCGTTCGATGCGGTGATCGACTCATGGCCACCGGTCATACACATGTGGGCGCGCGGAGGCGCAGCCGGGGCTTGATGAAGTAGAGATAGCTGTAACACTCAACTCCCCGTATGTCGCTGTACTTCGACTGAGGTGAGCTTGCAGGCGGCGCGAATTCGGATGGTCAGCGCCTCATCGCCAGATGCCTCGGGGAGAACTCAGGTCTTCTCTTCGTGATCCGCCTCGTCCCCGCCGGGTCCGTCGTCGGAGGCCAGGTCGTCTGTGCCGGCGGCAGAGGTCGTGCTGACCCGCAGGCAGCCGTCCGTGCCGAACATGTCGATCAACTGCGACAAGTGGGCGCGGGCTGCGCTGCGCCTCGGGGGCTCGTTGGTGGTCACCTGTGGTCCTCCAGCTCCGCCCACACGACCTTTCTCCAACGCCGTTCGTCCGTGCCCCAGTTCGTGGCGAGGGCCGCGATGAAGGGCAGGCCGCGGCCGTTCTCGTCGTTGGTCGTCGGGGTGCACGGATTGGGCAGGGTGTGGGAGAAGTCCGCGACGGATACGCGGACCGTGGCGGGGGCGACGCGTTCCACCGCTACGTGGATGGAGCCGCGTTGGGCGTGGCGTACGGCGTTGGCCACCAACTCGGAGACGAGCAGGGCTGCGTCGTCGGTCAGGTGGGTCAGGCTCCAGGTGCTGAGGGCGATGCGGGCTAAGCGTCGGGCGAGTGCGGCGCTTTCGGGTTGGCGGGGGAGCGTCTCGGTGTAGCCGGGGTGGCCGGTTCGGCGGGGGCGAGTGGCCGGTTGGGGCATCGCGGGCTGCCTTTCCTGATCGGGCGGGGCGTCTGGGATCAGGTAAGCGGGGTCCTCGTTCGAGGGGAGGGGCCGCGAAGGGGGCCAAGGGAGGGACCTGCGGAAGTAGCTTGGGAGGGAGGAGGGCTGAACCATGGACGACCGGGCGCGACGCGTTCAGTTCGGCAGCTACTTGGCGGGGCTGCGGAAGCGCGCCCGCCTCTCTCAGCGCGACCTGGCCACCCGGTTATGCGTCGCCTCCGGCATCACCACCCTGACTCGCCACGAGGTGTCCCGGTGGGAGCGCGGTGGCCGCATCCCGGATGCCTGGCTGCCTTCGCTCGCGCAGGTGCTCGACGTGCCCTTGGAGGAGTTGGCGGGACAGGCTGAGCGGGCTCGGAATGGCTCCGTACCGGACACCCGTCGGGAGCCGGACGCCTACGTGAGGGATGCCGTCGGCTGGCTGCTCGCCCATGACGACCGTCATGGTGGGGATCATGTGGCCGACGCCGCCGTGCAGGTCTGGGAGGTCGAGCGGGGGCGGATCAAGGGGGACGACAAGCAGCGCCTTGCCCAGGTGGCCGAGATCGGGGAGGTGGCGGGCTGGCTGCTGCACGACGCCGCCCGGTTCCCAGAGGCCCGTGCCACCCTCGCCGAGGCGCACACCCTCGCCCGGCTCGCCGGGGACGGTCCGCTGGAGTGGTTCATCCTCGATCTGATCGCGATGGTCGACGTGCATACCGGCCGCGTCGGAGAAGCCCTCGCGATCACGGACGAAATGCTGACCAGGCACCAAGTGCCGGGGCGGGTAGCGCTCATGGCCCGATTACGCCGTGCCCGCAGCCTCGCCCAAGCCGGGGACAGGGCTCGCGCCCTGGACGAGCTGAGGCGGGCAGCCGGGGGGCTCCAGGATTCCGTACATGCCGACGACCCCGCGTTCACCTGGTGGATCAACGCCACCGAAGTCGCGCTGCACACCGGTGAGGCCCTGTTGAGCCTCGGGGACCCCCGTGCCGCGCTGCCGCATCTCCAGCGGAGTTCCGATGCCCCCCGCGACGGGGGGCGGCGGGAGTTCGGCAATGTCCTCGCCGAGCTGACCGCACTGGTCCGGCTGGGGGCGTGGCGGGAGGCCGAGGCCCCCCTGGTCCGGCTTGATCCGATTCTGCGGACGGTCACCTCGTCCCGGACCCGCGTCCGGCTCCGGTCCACCCTGCATGCCATCGACCGGGACGGGCCGGCCTGGCTCGCGGATACCGCGCACGAGATCGCCCGGTAGGCATGTTCACCGCAAACGCAAGAGGCCCCGGATTTCTCCGGGGCCTCTTTACTGTGCACTCGGCAGGATTCGAACCTGCAACCTTCTGATCCGTAGTCAGATGCTCTATCCGTTAAGCTACGAGTGCTTGTTCTTTTGTTTTTGTCTCCGTTTCCCTGGCCTTTCGGCCTGTCCCGGCGACAGGAAGAACATTACATGACTGCCGCCGTCATGTGAAATCCGTTCCCCGCACCCTGCCTGACCTGCGGAAACGTCGAAACCTAGATCGAACGCAGGGGCCTGCCGCGAGCGTCGTAACGCCGAAGCCCCGGTCCAGGTGGACCGGGGCTTCGGATCAGGGCGGAGGCGGAGGGATTTGAACCCTCGATGGGCTTTAAGACCCAAACCGCATTAGCAGTGCGGCGCCATAGACCGGACTAGGCGACGCCTCCAGCACAACCAGTCCCGCGAGCGCGCGAATGGTGCGTGCAGATGATGACACAGGTAAGCGCGGTGTCACCAATCGCCCCCCACGGTACTAGGCACCTGGCCCGCAGGGCAAAGGGCTTCTCCCGGCGAGGCGCGAGCCGGTTCCGCGAGCGGTACCGCAGGTGGGGCGCAACGTACGGCGGGGGTGCGCGTTGGGTGGGTATGAGTGCACTCCCGCGGCGCGGCATCGCGTCCCTCGCCGTCTCCGCCGTCTCGCTCCTCTGCGGCCTCGCCGCCGACCCGGCCGACGCGGCTCCCGCCCTCACCCCCGGCTCCATTCCGACGCACGCGTACTCCGCCGCCCCGGCCCGCACTGTCCACACCGTCCCGGCACGCACGGCCCCCGCCCTCGCGTCCGCTCCGACCCGCGCGACCTCGGGCAACCCGACCTCCGCCAACCCGACCCGCGCGACCTCCCTCGCCCCGGCCCGCCCGTCCTCCGCCGGACCGACCCGCACGACCCCCCTCGCCCCGGCCCACGCCCTCCCCACCGTCCCGGTCCGCACGGCCCTCACCCCCACCTCGTCCGCAGCCCCAGGCCACGCGACCCCGACCCGCGCAATCCCCGCCACCCTGGCGAACGCCCACCGCGTAACCACCCCCGCCCTCCCCCCACCCCCACTCCCCGAAGACCGCACCGGCGACCACCTCACCCTCGTAGTCCACGGCGCCGGACCCGGCCGGGACGGCGTACGGCAGCTCTTCTGTCATCCGGAAGCCGGTGATCACCCCGACCCCGTCGCCGCCTGTCGCGTACTCGACGAGAACACCCGCTGGGGGCGGGACGCCTTCGCCCCCGTCCCCCCGGACAGCCTCTGCACGATGATCGACGGCGGCCCCGCCACCGCTCACGTCACCGGCTACTGGGCCGGCCGCCCCGTGGACGCAACCTTCAGCCGCGGCAACGGGTGCGAGATCGCCCGTTGGGACCGGCTGGTGCCGTTTCTGCCGGAGGCCGGGGCGGAGAAATCCCCGTAAAGGTCCCGCGAAGGTCTCAGGGAGTGGTCACGTGCCCGAGGAGGCCACGTCAGGGGCAAGTCGTGGGCGCGGAAAGGCGACCCGTGGTGGGATGCGGGCATATGTTCGGCGTCACTTCGTCGTGGTACCTCCCTCCCATCCGGCGGCGTGCGCGCGGGCGGAGCCCTTAGACTCCCTCGCGTGACACCCCGCGGGCCGCTTGGCAAGATGGCCCGAGCGGTCGGCAAGGTGCGGTGACAGGGAGGAAGCGTCTTGTGAGCAGCAGGCCATCCCGAGGCGCTGCTCGCCTCGCAGCCATACTCGACGCCCTGCCCGACGCGTTGCTCCTGGTCAACGCCAACGGCACGGTCGTCAACGCCAACACCATCGCCCTGGAGGCGTTCGAGGCACCCGGTACGGCGCTCGTGGGGCGGGGCCTGCTCGATCTGCTCCCGCAGTTCGACTCCAAGCTGATCCCCGGCTCGATGCGCCGCCCCGACCACATGGACCCGGCCGGCCGCACCAAGCCGACGCGGATGGTCGCCCGGCGCACCGACGGCACCGAGTTCCCGGTCGAGGTCACCAGCGCCAACCTGGAGAACCCCCAGCAGGCGTACGACGGTTCGGCGTACACCGGCGACGAACTGCTGATGCTCGTCGTACGGGACCTCTCCGGCACCGTCGACACCGAGGCCGAACTCGCCCGTTCGCAGCGGCAGACCGAGATGATCCTGCGCGCCGCCTCCGAGGGCGTCGTCGGCACGGACACCGACGGCCGGATCGTGCTGGTCAACCCCGCCGCCGCGCAGATCCTCGGCTACCGCGCCGGTGAGCTGGGCGGCCGCGAACTGCACACCCTCGTCCTGCACTCCCGCGCCGACGGCTCCCCCTTCCCGTACGACGAGTCGCCGCTCGCCGACACCCTGCGCTCCGGGCGCAAGCACCGGGTGCGCGGGCAGGTGCTGTGGTCCAAGAGCGGGGACGAGGTTTCCGTCGACCTCACCACCGCACCGGTGCGCGACGGCGACCAGCTCGTCGGCGCAGTCATGACCTTCACCGACCGACGCCCGTACCAGACCCTCGCCGACGAGAAGGAGGCGCTGGAGCAGGCGCACGCGAAGGAGCTGGAGCGGCTCGCCGAGGAGCACGCCGCCGACCTCACCGCGCTGCGCCAGAAGCACGCGGGCGAGGTCGAGGAGCTGACCGAGCGCGGCGCGGCCGAGCTGACCGAGCTGCGCGAGAAGCTCCAGGAGGAACTGGCCGCGGGCGAGGAGCGGTACGCCGCCCTCGGCGAGCGCGAGAAGGACCGGTACGACGCCCTCGCCGGGCGCCACGAGCAGTTGCTCACCCTCCTCGCCTCCTCCCTGCGCGGCCCGCTGGACGAACTGCGCCGCGAACTGGCCGCCCTCGCCGCCGACGACGCGGGCCAGCTCTGGCCCGAGGCCAACCAGGTGCTGCACCACCTCTCGGCCGGGTACGCCCGCATCACCGCCCTCATCGACAACGTCCTCGGCTTCCAGCGCCTGGACTCCGGCACCGACGACATCGCCCGCACCAAGGTGATGCTGGACGCGGTCGTCGCGGCCGGGGTCGACGGTGCCGTGGAGCTGATCGGGCCGGGACGCGTGCAGTTCGCCGTGCACGCGCCGCCCATCGAGGCCGAGGTCGACCCGCAGCGGCTCGCCACCGCGCTGGCCCACCTCGTGGCGGACGTCGCGGGCGTGGACGCCACCGGCAACGCCCCTGTGTCGTCGGCCGGTTACCTGGACAACACCGTGGTCGTCGCGGCCGCCCAGCGCGGCGAGGTCGCGCGCATCGAGGTGCGCGGGCCGTACGCCGGGGGCGACCCGGTGCACGAGCCGATCGTGCGGGGCATCGTCCGGGCACATGGAGGTGTGCTCCAGACACATGAAGTACCGGGCATGAGTGGGCGTGCCTACGTCCTCGAAGTGCCGCTGGGCGGTGGCGCCGGTACGGTCGCCGCGCGCGTCCCCGACCCGCGCGAGGCCGTGTCGAGCGGCGCCGAGGTCGCGCTCGTAGGTGACGCGGGCGAGCAGGGCGGGCGGCGGCGGGCGCGGCGGTCGTCGACCGACGCGTTCCTGGAGAGCGAGGTCCAGGCGGCCGAGGGGCCGGGTGCCTCCGCGCCCACCGGGCGGCGCCGCAGGCGCGGTGCCCCGGCGGCCGAGGAACTGGCACCGGCCGCGATCGAGAGCGCGGAGACGGCTTCCGGCGGCACCGGCCGGCGGCGGGGGCGTCCCGCCGAGGTCGGGGACGGGGTGGCGGCCGAGGGTGCCGTGATGACGGCGGCGGAGCACGCTGCCGGAACCGCCGCGTCGAATACGGGACTTGGTGGCGCGGTGCCGCCGCAGGGCATGCCGGTGCCTGCCGGGCAGCGGGCTCCGCAGGGTGGTGGCGAGCAGGCCGCGCTGCCGCCCGCGCTGCCCGCGCCGAGTGCGGAGGGTGCGTCCGAGGACGCCCAGCCGACCGGGCGGCGGCGCCGTGCGCTGGCCGCCGCGGCCGAGCGTGCGGCCGCGCAGGACACGGGGGCGCGTACGGTCTTCGCGCTGCCGCCGGCCGAGGCCGACCGGACGCCGGAGACGGAGACGCCGGGCGTGCGGGTCGGTCCGCTGGCGGGCGGTCCGGTTCCCGGTGCGGGTACGGCCGCGGGGGCCGGGGTTGCTCCGGGGATGACTGTGAACGCCGGGCCGGTTCCGGTGCGCGGGCTTGGTCAGGGTGTGGGGCCGGTTCCGGGGGAGGGTGCTGCTCCGGCTCCGATGCCGGGTGTGGGACCGGTCCCGGCTCAGGGTGCTGCTCCGATGCCGGGTGGCGCTGCGGGGGGTGGCCCGGTGCAGGGGCCTGCTCCCGGTGTGGGTCCCGTCCCGGCACAGGGTCCGGCTCCGATGCCGGGTGCTGCTCCGGGCGTAGGCGCCCTCCCGGCACAGGGTGCTGCTCCTGCTCCCGGTGTGGGTCCCGTCCCGGCACAGGGTCCGGCTCCGATGCCGGGTGCCGCTGCGGGCGTTGGCCCGGTCCCGGCACAAGGTGCTGCTCCGGGCGTGGCCCCCGTCCCGGCCCAGGGTGCCGCTCCCGCACAGGGCCCCGCCCCCGCCGCCACCACCACCACCACCGCCCAGGGCACGGCCCCCGCCGCAGCCCAGCCCCCCGCCCAGTCCGCCCCCGTACCCCCGCAGCCCCCCGCCGAGGGTGACCCCGCCGACGGCGGGCGGCACGATGCCGTGCCCGTGGACCAGTCCGAGGACCACACGCCGCCGCAGCCGCATCCGACCACCGCGCCCACCGGCAGGCGCCGCCGGGCCGTGGCCCAGCCGGCGCAGCAGGAGGCGGCGATCCCGGCCCAGGCGACGCCTCCGGCCCAGCCCCTCCCCGTACCGGCGCAGGCGACCGCTCCCGAGGCGGCCGTACCCGCGCAGCCGCTGCCCGCCGAGGCCGCACCCGCCGCCCCCGGACCCGTTCCGCAGCCGTGGCCCGATGACGAGGACGACGACACGGCGGGCGCGGGTCTGCCCGGCGCCTCGCTGCCGCCGCAGTTCACGCCGCAGGCGCGGGCCGCGCAGCCGCTGCCCGCCGAGGCGCCCGACGCCACCCAGGGCCGCGCGATCAGCGTGCGCACGCTGGGCCAGGGCGTGCCGTTCGTACGGCAGGCCGCGCAGGTGCAGCAGCCGACCGCGACCCCGCCCCCGCACGCGACCAACGGCAGCGGGCGGCGCCGCAAGCTGGGCACCCCGCCCCCGCGCCCGGAGGCGCAGCCCGAGGCGGGTGCCCGTCCGCACCCCGAGGCCACGCCGGCGCCCGCGCAGCCGCGCCGCGCGCCGGGCACCGAGGGCGTCGGGCGGTCGTACGCCATAGGGGCGCCGGACGCGAACGCCGCCGAGGGGCCCGAGCCGCTGGACGGTCCCGGTGGCGCGGTGGAGGTCGCGGACACCCCGCGTCCGCAGCCGATGGACGACGAGCTGCCCCCGGAGCCGCTGGACAACCCGCGCCGGCTGCTGGTGTGGCCCGCGCCGGACGTGACGACCTCGGAGGCGCTGAGCACCCGTGGCTACCGGCCGGTGGTCGTGCACTCGCGCGAGGAGGTCGACGCGCAGATCGCGGCGTTCCCCGCCGCGCTGTTCGTGGACCCGCTGACCGGCCCGATCACCCGGACCGCGCTGCAGTCGCTCCGCCAGGCGGCGGTGGCCGCCGAGGTGCCGGTGCTGGTGACGGCCGGCCTCGGCCAGGCGAGCCGCGAGGCGGCGTACGGCGCCGACCCGGCCGTGCTGCTGAAGGCGCTGGCGCCGCGCGACAGCGAGCAGCATCCGCCGCGCGTGCTGCTGATCGAGGAGCACGCGGAGATCGCGCTGGCGCTCACCGCGACGCTGGAGCGGCGCGGGATGCAGGTGGCGCGGGCCGCGAGCGACGCCGACGCGGTGACGCTGGCGGGGCAGTTCCGGCCGAACCTCGTGGTGATGGACCTGATGCAGACCAAGCAGCGCCAGGCCGGGATCGTGGACTGGCTGCGCGCGAACGGGCAGTTGGACCGGACCCCGCTGGTCGTCTACACGGCGGCGGTCGAGCAGGCGGACCTGCCGAAGCTGGCGTCGGGCGAGACGGTGCTGTTCCTCGCGGAGCGGTCCACCAGTGACGAGGTGCAGGGGCGGATCGTGGACCTGCTGGCCCGGATCGGCACCAACTGATCGGCATCAACTGACAGGGGGGCCGGGGGTGTTCGTACCCCCGGCCCGACCTCTGATCAGAGCCGCGTGACGTCCAGCTCGCCGTCCGCGTACCGCCTGCGCAGCACCTTCTTGTCGAACTTGCCGACGCTGGTCTTCGGGACCGTCTCGACGATCGTCCAGCGCTCGGGGAGCTGCCAGCGGGCGATCCCGCACTCCTCGGCGAGGAAGACGCGCAGCGCCTCGAAGCCGACCTCCGCGCCCTCCTTCAACACCACGGTGGCCAGCGGACGTTCGTCCCACTTCTCGTCCGGCACGGCGACCACGGCGGCCTCGGCGACGTCCGGGTGGGCCATCAGGGCGTTCTCCAGCGCGACCGAGGAGATCCACTCGCCGCCGGACTTGATGACGTCCTTGGCGCGGTCGGTCAGGGTGAGGAAGCCGTCGGGGGAGATGGTGCCGACGTCACCGGTCTTCAGCCAGCCGTCCGCGCTGAACTTGTCGTCGGGGCGCAGGGGTTCGGCGTCGGGGCCGTTGTAGTAGGCGCCCGCGATCCAGGGGCCGCGCACCTCCAGCTCGCCCGCCGACTCGCCGTCCCAGGGCAGGCGTTCGCCGCCGGGGCCGGTGAGGCGGGCCTCCACGGAGGTGGGGAAGCGGCCTTGGGTGAGCCGGTAGGCGAACTCCTCCTCGGTGCCGATCGCGTGGGCCGGCGGCCGGGCGACCGTGCCGAGCGGGGAGGTCTCCGTCATGCCCCAGGCGTGGCAGACCCGCATGCCGAGCGCGTCGAACGCCTCCATCAGGGAGGGCGGGCAGGCCGCGCCGCCGATGGTGACCTGGACGAGGGAGGAGACGTCGCGGGGGTGGGCGCCGAGTTCGGCGAGCAGGCCCTGCCAGATGGTGGGGACGGCGGCCGCGTGCGTCGGGCGCTCGGCCGCGATCATCTCGGCGAGCGGCACGGGCTGGAGGAACCGGTCCGGCATCAGCAGGTTGACGCCGGTCATGAACGCGGCGTCGGGCAGGCCCCAGGCGTTGACGTGGAACTGCGGGACGACCACCAGCGAGGTGTCCTGGTCGGTCAGGCCCATCGACTGGGTCATGTTGACCTGCATGGAGTGCAGGTAGACCGAACGGTGGCTGTACACCACGCCCTTGGGGTCGCCGGTGGTGCCGGAGGTGTAACACATGGCCGCGGCCCGGCGCTCGTCCAGCTCGGGCCAGTCGTACGTCTCCGGGTGACCGGCGAGCAGTTCCTCGTACTCGTGCAGCCGGGCGGTGCCGCCCGCGAGCGGGGCGCGGTCGCCGGGGCCGGACACCACGATGTGCTCGACGGTGGGGAGCTGGGGCAGCAGGGGCGCGAGGAGCGGGATCAGCGAGCCGTTGACGATGATCACTCGGTCGGCGGCGTGGTTGATGATCCACGCGAGCTGCTCGGCGGGGAGCCGCAGGTTGAGCGTGTGCAGCACGGCGCCCATGGACGGGACGGCGAAGTACGCCTCGACGTGTTCCGCGTTGTTCCACATCAGGGTCGCCACGCGATCGTCGTCCCGGACCCCGAGGCCGGCCAGGGCGTGCGCGAGCTGGGCGGAGCGGGTGCCGATCTCGGCGAAGGTGCGCCGGTGCGGCTCGGCCTCGCCGGTCCAGGTGGTGATCCGCGACGACCCGTGCACGGTCGCGCCGTGGGTCAGAATCCTCGAGATCAGCAGCGGTACGTCCTGCATGGTGCTCAGCACGGCGGGCGTCCTCCCCGGCAGCGTTGCCTGTACGGAAGTAGAGTCGCGCTGATTCTGCGCACATACCGAGCGGTATGTCACTAGGGGCAGGGAAAGTCGCGCTGTGGGGTGCGCCTCGCGGCGGGGTCTTTCAGTGGGCCGGGCTCAGCTCGGGGTCCTCGCGGAGTTTGCCGAGGGCGCGGGAGACGGCGGACTTCACGGTGCCGACGGAGACCCCGAGCTGCTCGGCGGTCTGGGCCTCGCTGAGGTCCTCGTAGTAGCGCAGGACGACCATCGCCCGCTGGCGCGCGGGCAGGCGCAGGATCGCCCGCCACATCGCGTCGCGCAGCGCCTGCCGTTCGGCCGGGTCGTCGCCGCCGGGACGCGGCTCCGGCTCGGGCAGCTCGTCGCAGGCGAACTCGTCCACCCGCCGTCTGCGCCACTGCGAGGTACGGGTGTTGAGCAGGGCGCGGCGCACATAGCCGTCCAGCGCCCGGTGGTCCTCGATGCGCTCCCAGGCGACGTACGTCTTGGCCAGCGCGGTCTGCAGCAGGTCCTCGGCGTCGCTCGGGTTGGCGGTGAGCGAGCGGGCGGTGCGCAGCAGGGCGGGGTGGCGGGCGCGGACGTAGGAGGCGAAGGAGGGGTAGAGCGCGGTCGCGGCCGGGGCGAGCCGGGGGTGGGGGAGAGTCTGCCGCGCTGGTGCGGCGGCGGCCGAGGCGCTGGTGCAGACGGGTGCGGTCATGTCTCCACGCTAGGAGCGGGTACGGCTCGGGGGATCGGCCGGAGGTCCCGAAGACGGGTCCGCCTCAGGTTGTAGGGGTGAGGTTCGCCGGACCTCCTGAAGGTGGAGTGGACCTCCACCCGGCCTGGGGGTTGTCCCGGAGGGGTTCCCGGAGCGGGGCGCGGCCCGTGGACGGCTTGGGCTTGGGCGGGCGTACGGCAGCGGCGCGGCGGGCACCGAAGTGCCGGCCGCGCCGCTGTCATGACCCCGAAGCACACCCCGGCGGAGCCCCTCCCCAGGGACCCCGCCCCCGGCTCACCGGAGAGGTCCGCGGTGACTGCTGTCCATCTCTTCCTCCAGAACCGACTACGGCTTGAGTCAGGGAGGTTGGCCGACCGTCCCGACTCGTTTCCTGCGACGTCGCACCGGAGTACTGCCCGGCCCACCCCGCCCCAATCTCCTCGGGGGGCGTGATTACCACGCAAGCGTGACGAGAAGTCGATAAACCCCCATCGCTACATTTCTCGCCCTTGCCGTCGATACCGACCATCCCCGCCCACTTTCCATCATCGAACGTCTGTACGACCATGGAGGCATGGCCACCTCCCCGCGACAGGCCGCGCCGCCGGCCCTCGCCCACGCGCTGTCGGCCGCCGAGCGCGGGCTGGCCGTCATCCCCCTGTCCCGGCGGAAGCTCCCCGCACTGCGCTCCCCGCACCACGACGACCCCGCGCACCCGCCCTGCCACGGCGAGTGCGGCCGGCTTGGACACGGCGTGCACGACGCCTCCACCGACCCCGCCCGCGTACGCGCCCTCTTCGCCGCCGCACCCTGGGCCACCGGCTACGGCATCGCCTGCGGGCTGCCCCCGCACCATCTGATCGGCGTCGACCTGGACACCAAGCCCGGCACCGACTCCCCGGCCGCGCTACGCGCCCTCGCGGTACGGCACGAGTTCACGATCCCCGAGACGGTCGTCGTCCTCACCCCGAGCGGCGGCCGCCATATCTGGCTCACCGGGCCACCGGACGTGGCGATCCCCAACTCCGCGAGCCGGCTGGCGCCCGGCATCGACATCAGGGGCGCGGGCGGCTACCTGGTCGGCCCCGGCTCACGGGGCACCCGCGGCACGTACGCGACGGCACCGGGCACGGCCCGTCTCCGCCCGGCACCCTGTCCCCCGGCCCTGCTGCGTCTCCTCCTGCCGCCACCACCCCGCCCCTCGCGGCCGCACTCGGCCTCCGGGGGCGCAGCCCTGCTCCACTTCGTCCGCACCGCCCACGAGGGCGAACGCAACTCCCGCCTTTTCTGGGCGGCGTGCCGGGCCTGGGAGCAAGGCATGGGGGACACGCTGGCGGAACCCCTCCTGGACGCGGCCCTGGAGACGGGCCTGCCGGAGGGGGAGGCGCGAGCGACGCTGGGTTCGGCGGCGCGGAGGGCGGGAGGACCTTGCTGAAGCCCCCGCACCGGCGGATCGTAGGACGGTGTCCACTCCCCTTGGAGGAAAAGTGCCCGCCCTGCACGTCAAGGCATTCGACCACCTGGTCCTCAAGGTCGCCGACGTCGACCGCTCCCTCGGCTTCTACACCACCCTCCTCGGCCTCCAGCCGGAAAACGTCGACGAATGGCGCGCCGGCAAGGCCCCCTTCCCCTCGGTCCGCATCACCCCGGCCACGATCATCGACATCGTCGAGGGCCCCCGCGCCGACTCCAACGTCGACCACTTCTGCCTGGTCGTAGACCCTTTGAACTGGACCGAGGTCATCGCCTCCGGCCACTTCACGGTCCTGGAGGGCCCGGTCCAACGCTCGGGCGCGCGGGGCGAGGCGACGTCGATCTACATCCAGGACCCGGACGGCAACACGATCGAGCTGCGGTGGTATCCGGAGGACGCGGGGGCGTAGCGCGGCGCATCCAGAAGGGGCGCCCCCTGGGCAACCTCCGGCTTCACGTGGGAAGCGCGGTCCACTCACGCACTTCCCGCCCCAGCAACCTCGAATGTCCAACCAGATTGGAGCGCCGTCCCACACACCGGAAACAGCCTTCGCGTTTTCCGTCTGGTGTACTGTTTTGTACGAGACTCACTGGGACTTTCCGAGACTGTATAAGACTCGCTGAGGCCCACTGAGGCCAATCACACGAAGAGCCTGACTCGGCTGCAACCAAGTCAGGCCCTTCGCCCAGTTCACGAGCCCGGTCGTCTAGGAACCGACCGGGCTCGCTGCGTGAGCAACCCCGGATACGGCCGGCCTCGCATGGGACACGTCCTATCGTGCGAACTGACCCCATGTGGCGATGATCGTCACAAGCAAGCCGACTGCCGCCAGGCCAACGGTCCACCTTTCGGGACCTGTCCATGGTTTGCGGGGCTTGCCCATGTTATTCGTCACCGTCGCTCCTCCTGCTCATCCAATCCCCTGACCATCAGGGCTGTGCCGCCGTCCCCTGCGAAGAGGTCGACGAGTTCAAGAGGAAGAGCAGGCGAAGCACAACAAGCATACGAGTGCGCCACCACACAGAGTGCGAACCAACCGCAATTCGTCTAAGCAGGTTGGCTGTTCAGCGAGACGGTGGACTGACGAGACCGCGCGCTCCCGCGCTATACGACTCCACATTTCGTAGATGACCTGGGTAACGTCGAAGGCAGAAGCCCCGACGGATGGAGCCCGATGCCTCGCCGCCTGCTGGACCGCCGGCGCCTCGCCTATAGGGGGGCGCGCTGATGTTGGAAGAAGCCGAAGAGATCGGGCGGCGCGTGCGGCGTGCCCGGCTGCGGCTCGGTATGACGCAAGCCGACCTCGCCGCCGCCCTGGGCAAGACGCAGGGCTGGGTGTCCAAGATGGAGCGCGGGCACATCGAGCTGGACCGCGTGGGCCTGCTCAACCTGCTCGCCTCGGAGCTGCACGTACACCCGAACGACCTGATCGGGCGGCCGTACAACAGCTCCCCCGCCGAGAATCAATGGCAAGTCTCCGCCGCGGCGATCCTGCGTGAACTGCGGCGTTACGACCTCGCTCCCGTCTTCGACGGCACTCCCCGGCCGGCCGCGGCCCTGTGGCAGGAGACCACCCGTCTGCACCGACTCCGCGACGCCGCCGCGAACGTGGCGATCGTGCAGATCCTGCCCGATCTGTTCCGCGAGGCACGCGCCCTGGCCGAAGTGGCCACAGGCCATGAGCGGGAAGAGGCGTACGCGATCTACGCGGTGTGCTGCAAGTTCGCTCACACTGCCGCGCACGTTCTCGGACACCCGGAGCTGGTCGCCATGGCCTGCGAACGGGCCGCATGGTCCGCGCGGCTGTCGGGTGACCCGGTATTGCCTGCTGTCGCCGACTGGATGCGCGTCTGGGACATGTGGGCCACGGCGGACTGGGACGATTCCATCGCCCTGTCGGACAAGGCGCTTCGCAGCGTTCAGCAGGACTACGACCGGGGTGAGCCGCTGGCCGTTCGGGCGTGGGGGTCACTGCACCTGCGTGCGGCTGTCGCGGCTGCGCGGGGCGGCCACAAGGATGAAGCGATAGATCGGATCAAGCACGCGCGCAGTGCGGCCAAGCGGATGACGGAGACGGCTGGTCCTCCGGTGTACGACCGTCACAGCCTGACTTTCTCGCCGGGCAACGTGCAGATTCACGCGATCAGCGTTGCCCTGGAGATGCACGAGCAGCGCGAAGCTCTGTCGATAGACCGGCGCACGAGTAAGGAGCTGATCAAATCACTTCCCAACTCCCGTCAGGGCCATCACCACATGGATCTGGCTCGCGCATGGCTGTGGGACGGGAACCGTGACAAGGCGCTGATGGAACTGGAGACGGCCGAGGGCATCGCTCCCCAGCTCGTCCGCAATCACCCGATCGCCCGGTCAACCCTGCGCAGCATCGTGTACGCCGAACGGGCAAGCACCCGCGAGAAGCTGCGCCGCATGTCAGACCGTTTCCACCTCGACGGATGAGAGTCGTATTCCTTCGGTTCATATTGGGCCTCGGAGGCATTCCTAACTTCGAGGCATGGCCGAACGAATCACAAAGCAACTTCCGGAGAAGAGCGCGGGGTTAGTCCCAGGCGCAGCGTTCCAGCCCCGCCTTGGCGACCTCGCTCTCGACCTCGCCAAGGGTGGGAGGATCGGGGTCGTCATCGCTCTGCCGAGTAACATCTCGGCGTCGTACCAACTTCGTCCTGTCCAGGGTGGTGACGACTGGCGGGCCAGGTCCGACGGAAGCACCCTCCGCCCCGTGCCCGTCCCAGTCACACACGTCACGCCTGTGAAGCGGGATGCCGTCTACGACCATCGCGCTCAGCAGGCCGCTGTGCCGGTCACCGTGCACTACGAGGACGGCAGCATCTGCGAGACGCTGCTCGTGCTCACCGCGATGCAAGTCGAGCTGTACTACATGCAGTTCGATGCGCTGATCGAGGCGAAGGATTCGGCTCGGGGGCACGCGCGATGAAACCGGCCGTGCCGATGCCCGCTTTGCCGGCCTCCGCACGCGCCTCGCTACGGTCGCCCATAGCGTTCCGCTGTGAGGCGACCGCGCACGACCTCGGCGGCTCCCGCGAAATCCTGCTCGCCACCTACCGTGGCCGCTCCCCGCGGCTCGCCGCCCGCTGGCTCCGCGCGGAAGCTCACCGCCTGGCCCGGCTGCTGTCCCCAGCCCTTGGGGCTCTGT
This sequence comes from Streptomyces bauhiniae, assembly GCF_004784475.1. GTDB lineage: Bacteria > Actinomycetota > Actinomycetes > Streptomycetales > Streptomycetaceae > Streptomyces > Streptomyces seoulensis. Next base: position 122,449 of record NZ_SRRT01000006.1, read on the forward strand.
TCCTCCGAGACGCGCCCTTCACGGCCGCTGGTCCGGATGTACCTCGCCCTGACGCAGAGCTGCGTGCGTGGGCGGATGACGAGCGCGCCTACGAGCACGCGCTGCGCTCCCTCGCATCGGGTCGGGCGCTCATGTTCACCGCGACGGACTACGACGCGCGGTACTCCCTCCGCGCGTACCCGTTGCCCACCCGCTGGGCGTCAATCGACCGCTGAAGCACATCTGCCGCTCTGCGGCGCAGTCCTGCCCATCTACTGAGGGGAAGACGCGGTGACCACCTATCCCGTATCGCCGAACACCGTGCTCGCCAACGCGCTCACGAGTGCGGAAGACCTGCTCAGGCCGCACATAGTCAAGGCGGAGCCCGAGCGGATCGTGTTCGTGGTGGGAACTCAGATCAACGGAGCCCCGCACATCGGCACATCCCTGGTCCAGTCGCTCACCTTCGCCACGGCGGCGCGCGTCCAGGAGCGGTTCGGCGTCCCGGCCCTTGTGCACTTCAGCGCGTTGGACAACGCTCCGTACGCCGTCGTCACCGACGACGAGAGTGGTCACCGCTACCAGCGGGCCTACGCTCACGCCCTCGGCGCGGCCGGTATCGCCGAGCAGATCGACAAGCTTCACCTGCCGCTGTTCACCGCGCTCTCCGACCGGCTGAAGGTGCCGTTCTCGGTCGAGACGTACACCCAGCAGCAGGCCACCCCGCCCTTCCGGCGCACCTGGCTACGGGTACTGCCTCGCATGGATGCCGCCCGCTGGTACCTGTCCCCGTCGTCCGGCGTGCCGCACGTCCGTATCCCCTGCCCTCGTCCCGGCTGTGGGTGGGCCGAGAAGTACGCCGAGCGAACCCGCGTGCGTCACGACGGCTTCGAGCGGGCAACCGTCTCGGCCGTGTGTCTGCACCATGGCGAGTACGAAGTAGTCATCGAGCCCGGCGACGGTGGATACCTGGACCTGGCCACGCTGTACCGGAACCTGGTCAAGGAACTGATGATCAGCGGGTCAGCCGGCACTCTGTACGTCATGGTCAAGGGGAGTGACTGGATGCCCGGCTGCATCCTCGTCGACGGTGCCCTTCAGGCTGTGGGCCTCACCCGCGGGCAGTTGCCCGCCCGCCTTTTCTGCCCCCAGGTGGTCACGGACACGGGCGCGAAGCTCTCCAAGTCCCTCATCCGCGAGGGGCGCGCACCGTTGCCCGACGGTGCGGCCCCATGGATGCTCGACACCAGGGAATGGCCCGGCTCGTTGGCTGAGTACGTCGACCGCCTGCTAGGTCTGACCGACGTGTTACTCGCCGACCCCCGCCACTTCTTCCGCTCGTACTCGGCCGGTGAACTAGGCCGGCTCATGTCCACCGCACCAGCTAGGAGCGTTCCCGCCCGATGACGGAGACAGCCGCCGCGCACTTCCGCGAACTGAACCTCTACCGCCGGTACTTCGAGCTCGTCGCCGCAGGCCAGAAGACGATCGAGGTACGGGTGAAATACCCCCACCTCAAAGACCTGGCCGCCGGCGACGTCATCCGCTTCCGCGTCAAGGGCACGGACGAGACCTGTGACGTCCTGGTGAAGCGGGTCACGGAGTACAAGACGTTCGAGGACCTGCTCGACGGGGAGGGCCCGGCGAACGTCAACCCGGCCTCCTCCCGCGAGCAGCAGCTCGCCAACATCCGCGAGATCTACCCGGCGGAGAAGGAAGCACTCGGCGCGCTCGCCATCGAAATCGAGCGACTGCCCCGATAGACGCGCCCCCGACACAGAAGGGGCGCCCCCTTGCCCGGGGACGCCCCTTTCCTCTGCGGAGGCGGTGGGATTTGAACCCACGGTGACATCGCTGCCACGACGGTTTTCAAGACCGTTCCCTTAGGCCGCTCGGGCACACCTCCCCGCACCCGCCCACCTGGGGCGGAGCGGGGTACAGCGTACCGGGAGAGGGGAGCGGGCGGGGGAAGTGGCTTAGCTGTCGCCGACTCGGGAGCCGAGGGTGAGGTCGACGGTGTGCTGGGCGCCGCCGCGGGTGTAGGTGACCTTGACCTTGTCGCCGGGCTTGTGGGTCCAGATCTCGCCGATCAGGGTGGGGCCGCTGTCGATGACGGAGTCGTCCAGCTTGGTGATGACGTCGCCCGGCTTGAGGCCGGCCTTGGCGGCGGGGCCGCCCGACTCGACCGCGTCCGCGCCGCCCGTGCCCTGGTCGGTGATCTTCGCGCCGTCGGTGGACTCCTCCAGGGAGACCGAGGCGCCGATCTTGGCGTACACCGGCTTGCCGTTCTTGATGAGCTGCTGGGCGACGTACTTGGCCTGGTTGATCGGGATGGCGAAGCCGAGGCCGATCGAGCCGGACTGGCCGGAGCCGAAGCTGCCGCCGCTGGTGGACTGGATCGCGGAGTTGATGCCGATCACCGCGCCGGAGGCGCTGAGCAGCGGGCCGCCGGAGTTGCCCGGGTTGATCGACGCGTCGGTCTGCAGGGCGCTCATGTAGGACGCCTTGCTGCTGGAGCTGCCGTCGCTGGAGGCCACCGGGCGGTTCTTGGCGCTGATGATGCCGGTCGTCACCGTGTTGGACAGCCCGAAGGGGGCGCCGATGGCGATCGTCTCGTCGCCCACCGCGACCTGGTCGGAGTTGCCGAGGGAGAGCGGCTTGAGGTCCGAGGGCGCGTTCTTCAGCTTGATGACGGCCACGTCGTAGCCCTGGGCGTGTCCCACGACCTCGGCGGCGTACTTGCGGCCGTCGGGGAAGGTCGCGGACAGCTTGCCGCCGTCGACCGCCTCGGCGACCACGTGGTTGTTGGTGACGATGTGGCCCTGGGTGTCGAAGACGAACCCGGTGCCCGTGCCGCCCTCGCCGCTGTTGCTCTCCGCCTCGATGGTCACCGTGCTGGGCAGCGCCTTGGAGGCCACGCCCGCGATGGTGCCCGGCGCCCGCTTGACCTGCGAGGCGCCGTTGTCCGCGGCGGAGACGGTGGTGGAGCCCTGGCCGTCGTTGTCCTTGGCCAGGGTGTAGCCGAGGCCGCCGCCCAGACCGCCCGCGACCAGCGCGGCCACCAGCACTGCCGCGATCAGCCCGCCGCGCCCGCCGCCGGCCGGCTTCGGCGCCGGCTGCTGGTACGAGGCACCCCAGCCGCCGCCCGCGCCGCCCGCGCCCGCCTCGCCGTGACCCGGCGTGCCGGGGGGCGGCGGGGGCGGCCAGGAGCCCTCGGGGGCGCCGTAGGACTGGGTGGGGGCTGACCCGTACGGGTGCTGCTCCGGCGGGCCGGAAGGCACCGGCGGAAGCTGAGCCGTCGCACCCGCGTCACCCTGCGGGGGAGCGGGAGATGCCACCGGCACAGGAGGTGCGGACGGGGCCGGGGGTACCGCGTTGCCCTCGTTCTCGGTGCTCACAGCTCTTCTCTCCTCGATCCACGGCTATTGTCGTCGGTCGCGCTCGGTCGAACTCGATCATGCTCGGTCGCCACCGGTCGCGTCACGTCGTATACGGGTCGCGTACGGTCGCGCCGGTCCATGGTCGGTCATGTCCGTGGCCGTGCGCACGCCCGTCGCCCAAGACGCGCGGACCGGCGCGACAAGGCCGCACCTGGTCCCGTACCTGTTCCTGTTGTACGCACTCAGCTTTTCCCACGGGCCGTCAGGGCACCGTAAGCGGTCCCTGTGGGACCACGGGGACCCTTTATATAAGACTTCTCGGGCATAAGTGAGATAAGTATGCACGGAGGCCCGCGTGGTGGCGCACTCCTCCCGGTCACCTGCCCGCTCGCGCTCCCCGCACAACCCCCGGTCGGTGGCACCATGACGCGGTGACCCACGCACCACACCACACGATCCAGGTCGTCGCCCACCGTGGAGCCTCCGAGGACGCGCCCGAACACACCCTCGCCGCCTACCGCAAGGCCATCGAGGACGGCGCGGACGCCCTGGAGTGCGATGTACGGCTCACCGCCGACGGACATCTGGTCTGCGTCCACGACCGCCGGGTGAACCGCACCTCCAACGGCAGAGGCGCCGTCTCCGCCCTGGAGCTGTCCGACCTCTCGGCCCTCGACTTCGGCTCCTGGAAGGGCCGCGCGGGCCGGGACGAGGAGCCCGACTGGGAACACCGGCCCGAGGACCGCGAGGAGACGTCCGTCCTCACCCTGGAACGCCTGCTCCAACTGGTCGCCGACGCCGGGCGCCGGGTCGAGCTGGCCATCGAGACCAAGCACCCCACCCGCTGGGCCGGCCAGGTCGAGGAACGGCTGCTCGCCCTGCTGCGCCGGTACGGGCTGCACGCCCCCGCCTCCCCCGAAGCCTCCCCGGTGCGCGTGATGAGCTTCTCCGCCCGCTCCCTGCACCGGGTGCACGCCGCTGCCCCGGCCCTGCCCCTGGTGCTGCTCGCCCAGTTCGCCACCCCCCGCCTGCGCGACGGACGCCTCCCCGAGGGCGTCACCATCGCGGGCCCCTCCATCCGCATCGCCCGCAGCCACCCGGCGTACGTACTGCGGCTCAAGGAGGCCGGTCACCAGGTGCACGTGTGGACGGTGAACGAGCCCGCCGACGTGGACCTCTGTGTGGACCTGGGCGTCGACGCCATCATCACCAACCGCCCGCGCGAGGTGCTCGGCCGCCTCGGCCGCTGACGCCCCACGTCGTCAAGGAGTGCTCCGGCGCGTTCACTTCCCACACCCGGATGGCGAATGCGTCGCCGGAACGAGACTGGCCGGTTTCCGGTTCAGGCCAATGGGGCATCCACACCGTGGCGTGGGGCGAAGGAGGTCTCGGGGGTGGCGTTGGTGGTGGCACAGGAAGTGCCCGCGTCGTCGAGCATGGCCGTACCTCATGGCCCTGCCGGCGTGGGGAAGGCGAGGCACCGGATGCGTGCGCAACTGCGCGGCGGCGGGGTCCCGGAACCGGTCGTGGACGACGCCGTGCTGATTCTGTCGGAGCTGCTGAGCAACGCGTGCCGGCACGGACGCCCGCTGGGCGGCGCCCGGGCCGGGGACGGCGCGGTGCGCGCGGACTGGCGGATCGACCCGCGCGGACGGCTCATCGTGGAGGTCACCGACGGCGGCGGCCCGACCCGCCCCGCCCCGGCCACCCCCTCGGTCACCGCGCACGGCGGCCGCGGCCTGAGCATCATCGACGCGCTCGCCGACGACTGGGGCGTACGGGACGACGTGCCGGGCGAGGTGACGGTCTGGGTGGTGGTCCACGCGGACGTGCACGATCCCGATGCCGGCGCCCCGCTCGAATCTTTCGCTACGCGCGTCACCACCCCCGCGCCGGTCGCCGCGCTGGCCGAACTCGGCTTCACGGAGGCGTTCGAGAGCCTGGACTGAACGGAGGGCCCGAAGGGGCGGTTGTCCACAGGCTCCGCCCGCCCCCGCCCGCGTCGTCCACAGGTTCCCGTGGCCCGTGGCCCGAACGACTAGGCTCCCGCCCGTACGAGACCAGCCGTTACCGGGAGACAGCCACCATGGCCAAGAAGCGACCCCAGACCAAGGGCAGCCGCCCGCAGCCGCACGGGGGCGAGGTTCCGGTCGTCGGTGCCCGCGAGGCGTGCCCCTGCGGCAGCGGCCGCCGCTACAAGGCGTGTCACGGCCGCGCGGCCGCGCACGCGGTGACGGAGCTGGTGCAGCGCCCCTTCGAGGGTCTGCCGGGCGAGTGTGACTGGGTGGCGCTGCGCGAGCTGGTCCCGGCCGCCACCGTCGAACTGACCCTGAAGGACGGCCTGCCCGAGGGCGTCCCCTCGGTCACGCTGGCCACCGTGCTGCCGATGGCGTGGCCCGCGCTGCGCCGCGACGACGGCTCGGTGCTGCTGGGCCTGCAGAACGACACGGCCTCTGGCGACATCAGCCGCGACCTGGCCGACACCCTCCAGCGGGCCCTGGTGGCCGAGCCGGGCACCCCGGTGGAGGGCCGCCGCGCCCCCTCCGACGCGCCCCGTCTGCAGGACCTGCTGGATGCCGAGGGTGCCTTCGAGCCGGTCGTGCACAGCGGGTTCGAGTTCTGGGTGCCGGACGCGGAGAACGCGACGCCCGAGGTGGCCGCCTCCCTGGAGCGGGCCAACTCGGCCGCGATCCCCACGGTCAAGCTGGCCGGGGTGGACGCCGCGTACTGGTGCGAGACCCCGGAGAAGAACCACCTGCGCTGGGTCATGCCGCACGAGGAGGAGCACCTGCTGGACGCCCTGGCCCGGCTGCACGCGGCGGGGACTTCCAGCCTGGGCGAGGGCACCCGCCTGGTCGGCTCGTTCCGGGCGCACGGGCTGACCGTGCCGGTGTGGGACCTGCCGAGCGGGGTCGGCGCCGAGGAGATCGAGAAGCCGGCCGCCGAGTTCGCCGAGCGGCTGGCCGCGGCCCTCGCGGTGACCGAGCCGCTCACCCCGGAGGAGCGCCGGGCGCGCGGCGGCCTCACCAACCGGCAGGTCACCCTGAGCTGACCCCCGCCCGGGCCATGGGGAACGGGTGACTCCTGTCACAACTCCTCGGTGTGACAAGCGAATCGGTGTCCGAATGGGCCGGACCGAATTTGCGAACCGCCGATCTCTTGTTACCGTTCCAGTAGCCCGGTTGCTGGTGCATCCCCCGTCGCCAGCAACCGGGCCTTTCCATGCCCGCACCCGGCCGGGTCAGCCGTGGCCGCTCCTCAACTTCCGCTTGTATCAACGGAGTTGCTGGCCGAGCGGAGCAGCAGCGGACTCTCGGCGCCGCGCGCGAACTCGGAGACGGCCGTGTATGCGGCCCCCGCGCCCCGCGTGCGCTCGCGCGGGGTCTCACAGGTGGCGGGCGCGTCGTCCGCGCCGATGACACAGCTCGTCCGCACCGCCCGGCCGGCCGGGCCCAGCAGGCTCAGGTCCGCGTCCAGGGCGTCGCCGGTGGTGTTGCGGTAGTAGACCCGCGCCCAGGTGTCGCCGCCCCGCGTCAGGACACAGGTCTGCGCCTCCAGCCCGTCGGGCGAGGCGAGTTCGGGACCGCAGCGGGTGCTTTCCGGCGAGGGGGAAGGCATGGACACTCGCGCCCCTCCGCCTCCCACCTGTTCCGCCGACGCCCCGCCCAGCGGCAGCAGCAGCGCCGCCGCGACGAGGCCCGCCAGGGCGGAGGTACGGAGCGGTCCGGCTCCCGGCCCGCCCGCGCGGGACCGGTGATTTCGCAGCATGGGCGGAACATAACGAGCGCGCGCGGCCCGAAGAGCCCGCGCGCCCCCGACACCCCTACAACTCGGGCGCGCTCACACCCGTACGAGTGAGGGCCTCGACCACGGCGTCCACCACTGCCTCCACGTCGGGCAGCCACGGGGAGGCGGAGCCGGGCAGCGGGGCGCGCTCCCAGCGGACCTCGCCCTGGCCGGTGACGGAGGGCGGGAGGGCGAGGTAGCCGCCCTCGCCGTGGAAGCGGAGCGAGCCGGGGACGAAGTCCTTGGCGTACAGCAGTTCGCCCAACTGCTCCATGGAGTAGGGCTTCACGAGGATCGCCCAGCGGTGCCGGGCGGCGACGACCGGGCCGAGCCGCATGCCGCGCCGGTCCAGCAGCGCCAGCGCGCGGGCCCCGGCCTCGGCGGGCAGGCTGACCGCGCAGGGGGCCTGGCCGCCGGTGGCGAGGACGATCGGCGCGTCCGGCCGGCTGGTCCACCACCAGCGCACCATGCGGGCGTCGGTGGTCGCCGCGAGCAGATCGGGGTCACCGGGGTGGGCGCCGGGAACCGTGCAGGCCGGGTCGGGGCAGGAGCAGCCGGCCGGGCCCTGCGGATCGGGGGCGGTGCCCGGCAGTACGGGCCATCGCCATGTCGCCGCGAAGGTCGAGGCCGCGTCGATCAGCGCCGGGCCGTCGTCGCCCCGCCGGGGCGGAAGGCCGCTTCGGCTTCCGAGGATCTCGCGCATGAGCGCTCGTTCCTTTCCGTTGCACCGCTGGCAACACCGTGGACATCACAACATGTGTGGATCACTTCACTGTGCGTACCTGTTGGCGCATCATGCCCCCGCGTACGGCGGGGGAACCCCCAGGGATGGAACAACGGCCGCGTCCGACGTGCGGTTCTTCAGACGTGCGGTTCTTCTGGAGCACGGACACGGCACGGGGGTGGCGAAGTCTGGCGTTTTGCCGTCGCGCGTGTTTCTCTCCGCCTCCGCCACGGGAGGATGGGGCTCGGTCGTCGGTGGTTATGACGTCCGGGTCCTTCGCCAGGTTCCGGGCGGCCTGTGGCCACCCCTGGACTTCTCTCGAGTACGTACCCCGCACGACCGTGGTGACGCTCCGTCGAGCAGGGCCAGTCGACCGCAATGACGCTCCACCCGAGGCAGTTTCCAGCCAACTTGCCAGTAGGGCAAGGGGTTCCGGGACATCACTCCCGCGCCCCACCAACACCAGGAATCCCCGCAGGACAATGCTGGACATCCCCTCACGAGTGCGTGTACATGTGGAGACACTGCTGGCGGCGCAGAATCACATGGGGGTTTGCGATGCTTTTCAGTAAGACGCACCGGTCCGAGAGCCGGACGCCATGAACGCCCCGCACCCTCCGAAAGTGGCCGGAATCGATCCCACGGTTCCCACTCCCGCCCACACTGTCGCGCCCGCACCGCCCGCCCCGGAAGCCGGTCCCGCACCGGACGCCCCAGGAGGCACCCCGCCCCCCGTGGCCGCCCCGGAAGCCCCCGGCAGCCTGCTCCAGGACCGGCTGGCCGGCTGGGTCTCCGACCTCACCACCCTCCATGAGCTGACCGAGCGGATGAGCCGAACAACCGCCCTGCCAGCCGCACTTGACGAACTCCTGCGCGCCGGTGCCGCCCTCGTGGGCGCCCGGCGCGGTCTCGTCGTACTGGAACCCGGCGACGGACTCGGCCCCCGCACCACCGTCGGCCTCGGCCTCGGCCGCGCCGATCTCGGCCACATCGAGACCGTCCCGCGCGCATCCCTGCTGACCGGTACCGCCGACCTCCTCGCCGAGCCCGGCCTCGACCCCCGCCACCGCGAGGTCGCCGCCCGCCTCGGCTACGCCGCCAGCCACGCCCTGCCGCTGGCCACCGACCGAGCCCACCTCGGCGCCGCCGTCTGGCTCTACGACGAACCGGCTGCCCCCGACGAACACCACAGACATCTGATCGCGCTCTATCTCCGCCAGGCCACCGAGCACCTCGCCCTGCTGCTGGAAGTGGAGCGCGCCCGGATGGACACCGCCGTCCTCACCGAGGAACTGCTCCCCTCCCGGCTCCCCCGCGTCCCCGGCGTCCAGCTCGCCGTCCGGCACCGCACCGGCCCGCGCGGCGGCGGCGACTGGTACGACGCGCTGCCGCTGCCCGACGCCGCCCTCGGCCTCTCCGTCGGCTCCGTCACCGGCAGCGGACCGGGCGCCGTCGCCACCATGGGCCGGCTCCGCGCCTCCCTGCGGGCGTACGCCGTGATGGAGGGCGAGGACCCGGTCGCCGTCCTCTCCGACCTGGAGCTGCTGCTCCGGCTGACCGAGCCCGCCCGCTCGGCCACCGCCCTGTTCGCCTACTGCGAGCCCGCCGCGCGCCGGGTCACCCTGGCCGGTGCCGGGCACAGCCCGCCGCTGCTCGTCGGGGAGCGCCGCACCGAGTACGTCGAGACCTCCCTGTCCGCCCCGCTCGGCATGCTGGCCTGCTGGGAGGCGCCCAGCGTGGAGTTCGGCGTCCAGCCCGGAGGGACGGTTCTCCTCTACACCGACGGGCTGCTCCGCCGTACCGGCGAGGCCATGGACCGGGCCTTCGCCCGGCTGCACGCGGCCGCGGCGGGCGTGCCGCGCGCCCTGCGCGCCGACCCCGGCGCCGTCGCCGACCACGTCCTCGCCACCCTCCTGCCGGAGGACTCCGCCGCCGGCGACGAGGACGTGGTGCTGCTGGCGGCCCGCTTCGACTGAGCGCAGACAGGCACGGGCAGGCACAGGCAGGCACGACCGGTCCGGTTTCGGTACGAACGTACGATGATGGAGGCACCCCTGCTCGGGCATGGACGCGAGCGCCGCGTGCCCCCTGGGGGAGACCACACGCCGTACCGAGGAGGATCAGTGTCCGACGAGCTCAACCCGGCCGTTCCCGACGAGGCCACCGAGGCCGAGGAGCCCATCAAGCAGCGCAAGAACGGCCTCTACCCCGGTGTCTCCGACGAGCTGGCGGAGAACATGCGCTCCGGCTGGGCCGACACCGAGCTGCGTGACCTGGAGCCGATCCCGCAGGCCGCCGACACCGCCCGCCGCCGCGCCGCGCTGTCCGCCCGCTTCCCCGGCGAGCGTCTGGTGATCCCCGCCGGCAACCTGAAGACCCGCTCGAACGACACCGAGTACGCCTTCCGCGCCGCCACCGAGTACGCCTACCTCACCGGCAACCAGACCGAGGACGGCGTCCTGGTCCTGGAGCCCACCACCGACGGCCACCGCGCGACCATCTACCTGCTGCCCCGCTCCGACCGGGAGAACGGCGAGTTCTGGCTCTCCGGCCAGGGCGAGCTGTGGGTCGGCCGCCGCCACTCGCTGACCGAGTCCGAGGCGCTGTACGGCATCCCCGCCGCCGACGTGCGCGAGCTGGCCGACGCGCTGCGCGAGGGCACCGGCCCGGTGCGCGTGGTGCGCGGCCACGACGCCGCGATCGAGGCGGCCCTGACCGACAAGGTCACCGCCGAGCGCGACGAGGAGCTGCGCGTCTTCCTCTCCGAGGCCCGCCTGGTCAAGGACGAGTTCGAGATCGGCGAGCTGCAGAAGGCCGTCGACTCCACCGTGCGCGGCTTCGAGGACGTGGTGAAGGTCCTCGACAAGGCCGAGGCCACCTCGGAGCGCTACATCGAGGGCACCTTCTTCCTCCGCGCGCGCGTGGAGGGCAACGACATCGGCTACGGCTCGATCTGCGCCTCCGGCGCGCACGCCTGCACCCTGCACTGGGTGCGCAACGACGGCCCGGTCCGCTCCGGCGACCTGCTGCTGCTCGACGCCGGCGTGGAGACCCACACCCTCTACACCGCCGACGTCACCCGCACCCTCCCGGTCGACGGCACCTACACCGACCTCCAGCGCAAGATCTACGACGCGGTGTACGAGGCCCAGGAGGCCGGCATCGCCGCGGTGAAGCCCGGCGCCAAGTTCCGCGACTTCCACGACGCCTCGCAGCGCGTGCTCACCGAGAAGCTGGTGGAGTGGGGCCTGGTCGAGGGCCCGGTCGAGCGCGTCCTGGAGCTGGGCCTGCAGCGCCGCTGGACCCTGCACGGCACCGGCCACATGCTCGGCATGGACGTCCACGACTGCGCGGTCGCCCGCACCGAGGCGTACGTCGACGGCACGCTGGAGCCCGGCATGGTCCTCACCGTCGAGCCCGGCCTGTACTTCCAGGCCGACGACCTGACGGTGCCGGAGGAGTACCGGGGCATCGGCGTCCGGATCGAGGACGACATCCTGGTCACCGCCGAGGGCAACCGGAACCTGTCGGCGGGGCTGCCGCGCCGCTCCGACGAGGTCGAGGCGTGGATGGCGTCGCTCAAGGGCTGACCATCACGACGAAGGACCCCTCACGCCGTGAGCAGTGAGGGGTCCTTCTTCCATTTCAGGATCTTGTCGAAGCTGACCACAGTGCCGGTGCGGCCCGGCCGGGCGCCGATGTGGACGTGGTCGGCCAGCTCCCGGATCAGACACAGGCCCCGGCCGTCCTCGGCGTCCACGCGGGCCATCCGGATGCCCAGCGCCGGGCCGGTCGCGACACCGGGCCCCGAGTCGGCCACCTCGATACGGCACTTCTCGCCGTCCAGATAGGCCGTCACCCGGTACGCCTCCGCGTCCTCCCCGCGCGCGGTCCCGCCGTGCTCGACGGCGTTGGCGCACGCCTCGGTGAGGGCCACGGAGATGTCGTAGGAGACGTCGGGGTCGACCCCGGCCGTCTCCATGGTGCCGATCAGCAGGCGCCGGGCGAGCGGGACGCTCGCGGCATCGCGGCGCAGATGGAGTGACCACCAGATGCTCATGCTCCAGCCTCCTGGCCGCGGCTCGACATACCGTTACCTATTGCCGCGCGTGAGCGCCCGTAAGCCCTCAAGTGACGTGATGCCGCCCATATGGTCGATGTGCGCCGGGACGAATCGGGGTATGAGGTACGCCCGCCCCGGCAGCGCGCGCCCCCCGCCGTGGCGTGATCCGGCGGCCCTGCCTCGGGGGTGCGGCGGGCGCAGTGCGATGATGAGCCCCGCCATGAGTGCCCCTCGTCCGCGCACGGCGCGACCCGGACCCCGTGTCCGGCTGCTGCGGGCCGCGGTCTTCGCCGCGGTCTGTGTCGTGCTGGCCGCCGCCGGGCACACCGCGGCCTCCTGCGCGAACGTCCCGCTGTGGACGCTGGGCGCCGGGTTCGCGGGCTCCTTGCTGGTCATGGCGCCGCTCGCCGGACGGGCCCGCTCGGTGCCCGCCATCGCGGCCCTCCTCACCCTCGGCCAGGTGGCCCTGCACACGCTGTTCGGCCTCGGCCAGCACACCGCGCAGCCCATGGCGTCCATGGGCACCGCGCACTCCGGTGCGGCCGACGACGCGATGGTCCAGCGGGCCGCCCAACTGCTGTGCGGGTCGGGACCGGCCACCCTCACCCCCGGCCACGCCTACCGGCTGCTGCTCGACGCCCGCCTGATCGACGCCTCGGGCCGCTTCACCGGGCACGCGGCGACCGGCGGGCACGCCTCCGACATGGCCGGCTCCTCGGCCGGTTCGGTGCCGTCGGCGCTCTCACTGCTCTCGCTGCCGATGCTTCTCGGCCACCTCCTCGCGGCGCTCGCCCTGGGCTGGCTGCTGCGCCGGGGCGACCTGGCGGTGCTGCGGCTGGTCGAGCTGTCGACGCACGGGGTCGCGGAGGGGGCGCTCGTCCGCTCCCTGCGCGCCGCGCTCGCGCTGACCCGCGCCCTGTACGCCGGGCTGCTGCCCGCGACCGGACCCGCCCCGCGCCCGCGCCGTGCCGAGCGGGACGAGGCGCCGGCCCCGCAGGCCGCCGCGCTCCAGCACTCGGTGATCCGGCGCGGCCCGCCCGCCGACGCGTTCCGTCTCGCCGCCTGACGCGACCACCGCTCCCGTACGTACGAGGAGGGCAGGGGCCGCCGTCACGCGGCACGCGCGCGTGCGCCTCTTTCCACGCGCCCCGCGCACCCCTCACCGTCACCGGGCTCAGCACCGGATCTCGCTCAAGAGCGGAGTTTTCCCAGCATGCAGATCTCCCGTACCGCCTCCCGTGTCACCGCCGCCGTCGCCGTGGCGGGCGCGACCGTCCTCGCCGTGTCGGTCCCCGCCTTCGCGCACGTCAGCGTGCAGCCGGAGGGCATCGCGGCCAAGGGCGGCTACGCCACCGTCGACTTCAAGGTGCCCAACGAGCGCGACAACGCCTCCACCACCAAGCTCGAGGTCAACCTCCCCGCCGACCACCCGCTGGCCTCCGTCATGCCGCAGCCGGTGCCGGGCTGGAGCGTGAAGGTGACCAGGTCCAAGATCGACAAGCCGCTGACCGTGCACGGCGAGAAGATCGGCGAGGCCGTCACCAAGGTCACCTGGACCGCCGACGGCAAGGGCATCGAGCCCGGCTACTTCCAGAAGTTCCCGCTCTCGCTGGGCGCGCTGCCCGAGGACGCCGACCAGCTCGTCTTCAAGGCGATCCAGACGTACTCCAACAAGGAGGTCGTCCGCTGGATCGAGGTGCCGCAGGAGGGCCAGGACGAGCCGGAGAACCCGGCCCCGACGCTGGCGCTGTCCGCCGCGACCGACGACCACCACGGCACGGCGGCTGCCGCCGGTGACGACGCCAAGAGTGGTGCCGATGACGATGCCGCCGACGCCCACCAGGAGGCGGCCGCCGACTCCGACGGCGGCACCGACACCACCGCCCGGGTGCTGGGCATCGCCGGCATCGTGATCGGCGTCGCGGGCGTGGCCTACGGCGTCCTCGCGGGCCGCCGCCACACCGCCTGACCCCTACTGATCCGCGCGCACCGGGGCCGTGCCCGCCCGGTACGGCCCCGGTGCGCGCGGGAGTTCTCGAACCCCCTGGGACACCTCTCCATGCTCTCTCCGCTTTCTCCGCTTGCTTCGCGCAAGAAGACCCTGGCCGCGGCCGCGCTGCTGGCCGCCGCCGCCTTCACCCTGTCCGCCTGCGGCAGCGGTGACGACTCCGCCTCCTCGCCCGTCTCCGTGGTCTCCGAGGAGGGCGGCTCCGACAAGGCCGCCACCGTCCTCGACCAGCCCTTCGCCAAGCCCGACCTGGTCCTCACCGACACCCACGGCAAGAAGTACGACCTGCGGGCCGAGACCAAGGGCCACCCGACGCTCGTCTACTTCGGCTACACCCACTGCCCCGACGTGTGCCCGACGACGATGAGCAACATCGCCGTCGCCATGAAGGCGCTGCCCAAGGCCGAGCAGGACGACCTGCGCGTCGTCTTCGTCACCACCGACCCCGGCCGCGACACCCCGGCCGAGCTGGGCACCTGGCTCAAGAGCATCGACCCCCGCTTCACCGGCCTGACCGGCGACTTCTCCACCATCCAGGCGGGCGCCCGCTCGCTCGGCATCTCGGTCGAGCCGACCAGCAAGGACAAGAACGGCAAGACCGTCTCCGTCCACGGCACCCAGGTCATCGCCTTCTCCCCGAAGACGAACGGCGGTTACGTCCTCTACGGCGAAGAGGCCACCGTCGACGACTGGACCAAGGACCTGCCCAAGCTCGTCCGCGGGGCCAAGCCGTGAAGCGGGCCGCGCTGCCCGTCACCGCCCTCGCCGCCGCCCTCGCCCTCGCGGGGTGCGGCTCCGGACAGGGGTCCGGCGAGCCCGAGCTGTCGGTGAGCGCCACCTACATGCCCCAGCCGGTGGCCGCCGACATGGCCGCGGGCTTCCTCACCGTCACCAACAAGGGCGGCGAGCAGGACGAACTGACCTCGGTCAGCAGCGACATCGGCCGGGTCACCATGCACAGCACCAGCGGCGGCACCATGGCCGAGCGCACCTCCTTCGCGGTGCCCGCCCACGGCCGGCTCGTCTTCCGGAGCGGCGGCAACCACCTGATGTTCGAGCAGCTCAAGCAGAAGCCGCGCCAGGGCCAGACCGTCAAGCTCAAGCTGGGCTTCGCCCGGTCCGCTCCGCTCACCGTCGAGATGCCGGTGCGGTCCGCCACGTACAACCCGTCGACCGGACACTGAGGGAGGGACCACCTTGACGCGGACCATCACCCCCCGGCTGCGCACCCTGGTACTGCTGCTCCTCGCCGTCACCGGTGCGCTGTTCGCGGGCGCCGCGCCCGCCTCCGCGCACGCCGCGCTGACCGGCAGCGATCCCGCGCAGGGGGTGGTGGTCGACCGGGCTCCCACCCAGATCTCGCTCACCTTCTCCGAGCAGGTGGCGATGGGCGACGACTCGCTGCGCGTGCTCGACCCCAAGGGCAAGCCGGTCCAGTCCGGCAAGCCGGCGAACGTCAGCGGCACGACCTACGCGGTCCGGCTGCACGCCGGGCTGGCGGACGGCACCTACACCGTCGCCTACCAGGTCGTCTCGGCCGACAGCCACCCCGTCGCCGGGGCCTACACCTTCTCCATCGGCGCGCCCTCGCGCACGGTCGTCTCCTCCGACGCGGGGGCGGGCGTGGGTGGCGGGGCCGTGGGCTGGCTGTACGCCGTGGGCCGGTACCTCTCCTACGCGGGCTTCATCGTGCTGGCCGGCGGGGCCGCCTTCGTGCTGGCCTGCTGGCGGCAGGGCGCGGGGGTACGGGCGCTGCAGCGGCTCGTGGTCGGCGGGTGGCTGACGCTCACCGCGGCCACGCTGGGGCTGCTGCTGCTCCGGGGCTCATACACCTCCTCGGGCAAGCTCGGGGACGTCTTCGACCTCGATCTGCTGGGGCAGGTGCTCCAGACCAAGACCGGCGCGGCGCTGGTCTCCCGGCTGCTGCTGCTCGCCGCCGCCGCACTGTTCGTCGCGGTGCTCTTCGGGGCGTACGCGCGGCGGGAAGAGGAGGCGGGCGCCAACGAGGACGCGGCCGCCGAGCGGCGTGACCTGGGCTTCGGGCTCGCCATCGGCGGGATCGTCGTCGGGGCCGGGCTCGCGGCGAGCTGGGCGATGGCCGAGCACGCGTCCACCGGGCTCCAACCGGGCATCGCCATGCCGGTCGACATCGTCCACCTGCTCGCCGTCGCCTGCTGGTTCGGCGGCCTGACCGCACTGCTCGTCGCCCTGTACCGGGCCCCGGTCGACACCCCGCTCGGCACGGATGCCGTCCGGCGCTTCTCCCGGCTCGCCTTCGCCTCCGTCCTCGCCCTGGTCGCCACGGGCGTCTACCAGTCCTGGCGCCAACTCGGCTCATGGTCGGCCTTCACCGACACGCGCTACGGCCAGTTGCTGCTGATCAAGCTGGGGCTCGTGGCGGTCATGGTCGGGCTGGCGTGGATCTCCCGACGGTGGACGGGGCGGCTGGCGGAAGGCGGTACGACTGAAGCTGAGACGGACTCCGAGCCAGCGGACGCCCTGCGAACCAAGCCCCAGAAGCAGACCCTCCACTCCGCCACCACCCCCGCCGAGCGGGCCGACATTCCGGAGCAGGCGTCCCTCTCCGCCACCGGGTCGACCGGCGCTGTCGCTGGCGGGCAGGTTGGGGAGTCCGCGGGAGTCGCTGGGTCGGCCGGCGCCAATTCCGCCGACCCCGGTCGGGCCGCTCAGCTTGCGCGGCAGCGGGCTGCTGTCGAGGCCGCGCGGCGGAAGCGGGTGCGGGATGCTGATCCGGGGCGGGCCGGGCTGCGGCGGTCGGTGTTGGCGGAGGCGGGGGTCGCCGTTGTGCTGCTCGCGGTGACGACCGCGCTGACGCAGACCGAGCCGGGGCGTACCGAGCAGGAGGCCAGGGCGGCGACCGCGCCGGCCGCGAGCTCGCCGGCCGACACCTCCGGCGCCCTCACCCTGGACATGCCCTTCGACACCGGCGGCACGAACGGCAAGGGCCTGGTCCGGATCGACCTGGACCCCGCCCGCGTCGGCGCCAACGAGATGCATCTGTACGTCCAGCGGCCCGACGGCCGCCCGTACGACATCCCCGAGGTGAAGGTCGCCCTCACCCTGAAGGCGAAGAAGGTCGGGCCGCTCCCGGTGGCCCCGGAACACATCACCACCGGCCACTGGGCGGCGAGCGGTGTCCAGGTCCCCATGGCGGGAGACTGGGAGGTCGCCGTCACCGTACGGACCTCCGACATCGACCAGGTGACCGTCTCCAAGAACGCGCAGATCGGCTGAACCGCACCATGCCCGACCCGTCCGTCCCCCAGGCCCGTACCCCGGAAGCCGCCCAGTCCGCCCCCGAGCCGGGCCGGGGCGTCTCCCGCCGCGCCCTGCTCGGCACCGCCGGGGCCACCGGCCTCGTGCTCGGCGCGGCGGGCGGCGCCCTGGGCTATGCCGCCGCGCCCGCCCCGGCCACGCCGCTCACCTCGATCGGCACGGACCGCGCGATGTTTCACGGGAAACATCAGCCCGGCATCACCGACGCACTCCAGGCCCACGGCCATCTCGTCGCCTTCGATCTGAAGCCGGGCGCGGGCCGCAAGGAGGCAGCGGCCCTGCTACGCCGCTGGTCGGCGGCGGCCGAGCGGCTGATGGCGGGCGAGGCAGCCCCGCACGAGGACACCGATGTGGCCCGCGACGCCGGCCCCTCCTCGCTGACCGTCACCTTCGGCTTCGGGCACAGCTTCTTCGCCCGCACCGGCCTGGAGAAGCAGCGCCCGTCCGCGCTGGACCCGCTGCCCGACTTCTCCGCCGACCGCCTCGACAAGAAGCGCGGCGAGGGCGACCTCTGGGTGCAGATCGGCGCCAATGACGCGCTGGTCGCCTTCCACGCGCTGCGCACCCTGCAGAAGGAGGCGGGCGACGCGGCCCGCGTCCGCTGGCAGATGAACGGCTTCAACCGCTCGCCGGGCACCACCGCGCACGCCCTGACCACGCGCAACCTGATGGGCCAGATCGACGGCACCCGCAACCCCAAGCCCGCCGAGCCGGACTTCGACCAGCGGATCTTCGTACCCGCCTCGGGCGAGCCCGCCTGGATGGCGAACGGCTCCTACGCCGTCGTCCGCCGCATCCGCATGCTGCTGGACGACTGGGAGAAGCTGGCCCGCCCGGCGCAGGAGGCGGTGATCGGCCGCCGCAAGTCGGACGGCGCCCCGCTGTCCGGCGGCGACGAGACCACGCCGATGGACCTGGAGAAGGCGGACGCACAGGGCGAGTACGTCGTCCCGCTCAACGCGCACGCCCGCATCACCCGGCCCGACCAGAACGGCGGGGCGGCGATGCTGCGCCGCCCCTTCTCCTTCCACGACGGCTACGACGCGGACGGCACCCCCGACGCGGGGCTGCTGTTCATCTGCTGGCAGGCCGACCCACTGCGCGGCTTCGTACCGGTGCAGCGCAAGCTCGACCGGGGCGACGCGCTGTCGCGCTATCTGCGGCACGAGGCCAGCGGGCTGTTCGCGGTGCCGGGCGGCGCGGCGCAGGGCGAGTACGTGGGGCAACGGCTGCTGGAGAGCTGACCAGGCACTCCGGGCGCACTTTTCGCAGGCGTCCGGGATCGAAACCACCCGGAAGGGTGGCCGGCATGAGACGGTCGGGCCGGGTCGCCGCAGGGCCATTAGGGTGAGGGCATGCCAGCGAGCTACGCGTATCTCGGTCCCGAAGGCACCTTCACCGAAGTCGCCCTCCGTACTCTCCCGGAGGCCGCCACCCGCGAGCTGATCCCGTACGTCTCGGTGCAGTCCGCGCTCGACGCGGTGCGCACCGGCGAGGCGGAGGCCGCGTTCGTGCCGATCGAGAACTCGGTCGAGGGCGGGATCACCACCACCCTGGACGAGCTGGTCGCGGGCGAGCCGCTCACGATCTACCGCGAGGTGCTGCTGTCGATCACCTTCGCGCTGCTGGTCCGGCCGGGCACGGAGCTGGCCGACATCAAGACGGTCACCGCCCACCCCGCCGCCCAGCCGCAGGTCCGCAACTGGCTGCGCGCCCACCTCCCCGACGCCCTGTGGGAGTCGGCCGCCTCCAACGCGGACGGCGCCCGCCTGGTCCAGGAGGGCCGGTACGACGCGGCCTTCGCGGGCGAGTTCGCCGCGGCGCGGTACGGCCTGGTGCCGCTGGAGACCGACATCCACGACGCGGAGAACGCGCAGACCCGGTTCGTCCTGGTGGGCAGGCCCGCCCGGCCCGCAGCGCCGACCGGCGCCGACAAGACCTCGGTGGTGCTGTGGCAGCGGGACGACCACCCCGGCGCCCTGCGCGATCTGATCGACGAGTTCGCCACCCGCGGTATCAACCTGATGCTGCTCCAGTCCCGGCCGACCGGCGAGGGCATCGGAAACTACTGCTTCTGCGTGGACGCCGAGGGGCACATCTCCGACCGGCGGATGGCGGAGGCACTGATGGGACTGAAGCGGGTCTGTCTCCAGGTGCGATTCCTGGGTTCCTATCCGCGTGCCGACATCGCGCCGGGCGAGGCGCGGCCCCTTCGGGCGGGCACGTCCGACCAGGAGTTCCTCGCCGCGTCCGACTGGGTGGCCCGCTGCCAGGACGGCCGTTTCTAGCGGTCCGCGTTATCCACAGAAGTTATCCACAGGTCCGCTTCTCTACCTGGGGACAAGTCGACAACAAGGCCCATCCGGTCGACAAATCGGCTCACAGCCCTCAGGTGCATTCAGCCCAACCCGGATCACCCTTCGTCCACCTGTTTCCATCGATTCAGCTTTTGGGACGACCACTTTCCACTCGAAAGTGGTTATCCAGGGAGTTTGAACCGGGAATTCCTCGGGAGACAACTCACTCGGAATGATCAATTCCGAAATCCACAGTCACTCCACACAGCCTGTGGATAACTTTTCCCAGGGTGTGGATGCACACGCCCGCCCTGCGCACACCCCGGGTATACGGGTCCCGGCCGGTCCGCGCACACCGGTAGCCTGGGGCCTGTGATTGACCTTCGCCTGCTTCGTGAGGACCCTGACCGTGCGCGCGCCTCCCAGCGTGCTCGTGGAGAGGACGTCGCGCTAGTCGACTCCCTCCTGTCTGCCGACGAGCGGCGCAGGTCATCGGGTGTCCGCTTCGACGAGCTGCGCGCCGAGCAGAAGCAGCTCGGCAAGCTGATCCCCAAGGCCACCCCGGAGGAGCGCGCCGAGCTGCTCAGCCGCGCCGAGCAGCTCAAGGCCGACGTCAAGGCGGCCGACGCCGAGCGCGACGAGGCCGACGCGGAGACCCAGCGCCTGCTGCTCGGGCTCGGCAACCTCGTCCACCCCGCAGTCCCGGTCGGTGGCGAGGAGGACTTCGTCACCCTGGAGACGCACGGCGAGATCCGCGACTTCGACGCCGAGGGCTTCACGCCCAAGGACCACCTCGAACTCGGCCAGATCCTCGGCGCGATCGACACCGAGCGCGGCGCCAAGGTCTCCGGCTCCCGCTTCTACTTCCTCACCGGCGTCGGCGCCCTGCTGGAGCTGGCCCTGGTCAACGCGGCCATCGCACAGGCCACCGCGGCCGGCTTCACCCCGATGCTGACCCCGGCGCTGGTCCGCCCCCAGTCCATGGCGGGCACCGGCTTCCTCGGCCAGGCCGCGCAGGACGTGTACCACCTGGACAAGGACGACCTCTATCTGGTCGGCACCTCCGAGGTGGCGCTCGCCGCGTACCACATGGACGAGATCATCGACGCGGACCGGCTGCCGCTGCGCTACGCCGGGTTCTCCCCCTGCTTCCGCCGCGAGGCCGGTTCGCACGGCAAGGACACCCGCGGCATCTTCCGCGTCCACCAGTTCGACAAGGTGGAGATGTTCTCCTACGTCGCCCCGGAGGACTCCGAGGCGGAGCACCAGCGCCTGCTGGACTGGGAGAAGCAGTGGCTGACCTCGCTGGAACTGCCGTTCCGCGTGATCGACGTGGCCACCGGTGACCTGGGCTCCTCCGCCGCCCGCAAGTTCGACTGCGAGGCGTGGATTCCGACCCAGGGCAAGTACCGCGAGCTGACGTCGACCTCGGACTGCACCGAGTACCAGTCCCGCCGGCTGCAGATCCGGATGC
Organism: Streptomyces bauhiniae; assembly: GCF_004784475.1. Taxonomy (GTDB): domain Bacteria; phylum Actinomycetota; class Actinomycetes; order Streptomycetales; family Streptomycetaceae; genus Streptomyces; species Streptomyces seoulensis. The sequence continues at coordinate 143,457 of NZ_SRRT01000006.1, forward strand.
GCGACGGCAAGCAGGTCCGCCCGCTGGCCACGCTCAACGGCACGCTGTGCGCCGTACCGCGCACCATCGTGGCGATCCTGGAGAACCACCAGCAGCCCGACGGCTCGGTCCGTGTCCCCGAGGTCCTGCGCCCCTACCTGGGCGGACGGGAAGTCCTGGAGCCGGTCGCCAAGTGAGCAACCCCTTCCCGTACGGGCTGGTCGCCACCGATCTGGACGGCACGCTGCTGCGCGGCGACGAGACGATCTCGCCGCGCACCCGTGAGGCGCTCGCCGCCGCCACGGCCGCGGGCGCCGCGCACATCGTCGTCACCGGCCGGGCGGTGCCCTGGACCCGGCACATCCTGGACGACCTCGGCTACCAGGGCCTCGCCGTCTGCGGCCAGGGCGCCCAGGTCTACGACGCCGGTCAGCACCGGCTGCTGACCTCGGTGACGCTGGACCGGCAGCTTGCGGGCGTGGCCCTGGCCAAGATCGAGGCCGAGGTGGGCCCGCTGTACCTGGCGGCGAGCCGGGACGGGCTGGACGGCGAGGTCATGGTGGGCCCCGGCTACGCGGTCACCGGCCGGCTGCCGGCCACGGCGTTCACGGACGCGGCCGACCTGTGGGAAGCCCCGCTGAACAAGATCTACATCCAGCATCCGACGCTGTCCACGGACGAGCTGGCGGACGCGGCCTCGCGCGCGGCGGGCGGTTTCGTCACCGTCGTCATGGCGGGCGAGGGCATCGTGGAGCTGCTGCCGCTCGGGCTGTCCAAGGCGACCGGTCTGTCGCTGGCGGCCCGGCGGCTGAAGCTGAAGGCGGCCGACACGATCGCCTTCGGCGACATGCCGAACGACGTGCCGATGTTCGCCTGGGCCGCGCACACCGTGGCCATGGCCAACGCCCACCCGGAACTCAAGGCCGTGGCCGACGAGGTGACCGCCTCCCACGAGGAGGACGGCATCGCGCTGGTGCTGGAACGACTGCTCGGCTGAGAGGCGGGGCCCGGCACAGCCCTGCCCCGCCTCTCGGCCACATCTCCGGGTGGGCGGCCCACGCGAGAGCGACATCGCGTGCTCGAAGCGGCCGCCCCGGACGGTCCCCGTGCGGGAGCGGGCTCGACGGTGGAGTAACGCACCGGAGCCCGCCCTGGGACCGTCCTCACGGAAGCCGGACATGGCATCACCCGGCTCCGCTCCCGGTACAGGGGCGCGCCGGGCTCCCTGAACCCGGCGTCGGCTCCCCCACTGTGCCCCCGCCCGGAAGCTGGGCGCCAGCGAATTAACCCTTGCGCCGCCGGCGCCGCGAGCGGCTGAAGAACCAGCCCGCCGGGGGCTTGTCGGCCCGCCACGGCTGGGGCTCGGGGCGCTCGGCCCGCCAGCGGGCGGCGAGCATCCGGGCACGGGCGGACGGCTCGGAGGTGCCGGCGGCCCGGACGAAGTCCTCGTCCAGTTCGACACCGTCCCAGGGGTCGGGCACGGTCCCGCCGTCCTCGGCCGGCTCCTCCTGGGCCATGGCGTCCTCCTCGCCGTACTCGCGCTCGTCATATTTCCGTTGGCGCCAGTGTGCCCGGACGGGGATGAGGTCCCCGTCAAGGCGGCTGCTACTCCTCGCCCGCCAGGGTCAGCGCGCGCAGGCGCTGGCCCGCGTACCAGGTGGCGGCGACGGTGACGACGACCAGGAGGGCGGTGGCCGCGGGGAGGCCGACGTCGGAGGTGATCAGGTTGCTGCCGACCACCTTGTGCGCGACCGCGAGCGACCACTGCTGGACGCTCAGGGTGCGCGCGCCGGAGACCAGCGAGCCGAACAGGGCCTCCCAGACCAGGGCGTAGACCAGGCCGAAGACCACCGCGTGCCGCGAGACCGTGCCGAGCAGCAGGAACAGCGCCGAGTAGGCGATGGACGCGACCAGCGCGGCGACCGTGTAGGCGACGGCGACCTGCTGGCCGTTGCCGTTGAGGATCAGGCCCGCGATCAGGGTGGGCAGCGCGGAGAACACCATGGTCACCGCGATGGCGACGATCAGCTTGGTGAAGATGATCGTGGGCCGCTTCAACGGCTTGGACAGCAGATAGACCACGGAGCCGTCGTCGATCTCCGGACCGATCGCGCCGGTGCCCGCGATGACGCCGATGATCGGCACCATGGTGGCGAGCGCGAACCCGCCGAGCACGTCGGCGGCGACCTGGTCGTCGGCCCCGGTGAGCAGGCGTACCGCCACCGAGATCACGATGAGCAGCAGGGGCAGGGCGCCGAGGACGAGGGCCCGGCGGCGGCCGAGCAGGGCCCGGTAGGTGAGCCGGGCGACTGTGGGGTCGTACATCTTCGGCCTCCTACGCCGCGACGAGATACGAGAAGACGGACTCCAGGGACTCGTCCGAGGGCGAGACCGTGAGGAGCCGGATGCCCTGGTCACTGGCGACCTTGGGCAGCAGCGTGGTGAAGCGGCCGAAGTCGACGGCCTGGACGACCAGCCCGCCCTCGACGGCGTCGACCTCGATGCCCGCCGTGGACGGGTCGGCGATCAGCGCGGCCGCGAGGGCGCGGTCGTCGCTGGAGCGGACCAGATAGCGGTGCGGGCGGTCGGTCATCAGGCGGCGGATCTTGCGGAAGTCGCCACTGGCCGCGTGCCGTCCGGCGACGACGACCTCGATGTGCCGGGCGAGCTGCTCGACCTCCTCCAGGATGTGCGAGGAGAACAGCACGGTGCGGCCCTCGTCGCCCATGGCGCGCAGCAGCTCCATCAACTGCAGCCGCTGGCGCGGGTCCATGCCGTTGAAGGGCTCGTCCAGCAGCAGCAGCGAGGGGTCGTGGACGAGCGCGGACGCCATCTTCACGCGCTGGCGCATGCCCTTGGAGTAGGTGGAGATCTTCCGGTCCTGGGCGTGCTCCATCTCCACGGTGGCCAGCGCGCGCTGGGCGGCCTTGGCCCCGAGGCCGTGCAACTCGGCGTTGGCGACGACGAATTCGCGGCCGGTGAGGAAGTCGTACATCGCCTCGCGCTCGGGGACGATGCCGATGTGCCGGTAGACCGTCTCGTTGCGCCACACCGGCTGCCCGTCGAGCGTGACGGTGCCGGTGGAGGGGGCGAGGAAACCGCCCATCATGTTGATGAGGGTGGACTTGCCCGCGCCGTTGGGGCCGAGGAGGCCGGTGACGCCGGGGCCGATGGTCATGGTGATGTCGTTGACGGCGACCACGTTGCCGAACCAGCGGGAGACGTGGTCGATCTGGAGCGTGGTCACAGGCCCACCTTCTTGTAGCGGCGCACGAGCAGGCCGTAGCTCGCGGCGATCAGGCCGAGGACGACGATCAGGTAGACGAGGCCCTCGCCGGTGGACGGGCCGACCCCGCCGGGGAACGACGACGTGCCGCCGAGCAGCGCCGACTGGACGCCGTCGATCAGGGTGACCGGGGAGAACAGCCCGATCCACGGCACCGAACCGCTGTTGCCCTGGGTGTCGGCGATGGCCTGGAGGGTGGAGACGGCGCCGTAGGAGATGGTCATGACGGCGATGACGGCGGCGATGCCGAAGCCGCGGCGCGGGGTGACGGCGGCGATGACCAGGCCGATCCCGGCGAACAGCAGGGAGAGCAGCGCCACCGTGACCAGTCCCTGGCCGAACTTCTCGCTCTGGTGGGCCACGCCCATCTTCGCGAGCAGCGAGCCCACGAAGAGCACGAGCAGCGGGCCGCCGGTGAGGATGAACAGGGCCGAGGCGAGCGCCGCGAACTTGGCGAGCACGTAGTCGGCGGTCTCGATGGGCCGCGAGAAGTACAGCGGGACCGTCTTGAAGCGCAGGTCGCGGGAGACGGACTGCGGTGCCTGGGAGGCGACGAACAGGCTGATCACGGCCTGCATGATGATCGCGTACCGGCTGTAGGGGACCGGCAGGTCGTGCGCCTTGGTGGTCACCGCGACGGCGACCATGATGGCGGCCGGCACGCACATCACCGCGAACAGCAGCATCGGCAGCACCTTGGACTTGGCCGAGCGGCCGAGTCCGTAGGCACCGCGCAGGGACTGCGAGTACAGCGAGCGGCGGGCGTAGGCGCGGCCGAGACGGGGGCCGTCGTAGCCGCGGTAGCCGATGTCGTGGATGCGGGACTGGTCGCCCGAGGGCGCCGGTGCCGTGGGGACGGGCTGGTCAACCGCCATGGCCGACTGCCTCCTTCCGCTGCTCGTCGCGGGTGAACACCTCGGAGATGTGGTGGCGCCGCTGTTCCATCCGGACCAGGCCGAGGCCGAGTCCGGCGACGGTGTCGCGCAGCAGGTCGTACGTCTCCTCGCCCTGTGCGGTGAGCAGCAGGATGTGGCCGGCGCCGGGCAGGCCGCCGCCGTCGTCGTGGGTGTCGATCCCGCGCGCGTGCAGCGCCTCGCGCAGGGCGCGGGTGCCGTCGGGGTGGGTGTCGCTGTCGGTGACCTCGACGGCCAGCGTGGTGGTGCTCTGGGTGAAGTCGGTGGTGGAGCTGGACCGCAGCAGCTTGCCGCCGTCGACGACCACGACGTGGTCGCAGGTGCGCTCCAGCTCGCCCAGCAGGTGGGAGGTGACCAGGACCGAGATGCCGAAGTCGGTGTGGATGCGGCGGATCAGGCCGAGCATCTCGTCGCGGCCGACCGGGTCGAGGCCGTTGGTCGGCTCGTCCAGGAAGACCAGCCGGGGGTCGTGCACCAGCGCCTGGGCGAGCTTGACCCGCTGTTTCATGCCGGTCGAGTAGCCGCCGATGGGGCGGTAGCGCTCCTCGTACAGCCCCACGTGGCGCAGGGTGTCGGCGGTGCGCTCGCGGGCGGCGGTCGGCGGCAGGCCGGACATGCGCGCCATGTGCACGACGAACTCGGTGGCCGAGACGTCGGGCGGCAGGCAGTCGTGCTCCGGCATGTAGCCGACGCGCTCGCGGATGGCGGCGCCTTCGGTCGCCACGTCGAGGCCGAGCACGGCGGCGCGGCCCTCGCTGGCGGGGGACAGACCCAGCAGGATCTTGATCAGGGTGGACTTGCCGGCGCCGTTGGCACCGACGAGTCCCGTCACACCGGGTCCGATGTCCACGGACAGCCGGTCGAGCGCGGTCACCCGGGGGAACCGCTTGCTCAGGCTCTCGGTCACGATCACAGTCACGTCCCCGACGGTAGTGACGTGGGGCACGCGGGTCGTCAGACCACAGAGCCGTCTTGGGGTCCGTCTCGGGTAGTACGGGGCCCTAGGGGGGATGGGCCCTAGGGGGCCCCTGTGGGGACGGGACACGCCGGGACGGTGATCCACCCCTGGGGGATCTCCCCTATTGACGCCACCTCTAACAACTGCCACATTCGCTGAACGGAGTCGGACAGAGTCGTGCGGATACGGGCGGAGGACAAGTGACGCTGAGGGACGCGCGTGAGCGGCGGGTACGCACCGGCGGGATCGACCTGTGCGTGGCCGAACTGGGCGATCCGGGGCGCCCCACCGTGGTGCTGGTGCACGGCTACCCGGACAGCAAGGAGGTCTGGTCCGAGGTGGCCGCCCGCCTGGCGGACGACTTCCACGTGGTGCTCTACGACGTGCGCGGCCACGGTCGTTCGACCGCGCCGAAGCCGCTGCGCGGCGGCTTCACCCTGGCCAAGCTGACGGACGACTTCCTCGCGGTGGCCGACGCGGTCAGCCCGGACCGGCCGGTGCACCTGGTCGGGCACGACTGGGGCTCGGTGCAGTCCTGGGAGTTCGTGACGGTCGAGCGGACCCGGGGCCGCATCGCCTCGTTCACCTCCATGTCGGGGCCCTCGCTGGACCACTTCGGCCACTGGATCGACGCCCGCGTGAAACGCCCGACTCCGCGCCGGGTGGGCCAACTCCTCGGCCAGGGCGCCAAGTCCTGGTACGTGTACCTGCTGCACACGCCGGTGCTGCCGGAGCTGGCCTGGCGCGGGCCGCTGGGCAAACGCTGGCCCAAGCTGCTGGAGCGGGCCGAGAAGGTCCCGGCCGGCGACTACCCGACGGCCTCGCTGCCCTCGGACGCGGCCCACGGCGCCTGGCTCTACCGGGACAACGTCCGCCCCCGGCTGCGCCGGCCCCGCCCGGACGCCGTCGCGCACGTGCCGGTGCAGCTCGTCACCCCGCAGGGCGACGCGTTCCTCTCCGAGCGGCTCTACGACGACCTGGAGCAGTGGGTGCCGAGGCTGACCCGGCGGACGCTCCCGGCCAAGCACTGGGTGCCGCGCACCCGGCCCGACCAACTGGCGCGATGGATCGAGGAGTTCGTGACCTCCGCGGAGCAGGGCGAGGCCTCGCGGGGCAGCGGCCCTCATGCCAGCCGATTCGGCGGGCAGTTGGCGCTGGTCACGGGTGCGGGCAGCGGTATCGGGCGCGCGACGGCGCTGGCTCTCGCGGAGGCGGGGGCGCGGGTGGTGGCGGTCGACCGGGACGCCGCGACTGCTGCCCGTACCGCCGAACTGGCGCTAGCGGCGGGCGCGTCGGGTGCCTGGCCGGAGACGGTGGACGTCTCGGACGAGCAGGCCATGGAGAAGCTGGCCGAGCGGGTGCACCGCGAGTACGGCGTGGTGGACGTGCTGGTCAACAACGCGGGCATCGGCGTCTCCGGCTCGTTCTTCACCACGACTCCGGACGACTGGCGCAAGGTGCTGGACGTCAACTTGTGGGGTGTGATCCACGGTTGCCGTCTCTTCGGGGCGCGCATGGCGGAGCGGGGACAGGGCGGCCACATCGTCAACATCGCCTCCGCCGCTGCCTTCCAGCCCTCGCGGGCGCTGCCGGCGTACAGCACGTCCAAGGCGGCGGTGCTGATGCTGTCGGAGTGCCTGCGCGCCGAACTGGCCGCCGAGGACATCGGAGTTACGGCCATCTGCCCCGGCATCGTCAACACCAACATCACGTCGACGACGCGCTTCACGGGGGTGGACGAGACCGAGGCGCGGCGGCGTCAGGAGCGGTCGTCGCGGCTGTACGGGAAGCGCAACTACCCGCCGGAGAAGGTCGCCAGGGCGATCCTGGACGCGGTGGCGGAGAACCGGGCGGTGGTGCCGGTGACTCCGGAGGCGCGGGGGGCGTATCTGCTGTCGCGGTTCGTGCCGGGGGCGCTGCGCAAATTGGCGCGAGTGGAGCCCAAGTTGTGATCCGGGGATCGGCCGAGGGCGCTCCATCTGCCGTGAAGCGCCCTGAAGTTGATCAACATGCCTGAAACGGGCGCCTGTTGTCCACAGAATCGTCAAAAAGGCTGTGGATAACAGGCGTTGGCTGTGGATCAAACCTGCCCGCGTACATCATGTGCGTGATCCGCGTCTCTCCGGGAGGCTGGAGAGGGGCGGAAATCGGGCTGAAAACGCGGGGCAGCCTGAAGAGAGGGAGATACGAAAAGCGCCATATGAGAGAAATGGGTACATCAGAAGTAATGGACGACAGACGCACCGTGAAGGTGTCCAAGTACCTCTCGAAGCACCTGCGGCACCAGCCCGAGCGCCTCGGGCTCACCCTGGACCCGGCCGGCTGGGTGGAGATCGACGTGCTGCTCGCCGCAGCGGCCGCCCACGGCTTCCCCATCAGCCGCGCCGAGCTGGACCACGTGGTGGCCGTCAACGACAAGCGGCGCTTCGCCGTCGAGGGCGGCAGAATCCGCGCCAGCCAGGGCCACACCGTCGAGGTGGCGCTCGGCCTGCCCCCGGCCACCCCTCCGCCGTACCTGTACCACGGCACCGTCGCCCGCAGCCTGGACGCGATCCGCGCCGAGGGGCTGCGCCCCATGAACCGGCACGACGTCCATCTCTCGGCCGACCGCGAGACCGCGACCCGGGTGGGCGCCCGCCGTGGCCGGCCCGTGGTGCTCGCCGTGGACGCGGGTGCCATGCACCGCGACGGCCATGTCTTCCACGTCAGCGCGAACGGCGTCTGGCTGACCGACGCCGTCCCGCCGCGCTATCTGCGGTTCTCCGAGCCCCGCTGAGGTCCTGCGCCGGCTCAGCCGAGCTGGGCGACGGCCTCGGTCGCGATCTTCTCGAAGACGGCCTGGTCGGCCGCGAAATCCGAGTCGGCGATGGGCCAGTGGATCACCAGCTCGGTGATGCCCAGCGCCGCGTACCGGCCGGCGAAGTCCACGAACGCGTCGACGGAGTCCAGCGGGCGGGCACGGTCCGGGGTGAACCCGGTCAGCATGATCTTGTCCAGGCCGGTGACATCCCGGCCGATCTCCGCGCACGCCTCGGTGAGCCGGCCGATCTGCCGCTCCACCGCCAGCACCGACTGCTCGGGCGTACCGGTCTCGAACAGCTTCGGGTCGCCCGTGGTCACCCACGCCTGCCCGTACCGCGCCGCCAGCTTCAGCCCGCGCGGCCCGGTCGCCGCCACCGCGAACGGCAGCCGGGGCTCCTGTACGCAGCCGGGGATGTTGCGGGCCTCGTGCGCCGAGTAGTGGTCACCCGTGTACGACACCGCGTCCTCGGTCAGCAGCCGGTCCAGCAGCGTCACGAACTCCGCGAACCGGTCGGCCCGCTCACCCGGCGACCACGCCTCCTGCCCGAGCGCCGTCGCGTCGAACCCGGAGCCGCCCGCACCGATGCCCAGGGTGACCCGGCCGCCGGAGATGTCGTCCAGGGAGATCAGCTCCTTGGCCAGCGTCACCGGGTGCCGGAAGTTCGGCGAGGTCACCAGCGTCCCCAGCCGCAGCCGCTCGGTCGCGCCCGCGGCGGCCGTCAGCGTCGGCAGCGCCCCGAACCACGGCCCGTCCCGGAACGACCGCCACGACAGGTGGTCGTAGGTGTAGGCGGCGTGGAACCCCAGCTCCTCGGCCCGCTGCCATTTCGCCCGGCCCCCCTCGCTCCAGCGGTCGACGGGGAGGATGACGGTACTGAGACGAAGGGCCATGCCGACGAGCCTACGACGCCCGGATGGCCGGCCGGGACCCGATCCTGAACGCGTCTGACGCGTACCTGCCCTCATCTGGGCCCCGTGCCGCACGATCGTGCGCGCATATGCGCGAGAATGCTCGGGTGACCTCAGCGACCAGAGAGCCGGGGACCCCGGCCCCCGCACAGCCGTCGGCCCCGTCCGGACGAGGAGGGGGCTCTCTTCCGCCGCGCCTGATCGCCACCGACCTCGACGGCACCCTGCTGCGCGACGACCAGACCGTCTCCCCGCGGACCGTCGCCGCGCTGGCCGCTGCCGAGAAGGCGGGCATCGAGGTCTTCTTCGTCACCGGCCGCCCCGCTCGCTGGATGGACGTCGTCAGCGAGCATGTGCACGGCCACGGCCTGGCGATCTGCGGCAACGGCGCCGCCGTGGTCGACCTGCACGGCGGACCCGGCGCCCACCGCTTCGTGAAGGTGCGCCAACTGGCCAGGGAGAACGCCCTGAAGTCGGTCCAACTGCTGCGCGAGGCGGCCCCCGGCACCCTGTTCGCGGTGGAGCAGACCTACGGCTTCCACCAGGAGCCCGCCTATCCCAAGCTGCACCTGGAGATCCCGGACACCCTGCGCCCCGCCGAGGAACTCCTCGCGCCGGACGGGGTCGCGGCGAGCCAGCCGGTGCTGAAGATCCTGGCCCACCACCCCGACCTCGACCCGGACGCCTTCCTCACCCTCGCCCGGATCGCCATCGGCGGCCACGCCAACGTCACCCGGTCCAGCCCCAGCGCGCTGCTGGAGCTGAGCGGACCCGGCGTCTCCAAGGCCAGCACTCTGGCCCTGTGCTGTGCCGAGCGCGGCATCTCGCACGAGGAGGTCGTCGCCTTCGGCGACATGCCGAACGACATCGAGATGCTGACCTGGGCGGGGCGCTCCTACGCGATGGGCAACGCCCACCCCGACACCCTGGCCGCCGCCACCGGCCGCACCCACGCCAACAACGACGACGGCGTGGCCCGCGTGATCGAGGACCTGCTCGCCGGACGGGTCTGACCGGCCCCGCAGGTCACAGCACGACGAGGGCCTCCGCCTCGGCCTCGCGGCGGGCCATCGTGGCCAGCGGGCCGTCCACGGCGAGCAGCTCGGCGTAGGGGCCGCGCTGCACCACACGGCCCGCGTCGAGCACGAGCACCTCGTCGACGGCGGCGAGACCGGCGAGCCGGTGCGTGATCAGCAGCGTGGTGCGGCCCTCGGTCGCGGCCAGCAGGTCGTCGGTCAGAGCGTCCGCCGTGGGCAGGTCGAGGTGCTCGGCGGGCTCGTCCAGCACCAGCACCGGGAAGTCCGCGAGCAGCGCGCGGGCCAGCGCGAGGCGCTGCCGCTGACCGCCGGAGAGCCGGGCGCCGTGCTCGCCGACGTGCGTGTCCAGGCCCTCGGGGAGCCCGTCCACCCAGTCCAGCAGCCGGGCCCGCAGCAGCACGTCCCGCAGCTCCGCCTCGGTCGCGTCCTTCCGGGCGAGCAGCAGGTTCTCCCGGACGGAGCTGTCGAAGAGGTGGGCGTCCTGGGCGCACAGCCCGACCAGCCGCCGTACCTCGTCACCGTCCATCTCGGCCGCGTCCACCCCGGCCAGCGTGTACGTGCCGGAGCCGGGGTCCAGGAAGCGGAGCAGCACCTGGGCGAGGGTGGTCTTGCCGGAGCCCGAGGGGCCGACCACGGCGATCCGGCGGCCCCGGTCCAGGGTGAGGTCGAGCCCGTGGAGCGCGTCCCGGTGCTGGTCCTCGTAGCGGGCGGTCAGGTCCTTCACCACGAGCGGGAACGGCGAGGCGGGGGCCTCGCGCGGGTGCTCGGGCTCGTGGACCGGCACCGGGGCGTCCAGCACCTCGTAGACCCGCTCGGCGCTGCGGGCGACCCGCTGGCGGTAGCGGACGGCCAGCGGGAGGCCGAGCACCGCCTCGAAGGCGGCCAGCGGGGTGAGGACGACCACGGCCACCAGCACGCCGTGGATACGGCCCCCGGCCGCCGCCTGCGCGCCAAGCAGCGCGGCCACGGCGACGGTCAGGCCCGAGATCAGCGCGGTCAGGCCGTCGCCGAGCGCGGTGACCCCGGCCGAGCGGGACGCGATCCGGGTGAGGGTGCCGTCGGCGTTCCGGGTGGCCGCCGTGCGTGAGGGCAGCGCCCCGGCGACGGTCAGCTCGGCGGTGCCGGTGAGCAGGTCGGTGACACGGGTGGCCAGCACGCCCCGGGCGGGCGCCAGCCGCCGCTCGGTGCGCCGGGCCACGGCGGCGGTGATCAGCGGGACGCCGACTCCGGCGAGCAGCAGGCCGACGGCGAGCGCGGCCCCCGCCTCCGGGAGCAGCCAGGCGGTGAAGCCGACCGAGGCGGCGGAGACGACGACCGCCACACCGGTGGGCAGCAGCCAGCGCAGCCAGTAGTCCTGGAAGGCGTCCACATCGGCGACGAGCCGGCTGAGCAGGTCGCCGCGCCGGGTGCCGCGCAGGCCGGCCGGGGCCAGCCGCTCGAGCCGCTTGTAGACGGCGACGCGGGTGTCGGCCAGCATGCGCAGCACGGCGTCGTGCGACACCAGCCGCTCGCTGTACCGGAAGACGGCACGGCCGATGCCGAAGAACCGGGTGGCCGTCACCGCGACCAGTAGATACAGCACCGGCGGCTGTTGCGAGGCACGGGAGATCAGCCAGCCGGAGGTCGCCATCAGACCGACGGCGCAGCCGAGGGCAAGGCTGCCGAGCAGCAGCGCGAAGAGCAGCCGTCCGCGCCGGGCGGCGGCCACGGAACGGACGCGGGCCAGGATGCCGCGCTCACGGGCCGTCGCCTGCTCGGGCGCCGGCTCGTCCCGGTCGTCGTCGGTGTCGTCCGGCTCGGGGAAGAAGGCTTCACCGCCGGCGGGCTCGGGCACATGCGCGTCGAGCGCGGTGGCGGCGAGTTCGGGGGCGAGCACCTCGGCCATGACCGGCTCGGGCGCGGCGGCCGGCTCGGCCAGCTCCAGCCGCACCACCCGGTCGGCGACCTCCAGCAGGGCGGGCCGGTGCACGACGAGCAGCACGGTGCGGCCGACGGCGAGCCGTCGTACCGCCGCGACGACGTCGGCCTCGGTCGCGCCGTCCAGCGCGGCGGTGGGCTCGTCCAGCAGCAGCACCGGCCGGTCGGCGAGGAAGGCGCGGGCCAGGGCGAGCCGCTGCCGCTGACCTGCGGAGAGCCCGGCCCCGTCCTCCCCGAGCACGGTGTCGGCGCCCGCAGGGAGCGCGTCCACGAACTCCAGCGCACCGGCATCCGCCAGCGCCCGGCGTACGGCGGTGTCGTCCGCGTCGGGGCGGGCCAGGCGTACGTTCTCCGCGATGGTCCCGGCGTACAGGTGCGGGCGCTGCGGCACCCAGGCGATGCGGGAGCGCCATTCCTCCAGGTCGAGGTCGGCGAGGTCGGCGCCGCCGATGCGGACCTGGCCCTCGGTGGGCCGGACGAAGCCGAGGAGCACGCTGAGCAGGGTGGACTTGCCCGCGCCGCTCGGCCCGATCAGGGCCACGGTCTCGCCGGGGTCCACGGAGAAGGAGACATCGGTGACGGCGTCCGTCGAGCGGCCGGGGTAGCGGACGGTGACGGAGTCGAAGGCCAGGGAGCCAGCCGGGACGGGCGCGGTGCCGGTGGCCGGGACCGGCGTCTCGAGCACGGCGAAGATCTCCTCGGCGGCCGCGAGACCCTCCGCCGCCGCGTGGTACTGCGCGCCCACCTGGCGCAGCGGGAGGTACGCCTCCGGAGCCAGGATCAGGATGACCAGGCCGATGTACAGGTCCATCCCGCCGTGCACCAGCCGCATGCCGATGGTGACGGCGACCAGCGCGACGGAGAGCGTGGCCAGCAGCTCCAGCGCGAAGGAGGAGAGGAAGGCGATCCGCAGGGTCCGCATGGTGGCCCGGCGGTACTCGCCGGTGATCTTGCGGATGGACTCGGCCTGCGCCTTGGCCCGGCCGAACACCTTCAGCGTGGGCAGCCCCGCGACCACGTCCAGGAAGTGGCCGGAGAGCCGGGACAGCAGCGACCACTGCCGGTCCATCCGGGACTGAGTGGCCCAGCCGATCAGCATCATGAAGACCGGGATGAGGGGGAGGGTGGCGACGATGATCGCCGCCGAGACCCAGTCCTCGGTGACGATCCGCGCCAGCACCGCCACCGGGACGACCAGGGCGAGGCCCATCTGCGGGAGGTACCGCGAGAAGTAGTCGTCCAGGGCGTCGACGCCGCGCGTGGCCAGGGTGACCAGCGAGCCGGTGCGCTGGCCGCTCAGCCAGCCGGGACCCAGCACCGCGGCCCGCTCGACCAGCCGCTCCCGCAGCTCGGACTTCACGGCCGCGCTGGCCTTGTGCGCCGCCAGCTCCGTGAGCCAGGAGACCAGCGCCCGCCCGCAGGCCACGCCGGCCAGCAGGGCAAGCGGCGTGACCAGGTCACTTGCCGACTTGCCGTGCTGGAAGGCGCCGACCACGATTTCGGCGATCAGCATGGCCTGAGCGATGACCAGGCCGGCGCCGAGCCCGCCCAGGAGGACGACCGCCACGAGGAAGAAGCGCGTGGCACGGGCGTAGCGCAGCAGGCGGGGATCGATCGGTTTCACGTGAAACGTGTCCTTCAGTCCCGAGAGTGTGTTTCACGTGAAACATACCCTTGAGGCGGTCAGTGTGCGGCTTCGGCGATGTGCTGGGTGCCGATGCGCTTGCGGAAGACCCAGTAGGTCCATGCCTGGTAGAGCATGACCAACGGGGCGGCGATGACGGCGCACCAGGTCATGATCTTCAGGGTGTACGGGCTCGACGAGGCGTTGGACACCGTCAGGCTCCAGTCCGCGTCGAGGGTGGACGGCATCACATTCGGGAAGAGCGACAGGAAGAGCATCGCCACGGCGGCCGCGATGGTCACCCCGGACAGCGCGAACGCCCAGCCCTCCCGTACCCGCCAGATAGCGCCCAGCGCACCGAGCAGGGCGACGGCCGCCACGACGAGGGCGACCAGGCTGGCGCCGTCCCCGCTGTGGAGCTGCGTCCAGACCAGGAAGCCGAGCGCCAGCACGACGGTCACCGGGCCGAGGCGCAGGGCCAGGGTCCGGGCCCGTGTACGGATGTCGCCGACGGTCTTGAGCGCCGTGAACACCGTCCCGTGGAAGGTGAACAGGGTGAGCGTCACCGCCCCGCCGAGCAGGGAGTACGGGTTGAACAGGTCGACCAGACCGCCGACGTACTCGAAGTGCTGGTCGATCTTCACGCCCCGCACGATGTTCCCGAAGGCCACGCCCCAGAGGAACGCCGGGATCAGCGAGGACCAGAAGATGGCCCACTCCCAGTTGCGCTGCCACTTCTCCTCGGGCCGCTTGGCCCGGTACTCGAAGCCCACGCCCCGCACGATCAGGCAGACCAGGATGAGCAGCAGCGGCAGATAGAAGCTGGAGAACAGGGTGGCGTACCACTCCGGGAAGGCGGCGAAGGTCGCACCGCCCGCGGAGAGCAGCCACACCTCGTTGCCGTCCCAGACCGGGCCGATGGTGTTGATCAGCACCCGCCGCTCGGGCCGGTTCCGGGCCAGCAGCCGGGTCAGGACACCGACCCCGAAGTCGAACCCCTCCAGGAAGAAGTAGCCGGTCCACAGCACGGCTATGAGGACGAACCAGACGTCATGCAATTCCATGGCTGTTCCCCCAGCGCTAGTACGAGAAGGCCATCGGCCGGTCGGCGTCCTGGTGGTCGCCGCCGATCTTCGTGGGCGGGTTGAGGTCGGCCTCGGTCAGCTCCGGGGGCCCGGCCTTGGCGTACTTGACCAGCAGCCGGACCTCGATCACCGCGAGGATCGCGTACAGCGCGGTGAAGACGGCCATCGAGATGGCGACCTCGGCCTGGGAGACACCGGGGGAGACCGCCTGGCGGGTCTGGAACAGGCCGTAGACGACCCAGGGCTGGCGCCCCATCTCGGTGAAGATCCAGCCCCAGGAGTTGGCGATCAGCGGGAAGGCCATCGTCCAGGTGGCCACGCGCCAGAACCAGAAGGTGAGCTTCGGGCCCAGCGTCCGCTTCCCGAACAGCACCAGATGCGGCACCTCGTCCTCGCCGGTACGCAGATGCCGGGGGAGCAGGAACTTCTTCCGGGTCAGCCAGAGCCCGAGCGCCCCGAGGGTGAAGGAGGCCATGCCGAACCCGATCATCCAGCGGAAGCCCCAGTAGGCGACCGGGATGTTGGGCCGGTAGTCACCGGGCCCGAACTTCTGCTGCTCGGCCTTGTTGACGTCGTTGATGCCGGGGACGTACGAGGTGAAGTCGTCGTTGGCGAGGAAGGACAGCAGGCCCGGCACCTCGATGGCGACGGTGTTGTGGCCCTTGTCCACGTCGCCGTAGGCGAACACCGAGAACGGCGCGGGCTTCTGACCGTCCCACAGGGCTTCGGCGGCGGCCATCTTCATCGGCTGCTGCTTGAACATCACCTTGCCGAGGGTGTCGCCGCTGATGGCGGTGAGCAGACCGGCGATCACCACGGTGACCAGGCCGAGCCGAAGCGAGGTCCGCATCACCTTGATGTGCCGGCGCCGGGCCAGGTGGTAGGCGGCCAGACCCACCATGAAGGCGCCGCCGGTCAGGAAGGCCGCGGAGAGGGTGTGGAACGCCTGGGCGAGCGCGGTGTTCTGGGTCAGCACGGCCCAGAAGTCGGTCAGTTCGGCGCGCCCGCGCTCCTTGTTGATCCGGAAGCCGACGGGGTGCTGCATCCAGGAGTTGGCCGCGAGGATGAAGTACGCCGAGAGGATCGTGCCGATCGAGACCATCCATATGCAGGCCAGATGGATCTTCTTCGGCAGCTTGTCCCAGCCGAAGATCCACAGTCCGATGAAGGTCGACTCGAAGAAGAAGGCGATCAGCGCCTCGAAGGCCAGCGGGGCACCGAAGAT
The DNA here is from genome assembly GCF_004784475.1 of Streptomyces bauhiniae. Taxonomy (GTDB): domain Bacteria; phylum Actinomycetota; class Actinomycetes; order Streptomycetales; family Streptomycetaceae; genus Streptomyces; species Streptomyces seoulensis. Next base: position 159,193 of record NZ_SRRT01000006.1, read on the forward strand.
GTCCCCGACGAACCGCGAGTACTCCGACCAGTTCATGCCGAACTGGAACTCCTGCACGATGCCGGTGACCACGCCCATCGCGATGTTGATCAGGAAGAGCTTGCCCCAGAACTTGGTGGCCCTGAGGTAGACCTCCTTCTCCGTGCGCACCCAGGCGGTCTGCAGCCCGGCCGTGAGGGCGGCCAGGGAGATCGTCAGCGGGACGAACAGAAAGTGATAGACGGTGGTGATGCCGAACTGCCAGCGCGCCAAGGTCTCCGGCGCCAACGCCAGTTCCACGTCGTCACCCCTCCTTACTTCGCCGTTCCGGTGCGGCTTTCGCCGCTTATGCCCCCCACATATGGAGCAATCCGGTCGGAGCTTGTGAAAGCGTTCACATTCACAAGCCATTATGGCGCACACGTATTCGGCATCCACAAGGGGGCCCCTACGACGAGGGGCCCCGCCTCCCGGCAGGGCCCCTCACCTACGGACTGCGGACCGGCGTCAGCCGGCCACCTCGCGGCGGAACGCCTCCGCCGCCTTCAGGAACATGTCGTTCGCCTCGTTCTCGCCGACCGTCACCCGCACACCCTCACCGGCGAACGGCCGCACGACCACCCCGTGGTCCTCGCACGCCGCGGCGAACTCCATGGTCCGCTCCCCCAGCCGCAGCCATACGAAGTTGGCCTGCGTCTCCGGCACCGTCCAGCCCTGCGCGCGCAGCGCGTCCACCACCCGGGCACGCTCGCACACCAGCGAGCCGACCCGGCCGAGCAGCTCGTCCTCGGCCTGGAGCGAGGCGATCGCCGCCTCCTGCGCGACATGGCTGACGCCGAAGGGCACCGCCGTCTTGCGCAGCGCGGCCGCCACCGGCTCGTGCGCGATGGCGAACCCGACCCGCAGCCCGGCCAGCCCGTACGCCTTGGAGAAGGTGCGCAGCACGCAGACGTTCGGCCGCTCCCGGTACAGCTCGACCCCGTCGGGCACCTCGGGGTCCCGGATGAACTCCCGGTATGCCTCGTCCAGCACCACCAGCACGTCCTTCGGCACCCGGTCGAGGAACCGCTCCAGCTCGGCCCGGCGCACCACGGTGCCGGTGGGGTTGTTGGGGTTGCAGACGAAGATCAGCCGGGTCCGCTCGGTGATCGCGTCCGCCATCGCGTCCAGGTCGTGCACATCGCCCGGCGTGAGCGGCACCTGCACGGGCGTGGCCCCGCTGATCCGGGTGATGATCGGGTACGCCTCGAAGGAGCGCCAGGCGTAGATCACCTCGTCGCCCGGACCGCTGGTCGCCTGCACGAGCTGCTGGGCCACGCCGACCGAGCCGGTGCCCGTGGCGAGGTGGGAGACGGGAACGCCGAAACGCTCCGCCAGCTCGGCCATCAGGCCGCCGCACGCCATGTCGGGGTAGCGGTTGAACTCGGCCACGGCCGCCGCGACCCGCTCCATGACCCCCGGCAGCGGGGGATAGGGGTTCTCGTTGGAGGACAGCTTGAAGGCGACCGGACCCTCGGCCGAGGCGGGCTTGCCCGGCTTGTAGGTGGGGATACCCTCCAGCTCGGCGCGCAGCTTGGGGCTCGTCTCGCTCACCGCAGTCCTCCTCGCGACCACCGGCGGACCGTCGACGCCGCCGGCATCCAATGCTCCTCACCTTATGAGGATTCGGCGCGCTTGCGTACCGGTGCGCCCCCGCTTCCCTGCCTGGGGGGCATGCATGGCGACTGGCTGCGCTTTAGGGGGCGCACCGCGCATTTGTCCATGCGCCGGTGGCTCGCGCCGTGGCGCGCATCCCCCGTGAAGGTGAGTTGAGACCTCTTCGAAACATGGGGTACTTGGCAGGCCCACGCGCGTCGACAAGACACGTCCTGCCATCGGACCGGCCAACTGACTTGCTTTCAAAGGTGGTTGGGGCCTGACGACCATGCAGAAACGTGCCTGTCAACGCATGCATATGCGTCCGCCCTACCCCACCACAAGAGCCCTACTATCGGCTCGCCATGACAGCAGCAGGGAAGCACCAGGTGAGCCGCGCGGAAACCTCCCGGCGGGGCAGCCGGCCCGGACGGGCCGGCATCAGAGACGTGGCCGCCGCCGCCGGGGTCTCCATCACGACCGTCTCCGACGCCCTCAACGGCAAGGGGCGGCTCCCGGACGCCACCCGCCGCCATGTCCGCGAGGTCGCGGACCGACTGGGCTACCGGCCCTCGGCCGCCGCCCGCACCCTCCGTACCGGCAAGTCCGGCCTGATCGGCCTGACCGTGACCACGTACGGGGATGAACCTTTCACCTTCACCGAGTTCGCCTACTTCGCCGAGATGGCGCGGGCCGCCACCTCCGCCGCGCTCGCCCGCGGGTACGCGCTGGTCATCCTGCCGGCGACCTCCCGGCACGACGTGTGGTCCAACGTCGCGCTGGACGGCACGGTCGTCATCGACCCCTCCGACCAGGACCCGGTCGTCAGCGAACTGGTCCGGCAGGGTTTACCGGTCGTCTCCGACGGCCGCCCGGCCGGCTCCCTGCCGGTCACCGCCTGGGTCGATAACGACCACGAGGCCGCCGTCCTCGGCATCCTCGACCACCTCGCCGCCGCCGGGGCCCGCCGCATCGGCCTGCTCACCGGCACCACCACGGACACGTACACCCACCTGTCCACCACCGCCTACCTGCGCTGGTGCGAGCGGGTCGGCCAGGACCCGGTCTACGAGGCGTACCCGGCGCACGACCCGTGCGCGGGCGCCGTCGCCGCCGACCGGCTGCTCGCCCGCCCGGACCGCCCGGACGCCGTCTACGGCCTCTTCGACCCCAACGGCACCGACCTGCTCGCCGCCGCCCGGCGCTACGGCCTGCGCGTCCCGGACGACCTGCTGCTGGTGTGCTGCAGCGAGTCCACCGTGTACGCGACCACCGAGCCGCCCATCACCACCCTCTCGCTGAAGCCGCGCCGCATCGGCACGGCGGTCGTACAGCTCCTCATCGACGCCATCGAGGGGGTCGAGTCGGACCAGCCGGTCGAGCAGGTGATACCGACGGAGCTGATCGTGCGCACCTCCTCCCAGCGCCGTCCGCCGCGCACCACGGTCAGCCCGCCGCGGACGCCGGAACGGGACTGACGGAGAACCGGCCCGAGGGGGGTCCGGAGAGGTCCGCGAGGCGTGGCGGGTCCGCCGCGCCTCGTCGAACCGGGGCGGACGACCGCCCGGCGGGCACGCGATCCCGAGCGGGCAACCGGCCGGACTCCTGCCCAATCGGGACGAAAGCCCCAGTGATCAGGGACCTCACCGTGATTCACCACCCCTGGGTCATCACATGGCGCGACGCGCATTCCTATGATGGGCGCACGACACCGCGGGCCGCTGCGACCAGGCAGTCCGAAGCGGTGCAGCTTCGGCGCGATGGTGGAGGGGTCTGATGACTCAGGGGGCCGGTCAGGGACCCGAGACGGAGCGTACGGCGACGTTGCGCGACTTCCGGGTGCCCGCGTACGTCCACGAGACCGGTCCGTACGCCGACGTGCACCCCGGTGACGTCGTCCCTCCGCACGAGGAGGAGCACCCCGACGGGTACACCCCGACCGAGCGCGACCTGCCGGTCATCCAGCGCGACACCCTTCCGCCGCCACCCGTCGAGCCCGCTCCCGCCCCGGCGCCGCAGTCCGAGGCCGGTCCCGGTCCGCTGTTCGTCGTGGGCGACGTGCACGGCTACATCGAGGAGCTGCTGAGCGCGCTGCGGGAGAAGGGCCTGGTCGACGAGGAGGGCCAGTGGTGCGCGGGCACCGCACGGCTGTGGTTCCTCGGCGACTTCACCGACCGGGGCCCGGACGGCATCGGCGTCATCGACCTCGTGATGCGGCTGTCCGCCGAGGCCGCGGCGGCCGGCGGCTACTGCAAGGCGCTCATGGGCAACCACGAGCTGCTGCTGCTGGGCGCCAAGCGGTTCGGCGACACCCCGGTCAACTCCGGCGCGGGCACCGCCACCTTCCAGGCGGCGTGGCTGCTCAACGGCGGCCAGAAGACCGACATGGACCGCCTCCAGGACCACCACCTCCAGTGGATGGCCCGGCTCGACGCGGTCGAGGAGGTCGACGGCCATCTGCTGCTCCACTCCGACACCACCGCCTACCTCGACTACGGCGACTCGATCGAGGCGGTCAACGACACCGTCCGCGACGCGCTGACCCGCAACGACGCGGACGAGGTCTGGGACCTGTTCCGCAAGTTCACCAAGCGCTTCTCCTTCCGCGACGAGGGCGGCGCCGACGCCGTGCGCTCCCTCCTGGATACGTACGGCGGCTCCCGGGTCGTTCACGGCCACAGCCCGATCCCTTATCTGCTCGGCCAGGTCGGCTCCGAGGAGGGCGAGGAGCGGGGCGAGTCCCACGTCGAGGGCCCGCACGTCTACGCCGACGGCCTCGCCATCGCCATGGACGGCGGCGTGACCATGGCCGGAAAGCTGCTGGTCCAGCAACTCCCGCTGGACATCTGACGGTTCGCCTGGTCCCAATTTCCAGCAACCCTCTGTCTCCGTGCGGTATGACAGCTCTACCATCGGCTTATCCGTAGCAGGCTCCCCTCCGTTTCTGCCCGACGGCTCGTCACCATGCGAGCCCCAAGCCCTACGGAGCATCGGGGGATGCACATGAACAGCGTTCCGCAGCACCTGCTGAGCGAGGACCGCCGGGAATTCGAGCGGCTCCTCGATGAGGCGCTGCGCTCCGCACCGGACCACCCGGAGCTGTCCGGCATCGGACAGCGGCTCAACCCCGAGCAGTTGCGCACGATGGCGCTGAGCGCCACGGCCCTCATCGCGGCGGCCGCCGCCGCCGAGTACCAGCACTACGTCGAGGTCCGCGAGGAGCTGCGCCATCCGGCACCGGCCCCCGAGACGGCCGTCGCGGAAACCGCCCCGGCGGAAGGCGAATCGGGCTCCCTCGGGCTCGCCGCCGCCCTCGGGGAGACGGCCGAGGCCGCCGGCGCGGGCGCCAGCGCGATGGTCGCCGTGCTCGCCCCCGTGCTCGCCGGGACGGCCGCCGTGATCTTCCTGCTGGTCGGCTACCTCCTGCGGATGGTCGCCCCCGGCCGGCAGTTCGGCCGGACCATGGTCACCGTCGGCTGGGTCTTCGGCGCCGTGACGGCGGCGGCGATCCTGGTCGCCGGGGTGGCGCTGCTGCTCACCGCGCTGCGCAACAGCTCCTCCGCCGAGGCCGCCGCCCAGGCGGAGGCCCGCGAGGCGGTGGCGCGGGCACGGGAGGAGTGGCGGGACGCCCTGCTGGAACGCGGCATCCTGCCCTTCCTCCGCGACGCCCTCGCCCAGCCCGGCACCCCCACCGCCCAGCCCCTGCCGGCCCCCGGCCCGAGCCGGATGCCCCGCCTGGGCTACGGCCGCCCCGGCTTCACCAGCCCCGACGACGGCACCGCCACCGACCGGCCCCGCTTCAGCAGCCCGGACTACTCGAGCCCGGACTTCGGCGGGCCGGAACACCAGCCGGACTGAACATCCGGCCGGCGTCCCGTACGACTAGTCCTCCGCGATCGGCAGGTAGACCCGGTTGCCCGTGGCCGCGAACTCCAGGGACTTCCTGGCCATGCCCTCCTCGATCTCGGCCCGGTTGCCGCCGTGCTCGCGCCGGATGTCCTGCGAGATCTTCATGCTGCAGAACTTCGGCCCGCACATGGAGCAGAAGTGGGCCGTCTTGGCGGGCTCGGCGGGCAGTGTCTCGTCGTGGAACTCCCGTGCCGTGTCCGGGTCCAGGGCGAGGTTGAACTGGTCCTCCCACCGGAACTCGAAGCGGGCGTCCGAGAGCGCGTCGTCCCACTCCTGGGCGCCGGGGTGCCCCTTGGCGAGGTCGGCCGCATGGGCGGCGATCTTGTAGGTGATGACGCCGGTCTTGACGTCGTCCCGGTTGGGCAGGCCCAGGTGCTCCTTGGGCGTGACGTAGCAGAGCATCGCGGTGCCCCACCAGGCGATCATCGCGGCGCCGATACCGGAGGTGATGTGGTCGTAGGCCGGTGCGACGTCGGTGGTCAGCGGGCCGAGCGTATAGAACGGAGCTTCATCGCAGATCTCCTGCTGAAGGTCGATGTTCTCCTTGATCTTGTGCATCGGGACGTGCCCGGGGCCCTCGATCATGGTCTGTACATCGAAACGCCTGGCGATCCGGTTGAGTTCCCCGAGCGTGCGCAACTCCGCGAACTGCGCCTCGTCGTTGGCGTCCGCGATCGAACCGGGCCGCAGTCCGTCACCGAGCGAGTAGGTGACGTCGTAGGCGGCGAGGATCTCGCAGAGTTCCTCGAAGTTCTCGTACAGGAACGACTCCTTGTGGTGCGCCAGGCACCAGGCGGCCATGATCGAGCCGCCGCGCGAGACGATGCCCGTCTTCCGGTTCGCCGTGAGCGGGACGTACGGCAGCCGCACACCGGCGTGCACCGTCATGTAGTCCACGCCCTGTTCGGCCTGCTCGATCACCGTGTCCTTGTAGATCTCCCAGGTCAGCTCCTCGGCCCGGCCGTCGACCTTCTCCAGCGCCTGGTAGAGCGGCACGGTGCCGATGGGGACGGGGGAGTTGCGCAGCACCCACTCGCGGGTGGTGTGGATGTTGCGGCCGGTGGAGAGGTCCATGACCGTGTCCGCGCCCCAGCGGGTCGCCCAGGTCATCTTCTCCACCTCCTCCTCGATCGAGGAAGTGACCGCCGAGTTGCCGATGTTGGCGTTGACCTTCACCAGGAACCGCTTGCCGATGATCATCGGCTCGATCTCCGGGTGGTTCACATTGGCGGGCAGTACGGCACGGCCCGCCGCGATCTCGTCGCGGACCACCTCGGGAGCGACGTTCTCCCTCAGCGCCACGAACTCCATCTCGGGCGTGATCTCCCCCTGGCGGGCGTACGCGAGCTGGGTGACCGCCCGGCCCGTGCGGCCGCGCCGGGGCTGGCGGGGCCGTCCCGGGAAGACGGCGTCCAGGTTGCGCAGCCCGCCGCGCGGCGAGGTGTGCTTGAGCCCGTCGTCCTCGGGGCGGACCGGACGGCCCGCGTACTCCTCGGTGTCGCCACGGGCGACGATCCAGTTCTCCCGCAGCGGGGCCAGCCCCCGGCGGACATCGGTGTCGGCTTCCGGATCGGTGTACGGGCCGGAGGTGTCGTACAGCGTGACCGACCGGCCATTGGTGAGATGCACCTGACGGACCGGCACCCGCAGGTCGGGGCGCGAACCCGCGACATATGCCTTGTGCCAGCCGATGGACTTCCCGGCCTCCTCGCCCGACGAGCTGTTCGTCGCGTTCTGCGTGGAGGCAGGCGTGCGTGCGTCCTTGTTGGTCATGAGACCTACTCCCTACGCCGGCATTACCCGGTAACAGGTTCGGCGGTCGACGCAGCGATTCCCGTCCGCAGATGCTTCCCGGGAACCACGTTCCACGTGAAACATCGCAACGACGGAGGTCAGCGCCCTCTCAGCCCGGTGCTCCGAGCTCCCGCGTGTGCAAAGGTGCCTCCACGCTAGCGCCCTATGTGACGGGATGAACAGTGGGCCTCCCCCGTTCTTGCAATGATCGGGCAGTGACCACGACGCAGCAGCCTCCCTACCCTCCTCCCGGCCCACCCCACCGGCCCGGCTCCGGACCAGGCCCCGGCGACGGGGGTGGGCATGGGCACGGCGGCCACGGACACGATGGGCACGGGCACGGTGGACACGGCTCGGGGGGCGGGCACGGCCACTCCCACAGCCACGGCCCCGCCGCGCCGGTCTCCAAGCATCTGCGGAAGGTCATCGCGGCCATCCTGATCCCGTTCAGCGCGGCCGTCGTGGTCGGTCTGGTGGTGCTCTGGCCCGGAGGCGCGCCCCCGCACCAGCGCACCGGCGTGGGCTTCGACCGCCAGACGCAGCAGGCCACCGTCACCACGGTGACCTCGGTGAGCTGCCAGGTCGGCGGCGCGGGCGGGCAGGCCCCCGTCGGCGATCCCTCCGCCACGGGCGGTGCTCCGGCCGCTCAGGAGGACAAGAAGGGCCCCTGCAAGAAGGCCACGGTCCGGGTCGACACCGGCAAGGACAAGGGCCGCACCTTCACCGAGCTGGTGCAGCCCGACCAGACCCGGCAGTTGCACCAGGGCGACAAGGTCGTGGTCGCCTACGAGCCCAAGGCACCGAAGGAACTCCAGTACGCGGTCACCGATCTGGACCGCAAGTTCCCCATGGCCCTGCTCGCCGGGATCTTCGCGGTCGCCGTCGTGGTGGTGGGCCGGCTGCGCGGTGTCATGGCGCTGGTGGCCCTGGCGGTCAGCTTCCTGGTGCTGACCCTGTTCATCCTGCCCGCGGTGCTCCAGGGCTCGAACCCGCTGCTGGTGGCGGTGGTCGGATCGAGCGCGATCATGCTCATCGCCCTGTACATGTGCCACGGCCTCTCCGCGCGGACCTCCGTGGCGGTGCTCGGCACGCTGGTCTCGCTGCTGCTGATCGGCGTCCTCGGCTCGCAGTTCATCGGCTGGGCCGCGCTCACCGGCAACACGGACGACAACACCGGCCTGATCCACGGGCTCTACCCGTCGATCGACATGAGCGGCCTGCTGCTCGCGGGCGTCATCATCGGCTCGCTGGGCGTGCTGGACGATGTGACGGTCACCCAGACCTCGGCGGTGTGGGAGCTGCACGAGGCCAACCCCTCGATGGGCTGGCGCGGGCTGTACCGGGCGGGCATCCGCATCGGCCGCGATCACATCGCGTCCGTCGTCAACACCCTGGTCCTCGCCTACGCGGGCGCCGCACTGCCCTTGCTGCTGCTGTTCTCCATCGCGCAGAGCGGGGTGGGCACGGTGGCCACCAGCGAGCTGGTCGCGGAGGAGATCGTGCGCACGCTGGTCGGCTCGATCGGTCTGGTCGCCTCGGTGCCGGTCACCACCGCGCTCGCCGCCCTGGTCGTCTCGGCGGACCGCCCCGCGCCCGGTACGGCGGCTCCGGCGGGCGCCCAGCCCGTCGCGGCCACGGGGGGCCGAGGGCGGCGCCGGAAGCGCTGAGCGGGGGCGCGCGGGCGCCGGCGGGCGGGGGCGAGCGCCGAACCCATGCAGAAGCGTTTCTTCAAAGGTTCACGGAGACCGGTCGAGCGCTTCTCGGCCCCCCTCGGCCCCGCCGCCTCAGCCCGCGCTCTGCTCCTCGGCCAGGATGCGGCCCAGCGCCTCGTCGAGGTGGGTGTCGAAATCGGCCAGCGCACCCTCCTGCCCGAGCGGCACCAGCTTGTCGGTGCGGTCGAGGAACGCCACGAGCGGCGGCGTGGAGGAACGGAACAGCGCCTGGTCGCCGCCCACCTGAAGCCGGATCAGCACCTCGCCCAGCACCTCGCAGTCGACGGGGGAGATGTGCACATCCCCCTCGCCGCACGGCCGGCCGACCCCGTCGATCATCAACTCCCGGCCGAAGACCCAGGTCACCGGGGCGTCACCGGGCAGATGGAAGGTGAGCCGCACCGCGTAGGGATCACTCGTCTCGTAGCGCAACTCCACCGGAATACGGAAGGAAAGCTCCTCCGAGACGAGAAAGCTCATCATGACTTCTGCCTGTACGGACTCGCGCATCGCCTACCCCGTCATAAGACATCGACTGGCCGGGTTTAATCCCTGACTGGGGTCAAATCTAGCTGAACGTGCATGGCAGATCACAAGGAGTGAGTTTTCAGATGCTGATAGAGAGCGCCAGCGCACCCATGTGACGGCCCATTTCTGTCTGCAACCTCCTTGTCATGCACGGGAGTTGATCCGCCTGATGGGCTGGGAGCGAAATCGCCATCGTTGCGGCTGTTGTACCGACAGTGATCGGCACCGCCGCACAGACCGCGCCAAGGGCGTACTCCTGCCGCTCCACCACCGGTTCCATGCGCCGAGTCCTGGCCAGCCGCCTGAGCAGGGCATCGTTGTCGCGGACCGTGTACGGGGTGAGGGAGCGCACCGGGTAGCGCGCGAGGTGGTCCCGGCGGGCGTCGTCGTCCAGTTGGGAGAGCAGGCACTTCCCCACGGCGTGGGCGTGTCCCGTCTCGCGGAAGTCGGCCCACTCCGCGACCGCCGGCGTCTCCCGCGAGTCGGCCACGCACATGACCTCGATCTCACCGTCCCGGTACATCGCGTAGTACACCGGGGCGCCGATCCGATCACGCCAGTGCGCGAGGGTGTCGGCCACCGTGCTGCGACGTTTCTGCTGCGCTCCGCTGCTACTGAGCCGGTCCGCCGCGTCGCCGAGGAAGAACCGCCCCTTGTCCCGGCGCAGATAGCCCTCGTGCACCAGGGTGCGCAGCAGGTGGTACGCCGTGGGGAGCGCGAGGCCCGTCTCGCGGGCCAGTTGCTTGGCGGGGGCGCCGTACTCGTGGGCGGCGACCGTCTCCAGCAGACGCATCGCGCGCTGGACGGACCCGATGAGGGTCGCGGAGTGCTTGTCGGGGGCGGTGGCAGCGGGGGGCCGCTGCATCGGGGGCGCGCAGGACCGCGCCGGAGCCGGGGGTGCGTGGGGTCCTGCCGGGGCGGTGTCGACCGTGGCCAAGGATTTACTCCCGAAGCGCGGAGGGGGGCGGCCCGTGCGGGGTGGACACGGGTGGGGTGCGTGCCGCCCGTGGGGTTCGGGGCCCCACGGGAGTTCCGGACTCTAACCGTCCACCACCGCGCGCGGACGCCCTGCCGGGGAAACTTCCCTCCCCCGAGGGAACCGGCGTTCCGTGTTACCGCCCCGAGTCACCGGGCCCCGGCGCCCCCGCGCGTCACCAGTCGCTGCGCGAGGAGGAGCCCGCCGTGAACTTCCGCACCACGTAGATGAGTCCGCCGACCAGGGCGACGAAGAGCAGCAGCTTGAAGAGCAGCCCGATCAGGAAGCCGACCACGGTCGCTATCAGGCCGCCGAACACCACCAGCGCGATGACCGGCACCGCGACCCACTTCACCCACCACGGCAAGCCCGTGAAGATCTCTCGCATCGCCTTGTCCTTTGCGCTAGCGGTTCTTGATGTCCCGCTTCGATGCTAGGGCCGGCGAGGGCCTCCGTGGGGGTCTCGCACCCCTTGTCGTCCCCTGATCCATCCCCTAGGGAACCCTGAGATCCGACCCTCACCCCTCGGGGGGAGAGAACACCACCAGGACCCGCAGATCCTCGCTGATGTGGTGGAACTTGTGGGACACCCCCGCGGGCACATAGACCACACTGCCCCGCGCGACCTCGGTGGTCTCCAGTCCGACCGAGACCGAGGCCCGGCCACTGACCACGAAGTACACCTCGTCCTGGGGGTGGGGGTTCTGGGGGTCGTGGGAGCCGGCGTCGAGCGCGTACAGGCCGACCGACATGTTCCGCTCCCGCAGGAACTGGAGGTAGGCGCCGTCGTTCGCGGCGCGCTCCGCCTCAAGATCGTCCAGCCGGAATACCTTCATCGCCGTTCGTCCGCCCTTGCCGCGCCGCCACTCTGATTCTGGTCTGCAACGATCAGACACATGAAGAATCTCCTAGTCAAGACGATCGCCAACGCGGGCGCCCTCGCGGTCGCCGTGTGGCTCCTCGACAAGATCACCCTCACCGGTGGCAGCACGGGTGAGAAGGCCGGCACGCTGATCGTGGTGGCGCTGGTCTTCGGGCTGGTGAACCTTCTGGTCAAGCCGGTGGTGAAGGTGCTCACCTTCCCGCTGTTCATCCTGACCCTCGGCCTGATCACCCTGATCGTCAACGCGCTGATGCTGCTGCTGACCTCGTGGGTGTGCGGGCAGCTCAATCTCAGTTTCCACGTGGAGGGGTTCTGGACGGCCGTGCTCGGCGGTCTGATCATCTCCATCGTCTCCTGGGCGCTGAACCTCGTCCTGCCCGACGAGGACTGATCCGGTCATGGTCTACCGCGTCTGCTTCGTGTGCACCGGCAACATCTGCCGCTCCCCGATGGCCGAGTCGGTCTTCCGGGCGCGCGTCGCCGAGGCCGGGCTCGACGGCCTGATCCAGACCGACAGCGCCGGCACCGGCGGCTGGCACGAGGGCGACCCCGCCGACCCGCGCACCGTCTCGGTCCTCGACGAGCACGGCTACGGCACCGAGCACATCGCGCGGCAGTTCCAGCCGTCCTGGTTCGGCCGGCTCGACCTCGTGATCGCCCTGGACACCGGCCATCTCAAGGCTCTGCGCCGCCTCGCCCCCACCGAGGAGGACGCCCGCAAGGTGCGCCTGCTGCGCTCGTACGACCCGTCGGCCGGCGCCGACCTCGAGGTACCGGACCCTTATTACGGGGGCCGCGACGGCTTCGAGGAGTGCCTTGAGATGGTGGAGGCGGCGAGCGCCGGTCTGCTCGACTCCGTACGCGAACATCTGGAGGAACGGCCCGTATGAACGACACTGCCGCGCACCCGGACTCCCCCGGCGACGGCACCCGCGCCGTCCGCGCCGGTCTTCCCGAGCCGGTGAAGCACGAGCCGACCCTGCCGGGGCCGGTCTTCGCCGCGCACTTCCACCTGCCCGGCGACGTGAGCGGTCCGTACTCCTACGGCCGCGACGGCAACCCCACCTGGACCCTGCTGGAGCGGGCCATCGGCGAGCTGGAGGCGCCCGGCGCCGACGACGCCGAGACGCTGGTGTTCGCCTCCGGCATGGCGGCGATCTCCGCCGTGCTCTTCTCCCAGCTCAAGACCGGTGACACCGTCGTGCTGCCCTCGGACGGCTACCAGGCGCTGCCCCTGGCGCGGGCCCAGCTCGAGGCGTTCGGCATCGAGGTGCGCACCGCGCCCACCGGCGGCGACGCCCAGCTCGACGCGCTCGACGGGGCGAAGCTGCTGTGGATCGAGTCGCCGTCCAACCCGGGGCTCGACGTGTGCGACATCCGTCGGCTGGTGAAGGAGGCGCACGCTCGCGGGGCGCTGGTGGCTGTGGACAACACCCTCGCCACGCCGCTCGGGCAGCGTCCGCTGGAGCTGGGCGCCGACTTCGCCGTGGCCAGCGGCACCAAGCAGCTCAGCGGGCACGGCGACGTGCTGCTGGGGTACGTCGTCGGCCGCGCGGGCGAGCCGATGGACGCGGTGCGCCGCTGGCGGAAGATCGTCGGGGCGATCCCCGGCCCGATGGAGGCGTGGCTCGCCCACCGCTCGATCGCCACGCTCCCGCTCCGCGTCGACCGGCAGAACGCCACGGCGCTCGCGGTGGCCGAGGCGCTGCGCGGCCGTCCCGAGGTCTCCGATCTGCGGTATCCGGGGCTGCCCGACGACCCGTCGCACGAGGTCGCCGCGCGGCAGATGCGCCGCTTCGGCTGCGTGGTCTCCTTCACACTGCCCACGCGCGAACGCGCCGAGCGGTTCCTGGAGGCGTTGCGGCTGGTGGAGGACGCGACGAGTTTCGGCGGGGTGCGCTCCACGGCGGAGCGGCGCGGCCGCTGGGGCGGCGATGCGGTGCCGGACGGGTTCATCCGTATGTCGGTCGGGGCCGAGGACGCCGAGGACCTGGTGGCGGACGTGCTGCGGGCTCTGGAGAAGTCCGCCGAGTCCGCCGGCTGAGAGCGGTGCGGACGGTCCGAGCCTCCCCCCTCGTGGCTCGGACCGTCCCCGGTTCCGCGCGCGAAGAACCGCGCGCACAAGGCTAGTTGACTCTGCGTCAGTGTCCAATCACGGTAACGACAGAGACCTATCGACTTATTTATAGTTGGGGCCTGCCCGGCCTGCCCGAGGAGGCAGGGAAAGGGGACCCCGCATGGACCTGGCCCTGCTGCGGACCTTCGTCACCGTGCACCGGGCCGGTTCCTTCACTCGCGCCGCCGCGCTGCTGGGCCTCTCCCAGCCCGCCGTCACCTCCCAGATCCGCACGCTGGAACGCCAGCTCGGCCGCCCCCTCTTCCTGCGGCAGGCGCGCGGGGTGACCCCCACGACCATCGGCGACGAACTGGCCCACAAGGCCGCACCTCATCTCGACGCCCTGGTGGAGATAGCCGAGAGCGGCCTGGACGACGAGTCCTCGCTGCGCACCCTGCATCTGGCCGGACCTCCGGAGTTCACCACCGAGCGCGCCCTGCCCGCCCTGACGGAGCTGACCGGCGCCGACGGCCAGGGCTTCGCCCTCCGCGCCTCCTTCGGCACGGCGGAGGAGGTCCTGGAAGGGCTGGCGGCGGGCCATCACGAGCTGGCCATCAGTACGCTCCGCCCGCGCGGTGCCCTGCTGAGTGCCAGCCCGCTCTGCGACGAGGAGCATGTGCTGGTCGCTGCGCCGCGCTGGGCCGAGCGGATCGGGCCGGACGCGCTGCGGCGGACGGGGGCGGCCGCACTGAAGAACCTGCCCGTGGTCGAGGTCCACGAGTCGCTGCCCTTCGTCTCGCGCTACTGGGCCTCCGTGTTCGACACGCGTCCGGGGGCGTCGGGGACGGTCATCGTGCCGGACCTGCGCGCGGTGCTGGCCTGTGCTGCCTCGGGGGCGGGGCTCGCGGTGCTGCCCCGGTATCTGTGCGCCGCCGCGCTCGACCGGGCCGAGGTGGTCCTGCTGCACGACCCTGCCGTGCCGCCGCTGCGGACCTACTTCCTGGTGGTGCGCACCGGCTCACTGGCGCTGCCGCATGTCGCGCGGGCGCACGAGTGGCTTCAGCGGGCCGCCTCGCGGTGGTGCTGAGCGGGCATTCCTCCGCGAATGCCTCCCCGTGGTGAGGCCGGGGTCGCCCGCGATGTTTCACGTGGAACCGGCCGGGCCACATTGTTCCCATGACCGTCCGACCCGTGGTCAAGCGCACCGCCCGTGCCGTTCTGCTGGACGGTGACGACCTGATCCTGATCAAGCGCACCAAGCCCGGCGTCGATCCCTACTGGGTCACCCCCGGTGGCGGGGTCGAGCCCGAGGACCCGACCGTCGTCGACGCCCTGCATCGCGAGGTGTACGAGGAACTCGGCGCCAAGATCTCCGACGTCGTGCCCTGCTTCGTGGATACCGTGGAACACATCGGCGAGGACGGCGGCGCGACCGGCGTGAAGGTCCAGCACTTCTTCGTCTGCCGCCTGGAGTCCATGGACCTCTCGCTCCGTCATGGCCCCGAAGTGGAGGAGCCGGCCGGGGAGTACGACATCGTCCGCATCCCGTTCAACCGGGTCGGCATCGCCTCCGTGCACCTCGTCCCGCTGTCGCTGCGGCACTATCTGGACGGCAACATCGAGGGCGTCCGCGCGATGCACGCCCCCGACCTCGGCTGACCGGACCCTGGCGGCTCAGGAGCCGACGACCACCAGGTCCTCGACCGGGTCGTGGCGTATGCGGGGCGCCGGTACGCCGAGCGCCTGCAACGCGGAGACACCGCTGCGGATCATGCCGGGCGGGCCGGAGAGATAGGCGTCGTAGTCCCGCCAGGGGCCGCTCGCCCGCACGGCGTCGTGCAGATGGCGGTCCTCCCGGTCGATGACCGAGCGGACGGATATCCAGGGGTGGGCCTGCCGCAGCCGGAGCAGGGTGTCGATGTCGTACAGGTCGTGGTCGTTGCGGGCGCCGTAGAACACCTCGACCGGGCGGCGGGCGCCGTGCTCGGCGACTTCCTCGACCATGGCCTTGATGGGGGCTATGCCAGTGCCACCACCCAGGCAGAGCAGGCCGCTGTCGGTGGCGTGGTCGACGCTCATCGAGCCGACCGATGGCCCGAGGCGCACCACGTCACCGGGGCGGGCGCGGTGCACCAGGGCGTTGGAGACCCAGCCGGCCGGGACCGCCCGCACATGGAAGGTGAGCAAGCCGTCGGCGCGGGGCGCGGAGGCGAAGGAGTAGTGCCGCCAGACGCGCGGCCACCAGGGCGTCTCGACGCTCGCGTACTGCCCGGCCAGGAAGGGATACGGCTGATCGGGGCGCAGCGTGATCACGGCGACGTCGGGGGTCCGCAGGTCGTGGGTCACGACCTCGGCGTGCCACCAGGGCGGAGCGTCCCGCCCGTCCATCTCGGCGGCTTCGATCATGACCTGGGAGATGGTCGCGTAGACCCGGCCCCAGGCTGCCTCCGCCTGTGGGTTCCAGGTGTGGGGGGCGTACGTGCTCAGGGCGCCGATCAGGCACGCGCCCACGGCCGGGTAGTGCTCGGGCCGGGTGCCGTACTTGCGGTGCCCCCGGCCGAGGTTGCGGAGGTAGTCGACGAGTACCGGGGTGTTGTCGATGTGTTCCGCGGCGGTGAGCAGGGCCCGCAGCAGCCGGTCCCGCTGGGTGTCCATCGCGGGCGGGAACAGGGGGCGCAGCTCCGGGTGGCGGACGAAGAGCAGGGCGTAGAAGTAGGAGGTCACCTTGTCGGCCAGGGGCGCGATCTCCGCCATCGTGCGGCGGATGAGCAGCGCGTCCCAGGATGCCTGCGCGCGGGGAGGCCCAGCCGCGTGCCGTGGCCGTCGGCCGACGCCGTTCGCCGTGCCGTCGTCCCCCGATGGGGTGGCCGGAGCTTCCATGTGTGCCCTCGCTCGCACTCCTGCGGCGGTCTGCGCTCTCCCCCTCGGAAGCGCGTGCTCCCCGCCGGGGCGGAGGACCGCAGCACTCGCTTCGCAGCGTGGCAGCGTGGGCCGGTGCCGCGTCCCATTACCCGGAAAGACGGTTCTTGACGGGCTTCGTCCGATTACGCTGTTGACCGCCACGGCAAGCCGTCGTTTCACGTGAAACAGCGCGGCCGTCAGTGGTTTGCCCCGAGCGGAGAATCTGGCCGGAACCGGTAAGAGGTCTCCGAATCCGGTGGACGTGAGGGGTGTTGGTCGGACAGCCTGACCGGCGTGCCGATCTTTTCACTCGCCGCGCTGCCCGTCCGCCGTCTGACACCGCGCGATCTCACCGCCTGCGCCGATCTGTCCCAGGACCGGGGATGGCCCCGCGAGGAACACAAATGGAGCCTGCTGCTCACCGCCGGCCACGGCTACGGCATCGACGACCCCGACGGTGGTCTGGTCGCCGCGTGCGTCGTCACGGAGTACGGCTCCGGACAACGGGTGGAGCTGGGCGCGATCGGCATGGTCCTGGTCGCCGAGCGCCACTCTCGCAAGGGCGTGGGGCGCCGCCTGATGCGGCACGTCGTGGCGGCCATGGACGGCACACCGCTGACCCTGCACGCCACCCCGCTGGGCCGCCCGCTCTACGAGGAGCTCGGCTTCAAGACCGTGGGCCGGGCGGAGATGCTCATGGGGCGCTTCACGCCGGACGGATCAGAGCCGTCGGTGCTGACACGGGCCGCGACCGCCGAGGACCTCCCCTCGATCCTCCGTCTCGACGCGGAGGTCTTCGGCGTCGACCGCACCCCGATCCTCGTCCGGCTGCCCGCCTTCGCCGATCAGGTCCGCGTGGCGGAGGAGGGCGGCCGGATCGTCGGGTACGCCGCCGCGTGGCCCAACATGCGGACCCATGTCGTCGGCCCCCTGATCGCCCGCGACACGGAGACGGCCAAGGCCCTCGTCGAGTCGCTCGCGGCCCACACCGAGCGCCCGCTGCGCACCGATGTGGACGTGCGCCACGAGGAGTTGTTGGTCTGGGCGAAGGAGCGGGGGCTGGCCCCGGTGATGACGAACGCGGTCATGATGCTCGGCGCGCCCGAGCTGCCGGGGGACTGGACCCGCAGGTTCGCACCGCTGACGGTGGCCGCGGGCTGAATACCCGCATGCCGAAGGCCCCCGCGAGTCGGCGGGGGCCTTCGTCCTGTGCGCGTGGCGCGCTCAGACCAGGGCGGTCACGGCTTCGGTGGCGAAGCCGTGGTCCTGCTCCGGCGCACCGCCGCCGACGCCGATCGCACCGATCAGCCGGCCGTCGCGGTGGACGGGGACGCCACCGGCGATGAAGAGCAGCGGGCGGTCCAGCGCGGTCGGCAGCGTGTGGAAGAGGCCGCCGGGCTGCACGGCCTCGACCAGATCGGCGGTCGGCGCGTTGAGCTGGAGCGCGGTGTACGCCTTGCGGGTGCTGGTCTCACCGGAGATCAGCACCGCCCGGTCGTCCCGGCGGAAGGCGAGCAGGTGGCCACCGGCGTCGAGGACGGTGACGCTGACGGTGACACCGGCGTCCTCGGCCGCGCGCCGGGCGGTGGCGATGAGCAGCTCGGCGTCCTCGATGGTGAGCGGGGCGAAGGTGGTGGTGCTCATGGTGGGGGTCTCCTTGGAGTTTCCTGAGGTGGGGCCGTCCGGGCCGGGATGCGGCACCGGTGCGGACGGGGTCTGGGGGCCGGGCCGGCCTCAGTGGCGGGCGGGCTCCGGCATGGCGGGCGCGTCGGAGGCGAGTGCCGCGCCGGTCTTGGTGTCGCGGCGCTCCAGGGCGGCCGACAGCACGGCGAGCAGCAGGGCGGCCGCGGCGAGGACGGCGCCGACCCAGTTGGGGGCGGTGTAGCCGAACCCGGCCGCGATGACCATGCCGCCGAGCCAGGCGGACAGGGCGTTCCCCAGGTTGAAGGCGCCGATGTTCACGGCCGAGGCGAGCGTCGGAGCGCCGTGCGCCTGGTCCAGGACGCGCTTCTGGAGCGGCGGGACGGTGGCGAAGCCGAGGGCGCCGATGAGGGCGATGGTCACGGCAGCCGCGATCTTGTTGTGCGCGGTGAGCGTGAAGAGCGCGAGGACGACGGCCAGGGCGCCCAGTGAGACGTAGAGCATCGGCATCAGGGCGCGGTCGGCGAACTTGCCGCCGATCAGGTTGCCGCCGACCATGCCGAGGCCGAACAGCACCAGCAGCCAGGTGACCGAGCCGTCGGCGAAACCGGCGACGTGGGTCATCATCGGCGCGATGTAGGTGATGGCGGCGAAGACTCCGCCGAAGCCGAGCACGGTCATCGCCATGGCGAGCAGGACCTGGGCGTTCTTGAAGGCGGCCAGCTCATGCCGCAGACGCACGCCCTCGGGCCTCGGCACCTCGGGCACGAGCTTGGCGATGCCCGCGAGGCCGATGACGCCCAGGAAGGCGACGATGCCGAAGGTCACCCGCCAGCCGATCTGCTGCCCGATGAGCGTGCCCAGCGGGACGCCGATCACGTTGGCGACGGTCAGCCCGGTGAACATCATGGCGATGGCGCCGGCCTTCTTCTGCGGTGCCACCAGCTCGGCCGCGACGACCGACCCGATGCCGAAGAAGGCACCGTGGGCGAGGGACGCGACCACCCGGCCGATCAGCATGACCGCGAAGACCGGGGCGACGGCGGAGAGCAAGTTCCCGGCGATGAACAGGCCCATCAGCACCATCAGCATCCGCTTGCGCGAGACCTTGGTGCCGAGCACGGTCATCAGCGGGGCGCCGATCACCACGCCGAGGGCGTAGCCGGTGACGAGCAGGCCCGCGGTGGGGATGGAGACCCCGAAGTCACCCGCGACCTGGGGCAGCAGACCCATGATCACGAACTCGGTCGTCCCGATTCCGAAGGCCCCGATCGCCAGGGCCAGAAGCGCGAGAGGCATGAGGGGGTAGACCTTCCCAAACGATTGCAGGAGCGCTTTGCGTGCTCCCACAATAGTTGCAGACGCGGGTTAAATGCAATCGCTGGCTATTGCGACCGTGCTCTACTCTGGAAGCTGGCCGCTCCGGGACGGAGGAACACCCCATGACAGCGACGGACCCCGCGCTCACCGCCCTCGCGCAGGGCTGGTGCGCCCTGTCTCTGCTGCACGGGAGGATCGAGGCGCACATCGAGCGCGCTCTCCAGGCGCAGCACGAGCTGAGCGTGCGCGAGTACTCCCTCCTCGACGTGCTCAGCAGGCAGCACGACGGTGACGGCGGCCACCTCCAGATGAAGCAGGTCGCCGACGCGGTCGTCCTCAGCCAGAGCGCCACCACCCGGCTGGTGACCCGCCTGGAGGACCGTGGCCTGCTGGAGCGCTATCTGTGCCCCACCGACCGCCGGGGCATCTACACCAACGTCACCGAGGCCGGTCTGGAGCTGCTGGAGCAGGCGCGTCCGACCAACGACGCGGCGCTGCGCGAGGCGCTGGACGCGGCGGCACTGAATCCCGAACTCGTCCCGCTGGTCAGGGCCGTGGAGTCGCTGCACGTCCCCGCATAGGCTGCGGGCCATGACCGACCTCGCCATAAGGCCCGCGGCACCGGACGACATCCCGGCGATCGTGGCCATGCTCGCCGACGATCCGCTGGGTGCCCAGCGCGAGTCGCCCGACGACCTGACGCCGTACCTGGCGGCTTTCGAGCGGCTGGACACCGACCCGAACCAGCACCTCGTCGTGGCGGTCCGCGACGGCCGGGTGATCGGGACGCTCCAGCTCACGATCATTCCGGGGCTCTCCCGCAAGGGCGCGACCCGTTCCCTCATCGAGGCCGTGCGGATTCACGCGGACGAGCGCGGCAGCGGACTGGGCAGCGAGCTGATCCAGTGGGCTGTCGACACCTCCCGCCGCCTCGGCTGCCACCTGGTGCAGCTCACCTCGGACAAGACACGCACCGACGCCCACCGCTTCTACGAGCGCCTGGGTTTCACCGCCTCGCACGAGGGCTTCAAGCTGAGCCTCTGACAGGGGGTTGATGTCACGAAGGGCCCTGTTTCACGTGAAACAGAGCCCTCCGTCTACGGCTCGCTACGGCTGGGCGATCCCCCGCCAGCCCTCCGGGTCCACCCCACCGGGCACCGGTGCACCCTCCTCGTACGGCTGACGCGTGAACACGAACGACCCGAGGTCCAAGTGGCTCACCGCGCCGTCCGGCCGTCGTACGGCCTCCAGCAACTCCCCGGCGTAGTAACCCTCCAGCCCCATCCAGGTGCCGTCACCGTTCGAACGGAACCGGGTACGGCGGCCGCCCCCGGCCAGCGGCCCGAGCGTGATGCCGTCGGCCAGGACCCGCAGGACGTAGGGGTGGGTGCCCCAGTACCAGGGCCCGGCCAACTCCAGCACCGACGGATCGACTTCACGCAGCGGACGCCACGGTTCGGGGATGCGCGGTTCGGCCTCGGCGACGATGCGAATGAGGTCGGCGGCCACCGCGCCGACGGCGGGGCCGCTGGTGCAGTTGGCCAGCACCACCGCGGCCACGTCGTCCGCCACGCTGAACGTGAGGGTCGCCAGGAAACCCGGCAGCGAGCCGGAGTGCCCGGCGAGCAGCCGCCCGTCCCGGTGCTGGATCTGCAGCCCGAGACCGTAGGTGGCACCGTCCACCACATCGGCGGACTCGGCGGGGGCGGCGGGCGTGCGCATCTCCCGTACCGACTCGGCGCTCAGCACCCGGTCGTCCCCCTGGACCAAGAAGGCGGCGAAGCGGGCGAGGTCGCCCGTCGTGGACCAGAGTTGGCCGGCCGGAGCCATCAGGCCGAGGTCCTCAAGCGGCTCGGGCAGCAGCGCGTCGGCCCAGGGATGCACCGCCCAGCCGCCCGCGTGCGGCGCCTCGGGCTGGGCGCTGGTGCGGTGGAGCCCGAGGGGCTGGAGCACCTCGTCGCGCAGCACCTGCTCCCACGGGGCGCCCCGGAGTTCCTCCACCAAGGCGCCGAGCAGGGTGTAGCCGGGGTTGGAGTAGTGGTGGCGCCGTCCGGCCGGGTGCAGCAGGGGCTTCTCGCCGAGCACGTCGCTCAGTTCGGGGCGCGTCGAGCCCGGTGTCCGCTCCCACCAGGGCGCGGGCGACTCGGCGGCCAACCCGGCGGTGTGCGCCAGCAGTTCGGCGATGGTCGCCTCACCGGCACCGGTGCCCGGCAGATGCTTCTCCAGCGGATCACCCAGGTCGAGCACGCCCTCGTCCCGCAGGCGCAGCACCAGGACGGCGGTGAAGGTCTTGGTGATGGAGCCGATCCGGTACTGCACGTCCTCGTCCGGCCCGTGCCCGTCCACCGAGGTCCGCGCCCCGTGCCACACCGCCCGTCCCCCGCGCACGACCGCGGCCACGAGCGACGGCGCCCGCCCCTCGGCCTGCGCGACGGCGATCCGGTGCGTCAACGCCCGGCGCGTCGCCGGAAGCAGCTCTTCGTCCCATGTCGTCATGTGCCCAGTCCACCCGCTGGGACGGGCCACGTCGAGCGCATTCCGCCGAGAGCGTCGGTCAGGTCTGGGCCATGTCCACGAAGCGGGAGTAGTGGCCCTGGAAGGCGACGGTAATGGTGGCCGTGGGGCCGTTTCGGTGCTTGGCCACGATCAGGTCGGCCTCGCCCGCGCGGGGAGACTCCTTCTCGTAGGCGTCCTCGCGGTGCAGCAGGATGACCATGTCGGCGTCCTGCTCGATGGAGCCCGACTCACGCAGGTCGGAGACCATGGGCTTCTTGTCGGTGCGCTGCTCGGGACCACGGTTGAGCTGGGAGAGCGCGATGACCGGGATCTCCAGCTCCTTGGCGAGCAGCTTGAGGTTACGGGACATGTCCGAGACCTCCTGCTGCCGGCTCTCGGCCCGCTTAGAGCCGCCGGACTGCATGAGCTGGAGGTAGTCGATGACGACCAGCTTCAGGTCGTTGCGCTGTTTGAGGCGGCGGCACTTCGCGCGGATCTCCATCATCGACAGGTTCGGGGAGTCGTCGATGTAGAGCGGCGCGGCCGACACGTCCGGCATCCGGCGGGCCAGGCGCGTCCAGTCCTCGTCGGTCATCGTGCCGGAGCGCATGTGGTGCAGGGCGACGCGGGCCTCGGCGGACAGCAGAC
This sequence comes from Streptomyces bauhiniae, assembly GCF_004784475.1. Taxonomy (GTDB): domain Bacteria; phylum Actinomycetota; class Actinomycetes; order Streptomycetales; family Streptomycetaceae; genus Streptomyces; species Streptomyces seoulensis. The sequence goes on from NZ_SRRT01000006.1 coordinate 181,671, forward strand.
GCATGGCGATCTCGTTGCGCCCCATTTCGAGCGAGAAGACCACGCTGGGCAGGTTGTGCTTGATCGACGCGGCCCGCGCGAAGTCCAGCGCCAGCGTCGACTTGCCCATGGCGGGACGCGCCGCGATGACGATCATCTGGCCGGGGTGCAGGCCGTTGGTGAGCGAGTCGAAGTCGGTGAACCCGGTGGGCACACCGGTCATCTCGCCGCTGCGCGAGCCGATGGCCTCGATCTCGTCGAGGGCGCCCTCCATGATGTCGCCGAGGGGCAGGTAGTCCTCGCTGGTGCGCTGCTCGGTGACCGCGTAGATCTCGGCCTGGGCGCTGTTGACGATCTCGTCGACATCGCCGTCGGCCGCGTATCCCATCTGCGTGATGCGGGTGCCGGCCTCCACCAGGCGGCGCAGGACGGCACGCTCGTGGACGATCTCCGCGTAGTACTCGGCGTTGGCCGCGGTCGGCACCGTCTGGACGAGGGTGTGCAGGTAGGCGGCCCCGCCCACCTTGTTGATCTCGCCGCGCTTGGTGAGTTCGGCCGCGATGGTGATGGGGTCGGCCGGCTCGCCCTTGGCGTAGATGTCGAGGATCGCCGTGTAGATCGTCTCGTGCGCCGGCTTGTAGAAGTCGTGGCCCTTGAGAATCTCGACCACGTCGGCGATGGCGTCCTTGGACAGCAGCATGCCGCCCAGCACGGACTGCTCGGCGTCCAGGTCCTGCGGCGGCACCCGCTCGAAGGCGGAACCCCCGCCTTCCCAGCCGCCGTTCTCCTGGCCGCGCTCGTGCTGCTCGTCACGGCCGCCGCGGCCGGAGTCACCACGGCGCCGGGAGGCGGGGAGACGATCGCTGGGACCGCTGTCGGCCCACGGATCGTCCAAGGGCTCGGAAATGCTCACCGAGCCACCTCCTCCCGTCCGCCGGAGCGGACCTCGCCATGCCCTCTGTTCTACGGCACGGCACTGACAAAATGAGAGGCCCAACTCCGGTTCCGGCGCGTCGGATATGTGACGTTTCCACGGCCGGGAGAGGGAGCGGGCGCCGGACCACGGTAGGCCCCCCGGCACCGTCAGCCAATCTGGTTATCCACAGGCCATGTGGACGACGGTCCATATGCTGTGGAGAACTCGTCGAAACCTGTGCACGACCCGGTGGACAGCCCTGTGAACAAGACCTCGCCCTCCTCGGCAGTACGGCACTGACCTGCATCTTTACCGTCCACCGGCTGTGCAGAAGAAAAACTTTCCCAGTCGGACCAAGATCACCTCGAACGCCGCGCGAAACCTTGCCCTCCGGAAACAAGGGTAAGGGTCACAAGCCAGTTGCATCTCTTACCTGTGGACGATTAGATTGATGCGCATGACACAGGCTCCCGCGATCCCCAAGGCCACCCGGCGACGCCATGACCGGGAGATCGTGGCACTCGCCGTGCCGGCCTTCGGCGCGCTGGTCGCCGAGCCCCTCTTCGTGATGGCCGACAGCGCGATCGTCGGCCATCTCGGCACCGCCCAGCTCGCCGGTCTCGGGGTGGCCTCCGCGCTCCTCACCACCGCGGTGAGCATCTTCGTCTTCCTCGCCTACGCCACCACCGCGGCGGTCGCCCGCCGGGTCGGCGCGGACGACCTGCGGGCCGCGATCCGCCAGGGCATGGACGGCATCTGGCTGGCCCTGCTCATCGGCGCCGCCGTCATCGCCGTCGTCCTGCCCCTCGCACCCGGCATCGTGGACCTCTTCGGCGCCTCCGCCACCGCCGCTCCCTACGCCACCACCTATCTGCGCATCTCCGCCCTCGGCATCCCGGCCATGCTGGCCGTCCTCGCCGCCACCGGTGTGCTGCGCGGACTCCAGAACACCAGGACCCCGCTCTACGTGGCGATCGGTGGCTTCATCGCCAACGCCGCCCTCAACGCCGTACTCGTCTACGGCGCCGGGCTCGGCATCGCGGGGTCCGCCTGGGGCACCGTGATCGCCCAGTGCGGCATGGCTGCGGTCTATCTCTGGGTGGTCGTCCGGGGTGCGCGGCGCCACGGGGCCTCCCTGCGTCCGGACCTCGCTGGTATCCGCGCCTCGGCACAGGCGGGCGTACCGCTGCTGGTGCGCACCCTGTCCCTGCGGGCCATCCTGATGATCGCCACCGCGATGGCGGCCCGCCTCGGAGACGCGGACATCGCCGCCCACCAGATCGTGCTGTCCCTGTGGAGCCTGCTGGCCTTCGCCCTGGACGCGATCGCCATCGCCGGGCAGGCGATCATCGGCCGCTACCTCGGCGCCGACGACGCACCCGGCGCCCGCGCGGCCTGCCGCCGCATGGTGCAGTGGGGCATCGCCACCGGGGTGGTCCTCGGTCTGCTCGTCGTGGCCGCGCGGCCGTTGTTCCTGCCGCTGTTCACCAGTGACGCCGGGGTCAAGGACGTGGCGCTGCCGGCGCTGCTGGTGGTCGCCCTCTCCCAGCCCATCTGCGGCATCGTCTTCGTGCTGGACGGGGTGCTGATGGGTGCCGGTGACGGCCCCTACCTGGCCTGGGCCATGGTGGTCACCCTGGCGGTCTTCACCCCGGTCGCGCTGCTCGTACCCACGCTGGGCGGCGGTCTCACCGCGATCTGGGGGGCCATGACGCTGATGATGACGGTCCGGATGGTGACCCTCTGGCTGCGCACCCGCTCCGGCCGCTGGATCGTGACGGGCGCGACCCGCTGACCGTTTCACGTGAAACGTGCCCTACGCCCCGCCACCGGACCAGGCGCTGAACGCATGAGAAAGGGGCCGCATCCTCGAAAGGATGCGGCCCCTCACCAGCTCACACGAGCCGAGCGGTCACGGCGATCAGGCCGCGACGACCTCGAGGGTCACCTTGGCGGCAACCTCGGGGTGCAGACGCACGGACGTCTCGTGGGCGCCCAGGGTCTTGATCGGAGCGGTCAGCTCGATGCGGCGCTTGTCGACCTCGGGGCCGCCGGAAGCCTTGATCGCGGAAGCGATGTCGGCCGGGGTGACGGAACCGAAGAGACGACCGGCGTCGCCGGAGCGGACGGCCAGACGGACCTTGACACCCTCGAGCTGGCCCTTGATCTGGTTGGCCTGCTCGATGGTCTGGATCTCGTGGATCTTGCGGGCGCGGCGGATCTGCGCCACGTCCTGCTCGCCACCCTTGGTCCAGCGGATAGCGAAGTTCCGCGGGATCAGGTAGTTGCGGGCGTACCCGTCCTTGACGTCGACGACGTCGCCGGCGGCACCGAGGCCGGAGACCTCGTGGGTGAGGATGATCTTCATGTGTAAGTCACCCTTCCTTAGCGCGCGGTGGACGTGTAGGGCAGCAGCGCCATCTCACGGCTGTTCTTGACGGCCGTGGCGACGTCACGCTGGTGCTGCGTGCAGTTGCCGGTCACGCGGCGGGCACGGATCTTGCCGCGGTCGGAAATGAACTTCCGCAGCATGTTCGTGTCCTTGTAGTCCACGTACGTGACCTTGTCCTTGCAGAAAGCGCAGACCTTCTTCTTAGGCTTGCGCACAGGCGGCTTCGCCATGGTGTTTCTCCTGTGTGATCAAGAAGTGGGATGCGAGCCCTTAGAAGGGGGGCTCGTCCGAGTAGCCGCCACCGCCGCCGGAGCCGGAACCGCCGCCCCAGCCGCCGCCACCCTGGCCGCCCTGGTTGCCACCGGCGGGAGCGCCGGAAGCCCACGGGTCGTCGGCCTGGGAACCGCCCTGGTTGCCGCCGCCGGAGCCACCGCCCCAGCCGCCACCACCCTGGCCGCCCTGGTTGCCACCGCCGCCGTAACCGCCCTGGCCGCCGCGGGCGCCGCCGGAGGTCTTGGTGACCTTCGCCGTCGCGTTGCGCAGGCTGGGGCCGACTTCCTCGACGTCCAGCTCGTAGACCGTGCGCTTGACACCCTCGCGGTCCTCGTACGACCGCTGCTTCAGCCGGCCCTGCACGATGACGCGCATGCCTCGCTGGAGCGACTCCGCGACGTTCTCCGCCGCCTGACGCCAGACCGAGCAGGTCAGGAACAGGCTCTCGCCGTCCTTCCACTCATTGGTCTGACGGTCGAAGGTGCGGGGAGTGGACGCGACGCGGAACTTTGCGACCGCCGCACCGGAAGGGGTGAAGCGCAGCTCGGGGTCGTCGACAAGATTGCCGACGACCGTGATGACGGTCTCGCCTGCCATGGGGAACCTCTCGGCGGGATTGCTCTGGCTGCTTGGTTGCTGCTACTCGAATCCCGAGATCAGTTGAGCGGAAAAGCTCAGTGCATCTCGGGGCGGAGGACCTTGGTCCGGAGGACCGACTCGTTCAGGTTCATCTGGCGGTCGAGCTCCTTGACGACCGCAGGCTCGGCCTGCAGGTCGATGACCGAGTAGATGCCCTCGGGCTTCTTCTTGATCTCGTACGAGAGACGACGACGGCCCCAGGTGTCGACCTTTTCCACCTTGCCGCCGCCATCGCGGACGACAGAGAGGAAGTTCTCGATCAGCGGGGAGACAGAACGCTCCTCGAGATCGGGGTCGAGGATGACCATCACCTCGTAGTGACGCATGTGGAACCCACCTCCTTTGGACTCAGCGGCCACGGTCGTTCCGTGGCAGGAGGGTCGTGATGCGTAAGCAACGGTATCGGCCACCACTGACAATCGGAGGTTCCGCGAGGAACCGCCCACAGTGGGCCGCGACGGGCCAGGGCAGACACCGGTGCAGACGTTGCAGACTACCCGCCCACCCGCTTCCGGTTGAAATCCGGCCCTGGGAGCCCGCAATCTGTACACATCGGGTGTGTAGGGCGCTACAGTGCGCCGCGATCCGCAGGAGGTGCCTCATGACACAGGCATTGCGACCGACCACCGCCGGCTCCCTCTTCGCCAGTGACGGAAAGCCCCATCCACTCCAGGACACCCTGACGGTGGTGACGCTCGTCCTGGGCGTGCTCGCCTTCGTCACCTGCTTCATCGACGGCCTCCACCTGGTGGCCTCCTGGGCCGGCCTGATCGGCATGCTCACCGGCGCCTACGGCCAGTGGATCTCGATCACCACCCGGGAGCGCTTCGGCCTGATCGTCGGGCTCGGCGCCTCCGGCGTCGGCTTCCTCATCGGCATGGCCAACGGCGGCCTGTTCGGCGGTCTCATCGGCGGCTGACCCCACCCGGCCGCCCGTCCACGACGGCATCACGAGCACCTGGAACGTTCCGGTCCGCGAGCGGGCCGGAACACCGGTGCTGTACGCCCCATTCGGGGCGCTCGCAGGGCGCAGTAGGCTTCGGCGCGAGAGCCGGAGCCCCTGATCCCATGGGGACACACCAGCCCGAGGAGCGCCCCGACATGAGTCTGACCCTGAGGACCATCAGCCGCGAGCAGCATCTGGCATACATCCAGAGCCTGCCGTCGGCCAGTCACATGCAGGTCCCCGCATGGGCCGACGTGAAGGCGGAGTGGCGTTCGGAGAGCCTGGGCTGGTTCGACGAGCGCACCGGCGAGATGGTCGGCGCCGGTCTGGTCCTCTACCGCCAGCTTCCCAAGATCAAGCGCTACCTCGCCTACCTCCCCGAGGGCCCGGTCATCAACTGGTTCTCGCCGAACCTGGAGGACTGGCTCCAGCCGATGCTGGCCCACCTCAAGCACCAGGGCGCATTCTCGGTCAAGATGGGCCCGCCGGTGATCATCCGCCGCTGGAACGCGGAGACCATCAAGAAGGGCATCCAGAGCCCGGACGTGAAGCGGCTGCGGGACATGGAGGCCGACTTCATCGAGCCGCGCGCCTTCGAGGTGGCCGACAAGCTGCGCCGCATGGGCTGGCAGCAGGGTGAGGACGGCGGCGCCGGCTTCGGCGATGTCCAGCCGCGCTACATCTTCCAGGTGCCGCTGGCCAACCGCTCGCTGGAAGAGGTGCACAAGCAGTTCAACCAGCTCTGGCGGCGCAACATCAAGAAGGCCGAGAAGGCCGGCGTCGAGGTCGTCCAGGGCGGTTACCAGGACCTGGAGGAGTGGCAGCGGCTGTACGAGATCACCGCGGTCCGCGACCACTTCCGGCCGCGCCCCCTGTCGTACTTCCAGCGCATGTGGACGGCCCTCAACACCGAGGACCCCAACCGGATGCGGCTGTACTTCGCCCGCCACAACGGCGTGAACCTGTCGGCGGCCACCATGCTGATCGTCGGCGGCCACGTCTGGTATTCCTACGGCGCCTCCGACAACATCGGCCGTGAGGTCCGTCCCTCCAACGCCATGCAGTGGCGGATGCTGCGCGACGCCTACGCGCTCGGCGCCACCGTCTACGACCTGCGCGGCATCTCCGACTCGCTGGACGAGACGGACCACCTGTTCGGCCTGATCCAGTTCAAGGTCGGCACCGGCGGCCAGGCGGCCGAGTACCTCGGCGAGTGGGACTTCCCGCTGAACAAGCTGCTGCACAAGGCGCTCGACATCTACATGTCGCGGCGCTGAGCGGCGGGCGGCCGCCCGTCCCGCCTTCTGGTTCCATAGCCTTCACAAGGCTTCACCGTCACCCGTCCCCGTCCACCCCCTCGGGGACGTCCCTCTGAATCCACCGCAGCCACGAGAAAGGTTCCGGGTCCGGCCATGGCGCTCACGCTCTACGTCGACACCGCGCGCTGGCGTGCGCACCACAAGCACGTGCAGGAGCAGTTCCCGGGACTCGTCCCGGTCTGCAAGGGCAACGGATACGGCTTCGGTCACGAACGGCTCGCGGAGGAGGCCACCCGGCTGGGCTCCGACATGCTGGCCGTCGGCACCACGTACGAGGCCGCGCGCATCAAGGACTGGTTCAGCGGCGACCTGCTCGTGCTGACGCCGTACCGGCGCGGCGAGGAGCCGGTGCCGCTGCCGGACCGGGTGGTCCGCTCGGTGTCGTCGGTCGACGGCGTGTACGGCCTGGTGGGGGCCCGTGTCGTCATCGAGGTGATGTCCTCGATGAAGCGGCACGGCATCAGCGAGCAGGACCTGCCGCAGCTCCACCAGGCCATAGAGAACGTCCGCCTGGAGGGCTTCGCCATCCACCTGCCCTTGGACCGCACCGACGGCTCGGACGCCGTCGAGGAGGTCATCGGATGGATGGACCGGCTGCGCGCGGCCCGGCTGCCGCTGCACACGATGTTCGTCAGTCACCTCAAGGCCGATGAACTGATCCGGCTCCAGCAGCAGTTCCCGCAGACCCGCTTCCGCGCCCGGATCGGCACCCGGCTGTGGCTGGGCGACCACGACGCCACCGAGTACCGCGGCGCCGTGCTGGACGTCACGAAGGTGACCAAGGGCGACCGCTTCGGCTACCGGCAGCAGAAGGCGGCCTCGGACGGCTTCCTGGTGGTCGTGGCAGGCGGTACGTCGCACGGGGTGGGCCTGGAGGCCCCGAAGGCCCTGCACGGCGTCATGCCGCGCGCCAAGGGCGTGGCGCGGGCCGGCCTCGCCACGGTGAACCGGAACCTCGCGCCGTTCGTCTGGGGCGGCAAGCAGCGCTGGTTCGCGGAGCCGCCGCACATGCAGGTGTCGATCCTGTTCGTCCCCTCTGACGCTCCCGAGCCGAAGGTCGGCGACGAGCTGGTGGCCCATCTGCGGCACACCACCACGACGTTCGACCGGATCGTGGACCGCTAGGGCCGCCGGACCGGACCAGAGCTGACGGAAAGGCCGTGCACGGAATCTCGTGCACGGCCTTTCTCATGACCCTCAGAGGCCGTTCGCTCAGAGCGAACGGCCCTCGTGGTGCAGGGGTTCCGGGCCGCCCCAGTCCGTCCGCGACGGCTCCTCGGGCACCTCGTGCTCCGGGTGCCGTAGCCCGCGCAGGACGAAGTGGTCGGCCGCGCCGTCGAGTACGCCGCCTGAAGGGTCGTCGTCCCCGGCCCGGCGCACCACGTCCCGCTCCGGCCGGAGGATGTCGCGCACGACGACGGCGCACAGGTACAGGGTGCCGAGCAGGTGCAGGGCGATCGCCCAGTGGTAGCCCTCGGTGGGCAGGCCCTTGTGGGCGTCTCCGCTGGTCGTGTACGCGAGGTAGAACCAGATGCCGAGGAAGTACGCCACCTCGCACGCCTGCCAGATCAGGAAGTCCCGCCACTTGGGCCGGGCGAGGACCGCCAGCGGCACCAGCCACAGCACGTACTGGGGGGAGTAGACCTTGTTGGTGAGGATGAAGGCCGCCACCATCAGGAAGGCGAGTTGGGCGAAGCGCGGCCGGCGCGGGGCGGTGAACGTCAGCGCCGCGATGCCGAGGAACGACAGCACCACCAGGGCGCTGGCGGTGGTGTTCACGAAGTCGATGCTCGGCGGGTTGCTGGAGTTCTGGGACCAGATCAGCCAGAACGAGCCGAAGTCGATGCCCCGGTCATGGCTGAACGTGTAGAACTTCGACCAGCCCTCGAAGGCGAACAGCATCACCGGCACATTCACCACGAGCCACGCGCCCGCCGCGCCGCCGACCGCCAGGAAGAACTCCCGCCACTTGCCCGCCCGCCAGCACAGCACCAGCAGGGGGCCGAGCAGGACGAGGGGATAGAGCTTGGCGGCCGTGGCGAGGCCCAGGAGCACGCCGAAGGCGACCGCCCGGCCGCGGGACCACATCAGCATCGCCGCGGCCGTCAGGGCCACCGCCAGGAGGTCCCAGTTGATGGTGGCGGTCAGCGCGAAGGCCGGGGCCAGAGCGAGCAGCAGGCCGTCCCAGGGGCGCCGGCGGTGGGTCCGGCTGACGCAGACGGCGATGACGGCCGCGCAGACCATCAGCATCCCGGCGTTGACGAACCAGTACCACTGCTCCTGCCGCTGGATGCCGCCACTGCCCGGTGTGAGCCAGGAGGCGACCTCCATGAACACGCCGGTCAGCACCGGGTACTCGAGGTAGTCCATGTCGCCGGGCAGCTTGTCGAAGTACGGCACAAGCCCGTCGGCGAAGCCACGCCCCTGGTAGAGGTGGGGGATGTCCGAGTAGCAGGCGTGCGTGTACTGCGAGCTGGCCCCGAAGAACCAGGCGCCGTCGTAGCAGGGCGCCTTCTGGACGAGCCCGAGGGCGAACATGCCGATCGCCACGAGCACGACGACCCGGACCGGCGTCCACCAGGACGTCCCGGTCAGGGCGCGTCGCCCGAGGGGGCCGCCGATCAGCTCGCTGCCGGCGGCGGCGATCTCGTCCTCCCGCGTCGGTCGTACCGTCTCCGGTTCACGCACGCGCGCGGGTGTCGTCTCTGCACTGGGCATGGGGCACATCCTGCCGTACTCGCTCGGAAAAACGCCGAGGGCCGCCGCACCTGGTCGGTGCGACGGCCCTTGTTTCACGTGAAACACCCGCGCGGGTCGAAATGACCGCCAATCGGGCAGGTGGTCCTATTGGCCGGCCTGACCTCCGAACAAGCCTCCGCCGTCGCTCCCATTGGCTCCGGCATTGCCGTTGCCCCTGACATCACCGGTTCCGGGTGAGGTCGAATCGGTCGGCGAGGAGCTGGCTCCGCCGTCGGCACCACCGGGTCCGGTGCCGCCGTCGTCGTTGCAGAAGAACCGGCAGGTCTCGCTCTCGGTGGGCGAGGGCGATGCCGTGGACTCGCTCGGCGACGGGCTCGACGACTCGGTCGGCGTCTCGCTGGGCGTGATGCTCGGCTTCGGGGTCGGCGTGGGAGCGCCCGCCTCGTTGTGGATCTTGCCGATCTTGATCGCGTCCGGGAAGCCGGGGTCGTTCTTGCCCTTCAGCGCGGCCATCATGTACTCGGTCCACACCGAGGTCGGGATGTCACCACCGTGGATGGAGTCCGTGCCGGCCGTACCGTTCATCGACAGCAGACGGTGGTCCTTGGGGTTCTCACGGAACATCGCCACCGAGGTGGCGAGCTGCTGGGTGTAGCCGACGAACCAGGCCGACTTGTTCTCGTCGGTGGTACCGGTCTTGCCGGCGGCCGTGCGGCCCAGTGCCTTGGCGTTCTGCCCCGTGCCGTTCTGGATCACGTTCTCCAGGACGTCGGTGACGTTGTTGGCGATGCTGGAGTCCATCACCTGCTTGGACTTCGGCTTGGTGAAGCCCCTCAGCTCCTGGCCGTCCGACTTGACCATGGTGACCGAGTACGGGTCCACCTGCTTACCGGAGGCGGCGAACGTCGCGTAGGAGTCCGCCATGCGGATCGCGCTTGGGGTGGAGGTACCGATGGCGAAGGACGGGTTCAGGTCCTTGGCCATGCTGCCCTCCAGGATGCCGGTCGAACGGGCCATGTCCCGGACCTTCGACATGCCGACATCGACACCGAGCTGCACGAACGGTGTGTTGATCGACTGCTCCATCGCCTTGCGCAGGGTGATGTAGCCCCAGGGGTGGTCGCTCTCATTGGCCTGGAAGAAGAACGAGTTGTCCTTGTTGAGGTAGTACGAGCCATCGGGCCGGCGGACCTTGAGATGGTCGTTGCCGTTGTACTTGCTCAGCGGGGAGATGCCCTCACCGTTGGAGTTGTACGTGCCGTCCTGCATGGCCGCGGCCAGCACATACGGCTTCCAGGTCGATCCCACCGGGACACCGGAGGTGTCGGCGTTGTTGGTGAAGTGGCCGTTCTCGTAGCCGTCGCCCCCGTAGAGGGCGACGATCGCGCCGTCGTTGGGCACCACCGAGGCCGCGCCGAACTGGACGTACTTGTCCTTCTCCTGGGTCTCGGGCTTCAGCCGCGACTTCTGGATCTTCTTCACGGCCGCGCTCAGAGCGTCGACCTTGGCCTTCTGGAACGTCGTGTAGATCTGGTAGCCGCCCTTGTCGAACTTCGCCTCCGTGATGTCGGAGTGGTTCAGGACGTACTTCTTAGCCGTGTCCACCAAGTAGCTGATCTGGCCGTTCATACCCCTGGTCGCCTTGCGCCCCTGCGGAACGGGGTACTTGCTGACCGCCTTCTGGTAGTCGGCGTCGGTGAGGTGCTTGTCCTTGTGCATCTCACCGAGAATCCAGCGCCAGCGTCCCTCGGAACGGGCCCGGTTGGCTTCCTCGGTGGCAGTCTTGTCGAGGTCCGCGTTGCCCGCCGGGTCGTAGTACGTCGGGCCCTTCAGCAGGGCCGCAAGAACGGCACACTGGCTGGGCGTGAGGTCCTGGGCGTCCTTGCCGTAGTACGTCTGCGCGGCCGCCTGGATGCCGTAGGCACCACGCCCGTAGTACGAGGTGTTCAGGTAACCCCGCATGATTTCGTTCTTGTCGAGCTTCGTGCCCACCTTCAGGGAGATGAACATCTCCGTGAACTTACGGGTGAGCGTCTGGTCCTGGCTCAGGTACGTGTTCTTGACGAACTGCTGGGTGATCGTGGAGCCACCCTGGGTCTGTCCGCCGCGCGCCATGTTGGCCAAGGCCCGCGCGATACCCATGGGGTCCACGCCCGAGTCCTGGTAGAAGCTCTTGTTCTCCGCGGAGATCACCGCGTACTGCATGGCCTTGGGGATCTTCTCGATCTTGAGGTTCTGCCGGTTCACACCGGTGCCCGTGGCCACCATCTGGGTTCCGTCGCCCCAGTAGTAGACGTTGTTCTGGGACTCGGCCGCGGCGTTCTCGTCCGGAATGCCGACCAGTGCGTAACCCACGCCGGCCATGACGATCAGGCTGCCCACGAAGCCGAGGCCCAGGCCGGTTACCAGGCGCCATGAAGGCACCCAGCGATGCCAGCCGTACTTGCCCACGCGCGGATAGTCGATGAACCGGGGCTTACCGGGTGGTCCTTGGTCATGGCCCCGGCCGCGGCCCGAGGGCGCGTTGTCCGCGCCCCGGCGGCGGCCGCCGCCTCTCTGGGCGGCACGGCGCGCCTCGGCACGGCTGCCGTACTCACGCCCATCACCCCCAGAGCCGTAGGTGTCCGGTCCCTGGGAATGAGACCCATAGGAGTGGTCGGAGGCCCCGTTGGCGCCTCGCGGTGCCGCGGGACGGCCGGAGGACGGGCCGGGCTGGCCGCGTCGGGCCGCCCGTCCGCCTCCCTGCGGCTGCGGCGGTTTGCGACGGTGCTCGCTCATCGAACGATTACTCCTCGGGCAGGCGCATCCGTGCGCGCCTGGAAACAGCGGCTGGTTTCCGGTCCCCCCGAAGTACGGATGCGGTCGTTGCTGCATTCACCCGTACTGCACCGAGGATCACGACGCTCCCCAAGCGCCCCTTGGTTCCCGGTGTTGTGCATGCCGCACAGACTACGCACCGCCAAAACCCTCCGAGCCCCGAAGTTCACCCCAAATCAGGCAACTTGCCTCGTACGAATCGGTGATGTGATCCCGTTCACCGTCGACCCTCTTGTCGCATGCCAGGGCGCGTTCTATCGTCGTGATGTATCGAGTCGATACATCAGAGCGAGATAAAAGCGCTGGGCGCCGAGAGGAGGCGATCATGAGCCGTCGTTCCGGCATCCTTGAGTTCGCCGTGCTCGGGCTGCTGCGCGAGTCGCCGATGCACGGCTATGAGCTGCGCAAGCGACTCAACACGTCCCTGGGTGTGTTCCGGGCGTTCAGCTACGGGACGCTCTACCCCTGCCTCAAGACGCTGGTCACCAACGGCTGGTTGATCGAGGAACCGGGGAACACCCATGAAGACGCTCTGGCCGCCCCTCTCACCGGACGCCGCGCCAAGATCGTCTACCGGCTGACGGCCGAAGGTAAGGAGCACTTCGAGGAACTCCTGTCGCAGACCGGCCCCGACGCATACGAGGACGAGCACTTCGCCGCCCGGTTCGCCTTCTTCGGGCAGACCTCGCGCGATGTGCGCATGCGTGTGCTGGAGGGCCGGCGCAGCCGGCTGGAGGAGCGCCTGGAGAAGATGCGCGCCTCCCTGGCACGCACCCGGGAGCGCCTCGACGACTACACGCTCGAACTTCAGCGCCACGGAATGGAGTCCGTGGAGCGCGAAGTGCGCTGGCTGAACGAGCTGATCGAGAGTGAGCGGGCCGGGCGGGACCTGAAGGGTCCCGAGTCCGGCGGGTCCGCTCAGCAGGACACCACATCTGGATCGACGGGCGGCCTGCCCCGTCCCAGGGATCTTCCGGGGACGGATACGCCCGGCGACACCGCCACGTGACGGCCCGTCGGGGCCTCACTCGTACACACAGGGAGCAACCGGAATGGGTTCGGTTCGCGTAGCCATCGTCGGTGTCGGCAACTGCGCCGCGTCGCTGGTGCAGGGAGTCGAGTACTACAAGGACGCCGACCCGGCGGCCAAGGTACCCGGCCTGATGCACGTGCAGTTCGGTGACTACCACGTGCGGGACATCGAGTTCGTCGCCGCGTTCGACGTGGACGCCAAGAAGGTCGGCCTCGACCTCGCGGACGCCATCGGCGCCTCCGAGAACAACACCATCAAGATCTGCGACGTGCCCTCCAGCGGCGTCACCGTCCAGCGCGGCCACACCCTCGACGGTCTCGGCAAGTACTACCGCGAGACCATCGAGGAGTCGGACGCCGAGCCGGTCGACATCGTCCAGACCCTCAAGGACAAGCAGGTCGACGTCCTGGTCTGCTACCTCCCCGTGGGTTCCGAGGACGCGGCGAAGTACTACGCCCAGTGCGCCATCGACGCCAAGGTCGCCTTCGTCAACGCCCTCCCGGTCTTCATCGCCGGCACCAAGGAGTGGGCGGACAAGTTCACCGAGGCCGGCGTGCCGATCGTCGGTGACGACATCAAGTCCCAGGTGGGCGCCACCATCACGCACCGCGTCATGGCGAAGCTGTTCGAGGACCGCGGTGTGATCCTGGACCGCACGATGCAGCTCAACGTCGGCGGCAACATGGACTTCAAGAACATGCTCGAGCGCGAGCGCCTGGAGTCCAAGAAGATCTCCAAGACGCAGGCCGTCACCTCCCAGATCCCCGACCGGGACCTCGGCGAGAAGAACGTCCACATCGGCCCGTCCGACTACGTGGCCTGGCTGGACGACCGCAAGTGGGCCTACGTCCGCCTGGAGGGCCGTGCGTTCGGCGACGTCCCGCTGAACCTCGAGTACAAGCTGGAGGTCTGGGACTCCCCGAACTCCGCCGGTGTCATCATCGACGCCCTGCGTGCCGCGAAGATCGCCAAGGACCGGGGTGTGGGTGGCCCGATCCTGTCGGCGTCCTCGTACTTCATGAAGTCCCCGCCGGTTCAGTACTTCGACGACGAGGCCCGCGAGAACGTCGAGAAGTTCATCCGCGGCGACGTCGAGCGCTAGACGCGGCTCGCACGAGAACGCTCCTGCCAGGGCTGTGAGGGTCCCCGGGGTCTGCTGACCTCGGGGACCCTCCGCATGTGTGAGGCTGTGCCCATGCCCGTCGTCCGTGATCTGCGCCTGCTACTGCGCGAGCGGGACTTCCGGCGCCTGCTGTACGTCCGCCTGCTCTCCCAGGGCTCGGACGGCGTCTACCAGATCGCTCTCGCCTCGTACGTCGTCTTCTCCCCTGAGAAGCAGACCTCGGCCCCGGCGATCGCCTCCGCGATGGCGGTCCTGCTGCTGCCGTACTCGCTGGTCGGCCCCTTCGCGGGGGTGCTGCTGGACCGCTGGCGCCGGCGTCAGGTCTTCGTCCACGGCAATGTGCTGCGCGCCCTGCTGGCGGCCGCCACCGCCGTACTGATGGCCGTGCACGCGCCGGACTGGCTGTTCTACGCCTCCGCGCTGTGCGTCACGGCGGTCAACCGGTTCGTCCTCGCCGGCCTCTCCGCGGCGCTTCCCCGCGTGGTCGGCACCGAGCGCCTGGTGCTGGCCAACTCCCTCTGCCCGACCGCCGGAACGCTGGCCGCGACCCTCGGCGCCGCCCTGGCCTTCGGCGTACGGTTCGTCGCGGCGGACTCGGACGCGGCGGTGGTGCTGCTCGGCGCCCTGCTGTACCTGTGCGCGGGCCTGACCGCCCTGACCATGGCCCCCTCGCTGCTCGGCCCCGACCGGCCACCGGTGCTGCCCCGGCTGCGCACCGTCCTCGCCGACACGGCACGCGGCCTTCTGGCGGCCGTGCGGTACCTGGGGGAGCCCCGGCGCAGGGAGGCCGTCTGGGCGCTCACGGCGATGACCTGCATGCGCTTCTGCTACGGCGCGCTGCTCGTCCTGCTGCTCATGCTGTGCCGCTACGGCCTCTCCAGCACCCCTGAGGAAGGGCTCCGTCTGCTGGGGCTGGTGCTGGGGGTCTCCGGCGCCGGGTTCTTCGCGGCCGCCGTGGTGACGCCCTGGAGCGCGGGCCGACTGGGTGCCGGGCGGTGGATCGCCGTCTGCTCGGGCGCCGCCGCCCTGCTGGTGCCGGCGCTCGGGCTTCCGTTCGCCACGGTGCCGCTGCTGATCGCGGCCTTCCTGCTGGGGCTGGTCACCCAGGGCGCCAAGATCGCCACGGACACGATCGTCCAGGCATCGGTCGAGGACGGCTACCGGGGCCGGGTCTTCTCCGTCTACGACGTCCTCTTCAACGTCGCCTTCGTCGGCGCCGCCGGGGTGGCTGCCCTGATGCTCCCGCCGGACGGCCGCTCGGCGCTGTTGGTAATCCTCGTGGCGCTGCTCTACGCCGCCGTCACCGTGGCCATGGCTCGCTTCGAATGGGGCCGGGACAGCGAGAAGGGCGGTGTTTCACGTGAAACACCGCCCCGCCGCTGAGTCATGTTTCACGTGAAACACAAACCCGGAAGCATTCAGCTCTGCTGCTGCGCCCACCACTCCTTGAGGGCCGCGACCGCCGCGTCATGCTCCATCGGGCCGTGCTCCAGGCGCAGTTCCAGCATGTGCTTGTACGCCTGGCCGATGACCGGGCCCGGTCCGACGCCGAGGATCGTCATGATCTCGTTGCCGTCGAGGTCGGGGCGGATGGAGTCCAGCTCCTCCTTCTCCTGCAGCTCGGCGATACGCGCCTCCAGCCCGTCATAGGCGCGGGACAGCGTGGCCGCCTTGCGCTTGTTCCGGGTGGTGCAGTCGGAGCGGGTCAGCTTGTGCAGCCGGTCCAGCAGCGGGCCCGCGTCGCGGACGTAGCGCCGGACGGCGGAGTCCGTCCACTCGCCGGTGCCGTAGCCGTGGAAGCGCAGGTGCAGCTCGACCAGGCGGGAGACGTCCTTCACCAGGTCGTTGGAGTACTTCAGGGCGGTCATGCGCTTCTTGGTCATCTTGGCGCCGACCACCTCGTGGTGGTGGAAGGAGACCCGGCCGTCCTGCTCGAAGCGGCGCGTCCGGGGCTTGCCGATGTCGTGCAGCAGCGCGGCGAGCCGGAGGGTGAGGTCCGGGCCGTTCTCCTCCAGGTCGATCGCCTGCTCCAGCACGATGAGCGAGTGGTCGTAGACATCCTTGTGGCGGTGGTGCTCGTCACGCTCCAGCCGGAGCGCCGGCAGCTCGGGCAGCACATGGGCGGCGAGCCCGGTGTCGACCAGCAGGGTGAGGCCCTTGCGGGGGTGCGCGGAGAGCAGCAGCTTGTTCAGCTCGTCCCGGACCCGCTCGGCCGACACGATCTCGATCCGCGCGGACATCTCCGTCATCGCGGTGACGACCGCCGGGTCCACCTCGAAGTCGAGCTGGGCGGCGAACCGGGCGGCCCGCATCATGCGCAGCGGGTCGTCGGAGAAGGACTCCTCCGGCGTGCCGGGCGTGCGCAGCACCCGCGCCGCGAGGTCCTCCAGACCGCCGTGCGGGTCGATGAACTCCTTCTCCGGCAGGGCGACGGCCATCGCGTTGACCGTGAAGTCGCGCCGTACCAGGTCCTCCTCGATGGAGTCGCCGTACGACACCTCGGGCTTGCGGGAGGTGCGGTCGTACGCCTCGGAGCGGTAGGTGGTGACCTCGATCTGGTAGCCGTCCTTCTGGGCGCCCACCGTGCCGAAGGCGATCCCG
Organism: Streptomyces bauhiniae; assembly: GCF_004784475.1. Classification (GTDB taxonomy): domain Bacteria; phylum Actinomycetota; class Actinomycetes; order Streptomycetales; family Streptomycetaceae; genus Streptomyces; species Streptomyces seoulensis. The sequence continues at coordinate 198,409 of NZ_SRRT01000006.1, forward strand.
ACCTCCCAGACGGCGTCCGCCCAGGGCCGGACGATCCGCAGCACGTCCTCGGGGCGCGCGTCGGTCGTGAAGTCCAGGTCGTTCCCGAGCCGGCCCAGCAGCGCGTCACGGACCGACCCGCCGACCAGGGCGAGCGAGAACCCGGCCTCCTGGAAACGGCGGGCGAGGTCGTCGGCCACGGGGGCCACCCGCAGCAGCTCGCTCACCGCGCGCTGCTGCACCTGGCTGAGGGCAGCGGGATTGTCATCGTTGGGGTTCGGCACAACAGAAGAGGGTACGTGGCCCGGCCGCCCGGGACCGCACCCGTTTGACCGGCGCCAAGGCTCCCTGCCATACCCCCACAAGGGCTCCCCTAGGGGCGGACACCGGCTCTCCACTCCTTAATGGATATAGAGGACAGGCGGCCGCTCCGTGGCGATCTTGGGGAACGGTCCGTGGCACTTCACCTCTGCGGTCATCGTTACCATGCGGGGACGCACATTCCGACGACCACTGATGACGACGACGAGGGACGGGCTAGCGCGTGGCCGACGCGGCTGAAATCCAGGGGCCCAGTGCCTCTCCTGCCCGCCGCCGACTGCGGCGCGCCGGAGCGCTGCTGGCAGGCGCACCGCTGCTGGCCGGGCTGCTCCAGCTCACCGCGGCCGAGCCCGCGCAGGCGGCGCCGGCCGACTCGGTGTCCGTGGCGTTGGACACGATGACGCCCAGCGCGCCCACCCAGGACGACACGCTGACCGTGTCCGGCACCGTGATCAACAACGGCAAGCAGCCCGTGACCGGCGCCCACGTCGGCCTGCGGGTGGGCCCCCTGCTGAACACCCGCTCCGCGGTCGACGGCATCGCCCAGCACCCCAACGATCTCCGCGGCGGCACCGGCGACGAGCTGGGCGGTAAGTACACGGAGAAGTTCAGCAAGCTGGTTCCGGGCGTCGCCGAGCACTTCAGCATCTCCGTGCCCGTGGACGAGCTGAACCTCGGCAAGGACGGCGTCTACTCGTTCGGCGTCTCCGTGTCCGGCAAGACCTCGGCGCGGCCCTGGGACCAGATGCTCGGCATCGAGCGGACCTTCCTGCCCTGGCAGTCGTCCGAGGCCGACACCAAGAGCCGTACGACGTTCATGTGGCCGCTGATCTCCTCCGTCCACATGACCGCCCGCACGGGTGCGGGAGAACGGCAGACCCCCGTCTTCCAGGACGACGAGCTGGCCAAGGAGATCGCCCCCGGCGGCCGCCTGGCGCAGATGATGGACCTGGGCCGGGACCTCGACGTCACCTGGGTGATCGACCCGGACCTGCTGGCCGCGGTGGACGCCATGGCGAACGGTTACCGGGTCCAGCAGCCCGACGGCACCAGCAAGGCCGGCTCGCGCGAGAACCAGGACATCGCCAAGCAGTGGCTGGCCGGTCTCCAGAAGGCGGTAACGGGCAAGGAGGTCGTCGCGCTGCCCTTCGCCGACCCGGACATCGCCTCGCTCGCCCACACCGGCACCAGCGTCACCGGCTCGCTCAGCCACCTCAAGGACGCCACCGACGTCGCCGCCCTCACGGTGAAGACCGTGCTCCACGTGACGCCGACCACCGACTTCGCGTGGCCGGTGGAGGGCGCCGTAGATCCCTCGATCATCAAGGTGGCCACCTCCGCCGGCGCCGACCGGGTGATCGCCCGCAGCGACAGCCTCCGGGAGTCCGCCGGGCTGTCCTACACCCCGTCCGCCGCCCGCCCCATCGGCGGCGGCACCACGGCGGTGGTCGCGGACGCGCGGATGTCCACGGCCTTCGAGGGCGACCTCACCAGGGCGGACTCCTCCACGCTCGCGGTGCAGCAGTTCCTCGCCCAGAGCCTTGAGGCCAATGTGCAGAAGGACGAGCAGCGCAGCATCGTGGTCGCCCCGCAGCGCACGCCGACCGCCAGCCAGGCGCAGGCGATGGCCACCGCCGTGAAGGCGCTCCAGGACGGCAACTGGTCGCAGCCCGACACCCTCACCGGCGCCGCCAACGCCAAGCCCGACCCGGACGCCACCACGCGCATCCCCTCCACGTCGGCCTACCCGTCGTCGCTGCGCAAGCGGGAACTGCCGAGGAGCGCCTTCGAGCAGATCGCGGACACCCAGGACAAGCTCGACAACTTCCAGGTGATCCTCACCGACCAGTCCCGCGTGGTCACGCCCTTCGGCCGGGCCATAAACCGCGGGATGTCCACGTCGTGGCGGGGTCAGGCCGCCAAGGCGGACGGCTTCCGCGCCGACGTGCTGAGCTATCTCGACAACCTCGGCGGCCAGGTCAAGCTGATCGACAAGTCGGAGACCAAGCTCTCCGGGCGCAGCGCCACCATCCCGGTGACCGTGCAGAACAACCTGGTCCAGCCCGTCGGCCACCTCTACCTGCGGCTCAGCTCGACCCAGCCGACCCGGTTGAAGATCGGCGGCAAGGCGTACGACGAGCAGCCCGTCGAGGTCTCCGGCGGCCACAGCCAGTCGGTGAAGTTCACCACCTCGGCCAACGCCAACGGCCGGGCCACGGTCCTCGCCCAGCTCTACACCGAGGACGGTCAGGAGTACGGCGACCCCGTCAGCTTCGACGTGAAGGTCACCGAGGTCACGCCCACCGTCATGCTGGTGATCGGCGGCGGGGTGCTGCTGCTGGTCCTCGCCGGCTTCCGGATGTACACCCAGCGCAAGCGCGCGGCCGCCCGCCAGGCCGAGGAGGAGGGCCCGGACGAGGCGGAGGCGGACTCCGGCGACGACTCCGGGAACCCCGACGACGCCGGGGACCGTCTTTCCGAAGAGGCCCGTTCCCCCGCCGGGGCAGCCGGGCCGGACCAGCCGGGTGACCCTGCACCGGACACCGCACCGGAAAGCGCCGACCCGTCCGGCACGGGTGAGAGAGTGGACCGTTGAGCGACGCCGCGGCCCGTGTGGCCAGGGACGATGAGGTGGGGTAACCATGAACGCGCCATACGACGGTGACCGCGGCCAGGACGCCGCCGACTCGGGCCACGGTCCCGAGACCCCGCCCGAGCCCGGCCAGGAGCCGTCGCAGCCCGCGGCGGACATGTACCTCCAGGACGCCTACGACCAGGACCCCTACCGGGCGCGGGACCTCTCCGCCCAGGACCCGGTCGCCGAGGCGCTCTACGACCGCGCCGCGCACCCGCCGCCCCCTCCGGGCAGCTACGAGCCGCGCCAGCCGCTCTACGCCCCGCCGTCGCAGTCCTCGTACTCCCCCGACCCGCGCGTATGGGCCCAGACCCCGGCGCCCGAGCCGGAGGGCGACGCCACCCAGCACCTGCCGTACGGCGACCACCCGCGCACCACCCAGTTCGTGGGCGTGGACGACTTGGTCTCGCACTCCGGCGAGGAGTACCACGAGCCGGACGCCTTCGCGCACCTCCTGCGGGACCAGCAGCACAGCGGCGCCACCGGCTCCGCCCGCACGGCCCAGGGCGGCGGCGCCTACCCGCCGCACCACGCCCAGCCCCCCGCGCACCACGGCGGCGGCGGAAACCCGTACCAGGCAGCCTCCGGGAACCCCATGCAGCCACCCGTACCCGCCCCGGCCGGTCCGTCCGGTCCCGTGGAGACCCCGGCCCCGTCGGCTCCGGCCCCGGCGAAGGGGCGCGCCTCCGGGCTGCTCAGCTCCAGCGCCGTCATGGCCGCGGGCACGATGGTGTCGCGCCTCACCGGCTTCGTCCGCTCCGCGATGATCGTCGCGGCGCTGGGCCTCGGCGTCCTCGGCGACTCCTTCCAGGTCGCCTACCAACTGCCCACGATGATCTACATCCTGACCGTCGGCGGCGGCCTCAACTCGGTCTTCGTGCCCCAGCTCGTGCGGTCGATGAAGGAGGACGAGGACGGCGGCGAATCCTTCGCCAACCGGCTGCTGACCGTCGTCATGGTCGCGCTCGCCGCGCTGACCGCGCTGACGATGCTCGGCGCGCCGTACCTGGTGCGGGTGCTGTCGGACCCGATCGCCTCCGACCCGGCGGCCAACCAGGTGGCGGTCACCTTCACCCGCTACTTCCTGCCCTCGATCTTCTTCATGGGCATCCACGTGGTGATGGGTCAGATCCTCAACGCGCGCGGCAAGTTCGGCGCGATGATGTGGACCCCGGTCCTGAACAACATCGTCATCATCGTCACGCTCGGCATGTTCCTGTGGGTCTACGGCTCCGCTGCCGACTCGCACATGACCGTGAACAACATCCCGCCGGAGGGCCAGCGGCTCCTCGGCATCGGCATCCTGCTCGGCCTCGTCGTGCAGGCCCTGGCGATGATCCCGTACCTCCGCGAGACCGGCTTCCGTATCCGGCTCCGGTTCGACTGGCGGGGCCACGGCCTGGGCAAGGCCGCGATGCTCGCCAAGTGGACGGTGCTGTTCGTGCTCGCCAACCAGGCCGGCGCCATGGTCGTCACCCAGCTCTCCACCGCCGCCGGCAAGGACTCCGGGGTCAAGGGCACCGGCTTCGCCGCCTATGCCAACGCCCAGCTCATCTGGGGCCTGCCGCAGGCCATCATCACCGTGTCCCTCATGGCCGCGCTGCTGCCGCGTCTGTCCCGCTCGGCCGCCGAGGGCGACGGCGGCGCCGTCCGCGACGACATCTCGCAGGGCCTGCGCACCACGGCGGTCGCCATCGTGCCCATCGCCTTCGGCTTCGTCTCGCTCGGCATCCCGATGTGCACGCTGATCTTCGGCTCCTCCGGCACCGGTTCGGCCACCAACATGGGCTTCATGCTGATGGCCTTCGGCCTCGGCCTGATCCCGTACTCGGTGCAGTACGTCGTCCTGCGCGCCTTCTACGCGTACGAAGACACCCGGACCCCCTTCTACAACACGGTCATCGTGGCGGCGGTCAACGCGGGCGCCTCCGCGCTCTGCTACTTCCTGCTCCCGTCCCGCTGGGCGGTCGCGGGCATGGCGGCCGTCTACGGCCTCTCCTACGCCATCGGCGTCGGTGTCGCCTGGCGCCGGCTGCGCAAGCGGCTGGGCGGCGACCTGGACGGCTCCCGGGTGCTGCGGACGTACGCCCGCCTGGCGATCGCCTCGGTCCCGGCGGCACTGCTCAGCGGCGCGGCCTGCTACGGCATCGGACACTCCCTCGGGCAGGGCGTCTTCGGTTCTCTCGTGGCCCTGGTGGCAGGTGGGGCGGTACTGCTCGGAGTCTTCTTCGTGGCCGCGCGCCGCATGCGGATCGACGAGCTCAACTCGCTCGTCGGCATGGTGCGCGGGCGTCTGGGGCGATGAGGCGGGGGTAGTCGCACAACCATCGTCCCCCTCTGCGTGTCGTGCATAGCGGCGGACTGTGGGCACAATTGGTTTCGGCGTCGGACAGCGTGCAACGGATGGGGAGGCAGGGACGACGGTGGCGGAACGCAGCACGGCTGCCGTCGACGTGGCAGACAACAGCGGTGACGAGCCGCTGACCGCCAAGGCGGATCAGGCCACGGCCGACGGGGTGGCCAAGAACCCGGAGCGGGACACGGACATCGACCAGACGCAGGGGAGAGGCGGCGCGGAGGAGTCCGGCAGGGCGTCCTCGCCCACCGAGCTGCACAGCGGTCACAAGCTCGCCAGGCGCTACCGCCTGGAGGAGTGCGTCACCCGTCTGGACGGATTCAGCAGTTGGCGTGCGGTCGACGAGAAACTGCGCCGTGCCGTCGGGGTGCACATCCTGCCCGCCGACCACGTACGCGCCCGTGCCGTGCTGGCCGCGGCCCGCTCGGCGGCGCTGCTCGGTGACCCGCGCTTCGTCCAGGTCCTCGACGCGGTCGAGGAGAACGACCTCGTCTACGTGGTTCACGAGTGGCTGCCCGACGCCACCGAGCTGACCGCCCTGCTCGCGGCCGGCCCGCTGGAGCCGCACGACGCCTACCAGATGGTCAGTCAGGTCGCGGCCGCCATGGCCGCCTCCCACCGTGAGGGCCTCGCCCATCTGCGGCTGAACCCGAACGCTGTCCTGCGTACGTCCTCCGGACAGTGGCGCATCCGCGGCCTCGCCGTGAACGCCGCCCTGCGCGGCGTCGGCTCCGACACCCCGCAGCGCACCGACACCGAGGCGATCGGCGCCCTGCTGTACGCCGCGCTGACGCAGCGCTGGCCCTACGAGAGCGACGCGTACGGGCTGGCCGGCCTGCCCAAGGACATCGGTCTCATCGCGCCCGACCAGGTGCGGGCCGGAATCCACCGGGGGCTGTCCGAGCTGGCGATGCGCGCGCTCGTCAACGACGGCGCCACCGCCTCCCGGCACGAAGCCGCGTGCACCACGCCGGAGGAGCTGGTCAAGGCGATCGGTGAGATGCCGCGCGTGCGGCCGCCGGAGCCCGCGTTCAGCGGTCCGCCGGAGTACCAGCGCACGACCTACCAGCAGGGCACCTACGGCCGTCCCTCGGCGCACTCGGGCGGCACCCAGCCCGTCGTGCCCCCGCCGGCCCCCCTCCAGAGCCGTACCGGCAAGGCCCTGAAGTGGGCGGTCTCCGCCCTCCTCATCGCCGCGCTCGGCCTCGGAAGCTGGCAGCTCGCGGACGCCCTGATGGACCGCGGCAAGAACTCCGACGACACCAACACCACGCAGACGCAGGACGAGGGTGACAAGGGCCAGCAGCAGGTGATCAGCAAGCCGATCACCATCGGGGGCGCCCGGGACTTCGACCCGCTCGGTGACAACTCCGAGAAGCCGGCCACCGTCGGAAGCGTCTACGACGGCGATCCGTCCTCCTACTGGCAGACGGACTATTACCTGAGCTCCGACTTCGGCCGCCTGAAGTCCGGCGTCGGCGTCATCCTGGACCTGAAGAAGGTTCAGTCCGTCAGCAAGGTGACGGTCGGCTTCCTCGGACAGACCTCGGTCGAGCTGCGCGCCGCGAGCCCGGACGCCGTGTCGGAGCCGACGAGCCTGTCCGCCTACGAGAAGGTGGCCTCCGGCTCGGGCACTACGGTCAGTCTCAAGCCCGGCAAGCCCCTCCAGACCCGGTATCTCCTGGTGTGGCTGACCCACCTGCCGCCGGACGGTCAGGGCCATTGGCGGGGCAGGGTCACTGACGTCAAGGTCACTGGCTGACGTCTCATCCACACCGGAGGGGGACGATGGCAGGCGCTGGGCGGTATGGCGAGGTGCGGGACGAGGATCTGCTCGCCCGTCATGTGCAGGGTGACCCCGATGCCTTCGGGGAGATCGTGCGGAGGCACCGGGACCGGCTGTGGGCGGTCGCGCTGCGGACGCTGGGGGACCGGGAGGAGGCTGCCGACGCGGTGCAGGACGCGCTGGTGTCGGCGTACCGGGCCGCGCACACCTTCCGGGGGCAGTCGGCCGTGACGACGTGGCTGCACCGGATCACGGTGAACGCCTGCCTGGACCGCATCCGCAAGGCCGCCTCGCGGAAGACCGCGCCCGTCGACGATCCCGAGCGCCTGGAACAGCTCCTGGAGCCGCACGAGTCGGCCTCCGCCCCGGTCGAGCGCAACGACCTCCACCGCCAGCTCCTGGAAGCTCTCGGCACCCTCCCCGCCGAACAGCGGGCCGCACTCGTCCTGGTGGACATGCAGGGCTACCCCGTCGCCGAGGCCGCCCGAGTCCTGGACGTACCCACAGGGACGGTGAAGAGCCGCTGCGCGCGGGGCCGGGCCAGACTCCTCCCCCTGCTCACCCACCTGCGGCCCGGCGCCGCCGGTGACGGTGGAAAAGAACCCGTGGCGGGACGGAACCGGGTGCACGGGGCATCCGTCCCACCTCCGACAGGAGCTACGGGCGAGGGAACCGAAGACTCCGGGCCGAATGGTTCAGCCGTCGTGAAGGGCGGAGGTGGGCGAGCATGACGTCCTCGACGGACACGACCGGGCACCCGGACGTCGCCGAGATCTCCGAGCTGACCGAGGGGCTCCTCTCCCCGTCCCGCAGCACGGAGCTGCGGCGCCACCTGGAGGGCTGCGAAGCGTGCGCCGAGGTCCTCGCCGCGCTGACGGAGATCCAGGGCTTGCTGGGCGACGTCCCGGAGGTGCCCCCGATGCCCACGGACATCGCGGACCGGATCGACGCCGCCCTCGCCGCCGAGGCAGCGGGGAAGACTGAGCAGACGGACACCGAAAGCTCCGGCCGTCATGTTTCACGTGAAACACCGACCCCACCGGACCGCCCCGCCAAGCTCTCCCGCGCCACCACCGGCCCCGGCCGGAAAGAGCGCTCTCGAAACCGTCGCCGGACAGCCGCACTGGGCGCCGTACTCACCGCCGCCGTCCTCGGGGCCGGCTCCCTGCTTATGCAGTCCCTCAGTAACAACGCCTCCGACAAGGGGGCGCAGAGCACGGCCGCGTCCGCCGTCGGCACCTTCTCCGGGGCCAGTGTGAAGAGTCAGGTGTCGGACCTGCTCACTGCCCGGGAGGGGCTGCAGCGAGGCAGCCAGCGCCCGCAGCAGGACGAGAAGACGGACCTCGCCCCCTCGGGGGGTACGCAGAGCGCGAACACGTTGATCCAGACCGAGGTCCCGGTGCCGGACTGCGTCCGGCGTGCACTCCACTCCGGTGAAACGGTTCTGGGGGCGAAGAGCGGCACCTACGCGGACAAGAGCGCCTACCTCGTCGTGGTGCCCGACAAGGCCGACAGCAAGCGCGTCACGGCCTATGTGGTCGACGCGTCCTGTACATCCAAGCGGACGGCGGCCGCCGGCAGTGTGCTCCTGAAGCAGACTCTCGTCCGTAACTGAATCGGTGCGGGCGTCGTCTCCGCCCGCCTCTCTACGCACGGCCCGTGTGAGCCGTCGCGTGGCCGGACATCAGGGGAATGTGCGCCCCTTAGGATCGGTTGGGTGGTGTGAGAGTCCCGGCAGGGGCTCCCACCGGTCGGCCGACACAGACCAGAGACGAGGAACCAAGCCGTGAGCGACGTCCGTAATGTGATCATCATCGGCTCCGGGCCCGCGGGCTACACGGCGGCGCTGTACACCGCGCGTGCGTCCCTGAAGCCCCTGGTGTTCGAGGGTGCCGTCACCGCCGGTGGCGCGCTGATGAACACCACCGAGGTGGAGAACTTTCCGGGCTTCCCCAACGGCATCATGGGCCCCGAGCTGATGGACAACATGCGGGCGCAGGCCGAGCGCTTCGGCGCCGAGCTGCTGCCGGACGACATCGTCTCCGTCGACCTGACCGGAGACGTGAAGACCGTCACCGACACCGCGGGCACGGTCCACCGGGCCAAGGCCGTGATCGTCGCCACCGGCTCCCAGCACCGCAAGCTCGCGCTGCCCAACGAGGACGCGCTGTCCGGCCGTGGCGTCTCGTGGTGTGCCACCTGTGACGGCTTCTTCTTCCGGGACCAGGACATCGCCGTGATCGGCGGCGGCGACACCGCGATGGAGGAGGCGACCTTCCTCTCCCGGTTCGCCAAGTCCGTGACGATCATCCACCGCCGGGACACCCTGCGCGCCTCCAAGGCGATGCAGGAGCGTGCCTTCAACGACCCGAAGATCAAGTTCGCCTGGGACAGCGAGGTCGTCGAGATCCTGGGCGAGCAGAAGCTCACCGGGCTGAAGCTGCGCAACCTCAAGACGGGCGAGCTGTCCGACCTGCCCGTCACGGGTCTGTTCATCGCCATCGGCCACGACCCGCGCACCGAGCTGTTCAAGGGCCAGCTCGACCTGGACGCGGAGGGCTACCTCAAGGTCGAGGCGCCCTCCACCCGGACCAACCTGCCCGGCGTCTTCGCCGCGGGTGACGTGGTCGACCACACCTACCGCCAGGCGATCACCGCGGCCGGCACCGGCTGTGCCTCGGCCCTGGACGCCGAGCGCTACCTCGCGTCGCTGCTGGACGAGGGCGGCCACGCCGAGCCCGAGAAGACCGCCGTCTGACTTACCCCGTTCCCCCACCGAATGATCAAGTGAGGAGCCCGCTGTGGCCGGCACCGTGAAGAAAACGACTGACGACTCCTTCGACGAGGATGTCCTCAAGAGCGACAAGCCCGTTCTGGTGGACTTCTGGGCCGAGTGGTGCGGCCCGTGCCGCCAGATCGCTCCGTCCCTGGAGGCCATTGCCGCCGAGCACGGCGACAAGATCCAGATCGTCAAGCTGAACATCGACGAGAACCCGGCCACGGCCGCCAAGTACGGCGTCATGTCCATCCCGACGCTGAACGTCTACCAGGGCGGCGAGGTCGTCAAGACGATCGTCGGCGCCAAGCCGAAGGCGGCGCTCGTCCGCGACCTGGACGACTTCATCACCGGCTGACGTTTCACGTGAAACAAGGCGCACGAAGGGGCCGGCCCACTCGGGTCGGCCCCTTCGTCATGTCCGTGCTCCGGAGTCCGCGCGGACCCCGTCACAGCGGCCGCAGCGCCGGCTCCTTGTGTACCGCGCCCAGCAGCCGGTCGAGGGCCATCTCGACGTCTTCCTTCCAGGACAGCGTGGACCGCAGTTCCAGACGGAGCCGGGGGTGCCGGGAGTGCTGGCGCACCGTCTTGAAGCCGACGGCGAGGAGATGGTCGGCCGGCAGCAGACAGGCGGGCTCTTTCCAGCGGGTGTCGCCGAACGCCTCGATGGCCTTGAAGTTCCGGCGCAGCAGGTCCTTGGCGACCGCCTGCACCAGCATCCGGCCCAGTCCCTGCCCCTGGTAGCCGGGCATGATGAACGACGTGATGAGCTGAACGGCGTCCGGCGAGACCGGGCTCGTGGGGAACGCCGTCGCACGCGGGACGTAGGCCGCCGGGGCGTAGAGCACGAAGCCGACCGGTACGTCGTCGACATAGGCGACCCGGCCGCAGGAGCCCCAGTCCAGCAGGACGGCGGAGATCCAGGACTCCTTCTCCACCTCCGCGGTTCCCTCGCGCACGGCGGCTTCGGCGCTGACCGGGTCCAGTTCCCAGAACACGCAGGAGCGGCACCGCTGGGGGAGATCCTGCAGGTTGTCCAGCGTGAGCGGTACGAGCCGACGCCCCATGAAAGACGTTCCTCGCTTCCTTCGCCGGGTCACATCCGCTCGCATCGTATCCACGATGCGATTGCCTAGATACCGGCGCAAAGCAAAGAGCGGACCGTGTTCCGGTACACACCGGACACGGCCCGCTCCTGCGGCCCTTCGCAGGGCGCCCTCGGCGGAGGGCTACTCCTCGGAGTCTTCCTCCTGGAGCCCCTTCGGCAGGATCGGCCCCTCACCCGGAGCCAGCGTGCCGAGGATGCGCTCCAGATCGTCCACCGAGGCGAACTCGACGGTGATCTTGCCCTTCTTCTGACCGAGGTCGACCTTCACCCGCGTCTCGAACCGGTCGGAGAGCCGCGTCGCCAGATCGCTCAGCGCCGGGGAGACCAAGGCGCCGGCCCGCGGCCCCTTGGCACGCTGGGCCCGCTGGGGGCGCGAGCCCATCAGGGTCACGATCTCCTCGACCGCCCGCACCGACAGCCCCTCGGCCACGATGCGGTGCGCCAGCCGGTCCTGCTCCTCGGAGTCCTCCACCGACAGCAGCGCCCGCGCGTGACCGGCCGAGAGCACGCCCGCGGCGACCCTCTTCTGCACGGTCGCCGAAAGCTTCAGCAGCCGCAGGGTGTTGGAGATCTGCGGCCGGGAACGCCCGATACGGTCGGCCAACTGGTCGTGCGTGCAGTTGAAGTCCTTGAGCAACTGGTCGTAGGCGTGCGCCTCTTCCAGCGGGTTCAACTGCGCGCGGTGCAGGTTCTCCAGCAGGGCGTCCAGCAGCAGCTTCTCGTCGTCCGTGGCACGGACGATCGCCGGGATGGACTCCAGCTCCGCCTCACGGCTGGCGCGCAGCCGGCGCTCACCCATGATCAGTTCATAGCGGTCGTCGCCCAGTTCCCGGACGACGACGGGCTGGAGCAGGCCGACCTCCTTGATGGAGATGACCAGTTCGTTCAGCGCGTCCTCGTCGAAGACCTCGCGCGGCTGGCGTGGGTTCGGCGTGATGGACTCGAGCGGCAGCTCGGCGAAGTAGGCACCGGCGGGCGGTGCGGGCCGCTCGTCGGCCGGGCTCGCCGGAGCCTCCACCGGCTCCTGGGGCGCCGACGGCAGGGCGCCGCCCCGGCCGATGCCGGTGGGCCTGCGGTCGGGCGACAGAGCCGTACCCGAAGCCGAGCCGGCGGACGAACCGCCGCCCAGCACGGCCGAAGCCGGGATCTTCTCGGTCGGTGCTGCGGGGATCAGTGCGCCAAGTCCTCGGCCCAGCCCCCTTCGTCGATCACTCACTGCATCCCCTCCACCATGTTCGGGTCGTTCTGGGTGCCGAGGTGGGCCTGGGTCGGGTCATAGCTGACCCCCACGCCCCTCAGCGCGATCTCTCGGGCCGCCTCGAGATAGGAGAGCGCACCGCTCGATCCTGGATCGTAGGTCAGCACCGTCTGTCCGTAGCTCGGCGCCTCGGAGATACGGACCGAGCGGGGAATGCTCGTCCGCAGCACCTCGTCGCCGAAGTGGGTGCGCACCTCGTCCGCGACCTGGGAAGCGAGGCGGGTCCGGCCGTCGTACATGGTGAGCAGGATCGTCGACACATGCAGGGACTGGTTGAGGTGGCCCCGCACCAGGTCGACGTTGCGCAGAAGTTGGCCCAGGCCCTCCAGCGCGTAGTACTCGCACTGGATCGGGATGAGGACTTCCTGGCCGGCCACGAGGGCGTTGACCGTCAACAGGCCCAGCGACGGCGGGCAGTCGATGAGGATGTAGTCCAACGGCTGCTCGTACGCCTGGATGGCGCGCTCCAGCCGGCTCTCACGGGCCACCAGGGAGACCAGCTCGATCTCGGCGCCCGCGAGGTCGATCGTGGCGGGAGCGCAGAAGAGGCCCTCGACATCGGGGACGGGCTGGACGACCTCGGCCAGGGGCCGACTGTCCACCAGCACGTCGTAGATGGAGGGGACTTCCGCGTGGTGGTCGATCCCCAGTGCCGTGGAGGCGTTCCCCTGCGGGTCCAGGTCGATCACCAGGACCCGGCCGCCGTGCAGGGCGAGGGAGGCCGCCAGATTGACGGTCGTCGTGGTCTTCCCGACGCCGCCCTTCTGGTTGGCGACCACGATGACTCGGGTCTGCTCCGGCCTCGGCATGCCTTCCGCGGCACGGCCCAGGGCGTCGACCGCCACTTGGGCCGCACGACCGATGGGAGTGTCGTCCATCGGAGGCGGTGTTTCACGTGAAACATCCGTCCCCCTCGATTCGGTACGGGGACCGGGGACCGGATCGGTCATCGGTCCCGCGATGTTGGCGTCGGACCGCAAGGATTCACTCTCCTCGACTACAGGCTCGCAATGGACAGAGCCTCCCATGCCTTCGGGGGCGTGAACCAGTGAGCCCTGTCCTTCTGTGGAGAAGTCCACCTCTGTGGACAACTTCGGTACCCCTCCGAGTGAACCAAGAGGCCGCCGGTCGAGGGGTTCTGCCGCGGCACGACCGCGGCTGATGATGCCGTGCAGCAAAGAGCGACGTTTCACGTGAAACACGATGCACAGCCACGAGGACCGGTGCTCTGCGACACTCCGGCCCACCCGGCCGACTAGCCCGGCCGGGAAAGAAAAATGCGCCCCCGGCCTCGGCCAGGGACGCACTCTCCAGAAATCAGCCTCAGCGACGCCGCCGCGTCCGGCTGGTGCGGGCCGCCTTGGCGCGCTTCGCGGCGAAGCGGACGCCGCCGGGGCTTTCGCCGACCTCCACGCGGACCACGGTGGACAGGGGGTCCACCACGCCCTCGCCGACCTGGAGGACGGAGGTGGAGACCGCGCCGAGCTTGCTGAGCGCGGTGGACGCCGCCTTCAGCTCCTCCTCGGCGGTGTCGCCCTTGAGCGCCAGCATCTCCCCGTAGGGCCGCAGCAGCGGGATGCCCCAGGTGGCCAGGCGGTCCAGCGGGGCCACGGCGCGCGCGGTCACCACATGAACCGGCGGCACCTTGCCCAGCATCTCCTCCGCGCGCCCGCGGACCACCGTGACGTGATCCAGGCCCAGCAGCTCCACGACCTCGGTGAGGAACGTGGTGCGCCGCAGCAGGGGCTCCAGCAGGGTGATGTTGAGGTCGTCCCGGACCAGGGCCAGCGGAATGCCGGGCAGTCCCGCGCCCGAGCCGACATCGCACACCGTCACCCCCTCGGGGACGGCCTCGGAGAGCACCGCGCAGTTCAGCAGATGCCGCTCCCACAGCCGGGGCACCTCCCGCGGGCCGATCAGACCACGCTGGACGCCTGCCTCGGCCAGCAGCTCCGCATAGCGGACCGCGTCATCGAAGCGATCGCCAAACACTGCCCGCGCCTCTTCGGGCGCGGGGGGAAGCTCCGCTGCCTCCGTCACGGGGACCGTCCTTCCGTACCGCGCCGGTGCTTCACGCACCGGCCCTCAGAACTACCAGGCTGACAAAGTTCGGCCCCGTCTGTTGGTCAGACGGGGCCGATGGAACCATGGGGCCGATCAGGCGGGCAGCACGACGACGAAGCGCTGAGGCTCCTCGCCCTCGGACTCGCTGCGCAGTCCCGCGCCCTTGATCGCGTCGTGGACGACCTTGCGCTCGAACGGGGTCATCGGCTTGAGCTTGACCGGCTCGCCGGTGCTCTTGACCTCGGCGGCCGCCTTGGCGCCCAGCTCGGCCAGCTCGGTGCGCTTCTGCGCCCGGTAGCCCGCGATGTCCAGCATCAGCCGGCTGCGGTCACCGGTCTCGCGGTGCACAGCCAGGCGCGTCAGCTCCTGAAGGGCCTCCAGCACCTCGCCGTCCCGGCCGACCAGCTTCTGCAGATCGCGGCCCGGCGCGTCGCTGATGATCGAGACGGAGGCGCGGTCGGCCTCCACGTCCATGTCGATGTCGCCGTCGAGATCGGCGATGTCCAGCAGACCCTCGAGGTAGTCCGCAGCGATCTCACCCTCCTGCTCCAGGCGGGTGAGGGTGTCTGCACCCTCGGCGGCGGCGGTGGTGGTGCCTTCCGTCACGGGATGGGCTCCTTCTTACTTCTTGGACGGGGACTTGGGCCGCTGGCCACCCTTGCGCTGCCCGGACTGGGCCTTGCTGCGGGTGCCGGAACCGGGCTTCGGAGACTGCTTGGGGGGCGCGGGCGCGGCGTCCTGCGGCTCCTCGGACTTGGTCAGCGAGGGCGAAGGAGCGGAGGGCTCATCGGCCGGCTCGGCCTCGTGCGGCTGCTTGATCCCCGACTGGCGCTGGGACTTGCTCTGCCGCTTGGGCTGCTGACGGCGCGGGGCGCCGGCGGCCGCGGTGGGCGTGCCGTCCTCGGTCTGGGCGACGGCCTGGCTGTCGCTCTTGACCACGTTGCCGTCCGCCTGGGCGGTGAGACCGGCCTTGGTGAGGGAGTTGATGAACTTCCGCTCAGCCTCGTTGCGGTCGCGGCCCTTGGCGACGATCGCCTTGACGATCACCCGGGCGCTCCGGCTGCGGACCTTGCCGTGGTGCGTGACGTGACCGGTCAGGCGCTCCAGGTAGGCGGCCTGCGCCTTGGAGCCCGGAGTCGGGTTGTTGCGGATGACGTACATCTGCTGGCCCATGGTCCACACGTTGGTGGTCAGCCAGTAGACGAGGACACCGACCGGGAAGTTGATGCCGAAGACGGCGAACATGATCGGGAAGACGTACATCAGCATCTTCTGCTGCTGCATGAACGGGGTCTTCACCGAGGTGTCGACGTTCTTCGTCATGAGCTGGCGCTGCGTGTAGAACTGCGACGCCGACATCAGGATGATCATGATGGCGGTGACGACCCGCACATCGGTGACGGTGGCACCGAGGGCGTGCAGGGTGTCCGCGTTGTCCTTGAACTTCGCCGCGAGCGGGGCACCGAAGATGTGCGCCTTACGGGCGCTCTCCAGCAGCGAGTCGTTGATGACGCCGATGGTCTTGCCCGACGCGATGCCGTTGAGCACGTGGTACAGGGCGAAGAAGAACGGCGACTGCGCCAGGATGGGAAGGCACGAGGAGAGCGGGTTGGTACCCGACTCCTTGTACAGCTTCATCATCTCTTCGGACTGGCGCTGCTTGTCGTTCTTGTAGCGCTCCTGGATCTTCTTCATCTCCGGCTGGAGCGTCTGCATCGCGCGCGTCGCCTTGATCTGCTTCACGAAGAGCGGGATCAGGCAGATGCGGATCAGGACCACCAGGGACACGATGGACAGGCCCCAGGCCCAACCCGTGTCCGGGCCGAAGATGGACCCGTACACCGTGTGGAACTGGACGATGACCCAGGAGACGGGTGTCGTGATGAAGCTGAAGAAGCTGGCAATCGTGTCCACTAATCATGCTCCTTGGGCATGGGACGAGGTCTCTGCGGCCGGGCCCGAAGGTGGCTCGGAAGAAAGCTTCGCCTCGGTGGCCGGGTCGGCGGAGTTCCCGCCCTTGCGTGCGCCCCAGGCGTTGCGCAGCATTTCGTGCCACCGCGGGCGCTTGCGCGGCGGGACATGGTCCACACCGCCCAGCGACCACGGATTGCAGCGGAGAATGCGCCAGGCCGTGAGAGCTGTTCCCTTGATGGCACCGTGCCGGTCGATGGCCGTGTAGCCGTAGTGGGAGCACGACGGGTAGTACTTGCACACCGGCCCCAGCAGCGGACTGATCGTCCACTGGTACAACTTGATCAGAGCCAGTAGCGGGTACTTCATCGCGTGCCCCCTCCCAGTAGCCGCTGGATAGCGGCGTCCAGGTCTTGGGCCAGCCGTGCGTGGTCCGCGTCGCCCGATCCGGGCAGCGCGCGTACGACTACCAGGCTACCGGGGGGAAACAGGGCGACTCGGTCACGCATCAGGTGACGCAGTCTGCGCTTGACGGTATTGCGGACGACCGCGTTGCCCACGGCCTTGCTCACGACGAAACCCGCACGCGTCGGGGGAGCGCTCTCCCCAGGCGCGTGCGGGTCCGTGGCACCGCTACGAAGGTGGACGACGAGAGTCGGACGACCGGCCCGGCGTCCTCGTCGTACCGCGGATGCGAAGTCCTCGCGCCGCCTCAGCCGGTATTCGCGGGGCAGCACGATGTCATGACCTGATCGGGATCAGGCGGACAGACGGGCGCGACCCTTGCTGCGGCGGGTCGCCAGGATGGCGCGGCCGGCACGGGTACGCATACGCAGCCGGAAGCCGTGGGTCTTCGCGCGACGACGGTTGTTCGGCTGGAAGGTGCGCTTGCTCACTCGGGGGCTCCAGAAGAAATCGGTAGTGGCGGGGTGCCGTCCTGGCTGTCACCGTGCGCCCACGAGTAGCTCGCGTCACGCCCGAGTGCACCGCTTCCCGATCACCTGAAGCGATCTGTGCCCATCGGAGGCAGGCGGCAGCAGCCATCGACAACTCGACCTGGTTACGGTACGCGCGGCTACGCCATCCGGTCAAACCGGCGCCCGTCGGGGGAGACTGTCCACAGGCTGGGGACAACAACTTGAACCCTACCGGTTGCCCTGACTACCGTGGCTGGACTCCGATTCGTTCCCTTGTCCCCGCACGACCGGGATTGCCCGGCCCAGTCCGGCCCGTCCACCCGATTTTCATCCCGACCCATCCCACAACCACACGTTCGTGGGACCTGCGAGAGAGCGTGCCCTGTGGCTGACGTACCTGCCGATCTTGCCGCAGTGTGGCCACGCGTACTGGAGGAACTCCTGGGCGAGGGCCGGGGCCAGGGCGTCGAGACCAAGGACGAGCACTGGATCAGGCGCTGCCAGCCGCTGGCCCTGGTCGCGGACACCGCACTGCTCGCGGTGCCGAACGAATTCGCCAAGGGCGTACTGGAGGGCCGCCTGGCCCCGGTCGTCAGCGAGACCCTGAGCCGTGAGTGCGGCCGGCCCATCCGGATCGCCATCACGGTGGACGACTCCGTCGGCGGCCCCCCGGCCCCCCAGCCGTCCGGCGGCCACGAGCAGCCCGACTCCCGCGACCGCGACCAGCGTGACCAGCGCGAACAGGGCGCCCCGCCGCGCTACGAGGAGCCGGAACTGCCCTCCGGCCCCTACGAGGGCTACGGCCGCCACCGCGCCGACGACCAGCAGCGCCAGGGCGACGGCCCGGCCGGCCGCGGCGAGCGCCCGCCGACCGCGCGTGAGGAGCGGATGCCGACGGCCCGCCCCACCTACCCGGCCGAGTACCAGCGCCCCGAGCCGGGCGCCTGGCCGCGCTCCGGCCAGGACGACTACGGCTGGCAGCAGCCCCGCCTCGGCTACCCCGAGCGCGACCCCTACGCCTCCCCGTCCCAGGACTCCTACGGCGCGCCGGACTACCGCGCCCCCGGCCGCGAGCGCCAGGGATACGAGCAGCAGCGCCCCGACTACGACGCCCCGCGCCCGGAGTACGGCACGCCGCGTGCCGAGTACGACCAGCGCGACCCGGTCCGGCGCGAGCGGCCCGAGCCGCCGTCCGACAGCGGTGCCGGGCGGCGCGGCGGCGGGACCGGGCGTCCCGAGCTGCCGTCCACCGGACGCGGCGGCGCCGGCTCGTCGTCCTCCGCGTCGCCGAGCGCCGGGGGCCCCGGTGAGCCGACCGCGCGGCTGAACCCGAAGTACCTCT
Source organism: Streptomyces bauhiniae (assembly GCF_004784475.1). Lineage (GTDB taxonomy): Bacteria > Actinomycetota > Actinomycetes > Streptomycetales > Streptomycetaceae > Streptomyces > Streptomyces seoulensis. The sequence continues at coordinate 216,862 of NZ_SRRT01000006.1, forward strand.
TCGACACCTTCGTCATCGGCGCGTCCAACCGCTTCGCGCACGCGGCCGCGGTGGCGGTCGCCGAGGCGCCGGCCAAGGCGTACAACCCCCTGTTCATCTATGGGGAGTCGGGGCTCGGCAAGACGCACCTGCTGCACGCGATCGGGCACTACGCGCGCAGCCTGTACCCCGGCACTCGGGTGCGGTACGTCAGCTCGGAGGAGTTCACCAACGAGTTCATCAACTCCATCCGCGACGGCAAGGGCGACAGCTTCCGCAAGCGGTACCGGGAGATGGACATCCTGCTCGTCGACGACATCCAGTTCCTCGCGGACAAGGAGTCGACGCAGGAGGAGTTCTTCCACACCTTCAACACGCTGCACAACGCCAACAAGCAGATCGTGCTGTCGTCCGACCGGCCGCCCAAGCAGCTCGTCACGCTGGAGGACCGGCTGCGCAACCGCTTCGAGTGGGGTCTGATCACCGACGTCCAGCCGCCCGAGCTGGAGACGCGGATCGCGATCCTGCGCAAGAAGGCGGTGCAGGAGCAGCTCAACGCCCCGCCGGAGGTGCTGGAGTTCATCGCCTCCCGGATCTCGCGGAACATCCGTGAGCTGGAGGGCGCGCTGATCCGGGTCACAGCCTTCGCCTCGCTCAACCGGCAGCCGGTGGACCTCGGGCTCACCGAGATCGTCCTCAAGGACCTGATCCCCGGCGGCGAGGACTCCGCCCCCGAGATCACGGCGCCGGCCATCATGGGGGCCACCGCGGACTACTTCGGGCTCACGGTGGACGACCTCTGCGGCACCTCGCGCGGCCGCGCGCTGGTCACCGCCCGGCAGATCGCCATGTACCTGTGCCGCGAGCTGACGGACCTGTCGCTGCCCAAGATCGGCGCGCAGTTCGGCGGCCGCGACCACACCACCGTCATGCACGCGGACCGCAAGATCCGGGCCCTGATGGCCGAACGGCGCTCGATCTACAACCAGGTCACCGAACTGACGAACCGCATCAAGAACGGCTGACGTCGGCCGCGCACGGCCCTTGAGGGCGCTCCGGGAGGTCACCGGGGCGCCCTTCGGCGTTCCGGCGGGGAGCGAGGGGCTGTCCAAGAGGGCGGCGGGAGTTCGGCCACAGGTGCCGGGCGGGCGCTTGGGGGGCTTCGGGGATCGACAGGCGCCGCGAGGGCGAGCGGCGGCCTCTGACGGGGCGCGGCGGTGTCAGCGGCGCCCCAGGGGGTTCGCGGGCGCCCTCCACCGCCTCTCCGGCCCGGTCGGCTGTCCCCCAACAGCCGTCCGGCACCCAGGCCGGTCGAGCCGGAGGTGAATAACGCGCAGGCCGGCGCGGCGGGGCCATACGGGCACCGGGCAGCCAGGCCGCTCGGGCACGTCCCGCAGGCCCCGGCCGAGGACCAGCTCCTGGAGGGCACCTCGGAACACCCCGCCAGGCCCCCGCGACCGGCTCCCGAAGTCCCCGGCAGCCTCACTGCCCCACGTCGAGCCCCCGATCCAGGCTGTTCAAGCCCTGCGACACCCCCGCTCCAAGCCTCCCGACCCCCGCCCAACCCCTCCGATGCAAGCCTCCCAATCCCCGCGAACCCCGATCCGACCTGCCGCACACTCCCTCAAGGCCCCGCCCGACCCCCGATCCAAGCCTCCGCCCCCCGTCCAGACCCCGCCCCGAGCCGCCGTACGCCCTCTTCGGCGCCGCCCAGCCCCCGACCCAAGCTCCCGCGACCTCGCCCAGCCCCCCGATCCGAGCCGCTCGCCCCCTCCACGCCCCCTCCGAACCCCCTCCCCGCCCCCAACCCCCGTGTCCCACCAGCAACCTTGTGTTCGATTCCCCCTCCGGTTACGGCCTCCCTCCACAGATTTCCCGACTTTTTTCCGCCCACAGGCTGGGGACTGCGAAGTTGTCCCAAGCTGCGTCCACAGGGAGGCTGGGGGTTGGGCATCTGCCCAGCTCAGAGGGCTGTGGATTCGTGGACGAACGATCTCCACAGGGTGTGGACAAAGACTCCGTCCACACCCTGTGCGTAACGTTGTCCACGGCTGGACCCACAGGTTGGGGGCGGTTGTCCCCAGCAGAAGCCAGCTTCTCCACATCACTGTCCACTGTTCGGCAACATCACGGGGCCGGTCACTGCGTCGAGTGAAAGCCGTCACACGAAACTGCCAACAGCCCCTGTGGGAAACGACGCCAAACCTGGGGACGCACCTGGGGAGAACTCGCCCTGTCCTGGGGACGGTGTGTGCAGAACTTTCTGTTCTCCACAGATGGGCCAAGTTGTCCACGGGCCCCGCCCACAGGGGCAGTGGATAAAATTTGGGGTCTGACCTGCGAAAACGGGGTTATCCACGGTATCCACAGGCCCTACTACTACTCCCGACTAGAGAGAGCTAGGAATCCGTTTCGAAGCGGGGCCTGTGCACAACTCGCTGTTTCGCCCTCGGCTGCCGCTCGGCCCGACTTGACCCCGACCGGCACCTGCTGTCAGCGCGGTGCGTCAGACTGGTCACCGGTGTCCTTCCCCTCGCAACGGGAGGCGACACCGAGTCGGAGGACTCAGAAGGCAACAGCAGGAGGCGGCTTACGGTGAAGATCCGGGTGGAACGCGACGTACTCGCGGAGGCAGTGGCGTGGGCGGCACGCAGCCTCCCGGCCCGTCCGCCGGCGCCTGTCCTCGCCGGCCTGCTGCTGAAGGCCGAGGAGGGCCAGCTCAGCCTGTCGGGCTTCGACTACGAGGTCTCCGCCCGGGTGGGCGTCGAGGCCGAGGTCGAGGAGGAGGGCACCGTCCTGGTCTCCGGCCGGCTGCTCGCCGACATCTGCCGCGCGCTGCCCAACCGCCCGGTGGAGATCTCCACAGACGGTGTACGGGCGACCGTGGTCTGCGGCTCCTCCCGGTTCACCCTCCACACCCTGCCGGTGGAGGAGTACCCGGCGCTGCCGCAGATGCCGACCGCCACGGGCACCGTCCCCGGCGAGGTCTTCGCGGCCGCCGCGTCCCAGGTGGCCATCGCCGCCGGGCGCGACGACACGCTGCCCGTGCTCACCGGTGTGCGCATCGAGATCGAGGGTGACACCGTCACCCTGGCCTCCACCGACCGCTACCGCTTCGCGGTCCGCGAGTTCCTGTGGAAGCCGGAGAACCCGGACGCCTCCGCGGTCGCCCTGGTCCCGGCCAAGACGCTGCTGGACACCGCCAAGTCGCTGGGCGCCGGTGACAGCGTCACCCTGGCGCTCTCCGGCTCCGGTTCGGGCGAGGGCCTCATCGGCTTCGAGGGCGCCGGCCGCCGCACCACCACGCGGCTGCTGGAGGGTGACCTGCCGAAGTACCGCACGCTGTTCCCGACGGAGTTCAACTCGGTCGCCGTGATCGAGACCGCCCCCTTCGTGGAGGCCGTCAAGCGCGTCGCCCTGGTCGCCGAGCGGAACACCCCCGTGCGCCTCAGCTTCGAGCAAGGCGTGCTGATCCTGGAGGCCGGCTCCAGCGACGACGCACAGGCTGTGGAAAGGGTCGACGCCCAGCTCGACGGCGACGACATCTCGATCGCCTTCAACCCGACCTTCCTGCTGGACGGTCTGAGCGCGATCGACTCCCCCGTGGCCCAGCTCTCGTTCACCACCTCGACCAAGCCGGCGCTGCTCAGCGGCAGGCCCGCGCTGGACGCGGAGGCGGACGACGCCTACAAGTACCTGATCATGCCGGTCCGTCTGAGCGGCTGAGCCGGCCGCACCCGGTCATGTCCAGTGGCAAAAGCCCAGGTGAGGGGCGTTCGTATGAGCGCCCATACCCACAGTTGTGCATGACGGGTCGCCGTTAGGCTCGGTGCCGGGCACCCATGTGCCCGGCACGCCACACAGCGACCTAAGGAACAACTGATGGAGCTCGGTCTCGTCGGCCTCGGCAAGATGGGCGGCAACATGCGCGAGCGCATCCGCCGCGCAGGCCACACCGTCATCGGATACGACCGCAACGCGGACCTCGCGGACGTCCACAGCCTCGAAGAGCTTGTGGGCAAGCTCAGCGCCCCGCGCGTGGTCTGGGTGATGGTCCCGGCGGGCGAGGCGACGCAGGCGACCGTGGACCGGCTCGGCGAGCTGCTGGAGCCCGGCGACGTGGTCGTGGACGGCGGCAACTCCCGCTGGACGGACGACGAGAAGCACGCCGAGGAGCTGGCGGCCAAGGGCATAGGCTTCGTCGACTGCGGCGTCTCCGGCGGCGTCCACGGCCTGGCGAACGGCTACGCGCTGATGTACGGCGGTGACGAGGAGAACGTCGCCAAGGTGCGGCCCGTCCTCGACGCGCTGAAGCCCGAGGGCGACTTCGGCTCCGTACACGCCGGCAAGGTCGGCGCGGGCCACTTCTCCAAGATGGTCCACAACGGCATCGAGTACGCCATGATGCAGGCGTACGCCGAGGGCTGGGAGCTGCTGGAGAAGGTCGACTCCGTGGAGAACGTCCGCGAGATCTTCCGCTCCTGGCAGGAGGGCACGGTCATCCGTTCCTGGCTGCTCGACCTCGCGGTGAACGCGCTGGACGACGACGAGCACCTGGACGGCCTCCGCGGCTACGCGCAGGACTCCGGTGAGGGACGCTGGACGGTGGAGGCCGCGATCGACAACGCGGTGCCGCTGCCCGCGATCACCGCGTCGCTGTTCGCGCGGTTCGCCTCGCGGCAGGACGACTCGCCGCAGATGAAGATGATCGCCGCGCTGCGCAACCAGTTCGGCGGCCACGCGGTGGAGAAGAAGCCGTAACCAGGCAGAAGAAGTAGTCCACAGGGTCGCCCCGGCGATCCACAGGCTGTTGAGGGAGGTCGGCGAACGACCATGCACGTCACGCATCTTTCGCTGGCCGACTTCCGCTCGTACGCCCGGGCCGAGGTTCCGCTCGGCTCGGGCGTCACCGCCTTCGTGGGACCCAACGGGCAGGGCAAGACCAACCTCGTCGAGGCCGTCGGCTATCTGGCCACCCTCGGCAGCCACCGGGTCTCCGCCGACGCCCCCCTGGTCCGCATGGGCGCCGAGCGTGCCATCGTCCGGGCGCAGGTCCGCCAGGGCGAGCGGCAGCAACTGGTCGAGCTGGAGCTGAACCCCGGCCGCGCCAACCGGGCCCGGATCAACCGGTCCTCGCAGGTCAAACCGCGTGACGTACTGGGCATCGTGCGGACCGTGCTGTTCGCGCCCGAGGACCTCGCGCTGATCAAGGGCGACCCCGGTGAGCGCCGCCGCTTCCTGGACGAGCTGATCACCGCGCGCGCCCCGCGCATGGCGGGCGTCCGCTCCGACTACGAGCGGGTGCTCAAGCAGCGCAACACCCTGCTGAAGTCGGCCGCCCTCGCACGTCGGCACGGCGGCCGCTCCATGGACCTCTCCACCCTCGACGTGTGGGACCAGCACCTCGCGCGCGCGGGCGCCGAACTGCTCGCCCAGCGGCTGGACCTCATCGGGGTGCTCCAGCCGCTCGCCGACAAGGCGTACGAGCAGCTCGCCCCCGGCGGCGGGCCCCTCGCGCTGGAGTACAAGTCCTCCGCGCCCGGCACCGCGCACACCCGCGAGGAGCTGGCCGAGCAGTTGCTGGCCGCGCTCGCCGAGGCGCGCAAGCAGGAGATCGAGCGGGGCGTGACCCTGGTCGGCCCGCACCGCGACGACCTGGTGCTGCGCCTGGGCCGGCTGCCCGCCAAGGGCTACGCCTCGCACGGCGAGTCCTGGTCCTACGCGCTCGCGCTGCGGCTGGCCTCCTACGACCTGCTGCGCGCCGAGGGCAATGAGCCGGTGCTGATCCTGGACGACGTCTTCGCCGAGCTGGACGCGCGCCGCCGGGAGCGGCTGGCCGAGCTGGTGGCGCCCGGCGAGCAGGTGCTGGTGACGGCCGCGGTCGACGACGACGTGCCGCACGTCCTGGCGGGCGCCCGGTACGCGGTGTCCGACGGCGCGGTGGAGCCGGTATGAGCGACGGGGACGGGCAGGACCGCAAGGCGCCGGAGCCGTCCGGTGTCGACCTCGCGCGCGTGGCGCTGCGCGCGGCGAAGGAGCAGGCACGCGCGCGTGGGGACGCGGCGCGGCAGAAGAAGCAGGCGCGGCGCGGCGGCGGTCTGCGCTCGGGCGCGCGGGCGGACGGCCGGGACCCGATGGCGCTGGGCGCGGCGATCAACCGGCTGCTGAACGAGCGCGGCTGGGAGGCCCCGGCGGCGGTCGGCGGGGTCATGGGCCGCTGGCCGCAGATCGTCGGCGAGGACCTGGCGAAGCACTGCGTGCCGCAGCGGTACGACGAGGACGAGCGGGTGCTGTCGGTCTCCTGTGACTCCACCGCGTGGGCGACGCAGCTCCGGCTGCTGGCGCCGACGCTCGTGGCCCGGCTGAACGAGGACCTCGGTCACGGCACGGTCCGGCTGATCAAGGTGAACGGTCCGGGCGCCCCGGTACGCCGTTACGGGCCTCTCAGGGCCCCCGGAAGCGCCGGTCCGGGCGACACCTACGGGTGACGTACCTCACGTCTGACCAGTGAGGCGCAAGGGCACTCCACAGCCGTACGGGTGTGCGGATCACCGGCCGATCATGGGCCGACCCCCCGATGGACAAGGGCTGACGGCCCGAAGCCCTGAGCGCCGCTGTGAGCCCCTCGCAGCCCCCTTCCCCATATCGGGACCCGGTCGGGGCCGGTTCAGGGCGGCACATGCGTACTCAGGTGCCCGCAAGCCCCCATCATTGTCAGTGCTACCGGTAGACTGGAAGGCGATCCCGCCCCAATCGTGGGGACCGTCCGGGAAAAGCTGAGCAACGCTGATTCAGGGCTTACCAACGCAACATGCCGCAGCCGCTCCGGCAACCCTCCTTCCGGAGGGCGCGCACCCGCAAGGAGCGCTCGTGCTGTGCCAGAAAGGGCGCTTCGTGGCCGATTCCGGCAACCCCAACGAGAACATTCCTTCCACCGACGCCGGCGTCCTCGGCGAGGCAGTCGCCGCCTCGTACGACGCCAGCGCCATCACCGTGCTCGAAGGGCTGGACGCGGTCCGCAAGCGCCCCGGCATGTACATCGGTTCCACCGGTGAGCGCGGTCTGCACCACCTGGTGTACGAGGTCGTCGACAACTCCGTCGACGAGGCGCTGGCCGGTCACGCGGACACCATCGACGTGACGATCCTGCCCGACGGCGGGGTCCGTGTGGTGGACAACGGCCGAGGCATCCCGGTCGGCATCGTGGCCTCCGAGGGCAAGCCGGCCCTCGAGGTCGTGCTGACCGTGCTGCACGCGGGCGGCAAGTTCGGCGGCGGCGGCTACGCCGTCTCCGGCGGTCTGCACGGTGTGGGCGTGTCCGTGGTGAACGCGCTGTCCATGAAGGTCGCCGTCGAGGTGAAGACGGACGGCTACCGCTGGACGCAGGACTACAAGATGGGCGTCCCCACGGCGCCGCTGGTGAAGAACGAGGCGACCGAGGAGACCGGCACGTCGGTCACCTTCTGGGCCGACCCGGAGATCTTCGAGACCACGGAGTACTCCTTCGAGACGCTGTCCCGGCGTTTCCAGGAGATGGCCTTCCTCAACAAGGGCCTGACGATCAAGCTCACGGACGAGCGCGAGTCGGCGAAGGCCACGAGCGGCGCGGACGAGGCGGGCGCGGACGAGAAGGCCGAGGTCAAGTCGGTCACGTACCGCTACGACGGCGGCATCGTCGACTTCGTGACGTATCTGAACTCCCGCAAGGGCGACGTCGTGCACCCGACGGTCGTCTCGCTGGAGGCGGAGGACAAGGACAAGAGCCTGTCCCTCGAGGTCGCCATGCAGTGGAACGGCGGATACAGCGAGGGCGTCTACTCCTTCGCCAACATCATCCACACCCACGAGGGCGGCACCCACGAGGAGGGCTTCCGCGCGGCGCTGACCTCCCTGATCAACAAGTACGCGCGCGACAAGAAGCTGCTGCGCGAGCGGGACGACAACCTCACCGGTGACGACATCCGCGAGGGCCTGACCGCGATCATCTCGGTCAAGCTGAGCGAGCCGCAGTTCGAGGGCCAGACCAAGACCAAGCTGGGCAACACCGAGGCCAAGACCTTCGTGCAGCGCGCGGTCTACGAGCACCTCAACGACTGGCTGGACCGCAACCCGGTCGAGGCCGCGGACATCATCCGCAAGGGCATCCAGGCGGCCACCGCGCGCGTGGCGGCCCGCAAGGCCCGTGACCTCACCCGGCGCAAGGGTCTGCTGGAGTCCGGCGCGCTGCCGGGCAAGCTGTCCGACTGCCAGTCGAACGACCCGTCCAAGTGCGAGATCTTCATCGTCGAGGGCGACTCCGCCGGCGGTTCGGCCAAGTCCGGCCGCAACCCGCAGTACCAGGCGATCCTCCCGATCCGCGGCAAGATCCTCAACGTCGAGAAGGCGCGGATCGACAAGATCCTGCAGAACCAGGAGATCCAGGCGCTGATCTCGGCCTTCGGCACCGGTGTGCACGAGGACTTCGACATCGAGAAGCTGCGCTATCACAAGATCATCCTGATGGCGGACGCCGACGTCGACGGCCAGCACATCAACACCCTGCTGCTGACCTTCCTGTTCCGCTTCATGCGGCCGCTGGTCGAGGCCGGGTTCGTGTACCTCTCCCGTCCCCCGCTCTACAAGATCAAGTGGGGCCGGGACGACGTGGAGTACGCGTACTCCGACCGCGAGCGCGACGCGCTGATCGAGATGGGCCGCCAGCGCGGCAAGCGCATCCGCGAGGACTCCATCCAGCGCTTCAAGGGTCTGGGTGAGATGAACGCGGAGGAGCTGCGCGTGACCACGATGGACCCGGAGCACCGCGTCCTCGGCCAGGTCACCCTCGATGACGCCGCGCAGGCCGACGACCTGTTCTCGGTCCTGATGGGCGAGGACGTCGAGGCGCGCCGCCTCTTCATCCAGCGCAACGCCAAGGACGTCCGCTTCCTCGACATCTGAGTCGGTCCCGGCTGACCGCACCAGGGAAGGATCTTCACCAGCAATGACCGACGAAACCCCCGAGTTCATGCCCGAACCGGTGACCCCGGAGGAGGAGACGGGCGAGACCGTCACCCTCCGGATCGAGCCGGTGGGCCTCGACGCCGAGATGCAGCGCTCCTACCTCGACTACGCGATGTCCGTCATCGTGTCGCGCGCGCTGCCCGACGTCCGGGACGGCCTCAAGCCCGTCCACCGCCGTGTGCTGTACGCGATGTACGACGGCGGCTACCGCCCCGACCGCGGCTTCTACAAGTGCGCGCGCGTCGTCGGCGACGTCATGGGTAACTACCACCCCCACGGCGACAGCTCGATCTACGACGCCCTGGTCCGCCTCGCCCAGCCGTGGGCGATGCGCATGCCGCTCGTCGACTCCAACGGCAACTTCGGCTCGCCGGGCAACGACCCCGCGGCGGCCATGCGCTACACCGAGTGCAAGCTGGCGCACCTGTCGATGGAGATGGTCCGCGACATCGACGAGGACACCGTCGATTTCAAGGACAACTACGACGGCCGCTCCCAGGAGCCGACCGTCCTGCCCGCCCGCTTCCCCAACCTGCTGATCAACGGCTCGGCCGGTATCGCGGTCGGCATGGCGACCAACATCCCGCCGCACAACCTCCGTGAGGTCGCGGCCGGCGCCCAGTGGCACCTGGAGCACCCGGAGGCGTCGCAGGAGGAGCTGCTGGACGCCCTCATCGAGCGCATCAAGGGCCCGGACTTCCCGACCGGCGCGCTGGTCGTGGGCCGCAAGGGCATCGAGGAGGCGTACCGCACCGGGCGCGGCTCCATCACGATGCGCGCGGTGGTCGAGGTCGAGGAGATCCAGAACCGGCAGTGCCTGGTCGTCACCGAGCTGCCGTACCAGGTGAACCCCGACAACCTGGCGCAGAAGATCGCCGACCTGGTGAAGGACGGCAAGATCGGCGGCATCGCCGACGTCCGCGACGAGACGTCGTCCCGCACCGGTCAGCGGCTGGTGATCGTCCTCAAGCGGGACGCGGTCGCCAAGGTCGTGCTGAACAACCTGTACAAGCACACCGAGCTGCAGACGAACTTCGGCGCCAACATGCTGGCCCTGGTCGACGGGGTGCCGCGCACGCTGTCGCTGGACGCGTTCATCCGGCACTGGGTGACCCACCAGATCGAGGTCATCGTCCGCCGGACCCGGTTCCGGCTGCGCAAGGCCGAGGAGCGCGCGCACATCCTGCGCGGTCTGCTGAAGGCCCTGGACGCCATCGACGAGGTCATCGCGCTGATCCGGCGCAGTGAGACCGTCGAGATCGCCCGCGGCGGCCTGATGGACCTCCTCGCGATCGACGAGATCCAGGCCAACGCCATCCTCGAGATGCAGTTGCGCCGGCTGGCCGCCCTGGAGCGCCAGAAGATCGTCCAGGAGCACGACGAGCTCCAGGCGAAGATCAACGAGTACAACCGCATCCTCGCCTCCGAGGAGCTGCAGCGGCAGATCGTCCACGACGAGCTGGCCACCATCGTCGAGCGGTTCGGCGACGACCGGCGCAGCACGTTGGTGCCCTACGACGGCGACATGTCCATCGAGGACCTGATCGCCGAGGAGGACATCGTCGTCACCGTTACGCGCGGCGGCTACATCAAGCGCACCAAGACGGACGACTACCGGGCGCAGAAGCGCGGCGGGAAGGGGGTGCGGGGCGCGAAGCTGAAGGAGGACGACATCGTCGACCACTTCTTCGTCTCCACCACGCACCACTGGCTGCTGTTCTTCACCAACAAGGGCCGGGTCTACCGCGCCAAGGCGTACGAGCTCCCCGACGCCGGCCGGGACGCGCGCGGCCAGCACGTGGCCAACCTGCTCGCCTTCCAGCCGGACGAGGCGATCGCGGAGATCCTGGCGATCCGCGACTACGAGGCGGCGCCGTACCTGGTGCTGGCCACGAAGGCGGGCCTGGTCAAGAAGACCCCGCTGAAGGACTACGACTCGCCGCGCTCCGGCGGTGTCATCGCCATCAACCTGCGGGCGGGCGAGGACGGCACGGACGACGAGCTGATCGGCGCGGAGCTGGTCTCCGCCGACGACGACCTGCTCCTCGTCAGCCGGAAGGCGCAGTCCATCAGGTTCACCGCGTCGGACGACACGCTGCGCCCGATGGGCCGTGCCACCTCCGGTGTGAAGGGCATGAGCTTCCGCGAGGGCGACGAGCTGCTGTCGATGAACGTGGTGCGTCCGGGTACGTTCGTGTTCACCGCGACCGACGGCGGTTACGCCAAGCGGACGCCTGTGGACGAGTACCGCGTGCAGGGACGTGGCGGTCTGGGCATCAAGGCTGCCAAGATCGTGGAGGACCGGGGCTCGCTCGTCGGCGCGCTGATCGTCGAGGAGAGTGACGAGATCCTCGCCATCACCCTCGGCGGCGGTGTGATTCGTACGCGCGTCAGCGGGGTCAGGGAGACGGGCCGTGACACCATGGGCGTCCAACTGATCAACCTGGGCAAGCGCGATGCCGTGGTCGGTATCGCTCGCAACGCCGAAGCGGGGCGTGAGGCGGAGGAGGTCGACGGCGAGATCGTCGTCGACGAGACCGTCGAGGTCACCACGATCGCCACGGACGAGGGTGAGGCGCCCTCGGCCGAGTAGCACGAGGAGTGAATCACGTGAGCGGAGCCACGGGCGCCGGATCGGCCGGTACCTCCACGGGTACGGACACGGACGGCGGCGGCCGTGGCTCCGCCGCGCAGGCGGCCACCGCCGATGCTTCTTCTGCTTCTACTCCTGATTCTTCGAGTTCCCAGGGGGGAACCGTGACGGACACCCGTGGCGCGCAGGCCAGGGCCGGTGCGACCGAGGGCATGGCGGCCTCCCCGCTGCCCGGTGAGCGCGGCCCCGAGCAGCCGGCCGGGCCCTACCACCCGCCGCAGGCGTACGCGGCCCAGCCGCCGGCCGGCGCGGTACGCCGTCCGCGCACGGGGGTCGGCACGGCGCCGCGCACCCGCAAGGCGCGGCTGCGGGTGGCCAAGGCGGACCCGTGGTCGGTGATGAAGGTCAGCTTCCTGCTCTCCATCGCGCTCGGCATCTGCACGATCGTGGCGTCGGCGGTGCTGTGGATGGTGCTGGACGCGATGGGCGTCTTCTCCACCGTGGGCGGCACGATCTCGGAGGCGACCGGGGCCACCGAGGCGACCGGCTTCGACCTCCAGTCCTACCTCTCGCTGCCGCACGTCCTGATGTTCGCGACGATCATCGCGGTCATCGACGTCGTCCTGGCCACGGCCCTGGCGACCCTCGGTGCCTTCATCTACAACCTCTCCGCGGGCTTCGTGGGCGGCGTCGAGCTGACCCTCGCGGAGGACGAGTGAAGGTGCCTCCCGCCTCGGTTGACGGTCCCCCGACAACCGATTTTGGGACTGCCCCGGTCGTGCGCTAATCTTCAGGAGTCAGCGCGCGGGACACCCCCCGCGAAGCGGGCGGGGCTATAGCTCAGTTGGTTAGAGCGCATCCCTGATAAGGATGAGGCCACAGGTTCAAATCCTGTTAGCCCCACATTTGCGAAGACCCCCAGTCGATACCGGCTGGGGGTCTTCGGCGTTCGTGGAGGTTTCGGGGTGCGCGGAGGTTTGGGGGCCGGTGCGCGCAAAAGACCCGATCGCTGGCGACGGGGGATGCACCAGCGATCGGGCTATGGCCAAGGGTAACAAGGTTGGGGGCGTTGCGGGGCCAACGGGGTTGATCGGTGGGGGAGTTGGCTGATCTTGGTGGGTCAGTCGGGGCACGGGGGGTCGTAGGAGAGGCGGGGGAGGTACTCGTGCCACTTCTGGGGCGTGAGGACGCCCCGGGTGACCGCGCAGATGTGCCGGACCGCCTCGTCCGCGTCCAGGCTCCACAGCCGTACCGTGTCCGCGCCGCTGGAGACGCCGAGGACGTGGCTGCCGGGGCTGAAGGCGAGGAAGTTGCCCGTCTTGGCGTACGGGCTCATCGACTGGCCGATCGGCGCCGCCGAGCCGGGGTCGGTGACGTCCCAGAGGCGGACGGTGTTGTCGTTGCCGCCGCTGGCCAGGGTGTGGCCGTCGGCGTTGAAGGTCAGTGAGGTGACCGATTCCGTGTGGCCGGTCAGGGTGTGGCCGACGGGCGCGGCCGAGCCGGGGTCGGTGACGTCCCAGAGGCGGACCGTGTCGTCGTCCCCGCCGCTGGCCAGGGTGTGGCCGTCCGGGCTGTACTCCAGGGCGTTGACCGGGCCCGAGTGGCCGGTGAGCGGGCGGCCGCGCAGGACCGGCTTGGCCGGATCGGCCACGTTCCACAGCCGGATCGTGCCGTCCGCGCTGCCGCTGGCCAGGGTGTGCCCGTCCGGGGTGAACTCCAGCGCGTTGATGTACCCCCGGTGTCCCGCCAGGGGCGCCCCGTAGGGGGCCGGATGCGCGGGGTCGGCGACGTTCCACAACTGGAGCCGGTGGTCGTCGTAGGGGGTGGCCAGAATGCGGCCGTCGGGGCTGAAGTCGAGCGCGTCGGAGCCCATGAAGCGGGTCATCAGCTTCAGCGGGGGCCCGGCGACCACAGGGTGGGCCGGGTCGGACACGTTCCACAGGTACACCGAGCGGTTCCCGGTCAGCACCGCCAGCGTGCGGCCGTCCGGGGCGAACATCAGGGTGCGCTGCCCGCCGTCCGCCGGCATGAACGGCGCGCCCAGCGCCACCGGCCGCCCCGGCGCCGTCACCCGCCACAGCCGGACCCGGCCGTCGCGTGCGGCCGTGGCCAGCACCTTGCCGTCCTGGCGGAACGCGGCGCTGCGCCCGGTCATGTCCGAGGTCGGCACCGCCCACAGCCGGGCCCGGCCGTCCCCGCTGCCGGTGGCGAGGGTACGGCCGTCCGGGCTGAACCCCAGCGCGTACATCTCCCCGCTGCTCCCCGCGAGCGGCTCGCCCACCTGGGACGGGGAGGCCGGGTCGGTGACGTTCCACAGGCTGGCCGTGGAGTCGGCGCTGGCCGCCGCGAGCCTGCCCCCGTCCGGGCTGAACGCCACCGACCACACCGGCCCGGTGTGCCCGGTCAGCGGCCCGCCCAGCGGGGCCGGACGGTCCGGGTCTGCCACGTTCCACAGCCGGATGGTGTCGTCCGCGCTGCCGCTGGCCAGCACCTTGCCATTGGGGCTGAACGCCACCGAATGCACCAGATCGGTGTGCCCCCGCAACACCTCGCGCCGGGCCTTGGGATGCCGGGGGTCGGCCACGTCCCACAGCCGTACGGTGTCGTCGTCGCCCGCCGAGGCGAGGGTGTGCCCGTCGGGGCTGAACGCCACCGAGCGCACCGGCGCGCTGTGCCCGCGCAGCGCCTGAAGCGGCTTCGCCCGGCGCGGATCGGCGACGTTCCACAGCCGTACGGTGCGGTCCTCGCCCGCGCTGGCCAGGGTGCGGCCGTCCGGGCTGAAGGCGACCAGGTAGATCGTGCCGTCGTGGCCCGTGAGGGGCTCCCCCAGGGACTTGGGGTGCGCGGGGTCGGTGACGTCCCAGAGGTGGATCGTGCCGTCGTCGCCCGCGCTGGCCAGGGTGTGCCCGTCCGGGCTGAACACCGCGCTGCTCACCCAGGACCGGTGCCCGTGCAGCGGGGCGCCCAGCGGCTTGGGGTTCCCCCGGTCGGCGACGTTCCACAGGCGGACGGTGCGGTCGTAGCTGGCGGTGGCGAGGACCTTGCCGTCCGGGCTGAAGGAGGTCAGGTAGACGGCGCCGGTGTGGCCGGTCAGCGGGGTGGCGAGCGGGGCGTTCACTATGGAGATCAGCCTGCTGTAGGCGCCCTCGTCGTCGGGGCGCAGCCGGTGCGCGACCAGGTCGAGGCCCGCCGCGAGCGAGGGGTCGGTGTGCTGGACCCGGTCGGCCTCCGCCAGGACCTGCTCGAACACCGCGTCGTTCCGCTGCTGCCAGGCCACCACCGCGGCCCCCGCGGCGAGCACCGCCAGCACGGTGAGCGCGGCCACCGCGGCCCTGCTGATCAGCACCGTGCGCCTGCGCAGCCGTACCGAGGCGGCCAGGAAGTCCAGCGCGCCCCGCGTCAGATAGGTGTCCCCGGCCGACTCCGCCCAGCCGCGCGCCTGCTCGAGACGGGAGCCCCGGTACAGCAGGGAGCTGTCGCGCTCGGAGTCCTCCCAGGCCCGGCCGTCCTCCTCCAGCCGCTGGCGCAGCAGATGGTCGCCCCGGTTGTCGTCGATCCAGTGCCGCAGCCGGGGCCAGGCGTGCAGCAGCGCCTCGTGGGTGATCTCCACGGTCTCCGCGTCGAGGGTGACCAGCCGGGCGCGGACCAGCGCCTCCAGCGACTCCTCGGTCTTGTCCGGGTCGGTGGACTCGGCTGCCAACTGGCGCCGGGTGCCGCGCCTGCGGGTGGCCTGGGTGTCCTCGCCGAGCCGGACCAGGCGCAGCAGGAGCAGCCGGGCGGCGGTACGGGCGGCCGGGTCCAGCCCGGACCAGGCGCGCTCGGCGGTGGCGGCGACCGCGCCCTGGATGCCGCCCGCCGACCGGTATCCGGCCACGGTGAGCCGGCCGGCCTTGCGGCGCTGCCAGGTGGCGAGCAGGGCGTGGGAGAGCAGCGGGAGCACGCCCGCATCATGGGCGCCGCGCGGGCCGTCGGCGCTGACCTCGCGGACGATCAGCTCGGTCAGGCCCGCCTCCAGCTCCAGTCCCACCGCCCGCGCCGGGCCGGTCACCGCCTCGCGCAGTTCGGCGGTGGTCAGCGGGCCGAGCACCATGTGCCGGTGCTGGAGGGCGTCGGCGAGTTCGGGGTAGCCGAGGCACTCCTCGTAGAAGTCGGCGCGGATGCCGAGGACGACCTGCACGGGGGCCGCGCCGGTGGGGCCGGGGGTGCAGGCGGCGTGCAGGAACTGGACGAAGGCCCGGCGGTCGGCCTCGCTCGGGCAGAGGGTGAAGGTCTCCTCGAACTGGTCCACGATCAGCACCGGCCGGGCCGTCCTGCGGGCGGCGGGGGCCGGGGACTCGGGTGAGGAGCGGGGGCCGGGGATGGTGACGGTGCCGGGGGGCCGCCGGCCGTGGGCCCACTCGGTGACCGCCTCCCGTATCGCCCCGGCGGCCGGGCCCCGGTCGTCCTCCCCGGCGGCCCGCGCCTCGGCGGCGAGCGGGGTGAGGGCCGGGACCAGGCGGGTCAGCTCCCCCAGCGGATCGGCGCCCGGCACGAGCTGGAGGACCGTGTGCGCGCCCTCCTCCTCCAGCGCGGGCACCAGGCCGGCGTTGAGGAGGGAGGACTTCCCGGCGCCCGAGGCGCCGACCAGCATCACCAGTCCCCCGCCGCGCTCGGCGGCCCGCAACTGGGCCACCAGCGCCTCCGTCCCGCGCTCCCGGCCGAAGAACCAGCGGGCGTCCTCCTGCCGGTAGGAGGCGAGACCCCGGTACGGGCACACGGGCAGCTCGGCCGGAGGGGGTTCGGCCGCCGGGCCCTCGGGGCGTTCGCCGACCGGGTCGGCCAGGGCGCGTTCCCACAGCCGCTGCCACTGGGCCAGGTCGTACAGGCCGCTGGAGACCGGGGTGGGGCTGGCGCGGCGGGCCTCGGGGATGAGGATCTGGAGGACGGCGGCCAGGGCGGCGAACTGGGCGGGCGCGTTCTTGGCCCGCCGCCAGTCGCTGATGCGCTGCGCGGAGACCCGTACCGGACGGCCCCGCTCGTCCACCCGCTGGAGCCGGACGACCGCCTCCGAGACGCTTTTCAGGGGCGGATTCCCGGCTTCCCGGTACAGCAGGGCGAGGCGTTCGGCGAAGGCTGTGCGTGCCCCTGAGTCGGAACCCAAGGTCCCACCCCTCACTTCCCCCATCTGATGCGTCCGGACCGGAAAACTCACCCTATACGGCTGACCTGCGGGAAAGCCCTGGGTGGCTGGTCCGGACCTCCTCGCCGGTTGCCGCAGATGGCAGGATCGCATCGCGGTAGCGGAGCTGTCACACACCGTCCGGACAGGCCACCGGCCCGGTTCGCGAGCGGGTCCCGCCGGGCGCCGAACGTTCTCGGTCAAAGTTCGTCAGGAGCGGCGCACGGCGTGGCGGACGCCACGAGATCCAGAGGCCCACCGCGCCGGGCACACCGGCACGGCTCGGGACGAAGACCCCCCGCTCCGTTCGGTACCGGTCCCCACGAGGGGAGGGACCGGTGCCGGACGGGCGGTGGCGCCGCCGGTTCGGGCGGGTCCGGCGCGGGCAGGGTCGTCGTTGAGTCCGGGACCGCCCGGGCGGGCAGGGGAGGACGCATGAAGGTGTCCGTGGACCGGGAGGTCTGTTACGGCTCGGCCGAGTGCGCCTACCGCGCTCCCGAGGTCTTCGACTTCGTCGAGGGGTACGGCGTGGTCAGGCCGGGCCGGGAGGATTCCGGGGACGATCCGCTGGTGCGCGAGATCGTGGAGAAGTGTCCGTCGCAGGCCGTGCTGCTGGGGGAATGAGGCGGGCGGTGCGGACGCGGTGCGGGCCCCCAGGCCGGTGGCCGGGGGGCTTTCCGTGTCGACGGTCGGGTACGCAAGTCGCCTGTGTGTCGAGACGTCCGCGGTACTGGATGCCTGCCGTGGGCTCGGCGGTCTCAGTACGCCTGCCGTGGGGGCTCGGCGGGCTCAGCAGTCCAGGTGGGACGCGTACTGCTCGGTGCTCTCCTGCCGGTGCGTGGTCTCGGTGCGGTCCGGGGCGTTCACGCGGTGCGGGGCCAGGGTGCCCGCTTCCCGTCCGGCCAGTGAGCGGTGCCGGCAGTTGGGGGACTTCCCGTGGGCCTCGGCCCGGATGCGCTGCTTCATCGTGGGGGGCAGGGACCTGGCTTGTGGCCAGACCTGGTGGCTGACGGCCGCCGGTGCCTCCGGTGCGCTGTGCTCCGTGCTGCCGTGACTCGGGCTCTCGCTCTTGGCCGAGGCGACCGGGGCGGTCGCGGTGACGAGTCCGAGCGCCGTGCACAGCGCGAGGAAGGCGGTGACGATGGCGGTCCACAGCGTCATGACCTTGTTCCTGGCCATGGCCCCTCACTTTCAGGTTGGGCGATTTGCGTACTTTCCTCATGATGTGTATGTGGGCCGCGAAGTGGTGGACCGACGCCCGTGGCGCGTCGATGTTCAGATGAACACCACTCGGATGGGTGCAAGGAGGTGGAAAAACCCTGAAACTGCCTCTTAACGGGAGGAACACAACCCTCTGTGCGGGTGTGATCACCCTCCGATCGCAACGGCTCCGGGCCGTCCGAGGGCGGGAGTTGGGGGCCCGGCGCAGGTCACCGATCGGTCTCGGCCGGTGTGTATAGTCGGGCGCCAGAGGTCCCCTACGTCAACGAAAGACGAGGTCGCGCGGTGAAGAAGCTGCTCCTGGTCGCACTGGCCGCCATCGGCGGTCTCCTTGTGTACCGCCAGATCCAGGCGGATCGCGCCGAGCAGGACCTGTGGACGGAGGCCACCGACTCCGTGCCCACCGGTTCCTGAAACCCCGGCACCACTTCTCTGAACGAACCCCGGTCGCTCGAGCGGCCGGGGTTCTGTGTTGCCGGACCCCGGAACGTGAGGTACGCCTCGTCCTCAAGAGGCCGGGTGTTTCGGACGGCCGCGCGAAAACCCTGATGGCGCAAGCGGTACCGGGCAGGATGGGCCCCGGCGCGGTGACCTAGGGGCAGGGGGCGGCTGATGCGGCGGGGGTTGCGGAACGCGGTACGCGGGCTGTGCGCGGGGGCCGTGGTGTGGGCCCTCGCCGGGACACCCGCGGTGGCCGCCCCGGACGGGTACGCCTTCGCACCGGGTGCCGAGAACCTCGCGGGCTCTCCGGACACCGCCGGGGCACGGACCCTGGTGCCCGGCCACACCTACCGCAGCTCGCTCCCCACGCACGGCCGGCTCTACTACCGGCTCACCCTCACCGTCACGGCGAACGCCTACGTCCCCGTCACCGCCGTACCCCGGCGCGGCGCGACCGTCGCCGCCACGGACGGGATACGGGTCTCGCTCCAGGACGCCGACGGCAACCCCTGCTTCTACTCCTCCGCGTCCTTCGGCGCCGGACTCAGCCCCCGGCCCGTCACGGCCGTCGGCCAGCGGGACACCGGCAAGTCGCTGTGCCAGAGCGCGGCCGTGTACTACCTGCTGGTGGAGCGGCTGGACGCCAAGAACTCCGACCCCGGCCGCTGGGACCTGGAGCTGGCGCCCGCCACCGAACCGGGCCTCGCCGCCACCGGCCCCACCACACCGCCCCGCACCTGGAACTCCGCCACGCCCCAGCCGCCCGGCGACGCCCCGCGCGAGAGAGAGGGAGGCGGGGGCTTCTCCTCCGCCCGCCTGCTCGGCCAAGGCGTCTGGCGCACCCGCCTCGCCCCCGGCGACACCGCCTTCTACAAGGTGCCGGTCGACTGGGGCCGCCAGGTGCACGCGAGTGCGGAACTGGCCGCCGCCACCGGCCACGGCTACGTCGGCGGCGCCCTCACCCTCTCCCTCCTCAACCCGGCCCGAGGCCCCGTCGACGACGCGGCCCTCGGCTACACCGGCACCCGCCACGCGGTGTCCCTGGCTCCGGTCCCCCCGGTCGAGTACGCCAACCGGTATGCGGTGCCGAGCGGGGAGAACGGGGTCCGGTTCGCGGGGGACTACTACGTGGTCGTCCACCTCAGCGAGCGCCTGGCGGACTCCTTCGGCACGGGTCCTTTCGGGGTGACGCTGCGGGTACGGGTGGATGGTGCTGCCCACGCCGGGCCGAAGTACGTGGGGCGCACTGAGCCGACGGGGCTTTTCTCGGTGAGCACGGGGGACTGGGGGCCGGCTGCTGGTGGGGACACCGGGGGCGGTGATCCGGCGATGCGGGTGCTGGCGTACGGCGGGCTGGGGGCCGGTACGGCGCTGTTGCTGGGACTGGGGGCGTGGACGCTGCTGGCACGGCGGGCTCGGGGGCGGGCCGGTTCCGCAAAGCCGATGGCGTAGGGGTGGCAGCGGCACGGTGGGCCTGCCGTGCGCGTGCTGGGCAGATCGAGGGCCGCCCACTGGCGGTCACAGGTACGGGCTGCGGCCAGGACGTCGGGGACGCCCCGGCGGCGGTACGGGTGCTGGGCGACCGGCCGGTTCAGATGCGGGTCAGCGCCCAGAAGCCGACGGCGTAGCAGACCAGGGCCAGCAGCAGGACCGGGACCGCGACCTTGGCGGAGGGGCCCGGGCGGGGCCGGGAGTGGGCGCGGTGGCTCGGGGTGCGCGGAGCCTCGGTGGGTGGGGCCGGTGTGCGGGGGTCGCAGGCTGTGTACGCGGCGGTGTCGGGGTCGGTCGTGGGCCGGGGTGGAGGTGGGGGCGGGAGGTGGAAGCTGCCGGTGTCGGACATCGGCGGGGTGGTGACGGCCGGGGGCCGGGTGCCCAGGTCGGCTGTCGGGGAGGAGACGGGCAGGGGGGCGTTTGTCGTGGTGCCGCTGGTGTCCGGGGCGCCCGGGGGACGGTTTCCCCAGCGGGCGTCCACCGCGGGGGCGGGTTTGTGGGGGCCCTCGGGGCCGAAGCCGGGGGGCAGGGGGCCGAGCTGGTCGAAGATTTCTATCGGCTCGTCGTCGGGGCCGGGCTCGGGGAGGAGTTCGCGGGCGGCGGCGAGGGCCTTGCGGGCACCCGTGGCGGTGCGGAAGCGGGCCGCGGGGTCGGGCTGGAGCATGGTGGCGATGACCTGCCACAGCGGCTCGGGCACCCGCGCGGGAGCGCCCGGCGTCCCGTGCTCCAGGAAGTACCGGACGATCTCCTTGCCGTCCGGCTTGGCCCCCTCCAGCAGATACAGGGCGACCAGCCCCACGGCGAACAGGTCACCGGGGAAGTCGGGTTCGGCCCCCAGCAGTTGCTCGGGCGCCAGATAACCCGGCGTGCCGACCACGAGGTTGGTCTCGGTCAGCCGGGGCTCCCCGAACCGCATGGCGATACCGAAGTCGGACAGCCGCAGCCGGGGCCGACCGGTACCGGTGGCCTCCAGCAGTACGTTGGCGGGCTTGATGTCCCGGTGCACGACCCCCTCCGCGTGCACGGCACCCAGCCCGGACAGCAACTGGTCCAGCAGGGTGCAGACGAACACCGGCGGAAGAGGACCGTAGTCGTTGATCAGATGGACCAGGGAGCCACCGGACACCAGGTCCATGGTGAACAGGACCTGGTCGTCGTCGGCCGCCCAGCTCGCCGGCGCGAGCACATGCGGATGATCGATACGAAGCGCCTGCTCGCGCACGAAGCGCAGCAGGGTGTGGGCGTCGCGCTGCTGAAGCACCTTGGCGGCGACATAGCGCCGTCTGCGGTGGTCCCAGGCGCGCCATACCGCGCCCACACCGCCACGCCCGATCGGGTCGGCCAGCTCGTACCGCCCCGCGAAGACCTCACCCATGACCGTGCAGCTCCTCCCCCTGGTGCGCTGCCCCGGCCGTGTGGCCGGGCCCGGTGCCGGACCCCCTCCGGACCGGGCCGGGGGTCAGTTCTGGTGGGACTGGTAGTGCGCGACCGCGTCGGCGGTGCGGCCCGCGCCGTAGACCCGGAGGAACTCTGCCAGTTCGGGGTGGGTCGGGGCGAGGGTGTCCGCGGCGTCGATGATGTCCCCGGCGGCGGCGACGGAACGCAGCAGCGACTGGATCTCACGTACGACCCGCTTGACGGTGGGCGCGCCCGAACTGCTCGTCGTCGTGGTGGTGTTGCTCAGCACCGAGCCCCCTTGGGACTTCTTGATCTCGTCCATGCGGTCGGTGGCCTCGGCCGCGCTCACACTGCCGTCCGCCACCTGCGCGGCCAGCTCCTGCAGCAACTGCACCCGCTGCACCACCGCGGGATTGCCGATCTTGGCCCGCTGGCCGCTCATGAGCTGCGACAGCATCGGAGCCGACAGCCCCAGCGCGGCGGCGAGCCGGGCCTGATTGAGCCCGAGATCGTCGATGAGCTTACGGAAGAGCGCCCCCAACGGCTCCCCGTACCAGTTCCGCTGGAGCTCCCGCGCTCTCGCGGTGGCTTCCTGCTGTGCGGCATCCATTGCGTCTCCCCATCGCTTCCCCAGAAACCGAGGTTCGCTGAAGCGAACCACGTCGAGCATCCTACGGAGCGGGGTGATTCGCGGGGACCCCCAATCTTTTTGCGGGATACGGGGGGTGAACCGGTACTCTGGTCTGCGACGCCCGCCAGGAGCCCGTCTCCCGTCGGCCGTCCCCTTTCGGGGCCTTAGCTCAGTTGGTAGAGCGCTGTCTTTGCATGGCAGATGTCAGGGGTTCGACTCCCCTAGGCTCCACAACCCAAAAACCCCCTTCGACCTGCGAAAACGCAGTACGGAGGGGGTTTTGTCGTGCCACCGTGGGGACGGGGGCTCGGGGTAGCGCGGGCGCTGTTTCACGTGAAACAGCGTGCGGTGCCCGTGACTTGGGGCCTCAGGTCACCGGTTCTCGTCGCCCTCGACGTCGTCCTCGACCTGCTTGGCCTGGACCTCGGGGTCCAGAACGGAGGGGCCGGTGCCGTCCACCGAGTGGAGGCGGGCGGAGTCCGGCATTTCCGTGGCGGCCGGGGGCTCGACCAGCCAGTCCGGGTTGGCCTGGCGGTCCCACCACTGCCAGACGGCGTAGGCGCCGCCCGCGAGCAGGCTGGCCAGGGCCACGTACTTCAGCGCCCGGCCGGTGCGGCCGCGACGCTCGTTGCGGCGGGCCAGCTTCTTGATCTCCTTGGCCGACACATTGCCCCGCAGTGCGACCAGGGCGGCGGCGCTGCGTGCCGCGGCCTCGTCGTACACCGGGGTGGCGGCGGCCACGGCCTGCTCGATCCTGGGGCGGGAGTACACGGCTGCCTGCTTGGCTGCCTTGCGGGTCAGCTTGGCGGCGTCCTGTGCCGCCTGATCGACCTTCGGCGGCACGTGGGAGAGCGCTCGCTCCACCTGCGGGGCGAGCTTGGCGTCGTACTGAAGACGGGCCTGGTCGGCCGCCTGTGAGACCACGGGCGCCAGCCGTACACGTGCCTCCTGCGTGTAATGAGCGGCACGCTCCTTGGCCGTGTCGGCATAGGGCGCCACCACGTCCGCTGCGTGCAGCACGCTGTCCTTGGCCGAACCGGTCGCGGCGCGCACGCTGTCGATGCGGGTCACGGGAACCTCCTCCTCGGTGGCGGTACGGTATTTCGACTGTCCACCCTGTTACGGATCATGCCTGTCGGTGGCCCACACAGCATGTGTGGGCGGGCATACGGGTGCCGATCTCTGGCGAAGCGGTGAAATTCCGGGCAACCGGCCCCGCCCACGACCCTGCCACGATTCGCCGCCCGGCGCCGCCCATACGGGCCGAACTCGCCGTTGCCCGCCCGGTTCCGGACCGCCGGGAGCGTGCGAGGATCAGGGGCGAACGGAAAGACAACGGAAGGCAGACCGTGGCCGAGCAGCTTTACGCCACCCTGAAGACCAACCACGGCGACATCAAGATCAGGCTGTTCCCGAACCACGCGCCGGCCACGGTCAGGAACTTCGTCGAACTGGCCCGGGGCGAGCGCTCCTGGAAGCACCCGGGGACCGGCGTCGAGAGCACGGACCGGCTCTACGACGGCACCACCTTCCACCGGGTGATCAGCGGCTTCATGCTCCAGGGCGGCGACCCGCTCGGCACCGGCATCGGCGGCCCCGGCTACCAGTTCCCGGACGAGTTCCACCCCGACCTGTCCTTCAACAAGCCCTACTTGCTCGCCATGGCCAACGCCGGGCCGGGCACCAACGGCTCGCAGTTCTTCATCACGGTCTCCCCGACCACCTGGCTGAACCGCAAGCACACCATCTTCGGCGAGGTCGCCGACCCGGCCAGCCAGAAGGTCGTCGACGCCATCGCCGCGGTCCCCACCGGCCGCAACGACCGTCCGGTCGAGGACGTGGTGATCGAGTCCGTGGTGGTGGAGAAGACCGAGGGCTGACCGGCGGCCGCTGAATTCCGCAGAGGGAACCAAATGCCCCGCTCGTCCGTAAGGATGGGCGGGGGCGGTGCCGCGCCCCCGGAGTGACGACGGACGACGCGAGGGACGAAGGGGATCTCATGGAACAGGCAGCGGCCGACGCCCCGGGCGCCCGCAGCGTGCCCGTCTGCTACCGGCACCCGGAGCGCGAGACCGGCGTGCGCTGCACCCGCTGCGACCGGCCGATCTGCCCCGAGTGCATGGTCGACGCCTCCGTCGGCTTCCAGTGCCCCGACTGCGTGCGCGGCGGCACCTCCGCCTCGGACGACACCGCGCCCACCCCGGCCGACACCCGCCCCCGCACCCTGGCGGGCGGCACCCTCAGCCGCGACCCCCGGCTGGTCACCAAGGTCCTCATCGGGCTGAACCTGGCCTTCTTCCTGGTTCAGCTCTCCCTGGGCGACGTCTTCACCAACCAGCTCGACCTGATCGGCCGGGCCTACGTCCCCCACCTCACCGGCATCCAGGGCCTCACCGAGGGTCAGTACTACCGCCTGCTGACGTCGATGTTCCTGCACGGCGGCTATGTGCACATCCTCTTCAACATGCTCAGCCTGTGGTGGATCGGCGGCCCGCTGGAAGGCGCCCTCGGCCGCGCCCGCTACCTCACGCTGTACCTGGTCTGCGGCCTGGCCGGCGGCGCGCTGACCTATCTGCTGGCCGCGCCCAACCAGCCCTCACTGGGCGCCTCCGGTGCGATCTTCGGCCTGTTCGGCGCCACCGCGGTGCTGATGCGCCGCCTGAAGTACGACATGCGGCCGGTCATCGTGCTGCTGGTGGTCAACCTGATCATCACGTTCGGGGTGCCGGGCATCGCCTGGCAGGCGCACATCGGCGGGCTCGTCGCCGGCATCGTCGTGGGGTACGCGATGGTCCACGCCCCGCGCGAACGGCGGGCGCTGATCCAGTACGGGGCGTGTGCGCTGGTGCTCCTGGTGGTGGCCGTTCTCACCCTGGTGAGAACCCTCCAGCTCACCTGAGCCCGAACCGTTGTCCACAGTCTGTGCCCGATCTTGTGCACACCGTGCGGGAACAACCGTGCCCCCTGTCGCTCGGATGTGAATCCGCAGGTCAGGCAGGGGGCATTCAGTGGAGCACCGGTCGTCGGATGGTGTTCCCGGCGTCAACCGGGGATTAGTTATCCACAGATCGTATTCCTTTTCCCCAGGGGGGTGTGGATATTTCGTTGGCCTGTGGATAACTCAGTGGAGGGCCGTGGGCAGAGGTCGCCGGAACCGGACCTGCCGGGCTATGGGCCCGGTCACTTCCACTGGGTGGAGACGCCGAAGCCCGCCGCGATGAAGCCGAAGCCGACGACGATGTTCCAGTTGTCCAGGCTGTCGATCGGCAGCGAGCCGTCGGTCACGTAGAACACCACGATCCACGCCAGGCCGATGAGGAACATCGCCAGCATGACGGGCGCGACCCAGGCGCTGTTGGTGAGCTTGATGGCCTGCGCCTGCTTGACGGGCGGCGGCGTGTAGTCGGCCTTCTTGCGGATACGTGACTTCGGCACGAAGGTCTCTCCTGTCGATGCGCTGCGTGGCCGCGCAGGTGTCTGGGTCGAGCTCGGGGCAGCGTACAAGGGGACGGCAAGGGCACACCGAGTGCTCCCCCGGACGTCCGTTAGCGTAGTGCTTCCGCGGCGCCGAAGGAGATAAGGGTACGTTGAGCAATTCTGCCGACTCCCCAGGGACGGGAGCAATGGGTTCCGCGCCCGCCCGTCGTCCCCGTTTCCGGCCGGTGCGGATTCTCACTGCCGGTGTCTTCGCTCTGGCCGGCCTCATCTTCGTCACCAGCTTCAACACCGCCAAGGGCACCGACCTGCGCACCGACACCTCGCTGCTGAAGCTGTCGGACCTCATCCAGGAGCGCAGCCGGAAGAACCAGGGCCTGGACGAGTCCAACGCCACACTGCGGCACAGCGTCGAGTCGCTCGCCGAGGGCGACGACGGCAGCACCCGCGCCCAGGACCGGCGGCTCGGCGGGCTGGAGAAGAGCGCGGGCACCGAGCGGCTCACCGGCAAGGCCGTCACCGTCACCCTCAACGACGCCCCGCCGAACGCCACCGCCAAGCTCCCCGGCTATCCCCCGCCGCAGCCCGACTACCTGGTCATCCACCAGCAGGACCTCCAGGCCGTCGTCAACGCGCTCTGGCACGGCGGCGCCCAGGGCATCAAGGTCATGGACCAGCGGCTGATCTCCACGAGCGCGGTCCGCTGCGTCGGCAACACCCTGATCCTCCAGGGCCGCGTCTACTCGCCCCCGTACAAGATCACCGCCGTGGGCGACCCGGAGCGGCTGAAGCAGGCGCTGGCCGCGAGCAAGGCGATCCAGAACTACATGGTGTACGTCAATGTCTACGGCCTCGGCTGGGACGTCGCCGACGAGGGCACCGTCACGCTGCCCGGCTACACCGGCACCGTCGACCTGCACTACGCGACGCCCGTGAAGTAGGCGCGCGGGACGCGGCCGCGTCTCACCCGCCGACCGCGTGTTCGCGGTGCGAAACCGTTCCGCCTGTCATTGAGGTGATCGGCGCCCGGCCCCGTAACTCCAGGTGTGCTCCAGGCACGCCGGTGACGGACCCGGCGCCGTTAGTCTGGTGCCGTACGGCGTGAGTCAGGGGCCGTGGAGGAACGGAAGGGACGGCATGTACGGCTGGATCTGGCGGCATCTGCCGGGCAACGCGTTGGTGAGGGCACTGATCTCGCTGGTGCTCGTCGTGGCCGCGGTCTACGTCCTGTTCCAGTACGTGTTCCCGTGGGCGGAACCGCTGCTGCCCTTCAACGATGTGACGGTGGACAACCAGTGAGCAGCGCCCGGATTCTCGTCGTCGACAACTACGACAGCTTCGTCTTCAACCTCGTCCAGTACCTCTACCAGCTCGGTGCCGAGTGCGAGGTGCTGCGCAACGACGAGGTGACCACCGCGCACGCCCAGGACGGCTTCGACGGCGTCCTGCTGTCGCCCGGACCGGGTACGCCCGAGGAGGCCGGGGTCTGCGTGGACATGGTCCGGCACTGCGCCGCGACGGGTGTCCCGGTGTTCGGGGTGTGTCTCGGCATGCAGTCGATGCAGGTCGCCTACGGCGGGGTGGTGGACCGGGCGCCCGAGCTGCTGCACGGCAAGACCTCGCCGGTGATCCACCAGGGGCGGGGCGTCTTCGCGGGCCTGCCGACGCCGTTCATCGCCACCCGGTACCACTCGCTGGCCGCCGAGCCGGCCACCGTGCCGGCCGCTCTGGAGGTCACCGCCCGCACCGAGGACGGGATCATCATGGGGCTGCGCCACCGTGAACTCCTCGTCGAAGGCGTGCAGTTCCACCCCGAGTCGGTGCTGACCGAGCACGGCCACCGGATGCTGGCCAACTGGCTCGCCGAGTGCGGCGACCGGGACGCGGTGGCGAGGTCGGCGGGGCTCGCCCCGGTGGTGGGCAGGGCCACGGCGTGACCACCCCGCGCCCGGAACGCGAGGACGCGTACGGCGGGGTGCCGTACGGGTCCTACGGTCCGGCGTTCGTGGGGGCGGGCGATCCGGGGACGGCGCGGATGCCGGCCGTTGACCAGTACGGCGAGTACGGCGATCAGTACTCCGAACTGCCCCTGGACGACCGGACGATGGCGCTCCGGGTGCCCGGTGCGGCGGAGGGCGCGTACGGCTCGCTGAGCGCCTCCGCGGGCGCCTCGGGCGCCGGGGGAGCCACCGGGGGGCGCGCGGCCCGCAGGAAGGCCGCCAAGCGCGGCGGCGGGCGGCGTGGGGCCGAGGCTTCAGCCGCTGCGGACGGCCCGGCGCGGCCGCTGTCGCGGGTGGAGGCCCGGCAGCAGGCGCGGGCGCGCAAACCGGGGGCGGCGGTCATGGTGAGCCGGGCGGTGGGCGAACTCTTCATCACCACCGGCGTGGTCATGCTGCTGTTCGTCACCTACCAGCTCTGGTGGACCAACGTCCGGGCCCACGCGGAGGCCGGCAGCGAGACGAGCCAGCTCCAGGACGACTGGGCGAACGGCAAGCGGGCGCCGGGGGTGTTCGAGCCGGGGCAGGGGTTCGCCATCCTGCACATCCCCAAGCTGGACGTGGTCGCGCCGATCGCGGAGGGCGTCAGCAACAAGAAGGTGCTCGACAAGGGGATGGTCGGGCACTACGGGGAAGCGCCGCTGAAGACGGCGATGCCGTACGACAAGACCGGCAACTTCGGGCTCGCGGCGCACCGCAACACCCATGGGGAGCCGTTCCGTTACATCAACCGGCTGGTGGCGGGGGACGCGGTCGTGGTGGAGACGCAGGACGAGTACTTCGTGTACAAGGTGGCGTCGATGCTGCCGGTGACCCCGCCGTCGAACACCAGCGTGCTGAATCCGGTGCCGAACGGGTCCGGGTTCACCCGTGAGGGTCGGTACATCACCCTCACCACCTGCACGCCTGAGTTCACCAGCAAGTACCGGCTGATCGTCTGGGGCAAGATGGTCGAGGAACGCCCGCGCAGCAAGGGCAAGCCGGACGCGCTCATCCAGTAGCGGCGGTCCGTCTCACCAGCCGAAGAGCCGAACATGGGCAGGGGATCTGTGGCAGCGACCGCCGACGGCACCGAAGAGCACACGGCCGCGTCCGGCACGGGCGGGGGTCCGCCGCGGGGGCAGGGGCCGGTCGCGCGGGCGGTCAGCTTCCTCGGGGAACTCCTCATCACGGCCGGGGTGGTGCTCGGGCTGTTCGTCGTCTACTCGCTGTGGTGGACCAACGTCGTCGCCGACCGGCACGCCGACCGGCAGGCGGACAAGGTCCGCGACCACTGGGCGAACTCCGCGACCGGTCCCGGCGCGCTGGACACCAAGGACGGCATCGGCTTCCTGCACGTCCCGGCGATGCGCAACGGGGCGGTGCTGGTGGAGAAGGGCACCTCTCCCGACGTCCTCGACGAGGGCGTGGCCGGCTACTACACCGACCCGGCCAAGGCCGCGCTCCCGACGACCGGCAAGAAGGGCAACTTCACCCTCGCCGCCCATCGCGACGGCCACGGCGCCAAGTTCCACAACATCGACAAGGTCCACGAGGGCGACCCGGTCGTCTTCGAGACCAAGGACAAGTGGTACGTCTACAAGGTCTACTCGATCCTCCCCGAGACCTCGAAGTACAACGTCGACGTCCTCGCCCAGGTCCCCAAGGAGTCCGGCAAGACCAAGCCGGGCCACTACATCACCCTGACCACCTGCACCCCGGTCTACACCAGCCGCTACCGCTACGTGGTCTGGGCCGAACTGGTCCGCACGCAAAAGGTCGACGCCAAGCGAACCCCGCCGACGGAACTCGGCTGATCACGGCTTGCGGCCCTCCAACCGCCGCAACCGCATCGATACGGTCGTCCAGCGCGGGGCCGTCGAGTGTGGGCACGGGACGCCTGCTCCACATCGAGCAGGTATGCGCGCACCTGCCGGGCGACCTCGCTGTCGCGGAGGAGCATGGCGATGTTGAGGACGGCGCGGCGGGGGAAGAGGGTGAGACTGGACCGGGGCTGTGGATAACTTCCGGGATAGCGTGACAGGATGTCACGCTTAAATGCCGCCAGGTCAGAGCCCTGGAGCGTGACCATCCCGTTGGCGGTGAGCTCTTTACGGTGCCGCGCCTTGAGCTGACGCACAGCCTCGACGGTGACCCCGACGTAGGTCGCCCACCACGACAAAAACGAGACAGTCCCCCGGCACCCACTAGGTGCCGGGGGACTGTCCGTTGGTCGGAGCGGAGCCGGGTCAGCCGTTCTGGCCGCCGAAGATTCCGCCGAGGGCGCCGCCGTTGCCGTTGTTGCCCTGGCTTATGGCGACGAGGGTGATGGTGTCGCCCTTGTTGGCCGCGGTGCCGGGCGGGATGCTCTGCGTGGCGATGGTGGAGTTCTCGTCGCCGGCGCCCGGGCCCTGGGCGTTCACCTGGAGGCCGAGGCCCTGGAGGGTGTTGCGGGCGTCCTTCAGGGACTGCTTGGTGACGTCGGGGACCTGGACCTGTTGCGGGGCGTCGTTCTTGCCGACGCTGATCGAGACCGGGGTGTCCTTCTTGACCTGGCGGCCGATCTCCGGGTTGGTGCCCTGGACCTTGCCGTTCTGGGCCGGGTCGGCCACGGGCTGGTCGGTGCAGCTCGGGACGAGGCCCGCGTCGGAGAGGGCGGCCTTGGCCTCGTCGCAGGACTTGCCCTTGACGTCCGGGATCGTCACCTTCTCCTCGGCCTTGGCGACGGTCAGGGTGATCGTGGACCCCTTCTGCACCTGCTTGCCGCCGGTCGGGTCCTGGTCGAGGACGTTGTCGGGGGTGTCGCTGGAGACGCGGGTCTCCTTCTTCACCGTGAGCTGGTAGTCGTCGCCTTCCAGCTTCTCCCGCGCCTCGTCGAAGCTGAGCCCGATGACACTCGGGATCGTCACCTTGGGCGCGCCCGTGGAGACGACCAGGTCGACGGTGTCGTTCTTCTTGACGTCCGAGCCCTCGGCCGGGGTCTGCGAACAGATCTTGTTCTTGGGCTGGTTCTCACACGGCTTGCGCGTGATGTCACCCAGCTTCAGATCCGACGCCTCCGCCATCTTCCGGGCGTCCTCGACGGTGTTGCCCACGAAGTTCGGCGCCGCGAACGGCTTCTCGCCCTTGCCGGAGAACATCCACATGCCGATGAGGATCGCGCCGACCAGCACCAGCACACCCGCGACCGCGAGCAGGATCGTCGAGGTGTTGTTGCTGTTCTTCTTCTGCTGGCGCCGCCGGTCGGGCCGGTCCTCGTAGCCGTAGCCGCCGTCGTCCGGGTTCATCGGCGGGAGCATCGTCGTCGCCCCGGCCGGCTCCTGCCGCAGCGCGGTGGTCGCCTGGTCGTCCGCGTAGCCGTAGCCGACCGTGCTCATGGCCGCGGTCGCGCCGACGGGCTGGCCGTCGAGGCACGCCTCGATGTCGGCGCGCATCTCGTCGGCGGACTGGTAGCGGTAGTTGGGGTCCTTGGTCAGCGCCTTGAGGACGATCGCGTCCATCTCCGGCGTGATCTCGGGATCGAACACGCTCGGCGGCTGCGGCTCCTCGCGCACGTGCTGGTAGGCCACGGCCACCGGGGAGTCGCCGACGAACGGCGGACGGACGGTCAGCAGCTCGTACAGCAGGCAGCCCGTGGAGTACAGGTCGGACCGGGCGTCCACCTGCTCGCCCTTGGCCTGCTCCGGCGAGAGGTACTGGGCGGTGCCGATCACGGCCGCGGTCTGCGTCATCGTCATCCCGGAGTCGCCCATGGCGCGGGCGATGCCGAAGTCCATCACCTTGACCTGGCCGTTGCGGGTCAGCATGACGTTGGCCGGCTTGATGTCCCGGTGGACGATGCCGCTGCGGTGGGCGTACTCCAGACCCTGGAGGATGCCGATGGTCATCTCCATCGACCGCTCGGGCAGCAGCTTGCGCCCGGAGTGCAGCAGCTCACGGAGCGTGGAGCCGTCGACGTACTCCATCACGATGTACGGGATCGAGACCCCGTCGATGTAGTCCTCGCCCGTGTCGTAGACCGCGACGATCGCGGGATGGTTGAGCGAGGCGGCAGACTGGGCCTCCCGGCGGAACCGGGCCTGGAAGGACGGATCACGCGCGAGGTCCGCGCGCAGCGTCTTCACCGCCACGGTGCGGCCGAGGCGGGTGTCATGCGCGAGGTAGACCTCTGCCATGCCACCACGGCCGAGTACGTGGCCCAGCTCGTACCGGCCGCCTAGGCGACGCGGCTCTTCCATAGCTACTTACCAGCCCTCTCCGTCGGTCCCGCCCGGCACGGGTGTGCGCGGCCGGAGCTTCCGTCCGGGCCTACCGTACCCGGCTCGCTCTGTGTGACCTGGCCAAGCCGGTAACCCGATACCGGACCGGTATCGCAACGTGCGGCGATGTGAAGGGCACGTGAGCGGGTTCACTTCTTGGAGTTGATGACCGCCTCCATGACGCTCTTCGCGATCGGGGCGGCCAGGCCGCCACCGGAGATGTCGTCGCGCACCGCGTTGTCGTCCTCGATGACCACGGCGACGGCCACCGGGGAGCTGTGGTCGGGCAGCTTGGCGTAGGAGAGGAACCACGCGTACGGGTTCTCGCTGTTCTCCACACCGTGCTGCGCGGTACCGGTCTTGCCGCCCACCGTCACGCCGTTGATCTGCGCGTTCTTACCGGTGCCGTCCTTGACGACGGTCTCCATCATCGACTGGAGGATCTGCGCGTTGCTGGGCGAGAGCGGCTGGCTCATCTCCTGCGGCTCGCTCTTCTCCACCGGGTCCAGGTTGGAGGACTGCAGCGAGTCGACCATGTAGGGCTTCATCAGCTTGCCGTCGTTGGCGACCGCGGAGGCGACCATGGCCATCTGGAGCGGGGTGGCCGCGGTGTTGAACTGGCCGATGGAGGACAGCGCGGTCTGCGAGTCGTTCATGTTCTTCGAGAACACCGAGGCGTTGGCGCGGATCGGCGTGAACTGCTCTTCGTCGAAGCCGAACTTCTTCGCCTCGTCCAGCATCTTCTCGTTGCCGAGGTCGGCGCCGATCTTGCCGAAGACGGTGTTGCAGGAGTACTGGAGCGCGACCCGCATCGTCGCGTCCTTGCAGGGGATGTTGCCCTCGTTCTTCAGCTCGGTCTGCGTGCCGGGCATCACCCAGGGCAGCGGGCTGTCGGTCTTCTGGTCGGCCGAGGAGTACTTGCCGTTCTCCAGCGCCGCGGCGGCGGTGACCACCTTGAAGGTCGAGCCGGGCGGGTAGGTCTCGCGCAGCGCCCGGTTGAGCATCGGGTCGGAGGCGTCGCTCTTCTTCTGCAGCTTCGACCAGGCTGCCGCGTCGCTGTCACGGGAACCCGCGAAGGACGACGGGTCGTAGGAGGGGTACGAGGCCAGCGCGAGGATCTTGCCGGTGGAGGGCTCCAGCGCGACGACCGCTCCCTTGCCGCCCTGGTTCTTCAGCCCGGAGTACGCGGCCTTCTGCGCGGCGGAGTTGAGCGTGGTGACGACGTTGCCGCCCTGCTTGGGCTTGCCGGTCAGCATGTCCAGGGTGTTGCGGAAGAACAGCCGGTCGTCGTTGCCGGTGAGGATGCCGTCGTTGATCTTCTCGAGCTGGGTGCTGTCGAACGCCTGGGAGGAGTACCCGGTGACCGGCGCCCACATGGGCCCGTTCTTGTACGTGCGCTTGTACTTGTAGTCGCCGGCCTTGGTCTCCACGGAACCGGTTATCGGCTCGCCGTCCACGATGATGTCGCCGCGCGGGGCGGCGTAGCGCTCGATGGCGACGCGGCGGTTGTCGCTCGCGGTACGCAGCTCGTCGGCCTTGAGGTACTGGAGCCAGTTGTCGCGGATCAGCAGGGCCAGCACGAGCAGTCCGCAGAAGATGGCGATGCGGCGCAGGGGCTTGTTCACGTCCGGCCTTTCCACGAGCTGACAGGGGCGCCTGTCGCTTCGGTCTCTCGGTGTCGCTGGGGCTGGCCCCCGTCCTTGGCCGCCCACAGTCTAGAGGCACGGCCTGTGGACGCGGACGCTCCGGATGCCCGGCGACGGGACCCGCCCTGGGGTACGGTCCCGCCGCCCGCCGTGCTCACTGCGGGTCGGGCCCGGTGGTGCCGGGCCGCACGATCTGCGTCATCTCGGCGTCGGGGTTGGCGGCCGGGGTGGGTGCCGGGCGCCGGGCGGTGTCGCTGATGCGGATCAGGATGCCGATGAGCGCCCAGTTGGCGATGACGGACGAACCGCCGTACGCGAGGAAGGGCATCGTCATACCGGTCAGCGGGATGAGGCCCATCACACCGCCGGCGACGACGAACACCTGGAGGGCGAAGGCGCCGGAGAGGCCGATGGCGAGCAGCTTGCCGAACGGGTCGCGGGCGGCCAGCGCGGTACGCACACCGCGCTCGGCGACCAGGCCGTAGATCAGCAGGATCGCCATGATGCCGGCGAGACCCAGCTCCTCGCCGTACGTGGCGAGGATGAAGTCGGAGTTGGCGGCGAAGCCGATCAGCTCGGAGTGGCCCTGGCCCCAGCCGGTGCCGAGGGTGCCGCCGGAGCCGAACGCCCAGAGCGCCTGCATGGCCTGCTCGGAGTGGATGATGCCGTCCTGGATGCCGGACCGGCTGGCCTTGAACTCGCCCATCGGGTCGAGCCACGCCTGGACACGGGTCTGCACGTGCGGCTCGAAGCTGGCGACGCCGACCGCGCCGGCCGCCGACATCAGCAGACCGAAGACGATCCAGCTCGTCCGCTCGGTGGCCACGTACAGCATGATCACGAACATGCCGAAGAACAGCAGCGAGGTACCGAGGTCGGTCTCGAAGACCAGGATCAGGATCGAGATGAACCAGACGACCAGGATCGGGCCGAGGTCGCGGCCGCGCGGCAGGTAGAGACCCATGAAGCGGCGGCTGGCGAGCGCGAGCGCGTCCCGCTTGACCATCAGATAGCCGGCGAAGAAGACCGCGAGCACGATCTTGGCGAACTCACCGGGCTGGATGGTGAAGCTGCCGATCTGAATCCAGATCTTGGCGCCGTAGACGTCCGCGCCGAGGCCGGGGACCAGGGGGAGCAGCAGCAGGAACAGCGCGACCACCATGGAGATGTAGGTGTAGCGCTGGAGCGTGCGGTGGTCCTTGAGGAAGATCAGCACGACCACGAAGAGCGCGATGCCCAGGGCCGTGTAGATGAGCTGGTTGGTCGCCTTGTCGCCGGCCGCGTGCATGGCCTGGAGCCGCTTCGACTGGTCCAGGCGCCAGATCGCCACCAGACCCAGCCCGTTGAGCAGGGTGGCCAGCGGCAGCAGCAGCGGGTCGGCGTACGGCGCGAACTTGCGCACCGCGAGGTGGGCGACGCCCGCCAGCAGGCCGAGGCCCAGGCCGTAGCCGAGCAGGCCCGCGGGGACCTGGTCGTTGAGGGCCAGGCCCACGTTGGCGTAGGCGAACACCGGGATGGCCACGGCGAAGATCAGCAGGGCCAGCTCGGTGTTGCGGCGGCTCGGCGCACCGATCGAGCCGATCGTGGACGTGTGGTGCGTCGGCGTGTTGGTAGTACTGCTCATCGTGTGACGGGGCCTCTCACGGCTTGCCTACTGCTTGCCGCACTGATCGGCGACCTTCTGCTCATCCTCGGAGAGGCTGGGGCCGGGCCGGGGAGTGGCGGACGCGGTCGGGGACTTCGAGGGCGACGCCGGCGACTTCGACCCGGAGGCCGAGGGGTCCGGCGAGGGGCTGGCCTTGGTGAAGGCGGTCTTGGTGGCACCGGTGGTGCCGCCGGTCGCGCCCTGGCCCGTCTTGGAGTTCTGCTGCTCGCGCTCGGCGGCGGTGCGCTCGGCCTGCTTGCGGCAGGCGGACGCCTGCACGGAGAGCGCCTGCACCTTGGAGCGGGCCTGGGACAGACCGCCCGCCACCACGATCGTGTTCTTGACCTGCTTCTGCTGGTACGACGGCAGGTACTTGAGTTCGATCTCGGGGTGGTCCTGCTGGACCTTGGACAGCGAGACCCAGGCGAGGTCCTGGCTGATGCCCCGGTAGACCGCGATGTGCTCGCCGTTGACCCCGACGTAGTACTGGGTCTGGGTCCAGCGCCAGCCGCCGTAGACGGCGCCGCCGATCACGGCGAGGGCCAGCGCGCTCCAGAGGGAACGCTTCAGCCAGCGGCGGCCCTTGCGGGGCTTGGTGAAGTCCTCCTCGGAGTACTCGCCGAAGCTGCCCTCGGGGGCGTATTCCTCGGTGTCACCGGAGGGCCCGCCGTGCCGCCCGCCGCCGGACTGCCTGCGGCCCTGGCGGCCGAGGTGCGAGGCGCGGCCGGCCGGGGTCTGCATGATGCCGTTGTCGTGGTTCAGGTGGTGCTGGTTCTCGGCCACGGCGCCGACCACGACCGGGGTGTCGGAGAGCTGCCCGGCGAGAGTGTCGCCGGTCTCCAGGTCGAGCACGTCGGCGACGATCACCGTGATGTTGTCGGGGCCGCCGCCGCGCAGCGCGAGCTGGATCAGCTCCTGCACGGTCTCCTGCGGGCCCTGGTAGCTGGCGAGCGCCTCCTCCATCGTCTGGTGGGAGACGACACCGGAGAGCCCGTCGGAGCAGATCAGGTAGCGGTCGCCGGCGCGGACCTCGCGGATGGAGAGGTCGGGCTCGACGTGGTCGCCGCTGCCGAGGGCGCGCATCAGCAGGGCGCGCTGCGGGTGGGCGCCGGCCTCCTCCTCGGTGATCCGGCCCTCGTCGACCAGGCGCTGCACCCAGGTGTGGTCCTGGGTGATCTGGCTGAGCATGCCGTCGCGCAGCAGGTAGGCGCGCGAGTCGCCGACGTGCACGAGGCCGAGCCGCTGGCCGGTCCACAGCAGCGCGGTGAGGGTGGTCCCCATGCCTTCGAGCTGGGGGTCCTCCTCGACCATGGAGCGCAGTTGTTCGTTGGCGCGGCGCACGGCGGTGCCGAGCGAGGTGAGGATGTCGGAGCCGGGCACGTCGTCGTCGAGCGTGACCAGGGTGGAGATGACCTCCGAGGAGGCGACCTCACCGGCGGCCTGGCCGCCCATGCCGTCGGCGATGGCGAGCAGGCGCGGACCGGCGTAACCGGAGTCCTCGTTGCCCTCCCGGATCATGCCCTTGTGCGATCCGGCGGCGAAGCGCAGTGACAGGCTCATGCGCACCTCGCCAGTCGGCTCCGGGTACAGCCGGTCGTGTCGAGCCACACTGCCCACCCTCCGGTCGGGAGCGCGCCGGGGACCGGATTGCGGTCCGCCGCCGCGTGCTCGCTCCGCTCGCGCTCATTCATTGGTGTAGCACTACTTCCGCAGCTCGATGACGGTCTTGCCGATGCGGATCGCCCCGCCCAGCGGGACCGGCGTCGGGGTCGTCAGCCGGGACCGGTCCAGGTAGGTGCCGTTGGTGGAACCGAGGTCCTCCACGATCCACTGGCCGTCGCGGTCGGGGTAGATCCTGGCATGCCTGCTGGAGGCGTAGTCGTCGTCCAGCACGATCGTGGAGTCGTGCGCGCGGCCCAGGGTGATGGTCTGGCCCTGGAGCGCCACGGTGGTCCCGGCGAGGGTGCCCTCGGTGACGACGAGCTTGCTGGGCGCGTTGCGCCGCTGGCGGCCGCCGCCGCTCTGCTGGGCCCGCTGTCCGCGCTGGCCGCGCTGTTGCGGGGGCGCGGACTGCTGCCGGGCGGCGGCCTGCGGTCGCTGGGCCTCCCGGCGCGCTCCGCGCTGTGTGACACGCGTACCGAACAGATCGCTGCGGATGACCTGCACGGCCACGATCACGAACAGCCACAGTACGGCCAGGAAACCCAGCCGCATGACCGTGAGGGTCAGCTCTGACATTGCCCCCGCTTCACCCTTCGGCTTGCCTATAGATAACGGTGGTGCTGCCCACGACGATCCGCGAGCCGTCGCGGAGCGTAGCGCGGGTGGTGTGCTGCCCGTCCACCACGATGCCGTTGGTGGACCCGAGGTCCTGGATCGTCGAGGGCGTGCCGGTGCGGATCTCGCAGTGCCTGCGGGAGACGCCGGGGTCGTCGATCCGTACGTCCGCCTCGGTGCTGCGGCCCATGACCAGGGTCGGGCGGGAGATCTGGTGGCGGGTGCCGTTGACCTCGATCCAGTACCGGGTCGCGGCGCCGCCCATCGGGGCGGCCGCGGGGCGCTGGGTGGCGGGCTGGGGGTAGCCGTAGCCGCCGGGCCGGGCGCCGGGGGGCGGCGCGGACGGCATCGGGGGGGCTCCGGCGGGCGGGTAGCCGTATCCGCCCTGGGGGGCCTGGGGTGCCGCGGGGCCCGGACCGCCGACGTGCGGGGCCTGGGGTTCCTGGCTGCTGGAGGAGGCGAGGGTGCGGCTGCGCACCCGGTACAGACCGGTGTCCAGGTCGGGGGCCTTCTCCAGGGTGACCTTGATCGGCCCCATGAAGGTGTAGCGCTGCTGCTTGGCGTAGTCGCGCACCATTCCGGCCAGCTCGTCACCGAGCTGTCCGGAGTAGGGGCTGAGCCGCTCGTGGTCGGGCGTGCTCAGCTCCACGATGAAGTCGTTGGGCACGACGGTCCGGTCGCGGTTCCAGATCGTCGCGTTGTTGTCGCACTCCCGCTGGAGCGCGCCGGCGATCTCCACCGGCTGGACCTCGGACTTGAACACCTTGGCGAAGGTGCCGTTGACCAGACCTTCGAGACGCTGCTCGAATTTCTTCAGGACTCCCATGGGGCACCTCCTCCGTCGCTGCCGTTCTGCCGTGCCGTGCTCGGCGCGGCAGCCTCGCCGGTACTGCTCACTGATCGTATCTACGCGCCCGGCAATCAGCCGGTTCCCCCAGCGGACCCCCTTCGAACTCCTTCGGAGGAGGATCGTAGAGGTGGTCCCGGTCCAGTGTCCCGCACCCGGCGTCCGGTCCGGTCCCCCTGTGGATGAGATGGCCGGGACCGGTACGAGGTTGATACGTGAACAGCTTTGTCCACAGGGGCGGGGGTTGCGGGAGGTCCCGGCGGGGCCGCCGTGCGGTGCGGGTTCTCGGGCGCGGCGGGGCAGATGGCCTGGTGGGGGGCCTGGGGAAGGGATGTGATTCCACCCCGTGCGCCGTGCTAATGTTCTGCATGTCGGAAGGGGCCAGCCCGCAAGGGCCGAACCGGAAGACACACCCAATGCGCGGGTGGCGGAATAGGCAGACGCGCTGGATTCAGGTTCCAGTGCCCGAAAGGGCGTGGGGGTTCAACTCCCCCCTCGCGCACCAGTCCCAAGTGGGCGGCATCGTTCAGATGCCGCCCACTTCGGCGTTTCCGGGGTCGCTCGGGGCTTGGGCCTGGGGGTGGCCGTCTGTGAGGAAGGTCTCAGGCGGCGGAAGCGTCGCGGGGGTCCCTTTCAACGGAGTTGGCGAAGAGTGCCCGGCGGCCGGGGCCATCTGCGCCGGACCGCCTCGGGGTTACGGGGTCCGCGGGGACTCGAGGTCCCGCAGGGCCTCTTCCAGCCAGGCGCGTTCCGCCCGCTGGGCCGCCCTGGCCATGACCAGCATCCCCTTGCGGTACGGGTCGGGCTCGTCGGCGATGCGTACCGGGGTCCCCGCGCGCGTGAAGAACCCGGCCGGCCGGGTCAGGAAGTCCAGGCGCCGGCGCAGTACCGCAGCCCGCCGCCCGGGGTCGGGCACCTGGCTGAGGAAGGCCAGCAGCGTGAAGAACGCGCCGCCGTCCGTGATCTCGCTCTCCTTCGGCTCGCTCAGCCTGCGCAGCAGCTCCGCCCGGCCGGACGGCGTGATCCGCAGCACCTGTCGCTGAGGAGCGCTGTCGCCGGGCTCCGCCTCCTTGACCGGGCCCTCGTCGAAAGGTGTGGCCGGTGTCTCCTGAGAGCAAGCGTCCGGCGCGAGCCGGCTTTGGTACTCCGGCCGCCGCCCGCCGGGCGCTGCTGGGGCTCGGTGTCCCCGTCTACTGCGAGCTGCTCTCCGGTGTAGTCGCCGGGATCATCGACACCCTCTGGGTGGCCCGCCTCGGAGCGGCCGCAGTGGGGGCTGTCGCCGTCGCGAGCACGCTGGAGAACGTGCTGCTCGGCGTGATCCTCATGGCCGGCACCGGCGCGACGATCCTGATCGCGGAGGCTCTCGGGGCCGGGCGGCGCGGGGTGGTCCCGGTCGTGGTGCGGGCCGTCGCCCTTCTCTGGCTGGCTCTCTCCTTCCTCGTGGCCGTGGGCGGTTTCCTGCTCCGGGACCGGGTGGCCACGCTGCTCGTGGGCGGCGGCGGGGGCGACGTGCACCGGCTGGCCGTCGGCTTCCTCGCCGTCTCCTTCCCCGGCATGGCGGTCTTCTTCGCCCAGAACGTCGTCGACGGCCTCTTCAAGGGCACCGGCGACACCCGGACCCCGATGCGGATGGCGCTCCTGGCCAACGGTTGCGTGCTCGTGCTCGATCCGCTGCTGATCTACGGCGTCGGCGGCCTGCCCCGGCTGGGTGTGCAGGGCGCGGCGCTGGCCACGCTGGCGGGGCGGGCGGTGGCGCTGGCGGTGAGTCTCCTTCTTCTGCGGAGGGTGCTCGGGCGGGTGCGTGGCGATCAGGGTGCGGCGACCGGTCCGGGCGTGGCCGCCGTGCTGCGGCGCGTGCTGCGCATCGGGCTGCCGGTGTCCGGGGACTTCGTGCTGCGGATGGGCATGAGCGCGGCTCTCGTCGGCGTCGTGGCCGGATTCGGCGCGGGCCCGCTCGCCGCCTACGGGATCGGGGCCAAGGTCATGCTCCTGGTCACCATGGCCTGCTACGCCTTTAGGCAGGCCGCCGCCATCCTGACCGCGCGGACGTGGGCGCGGACGCGGGCCGGCGGGCCGAGCGCGGCGCGGCTGATCGGACGGCAGAGCCTGCTGCTCGCCTCAACGGCCGCTTTCGGCGCGGGACTTCTCCTCGCGCTGGGCGGCCACCGGGTGATGCGGCTCTTCACCATCGACCCCGCCCTGGCCGACGCGGGAGCGGTCTTCTTCCGCTATCTGCTGCCCTACCTGGTGCTGCTCGCCGGGGTGGTGGCGCTGGGCGGCGTGTTCACGGGCGCGGGGCGTACGCGGGCGCTGTTCACGGTCACCGCGCTCGGCGCGTGTGTCCCGATCCCGCTCGCCTACGGGCTGTCGGCCACCTGGCTGGGGGTGCAGGGGGTGTGGCTGTCGATGGTCCTGGCGACCGGGGCGCAGTACGGGGTGACGTGGGTCTTCTTCCGGCGGCTCACCGGGGAGGGGGCTCCTGATGGAGACGGTGCCCGTGACGCGGGAGGTGTGGAGGGGGCGGGAGAAACGGGCGGGCGCCGGGGTGCTGGTGCGGAAGGCGCCGTGGATGTCCACAAGTGGTGAGTTGTCCACAGGGTCTGACGCGTTTCGGTCACCGCATGTACCTTCGGCACGAGTTGATGTTCGAGACGCTCGTGCGGGGGCGTTCGGGGTGCGGGGGAGGCGGTCGTGGTGGCCGGAGGGGTGGAGTTGGCCGGGGTGCGGCCGGTGGGCAGGGTGCCGAGGCTGCGTGGGTTCGCGCAGTGGCCGCCGGCCGGGTCCGCCAAGCATCAGGGCAAGGCGCTGCGGGCCGACGTGCCCCGCGCTGCCCACCGGGACCTCCTGGTGGACGACGCGCGTCCGGACGCGCTGGCCGCGGTCGAGGAGTCCAACGCCGGGCGCCGGCCCGAGCTGACCCCGATACGGGTGGGCCGTATGGCCGCCTCCCCCTTCGCCTTCCTGCGCGGCTCGGCCGGCCTCATGGCCTACGACCTGGCCCGCACCCCGGTGACCGGCATAGGCGCCCAGCTCTGCGGCGACGCCCACGCGGCCAACTTCGGCCTGTACGGGGACGCGCGCGGCGGTCTGGTCATCGACCTGAACGATTTCGACGAGACGGTGCACGGCCCCTGGGAGTGGGACCTGAAACGGCTCGCCGCCTCCTTGGTGCTGGCCGGGCGCGAGGCGGGGGCCGACGAGGACACCTGTCACGCGGCCGCGCGGGACGCCGTGGGCGCGTACCGGCGCACCATGCGGCTGCTGGCCAGGCTGCCCGCGCTGGACGCCTGGAACGCCATCGCGGACGAGGAACTCGTCTCGCACACCGATGCCCATGACCTGCTCGGCACCCTGGAGCGGGTCTCGGCGAAGGCGCGGGCCAACACCAGCGGCCGTTTCGCCGCGCGGTCGACCGAGGTGTGCGAGGACGGCGGGCGCCGCTTCGTGGACGCGCCCCCGGTGCTGCGCCGTGTCCCGGACGCCGAGGCCGCCGCCGTCGCCGCCTCGCTGGAGCCGTATCTGTCGACGCTCGGCGCGGACCGGCTGCCGCTGCTCGCGCGGTACGCGGTGCAGGACGTCGCCTTCCGGGTCGTCGGCACCGGCAGCGTGGGCACCCGGTCCTACGTCGTGCTGCTCCTGGACCATCGCGGTGAGCCGCTCGTCCTCCAGGTGAAGGAGGCCCGGCCCTCCACGCTCGCCCCGCATCTGGCCACCGCGGGCTTCCCGGTGCCGCCCGCCGAGCACGAGGGGCGGCGCGTGGTGCTGGGGCAGAAGCGGATGCAGGTGGTCAGCGACATATTGCTGGGCTGGACCACGGTGGACGAACGGGGCTACCAGGTACGGCAGTTCCGCAACCGCAAGGGCAGCGTCGACCCGGCCGCCCTCGCGCCGGACCAGGTGGACGACTACGGCCGGATGACCGGCGCCCTGCTGGCCCGCGCCCACTCCCACAGTGCCGACCCCCGGCTCATCGCCGGGTACTGCGGCAAGAACGAGGAACTGGACGACGCCGTGGCCGGCTTCGCCACCGCCTACGCCGACCTCACCGAGGCCGACCACGCGCGGCTGGTGGAGGCGGTGCGCTCCGGGCGGATCGCGGCCGAGACGGGGGTGTGAGCGGGGATGCGGGGACTTGAGGCGCGGCCGCCGTGGCGGGGAAGAGGGTGCCCGGAGTGGTGAGATGAAGTACGTCGAACTGCGCGGTGGCGGCAGCGAGGAGCCGGTGCTCGCCGATCCCCGCCCCTATCTCGCCCGGCTGCCGGGGATCGCCGCCGGACTGCCGCCCGGCGCCCGTGCCTTCGCGACCGACCCGGCGCACTACGACCCCGAGGCCAAGCGCTGTGTCCGCGACCTGCTGCCGACGCGGGTGAACCGCACGGCCGACGGTGACGTCGAGATCCGGTTCCGGCACAACTGTTTCCGGCATGAGGAGGACCTGCTGGTCCGCTACACCGGGGTGTCCGACTTCCAGTCGGACGTGCTGGACGTGTGCGATCCGGCCTCGCTGGGCGATGTGATCCTGGACGAGATCCTGCCGCTGCCGGGTGGCTGCACCCATGAGGTGGCCTGCCGTCCCGGCCGGCTGGTGGTGGCGTGCCGGGATCTGGTGGCCGAGTGGGTCCCGGCCGCTTGCCCGGAGACGGGTTCGTAGGCGGGGATGCCGAGTTGGGGCGGTCGTTCGGTTCCGTCGCGG
Organism: Streptomyces bauhiniae; assembly: GCF_004784475.1. Lineage (GTDB taxonomy): Bacteria > Actinomycetota > Actinomycetes > Streptomycetales > Streptomycetaceae > Streptomyces > Streptomyces seoulensis. The sequence continues at coordinate 259,552 of NZ_SRRT01000006.1, forward strand.
TGGGGCCTTGTGGGTGTGGCCTAGGCTGGTCGGGTGACGACCCCGGAAGCTGAGCAGACCGAGCAGTCCCAGTCGCCGCGGCCCGAGGAACGGCTGGAAAAGGCCGTCCGGGCCGCCGAGCAGGCGCTGATCGACTTCGAGATCGCCGTGGAGACCTTCCGCGTCGAGGTCGAGAACTTCGCCCGGCTGCACGAACAGCGGCTCGGCCCGCTGTACGCCCGCATCGAGGAGCTGGACGCCTCGATCGCCGAGGCGCGGGCCGCCCGTACCCAGGACCCCGAGGACATCCGGCGTGCCGCCGAGGCCCGCGCCAACCTGTCGCCCATTCCCGGCGTCGAGGAACTGCTGCACGGCTGGATGGACGGCCAGGGGCTGTTCCCCGAGGCCACCGCGATGCTCACCGACCAGCCGGTACGGCCGCCGGAGCGGGTGCGGCCCAGCGAGGAGGTCCGCAAGCTCTACCGCGACCTCGCCCGCAAGGCCCACCCCGACCTCGCCCAGGAGAACGCCGAGTGCGCCCGCCGCGAGGAGTTCATCACCCGCGTCAACGCGGCCTACGCCCGCGGTGACGAGGCCCTGCTGCGGGAACTCGCCGCGGAGTGGGCGGCCGGCCCGGTGCCGCCCGAGCGCCGACCCAGCCCCAGCGACGAGCTGTACGCCCGTCTGGAGTGGCTCGCCCAGCGCAAGGAACTCCTCACCCTGGTCGCCCGGGAACTGGAGAACGGCGCCATCGCGGGCATGCTCCGCCTCGCCCCGGACGACCCCGACAGCCTCCTCACCGAGATCGCCGAGCGCCTGCACGGCGACATCGCCCGCCGCGAGTCCGACCTCGCGGCGCTGCTGACGCAGGAGTGAGGCCCCGGCGTCGCGTGCGGCGCTTCGGGTAGCGTCGGGGGCATGAGTTTCGGAGCTGGTGTGCCCACGGTCGAGGTCACGGACCTCAAGGACGGCGATTTCCTGCTGGACGTCCGCGAGGACGACGAGTGGCAGGCCGGTCATGCCGAGGGGGCGCTGCACATCCCGATCAGCGAGTTCGTCGCCCGCTACGGCGAGCTGACCGAAGCCGCCCCCCAGGACGGCCGCGTCAACGTCATCTGCCGCTCCGGCGGCCGATCCGCCCAGGTCACCATGTACCTCGTCCAGCAGGGCATCGACGCGGTGAACGTCGACGGCGGCATGAAGCACTGGGAGGCCGCAGGGCGCCCGGTGGTGACGGACGCGGGGCAGGCCGGGGTTGTGATCTAGCGGCCGGCCCCCGGCCCGCTCACCGGTCGAAGTCCACCTCCACCTTCTCGGTCATGGGGTGGGACTGGCAGGCGAGGACGTAGCCGGCTTCGGTTTCTTCGGGTTCCAGGGCGAAGTTGCGGTCCATGCGGACTTCGCCGGTGACCAGGAAGGCGCGGCAGGTGCCGCAGACGCCGCCCTTGCAGGCGTAGGGGGCGTCGGGGCGGTTGCGGAGGACGGTGTCCAGGATGGACTCGCCCTGCTGGGCCGGCCAGTTGCCGCCGCGGCCGTCGAGGCGGGCGGTGACCGTGCTGTGGGCGGCCGCCGGGGCGGTGGTGGCCGGGGCGGTGCCGCCGTCCACGTGGAAGATCTCCTGGTGGATGCCGGAGCGGTCCACGCCGAGGCCGCGCAGGGCCCGTTCGGCGTCCTCCACCAGGCCGTAGGGGCCGCAGAGGAACCAGCCCTTGACCTGGTCCACCGGGAGCAGCGCGGGGAGCAGGCCGGTGAGCCTGTCCCGGTCGAGGCGGCCGGAGGGCAGGCCCGCCTGCTGTTCCTCGCGGGAGAGCACCGTCACCAACTGGAACCGCTCCGGGTAACGGTCCTTCAGGTCGGCCACGTCCTCCAGGAACATGGTCGACGCGGCCGTACGGTCGGCCCGGATCAGGCAGAACCGTGCGCCCGGCTCGCGGGCCAGCAGTGTGGCGGCGATCGACAGCACCGGGGTGATGCCGCTGCCGCCGACGACGGCCGCGAAGAGACCCGGCGCCGGGTCCAGGGCGAAGCGCCCGGCCGGGGTCATCACCTCCAGTTCGTCCCCGGCCGCGATCTCCTTGAACGCGTACGTCGAGAACGCGCCCCCGTCGACCAGCCGCACCCCCACCCGCAGCGTGCTCGGGCCGGGCCCGGCCGGGTCGGGGGCCGGGGAGCAGATCGAGTAGGTGCGGCGGATGTCCCCGCCGTCCACGCGTCGGCGCAGGGTGAGGTGCTGGCCCGGCTTGTGCCGGTACTCCTCGCGCAGCTCGGGCGGCACGGCGAAGGTGACGGCGACCGAGTCGTCGGTCAGCCGGTCGATCTCGGCCACCCGGAGCCGGTGGAAGCGTGCCATCACAACTCCTTGAAGTGGTCGAAGGGTTCACGGCAGGCGAGACACCGGCGCAGCGCCTTGCAGGCCGTGGAGGAGAAGCGGCTCAGCAGCTCGGTGTCGGCGGAGTCGCAGTGGGGGCAGCGGATGGCCTCCGGCGCCGGGTCCCCGGCGTCGCCGGTGCGGGTCGGGCCCAGGGTGAGGGCGACCGGTCCCGCGGTGTGCTGGGTGCGCGGCGGGGCTATGCCGGACTGCTGGAGCTTGCGGCGGCCCTCGGGGGTGATGTCGTCCGTGGACCAGGCCGGGGTGAGGACCGTGCGGACGGTCACCTCGCGCATGCCGTGGGCGCGCAGGACCTGCGCTATGTCCGCGCTCATCGTCTCCACCGCCGGGCAGCCCGTGTAGGTCGGGGTGAGGTCGACCTCGACCGCGTCGGCGCCGGTGAGGTGCACCGCGCGCACGACGCCCAGCTCGTGCAGGGTGAGCACGGGGAGTTCCGGGTCGGGCACCGAGCCGGCCAGCTCCAGCAGCTCGGTCTCCAGCGCGGTGGCGGTCACCATGACGCCCCCGGATGACTGCGGTGCAGGTGCTGCATCTCGGCGAGCATCCGCCCGAACGGCTCGGTGTGCAGGCCCTGCCGGCCCGCGCCCGCCACCCACGCGCCCGTACGGGGGCCCTCGGGCACGGTCAGGGTGGCGCGCCCGAGCACGTCGGTGACGGAGGCGAGCCAACTCGCCTCCAGGGCCGCCCAGTCGGCGTCCACGCCGGGGACCGGCTGGAACATCTCGCCGGTGAAGCGCCACAGCGCGTCGCAGGCCCGGCTCATCCGGTCGTGGCTGAGTTCGGTGCCGTCGCCGAGGCGCACGGTCCACTGCTCGGCGTGGTCGCGGTGGTAGGCGACCTCCTTGACCGCCTTGCCGGCCAGCGGCTGGAACGGGCCTTCGTGCGCGGCCAGTTCGGCGTACAGCAGGTGCTGGTAGGTGGAGAAGTAGAGCTGCCGGGCGATGGTGTGGGCGAAGTCGCCGTTGGGCTGCTCCACCAACTGGAGGTTGCGGAAGGCGCGTTCCTCGCGGAGGTAGGCCAGCTCGTCCTCGTCGCCGGTCATGGAGAGCAGCACGCGGGCCTGGCCGAGCAGGTCGAGCGCGATGTTGGCGAGGGCGACCTCCTCCTCCAGGACGGGGGCGTGTCCGGCCCACTCCCCGAGGCGGTGGGAGAGCACCAGGGCGTCGTCGCCGAGGGCCAGGGCCGCGGTGGTGGGGACGGTGGCGGTCACAGGTGCTTCACCCCTTCCGGGATCTCGTAGAAGGTCGGGTGCCGGTAGGGCTTGTCGGCGGACGGCTCGAAGAACGGGTCCTTCTCGTCGGGCGAGGAGGCGGTGATGGCGGTGGCCGGGACGACCCAGATGGAGACGCCCTCGCCGCGCCGGGTGTAGAGGTCACGGGCGTTGCGCAGGGCCAGCTCCGCGTCGGGGGCGTGCAGGCTGCCGGCGTGGGTGTGGGAGAGGCCGCGGCGGGAGCGGACGAAGACCTCCCACAGGGGCCAGTCGGTGTGGGTCATGCGCGCGTCGCTCCTGTCCAGCCGGTGCTCCCGGCGTGTTTGGCCGCGTGGGCGGCGGCCGCTTCCCTGACCCAGGCGCCCTCGTCGTGTGCGCGGCGGCGCTGGGTGATCCGCTGTTCGTTGCAGGGGCCGTTGCCCTTGAGTACTTCCTTGAACTCGGTCCAGTCGATGGCGCCGAAGTCGTGGTGCCCGCGCTCCTCGTTCCACTTCAGGTCCGGGTCGGGGAGGGTGAGGCCGAGGGACTCGGCCTGGGGGACGGCGATGTCGACGAAGCGCTGGCGCAGCTCGTCGTTGGAGTGGCGCTTGATCTTCCACTCCATGGACTGGGCCGAGTGCTGGGAGGAGTCGTCGGGCGGGCCGAACATCATCAGCGAGGGCCACCACCAGCGGTCGACCGCGTCCTGCGCCATGGCGTGCTGCTCGGGGGTGCCCTGGCTCAGGGCGAGCAGCAGCTCGTACCCCTGGCGCTGGTGGAAGGACTCCTCCTTGCAGATGCGGACCATCGCGCGGGCGTACGGGCCGTAGGAGCAGCGGCACAAGGGGACCTGGTTGGTGATGGCGGCGCCGTCCACCAGCCAGCCGATGGCGCCCACGTCGGCCCAGGTCAGGGTGGGGTAGTTGAAGATCGAGGAGTATTTCTGGCGGCCGCTGTGCAGCTTGTCGAGCAGCTCCTCGCGGCTGGTGCCGAGGGTTTCGGCGGCGCTGTAGAGATAGAGGCCGTGGCCCGCCTCGTCCTGGACCTTGGCCATCAGGATCGCCTTGCGGCGCAGGCTGGGGGCGCGGGTGATCCAGTTCGCCTCGGGCTGCATGCCGATGATCTCGGAGTGCGCGTGCTGGGCGATCTGACGGACGAGGGTGGCGCGGTAGGCGTCCGGCATCCAGTCGCGTGGCTCGATGCGCTCCTCGGCGGCCACCGCCGTGTCGAAGGCGTGCTGGTGCGCCGCGGTGTCCGCGGTGGCGCCGGGTGCGCCGTCCGCGGGTGTGCGGTCCGTGCGAGGCGCGGCTGCTGTGGCCATGCGGTCCCCCTGACCTAGGACTCTGCCGGAAACACGCCCCGACCGATCGTTCGGTTCGTGCGTGTCAATGGTGTGCCGGGGCGTCGTCGGGTGTCAACCGCTGTGGACAACGCGGCGGCGCACCTGTGGAAAACCCCCGTGGCCGGTCTGCGTTCCCCACGCTGCCATGCCGGTGTGCGGCGGCGGCCGAGGCCGGGCCCGGGGCTGCGCGGGGCAGGTGGGGCTGAGTACCGTTCCGTGCGGGTGCCAAGCGGAAGCAAAGGCGTCCGAGGACCAGGGGGCGCCCCGTGACGGGCGCGTCGATGCCGGAGCGGAAGCGGGACGGGGCGGGGATGGACGCGTACGACGAGGAGCCGGAGGCCCGGAGCGGGCCGGACGGCCCGGCCGGGGCGCGTCGCGCGGGCGGCCCCGGCACACCGGGCGAGGACACCGCCCCCCAGGGCACCGGAGGCGACGGCGCTGCGGAACCGACGCCGCGCACCGGTCTCGCCGCCCTCTCCCCCCGCTACCGCCTCGTCGCGGGCGGCGCGCTGGCGGTCGTGGCCGCCGTCGCCGCCGTGCATCTCGGCATGGTGTTCCTGAGCCTCGCCCCCGCCAACACCGTGAGCAAGCGGCACGCCAAGGCGGTGGAGGGGTGGGTGTACCCGGAGTTCGAGCAGAACTGGAAGCTGTTCGCGCCGAACCCGCTGCAGCAGAACGTCGCCGTACAGGTGCGCGCCCAGGTCCGGAGCGAAGGCGGTGACCTGCGCACCACCGGCTGGACCGACCTGTCGGCCGAGGACGGCGCCGCCATCGACGGCAACCTGCTGCCCAGCCACACCCAGCAGAACGAGCTGCGCCGCGCCTGGGACTTCCTCGGCACCACCCACGGCACCGACAACCGGCCCGTGGGCGTGCGCGGGGCGCTCTCCGAGCAGTACGTGCGCCGGATAGTGGTGCTGCGCCTGCGCCGGGACGAGGGTCTCGACCGCGCCGGAACCATCGAGCGCGTGCAAGTGCGCTCCCGTACCGTCAACGTGCCGCCGCCCGAGTGGAGCCGGGAGAAGGTCTCCACCAACCCCGCCTACCGGGTGCTGCCCTGGTGGACGGTGACCGGTGACGAGACCGAGGCGGGTGCCCGATGAACCGGCTCTCCCAGACCGTCGCCCAGACCTTCGCCCAGGGCGTCGAACGCGTCACCGGCGCGGCCCTCGGCCCCTATCAGAGCGCCGTGATCCGGATCGGGTTCGCCGGGACCTGGCTGCTGTTCCTGCTGCGCGAGTTCCCGCACCGTCAGGAGCTGTACGGGCCGGCCGGGCCCTGGAGCTGGAACCTGGCTCATCAGCTCATCGCCGACAACCACGCCTTCACCGTGCTGATGTGGTCCGACAGCCGGCTCTGGTTCGAGCTCTGCTACCTCCTGGCGGTCCTGGCCAGTGCCGCGCTGCTGGTCGGCTGGCGCACCCGGACCGCCTCCGTGCTGTTCATGGTGGGCGTGCTGTCGCTCCAGAACCGCAGCGTGTTCATGGGCGACGGCGGCGACAACGTGCTGCATCTGATGTCCCTCTATCTGGTGTTCACCCGCTGCGGCCAGGTCTGGTCGCTGGACGCGCGCCGGGCCGGGCGCGCGGAGGCGGCACGCGCGCGTGGGGAGCGCGTTCCCGCCGACCGGGTGGGCCCGGTGCTGTGGGCACTGTCCGGCGCGGTGCTGGTCACGGCCGCGGTGACGGGCCGGTTCGACGGCGGCCGGCTGGTGCCGGCGCTGCTGTGGGCGGCCTGGGCCGGGCTCGGCCTGTGGTGGGCGGCGGGCCGCCGGCCGCGGTCGCAGCAGCTCCGGATGCTGCTCGACGTGCTGGCGAACGTGCTGCACAACGCCGGTCTCGTCGTGATCATGGCGGAGGCGTGCCTGATCTACGCCACGGCCGGCTGGTACAAGATCCAGGGCTCGCGCTGGCAGGACGGCACCGCCGTCTACTACCCGCTGCACCTCGACTACTTCTCCCCCTGGCCCGCCCTCGCCGACCTGATGTCCGCCAGCGGCGTCCTCATGATGATCGTGACCTACGGGACGGTCATGGTGCAGGTCGCCTTCCCCTTCACCCTGTTCAACCGGCGGGTGAAGAACGTCCTGCTGGTGCTGATGATGACCGAGCACGCGGTGATCGCCGTCGTCCTCGGACTGCCCTTCTTCTCGCTGGCGATGATCACGGCGGACGCCGTCTTCCTGCCGACCGCCTTCCTGCTGCTCCTCGGCGGCTGGGCCGCACGCGCGCGTGGACGGCTGATACGGCGCGACGGGGCGGGCCGGGTGCCGCCGCCCCGCGTCCCGGAGGAGTCCACCGCGGGCCACGTAGGGTTCAGGGCATGACCGACCCCCTGAACCGCTGGCGCGAGCGCGCCGGGGACGCCGTGCTGCTGGACGGCTTCCACGCCCTCAAGCACGCGCTGCGCTTCGGGGCCGAGGTGCCCGTGGCGGTCACCACCGACCGGGAGGCCACGCTGGCCCTCGCCGGTGAACTGGCCGGGGACGTCAGGGACCCGCTGGACGCCCTGCTGACGGAGGTGCCCCAGGCGGTCTACGCCTCCCTGGTGCCCCGCCCGCACCCGACCGGCGTGGCCGCGCTCGCCGTACGGCCGTCCCGCGAGGCCAACCTCAAGGCGCTGGCCCATCTGCCGCGCACCGCGCCCGTGGTGGTGCTGGACGAGCCGCGCAACCTCGGCAACGCGGGCGCGGTGATCCGGCTGGCCGCCGGGTTCGGCGCGACCGGGGTCGTCACCACCGGCACCCTCGACCCCTGGCACCCCACCGTGGTGCGCGGTGGGGCGGGGCTGCACTTCGCCACCGCCGTGGAGCGCCTCGGTGTCGAGGAGCTGCCTGCCGGGCCGCTGTTCGCCCTCGACCCCGAGGGTGAGGACATCCGGCGGGTCGAGCTGCCCGACGACGCGGTATTGGCGTTCGGCTCGGAACGCAGCGGGCTCTCGGCGCCGCTGCGGGCCCGCGCCGACCGGCTGCTGGCGCTGCCCATGCGGCCGCAGGTCTCCAGCTACAACCTCGCCACCAGCGTGGCCATGACGCTGTACCACTGGAGCCTGCGCGCCGCCTGAGCCCCGCCTCACGCCTCCTTGCGGACCTCCACCACGCGGAAGCGGTTGGCCACGTAAGCGCCGTCGGTGAGGGCCGCGTTCGCCGCCGGGTTGCCGCCGGAGCCGTGGAAGTCGGAGAAGGCGGCTGTCTGGTTTACGTACACCCCGCCGGTCAGGTTCAGGGAGAGCTGGGCGGGCTCCTCCAGGCAGACCTCCTCGATGGCCCGCGCGACCTCCGGGTCGATGGTGTGCGCGCCGACCGTCATGGCACCCTGCTCGCGGATGGTGCGCCGCAGCAGGTCCACGGCGTCGGCGACCGAGTCGACGGCCACCGCGAAGGACACCGGGCCGAAGCATTCGCCGAGGTAGGCGGCCTCGTCGTCCGGCTTGGCGGCGTCCAGCTTCACGATCACCGGGGTGCGTACGACCGCGTCCGGGAAGTCCGGGTTGGTGATTTCGCGGGAGGCCAGGGCGACTTCGCCGAGGTCGGCGGCGGCCTCCAGGCGGGCCTTCACGTCCGGGTTGACGATGGCGCCCAACAGGGCGCCCGCGCGGGCGTCGTCCCCGAGGAGGCCGTCGACGGCGCGGGCGAGGTCGGCGGTCACCTCGTCGAAGGACTTGTGGCCCTCATTGGTACTGATGCCCTCGCGCGGGATCAGCAGGTTCTGCGGGGTGGTGCACATCTGGCCGCTGTACAGGGAGAGCGAGAAGGCCAGGTTGGCCAGCATGCCCTGGTAGTCGTCGGTGGACTCCACGATCACCGTGTTGACGCCGGCCTTCTCCGTGTAGACCTGCGCCTGGCGGGCGTTGGCCTCCAGCCAGTCGCCGAAGGCGGTGGAGCCGGTGTAGTCGATGATGCGGATCTCGGGGCGGGTGGCGAGGGTCTTGGCGATGCCCTCGCCGGGCCGCTCGGCGGCCAGCGCCACCAGGTTGGGGTCGAACCCGGCCTCGGCCAGCACCTCGCGGGCCACCTGGACGGTGAGCGCGAGCGGCAGCACCGCGCGCGGGTGCGGCTTGACCACGACCGCGTTGCCGGTCGCCAGGGAGGCGAACAGGCCCGGATAGCCGTTCCACGTCGGGAAGGTGTTGCAGCCGATCATCAGGGCGATGCCGCGGGGGACCGGCGTGAAGGTCTTGGTCAGGGTCAGCGGGTCGCGCTTGCCCTGCGGCTTGCTCCACTCCGCCGTCCGAGGAGTGCGGGTCTGCTCCGCGTACGCGTACGCCACCGCCTCCAGGCCGCGGTCCTGGGCGTGCGGGCCGCCCGCCTGGAACGCCATCATGAATGCCTGGCCGCTGGTGTGCATGACCGCGTGCGCGAACTCGTGCGTCCGGTCGCTGATCCGCTTCAGGATCTCCAGACAGACCGCCGCGCGGGCTTCCGGCCCCGCGTCGCGCCAGGCGGCCTGCCCGGCGCGCATCGCGGGGAGCAGGACGTCCAGGTCGGCGTGCGGGTAGCTCACGCCCAGCTCGATGCCGTACGGCGAGACCTCGCCGCCCACCCAGTCGTCCGTGCCGGGCTGGTCCAGGTCGAGACGGGTGCCGAGGAGCGCGTCGAAGGCGGCCTTTCCCGCGCCCGCGTCCAGGCTGCCGTGCTCGCCGTACGCCTTGGGGTGCTCGGGGTGCGGGGACCAGTACGCGCGGGTGCGGATCGCCTCAAGGGCCTGATCGAGGGTGGGGCGGTGCTGGGCGATCAGCTCGTGTGCGGTCGGTCGGGCGGTCATCCGGGACCAACTCCTCGTCTGCGTGAACTCGTCGTCGAGCTCGTGACCTGGGGGTTTGGAGAGACGGCAGGGTTGCGGCGGGCGCGGCCCGCGGAGCCTTCCGCCGGACGGTGGTGGGCTGCGGGCGGTCAGGGCTAGAGTAACCGAACGATCGGTCGGGACAAGGGGGTCCGCCGCATCTGTGGACAACGTCGTGCGGGAGGATCGCGCACATGACAGCTATCGACCTCAGCAGCCCCGTGGCCGTGGTCGGCACCGGCACCATGGGCCAGGGCATCGCCCAGGTCGCGCTGACCGCCGGCCACCCCGTCCTGCTCCATGACGCGCTGCCCGGCCGGGCGCGGGAGGCCGCTGAGGCCATCGGCGCCCGCCTCGACCGGCTCGTGGCCAAGGGCCGGCTCGGCGCGGACGAACGGGACGCGGCGCGCGCCCGGCTCACCCCCGTCGAGCACCTCGGCGAACTGGCCGACTGCGCGCTGGTCGTGGAGGCCGTGCTGGAGCGGCTGGACGTCAAGCAGGAGCTGTTCCGCGAGCTGGAGGGGATCGTCTCTGCGGACTGCCTGCTCGCCACCAACACCTCCTCCCTGTCGGTGACCGCCGTCGGCGGCGCGCTCGCCTCCCCCGGCCGCTTCCTGGGCCTGCACTTCTTCAACCCGGCCCCGCTGCTGCCCCTGGTGGAGGTCGTCTCCGGGTACGCCACCGACGTCACGTCCGTCACGCGCGCGTACGAGACCGCCCGCGCCTGGGGGAAGACCCCGGTGGCCTGCGCGGACACCCCCGGCTTCATCGTCAACCGGATCGCCCGGCCCTTCTACGCCGAGGCGTTCGCCGTGCTGGAGGCCCAGGGCGCCGACCCGGCCACCATCGACGCGGTGCTGCGCGAGAGCGGCGGCTTCCGCATGGGCGCCTTCGAACTGACCGACCTCATCGGGCAGGACGTCAACGAATCCGTCACCCACTCGGTGTGGAACTCCTTCTTCCAGGACGTCCGCTTCACCCCCTCGCTCGCCCAGCGCCGCCTGGTGGAGTCCGGCCGGCTCGGCCGCAAGAGCGGCCAGGGCTGGTTCGACTACGGCGAGGACGGCGAGCGCCCCGAGCCGCACACCGCCGAGAAGGAGAAGCCGCCGGCGCACGTCACCGTCGAGGGCGACCTCGGCCCGGCCGCCGGACTGCTCCCGCTGATCCGCGAGGCGGGAATCCTCGTCCACGAGGAGGACGAGGACCAGGGCAGCCGGCTGGCCCTGCCGAGCGGCGGCCAACTGGTCCTCGCCGACGGCCAGACCGCCGTGGAGTTCCGGGACGTCGTCTACTTCGACCTCGCCCTCGACTACCGCGCCGCCACCCGGATCGCGCTCTCCGCCTCCCAGGACACCTCGTCGCGCACCCTCGCCGAGGCCATCGGCCTCTTCCAGGCGCTCGGCAAGGACGTCAGCGTCATCGGGGACGTGCCCGGCATGATCGTCGCCCGCACGGTGGCCCGGATCGTCGACCTCGCGCACGACGCCGTCGCCAAGGGCGTGGCCACCGAGGAGGACATCGACACCGCGATGCGCCTGGGCGTCAACTACCCGCTCGGGCCCTTCGAGTGGAGCCGCAGGCTCGGCCGGAGCTGGGCCTACGAGCTGCTGGACGACCTGCATCTGCGCGACCCCTCCGGCCGGTACGCGCCGTCCCTCGCGCTCTACCGCCACGCGTACGCCACCGACAAGCGGGAGGGCACCTCATGACCACCGCCAAGCGCGACACGTACACCCCCGAGACCCTGCTCTCGGTCGCCGTGGGGGTGTTCAACGAGCGCGGCTACGACGGCACCTCCATGGAGCACCTCTCCAGAGCCGCGGGCATCTCCAAGTCCTCGATCTACCACCACGTCAGCGGCAAGGAGGAGCTGCTGCGCCGGGCCGTCAGCCGCGCGCTGGACGGTCTCTTCGCCATCCTCGACGAGGAGCACGCGCGCGTGGGACGGCCGGTGGACCGGCTGGAGCACGTCGTACGGCGCATGGTCGAGGTGCTCATAGCCGAGCTGCCCTATGTGACGCTGCTGCTGCGCGTCCGGGGCAACACCGAGGCGGAGCGGTGGGCGCTGGACCGGCGCCGGGACTTCGACCACCGGGTGGCCGACCTGCTGCGGGCGGCCGCCGAGGACGGGGACGTACGGGGGGACGTGGAGGTCCGGCTGGCGACCCGGCTGGTCTTCGGAATGATCAACTCCATCGTGGAGTGGTACCGGCCCGAGACAAGGGGGGCCAGCGGGCGCGAGGTGGCCGACGCGGTGGTGCGGCTGGTCTTCGCGGGGCTGCGCGAGGAGTAGGGAGCGCGCGCCGAAGACGGGGCGGTCACGCGTCCGGCTCCAGGTCCTCCTCCTCGAACACCAGCAGCGTGCGGGTGCCGAGCACCTCGGGGATCGACTGGAGCCGGGTGAGCACCAGCTCGCGCAGCGCCCTGTTGTCCGGCGTGTGCACCAGCAGCAGCACGTCGAAGTCGCCGCCGACCAGCGCCATGTGGGACGCGCCAGGCAGGCGGCGAAGCTGTTCGCGGACGGTGCGCCAGGTGTTCTGGACGATGTTCAGCGTGATGTACGCCGAGGTGCCGTGGCCGGCCCGCTCGTGGTCGACCCGGGCGCCGAAGCCACGGATCACCCCGTCCTCGACCAGCCGGTTGATCCGCGCGTAGGCGTTGGCGCGGGAGACGTGGACCCGCTCGGCGACCGACCGTATGGAGGCGCGGCCGTCCGCCTGGAGGATCTTGAGGATGTCCTGATCTATGGCATCCAGCGGGCGGGGCGGGGGTGCGCCATGCGCCGCCACCGCCTGGGCCATTTGTTCAGGTGTCATGTCCCCCCGCTTCATCGCCGTGGACGTCCTGCATTCATTCCAGGCTGTGCAAAACCGTTTGTCCACAGCCTGAGGGGGCCAGTAGCCAAAATGCGCCGACGACCGAACAATCGGTAGGTGAGACGGGTCACAGCCGACCCGCCTCTCGTAGCCGCTCCCACGAGGAGGTGCCGTCATGACGGTCATGGAGCAGCGGGGCGCGTACCGGCCATCGCCGCCGCCCGCCTGGCAGCCCCGCACGGACCCCGCGCCGCTGCTGCCCGACGCCGAGCCCTATCGCGTCCTCGGCACCGACACGGCCGCCAAGGCCGACCCGGATCTGCTGCGCCGGCTCTACGCCCAGGTGGTCCGCGGCCGCCGCTACAACACGCAGGCGACCGCGCTCACCAAGCAGGGCCGGCTCGCCGTGTACCCCTCCAGCACCGGACAGGAGGCGAGCGAGGTCGCCGCCGCTCTGGCTTTGGAGGAGCGTGACTGGCTCTTCCCGAGCTACCGCGACACCCTCGCCGTGGTCGCCCGGGGTGTCGACCCGGTAGAGACGCTCACCCTGCTGCGCGGCGACTGGCACACCGGCTACGACCCGCACACCCACCGCGTGGCCCCGCTCAGCACTCCGCTCGCCACCCAGTTGCCGCATGCCGTGGGCCTCGCGCACGCCGCGCGGCTCAAGGGGGACGACGTGGTCGCGCTCGCCATGGTCGGCGACGGCGGCACCAGCGAGGGCGACTTCCACGAGGCGCTGAACTTCGCCGCCGTCTGGCAGGCCCCGGTCGTCTTCCTCGTACAAAACAACGGCTTCGCCATCTCCGTCCCGCTCGCCAAGCAGACCGCCGCCCCCTCCCTCGCCCACAAGGCGGTCGGCTACGGCATGCCGGGCCGCCTGGTCGACGGCAACGACGCGGTCGCGGTGTACGAGGTGCTCAGCGACGCGGTACGGCGCGCCCGCGCGGGCGGCGGCCCGACCCTGGTCGAGGCGGTGACCTACCGGGTGGAGGCACACACCAACGCCGACGACGCGACCCGCTACCGCGAGGACGACGAGGTCGAGGCGTGGCGGCGGCACGACCCGGTCCAGCTCCTGGAGCGCGAGCTGACCGCGCGCGGGCTGCTCGACGAGGCGGCGATCGACGCGGTCCGGCAGGACGCCGAGGCGATGGCCGCCGACCTGCGCGAACGCATGAACCAGGACCCCCGGCTCGACCCGATGGACCTCTTCGACCACGTGTACGCCGAGCCCACCGCGCAGCTCCGCGAGCAGCGCGCGCTGCTCGGGACCGAGCTGGCCGCCGAACAGGACGACCAGGAAGGCGACCCGCGATGACCACCGTGGCCGTCAAGCCCGCCACCATGGCGCAGGCCCTCACCCGCGCGATGCGCGACGCGATGGCCGCCGACCCCGCCGTCCATGTCATGGGCGAGGACGTCGGCACCCTCGGCGGTGTCTTCCGGGTCACCGACGGCCTCGCCGCCGAGTTCGGCGAGGACCGGTGCACGGACACCCCGCTGGCCGAGGCGGGCATCCTCGGCGCCGCCGTGGGCATGGCCATGTACGGCCTCAGGCCCGTGGTGGAGATGCAGTTCGACGCGTTCGCCTACCCGGCGTTCGAGCAGTTGGTCAGCCATGTCTCCCGGATGCGCAACCGCACGCGGGGCCGCATGCCCCTGCCGATCACGGTCCGTATCCCCTACGGCGGCGGCATCGGCGGCGTCGAGCACCACAGCGACTCCTCCGAGGCGTACTACATGGCCACCCCCGGCCTGCACGTCGTCACCCCGGCCACCGTCGCCGATGCCTACGGGCTGCTGCGGCAGGCCATCGCCTCCGACGACCCCGTGGTGTTCCTGGAGCCCAAGCGGCTCTACTGGTCCAAGGACACCTGGAACGCCGACCACCCCACCGAGGTGGAGCCCATCGGGCGCGCGGTCGTCCGGCGCCCCGGCACCAGCGCCACCCTGATCACCTACGGGCCGTCCCTGCCGGTCTGCATGGAGGCCGCCGAGGCCGCCCGCGCGGAGGGCTGGGACCTGGAGGTCGTCGACCTGCGCTCGCTGGTTCCCTTCGACGACGAGACGGTCTGCGCCTCCGTACGGCGCACCGGACGCGCGGTCGTCGTGCACGAGTCCACCGGGTTCGGCGGTCCCGGCGGCGAGATCGCGGCCCGGATCACCGAGCGCTGCTTCCACCATCTGGAGGCACCGGTGCTGCGCGTGGCCGGGTTCGACCTGCCCTACCCGCCGCCGATGCTGGAGCGGCACCACCTGCCCGGTGTCGACCGCGTACTGGACGCGGTGGCCCGCCTGCAGTGGGAGGCGGAGAACTGATGGCCCAGGTACTGGAGTTCAAGCTGCCCGACCTCGGCGAGGGACTCACCGAGGCGGAGATCGTGCGCTGGCTGGTGGCCGTCGGTGACGTGGTCGCCGTCGACCAGCCGGTCGTGGAGGTCGAGACGGCCAAGGCGATGGTGGAGGTCCCCTGCCCCTACGGCGGCGTGGTCACCGCCCGCTACGGCGAGGAGGGCACCGAACTGCCCGTGGGCGCACCCCTGATCACCGTCGCGGTCGGCTCCCCCGACGCCGTCGGACCGGCCGGAGAACCCGCCGCCGAGGCCGAGGGCTCCGGCAACGTCCTGGTCGGCTACGGCACCCAGGCCCCCGCCCGCCGCCGACGCCGGGTACGCACCCAGCTCACCGCGGCCAACGGCACCGCACCGGCCGCGCCTGCGCCGGCCCCGGCACCCGCACCCCCCGCGCCGACCGCACCGGAGCCCCCCGCCCCCCAGGGCGGCCCCGTCCCCGTCATCTCCCCCCTCGTCCGCAAGCTCGCCCGTGACAACGGCGTCGACCTGCACGCCCTGCGCGGCACCGGCCCGGACGGCCTCATCCTGCGCGCGGACGTCGAAGCGGCCCTCCGCGTCGAAGCCCCGGCACCCCCCACCACCGCGGCCCCCACTCCCACCGCCCACCCCGAAGGCACCCGCATCCCCCTCAAGGGCGTGCGCGGGGCCGTCGCCGAGAAGCTGAGCCGCAGCCGCCGGGAGATCCCGGACGCCACCTGCTGGGTCGACGCCGACGCGACCGAACTCCTGCGCGCGCGGGCCGCGATGAACGCGGCCGGGGCTCCGAAGATCTCCCTGGTCGCTCTGCTCGCCCGTATCTGCGCCGCCGCCCTCGCCCGGTTCCCGGAGCTGAACTCCTACGTCGACACCGAGGCCCGCGAGGTCGTCCAACTGCCCGGCGTGCACCTGGGGTTCGCCGCGCAGACCGAGCGCGGGCTGGTCGTGCCCGTCGTCCGGGACGCGCACACGCGGGACGCCGAGTCGCTGACCGCCGAGTTCGCCCGGCTCACCGAGGCCGCCCGCGCCGGACGGCTGACGCCGGGGGAA
Organism: Streptomyces bauhiniae; assembly: GCF_004784475.1. Lineage (GTDB taxonomy): Bacteria > Actinomycetota > Actinomycetes > Streptomycetales > Streptomycetaceae > Streptomyces > Streptomyces seoulensis. The sequence goes on from NZ_SRRT01000006.1 coordinate 275,431, forward strand.
CTCACCGGCGGCACCTTCACGCTGAACAACTACGGCGTCTTCGGGGTCGATGGCTCCACCCCGATCATCAACCACCCCGAGGCCGCCATGCTCGGCGTCGGCCGTATCGTCCCCAAGCCGTGGGTGCACGAGGGCGAACTGGCCGTGCGCCAGGTCGTGCAGCTCTCGCTCACCTTCGACCACCGGGTCTGCGACGGCGGCACGGCGGGCGGCTTCCTGAGGTACGTGGCGGACTGCGTGGAACAGCCGGCCGTACTGCTGCGCACCGTGTGAGCCCGCCCGACTGAGCCCCGCCGCCCGGTTCCGCCGGGCGGCGTCCGCCGCCGGGGGGCCCACCAGCCATACTCGAAGGGTGACCGACAACGCCCCGGCCGGCCCCCCGCCGGCCGCATCCCCCGAGTCCAGCGGGTCCGGCCCGGCGGCCGGTGCCCCGTACGATGCCGTCGTGCTGGCCGGAGGCGGGGCGCGGCGGCTCGGCGGGGCCGACAAGCCCGGTGTCCAGGTCGGCGGCCGGGCGCTGCTCGACCGGGTACTGGCGGCCTGTGCCGACGCGGCCACCACCGTCGTCGTGGCCGACCCCCGTGCCACCGCCCGGCCGGTGCGCTGGGCGCGGGAGGAGCCGGCCGGTGGCGGACCCGTCGCCGCGCTCGACGCGGGGCTGCGGCTCACCACGGCCGAGTACGCGGTGGTGCTCTCCGCCGACCTGCCGTTCCTCGGCGCGGACACCGTGCACCGGCTGCTGGCCGCCCTGCGGGACGGCGATGCCGACGGGGCGATGCTCACCGACGACGACGGCCGCGACCAGCCGCTGGTGGCCGCGTACCGCACCGCCTCCCTGCGCGCCGCCCTCGCGGACCTCGCGACCGAGCACGGCGGCCTGACCGGGCTGCCCCTGCGCCGCCTGACCGGCTCCCTGCGCCTCACCCGGCTCACCGACCCCCTCGCCTCCTTCGACTGCGACACCTGGGAAGACATCGCCCACGCCAGGGCACGGATCAGGGAGCATGGGCACGTGCTGAACGAATGGATCACCGCAGTCAAGAACGAGCTGGGCATCGAGCTCGACGTCGACACCCGCGTCCTCCTGGACGCCGCCCGCGACGTCGCGCATGGTGTGGCCCGCCCCGCCGCCCCGCTCACCACCTTCCTCATCGGCTACGCCGCCGCCCAGGGCAAGGGCGACGCCGAGTCCGTCGCCGAGGCGTCCGCCAAGGTCGCCGACCTGGCCAACCGCTGGGAAGCCGAGCACAGCGGGGGCGGGTCCGCCCCGGACGCCGGATGACCCCCTCCGGCACCCACGCGGGACCGCACGCCGGGCGCGGCGACGCCGACGACCTCGACGTGGAAGAAGCCCTGGCGCTCGTCCGCGCACCCAAGAGCGACCGGACCGATCGCGCCGACCAGACCGGGCGGACGGCCCCCGCGCCCGCCCGCCCGTCCGGGCCCGAGCACCCCCACCCCCACCACGACGCCACCCCCTGGCCCGAAGCCCGCGACCTCGCCGCCCGAGCCGTCCGCGACGCCACCCGGCGCCCCCACGTCTCCGTCGCCCTGAGTGACGCCCTCGGCCTGGTCCTCGCCGCCCCCCTGGACGCCCTCAGCGACCTCCCCTCCTTCGACACCTCCGCGATGGACGGCTGGGCCGTCGCCGGCCCCGGCCCCTGGCAGATCCGCGACGGCGGAGTGCTCGCCGGACACGCGCCCCCCGAGCCCCTCACCGACGGGGAGGCGGTCCGGATCGCCACCGGCGCCCGCGTCCCCGCCGGTGTCACCGCCGTCCTGCGCAGCGAGCACGGCCGCACCGGCCCCCAGGACCGCCTGCACGCCACCACGGAGATGAGCCACGGCCAGGACATCCGCCCGCGCGGCCAGGAATGCCGGCGCGGCGACCAGTTGCTGCCCACCGGCACCCTGGTCACCCCGGCCGTCCTGGGCCTCGCCGCGGCTGCCGGGTACGACACCCTCACCGTCGTCCCGCGCCCGCGCGTCGAGGTCCTCGTCCTCGGCGACGAACTCCTCACCGAGGGGCTGCCGCACGACGGGCTGATCCGGGACGCGCTCGGCCCGATGCTGGCGCCCTGGCTGCGCACGCTGGGCGCCGAGGTCATCGCCGTCCGCAGGCTCGGCGACGACGCCAAGGCGTTGCGCAGGGCGATCACCACCTCCCGCGCCGACCTGATCGTCACCACCGGGGGCACCGCCGCCGGACCCGTGGACCACGTCCACCCCACGCTGGAGCGGATCGGCGCCGAACTCCTCGTCGACGGCGTCGCGGTGCGCCCCGGTCACCCCATGCTGCTGGCCCGTACCAAGGCGGACCAGCACCTCGTCGGGCTGCCCGGCAACCCGCTCGCGGCCGTCTCCGGGCTGCTCACGCTGGCCGAGCCGCTGCTGCGGGCGCTGGCCGCCCACCCGGCGCCCGAGCCGTACCGGATGCCGCTGAGGGAAGCGGTGCAGGGGCACGCGCAGGACACCCGGCTCGTTCCCGTGGTGCTGCGCGGGGAGCGGGCCGTACCCCTGCACTACAGCGGGCCCGCCATGCTGCGCGGGATCGCCACCGCCGACGCGCTGGCCGTCGTCCCGCCGGGCGGGGCGGCGCAGGGTGCGGAGATGGAACTGCTGGACCTGCCGTGGGACACGGCCGGAATCGGGGTGTGTTTCACGTGAAACTTCCGGGCCATGACGCCATAGCCCGCCAGGCCGGCGAACATCTGGTGCCCTCGCGGGTGAAGCTGCCGAGGAAGGCGGTGGAACGCCCCATACGCCAGGTCGCCAAGCGCCTGGTGATGGCGCTGGTGGTGCTGGTCGCCACCGCGTGCGTCGTCTACGCCGACCGCAGCGGCTACCGCGACAACTCCGACGGTCCCGTCGACCTGCTCGACGCGTTCTACTACGCGACGGTCACCCTCTCCACCACCGGATACGGCGACATCACCCCGGTCAGCGACGGTGCCCGGCTCATCAACATCCTCGTCATCACCCCGCTGCGCGTGCTCTTCCTGATCATCCTGGTCGGCACCACGCTGGAGGTCCTCACCGAACGCACCCGTGAGGAATGGCGTCTCAATCGCTGGAGGTCCACCTTGCGCGACCACACCGTGGTCATCGGCTTCGGCACGAAGGGGCGTTCGGCGATCCAGACCGTCTGCGCGACCGGGCTGAAGAAGGAACAGGTCGTCGTGGTCGACCCCAGTTCCAAGGCGATCGAGGCGGCCACCGCCGAGGGCTACGCGGGCGTCACCGGCGACGCGACCCGCAGCGAGGTGCTGCGGCGCGCGGAGGTGCACAAGGCGCGGCAGATCATCATCGCCCCGCAGCGCGACGACACCGCCGTGCTGGTCGCCCTGACGGCGCGCCAGCTCAACCGGGGCGCCAAGATCGTCGCCGCCGTCCGCGAGGAGGAGAACGCCCCGCTGCTCAAGCAGTCCGGCGCCGACGCGGTCATCACCAGCTCCGGAGCGGCGGGCCGGCTGCTCGGTCTCTCCGTGCTCAGCCCCGCCGCCGGCATGGTGATGGAGGACCTGATCCAGCAGGGCAGCGGCCTGGACATCGTGGACCGCCCGGTGGTTCGCGCCGAGGTGGGCCGCACCCCACGCGACACGGAGGACCTCGTGGTCAGCGTCGTACGCGGGCACCGGGTGCTGGGTTACGACGACCCGGCCATCGGGGAGTTGCAGCTCACCGACCGGCTGATCACCATCGTGAGGGCCAGTCCCACCGAGCATGTCGCCCCGCACGCGCGTCCACTGCCGGGCGACTGAGCGGGCCGTCAGGCCCGTGGCGCGGTCGGGGAGTAGCGTCGCGGGCATGCATGCGATCACGATTTCCGAACCCGGCGGGCCCGAGAACCTGACCTGGACCGAGGTGCCCGATCCGGTGCCCGGCGAGGGCGAGGTGCTGGTCGAGGTGGTGGCCAGCGCCGTCAACCGGGCCGACATCATGCAGCGTCAGGGCCATTACGACCCGCCGCCCGGCGCCTCCGCCTACCCCGGTCTGGAGTGTTCCGGCCGGATCGCCGCGCTCGGTCCCGGTGTCTCCGGCTGGTCCGTCGGCGACGAGGTGTGCGCGCTGCTCGCGGGCGGCGGTTACGCGCAGAAGGTCGTCATCCCGGCCGGGCAACTGCTGCCGGTTCCCGAGGGCATCGACCTCAAGCAGGCGGCCGCGCTGCCCGAGGTGGCCTGCACGGTCTGGTCCAACGTCTTCATGCTGGCCCACCTCCGGCCCGGCGAACTGCTGCTGGTGCACGGTGGTTCCAGCGGCATCGGCACCATGGCGATCCAGCTTGCCAAGGCCATCGGGGCGCGGGTCGCCGTGACCGCCGGAACCAAGGAGAAGCTGGACTTCTGCGCCGAGCTGGGCGCGGACATCCTGATCAACTACCGCGACCAGGACTTCGTCGCCGAGATCGAGCGGGCCACGGACGGCAAGGGCGCCGACGTCATCCTCGACAACATGGGCGCCAAGTACCTGGGCCGCAACGTGGAGACGCTGGCCGTCAACGGGCGCCTGATGATCATCGGGATGCAGGGCGGCACCAAGGGCGAGCTGAACATCGGCCTGCTGCTGGGCAAGCGCGGCGCGGTCAGCGCGACCTCGCTGCGGGCCCGCCCGCTGAGCGAGAAGGCGGCCATCGTGGCGGCCGTACGCGAGCACGTCTGGCCGCTGATCGCGTCGGGCGTCGTACGTCCCGTCGTCGACCGCGAGGTGCCGATGACGGACGCGGCCGAGGGGCACCGGGTGGTGGAGGGCAGCGGGCACATCGGCAAGGTGCTGCTGGTCGCGCCGTAAGCCCCCGAAGCGGCCCTCAGTTTCGGCGCAGGCGCAGGCCCAGCCGGGCAAGCGCCAGGCCGAGGCCCAGCAGGACCAGGCCGCTGCCCAGGGGGAGGATGCGCGGCGCGCGTGCCGTGGTGCCCTCCCCCTGGCGTACGGCGGCGGGCCGCGAGGCCGGGGCCGAGGCGGCGGTCGGCGTGGGGGCGGCGGGGCTGTCGGCAGTCTCCGGCTCCTCCGGGTAGGCGGCCTCCGGGGTGGCGGGCGTGGCGCTGCCCGACGGGTCCTGGGCCGGGTCGGGCGCCTCGGGACGGCCCGGCCGCATCCGCCCCTCCCCGCCCCGGCTCCCGGCCCGCGCGGGCTTGGAGACGGTCGGGGACGGCGAGGCGGTGTCGGCGGCGTTCCGGGCCCGCACGGCGGGGGCGGAGGAGCGGCCGGAGGGGCTGGGCGAACCCGGCGGGGCGCTCTCCGCGCCGTACGCGGTCGCGGCGCCGCACAGCGGCGCGGCCGTCGCCGCCAGGACGAGCAGCACCCGCACCAGGCGGAGCGTGAGTCGCAGCCATGGAGTCACGTCGGTGACCTCCGGGGGAATGCCGGGAAACGCCGGGGAAGAAGGAATCCAGCCTCACATCTCGTGGCGCACCCGGCATTTTGGGCTGGGCCGTCGGGGGCGGGATGCCGGATCACGGGCGCGTGGGCGGGTGCGAGAGAATGACGGCATGGAGATGCCGAGGAACGAACGGTCGCCCGAGAACCCCCAGATCCTCGTCGTGGGCCAGGACGGGATGGCGCTCGGTGGCGGCACGGACGAGGGCTCCCGCGAGATCCCGGTGACGGACCAGGTGGAGCAGCCGGCGAAGGTCATGCGGATCGGCAGCATGATCAAGCAGTTGCTGGAGGAGGTGCGCGCCGCTCCTCTGGACGAGGCGAGCCGGGTCCGGCTGAAGGAGATCCACGCCAGCTCGGTCAAGGAGCTGGAGGACGGTCTCGCGCCGGAGCTGGTGGCGGAGCTGGAGCGGCTGTCGCTGCCCTTCACCGACGACGCGACACCGAGCGACGCCGAGCTGCGGATCGCCCAGGCCCAGTTGGTCGGCTGGCTGGAGGGCCTCTTCCATGGCATCCAGACCACGCTGTTCGCCCAGCAGATGGCCGCCCGCGCCCAGTTGGAGCAGATGCGCCGCGCGCTCCCGCCGGGCAGTGTCCCGGAGGGCCCCGAGGAGCAGCACACCGGCGGCCGCTCGGGCGGGCCGTACCTGTAGACCCGGAACGTGAGAAGGGCCCGGCGGAAGCACTCCGCCGGGCCCTTCTCGTACGTCACCTACTGCGGCGGCTCGCCCGTGGAGACGTTCAGCGAGACCTCGCCCATGTTCTTCGGGTCGACGTCCGTGCCCGGCGCGGGGAACTGGTCGAGGACCGTGCCGTCGCCCCAGGTGTTGTTGTCTTCCTTCTTCACCTTGTACTGCCAGCTCGCGGCCTGGAAGCACGCCTTCACGGAGTCGATGTTCTTGTACCGGAAGTCGGGCAGCCGGATCTTCTTCTCGTCGTTGTACGACTCCTGCGGCTCGGTGCACTCGGTGTCGTCGATCGTGCGGGAGGTGTCCGGGCCCCGGTAGCCGGAGCCGTGCGTGGACGCGGAGGCGCTGGGGGACCCGTCGCCTCCATGGGCCTGGTCGGCACTGTCGTCCCTGATCAGCGCGATCAGCAGGCCCGCGATCAGCACCGCGGCCACCGCGACCGAGCCGATGAGGACCGGCTTGCGGCTCCGGCCGCCCCCGGAGGACGGCACCGCCGTCACCGGCTGGGCCCCGTAGGCGGGCGCGGGCTGCCGGCCGTACGCGGGCGGAGTCGGGTAGCCGCCCTGCTGCGGGTAGCCGTAGGACGGGGGCGGGGTGCCGTAGGGGTTCGGCGTCGGCTGGTACGGCTGCTGCACCTGGCCGGGGTGGGGCTGCGGGGCCGTGTGGCCGATCGGCGGGAACACCGCCGAGCCCACGCCCGAGCCGCTCTGCGCCGGACCCGCGCCCGGCACGATGCTCGGCGCCGCCTGCTGGAGCGAGGCGGCCACCCGCAGGCACTCCTCGCGCATCGCCTCGGCGGTGGGGAAGCGTTCGTTGGGGTTCTTCTTCAGCGCGCGGGCCACCAGGGCGTCCACCGCCGGGGGCAGCGCGCGGTTGATCGAGGAGGGCGCGACCGGCTCCTCCTGGACGTGCGCGTACGCGATGGCCAGCGGGGAGTCCGCGTCGAACGGCAGCCGTCCGGTGACGAGCTGGAACAGCATGATGCCGACCGAGTACAGGTCGGAGCGGGCGTCCACCCCGCGGCCGAGGGCCTGCTCGGGGGAGAGGTACTGCGGGGTGCCGACCACCATGCCGGTCTGCGTCATCGAGGTGACCCCGGACTGCATGGCCCGCGCGATGCCGAAGTCCATCACCTTGACCACACCGCGCTTGGTGGTCATCACGTTGCCCGGCTTGATGTCCCGGTGGACCAGCCCCTTCTCGTGGCTGATCTCCAGCGCGGCCAGCACGTCCGCGGTGATCTTCAGCGCCTTGTCGGCGGGCATCGCGCCGAACTGCCGTACGTCGTCGGCGAGCACGGAGCCGAGCGGGCGGCCCTCCACGTACTCCATGACGATGTAGGGCATGCCGTCCGCTTCGTCCTCGCCGGTGTCGAAGACGGAGACGATGTTGGTGTGCGTGAGCTTGGCCACGGCCTGGGCCTCGCGGCGGAACCGCTCGCGGAACGCCTGCTCCCGGCCCAGCTCGGTGTGCAGGGTCTTGATGGCCACCTGGCGGTCCAGCACCGCGTCGTGGGCCAGGTGCACGGCGGCCATGCCGCCCTCGCCGAGCAGGTCCTGGAGCCGGTAACGGCCACCGGCCAGTGCCCGCCCCGTGTACCGGCCGCCCTGTGCGCCGTCCTGGCTCATCGTTCCGTGTCCCCCACTGGCCCGTCGGAGCCGTCATCGACCGGACCCGCGCCGCGTGGCACACGTCTTGATCGAATGTGTCATTCCCGGCCAAGTCTGCCCGAGGGCACGGACACGTCAAGCCCGGTGCCCGTTCCGTGACCGTACGCGAAAGAAGCGTCGCGCAAGCGTTACAGCAGGCGTACGACCGGTGCACGGAATTTGCACGAGGGCCTGTGCTGCGGGTTTCATGGCCGGTCCGTCCTGGGCCCGTCCCGGTGCCGGATCGGGACCGGCGGCCACCGGCGAGGCTGTAGCGTGGCCGACGGAGTCCGTATCAACACCGCGCGCACCGCGGGCAGAAACGACGGCGAGGACCGATGGCACAGACGCACGGCGCCCAAGGCCCGTCCGACCCCGAGGCGGCGGCCGGCGGCGGCATGGCGGAGGCGCCGGAGAACTGGGGCAACGGCGGGCTCGTCGGCGACGGCCGCTACCGGCTCACCCACCGGCTCGGCCGGGGCGGCATGGCCGAGGTGTTCGCGGCCGAGGACGTCCGGCTCGGCCGTACGGTCGCGGTCAAGCTGCTGCGCGCCGACCTCGCCGAGGACCCCACCTCCAAGGCCCGCTTCACGCGCGAGGCCCAGTCGGTGGCCGGACTCAACCACCACTCGATCGTCGCCGTGTACGACTCCGGCGAGGACCAGGTGGGCGGCCAGGCCGTGCCGTACATCGTGATGGAGCTGGTCGAGGGCCGCACCATCCGCGAGCTGCTGGTCGACGCGGACGCGCCGGGCCCCGAGCAGGCCCTCATCATCGTCTCCGGCGTGCTGGACGCGCTCGCCTACTCGCACCAGCACGGCATCGTGCACCGTGACATCAAGCCCGCCAACGTCATCATCACCGACAACGGCGCGGTCAAGGTGATGGACTTCGGCATCGCCCGCGCCCTGCACGGCGCCTCCACGACGATGACCCAGACCGGCATGGTCATGGGCACCCCGCAGTACCTCTCCCCGGAGCAGGCGCTCGGCAAGGCCGTCGACCACCGCTCCGACCTGTACGCCACCGGCTGCCTGCTCTACGAACTCCTCGCGCTGCGTCCCCCCTTCACCGGTGAGACCCCGCTGTCGGTGGTCTACCAGCACGTCCAGGACATGCCGGTGCCGCCCTCGCAGGTCACCGCGGGCTGCCCGCCCGAGCTGGACGGCCTGGTCATGCGCTCCCTCGCCAAGGAGCCGGACGACCGCTTCCAGACGGCCGAGGAGATGCGCGGCCTGATCCAGTACGGCCTGCAGATGCTGTACGACCAGGGCGCCCACTCCGGCACCTGGAACACCGGCCCGGTGGACGCCACGGCGGGCGCGCCGACGCCGCCCGGCGGCTACGCGGGCACCACCGTGATGCCCCAGTCCGGCGGCTACGGCGGCGGCACCACGCAGATTCCGCAGCCGATCCTGCCGGGCGGTTACGGGGGCGGCGACGACGGCGGCTTCGAGGGCCACGGCAACAAGGGCAGCGGCCGGGGCAAGCTCCTGGTGCTGGCCGCGCTCGCCGTGGTGGCGGTCGTGGCCGGTGTCGCGCTCGCGCTGAACAACACCGGCGGCGACGAGGGCAAGGGCACCAAGCCGACCCCGACGCACTCGCAGACGCACAAGGACGACAAGGCGTCCGAGACGCCGACCGACGACACCACCAAGGAGCCGACGGACGACCCGGCCACCCAGGGCGGTTCGGGCTGGAACAACGGCTCCGACTACACCCCGTCCTACCGGACGACCGACCCCGGCACCGCCGAGCCGACGGACGAGCCGACCGACCAGCAGACCTCCGATCAGCCGAGCGCCCCGCAGACCTCGCCGCCCGCCACGGGCGACGCGTCCGGCGGCGGCGGTACGGACGCGGGCACCACGGCCGGTCCGGGCGGCAACGAGACGGGCGGCACGACCGACGGCGGTGCGGCCGCCGGTGCGGCGGCCGGGGCGGACGCGGGCGGCGCCGACGGCACTTGAAGGCCGACCCCGCCGGCCCCTGGAACGGGCCCGGACGGGCCGGCCGGCGGCTGACCGCTCTCTGGGCGGTCAGCTCGTGAAGGCGTCGCAGACCGCGTCGTACTCCCGTGTCCACCACACCGCGAGCGCGGAGGCGGCCGGGAACTGGCGGTCGGCGCGGGTGTCACCGCGCTCGTAGTGCCAGCGCAGCATCCAGAAGTCGTTCAGGCGCTCCCACCACACCCGGTGCACGGCCGCCGCCAGCTCCGAGGGGGTGGCCCGCGCCGCGCGCCGGTACGCCCGCGCGTACGCCCGCGCCTTGGGCAGATCCAGCATCCCCGCGGGCCGTACGAAGAAGATCGCGGCGGCGCGTACGGCCTCCTCGGCGCGGGGCTGCACGCCGAGCCGGTCCCAGTCGACGATGGCGGCCGGGGTGCCGCCCCGGTAGAGCAGGTTGAACGGGTGGAAGTCGCCGTGCACCCAGCCCACCGGGCCGCCGCGCGGCGGCCGGCGGTGGGTGTGCTGCTCCAGCAGCGACCGGCGTTCCAGCAGGCGGTGGCGGGCCAGGTCGTCGAAGGCGTCGGCCGGCCTGTGGCGGTGGACGTGGCCCAGCAGGTCGTCGATGAGGGTGAAAGTGTCGGCCGGGTCGGCGCTCTCCACCGGGTGCGGGCCGGTGGCCGGACGGGTGCGCCCCTTGGGCGGCATCACGCGCTCCAGGCAGGCGTGCACGGCGCCCAGCAGCGCGCCCAGGCGCGCGCTCTCGGAGCGGGTGAGCTGGCCGCCGTGCAGATGCCCGCCCTCGATCCAGGGGTGCAGGGCGTAGGCGTGCCCGCCGACGACCGCGACCGTACGGCCCTCGCGGTGGGTGAGCGGCGGGACGGCCGGGACGCCGACCTCGGCGAGGCGCTGGGTGGCCCGATGGCGGCGCTCGATGGCGTCGGGGTCGGCGGTGTCGGGGTCGAAGTGGTGCTTGAGGAAGTACCGGCCCCGCGTGGTGCGCACCCGGAAGCCCCGGTTGAGCAGCCCCTGGTCGACCGGTTCGCAGGCGAGGGCCGTACCGGCTCCGTACAGGGGTAACAAGGTGCCGAGCGGGGGCGCGTGGGGCACGACGGGTGGTACACGAAGGCGCTGCACGCGCCGATGCTAGGGCACGAAAAGCCCCCGTGAGCTGGGGGTTGTCACAGGCAGTCTTCGGCGGTCGCATTCGGTCACCCGGAGTGCCCCGGTGAACGTCCCGGTGTCCTTCGAAGCGCAATTCGCGCGCGGCGCGAAAGAAATCCCCGGCCGTCCCCGGTGACGCGCCGGGACTCTTCCTTTGAGCTGGGTGCGCGGGATAACGTGCCGTTGCTCCGGCCTCCTGCAAGGCTGTGACCAGCAAACTTCCGGGCCTCGTCGATTTACTTGGAAATCCAAGCAAAATCGCAGGTCAGGTGGGGTTTCACAGAAATGTGGAGCACTGGGTAACGTTAAAAGCCGCAGGCGCTCGCCGGGGCACCTGTCACGCCTGTTCCCGGCCGAGCGGCACCCACCCCGTGCCCGGTGGTCGAGAAGAGGTGGCCGCTCCCCCCGGCTCCGACCGAGCAAGGGGGACCCCAGGCTCACCGGCAACCCCGTGGGCCGGAACGACGGAGGAGCACACGTGACCGTGGAGAGCAGTGCCGCGCGCAAGCCGCGACGCAGCGCCGCAGGCAAGGCCGGTACCGCCGGTACCGGGCGCAGCACCCGCAGCACCGCGAAGCAGGGCACCGAGCCGGAGCTGGTGCAGCTTCTGACGCCGGAGGGCAAGCGGGTCAAGAACGCCGAGTTCGACGCCTACGTCGCCGGCATCACCCCCGACGAGCTGCGCGGTCTGTACCGCGACATGGTGCTCACCCGCCGCTTCGACGCGGAGGCGACCGCCCTGCAGCGCCAGGGCGAGCTGGGCCTGTGGGCCTCGCTGCTCGGCCAGGAGGCCGCCCAGATCGGCTCCGGCCGCGCCACCCGCGAGGACGACTACGTCTTCCCGACCTACCGCGAGCACGGCGTCGCCTGGTGCCGCGGGGTCGACCCGACCAACCTGCTCGGCATGTTCCGCGGCGTGAACAACGGCGGCTGGGACCCCAACGGCAACAACTTCCACCTCTACACGATCGTCATCGGCTCGCAGACGCTGCACGCCACCGGCTACGCGATGGGCGTGGCCAAGGACGGCGCCGACTCGGCCGTGATCGCCTACTTCGGCGACGGCGCGTCCAGCCAGGGCGACGTAGCGGAGTCGTTCACCTTCTCGGCGGTCTACAACGCCCCGGTGGTGTTCTTCTGCCAGAACAACCAGTGGGCGATCTCCGAGCCCACCGAGAAGCAGACCCGCGTCCCGCTCTACCAGCGCGCCCAGGGCTACGGCTTCCCCGGCGTCCGGGTCGACGGCAACGACGTGCTGGCCTGCCTCGCCGTGACCCGCTGGGCGCTGGAGCGCGCCCGCAACGGCGAGGGCCCGACCCTGGTCGAGGCGTTCACCTACCGGATGGGCGCCCACACCACCTCCGACGACCCCACGCGCTACCGGCACGACGACGAGCGTGTCGCCTGGGAGGCGAAGGACCCGATCCTGCGTCTGCGCGCCTACCTGGAGTCCTCAAACCACGCGGACGAGGGATTTTTCGCGGAACTGGAGGACGAGTCCGAGGCGTTGGGCAAGCGAGTGCGGGAAGCGGTCCGCGCCATGCCGGACCCGGACCGCTTCGCCATCTTCGAGAACGTGTACGCGGACGGGCACGCGCTCGTCGACGAGGAGCGCGCCCAGTTCGCCGCCTACCAGGCGTCGTTCACGGACGCCGAGGGGGGCAACTGACATGGCGGAGAAAATGGCTCTGGCCAAGGCGATCAACGAATCGCTGCGGCGCGCGCTGGAGACCGACCCCAAGGTCCTGGTCATGGGCGAGGACGTCGGCAAGCTCGGCGGCGTCTTCCGGGTGACCGACGGCCTCCAGAAGGACTTCGGCGAGGAGCGGGTCATCGACACCCCGCTCGCCGAGTCCGGCATCGTGGGCACCGCGATCGGCCTGGCCCTGCGCGGCTACCGCCCGGTGGTCGAGATCCAGTTCGACGGCTTCGTCTTCCCGGCGTACGACCAGATCGTCACCCAGCTCGCGAAGATGCACGCCCGCTCGCTGGGCAAGGTCAAGATGCCCGTCGTCATCCGCATCCCCTACGGCGGCGGCATCGGCGCGGTCGAGCACCACTCCGAGTCCCCCGAGGCGCTGTTCGCGCACGTGGCGGGCCTGAAGGTGGTCAGCCCGTCCAACTCCTCGGACGCCTACTGGATGATGCAGCAGGCCATCCAGAGCGACGACCCGGTGATCTACTTCGAGCCCAAGCGGCGCTACTGGGACAAGGGCGAGGTCGACCCCGAGCTGATCCCCGGCCCGCTGCACAGGGCGAGCGTGGTCCGCGAGGGCACCGACCTGACGCTGGCCGCCTACGGGCCGATGGTCAAGCTGTGTCAGCAGGTGGCCGACGCGGCCGCCGAGGAGGGCAAGTCCCTGGAGGTGCTCGACCTCCGCTCGGTCTCCCCGCTGGACTTCGACACCATCCAGACCTCGGTCGAGAAGACCCGCCGTCTGGTGGTCGTCCACGAGGCGCCGGTGTTCCTCGGCTCCGGCGCGGAGATCGCCGCGCGGATCACCGAGCGGTGCTTCTACCACCTGGAGGCTCCGGTGCTCCGGGTCGGCGGCTATCACGCCCCGTACCCGCCGGCGCGCCTGGAGGACGAGTATCTGCCGGGCCTGGACCGGGTGCTCGACGCCGTCGACCGCGCCCTTGCGTACTGAGGAAGGTTTCGTGACGACGATGACGGAAGCTTCCGTGCGCGAGTTCAAGATGCCGGACGTGGGCGAGGGGCTCACCGAGGCCGAGATCCTCAAGTGGTACGTGCAGGTCGGGGACACGGTCACCGACGGCCAGGTGGTGTGCGAGGTCGAGACCGCCAAGGCGGCCGTCGAACTCCCCATCCCCTACGACGGGGTGGTGCGCGAGCTGCGCTTCGCCGAGGGCACGACGGTCGATGTGGGTACGGCGATCATCGCGGTCGACGTGTCGGGCGGGGCCGCCTCCGAGCCGGCGCCGGCCGAGCCCGCTCCCGCCGCTGACGAGGCCGAGCCGCAGGGTCGTACGCCGGTGCTGGTGGGGTACGGCGTGGCCGCCTCCTCCACCAAGCGGCGTCCCCGCAAGGGGCCCGAGGTGGCGGTGGCCGCCGCGCAGGCGGTGCAGGCCGAGCTGAACGGGCACGGCGCCGCCGCTCCCGCCCCCGCTCCGGTCAAGGAGCGCCCGCTGGCCAAGCCGCCGGTGCGCAAGCTGGCCAAGGACCTGGGCGTCGACCTGGCGCGGGTCACCCCGTCCGGGCCGGACGGCATCATCACGCGTGAGGACGTGCACGCGGCGGTGGCCCCGGCGGAGCCGGTGGTGGAAGCGCCGGCCCCGGCCGCTGTGCCCGCTCCCGCGCCCGCCGTGGCGGGGTACGACTCCGCGCGGGAGACGCGTATCCCGGTCAAGGGGGTCCGCAAGGCGACCGCGCAGGCGATGATCGGCTCGGCGTTCACGGCGCCGCACGTCACGGAGTTCGTGACGGTGGACGTGACGCGGACGATGAAGCTGGTCGAGGAGCTGAAGCAGGACAAGGAGTTCCAGGGGCTGCGGGTGAACCCGCTGCTGCTGATCGCCAAGGCCCTGCTGGTCGCGATCAAGCGCAACCCCGAGGTCAACGCGTCCTGGGACGAGGCGGCCCAGGAGATCGTGCTCAAGCACTACGTCAACCTGGGCATCGCGGCGGCGACTCCGCGCGGGCTGATCGTGCCCAACATCAAGGACGCGCAGGACAAGACGCTCCCGCAGTTGTCCGCGGCGCTGGGCGAGTTGGTGAGCACGGCCCGCGAGGGCAAGACGTCCCCGGCGGCGATGCAGGGCGGCACGGTGACCATCACCAACGTCGGCGTCTTCGGCGTCGACACCGGTACGCCGATCCTCAACCCCGGCGAGTCCGCGATCCTCGCCGTCGGCGCGATCAAGCTCCAGCCGTGGGTCCACAAGGGCAAGGTCAAGCCCCGCCAGGTCACCACCCTCGCCCTCAGCTTCGACCACCGCCTGGTCGACGGCGAACTCGGCTCCAAGGTCCTGGCAGATGTGGCGGCAATTCTCGAACAGCCGAAGCGGTTGCTCTCCTGGGCGTAGTAGGCCCTTTTGACCTGCAGAAATGCTGAGACCCTAACCTCCAGTTAGGGTCTCAGCATTTCTCGTTCATCTCTCACGCGCTTTCTCAAACGGTGTTCAGCACATACACCGGCGCCCCGCCCTCGGCTCCACCCCGCGACCGAATGCAGGCGTGCCGCCGCAACATCCGCAGACATTCATTGCCCCGCCGCACGGTCAATCCGGTCCGTGCCGCGATCGACTCGAGCGGCTCCCGCAACTCGCCCTTCTCCACGAGCACCGGCGCGATGACGACGGCCACCGTCCACACGTCCTCGGTCACGGACAACCGCTCCCGCCAGCCGGCCAGTAGGGAGGCGGTGGCGGCGGGTCCTCCGACAGGGATGGCCGGGCGGAGGCTGAACCCATCGATCCGGTCCGCAATACGCACCATCGCCTCGGCCATGGCTGTCTGCGCGGTGAGCATCTCCCTTTGCAGCGCGAGGGATTGACGCTGTACGCCCGCCAACTCCTCGTCCAGCTTGAGGTTGTGCGCCTCCAGCCGGACGATGGCCTCCGCGACCTGCTCCGGCATGGCGTAGGCGACCGGAGCCCCCGGCCCGAGGGGCTGCACCTCGGCCTCCTCCAGTGCGTAGAACCCCTCCCGCTGGACCGTCTCGATGACCTCCGCGACCCACTGCTTGAAAGGCGCGCAGGCGGGCTTGGTGCAGGCGTTGACGAGGAGGATGAGACCTTGGAGATCAATGATCTGCAAGTCTCGGCGCCACCCCCTACCTGCGGGAACGCTGAGACTGTGACTTCCAGTCACAGTCTCGAGAAACTCTCGATGGGCCTCCGGGACGTGATCGAGAAGGGCCTTACGGGTCGTGGTGTAACCCAACTTCTTGCAGACGTCCGCCGCCGGGAACCAGTGCGTCCCGTCCGGCATCGTCAGCCTCCGTACGCGGTCTCCGGTCGCCGCGTAGACGAAGTCGCTGATGTCGATCGCCTCGTTCATATGAACCACCTCCGCCGTGGAACGTAGGGCCCGGCAAACGGCATATGCCAGTTGACAACTGGGATGTTCACGATTGCGAGGGAAGATCGGTTGTTTCCCCGACTTCGGGGTGCTGATCCCGGTATAGGGAAGGTGAGTTGAGGCAACGCAAAGGGCCCGCCCCCGCGGAGTGAACCGGTTGGGCGGGCCCTGGAGTGCTGCGGGGCTTACTTGGTGAAGCCGTAGTTCAGGATCTTCGTCGCGTCCGTGCCGCGCTGGTTGACGGAGGACGACGCGAGGACCGTGCCGATGACCGTCTTGCCGTTGCGGGTGGCGGCGAAGACGAGGCAGTACTTGGCCTCGGGGCCGGAGCCGGTCTTGACGCCGATGGTGCCGCTGTAGCTGCTGAGCAGCGTGTTGGTGTTGGTCCACGCCTTCATCGTGCGCGTGCTGCCGGTCTTGGTGACCGTCTTCGCCGTGTACGACTTGGTCTTGACGATCGCCCGGAAGTTGGCGTTCTTCATCGCGCTGCTGGCGATCTTCGTCAGGTCGCGCGGGGTCGAGTAGTTCGAGCCCTTGCCGATGCCGTCGAAGGAATCGAAGTGCGTGTTCTTCAGGTTGAGGGCCTTCGCGGCGGAGTTCATCTTGCCGAGGAAGGAGTTCACCCGCGCGGTGTGCGTGCTGCCCGAGCCGTACTTGTCCGCGAGGACGTACGCGGCGTCGCAGCCCGACGGCAGCATCAGCCCGTACAGGAGCTGGCGGACGGTGACCTTGTCGCCGACGATCAGGCCGGCCGAGGACGCGTTGTTGGCGACGATGTAGTCGCTGGCGCCCTTGGGGATGGTGACCTTGGTGTCCAGGTTCAGGTTCGGCTGCGCCAGCACGACCTTCGCGGTCATGATCTTGGTGGTCGAACCCGTGGAGCGCCGGGTGTCCGCGGCCTTGGTGTACAGCGAAGCGCCGGTGGAGTTGTTCATCGCGTAGCCGCCCGCGGCCACGATCGACGGCGCGGAAGCGGCCTGCGCGGGCGCTGCGGTGAGGGCACTCGTGGTGAGCAGCGCGCCGGACGCGACGGCGACGGCGGCGGCCCTGCGGAGGGAGGAGCCCTTGATGCCGGTAATCAAAGCGAAATACCTCGATTGTCTGAAATGCCCTGGGAATGCGACCTAGTTGAGGTGCCCTGAAAGGAGGGCCGCACCTGTGTGACAAGTGAACGGCCCCCATGGTTGCACTCCTGGGGAAGGAAAGTTCCGGCGCTCCGCTGACGCCCCCTCGGCCGGGTCCGCATGCTGGACCGCGCTGTCCCACCCCCGGCTGTTGTATCTATCCTGTGGGCATGCAAACGGCCACCAGGCAGCCACCCGCCGCCGACCGCGTCTACACCCACGTCAAGCAGGGCGTCCTCGACCGCCGGTACGAGGGCGGCACCCTGCTCACCGAGGGCGAGCTGGCCGAGGCGGTGGGGGTGTCCCGTACCCCCGTCCGCGAGGCGCTGCTGCGGCTGGAGGCCGAGGGGCTGATCCGGCTGTACCCGAAGAAGGGCGCGCTGGTGCTGCCGGTCTCGGCGCAGGAGATCGCCGACGTGGTGGAGACCCGGCTGCTGGTCGAGGAGCACGCCGCCCGTAAGGCCGTTCCCGCGCCGCCCGCCCTGCTGGACCGGCTCGCCGAGCTGCTCCAGCGGCAGCGGGAGCAGGCCGCGGCGGGCGACTTCGCGGCCGCCGCCGTCACCGACCGCTGCTTCCACGCCGAGATCGTGCGCAGCGGCGGGAACGAGATCCTGTCCCGCCTCTACGACCAGCTCCGCGACCGTCAGCTCCGGATGGGCGTCGCGGTGATGCACTCCCACCCCGACCGGATCGCCAAGACCCTCACCGAGCACGCCGAGATCCTGGACGCGC
Organism: Streptomyces bauhiniae; assembly: GCF_004784475.1. GTDB lineage: Bacteria > Actinomycetota > Actinomycetes > Streptomycetales > Streptomycetaceae > Streptomyces > Streptomyces seoulensis. Next base: position 293,149 of record NZ_SRRT01000006.1, read on the forward strand.
TGCGCGCCGGGGACGCGGAGGCGGCGGTCGGGCTGGTGCACCGGCACGTCGGCTGGTTCTCCGGGCTGGCGCGCGGGGAGGTCCGATGAGCCGGGCCACGACCACCCTGCCGGGTGACCCTCCGGGCGGCCGCCGGGCCGTCGCCGTGTGGTCCATCGGCGTCGCGGTCTACTTCGTCGCCGTCATCTTCCGCACCTCGCTCGGCGTGGCCGGCCTGGACGCGGCGGACCGCTTCCATGTGAACGCCTCCGCGCTGTCGACGTTCTCGATCCTCCAGTTGCTCGTGTACGCGGGCATGCAGATACCCGTCGGCCTGCTGGTCGACCGGCTCGGCACGAAGAAGGTGCTGTGCCTGGGCGCGGTGCTGTTCACGGCCGGACAGCTCGGCTTCGCCTTCTCGCCTTCGTACGGCACCGCACTAGCGTCCCGCGCGCTGCTGGGCTGTGGGGACGCGATGACGTTCATCAGCGTGCTGCGGCTCGGTACCCGGTGGTTCCCGGCCCGGCGCGGGCCCTTCGTCGCGCAGCTCGCCGGGCTGGTCGGCATGGCGGGCAACCTTGTCTCCACCCTGGTGCTGGCCCGGCTGCTGCACGGGCTCGGCTGGACCCCGGCGTTCGCGGGCAGCGCGCTCGCGGGTGCGGTCGTACTGGTGCTGACCCTGTTGTTCCTCAAGGACCACCCCGAGGGCCATGAGCCGGAGCCCTTCCCGCACCAGGGTGCCGCGTATGTGCGCCGGCAGATCGCGGAGGCGTGGCGGGAACCCGGTACCCGGCTGGGGATGTGGGTGCACTTCACCACGCAGTTCCCGGCGATGGTCTTCCTGCTGCTCTGGGGGCTGCCGTTCCTGGTGCAGGCGCAGGGGCTCAGCCGGGCCGGCGCGGGTGAGCTGCTCACCCTGGTCGTGCTCTCCAACATGGTGATCGGGCTCGTCTACGGCCAGGTCGTCGCCCGGCACCACGCGGCCCGGCTCCCGCTGGCCCTCGGTACGGTCGCCGCGACGGCCGTCATGTGGGCGCTGACCCTCGCCTGGCCGGGCGCGCACGCGCCGATGGCGCTGCTGGTGGTGCTGTGCGTGGTGCTGGGTGCCTGCGGCCCCGCCTCCATGCTCGGCTTCGACTTCGCCCGCCCCGCCAACCCGCCCGAGCGTCAGGGCACCGCCTCCGGCATCACCAACATGGGCGGTTTCATCGCCTCCATGACCACCCTCTTCGCCATCGGCGTCCTGTTGGACGCCACCGACGACGACTACTCCGTGGCCTTCAGCGCCGTCTTCGTCCTCCAGACCCTCGGCCTCACCCAGATCCTCCGCCTCCGCACCCGCGCCGCCCGCCGGGAACGGGAACGGTTGGTCGCGAGCAGGGTGGAGACAGTGCACGTCCCGGCGGCGTAGCCGACTCTCAGCGCAGGACCGGTACCAGCGTCAGGTACGCCATCCCCAGGACCCCTCGGTAGCTCATCCACTGGGCGCGGTGGCGGTCCAGGCGGTTGCGGGTCTCGGTCGCGGCCGGGTTGGCGGCCAGCCAGACCTCCTGGGCGGCCTGGTAACCCGATTCGAAGTGCTCCCACTCCGAGAGAGTCGCTGTTTCTGTCCATTCCGGGCGGAAGCCCGAGGCGACGGCGAGGTCGAGGAGTTCAGCAAGGCTGAGGTGGTCGGAGGTCGCGGCGCCGGGCCACATTCCCGCAAGCTCGGCCTCCGTGGGCCGGCGGTCCCAGATGCCCTCGCCCAGGAGGACCCGGCCCCCGTCGGTCACCAGCCTCCGCAGCGAGCGCAGGGCTTCCGCCGTGGGGCAGTCGGCGTCGGACAGGGCCTGGCTTGCCCCCACGCACAGGACCAGGTCAGCGGGGCCATGGGCCGTGTCGCGGGCGGACTCCGCCAGGAAGTCGACCCGTCCCGTCAGGCCCCGCTCCTCCGCCGAGCGGCGGCCCCGGGCGAGGTCGGCTTCATTGAGGTCGACGCCCGTGCCCCGCGCCTCCGGCACCGCCTCCAGCACGCGGAGCAACAACTCGCCCCAGCCGCAGCCGATGTCGAGGACGGTGTGGGGGCGGTTCGCGGAGAGGCGGTCGACGATCGCGTCGGCGCGGGCGGAGGAGAGCGGGCCGTGGAAGGTGAGCCGGGTGGTCATGGCGGGGACGGTAACCGCGGCCCGCCCCACCGGCACCCGATTAAAGAGTCGGCGCCCGGTTAAAACGTCACGGCGTCACCGCGAAGTTCCGCAGGATCGCCGCCGTCAGCTCCGGATCGCCCTCGGTCTTGATGCGATCGCCCGCCGCCTCCGCACCGATCCGCCCGCAGGCCAGCCGGAAGTACGTCTCCCAGTCCATGCTGAAGCTCGCGGCGGGCCCCAGCGCGGGTGCCGTCTCCAGCGTGCCCCGGCCCTGGATGTCGACGCGGATCGTGCGCAGGAACTCCACCGGCCCGTGCACGTCGAAGACGATCGCCGAACTGCGCGGCGCCTGGGCCTCCTTGGCGACCACCTTGGGCAGCCCGGCCAGCAGCAGGTCACGGGCGACCAGCGCGCCGGGCGAGTCGAGGTTGCCCGGACGCCCGAGGGCGGTGCGCAGATCCTGCTCGTGCACCCAGACGTCGAACGCCCGCATCCGCATGGCGAGTTCGAGGGTGATCTCCTTGCCCATCGGCCCCCGGACCAGGGTGTCGGGCTGCCGGGACTCGTTGCGGATCTGCCGGTTGCGCCGGATGACCGTGTACTCCAGCTCCGACGTCATCTCCGGCGCCGTGTGATGGCGGCGTACATCGACCTGCATCTCCATGTACCGCTGCGCCTCGTTGGTGACATGGAAGAGGTCGCGGGGCAGCGTGTGGATCGGCCGGGGGTCGCCGAGCATCTCGCAGTCCAGCCCGATGACATGGGAGACCACGTCCCGCACCGACCAGCCGGGGCACGGCGTACGCCGGTTCCACTCGGCCTCGGCCAGCGGGTTCACCAGCTCGGATATCGCGTCGATCGAGTGGTTCCAGGCGTCGGCGTAGGGCTGGAGGGTGGGATGCAGACTCACGGAACAGGACCCCTCGGCGGTCGGTACACGGGCAGAATCGGCGGCTGCACTGGGCGGGTGTCTGGAAACTCCCCCACGCTCTCGGCTTGCGCGAGGAGGGGGGACCCCCAAGTTACGCTGCTCCGATACCCCCCGGCAGTGCTTTCGTGTGACGATCGTAGGCCCGTGGGAACGACTCGAATGCCAGGACGGTGGTAGTGTGCGCGCCTCGCTGATCCAGATCCGTGTGGACGAGGGCGAATCCGTGGCCGGACGGCGCCTGCGCGCGGCGGGTCTCGTACGCGCCGAGGCCGATGCGGACCTCGTGGTGCTGCCCGAGCTGTGGACCACCGGCGCGTTCGCCTACGAAACGTTCGCCACCGAGGCCGAGCCGCTCCAGGGCCCCACCCACGACGCGATGGCGAGCGCGGCCAAGGACGCGGGCGTCTGGCTGCACGCCGGGTCGATCCCGGAGCGCGACCCCGACGGCACCCTCTACAACACCGCGCTCGTCTACTCCCCCTCCGGTGAACTCGCCGCCGCCTACCGGAAGATCCACCGCTTCGGCTTCGACCAGGGCGAGGCCGTGCTGATGGGCGCCGGGCGCGCACCCGTCACCGTCCCGCTGCCGGAGACCACCGTCGGCCTCGCCACCTGCTACGACCTCCGCTTCCCCGAGCTCTTCCGCACCCTCACCGACGCCGGCGCCGAGACCCTGGTGGTCTCCGCGGGCTGGCCCGAGCGCCGCCGCGCCCACTGGACGCTGCTGGCCCAGGCACGCGCGGTGGAGAACCAGGCGTACGTCCTCGCGTGTGGAACGGCCGGTACGCACGCCGGAGTTCCCCAGGCGGGTCACTCGATCGTGGTGGACCCGTGGGGCGAGGTGCTGGCCGAGGCGGGCCCGGACGAGGAGGTGCTCCGGGTGGAGTTCGACCCGGCGAGGGTCCCGGCGACCCGTGAGCAGTTCCCGGCGCTGAAGGACCGCGTCCTCGGCCTGGAACCGCCCCGCCGCTGAGCCCCGGCCGCTGGACCTCGGCCGATGGGCCTCAGTCGTCCTCCCGCTCCTTCTCCGCCAGGTGGATCACGCACACCGCCACCGCGATGAGCAGCGCCGGGTCGGCGTCGTCCCGTACGACGTCGACCCCGTAGGTGTCGCGGACGGTGAGCCAGCGGCGGGAGATCACCGCGAGGAGTTCGCCCTGGTACTCGACGGCGAACTCGCGGTCCAGGATCTTGCCGCTGATGTCGAGTTCGGTGCCGTCGACCAGGTCGACGCGGTAGTGGTTGCGCAGCAGGGAGAGCCGCTTGCGGCGGACGGTGGCGAGATCCTCGCCGTCCCGCTGGATCACCATGGTGTCGCGCAGGGCGAACATCTTCTGGTGGATGTCGATCAGGACATTGCCCGCGGTGTCCTTCAGCTCGAAGGTGTCCCGCAGCCGCATGGCCTTGCCGTCGACGAGGAAGACCTTGCGGCCGTCCGCGTCCTCGATCCAGTAGTCGTCGCCGATGCCCAGCAGCCGGTCGCGCACGAGGAGTCTCATGTCTGAAGCGCTTCCCCGGCGGGAGACGTTCCTCACCGCGGGACGGGTCCGAACCGCTTGCGGTAGTCGGAGGGGCTCAGTCCGGTCTCCCGGCGCAGTCGCGCCCGCAGGTTGGCCGCGGTGCCCAGTCCCGAGCGGGCGGCGACCACGTCCAGCCGGGTCTCCCCACGCTCGATCAGCCGGCAGGCCAGCGCCACCCGTTCGCCGGTGAGCCAGGCCAGCGGGGTGGTGCCGAGGCGTTCGCGGAAGCGGCGGTGCAGGGTGGCGGGGGAGACGGCCGCGCGGGCGGCGAGGTCGGCCACGGTGAGCGGTTCGCCGAGCCGTTCCTGCGCCCAGGCGAGCAGCGGGCCGAGCGAGCCGTCGGGCACCTCGGGCAGCGGACGTTCCACGAACTGCCGCTGTCCGCCGTCCCGGTGGGCGGCGAAGACCAGGCGCCGGGAGACCGCGTTGGCGATCTCGGCGCCGTGGTCCCGCCGCCACAGGTACAGCCCGAGGTCGAGCGCGGCCGCGCTGCCGGAGGCGGAGAGCACGTCCCCGTCGTCGACGAAGAGCACGTCCGGCTCCAGCAGCACCTTCGGGTGCAGCCGCCGGAAGGTCTCGGCCCACCGCCAGTGGGTGGCGGCCCGGCGCCCGTCGAGCAGCCCGGCCTCGGCGAGCGCGAAGGTGCCGGTGCAGAAGCTGACGATCCGGGTGCCCCGCGCGTGCGCGCGCCGGATCGCCTCCCGTACGGGGGCCTCGCGCGGGACCACGTTGTCCGGGCGGCCCGGCACGATCAGGGTGTCCGCGCCGTCCACCGCGTCAAGACCGGCCAGGCCGGTCAGGGTGAGGAAGCCGTGGTTCATCCGCACCTCGCGGGTCGGCGCGCACACCGTGACCCCGTACAGCGGGGCGGGAAGGCCCAGTTCGGGGCGGGGCAGGCCGAACAGCTCGGTGGCGACACCGACCTCGAACGGGTTGGTGCCGGCGTCCACCAGAACGGCGACCTGGTGGGTGCGCGGCACATGCGAGGATTCTTGCGCCATATGCAATTCCTAGCACTCGTGTGGTCGGCCCACACACCCCACGATGGAACACATGGCAACCGAACAGCCCCGCTCCCTCCCCGACGTCCTCGCCTCCTTCCACGACCGGTGGAGCCCCCGCATCGTTGCGTCGGTCAACGACTACGACGTGCGCGTGGCCAAGGTCGAGGGCGAGCACCTCTGGCACGCGCACGACGACACCGACGAGTTCTTCCTCGTCCTGACCGGCGAACTCCACATCGCGCTGCGCGAGCCGGCCGGTGAGCGCACGGTCGTCCTGCGTCAGGGCTCGGTCTTCACCGTCCCGCGCGGCACCGAGCACAAGCCGTACGCGCCGGTGCCCACCGAGATCCTGATGCTGGAACCCACCGGCACCCTGAGTGTGGGCGACCGACACGAAGACGTCCCGGACCATGTGGACGCCACCACCGGGCACACCCTGGACTGAGCCCCGCCCCTCCGGGTGGCACCCTTGAAGCATGAACGACTCCGCTTCTCGACGTGTCCGTGTCCGCGCTCCCGAGCTGGTCGGCAAGGGCGGCTGGCTGAACACCGGCGATCAGCAGTACACCCTGGCCGACCTGCGAGGACGCATCGTCATCCTCGACTTCTGGACGTTCTGCTGCATCAACTGCCTGCACGTCCTGGACGAGCTGCGGGAGCTGGAGGAGCGGCACCGGGACACGGTGGTCGTGGTCGGCGTGCACTCCCCGAAGTTCGTGCACGAGGCCGAGCACCAGGCGGTCGTGGACGCGGTCGAGCGGTACGGCGTGGAGCACCCCGTACTGGACGACCCGGAGCTGGCCACCTGGAAGCAGTACGCGGTACGCGCCTGGCCGACGCTCGTGGTGATCGACCCGGAGGGGTACGTGGTCGCCCAGCACGCCGGTGAGGGGCATGTGCACGCCATCGAGCGGCTGGTGGAGGAGCTGGAGGCCGAGCACGAGGCCAAGGGCACCCTGCGCCGGGGCGACGGCCCCTATGTGGCGCCGGAGCCGGAGCCGACCGTGCTGCGCTTCCCCGGCAAGGCGCTGCTGCTGCCCTCGGGGAACTTCCTGGTCAGCGACACCACCCGGCACCAGTTGGTCGAGCTGGCCGAGGACGGCGAGAGCGTCGTACGCCGGATCGGCACCGGTGAGCGCGGCTTCGCGGACGGCTCGACCGAGGAGGCGTCCTTCAACGAGCCGCAGGGTCTCGCGCTGCTGGACGACAGCTCCGTGGTCGTCGCCGACACCGTGAACCACGCCCTGCGCCGCCTGGACCTCGCCTCCGGCGCGGTCACCACCCTGGCCGGCACCGGCAGGCAGTGGATGCAGGGCGCCCCCACCTCGGGACCGGCCCGCGAGGTCGCGCTGTCCTCACCGTGGGACGTGGCCCTCTTCGGCGGCACGGTGTGGATCGCCATGGCGGGCGTGCACCAGCTCTGGACGTACGACCCGGAGGCGGGGACCGTCCAGGTCGCGGCCGGTACCACCAACGAGGGTCTGGTGGACGGGCCCGGCGCCGAGGCGTGGTTCGCGCAGCCCTCCGGGCTCGCGGCGACGGAGGAGCGGCTGTGGCTCGCGGACTCCGAGACCTCCGCGCTGCGCTGGGTGGACCTCGACGGCGCCGTGCACACCGCCGTCGGCACCGGTCTGTTCGACTTCGGCCACCGGGACGGCGAGGCCGGGCAGGCGCTGCTCCAGCACCCGCTGGGCGTCACCGCGCTGCCGGACGGCTCGGTCGCGATCGCGGACACCTACAACCACGCGCTGCGCCGCTTCGACCCCGCCACCGGCGAGGTCACCACGCTTGCCACCGATCTGCGGGAGCCCAGTGACGCGGTGCTGGTCGGCGACGACATCGTGGTGGTGGAGTCCGCCCGCCACCGGCTGACCCGGCTGCGGCTGCCCGAGGAGGCGGTCCGCGTGGAGGCGGTCGCCCACCGCACGCAGCGCGCGGCCACCGAGGTGGCCCCGGGCCGGCTGCGGCTGGACGTGATCTTCCAGGCGCCCGCAGGCCAGAAGCTGGACACCCGCTACGGCCCCTCGACCCGGCTGCTGGTCTCCGCGACCCCGCCCGAGCTGCTGCTCAAGGGCGAGGGCGCGGACAGCGACCTGAGCCGGGAGCTGGAGCTGGACCCGGCCGTCACCGAGGGCGTGCTGCACGTCTCCGCGATGGCCGCATCCTGCGACGACGACCCCGCGAACGAGTACCCGGCCTGCCATGTGCACCAGCAGGACTGGGGTGTTCCGGTGCGCCTCGTCGCGGGCGCGGCGGACCGGCTGCCTTTGGTGCTTGCGGGCCTGGATGAGGGCGCCGCGGGCGACGGAAGCTGAATCAGACGCCGTAGCCGTCCGAGTAGCCGTCGCGCGGTGCGGGCCGCTCCTCCTCCACCACCCGGGTGGGCGGGACGACCACGCGGCGGCGCCGGGCGATGCCGCTGAAGGTCGCCAGGCCGATGAGGCCGGCGGCCATGAAGATGACGCCGACCAGGTCGAGGTTGACGCCGCTCATGTGCCAGTCGGTGGCAAATGTGAGGATCGCTCCCACGGCTATGAGGATGATGCATCCGCCGAGGCCCATGAGATCCTGCCTCCCCTAATAGGTTCCGGAATCTCCGGTCCCGTTCGGCGGGTACCCCCCATCCGGCCGGTTAGCCACCCAACCCCGTTGTCGACTACGCCTCCAGAAAGGCCGTCAGGGCCTCGGCGAGGAGGAACGGGTCGTCGGCGCCGCAGAGTTCGCGCGCGCTGTGCATGGAGAGGATCGCCACGCCGATGTCCACGGTGCTGATGCCGTGGCGGGCGGCGGTGATGGGGCCGATGGTGGTGCCGCAGGGCATCGAGTTGTTCGAGACGAACGTCTGGAACGGCACCCCGGCCCGCTCGCACGCGGCGGCGAACACCGCGCGGCCCGAACCGTCCGTGGCGTAGCGGTTGTTGACGTTCACCTTGAGGATCGGGCCGCCGTTGATCCGCGGGTGGTGCGTGGGGTCGTGCCGCTCCGCGTAGTTGGGGTGCACGGCGTGCCCGGTGTCGGAGGAGAGGCAGACGGTGCCCGCGAAGGCACGGGCGCGGTCCTCGTAGGAGCCGCCGCGCGCGAACACCGAGCGCTCCAGCACGCTGCCGAGCAGCGGGCCGTCGGCACCGGTGTCGGACTGGGAGCCGTTCTCCTCGTGGTCGAAGGCGGCCAGGACGGGGATGTGAGGGAGAGACTCCCCGGAGGTGGCGGCGGCGATCAGCGCGGCCGTACCGGCGTGCACGGAGAGCAGGTTGTCCATCCGGGGCCCGGCGACCAGCTCGCGGTCCCGGCCCAGGTAGGCGGGCGCCTCGACGGGGTATGTCATGAGGTCCCAGCCCGCGACCGAACCGGGCTCGAGACCGGCCTCCTCCTCCAGGAAGGCGATCAGGTCACCCTCGTGGACATCGTTCCCGAGGCCCCAGACGGGCTGGAGGTGGCGCTGCTTGTCGAGCTTGAGGCCGTCCACGGAGACCGAGCGGTCCAGGTGGATGGCGAGCTGCGGCACCCGCAGCAGCGGACGGTCGATGTCGGCCAGGACCGAGGTGCCGTCGCGCAGGGTGAGCCGGCCGGCCAGGCCCAGGTCGCGGTCGAGCCAGGAGTTCATCAGCGGGCCGCCGTAGATCTCCACCGCGACCTGGCGCCAGCCGTGCGCCCCGCTGTCCGGCTCGGGCTTGACCCGGAGGTTCGGGGAGTCGGTGTGCGCGCCGACGATACGGAACGGGGTGTGCGGGGTGGCGCCCTCGGGGACGTACCAGGCGATGACCGCGCCGCCGCGCAGCACATACCGTCCCCCGCTGCCCGTGCCCGCGGGGGTGTCCCACGCCTCGGTCTCGGTGACCCGGGTGAAGCCTGCCTCTTCCAGCCGCGCGGCGACGTTCGCCACGGCGTGGTACGGCGTCGGGCTCGCCGCCAGGAAGGCCATCAGGTCGTCGGTGTGGCCGCGGTCGAAACGGGACGGTGCGCTCATGGCGTTTACCTTAACGACGAGCGCGGGCCCGCTCTCCGGAAGGAGGAAGCGGGCCCGCGCCGGGGGTCTTTACGTATGGATGAGGACTAGAACGCGGCCTCGTCCAGCTCCATCAGGTCCAGGTCGACACCGGAGGCGACCTTGCGGGCCAGGGTGACGCCGGGCAGGACGTTGGCCGCGAAGAACTTCGCCGCCGCGATCTTGCCGGTGTAGAACGCCTTGTCCTTCGCCGAGGCCGTCTCCAGCTTCTCGGCGGCGACGGCGGCGCCGCGCAGCAGCAGGTAGCCGACGATCACGTCACCGGAGGCCATCAGCAGGCGGGTGGTGTTGAGGCCCACCTTGTAGATGTTCTTGACGTCCTGCTCGGTGGCCGCGAGGTCGGTCAGCATCAGGCCGACGATCGCCTCCAGCTCCACGGCCGCCTTGGCCAGGTGCTCGCGGGCGCCCGCCAGCTCCTCGCCGCCGGTGGCCAGCGCCAGGAACTTCTTGATGTCCTCGGCCAGACCGTTCAGCGCGGCACCCTGGTTGCGGACGATCTTCCGGAAGAAGAAGTCCTGGCCCTGGATCGCGGTGGTGCCCTCGTAGAGGGTGTCGATCTTGGCGTCGCGGATGTACTGCTCGATCGGGTACTCCTGGAGGAACCCGGAGCCGCCGAAGGTCTGGAGCGACTGCGCGAGCTGCTCGTAGCCCTTCTCGGAGCCGTAGCCCTTCACGATCGGCAGGAGCAGGTCGTTCAGCGCGTGCTCGGCGGAGGTGTCCTCACCGTTCGCCTCCTTGACCGCGATGGTGTCCTGGACGGACGCCGTGTGCAGCACCAGGGCGCGCATGCCCTCCGCGTACGCCTTCTGCGTCATCAGCGAGCGGCGCACGTCGGGGTGGTGGGTGATGGTGACCTTGGGCGCCTTCTTGTCCATGAAGTTGGCGAGGTCGGGACCCTGGACGCGCTCCTTGGCGTACTCCAGCGCGTTGAGGTAGCCGGTCGACAGGGTCGAGATGGCCTTCGTGCCGACCATCATGCGGGCGAACTCGATGATGCGGAACATCTGGCGGATGCCGTCGTGCTTGTCGCCGATCAGCCAGCCCACGGCGGGGTGGCGGTCGCCGAACGTCATCTCGCAGGTGTTGGACGCCTTGAGGCCCATCTTGTGCTCGACGTTGGTGGCGTAGACGCCGTTGCGCTCGCCCAGCTCGCCGGTCTCGCCGTCGAAGTGGTACTTCGGCACGAGGAAGAGGGAGAGGCCCTTGGTGCCGGGGCCGGCACCCTCGGGGCGGGCGAGGACGTAGTGGAGGATGTTCTCCTCCATGTCGTGCTCACCGGAGGTGATGAAGCGCTTCACGCCCTCGATGTGCCAGGAGCCGTCCTCCTGCTGCACGGCCTTGGTGCGGCCGGCGCCCACGTCCGAGCCGGCGTCCGGCTCGGTGAGGACCATGGTGGAACCCCAGGTCTTCTCGACCGCGATCTTCGCCCACTGCTTCTGCTCCTCGGTGCCCTCCTCGAAGAGGATGCGCGCGAACGCCGGGCCGGAGGAGTACATCCAGATGGCCGGGTTGGCGCCGAGCACCAGTTCCGCGTACGCCCAGATCAGGGACGGCGGGGTGTTGGTGCCGCCGATCTCCTCGGGCAGGCCGAGCCGCCAGTACTCCGAGTCCATGAAGGACTTGTAGCTCTTCTTGAAGGAGGCCGGGACCGGCGCGGTGTTGGTCTCGGGGTCGAAGACCGGGGGGTTGCGGTCGGCGTCCACGAAGGACTCCGCCAGCTCGTTCTCCGAGAGACGGGTCAGCTCCGCGAGGACGGACTTCGCGGTGTCGGTGTCCATCTCCTCGAACGGGCCGGTGCCGTAGAGCTTCTCGCGGCCGAGGACTTCGAAGAGGTTGAACTCGATGTCGCGCAGGTTGGACTTGTAGTGCCCCATGGTGACTCCATCACGGACTCGGCGAGGCACTGACTCCTCGCGGCTGATCACGTACCAACAAGTGGCTACGATGATGCTACCCGTCGGTAATAAGACGCAACCCCGGCGGGTGTGAGAAGCCTCTACCGCCCCCGCGCTCTCCGCCGTGCCTCCCCGTGCGCCCGCCCGGTCGGGTGACTCCCCGCTTCCGTGGCGAGCACTCCAAGTGACGTGCTGTGTACTCTCCGTCGCGATTCCTACCCTCTCTGTGCTCGGAGGCACACGTGCGACGACTTCTGACCAGGTTCGGCGGCCTCGCGGCGGCGGCGATGCTGACGGTCGGACTGGCCCATCCCTCGCAGGCGGCGGACCCGGCGTACTTCGAATTCACGGACGCGACCCGTCAGACGGCGGTCGTGCGGATCGACGACCCGGCCAAGATCGCTCACGCGCGGCAACTGCTCAGCGGCGGGACGACCGACCGTCCCCACCTCTTCGGACGGATCGTCAAGCGCGAGGCTCCGTACAACCCGAGGTGGAGTTTCCACTACGACCCCTCGACGGTCGACTTCTTCGACGTGGCCATCGAGGTCTGCGACGCCCCCCTCCCCTATGTCGAGGACCACCTCGACGAGGCGGGCGGCGCCTTCCTGCCGGGGTTGTTCTGGTGTCCCTGGACTTCCCGTCTCACGCGGGAGGTTCCGGCTCCGTAGGTCACACGGGCGGGGCGGCTCGGTACTCTTGCGCGCATGTACGGCTACGACCAGAACGTGGGCGCCCAGCAGCAGTACGTGCCGCCGCAGCAGCAGCCGGGTGGTGTCGGCGGGTACGGCCAGCAGCCGCCGCTCTACCCGGAGCCGTCCGCGCCCTCGCTGGCGGACGCGGTGCGCGCCTTCACCACCGGGCAGATGCCCGCCGAGGACTTCCAGCAGGTCTTCGCCACGTCCAAGGTGTACTGCCCGCGCGGCGACACCCCCGGCTTCCTCGCCCTGCACAACACCCAGCAGCCGGTGATCCCGATGTTCACCTCGCTCAAGGAGCTGCGCCGGTACGCGGGCAAGGAGTCCAAGTACTTCGTGATCACCGGCGCCGAGGTGATCGACCTGCTCCCCACCGGCTACGGCTTCGTGGTCGACATGGAGGGCGAGCACCGGATGGTGTTCGACGCCAAGGCGGTGGAGCAGATGGTCGACTTCGCGATGCGCCGGATGTACGGCTAGCCCCAGCTCATCGGTTCAGAGGCCCGGAGGGAATTACCTCCGGGCCTCCTGTGTTGTGGCTGGCGGAAAGTTCAACGCTCAACTAAACTGGGTCCACAAGGAGGTACCGACCATGCCTGCAGTGACCGTCGAGAACCCGTTGACGCTGCCCCGTGTGACCGCGTCCGCCGACGCCGTGTCGCGTCCGGTGCTCACCGTGACGACCGCGCCGAGCGGCTTCGAGGGCGAGGGGTTCCCGGTGCGCCGCGCCTTCGCCGGGATCAACTACCGCCACCTCGACCCGTTCATCATGATGGACCAGATGGGCGAGGTGGAGTACGCGCCGGGCGAGCCCAAGGGCACCCCCTGGCACCCGCACCGCGGCTTCGAGACCGTCACCTACATCATCGACGGCATCTTCGACCACCAGGACTCCAACGGCGGTGGCGGCACCATCACCAACGGCGACACCCAGTGGATGACCGCCGGCTCGGGCCTGCTGCACATCGAGGCCCCGCCGGAGCACCTGGTCATGTCGGGCGGTCTCTTCCACGGGCTCCAGCTCTGGGTGAACCTCCCCGCCAAGGACAAGATGATGGCGCCCCGCTACCAGGACATCCGGGGCGGCAGCGTCCAGTTGCTCACCACTCCCGACGGCGGCGCGCTGCTGCGGGTCATCGCCGGTGAGCTGGACGGGCACGCGGGTCCCGGCATCACCCACACGCCGATCACCATGATCCACGCGACGGTGGCGCCGGGCGCCGAGATCACCCTGCCGTGGCGCGAGGACTTCAACGGCCTCGCCTACGTCCTCGCCGGGCGCGGCTCGGTGGGCGCGGAGCGCCGTCCGGTGCGCACCGGGCAGACCGCGGTCTTCGGCGCCGGGTCCGCGCTGACCGTCCGCGCGGACGAGAAGCAGGACTCCCACACCCCGGACCTCGAGGTCGTCCTCCTCGGCGGACAGCCCATCCGCGAGCCCATGGCCCACTACGGCCCGTTCGTCATGAACACCAAGGACCAGCTCATGCAGGCCTTCGAGGACTTCCAGAAGGGCCGCCTGGGCACGGTGCCGGCGGTGCACGGCATGACGGAGAAGGGCCCGCAGGGCTGACGGGGATCTGTTCGCCCACCACTCGGCCGACAGTTTCGGGTGGTGGGTGGGCATAGGCCGGGGGTCCAGGGGGCGGGAGCCCCCTGGGACGGCATCCCCGGCACCGGTTCACTCACCCACCCGGCCCGCCACAGCAGGGCACCCGAACCCACGGCGTGCTCCGCTGGGAGCGTGCCGCTTCTCCCCGTACCCGTGCGCCGCTTCGCCGCCTGGTGTGCCGTGCTGCTCCTGGCGGCAGCCCTCGGCTGGGTCGGCATCCGCCTGTGCGGAGAGCTGCGCACCGCCGTAACCCCCGTACTGCTCGCCCTCCTCGGCACCGCCCTGCTGGGCCCCCTGTACCGCTGGCTGCTCAAGATGAAGCTGAACGCCAGCCTCGCCGCCGCCCTGACCTGCGTGGCCGTCGTGGCGGTCGTCGGCGGAGCGGTCTACATCGTGGTCGCCGCCCTCGTGGACACCGGCGACGAGATCGTGGCCTCCCTCCGCGAGGCGGCCAAGGCAGTCGCCAGGCACTTCGGCGCCGCCGGCACCGGCCTGGACGACCTGGCCGGCAACGCCCGCGAGCTGCTGGGCAAGTTCGGCGGCACCGCCGTATCCAACGTCATCAGCGGCGTCAGCGTGGTCGGCGAGTCCGTAGCCATCGCCGTACTCGCCCTGCTGCTCGTCTTTTTCTTCCTGCGCGACTCCCAGCGGGCCCTGCGCTCCCTGCGCGGCCTCGCCCCCGCCGGTACCGCCGACGTCGTGGAGGCCATGGCGCGCCGGGCCTTCGAGGCGGTCGAGGGGTTCATGCGCGGGACGACGATCATCGCGCTCATCGACGCCGTCTGCATCACCGTCGGCCTGCTGATCCTGCGCGTACCCGGCGCGGTGGGCCTCGGCGCGCTCGTGTTCGTCGCCGCCTACATCCCCTACCTCGGCGCCTTCCTCTCCGGCGCGGTCGCCGTCCTGGTCGCCCTCGCTGACCGGGGTTTCGTGATCGCGCTGTGGGCGCTCGGGGTGGTGCTCGCGGTCCAGGTGCTGGAGGGGCACGTACTCCAGCCGGCCATCCAGAGCCGCACCGTACAGATGCACCCGGCGGTGGTGATGCTGACGATCACCGCGGGCGCCTCCGTCGCGGGCATCCTCGGCATGCTCCTCGCCGTCCCCCTGACCGCGGCCGTCTTCGGCGTCGTCCAGGAACTCCGCGAGCGCTACGGCACCCCGCACGAGCAGCCCTAGATCCCGATCTCGTCCCCTTCTTCCTCCCCGGGGCGCTCGTACAGCTCGAACCAGATGCTCTTGCCCTCGCCGCGCGGCTCGACCCCCCAGGCGTCGGCGAGCATCTCGATCAGCATCAGGCCGCGTCCGGAGGAGGCCAGTTCGCCGGGGCGGCGCTTGTGCGGGAGGTCGTCGCCGCCGTCGGTGACCTGGACGCGCAGCCGGCGGTGGTCGTGCTCGCCGAAGATCTCCGCGAGCAGCAGCGCGTCGGCGTCGGTGTGCACCAGCACGTTGGTGATCATCTCGGAGACCAGCAGCACCGCCGCGTCCACCTGCTCGGCCGGGGTCCAGTCGTGCAGCAGCTCGCGCAGGTGCTGGCGGGCCTCCGCGATCCGTTCCGGCTCGTCCTGCGCCACCGACAGCAGCGTGCTGCGCACCCGGGTCCGGGCCGTGGCCGCCGGGCCGCTGAGCCCCCAGCTCTCCCCGGTGCGGAACAGCAGCAGCACCGCGATGTCGTCCTCGCGGCGGTCGGTCAGCGGGCCGGTGGTGTGGTGCGAGGAGGGCCCGTGCACCCCCTGCACCAGCGCGTCCGCCAGCCCCTCCAGACCGTTCTCGCGCTCCGACTCCTTGGCGCCGAACTCCTCCAGGATCGCCCGGATGCGCCGCCAGCCGCTCTCCATGTCGTGGCCGCCGGTCTCGATCAGACCGTCGGTGCACAGCATCATCGTCTCGCCCGGCTCCAGCGTGAACCGGGTCGTCGGATAGTCCCCGTCCGGGTCCACGCCCAGCGGCAGCCCGCCCGCGGTCGGCCGGAGCACCACCGTGCCGTCGGGCAGCCGGATCACCGGCTCCGGGTGCCCGGCGCGGGCCACCTCGAGGCGCCCGGTCGCCGGGTCGGCCTCCGCGTACAGGCAGGTCGCGAAGCGCAGGTCGGTCATGTGCTCGTCGTGCGTGATCCCGTGCAGAAAGCGGGAGGCGCGGGAGAGCACCGCGTCCGGGCGGTGCCCCTCGGCGGCGTACGCCCGCAGCGCGATCCGGAGCTGGCCCATCAGGCCCGCCGCCCGTACGTCGTGCCCCTGCACGTCCCCGATGACCAGCGCGAACCTGCCGCCCTGGGCCGTGGTCGGGGAGACCCCGCCGGGCAGCGGGATCATGTCGTACCAGTCGCCGCCCACCTGGAGACCGCCGCCGGTCGGGATGTAGCGCGCGGCCACACCCATGCCGGGGATCTCCGGGAGCAGCGAGGGCATCATCGACCGCTGGAGCCCCTCGGACAGCTCCCGCTGGGTCTCCGCGTCGCTCGCCCGCGTCAGCGCCTGGGCCAGCATCCGGGCGACCGTGGTCAGCACCGCCCGCTCGTCGGGGGTGAACGCCACCCGGTCGCTGAACGCCGCCATCCACGCGCCCCGCGTCCGCCCGCCCAGCGTCAGCGGCAGAAAGGCCCACGAGCAGCGCCCGAACCGCTCGGCCAGCGGCCAGGTGGTCGGATACCGGTCCCGGTACTCGCCGGGCGTGGAGAGATAGACCGCCTGGCCGGTACGGACCACCTCGGCGGCCGGATAGTCCGTGGTCAGCGGCATCTGGGTGAAGGGGCCGTCGTCGCCGGGGAGGTAGCCGTGGTGGCCGATGATCGTCAGCCGGTCGCCCTCCACCCCGAACACCGCGAGCCCGTCCGGGGAGAAGCCCGGCATGGACAGCGTGGCCGCGACCCGCAGCACCTCCGCCGTCGACCGGGCCTCGGCCAGCGCCCGGCCCGCGTCCAGCAGGAACGCCTCGCGGGAGCGCCGCCAGTCGCCGGTGATCGCGCTGCGCGCCGAGGACGTGCCCGGCGCCGGCTCGATGACCTCCTGAAGGGTGCCGACCAGTTCGTACGCCCGTTTTTCGCGGTCGTAGGCAGGCTTGGAGCGGCTGCGCACCACCCGGACGGTACGGCCCTCCGCGTCCACCACCCGGATACGCACCTCGGCGAGCGTGCCGCGGGCCACGGCGAGCGGGATGACGCCGGTGATCTCGTGCCAGTCGGAGGGGTGCATCCGGGCACGGGCCTGGTTCTCGGTGAGGGTGGTGGGACGGGCCGGCAGGCCCAGCAGCCGCGCCGCCTCCGCGTCCACGGTGACCAGCTCCGTGGCCGTGTCCCACTGCCAGATCCCCGTGGCGAGGGAGACGAGGACATCCCCCAGGGACGGCAGTGGCTCACCTGTGCGCATTGCCCCACTTTAAGAAGGTCGTCCCCACTACTGCCACCCTGGTTCGGCCGGTGGTAATGGTGGGGAGGCGATCATGGGGTGCCCGGTACCCTTGATGGGTCCGGGCCCCGTGCCCGTTCTGGCCGGGGAGAGCACAGTCCCGGCGAAGAACCCCCAACGAAGGACGATGAACGACGATGCATCGGTACAGGTCCCACACCTGCGGCCAGCTCCGCGCCTCCGACGTCGGTACCGACGTCCGGCTGAGTGGCTGGCTGCACAATCGGCGCGACCTGGGCGGCATCCTCTTCATCGATCTGCGTGACCACTACGGCATCACGCAGCTCGTGGCCCGTCCCGGTACCCCCGCGTACGAGGCGCTGGACTCCATCACCAAGGAGTCCACGGTCCGCATCGACGGCCGCGTTGTTTCACGTGGAACCGAGAACGTGAACCCCGAGCTGCCCACCGGCGAGATCGAGGTCGAGGTCGCGGAGGTCGAGCTGCTGGGCGCCGCCGCCCCGCTGCCCTTCACGATCAACGCCGAGGACGGGGTCAACGAGGAGCGGCGCCTGGAGTACCGCTTCCTGGACCTGCGCCGTGAGCGGATGCACCGCAACATCATGCTGCGCACGGCGGTCATCTCCGCCATGCGGCAGAAGATGTCCGCGATGGGCTTCAACGAGATGGCCACGCCGATCCTGTCCGCCACCTCCCCCGAGGGCGCCCGCGACTACGTCGTGCCCTCGCGCGTCCACGCGGGCCGGTTCTACGCCCTGCCGCAGGCGCCGCAGCAGTTCAAGCAGTTGCTGATGATCTCCGGCTTCGACCGGTACTTCCAGATCGCGCCCTGCTTCCGTGACGAGGACGCGCGTGCCGACCGCTCGCCGGGTGAGTTCTACCAGCTCGACGTCGAGATGAGCTTCGTCGAGCAGGAGGACGTCTTCCAGCCGATCGAGAAGCTCATGACCGAGCTGTTCGAGGAGTTCGGCGGCGGCCGCCACGTCACCTCGCCGTTCCCGCGCATCCCGTTCCGCGAGGCGATGCTCAAGTACGGCTCCGACAAGCCGGACCTGCGCGCCAAGCTGGAGCTCGTGGACATCACCGATGTCTTCGAGGGCTCGGCGTTCAAGGCGTTCGCGGGCAAGCATGTGCGGGCGCTGCCGGTGCCGGACGTCGCGGGCCAGAGCCGCAAGTTCTTCGACGGCCTCGGCGAGTTCGCCGTCTCGCAGGGTGCTCAGGGCCTGGCCTGGGTGCGCGTCGGCGAGGACGGTTCGCTGACCGGCCCGATCGCCAAGTTCCTCACCGAGGACAATGTCGCCGAGCTGACCAAGCGCCTGTCGCTGGCCCCCGGCCACGCGGTGTTCTTCGGCGCGGGCGAGTTCGACGAGGTCTCCAAGATCATGGGCGCGGTGCGCGTCGAGGCGGCCAAGCGGGCGGACCAGTTCGAGGACGGCGTCTTCCGGTTCTGCTGGATCGTCGACTTCCCGATGTACGAGCGGGACGAGGAGACGGGGAAGCTCGACTTCTCCCACAACCCGTTCTCGATGCCGCAGGGCGGCCTGGAGGCCCTGGAGACCCAGGACCCGCTGGACATCCTGGGCTGGCAGTACGACATCGTCTGCAACGGTGTGGAGCTGTCCTCCGGCGCCATCCGGAACCATGAGCCGGACATCATGCTCAAGGCGTTCGAGATCGCGGGCTACGACCGGGACACGGTCGAGGACAAGTTCGCCGGCATGCTCCGCGCGTTCCGCTTCGGCGCCCCGCCGCACGGTGGGATCGCCCCCGGTGTGGACCGCATCGTCATGCTCCTCGCCGACGAGCCCAACATCCGCGAGACCATCGCCTTCCCGCTCAACGGCAACGCCCAGGACCTCATGATGGGCGCCCCGACCGAGCTGGACGAGTCCCGCCTGCGCGAGCTGCACCTGAACATCAGGAAGCCGCAGCCGAAGTAGTAAGCGGTACGTGTGGAACGGCCCGGCCCCCTGGGGGAGCCGGGCCGTTCCTATTCCTCGTCCTCATCCGGATCGGCGCCGTCCTCCAGCAGGCGTTCCGCGATGTCGTCGGACCAGTGCTGGGCCCAGGCGCGCAGGGGCCCGACCTCTTCGCGGGGAAGGCCGTAGCGGCGGAACTCGAAGTCGGAGTAGAAGTCGGTGCCGGTGAGGCGGGACTGGAGGGTGGGCAGGTCGAAGGCGTCGTACGCGTGCCTGCGGCCCAGCTCCTCCAGCTCCGGCAGCGAGTAGTGCTCGGCGGCGGCGCGGGCGTCGATCAGGTCGACGGCCGCGCCCCGGTCGTACAGCGCGCGGATCTTCGTCCCGACGGCGTCCGCTCGCGACAAGGTCGGCCCGTACGCGGTCAGCTCGGGCGGCTGCCAGAAGGCTTCCTTGTGCAGCGCGAGGCCGCCGTCCTCCCCGCTCCGCGGATCACCGACGACGAGCTGCCCGGAGAGCACCCCGACCCCCGCCACCCTTACGGGCCGCCCCCGAGCCTCCAACGCGGCCCCGAGCCCCCGGGTGATCCGCTCCATCACCTCGCCACTCTCGGTGGCGAAGTCGAGATTCCCATGCTCCCGCCCCACCACCCCATGCGCCTCCAGCGCATACCCCCCGGCCAGCACCAGCCCATACGGGCCCCCCGCACTGACGACGTCGGCCAAGAGGCGCTGGTGGGGCTCACTGATGCTCACGGCACCCGTACTCTGCCAGACCAGACCCCAGGTCAGACTGACTCCGGTGCCTCCGGGGTGTCGGTGAAGAGATCCTCGGCGCGCTCGACGGTCCCGGCCCGGTCGAGCCACTCGCTCACGCGAGCCAGGTCGGTGCAGGCGGTGATCCGCTCGCGGGTCTCGTCCGTTACGGAGATGCCGCGCACTTCCAGCACCCGCACTACACCCTTGGCCTCTCCCGTCGCCGTGCCCTCGTTGAAGGTGCGCTCCAGCAGGGTGCCTCGGCCGGGGAAGTAGTTGACGAACGACACGATGTTCCTCCATTTTTCGCCCGCGGGAGTCGTCCCGAGGGTGGTGTCCAAGAACTGGCTGAAGTACTGGGCGGCGCTCTGCTCCATGCCCGCAAGGGCGTGGCCGAGTACGTCCAGTATGGCGTCACCGACCGCGCTGTTGGCGTGAGTCAGGGCGGAGAACGCGGTCATGGCGGGCTTTTCGGCCGCCGTGCGCCGGTCGGTGACGGCCGGCAGGTTGTCCGGTCCGACGACCAACGGGTGGGTGCGCTGCACGGTCCAGCCGCGCGCCCCGCAGTCGAAGGGACCGGCGGCCCACTTGGCCGTGGCCCGGTCCCGGCAGACGACGAGCAGCAGCACCGGCAGCCGGTACTTCGACTGGAGATAGGCGATGTAGTACGCCCAGCTCGCGGACTTGGCCGGGTCGCGGCGTTCCTGGGCCTCGACGGCGAGTAAGAAGTCGTCGCCGTCGGACGGTTCGATGCGCAGCACGGTGTCCACGTGCCGGACGAGTGGGCGGGTCTCCGTTGCGTCGGAGGTGACCGCGTAGGCGGCCGCCTTCTCTGGGAAGGGGATGCCCAGCGCTCCGAAGACGGGCGCCAGGATTTCCGGGCGTTCCTCGAAGATGCGGTGCATGCCCTCATGGGCTGATGTGACCATGTGTGCACGCTAGGGGCGTGGATGTCAGATGCGTCTGGCATATGCGTGACGTTCACTCGTTCGAGGGGCGAGGGAACGTTCCAGCATGCGGCTGGCGCCGGCCCCTGAGGGGTCGGCGCCAGTGAGAGGGGGTGCGTCAGGCGGGCTGGCCGCCGAAGCGGGCCTTGTAGGTCTCCAGGTCCTCGTCCGTGAGCTTGGCGAAGAGGACCGGGGGGACGGTGAAGGGGATGCCGGGCTGGAGGGTGGTGAGGGTGCGGGCCTCTTCGGGGGTGGTCCAGGTGGCGGTGTCGTCCGGGAGGGTGAAGGCTGCGCGCATCGCGGCCGCCGAGGACGGGATGAAGGGTTCCGAGACGACCGCGTAGAGGTG
This sequence comes from Streptomyces bauhiniae, assembly GCF_004784475.1. Classification (GTDB taxonomy): domain Bacteria; phylum Actinomycetota; class Actinomycetes; order Streptomycetales; family Streptomycetaceae; genus Streptomyces; species Streptomyces seoulensis. The sequence continues at coordinate 314,246 of NZ_SRRT01000006.1, forward strand.
GATCAGGTTCATCGCGGTGCGGAGGGTCAAGGCCGCCGCGTCCTTGTCGGTCTTGATCTCCAGCCAGGGGGCCTTCTCCTCCAGGTAGGAGTTGCCGGCCGACCACAGGGCGCGCAGGGCGGAGGCCGCCTTGCGGAACTGGAGCGCCTCCATCTGGGTCTCGTACTCCGCGAGGAGACGGGCGATCTCCTCGCCCAGGCGGGTCTCCGCCTCGCCGGGCTCGCCGCCCGCCGGGACCTCGTCGCCGAAGCGCTTGCGGGAGAAGGACAGGACGCGGTTGACGAAGTTGCCCAGCGTGTCCGCCAGGTCCTTGTTCACCGTGGCCGTGAAGTGCTCCCAGGTGAAGGACGAGTCGTCCGACTCGGGGGCGTTGGCGATGAGGAAGTAGCGCCAGTAGTCCGCCGGCAGGATGTCGAGCGCCTGGTCGGTGAAGACGCCCCGCTTCTGCGAGGTGGAGAACTTGCCGCCGTAGTACGTCAGCCAGTTGAACGCCTTGACGTAGTCGACCTTCTTCCACGGCTCGCGCACACCCAGCTCGGTCGCCGGGAACATCACCGTGTGGAACGGGACGTTGTCCTTCGCCATGAACTGCGTGTAGCGGACGGTGTCGTCCGCCTCGTACCACCAGGACTTCCAGTCCCGGTTCTCCGGGTCCTGATCCGCCCATTCCTTCGTCGCGCCGATGTACTCGATCGGGGCGTCGAACCAGACGTAGAAGACCTTGCCCTCGGCGGCCAGCTCCGGCCAGGTGTCGGCCGGGACCGGCACGCCCCAGTCCAGGTCACGGGTGATCGCGCGGTCGTGCAGGCCCTCGGTCAGCCACTTGCGGGCGATGGAGGAGGCGAGCTGCGGCCAGTCCTGCTCGTGCCGCGCCACCCACTCCTCGACCTCCTGCTGGAGCTTGGACTGCAGCAGGAAGAGGTGCTTGGTCTCGCGGACCTCCAGGTCCGTGGAGCCGGAGATCGCGCTGCGGGGCTCGATCAGGTCGGTCGGGTCCAGCACGCGGGTGCAGTTCTCGCACTGGTCGCCGCGGGCCTTGTCGTAGCCGCAGTGCGGGCAGGTGCCCTCGACGTAGCGGTCCGGCAGGAAGCGGCCGTCGGCCGGGGAGTAGACCTGGCGGATCGCCCGCTCCTCGATGAAGCCGTTTTCGTTCAGCTTCCGGGCGAAGTGCTGGGTGATGTCGCGGTTCTCGGCGGAGGAGCTGCGGCCGAAGTAGTCGAAGGCCAGCGCGAAGCCGTCGTACACCGCCTTCTGCGCGTCGTGCGCCTGGGCGCAGAACTCGTCCACCGGCAGGCCCCGCTCCTTCGCGGCCAGCTCGGCGGGGGTGCCGTGCTCGTCGGTCGCGCAGATGTACAGGACGTCGTGGCCGCGCCGGCGGAGGTACCGGGAGTACACGTCCGCCGGGAGCATGGACCCCACCATGTTGCCCAGGTGCTTGATCCCGTTGATGTACGGAAGGGCGCTGGTGATGAGGTGTCGAGCCATCGGGGGCTGCTCCCAGGTCGCTACGGGTACGAACCTTGAAATCGTAGCCGACGTGTGTATGCCGCCCGCCTCCCGTTTTACGGGGTGGGACGCGGGCGGCATCAGGGGGCTGCGGGGGGTTACGGGCGCCAGGTGGCGAGTACGCCCTCGTACAGCTCGGTGTCCGTCAGCTCGCGGGGGGTGGGGCCCGCGTGGAAGAAGGACGTGTTTCCGGTCTTCAGCTTGCGGAGGTAGTCGAACGCCTTGTTGTCCGGCTCACCGAAGGCGACGAACGAGAAGAAGACGTTGGGGTGGGTCTTCGCGGCGTTCGTGAGGGCCTGGGTGGCGGGGGTCTTGGCGTCGGGGGCGCCGTCGGTCTGGAAGACGACCAGGACGTTGTCGTCGGGGGTGTGGTGCTTGTCGTGGTGGGCGAGTACGGCTTCCACGGCGGCGTGGTAGCTGGTGCGGCCCATGCGGCCGAGATCCGCGTGCGTTTCGTCGATCTTGGTGGCGTGGTCCTCGGTGAGGGTGAGGTCTGTCGTGCCGTCTACCTCGGTGGAGAAGAAGACCACGTGGACGGTGGGGTCCTTGTCCAGGTGGGCCGCGAGGGCGAGGGTCTGGTCGGCGAGGGCCTGGGCTGAGCCGTCCTTGTAGTACGGGCGCATGCTGGCGGAGCGGTCGAGTACGAGGTAGAGCTTCGCTGCTGTGCCGGTGAGGTTGGTGTTGGCGAGGGTTGCTGCTGCGGCGGCGTGGGCTGTGGTGAGGGAGGGTGTGCTGCGGAGGCGCCCGGCCTCGGCTACGCCCTCGGCCCCGACCGTGCTCCCACCCGCACCACCCGTGCGGGACGCGCTGTCGTCTGCAGGTGCCACCGGCGGGGGCGCGGGAGCGTCGGCGGCCTCGGGGGCGGGGGCGGTCCCGGCCTCCGGCTCGGAGCCGGCGTTCGGCTTGGCCTCGGCCTTCGCCTTCGGCTTGGTGTCGGCGTCCGGCTCGGCCTTCGTATCGGGCTGGGGGGTGGTCTTCGCGTCCGCGTCCGGCTCGGCCTTCGGCTCGGTTTTGGGCTCCGCCTTCGGGGACGGGGTGGGCTTGGGCTCGGTGGCGGCCTTTGCCGCCGGGGTGGGAGTGGTGTCCTGGGTGGTGTCGGGCTCCGCCGAGGTGTCGGTGGGGGGTTCCGTGGACTGTTCGGGGATGGCCGGCTGGTCGTGCTCCGCCTCGGCCTCGGGGAGGGGCTCGGTGCGCTGCTGGGGGACCACTACCTCCGGGTCCGCGTCGAGGATGGCCGGCTCCATCAGCAGGGGCTCGATCTCCGGGGCCGTCGTGGCCAGGGGGTCCGGCTCCGCCGCCTTCTCCTCCGGAGCATCAGGCTCCGGGGTGACCGGGGCTTCCGCCGCGGGTGCGGTCTCCGCCTCCGGCGCAGCGGCAGCTTCCGGCTCCGTCGATTCCGGTGCCTCCGTCGCGGGTGCGGATTCCGCCTTCGGCGTCTCCGCCGTGGCGGGGGCTTCCACCGCGGGTGCGGTATCGGCCTTCGGCGCTGCCGTGTCCGGCGCAGCCGCTTCCGCCTGCTCCTCCGAGACGGGGGCCTCTGCCTCCGGGGTTTCCGGTGCAGCCGCAGCCTCCGCCTCGGGCGACTCCGGCGTAGCCGCGCCGTCCGCCTCCGGCGGCTCCACCTCAGCCGGGGTTTCCGGTGCAGCTTCCGTCTCCGGTGGCTTCGTCGCAGACGCCGTTTCCGCCTTCGGGGACTCCGAGCTTCCCTGGGGTGGGACCCGGGGAGTGTCGAACGCCTCTGTTACCAGGTCGTGTTCCTGGCGGGGGGTCGGGAGGTGGTCTGCACTCTCCGCCTCGGCGGGACGCCCCTTGCGTCCTCGGCCGAACGCGTTCCGCAGGAGAGTGAGAATGCCCATGTGCGCACCCCTTCGCGTGAGTTGTCGCCGTAGATCCCTGGCCAGGACGGCCACGTTAGGTTAGCGGCCCGTCAGTGCGGTGTGGCGATGGCTCTCGCGGCCGCCACTTCTTGTCGTACCGGTTCCAGCACGCTGCCCGCCGGGCCGGTCAGGTGGGTGGGGAAGGCGGTGAGGATGTCGGCCTCCCGTACCCCCTCCGCCAATTCACCGAGTTGGCGCACCACTTGACGGACCTCGGCGGAGGACGGGGGCGGTGCGCCGTGGTGGACGCGGACGCGTGCCGCGGTCGTCGCGTCGACGATCCGCTCCACGGCGACCACCAGCGGCCACCATGCCGCGGCGCGCCGTCCGGTGGGCGGCGGTTCGGTGAGCGCGCGCTGGAATTCCGTCCGGATGGTGGAGAGGTCGCGGTAGAGGCGGCGCCGCATCCGGGTGCGGCGGACGGGGTCGGTGTCGGTGCCGAACGCCGTCCCGACGTACGCCGCCGTGTCCTCGACCGCGTCCGCGAGCCGGTCGCCGACGCGGGTGTGCCAGCTCTCCGGCCAGAGGAGGTACCCCGCGACCAGGGCGATCCCGCAGCCCATCAGGGAGTCCAGCAGCCGGGGCAGCAGCAGGCCGGTGCCCTGGTGGTTGAGGATGTCGGAGAGCAGCAGGATCACCGGGGTGATGGCCGCCGTCTGGAAGCCGTAGCCGCGCGGGGTGAGCGCCGGGACGAGCGGCGCGAGCAGCACCATCACCGGTACGTCCCACCAGCCGATCGGCACCTCCGCCAGCACCGCCGCGGCGATCGCCAGCCCCACCACCGTGCCCAGCGCGCGCAGCAGCGCACGGGAGAAGACCGAGCCGAAGTCGGGCTTGAGGACGAAGGTGATGGTCAGCGCGACCCAGTACGAGCGCGGGACCGGGACGAGGGAGACCAGGGCCTGCGCGATGCCGATGCAGACGGCGAGGCGGAGCCCGTAGCGCCAGGAGCCCGCCGAGAGCACCGCGTCCCGGGCGGCACGGGCGATGCGTACGTGCAGGGCGACGGTGCGTTCGTCGACGCCGCGCGGGTCCACCGAGGGGGAGGTGACCACCTCGGCGGTGTGGCGGAGGGCGTGGTCGACGGCGCGTTCGGTCTCGGTGAGGGCGAGGGGCAGCTTGGGGAGGCGCAGGGCGGAGGTGTCGCCGGTTTCGACCGCGTCGGCCAGTTCCCGTACCGCGCGGGGGACCTCGGGGGGCAGCGGGCGGCCGGTGAGGTGGACGGCGGGGGCGGCCTCGACGACGGGGGTGATGGCGTTCAACTGGGCCAGCAGCCGGGTGAGTTCCTCGCTGCGGCCGTGGTGCCGGGCGCGGTGGCCGAGGATCAGGTCGTACGCCTGGTTCAGCGCGCGGGTGACGTCGAAGCGGGCGCCGATGTAGCGGTCCTCGTCGCTGGTGTCGTCCAGGAGGTCGGCGACCCGGCGGTAGGCGTTCGCCACCGAGGCCCGCTCCGGGACTCCGGCCCGCAGCGGCCACGCCAGCAGGGCGAGGGCCAGTACCAGCAGGCCGCCCCCGGTCATCAGCAGCGGCGCCAGCCACCAGGGGTGGGGCAGCGGGAGCCCGGCGCCGACCACGCAGTTGAGCAGGAGCAGCAGTCCGGAGACGGAGGCCACCGCGCCGATGGTCGAGATCATCCCGGAGACCAGCGCGACCCCGGTGACCACGAGGACGGCGTACCACCCCTGCCCGAACACGAGCTGCCCGAGGATGACGCCGACGGCGCCGGTGAGCTGGGGTACGGCGATGGTGATGACCCGCATCCGGTACGCGTCGGCGGTGTCGCCGATGACCCCGTTCAGCGCGCCCATCGACGCGAGCGCCCCGAGCGCCGGCTCCCCGGCCGCGAACCCGATCGCCAGCGGCAACGCCATCGCCACGGCGGCCCGCGCGACAGCGGCCCAGTTGACCGGCGCGGGCTGCGGCCGCAGGTTCCGGACCAGCCAGTCGGGCGGCGTGAGGCCGATGGGCAACTCTCGGAACATGCGCCCATTATGTCCACTGTGCCCGCCGGGCCCCTCAACCGGCCCGCCCGGCAGAACGGTTGGTGGTACTCACCATGGGGCGGCCAAAAACCTCAGACCCGTGCCCGCGTCCGTGTGGGCGAGCCCGTGGACTTCCCGCCTCCCGCCCCCCGGCGACGCGCCGACCGCCGCCGGGTCAGCCAGGCCGTCAGGGCCACCGCCAGGCCCAGGGCCAGCAGGAGCCAGGAGACCGTGCGGAGGCCGGAGGTGAGGGTGTCGTAGACGGCGGCGGCGACCGGGTGGGGGACGTCGGCGGGGAGGTCGGAGAGGGTGAGGGCGCGGCCCGCCGTGAGGGCGAGGCCGAGGAGGGCGCCGCCCAGGGCCGTGCCGAGGGCGGTGGCGACGATCGCGCGGCGGCGGCGTACGGCCAGCGCGATGCCCGCGGCGGCGAACAGGACGGCTGCCACCGGCAGCCACAGACCGGCGACTTCGAGCATGTGGAATCCCTTGCGGTACCGGGTCAGCTCCCCTGCCGGGAGCACCGGGACCTCGGTGTGGCGCACCGGGATGCGGGCGGCGAGCGGTATGTGGTCCTCGGCGAGCTGCGCCTTGACCTCGGCGGTCACCGGGGCGAGGTCGACGGTGACCGCGCGCGGGGCGCCGCCCGCCGGGGCGTCCTCGCGCAGCGCGCGCAGCACCGCGTCGTGGGTGACCCGGTTGCCGGTGTCCCAGGCGAGGCGGAAGGCGCGGGTGTGGGTGAAGGAGCGCACCGCGTCCCGGACGAAGGGGCCGACCGAGCCGCGGACCGGCGTCATGTCCGCGTGCTGGTCGACCTCGCGGAGGATGCCGTCGCCGACCGTGTCCGCGACGGCGTCCCGCACGGCCGGGTCGGCGGCGAGCGGGGCCATCGTGGTGACGTACCGGCCCGTGTCGGTGAGCGTGTACGCCGCCCAGGCCGCCGGTGCGCCGAAAGGCACGAGGAGGCAGGCCAGGACGATCAGCGCGGCCGACAGGGCACTCCTCAGTCGGGGGTGCACGTCTTACAGGCAAGTCCCGCCGGGCCGTCGGCGCGAGCGGTGGGGGTGCGTTCGAGGGACAGCCCCTCAGCTCACCCGGTGCCCCGCCGCGTCCTCCCGCGTGTAGAAGCGGTAGAAGAACACGATGAACGTCACCGCCGCCACGATCAGCGGAATCCCCACCGACCGCACCAGCGAGGCCCCCGCCTGGTTGTAGAGGAAGCCGAAGGACGCGCCGACGAACACCGCCCACAGCAGCGCGTGCACCTCGCGCCGCAGCCGGGGCGCGACGGTCAGCACGGCGAAGAGGACGACCGCGAAGACCAGCGCGGTGAGGAACCCGAAGAGCAGGTTCCAGCCGGTGATCGGCCCGCCGGAGCGGCGGTTGGCGGCCGCCCAGTAGCCGTAGACCAGCGCCAGCAGCACCGGTACCGCGACCCTGGCCATGCGGTGGGTGCGGTTGTCGAAGATGTCGGGGGGCGGGGTGATCGCCTTCGGGGCGTCCTTGCGGCCGCCTCGGATCGGCGTGCCGGGCGCGGGTGCCGCGTGAGCCATGAGAGCGCTCCTTCTCTCGCCGCTTCGGGCCATGACGTGACGGCCCGGCTTCCAGGGCACACCTGCGGCGACGGCCCGGCAACTCGGCCGGGCGGGTGACGGGGCCCGGATGCGGCCGGAACCGGCCCGTGTTCCCCTGAGGTTTCTTGAGGACGGCGGCCCGCCGCGACCTTCGCGCGGTCTCGGGACGGAGATGGGGCTCGTGACCGAGATGGAGTACCGGGACCGGCGCGAGCAGCGGCGGATCGTGGGCCGGGGCACCGCCTGGCTGGTCCCGCTGGTGCTGCTGGCGGCCATCGTGACGGTGGACTTCCAGACCGGGGAGAAGTTCCGCGTCGTCTCCTGGATCATCCTGGTGCCGAGCATCGCCGCCGCGATCTGCGGGGTCGGCCCGACCATCACGTTCGCCCTGCTGTCCCTGGTCACCTACCTCGCCGTGGACACCGCCTTCCCCGAGCGCTACCGGGCGGGCACCGCCGATTTCGTGCTGGTCGCGCTCGGCGGCGCGCTCGCCGTGATCGCCTCCGTGGTGCGGCGGCGCCGGGAGCGGCAGGGCCTGCACATGCGGGACATCGCCGAGACCACCCGCCGTACGGTGCTGCGCCCGCTGCCGCCGAACTGGGCCGGTCTGGAGCACGCGGGCGTGTACCTGGCCGCCGACATGGACGCGCGCGTCGGCGGCGACTTCTACGACATCCAGCCCGGCCCCAACGGCACCCGGGTGCTCCTCGGGGACGTGCAGGGCAAGGGCCTCGGCGCGGTGGAGACGGCCGCCGCCCTGCTGGGCACCTTCCGCGAGGCGGCGTACCACGAGCCCGACCTGGTGACCGTGGCCGACCGGCTGGAGGTGCGGATGTGCCGCCACCGGGGGCACACCGCCGCGCTGGGCCGGTACGACGGCGACCGGTTCGCCACCGCGCTGCTGCTGGGCTTTCCCAAGGACGACCGGAACGCCGTCGAGGTGATCAACTTCGGCCATGAGCCGCCGCTCGCCGTGGGCCCGCGCGGAGTGCGCCCGCTGCCCGGCGGGGAGCGGCTGCCGATCGGCTTCGGGGACCTCACGGGGGAGACGGCACCCGACGACGGGCCGGGGCCGCCCGCCAGCCGGGAGCGGCTGGACGAGGACGAGACGCTGCTCATGGTGACGGACGGCGTGACCGAGGCCCGCGACCGCGCCGACGTGTTCTACCCGCTGCTGGACGACGTGGCCCGCGCGGTGGCCGCCGACCCCGGCCGGGCCGCGCCCCGGCGGCTGGTCCGCCTGGTCCGCGAGGGCGTACTGCGGCACACCCGCGGCCGGCTCGACGACGACACCACCGTCTTCGCCCTGCGCAGGCTCCCCGAGCCGCAGTCCGAGCCACGGCACACGTCCACGACCGGGCGACCTTCGCCGTCCTGAGCCGCGCCCGCCCGCGTCCAGCGGTTACGGTGCTGGCTGACCGGCGTACCCGGCCACGGCCGGCGGACAGGGGGAGGCGCCATGCCCGGAACCGTGCTGCTGCTCGCGGCCGCGCCGCTGGGCCGCGGGCGCCTGGTGGACGCGGCGGCCGTGCTGCCTGTACTGGGCGCGGTCGCGCCGTCCGTGCTGGCGGGCACCGACACCGCGCACGTGGTGGAACTCGCCGACCCGCTCGACCCGCAGGGCGTGCTGACCCGGCTGCGCGCGGCCGCCGCCGCGTCCGGCCCGCTGACGGTGTACGTCACCGGGCAACTGCTGCTGGACCGCCGCCAGCGGCTCCCCCATCTCGCGCTGGCCCGCACCACCCCGGCCACCGCCCGCTACACCGCGCTGCCCTGGCACTGGCTCAAGGACGAGCTGCGGCTCCGCCCGGCCGGGACCACCCATCTGCTGCTGGACCTGCACGCGGACGCCGAGACCTGGGCCGGCCTGGCGGAACGCCCGCTGGACTCGGGCCGTACGGCCGTCGTGCACGGCCGGATCGCGCCGCCGCCGGGCCGGCGCCGGATCGCGGAGCCGACGTACATGCGGGCGGTGGGGGCGCTGCTGCGCGGCGGGCACCGGCCGCCGGTCGCGGAGCTGCACCGGCGAGCGCTGGACCGGATCGCGGCCGAGCTGCCGTCCAACCTGGTGCTCACCGCCCCCGACGACGAGGGCGACCCGCACGCCGCGCTGAGCGCCGCCGTCCGGGCCGGCCGTCATGCCGACGCCGACCGGCTGGCCGCCCGCCACCAGGAGGCGGCGGTACGGCTCCACGGGCCCGCCTCGGAGGACGCCCTGCACTGGGCGGAGGTCCGCGCCGACCTGGCGATGTTCGCGGGCGACCCGGTGCGTAGCTGCCGCGCCTGGCTCGGCGTGGCCGGCTTCCGCCTCGCCTCCGGCCACGCCCCCGACGCCCCCGCCGTGGAGTCCGCGGTGGACCGCGCCCACCACCAGTGGGGCCGCATCGAGGACGCGGACCGGGTCCGCGAACTGGGCCACAAGCTCGCGGAGTTGCGGGCCCGCGTACCAGGACGCCGGGAGGGCGCCCTGGACGCCGTGCGGGAACGGCTGAAGCAACTTCGGGACGGCTGACGTCACTTGGTGAACAGGAAGTACTTCCAGGAGCCGTACGTCGTGGAGTTCACGCTGTCACCGGAGCTGCCGTTGATGTACGACGAGCGCACCCGCAGCCGGTAGCCGACCTCCTGGCCGTGGTCGCCGGTGTACCGCACCTCGGAGACCCCGTTGGTGCCGAGCCCGAAGTACTCCGACCCGGCGTCGTACCAGGTGCCCTGGTAGTACACCTGGATGTCCAGCCGGTGCGAACGGCCCTTGTAGTAGGGCATCTTGGTGATGAAGCGCGGGTCGGTGGACTTGTGGAAGTAGGCGTAGGTCTGGCCGTACGCCTTCACCGACTTGTACTGCTTGGCGGTCGTCAGGGACACGCTGACGCGGGTCCAGACGGTGCTGGTGGCGCTCGCCGTCGCGGTGCGCGCGTCACCGGCGAACTTCGCGGTGAGCTTGGTGTCCCGGCGCAGGTCGAGGGTGACGGCGAGGTCGCCGTGGGAGTTGACCTTGCCGGACTTCACCAGCTTGTTCGGCTTGTCGGTGCCGTAGGGGTCGGCCCAGATCTCCACCGCGCGGTTCTTGTAGGTCTTCCCCAGGTGGGCCGTGAACTTCACGTCCTTGCCGTAGGAGTAGACCTTGCCGTTGTTGTTCAGCGACAGCGACGCCTTGCTCCGGGAGACGGTCGCGCTGTCGCTGCCGGAGGCCGCGGTGTGGGCGGCGTCGCCCGCGTAGGACACCTTGTACGTGACCTTGCCGCCGGCCGGCGGGGTGTCGGTGAAGGAGTAGCTGCCGTCGGCCTTCGTGCTGACCTGGGGCAGCGCCTTGCCCTTGGGGGACTCCAGGTCGGTGCGGGTCACGGTGAGCCGGGTCCCGGCCGGGAGGGCGGCCCTGGAGGTGACCTTGCCCTTGACGGTGAGCTTCTTGGCGCGGGTCGCGGTGGCCGGGGCGTCGGCGGTGACCTTGGTGACGGCCTTGGTGGGGCCCTCCAGGACGCGCAGCCGGTAGGCGCCGTCGTAGTCGTGGCTGACCGCGAAGAGGCGGGAGCTGTCCGGTGCCCAGGCGAGCCCGGCGTCCGCGAGGAGCTGGTCGCTCGCCCCGAAGTCGTACTCCCGCACCGAGGTCCGCTGCCCCGGCTTGAACACGAACACGTCGGGCTCGTACGCGCCGTCGATGCCCGCCGCCACCGAGCCGTCCGGGGCGATGTCCACCGCGTTCGGGTAGGCGTCGGTCGGGTAGGAGCCGTCGTCCGACAGGTCGGCCGTGCTGTAGACCGCCTGGTGGTACGGGTAGCCGCTGGCCACCACGAGCCGCTGTCCGTCCGGTGTGACGGCGAGGTCGCGCAGGTTGCCGCCGTCCACGCTGCGGTGCGCGGTGCGGACCGGGGTGCCCGACGAGACGTCGTAGACGCCCAGTTCGGTCGGGCTCTGCGACGGGATGCCGACGGCCAGGGTGCCGCCCGCGCCGTCGAGCATGGGCGCGGCGAACCAGGGGCTCTGCGGGTCCTGGGCCAGAGCGACGGTGGGCTCGGGCGCGGTGACGTCGATCGAGCCGATGTTGCCGCCGATGCCGGTGGCGTCGGAGTCGTAGCCGAACCACAGCTTGTCGCCGGCGATCGCCGGGTACTTCGGGTCGATGTCGCCCACCGGATAGCGGGCGGACTCGGTGGCGGTCGCGGTGTCGAAGGCGACGATCGCGTCCGTGCCGCCGGGGACCGCCGCGTACAGGGTGGCGGAGTCGGCGGAGAGTTCCAGGCCGAGCACGCCGGGCAGGGCGGTGAGCTGCTTGACGACCGTGCCCCGGTAGTCGGTGACGACGATCTTTCCGCCGGACGGGTCGCTGAGGAACACCCGCTGGTGGACGCCGTCGACCACGATCGAACCGGTCGACCTGACCGGCAGCGGCTGCGTGGTGTCGGCGTGGGCGGGGGCGGCCGCGAGGGCCGCCGAGCTGAAGAGCACCGCGAGAGCGGTGGCGGTGGAGCGGGTGCGCATACGCACGCTGATTCGAACCCCCCGGAACGAATGCTGAAGTGGGAGCCGGACGGAGGGCACGGCGCGGAGAGTCCCCGGTGCGCCTGTGGTGTGTGTGACCTGTGTGCCTCGTGCGGCGAGTGAGCAAAGAGTAGGTCATGCCGCTGACAGCGTCACGCGGTAATCACCAGGTGAAGCCATCTTGGATCTTCATGCAGGCGTCGGTCTTGTCGCCCTTCAGTACGGCCGCCGACTTGGGGACCTCGCGCTTGGCGGGTTCCGGGAAGCGGTCGCCGGAGGGCCAGTCGGCGCCGACGACGAGGGTGATGTCCCGGGCGTCGTCCACCGAACGGACCCGGGCGGCGGGGATGTTCAGCTCCTTGGCGACCGCGAGGGCGTCGCCCCGCAGCGTGGTGCCGGAGTAGAGGACGGAGGTGCCGGGCTCGTCGGCGGCCGTCTTCTCGTCGAGGGCGTGGGTGAAGCCGTGGTCGCGGAGGATGCCGGCGACCGCCCCGGCGCGGTCGGGCGCGGGGGACTCCAGGCCGGCGCCGGTGCCGTTCTTCACCCGGACGGTGATCTCGGCGGCGGGCGCGGCCGGGTCGGTGGCCTTGGGGCCGGGGTCCTTGGTGCCGCGGCCGTCCAGCGGGACGTCGTCGCGGACCATGGAGACCAGCTTGTCGGCGTCGTCGGCGGCGGGCACCAGGCGGTTGCGGTCCTGCGACCAGGGGGTGGTGGGCAGGGTGGTCATGGTGATCCGCTCGGTGGGGACCTTCTGCAGCTCCATCGAGAGGTCGTACAGCTTCTTCACCGTGCCGAGGCCCTCGTCGACGGTGAGCGCGCTGGTCGCCGCCTCGGCCAGGCGCCGCATCTCGGCGGGGTTGCCGAGGGTGGCGTTCGCCCGGAGCTGGCGGACCATGGAGTTCATGTACATGTGCTGGGCGTGGGTGCGGCCGACGTCGGTGCCGTCCTCGAAGCCGTAGCGGGTGCGGAGCCACTGGAGGGCCTGCTTGCCCTTGACCGGGTGGGTGCCCGCCCGCAGCTTGAGGCCGGAGCCGTGGCCGCTCGCGGTGTGCGACCAGACGTTCTGCTCGACGCAGACCGGGACGCCGCCGATGGCGTCGGCCATGGAGACCACGCCGGAGAAGTCGACCATCATGAAGTGGTCCACGGGGATGCCGGTGAGCCGCATCCAGGTGGCGACCGTGCAGCCGGGTCCGCCCCGGCCCAGCGACTCGTTGGCCATCGCCAGGCTCAGCTCCGGGTACACCTTCTTGGTGACGGGGTCGGTGCAGCGGGGGATCGGGACCATGGTGTCGCGGGGCAGGCTGATCACCGACATGTCGTTCCGGTCGGCCGAGACGTGCAGCAGCATCTGTACGTCCGCCAGCGGGGGCCGGCCCACATCGCCCTTGGAGCCGCCGAGTTCGAGGTCGTCGGCGGTGTTCCGGCTGTCCGAGCCGATCAGCAGGATGTTCAGCGGGGTACGGCCCGCCGCGTCCGGCGTTGACGAGGGGTTGGGGCTGTCGCCGAGGTTGAGCGGGGCCTTGGCGAGGTTGCCGTTGAGGTGCCGGTAGTAGAGGTAGCCGGCGGCGGCGGTGCCGAGCAGGAGCAGGGCCAGCGCGAGGGCGGTCCAGCGCAGGACGCGGGTGGTGCGTCTGCGGGGTGGCCGTACGGTCTCGCCGGTGGTGTCCGGTGCCCCGGTGTCCTCCGTGCGCAGGCTGCTGCTCGTCATCCCCCGTGCCCTTCCGCCCTGGCCCCCCGACCCCGGCCACCGAAAAGAAACCCCGTTCAGCGGCAAGGCGGTTCGCGCTTCGTGAAGGGCCTGGCCGGATCGTGGCTCACCCTAACGGCGGGGTCCGCTGTCAACTGTTGACGGTGAGATATTCCACTCCCGTACAACCGGTCTCTTGGCGGGGTTTGGGGGGATTCGCCGCGCGGCTTGGGGTGGGTTTTACTCGGGGTTGGGCGAGAAACCCCCTTGCGCGGGCGGGTTGTCGGGGGTTGTCAGGGCTGGGCGTGCCGGGCGACGGGCTGGGGTGCGGCGTCCGCCGCGCGGGCCGGGCAGGCGTGGCCGGCGAGCACGAGGGCGGTCACCGCCACGACGGCCGCCGCGACCCCTCTGGCGAACGGGCCGGCGTCCGCGAGGCGGAGCCGGGCGCGGGCGGGAGCATGGGGGCGTGCGACGGGGGCGGGGGTGCGACCTGGCACGGCTACCTCGCAACATCAGCGACGGGTCAAGCGGACTTGAGCCGCCGTTTAACCTAGGGCTGCGGGACCCCAACGACAAGGGGACCCAAGGGAGTTGGGGAGGCGCGGGCATGCCGGAGCGGGACGGTCCGGAGGTGGTCGGGCGGCGCGTGCAACGGCTGCGCGCCGAACGCGGTATGACACAGCGACAGTTGGCCGAGCCCGCCTACACCCCCGCCTACATCTCCACCCTGGAGGCGGGCCGGGTACGCGCCTCCGACGACGCCCTCAGGCACATCGCGGACCGGCTCGGCGTCACCTACGACGAACTGGCCTCCGGCCGCCCCGCCGGACTCGCCACCGCCCTCCGGCTCCGGCTCACCGAGGCGGAGCGGGTGCTCGCGGACGGCCGCGCCGAGGAGGCCGGCGAGCGGTACGCGGCCCTGCTGGCCGAGGCGGCGGAACACGGCCTCGTCCCCGAACAGGCCGCCGCCCTGCTGGGACTTGGCGAAAGCGCGCTGGAGACCGGTGAACTCGGGTCGGCACGCGGCCACTTCGAGCAGGCCGAGGAACTGCTGTCCGGCGAGACCCTCCCGGTGCGGGTACCCGCCGTACGCGGAAGGGCCGTGGCGCACTACCTGGCCGGTGAACTCCGCTACGCCGTCTACCTGTTGGAGACCGCCCTCGACGAACTCAACCGGGGCGGCCTGCACGACCCGGATGCCCTGCTGCACCTCTACACCGCCGTCATCGGCCCCTACATGGACATGGGCGCCCACGCCCGCGCCGCCCAGGCCGCCGAGTTCGCGCTCGCCCTCGCCCCACGCGCCGCCGACCCCGCGCTGATCGCCCGCATGCACCGCTCGGTCGCCCGTACGCTGCTCGCCGAGGGCCGGCATGCCGAGGCGGACGCCTCCCTCGCCAAGGCGGCCGGGCTCTACCGCCAGCTCCGGCTCCGTACCGAGCTGGCCAACTGCCACTGGATGCGCGGTTACGTCCACGCCCAGGCAGGCGAACTGGACCGCGCCGAAAGGGAGTTGCGCCAGGCGCTGGAGATGCTGGCCGAGACCCGCGCCGCGCTGTACCGCAGCCAGGCGGCGGTCGAGCTGGCCGACGTGCTGCACCGCCGGGGCAGACCCACCGAGGCCGCCGCCCTCCTCGACGGCGTCCTCGGCGACTTCTCCTCCGAACGCGGCGCCGTCCACGCGGCCGCCGCCCACCGCCTCCTCGGCATCATCGCGGAGGACGCGGAGGAGACGGACGCGGCCGAGGAGCACTACGTACGCGCGCTCAGCCTCCTCGAACGCGCGGGCGCGGCAGGCGACTTGGCCGACCTCTGCCGTCTCCTGGGCGACCTCCTCCGCCGGACGGGGCGCACGGAAGCGGCTCTGGACGCGTACCGGACGGGCCTGGGCCACCGGACGACACCGGGTACGACCACACTGGGGCCGGCCCCGGCGGCCCCGCCCTTCTAGACCTGCGCCCGCCCCTGCCGCCGTACGTCCGCCAGCCGCAGCGCGCCGATCTGTACCGCCGCCTGCGTCGCGTCGTTCGGGACGTCGCCCTGGCCGCCGTTGGTGAGGGCGAAGGCGTCCTCGCCCACGCGGGCGGCGGCGAGTTCGAGGGTGAGGCCCTGTTCGTCGGCGTCGGGGTTCTCGGGGTCGCTGGCGGTGAGGGTGACGCGCAGGCCCTGGCGTTTGTCGCCGACCTCGGGGAGGGCGAGGCCGGAGACCTGGACGTCCTCGGTCCAGCCGGTCTGGGTGGTGGCGGTGAAGCGGGCGCACTTGGCCGGCATCTCGCCGAGCCACTTCAGGTCGGCGTCCACGTCGGAGGGGCGGCGGGCACCGATCTGGTAGCGGAGCTGGGCCTGGGTGCCGGGGTCGTCCAGGGCGACCGCGACGCGGGCGGGGGCGCCGAGGACCTGGTCGGAGTAGAGCGCGTCCAGCAGCCGCTGGCACTCGGCCACCTCCGACCTGGCCTTGAGCAGGCCGTCCCGCCAGGTCGCGATGGAGTCCGCCGCCGCCCACGGCGAGCCGAGGTCGGACTCGGTGACCAGCGCCGCCTGCGCCTGCGCGTCGGTGAGCGCGGAGTCCCCGGCGGCCGGTGCCTTGGAGGTGGCCGAGGGCTTCTCGACCGTCGGCAGGGAGTACGTCGCGGTCGGCGGATGCTCCAGACCGAGGGTCGCGCAGCCGCTCAGCGCGAGCAGGGAGCCGAGCGGCAGGAGGACACGGGCGCCGCGGGTACGTATGCCTCCGGTCATCGGGTGTGCCTCCTGATCGCGCGGGCCGCTGCCTGCTCCTACGGCACCACCGGCGATCACGGCCCACCAGCGCTCCGGTCCGTTCGGGTGAGGGCGTCGGGACCGGGGGATGGCCGCTCGTCTAGGGTCTTTCGTTTGGATCAGGCCGGATCAGGGAGCGGGGTCCGGTGCCGTGGATCGCAAGGCGGAGGAGGGAGTCATGGCGGAGCCATGGCGACCGACGACAACGCGGCGAGGCGCGGTGCCGGGGCACGCGAGCCCGGCCTGATCCAAACGAGAGGCCCTAGGGTCGAGGCGTCCGTACGCAGCGACGCCCGGCAGGAGGCCGCCGTGCAGCCCGTGGTGCCCGTGATCATCGACTGCGACACCGGCGTCGACGACGCCCTGGCCCTGCTCCTCGCCGTCCGCCACCCCGGCCTCGACCTGCGCGCGGTGACCTGCGTGGCCGGGAACACCGACGTGGACGGCGTGGTCCGCAACACCCTCACCGTGCTGGAGCGGGCCGGCGCCCCCGACATCCCGGTGGCCCGGGGCGCCGAACGCCCGCTGCTGGAGCCCGCCCGCTCGGCCCGCCACGTCCACGGCAGCGACGGCATGGGCGACCTCGGCCTGCCCGCCCCCACCCGCGCCCCGGCCGCCGTGGACGCCGTCACCCTGCTGCGCCGGGAGATCCTCGCCTCCCCGCGCCCGGTGACCCTGATCCCCACCGCGCCCCTGACCAACATCGCCCTGCTGCTGCGCACCCACCCCGAGGTCACGCGCAACATCGAGCGGATCGTCTTCATGGGCGGCGCGGTCGGCGTCGGCAACGCCACCCCGGTCGCGGAGTTCAACGTCTGGCACGACCCCGAGGCGGCCGCGATCCTGCTCGGCGCGGACGTACCGATCACGATGTACGGCCTGGACGTGTTCACCCGCGTGGTGGTCCCCGGCACCGAGGTGCGCCGGCTGCGCGCCTCCGCCGAGCCCGGCGCGAAGCTCGCCGGCGACCTGCTGGCCCACCGCCCCAGCGCCCCCGGCACCACCCCGGACGACGAGGAGGCGGGCGGCCTCGGCGACGCCGGCGCGGTCTGCGCGGTCGCCGACCCGGCCGGGCTCACCACCCGCCCGCTCCCGGTCGAGGTCAGCCTCGCCCCCGGCCCGGCGCGCGGCCAGACCATCGTGGACCGCCGGCCCCGGCCGGGCGAGGCGGAGATCCACGGGGGTGCTCGCGCACGGCCGCTGGTGGAGGTGGCGCTGGACGTGGACGTGGATCGGTACGTGGATCTGTACCTGAAGACGGTGGAGCGGCCCTGACCGAGGTTTCCCCCGCCGGGCGATTTGGACAGCTTTCTGTCGACACCCCCTAGGTGAACCGAACGGAGCCCGCATGGCGGACCTCTCGTCCAGGAACCCCGACTGGTGGCGGCAGGCCGTCATCTACCAGGTCTATCCCCGCAGCTTCGCGGACGCCGACGGCGACGGCCTGGGCGACCTCGCGGGCGTCACCGCACGCCTGGACCACCTGGCCACGCTCGGCATCGACGCCCTGTGGCTCAGCCCCTTCTACCCCTCGGAACTGGCCGACGGCGGCTACGACGTCGCCGACCACCGGGGCGTCGACCCCCGCCTCGGCACCCTGGACGACTTCGACGCCCTGGCCGCGGAGGCCCACCGGCTGGGCCTGAAGGTCATCGTGGACCTCGTCCCCAACCACACCTCGCACCGCCACCCCTGGTTCCAGGAAGCACTGCTCTCCGCGCCCGGCTCACCGGCCCGCGCCCGCTACGTCTTCCGCCCCGGAAGGGGCACGTACGGCGAACTCCCGCCCACAGACTGGCAGTCGGTGTTCGGCGGCAGCGCCTGGAGCCGCGTGCCGGACGGCGACTGGTACCTGCACCTGTTCGCCCCCGAGCAGCCCGACCTCGACTGGTCGCACCCCGAGGTCCGGGAGGACTTCCGCACCACCCTGCGCTTCTGGTCCGACCGGGGCGTGGACGGCTTCCGCGTGGACGTCGCCCACGGCCTGGCCAAGGACCTCAGCGAACCCCTGCGGGACGTCGGGGACATCGGCGCCACCGGCGAGGAGGCCCTGCCCCTGATCGCCCCCGGCAGCCACCCCTACTGGGACCGGGACGAGGTCCACGAGATCTACCGCGACTGGCGCACCCTCCTGGACGCCTACGACCCGCCCCGCACCGCCGTCGCCGAAGCCTGGGTCCCGGACACCCGCCGTGCCCTGTACGCCCGCCCCGACGAACTCGGCCAGGCGTTCAACTTCGAGTACCTGGAGACCGGTTGGGACGCGGACCGGCTCCGCCGCGCCATCACCGCCTCCCTCGCGGAGGCGCACACCGTCGGCGCCTCGGCCACCTGGGTGCTCTCCAACCACGACGTGGTCCGGCACGCCTCCCGCCTCATCCTGCCGCCCGGCACCGACCTGGACGCCTGGCTGCGCTCGGGCGGCATCGACCCCGAGACCGACCCCGAGGCGGGACTGCGCCGGGCCCGCGCCGCGACCCTGCTGATGCTGGCGCTGCCCGGCTCCGCCTACCTCTACCAGGGTGAGGAACTGGGCCTCCCCGAGGTCGCCGACCTGCCCCCCGAGGCGCTGCGCGACCCGGTCTGGGAACAGTCGGGGCACACCCGTAAGGGCCGGGACGGCAGCCGCGTACCCCTGCCCTGGACGGTCACCGGACCCTCGTACGGCTTCGGGCCCGGACCGGCGTGGCTGCCGCAGCCGGAGTCCTTCGCCCGGTACGCCGTCGAGGCGCAGGCCGGCGCCGGGGGCTCGACGCTGGAGCTGTACCGCACCGCGCTGCGCCTGCGCCGCAAGCTGCTCCAGG
Organism: Streptomyces bauhiniae; assembly: GCF_004784475.1. Lineage (GTDB taxonomy): Bacteria > Actinomycetota > Actinomycetes > Streptomycetales > Streptomycetaceae > Streptomyces > Streptomyces seoulensis. The sequence continues at coordinate 332,912 of NZ_SRRT01000006.1, forward strand.
GCGAGGAGCTGACCTGGACGCCCGCCGCGCCGCCCGGCGTCCTGGACTTCACCCGCGCCCCCGGCTGGCGCTGCCTGACCAACCTCACCGCCGAGCCGGTGGCCCGTCCGGCGGGCGAACTCCTGCTGTCCAGCACGCCGTTGACCGAGCCGGACGTACTCCCGCCGGACACCACCGTGTGGCTCGGCTAGCCGATCGTCGGCGTGGGGCTCGGCTGGGCCGGGGCCGGGTCCTCGCGGGTGCTGTTGGAGTCCGGTTCGCCGGGGATGGCCAGCGGGGTCGAGGTGGCGTTCGGCGGCGGGGTGAGCACGACCTGCGGCTGACCGGGGTCCGGCGCGGGCGGGGTGAGGTTGTCCGAGGGCAGCTTGGGCGGGGTGGTCTGCTGGAAGATGGTCTGGTCGAAGTCGACCAGGCCGGTCTTCTCCATCACCGTCATGTGGTCGAGCACGGTGTCGTTGGCCTGGTCGGCCAGCGAGCGGATCAGCGAGTTCTTGGTCGTGGACCGGATCTTCGCGATGGCGTTGAAGATCGAACCGTGCGTCATCCGCAGGATGTTGGCGAAGTCGGTGTCGAACGCCTTGCCGGTCTCGCCCTTGAGCTGGGTCACGAACCCCTCCTGCTGGGGGCTCGCCACGTTGGGGATCGTGATGTTCAGCATCGGCGCGATCTTGCGGCAGGAGGCGTCCAGCGCGGCGTGCCCGTCGATCAGGTGCTTGCTCGCCTCCTTGACCCCTGGTGAGGAGCCCTTCTGGAGCCCGATCTGCCCCAGCGGGTACTCCCACAGCCCGGCCGCGCGCACCTTCACCACGAAGTCCCGGTCCTGCTCGGTGAGCGGACCCCACTGGGTGTTGGCGACGATGCGGGTCTGTGAACTGGAGACGGTGTTCAGCCCGAGCATGCTCGGGTAGGCCAGCGCCGCGAGGGTCAGTGCCATGGCACCGCCCACGAAGAGAGTTCCCGTCGCGTTCCGCGAAAAGCGCACCGTTCCTCCTGCCCGGTCGTGGTTCCGCCGACAGGCGGTTCAGACACACAGCAGTACGGACGCGGAGCCGATTCGTCTCGACATCCGCCGTGAAGATTCCGCACCGGTTCTCCGTGCTGTGCGGCGGAGGCTTTCCCGTGCTGTGCGGCGGGGGCGTCCTTGGCCCGCCGACAACCAGTGTATGAGCGGACGTTGGCCAAAGGTTGACCTCTCCTCGGGCGAAGCGGCCCAGGCCGGAAGCCTAGATTTCGCCGCATGCCCCCACAGCCACCGACCGGAACGCCCGCCGCCCTGCCCGTCCTGCCGTACCGCAAGCCCACCGAGGGCCGCGACTACTGGGTGCTGGACGACGCCCTGCCCGACGCCGGCGCGGTGCGCGAGCGGTGTCTCGCCAAGGAGGACTGGGCGAAGGGATACCCGTATACCTCGGAGACCTGGCCCGGACTGCGGGCGATGCCCGGTCTCGAACCCGGTGAACTGGCGCGCGTGGAGCGGCTGGTGAAGAAGGCGACCGGCGCGAAGGAGCTGTGGGTGCAGCGGGCGCCCGGCGGCGGCACCCTCAATCACAACTGCGTCCAGGTCGTCGGCGAGGGCGAGAGCGAGCCCCGCCCGCACACCGACTCCCGCGCGCTGTGCCGGTACGCCGCCGTGCTCTACCTCAACCCCGCCGTGCCGAAGTCCTGCGGCACCAGCTTCTACCGCCAGTCCCTGCCCGGCGGCCGGCTCGGCGGCAATGTCGTGCAGGCCCCGCACAACAACCTCGTCGACGCCCTCGGCACCCGCTTCGTCGCCCCCGACGCCTTCGAGGAGGACGTCCGCGTCCCGCACCGCGCCAACCGGCTGCTGCTCTACAACGCCAACCTGGTGCACAGCGCGACCGCCTACACCGGCCGCACGCTGGCGGAGAAGCGGATGACGGCGGTGTTCTTCTGGATGGCGTGAGCGGCCGTTTTCTGGAGGGCGCGGGCGGCCGGGGCGTCACCCGTACGGCCTAGCACCCGTGGTCGCCGGGCGCCGCGCGCCGGATCGTCGTACCTACGGCCCCGTTCGGGGTTCACGGGGGACGAGACGTCGGAGGTAACGGCCATGACCCAGCAGACACAGTCGGTGCGACCCGAGCACAGCGGGCTGGCCGAGGGAGGCGCGATCTTCGCGGGTGTGCTGATGCTGGTGAACGGCATCCTCCACATCTTCCAGGGCATCTCGGCGATCGCCGCGGACGATGTGTACGCGCGGATCAACGCCTACGTCTACAGGATCAACCTGACCGGCTGGGGCTGGATTCTGCTGGTGGCCGGCGTGATCGTGGTGGCGACCGGCGCCGGGGTGCTGATGGGAGCGGCCTGGGCGCGGGTGGTCGGCATCGTGATCACCTCGCTGGGCCTGATCCTGCAGTTCCTGTTCCTGCCCTACGCCCCCATCTGGTCGCTGATCCTGATCGCCCTCGACTTCTTCATCATCTGGGCGCTGGCGACCTGGCACCCGGAGGGCCGTCCGGCCGTCTGACCGCCGCCTCCCCCTACGGGCCGGTGCCGCGACGCTCTCCCGCGCGGCACCGGCCTCTTGTCCGGGTTTCATGGTCTTTCGGGCTCGATAGTCCCTGTCATGAGGCCGGTCGGCCGGGCGAGGATGGGGTCCATGACCATGGACGACGTTCTCGACACCCCTGCCGCGCCCCCCGACTCCCGCGCTTCGGACACCCTCTCCCGGCTGGCCGCCGGGGCGCTGCTGCTGACCGGGGCCGGCTGGCTGGCGCGGGCGGTGTGGGAGGTACGGCTGTACCGCGCGGGCGAGCCCGCCTCCGGGCTCCCGGACCAGGGTGACGGGGTGCACCGCCCGCTGACCTCCCTGGAGAACTCGTACCACCTGGTGAGCACGGCCGGTTCCGTGCTCACCCTGCTGTGCGCGGCGGCCTTCCTGATGTGGCTGTGGCGGGTCCGGGACAACGCCCGCGCGCTGTCGGGACGCCCGCCGAAGTACGCCGGGATCTGGGTGTACCTGGGCTGGGTGGTGCCGGTGGTGAACCTCTGGTTCCCGCGCGGCATCGTGGCCGACGCCTACCGGGCGAGCGCGCCGGACCAACGGCTGCCGGCCGTGGTCAACGTGTGGTGGGGGCTGTGGCTGGCCGGGCTGCTCGGCGGCGTCCTCCAGCAGGGCGACGCCGACTCGGTCATCGCCCGCGCCTACTCCGGGATCGGCCCGTTGCTGGCGGCCGACCTGGCGGTGGCGGGCGCGGCCGTGGCGGGGGCGCTGATGGTGCGTACGGTGACGGCGGCCCAGACAGCGCGGCTCGCCGGAGTCTGACGTCCCGTAGGGGATTTCCCTGGTGGTCCTGCGGCAAGAACCCTTAGGCCAGACGGGTTTCCCGTCCTGCGGGCGGGGGCGGAGTGGGTGAATATGAGGATGTTTGCCCTACCGCTCCTCTGCTAGGGGGCCTCAATGGCTGCTGTAGACATTCCCCCGCTCATCAAGCCGTCCCGGCTCCGGCACCGGGGCGGTCTGGCGGGCGAGCTGATGGCGGAGTTCATCGGGACCTTCGTCCTCATCTCGTTCGGCTGCGGTGTGGTCGCCATGGCGGTCGCCGCGCTGCCGGGTTCCGGCCGCGCCGCCACCACCACGACGATCTTCCTCGCCGCCGGTGACTGGCTGCTGGTCGCCTGGGGCTGGGCCCTGGCCGTGACCTTCGGCGTGTACGTGGCCGGCGGCGTCAGCGGCGCCCACCTCAACCCCGCGGTCACCCTCGCCATGGCCGTACGCCGGGGCTTCCCCTGGCTGAAGGTGCTGCCGTTCTGGTTCGCGCAGGTCGCGGGCGCGTTCGCGGGGGCGGCGCTGGTGTACCTCGTCTACCACAACGCGATCGACACCTTCGACGCCTCGGTGAAGGGGCCCAAGACCGACGGCCACACCCTGGCCTCGTTCTCGATCTTCGCCACCTTCCCGGCGCCCTACTTCCACGGCGGCATCTGGGGCCCGCTGATCGACCAGATCGTCGGCGCGGGCTTCCTGGTGATGTTCGTGGTCGCCATCCTGGACCTGCGCAACCAGGCGGTGAAGGCGAATCTGGCCCCGCTGATCGTGGGCTTCGCGGTCGCCGCGATCGGCATGTCCTACGGCGCCAACGCGGGCTACGCCATCAACCCCGCCCGTGACTTCGGTCCCCGGCTGTTCACCTGGGCGGCGGGCTGGGGCAGCCTCGCCTTCCCGGGCAGCGTGCCGGGCCAGTTCAGCGGCTACTGGTGGATTCCCATCGTGGGCCCGCTGATCGGCGGCCTGGTCGGCATCTTCCTCTACGACCTCTTCGTCGGCGACGTCCTCTACCTCCGCAGCCACCTGGGCGAACTCCCCGAGCCCGGCCGTACCCGCCCGGTCCGCACGATCGACCAGGAGGACGAGAAGGGCCGCGGCGGCGACAAGCGGAAGGGGCCGGACGAGGACGACGAGTATTAGGGTCTTTCGTTTGGATCAGGCCGGATCAGGGAGCGGGGTCCGGTGCCGTGGATCGCAAGGCGGAGGAGGGAGTCATGGCGGAGCCATGGCGACCGACGACAACGCGGCGAGGCGCGGTGCCGGGGCACGCGAGCCCGGCCTGATCCAAACGAGAGGCCCTAGTTCCCCCGGCAGGCTGGAGGCGTGGGCGGCTCGGATTCCGGGCCGCCCACCGCTATGTGCACCTGTGTACGAGGGTTCAGTGCGGGGTGTGATCCCTGGCCCGCGTCCGCACCCGAGGTCGCGGGCGGCCGTTGGACTCTGCGTTGGGGCGGCTTGGTGCAGGAACGATTTGGCTGCCCTCTCTGAGCGTGCGGCCACGGGGTGCCGCACCGCCGCGAGCTACGGAGCGCAGAACAGTGTGGGCATACGCCGAGGACACCGAGTGGGCGTCCGCCGCGGGGCGTTGCGGACCGGACGGGCTGATCGGGCGGGGGGAGGAGACGGTGTCCCTCCGGGAGGGGCTGGCCCGGAACCGGCTGGTCACGGTGACGGGGGCCGCGGGGGTGGGGAAGAGCGCGCTGGCCGCTGTCGGGGCGGGGGCGGGTGCAGAGGGCGCATCCCCCTGGGCTCGGGTGATCTATGTGCGGTGCCCCGGCGGGGGTGGGCCCGTCGCCGTGGGGGCGCTCGCCGCTCGGGTGGCGGAGGCGGTGCTGGGGTCGCGGGGTGCGGGAGCGGGTGGGCGGCGGACGGTCGGCGCGGGGGCCGTACCGGACGCGCGCGGTGCTCGTACGAAGGCCCGGCCCGCCCTCGCCGACCTGGTCGCGGCGCTGCGGGGCACGGCCGGGCGGCGGCCCGTACTGCTGTTGCTCGACGACGCCGACGCGGTGCGCACCGAGTGCGCGGGGCTGGTGCAACGGCTGCTGATGGACGTACCCGGTGTGCGGGTGCTGGTGACCTGCCGCCAGGCGCTCGGGCTCGGTGAGGAACGGGTGCTGCGGCTGGCCCCGCTGGCCCCGGACGCGGCGGTGGAGCTGTTCCTCGCGCGGGCCCGCGACGCCGCCCCCGGTTTCCGCGCGGAGGGCGCTTCGGCGGCTGTGGCCCGGATCTGCCGGGTGCTGGAGGGCGTACCCCTCGCCGTGGAGCTGGCCGCCGGCCAACTGGACGCCGAGCCCTCCGCCCGGGCGCTGGCCGACCGGCTGGAGCAGGGCCAGTGCTGGCTGGCCGCCCCCGGACCGGCGCTGCGCCGGCACCGCTCGCTGCGGTCGGCCGTCGGCGCGGCGTATCTGCTGTGCGAGCGGCCGGAGCGCGCGGTGTGGAGCCGGAGCAGCGTCTTCGAGGGGGCGTTCACCGAGCCGACGGCGGCCTACCTGTGCGCGGGCGCGGGCGTCGCCCCGCACCAGGTGTCGACCTGCCTCGCCCAACTGGCCGCCGCCGGGGTGCTGGAGACCCTGGACGAACCGGGTGGTCTGCGCCCGCCCCGCTACCGCATGACCCGTGCCGCCCGCGACTTCGGTGCCGAACGCCTGCGCGCGGCCGGTGAGTTCGAGGTGGCCGTGGAGCGCCATGTGCTGCACCACCGCCGCCTCGCGGAGGTCGCCGAGCACCTGTGGCACGCTGGTGACCAGCGCCAGGCGGCCCGTCTCGTCCGGGACAACGCGGCCGACCTGACGGCGCTGGTGGAGTACGCCTCCCGCCCCGAGGCCCCGGCCGCGCAGGTGACGGCGGCGCTGGCCACGGTGGCCGACCTGTGGTTCTGGTGGACGGTGCACGACCACGGGGAGGAGGGCCGCGCCCATCTCGCCCGCCTGCTGCCCCGCGCGACCGCCGACGACCACCTCACCGCCCGCGCCCGCTGGCTCGCCGCCTGGCTGCACGCCCCCGGCGACCCGGCCACTGCCCGCGCCCTGCTCGGCGAGGTCTGGCCGACGGCGGTCCTCGCCGGTGACGACGCGCTGATCGGCTGGGTCGCGCACGTGCAGGGCGTACTGGCCTGGGAGCGGGGGGACGCCCGTACCGCCGCGGAGTGCTTCCGGCAGGCCGCCGACACCGTCCCGGCGTTCGCCCCCGGCGGCCCGGCCCCCGCCGTCAGCCTGGCGGCGCTGGCCGTGGCGCAGGCCCGCACCTCACCGGGCGCGGCGGGCCGCAGCGCGCGCCGGGCGCTGTCCTCCCCCGGCGTACGCGACGACGCCTGGGCCACGGCGCTGGCCCGCTACGCCCGCGCCTACACCGACCACCACCAGGGCCACACCGCCCGCGCCTGGCACCGCGCCCACCGCGCCCTGGCCACGCTGGACGCCCGCGTCCCGCTGCCGGGCACCCCGGACTCCCCCGACCTCCCCTCCGTACGCGCCTCCCTGCACCGCCTGCTCGCCGACATCGAGTCCCCCCGCACCCCGCGCGCCACGGTGCCGGCACCTCGGACGGACACGGCGATGCCGAGCAGAACGTCCAGCCGTAGGTGAGGGGCAATCGGGTGGTTTCACGTGAAACACGACGGCGACCGGGTCAGCCCTTGAGCGCCGGGGGCCGCCAGCGCCACCCCGCCGCGAGCAGGGCCTCCGCCCGCTGAACCGCGATCTGAACGCGGAGCCGGGCCTCGGCCCGGTCCCGGAACGCTTCGGACGCGGTGTGCTGGGTGGGGTGCTTGCGGTAGAGCGTGCCGGGTTCCTCCTGCATCCAGCCGGGGCTGACCGCCTCGCAGCTCAGCAGCAGCGCCCCGTCCTCGAACGCGGGCAGCGCGGGCCAGCCGCCCAGCAGCCGGACCAGTTCGGTATGAACGGTCTGAGTCGTCCCGACCACCGGCATCGCCCCCCGCGCGGCCCCGTCCAGCAGGGTCCGAGCGGGCAGCGGACCGGGCGCGGGGTCGTAGGGTCCGGGTTCGAGCCGCCCGTCAGGATGCAGGTCGAGACACGGAGCGACGGTCCACCCGTAGCCGGGGTTGGCGGCCAGCACCTCGATGTCACGAGCAAGCGTGTCCGCATCAGGCAGCAGATCATCGGCATCGACGCACCGCAGCAGCGCCCCACTGACCCGAGCCAGCCCGAGCGTCCGAGCCCGCGCGGCCCCACCGCGCCGCCCGCCCCCGGTCGAGATCCACCCCTCCTCCGGCAACACCCCCGCCGGCCGCCCTGTCTCCCCGTCCTCCTGCACCACCCACTGAAGCCCCCACCCCTGGGGCAACCGCTGCGCACACAACGAGTCGTACAACTCCCGCAGATAACCATGCCCACCGTCGTGAACGGGCGTCAGGACACTGAGCGTTGGCATATGAAACGCGCTCCCCATCGACAACCGAGGCCCTGCCCCGAAGTCCTGCAACCCTAACGGGGACCCATCCACCCGGGCCGACTCTGTAAAAGGCTTCCCAAACCGCATTCCCCGGCAGCACTTCTTCCGTCCGGACGGGCGCGGTTATGCCCGGTGCGTATTAACGTTCTCGGGCACTGAGTGCGCGACGCGTCGCACGGTGTCATCGGCGCAGGTCGAGGCCGGGGGGAGGCGCGTCCGCAGGGCACTACTTGGGGGGTTGGGTCATGCAGGAGTTGGCCAAGGGAGCCAATGCGGCACTGGCGGCGCTGAGCGAGAGCGTCGATTCCGTGGTGGTCGGCCTGAATTGGACGAGCCCCACGGGCGAGGGCGACGCGGACGTCTCCGTACTGCTGCTGAATTCCGACGGCAAGGTACGCAGCGACGCCGACTTCTACTTCTACAACAACCCTGTCGCGCCGGACGGCAGCGTGCAGTTGCTCGGCAAGACGCCGACGGGGGACGGCAGTCAGGACCGCATCGGCTTCGACCTGACCGCGATCCCGGCGGAGGTCACCCGGATCGTGGTGGCGGCGAGCCGGTACGAGGGCGCGCACTTCGGGGAGCTGGAGAATCTGCGTCTGACGCTGGCGGACGGCGTCGGCACGGACCTGGTCGGTTTCACCATCACCGACACGGGCCCGATGAGCGCGTTCATCTTCGGCGAGCTGTACCGGCGGGACGGGGCGTGGAAGTTCCGCGCGGTGGGCCAGGGTTATGGCTCCGGACTCGCGGGCCTGGCCACCGACTTCGGCGTGGACATCGACGACGCCGCCGAGGAGGAGACTCCGGCACCTGTCGAGCAGACGCCGGAGGAGTTGGTGCGGGCGCAGGTCCCCGCGCCCCGCTCCGCCCCGTCCGCGAAGGCGCCCGCCCGTCCCCGTACGGCGAAGAAGAAGGTCACCCTGCCGAAGGCGCCCCGGCGGTCGCTGGCGGACAACGACTCCTGGCGGGAGGCCCGGCTGTTCCCGGTGTCCGCGCTCAAGAGCGACCGGGACCGGGAGGCGCGGGCGACCTCGGTGCTGCTGTCGGTGATGGCGCAGATCCCGGAGTTCGGCCGGCGGCTCACGGCCGCGTTCGGCGCCCCGGCCGGGCGGATGGAGACGTTCACCGAGGTCACGCTGCCGCACGGCGACACCCCGCGCCGCCCGGACGGGGTGATCCGGGTCGAGCGCGCGGGCAAGCTGTGGACGGCCCTGGTCGAGACGAAGACCAACGGCAACGCGGTCAAGGGCGAGCAGGTCCAGGCGTACATGGACATCGCCGCGCGCCGAGGGTACGAGGCCGTGATCACGCTGACGAACGACGTCGAGCTGGAGGGCAGCCCGCTGGTCGACGTCAAGATCGACGGGCGGCGCAAGCACAAGGTGGCGCTGCGGCACCTGTCCTGGGCCGAGGTCGCGCACCAGGCGCAGATGCTGATCCAGCACGAGGGCGTGAACGACGCCGCGCACGCCTGGCTGCTCCGCGAGCTGCTGCACTACCTCCAGCACGAGAACTCCGGCTGCCACGGCTTCCAGAACATGGGCGCGGCCTGGGTTCCGGTACGCAACGGCATCGACGACGAGACCCTCTGCCAGGGCGACCCGCGCGCGCTGGAGGTGGTGGAGAGCTGGGAGCGGCTGGTGCGCCAGGTCTGCCTGCGCCTGGGCGGCGAACTCGGCCACAAGGTACTGCCCGTCCAGCGCACCCGCCGGGGCACCGATCCGGCGGCACGGCGCGCCCTGCTGGCCGACCAGCTCTGCGCGGACGGTCGCCTCGGCGCCGAGCTGCGCATCGAGGGCACGCCGGGCGTCCTGGCCCTCACCGCCGACCTCCGTACGGGCCGCCTGCGCACCTCGATCGAGATCCCGGCGCCCACCCAGGGCTACCCCCTGAGCTGGGCCAAGCGCCTCGTCCGCCGCCTGGCCGAGGCCCCCGCCGACCTGCACGTCGAAACCCTGCTGGAGGGCGGCGCCGGCGGCCCCCGCAGCACCCTGGAACGCCTCCGCCCCGAACCCGGCAACATGCTCCCCACCACCAACACCCCGGTCACCGCCTTCCGCCTCTCCCTCCTCAAAACCATGGGCAGCACCCGGGGCAACGCCGAGTCCAGCTTCATCCGCAGCGTGGACGAGGCGGTGCATCGGTTCCACCGGTCGGTGGTGGCGCACCTTGAGTGAGGGGGCTCCGGAGGGGGTTACGTCTGCTCGAAGTGCCGTACGACCGCTTGCACCACCGCCCGAGCCGCCCGAGTCGGCTGCCGGCGTCGGTGGTGGGCCAAGTGGATCGGCACGTCCGGCAGCGGTGGGCCCGTGACCAGGGTCAGGCGGCCCTCCTCCAACGCGCGGGACGCGTTCGCGTGGGGGAGGACTGTCAGGCCGAGGCCCGCGGTGACGCAGGAGCGGGCCGCCTCGATGCTGCCGAAGCGGGTCATGCGGGGGTGGGCGCCGGGGACCGCCTGGAGCTGGTCGGCGAGCCAGTCGCTGTAGGAGCAGCCCTGTTCGTGCAGGAAGAAGTCCTCCTTGGCCAGCTCCTCCCAGGTCGCCGTGCGGTCCGCCAGGCGGTGGCCGGGGGCGCACAGCAGGTCCAGCGGCTGGGCGGCGATGCGTTCGGCCCTGATGTCCGCGTGGTCGACGCGCTCCTCCAGCAGCAGGGCGAGGTCCAGTTGCCCGGAGCGCAGGCCGGTGAGCGCGGCGGAGGTGCCTCGGGGTTCGAGCTGGACCTCCACCTCGGGGTGGAGTTCGCGCAACGCGGCGACGATCACCGGCAGATGGGCCGAGCACAGGGTCTCACCCGCGCCCACCACCACCGTCCCGGTGACGGGCCCCTCCTCGGCGGCGGCCGCGAACAGCCGGGACTCCGCCTCCAGCACCTCCTCGGCCGGCCCGAGCAGCCGCCGCCCGTCCTCGGTGAGCAGCGCCCCCCTGGCGAGGCGGTCGAACAGCCGCGTGCCCAGCGCCTTCTCCAGTGCCTTGATCTGCACGGTCACCGTGGACTGCGCGAGCCGCAGCTCGGTCGCGGCGGCGGTGAAGCTGCCGGTTCTGGCCAGCGCGGCGAAGGTCTGGAGGAGCCGGGTTTCCATGGCGGAAGGGTAGCCAGCCATCGAGAATGCCGATGGCTCGTATGAAAAACAATCGTTGGTGATGATGCCCCAGCGGGCGCCAGCATGAGGGCATGGCTCACACCACGGCACCCGATGTCCTGCGCTACGCCGCCTTCACCCCCGATCCCCATGGGGGAAACCCCGCAGGGGTCGTCCTCGACGCGACCGGCCTCGACGAGCGGGAGATGCTCGCCCTCGCCGCCGAGGTCGGCTACTCCGAGACCGCCTTCGTCACCGAGCGGGCCGACGACCGACGCCGGTTCACACTCCGCTACTTCAGCCCCCTCGCCGAGGTCGCCTTCTGCGGCCACGCCACGGTCGCCACCTCGGTGGCCCTCGCCGAACGCATCGGCACCGGCGCGCTCCTCTTCGACACCCCCGCAGGGGAGATCAGGGTCGAGACGACGGCCGACGAGCACGGCACCGTACGGGCCACCCTCACCAGCGTCCCCACCCGCTCCCGCCCGGCCGACGCCACCGAGCTGGCCGCCGCGCTCGCCGCCCTGCGCTGGGACGCCGCCGACCTCGACCCGGCCCTGCCGCCGCACGTGGCCTTCGCGGGCAACGACCACCTGATCCTCGCCGCCGCCTCCCGCGCCCGACTGGCCGACCTGGCCTACGACTTCGACGCCCTCACCACTGTCATGCGCACCCATGGGTGGACGACCGTCCACCTCGTCTGGCGGGAGGACGACGGCAGTTACCACGCCCGCGACCCCTTCCCCGTCGGTGGCGTCGTCGAGGACCCGGCCACCGGCGCGGCGGCGGCAGCGTTCGGCGGCTACCTGCGCACCGTCGGCCTGGTGACCGCCCCGAGCACGATCACCATCCGCCAGGGCGAGGACATGGGGCGCCCGAGCGACCTCACCATCGAGGTGGACCCGTACGAGACTCCCGTAAGGGTCACGGGGAAGGCCGTCCCGATCCCCGCGTCGGCCTCCTGAGCCCCGTCCGTCTCATCCGTAAATGATCAGCCATGCCCCATCTGTGTGCTGAACTCGGGCAGTTCGCGTAGAGATTTCGAAACTTTTTGGGCAACCCTTTTTCCCCCATGTGAGTCAGCTATGCGAAAACGTTGATCCCTGCTGCCCAGAGGTTCGTGATGAAGCTGCGTCGTTCCCTGGCCCTCGCTGCTGCGACGGCCGTCCTCTCTCCGGTCGTGCTCATGACGGCCTCGGTGGCGCAGGCGGAGGAGAACCCCTCGTCGCCCACCGTCACCGAGTCCGCCTCGACGGGCGAGACCGAGCCCGAGGGCAACACCTCCTCCACCCCGGCCGGCGAGACCTCCACCTCGGCCGAGGCGGAGACCTCCACCCCGCCCGCCGAGACCTCCACCTCGGCCTCGGCTTCCACCTCCACCTCTGCCTCGCCGAGCGCTTCCACCTCGCCGAGCGCTTCCGCCTCCGCCTCCGCGTCGGCCTCCGCGTCCACCGGTCCTCAGGACTGCGACGAGACCGACCCGAAGCTCGACAAGGAGCTGACCACCAGCCTCTCCGGGCTCCCGTCGAAGATCGTCGCGGGCAGCGGGTTCCACGGCTTCAAGCTCAACGTGAAGAACTCGGGCAAGCACGCCTACAAGCGGGTAGACCTCGGTGTCTTCGCCGCCGCGATGGGCGAGGACGACTTCTCCGACGCCACCCAGTACCTCACCCTGCAGTACCAGGACCCGACCTCGGGCAAGTGGAACGACATCTCCGTCGACCTCGACGACGAGGCCGCCGGCTACCTCGGCTACACCGACGTGAAGGCCAAGGAGTCGTTCTCCATCGACCTGCGCCTGTCGGTGGACAAGAAGGCCCCCGCGGGTGCCGGCTTCGCCATCAGCATCGGCTCGTACGTGGACGACGAGGGCAACTGCGTCTACGCCTCGGACGACGACTTCTACGAGTTCGACATCCTGGCCGCCGGCACCACCCCCGGCCCGGTCGACGACTCCACCCCGAAGCCGCAGGGCGGCAGCAAGCCGCTGCCGAGCACCAAGCCCGCCGGCAACACCCAGGTCGTGCCCCAGGGTCACCTCGCCGAGACCGGTTCGAGCTCGGCCCTCCCGGCGATAGCCCTCGCCGGTGGCGCTGCCGTCGCGCTCGGCCTCGGCGCGGTCTTCGTCGTCCGCCGCCGTCGCAACGAGGGCGGGAACGTCGCGGTCTGACAAGGCCGGAGGCGATAGCCGACAGGGTGGCCCGTACACCTCGAGCAGGCCCGGACGATCTCCGTCCGGGCCTGCTCACGTGCCGCCACCCGCCCAGGTCAGCCCGTTGTTGATCAGTTCTGTCCATAGGGGCGCATTTCCGTGCCCTGTGCCGATAAGTTGAGGCGCATGCTGTCACGGGGGTTTTCGCGAATATCCGGCTCGACCGCGTCCACCTCCAAGGGCCGGTCACGGACGGGACTCTGGGCCGCGGCGGGTGTCACAGCCCTCGTGTTCCTCGTCGTACTGGAGCTGGCCGCACGTCGTTACGGCCTGCCGGGGCCGCTCACCACTCAGGCCGCGGAGCTGGTGTACCGGCCCAAGTCGGGGGCCCTGCTGTACGCCGGCCTGGCGCTGACGCTGGTGGTGCTCACCTGGCGGCAGCGCTTCATCGCGGTGGGAGTGGCGCTCGGCATCGACGCCGTCCTCGCGCTGACGCGCTGGGTGTTCGACATCGGCGGGGTCGGCGGGAACGAGGGCCGCGCGTTCGGCAACGGCGCGCTGTGGGTGGTGCTGGGCTGCGGGGTCATCGCGCTCACCCGCCGTACCGGCCCGGAGCGCACCCTGCTGCTGAAGGGTGTCGGCCTGGGCCTGCTGCTGGTGGCCGGCCGCAAGACGGGCGACACCTGGCTGCTGATCACCTCCAAGTCCCGCCCCCAGGTGCTCGACCCGTACGTGGCGACCGCCGATCACGCGCTGGGCAACCCGTCGTGGGTGGCGGGCCGGATCGTCGAGGCCACCGGCCCGGTCGGCTCCCACATCCTCGACGCGGTCTACGGCCAGCTCGCGGTGGCGGCGGTCGTCGTGGCGCTGTACCAGCTCCGCAACGTGGCGGCCGAGCGCCGCTTCCCGGCCCACCACCTGGTGCGTACGTTCCTGGTGATCGGCCTGCTCGGACCGGCCATCTACATGATCTACCCCGTGGTCGGCCCCGTCTTCGCCTACGGCACCGGCGCGTTCGGCACCGGCAGCGCCCACTGGGCCGTCGCCGAACTCTGGCCGCACACCCCGCCCCCGGTCGGCTCCCCGCACTCGGTGGTCTACGACGCGATCACGCCCCGCAACTGCATGCCCAGCCTGCACACCGCCTGGGCCACCGCGATCTTCATCCACTCCCGCAGAGCCCCGCGCTTCCTGCGCGCCGCGGGCACCTTCTGGCTCCTGGCCACCCTCACCGCGACCCTCGGGTTCGGCTACCACTACGGCATCGACCTCGTCGCCGGCGTGGTCTTCACGCTCACCATCGAGACCACCCTGCGCGCCCTCGACCACGGCTGGGACCGCCCGGCCGTCCAACAGGTCGCCGCCGGAACGGCCTTCTTCACCACCCTCCTCCTCGCGGTCCGCTTCGCCCCCGTCCAGATGGCCCACCACCCGTGGACGGCCGGCCCCTTGATCCTCCTGGCCACGGCGGCGGTGATCTACGGCTACGTACGCACCACCGCCCGCTGGGAACCGAGCCCCGTGCCGAAGGCGCCCCGCCCGGAGCCGCAGCTCGAACCGGCGTAAGGCGTCGTATCGATCGGGCTCAGTGGTCGTCGCGGACGCTCGTGGCGATGCCGTTCCTGATCACGACCTCGGCTGAGACACCCTTCTTCGCGGCCGTCTCGAGCTGGGCCTCGGTGCACTGGGTGCCGCCGGCCGCACCCGGGTCGCCGCAGATGTCGTCGTAGCCGGTGATCTCGGTGTCGTCGGCGACGAGGAACTCCTGCTCGCTTCCCTTGAGGCCGCTGACCGTGTACTTGCCGGGGGCGAGGTAGGAGACGTTGCCGAACCAGGTGCCGTTGACCCCCTGGCCCTTGTCGATGCCCTCGACGGCGGTGTCGCGGGAAGGGGAGGGGGAGACGGTGCCGCTTGCGGAATCCGAGCCGGACCCCTGCTGCGCGGCCGGCCGCTCCGACCCGCCGACGTCCTGGGACTTGGGGGACTGCGTGGCCGTACCGGCGACGGACGCGGTGCTCGTACCGGAGTCGGCGGCGGAGTCCGAGCCGCTCTGGCACGCCGTCATCAGCAGCCCGGCCGTGAGCGCGACAGCGGCGACAAGGGCCTTGCGCAGATGGAGGTTCATAAGGGGGTGCCTTTCGAAGTGTGGGTCCAACGGACTCAGCGCACCGGGAACCCGAACGAGTAACCCTGCTGCTTGAGTTCGGGCAGTACCCGCCGCAGCGCCTCGACCGTCTGCGAGCGGTCGCCGCCCGCGTCGTGGAACAACAGGGTCGGGCCGTTCGGCAGTTCGCGCTCGACCGTGGCCACGATGGCGTCCGTGCCCGGCCGTTCGAAGTCCTTGGTGTCGACGTTCCAGCCCAGCGGACGCATCCCGCGCGAGGCGGCGAGCTTGCGGCTGGCGGGGGTGAAGGCGCCGCCGGGGGCGCGGTAGTACAGGGGGCGTACGCCCCCGGACGCCTCGGTGATCATGCGCTCGGCGTCGAGGATCTGCTGCGACTGGTAGGAGACGGGCTTCTTGTCCATCGCGGTGTCGTGCGACACCGTGTGGTCGCACAGCCGGTGTCCGGCCGCGACGACCTGCTTCACCAGGCCGGGGTGCGCCTGCGCCTGGGTGCCGACCATGCAGAACGTGGCCTTCACCCCGTACTCCTTCAGCACGGCCAGCACTTGGGGCGTCCAGGTGGGGTCGGGGCCGTCGTCGATGGTGATGTTGACGCCGCGTGCCCCCCGGTCGGAGGAGTGCGCGATGGTCACGTCGACCGGCTTGACGCTGTTCGCCGCGGGCTTCGGCGCGGGCCCGCCCGAGGTGTCCGCCTGCGCGGTCCATATGGACGCCCCGACCGCGAGCATCGTCACCCCGAGCGCCGCCCCGACCACCTTGCCGTACCAGCCCCGAGTCCCGTTGTGCCGCGCCATGCCCGCCCCCACTCTCGCCCGCTGAATTCCGGCCGCGTCGCGACCACTTGTCAGGACGGAGGGTGGGAGCGGGGGGATGCGCGTGTTACCGATCACGGACAATTCCGGGGGAGTTCCCGGACAACGTGCCTACCAGATAAGGGCGTCGGCCGCGCTGTACTGCCAATAAGTCACCGCAGCCGCGCTGTTGAAGAAGACCCCGCCGTTCGGCAGGTTCAGCGTCTTCTCCTTGCCGGTGCTGCCCGCGTTGCGGTCGGTGAAGAGGACGCCGAGGGTCTTCTCGGTGGCGCCGCCCTCGCCGTCGGGGGAGTACGTGCCGATGCCGGCGTACGCGGACTCGCCCGGCTTGAGCGTGACCACGGCCTGCGGCTTGCTGTCCTCGACCCAGGCGAGCGGGGCCTGCGCGTCGGCACCGGCGCGCAGGTAGGGGGCGTAGTGGGCGTCGCAGGTCGTGGTGCCGGTGTTGGTGGCCTTGAGCAGCAGGTGGTTGATCGGGCGGGACACCTCGGTGACGGTCAGCCTGGTGTTCGTCGTGGTGCAGGAGGCCGTGGTGGCGGCGGTGGCCGCGCCGGCCTGGACGCCGACGAGGGCGAGTGCGGTGAGGGCCACCAGGGAGGAGGCGGTGGCGGTGCGGGTGAAGATACGCATGAGTGAGGTGCCCTGTCTGTCAGTGAGTTGAGCTTCCGCCGGTTCAACGCGCCTTGGGCGCAAGGGAAGCTGGGCCAGCACGGTGACCGGTGGGGTGCCGTGCTTGGATGACCTCAGCCTGTGCCACCCCGCCTTCCGCCCGCCATTCCATCGGGATTTTTGGAACGCTGGGATGCCCGCACCGGCTCTTACCTGGTGAAAGGCGTGCGGCATGGGATGCCGGGCGGGATGGGGGACTGGTGGGGGCGGCTGATGACATCGCCGAATTCGCGGCGCTGTTACGCGAGTTGAAGCAGCGGTCCGGGCTGAGTTACGAGGCGCTGGCGAAGCGCGCGCACATGAGTACCTCGACCCTGCACCGGTACTGCCGCGGGGATGGCGTACCGGCCGACTACGCGGTGGTCTCCCGCATGGCGCGGCTGTGCGGGGCGACGCCGGAGGAGCTGGTGGAGCTGCACCGGCGGTGGGTGCTGGCGGGGGCGGCGCGGGAGCGGGGGCGGCGGGGGGTTGTGCCGGGGCCGGAGGGAGGCACCCTTGAGCCGGAGGAGAGTTCCCCAGCCCCCACCTCGGTGGAAGACCGCCCCCACCACAAGCACTGGCCCCTGATCGCAGCCGCCGTCGCCCTCGTCGTCACGGTGGCCACCGCGCTGACACTCAACCGCGACGACACCCCGGCACACGACGCCACCCCCGGCGGGGCCACCGCCGCCCCCCTCACCGTGAGCACCCGCACCTACGCCTGGGACGACCCCCAGTGCGAGGGGAAGTACCTCGTCGACCGGCCGCCCGCCGAGGTCGCCCCGCCGGTGATGGGGCAGCACGTACCGGGCTGGGTGAAGGCCCACCGGGCCGTCGCCGCCGACGAGCAACGGGTGGCACTGACCGTCCAGGGCACCGGCGACGAGGCCGTAGTCATCGAGTCCCTGCACGTAGGCGTGGCCGACTCCGGCCCACCCCCGGCCTGGAACGCCTACCTCGGCTCCTCCGGCTGCGGCGGAGGCGTCGGGACGAGGTCCTTCGACACCGACCTCGACGCTCCCCACCCCGTACTGACCCCTAAGGCCGGCCAGCGCGGCTTGCCCTACAAGGTCAGCCGCACCGACCCCGAGGTCCTCTACCTCACCGCCCACGCCGACACCCACGACGTCCACTGGTACGTGGACCTCCAGTGGAACAGCGCCGGCCGCCAGGGCACGATCCGCATCAACGACCACGGCGAGGCGTTCCGCACCAGCGGGAGCCGGGGGCGGCCGGTGTACGAGTTCCTGGTGGGCGGAACGCACTGGTATCGGGACGCGTGAGATCCCGGCCAAGGAGAAAGGCCCAGGTCAACGACCTGGGCCCCTCAACAGCGCGGCTGCCGCGCGCTCACTACGACCGCTGGGCGACCGGCACGGTCACGGCCTGGACCGCGCTGTACGGCGAGTAGTTCCCGGCCGCGTCATAGGAACGGGCCCGGTACTCGTAGGTGTGCCCGTCGGCAGGCAGCGGGTCGCAGACGCCGGCCGTGGCGGGATCGGTACGCGGGTCGTAGCCCTGATGCAGGACAGGCGCCCAGGTACCCGCTGTCGCCTCGCGGCGCTCGATCTCGAAGCCGGTGAAGTCGCGGATCGGGGCCGGTGTGGAGTCCGAGGCGGTCGCCCGGATGCCGCCCGTGCAGGGGCTCAGGGTCAGGTCGGGGGCGCGCTCGGGGGCGATGCCGTCGGGGATCTCCAGCCACAGCTCGTTGGTGGCACTGGCATCGAGCCACTTCGGACTGTAGGTGGTGGTGCCGCCGTCGTTGGTGACGAGGACGCGGTAGTGACGCCACTCGCCGTCGGCGGTGACGGGGCCGGTGGTCCAGGTGCTGCGCGTGGTGGTGCCGAGCGGGACCCAGACGTAGGAGCCGTCCACCAGGTCGTTGCTCAGGACCGTGTAGTGGTCGAACTGCGGTTCCGCGTTCTGCGGCCACTTCAGGGTGACCTTGCCCGTCGCCTTGTCGTACGTACCCGTGAGGGACGGCACGACCGGCAGCGGCCGGACGACGGTGTCCGTGCTGCCCGACGAGGTGTTGCCCGCCTTGTCCTTCGCGCGGACCTCGTAGAAGTACGGCGTGCGGTCGTCGGGGTTGACCAGGGGGTCGGTGTAGCTGCGCGCGGTGGTCGTGGTCACCCGCGTCCAGGTGCTCGACCCCTCGGGCCGCCGGTAGAGGGAGTAACTCGCCAGGTCCATCTCCTTGTTGGCGGTCCAGGAGACGGCCGTCCTGCGAGTGGAGGTGTTGTAGGCGGTCTTGACGCCGGTGGGGGCGAGCGGCTTCGTCTTGTCGTACTGGGCCGAAGTGCGCGGCGTGTAGCTGTACTTGACCTTCGCGGCGCCGCTCCAGTTCACGCTGTCGACGCGGAGGGTGTGCGTGCCGGACGGGACGGTCAGGTTGACGCTCTTGGAGCGCGCGCTGTCCCCCGTACCCGACCACAGGTCGATCTTCCGCACGCCGTCCAGGTAGACGCGGACGCCATCGGTGGCGGACACCGCGAACGTGAAGGGCCCGCCGGAGCCGAAGTCCCGCTTCACCGACCAGCGCACACCGAAGTTGTCCGACGGCATGCCGGCCAGGGGCTTGCCGGACCAGCTCTGGTCCACGGCACTGTCGCAGTCGGTCTTCACCGGCGAGCCCGAGAACGAGGTGTTCTTGTAGAACGCCCGCGTATAGACATTCGCCGAACAGGTGACACCGGCAGCCACCGCCTCCGGCGCGACAACCACCATGCCGCCCACCACGACGGCCGACATGACACCACCACTCACAGCGGCAACAAACTTCTTCTGACGCACGGGGGCCTTTCACACTGCGCTGAACAGAACGTACGGCGTGAAGACCTCCGGGGTGGGCGGAAGGTTGCACGAGGACCGGAGTGACACCATGCAGTCGTGATCACCATCGACGTCAGCGGACTCCCCGACGAGCGCGCCCTGCATCTGTTGCTGCAGCGCGAGCTGGGATTCCCGGACTTCTACGGAAAGAACTGGACCGCCTTCTGGGACGCGATCACCGCCCTGGTCTGGCTCCCGGACCACCTCCGCTTTCTGTCCTGGGACCAGCTGACGAAGAACGTCCCCCACGGAGCCACCATGCTCCGACGCGCGCTGGACAACTACCGAGCGACGTATCGCCCGGAGCTTGTCGTCGAGTTCGAGTAGCCAGGTACTCGAACCGAGACGAAGCCCGCGAGAAACTCGGGTGCCTGCCGCCCGCGGTCGGCGTTAGCGTGCGGCGGTGATCAGCAATGAGGGACTGCGCCTTGGGGCGGAGGCCGCACGCCGACTGGCGCAGACAGGTCTCTACGAGTTCGAACCGGGCCTGACGCCCGCCGAATTCACGCGCATCGAGCGGCAGTACGGCTTCGAGTTCGCGGACGACCACCGGGCATTTCTCGCGGCCGGCCTCCCGGTCAACATCCCTCCCGAGGACGGACAGACCTGGTCCAGGCCCTGGCCGGAGTGGCGGGGCGGCGATCTGGACAGCCTGCGCCGCCAGCTCGACTGGCCGGTCGAGGGTGTCCTGCTCGATGTCGAGCACAACCGGTTCTGGTACGAGAACTGGGGCGAGCGACCGGCCGACGGACCGGCGGCCCTGGCCGCGGCGCGGCATCATCTGGCGACGGCGCCCGTGCTGGTGCCCGTCTACGCACACCGCTACCTCCCCGCCGGCCGGGGAAGCTTTGGGCACCCAGTGCTCTCGATGTGGCAGACCGACATCATCTATTACGGCCTGGACCTGACCGACTACATGCACCAGGAGTTCGACGAGACCCGAGGCGAAGTCGACGAGACCTGGAACCCCCGAGCGACGGCCCCATTCTGGATGGACCTTCTCTGAAGGAGCACTCGGGCAACAAAAAAGCCCAGGTCACTGACCTGGGCCAAAGGCTGCCCCACCGCCAAGAGCTCGGCCCGCCTCACAAGGTCCTGCCAAAGCCCCTCCACCCGCCGCCAAGTCTCGGACGGCCCAGGGACGGCCCAACGACTCAGTATCGGAAGCGTGCGGTATCACCGTCGATCCGCAACAGGAAGTCTCTGATGACCTCGCCCCCACTCTCGGGCACCAATTCGAGGCCAAGCGCGTAGATCGCCTCGTCAGCCTCGATGGCCGCGTCCTGGTCCTTCCGCTCCCATGCAGTCCGAGATGCGTCAACGAACGGCTTGAGGGCCGGCCAGCCAGATGAGGGCTCGAACCGGCAGTCGGTCCAGAACATGTCGACGGCTTCGAGTGTGAGAACGCCGACGACTTCACGACCTCGACGCAACTGCCAGACCTGATCTTCCATCACTGCCCCTTCATGGAGGTTGCACCGTATCGCGGCCGTAGCCTCACAGAGCACGGATCCGATACCGCCCTGAACTGCCGTTTCCGGCAGGAACCACGACCTTCCCAGCTCCCATCCCGCCCGTCCCCGGTGCCGGCCGATCCCCTGCCGGAGGCATTGCCTTGGCTCAAAGGTGAGCAACGCACCGCCAGACGACTCCGAAGGCTTCGTGGTCACGGCTGGCTCACCCTGCAGGCACGATCCACCTGCCCTCATTTCTTGAGTGCGTTCTTCGCCGAGGAAGGACCTGATGTGTTGGTTTTCGTCGGGGAACGTGGTGCTCCCTTCCGGCGCAGTACCTTCGGCCGGTACTGGCGGAAAGCTCGTGCGGTGGTCGGGCTTCCCGACAACTTCCGCTTCTACGACCTGCCCCGTTCGGGCGCCAGCCTCAAGGACACGATGACGCGGGCCGGCCAGTCGTCGGAGAAGGCCGCGATGCGCACGGATGTGGCACGCGAGGACTGAGCGGACCCGAACAGCAAAAAGGCCCCGGTCGATGACCTGGGCCTTTGTCGTGGAGCGGGTGACGAGAATCGAACTCGCGCTCTCAGCTTGGGAAGCTGATGTTCTACCATTAAACTACACCCGCGCAATACGGACATATCGACTGGGGTGCAGTCGGCGTCCGAACGCTCGCTCACTGTACCTTACGGTGGGGGCTTCGGGCCCCGGAGTGCCGCGTGGATCAGCTTCCGGTTGGTCCCGTAATGTGGCATTCGGCGTCGGGGGAGCGAGCCCGACGCGGCTCCTGGGGAAGGGACTTGAGGGACTTGATGGAACGCACCGTCGTCCGCTGCGCGGACGGGCACGTCTTCAGCGCCGCTACGTTCCCGATGCAGCAGGCCGAGCGCCTCGGCCCCGGCCGGCTCGTCCGGTGCCCCCGCTGCGCGCGGCTGCGCAGCGCGGTGCCGGTCACACTGCAGAAGCGGTAAGAAGCGACAGCCACCCGCCACCACCAGGGGCGCGGGCCCGTCGCGATTGTCGGCGGTCCGCGCCCCTTGCGTATCCTCGGGGCGTGCTTCTCTCAGACAAGGACATCCGGGCCGAGATCGACGCCGGGCGGGTCCGGATCGATCCCTTCGAAGATTCCATGGTGCAGCCCTCGAGCATCGACGTACGGCTGGACCGTTACTTCCGGGTGTTCGAGAACCACCGGTACCCCCACATCGACCCCTCCGTGGAGCAGCCGGACCTCACCCGGCTGGTCGAGCCCGAGGGCGACGAGCCGTTCATCCTGCACCCCGGTGAGTTCGTGCTGGCGAGCACGTACGAGGTCATCACGCTCCCCGACGACCTCGCCTCCCGCCTGGAGGGCAAGAGCTCGCTGGGCCGCCTCGGTCTGGTCACCCACTCCACCGCCGGCTTCATCGACCCCGGCTTCAGCGGCCACGTCACCCTGGAGCTGTCCAACCTCGCCACCCTGCCGATCAAGCTCTGGCCCGGTATGAAGATCGGCCAGCTCTGCATGTTCCGGCTGTCCTCCCCCGCCGAGCACCCCTACGGCAGCGAGCGCTACGGCTCCCGCTACCAGGGCCAGCGCGGCCCGACCGCCTCGCGGTCCTTCCTGAACTTCCACCGGACCCAGGTTTGAGAGCGACGACGATATGAGCGACGTGCGGGAGAACCTGACCTACGAGCGCTTCGGCACGGCCGTCCGTGAGCTGGCGCAGACCATCGCGGACGACGGCTACGAGCCCGACATCGTGCTGAGCATCGCCCGCGGCGGCGTCTTCGTGGCCGGCGGCCTCGCCTACGCCCTGGACTGCAAGAACATCCACCTGGTCAACGTGGAGTTCTACACCGGCGTCGGCACCACGCTCGACATGCCGGTGATGCTGGCGCCCGTCCCCGACCGCATCGACTTCTCCGACAAGAAGGTGCTCATCACCGACGACGTCGCCGACACCGGCAAGACGCTCAAGCTGGTGCGCGACTTCTGCCTCGACACCGTCGCCGAGGTGCGTTCCGCCGTCATCTACGAGAAGTCCCACTCCCTCGTGAAGTGCGAGTACGTCTGGAAGCGCACCGAGGACTGGATCAACTTCCCGTGGTCCGTTCTGCCGCCCTGCCGTAAGGCGGGCACTCCGGTCACGCCCTCGAAGGACGCGCTGTAGGACCGCATGCCGCGTCAGGTGCCGCTCGGGCGAATGTCGTCCAAGCCGTCGACGATCACCACGGACGACAGATGTGTGGGCCTGGGGACCTGGATGAGGATGGGCACGTAGACCACGTCGCCATGCCTGTACTCGGCCTTCCACGAATGCCGGTAGCACACGATCTCCTGCGGAGCATCGCGCGTCGCATAGCACTGGGGTACCGACTTCGTGGACGCGGTCTGCGCTGATGCGCCTGGTGCACCCCACGCACCGAGTGAGACGCAGCAGAAGCAGAAGGCCGCGGCCACCGCACCGGCAGTCCGGCACGCCGCTTTCCTGATGCTCATCACGGAACCCCTCTCACGGCTCGGGAGGGTGCAGTTTGCGGGCGGCGTCGTGACGGGTGTGGACGCCGAGCTTGGTCAGCACCGCGCCCACGTGATGCCCGGCGGTCTTGGGCGTGATGTAGAGGCGCGCGGCGATCTCGGCGTCCGACAGACCCTCGTTCAGCAGCTTGACCACGTCCAGCTCCCGGTTGGTCAGCCCGTACGGGTTGGCCCGGGTGGCCGCCCGTGCGCCGCGCCGGATCGGGCGGACCCCCCGGGCGCGCATCACGGCGCGGGTGCGTGCCACAGCCGGCCGGGCGTCCAGGGCCTCGAAGGCGGCCAGGGCCTGCTGCAGCGCGGGTGCGTCGCCGGACAGGCGGGCCAGCGCCGCGTCGTGCGGGCAGCCGAGCCCGTCCCAGCGGGCCGCGGCGCCCGCCCAGTCGCCGGTCAGCTCCAGCGCGTAGGGTTCGGCGGCCGGCACCTGCGGGGGCGTCCCGCCGGCGCGGCGTATCCAGCAGGCCAGGGGGCCGGACAGCCAGGGGTGCGTACGCTCCGCCAGCGCGGCCAGCCCACGGCGTGCCTCCGTCTGTACCAGCTCGTGGTCACCGGCCAGCCAGGCCGCCTCGACCCGGGCCTCCCACCCCAGACCCGTGTCCAGCAGGCAGTCCGGGTCGACCAGGCCCGCCGCCTGCTCCAGCAGCGGCCACACCTGGTCCTTGCCCCGGCGGGCCCGCACCAGGCCCAGGACGGTCAGGGCCAGGGCCTCGCCGACCGGCAGCGCGCCGGGGTGGGACACGACCTCCTGCGCGGTGTCGGCGGCCTGGCTCCACAGACCCCGGTTGAGCAGTCCCCAGCTCTCCCAGGCCCTCGCGCACAGCAGGTGGGGCAGCAGGTCGTGATCGAGGAAGTAGGCTTCGGCCCGGCTCGCGGCCGCGGTGGTCCGGGCGGCATCATGCCGCAACGCGGCGAGCCAGCACAGGGTGAGCGCCATGAAGCCCGCGTCCACCGGAAGATCCCGCCCCATCGCGCAGGACACCGCCCGCTCGCAGTCCTCCCACCCCGCCCCCTCGCACAGCACGCGTGCCGCCGCGGCATGGAAGTGCGCCTGGTCGGCCACCCCCGCATCGCCGAATCGCTCGCCCAGAGCGGCCGCCTTCTCGGCGTAGGCGGCGGCCACCGCGACCCCTTCATGCTCGTGACAGGCCAACTGGCAGAGGTTCAGGTACGCCCACGCCAACTCCCGGCTCGGGCGCAGCCCTTCGAGTACCCGCACTGCCTCCAGGCCGGTCTGCCTGGCCTCGGCGGTGCGCCCGGCCGGCCACAGCCAGCACGACAGCCAGCGCAGGTCCTCCCCCTCGTGAAGCCGGTCACCCAGTGCCCGGCGCAGCCGCACCGCCGTACGGCCAGAAGCCACCCCCTCATCGAGTCGGCTGGACAGCAGACATGCCTGCGAGTGGCCCTCCAGCAGGGAGGTCCGCCGGTCGGCCGGCAGGTCGTCGGCGTACCGCAGGGCGCGGGCATACTGGGCGGCCGCTTCCCGGTGCGCGCCCGACGCGGCGGCGTGGGCGGCTGCCGCGGGCGCGTACTCCAGCACGGCGGTCGCGTCCTCGGCGCCCTCGGAATGATCGGCCAGCAGCGCCAGGTCGTCCGCCGCGACCGGCCCGGACCGTATCAACGCCAGTGCCTGCCGGTGTACGCACAGACGGTGGGCCTCGGGTACGGCCTCCAGTACCGCCCGCCGGGTCAGCTCATGGCGGAACTCGGTCGTGCGCCCCTCGGTGCGTACGATGCCGCAGGCCACGGCCTCGTCGAGAGCCTCCTCCGGGGCCGGCAGGATGCCGGCCAGCAGCGACAGCGAGACCCGGCGTCCGAGGACGGCCAGCACGTCGACCACCCGGCGCGCCGGGGCCGACAGGCCGGCCAGGCGGCCCGCGACGGCCTCGCGCACCGTGGCGGGGATGGGCTCGGCGGGGGCGGCCAGGATCGCGGCGACGAGGAACGGGTTGCCGGCGGAGACGCGGTACACCTGCTCGGCGTCCACGGCGTGGCCGGCGGCCAGCAGGGCCACGGCGCGGCGGCTCAGCGGGAGCAGGTCGTGGCGGTACACCCACGGATAACCGGCCAGGGTGCCCAGGAGGGCGGTCAGGTCGTGGGTCCGGCCGATCTCGTCGTCGCGGTAGGTGAGCACCACCAGCGCCGGAATGCTGGGCAGGCGCCGGGTCAGATGGCGCAGCAGATCCATCGTGGCCTCGTCGGCCCAGTGGACGTCCTCCACGACCAGCAGGCTCGGGTAGGCGCTCAGCTCGGTGAGCAGGCAGTCGAAGACCTCGTCGGAACGGCAGGTGCCGGCCCGCGCGCCGGTCAGGGCGGTGCGCGCCGCGGCACCCAAGTGCGGGGCCAGGTCCATCAGGGGGCCCAACGGGCGGGGAGTGGCCAGTGGATCACAGGCGCCCGACAGAACCCGGACGTGGGGATCGGCCAGCCGGGCCAGCCGGTGAACAACGGCGGTTTTGCCGATGCCGGTCTCGCCACGTACAAGGGCCAGGCGTCCGAGGCCGCCCACTGCCACTTTCAGGTGGCCGGAGAGGTCCTGGAGAACGGCCTCTCGCTCTAGCAGGTCCATCACACGTCAGTTTCTCTCCGTGGCCGGAGCCGCGCAAAAGATCCGGCCGATCCCAGCAGGTAGGCCGTCCGGGCGGTAATGCCCGGGTGCCGCGCCGGGACCTGGGGTGTGCCCGGGGTGGAACTTGGGGTGTCCGCCCGATGCGCGGCCGAAGACAGCGGCGCATGCTGGTCGAGGAATTCCAGGCGGTTGGAGCCCAGGGCTACGGAGAACGCCTTCCGTAATCGAATCGGGGCCGCGAACAGGGCGGTCCCGGTATTCACCGGAAAGGAATCATCATGCAGAACTTCGCGAAGCGCGCGGCGCTGGTGACCGCATCGGCTGCCCTGGCTGCTGGGGGTGCCTTCACGCCCTCCGCCTTCGCCACCCCGGCGCCCACAGGAACACACGCGTCGACGCCGGACAAGCCGTGCCACAAGAAGAACTGCAAGATCAACCGAACTACCCCGAGCCGTAACACGCAGGGTGGGGTCCAGGGTGGTGGCACCGGGAACACGCAGGGTGGGGTCCAGGGTGGCGGGACCGGCAATACGCAGGGTGGGGTCCAGGGTGGCGGTACCGGCAATACGCAGGGTGGGGTCCAGGGTGGCGGTACCGGCAATACGCAGGGTGGGGTCCAGGGTGGCGGCACCGGCAATACCCAGGGTGGGGTCCAGGGTGGCGGCACCGGCAATACCCAGGGTGGGGTCCAGGGCGGCGGCACCGGGAACACGCAGGGCGGGGTCCAGGGCGGCGGCACTGGCAACACGCAGGGCGGGGTCCAGGGCGGCGGCACTGGCAATACCCAGGGTGGAGTCCAGGGCGGCGGCACCGGGAACACCCAGGGCGGGGTCCAGGGCGGCGGCACTGGCAACACCCAGGGCGGGGTCCAGGGCGGCGGCACCGGGAACACCCAGGGTGGAGTCCAGGGCGGGACCGGCAATACCCAGGGCGGAGTCCAGGGTTAATCGATAGACGGAGATCATCACCCCGCGGAGGAAACCTCTGCGGGGTGATGCCGTTCTGGCACGGTGCGGCCCGCCGACACTCTGTACGGGTGACATTGCCTGTGTCGCTGTAGTAATGCGGTGAGAAGTTGCGGCAAATTTGGTCCGCAAGAAGTCCTATCTCCTGCCTACCGCAAGAAGGGCCTACTGTGAAGCGGGTCGGAATCTATGCAACCCTGTCTTTTGCCGCCGCCATGGCACTGACAGGCGTAACGGCGAGCCAGGCTTCCGCGGAAAACCGCGACTATCCGGGGTACCCCGCAGAAGTCACCATTGTTTTCAACAATGGGTATTACGGCAATGTCTTCAACACTCAGGGCGGTACCGGAAACACCCAGGGCAGTGTCCAGGGCGGCGGTATCGGCAACACCCAGGGCGGCACGCAGAGCGGCGAGGGCAACACCCAGGGCGGTGTCCAGGGCGCCGGCAATGGCAACACCCAGGGCGGCACGCAGGGCGGTACCGACAACACTCAGGGCGGCACGCAGAGCGGAACCGACAACACTCAGGGCGGCATCACGCGAGGCACCGAGGACGCGGCGAAAAAGATTACGACGCGCACCTTCGAATTGATCAGTGACGGTCTGAACAACTGACGAGACCACTGCCGCGGCGACCGTATGCAAGAGGGGCCCCCGGAGCGAGCAAGCTCCGGGGGCCCCTTTCTCGGCTCAAGGACTCAGAACGTCCCCAGCTTCACGATCGACAGCAGCGCGATGAGCTGGATCGCGGACGCGCCCAGCGCCTTCGGCCAGGGCAGGTCGTGGGAGCGGGAGACCATCAGGGTGAGCAGGGCGCCCGCGCCGAGCCAGGTGATCCAGCCGATGACCTGCACGAAGCTCGCGTCGCCGCCGAAGAACATGGCGAAGACCAGACGCGGGGCGTCCGTCAGCGACATGATCAGCATCGACAGGCCGACCGTAGGCTGCCAGGCGCCGTCGCCGCCGAGCTGGCGGGCCAGGGTGTGGGTGACCACGCCCAGGATGAACGCGCTCAGCACCATCGCCACGGCCGAGATCAGCACGATCGGCACCGCGTTGGTGAAGGTCGCGCCGATCACGTCCGCGCGGGCGCCGTCGAAGCCGAACACCGCGAGCAGGCCGTAGAGGAACGTCACGATCAGGGCGGGGCCCCACATCGTGTAGTCCCGCATGCGGAGGAAGGTGGGGTTCGGGTTGAGCACGACCCCCTTCAGCAGTTCCTTCCAGTGCAGCGGCGGGCCGGACGGGCCGGGGGGCTGCGCCGAGCCCGCGTGGTAGGTCTCGCCCCGGGAGTAGGCGGACGCCTCGTCGATGGAGAACGCCTGCGTGTGGCCCGGCTGGTTCGCCGCGTACGGGTCGTGCCCGCCGTGCCCCGCGCGACCGGGGTCGCCGAAGTACTCCGGGCCCTCGTTCGCCGGCCCCGGGTACCCGTACTGGTTCCCCTGCGGGTAGCCGTAGGCGGGCCCCCGCTGCCCGTGCTGCGGGGCCCGGCCGCCGTACGACGGGCCCTGGGGTGCGTGCGCCTGCTGTCCTTGCGCGGTGCGGTTGTCCCGGTCCCCGCGTCCCATCCTGAATCCAGCCACCCGTCGAACGTACCTGCTCCCGGCCGCCCGCGTGCCGGGCCCGGGGGGTCGGGCCCGGCATTGCGGCCATCCTGTGACATCCCCTAAGGGACCGTCAGGGTGCGCGTCGGGGTCGGGCGGCGGCCGCGAAGCTGTCGCCGCTGGTGCGGTACGGGTCTCAGTTGCCGAAGATGCTGGAGAAGCGGGGGGTGCCGGAGGTGGAGACGCCCACGGAGGCCGCGTTGACGAAGCGGGCCCCCTTCGTGGTGATCTTCGTGCCGTCGGAGGGCAGGTAGGTGAGGGCGCCGTCGCCGCCGTCCTCGTCGGAGCCGACCAGGAGGTCGGCCCGGCCGTCGCCGGTGAAGTCGTCCAGCTTGACGTCGGCGCCGAAGTGGTCGGCCTTCTCGTCGCCGCCGGGGACGCCCGTGCTGCTCTGGGCGAAGGACTGGGCGCGGGTGGTGGTGTTCACGCCGCTCGCGGAGCCGTACAGCACGGTGACCATGCCGGCCTCGGAGACCTTGCCGAGGTCCTCGAACATGCTGCTGATCACGAGGTCCTGGTAGCCGTCGCCGTTGATGTCGCCGAGGTCCAGCTCGGCCCCGAAGCCATCGCCCTTCTCGGAGCCGCCGGGGACGTTGCCGGTGTTCTGGTTGATCGCGGCGGTGCGGTTGGGCCCGGAGACGGACCCGTAGGTGATGTTGACCCGGCCCCCGGTGGAGGCGTCCGGGACCGCGGTGCCGTCCTCCAGCTTGCCGGCGTCCCACATGGCGCCGCTGACGATGTCGCCGTAGCCGTCGCCGTTGATGTCGCCGATGCCGGTGATGATGCCGGACTTGAGCTTCTTGGCGGCGGCGGTGCTGAGTCCGTTCGCGGTGCCGGGCAGCCAGTAGTTGGTGTTCCACCCGTAGCGGGTCTTGGTCTCGTAGCCGTCCACGACCAGGTCGGTGCGGCCGTCGCCGTTGACGTCGCCCGCGGTCAGGTTCAGCGGGCCGAAGGGGTACGTGTCGTCGCCGGACTGGATCGGCGGGTTGATGGCGGTGCGGCTCGGGGTGGTGCCGGTGGAGCTGAAGCCGCCCTTGTAGAGGTAGAGCGTGGAGGTCGACGCGCCCACGACGAGGTCGGTGCGGCCGTCGCCGTCGTAGTCGCCGGCCGCCATGACGCGGCCCCAGAAGTCGTGGGAGGACTGCGCCGGGTCGGGGAGGTCCACGCTCTTGCCGGTCAGCCCGTTCTTGGAGCCCCACAGCAGGGCGACGGCACCGGCGTCGGTGTCGCTGCCGAGCTTCTCGTGCGGGACGCCGACGGCGAGGTCGTCGAAGCCGTCGCCGTTGAAGTCGCCGTACGCCAGGGAGTTGCCGAAGGTGTCGCCGGTCTCGGCGCCGCCGGGGACGCCGGGGGTGTCCTGGCTGAGGGTGGTGCGCTTGGTGCCCGAGACGCCGGTCTTCGTGCCGTACAGGACGACGACCTGGCCGGCGCCCTTGCGGCCGTTCACATAGGCGTCGCCGGCCGAGGTGGCGAGGTCGCCGATGCCGTCGCCGTTGAAGTCGGCCTTGGCCACGGTGGTGGAGTCGGCGGCCGTGGCCGGGGCGGCGGTGAGGCCGAGCAGTCCGCCGGTGAGGGCGGCCGCGGTGGCCGTCGCCAGGGCGATTCTGTGGTGCGCGCGCATGGGGTTCTCCTGCGGCGTACGGGGGATGCCGGGAGCGGCGTCCGCGAGTCGGTGTGGGGCCGACAGCCCGCGGGGGCCCTGGTCGTCCAGGGGGCCGCGAAGCGGTTGGCGATCATCAGACCGACACCGGTGGGGAACGGTTGTGCGGCTTCCCGGAAAACTTCCGGGGCGGGCGGCGTCCGGCCGGTGGGGGCAGGATGGGGGCATGAGCGTAGTGAAGATCAATGTGCTGACCGTTCCCGACGAGCAGCGGGAGGTGCTGGAGAAGCGGTTCGCCTCGCGGGCGCACACGGTGGAGAGCTCGGACGGGTTCGAGTGGTTCGAGCTGCTGCGGCCGGTGGAGGGCACCGACCAGTACCTCGTCTACACCCGCTGGCGCGACGACGCGGCCTTCCAGGCGTGGATGGAGGGCCCCATGAAGGCCGCCCACCAGGGCACCGGCGGCGGTGAGGGCGGCGAGAAGCAGCGGCCCGCGGCGGCCGGCTCCACCCTGTGGTCCTTCGAGGTCGTCCAGCAGGCGTCCCCGAAGTAACCCCGGACAGGTAACCCCCGACGCGGCCCCTTACGGGTACGACGGCGCCCCCCGGCCTCGTGGACCGGGGGGCGCCGTCGTGTGCGCAGGCGGTGCGCTACTTCACCGGCTCGGGCTCCGGCTCGGTGGCCGGCTCGCCCTCGTCCGCGGGGTCCGCCGGGGTCCGGACGGAGTCCAGCAGGAGCTGGGCGACGTCCACGACCTGGATGGACTCCTTGGCCTTCCCGTCGTTCTTCTTGCCGTTGACCGAGTCGGTCAGCATGACCAGGCAGAACGGGCAGGCGGTGGAGACGATGTCGGGGTTGAGGGAGAGGGCCTCATCGACGCGCTCGTTGTTGATGCGCTTGCCGATCCGCTCCTCCATCCACATCCGCGCGCCACCGGCGCCACAGCAGAAGCCGCGCTCCTTGTGACGGTGCATCTCCTCGTTCCGCAGACCGGGAACCTTGCCGATGATCTCGCGCGGCGGCGTGTAGATCTTGTTGTGCCGGCCCAGGTAGCAGGGGTCGTGGTACGTGATGATGCCCTCGACCGGGGTGACGGGGATCAGCTTGCCCTCGTCCACCAGGTGCTGGAGCAACTGGGTGTGGTGGATGACCTCGTAGTCGCCGCCGAGCTGCGGGTACTCGTTGCCGAGCGTGTTGAGGCAGTGCGGGCAGGTGGCGACGATCTTCTTGGCCGACTTGGGCTTCGCCGACTCGGGGACCACCTTGCCGTCGTCGTCCATCTCCTCGCCGAAGGCGGCGTTGAGGGACATGACGTTCTCCATGCCGAGCTCCTGGAACAGGGGCTCGTTGCCGAGGCGGCGGGCGGAGTCACCGGTGCACTTCTCGTCGCCGCCCATGATGGCGAACTTGACGCCCGCGATGTGCAGCAGCTCGGCGAACGCCTTGGTCGTCTTCTTGGCGCGGTCCTCCAGGGCACCGGCACAGCCGACCCAGTAGAGGTACTCGACCTCGGACAGGTCCTCGATGTCCTTGCCGACGACCGGGACCTCGAAGTCGACCTCCTTGGTCCACTCCAGCCGCTGCTTCTTGGCCAGGCCCCAGGGGTTGCCCTTCTTCTCCAGGTTCTTGAGCATCGTGCCCGCCTCGGACGGGAACGCGGACTCGATCATCACCTGGTAGCGGCGCATGTCGACGATGTGGTCGACGTGCTCGATGTCCACCGGGCACTGCTCGACACAGGCGCCGCAGGTGGTGCAGGACCACAGGACGTCCGGGTCGATGACGCCGTTCTCCTCGGCGGTGCCGATGAGCGGGCGCTCGGCCTCGGCCAGCGCGCCCGCGGGCACGTTCGCGAGCTGCTCCTCGGACGCCTTCTCGTCGCCCTCCATGGTCTTGCCGCCACCCGCGAGCAGGTACGGCGCCTTGGCGTGGGCGTGGTCCCGCAGCGACATGATCAGCAGCTTCGGGGAGAGCGGCTTGCCGGTGTTCCACGCGGGGCACTGCGACTGGCAGCGGCCGCACTCGGTGCAGGTGGAGAAGTCCAGCAGGCCCTTCCAGGAGAACTGCTCGACCTGGGAGACGCCGAAGACGTCGTCCTCACCGGGGTCGGTGAAGTCGATCGGCTTGCCGCCGGAGGTCATCGGCTGGAGCGCGCCGAGGGCCACCCCGCCGTCCGCGTCCCGCTTGAACCAGATGTTCGGGAACGCCAGGAAGCGGTGCCAGGCCACACCCATGTTGGTGTTGAGCGAGACCACGATCATCCAGATGAACGAGGTCCCGATCTTGATCATGGCGACCAGGTAGACCAGGTTCTGCAGCGTGCTGACACTGAGCGCCTTGAAGGCGAGGACCAGCGGGTACGAGGCGAAGTAGGCCGCCTCGTAGTGGTCCACGTGGTGCAGGGCGCCCTCGAGGCCGCGCAGGGTGTAGATCGCCAGACCGATGGTGAGGATGACGTACTCGACGAAGTACGCCTGGCCGGCCTTGGAACCGGCGAAGCGGGACTTGCGGCCCGGCCGGCTGGGCAGGCTCAGCAGCCGGATGACCATGAGCACGGCGATGCCGAGCACGGTCATCACACCGATGAACTCGATGTACAGCTCGAAGGGCAGGAACTCGCCGATGAAGGGCAAGGTCCAGTCGGCCTTGAAGAGCTGGCCGAACGCCTGGGCCAGGGTCGGCGGCAGCGTCAGGAAGCCCACGGCCACGAACCAGTGGGCCACACCGACGATGCCCCACTTGTTCATCCGGGTGTGGCCGAGGAACTCCCGCACCAGGGTCACGCTGCGCTGGTACGGGTTGTCGGTCCGGGTACCGGCGGGGACGGGCTGGCCCAGCTTGAAGTACCGGACGAACTGTCCGATGGCCCGGGCGAGCAGCGCGACACCGACCACGGTCAGGACCAGCGACACGATGATCGCGGCGAGTTGCATGAGGGGCTCCTGAGGCGGCCTCGAAATTACTAAGCGGTAACTTATGCAGTCCGTCTGAGACTACCCCCATCCTCCTGCGTGACGCAGCACGGCGCGGGGTGAGATGAGTCGCTGAGGGTTGCCTTCGCCGGGACGGCGGAACGGTGCCCATAAGAGGGCGAGTTGCCCGACGGGCACTGCCTTGCATATAAGCGCCATATAAGAGTTGAGCCCACTCGGCTCATGTCTGTTGACCCAGTGCGATCGGAGTGGCACACTTGAGCCAGTCCCACTCAAGTCCTCTGGAGGAATCAACCATGGCACGTGCGGTCGGCATCGACCTGGGCACGACTAACTCCGTCGTCAGCGTTCTGGAGGGCGGCGAGCCCACCGTCATCACCAACGCCGAGGGTGCCCGGACCACGCCGTCCGTCGTCGCCTTCGCGAAGAACGGTGAGGTGCTCGTCGGCGAGGTCGCCAAGCGCCAGGCGGTCACGAACGTGGACCGGACCATCCGCTCGGTGAAGCGCCACATGGGCACCGACTGGAAGATCCAGCTCGACGGGAAGGACTTCAACCCGCAGCAGATCTCCGCGTTCATCCTGCAGAAGCTGAAGCGCGACGCCGAGTCCTACCTGGGCGAGAAGGTGACCGACGCGGTCATCACCGTCCCGGCGTACTTCAACGACTCCGAGCGTCAGGCGACCAAGGAGGCCGGTGAGATCGCGGGTCTGAACGTCCTGCGCATCGTCAACGAGCCGACCGCCGCCGCCCTCGCGTACGGCCTCGACAAGGACGACCAGACCATCCTGGTCTTCGACCTCGGTGGCGGCACCTTCGACGTGTCGCTGCTGGAGATCGGTGACGGCGTCGTCGAGGTGAAGGCCACCAACGGCGACAACCACCTCGGTGGTGACGACTGGGACCAGCGCGTCGTCGACTACCTGGTCCAGCAGTTCAAGGCCGGCCACGGCGTGGACCTCGCCAAGGACAAGATGGCCCTCCAGCGCCTCCGCGAGGCCGCCGAGAAGGCCAAGATCGAGCTGTCCTCCTCCACGGAGACCTCGATCAACCTGCCCTACATCACGGCGTCCGCCGAGGGCCCGCTGCACCTGGACGAGAAGCTCACCCGCGCCCAGTTCCAGCAGCTCACCGCCGACCTCCTGGAGCGCTGCAAGACGCCGTTCCACAACGTCATCAAGGACGCGGGCATCCAGCTCGGCGAGATCGACCACGTGGTCCTCGTCGGCGGTTCGACCCGTATGCCGGCCGTCGCCGAGCTGGTCAAGGAACTGACCGGCGGCAACGAGGCCAACAAGGGCGTCAACCCGGACGAGGTCGTCGCCATCGGCGCCGCCCTGCAGGCCGGTGTCCTCAAGGGCGAGGTCAAGGACGTCCTGCTCCTCGACGTCACCCCGCTGTCCCTCGGCATCGAGACCAAGGGCGGCATCATGACCAAGCTCATCGAGCGGAACACGACGATCCCGACCAAGCGGTCCGAGATCTTCACCACCGCCGAGGACAACCAGCCCTCCGTGCAGATCCAGGTCTACCAGGGCGAGCGCGAGATCGCGGCGTACAACAAGAAGCTCGGGATGTTCGAGCTGACCGGTCTGCCGCCGGCCCCGCGCGGTGTCCCGCAGATCGAGGTCGCCTTCGACATCGACGCCAACGGCATCATGCACGTGACCGCGAAGGACCTGGGCACGGGCAAGGAGCAGAAGATGACCGTCACCGGCGGCTCCTCGCTGCCGAAGGACGAGGTCGACCGCATGCGCCAGGAGGCGGAGAAGTACGCGGAGGAGGACCACGCCCGCCGCGAGGCCGCCGAGTCCCGCAACCAGGGCGAGCAGCTCGTCTACCAGACCGAGAAGTTCCTCAAGGACAACGAGGACAAGGTCCCGGGCGAGATCAAGACCGAGGTCGAGGAGGCTGTCGCCGAGCTGAAGGAGAAGCTCAAGGGCGAGGACAGCGCCGAGATCCGTACGGCCACCGAGAAGGTCGCGGCCGTCTCGCAGAAGCTCGGCCAGGCCATGTACGCCGACGCCCAGGGCGCCCAGGCCGCCGGCGGTCCGTCCGCCGACGCCGGTGAGGCCAAGGACGACGACGTCGTGGACGCCGAGATCGTCGACGACGAGCGCAAGGACGGTGCCGCGTGACGGAGGAGACCCCGGGCTTCGAGGAGAAGCCCGACGTCCCCTCCGGCGCGAACCCCGACGACGCCGAGCCGAAGGCCGCCTCCGAGAAGGAGGCGGCCCCGGCTGGGGACGCAACTGCGGACGCCGGTCTGGTGGCGCAACTGGACCAGGTGCGGACGGCGCTCGGTGAGCGCACGGCCGACCTCCAGCGGCTCCAGGCCGAGTACCAGAACTACCGCCGCCGCGTCGAGCGCGACCGTGTCGCGGTCAAGGAGGTCGCCATCGCGAACCTCCTGACCGAGCTGCTGCCCGTGCTGGACGACATCGGCCGCGCGCGGGAGCACGGCGAACTGCTCGGCGGCTTCAAGTCGGTCGCCGAGTCGCTGGAGACCGTGGCGGCCAAGATGGGCCTCATGCAGTTCGGCAAGGAGGGCGAGCCCTTCGACCCGACGATCCACGAAGCCCTGATGCACTCCTACGCGCCCGACGTCACCGAGACGACGTGCGTGGCCATCCTCCAGCCCGGTTACCGCATCGGTGAGCGCACCATCCGCCCCGCGCGGGTGGCCGTCGCCGAGCCGCAGCCCGGCGCGCAGACCGTCAAGGCGGAGGAGGCCGAGGAGAGCGCGGCCGACGACAAGGAGAACGGTGGCCCGGAGGAGGGCTGACGTAATCACGGAAATCATGCAGGTCCGGAAGGAGGGACGTCGGGGATGAGTACCAAGGACTTCATCGAGAAGGACTTCTACAAGGTCCTCGGCGTCCCCAAGGACGCCACCGAGGCCGAGATCAAGAAGGCGTACCGGAAGCTCGCCCGCGAGTTCCACCCGGACGCCAACAAGGGCAACACCCGCGCCGAGGAGCGCTTCAAGGAGATCTCCGAGGCGAACGACGTCCTCGGCGACCCCAAGAAGCGCAAGGAGTACGACGACGCGCGGGCCCTGTTCGGCAACGGCGGTTTCCGGCCGGGGCCGGGCGCGGGCGGCGGTCAGTTCAACTTCGACCTCGGCGACCTCTTCGGGGGCGCCGGCGGTGCGGGCGGCGCGCAGAGCGGCAGCTTCGGCGGCGGCCTGGGCGACGTCTTCGGCGGCCTGTTCAACCGGGGCGGCGCGGGTACCACCCGTACCCAGCCGCGCCGGGGGCAGGACGTCGACACCGAGGTGACGCTCAGCTTCACCGAGGCGATCGAGGGCGCGACCGTACCGCTCCGGATGACCTCCCAGGCGCCCTGCAAGGCGTGTTCGGGCACCGGCGACAAGAACGGCACACCGCGCGTGTGCCCGACCTGCGTCGGCACCGGACAGGTCGCGCGGGGCTCCGGCGGCGGCTTCTCGCTCACCGACCCGTGCCCCGACTGCAAGGGCCGCGGCCTGATCGCCGAGCACCCCTGCGCGGAGTGCAGCGGCAGCGGCCGGGCCAAGTCCTCGCGCACCATGCAGGTCCGCATCCCGGCGGGCGTCACCGACGGGCAGCGCATCCGGCTGCGCGGCAAGGGCGCGCCCGGCGAGCGCGGCGGTCCGGCGGGCGATCTGTACGTCACCGTCCACGTGGGCGAGCACAAGGTGTTCGGCCGCAAGGGCGACAACCTCACCGTCACCGTGCCGGTCACCTTCACCGAGGCGGCCCTCGGCGGCGAGGTGCGGGTGCCCACCCTCGGCGGGTCCCCGGTCACCCTGAAGCTGCCGCCCGGCACGCCCAACGGCCGCACCATGCGGGCGCGGGGCAAGGGCGCGGCGCGCAAGGACGGCAGCCACGGCGATCTGCTGATCACCGTGGAGGTGAGTGTCCCGAAGGACCTCTCGGGGAAGGCTCGTGACGCGCTGGAGGCGTATCGCGAGGCGACCGCGGACGAGGACCCGCGGGCGGAGCTGTTCGAGGCCGCGAAGGGAGAATGAGCCCGATGGACACACCAGGTCGTCGGCGCAACCCGTACGAGCTGACCGAGGAGACCCCGGTCTACGTCATCTCGGTCGCCGCGCAGCTCTCCGGACTCCATCCGCAGACGCTCCGGCAGTACGACCGCCTCGGTCTGGTCTCCCCGGACCGTACGGCGGGGCGCGGGCGGCGCTATTCGGCCCGTGACATCGAACTGCTCCGCCAGGTGCAGCAGTTGTCGCAGGACGAGGGCATCAACCTGGCCGGCATCAAGCGCATCATCGAACTGGAGAACCACGTCGCGGCCCTCCAGTCCCGCGTGGCAGAGCTGGAGTCGGCGCTGGACGGCGCGGCGGCGACGATGCGTCAGCGCGAGGCCGCGGTGCACGCTTCCTACCGGCGCGACCTGGTCCCGTACCAGGAGGTCCAGCAGACCAGCGCGCTGGTGGTGTGGCGGCCGAAGCGGCAGCAGTCCGCGGACTGACGTGACCGAGCACCCTCGAAGGGCCGGGAGGCACAAGTCTCCCGGCCCTTTCGGGTTTTCACACCGTGGCTGACTTCATTCGCCTGTGTGTACGTAACACGCGGTACACGCGGGGAGGTTGTGAAGGGTGTTTACAGCGGGTTGCGCAAGGTTCCGCCAGGTCTTCACCGGCTGAACGCAGCGTGGTGTTGCCATCTCGTTAAGTTGTTTTGCTTGACGCCGTGGGGCGCCGCCAAGTTGTCTTTTCAGACACCTGGGTCGCACGCAGCACCCCGTCGGAACGCACCTGAAGTGAGCCCTCGAATGCGTCGTATCGCCATGTCCGTGGCCGTCTCCACGATGGTCCTCCCGCTCGCCGGCTGCGGCGTCCTGAACGCGGCGGGAGACGACGCGAGCGCGAGCCCGACCATGGGCGACCAGGTCACCGTCGGCCTGCTGCTGCCGGAGAAGGCGAACACCCGCTACGACAAGTTCGACTACCCCATCATCAAGTCCAAGGTGGCCGAACTGACCCACAAGAAGGGCAAGGTCGAGTACGCCAACGCCGACGCGGACGCCGGCCAGCAGGCCGAGCAGATGCAGCGGATGATCGACGAGAAGGTCAACGTCATCCTGCTCGACGCCGTCGACGCGCACGCGATCGCGCCGGCCGTGCAGAAGGCCAAGGACGCGGGCATCCCGGTCATCGCCTACGACCGGCTGGCCGAGGGCCCGATCCAGGCGTACATCTCCTTCGACAACGAGCTGGTCGGCGAGGTGCAGGGCCGCTCCCTGCTGGAGCGGCTGGGGTCGGGCGCGGGCCTCTCCGACAAGATCGTGATGATGAACGGCTCGCCCACCGACCCCAACGCCAAGCAGTTCAAGGAGGGCGCGCTCTCCGAGCTGACCGGCAAGGTGACGATCGCGGACAGCTTCGACACCAAGGACTGGAAGCCGGAGAACGCCGAGGCCAACATGACCGAGGCGATAGGCCGGATCGGCAAGGACAACATCGCCGCCGTCTACTCCGCCAACGACGGCATGGCCGGCGGCATCATCAAGGCGCTGAAGAACGCCGGCGTCACCAACCTGCCGCCCATCACCGGCCAGGACGCCGAACTGGACGCCGTGCAGCGCATCCTGGCGGGCACGCAGTACATGAGCGTCTACAAGTCCTACCCGGACGAGGCCGAGGCCGCCGCCCAGATGGCCGTCGCCAAGGTGCAGGGCAAGGACATCCAGTTCGACGCCCTCACCCAGGACCGCGTCGACAGCCCCACCGACAAGCAGATCCCGGCCAAGCTGGTCCAGGTGACCGCGCTGACCAAGAGCAAGATCAAGGACACGGTCGTCGAGGACGGCATCTACACCGTCGAGCAGATCTGCACCGCCCCCTACAAGTCGGCCTGCGCCGCCGTGGGCCTGCGCTGACGCGCCGATACGCGGCCGGGGAGCGACCCGGAGACAGGTGAGGGAGGCGGCCCCGGTGACGGCGGGGCCGCCTCCCTTTTCGTATGCCGTGCCGCCCCCGGCGATCCGGGCATACCGGTGTTTCGCGGTTCTCGGGGCAGGAGGAGCCGTGTTGCGGAGGCGGGCGGCGCCGCGCATAGTTGCGCTGCGAAGTGGCGGCGACCGGGGGTGGAATGGGCGATGGCCGGGCACGCGACGGAGGAGCATCCCCACGGTGCCGACCGGCTGTGCGGGCAGGGGGACCGCGTGTACTCCCGTGCCGTGCGCCGGGGCCGGGTGCCCCGCGCGGACGCGGAGCCGGTGCCCTGCCTGCTGGAGCTGGCCCTGCTGCACCCCGACCCCGACGACATGGACTGGCTGGTCCCCACCTCCCCGCAGGAGGTGATGACCCGGCTGCTGCGCGGGGTCTACGACGAGGTCAACGAGAGCCGGCGCCGGATGGGCTCGGCGGTCGCCGCGTTCGACTGGTACGCCGGGCTCGGCCGTCAACTGCCCGCCCTCGGCGCACCGGGTGAAGGCTCCGCGATCCGGGTGCTGGACGGACTCACCCGTATCCAGGCCGCGATGGACGAGGCGACCGAGCGGTGCGCGACCGAGGTGCTCACCGTGCAGCCCGGCGGCATCCGGCGCGAGGCCGAGCTGACCGAGGGCCTGCACCGGGCGCTCGAACTGCGCGGCCGGGGCGTCCGGATGCGCGACCTGTACACCCATGTCGCCCGGCACGGCCAGGGGTTGATGACCTACCTGGAGCTGATGGGCGACGCGGTGGAGGCCCGCACGCTGGACGAGGTCATCGACCGGCTCATCCTCTTCGACCGCACGGTGGCCTTCATCCCCGCCAACACCGACCGCACCATGGCCCTGGAGCTGCGCCACCCGGCACTCGTGGAGTACCTGGTGACGGTCTTCGAGCGGCTGTGGCGGCTGGCGATCCCGCTCACCGCCCCGCTGCCCGACACCGGCATCGAGGGCATCTCGCACCGCGAACGCGCCATCGCCGCGCTGCTCGCCGAGGGCCACCAGGACGCGGTGATCGCCGAGCGGCTCGGCATCAGCGTGCGCACCTGCCGCGCGCACATCGCCCGGCTCTCGGAGACCCTGGGCGCGACCAGCCGTACCCAACTCGGCGTCCGCATCGCCCAGGTGGGGCTGGACGGCCCCTCGCACGGACCGGCGCCCGCGCCCGCCGAGGGCGTGCCAGCGACCTGAACTCCCGCTCTAGTCCGCCTCGTTGAGCATCCCGGAGCGGGCGATCAGGTAACCGAGCTGGGCCCGGCTGCCGCTGCCCAGCGCGGTGGCCAGCTTGGCGATGTGGGCGCGGCAGGTGCGGACGTTCATGCCCAGGCGCCGGGCGATGGCCTCGTCGACATGCCCCTCCACCAGCAGCTTGGCGATGGAGTGCTGGATGTCGGTGATGCCGTCCGCGGCGGTCTCGTAGGGCGTGCCGGCGCTCAGCGGGACCGCGCGGCTCCACATGAACTCGAAGACCTTGACCAGGTAGCGCACCAGGCCGGGGTGGCGCAGCTCCAGCGCGACCTGGCGGTCCTCCTGGACCGGGATGAAGGCCACCGTCTCGTCGCAGATGATCAGCCGCTCGACCAGCTCGTCGATGGTGCGGTACTCGGCCTTGCCGTCGGTGAAGTGGTCCACGTAGGCGAGGCGGTCGGCGCTGTAACGGGCGGTGTGCTGGTACAGGGTGCGGATGCGCACCCCGCGCTCGATCAGCGGGCGATCGCGCTCCAGCGCCTCCAGGAGACGGTTCTCGGGGCTGCGGCGGCCGCCGGGCTGCACGGTGAGCACCTCGGTGCGGCACTGGCCGGTGGCGAGGTCCAGGGCCGCGTTGATGCGGTCCAGGCCCTCCAGGACGGTGATGGCGTGCGTGGGGGCGTCCTCGCGGGCGCTCAGCGTCATGAAGGGTTCGAAGATCTCGGAGAGCACGATGGACCGGCGCCGCCGCTCGGCGATCTCCCGCTCGATCGGGGTCAGCCGCTGGGCCAGCGCGACGGCCGGCGCCACCGGCCGCAGCCAGCCCGGATCGTCGGGGTCGGGGTGGAGCAGGGCGAACTCCATCAGGCACGGAGCCGCCTCGGCGTCCGCGCGCGGGATGCGGCCGGTGCGCAGCGCGCTCGCGTAGAGGCGGCTTCCTTCCGCGCACATCTCTGTCACCGCGTGGGGATGTGTCGCCTCTGTCCCGTTTGTTGCCAAATCTCCACCCCCCAGGGTCCTGAACATGCAGGAACATGATGCACCGATCGTGTGGCGATGATGTGCCTGAATGAGCCATCGTCTAACTCGACGGGGGAAGAGGGGACTTTCAAGTGAGGACGAAGCCGACCATGCGTAACAGAATGCTTCGCTCGGCGCTTGTTGCCGCTCTCTCCGCCGTTGCGGCCGTCGGAACACTGGCGGGCCTCTCCGGTGCGACGAGCGCGCACTCGCCGGGTGACGGGGGGGCCGCGACAGCGGCGGGCGTTCAGGACACCCGGTGGGACACCGTGCCGGCGGACACCAGGTGGGACACCACACCCGCGGACACGAGGTGGGACGTCGCCCCGCTCGACACGCGGTGGGACTGATCACCATGACCACGCCTCCCGACGACCGCTCCTTCCGTCGTGAGATGGCCACCGCCTACCGCTCCGGCTGGCACTTCATCGACCTGGTCACCGCCATCCCCCACAGC
The DNA here is from genome assembly GCF_004784475.1 of Streptomyces bauhiniae. Taxonomy (GTDB): domain Bacteria; phylum Actinomycetota; class Actinomycetes; order Streptomycetales; family Streptomycetaceae; genus Streptomyces; species Streptomyces seoulensis. Next base: position 374,512 of record NZ_SRRT01000006.1, read on the forward strand.
GGCGACTCGTTGATGGTGACGGTGTTCGGCGAGCCGGTGGTGGTCACCCGGGACGAGGACGAGGACGTACGGGCGTACCGCTGCCTGCGCAAGCCACGCGGCGCGCCGCAGCCGGTGCGGTGTGCCGTCCGGTACGGCATGATCTTCGTCAATCTGGACCAGCGGGACCACCGTCTCGCGGAGCCCGAGGTCGCCGACCTCAGGACCACAACTGCCACCCCCCGCAGTGCCTGACGCGATTCCCCCGTCGTAAAAGATCGCCTCAGGTACTTCCCCCCGCAGCGGCGTCACCGTGACCTGAACACGGTGACGCCGCTGCAGTTTCTGCGCATATTTCGGGGTTTCGGCACTCCGGCCACGTGGCCGGAATTCTTCAGCCGTGCCCGAGCGCGCGTTCCACCTCGATCTCCAGGGCGACCCGCAGCGGGTTCTCCCGCGGCTCGCGGCCGTACCGCTCGGTGAAGCGGCGTTCCGCCTCCGCGACCGCCTCCCGGTCCTCGCGCACCCGCGCCCGCCCCTCCAGCGTGGCCCAGCGCCGGCCGTCCACCTGGCACACCGCCACCCGCGCCCCTTCCTCCCCGGCCGCGCGCACCAGCGCCGCCTTGGTGCTGGTGCCGCTGGTGATGACACGGGCGATCCCGGCCTCGGGGTCCCAGGTCACGCACACCGGCACCACGTGCGGGCTGCCGTCCGGGCGCAGGGTGGTGAGCGTGCTCAGGTGCCGTTCCCGCCAGAAGGCGACGTACGACTCGTCCGGTGCGTCCAGGTCCACGGAGTATGAGGGCATGGCCGAAACCTAGCCAATCTGAAGTTCCCCGCGCTTAATTGAGCGCACCTGACTCAAGTTTGTGTACACTGGTCAAGTCATCAGTGGAGTAGTGGCGGAAGGGGAGAACACGCACGTGGACGCCGAGCTGACCAACAGGAGCCGGGACGCGATCAACGCCGCGAGTCAGCGGGCCGTGACGGAGGGGCACCCCGACCTGACGCCCGCTCACCTGTTGCTCGCGCTGCTCGCGGGGCAGGACAACGAGAACATCACCGACCTGCTCGCCGCCGTCGGCGCCGATCCGGCCGCCGTGCGCGCCGGGGCCGAGCGCGCGCTCGCCGCGCTGCCCAGCGTGACCGGCTCCACCGTCGCGCCCCCGCAGCCCAGCCGGGAGCTGCTCGCCGTCCTCGCGGACGCCGACGAGCGCGCCGGGGACCTCGGGGACGACTACCTCTCCACCGAACACCTGCTGACCGGTCTCGCCGCGAAGGGCGGTGCCGCCGGGGAGGTGCTCCGGGAGCAGGGAGCCACCGCCAAGAAGCTGCAAGACGCCTTTCAGAAGGCCAGAGGAGGACGCCGCGTGACCACCGCCGACCCCGAGGGTCAGTACAAGGCCCTGGAGAAGTTCGGCACCGACTTCACCGCCGCCGCCCGCGAGGGCCGCCTCGACCCGGTCATCGGCCGGGACCAGGAGATCCGCCGGGTCGTGCAGGTGCTGAGCCGCCGCACCAAGAACAACCCCGTCCTCATCGGTGAGCCGGGCGTCGGCAAGACCGCCGTGGTCGAGGGGCTGGCCCAGCGCATCGTCAAGGGCGACGTGCCGGAGTCCCTGAAGGACAAGCGGCTGGTCTCGCTGGACCTCGGCGCGATGGTCGCGGGCGCCAAGTACCGCGGTGAGTTCGAGGAGCGGCTCAAGGCCGTGCTCTCGGAGATCAAGGACTCCGACGGGCAGGTCATCACCTTTATCGACGAGCTGCACACCGTCGTCGGCGCGGGCGCCGGGGGCGACTCCGCGATGGACGCGGGCAACATGCTCAAGCCGATGCTGGCCCGTGGCGAGCTGCGCATGGTCGGCGCGACCACGCTGGACGAGTACCGCGAGCGGATCGAGAAGGACCCGGCGCTGGAGCGGCGCTTCCAGCAGGTGCTGGTCTCCGAGCCGAGCGTCGAGGACACCATCGCGATCCTGCGCGGTCTGAAGGGGCGGTACGAGGCGCACCACAAGGTGCAGATCGCGGACAGCGCGCTGGTGGCCGCCGCGACCCTGTCCGACCGGTACATCACCTCCCGCTTCCTGCCCGACAAGGCGATCGACCTCGTCGACGAGGCCGCGTCCCGGCTGCGCATGGAGATCGACTCCTCGCCCGTCGAGATCGACGAGCTGCAGCGCGGGGTCGACCGGCTGCGGATGGAGGAGCTGGCGATCGGCAAGGAGACCGACCCGGCCTCCCGCGAGCGCCTGGAGCGGCTGCGTCGCGACCTCGCCGACAAGGAGGAGGAGCTGCGCGGGCTCACCGCCCGCTGGGAGAAGGAGAAGCAGTCCCTCAACCGCGTCGGTGAGCTGAAGGAGCGCCTGGACGACCTGCGCGGCCAGGCCGAACGCGCCCAGCGCGACGGCGACTTCGACACCGCCTCCAAGCTGCTGTACGGGGAGATCCCCGAGCTGGAGAAGGAGCTGGAGGCCGCCTCCGAGGCGGAGGAGGAGGCCGCGAAGGACACCATGGTCAAGGAGGAGGTCGGCTCCGACGACATCGCGGACGTCGTCGCCGCCTGGACCGGCATCCCGGCCGGCCGCCTGCTGGAGGGCGAGACGCAGAAGCTGCTGCGCATGGAGGACGAGCTGGGCAAGCGGCTCATCGGCCAGAGCGAGGCCGTACAGGCCGTCTCCGACGCGGTGCGCCGCTCGCGCGCCGGGGTCGCGGACCCGGACCGGCCCACCGGCTCCTTCCTGTTCCTCGGCCCGACCGGCGTCGGCAAGACCGAACTGGCCAAGGCGCTCGCGGACTTCCTCTTCGACGACGAGCGGGCGATGATCCGCATCGACATGTCGGAGTACGGCGAGAAGCACAGCGTCGCCCGCCTGGTCGGGGCGCCTCCCGGCTACGTGGGGTACGAGGAGGGCGGCCAGCTCACCGAGGCCGTGCGGCGGCGCCCGTACAGCGTGGTGCTGCTGGACGAGGTGGAGAAGGCGCACCCCGAGGTCTTCGACATCCTGCTCCAGGTGCTGGACGACGGCCGCCTGACGGACGGTCAGGGCCGTACGGTCGACTTCCGCAACACCATCCTGGTGCTCACCTCCAACCTGGGCAGCCAGTACCTGGTCGACCCGGCGCTGGACGAGGCTACGAAGCGGCAGCGGGTGCTGGACACGGTGCGGGCCTCGTTCAAGCCGGAGTTCCTGAACCGGCTGGACGACCTCGTGGTGTTCTCCGCGCTCAGCGAGGCGGAGCTGGCCCGGATCGCCCGCCTCCAGATCGACCGCCTCGGCCGCCGGCTGGCGGAGCGGCGCCTCACTCTCGACGTCACGCCCGAGGCGCTGGCCTGGCTCGCGGCGGAGGGCAACGACCCGGCGTACGGCGCCCGCCCGCTGCGCCGCCTGGTCCAGACGGCCATCGGCGACCGCCTCGCCAAGGAGATCCTCTCCGGCGAGATCAAGGACGGCGACACGGTCCGCGTGGCCCGCGCGGAGGAGGGCCTGAGGGTGGGCCCGGCGACGGGTAAGTCGCTCTGACCGGATGGCGTGAAAAGGCCCGCTTCCCCGTTTGGGTGGCGGGCCTTTTCGCATGGAGAGCCAGAAGCTAGCATTTGTTCAGTGGCAGATGTGAGATTCACTTGTTCACAAAGCGGGAAGTGGGGGTCATGACGTGCTTTTGAGTTTCAGAGTGGCCAATCACGGCTCGCTGCGTGATGCGCAGGAGTTGAACTTCGTTCCTGCTTATGACGCTGACCGCCCCGCACTGCCCGTGGCGGCGATCTATGGTGCCAACGCCTCGGGTAAGTCGACGGTGATGAACGCGTACCAGTTCTTCCTGCGCGCCGTGCGGGATTCCCAGGCCCGCTGGCTTCCGGACGAGCCGGTGAAGCGCCGTCCCTTCCTCCTGGATCACGACAGCAGGCGCGAACCGTCGAGCTACGCGGTGGATCTACTGATCGACGGGGTCCGCCATGTCTACGGCTTCAGCGCCGGTGACGGGGCTATCGAGGAGGAATGGCTCTACTCCTACCCGAAGGCCCGCAAGCGCGTCCTCTTCGAGCGCAAGGGCGGCGCGGTGACGTTCGGAGCCTCGCTTACCGGCGAGCGGGTCGCTGCTGAGCGGATCATGCGGGCCAACAGTCTGTACCTTTCCGCCGCCGCGCAGTCCGGACACGCGAGGTTGAGTGCCGTGTGGGAGGCCCTGCAGGCGGTCGCGGTTGTCGATGACAAGATGCGGCAGGCGCTGCCGACGGCAGGCTCCATCACCGCGGAAGTGTTCGACTTCTTCGAGAGGATGGGTATCGCGCGGGCCGAGGAACTGCTGGCGGCTGCGGATCTCGGAGTGCACGGCGTGCGGCCGAGCCAGGAGGACGATCCAGGACTCCAGCGTTACGCCGCCGAGTTCATGCGACTGCAGACTCAGGCGGGCCTCAGCGACGAGTTCACGGCATCGCTCACGCGGTCCATGAGCAAGTCGCTTCGATTCGTCCACCGGGTCGAAGACGAGGAGTTCTTGCTGACGGCCGAGGACGAGTCCGCCGGAACAAAGACCTGGCTCACCTTGGTCACCTTCTCGCTTCTCGCGATCGGCCGTGGCTCGCAACTGTGGATCGACGAGGTCGATGTCAGCCTGCACCCTTTGCTGACCGCCAAGCTCGTCAAGCTCTTTCAGAGCGCCGAAATGAACCCGCTCGGCGCCCAGCTGGTCTTCACCACACACGACGCCTCGCTCCTCGGCACCATGCTCGGCGAAGAGGTGCTGCGCCGCGACCAGATCTGGTTCGTGGAGAAGGACGCGGCGACCGGAGCTTCGGAGCTGTACCCGCTGAGTGACTTCAAGCCGCGCAAGGGGGAGAATTTCGAGCGGCGCTACCTCGCGGGAAGCTACGGCGCGGTGCCGCTGCTCCCCGACGGGGCCTTCGAGGACATGGTCAAGCAGTACTGGGGGGCACGTGGCAAGGCCGTTTCCGCGTGAGGGGTCGGGCCGCCGACGCGGTCCCGTCCGGCGCTCGGCGCGCACGCTCCTGATCGTCTGCGGCAGCAAGGAGACCGAGCGCCAGTACTTCCAGGGCCTGCGCGAACAGTTGCGAAATCCCGCTGTGTCCGTCGTCGTGCGAGGTAAGGCGTGCTCCCCTACGCAGTTGGTCGCCTACGCCAAGACCCAGCGCAGCCTGGGCAAGGACAGCTTCGACGAGGTCTGGTGCGTCTTCGACGTGGACCAGTTCCCCGATGTGTCGACGGCCGTCGCCACCGCACGCCGCGCAGGCATCCGGGTGGCGGTCTCCCACCCGTGCTTCGAGCTGTGGCTGCTGCTCCACTTCACCGCGCACACGGCCCACGCGGCGACGTACAAGGCCCTGCTGCCGATCCTGCGCAAGCATGTGCCGGAGTACGACAAGACGCGCATCGACTTCGCTGTGTACCGAGACGGCCGAACCGACGCGATGGAACGTGCCCGCAAGCTGGACTCCAGCGGGCAGGACTACGCCCGGAATCCGTCGACCGGTGTATGGCAGCTCGTGGAACGGATGGAAGAGCGCTGAGGGTGGGTACTCGCCGCTGAGAGCCCCGTACGGCGCAGGGCTGTCCGCCCGTGGCTGACAGGCCGCGTCGGGGCTTGCCACGGACCTCCCCCTCTGGGGGAGGATGGCGGGATTCCGTACGAAGGAGAACCACGGTGAGCATCGACCCGTCCTCGATTCCGAACTTCGGGGGCCAGCCCGAGCAGCAGCCGGAGGGGCCGACGGGCCCCGTCCTCCCGGACCAGGACCTGGTGAAGCAGCTCCTGGACCAGATGGAGCTGAAGTACGTCGTGGACGAGGAGGGCGACCTCGCGGCGCCCTGGGAGCAGTTCCGTACGTACTTCATGTTCCGCGGTGAGGACGAGCAGGCCGTCTTCTCCGTGCGGACCTTCTACGACCGTCCGCACCAGATCGAGGAGAAGACGCGGCTGCTGGAGTCCGTCGACGACTGGAACCGGCGCACGCTGTGGCCCAAGGTCTACACCCACACCCACGACGACGGCACGGTCCGCCTCATCGGCGAGGCCCAGATGCTGATCGGCACGGGCGTCGACCTCAACCACTTCGTCTCCTCCGTCGTGAGCTGGGTCCGCGCGGCCATCGAGTTCGACAAGTGGCTCGCCGAACAGCTCGGCCTGGAGCAGGAGATCGACGACGCGGAGGACTCGGGCGGGGACGTGGAGTAGTCCACCCCTGATCCGTACACGGCCGAGGGCCGGGGCGCTTCACGCTGCCCCGGCCCTCGGCCGTTTACGTTGTCACGCCATGCGGCTGTCACGCCATGCGGCGCAGGCGGTCCGTGGCCTCCTGGAGGATCTCCGGCTTCTTGCAGAACGCGAACCGTACGAACGGGGCGCCCGCCTCGCGGTCGTCGTAGAAGACGGCGTTGGGGATGGCGACGACGCCGGCGCGTTCGGGGAGGGCGCGGCAGAAGGCGAAGCCGTCCTTTTCGCCGAGGGGGCGGATGTCGGTGGTGATGAAGTAGGTGCCGGCCGGGCGGAAGACGCCGAAGCCCGCTTCCGCGAGGCCCGTGGCGAGGATGTCGCGGCGGGCGAGCATGTCGCGGCGGAAGTCGTCGAAGTAGGAGTCGGGGAGCGCGAGGGCCTCGGCGACCGCGTACTGGAAGGGGCCCGCGGAGACGTAGGTGAGGTACTGCTTCGCCGAGCGGACCGCGCTGACCAGGGCGGGAGCCGCCGTCACCCAGCCGACCTTCCAGCCCGTGAACGAGAACGTCTTGCCGGCCGAGCCGATCGTCACCGTGCGGTCGCGCATGCCGGGGAAGCTCGCGAGCGGGAGGTGCTCGGCGTCGTCGAAGATCAGGTGCTCGTACACCTCGTCCGTCACCACCAGCAGGTCCCGCTCCACCGCCAGCCCGGCGATCGCGGCCAGCTCCTCGCGGGTGAGGACCGTGCCGGTCGGGTTGTGCGGGGTGTTGATCAGCAGCAGCCGGGTGCGGTCGGTGACGGCCGCGCGCAGCTCGTCCAGGTCAAGACGGAAGCGGTCCTCGTCCGGGCGCAGCGTCACCGGTACGCGCCGCCCGCCCGCCATGGCGATGCTCGCCGCGTACGAGTCGTAGTACGGCTCCAGCGCCACCACCTCGTCCCCCGGCTCCACCAGCGCGAGCAGCGTCGCCGCGATGGCCTCGGTGGCGCCCGCCGTGACCAGCACCTCGGTGTCGGGGTCGTACGCGAGCCCGTACCGGCGCTGCTGGTGCGCGGTGATCGCGTGCCGCAGCTCCGGCACGCCCGGACCCGGCGGGTACTGGTTGCCGCGCCCGTCCCGCAGCGCCCGTACCGCCGCCTCCCTGATCTCCTCGGGGCCGTCGGTGTCGGGGAAACCCTGGCCGAGGTTGATCGCGCCGGTGGCCGTGGCCAGCGCGGACATCTCGGCGAAGACGGTCGTCCCGAACTCGGCGAGCCGGCGGTTGAGGTACGGACGTGCGGTGGAGGTCATGCCGGCCATCCTCCGCCCAAGCTCTGGAGGTTCTCAACACTGTCGCTGACGAGCACCTGTGCCGACATCTCCTCCACCCTGTCTGAGCTGGGGGAGTGCTGTCGGCAACTGTTGTCATCCGTCGGCGTGGGCTGCCCTCGGACGGCTCGGTCGGAACCACAGGGGCGCAGGTGCGACGCACCGTAATGGGACCTGTCATCGCCCGAGGCCGATATGGCTCAAAGATTTGGACAACCCTACGCAAGACGCTCGGCCAGGGATTCCTGGCCGAGCGTATGTCGGAAACCACCCGCAACCACGGTTGGCGATGACGCATGAGCATTCATCCGACGGTGGCCGGTCTTATCTCAGCCGTTCAAGCCAATGAGTGCCGTGCTGGCCGGGCACAGTGCATCACGGGGTGAGCTTCCACTGCATGTACTTTGTGTTGCTGGTCCTCTTGCCGCAGAGGGGCTTCCCGCTCACCGTCTTGAAGTACTTTCCTGGTGCGGACATGTATGTGGTGTGATTGAGGCGCTTGTCGTTCATCGTGATGACAGTTGCCTTGTCGCAGGTCGTGCCCAGGGGGGCCTTCTCGGACCGCGTGGGCGCACTCAGACACCACCCGCCGAGCTGATTGGCAAGGCTGGCGACTTTCGTACCCTCGGCTGCCCAGTACTGGGAGTACTTCTTCTGGCAATTGGCGAATGTGACGTTCTTGCCGACTCCGTTCCACTGGAGGCACTTTCCCGTGGTGGCGCTCTTGAGATGCCAAATGAGGGGCCAAGAGGCGCTGGCCGGCTGTGTCGGACCGAACGCAGTGAATCCAAGCGCGAGCGCCATGGCGCCCGTTGCGATGGTCGACGTGGTCTTGTTGAAGAGTTTCACCCTGACTGCCGATCTCTCAGCGGGTATCCCCGTTTGCTTTGTGTGTGCAGATCATGACTGCCGGCGACTGTGTGGAGGAAGCGATTTGAGGGAAACCTGAGCCCGCGATGCTGAGGGGTGCCTGGGTGCCGACTTCAAGTCGATTGGCTCTAGCCGTCGCGGGACTCATGCCGTCAGCGGACGAGACGGCGAATAGAAACGCGGCACGCACGTACGGCATGCAAGGCCCGCGCTGTGGACTCGGTGTTTCAGCGTGGTTCCGAGGGAAACGGCCCACAGACGGACGGCTCCTGATCTCCCTCCCGGTGCAGGCCAGGTCGACCATCCTGAAGAACCCTCTGGAGTTCCTCAACTCGGCTTTGGGGTTCTTCGCGGGCGGGCATTCCCCGGTCACCGCGCGGTGCGCGGGGTTGGACGAGGGGCCCACGGGGGGTCGCTTCGGGGGAACGGAAGGAGGGGGACGCCATGGTTGTCGGCATCGTCCTTGTCGTGGTGATCGTGGTGGGCCTGGCCGTGCGGCGGTCCCGGCGGCGGCGCAGGTGGGGGCGGCAGCGGGTCTCGCCGGGGACGGCCCGCTCGCTGCGGGGTGGTTCGGGGTCGTCCCGGTCCTCGGGTTCGTCGTCGTCGGCGTACGACGGCGGGTCGAGCTGGTGGGTCTGGGGCGGGGAGTCCGGGGGCTCCTCCGGCGGGCATCACGGGGGCCATCACGGGGGTCACCACGGCGGGGACAGCGGGCACGGTGGTCACTCGTCCTGCGGGGGCGGCGGCCACTCGTCCTGCGGAGGCGGTTCGTCCTGCGGCGGCGGGTCCTCCTGCGGAGGTGGCGGGGGCTGCGGGGGCGGTAGCTGAGCCGGCCGGACCGGGGCGGGCGCGGGCGGAGCGGTAGCACGCCCGCGCCCGCCCGCTCCGCGTGTTCGAGCGGGCGCGGCGGCCGACGGCCCGCTCGGCGGCGATTTCCGGCCGCCCCCGGCCGACTCCGCGTGGCGGAAACGCCCACGGGGCGGCGCCCAGGGCGCGTGATCCGGCGGAGCCGCTCGCTCCGCGCGGGGCGTACGCCGTAGTTGAACAGTTGAGCTGTGGAGCCCTCTGAGGGATGGAAACCCTCCGAACTTGGGTAAAAACGCTGTGGCAGGGCCAGTGTTCGTGATTCCCTCTAAAACACCACCTCAAGCCCTCGGACGTCCTCAGGACACCGCTTCTCCAGCCGGGCCGACCTGGCCGAATCGCCCGGTGTCACCGAGGTGTGCCGCCCCTCTCCTTGTGTGTTAGCGGAGCCGATCCATGCTCACGACCCTGAACACGTCCTACACCGACACCCGAGCCGCCGACCTCGCCTGGGCCCTCGGCCGCGAACCGCTTCCGGCCCTGGCCACCCTCGACCTCGAACTGAGCGGCGCGAAGATGCAGTTGAGGCTGCTCGGCGCCTCGCACCAGGTCCTTCTGGAGGAGGACCTGGGCAGTTGTTCGGAGACGGTCGCGTGCATCCCCGGCTCCTCGACCCCGCTCCCGCTCGGCGTCGCCAAGCGCGTCGGCGACTGGGAGTACGAGTTCGCGGCGCGCGTGGAGATGCTCACGCCGGGCTCCTTCGCGGGCCGCGCCCAGGAGTTGCTCGCACTGGTCTCCGATCATCCGCACGGACTCGCCGGGGTCTTCCCCGGCAGCCCGCACGCCTTCACCGCGATGCTCGCCCAGCGGCACGACGGCCAGGTGCGGTGGCGTACCTGGCACGCGTACCCGCAGGACGGGCAGTTGGTGGCGACCCGCACCCGCGTCGGGGTGAGAGTCCCGGCCGGGCAGGGTGCCTGGTAAACCAACAGGGCCAGGTTGACGGGGAGTTTCCACACGTGTGGGTGACGAAGCGTCCCGCTGTGGTGACGTAACGTCGCAGCGTGATCGATCCGCACGCCCCCGTGTCCCGGGGTGCCCCGCTGTCCTCGGGTGCCCCGCCCTGGACCGAGCCCGCGCGGCTGCCCGTCGAGCCCGGGACCGGGCGGTTCCTGGTGCTCGCGTGCGTCTTCGTCTGCGCGGCCTGCGGGCTGGTGTACGAACTCGAACTCGTCGCTTTCGCCTCGTACTTGATCGGTGACTCGGTCACCCAGGCGTCCGTGGTGCTGTCGGTGATGGTGTTCGCCATGGGCATCGGCTCGCTCGGCGCGAAACGGCTGCGCTGGCACGCGGCGGTGGGGTTCGGCGCGATCGAGACCGCGCTCGCGCTGGTGGGCGGGTGCAGTGCGATGGCGTTGTACGCGGTGTTCGCGTGGACCGGCGGCTGGGGCGGGATCTGGGCGGACGGGCCGCGCTGTCTGCTGGTCGGATTCTCCCTGGCCATCGGGTTGTTGGTGGGCGCCGAGGTGCCGTTGCTGATGGAGCTGATCCAGCGCATCCGGCGGCAGGACGCGGGCGGGGCGGTGGCGGATCTCTTCGCCGCGGACTATGTGGGCGCGCTGGTAGGGGGGTTGGCGTTTCCCTTCCTACTCCTCCCGTTCCTGGGGCAGTTGACCGGCGCGCTGCTCACCGGGTCGGTGAACGTGGTGGCGGGCAGCGCGCTGGTGCTCGGGCTGTTTCGCCGCGATCTCACCCGGCGCGCCCGCTGGACGCTGCTCGTCGCCGGGCTCGCGGTGCTCGGCGTGCTTGCCTCCGCCGCCGTGCTCGCCGGCGACTTCGAGGCGGCCGCCCGGCGCGCGGTGTACGGGCCGGACGTACGGGTGGCCGCGCAGACGGACGTACAGGAGGTGGTCCTCGCCGGCGGTACGGACGGCAAGCCGCTCGACCTCTTCCTCGACGGGCGGCTGCGGGTCGGCGGCCGGGACGAGCGGCGGTACCACGAGGCGCTGGTCCACCCCGCGCTGTCCGGTCCGCACCGGCGGGTACTGATCCTGGGCGGCGGGGACGGGCTGGCCGCGCGCGAGGTGCTGCGCCACCGGGGAGTCTCGCGGGTGGACGTGGTCGAACTGGACGCCGGGCTCGTACGGTTGGCCCGCCGCGACCCCGGCCTCTCCGCCCTCAACGCGCACGCGTACGACGACCCGCGCGTCCACGTCACCACGGCGGACGCGCTGAGCTGGCTGCGGCGGGCGCCGGCCGGCCGGTACGACGTCGTCCTCGCGGACCTCCCCGACCCCGGCATCACCGCGAGCACCAAGCTGTACTCCCAGGAGTTCTACGGCCTCACCCGCCGCGTCCTCACCCCTGACGGCCGCCTCGCGGTCCACGCGGGCCCGCTGTCGGCGCGGCCCCGCGTCTTCTGGACGGTCGAGGCGACGTTGCGCGCGGCGGGCTTCTCCGCCACCCCCTACCGCGTCCTCGGCCACGACACCGGCTTCGCCACGGGCCCCGACCGCTCGGCGGGGTCTTCCCGCACCCCGCACGACTGGGGCTTCCTCCTGGCGGCGCCCGGCCGTCACGCTCCCCACCCCCACCTCGACTTCTACCCCGCCACCCTGACCGACTCGGACCTCAGAGTGGACGTAGCGGCAGCCCGCCTCACCCGCGTACCGGGCCTACGCCCGTCCACGCTGGCGCGTCCGCAGTACTGAGGGGGTTCTGAGGCGGGGGCTTACGGGTTTGGCCGGCTGTGGGGGCCCGAGTCGGACACGGGGCCAGGAGCCCTCTGTGGTGTTGCGCCGGGTGGGGCACCTCCGCGTTGGGCGCTGCGGGCGGGGGCCTGGGGGTGGGTCGGCTGTAGGGGGACCGCTGCGCTCGTGAACCCCTAGGGGCCCGGCTCGGACGGGTCGAAGTACCTGCGGTTCAGGGCCTGAGGGCGGGGGCCTCGGGGGCCGGTGGGGGCGGAAGCAGTCGAGGTCTGGGACCCGTACGGGTCTGGGGCCCCTGCGGGTCTGGCTCCCCTACGGGGCTGGAACCTCTGTGGGTCTGGGGCCCTTGCGGGTCTGGGCCGTGGGGTTCTCGTTGCGGCCCACGCGGGGTAGGTCCCGCTGCGGGTCCGGGGCCTCGGCGGGGCCGGGGCTCACAGGGTGGGAGTTTCCCGGTAGGGCTGCGGGTGTCTGTCCCTCCGAGGCCGGGGGGTCTGCGGCGCCCCGTTCCTCGCTCCCCGACAGGGTCCTGGGCTCCCGTTCGCCGCGAGGGCAGGTGCATTTCGGGGGGTACTGGGTAGGCTCGGCCAACATGGAGCTTCAGGTCTTCGTTCCGGTTCCGGCCGACCGGCTCAGGGAGGCCCTCGCGGACGCCGTGAGGGTTGCCCGCGCGGTGCCGGGACTCCAGCAGGACGCCGGCGCGGCTCCCGTCGCCGGGCGACTGAAGCTGCGGGTCGGCGGGCATTCGGTGACGTACCGGGGCACGCTGGCGGTGAGTGGCCGGGCGGACGGTACGTACGCGGTACGCGCGGACGGTACGGAGTCGCGCGGCGCCGGTACGGTCACGCTGTCCCTGACCCTGGCCCTGCTGCCCACCGAGGGCGGCACGACGGTCACCGTGGGCGGCACAGCCAAGGCGGACGGCCGCCTCGCGGAACTCCCTGCGGACGCGGTGACGACTGCGGCGAACCGGTTGCTGACGCGGACGTTGGAGACGTTGGCGGCGGGCGCGGCTGAGGGCACCGGGTCGGTTCAGGGCGCGTCCGGGGACACCGGGTCGGGACAGGCAGAGCCCAAGGGCACCGGGCCGGGACAGTCGCCGGCCGAGGCGACCGAGCCGGGGCAGCGGGCAGGTGGCGAGGCAGCCGGGCCGAGGCAGGCGAAAGGCGCGTCTGAGCCGGGGCAGCCGGACCAGCAGGCAGCGGCCAATGCAGCCGGGCTGGAGCAGGGCGATTCGGCCGAGCCGGGGCAGCGGGCAGGTAGCGAGGCAGCCGAGCGGAGGCAGGCGAAAGGCGCGTCTGAGCCGGGGCAGCCGGACCAGCAGGCAGCGGCCGATGCAGCCGGGCCGGAGCAGGGCGATTCGGCCGAGCCGGGGCAGCGGGCGGAGGCCGAGGCCGAGGCGGCCAGGCAGGCGCAGGCGGAAGGCGCGTCTGAACCGGGGGAGCAGGAACAGGGTGAGTCGACCGAGCCGCGCCAGGAGGCAGCGGGCAAGGCAGCCGGGCCGGAGCAGGCAGAGGCCGAGGACGACAAGTCCGCGCCAGGCCGGCAGGCCGACGCCGAGCCCGGTGACGACCAGCCCAGCCCCCCGCCCCCCTCCGTCTTCGACGCCGAAGTCCCCCCGCCCTCCCTCGACCCCGAGACGGACGCGGCCATCCCCGACACCGTCCCCGACGGCCTGGAGGTCCGCGCCGAACCCCCCGCCGAGGCCGCCCACGCCCGCCGGACGATGATCGGCCGCAGCGCGGAGGAGGTCGACCACGCCCCACCCCGTGGCCGCTACGCCCCCGTACCGGCCCCCCAGACGGTGACCGCCAACCCGGCCCTCCGCTGGGCCGCCCCGGCAGCGGCGGTGGCGGTCGCCTCGGCGATCGTGGTCGCACGGGCCCTCCGCAAGCGCCACTGACCGCTCCGCGGCGAGGGCGACCGCCGGGCCGAAACGCCCGTCAGCCCTGAGTGGCTTTGCCCTGTCGGGCCCCGAGCGGGCCGAACCACGGTCGGGGGCGGCCGCGCACGGAGCCGCCCGGCGCGTAGAGCAACTCGCCGGAGTCCCCCACCTGAGGAGCGCGGCCCCCGCACTGGGCGGCCCTAGTAGCGGCCACGTCCACCCTGTCTCGGCCACCCCCGGGCGGGCCAGGCCGGACGTGGAGCCGTCCCGGCCGAGTGCAGCGACCCGCAGGATCATCACCGCGTGCCACCCCCACTTGAGCAGCACGGCTCCCGCACCGAGCGCCCAGTAGGAGCCGCGTCCATCCTGTGTCGGCCGTCCCCCGCGCGGGCAAGGCCGCGCGGAGCCGCCCAGGCCGAGTGCAGCGACCCGCAGGCCCCTTCCGCCCCAGCCTTAGGGGGCGCGGCCGCGCAGGGCAACCAGCCGCCGGTCGTGCCCGGCACCGTCGACTCCGCCCGGCGCGGAGCGAGCGGTGCCGAAAGCCGAGGTGAAGCACCCCGCCCCCGACGCCCCCGTACCTCGCAGCCCCCTGACCCCCCGCCCCCGACACCCCCGTACCCCGAGAACCTCGCAGCCCCCTGACACCACCCCCCGCCCCACCCCCGGAGGGACCAGTAGGGTCGGCAGCGTGAGTAACGGAGAGATCACGTTGGCCGCGGGTGACGCGGAGGTAAGGGTGCTGCCCGGGAACGGCGGGCGCATCGGGGGGCTGCTTGTCGGGGGCAGCGAGTTGTTGCGGCAGGGGGAGCGGTTCGGGTGCTTCCCGATGGTCCCCTGGTGCGGGCGGATCAGGGACGGGCAGTTCCTGGACGGCGGAGTCGTACGGCAGATGCCGCTGAACTCCCCGCCGCACGCCATCCACGGCACCGCCCGCGACGGCGCCTGGCGCACCGCGCGCACGTCGGCCGACGAGGCGGTGCTGACGTACGAACTGACCGACCCCTGGCCGCACTCCGGCAAGATCACGCAGATCGTGAGCCTCGGCGAGGACAGCCTGACGCTGAGCATGTCCGTGGAGACGTACGAGGATTCGTTCCCGGCGCAGATCGGCTGGCACCCCTGGTTCAACCGGAACCTGGGCGGCGAGGACGTGCGGATCGACTTCCACCCGGCGTGGCAGGAGGAGCGCGGTGAGGACCACCTGCCGACCGGCAACCGCGTAGAGCCCAAGCCCGGCCCCTGGGACGACTGCTTCGGCATGCCCGAGGGTGTCGACGTCACCCTGACCTGGCCCGGACAGCTCGAACTCAAGGTGGCCAGCCGCGAACAGTGGGCCGTCGTGTACGACGAGCAGGACGCCGCCGTGTGCGTCGAGCCGCAGACCGGACCGCCGAACGGCCTGAACACCGCCCAGCGCCTGGTCACCCCGTTGGAGCCGCTGGAGGCGTCCACGACCTGGACCTGGCGCCGCCTCTAAGCTGGGCCGTATGACGGATGTACGTGGTGAACTGCTCCAGCAGATCAAGGACAAGGCCGTGGTGCACGGCAAGGTGACCCTCTCCTCGGGTCTGGAGGCCGACTACTACGTCGACCTGCGCCGCATCACCCTGGACGGCGAGGCCGCCCCGCTGGTCGGCCAGGTGCTGCTGGACCTCACCGCCGACCTGGACTTCGACGCGGTCGGCGGCCTGACCATGGGCGCCGACCCGGTGGCCGCCGCCATGCTGCACGCGGCCGCCGCGCGCGGGCAGAAGCTCGACGCGTTCGTGGTCCGCAAGGCCGCGAAGGCGCACGGGCTCCAGCGCCGGGTCGAGGGTCCGGACATCGCGGGCCGCCGGGTGCTGGTCGTCGAGGACACCTCCACCACCGGCGGCTCCCCGCTGACCGCGGTGGAGGCGGTACGGGAGGCCGGCGCGGAGGTCGTCGGCGTCGCCACGATCGTGGACCGGGCGACCGGCGCCGCGGAGAAGATCGAGGCCGGGGCGGGCGTTCCGTACCGGTTCGCCTTCTCGAAGGATGAACTGGGGCTGGACTGACGGGCCGCCGGGGGCTGGACTTCTCCCCGGCCGCCAGACCGTCCGGCAGGGCAGGTCTGGAAAGATGGGGCCGACGCCGATGTCGCCCCCCAGGGTCCAGGTCAGGGCCGCATATCGCAGAACGCCAACCCGCAACACGAGGAGCGGACAGATGCCCATCGCAACTCCCGAGGTCTACAAAGAGATGCTCGACCGGGCGAAGGCAGGCAAGTTCGCCTACCCGGCCATCAACGTCACCTCCAGCCAGACCGTGAACGCGGCCCTGCGCGGCTTCGCGGAGGCGGAGAGCGACGGCATCATCCAGATCTCGACCGGCGGCGCGGAGTTCCTCGGCGGCCAGTACAACAAGGACATGGTGACCGGCGCGGTCGCGCTCGCGGAGTACGCGCACATCATCGCCGAGAAGTACCCGGTCAACATCGCGCTGCACACCGACCACTGTCCCAAGGACAAGCTGGACGGTTACGTACGCCCGCTGCTCGCGCTGTCCGAGGAGCGCGTGAAGGCCGGCCGCAACCCGCTGTTCCAGTCGCACATGTGGGACGGCTCCGCCGAGACCCTCGCGGACAACCTCTCGATCGCCCAGGAGCTGCTGGAGCAGGCCCGCCGCGCGAACATCGTCCTCGAGGTCGAGATCACCCCGACCGGCGGTGAGGAGGACGGCGTCTCGCACGAGATCAACGACTCCCTCTACACCACGGTGGACGACGCGATCCGTACCGCCGAGGCCCTCGGCCTGGGCGAGAAGGGCCGCTACCTGCTGGCCGCGTCGTTCGGCAATGTGCACGGCGTGTACAAGCCGGGCAACGTGGTGCTCCGCCCGGAGCTGCTGAAGGAGCTGAACGACGGCGTCGCCGCGAAGTTCGGCAAGCAGTCGCCGTTCGACTTCGTCTTCCACGGCGGTTCCGGTTCCTCCGAGGAGGAGATCCGTACCGCGCTGGAGAACGGCGTCGTGAAGATGAACATCGACACGGACACCCAGTACGCCTTCACCCGTCCGGTCGCCGACCACATGTTCCGTCACTACGACGGTGTGCTGAAGGTCGACGGCGAGGTCGGTGACAAGAAGCAGTACGACCCGCGCACCTGGGGCAAGCTGGCCGAGGCGGGCATGGCGGAGCGTGTCGTGGTCGCCGCGAAGAACCTGCGGTCGGCGGGCAACAAGATGAAGTGACCCTCCGTGGTCTCCCTCAGGGGGCCCGGCACCTGTTATCCACAGGGCCGGGCCCCCTTTGGCCATCCGGGGTATACCTGGGGACATGCCCGATGTCCGGCTGGCGTCCCCCAAGGGCCGGTGGATTCTCCTGACCACCGTGCTCGGTTCCAGCATGGCCCTGCTGGACTCGACCGTCGTCAACGTCGCGCTGCCCCGCATCGGCCGCGACCTCGACGCGAGCCTCGCGGCGCTCCAGTGGACGGTCAACGCGTACATGGTGACGCTGGCGGGGCTGATCCTGCTGGGCGGTTCGCTGGGGGACCGGTACGGGCGGCGCCGCGTCTTCGTGATCGGCGTGATCTGGTTCGCGGCGGCCTCCCTGATGTGCGGGCTGGCTCCCGACCCGAACGTGCTGATCATCGCCCGTGCGCTCCAGGGCGTGGGCGGCGCGCTGCTCACACCGGGGTCGCTCGCGCTGATCCAGGCGTCCTTCCACCCCGACGACCGCAGCCGCGCGGTGGGGCTGTGGTCCGGGTTCGGCGGGGTCGGGGCGGCGATCGGGCCGTTCCTCGGCGGCTGGCTGGTGGAGGGGCCGGGCTGGCGCTGGGTGTTCCTGCTGAACGTGCCGCTCGCCCTGATCTGCGTACCGGTGGCGCTGCGGCACGTACCCGAGTCGGACGCGGGGCCCGCGCGCGGGCGGTTCGACGTGCTGGGGGCGGTGCTGGGCGCGGTGGCGCTCGCGCTGCTGACGTACGCGCTGATCGAGGCCCGTTCCGCGTCCGTCGCGGTGTGGGTGACGGCGGTGGCGGGCGTGGCGGCGGCGGTGGCCTTCGTGTACGTGGAGCGCCACCGCCCGAACCCGATGCTCCCGCCGGACATCTTCGCCTCGCGGCAGTTCACGGCCGTCAACCTGGTCACGCTGTGCGTGTACGCGGCGTTCGGCGGCTTCTTCTTCCTGACGGCGCTGCAGCTCCAGGTGGTGGCGGGCTACTCACCCCTGGCGGCGGGTACGGCCCTGCTCCCGCCGACGATCCTGATGCTCCTGTTCTCCTCCCGCTCGGGCGCCCTCGCCGACCGCACGGGCCCCCGCCTCCCCCTGACTATCGGCCCCCTGCTCTGCGCGGCGGCGATGCTCCTGATGCTCCGGGTCGGCCCGGACGCGAACTATCTGACGGACGTCCTCCCCGCCCTCCTCGTCATGGGCACGGGGATGGTCACCCTGGTGGCCCCCCTGACGGCCACGGTCCTCGCCTCGGTCGACACGGCCCGAGCGGGTCTGGCCAGCGGCATCAACAACGCGGCGGCGCGGGCGGCGGGGTTGGTAGCGGTAGCCGCCCTCCCCTTGCTGACGGGCATGGGCCCGGAGGCATACCGCCTCCCGGCGGCCTTCAACTCGTCCTTCGACAAGGCGATGCCGATCTGCGCGGCAGTCCTGGTCCTGGCCTCCCTCCTCTCCGCCACCCTGATCCGCCACCGCCCCACCCCGGACTGCCCCCACCCCGAGTGCCGCACCCACGGCAGCATCACGACTCCGCCGCTGGAGACGGGGGAGGTGGAGCCGGCTTCGCGGGGGTGAGGGGCGACGGGGTGGGGTCACCGCACTCGATCGGGTTGCTTCAACGGACTGCCGCAACTGTGGGCGAGTGTCTAGCGTGATAGCCCACGAAACCACGGTGGGCACGACGAGGGGGAACGCCATCATGTTGTTCGAGGCGATGACGGCGCTGGCTGCGGCCGGTGGCAGTGCGGTGGTGCAGGCGGCGGGTACGGACGCGTGGAACGGGTTCCGGGGGCGGGTGGCGGCGCTGTTCGGCCGGGGCGACGCCCGGCGTGAGGCGGCGGAGCTGGAACGCCTGGACCACACCGCCCAGGCCCTGACCGCCGCAGGCGACGAAGCGCCGGCGCAGCGGGCCCGCCAGGAGGGTGCGTGGGCGGCCCGTTTCGAGGGACTGCTGGAGAACCTCGACGAGGCGGAGCGCGATCAGGTGGTGGGCGAGCTGCGGTCGCTCCTGGCATTCGTCGCCGAGACGACGGGCGACGCGGTCGTGGGGACGGGCAAGGCGACCGCGCGGGAGGGGGGCAGCGCGGTGACCGGTATCAAGCGGTCCGGCGAAGCGGCGGGAGGACCGGCGCGGGCGGCGAACACCGGTGACGCGGAAGCGACCGGGGCGGGCTCCAGTGCGGTTTCGGGGATCGTTCACGAGCGCTGAGGTACAGGTGGCGGGGGCGGGAGCGAAGGTGGACGACGGGGTCGGCGAGCTGGGGTTCGGGCAGCTCGCCCGCGATACGGGGACTGCTACGGCCAGCGCGCCGCACAGCGTGGCCGTGGCCGGCATCTACAACGCCCGCACCGAGCTGCCGCCCGACGCGCTGCGGCCTCCGTCGCAGGTGGACGTCCGCGACGGGCTGGACGACCTGCCGTGGCGACCCGACCACTTCGTGGGCCGGGACGACGAACTCGACCGGCTGGACGGCGTGTTGAGCCGGCCGGGGGCGGTGCTGGTGCAGGCTGTGCACGGCCTGGGCGGCATCGGCAAGAGCACCCTTGCCGCGCACTGGGCCGCGACTCGCGAACACGGACGCCGACCGGTGCGCTGGTTCACCGCCGACAGCCCGGCCGGTGTCCAGCAGGGTCTCGCCGACCTCGCCGTAGCCCTGCAGCCCGCGCTGAAGGTGCTGCCGGTCGACGCGCTGGCCGAGTGGGGGGTGCAGTGGCTGGCCAGCCACACCGGCTGGCTGGTCGTCCTCGACAACGTCAACGATCCCGCGCACATCGCTCCGCTGCTCAGCCGGGCACCGGGCGGACGCTTCCTGATCACCAGCAGACTCGGGGACGGCTGGGGCGGCAACGTCGCGCTGGTCCGCCTCGACGTCCTGGCACCGGACGAGTCCCTGGACCTGATCACGTCGATCATCACGAGCAAGGGCCCTCGCGACCTGAATGGGGCCGCGGAACTGTGCGAGGAACTGGGGCATCTACCTCTGGCGGTCGAGCAGGCTGGCGCCTACATCGCCCAGACCCCCTTCATGACTCCCCGCAACTACCTCCAACTCCTCGCCGAACATCCCGCGGAGATGTATGAGCAGGCGGGTGCCACGACCCCGGATGAACGGACCGTGGCACGGGTCTGGACCATCACCCTCGACCACATCGCATCCCGCCAGCCCCTGGCCGTCGACCTGCTCCGCATCCTGGCCTGGTACGCCCCCGAAGCTATTCCGGCCTTCCTGGCCGCGCTCCCCGAGGGCAGGGCGGTCCAGACGAACCAGGCACTTGGCCTGCTGACGGCGTACAGCATGATCACCCCGGACCCCGCAACGGAGACGATCGCGGTTCATCGCTTGGTCCAGGCGCTTGCCCGCACACCGCACCCGACGAATCCGCACCGGGCGTCCAATCTCATCAACCAGGCTCGTGAGAGCGCCACCGCCAACCTTGACGCCGCCCTGCCGCAGCGGTGGGGCGACCCCGTGACCTGGCCCCGCTGTCGCGCGCTCCTCCCACACTTCGACGCCCTCAGCCAGCATGCCGACCCGGCCACCGATACTCCCACTACCGCTCGCATTCACAACGAGATCGGGCTCTACATCAAAGACCAGGGCCTCGTCGCGCGCGCGATCCACATTCTCCAACGGGCCTACACCGGCTATGAACGGATCCTGGGAGACAGCGACCCCAGCACCCTCACCAGCCGCAACAACCTTGCCAATGCCTACGAGGCCGTCGGCGATCCGACCCGCGCCATTACCCTCCACGAGCAGAATCTCGAGGACCGAGTCCGGATCCTTGGCCCCGACCACCCGAATACCCTCGTCACTCGCAACAACCTAGCCAGTGCCTACCAGGCTGCAGGCGACCCCGCTCGCGCCGTCGCCCTCCACGAGCAGAATCTCGAGGATCGCATCCGGCTCCTCGGCAATGATCACCCCGACGTCCTCACCACTCGCAACAACCTCGCCGGAGCATACGAGGACGTCGGTGACCCCGGGCGCGCTATTACCCTTCACGAGCAGAATCTCGAGGACCGCAACCGGATCCTCGGTTCTAATCACCCCGATACCCTCAGCAGCCGCAATAACCTCGCCGGTGCGTATGTGAACGCCCGCGACCCCAGACGTGCCATTCCTCTTATGGAGCAGACCCTTGATGACTACGTAAGGATCCTCGGCCCCGACCACCCGAGTACCCTCACCAGCCGCAACAACCTTGCAAGCGCCTATCAGGCCATCGGTGAATCCGCTCGCGCCATCACTCTCCACGAGCAGAATTTCAAGGATCGCGTTCGGATCCTCGGTCCCGACCACCCCGACACCCTCATCACCCATAACAACCTCGCAGGTGCGTATGTGAACGCCCGCGACCTCAGACGCGCCATTCCTCTCATGCAGCGAACCCTTGATGCCTCCGCGAGGATCCTCGGCCCCGACCACCCAAACACCCTCACCACCCGCAACAACCTCGCGTTCGCCCACCGCTTGATGGGCGACCTGGATCACGCTGTCACGCTGCTCCACGAGAGCTTGGCGCTGTGCCTGGAGCGGTTCGGGGCCGACCACCCGCTGACCAGAAAGGCTCAGCGTGTCTACAGCCTGGCGTGGGAGAAGCGGGCTGTGAGCGGACCGAAGCTGGAGTTCGGACGTGCGGCCACAGGCCACAAGGGGGGGTGCTTATGAGCGCGGACTTCGACGGCGCGGGACCGGTCGCTTCGGGCACCGGTGACGCCACGGCAATCGGGCCCCACAGCATGGCCGTCTCCGGTAACTACACCCCCCGCGTGGAGTTGCCGGCCGACGCGCTGCGCCCGCCGTCGCAGGTGCCGGCTCAGGAGGGGATGAGTAACCTCCCCCGCCACCGGACCAGCTTCGTCGGACGTAAGGATGAACTCGACCGCCTGGACGGAGCCTTGAGCCGACCGGGCGCGGTGCTGGTGCAGGCCCTGCACGGGCTGGGCGGGGTCGGCAAGAGCACGCTCGCCGCGTACTGGGCGGAGACCCGCGAGCACGGCTGTCAGCCGGTGCGCTGGTTCACCGCCGACAGCCCCGCCGGTGTCGCGCAGGGGCTCGTGGAACTGGCCGTGTCTCTCCAGCCGGCGTCCAAGGTGCTGCCGGTCGAAGCGCTGGCCGAGTGGGGGTTGCAGTGGCTGGCCAGCCACACCGGCTGGCTGGTCGTCCTCGACAACGTCAACGACCCGGCCGACATAGCCCCCTTGCTCGACCGGGTACCGGGCGGACGCTTCCTGATCACCAGCCGACTCGCCGAGGGATGGGAAGGGGACGTGGCCCTGGTCCGGCTCGATGTCCTGGACGCCGACGAATCCCTGGACCTGATCACCTCGATCATCACTCGCAAGGGGCCGCGCGACCTGGACGGCGCCGCGGAGCTGTGCGAGGAGCTTGGGCATCTCCCCCTGGCCGTCGAACAGGCCGGCGCCTACATCGCCCAAAACCCCTTCACCACCCCGCGCACCTACCTCCAACTTCTCGCCGATCACCCCGCGAAGATGTACGAGCGCGGAGGCGTGACCACCCGCGCGGAACGCACCGTGGCCCGGGTCTGGGACATCACCCTCGACCGCATCGCCACCCAACAGCCCGAAGCCATCGACCTCCTGCGCGCCCTTGCCTGGTACGCCCCCGAGGACATCCCCCTCCACCTGTGCACGGGCCTCGCGGATCAACTCGCCCTGGACACGGCACTGGGCCTACTCAGCGCCTACAGCATGACCACCCTGGACCCGGCCACTGGAACGATCGCCGTCCACCGCTTGGTCCAAGCCCTTGCTCGCACCCCCGACCCGGCCAACCCCCACCGCCGCACCGACCTGATCGACCAGGCTCGCGAGAGAGCTACCGCCAACCTCAACGCCGCTTTGCCTCAGCAGGGAGACGACCCGGTTAGCTGGCCCCGCTGGCGTGCTCTCCTTGCTCACATCGAGGCCCTCGCCCAACATGCCAACGAGGATACCGACACAGCCATCACCGGCCGTATTTTCAACGAAACCGGGAACTACCTGAAGGATCAGGGCCTCATTGCGCGCGCCCTCTGGATTCTTCAACGTGCCCACACCAGCTCTGAACGGGCTCTGGGCCCCGATGATCCGAGCACCCTCACTGCCCGCAACAACCTCGCCAACGCGTACCAGGTCGCCGGTGATGCTGCCCGTGCCATCTCCTTGCATCGGCAGAACCTGGAGGACCGTATCCGGGTCCTCGGTCCCGACCACCCTCACACCCTCACCTCGCGGAACAACCTTGCCAGCGCGTACTTGGTTGCCGGTGATGCTGCCCGTGCCATCTCCTTGCATCAGCAGAACCTGGAGGACCGTATCCGGGTCCTTGGCCCGGACCACCCGAACATCCTCACCTCGCGGAACAACCTTGCCAGCGCGTATCTGGCTGCCGGCGACGCTGCCCGTGCCATCTCCTTGCATCAGCAGAACCTGGAGGACCGTACTCGGGTCCTTGGCCCGGACCACCCGAACACCTTCACCGCCCGGAACAACCTTGCCAGCGCGTATCTGGCTGCCGGCGACGCTGCCCGTGCCATCTCCTTGCATCAGCAGAACCTGGAGGACCGTACTCGGGTCCTCGGTCCCGACCACCCGAACACCCTTACCACCGGCAACAACCTTGCTGGCGCCTACCTGACGGCTGGCGACCTTGCCCGCGCCGTCACGCTGCTCGAAGAGACTCTCGATGTCCGCTCCCGGGTCCTCGGTCCGGACGACCCGAACACCCTTACCACCCGTAACAACCTGGCCTACGTACACCGCCTCGTAGGCAACCTTGATCACGCCGTTACGTTGCTCCGGCAGAACGTAGCTCTAGGTCTCGAGCGTTTTGGGCCCGATCACCGGCTGACCGCAAAGAGTCAACGTGCCTATACCTCGGCGTGGCAGAAGCGGGCTGTGAGCGCTTCGAAGTTGGCGTTCGTACATTCATCGCAAGACTGGGACCACATGCGCCTACCCGCAGAGCGCTTGAGGCCGGGTGTCGGCTGACAGCCTTACGTCGGCAGGGGCGAGTCGGCGCATGCAGTCCGTCAACGCGCATGGCTTCGACTTCCTCAAGGGGTGGCCGAGCCGTCCAGCCGGGGTCGGCCCCATAGGACGCTCCGGCTGAAGCCGACCCACTCGGTTACACATCCCGTCGTCCGGCCGGAGGCCAGCCCACCGGCCGGATTCCCCCCGGCCGGCCCGGCAGAACCTAGCGGCGCAGCTCCGCGTAAGCCTCTTCGCTGCTGTCCTGCAAGAACTGCCAGCAGCGGTCGGCCTCTGCCTTTTCGTTGATGGCGTCGGCCGCTCGGGCGAGGGCGGCGAGGCAGCGGAGGAAGCCCTGGTTGGGGCGGTGGGACCAGGGGATGGGGCCGTGGCCCTTCCAGCCGGCGCGGCGCAGGGCGTCGAGGCCGCGGTGGTAGCCGGTGCGGGCGTAGGCGTACGACTCGACCACGCGGCCGGCCTCGAAGGCGTCGTCCGCGAGCATCGCCCAGGCCAGGGAGAACGTGGGGTACTTCGCCACGACCTCCGCCGGGGCCTGGGAGTCCTCGCCCAGCAGGCGGTACGCCTCTTCGTTCTCGGGCAGGAGCGTCGGGTCCGGGCCGCCGAGCAGGTTCTTGTGCGTAGTCATGGGTGAAGTCTGCCACTAGGGGTTGGGCCCCGGACGGGGGTCCGGGAGGCGTTCGTACACCGTCACCCGGCGGCCCCGTACCGTCTCGTCCGCGACCGGGGTGAAGTACCTCCGCAGGGCGGCCCTCTTGGCCTTGTCGCGGTGGGCCGAGTCCCGCTTGGCCACGCCTGGCGCGTCGGTGACCAGGAGAATTCGGGTGCAGTGCGGGATCTTGGCCGTGATGGCGGCGGGCTCGGATTCCACGCCCTTGAGGGTGCCGGAGGACACCGGGGTCTCCGTCAGCGCTACGTCCCGCAGCCCTGCGAACGCGTCGGGGGAGACCAGGGCCGTGTCCCGGCGGGCGGACGGGATGAAGAGGACCGCGTCGCCGGGGTGCTTCAGGTGGTGAACCCGGTCGGCGGCCGAGAGGACGTCGTCGACGCGGCTCTCGGGGGAGCGTTCGGCCAGGGATTGGGGAGGAGGGCGCCCAGGGCCGACAGGAGTGCCAGGGGGAGGATCAGGCGGGCGGTCCTCGGGAAGCGGGGGGCCGTGGCGGTGATCGCCCGGCCCAGTGCCGTGCCGATCAGGAGGGTCAGGCCGAGGTGGCCGAAGAGGATGTAGCGGTCCAGGAAGAGGGGCTTGATCAGGGATATCCCTGTCAGGGCCAGGAGGGGGACCGCCAGTAGGGGGAGGGCGACCGAGGCGAGTGAGGGGCTGCCGGGGAGGGGGCGGTCCAGTAGGGCCCCCAGGGTGCCGATCGCCAGCAGGATCGCCGGACCGATCAGCATGTGCCAGGTCAGGGGCGGTATCCAGGAGATCTGCTCGGACTGGCCCTGGCTGAAGAGGATCAGCGGTGCCGTACCCGCGACGGCGCCCCCGGCAGCCGACGCCCAGCGGACCCACGTACCCCGCCCGGCCCGCGTCCAGCACAGCGTCACCGCGTGTGCGACCAGCACCAGCAGCGCGAACCAGTTCAGCAGCGCGGCCAGCAGTACCGTCACGCCGTACGCGGCCCAGCGCCAGGAGGCGGGGCGCTCCAGCAGTACGACCAGCAGCAGCGTCGAGACCGCCGCGCCCGCCATGACCAGCGCGTACGGCCGGCCCTCCTGGAGGTGGAACTGCACGGCCGGAAGCAGCCCGAGGGCCATGCCGGCGCCCAGGCCGGCCCAGTTCCCGGCAAGGCGTTGTCCGATGACCGTCACGCAGCCCGCGGCGACCGCGACGGCCAGTACGGAGGGCAGGCGGAGGGTGGTGGTGCCGGCGCCGAAGCAGGTGAAGAGGGCGTGCATCAGCAGGTAGTACAGGCCGTGCACGACGTCGACCTGCCCGAGCAGATGCCATATGTCGGCCGTGGAACGCCGGGCCACCTGCCAGGTAGCCGCCTCGTCCCGCCACACGCTGTTCTCCCGCGACAGCCCCCACAGCCCGAGCCCGACGGTCCACACCACTGGCACGACCCACAGGGGCCCACCCCTAGGGGCCCGTACGGGAACCCCCGTAAGTCGCGCCCGGACCTCCACCGAGGTCACGACCCCGCCCCCGAAAACGCGCACAGCACAGCCCGCACCCCTCCCCCGATACGCGCGAGCCCGCAATCCCCCGTGCCCCCATGACACCAACGGTCACTCACGCCCCACGGGCGACCCTAGGTGATCTCACCCAGGAAGAGAACGGTCGCTTACGGTCATCAGCCCGGCACCCCGCTGAGCCCACCCCCCCCCGCCAAGGCCGGCGCAGCGTCGCCGCTTGCCGTATCCCATGGGATTGCGGAGGATTCAGCGTGGGGACCGGGGCCCCCGTGCCGGCATCGGCAGGGGCGGACCGCTACCCGGAGTGCAAACAGGAGACAGCGATGTCCCACCAGGCTCACCCCCCTTCCCAGGCCGCCGAAGAGGCCGCTGAGCCCGAGACCCCGCATCTCGACTTCGCCGGTACGACGCCGTACGAGGACTACGTCCGGGCCGACGTGCTCACCCACCTTCAGCACACCCTCTCCGACGACCCCGGAGAGATGGTCTTCCTGGTCACGACCCAGGTCATGGAGCTGTGGTTCACGGTGATCACGCACGAGTGGGAGACCGCCGCGAAGGCGCTCCGCTCGGACGACGTGCCCACCGCGATCGCCGCGCTGAAGCGTTCCGTACGCGAGCTGGACGCCCTGAACGCCTCCTGGCGCCCGCTGGCCCAGCTCACCCCGGCCCAGTTCAACTCGTACAGGTCCGCCCTGGGGGAAGGGTCAGGGTTCCAGTCGGCGATGTACCGCCGCATGGAGTTCCTGCTCGGCGACAAGTCCGCGTCGATGCTCGTCCCGCACCGGGGAACGCCCCGTACGCACGCCGAGCTGGAGAAGGCGCTGTGCGAGCCGAGCCTGTACGACGAGGCGGTACGCCTGCTCGCCCGGCGCGGCCACGCGATCCCCGCCGAGGTGCTGAACCGGGACGTGTCCCAGCGGTACGAGCCCGTAGGGGAGGTCGAGGCCGCCTGGACGGCCGTGTACTCCGGTGACCCCGACACCGACCTCGCCCGCCTAGGGGAAGCCCTGACGAACGTGGCCGAGCTGGTGTGGCGATGGCGCAACGACCACCTCGTGGCGACCCGCCGCGCGATGGGCTCGAAGGCCGGCACCGGCGGCTCCGCCGGAGTGGCCTGGCTGGAGAAGCGGGCCCGCAAGAACGTGTTCCCCGAGCTGTGGACGGCGAGGTCCCATGTCTGACCGTACGGAACTGGCGTTGCGCGCCAAGGAGTTGGACGCGGCCGACGCGCTCGCCGGACTACGCGACCGGTTCGTCCTCGACCAGGGCGTGTACCTGGACGGCAACTCCCTCGGCGCGCTCCCCGCGCACGTACCCGACCGGATGCGGGACGTACTGACCCGCCAGTGGGGCGAGTTGCGCATCCGCTCCTGGGACGAGTCGGGCTGGTGGACCGCGCCGGAGCGGATCGGCGACCGCATCGCCCCGCTGATCGGCGCCGGGCCAGGGCAAGTTGTGGTCGGGGACTCCACGAGTGTCAACGTCTACAAGGCACTTGTGGCAGCCGTACGGATGGCCGGGGAGGGCCGGACAGAGATCCTGGTCGACGCCACGACCTTCCCCACGGACGGCTACATCGCCAACTCGGCGGCAAGAATGACGGGTTGCACACTCCGCGCCCTCACCCCCGCCGAGATCCCCGCCGCCCTCGGCCCCCGCACGGCGGCCGTCCTGCTCAACCACGTCGACTACCGCACCGGCCGCCTGCACGACCTGCCCGCCCTGACGGCGGCCGTGCACGACGCCGGCGCGCTGGTCGTCTGGGACCTCTGCCACAGCGCGGGCGCCCTGCCGGTCGGCCTGGACGCGCACGGGGTGGACCTGGCGGTCGGCTGCACCTACAAGTACCTGAACGGCGGCCCCGGTTCGCCCGCGTACCTGTACGTCCGCAGCGACCTCCAGGACCGCTTCGACTCCCCCCTGCCGGGCTGGAACTCGCACGCCGAACCCTTCGGGATGAACCCCGAGTACACCCCGGTGCCGGGCGCGCGGCGCGGGCGGGTCGGCACGCCGGACATCCTCTCCATGCTGGCGCTCGAAGCGGCCCTGGAGGTGTGGGACGGGGTCTCGGTGGACGCCGTACGGGCGAAGTCGCTGACCCTGACCGACTTCTTCCTGGAGTGCGTGGCCGCGTACACCGAGCCCGGCCGGGTGGAGTGCGTGACCCCGTTGCGGCACGAGGAGCGGGGCAGCCAGGTCGCGCTGCGCTGCGCGGACGCCGGTGACGTGATGAAGCGGCTGATCGACCGGGGTGTGGTGGGCGACTTCCGCCACCCGGACGTGCTGCGCTTCGGCTTCACCCCGCTGTACGTCGGTTTCGCGGACGCGGAGCGGGCGGCGCGGGTGCTCGGCGAGGTGCTGGCGTAGCGCTGTAGTGGGGCGTCGGGGGGCTGTGCGGAGGGACGAACTCCGCACAGCCCCCTTTTGCCTCACCCTGGGTGACATCCCCGTGTCCGCGCACGTCACGGGCCTGATACCGTCCCGGCCAACGGCCGAATCCCCACGCTGGCCTGGTCCGCCAAACCCCTTACGTAGCTGGAAGGTTGGAGCATGCCGGAGGACGCAAGCGCAGCCCGTGCCGCCGCCGAGGAGGAGTCGGCGTTCTCCCATCCGCCCGTCGACCCCGACGCGAGCGCCCCCTACGGGGACCACCCCGACCAGGTGATCGACTTCTACGCCCCGCGCACCGGGGCGGCCTCCGCGCCGCTGGTCGTGATCCTGCACGGCGGGGCATGGCGGGCGCGGTACGACCGGCGGCACATCACGCCGTTCGCGGACTTCCTGGCGCGGCGCGGGTTCGCCGTGGCGAACGTGGAGTACCGGCGCGGCGGGCCCGGCATCCCGGCGCAGAACACGGGCGGCGAACCGGCGTCCGTACCCCCGGCGGGCCGCTGGCCGGAGACCTTCGACGACGTCGCCGCCGCGCTGGACGCGCTGCCGGAGCTGGCCCGCGAGGCGCTGCCGAGCGCGGACGCCCGGCGGATCGTCCTCACCGGGCACTCGGCGGGCGGCCACCTGGCGCTGTGGGCGGCCGCGCGGCACGTGCTCCCGGCGGACTCACCCTGGCGTACGGACCGGCCGGCGCCGTTGCGCGGGGTCGTGGCGCTGGCGCCGATCGCGGATCTGGGGCTGGCGGAGAAGCTGGACGTCTGTGAGGGAGCGGTCGGCCAACTCCTGGGCGGGCAGCACTCGTTCGCGGAGCGTGTCCCGCACGCGGACCCGGCGCTGCTGCTCCCCACCGGCATCGCCACAACCCTGGTGCAGGGCCGTACCGACCGGGATGTCCCCTACGAGGTGGCGGAGTCCTTCGCGGACGCGGCGGCCAGGGCGGGGGAGGTCGTGGGGGTGACGCTGCTGGAGGACGTGGGGCACTTCCCGCTGATCGACCCGGCGGCGGACGCGGCTGCCGTGGTGGCGGAGGAGATTGCCCAACTGGCCTTCTAGGTCTACGCCTTGACCGGGTCGTCGCCGGGGCGCTTGATCAGGCGGTCGCCGACGGCCAGGGACTTCCAGAGCTGCCGCCCGATCCGTACCTTCGTGGACTCGCCGCCATCCAGGCGGAGTTCGACGAAGTGGTACATGTTCGCGCCGTCGAGCATGCCGCGCGACTTGTCGGTGACGGTGCCTTCCCAGGCGTCGTCCTGTCCGGGTTTGCGGGATTTGAACATGGGGCGAGTCTAGGAAGACGGGGTCCCCTAGGGGCAGTGCCCAGGGGCACGTCCTGGGGATGACACATGTCATCTACCCCGGTGGGGCCCGCACGGACTAGCGTCCCCCCATGGGCACCACCTTCGACCCCTGGTCACCCGAGTTCCTCGCCGACCCCTACCCGGCCTACGCCGAGCTGCGGGCACGCGGGCGGGTGATCCGGTACGAGCCGACGGACCAGTGGCTGGTGCCGCACCACGCCGACGTGTCGGCGCTGCTGCGGGACCGGCGGCTGGGGCGGACGTACCAACACCGCTTCACGCACGAGGAGTTCGGGCGTACGGCTCCGCCTCCCGAGCACGAGCCGTTCCACACGCTCAACGATCACGGCATGCTCGATCTGGAGCCGCCGGACCACACCCGCATCCGGCGCCTGGTCTCCAAGGCGTTCACCCCGCGCACGGTGGAGCGGCTGCGGGGGTACGTGCACGGGCTGGCGGACTCGCTGGTGGGCGGCCTGGTCGCGGCGGGCGGGGGTGATCTGCTGGCCGACGTGGCGGAACCGTTGCCGGTCGCGGTGATCGCGGAACTCCTGGGCATCCCGGAGGGGGATCGTGCGCCGCTGCGGCCCTGGTCGGCGGACATCTGCGGGATGTACGAGCTGAATCCGTCGCCGGAGGTGGCGGCGCGGGCGGTACGGGCGTCGGTGGAGTTCTCGGAGTACCTACGGGGCCTGATCGCGGCGCGCCGCGCGGACCCTGGGGACGACCTGATCTCGGCCCTGATCGCGGCCCACGACGAGGACGACCGGCTCACCGAGCAGGAGATGATCTCCACGGCGGTGCTGTTGCTGAACGCGGGCCACGAGGCGACGGTGAACGCGACGACGAACGGCTGGCTGGCGCTGTTCCAGCACCCGGAGCAACTGGCTTTGCTGCGAGCGGACTTGACCCTCATCCGCACGGCTGTGGAGGAGCTCCTCCGCTACGACACCCCCCTCCAGCTCTTCGAACGCTGGGTCCTGGACGACATCGAACTCGCCGGCACGGTGATCCCTCGCGGCGCCGAACTCGCCCTCCTCTTCGGCTCGGCCAACCGCGACGAGGAAGTCTTCGACGACCCGACGACCCTGGACCTGCCCCGTAGGGACAACCCCCACATCTCCTTCAGCGCAGGCACCCACTACTGCATCGGCGCCCCCTTGGCCCGCTTGGAACTGAGCGCCTCCATGAGGTCTCTCCTCACCCAGGCCCCCACCCTGACCCTGGCCTCGACCCCACCCCGAAAGCCGGGGTTCGTGATGCGGGGGCTGGAGGAGCTAAAGGTGACCGTCGCCTGAGGGCCGGGTTCCCCGGACGATCAGCGTGCCGAGTTCCCCGGGTTCCTGACCGGGGACGACCTCGGCCTGGACGTCGAGGAAGCCGTGCCGCTTGAGGAGGTCGGCCCACTGGGGAGCGGTGAACTGCCACCGGTGAACGACCAGTTCGGCGGACCGCCCCTCCAGCCACCGCCCGCCCATCTCCTGCGCGCCGTACTGCCCCACGATCGGCTCACGGTGGGAGAAGGCGAACACGCCGCCTGGAGCGAGGCGTTGGGCGACGAGCGGAAAGAGCACGTCGGGATCGGTGAACCAGACCGCCCCCCAGGTCGAGTAAATGGCGTCCCACTGCCGGGAGTCGGCCGCGAGAAACGCGCAGACCTCGGCGTGCACGAACTCCAGCCCCGGCACATCGGACCAGAACCGCCGGGCGCGGGCCACCTGGGCGCCCGAGAAGTCCACCCCGGTCACCCGCACCCCCCGCCGCGCGAGGTAGACCGCGTTCTCCCCCTCGGCCGGCCCCAGATCGAGCGCACTCCCCGGCTCCCCGAGCACCTCGGCACCGGGCCCCTGCGGGATGCCGTGCGGCGCGATATCCGGTGGGGAAATTCGTGGGGTTCCGGAATTGGGGGGCGCGGGGTATTGCGGGAGTTTTTCGAATTCACCGGTGACGAGAAGTCAGAGGTTGTTGAACGGCTCTGGGTAGGCGAAGGTGCCCCGTAGGGGCGGTTCGTATGAGGTCAGGGTGCGGATCTGGAAGTAGTCGGCCCAGTTGGGGTCGGGTGGGGTGATGTCGTATCGCGTGCTCGGCCGGAAGCCGAAGCGGGTGTAGTACGCGGGGTTGCCGAGGAGGGCGACGAGGGGTTCGTTGGTTGCGTCCGCCGCGCCCAGTACGGAGTGGACGAGCGCCAGGCCGACGCCGCGGTGTTGGTGCGTCGGGTGCACGCTGAGGGGGCCGAGTGCGAGGGCCGGGTGGGTGCCGACGTGTCCGCGGGTGCAGACGACGTGGCCGACGATCTCGCCCTGGTCGCCGGTCGCGACCATCGACAGCTCCGGAAGCCACGCCCCGCAGGTCCGCAACTGATCGAGGAGGCCGGCCTCTACGGGGTCCGGGTTTTCCGGCTTGGCGAACGCGGCGGTGGTGACCGCTCGTACGGCGGGTTCGTCGGCGGGCGCTTCTCGGCGGATCAGCATCGGCACAGTCTTGGTGACCCGGCGGCGGCACCGCAAGGTCCACTCTTACGAGTCGGGTGCCAGGTTGACGTCGATGTTTCCGCCGCCGGTGCGGATGGTCACGTGGTGGGGGGAGGCGGGGTCGGTGGGGACCGAGACCGTGTTGCGGCCGCCGCTGGTGGTGGTGTCGACGGCGTAGGGGGTGCGGGGGAGGGTGACCTTGACGTTGCCGCCGCCGGTTTCCGCGGTGAGGGTGGTTGGGGGTTTCTTCAGGGACGCCTCGATGTTTCCGCCGTCCGTGCGGGCGGAGAGGGTCTTGGGGGCGGTGTCGATGACCTGTACGTTTCCGCCGCCCGTTCGTGCCTTCGTCGCGCCGTTGACCCCGCGGATGGTGATGTTGCCGCCGGCGGTGTCCAGGGTCAGGGTCGTGCCCGGCGGTACGGAGACGGTGTAGTTCACGCCGCAGTCGTCGCAGCGGGGGGCGGTGAGGGTGAGCTTGCCGTTGCTCACGGAGTGCTCGGTACGGGGCTTGTCGTTCGCGTACCGGATCTTCTCCGTGACGTGGGCGCCGGTGCCGTCACCTGGGACGACGTCGATGTTGCCGCCCTTGGTCGTCACGCTCAGCGCGGTCACCTTCGTGTCGATGCCGTACTCGGCCGTCGCCGACTTGTTCTGGATGGCGCAGCCGCTCAGTGAGAGCCCCGCGATGGCCGTCCCGGCCAGCAACAGTTTGGTCTTCATGCGTCCCCCTGAATTCCGCCCGCCCCCACCACACAGGTAGCAGCCCTCGCCCCCCACCGAGGCGAAACGGCTTGATCCCACCACCCAAATTGGCGGAAACCGGGTCAGTTGAGCCAGTCCTCAGTCGCCCGGTGCCGCCCCAGCCCCACGGCGCTGAACTCGTCCTCCCCGGCCCCAGCGACCACCCCAAGTCGCCGCAGCGCACGGGAAATCGGGCTGCCCTCAGCGGGAAGTTCCTCGCCCTCCGGCAAGTGCAGAGGCCCCAGTACGACCTCCCCGCCCTCCCAGACGGTGGCCCACTGCTCCCCCAGCCCCCCGAAGTACTCCGCCTCCACCCGAGCCACGGCCCCCAAGGCCGACCACGCGCCCAACTCCGCCTCCGACACCACCCCCGTCGCATCGGGCAGCAACCCCATCCCCTGCCCAAGCGATACGACCCGCGCCCCCGAAGCCCGCCGCAACAACTCCGCTTCCCCCACGACCCCGAGCAACACGTACGCCCCCCGCTCCCCCCAGCCCCGGTCGGAATCAACCCGCACGAGTGAAGCACTGCCGTCGCCGAAGCGTCACCCCTACGTGTCCGGGGCGCAGGCAAGCGCCCCGAACGAGGAGAGCCTCCGCACCTTTCCCGCCCCGCGCCCCCGGCCCACCCGCGCCTGCCGGCCGCCCTCCGCTGCGGCGTGGCCCCAGGTCTCGGCCCAGCTCCCTCCCGGCAAAATCAGATGAACGGCGCCCCTGGTCACGCGAGGATTGATCACCGCCCGCCACGAAAGGCCAGCCGTGTCCGATGACCCGCCCACAGAGCTGATCTGTCTCGCCGATGACGAAGGCAACAGCGTCCGCGTCGACATTCTTGGGGTCGAGCCCACGTGGAGCGGTGGGCTCAAGGCGGAGATCGTTGTGGCGACGCCCTTCGTGTCGGGGCGGCTCAACGTGTGGCTGGGTACGCGCAAGTTGGCGAGGTGGGCCGAGGCGTTGGACCGGCTGGACGCCGGGGAGGACGTGCACTGGATGGATATGGACAGGGGGGCGTCCGTCCAAGTTCAGCTCAGCGGGGAGCGGGACTGCCCGGAGGTGGTAGTGGAGGACGAGTCGGGGTCCATGGCCACCGTGCGGGTGCCCGTGGGGCTTCCGGACGGCTGGATCGACGATCACCGTCGGCGTCTACGACAGGTACGGGACCACTGGGTGCCGAAGCTGCTGGAGTAGCCGGGCCGACCCGCCAAGTCCCGCTGAGGTTGGCCCACGCCCCGGCCGGGGTCGGCAGTACCGCCGCACCTCGTGGATGGGAGGGCATCTCGCCCGTGGCGGCGGCACGCGTGCGGGTCCCGCTGGGCTCCGGCGGGTAGGCCGGTCTCCCCGGACTGGAATCACTCGCACGGGTGAAGCCCCGCCCTCGCCGGAGGTTGACCCCGTGCGTGGGCTCGGCCCGGTGAGTCCCGCCGCTGTCACCCCGGCCCCGCTCTTCTGCTCCGCTGGGGTGGGCCCCGGTGGCGGGAGTTGAGTCGCGGGCGGCGACCCCGGCGGTCTGGGCCGGAATCGCCCGCGCGAGTGGGGTCCTACCGGTCTCGGAGCGGCACCCGTGCGTGGTCCCAGCTCGCCAAGTCCCGCTGACGTTGGCCCAGGGTCGGCGGCACCGCCACCCCATCCCCCTTGCAGCTCCGTGGCAGCGGCACGCGTGCGGGTCCCGGCCAGCGGTAGGGGCCGGGCCCCTGGGGCTCCGGTGGGTAGGCCGGTCTCCCCGGCCCGGAATCACTCGCATGGGTGAGGCCCCGTCCTCGTCGGAGGTTGACCCGCGCGTGGACTCAGCCCGGTAAGTCCCGCTGCTGTCGCTCTGGCCCCGGTCAGCGCCCCCCTCCTCAGCTCCGCCCAGGGGACGGCGTCTCGCCGGTGTGGCCCACTTCTGTGGTGGCGACGCGTGGGCGTGTCCGGCGGCTGGTGGGAGTCGGGTCGCGGGCGGTAGTCCCGGCGCTCTGGTCTGGAATCACTCGCGCGGGTGGTGCTGCGTCTTCGTGGGGGCTTGACTCGCGTGTGGGCTCGGGCCGCCGAGTCTCGTTGCCGTCGCCCCCGCCCTGGTCAGCCCCCCGGTCAGCTACGGCCCGGATGGTGTCTCGTTGGTGTGGCCCACTGCTGTGGCGGCGAGTCGTGGGCGGCAGCCCTGGCGTTCTGGGTCGGAATCGTTCGGGGCGTCAAGCGCCGCTGGTGCTGGGCCACCCCGGCGCCGCCCCCCTTGCAGCTACGCATGGGCTGCATCTCGCCGGTGTGGGCCGCCCCGTGGGCAAGCGACACGCATGCGGCGGCAGAGTCGGGGCCCTGGTGGCTCAGTTGGGTGGGGCTGCCGCCCCGGCCCGGAATCACTCGCACGGGTGAGGCCCCGTCCTCGTCGGAGGTTGACCCGTGCGTGGGCTCAGCCCCGTGAGTTCCGCTGCTGCCGCTCTGGCCCCGGTCAGCGACACCCCCCCTCTTCAGCTCCGCAGGGGATGGTGCCTCGCTCACCTCCGTGGCGGCGACGCTGGGGTGGGTCCCGGTGGTGGGAGTCGAGTCGGGGCCAGTAACCCCGGCAGTCTGGACCGGAATCACCCGCACGGGTGACGCCCCACCCCCGTCGGAGCCTCACCCGTGCGTGGGCTCAGGCCGTCATGTCCCGGTGGTGTAGGGCCGTGAGGCCCGCAGCCGTAAGGAGGGCCGTTAGGGCGATCAGCGTTCCTACCGGCCCCCACGCCATCTCCGCCCCCGGCAGCTTGGGGAGGTGGTCGTACGGGGAGACCCCGAGCAGCCAGCCCGGAGCGTTCAGGGCCGCGCCGACCCAGCCGATCAGTAGGACCGCCCCAGCAACCGCCCATCCCGCCACCGCCGCCCTAGGGACGAACCCGTAGAGCAGCACCGTCACCGCCCCCAGCGTCCACGCCGCCGGTACCTGGAGCAGGCACGCCCCCACCACCGCGCCCGGGCGCTCCCCGTACCCCGCCCAGAAGCCCAGACCCGCCAGCAGCATCAGGACGGCCACACCGCCGAAGGCGATCGCCAGGTGGCCCGCCGCCCAGCGGAGGCGGCTTACCGCGCAGGCCAGCAAGGGTTCGGCTCGGCCGGAGGACTCCTCCGCGGAGAGGCGGAGGACTGCTCCCACCACGTACAGCCCAGCCACCAGCCCCAGCATGCTGATCATCGCCGAGAGGAACGTGTCCGTGACCCCCGCAGCGCCCCCCATCCGCTCCAGGACCTCCCGCGCCCCCGAGTTCCCCGCCACCAGGTCCGCCGCACCGGAGGTCAGGCTGCCGTACACCACCCCCGCCAGGAAGAAGCCGATGCTCCAGCCGAGCAGGGAAGCCCGCTGGAGGCGCCACGCCAGGGCGCCCGCGCTGCTCAGGCGGCCCACGGCGGGGCCCGGCCGGGTGGGGAGGAAGCTCATGCCCAGGTCCCGGCGGCCGGCCAGGGCGTACGCCAGCAAGCCCTGCCCCACGCAGGCCACCGCCAACAGCCCCAGCACCCACCACCGTTCCCCCGCGTACGGCCGCACCTTCTCCAGCCACCCCAGCGGCGACGCCCACGTCAGCCAGGAAGAGGCAGAATCACCCGCCGCACGGAGTACGAACGCCGCCCCCAGCAGCCCCGACGTCAGACCCCGCGCCAGCCGCGCACTCTGCGTCAGTTGAGCCGCCACCGCAGCCGCCGACGCGAAGACCAGCCCGACCAGGCCGACACCCAGCCCCAGGGCAAGCGCACCCGCCACCCCCAGCGACGCCAGCCCCGCCACCAGAACGACCGCCAGCACCCCGTTCGCCGCCAAAGAAGCCAGCAGCGCGGAACTCAGCGGCGCCCGCCGTCCCACCGCCCCCGAGGCGATGACCTCCAGCCGTCCGCTCTCCTCCTCGTCCCGCGTATGCCGGATGACGATCAGCAGGCTCATCACGGCGGCCAAGAGCCCCGCGTACACCCCCACGCGCCACGCGGTCAGGCCCCCTAGGGAATCGTCCAGTAGGGGCCCTGTCAGGGCCCGGAGCGAAGCGTTGCCGGCCATCTGCGAACGCAGAGCAGAACGTTCCGCCTCCGTCGCGTACAGCCCCCTAAGGGTCCCCGGCATCGACAGCACCATCAGGGCGTTGACAACGACCCACACCGGAATCAGCACCCGGTCCCGCCGCAGCGCGAAGCGGAACAACACCCCCGTCCCCACCAGCGCACTCATCAGACCGCCACCTCGACAGCACCCTCGTAGTGCCGCAGGAACAGCTCCTCCAGCGTCGGCGGAGTACACGTCAGCGACCGCACCCCCGCCGCGCTCAATACCCGCAGCACGGAGTCCAGTTCAGCGGTGTCCACCTGAAGCCGCACCTGAGCCCCCCGCACCTCCAGGTCGTGCACCCCGGCCAGGCCCTCTAAAGACACCGCCGAAGCCACCTCCGCCCGCACACTCGTCCGCGTCAGATGCCGCAGCTCCGCCAGCGACCCGCTCTCCACCGTGCGTCCCTTCCGTACGATGCTGACCCGGTCGCACAGGGACTCCACCTCGCTGAGGATGTGCGAGGAGAGCAGGACGGTACGGCCCCGGTCCCGTTCCTCGCGGACGCACGACTGGAAGACCTCCTCCATCAACGGGTCCAGCCCGGACGTCGGTTCGTCCAGGATCAGCAGGTCCACGTCGGAGGCGAACGCGGCGACCAGGGCGACCTTCTGCCGGTTGCCCTTGGAGTAGGTGTGGCCCTTCTTCGTGGGGTCCAGCTCGAAGCGGGCGGTCAGTTCGGCACGGCGGCCCGCGTCCAGCCCGCCGCGCAAGCGGCCGTAGAGGTCGATGACCTCGCCGCCGGAGAGGCCGCGCCACAGCGTCACGTCGCCGGGGACGTACGCGATACGGCGGTGGATCTCGACCGCGTCGGACCACGGGTCGCGGCCGAGGAGCTGGGCCGCGCCGGAGTCGGCGCGCAGCAGGCCGAGGAGGACGCGGATGGTGGTGGACTTGCCGGCGCCGTTGGGGCCGAGGAAGCCGTGCACCTCGCCGGCCTCGACTTCCAGGTCGAGGCCGGTCAGGGCGTGGGTACGGCCGAAGGACTTGTGCAGCCCCGAGACCGTGATTGCCTTGGTCATGATTCCGAACGTACGCTTCCTTCAGAAATTTGTGAAGTTAAGGAAGCGTATGAATCCGAGTTAGGGTTGAGGGCATGACGGAGACCGGCGTGGAGAGTGGGGACGGGCGCGATCCGGAGTCGGTGTCGCGGTTCGTGGAGCGGTTCGCGGCGCAGTTGGTGGAGGCGGGGGTGCCGCGCATGCCGGCGCGGGTGTTCGCGGCGCTGCTGTCCTCCGACACGGGGACGCTCACCTCGGCGGAGCTGGGGGAACTTCTCCAAATCAGCCCCGCGGCCGTGTCCGGTGCCGTGCGCTACCTCTCCCAGGTCCACCTGGTCTCCCGCGAGCGTGAACCCGGTTCACGCCGCGAGCGCTACCGCGTGCACAGCGACCAGTGGTACGAGGCCCTCACCAGCCGCGAAGCCATCATCAAGCGCTGGGAGGACGCCCTCCGCGAAGGCATCACCAGCCTCGGCCCCGAAACCCCCGCCGGCCGCCGGCTCGCCGACACCCTCGAGTTCTTCGAGTTCATCGAGGAGGACCTCGCGGGAATCATGGAACGCTGGCGGCGCCACCGCGAGCAGGCGTCCGACCGGGGCTGACCCCGGTTTCCCCGACTGGTTCACCTCCATGTGTGCGACTGGCTACGCTGAGTCGTGGCTGGTCTGGGTCACAGGGAGGGCGCATCATGACGTTGATGACTGAGCGACCGACGATAGGCGGCACCGGGCCCCGGAACTTCGAGGCGTTGCTGAGCGACCTCGACGACCTCGTCGTGCCTG
The DNA here is from genome assembly GCF_004784475.1 of Streptomyces bauhiniae. Lineage (GTDB taxonomy): Bacteria > Actinomycetota > Actinomycetes > Streptomycetales > Streptomycetaceae > Streptomyces > Streptomyces seoulensis. The sequence goes on from NZ_SRRT01000006.1 coordinate 413,284, forward strand.
TCGGCTACAAGGCCGAGATCATCAAGGGGAACATCGTCTTGTCGCCGTGGTCCAAGGGTTACTACCACCGGGTGATGGAGCTGGTCTGCCGGCAGTTGACGCCCGCCCTCCCCGCTGGGCACACCATCGGGTCCGCCCCGTTCCTGTACGTCTTTCCGCAGGACGAGCGCGCCTACGGGCCGGACGTCCACGCGGCGCCGAGTCAGGTGTACGAGACAGTCAGCAACCGCCTGGACGGCGAGGCGCTGTCGTTCGTCGCGGAGCTGACCTCGGCATCCACCCGTGACGACGACCTGACGGACAAGGTCGAGGTCTACGGCCGGGCGGGTGTGCCGGTCTACCTGATCCTGGACATGCAGGAGGAGCGGGCCACCGTCCTGTGGACGCCTTCCGCCAAGGGGTACGAGTCGCGCTGCACCCAGCCGTTCGGCGAGAAGCTCTACATCCCGGAGCCGTTCGACTGCCTGCTGGACACCAGCGGCTTCCGGGCCCCGCGGGCACCCGGCACCCCCTGACTCAAGGCCCCGGTACCACCAACCCCCAAGCCCCCTCCGCCACCCGCCACGTCCGCCTCCGCACCGGACCGGAGGTCTCCGCGTCGGCTCGGTAGTGGAAGTCCTCGCCCGTCACGGTGACCGTGCGGCCGCAGGAGCGGAGCGGGGCGGACTCGGCGCCCAAAGAGACCGGGCGGATCTCCACCTCCGCCACCCCCCGCCTCCCCGGCGTCACCGACACCGACTCCACCGGCCGGTCGAGGTCGATGACCGTGACCCCGTCGACCTCCACCCGGAGCCGCGCAGGCCGGGCGGCGAGCGTGCGGACCAGGGTGCGGAGCCAGGGGCCGGGCCCGGCGGCGACCGGTTCCGCCGGGACGGACGCGGGCGGTATGCCCAGCGAGCCGAGGACGACACCGTCGCTGTCGTCCACCAGGAGGTCCAGTTGACGCGAAACCCCCTCCAGCACCGCCCGCGCGGAGGCGACCGGACCCCCAGGGACCCCCAGCGAACGGGCCAGCCCCGCCGACCCCACCGGCACCACGGACAGCGCACATCCGGCCAGCTCGCGATGCCGGTGCAGCAACCCCACCGCTCGAACAAGCGCTCGATCGTCCCCGACGACCACCGGCCGCCGCGACCCGCGCCGCCCCAGCGCGCGGGCGAATTCCTCCGGCCCGTCCGGCAGGCACACCTTCGCCGCCGCACCCGCGCTGAGCACGTCTTTCGCTATCCGCACGGACTCCCCGTCCGTGTGCCGGGCCATCGGATCGATGATCACAAGGAGCTGATCGGACGTCGCGGAAGTCGCCACCTCGGTCCTGCCTCGCTTCCTCGGGTAGCATCTTTGTGCAAGAGCCCCTTGCGCTATTGCGCCAGGGGCTTCGTCTATTCCGGGGCATCCGGTCCGACGGTCGTGCGGCCAAAGACGGTCGCGGTGGTAAGCGGCGATGAACCATACGCCCACACCCCGACCATGGACATGCCCCGCCCGGAAGGGGTGTACGCGCGTGCCCGCACTTGTGCTGCTCGGTGCTCAGTGGGGTGACGAGGGCAAGGGGAAGGCGACCGACCTGCTCGGTGGCTCGGTGGACTATGTAGTGCGCTATCAGGGCGGCAACAACGCCGGCCACACGGTCGTCGTGGGCGACCAGAAGTACGCGCTCCACCTCCTCCCCTCCGGAATCCTCTCGCCCTCCTGTACGCCGGTCATCGGCAACGGCGTCGTCGTCGACCCGTCGGTCCTGCTCTCCGAGCTGAGCGGTCTGAACGAGCGCGGCGTCGACACGTCGAAGCTCCTGATCAGCGGTAACGCGCACATCATCACGCCGTACCACGTCAGCATGGACAAGGTCGCGGAGCGCTTCCTCGGCAAGCGGAAGATCGGCACCACCGGCCGGGGCATCGGCCCGACCTACGCCGACAAGATCAACCGCGTCGGCATCCGGGTCCAGGACCTCTACGACGAGTCGATCCTGACCCAGAAGGTCGAGGCGGCGCTCGACGTCAAGAACCAGATGCTCACCAAGCTGTACAACCGTCGCGCCATCGCCGCCGACCAGGTGGTCGAAGAGCTGCTGGGCTACGCGGAGCAGCTCAAGCCGTACGTCGCCGACACCGTCCTGGTGCTCAACCAGGCGCTGGAGGACGACAAGGTCGTGCTGTTCGAGGGCGGTCAGGGCACCCTGCTCGACATCGACCACGGCACGTACCCCTTCGTCACCTCCTCCAACCCGACCGCCGGCGGTGCCTGCACCGGCGCGGGCGTGGGTCCGACGAAGATCAGCCGGGTCATCGGCATCCTCAAGGCGTACACCACGCGTGTCGGCGCCGGTCCGTTCCCGACCGAGCTGTTCGACGAGGACGGCGAGGCGCTGCGCCGCATCGGTGGCGAGCGCGGTGTCACCACCGGCCGCGACCGCCGCTGCGGCTGGTTCGACGCGGTGATCGCCCGCTACGCGACCCGCGTCAACGGCCTCACCGACTTCTTCCTCACCAAGCTCGACGTGCTCACCGGCTGGGAGGAGATCCCGGTCTGCGTCGCCTACGAGATCGACGGCAAGCGGGTCGAGGAACTCCCGTACTCCCAGAGCGACTTCCACCACGCGAAGCCGATCTACGAGACGCTGCCGGGCTGGTCCGAGGACATCACCAAGGCGAAGTCCTTCTCCGACCTGCCGAAGAACGCGCAGAACTACGTGAAGGCGCTGGAGGAGATGTCCGGCGCGCCGATCTCCGCGATCGGTGTCGGCCCCGGCCGTGACGAGACGATCGAGATCAACTCGTTCCTCTAGGTCACGCCGTCTGTACGTGGGAACGCCCGCCGGTCCGCCCTATGGGCGCGTTCGGCGGGCGTTCCGCGTTCCGGCGCGGTGGAATTGCCACATGAGCAGCGACCGGGAGATGTGCGGGGGGCCCTACGGCGAGGTGTCCGAGTGCGGGGACCCCGCGGTGTTCGAGGTACGGCGGCACAACCGGTCGTCGTTGCCGGTGTGCCCGCTCCATCTCGGCCCGTCCCTGTTGATGGGCTCGGGCGTGCTGTGGCCGCCGGAGATCAGCCTCGTCGCGCGTCCGTGAGGAAGGTGGTCCACGCGGTGGGGGTTACGGCGAGGAGGGGGCCGTCGGGCCGCTTGGAGTCACGGACGTGGATGGTGCTGGTGCAGGAAGCGACTTCGATGCAGTTGCCACCGCTGGCGTTGCTGTACGAGGACTTGTGCCAGGTGTACGCGGTCTCGATGCAGTTGCCGCCGCCGCCGTCACTGTAGCTCGACTTGAACCACCGCAGGGTGCTGGTCATTTCGCGCTTCTCCCGCCAACTTCCGGATGAGGCTCACCGAGTCGTCGGGGCTCAGAGCCTGTGATCGGATCTTCGCATACCGGTGGGTTAGACGCGCCACCTTAACGGGATCGCTGACCAGTACGCTCTCGTCGTGAGCCTCCAGGTAGACCACGTGGTGGTGTTCGCTAGTCGTGACCAGTGTCATGTCACCGAAGGTGCCCGCGTGAGCGCCCTTCGCTCCTCGGTTTAGGCGCAGCACTTGCAGGCTCACGTTGTCCCGCTCAGCATCCTCGGCGAGAGCGTACAACTGCTCGCGCATGATGTCCCGGCTTCCGATCGTACGAAGAAGGGCGGACTCGTCAAGGACCGTCTCGATCAGAGGCGTTGGGTTGGTGCGGTCGAAGAGCGTCCGCCGTGCGATGCGGGCTTCGACCAGCTCGTCCACCTCGGCCTTCGGAAGCGCAGGGGAACCGCCGCCGATCAGCGCACGCGCATAGGTCTCCGTCTGGAACAGGCCAGCGATGACGTACGTCTCGTAGGAGGACAGCGAGACCGCCTCCGCCTCCATGAGGGCGAAGTCCTGGAACTGCGCCGGGTACTTGTCCATCAGGATGAACTTGCGGGCCATCTCGAAGATGCCCATGCCATCCCCGAGCACCCGCTCAAGTTCCATCAGCATCTTGTCGCTCGCGGGCTGCGCGCATGTCTCCATCGCGCTGATCGCGGACGCGGTGTAGCCGATGAGACGGCCCAACTCCTCCTGTGTCAGACCCATCTGCTCGCGTCGGGCCTTCGCGAACTTGGCGATCATGCGCGCCGTTCCGCTCGCCGCCATCTTGTTCGCCGCTCGCGCCATTGCGATCACCCCTGGACTCAACCGAACTCAACCGGTCTTCAACGATTGCCCCCGACTCCCGACCGTTCTGATGGGTCGACGGAGAGTCATGGAAACCGTAGCGTCGCGTGCCGAAACTGATTGCATGAATACGCAAAGTCACGCGGGCATCCAATGGGTTCCCGCCATGGGCATCCAACTGCGCAGGGCCGGAGTGCAGTTCGACGCGGTACGGCTGGACGGCGACCGGGGCCGCGACATCGCGGACCGGATGGCGCGGATGACCGGGGGTGATCCGGGGCCGGTGGTCGAGTCGGGGAGTGGGCGCAGGTGCGTGTACTTCCTGGTCGCGCCGGGGAGTACGGCCCATCACTCCTGGCCCGCCGAGGTCACCCGGCTGACCAGTGGCCCGTACCGGGTGAGTTACATCCCGGTCCCGGCGCTGGACGGGCAGACCTGGCCGCTGGGCTGGCGTTTTCCCCCGACCGCGCCGGACCGGTTCGTGCACACGCTGCTGCTGCGGGCGGCGCTGCTGGACGGGAGCCAGGGGCCGCCGCAGCCGCACCAGCTCAACTGAAGACGATCATCGAGCCCTGGGCGAGGGAGCGGGTCGCGGCGGCGTGCAGGCCGAGCCAGACGTGCCGTTCGCGGGCGAAGGGGCTCGGGTCGTAGGGCGCCGGGACGGCGGGCTCCTCCAGCTCGGTGGGGGCCGAGGGGGGCGCCGGGGCGGCGGGCGGGTTGGCCGGGTCGATGCCGAGGGCCGGGGCGACCTGCTCCAGCTCCCGTAGCAGCGCGTGGGACGAGCCCAAGGGGCCGCCACCGGCGAGGAGTTCGTCGTTGGAGAGGGGCTGGGCGAAGTCGAGCGGGACGTACGCGCCGGCGTGGTCGTAGTGCCAGACCAGGTGGGACTGCTGGGCGGTTGTCTCGAACATTTCGAGCAACTGCTCGTAATCGCCGCCGAGTTCCCCCACAGGGGTGACGGGGAGGCCGCAGAGCTGGAGGAGATGGGCGCGGCGCAGGAAGTGCAGCGCGTCGTAGTCGAATCCCGCGACGGGGGCGACCTCGCCGTTCAGCCCCGGCATGTACTGGTAGACCGGGACCGGGGGGAGCCCGGCGGCGGCCAACGCGTCGTTGTAGACGGCCAGTTCCTCGGCGAACGGGTTGTCCGGCGTGTGGCACAGCACATCCACGAGCGGCACCAGCCACAGGTCACAGGCCAAGAAGGACTCCTCGCATCGTCCGTTGCGGGGGGTCTCCTCGCACACGGGTGGACCAGGCAGCGTAGTCCGTACGGCGGGCCATAGGAAAGCCCTATGGCCCCTGCTGTTATTCGGTCTTTGATTCCCCTTCTTTTCCGGGCCTACGGTGAAGCGACTCGAGGAGAGATCTTCGTGAATTGCCGAGGAGAGGAAAGCTGAAATGGCGACCGAGAATGTCAAGGGGAAGCGGGCGCTGGTCACCGGGGGGTCGCGGGGGATCGGGGCGGGGATCGTGCGGCGGCTGCTGGACGAGGGTGCGGAGGTGCTCACCACGGCGCGCTCGGCGGCGGGGACGGTGCCGGAGGGGGCGTCCTTCGTCGCGGCCGACGTGCGGAGCCGGGAGGGGGCCCAGGAGCTGGCGGCGGCCGCTGTGGACGTGCTCGGCGGGGTGGACATCCTGGTCCACAACGCGGGCGGGGCGAGCCCGTACGAGTCCGCGCTCGGCATCCCGGAGGAGGTGTGGCTGGAGACGCTGAACCTGAACCTGCTGGCCTCGGTGCGGCTGGACGCCCTGCTGGCGCCGGGGATGCGGGAGCGGGGGTCGGGGGCGATCGTGCATGTCTCGTCCGCCGCCGTGCCGGTCGCGTTCCCGCCGTTCCTGCACTACACGGTGGCCAAGGCCGGGCTGGAGAACTACAGCAGGGGGCTGGCGGCCGAGCTGGCGCCGGCCGGGGTGCGGGTCAACACGGTCACGCCGGGGCGGGTGACGACGCCCGGCGGGGAGGCGACGCGGGAGCAGTGGGCTCGGCTGGACCCTTCGCAGGGCGGGGAGGTGTCCCTCGTACCGCTGGGGCGGGACGGGGTGCCGGACGACATTGCCCGGGCGGTGTTGTTCCTGGTGTCGGATCAGGCGAGCTGGGTGACCGGAAGCAATTTCGTGATCGACGGTGGGGAATTCCCTCGGGGCTGAATTCTTTTTCGTCAGGTGCCGGACCAATTCTCCTGGCGGAGGAATTCCAGCAGGGCCGTCTCGGCCGGGCCGGCCGGATTCCGGACCACGGCGATGACAGGCTGGGCCACGGCGGGGGACACCGGGCGCGCGAGGTGCTGGTGGCTCTCCGGGACGGCCGAGGCGGGGACGAGGGTGGCGCCGAGTCCCTGCGCGGCCCAGCGGACGGCGGTCGCGGTCTGGGACACGCGCGCGACGGTGCCGGGCTCCGGGTCGGTCTCCCGCAGCGCCTCCACGAGGACACCGTCCAGCGCGCTGTCCCGGTCGAACCGGACCCAGGGCTCGCCTTTGAGGTCACGCAACTCGATGCGGGGGTGAGCGAGTTGAGGGCTGTCGGCGGGCAGCACCACGACAAACTCCTCCTCCCCGAGGCGGTGCGCATCCGCCGGAGTCCGGTCGCACTTAGCCATCAGGGCCAGGTCCAGCACACCCCGCCGACACAGCCGGTCCAGCTCGGCGGAACTGGGCTCCTCGGAAAGGCTGACCTCCAGCCGGGGATACCGGCTGCGCAGCGCCCCGAGCGCCCCGGGAAGCTGCCGCGTCCCGAACCCCATCTGCACAGCGACGGTCAGCTCCCCCACCAACTCGGCCGCCCCGGCCCGCGCGGTCGCCGCAGCCCGCCGCGCCGCACTCACAGCAACCTGCGCCTCCCGCAAAAACGCCCGCCCCACCACGGTCGGCGTCAGCCCGCTCGGCGTCCGAGCGAACAACTCCACCCCAAGCTCCCGCTCCAACCCCCTGATCTGCTGAGACATAGACGGCTGAGCCACCCGCAACCGCTCGGCCGCCGCCGTGACGGACCCTTCCTCGGCAACGGCCAACGCGTACTCGAACTGCCGCAGACTCATCGGGGGCTCCGGGTGTGGCGGGCGGTGGCCGCGTCGGCGAGGGCGTTCAGGGTCGCCTCCATGCCCGCCGTGTTGTGCGCCTTCAGGGCGAGGAGTTCCTCCCGGCTCGTGCCCATGACCGGGAAGAGGTGTTCGACCTGCCAGCTTTCGGTCACGAGGGTGCCTCCGTCGCGGGGCCGGAGGCGGTAGTGCCACAGCGTGGCGTCCACGCCCTGGACGACGACGTACCAGGCGAACTCGCGCCCCGCCTCGGCCGCGTGGACGCGTGACCGCGTCACCCACTCGTGGTCGTGCCGTACATCGGCGTTGACGGCGGTGAACCAGGAGCCCACCTGCGGCACGCCCTCGGTCTCGTACTGCGCGGAGACCAGATCGGGGGTCCACGCGGCGGATGCCGCCACGTCGGTGATCAGGTCGTACACGGTCTGCGGGGGCGCGTCGATCCACCGCTCGCGCCGCGCTCGCAGTTCGGACAGTTCCATCAGGTCCGGCATGGGGAGCCCTTCGGGAGAGAGTCGTTGTTGCATCGAAAGGTGCAGGCGGTGAGGTTCGGCAGAACGGGGCTCGAAGGCGGGGTGGGGCGATTCCTACCGTCGGATGGTCAGTCGTCACCGTCCGGGAGGGACGCGCGCATGTCCTCGCTCATCCGATCGCATCCACTGACCGCCTTCTTCACGCTCGCCTGCGCGCTGAGCTGGCTGGGCTGGCTGAACTACGTCCTCTCCAACCAAGGGCTGGGCGTCATCGATACCGACTATCCGGCCGTTCTCGGGACCACCCAACTGCTCGGGGTGCTGCCCGGCGCGTACCTCGGCCCGATCGGCTCGGCCCTGATCGTCACCGCCGTCACCGACGGCCGTGCCGGGCTGCGCGCCTGGGCCGGGCGGCTGTTCCGGTGGCGGGTCGGCGCGCGGTGGTACGCCGTCGCGCTGCTGGCCGTGCCCGCCGGACTGCTGGTCGTCGGGGCCGTCTTCGCGGGCGGCCGGATCGCCGCTCCGACCCTGCTCGGCGCGTATCTCCCGGTGCTCGTCCTCCAGTTGGTCACCACCGGGCTCGCCGAGGAGCCCGGCTGGCGCGACTTCGCCCTGAGCCGGCTCCAGCAGCGGTACTCGCCGCTGAAGTCCGCCGCGATCCTCGGACCGGTGTGGGCGGTCTGGCACTACCCGCTCTTCCTCACGGACTGGGCGGAGGGCAACCGGGGCTGGGCCGGGCTGCTCGCGTTCACCGTGTTCTGCGTGTCGTTCAACGTCGTGATGTCGTGGATGTTCAACCGCACGAACGAGTCGCTGCCCCTGTCGATGCTCATGCACGTCAGCGTCAACACCTTCGTCTCCGTGCTCTGGCCGGACCTCTTCCCCAGCCTCGCCGGTGTCGCCATTCCGGTCATGTCCGTGGGGTCCGTGGTGGCCGCGCTGGCGATCATCGCGGTCACGCGGGGCCGGCTCGGACGGCCGGCGGTGGAGCGGCCGTCGGTCCCGGCCGAGCGCCACGCGGCTCCCCTACACTCCCGGTGATGACCACTTCGCCGAGCACGGCCGGGCGGGAAGCGCTCAGCGGCGCCGTGGTCGCGGGGGTCTGCTGCCTCGTCCTCGGCCTCGCGATCCTGCTGGCGGTGCCGCCCGTCGCGGGCCCGCCAGGCAGCCCGTCCGCCGTGCCCGCCGTCGGCTCCGCAGCGTGGTGCGCGATCCTCGCCGCCGTGGCGGTGCAGTCCGGCGCGGTCGCCGCGAGCGCGCGAACACCCCGTACCAGTGCGGGGGTTGTCCTCCTCGCCGCCGTACTGCTCGCCGGGGTCGCGCCGGGCGACCTGGTCAGCGTGACCGCCGTGCCCGAGATCGCCGCCGCCTATCTGCTCGCCGTGACGACCGGCCACCGGCTCCGGAACCAGGCGGCAGCGGCGCTGTTCGCCGGGGTCACGGCCGCCACCGCCGTGAACGCCGTACGCTCCGGCACCGCCGGGCCGCTCGGCGCGCTGGGCCTGGGCGCCGGGCAGGGGCTGATCGTGGTCGGGGTGCCGATGCTCATCGCCCTGGTCGTCGTCGGCCGGCGTGCGGTGCGCGCGGCCCACGAGCGGGAGATCGCCGCGCTGACCGGCGAGAAGGAAGCCCTGGTCGCCTCGGCCATCGCCGCCGAGCGCCTCGCCCTCGCCCGCGACCTGCACGACATCGCCGCCCACCACCTCTCCGGCATCGCCATGCTCGCGGCCGCCCTGCAACGGCAGGTCGACGACCGGCCCGCCGCTCGGGAGTCGGCGCACGACATCCGCGCCCAGAGCATGGCCGTCCTCGCCGACCTCCGCCGCATGGTGGGGCTGCTGCGCGACGACGACATGGCCCCGCTCGCCGACCGCTCCCTCCGGGCCATCCCCGACCTGCTCGCACCACGGCGGCACCCGGACGGTCCCGGCATCGGCCTCACCGTCCGGCCGGACGGTGCCGATCCGGGCGCCGGGGTCTCCGCGCTCGCGCAGGTGGTCGGCTACCACATGGTCCAGGAAGCCCTGGCGAACGCGGCCCTGCACGCCCCCGGCGCGCGCTGCTCCGTCACGCTCGACGGCACCGGCGCCGACCGCGTCGCCCTCACCGTGCGCAACGACCGCGCTCCGGGTCCCGTCCCCGCGTCCGGCGGAGGGGGCTTCGGCCTGATCGGCATGCGGGAGCGGGCCGCCCTCGTGGGGGCGAGCGTCGACTACGGGCCGACGCCCGGCGGGGGCTGGCAGGTCACGCTGGAGCTGCCGCGCGAACGGCTGCCGACGGAAGGGGTACGGCCGTGAACACGGGCATCCGGGTGGTGATCGCCGACGACCAGCCGCTCGTACGCAAGGGGCTCGCCGCGCTCCTCGCCGCCGAGGACGGCATCGAGGTCGTCGGCGTCGCCGAGGACGGTGCGGAGGCGCTGCGGATGATCCGGCAGCTCGGCCCGGACGTGGCGTGCCTCGACATCCGCATGCCCCGCATGAACGGCGTGGAGGTCGCGCGCGCCGTACAGCACGACCCGGTCGAGGTGCTCATGCTCACCACCTTCGACCTGGACGAATACGTCTTCGGTGCGCTGGAGGCCGGGGCCGCGGGGTTCCTGCTCAAGGACTCCGACCCGGACGTCATCGCCCACGCCATCCGTGAGGTCGCGCTCGGGCGCGGCCTGATCGACCAGGGACTGACCCGGCGCGTCCTGCGCGCCTTCGCCGTACGCCGTGCGCCGCAACCCGTCACCGTGCGGCCCGGCACGGCCGCCGACGGCATCCTCACCCTGCGCGAACTCGACATCCTGCGGCTGCTCGCCCAGGGCATGAGCAACAGCGACATCGCGGCCGAACTGCACATCGAAGCCTCGACGGTGAAGTCCCACCTCGCCCGGATGCTGCCCAAGCTCGGCGCGTCCTCACGCCTCCAGGCGGTCGTCTGGGCCTACCAGAACAGGGTGGTGGCGCTGCCCGACCAGTGACGTAGCCAGGTACCGGCGGTACCCGGGTAGTCGGGGCCTGGTTGCGTGCGCCGTACCGGCAGATGCTTGTCTCATGCTGATCACCCGCACAGACCGGACCGTGTCCATCACCGTCTACGCCCGGACGCCGGTCGCACCCGCGACCGCGTTCGCCGTCATCGCGCCGATCGATCTCTCCGAGGTGTTCAAGGCGGACCGCTTCTTCCCCGGCGTGAGCCACATCGAGGGGCAGCACGACACGTGGGACCGGGCCGGGGTCGCGCGGGAGCCGCACTTCACCGACGGGTCGCACGTCACCGAGCGGCTGACCGAGTACACCGCCCCGCATGGCTTCGCCTACGAACTCACCGGGTTCACCAACGTGCTCGACGGCCTGGCGCAGGGGGTGCGCGGAGAGTTCTCGTTCCTGCCGGACGGCACGGGGACGAACATCCGGTGGACCTATGAGTTCCTGCCGCGCCGGGGGCGTGGGTGGGTGCTGCGGGGGCCGTTCAAGCCGTTGTGGCAGCGGTACATGCAGCGGGCGCTCGATCTGATGGTCGACGCGGCCGAGATGCACCGCTAGCCCTCCGCGAGTTCCTCGACCATTTGTAGGGCGTGGGCGTTGGCTGCGGCGACGATCGCGCGGGCGGCCTCGGGGTCGTGGGACGACAGGGCGTCGACCAGGTCTATGTGGCCGGCCCACAGGCGGCCGCGTACCTCGGGGAGGCGGCGGAGGTGCTGGACCGCGCAGACCCAGGAGCGGACGCGGAGGCGGTGCAGGAACTCCGCGAGGTAGGGGTTGCCGAACAGCACGCTCAGCTCGCGCCAGAAGCGGAGGTCGTACCCGATGAGGACGGTGAGGTCACCGGCCGCGTTCGCCCGCTGGGCCTCCTCGCCGCGTCGCCGTACCGTCGCGAGCGCGGCCGCGGTCTCGGGGTTCTTCGGGTCCGCGAAGGCGGGGTGGCCCTGGCCGAGGACGCGGAACATGCCCTCGGTGACCAGCGAACGGGCCTCGATCATGCCCCGGTAGTCGGCGAGGGAGTACTCGGGGACGCGGAAACCCCGGTGGTGGTCGGCCTCCAGCAGGGCCTGCGCCGACAGGTCGACCAGGGCCTCGCGTACCGGCGTCGCGGAGACCCCGTACAGGTCCGCGATCTCCTTCACCGTGAACGCCCGCCCCGGCAGCAGCCGCCCGGCCAGCACCTCGTCGCGCAGCGCGTCGGCGATCTGCTGCCGCAAGGTACTGCGCGTCACAGCGCCGTAGCCGGGCATCGTCCCGGAGTCTCCTCACACGAATGGGGCCGTTCTCGTACGTCCGTGCCTATTCCCACAACCCCTTACGAGCACGTCACCTTACGCGTTCACCCCTGCCGGGCATCAGCCCCGGTGCCCTTTATGTGTGGGGGGATGGTGTGACGGTCGCTTCAGGCGAGGCCGTCGATCATCAGGCGCACGGTGAAGTCGAAGCGGTCGTGGGGGGTGCCCGAGGTCAGCTCCGCCGCGTGGCGGGTGGTGTGGGGGAAGGCCGTCGCCGGGAGGGTGGTCAGGCGGTGGAGGAGGTCGGTCTTGTCCGCGGGCCAGATCTCGTCGCCGTCCTCCGCCTTGCGGTGGGCCACCGACAGCTCCAGGCAGTGGGCGGCCACGTAGAGGAGCAGGGCGTCGATGGTCCAGGCGGCGCGCTGCGGGGCGATGCCGGCCGTGAGGAGGATCGCGAGCATGCCCTCGCTGACGCGGAGGGCCTCCAGGTCGGTGGGGGCCATGGCGAGGGCCGCGCGGGAGATGCCGGGGTACTGGAGGTACTGGTCCCGCAGGGCCTCGCAGACGCCTCGTAGCTGGTCCCGCCAGGTGGTGGGGTCCGGGTCCGGGAGGGTCAGGCGGGCGCAGAGGCGGCCGATGAGGAGTTCGTCCAGGTCGGCCTTGTTGACCACGTGGGCGTAGAGCGAGGCCGGGCCGGTGTCCAGGGCGGCGGAGAGCCTGCGCATGGTCAGGGCGTCGTAGCCCTCCGTGGCGATGATCCCGAGCGCGGTCTCGACCACCTGGTCCACGGTGATCGGGTCCTTGCGGCGGCGGGGCCGGGGGTCTTCGGCGGGCGCGGGCCGGTGGCGGGCGGTGCGGCGCTCTTTCGCGTTCACGGGACAAGTGTAGCTTGACACGAACGCTGTTCGTTCATAGAACGGTGTTCGTGAAGAGAGATGCGGATGTGATCGTGGTCGGTGCGGGGCCTGTGGGGCTCGCTCTCGCTGCCGAGCTGGCGCTCGGTGGGGTGTCGGTACGGGTGCTGGAACGGCGGGACTCGCCCGACCCCGCGATGCGGGCGCAGTCGATCAACGTGCCGACTGCGGAGGCGCTGGACCGGCGGGGTCTGCTGCCCGCCCTGGAGCGGATTCAGCGGGAGACGCTGGGGGTGGCTGGGTTCCGGTTCACGGGGCACTTCGCGGGGATGCCCCTCGATCCCGGCCTGGTGGACTGGGCGGACCCCGAGCTGGCCGCGCACACCGCTGTGGAGGGGGCGCGGATGATTCCCCAGCCCCGGCTGGAGGAGTTGCTCGCCGGGCATGCGGAACGGCTGGGGGTCCATGTGCGGCGGGGCGTGGAGGTGACCGCGCTGGAGGACACCGGTTCGGGGGTGGTGGTCGGCACCAACACCGGTTCGCTGCGCGCTGGTTGGGTCGTCGGCTGCGACGGCGGGCACAGCACCGTACGGCGCCTCGCGGGCATCCCGTTCCCCGGTACCGATCCCGAGATCACCGGCTACCAGGCGGTGGTGGACATGGCCGACCCGGAGAAGCTCGCCGACGGCTGGTCCTGGTCCCCCCAGGGTGTCTACCGCTACGGCCCCCAGCCCGGCCGCGTCGCCACGGTCGAGTTCGACGGGGGTCCGGCCGACCGTTCGGCGCCGGTCACCCTGGCCGACGTCCAGTCCAGCCTGCGCCGCGTCTCGGGTACGGACGTCACGCTGACGGGGCTGCGCGCGGCGCCGACCCGCTGGTCGGACAACACCCGCCAGGCGGCCACGTACCGCTCCGGCCGCGTGTTCCTCGCCGGCGACGCGGCCCACGTCCACCCGCCGTTCGGGGGGCAGGGGTTGAACCTGGGGGTGGGGGACGCGGTGAACCTGGGCTGGAAGTTGGCGGCAGTGGCTTCGGGCCGCGCTCGGGAGGCCCTGCTGGACACGTACGACGCGGAACGCCGGCCCGTGGGCGCGTGGGTCCTCGACTGGACGCGGGCCCAGATCGGAGTCTTGCGGGGTGACCCCAAGTCGGGTGCGCTGCGGGGGGTGTTGGCGGATCTGCTGGGGACGCGGGACGGGACGACGTACGCGGTGAAGCAGATCGCGGGCGTGACGCAACGGGTGTCCCTGCCGGGCGCCCACCCCTGGACGGGCCGCTACGTCCCCGACGTGCTGCTGAGCGACGGCACCCGCCTGTCGGACCACGCCCACGAGGGCGGCTTCCTGCTGCTGGACCGTACGGCGGGGGCGGTGTTCGGGGAGTTGGCTGCCGGGCGGGCGCGGGTGGTGCGGGACGACGGTGCCGGGGTGGCGGGCGCGCTGGTCCGGCCGGACGGGGTGGTGGTGTGGGCCTCGGACACCACCGACCCCGTCGGCCTGGAACCTGCCCTCCGTCAGTGGGCCGGGTCCGACCTGCTCAGCTATAGGTGAATTCGTCCGCCGTGGTCAGCGCGGCGTCCAGCGCTGCCAGGCCCTCCTTCAGTTCCGGCTCGGTGATGTTGCAGGGCGGGACGATGTGGGTGCGGTTCATGTTGATGAAGGGCCAGAGGCCGTTCTTCTTGGCGGTGGCGGCGAAGGCGGCCATGGGGGCGTTGGTCACGGGGGACGCGTTGTAGGGGACCAGGGGCTCGCGGGTCTCGCGGTCCTTGACCAGCTCCAGGGCCCAGAACATGCCCGTACCGCGGACCTCGCCCACGCTGGGGTGCCGCTCGGCGAGGGTGGCGAGGGCGGGGCCGAGTACCTTCTCGCCGAGGTGCTTGGCGTTCTCGACGATGCCCTCGCGGGCCATGACGTTGAGCGTGGCGACGGCCGCCCCGCAGGCCAGCGGGTGCCCGGAGTACGTCAGGCCGCCGGGGTACGGGCGCGTTGCGAAGGTGTCCGCGATCTCGGGGGAGATGGCGACGCCCCCCAGGGGCACGTACCCCGAGTTCACGCCCTTGGCGAAGGTCATCAGATCGGGGACGACCCCCGAGAGGTCCGCCGCGAACCACTCACCGGTCCGCCCGAACCCGGCCATCACCTCGTCCAGGATGAAGACGATGCCGTTGCGGTCGCAGATGTCCCGTACTCCGGCGAGGTAGCCCGGCGGGGGGATCATGATTCCGGCCGTACCGGGGATCGTCTCCAGGATCACCGCGGCGATCGTGCCGGGCCCCTCGAAGGCGATCGTCGTCTCCAGGTGCTCCAGCGCGCGGGCGCACTCCTGCTCCTCCGTCTCCGCGTAGAAACGGGACCGGTAGAGGAACGGCGCCCAGAAGTGCACCACGCCCGCGCTGCCGTTGTCCGACGGCCAGCGGCGGGGGTCGCCGGTCAGGTTCACCGCCTGCTGGGTGCCGCCGTGGTACGAGCGGTACGCCGAGAGCACCTTGGGGCGGCCGGTGTGCAGGCGGGCCATCCTCGTCGCGTGCTCTACCGCGTCCGCGCCGGCGTTGGTGAAGAAGATCTTGTCCAGGTCGCCCGGGGTGCGTTCCGCGATCAGGCGGGCCGCCTCCGAGCGGGCCTCCACGGCGAAGGCGGGCGCGAACGTCGTCATCTTCGCCGCCTGCTCCTGGATCGCGGCGACGACCTCCGGGTGCTGGTAGCCGATGTTCGTGAACACCAGGCCGCTGGTGAAGTCCAGGTAGCGCTTGCCGTCGTAGTCCCAGAAGTACGAGCCCTCCGCGCCCGCTACGGCCAACGGGTCGATCAGGTCCTGCGCGGACCAGGAGTGGAACACGTGTGCCCGGTCGGCGGCCTTCACGGCTGCGCCGGCCCTGGGGTCGGGGGTGGGGGTCTGCTCCGGGTTCGGCTGAGGCGTCATGCGGGTGAGGGTAGGGGGTGGGGGTGTCTTCGCGACATCGGCGGAATGTTGTGGGCGGGGGTGGGATGTGCGACAGGGTGTCGTGAGTGGGGGCGGGTTTCGCGGGGCGTCGAGCAGGGGGCGGCCCTGCCCCGTATGCCCGCACTATCCTCGGGCCGTCGGCGCGCTTCGGGGGAAGGCGGTTGTGTCATGCGGGAGTTGGGGCCGGGGGAGGACTGGGACTGGGTGTTCGGGACGGGTGGGGGCCCGGCTGGTGAGGGGCGGGAACATACGGCGGTGGGGGACGGCAGGGCGCGGTCGGTGGCCGCGTATGAGCATCCGGAGGGGAGTGACGAGGGGCGGGGAAGGCGGGGGTCGGTCCTGCTCGTCCTGGTGGGGCTGATCGTTTTGTTGGGGGCCGGGGGGACTGTGGTGGCGTTGGTGCGGGGTGGAGGGGTGTCGGACACGGCGACCGTGCCCGACTCGGCGGGCCTGGTCCCGGAGGGGTTTCTCGGGGAGTGGGAGGCTCGCGTCGACGGTGCCGGTACCCGGCGGCTCACCCTCGGCCAGGGGCAGGTGGGGGAGCGGGTGCTGTCGCTCGTCGTGGACGACGCCCACCGGCACTGCGCGTTCGCCGCCGAGCTGGCTCAACCACCCGACGTCGACGGGCCGTTACGGCTCGGCGCGGCCGACGTCACGTCCGGCACGTGCACCCCTGGCGCCCCCAGCCTCCTCACACTCCTGCCGGACGGCCGGCTGAAGCGGGAGGACACCGGAGGCGCCGGGAGTCTGATCTACCGGCGGTCCGCCGAGAGGCCGTAGCCCGCGCCCCCGCGCATCACACCGCCCGGTTCACCGCGCCGTCCCGAAGGCGTCGACACCGGTCAGACCGGCGGAGAGGCGCCACAGGCGGGCCGCCGCCCCGGGGTCGACGGCGTAGTCCCGTACGCCGGGACCCAGGCCCTCCCACATGCCGCCGCCCGGCGACGCGGGCCGGACCTCCGCGACCTCGCAGTCCTCGCAGTAGACCCCGCCGAGCCCCGCGAGACGGGGTGAGGTCGCCGCCCACACCTGGGTGGCCGCGCCCTGCTCCGGACTCTTCAGCCGCCGGCCCTCGGGCTCGGTCGCCCCGGAGCCGCCGGGGATGCTCAACTCCTCCGCCGGAAGGTGGCGTTGCAGCTCGGTCATGATGCTGCCGGGATGCAGCGCGAAGGCCCGTACGCCGGAGTCCCGGCCGAGCGCGTCGAGGTGCACGGCGAAGAGCACGTTCGCCGTCTTCGCCTGCCCGTACGCCCGCCACTTGTCGTAGCCGCGCTCGAACTGCGGGTCGTCCCAGCGGATGTCCGAGAGCTGGTGGCCCAGGGAGGAGACCGAGACGACCCGCGCTCCGCCGTCCCCGGCACTCCGCGCGAGAGCGGGCCAGAGCCGGTTGACCAGGGCGTAGTGGCCGAGGTGGTTGGTGGCGAACTGGGCCTCCCAGCCGGGACCCACCCGGGTCTCCGGGCAGGCCATGATCCCCGCGTTGTCGATCATCAGGTCGATCGCGCGGCCGGAGGCGAGGAAGCGGTCCGCGAAGGCGCGGACGCTGTCCAGGTCGCCGAGGTCGAGCGGGCCGACCTCCACCCCGTCCAGCCCGGCCAGGGCCGCCTCGGCGGTGGCGGGACGCCGGGCGGGGACGACGACCCGGGCTCCCGCGCCGGTCAGGGCGCGGGTCGTGGCCAGGCCGAGGCCGGAGTAGCCGCCGGTGACGACCGCCAGCCTCCCCGTCAGGTCGATGTCCGCGAGGACGTCCCGGGCGGTGCTGTGGGCTCCGAAGCCGGAACCGACCGGGTGCTGTGCCGTTGCCATGCTCCGTACCTCCCGGCTCACATGTACGCGCCGTTGTCGACGGTGAGGACCCGGCCGGTGACTGCGCGGCTCATGTCGCTGGCCAGGTACAGGATGGCGTTCGCCTGGTCCTCGGGACGCGTCGCCGGCAGCTTGGGGTTGGAGTAGGTCTCGGCGAACTCGAGCATGGTCGACCCGCCCGGCAGGTCACCCGCCGCCCACGCCTGCGCCATGGGCGTGTCGGTGACGCCCGGCGCGACCGCGTTGCACCGGATGCCGGTGCCGCTGAACCGGATGCCGATGTTCTTGGTCATCGTGTTCACCGCGCCCTTGGTCGAGGTGTACGCGACACCGCACACCGGCAGTTCGCCGTTGACCGACGTCACATTGACGATGACGCCCTCGTTGCGCGGAATGAAATGCTGTACGGCCTCGCGGCAGAAACGGAAAACACCGAAATAGTTGATGTTGACCACTTCTTCGAAGTGCTCGTCGGTCGTTTCCTCGATCGCGTACATGTCGCCGTATCCGGCGTTGTTCACGAGGATGTCGACCTGTCCGAACGCCTCGATCGCCTTGCCGAAGACGGTGCCCGGCGCCGCCGGGTCGGCCGAGTCGGCCACGACACCCAGGGCCCTCCCGCCCGCGGCGGTGATCGCCTCGACCACTTCGTCGAGCCCGCCCTGGCTGCGAGCCGTGATCACGACATTGGCGCCCTCGGCGGCGAACAGCTCCGCCGTCGCCCGTCCGATGCCCTTGCTGGCGCCGGTGATGATCGCCGTCTTGCCTTCGAGTATCTGCCTCATGGCCGCTGTCCCGTTCTTTTCGGAGTGATGCACCTGTCACCCTCACACCGGCCGCGAGCACGCGAAAAGGGGAAAAATTCGTACCCCCGTGAGCGGGAATTTCTATCGGGGCTCCGGCGGGCGCTGGCGCGGCATGTTGGGCCGCGTGCCGCCCGGCGGGGGGAAGTGCCGGGGCGCGGGAGCCGTGGGGTCCGGCCGCTGGGCGGACGGGGCGGTGTGGACCGACAGCGGGGGGCGGCCCGTACGGAACTCCAGCAGCCAGTCCGTGGTCTCGGTACGGACCACCTCCGCCACGTCCTCCGAGAAGCGGCGCAGGATGCCCAGGCAGCGGTCCACCGCCTCGGCCGCCGTGCCTTCGGCGGGACCCAGCACCTCCCGCGCGCTCTCGGCCGCCCAGTCGAACTGGAGGGTCCGCAGACGCCGGTCGATCGCCTGGGCCGCGGCCATGTCCCGCAGCCAGCCCGAGGTGAGACCGAAGCCGCGGTCGACACCGGCACAGGCCGCCGCCAGCAGCAGCGCCAGGCAGCCCCAGGGGGCACAGCCGGACACCGCGCCGGTCGTGTCCAGCAGGGGGAGCGCCGCGCCGACGACCAGCCCGGCCGCCGTACCGCCGCGCAGGGCGCGAGCCGCACGGCGGCGCCAGAGCCGGTCCGCGAGGTACCAGTCCGCCGTGCGCAGCGCCCCCCCCTCCACCCACCGGTACAACTCGTCCAGGCGCTGCGCGGGCTCCCCCCAGTCACCGAGCGGCAGGGTCCGCCCGGCGGGATCGCCCGGCCGGGGCCCGTCCGGGCCCGCGTCCGGTCCGTCCTGCGGCGGACCCTCGGGCTGCATCTCCGGCTGGCCCACCCGGCCCTCCCTACTGGACATGAACATCTGTCGCGCGGCCGGGGGACACCCCGGGGCGGCGCGGGATGTCCTTCCTACCGCTCAATGGGTGGCGGGGAGCCGCGTTCGCGGGGTGGTACGCCCGGAAGAGGGGGTTGATCAGGTAGGGGGCCGGAGGCGGGCTCACCCGAAAGAGTGGCAGCGCGAGGGCCGCGTGGACCACGTAGGCTCGTGCCGAGCAGAGAAGCGGCCCGACAAGCAGCAGACAGACAGGAGACACCCCGTGATTCCCGGTGGCGGCCAGCCGAACATGCAGCAGTTGCTCCAGCAGGCCCAGAAGATGCAAGCGGACCTCGCGCGGGCCCAGGAGGAGCTGGCGAACACGGAGGTCGAGGGCCAGGCGGGCGGCGGTCTGGTCAAGGCGACCGTGACCGGCTCCGGCGACCTGCGCGCGCTGAAGATCGACCCCAAGGCCGTCGACCCGGAGGACACCGAGACCCTCGCGGACCTCGTCGTCGCGGCCGTACAGGCGGCGAACGAGAACGCGCAGGCCCTCCAGCAGCAGAAGCTCGGCCCGCTGGCCGAGGGACTCGGCGGCGGCGGCATCCCCGGTCTGCCCTTCTGACGCCGGGGCAACTACCGTACGTACCGCAAGGTCTTGAAGGAAAGGCAGTCCGTTGTACGAAGGCGTGGTCCAGGACCTCATCGACGAGCTGGGGCGGCTCCCCGGCGTCGGTCCCAAGAGCGCGCAGCGGATCGCCTTCCACGTCCTGCAGGCCGAGCCGACGGACGTCAAGCGGCTCGCGCACGCCCTGCTGGAGGTCAAGGCCAAGGTCCGCTTCTGCGCGACCTGCGGAAACGTGGCGCAGGAAGAGCTGTGCAACATCTGCCGCGACCCGCGCCGCGACCCCTCGGTCATCTGCGTGGTCGAGGAGCCCAAGGACGTCGTGGCCATCGAGCGCACCCGTGAGTTCCGGGGCAAGTACCACGTCCTGGGCGGCGCGATCAGCCCGATCGAGGGCGTCGGCCCGGACGACCTGCGGATCAGGGAACTCCTGGCCCGCCTGGCCGACGGCACCGTCACCGAGCTGATCCTCGCCACCGATCCCAATCTCGAAGGCGAGGCCACGGCGACGTACCTCGCCCGCATGATCAAGCCCATGGGTCTGAAGGTCACCCGACTGGCCAGCGGCCTCCCGGTCGGCGGGGACCTGGAATACGCGGACGAGGTCACCCTCGGCCGCGCCTTCGAGGGGAGACGACTCCTAGATGTCTGACGCCACGCTGCACGCCACGTCGCAGAACCCGGACGACTTCGCCGTCCAGATCGCCGACCAGATCGAGAGCTTCCTGGTCGCCGTCACCGAGGTCGCCAAGGGCGACGAGCCCGGTTCCACCGTGCCCTTCCTGCTGCTGGAGGTCTCCCAGTTGCTGCTGGCCGGCGGCCGCCTCGGCGCGCACGAGGACTTCCTCCCCGACGAGCGCTACGAGCCCGACCCCGGCCCCGAGCCGGACGCGGACGGCCTGCGCGAGAACCTGGCCCGCCTGCTGGACCCGGTCGACGTCTACTCCGAGGTCTTCGACCCGTACGCGCCCCGCACCGCGCCGGTCGCCGCCCGGATCTCCGACGACCTCGCGGACGTCATCACCGACCTGCGGCACGGCATGGTCCACTACCGGGCCGGCCGCACCGCCGAGGCGCTGTGGTGGTGGCAGTTCTCCTACTTCTCCAACTGGGGCCCCACCGCCTCCGCCGTGCTGCGCGCCCTGCAGTCCGTCCTCATCCACGTCCGCCTCAACCAGCCCCTGGAGGAGCTGGACGGCCTCGACACCGACCAGGACCTGGGCGACGACGCGCTGGAGCGGGAGGCCGGACGCGTCATGGCCGAGGAGATCGGCACCCCGCTCGGCATCCGCCAGGTGCGCTAGCGCGCTGCTGTGACGCGGGGCACTTTCCGCGTGGCCCGCGTGCCGCTGGGCAGGTTCGGGTCCGGGCGGACGACGTCTCACCATGCGGGAGCGCGATGGTGGATTTCGGACGCTCGATAGACTGAGCCGACACAAACGAACCGAGCGAGGAGCGCACGTGGGCCTTGTCGTGCAGAAGTACGGAGGCTCCTCCGTAGCCGATGCCGAGGGCATCAAGCGCGTCGCCAAGCGGATCGTGGAAGCCAAGAAGAACGGCAACCAGGTGGTTGTCGTGGTCTCCGCGATGGGCGACACGACGGACGAGCTGATCGATCTCGCCGAGCAGGTGTCTCCGATGCCTGCCGGACGTGAATTCGACATGCTGCTGACCGCCGGAGAGCGTATCTCCATGGCCCTGCTGGCGATGGCGATCAAAAAGCTGGGTCACGAGGCCCAGTCGTTCACGGGCAGCCAGGCAGGTGTCATCACCGACTCGGTCCACAACAAAGCCCGCATCATCGACGTCACGCCGGGCCGCATCCGCACCGCGCTGGACGAGGGCAACATCGCCATCGTCGCCGGTTTCCAGGGTGTGAGCCAGGACAAGAAGGACATCACCACGCTGGGCCGCGGCGGCTCCGACACCACCGCCGTCGCGCTCGCCGCCGCGCTCGACGCCGAGGTCTGTGAGATCTACACCGACGTGGACGGCGTGTTCACCGCCGACCCGCGCGTGGTGAAGAAGGCCCGGAAGATCGACTGGATCTCCTTCGAGGACATGCTGGAGCTGGCCGCGTCCGGCTCCAAGGTGCTGCTCCACCGCTGCGTGGAGTACGCCCGCCGGTACAACATCCCGATCCATGTGCGCTCCTCCTTCAGCGGGCTGCGCGGCACGTGGGTCAGCAGCGAGCCGATCGAGCAAGGGGTACAGCAGGTGGAGCAGGCCATCATCTCCGGTGTCGCGCACGACACCTCCGAGGCCAAGATCACCGTCGTCGGCGTGCCGGACAAGCCGGGCGAGGCCGCGGCCATCTTCCGGACCATCGCGGACGCCGAGATCAACATCGACATGGTCGTGCAGAACGTGTCGGCCGCCTCCACGGGCCTGACCGACATCTCCTTCACCCTGCCGAAGACCGAGGGCCGCAAGGCCATCGACGCCCTGGAGCGCAACCGCCCCGGCATCGGCTTCGACTCCCTGCGCTACGACGACCAGATCGGCAAGATCTCCCTGGTCGGCGCGGGTATGAAGACCAACCCGGGCGTCACGGCCTCCTTCTTCGAGGCGCTCAGCGACGCGGGCGTCAACATCGAGCTGATCTCGACCTCCGAGATCCGCATCTCGGTCGTCACCCGTGCCGACGAGGTCCCCGAGGCCGTCCGCGCCGTGCACACCGCCTTCGGGCTCGACTCCGACACCGACGAGGCCGTCGTCTACGGGGGCACGGGCCGCTGATGGCGCGCACCGGTCGCCCGACACTGGCGGTCGTGGGGGCGACCGGAGCCGTAGGAGCGGTGATGCTCCAGATCCTGTCCCAACGGGCGGACATCTGGGGCGAGATCAGGCTGCTCGCCTCCCCGCGCTCGGCCGGCCGCAAGCTGGCCGTGCGCGGCGAGGAGGTCGAGGTCGCCGCCCTCACCGAGGACGCCTTCGACGGCGTCGACGTCGCCATGTTCGACGTACCCGACGAGGTCGCCGCCCGGTGGGCGCCGCTCGCCGCCGCGCGCGGCGCGGTCGTGGTCGACAACTCCGGCGCCTTCCGGATGGACCCCGAGGTGCCGCTCGTGGTCCCGGAGGTCAACCCGCACATGGCCCGGACGCGGCCGCGCGGGATCGTCGCCAACCCCAACTGCACGACCCTGTCGATGATCGTCGCCCTCGGCGCGCTGCACGCCGAGTTCGGGCTGCGCGAGCTGGTGGTCTCCTCGTACCAGGCGGTCAGCGGGGCCGGGCGGGCCGGGATCGAGACGCTGCGCGCCCAGCTTTCCCTGGTCGCCGGCACCGACCTGGGCACCGCGCCCGGTGACGTACGGCGGGCGGTGGGCGAGCTGACCGGGCCGTTCCCGGAGCCCGTCGCGCTCAACGTGGTGCCCTGGGCCGGGTCGCTGCGCGAGGACGGCTGGTCCTCGGAGGAGATGAAGGTCCGCGACGAGACCCGCAAGATCCTCGGCCTGCCCGCCCTGCCGGTCGCCGTCACCTGCGTACGGGTCCCGGTCCTCACCACCCACTCCCTCACCGTCCACGCCCGCTTCCAGGACGAGGTCACGGTGGACGGCGCCCGCGAGATCCTCGCCACCGCCCCCGGCGTGGTCCTGTGCGACGACCCGGCGGCGGGGGAGTACCCCACCCCGGCCGACGTCGTAGGCACCGATCCCACCTGGGTTGGCCGGGTGCGCCGGGCGCTGGACGACCCGACCGCGCTCGAACTCTTCGTCTGCGGCGACAACCTGCGCAAGGGCGCCGCCCTCAACACCGCCCAGATCGCCGAACTGGTGGCCGCTGAAATGATGTGAGAATCCTGTGATGTTCATGGGATTCTCCTGATGAATGTGGCCGGAACCATGGTCCAAACCACTTGTACCCGGCCTTCGTCACGACAGAGGATTTCCCTCCCAGTTCTCCGCAACCGCGCGAGCACCGGGAGCGTCTTTGCCCTCACCCTGGTGCGGCGGGACGTGGATTCCGGGCGCGGGGCGTCGCGGTGGGGCGTGGTGACGCCCTTTCAACTAGGCGTAGGGGAAGAGCGGGGCGCATGGCGGCACTTGAGGAACTGTCGGTCGTCGTGAATGTGACGCCCGGCACGTACAACCCTGCCGGGGGTACGCGTGTCCAACTGGCGTGGCAGAGGTACTCGAACTCGCACCGGCTCTCTTCGAGCCGGGCGTATCCCCAGCAGCCCGCGGCGCGGCGGCGCTCCGGCCGCCCCGTGCGGCACTCCGTCCGCGTGTGCCCGGCGGCATGCCGGTGATCGCGCCGATGCCCGCCGCGCGCCCCACCCGCATACCCGGCCAGCGCGACGGCGCCGACGACACCGCGGGTGACGCGGCCGCCGGCACCACCGTCGACCATCTCACCGAGACCTACCGGGCGCACTACCGCTCCCTGCTCGGTCTCGCGGCCCTGCTCCTGGACGACACCGCCTCTTGCGAGGATGTCGTGCAGGAGGCGTTCATCCGCGTCCACTCGGCCCGCAAACGCGTCCGGGACAAGGAGAAGACCCTGGCGTACCTGCGCCAGACGGTCGTCAACCTCTCCCGGTCCGCGCTGCGCCGCCGCATCCTCGGCCTGAAGCTGCTCTCCAAGCCGATGCCGGACATGGCGAGCGCGGAGGAGGGGGCGTACGACCAGCTCGAACGGGACTCGCTCATCAAGGCCATGAAGGGCCTTCAGCGCCGCCAGCGCGAGGTGCTGGTGCTGCGCTACTTCGCGGACATGACGGAGGCCCAGGTCGCCGAGACGCTCGGCATCTCGCTGGGCTCGGTGAAGGCGTACGGCTCACGGGGCATCGCCGCGCTGCGGGTGTCCATGGGGGCCAAGACATGAGCGAGCAGGACGAGCCGGCCGACGAGTCAGCCACGGGGGCCGACCGGAACGACAAGCCGACGCACGCTGGGAACGAAACTGTGAACGACGGCAGCCGCCGGGAGGAGTCCGCCCGTCCGGACGCCTCCGCCGACGCGGAGACACCAACGGCGGAGACACAGAAGCTGGGCGGGCTCGACGGCCTGCTCGACGGCCTGGACGACGACCTCGGGGCGGACGAGCAGGCGCTGCGCCGGCTGCTGCACTCCGCCGTGGAGGACGTGGCGCCCCGTACCGGCTCGCTGGAGCACTTGCGGCGGGCCGTTCCCGCGCGCCGGGCCCGCAAGCGGCACGCGGCGGTCGGCATGGCGGCGGCCGCCCTGCTGCTCGGCACCGCGATCCCGGCCCTGGTGCACGTCTCCAACACGTCCGGCACCGACCCCGACACCGCGATGGCCGGCCAGTCCGAGTCGACGCAGGGCACCGAGGGCAAGGGCCGCACCTCCGGCGGCGCCACCGGCGGCACCCGCGGCAGCACGGGCGAGGCGCCCGGCACCGGCAAGGACGGCGACGAGAAGGACGAGCCCGGCAAGAAGGGCGGCGGCGAGTCCGGCGCGCCCGGCGCCGCGGACCCCTCGGCGAGCCTCGCCTCCGGCACCGCGAGCTGCACCCCGGCCCAGCTCGGCGTCACGGGCAGCGCGAGCGGACCCGACTCCGCCGGCGTGGTCTACGGCAGCTTCCGCGTCGCCAACGTCTCCGGCACCGCCTGCGCGGTCACCGGGGCGGGCCAGGTCGGCGCGGTGGCGGTCGGTGCGGCCGACCAGGCCAAGCTGAGCGTGGCCGCGCATGTGTCCGGCGACGCGGCGAGCGGGCTGCCCGACCCGGCGCTCTCGGTGTCCTCGCTGGTGCTGCGGCCCGGCGGCGCGTACGCGGAGAAGTTCGCCTTTGTGCCCTCCGAGACCTGCCCGGTGCCGGGCGGCGGCGACAGCACCACCGGCGGCAGCGGCTCGGCCACCGGCGGACCCTCGCCCGACCCCTCGCCCAGTGGCGACACGGGTACGACGGCCGGCACCACGGACACCGGCGGCACGGTCGGCGCGGCCCCGCAGCTCCTCACCGTCGACGGCCCGGCCGACGGCAGCGTGCAGGTCACGTACAGCGCGGCCGCCGGCGCGGCGGCGACGGCCGCCGTCCCGAACGCGTGCGCGGGGACGGTGTACTACACCGGGATGCAGTCCGAGGGTTAGACGGTGGTCGGGGTGCCGGCGTCCTCGGGGGCGGCGGTGCCGTCCGGCGCCAGGCCCAGTTCGGCGTCGCGGGCGGCCTCGGCCTCGCGGCGCAGCAGGCGGAACCACATGAAGACCACGAAGCCGGCGAAGACGAACCACTCGCCGGTGTAGCCGAGGTTCTGGAACGCCTTCAGGTCGAGCCCGGTCCCGGCCGGCGCGGTGGCGGGTACCGCCTTCATCCCGGCGTCGCCCCGGTCGAGGGTGACCCAGGCCGCGTACAGCTTGTCCGGCACCAGGTTGACCAGGGAGGCCGGGGCGATGGCGTTGGTCTGCCCGGCGGGCAGTCCGCCGGTCGCGGGGACGCCGTTGCTGCCCGGCGACTCGGGGGCCTGGAGCGCGCCGGTGACGGTGACCTTCCCGGCCGGGGGCTTCGGCGCCTTCGCCGGGTCCGCCGTACCGGGCAGCCAGCCCCGGACCACGGGGAGGGACTCGCCGCTGGCGGTGCGCAGCAGGGTCACGACGTAGAAGCCGGTCTTCCCGTCCAGCTCACGGCCGGGCGAGAGCAGTTGCCTGCCGTACTCGCCGCTCACCACGACCCGCCGTCCCGAGGTGGCCTTGTCCACGGGCAGCATCCGCGCGAGCGGCACCGCCTCCTCGTGGCGGGAGTCCGCCGCCTGTTCCGTGGCGGCGCGATGGTCCTGCACCCGCCCCTCGAACCGGCTGAGCTGCCACGACCCCATGAACACGCAGAACGGGATGGCGAGCAGCACGAAGACGTTGATGCCCCACCAGCGGGGTGTCAGCAGAAACCGGTACACGCTCCAAAGGTACGGCGCCCCCTTTGTCGCCTTCACTCCGGGCCCGGTACGGGGTGCAGGCCCCGGCAGAGGGCGTCGAAGGCGCGGGCGGCCTCGGGGGTGACGGTGTCCCGGACGCGGGCGGGGGCCTCGCCGGACAGCACCCCGTCCCGGATCTCGCGCAGCACCGCCCGGTAGGTACCGGCCAGCGCGCCCGCGAGCAGGCCGGGCAGCGGGGGTCCGTACGGCGTGAGGGGCGGGTGGTCCGCGAGGGCGGCGGCGAGGGCGGTCTCGGCGTGCTCGCCGATCTCCCGTTCGCGGGCGCGCAGGGCGGGGCTGTCCAGGACGACCTGCCAGAAGCGGCCGGCGCCGGGGCGCAGGCCGAGGGTGGGCTCGTCGCGGGCGAGGGCGTCCAGCAGGTCGTCGCGGACCGTCTCGACCGGGCAGGCGGTGACGGCGCGGTCCCGCACCAGGACGGCCAGGCGCTGCTCCACCTCCGCCTCGCGGTCGAAGAAGAGGTCCTCCTTGGCCGGGAAGTAGTTGAACACCGTGTTGGTGGAGACGCCCGCCTGCCGGGCCACCTCCGCGACGGTGACCCGGTCGAAGCCGTGCTCCAGGAACAGTTCCAGCGCCGCGTCGGCGATGGCCGTACGGGTCTGCCGCTTCTTCGTCTCTCGTAGCCCCACGGGCTCATGGTAGCGTCACCCCAAAATTGTGGCGACACCAAAAATAGGGTGACGCCAAACTCCTGAGGGGTGGCCATGGGACTGACCTTCGGCATCTATCCGGGCGGGCTGCTGGGGGACGACGAGGGGATCGTCCAGCCGGTCACGCCGGACGATCCCGGCCGAGTGAGGGCCGCGCTGGACGCGCTCCAGGGCGACGCGCCGACGCTCACCGTCCGCGCCTACCGGTCCTTCGCCGCGACCGTGCCCCCGCCGCCGCCCACTCCGGCCGGCCCGGAGCAGTACCTCGGGCGGGGCCGCCGGCTCGACCTCGTCCTGCAGTTCCGGGAGCCGACCGGGGCCCTGGACGGCTGGCCGGAGTTCGTCCGCGAGGCGGTCCGGGCGTACGGGCCCCGGCTGGCGTCGGTCCAGATCTGCGAGGAACCCAATGTGCGGCTGCCGACCCTGGACGGCGGCGTGCCGGGGGTCCTGGAGGCCCTGGTGCGGGGTGTCGTCGCCGCCAAGCGGGAGGTCCGCGCGCTGGGGCATCCGGTCGCGGTCGGCTTCAACGCCGTACCGGTCTTCGACCCGGCCGACACCTTCTGGTCCGACCTGGCCGCCCTGGCCGACGACGAGTTCCGGGCGAGCCTGGACTACGTCGGCGTCGACTTCTTCCCCGACGTGTTCCGCCCGCTGCCCGCCGAGAAGCTGGCCGGCGCGGTCACCGCCGTACTGCGCTCCTTCCGCGACACCCACCTGCCCAAGGCCGGCATCCCGGCCGGCGTCCCGCTCCGCGTCTGCGAGAACGGCTGGCCCACCGGTCCCGGCCGCCCCGAGGACCGTCAGGCCGCCACCCTGGACACCGTCGTCCGCACGGTCGCCGCTCTCGCGGACGAACTCCGCGTCGACGCCTACGCGTTCTTCTCCCTGCGCGACGCCGACAGCCACGGGCCCGGCCTGTTCCACCACTTCGGGCTGGTCCGCGACGACTACACGCCCAAACCCGCCTTCGCCACGTACCGCGACCTCATTGCCCAGCTCAGGGGTGTCCCGTAGGGCGGTGGACGGGTGATCCTAGGGGGCATGGACAAAGCTGACGAAGCTGTGGAGATGCCCGACTGGGAGAAGCGGTTCCGCGCGCCGAGGGTCTCGCTGCCGGACTGGGCCGAGGACGCGCCCGACCGCTCGCTGTTCGTGTCGAACGCGACCGGCACCTACGAGCTGTACGCCTGGGACCGCGCGAGCGGTGCGCAGCGGCAGGCGACGGACCGGCCGAACGGCACCACGGACGGCGTGCTCTCGCCGGACGGCGCGTGGATCTGGTGGTTCGACGACAAGGACGGCGACGAGTTCGGGGTCTGGCGCCGCCAGCCCTTCGGGGGCGGCCCCGACGAGACGGCCGTACCGGGCCTCGCGCCCTCCTACCCGGCCGGGCTCGCCCTCGGCCGGGACGGCCGGACCGCCGTGGTCGGCCGGTCGACCGACGAGGACGGTACGACGATCCACCTCGCGCGCGCCGGTGAGGCGCCGGTGGAGATCTACCGGCACCGCGAGTCCGCCGGCGTCGGCGACCTCTCGCACGACGGCACGCTGATCGCGATCGAGCACACCGAGCACGGCGACGCCATGCACAGCGCCCTGCGCGTGCTGCGCCCCGACGGCACGGCCGTCGCCGACCTGGACGACACCCGCGGCGGCACCGAGGAACTGGGCCTGGAGGTGCTGGGCTTCGCCCCCGTCGACGGCGACACCCGCCTCCTCATCGGCCACCAGCGCCGGGGCCGCTGGGAGCCGCTGGTCTGGGACGTGGCGAGCGGCACCGAGACCGACCTCCCGCTGGACCTGCCCGGCGACGTGGCCGCCGAGTGGTACCCGGACGGCTCCGCCCTGCTGATCGCGCACGGCTTCGAGGCCCGCAGCGAGCTGTTCCGCTACGACCTCGCCACCCGTGAGCTGGACCGTATCCCCACCCCGCCCGGCACCGTCTCCGGGGCGACCGCCCGGCCCGACGGCAGCGTGGAGTACCTGTGGTCCTCCGCCGCCGAGCCGCCAGTGGTCCGCTCCACCAGCGGTGCCGTCGTACTCGACCCGCCCGGCCTGAAGAGCCCGCCCTCCGTCGCGGTGGAGGACGTGTGGGTGGACGGCCCCGGCGGCCGTATCCACGCCCTCGTCCAGAAGCCCGCCGGGGCCACCGGCCCCCTCCCGACCGTGTTCGACCTGCACGGCGGCCCTACCTGGCACGACAGCGACTCCTTCGCCGCGGGTCCGGCGGCCTGGGTGGACCAGGGGTACGCCGTGGTCCGCGTCAACTACCGGGGTTCCACCGGGTACGGGCGCGCCTGGACCGACGCCCTCAAGCACCGGGTCGGCCTGATCGAGCTGGAGGACGTGGCGGCGGTGCGCGAATGGGCCGTCTCCTCCGGCCTCGCCGACCCCGAGCGCCTCGTCCTCACCGGCGGCTCCTGGGGCGGCTACCTCACCCTCCTCGGCATCGGCACCCAGCCGGAGGCGTGGACGGTGGGCATCGCCGTGGTGCCGGTCGCGGACTACGTCACCGCCTACCACGACGAGATGGAGGCGCTGAAGGCCATGGACCGCACCCTCCTGGGCGGCACCCCGGAGGAGGTCCCGGACCGCTTCGCCGCGTCCTCCCCGCTGACCTACGTCGACCAGGTCAAGGCCCCCGTCTACATCTCCGCCGGCGTCAACGACCCCCGCTGCCCGATCCGCCAGATCGACAACTACGTGGAGCGTCTCCGCGACCGGGGTGCGCCGCACGAGGTGTACCGGTATGACGCGGGGCACGGGTCGCTGGTGGTGGACGAGCGGATCAAGCAGGTACGGCTGGAGATGGACTTCGCTCGGCGGCACTTGGGGGGATCGGGGAAGTAGGGGGGCTCGGAGAAGTAGGGCTTCTCAACCCAGTTCCGCCAGCCCCCGGCGCGTCGCCGCGATCACCACCCTGTCGTCCTTGGTGAGGAGGTGGTCGGGTGGGGTGTCGGGGGCGTTCTCGACGGCGAGGGCGCGCCAGACGCCGGGTTGGAAGGCGGCGGCCAGGGTGCGGCCCTCCAGTTGGGGGCGGTTCGCCACGTCCACCGACGCGAAGACGAGCACCCTGCGTTCCACCGGGACCGCGCCCAGGACGCGGCGGCCCAGCATGGCTCCGGCGAAGGCGGGGGCCGAGAGGTGGGAGACGCTGCGGCTGCGGGTGGTGGCCAGCGGGTGGGCGACGCGCAGGGTGCGGTACACGGCGGTGGCGAAGTCGTCGTCGTACAGCCGCAGTACCGCGCGCAGGTCGGGGCGGACGCCACGCGCGTACAGCACCGCCTCCAGGTTGGTGGTGTCCGCGCTGGTCACCGCGAGGAGGGCGTGCGCCCGGTGGATCTTGGCCGCCTCGAGTACGCCCTCCTGCGTGACGTCCCCGATCACCACCGGCACCCGCAGCCGCCGCGCCACCGCGAGCCCGCGCGCCTCCGGGTTGCCCTCCACGCACACCACCGGCACATGCAGCTCGCGCAGCCGGATCAGCACCCGCGTCCCGATCTTCCCCAGCCCCAGCAGGACGACATGCCCGCCGAGTCCGCGCGGTGGCTTGCGCAGCGCGGACTGCGTACGGAAGGTGCCCAACCCCTCCAGTACGGCGGCCAGGAGCACGGGGAGCAGCAGCAACCCGACCAGACCGGAGAGGAGTTGGAGGATCTTGCGGCCCAACGGCTCCCCCAGCGCGGGGTCGTCGATGGCGAAGAGGTCCAGCAGGGTCAGGTAGAAGGCTTTGACGGGATGGATGTCGGTCACGATCGACAGGGCCACCGCCAGCGCGATCACACAGCCCGCCAGTACCGCCAACGACCACCTCAACTGCTTGGAGAACAAGGAGGAGAGCGGCGGGACACCGCCGACGCCGAGCCCGTTCCCCGCCGCCGCGCCCTCCGCCGCCGAGAACCGCTCCAGCATCACGCGGGACCGCCCGCCGGCCCGCCGTACCTCCGCGTCGTCGGGCAGCAGCACCGGCCCCTCGTCGTCGCCGTCGGAGGACAGCAGGGCCAGCGTGCACAGGCCGGGCGGCGCGGGGCTCCCGGCCGGGGGCGCGGTCCGTTCCACCGCGCGCAGCAGCAGCCCCTCCGCCTGGATCACCTTGCCCGTACCGGCGACGGCGGTCGCGGCGAGCGCGGGCGCTGCGGTGTCGGCGTCGGAGAGCACGGAGGTGGCCGCGTCCCGTAGCGCCTCCTCGGACTCGCCCACCAACACGGCCGCCTGATCGAGGAGTTCCTCAATGTGCTGGCCCAACCGCCGGTTGTAGAGCCGCAGTACGAGCCGCAGCCGGGGGTTCAGCCGCCGGGCGGTCAGCGCGGCCCGGATGTTGGTCTCGTCGTCCTCGTACACGAGCGCCAGCGCGGCCGCCCGCTCCACTCCGGCCTCGGCGAGCACCTGCTCGGTGAGGAACTCGGCCTCCAGCACCCTTTCTCCGCCCGGGCGTTGGGACACGGCGGCCGAGTCGCCGCCCGGTGTGGGCCCGCCCCGGCCGACCGCCACCGACACCACCCGGTCGAAGAGCGCCGCCGGAGCCGACCGGGGCCGCCCCACCACCGGCCGCCGCGCGGTACGGGCGTTCGGCGGCACGACGAGCACGACCTGCTCGCCGTAGACTCCGCGCAACTCGGCGGACAGCCGGTGCGCGAGACCGTCGTCCCCGCACACCACCATCGGCGCCGCCGCGCCACCTGAACCGCCCTGATACGGAACGCTGTTCGCCACGAGGGAAAAGACTGCCCCAAGAAGGCGGCCGGTTCCAGCGATCACCTGAACGGCCCGACCCGCGGCCGCGTACGCCCTGGCAGCCGCACTCAGCCGGAGGTCTTTACCCGTGGCCATCACCGAAGACGCCCTGCCGGGTACCGAGCCACCCCGCGAACGATCCGGGGGCGCCCGGCTCAGCTCCCCCCTCGTCCTCACCCTGGTACTGCTCCTCGCCGTCCTCGCCCAGGCGCCGATCCGGGGCGCGCTCGGCACCCCGGTGATGCAGAGCTGGATGACGGTGTTCGTCGCCGTCACCGTGCAGGCGCTGCCCTTCCTGGTCCTCGGGGTGCTGCTGTCGGCCGCCATAGCCGTCTTCGTCCCGCCCGCCTTCTTCGCCCGCGCGTTGCCCAGCCGGGCCGCGCTCGCCGTACCGGTCGCGGGGCTCGCGGGCGCGGTGCTGCCGGGGTGCGAGTGCGCGTCGGTGCCGGTGGCGGGCGCGCTGGTACGGCGGGGCGTGACCCCGGCGGCCGCGCTGGCGTTCCTGCTGTCCGCGCCCGCGATCAACCCGATCGTGCTCACTGCCACGGCTGTCGCCTTCCCGAACAACCCCGAGATGGTCCTCGCCCGGTTCGCCGCCAGCCTGCTGGTCGCCTGCGCGATGGGCTGGCTGTGGCAACGGCTCGGCCGCGCCGACTGGCTCCGCCCGCCCGCACACGGCGCCCACGAGGGCGAGACGAAGGCGGAGACCTTCTGGAACTCCGTACGCCACGACACCATGCACGCGGGCGGTTTCCTGGTGGTCGGCGCCATGGCCGCGGCCACCCTGAAGGCGGTCGCCCCGGCGGAGTGGCTGCGCACGGCCGCGGGCAACCCGTTCCTCGCGGTGCTCGCCCTCGCCGTGCTCGCCGTGGTGCTGTCCATCTGCTCGGAGGCGGACGCGTTCGTCGCCGCCTCACTGACCGACTTCTCCCCGACGGCCAAGCTGGTGTTCCTGGTGGTGGGCCCGATGATCGACCTCAAACTGTTCGCCATGCAGGCCGGCACCTTCGGCCGAGGCTTCGCGCTGCGCTTCGCCCCGGCGACGTTCGCGCTGGCCATCACGGGCGCGCTGCTCACCGGGGCGGTGCTGCTGTGAACCGTCAGGCGCAGGCCGCGGTGATGTTCCTGCTGGGGGGCGCGCTGCTGCACGCGGGGACGACGGATCTGTACCTCAGGTACGTCAAGTCGGGCCTGCGGCCACTGGTGTTGGCGGCGGGAGTGGTCCTGATCGCGGCCGCGCTGGCGACGGTCTGGTACGAGCGGAAGCGGGCCGCTGTTGGTGGTGCGCATCGCGAACCCCGCGTGGCCTGGCTCCTGGTCCTGCCCGTCCTCGCCCTCATCCTCATCGCCCCGCCCGCCCTCGGCTCGTACAGCGCGGTCCGTACGGGTACGGCACTCCAACCCCCGTACGGCCTGGACCCGTTGCCCGCCTCGAACCCCGTCCGGCTGAGCGTCGTCGACTACGCCTCCCGCGCCGCCTACACCCACTCCCTGCGCGGCCGCACCGTCCGCGTCACCGGCTTCCTCGCCCTCGACGCCCACGGCACCCCCTACCTCGTCCGCATGGCCCTCAACTGCTGCGCCGCCGACGCCCAGCCGGTCAAGATCGCCCTCACCGGCCAACTCCCGCCGGTCCTACGCCCGGACGCGTGGATGGAGGTGACGGGCGTGTACGCGCCCCGCGTGACACGGGACCCGGTGAACAACGGGGTGATCCCGTATCTCCGGGTGACGTCGGCGCGTCCGGTGGCTACTCCGGCCGATCCTTATGACGAGACGTGGAATAGGTGAGGGGTGTTGGAGCCGGCTCGGCTGGGGTGTGACCGGCTCCTGGGTGCGGGTCGTCTTCCGGGAGGGCTGGATCGGCGCTCGGCGGAGGTTGCTCCACCGGAAGCGGCTGATGCCCGGCCGGCCCCGTTCGCCTCTTGACCGTCGGCTCAGGCTTCAGCCTCGGCGGTGTTCGACCTCGCCGCGTGGTCAGCTCAGGCAGAGGACCAGGAGGCAGACGTGGGAGGGGGAGGTGGAGGGGGTCGCCGTTGCCGTAGGGGAGTGCGAGTCCGTGGGGGTCGGGGACTGTGGCTCGGAGGGCGTGGTCGACGGGGGGTCGGTGCGCTCGGTGGGGGAGGGCGTCGTGGCGTCCGTCGTGGGGGTGGGCTTCGTGGGGGTGGGGGACTGCTGCGGTGGGGTGAGGGGGGAGGTGGGGGTGGTGGAGACCGGGGCCGGGTCGTGGGGGAGGGGGAGCAGGGAGCGGGAGTGGGGGTGCGTTGAGGGGGGCGCGGAGGGGGACGGCTTGGTGGCCTTCGGGGTGGCCTTATGCGGGGTGGGGGTGGTGCTGGAGCGGGGGGCTGCCGAGGGCTTGGCGCTCGTGTGGGGCGGGGTGCTCGGGGCCGCGGTGGGGCGTCCGGTCGGGGACGTCGTCGGTACCGGAAGACCGGCCGTCGCCTCGGGGCCCGTACCGCCCATCGGCTGCTCACCCTGGGCCGCGGTGGGGCGAGTACGGTCGGCCGGCTGGTGGTTCAGGGCTGCGGCCAGGGTGAGGCCACCACCGACCAGGGCCACGGCGGTCACCAGGGCGGCCCGGCGACGCGTCCTCCGCCAACGGGACTGCTCACGGCGCCGGGCCGCGCGGCCACTGCCCGAGGGCACCTCGGCCGGACGCTGCGGGGCGGCCGGCGGGGGCACCGACCTGCCGTGACGGGACGCGGGTACGTCCTCGTCGCCGGGCTGCCGTACGGCGTACGGACTCGTACGGACCGGCATCGGGGCCAGGTCCGGGGAGGCGCAGACGCCGCAGCCGGGGCAGACCAGGGCGCCGTTCAGATGCCGACGGCAGGCGGAGCAGTAGTCCATTCGCGGTCTTCCTGGATCGACGGGCGCGGGTGAGCGCCCGCCACCGTAACGGGACCATCAGCAGAGTGTGTGCGCCCCATGTGGCTCTCCTGCACACATTCCCAGCGGATTCCGGGTGGCTGGAATATGGGTGGCCGGAAGCTATGTGGTCGCACCCCGTGTGGCCGGGCCCTGTGTGGCTGCACGCCATGTGACCGGAAGCCATGTGCTCCTACGCCGGGTGCGCCCACGTCACGTGGGCGCACCCCCGCATGGGCGCACCCAGCGTCGGCGCACCCTGTGTGGCCTCACGCCATATGGCCCGACCCCATGTCCCCGCACCCCACGTGCCCCCCCCCACGTGCCCCCACCCCCAGTGACCCACCTCACACCCCCCCCATGTCACACCCCCGCCCCCCCACCCGTCGTAACCACGAACCCACCGAACCCGGCCCCCAGGAGCGCACCCATGACCGCCCGCCTCAACGCCTTCGCCATCCCCGCCACCGCCAAGCTCATCAAGCACTTCAACGCCGCCGGAAAGGTGGTCTCGGACTCCACCCTCCCCGCCGCCACCCAGGAACTGGTGAAGATCCGCGCCAGCCAGATCAACGGCTGCGGCTTCTGCCTCGACATGCACACCAAGGAGGCCGCGCACGCGGGCGAGACCCCGCTCCGGCTGAACCTGGTCGCCGCCTGGCGCGAGGCCACCGTCTTCACCGACGCCGAGCGCGCCGCCCTCGAACTGGCCGAGCAGGGCACCCGCCTCGCCGACACCCCGGGCGCCGTCACCGACGAGGCGTGGGCGAACGCGGCCAAGCACTACGACGAGGACCAGCTCGCCGCGCTCGTCTTCCTCATCGGCCTCATCAACGCCTACAACCGCATGAACGTCATGATCCGCATGCCCGCCGGCGACTACCAGGTCGGCCGGCCGGCCTGAGCCCCACCCGCCCCGCAACCTCCTCACGCATCCGGACGCGAGACGGCGTGTGCACCCCATCCCGCACACGCCCCTCGCTTATCGTCGGCCAAACACCGACATCCGGAGTGAAAATGGGAAAAACGGATGAGCTGGTGGGAGTGGTCGACAGGGCGGCGACAGTCGCCACCCCCACCGCTCCACCGGCCCGCCCCAGCCCCGTACGCCCCCTGCTCGCCCTCACCGCCGCCGCGGCCGTCGGGATCACGGTGCTGCTGCTCGCTCGCGCCGGCGTGCTCGACCGTCCGGCCGTACAGGCGTGGCGCACGGTCTGTCTGGCGATCACCGTGCAGGCGCTGCCGTTCCTGATCCTGGGCACCGTGCTGTCCGGCGCGATCAACGCGTTCGTCCCGGCCGACCTGTTCACCCGCGTGCTGCCCAAGCGGGCCGCGCTCGCCGTGCCGGTCGCGGGGGTCGCGGGCGCGGTGCTGCCGGGGTGCGAGTGCGCGTCCGTACCGGTGGCCAACAGCCTGATCCGGCGGGGCGTCACCCCGGCCGCCGCCTTCGCCTTCCTGCTGTCCGCGCCCGCGATCAACCCGATCGTGCTCACCGCCACGGCGGTCGCCTTCCCCGGCAACCCCGCGATGGTCGCCGCCCGCCTGGCCGCCTCGCTGGCCACCGCCGCCGTGATGGGCTGGCTGTGGCTCTGCTTCGGCAAGGAGAAGTGGCTGCGCCCGGCCGTACGGCACACCGGCCACCAGCACGGGCACAGCCGCTGGGCCGAGTTCCGCCAGGGCTTCCAGCACGACTTCCTGCACGCCGGGGGCTTCCTGGTGCTGGGCGCGATGGCGGCGGCCACCTTCAACGTCGCCGTACCGCGCACCGTGCTCGACACCTTCTCCGGCTCGCCCTGGCTCTCCGTACTGTTCCTCGCCGGGCTCGCCGTCCTGCTCGCCGTCTGCTCGGAGGCGGACGCCTTTGTGGCGGCGTCACTCACAGGCTTCTCCCCCACAGCCCGGCTCGCTTTCATGGTGGTAGGCCCCATGGTGGACCTGAAGCTGATCGCCCTTCAGGCGGGCACCTTCGGCCGCGCCTTCGCCGTACGGTTCTCCGCCGCGACCACGGTCGTCGCCGTCGCCGCCAGCGCCCTGATCGGAGGCGCGCTGCTGTGAGACGCCTCGCCCAGACCGCCCTCCTCGCCCTCATCGGCGCGGGCCTGCTGCACACGGCCCTCTTCACCGACCTCTACCTGCGCTATGTCAAGGAGGGCCTGCGCCCCGTCCTCATCGCGTCCGGCGTCGTCCTGCTGCTCCTCGCCGCGGTGAACGCCGTACTCGACCTGCGCCGAAGCGAAGACCCCCACGAGCCCCACGCCCCCGACCACGAGCACCAGCACGCCCACGCCCACGACCACTCCACCGCCCCCAAGGTCGCCTGGCTCCTCGCCCTCCCCGCCCTCAGCCTCCTCCTCTACGCCCCACCCGCCCTCGGCGCGTACACAGCGGCCCACTCCAACGGAAAACCGGTCGCCACCACCCCGAAGGAACGTTTCCCCGCCCTCCCCGCGACCTCCCCGCTCCCCCTGACCCTCACCGGCTTCACCCAGCGCGTCCAGCAGGACCCCACGCGGGCGATCAAGGGCAGGCAGGTCCAGCTCACCGGCTTCGTCACCCCGGCCGGGGCGGGCGGCGGCTGGTACCTGACCCGGATCATCTTCACCTGCTGCGCCGCCGACTCCCAGACCGTCAAGGTCCGCGTCCACGGCCCCGACGCCCCGCCCGCCAACACCTGGCTCGCGGTCACCGGCACCTGGCACCCCGCGGGCCGTCTCGGCACGAAGACCGCCGAGGCCGCGCTGGACGTCCAGGAGACCCACCCCATCGCCCAGCCGGTCAACGCGTACACGGACGACCTCCCGCTGACGCCGTCGTAGCGGAAGCCGTAGCCGCGACTGCCCGCGCTGCACCCCGCCCCGCCCCCGCGATACCCTGGTGACCGGCCGCGTCTCACCCGCGCGGCGCGGCGGTGGGGCTCGCCGTACCCGAACCGCGGCATCGACGCCGCCAACAGTCCCTACTTGCGATGGAGTGCGCCCGCGTGCGCGGGCCCCGGCGAGTAGGAGACGTACGCCCATGACAGCACCACGACCCACGACGAACGAACCCGTCGACCCCGACATCGATCTGCGTTCTCCCGCCCAGTGGCAGGAGGCGTGGCGCGGTCAGGGCCCGGTCGTGGCGGTGGTCGCGGTCGGCGGGGCGATCGGCGCGACGGCCCGTTACGCGGCGTCGCTGCTGTGGCCGGTCGAGAACCCCGGCTTCCCGTGGACGACCCTGCTGGTCAACGTGACCGGCTGCGCGGTCATCGGCGTCTTCATGGTGCTGATCAGCGAGGTGTGGACGGCGCACCGGCTGGTCCGGCCGTTCTTCGGTACGGGGGTGCTGGGGGGCTTCACCACGTTCTCCACGTACGCCGTCGAGATCGAGCGGCTGGTGAACGCCGGTGAGGCGCGCACCGCCCTCGCCTATCTGGCCGCGACCCTGCTCGCGGCCCTCGGCTCGGTAGGACTCGCGGTCGCGCTCACGCGCCGCGTCCTGGCCTGGAGGCAGCGATGACCACGACACGGCTGACCGGTGACGCCCTCAGGGTGACCATCTTCATCGGCGAGCACGACACCTACCACCACAAGCCGCTCTACAGCGAGATCGTGCACCGCGCGCACGCGGCCGGCCTCGCAGGGGCGAGCGTGTTCCGGGGCATCGAGGGCTTCGGCGCGTCCTCCCTGATCCACACCGCCCGGCTGCTCTCCATGAACGAGGAACTGCCGGTGGCGATCGTCATCGTCGACACCCCGGAGCGCGTACGGGCGTTCCTGCCGCACCTGGACGAGCTGGTGGAGTCGGGGCTGGTGATCATGGACGACTGCCAGGTCATCCGGTACGCCGGCAGCCACTCGGGCCGCCACTCCCGGCGTCACTCGGGCAAGGAGAAGAAGGCGTGAACTGGCTCCTCGTGATCCTCGGCGGCATGGCCGGAGCCCCGCTGCGCTACCTCACCGACCGCGCCGTCCAGAAACGCCACGACGCCGTCTTCCCCTGGGGCACCTTCACCGTCAACGTCCTCGGCTGCTTCATCCTCGGCCTGCTGACCGGGGCGGTCGTAGCGGGCGCCGCCTCCTCCCACATCCAACTCCTCATAGGCACCGGCCTCTGCGGCGCCCTCACCACCTACTCCACCTTCTCCTACGAGACCCTCCGCCTCACGGAGGACGGAGCGAGGTTCCTGGCAGCGGCCAACGTGGTGGCGAGCGTGGTGGCGGGCCTGGGGGCCGCGTTCGTGGGAACGGCGTTCGCGGAGGCGATCTGGGGCTGAGGCAGACTCGTACGATGCCCCCTGAGTCCTGGCCCGCCCACCTCATCAACCCCCAGGGCGTGAAGGCCATTTACGGCGCCGCACCCCCACCCCTCACCGCCGTACGACTACGCCGGCTCACCCTCAACGAGGAAGGCCCCACCCTCACCCTCCACCTCGACCTGCCGTACCCCGCCGAGCCGCCCCGGAAATGGGCGGCGCAGGGTTTCAACACCGTGTGGATCGAGCTGGCGTTCAGCGGCCTGAGCGCCCTCACCCTGCACGGCTTTGGTACGGAGATCACGGCGGACATCGCCCTCACGGCGGCCGGAGACGGCGTCGCCGTACGCGTCGACGCACCCGGGACCACCGTCGAAGCGGTCGCCCAGACCGTCTACTTGGCGGCGTTGAGGGCTTACGCCCAGGAGTGACCCCGTGACAAGGGTGTGACGGGTAGGAACTTGTCCGGTCTCGGCGTAGTCGTGATGATGGCGGCATGTCTGAGTACGGGGACCGGATGGCGGGTTCGGGTATCGCGCCCGCGCAGGCGGCGGAAGTGGCGGCTCGCAGACGGGAGTTCGCGGAGCTGCTGGGGGAGTTCCGCCGTACGCCGGTTCTCGTACCGCTGGGTGATGAACAGGCGTTGCTGACCGCCGACTTCAACGGCATCCGCTTCATCCTGGCGTTCTCCGACGAGCAGGCGCTCGCCCGGTACGCGACCGCGCGGGGGGAGTCGGCGCGGGAGTGGATGTATCAACGCGTGCTGGGCGCACGGCTGTTGGATGTGGCGGTGCCCGCGGCGGGCGTGCCGTGCGGGGTGGCGTTGGACTGTGCGGACGGGTCGGACGGGATGGTGTTCCCGCCGGTGGCGGGGATCGTGCCGGACGGCGCGGCGGTGGATCTGGACGACGAGGCGCGGCACGGGGGTGCGGTATGAGCGGCGAGGGTGGGATGGATCTCCAGGCGCAGGGCCTGGAGGAGATCGCCAAGGGGCTGACGGAGGCGCTGGGTGAACTGGGTGAGCTGGGCATGGTGGGCCAGGCCGGCGCGGGCCGGGGCTTCTCCGGAATCGCGCTGTCGGGGCTGGAGTTGGGCCACGAGGGCCTGTCCGGCGGGCTGAAGTCGTTCTGTGAGCGCTGGGAGTGGGGCGTACGCGCCCTGATCGCGGAGGGCAACGCGTTCGCGCAGAAGACCAACCTCTCGGCGGGCACGTACTACGAGACCGAGCAGTACCTCAAGGGCAGCGTGAAGGTCGTGGCCAACTCGGCGGTGGGCAACCCGTACGCCTCCGAGGAGGAGGTGGAGAGGATGGGCTGGGGGGACATCGCCAAGTCGGGCCGTACGGTGGACTATTCGCAGGAGTCCTTCGAGCAGGCGTGGGAGAACAGCAAGCAGGGCTGGAAGGACGCGGGCCGGGACGCGATGACCGCACCCCTGATCGGCACGGTCCCGGTCACCCCGGAGAACCTGCACGGCGCGGTGGGCGTGTCGGACCAGGAGTACGACCAGTTCCTCGACGACACCTTCGGCCCGTCCCCACAGGCCCGCGCGAAGGCGGCCGAGCAGCAGGGCGGTGAGGGCTGATGGGGCTGGGGGACCTCACCAACTCGCTGCTGGGCGGCGCCGAGGACCTGTACGACAAGGGCAAGAAGAAGGTCGGCGAACTCGTCGACGAGGGCACGGACAAGCTCAGCGACGGGCTGGACCGCGTCGGCCTGCACGACTGGGCCGACGGTGTGGAGGACTGGGGCGACGAGGTCGCCTCCGACCTGGGCGCGACGCCGGGCGAGCAGCAGCTCGGCCAGACCGAGCAGGCCGACGAACTCGTGCACGGCAAGCCGGAGAAGATCCGCGAGAGCGCGAAGCATCTGAAGGACTTCCACGGGGCGTTCGGCAAGGTCGGCTCGGGTCTGAAGAAGATCGACTCGGCGGGCTGGAAGGGCGAGGGCGGCGACGCCTTCCGCGAGAAGTTCGGCGTCCACCCCACCAAGTGGGCCCACGCGGCGGAGGCTTGCGGCTCGGCGGCGGACGCGCTGGAACGGTACGCCGACACGGTCACCTGGGCGCAGAAGCAGGCGGCGGAGGCCGTCGAGCTGTACAAGAAGGGTACGAAGGCGTTCGACGACGCGGCGGACGATTATCAGAAGAAGGCCGACGCCTACAACGCGAAGGCCCGCGCGGGCGAGGACCCCGGCGCCAAGCCGGTGCAGGACAAGCAGGCGGGCAAGTCCGACCGCGACGCTGCCGCGCACAAGCTGAACGAGGCCCGCAAGCAGCGCAACACCGCCGCCGCCGACGCCCAGGGCAAGATCAAGGCCGCCCTCGCCCACGCCCCCGCCGAACCCCCGCCGCTGGAACGCCTCGGCCACGACTTCACCGACGGCTACCAGGCCGCCAACACCGAACTCACCCACGTCGTCGGCGGCGCCCTCAAGGGCACGGCGGGCCTGGTCAACTTCGCCCGCGGCCTCAACCCCACGGACCCCTACAACCTGACCCACCCGGCGGCCTACCTCCAGAACGTCAACATGACGTTGTCGGGCCTGGTCTCCACGGCCACTCACCCCGAGCGCACGGTCCAGGCGGCCATCGACGGCTTCAAGAAGGACCCGTCGGAGTTCGTCGGCCGGATGATCCCGGAGCTGATCGGCACCAAGGGCGCCGGACTGGCGCGCGGCGGGCTCCGGCTCGCCATGAAGGAGGGCGCGGAAGAGGCCGCCAGCCAGGGCATCCGCCGTACCGCCCGCAACGTGGTCGAGAAGGACGCGGACGACGTGGCCCGGCGTCCGGGCGAGAAGGTCTGCGAGAAGGACCCGGTCGACGTCGCCACCGGCCGCATGGTGCTCCCGCAGACCGACGTGGCCCTGCCGGGCGTGCTTCCGCTGCTGGTCAGGCGGCAGTTCGAGTCGTCGTACCGGCTGGGCGGCTGATTCGGGCCGTCCTGGTCCTCGACGCTGGACCAGCGGCTGGAGACGGACACCGAGGGCGTGGTGTTCGTCGGCGAGGACGGCCTCGTCCTGCCCTACCCGCACCCCGCGCCCGGCGTCCCGACCCTGCCCTCGCACGGCCCGCGCTGGCCGCTGGACCGGGTGGAGGGCGGCTACACCCTCACCGACCCGGAATCCGGGCACACCCGTCACTTCGCCGACCGCTCCGACACCCTCGCGGTCCTGGAGCAGCTCGACGACCGCAACGGCAACTGGATCACCTTCGAGTACGACGCCGACGGCGCGCCCAGCGCCCTCGTCCACAGCGGCGGCTACCACCTGGGGATATCCACCGCCGAGGGCCGCGTCACCGCCCTCCGCCTCACCGGCGCCGACCAGGAACTGATCCGCTACGGCCACTCGGGCGGCCACCTCACCGAGGTCACCAACTCCTCCGGCCGCCCCACCCGCTTCACCTACGACACCTCGGCCCGCATCACCTCCTGGACCGACACCAACGACAGCCACTTCACCTACGCCTACGACGACCAGGACCGCTGCGTCCACCAGTCCGGCGCCGAGGGCCACCTACGCTCCACCTTCACCTACGGCGACCCGGACCCGGCCACCGGCGACTTGGTCACCGCCATCACCGACTCCCTCGGCCACACCAGCCACTACCGCGTCAACCGCCACTGCCAGGTCGTCGCCGAGACCGACCCGCTCGGCGCCACCACCCGCTACCAGCGCGACCGCCGCAACCGCCTGCTCTCGGTGACCGACCCGCTCGGCCACACCACGGAGTTCCACCGCGACGCCGACGGCAACCCGCTCACGGTCATCCGCCCCGACGGCCGCGAGGCCCGCGCCGAGTACGACACCCTCGGCCTCCCGGTGAAGGTGACCCGCCCCGACGGCACCACGGTCCGCCAGACCTACGACGACCGCGGCAACCTCACCTCGATCACCGACGCGGCCGGGCAGACCACGCACCTCGCGTACGACGACGCCGGCCACCTCGTCTCCGTCACCGACCCGCTCGGGCACGCCACCACCATCGCCACCGACCGCGCCGGCCTCCCGCTGCGCGTCACCGACCCGCTGGGCGCGACCACGTCCTACGGCCGCGACGCCTTCGGCCGCCCGGTCGCGATCACCGACCCCACCGGCGCGGTGACCCGCCTGGAGTGGACGGTGGAGGGCCACCTGGCCCGCCGTACGGCACCGGACGGCACGACCGAGTCGTGGACGTACGACGGTGAGGGCAACCGCACCACCCACACCGACGCCCTGGGCGCGGTGTCCCGCTTCGAGTACACCCACTTCGACCTC
The DNA here is from genome assembly GCF_004784475.1 of Streptomyces bauhiniae. Taxonomy (GTDB): domain Bacteria; phylum Actinomycetota; class Actinomycetes; order Streptomycetales; family Streptomycetaceae; genus Streptomyces; species Streptomyces seoulensis. Next base: position 456,597 of record NZ_SRRT01000006.1, read on the forward strand.
CTGACGGCCCGCACCGGCCCGGACGGCGTACGGCACGCGTTCACGTACGACACCGAGCTGCGGCTCACCGAGGTCACCAACCCGCAGGGCCTGACGTGGAGTTACACGTACGACCCGGCGGGACGCCTCGCGGCGGAGACGGACTTCGACGACCGCACGCTCACCTACGCCTACGACCCCGCGAGCCGCCTCACCGCCCGCACCAACGCCCTCGGCGAGACCATCGCCTTCGAGCGGGACGAGCTGGGCCGCACCGTCCGCAAGGACGCGGCGGGCGCGGTCACCACGTACGCCTTCGACCTCACCGATCAACTGGCCGAGGCGGTCGGCCCGGACGGCAGCACCCTGCGCATCCTGCGCGACCGCTACGGCCGTACCGTCTCCGAGACGGTCGACGGCCGCACGCTGACCTACACGCACGACACCCTCGGCCGCCGCACCGGCCGCACCACCCCCACCGGGGCCACGACCACCTGGTCCTACGACCCGGCGGGTCGCCGCACCGGCATGGTCGCCTCCGGCCACAGCATCGACTTCACCTACGACGCGGCCGGCCGCGAAGTCGGCCGCCACATCGGCGAGTCACTCTCCCTGGAGCACACCTTCGACGTCCTGGGCCGCCTGACGGCCCAGTCGGTACGGACGCCGCGCGGCGGCCTCCTCCGCCACCGCGCGTACGAGTACCGGGCGGACGGCAACGTCACCCGCATCGACGACGACCTGTCCTCCCGCACCTTCGACCTGGACGCCACCGGCCGGGTCACGGCGGTCCACGCGGCCGGCTGGACGGAGCGGTACGCGTACGACGAGGCGGGCAACCAGACCGAGGCGAGCTGGCCCTCGACCCATCCGGGCGGCGAGGCGACGGGCCCGCGTGCCTACACCGGCACCCGCATCACCCGTGCGGGCAACATCCGCTACGAGCACGACGCCCTCGGCCGCACGGTCCTCCGCCAGAAGACCCGCCTCTCCCGGCGCCCCGACACCTGGCGCTACGAATGGGACACCGAGGACCGCCTCACCGCCGTCACCACCCCGGACGGCACCCGCTGGCACTACACCTACGACCCCCTGGGCCGCCGCACGGCCAAGCTCCGCATGGCGGGCGAGAGGGTGGTGGAGTGCGTGGTCTTCACCTGGGACGGCACCACCCTCTGCGAACAGACCACGACCTCCCCCGAGTTCCCCCACCCGGTAACCCTCACCTGGAACCACCAGGGCCTCCACCCCGTCACCCAGACCGAACGCATCACCACCCCCGACTCCGAAATCGACTCCCGCTTCTACGCCATCGTCACCGACCTGATCGGCACGCCGACGGAACTGGTAGACGAGGCGGGAGAAACGGCTTGGCGCACCCGCAGCACCCTGTGGGGCACGACGGCATGGACAGCGAACAGCACGGCGTATACGCCGTTGCGCTTCCCGGGTCAGTACTTCGACCCTGAGACTGGGCTGCATTACAACTACTTCCGGCACTACGACCCGGAGACGGCGCGGTACATCACGGCCGACCCACTCGGCCTCGCGCCCGCTCCCAATCCGGCGACCTACGTCCTCAATCCGAATAGATGGGTCGATGTCCTAGGGCTGGCCCCAGCGGCCTGTACTGACGAGCACCTGTTCCGGGGTACCACCAAGGGATACGAAGCCAGCTCGGGAACCCAGGCCTCCGGGACTACTCCGACGTCTACTGATCCGGGTGTGGCGACAGCCTTCGCGCGGCACTCGGAGCAATTCGGTGACGCAGTGGTGCAGCTCATACCTCGTAACGCGCTCGAAGGGGTAGAACTTATGCCCGGGTATATTCGTGCGGAGGCAGAAGTGGGAGTGAATCTTTCCGCACGGGAGCTTGCCAGCAGGGCCACCGTAGAGCTTCCCGTGAGCACTGCACAGCGGATTCTGAGCGACATGGGAATCAACGTACCTAGAATCAAATCGTACGAGGGCATCAGTGATGCCCTTGAGTGGGACATACCAAAGCTTTCACCTGAGCAGGTGCAGCAATTCGTGCGGGAGGCATACAGGCATGGGTGAACTTGATGCGGCAAGGCTGCAGATCTACTCCTCCGAGCAGGACGCCCAAGGTGGGGTCGTATGTGTTGTTCGCTGCGTGGGAGGAATTGCACGTGTCGGCCAGGACTTTTATTTCACCGCCAGTGCGTCTGGCATCGATGTGCACTCTCCCATAAGGCTGGAACGGATCCTCCGTTACGAAAAGCCGGCAGATTTCCTTGATCCGCCACACAGTGCGAAGGTGTGTCTGTCGGGGGAGGGCGGTGCAAGGCTTGAGCGAGGCGTGATCATCACGACTCTTCACTCCGAGTGATAAGAGTTTGGAGAAATTGCCTGCGCGGATGTGGGTCGGAGAATGGTGCAGGGGGGTTGGCTTTGCATGGACATTTTGTGTTCCCTGACGACGAAGAAGTTTTCGACATCGTCGGTGAATGGCCGGAGATTCAAGAAAGTGGGGCGCGTGTACTGACCTGGCGCTCCGACGAGGGGATGTTTGTGCTCTCGTATGAAGCCGTTACCCGATCGGTCAGGGTGCGCTGGTCGAACGTCGAGGGGGATGCGCTGCTGGATGTCTACCGCGAGGGCGCCACGCGGCTCACGTTCATATCCACTCCCTCGACTGTCGGTGCGCAGATCGACTTCTCTGTAGGCGAGTGTGCCGGCGTCATGGAAATCGATATCTTCCCCCGAATTTCAGTTCAGGACCGGCTCCTCTTCCAGTGAAGAGGGGATCTATGCCGGAGGGAAGCTTGGAAGCGTCAACGGAACGCCCAGATCCGGATCTGGCCGTGCTGCTCACCTTGGACGGAAACCTCGCCCCTTCCTGGCTGAGCGGAAAGTCGGTGACCCCTCTCACCGCTGGTGAGCGGCTGGGCGCGATCCTGGCGGACCGGGTGATGGCCGGGTGCCGCTCGACCGGCGCCACCCACCTCCGGTACGCCCCGCTCGGCGCGGACCCGATCGTGACGACCAGCGCGATCCCCGCCGACGTGACCACCCGCCCGTCGACCCTCCTCTGGACCCCCGATCACCAGGGCGCGCTACTCTTCCCGGCCCCCGGCCACGTCCTGCTGGCCGGCACCAAGCCCTTCATGACAGCAGCCGTCCCCGAGGGCACCGACGCAGCCCGAGCCCGCTTCACCCGCTACGCCTGCAAACAAGCGGCCCGCCACCCCGAACTCCTCGCGGTGGCAGCTACGTACGTCCCCACCCACCACGCCTGGTCCGACGCCGCAGAGGTGCCCCCGGACACCGCGACCGCCCATCACCTGAACCTGCTACGCGAGTTCTCCAACGGCACCCTCCCAGCCCCCACCTTCGCCTACGCCTGGTGGCAGACCCGCCGAACTGCCAAGTCGAACGGCGAACGAGTCCGAGGCCCCCTGGAAGAACTCTTCAACCACGTCTTCCTGCTCCTGGAGGACTACGAAGTGGCCCCGGAGCTAGCTGAGCCCACCGATCTCACGGCTCCAGAACTCCAAGCAGCGGTGACCGAGGCATACCGGGACACCCAAGCGCCTGCTCTGATCCCTAGCGAGGGCGCCGCTTCGGCGGCACCGGGCCAGGGATGACATCCAAGTTCATGTGTTCCTTGAACAGATGCACCAGATTCGCCCCGTCGAGGAGCTCAAGGCGACCGTGTTCGTTGGCGAACGCCTCACTGGCCGCGCCGAACCAGGATGTTGTCACCAGGATTCCCTTGGCCGCCCGCTTGTGTTCCACGACGCCGGCGAGGGCGGACACGGTCTCGAACGGCACCACGTTCTTCGTGCGCTTGGCCTGGATGACACACAACCCCTTCATGACAGGGTCGGTGTTCATCGCCACCGCGTCGACCCCCTCGTCCTTCGACGGCTGGGTGTTCACGCTGTCCAGACCGATGGCCTCGAACAGTTGCCGAATGAGGTGCTCGAACTCGGTGGGCTTCAAGTCCATCAGCACGGGCCGACTGTCCAGACCGGCCACTACGTCCAGCCCGTCCATGAGGCGGAACTTGGACAAGTCGAACGTGACGAGCGGGCGTACCGCTTCCAGTTCATACGGGTTGGGTGAGATCAGTGAGCGCAGCCGCTTCAGGCAGGCACGCGGGTCAACCTGAGTGAGCACGAGTTCCTTGAACTCGTCTCGATCGGCCTGGAGGGTGATCAGGCAGGGATGCACGCTTCGCCCCGTGGCGCGGTCGATGGTGGCCACGTGTCCGTTCAAGGCGATGGACCGGACCACCCCCTCGGAGTCAGAGGTGAAGAGTTCATAGACGGTGCGTAGAGCCGTCTGCGCAAGAACGGAGGCGTACAACTCCTTGCGCTCTTTCTCGGGACGTGGAACGGGTGTGATCTCGTCGCGTGCCTTCACATACCGGTAGGCACGGGCGGCAGGGACTACGTCCTCCAAGGGGAGGTCGATCTCGACCAGCAAGTCGCCGGTGTCGGCCTGAAAGGAGACCTTGTTGGTCTTGGGAAAGCCGTGCGGATAGGTGGATGCCGCCAGGACCTGGTTGGTGAACCACTCGACAGCTTCGACGTCTCTGTCCTGATATGCGTCCCGGCGCGCCTCAAGGTCGGCGTTCCACGCCTCGATCCGCGCAGCCTCTTCCTGATTGGCTTCCTCGTGGCGTGCACGCGCCCTGTCCAGCTTGTCCGCGCGCTCCAGTTCGTCACGGGCGTGGTCACGGAGTGCTCGATCGAACCGCTTCCGCGCGACTTCGACCTCCGCTTCGTACCCGCGACGCCCGAATCCGAGTGCACCGCGCAGCCCTCGGGGCGGCTCCGGCTCGTACTCCTCCCAACGGGGCAGCGGCGCCGCCTTCTTGCGTCCCTTGGGCGGCAGGAATAGGGAGGGCGTGAACTTCTGCTTCAGCCGGGCGAACGTCAGGGGTTTCCCGTCGAGCACGGACGAGTGCAGCAGCTTGGTGAGTTGCTCGACATCGTGTTCCGCCACGCTGGTCCGATCGACCGCCTCCTGGGCGCGGGCTGCCTCGTAGGCCAGCTTCTCCTCACGAGCCTTGCGCTTGGCCGCGACTTCCGCGGCCTTCTGAGCCTTTTCCCGTTCCCTGTTCTGCCGCGCGAGTTCTCGCGCGTGTGGATCATTCCCGCCCGCCACTGCGCCCCCCAACTCGGTACCTGAGATTCCTTGACGGTGGACTGCCCATGCTGGCCGGCGAACGAACCTGATCACGGGCTGTCACGCGGACCCACGGGGCTACTCAGGTGTCGTTGGCATACGGCTGACGATGTCGGCCAGCGGACCTCGATATGTAGTGCCGAGCTGGCTCACCACTCCCACGGTGGGGCCTGGACCATTCCTCAAGCGACTCACGTAGTTCTCGGGCAGCAGTACCCGGTCGCCGACCTCAAGCAGGTCCCCTCCCCGCCACCGGTAGGCGTATCCGCCGACATCCACCACCTGATGGCCGCCCACTTCATATACGCGTTTGGCGCCGTCGAGCTGTTCCTCGAGCTCATGGACGCGCCTCTCCAACTGTTCGATCCGCGACGCGGAAGACCGCGCGCTGCTCTTCCAGCCGGTCTCGTGACCTTCTCTCCACCCGCGCCGGTGGGCTTCAGTGACGGCCTTGTCCTGCTCAGTGGCGTGCGTGCCACACGCCACGTCCGAACCGGACAGCCGCATCTTGCATGGGCTCCCGGAACGGGTCGGTCGTCCACAGCGACGATCGTGCTGGTCGGTCATGTGAGGCCCCCCTCGTACGACAGGACAAGATCCTCTCTCGCCCCTTCAGAGAAGAGACCACGGAATCAGGCCAACGTCCGATCCCGTCGGCTTAAGGATTGGCAGTGGGTATGGAACATTCCATAGAGGAGGGCCGAACCGTACGCTCACCTCTATGGCGAATGAAGCTCACTCGATCACCGACGTCCTGAGGGAAGACCAACGTCAGGCCCTGCATGACCGGGGTGTCGAGGTGCGTTTTCCGGAAGGGCAGACCATCTTCTGGGAGGGGCAACCTTCTCGGTCCGTCCTGGTCATTGAGCACGGCCATATCAAGGTGACCCGGCGGGCGGCCGACGGTACCGAGGTGATTCTCGCCGTCCGGGGTCCTGGAGAGGTCATGGGAGACGAGGGGGTCCTCATGGGGGAGGTGCGCTCTGCGTCCGTCACAGCGATCACGGAGGTGGCCGGCGTGGACATTGCAGCGGACTCCCTTCTTTCCTTCATTGAGGAAGAGCGCCTGTGGCCGGTGATGTACAAGGCTGCGGTCTGGCGTCGACGAGAGTCGGACCAGCAGGCGGTCCTGGCCCGGATGGGAGTCAAGAATCGGCTCGCTCGGTGGCTGCTCGAGCTGGCCGCTGAGTTCGGCAGCCTGCGTGGCGAGGACTGGGTGCTCGATGTCCCTGTCAGTCAGAACGACCTGGCCAACAGGATCGGCGCGTCGCGAGACGCGGTGGCGATCGCGCTGCGGCAACTGCGCGAGCAGGGGCTCGTCAGTACAGGACGACGTCAGATCACGCTCCACGACCTTGAAGGTCTGCGTAGATTGACAGTGTGAAGCATGTAGACACCCATTGATAACTATGGAAAATTCCACAGAAGAACGCTGAGACTCGATGGGGAGGACTGTATGACGTTGCAGATCGTAGGCGCCCTCTGTGTCGCTGTTGCCATCGTGGGGGGAGGAATGAAGATCAACGAGGTGGAGGTCCCGCGCCTTTCGGCGCGACGGGTAGCCGCGCTGGCCTTCGCCGGGCTTCTCTTTGTCGGGGCAGGGCTCTTGGTCGACCAGACCGCACGTCGTCCTGCCTCGGCGGCGCATCAGTTCATCTCGTCGGCGCGATGAATCCCCGGGGGCGTCGATCATCTGGCCAACGACATGGAAGGACGCGTCATGGCGGACGAGCTAGGTCCGTTCCAGGGCATGTGGGAAGCCTGGGACGAAGCGCACAACGAGATCACCCGTAAGCCGCTGTCCCATTTCCGCAGCACTGCGGATATCCAGTTCGACGAAGTGGAGGAGCACCTTGCCGTCGGTGACAGGGAAGCCGCTGCCCGCGAGGTCGCTGACATCATCAGCGTCGCCCTCAACGTCATGCGCTGGCTCGGCCACACGCCGGAGGAAATCGCGGAGATCGTCCGGAGCCGGGCCGAGCTTCGAATGAAGGGGCAGGCGCTGGCAATCTTGGACAAGTACATGGATCAGTACGGGACCTGAGTCCCATCCCAGATGGCACCTGGAACGTCTCCGCACACAAATCAGGCCCGGTGCTGATCCCTCAGCACCGGGCCCTCACTGTCGGGGTGGCGGGATTTGAACCCACGACCTCTTCGTCCCGAACGAAGCGCGCTGCCAAGCTGCGCTACACCCCGATGTCGCTGCTGTCGCGGCGACGTCGTTTACTTTAGCCCACCGGGGGCCTCAGGCGAAATCCGGTTAGACGCGGCGGCGGACCGGGGAGGGGCGGGCGTGGTCGAGGGCGATCAGGAGCACCGCGGAGGCGTAGATCGCCAGGCCCAGCAGGAGCGCGTTGGCCAGGGTGTGGCGGTAGCCGTGGGCCGGGACGTCCAGGAAGGGGTAGAGGGAGCGGGCCCGGGTCAGCAGGAAGATCAGGTACGCCAGGGGGAACAGCAGCCAGCCCGCCGCCTGCCGCAGATGCATCCGTGACGCCGGCGTCAGCAGCAGCCAGTCCAGTACCGCCGCCAGCGGCACCAGCGTGTGCAGCACCTGGAGCGCCGCCCACTGGGCGTGCCACCGCGCCGGCGGCGCCGTCGCGCCCGTCATGGTGAACGGAGGCGTCGTGTGGGCCAGCAGCCCGTGGTACACCACCGCGCCGATCACCACGTACAGCAGCACCGCCCCCGTCAGCGCGGCCGGCAGGGCGCGGCGGGGGCGCCAGGAGCGCGAGGCCGACACCAGCATGACCACCGCCAGCAGCACCGTGCTCTGGACCTGGAAGTAGCTCAGCGCGCGGGCCGGGCCGGCCAGGTAGATCTCCAGGGCCACCCCCGCCCCCGCCAGCAGCGCGGTCAGCAGGCGGTACGCGGCCACCAGGGGGCGACGGACCGGCGCCACCACCGCCGTCACCGGCACGAACGACGGCTTCAGTACGGGCGTGCTCTCCCAGGGGATCGCGGGCAGATCCGGGATCTCCCGGGGCACGGGCGGTATCGGTGCGGTCATGCCCTCACGCTAGGCAGGAGGGCGAAATGCGACCATTCAGGGCAATCCGATCGGGTTACGCCCGCCCCATCGCCTGCCTCACCGCCCGCCCAGCCAGGCTCACACCCGCTCCACCAGCGTCAGCAGCGTCGCCTCCGGCGGGCAGGCGAAGCGGATCGGGGTGTAGCGGTTCGTGCCGCAGCCCGCCGAGACGTGCAGGTAGGACGTGTTGCCCTCCGCCGTGTGGGTGGACAGCCCCTTCACCCGGTCGGTGTCCAGGTCGCAGTTGGTGACCAGTGCGCCGTAGAAGGGGATGCAGAGCTGGCCCCCGTGGGTGTGCCCGGCGAGGACCAGCGGGTAGCCGTCCGCCGTGAAGGCGTCCAGGGAGCGCAGGTACGGCGCGTGCACGACGCCCATCGAGAAGTCGTGGCCCTCGGAGGGGCCGCCGGCCACGCGGGCGTAGCGGTCACGCTTGATGTGCGGGTCGTCCAGGCCGGTCAGCTCGATGGAGACGCCCTCGACCTTCAGCACGCCCCGCTGGTTGGTCAGGTTCAGCCAGCCCGCGGTGTCGAAGCCGTCCCTGAGGTCCTCCCAGGGGTTGTGGACCACGCCGACCGCGGGCGCGTTGCCGTTCAGGCCGTGCTTCCCGCTCGTCTTCTCCAGCAAGTACCGCGCGGGGTTGCGGAGTTTGGGACCGTAGTAGTCGTTGGAGCCGAAGACGTACGCGCCCGGGAACTCCATCAGCGGGCCCAGCGCGTCCAGCGTCTCCGGGACGCCCTCGGGGTCGGAGAGGTTGTCGCCGGTGTTGATCACGAAGTCGGGGCGCAGCCCGGCCAGCGACTGGAGCCAGCGCTGCTTCTTGCGCTGCCCGCCCACCATGTGGATGTCGGAGACCTGAAGCATCCGCAGCGGGCGCATGCCCGGCGGGAGGACCGGCACGGTCACTCGTCGGAGGCGGAAGGAGCGGACCTCGAAGCCCGCCGCGTACGCCACTCCGGCGGCCCCGGCCGCCATGATCCCCAGGGGTACTCCGTATCGCGCGCGCATACGCCCATCGTGTCAGACCCCGCCGAAGCCTCAAGAGGTGGCGCCCCCTTGATCAAGGCCCCTTAATCAAGGGGCGTTCGGCATGACGCACCTGCGACAATCGCTCCATGACCACCACGCTCAAGTCGAAGCTCCACGACGACCTCAACGCCGCGATCCGCGAGCGCGACGAGCTGCGCTCCGCGACGCTCCGGCTGACCCTCGCCGCGATCACCAAGGAGGAGGTCGCGGGCAAGGAGAAGCGCGAGCTGTCCGACGACGAGGTCCTCAAGGTGATCACCAAGGAGGCGAAGAAGCGCCGCGAGGCCGCGGACGCCTTCGCCCAGGGCGGTCGTCCCGCGCAGGCCGAGCGGGAGAAGGCGGAGGGCGAGCTGCTCGCCACCTACCTGCCCAAGCAGCTCTCTGACGACGAGCTGACCACGATCGTGGCCCAGGCCGTCGAGGAGGCCAGGGCGGGCGGCGCCGAGGGGCCGCGGGCCATGGGTGCCGTCATGAAGATCGTGAACCCCAAGGTGGCCGGCCAGGCCGACGGCGGCCGCGTCGCCGCGATCGTGAAGCAGCAGCTCCAGGGCTAGGCAGAACATGACAGTGGGGCCGCACCCGTAAAAAGGTGCGGCCCCACTGTCGTAGAAGAACCTCAGTTCCGGCGTCCGCCGTTCGCGTTCCCCTGCACCAGGTTCCCCGGCTTCGTCGGCTTCGGCTGGCCGCCGTTGTTGCCGCCGTTCCCGCCGGTCAGCCCGCCGAAGAGGCCGCCGATCAGGCCCCCGCCCGGCGTCCCCTGACGACCGCCGTTGCCATTGCCGTTGCCGTCGCCCCGGCCGTCGCCCCCGCCGTCGCCCTTGTCCTGGTCGTCGGGGATGTCGATCGTGTTGAAGTCGGGCGCGTCCTTGCCCACCAGCGCGCCGGACATCGCGTCCCGCCAGATCGGACCCGGCACGCCACCACCGAAGACCAGGTCGTGGTAGGTCCCGCCGATGGTGATGCCGGTCATCTTCACGTTCTGCCGGGCGCTGCCGACCCAGACCGCGCCGGACATGTTCGGGGTGTAGCCGACGAACCAGGCGTTCTTCCGCTCGTCCGTCGTACCCGTCTTGCCCGCGCTGTCCCGGTCGTTCAGCCCCGCCTCCTGGCCGGTACCGGAGTCGATCACGTCCCGGAGCAGGGTGTTGACGGTGTCCGCCGTCTTCTCGCTCATCGCCCGCGTACACGTGGACTTCGGCACCGGCAGCGACTTCTCCTCGTCACCGGACTTCTCGGTGATCGACTCGATGGCGACCGGGGTGCAGTACATGCCGCGCGAGGCGAAGGTGGCGTACGCGTTCGCCATGGTCAGCGGGGAGAGGCCGATGGAGCCGAGCGCGATGGACGGCTCCTGCGGCAGCTTCGAGCCGTCGCCCTGCACCACGTGCAGCTTGTCCGCCATCTTGGCCACCGGGCACAGCCCGATGTCGGAGATGAGCTGCACGAAGTAGGTGTTGACCGACTTGGCCATCGCCTCCTTCATGCGGTACGGGCCCTTCTCGGACTCGTTCTCGTTCTCCACCGTCTCCTTCTTGGTGTTCCGGTACGGCGTCGAACCGCACCGCTGCACCGGGCTCGGGTACGCCATCTTGTACGGCGCCGAGTACGCCTGCGTCGGCGGCTTGCCGCCCTCGATCGCGGCCGCCGCCACGAACGGCTTGAACGTCGAACCCGTCGGGAAGCCGAAGTTGGAGCCGCCCAGGTCCCGGTCGACCGAGAAGTTGTACTCCGTCTCGTCCTTGCCGTAGCCGAACGGCTTCGACTGGCCCATCGCCAGCACCTTGCCGGTCCCCGGCTGCACCAGGGTCGCGGCCGCGGCGACCGAGTCCGACTTGTAGACGTGGTCCTTGAGCGAGTCCTGCACCGACTTCTGCGCCTGCGGGTCCAGCGTCGTACGGATCGTCAGGCCGCCCTTGTTCCAGAGCTTGGCGCGCTCCTCGCGGGACTTGCCGAAGACCGGGTCGGTGAGGAAGACGTTCTCGACGTACTTGCAGAAGAAAGCGGAGTCGCGGGTCGCCGTGATGCAGCCGTTCTTGGGGCGGCTGACGTGCAGGCCCAGCGGCTGCTTGCCGGCGCGGTCGGCCTCGGCGCGCGAGATGTCGCCCAGCTCGGCCATGCGCTGGAGCACGGTGTTGCGCCGCTTGGTGGCCTCGGCCTCGTCGTTGACCGGGTCGTAGCGGCTCGGGGACTGCACGATGCCCGCCAGCAGGGCGGACTCCTGGAGGTTGAGGTCCTTGGCGTGCTTGGAGAAGTAGCGCTGGGCCGCGGCCTCGACGCCGTACGCCTGCTCGCCGAAGAAGGTGATGTTGAGGTAGTTCTCCAGGATCTTCTTCTTGCCGAGCTTCTCCTCGATCTGGATCGCGTACTTCAGCTCGCGGACCTTGCGGCCGAGGGTCTGCTGGGTGGCCTGGGCGACCTTGGTGGGGTCGTCGCCGGCCTCCTCGATGAAGTAGTTCTTCACGAGCTGCTGGGTGAGGGTGGACGCGCCCTGGGCGACGCCCCCGCTCTGCGCGTTCTTGTTCAGCGCGCGCAGCACACCCTTGAGGTCGATCGCGCCGTGCTGGTAGAAGCGCGAGTCCTCGATGGCGACGATGGACTTCTGCATGTACGGCGAGATGTCCTTCAGCTCCACCACCGTGCGGTCACGGGAGTAGACGCTGGCGATCTGGTTGCCCCGGCTGTCCAGTATGGTCGTCCGCTGGCTGAGCTGGGGGCTCTTGAGGTTGGCCGGGATCTCGTCGAAGCCCTGTACCGAGCCCTTCGCGGCAAGGCCCAGCGCCCCGGCGGCCGGCAGTGCGATCCCCGCCATCACCGCCCCCGCGAGCACGCTGACACCGAGGAACTTGGCGGCCTGCTGCGTGGCCGACAGACCACCGCCCGAGCGCTTCTTTGGCATGGGTGCAGCCTAAGCCGTGGTGATAAGCGTTCCGGGGGAGCGACGGGCCGCCGGGCGGTTCGGGTGCAGGATCGTGACGTCCGGTCGGGTGGCGCGACGGCATGACGGCGTCACGGCACGGCAAAGCGGGGGCTCAGGTTGTCATTCGCCGGACACACGCACAGGCGTTGGCCTAAGCTGCAGTCAACTGTCACAGCGGCGCGGCCAGGTAGCAATACGTCCGGCGACCCCGAATCGCTCCGGAGAGCCCCGACTTCCCGACGGGCACGTGTCCGAAACCGCCTCGTGTGTCACCCGGCGCCCCATGTGCCGCACCACAACCGTCCCGCTTTGCCGGGATGATCACGCATGTCGCCCGCTCACTCCTCCGGGTGATCTGCCGCTTACCCATAGTCCGTTCGGGCCATTCAAGATTGGGCCCGAAGGGGGTGTTGCGCTGTCCGCGCCTTCCGTAACGTCCTCAACTGGCGGCGGTGAATATGCCGCTGCCGCCGTGGGGGAGCCTCGATTCGGGAGAGGACGGCGCCGGTATGGGCTGGGTTACCGACTGGAGTGCGCAGGCCGCCTGCCGCACTACCGATCCGGATGAACTGTTCGTGCAGGGAGCAGCGCAGAACAGGGCCAAGGCGGTGTGCACCGGATGCCCGGTGCGCACGGAGTGCCTGGCCGACGCGCTGGACAACCGCGTCGAGTTCGGCGTGTGGGGAGGCATGACGGAGCGCGAGCGCCGGGCGCTGCTGCGCCGCCGGCCCACCGTGAGCTCCTGGCGGCGGCTGCTGGAGACCGCCCGCTCGGAGTACGAGCGCGGCACGGGCATCGTGCCCCTCGACGACGACGAGGTCTACGAGAACTACGCGGCCGTGAGCTGACGGCTCGCCTCCGGCATAGGACGGCGGCACCGGCGGCACCGACGGTCCGCACGGGCGCGTGGCTGTGACGCGGCCAGGGGCCGCTAGGACAGTTCCGTGTGCCCCGCCGCGAGGCGGTCGCCGATGTCGCGCAGGCCCGTGAGGTCGTGGACGTCGCCGGGGAGCGCGGGTACTTCCACGATGGCCACCTCGGGGTGGTGGCCGATGAAACGGTCCCGCGTGCGCTGTTCGCGCGCGAGCAGCCGCATGCGTTCGGCGTGCAGGCGCAGCAGACCCGCGGTCAGCTCGTCCACGGGCCGGTCCGGGTCCGGGGCGGAATCCGCCGGGCGGGAGTCTTCGGGGCCGGAATCTGAACTTCCGTCTGTTTCGGGGGAGTTACGAACGTCAGCATTCCCGTCCGTCTGATCCACAATGCCGGGCTCCGCAAGATTTTCCGCGGCGGTGAGCGCCCGCTCGGCCGACAGCCGGGTGGCGCCGCTGCCGTGGACCCGGTTGAGCACCAGGCCGACCAACGGCATCTTCTCGGCGGCCAGCCGCTCCACGAAGTACGCCGCCTCGCGCAGCGCGTCCCGCTCGGGCGCCGCCACCACGAGGAACGCCGTCCCCGGCGCCTGCAGCAGCTTGAAGGTGGCGTCCGCGCGGGTGCGGAAGCCGCCGAAGGTGGTGTCCATGGCGGAGACGAACGTCTGCGCGTCCTTGAGGAGCTGACCGCCCAGGATCTTGCCCAGGGTGCCGGTCATCATCGACATCCCCACGTTCAGGAACGCCATCCCCGCGCGGCCGCCCAGCTTGGCCGGCGCGGTCAGCAGCCGGATCAGCTTGCCGTCCAGGAACGACCCGAGCCGCTTGGGCGCGTCGAGGAAGTCCAGCGCGTTCCGCGAGGGCGGGGTGTCGACGACGATCAGGTCCCACTCGTCCTTGGCGCGGAGCTGGCCCAGCTTCTCCATCGCCATGTACTCCTGCGTGCCCGCGAAGCCGCCGGAGACCGTCTGGTAGAAGGGGTTCGCCAGGATCTGGGCCGCCCGCTCGGGGTCCGCGTGCGTCTCCACGACCTCGTCGAAGGTGCGCTTCATGTCGAGCATCATGGCGTGCAGTTCGCCGGGCCCGTCGCTCTCGCCGGGGGCCTCCTCGCGGCGGTCCTCGGTGCCCTTGACCCGGCGCGGCACGTTGTCGAGGGAGTCGATGCCCATCGACTGGGCCAGCCGCTTGGCCGGGTCGATGGTGAGGACGACCACCTTGCGGCCGCGCTCGGCGGCCCTCAGGGCGAGCGCGGCGGCCGTGGTCGTCTTGCCGACGCCGCCGGAGCCGCAGCACACCACGATCCGGGTCTCCGGATCGTCCAGCAGCGCGTCCACGTGCAGGGTCGGGGCCGGGGAGCGGCCGGAGCGCGCGTCCGGGTCGGCGGCGGTCTGCGGCTCCTGGCTCATGACAACCCCTGCTTCCGCAACTCGGTGGCCAGTTCGTACAGGCCCGTCAGGTCCATGTCCTCGGGGAGCAGCGGCAGCTCGGCCACCGGCAGGTCCAGCTCGCCGAGGACCGCGCGCTGCTCCTGCTCCAGGGTGTGCCGCTCGGCGTACTCGGCGGCCTGCGCCAGCAGCGGGTCGACCAGCCGCTCGGCGTGCCCGCCGCGCCGCGCTCCGCCGAGGCCCGCCGAGGACAGCGCGCGGGCGACCGCGGTGTGCGGGACCGTACGGGCCAGGTCCAGGTCGGCCGCGTCCAGCAGCTCGGGGCGGACCATGTTCACGATGACGCGGCCCACCGGCAGCCCCGCCGCGCGCAGTTCGGCGATGCCGTCGGCGGTCTCCTGGACCGGCATCTCCTCCAGCAGCGTGACGAGGTGCACGGCTGTCTCCGGGGACTTCAGCACCCGCATCACGGCCTGCGCCTGATTGTGTATCGGACCGATCTTGGCGAGGCCGGCCATCTCGTCGTTGACATTGAGGAAGCGGGTGATGCGGCCGGTGGGGGGAGCGTCCATCACGACGTGGTCGTAGAGGAACGCGCCCTTCTTGTCCTTGCGGCGCACCGCCTCGCACGCCTTGCCGGTCAGCAGGACGTCCCGCAGGCCGGGGGCGATGGTGGTGGCGAAGTCTATGGCGCCGAGTTTTCTCAGCGCGCGGCCGGCGCCGCCGAGTTTGTAGAACATCTGGAGGTAGTCCAGAAGCGCCTGTTCGGCGTCGATGGCGAGGGCATACACCTCTCCTCCGCCGGGAGCGGTGGCGATCTTCCGCTCCTCGTAGGGCAGCGCCTCGGTCCCGAAGAGCTGCGCGATTCCTTGCCGGCCCTCGACCTCGACGAGAAGCGTCCGCTTCCCCTCGTCGGCGAGAGCCAGCGCTAGAGCGGCGGCGACCGTCGTCTTTCCGGTCCCGCCCTTGCCGCTGACGACCTGGAGCCTGCTCACGTCTTCGAGCCTAACCAGTCCGGGCGACACTCACGCGGGAGGCTGTGGATAACAGCGACTACAGTCGGCCTATGACCAAGTGGGAATACTCAACTGTGCCGCTGCTCGTCCACGCCACGAAGCAGATCCTGGACAACTGGGGCGAGGACGGCTGGGAGCTCGTCCAGGTGGTGCCCGGGCCCAACGCCGAGCAGCTCGTCGCCTACCTGAAGCGCGAGAAGCAGGCGTGAGCGCGGTCGAGGCCCGGCTCGCCGACCTCGGCCTGACGCTGCCGGAGGTCGTGCCCCCGCTGGCCGCCTACCAGCCCGCCGTGCGCTCCGGGCAGTACGTCTACACCGCCGGCCAGCTCCCGATGGTGGACGGACAGCTTCCGGTCACCGGCAAGGTCGGCGCCGAGGTCACCGCCGAGGAGGCCAAGGACCTGGCCCGGACCTGCGCGCTGAACGCGCTGGCCGCCGTCAAGTCCGTCACCGGCGACCTGGACCTGATCGCCCGCGTGGTGAAGGTCACCGGCTTCGTCGCCTCCGCCGCCGACTTCACCGGCCAGCCCGGTGTCCTCAACGGCGCCAGCGAGCTGCTCGGCGAGGTCCTCGGCGACAAGGGCGTGCACGCCCGCAGCGCGGTCGGTGTCGCGGTGCTCCCGCTGGACGCTCCGGTCGAGGTCGAGATCCTGGTCGAGCTTCTTCCGTAGCCCGCGCGGACTCCGGTCCGGTACCTCTCGAACATCTGCCCTGTTCGGGATAGCCTCCGCCCATGGCGAACGGTCAGTGGTACCCCCCGGAGTGGCCCGACCGCATCCGCGCCCTCGCGGACGGCACGCTCACTCCCGTCGTGCCCCGGCGGGCGGCGACCGTGCTGCTGCTCAAGGACACCCCGGCCGGACCGGCCGTCCACATGCTGCGCAGACGCGCCTCCATGGCCTTCGCCGGAGGCGCGTACGCGTATCCGGGCGGCGGTGTCGACCCGCGCGACGACGACCACCACGTCCGCTGGGCGGGCCCCACGCGCGCGTGGTGGGCGGACCGGCTCGGCATGGAAGAGGGCGACGAGACGGTCGCCCAGGCGATCGTCTGCGCGGCCGTGCGCGAGACGTACGAGGAGGCCGGCGTCCTGCTCGCCGGGCCCGGCCCCGACACGGTCGTCGGCGACACCAGCGGCGACGACTGGGAGGCGGACCGGCTCGCCCTGGTCGCGCACGAGCTGTCCTTCGCGGAGTTCCTGGACCGCCGGGGGCTCGTGCTGCGCTCCGACCTGCTGGGCGCGTGGACCCGCTGGATCACCCCGGAGTTCGAGTCCCGGCGCTACGACACCTGGTTCTTCGTCGCCGCCCTCCCCGAGGGCCAGCGCACCCGTGACCTCTCCACCGAGGCCGACCGCACGGTGTGGACCCGGCCCGCCGAGGCCGCCGCCGGGTACGACAGGGGCGAGCTGCTGATGATGCCGCCCACCATCGCCACCCTGCGCCAACTCCTGCCCTACGGCACCGCCGCGGAGGCCCTCGCCGCGGCCCCGGAGCGCGATCTCACCCCGGTGCTCGCGCGGGCCCGGCTGCTGGACGGCCGGGTGGAGCTGAGCTGGCCGGGGCACGACGAGTTCACCAAGCATGTCCCGGCCGCTCCGGGCCCTCGGGGAGGAGCGGCATGACCGACGCCGCCGCCCTGCCCGGCCAGCCCCGCGACGCGGTCCGCTCGGGCCCGGCCACCGAGCGCGCCGTCAACGTGCTCGCGCCCAACGCCTCGCCCATGACGCTGGACGGCACCAACACCTGGATCGTCGCGGAGCCCGACTCCGACCTCGCCGTGGTCATCGACCCCGGCCCGCTGGACGAAGGCCACCTGCGCGAGGTCGTCGACACCGCCGAGAAGGCCGGCAAGCGGATAGCGCTCACCCTGCTGACCCACGGCCACGCCGACCACGCGGAGGGCGCGTCCCGGTTCGCGGAGATCACCGGCACGCGCGTGCGTGCGCTCGATCCGGCGCTGCGGCTCGGGGACGAGGGGCTGGGCGCCGGGGACGTGGTCACGGTCGGCGGACTCGAGCTGCGGGTGGTCCCCACGCCCGGCCACACCGCGGACTCCCTCAGCTTCCACATCCCGGCCGACCGGGCCGTGCTCACCGGCGACACCATCCTCGGGCGCGGTACGACCCTGGTCGCCCATCCCGACGGACGCCTCGGGGAGTACCTGGCGTCCCTGCGCCGGCTGCGCTCGCTGACCGTGGACGACGGCGTGCACACCGTCCTGCCGGGCCACGGGCCGGTCCTGGAGGACGCCCAGGGCGCCGTCGACTTCTACCTCGCCCACCGCGCCCACCGCCTCGCCCAGGTCGAGACGGCCGTAGAGAACGGCCACCGCACCGCCGAGGCCGTCGTGGCCCACGTCTACGCCGACGTCGACCGCTCCCTCTGGCCGGCGGCCGAGCTGTCGGTACGGGCCCAGTTGGACTACCTGGGCGAGCACGGCCTCATCTAGGAGGCGCCCTTCACGCCGTGCACGCGCGCGTACTCCCCGGCGAGCCACGGGCCCAGGTCGTCCACGTAGCCGCGCAGGATCGCGGCGTTTCCGACGGGATCGTGGCCGTAGCGTGCCGCGACGCGCATCTGGGCGGCCCGGCGTGGGTGGTAGGCGCCGAAGGCCTCGGCCATCTCGGCCAGGTCGCTCGTCCAGCCGTTCCAGCGGGGCATGACCAGGGTGAAGCCGGTGCGCACCAGGTGCCGGGACATGAACCGGACCAGCGGACGCCGGGCCTCCTCCGAGTCGGCGGCCCCCGCGATCCGCTCGCGCCAGCGCGGGAGCAGCGCCGCCAGGTCGCCGTTGGTCTCGCGGGCGAGGCGGGAAGTGGGCCGGTAGCGGGGCAGGCGCCCGGCGAGGTCGTCCCCGACCAGCGGGGTGCACAGACAGGCCAGGAACCAGCCCATGTCGTACCGCTCGGCCTCGCTCAGCAGCCGGGCCTCGCCGTACAGCAGCGGGCCGAAGCCGTCGATCTCGGGGAACTGGCGGTCCAGGGCCGTACCGAGGGCCGCCAGGGCGGTGCGGTCGGCGTCGGTGGGCTCCTCGCGCAGCGCCACCAGCAGGTCCAGGTCGCTGCGCCCCACGCGCGCGGTGCCGCGCGGGACGGACCCGTAGAGATAGCCGCTGTGCAGCCGCGCCCCGAAGGTCTCCGTCAGCCCGTCCCGCGCGGCGGCCACGACGGGACGGAACGCGTCCTGCACGCGCGCGAGGGAGCCTTCACGGGCGATGAACCCCTCGGCGTCGAGGCCGTGGGGCGCGGGCGGTCCGGACATGCGGACACTGTGCACCGCCGAAGGCGGCGGTGCAGGTCAATTACGGGCAGGCGTCAGCGCGAGCGCTTCGCGAGGCGTTCCACGTCGAGCAGGATCACCGCGCGGGCCTCCAGGCGGAGCCAGCCGCGCTGGGCGAAGTCGGCGAGGGCCTTGTTGACGGTCTCGCGGGAGGCGCCGACCAGTTGGGCCAGCTCCTCCTGGGTGAGGTCGTGCACCACGTGGATGCCCTCCTCGGACTGCACGCCGAAACGGCGCGAGAGGTCCAGCAGGGCGCGGGCGACACGGCCGGGCACGTCGGAGAAGACCAGGTCGGACATGGCGTCGTTGGTCTTGCGCAGCCGGCGGGCGACGGCGCGCAGCAGGGCGCCGGCGACCTCGGGGCGGACGTTCAGCCAGGGCTGGAGGTCGCCGTGGCCGAGGCCGAGCAGCTTGACCTCGGTCAGCGCGGTCGCGGTGGCCGTACGCGGGCCCGGGTCGAACAGCGACAGCTCGCCGATCAGCTCGCTGGGGCCGACGACGGCCAGCATGTTCTCCCGCCCGTCGGGGGAGGTGCGGTGCAGCTTGACCTTGCCCTCGGTGACGACGTAGAGCCGGTCACCGGGGTCGCCCTCGTGGAAGAGGGAGTCGCCACGGGCGAGGGTGACCTCGCTCATGGAGGCGCGCAGCTCCGCGGACTGCTCGTCGTCAAGAGCCGCGAAGAGCGGGTTGCGCCGCAGAACGTCGTCCACGAGTTCTCTCCTTGTCGAGCTGCTCAGGGGATGTTCCTCCCCAGCGTGCCAGGGGACCGTGTTCCCCGTTTTCCCGGACGGTCCAAACAGTGTGATCTGTCACAAGGATGCCGCACAGGTGTCCCGGGGTAAGCGGCAGGGGTCCAATCGGGGGCCGATCTTCCGGGTCCGGCGCGGATGTCGGTGCCGGGCTCTAGGCTGGCCGGGTGTCCAAATCGCCGGTGAGAGCACAGGCCGAGGGGGCCGCGCGGGTGGTTGCACGACGTGATTCCGCCGTGGGCGAACAGGATTCCGACGGAAGTGGCAAAAAGGTGAAATCCATAAAAAAGGACCCCGCGAAGACGGCCGGTGGGACGGCCGGCGAATCGCACACCGCCCTGGTCCGCCGCGCCCGCCGGATCAACCGCGAACTCGCCGAGGTCTATCCGTACGCCCACCCCGAGCTGGACTTCGAGAACCCCTTCCAGCTCGTGGTCGCCACGGTCCTGTCGGCCCAGACCACCGACCTGCGCGTCAACCAGACGACCCCGGCGCTGTTCGCCAAGTACCCCACCCCGGAGGACCTCGCGGCGGCCGACCCCGCCGAGGTGGAGGAGATCCTGCGCCCCTGCGGCTTCTTCCGGGCCAAGACGCGCTCGGTCATAGGGCT
Source organism: Streptomyces bauhiniae (assembly GCF_004784475.1). Taxonomy (GTDB): domain Bacteria; phylum Actinomycetota; class Actinomycetes; order Streptomycetales; family Streptomycetaceae; genus Streptomyces; species Streptomyces seoulensis. The sequence continues at coordinate 476,616 of NZ_SRRT01000006.1, forward strand.
GTCCAAGGCGCTCGTGGAGGACTTCGGCGGTGAGGTCCCCGGAAAGCTGGAGGACCTGGTCAAGCTGCCCGGCGTCGGCCGCAAGACCGCCTTCGTGGTCCTCGGCAACGCCTTCGGCCGGCCCGGCATCACCGTGGACACCCACTTCCAGCGGCTGGTGCGGCGCTGGAAGTGGACCGAGCAGACCGAGCCCGAGAAGATCGAGGCCGCGGTCGGCGAGCTGTTCCCCAAGAAGGACTGGACCGACCTCTCCCACCACGTCATCTGGCACGGCCGCCGCATCTGCCACGCCCGCAAGCCCGCCTGCGGCGCCTGCCCGATCGCCCCGCTCTGCCCGTCCTACGGCGAGGGCGAGACCGACCCGGACAAGGCCCGCAAGCTCCTCAAGTACGAGAAGGGCGGCTTCCCCGGCCAGCGGCTCAACCCGCCGCAGTCCTATCTGGACGCGGGCGGCATCCCGGCCCCGCCGCTGGGGGCCGGATGAGGGGAACGATCAGGGGGCAGTCGGGCGTTGGACACGGCAGCAGGGGGTGGCATGACGTACACGCGTGACACGCACGAGAGCCCGGTGGCGCTGCGCAGACAGGGGCTGCCGGGCTGGCTGGAGCCGGTGGCGCGGGCCGCCGAGACGGTCCAGCCGCTGCAGCTCAGCCGCTTCCTGCCGCCCGAGGACGGCGGCGGCCGGCAGTCGGCGGTGCTGATCCTGTTCGGCGAGGGCGAGCGCGGCCCCGAGCTGCTGCTGATGGAGCGCTCCGGCTCGCTGCGCTCCCACGCGGGCCAGCCTTCCTTCCCCGGCGGCGCCCTCGACGCGGTGGACGGCGACCCCAAGACCGACGGTCCGCTGCGGGCGGCCCTGCGCGAGGCGGAGGAGGAGACCGGGCTCGACCCGGCCGGCGTCCAGCTCTTCGGGGTGCTGCCCGCGCTCTACATCCCGGTCAGCGAGTTCGTCGTCACCCCCGTCCTCGGCTGGTGGCGCGAGCCGAGCCCGGTCGGAGTGGTCGATCCCAACGAGACGGCGCGCGTCTTCACCGTCCCCGTGGCGGATCTCACGGACCCCGCCAACCGCGCGACCACCGTGCACCCCAGCGGGTTCCGGGGCCCGGCGTTCCTGGTCGAATCGGCGCTGGTGTGGGGGTTCACGGCCGGGGTCATCGACCGGCTGCTGCACTACGCGGGCTGGGAGCTGCCCTGGGACCGGACCCGGCAGGTCCCGCTCGACCGCTGGTCGTGACAGGGTGTCGTGCGTGATCGTTACCGCGGGAAAGTCGACGGGCGGGGCCTGAAGCGTTGAACGTGCTGGACATCCTGTTGCTGCTGGCCGCCGTCTGGTTCGCGGTCGTGGGCTACCGCCAGGGCTTCGTCGTGGGCATCCTGTCGGTGATCGGCTTCCTCGGCGGCGGCCTGCTCGCCGTCTACGCGCTGCCCCCGGTCTGGGACGCGGTGACCGACAACGCCGAGGTCGGCACCGTGGCGGCCGTCGTCGCGGTCATCGTCGTCATCGTGATCGCCTCCGTCGGGCAGGCCCTCACCACCCACTGGGGCAACAAGCTGCGCCGCCACATCACCTGGTCCCCGGCCCGCGCGCTGGACGCCACCGGCGGCGCCCTGGTCAACGTGGGCGCCATGCTGCTGGTCGCCTGGCTGATCGGCTCCGCGCTCGCCCAGACCACGCTGCCGACGCTCGGCCGCGAGGTCCGCGGCTCCAAGGTGCTGGTGGGGATGGACCAGGTGCTGCCGGTGCAGTCGAACACCTGGTTCAAGGACTTCGGCTCGGTCCTCGCGCAGAACGGCTTCCCGCAGGTCTTCAGCCCCTTCTCCGACGAGCAGATCCGCGAGGTCCAGCCGCCGGACCCGGCCCTGGCGAGCAGCGCCGTGGCGGTCAGGGCCCAGCGCTCCATCGTCAAGGTCACCGGCACCGCCCGCAGTTGCGGCAAGGTGCTGGAGGGCACCGGCTTCGTCTTCGGCGACCGGCGCGTGATGACCAACGCCCATGTCGTCGGCGGCGTCGACGAACCCACCGTCCAGATAGGCGGCGAGGGCCGCACATACGACGCGACCGTCGTCCTCTACGACTGGCGGCGCGACATCGCCGTCCTGGACGTGCCCGACCTCAAGGCCCCCGTGCTGCGGTTCGCCTCGAAGGACGCCGGCAGCGGGGACGGCGCCATCGTGGCCGGCTTCCCGGAGAACGGCGCGTACGACGTGCGCGCGGCGCGGGTGCGCGGGCGCATCATGGCGAACGGCTCGGACATCTACCGCCGGGGCACGGTCGGCCGTGACGTGTACTCACTGTTCACCACGGTCCGCGAGGGCAACTCCGGCGGCCCCCTGCTGACCCCTCAGGGCACGGTGTACGGCGTGGTGTTCGCCAAGTCGCGCGACGACGCCGAGACCGGCTACGCCCTGACCGCGGACGAGATCCGCCCCGACATCACACGGGGGCGTACGGCGAACAGCCAGGTGGGTACCGACAACTGCGCCCTGTGAGGCGACCGCGTCCTCCAGAGGTGACGCGGGTTCAGGTGCGCGCGGTGTGGCGCAGGCGTACGGAGACCCAGCGGGCCCGGCGGCGCAGGATACGCGGAATCCCCACCCTCGGGTCCGCCTCCGCGAGTTGCGGCGTTCCTGGTTGCGGCGAATCCGGCCCGGAGGCCGAGCGTCGTTCGCGGGGTGCGTCACCGTAGTCGTGCGTCCAGCCCATACCCCGACGTGTGCCCCCGCCCCAAGGTCAGTAACCGCGTCCGGGCCCCCCGATCGGCCTATGCGTCAGGCATGTGGCAGTTCGGTGCGCAAACAGTCAGGAACGGTCGGGAAAGCGGGCACTCGGCGCATCCGAACGGTCACCGATCGGGTTCGGGGTCCTTCAGCCAGTTGATCAGCTCGGTGGAGAACGCCACCGGGTCCTCCTCGTGCGGGAAGTGCCCCAGCCCGTCGAACAGCCGCCAGCGGTACGGCGCCTCCACGTACTCGCCCGAACCGGCCGCGCTGCGCGTGCGGGTGACCGGGTCCAGCGAGCCGTGCAGATGCAGCGTGGGCACCCGCACCGGCCGCTTCATCCGCCGGTTGAACTGGATGCCGTCAGGCCGCGCCAGCGACCGCACCAGCCAGCGGTACGGCTCGATCGAGCAGTGCGCCGTCGACGGGATGCACATCGCCCGCTGGTACGCCGCCACGTCCGCGTCCTCCGGCAGGCGCGGCCCGGACCAGTCCCGGATCAGCTCGCCCACCAGCGCGCCGTCGTCCGCGGTGAGCTGCCGCTCGGGAATCCACGGCCGCTGGAAACCCCAGATGTAGGAGCTGGCCGCCGTCTGCCGGGCGTCGCGCAGCATCGCCGCGCGCCAGCGCCTCGGGTGCGGCATCGACGCCACCGCGAGCCGCCGGACCAGCTTGGGCCGCATCGCCGCCGCCGTCCACGCCAGGTAGCCGCCCAGGTCGTGGCCGACCAGCGCGGCGTCCGGCTCGCCGAGCGAGCGGATCACCCCGGTGACGTCCAGCGCGAGGTTGGCCGGGTCGTACCCGCGCGGGGTGCGGTCGCTGCCGCCGACGCCCCGCAGGTCCATGGCCACGGCCCGGTAGCCCGCGCCCGCCAGCGCGGACAACTGGTACCGCCAGGTCCACCAGAACTGCGGGAAGCCGTGCAGCAGCAGCACCAGGGGGCCGTCGCCCAGCTCCGCGATGTGGAAACGCGCGCCGTTGGCGGCGACATCCCGGTGCGTCACCCGCTCCCCGGAGGGCAGGTCGAGGCGTACGGCCGGTGCGGCGGCGGGTTCCGTCATGAGGACGAGCGTGCCACAGCCTTGTGCGCGCGGTCCGCCGGAGGCAGCTCACGCGGGTGTGGCTTGGCGTTCTGCAGGACGCCCGCCGACTGCTTCACGGACGCGGCGACCTTCTGCGGGCCCTTGCTCTTCTTGGCCTTCTTGGCGAACACCACACCGATCAGCGCGAGCAGACCGGCCACCAGCACATTGGCGGCGAAGGACAGCAGGAAGCACACCGCGAGGTTCCAGTGGCTCCAGGTCCGGATGCCGTACGCCAGCGCGAAGTTGAGCATCGGCAGCGAGAACACCAGCACCGCGCCCGCGCCGGAGAAGGCCCCGCCGCTCGCCGCGCCGCGCTTCACGTCCCGCTTGAGCTGCGCCTTGGCCAGCGCGATCTCGTCGTGCACCAGCGCCGACATCTCGGTCGTCGCCGAGGCGACCAGTTGGCCGATGCTGTGTTCGGCGCCGACCGGCCTGCCGTCGGGTGCGCTCATCGCGTTCTCTCCCTCTGCTTGTGATGCCGTCTTGTTTTGTACCGTCTCGTCAGATCATGCCGGACGACCGTTCTCCTCGCCTGCCCCGCCCGGCACTTCGGCACGCGCGTGGCGCGCGGCGGCGGACAGCCCGGCCGCGATACGCCGGTGCTCAGCGGCCTTCCCCTCATGGATCTCGGCCATGCGCAGGTGGTACGCCGGGTCGTCCTGCTCGTAGACGTCGGGGATGCCGTCCTGGTCCTCGTCGCGCTCCTCGTCCTCGCACAGCCGCCGGTACCTGGCGTTGCGCACCTTCAGCAGCACCGTCGCACAGATGGCCGCGATCAGCGATCCGACGAGGACGGACGCCTTGACCTCCTCGGTGAGCGCGAGGTCGCCGGTGAAGGCCAGCTCGCCGATGAGCAGGGAGACGGTGAAGCCGATCCCGGCGAGCGTGGCGACCGCGAAGACGTCGGCCCAGGCCAGCCCCTCGCTCAGCGAGGCACGGGTGAAGCGCACGGTCAGCCAGGTCCCGCCGAAGACACCGGCCGTCTTGCCGACCACCAGGCCGAGCACCACCCCGAGCGTCTCCGGCCGCGTGAACACCTGGGCCAGCGCCCCGCCGGACACCGGCACACCCGCGCTGAACAGGGCGAACAGCGGTACCGCCAGCCCGGCCGACAGCGGTCGCACCAGATGCTCCAGCCGTTCACCCGGCGAGCGCTCCTCACCCTCACGGGTGACGCAGCGGAGCATCAGGCCCATCGCCACACCGGCGATGGTGGCGTGGACGCCGCTGTTGTACATCAGGGCCCAGATCACCAGCGCCAGCGGCAGATGGATGTACCAGCCGCGCACGCCCTTGCGCAGCAGCAGCCAGAACACCGCGAGGGCGACGACCGCCCCGCCGAGGGCGGCGAAGTTGATTTGGCTGGTGAAGAAGACGGCGATGATCAGGATGGCGAAGAGGTCGTCGACCACCGCGAGGGTCAGCAGGAAGGCGCGCAGCGCGCTGGGCAGCGAGGTGCCGATGACCGCGAGGACGGCGAGCGCGAAGGCGATGTCGGTGGCGGTCGGCACCGCCCAGCCGGCCAGGGAGCCGCCTCCGGTGAGGTTGGTGAGCGTGTACACCAGCGCGGGGACGGCCATCCCGCACAGCGCGGCCACCACGGGCAGCACGGCCGCCTTGGGGTCGCGCAGGTCGCCGGCGACCAGTTCCCGCTTCAGCTCGACCCCGGCGACGAAGAAGAACACCGCGAGCAGGCCGTCGGCCGCCCAGTGGGCGACGGAGAGGTCCAGGCCGAGGGCGGCGGGGCCGAGGTGGAAGTGGCTGACGGTCGTGTAGGCGTGGCTCAGCGCGGGGACGTTGGCCCAGATCAGCGCCGCGACGGCGGCGGCGAGCAGGAGGACACCGCCCACGGTCTCGGTGCGCAGCGCGTCCGCCACGGCGGTCCGCTCCGGCAGCGACAGGCGGGCGAGCGCCTTGCGGGCGGTGCGGGGGGTGCGGGGCGCGGCCACGGTGGAGACCTCCGGCTGGTGGGCATGACAGAACGCTTGCCGACCAGACTTCCCGGCGCACCTCGAGGCACGGACTACTGCCGTACTTTGTTTACTTTACCTAAGATCACATGATCTGGCAGGCCGGGTGCCCCGGCGCGCTCGCCGGGGCACCCTCTGTCCGCCTGTGCTCAGTCCTCGCTGGAGGACGACGGCAGCTTGGACTGGATGAGCGTCATCACCGTGGAGTCGGTCAGGGTGGTGACGTCTCCGAGCTGCCGGTTCTCCGCCACGTCCCGCAGCAGCCGGCGCATGATCTTGCCGGAGCGGGTCTTGGGCAGCTCCGCGACCGGCAGGACGCGCTTGGGCTTGGCGATCGGGCCGAGGGTGGCGCCGACATGGTCGCGCAGCTCGGCGACCAGCTTCTCGTCCTCGGCGGCCGAGCCGCGCAGGATGACGAACGCGACGATGGCCTGCCCGGTCGTCTCGTCGGCGGCGCCCACGACGGCCGCCTCGGCGACCGCCGGGTGCGACACCAGCGCCGACTCCACCTCGGTGGTGGAGATGTTGTGGCCCGACACCAGCATCACGTCATCCACCCGGCCGAGGAGCCAGATGTCCCCGTCGTCGTCCTTCTTGGCGCCGTCGCCGGCGAAGTACCTGCCCTCGAAGCGCGACCAGTAGGTGTCCAGGAAGCGCTGGTCGTCGCCCCAGATGGTGCGGAGCATCGACGGCCACGGCTCGGTGAGGACCAGGTAGCCGCCGCCTCCGTCCGGCACCTCGTTCGCCTCGTCGTCGACGACGGTGGCGCTGATGCCGGGCAGCGGGCGCTGCGCGGAACCGGGCTTGGTCTCGGTGACGCCCGGCAGCGGCGAGATCATCATCGCGCCGGTCTCGGTCTGCCACCAGGTGTCCACGACCGGGGTGCGGTCGGCGCCGATGTTCTTGCGGTACCAGACCCACGCCTCTGGGTTGATGGGCTCGCCCACCGAACCGAGCACCCGGAGCGAGGTCAGGTCGAACTGCGCGGGGATGTCGTCGCCCCACTTCATGAACGTCCGGATCGCGGTGGGCGCGGTGTACAGGATGGAAACCCGGTACTTCTCGACGATCTCCCAGAAGCGGCCCTGGTGCGGGGTGTCCGGGGTGCCCTCGTACATCACCTGGGTCGCGCCGTTGGCCAGCGGGCCGTACACGATGTACGAGTGGCCGGTGACCCAGCCGACGTCGGCCGTGCACCAGTAGACGTCCGTCTCCGGCTTGAGGTCGAACACCGCCCAGTGGGTGTACGCGGTCTGCGTGAGGTAGCCGCCCGAGGTGTGCAGGATGCCCTTGGGCTTACCCGTGGTGCCGGAGGTGTAGAGGATGAACAGCGGGTGTTCCGCGTCGAACGCCTCCGGGGTGTGCTCGGCCGACTGGCGCCCGACCAGCTCGTCCCACCACACGTCCCGCTCGGCGTCGAACGCCACGTCCTGCCCGGTACGGCGCACCACCAGCACGTGCTCGACGGTGCCGTCGGCCTTGGCGACCGCGTCGTCCACGGCGGGCTTGAGCGCGGACGGCTGGCCCCGGCGGTAGCCGCCGTCGGCGGTGATGACGACCTTGGCGTCCGCGTCCTTGATCCGGGTGGCCAGCGCGTCGGCCGAGAAGCCGCCGAAGACCACCGAGTGCGCGGCGCCGATGCGGGCCGAGGCCAGCATGGCGATGGCGGTCTCGGGGATCATCGGCATGTAGATGGCGACCCGGTCGCCCTTGCGGACACCCAGTTCCAGCAGCGCGTTGGCCGCCTTGGAGACCTCGTCCTTCAGCTCGGCGTAGGTGAGGGAGCGGCTGTCGCCCGGCTCGCCCTCGAAGTGGATGGCGACCCGGTCGCCGTTCCCGGCCTCCACGTGCCGGTCCACGCAGTTGTAGGCGACGTTCAGCTCGCCGTCCTCGAACCACTTGGCGAACGGCGGGTTCGACCAGTCCAGCGTCTTCGTCGGCTCCTTGGCCCAGCTCAGCCTGCGGGCCTGCTCGGCCCAGAAGCCGAGCCGGTCCGCCGCGGCCTGTTCGTACGCCTCGGCCGTGACGTTGGCGTTCGCGGCCAGGTCGGCCGGCGGCGCGAAGCGTCGCTCCTCCTTCAAGAGGTTGGCCAGGCTCTCGTTGCTCACGACATCTCCCTTTCCCAGGGTGTCCGTTGTGTCCCAGGCCACACCTCATCAGACGTCGGGGCTGATGACAAGGGTGGACCGCAGAATTGGTTTAGACCTTTCTGCGGTCCCCGCGCGGGTGGCCGCTCAGACCAAGCTGCCCACCTCCGGCGCCTCTCGCACGTCCTCTTTGGCGTCCTCTCTGACCTCGTGGAACACCGCGGCCTCCGCCTCGTCCCCCTCGGCTCCTTCGCCGCCGAGCAGGTACGCCCGCGCCTCTCCGACGTGGAAGTACATGCCGTGCAGCTCCAGCGCACCGGCCGCCAGGGCGCGCGCCACCGACTCGTGCGCCCGCAGATGCGCCAACTGCTGCACCACATTGGCCAGCGACAGCTCCTCCACCGTGTCGGTCGCCGGACGCGGGGCGAGCCGGGGCCGCTCCGGGCGCCCGTCGGCCAGCCGGGCCAGGCTGGGCTCGCCGTACCGCAGCCACCGGCGCAGCGGGGTGGGGGCGGCGCCGGGCTCGGCGGCGAGCAGGGCCTGCATCGCCCCGCACCCGGAGTGCCCGCACACGGTGATCGACCTGACCCCGAGCACGTCCACCGCGTACTCGATGGCGGCGGCCACCGAGTCGTCGGCGTGCTCCTGGCCGGGCGGCGGCACCAGGTTGCCGACGTTGCGCACCACGAACAGGTCGCCGGGACCGCTGGCGGTGATCATCGAGGTGACGAGCCGGGAGTCGGCGCAGGTGAGGAAGAGCTGCGAGGGCCGCTGTCCCTCCCTGGCCAGCCGGGCCAGCTCCTCCCGGACCAGCGGGGCGGTGTTCCGCTGGAACGAGCTGATGCCACGGGCGAGTTCATGGGTGTCGGGGCGTGAGGCGCCCGTGCTGTCGGCGGCACCCTTGCTCATGGCCGCCGTCGGCATGTCGCACCGGTGGTTGCGCCACGGGGTCCAGGGGCGGCACCGGCAGACGGCGGAGGACGGGGTGCCCGCGCTGCGCACCCCGGTACGGCGGTCCTTCAGCTCGGCGGAGCCGCCCCGCGCGGTGTGGGAACTCCGCCAGTCCTGGAGCGACTCGTACGCCGCGTGGTCCATGAAGGAGCCGTCCAGCTCGACGACGGCACGGGTGCCGTGCGGGACGCGGTGCAGGGCCCGGCTGAGCCGGGGCACGGCGAGGAACGTCAACTGGCCGCGTACCCGGACGTGATGGACTCCCTCCCTCTCCTCGTGCGTGATGCGGGTGTGGGTGAGGCGGTGCAGGGCGAGGGCGACGGCCACGGCGATGCCCAGGAGCACGCCCTGAAGGACGTTGAGGCAGACCACGCCGAGGGTGGTCGCGACGTACACCGGCACCTCGCGGTGCCGGGTCACCGTGCGGATGTGGTTCAGGGACACCATCTGGATGCCGACGGCCATCACCAGGGCAGCGAGTGAGGCGAGCGGGATCTGCTCCAGGAGGGGGACCAGCAGCAGCGCGGCGATCACCACGAGACCGCCGTGCAGCATCGTGGAGTTCCGGCTCACCGCGCCCGAGTTGACGTTCGCCGTGCTGCGTACCGCCACCCCCGCGACCGGCAGTCCGCCGAGCGCGCCGGAGACGATGTTGGCCGCGCCCTGGCCGAGCAGTTCACGGTCGAGGTCGGAGCGTCCCACGCGCGCGGGGCCGGTGCGGCCGGCGGCCAGCTTGTCCACGGCGACCGCGCCGAGCAGCGACTGCACGCTGCACACCAGGGTGGTGGTGAGCACGGCGGCGACGATGCCGAGCGCCGGGCCCTCGGGGAGACCGGCCAGGGCGTGGCTGCGCCAGGACGGCAGGTCGACGCGGGGCAGGGTGATCCCGGTCAGCGCCGCCGTCACGGTGGCCCCGACGACGGCGACCAGCGCGGCCGGCACCTTGCGCAGCCGGCTGCCCACCGGGTCGGGGATGCGGGGCCAGGCCAGCAGCAGGGTCAGCGTCAGCGCGCTGATCACCACGGCGGCCGGGTCGAGGTGGGCCAACTGGGCGGGTAGCGCGCGCAGGTTGGTGAGGACGGAGCTGTCCGGGCGGCCGCCGAGCACGATGTGCACCTGGGCCACGGCGATGGTGATGCCGATGCCCGCGAGCATGCCGTGCACGACCGCCGGGCTGACGGCGAGCGCGCCGCGCGCCACCTTCAGGCAGCCGAGGCCGAGCTGGGCGAGTCCGGCGAGGACGGTGATGCCGCAGGTCGCCCGCCAGCCGTACTGGTGGATGAGGTCGGCGGTGACCACGGTCAGGCCGGCGGCGGGCCCGCTGACCTGCAAGGGACAGCCGCCGATCCGGCCGGCGACGATCCCGCCGACCGCCGCGGCCACCAGGCCCGCCTGCAGCGGGGCGCCGGTGGCCAGGGCGATGCCGAGCGAGAGCGGCAGGGCGATGAGGAACACCGCGATGCACGCGGAGACGTCGGCGCTCTCGACGCGGAAACGGCGGCGCCGGGGCGGTGGGGTGGTGGGCGGGGAGTGCTCGGTACGGGGTGGTGCGCAGGCTGACATGTTCCCGTCTCCTCCGGGGCAGCGCGGTCGCGGTCTGTGGGGTCCCGCCCGGCGGCGGGGGGGTTCGGTCGCGGCCGTGGGTCACGGCGTGCAGCGGCGGGATGATTCAACGCTCGGTAAACGAACCGTAATCCAGAGTAAAGGCTCGGCAAGTCTTTTCGAAGCAAATGGCACATATGTGCACTCGGCCGAGTGAAGCGGGCATTTGGTCGGCTTGTCGTACTAGTTCCTTCTCGACCCCATGCGACTTTGACGGCGCCGCCAGGAGGAATCCGGCGCATCACCAGAAAACGCCCTCATCGGCGTTCGCCTGAGAGTTCGCCCGAGAGAAGGAAGAAGGTGGGCGGAACATGGCCGCCACCCAGAGGATCGCCGTCTGTGCCATGGTCGCCGCTGCCGGTGCCGCGTCCCTCGCCGGTTGTGCCGCCGGCTCCGACCAGGCACGGGAAGGCGCGTCCGGCCCGCAGAAGGGCGCCCCGGCCCCGCAGAGCGTCGTCCGGCTGATCGGCGACGGGTCCACCGCGTACACCGGCGCGCAGCCGCACCTGCCCAGGCCCGAGAAGCTGAAGCCGGGTCAGAAGCCGCCGCAGTTCGTGGTGTTCTCCTGGGACGGCGCGGGTGAGGACAGCCAGAAGCTGTTCTCGCACTTCCGCAAGGTCGCCAAGGACAACCGCGCCAACATGACGTTCTTCCTCAGCGGCGTCTACCTGCTGCCGGAGGAGAAGCGGGACCTCTACAAGCCGCCGCAGCACTCGCCGGGCCGCTCCGACATCGGCTTCAACGACGAGCAGGGCATCGCCGACACCACCAAGCAGGCGCGCCTGGCCTGGCTGGAGGGCAACGAGATCGGCACCCACTTCAACGGCCACTTCTGCGGACCCGAGGGCGGGGTCGGCCAGTGGTCCGTGGCCGAGTGGAAGAGCGAGATCAGCCAGGCCAAGGAGTTCGTGAAGACCTGGAAGACCAACTCGGGCCTGAAGAAGTCCTCGCCGCTGCCCTTCGACTACGACAAGGAACTCATCGGCGCCCGCACCCCCTGTCTGGAAGGGCAGAAGAACTTCGTCAAGGCGGCGAGCCAGATGGGCTTCCGCTACGACTCCAGCGGCGTCAACAACCAGGTCTGGCCGAAGAAGAAGGAAGGTCTCTGGGACCTGTCCATGCAGCTCGTGCCCTTCCCCGGCCACACCTTCGAGCAGCTCACCATGGACTACAACTTCATGGTCAACCAGTCCGGCACCCGGACACAGGGCGACCCCGACAAGTTCGCCCTGTGGGGCGACGAGATGCGCGACGGCCTCCTCAAGGGCTTCGACCGCGCCTACGACGGCAACCGCGCGCCCCTGATCATCGGCAACCACTTCGAGTCCTGGAACGGCGGCACGTACATGCGCGCCATCGAGGACGTCGTCAAGAACGTGTGCAACAAGCCCGACGTCCGCTGCGTCTCGTTCCACGAGCTGACCGACTGGCTGGACGCCCAGGACCCGCAGACCCTGGCCAAGCTGCGCACCCTCGAGGTGGGCGAGGCGCCCAAGCAGGGCTGGGCGTCCCTGCTCTCCGGCCGCCCGGCCCCGGCGCCGAAGGGCGTCCCTGGAGCGCCGGCCGCCAAGCAGTAAGCGTCAAGCGGCAGTAGATGTCAGACGGGAGTCGCCACGCTCTCGCCGAGCACGAAGCCGGGGTCGATCTGCGCCGCCAGGTCGGCCCCGGTGCGCTCGTTGCCCCACGACTGGGCGTTGCGCAGATGGAAGTGGACCATCTGCCGGGTGTACCGCTCCCAGTCCCGCAGCCCGTACGTCGCGTCGGCGGCGGCCCGGAGCGTCTCCAGCGCGGAGACATTTCCCTCCTCCAGCAGGCCGAAGCGCGGCGGGCGCCCCTTCTCCATGGCGCGCACCCAGTCGGAGTGCCCGACCGTCACCAGCAGGTCGTCCCCGGCCTCCTCGCGCAGGAAGTCGACGTCGTCCGGACCCTGGACCTTGTTGCCGACGACCTTCAGGGTGACACCGAAGTCGCGGGCGTACTCCTTGTACTGGCGGTAGACGGACACCCCCTTCCGGGTCGGCTCGGCGACGAGGAACGTCATGTCGAAGCGGGTGAACATGCCGGAGGCGAAGGAGTCCGAGCCGGCGGTCATGTCCACCACGACGTACTCGCCGGGGCCGTCGACGAGGTGGTTCAGGAACAGCTCCACCGCTCCGGTCTTGGAGTGGTAGCAGGCGACCCCCAGGTCGGCGTCGGTGAAGGGGCCGGTGACCATCAAACGGACGGCACCGCCGTCGAGTTCCACCGGACGCGCACAGGCGTCGTAGATCGCGTCGGGCTCGCTGATCCGGACCAGCCGCGAACCCGAGCCGGGCGGGGTGGTCTTGATCATTGTCTCGGCCGACGCGATGCGCGGGTTGGAGCCGCGCAGATGGTCCTTGATCAGCGGCAGCCGGTCGCCCATCGCGGGCAGCGCCGCCGCCTGGTCCTCGTCGAGGCCGAGCGCGGGTCCGAGGTGCTGGTTGATGTCCGCGTCGATCGCGACCACCGGGGCCCCGGCGGCGACGAGATGGCGGATGAAGAGGGAGGAGAGCGTGGTCTTGCCGCTGCCGCCCTTCCCGACGAAAGCAATTTTCATGTTCACGAAGGGTAGTCAGCTCGTAGCTGTATGTGCCAGGAAGGCCCCGAACGTCACTCCTTCGAGGGGTGTGAGCGCCGAACAAGGGCTGACGGCCGGCCAAAGGCGTGGGCGCGTAGGGTCGACCTCATGAGTACGACAGGAGCGACCGCAGATCCCCTTGCGGCCCTGGGCTCGCTGCCCGGCGTGGCCGACTCCGTGGAGTCCGTGCGCAAGGCCGTGGACCGGGTGTACGGGCACCGGATCATGCGCCGTCGCAGCAACGCCATCACCTCCGAGGCGGCCCTGCGCGGCGCCCGCGGCTCGGCGGCGCTGTCCGGCGCCGACTGGGCCCTGGAAGAGGTGCGGCGCCGCACCGACTTCAGCACCGGCGACGAGGCGCGCGTCATGGGCGCGGCCCTGAGGCTGACCGCCGAGGCCGGGCAACTGCTGTCCATCTGGCGGCAGTCCCCGCTGCGGGTGCTGGCCCGGCTGCACATGGTGGCCGCCGCGAGCGACACCGACGAGGTCGGCCGGCCGCGCCGGGCGGGCGAACTCGCCGACGAGCCCCTCATCGAGCTGCCGCTGCCGGACGCCCCGGAGGTGTCCGGACGCCTGGACGGCCTCGCGGAGCTGATCATCGCCGGTTCTTCCGCGCCCGCCCTGGTGACGGCCGCCGTGGTGCACGGCGAGATCCTCGCGCTGCGCCCCTTCACCTCGCACAACGGGCTGGTGGCGCGCACGGCCGAGCGGATCGTCCTGATCGGCAGCGGCCTGGACCCGAAGTCGGTGTGCCCGGCCGAGGTCGGCCACGCCGAACTGGGCCGCGCCTCCTACCTCGCCGCGCTCGACGGCTATGTCTCCGGCACCCCCGGCGGCATGGCGGCCTGGATCGCCCACTGCGGGCGCGCGGTCGAGCTGGGCGCCCGCGAGTCGACGGCGGTCTGCGAGGCCCTCCAGCGCGGAGCGGCCTGACCCCTCACACATGGTTGCGGCGGTACGAGGAGTCCTCGTACCGCCGCTGGCATGTTCACCGGGTTACCAAGCGTCCTCGATATGTTGCTCATCAGGTCGGGGTCTTTGCCCGGCCCTGGTGCAGCAGGCCCGTAATCGACGGTCCGACGTCGCGTGGGTGCCCTGTGTTCATGCGAGGTCCGTGGGGCCCAGATGCGTAGTGGTAGGGAATCCTCTCGGATGTCCTTTAGGTCCCGCAGGCCGTGAATCCTTTGTACTGCAACCTCGTGACGAGCGAAACCCCTGCCCGGAGTTCTTTACTTTTAGGTTCAAACAGGGGTGAATCGGGCGGCCGGAGGGGCCCGGTCAAACGGTCGTGCCCCGGCGCTTGCTGGCGTACCAGACCAGGCCGGCGGTCGCGGCCGCCGCGCCCAGTGCCGCTGCCGCGACGACCGCCGGGCGGGGTGCGTGGAGCGAGGGCAGGCGCTGCTTGAGCCGGACCGGCTTGCGGAACTCCAGCACCGGCCAGCCGCGCGAGACGGCCTCGCGGCGCAGCGCGCGGTCGGGGTTGACGGCGTGCGGGTGGCCGACGGCCTGGAGCATCGGCAGGTCGGTGGCGGAGTCGCTGTAGGCGAAGCTGCGGTCGAGGTCGTACCCCTCGGAGGCGGCCAGCTCCCGGATCGCCTCGGCCTTGGTGGGGCCGTACGCGTAGTACTCCACCTCGCCGGTGAAGCAGCCGTCCTCGCCGACCACCAGACGGGTCGCCACCACCCGGTCGGCGCCGAGCAGCTCGCCGATCGGCTCCACGACCTCCGCGCCCGAGGTGGACACGATCACGACGTCCCGGCCCGCCGTGTGGTGCTCCTCGATCAGCGAGGCGGCCTCGTCGTAGATGATCGGGTCGATCAGGTCGTGCAGGGTCTCGGCCACGATCTCCTTGACCTGGCGCACGTTCCAGCCCCGGCAGAGCGCCGAGAGGTACTCCCGCATGCGCTCCATCTGGTCATGGTCCAAACCGCCGGCCAGGAAGACGAACTGGGCATACGCGGTGCGCAAGGCCGCTCTGCGGTTGATCAGTCCGCCTTGGTAGAAGGACTTGCTGAAGGTGAGCGTGCTGGACTTCGCAATGACCGTCTTGTCCAGGTCGAAGAAGGCCGCTGCGCGAGGCAAGGAGTGGTTTTCCACGTCCCTGAGCATAGGCGCCCACCATTCGGCGTAAGGTGGGGCGTGTGGGTTTGCCTGAGAAGCCTCTCGGGTACACCATGGAAGTCACGGATCGTTCGCGACCGTGCTAACCCCGGTCCGACTCCTCCCCCCCCGAGTCGGCCGTGGGGACGACCCCCGCTCTCCCCCCCGGCGGGGGTCGTCGCATGTCCGGACGCGTTTTCACCCCCTCTTCGGCCGGTACGAGACCGGCACCGGGCGGCTGCGGCCGCCCTTTCGTCATGCCCATGATTGATTACGTACGGTAATCATCAGGGTGCGCTCGGAAACTCGTACACAGCGCGTGCCGATGTCACCGGTATGAGTGACGAAGTTATTCACAGGCGCTCCGCCGTCCACAGTTTTTGACCAAGATCCACACGATTTCGCGGTTCGCCCCATCGTGATTCCAGCGCTCCTGATCCGGGCCTGTTCATGGCCGGATCGCAATGCGGAGTGCGTTTGGCCGGTTTCTGTCGGCCGTTCATATGGAGACCTTTACCGGTTCTCCACATCTTGGGAATCGCGCGGCCGAGAGAGCGGCGCGGAAGTCGCAGTGAAGGGGGAACACCATGACCGGAACCGTCGCGCACGATCCGCCTCCGGCCACGGCCGGACGACCGGGACGGCCGCTCATCGTCACCGAGGACGCGGCGCTCCTGGACGATCTGCTGCGCCTGTGCGCGGCGGCCGGCGCCACACCAGAAGTCCACCACGGAGTCCCGGACCACGGCGGGGGATGGGACGGCGCACCGCTCGTCCTGGTCGGGGACGACGCCGCCCGCCGGGTGCGCGGAGCCGCGCGGCGGCGGGGTGTGGTCCTGGTCGGCCGTGACCAGGACGACCCGGACGTGTGGAAACGCGCGGTCGGGATCGGCGCCGACCATGTGCTGATGCTGCCCGACGGCGAGCAGTGGCTCATCGACCGCATCGCCGACGTGGCGGAGGGCGTGGGCCGCCCCGCCCTCACCGTCGGCGTCATCGGCGGCCGGGGCGGCGCCGGGGCCTCCACGCTGGCCTGTGCCCTCGCCGTCACCTCCGCCCACCAGGGGCTGCGGACCCTGCTCGTGGACGCCGACCCGCTCGGCGGCGGACTCGACGTGCTCCTCGGGGGCGAGACCGCGGAGGGGCTGCGCTGGCCCGCCTTCGCCGCCTCACGCGGCAGAGTCGGCGGCGGCGCCCTGGAGGAATCCCTGCCCGAACTGCACGCGCTGCGCGTCCTGAGCTGGGACCGGGGCGACTGCGTGGCCGTACCGCCCCAGGCCGTCCGCGCGGTGCTCGCCGCCGCCCGGCGACGCGGGGGCACGGTGGTCGTCGACCTCCCGCGCCGTCTGGACGACGGGGTCGCGGAAGCCCTGGCCCAGCTCGACATGGCGGTGCTCGTCGTCCCGGCGGAGCTGCGCGCGCTGGCCGCGGCCGGCCGGGTCGCCTCTGCCATGGGCATGGTCGTGCGGGATCTGCGGGTGGCGGTCAGGGGGCCGTACGGGCCGGGGCTGGACGAGGACGAGGTGGCCCGGCTGCTCGGGCTGCCGCTGATCGGCACCGTGCCCGTCGAGCCCGCGCTGCTGCGGCCCCGAGGTACCGCCAGACCGCCCGGCGCGACCGGACGCGGCCCGCTGTCCCGGTTCTGCACCGCCTTCTGGGAGCAGGCGCTGACCGAGGCGGGAGGCCCGCGATGACGCTTCCCGGACTCGACCTTGCCGACGGCGCGGCACTCCTCGACGGCGTCCGGCGCAGCCTCGCCGAGAGCGGGGCCGAGCCCACGCCCGCGCGGGTGGCGCAGGCGTTGCGCGAACAGGGGCGGGTGCTGGGCGACGCCGAGGTCCTGGGCGCGGCCGAGCATCTGCGCTCCGAACTCGTCGGCTCCGGCCCGCTGGAGCCGCTGCTGGCCGACCCGAGCGTCACCGACGTGCTGGTCACCGCGCCGGACCGGGTGTGGGTCGACCGGGGCGGCGGCCTGGAACTGACCCCGGTCACCTTCCCCGACGCCCCGGCGGTCCGACGGCTCGCGCAACGGCTGGCCGCCGTCGCCGGACGCCGCCTGGACGACGCCCGGCCCTGGGCCGACGCCCGCCTCCCCGACGGGACCCGCCTGCACGCGGTGCTGCCCCCGGTGGCGGTCGGCTGCACCTGCCTGTCCCTGCGCGTGGTCCGGCCCCGCGCCTTCACCCTCGGCGAACTGGCCCGCGCGGGCACGCTGCCGCCGGGCGGGGAGGGGCTGCTGCGGGCGCTGATGGCGGCCCGGCTGTCGTTCTTGGTCAGCGGCGGAACCGGCACAGGAAAAACGACGTTGCTGAGCGCACTGCTCGGACTGGTCGGCCCCGGTGAACGGATCGTGCTGGCCGAGGACTCGGCGGAACTGCGGCCCGACCATCCACACGTGGTCCGGCTGGAGACCCGGCCCGCCAACCAGGAGGGCGCCGGACTGGTGACGCTGGAGGACCTGGTCCGGCAGGCGCTGCGCATGCGGCCCGACCGGCTGGTCGTCGGGGAGGTGCGCGGCCCCGAGGTGGTCCATCTGCTGGCCGCGCTCAACACCGGCCACGAGGGCGGCTGCGGCACCGTGCACGCCAACGCGGCCGCCGACGTCCCGGCCCGCCTGGAGGCCCTGGGTACGGCAGCCGGCCTCGACCGTGCCGCGCTGCACAGCCAGTTGGCGGCCGCGCTCTCGGTGGTGATCCACCTGGTACGCGACCGCGCCGGGCGGCGCCGGATCGCGGAGGTCCATGTGCTGGAGCGGGACCCCTCGGGGCTGGTCCGGACGGTACCGGCACTGCGGTGGGGGGAGCGGGGCTTCGTTCCGGGGCGCGGGTGGGAGCGGCTGCGGGGGTTGCTGTCCGAGGGGGCTGGGGGCGAGGGGGTTGGTGATGTCTGAACTTGGCGTAGGGCTGGTCTGTGTCGGGGGCGTGGCTTGGGGGCTGCACGCACGGGATCAAGGGGTGTGGCTGCCGTTCGCGGGCGGCGGGGCGGTGGGCCCCTGGCCGACGCCCTGTGCGCGGGGCCTCGGGGAATTGCGGCGGCTGCACGACTGGAGTGAGGGGGTCTGCCATGGCTGACGTCGGTGTCGGAGAGGCGGTGCTGGGCGCGGGGCTGGCCTGTGCCGGGGGAGTGGCCTGGGCGGTGAACGCCCGGCATCAAGGGGTGCGGCGGGCGCGGTTGCTGTTCGTGGGCGGTGGAGTGGCGGACCCCGTGCTGATGCCTTGGGAGCGGGGTCTCGGTGAGCTGCGGCGGCTCCATGAACGGGTGGGTGCCGAGTGGTGGGCGCTCGTGGCGGGGCTGGTGTTGGCGCTGTTGGGGGCCTCGGTCATTCCGGTGGTGGCGGGGGCCGCCGGGGTGCCGGTGCTGCGCCGGGTGGGAAAGGCGCGGCGGGCCCGGCTGGTGCGGGAACGCCGGGCGGACGCGGTGATCGCCCTGTGCGGGGTGCTCGCCGGGGAGGTCCGCGCCGGTCAACAGCCGGGCGAGGCCCTGCTGCGGGCCGAGCGGGACTCCGGGGGCCTGGACGAGGCGCAGGCGGCCGCGATCGCGGCGGCGCGGTTCGGGGGCGATGTGCCGGGCGCGCTCGCCGTGGCGGCCCGGCAACCGGGCGCCGAGGGGCTGCTGGGGCTGGCCGCCTGCTGGCGGGTGGCCGTGGACCAGGGCGCGGGCCTGGCGGCCGGCCTCGACCGGCTGGACGGCGCCCTGCGCGCGGAACGGGACCAACGCGCCGACCTGCGCGCCCAGTTGTCCGGCGCTCGCGCCACGGCCCTGCTGCTGGCGGTGCTGCCCCTGTTCGGGCTGCTGTTGGGCGCGGCCATGGGGGCCGACCCACTCCGGGTGCTCCTGCACACCGGGGCCGGGCTGGGCTGTCTGGTGGCGGGAGCGGTGTTCGAGGGCGCCGGGGTCTGGTGGGCGGCACGGATCGTGCGGGGAGCTGAGGCGGCATGAGCGGGGATGTTGTCCACAACCTGGGGGTGGCCGTGGGGACGGCCGTCGCCCTCGACTGGGCGGTCCGTCGGCTGGAGTTGATGCGACAACGGCGCCTGGTGCGGCGGAGGGTGGCGGGACTGCTGGCCGTGGAGTCGCCCGAGGCGGGTCGCTCCCTCGCGGTGGCCGACGCGGCGCGGAAGTGGCTGCCGGTGGCCGGGATCGGGTGCGGGGCGTGGGCGGTGGTCGGCGGGGTCTTCGGGGCGCTGGTGGGGCTCGGGGCCGGTGTGGCGCTGTGGCGGTGGCAGGAACGGCGGGCGTTGGAACGACCCGCGGCGGAGCTTCTTGATGCGGCCGCCGCAGCTCGGCAACTCCCCCTCGCCGCCGAGCTGCTGGCCGCCTGCATCGAGGCCGGGGCCGGTCCCGTGGTCGCCGCCCAGGCGGTAGGGGAGGCGCTCGGAGGCCCGGTCGGCGACGCGCTGGCGCGGGGCGCGGCGGAAGCCCGCCTCGGCGGTGAACCGGCGGACGCCTGGGCCCGGTTGACAGCCCTGCCCGGCGCCGGAGCACTGGCCCGCCTGCTGGAGCGGGCCGACCGGTCCGGGCTTCCGGCGGCCGAACCCGTGGCCCGACTGGCCTCGGACGCGCGGGCGGAGTCGATACGGGCGGCCACCGTCAGGGCGCGCAGGGCGGCCGTACTGATCTCGGCACCGGTCGGGCTGTGCTTCCTCCCCGCCTTCATCGCGGTCGGCGTCCTGCCCGTGGTGATCGGCCTCGCGGGCGGCGCGATGGGAGGAGGTGGGCCCTGACCGAACGGACCGACGTGCACGACAACGACAACGACAACGACAACGACAACCGAGCTTCACCGAAAGGAACTTGAGATGCGAGAAAAGGCCGGCAGGGCATGGGCGCTGCTGCGGGAGCGGTGCCGCAAGGACGCCGGAATGGTGACCTCCGAATACGCCATGGGAATCATCGCGGCGGTCGGATTCGCCTTGCTGCTTTACGAGGTCGTCACCAGCGGCCAGGTCAAGGCGGAGCTCCAGGGCATCGTGAAACGAGCGCTCAGTGCGCGCATGTGAACGAGGCGCGGACCGGGGGTTCGTGACGGCCGAGGCGGCCGTGGTGCTGTCGGTGCTGGTGGCGTTCACCATGGCGCTGGTCTGGGGGCTGCTCGCCGTGGCCGCCCAGATCCAGTGCGTGGACGCCGCCCGCACCGGGGCGCGGGCGGCCGCCCGCCAGGACCCGCCCGAAGCGGTGGTCCGGCTGGCCAGAGAAGCGGCACCGCGCGGGGCGACGGTCGGCGTCGCCCGCGAGGGCGAGCAGGTCCGCGTGACGGTGGTGGCGAAGCCGCCGGTGCTGACGGGGCTGCCGTTCGAGGTACGGGAGGAGGCCGTGGCCGCCGCCGAGGACGCGGTGGGGGCCGGAGAGGAGGGGCCATGAGGTGCGGGGAGGGTGACCGGGGTTCCGCGACCGTCTGGAGCCTCGGGGTGATCGCTCTGCTGTGCGTGGTGTTCGGCGCCGTACTCGGCCTGGGGCACGCGGTAGTCGTACGGCACCGGGCGGCCGGCGCGGCCGATCTGGCGGCGCTCGCGGCGGCGGACCACTGGTCCGAGGGCACGGAGGCGGCGTGCGACGCGGGTCGCCGGGTGGCGTCGGCCCAGGGTGCGCGGCTGGTGCGGTGCGCGATCGTCGGCGAGACCTCGGACGTGAGCGCGGGGTCGGGACACGGACCGTTCGCGGCGGAGGTACGGGCCAGGGCGGGACCTCCTGACCCGCCGGTCACGGAGACCCGGGCGCCCGCATCACAGGGCCCCAGCCCCTAGCTCAGCCCGCCTCCCCGGCCGCCTCCGCATCGGCCCCGGCCGCCTCCGCCCCGCCGGCCCCGGCCCCGTCCCCGCCGGACTCCCCCTCCTCCGGCGCCCCCCGCAACAGCGTCGTAAGCAGCCGTACCGCCCCCCGTTTGTGCAGCGGCTCGTTGCCGTTGCCGCACTTGGGGGACTGGATGCAGGACGGGCAGCCGGCCTCGCACTCGCAGGAGGCGATGGCCTCGCGGGTGGCCGTCAGCCAGGCGCGGGCGGTGTGGAAGGCGCGCTCGGCGAAGCCCGCCCCGCCGGGGTGGCCGTCGTAGACGAAGACCGTGGGGAGCAGCGTGTCGGGGTGCAGCGGGACCGAGACCCCGCCGATGTCCCAGCGGTCGCAGGTGGCGAAGAGGGGCAGCATGCCGATCGAGGCGTGTTCGGCGGCGTGGAGGGCGCCGCCGAGGATCTCCGGGTTGATCCGGGCCTCGTCGAGCTGGTCCTCGGTGACCGTCCACCACACCGCGCGGGTACGGAGCGTGCGCGGAGGGAGATCGAGTTTCGTCTCGCCCATCACCTCGCCGGTGATCAGGCGTCTGCGCAGGAAGGAGACCACTTGGTTGGTGACCTCGACCGAGCCGAGGCACAGCCGGCCGGAGCCCCACGGGATCTCCGTCTCCGTCTCCAGGACGGCGATGGACGTGGTGTCGCGGGCGGCGGTCGAATACGGCGGGTCGGCCTGTTCGACCAGGGCGACGGAGTCCTTCAGGTCGAGCGAGCGCACCAGGTAGGTGCGGCCCTGGTGGAGATGGACCGCGCCCTCGTGGACGGCGGAGTGCGCGGCCTCCGCGTCGACCGTGCCGAGCAGGCGTCCGGTGCCCTCCTCCACGATCTGCACCGGAGGCCCGCCGGTGCCCCGGATGTCGGTCAGGTCGGCGGCGCGTTCCCGGCGCGTCCAGTGCCAGGCGCGGGTGCGGCGGCGCAGCAGCTTCGCGGCCTCAAGCTGGCCCAGCACATCGGCGCTCACCGGGCCGAAGAGTTCGAGGTCGGCCTCGGTCAGCGGGATCTCGGCGGCGGCCGCGCACAGGTGCGGGGCGAGGACGTAGGGGTTGTCCGGGTCCAGGACCGTGGACTCCACCGGGCGGTCGAACAGGGCCTCCGGGTGGTGGACGAGATAGGTGTCCAGCGGATCGTCGCGGGCCACCAGGACCGCCAGCGCGCCCTGCCCGGAGCGCCCGGCGCGGCCCGCCTGCTGCCACAGGGAGGCACGGGTGCCCGGATAACCGGCGATCACCACCGCGTCCAGGCCGGAGATGTCCACGCCCAGCTCCAGGGCGGTGGTGGCGGCGAGGCCGAGGAGGTCGCCGGAGTGCAGGGCGCGTTCCAGGGCGCGGCGCTCCTCGGGGAGGTAGCCGCCGCGATAGGCGGCGACACGCCGGACCAGGGAGCGGTCGACCTCGGCGAGCCGTTCCTGCGCGATGACCGAGATCAGCTCGGCGCCGCGCCGGGAGCGGACGAAGGCGACCGAGCGCACGCCCTGCACGGTGAGGTCGGTCAGCAGGTCGGCGGTCTCGGCCGTGGCGGTGCGGCGCACCGGGGCGCCCTTCTCGCCGTGCAGCTCGGTGAGCGGGGGCTCCCAGAGGGCGAAGACGAGTTCCCCGCGGGGGGAGGCGTCGTCGGCGACCTCGACCACCGGCAGCCCGGTCAGCCGGCGGGCGGCGACCGAGGGCTCGGCGGCCGTGGCGGAGGCCAGCAGGAAGACGGGCGACGCGCCGTAGCGGGCGCACAGTCTGCGCAGCCGGCGCAGCACCTGGGCGACGTGCGAGCCGAAGACGCCCCGGTAGGTGTGGCACTCGTCGATCACGACGTACTTGAGCGACTTCAGGAAGGAGGACCAGCGGGGGTGGGAGGGCAGGATGCCCCGGTGCAGCATGTCGGGGTTGGTCAGGACGTAGTTGGCGTACTGCCGGACCCACTCGCGTTCCTCGAACGGGGTGTCGCCGTCGTAGACCGCGGGGCGCACCGCGTTGCCCAGGGGCGCGGCGAGTTCCCGTACCGCGCGGCACTGGTCGGCGGCCAGGGCCTTGGTGGGGGAGAGGTACAGGGCGGTGGCGCCCCGGCCGTTCGGCGCCTCGGACCCGTCCAGCAGGGCGGAGAGCACCGGCATCAGATAGGCCAGGGACTTGCCGGAGGCGGTGCCGGTGGCGACGACCACCGAGTCGCCGTCCAGGGCGTGCTCGGCGGCGATTGCCTGGTGGGCCCAGGGGTGCTCGATCCCGCGCTCCTGGACCGCCGCGATCACCTCGGCGCGAATCCGGTCCGGCCAGACGGCATGGCGGCCCGCGCGCGGGGGCAAGTGCTCCGTATGAGTGATGCGCGCGGACCTGCTCGGACCGGAGGCGAGCCGGTGCAGAACCGTCTCCGGAGACGGGCGGGACGCCGGGTCCGGCTGGGGGTGATCGGGTCGGTGATTCTTGGCCATCGGCACCGAGTGTGTCACCGGCTTGACGGACAATGGAGCCAAGGCGTCGTGCACACCTGCCGGTAAGTGATTGAATGCCATGGCGGCTGGCGAAGTGTTCCAAGGGCCGTAAGCCGGGATGTCCCGAGGGATGACCGCTCGATAGCAAGGTGCTGGAGGATTCGTGGACCTGTCCCTGTCGACCCGTACCGTCGGCGATCGTACGGTCGTCGAGGTCGGTGGCGAAATCGATGTGTACACCGCGCCCAAGCTGCGCGAGCAGTTGGTCGAGCTGGTGAACGACGGCAATTTCCACCTCGTCGTCGACATGGAGGGCGTGGACTTCCTCGACTCCACCGGGCTCGGCGTGCTGGTCGGTGGCCTGAAGCGGGTGCGTGCCCATGAGGGCTCGCTCCGTCTGGTCTGCAACCAGGAGCGCATTCTGAAGATTTTCCGTATCACCGGCCTCACCAAGGTGTTCCCGATCCACACCTCGGTCGAGGAAGCGGTGGCGGCCACCGACTGACCAGGGTCGTAAGCCGGGTCCGGGCTGCCTGTGCGGTCCGGGCGCCGGTTGACTCCGCCCCGGTGCCGTCAGCGGTCGGGGCGCGGAAGTTTCATCGTGGGGGTGCGGGCTTTCGGCGGCCCCGGCCCCGCACCGCACGCCCGTAGTACGCGAGGGGGATGCATGGCCACCGTCGAACTCCGCTTCAGCGCGCTGCCCGAGCACGTCCGGACCGCCCGTCTGGTGGCGGCCGCGGTGGCGCGCAGGGCCGGAGTGGACGAGGCCGTACTCGACGAGGTCCGCCTCGCGGTCGGTGAGGCGTGTTCCCGCGCGGTCGGACTCCACCAGAGCGTGGGCATCACCGCGCCGGTCAAGGTCGCGCTGATCGAGGAGGAGAAGCTCTTCTCCATCGAGGTCGGCGACGAGGCTCCGCACGCGGTGCCCGCCGAGCGGGTCGCGGGCGGCGCGGCCGCCGACGCGGACGTGGAGGCCGAGGAGGACGAGATGGGCCTCGCGGTCATCAGCGGCCTCGTGGACGACGTCGAGGTCACCACCGGTGAGAACGGCGGCCTGATCCGCATGTCCTGGCCGACCACCCCGCCGCCGACCGTACTGATCTGAACCGGGCGCCAAGCGCGCCGGACGACTTCCGAGGGGCCCTGCACCGCAGGGCCCCTCGCGTCGTTCCGGCCACTTTCGGCCGAACCGCCGGCCGCCCCGAATACGTGAAGGAATTCACGACCGGAAACCCCCGCAGATCGCGCCGGTGAAGGCGCGATCTTAAATGCCTCAGGGGCATTACTCCGTCCGGGTTTCGTGCTCTGGTCGTCTCCTCGATCGTTTGCTAAAGGGTTAGGGGCGGGCAATTCTGTTTACCGTGCCGGTCGGGATCACCATCGGGCAGCTACAAGTCCGTCCACAGCTTGAGCTCGGCCCAAGCGTCAAGGAGGACGAATGGCGGGGCTTCTCATCCCTGGTCAGGCGGGTCACTCCGCATCCAACTCCGCGTCCCTCGCGGCCGTCGTCCTCACCGACGGCAACCGCGCGCTGGTCGCCGTGATCGCGGCGGTGGCCCTTGCGGCACTGGTCGTCGCGGGCGTCCTGGTGCGCCAGGTGCTGTCGGCGGGCGAGGGCACCGCACGCATGCGGGAGATCGCGGAGGCGGTCCAGGAAGGCGCGAAGGCATATCTGGCGCGGCAGTTGCGCACCCTCGGCATTTTCGCCGTCGTGGTGTTCTTCCTGCTTCTGCTGCTTCCCGCCGACGACTGGAATCAGCGGGCCGGGCGCTCGGTGTTCTTCCTGATCGGCGCGGTTTTCTCGGCGGCCACCGGCTATATCGGCATGTGGCTCGCCGTACGCAGCAATGTGCGCGTCGCCGCGGCCGCCCGGGAGGCGACTCCGGGAGAGGGCGAGGCGGAAAAGGACCTCACCGTCGTCTCGCACAAGGCGATGAAGATCGCATTTCGCACCGGCGGCGTGGTCGGCATGTTCACCGTGGGACTCGGCCTGTTCGGCGCCTCCTGCGTGGTGCTGGTCTACGCGGCCGACGCGCCCAAGGTGCTGGAGGGATTCGGCCTGGGCGCCGCCCTGATCGCCATGTTCATGCGCGTCGGCGGCGGCATCTTCACCAAGGCCGCGGACGTCGGCGCCGACCTGGTCGGCAAGGTCGAGCAGGGCATCCCGGAGGACGACCCGCGCAACGCGGCGACCATCGCGGACAACGTGGGCGACAACGTCGGGGACTGCGCGGGCATGGCGGCCGACCTCTTCGAGTCGTACGCCGTCACCCTGGTGGCCGCGCTGATCCTCGGCAAGACCGCCTTCGGCGACGCCGGGCTCGCCTTCCCGCTGCTGGTCCCGGCGATCGGTGTCGTCACCGCGATGATCGGTATCTTCGCGGTCGCCCCGCGCCGCGCCGACCGCAGCGGGATGAGCGCCATCAACCGGGGCTTCTTCGTCTCCGCCGTGATCTCCCTCGCGCTGGTCGCGGTCGCCGTCTACGTCTATCTGCCCGGCCGCTACTCCGAGCTGGCCGGCGTGACCGACGCGGCGATCAGCGGCAAGGACGGCGACCCCCGGGTGCTGGCGCTGGTCGCCGTGGCCATCGGCATCCTGCTCGCGGCCGTCATCCAGCAGCTCACCGGCTACTTCACCGAGACCACCCGCCGCCCGGTCCGCGACGTCGGCCGCACCTCGCTGACCGGCCCCGCGACCGTCGTCCTCTCCGGCATCTCGCTGGGCCTGGAGTCCGCCGTCTACACCGCGCTGCTGATCGGCCTCAGCGTGTACGGGGCGTTCCTGCTCGGCGGCACCTCGATCATGCTGGCGCTGTTCGCGGTGGCGCTCGCCGGGACGGGGCTGCTGACCACGGTCGGGGTGATCGTCGCCATGGACACCTTCGGCCCGGTCTCCGACAACGCGCAGGGCATCGCCGAGATGTCCTCGGACGTGGAGGGCGCCGGCGCCCAGGTGCTCACCGACCTGGACGCGGTCGGCAACACCACCAAGGCCATCACCAAGGGCATCGCCATCGCCACCGCCGTTCTCGCGGCCGCGGCCCTCTTCGGCTCGTACCGGGACGCGATCACCACCGGCGTACAGGACGTGGGGGAGCGGCTCAGCGGACCGGGTTCACCGTTGACCCTGTCCATGGACATCTCCCAGCCCAACAACCTGGTCGGCCTGATCGCGGGCGCGGCCGTCGTCTTCCTCTTCTCCGGGCTCGCCATCAACGCCGTGTCGCGGTCGGCCGGTTCGGTGGTGTTCGAGGTGCGCCGGCAGTTCCGCGAGCGGCCGGGGATCATGGACTACACGGAGAAGCCCGAGTACGGCCGGGTCGTCGACATCTGCACCCGCGACGCCCTGCGCGAGCTGGCCACGCCCGGACTGCTCGCCGTGATGGCGCCGATCTTCATCGGGTTCACCCTCGGCGTCGGCGCCCTCGGTGCCTTCCTGGCCGGCGCGATCGGCGCGGGCACGCTGATGGCGGTGTTCCTCGCCAACTCCGGCGGCGCCTGGGACAACGCCAAGAAGCTGGTGGAGGACGGCCACCACGGCGGCAAGGGCAGCGACGCCCACGCGGCCACGGTGATCGGCGACACGGTCGGCGACCCCTTCAAGGACACCGCGGGCCCGGCCATCAACCCGCTGCTGAAGGTGATGAACCTGGTCGCCCTGCTCATCGCCCCCGCGGTGATCAAGTTCTCCTACGGAGGCAGCAGCAGCATGCTCGTCCGCGTCCTGGTCGCGGTGTTCGCGCTGCTGGTGATCGTCGTCGCGGTGTACGTGTCCAAGCGGCGCGGGATCGCGGTGGGGGACGAGGACGCGGGCGAGGTCTCCAACTCCACGCCCCCGGCGGTGGTTCCGTAAGCGAGGCACAACGGCGGGCGGACGGCGCGGGCTGACGCGTCGCCGCCCGCCCGCGTGCGTGGGGACACCCCGCACGGGCCCATCGGCCGTGAGCCTTCTCTCGCATGGTGCGAAGCACCGCAAAAGTCTGCTTATAGGGCATCGGTCGTGTGGATGGTCTCGTTCCGCCGTGTAGATTCCGGTGGCCGATAGCCATGGAAGGGACCGATCCGGTGAACAAGAAGCTCGCGGCCGCCCTGTCCGGCGGCGCGGTACTGATAACGGCGCTGACGGGATGCGGCAGCGACGGCGGCGGCCCCGACCCCAAGCTGGGTGTCTGGGCGAAGAAGGTGTGCGACGCGGTGCCCGCGCAGTACACCAAGATCAAGGCGGCCAACGCCGGGATCGCCAAGATCGCCAGCGACAGCGACCTCCCGCCCAAGACGGCGAAGGAGACGTACGCGCAGGCGTTCCAGGACATGTCCGACGGCTACAAGGCCATCGCCACCGCCATCAACGACGCCGGTGCGCCCCCCGGGGTCGACGGCGGGGCCAAGCGGCAGCAGGACGCGGTCAAGAACCTCAACAGCCTGGCCACCTCCTACGCCGACCTCAAGAAGAAGGTCGACGGGCTGGACACCAAGGACCAGGGCAAGTTCGCCAAGGGCCTGCACGAGGTCGCCGACCAGACCAAGGAGATCGGCCGCCAGAGCAGCAGCGGCACCGAGGCCCTGAAGCGCCTGGAGCAGGGCGACGTCAAGGAGGCCATCGCCGAGCAGCAGAGCTGCAAGGTCTCCGCCTCGGCGCCGCCCGCCGCCAAGAGCTGACGCCACTCGCGCGGACGGCCGGGCACGGCGCGGCGGGCCACAATGGGGGCGTGACTGACTCCGGCTCCGCCCCCCTGCCCGCCACCGACCGGCCCGAGGCGGCCGCCCGCCTGCGCGACGCCCTGCTGTCCGCCTCCTTCACCGCGGACGGCCTGCTCGACCTGCTCGGCGCCCCCGCCTACGCGGCGCTCGCCCGCAGCGAGACCGTGCCCGCCCTGCGCGCGACCCGCGGCGACACGCCGCTGGAGGCCCTGGTCCGGCTGTTCCTGCTCCAGCAGCCGGTGCCCCGCGCCCGCCTGACGGACGTACTGCCCGTCGAGGACGCGGTGGACGCCGGGTGGCTCAAGGCCGTGGGCGGCGACGAGCTGGCCGCCACCGTCGACGTCCGCCCCTACGGCGGGCCCGACGGCGAGGACTGGTTCATCGTGTCCGACCTCGGCTGCGCGGTCGGCGGGGCGGGCGGCATCGGCAGCCGGGACGAGGACGTGGTCCTCGGCGTCGGCGGCGCCTCCACCACGCTGGCCGGCATCACCGTGCGCACCCCCGTCGCCGCCGCGCTCGACCTCGGCACCGGCTCCGGCATCCAGGCGCTGCACGCCGCCCAGCACGCGACCCGGGTCACCGCCACCGACCTCAACCCGCGCGCCCTGCACATCACCGCGCTCACCCTCGCCCTCTCCGGCGCGCCCGCCGCGACCCTGCGCGAGGGCTCACTGTTCGAACCGGTCAAGGACGACGAGACGTTCGACCTGATCGTGTCCAACCCGCCCTTCGTCATCTCGCCCGGCGCCCGGCTCACCTACCGTGACGGCGGGATGAGCGGGGACGATCTGTGCCGCTCGCTCGTTCAGCAGGCGGGGGACAGGCTGAACGAGGGCGGGTTCGCGCAGTTCCTCGCCAACTGGCAGCACGTGGAGGGGGAGGACTGGCAGGACCGGGTGCGCTCCTGGGTACCGCGCGGGTGCGACGCGTGGATCGTGCAGCGCGAGGTCCAGGACATCACGCAGTACGCCGAGCTGTGGCTCAGGGACGCCGGGGACCACCGCGAGGACCGGGCGGAGTACCAGTCGCTCTACGACGCGTGGCTGGACGAGTTCGAGGCGCGCAAGGTGAAGGCGGTCGGCTTCGGCTGGATCACCCTGCGCCGCACGGGCTCGGCCGAGCCCTCCGTCACCGTGGAGGAGTGGCCGCACCCCGTCGAGCAGCCGCTCGGCGACACCATCCGGGACCACTTCGAGCGCCTCGACCACCTGCGCGCGCACGACGACGCGGCCCTGCTGGAGGGCCACTTCAGGCTGGCCGCCGAGGTCGTGCAGGAGCAGGTCGGCCTGCCCGGCGCCGAGGACCCCGAGCATGTGGTGCTCCGTCAGCACCGGGGCATGCGCCGGGCGACGAAGGTGGACACCATCGGCGCGGGCTTCGCGGGCGTGTGCGACGGCTCGCTGAGCGCGGGCGTCATCCTGGACGCCATCGCCCAGCTCGTCGGCGAGGACCCCGTGGTGCTGCGCGACCGTACGCCCGCGCAGATCCGGCTGCTGGTGGAGCAGGGCTTCCTGGAACCGCTGGGCTGAGCCGCGCCGGGGCGGACACGTCGGCTGATCCGGTTGTCGTACCCGGCGTACCCGGTCCGGTGGACGGGCCGCCGGATCATCGTCGTATGCCGGGGGCACGGCGCGGAACGGCAAAAAGGCCGGAAAGTGATGTGTGCCGTCCCGACGGCGACAGAGGCGGCCCCGTCCGTTCATCCCGCCGTCGCCCCGCCGTCCACCGGGCGTGGCAGCCTCCCCGCGCTGGAGAGTTGCGGACCGCGCCCGGGCGCGCGGGAGGGGCGGACGGATCATGGAGAGCGTGCCTGCGGTGTTCGCGGGAGCGGTGTTCGCGCTGTTCGGAGGGGCTCTGATGGTGTGGACCGGGGTGCGGGTGCGCCGCGCCGAACCGGTCGCCGCCGGTGTGAACCGGGTCGCATCCGCGGTGTTCGCGACGGCCGCCGCACTCGTCTCGCTGGGACTGGCCGCGTACTGCCTGACGCGTCCCTGACCGCGTGGGCCGGGTCGGCGCGGCGGCGGCCGGAGCGGAGGGCTCCGGGCATGGGGTGAGCGTTCGGCGGGTACTCCGGGCGGCAGGAATGGCGGTAGTCGGGTTACCGTTCGAGTGGCCGTTGTGGGCTTTTCCCGTTTGACACGGGGGCGGGATGTACCGTCACACTCCGCAGCGTCACACCAGCCACCGCACGCCGCGACCCCAGGGACGAGCGCCCGGGGGAGGACCCCAGCGCCGACCGGAGAGAAGAGCGAAGTTGTCCCCGACCAGCGAGACCGCACAGGGCGGCCGCCGACTCGTCATCGTCGAGTCGCCTGCCAAGGCGAAGACGATCAAGGGCTACCTCGGCCCCGGATACGTAGTCGAGGCGAGCGTCGGGCACATCCGGGACCTTCCCAGCGGCGCCGCCGAGGTGCCGGAGAAGTACACCGGTGAGGTCCGCCGCCTCGGTGTGGACGTGGAACACGACTTCGCGCCGATCTATGTCATCAACGCGGACAAGAAGGCCCAGGTCAAGAAGCTCCGGGACCTGATGAAGGACTCCGTCGAGCTCTTCCTCGCCACCGATGAGGACCGCGAGGGCGAGGCCATCGCCTGGCACCTCCAGGAAGTCCTCAAGCCGAAGATCCCCGTCAAGCGGATGGTCTTCCACGAGATCACCAAGGACGCGATCCGCGAGGCCGTCGCCAACCCGCGCGAGCTGAACAAGAAGCTGGTCGACGCCCAGGAGACCCGCCGCATCCTCGACCGCCTCTACGGGTACGAGGTCTCGCCGGTCCTGTGGAAGAAGGTCATGCCGAAGCTGTCGGCGGGCCGGGTCCAGTCCGTCGCCACCCGGCTCATCGTGGAGCGCGAGCGTGAGCGCATCGCCTTCCGCTCCGCCGAGTACTGGGACCTGACCGGCACCTTCGCCACCGGCCGCGCCGGTGACGCCTCGGACCCGTCCTCGCTGGTCGCCCGCCTGCAGAGCGTCGACGGCCGGCGTGTCGCCCAGGGCCGCGACTTCGACTCGCTCGGCCGGCTCAAGAGCGCCAACACCCTCCACCTCGACGAGGGAGGCGCCCGCGCGCTCGCCGCCGCCCTGGAGACCACCCGGTTCTCCGTGCGCTCGGTGGAGTCCAAGCCGTACCGCCGCTCGCCGTACGCCCCGTTCCGTACGACGACCCTCCAGCAGGAGGCCAGCCGCAAGCTCGGCTTCGGCGCGAAGGCGACCATGCAGGTCGCCCAGAAGCTGTACGAGAACGGCTACATCACGTACATGCGTACCGACTCCACGACCCTGAGCGAGACGGCCATCGGCGCCGCCCGCGCCCAGGTCACGCAGTTGTACGGGGCCGACTACCTCCCGCCGCAGCCGCGCTCCTACGCGGGCAAGGTCAAGAACGCGCAGGAGGCGCACGAGGCGATCCGTCCCTCCGGCGACCGCTTCCGCACCCCCGCCGAGACCGGCCTGACCGGCGACCAGTTCAAGCTGTACGAGCTGATCTGGAAGCGCACCGTCGCCTCCCAGATGAAGGACGCGACCGGCAACAGCGTGACCGTCAAGATCGGCGGTACCTCCGCCGACGGCCGGGACGTCGAGTTCAGCGCCTCCGGCAAGACGATCACCTTCCACGGCTTCCTCAAGGCGTACGTCGAGGGCGCCGACGACCCCAACGCCGAGCTGGACGACCGCGAGCGCCGGCTGCCCCAGGTCTCCGAGGGCGACCCGCTGGCCGCCGACGAGATCACGGTCGACGGCCACGCCACCAAGGCCCCGGCCCGCTACACCGAGGCGTCCCTGGTCAAGGAGCTGGAGGAGCGCGAGATCGGCCGCCCGTCGACCTACGCGTCGATCATCGGCACGATCCTGGACCGCGGCTACGTCTTCAAGAAGGGCACGGCCCTGGTGCCGTCCTTCCTGTCCTTCGCCGTGGTCAACCTGCTGGAGAAGCACTTCGGCCGGCTCGTCGACTACGACTTCACCGCCCGCATGGAGGACGACCTCGACCGCATCGCGCGCGGCGAGGCCCAGTCCGTGCCGTGGCTCAGGCGCTTCTACTTCGGCGAGGGCCTGGACACCGGCGCCGCCGCCGACGCGGGCAACGGCGACGGCGACCACCTCGGCGGCCTGAAGGAACTCGTCACCGACCTGGGCGCCATCGACGCCCGCGAGGTCTCCTCCTTCCCGGTCGGCGACGGCATCGTGCTGCGCGTCGGCCGCTACGGCCCGTACATCGAGCGGGGCGAGAAGGACACCGAGCAGCACCAGCGCGCGGACGTCCCCGAGGACCTGGCGCCGGACGAGCTGACCGTGGAGCTGGCCGAGGAACTGCTGGCCAAGCCCAGCGGCGACTTCGAGCTGGGCACCGACCCGGCCAGCGGCCACCAGATCATCGCCAAGGACGGCCGTTACGGCCCCTACGTCACCGAGGTGCTCCCCGAGGGCACCCCGAAGACCGGCAAGAACGCGGTCAAGCCGCGCACGGCGTCGCTCTTCAAGTCCATGGCCCTCGACACGGTCACGCTCGAGGACGCCCTGAAACTGATGTCGCTGCCCCGCGTGGTCGGCACCGACGCCGAGGGCGTGGAGATCACCGCGCAGAACGGCCGCTACGGCCCGTACCTGAAGAAGGGCACGGACTCGCGCTCGCTCACGGCGGAGGAGCAGCTCTTCACGATCACGCTGGAGGAGGCGCTGGCGATCTACGCCCAGCCCAAGCAGCGTGGCCGGGCGGCCGCCAAGCCGCCGCTGAAGGAGCTGGGCGAGGACCCGGTCTCCGGCAAGCCGGTCGTGGTCAAGGACGGCCGCTTCGGTCCGTACGTCACCGACGGGGAGACCAACGCCACGCTGCGCTCCGGCGACAGTGTGGAGGAGATCACCCCCGAGCGCGGCTTCGAGCTGCTCGCCGAGAAGCGGGCGAAGGGGCCCGCCAAGAAGACGGCGAAGAAGGCCACGGCCAAGAAGACGGCCCCGGCGAAGAAGACCGCCGCCAAGAAGACGGCGGCCAAGAAGACGACGGCGGCCGCCAAGAAGACCACGGCGAAGAAGACGACCGCCAAGAAGACGACGGCGGCCAAGGCGACGGGCTCCGGCTCGGAGGACTGATCCCCCTCGCCCTCTTCCGCGTTCGCGAACACCCCGGTACCGGCCTCGGTACCGGGGTGTTCCGCGCTCCGGCGTGCGCCCCTTAGGGGATCAAGGAGTGAGGGTCAGGGAAGGGGTGGGGACAAGGGGGGCATGGGGGTGGGTGGCTGCGGATAGGCTGAACGCATGACGCGAGCCGAGCAGCCAACGGCCCCCAATCCAGCACCGGACGACGCCCTCGTCGCGGATTCCCGCGAGCGCGCCGTCCGTTCACTGCTGCGCCGACCCGACCTGCGCCGCCTCTGGAGCGCGCAGCTCGTGAGTGGCGTCGGTGACGCCCTCGCGCTGCTCGTGCTGGTGGTGCTCGTCCTCCAGGCGGCGGTCACCCAGGGCTCCTTCGGCGGCGGCTACCGGGGCGCGGCGTTCGCAGTGGCGACGGTCTTCGGCGCCCGGGTGCTGGCCACCGTGCTCTTCGGCGCCGTCCTGCTCGGTCCGCTGACCACGCTCACCGCCCCGGACGGCCCGCTCGACCGGCGCTGGACCATGGTCGGCGCCGACGGCGCGCGGGCCGCGCTGCTGATCGTGGCGCCCCTGTGGATCGACTGGACGCCGGGCAACGCCCTGACCGTCCTGCTGGCCACCGCCTTCGTCACCGGCATCGCCGAGCGGCTGTGGACGGTGTGCCGGGAGAGCGCGGCCCCCGCGCTGCTGCCCGCCCCGCCCCCGGAGGGCGCGTCGGTGCGGCCGCTGCCGGACCACCTGGACGCGCTGCGCCGTCTGTCGCTGCGCACCGGCTTCGTGGCGCTGCCGCTGGCCGCCGCCGCCCTGGTCACCGCCTCCCTCTTCAACAACCTGCTGGGCACCGGCATCGCCTGGTTCGACCAGCACCACGCGGCCCTCGCTGCCTATGTCGCCGCCGGCCTGTTCGCCGCCTCGGTGTCCGTGCTGACCGCCCTGAAGCTGCCCGGCACGCGCACCCCGCGCCCGCGCTCCCCGCTGGAGGGCCTGCGCCGCCCGCGTTCCGGCTCCGGCGTGGACAAGGGCCGCACGGGCGCCGTGCTGCCGCTGGTCGTCGCCTGCGCCGCGGTGGCCGGTGCCATCTCCGCCGCCGTCGCGGTGTGCGTGCTGCACGCCTCCGACCTGGGCGGCGGCCCGGTGCTCTACGGCCTGCTGGTGCTGGGCCTGACCGGCGGTGTCGGCGTCGGCATCCGTACCGCGCCCGCGCTGCTGCCCTCGCTGTCCCGGCGCCGGCTGCTCGCGCTGGCCATCGCGCTCACCGGCATCGCCCTGCTGGCCGCCGGACTCGTCCCGGACGTCACCACCGTCCTGCTGATCCTCACCCTGGCCGGTGTCGGCGCGGGCATCTCCGCCAACACCGGGCACGCCCTGCTCGACCAGGAGACCGAGGACTCCCGCCGTACCCGGATCACCGAGCACCTGCACGCCGTCGTCCGGGTCTTCATGGCGCTCGGCGCCCTGATCGCCCCGGTCGTCGCCGGGCTCATCGGCCGGCACCGGCTGGAGAACGGCCGCTTCGTCTTCGCGCACGGCGGTGCCTCGTTCACCCTGATGCTGGTCGGCGCGCTGCTGCTGCCGGTGGCCGTGCTGGTCCTCGCCAAGGTCGACGACCGCTCGGGCATCCCGCTGCGCCAGGACATCAAGGACGCCCTGCTCGGCGGCGACGATCCGGTCACCGCCCCCGCGGGGAACGGTTTCTTCATCTCCCTGGAGGGCGGCGACGGCGCGGGCAAGTCCACCCAGGCCGAGGCGCTCGCCGAGTGGATTCGCGCCAAGGGCC
Organism: Streptomyces bauhiniae; assembly: GCF_004784475.1. Classification (GTDB taxonomy): domain Bacteria; phylum Actinomycetota; class Actinomycetes; order Streptomycetales; family Streptomycetaceae; genus Streptomyces; species Streptomyces seoulensis. The sequence continues at coordinate 511,488 of NZ_SRRT01000006.1, forward strand.
ACGAGGTGGTCCTCACCCGCGAGCCCGGCGCCACCCCGGTGGGCAAGCGGCTCCGCTCGATCCTGCTGGACGTCTCCGAGGCGGGCCTGTCGCACCGCGCGGAGGCGCTGCTGTACGCCGCCGACCGCGCCGAGCACGTCGACACCGTCGTACGCCCCGCCCTGGAGCGCGGCGCGGTCGTCATCTCGGACCGGTACATCGACTCCTCCGTCGCCTACCAGGGCGCCGGGCGGGACCTGTCGCCGACCGAGATCGCCCGGATCAACCGCTGGGCCACCGGCGGTCTCGTCCCGCATCTGACCGTCCTGCTGGACGTGCCGCCGGAGGTCGCGCGGGAGCGCTTCACCGAGGCGCCGGACCGGCTGGAGTCGGAGCCGGCCGAGTTCCACGCGCGCGTGCGGGCCGGTTTCCTCACCCTTGCCGCCGCCGACCCCGGCCGCTACCTGGTCGTGGACGCGGGCCAGGAGTCCGAGGGCGTCACCAGCGTGATCCGGCACCGGCTCGACACCGTGCTGCCGCTCTCCGAGGCCGAGATCAAGGCCCAGGAGGAGGCGCGGAAGCAGGCCGAGGAGGAGGCCCGCCGCAAGGCCGAGGCCGAGGCCGCCCGCAAGGCCGAGGAGGAGCGCGTCGCGCGTGAGCGTGCCGAGCAGCTCGCCCGGCTGCGGGCCGAGGAGGAGGAGCGCAAGCGCCGCGAGCTGGAGGAGGCGCAGCGCCGCGAGGCCGAACGCCAGGAGGAGGAGGCCCGGCGCCGCGCCGAGGAGGCGCACCGCCGTGCCGAGGAGGAGCGTCAGCGGCTCCTCACCGAGGAGAAGGCCCGCGCCGAAGAGGAGGCCCGCCGCAGGGCCGAGGAGGAGCGGCGCCGCAAGCAGGCCGAGGAGGAGGCCCGGCAGCGTGCCGAGGCCGAGGCCCTGCGCCTGGAGAAGCAGCGCAAGGCCGAGGACGCGCTGCTGCGCGCCGAGGAGGCCCGCAGGCGCGCGGCGGAGGCCGCAGCCGCGGCCGACACCGCGGCCCGCAAGCCGTCCGAGCGCGAGCGCGCCGTCCCGGACGCCCCGGCGCCCCGCGCGGGCGACGACACGGCCGTACTGCGCCCGGTGCGCGACGGCGGCTCCGAGGCCGAGGTGACGGCCGAGCTGCCGCAGCCGCCCGCCCCGCAGGGCGCGGCCGACGAGACGGCGCTGCTGCCGAAGTTCTCCGACCGGGACGCCGACGAGACCGCCGTACTGCCCCCGGTGAGCCCCGCCGAGGAGACGGCCGTCCTGCCGCCGGTCCGCGACGACGCGGAGGACCGCACCCGCGAGATCCCGCAGCTCGGTGCCGACGGCAAGCCCCGGCGCCCGCGCCCCGACTGGGCCGAGGAGACCCCGCTGGACGATCTGCCGTCGCTCGCGGACGAACTCCTCGGGTCCTACGACGAGCACGACGAGCGCGACCGGCACGACGACGGCGGCCGGCGCGGCCGGGGCCGGCGTAGCTGACGAAGGCGGGATCAGGGGCGGTGTCCACCGGGCGCTTCGGCGTCGCGGCGGGCGCCGCCCTTCGCCGTGCGGGCGGCATTGTCGGTGGCCCCCCGCACAATGGACGACGGAACACGAAGTGACGGAAAGGGCGGCGTGACCCATGAGCGTCTGGGACGACCTCGTCGGGCAGGAGAAGGTGAGCGCGGCGCTGGAGGCGGCCGCGCGGGACGCCGACGCGCTCGTCACCGCCGCCGCGGCCGACCAGCCGCCGCCCGAGACGTCGAAGATGACCCACGCCTGGCTGTTCACCGGCCCGCCCGGCGCGGGCCGCAACCAGGCGGCGCGCGCCTTCGCCGCCGCCCTCCAGTGCGTGAGCCCCGACCGCGCCCTCGGCGGCACCCCCGGCTGCGGCTTCTGCGACGGCTGCCACACCGCGCTGCTCGGCACCCACGCGGACGTGTCCTCGGTCGCGGCCGTGGGCGCGGAGATCCTGGTCAAGGACATGCGGGACACGGTCCGCAAGTCGTACACCAGCCCGGCGAACGGCCGCTGGCAGATCATCCTGGTCGAGGACGCCGAGCGGCTGAACGAGAAGTCGGCGAACGCCGTCCTCAAGGCCGTCGAGGAGCCCGCCCCGCGCACCGTGTGGCTGCTGTGCGCGCCGTCCATCGAGGACGTGCTGCCGACCATCCGCTCCCGTTGCCGCCACCTGAACCTGCGCACCCCGCCGGTCGCGGCCGTCGCCGACATGCTGGTGCGCCGCGACGGCGTGGAGCCCGAGGTCGCCGCGGCCGCCGCCCGCGCCACCCAGGGGCACGTCGACCGTGCCCGGCGTCTGGCCACCGACCCCGAGGCCCGCCGTCGCCGCGCCTCGGTGCTGAAGCTGCCGCTGCGCGTCGAGGAGGTCGGCGGCTGCCTCAAGGCCGCCCAGGAGCTGGTGGACGCCGCCGCCGAGGACGCCAAGCAGCTCGCCGAGGAGATGGACGGCAAGGAGACCGACGAGCTGAAGGCCGCGCTCGGCGCCGCCCAGGGCGGACGGCTGCCGCGCGGTACGGCCGGGGTGATGAAGGACCTGGAGGACATGCAGAAGCGGCGCCGCACCCGCACCCAGCGCGACAGCCTCGACGTCGCCCTGGGCGACCTCACCGGCTTCTACCGTGACGTCCTCGCCCTCCAGCTCGGCTCCCGCGTCGCCATCGCCAACGAGGACGCCGAGGACGCCCTCCAGCGGATCGCCGGCGCGGGCTCCCCGGAGTCCACCCTGCGCCGTATCGAGGCCATCGCCGCCTGCCGCGACGCCCTGGACCGCAATGTGGCCCCGCTGCTGGCGGTGGAGGCGATGACGATGGCCCTGCGCGCGGGATGAGCGTGGGGTGACGCCACGACTTGGACCCAGAGCACACGGAACGTCGCGCAGCGTTACGCTCGCCTGATGGACACCAGGCCCTCCTCGCCCCCGCCCGCCCGGCCGCCGCTGGCGCGCCGCCCGTTCCGGCCGCTGGCCGCCCCCCGCGCCACGGCCCGGACGGTGGCCGCCCTGCTCGCGGCGTCCGCGCTGTTCGTGTCCGGCTGCGGAGCGGGCGGTACGGGCTCGGACGGCACGGTGGCGGCGGCGCTGGCCGCGCTGCCGATGTCGACCCCGTCGGCGCTGTCGCCGTACTACACGCAGAAGCTGAGCTGGCGGGAGTGCGGCGCCCCCGGCTTCGAGTGCGCCACGATGAAGGTGCCGCTCGACTACGACAAGCCCGCTTCCGGCGACATCAAGCTGGCCGTCGCCCGCAAGAAGGCCACCGGCAAGGGCAAGCCGCTCGGCTCCCTGCTGGTGAACCCGGGCGGTCCGGGCGGCTCCGCGATCGGCTACCTCCAGCAGTACGCCGGCATCGGCTACCCCGCCGAGGTCCGCGCCCGCTACGACATGGTCGCCGTCGACCCGCGCGGGGTGGCCCGCAGCGAGCCCGTGGAATGCCTCGACGGCCGCCAGATGGACACGTTCACGCAGACGGACATGACCCCGGACGACGCCAAGGAGACGGACGCCCTGGTCGGCGCCGACCGGACGTTCGCGGAGGGCTGCGGGGAGCACTCCGCGAAGCTGCTCCGGCACGTCTCCACCGTCGAGGCGGCCCGCGACATGGACGTCCTGCGCGAAGTGCTCGGCGACAAGAAGCTGAACTACGTGGGCGCGTCGTACGGCACGTTCCTCGGCGCGACCTACGCCGGGCTGTTCCCGCACCGCACCGGCCGGCTGGTGCTGGACGGCGCGATGGACCCCTCGCTGGACGCCCGGCAGATCAACCTGGACCAGACGGCGGGCTTCGAGACGGCGTTCCAGGCGTTCTCGGCGGACTGCGTCAAGCAGGCCGACTGCCCGCTGGACGGCAAGGACGCGACCCCCGCGCAGGTCGGCGACCGCCTGGAGAAGTTCTTCCGCGCGCTCGACGCCCACCCGATCCCGGCCGGCGACGCGGACGGCCGCCGCCTGACCGAGTCGCTGGCGACCATCGGCGTGATCGCGGCGATGTACGACGAGAGCACCTGGGAGCAGCTCCGCGAGGCGCTGGACTCCGCGATGGACGAGAACGACGGCGCGGGCCTGCTGGCCCTGTCCGACAGCTACTACGAGCGCGACGCCCGCGGCCACTACAGCAACCTGATGATGGCCAACTCGGCCGTGAACTGCCTCGACCTGCCGCCCGCCTTCGAGAGCCCGGAGCAGGTGGAGCAGGCGCTGCCGCGGTTCGAGAAGGCGTCCCCGGTGTTCGGCCCGAGCCTGGCCTGGTCCTCCCTGAACTGCACGTACTGGCCGGTCAAGGCCACCGGCGAGCCGCACCGCATCGAGGCGAAGGGCGCGGCGCCCATCGTGGTCGTCGGCACCACCCGCGACCCGGCGACCCCCTACCGCTGGGCCCAGTCCCTCTCCCGCCAGCTCTCCTCGGGCCGCCTCCTCACCTACGAGGGCGACGGCCACACCGCCTACGGCCGCGGCAGCTCCTGCGTCGACTCCGCGATCAACACCTACCTCCTCCACGGCACCCCGCCGGCCCCCGGCAAACGCTGCACCTGACCCCCCCCCGTACCGGGCCCCCACGGACCGGGGGCCCGGTACGAACCACCCCTCGAACCTGTGTAGACTTACCGACGTTGCCGATCGCACCCCGGTGCGTCCAACACGCCGCTTTAGCTCAGATGGCCAGAGCAACGCACTCGTAATGCGTAGGTCTCGGGTTCGAATCCCGAAAGCGGCTCCATTGAACCCCAGCTCAGGCGTCTGAGCTGGGGTTTCTTTTTCTGTTGGCCTTGAAATCTCGGCAAATCGGGCACCCTCTATCTGTGCATCGTAATGCGTAGGTCGAAGGTTCGATTCTGTGACGAGACCGACGGGCCAAGGCTCTGAACTGGTCTTTTGCTTGCCGGTAGCGGACAGGCCAGGTTGGCACAACGGATCCTGGTGGACAACCGGTGGACAGCCGTGCGTGAAGCTCCGTCAGAAACCTTCGCCACCCCCTGGCCAACGGGTGAAATTCACCGGTCTTCGAGGGGCCGTCGGCGGCGTGGGGACTGTTTGGTTCTGACATGGATCGATGGCGAGAAGGTCGAATCACGGACGCGCGTGTGCGAAGGAGATCGTTGAGGATGCACACCGGCGAGCTGAGTGCACTGCCAGCCGGGCGTCGAGCGCTGTCTCCCACTGCTCAGTCAGCCCAATCATGAGGCGCTTGTGTATGCCAGGGGTAACGCGGGCATTGGGTGCTGAGACAGAGCCGTCGATGTGGCCCCTTCGGTTGTCCATGAGGACCCTCCCGGTGCCCGGGTCTTCCATCTAGGTTCGGTGGGTGTGACACAGCCTGTGAGGTGTGAGGCCCTTGGCGGTTGAGAGCCAGCAGGCGTTGGCCCGGTTGCTGGCGCCGCGTCCTCGGGCTGGAACGTCGGGCTAAGGCTTGCCGAGCAGGCGTACGGGGCGGGCTTCTTGCAGTGCCTTCTTTGGATACCAGCCGCAAGACTGCCAGGGTGAACGGCAAACTCGCGAAGATCCGGCTCCACGCTGTTCGCGTCGCCATCAGGGCAGGGCCCCTGCCTTGCTCAGGACGGACAACCCGCTATACCGGGTGTCTCGCCACAGACTGGCAGGAAAGGCAGTGGATACTCCAGACGGCAGCTGACCGCCTCGGCACACACGGCTTGTCTCTTCAGTCATGATGCTCACATGGCCACCATCCAGTCAGCAGCCGAGATCGCATCCCTCCTGGAGGGACTCAATGGGAAGAAGATCGCCGCGCTCCAGGTGCTCGGCGTCAACTCTCTCAAGTCCATTTCACCTCTTCCAGACGCGCTCGTCGGGGAGGCAGTGGCAGAGGTGGACGTCGCGGAGCGCATCATCACCATGCACACGGCCGGCCACCGCATCTCGTTCGATCTGCAACGTACGGGCCGGGTCGTGATGCTCGAATCTGCCGAGCCCTACCAGCATGTTGCTGGGGTTAGCCGCCCTACGGTCCGCCTTCTCACGGCTGACGGATCAGGCGTGGACCTGACCGAGCCAGCTAAGACGAAGCGGATCACAGTCACGATCGTGACCAGGTCTGAGTGACGTTGCCGCACCGTATGACTGGCTTTCCAGGCGGCCTCGATGCAGCTACTCTCGACGCAGGTATCTGAGCAAGTCATCGGGAGAAGCGATGGGCCGGCAGACGCAACGTAAGGACGACCTCCTGGTCTCCTCCAACTTCATCCGCGCAGTCCGGGAGTCGGGCTACGTCAGCCTCTCGACCGCCCTCGCAGAACTCATCGACAACTCGCTCCAGGCGGCAGCGACGAAGGTCGCGGTCACGGTCACGAGGCCCAAACCAGGTGGCCTTCCGGAGATCGGTGTGGAGGACGACGGCGAAGGCATGTCGCGCTCCCGGCTCGAGGCATGCCTCCGCTTCGGCGGCTCGTCACGCTTCGACGAAAGGCAGTCGTTCGGCCGGTTCGGCATGGGGCTGCCTGCCGCGTCCCTCAGCCAGGCGCGGCGAGTAGAGGTGACCTCATGGCAGAACGGTCAGGTGGCCAACCGGGTCTGCTTGGACGTTGACGCCATCGCGGCCGGGACCCCGGTTGATCTTCGGGCTCGCCGTCAGCCCGGCGTCACGACGGGGTCGGGCTGCCTGGTGACCTGGCAGCACTGTGACCGTATCGAGTACCAGCGCCTCGCCTGGCTCGAGCGTGCGCTGCGGCGGGACCTTGGACGCATCTACCGCCGCTTCCTCAGCAACGGGGACGTCACGTTGACCCTCAATGGGAGGCGGGTCGACCCGGTCGATCCCATGCTTCTCACGGCGAAGATCGAGGGGTACAGCGGCGGCTTGGCGTTCGAGCCGCTTCGCTACGAACTGGCAGCGTCGTCGGGCAGGACGGCCTTCGTTACTGTCCGGTTCGCGATGCTGCCGGTGCAGCACTGGCATCACCTGGATAATGCGACCAAGCGGCGCAGCGGCATCGTAGGCGGAGCTGGCGTCTCCATCCTCCGCGCCGGTCGCGAGATCGCGACCGGCTGGCACCTTATGGGGGCGAAGCGCAAAGAGAACTACGACGACTGGTGGCGCTGCGAGATCGAGTTTGATCCCGTCCTCGACGAGCATTTTGGTATCACCATCAACAAGCAGGGAATTCGGCCTTCCCAGGTACTCCAGGAGGCCCTCGGGTCAGAGTTGGAGGCGATCGCCCGGCTTTTGAACTCACGTGTCCGCCAGGCTTTCGAGGAGGTCAAGTTTCAAGCGGCCACGGAGGCGTCATGCCGGGTAGCGGCGGCCGCGGATGTCGATCTACCTGTCATCCCTACGTCGGGTAGGGGATCAGGCGCCCTGAGTTACCGGATTGGATCCGAGCAACTCTCGATCGATAAGATGTTCGCCTCTTCTCTGAAGCGGCGCACGCTCGATGTCACGCTGAACGTTGACCACCCTGCCTTCGCAGCGTTGTACCGCCCGCTCCAGAAGTTGGGTGATGAGGCGGCAGGAGAACTCCGGACTGCCCTCGAACTGTTCCTCCTGTCCTTCGCCCGCACCACAACACTCCTCAGCCGCGACGGCCACAACTGCGACGATCTCCTGCGCATGTGGAGCAGGACCTACGGACGGATGCTCCAAAAGTCATGAAAGAAGAGGCAAAACTCGTCCCTCTCAGCCTTCCGGCCGATTCCTCCCGCGGGGAACGGCAAGGGTTCGCCCGGCTCTGCACCCAGCTTGCGAGCACGCCGGTGGGGGCTGAAGCCGTAGGCGACCACGAGCGGTGGATGAAGGCAGCCAAGATCAACAACCTGTACGACCAGCCTCTGCTCGCGGCAGCTGCTCACGTCGCCATCGATCTTGTGGATCAAGGCTGGACGGTCCGAGTGGACAAGTCTAAGGCCGTCTTTACTCCCCCTTCAGTCCACGGCGACCGCAAGGTGGAGAAGGCCCGGATCCGGCGTCAGGAGCACCTCCGCCGTGACGAACAGCTCAGAAAGAGCAGCGTTCGACGGTTCGTCGAGGGAATGGAGCGCACGCACCAGCACGGCGACCGATTGGTCTCCGTCTTCAACCTGATGCGTGACGGCCGCGAGATGGCTGACGCGCTTCAGCGCGCCGGCGCGTCTGCGGATGTCATTAAGCCCTACGTTCAGATCGTCGACTCATCGACTTGTGAGCTGACCGGATTCAAACTTCACGACATCTGGCGTTACTTCCGCCACACATGGTCCAACGCCTACGCGACCGTGCCTGGCCGTTCGATGCCGATCCTGGTCCGGGACGCAGCCACCGAGTTTCACGCGGTGATCGGGTTGGCGGCCATCTCCAGCCCCGTCGTCCAGATTGCCGAGCGTGACCACTGGATGGGCTGGGAGACGGATCAGTTCCTCGAGCAGGTGCAAGCTGAGCCCACTGCTGATATTGCTGGCTGGCTGGCTCAGCGGATCGAGGGCCAGCAGCGCGAGATCTACGTTGACGATCTCCTTCGTGACGGGATTCTCCAACCGACCGACCTGGCAGCGCCCACGCCTGAGGTCATCGCTCGGTTGCGGGCCGATGCCGATCGGCATCGGCAGAGGCACCACCAGGCGAGCACGATCCGTGCGGTCCGCAACATCGACCGCGAAGCGTGGGTGGAGCGCGCCGAAACTGACCTATTTCGGAGCAAGCGTTCGTCAGCGCTCGCAGAAGCCCTAGAGATCGCCAGCCTGCTTGGAGGCTATCTCTCCCCGCCCACGATGGAAGGACTCACCAAGGCCTTCTCGGATCCTAAGGCCCGTTCGCAGATGCGCCGAGTGGTGCGTCGCGCACGTGGAGAGAGGGTCGGTACTGTCATCGCCGACCTCACCGTCTGCGGCGCCGTGGCGCCCTACAGCGCGCTAGCGGCGGGGAAGCTAGTGGGGGCTCTTGCCGTCTCGCCCCAGGTTCTGTCCGCTTACCGCGAGAAGTATGCACGCCCGAGCGAGATCGCGTCGGCGATGGCCGGCCGCCCGATCCTGCGTGAGCCCCGGCTCTCCTTCGTCGGAACCACGTCGCTCTACGGCACCGGTTCAAGTCAGTACAACCGACTGTTTTGGCCTGCTGACGTCATGGGCGGTGAGAGCGACATCCGTATGGGCTTTCACGAGCTTGGACGGTCACGGTCCTTCGGGACCTCTCACTTCTCCGATGAGACAGTCGACGCCCTGGTTCGAGCCTCGACGTTGAGCGGCTCGCTCGTCCGGGTCAACAGTCTCTTCGGCGAGGGTGTCAGCCCCCGACTACGTAAGGTCCGAGTGGGGCTGGCAGCTCTTGGCTGGCCCGCCAACGAGCTTCTCAAGCACGGACGGGAGCGCATCCTCTACGGGGTTCCTTTGGTCGAGAACCTGCGGGACTACTCGCTCGGCGTCGACCAGGAGCCGAGGTACCTGTTGAATCCCGAACTGACCGAGGCGGACGCCAAGGTCTCCGAGTGGTGGCTTGAGCGCTGGTGCCGACGACGGGCCACACAGGAGCATGTTCTTGAGTCCATGCGCTCGCATCGGTTGGTCCGTCCAGTGGAGCACGGTGCCCGCGTACCGCTGCCTGTAGGAGAGGGAATGCCGGCGCCCGGCGAGGAAATGTTTCCTATCTCCGATTAAGAGACCGTTACCACCTACTCCAGACGCTGGCGTCGGCCCAGCGCGCTGCTTGGGAGGCCTTCCGGCACGATGACTACCGACGGGGCGTGACCAGTCTCGTACTCAAGCGCGGATGCTTGAGCACAGAAGTCGTCATGCGATCGCTTGTGCCCGCGGGCTGTGCTACCCCGGGTTCCGGGAGCACAGCCCGCGGGGGACGGACGCTGGTGCTTGGAATGCTCTTGCTTCATGCCTCGCCCAAGTCGGGTTTTGACGATCCTGAGACGTGCTGCAGGAAGCTCGAGTCGACTTCGATATCGCCTGTCAGACGCCATGCGCGACGTTCGTATGAGAGGTCTCCGGTCACCGTAAAGGGCAGTTGGCGCTTGTATGCCATTATTGCCCAGCCGTGATTCTCGCCAGCTAGCGGAACCTGGACTCGCAGACTTTTGCCACTTACCTCCGCCGCTACGGTGATGATTGCTGATTCGTCGTTGCTGGATGCCGCATCATCCCGCGTGAGTGATTTGACGAGTCCGACCAACGTCTCCCGTCGTGTGGGCTCTTCCCTTCGTACGAGCCGCTCCCGGACTCGCGGGAGCCCATCAATCACATCGCGGTCCAGCACAATGGCTGCTAGTCCCACATCTGGCCTACGTTCAGATGCTGCCCATTGGAAAGACAAGTCCAGCGAACGAAGGTGTTCGGGCTGCGACATATCTTCGAGTGACTCGACCAGCCCTGCACTTAGCCCGCGAGCGCTTGGAAATTCGAGGGCCTCCTGGTCCCAGAATTGCGTCAGGCGCTTTGTGGTCTCAAGTCCTCTAGCTAGGGTTTCCATGACCCGCCGAGGGAAGGCAATAGTTGGCCGCTCGGGGCTGCCGATAGCCTGAGCGCTAGGGTCTCCCAGGCGTGTTACGACAGTGAATACAAAACTGCCACGCTTCGTGTGCCCGAGGCGTACGTCTTCATCGAGGAATTCGCCTACTGCCGCTGGCCGGCGTCCCTTATGCGAGTGATGGGGGTCAGCGGTTGTGGTTGCTGCTGCCCTCATCATCTTGTAGATGGCTTGCAGCGTCCTTTCGGCTTGTTGGAAGGGGATTGTGCCGTCAATCATGCCTTGATCGATACGAACGAAAAAGAGATCCGCACGTGTGGCGATGACGTGTTCTAGTAGCTGACCTGCATCCCAGTCATGAATGTGCCCGAGTGACTCGAGCGCGTCCACGAAGCGTGGCATGAAATCTGCGAAGTCCGTAGCAAGCGGGATCATGACACGTGGCGCGGTGGACAAGTGACCCGAGCCATAGCGCCAGACCTGACGAACATCGGGCTGTTGATGTTCCAGTTCCCAGTCATGAGAAGCCAGGAACTGGGAGACAGCAAGAGGAGTCAACGCAGATGCAATATCGCGGTAACTTTCGAGTATGGATCGGTTCACCGCGAACCCTCCTCTGCATCGCCGATCGTCTTCATTATGCCCAAAAGCTGCTCGCCCGTGAACATGTTGCGACGTGGCAAATGTACCGTGTGGTACTCCTTGATCGGGCCGTCGTATCTCAGGTTATCGGCAGATTCCCAGAACATGCGGCTTCGCGTGAACAAGCCCCATTCATCGGTTCGTAGCCATGGCTCTGGTTCGCGTGGGATAAGGAGTACACCGAGATAGGCGGGGATGTACCGTTTCCTGCGTGTCAATTTCCGAAACGGCTTTGCCTTCATACGCCAGGTCATGCTGTCATCTTTGAGCAGACTTTCTTGGTAGGTGCACTTCAATTGGAGCTCGAACTGCGGACCGTAGTAACCGCGGTACTCCGTCGATGAAACGATCGTAATGTCAACGCCCTCATAGTCGGTCTCATGAGGTTTTATCGAGCATCCGGCGGCGTAGGCGATCATTCGCGTAAACGACACGCTGAAATGTTCCTGTAGTGCCGTGATCGGCACTTGCCCCTCTGCGAGGTCATCCTCACCCATGGCCTCTTCGAGGTCATCTGCCGGCATACATCCCCCTCCTGGTATCGCAGCCAGCGGTCAAAGTCACCCTAAAGTCTATTCTTTTCCGTTCATGGGCTACGTCACACGAACGACGGTTGCGGATGGCGACGACAGGACCGCCACCAACGCCTCGGCGCCGATGGCGGTCCAGATCAGCTCAGCGCCTGCAGTACCTGCTGGCTGGCGAACGGGAGATTGCGAGAGATCACCATGTCGTCGATCAGACGGACCAGTACGTTGCCGGACTGCATTGCCGTACGTAGACCGTTAGTTGGCGCCAGATCAGGGCTTAGCGGGCCGTGCACGCCCAGGATCCACTGCTGGTCGCCATGCCTTGCCAGGATCGGCGCGGTGATCGTTCCAACTCCCTCAACGTCGATCTTGGCCCCTCGGGCGAAGGAAATGTCGTCGAGCGCTCGGCTGTTGAGGTCCTCGTAGAGCTTGTCAGCCGATCGTTCGAGTCGCTCCTCGTCCAGACTCGGCGGGGTTCCGTGGATCAGGTAGCGCAGCAGACTGGCACCGACGTGCCGGTCAAGGAGGTTATGCTCGAATCGGTTACGGAAGCTGCGTAGACAGCGGTAACAGGACTCGTCGCAGTTCGCCGGGCATTCTTCGAGTCGCTCCAGCGTCAGTTCAAGGATTTCCATTCCGTAGTCGTTGACCCGTCGAGCGAAGCCAGCACCACCTGCGAGCGTGTCATACACATAGATCTCGGCCTCAAGGCCTTCTTTACCGAGAGGAGTCAGCGCAGGACGGTACTCTGCCTGTAGTTCCGTCGCGTCGATATCGAGCTTTTGGGTCGCGGCGATCGTCAGCGCCTCAGCGACCGTACGGAGCGCAACGTGTGTCGACAGCAGAGCTGGCCTCAACGTGATCGGCGAGGCCACCTTCAAGCGAACCAGAAGCACATCCGAAATGAAGTCAGTTCCCAGCACCAAACCCCGTGTTGAGCCTGTGCCGGGACAGTCAGGGGCCTTTTCGTCGGGGTAAGGCTTCTTGTGCGTACCGACGACTACCCCAGTCGCAGTCGCAGTCGGCTCGATAAGCCCGCAGCGCGTGCAGTAGGTGTATCCCTCCTTGCGTGGGCCGGTGTTGGTGACGAGCAGGGTTTCGCGGCGGTACGTCTGTGCCAAGCGATCGGTGACATGCTGCCAGGCAGTCTCCTCGGTCGGACCGGGCGCCATGAGTTTGGCGCGCGTGGCGTAACTGCGGGCCGGCGCGTCGTCTGGGCTTGTGCCCGGCGCCTTATCGGCCGGGTGCGCAAAGCCTGGCGGCCGCATCCAGTTCTTCGCCTTGCCGAACTTGCCCTCGGCACCGCAGGCTGGACAGTCACGCTCTTTCCCACGCTCTGCCGGGTCGTGAGGGAAGTGCTTGGCGTAGTGGCATACCTGGCACTCGAAGTACAGCAGCTTGTCCCGCCAGGCCTGGAAGCGTTCCTCCTGGACCGGTGCGTAGATAGCACCGGAGGTCCACTCCTTGTTATCAACCCACACCACTTTGCCAGGTGCGTACTGGCTGAGGGCCACCGGGAGCCCTTGACTGGGTGCATAGTGGAACTCGGCCTTGAACGGTGTTGACCGATCAAGATCGAAGACGTGGAAGGCCACGACATCCGTCGGGAACGCGTAGCGCGGCAGCACCCCCTTGTACAGCAGCCGATCAAGCAGGTTCGTCTGGCTCCGCCGGGCGCTCGGCTCCTCGGCGCCGTCTTCAGCGGGGCCCTCTGCCTCCACCTCATCGGGCTCCGGTGAGGCATCTCCCTCGGGATCAGCTGGCAAACTCCCGTCGAGGTCCAGGTCAAGGGCCTTATCGATCTCACGGAGTGTGTTCGTGACGACACCGCTCAGAACGGCCTCGCGGTCCGCCTCACTCAGTTCATAAGGAAGCCAGGACGCAATCTCCTCACGCAGCGCATGCTCCTCGGACCTCAGCCACTCTTCCAAGTCGGTCCGATTCAGGGGGGATGCTGTCCCTACGAATGCCTCCACAGTGCCGAGGACTTCGAAGAGCTGCGGCTGCTCGTCGGGCTCGATTGCTGGCAGCCGATCCTGGTGATAGCGCTGTAGCAGGTAGGCGATGACATGGCGACGCGCGATTTCGTCATTATTCATCGTCAGTACTGGGTCGTCGACTTCGCCGCGGATCATGAGCGCTGGCTGACGGAAGTAGTGGTCGTCATGTGTGTCGGCGCTTCCGAAGGCCAGTACGGTGGCGACAGCGTTGCCCCTACGCCCCGCCCGCCCTGCACGCTGCTGGTAATTGGCACGAGATGGGGGCATGTTGCGCAGCGCGACGCCGGTCAGGCTGCCGATGTCGATGCCGACTTCCATAGTGGTCGTGCAGGACAGAACGTCGATGGCGGCGCGTGACTGCTCGCCTTGGCGGGTCAAGCCGAGGTCGACGTCCTGGAACAGCAACTCGTGTTCTTCAGCCTTGGAGAATACGGCGTCGGACTGGGCGGCATTGAGCTGTGCCGTGTGCTCGGCGGCGATGATGCTCAAGGGTGGCTCGGGCGGGTCACTCAAAGCCCTGGCCGCACTGGCCCGGTAGTAGCCTTTCCGTGCTTGGAAGATCGGATCCTTGTCGGGATCTAGCGTGCGAACGCGATCGTGCCTGCAGTTGACGCACCGGGTTGTTCCGGGAAAGGGCCGCTGCGTGGAGCGGCAGCGCTCACAATATCCCCACATGCCGCCGAGTTCCAGGGCAACGTGCTGGGCCAGCAACCGAAACTTGCCGGCCACGGGTTCGCAGAAATTTGAGAGGAGTTTCTGCAGCCAGTCGTCCGCGAACTTCTTCTTTGCTGTCTTTGAACCGAGCCAACGCTCGATCGCTTGGAACTTACCCGTGTGCGGCTTGACGCCGCCCTTTGTCCTCCACCAGTCACCTTCGGTCATCGACGGGAACCAGATGCCTCGGGTTGGAGTGTTCCATTGCGCCAGCCACAACCGAACGAGCGCGAGTTTGGTGTCGGCGGTGCTTGCGACCCCGTCGATGTCTGGCAGTTCCGTCAACAACGTATCGGTGAGATTTACCCGTTCACGGAGAGATGCAAGGCCCAGGGACGACAACCCGTAGTACTTGTCCGTTAGCGTCGCGTACATCGCCCTCAGCAGCGACTGTGGCGGATTGGCGGTGGTGAGCAGTGGGAACAACTCCGGTACATTACCCGAGAGCGCACCCTTGTCGATTGCCTTCGCGACCGTGTCCAAGACGTGGAGGGTCTCCATGGGGCGAAGTTCCGGCCGCAGCCGCACCGACAGCACTCGCGCTCCGACCATGACGGCCACGTACAGGCGCTCCAAGCTGAGCGACGGCGCCAGGAACGGTTGATTCGCCAGTTCCTGCCATCCGCGCAAGATCAGCGGCCGAATGGCATCGCGCATCGAGTAGCTCTGAAGGTTGGGCGCAAGCCGCGCAGCAACCTGCCGGGAGTCGGAGAACGCGAGCACCTTGCGACCGCGTAGCGGCGCAAATTCGGTGTACGGCTGGGCACCCGGCGGTTGGACCTCGAGCTGACGTGTCACCAAGGCTTGGAACGGCTGGTCACCCTTCGTCTGGTGATCCTGCACCGAGGAACGACCGAATCCGGCGAGTTGCCCGCAGACACCGCATGGTTTGAACTCTCCGTTCGCCTCCGCCTCGCCATCACTGCCCTCGTCGTCACCCTTGACGACCTCTCCCCTTCGAAGCCGAGGAATGAAGACACTGCGGATGCGGGCACCGAGTTCTTCTGGATTGAGCCGACCGGTAACGAGATCGATGTCGGCGGGCTCGACATCGCCATCGGAGGGGTCCTCAAGTAGAAGATCGAGTGCCTCGAGTTCGGGGATGGAACCCGATGCAGACTCGAAGGATCCCCCCGGCTCATGCCATAGGTACGACGGCTCGATTACGTCGTCGGTATAGGTCCGTGCATAGGCGGAGCCGCAGTGCCTGCAGGTGTACAGTTCGAAGACTCGGGCACCACAGCCACAGGTTGCCCGCGGCTGGGCGTAAAGCTTGCCAACCGGCCCCGGGTCCGGGTGCACTTCCCGGTCGACCTCTGGACAATCGGGGTCGAGGCACGCCCACAGGCCGGGCAGCCCACGAAAGAATGCATGTACACGACATGGCAGCAGACCCGCGTCATCGGCCGATCGTCGTGCCGCACTACCGAGTGCTACTAGGGAAGATACAGCCCTATCGGCAAGCTCCGTCTCAACAGTCGGGAAAATGAGCGCGCTCAACTCACTCACCGGTTGTGCCCGCTGCATCGTCTCGTTGACGAGCAGATTCATCGGGTCGAATCCGCTGAGAGCATTGTGCAGCAGTTCACCGACCGCGACGCCCTCTTTTACGGCGACTTTTCGATAGTCCAGGAGCCCCTGAACAGCGGCGATGCGGGCCTCGTCGTCTTCACCCTCGTAGAAGTCGTGCATCGGTACGGCAGCGAGAGTTTGAGCGTCCTGGAGGCTCCCCGGCCCAGCGAGTTCTCGGAGAGCGAGACGACCTTCTACCGTCTTGAAGTCGGACTCGGACTTGCCGCTCAACTGCGCAGCGAACTGACGCGCGTACTCAGGGCTCGCGAAGCTCGCGCTCGTACAGATCACCTGCAGCCGTTCGGGCGTGATCCCAAGCCTTGCGCGAAGCCGGCGCAGCAGGAGAGCAACCTCGGCGCCGGCCGCGCCGCGGTAGAGATGGGCCTCATCGATGACCAGGAGGAACTTCTCGTCAGGGTTGTTCGCCAACCAGGCCCGCGTCGCATCGAACACCGGCCGCTCAAGCGGGCGCATCAACATGTACTCAAGCATTGAGTAGTTCGTGATCAAGACATCCGGAGGTGCGTCGAGCACCTCATGGCGCGTCAGGAGTTCGGGGTCGTTGGGCTGAAGCACGGCACGGACGAACTCCCCATCCTTGTTCTTCCAACGGGAGCCACTTTCGCCGTACCAGGCCTTCAGATTTGGCTTGGCTGGCCACTTGCCACGTGATCGCAGCTTGTCGATGAGAGCTGCCGCCTCGCCGTGCCCCTGCGACGAAGGGTCGTCTGCCCGGTTGATGAGGTGAACGTAGAAGTCCTCGATCGAGCGAAGCCGTGCCTGGTCCTTCTCGACCTTCCGTACGCCCGGGTACAGGGTTCGGCTGGTGTAACGGGCGAAGCGTGCTGGGCGATCGGCCCACGCGCTGAACTGGGCCGTGACGCGCGGATCGCCGAGCAGGAGCCGAAGACGACCCAACTGGTCATTCACCAGCGCGTTCATCGGATAGAGGATCAAGGACCGCACAGCCGGAGCGGCGAAGGAGTCGCGCCTGTTCGCCGCCTCTGCTGCGAGCTTCGCCAGCATCGGCAGGAGGAACGACTCGGTCTTTCCGGAGCCGGTACCCGTGGTGACCGCAAGGCTAAGGCCGTCACGAGTCGTCCACTCAAGTGCCTCGGCCTGGTGGGTATAGGGCGGGTCGTACAGCAGTGGCTTTAGGTCACCAACGTGTGTTGTCAAGCTGCCGAAGAGCGCATGGACAGGTGCAGCGAGTTCGAGATCACCAAAACTTCGGTTCGTCTGATAGCGGGGGGTGCTCTCGATGAAGGGGGCTCGGAACAGCACGCCCTCTTGTTCGAGCAGCACACGACGCTGATCGATCACGGTGGGATGCCCCACGTGATAGGTCGCCTCGATGTAGTCCCGAAGGGCCGCCTGAATCTTGGTGACCGTCTCCGCGATCGTTGGCGCTTCCACTGTCACGCCACCCCTCCCTCTTCTCTGACGTGCATCCACAGCATGTCAGTGACGAACGCCGACATCTCGCCAATCACCGAGATCGGCACGCGATACGACATCAATGCGCCTCTCGTCCGTGAGACAGGGGTTCCCACGAGCTCGAGGTAGCGCTGAGCCCAGCCGGGCACAGGCCCGAACAGGTCCAACACTCGGCTCCCGGGCGCCCCTGCAGTGGGCCGGACGTGCATCACCTGCGGGTTTCCGATCACGGCATCGATGGCTGCCTGGAAGCGCCACGCTTCGTCGTACGCCGGCGCGTCAGAGGCCTCAACCGGCAGATCCACAAGTGCTCTAGGCGCGCCACGCTCGATCCGTACTAGGCACCACAGGTCTGCACCGTAGGCCTGGGGCCGGCGAGCAACGAAGTCGCCGGAGTCGACGTCCGAGGGTGGTCGCCAGCGGCCGCGGTAGTAGCGAACTGACGCCCCAGGATCGATGATTGTTAGACCGCTGACATGGCCAGATTCTGCAGCCTGGTCCAGGCGCTGACGCATCGCAACGACGACAGCGGCTGCGCGATCCGCGCTCGGGTGTCTGAGCCAGTGCTCACGCCGGATCTCACGCAGGCTGGCGGCACGCAATCGGATAGGACCCACCTCGGGGTCCAGTTCGACGGACCGTGTATGGCCCTCGTACAGCACCTCCGCGCCCACAGACTCATCCACGAGCGGGGAGGCGTTCGGGCGTACGCCTAGCAAGAGGTACTGGCCGGGAGCCTTCGCCACGTACGAGGGAGGAGCCAGGTAGAGCTGGCGACTGCCACGATCCTCCTGGCGAGGTAGTTCGACCAGGTCACCAATCGACACCAAGAGATCCAATTGTTCCGCCACCTGGCCGCGAGTAACCAAGCAGGACTCGTCGAGCGGGCTAATGGCTTCAAGGACGGCTTCCACGAGTCGACGTGGCGTCGCCGGACACAGGAACGAGGCCGCTCGGCGAAGCGAGGCGCATATCGCTTCCGTCGAGAACAGGTCAGTAGCCGTCTCATCCAGCCCCAGCGCACGGACCGCCCGCTCCGCAGCATGCGTACCACTGACCGGAGTTATGTTCATCGGCTACCTCCGATAACCGGCAGGTGTGACGCCTCTCGCAGGTCTTCAGTCCCGAGCACAGCGAATCGAGCTGCCCGAATGAGCGCAGGAGAGTGCAGCACACAGTCCAGGAGCTGGTCTCGTTCGGTCTCGTCCCAACTCGCGAGAGAGCCCGGTCTGGTCACAAGAGGAAGCAAGAAGTTTGCTGCGGTGTGCGGATCGTCGATGCCGCTAGCTGTAGCGATGATGCGGATCGCACTGGCGAATCCCCCGCTCAGGGCTGCCGGTGAGTCCGCCCATTGCCAGAGGTGGCTGGCAATCTGCTGAGCCGCAGCACGCTGCTTCGGATTCTGACCCACGAGTTCCCGCATTTCGTCCAACACATCCGGCGGCTTGCGATCACCGACAGGAATGCGTTTGCGTTCCAAATGAGCCCACCTGTTCCCTGCGGCAAGGGATACAAGGGCCGTCGTGATTGTATTGAGAACTTGTTCCCGCTGATGACGGGTGAACGGATCTGCCGGCGCATCGGCGTGAAGCCATCGGTGGTGACTGAAGATGAGTCGCTTCATTTCGGAGAGTGACTTGTCTGAGTATCGGATGATCGGACGGTCGTTTATTCTCTGGCGCATCCGGTTTGGCTCAGGTGGCAAGACGATGGCCGCGGCCACATTGCCAGACGTCGCCTGCAGCAGCCCTCCATTCGCCGGGACGGCAATTGATCGACGGGCATCGCGGCGCTCGCCGGTCAGAGGTGTCTCCACCGGAAACAGGAGCACCTGAGTGTCATCCCTGCCCGTCCGATCGATCAGACGGGCCTCGTGCCCGCCATTGTGCCGCTTGGCAAGCACCCAGCGGAGCGGATGGAAGCCACGTTCGCAGACCAGGGACGCGAAACCTACTCCGCTCCGGGACACCGATACTTCACACGACTCAGCCTCGTCGTAGACGGCGAGCAGCTTTCTCTTGTGCAGTTCCTGATCTGCCAACCGTTCCCACGCGCTGTCGCTGAAGGGAAGCGAGATACTGTGATGCGCCTGTGCCAGCGTATTGCCAGCATCGTCACGCAGCGCAATCATGAGTTCCGCCTTCGTATCTAGCGGACCGTCGATCGAGAGGCTCGCCCCACCATCCCAGAGCTCGGTCAGTTTCGGACGAGCTGGCGTGGCGAACAGCCGGATGCCTGCTCCCTCCGTAGAGTCATCCAGGTTCGTGTGTGGGTCGCAGATCGTGATTGCGAGCGAACCGCTTGCAACAGTCGCACCCGCGCCTACGTTTAGGAGCGCAACGTCCACCTCATGAGGGCCCACAGCGAGGTCCTCAAGGGCAAAGATCAACTCGGGCTTGGTGGCAGGCCACTTGAGCACGATGGGGAGGCTGCCGTCGATCGTCACGGCGCACAGTTCCGTCGCCTGACTAGATCGCACCGCGAGCAGCGCCGGCTCCCCAGCGAGCCACTCGACAGCGCCCTCGCCGTCCCAAGCCCCAGGGACGAGCCCCACGGGCCGAATTGACACATCCGTCACCACTGACAACCCGGCCGCCGCAAGCTTGGCGATTTCCACTTCGCTAATAACTTCTGGAATCTTCACCTCGAAGGCGTGCACGCCTTCAGCCAGAACCGTTGCTTCAACGGCGGACGGCAGCGCGGGCGGTTCACTATCGAGTCGTCCAACTAAACAATATTCGTGGCCGGGTCGCACGAATTTTCCCTTGACCTCAACGGCTAGCCCACCCGGTTGCTTCCGGAACACCCACCACGGGCCCTGGGTGATGGAGCAATGATCCGCGATCAGACTGTTAACCGCCGATGACCCTCGCTCCAGTTGGATAATGGGACTCTCGGGCCGAGGCCATGTGGACAGAGCGACTTCGCCTGGGTACAGCAGTTTTCCGCGGGGAAGCGGTTGGCGGCGACCCTCAATTTTCGGGCGACAATTCCGAAGTTCCTGACCAACTTGATCGTTCCGTGCCTGCAGTGGCGTGAGATCCGGCAGCTCCAATGAGGGACGCCAACCGCCGTCTATCAGCCGCAGGACTAGCTTCGGGTTAGTGGCGGCCGCAAGTGGCCGCCCCCGGTTCGCGGGTCCCGTGCTCGACTTCATAGGGAGGAATCCGCTTGAACGGACCAAGTTGGCGGAGTGCTTGGCACGGGTCAACCAGGTTCGTGACTGCCCTTCGTTGGTCAGGTCGTCGACCAGGCGAGTGAGTGTCGATCGCACCAGGTACGGGGAGTCCTCATCGTCGCCTGAGAGCATTGCGGCGGCCACCTGGCCGAGGAGGCTCTGGTTGTTGCAGAAAATCTGGAAACGCTCGCTGTATCCACCCGTGCGCGAAGCCAAGCATGCGCCAAGAGCGTTGGGATCGCTAAGGAGCTCCGCGGTCAATACCGCGCTTGACTCAAACAGAAGCTGCGCGAACTGCCGTTGGAGATCAGCCGGCATGATTGCGTGCGTGATTGGCCAAGCAATGATGTTGAAGTTGGCCGCAAAGCCTCCCTTCGGCTCGGCCCCGCCGTAGTCGGTTGCGAACCGCTTGAACCATTGTTTAATGCGCTGGCGATTGGTGGGCACACTCCAACCCGGACTGCTTTCCCAGCCTGGTGTCTTCTGAGCGAAGAGAGGCCAATACTCATCTCCAACGTACTCATAGCCGATCTCTGCTGCGTAAACTACAAAGGGTAGCCACCAGGTGCGGGAGAGAGTATCGAGTCCCTGTCCGACGGCCCCACGCACGGCTGTCAGAAGCAGCTCGAAGTCGCCACTGCTGAGGCTGTGCTCCAGCGCAAAGACGGGAGCCGCCGGCTGGAGGGCCTGGCGATGTTCGTGAAGGCTCCGGAAGTGGTTATGCAGTCGCTTGTGCAAGTACTTGAGGAGTTCTACCGAACCGTCGCGTGCCATCCCATCCATGCCTGGTGTCACCTCTCTTGGGTCTTGCATTGCCGCATAGATAGTCTCCGCCAGAGCACCGACACCTGGGGGTGTCACGCAAGATCGACACCTGTGGGTGGGAACTGACGTTCTTGTGCCACCAGCAAGGGTCTAAGACAGGGTGTTGTTCCTGACGGGGGTACGTTGGATGCGGCCGAGCACCCACACTCACCTCGCGGCTTGATGGCCCCCCGGGCCAGGAGGTCAACGGCGTACGCCTGGAGCGATTTGCCAGCCCACGCGGCGTGGACCTTCAGGGCGTTGACTGGATCGTCCTGGATCTCGGATCGTGATCGTCGGCTTCCCTCGTGTTGGCGGCGGTGGAGGCGATGTGCAGTCGTCAGAGGCTGCTCTTACAACTGGCCGCTGAAGACTGGTGCTGCCCAACCGCGCGGGATGCAGCACAGTCGAACGCTAGCCCTTATCGACCTCGCCTTCGACCTCGCGGTCCGCGTTCCAGCCCTGGCTCCCGTCGGGGATGCAAGCCGTGGCGTATCTCGATGGCGCCATGTTGCGGAGGCTCTGCGGTCGGCTCGTGCTGCCTGTCCCGACGAGGGCTCTGTGGGAGCGCCGGTTCCCTGAGCTGGTGGCACGACGGTCGGCTGCCGCGTAGTGGACGAGCTGCACCTGCGGCTGATCCGTCTCGGCCTGGAAGCGCTGGGTGGCGACTTTGGGTTCGCTCTGGCCAGCGGGTATGCCGTTCAGGCCCATCACATTGTTCAGCGGCTCAGTGACGATGTGGACCTGTTCGCTCCGATCGGGTGCCGAGGCGAGGTGCCCGCAGCCACGGAGCGGATCGTGGCCGTTCTGGGCGACAACGGATACCGCGTAGAGATCCTCCAGCAGGCGGGAACCTATGTGCGGCTCGTGGTCTCGGACCCGGTGAGCGGGCAGGAGACCGAGGTCGAGTTGGTTGCGGAGATCCTCCAGCGGCCGCCAGTGGGGGCCGGTGCTGCATCGGGACGATGTGGCG
Organism: Streptomyces bauhiniae; assembly: GCF_004784475.1. Taxonomy (GTDB): domain Bacteria; phylum Actinomycetota; class Actinomycetes; order Streptomycetales; family Streptomycetaceae; genus Streptomyces; species Streptomyces seoulensis. The sequence goes on from NZ_SRRT01000006.1 coordinate 533,719, forward strand.
GCCGGCAGGATGGAAGCCCTGTTCTCCCGGGCCGAGGTCCGTGACTTCATCGACGTCGACGCCCTCATCCAGGCCGGGTACTCGCGGGAGCGGTTGATCGAACTCGCAGCCCAGCGGGATGCACGCTTCGACAGGACCGTCCTGGCTCAGATGCTGGCCGGTGTCGGTCGATTCAGCGATCGGTAGTTCCTGGTGTACGGGGTGGATCAGGCCCGGGTCGACGGCATCCGCGCACAGTTCAGGGACTGGCGGCAAGAACTTCACAGCCCGGGCGCGGACGGTGCGCGTGCGGCAGCAGCCCGTTCTTCTTCCCCTGCTGCGAGCAGGGTCCGCGCGGATTCGGCCGTACCTTTCGGCCCAGTACTCCCGGCGGCCGGTGAACTCCACCGGAACCTCTGAGCAACGGCCCCCGGCGTCACTGAGTCTGCTTTGCAGCAGGCGATCACAACCGGTTGTGATCACTCGTACGGGTGAATCTCTTGTTCTGGGAGGCTCTTTCCGTGTGCGTATGGATGACGCTGATGATCCGCCAGGGGCGTAAGACGCTGCGGCGTCGACCCGGGACATGGGGAGGGCGTGGTGACAGAGCAACTCGGGGCGGCCGGCGGTGCGGCACTCACTCGTGAGGATCTGATGGCCTTGCCGCCCACGGTGGACCTACAGACGGCGAACAGGGTCCTCTCGATAGGGAGGTCTACTGGCTACGGTCTGGCGAAGCGGGGTGAGTACCCGTGCAAGGTGCTGAAACTCGGCAACGCCTACCGGGTAGTGACCGCCGACCTCCAGCGTCTGGTGGCGGTCGACGACACGGTGGAGGAATCAGTGCGCGTGATGCCGCCGCAGGATCACAGGAACGCTGCCGCCCCGCATGAAGAAGTGACGCGACGTTGCTGCTGTCACTGCCGGTGTTGTTCCCAGCAGAGTTCGCGAGGACTCGACGACTTGTAGGTTCACAACAGGTGGCGTGGCGGGCTGCCCGAGCGTGTACTGCCTGCAACGCAGTCTCCTCGGTGGGGCCGTCTGGCGGTCCAAGAGCGTATGGACCGGTGGACAGCCGGTGGACAGACGCCTTTGGACGGGGCGGCGTGAGGTACTACGGGGCAGCCCGGAGCACGTGCTCTGATCAGGCGAAACGCCACGAGAGGGCATCGTGCGGCATCCCGTGGCATGAATGCCTTCGACCTCGTAATGCGTAGGTCGCGGGGTTCGAATCCCGAAAGCGGCTCCGGTGAGAGACCCCAGGTCGGGTGGCCTGGGGTTTTCTGTTGGCCCGTCGGCGCCGGGCGGTCAGCCGTCCAGGGTGATCGAGAGGATCGCGCCGATGAAGCTGCCGGTGGCGAGTTGGCTGCTGTGCCAGGTGTCGCCGGATTCGGGGCGGGTGCCGTACATCTTGAAGTAGAACAAGGGGTCGCCGCTGGAGGCGGTGGCGTTGCCCACGTCGGGGTCGCGGCGGGCGTAGTTCTCCATGGTGACGTAGTCGTTGCCGCTGGTGGCCACGGTGGCGCCGAAGTGGTACTCGAAGGTATTGTCGCGGCCGCGGCTGCGGTTGCCGGAGCGGGTCTCCTCCTGGGCGGCGTCGCCGTAGCCGACCGTCACCAGGGCGGAGCCGGGCGGCGGGGGTGGCAGGAACTCGTTGAGGCCCAGCTCGCGCAGGGCCGCGTCGAGTTCCGGCGAGTTGGCCGTCTTCAGGTCCTGGAAGGTGCGGCTCATCGTCTGGGAGTACGACAGGTAGGCGTCCCTGTCCCCGGCCACGCCCTTCTGGAATGCCTCCTTCACTCCGTCCAGATGCGTGCTGCCGCCGCCGTCCACGAGGTCGAGGACCCGGGCCAGGAAGTTCTCCCAGGCGCCGATGCCCTGCGCGGAGAGACCCTTCTTTCCGGTGACGAACTCGGCCATCTCGTTGCAGCGTTGCGGGGTGAGGACCGACAGGCCGGTCGCCTTCTTCGTCATGCCCAGCGCCCCTGCCACACCGGGACGCTTCGTCTCCACCACCGGCTTGACCTGGTAGAGCCGCAGCTCCCCGGACTCGCCCGTCACCGTCAGGAAGCGGGAGCCCCGGCGCAGCCGTACCCGGCCTTCGAGCGCCTCGTTCGCGGTGCGGATGTGGTCCTCGGTGGCGAAGAAGACCTTCGACTCGCCGGTCCCCTGCTCGATCGCCAGGTCGAAGCTGTCCGAGAGGCGCAGGGGCACTCTGCCGTTGTAGGTGACGTTGGGCGTGCGCGTCGGCGCGTCGGAGAAGTAACTGCCGCCCGCTTCGGACTGGCTGGGGAAGAACTCGTCGTCGCTCTCGGCGCTCCTGGTGAACCCCATGAGCGAACGGCGGCGCTTGGACGGGTAGTTGTCCGCGGTGGACGCGATCTCCACGTAACGCTGGACGGGCGCCCCGCCACTCTCCGGCGCCGTTTCCCTCGCCGCCTCGTGTCCGGGGTGCCCGGTGTGGCCGCCGCCCGACATGACCCGGTGGGCGTTGGCCTCCGCCTCCCGTTCGAACCGGTCGGAGGGGTCGCTGAGGCGCAGGCCCTGGCCGGTGTCCGTGCCGGCGACCGGGCCGGAGCGCTGCTGGACGACATGCGTCAGCTCGTGGGCCAGCGTGTGCTTGTCCGCGCCGTTCTCGCCGATGACGATGTGCCGCCCGGAGGTGTACGCGCGGGCGCCGATCTCCGCCGCCGAGCGCTGCGCCGCCGCGTCCTTGTGCACGCGTACGTCACCGAAGTCGGCGCCGCCGAACCGGCCCTCCATCTCCGCGCGGACACCGGGCTCCAGCGGCCGGCCGGAGGAGCGCAGTACGTCGTGGACGGCGGACCGCCGCTGTACGGAGGGGCCGTCGGCCATCTCCTCGCGCTGCGAGAGCATGCGGGCCACCGTCGCGTTTCCCACGCTGCGCTGCAGTGCGCGCAGCGAGGGCGGGGCCTGCGCCGGAACGGCGGGGCGGACGGCCGGGCGGCGGGACCGGGCCGGTGCGGTGTCGGGCTCCTCGTGCTTGCGCACGCTGCTCCTTCGGCAGGGGGATGACACGTTCCCGCGCAGTATCCCCGCGCCCGCCGCCGTCGCGGAAGCACCCGAAGGGCAGCCTCGGGGGCACATCCGGCCGTCCGGAGAACCGCTCAGTGCGTCAGCTTCAGTCCCGCCACGCACGCGATGATCCCGAGCAGCAGCAGGATCTTGACCGTACTGGCCGGCTCACCGTCGAAGAGCATCGCGTAGGCCGCCGTGAGGGCCGCGCCGATGCCGACCCAGACCGCGTAGCCGGTGCTGACCGGGACCGTGCGGAGGGCGAAGGCGAGGCCGGACATGCTCAGCAGCAGGCCCAGGACGAAGACGACGGAGGGGAGCGGTCGGCTGAAGCCCTGTGACTTGCCGAGGGCCGTCGCCCATACCGCTTCCAGCATTCCGGAGATCACGAGCGCGATCCATCCCATGGCGAACTCCCACGCGCCGTCTTGTCGTGGGCTGGGTACGGCGCACTCGTCCAGGAGCCGCGTTCGAGCTCTGTCCGCCATGGTCGCACAGGTGGCGCGGGCTCACTTGGCGTCGGCGTAGCACTCCACCACGGCCGTGCTGAACGGGAAGCGGACCGGGGTGTCGCCGAAGGTGAGGCGGGCGGCGAGGGCGGAGGCTTCCCGGATGGCCTCGGCGACCTGCTCGGCCTCCTCGGCGGGGCAGTGCACGATCACCTCGTCGTGCTGGAAGAAGACCAGCTCGGCGGCGAGGTCCGCGCACGCGCGCCGCAGGGCCGCGAGGAGCAGCAGGGCCCAGTCCGCCGCGCTGCCCTGCACGACGAAGTTACGGGCGAACCGCCCCCGCCCCCGGTCGGCGGCCGTTTCCCCGCGCTCGTCGCCCAGCGGGATGCCCGCCTCCTCGGCCGCGTCCGCGCCCGTCCCCGCCGCGGGCGGGCAGGTGCGGCCCAGCCAGGTGCGGACCAGGCGCCCCTCCTCGCCCGCGCGGGCCGCCTCGTCCACGTAGGCCACCGCCTTGGGGTAGCGGCGGCGCAGCGCGGCGAGGTTCTTCAGGCCGTCGCCCGCGGTCTGGCCGTAGACCGCGCCGAGGACGGCCAGCTTGGCCTGGTCGCGGTCGCCGGAGAAGGTGCGGTCAGACACCGCCTGGTAGAGGTCGCCCTCGCGGGCCGCCACCTCCATCAGGCCGGGGTCGCGGGAGATCGCGGCCAGCACCCTGGGCTCCATCTGGGCCGCGTCGGCCACCACCAGCCGCCAGCCGGGGTCGGCCACCACCGCGCGGCGGATCACCTTGGGGATCTGCAGCGCGCCCCCGCCGTTGGTGACCCAGCGCCCGGTGACCGTGCCGCCCGCGTGGAACTCCGGGCGGAACCGGCCCTCGCGCACCCAGTCCCGCAGCCAGGACCAGCCATGCGCCACCCAGATCCGGTACAGCCGCTTGTACTCCAGCAGCGGGGCCACGGCCGGGTGGTCCACGTCGCGCAGCTCCCAGCGACGGGTGGAGGCGACCTTGATCCCGGCCCGCGCGAAGGCCCGGACCACGTCGGCCGGGAGGTCGGGCCGGACCCGGTGGCCGAAGGCGGCGGACACCTCGTCGGCCAGCTCGGCCAGCCGGCGCGGTTCGCCGCCGCCCGCGTACCGCTCGCCCAGCAGGTCGGTGAGCAGGGCGCGGTGCACGTCCGCGCGCCAGGGCAGGCCCGCGCGGTTCATCTCGGCGGCCACCAGCATCCCCGCCGACTCCGCGCTGGTCAGCAGGCGCATCCGGTCCGGGTGGGCGGTCCGCTCGTGTCTTCGCTGCTGCTCGGCGTAGACCTCCAGGAGGTCGGCCAGCGGCATGCGGGTGCCGGCCGGCTCGAACAGGGAGGACTGCGCGCCCGGTTCGGCCGCGCGCTGGGGCGGGTCGGGCGGTACGGCGCCGCCCCGGAGGCGGGCCAGGGCGGCGGCGGCCGAGCGCGGTTCGCCGTGCCGTCCCTCGTGGCCCAGGAGCAGGGTCTCGGCGTCCTCGACGTCGTAGCACCGCTCTACTCGCACCCCCGTGGCGAGCAGGCGCGGGTAGACCTCGGCGGTCGACCTCCACACCCAGCGTCCGGTCTCCGGGCGGCTCCGCACCGCCTGGGCGAGATCGCTCTCGCGCCGGACCGGACCCGAGGGCAGCCCGTCCCGGCCGAGGGGGGCGACGTCCACGCCACCATCCTCGGCCGGTGCGAGCGCCCACCGGTCGGTCATGCGTTTGAGTGTGGCAGGGGGGTCTGACAACGGGCCTGAGCTGCGCTGGTCAGCTTTCCTGCGCGTCGTCCGGGTGGGTGGCCGCCTGCTGGGCCGTAGTGGCCGCCTTCTTCTGCTCCAGGAGCAGGGCCAGCACCCGGTTCACGTACTCCTCGGTGCCGTCCTTGGTGATGCCGAGGCCGGCCAGGACGCCGGTGCCGTTCTCCTGCTCCAGCAGGGCCAGCAGGATGTGCTCGGTGCCGATGTAGTTGTGGCCGAGGCGGAGCGCCTCGCGGAAGGTGAGTTCCAGGGCTTTCTTGGCCTCGGGGCCGTAGGGGACCAGGTCGGGGGTGGTCTCGGTGGCCGGGGGGAGCGCGGCGGTCGTGGCCTCGCGTACGGCGTCGGCCTGGACGCCCTGTGCCTCCATGGCCTTCACCGCGAGGCCCTCCGGTTCGGCCAGCAGGCCCAGGACCAGGTGCTCGGGGCGGCCCTCGGCGTTGCGGGCGGTCACCGCGGCGTTGTGCGCCGCCATGACGACGTTGCGGGCGCGGGGGGTGTAGCGGCTGAAGCCCTGGTTGGGGTCGAGGTCGGCCGACTCCTTGGAGACGAACCGCTTCTGCGCCGCCTGCCGGGTCACGCCCATGCTCTTGCCGATGTCGGTCCAGGACGCGCCCGAGCGGCGGGCCTGGTCCACGAAGTGGCCGATCAGATGGTCCGCCACGTCGCCCAGGTGGTCCGCGGCGATCACCGCGTCCTGGAGCTGTTCGAGGGGTTCGGCGTGGGCGGTCTTGATGGCCTCGATGAGGTCGTCGAGGCGTACGGATGCCGTGACTTTCGGGTTGGTCGCCATGTGACAACCGTAGGTTGACAGTGGCGGGGTGTCAACCGATGGTTGACAGTCGTTTTCTGGGGGCTGGGAGGTTTTCCACAGGCTGTGGACGGCTTTGGCGGGCTGTCGGTCCGTCGTGGCACGATCGACCACGTGACCAGCACTGCCAGCACCGTCGACCGCGCCTTCGCGGCCGCTCTCTACGACGACACCGACTCGGGGCTCGACACCGGCGCGTCCCTGCTCGCCGCCGACACCGGTGCCGATGCCGAACTCGCCCGGCGTGGCGAGGAGTTCATGGCGGCCGCCTGGCAGCGCGGGTGGCAGCCCGCCGACGTGACGCGGTTGGTGCGGCGGGAGTTGGAGGACGCCCACCTCGGCCTCGCCGCCGCGCTGATCCGAGCCCAGGCCGCGAAGGACCGTCCGCGCGGGCCCCGTTGGACCGCCCAGCTCGACGCCCTCGCCGAGCAGCCCGAGCCCCGCCCGGCCGACCGCTTCTCGCACGCCACCACCGTTCTGGAGCTGTACCGGCTGGTGCTGCGGCTGCCCACCCTGGAGCCGCTGGAGGAACCCCGCCGGCCCGCCGGACCGGGCACGTCCCGGATGCTCGGCCGTATCCGCGCGCTGCTCGCCAAGGCCGAGGGCACCGGGTATCCGGAGGAGGCCGAGGCGCTCACCGCGAAGGCGCAGGAGCTGATGGCCCGGCACAGCGTCGACGAGGCGCTGCTCGCCGCCTCCGCCCCGGCGCCGGACGCGCCCGGCGCCTGCCGGATAGGCGTCGAGCCGCCGTACGAGCAGGCCAAGGCCGTACTGCTGGACGCGGTCGCCCGCGCCAACCACTGCCGCGCGGTGTGGAACGAGCCGTACGCCTTCTCCACGGTCGTCGGCTTCGAGGCCGACCTGGAGGCGGTCGAGTTGCTGTACACCTCGCTGCTGGTGCAGGCCACGCACGCGATGGCCAAGGCGGAGGCCGCCCAGCGAGCCGGGGGCCGCAAACGGACCAAGACCTTCCGCCAGTCCTTCCTCGCCGCCTACGCCCACCGCGTCGGCGACCGCCTCACGGCTGCCGCCGAAAGCCAGGTCAGCGAGGACCTGCTCCCCGTACTGGTCACCCGCGAAACAGCCGTCACCGACCGCCTCGAAACGATGTTCCCCCGCACAACCACCACCCGCCTGCGCGGCATCAACGACGAGGCCGGCTGGACAGAGGGAGCGAAGGCGGCGGACGAGGCCCAGGTGAGGTCACGTCCGAGGCTGCCGTAAGGCCCCGGCGGAGCGCCTTGTCGGGTGCCGGGTCGTCGTACCTAGACCGGTCAGGCTCGGAGCCGCTGGTCGCGCCCTGGGCGCCGGTCGGCGACCCCGCAGGGAGCTTGGCCGCGCCGAAGTCGGCCGAGGCGGCGTGCCCGTACCCACCGCAAGCTGTCGGACCCAGCCCCACCGAGCCCCCGCCCCCGGGCGGAGCCCTAGTCGCCGACCTGTTGGAACGCGCTCACCGAAGCGTTCGCCGTGTCCCCCTTCGCCGCCACTGGGCCGAACTTCCACGGGAAGTTCTTCGCGTCGCCGCCGCCCGGCAGGGTGACCTCGATGGTGCTTGCCTTCAGGGCGGCCGTGTCGCCGTCCGCGCCCCGGGTGTAGGAGACGGTGAAGGTCGCCGACGCGCCCTTGGCCAGCTTCAGGGTCTGGGCCTGGGCGCCCTCCGTGGCCGGGAGCTTCACCGAGCGGTCGCCCTGGCGGAGGGTGACGCCGGGGAAGTGGTCCAGGGTGCAGGGGGCGCTCTGGTTGGTGATGCTGACCGGCACCTCGCCGGTGTCCCCGGCGGCGGGCGCGACACTCGCGGAGCCGACCTCCAGGGCCACCGCGCCGGTCGCGCAGCCCGATCCGGCCTTGCTCTTGGCACCGTCCGCGCCGCCACTGCCGCCGTCGTCGCAGGCGGTCAGGGCGAGGGCGGCGGCGAGAGCGGTGAGGGTGAGCGGAATGACGCGGCGCATGTACTGGTCCCATCGAGGTCGTGACGTCTCCCCGCATCATGGCGCCTCGGCGCGGCCAGCGAGCACGCACCCCCGCCGATTCACCAGGACGGGGACCGCCTACGACGGCTGGAGACTCGTCGGCAGCCCGGTGGGCAGCTTGCCGCCCTCCGCCCTGGTGTACGACTCCGACCCGGCACTGCCCTTCCAGGTCACCTTGAGCGCCTTGCCGTTCACGGAGTCGACCGTGCCCTCGGCCCGGCTGTCGTCGCCGCTCTGGCAGCTCAGCTTGATCACACCCTGGCCCGCCTGCTCGCCCGCCGTACCGCTGCACACCGTGCCGCCGGTGACGAAGAGGCCGGCCTGCTTGCCGGTGATGACCAGGGCGACGATCTTGCCGCCGCCGGTGGTGATCCAGCTCCCCTGGAGCCGGTCGGAGGCGCCCGCGCCGCCGGAGCCGTCCGAGCCGGAGGGGGCCGGGGCCGCACTGCTCGTCGAGGGGGAGTCGTCCGGTGAGCCGTCCCCGCCGCACGCCGTCACGGTCAGCGCGAGCGCGCCCACCAGTCCCGCCGCCGCAGCGGCCCGTACCTTCGCCGTCGTCACGTCAAGCTCCCAACCAGTAGCCGGTCGCCCCGCCGGCCGTGCGCGAGGCCCCCCAGAGCCGGAGGTCCGCAGCAAGTTACCAGCCGTTACGCGGGGGAATCCGGGACACCGGGCAACAACACGGGCCCGGCGCGCGTCTCCCTCGAAGGCGGGACGTTCCGTTTTGGACGACCTGGCGCGGAAGCGCGGGCGCGGCGCCCGCTGACGCATGCCCCGAGCCGCTTTCGGGCAGACGCGTCAACACCACCTGCCCCAGCGGCGCGGGTAAAGCGGACGTCAAAGCTGTAACCGCGGGAACACCCGCCGTGCACGTGCATCTGCCCATTCATCTGCACATGAACAAGGTTATGATCCGGGTCGATCGACCATGGCCACATCAGACAGTGCACAGCGGGGAGCGACCTGTGGACCGCTACGTTGACAGCGTGTACGGGGGGTACGACGTGTACAACGGCATGGCTGCCACGCAGTTGGACGGCGTGGCCTGGCAGAAGAGCCGCCACAGCAACTCCCAGGGGTCCTGCGTGGAGTTCGCGCGGCTGCCGGGCGGTGAGGTCGCGGTGCGCAACTCCCGCTTCCCGGACGGCCCCGCGCTGGTCTACACCCGCGCGGAGATCGAGGCGATGCTGCTCGGCATCAAGGACGGCGAGTTCGACCACCTCATCGCCGGCTGACCCCACCACCGGCGGCCCCGGGCGGCAGCCGGTCCGGCAACGATGTCAACGCCCCTGAACAGCAGGGCAGTCGAGCATCATCACCCGACTAGACCTCGTCCTTCCCGAGCCGGAACAGCGCCCACACCAGCTTCCCGCCCGCCCCGCCCGAAGCCGGATGCCAGCCCCACCCGTCCGCGAAGGACTCCACCAGCAGTAGCCCCCGCCCGGACTCGGCCGAGAAGTCGTCCTCGGTCTCGCGCGGCACCGGACTCTCGTCGCTCGGGTCGCGCACCGCGCACACCAACCGCCCGGTCCAGCGCAGCAGATGCAGCCGCACGGGCGCCGACTGCCCGCCGGTCGAAGGGAGTTCGGCGGGCAGGGCATGACGCAGCGCGTTGGTGACGAGTTCGGAGACGACCAGCGCGATGTCGTCGAAGCGGTCGCCGACGTCCCAGGACCCGAGGGTCGAGCGGGTGAAGTTCCGCGCCTCGCGGACGGCCTCGTAGCGGGCCGGCAGCGCGCAGGAGGCGGCATCGGACACGGCCGAGGGGTCCAGCGGAGGAAGGCCCTGCCGTAACGGCTTGAGCATGGTCGATCCATTCGTCCCCATGCGAGGCACTCCCGGAATTCGCGGTCGTTGCGAGGCAGCGGTGGCGCGGCACCCATGGTTTCGGATGCGCACAGCAGATGCAAGGGCAGATGCACGTGCACGCGGCCGAAATCGCCCTGCGCGTACCGCTTCTTGGCCATTTTTTCCGCCATCAAGGCGCACATCGGCGCCAGTGGTCGTGACCTGTGGCGGGCAGAAACGGTTCACCTCTTTCCGTTTCCGTAACCGTACGAGTACTGCTTGAAGTGTTTTAGTGGCAGACTCAGGCACTTGCGGATGGTTGGGGAGGCGACGTACGTGAGCGCGGGAGAGCCCGGATCGGTGGTGCGGCGGATGCTGCTCGGCTCGCAACTCAGGCGGCTGCGGGAAGCGCGGGGGATCACACGCGAGGCGGCGGGTTACTCGATCCGCGCCTCCGAATCGAAGATCAGCCGGATGGAACTGGGCCGGGTGAGCTTCAAGACCAGGGACGTCGAAGACCTGTTGACGCTCTACGGCATCGACGACGAGGCGGAGCGCGAGTCGCTGCTCTCCCTCGCGCGGGAGGCCAACGTGGCGGGCTGGTGGCACAGTTACTCCGACGTGCTGCCGAGCTGGTTCCCCACCTATGTGGGCCTGGAGGGCGCCGCGCACCTCATCCGGGTCTACGAGGTGCAGTTCGTGCACGGCCTGCTCCAGACCGAGGACTACGCCCGCGCGGTCGTCCGGCGCGGCATGCGCGGCGCGAGCGCGGCGGACGTCGAGCGGCGGGTGGCGCTGCGCCTGGAGCGGCAGAAGCATCTGCTCGGCGACCACGCGCCCGAGTTCCACATCGTGCTCGACGAGGCCGCCCTGCACCGCCCGTACGGCGACCGCGAGGTCATGCGCGGCCAGCTCAAGCACCTGATCGAGGTCTCCGAGCGGCCCAACGTGCGCCTCCAGGTAATGCCCTTCGCCTTCGGCGGACACTCCGGGGAGAGCGGTGCCTTCACCCTGCTCAGTTTCCCCGAGTCGGACCTCTCCGACGTGGTCTACCTGGAGCAGCTCACCAGCGCGCTCTACCTGGACAAACGCGAGGACGTCGCCCAGTACGAGCACGCCCTCAAGGAACTCCAGCAGGACAGTCCGGGTCCGGAGGAGAGCCGCGACCTCATTCGGAGGCTCGCCGAACAGGTGTGACGTACAAGGGAGTTGAGGGGCCGCGCGCTCCTCGCTCTCCGTAGCGCACCAGTACGATGGCCCGTGATCAGCACCTGGCGTGACTCAGCCGTACGCTCACGATTGAGGGATCACATGGCGGCCTTTTTCAGCGACCTGGCCCAGCAGTACATCGACGGCGAATGGCGGCCGGGCACCGGCTCCTGGGACGTCATCGACTTCAACCCGTACGACGACGAGAAGCTGGCCTCGATCACCGTGGCCTCGGTCGACGAGATCGACCAGGCGTACCGGGCCGCCGAGCGCGTCCAGAAGGAATGGGCGCGCACCAGCCCCTACGCGCGTCGCGCGGTCTTCGAGCGGGCCCTCGCCCTGCTTGAGGAGCGCGAGGAGGAGATCGCGGAGCTGATCGTCGCGGAGCTGGGCGGCACCCGTGTGAAGGCCGGCTTCGAGCTGCACCTCGCCAAGGAGTTCCTGCGCGAGTCGGTCCACCTGGCGCTGGCCCCCGAGGGCCGCATCCTGCCCTCCCCGCTGGAGGGCAAGGAGAACCGCGTCTACCGGGTGCCGGTCGGCGTGGTGGGCGTGATCAGCCCCTTCAACTTCCCCTTCCTGCTGTCGCTGAAGTCGGTCGCCCCGGCGCTCGCGCTCGGCAACGGCGTGGTTCTCAAGCCGCACCAGAACACCCCGGTCGTGGGCGGCACCCTGATCGCCAAGCTCTTCGAGGACGCGGGCCTGCCCGGCGGGCTGCTCAACGTGGTCGTCACCGACATCGCGGAGGTCGGGGACGCCTTCATCGAGCACCCGGTGCCGCGGGTCATCTCCTTCACCGGCTCCGACGGCACCGGCCGCCATGTCGCCACCGTGTGTGCCGCCAACTTCAAGCGGGCGGTGCTCGAACTCGGCGGCAACAGCGCCCTGGTGGTGCTGGACGACGCCGACCTGGACTACGCGGTGGACGCGGCCGTCTTCAGCCGGTTCGTGCACCAGGGGCAGGTCTGCATGGCCGCCAACCGGGTGCTGGTGGACCGTTCGGTGGCCGGGGAGTTCACCGACAAGTTCGTCGCCAAGGTGCGCTCGCTGCCGGTGGGCGACCCGCGCGACCCGGCCACGGTCATCGGCCCGGTCATCAACTCCACGCAGGCCAACGCCCTTTCCTCGGTGGTCGAGCAGGCGCTCGCGGAGGGCGCCACGGCGCTGGTGCACGGTTCGGTGGAGGGGAACCTGGTCGCGCCCAGTGTGCTCACCGACCTGCCCGAGGGCTCGGAGCTGCTGCGCCAGGAGGTCTTCGGGCCGATCGTCTTCCTCGTCCCGTTCGACGGCGAGGAGGAGGCGGTCCGCATCGTCAACGACACCCCCTACGGGCTCAGCGGCGCCGTCCACACCGGTGACATCGAGCGCGGGGTGGCCTTCGCGCGGCGGATCGACACCGGGATGTTCCATGTGAACGACGGCACCGTGCACGACGAGCCGATCGTGCCCTTCGGCGGCGAGAAGCACTCCGGCATCGGCCGGCTGAACGGCGAGACGACGCTGGAGGCGTTCACCACCACCAAGTGGATCTCGGTGCAGCACGGGCGCAGCGGCTTCCCGTTCTGAGCCGCCGCGAGAAACTTCCGCCGTCACGGGCCATTGAGGACAGGATCTGACCTCGATGGCCCGTAGCTTCGTCGGTGTCGGGGCGGACGGCCCCGGCGGGGACGGAAGAAGAGGCGGACGGTCATGGTCACTCATGTGGGAGCCGAGGCGCCGGGCGACGAGCGCGGGGCACTGCTGGCGTTCCTTGAGGAGCAGCGCGGCGGCATCCGCCGGGCCCTGCTGGGCGTGACGGAGGAGCAGGCGCGCACCCGGCCCAGCGCGAGCGAACTGTCGCTGGGCGGGCTGCTGAAGCACGTCGCCGAGGTCGAGCAGGCGTGGCAGGCCCGCGCCCGGCAGGAGCAGCCGGCGGTGGTCCGGGACCAGTCGAACTGGCACGAGTGTTTCCAGCTCACCGAGGACGAGACGGTGGCGGGGCAGCTCGCGTACTGGGCGGAGCTGGCCGCGGAGACGGAGAAGCTGATCCGCTCCGCGCCCAGTCTGGACGACACCTTCCCGCTGCCCTCGGAGCCCTGGTTCCCGCCGGACGGCGCGGTCTCGCTGCGCTGGCTCTGCCTCCACCTGATCCGCGAGACGGCCCGGCACGCCGGCCACGCCGACATCATCCGGGAGTCCCTGGACGGGAAGACGGCGTTCGAGCTGGTGGCGCTGGAGGAGCAGCAGGCGTCCTAGCTCAGTGGTGGAACCCCGTGGCGGCCTCCCTGTCACCGGTCGGCCCCTCCTGGCGGCGCAGGCCGGTGAGGGCCCGCTCCAGGTCGGCGAGGAAGAGGTCGGCCAGGTCGTGGGAGAACCCGTTGCGGCACACCACCCGCAGCACGGAGAGATCCTCCCGGTCCGGCGGGAAGGTGTACGCGGGCACCAGCCAGCCGTACTCGCGCAGCCGCCGGGAGACGTCGAACACGTCGTACGCGGTGACGTGGCCGGCGGTGGTGAAGGCGAACACCGGGAGCTGGTCGCCGCGCGTGAGCAGCCGGAAGTCGCCTAGCGCCTCGATCTTCCCGGCGAGGTAGGTCGCCACTGCGCGGGTGGAGCGCTGCACCGCGCGGTAGCCCTCGCGGCCCAGGCGCAGGAACGTGTAGTACTGGGCCGCGACCTGGGCGCCGGGGCGGGAGAAGTTCAGCGCGAAGGTGGGCATGTCGCCGCCGAGGTAGTTCACCCGGAACACCAGCTCCTCGGGCAGCGCGTCGGCGTCCCGCCACAGCGCCCAGCCGACGCCGGGGTAGACCAGCCCGTACTTGTGGCCCGAGGTGTTGATCGAGGCCACGCGCGGGAGGCGGAAGTCCCAGACGAGGTCCTCGTCCAGGAAGGGGGCGACCATCGCGCCCGAGGCGCCGTCCACGTGGACCGGGATGTCGAGGCCGGTGCGCTCCTTGAGGGCGTCCAGCTCGGCGCAGAGGCCGGCGATGGGCTCGTAGGAGCCGTCGAAGGTGGAGCCGAGGATGCCGACGACCCCGATGGTGTTCTCGTCGCACAGCCCGGCCGCCGCGCGCGGGTCGAGGTGGAAGCGGTCGCCCTCCATGGGGACGAGCCGGGGCTCGACCTCCCAGAAGTCGCAGAACTTGTCCCAGCAGACCTGGACGTTGACGCCCATCACCAGGTTCGGGCGGGCCCCCGGATACCGGTCGGCGTTCCGCTGGGACCAGCGGCGCTTGAGCGCCAGGCCGGCCAGCATGCACGCCTCGCTGGAGCCGGTGGTGGAGCAGCCGACCACGGCCGAGGGGTCGGGGGCGTTCCAGAGGTCGGCGAGGATCGCCACGCAGCGTCGCTCCAGCTCGGCGGTGCGCGGGTACTCGTCCTTGTCGATCATGTTCTTGTCCAGGCACTCCGCCATCAGCACCCCGGCCTGCGGCTCCATCCAGGTGGTGACGAAGGTGGCCAGGTTGAGCCGGGCGTTGCCGTCCAGCATGAGTTCGTCGTGCACCACCTGGTACGCCGTCGCCGGGGCCAGCGGCTTCTGAGGCATCCGGTGGGTGGGCGGGGCCTCGGTCATCCCGCTGACGGGGTCGGCGTCCCCGAAGAACGGGTTGACGGATATGGGGCGTTCCCCGTGCTTCCTGGAACCTCGGTGCAGCGCCATGGGCCATGCCTCCATCAGGGAAGGTTCAGCGGATCGGGGTCCCGTCCGCGCGCAACTGCATCTGCGGGCGCCCGGTCACCAGCAGCCAGGCGGGCAGCGAGGCGATGCACAGCAGGGCGAGCACCGCGGGGGAGGCGACCAGCGCGGCGGCCGTGAAGAGGCTGATCCAGCCCTGCCGGGTGATCGCCAGCAGCATGCCCAGCACGCCCGTGGCCACCGCGACCGCGGGCTGCACGGCCGGGACCAGCGCGTGTGCGCACAGCCCCAGCGCGGCCCCGATGAACACGGACGGGAAGATCCGGCCGCCCCGGAACCCGCACGAGGCCGCCACCACCAGCGCGGCCAGCTTCACCACCGCCAGCACCGCGAACTGGGCCGCCGACCAGCCGCCGGGGTCCCGCGCCAGCTCCCCGACCTCGGTGAGCCCCTTGAACAGCGTCAGATGCCCGCCCGCGGCCGCCAGCGCGCCCAGTACGAGCCCGCCCGCCGGGAGCATCAGCATCGGGTGCCGCAGCCGGTGGAAGGCCGTGTGGACGTAGGGGAAGACGTGGACCGCGCACATGCCGAGCAGCGCGGCCGCCGAGGCGATCACCAGGGCGGCCACCACGTCGCCCCACCGGGGGTGGCCGAAGGGCGGCAGGCCCAGGTCGAAGGTGGGGCGGGCGACCAGGCTGGTGGTGATGGCGCCGCAGGCGGCGGCGGTCAGCGGGGCGAACAGGTTGTCCCAGAGCCGTCCCCGCAGCGGGCGCCCGGCCAGCGCCTCGGAGATCACCAGCGCGGCCGCGACCGGTGTGCCGAACAGCGCCCCGATGGTGCCCGCCTCCGCCAGCACCGGCCACAGCGAGCCCGGCGCGCGGGGCACCAGTTTCTGCCCGAGCCACATGGCGAGCCCGACGTTGACCGCGATGATCGGGTTCTCCGGGCCGAGGCTCGGCCCGCCCGCCAGCATCAGCCCCACCGCCAGCACCAGCCCTGGCAGCACCCTCGGCGGCAGCACCGGCGCGTCCAGGCCGAGGGTGGCCGGGTCGGGCCCGGCGTGTCCGGGGACCTTCCACACCACCAGGCCGACCGCGACACCGGTGGCGAACAGCATCACGAACATCCAGAGCACCGAGTACCGGCCCACCCCCAGCGCGTCCGGCAGCGGCCCCCACAGCACGTGCTGGAGCTTCTCGGCCGCCGTGCTCACCCCGACGAAGACGAGGCTGGTCACGATCCCCACCGTCACGGAGGGCAGGATCAGGGGCAGCAGCGCACGCGCCGGGGCCGTGGGAGCGGTCGGAGGCGGCTGCCGCGCGGTGTCCTGGGCCACGGGCTCACCATAAGTGGACACAACGGACACAACATCCCGGACGGAATTCCCCCTTGCACCTCACCCGGCGTGAGGGCCGAGCGTGGACCCCGGCGGCGCGCCCGGCGCCGTCGACGACAAGGAGCGAGGAACGTTGAGCTTCTCCGTGGGGCAGGTCGCGGGGTTCGCCGGGATCACGGTGCGCACCCTGCACCACTACGACGAGATCGGGCTGCTCGTGCCCAGCGGGCGCACGCACGCCGGACACCGGCGCTACGCCGACGCCGACCTCGACCGGCTCCAGCAGATCCTGTTCTACCGAGAGCTGGGCTTCCCGCTCGACGAGGTCGCCGCCCTGCTCGACGATCCCGGCGCGGACCCCCGCGCCCATCTGCGCCGGCAGCACGAGTTGCTGACCGCCCGGATCGAGCGGCTGAGCCGGATGGCGGCGGCCGTGGAACACGCCATGGAGGCACGCACGATGGGCATCGACCTCACCCCCGAGGAACGCTTCGAGGTCTTCGGGGACCACGACCCCGAGCAATACGCCGAGGAGACCGAGCGCCGCTGGGGCAATACCGAGGCGTACGCCGAGTCCCGCCGCCGCACCGCCCGCTACACCAAGGCCGACTGGCAGCGGATGCGCGCCGAGTCCGACGACTGGAACACCCGCTACGCCACCCTGGTGGCCGACGGCGTCCCGCCCGCCGACCCGGGGGCGATGGACCTCGCCGAGGAGCACCGCCGCCACATCGGCCGCTGGTTCTACGAATGCCCGTACGCGATGCACCGCTGTCTGGGTGAGATGTACGTCGCCGACGCCCGCTTCACCGCGTACTACGACGCCCTCGGCCCCGGTGTCGCCGCCCACCTGAACGCGGCCATCGCCGCCAACGCCGACCGGCACGGGGCGTAGGCACCCCGGTCCTGGCTCACTCGCGGGCCAGGACCACCGCCGTGCCGTAGGCGCAGACCTCGGTGCCCAGGTCGGCGGCCTCGGTGACGTCGAAGCGGAAGGCGACCACGGCGTTGGCGCCCCGCGCGCGTGCCTGCTCCACCAGGCGCTCCATGGCCTGGTTGCGGGTCTGCACCAGGGTCTTGGTCAGCCCCTTCAGCTCGCCGCCGATCATCGACTTCAGCCCGGCGCCGAGCTGGCTGCCCAGGTGCCGCGAGCGCACGGTGAGGCCGAAGACCTCGCCGAGCACCCGCTCCACCCGCCGTCCGGGCACGTCGTTCGCCGTCACCACCAGTACGTCCGGCTCGGGCCCCTGGCCGCCGCCGTAGTCTTCGAGTCCCATGACGCACAGCTTTGCCCCGGTCGCCGCACAGTGCATTCTGGGACGGCCGGTGGAACCTGGGCCCGTCATGAAGCGTTGATAGCTTTGGGCGGCCACCATGCATCGCAGCCGCCGTCGCCGCCCTCTTCCCCCCTCAGGAGCCCGGACCCGTGATGACACTCGCCCTCGGCCCGAGCTGGCTCGATCCCAACTATCTGCTGGACACGTACAGCATCTGGGGTCTGCTGCTCATCGTCTTCGCCGAGTCCGGCCTGCTCATCGGCTTCTTCCTGCCGGGTGACTCGCTGCTGTTCACCGCCGGTCTGCTGATCACCTCCGGGCAGCTCGACTTCCCGCTGTGGGGGGCGATCGCGCTGATCTGCGTCGCCGCGATCCTGGGCGACCAGGCGGGTTACATGTTCGGCAAGAAGGTCGGCCCGTCGCTGTTCAACCGGCCCGACTCGCGCCTGTTCAAGCAGGAGAACGTCACCAAGGCGCACGAGTTCTTCGAGAAGTACGGCCCCAAGTCCCTGGTCCTGGCCCGCTTCGTGCCCATCGTGCGCACCTTCACGCCGATCATCGCGGGCGTCAGCGGGATGCGGTACCGCTCATTTTTGACCTTCAACGTCATCGGCGGTGTGCTCTGGGGCGCCGGGGTGACGCTGCTGGGCTCCTGGCTCGGCAACATCGGCATCGTCAAGGACAACATCGAGGCGATGCTCATCCTCATCGTCCTCATCTCGGTGATCCCGATCGCCATCGAGTTCCTGCGCGCCCGCGGCAAGAACAAGCGCGCGGAGCGGGAGGCCCCCGAGCAGCCCGCGTACGAGCAGCAGCCGCAGGCCCCGGTGATGGACGACTCCACGACCCAGCTCCGCCGCATCGAGCCCGACCAGCCCTACGAGGACCCCTACGGGCGCCCCTACGAGCAGCAGGCGGCCCCCCAGCAGCAGCCGCAGCACTGGCAGCAGGGGTACGGCAACCAGCCCCAGGGCGGCCAGGGTTACCCCGGTCAGGGCCAGGGCGGCTACGGGCAGCAGCAGGACCCGTACTACGGCCGGCAGCCCCAGCAGCAGCCGCAGTACGACGGCTACGGACGCCCCCAGGAGCCCCAGCAGCCCTACCCCTACGGGTACGACCAGGGCGGCCAGCGCCCCCAGTAGGGGCGCGCCCCTAGAAGCCCCTGGTGCGCTTGGCCGCCCGGCGCTTGCCGGCGGAGCCGATCCGCAGGGTGAGCCGGGAGATCTCCGCACCCAGGTTCACCCCGATGGCGATGGCCATGGCCAGTGACACGGCCTTGGCCAGCGACACCAGCCCCTTGTCCACCTCGCTCTGCGCGATGGACAGCAGACCGAAGTACGTGGCCGAACCGGGCAGCAGCGGGCCGATCGCGGCCGTGGTGAACGGCAGCGCGGACGCGAACTGATAGCGCGCCAGCAACTGCCCGAACAGGCCCACCAGACCGGCCGCCACCGCCGTGGAGGCAACCGGCGAGATGTTCGCGGTGTAGTGCAGCGCGCCGTACACCGACCAGGCGACACCGCCGTTGAGCGTCACCCACAGCACGGTGGAGCGCTCCTGCTGGAGCAGCACCGCGAAGGTCAGCGACAGCACCATGGACGCCAGGATCTGCAGCACCGGCCGGGACTGGATGTTCAGCACCGCGTCCGGGTTCAGCTCGCCGCCCACCTGCACGCCGAAGTACAGCACCGTCAGCACGCCGATCACGATGGCGACGAAGAAGTACATCACCTCCAGCAGCCGCGCGGACGCGGTGATGTAGAAGCCCGTCAGCCCGTCCTGCACGCCCGCCACCAGGGCTCTTCCGGGCAGCAGCGCGAAGAGTCCACCGGTGACCACCGCGGACGCCTTCACGTCGACGTCCGCCAGCGCGAACGCCACGCCGATCGCGGCGGGCGGCATCGCGGCCACCGTGAACTGGTAGAACTCCGGCAGCCCGCGCCCGGCCAGCAGCCAGGCCAGCCGGTCGCCGAGCATCGCGCCCAGCGCGGCCGCGACGAACACGATCGCGTCACCGCCGACCAGCACCGAGGCCGCG
Organism: Streptomyces bauhiniae; assembly: GCF_004784475.1. Classification (GTDB taxonomy): domain Bacteria; phylum Actinomycetota; class Actinomycetes; order Streptomycetales; family Streptomycetaceae; genus Streptomyces; species Streptomyces seoulensis. Next base: position 552,977 of record NZ_SRRT01000006.1, read on the forward strand.
CCCGCCAGCCCGCCGCTGGCCATGGTCAGCGCCCAGCCGGGGTAGGGGTGCCGGTTGCGCCGCATCTCCGCCAGGCGGCCGTACGCCTCCTCCAGGGAGAGGTGCGCCTCGGGGTCCGTGAGGTCGTCCACCAGCCGGAAGACGGCTGCCAGCCGGGTGTAGTCGGTGCCGCGCCTGCGGACCGTCCGGGACGCCGTCACCGGGTCCTCCACCAGGGAGGGCTGATAGGTGATCGACAGCAGTGTGAAGGTCACCGTCGGCTCGCAGCGGTCCAGCCCGTAGGACCGGCACACCGCGAACATCGCGGCCTCCACGTCCTCGGCGCCCTCGCCGCCCGCGAGCAGCAACTCGCCGATACGCAGGGTCAGGTCGAGCACGCGCGGGACCGCCGGGCCCTCGTCCTCGGAGCGCACCACCGGCTCCAGCGCCGGCCGCTCGGCCACCGGCATGCGCAGCATCGTGCGCATCCGGTCCTGCCAGGGCGCGTCCGTGATCAGCGTGATCATCGGGACGCCCGTCGCGGGGGTGAACGCGGGCGGCGCGTCCTTGACGCTGTACGTGCGCGGCGTGTTGAACGCCGAGCCCTCCGGCTCGGCCTCCGCCTGCGCCGACTCCAGCCCCTTGGGCACGGCGAACTCGGATGTCGTCTCCGACTCGCCGCTTCCCCTGGCGACCGCGAGTCCCTCCGGGATGGCGAACTCGGACGTGATCTCCGGGTCGAACGTGGCCCGCGCCTCGTCCGACCGGGGCTTGCGGTCCTCCGCCTCCGACACCTCGCACCGCTCCCTGAATGGCACCTTCCGATTACGCCTCAGTATGCGCGTGAAAGCGCGAGCGGGCCGCACCACCCCCACCGGGGTGACACGGCCCGCTCGCCGGGAAGGGCAGGTCAGTGACCGCCCTGCTCCTCCAGGCGCTTGAAGGAGCGCTCGATCTCCGCCTCGGCCTCCTGGCGGCCCACCCAGTTGGCGCCCTCGACCGACTTGCCCGGCTCCAGGTCCTTGTAGACCTCGAAGAAGTGCTGGATCTCCAGGCGGTCGAACTCCGACACGTGGTGGATGTCGCGCAGGTGCTCCACGCGCGGGTCGGTCGCCGGGACGCACAGCAGCTTGTCGTCGCCGCCGGCCTCGTCCGTCATCCGGAACATGCCGATCGCGCGGCACTTGATGAGGCAGCCCGGGAACGTGGGCTCGTCCAGGATGACGAGCGCGTCCAGCGGGTCGCCGTCCTCGCCGAGCGTGTTCTCGACGAATCCGTAGTCGGTCGGGTAGGCGGTCGAGGTGAAGAGGCGACGGTCCAGGCGGATCCGACCGGTCTCGTGGTCCACCTCGTACTTGTTCCGCGAACCCTTCGGGATCTCGATCGTGACGTCGAACTCCACCGGTGGCTCCTCCATGATCAGCGCATAGTTCTGGTGATTAAGTGTCCCTCACGCAGGAGTGTGATCGCGAAAGGGGCTGGTGGTCGTGCCGGAGCTGGGACCTTTGCGGTCCGTGAGACCGCATGTGAAGCGGCTCGCGGACGCTCTACGACCGAGTCTGGCGCACACCGCGTCCGTCGTGAAACCGCGTCTTGCGCGGTTGACGTCCGCCCTGCGTCCCGGACCCGGCCGGTCCGGTCCCAGGCCCTCTCGGACCTGGTACTTCACCGCCTCGGCGGCCACCGCCGGACTGGCCCTGGCCGCCGGCGCAGTGGCCGTGGCCGGCCCCTTCGACGGCGCGGGTCAGCGTACGGCCGAGCGGGACCGCGCGGTCGCCCTCACGCTCGCACGTGGCGCAGATCACGACGGCGGCGGCGTCCCGGCGGGCGGTTCGGACGCCGTTCCGAGCGCCCCGCCCGTGCTGCGCGCGCTCGGCGCGGCCGCGGAGCCCGCGAAGTCCGGCAAGGTGCCGCCGAGCGGCATCGCGGGCGTCCTGGGCCCCCTGCTGGCCGACCCCGCCCTCGGCGAGGGCCAGGCCGCCGCCGTCGTGGACGTGGCCACCGGGCGCCGCCTCTACGGCACCCACTCCGACCAGGCGTTCACGCCCGCCTCCACCACCAAGATCGCCACCGCGGTCGCCGCACTGTCCGCGCTCGGCCCCGACCACCGGCTCACCACCCGCACCGCGCTCGAACCCGACACCGGCGAACTGGTCCTCGTCGGCGGCGGCGACCCCACCCTCACCGCGCACAAGGCGAGCGGCGGCTGGGCCAGCCTGCGCACCCTGGCCTCCGGCACCGCCGCCGCGCTCAAGAAGCGGGGCGTCGACAAGGTCACGCTGTCCTACGACACGACGCTCTACTCCGGCCCCTCGCGGCACCCCATCGGCGTCAACGACAACCTCGCCGAGGTCACCGCCCTCACCGCCGACGAGGGCCGCACCGACAACTCCAGCAGCGGGCCGGTGACCCGCGTGGCCGACCCGGCCGCCGAGGCCGCGCGCGCCTTCGCGGGGTTCCTGAAGGACGCGGGCGTCAAGGCGACCCCGCCCGGCCCCTCCAAGGCCACCTCCCGCGCGACGACCCTCGCCTCCGTCTCCTCGCCCCCGCTGTCCGACGTGGTCGAGCGGATGCTGACCAACAGCGACAACGACATCGCCGAGGCGCTGGCCCGGCAGACCGCCCTCGCCTCCGGGCAGCCCGGCAGCTTCGCGGGCGGCGCCAAGGCCGTCGCCGCCCGGCTGACCAAGCTCGGGCTGCCGATGCGCGGTGCCTCCTTCCACGACGGCAGCGGGCTCGACCGGGACGACCGGCTCACCGCCGACCTCCTGACCTCCCTGCTCGCCACCGCAGCCGACCCCGCCCGGCCCGGCCTGCGGTCCGTCCTCACCGGCCTGCCCGTCGGCGGGTTCACCGGCACCCTGGCCGAGCGCTACGCCGACGGCGGCGCGGCCGGCCTCATCCGCGCCAAGACCGGCACCCTGACCGGCGTCAACTCCCTCGCCGGCACGGTCGTCACCAAGGACGGCCACCTCCTCACCTTCGCCTTCCTCACCTCAGGCACCACCGACCCCCAGTCCGCCCAGTCCGCCCTCGACCACACGGCAACCACCCTGGCCAACTGCGGCTGCGGGTAGCCTCCGGCGGTTCGACGGGCCCGCGCCGGGCGCCCCTGGCGGGGTGGGTTTCGGCGCCGGAAGCGCCAAGAGGGCCGACCGCCGGGTTCAGCGGGCAGGCCACACGGGGCCCGCCCGGCGGAGCCCCGGCGTCCAAGGCGCTCGGGCCATTGACCCCGCCGCTGTCCGCCCGCCCCGCGGGGCCTGCCGGACCGGGGCGCGGTGCGGACTCGTCCCGCAGACCCGCGCGGGCGCTCGGCACCGTCGACGTCCGCCGTCCCGCCGGGCCTGCCGGCCCCGGCTGCCCTGCCGGGCCGAGGCGGTGGGCCACGCCGTGCGGGCTTGTCCCGTGGGGGCGTGGGGGCGCTTGGCGCCTTCGGCGTCCGCCGTCCTGCCGGTCCCGGCCGCCCCGGCGGGCCGAGGCGGTGGGTCACGCCGTGCGGGCTTGTCCGGTGGGTGGGCGGGGGCTTGGCGTCGTCGGCGTCCGCCGTCTCGCTGGGCCTGCCGGTCCCGGCTACCTGCGGGACGTAGGTGGTGGGCCACGTGCTGTGGTGCGGCTCGTCCCGTGGATGTCGGCGCCGTCTCCGCCGGACCCCGCCGGTGTCCGGCCGTCCCGCTGAGCCGGCGCCCCCCGGGCCCTGCCGCCCCCCCGGCCCTGCCGGCCCCCGGGCCCTGCCGGGCCGGTGGCAGGCCGCGTGGTGGGGTGCGGGATCGGCCCATGGGCTTCGGCGCCCGTCTCCGCCGAGGCCCCGCCGTCACCGGGGGCCCGGCCCGGCCCGTTCGCGGACTGCCCGGAGGGCTGGGGCTCACGTACCGTTGACGCATGACGAGCTTCGGTGGCACCGCTTCTCAGGGGATGGTCGACTGGAACCTCGCGGTGGCGACCGCGACGCGGCTCGTGCGGCCGGGGCCGGAGATCAGCCGGGACGAGGCCAGGGCGGTGGTGGCGGAGCTGCGCCGGCACGCCAAGGTCTCCGAGGAACACGTACGGGCGTTCACCCGCATGGGGACCGGGGACGTCCACGACACCCCCGTACTGGTCGTCGACCGGCCCGGCTGGGTGCGGGCCAACGTCGCCGGGTTCCGGGAGCTGCTGCGGCCGCTGCTCGACAAGATGCAGGAGCGGCGCGGCCCCGGCGCGGGCAACGCCGTCCTCGGTGCCGTCGGCGGCAAGGTGACCGGCGTGGAACTCGGCATGCTGCTGTCGTTCCTGTCCTCCCGCGTCCTCGGCCAGTACGAGACCTTCGCCCCCGCCGCCCCCGACCTGCCGGCCGGCACCGCGCCCGGCGGAGGCGGCCGGCTGCTGCTCGTCGCGCCGAACATCGTCCACGTGGAGCGCGAACTCGACGTGGACCCCCACGACTTCCGGCTCTGGGTGTGCCTGCACGAGGAGACGCACCGTACCCAGTTCACCGCCGTGCCCTGGCTCCGCGACCACCTGGAGGGCGAGATCCAGGCGTTCCTCGCGGAGACCGACGTCGACCCGATGACGTTCCTCGAACGCATCCGGGACGCCGCCCAGTCGCTCGCCGGGGGCCGCCCCGAGGGCGAGCAGGAGGACGGCGGACGCTCGCTGGTGGAGCTGGTGCAGTCCCCGGCCCAGCGGGAGATCCTCGGCCGCCTGACCGCCGTCATGTCCCTGCTGGAGGGGCACGCCGACTTCGTCATGGACGGCGTCGGCCCCGAGGTCGTGCCGAGCGTCGCCGAGATCCGCGAGAAGTTCCAGCAGCGCCGGGCCAAGGGCGCCTCCCGCCTCGACCTCGCGCTGCGCAAGCTCCTCGGGCTCGACGCCAAGCTGCGCCAGTACCGGGACGGCGAGCGCTTCGTCCGCGCGGTCGTCGACGAGGTCGGCATGGACGGCTTCAACCGGGTGTGGACCTCGCCCAACACGCTGCCCACCAAGGCCGAGATCTCCGACCCGGCCGGCTGGGTCGCGCGCGTGCACCGCACGACGGAACCCTGAGGCGAGTCCGGAGGGCGGGCAGACGGCAGGGAAACGCCCCTCCAATCACCCGTCCGAGGGACCGTCAGCCATGCGTAGGCGTGCAATGCTCGGGGAAGGGCCCGCTTCTGTCACCATCGACGCACTCTGAGTGACCGGACTTCGGGCTCGTCCCCCGAAACTTCATGAAGGGAACCGGACATGGGTCCCCATCCCGCGGTCGCGGCGATACGCCTGGCGGTCCGCCGCGTCCTCCACGACATCGCCACCGGCCAGGCCGCCGAGCACGGCAGCACCGCCCACGGCAGCGGCGGCCACGGCGCCGTCGCCGTCGCCCACCGAACCGGCGGCCCGAGCACCGCGCAGCGCCACCGGGGCCCCGCCCCCGCCACCGCGCCGCTCGTGCTCGTCGCCTGCTCCGGCGGCGCCGACTCCATGGCGCTCGCCTCCGCCCTCGCCTTCGAGGCCCCCCGCCTCGGCCTGCGCGCCGGCGGTGTCACCGTCGACCACGGCCTCCAGCCCGGCTCCGCCCTGCGCGCCGACGAGGTCGCCCTCAGACTGCGCGAACTCGGCCTCGCCCCGGTGGAGTCCGTCGCCGTCACCGTGGGCCGCGACGGCGGCCCCGAGGCGGCCGCGCGGGACGCCCGGTACGCCGCCCTGGACGCCGCGGCCGAACGCCACGGCGCCGCCGCCGTCCTGCTCGGCCACACCCGCGACGACCAGGCCGAGACCGTCCTGCTCGGCCTCGCCCGCGGCTCCGGCATCCGCTCGCTGTCCGGCATGGCCGCGGTCTCGGGGGCCGACGGCCGTTACCGGCGCCCGTTCCTCCAGCTCGACCGGCAGACCGCCCGCAAGGCGTGCCTGGTCCAGTCGCTGTCCGTCTGGGACGACCCGCACAACACCGACCCGGCCTACACCCGCTCCCGGCTGCGCCACGAGGGCCTGCCCGCGCTGGAGAAGGCGCTCGGCAAGGGCGTCGTGGAGGCGCTCGCCCGCACCGCCCAGCTCTCCCGCGACGACGCCGACGCCCTGGACGCCTGGGCCGGCCAGGCCGAGTCCTCCGTACGGGACGCCGAGGGGGTGCTGGAGTGCGCCAAGCTCTACGCGCTGCCGCCCGCCGTGCGCCGCCGGGTGCTGCGCCGGGCCGCCATCGAGGCGGGCGCTCCGGCCGGTTCGCTCTTCGCCCGGCACATCGAGGAGATGGACCGCCTGATCACCGGCTGGCGCGGCCAGGGAGCCATCAATCTGCCGGGCAAGGTCGTCGCCCAGCGGCAGGGTGGCAGACTGGTGATTCGGCAAGGCTGAAATCCGACCCCCGGAGCCCGACTCCGACGGGCCGGGCCTGCCGGTGGCCGCCGGCGCGGCCGTACATGCGGGACGACCGAAAGTGATGCGGGTGGACGCGAAAGACATGGGTGCCGACCTCCAGCGGGTGCTCATCACCAAGGAAGAGATCGACGCGAAGCTGGCCGAGCTGGCCGCGAAGATCGACGCGGAGTACGCGGGCAAGGACCTGCTGATCGTCGGTGTCCTCAAGGGCGCCGTCATGGTCATGGCGGACCTGGCGCGTGCGCTGTCCACCCCCGTCACCATGGACTGGATGGCCGTGTCCTCCTACGGCGCGGGCACCCAGTCCTCCGGTGTCGTCCGCATCCTCAAGGACCTCGACACCGACATCAAGGGCCGGCACGTCCTGATCGTCGAGGACATCATCGACTCCGGGCTGACCCTGTCCTGGCTGATCAACAACCTCGGCTCGCGCGAGCCCGCCTCCCTGAAGGTGTGCACGCTGCTCCGCAAGCCGGACGCCGCCAAGGTCTCCATCGACGTGGAGTGGGCCGGCTTCGACATCCCGAACGAGTTCGTGGTCGGCTACGGCCTGGACTACGCCGAGAAGTACCGGAACCTCCCGTTCGTCGGTACGCTCGCGCCCCACGTCTACGGCGGCTGACCCCAGCGGCGCACACCGCCGGGGAAGATCGGGAACCCCGGCGGGCTCCGTGACGTTGGAGCATTGGAAGACGGGCCGTGGTCCGTCCGGGCCGCCGAGTGCGGCTGCGGACGACGAGGCTGGGGTACCGTCAGAAGAACTGTCTTATCAAACTCACTATGGCAGGAGGGACGGGGCGTCACCGCTCCGTGTGGATGGACGTGAAGCGATACTTCCGTGGGCCGGTCATGTGGATCGTGCTGGCCGTCCTTGCCGTGGTCGTGTTGATGCAGGTCGTCGGCAATTCCGGCGGCTACAAGACGGTGGACACCGGCCAGGTCGTGGCGGCGATCAACGACAACAAGATCAAGTCGGCCAAGCTGACCACCGGTGACGAGCAGACCATCAAGGTCACGCTCAAGGACGGCGTCAAGGTCAAGGACAGCTCGAAGATCCAGGCGAGCTACATCGGCGACCAGGGCGTGGCACTGGCGCAGACGCTGCAGAACAAGTACCAGGACAAGCAGATCACCGAGGGATACACCGTCTCTCCCTCGAAGCAGAGCCCGTTCGTCGGCGTGCTGCTCACCCTGCTGCCCTTCGTCCTGATCGTGGTCGTGTTCCTGTTCCTGATGAACCAGATGCAGGGCGGTGGTTCGCGGGTCATGAACTTCGGCAAGTCCAAGGCGAAGCTCATCACCAAGGACACGCCGAAGACCACCTTCTCCGACGTCGCCGGCTGTGACGAGGCCGTCGAGGAGCTCCACGAGATCAAGGAGTTCCTCCAGGAGCCGGCCAAGTTCCAGGCCGTCGGCGCCAAGATCCCCAAGGGCGTGCTGCTGTACGGCCGCCCGGGTACCGGCAAGACCCTGCTGGCGCGTGCCGTCGCGGGCGAGGCCGGGGTGCCGTTCTACTCGATCTCCGGTTCCGACTTCGTCGAGATGTTCGTCGGTGTCGGTGCCTCCCGTGTGCGTGACCTGTTCGAGCAGGCCAAGGCGAACGCCCCGGCGATCGTCTTCGTCGACGAGATCGACGCGGTCGGCCGGCACCGCGGTGCCGGGCTCGGCGGCGGTCACGACGAGCGCGAGCAGACCCTGAACCAGCTCCTGGTCGAGATGGACGGCTTCGACGTGAAGGGCGGCGTCATCCTGATCGCCGCCACGAACCGGCCCGACATCCTGGACCCGGCCCTGCTGCGTCCCGGTCGTTTCGACCGGCAGATCGCGGTCGACCCGCCGGACCTCCAGGGCCGCCTGGAGATCCTCAAGGTCCACCAGAAGGGCAAGCCGGTCGCGCCCGACGTCGACCTGGCCGCCGTCGCCCGCCGGACCCCCGGCATGACCGGCGCCGACCTGGCCAACGTGCTCAACGAGGCGGCGCTGCTCACCGCGCGCAGCGACCAGAAGCTGATCGACAACAAGGCGCTGGACGAGGCGATCGACCGTGTGGTCGCGGGCCCGCAGAAGCGGACCCGGATCATGTCGGACAAGGAGAAGAAGATCACCGCGTACCACGAGGGCGGACACGCCCTGGTCGCGGCGGCCTCGCCGAACTCCGACCCCGTCCACAAGATCACCATCCTGTCCCGCGGCCGTGCCCTGGGCTACACGATGGTGCTCCCGGACGAGGACAAGTACTCGACCACGCGCAACGAGATGCTCGACCAGCTCGCCTACATGCTGGGCGGACGCGCGGCGGAGGAACTGGTCTTCCACGACCCGACCACCGGCGCCGCGAACGACATCGAGAAGGCCACCAACGTGGCCCGCGCGATGGTCACCCAGTACGGCATGACCGAGCGGCTCGGCGCCATCAAGTTCGGCGGCGACAACTCCGAGCCCTTCCTCGGCCGTGAGATGTCGCACCAGCGCGACTACTCGGAAGAGGTCGCCGGGCTGGTCGACGAAGAGGTCAAGAAGCTCATCGAGACCGCGCACAACGAGGCGTGGGAGATCCTGGTCGAGAACCGGGACGTGCTCGACAACCTGGTCCTGGCGCTCCTGGAGAAGGAGACCCTGGGCAAGGAGGAGATCGCCGAGATCTTCGCGTCGATCCACAAGCGCCCGCCGCGTCCGGCCTGGACCGGCTCCTCGCGGCGTACGCCGTCCACCCGCCCGCCGGTGCTCTCCCCCCGGGAGCTGGCACTGACCAACGGTGCGAACGGCGCGACGCCCGCGATCAGCACGGTCAAGTCCACGACGACCGAGCACGGTCCGGTCCCGGAGCCGTCCCCCGAGGACCGCCCCGAGAGCTGACGCTCCCTTCGGCCACTGGCCGGAATGTATGCCGCGCCCCCCGGGTTCTAGCCTGGGGGGCGCGGCATTTCACCATGCCCGCGCGCTGGACGCACAGGAACGAGGCACCACATGACCGACCCCGTGACGCTGGCCGGAGACGGCACCATCGGCGAGTTCGACGAGAAACGCGCCGAGAACGCCGTCCGCGAGCTCCTGATAGCCGTCGGCGAGGACCCCGACCGCGAGGGCCTCCTGGAGACCCCGGCACGGGTGGCACGGGCGTACCGGGAGATCTTCTCCGGGCTCCGGCAGCGCGCGGAGGACGTGCTCACCACGACGTTCGACCTCGGGCACGACGAGATGGTCCTGGTGAAGGACATCGAGGTCTACAGCACCTGTGAGCACCATCTGGTCCCCTTCCGGGGCGTGGCGCACGTGGGCTACATCCCCTCGGTCACGGGGAAGATCACCGGCCTGTCGAAGCTCGCCCGGCTGGTGGACGTGTACGCGCGCCGCCCGCAGGTGCAGGAGCGGCTCACCACGCAGATCGCGGACTCGCTGATGGAGATACTCGAGCCGCGCGGCGTGATCGTGGTGATCGAGTGCGAGCACATGTGCATGTCCATGCGCGGCATCCGCAAGCCGGGCGCGAAGACCATCACCTCGGCGGTGCGCGGCCAGCTACGGGACGCGACGACCCGCAACGAGGCGATGAGCCTCATCATGGCGCGCTGACCGCGCCTCCCCCCACCCCGCTCGATCCGGCGGACCGGCGGCCCCTCAGGCGGCCGGTTCCGTGCCGGTGGGCGGGGTGTCGTCGTCCTCGGGGAGGCGGCAGATGCGTTCGAGGAGGATGGCGGCCGCTATGACGGCGAAGCCGGCCAGGACGGAGAAGCCGGCGTAGATGGCCTGGTCGCGGCGGGCCGGGATGTCGAGCAGCTCCAGCAGGAGGACGCCGGTGCCGCCGTAGACCCCGCTGACCAGGGCGGCGACCAGGGCGCTGGCGTGGCCGAAGACGACCGCGCGGGCGGCCATCATCGGGTCGACGCCCTTGGCGTCGGGGCGGCGCTCGCGCTGGGCCTTGAGGCGGGCGCGCAGGGAGAGCGCCGTGGCGAACAGGACCACGGCGATCAGCGCGAGCACGATGGGCGCGGCCACCGGTACGCCGGGCAGGGTGCCGAGCGAGTTCCAGAGGCGCGCGCCGGCCCAGGACAGGACTCCGGCGACGACGAACACGCCTGCCAGCACCCTGATGCGAAGCTGTTTCACGGTGTCCCTTCAGGTCCCCCCGGACCGTGCCGGGCCCGTGGTCGTTGTCGACCTTAACGACTACTCGGGCAGTCGGAGTTCCAGATCCGCGCGGGGCGCGACTCCCTCGCGGGTGACACCGGACAGCAGACCGGCGACCGCGCCCTGGCCGGGCAGCTCGGCGGCGGGGTCCACGTCGTGCCAGGGGGCGAGGACGAAGGCCCGCTGGTGGGCCCGCGGGTGGGGGAGGGTGAGCCGGGGGTCGGCGGAGGTGACGTCGGCGTAGGACACGATGTCGACGTCCAGGGTGCGCGGGCCCCACTGCTCGTCGCGGACCCGGTGGAACGCCTCCTCGACCGCCTGCGCCCGCTCCAGCAGCGAGGACGGCGGCAGGGTGGTCTTCAGGACCACGACCGCGTTCAGGTACGAGGGCTGGCTGCCGGGCTCGACGCCCCACGGCTCGGTCTCGTACACCGGGGAGACGGCCTTGACGCGGACGCCGGGGGTGTCCTCCAGCGCGTCCACGGCGCCCTGGAGGGTCTCCAGGCGGTTGCCGAGGTTGGAGCCGAGGGAGAGGACGGCCCGCTGGGGGTTGTGCAGGGTGGAGTCGGCGTCGTCGACCTGCTGGACGACGGACGCGGGCACCGGCTGGACGGTCGGGTCGCTGTGACCCTTGCTGAAGGGGCGGGTCATGCTCGGCTCCGGAGGATGGTGACGGTCACGTCGTCGAAGGGGACGGTGATCGGGGCGTCCGGCTTGTGGACGCAGACCTCGATCTCCTGGACGCCTTCGTGCTTCAGACAGGTCTGCGCGATCCGCTCGGCGAGGGTCTCGATCAGGTTGACCGGCTCGCCCTCGACCACGGCCACGGCCTCCTCGGCCACGATGCCGTAGTGCACGGTCTTGGTGAGGTCGTCGTCGGCCGCGGCCGGGCGGGTGTCCAGACCCAGGACGAGGTCCACGATGAAGGTCTGGCCCTCCTCGCGTTCCTTGGGGAACACCCCGTGGTGCCCACGGGCCTTCAGGCCCCGCAGCGCGACACGATCCACGCGAATCACTCCTGCAATCGTCGGGAACGGCCGGTCGCTGCCGCGCTCGGGCGGCACACCGGCCCTGGACGAATCTACCTGCGCGCACGGACAGGGCCGGGCCACGGGGGTGTGGCCCGGCGCCGGTACCGGAAGGGTTCACCGGGCGTTTGCCCAGGTGCCTGCCCAGGGGGAACCGGTCGTGCCGTCGGTGGTAGCCGCACTTACCCCGGCGAACGTGATTCCAACCACGCCTCAGGCCAGCGTGCCGTCGTCCGGCCCCACGCCCTCGTCGCCGCCGGCCCCGCCCTCATCCTCGTCCTCGTCCTCCTCGGACGTGGCGAGGACCGGGGAGGCGTGGTGGGACCACAGCTTCCAGCCCTCGGGGGTGCGCCGGAACACATTGGTGGCGACGACGAGCTGCCCGACCAGCGGCCCCAGCTCCTCGCCCTCCTCGGGCGCGGGCCCGCCGCTGAGGATGTTCTCGGTGCAGCTCACGATCGCGGTGTTCCCGGTGACCGAGACATGCACATCGGTGAGGAAGAACTGGATGTAGTCGGTGTTCGCCATGATCAGCGCGTACGACCTGAGCACCTCGCCGCGCCCGGTGAGCACCGGCCAGCCGGGGTGGACGCAGGAGACGACCCCGGTGTCGGCGGGGTCGTGGTACTCCTCGTCGACGCCCAGGTCGGTGGGGGCCAGCCAGAGCCCGGCCACCTCCTCGAAGTCACCGCGCTCCATCGCCTCGTAGAAGGAGGTGTTGGCGGCGGACACCTCTTCGACATCGACGTCCGCGGCGCTCACCGGGCGCCCTCCACCGCGCGGGCCACGCGGACCGCGTCGGCCGTGGCGCGTACCTCGTGGACGCGGACGGCCCAGGCGCCGGCGTGGGCGGCGAGGGCGGAGACGGCGGCGGTGGCGGCGTCGCGTTCGCGGGCGGGTGGGGTGGGGCCCTCGGGGCCGGCCAGGACGTGGCCGAGGAAGCGTTTGCGGGAGGCGGCGACCAGGAGAGGGTGGCCCAGCGCGCGCAGGTGGTCGAGGTGAGCGAGGAGGGCGAGGTCGTGCTCGGCCTCCTTGGAGAAGCCGAGGCCGGGGTCGATTACGACGCGCTCCGGGGCGACGCCCGCCGCGAGGACGGCCTCCACGCGCGCGTGCAGCTCGTCGCAGACCTCGGTGACGACGTCCTCGTAGACGCCCCGGACGTTGCCGCCCTCCAGGAGGCCGCGCCAGTGCATGACCACGAAGGGGGCGCCGGTCCGCGCGACCACGGGCAGCATCGCAGGGTCGGCGAGGCCGCCGCTGACGTCGTTGACGAGGACGGCGCCCGCCGCGAGCGCCTGCTCGGCGACGGCCGCGCGCATGGTGTCGACGGAGACCGTCACGCCCTCGGCGGCCAGGCCGCGTACGACGGGGACCACGCGGCGCAGCTCCTCGGCCTCGTCGACGCGGGTCGCGCCGGGCCGGGTGGACTCGCCGCCGACGTCGACCAGATCGGCGCCCTCGGCCGCGAGGTCGAGCCCGTGCTTGACGGCGGCCGTGGTGTCGAACCAGCGGCCGCCGTCGGAGAAGGAGTCGGGGGTGACGTTGACGACGCCCATGACCGCGCAGCGGTCCCACGTCGGAAGACCCGCCACTTCGCCGCGCCCGCTGAGGTTCTTCATACGTTCAGCGTAGGCCCCGAGGTGCACGGCGAAGGTGCGCGGGTCGGTACGGAACGGCCCCTTCCGGACCGTCTCGGCAAGGCGGTCCGGGGCCTGCGCGGCCCTCCGCGCGAGCTGGGCGGGATTGGTCCGGCCGGGTCAGGCGGCCCGTACGCCGTGCTCGGGGGAGCGGTGCGCGCAGGGCCGGGCGGCGGCGTTCCGGCGGCGCCGCAGGAAGCGGGGCAGCGGCAGCGCGAGGTCCACGAAGCCCTCCGCCTGCATCGCGGCGAAGCCGATGCGGGGCAGGTCGGCCGAGGCCCGGTAGACCACGAAGCGGGGCTCCCAGCGGGGCTGGAACTTGGCGTTGAACTTGTACAGCGACTCGATCTGGAACCAGCGGGAGAGGAACACCAGCAGCCCCCGCCAGGCCCGCAGCACCGGCCCGGCGCCGATCTTCTCGCCGCGCGCGAGGGCGGCGCGGAACATGGCGAAGTTGAGCGAGACGCGGGCGATGCCGAGCTTGGGCGCGGCCTGGAGGGCGGCGACGATGAGCAGCTCGTTCATGCCGGGGTCGGCCGTCCGGTCACGGCGCATCAGGTCCAGCGAGACGCCGTCCTGGCCCCACGGCACGAAGTGCAGGATCGCCTTCAGATCGCCGTACGGGCCGGGTGTGTCGTCCTGTTTGTGGGCGGTGGCGATCAGGCAGTCGCCGTCGGCGGGGTCGCCGATGCGGCCGAGCGCCATGGAGAAGCCGCGCTCGTTGTCGGTGCCCCGCCAGTCCTCGGCGGCCAGCCGTACCCGCTCCAGCTCGCCGGCGGAGAGATCACGGACGCGCCGGACGCGGGTCTCGTAGCCGGCCCGCTCGATGCGCTTGACCATCTGGCGCACATTGCGCATCGCGCGTCCGGCCAGGGAGAAATCCGCCACGTCGACCACCGCCTCGTCGCCCAGCTCCAGGGCGTCCAGGCCGGTCTCACGGGTCCACACCTCGCCGCCCGTCTCCGAGCAGCCCATGACGGCGGGGGTCCAGGAGTGGGCCTTGGCCTCGTCCATGAAGCGCTCGATGGCGCCGGGCCACGCCTCCACGTCCCCGATGGGGTCGCCGCTGGCCAGCATCACGCCGGAGACGACCCGGTAGGTGACGGCGGCCTTGCCGCTGGGGGAGAAGACGACGGCCTTGTCCCGGCGCAGCGCGAAGTGGCCGAGGGAGTCGCGGCGGCCGTGCCGGTCCAGCAGGTCCCGCAGGCGTGCCTCGTCCTCCTCGGTGAGGCGGGCGGCGGGGTGTTCGGGCCGGAAGGCGAGGTAGCTGGTGGTGACGGCGGTGAGCCAGCCGAGCGCGCCGAGGGAGCAGGCGACCGTCCAGGAGGTGCTGCCCTGGTAGTCGACGGGGCCCTCGAAGCCGAACAGGCCGTAGACCACGTGGGTCAGCCGATCGGCCAGGCTCGGGTCGCCGAGGGTCCGCTCGGGGTGGACGCTGACGATGACCAGTCCGAGGACGAGGGAACCGGCGCTCATGAGGACGAAGTTGGCCAGGGCCCGCCAGCGGCTGCGCGGGTCGGGCAGCGCGGCGAACTCGGCGCGGTGGCGCAGCAGCGGCACCAGGAGCGCGACCGAGATGAACACGCCGAGCAGCGAGTGCCGGTACACGAACTCGGCGACCGCACCGGCCGGGAGCAGCACCACGGCGGCCCGCCAGGCGCGCCGCTTGCGGCGTTTGAGCCCGTGCGCGAGCAGGAGCAGCAGCACGCCCGCGCTGAGCGAGAGGGCCGCCGCGAACGGCCCGAAGGAACCGGGCAGCGCCTCCGCGATCGCGTGCATACGGCTGTGACGGAAGCGCGGGAAGACACCCGCGGCGATGTCGAGCAGGCCGACGAGGGCGCACGCCCGGCCGATCAGGGTGGGGACGGCCTCGGCGCGCGGGCCGCGCAGTATGCGCCGCGCCCGGTCCGAACCCCGCGGAACCCCGCCTGACAATTCCCCATCTATCCTGACAGACATCGCATCCCGTAGCTCTGCGAGAGACCTTGAAACCCGGTGCCGATCGGGCATCCGGTGACATTGCGCCCTCTAGGACGGTGTCTTGGGGAGACAGGTTCCTCCCGCTCCGGAAAGCCGGGTCAAAGGTCAAGGAAAGCCTGGGGCAAGTCCGTGCCACCGCACGGTGTCCGAGGCGGAAAGCGCAGGCAGGACGGCCATGGGTCTCACGAGCAACTCACTTCTGGTGCTGGCGGTGGCGGTCGCCGTGGTGCTCTTCGGGGCCACGCTGTGGCTGTGGCCGCGCCTGGCCCGGCGGAGCTGGGCGGCCCTCGCCGGCCGGATCGGCCTGCTGCTCGCCACCCAGTTGGCGCTCATCGGCTCCCTCGGGGTGGCCGCCAACCAGAGCTTCGGCTTCTACGCGGGCTGGGACGACCTGCTCGGCCGGGAGACCGAACAGGGCGTCCTGGTCGACCAGTCGGCGACCACCACCGGCGCGGGCGGCCCGCTCCAGGTGGTGAGCATCAAGTCCCCGCCGGGCGACGACGGTTCACGCGCCTCGGCGGTGGGCCAGGTACAGAAGGTCGACATCGTCGGCCGGGTCTCCCGCATCGCCACCCCGGCCTACGTGTATCTGCCCCCGGAGTACTTCCAGCCCCGGTTCCGCACCCGTACGTTCCCGGTCTCGGTGGTGCTGACCGGCTACCCCGGCACCGCGCAGGCCCTCGTCACCAAGCTCAAGTACCCGGCGGTGGCGCGGGGTCTGGCCAAGGACGGGCGGGCGCAGCCGATGATCCTGGTGATGATGCGGCCCACCGTGGCGCCCCCGCGCGACACCGAGTGCGTGGACATCCCGCAGGGCCCGCAGACCGAGACCTTCTTCGCCAAGGACCTCCCCGAGGCCGTCCTCGCGCACTACCGGGCCGGCGCCCGCCCCGGAAGCTGGGGCATCATCGGCGACTCCACCGGCGGCTACTGCTCCCTCAAGCTCGCCATGCGCCATCCGGACGTCTACGCGGCCGGCGCCGGCCTCTCGGCGTACTACACCGCGCCCCTCGACCCCACCACCGGCGACCTCTTCCACGGCGACCGCAGCCTGCGTGATCACGCCGATCTGCACTGGCTGCTCGCGCACGAACCGGCGCCCGACACCTCCCTGCTCGTCACCAGCAGCAAGGTCGGCGAACACAACTACCGGGACACGCTCAGGTTCGTGAAGGAGGTGCGCGCCACCGGCCGGACCAGGATCTCCTCCATCATCCTGGAGAGCGGCGGTCACAACTTCAACACCTGGCGGCGCGAGGTCCCGCCCGCCCTCCAGTGGCTCAGCGGGCAGCTCAGCGACCGTTGAGCCGGGGGTGCTGAAACCCCGTGAAGCCCTTGCCGTGGCCGGATTTTTGGGCCTCGGGGGCCCATGAGGCGCCTACGCGCGGTAAGTTTCTGGCCATGCCACGTGGACGCCACCGCCATTCACCGCCTCTGCACCGGCTGTTGCCTCCCTCCGCGATCGCCGGTGTCGCCGTCGTCTGCGCGCTGGCACCCTGGGTGTTCTCCTCCCTCGGGGTGGTGCGCGCCCTGGCCGGCGTCGCCGCGCTCACCGCGATCGGCGGCGCGGTCGTCATGCGCCAGTGGGACGCACAGGCGGGCAAGCAGGTCGCCGAGCTGACCCGCGCCCGGGTCAGCGACGAATGGCGGTACGACGAACGGGTCGCCGAACTGGAGACCGACCTGGAGGAGTCGCGCGAGCTGCGCGCCAAGCTGGAGCGGCGCCTGCGGGCCAAGCGCGCCGAACTGGCCGGGCTGCGCAATGAACACGCCTCCCTGCTGCGCCGGTACGCCACCGCCGAGACCGAGCGCGCGAGCGCGCTGGAGGGGCGGCGGCTGCTGGAGATCGAGGCGGTGCCGGAGTCCGGCGCCCTCGCGCTGCCGGCCGGGCCGAGCGCGGAGACCGTGGCGGACACCACCGAGACCCCGGAGGCTCCGGCGGCCGTCTCCGCCAAGGAGCTGTACCTGAAGGCCGCGACCGCGCTGGCGCGGCTGGAGCGGTCGGCGGAGCCGGTGGAGGAGCCCGGGCCCGAAGCCGCTGCGGACGCCGAGGCGGAGTCCGGGGTGGAAGCCGTCGCCAAAGGAGATCCGGACGGTACGGCCACTGAGGCCGGCGCCGACGAGCACGCCCCCGCCGAGCGAGCCGAGGCGCCCGCCGAGGGTCTGGGACCCGTGGACGCCGAAGGCGAAGTGACCGAGGCGCACACCATCCCCGAGGAGACGCCGGAGGAGGCGCAGGCGCACACCGTCGCCGGGCAGCGCCCCGCCGGGCACTTCACCGTGCCGACCGCCGTCGCCGTCGTACCGGCCGCGCCCTCCCGGCGTCCGCTGGTCGAGGGCGGGTTCGACTTCTTCGGTACGCAGAAGGACACCTCCGCGGCGATGGACGTGCGCAACGAGGACCTGGCCGACGTGGTCGGGCAGGAGGCCCTCGCCCTGCACAAGGCGGACGCCGGGACGGCGTACAAGCCCGCCGGCACCTACGACGTGGGCCAGGTCATCGATCTGACCGCGCACGACGAGACCGAGCACATCGACGTGGAGGGGCTGCGCAGCGCGGCCTCCTGATCCTGTCTCCCGCGGACGTGGGGGCCCGGGCGTGGGGGAGACTGGGACGCATGACTGCCACGGAGACCACGGTCGGGATCGGCGGTGCCGCCGAGAGCACCGACATGGTGCTCAACATCGGCCCGCAGCACCCCTCCACGCACGGCGTGCTCCGGCTGCGGCTGGTGCTGGACGGCGAGCGCATCGAGCGCGCCGAGCCGGTGATCGGCTATATGCACCGGGGCGCGGAGAAGCTGTTCGAGGCCCGTGACTACCGGCAGATCATCATGCTGGCCAACCGCCACGACTGGCTGTCGGCGTTCTCCAACGAGCTGGGCGTGGTCATCGCCGTCGAGCGGATGCTCGGCATGGAGGTGCCCGAGCGCGCGGTGTGGACCCGGACCCTGCTCGCCGAGCTGAACCGGGTGCTCAACCACCTGATGTTCCTCGGCTCCTATCCGCTGGAGCTGGGCGGGATCACCCCGGTCTTCTACGCGTTCCGGGAGCGCGAGGTCCTCCAGAACGTGATGGAGGAGGTCTCCGGCGGGCGCATGCACTACATGTTCAACCGGGTCGGCGGCCTCAAGGAGGACCTCACCGACGGCTGGACCGGACGCGCGCGGGACGCGGTGGCCGCCGTCCGCTCCCGCATGGACGTCTTCGACGACCTGGTGCTCGGCAACGAGATCTTCCGGGGGCGCACGCGGGGCGTGGGGGCGCTGACCCCGGAGGCCGTGCACGCGTACGGCGTGAGCGGGCCCATCGCGCGCGCCTCCGGCGTCGACTTCGACCTGCGCCGCGACGAGCCGTACCTCGCCTACGGGGACCTCCAGGACACCCTGAAGGTCGTCACCCGGACCGAGGGCGACTGCCTGGCCCGCTTCGAGGTGCTGCTGGAGCAGACCCACAACGCGCTCGACCTCGCGGACGCCTGTCTGGACCGGCTCGCGGAGCTGCCGCCCGGCCCGGTCAACCAGCGGCTGCCCAAGGTGCTGAAGGCGCCCGAGGGGCACACCTACGCCTGGACCGAGAACCCGCTCGGCATCAACGGCTACTACCTGGTCAGCAAGGGCGAGAAGACGCCGTACCGGCTGAAGCTGCGGTCGGCGTCGTACAACAACATCCAGGTGCTGGGGGAGCTGCTGCCGGGGACGCTGGTCTCCGACATGGTGGCGATCCTGGGGTCGCTGTTCTTCGTGGTCGGAGACATCGACAAATAGCGCCAAATAGGTCACAGAGGCGGCTCGGGCATCCCGGCCGGCTGGAGGAGCCAGCCGAAGTCGCCGAGGCCGCCCGGCGCGGTGAGTTCGGCGGCGGCTCCGGCGTCCGCGAGGGCGCGTACGTAGGCCGCGGGGTCGGTGCCGGCCAGCGCGAGCGGGGGGCGTGCGCCGGTGACATGCAGCGCGCGCAGGGCTTCGCGCTGGGTGAGCAGGCGGGGGGTGCCGTGGGCGCTTCCGGCCGCCGCGCAGGCGTCCAGGGCGACGTGCGCGGTGATGTCGCAGGTGCCGTCGGGCACCGGGGCCGTCTCCCGGCCCGCGCGGAACCCGGTGAGCGTGCCGTAGGGCGGGCGGGTGCCGAGGGTGTGGGCGTAGTCCACGGCCACCGCGAGGCCCCGCTCCACCCGGCCGACGGCTCCGGCCCAGGCCCGGTCCCTCGGCAGCCCGATCTCCGCCCGCAGCCCCTCCTCGGCGGCCAGCGGCCACCACCGGGCCAGCCACGCGGCGTCCGCGCCCGTCACCGGCTCCCCGAGCCGCTCGGTGCCGTCCGACGCGACCAGCACCCGCCGGGGCACGCCCGCGCGGTCGGTCTCGGCCACGTCCACGGGTACGTTGTCCAGCCACTCGTTGGCGAACAGCAGCCCGGTGACCCGCTCGGGCACCTCGGTCCGCCACGCTATCCGCCCGTCCAGCCCCTCGGGCCGGTCCGCGACCTCCACGGCGTACGCCCGCGTGCGCGCCGCCACCTCGTCCGGCAGCGCGGCCAGCACCCCCTGGACCAACTCCCCGCGCCCCGCGCCGAGATCGACGAAGTCCAGCACCTCGGGCCGCCCCAGCGCCCCGTCCACCCGGCACAGCAGCCGGGCCACGGCGGCGGCGTACAGCGGCGAGGCGTGCACGGAGGTCCGGAAGTGCCCGGCGGGGCCCTCGGGACGCCGGTAGAAGCCCTGGGGCCCGTACAGCGCCCGCTCGGTGGCCGCCCGCCAGCCCTGCTCCGATGTCTCCCGCACCGGGTCAGCCTAGGCGTACAGAGGACCGGGGCATCCACCTTGCGGCGTACGTGTGCCGGGCACGGATCGCCCCTTCGGCTGACCCCCGCGCGCACCGGGTTTCCCTACGCTGATGACGTGCAGCGCCTCTATGACTTCCTCCGCCGCCACCCCACGGGGGTCGACTGCTTCTGGGCCGTCGTCCTGCTCGGGCTCTCCGGCGTGAGCGTGGTGAACATGGACGGCACCCCGCACCACCACGGCTCCTTCGCCGCGGCCTGGACGATCTCCACCGTGCTGTGCGTGATCCTGGCCCTGCGCCGCCGTCTGCCCGAGCTGATGCTGGTCGCGGTGCTGGTCACCGGGCTGGCGCAGCTCATCCTGGACGTCGAGCCGGTCGTCGCCGACTTCACCATGCTGGTGGTCGTCTACACGGTCGCCGCGACCGGCGCCCTGTGGGCCTCCCGGCTGGCGCTCGCCACCAGCCTGGTCGCGGCCTCGCTGGCGCAGTTGCGCTGGCCGAACGAGCAGGTCAGCGGGCTGGGGCAGATCGCGCTCGCGGTGTTCCAGACGGTGCCCTTCGCGCTGGCCTGGGTGCTCGGCGACTCCATGCGCACCCGCCGCGCCTACTTCGCCCAGCTCGAGGAGCGCGCCGCCCGGCTGGAGAAGGAGCGCGAGGCGCAGGCCAAGGTCGCCGTCGCCGCCGAGCGCGCCCGGATCGCCCGCGAGCTGCACGACGTGGTCGCGCACAACGTCTCGGTGATGGTGGTGCAGGCCGACGGCGCCGCCTACGTCCTGGACGCCGCCCCCGACCAGGCCCGCCAGGCGCTGGAGACGATCTCCTCCACCGGCCGCCAGGCGCTGGCCGAGATGCGCCGCCTGCTGGGCGTGCTGCGCACCGGCGAGCACCAGGAGAGCGGGGAGTACGTCCCGCAGCCCGACGTGGAGCAGATCGACGACCTGATCGAGCAGTGCCGCGACTCCGGGCTGCCGGTGGACTTCAAGGTCGAGGGCACCCCGCGCCCCCTGCCCAGCGGGGTGGAGCTGACCGCGTACCGGATCGTGCAGGAGGCGCTCACCAACACCCGCAAGCACGGCGGGCCCGAGGCGGGCGCCAGCGTCCGGCTGGTGTACTTCGACGACGGGCTCGGCCTGCTGGTCGAGGACGACGGCAAGGGCGCCCCGCACGAGCTGTACGAGGAGGGCGGCGCGGACGGCCAGGGACACGGCCTGATCGGCATGCGGGAGCGGGTCGGCATGGTCGGCGGCACCCTGGACGCCGGGCCGCGCCCCGGCGGCGGCTTCCGCATCAGCGCGCTGCTCCCGCTGAAACCGGCGCACTGACACCTGTCACGAACGCGCCCCGCACACCTGAAGCCCGCACACCCCGAGAAGGACACGGAAGAGGACCCCGATGGCGATCCGCGTGATGCTCGTCGACGATCAGGTGCTGCTGCGCACCGGTTTCCGGATGGTGCTCGCCGCCCAGCCGGACATGGAGGTCGTCGCGGAGGCGGGTGACGGGGTGGAGGCGCTCCAGGTGCTGGCCACCACCCCGGTCGACGTGGTCCTGATGGACGTGCGCATGCCCAAGCTGGACGGGGTGGAGACCACCCGGCGCATCTGCGCCGAGCCCGAGCCGCCCAAGGTGCTCATCCTGACCACGTTCGACCTGGACGAGTACGCCTTCTCCGGGCTGAAGGCGGGCGCCTCCGGTTTCATGCTCAAGGACGTGCCGCCGGGCGAGCTGCTCAGCGCGATCCGCGCGGTGCACAGCGGGGACGCGGTCGTGGCCCCCTCCACCACACGCCGGCTGCTCGACCGGTTCGCCCCGATGCTGCCCTCGGCCGTCAAGGAGCCCCGGCACGCGGAGCTGTCCCGGCTCACCGAGCGCGAGCGCGAGGTCATGGTGCTGGTCGCCCAGGGGCTCTCCAACGGCGAGATCGCCGCCCGCCTGGTCCTCTCCGAGGCCACCGTGAAGACCCATGTGGGCCGCATCCTCACCAAGCTGGGGCTGCGCGACCGGGTCCAGGTGGTCGTCCTCGCCTACGAGACCGGGCTGGTCCGCGCGGGCGGGCAGCCGTAGGGATCAGCGCAGTACGCCCTCGATGAAGTCGCTGCCCAGCCGGGACACGGCGGCCAGGTCCAGTTGGTGCTGGACGTACCGGCCCTGGCGGCAGCTTGTGATCAGGCCGGCCTTCTTGAGCACGGCCAGGTGGCGGGATATCTCCGGCGCGGACATGCCGTGCGCGTCGGCGAGTTCGCTGGTGCTGTGCGGGCTGCGGGCGAGGTGGCGGCACAGGCGCAGGCGCGCGGGGTGGGCGAGGGCCTCCATGCGCAGGGTGAGCTGCTCCACGGTGGGCGCCTTGGGGCGGGTGGCCTTGGCGGGGTAGGTGATCACGGGCTGCCAGCCGTACCGGTGCAGCACCATCACATGCGGCCACCCGAGGCTGGTCGGCACCAGGACGAGCCCGCCGTCACCGGTGGTGCCCCGGCCCACCAGGAGCTTGTCGATCGTGACGATTCCGGCCTCCTCGTCCAGCGACACCGCGCCGGAGAGCGAGGAGAGGGCCTCGGCGGGGCCCTTGCGGCGCAGCAGCTCGGTCTTGTGCCGTGCGTCGGCGGCGAGTTGGGGTTGCAGCCGGGCCCAGGTGTCGGCGAAGAACGCCTCGTCGCAGTCGAGCACGAGCTGCCGGAACCAGGCGCGGACCGCCGGCGGGTCTTCCAGCAGGCGCCGGGCGAACCGCTCCTGGACGGCACCGCGCGCGGCGGCCAGATCCAGGGCGCGGCGGCGCAGCTCCGGGTCGCCCAGCGGGCCGGGGCTCTGCCGGGAGTACTGGGAGTGGCAGGTGAACTCCAGGGCCGCGTCGACGAACTGCTCGTCCGTCAGCTTGTCCAGCAGGTCGAGTTCCTCGGCGAGCGTGCCGCCCGGCAGCCCGCGCCGGCCGGGGAGCCCGGCGAAGGGGGCGAACACGTCGGAGAACGTGGTGCGCCACAGGAAGTCCGCCTCGCAGAGCCGGTCGGCCAGGCACGGGTCCAGCCGGCCGGACACGGCGGTCGCCCAGCCCTGGAGGTCCGGATGGTGACCGGGCTCGCTGAGCGCGTGCAGGGCCATCCCCAGCTCGGTCAGCGGTGAGGGCACCACGGAGATGCGCTCCGCCGGGAGCCCCTTGACGTCGATGGTCACGCTCATGTGCCCATGGTGCCCCCCACCACTGACAACGCCCCCCGGATTGACGGCCACCGTCAATCGACGGGACGTCAGGTGCCTTGGGCCAGCCGTCCGGCGAAGTCCACGGCCGCGTCCCGTACGTCGCGTGCCGTCCACTCCAGGCCCGCCGCGCGGACCCCGGTCTCCGTGAAGGAGAGGCCGGGGCCGCGGGAGTCCCAGCCGCCGGCGAACAGCAGGGTGCCGGTCTCCTCGGCCTGGCGTACCGCAGCCTCCGCGAGGACCTCGGGCTCGTACGGGAGCCAGACCTGGAAGTCGTGGGTGTGCGGCACCTCGGGGTGGACCCGGACCCACGGCAGCCCGGCCTCGGCGAACCCCTCGCGCAGCGCGGCGGCGACCACGCGCGCGTGCCGGACGTACTCCGGAAGCCTCGGCAGCTCCCGGTCCAGGCCGGCGAGGGCGGAGAGCGCGGTGGGGAACTGCTGGAAGACCATGCCCCCGTACCGGTGCCGCCAGGTGCGCGCCTCCTCGACGAGGCTCGCGGGGCCGGCGAGCGCGGCGCCGCCCAGGCCGCCGAGGGACTTGTAGAACGACACGTAGACGCTGTCGGCCAGGGCCGCGATCTCCTCCAAAGGGCGGCCGAAGTGCTCGGTGGCCTCCCAGAGGCGGGCGCCGTCGAAGTGCACCACCGCCTCGCGCTCCCGCGCGGCGTCGACCGCCTCGGTCAGCTCCTCCCAGGAGGGCAGCAGGAACCCGGCGTCGCGCAGCGGGAGCTCCAGCATGAGGGCGCCGAGGGGCTCGTCCAGGCCGTGCACGTCGGCCGCCGTCACCGGGCGCGGCTCCTGGCTCACGGTCACCGGGCGCAACCCGCTGACCTGGCTGAACGCATGACGTTCGTGCACCTCGGGGTGGGACAGGGCGTGCAGGGCGACGGCCGGGTTGCCGGTACGCGCGGCCCAGCAGCGCAGGGCGACCTGCTGGGCCATGGTGCCGGTCGGGAAGAACACGGCGGCCTCGGTGCCGAGCAGTTCCGCGACCCGGCGCTCCAGGGCGGCCACCACGCCGTCGCCGTAGAGGTCGGCGGGTTCGTCCAGGTCGTACACCTCGGGGGCCGACTCCGTCAGCTCCGCCAGGCGCTCGCGGAGGGTGCCGCGCCAGCCGCCGCGCGCCAGCACGCGCGGGGCGGTGCGGATCGCGGTCCGGCGCCGCTCCCGTATCGAAGGCCGCTGTTCGTCCTCGGTCGTGTCGCTCATGCGGGGGATCATGCCGCGCCGGGCCCCGCGCGGGTACCCGGTTTCCGGGCGGGCCGGTGCGGGGGCCCACAGCCTGTGGACAACCGGGGGCCGGTCACCGGATAGCGTTAACATGACGAGAAATCGTCCGGTACCCAGAGCGGACTGGAACGGGAAGGCCACGGTCGCGTGAGTACAGTCCATCCCCCTGAAGGCACAGCCGGCACAGACACCCGGGACCGCCCCGCGCGGCTCACCGTCGGTGTCGTCGGCGCCGGACGCGTGGGCCCCGCCCTGGCCGCGTCCCTCCAGCTCGCCGGACACCGCCCGGTGGCCGTCTCCGGCGTCTCCGACGCCTCCCAGCGGCGCGCGGAGAAGATGCTGCCCGGTGTGCCCCTGGTGCCGCCCGCCGAGGTGCTCCAGCGCGCCGACTTGGTGCTGCTCACCGTCCCCGACGACGCCCTGCCCGGCCTGGTCACCGGCCTCGCCGAGACCGGCGCCGTCCGCCCCGGCCAGCTCCTCGTGCACACCTCCGGCCGGTACGGCGTCTCGGTGCTCGACCCGGCCCTGCGCGCGGGCGCGCTGCCGCTCGCGCTGCACCCGGCGATGACCTTCACCGGCAGCCCCGTCGACGTCCAGCGCCTCGCGGGCTGCTCCTTCGGCGTCACCGCGCCCGGGGAACTGCGGCTCGCGGCCGAGGCCCTGGTCATCGAGATGGGCGGCGAGCCGGAGTGGATCAGCGAGGAGAGCCGCCCGCTCTACCACGCGGCCCTCGCCCTGGGCTCCAACCACCTGATCACCCTGGTCGCCCAGTCCATGGAGCTGCTGCGCACGGCCGGGGTCGGCGCCCCCGACCGGATGCTGGGCCCGCTGCTCGGCGCCGCCCTGGACAACGCGCTGCGCTCCGGCGACGCGGCCCTCACCGGCCCCGTCGCGCGCGGGGACGCGGGCACGGTCGCCGCGCACATCGCCGAGCTGCGCGAGCACTCCCCGCAGACCGTCGCCGGGTATGTGGCGATGGCCCGCGCGACCGCCGACCGCGCCCTCGCCCACGGCCTGCTCAAGGCCGAGCTGGCCGAGGACCTGCTCGGCGTGCTCGCCGACGAGGGGACCGGCACCGGCACCGGCAGCGCGCCCGGCACCGGCACCGACGCGGACGACGACGAGAACGGCCCCGAGGGGAACGACCGATGACCACCGCCCTGCTGAGCACCGCCGACGAGCTGCACGCGCGCGTGCGCCACGGCCGCCGTGCCGTCGTGATGACCATGGGCGCCCTGCACGAGGGCCACGCCACGCTGATCCGCGCCGCCCGCGAGATCGCCGGGCCGGACGGCGAGGTCGTCGTCACCGTCTTCGTCAACCCGCTCCAGTTCGGCGCCGGCGAGGACCTCGACCGCTACCCGCGCACCCTGGACGCCGACCTGGCCCTCGCCGGCCGCGCGGGCGCGGACGCGGTGTTCGCCCCGTCCGTGGACGAGGTCTACCCCGGCGGCGAGCCCCAGGTGCGCATCACCGCGGGCCCCATGGGCGGCCGCCTGGAGGGCGCCACCCGCCCCGGCCACTTCGACGGCATGCTCACCGTCGTCGCCAAGCTGCTGCACCTCACCCGGCCCGACGTGGCGCTGTACGGGCAGAAGGACGCCCAGCAGCTCGCGCTCATCCGGCGCATGGTGCGCGACCTCAACTTCGGCGTGGAGATCGTCGGCGTGCCCACGGTCCGCGAGGAGGACGGGCTCGCCCTGTCCAGCCGCAACCGCTACCTCGCCCCCGAGGAGCGCGCCACCGCCCTCACCCTGTCCCGCGCCCTGTTCGCCGGCCGCGACCGGCACGCGGCCCAGGAGGCCCTGCGCGCGCGGGCCCTGGAGGTGCCCTCCACGCACGCGCGCGCGGAGGCGCTGAGTGCCATAGGCGAGTCGCGGGCGGCGGCCGACGCGCACGCCGTGGCCACCGCCGCGCCCGGCGGCCCGGCGGCCGTCCGCGCGGCCGCCCGCCAGGCCCTGGACGAGGCCGCCCGCTTCGACCCGCCGCTCGACCTGGACTACCTCGCCCTGGTCGACCCGGCCGACTTCACCGAGATCGCCGACGACTACACCGGCGAGGCGGTCCTCGCGATCGCCGCGAAGGTCGGCTCTACCCGGCTGATCGACAACATCCCGCTCACCTTCGGCAGCCCTGGAGCCGCCCTGTGAACAGCACCGGCATACGACTGCACGCGCCCGCCCCCGGCTGGTCCATCCCGGCCGACGTCGTGGTGGTCGGCTCCGGCGTGGCCGGCCTGACCGCCGCGCTGCGCTGCGAGGCGGCCGGCCTGACGACGGTCGTCGTCACCAAGGCCCGCCTGGACGACGGCTCCACCCGCTGGGCGCAGGGCGGCATCGCGGCCGCCCTGGGCGACGGCGACACCCCCGCACAGCACCTGGACGACACCCTGGTCGCGGGCGCGGGCCTGTGCGACGAGGACGCCGTACGCCTCCTGGTCACCGAGGGCCCCGACGCCGTACGGCGGCTGATCGACACCGGCGCCCGGTTCGACACCGACGACGCGGGCTCGATCCAGCTCACCCGCGAGGGCGGGCACCACCGGCGCCGCATCGCCCACGCGGGCGGGGACGCCACCGGCGCGGAGATCTCCCGCGCGCTGGTCGACGCCGTCCGCGCGCGGGGCCTGCGCACCATCGAGAACGCGCTCGTCCTGGACCTGCTCACCGACGCCGAGGGCCGCACCGCGGGCGTCACGCTGCACGTCATGGGCGAGGGCCAGCACGACGGCGTGGGCGCCGTGCACGCGCCCGCCGTGGTGCTCGCCACCGGCGGCATGGGCCAGGTGTTCTCCGCGACCACCAACCCCTCGGTCTCCACCGGCGACGGCGTGGCGCTGGCGCTGCGCGCGGGCGCCGAGGTCAGCGACCTGGAGTTCGTGCAGTTCCACCCCACCGTGCTGTTCCTCGGCCCCGACGCCGAGGGCCAGCAGCCGCTGGTCTCGGAGGCGGTGCGAGGCGAGGGCGCCCACCTGGTCGACGCCGACGGCACCCGCTTCATGGTCGGGCAGCACGAGCTGGCCGAGCTGGCCCCGCGCGACATCGTCGCCAAGGGCATCACGCGGCGGATGCACGAGCTGGGCGCCGAGCACATGTACCTCGACGGCCGGCACTTCGGCGCCGACATGTGGGAGCACCGCTTCCCGACCATCCTGGCCGCCTGCCGCGCCCACGGCATCGACCCGGTCACCGAGCCGATCCCGGTGGCCCCGGCCGCCCACTACGCCTCCGGCGGCGTCCGCACCGACGACCGCGGCCGTACGACGGTGCCCGGCCTGTACGCGTGCGGCGAGGTCGCCTGCACCGGCGTGCACGGCGCCAACCGGCTCGCCTCCAACTCCCTGCTCGAAGGGCTCGTCTACGCCGAGCGCATCGCCGCCGACATCGCGGCCGAGCACACCGCGCACGGCCCGCACACGCGCGTACCGGCCCCCGTCCCGCACCACGGCACGCCCGCGCACCCCCTGCTGGCCCCCGAGGACCGGCTCGCCGTGCAGCGGATCATGAGCGAGGGCGCGGGCGTCCTGCGCTCGGCCGCCTCCCTGGAGCGTGCCGCACAGCGCCTCGCGGAGCTGCACTCCCGCGCCAGCGACACCCTGGACGGCGAGGGCAAGACCGCCGAGCCCGGCGTCGACACCTGGGAGGCCACCAACCTGCTGGACGTGGCCCGCGTCCTGGTCGCCGCCGCAGCGCTGCGCGAGGAGACCCGCGGCTGCCACTGGCGCGAGGACCACGCCGGCCGCGACGATCTCCACTGGCGCCGCCACCTGGTGGTGACCCTCCGCGCGGACCGTTCGCTGGCCGTACGCACCACCGACAGCGCAGACTTCCCCCCTACCCGGTGACATCTCGGTCCACCGGGTGAACCCGCCTCCCCAGGAGCAGTGACGAACGTGAGCACCGACGACCTTCCCCTCGCCCCGACCGGCGGCTGCGGCGACGGCTGCGCCTGTGGCGCGGACGAGGAGGGCGAAGAGCAACTGGAGTGCGGTCTCGACCCCGCGCTGGCCGCGCTGCTGGCCGAGGCCGGGCTCGACCCCGTCGAGATCGAGGACATCGCCAACGTCACCGTCCAGGAGGACCTGGCCGGCGGCGTCGACGTGACCACCGTGGCGACCATCCCCGAGGACGCGGTGGCCACCGCCGACTTCGTCGCCCGCGAGGCCGGCGTGGTCGCGGGCCTCCGGGTCGCCGAGGCCGTGCTCTCCGTGGTCTGCGAGGACGAGTTCGAGGTCGAGCGGCACGTCGAGGACGGCGACCTGATCGAAGCCGGCCAGCGCCTGCTGTCGGTCACCACCCGCACCCGCGACCTGCTCACCGCCGAGCGCAGCGCCCTGAACATCCTGGGCCGCATGTCCGGCATCGCGTCCGCCACGCGCGCGTGGGCCGACGTGCTGGAGGGCAGCCGCACGCGCGTGCGCGACACCCGCAAGACCACCCCCGGCCTGCGCTCGCTGGAGAAGTACGCGGTGCGCTGCGGCGGCGGCGTCAACCACCGCATGTCGCTCTCCGACGCCGCCCTGGTCAAGGACAACCACGTCCTCGCCGCCGGCGGTGTGGCCGAGGCGTTCAAGGCCGTGCGGGAGACCTTCCCGGACCTCCCCGTGGAGGTCGAGGTCGACACCCTGCACCAGCTCCACGAGGCCGTCGAGGCGGGCGCCGACCTGATCCTGCTGGACAACTTCACCCCAGGCGAGTGCGCCGAGGCCGTCACCCTCACGGCCGGCCGCGCCGAGCTGGAGGCGTCCGGGCGGCTCACCCTGGAGAACGCCCGCGCCTACGCCGACACCGGCGTGGACTTCCTGGCCGTCGGCGCCCTCACCCACTCCTCGCCGGTGCTCGACATCGGCCTGGACCTGCGCCCGGCGGAGTGAGGCGGATGCTGCTCACGATCGACGTCGGCAACACCCACACCGTCCTCGGTCTCTTCGACGGCGAGGACATCGTCGAGCACTGGCGCGTGTCCACCGACCCGCGCCGCACGGCCGACGAGCTGGCGGTGCTGCTCCAGGGCCTGATGGGCACGCACCCGCTGCTCGGCGAGGAACTGGGCGACGGCATCTCCGGCATCGCCATCTGCGCCACCGTGCCCTCGGTGCTGCACGAACTGCGCGAGGTCACCCGGCGCTACTACGGCGACGTGCCCGCGGTGCTGGTCGAGCCCGGCGTCAAGACCGGGGTGCCGGTGCAGTTCGACAACCCCAAGGAGGTCGGCGCCGACCGCATCATCAACACGGTCGCCGCCAACGAGCTGTACGGCGGCCCGGCGATCGTGGTCGACTTCGGCACCGCGACCACCTTCGACGCGATCTCCGCGCGCGGGGAGTACGTCGGCGGGGTCATCGCGCCCGGCATCGAGATCTCGGTGGAGGCCCTCGGCGTCAAGGCCGCGCAGCTCCGCAAGATCGAGGTGGCCCGCCCGCGCAACGTGATCGGCAAGAGCACCGTCGAGGCCATGCAGTCCGGCATCGTCTACGGCTTCGCCGGCCAGGTGGACGGCGTGGTCGGCCGGATGGCGCGCGAGCTGGCCGCCGATCCCGACGACGTCACCGTGATCGCCACCGGCGGTCTGGCGCCGATGGTGCTGGGGGAGTCCTCGGTGATCGACGAGCACCAGCCCTGGCTCACCCTGATCGGTCTGCGCCTGGTCTACGAGCGCAACGTGCCGCGCAGGTAGCCGGGCCCGCGTGGGACTCAGGGCCGGGCGGGGGAACCCTGGGTCCGACACGCGTGACAAAGCGTCCCATTCCGTAACTTTTGTCCGATTAGCGGTAGCGTCGCCGCATGCCCACGCCATACGGAACTCGCGGCGGCATGGCGTTCGGCGCGGAGGAGCTGCGTGTGCTCCGCCGCGCCCTCGCCCTCGCCCTCCACCCCGGCACGGCCTCCGCCGAGGACGTGCAGGACTGCTTCCGCCTCGCCGACTCGGTCGACGAGGCCCTGGACGAAGCGGCTCGCCTGCGCGCCTTCCTCCTGGCCGACCTGGGCCGCTACCGAGCCGCCCTGCCCGGCACCGCGGCCGGCTACCTCGCCCTGCTCCAGGAGGCGCTCGGCGCCGGGCACCGGCCCGCCCCGGACGACCTCGCCGCCCTGCGCGCCCTGCGCGGCAACCCGGTGGCCGCCGCCCTGCTGGCCCACTGCCAGGGCCTGGTCGAGCGCAGCGTCCGCGCCCGCTTCGCCACCGGCGCGCCCACCGTCCCCGCGCCCGCCGCACCGCCCTCCCGCGCCCGTCTGCTGGCCCTTACGGGCGGCGCGGAGGGCTCCGGGCCCACCGGGGCCGACGAGTCCGGGGAAGCCGCTCAGAAGCCCGCCGAGGAGCCCGCCCGGCCCCCCGCCCCGCGCCCCGGCGAGCGCCCCGCCGCACCGGCCGCCCCGAAGCGCCCCGTCCCCACCCCCGGCGAGGTCTTCCCGCGCCGCAAACCGCAGTCCCCGCCCGCCGGACAGGACCGCCCCCGCCACCTCGCCGCGGGCTGACCCGGCTGACCGGCCCTATGGGGCGGGGAGGACATAAGGCCCACCCCGCCCCGGCCGGGCCGCCCCGCCTGGCTACTCTGGAGCCATGGACTACGTCTCCGCGCTGGTGCCCCCCTTCGTCATGGCCGCCCTCTTCATCGGGGTGGTCCGGGTGATCGTGAAGTCCC
This sequence comes from Streptomyces bauhiniae, assembly GCF_004784475.1. Classification (GTDB taxonomy): domain Bacteria; phylum Actinomycetota; class Actinomycetes; order Streptomycetales; family Streptomycetaceae; genus Streptomyces; species Streptomyces seoulensis. The sequence goes on from NZ_SRRT01000006.1 coordinate 583,892, forward strand.
AGGGCGGAGCGGCCAAGGGCAAGGAGGACGCGGCCGTCGACGCCGCCCTCGCGCGCGCGGAGAACGCCCGCCAGGCCGCCCACGGCGACGCCTGAGCCACCCGCACGTCGGCGCCGGTTTGACCGGATCTCCCACTATTATTTGTTTTGTGCCTCGCCCCTTGGGAGATCTCGAAGACGCCGTCATGTCACGGGTGTGGAAGTGGAACCGCCCGGTGACCGTCCGGGAAGTCCTGGAAGACATCCAGCAGGAACGCTCGATCGCGTACACCACCGTCATGACGGTTTTGGACAATCTTCATCAGAAGGGCTGGGTCCGCCGTGAGGCGGAAGGGCGCGCCTATCGATATGAGGCCGTCTCCACCAGAGCCGCCTACGCGGCCGCCCTCATGAACGACGCCTGGTCGCAGAGCGACAACCCCGCCGCCGCTCTCGTCGCCTTCTTCGGGATGATGAGCGAGGAACAGCGCCAGGCCCTCAGCGACGCCATCCGTATCGTCCAAGGGCCGCAAACGCGCGAGAACCCCGGTTCGGCGGAGGAGACCGGCGGGCGATAGCGTCCGCCCATGTCAGCGAAGAGCCCCGAAGTCTCCGCGAATGCCATCACCGTCCGGCGCGCCCGGACCAGCGATGTTCCCGCTGTCCGCCGACTCCTCGACGCCTACTCGCGCGACCGCATCCTGCTCGACAAAGCCACGGTCACCCTTTACGAGGACATCCAGGAGTTCTGGGTCGCGGAACGCGACGACAACGCCGAGGTCGTCGGCTGCGGCGCCTTGCACGTCATGTGGGAAGACCTCGCGGAAGTCCGCACTCTCGCGGTGAACCCGGCCCTCAAGGGCGCCGGAGTGGGCCACCGGCTGCTGGGGAAGTTGCTCGACACCGCGCGCCGGCTCGGTGTTCGCCGGGTTTTCTGTCTGACCTTCGAAGTCGACTTCTTCACCAAGCACGGCTTCGTGGAGATCGGTGAGACACCGGTCGACACCGATGTGTACGCGGAGCTGTTGCGCTCCTATGACGAGGGCGTCGCGGAGTTCCTCGGTCTCGAACGAGTGAAACCCAACACCTTGGGCAACAGCCGGATGCTTCTGCATCTGTGATCGCCAATGCCCCGGTGCCCTATGTCCGAAACGCGCACGTTTCCGGACGCGAGAGGGCGTGGGGTCTCTCCCCGAGGGTTTGTGTTTTTCCGGCAAAAGCGGTTTGCTTTCCGGCGTACTGCTGCACTGCATATAACAGGGGCGGCTAAACGGCGTACGCCGCGGGACCTCCCCGCCCTCACGTTTTCGATGAAAGGAAATCCGGTGGCACAGAAGGTTCAGGTCCTTCTTGTCGACGACCTCGACGGCGGCGAGGCTGACGAGACCGTGACGTTCGCGTTGGACGGCAAGACGTACGAGATCGACCTCACGACCGCCAATGCGGACAAGCTGCGCGGCCTTCTCGACGCGTATGTGAAGGGCGGCCGGCGCACCGGTGGCCGTTCCTCCGGTGGCCGCGGCAAGGCCCGCGCCGCCTCCGGTGGCAACCAGGACACCGCGGCCATCCGCGCCTGGGCCAAGGAGAACGGCTACGACGTGAACGACCGCGGCCGCGTCCCCGCGTCCATCCGCGAGGCCTACGAGAAGGCCAACGGCTGATCACGCCCCCGCGAACGGGGCCCGGCGCCCCGCCGCAGCCGGACCCGGTGGCACTGCGCTGCCACGGTGTCCACCAGCCGTACGAGATCGGGGGCGCCCGTGACGCCCTCGAAGGACGGCAGCGCGGGCAGCGACGCCTCCACCTCGCGCCCCGGCTCGGGGGGCCGCAGCCATACGGCGGCCCCCTGCAAGGCCCCGGCGCCCTGCCCCGGCACCGCCGCGCCCACGGCCCGCACGGGCGGCGCCGGCGCCTCGGTCAGGCCCCCGGCGCCCAGCGCCCGCAGGTCCAGCGCCAGCGCGCCCCACTCCAGCCAGTCGAGCAGCCCGGGCAGCTCCTCCGCGCTGCCCGCGGCCACCAGCAGCCGCATCCGGCCGCCCGCCAGGGCCACCGGGGAAGCGGGCGCCAGATGCCTGAGCGCCACCGCCCCCGCCTCGGCCGGGACGTCCAGCACGTCGAAGCGCACCCCCGTCACCAGCCGCAGCGGCGCCCCCGGCGCCGTCGGCCAGCCCAGCACGCCCTCGTACCAGTGCCGGGCCGCCGCCCCGGGGGCCGGGCCGAGCGGGCGCCTCGGGCGCGGGAAGGGCAGCGCCGGTGACGCCGGGCGAGGCGCCGGGGAGGATGCCGGGGGAATTGAGCCAGCCATGCCAGGTGCAACCGTCGAAGGCGCCTCGGAGTTACGCTGAGCGTCCGGACGGTCACGTTCTGTGCGGCGTGGGGGAGCGCATGGGCGCACCCGGAGTCGTGAGGTTGTTCGCCCATAGCGGAGGGAATCGGTGCGCGCGGCATGGACCGCCCGTCACCGCGGGTAAGACATGCCTAGTGGGAGGGGGCGACACGCAGGAAAGGCCGTCTCACGTTCGCCATCGGCGGAACGGCGAGTGGGGTAACTGCCTGGCCTGCGGGAACATCGTCTCGCACCATCGAGTTGGAGCAGATGTCGGCGTTCGGGGTCAGGAGGCCATCGACGGTGTCGGCAGTTGGAATGAGCGGTCCCCGCTTGCGGGACTAAGCTGCGGAAGGACAGGGAGGGGAAGTTCCCCCCACTGCCTGACCGCTCTGAGGAGCGATTAACGATGTTCGAGAGGTTCACCGACCGCGCGCGGCGGGTTGTCGTCCTGGCTCAGGAAGAAGCCCGGATGCTCAACCACAACTACATCGGCACCGAGCACATCCTCCTGGGTCTCATCCACGAGGGTGAAGGTGTCGCCGCTAAGGCCCTGGAGAGCCTCGGCATTTCGCTTGAGGCGGTCCGTCAGCAGGTGGAGGAGATCATCGGTCAGGGCCAGCAGGCCCCGTCCGGCCACATCCCCTTCACCCCCCGTGCCAAGAAGGTCCTGGAGCTCTCGCTCCGCGAGGCCCTTCAGCTCGGCCACAACTACATCGGCACCGAGCACATCCTGCTCGGCCTGATCCGTGAGGGCGAGGGCGTCGCCGCCCAGGTCCTGGTCAAGCTGGGCGCAGACCTCAACCGGGTGCGCCAGCAGGTCATCCAGTTGCTCTCGGGTTACCAGGGCAAGGAGACCGCCACCGCCGGCGGCCCGGCGGAGGGCACCCCCTCGACCTCCCTGGTCCTGGACCAGTTCGGCCGGAACCTCACCCAGGCCGCTCGTGAAACCAAGCTCGACCCGGTCATCGGGCGCGAGAAGGAGATCGAGCGGGTCATGCAGGTGCTGTCCCGCCGTACGAAGAACAACCCGGTGCTGATCGGTGAGCCCGGCGTCGGCAAGACCGCCGTCGTCGAGGGCCTCGCCCAGGCCATCGTCAAGGGCGAGGTGCCCGAGACCCTCAAGGACAAGCACCTCTACACCCTGGACCTCGGTGCCCTGGTGGCCGGCTCCCGCTACCGCGGTGACTTCGAGGAGCGCCTGAAGAAGGTGCTCAAGGAGATCCGCACCCGCGGCGACATCATCCTGTTCATCGACGAGCTGCACACGCTGGTCGGTGCGGGCGCCGCCGAGGGCGCGATCGACGCCGCCTCCATCCTCAAGCCGATGCTGGCCCGCGGTGAGCTCCAGACCATCGGTGCCACCACGCTGGACGAGTACCGCAAGCACCTGGAGAAGGACGCGGCTCTCGAGCGCCGCTTCCAGCCCATCCAGGTCGCGGAGCCGTCGCTGCCGCACACGATCGAGATTCTCAAGGGCCTGCGCGACCGGTACGAGGCGCACCACCGCGTCTCCATCACCGACGAGGCGCTGGTCCAGGCCGCCACCCTGGCCGACCGGTACATCTCGGACCGCTTCCTGCCGGACAAGGCGATCGACCTGATCGACGAGGCCGGCTCCCGGATGCGCATCCGCCGGATGACCGCGCCGCCGGACCTCCGCGAGTTCGACGAGAAGATCGCCGGTGTCCGCCGGGACAAGGAGTCCGCGATCGACTCGCAGGACTTCGAGAAGGCCGCCTCCCTGCGCGACAAGGAGAAGCAGCTCCTGGCCGCCAAGGCCAAGCGGGAGAAGGAGTGGAAGGCCGGCGACATGGACGTCGTCGCCGAGGTCGACGGTGAGCTGATCGCCGAGGTCCTCGCCACCGCCACGGGCATCCCGGTCTTCAAGCTGACCGAGGAGGAGTCCAGCCGCCTGCTCCGCATGGAGGAGGAGCTGCACAAGCGGGTCATCGGCCAGGTCGACGCCGTCAAGGCGCTGTCCAAGGCGATCCGCCGTACCCGTGCCGGTCTGAAGGACCCGAAGCGTCCCGGTGGCTCGTTCATCTTCGCCGGTCCGTCCGGTGTCGGTAAGACCGAGCTGTCCAAGGCGCTCGCGGAGTTCCTCTTCGGTGACGAGGACGCGCTGATCTCCCTCGACATGTCGGAGTTCAGCGAGAAGCACACGGTCTCGCGGCTCTTCGGTTCGCCCCCCGGTTACGTGGGTTACGAGGAGGGTGGCCAGCTCACCGAGAAGGTGCGGCGCAAGCCGTTCTCGGTCGTCCTCTTCGACGAGGTCGAGAAGGCCCACCCGGACATCTTCAACTCGCTGCTGCAGATCCTGGAGGACGGTCGGCTGACCGACTCCCAGGGCCGGGTCGTGGACTTCAAGAACACGGTCATCATCATGACGACCAACCTCGGCACGCGGGACATCTCCAAGGGCTTCAACCTGGGCTTCGCCGCCTCCGGCGACACGAAGACCAACTACGAGCGCATGAAGAACAAGGTGTCGGACGAGCTGAAGCAGCACTTCCGTCCCGAGTTCCTCAACCGCGTCGACGACGTGGTCGTCTTCCCGCAGCTCACTCAGGCGGACATCCTCCGGATCGTCGACCTGATGATCAGCAAGGTGGACGAGCGCCTCAAGGACCGGGACATGGGCATCGAGCTGTCCCAGTCCGCCAAGGAGCTGCTCTCCAAGAAGGGTTACGACCCGGTGCTGGGTGCGCGTCCGCTGCGTCGCACGATCCAGCGCGAGGTCGAGGACACCCTCTCGGAGAAGATCCTCTTCGGCGAGCTGCGTCCCGGTCACATCGTGGTCGTCGACACGGAGGGCGAGGGCGACAACCAGACCTTCACCTTCCGAGGCGAGGAAAAGGCCGCCCTCCCGGACGCCCCGCCGATCGAGCAGGCGGCTGGCGGCGGTCCCAACCTGAGCAAGGACGCGTAACCCTCCGGGGGTTCGCGTAGCCCGAAGGGGCCGGTGCCTTTGGCGCCGGCCCCTTTTGGTGTTTTTCAGAGCGCGTAGGCCCGGGTGCGTGGGGCCATTACCTCGATGCCTGAGAAGTCCTCCGCGTACGCGCTCACGTCCAGGACGATGCCGTGGCGGGGCGTGGCGAGTTCGACGCCGTCTCGCAGATCCAATTGCTTCAGCGTCGGCCAGTCGCTCAGTCCCCTGAGGCCGTTCACCATCAAGGCGTTCGCGTCCAGACGCAGTGCGCCCAAGGAGGCATTGCGGGGCAGATTCCGCAGCCCTGCGGGGAGTTCGGTCATAACGGTCAGCGGAGGGAAGTGAGGGGGCGTAGATCCTGGAGTGGGTAATTCTCCGACAGGCCGATCTTTCGTACGCCCGGCGGCAGCACTCGCAGGATGTCCGGCAGGGGGTGCTTTCCGATGAACGTCAGCCGTGACCGGGGTCCGAGTCGGGGCAGCGCGGCCAAGGCGTCCGAAGAGGAAACGGGGACGTAGAAGTCCTCGGAGTCCACATGCGCCAGCACTTCCTCGGCGTATCCGGAGGAATCGAAATACTCCCAAGCGCGCATCAAAGTGCCCCGCACGCGCCGTGAGGGATGCGAGGTGTACCGCGCCAGCAGCGGCACCGCGGTGTCCGTGCCCACCAGAGCCGCGGTGGCGGTCACCGCTTCCGCCTCCTCGTCCGACAGCCCCTCGGGGCCCGGCAGCAGTTCCAGCACGCGTGGGCCAGCGAGGGCCGGTTCCCTCGCCTCCTCGGCTGTGCGGGGTGGCAGCAGCCTTCGGGCGAGGTTCTGGACTCGCGTGCGGACCGCAGGGTCCAGTTCCGTCGCGTGCTCCAGGCAGGCCATCGCCAGTAGGTGGGCCCGCTTGTCCGACTGCGATGCCAGTAGGTCCAGTAGTTCGGCCAGGAGGCCGAAGTCGTCTGCCTTTACGGCCACGTGGGCGCCCAGGTAGTCCTGAAAGGTGCGGTGGACGAAGTGGAGGGTGTCGGGGGAGGAGGTGAGAAGGAGGCCGTTGCGGATCAGCCAGTACGCCAACCTTTGCAGGAGCCGGAGTTGGGGTTCCTCGCTCAGCTCCGGGACGGCCATGCATGGACAGGGCAGATTCGTGCAACTCCCTGCGGTCCTGCGGGAGATAGCCGCGCCGGTCGCGGTGGAGGGCGCAAATCGGGCCGCGCATCAAGGGGTTGGTGGCCAGGCGGCAGTCAGCCGCGGGCCCTCTCCCTCTCGCGTTCCGGCACCTCGTCCAGCCCGTCGATCAGCACCAGCCCCCGCCCCGAAGCCAGTACCCGGTACTCCCAGCCCTCCGGCTGAGCCCCGTCCAGCGGGCAGCCTACGGCCGTCAGGAATCGTGCGGGGGAGGGGAGTTGCTCGCCGTGCCGGGTGAGCGTGCGCAGGGGGAGGACGAACGGCACCCGCCCGGTCGCCCCGCTCGCCGCCGACACCGCGAGCCACTGGACCAGCGTGGTCTTGCCCGAGCCCGCGACGCCCCGCAGCAGTACCCGGTCGTGCCCGGCCAGCGCCTCGTCGGCCGGTACGCGGACCGGCTTGGCGGGGGCGGTGCCGAAGGCCGAGCTAAGGGGCTCACTGTCGTGCCGTACCGCCTCCAGGCTCAGATACGCGGCGTCCAGCGGCCAGCGCCCCGGCGAATTGGTGAGATCGATGCCGTAGATCGTGAGCCGGCCGTGCTTCTTCGCCAGGTGGGCCAGGTAGCGCGTCTCGAAGTCGCGGTCGAGGGTGTCGGGCCTGCGGGTCCGCACCAGCAACTCCTCGACCCCGGCGGCCGTACGGGCCTGCGCGCGACTCTGTTCCACGACGGTCCGCGCCAGGAAGGTGGAGCGGCGGCTGAAGAACTCGAGGATCTGGCCGCAGGCCCACTCGGTGGCCCGATCCAGAAACAGCTCAGCGTCACCGGAGAGACCGTCAAGTCGGCAAGCTGTCCCAACCAGTTGACCCGCAAGCCCCCGCTCATCGAGCCCCACCGACTGCACCGCGTCCATGTCGATCTCGCCGAGCGCGAGCAGCCGACGGGTCAGCGCGTCGGTGACCGCCGTCCGCTCGTCGCGGGCGAAGGGCGGCTCGCCGGGTGTGTCCAGCGCCTCGTCCACCAGATGCGTGGCGAGCCGGCGCAGCTCCCGTTCGCTCAGGTGCCGTTTCTCCCCGCCGAGGGAGACCCGGCCGCCCAGCCGTACGGGCTTCGGGACCAGCCCGGCGCCGGGCCCGTCCGCCGGGAAGACCTTCTTCAGCAGCGAGGTCAGCAGCCCCGAGGCCACCTTGCCGCCGATGGCTGTCGGCTCCATCCGTCACCCCCGTCTTCGGGATGGAGCCTAGGGCCTGTCGTTTGGATCATGCCGGCGTCGCAGGGCGTGGCACGCACATCTGCGGCGTTGTCGTCGGTTGCCAACGCTCCGCGTTGACGCCCTCCTCCGCCTTGCATCTGCACGCACCACGCCTCGCTCGGGTCGGCCAAGAGGCGCAGTCACTCTCGGCCGCCCTGATCCAAACGACAGGCCCTAGCCAGGGATATCGGGTCAGGTCAGGACAACTGCCCGTCATAGTCCGGGAGTTTGAAGGTCCGCTCCGCGTGTCCGCCGCTCAGGTCGGACGCGCTGTTGCCGATGTTGGCGATGATCGTGTAGCCCTGGCGTTCGATGTCGGCCCGCTGGGCGGTCTTGTAGGCGGCGACGTCCTTGAAGAGGTCGACGAGGCCGCGCACCCGGAGGTCGGTGACGCGGTAGCCGTCGTGTTCGAGGTTGTAGGACGTGGGCCAGTGCAGGAGGCCGGGGCGGGCGGTGACGAAGATCAGGGCGACGCCGTGGTCCTGGGCGTACTGGGCGACCTTCAGCACCGGGCGGTTGGCGGGCTGGGGGAACTGGAAGCCGAAGTCGGTCTCCAGGGTCGTGTTGTCCACGTCCAGGACGATGGCCTGCTTCTCACCGGAACCGGAACCGGAACCGGTGGCCGCGCGGCTCTGGATGTAGGGGAGGGCCTCGTCCATCACCCGCCCGCAGTCCTGCTGCCAGGTGGCGTAGTCGACGGCGGCTGCGGTGGGGGCCGGGGTGGCGGCCTCGGCGGGGGCGGCGAGCGCGGTCAGCGCGGCGGTGGAGACGGCGACGGCGGCCATCCGGCGCGCCAAGGGGCGTCTGGTCATGAAGAGGGGTCCTCTCGCGTCCGTACGGTGCAGTGCATGCTCTGCGGAGCGGGTGGCGCGAGGGGAACCGTAGGGTTACCGGACGGTAGGTTGCTAGAGGCGCGCGTCACATTTATAGGGCCCCGGACGGGGGCCGCCGGTGACATGCCGCACAGGCGAAATGTCCGGTACTAGCCGGGATAGTGGTATTCCAAACCAGGGCAAACCCAGACGTACACGTCGAAACCCTGAGTGATATCGGCAGGCCGTACCGCCTGGTCCGGCCGTGGCGCCCGGCCTGTCAAGAGATGACCGATTTAAGACACTTCTACTACCTCGGGCCGTAGATGGGCTCTTTGAACCCGGATGGGGTGAGGGGTTACCAATGTGGAGTCCCGCCCGGCACCGGTGAAACATCCGTACGCCGGGTGGCTCTCTGTCTCCGAGTTCACGAGGTATCGATGTTCAAGCGTTCCACGTCTGTCCGTACGTCCGCGCTCCGCACTCGCGTGGCCGTCCTGGCCGCCGCTGTCGGTGGCGCGGCCGTGCTGGGTGGCGGGGTTGCCAGCGCCGCCTCCGCCTCCGCGACCTCCTGGGTCGACCCGGTGAAGAAGTACACCCTCTCCGCCAGCTTCGACCAGGGCGGCAGCCACTGGGCGCACAAGCACAGCGGTCAGGACTTCGCGGTGCCCACCGGCACCGAGGTCCTCGCGGCCCACGGCGGCACCGTCGTCAAGGCCGGCCCGAACGGCGCCGGTGACGGCCCCGCGTACGGCAACGCCGTCGTCATCAAGCACGGCAACGGTCTGTACTCGCAGTACGCCCACCTGTCCCGTGTCGACGTCAAGGTCGGCCAGGTCGTCAAGACCGGCCAGCACATAGCCCTGTCGGGCAGCACCGGTAACTCCACCGGCCCGCACCTGCACTTCGAGATCCGCAAGACGCCGAACTACGGCTCGGCCGTCAACCCGGTCACCTTCCTGAAGGCTCACGGCGTCCACGTCTGAGCCCTGGGCGACCGCCCCCCGGCCCTCACCGGCCACCGCCGGTAGTCCGGACCACGGATGTCCGGACTACCTCCTGCCGCGGGCGCCCTCGTGCGCCTGCGTCACCAGATCCACGGCGACTTCGAGAACCGCTTCGCGCTTCTTCTCGGGGTCGCCTTCCAGGTCCGCCAGCACGAACATGCCGGCGTGCAGGGTGAACAGCGCGCTGATCGAGCGGACCTGGTCCACCATCTCGGCCTCGGGATCGATGATGATCTCCTTGAGGCCCTTCATGCGTTCCTTGAACGTGTCACCGATGCGCAGCTCCCGCACCGTCGCCTGGTTCTCCTGCATGAACCGGAAGAGCGGCTGCGCCCCGGCCAGCGCCGCGCTGTAGCGCCGTACGATCTCCTGCTTGGTCTCCAAGGTGTGCGGCTGGCTGCGGCCCCACTCGATCAGGTCCTCGATCGGCTGCGTCAGGTCCTCGAAGAGGCTGACGATGATCTCTTCCTTCGTCTTGAAGTGGTAGTACAGAGCCGCCTTGGTGACATCGAGGTGCTCCGCGATCTCGCGCAGCGAGGTCTTCTCGTAGCCCTGTTCCGCGAAAAGCTTGAGCGCGACGTCCTGGATGCGCTGGCGGGTGTTCCCGCGGCGCTGGTGCTTGGTGCCGTCCATGGTGTCGCCCATCCTCGTACTCCTCCCGCTCCCGCGGAAACTTACTTGACGCCCGGCTAGTAGCAGGCTACCTTCCAGTGTAGTGAACTAGCCGGGCGACAAGTAAGTAGCAGTCGCCAGGGGGAGTGGGAGAAATGGCGGACACGCAGACGGCCAAGGCGGGCCAGGCGGAGCCCGAGCAGCCGGAGAAGCAGCCGAAGAGCGTACGAGTGGTTCTGCTCGCGCTCATGATCGCCATGATGCTGGCGATGCTGGACAACATGATCGTGGGCACCGCGATGCCCACCATCGTGGGCGAACTGGGCGGGCTCGAGCACCTGTCCTGGGTCGTGACGGGGTACACCCTCGCCACCGCGGCCTCGACCCCGGTCTGGGGCAAGATCGGTGACATGTACGGGCGCAAGGGCGCCTTCCTCGGCTCGATCGTGATCTTCCTGATCGGCTCCGCGCTGAGCGGTATGGCCCAGGGGATGGGCGAGCTGATCGCGTTCCGGGCCGTCCAGGGTCTGGGCGCCGGTGGTCTGATGGTCGGCGTCATGGCGATCATCGGCGACCTGATTCCGCCGCGTGAGCGGGGCAAGTACCAGGGCATGATGGCCGGCGTCATGGCGCTGGCGATGATCGGCGGCCCGCTGGTCGGTGGCACCATCACCGACAACTGGGGCTGGCGCTGGACCTTCTACATCAACCTGCCGCTCGGCGCGGTCGCGCTGGCGCTGGTTTCGGCGGTGCTGCACCTGCCGAAGAAGCGGGCCAAGGCGGGCATCGACTACCTCGGCGTGGTCCTGCTGACCGTCGGCATCACCGCGATCGTGCTGGTCACCACGTGGGGCGGTACCGAGTACGCCTGGACCTCCGCGCGGATCATGGAGCTGACCGCCCTCGGCGTGGTCTCGCTGGTCGGGTTCGTGTTCTGGCAGACCAAGGCCGCCGAGCCGGTGCTGCCGCTGCACATCTTCAAGAGCCTGAACTTCACCCTGATGTCCCTCATCGGCTTCGTCACCGGCTTCGTGATGTTCGGCGCGACGCTCTTCCTGCCGCTGTACCAGCAGGCCGTGCAGGGTGCCTCCGCCACCAACTCCGGGCTGCTGCTCCTGCCGATGCTCGGCGCGATGCTGGTGACCTCGATGGTCGCGGGCCGGGTCACCACGAACAGCGGCCGCTACAAGGTCTTCCCGGTGGCCGGCGGGGTGCTGATGATCGTCGGGCTGTACCTGATGTCCACGATGGACACCGACACCACCCGGCTGACCTCCGGTATCTACATGGCCGTGGTCGGCGCGGGCATGGGCTGCCTGATGCAGGTGACCATGCTGGTCGCGCAGAACAGCGTGGAAATGAAGGACATGGGCGTCGCGTCCTCCTCCGCCACCCTGTTCCGTACGCTCGGCTCCTCGTTCGGTGTGGCCGTCATGGGCGCCCTGTTCAACAACCGGGTGCAGGACGTGATGACCGAGCGCGCCGGTGCGCTGGGCAAGGGCATCACCGAGAAGTCCGCCCAGCTCGACGCGGCCAGCCTGGCCAAGCTGCCGGCCGCGGCACGGGAGGCGTACCAGCACGCGGTGTCCGCGGGCACCCACTCCGCCTTCCTCCTCGGCTCCGCCATCGCCGTCGTCGTCCTCGTCGCGGCCGTCTTCGTCAAGGAGGTCCCCCTCCGCGGCGGCCCCGCGAAGCCGTCCACCGACCCCACGGACGCGATCCCGGCCCCGGCGATCGAAGCGGTCTGACCGCCCCGACCCCACGAAGGCCCCCCGACCATCGGTCGGGGGGCCTTCGGCGATCCGCCGGGGCCTGGGCGGCCGCACCGGGAACGGCGGAAGGGCTGCCGGCCCACGGCCTCCGGCTCCGGGTCTCGCCGCTTCCGGTCTCCTGCCTTGCGGCCCACGCCCACGGCCACCGGCCTCCGGCCCATGGCCACCGGCCTCCGGCCCCCGGCCCCCGGTCACCGGCCTCCGGCCCACGGCCACCGGCCTCCGGCCCACGGCCACCGGCCTCCGGCCCCCGGCCCCCGGTCACCGGCCTCCGGCCTCCGGCCTCCGGCCTCCGGCCTCCGGCCTCCGGCCTCCGGCCTTGCGGCTCCCGGTCCCCCGCTTTGCGGCTCCGGGCTTTCCGGTCCCCGGCCCCCGGTCCGGGTCTTGCCGCTCCCGGTCTCCGGCCTTGCGGCCCCCCGGCCCTCGGCCCCTGCCTCCGGGCCCTCGGCCCCGGGGACATTGGTCTCCGACCCTGCGGTCTGTCTGGCGACCCGCGCGCTTCGCCGGTCCGGCGGGGCCCGCGTGTCTCCGCGTCGCGCCCCCGCCGGGAGGCGTTCAGCCCCGCAGGGTCGGGGGGACCGTGTAGCTGCCCGTGGCTGTAGGGGCGTGTTCCGGGAGCCAGAGGACGGCTATCGCGCCCTCGCCGTGGGGGTGGATGTTGCGGAAGGTGAGGCGGGCGCCGAGGACGCGGGCCTGGCCGGCGGCGATGGTGAGGCCGAGGCCGTGGCCCTGGCCGGCGCGGTCCTCGCTGCCGGTACGGAAGCGGAGCGGGCCCTCGGCGAGGAGAGCCTCGGGGAAGCCGGGGCCGTGGTCGCGTATCCGGATCACCCGGCCCTCGACGGTCACCTCGATGGGCGGCTCGCCGTGCCGGGCGGCGTTGGTCAGCAGGTTGAGCAGCACCCGCTCCAGTCGGCGCGGGTCGGTGGTGACCTCGGACTCGTGCACCACCCGTACCGCGATCTCCGGGTCCTTCGCGGCCACGCGCCGGGCGACGAACTCGCCCAGCATGATGTCCTGCAGCTCGGCCCGCTCGGAGGCCCCGTCCAGCCGGGCCACCTCCAGCACGTCCTCCACCAGCGTGCGCATCGCCTTGGCCCGGTCCAGCACCAGCTCCGTGGGCCGGCCGGGCGGCAGCAGCTCGGCGGCCGTGAGCAGCCCGGTCACCGGCGTACGCAGCTCGTGCGCGATGTCGGCCGTGACCCGCCGCTCCGCCTCCAGCCGCTGCCGCAGCGCGTCCGCCATGGCGTCCACCGCGCGGGCCAGGTCGTCGGCCTCGTCCCGTACGACCCCGCCGATGGCCTCCCGTACCCGTACGTCGGTCTCGCCGGTCGCCAGTTGGTTCGCGGCGACGGCGGCCTTGCGCAGGCGCCGGGAGAGCTGGCCGCCGATCACCACGCCGAGCGCGCTGCCGCCGAGGACCACCGCGATGGAGCCGATGAGCAGCGCCTGGTCGAGGTCGGCCAGCACGTCCGCGGACTTGTCCGGGAAGGCGCCGTGCAGCGAGAGCACATGCCCGTTCTTGACCGGCACCGCCGCCCAGATGTCCGGCTCGCCGCTGCCCGTGTCGCTGACGTAACTGGCCCGGCGCCCCTCCTCCACCTTGGCCCGCAGCTCGGCCGGGAGGGCGGGGTCGTCGATCTTGATGCTGGGGAAGTTGGGCCGCCCCGCGAGTTCATAGTTGCGCTGGGCGAGCTGGACCCGCTGGTTCGCCAGGTCACGGGCGTTGTCCAGCATGGAGACCCGCGCCGCGTTGTGCACGACCAGGCTCAGCGCGATGGCCACCAGACCCGCGACGAGCGCGATGGCCGCGCTCAGCTTCCACCGCAGACCGGTGCGCAGGCCGACGCCCGCCACCCGCCGCACCGGACGTCCGAAGAGACTCCGCATGACCGCCCTCAGCCCCGCAGCTTGTAGCCGAAGCCGCGGACCGTCTCGATCCGGTCCTGGCCGATCTTCTGCCGCAGCCGCTGCACATGGACGTCGACCACGCGGGTGTCCCCGCCCCAGCCGTAGTCCCAGACCCGCTCCAGCAGCTTGTCGCGGGAGAGCACGGTGCCCGGCGCGCCGGAGAACTCCAGCAGCAGCCGCATCTCGGTCGGGGTGAGCGCCACCGGCACCCCGGCCCGCCGCACCTCCATGCCCTCGGTGTCCACCTCCAGCTCGCCGAAGGTCAGCACCCCGTCACTGTCCGCCGGACCGTCGGCCCCGGCACCGGCCGAGTGCCCGGCGTGCCCGAAGCGGCGCAGCACCGCCCGGATGCGGGCGACCAGCACCGCGCCGTCGAACGGCTTGGTCACGTAGTCGTCGGCGCCCGCCTCCAGGCCCAGCACCACATCGATGGAGTCCGCCCGCGCCGACAGCATGATCACCGGCACCGTCGACTCGTCCCGGATGCGGCGGCACAGGCTGACCCCGTCGAGCCCCGGCACCATCACGTCCAGCAGCGCGATGTCGGGCCGGTCGGCGCGGAACGCCGCGAGCCCGGACAGCCCGTCGGGCATGGCGGTGACCGCGAAGCCGTCCCGCTCCAGGGCGAGCTGGGTGGCCTCACGGATGACGTCGTCGTCCTCGACGAACAGGACGTGCGTGTGCTCTGGCATCCGGTGCTCTCAGTCCTCGTGATGTAGGGCGGCGCGTCAGTCGCCGGGCACGGGGCTCGGCTCGTGGCCCACCGCCCCGCTGTAGTCCGTGTGCACGGGCTTGCCCGCCACGAACCGGCCCGCCTTCCACGTATAGGGGACGACGTCCTCGCCGGACGGGCTGGAGATCGGGTCCCCCCGGCTGTACACCTGCTTGGTCACGGTCAGCGCGCCCTGGTCGATCTCCGCGTAGACCGGCGACTCCTCGGTCTTGAACACGTTCCGGTACGAGCCCCCGCTCTCCCGGTACACATACGCGCCGATCCCGACCGCGTCGGCGCAGGTCAGCACGTTGACCACGACGTCGGAACGGTCCGAGTCGGTCAGGTCGCCGTAGGAGACGTCCACCGGATAGTCGTCGCCGCTGCCGCACGGCTTCAGCTCGTGCTTGACGGCCGCCGAGACCGCCGGGTCCCGCTTCAGCAGGCTCACCGCGTTCACACGGTGGTAGCCGGCCGCCGGACTGGAGGAGGGGGAGGCGGGCGCCGCGCCGGCCACGGCGGAGGCGTGCGCCGGGCCCTCGTCCCGCGCGCCGGTGCCCCCGGCGCCGCAGGCGGTCGCGGACATGCCGACGGCGGCGATCCCGGCCACCGCCAGGATCACCGCGCGTACGCCTCGGACACGTCTGGGGCCTCTCGTTTGGATCAGGCCGCGCAACGCTCCCGCTCCTCACGCTCCAGCGCGCGTGCATCGAGGTCGCGGGCCTCCAGCTCCTCGCGGAGGCGGGCGAGCGCCCGGTGCAGCGTGCTCTTGACCGTGCCCGCGGACATGCCGAGGGCCGCGGCCGTCTCTTCCGTGGACATCTGCTCCCAGTGTCGCAGGACCACGACACTGCGCTGCTTGGGAGCGAGCACCTTCAGGATGTCCATCAGCAGCGCGCGGTCGGCGTACTGCTCGGTGGAGTCCGCGACCGGGCCCTCGGGGAGCTGCTCGGTCGGCACCTCCTCCAGCTTGCGCGCCCGCCACCACTCCGTACGGGTGTTGATCATGACGCGGCGCAGATAGGCGTCGGCCAGCCGCTTGTCGGCGATGCCGTCCCAGCGGCCGTAGGTGCGGGCCAGCGCGGTCTGGAGCAGGTCCTGCGCGTCCACCGGGTCCGGCACCAGACGGCGGGCACTGCGCAGCAGCGCGTCCTGCCGGGTCCGTACGTACTCCTCGAACTCGAGCACCTCGCCCTGCGCCATGTCCCGACCGCCTTCCGTGTTCCCCGTCGCCCCGGTCCACGCCGGGGCCTTCTTCCCACCGGCCCGGTGGTCCGCCGGGCACGGAACGAAGCTACGGAGCGGTTGTCACGGGGTTGTCCGAGGAAGCCTGCGGCCGGCACTCGGCTGTCCGTCGGTTGTGTAACAGCCGTGAGCCGGGGGTAAGGAAAGCGCCCGTTATTTCCCTTTATGTGGTGCTTTGTTGGGGTGGTCAGGCCGTGACGGACGGCCGGTGGCTGTGACCTTCCTGTGGGTCAGCCGAGCGGCAGCCGGTACATCCCGCCGGGCAGCGGCTCCACCAGACCGTCCGTGACGAGGCCGTCGAGCGCGCGGGCCCGCTGCACCGGCTCGTGCCACACCCGGTCCAGCGCCGTCTGCGGCACCGGGACATGCGCGTCCCGCAGCACCGCGAGCAGCTTCCCGCGCACCTGGCGGTCGGTGCCGGCGTAGGTCTGCCCGCGCCGGGGCGGACCCTCGTGCTCCGGCTTGCCCGCGAGCCGCCAGGCGCACTGCGCGGCGATCGGGCAGCGGTGGCACTCCTCGTTCTTCGCCGTGCACACCAGCGCGCCCAGCTCCATGGAGGCAGCCGCCCAGCGCGCGGCGGTGTCGTCCTCCTCGGGCAGCAGCTCACGGGCGAGCCGGCGCTCGGCGGCCGTGGTGGCGTTCGGCGGGTAGCGCACGCCGGTCACCGCACGCGCGAAGACCCGGCGCACATTGGTGTCCAGCACCGGGTGCCGCTGCCCGTAGGCGAACGAGGCCACGGCGGCGGCCGTGTACTCCCCGATGCCGGGCAGCGCCAACAGTTGGGCGTGGTCGGTGGGTACGTCCCCGCCGTGCCGCTCCGTTATGGCGACGGCCGCGCCGTGCAGCCGGAGCGCGCGGCGCGGGTAGCCGAGCCGGCCCCAGGCGCGCACCGCCTCGCCGGGCGGCTCCTTGGCCAGGTCGGCGGGGCGGGGCCAGCGGGCGAGCCACTGCTCGTAGACCGGCAGCACCCGGCTGACCGGGGTCTGCTGGAGCATGAACTCACTGACCATCACGCCCCAGGGCCCCGCTTCCGGGCGGCGCCAGGGGAGGTCGCGGGCGTGGGAGTCGAACCAGTCGATCACGGGGGCGTGAAGCTTCTCAGTCATGGCCTTCCGATCCTGCCACGCCGCACGCGGACCGCGTGGGTCACCGCCCGTGCACGGAGCGTCGCGCTCGGCACAAGATGCCGGTGCGCGAGGGAAGTTACCGGGATGATGATCCGGAAAAGTTGATGAGAGGGCGGCGGGGGACGCGAGTCGTGGGCATGATCTCTCGTAGAGTTCCCGCGTGGGATCTCTGCGCAATCCGGTCGGGCCGCTTCCCTCCTCCATCTACTGGCGACGGAGGGTCGTCATCGTGTCCGTGATCGCCCTGTTGGCGCTCGTGGTCACCTGGATCGTCGTGTCGGGCGGCGGGGGAGGCAAGAACGGTGCCAACGGGCCCGACGGCAAGAATCCCGCCTCCACGATCACGCCGGGCCCCACGTCCTCGGGCCCCGCGATCAGCCAACACCCCGGCGGACGCGACGAGTCGGGCGGTGGCGGCTCCGGTGACGGCGGTTCCGGCGACGGCTCCGGCTCGGGTGACGGGTCGGGCGACGGCTCCGGTTCGGACGGCTCCGGTGACGGTGACTCCGGCTCAGGTACGGGCGGTTCGGGCTCGGCGTCCGGCACGGGCGGCGGCAGTGTCGGCGCGGGCGACGCGCTGGCCGCGTCCTCCCCGCTCCCGGTGTGCGCGCCGGGCAAGGTCACGGTGAGCCTGCGCAGCAAGCACAACTCCTTCTCGCCGGACGAGACCCCCACCTTCGAACTCACCGTCCGCAACAGCTCGTCCGGCGACTGCAAGGTCGACCTCGGCCCCGAGCACACGATCCTCGCGATCACCCCGGCCGACGGCGACGACCCCTACTGGTCCTCCGACGACTGCCCCAAGGGCACCAAGAGCCTGGTCTTCCGCGTCCCGGCCGAGGAGAGCATCACCTACACGGTCAAGTGGGACCGCCACCCGAGCGCCGCCAAGTGCGCGACCCCGCCGGCCGGCAAGGCGAAGCCGGGCACATACCTGTTGGAGGCCAAGGCATCGGGCTTCGCCAAGACCCAGACGTCGTTCGTCCTGTCGGCGGACTAGAGGCTGGGATGCCGGTCGAGCTGTGAGTTTTTAGGGGCGCGGGGAACTGCGCGACCAGCCCCCACGCACCCGCACCCGAAAACTAGACGTACCGCTCCAGAATGGAAGACTCGGCAAGCCGCGAAAGCCCCTCCCGCACGCTACGAGCCCGAGCCTCCCCCACCCCGTCAACAGCCTGCAGATCATCCACGCTGGCAGCGAGCAACTTCTGCAGACCCCCGAAGTGCTCCACCAGCCGATCGATGATCGCCCCCGGCAGCCGGGGAACCTTCGCCAGCAACCGGAACCCACGAGGCGAAACCGCCGAGTCCAGAGACTCGGGAGACGCGGTGTACCCCAACCCCCGCGCCACAGTCCCCAGTTCGAGCAGCTCCGCATGGCTCAGCGCGTCCAGCTCGAACAACGCCTCCTCCACCGTCCGCGACCGCTTCGCCGTCGGCTCGGGCACGTAGTCCCGCACGACCAGCTCACGGTCCGGCTCGACCCCCGCGATCAGCTCCTCGAGCTGGAGCGCCAGCAGCCGCCCGTCCGTACCCAGCTCGACCACGTACTCCGCGATCTCGGTGGCGATGCGCCGGACCATCTCCAGCCGCTGCGCCACCGCGGAGACGTCCCGGACCGTCACCAGGTCCTCGATCTCCAGCGCGGACAGCGTGCCCGCGACCTCGTCCAGGCGGAGCTTGTACCGCTCCAGCGTGGCCAGCGCCTGGTTCGCGCGGGAGAGGATCGCCGCCGAGTCCTCCAGGACCCGGCGCTGCCCGTCGACGTACAGCGCGATCAGCCGCATCGACTGGGACACCGAGACCACGGGGAAGCCGACCTGCTTGGAGACGCGGTCGGCGGTGCGGTGCCGGGTGCCGGTCTCCTCGGTGGGGATCGTGGGGTCCGGGACGAGCTGGACGCCGGCGCGCAGGATCTTCGACAGGTCCGAGGAGAGGACGATGCCGCCGTCCAGCTTGCACAGCTCGCGCAGCCGGGTCGCGGTGAACTCCACGTCCAGCACGAAACCGCCGGTGCACATCGCCTCGACCGTCTTGTCCCAGCCCAGCAGGATCAGGCCGCCGGTGTTGCCGCGCAGGACCCGCTCCAGACCGTCGCGCAGGGCCGTGCCCGGGGCAACGGCGCTCAGCGAGGCGCGCATCAGGCCATCGGCACCGGCACTCCCACCGGACTTTCCGGGAGCTGCTGCCCGGTCGTTGGCTGCCACTGCACTCCTCCGGTCGCAGGTTCTGACGCGCTTCCGTCACGGCACGCGTTTCGCACGGACGGGCGAGACCTGCGCAAAGTCTACCGGCGGTCCTCCGTCTCCCGCGGGGCCTCTCGGCGACGGGAGCGGGGCAGCACCCGCAGCGCGTCCCCCATGTCGGCCACCTCCACGACCTTCATCCCGGCCGGGACCTTGCCCGGATCGCCCGGTACGAGCGCGTGCGTGAAGCCCAGCCGGGCCGCCTCGGCGAGCCTGCGCTGCACGCCTGTGACGCGTCTGACCTCGCCGGCGAGACCCACCTCACCGATGGCGACCAGGTTCTTCGGGAGCGGGGTGTCGCTGGCCGCCGAGGCGAGCGCCAGCGCGATGGCCAGGTCGGCGGCGGGCTCGGACAGCTTCACCCCGCCGACGGTCGCGGAGTAGATGTCCCGCTTGCCGAGCGCGCTGATCCGGCCGCGCTGCTCCAGCACCGCCAGCATCATCGAGACGCGGGAGGTCTCCAGGCCGGAAGTGGTGCGGCGGGGGGAGGGGATCTGGGAGTCCACGGTGAGCGCCTGCACCTCGGCCACCAGCGGGCGGCGCCCCTCCAGGGTCACGGTCAGACAGGTGCCGGGCACCGGCTCGGCGCGCCGGGTGAGGAAGAGGCCGCTGGGGTCGGCGAGGCCGGTGATGCCCTCGTCGTGCAGCTCGAAGCAGCCGACCTCGTCCGTCGCCCCGTACCGGTTCTTCACGCCGCGGACCAGGCGGAGGCGGGCGTGCCGGTCGCCCTCGAAGCTCAGGACCACGTCGACCAGATGCTCCAGCAGGCGGGGGCCCGCGATGGCGCCGTCCTTGGTGACATGGCCCACCAGCAGGGTGGACATGCCGCGCTCCTTGGAGGCGCGGATCAGGGCGCCGGCCACCTCGCGGACCTGGGCCATGCCACCGGGGGCGCCGTCGATCTCGGGGGAGGCGACGGTCTGCACCGAGTCCAGGATCAGCAGGGAGGGCTTGACCGCGTCCAAGTGGCCCAGAACGGCGGCCAGATCGGTCTCGGCGGCGAGATAGAGGTGGTCGTCCAGGGCCTTGATGCGGTCGGCGCGCATCCGCACCTGGCTCGCGGACTCCTCGCCGGTGACATAGAGGGTCTTGTGCTCCTCGCTCGCCGACTTGGCCGCCACGTCGAGCAGCAGCGTGGACTTGCCGACGCCCGGCTCGCCCGCGAGCAGAACCACCGCGCCGGGTACGAGTCCGCCGCCGAGCACCCGGTCCAGCTCGGGGACGCCGGTGGAGCGGGCGGTGGCCTGGCGGCCGTCGACCTGGCCGATGGGCAGGGCGGAGCTGGTGACGCGGCCCGGCGCCGTCGTACGGACCGCGGGCGCGCCGTACTCCTCGACCGTGCCCCACGCCTGGCACTCGGGGCAGCGGCCGAGCCACTTGGCCGTCTGCCAGCCGCACTCGGTGCAGCGGTAGGACGGACGCTCCTTGGCGGACTTGGTACGGGTGGCCATGCGGAAACCGTAGCCCCCGCCACTGACAACGCCCGCCGCCCGGCCTCGGAGGGCGCGCGAGCGGGGCGCACGCCGGGGCATCGGGGCGCACGCGGAGTGAATGGTTCCGGATGCCGTCCACCGGGTTCGCGCCCGCTCCCCGGAGGCCGGTGTCCCCTTATGAGGGATCGTTTCACCCGTACGGATTAAAAGTGCTCAAGGTGCAAGTAGGGGCACTCCGCCGACGCCTACGGTCGCACAGGTGATGAGCAGCACTCCGGAGACCACGACCCGCACCACCGGCGCACACCGGGCGCAACGGGCGCACCGGGAGGCGCGCGACCGATCCGCGGCGCGGAACATCGCCCAGCGGGCGTCGTCGCGCCATGAGGCGTATCTGGACGGCCTGTTCACCTACTGCCTGTCGGTGCTGTGCGACCACGACGCGGCCACCGCCGCCCTGGGCGAGGTCCTCGTCATCGCCGAGCGGCGCGGCCGCCGCGACCCGCAGACCCCCGGCGACCGCCGGGCCTGGCTGTACGCGCTGGCCCGCTGGGCCTGTCTGCGCGGCCTCGCCGAGGCCCGCCGCAAACGCCAGGCCACCCACGCCGCCGGCCGCCCCGCCCAGGGCGCTCCGGCGCCCGAACCCGCGCCGCCCGCCGAGGTGCTGGAGCTGCGCCGCCGCGAACTCGCCCTGCTGGCCTGGCCGGAGGCGGCCGGGACCACGCCCGAGCAGCGCGAGGCGCTGGAGCTGGCCGTCCGGCACAAGCTCACCGCCCCCGAGGTCGCCGCCGTGCTCGGGCTGGAGCCCGCCGCCGCCCGCGAACTGCTGGCCTCCGCCGCCTGCGAGGTCGAACGCACCCGCGCCGCCCTCGCCGTGGTGGAGACCGGGGGCTGCCCGAGCGTGGCCCACCTCACCGGCGACAGCCAGTTGATGCTCAGCGCGGCCCTGCGCCGTGAGCTGGTCCGGCACGTCGACGACTGCCCGCGCTGCCGCCGTACCGCCGAGCGCGCCGTCCCCGGCCGCTGGCCCGGCGCCGCGGTCACCCCCGCCGAGCTGCCCGTGCTGCCCGCGCCCCGCGCCGCCCTGCGCTCCGCGCTCGCCCACCCACCGCGCGCCCGGTCCGCCGCCGTGCCGCGCTTCGACCGGCGCGGCTTCCCGATGGACCCCAAGGACCGCGCGGCCCGCCGGGACAAGCTCCGTTCGCGTGCCGTCACCACGACCGTCGTCGCCACCGTGGTCGCCGCCCCCGTGCTCGCCCTGTGGGCCGCCTACCGGGGCGCCCCCACCCTCGGCGGCGACGACAGCCCCGGCGCCGCCCGCGAGGCGGACGGCCCCGGCGCGCTCGGCGGCGACCCGGCGGGCGGCTACCAGAACGCGGGCAACGCCAGCGTGAAGCCCGGCACCCGGCCCGCCGAGAAGGGCAAGTCGGACGTCTCCGTGGAGGTCGTCAGCGTCAACGGCGCCGGGGAGAAGGACGCCGGCCGGCTCGCGGTCGCTGCCGCCCACCACGGCGACACCACGCTGATCACCCTCAGCGCCTCCGGCGACACCCCGGTGCGCTGGTCCGCGACCACCTCCGCGCCCTGGCTCTATCTGAGCCGGTCGGCGGGCACCCTCGATCCGGGCGACTCGGTCACGGTCAAGGTGTACGTCGACCATCTGCGCGAGCCTTCGGGCCACTGGCGGGCCCGCGTGGCCGTCGCCCCGGCCGGCGCGGTCGTCACCATCGACGGCAACGGCCCGGCCCCGACGCCGTCCCGCCCGCAGCCCAGCCCGGACCCGACGACGCCGACCGCTCCGCCCTCTTCTTCCAGCCCGCCGAGTCAGTCCCCGCCGCCGTCCAGCACCTCTCCGAGCCCGGACCCCGAGCCGTCCGATCCGCCCTCGTCACCCTCTTCCCACCCGCCGGACTCGTCCCCGCCGCCGGGCGACGACGAGGACACCCCGAGTCCCACCGACGGTTAGGCCGGGTCCGCCGGGTGCGGAGCCACCAGCGGCAACTGCGACGCCAGCCGCTGCTCGCACAGCTCGACCAGGCGGTCGTAGCCCGCCTTGCCCATCAGCTCGGTCAGCTCGGCCCGGTAGGAGACGTAGACCGGGTCGCCCGCGCCGTGCGCCGAGGTGGCCGAGGTGCACCACCAGTGCAGGTCGTGGCCGCCGGGGCCCCAGCCGCGCCGGTCGTACTCGCCGATGGACACCTGCAGGACGCGGGTGTCGTCGGGGCGGTCGATCCAGTCGTAGGTGCGGCGGATCGGTAGCTGCCAGCACACGTCCGGCTTGGTCTCCAGCGGCTCCCGGCCCTCCTTGAGCGCCAGGATGTGCAGCGAGCAGCCCGCGCCGCCCGCGAAGCCGGGCCGGTTCTGGAAGATGCACGAGCCCTCGAAGGGACGCGTCTGCCGCGAACCCTCCTCGTCCTCCGAGACCCAGCCGCCCGCCAGCCCCTCGTCGTGGTGCTGCCAGATCTCCGGGGTGAGCCGGGCCACGTGCTCCGCGACCCGCTTCTCGTCGTCCTCGTCGGAGAAGTGCGCGCCCAGCGTGCAGCAGCCGTCGGCCGCGCGGCCGGCCTGGATGCCCTGGCAGCCCTGGCCGAAGATGCAGGTCCAGCGGGAGGTCAGCCAGGTCAGGTCGCAGCGGAAAATCTGCTCGTCGTCGGCGGGGTCGGGGAACTCCACCCACGCGCGCGCGAAGTCGAGGCCCTTCTCGTCGTCCTTGAGGGCCTTGTCGGCTTTGCGCGACTTGGTCGGCTTGTCAGGCTTGGCGGCCTTGTTGACCTTTGCCTTTTTCGTCTTTGGCACCCGTCCAGGGTAAGACGCATGAGGGCCGTACGGGCACCGCGGAACGGGCTTCTGGCAGTAGCGTTTCGTCCATGAGACTCGGTGTCCTGGACGTGGGCTCGAACACGGTGCATCTGCTGGTGGTGGACGCCCACCCCGGCGCCCGTCCGCTGCCCGCCCACTCCCACAAGGCCGACCTGCGGCTCGCCCAACTCCTCGACGACAGCGGCGCGATCGGCGACGAGGGCATCGAAAGCCTCGTCGCCGTCGTCCGGGACGCCCTCCAGGCCGCCGAGGACAAGGGCGTCGAGGACCTGCTGCCGTTCGCCACCTCCGCCGTGCGCGAGGCCCGCAACGCCGACGACGTCCTCGCGCGCGTCGCCGACGAGACCGGCGTCCGCCTCCAGGTGCTCAGCGGCGCCGAGGAGGCCCGGCTCACCTTCCTCGCCGTCCGCCGCTGGTTCGGCTGGTCCGCGGGCAAGCTCCTCGTCCTCGACATCGGCGGCGGCTCGCTGGAGATCGCCTACGGCATCGACGAGGAGCCCGACGCGGCCGCCTCCCTGCCCCTCGGCGCCGGCCGCCTCACCGCCGGCTGGCTGCGCGAGGACCCGCCGACCTCCGACGAGGTACGCGCGCTGCGCCGCCACGCGCGCGCGGAGATCGCCCGTACCGTCGGCGAGTTCAGCCGCTTCGGCGCCCCCGACCATGTGGTCGCCACCTCCAAGACCTTCAAGCAGCTCGCCCGGATCGCGGGCGCCGCGCGGGACGCCGACGGCCTCTATGTCCAGCGCGAGCTGAAGCGGGAGTCGCTGGAGGCATGGGTGCCCCGGCTCGCCGCGATGTCCGCGGCGCAGCGTGCCGAGCTGCCCGGAGTCTCCGAGGGCCGGGCGGGGCAGATCCTCGCCGGGGCGCTGGTGGCCGAGGGGGCGATGGACCTGTTCGGCGTGGAGAGCCTGGAGATCTGTCCGTGGGCGCTGCGCGAGGGCGTGATCCTGCGGCGCCTGGACCACATGGGCTCGGCGTGAACGGTGTCGCGGGCCCGCGATGGCGAAGCTCACACCGGCCCGGGCACACCCCTCGTCCCCGGTATCCCACCCCGTAAGGTGTGTTCGTGGCTGAACCAAGGGACGTAAAGGTCGCCCTGTCGACGGCCTCGGTCTACCCGGAGTCGACGGCGACGGCCTTCGAGATCGCCGCGCGCCTCGGCTACGACGGCGTCGAGGTCATGGTGTGGACCGACCCCGTCAGCCAGGACATCGAGGCGCTGCGCCGCCTCTCCGACCACCACGGCGTGCCGA
Source organism: Streptomyces bauhiniae (assembly GCF_004784475.1). Taxonomy (GTDB): domain Bacteria; phylum Actinomycetota; class Actinomycetes; order Streptomycetales; family Streptomycetaceae; genus Streptomyces; species Streptomyces seoulensis. The sequence goes on from NZ_SRRT01000006.1 coordinate 608,436, forward strand.
TCCTCGCCGTGCACGCGCCCTGCCTGCTGATCACCCAGCGGGTCTGGTCCACCGACCCCTGGACCAAGCTGCGCCGCGCGCGGTCGGCCGCCGAGAAGCTGGGCGCCTCCACCGTCGTCGTCCACCCGCCCTTCCGCTGGCAGCGGCAGTACGCCCGCGAGTTCGTCGACGGCATCTGGCGCATGGCCGACGAGACCGACGTGCGGTTCGCCGTCGAGAACATGTACCCCTGGCGCTACCGCGACCGCGAACTGCTCGCCTACGCCCCCGAGTGGGACGTCACCAAGGACGACTACCGGCACTTCACGATCGACCTCAGCCACACCGCGACCGCCCGCACCGACGCCCTCGGCATGATCGACCGCATGGGCGACCGGCTCGGCCACGTCCACCTCGCCGACGGCCGGGGCTCCGCCAAGGACGAGCACCTGGTGCCGGGCCGCGGCACCCAGCCCTGCGCCGAACTGCTGGACCGCCTCACCCGCACCGGCTTCGACGGCCATGTCGTCATCGAGGTCAACACCCGCCGGGCCATGTCCAGTGCGGAGCGCGAGGCCGACCTCGCCGAGGCCCTCGCCTTCACCCGCCGCCACCTCGCGGCCGGCGCCGGGGTGCCCCGGCCGTGAGCGAGCCCACCGCACGGCGCCGGGGACGGCCCCCGCGCGCCGAGTCCGGCGACACCCGCGACCGCATCCTCGGCGCCGCCCGCGAGGAGTTCTCCGAACGCGGCTACGAGAAGACCTCCGTACGCGGCATCGCCAAGGCCGCCGGGGTCGACTCCGCGCTGGTCCACCACTACTTCGGCACCAAGGAGCAGGTCTTCGAGGCCGCCGTCTCGGTCGCCTTCGCGCCCGCCCTCGCCGCGCCGGAAGCGATCGCCGAGGGCCCGCTGGACTCGGTGGGGGAGCGGCTGACCCGGTTCGTGCTGGGCGTGTGGGAGAACCCCGCCACGCGCACCCCGCTGCTGGCCATCGTCCGCTCCGCCGTCAACAACGACACCGCTGCCGCCGTGTTCCGCCGCCTGATCGCCGCCCAGCTCCTGGGCCGCATCGCCGGGCGCCTGGACGTGCCGGACGCCGAGCTGCGCGTCGAGCTGGCCGCCGCGCAACTGGTCGGCACGGCCATGCTGCGCTACGTGATCAAGGTGGAGCCGCTGGCCTCGGCCGACCTGGAGCGCATCGTGGCCCGGCTGGCACCGGTGGTGCAGGGGCATCTCACGGGGGAGTGAGGCGGGACTGGGCGAGGGGGCGCGCTGGGAGTGCGGCGTGGGGCGCGCGGGGGGCCGGGCGCCAAGACGTCCGTCCCGCATTCCGGACACTTCGTCCCGCCCCGTGGATGACCGGCGTACGCTCGGGAGCAGTCAGAAGTCTCTCTGACCGGTCTTCTCTAGAAGGAGCGAGCGACGATGCCCGAGCTGAGGTCCCGCACAGTCACCCACGGCCGCAACATGGCGGGCGCCCGCGCCCTTATGCGTGCCTCGGGTGTACCCGGTGCGGACATCGGCCGCAAGCCCGTCATCGCGGTCGCCAACTCCTTCACCGAGTTCGTCCCCGGCCACACCCACCTCCAGCCGGTCGGCCGCATCGTCAGCGAGGCGATCACGGCCGCGGGCGGCATCCCGCGCGAGTTCAACACCATCGCCGTGGACGACGGCATCGCCATGGGCCACGGCGGCATGCTCTACTCCCTGCCCTCCCGCGACCTGATCGCGGACTCGGTGGAGTACATGGTGGAGGCCCACTGCGCCGACGCCCTGGTCTGCATCTCCAACTGCGACAAGATCACGCCGGGCATGCTGATGGCCGCGCTGCGGCTGAACATCCCGACCGTGTTCGTCTCCGGCGGGCCCATGGAGTCCGGCCGCGCCACCCTGGTCGACGGCACCGTGCGCACGCTGGACCTGGTCGACGCGATCTCCGACGCGGTCAACGACAAGATCTCCGACGAGGACATCCTCCGTATCGAGGAGAACGCCTGCCCGACCTGCGGTAGCTGTTCCGGCATGTTCACCGCCAACTCGATGAACTGCCTCACCGAGGCCATCGGCCTCTCCCTGCCCGGCAACGGCTCGGTCCTCGCCACCCACACCGCCCGCAAGGCGCTGTACGAGGACGCGGCCCGCACGGTCATGGACATCACCCGGCGCTACTACGAGCAGGACGACGAGACGGTCCTGCCCCGCTCCATCGCCTCCTTCGCGGCCTTCGAGAACGCGATGGCGCTGGACATCGCCATGGGCGGCTCCACCAACACGATCCTGCACCTGCTGGCCGCCGCCCAGGAGGCGGGCGTCCCCTTCGGCCTCCCGGAGATCGACGCCGTCTCCCGCCGCGTGCCGTGCCTGGCCAAGGTCGCGCCCAACGTGGCGAAGAACCGCACGTACTACATGGAGGACGTGCACCGCGCCGGCGGCATCCCCGCCCTCCTCGGCGAACTGCACCGCGCGGGCCTGCTCAACGAGGACGTCCACTCCGTCCACAGCCCGTCCCTGGCCGACTGGCTGAAGACCTGGGACGTGCGCGGCGGCTCCCCGTCCGCCGAGGCCGTCGAGCTGTGGCACGCGGCCCCCGGCTGCGTCCGCTCCGCCGAAGCCTTCTCCCAGTCCGAGCGCTGGGACTCCCTGGACGACGACGCCGAGGGCGGCTGCATCCGCTCCGCCGAGCACGCCTACTCCAAGGACGGCGGCCTCGCCGTCCTCAAGGGCAACCTCGCCGTCGACGGCTGCGTGGTGAAGACCGCGGGCGTCGACGAGTCGGTGTGGACCTTCGAGGGGCCCGCCGTGGTCTGCGAGTCCCAGGAGGAGGCCGTCCAGCGCATCCTCACCCAGGAGGTCAAGGACGGCGACGTGGTCGTCATCCGCTACGAGGGCCCCAAGGGCGGCCCCGGCATGCAGGAGATGCTCTACCCGACCTCGTACCTCAAGGGCCGCGGCCTCGGGAAGACCTGCGCCCTGATCACCGACGGCCGCTTCTCCGGCGGCACCTCGGGCCTCTCCATCGGCCACGCCTCCCCCGAAGCGGCCTCCGGCGGCACCATCGCCCTGGTCCAGGACGGCGACCGCATCCGCATCGACATCCCCAACCGCACCATCGACCTCTTGGTGGACGACGCCGAACTCGCCCGCCGCGAAGCCGACTTGAACGGCGTCTACGCGCCCGCCAACCGCACCCGCAAGGTCTCCGCCGCCCTGCGCGCCTACGCGGCCATGGCCACCAGCGCCGACAGGGGCGCCGTCCGCGACGTCTCCCTCCTGGGCTGACCCGCTCGGGCTCTCCGGCGGCCGGTGCGCTCCACGCTCACCAGGCCGCCGGATCAGCCGTGTTCACCGCGAACACCGACCCGTCCGGCGCCCCCGCGTACACATGGCCCAGCGCCAGCACCGGCGTCGGCAGCCCCGCCGTCACCCGGTCCGCCCGCGCGCCGAGCCGGGGCCGGGTCTGGCCCGCGAGGGTGCCCCGGCGGACGTCCACCGCGAGCAGCCGCCCGTCGGCGGCCGAGAAGTACACTCGCCGCCCGTCCGTCACCGGCGCCGAACCCCGGCTCACCGTCGTCTCCAGGTGCCACAACGGCTTGCCCGCCGCCATGTCCACCGCGTCCAGCCCCCCGTTGGCCGCGAGCAGGTACACCACCCCGTCCCGCACGGTGGCCTGAGCGTCCGGCCGGGGCCCCAGCAGCGCAACCCGGTGCGTCGAGCCCGACTTCACCTCGTACCGCACGAGCCCGTTGGTGTCCCCGTACACCGGATCGTCGTCGAGGAAGTACACGAACCCGCCCTCGGCGCCCACCGGTTCGACCATCCCGGACATCCGCTCACTCCACCGCACGGCCCCGGACGCCGGGTCGAACGCTGTGACCCGCGTACTCCGCCCGTCCGCCGAGGTCACCGTCGCGTACCCGTCACTCCCGGCGCCGAAGGCGTCGATACGCGGCCGGGTCCCGTCCGGCAACGGCAGCCGCCACTTCTCCTTCCCCGAACCACTCTCCGCCCCCATGACCACCCCGTCCGCCCGGGTCGTCACCAGCGTGTCCCCGATGTACCGCGTCCCGGTGTCCCCGGTCAGCTCCCGCTCCCCACGCGTACGCCCCGTGCCCGGATCGAGCGCCGTCAGCCTGCCGCTCTGGTTCCGCAGCCGCAGCGCCCCGCCCGACACCACCGGCGGATCACTCCACAACGCCCCCGCGAACGCCCGCCGCCACACCACGGACCCCTTCACCGGGTCCAGCGCGAAGACCGCCCCGTCCGCCGTGCACAGCAACCTGCCCGCGCCGAGCACACACCGGGGCGCACCGGGCACCCCGGCCACCGCCTCGGACCGCCACCCCTCGAACCCGGCCGCCGTCACCGCCGGAGCCGCCTGCGGCCGCACGCCGCGCCCTTGCCCGGCCCCGGCCCACTGCACCGAGGCCACTATCCCGCCGAGGGCCAGCACCGCAGCGGTCGCCGCGAGCACCGCCCGCCCCCGCCACCGGTGCCGCTTCGGCGGGGCCGACTCGGGTGCGACCTCGGGCTCCTCCTGCTGTGGAGCGTCTCCGCCCCCGTCCGCCCCTCCCTCCCGCTGCGCCGGTATGAACGCCTGCGTGTCGTACGACGCCGCCACCGAACGCAGCGCCAGCATCAGCTCGTCCGGCGTCGGCCGGTCCTCCGGCTCCTTCGCCAGACACCGCCGCACCAGCGGCGCGAGATCCTGCGGCACCCCGGCCAGCTCCGGCTCGTCGTGCACCACCTGATAGGCCACGACATACGGACTGTCCGAGTCGAACGGCCCCCGCCCGGTCGCCGCGTGCACGATCACCGACCCGAGCGCGAACACGTCCGCCGCCGGCCCCACCTCCCGAGGCCGCCGGAACTGCTCCGGCGCCATGAACGGTGGCGTACCGATCAACTTCCCTGTCTCCGTGCGCAGTTCGCTGTCCTTCGGCCGGGAGATCCCGAAGTCGATCACCTTCGGCCCGTCCTCGGCCAGCAGCACGTTCCCCGGCTTGAGATCCCGGTGCACCACACCGACCCGGTGGATGTCCCTGAGCGCCTCGGCGAGCCCGGCCATCAGCCGCCGCACCTGCGCGGGCTCCAGCGGACCGTTCCGCTTCACCTGCTGCGACAACGTCGGCCCGGGGATGAACAGCGTCGCCATCCACGGCCGCGCCGCCTCCGGGTCCGCGTCCACCACCGGCGCGGTGAACGCACCGCTCACCCGCCGCGCGGCCGCCACCTCCTGCCGGAACCGCCCCCTGAACTCGGGGTCCCGCGCGAACTCCGCGTGCACCACCTTCACCGCAACCCGCATCCCGGAGGCGCCGCGGGCCAGATGCACCACGCCCATCCCGCCGGAACCGAGCCGCGACTCCAGCCGGTAGTGGCCGTCGTACGCCGGAAGTTCCGCTTCCGCGCCGGCTCCGGTGCTGTGCCGTGGCGCCATGGACCACCCCCGTGCTCATCGGCCGCGCGCGCGACGAAAGGAGCCTATTCGATTGCCCGTACGACACCGAGGCGGCTTGCTAACCTCCGCCTGCGAGTCGCGGCGCAGCCGTGGCCCGTCCGCCCGTCCGGCACCCGTACGCGATGCCCGGCGAGCGGCGTCACCACCCCGTGGCCGTCACGGGGTGTCACGGGGGAGGTATCTCATGTCCGACGACCACGCGCCCACGATCCTGGCCGAACCGGCGGCGACCACCGCCACGGCCGCCGCGCCCCGCTTCCCGATCGCACCGGGCACCGCCCTGAACGTCCGCAGCGGCCCCGGCACCGGCTACGGCGTCGTCCGCACGCTGCCCGCCGGCTCCAGCGTCACCCTCTACTGCCAGACGCCCGGCACCACCGTGACCGGCCCGTACGGCACGACGAAGATCTGGGACAACATCGGCTCCGGCGAGTACGTGTCCGACGCCTATGTGCACACCGGCAGCGACGGCTACGTGACCGGCCGCTGCGGCTGACGCCCCGCCCCGGAGCCCGCCGGACGGCGGAGCCATAATCGACGCGTGAGCGACGAGACCGGCACCAGCGCCACCCCGGCGGGCTCCACGAGCGGGCCCCGCCCCGAACCCCTCCGCTTCTTCGGCACGACCTGGGTGGACCACACCGGCGGCTACGCGGTCCGCCGCGCCGCCGTCGCCCTCGGCGCCCTCGCCGCGGCCGCCGTCTCCTGCCTGATCCTGCGCCTCGCCTACCAGGGCCTCCAGATCGCCGGTACCGGTTCCTTCGTGACCGTCCTGGTCATCGTCATGTTCGCGGTGTGCAGCGCGCTCGCCTTCCGCACCACCTGGGACAACTTCGGCCGCCGCCCCGACCCCGAGCGCCAGGCCCGCCTGCGCGGCCTGCTCGCCGTCGGCTTCGTCGGCACCCTCCTCGCCTGGTCCGCCCGCTCCCTCACCGAGGCGCCCGGCGAGAAACTGCACCGCGCCGAGTACGACACGGCCCGCGCCGAGTACGAGCGCACCCAGTCCCGGCGCACGGGCAACCCCGCGAAGGCCCGCAAGAAGCGCCGCGCCTGACCCCGGAGGCGGCACCGGGGGCGACGGACGAAGCCACTGTCCCCACCGGCCGCGCGCCGAGCACCATGGGCGGCATGACCGCACCAGAGGCCCCCACCGCCGAAGCCCGCGCCCACTCCTTCAACGCGGCCGCCGCGCAGTACGCCGAGAACCGCCCCTCCTATCCCCCCGCGCTCTTCGACACCATCGAGGAACTCACCGGCCGCCCCCTGACCGGAGCCCGAGCCGTGGACGTGGGCGCGGGCACCGGCATCGCCAGCGAGCTGCTGCACCAGCGGGGCGCGGGTGTGCTCGCCGTCGAGCCCGGCGCGGGCATGGCCGCCGAGTTCCGCCGCCGGAACCCGCACCTCTCCCTGGTCCGGGGCAGCGGCGACGCCCTCCCCGTGGCCGACGCCCGGGCCGACCTCGTCACCTACGCCCAGGCATGGCACTGGACCGACCCGGCCCGCTCGGTGCCGGAGGCGCTGCGCGTGCTGCGGCCGGGCGGCGCGCTCGCGCTGTGGTGGAACACCGACGCCACGGACGTCGACTGGATCGCCGCGGCCGCCACGCGCGCCGCCCGTTTCCTCGGTCTGCCCGTGCACACCGAGCAGCGCAAGGCCGCCGACCGCGTCGCCGCCGCCGATCCCAGCGGCCGGCTCGACTTCACCCGGCGCTCGGTCCGCTGGAGCCGTCACGTGCCGCTCGACACCCACCTGGCCAACATCGGCAGTCATTCCGCTTTCCTCCTCGCCCCCGAGCCCGCCCGCACCGAATTCTTCGCGGCCGAGCGCGCCCACCTGATCAAGGTCTTCCCCGACGGCCTGGTCGAGGAGACGTACGAAGTGGTTCTGCTCGTCGCCACCACCCCGGAACCCCCGACCCGCCCCTGACCAGCCCCGGAGCCGACCCTGACGCATCCCCGAGCCGAAACGGACCGACCCTGACACGGCCCGTTGACGACACCCCTTGACGACACCCAGACTCGGGAACATTATTCATCACGTGATGAATAATGTTCCCGAGCCACCCCAGCCGACGGCACCCGACGCCGTCCACGCCGCCGGCCTCACCGTCGTACGCGGCACCCGCACGGTCCTGCACGACCTCGGCTTCACCGTCCCCCGAGGCCGGATCACCGGACTGCTCGGCCCCTCCGGCTGCGGCAAGTCCACGCTGATCCGCGCCATCACCGGCACCCAGGCCAAGGTCACCGGCACCCTCGACGTCCTCGGCAGCCCCGCCGGACACCCCACCCTGCGCAGCCGCATCGGCTACGTCACCCAGGCCCCCTCGGTCTACGACGACCTCACCGTCGAACAGAACCTCGACTACTTCGCCGCGATCCTCGACCCCGGCCGCGCCGCCGCCGACCGCCGCCGCGAACACGTCACCCGCGCCATCGCCGACGTCGACCTGACCACCCACGCCGGCGCCCTGGCCGGCAACCTCTCCGGCGGCCAGCGCAGCCGCGTCTCCCTCGCCGTCGCCCTCCTCGGCACCCCCGACCTGCTCGTCCTCGACGAACCGACCGTCGGCCTCGACCCCGTACTCCGCCGCGACCTCTGGAACCTGTTCCACGAACTCGCCGACCGCGGCACCACCCTCCTCGTCTCCTCCCACGTCATGGACGAGGCCGAGCGCTGCCACCGCCTCCTCCTCATGCGCGAAGGACGCGTCCTCGCCGACGACACCCCCGAGAACCTGCGCACCCGCACCGCCACCGACACCGTGGAGGCCGCCTTCCTGCGCCTCGTCGACGAAGCGGACGCCCGCACCAAGGAGCCGACCCGATGAGCACGACGACCCCGGCCGCCCCCACCGCCGCGTTCAGCACCGCCCGCACCACCGCCACCGCGGCCCGCGTCCTGCGCCAGCTCCGCCACGACCCCCGGACCATCGCCCTGATGCTCCTCGTCCCCTGCCTGATGCTGGTCCTGCTGCGCTACGTCTTCGACGCCAGCCCGCGCACGTTCGACAACATCGGCGCCTCACTGCTCGGCATCTTCCCGCTGATCACGATGTTCCTGGTGACCTCCATCGCCACCCTGCGCGAACGCACCTCGGGCACCCTGGAACGCCTCCTCGCGATGCCGCTGGGCAAGGCCGACCTCATCGCCGGCTACGCACTCGCCTTCGGCACCGTGGCCGTCGTCCAGTCCGCGCTCGCCACCGGCCTCGCCGTCTGGCTCCTCGGCCTGGACGTCACCGGCTCACCCTGGCTGCTTCTGCTGGTCGCCCTCCTGGACGCCCTGCTCGGCACCGCCCTCGGCCTTTTCGTCTCGGCCTTCGCCGCCTCGGAGTTCCAGGCGGTCCAGTTCATGCCGGCGGTGATCTTCCCCCAGCTCCTCCTGTGCGGCCTCTTCACGCCCCGCGCGGACATGCACCCGCTGCTGGAGGCCGTTTCCGACGTACTGCCCATGTCCTACGCCGTCGACGGCATGAACGAGGTCCTCCACCACACCGACCTGACCTCGGCCTTCGTAAGGGACGTACTGATCGTCGCCGGATGCGCGCTCCTGGTCCTCGCCCTCGGCGCGGCCACCCTGCGCCGTCGCACCGACTGAGGCCGCGTCCGCCCACCGGACAAACGCCCCACCCGCCGTATCCCCGGTGCGAGGATGAACCGCATGAGCCAGAAAGTCGCAGTCCTCGGCACCGGCAAGATCGGCGAAGCCCTGCTCAGCGGGATGATCCGGGGCGGCTGGGCGCCCGCCGACCTCCTGGTCACCGCCCGCCGCCCGGAACGCGCCGAGGAACTCCGTGCCCGCCATGGAGTCACCCCGGTCAGCAACACCGAGGCCGCCAAAGGCGCCGACACCCTGATCCTCACGGTCAAGCCGCAGGACATGGGCGCCCTCCTGGACGAACTCGCCCCCCATGTCCCCGCCGACCGACTGATCATCAGCGGCGCCGCGGGCATCCCCACCTCCTTCTTCGAGGAGCGGCTCGCCGAGGGCACTCCCGTCGTCCGGGTCATGACGAACACCCCGGCCCTGGTGGACGAGGCCATGTCCGTCATCTCGCCGGGCAGCCACGCCACCGAGGAGCACGTCGCCACCGCCGAGGAGATCTTCGGGGCCGTGGGCCAGACCCTCCGCGTCCCCGAGGGCCAGCAGGACGCGTGTACGGCGCTCTCGGGTTCGGGCCCGGCGTACTTCTTCTATCTGGTCGAGGCCATGACGGACGCCGGCATCCTGCTCGGCCTGCCCCGCGACAAGGCCCACGAGCTGATCGTGCAGTCCGCGATCGGCGCCGCGACGATGCTCCGCGACAGCGGCGAGCACCCGGTGAAGCTCCGCGAGAACGTCACCTCGCCGGCCGGCACGACCATCAACGCCATCCGCGAGCTGGAGAACCACGGGGTACGGGCCGCCCTCATCGCCGCCCTGGAAGCGGCCCGCGACCGCAGCCGTGAGCTGGCCTCCGGCAAGAAGGACTGACCCCGGCAAGATCTTCGCGGGAGGGGGTTGACACTCCCTCCCCGGATGCGTAATGTACTCCGAGCTGTCCGACGTGAGCGCCGACTCCGGTCGGTCCCCGGACAGCCATCTCGCAGGGCCCACTACACATCGACACTTGCTGTCGCATGCTCGTGTGCGCATTTGCGAAATGAGGAATCCGTGTTCGAAAGGACGCGGCCCCCGATTAGCTCGGGAGCCGGGAATCCGCTAAAGTCTCACTCGTCGGAACGGCCCAGCGGGCCGGGAAGACAACCCCCTCTGACTGGGAATCAGACGCCGAAAGGATCTGATAGAGTCGGAACCGCCGGAAAGGGAAACGCGAAAGCGAAAACCTGGAAAGCACCGAGGAAATCGGATCGGAAAAAGATCTGATAGAGTCGGAAACACCGAAGGGAAGCCCGGAGGAAAGCCCGAGAGGGTGAGTACAAAGGAAGCGACCGTTCCTTGAGAACTCAACAGCGTGCTAAAA
>NZ_SRRT01000007.1 GCF_004784475.1 Streptomyces bauhiniae
TCAACATATCTGGCGTTGACTTTTAGCACGCTGTTGAGTTCTCAAGGAACGGTCGCTTCCTTTGTACTCACCCTCTCGGGCTTTCCTCCGGGCTTCCCTTCGGTGTTTCCGACTCTATCAGATCTTTCCGATCCGATTTCCTCGGTGCTTTCCAGGTTTTCGCTTTCGCGTTTCCCTTTCCGGCGGTTCCGACTCTATCAGAAGTTTTCGGCCGGTCTTCCCGGCTTCATTTCCGATTTATCGGGGGTTGCTTCTCGGAAGTCGCATTCAGCGATGTTCTGAAGAAGCCAGATAAAGCTTAATGGTTAGCCTTGAACTTGTCCAGCTCCAGGCAACTGTTCGACTCTACCTCCCCGCTCCACCCGTGTCAACAGGTTTTGTGGGGCGATGAGGAGACTAGCAGCTCGGCAGGGTCCCGCGCACATCAGGCGGCGGTGGGGACCGTGGAGCTGCGTTCGGCCTCCTGGAGGTCGCCGGTCTCCCCGTCGCGTACCGCCCGGCCGCCGAGGACGTAGACGTAGGCGAGGAAGGCCAGCTCGGCCAGGACGCCGATGGTGATGCGGGCCCAGGTGGGCAGGCCGGACGGGGTCACGAAGCCCTCGATGGCGCCGGAGACGAACAGCACCAGGGCGAGGCCGATGGCCATCCCCACGGCGGCGCGGCCCTCTTCGGCGAGGGCGGTACGGCGGGTGCGCGGACCGGGGTCGATCACGGTCCAGCCGAGGCGCATCCCTGTGCCGGCGGCCACGAAGACCGCGGTGAGTTCCAGCAGGCCGTGCGGGAGAACAAGGCCCAGGAAGGTGTCGAGGCGCCCTGCGGAGGACATCAGGCCGAAGCCGACGCCCAGGTTCAGCATGTTCTCGAACAGAATCCAGAGGACCGGGAGGCCCAGGAAGACGCCCAGGACCAGGCAGAGCGCGGCCGCCTGGGCGTTGTTCGTCCACACCTGTGCGGCGAAGGACGCGGCGGGGTGGCTGGAGTAATAGGTCTCGTAGCCGCCGCCGGGGCGGGTCAGTTCGCGGAGGTGGCTGGGGGCCGCGATCGACGCCTGTACTTCAGGGTGGGTGCCGATCCACCAGCCGAGGAGGATCGCCACGGCTGTGGAGATGAGGGCCGTCGGCACCCACCAGTGGCGGGCGCGGTAGACGGCGGCGGGGAATCCTCGGCCCAGGAAGCGGGTCACGTCGCGCCAGGAGGCGCGGCGGGTGCCGGTGACGGCGCTGCGGGCGCGGGCCACGAGCCGGCTGAGCCGGCCGGTGAGCTGAGGGTCCGGGACGCTGGAGCGGATGAGGGAGAGGTGCGTCGCGGTGCGCTGGTAGAGGGTGACGAGTTCGTCGGCCTCCGCGCCGGTGAGGCGGCGTCGGCGGCGGATCAGGGCGTCGAGGCGGTCCCACTCGGCCCGGTGTGCGGAGACGAAGACGTCCAGGTCCATCGGGTCTGCCTGCTCCTCGACTCGTCGTGGCCAGCCGCCACCGGACAACGGGACACTGTCAGCTTGTCCTACCGGGGTGCGGTGCGCCCTCAGCTTGGCAGACTTGCGGCACAGGGGTGGGCGAGGGAAGGACGGCGGGCGTGAGTGAGCTGGTGACCGGTGAGGCGGTGGCGCTGGAGCTGCGGCCCGCGAAGCTGCCGAGCAGGGCGTTGGCCGTGCTGATCGATCTGATCGTGGCCGTGCTCGTCTACATCGTCGTGGTGATCGGGCTCGTGGCCGCCACCTCCTCCCTGGACGATGCCGCGCAGGCCGCGATGTCGGTGGCGGCCTTTCTGCTGGTGCTGGTCGGCGGGCCGATCGCGGTGGAGACGCTGAGCCATGGGCGGTCGCTGGGGAAGCTGGCGTTCGGGCTGCGGGTGGTGCGTGACGACGGTGGGCCGGTGCGGTTCCGGCACGCGCTGGTGCGCGGTGGGGTCGGGATGATCGAGATCCTGATGACGTTCGGGGTGGTGGCGTGCATCGCCTCGCTGGTCTCGGAGCGGGGGCGGCGGCTCGGGGACGTGTTCGCGGGGACGCTGGTGGTGCGGGAGCGGATTCCGGTGGGCCGGGCCGGTGTGGTGCCGCCTCCGCCGCCGGAGGTGGCGGGGCGGTTCGCGGAGCTGGATCTGTCGGCGGTGCCGGACGGGCTCTGGCTGGCCGTGCGGCAGTACCTGACGCGGATGCACCAGCTTCAGCCGCAGGTCTCCTGGTCGATGGCGTCGCGGCTGGCCGCCGATGTGGCCGCGCGGACGGGGGCAGCCGTGCCGCCGGATCTCCAGGCGCACCCGGCCGTATTTCTGGCGGCCGTGGTGCATGAGCGGCAGTCCCGGCAGGCGCGGCAGCAGGCTCGGTACGAGAGCGGTGAGGAGCGGGCGGTGGCTCCCGTTTCTCCCCCGGCCGTCGCTCCGGTGAGCGAGAAGAACGTGGAGGCGCCGGAGTCCCCCCAGCGCCGGTCGACCGGGTTCGCGCCGCCCGCCTAGCCGGCCGGGGCGGTCAGGGGAACGTCGACGGTGGGGTCTGGAGGTCCTCCAGCTCGATGCCGGGGGCCGAGAGGACCACGTCTCCGGCGATGTGCACGGAGTGCCTTTCCCCCGTGTCCAGGGCTGTGACCTGGTATTCGTCCACGAGCAGGGGGCCGTTGTCAGTGGCGTGTGCTTCTCTGTCGATCAGTGCCCAGGACTGGTCCACGGTGCGGGGGGCGAGGACCGGGTCGGTGAGGGCGACGAGGCGTACGCGGGTCGCGGACGAGGAGGGGGTGAGGCGCAGGAGACGTGCGGTGGCGACGAGGAACGCCGGGGACGTGCCGGTGAAGGCGTGGGCGGGCACATTGCCCTCCGTCGCCTCCAGTCCGGCCGGGTCGGTGCGGACCCAGGTGACGCCGTCGAGGGCGGCGCCGCGCACCTGCCAGCCGCCGGCGTGGAGTTCGAGGCGGATCGGGCGGCCGAGGTCGTCCAGGGCGAGGCCGACCGAGCCCCGGTGCGCGCCGTCGGGCGCGGTGAGTTGGGAGACGTAGCGCCAGCCGGAGGGGCCGGGGGCGCACTGGAAGTGTTCTTCTGCGAGGGGGGTGTGATCGTGCGGATCGTGGAGCGAATATCGGCCGCGCGGCATGGCAGGTCCTGGGGTCTGGCGGGCTGACGGTCCGGTCCGGGGCCGCCGGCCCGGCGCAAAGGGGCAGGCCCCCGGCACGGGGGTGCGGGGGCCTGCCTGGATGGTGCGGGGATCAGCGGCTCAGTAGCGGTAGTGGTCCGACTTGAAGGGACCGTCGACCTCGACGCCGATGTACGCGGCCTGCTCCGGGCGGAGCCGGGTGAGCTTGACGCCCAGCGAGTCCAGGTGGAGGCGGGCGACCTTCTCGTCCAGGTGCTTGGGGAGCACGTAGACGCCGGTCGGGTACTCGTCGGGCTTGGTGAACAGCTCGATCTGGGCCAGGGTCTGGTCCGCGAAGGAGTTGGACATCACGAACGAGGGGTGGCCGGTGGCGTTGCCCAGGTTCAGCAGGCGTCCCTCGGACAGGACGATGATCTTCTTGCCGTCGGGGAAGGTCCAGGTGTGGACCTGCGGCTTGACCTCGTCCTTGACGATGCCGGGGATCTGCGCGAGGCCGGCCATGTCGATCTCGTTGTCGAAGTGGCCGATGTTGCCGACGATGGCCTGGTGCTTCATCTTGGCCATGTCGGTGGCCATGATGATGTCCTTGTTGCCGGTCGTGGTGACGAAGATGTCGGCCTTGTCGACGACCTCGTCGAGCGTGGTGACCTGGTAGCCGTCCATGGCCGCCTGGAGCGCGCAGATCGGGTCGATCTCGGTGATGATCACACGGGCGCCCTGGCCGCGGAGGGACTCGGCGCAGCCCTTGCCGACGTCGCCGTAGCCGCAGACGACGGCGGTCTTGCCGCCGATGAGGACGTCGGTGGCGCGGTTGATGCCGTCGATCAGGGAGTGGCGGCAGCCGTACTTGTTGTCGAACTTCGACTTGGTGACGGCGTCGTTCACGTTGATCGCCGGAAAGAGCAGGACGCCGTCGCGCTGCATCTCGTACAGGCGGTGGACGCCGGTGGTGGTCTCCTCGGTGACACCGCGGATCTCCGAGGCGAGCTGGGTCCACTTCTGGGAGCCGTCGCTGATGGTGCGGTTGAGCAGCTCGAGGATGACGCGGTGCTCGTCGTTCTCGGCGGTGTCGGGCGAGGGGACCTTGCCGTCCTTCTCGTACTCGACGCCCTTGTGGACGAGGAGGGTGGCGTCGCCGCCGTCGTCCAGGATCATGTTCGGGCCGCCGGTGGGGCTGTTCGGCCAGGTCAGCGCCTGCTCGGTGCACCACCAGTACTCGTCCAGGGTCTCGCCCTTCCAGGCGAAGACGGGGACGCCCTGCGGGTTGTCCGGGGTGCCGTTCGGGCCGACGGCGATGGCGGCGGCCGCGTGGTCCTGGGTGGAGAAGATGTTGCAGGAGGCCCAGCGGACCTCGGCGCCGAGGGCGACGAGGGTCTCGATGAGCACGGCGGTCTGCACGGTCATGTGCAGGGAGCCGGTGACGCGGGCGCCGGCCAGGGGCTGCGCCTCGGCGTACTCCTTGCGGATCGACATCAGGCCGGGCATCTCGTGCTCGGCGAGGGTGATCTCCTTGCGGCCGAACTCGGCCAGGGAGAGGTCGGCGACCTTGAAGTCCTGTCGGTTGTCGACAGTGGTCATGGCGGGCTGCTCCTCGAAGTCGGGGCGAGGTGGGTACGGCTGGTCTGCACGGCGACGGACACAGGGGTGCCCCGAGAAGAGGACACAGGCATGCCCGCGTACGCGCAGCGCAGTCCGTCGGAGGCCCTCTCTCCCTCGGCCGGTCCGCTCCGGGACCGCCCGACCGCCATCAGCAGCGACGTCTGGCTCCGTCCCAAGCTACACCGGAGGGCGGGGCGCGCCCCAGTCCGCGTTCGGACACCGCGTGCCGTCCAGGTGACGGATGTGGCGCGAACGGGTGGGTGCGGGGCTAGGGTCTTTCGTTTGGATCAGGCCGGATCAGGGAGCGGGGTCCGGTGCCGTGGATCGCAAGGCGGAGGAGGGAGTCATGGCGGAGCCATGGCGAGTGACGACAACGCGGCGAGGCGCGGTGCCGGGGCACGCGAGCCCGGCCTGATCCAAACGAGAGGCCCTAGGTGTCCGGGTGTGCCGAGGCCCCCGGCGCGGCCGGTGGGGACCGGGGTGCGGCGGGGGCCTCGGTGCGGGGACCAGGGGGTCAGTGGTCGGTGGCCCGGGGGTTCGGGCCGCCCGGCGTGGCGAGCGGGTCGGGGCCCTTGGCGGCCTCGGCGGCGCTGTAGATGTCCGGCTCGAGGTAGATGACGCGGGCGATCGGGACGGCCTCGCGGATGCGGGCCTCGGCGCGGTTGATCGCGTTGGCGACCTCGGCGGCCGTGTCGTCGTGCTGGACGGCGATCTTGGCGGCCACCAGGAGTTCCTCGGGGCCGAGGTGGAGGGTGCGCATGTGGATGACGCCGGTGACGGTGTCGCCGTCGACGATGGCGGCCTCGATCTTCTTGACGTCCTCCAGGCCGGCGGACTCGCCGAGCAGCAGGGACTTGGTCTCGGAGGCGAGGACGAGGGCGATCAGGACGAGCAGGACACCGATGCAGACGGTGCCGATGCCGTCCCAGACGCCGTTGCCGGTGAGCAGGGCGATGCCGACGCCGCCGAGGGCGAGGACCAGGCCGATGAGGGCGCCGAAGTCCTCCAGCAGGACGACGGGCAGCTCGGGCGCCTTGGCGCGGCGGATGAACTGGGCCCAGGAGAGCTTGCCGCGCAGCTCGTTGGACTCCTTGATGGCCGTACGGAACGAGAAGCCCTCGGCGATGATCGCGAAGACGAGGACGCCGACCGGCCAGTACCAGTGCTCCACCGGGTGGGGGTGGCTGATCTTCTCGTAGCCCTCGTAGATGGCGAACATGCCGCCGAGGGAGAAGAGGACGATGGAGACGAGGAAGGCGTAGATGTACCGCTCGCGGCCGTAGCCGAAGGGGTGCTGGGGGGTCGCCTCGCGCTTGGCCTTCTTGCCGCCGATGAGCAGCAGGAACTGGTTGCCGGAGTCGGCGACCGAGTGGACGCCCTCGGCGAGCATCGACGAGGAGCCGCTGAACGCGAACGCCACGAACTTCGATGCCGCGATCGCCAGATTGGCGCCGAGTGCCGCCACGATCGCCTTGTTACCGCCTGACGCGCTCATGAGTCCGCGTTTTCCCTTCGCCCTTGTCGCCTGCTCGGCACCCCCGCACGGCTCTTGTGCCCCCACGGGTCGCTTCTTTGCACGTGCTTTGCCGGTGGGCCATTGTTGCAGTCCCACCGGCATCCGGCGCCTCAGGTATCCACAGGGGCGGTCATACGATCACAGTGGCGCGGAACAGCGTGCCCTCGCCGGACGCCTCCACCTTCTCGCCCGCCGGGACGAAGACGGACCGGCCGGGCAGCAGGCCGTGCTCGCCGACGCGGACCGAACCGGCAGTGCACAGCAGGATCTGCGGGGTCGGAAGGGTCAGGTCGCGGGTGGTCTCACCGGGGAGGACCCAGCGGGAGAGCCGGAATTCGTCGATGGGGGTCTCGTAGACCTCCTCGCCGTCCGGGGACGCCTCGGGGCGCAGGACGCCGGGGTCGCTCGCCTCGAAGCGGACCACGCGCAGCAGCTCGGGGACGTCGATGTGCTTGGGGGTCAGGCCGCAGCGCAGGACGTTGTCGGAGTTGGCCATGATCTCGACGCCGAGGCCGTCCAGGTAGGCGTGCGGGATGCCGGCGCCGAGGAACAGGGCCTCGCCGGGCTGGAGCCGGACGTGGTTGAGCAGCATGGCCGCGATCACGCCGGGGTCGCCGGGGTAGTCGCGGGCCATGTCGGCGTACGGGGTGTACGGGCCGCCGAGGCGGGCGCAGGCGGTGGTCGCCTCGGTGACGGTGCCGGCCATCTCCGCGCGGTCCGCGGTGAGGATCGCGGTGAGGACCTCGCGCAGGGCGGCGTCCTCGGGCTGGGCGCGCAGCAGGTCGACGTACGGCTTGAGGGAGTCGACGCCGAGGCCGTCGAGCAGGGCGGCCGCCTCGGCGGGGGCTCGGAAGCCGCACAGGCCGTCGAACTCGGTGAGGGCGCAGATGAGTTCGGGCTTGTGGTTGGCGTCCTTGTAGTTGCGGTCGGGGGCGTCGACGGGGACACCCCGGCGCTCCTCCTCGGCGTAGCCCTGCTGCGCCTGGGCGAGGTTCGGGTGGACCTGGAGGGAGAGGGGGGCGCCTGCGGCAAGGATCTTGAGCAGGAAGGGCAGGCGGGGCCCGAACTTCGCGACCGCCTCGGCGCCCAGTTCGCGCTCCGGGCCGGCGTCGATGACCTCGATGAGCGTGCCGCGCGGGGTGCGCGAGGGGGCGCCGGGGTGGGCGCCCATCCACATCTCGGCCTGCGGTTCGCCGGTGGGCTCGGTGCCCAGCAGCCGCGGGATGGCGGTGGTGGAGCCCCAGGCGTAGGGGCGGACGGTGTTGTCGAGGCGGTCCATGTGTCTTCTCTGTCTCCGTACGGGCGCCGCGGGCGGGTGCCCGGTGTCAGCTCAGGCGCCGGCGGCGAGCGCCAGGTAAACGGCGGCGAAATCGGTGACGGCGATCAGGTCGGCGAGGGTCTCCAGTTCGCCGCCCTCCTCCGGTTCGAGTTCGCTGATCGGGGTGTCGTGGCCGAGGGCGAGGTCGCGGGCGGCGGGGGCCGCGGTGAGGCCGCCGAGGGGGCGGTCCCGGAGCAGCACCACGCGCGCGTGCAGCGCGGGCGCCTCCTCGACGCGGTCGCGGAAGAAGTCGTCCGGGTCGGCGCGGGCGGCCAGTGGGCCGGAGAGCAGGGCCTCGTGCGCGGCGAGCGCCTCGGGGAGTTCGGCCACCAGGGCGGGGCGGCCCCCGAGTTCGGCCAGGGCGGCGGCGAAGCGACGGCCCGCCGGGCCCGCGGAGGTGCCCTCCGTCCAGACGACGGGCAGCGCGTCGGCGAGTTCCGCGGCGAGCGTCTTGGCCGCGTTGCCGTACGTGGCGATCGCGGGGCCGCAGCGCTCGGCGACGTGGTCGAGGCGGTCGGCCACCTTCTCCAGCGCGTCGGGTCCGGCGGTCAGCAGGCCGACGCGGTCCAGGAGGGCCAGCAGCGGGGTGAGCAGGGCCCAGAAGACGCCGGAGGAGGACGCGGCCACCGGCTCGCCCTGGTCGTACGGGGCGGTCGCCATCGGGATGAACATGCCGTGCGCGCCCGCGACCGCCTCCGCGAGGGGGGTGCCGGCGGGGGCCACGGCCACCACGGAGCAGCCTCTGCGGTACGCCTGTTCCGCGAGGAGGCCGAGGCTCGGTTCGGTGCCGTCGGGGGTGGCGATCAGCAGCAGGTCCACGGAGCCCGCCCAGCCGGGCAGCTCCCAGCGCAGGGCGCCGGGGGCGGGAGCGACTCCGGTGGCCTCCAGCCGGATCACCGGGCTGCCGGGTCCTGCCAGGGTGCCGAGGAGGTCGGCGGTGTGGGTGGCGGCGGCGCCGGGGCCCGCGATCAGTACGGCGCGGGGGCGGCCGTCGGGCTGCAGCGCGCCGACTCCGGCCTCCACGGCGTGCCGGGCGGCGGTACGGACCCTCGCGCCGGCCTCGGCCGCGCCGCGCAGCAGTCCTCGGCGGTCGGCCTCGGCGAGGCCCTCCGGGGTGTCCAGGAGCGATTCGTCGAGCATGGGCGGGTGCCTCCGGTCGCCGGGGTCCTACTGCGATGTGTTGCGGCGGTGCTTACGCCGGGCGGCGGGCCTCGTCGACCAGGAGGACGGGGATGCCGTCGCGGACGGGGTATGCCAGGCCGCAGTCCTGACCGGTGCAGATCAGCTCCGCGTCCTGCTCCTTGAGGGGGGCGTGGCAGGCCGGGCAGGCCAGGATCTCCAGGAGACCGGCTTCGAGCGGCATGGGGTGTCCCTTCGGGCGGAAACGGGGTGCTACGGATGTGCTGGTCAGGGTACCGTGGCGCGCCGCTGGTTCGGCGGGGTGATTCCGGCTGCGGGTCGGGGGTGGGTGCGGTTCAAGCATTTCCCACCCGCCCACCCGTCTCGGTCGGCTGAATAGAGCCCGCTACGCGCGGATGATCCCCAATACCTCGTCCCTGATCTTCGTCATCGTCGCCTCGTCCTCCGCCTCCGCGTTCAGGCGGAGGAGGGGCTCCGTGTTGGAGGGGCGGACGTTGAACCACCAGGTGGGGGTGGAGACGGTGAGGCCGTCGAGGTCGTCCAGGGTCGTGTCGGGGGCCGGGGTGTAGGCGGCGCGGAGGGCGGCCAGGCGGGACTGCTGGTCGGTGACCGTGGAGTTGATCTCGCCGGAGCCCGCGTAGCGGTCGTACTGGGCGGTGAGGGTGGACAGCGGGGTGGGGTGGGTGCCCAGGGCGGCGAGGACGTGGAGGGCGGCCAGCATGCCGGTGTCCGCGTTCCAGAAGTCCTTGAAGTAGTAGTGGGCGGAGTGCTCGCCGCCGAAGATCGCGCCGGTGCGGGCCATCTCCGCCTTGATGAAGGAGTGCCCGACGCGGGTGCGGACCGGGGTGCCGCCGTGCTCGCGGACCACCTCGGCGACCGTGCGGGAGGTGATCAGGTTGTGGATGACCGTGCCCGTACCGCCGTTGCGCGCGAGTTCGCGGGCGGCGACCAGGGCGGTGACGGCGGACGGGGAGACCGGGTCGCCGTTCTCGTCCACGACGAAGCAGCGGTCGGCGTCGCCGTCGAAGGCGAGGCCGAGGTCCGCGCCCTCCTGCACGACCCGCTTGCGCAGGTCCACGATGTTGGCCGGGTCCAGCGGGTTGGCCTCGTGGTTGGGGAAGGTGCCGTCCAGCTCGAAGTACATCGGGACGACGGTCAGCGGCAGCCCCGCGAGGACCGTCGGGACGGTGTGCCCGCCCATGCCGTTGCCCGCGTCCACGACGACCTTCAGCGGGCGGATCGCGGTCAGGTCGACCAGCGAGCGCAGGTACGCGGCGTAGTCGTCGAGGGTGTCGCGCGCGGTGAGGGTGCCCGGTGCGGCGGCGGGGGCCGGGGCGCCCGTGTCCAGCCAGCGCTCGACCAGGGCGCGGATGTCGGCGAGCCCGGTGTCCTGGCCGACCGGGGCGGCGCCCGCACGGCACATCTTGATGCCGTTGTACTGCGCCGGGTTGTGCGAGGCGGTGAACATGGCGCCGGGCAGGTCCAGCGCGCCCGAGGCGTAGTAGAGCTGGTCCGTGGAGCAGAGGCCGATCTCGGTGACGTCCACGCCCTGGTTCAGTGCCCCGCGCGCGAAGGCGCGGGAGAGGGCCGGCGAGGAGGGGCGCATGTCGTGGCCGACGACGATCGCGGTCGCGTCCGTCACCTCGGCGAAGGCGGCGCCGAAGAGTTCGGCCATGGCCTCGTCCCACTGGTCGGGAACGACTCCGCGCACGTCGTACGCCTTCACGATCTGCGACAGATCTGCCACGGCCGGCCCTCCTGAAAGTCCATTGGGGGCCCAAAACTACCCGTTGGGGTGCGCGGCTGCGGGGAGGGGCGCTCAGTTGTCGGGCGAGCGGAGGACCCGCAGGTGGCCGCGCCGGGCGACTTCCATCGGGTCGGCGGTGCGTGCGCCGCCGCCCGCTCCGGCCGCGCGCTCCTGCGGACGGGCCGCCTCGCGGACCGCGTTGGCCAGCGCCTCCAGGTCGTCGCCGCTGGGGCGGGCCGGGGCGGAGCCGTCGAGCAGCCGGACGACTTCCCAGCCGCGCGGGGCGGTGAGGCGCTCGGAGTGCTCGGCGCACAGGTCGTAGCAGTGGGGCTCGGCGTAGGTGGCGAGGGGGCCGAGGACCGCGGTCGAGTCGGCGTAGACGTACGTCAGCGTCGCAACGGCGGGTCGGCCGCAGGCGGTGCGCGAACAGCGACGTACAAGGCTCACGATGTTGGACGGTACCGCACTCTTGAGCGGGCCGCGACGACTCTCCACCAGGTCACTCCCCCGTGTCGTGGCCTGCGGGCTCCCGCGAGCTCCTTCGGGGGACGTCGGCCGGGCGCCCCGCACGGGGGTGCATCAGGTGATGATCCGGGACAAAGTCCGGCCGTAGGCGACGGTTCTCGGCCACCCGGCTCGCCGGCCGTGGCCGGAACCGTCGTGCGTGGGGCGGGAGACGAGTGAGCGAACACCGGGAGAAAAGTGCGCGAAGAGTCCGGGGAGGCGGTGCGAAGGCGTGGTCACACGGACGGCTGTCGCCCGCAGCCGGACGCCGGGCGCGGGCGAGGACTACGCTTCTGCGGTGATGGACAACCGTGTACCGCCCCGTGCCGCAGGTCCCCGACCCCGTCGCCGTGATCGTCACGGGCGGGGCATGCGGGGCCCCATCGCACCGCCGCAGGTGCCGCTGGCCGCCAGCCGCGCAGAGGTGTTCGCGGACCTCGTGCGCGACTCCGTGGAACGGCTGGAGCGGCGCTGGCAGCAGCTAGCCGAGGTGGAGTTCCTGGTGATGGAGGTGCCCCGGCTGGAGGGCACCGGCGACGGGCCGTGGAGCGACGAGGGCGTGCCGCTGGGCGGGATCATCCCCGCGCGGGACGGCCGGCGGGCGCGGGTCGTGGTCTACCGGCGGCCGATCGAGATCCGCACCAAGGGGCGCGACGAGCGCGCCGAGCTGGTGCACGAGGTGGTCGTGGAGCAGGTCGCCGAGCTGCTGGGGCTGACCCCGGAGACGGTGGACCCCCGGTACGGCGAGGAGTAGCGGGCGGCCGTCCCCCAGGGGCGGCCGCCCGGCACGCGCTCTACCGCTGGAGCACCGACAGGTCCTGCTCCGCGCGGGGCACCGCCACCAGGCCCCGGTCGCTCGGGAGGGTCTGGATCGTGAAGCCGGGGACGCCGTCGGAGGAGCCCGTGAGGGTGCGGGCGGCGTAGACCGGGCCGCCGGAGACGGGTTCCACGGTCAGCGCGTAGGTGCCCTTGCCGCCCGTGGGGGCGCTGATGTCCTGGCTGGTGCCGCGCTTGACCGTGTACGTCTTCGTCGCGGGCGTCCCGCCGTCGCTGCCCGCCGAGGCGGTGACCTTGACGGTCGCGTCGGCCGTGGGCGCGGTCAGGGACAGGGTGGTGCCCTTGGCGCTGTTGTCGGCGGCGGTGGCGCGGCGGCCGACGGGGGCGGTGGCCGGGATGTACGCCGTCTCCTGCGCGCTTCCCTTGCCGCGCACCACGCGCAGCGCGGCGACCACGGGGGCCGCCTTGTCGGTGGGCGTGAGGATCAGCGAGCCCGGCTCGCCGCGGGTGACCGGGCCGAGGTCGACGGCGCTGGTCATGCCCGCCTTGACGTGCACGGTCTCGTTGCCGGCCGGGGTGATCGAGCCGTCCGGGGAGGCCAGGCGGACCTTGAGGTCGGCGTCGTCGTCGCCCGGCGTGAAGGCGACCAGGCGGACGTCGGTGGCGTCCTTGGGGATGCCGGGCAGGACCAGGCTGCCGGCCGGGTCGGCGGCCGCGGGCAGCCAGTCGCCGCCGCCCGCGTCGTCCTGGGCCTGCACGGTGGCGCCGACCCGGCCGCTGCGCACGCCGACGTGCACGGTCAGGTCGGTCTGCTCGTCGTCGGTGAGCGTGGACAGCAGCACCGGTTCGCTGGAGTGCGGGGGCACGGTGATGCCGTCGGTCACCGTGGTCTTCACGGCGCCGGACTTGCCGTACAGCTTGATGTCGACGACGGCCGCCCCGTCGTCGGGGTTGGTGAGGTGGACGTAGTCGGTGCGGCCCTTGGCGGTGCTGGCGCCGGGGAACCAGAAGTCGGTGTCGGCGGGGGTGCAGGTGACGCCCTGGAGGCCGCGTCCGGTGCCCGCGGCGATCCGGGTGGTCTCCTGGACGGTCCAGCCGGGCGCGTACTTGCCGTCGGCGGTGCCGATCAGGGCGGGCGTGTCGCTGCCGGAGGTTTCGCCCAGGGCCGGGGTGCCCGGCGGCTTGGGGGTGAGCACCGCCTGGTCCTTCTTGCCGCCGCCCTTGGCGCCCTTGCCGTCGGCGGACTGTTCGGCGGCCGCCTCCAGCGCGGCCTTGCCGCCGTTGCCCGCGCCCCGGGTGACGGGCGTGAACGAGGTGTACGCGGTGTCGGCGATGTCGGAGAAGCTCGGCGCCGGGCACAGCAGGCCGGTGCGCTCCACGGGCCGCTCGGTGGCGCTGCCGGCCGCGCTCGTGGTGGAGGCGGCGGGCGGGTCGAAGGCGGCGAACCCGGTGACGGCGGCCAGGGCGACGGTGCAGGCGATCAGGGACAGGGTCGTGCGGTTCACTGCTGGCTCCCGTCGTGGCGCTCACTGCCGTCGCCGTAGGGCGGCTGCTGGGCGGGGTCGTAGCCCTGCGGGTGGGCCGCCGGGTCGTACGGCTGCTCCTGCTGCGCCCCGTACCCGTAGGGGTCGTAGGGCTGCTGGCCGTAGGGGTCGGGCTGGTACGCGCCCTGGTCGTACCCGGTGTGCTGGTACGGGGCCTGGTAGGGGTCGGCGGGGTAGGCCGCGTACTCGGGGTCGGCGTAGGTGTTGGTGCCGGTGTCCCAGTCGGCGTAGGGCTGCTGGTGCGGGATGACCGGCTGCTCCTGCTGTCCGTACGGCGGGGCTTCCGGTTCCCCTTCGGCGGCCTCCGCGGCCTCCTCCGTCTCCTCGGCCTCGGCCTGGGCGCGCAGGCGGCGGGCGCGGCGGCCCTCGCCCTCCATGGCCTGGGCCGGGACCGGCTCTTCCTCGGGGAGGTCGTCGTCGACGTCGCGGCGGCGGCCGGGCAGGGCGAGGACGACCAGGAGGACGGCGAGCGCGCCCTGGACCCACAGCCAGACGGTGTGGGTGAACGGGGCGTCGTAGGTGACGTCCAGCCTGCCGCCGCCCGCCGGGAGTTCGAAGCCCTGGGCCCAGCCGTCGACGGTCTTCGGGGTGAGGGGCTTGCCGTCCAGGGTGGCGGTCCAGCCGTCGGAGACGGCGTCGGCCAGGCGCAGCACCCGGCCGCCCGAGCCGCCCGGCACGGTGGTGTGGATCTCCACGGGGCCCGCGGCGACGGCCTGCGGGGTGCCGGAGCCGCCCGCGCCGATCAGGGTGGCGCGGGAGACCTCGCGGTCGACGCGCCACAGGGCGTTGCCGTTCTGCTGGCTGAGCCGGTTCAGGCCGGGCGTGGCGTCCAGGACGCGGGTGATCTGGCGCGGGGTGCCCTGGTGGACGAGGACGTAGCGAACGGCGAAGCCGCCGAGCTGGCCGGTCTGGTCGG
This sequence comes from Streptomyces bauhiniae, assembly GCF_004784475.1. Taxonomy (GTDB): domain Bacteria; phylum Actinomycetota; class Actinomycetes; order Streptomycetales; family Streptomycetaceae; genus Streptomyces; species Streptomyces seoulensis. The sequence continues at coordinate 14,141 of NZ_SRRT01000007.1, forward strand.
CGCCGGAGCCCGCGACCAGGTTGGCGACGACCTTGTCCAGGCCGGTGTCGGGGCCGTCGGCCGCGGCGATCTCGCCGTCGCCCATGCGGGCGCCGGAGCCCCGGACCAGGGTGTAGCGGACCCGCGCGGTGGAGTCGCTGTCGAGGACCAGGGTGCGGGCCTGGTCGCGGGTGCCGGCGTCCTCGGCGACGAATGCGGGCACCTGGGCGGGGTCGCGGCGCTCCAGGGGGCCGTCGGCGCCCCTGATCATCCAGCCGGCGGCGGCGACCAGCGGGCCCACGGCGCAGGCCAGCGCGATCAGCGCGGCGACCGGCTGGCGCCAGCCGAAGCTCTGCTCGGCCACCCGCGCGCGTGCCCCGTCGGCGCCGAGCGCGGCGGCGGCCAGCAGGGCGATGCCGTAGACCAGGGTCGCCGGGCCGGCCCAGGCGGAACGGTTGGCCAGCACCGCGAGCAGCAGCCCGGTCAGCGCGACGGCCCACGCGGCGCGGATACCCAACTGGCGCTCGGAGCGCAGCAGGGCGGCCAGCGCGGCCAGCACGATGCCGATGAAGAGCAGGCCGGTCAGGGTGCCGGGCCCGCCGGGGCTGGTGCCCAGCAGGTCGGAGGCGGAGGCCGCCGAGGCACCGAAGTCCAGCCCGGCCTCGGTGAAGAAGCCGGTCGGCGGCAGGGTCAGCGACCAGGGCGCGAGGACCAGCAGCGGGGTGCCGAGCTGGGCCAGGAAGCGCAGGAGATGCGCGACCGGGTCGGAGCGGCGCAGCACGAGCACGCCGACGCCGAGCACCAGCGCCGCGGGCCAGACCACGGGCGTGAACGCGGTGGTGATGGTCAGCAGCAGCGCGTACGCCCAGGTGGCGCGCCAACTGCCCCGCCCGCCGGACGGGTTCGCGAGGCCGCTGGCGGCGACGCCCGCGCGGGCGATCAGCGGCAGCAGCACGGCGAGTACGGCGGTGCCGATGCGGCCCTGGGCCAGCGCGCCGGTGGTGGCGGGCAGGAAGGCGTACGCGACGGCCGTCCAGGCGCGCAGCAGGCGGGAGCTGACGAGGGGCCGGGAGGCGAAGTAGGCGGTGAAGCCGGCCAGCGGCACCGAGCAGACCAGCAGCACGGTGACCGCGAGCCCGGTGGAGCCGAGGAAGAGCGAGGCGAGCGTCGCCACCACCGCGAGGTAGGGCGGCGCGGAGGTGGTGCTGCCGGCGCCGACCGGGTGCCAGGCGTCGGCGAAGCCGGACCACAGGTCGCTCGCGCCGGGCGGGACGGGCAGCAGCGCGCCTCCCGCGAGGGCACCGCCGCCCAGCAGGGCGCGGCAGGCGGCCAGGGAGATCAGCAGCAGGGCGAGGAAGAGCACCGGGCCGGGTTTGCGGGCGATGCGCTTGAGCCGGGCGAACTGCTCGATCTCCAGGAAGTCGGCGTCGTCACCGCCGGGTCCGGACTCGACCGCGCTGCCGTGGCGGCCGGCGGAGGTGTCGACGTCGGAGTTGCTGGAGAAGTTGGCGGCGACCTGCTCGGCCGTGGCGCGGATGGTGGCGCCGGGCGGCGGGAAGAGTTGCCGCAGTTCGTCCTTGTCGATCTGGGAGGGGCCCCGGCTGCGGCGGGCGGCGAGGACGCGCTCGGGGCGCAGCAGCACGCCCAGCAGGCCGCGGATCTCGTCGAGCGCCTGGCCGGGCACCTTGCCGACCAGGTAGGCGAGGGTGCGCAGCAGGGTGCCGACGACCAGCCGGAGCAGCACCCAGGGCAGCGCGGCCGTGCGGGTGTTGGCGAGCAGGGTGTGGACGGCACCGGCCTTGTCGACCTTGTGCGGGGAGGCGGTGGTACGGCCCGCGCAGTCGACGGTGCGGCGCTCGCGGGAGGCGGCCTCCGCATGCCGGACGACGGCGTCGGGGGCGATGAGGACGCGGTAGCCCTCGGTGTGGGCGCGCCAGCACAGGTCGACGTCGTCGCGCATCAGGGGCAGCCGGCGGTCGAACCCGCCGAGCCGCTCGAAGACGTCACGGCGGATCAGCATGCCCGCGGTGGAGACGGAGAGCACGGTGCGGACGTGGTCGTGCTGGCCCTGGTCCTGTTCACGGCGGTCCAGACCGGTCCAGCGGCGGCCGGAGTTGGCGATGGAGACGCCGACCTCCAGCAGTTGCCTGCGGTCGTACCAGCCGCGGAGCTTGGGGCCGACCACGGCCACGTCGTCGCGGCCCAGTTCGAGTTCGTTGTCCACGACCCGGAGCAGTTGGGCGAGCGCGTCGGGCTCGGGGGCGCAGTCGTCGTGCAGCAGCCAGAGCCACTGGACCGGCTCGCCGTACGGCAGTTCGGGCAGGTCGTAGGCGTCGTCGCGCCAGGTGCGCGTGGCCGGGTCCCAACTGGCCGGGCGCCTGAGGTAGGGCAGGTCGTCCGGGGTGAGGACGGGGGCGAGGCGGGTGGCCTCCTCCACGGCCTGGCCGAAGCCGGTGCGCCGGGCCAGGTGGACGACGGCCTCGTCCCCCAGGGTCTCGGCGACCAGTTGGGCGGAGTCGTCCGCGCTGCCGGTGTCGGCCGCCACCGCGTACTGCACGGGGCGCTCCTGACTCAGCAGCCCGGCGAGCGCGTCGGGCAGCCAGCGGGCGCCGTCATGGGTGACGAGGACGGCCGTCACCACATGGCGCGGGAACTCAGGCGTGGCAGCGTCGTGTTGGGCTGCCGGATGGCTGTGCACGGACATCGAGGTACGGGCCCCGGTTCGATGGACTGCGGTGGACGCCTGTGCCCCTCAAGGACAGCGGGGCGTCTCGGACGAGCGCCCACACTATCGGTCGGTCATGACGACGGCCCGCCGCCTGTGGACAACCCACGTGCGACGGGCCGTTCGCCCTGTATGTGCGTGTGCCCGGCGGCCGTTCGCCGGCCGGCGGCGCGGACGCCGGTCAGACGGCGGCCTTCTTCAGCCGGCGGCGCTCCCGCTCGGACAGGCCGCCCCAGATGCCGAAGCGCTCGTCGTTGGCGAGGGCGTACTCGAGGCACTCGGAGCGGACCTCGCAGGCGAGACAGACCTTCTTGGCCTCTCTCGTGGAGCCGCCCTTCTCGGGGAAGAAGGACTCGGGATCGGTCTGGGCGCACAGAGCGCGCTCCTGCCAGCCGAGTTCCTCGTCCGCGTCGTCGACCAGCAGTTGCTCCACCAGCTCGGTCATGTGCGCCCCTCGTCTGTTCTTCACGTCCCCGTGCCTGGCCGGTCCCGGCCGAACGACACGAGTGAAATTACAAGTGTGCTGCTCCGAGCGAGTCAAGCCGAGATCTGCTATTGAGCCCGTTATTCACTCTGCGGAACCAAGGCCCTGCGTTAAGTGTTCAAATCGTCCTAAACCTTGACACACGGCTGAGGACGCCGAGGGGCGCCGCCCGGATGTGCGCCATGTGTCCCGAGGACCGGGTGCACAAACCTTTCACCTGAGAGATGCACCGGATGAGGTGAACGATGTCCCTCGAACCGGGCCCCGAGTTGACACCGCAGGTATGAACCGCTGTCCTAGGGGGCATGCTCGCCGACTTCGCACCCACGACGACCCGCACCGCCGGGTCCCTCGGTGCTGCCGGCCTGCGCCTTAGCTGTTGTTGCTGTCCCTGCTGTTGAGCCGACCGCGCTCCAGCGGACCCCGGGCCCACTCCGGCCCCGCGTGTCCCGCCGTTCCCGCACCCCTTCGGGGACACCCGCCCGTACGCCCGTGATCCGGGCCGGGGCCCAGCGACACCCAGCCACCACCTCTCCGCCGAGGAACCCCACACCCCCATGAACAGCGACAACGACCTCCAGATCGCCGGTGACCTCCTCGAAGTCCCCCACCTGCTGCAGCCGCCCCGCGAGCACCCGGTGACCGTCGCCGAGTTCGCCGGACTGGCCCGCGCGGTCGCCGCCGACCGCGACCGGTGGGCGCACCTGGTCCGCTACGACGCCACCACCCGCTGGTACCACCGGCTGCGCACCGGCCCCGGCTACGAGGTGTGGCTGCTGTCCTGGGTGCCCGGCCAGGGCAGCGGACCGCACGACCACGGCCGCTCCTCCGGCATCCTCACCGTGCTGGAGGGCACCCTGACCGAGCGCACCGACCGGGGCACCCGCACCCTCACCGCCGGCGCCCAGCGGGTCTTCGCGCCCGGCTATGTCCACGACGTGGTCAACGACGCGCTGGAGCCCGCGGTCAGCCTGCACATCTACTACCCCGGCCTCACCGAGATGCCCATGCACACTGCCCCGCTCTGCGAGTCCCGTACGGAGCCGAGCACGGCCGGGGTGTGATCACCGGCCGCACGGACTGTCGGCGGCTGCTGACACACTGATCCCATGCGCATTGTGGTTCTGGCAGGCGGCATCGGCGGTGCCCGGTTCCTGCGCGGTCTGAAGCAGGCCGCCCCGGACGCGGACATCACGGTCATCGGCAACACCGGCGACGACATCCATCTCTTCGGGCTGAAGGTCTGTCCCGACCTCGACACCGTGATGTACACGCTCGGCGGCGGCATCAACGAGGAGCAGGGCTGGGGGCGGGCGGACGAGACCTTCCACCTCAAGGAGGAGCTCGCGGCCTACGGCGCCGGGCCGGGCTGGTTCGGGCTCGGCGACCGGGACTTCGCCACCCACATCGTGCGGACCCAGATGCTGGGCGCCGGGTATCCGCTGAGCGCGGTCACCGAGGCGCTGTGCGACCGCTGGAAGCCGGGCGTGCGGCTGATCCCGATGACCGACGACCGGGTGGAGACCCATGTCGCCGTCGACCTGGACGGCGAGCGCAAGGCGGTCCACTTCCAGGAGTACTGGGTGCGGCTGCGCGCCTCGGTGCCCGCAGAGGCGGTCGTGCCGGTCGGCGCCGAGCAGGCCAAGCCCGCGCCCGGTGTGCTGGAGGCCATCGCGGAGGCCGACGTCATCCTCTTCCCGCCGTCCAACCCGGTGGTGTCCGTGGGCACCATCCTCGCGGTGCCCGGCATCCGGGAGGCCATCGCGGAGGCGGGTGTCCCGGTGGTCGGGCTCTCCCCCATCGTCGGTGACGCGCCGGTGCGCGGGATGGCCGACAAGGTGCTCGCCGCCGTCGGCGTGGAGTCCACCGCCGCCGCGGTCGCCGCGCACTACGGCTCCGGGCTGCTGGACGGCTGGCTCGTCGACACCGTGGACGCCGGTTCGGTCGGGACCGTGGAGGCGGCCGGCATCCGCTGCCGTGCCGTACCGCTGATGATGAGCGACCTGGACGCGACCGCCGCGATGGCGCGCGAGGCGCTGGAGCTGGCGGGGGAGGTGCGGACCGCGTGAGTGGTTACCGGGTCTGGGCGCCCTCCGGTCTGCCCGAGGTGGCGCCGGGCGCCGACCTGGCCAAGCTGATCGCCGCGGCCGAGCCGGGGCTCGCCGACGGGGACGTGCTGCTCGTCACCTCCAAGATCGTGTCGAAGGCCGAGGGACGGATCGTGCGGGCCGCCGACCGGGAGGCCGCGATCGACGCGGAGACGGTGCGCGTGGTGGCCCGGCGCGGACCGCTGCGCATCGTGGAGAACCGGCAGGGCCTGGTCATGGCCGCCGCCGGGGTCGACGCGTCCAACACCGCCGAGGGCACTGTGCTGCTGCTGCCCGAGGACCCGGACGCCTCCGCGCGGGGCATCCGCGAGGGCCTTCGGGAGGCGCTCGGCGTCACCGTGGGCGTGATCGTCACCGACACCTTCGGCCGCCCCTGGCGTGCCGGGCTCACCGACGTGGCGATCGGCGCGGCCGGGGTGCGGGTCCTGGACGACCTGCGCGGTGGCACCGACGCGCACGGCAACCCGCTCTCCGCGACCGTCGTCGCCACCGCCGACGAACTCGCCTCGGCGGGCGACCTGATCAAGGGCAAGGCGTCGGGCCTGCCGGTGGCGGTCGTCCGCGGCCTGCCCCACGTGGTCACCGACGCGGCCGACCAGGGCGAGGGCGCGCGGGCGATGGTGCGCTCCGCGCGGGACGACATGTTCCGGCTCGGCACCTCCGAGGCGGTACGGGAGGCGCTGACCCTGCGCCGTACCGTACGGGCCTTCACCGACGAGCCGGTCGACCCCGGCTCGGTGCACCGGGCGGTGGCCGCCGCCGTGACCGCGCCCGCCCCGCACCACACCACGCCGTGGCGGTTCGTGCTGCTGGAGTCGGCCGAGTCCCGGCTCGCGCTGCTCGACGCGATGCGGGACGCCTGGATCGCCGACCTGCGCCGGGACGGCAAGAGCGAGGAGTCCATCGCCAAGCGGGTCCGGCGCGGTGACGTCCTGCGCAACGCGCCGTACCTGGCCGTGCCCTGCCTGGTCATGGACGGCTCGCACACCTACGGCGACGCGCGGCGGGACGCGGCCGAGCGGGAGATGTTCGTGGTCGCCACGGGCGCGGGTGTGCAGAACTTCCTGGTCGCGCTGGCCGGGGAGCGGCTGGGCTCGGCCTGGGTGTCGTCCACGATGTTCTGCCGGGACGTGGTCCGCGAGGTGCTGGACCTGCCCGCCGGCTGGGACCCGATGGGCGCGGTGGCGATCGGTCACCCGGCCCAGGAGCCCCCGGCCCGTCCTGCGCGGGAGGCGGGGGCCTTCATCGAGGTGCGGTGAGGCGCGCGGAGAGGCCCTAGTCTCGTAGGGCACCAGTCTCGTAGGGCACCCCCGCCCCATCCGCACCCCTAGGACCTCTCCCCGTGGCAGGACGTTTCGCCCCCCGGCTCCCGTCGCACGCGACCGTGCGCGACGCGGTTCCGGCACCCGTGCTGCCCCGGCAGGCGGCCGGGCCCCGGACGCGGACGTGGGTGCCCGAGGGGCCGTACGACCTCGGTCTGGTGCTGGGAGTGCTGCGGCGCGGGGGCGGTGACCCCACGTTCCGCGCGACCCGCGACGGCTCGGTGTGGCGGGCCACCCGTACCCCCGCCGGGCCGGGCACGCTGCGCGTGTACGCGTACGGCGGCGAGGTGCGCGGGGAGGCATGGGGGCCCGGCGCCGAGTGGCTGCTGGACCGGCTGCCCGAGCTGCTGGGCGCCGCCGACGACCCCGGCGCCTTCGAGCCCCGGCACCGGCTGGTCGCCCTGGCCCGGCACCGGCGTCCCGGACTGCGGCTGACCCGGACCGGGCTGGTGCTGGAGTCGCTGATCCCCTCGGTGCTGGAGCAGAAGGTCACCGCCGACGAGGCGTACCGGGCGTGGCGGCGGCTGGTGAGCTGGTTCGGGGAGCCCGCGCCGGGCCCCGCCGGGACGGGCGAGCGCCCGATGTGGGTGATGCCCGCGCCCCGGACCTGGGCGCTGATCCCGTCCTGGGAGTGGCACCGGGCGGGCGTGGACGACAAGCGGGCCTCCACCATCCTGCGGGCCGTCCGGCTGGCCGCGCGGCTGGAGCAGACCGCGGGGATGACCCCGGCCGAGGCGCGGGCCCGCCTGGAGGTCGTCCCCGGCGTCGGTCCGTGGACGTCGGCCGAGGTGGTGCAGCGCAGCCATGGCGCGCCGGACGCGGTGACCACGGGCGACCTGCACCTGCCCCGCATCGTCGGCTGGGCGCTGGCCGGGAACCGGGACGCGGACGACGCGGAGATGCTGCGCCTGCTGGAGCCGTACGCCCCGGGGGGCCAGCGTCACCGGGCCGCCCGCTACGTCCTGCTCAGCGGCAACACCCCGCCGCGCCGGCACCCGAAGATGCGGAAGACCGACATCGGCAGGTGGTGAGCCGGGCCTACTGGTCCGAGGAGAACCTGACCGCCCCGGCCGGGATGCGCGCGTCGCACCACACCCGGACGCCGTCCCGCAGCTCGTTGTCGGCCCCGACCACGGCGCCGTCCCCGACCACCGCACCCGTGAGGACGGACCGTTCGCCCACGCGGGCCCGGCTGCCGATGAGGGAGTCGGTGACGACCGCGCCCGGCTCGATGACCGCGCCCGGCAGGATCGTGGAGCCGCACACCCGCGCCCCCTCGGCGACGAACGCGCCCTCGCCCACCACCGTGCCCCCGGTCAGCTTGGCGTCGGACGCCACCCTGGCCGTCGGCAGGATCAGCCGGTCCCCGCGCCGGCCGGGCACGGCGGGTGAGGGGGCGCGGCCCATGACGAGGTCGGCGGAGCCCCGGACGAAGGCGGCCGGGGTGCCGAGGTCCAGCCAGTAGGTGGAGTCGACCATGCCCTGGAGGTGGGCCCCGGCGGCCAGCAGACCGGGGAAGGTCTCGCGCTCCACGGAGACCGGGCGCCCGGCGGGGATGGTGTCGATGACGGAGCGGCTGAAGACGTAGGCGCCCGCGTTGATCTGGTCGGTGACGATCTCCTCGGGCGTCTGCGGCTTCTCCAGGAAGGCCAGCACGCGGCCGGTGTCGTCGGTGGGGACCAGTCCGTAGGCGCGGGGGTCGGTGACCTTGGTCAGGTGCAGGGAGACGTCGGCGCCGGTGGACTCGTGGGTGTCGACCAGGGCCCGGATGTCGAGGCCGGTGAGGATGTCGCCGTTGAAGATCAGGACGGGCTCGTCGGGGCCGGAGCGCAGCCGTTCGGCGACGTTGCGGATGGCGCCGCCGGTGCCCAGCGGCTCCTTCTCGGTGACGTACTCCAGGTGGAGCCCGAGGGCGGAGCCGTCGCCGAAGTGGGGTTCGAAGACCTCGGCGAGGTAGCTGGTGGCGAGGACGATGTGGTCCACGCCGGCGGCTCTCGCTCTCGCCAACTGGTGCGTGAGGAACGGCACCCCGGCCGCCGGGACCATGGGCTTGGGCGTGTGCACCGTGAGCGGCCGCAGCCGCGTGCCCTTGCCGCCGACCAGGAGGATCGCTTCTGTCACCTGTCGTCTCCGCTTCCTGCCGGGACCGGCGGAACGTCTCGTTTTCGGCCGGCCAGTGTAGGCAGACGGCACGGTGCCGGCCCTCGATGGCCGCGCGGTGTCGAGGGGATCAGCGGGCGCCGTCCCCCGGCCGTACGCGTCCGCACGGGCGAGTGGGCGCCGGACACCGGGCGCGGGCACGGGTGCTGAGCCGCCGTCGGGCGCGGGCCTGGGTGCTGAGCCGCCGTCGGGCGCGGCCCCGCCCGCGTACCCTTGCGCGGATGAACGCCACCGATCGCACCCCAGCCGGCCTGCTGCGTTCCGCGCTCGCCGCGGACGCCGGACGCCCCCTGGTGACCTTCTACGACGACGCCACGGGCGAACGCGTCGAGCTGTCCGTCGCCACCTTCGCCAACTGGGTGGCCAAGACCGCCAACCTGCTCCAGGGCGAGCTGTCCGTGGCCCCCGGCGACCGGGTCGCGCTGCTGCTGCCCGCGCACTGGCAGACCGCCGTGTGGCTCCTTGCGTGCTCGTCGGTGGGCGCGGTGGCCGACGTCTCCGGGGACCCGGCCGCGGCCGACGTGGTGGTCAGCGGGCCGGACACCCTCGATGAGGCGCGGGCCTGCCGGGGCGAGCGGGTCGCGCTGGCGCTGCGTCCGCTGGGCGGGCGGTTCCCGCAGGTGCCGGAGGGCTTCATGGACTACGCGGCCGAAGTGCCGGGCCAGGGTGACCGGTTCGCCCCCTTCGCGCCGGTGGACCCGGAGGAGCCCGCGCTGATCGTGGCCGGGGCCGAGTTCAGCGCGGCCGAGGTGGTGGAGCGGGCGCTCGCCGACGCGCCGGACCTGGACCTGACCGGGCCGGGCTCCCGGCTGCTGTCGGGGCTGCCGTACGACACCTGGGCCGGACTGAGCGCGGGGCTGTACGCGCCGCTGGCCGCCGGGGGCTCGGTGGTGCTGTGCCGCAACCTCGACAAGCTGCCCGCCGACGCGCTGGCGCAGCGCATCGACGCCGAGCGGGTGACGGCCTCCCGGCACTGAGACCGCCCGTTCGGCCCAGCAAAGGGCGGCTCGGGGCCGTCCGCGCGGCCATGGTCGTAGGAGCAGGGCGTACGTCCGACGACCGCGAGGGGTGGTGCCGCCGTGCCCGACTCCGCAACTCCCGGCGCCTCGGCCACCGGGGACGGGCTCGCGCGGCGGCGCCGGCGGCGGTGGCTGAGGGGCGGCGGGCTCGGCGCGGCCGTACTGCTCCTCGCGGCGGGCGGGGCCGGCTGGGTGCTGTACGCCCGGCTCAGCGACAACATCACCCCCGACGAGGCGGCCGCGCGCGAGCTGGCCCGCTACGACGAGGAGCGGCCCACCGCGCTGGTGTCGGGCGCCCAGAACATCCTGCTGATCGGCACCGACACCCGCGCCGGGAGCGACAACGGGAAGTACGGGCGGGACTCGGGCACGGAGCGCTCGGACACCACGATCCTGCTCCACCTGGCGGCCGACCGGCGCAGCGCCACCGCAGTCTCGCTCCCCCGCGACCTGATGGTGCGCGTCCCGGCCTGCCCGCGCGCCGGCGGCGGGCAGAGCGACCCGTCGTTCGCCATGTTCAACACCGCCTTCCAGGTCGGCGGTTCGGCCTGCACCATCCGTACCGTCGAGGAGCTGACCGGTATCCGGGTCGACCACCACATGGTCGTCGACTTCAGCGGGTTCCAGCAGATGGTGGACGCCGTCGACGGGGTGCCGGTGTGCGTGCGGGAGCCGATCGACGACAAGGCGGCCAAGCTGAAGCTGCCCGCCGGCCGGATCACCCTCGACGGCGAGCAGGCGCTCGGTTACGTACGCGCTCGCAAGACGCTCGGGGACGGCAGCGACACCGACCGGATGGACCGCCAGCAGCGTTTCCTCGGCGCGCTGGTGGAGAAGGTACGGAGCGACGGCGTCCTGCTGAACCCGGTGAAGCTGTATCCGGTGCTGGACGCGGCGACCTCGGCGCTCACCACCGATCCCGAACTGGCCAGTCTGCGCGGCTTGTACCGGTTGGTCCGGGGAGTGCGCGACATCCCCACCGAACATGTGCGGTTCCTCACCGCTCCGCGCGAGGCGTATGTATACGACTCCGACCGTGACCAACTGGTGCAGCCCGAGGCCGGGGAACTCTTCGCCCGGCTGCGCGCGGACCGGCCCGTCGAAGTTGCGGACACTTCACCGGATACCGGCGGTAAATCACCCGGCGACAACGCGGGAAACTCCCCTTCGGACACCCCCACCTACCGGGGCAGCACGGCCGCCGCGCACACGTGTGAGTAATCCCCACACCAAATCGGCGAACTTTTGTTCAGAGGAATGAGCGGGATTGCCCAGTTCTAAGAACGTGGAATTCGTCACCGGCGTCGCTCGACCCTGAACAGGGCGGATAGTGTGAGCGATCCGGTGCACCCCGGCCCGTGAGGTCCGTCCTCCGACCGCGCACCGTTTCACCGAGACCCGAGCGCCTACGAGGGGGAAGGCGCCGCGTGGCCCCGACGGAGGATTCGGACAACCGTGGACGCGCAAAGCCGTGGGCGGGCGGAGAACATCGACCCCGCAGACCAGTGGGTACTCAATCCGAACACCGGCGAATACGAACTGCGACTGAGCAATTCCGCACCGCAGTCACCGGTTCCCGGACCGCGGGCTTCCCGGCGCGGCCGTCCCGCTGATCCCGAGGCCGGGCGCGGCCGGGGCGGCGCGGCGGTACGGGAGGCTCCGGAGCGCGGCGCCGAGGTGCCGCAGCCGCGCCGCCGCAGGGGGGCCGAGCCGGAGCCGCCGCCGGGGCGGCGCAACCGGCGCCCGGTGAAGAAGAAGTCGAAGACCAAGAAGATCCTGGCCTGGACCGGCGGCGGTCTGGCGCTGGTGCTGGTCGCCACCGGCTCGGCGGGCTACCTCTACCTCAAGCATCTCGAGGGCAACGTCTCCGCGACCGACGTCGGCAGCGCGGCGAAGCAGGGCTTCAGCAAGGACGACGCCTTCAACATCCTGATCATCGGCACCGACAAGCGCACCGGCGCCGGCAACGAGGGCTACGGCGACAAGAACAGCGTCGGCCACGCGGACACCAACATCCTGCTGCACGTCGCCAAGGACCGGACCAACGCGACGGCGCTGAGCATCCCCCGCGACATGATCGTGGACGTGCCGGACTGCGAGACCGTCCAGCCCGACGGCAGCAAGAAGGTCATCCCCGGCTCCAGCCAGGTCCGCTTCAACACCAGCCTCGGCCAGGAGGGCCGGGACGCGGGCTGCACGATGCGTACGGTGAAGGCGGTCACGGGCATCACGCCGGACCACTTCATGATGGTCGACTTCAACGCGGTCAAGACCCTGACCTCGGCGGTCGGCGGCGTCAAGGTCTGCCTGAAGCACGCGGTGAACGACAAGGACTCCCACCTGGAGCTGCCGGCCGGCGAGTCCAAGATCGAGGGCGAGCAGGCGCTGGCGTTCGTCCGTACCCGGCACGCCTGGGGCAACCAGGGCGACCTGGACCGGATCAAGGTGCAGCAGCAGTTCATGGGGTCGCTGATGCGGGACATGTCCTCCAGCGACACCCTGACCAACCCCCGCAAGCTGCTGGACCTCGCGGAGGCGGCGACCAACGCGCTCACCGTCGACCAGGGCATCAAGTCCGTGGGCACGCTCAAGGACATCGCGCTGGAGATGAAGAAGGTGCCGCCGAAGAACATCACCTTCCTCACGGTGCCGGTGATCGACAACCCGGCGGAGAAGGTGCACGCGACGGTCGTGGTCAACCAGACCGCGGGCCCGGAGATCTTCGACGCCATCAACAACGACGTCTCCTTCACCGACGTCAAGAAGAAGGAGAAGGCCGCCAAGGACGCCCAGGCCGCCCGGCTCAAGGGCAGCAGGTCGGCGCCGTCCGATGTGCGGGTGCGCGTGATGAACGGCGGCGCGGCCGACGGCAGCGCGCAGGAGACCCTGAACTGGATGCAGACGGAGAAGAGCATCCTGAAGTCGGAGAACGCGGGCAACGCCCCGGCGGAGCTGAGCAAGACGACGCTGGAGTACGCCCCGGACCAGGCACCGCAGGCGCGCGAACTGGCCGCCCTCATGGGCCTGCCGGGCTCGGCGCTGAAGCCGGGCAAGAGCGTGGAGAACGCGCAGGGCCTGCCCGCGATGAGCCTGACCCTGGGCAAGGACTTCAAGGGCGCGGGCGTCTCGCTCACAGCCCCGGCGAAGGCACCGGACGTGAGTAACAAGTCCACTGCTGACAAGGTGGAGTGCGCCTCTTAGGTAACCCATCGGGCCCGTCGTGCGTCTAACTCGGCGCGGGACGGGCCCGTTTGCTGCGTGTGTGGTGGAAGGACGGGGAGTTGTCGCAAAGTCGGGTTCGGGGGAGGGGTTCGGTGGCGCAGGACACCAGAGAGCGCGCGCCGAGGGCCGGGGGCCCGCGTGACGGAGGCGCCGGCGGCCGGCGCCGTGACGGGAAGCAGGGCGGCGGGCGGCGCGCGCTGCGCTGGTCGGCGAGTGTGCTGGCGCTGCTGATACTCGGCACGGCCGGCGCCGGTTACCTGTACTACGAGCACCTCAACGGCAACATCCAGGCGGGCGCGCGCAGCGGCAGCGACGACTCCAGGGCCCAGCGCACCCGGCCCAACGCGGACGGCCAGACCCCGCTGAACATCCTGCTGATCGGCTCCGACAGCCGCGCCTCGGCGGAGAACGTCAAGCTCGGCGGCAGCAAGGACAACCGCAGCAACCCGCCCCTCGGTGACGTGCAGATGCTGATCCACGTCTCCGCGGACCGCAAGAGCGCCGCCATGGTGAGCATCCCCCGCGACACCCGCGTGGACATCCCCGAGTGCAAGGACGCCAAGACCGGACGGGTCTACCCGGCGACCAACGACATCATCAACACCACCCTCGCCCGGGGCGGCGCCGGCTGCACGCTGGCGACCTGGGAGAACCTCACCGGGGTCTACATCGACCACTGGATGACGATCGACTTCGCGGGTGTGGTGCGGATGGCGGACGCGATCGGCGGCGTCGGGGTCTGCGTCAACCAGAACGTCTGGGACCGCTCCACGGCCGCCCAGCGCGGCGGCTCCGGCCTGAAGCTGACCGCCGGCACGCACAAGGTGCAGGGCGAGCAGGCCCTGCAGTGGCTGCGCACCCGGCACGCCTGGGGCAGCGACGTGATGCGCGCCCGCGCCCAGCACATGTACCTGAACTCGATGATCCGCACCCTCAAGGGCCAGAACGTCTTCACCGACAGCGGCAGGCTGATGAACCTCGCGGAGGCGGCCACCAAGTCCCTGACCGTGTCCGACGAGATCAGCAGCGTCAAGAAGCTGTACGACCTCGGCATGGAGCTGAAGGCGGTGCCGGCCAACCGGATCACCTCGGTGACGATGCCGAACATCGAGGACCCGCAGAACATCTCCCACGTGCTGCCCGACCAGGCCGGCGCCGACAAGCTGTGGCAGATGCTCCGCGAGGACGTCTCCCTCGACAAGAACGGCAAGCCGGCCAAGAAGACGGTCGCGGACGCCGAGCCCGTCAAGGCGCCCTCCGCCGCTCCGGAGCGGCTCGGGGTGCAGGTGCAGAACGGCACCCGCAGCGACACCCTCGCCCCGGTCAGCGGCCGCGCCCGCGCGGTGGCGAGCGCCCTGGGCGCCAAGGGGTACGGCCAGGCGCAGGCGGACACCTCGGCGGCGCCGTCCGCCGACGAGACGGTGGTGCGCTACCCGAGCGCCGACCTGGAGGGCGACGCCCAGGCGGTGGCCAAGGCGCTGGGCATCCCGGCGAAGCAGGTGGAACGTTCCACCGATGTCTCCGGCGTGACCGTCGTGGTCGGCTCGGACTGGCGCACCGGCGACACGTACCCGAAGAAGGCCGCCCCGAAGGCCGGCGACCTCCCCAGCGGCACGGACGCCATCAACGGCTCGGACGACAAGTCCTGCATGGACGTGTACAAGCCCTACCGCTGGTAGGCGGTCGACGCGAAAAGGGCCCCTCCCGGCTGCGGGAGGGGCCCTTTCACGTGGTCACTACCGGGGTTCGAGCACCGCCGGGCGGCGGGACGCGATGACGCGCTTCGCCAGGGACTTGGGGCTGGTCAGGAAGCCGAAGCCCCAGGACATGTGCATGGTGGCGAGGGCGACCGGGATCTGGAGGCGGGCCTTGAGGGGGAGGCCCTTGCCGGCCGGTATCGAGCCCGCCGCGATGGCCGCCAGGTAGCCGGCGGGGACGACGAAGCCCCAGGGGGTGACGGCCACGCCGACCACCACGCCCGCCGCGATCGCGCACACGGCGGCCGGCGGGGCGAGGTAGCGGAGGTTGATGGACCCCTCGTGGTAGCGGGCGACGACGTGCCGCCAGCGGCCGTAGTCCTTGTACTGCTTGGCCAGCGCCTTGATGCTCGGGCGGGGCCGGTAGGAGACCCGCAGCTCGGGCGAGAACCAGATCAGGCCGCCCGCCTCGCGGATGCGGAAGTTCAGCTCCCAGTCCTGGGCGCGGATGAACTCCTCGTTGTAGCCGCCCTGTTGCTCCAGCGCCTCGCGGCGGAACACCCCGAGGTAGACCGTCTCGGCGGGGGCGGCCGCGCCACCGGTGTGGAAGGCGGCGTTGCCGACACCGATCTTGGAGGTCATCGCGGCGGCGACCGCGTGCTCCCAGTCGTTCTCGCCCTCGGCGTGCATGATGCCGCCGACGTTCTGCGCGCCGGTCTCCTCAAGGAGCCGTACGGCGGTGGCGATGTAGTTCGGCGAGAGGATGCCGTGGCCGTCCACGCGGACGACGACCGGGTGCCGGGACGCCTTGATCGCGGCGTTCAGCGCGGCGGGGGTGCGGCCGGTGGGGTTGGGGACCGTGACCACGCGGGGGTCCTCGGCCACCAGCTCGGCCGCGATCTCGTCCGTACGGTCCGCGGAGGGACCGAGGGCGATCACGACCTCCATGTCGCCGGCGTACTCCTGCGCGAGGATCGCCTGGACGGCGCCGCGCAGATGCCGTTCCTCGTTGAGCACGGGCATGATCACGGACACGGCGGGGTGCCGCACATCGGGCTTGGCGTTCATAGGGGGCTCACGTTACCGCGAATGGGGGACACCGTTGCGCGCCGCCGCGGCCGCGACGCGGGCTGGAGATCGTATCGACCTACGGTGATCACATTCCCACGTACGGCCGCATCCCGGAGGTGTCCCTTGCCCAGACCGCCTCGGCCCCCAGCCCCCTCCGTCCGGGGTGCGGGGAGCGCTCCCAGGCCGCCGCGCCGGCCCCGGCCGTCCGGACGGGTGCGACGGGGGCCCCTCGCCCGCAGGCGGCGGCCGCGCTGGGCGGTGCGGGCGGTGACCGCGCTGTCGGTCGCGGTGCTCGCCTCGGCCGGGATCGGCCACGCGGTGGTCACCGGCCTGGACTCCGGCATCGCCCGCGTGGACGCCTTCAAGGACATGAAGAACCGGCCCCGCGCGGGCCACGGCATGAACGTGCTGCTGGTCGGCACCGACGGCCGGGACAAGATCACCGAGGCGGAGCGGCGCGCGTACAAGCTGGGTGGCGCGCCCTGCCACTGCACCGACACGGTGATGATCGTGCACATCTCGGAGGACCGGGAGCGGGCCAGTGTGGTGAGCCTGCCGCGCGACTCGTACACCGAGGTGCCCGAGCACGTCGACCAGACCACCGGTGAGCGGCACCACGCGCACCCGATGAAGCTGAACGCGGCGTACGCGGAGGGCGGGCCGCAGCTCACCGTGCGCACGGTGGAGGCGATGACGCATGTGAAGGTCGACCACTATCTGGAGGTCGACTTCGCCAGCTTCATGAAGACGGTGGACGTGCTCGGCGGGGTGAAGATCTGCACCCCGACCCCGCTGAAGGACTCCTACACCGGGCTCGACCTCGCGCCCGGCCCGCACACCCTGGGCGGTGGACAGGCCCTGCAGTACGTCCGCGCCCGGCATGTGGACGGGGCGAGCGACCTGGGCCGGATGCAGCGCCAGCAGCGGTTCATGGCGGCGCTGATCGAGCGGGCCACGTCCTCGGGGGTGCTGTTCAACCCGATGCGGTTCCGGGACGTGACGCGGGCGGTGCTCGGCTCGGTGCGGGCGGACAACGGGTTCGGCACCGACGAGCTGCTCGACCTCGGCCGGGCCATGCGGAACTTCTCGCCGTCGTCCTCGGAGTTCACCACCGTGCCCATCGGGCAGATGGGGTACGCCGTGAAGGGCATCGGCTCCACGCTGAAGTGGGACCCGGTCAAGTCCGAGCGGCTCTTCACCAACCTGCGCGACGACAAGCCGCTCGGCGCGCACCCGGCGACGAAGGCCCCGGCGGCCACGACCGTCGAGGTCGACCCGCACTCCGTCCGGGTCCGGGTGGAGAACGGCACCGGTACGGCGGGGCTCGGCCGCAAGGTCGACGCGGCCCTCGCCGCGACCGGCTTCGCCACGACCCGCCAGCCGGTGACCGCCGCGCATCCCGTCGCCCGCACGGTCATCTCCTACGACCCCCGCTGGGACCGCTCCGCCCGCTCCCTCGCCACCGCCCTCCCCGGCAGCGAACTCCACCCCACCCCCGGCCTCGGCCCCATCCTCCGCGTAACAGCCGGCACCGACTGGAAATCCGTCCACCCGGTAAAGGGCCCCCAGATCGCGACCCCGGACGCGCCGGTGGTGAGGGGGGACGAGGTGGTGTGCTCGGGCGAGGCGTAGCGCTGCGCGGCTTGGACGGGATGCGGGCCCTGGCAGGGACGACGGTCGGGGCCTGCTGCCTCGTCACGGGCGCGGGGCGGCCGTCGCCTCAGCGGCCTGATTTCTTACCCTGGCCCACGCACCGTCGACACTCGCACGGGGGCCACCCTGAAGTGGCCAGGGGCGTCGGGATCGGCACTTCTCTAGTTGCTCTCCATGGCGCCATCTTTAACGAGTTGGCCGGGGCGGCCCTAGCCCGTTTCCTGTTCCCGCAAGAAATCGTCGCGAATGCCCTCGACGAGGCCCCGCATTTTGTCTCCGGACAATGCGACCCGTGCGAATCCATCGAATTTTTCAATGTACAGTCTCACGTCCCGAGGGTCCGTCACCACCACCTCGGCGTGCACAATCTCCACTGTCACCATTCGGTCATCGCGGATGACGAACGCGTGATTCGCGATGTCGCGCTGCCGCACCTGTAGCGGGAAACAATGCGATCGAGCTGGGCTGCCATCATCTGCGGTGGGACGATCTGCCATCGGAGGACAGGTTCTGTGATGACGAACCGCAGTGACTTGGCGTTGTCGTACAGGACCCCTTGGCGCTCAAGCCTTCCGTTGATCGTGCGGTTGAGGGTTTCTTCGCCAAGGTCATGACGTTCCAGGGCCTTGGCGGCCTGTTGCCCCGTGTGCATTCCGACGCGTCTCAGCAGGCGCCAGGCGGTTGCCTCCGTGACCGACGCTCGTGCGGCCTCGGTGTACTGCGCCTTGACTTCATCCGAGACGCCGATCGCGGTCGGGGACATCAGGGCGCTGCGAGCTACGGCTTTGGCTTCCTTCCCGGCAGCCATTCGAAGTGCCTTCAATGCGGCCGCGAGCTGTGCTCTGTTCACGTTCCGTACTTGACCCACCATGCAGCGAAAGGCTCTGCGTGCGCGAGCGCCATGTCGCGATACCGCGTGAACTCTGCTGTTCTTTCCGGCCGCAGCACCTCTGATCCGATGTACTGACCGGTCGCCTCGTAATGCATAGCGGCCGCAGTGGCGGAGTCGAACAGCCAGAAATCCGGAACGTTCTCCAACGGGTTCGGCTTCCCGGTGATGTCGAGTATGAAGAACTCTTCGCCCCCGGTCATGTTCTTCCGGTATCCCCACCCGAGTTCGAATCTAAGATAGTCCGAGAGTGGGCGCGACAGAACGTGCACCCGGCAAATCCGCTTCCCCTGCTCGGTGTGCGAGAGGAGTTATTCGATCCAGGCCGCGTTGTAATGGGGCGGTTGCGGCTCGCCGGCCAGGAACGCATGATAGGCGTCCACGTTTCCGGACTTGCTGTAGTCGTCTAGGGTCTCCAGTCGGAACGCCTCGTGCTGGAACGTGTCGAAGAGGTCGCCGAGAGTCCTAGATGAGGTTGTCACGGATGGCCTTCTGGATCAGTTCCACCGGAATCTCAAGCCCGTGATCGGTCGGAGTCTCACCCTGCACAAGGAAGGTGCCGCGATCCGTGACGTAGATCGTCGGGCACTCGGTGACATCGCATGTGCTCACCAGCTTGGTGACCTTCACCCGAGCCCAGTGCGCAGAGGTCAAGCGATCGCGGTTGACGGAACGGGAAACTACGTCGCCTGCCGGGTACGTGCGGCAAACGGATGGAAGGCGCCACCCCGTGTCCGGGGAAGCGCCTTCACTGTTCCGGCCAGAAGCGTCAGTTGCCCGAGACCGTGACCTTCTCGTCGTTCTTCAGCTCGTCCACCAGCGTCTTCACCTTCGCCTTGTCCCAGACGAGGTTGCCGCCGACGGAGCCGGAGACGGGCATGTTCAGGGAGGTGCCGTCGCCGCCGTTGACGCCCTTCATCGCCCAGAACATCGAGGCCAGGTCGAACAGGCCCATGTCCTTGTCGACGCTGAGGGAGTCCAGGCCCGCGCCCATCGTCGGATAGAACTTGAAGGGGTTCAGCACGGTCGACGGGGTCGCCACCTGGTGGGCCAGCGCCGCGAGGAACTTCTGCTGGTTCTTGGTCCGCTCCAGGTCGGAGGCGGCGAAGGCGTGCCGGGTACGGACGAAGGCGAGGGCCTGCTCGCCGTTGAGGGTCTGCTCGCCCGCCTGGAAGTCGGCGCCGGAGTACTTGTCCTTGAACCCCTTGTCGATCTTGATGTCGACGCCGCCGACCGCGTCCACGATGTTGGCGAAGCCGGCGAAGCCGATCTCGACGTAGTGGTCGATGCGCAGCCCGGTGTTGTACTCCACGGTCCGGGTCAGCAGGGTCGGGCCGTCCTCGGCGTAGGTCGCGTTCAGCTTCGCGTGCCGGCCGGTGGCGGGGTAGACCTTGCCCGAGGTGGAGCCCTTGTAGGAGGGGACGACCACGTCGGAGTCGCGGGGCAGGGATATCAGGGTGTCGCCGTTGGAACCCACGTGCAGGATCATCACCGAGTCCGTGCGCTGGCCCTCGGCGGACCCCGTGTGGAGTCTCTTCTTGTCCTCGCTCGACATGCCCTTGCGGCTGTCGGAGCCGACGATCAGGTAGTTGGTGCCCTCGCCCTCGGAGGGGCGGTCGATCACCTGGGACAGGTCGACGTCCCGGTTGAGCTTGGAGTCGGCCCAGAAGTAGGTGGCCACCGAGGTGACGACCAGCACGGCGGCCAGGGTGATCGCACCCACCTTGATCCGGCGGCCCCAGTTGGGCGCGGGACGGGGTGCGCGGGTACCGGCCGGGGCGCCGGGGCCACCCGGGCCGCCACCGCCGTACACCTGGCCGGTGTTGTAGCCGCTGTCGTAGCCGTCATGGCCCTGGCCGTCGACGTACGACGGCTGCCTGGGCACACCGCCGCCGTACTGCGGCGCGGGTGCGCCGGGCGGCGGCGCGGCCGGGCGGCGTACCTGCCGCATCACGCGCGGGCCTTCCGGCTGCGCACCGGCGCTGCCGCGTCCGTAGCGGGGGCCGCGCTCGTCGTCGGACCATCCCTCGGGCCAGTCATTCATGCGCCCCAGTGTGCAGGGTGCCGACCGATGCCTTACAAGGGTTGTCGGAAAATCGGAGCGCCTCTGTTGCGAACCCGACATAAATTCCGCGAAAGCCGCTTCGGCATAAGGTGGGGGACATGACAGACCTGGCGCCCGCCGCTTCTCCGGAGATTCCGGGCAAGCCCACTTCCGCTTCCCGCACCACCCTCAGCCACATCATGACCCACAACGACACCAACCTGCTGGGTACGGTGCACGGCGGTGTGATCATGAAGCTCGTCGACGACGCCGCGGGCGCCGTGGCGGGCCGCCACTCCGGCGGGCCCGCCGTCACCGCGTCCATGGACGAGATGGTCTTCCTGGAGCCGGTGCGCGTCGGCGACCTGGTGCACGTCAAGGCCCAGGTCAACTGGACCGGCCGCACCTCCATGGAGATCGGCGTACGGGTCCTCGCCGAGCGCTGGAACGAGTCCGCGCCCGCCACCCAGGTCGGCTCCGCCTACCTCGTCTTCACCGGCGTCGACGCCGACGGCAAGCCCCGCCAGGTCCCCCCGGTCCTCCCCGAGACCGAACGCGACCGCCGCCGCCACCAGGAAGCCCAGATCCGCCGCACCCACCGCCTCGCCCGCCGCCGCGCCATCCGCGAACTCCGCGAACGCCGGGCGGCGGAGGGCATCACGGACTGAACGCCCGCGCCGAGCCTCGTCGCTTCAGCCAACCGCGCGAACGGCTCCCGGCGAGATGCCGGGAGCCGTTCGCGTTTCGCAGGGCCGAAGGGGCGTACCCGCTACTTCGGCAGGTTCCTGGCCATCACGATCCGCTGGACCTGGTTCGTGCCCTCGTAGATCTGGGTGATCTTGGCGTCGCGCATCATGCGCTCGACCGGGTAGTCGCGGGTGTAGCCGTAGCCGCCGAGGAGCTGGACGGCGTCGGTGGTGACCTCCATGGCGACGTCCGAGGCGAAGCACTTGGCGGCGGCGCCCTGGAAGGTGAGGTCGGCGTCGACGCGCTCGGAGGCGGCCGCGGCCTGGTAGGTCAGGGCGCGGGCGGCGGCGATCTTCATCGCCATGTCGGCCAGCATGAACTGGATGCCCTGGAAGTCCGCGATCGGCTTGCCGAACTGCTTGCGCTCCTGGACGTAGCCCTTGGCGTAGTCGAGGGCGCCCTGGGCGACACCGAGAGCCTGCGCGGCGATGGTGATGCGGGTGTGGTCCAGCGTCTTCATCGCGGTGGCGAAGCCGGTGCCCTCCTCGCCGATCATGCGGTCGGCGGGGATGCGGACGTTGTCGAAGTAGACCTCGCGGGTCGGGGAGCCCTTGATGCCGAGCTTCTTCTCCGGGGCGCCGAAGGAGACACCCTCGTCCGACTTCTCCACCACGAAGGCGGAGATGCCCTTGGAGCGCTTGGTGGGGTCGGTCACGGCCATCACCGTGTAGTACTCGGAGACGCCCGCGTTGGTGATCCAGCGCTTGACGCCGTTGAGCACCCAGAAGTCGCCGTCGCGCACGGCCTTGGTCTTCATGCCGGCCGCGTCCGAGCCCGCCTCCGGCTCGGAGAGGCAGTACGAGAACATGCCGTCGCCCTTGGCCAGCGGGCCCAGGTACTTCTTCTTCAGCTCGGTGGAGCCGGAGAGGATCACCGGGAGGGAGCCGAGCTTGTTCACGGCCGGGATCAGCGAGGACGACACGCAGGCGCGGGCCACCTCCTCGATCACGATGACCGTGGCCAGCGCGTCGGCGCCGGCGCCGCCGAACTCCTCGGGGACGTGGACCGCGTGCAGGTCGTTCGCGACCAGCGCGTCCAGCGCCTCCTGCGGGAAGCGGGCCTCCTCGTCCACCGCGGCGGCGAACGGCGCGATCTTCGCCTCGACCAGCGAGCGGACGGCGTCCCGGAGCATGTCGTGCTCCTCGGACGGGCGGTACAGGTCGAAGTCAGCCAATCCGGCCACGGTCTCTCACGCTCCAAAGACGCTGTGATACTGACGCTAATTACCGTTAAGTAACTGAAAGTTTAGAGCGCCGCCCCCGGCCCGCATAGGTGAGCTTGGCGACAGCGGCGGATTTCCCCCGGACGAGACACCCCGTGGGGCACGGATATGCTCGGGGCCGCATCATCGACGTACCCGCCTGGAGCACCCATGAGCCTCAAGATCACCGTGATCGGCACCGGCTATCTCGGCGCCACCCACGCCGCGGCCATGGCCGAACTCGGCTTCGAGGTGCTGGGGCTCGACGTGGTCCCCGAGAAGATCGCGATGCTGGAGCGGGGCGAGACCCCGATGTACGAGCCCGGCCTGGACGAGCTGCTGCGCGCGCATGTCGCGGGCATCGAGGGCTCCACCGGCCGGCTCCGCTTCACCACCGACTTCGCCGAGGCCGCGGACTTCGGCGACGTCCACTTCGTCTGCGTCAACACCCCGCAGAAGCACGGCGAGTACGCCTGCGACATGAGCTACGTGGACTCCGCGATCGCCTCCCTCGCCCCGCACCTGCGCCGCCCGGCGCTGGTGGTCGGCAAGTCGACGGTGCCGGTGGGCTCGGCCGACCGGCTCGCCGCCTACCTCGCGGAGCACGCGCCCGCCGGGGCCGACGCCGAGCTGGCCTGGAACCCCGAGTTCCTGCGCGAGGGGTTCGCCGTCCAGGACACCCTGCACCCGGACCGGATCGTGGTCGGTGTGCGCGGGGAGCGGGCGGAGAAGCTGCTGCGCGAGGTGTACGCGACCCCGCTGGGCGAGGGCACGCCGTTCGTGGTGACCGACTTCCCGACCGCCGAGCTGGTGAAGACGGCCGCGAACTCCTTCCTCGCCACGAAGATCTCCTTCATCAACGCGATGGCCGAGGTGTGCGAGGCCGCCGACGGTGACGTGGTGAAGCTGGCCGAGGCCATCGGGCACGACGAGCGGATCGGAAGGAAGTTCCTGCGCGCCGGGATCGGCTTCGGCGGCGGCTGCCTGCCCAAGGACATCCGGGCCTTCATGGCGCGCGCCGGTGAGCTGGGCGCGGACCAGGCGCTCACGTTCCTGCGCGAGATCGACTCCATCAACATGCGCCGGCGCGGCCAGATGGTGGAGATGGCACGGGAGGCGCTCGGCGGGGGCTCGTTCCTCGGCAAGCGGGTCGCGGTGCTCGGGGCCACTTTCAAGCCCGACTCCGACGACGTCCGGGACTCCCCCGCGCTGAACGTGGCCGGCCAGATACACCTCCAGGGCGGCCAGGTCACGGTGTACGACCCGAAGGGCATGGACAACGCCCGCAAGCTGTTCCCGACGCTGGGCTACGCCGAGTCGGCGCGCGAGGCGGTACGGGGCGCGGACGTCGTACTGCACCTGACCGAGTGGCGGGAGTTCCGCGAGCTGGACCCGGCGGAGCTGGGCGGGGTCGCGGCGTCGCGGGTCGTGCTGGACGGGCGGAACGCGCTGGACCCGGTGCCGTGGCGCGAGGCGGGCTGGACGTTCCGGGCGATGGGCCGCCCGACCGCGTAACCCTTCTTCGTGTACGACGCCGGTTCGGCCGAGGCTCAGTCGGCCGAACCGGCGTCTGTGCGCATTGTGCACCACCGGGGCGGGCGGCGGCCGCACAACCCCCCGGCTCTTACCTGTCCTTGGCCCGGTAGCGGCGCATCTTGGCGCGCGCCCCGCACACCTGCATCGAGCACCAGCGGCTCCGGCCCGCGGGGCTGCGGTCGTAGTACGCCCAGTGGCAGGTCGGCGCCTCGCATGCCTTGAGCCGCTGCCAGGTGCCCTCGACCAGGGCGCCGGCGACGGCGGCGGCGATACGGGAGAGCAGCGGGGCGGAGTCGGCGGGGGCGAGGGCGGCGGAGCCGTCGGTGTCGTCCACCGTGACCAACAACGGGGCGTGGGCGAGGAGTTCGCCGAGCGGGGTGACCGTGGCGTGCGGCGGGTGACCGGCGTGCGCGAGGAGCGCGGCGCGCAGCGACTCGCGCAGGGCGCGGGCGGTGTCCAGCTCGCCGTCCGCGATCCCGAGGTTCGCGCGACCCTCCTCGGTGTCGAGCGCGTCGCGGCCGCTCTCGATGTCCAGGGTGTTCACCAGGGACTCGACCAGGGCGAGCCCGCCCGGTGCGGCCGATCTCTCACTCATGCTTGCGACGTTACCCCTCATGCGGGACCATGAGGTAACCGTTACCGGTAACCGAGCTTTACTAGTAATCGAGGAGGAAGTCATGGCTCTCGCCGAGCTGGGCGCGATCGTCCTGGACTGTCCCGACCCCCAGGCACTGGCCGGTTTCTACGCCGAGATCCTGGGCGGCACGGTGGAGGGAGACGCCGACTGGATCGACCTGCGCACCCCCGCCGGCCAGACCGTCGCCTTCCAGCGCGCCCCCGGCCACGTCCCCCCGGCCTGGCCCTCCCCCGACGCCTCCCAGCAGTTCCACCTCGACCTCACGGTCCCCGACCTGGACGAAGCCGAAAAACACATCCTCACCCTGGGCGCCAAGCCCCTGGACACCGACGCCCCCACCCGCACCTGGCGCGTCTACGCCGACCCGGCGGGCCACCCGTTCTGCCTCTGCGCCTGCTGAACCCTCCGGAGGGTCAGCCGTAGTGGTACCGGGCCTTGAGGATCTTCACTTCCTTGTCGTCGGCCCGGTACACCAGCCGGTGCTCGTCGTCGATCCGACGGGACCAGTAGCCGGACAGGTCGGCCTTGAGTGGCTCACCGCAAAAACCTCACTCGCCCCCCGCCGCCTCGATGACCTCGTCCAGGGTGTCTCTGGTGCGGTGGAGGTCGGTGATGAGGCGGTCTATGCGGGTGCGTTCTTCGGTGAGGTCGGCGAGGAGGCGGGGGGTGGCCCGGGCGGAGGGGCCGCCGTCCTGGTCGCGCATGCAGGGGAGGAGGTGGCGGATGCGGTCGCTGTGGAGGCCGGCCGCGTACAGCTCCTGGATGCGGACCACGCGGTCGACGGCGGCCTCCGGGAACTCCCGGTGGCCGCCCGCCGTGCGCTCGGCCGCGAGCAGGCCCCGGCTCTCGTAATAGCGCAGCGACCGCTCGCTCACGCCGGTGCGCCGGGCCAGTTCACCGATCCGCATGTGCGCCCCCAGGGCTTGAACCTGACATCAATGTCAGCTTCTACCGTACGGCCATGACGGACTTCCTGGCCCCGGCCCGGCTCGGCCAACTCACCCTCCCCCACCACCTGTTGATGGCCCCCCTCACCCGCAACCGCGCGGAGCCGGACGGCACCCCGACCCCGCTCATGGCGGACTACTACGCCCAGCGCGCCTCCGCCGGGCTCATCATCGGCGAGGCCGCGACCCCGAACGCGGTCGGCCAGACGTACCCGGACATCGCCGCGCTGCACACCGACCGGCACACCGACGGCTGGCGCAAGGTCACCGAGGCGGTACGGGCAGCCGGCGGGCACATGTTCCTCCAGCTCCAGCACGGCGGCCGGGTCAGCCACCCGGCGACGACGGGGCTGACCCCCGTGGCACCCTCGGCCGTCGCGCTGCCGGAGACGATCTTCACGCGGCAGGGGCATCTGCCCGCCCCGGTGCCCCGCGCGATGACACCCGACGACATCCGCGCCACCGTCGCCGACTTCGCCTCCGCCGCCCGGCGGGCGATCGACGCCGGGTTCGAGGGCGTGGAGGTGCACTCGGCCAACGGACACCTGCTGCACCAGTTCCTCGCCGGGAACACCAACCGCCGCACCGACGCCTACGGCGGCCCGCCCGAACACCGGGTGCGCTTCACCGTGGAGGTGACGGAGGCGGTGGCCGACGCGATCGGCGCCGGGCGGACGGGCGTACGGATCTCACCGGGCGGCACGGTGAACGGCATCCAGGAGGACGACACCACCGCCCTGTACCCGGCCCTCGTGCACCGTCTGCGCGGCCTGGGCCTCGCCTATCTGCACGTGGTCCGCGCCGACCCCGGCGACGAGCTGTACCGGCGGCTGCGCGAGGACTGGCCCGGCACCCTGATCGGCAACCCGGTGCTGACGGACCTGACCACGGAGGCGGTGGCGCGGGCGGCGCGGGAGATGCTGGCCTCCGGCGCGGACCTGGTCGCCCTCGGCCGCCCCTACATCGCCAACCCGGACCTGGTGGCCCGGCTGCGGAAGGGCGCGGCCCTCAACCCGCTCCGCGAGCGGTACCTGATGTACGTGGGCGGGGCCGACGGCTACACCGACTACCCCGCCCTCGACGGCTAGCCGTCCAGCGACTCGATCGTCGCGTGCGACGCCGGGCGGGCGGCGCGCTGCTCGCGGGCGACGTCCTCCGCCGCGCCGAGGACGCGGACCGCGTTCTGCCAGGTCAGCTTGGCGAGGTCCGGCTTGGACCAGCCGCGCTCCAGCAGTTCCGCGATCAGGTTCGGGTAGCCGGAGACGTCGTTCAGACCGTCCGGGGTGAAGGCGGTGCCGTCGTAGTCGCCGCCGATGCCGAGGTGGTCGATGCCGGCGACCTCGCGCATGTGGTCGAGGTGGTCGGCGACCGTGGAGACGATGGCAACGGGGCGCGGGTGGCGCTCCTCGAACTCCCGGTGGACCTTCATGCCCGCCTCGCTGGTGTCGAGGTGGTGCAGGCCGTGCGCGCGCATGTTGTCGTCGGCGGCGGCCGTCCAGTCCACGGCGGCCTGGAGGACGAACTTCGGCACGAAGGTCACCATCGCCATGCCGCCGTTGGCCGGCAGCCGCTCCAGCACGTCGTCCGGGATGTTGCGGGGGTGGTCGCAGACGGCACGCGAGGAGGAGTGCGAGAAGATCACCGGCGCCGAGGTGGCGTCCAGCGCGTCCCGCATCGTCGTCGCCGCGACGTGGGAGAGGTCGACCAGCATGCCGAGCCGGTTCATCTCGCGGACGACCTCACGGCCGAACGCGGTCAGACCGCCGGCCTTCGGCTCGTCGGTCGCGGAGTCCGCCCAGTCCACGTTGTCATTGTGGGTGAGCGTCATGTACCGCACGCCCAGCGCGTACAACCCCCGCAGCGTACCCAGGGAGTTGGCGATGGAGTGGCCGCCCTCGGCCCCCATCAGCGAGGCGATCCGGCCGGAGGCACGGGCCGCCTCCATGTCCGCCGCCGTCAGCGCGGGCGCCAGCTCGGCCGGGTACCGCTCGATCAGCCGCGTCACACAGTCGATCTGCTCCAGCGTGGCCGGCACCGCGTCGGGCAGGTCCGACCGCACGTACACGGACCAGTACTGCGCCCCCACGCCGCCTTCGCGCAGCCGCGGCAGGTCGGTGTGCAGGTGCGCGCCCTGGTCCCCGGCGATGTCCCGCGCGCCCAGGTCGTAGGCGACCTGCTCCCGCAGCGCCCACGGCAGGTCGTTGTGCCCGTCGACGACGGGAAACTCCCGCAGCAGCGCGCGGGCCTCGTCCAGCGAAGTCATCCGGGCCTACTTTCCGAATCCGAAGCCGGCCGAACCCTCGACCTTGGCGCGCAGGCGCTTGCCCTTCTCCGTGGCCTGGTCGTTCAGCTCCTGCTGGAAGTCGCGCATGCGCTGGAGGAGATCCTCGTCGTGCGCGGCGAGCATGCGGGCGGCCAGCAGACCGGCGTTGCGCGCGCCGCCGACGGAGACGGTGGCGACCGGCACACCGGCCGGCATCTGGACGATGGAGAGCAGCGAGTCCATGCCGTCGAGGTACTTCAGCGGCACCGGCACCCCGATGACCGGCAGCGGCGTCACCGAGGCGAGCATGCCGGGCAGGTGGGCCGCGCCGCCCGCGCCCGCGATGATGGCCTTCAGCCCCCGGTCGGCGGCCCGCTCCCCGTACGCGACCATCTCGCGCGGCATCCGGTGCGCGGAGACGACGTCCACCTCGTAGGGGATCTCGAACTCGTCGAGGGCCTTGGCGGCGGCCTCCATGACGGGCCAGTCGGAGTCCGACCCCATGACGATGCCAACAACGGGGCTCATTCGGTGATCGTGCCTCTCAGGTAGCCGGCTGCGTGACGGGCGCGCTCCAGCACGTCGTCCAGATCGTCGCCGTAGGTGTTGACGTGCCCCACCTTGCGGCCGGGTTTGACGTCCTTGCCATACATGTGGATCTTGAGCTGCGGGTCGCGGGCCATGCAGTGGAGGTACGCGGAGTACATGTCCGGGTAGTCGCCGCCGAGCACGTTGACCATGACCGTCCAGGGCGCGCGCGGGCGCGGGTCGCCGAGGGGGAGGTCGAGGACCGCGCGGACGTGGTTGGCGAACTGCGAGGTGATCGCGCCGTCCATCGACCAGTGGCCGGAATTGTGCGGCCGCATCGCCAGCTCGTTGACGAGGACCCGGCCGTCGCGGGTCTCGAACAGCTCCACCGCGAGGTGCCCGACGACACCCAGCTCCTTGGCGATGTTCAGCGCCATCTGTTCCGCGTGCAGCGCGAGGGACTCGTCCAGCTCGGGCGCGGGCGCGATCACGGTGTCGCAGACCCCGGCGACCTGCCGGGACTCCACCACCGGGTAGGCGACGGCCTGGCCGTGCGGGGAGCGGACGACGTTGGCGGCCAGCTCGCGGACGTAGTCGACCTTCTCCTCGGCCAGCACCGGCACGCCCGCCCGGAAGGGCTCGGCGGCCTCGGCCTCGGAGTCGACGACCCACACGCCCTTGCCGTCGTAGCCGCCGCGCACCGTCTTGAGGACGACGGGGAAACCCTCGCCCTCGGCGGCGAACGCGGCCACGTCGGCCGGGTCGCGCACGATGCGGTGGCGCGGGCAGGGCACGCCGATCTCCGTGAGCTTCGCGCGCATCACGCCCTTGTCCTGGGCGTGCACGAGCGCGTCGGGCCCCGGCCGGACGGGGATGCCGTCCGCCTCCAGGGCCTTGAGGTGCTCGGTCGGCACGTGCTCGTGATCGAAGGTGATCACGTCACAGCCGCGCGCGAACTCACGCAGCGTGTCGAGGTCGCGATAGTCGCCGATGACGACTTCGCTCACGACCTGCGCCGCGGAATCCTGGGGAGTGTCACTGAGGAGCTTGAACCTGATGCCCAACGGGATGCCCGCCTCGTGCGTCATACGCGCGAGCTGCCCCCCGCCGACCATGCCGACTACCGGGAACGTCACCCCCCTAGCGTATCGGCCGTACGGACCGGCCCGGACGGCCGCCGTCCCGGCCCGCCGGGCGCGCATCTCTTACCCGGCCCTTGCCCGCCTCTTGCCGACCCGTTTCCCCGCCGGGGCCCGGCGCGCGGGCATGGGAGGGATCGCGTGGATAGCATGGCCGGGCCGAGAAGAACCTATGGACGGGAGCTGCACAGCCATGGAACGTCGTTCCTCGGGGCTGCAACGGCTCGCCCGTGAGGTGGCCAAGTTCGGTGCGGTCGGAGGAGCCGGGGTCCTGGTCAACCTCGGTGTGTTCAACCTGGTCCGGCACGTGTCCGACCTGCCCGTGGTCCGGGCCAGCATCATCGCCACCATCGTGGCCATCGTCTTCAACTACCTGGGCTTCCGCTACTGGACGTACCGGGACCGCGACCGGGGCGGCCGCCCGCGCGAGCTGATGCTGTTCCTGGTGTTCAGCGTGATCGGCCTGGTCATCGAGAACGGGGTGCTGTATCTCGCCACCTACGGGTTCGGCTGGGACACCCCGCTGCAGAGCAACGTCTTCAAGTTCGTCGGCATCGGCGTGGCCACGCTGTTCCGCTTCTGGTCGTACCGCACCTGGGTGTTCCGCGCGCTGCCCGGCGAGGGCGGCAAGGAGCCGGTGGCCCGGCACGAGCCGGACAGCTCCGAGCGGGTCCGCTAGCGGACCGTCGCCTCCTCGCCCTTGTGCGCGGGGGCGGTGCGGGACAGGAACAGGCCGAACACCGGCGGGTGCGTCTGGAGCAGCTCCAGGCGGCCGCCGTCGGCCTCGGCGAGGTCGCGGGCGACGGCGAGGCCGATACCGGTGGAGTTGCGGCCGCTGATGGTCCGCTCGAAGATCCGGGCGCCGAGGTCGGCGGGGACGCCGGCGCCCTCGTCGGTGACCTCGATCACGGCCTGGTTGCCGGTGACGCGGGTGCGCAGGGCGACCGTGCCGCCGCCGTGCATCAGCGAGTTCTCGATCAGCGCGGCCAGCACCTGCGCGACCGCGCCGGGCGTGCCGACCGCCGTCAGGTGCCGCTTGCCCGAGCTGACGATGGCCCGGCCCGCGCTGCGGTAGGCGGGGCGCCACTCGGCGAGCTGCTGCTGGATGACCTCGTCGAGGTCGAAGGTGACGGCGGAGCCGGTACGGGGGTCGCGCGAGTTGGTCAGCAGCCGCTCCACCACGTCGGTCAGCCGCTCCACCTGCGCCAGCGCGATGGTCGCCTCCTCCTTCACCGTGTCCGGGTCGTCGGTGAGGGTGATCTCCTCCAGCCGCATGGACAGCGCGGTCAGCGGCGTACGGAGCTGGTGCGAGGCGTCGGCCGCGAGGCGCCGTTCGGCGGTCAGCATGCGGCCGATCCGCTCGGCCGAGGAGTCCAGCACATCGGCGACCCGGTCCAGCTCGGGGACCCCGTACCGCTTGTGCCGGGGGCGGGGGTCGCCGGAGCCGAGGCGTTCGGCAGTCTCGGCGAGGTCGGTGAGCGGGGAGGCGAGCCGGTTGGCCTGGCGTACGGCGAGCAGCACGGCGGCGATGACGGCGAGCAGGGCGACCAGGCCGATGATCAGCAGGGTGCGGCCGACCTCGCGGGTCACGGCGGAGCGGGGCTCCTGCACGGTGACCGTCTCGCCCTCCTCGCCGTGCTGCGTGGAGTGGATGACGTCACCCTCGGGCTTGCTGCCGATCTCGATCGGCGCCCGGCCGGGCATCCGGATCACCGCGTACTGGGTCTTGCTGACCGGGTTGCGCAGCACGTCGGCGTTGACGTTCTCGGCGGCGAGGATGCGGCTGTCCACGATGCTGGCCAGCCGGACCGCCTCGGACTCCACCCGCTCCTGCGCGCTGTTGCTGATCGTCCGCGTCTCCACGATCACCAGCGAGACCCCGAACACGGCGATCACCACCAGCACGACGGCAAGCGTGGACTGAATAAGACGACGACGCACGGGGTCCCTCCGGGAAGACTGAGAGCCCTAGTGTCCCCCGGCCCAGGGCAGCGCCCTAAAGGGGCGCGGGGAACTGCGCGACCAGCCACGACGCAGGGTCAGCCGCCGAAGCCGCAGCAGCCCCCGCCCGGCAGGCGAACCTCAGCTCTTCTCGAACCGGAAGCCCACACCCCGCACCGTGGCGATGTACCGGGGATTCGCCGCGTCATCCCCGAGCTTCTTGCGGAGCCACGAGATGTGCATGTCCAGCGTCTTCGTGGAAGACCACCACGTCGTGTCCCACACCTCCCGCATGAGCTGGTCACGCGTGACGACCCGCCCCGCGTCCCGGACCAGCACCCGCAGCAGGTCGAACTCCTTGGCCGTGAGCTGGAGTTCCTCCTCGCCCATCCACGCCCGGTGCGACTCGACGTCGATCCGCACCCCGTGGGTGGCCGGCGGCTGCTGGGGCTCGGCCGAGCCGCGCCGCAGCAGGGCCCGGACGCGGGCCAGCAGCTCGGCGAGCCGGAAGGGCTTGGTGACGTAGTCGTCGGCGCCCGCGTCGAGCCCCACGACGGTGTCCACCTCGTCGGCGCGCGCGGTCAGGATGAGGATCGGCACGGCGTGGCCGTCGGCACGCAGCCGGCGGGCGACCTCCAGGCCGTCCATGCCGGGCAGCCCCAGGTCCAGCACGACGAGATCGACCCCGCCCTGCAGTCCGGCGTCGAGCGCGCTGGGGCCGTCCTCGCGCACCTCGACCTCGTAACCTTCCCGGCGCAGGGCGCGGGCCAGCGGCTCCGAGATGGACGCGTCGTCCTCGGCGAGCAGTACACGGGTCATGAGCTGATGGTAGACCGCCCGCGCGTGAGGCCGGGGCGTGGTCGGCAGCACTGCTCTTACCTTTGTACCCTGCTGGTACAAACCAGCGACGGTGCGATGCGATCGTGGAAGACACCTTGGAAACAGGTCGCGCGGTTCCCCTGATCCCTGTGATCCGTGTCTCAAGTCCTTCCATATCCGGCAGTGTCCTGCCGTATGGTGACCTGAACGCCTGTAGCACACCGGGGGCCTTTTGGCGGGCACATGACGCCGAGGGTCTCCCTTTCTGTGCGGGCTGACTCCGCTCAGCCTTGAAAGGAATGACCTCTGGCCGGGCCCCGTACGCAGTGACGCGTCGGAGCGTGGATCCCGGTGGTCGCCGTCCTCCGCCTTCGATGTTCTCGATGCGGGAACCCCCGGGGCGTGGGGGCGGACGCCCGACCCTGCCGGTGCCGGCCGCACCCCCCACCGGGCGCGCAGCGCTCCATCGCGCGTCCCGACCAGCAAGGAACGACCATGGCGTCCAGCCTGACGAAGGACTCGGTCCGCCCGGAGACCCCGGGCACCGAGAAGACCTTCTTCGGCCACCCCCGCGGCTTGGCCACTCTGTTCATGACCGAGATGTGGGAGCGGTTCTCCTACTACGGCATGAGGGCCCTGCTCCCGCTGTACCTGGTCGCTCCGGGCGGCCTGCACCTGAGCGCCGGCACCGCGACGGCGATCTACTCGGTGTACCTGTCGCTCGTGTACCTGCTCGCCCTGCCCGGCGGCTGGGTCGCGGACCGCCTGCTCGGTCCCCGCAAGACGGTGGCCGTCTCCGGTCTCATCATCATGCTCGGCCACCTGTGCCTGGCGCTGCCCGTCGCCGCGAGCTTCTACGTCGGCCTGGTACTGGTCGCGATCGGCTCGGGTCTGCTGAAGGCCAACATCTCCACGATGGTCGGCCACCTCTACAAGGGCGTGGACGACCCGCGCCGTGACGGTGGCTTCACCCTCTTCTACATCGGCATCAACCTGGGCGCCTTCATCGCTCCGCTGGCCATCGGCACGGTGGGCGAGAACGTGAACTGGCACCTCGGCTTCGCGCTGGCCGCGCTCGGCATGGCGCTGGGCCTGGTGCAGTACCTGCTGGGCGGCCGTCACCTCGCCGCGCAGAGCAACGAGGTCCCGACCCCGCTGTCCGCCGAGGAGAAGAAGGCCACGCTGCGCAAGGGCCTGATCTGGCTCGCCGTCGCCGCGGTCTTCTACGCCCTGGTGGGCGGCACCGGCCACTTCACGCTGAACTGGGCGCTGATCCCGCTCACGGTCATCGGTCTGATCGTGCCGATCCTGGTGATCGCCCGGATCTACCGCGACAAGGACCTGGAGCCCGCCGAGCGCTCGAAGGTCTCCGCGTACATCTGGTTCTTCGTCGCCGCCGCCGTGTTCTGGATGATCTACGACCAGGGTGGTTCCACCCTGTCGCTGTTCGCCGACAGCTCGGCCAAGAACACCATCGCGGGCTGGGGCTTCCCCGTCTCCTGGTACCAGTCGGTCAACCCGGTCATGATCATGGCGCTGGCCCCGGTCTTCGCCTGGCTGTGGCTGTGGCTGAACCGCCGCGGCAAGGAGCCGAGCACGATCGTGAAGTTCGGCTCCGGTCTGGTCCTGGTCGGCGCGTCCTTCTTCCTCTTCCTCGCTCCGCTGTCGATCGCCGAGGGCGGTCACAAGGCCGCGGCGATGTGGCTGGTGGCGATCTACTTCGTGCAGACCGTCGGTGAGCTGGCGCTGTCGCCGGTGGGCCTGTCGGTGACCACGAAGATGGCGCCGAAGAAGTACGCCTCGCAGATGATGGGCGTCTGGTTCCTCGCGGTCACCGCGGGCGACTCGATCACCGCCCTGCTGTCGAACCCGGCCGTGGGCGGGGTGAACCTCGACAGGATGGGCTTCGTCGCCCTGGAGGCGATCCTGGCCGTGGTCGCCGGTGTCGCGGTCTGGATGTACCGCAAGAAGGTCAAGGCTCTGATGGGCAGCGTCAACTGACCTGACGCCGCTCCGCCGGACATATGAAGGGCCCCGCATCGAGGATGCGGGGCCCTTCGCCGTTCTCGCTCGTGCCGGGCGCTCAGGCGGGGGCGGCCAGTTCCGCCCAGACCGTCTTGCCGGAGTCGTCGGGGGTGCGTACGACGCCCCAGTCGAGGCTCAGGCGCTGGACGATGAACATGCCGTGGCCGCCGGGGCGGCCGGCCTGGTGCGGGGTGCGGGGGGCGGGCTGGCCGGCGCCGCGGTCGGTGACCTCGAGACGGATCACCTTGCGGTCGCAGGACAGGAACAGCTCGTCCGGTCCGTCGGCGTGCAGGCAGGCGTTGGTGACCAGCTCCGAGACGACGAGGAGCACGTCCTCGGCGGCGGCCCGCTGCTCGGCGCCCGAGGCGGGCAGCCAGCCCCACTCGTAGAGCGCCTGGCGGGTGAAGTCACGGGCGAGCGGGACCACCCCGCTCTCTCCGTCCAGGCTGAGCCTGCGGACCTGCCGTCCCCTGGCCTCCGGCGCGGCCTCGGAGGGCGCGACGGGCAGGGCGGCGCTCAAGGCCGCCCCGGACGCCGTCGCGTCTTCTTCGGGCATGCCGGAAGCGCCGCTCGGCTCCGGGCCACCGTCGCCCGGCGAGTAGGGCCGGGTGGTGCTCATCAGCGCTTCACCTCACCGATCCACCAGTACACGATTCAAAAGTCCGACTCCGTTCGGTCCCGGACGGCCGGTTCACCGTCCGCCCGGTGTCCGCGTGCTGCCTCCGTCACCTTCGGCGTCCGCCCCTCGCCTCATACGTCGCGCCGGACCCCTTCCCCGGTTCCCGGAGCGGGTTCGGCGGCGGGGCTGCCGAAAGGTTTCAGATGTCTCCTGCCCGACTGATCCCCCGGAACACCCCCTCTTTCACCCGACGCTCGTGAGCGGCGGCCGGAGGGGGCGTACGGGAGGAGTCAGCCGGTCTCGCCCGCGAGGGCGGCTTCTACGGAGTCGTGGACGGTGAAGACCGCCTCGGCTCCCGTGATCTCGAACACGCGCGCGACTACGGGCAGCATGCCCGCGAGGTGCACGCCACCGCCGGCGGCGTCCGCCTTGAGGCGGGCCCCCAGCAGCACGTTCAGTCCTGTGGAGTCGCAGAACTCCAGCCGTGAGCAGTCCACGACGAGTCGTGAAAAGCCCTTCTCGAGGAGGTCGTCGAGCGGCTCGCGCAGTAGATCGGCGGTGTGGTGATCGAGTTCACCCGCCGGCGTCACTACGGCGCTGGAACCCTCTTCCCGCACCTCCACCAGAAGCCGGCCCGACTGTGCGCTGCCGACCGTCCCGTGGTCCATGCCGTCTCTCTCCCGAGGTCTTGGCTGCTGATGCCCTCGAACATTACGCCTTCCAGCCACACTTCGACACCCGAACAACCCCCCAGAAACGGGCATATCGCCGCAAATGACACTTGCGACCAGCTCACCGAAGCAGGTAGGGCTAGTACGACACACATCCCTACACGCCGGCTTCGGAGGCGCCGCACACCGCAGTGCACGTATCGGCTTCGGCAGCCATATGCCGAGAACGATGGAGGACACCCATGTCAGCCCGGCTCGACGGATCGCCTACCCACAAAGCGACGTCGACACCCCCACCGGAAACGCTGGATCACACCATCGACCCTCTCGACCCCCTGGCGGGGCTCCCCGAGATCCCGCCCTTCGACGAGGTCGGCCCGGTGGACGCGCGAGCCCTGTCCAAGACGCTCTTCGAGCGCCTGGAGTCGCTGGAGGAGGGCACGTACGAATACTCGTACGTCCGCAACACCCTCGTCGAACTGAATCTGGCGCTGGTCAAGTTCGCCGCCTCGCGGTTCCGTTCCCGCAGCGAGCCGATGGAGGACATCGTCCAGGTCGGCACGGTCGGCCTGATCAAGGCGATCGACCGCTTCGAGATGTCGCGCGGGGTCGAGTTCCCGACCTTCGCCATGCCGACCATCATCGGCGAGATCAAGCGCTTCTTCCGTGACACCTCGTGGTCCGTGCGCGTCCCGCGCCGCCTGCAGGAGCTGCGGCTCGACCTGGCCAAGGCCGGGGACGAGCTGGCCCAGCGGCTGGACCGCGCCCCCACCGTCGCGGAACTGGCCGAGCGCCTCGGGCTCTCCCACGAGGAGGTCGTCGAGGGCATGGCCGCCTCGAACGCCTACACCGCCTCCTCCCTGGACGCGCAGCCCGCCGAGGACGACACCGAGGGCGCCCTCGCGGACCGCATCGGGTACGAGGACCACGGGCTCGAAGGCATCGAGTACGTCGAGTCGTTGAAGCCCCTCATCGCCGAACTGGCGCCCCGCGACCGGAAGATCCTCTCCCTGCGCTTCGTGGCGGGCCTGACCCAGTCCGAGATCGGCGAGGAGCTGGGCATCTCCCAGATGCACGTCTCCCGGCTGCTGTCCCGGACGCTGACGCGGCTGCGCAAGGGACTGACGCTGGACGAGTGAGGGTGGGCGCCGCCGGAGGGCGGACCTTTCCCGTACGCGTGAGGCGGCCCGGCTGACGATGCCGGGCCGCCTCTTCTGTGTTTTCCCTGGTGTCAGAGTGTGTTTCAGGCCACCCTGATTCCCGCGCGCCACACCCCTTCGACCAGCGGTACGCCGGGGCGGTAGGCCAGGTGGACATGGCTCGGGGCGTCCAGCAGGACGAGGTCGGCCCGGCTGCCGGAGGTGAGGCGCCCCACATCGGTCCGGCGCAGCGCGGCCGCTCCGCCCGCCGTGGCGGCCCACACGGCCTCGTCCGGGGTCATCCCCATGTCCCGCACCGCCAGCGCCACGCAGAACGGCACGGACGAGGTGTACGACGAGCCGGGGTTGCAGTCCGTGGAGAGCGCCACCGTGGCCCCCGCGTCCAGCAGCCGGCGCGCGTCCGGCCACTCGGCGCGGGTGGAGAACTCGGCGCCGGGCAGCAGCGTGGCGACCGTGTTGCCGCTGGCCAGGGCGTCCACGTCGGCGTCCGTGAGGTGGGTGCAGTGGTCGGCGCTGGCCGCGTCCAGCTCGACGGCCAACTGGACGCCGGGGCCGTACGAGAGCTGGTTGGCGTGAATGCGCGGGTGCAGGCCCTTGGCGCGGCCGGCGGTGAGGATCGCGCGGGCCTGGTCGCCGTCGAAGGCGCCCTTCTCGCAGAACACGTCGATCCAACGGGCGTGCGGGGCGCAGGCGTCCAGCATCTCCCCGGTCACCAGGGCGACGTACGCGGCCGGGTCCTCGGCCAGTTCGGGGGCGACGATGTGGGCGCCGAGGTAGGTCACCTCGGCGGTGTGGGCGGCCGCGAGGCGCAGGGCGCGGGACTCGTCCTCGACCGTGAGGCCGTAGCCGGACTTGGTCTCCATCGTGGTGGTGCCCTGGCGCAGCGCCTCGGCCAGGTGGCGGGCGAGGTTGGCCTCCAGCTCCGCGTCGGAGGCGGCGCGGGTGGCGGCGACCGTGGTGCGGATGCCGCCGGCGCTGTAGGCGCGGCCGGACATGCGGGCGTTGAACTCGGCGGTGCGGTCCCCGGCGAAGACCAGGTGCGAGTGGGAGTCCACGAAGCCCGGCAGGACCGCCTTTCCCCCGGCGTCGAGGCGATTGTCAGTGGCGGGTGCTTTGCTTGACTCACCGGCCCACACGACGCGTTCGCCGTCGATGACCAGGGCCGCGTCCTGGATGAGTCCGAGAGGGGAATTGTCACCGAGGGAGGGGTCGTTGGTGACCAGCGTGGCGATGTTGGTGATGGCGGTGCTGCTGCTCATGGTGTGCTCGGTGTCCTCAGGGGTGCCGGTGGGGGGTCCGGTGGGGGTCAGTCGCGCAGGGCGCCGATCGCGTCGGCGAGGGCTGCGGGCACATCGGGCACAAGCGCATGCGCCCCGTCCCGTACGACCTGGCGGCCGCCCACGACCGTGTGCCGGACGTCCGCCGCGCTCGCCGCGAATACAGCGGTCTCGGCGCCGAGCCGGGGCGGCGGTCCGGCCGTCCTGACCGAGTCGAGGGCGATGGTCGTGAAGTCGGCCAGGCGTCCCGGCTCGATGGCGCCCGCCTCCTGCCAGCCGAGTGCCGCGTGGCCGTCCTCGGTGGCGGCGCGCAGCAGCGCGGCCGCGGTCCAGTGACCGCGGGTGCGGGTGCGCAGCCGCTCGTCCAGCTCCATCGCGCGCGCCTCTTCGAGCAGGTCGATGACGGCGTGGCTGTCGGAGCCGAGGGAGAGCGGGGAGCCCGCGCTCTGCAGGGCGACGGCGGGTCCGATGCCGTCGGCCAGGTCGCGTTCGGTGGTGGGGCACATGCAGGTGCCGGTGCCCGAGCCGCCGAGCAGGGCGATGTCCTCGCCGGTCAGATGGGTGTTGTGCACACCGGTGGTGCGCGGTCCGAGCACGCCGTGGTCGGCGAGCAGCCGGGCCGGGGTGACGCCGTGCGCGGCGAGGCAGGCGTCGTTCTCGGCGGTCTGCTCGGAGAGGTGGACGTGCAGCGGGGCCCGCCGCTCCTCGGCCCAGCCCGCGACGGTCGCCAACTGGGCGGCGGGCACGGCCCGTACGGAGTGGACGGCCGCGCCGATCCGCGCGTGATCCTGTTCCTTGAGAACT
This sequence comes from Streptomyces bauhiniae, assembly GCF_004784475.1. GTDB lineage: Bacteria > Actinomycetota > Actinomycetes > Streptomycetales > Streptomycetaceae > Streptomyces > Streptomyces seoulensis. Next base: position 52,828 of record NZ_SRRT01000007.1, read on the forward strand.
GAACAGCGTTCGGCCCAGGCGTCCGCCGTGCCGTCGGAGAAGCGGAGCTGATGGTGATTGGGGGGCTCGCCGAAGCCCGCCGAGAGATACGCGGTGTCCAGGAGGGTGATGCGGATGCCGGCCTCGGCGGCGGCCGCGATCAGGGCCTCGCCCATGGCGTTGGGATCGGCGTAGGGCGTGCCGCCGGGGGCGTGGTGGAGGTAGTGGAACTCCCCCACGCAGGTGATCCCGGCGAGCGCCATCTCGGCGTACACCGCGCGGGCGAGGGCGTGGTAGGTGTCCGGGGTCAGCCGGTCGGCGACGGAGTACATCACCTCGCGCCAGGTCCAGAAGGTCCCGGAGCCGACCTGGACCGTGCCGCGCAGGGCCCGGTGGAAGGCGTGGCTGTGCGCGTTGGCGAGGCCGGGCAGGGTGAGACCGCGCAGGATCTCGGCGCCGGGCGGCGGGGCGGGCGTGCCGGTGCGGACGGCGGTGACACGGCCGTCCGCGACCTCGACGAGCACCCCCGGCTCGGCGTTGGTGCCGAGCCAGGCGTGCTCCAACCAGTAGGTTCCCTGGGTCACCTGCGGGTCAGTCCTTCCAGTACGTCGGCGAGGGCGCGCACCCCGGCCACGCAGTCGTCCTCGGTCGCGGACTCGGCCGGGGAGTGCGAGACACCGGTGGGGTTGCGCACGAACAGCATGGCGGTCGGGACGCTCCCGGAGAGAATCCCGGCGTCGTGCCCGGCGCCGGTGCCCAGCACAGGCACCGTCAGCCCGGTGTCCCGGCCCAGCAGGCGGCCGAGTTCGTCGCGCAGGGCGTGGTCGAACTCCACGACCGGGGTGAAGGACTCGCGGGTCACGTCCAGGTCGATGCCGTGGGCGTCCGCGTACTCCCGCGCAGCCCGCGTGATGCCGTCGAGGACCGCGTCCAGCGCCTCCTGGCCGGGGGCGCGGGAGTCCAGCCAGCCGCGCACCAGGGAGGGGATGGCGTTGACGCCGTTGGGCTCCACGGAGATTTTGCCGAAGGTGGCCACGGCTCCGGCGAGTTCGGCCTCGCGGCGGGCGGCCAGCACGGTCTCGGCGTACGTCGGCATCGGGTCGCGCCGGTCCGCGAGCCGGGTGGTGCCGGCGTGGTTGGCCTCGCCCCGGAAGTCGAACCGCCAGCGCCCGTGCGGCCAGATGGAGCTGGCGATGCCGACCTGGTCGCCGGACAGGTCCAGCGCACGGCCCTGTTCGACATGCAATTCGACGAACGCGCCGATACGGGCGAGGCGTTCGGGGTCGGCACCGATGGCATCCGGGTCGTAACCGGCGGCCGCCATCGCCTTGGGCAGGGTGACCCCGTCCCCGTCGGTCAGCAGACGCGCCTGCTCGACAGTGAGCTGCCCGGCGGCCAGCCGCGACCCCACACAGGCCAGCCCGAACCGGGCCCCTTCCTCGTCCCCAAAGTTGACGATGCCGAGGGGGCGGTTCAACGGGGCCTTGCGTGACCGGAGTTCATCAAGCGCCGCAAAGGCGGAGACGACACCCAGAGGCCCGTCGAAGGCCCCACCATCGGGCACGGAGTCAAGATGCGACCCAGTGACAACGGCATCCCCTTCGGCAGGGTCCCCGAGCCAGGCCCACTGATTCCCGTTCCGATCGACCTCGTAGGTAAGCCCCCGCCCTTCGGCCTGCTCCTTGAACCAGTCCCGGCACTCGGCATCGGCGGAGGTCCAGGCGTAACGCCGGTACCCCTTGGAGTCCGGGTGCCGCCCGATGGGCAGCAACTCGGCCCACATCTCGTGGAAGGAGGAGGTCACTCCCCCTCACCCTCACGCATGGGCACCCGCACATCCCGCTCCTCCGCAACGGACTCCGCGATGTCGTACCCCGCATCCACATGCCGGATGACACCCATACCGGGGTCATTGGTAAGAACGCGCCGAATCTTCTCCCCCGCCAGCTTCGTGCCGTCGGCAACACTCACCTGCCCCGCGTGAATGGACCGCCCCATCCCCACACCACCCCCATGGTGGATGGACACCCAGGAAGCCCCAGAAGCCACATTGACCATGGCGTTCAATAGCGGCCAGTCGGCAATCGCATCGGACCCGTCCAACATCGCCTCGGTCTCCCGGTAAGGAGAAGCCACGGACCCACAGTCCAGGTGATCCCGCCCGATGGCCAGCGGAGCGGCAAGCTCACCGCTCGCCACCATGTCGTTGAACCGCTCCCCCGCCTTGTCCCGCTCCCCGTACCCGAGCCAGCAGATGCGCGCCGGAAGACCCTGGAAGTGCACCCGCTCACCGGCCATCTTGATCCAGCGCGCGAGGGACTCGTTCTCGGGGAACAGCTCCAGCAGCGCACGGTCCGTCTTGGCGATGTCCGCCGGGTCGCCGGAGAGCGCGGCCCAGCGGAAGGGGCCCTTGCCCTCGCAGAAGAGGGGCCGGATGTAGGCGGGGACGAAGCCGGGGAAGGCGAACGCGCGGTCGTAGCCCGCGAGCTGGGCCTCGCCGCGGATGGAGTTGCCGTAGTCGAAGACCTCGGCGCCCGCGTCCATGAAGCCGACCATCGCCTCGACGTGCCGGGCCATGGACTCGCGGGCGCGGGTGGTGAACCCGGCCGGGTCCTTCGCCGCGGCGTCGGCCATGTCCTCGAAGTCGACGCCGACCGGGAGGTAGGCCAGCGGGTCGTGCGCGGAGGTCTGGTCGGTGACGATGTCGATGGGGGCGCTCATGGCGAGGAGCTGCGGGACCAGCTCGGCCGCGTTGCCGAGGACGCCGATGGAGAGCGGGCGGCGGGCGTCGCGGGCCTCGGTGGCGAGCTGGAGGGCGTGCTCCAGGCTGTCGGCCCGCACATCGAGGTACTTGTGCTCGATGCGGCGCTCGATGGCGCGCGGGTCGACGTCGATGCAGATGGCCACGCCGTCGTTCATGGTGACGGCGAGCGGCTGGGCGCCGCCCATGCCGCCGAGCCCGGCGGTCAGCGTGATGGTACCGGCCAGGGTGCCGCCGAACTTCTTCGCGGCGACGGCGGCGAAGGTCTCGTAGGTGCCCTGGAGGATGCCCTGGGTGCCGATGTAGATCCAGGAACCGGCGGTCATCTGGCCGTACATGGTGAGGCCGAGGGCCTCCAGGCGGCGGAACTCCTCCCAGTTGGCCCAGTCGCCGACCAGGTTGGAGTTGGCGATGAGGACGCGCGGCGCCCACTCGTGGGTCTGCATGACGCCGACCGGGCGGCCGGACTGGACGAGCATCGTCTCGTCCTGCTTGAGCGTCTTCAGCGTGCGCACCATGGCGTCGAAGGAGCGCCAGTCACGGGCGGCCTTGCCGGTGCCGCCGTAGACGACGAGCTTGTCGGGGTGCTCGGCGACCTCGGGGTCGAGGTTGTTCTGGAGCATCCGGAGGGCGGCTTCCTGCTGCCAGCCCAGGGCGCTCAGTTCCGTGCCGCGCGGTGCTCGTACGGGGCGGGGTCCCGACATCGTGTGCTCCTCCTGTTGCTGTCTCTATTCACATAGTCCAGTCGTGAATAGAGCTAGTCAATAGGTACCGGGTGCCCTCGCCCGCGCGTCGGGAATGTTTGGCTGGAACCGTGAACGGGGGCGAGCGAGAGGAACGAGGGCACACCGTGGCACAGGAGACCGTGGCTCAGGACGGCACCGAGGAGCGGGAGCGGGAGGCAGCCGCGCGTGTCGCCCGGCGGGACGCCGCCGTGCGGGGCGCGGTGACCGGCGGTCTGCTCGGCCCGGACGCGCCGCTGGTCGCGCTGCTGGACGTGGCCGGCATCCGCGAGTCGGCAGCGGCCCTGCGCGCGGCGTTCGACGCGGTGGTGGCGCCGGGCACCCCGGTGCTGCATGCCTTCGCGGTGAAGGCGGCCCCGCTGGTGCCCGTACTGAGCCTGCTGCACGCGGCGGGCCTGGGCGCCGAGGCGGCGAGCCCCGGCGAGCTGGCCCTCGTCCGCGCGGCCGGGGTGCCCGCCTCGCGGACCGTGCTCGACTCCCCCGCCAAGACGCCCGGCGAGCTGCGCGAGGCGCTGGCGCTGGGGGTCGCCGTGAACGCGGACAATCCGCAGGAGCTGGCTCGTATCGACGCCCTGGTCGCGGCCGGGCCCACCCGGTCCCCGCTCGGCATCCGGGTGAACCCGCAGGTCGGCGGCGGGACGATCGGGGCGACCTCCACGGCGACGCCGACCTCGAAGTTCGGGGTGGCGCTGCTGGACGAGGGGGCGAGGGAGTGGGTGGTGCGGGCGTACCTGGACCGGCCCTGGCTGACCCGGCTGCACGCGCACACCGGCTCGCAGGGCATCCCGCTGCCGCTGATGGCGCGGGGCGTGGCGGAGGCGTACGCGCTGGCGGAGGAGGTCAACGAGCGGGCCGGGCGGCGCCAGATCGACACCCTGGACATCGGCGGCGGCCTGCCGGTCGACTTCACGGCCGAGGCGACCGCGCCGACGTACGCGCGGTACGCCCGGCTGCTGGCCGCCGAGGTGCCGGGGCTGTTCGACGGGCGGTACGGGCTGGTGACCGAGTTCGGCCGGTCGCTGCTGGCCAAGCACGGCACGGTGCTGGCGCGGGTGGAGTACGCCAAGAGCGCGGGCGGCCGGCGGATCGCGGTGACGCACGCGGGCGTGCAGGTGGCCGCGCGGACGGTGTACGCCCCCGCGCAGTGGCCGCTGCGGGTCGCCGCGTACGACGCCGAGGGGCGCCCGAAGTCCGGGCCGGAGGTGGTGCAGGACGTGGCGGGGCCGGCCTGTTTCTCCGGGGACCTGCTCGCCGAGGGGCGTTCGCTGCCCGCGCTGGAACAGGGCGACCTGGCGGCCGTGCTGGACACGGGCGCCTATTACTTCGCCCACCACTACTCCTACAACTCCCTTGCCCGGCCCGGCATTTACGGCTTCGTGCCGGACGGTGCCGGGGGCGTGGAGTTCGCGGTGGTGCGGGAGCCGCAGACGGTGGCTCAGGTCGTGGCCGAGTCCGGAGGGGCGCACGCGGACGCGCTCACCACCCTGGACGCGCTCGGGAGCCGTTGACGCGGGAAGCCGGGCCGGAGGACAAAGAGCGCACGGACAAAGGGCCCGACTTCCGCGCAACGCAGGCCAATCGGCCCACACTAGTACGCCGGACGCACGTTCCAACGGAAAATGCCAAAGCCCTCACCCGCCACGCACACGTTGCGTAGTGTCAGTGTCACTGAGCCGGAGACCCAGGCGGGGAGGGGAGCCCACGGTGCCCGGAATCGACGAATGCTTACTGGAAGCCATGCGGCTGCCCGGCGCCCGGGGGGCGGCGCTGGTGGACTGGACCAGCGGACTGGCCCTCGGCACGGTCGGCGAGGCGCCCGGCGGTGACCACGAGACCACCGCCGCCGAGGCCGCCGAACTGGCCCGGCTGGCCGCCGAGCACGGCGCCTTCTCGGCCGGGGAGAGCGAGGACGGGCGGCCGCCCGTCGAGGACGTGATCGTCAGCAACCACGACAGCTATCACCTGCTGCGGTTCGTGGACACGTCCTTCGACAGCAGCGTCTTCCTCCATCTGTGGGTGGGCCGCGCGGAGGGCAATCTCGCGCTCGCCCGGATCAGGCTCGGCGAGATGGCCGACCGGCTGGTGCTGGGATGACCGTGGTGGACATACCCCCGCCGCTGCCCGTGCGGGACCGGAGCGACCAGCGCGACCCGTCCGCGGGGGCCCTGTCCCCGATGCTCAGACGGCTGGCGGAGGAAGAGGCCACCGGCGTCCTCGTCCGCGAGCACGGCACGCTCTACCTGGCCCAGGGCCGAGTGGTGCACGCCGAGAGTCCGCTCGCCCCCGGCCTCGGCGTGCTCCTCACGGCCCACGGCACCCTCGCGGCGACCGCCTGGCAGCGCGCCACCGAGCACTCCGCGAGCCCCGCGGACGCCGCCCGGCTGCTGCTCGACGCCGGGCTGCTCCCCGAGGGCGCGCTGGAGCTGTGCCACCTGGACGCGCTGTACGACGCCGGGTACTTCGCCCTCGCGCCGAGCAGCACACCGGGCCGGTTCCGCTACGACGGCACGCCCCGGCTGGGCCCGCTGCCCTCGGTGCCGGTGGTGGCGCTGGAGCGGGAGACGCTGCGCCGGCGCCTGCTGCTGCACCGGCTCTGGCCCGACCCGGCCGCCGACAGCGCCCCGCTGATCCGGGCCGACCCGGCGGGCGCCGCCCAGGTCCCGCCCCGCCGCCGGGCGGTGCTGGAGCGGGTGGACGGGGTCCGTACCGCGCTGCGGATCGCCCATGACCTGGGGCGGCAGGCGTTCCACACCCTGGTGGACGTACGGCGGCTCACCGCGGACGGGCTGCTGGCGCCGATGCCGGTGCCGACCGCGCCGGACCCGCCGCCCGCGGGGTTCCATCCGCCGGCCCCCCTCACCGTCACCGACCCCGACATCGCGCTGCTGAAGAGGCTCAGGAATGCGCTGGAGGCGCTTTGAACGGCAACCGCCCGCCGAGAGGAGAGAGCTGATGCTGCCCGAACCGGACCTGGCCGCCGTCGTGGACGAGCTGCGGCGGCTGCGCACCCGCGTGCCCCAGCTCACCGGCGCCCTGGCGGCGGGCGTGGACGGCCTGGTCGTCGCCCACGACACCCCCGGCGTCGACCCCGACGGGCTGGCGGCGCTCACCGCGGCCTCGCTGGGCGTCGCCGTCCGGCTCGCCGAAGCCACCGGCAACGGCGGCTTCCGGGAGCTGCTGGTGCGCGGCGAGCGCGGCTATGTCGCCACCTACGCGGCCGGGCGCACCGCCGTCCTGACACTCCTCGCGCAGGACCGGGTCAACGTGGGACGGCTGCACCTGGAGGGCCGTCGGGCCGGCGCCCGCGTCGGGGAGCTGCTCGACGCCGCCGAGGCCGAGGCCCGGCGCCGCCCGCCGGAGCGGCCCGCCCGGCCCGCGCCCGCCCGTACCCGCGCCGCCACCCGCACTCCGCGGGCCACGGCCACCGAAACACCTACCGCAACCGAGAGTTGAACCTCCGAAAGGACAGCAGAACCATGGCGAACACCGAAACGGCGCTGAAAGAGGCGCTCACCTCCATCGAGGGTGCCACCGGCGTCGCGCTCGTCGACTACACCAGCGGCATGGCGCTGGGCACGCTGGGCGGCAGCAAGACGTTCGACCTGAACGTGGCGGCCGCGGGCAACACCGACGTGATCCGCGCCAAGATGCGCACCATGGAGCACCTGGGGCTCAACGCCGAGATCGAGGACATCCTGATCACGCTGAGCGACCAGTACCACCTGATCCGCCTGCTCAAGGGCCGGGGCGGCAACGGTCTGTTCCTCTACCTGGTGCTGGACGGCCGGGCCAACCTGGCGATGGCCCGGCACCAGTTGAAGCGGATCGAGAGCGAGCTGGAGGTCTGAGCCGGACCTGAGCCGGTCTCCTGAGCTACACCGACGCCGTGGCACGGCGGCGGGCCCCGCCGGGGGTCGCGTCGCCCGCCGCGACCCCGGTGCTCCGCAGCCCCCGTACGGCCTTGCCGGCCGGGGCTCCGCCGCGTCGGTCCAGCCAGTCGACACGGACCCAGAGCAGCGCGTCCAGCGCCCGTTCGCGGCGCCCGAGCCACCCCGCCTTCAGCCTGAGCCCGGCGCCCGCACCGGCGAGCAGCAGCCCCCCGGCCACGGGCAGGGCGAAGGCGCTGCCGAGCGCGACGACGAAGGCGAGCAGCAGCCACCAGCGGTGTCCCCGGCGCCAGTTGCGCACGGTCACCGCGCGGTCCTGGAGCAGGTCGTACCGTCCCGCGCGGGTCGCCCCGGCGGCGAGGGCCGCGTACCGGGACCGGTGGGCCAGGGCGGTCACGGCGGCGGCCGCCACGAAGAGCGCGGCACCGGCCGCCGCTCCTACGAGGCGCCCGGTCAGCCCCTCCGGCACCGCGCCGATCACGGCCGCGAGCACCCCCAGCCGGACCAGTGGGGCGGCTCCCGCCCGTACGACGACGGCCACTCGGGCCAGTCCCTGTCCACCGCGCGCCACGTCGGCCTCCCGCGTCACCGTGTCTGACATTCGCGCGGCAGGTTAACGAGGGAACCTGAGACGAGCCTTAGAGCGCGCCGGTCACTCCACGAAGAGGCCCCGCGCCGAGGCCCGCGCGTCGAACTCCTCCAGCCGGGCCTGCGCGTCCGGCAGCCCGTCGCACAGCGCCTCCAGCAGGACCCGGCCCAGCAGCATCGGCGCGCACGCGGTGTCGAAGGCGAGCCCGGTGCCGACGGCGGCGGGCAGCAGGAGGTCGGAGTACTTGGCGACCGGCGCGAACGCGGAGTCGGCCACCGTGACGATCGTCAGCCCGGCCTCCCTGGCGTACGCGAGGGTGTCCAGCACCTCGCGCGGATGCCGGGGCAGCGCGAAGCAGAGCAGCGCGGAGGCACCGGCCCGTACGGCGGCGTCGATGCGGTCCTGCACCATCGAGCCGCCCTCGTCGAGCAGCCGGACGTCAGGGTGGACCTTGGCGGCGAAGTAGGCGAAGCCGAACGCCTGCGGGGCGGCAGCGCGCAGGCCCAGCACCAGCAGCGGGCGGGAGGCGGCCAGGACACGCCCTGCGCGCTCGACCGGGGCGGGGTCGGCGAGGAGTTCGGCGAGGTGGCGCAGGTTCTCGATCTCGGCCTCGACGGCCTGCTGGTACTCGTTGAACGCGCCGTTGTCGGCGGCCGGTTCGGCGGGGACGACCTCGCGCAGATGGCGGCGCAGCGCCGGGTAGCCGTCGAAGCCGAGGGCGACCGCGAACCGGGTGACGGAGGGCTGGCTGACCCCGGCCAGCTCGGCCAGCTCCACACTGGACAGGAACGGCACGTCGGCCGCGCGGCGCACCATGCTGTGCGCGATGCGGCGCTGGGTGGGCGTGAGCCGGTGCCCCTCGAAGAGCGCCTGCAACCGGTTCGCAGGGCTGTCGCTCGCGCTCATGCCGCGCTCCCCCTCCAGATGTCGTCGGGTCCCAGGCGCCCCCGCGCGGAAAGTACGGAGGGTACAGCGCCGGGGCGGGGTGGGGCAGCGTCGCCTATTCAGCCACAGCACCCCTTGCATACCTTTATACAGCGCGGCGGGCGGCCCGTCAGTCGGCCAGCAGATCCTCCGGCGCGGACCGGGCGATCCCGGCCAGCGCGTCCAGGGCGGCCCTGAGCACGTCGGCGGTCGGGGAGGCGAGGGCGAGCCGGACCGCGTGCGGGGCGCTGTCGCGGCGGACGGCGAAGGCGGCGGCCGGGGCGACGGCGATGCCGTGCCGCGCGGCGGCGGCGACGAAGGTGTCCGCGCGCCAGCCCTCGGGCAGCCGCCACCAGCAGTGGTAGGCGCGGGGGTCGCCGTGCACGTCGAAGCCGTCGAGCCGCTGGGCCGCGAGTGCCTGCCGTTCGGCCGCGTCCCGGCGCTTGTCGGCCACGAGCCGGTCGGCGGTGCCGTCGCGTTGCCAGCGGCGCATGACCTCCAGGGTGAAGCGCATCGGGGTCCAGCCGCCCGAGCGCAGTGCGGTGGCCAGGGCGTCGGTGCGGGTCGGGGGTGCGACGAGGAAGCCGAGGGTGAGGCCGGGGGCGACGCGCTTGGAGAGGCTGTCGACCAGCACGGTCCGCTCGGGCAACAGGGCGGCGAAGGGCGGGAGTTCACCGCGCAGGAACCCCCAGACCGCGTCCTCCACCACGGGCAGGTCCAGCCGGGTCAGCACCTCGGCGAGCGCGGCCAGCCGGGCGGGCGGTGCGGTGAGCGAGAGCGGGTTGTGCAGCGTCGGCTGCGTGTAGACGGCGTGCAGCGGGGCGCGCCGGTGCGCCTGCTCGACGGCACCGGGGACGAGCCCCTCCTCGTCCATGGCGAGCGGTACGAGGGTGACGCCGAGGCGGGCGGCGACGGTACGGATGACGGGGTACGTCAGCTCCTCCACCCCGAGCCGGCCGCCGGGCGGGACCAGGGCGGCGACGGCGGCGGAGACGGCCTGGCGGCCGTTCCCGGCGAACAGGACTAGGCCGGGGTCGGGGCGCCAGCCGCCTCGGGCGAGCAGGTCGGCGGCGGCTTCTCGGGCGGCGGGGGTGCCGGCGGCGCCGACCGGGCGGAGGGCGTCGCCGAGGATGTCGGGGCGGGTGAGCGGGGCGAGGCCCTCGGCCAACAGGGCCGGGTGGCCGGGCAGGTTGGAGTGGTTCAGCTCCAAGTCGACGCGGGCGGCGGCCGGTTCGGTGAGGGCGGGGGCGGCGGCCTCGGCTCCGGCGCGGACGTAGGTGCCCCGGCCGACCTCGCCGACGGTGAGGCCGCGGCGGGCGAGTTCGCGGTAGACGCGGGTGGCGGTGGAGTCGGCGATGCCATGCCGCCGGGCGAACGTCCGCTGCGGGGGCAGCCGGTCGCCGGGGCGGAGGGCGCCGCTGCGGATCTCCTCGGCCACCGCGTCGGCCACGCTCCGGTAGTCGCTCACTCGGGCCCCCTCCCACGACATTGCCCTGAGAACAATAGTGGCTATTGCACCGAGATTTGAGGGCCCATAGCCTCAAGGCAATACCGCTCACGCACCCAACGGGGGGACTTCCCATGCTCATCGAGCCCAGCGCTGCCCTGGGGGTGACGGTGGTGGCCCTCGGGATGGTCCTCACACCGGGCCCGAACATGATCTACCTGGTCTCCCGCAGCATCACCCAGGGCAGACGCGCCGGGCTCATCTCCCTCGGCGGGGTCGCCCTCGGCTTCGTCGCCTACCTCCTGGCGGCCAACCTCGGCCTCTCGGTGCTCTTCCTCGCGGTACCGGAGCTGTACGTCGCGGTGAAGCTGGCCGGCGCGGGATACCTCGCGTATCTGGCCTGGTCGGCGCTGCGGCCGGGCGGGGTCTCGGTGTTCACCCCGCGCGAGGTGCCCCCGGACTCCCCGCGCCGCCTCTTCACGATGGGCCTGATGACGAACCTCCTCAACCCGAAGATCGCCATCATGTACGTGTCCCTGATCCCCCAGTTCGTCGACCTGGACCGGGGCCATGTCCTCACCCAGGGCCTCCTCCTGGGCGCCTGCCAGATCGCGGTGAGCGTGACGGTGAACCTCGCCATCGTCCTCGCCGCCGGCACCATCGCCACGTTCCTGTCCCGCCGCCCGTCCTGGCTGAAGTTCCAGCGGTACGCGATGGGCACGGTCCTGGGAGCACTGGCCATCACCTTGGCGGTGGACACGTCGGGTCCGAGCGCGACGAGCTGAGATCCCGCAAGAAAGCCCCGTAGAAGAACATTCGCGGGGACCGCCGCACCCCCGGTGAAGGGGGGCGGGACGACGGCGGTCCCCGCGAAGGACGCGGGTCGGGTCAGGCCCGTGCGCGTCCGAGGCGCCGTGGGAGGTCCGGGAGCCGCTCCGGAGGTTCCTGGGCGCCGTTCGGCGCCGGCACGGGCGGGGAGCCGCTCCCGCCCTTGCCGACGCCCACTACTGTGCCGGGCCCGTGTTAAGCACGTGCTGCGCGCACGTGACACGCTCGTGCCGCTTGGGCCACGGCCCGGTCAAAGGCGGTCAGTGATGGGCGCCCTTGGCGAGGAAGGACAGCAGGTCCTGGCGGCTGACCACGCCGGTCGGCTTGCCCTCGACCAGGACGATCGCCGCGTCGGCCGCGCCGAGTACGGACATCAGGTCGCCCACCGGCTCGCCGGAGCCGACCTGCGGCAGCGGGGCCGACATGTGCTTCTCCAGGGGGTCGCCGAGCGAGGCCCGCTGGGAGAACAGCGCGTCCAGCAGCTCGCGCTCCACGACCGAGCCGACGACCTCGGCGGCCATCACGTCCGGGTGACCGGCGCCCGGCTTCACGACCGGCATCTGCGAGACGCCGTACTCGCGCAGCACCTCGATGGCCTGGCCGACCGTTTCCTCCGGGTGCATGTGGACCAGGGACGGGATGACACCGCCGGCCTTGTCCTTGAGCACGTCGGCGACGCGGGCGCTGGGGCCCTCGTCCTCCAGGAAGCCGTAGTCGGCCATCCACTCGTCGTTGAAGATCTTCGACAGGTAGCCGCGGCCGCTGTCCGGGAGCAGCACGACGACCACGTCGTCCGGGCCGAGGTCCTCGGCGACGCGCAGCGCGGCAACGACCGCCATGCCGCAGGAGCCGCCGACCAGCAGGCCCTCCTCCTTGGCGAGGCGGCGGGTCATCTGGAAGGCGTCCTTGTCGGAGACCGGCACGATCCCGTCGGCCACGTTCCGGTCGTAGGCGGACGGCCAGAAGTCCTCGCCGACGCCCTCGATCAGGTACGGGCGGCCCGAGCCGCCGGAGTAGACGGAGCCCTCCGGGTCGGCGCCGATGACCTTGACCTTGCCGCCGCTGGCGTCCTTGAGGTAGTTGCCGGTGCCGGAGATGGTGCCGCCGGTGCCGACGCCCGCCACGAAGTGGGTGATCTTCCCGTCCGTCTGCTCCCACAGCTCGGGGCCGGTCGAGTGATAGTGCGAGAGCGGGTTGTTCGGGTTGGAGTACTGGTCGGGCTTCCACGCGCCCGGCGTCTCACGGACCAGCCGGTCGGACACGTTGTAGTACGAGTCCGGGTGCTCGGGGTCCACGGCGGTCGGGCAGACCACGACCTCGGCGCCGTACGCGCGCAGCACGTTGATCTTGTCCATGCTGACCTTGTCGGGGCACACGAAGATGCACTTGTACCCCTTCTGCTGCGCCACGATGGCGAGCCCGACACCGGTGTTGCCGCTGGTCGGCTCGACGATCGTGCCCCCGGGCTTCAGCTCCCCGCTCGCCTCCGCCGCCTCGATCATGCGCAGGGCGATGCGGTCCTTCACGGAACCGCCGGGGTTGAAGTACTCCACCTTGGCCAGGACGGTGGCCTGGATGCCCTCGGTCACGTTGTTGAGCCTCACCAGCGGGGTGTTGCCGACGAGGCTGATCATCGAGTCGTGGAAATGCACCGTTGTCTCCGGTTGCTTGCAAAAAACTGTGGTCGTCGTGGTTGTGCCAGCCTACGGCCAGCGGGAGGAGATGCGGACGGGCCTTCACTCCGTGTGGAGATTGGCGCACATGCCGTACGGGGCAAGGAGTGGGTACGGCTACGAGGAGGTGGCGGCGACGCATGACGAGCATGTCGAGGGCGAGAGTGGCCCGGCGCATCGCGGCCGGGGCGGCGTACGGCGGCGGCGGGGTCGGACTGGTGGGCGCGGCCGCCGTCGGACTGCTGCTGACGGAGATGCGGATGGCGCGGCGCCATGTGAACAACGGCGGCGCCAGCGGCCGGGTCCCCCTGGCGGACGGTGTGTACGGCGCGGGGTACGGGCGCTTCGGCGAGCCCCCGCTGCGGCTGGCGATGCTGGGCGACTCCACGGCCGCCGGGCAGGGCGTGCACCGGGCGGGCCAGACACCGGGCGCGCTGCTGGCCGCCGGGCTGGCGGCGGTGGCGGAGCGGCCGGTCTCGCTGCGCAACGTCGCCCTGCCGGGCGCCACCTCGGACGACCTGGAACGACAGGTGGCGCTGGTGCTGGCCGCCCCGATCACCGCGCCCGACATCTGCGTGATCATGATCGGCGCCAACGACGTCACCCGCCGCATCCCGCCCACCCGCTCGGTGCGCCACCTGTCGGCGACGGTACGGCGGCTGCGCTCGGCCGGTGCCGAGGTGGTGGTCGGCACCTGTCCCGACCTCGGCACCATCGAGCCGGTGCGGCAGCCGCTGCGCTGGCTGGCCCGGCGCGCCTCACGGCAGCTCGCGGCGGCGCAGACCATCGGGGCGGTGGAGCAGGGCGGCCGGACGGTGTCGCTGGGCGACCTGCTGGGCCCGGAGTTCGCGGCCAACCCCCGCGAGCTGTTCGGCCCGGACCACTACCACCCCTCGGCCGAGGGGTACGCGACGGCGGCGATGGCGGTGCTGCCCACCCTCTGCGCGGCGCTCGGCCTGTGGCCGGCCGAGGAGGAGCAGCCGGACGCCTCGCGCCGGGAGGGCTTCCTGCCCGTGGCCCGCGCGGCCGCCGAGGCCGCGTCGGAGGCGGGTACGGAGGTCGCGGCGGCGATGCCGACCGGGCCGCGCGGCCCGTGGGCGCTGCTCAAGCGGCGCCGGCGCCGCCGGGTGCGGGAGACGGAACCGGTCACGCCCTCTGGCTGAAGCCGCGGGGCGGTGTGACACTGGCCAAGCAAGCGCTTAGACAATTGCGGCCAGTGTCACACCGCCGCACCGGTGACCCGGACCATACGTACGGGTAACTTCCGACTCGGCCCTGCCCGAATTCCCGCAAGCCTCTGGAGCCGTGATGCCCGAAGCCGTCATCGTGTCGACCGCCCGCTCGCCCATCGGCCGCGCCTTCAAGGGCTCCCTGAAGGACCTGCGCCCGGACGACCTCACCGCCACGATCATCCAGGCGGCGCTCGCCAAGGTCCCCGAGCTGGACCCCAGGGACATCGACGACCTGATGCTCGGCTGCGGCCTGCCCGGCGGCGAGCAGGGCAACAACCTCGGCCGGATCGTGGCCGTGCAGATGGGCATGGACCACCTGCCGGGCTGCACGATCACCCGTTACTGCTCCTCCTCGCTGCAGACCTCCCGGATGGCGCTGCACGCCATCAAGGCGGGCGAGGGCGACGTCTTCATCTCCGCCGGTGTGGAGATGGTCTCCCGCTTCGCCAAGGGCAACTCCGACAGCCTGCCGGACACGCGCAACCCGTTCTTCGCCGAGGCCGAGGCCCGCACCGCGGCCGTCGCCGAGCAGGAGGGCACCACCTGGCACGACCCGCGCGAGGACGGCCTGGTCCCGGACGCGTACATCGCCATGGGCCAGACCGCCGAGAACCTCGCCCGGCTCAAGGGCATCACCCGCCGGGAGATGGACGAGTTCGGCGTCCGCTCGCAGAACCTCGCCGAGGAAGCCATCAAGAACGGCTTCTGGGAGCGCGAGATCACCCCGGTCACGCTGCCCGACGGCACCGTGGTCGGCAAGGACGACGGCCCGCGCGCGGGCGTCAGCCTGGAGGGCGTCGAGGGCCTGAAGCCGGTGTTCCGCCCCGACGGCCTGGTCACCGCGGCCAACTGCTGCCCGCTGAACGACGGCGCCGCGGCCCTGGTCATCATGAGCGACACCAAGGCCCGCGAGCTGGGCCTGACCCCGCTCGCCCGCATCGTCTCCACCGGTGTCTCCGGCCTCTCCCCCGAGATCATGGGCCTCGGCCCGGTCGAGGCGAGCAAGCAGGCGCTGAGCCGCGCCGGGCTGAGCGTCGGCGACATCGACCTGGTCGAGATCAACGAGGCGTTCGCCGCCCAGGTGATCCCCTCCTACCAGGAGCTGGGCATCGACCTGGACAAGCTGAACGTCAACGGCGGTGCCATCGCGGTCGGCCACCCCTTCGGCATGACCGGCGCGCGCATCACCGGCACGCTGATCAATTCCCTGCAGTTCCACGACAAGCAGTTCGGTCTGGAGACCATGTGCGTCGGCGGCGGCCAGGGCATGGCCATGGTCATCGAGCGGCTCAGCTAAACCCCTTTTGATCGACCCTCGGTGACCATCTCCGCACGGTCGGTCGAGAACGGCCCAGAACCAGGTAAAGCCCCCTGGTTCTGGGCCGTTTTGTGATCCAATCTCCCCCAGGGTGTGACCTATCTCGCTCACTGGGGGAACGGCGCAGGTCAGTGCCGTGACCCGAGTGACACCCGAGGCCGCCGGGACCAAAACCCTGTCCGTTTCGTGACGTTACGCACTGACAGGCGGTCAGTCCACCCATCAAGCTGAGGTAGGAAGTCGGGGGTCGACTTTGAACCTGGGAGTACGTCAGTGAGCGCCATGTCCATCGCCCTGCTGCTCACCACGGCCGCCACGGGCGCCGTGGGCGTCGCCGTCCTGTGCACCGTGCTGCGGCTGCGCCGCCAGATCGCCGAGCTGCACACGCAGCTCGCCGCGAACCAGGCGGCCGAGATCCGCGCGCTGCTGCCCGCGGCCCGCACCACCGCCGACGCGGAGGAGATACGCGAGGCCGTGGCCGCCGCGCTCGCCGAGGAGCGGGAGCGCGAGCTGGCCGAGGCCCGCGCCTTCTGGGCCGCGCAGGAGGTCCGCGACCTCTCCGACGCGCCGCCCCCGCTGTACGGCCTGGACGCCGATACGTTCCTGCCCCGCGCGTCCGACTTCGCGGGCCTGGAGCCCGTCTCGGAGCCGGTGGTCGAGCCGGACGAGTTCGCCGGCGACTCCCCCGAGCTGGCCGCGGCCCGCCGCCGCCACCCCTCGCACCCGGACTTCGTCCCCGTGCAGTCGCCGGTGGGCGACGAGGAGGACCGCGCCGTCACCATCCTGGAGCGGCTCTCCGTGGAGGGCACCGCCCTCGCCGACGTCCGCCCCGGCCCGCTGGGCACGCTGGACGTCTATGTCTTCGCCGACGGCACCACGCTGTGCATGACGCCGGGCCACCGCGAGACCGCCGAACGGCTGGCCGCCGCGCTCCAGGAGGGCGAGGCCCCCTGTCTGCTGGGCGGCTCGGGCATCTCCGGCGCCTTCACCCTGACCTTCGCCTGCGGCGAGGAGACGGTGTACGTCCTCGCCGACCGGGTCATCGCCTCGCTGTAGGGCCCGCCCCTCAGACCCCGGCCCGCTTGCGGGCCTCCTCGACCAGCTCGACGGCCTCCGCGAGCTGGTCCTCGCCCTGCAGCGCGACCGCCAGGTCGTGCCCGGCCACCGTGATCTGGTCGGCCGCCGCGAACATCCCGGCGTCCGGCATCTCCCGCGGCTCGCTGCCCGGCTCCTCCAGCTCCTGCGCCCGCCGGGCCAGCTCCCGCGCCACCGCCAGCGCCTCGGCGGCCGCGCCGCGCTGCAGCCGGCTCTGCGGGGCGGCCCGCAGCCGGTCGGCGAAGAGTTCCACTGCTTTGGTCAGGGGCGTCGTATCCAGCACGGGCCGAGCGTAACGCGGGCACTGTTGCCAAGCGGCCCGTGCTCGGGCACGGTGACCTGAAGGACCGGCCTTAATTTCCCTTGTGTCCGGAGGCGCCGATGTCCCAAGTCTTCTCCGAGGAGACCCACCGCAACCTGCTCGCCCGCATCCCGCACTGCACCGGCCGTGAAGTCACCGACTGGCTGCGCACCGTCGACGAGGGGCCGTCCCTCTTCCGCTTCGAGGACAAGGTCAACTGGCTCCGGCACGAGCACAACCTCGCGTACGGCCACGCCAAGGCGATCATCCACGAGTACGACCTGAGGAGGGCCGCGCGGAAGCTGGGCTGACCGCCCCGCCCCCCGCACATGACGGAGGGCCCCCGGCGCGTCTGCACCGGGGGCCCTCCGTCGCGTCGAAAGCGCTAGTCGTTGTTGCTGAAGATGGCGACCAGGCGCAGCATCTCCAGGTAGATCCAGACCAGGGACACGGTGAGTCCGAAGGCGGCGAGCCAGGACTCCTCGCGCGGGGCGCCGTAGGCGATGCCGTCCTCGATCTGCTTGAAGTCCAGCGTCAGGAAGAACGCGCCGAGCAGGATGGCGATGACGCCGACGATCGCGCCCAGCGGGCCCATGCCGCGCAGACCGCCGTCCGGGGCGACCCCGAACGCGACCAGCAGCAGGTTGACCACCATGGCCAGCACGAACGCGATGGCGATGGCCATGCCGATCCGGGCGTACCGCGCGGTGACGCGAATCCAGCCGGCCTTGTAGACCAGCAGGGTGGCGGCGGAGACCGCCATGGTGCCGAGCACCGCCTGGAAGGGCGCGCCGCTCCAGCGGCTGTTGTACATCTCGCTGATGACCCCGAGGAAGACGCCCTCGAAGGCCGCGTAACCCAGGATCAGCGCGGGCGACGGCTTGCGCTTGAAGCTCTGCACCAGGCCCAGGACCATGGCGACGATCGCGGACCCGAAGGCCAGGCCGAAGCTGGTCGTGGAGACCGGCAGCAGGGCCCACGCGAGCACCGCGCCGAGGACGACGACACCCAGCGTGGTCGCCGAGCGGACGATCACGTCGTCCATCGTCATCCGGCCGGCCGCGGGCGGCGCCTGCGGCGGCGCACCCTGGCCGACGGTGGTCTGCGCGTACGGGTTCTGCGCATACGGGTTCTGGCCGTACGGGTTGCCCTGCGCGTACCCGGCCTGCGGTGCGGTGTCGAAGCCTGCGTAGCCGTTGTCGCGGCCGAACCCTCGGCGCGAGAAGACCGGGTTGCTGCTCCTCATTTCACTCCTCCATGGCTGCCGTGCGCAGCCTTGGCTCAAGAGTAATGGATTGGCAAAGGACCGTCAGTGCTCCTCAAGGAGGATCTTTCCTTCGCCGTGCTTGACCAACGCACCACGCGGAAGCCATGTTCCCGGACCGGCCCTTTTATATGCGCAGGCCCGTGCAGGCCCGCGCGGAAGAGGCCGGCCGCCGGTCCCCCGCGGGAGGCGCTCGCGGGAACCGGCGGCCGGCCGGGAGGGACGGTCGGACCGGGGTCAGTGGCCCGGCCAGCCGTCCAGTCGGCGGTGCAGGGTGACGTCCGGCCGCTCGGTGCCCTTGGGCGCCTTGGCCACGGCCGCCTGGAGGACGCCGTTCACCTCGCCCGCGAGGGCGTCCACCCGCTGCTGCAGCTCGGTGGCGGGCAGCGTGGACCGGGTCAGCGCGTCCAGCCTGCGGTGGATGTCGGCAAGCCGGCGCCGGGCCCCGGCGTCCAGGGTGAGCCGGTGCGGCGTCGAGACGACGAACTGGTAGGCGCCGGCCAGCGTCTGGCAGCCGTCGCAGTACTTGTTGGCCGCGTCGCTGACGTTGACCGCCTTCAGGTGGTGCGCGTCCCCGGCGACCGTGACGATCTGGAAGGACAGCGCGACCGAGCGGCAGTGGTCGTCCACCGAGCAGCCCATGGAGACGGCGCGCGCCTGGTTGCGTACGGAGGTCGCGTCGACCTTGCCGAACTGGCGGATGGTGAAGGAGTCGCGGGCCTGGGTGTGGTGGAGCCGGTTGGCGTTCGTGAACACGCTGTCCGACACCACGGCGGCCGACCGCGCGGGCCCGGTCGCGGCGTGCGCCGGGACGGCGGTGGCCACGCCCGCCGCACCGGCGGCGAGAAGGACGGTACGGACGGCCCGCCCGTTGAACGGACTGCTGCGTGGTTTCCGGTGGCTGCTCATGGGTTCTCTCCCGAGGAATGAATGAAGGACGTGCTGATGAGGGGCCGCGACGGGGATCAGGACGTGGACACCGGGGCCGGTGAATCGGTGGTCGGCGGCGTCGAGGGCTCGGGGGTCGGCGTCGGGGCCGCGCTCTCCGACGGGACCGACGACGTCTCCGTGACCGGGGGCGGCGACTGCTGCGGGGGCGGATCGCCCCCCGTGGCCGGGCCGCTGCTGCTCTCGCTCTGCCGGGGCCCGTCCTCACCGCGCGTCGGCTTGTCCGGTGCCGTCGACGCGGCGGCCGACGGCTGCGGCGCGGAGGCGGAGGCATCCGCCGAGGCCCCGGCGCTCGGGTCCCCCGGCTTGCCCTCGGCCGGTGCTCCCGGCGAGACCGAGGGCTCACCGGAGGCGGCGCCCGGCCCGCCGGAGGTGCCCTCCGGACCGGCGCCCGGTGTCGAGGCGTCCGGGGACGGCGGTGGTGTGGTGGGCACCCCCGGCTGGAGGATCGGCGCGATGGGCGGCTTCTTCGGCAACGGCTGCGGGGTCACCCCGGACGACCAGGCGTACGCGAGCCCGCCGAGCCCGGCGAGCAGCACCCCGCACAGCGCGACACGCAGCGTCGGCCGGCCGGCCGTGGAGCGCTTGGCCAGCCGGAACAGCCGGCCGCCGATCTTCACCGAGAGATAGAGGACACCGGCCATCGGGAACAGCAGCATCAGCGTGCCGAGCACCCCGACCAGGCCGGACAGCACGTCCCCCGACGCGAACGCCGACCCCGTGCCGGTGACCTGCTCGGTGAGCGAGCGGATCATCGTGCTGATGATCCGGGGCAGGTTCCACAGCCCGTAGCCCAGCTCGCCGATGATCAGCGGCACCATGGTCAGCACCCAGGTGGCGACGATGGTGCGCGCGGACTTCTTCAGCCCCGCGACCTCCTGGCGGGCCGACTGCCCCCGCTTCCCCGGCACCAGGGAGAGCAGGATCGGCTTGATCTTGCCGTACAGGTCCGGGACGCCCGCGAGGTCGCCCAGGATGTAGTAGCCGTCCAGGCGGACGGCGGGCATGAGCTGTTCCAGGATCTCGAAGTGGCCGAGGTAGACCGCGGCCAGGAAGAACTGCTCCCCGGTGGCGAAGTAGGCGCCGGCCATGGCCAGCATGAAGACGACGTTGAAGTACACCCCGCCGAAGTCGGTGCGGATGCGCCCGGCCTTGCCGATCCGGTAGACGTCGGTGACGTCGGTGTACATCGACGGCCAGATGAGGAAGAGCCCGCAGCCGATGCAGCCGGGTCTCGCTCCGCCGTACCGGCACGCGGAGGCGTGGCCGAACTCGTGGAAGACGAGCGAGGCCACGGTGAGCACGAAGACCAGCAGGATGAGCACCGGCTGGTCCAGCACCTCCAGCACCGGCTCGATCGCGCCGAAGAAGCCGAACAGCCAGACGTCCAGGACGACGGCCGCCAGCAGCACCGCCGCGACCACCGCCGGTCGGTGCAGCCAGGCGAACGACTTGGCGATCCGGGCGGTGCGCCGCTCGTCGAAGATGACCCGGTGGCCCTTGAGGGCGAGCAGCAGGTCGGAGCGCGGGGCGTCGACCTCGTCGCTCTCCTGACCCTCCGGGACCGTCACGCCCAGCGGGTCGAGCTTGTTCTCCACGAGGTAGCGGATGTTCTCCCCGCTGACCTCGCGGCCGAAGCGGGCGCTGACCCGGTGGGCGATCGTGTCGTCGTCGCGGACCCCGTCGACGGACGACGCCACCAGGTACAGCAGGCGTGAGAGCTGCACGACCTGCCCGTCCCCCCGACGGGCGATGTACTTGGGCTCGGTGAAGCCCGAGCCCTGGTACTCACCGTGCAGCCGCAGCCCCGCGCTCAGCCGCGGAACGGGCCGGACCGGCACCCCGGCGACCGGCAGGCTGCCGGTCGCCACCTGCTCGTACGTCACCGGCCAGCCACCGGGTCCGGGCAGCGGTCCGGTGTCGTACAGCGTGGTCGTGCCGTTCCCCAGCACCGTCATCCGTGGTCTCCCCCCACCTTGACGCCACATCGATGCCGCCGCGCTTCCCCCGGCATGGCCGCGGGGGCGGACCGCCCCGCACTCGGGCGCGGTCCGCCCCCGTGACCGCCGTCGCGGCGGTGGTGCTACTGCTTGACGCTGATCGTCTGCCCGGCCTGCGACTGGGCGTCCGACCACAGCGAGTGGTCGTTGAGCGCGGCGGACTGGTTGGCGGCTTCGATGTTGGCCACGTGCTTGGTGACGTTGACCGTCTTGTTGAAGCTGAACTTCAGCTTGCCCAGGGCCTCGCGGCCCGGCAGCAGCTCGGCGGACTCGGCGTCCAGGTCGCGCATGTCCATGCTCATGATGGTGTTCCCCTCTTACCGTGCTTGGCGTGCTGTGCTTGCCGGCGGTTTCCCGACGGTCCGGACTACTGGGTGACGCTGATTGCCTGCGAGGCGCCGGAGCCGGCGACGGACCACGCCGAGTGGTCGTTGAGCGCGGCCGACTGGTTGGCCGCCTCGATGTTGGCGACGTGCTTGGTGACGTTCACCGTCTTGCCGAAGCTGAACTTCAGCTTGCCGAGGGCCTCGCGGCCGGGCAGCAGTTCGGCGGACTCGGCCTCGAGCTCGTGGGCGTCCATCATGGTGATTCCCCCTCGGGAAATGGGCATTTCCGGTCGGACCGAGTCAGGTTCCCCCCGGACTCTGTCCAACTTAGTCGGACGAGCTGTCCAACGAGATTGGACACTAGGCCCTCGCGGCGGCTGCCCGCAACCCTTTTGGGTCATCACTCTTTCGGCGGGTCGGCTACTCGCCCGTAGACTCCCTCCCGACAGGGACGTGCGGCCGAGCGGCGAGCAGGACGAGCAGGAAGTGACCAACGGTGGCCAACGCACTGCAGCAGTTGATCCGCGAGCGCCTGGACCGCGAGGGCTGGTCCTACGGCGAAGTGGCACGTCGCGGCGGCGTCCCCCGCTCCACCGTCCACCATCTGGCCACCACCGAGCGCGTGGTGCGCATGCCCCAGGCCGGCACGCTGGAGGGCCTGGCCAAGGGGCTCGAACTCCCGCTGGACACCGTCCGCCGGGCGGCCGCCGAGGCGTGCGGCATCCATGTGTACGGCAGTCCGGCCGGTGAGGACTCCGCACCGGCCGCGCCCCGCTCCGGTGACCCCGAGGTGGATCTGCTGATCGCCAGCGTGCAGCGGCTGTCGTCCGACGACCGCAGACACGTCACCGCGCTGGTGGAGTCCCTGCTCGGCCGCGCGGCGAAGCCGGAGCAGCGGGACTGAGCCGGCTCACCGGGGCGCGTCGCGGAGTGTCCGGGCGGCGCCCTCACCCGGCCGCGCTTCCGTCAACCCGGAAAAAGAAAGCAAGTCCACCCGAACGGGCCGAGATCCCCCGCTAGTCTCTCGTCCTGCCCGAGGAGCGAGAGCCGCACGACCACGGGCCCTTGGGGGGAACGTGTTGTTGGTGCATGGCGGCCCGGCCACCGCGGTGGTCCGGGGCCCGGACGGCGAGTCCGTCGTCCTCCTGTCCGGCGAACTCCCCGAGGTCCTCACCGACCAGGCGGTCCACGAACTCCTCGACCTCGCCGCGGCCATCCTGGACACCCCCGAACTGACCCTCTTCCGCACCTGCCTGACCACCCTCCGCACGAACGGCATGCGAGCGGGCCGCAGCATCGAGGTCGACGGCGCGGTACTGACGGTCTACGAGGGCTGAGCGTGGCTCCGCCGGCCGGCACAGGGGAATCGCGCGCGGAGGCGACACGACGCCGTCGGCCCCGCACCGCCTCCGCATTACCGCCGGCCTGCCCGCAGGCGTCCGGCAGCAAGGGACACCAGAGACCGAGCGCAGGCGATGCGGCCGAGGCGGGCCTGCCCCACGGGACGGGCGGTGCGGAAGGTGTTCGAGCGGTGCGTGCGCCGGCCTTCTTCGGCCAAGCCCCCTGCAAGGGAATGTGCCCGGAGCCGGACTCGAACCGGCACGCCCGCGAAGGGGCAGCGAGGTTTAAGCTCGCCGTGTCTGCATTCCACCATCCGGGCAGGCCGTGGGCTCCGCATTCGAGATCCAGAGCCTATCGGGAGGGCTCACTCGGACAGCGGAAAGAACGGACCGACGTTGTCTTATTTTATTGATGTCTGAGGGTGCATCAGACCACGGAACGAGCCATCCGCACTTGCCAACAGCCTGCCGGGACACCCCCGCACCCGTACGCGGAATGACGGAATTTCACCTACCGAACAAGGGCGGTCCCCCTGTTCCTGGTGGTACGCCCCCTCAGGGTCGGCCGTCCTCCCCAGGTATGACACGGAGCGGCGCCGTCCGACCGAGGTCGCGGTAGGGAACGGGAACAGCGGCTGACCGAATGGCCACCGGGAGCGGGGACCATGGGAACAGACCCCCGAGACCCGTCCGACAGGAGCACCACCCCGTGACCACCACACCCACCACCGGCAGGACCACCGCCGTGGCCGCGCGCGCCGCGGAGCTGTCGAAGATCTACGGGCAGGGTGAGACCCGAGTGGTCGCCCTGGACCGGGTCTCCGTCGACTTCCGGCAGGCCGAGTTCACCGCGATCATGGGCCCCTCCGGCTCCGGCAAGTCCACCCTGATGCACTGCGTGGCCGGACTGGACTCCTTCTCCTCCGGCTCGGTGCGCATCGGCGAGACCGAACTGGGCTCGCTGAAGGACAAGCAGCTCACGCGGCTGCGCCGGGACAAGATCGGCTTCATCTTCCAGGCGTTCAACCTGCTCCCCACCCTGACCGCGCTGGAGAACATCACGCTGCCGATGGACATCGCGGGCCGCAAGCCCGACAAGGAGTGGCTGGACCGGGTCATCCAGATGGTGGGCCTGTCCGGACGCCTCACGCACCGCCCCTCCCAGCTCTCCGGCGGCCAGCAGCAGCGCGTCGCCGTGGCCCGCGCCCTGGCCTCCAAGCCGGACATCATCTTCGGTGACGAGCCGACCGGAAACCTCGACTCCCGCTCCGGCGCCGAGGTGCTGGGCTTCCTGCGCAACTCGGTGCGCGAACTGGGCCAGACGGTGGTCATGGTGACCCACGACCCGGTCGCCGCCGCCTACGCGGACCGCGTCGTCTTCCTCGCCGACGGCCGGATCGTGGACGAGATCCAGGACCCGACGGCCGACTCGGTCCTCGACCTGATGAAGCGCTTCGACGCGAAGGGCCGTACGAGCTGATGTTCCGCACCGCGCTGCGCAACGTCCTCGCGCACAAGGCCCGGCTGATGATGACGGTGCTCGCCGTCATGCTCGGCGTCGCCTTCGTGTCCGGGACGCTGGTCTTCACCAACACCCTCTCCCGCGCCTTCGAGAACAGCTCCGCCCAGGGCTTCGACGGCGTCGACGTGGCCGTAAAGGCCAAGCACCAGGACGCCAGTGGCGACCGGGTCGGCTCCACCCCGGACCTGACCCCGGCGCTGCTCGCCAAGGCCGAGAAGGTGCCCGGCGCCGCCTCCGCCACCGGTGTGGTCAGCGGCTTCACCGCGCTGGCCGACAAGCACGGCAAGCTGGTCGGCGACGGCTGGCAGTCCATGGGCGGCAACTACTGGGGCACCAAGGACCCCCGGTACACGCTCGTCTCCGGCCACGCCCCGCACGGCAAGGGCGAGCTGCTGATCGACTCCGAGACCGCCCGCCGCACCGGTTACGGCGTCGGGGACACCGTCCGCCTCTCGGTCGACGGCCCGGTCCTCACCCCGCGCGTGGCGGGCATCTTCACCACCGACGACGGCAACGTGGCCGCGGGCGGCAGCCTCACCCTCTTCGACACGCCCACCGCGCAGACCCTGCTCGGCAAGAAGGGCACGTACGACGAGATCGACGTGACCGCCGCCCCCGGCACCAGCCAGAGCGCCCTGAAGTCCGCGCTGGACAAGGCCCTCCCGGCCGGCCAGGTCAGCACCACCACGGGTGAGAAGCTCGCCGCCGACCAGGCCGAGCAGATCTCCGCCTCCATGAGCGGTCTGCGCCAGGCGCTGCTGGTGTTCGCGGGCATCGCCCTGTTCGTCGGCACGTTCATCATCGCCAACACCTTCACCATGCTGGTCGCCCAGCGCACCAAGGAACTCGCCCTGCTGCGCGCCGTCGGCGCCTCGCGCGGCCAGGTCACCCGCTCGGTGCTCACCGAGGCGCTCGCGGTCGGCACGGTCGCGGGCGTCGCGGGACTCGCCGCCGGTGTCGGCATCGGCGCCGGACTGCGCGCCCTGCTGAACTCCTTCGGCGCGAGCATGCCGGACGGGCCGCTCGTCATCACGCCGGGCACGGTCGTCGCCGCGCTCGCCGTCGGCATCGTCATCACCGTGCTCGCCGCCTGGCTGCCCGGCCGCCGGGCCGCGAAGATCCCGCCGGTCGCGGCGATGAGCAGCGTGCACGCGACCGCCACCACCCGCTCGCTGGTGGTGCGCAACACCATCGGCACCCTGTTCGCGGCGGCCGGCGCGGCCGTGGTGTTCGCGGCCACCACCATGAACACCGACAAGGGCCAGGGCGCGATGGGCCTCGGCGCGGTGCTGCTGATCATCGGCGTGTTCGTGCTGACCCCGCTGCTGTCCCGCCCGCTGATCGCGGCGGCCGCCCCGCTGCTGCGCCTGTTCGGCGTCTCGGGCCGCCTCGCCCGGCAGAACGCGGTGCGCAACCCGCGCCGTACGGCGGCCACCGCGTCCGCGCTGATGATCGGCCTGACCCTGATCACCGGCATGACGGTGATGGCGGGCAGCCTGCAGAAGTCGATCGACAAGATGGCCGCGGCCTCGATCCGCGCGGACTACGTCGTCTCGATGGCCAACCACACCCCGCTCTCCCCCGGCGTGGCCACCAAGCTGGCCGCCACCGACGGGGTCTCCGCCTCCAGCCCGCTGCGCAACGGCGCCTCGCGCATCGGCGGCGAGACGCAGTACCTGACCGGTGTCACCGGCTCGTCCATCGGCGAGCTGACCGACCTGAAGGTGAAGCAGGGCACGTTCGACGTGTCCGGCGACCGGGTCGTGGTGGACGCCGACCGGGCCGAGGAGCACGGCTGGAAGGCCGGTTCGAAGCTCACCGCGCACTTCGAGGACGGCAAGCAGGCCACGCTGACCGTCGCCGGGGTGTACGAGGGCAACGAGATGATCCGCGGGATCATGATCGACGACAAGACGCTCACCCCGCATCTGCGCGCCCCGGCCGACATGCAGGTCCTGGTCCGCACGGCGGACGGCGCCTCGGACGCGGCCAAGGACCGGCTGGCCAAGGCCCTCGGCTCCAACCCGGCCATCCAGGTGCAGGACAAGCAGGACATCACCGACGGCATCGCCAAGGTCTTCACGCTGATGCTGAACCTGGTCTACGGCCTGCTCGGCATGGCCGTGGTGGTCGCGGTGCTCGGTGTCATCAACACGCTGGCCATGTCGGTGTTCGAGCGCTCCCAGGAGATCGGGATGCTGCGCGCGATCGGCCTGGAGCGCGGGTCGGTGAAGCGGATGGTCCGGCTGGAGTCCCTGGTGATCTCGCTGTTCGGCGGGGTGCTGGGCATCGGGCTCGGCGTGTTCTTCGGCTGGGCGGCCGGTGAGCTGCTGGGCACGAAGATGGCGACGTACGAACTGGTGCTGCCCTGGTCCCGGCTGGTGCTGTTCCTGCTGCTGGCGGCCCTGGTGGGCGTGCTGGCGGCGCTGTGGCCGGCCCGGCGCGCGGCCAAGCTGAACGTGCTCGGCGCGATCAAGGCCGAGTAGCGCGCAGGCACAGTCGTGGGGCCCCGTTCCGGGTTCGGAACGGGGCCCCACTGTCGTATGTCAGGTGTTCCAGGTGCGGGTGCGCGCCGGGAGGCCCGAGGTGCCGGTCTCCGGGGTGCGGACGGCGAGGACCTGGTTGACGCCGATCTGGTTGCGCTCGAAGGCCAGCGCGGAGGCCGCCATGTACAGCCGCCAGACGCGGGCGCGGCCGAACCCGGCGAGCCGCGTCGCGCGGGCCCAGTCGCCCTCCAGGTTGGCCACCCAGGCGCGCAGGGTGCGGGCGTAGTGCTCGCGCAGCGACTCCACGTCCCGTACCTCGAACCCGGCGCGCTCCAGCATGGTGACGGTGGTGCCCAGCGGGGCGAGTTCGCCGTCGGGGAAGACGTAGGAGTCGATGAAGGCGTCCACCTCGTACGCCGTCTCGTCCTGCTGGGGGCGGCGGGCGATCTGGTGGTTGAGCAGGCGTCCGCCGGGCTTCAGGAGGCCGTACAGGTCGCGTGCGTAGTCCAGGTAGCGTTCGGCGCCGACGTGTTCGGCCATGCCGATGGAGGAGATCGCGTCGTAGGGGCCGTCGCGGACGTCGCGGTAGTCCTGGACGCGGATCTCGACCCGGTCGGTGAGGCCCTCGTCGGCGACGCGCTTGCGGGCGAAGGCGGCCTGCTCCTGGGAGAGGGTGACGCCGACGACGCTGACCCCGTGCTCGCGGGCGGCGTGCACGGCCATCGAGCCCCAGCCGCAGCCCACGTCCAGCAGCCGCTGACCGGGCTTCAGGCCGAGCTTTTGGCAGACCAGTTCCAGCTTGTCGCGCTGGGCGGTCTCCAGGGAGCAGTCGTCCTCCCAGTAGGCGCAGGAGTACACCATGGACGGGCCGAGGACGAGGGCGTAGAAGTCGTTGCCCACGTCGTAGTGGTGGCTGATGGCCCGCTTGTCGGTGCGGCGGGTGTGCAGATGGCGCCGCCTGCGGACCTCCTCGCGCGGCGGGGCGGGCGGCAGCGGTGGCCCGACGAGCCGGATCAGGTCGCGGACGGCGGCCCGGGCGGCGGGGTCACGCACCGTGTCGGCGAGGGAGCGGCCGCGCCCCTCGTCGTCGTGCTCCCAGAGCAGGCCGGCCATGGCGCCGAGGGCGGTGTACAGATCGCCCTCGATGTCCAGGTCGCCGGCCACCCAGGCGCGGGCCATGCCCAGTTCGCCCGGCTTGAACAGCATGCGGCGCAGGGCGCGCCGGTTCCGTACGACGATCACGGGAGCCCCCGGCGGCCCGGCCTGGGAGCCGTCCCAGGCGCGTACCCGCACCGGGAGGGGCGCTCCCAGCAGTTGTTCGGCAACACTCACCAAGCGCGACGCGGCGTCGGCCATGACGCACACCTCCAAGACGACGATCCCGGATGTCCGTTACCACGTAAACACCGCGCCGTACCCGGCACAGTCCCGCATTGGGGTTACGACAGGGCAAAACAGGGGGCGCGGCCGGGAACGCCGAAGGACCTCCCGCACCACGGATGGCGGAAGGTCCTTCGGGTCGAGCAGGGTGAGGGTCAGGCGGGTGAGGGGAACTGACCGGAGGTCAGCTCGCCTTGGCCTTCTCCTCGGTCTTCGGCGCGGCGGCGGCGACCGGGGCGGGCTTGGCGGCCTCGTAGAACTCCTCGCGCGGGTGCTCCATGGCGCCGAGGGCGACGACCTCGCGCTTGAGGAACATGCCGAGGGTCCAGTCCGCGAAGACGCGGATCTTGCGGTTGAAGGTCGGCATGGCCAGACCGTGGTAACCGCGGTGCATGTACCAGGCGAGACGGCCCTTGAGCTTGATCTTCATCTTGCCCATGACGATCATCGCCACGCCCTTGTGCAGGCCGAGACCCGCGACGGCGCCCTTGTTGGCGTGCTCGTAGTCCTTCTGCGGGAAGCCCCGCATGCCGGAGACCACGTTGTCGCCGAGGACCTTGGCCTGGCGCAGCGCGTGCTGGGCGTTCGGCGGGCACCAGGCGTTCTCGTTGCCCGCCTTGCGGCCGACGAGGTCGGGCACCTGGGCGTTGTCGCCCGCGGCCCAGATGTAGTCGGTGCCGGTGACCTGGAGGGTCGGCTGGCAGTCGACGTGGCCGCGCGGGCCGAGGGGCAGGCCGAAGCGGCTGAGGGCCGGGTTGGGCTTGACGCCCGCGGTCCAGACGATCGTGTCGGAGTCGACCTCGAGGCCGTTCTTCAGCACGACGTGGCCGTCGACGCAGGAGTCCATCGAGGTGGAGAGGTAGATCTCCACACCGCGGCTCTCCAGGTGCTCCTTGCCGTACTGGCCGAGCTTGGGGCCGACCTCGGGGAGGATCTTGTCGGCGGCGTCGACCAGGACGAAGCGCATGTCCTCGCGGGACACGTTCTTGTAGTACTTGGCGGCGTCGCGGGCCATGTCCTCGACCTCGCCGATGGTCTCCGCGCCCGCGAAGCCACCGCCGATGAAGACGAAGGTGAGCGCCTTGCGGCGGATCTCCTCGTCGGTCGTGGAGTCGGCCTTGTCGAGCTGCTCCAGGACGTGGTTGCGCAGGCCGATGGCCTCCTCGATGCCCTTCATACCGATGCCCTGCTCGGCGAGGCCGGGGATCGGGAAGGTGCGCGAGACCGCGCCCATGGCGATGACCAGGTAGTCGAACGGCAGCTCGTACGCCTCGCCCACGAGGGGGGCGATCGTGGCGACCTTGCGGTCCTGGTCGATGGTGGTGACCCGGCCGGTGAGGACCTCCGCCTTCGGCAGCACGCGTCGCAGCGGTACGACGACGTGGCGAGGGGAGATGTTGCCGGCGGCGGTTTCGGGGAGGAAGGGCTGGTAGGTCATGTACGACCGGGGGTCGACGACCGTGACGGTCGCCTCTCCGAAGCGCATCTTCTTGAGGATGCGCCGAGCTGCGTACAGGCCTACGTACCCACCGCCTACTACGAGGATCCTGGGACGCTCCGTGGTGCTCATGCCATCGAGTATCCACCCGCCCCGAGGGGGTAGCTCGTGCGCCCCTTCACAAGCTTGGAGAGGGGGTGTGTTATCCTCCGCCACCCGCGTGACGCAGGTCATGTTCACAAGGGGGAACCCCACGTGAACGGGGTGCGTTGTCCATGCCGCTTGAGCTGGCTTTCCGACCTCTGCGACCCCTCCCGCGACACCCCTCCCGGGCGCTCCGGACACCCCGCCGAAACCCCGTCGCAATACGGTCGTGATCATGCTCCAGGGGCCGTCCGGACCCCGAACGGGGCAATGCGGACCCTTGCGTCCCCCACCGGGGCCGATTTCCTTGTGAAGAACTTCACGAAGGTTGTGCCGAGAGCCCCGCGAAGCGGTGTGTCAGCCGCCTCGCGGGGGCGCTCAAACGTCGTCCGGGCTGCTCAGCCGCACACTACTGGACAGTAACAAGCCGTGCCAGTAAGGGTGTCGGAAAGGCCGCGCGGAGTCAGGCGATGGACCACGCGATGCCGTCGAGGATGTCGTGCTCGCTGACGACGACCTCCTCGGCACCGGTGCGCTCCATGATCGAGAGCAGTACGAGGGCGCCCGCGCCGATCACGTCGACCCGGCCGGGGTGCATGGAGGGGATCTCCGCGCGCTCGGCGTGCGAGGAGCTGAGCAGCCACTCGGTGATCTGGCGGACGCGGGCCCGCGAGATCCGGGAGTGGTGGATGCGGGCGGAGTCGTACTCCGGCAGCTCCAGGGCGATGGCGGCCACCGTGGTGACCGAGCCCGCGAGGCCGACCAGGGTGCGCGCGTCGTCCAGCGGCACGGTCTCGGCGGCCAGGTCCAGCGCGGCCGCGATGTCCGTCCTTATGGCGGCGACCTGCTCGTGCGCCGGCGGGTCGGTGACCTTGCCGTCGTGCACCAGATGCCGCTCGGTCAGCCGTACGCAGCCGATGTCCACCGACCGCGCGGCGCCCACGTGGTCGTCCCCCACGACGAACTCCGTGGAGCCGCCGCCGATGTCCACCACCAGGTACGGCTTCTCCAGGTGGTCGCCGCCGGACAGCTCCCGGGTCGCGCCGGTGAAGGAGAACTCGGCCTCCTGGTCGCCGGTGATGACCTCCGGCTCCACGCCGAGGATGTCCACGACCCCGCGTACGAACTCGTCCCGGTTCTCGGCGTCGCGCGAGGCGGAGGTGGCGACGAACCGCACCCTGGTCGCGCCGAGTTCGCGGATGACCCCGGCGTACTCCCGGCAGGCGGCGAAGGTGCGCTCCAGCGCCTCGGGGGCGAGGCGGCCGGTGCGGTCGACGCCCTGGCCGAGCCGGACGATCGTCATCCGGCGGTCCAGGTCGGTCAGTTCACCCGTCTCGGGGTCGGCGTCCGCGACCAGCAGGCGGATGGAGTTGGTGCCGCAGTCCACGGCGGCCACACGGGTCATCGCTGCTCCTCCGCACCGGACTCGGCAGTCTCGTCGGGTTCCGCCGCGCAGGCGCCGGGGACCACGCACGGGCCCTTCGCCCACCACTCGGGCAGCATGGCGATGGCCTCGTCGCCCAGCGGGTTCACGCCCGGTCCGGCGGCCAGCGAGTGGGCAACCAGCACGTGCAGGCACTTCACCCGGTCGGGCATGCCGCCCGCGCTGGGGAAGCCCGCCAGCACCTCGATCTCGTCCCGGCGCCGGATGTAGTCCTCGTGCGCCGCCCGGTAGGCCGCGGCCAGCTCCGGGTCGGTCCCCAGCCGCTCGGTCATCTCCTTCATGACGCCGTTGGCCTCCAGCGTGCCGATGGCCGAGTTGGCGCGCGGGCACGTCAGGTAGTACGTCGTCGGGAAGGGCGTGCCGTCGGGCAGCCGGGGCGCCGTCTCCACGACGTCCGGCTGGCCGCAGGGGCAGCGGTGGGCGATGGCCCGCAGGCCGCGCGGCGGGCGGCCGAGCTGGAGCTCGAAGGCGGCGATGTCCGCCTCGGTGGGCTCGGTGCGCGGGGTGTGGGGCGGGGGCGTTTCCATGACTGCTTCCGTAAGTGGCTTGTCTTCGGTCACCGGCGGGTGCCGGTCACTGGTCGGAGGCGTCGGACCTGTCGACGCCGTCCCAGACGTTGGCGTACCAGGGCCGGTGGGCGGCGCCCCGGTCGCTGCGGGACTGCTGGGCGGCGCCGGGGTCGATCACGACGTACCCGGTCTCGCCGGGCATCACATAGTGCAGCCTGCGCCGGATCTGCTGTTCGGCGTAGGCGTCGTCCTGCCAGCGGGCCTTGACGTCCCGGAGCTGCTCCACCCGGGCGCGGGCCTGCTCCTGGCGGTGCCTCAGGTCCGCGATCTCGGCGCGCTGGGAGACGTACTGCCGCATCGGGTAGGCGAGCGCCACGATCATCGAGCACAGCACCAGGGCCAGCAGGGCGGCGCGGCCGGTGAGGCGGGAGCGGCGGACCTGCCGCTTGGCCTGGGAGCGGTAGACGCGGGCCGCCGTCTGCTCGCCGAGCAGCCGCAGCCTGGTCGTGGTGGAGAAACGGTCCCGGTCCCTCGCGGCCATCTGGCTCTCCGCCTCCACTGTGCCTGTGCGTCTTCTGCTGTGCGTGTGCCGCTGTGCGTGTGCTTCTGGGCTCACACGTGCGTACGTCCCCGGACACGGTACGGGACCGCGTCCGGGGACGTACGTACGACGGGCGGGGGCCGGCTCGTGCCGACCCGCCGGGGTCAGCCCTTGAAGCGCGGGAAGGCGCTGCGGCCGGCGTAGACCGCGGCGTCGTCGAGGATCTCCTCGATGCGCAGGAGCTGGTTGTACTTGGCGACGCGCTCGGAGCGGGCCGGGGCACCGGTCTTGATCTGGCCGCAGTTGGTGGCGACGGCCAGGTCGGCGATGGTGACGTCCTCGGTCTCGCCGGAGCGGTGGGACATCATGCACTTGTAGCCGTTGCGCTGGGCCATCTCGACGGCGTCCAGGGTCTCGGTCAGCGAGCCGATCTGGTTGACCTTGACCAGCAGGGCGTTGGCGATGCCCTCCTCGATGCCGCGGGCGAGGCGCTCGGGGTTGGTGACGAACAGGTCGTCGCCGACGATCTGCACCTTGTCGCCGATGCGGTCGGTGAGGGCCTTCCAGCCCGCCCAGTCGTCCTCGAACAGCGGGTCCTCGATGGAGACCAGCGGGTAGGCCGCCACCAGCTCCTCGTAGTACTCCGTCATCTCGGCGGCGGAGCGCTCCTTGCCCTCGAAGAGGTACTTGCCGTCCTTGTAGAACTCGGACGCGGCGACGTCGAGCGCGAGGGCGATCTGCTCGCCGGGGGTGTAGCCGGCCTCCTTGATGGCCTCGAGGATGAGGTCGAGGGCCTCACGGTTGGAGCCGAGGTTCGGCGCGAAGCCGCCCTCGTCGCCCAGACCGGTGGCGAGGCCCTTGTTCTTCAGGACCTTCTTGAGGGTGTGGTAGACCTCGGCGCCCCAGCGGACGGCCTCGGAGAAGGACTCCGCGCCGATCGGGGCGATCATGAACTCCTGGATGTCCACGTTGGAGTCGGCGTGCGAGCCGCCGTTCAGGATGTTCATCATCGGCACCGGGAGCAGGTGCGCGTTGGGGCCGCCCAGGTAGCGGAAGAGCGGCAGGTCGCTGGCCTCGGAGGCGGCGTGGGCGACGGCGAGGGAGACGCCGAGGATGGCGTTGGCGCCCAGCGAGCCCTTGTTGTCGGTGGCGTCCAGGTCGAACATGGCCTGGTCGATCAGGCGCTGCTCGGTGGCGTCGTAGCCGACCAGCTCCGGGCCGATCTGCTCGATGACGGCGAGGACGGCCTTCTCGACACCCTTGCCCTGGTAGCGGTTCGGGTCACCGTCACGCAGCTCGATGGCCTCGAAGGCACCGGTGGAGGCGCCGGACGGGACGGCGGCACGACCCGTGCTGCCGTCGTCGAGGCCGACCTCGACCTCGACCGTGGGGTTGCCTCGGGAGTCCAGGATTTCCCGGGCTACGACGACGTCGATGGACGGCACGAGCATCTCCTTCATGGATGTGACGCGATGAGTGCGGGGCGTGCGCCGGATGGCATGCCTTGCGTCTAGAGCCTAACCGTCCCAGGGGCGTCGGCACTCGACCGACCGCCTCGTGGACGGGGTGGGACAGGGAGACGGTACCCATTGTTCCCGTCCGGAACAAAGGGTTCTGGGCAAAGGTTCCGGGCGGGGTGGGGAACGCGCACCGCCCCGGCGCGCGGGGGGAACGCGCACCGGGGCGGGGGGTCCGTCAGGGGACCGGAAGCTCGGGGACCGGACGGTTCGGGGGCCGGGCCGCCGAGCGGGTCGCGGTTACTTCAGGTGCAGCATCTGGCCGGGGAAGATGAAGTCGGCCTTCTCGACGATGTCCTTGTTCAGGTCGAACAGCTTCTTCCAGCCGCCCTGGACCTTGTGCTTGGCGGCGATGGAGCTGAGCGTGTCGCCCTTGACGACCTTGTACTCGCCGTCGCCCTTCTTGACCTTGCCGCCGGTCGGCGTGGTGACGGTCTTGCTCGCGTCCGGACGCTCGGTGGAGCGGGAGGCGGCCTGGTCGTCAGAGGTGCGGTCGGAGGTGTCGGCCGCGGCCTTGTCCTCCGTCTTGCTGTCCGTGGAGGGAGCCGGGCTCGCCGGGGCGGCCGAACCGCTGTACGGCGTGCTGGACAGGCCCGTGCCGCAGACCGGCCAGGCGCCCTTGCCCTGGGCGGAGAGCACCTTCTCGGCGACGGTGATCTGCTGTTCCTTGCTCGCCTTGTCGGCGGTGGCGGCGTACTGCGTGCCGCCGTACGCGGCCCAGGTGGAGGCGGAGAACTGGAGCCCGCCGTAGTACCCGTTGCCGGTGTTGATGGACCAGTTGCCGCCCGACTCGCACTGGGCGACGGCGTCCCACTCGGAACCGGTGGCGGCGGAGGCGCTGCCCGACGCCATCACCGGGCCCGCGACGGCCGCACCGGCGACACCGGCGAGCGCGAGGACACGGACGGTCTTGGACGGGCGACGGTGCTTGCCCTTGCTGGAGAACAGCATGGATCGATCCCCTCACCGACGCCTGCGAGGTGAGCTGTCGGGTTCGGGCCGGTTGAGTTGCCCGGCCACCCCTCCCCGGTACTGCTGGAAGGCGTGGCTCCACCCCAAGCCCGTCCCGGTGTCAGACACCGGTCCGGGCACCTACCTTGGGTCCCCCGCTCCTGCCTACGGCGCTTGACGCGACGGTTGTCCCCGACGGCCGCTGGCAGGATTCGGCGTTGCGGCCACGGGGGCTCGTGGTGACGAGCGGTCCCGACCGTAGACATGCCGCGCGGCGAAATTCAAAGACGATCAGGTCTTCTGAGAGTCATCCCACACTTTCGCCAAATAGGACATATAAGAAGATAGCGGGGCGTCAAATGCCGCTGTGTGACGCCCGTTCGCCCTATTCGCCCGGCAGTTTGAGGGTCTGACCCGGGTCGACATGGTTCGGGTTCGCGCCGATGGCCTGCTTGTTCGCGGAGTAGAGGGCCTCCCAGCCGCCGTCCACGTCAAGGGAGTCGGCGATGGAGCCGAGGGTGTCACCGTCGCGGACGGTGTAGGTGCCCGGAGAGGTGGTGGCGTGGCGGCCCGTGCCGGCCGTGTGCTGACCTTCCGTCACGCTCTCCTCGGCACTGCCGCCGCGGTGACGGCCGCCGCCGAGGTCGCCGGTGTCGACGAGGCTCCAGGAGCCGCCGTCCTCCCACGACTCGTCGTCCTCCGTCGCGGGGGCGCTGGAGGGCGAACCGCCGTCCTGGTAGCCGTGACCGGCGGCCGGGGGCGCGGACGCGTCGGAGCGGGAGGCGCCGGTGTCCTTCTCGGAGTCGCCGGCGGTGTCCTTCTCGCTCGCGCTCGGGGACGGCTTGCCGGTCTCCTTGGCAGAGGAGTCGGACGAGTCGGACGACGGGGAGGAATTACCCAGTCCGGACGAGCCGGACCCATCGGACGAAGCGCCCGCGTCGGGGGCCTCGCTCGACTTGCCGGCGTCCTTGTCCGAGCCGCCCTGGTCGGCGGACGGGGACTCGCTCACGCCCGTGTCGACGTCCACCGAGCCGGAGTTGGAGGTGAGCCCGGCGAGCAGGGCGCAGGTGGCCCAGTGGGTGGTGCCCTGGTCGGCCAGGATCTTCTCGGCCACCGAGATCTGCTGCGAACGGCTGGCCTGGTCGGCGCTGGCCGCGTACTGCGTGCCGCCGTACTTGTCCCAGTCGTCCTGGGATATCTGGAGGCCGCCGTAGTAACCGTTGCCGGTGTCGGCGCTCCAGGAGCCTCCGCTCTCGCACTCGGCGACCTTGTCCCAGGTGGTGCCGTCGGCCGCGTTGGCGCTCGCCGCCCCGAGGAGCGGGATGGCGATGGCGGACGTGGTCACGCCGGCCGCGACGAGGAGCGCCGGAGCCTGGCGGGGGCGACGGTGCCTACCGTTCCCGGAGAGCATGCGGTTGCCTTTCGTGCGACAGCGGTACGGCGTGGCGAGTGGTACTCGGCGCCACACTGATGGGTGAACGTAGCGTCAGACGAACACTTGTCACAAGTTCATGCCGCAGAGATCACATGAAGATCACATAGTTGAACGTCCGTCATGTGTGCTTTCACGACTGGGACCGACCGGTGTGAACTCCACCGGCAGTGTGCGCAGTCCACGCATGATCAGCCCGCCGCGCCAGCGGAGTTCGGCCGGATCGGCCCCCAGGGCGAGGTCCGGCAGCCGGGTGAGCAGGGTGGCCAGCGCGGTCTGTCCCTCCAGCCGGGCGAGCGGCGCGCCCACGCAGTAGTGGATGCCGTGTCCGTATCCCAGGTGCTGGTTGTCGCGGCGTCCGAGATCCAGCAGGTCCGGGTCGGCGAACCGCTCCGGGTCGCGGTCCGCCGCCGCGAGGACCACCAGCACCGGGTCGCCGGCCGCGATGTCCTGGCCGCCAATGGTGAGCGGCTCGGTGGCATAACGCCAGGTCGCCAGCTCCACCGGCCCGTCGTAGCGCAGCAGTTCCTCCACTCCGGTCTGGAGCAGGCCGGTCTCCCCCGCCGCCAGCGAGAGTTGGAGCCGATGGCGCTCCTCGGGGTGGGTGAGCAGCGCGTAGGTGCCGTTGCCGATGAGGTTGACGGTGGTCTCGAAGCCCGCGAACAGCAGGATGAAGGCCATGGCGGCGGCCTCGTTCTCGGTGAGGTGCTCACCGTGGTCGGAGGCCCGGATGAGCGCCGAGATGAGGTCCTCGCCGGGCGCGGGCTCGGCGGGGAGCGCCTGGCGCTTGCGGTGGATGAGGTCCGCGAGATAGCCCCGCATCTTCTTCACCGAACGCGCCACCCCGCCCCTGGGCCCGCCGCCGTGCCGGATCATCATCCCGGCCCAGTCCCGGAAGTCGTCCTGGTCCTCTCGCGGGACGCCGAGCAGGTCGCAGATGGCGTAGATGGGGAGCGGGAAGGCGAACTCGTGGATGAGGTCGGCCGAACCCTTCTCGGCGAACCGGTCGATGAGGTCGTCCGTCAGCTCCTGCACCCGGCCCGCGAACTCGGCGACCCGGCGCGGGGTGAACGCCTTGCTGACCAGCCGGCGCAGCCGGGTGTGGTCCGGCGGGTCGATGTTCAGCAGGTGGGTCATCAGGTCGGCCTTGCGCTCACCGGGGATACCGGTCTTGCCCTTGGCCTGCGCGGTCTCGGCGTGGTGCGCCGGGTTCTTGCTGAGCCGCTGGTCGGCCAGGGCCTGCTTGGCATCGGCGTACCGGGTGACCAGCCAGGCGTCCACCCCACTGGGCAGCTTGGTCCAGCGCACGGGAGCGTGCTCCCGGAGCCAGGCGTAGGCGGGGTAGGGGTCGGCGGCGAACTCCCAGGTGAAGAGGTCCGGGGCGGGTCCCTGGGCGGGGGCCTCGGCGGTGTCCTCGGCGGGGGCTCCGGGGGTGGGGTCGTCGGGAGTGGGCTGGTGCGGCTGGGTCACTCCCCGACGGTATCCGGCGGGCCGGGGTGGGGGCGGGTCGGCTCCTTTCTGCTGGGTCTGCTGGGGCCGGCTCTGTGCCGGTGGGGGGCCCGCGCCGGTGTGGGCCCGCCCGGCCGGGCTACTCGGTGTCGTGGTCCGGGGCGGTCACGCCCTCGGCGGTGCGTATCGCGTCCCGGTAGGTGCGGGCAGCCGCTCTCAGGGCCGCTTCCGGGTCGACGCCCGCCTGCTCGGCGCGGGCGGCCAGGTCGAGCAGTTCGTATCCGATGCCGTCGCCCTGGGGCAGGGGCACGTCCAGGCCGGCGGTGCGGACACGGGAGGCGAGCTTGGCGGCGAGGGCGAGGCCGGGCTGGCCGAGGGGGACGCCTTCGGTGACGGAACTGCGCTGCTTCTCCTCGGCCTTGGTGCGCAGCCAGTGCGCCTTGACGTCCTCGGGGGTCTCGGCCTCCTCCTCACCGAAGACATGCGGGTGACGGTGGATCAGCTTGGTGACGATGCCCCCGGCGACGTCGTCGATGGAGAAGGGCGCGTCCGCGTCCTCCTCGGCGATGCGGGAGTGGAAGACGACCTGGAGCAGCACATCGCCCAGCTCCTCCCGCAGCTCCTCGCGGTCGCCCGCCTCGATGGCCTCGACCAGTTCGTACGCCTCCTCGATGCCGTACTTGGCCAGGCCCTCATGGGTCTGCCGGGAGGACCAGGGGCACTCGGCGCGGATGCGGTCCATGACCTGGACGAGGTCGAGGAGGCGGGCGCCGGGCAGGTCGTAGGAGGCGGGGAGCAGCTCCAGTTCGGGCATCTGCACCCGGCCGGACCCGGCGAGCCGGGCGAGGCCGTCGGTGAGGGCGGGCTCTCCCTCACCGGTGGCGACGACAACCACCGTGCGGTCGCCCGCGCAGGCGTCGACCAGTTCCTCGGCGGTCGGCGACGCCTCCGTCACCGCTATCCCGGCCTCGCGCAGATACGGCACCTGCGGATGGGCGCCGTCCGCGCACAGCACGGCGTCGGCGGAGCGCAGCGCCTGCCAGGCGGGCCAGGACAGCAGGCCGGGGGCGACGCGGTGGCTGGTGGTGAGCAGGACGATGCGGCCAGGGGCGGAGGCGGAGCTGTTTGCGTTCACGATCCGAACGTAACCCAGGACGCGGAAGGACGGGCCGGGTTATCCACAGGGGTGGAGGAGTCCTGTGATCGTATGACCGACACACCGTGCGGGGCCGGGAATCAGCAGGTCACCCGCCCCGCGCCGGGCGTACCGCGCTCAGGCGCTCTGCGCCGCCGAGGCGTCCCGCAGCCAGGGTGTACGGGCGTCGACCCGGCTGCTCTTGGCCACGTCCCAGGCGCCGTAGCGGGGGTTCACGTCGATGTGGAGTTCCTTGGACGCCTTGGACAGGGCGTCCCAGAACGGGGGCTGGCTGGTGTCGGTGCCGAGCTTGGCGGCGAGCTTCTGCGCCTCGATCTGGAGGCCGAGGTTGTCGTCGAGGCGCTCGGGGGCGATGCCGTACTTCTGGAGCCAGGCGGACTGGAGCTGCTTTTCGCCGCCCGCCTGCTTCTCCAGGTCGGCGTGCATCCGCTGGATCTCCTTGCGGGTGACCGTGACGCCCTGGTCGCGCGCGGCGCGGTGCAGTACCTGGTCCAGGACCATGTTGTGCAGGGTGTCGCGGGTGAGGCTGCCGGTGGAGGCGAGGACCTGCTGGTACTGGGCCTGGTCGGTCACCTCGGCCCGCTGCGCCGCCCGTACCTCGTTCACCCGGCTCTCCAACTGCGACACGGAGATCCGCTGCCCGCCGACGACGGCCGCGGCGCCCGGATGCGCGTCGCTGCCGCAGGCGGTCAGGAGCGGGGCCGCGGCGGCGATCGCGGCGGTGAGGACCAGCGTGGTGCGACGGCGGCGGAGCAAGGGGAACCTCCTGAGGAGATTGTGCGACGGTGCACAAAGTCTTGCGGTGATCGATGTTAGGCAGCCGTACTGCTCCGGCCAACCCATTGGACCAACGATTCACCACGAGTTCGGGCACCGCCGCGTCACTCTGCCGGGGGCGCTCACCCCGTGCGCGGCCGCCGCAGCATGCTCACGGCCGGCCAGCCCACGCCCGCCACCGCGGCCCACAGGACACAGGTGAGGATCGTGTACTCGCCCGCGCCGGTCTCCGGATCGCCCGCTCCCCCGACCGTCCAGGCCAGGGCCACGAAGGCGAGCAGCGCGGTGAGCGACAGCAGCAGGAAGATGCCGATCCGCTGCCCCCAGGTGCGCCGGGCGGGCGCGGCCCCGCTTGCCGTGGCCACCGGCTCCGGGCGCCGGGCCGCCGGTTGCGGCTGCTGGCGGGGCGGCAGGTGGACCACCGCATGCGGCGGCACGGCGGCGTCCAGGGCGGCCATCGTGTGGGCGTCGATGCCGTACAGGCCCGGCTCCACCTCGACGGTCAGACCATCCGTGCCGACCAGTCGCCGGCCGCCGTCGGGCCAGCTCAGCACGGCGGCGCAGGCGCGGTAGTGGACGGTGACGGCGCGCTCGGAGCCGTTCGCCGTCCGCCCGGTCAGGCTGACACCGTCGGCGCCCATGACCAGTGCCGTGTCGTCGCCGTCCCGCGCGGGGAAGCACCGTCCGGTGACCGCGTAGGGGGAGTCGACGGGGGCGGCGGTGTACCCGGCCCAGTCGGCGCTGTGGCCGCCGGGCACCTGGAGCAGGGCGGTGCCCGCCGCCTCCAGGGCCACCTGGTGCAGGTCGGCGGGGGTGACCGCGCGCAGCTCGGCGCGCAGTTCGTCGGCGGTGCGCAGCGGGCGCCCGGCGAGCAGGTCCTCCGCGAGGCCGGGCAGCCTGCGGGCCGCCGTGTCGGGGGCGGCCAGAGCGCCGTCGGCCCGGCCGCGCACCGCGTCGAGGTCGGCCTGGGCGATCCGGCCCGCCTGGAACCCGGCGAGCACGTCGACGAAGCCGCCGAGTACCGCGTCCTGCTTGGCGGGCAGGCTGTCCGCGAACGCGGTCACCAGGGCGTGGCCGTCCCGGCGGGAGGTGAAATCGCTCGCGGCGGTGTACGAGTAACCGCCCTCCTGCCGCAGGGCGCGGGTCAGTTCGCGCTCCAAGACGCCCGAGTACAGCCAGGCGGCGGTGGTGTCGGCGACCACGGCGTCCAGCAGGACCCCGCCGGTGCCGTCCGAGAAGTACGCCGGGGTGGTGGGGAGGGCCGAGGTCACCGCGGGCATCGGACGCCGGTCGCCCGCGGGGAGCTTGAGGGAGAGGCCGGCCGGGATGTGCTCACCGGCGATCCAGAGCACGGCGTTGTCCGCGGTGAACCAGCTCTGCGCCCACTGCCACACGTCCTGCGCGCTCGCGTTGCGCACCCCCCACTCCGGGTAGCTGACCAGCCCGTACCCCTGGGCGCCGTACCGCCACAGGGGGAGCAGGCCCGAGTCGCGGCGGGACTCCTCGGTGCGCAGGATCTCCTTCTCCGTCTCCAGCCGGTCCATGGGCAGGTCGGTGAGGGAGGCGCAGACACCGGTGAGGTAGGCGGCGATCTCGTGCTCGGCGCCCTCCACGTGGAAGTGGGTGAACGCGGCCTTGGTCGCGCCGTTGTAGTGGTAGTCCGCGACGCCCTGGCGGTACAGCGCGAGGTGCTCGATCAGATGGGTGAGCCCCGCCCGGCCGAGGGTCTCGTCGGCGATCCCGACCCGGAAGACGAGCCCGGCGCGCATCGGCCCGGCCGCCTGGACGAAGAGCGTGGGTATGCCGTCGACCCGGGTGTGGTGGACGGCTGCGTGCGGGTTCATCCTCGGCCTCTGTTCGGCATGGTGGTCATCCTCGGGCGAGCGCCGCGTCGCGGTGCTTGACGTACGCCTCGGCGGGCTTCCCGAGGTAGCTCCAGGGGAATTCGGACGCCAGGTTGCCGAGGGCGCGGAAGTGGTGGGCGGCGCGGACGGTGTCCCCCATCAGGGAGAACAGGGCGGCGTACGTGCCCTCCACGCCGACCCAGCCGTAGCCGCGCGCGAAGTCGGGGTGGGCCACCGAGCGCCCGGCGCTCTCCACGAGTTCGGCGTGGACGTGGGGCTGGCGCAGGTAGGCGGTGCGCTCCTGGCCGGCGTCGAGTTCCAGCCAGTGTTCGAGGTGGGCCTCCGCCACCAGGCCGCCGTTCAGGGCGCCTTCGGGGGCGGCGAGCATGCACTCGCGGGCGAAGCCGTGGGCGTCCTCCCAGGTGCCGCTCCACTTGGGACACAGTTGCTGGAGCAGCCGGGCCTGGCCGGTGAAGTGGTGCGGGTGGTGCTTGGCCAACTGCCGGTAGCGGCGCCGGGCCTCGTTCTGGCCGAGCTGCAGGCCCCGTGCGGTGTTGAGCCGGGCCGCCCAGGCCGCGTCGGCGGACGGGTCGAGGGCGGTGGCGCGTATGAGGTACTGCTCGGCGGTCCGCAGATGCCCGTGGAAGGCGGCGAACTGCTCCCGGCTGACGTGCTCCGCGCGGAACGCCGTGCGTACCGCCCAGCCGATCTCGACCTCCCGGGCACCGAGCAGCGTCAGGCCGAGTACGTCGTCGGGAACCGCCTCGACCCGCGCGCGCAGGGCGTGTTCGACACCGTCCACCTCGCTGACGATCCGGACGGGGAACGCCCGGTCGGTGCCGTGCGGCAGCCCGTGGAAGTACCGCCACAGCGCCTCCAGGTCGCCCGCGGCGGCGGCCTGCCGGAGCCAGGCGACCTCGGGGAAGGCGGACGCTACCTCGAAGTCGGGTGGCGGCAGGGCAGATCCGGAAGCGAACGACATGCGGCGGATACTAGGTGAGACCAGTGACAACCCCTCGCACGGGGCGCCTTCCGGAACTTCCGTACAACCATCGCCGCCCGGCGTGAGTCTCCTTGGAGCCCTTTTCCCAGCAGCGCTTCCCCGGAGTCCGAAAATGTCCCTCAATGCCCGCCGCAACCGGCAACTGCTCGAAGCCACCGCCCCCTTGCTCCTCCAGGGTGAGCGGGTGGAGTTCACCTCGCTGGCCGGGGTCGGCTCGGTGTCGGTGCGCAGGCAGGCGCTCACCGCGGCGATGGTCGGCGTGCTGAGCGCCGGCACGGTGATGGCCACGGTCACGCCCCGCCCGCTCTACCTGGTGCTCACCGACCAGCGCCTGCTCTTCTTCGACGGCAACCAGGGCCGCAAGCCGGGCCGGCTGGTGCTGAACCTGCCCCGCCCGTACCTCTCGGCGGGCAACTCCAGGAAGGTGTTCCTGGGGCTGCAGTTCGCCACGGTCCTCTCGCTGGCCGGTGAGGAGCACGGGCTGAAGGTGACGTTCCCGGTCCAGCACAAGTCGGACGGGCCGCGCTTCGTCGCGGCGCTGCCGGTGACGCGCTGAGCGCTTCAGCGCACCTGGCCCAGCCATTGCAGGGTCCGCCGGATCTCCATCGCCGTCGGATGTCCGGGGCCGTGCGTCCGCTCCACGTCCATCAGCAGCCGCGCCAGCGTGTCGTGCGCGGCCGGGCGGTCGCCGAGGGCGAGCAGCAGATGACCGATGCGGCGGCGGACGTCGTGGGCGAGGCCGGGGTCGTCGAAGGCGTACCGGTTCTCGTAGTACGGGAGCAGCGCGCGGTACTCCGCCAGTGCGGCGGCCGGTTCGCCCAGTTGCTCCAGGCACTGCGCGGCCTCGTAACGGAAGCGCAGGGACTGCTGGTCGGCCTGGCCCGCCTCGGCGGCGCGTTCGTCGGCGAGGCGGCGCAGCTCGGGCAGGGCACGCCGGTACTGGCCGTCGTCGAGCAGCGTGGCCGCGTACTGCTTGCGCAGGGTGCGGACCACCGGCGAGTGCTCGCCGTGCTGTTCGGCCGCGGTGGGCAGGATCGCGCCGAGGATGTCCACGGCCCGGGTGATGCGCCCCTCCCCCAGCAGCCGCTTGACCTCGTCCACGGCGGCCGCCACATCGGGCTTCTCGTCCACCGGGGGCGCCGGGGCGACCGGTGCCGGCTGCGGCGCGGGGGTGCGGGCGCGGTCCGGCCAGGGGGCGTGCGGGCGCAGGAAGGGACGTGTGGGGTCGAGCGGCGCGCCGGTGGGCGTGCCCCGCGCGGGCAGCAGCGGCGCGAGCTGCTCGTACACCTCCTGCGCGGAAGCCGGGCGCGCCTGCGGGTCCTTGGCGAGCAGCCGCAGCACCAGCGCCTCCAGCGCGGGCGGCACCTCGGG
The DNA here is from genome assembly GCF_004784475.1 of Streptomyces bauhiniae. Lineage (GTDB taxonomy): Bacteria > Actinomycetota > Actinomycetes > Streptomycetales > Streptomycetaceae > Streptomyces > Streptomyces seoulensis. Next base: position 96,447 of record NZ_SRRT01000007.1, read on the forward strand.
GCGCAGGCGGCGCACCGGGAGCGGGGGCTCGTACAGATGCCGGTGCAGTACGCCGAGCGCGGTGGAGCCGGTGAACGGCACGTCCCCGCTGAGCAGTTCGTGCATCAGCACGCCCAGCGCGTACAGGTCGGTGTACGGGCCGACCGCGCCGCCCATCGCCTGCTCCGGCGCCATGTAGGCGGGCGAGCCGATCGGTGAACCGGTGTGCGTGAGGCGGGTGGTGTCGGTGTCCATGACGGACGCCACGCCCAGGTCGAGCACGGTGACGGTGCCGTCCTGCTTCACCATCACATTGCGCGGCTTGAGGTCCCGGTGCACGATCGGCACCGCGTGCACCGCGCTCAGCACGGCGCACAACTGCGCGGCCACCGCGACCGTCCACGGCCACGGGTACGGGTCGTGCTCCGCGAGGTGGTCGGAGAGGTCGGCGCCGTCCACGTACTGCATGACGAGGAACAGCTCGTCGCCCTCACTGCCCGCGTCGTGCACGGTGACCAGACCGGGGTGGTCCACCTGCGCGGTGACCCGGCACTCGCGCAGGAACCTGCGGCGCAGCTCGTCCGCCTCGAGACCGGCCACCTTGTCCGGGCGGAGCAGCTTCACCGCGACCCGCCGGTCCAGCCGACGGTCGTACGCCGTCCAGACCTGGCCCATGCCACCCTGCCCGATCAGCGTGGACAGCTCGTACCGGTCGGCGACGACGCGTCCCTGCGTCACGCTCACCGTCCGCCCTCGGGCTTGCCGTCCTGCCGGCGCAGGTAGTCGCTCAGCTCGTCCAGCTCGGCACGCACCTGGTCGATACGGGCGGGCGCGGGGCGGGGCGGCGCGGAGGGCTGGGGCGGGACGGTGTGGGGCGCGGGGGTGTGCGGCGGCTGCGGGGTCGGTATGTACGGCGGCGGCGTCGGGGTCTGCGCCGCCGGGTAGGGCGTGTTCGGGTAGCCGTAGGCCGAGGGAACCGTCTGGGCGGAAGGCGGCGCGTAGCCCGCGGGCATGTCGCCCTGTTGGTTCTGGAGTCGCATGTCCACGACCAGGAAGTGGACGGCCGCCGCGATGGCGAGCATCAGGATCAGGGCGAGCGCGACGTCGCTCATCGGGTCGTTCTCCGGCAGGGAGCCGACCACGGCGAAGCCGCCGACGCCCAGCGCCAGGCCCGCCCAGGCCAGCAGCCAGTCGGAGCTGCGCCCGCGCAGGTACGCCACCCGGAACAGCGGCACGCACGCGAACAGCCCGCAGGACAGCAGCGCGCACGCGGTCAGCAGCACACGAAGGAGGACGCCCGTACCCGCGCTGCGGGCGGGCGGCTGCGCGCCTTGGCCGTGCATGACTGCTCCTGGACGGTTCGGTATCAGGGTTCGAGCGTATAGGCCGACACCGACAGGGCGTTACGGGTTGTGCATAACCGTTGTACGGGGTTCCGCTCAGTGCGGCTCGACCGTGCCGTCCGTGAGCCCGTCGTACATGCCGCGCAGCAACTGCTCCCCCAGCCTGCCCGCTTGGCGCAGCGCCTGCTCGAACTCGTCCAGGGCCCGGAACCGGGCGCCGTAGCGGCGCTGTTCGTCCAGCGGGAGGCGGGGCAGTTGCAGGCGGCGCACGTCGAGACGGGTGGCGGTGGAGGCGTAGCTGCTGGCCTGGCGGTTGTTGGCGGTGCCGCGCAGGAACCCGGCGAGGAACCACGCGTCGAGCGCGCCTGCGTCCGGGCGCAGCAGGACGAGGTTGCGGCCGAGCGCGGCGCCCGCCGTGGCCGCGTCCACCACCCGGGCGACCGAACCGCCGCCGAGCACCGGGACGACGACGTCGCCGGGCTCGGTCAGCACGGCCTCCTCGTCGCTCTCCGGGAGCGTGCCGGAGGGGGGTGATCCGGCGAGCACGTCGTGGTCGGTGAGGACGGGTACGCGCGCGTGGGCGGTGGTCGCGGTGCTGCCCGGGGTGCCTGGCATGGCGCCGGTGCGCAGCAACAGGGCGCCGCCTCGGGCGAGTTCACCGATGGTGGTGAGCGGCCAGCGGGTGGGCGGGGCCGGGACGGCGGGGGGCGGGGTGAGATCGGTGGTGAGGCGGAGGGTGGCCGCCAGGTCGTCCCGGACGGCGGCGAGCTGCTCCACCCCGTCGGCCGCGGCGGGGGGCGGGAGGTGACGGGCGGGGGCGAGGTCCACGTCGTCGTCGAGGAGTTCGATGACCGGCACGGAACGCGCGAGACCGGCCCGCTCCGCGAGCTTCCCGTCCCGCGCGAAGGCGCGCCAGGTGCCGAGCGCCGCGTCCCGCACCGCATGCCAGTCCGGCCCGCCGCGCGCCTCGCCGGCGAACGCCCCGGTGTCCACGAGCAGCACCTCCGGTGCCACCGGCGTCCGGTCGGGACGGCGCAGCACCCAGAGGTGAAGCGGCAGGTTGTACGGCGGGGCCGCCCCGACCGGCAACGCGAGCACCGCCCTGAGCGCGCCCCGGCGCAACAGGTCCGCGCGGATACGGCGCCCGGAACGCCGGGAGGCCGCGGCCGGCGGCATGAGCAGCACCGCGGTGCCACCGTCGGCCAACCGGGCCAGCGCGTGCTGCACCCAGGCCAGCTCGGACTCGTTGCGCGCCGGGAAGCCGTACTCCCAACGGGCGTCGTAGGCCAGCTCGTCGTGCCCCCAGTTGCGCTCGTTGAACGGCGGGTGGCACAGGACGGCGTCCGCCCGCAGCTCCGGGTACGCCTCCGCGCGCAAGGTGTCCCCCACGGCACCGCGCACAGCCGCGCGAGTGTGCAGCGCGAGTCGCAGCGCGGTGAGCGCGACGAGGTCGGGGGCGCTGTCCTGGGCGTACAGCGTCTGGTCGGGACGGGCTTCGACGGCCCGCAGCAGGGCGCCGGTGCCGCAGGCCGGGTCGAGAACGGTGAGGGCGGGGCCTGCCAGCTCCGCCATGAGCCCGGCCAGCTCGACGGGGGTGGGCGTGTACTGGCGTGAGTGCGCGTCCAGATACCGGCCCAGCAGGAACTCGAACGTCTGCCGCGCTCCCAGCTCCCCGGCGAGTTCGACGGCGCCGCGGAGAAGGGGGGCGGAGGGGAGGAGCTGCGGCCCGGAGGGCGTGTGAACCGGCGTCGCGGTGTTCACAGAGCCTGAGGGGTTCACAAGCCCTGAGGTGTTCACAGAGCCTGACGTGTTTACGGGGCCCGAAGCGTTCACAGGCTGACAACCGAACCGCGCCGCCATCACCGCCTCGAGCACACCGGGCAGCTTCGCGGCGAGCCGCTCGTCGGAACCGGCTTCGATGTCGAGCCAGACGGTGGGCCGTTCCTGGACGAGCAGCAGGACACAGCCCACATGCACCAGAGCCACGGCCGGCCCCTCGGGGTGACCGGTGAGCTGCTGCCAGACCCGCTCCCGCAACGGCACCTCGGCGAGTTTCCCCTGATCACGCAGCCACGCCTCGACCTCGGCGAGCGCGAAGGAGGGGCTGGTCTCGGTACCGCCGACCGGCTTGGGGAAGTCGGGGTGCCGACGGCGCCAGTTGCTGACGGCGGCCCGGCCCACCCCGGCGAGCCGCGCGATCCCGGCCGCGGTCACCTCTGTCGCGTTGTCCTGCACCGGCCCCGCTCCCCTCGTCCCATGTGTGCACCGAGCATACCGACGCTTACACAACTCTTGAATTCACACCTGTGCACTCCCCACTTCTTGTGAACCGTGTTGACTCGGTTCACAAGCTCTGTTCTTATTGACCCAGCGAACGAGCGGCCCGCTGGAGGGGGTTGGCCGCAGGCATCAGGGAGGGACGCGCCGTGGGCATGATGGGCAGGATCGCGCTCAACGCAGCTACCGGACTCGTCGTCATCGGCGCCCTCTCCGCGAACACCGGCAACGGGGGGGACCTCGGCGCCGGGGGCTCGGGCGGGGAGGCGTCCACCAGCGCCGGGAGCGGGTCCGGTCAGGCGCCGGGCGGTGACGGGGGCTCAGGGGGCGCCGAGTTGGGTGCGACGAACGGCGTGCTGTCCGGTGACGGTGACTTCCGGGTCGGTACGGACATCGCGCCGGGTACTTACCGGTCCACCGGCAACGCCCACCGCACCTGCCGCTGGGAGCGCGTCAGGGACGCCAAGCATCGCTTGCGCTCGGTCATCGCCAACGGACACACGGCCGGCACCGCTGTCGTCACCATCCGCGCTACGGACGCCTACTTCAGGTCGACCGGCTGCGGCGGGTGGAAGAGGACCGGCTGACCTGCGTCGGGCACCAACTCCTCCTTGGCAAGCTTTCGTTCGCGGCGCTCCTTCGCCGTCCGGCGCACTCACGCCCGGACCGCGCACCTCACTTCTCTTCACATCTCCTCTCTCCTCCCTCTCCTCGCTCCTCTCTCCTTTCACGACTCTTCAGTAGGAACTCTCATGCGCATTCCGGCCCGTTTCGTCCAGGTCATCGCCGTCGCCGCGCTTCCGCTGGCCCTGGCCGCCTGCTCGCCCAGTTCGTCCGACTCCGGCGCGTCGGCCGGGAAGCCGCAGGCGAAGAACCTGAACGCCGGTCTGATGACGGGTACGCAGCTCAAGAAGGCGCTGGCGCCGGCGTCGGTGTTCCCGTCCAACCTGAGCGTGGTCCCCGACGGCTTCTCGGACAGCGGTGACGAGTTCGCGTCCCCGGCCGGCCGGGACACCGCCAAGCCGGACTGCACCAAGTTCGAGAACACGACCTGGCTGGACGTCTCCGGGTTCAAGGGAGGCGTGTCGTTCGCGCAGGGCGAGTACGCCAACAAGGACGAGACCGAGGAGATGGTCCAGGAGCTCGACGTGTTCCAGGGCACGACGGGCGAAACGGTGATGCGGCAGATACGGGCGGCCGCCGGAGCCTGCGCCACGTTCACGGACCTCAACGACCACTCGAAGGTGAAGCTGTCCGGCAGCACCACCTCCGGGCTCGGTGATGACGCCTACACCATGACGATGACCAGCGGACACTGGGAGAACGGCACGACCCTGGTGGCCGCCCGCGTGGGCAACGCCGTGGTCACCGTGACCTCCACGGCCGGCAAGGACAACGGCGCCGCCAACGCGGCCAAGCTGGCGGGGCACCTCGTGGACTCGCTGAAGGCCGCCGGCGCGAAGGGCTGAGCCGGCCCCGAGGACTGACCGGCCGTGGACTGGCCCGCCGGGCAGCCGCCAGTCAGCAGGCTCAGCGGGCCCGGAAGCGGGACGGGGCGTTGGTGGGGTTGCCGCCCGTGGGGAGCTTCTGGGCGGGGCAGGAGGTGAGGATCTTCTTCATCGCGGACTTCTCGGCCGAGGTCACCCAGAGGTCGTACTTCTTCTTCACGGCGACCTGGGCGGCGACGTAGGTGCAGCGGTACTTCTTCTCCGGGGGGACCCAGCTCGCGGTGTCGCCGTCGCCCTTGCCCCGGTTGGTGCTCGCGTCGACCGCGATGAGGTTCAGGGGGTCGTTGGCGAGGGCTATGCGCTTGCTGCTGTCCCAGTACTTGGCGCCCTTCTGCCAGGCGTCCGAGAGGGCGACGACATGGTCGATGTCGACGAGGCTGCGGCCGCGCCGGTAGGTGACCGTCTTGCCGGAGTAGGGGTCGGGCTCCAGTACGCCGAAGGTGACCTTGCACTTGCCTCCGCTGAACTTCACCTCCTTCAGGTCGCGCTTGAGGATGTCGTCACGGGTGTCGCAGGAGTTGGAGTCGGTGTCGGCCCAGGCGCTGCCGAAGCGCTCACGGGAGTAACCGGTCTTCGGCGCACGGCCCTTGACGTCCAGTGAGTCGACGGCGGTCAGGGCGGCACCCTTGGCGCCCGTCGGCTCCGCGCCGGAAGAGCCGTTGACCTCCTCGGCCTTGCAGCCCGTCACGGCGGTCATCACGGCCATGGCGGTGACCGCCCCGCCCCACAGACGCTTCACGTGCGTCCCCCTCGTTCGCCCTGGTCCGTCCGCGGACGCGGGCGGAGAGATCCGCCCTCCACCGTAACGGCCGCGCCGTGCTTGGTGGATAGGAACAGAAGGGGCGTACAGGGTTATTGGGGGCCTTGGATGACTGCCGGTTCGTGCGCCTTGCTCAGACCTTGCCTATTCCCAGGGTCGATTCGGAGGGCAGCAGGCCGGAGGAGAGGACCGCGACCCAGTGGTCGCCGAGGAGGTCGCCCAGGCGGTCGGCATCCGTCCGGCCGAGGGACTGCCACGGGGCGGCGGCCAGGCGGTCGGTGTGCTCCTCGACGCGGCGGCGCAGGGCGCGGCCCTCCTGTGTGGCCGTACCGTCCGGCTCCACCAGGCCGCGCTCCGCGAGGCGTTGGCGGGCGGCCGCCCATTCCTCGCGGCTCCAGCCCCGGCTTTCGAAGCGTTCCACGGACGCGGCGCCTATCGCCGCGAAGGACACCAGGGATTCGACGGGATCGAGTCCGGCGACGAGCAGGGCGGCCAGGTGGCCGTCGCCCCGGTGTTCCCGCAGGATCGTGGCCGCGTGCCACAACTGGAGGTGCGGGGCTTCGGGCCAAGGGAGTTCGGCGTTGGCCGCCGCGAGGGGACGGCCCTCGGTGCCGGCCGACTCGGCCGCGCGGCGGGCCAGGGCGGCGGCCTCGGCCAGGCCGGGCCCCTCGACACCGTCTCCGAGTATGGCCCGGTAGGCGCGGTCGATGCCGCGCAGGCGGGCCGCCAGGACTTCCCGGGGGCCGGCGATGCCCCACGTCCCCTTCATGTGCCGAGCCACCATGCGCGGGCTGAAGCTGTAGAAGGCGGAGGCCACACGCTCGGCACCGACCTCTCCCAACGGGGCCGCGCGCAGAGGGAAATACGTGGGCCAGCGGTCCTCGGTGCCGTACCCGAGCGCGGCCATCTCCTCTTCCACCTCGGGTGCGAAATAGAGCAGAGCGTGGAACGGCTCCAGCAGGTGCCAGAGCTGGCGTACGCGGGCCGTCTCCACCGTCTCCAGTGTCTTCTCGGACATGCCGGTCTCCTCCCCCGGATGCGACCGTCGGCCGGTCGCCCTCGACTTGACACTGACTAGATTGCCGGAGCAAAAGGAACTTGTCAATGACTAGATTCCGCGTATGCTGATTCCATGAGCCCCTCGAACTCCACGTCCGCGGACCGGCGGACGTACCACCACGGCGATCTGCGGCGGGCCGTGCTGTCCGCCGCGCTCGACGTCATCGCCGCCGAAGGACCCGGTGCGCTGAGCCTGCGCGACCTCGCCCGCCGCGCCGGGGTCTCGCACGCGGCGCCCGCGCACCATTTCAAGGACCGCACCGGACTGCTCACCGCGATAGCCGCCGAGGGGTTCGGCCTGCTCGCGGACGCCCTCCGGGAGGCTCCCGGCCTGCGCGAGGCCGGTGTGCGGTACGTCCGCTTCGCCCGCGAACACCCCGCGCACTTCCAGGTGATGTTCGGCCCCGAGCTGCTGCGCGCCGAGGACCTGGAGCTGACCACCGCCCGCGCCCTGGCCGGTGACGCCCTGGCCCAGGCCGTCACCGCCGTCGATCCCGGCGACCGGGGCCCCGACGCCCGGCTGGCCGGGGTGGCCGCCTGGTCGCTGGCCCACGGCTACGCGACGCTGCTCCTCGGCCACAACCTCGACAACCAGTTGGGAAAGGAGGACCCGGAGGACACGTTCCGCGCACTCACCGCGATGCTGTTCCACTCGGCCGCCGACTGACGCCGGACCCGGGCAGCGGAACGGGCCGAGGGAACCAGCGCTCCCCCGGCCCGCTGAAGGTCTTGCTCAGGACCCCAGGATCGACGCCAGGAACTCCCCTACCCAGCCCAGGAGTTCCCGGCCGACCAGCGGCTTGCCGCCGACCTTGGCCGTCTTGGGGCGCGGCACCAGCACCTGGTGCGCGGTCGGCTTGATGACCGAGCCCGGGTACAGCCGCTTCAGCCGCAGCTCCTGCGACTCGCGCAACTCCACCGGCGCGAAGCGGATGTTGGGGCCCTGGAGGACGACCTCGCCGACCCCGCAGGCCCGCGCGAGCATGCGCAGTCCGGCGACGAGCAGCAGGTTCTCCACCGGCTCGGGCAGCTTGCCGTAGCGGTCGGTGAGTTCCTCGCGGACGGCCTTGATGTCGTCCTCGGAGTTGGCGGAGGCGATGGACCGGTACGCCTGGAGGCGCAGCCGCTCGCCCGGCGCGTAGTCGTGCGGGACGTGCGCGTCGACCGGCAGCTCGATCTTGACCTCGAGCGGCGCCTCCTCCACGCCTCCCGCCCCGTGCTCGCCTGTCTCCAACTGGCGCCGGTAGTCGGCCACGGCCTCGCCCACCATGCGCATGTAGAGGTCGAAGCCGACGCCCGCGATGTGCCCGGACTGCTCGCCGCCGAGCAGGTTGCCCGCGCCGCGGATCTCCAGGTCCTTCATGGCGACGTACATGCCGGCGCCCATCTCGGTGTGCTGGGCGATGGTGGCGAGCCGTTCGTGCGCGGTCTCGGTGAGCGGCTTCTCCGGCGGGTACAGGAAGTAGGCGTACCCGCGCTCGCGGCCACGGCCGACGCGGCCGCGCAACTGGTGCAACTGGGAGAGGCCGAAGTTGTCGCCGCGCTCCACGATCAGGGTGTTGGCGTTGGAGATGTCGATGCCGGACTCCACGATCGTGGTGGAGACCAGGACGTCGAACTTCTTCTCCCAGAAGTCCACCACGACCTGTTCCAGGGCCTGTTCGGACATCTGGCCGTGGGCCGTGGCGATGCGCGCCTCGGGGACGATCTCGCGGAGCTTGGCGGCCGCGCGGTCGATGGACTCGACCCGGTTGTGGATGTAGAAGACCTGGCCCTCGCGGAGGAGTTCGCGGCGGATGGCGGCGCCGATCTGCCGCTCCTCGTAGGGGCCGACGAAGGTGAGGACCGGGTGGCGCTCCTCGGGCGGGGTGGTGATGGTGGACATCTCACGGATGCCGGTGACCGCCATCTCCAGGGTGCGCGGGATGGGCGTGGCGGACATGGTGAGGACGTCCACGTTGGCGCGCAGCTTCTTGAGCTGTTCCTTGTGCTCGACGCCGAAGCGCTGTTCCTCGTCGACGATGACCAGGCCGAGGTCCTTGAACTTGGTCTCGGAGGAGAACAGGCGGTGGGTGCCGATGACGATGTCCACCGAGCCGTCCTTGAGCCCCTCAAGGACGGCCTTGGCCTCGGTCTCGGTCTGGAAGCGGGACAGGGCGCGCACCTTGACCGGGAACTGCGAGTACCGCTCGGAGAACGTGCCGAAGTGCTGCTGCACCAGCAGGGTGGTGGGCACCAGGACGGCGACCTGCTTGCCGTCCTGGACGGCCTTGAAGGCGGCGCGGACGGCGATCTCGGTCTTGCCGTAGCCGACGTCGCCGCAGATCAGGCGGTCCATGGGGACGGACTTCTCCATGTCCTCCTTGACCTCGGCGATGGTGGTGAGCTGGTCCGGGGTCTCCGCGTACGGGAAGGCGTCCTCCAGCTCGCGCTGCCAGGGGGTGTCGCCGCCGAAGGCGTGGCCGGGGGCGGCCATGCGGGCGCTGTAGAGCCGGATCAGGTCGGCGGCGATCTCCTTGACGGCCTTCTTGGCGCGCGCCTTGGTCTTCGTCCAGTCGGCGCCGCCCAGGCGGTGCAGGGTGGGGGCCTCGCCGCCGACGTACTTGGTGATCTGCTCCAGTTGGTCGGTGGGGATGTACAGCCGGTCGCCGGGCTGGCCGCGCTTGGCGGGGGCGTACTCCACGACCAGGTACTCGCGGGTGGCGCCCTGGACGGTGCGCTGCACCATCTCGATGTAGCGGCCGACGCCGTGCTGTTCGTGGACGATGTAGTCGCCCGATTCGAGGGTGAGCGGGTCGATGGCCTTGCGGCGGCGGGCGGGCATACGGGCGCCCTCGCGGCCGGCGGCCTTCTGCCCGGTCAGGTCGGTCTCGGTGAGGACGGCCAGCTTGAGCGCCGGGTCCACGAAGCCGTGGTCGATCGAGCCGCAGGAGACATGGACGACGGACGGGCTCAGCTCGTCGAGGTCGGCGTCCAGCCGGGCCGCGATGCCCTCGCCGCCGAGCACCTCGACGGTCCGGGCGGCCGGGCCGTGGCCCTCGGTGAGGAACACCGTGCGCCAGCCGTCGGAGAGCCAGCCCTTGGTGTCGGCGAGGGCGCGGGCGGTGTCGCCGCGGTAGGTCTCGGGGGCGCGCATGCCGAGCTTGAGGGTGTCGCCGCCCAGCTCCTCGTCGGCGGCGAACGGCGAGACGGACCACCACATCATGTCCAGCTCGCGCGCGCGGTCCCGTACGTCCGCGATGGACCACAGGGAGGCCGCGCCGACGTCGATGGGCGCCTCGCCGCCGCCCGCGCTGGCCGCCCAGGACGCCTGGAGGAACTCCTGCGAGGTGGCGACGAGGTCGGAGGCGCGGGTACGGACCCGCTCCGGGTCGCAGACCACGGCCATCGCGTTCTTCGGGAGGACGTCGAGGAGCAGTTCCATGTCGTCGACGAGGACGGGGGCGAGGGATTCCATGCCCTCGACGGCGATGCCCTCGGCGATCTTGCCGAGCAGTTCGCCCAGCTCGGGGTGTTCCTCGGCGAGGGCACGCGCGCGGGCGCGTACGTCGTCGGTGAGGAGCAGTTCGCGGCAGGGCGGGGCCCACAGGCCGTGGTCGGCGACTTCCAGGGAGCGCTGGTCGGCGACCTTGAAGTAGCGGATCTCCTCTACGTCGTCGCCCCAGAACTCGATGCGCAGGGGGTGTTCCTCGGTGGGCGGGAACACGTCCAGGATGCCGCCGCGTACGGCGAACTCGCCGCGCTTCTCGACCAGCTCCACGCGCGCGTACGCCGCGGCGGCGAGGGCTTCCACGATCTCGTTCAGGTCGGCGGTCTGGCCGGTGCGCAGGGAGACGGGTTCCAGGTCGCCCAGGCCCTTGACCTGGGGCTGGAGTACGGAGCGGACGGGGGCGACGACGACCGAGACGGGGCCGGTCTCGGGGTCGTCGGGGCGGGGGTGGGTCAGGCGGCGCAGTACGGCCAGGCGGCGGCCGACGGTGTCGCTGCGGGGGCTGAGGCGTTCGTGCGGGAGGGTTTCCCAGGAGGGGTACTCCACCACGCCCTCGGGGGGCAGCAGGGAGCGGAGCGCTGCCGCCAGGTCCTCTGCCTCTCGGCCGGTCGCCGTCACCGCGAGTACCGGGCGGGTGGTGTCCCGGGCGAGGGCTGCGATCGCCAGGGGGCGGGCCGCCGGGGGGCCTACGAGGTCGATGTGGGGGCGGTTGCCGTCCGTGGCCGCGGTGATCGCTTCCGCGAGGGCGGGGTCCTTGACGACGGCGTCGAGCAGACCGTGCAGGCTCATGGAGGGGCTTTCCGTCCTGGGGGTGGGAACGCGAATCGCCCGACTCGTCGTACGGGCCGGGGGTCTTCCCAGCGTACGTCGCTGCGCTCTGGCTTGGCGGGGGCTGTGGATAACGTCTGCTTCCTGGGGGGCCTGTGCTGCAGCTCGCGTACCAGGGGGCTCTGCCCCCTGGACCCCCGCTTTCCCACCCAGCCCACCCGTCTCGGTTGGCTGAAAAGGCGAGCGGCTCAGTCCGGGCTCGGTTGGCTGAGAGGCGGCCGTCGCGGTCGGGTGGGATGGGCTCGTTCCCGGAGCTGCCCGAACACACGCGCCCCCAAACACGCCGGTGCCGGGAGCCCCCAAGCTCCCGGCACCGGACCACCCTCAGTCCCCCTACTCCGTGGCGATAGCGCTCAGCACATTCATCCGCCCCGCCCTGAACGCCGGGATCAGCGCCGCGAACAGCCCCACGAAGGCCGAGGCGATGAACACCGTGATGATCGTCGGCCAGGGAATGTCCAGGACCTTCAAGCCCTGGAGGGCCAGCAGCTTCTGGGCAGTGGCCCCCCAGCCCATGCCCAGCCCAAGCCCCAGGAGCGCGCCGAAGAGGGCGATCACCACCGACTCCAGGCGGATCATGCGGCGGAGCTGGCGGCGGGAGAGGCCGATGGCTCGCATGAGGCCGATCTCGCGGGTGCGTTCGACCACCGAGAGGGCGAGGGTGTTCACGACGCCGAGGACGGCGACGATGATGGCGAGGGCCAGCAGGCCGTAGATCAGGTTGAGGAGCTGGCCGATCTGGTCCTTGAGGGCCTGCTTGTAGTCGGTCTGGTCGCGGACGGTGTACTGCGGGTAGTCGTGCAGGGACGCCTTGAGCGCCTTGTACGCGGCGTCCTGCTGCCCCTCCTTGGCGGTGGCGAAGAAGAGCAGGTCGAGTGGCATCTTGTCGGCCGGTACGTACTTCTTCGCGGTGGCGATGGAGACGTACATGGCGCCCTTGTCGACCACGACCTCGTCGCTGGTGATCGCGCGGACCGTCAGCCTGGCGGTGCGGCCGTCCTTGAAGGCGACGTCGACCTGGGAGCCCAGCTTGATGCCGTGGTCCTTGGCGAAGCCGGCGAAGACGGACATGGAGTCGGCGCCGTAGGCGTCGGCGAGGTCGCCCTGGACGGTCTTGGTGCGCAGATCCTCGGCGTAGGAGGGGTCGGCGGCGTTGAGGGACTCGTTCTTGGAGACCTTGCCGTCCGGCGTGGTCATGGTCACCGGGAGGATCTTGTACTCGGTGACCCGCTCCAGGCCCGGCGTGCTCTTGAGGGCGTCCACGGCCTGCGGGGTGATGACCGAGCCGTTGTCGCTCTGGACGATGAAGTCCGCGCCCACCGTCTTGTCGAGCTGGTCGGTGGCGGAGGCCACCATGGACGAGCCCACCACGGACAGGCAGGCCACCAGGGCGAGGCCGATCATCAGGGCCGCGCCGGTCGCGCCGGTGCGGCGCGGGTTGCGCAGCGCGTTGCGCTCGGCCATGCGGCCGACGGGCCCGAAGACCCTCAGGACGATCGCGCCGAGGACGCGCACCACGCCGGAGGCGAGCAGCGGGCCGATCACCACGAAGCCGATCAGGGTGAGCACGATGCCGAGGCCCAGCCAGGCCGAGCCGGTCGTGGCGTGGTCGCTCGTGCCGGCCGCGGCCAGCCCGGCGGCACCGGCGCCGGTGAGGACCAGGCCGATGACCGCGCGGATCACGCCGGCCCTCGCGTCGGCCGGGGCGCCCGCGTCGCGCAGGGCGGCCATGGGGGAGATCTTGCCCGCGCGGCGGGCCGGCAGATAGGCGGCGAGGACGGTGACGACGACGCCGAGCACCACACCGGCGACCGGGGTGGTCCAGGCGACCGTCAGATCGTCCGTGGACAGGTGCATGCCGATCTGACCCATGAGCTTCATCAGGCCGACGGCGATCCCGACCCCGGCGCCCACGCCGAGCACGGAGCCGACGACGCCGAGCAGCAGGGCCTCGATCAGCACCGACCGGTTGACCTGGCGGCGGGAGGAGCCGATGGCCCGCATCAGGCCGATCTCGCGGGTGCGCTGGGCGACCAGCATCGAGAAGGTGTTGATGATCAGGAAGATGCCGACCAGGAAGGCGATCCCGGCGAAGCCGAGCATCGCGTACCGCATGACGTCGAGGAAGCTCTTCACGTCCTGCTGGTTGGCGTCGGCGACCTCCTTGGCGGTCTGCACCTTGTAGCCGGTGCCGAGGGCGGCGCTCACGTCCCGCTTGAGGCGGGCGTCGGTGACGCCCTGGCCGGCGGTGACGTTGACGTTGGTGAAGACGCCGGTGCGGCCGACCAGGGCCTGCTGGGCGGTCCTGGTGTCGAGGTAGAAGATCGCCGCGCCGGGGTTGGTGACGGTGAAGGTGGCGATGCCGGACACGCGCGCGTGGTGCGTGCCGACGGCGGTGATGACCCCGATGTCGTCGCCGAGCTTCAGGTGGTGCTTCTTCGCGGTGTCGGCGTCGACCATGATCTGGCCGGACCCCTTCGGCGCCGCACCGGTGGTGATCTTCATGGTGCGGGCGTCGTTGGCGTTCCAGTTGCCGACGATGGTCGGGGCGCCGCTGGTGGGCGACAGCTTCTCCTTGTCGCCGTCGACCACGGTGACCGAGGTGGAGAACACGGTGCCCTCGGCCGACTTCACGCCCGGCGCCCGCTCGATCTTGCCCACCACGGCTGCGGGAAGGACCGGCGGCTTGCCGGTGTCGGAGGTGGTCTCCCCGGTGTCGGAGGCGCCCTTGGCGCTCACCGTGACATCGGAGGACGTCACCTGGAAGAGCTTGTCGAAGGTGGTGTTCATGGTGTCGGTGAACACCAGGGTGCCGCAGACGAACGCCACCGAGAGCAGGACCGCGATCGCGGAGAGCGCCATCCGGCCCTTGTGCGCCAGGAAGTTGCGCAGCGAGGTCTTCAGGACGGTCATGAGGTGCGCCCCCGCGCGTCGAAGTCCTTCATCCGGTCCAGGACCTGCTCGGCCGTGGGCTTGAGCATCTCGTCCACGATCCGGCCGTCGGCCAGGTAGAGCACGCGGTCCGCGTAGGAGGCGGCGACGGGGTCGTGGGTGACCATGACGATGGTCTGGCCCAGCTCGTCCACCGAGCGGCGCAGGAAGCCGAGGACCTCGGCGCCGGCGCGGGAGTCGAGGTTTCCGGTCGGCTCGTCACCGAAGATGATCTCCGGCCGGGCGGCGAGCGCGCGGGCCACGGCGACACGCTGCTGCTGGCCGCCGGAGAGCTGGGTGGGCCGGTGCCTGAGCCGGTCCTTGAGTCCGACGGTCTCCACGACCCGGTCCAGCCACGCCTTGTCGGGCTTGCGGCCGGCGATGTCCATGGGCAGCGTGATGTTCTCCAGCGCGTTCAGCGTCGGCAGCAGGTTGAACGCCTGGAAGATGAAGCCGATCCGGTCGCGGCGCAGCCGGGTGAGCTTTTTGTCCTTCAGGCCGGTGATCTCGGTGTCGTCCAGATAGATCTGACCGCTGGTCACGGTGTCCAGACCGGCGAGGCAGTGCATCAGGGTGGACTTGCCGGACCCGGAGGGGCCCATGATCGCGGTGTACTGGCCGCGGGCGATGTCCACGTCGACATGGTCGAGGGCGACGACGCGGGTCTCCCCGGCCCCGTATGCCTTCACGACCTGCCGCGCTCGTGCGGCGACGGCCGTAGGCCCTCCAGTGCCCCCGTGCCTGGGAATGGTCACAGCCGATGTCACGGTATGTCTCCTATGCGGGTCGATCGCGGGCACCCTGGATCGCGGTGCGATGCGGGAGTGGAGTGGTGCGGGCCGGTACGTCCGTGCGCTACGCCTTGAGTCTGGCCGTGGCGGGGGGTGCCGCACGCTGGTGCGGGCCCCCGTTTCCCGGGGGGAAATCCCTACCCCCGGGGTTCGGCCAGCCGCCCCCCTGGCGGCATAAAGACAGACTAAGGACGGGGCACGCCCGCCCTCGTCCTCCGCGGGGACGAACCCTCCCCGAGCCCTCGTACGGAGATACCCCTAGGGGTACTCCACCGACGGGTGGAGCCGTTCTCAGGGTCGTGTCCACCCCCGACCCCGGTCAGCCTCCACCCTTACGCCGCGTCAGGGTCAACCCGCCCCCTACGGGCACCCCGACATGACCCCACGTCACCGCGCGGCGGCCCGCCCCGTCAGCTCGGTCAGCCGGTCGCGCACGCGGCTCGTCTGGGCCTGGACGTCGTCCCAGGTGTCGCTGTGTTCGCGCAGGACGCGCTCGGTCTCGCGGGCGGTGCGTTCCGCGCGGAGGCGGGCCCCGGCGAGGATCTCGGCGGCACGCGCGCGTGCCTCGTCCTGGCAGTGCCGCGCCCGGACGGCCGCCTCCTCCAGCGCCCGCCCGGCGGCCGCGAGTTCGGCCTCCGCGCGGGCGGTCCGCTCGGCGAGGCGGGCTTCGGCGGCCGACTCCCGCTCCGCGTCCGCGCGTTCGGCCGCCGCCCGGCGCTCCGCCCGCTCGGTCTCCAGTACGGCGGGCAGCGCGGCGGCGTGGGCGCGCGCCTCGCGCAGGACCGCGAGGGCCCGCCCGCGCAGTTCCCGCACCTCGCGCCGGGCGCCCACCCGCACCCGGTCCGCCTCGGTACGCGCCGCCAGCAGCAGCCGTACGGCCTCCTCCTCGGCCTCGGCGCACCGGGCCCGCGCCGCCTCCCGCGCGGCCCGTACGGCGCCGGCCGCGTCCTGTTCGGCCCGCGCCACCTCGTGCCGGGCCTCCTCGTGGGCCGCCTCGCGCACCGCGCGGGCCTCCTCGCGCAGCAGCCCGAAGGCGTACCGGGCGCGCTCGCCGAGGGTGTCGTACTCCTGCGGGGCCAGCCCCGCGGCCGTCTCCCGGAGCCGCGCGGACTCGGCCTCCATCCGCCTCGCCAGAACGGTCAGCCGGGCCGCGCGCTCCCAGGCGGCGTCCCGGTCGCGGGAGAGTGCCGTCAGGAACGCGTCGACCTGGTCGGGACGGTAACCCCGCGGTGTCCTCGCTGTGCCGCTCACCTTCGGACCCCTCTCCGCCGGACCTACCCGACAGGACGATTTCCCGCATATCCTGCCGGTCTGGTCATACGCGCTCATAACGCGACACTCCGCAGACACCACTTGGTCAGGAGCGGACAGGAAACGCCAAAGGGCCCTTCACCCGAACCGGTGAAGGGCCCCATGTTTGAGCGGCGGCGCGCGCTAAAGCAGGCCGTCCCACATCTGCTCCAGCAGCACCGACCACCAGCTCTCCGGCGACGCCAGCGCGGCCGGGTCCAGGGCGGCGAGCTGGGCCTGGAAGTCGACGGTCCAGCGGGCCGCCTGCTCCTGGTTCAGGCCGTACCGCAGCCGCCACATCCGGCCCAGCAGCGCCAGGCAGCGGGCGAACTCGGGCAGCCCGGAGTTGACGAACTGCGGCGGCACCGGCGCCCCGCCCGGCCCGCTCTCCACCGGCACGGCCACGATGTTCGCGGTGCCGTACTGCACGCAGATCGCCTTGCCGAAGTCCGTGCCCATCACCAGGTAGGACCCCGCGTCCGAGGCCGGGGCCACCCCGCGCTCGGCCGCCAGCTCCGCCAGCGTCGGCACCGGACGGCCCGGCTGGGCCTGCGCCCAGAAGAACGGGCCCATGTCCAGCGGGAGTCCGGCCACCACCAGGGTGTGCGCGACGACCGGCGGCACGCCCTGCCGGGCCACCGCCTGCTGCTCGAACCGGTACACGCCCGGACCGAACACCGCCGCGAGCTCCTGCGCGATGCCCTCCGGCGGAATCGGCGGCACGGGCGGCACCGGCGGCAGCGGCGCCCGCACCGGCGCGGGCCGCGCGGGGCCGTCCGCGACCTGGTGCAGCTCGCCCTGATGGGCCAGCAGCTCCTGCATGCCCTCCTGCCGGCTCGCATGGTCGGTTCCGTACGGCGCGATGGACGCGATCCGCGCCTGCGGCCACTGCTCCCGGATCATCCGCGCGCAGTAGGCGCCCGGCAGCTCGCAGGACTCCAGTTCGGTGTGCAGCTCCAGCACCTGGTCCGGCGGCACGTTCATCGCGCGCAGCTCGTGGAAGATCTGCCACTCCGGGTGCGGGGTGCCCGGCGCGGAACGCCGGATGAGCTGCTGCTCCGAGCCGTCGTGGGCGCGGTAGCGCAGCACCGCCTGGTAGCCGGGGCCCACCATGGGCTGCCCCTGCGGCGGATACCCGTACGCGCCGGGCTGCCCCGGCATCGGCGCGGCGGGCGGGGGCATCGCGCCGGGGGGCGGCATGGCACCGGCCGGGGGCGGCATCGCTCCGGGCGGAGGCATGGCGCCGGGCGGCGGCATGGGCGCGCCCTGCGGCGGCGGACCCGCGTGCGGCATCGGCTGCGGCGCGGGCGGCGGGCCGGGCGGCATGCCGGGTACGGGCGGCATCCCGGCCGTCGGCTGGGTGCCGGGCGCGGGGGGCGTGCCGGGGGCGGACGGCGGCGGGGGCACGCCGGGGCCGCCGGGCGAGGGCGGGGACAGCACGGTCTCCGCATGGTGCACGGCACCGGGCGCTCCGGCGGGCCGGGGCGGCGCCGGGGCGTTCGGCGGCTGCGGTGCCCCCTCCGGCCCGGAGGGGCTGTCGAGCGAGGACACAAGCTGCGTCGGTACGTACCCCTCGGCGGCGCCGCCCGGCGTGCCGGGGGCGCCCGGCGGGTGCGGGAGGGCGTTGCCGCGCGGCTTGCGGGGCGGCGGGGCGGCCTTGCTGGTCGCGGCGTCGGCGATGTCACCGGCGTTCGGCGGCAGCGGCCGGGCCGGGGCGGGAGGAGTACCGGTGCCCTGGGCGGGCGTCTTGGTGCCGTCCACCGCAGGGGCGACCGCGGTCGGCGGGAGCTGGCTGCCGCCCGACATCAGGGCCGTCTTGGCGTCCGGCGCGGCGGCGGGCGGGGGCGGGGTGCCGTCGTGCACCGGCGGCGCGAACACCGTCGCGGGCAGCGGCACCGAACGGTCCTCGCCGTCGCCGTTGGTGTCCGTACCGGCCCACGGGGTGTCCCCGTCGCGGCGCTCCTCCTCCGCGTCGCCCTGGGCGGCGGGCCAGGCGGCCCCGGTGTCCGGGGCGGCGGCGGGGAGGCCGGCCTGCGTCTGGGCGAGCCCCGGGGAAGAACCCTGAGCCGGCACCGAGGGCGCACCCTGACCGGACCCCGTGTCGGCACCCTGACGCCGGTCCGGGATGCCCAGCTTGTCCGCCGCCTCCTGCAGCCACTCCGGCGGACTCAGCAGGAACGAGGTCTGGTTGAGGTCCACCCGCGCGGCGGGCGGCACCGGCACCGCGTCCTCGACGTCGTCGGGGCGGCCGTACAGCTCCTCGTACCGGCGGACGACCTCGCCCACCGGCAGCGCGGGCCACAGCGTGGCCTCGCCGCTGTCCCGGGCGATGACCAGGCGCTGGCCGCCCGCGTCGGAACGCGGGCCGTCGGCCCGGTCCTCGCCCCACACCACGAACCCGAGGTCGAACTCCCGCACCCGCACCTCGCGGTGCTGGTACGCCGGGACGTCCCCGTTAATCCATTCCTCGCCGCGCTCCTGCGCGCGCGCAAACGTCACCATGACCCGGACCTCACTCCCCCGCCGGCGCCGACGCCGCGGACACCGGGACGGCGTGCGCGAAGCCGCCGTCCACCATCAGACTCGCCACCGTGTCCAGCTCCGGCGGATCACCGGCCAGCCGGGACAGGAACGCGTCGAAGTCGTCCCCGCAGGGCAGCAGCAGCCGCTCCACGCGCTCCGCCGCCGACCACGACGGGTCGGTGTCTCGTACGTCGTCGTACGCGCAGAACCACACCGAACCGGCCCGCTCGCCCTTCACCTTCACCGCGACCAGACCGCCCTGGACGAACGCGACGCCCAGGTAGTCCTTGGTGAGGTGGTCGCGCAGGCACTTGTTCACGTACACCAGGTCGTTGACCGCGGCCTCGTCGCGGACGGTGAAGAACGGCTGGTCCAGCAGCAGGCCCAGCTCGGCGTCGAGCGCCGCGCCCACCGGGGCGCAGCCGCCGGCCGCCTTCAGGAACGACCGGTAGGCGCCGGGCAGCCGGTAGCCGAGGTCCTCCTCGACGCCCTGCACCTGCGACTCCGTCACCGCGATCCCGGACTTGGGGAGCGCGAAGTGCGCCGGACGCGTCTCGTTCAGCGGGCGGGTACCGCGCTTGGCGTGGTCCACCACCGCCGTCGCCACCCCGCCGTGGTGCCGCAGCAGCGCCTTCACCTCGACCGGGATCAGCTCAAGACGCCGGGAGTTGGCGACGTGGTGCCACGTCCAGCCGTGCGGCGTCGCCACCTCCGGCACCGTGTCCCACAGCTCGTGCCCGGACGCCGCGAGCACCGCGTTCGCCGACACGTAGTCCGTGAGCCGCAGTTCGTCGACGCCGAACCCCTCCGGGGGCTCCGCGATCTCGGCCGCCGCGCGCGCGTACGGCGAGAAGTCGGGATGACCGTGCTCGTCGATCCGTACGCCGCGCGGATGGCGGGCCGCCCGCACCGGGTCCGGGAAGTGCACGACCTGCCCGGCATAGGCCGCGTTCGGCGGCGCGGCTTCCTGCCCGAGCCGACCTGTCGTCATGGCGGTTGCCCCCTGCGGCACTCTGTACGAGCCGGGACGCCCCGACCCGTATCCGACTGTCTTCAACGTCACCGACGCCCTTGCCCGCGCCCCGGCGCGGTGCCGACAGCCTATGCGGTACGCGTACACCGGTCACCGGCCCACCGGACCCCGGCCCTCCGCCCCGCCCTCTCGAACACCCCCGCGAGAGCCCGTCAGTTGTGTGACCAACCGTCACCGCACGTGACGGCGGAGTTCCGCCCCAGCGTGTCGCACCGCCCCAGCTTCCGCAGCCGCCACGGCATTTGGCACTCTGTGTCCTCCGGGCGAGGGCCCAGGGGAGGGAAGACGACCATGAACACGATGCCGACCGGAGGTACCGACGTGCGGGCCGGCGACCCCCGCATCGGCTGGAGCGACAGCAGCGAACCTCCCGCCCCCGCCCTGCTGCACCGCCGCGACGGCATCCTGCCCGCCGTCGCCGCCGCCCTCTCCGTACGCGGCGCCACCCTCACCGGCACCGCCGCCCGCGGCGACCAGCCGACCCCCCTGCACCACCTCGTGCAGGACTTCCTCGACACCCTCACCAGCGGCCAGCGCGACCGCTTCACCGGACGGTGTGCCGAAACGATCCTCATCTCCCGTCACCTCACCGCGGCCGACGCCACCCGCAGCCGGCGCTCCGCCCGCCGCCCCATGACCAACGGCGAGGCCCGCAAGTCCCTGAAGCACGCCAAGCTCACCGCCCGCCGCATACGCGAGGACGGCGACCCGCTGCACGGCAGCTTCGCCACCCCCTGCCGCGCCTGCGCCGCGCTCAGCGCCCACTTCGGCGTCCGCATCGTCGACCCGGCCACCACCGGCGACTGAACCCGCTCCCGCCGGGCCACGTACTCAGCTCACCAGCACGACAACCGATTTCGACAGGGCAGATGCACTCCGACCGCACCTCCTCCCCCCGGCTCACCGCACCCCACGGGCCGGGCGGCACCGCACCCCGCTTCCCCGGCGCCGTCGACAACGCGCTGCGCACCGCGGGCTGGCACCCCGGCCGCTGGGACATAAAGCAGGCCGAGATCTGGGCCGACACCCTGCGCGAACACCTCTCCCCCGCAGGCCACCGGCACGCCGTCTTCCCCGCCGCCGTCGAAGCCTGGGCCGAGTTCGGCGGACTCCACATCACCCCCACCGGCACCGGCCGCCAGATCGCCCCGGCCAACCTCCACCTCGACCCGCTCCAGGGCCTGCACCTCGCCCGCACCCTCGGCGACCTCGGCCGCGCCCTGGCCACCGAACTCAGCCCGCTGGGCGAGGAGACCGACACCGCCGCCCTCCTCGCCATCGACACCCAGGGCCGCGTCTACACCCTCGACCACACCGGCGACTGGTACCTCGGCCCCGACATCGACCACGCGCTGACCGCGCTCATCGCCGGCACCCAGCCCGTCCGCCTCACCACCGGCTGACCCCCGCCGCGCCCTTCACCGCGAACACCCAGCGGTTGGCGGCCAGCGCGTCGTCCGGCTCCGGCCGCGGACCCCGCCCATACCGGCGGACATGGTCGTACGGCGTCCCCACCTCGGTCCGCCAGCCCCGGCCCGCCAGATCCGCCGCCGAGTCCGGACGCGGATCACCGTCGAACAGCGCCAGCAGATCCACCCCCAGCCGCTCCCGCGCCTCCGCGTACACGGGGCTGTCCCGCACCGCGCGGGCCTCCTTCAGCAGCTTCACCTCGTAGCCGAGCATGCTGTCCGGCGCGCTCAACTCGTCGACGGTCCGGACGAGTTGGCGTTCAGCGTCCGCCGGGAGATACAGCAGCAGCCCCTCCGCCAGCCACGCCACCGGCAGCCCCGGGTCCAGACCGGCGCCGAGCAGCGCCGCCGCCCAGTCCCCGCGCAGATCCACCGGCACCGGTACCCGCCCGGCCGACGGCACCGCGCCCGCCTCGGCCAGCACCCGCTCCTTGAAGCCGAGCACACCGGGGCGGTCCACCTCCCACACCGTGCTGCCCGAGGGCCAGTCCAGGCGGAAGGCGCGCGTGTCCAGGCCCGCCCCCAGCAGCACGAACTGCCGGGTACCGGCCCGCGCCGCCGCGCGCAGCGCGTCGTCCAGCACCCGCGTCCGCAGCCCGAAGTACCGGGCCAGGCGCCCCCACACCGGATCGGCGTCCCCACGCGGCACCTCCTCGGGGGACACCGGCCACCGCGCCGACACCGGCGCCGCCCGTACGAAGCGCTCGGCGTACGGGTCACGCGCCAGCGCGTCCGGGCGGCGCGCCTCGATCGCCCGCGCCGCCGCCACCAGCAGCGCGGTCACCCCTACCCCGGCGTCGACTCCGAAGTCACCGGCACCGGACCGGCCGGCCGCATGGACGGTCGTGATGATTCCTCCTCGGTCGAGGGACACGCGGCCCACAGCTCCGGGTCCGCACGCGTCGTCAGCCGGGCCCCGTACACGCGCTCCATGAACGTGAGGATCACCGGCTCCGGCAGATGCAACGGCGTGGTGCAGTCCGTCAGCACCGACACCTCGAACCCCTTCTGGAACGCCGTCCGCGCCGTCGCATCCACACACACATCGGTGAACACCCCCGCGAACACCAGCCGCACCACCCCCCGCTCCCGCAGATACCGCTCGAACCCCTCCGCCAGGAACGCGTCGAAACACGCGTACTTGGTGAACACCCGCTCCCCCGCGGCCGGCACCACCCCGTGGAACTCCGCGCCCCGACTGCCCGTCAGGCACTTCGGCCGCTTGCGCCGCGCCCGGTCCCGCCGCCGCCAGCTCGGCCCCTGATGCTCGACGTCGCCCAGGAAGCGGACGAAGACCACCTCCACCCCGGCCGCCCGCGCCTGCTCCACCACCCCGGCCGCGGCCCCCGCCGCATCCGCCACCACCTGAGGATCGCTGCCGTGGCGGGCGGCGGCCGACGCGTCGCAGAAGTCGTTCTGCAGGTCGACCACCACCAGCACCGACCCGCTCACGCCCCCGCCACCAGCGCCTCCGCCCCCAGCCCCGCCAGCACCCCGGCCACCACCTCACCCGTCGACGCCGAACCCCCCACGTCCGCCGTGCACACCCCCCGCGCCGCCAGCCCCGCCAGCGCGCCCTCCACCGCGGCCACCGCCCCCGCACACCCCGCGTGCCGCTCCGCCACGGCCGCCGCCGCCCGGATCGTCGCCACCGGGTTCACCAGGTCACGGCCCTCGAGATCGTCCGCCGAGCCGTGCACCGTCTGGAACTCCACCAGCCCCGCCACCTCCGGCAGCAGATGCACGTTCTCCGTGAACCGGCTCTCCTGCCGCTCACCCCCGAACCGGTCCAGCAGCACCACATGCATGATGTCCGCCCACTCGTTCCCCGCCACCACCACCGTCCGCGGCGGCAGCCCGTGCGCGATCAGATCCCGGTTCACCGTGTCCGGCTGGCACAACCGGATCTCCACCCCGTGCCGCTCCGCCGCCCGCCGCACCCAGTCGTCCAGCGCCCCGTCCAGCAGATGGAACTTGTACGCCATCACCACCCGCGCCGCCCCGCCCTCGGGCCACACCTGCCGCGCCCGCGCCAGCGCGCAGTCGATCACCTCGTTCGTGATCCCCTCGGCGAACTCCATCGTCCGCACCACCCGCCCCGGCTCGTGCCGGTTCTCCCCCGTGTAGAACCCCTGCGCCTGATCCCGCACCAGCAGCAGCTCCGGCGCTACCCCACCCGGCGGACCCCCCAGCCCGTCCACCTTCACCGCACGAAGACGCTGCCGCACCAGATACAACGACTGCGCGTTGACCGCCGTACGGAACACCGCCGAGACCCCCCGGCCCGCCAGATGCCGGCAGAACCCCTCGTAATGCGCCGCGTCCTCCGCCGTCAGCGCCGCGACCCGCTCCGGCGCCTCACCCCGCAGCGACACATACGAGTGGTAGACCCGCTCCGCACGCTCCACCCGCACCGGCACCCCGTACGCCCCCGCCAGATGCCCCAGCACCCGCTCGAAGACCCCGGCCACCTCCGCGCCCGTACCCCGCCCCACGGCGAGCCCCACGACCGTCACCCCGGACCGCCCCTCTCCCCGAACCGACCCGACGTCCCTCAGACCGCCGCGCCCACCAGGTGGTCCCCCGGAATCCCCGCCTTGTCCGGCGCGTAGAAGTCCTCGATCCCCGCCACCCAGGTCGCCACCGCGATCCGGTCCTCCCCGTCCGGCTCGAACGCGTCGAACAGCGCGTCGATGTTCGGGCCCGCGAAACCGATCGCCCGCATCAGCGCCGTGAACAACGGCCGCTCGATCGCCCCGTCGCCGTCCGGGTCACCCAGCGCCGCCAGCGCCTCCGCGAACTCCCGCACCGTCCCCGAGAACCGCTCCGGCGCCAGCACACACGCCCGGTACTCCTCCAGCGTGATCCGCCCGTCCCCGTCCGCGTCCAGCTCCGCCTCCAGCGTCTCCCAGTACCGCTGGAACGCCGCCGACATCCGCGCCCTCGCCCCCTCCCCCGAACCCTCCGCCGCCGCCGTCACCCGCGACGCCATCAGCTCGAAGTCCTCCGGGTCCAGATGACCGTTGCCGTTCGCGTCGAACAGCGAGAACACCAGCGTCACCCGGTCGATGGCCTCAGTACGCATGACTCCCCAGACCCTTTCGTCGACTCGCCCCGAACCCCTCGGCACGCACCGACACACTGCGTCTGGAGAGCCCCCCGCATGCCGGACGGCGGACACGTTCATCCAATGGGTGGATTCAGCACGTACCGAGGATTGGACGGCGAACACGACATAAGCGGCCACCGGAAAACGCGGCCCCTAGGCCGCCGGAATCACCGCCGACACCCGGAAACCACCGGCGTCCGTCGGTCCCGACACGAACACGCCGCCCAGCGCCACGACCCGCTCCCGCATCCCCAGCAGGCCGTTGCCGCCCGACGGCAGACCCGCCGACGCCGAACCCGGCTCCGGCGGCGAATCGTTCTCCACCTGCATCGCGATCTCCGCCGACCGATGGGCGAGCCGCACATACGTCTTCGCACCCGCCGCGTGCTTGTGCACGTTCGTCAACGCCTCCTGCACCACCCGGTACGCGGTCTGCTCCACCTCCGCCGGATACGACCGCAGCTCACCCTCCACCGACAGCGCCACCACCATCCCGGCCGCCGCCGACTGCCCCACCAGCTCCTCAAGCTCCGACAGCCACGGCCCGTCCACCACGACCACCTCGGCCGCCGCCTTCGACGCCGCCTCCGCCGCGGCCGCCCCCACCGCCGCCAACGGCACCGGAACCGGCTCCGGCTCCACCCGCCGCCGCACCGCCTCCCCCGAGTCCCCCGACCGCAGCACCCCGAGCATCTCCCGCAGCTCGGTCAACGCCTGCCGGCCCATGTCCCCGACCAGCGCCGCGTTCCGCACCGCCTTCTCCGGGTCCTTGCGGGCCACCGCCTGCAACGCCGCCGCGTGCACCACCATCAGACTCACCCGGTGCGCCACCACGTCGTGCATCTCCCGCGCGATCCGCGTGCGCTCCTCGCTCCGCGCCCACTCCGCGCGCTCCTCCGCACGCTCCGCGAGCAACTGCAGCTCCCGCTCCAGGCTGTCCGCCCGCTCCCGCAGGCTCTCCATCAGCCGGCGCCGGGCACCCACGTACATCCCCAGCAGCAGCGGCGGCGCCGTCACACCCAGCGACGTGGCCACCGCGGCGAACGGCACGAACCAGTCGCCCAGCGTCAGATCCCCGCGCGCCATGTCCTGGCGCACCCGCACGAACGTCACGATCATCGTGCCCACCAGCGACATCCCCGCCAGCGACACGATCACCCGGCGCGGCAGCTCGCACGCCGCCAGCGTGTACAGGCCGACGACGCCCATCAGGAGGCCCATCTCGGCAGGCGTCACCGCGACCGCCACCAGCACCACCGCGACCGGCCACTTCCGGCGCACCAGCAGCGTCGAACCCGCCAGCAGCCCGAACACCACACCGAGCCACAGCGGCACGCCCGCGTCCCGCGCGAACGGCACGCCCTCCGCGCCGCACTCCGCCGCCGACGCCAGCCCCAGGCCGACGTCCAGCACCGCACCGCGCCGTCTCTCCCACCACCACGGGCCGGTCGGCGCCCTGGTGTGGTCTTCCCCCGTCGTGGTCATGCCCTCCAGCCTACGGGCGCCCCCGGCCCCATTTCCGGTGACTTTCCCCTACCCACCCGGACCACGGACGCCTCCGTCACTCGAACTACTGAACTCCACCGTCCGCGCCCCCGGAGCCCCACATTCCGCCCGGACGATATGCAAATGGCACATTCACCAGGCAAAACCTCCAAGTACGCCGACTTCGAAAACCTCCGCGCCCAGGCCATCACCCTCCGCCGCCAGGGCATGAGCCTCCGCCAGATCCGCGACCACCTGAAAATCCACAACAACGACCTCCTCAACCGCCTCGTCCACGGCGAACCGGCCCCGGACTGGACCAAACGCCCCAACGCCAAGGACGACCTCCGGGAGCGGGCCCGGGAACTCCGCCGCCAGGGCCATACCTACGACCAGATCGAAGCGGCACTGGGCTGCTCGCGCAGCTCGGTGTCGTTGTGGGTGAGAGACCTGCCGAAGCCCGAGCCCCGGGACCCGACCGAGCAGGCGAAGCTGGCCGCGCGGAAGAGGTGGGACCACGAGCTGGCCATCCGTGACGACCAGCGCCGCAGGACCAAGGCTGCGGCCACCGCGGAGATCGGCGCGATGACCCCTCGCGAGCTCTTCATGACAGGCGTGGCCCTGTACTGGGCCGAGGGAGGCAAGGACAAGCCGTACGCCAGGCGCGAGAACGTGCAGTTCGTCAACAGCGATCCGGGAGTGATCCGGGTGTTCCTCGCCTGGCTCGATCTGCTTGAGGTGGAGCGCGAGCGCCTGCGGTACCGCGTCATGATCCACATGACCGCCGACGTCGAGGGCGCACAGCGCTACTGGGCCGGGCTGGTCGGCGTCGACACGTCGGCGTTCCAGCCGACGACCATCAAGAAGCACAACCCGAAGACCGTACGTAAGAACGTGGGCGAGGACTACCGGGGTTGCCTGGTGATCAATGTCCTACAGGGTGCCGACCTGTACCGTCGCATCGAAGGGTGGTGGACCGGCATGGTCGATGCGGTCTCGGGACTTACGCCGCCACTGTCCTCCGGTAAGGTCTGACGCAGCGATCCGCCGTAGTGTAATTGGCAGCACGACACCCTTTGGAGGTGTTCGGTCTAGGTTCGAGTCCTAGCGGCGGAGCTGCACTTCTGGGTCCTGACAGCACTGTCGGGACCCAGTCTCATGTCCGCCAAAACACCCCCCGGTATTCTGCCGCCAGTCACCACCTTCCCAGAGCCGAAAGGCAACTCCGTGAGCGCCATTCGCCCGGCAGCCGTCGTCGTTCTCGCAGCGGGTGAGGGCACCCGTATGAAGTCGGCCACACCGAAGGTCCTGCACCGGATCTGCGGCCGCTCCCTGGTCGGCCATGTGCTGGCCGCCTCCCGTGAACTGGACCCCGCCGAGCTGGTGGTGGTCGTCGGCCATGCCCGTGAGCAGGTCGCCGCACACCTCGCCGAGATCGACCCCGAGGTCCGTACGGCCGTGCAGGAGCAGCAGAACGGCACCGGGCACGCGGTGCGGATGGCGCTGGAGGAGCTGGGCGGCCCGGTGGACGGCACCGTCGTGGTGGTCTGCGGCGACACCCCCCTGCTGACCTCGGACACCCTGGCGGCCCTCACCGGCACGCACCAGGCGGACGGCAACGCCGTGACCGTGCTGACCGCCGAGGTCCCGGACGCGACCGGTTACGGCCGGATCGTGCGGGACGGCGCGAGCGGCGCGGTGACCGCGATCGTGGAGCACAAGGACGCGACCGACGAGCAGCGGGCGATCGCCGAGATCAACAGCGGTGTCTTCGCGTTCGACGGCCGGCTGCTGGCGGACGCGCTGAAGCAGGTGCGTACCGACAACAGCCAGGGCGAGGAGTACCTGACCGATGTGCTGGGCATCCTGCGGGCGGCCGGGCACCGGGTGGGCGCGTCGGTGGCGGGTGACCACCGGGAGATCGCCGGGATCAACAACCGGGTGCAGCTCTCGGAGGCCCGCCGGACGCTGAACGACCGTCTGCTGACGGCCGCGATGCTGGACGGCGTGACCGTGGTGGACCCGGCGACGACGTGGGTGGACGTGACGGTCGGCTTCGGCCGGGACGCGGTGGTGCACCCGGGTACGCAGCTCACCGGTGCGACGCGGATCGAGGAGGGCGCGGAGGTCGGCCCGAACAGCCGCCTGAACGACACGGTGGTGCACGCGGGCGCCCGTGTGGACAACACGGTGGCGGACGGCGCGGTGGTCGGCGAGGGCGCGACGGTGGGCCCGTACGCGTATCTGCGGCCCGGTACCCGGCTGGGGGTGAAGTCGAAGGTCGGTACGTACGTGGAGACGAAGAACGCGTCGATCGGTGAGGGGACGAAGGTTCCGCATCTGTCGTACGTGGGGGACGCGACGATCGGTGACTTCACGAACATCGGCGCGGCGAGCGTGTTCGTGAACTACGACGGTGAGAGCAAGCACCACACGACGGTGGGGTCGCATTGCAAGACCGGTTCGGACAACATGTTTGTGGCTCCTGTCACGGTCGGGGACGGCGCGTACACCGGCGCGGGGTCCGTGATCAACAAGGATGTGCCGCCCGGTGCGCTGGCCGTGGCCCGTGGTCAGCAGCGGAATATCGAGGGCTGGGTGGCTCGTAAGCGTCCTGGGAGCGCGTCCGCGAAGGCGGCTCAGGCGGCGTCCCGGCCGGGCGTGGACGAGGGCTGAGGGAAGGCTCGCCGGAAACGGCTGCGTCAAACACGGCGTACCGTGATAAGTGCACAACCGCACCCCTACCAGCCGATTCGGCCCTCTCGTGCCCCGTCGAGAGGTCGCTTGGCCGGCGGCTGGCTGAGAACCTCTGAGGAGACAGTGCTGTGACCGGGATCAAGACGACCGGCGAGAAGAAGATGATGTTCTTCTCCGGCCGCGCCCACCCCGAACTTGCCGAGGAGGTCGCTCACAAGCTCGGTGTGGGGGTCGTCCCGACCAAGGCGTTCGACTTCGCCAACGGTGAGATCTATGTGCGTTATCAGGAGTCGGCGCGTGGCGCGGACTGTTTCCTGATCCAGAGCCACACGGCGCCGATCAACAAGTGGATCATGGAGCAGTTGATCATGATCGACGCGCTGAAGCGGGCGTCGGCGCGCTCCATCACGGTGATCGTGCCGTTCTACGGGTACGCCCGGCAGGACAAGAAGCACCGTGGCCGTGAGCCGATCTCGGCGCGGCTGATCGCGGACCTGATGAAGACGGCGGGTGCGGACCGCATCCTGACCGTGGATCTGCACACCGACCAGATCCAGGGCTTCTTCGACGGTCCGGTGGACCACCTGTTCGCGCTGCCGCTGCTGGCGGACTACGTGGGCGCGAAGGTGGACCGCTCCAAGCTGACCGTGGTCTCCCCGGACGCGGGCCGGGTGCGGGTCGCCGACCGCTGGTGCGACCGCCTGGGCGCGCCGCTGGCGATCGTGCACAAGCGCCGGGACAAGGACGTGGCGAACCAGGTCACGGTGCACGAGGTCGTGGGTGACGTCGAGGGCCGTATCTGTGTGCTGGTCGACGACATGATCGACACCGGTGGCACGATCTGCGCGGCCGCGGACGCGCTGTTCGCGCACGGGGCCGAGGACGTCATCGTGACGGCGACGCACGGTGTGCTGTCGGGTCCGGCGGCGGACCGGCTGAAGAACTCGCGGGTGAGCGAGTTCGTGTTCACCGACACGCTGCCGACGCCGGGTGAGCTGGCGGCGGACCTGGACAAGATCACGGTGCTGTCGATCGCCGGGACGATCGCCAGCGCGGTGCGTGAGGTGTTCGAGGACGGCTCGGTGACGAGCCTCTTCGACGAGCAGTGAGGTTTCTGCGGGCCTGCTGAGGCGGTCCGGGAAGATCCTTTTGGGCGCGGCCCCCTTGCCGAGTAGACTGCGACAGTTGCTCGGCGAGGGAGGCCGCGCTCGTGTTTCACGGGTGCCGGTTGTCCGTTATCGACGCGCTCTTCGTAGCAGGCCGTTCGTGGCCGGGTGACCACGTCCGTCTCTACCTGTACGAGGAGTGATCCACATGTCCGAGGTCAAGCTCGCCGCCGAGTCCCGCACCGAGTTCGGCAAGGGTGCCGCCCGTCGCATCCGCCGTGACAACAAGGTCCCCGGTGTCCTTTACGGCCACGGTTCCGAGCCGCTGCACCTGACCCTGCCGGGCCACGAGCTGCTGCTGGCGCTGCGTACGCCGAACGTCCTGATCGCCCTGGACATCGACGGCAAGACCAACGAGCTGGCGATCCCGAAGTCCGTGCAGCGCGACCCGCTGAAGGGCTTCCTGGAGCACGTCGACCTGCTGCTGGTCAAGCGTGGCGAGAAGGTCACCGTCGAGATCCCGGTCGTCGCCGAGGGCGAGCTGGCCCCGGGCGGCAACCTGCTCGAGCACGTGCTGAACGCGCTGCCGGTCGAGGCCGAGGCCACCCACATCCCCGAGTCCGTGACGGTCTCCGTCGAGGGCCTGGAGGCCGGTGCCTCCATCCACGCCAAGGACATCGAGCTCCCCAAGGGTGTCTCCCTGGCCGTCGAGGACGACGCCGTCGTCCTCCAGGTCCTGGCCGCCCAGGTCGAGGAGCCGGCCGAGGACGAGGCCGCCGCCGAGGACGAAGAGTCCGCCGAGGCCTGAGCCGTACCGGCTTGAATCATCCGTCAGCCGTCGTCCCCGTTCTCCGGGGGCGGCGGCTGGCGCATATCGAGGAGAGATGGGTCGTTGAGTACCCCCGCGAACGCCCCTTGGCTGGTGGTCGGGCTCGGTAATCCGGGGCCGGAGTACGCGATGAACCGGCACAACGTCGGTTTCATGGCGGTGGATCTGCTCGCGGAGCGGATCGGCGGGAAGTTCAAGCGTGCGGGCAAGGCGCAGGCGCAGGTGCTGGAGGGCCGGATCGGTCCGGTGGGCCCGGCCAACCGGCGGGTGATCCTGGCCAAGCCGATGTCGTACATGAACCTGTCGGGCGGTCCGGTGAACGCGCTGCGCGACTTCTACAAGGTGCCGCTCTCCCAGGTGGTGGCGGTCCACGACGAGCTGGACATCGACTACGGCGCGCTGCGGCTGAAGCTGGGCGGCGGCGACAACGGGCACAACGGCCTGAAGTCGATGACGAAGGCGATGGGCCCCGACTACCACCGCGTCCGCTTCGGCATCGGCCGTCCGCCGGGCCGGATGCAGGTCGCGGACTTCGTCCTGAAGGACTTCGCCTCCGCCGAACGCAAGGAACTGGCCTACTTCGTGGACCGCACCGCGGACGCGGTGGAGTGCCTGGTCACGGAGGGGCTGGAGCGGGCTCAGTCGGCGTACAACTCGTAGCGCCCGGGGTGTTGGCGGCACCCCGGAGTTGACCCGCCGTAGGGGTATGGCCAATGATCCCGGCCATGCCTGCCTCTGCCAGTTCCGCGCGTTCCGGGTCCGTCGTCCGGGTGGGGCGGGTCGTGGTCGCGGGGGTGTTCGCCGCGTTGATCGTGTTCGCCGGGGCGTGGGGGTCCTGGGGGACCGCGCAGCACGCGATGCTGCCCAAGGGGCGCGAGCGCGGCACCCTGACGGTGACGGACTGTCTGCCCCAGCGCTGCGAGGGCACGTTCAAGCCGCTGTCGCCGGGCGCCACCGCGCGGCCCTCCGTCCGCATCGAGCGGTCGGTGGTGGTGCGCGAGGGACACAGCTACGACGTCGTCCTCGAACCCGGTACGGACGTCGCCGTGCGCGCGGGCGTCTCCGGGGTCCTGCTGGCCTGGCTGCCGCTCGGGGGCGCGCTGCTGCTGGCCTCGGTGGTGGTCGCGGGCGGCATGCGGATGCCCCGGCTCGCCTGGGTGCTGGGCCTGGCAGGCGCGGGCCTGCTGACGGCCGCGTTCGTACTGTCCTGAGAAAGCTGTCCTGAGAAAGCTGTCCTGAGAAAGCTGTCCTGATACGCCGGTGCCCCCGGAGCCGGCCTGCTCCGGGGGCACCGCCGTACACGCGTCGGGTCAGCCGGTGTTGCGCAGGCCCGCCGCGACGCCGTTGACGGTGAGCAGGAGGGCGCGGCCCAGGGTCGGGTCGGGCTCCTCACCGGCGGCGGCCGCGTCGCGCTGGCGCTTGAGCAGGGCGACCTGGAGGTAGGAGATCGGGTCCAGGTAGGCGTCGCGGATGCTCAGGGTCTGGCGCAACTCGGGCTGGGCGGCGAGGAGTTCGGTCCCGCCGGTGATGCGCAGCACCTCGGCGACGGTCAGCTCGTGCTCGGCCTTGATGGTGTCGAAGACGTGCTTGAGCTCGTCGGGGACGAGGGTGTCGACGTAGTGCTGGGCGATGCGCAGGTCGGTCTTGGCGAGGGTCATCTCGACGTTGGAGATGAAGTTCCGGAAGAAGTGCCACTGCTCGTGCATCTCGCCGAGCACGGTGTCCAGTCCGGTCTCGCGCAGGGCCTTGAGCCCGGAGCCGACGCCGAACCAGCCGGGGACGATCTGCCGGGACTGGGTCCAGCCGAACACCCACGGGATGGCGCGCAGTCCGTCCAGCGAGACGCCCGAGCCGGGGCGGCGGGAGGGCCGCGAGCCCAGGTGCAGCTCGGCGAGCTGGTCGACGGGGGTGGAGGCGAGGAAGTAGTTCGGCAGGTCGGGGTCCTCGACGAGCCGGCGGTAGGCGGCGTGGGCGGCGTCGGAGACGACGTCCATGGCCGCGTCCCAGCGGGCGAGCGCCTCGTCGGACTGGCGGGGCGCGGTGTGCAGGGCGGACGCCTGGAGCGTGGCGGCGACCGTCAGCTCCAGGTTCTCCCGCGCGAGGGACGGGATCAGGTACTTGTCGGAGATGACCTCGCCCTGCTCGGTCACCTTGATCTCGCCCTCCAGGGTGCCCCAGGGCTGGGCGAGGATCGCGTCGTGCGAGGGGCCGCCGCCCCGGCCGACGGTGCCGCCGCGGCCGTGGAAGAGGCGCAGCCGCACCCCGTAGCGGTGGGCGACGTCGCGCAGCCGGCGCTGGGCGCGGTGGATCTCCCACTGGCTGGTGGTGATGCCGCCGAACTTGGAGGAGTCGGAGTAGCCGAGCATGACCTCCTGGACGTCCCCGCGCAGCGCGACCAGGCGCCGGTAGGAGGGGTCGGAGAGCATGTCCTCCAGGATGGTGTCGGCGGCCTTCAGCTCGTCGGTGGTCTCCAGCAGCGGCACGATGCCGATCTTCGCCCAGCCGGCGTGCAGGTCGAGCAGTCCGGCCTCGCGGGCCAGCACGGTCGCGGCGAACACGTCGTCGGCGCCCTGGCACATCGAGATGATGTACGACTCGACGACCTCGGGCCCGAACACCTCCAGCGCCCGCTTGACGGTCTGGAACACGCCGAGGGTCTTGGCGGCTGCCGCGTCGACCGGGGCCGGGCTCGGGGCCAGCGGGCGGCGCGAGCGCAGCTCCTTGGCGAGCAGCTTGGCCCGGTACTCGCGCGGCATGTCGGCGTAGCGCCAGGACTCCTCGCCGAGCCGGTCGAAGAGCTGGCCGAGGGCGTGGTGGTGGGCGTCGGCGTGCTCGCGGACGTCCATGGTGGCGAGCTGAAGGCCGAAGGCGGCCAGGGTGCGGATGACGCGGTCGATACGGCCGTCGGCGAAGAGGGCGCCCCGGTGCTCGCGCAGGGAGGTCTGGATGATCCGCAGGTCGGCGAGGAGTTCGGCGGTGCCGAGGTAGTCCCGGCCCTCCTCGTGCGGGGTGTTGCGGGCCAGGCGCTGCTTGGTGTTCTCCAGCTTCTGCCGGATCGCGGTGGCCTTGAGCCGGTAGGGCTCCTCGGCGTTGAGCCGCTTGTAGCGGGGGCTGATCTCCGGCAGCCGCTCCAGGTCGGCCTCCAGGGACTCCAGGAGTTCCCGGGTGGCCCCGGCGTAGCGGATGGAGTTGGAGAGCAGGCCGCGGAGCTGGTCGATCATCTCCAGCGCGTCGTTGATGCCGTGCTCGTGCTGGAGGATCAGCACGTCCCAGGTGACCTGGGGGGTGACGTTGGGGTTGCCGTCGCGGTCGCCGCCGATCCAGGTGCCGAAGGTCAGCGGCCGGGTGTCGGGCGGCAGGGTGACGCCGACCCGCTCCAGCTCGGCGGTGAGGTCCTCCAGGACGTCCCCGACGGCGTCGGCGTGCAGCTCGTCCAGGTAGTAGATGGCGTTGCGGGCCTCGTCGGTGGGCTCGGGGCGGACCACGCGCAGTTCGTCGGTCTGCCAGACGAGGTCGATGTTCTCGGCGAGCCGTACGTCGTGGCGGCGGCGGTCGGAGTCGAGGACGGGGGTGTCCAGGAGTTCCGCGATCCGGCGCAGCTTGTTGAGGACCGAGCGGCGGGCGGCCTCGGTGGGGTGGGCGGTGAAGACCGGGCGCACGTTGAGGTTGCGGACGGTGTCCCGCAGGTGCTCGGGGTCGGCGTCCTTGAGCCGGTCGGCGGTACGGGAGAGCAGGCCGCCCTCGCTGGCCCGGCGGGCGCGCAGCTCGCGGCCCCGGTGCACCTGCTCGGTGACGTTGGCGAGATGGAAGTAGGTGGAGAAGGCGCGCACCAGCCTGGCGGCGGTCTCCAGCTCGGTGCCGCGCAGCAGCTCGGCGGCGGCCTCGCCGTCCTCGCGGGTGAGGCGGCGGACCTTCTCGACCAGTTCCAGCAGCTCGGGGCCCTCCTGGCGGACGAGGGTCTCGCCCAGGAGATCGCCCAGGCGCCGGATGTCGGCGCGCAGCGCCTGGCCGTTCGTGGTGGTCTGGTCGTCGACACTGCTCACAGGTGCGGCTCCTTGCGGTGTTGAAGCTCATCCGGCGGGAACCCGGACACCCATCCATCACACGGCAAAACGCCGCATACCGGCCGGAACGTCCGGGAAGTAAACAGAGCGGACCGCGCTGTCCGACCGCCTCCAAGGATAGGTGTCCCGGTGGACGCGCAGGAGCTCGGGCTCTTGCCGCCGCCCTGACCGCTGACATACTTACGACGCCGTAGGTTACGGAACCGTAGGGACGTACCGTCCGTTCCGTACCTGTCCGGTACCCCCTCGACCCCCGCCCTCGACCCCACAGGGGACGCGCATGACCTCAAGTAGTTCCGATGTGATCGACGAAGCCCGCAGCGACGGCGCCACCGCCACGCTGGGCGGCGAACAGAAGCGCTCGATCGAACAGATCGCGCTCCTGGTGTTCATCGTCGTACCGTTCCTGGCCCTGCTGGCGGCCGTGCCGCTGGTGTGGGGCTGGGGGGTGAGCTGGCTCGACCTGGGCCTGCTGGTGTTCTTCTACTTCCTGGGATGCCACGGCATCACGATCGGCTTCCACCGGTACTTCACCCACGGCTCCTTCAAGGCGAAGCGGCCGCTCAGGATCGCGCTGGCGATCATGGGGTCGATGGCGGTGGAGGGACCGCTGGTGCGCTGGGTGGCCGACCACCGCAGGCACCACAAGTTCTCCGACGCCGAGGGCGACCCCCACTCGCCGTGGCGGTTCGGGGAGACGCTCCCCGCGCTGCTGAAGGGCCTGTGGTGGGCCCACATCGCCTGGATGTTCGACGAGGAGCAGACCCCGCAGGAGAAGTACGCGCCGGACCTGGTCAAGGACCCGGCCATGCGGGCGATCTCCCGGCAGTTCGCGCTGTGGACGGCCGTCTCGCTGCTGCTGCCCCCGCTGATCGGCGGGCTGGCGACGATGTCCTGGTGGGGCGCCTTCACCGGGTTCTTCTGGGGTTCACTCGTCCGGGTGGCCCTGCTGCATCACGTGACGTGGTCGATCAACTCGATCTGTCACGCGGTGGGCAAGCGCCCGTTCAAGTCCCGCGACCGCTCGGGCAACGTGTGGTGGCTGGCCGTGCTGTCCTGTGGCGAGTCCTGGCACAACCTGCACCACGCCGACCCGACCTCGGCGCGGCACGGGGTGGAGCGCGGGCAGATCGACTCCTCGGCCCGGTTCATCCGCTGGTTCGAGAAGCTCGGCTGGGCCTATGACGTGCGCTGGCCGTCGCGCTCGCGCATCGACGCACGCCGTGCGGACGACGACGGTTCCTCCCGGCGCGGGAAGGCTGCCGCGAAGGCGGCATGATGGACGGCGTGGCCACCGACTCCAGCAGCACCTCGAGCAACGACAAGACGCGGCGGACCCGCCGGACCCGGATGACCGGTGCGGAGCGCCGCCAGCAGTTGCTGGAGATCGGCCGGACCCTCTTCGCGGCGAAGGGCTTCGAGGGCACCTCGGTGGAGGAGATCGCGGCCAAGGCCGGGGTCTCCAAGCCGGTGGTGTACGAGCACTTCGGCGGCAAGGAGGGGCTGTACGCGGTCGTGGTGGACCGGGAGATGCGGTGCCTGCTCGACATGGTCACCGGCTCGCTGACCGCCGGCCACCCCCGCGAGCTGTGCGAGCAGGCCGCGTTCGCGCTGCTGGACTACATCGAGGAGTACACGGACGGTTTCCGCATCCTCGTCCGCGACTCCCCCATCCCGCAGTCCACGGGGTCTTTCGCCTCGCTGATCTCCGACATCGCCACCCAGGTGGAGGACATCCTGGGCCGCGAGTTCAAGAGCCGCGGCTTCGACTCCAAGCTCGCCCCGCTCTACGCCCAGGCCCTGGTCGGCATGGTCGCCCTCACCGGCCAGTGGTGGCTCGACGTCCGCCGCCCGAAAAAGGCCGAGGTAGCCGCCCACCTGGTCAACCTCGCCTGGCACGGCCTGGACGGCCTGGAACAGAAGCCCCGCCTGATAGGCCACCGCAAGAACTAGGCCCCCTTCACGGCCACCGCGAACAGGCGCCGGAAGGGCAGGACCGTGCCGTAGGGGGCGGTCGGGTACGCCTCGCGGAGGAGGTCGCGGTATTCGGTGACGAAGGCGTCCCGCGCCTCCGGGTCGTCGGCGAGTGCGGTCAGGGCGGGGCGGAGGCCGGTGCCCTTGACCCAGTCCAGGACCGGGTCGTCGCCGGAAAGGACGTGCTGGTACGTGGTCTGCCAGACGTCGGCGGCGCAGCCCAGGCGGGCCAGGCGGTCCAGATAGACGCCGGGGGCGTGGACGGAGTCGGGGGCGCGCAGGACGCCGGCCAGGCGGGGGGCCCAGCGGGGCGTGGCGGCGAGTTCGCGCATCAGGGTGTGCAGCGGGGCGTCGGTGTTGTCCGGCACCTGGAAGGCGAGGACCCCGCCCGGCTTCAGCGCGCCGGTCCAGTCCGCGAACCGGTCGAGGTGGCCCGGCACCCATTGGAGCGTGGCGTTGGAGAACAGCAGGTCGTGCGGGCCCTCGGGCGTCCAGGTGCGGGCGTCGGCGGGGGCGAAGTCGATGGCGGGCTGCTCGGTACGGGCGCGCTCCAGCATCTCGGGCGAGTTGTCGTAGCCGGTGACCCGGGCGCCGGGCCAGCGTTCCGCGAGCAGCGCGGTGGCGTTGCCGGGGCCGCAGCCGAGGTCGGCGATGCGGGGGCGCTCGGAGGGCAGGCCGGGGACGCGGGCGAGCAGGTCCGTGAACGGGCGCAGCCGATGGCCGGAGTGACGGAGGTACTGGGCGGGGTCCCAGGAGGGCGTCGTCATGACAACCACCTTCCCGGAGAATTTCTCTTGATGTCAAGATACTCAGCTTCAAGAGACTTCACGTCGACACAACCACTACACTGATCTCCATGGAGGACGAGGTCGATCGGCTGGTCGCAGCATGGCGCCGGGAGCGCCCTGACCTCGACGTGGAACCACTGGAAGTGCTGAGCCGGGTGAGCAGGCTGGCCCGGCACCTGGACCGCGCCCGCAGGCTCGCCTTCTCCGAGCACCAGCTCGAGCCCTGGGAGTTCGACGTGCTGACCGCGCTGCGCCGCGCCGGCACCCCGTACCAGCTCTCCCCCGGCCAGTTGCTCACCCAGACGCTGGTCACCTCGGGCACGATGACCAACCGCATCGACCGGCTGGCCAAGAAGGGCCTCGTGGAGCGGCTGCCCGACCCCAGCGACCGGCGCGGGGTACTGGTGCGGCTGACCGACACCGGCCGGGACCGCGCCGACGAGGCACTGGCGGGCCTGCTGGCCCAGGAACGGGCCATCCTCGGCGAGCTGTCCCGCGCCCAGCGCGGCGAACTCGCCGGGCTGCTACGCCAGTTGACCGCCCCGTTCGACAACGTCCCCGGTTAGGTCGACCGGTCCCACCCCGGCCCGCCGGGCCAGCGCCACGGCGGCCAGCGTGGAGTGCACGCCCAGCTTGCCGAGCACGTTCTGCATATGGGTGCGGACGGTGTGCGGGGAGAGGAACAGCCGCTCCGCGACCGCCTTGCGGCCGAGCCCGGCGACCATGCAACGCAGCACCTCCCGCTCGCGCGGGGTCAGCGACTGCACCAGCCGCTCGCTCTCGCTGCGGTGCTTGCGCGCCGCCGTCAGCTCCTTGAGCACGCCGGTGAGCAGCGCGGCCGGCAGATGCGTCTCGTCCCGCAGCACGCCCCGGATCACGGTGAGCAGCCGGGACAGCGAGCAGTCCTTGGCGACCCAGCCGGAGGCGCCCGCCTGGAGCGCGAGCGCGGCCCGGTGCGGGTCGTCCTTCTCGGCGAGGACCACCGTGCGCACCCCGGCCTGCGCCGAGCGCACCCCGGCGACCAGCGAGATCCCGTCGACCAGACCGTCCGCGTCGCCCGCCTGCACCGGTACGGCCGTGCGTCCGCCGGGCAGGGCCCGGCCGAGGTCGGCGTCGACCAGCAGCACGTCGTAGCGGCGGCCCTCGGTGGCGGCGCGCTCCAGGCAGCGCAGTGCGGCCGGGCCGCTGCCCGCTGCGGACACGTCCACGTCGGGCTCGGCGGCCAGCGCCGCCGCGAGGGACTCGGCGAAGATGCGATGGTCGTCGACGACCAGCACTCGGATGCGAACCACGAAACCCCCTTCCCCAGGCTCCACTTGGAGCAGGGGTCACCCACGGCCCGGCAACGGCGCGGCGGCCGCCGTCGCGGGAACAGCTACCCCCGGCGCGGTCGCCGTACCCGCCCGTCCCGCCCCCTGATCGGCCACCCGCCCCCACGGGGACCGCTCTTGAGGGCCCTCAGCGTACGGGCGGCCCCAGGCCGTGGGGAGCCGATTGACGGAACTGACCGGCCGTCGCGTTTATGGTGTGCCGCATGTTTCGGATCGAGACGGAAGTGGACAAGGACCGACGGGATCTGCTGCGCGCGCGGCTGCGGGACACCAACACGGCGGCCTCCCCGGTACTGGCCGCGCTGCGCGGCTCACCGGGCGACCGGCACACCCCGCTGCACGTGTGGGTGCTGGACGAGGCGGGCGGTCTCGCCGGGGGGCTGGTCGGCCATACCTGGGCGGGGTGGCTGCACGTCACGTACCTGTGGGTGGACGCCCGGTACCGGGGCGCGGGACTCGGCTCCCGGCTGCTGGAAGAAGCCGAGCGCGTCGCGCACACCGGCCGGGGCTGCACGCGCTCCCGCGTGGAGACCTGGGACTTCCAGGCACCGGCGTTCTACAAGGACCGCGGCTACGACGTGGTGTCCGTGATCCCCGACTATCCGCCGGGGATCACGGAGTACACGCTGACCAAGCGGCTCGGCTGAAGCCCCGGGGCTCAGCCCAGGCGGCGGGCGCCCGGCGAGGGCACCGCCTCGAAGACGCGCGGGGCGGTGTACCCGGCCGCCGCGAACGCCTCCTCGACCGCCTTGGTGAGGGTGTCCACCGCGGACGCCTCGGCCAGCGCGATCGCGGAGCCGCCGAAGCCGCCGCCGGTCATCCGGGCGCCGAGCGCGCCGGCGGCCAGCGCGGTGTCGACCGCGAGGTCCAGCTCCGGGCAGGAGATGCGGAAGTCGTCGCGCAGCGAGGCGTGGCCCTCGGTGAGGACCGGCCCGATGGCCCGGACGTCGCCCGAGGTCAGCAGCTCCACCACCCGCTCCACGCGCCGGTTCTCGGTCACGATGTGCCGCACCAGCCGACGCACCTCATCCGCGTCCTCGTCGGAGCCGAGTTCCTCCAGCGCCGCGTCCAGCCCGTCGTACGCCACGTCGCGCAGCGCGTCCACGCCGAGCAGCGCGGCGCCCTTCTCGCAGCCGGCCCGGCGCTTGCCGTACTCGCCGCCGCTGTGGGCGTGCTTGACCCGGGTGTCGACCACCAGCAGGCGCAGGCCCTCGGCGGCCAGGTCGAACGGGATCTGCCGCTGGGACAGGTCGCGGGTGTCCAGGAAGAGCGCGTGGCCCTCCTCGCAGCAGGCCGACGCGGTCTGGTCCATGATGCCGGTGGGCGCGCCGACGTAGACGTTCTCCGCGCGCTGGCACAGCCGGGCCAGCTTCCAGCGCGGCAGCTCCAGGCCGAACAGGTCGTCCAGCGCGAGCGCGACGACGACCTCCAGCGCGGCCGAGGACGACAGCCCGGCGCCGGTCGGCACGGTGGAGGCGAGGTGGACGTCGGCGCCGGTGACCGGGTGCCCGGCCTCGCGCAGCGCCCACACCACGCCCGCCGGGTACGCCGTCCAGTCGTCGTCGGTGCCCGGCGCGAGGCCGTCCAGGGCGAGTTCGACGACCTCGCCCTCGACCTCGCCCTCGATGTCGGCCGAGTGCAGCCGCAGGACGCCGTCGGTGCGGCGGGAGACGGCCGCGGTGACCTGGTGCGGCAGGGCGAACGGCATGACGAAGCCGTCGTTGTAGTCGGTGTGTTCGCCGATCAGGTTGACCCGGCCGGGCGCCGCCCACACCCCTTCCGGTGCCGCCCCGTACAGCTCGGCGAAGCGTTCCCGGACCTGCTGTGCCCCCACTAGTGCTCCCTCTGCGTGTCGCGCGCGAACTCCCAGGCGTCCGCGATGATCCCGGCGAGGTCCGCGCGGGACGGGTTCCACCCCAGTGTGGCGCGTGCGGTCTCCGCCGACGCCACCAGGACCGCCGGGTCGCCGGCCCGGCGCGGGGCGGTGACCTCGGGGATGGGGTGGCCGGTGACCTCGCGGGCGGTCTCGACGACCTCGCGGACGGAGAAGCCGTTGCCGTTGCCGAGGTTGCAGATCAGGTGCTCGCCGGAGCGCGCGGCGCCGAGGGCGAGCAGGTGGGCGTCGGCGAGGTCGGCGACGTGGATGTAGTCGCGGACACAGGTGCCGTCGGGGGTCGGGTAGTCGTCGCCGTAGACGGAGATGGCCTCGCGGCGGCCCTGGGCGACCTGGAGGACGAGCGGGATGAGGTGCGACTCGGGGTCGTGGCGCTCGCCGTACGGGCCGTAGGCGCCGGCCACGTTGAAGTAGCGCAGGGAGACGGCGGCCAGGCCGTGGGCGTGCGCCTCGCTGGTGATCATGTGGTCGACGGCCAGCTTGGAGGCGCCGTAGGGGTTGGTCGGCCGGGTCGGGGCGGACTCCGGGATCGGTACTTCCTCGGGCTCACCGTAGGTGGCGGCGGTGGAGGAGAAGACCAGCCGGCTCACGCCCGCCTCGCGCATGGCGGCGAGCAGGGCCATGGTGCCGCCGACGTTGTTCTCCCAGTACTTCTCCGGCTTCACCACCGACTCGCCGACCTGGGAGAAGGCGGCGAAGTGCAGCACCGCGTCGTAGGAGGGGTCGAGCCACTTGGCCGCGTCGCGGATGTCGCCCTCGACGAAGGCGGCACCGGCGGGCACGCCCGCGCGGAAGCCGGTGGAGAGATTGTCGAGGACGGTGACCTCGTGCCCCGCCTCCAGCAGATGCTGGGCGACGACGCTGCCCACATAGCCCGCGCCACCCGTCACCAGGTACTTCATGAACTCGCTACCTCTCGCAGTCGCTCGGCCGCGCGCTCCGGCGGCACGTCGTTGATGAAGACGTTCATGCCGGACTCGGAACCCGCGAGGAACTTCAGCTTGCCGGAAGTGCGGCGGATGGTGAAAAGCTCCAGGTGGAGCGCGAAGTCGTCCCGCGTCACCCCGTCGTAGCCGGGGAGGTCGCCGAACGGGGCCTGGTGCCAGGCCGCGATGTACGGCGTCGGCGCCTCGGCCTCCGGATTCTTCTCACCCTCCGGCCGCCCGAAGATCCGGTCGAAGCGCCTCAAGAGTTCCAGATAGACCTGGGGAAACTCTGTGCGCGCGGCCTCGTCCAGGGCGAGCAGGTCGGGCACCCGACGCTTGGGGTAGAGGTGGACCTCGTAGGGCCAGTGCGCGGCGAACGGCACGAAGGCCGCCCAGTGTTCACTCTCCAGGACGACCCGGTCCCCGGCGAGTTCGCGTGCCAGGACGGCGTCGAAGAGGTTCTCCCCGCCGGTGGCGGCCTTGTGGCCGGCGAGCGAGCGGAGCATCAGTGCGGTGCGGGGGGTGATGAAGGGGTAGGCGTAGATCTGGCCGTGGGGGTGACCCAGCGTCACCCCGATCTCGGCGCCCCGGTTCTCGAAACAGAAGACCTGCTTCACGGAGGGCAGATGCGACAGCTCGGCGGTGCGGTCGGTCCACGCCTCCAGCACCAGCCGCGCCTGCTCGTCGGTGAGGGAGGCGAAGGACGCGTCATGGTCGGAGGTGAAGCAGACGACCTCGCAGCGGCCGGAGTCGCCGGCGAGGGAGGGGAAGCGGTTCTCGAACACGACCACGTCGTAGGTGGAGTCCGGGATCTCGCTGAGCCGCCCGTCCCGGCTGGGGCAGAGCGGGCACTCGTCGGCCGGGGGGTGGTAGGTGCGGCCCTGGCGGTGGGAGGCGACGGCGACCGAGTCGCCGAGCAGCGGGTCCCGGCGGATCTCGGAGGCGGTGACCGTGGGCTCCAGCGGCCGCCGGTCCACCGCGTCGCGCACGGTGTCGTCCCGCAGGTCGTAGTAGACCAGCTCACGCCCGTCGGCCAGCCGGGTCGAGGTCTTCTTCACGCCGGACTCCTCGCTCTCACTCAACACAATCAAACATAACAAACCACAACCCGACAACGGGTCGCACGATCACAATCGAACAAAGAACACCAACAGAACTGTTCAAATAATGAACGCCGCGGCGTAGGTTCCGCTCTGGATCAGTTCGCGCAACGAAGCGAGTTCTCATGCAGACCCCCCCGACCGGACCCGCGCCCCTGGCGGCGGGCCCCAGCTATCTGGCGGCGGAGCTACGGCTCCCCACCAACTGGCTCGACTACACGATCCTGGCCATCTACTTCGTCGTGGTTCTCGGCATCGGCTTCGCGGCCCGCCGCTCGGTGAAGACCAGCCTGGACTTCTTCCTCTCCGGACGCTCGCTGCCCGCCTGGATCACCGGCCTCGCCTTCATCTCGGCGAACCTGGCGGCCACCGAGATCCTGGGCATGGCGGCCAACAGCGCCCAGTACGGCGCGTACACCGTGCACTGGTACTGGATCGGCGCCATCCCGGCCATGGTCTTCCTCGGCCTGGTGATGATGCCCTTCTACTACGGCAGCAAGGTCCGCTCGGTCCCCGAGTTCCTGCTGCTGCGCTTCGACAAGGCAGCCCACCTGCTCAGTTCGATCCTGTTCGCCTTCGCCGCCATCCTGATCGCGGGCGTGAACCTGTACGCGCTGGCGATCGTGGTGGAGGCCCTGCTCGGCTGGCCGCAGTGGGTGGCCATCGTGGTGGCGGGCGCCTTCGTGCTCGGCTACATCACGCTGGGCGGCCTGTCCTCGGCGATCTACAACGAGGTGCTCCAGTTCTTCGTGATCCTGGCCGCCCTCATCCCGATCACCATCCTCGGCCTGAAGAAGGCCGGCGGCTGGGACGGCCTGACCCACAAGCTGGACGCGGCCCACGGCGCCAACTTCACCACTGCCTGGGGCGGCACCGGCATCGGCAGCGCCAACCCGCTGGGCGCCAACTGGCTGACCATCGTGCTCGGTCTCGGCTTCGTGCTGTCCTTCGGCTACTGGACGACCAACTTCGCCGAGGTGCAGCGCGCGCTGTCCGCGAAGAACCTCTCCGCCTCCAAGCGCACCCCGCTGATCGCGGCCTACCCGAAGATCTTCATCGTCTTCCTGGTGATGATCCCCGGCCTGGTCGCCGCCGCCCTGGTCCCGAAGATCGGCCAGCCCGGCTCCGGGCTCCAGTACAACGACGCGATTCCCTACCTGATGCAGGAGCTGCTGCCCAACGGTGTGCTCGGCATCGCGGTCACCGGTCTGCTCGCCGCCTTCATGGCGGGCATGGCGGCCAACGTGTCGTCCTTCAACACGGTGTTCACCACCGACATCTGGGCCCGCTACGTCAAGCCCGGCCAGGAGGATGCCTACTACGTCCGCTTCGGCCGCTGGATCACCGTGATCGGTGTCGCCGCGTCGGTCGGTACGGCCTTCCTGGCGTCGTCGTTCTCGAACATCATGAGCTACCTCCAGACGCTGTTCTCCTTCTTCAACGTCCCGATGTTCGTGGTCTTCATCGTCGGCATGTTCTGGAAGCGCGCCTCGGCCAAGTCCGGCTTCTGGGGCCTGCTCGCCGGTACCGCCACCGCGATGGTCAACTACTTCGTGTTCTACAAGGAGGGCATCATCTCGATCCCCTCCGACCAGGGCGCCAACTTCGTCTCCGCCATCGCGGGCTTCGTCGCGGGCGCGGTCGTGATGGTCGC
This sequence comes from Streptomyces bauhiniae, assembly GCF_004784475.1. Lineage (GTDB taxonomy): Bacteria > Actinomycetota > Actinomycetes > Streptomycetales > Streptomycetaceae > Streptomyces > Streptomyces seoulensis. Next base: position 140,685 of record NZ_SRRT01000007.1, read on the forward strand.
GGTGTCGCTGTTCACCAAGCCCAAGCCGGCCGAGGAACTCCAGGGCCTGGTCTACGGCACCACGTCGCCGGGCATGTCCGAGGCACCCGCCGAGGGCGACGACGCCTGGTACCGCAAGCCCGCCCTGCTCGGCTGGGGCGCGGTCGTCCTGGCCGCCGCCTGCTACATCCCGTTCTCGTTCTGATCGCGGGAGGATGAGGAAACCATGACCGACGAATCCCCCCGCCCCGAGCACACCGGGTCCGCGCACGGCGCCACCGAGCACGACGTCCAGCGCGAGGTCACCGAGCTGGAGGGCAAGTCCGCCACCGCGGCCCGCATCTTCGACCTGCGGCGCATCATCGGCGGCCTGTTCGTGCTGTACGGCATCATCGTCACGATCACCGGCATCACCGACTCCCAGGCCGCGATCGACAAGGCCGAGGGCGTCAACATCAACCTGTGGACCGGCATCGGCATGCTGATCCTCGGGGTGTTCTTCCTGGCGTGGCTGAAGCTGCGGCCGACCCCGCCCCCGCTGCCCGCCGAGGACGCGGGCGACGAGGAGCCCGTGCACTGACCGCGCGCGGGACCGGAGCCGGAGCTGTGGACTACAGCTCCGGCTCCGTCGTGTGCGGGGTGGCACCGGCGCGGTCCAGCAGGCCGGTACGGGCCGCGAGGGCGGCCGCCTCCAGCCGGGAGCCCACGCCCAGCTTCATCAGCACCCGCTGCACATGGGTGCGGGCGGTGCTGGGCGCTATCCCCATGCCGGCCGCGATCAGCCGGGTGTCCTCGCCGTCGGCGACCCTGACCAGCACCTCGACCTCGCGCGGGGTGAGCAGCCTCAGCAGCCGCTGACCCTCGTCGTCGGGCTGCACGGCCGGGTTCAGCAGCTCGGCGAAGGCACCCTGGAGCAGTTGGGGCGCGACGGCCGCCTCACCGGCGCGGGCCTTCAGGATGGCCCGCTCGACGCCCTCGATGCGCTCGTCATGCCGTACGTACCCGGCGGCGCCCGCCGCGAAGGCGGCCGCGATGCCGCGCGGGGACGGGACCGGGCCGAGCACCAGAACCGCCACCTGCGGGCGCTCCCGCTTGATGCGGGCCACCGGGTCGAACGCGCCCGGCTCGGCGGGTGCCGCGGTGCCCAGCAGGCACACCTCGGGGGCGCGCGATATCACCAGCTCGGCCGCGCCCGCGGCCGGCGCCGCCGCCGCGAGCACCCGGTGCCCGCGCAGCTTCAGCGCCGACGCCAACGCCTCCGCCAGCAGGCGGTGGTCGTCGACGACCATGAGCCGCACTCCCATAGAGCAACCCCCCAGTCCCTCCGATGTCCCGGAAGTTACACGCTCGGGGCGCCTGCCGTGCGGGCTTCGCTCAGTCGCGGGTGCCGAAGGCCACCACGCAGTTCTTGTCCTTGTCGAAGCTCCCGATCGGCTTGGCCGCGTTCGGCGCCGCCATGAACAGCCTGCCCTGGCTGTACCGGTACTCCGAGTAGGCGGGCAGGAGCCCGCTCGTCAGGGACCGGTCGCCCTGCTCGGGGGGCAGGTCCATCAGCGTCGTGGACTTGAAGCTCGTTCCGTCGATGGTGACGACCTGGGCACCCTTGTCGTACGGCGGGTCCTTGTACGCGATCAGGTTGCCGCCGTCCATGCGCAGCGGGAACAGCGTGGAGCCCTCGCCGGCCTCAGCCCGCTGGCCGGTCTGCTTGCCGGTGGCGAGGTCGAAGGCGACGACCTCGTTGGTCTGGACGAGCTTGCTCTTGCCGCTGCCGCTGTGCTCCTTGGTCGCCAGGTACAGCTTGCCCTGGCCCGCGACGACGCCCTTGCACTCCTCGACGAGGGTGATGGTCTCGCACTCGCCGTCGTAGGTGTCGCCGGAGACCGGGATACGGGCCAGCAGCCTGCCGGTGCGGTTGTCGATGGAGAAGTAGTCCGAGACCCCGCTGCCGCCGCTCGCGCTGTGCCCGGCGTCCGCGCCGACCACCAGCGGGTCGGTGGAGACGATGCCCGCGTACTCGATGCCGGCGCCCATCTTGTACTCGGCGATCACCTTGCCCGAGGCGGGGTCGATGTTCTGGATGTTGAGGGTGCGGTTGTCGAACGCACCGCACTTGCGGACCGCGACCAGCTTGGTGCCGCCGCCGTAGCCGACGTCGTTGCACTCGTCGCCGGGCTTGGGCTGCCAGAGCACCTTGCCGGTGCCGATGTCGTAGGCCGCGCCGCCGCCGAGGCCGCCGACCGCGACGGTCTTCCCGGCGACGGTGACGTTGTGGAACTGGGTGGCGAACTCACCCGTGCCGACCGACTTGGTCCACAGCTTGGTGCCGGCCCGCACGTCGATGCCCGCGACCTGGGTGCAGCCGGGGCGGCTGTCCTTGGTCGGCATGGAGGGCTGGTAGACGATGCCGGTGCGGCCGTCGGCGGTGACGTGCTCGGTGGCCGCGCAGACCGGGCCGGGGAACTTGAGCGTCCACTTCTTGTGGCCGTCGGCCGGGTCGTAGCCGGTGATCTCGGCGATGCCGCTCTTGGCGTAGACGCCGGCGCTGAGCCAGGAGCCCGGCGTGCTGACGACGTTCTCCTCGGTCTTGGGCTGCGGGACCTTGAACAGGACGTCGGCGGCCGGGTTGTCCGGCACCTTCTCCTTGCCGCCGGTCGCGGTGCCGGTGCCGTTCCTGTCGCCCCCGGCGCGCGTGCTGCCGCCTGTGTCGGAGGAACGGGAGTACCAGACGCCGGAGCCGATGATCAGGCCGATGGCGACGACGGCCGCGAGGATGATCACGGCGATGGTGCGGTTCTCCTTGGCACGGACGTCACCGCCCGCCACGACCGTGGGCGGCTGGGCGGGGTATCCGTAGCCCGGCTGCTGCGGCTGGGCCGGGTAGCCGTAGCCGGGCTGCGGCTGCGGCGGGGGTGCCTGCGGGTAGCCGTACGTCGGCTGCGGATTGGCCGGCGGGACGGGCGGGGTCGGCGGGGTGGGCGGCTGGTCCTGGGGCGGACCGGAGGGCGGCTGGTCGCTCATCGTGAGGTACCTCGAAGCGGCTGGTGGGGACGGCGGGCGCGGCGGGGAGGAGGGGGTGGGCTACTTGCCGTAGGCCATCATCAGCTTCTCCTCGGAGTCGTCCTGGCCGCTCAGCCGGTCGGTGGCGATGAAGAAGCGGCCGCCGGACCAGACCGTGGTGGCGTCGAAGAAGCCGTTCTCGATCTTCGCCGCGCCGCCCGGGTTCTGGAGCAGCGTGGCCGGCCGGTGCGCGCCGGAGCCGGTCGGGATGGACAGCACCCGGCCGCCCTCGTTGTAGGAAGCGTCGGCGTAGGCGATGAGGTTGCCGCCCTGGAGTCCGACGGGGGCCATCGGGCGGGCCAGCGGGGACTTCACCCGCCACTTCTCCTTGCCGTCGGCCAGGCCGATGGCGATGATCTCGTTCGCGCCGGTGGTGGACTCGGTCGGCAGATACAGGGTCTTGGCGTCCACCGCGACCGCCTTGCAGTTCTGCAGGGCGCGGTCCAGGGAGAGGAAGCCGCAGCCGAGGGCGAACTTCTTGTCGACCTTGACCTCGGAGGTGAAGCGGCCGCGGCTGTCCAGAGTGGAGATGTTCCACGCCTTCTTGTCGCGGTTGGTCAGGTAGACCACCAGCGGGTTCAGGGAGAAGACGCGCTCGGCCCGCCAGCCCTTGGTGACGGTCCGGGTCCACTTCGCCTTGCCGGTGGCCGGGTCGAGTTCGCGGATCTCGTCGCGCTCCTTGGCACCGCCCGCCCCGCAGGAGGCCACCTGGACCAGGCGGCCGCTGTCACCGGCGTACCCGGCCGGGTAGCAGTCCGTGCCGTACTTCTTGAGGTCGTACAGCTTCTTGCCGGTCGACGCGTCGTACGCGGTGCCCGACATGTCGCGGCCGACCACCAGGGTCCTGCCCGCGAGGGTCAGCTCGATGCTGCGGGTGCTGTCGAACAACTGGCTGCCGTCGGCGACTTGGGCGTGCCAGCCCTTCTTGCCGGTGTCCAGGTCGATCTGCTGGAGCTGGTTGCACTTGGCGCGGTCGGTGGTGCCGCTCATGTACGCGACGACGATCCTGCCGTCCGCGTCGGGGCGCTTGGTGACCGCGCACACCTCGTACGGCAGGGCGATCGGGGCCCAGGCGGCCGTGCCGTCCGCGACGCGGAAGCCGACGACCTCCTTGTACGCGGCCTTCACCGCGGTCTTCTCCGTGACCCAGAGGCCGGGCGCGTCCGCGCCGTTGCCGGGGGCGTCGGGGGCGGACTTGTACCAGAGGACCTTCGCCTCGCCGGGCTTGCGGCCCGCGTTGAGATCCTCGGCGTCCGTAGGGCCGTCGCCCTTGCCGTCGCCGGTGTCGGCGGAGGGGGAGGCGGTGGCGGACTGCTTGGTGTCGCCGCTCGGGTGGGCGACGGGCTTGTCGTCGTCCCCGCCGCCGCTGGTGACCGCGTACACGGTGCCGCCGACGAGCAGCAGCGCGACGGCCACGGCCCCGGCTATCAGCGCGGTGCGCTTCTTGTTCCCGGGCGGCTTGCCGGGGCCACCGGGCTGCGGGTACGCCCCGTAGGGGGCCTGCCCGTAGGGGCCGGGGGCCTGCCCGTAGGGGCCGGGCTGGGCGTATGGGCCGGGGGGCTGCTGGGGATAGCCGTAACCGGGCTGCGGCTGCTGAGGTGCGCCGAACCCGCCCTGCGGCGGCGGCTGTTGAGGAGCACCGAAGCCCCCCTGCGGCTGGCCCTGCGGTGGCTGATTCTGCGGCGGGCCGAAGCCGCCGTGCGGCGGCTGACCGGGCGGCGGCTGGCTCATCAGCGCTGCTCCCCCTCGTTCACTGATTTTTAGCCTACGAAGGGTCTTTCTATCACCGACCAACGACGGCACAGGGGCCCGCGAAGGCCCCTGTGCCCAAGGTCGAACCACCCCGTGATGCGGCCGTTACGGACCCGCCGGTATGGCCGGATTGCGTCGTCCGGGCTACGCGTCCTCCGCCAGCTCCAGCCAGCGCAGCTCCAGTTCCTCGCGCTCGCCGACGAGTTCGCGCAGTTCGGCGTCGAGTTCGGCGACCTTGGCGAAGTCGGTGGCGTGGTCCGCGATCCGGGTGTGCAGCTTGGACTCCTTGTCGGAGAGCTTGTCCAACTGCCGCTCGATCTTCTGGAGTTCCTTCTTCGCGGCCCGCTGGTCGGCGGCGCTCTTCTCCGTGGCGGCCGGGGTGGGCGCGGCGGCGGCCGAGCGCTGGGCGACGGCCTCCTCCATGCGCAGCCGGCGCTCCAGGTACTCGTCGATGCCGCGCGGCAGCATGCGCAGGGCACCGTCGCCGAGGAGGGCGTAGACCTTGTCGGTGGTGCGCTCGACGAAGAACCGGTCGTGGGAGATGACGACCATCGAGCCGGGCCAGCCGTCGAGGACGTCCTCCAGTTGGGTCAGGGTCTCGATGTCGAGGTCGTTGGTGGGCTCGTCGAGGAAGAGGACGTTGGGCTCGTCCATGAGCAGACGCAGCAACTGGAGCCTGCGACGCTCACCGCCGGAGAGGTCGCCGACCGGCGTCCACTGCTTCTCCTTGGTGAAGCCGAAGGTCTCGCAGAGCTGGCCCGCCGTCATCTCGCGGCCCTTGCCGAGGTCGACGCGCTCACGCACGCGCTGCACGGCCTCCAGCACCCGCCAGTTGGGGTCGAGTTCGGCGACCTCCTGGGAGAGGTAGGCGAGCTTGACCGTCTTGCCGACGCTGACCTTGCCGCCCGCGGGCTGCTCCTCGCCGCCGGAGCGGGCGGCCTCGGCCATGGCCCGCAGCAGGGAGGTCTTGCCGGCGCCGTTGACGCCGACCAGGCCGATGCGGTCACCGGGGCCGAGCTGCCAGGTGACGTGCTTCAGCAGTTCCTTGGGGCCTGCGGTGACGCTGACGTCCTCCAGGTCGAAGACCGTCCTGCCGAGCCGGGAGGAGGCGAACTTCATCAGCTCGCTGCTGTCGCGGGGCGGGGGCACGTCCTTGATCAGCTCGTTGGCCGCCTCGACGCGGAAGCGGGGCTTGGAGGTGCGGGCGGGGGCGCCCCGGCGCAGCCAGGCCAGCTCCTTGCGGACGAGGTTCTGCCGCTTGGTCTCCTCGGTGGCGGCGATGCGCTCGCGCTCGGCACGGGCGAAGACGTAGTCGGAGTAGCCGCCCTCGTACTCGTAGACCGTGCCGCGCTGGACGTCCCACATGCGGGTGCAGACCTGGTCCAGGAACCAGCGGTCGTGGGTGACGCAGACGAGTGCCGAGCGGCGCTCGCGCAGGTGCCGGGCGAGCCAGGCGATGCCCTCGACGTCGAGGTGGTTGGTGGGCTCGTCCAGGACGAGGAGGTCCTGCTCCTCGATCAGCAGCTTGGCCAGCGCGATCCGGCGCCGCTCACCGCCGGACAGCGGGCCGATGACGGTGTCGAGACCCTTGGGGAAGCCCGGCAGGTCGAGCCCGCCGAACAGGCCGGTCAGTACGTCCCTGACCTTGGCGTTGCCCGCCCACTCGTGGTCGGCCAGGTCGCCGATGACCTCGTGCCGGACGGTGGCCTCGGGGTCGAGCGAGTCGTGCTGCGTCAGCACCCCGCTCCGCAGTCCCCCGGAGTGCGTGACCCGCCCGCTGTCGGCCTCCTCGACCTTGGCGAGCATCCGGATCAGCGTGGTCTTTCCGTCGCCGTTGCGCCCGACGACCCCGATCCGGTCCCCTTCCGACACACCGAGCGAGACGCCGTCCAGCAGGGCCCGCGTGCCGTAGACCTTGCTGACGTTCTCGACATTGACCAGATTGACGGCCATTTCACTCCTGTGCAGGGGGATCGATCAGCCTTCAAGCGTAGGCCCTGCCGGGCGGGGGGCGGGGCGCGCGGGTGCGGTCACTCTTTGTGATGACGTGATCGACGTTCGGCCGCTACCGTGGAGGCTCAGGCAGCAGGATCCCGTTCATGGGAGGAACCATGACCGCCGAGTCCATCGAGCACCGTCCGCACTGGCCGGTGCCACCCAAGGACGGCTACACCGTGGACGACCTGTTCACACTGCCGGATCTCCCGCCGCACACAGAGCTGATCGACGGGAGCCTGGTTTTCGTGACCCCTCAACGGATCTTTCACTCCGACACGATCGACATGCTGATCCACGGCTTGCGCCGAACCGTGCCATCGGAGCTGAAGGTCAAACGAGAGATCACGGTTGTCCTCGACCGCCGGAACGTCCCCGAGCCCGACCTCTGCGTCGTACGCGCCGAGTCCGTCATCGACCGCCGCCAGACACGGTTCGAGGCGGCCGACGTCCTGCTCGCCGTGGAGGTGGTCTCCCCGGACTCCGAGGCCCGGGACCGCGACACCAAGCCGCACAAGTACGCCGCGGCCGGCATCCCCCACTTCTGGCTGGTGGAAATGGCCGGCGAGGACGACCACCCCGTGGTGCAGGTGTACGAGCGCGGCGAGGCCACCGGAACCTACGCCCTGACCGGCATCCACCACGCACAGGTCAAGCTGACCGCGCCCTACGGGATCGACATCGACCTGACGGAGATCGACCGCCTCTGAGGCTCAGAGGATCGTCGCCCCCGGCACCGGCCCCGCAGCCGTGCGCGTCGTGCGGCAGGTGCCGGAGTCTTCGAGGGCCTGGGCGACCCGGGTCGCCGTGGTCGCGTCCGGGACCAGGAAGGCGGTCGTCGGGCCCGAGCCGGAGACCAGGGTGGCGAGGGCGCCTGCCTGGCGGCCGGTGGCGAGGGTGGCTGCCAGCTCCGGGTAGAGGGAGAGGGCGGCGGGCTGGAGGTCGTTGGTGAGGGCGGCGGCCAGGGCTTCCGGGTCGCCCTTCGAGAGGGCCGTCAGGAGGGTCGGGTCGGCCTCCGGGGCCGGAATCTCCCGGCCCTCCGTCAGGCGGTCGAACTCGCGGAAGACCGCCGGGGTCGACAGGCCCCGCTCCGCCATCGCGAACACCCAGTGGAAGGTGCCCCCGACCTCCAGCGGAGCCAGCTTCTCGCCGCGTCCGGTGCCGAGTGCCGCGCCGCCGACCAGGCTGAAGGGGACGTCGCTGCCCAGCTCGGCGCAGATGTCGAGCAGCTCGGCCCGCGTGGCGCCCGTACCCCACAGCGCGTCGCAGGCGACCAGCGCGCCCGCGCCGTCCGCGCTGCCGCCGGCCATGCCGCCCGCGACCGGGATGTCCTTGGCGATGTGGAGGTGGACGGCGGGCTCGATGCCCCGGCGTCCGGCGAGCGCGAGCGCGGCGCGGGCGGCCAGGTTGGTGCGGTCCAGCGGGACCGACGCGGCGTCCGGCCCGGCGCAGGTGACCCGGAGTTCCTCGGCCGGGGTCACGGTGACCTCGTCGTACAGCCCGACCGCGAGGAAGACGTTGGCCAGGTCGTGGAAGCCGTCGGGGCGGGCCGCGCCCACGCCGAGCTGGACGTTGACCTTGGCGGGGACCCGTACCGTGACGCTCACGCGGCTGCTCCCCCATGGCCCTTGTGCTCGGCGATCGCCGCGAACTCCTCGACCGTGAGCGCCTCGCCGCGCGCCTGCGGGGAGACCCCGGCGGCGACCAGCGCGGCCTCGGCGGCGGCGGCCGACCCGGCCCAGCCGGCCAGCGCGGCGCGCAGGGTCTTGCGGCGCTGGGCGAAGGCGGCGTCGACCACGGCGAAGACCTCCGCGCGGGTGGCCGACGTCTTGACCGGCTCGGTGCGCCGGACCAGCGAGACCAGGCCGCTGTCCACGTTCGGCGCGGGCCAGAACACGTTCCGCCCGATCGCCCCGGCCCTCTTGACCTCGGCGTACCAGTTGGCCTTGACCGAGGGCACGCCGTACACCTTGGAGCCGGGCGCGGCGGCGAGCCGGTCGGCGACCTCGGACTGGACCATCACCAGGGTGCGCTCGATGCTCGGGAAGGTCGCGAGCATGTGCAGCAGCACGGGGACGGCGACGTTGTAGGGCAGGTTGGCGACGAGCGCGGTCGGCGGCGGGCCGGGCAGTTCCCCGACGAGCATCGCGTCGGAGTGCACCAGCGCGAACCGGTCGGCGCGGTCGGGCATCCGGGCGGCGACGGTCGCGGGCAGCGCGGCGGCCAGTACGTCGTCGATCTCGACGGCGGTGACCCGGTCGGCCGCCTCCAGCAGGGCCAGGGTGAGGGAGCCGAGTCCCGGCCCGACCTCCACCACCACGTCGTCGGGGCGCACCCCGGCGGTGCGCACGATACGGCGGACCGTGTTGGCGTCGATCACGAAGTTCTGGCCGCGCTGCTTGGTCGGCCGTACGCCGAGCACGGCCGCCAGTTCGCGGATGTCGGCGGGACCGAGGAGGGCGTCGGGGGTGGGGCTGCTCACGGGACAAGGGTACGGGGCGGCACGGGCGCCGCCGCCCCGCCTCAGCCGCGCAGGCGTGCCCCGCAGTGCGGCCAGGGCGAGGTGCCGTGCCGCAGGTACAGGGTCTTGGCGCGCCGGGTCTGCTCCTCGGGCGACGCGTCCTGCGGGCGTCCGCTGCCGCCGAGGCCGTGCCAGGTGGCGGTGTCGAACTGGTAGAGCCCGCCGTAGGTGCCGGAAGGGTCGACGGCGTCGGCCCGGCCGCCGGACTCGCAGACGGCGAGCGCGTGCCAGTTCAGGCCGTCCGCGCCGGAGGCGGTGGCGGGGCGCGCCTTGGTGCCGACCCGGACGAGCTGCCGGCGCGGCTCGCGGACCACCTCGGAGTGCTCGCGGCGGGGGCGCTGCCGGACGCCGTTGACGGTGCGCAGCAGGTAGGTGGTACGCCGCAGCCCCGGCCGCCCGGCCTGGTCGACCACCTCCGTGCCCTTCGGCAGCGTGGGGTCCTCGGTGCGGCGCACGGCGTACGGGATCTCCTCGTCGCGCCTCTCGTGGGTGCCGGTGATCCGCAGCACGGTGACAGTCTGCCCGTCGCGCGGGAAGGAGGTGCCGGGCACGGAGGTGGTGTCCTCGCCGTGCAGGGTGATCCCGGCCTCGCGCAGCGCCTCGGTGACGGTGGCCGCGTTGGTGCGCAGGGTGCGGGTGCGGCCGTCGGCCATGATCGTGACGCTGCGCTCGGTACGGACGTCCAGGGCGAGCCCGGCCCGCCCGATGGGCAGCGAGCGGGACGCGGAGAGGTAGGCGCCCTCCGCCCGTACGCCGAGCTGCCTGAGCGCGCCGTCGACCGTGTCGGCGGTGGTCCACACCACGCGGCGCTCGCCGTCGATGGTGAGCCGGACCGGGCGGCCGTGGCGTACGGCGATCTCGTCGCCGTCGGTGAGGGGGGTGCCGGGGGCGGGGGCGACCACGTCGTGCGGGCCGACCCGGACGCCCTCGTCGGCGAGGAGGCCGGTGACGTCGTCGGCGAAGGTGTGCAGGGTGCGGGGGTGGCCGTCGACGGTCAGCTCGACCGCCTTGTCCTCGGCGACGAAGGCGGCGGTGCCGCCGGCGAGGAACGCGACGACCAGCGCCTGGGGCAGCAGCCGGCGCACCGGTGACTCGGGCCGTTCGGCGGCCCGCCGTCTGCGCCCCGCCGGTCTCGCGCCCTGCGGCGCCTGGCGGGGCGGGGGTACGGCCTCGTAGGCGGGCCGGTAGGTGTCGGGAGGCACGCCGTACGGCAGGGTCAGCGCGCTGTGCACCGACGGCACCGCCGGTTCGTCGCCGAGGGTGCCGTGGGGGCCGTACCGCTCGTACTGCTGGGTCACGCCGACACGCTCCAGGGGGCGTTGGCCGATCGGGCCCCCAGAACCTAGCGGAGCGGGCGTCACTCTCCAAAGCGGCACGGCCACACAGGGTCACGGCTCGAACTGGCGCTCTCAGTATCCGAAAGCGCGCGCCGTGTTGGCGCCGAGGGCCCCGGCCAGAGTGTCCTCGTCGGTCCCGCGTACGGCGGCCATGGCGCGCACGGTGACCGGGATCAGATACGGCGCGTTGGGGCGGCCCCGGTAGGGCGCCGGGGTGAGGAAGGGGGCGTCGGTCTCGACCAGGACCAGTTCCAGCGGGGCCACGGCCAGGGCGTCCCGGAGGTTCTGGGCGTTCTTGAAGGTGACGTTGCCGGCGAAGGACATGTAGTAGCCCTCGCGGGCGCAGATCTCCGCCATGTCGGCGTCGCCGGAGTAGCAGTGGAAGACGGTGCGCTCGGGGGCGCCCTCCTCCTTCAGCACGCGCAGCACGTCGGCGTGGGCGTCGCGGTCGTGGATGGCCAGGGTCTTGCCGTGCCGCTTGGCGATCTCGATGTGGGCGCGGAAGGACCGCTCCTGCGCCTCCTTGCCCTCGGGGCCGGTGCGGAAGAAGTCGAGGCCGGTCTCGCCGACGCCCTTGACCTGCGGGAGCGCGGCGAGCCGGTCGATCTCGGCGAGCGCCTCGTCCAGCGCGGCGTCCCCGCCCGGCACGCGGGCCCCCTGCCGGGACCACCCGTCGGGGTCGCCGTGCACGATGCGCGGTGCCTCGTTCGGGTGCAGGGCGACCGTCGCGTGGACCCGGTCGTGCGCGGCGGCCGTCTCGGCGGCCCAGCGGGAGCCCGCCAGGTCGCAGCCGACCTGCACGACCGTGGTCACGCCGACCGACGCGGCCTTCGCCAGCCCCTCCTCGACGGTGCCGGACTGCATGTCGAGGTGGGTGTGGGAGTCGGCCACCTCGACGCCGAGGGGTGCGGGGAGCGGGGGCGGCGCGTTCTTGTCACCGGCGTTCGAAGGCATGCCCCGATCCTACGGAAGGGGCGCGCTAGCTCGCCCGGCGCTGGAAGGGATGCAGCAGGTCGGAGAGGTGCCAGTGGTGGGTCTCCGGGGCGGGCGCCTCCGGCACCGGCACCGGGCGGCGCACGGAGGACACCTGTCCGGCACGCATGATCCGTACGACGTGCCCATCGCAGTTCTCGCACACCGGCCGGCTCAGCGGGGACGGCACGACGGTGCCCTCCACGACGTACCGGACGCACTCATGGCCCCCGGTGTCGGTGTGGTGCTCTATCGCGTACGACTGCTCCCAGCCGTGCCCGCACCTCATGCAGGCGAACGCGTACGACTCGTGAACGGCGGCGATCTGCCCGGCGACCTCACTCATGCCCAGCTCCTGCGGTCCACTGGCGCCCCCGGTCAGGGAGGCGGGGGACGGCTTTCCGCCCCTTCGCCCAGTGGACGCCCGCTCCGCCCCGAAAGCACGCGACCTGTCGACTGTTGGACCCGCCTTGGCCGACCCTTGCCGAACCGCTCCGCTGAGGCCCCCGATCCCTTTGCCCACCCAACCCCCCGTTTGCCCACCCATGGGGCGCACCCCGGCCCACGCGCCGCCCAAGGGGCGCCAGGGCCCCGCCCCCAGGGGGCCCGCCTCGCGCGGGGCGAAGCCCGCGTCGGCGCCTGGCTGCGGGGCGAACGTCGGGGGCGCCGCAAAGACTCACCCCGCGGCCAACCCCCGCTCAGCCCGCGGAGCGCTTCGCCGCCACCACCGCGTCGAAGACGACCCGCTTGGGGAGGCCCGCCTCGGCCGCGACCGCCGCGATGGCCTCCTTGCGGCGTTCGCCGGCGTCCTCGCGGATGCGGACGCGGCGGACCAGTTCCCCGGCGTCGAGTTCCTCGGGGCCGGACTCGGGGGCGCCCTCCACGACGACGGTGATCTCGCCGCGTACGCCCTCGGCGGCCCAGGCGGCCAGGTCGGCGAGGGGGCCGCGCTTGACCTCCTCGTACGTCTTGGTCAGCTCGCGGCAGACGGCGGCCCGGCGGTCGGCGCCGAAGACCTCGGCCATCGCGGCGAGGGTGTCGTCCAGGCGGTGCGGGGCCTCGAAGTAGACGAGGGTGCGCCGTTCGTCGGCGTTCTCGCGCAGCCGGGACAGCCGTTCACCGGCCTTGCGGGGCAGGAAGCCCTCGAAGCAGAACCGGTCCACCGGCAGCCCGGACAGCGCGAGCGCGGTGAGCACGGCGGACGGGCCCGGCACGGCGGTGACCAAGACGTCGTGCTCGACGGCGGCCGCGACCAGCCGGTAGCCGGGGTCGGAGACCGACGGCATCCCGGCGTCCGTGACGAGGAGCACACGGGCCCCGCCGCGCAGCTCCTCCACCAGCTCGGGGGTGCGCGCGGACTCGTTGCCCTCGAAGTACGAGACCACCCGGCCGCCCGGCGTCACACCGAGGGCCTGGGTGAGGCGGCGCAGCCGCCGGGTGTCCTCGGCGGCGATGACGTCGGCCTCCGCCAGCTCCTTGGACAGCCGGGGCGGGGCGTCCGCGACGTCGCCGATGGGGGTACCTGCGAGGACAAGGGTTCCAGTCACGGGACCATCCTCCCAGGGGCGCCGACCGGCACGGAAAACGATCGCGTCCCAATCGGTACCGCGCTTGCACGGGACTCACACGGCACGTTTCCCTACCATGGCGCGGTGACCAGTACCGCGTCCTCCACGGACCTCCGGCAGGGCCAGGCGCCGCCCGACGACGAGCGGCCCTCCTGGCAGCGGCGGCTGCGCCGATTCGGCTACGTACCTCCCGCGGGCGCCCCCGCGGCCGATGTACGGGACCGGCTCGTGCCGCCCTACGCGCAGCCCTCGCCGAGGGTGTGGCAGGTGCTGGGCTGCCCGCCGCACCTGGCGGACCGGATCACCCGCTGGTCGGGCTGGGGCGGGCCGCTGCTGGTGACGCTGCTCGCGGGCCTGCTGCGGTTCTGGAACCTGGGCAGCCCGCGCGCGGTGATATTCGACGAGACGTACTACGCCAAGGACGCCTGGGCGCTCGTCCACCGGGGCTTCGAGGTCAACTGGGACAAGAACGCCAACGACGCGGTCCTCGCCACCCACGGCCACCTCGCGATCCCGTCGGACGCGGCGTACGTGGTGCATCCGCCGGTCGGCAAGTACGTGATCGGGCTGGGCGAGCTGATCTTCGGCTTCGACCCGTTCGGCTGGCGGTTCATGACCGCGCTGCTCGGCACGCTGAGCGTGCTGCTGCTGTGCCGGATCGGGCGCCGGATGTTCCGCTCGACGTTCCTCGGCTGCCTGGCGGGCGGGCTGATGGCGGTGGACGGCCTGCACTTCGTGATGAGCCGGACCGCGCTGCTGGACGGCGTGCTGATGTTCTTCGTCGTCGCCGCCTTCGGCTGCCTGGTGGTGGACCGGGACCGGGCGCGGGAGAAACTCGCCGCCGCGCTCCCGGTCGGCCCGGACGGCGTCGCCCGCCCGGACGCCCGCCTCGCCGACACCTTCCGCTTCGGCTGGCGCCCCTGGCGCTGGGGCGCGGGCGTGATGCTGGGCCTGGCCTTCGGCACCAAGTGGAACGGCCTGTACATCCTGGCCGCGTTCTGCCTGATGGCGGTGTTGTGGGACGTGGGCGCCCGCAAGGTGGCCGGCGCCCGGCACCCGTACGAGGCGGTACTGAAGTACGACACCGGGTTCGCGTTCCTGGCGACGGTGCCGGTGGCGATCGCGGTGTACGTCGCCTCCTGGACCGGCTGGATTCTCTCCCCCACCGACGGCACCGGCGGCTACTTCCGCAACTGGGCCGCGACCGACGGCCGGGGCGGCTCCTGGACCTTCCTGCCGGACTGGCTGCGCAGCCTGTGGCACTACGAGCACGAGGTCTACAACTTCCACGTCCACCTGTCGTCCCCGCACACCTACCAGTCCAACCCGTGGAGCTGGATCGTGCTGGGCCGCCCGGTCTCGTTCTTCTACGAGTCTCCCGGCCCCGGCTCGGCCGGCTGCCCGATCGGCACCACCGACAAGTGCGCCCGCGAGGTCCTCGCCCTCGGCACCCCCATGCTCTGGTGGGCCGGCTGCGCTGCGATCCTCTACGTCCTGTGGCGCTGGGCCTTCCGCCGCGACTGGCGCGCCGGCGCCATCGCCTGCGGCGTCGTGGCCGGCTACCTCCCCTGGTTCATGTACCAGGAACGCACGATCTTCCTCTTCTACGCGGTCGTCTTCGTCCCCTTCCTCTGCCTCGCGGTCGCCATGCTCGCCGGCGCGATCATCGGCCCCCCTCATTCCACCGACACCCGCCGAGTAATCGGCGCCACCGCCGCCGGCGTCCTGATCCTCCTGATCACCTGGAACTTCATCTACTTCTGGCCCCTCTACACGGGCGAGGCGATCCCGATCGACTCGTGGCGGGGGCGGATGTGGCTGGATACGTGGGTGTAGCGGCAGACACGCCAGGTTTCGCCACCCCCGTAGGCGTCCTGCCTGGGGGTTAGGAATGCGCCACGGGAACGCGCCAGTCGAACGCCACCGGGACCGCCACCGGCAAAACGGGGCGAATCACCATCCGGGGTGGGGCGCGGGGCGGTTGAGTGGGTGGGGGGCGGTGGGGTTGGCTCTCTTGTGGAGGCCCCGGGGGGAGAGCCTTCGGCACGGTCCCCGTAGACGTGGGGTCCGGGTTCGGCCACGCACGCCGGAGCCGGGCGGACGGGCGGGGACGGGGCGGGTCCGGGCGTACGCACGTCGTCCGGGCCCGCCCCTCGTGCGTGGGCCGTTCAACGTCTCCGTTCGGACAAGTATCGGAAACGGCCGCCCCAACTGCCTGTGGAGCACATACAGTTCCGTCCGCACCAGCTTTTGAACACGTTCAGGAAGTCGGTGCGGCAACGGGGACTTCACGGGGAGGAATCGCTTCATGGGCAAGGGAGTCAGAGTCGCGGTCGTCAGCGGCGTGTGCGCCGCGATGCTGGGCGGGGCGGGGTACGGCATGTACAACATCGCCTCCGCGCTGAACGGCACCGCGACCGGCGGCGTCAAGGCCGTACCGACCGGGCCGCCCAGCCGCGAGGAGGTCGAGCAGACCACCGCGAAGTTCTTCGCCGCCTGGGAGAAGGGCCGGCCGGAGCAGGCGGCGAGTCTCACCAACTTCCCCGAGGACGCCGAGTCGCTGCTGACGGCGTACGGCACGGACGCGCACATCACCGGCGTACACATCACCCCCGGCAGGGCGAAGGGCGACACGGTCCCCTTCCAGGTCCGGGCGACGGTGTCGTACGGGGAGGAGTCCCGGCCGCTGGCGTACGCGAGCCGGCTGACCGTGGTGCGCGGGGTCAACTCGCACCGCCCGCTGGTCGACTGGGACCCCGCGCTGGTGCACCCGAAGCTGGCGAAGGGCGACTCGCTGACCGTCGAGGAGTCCGCCACCCCGCAGATCGACGCCGTGGACCGGAACGGCCAGGTGCTGACCAAGGAGAAGTACCCCTCCCTCGGCCCGGTCCTGGACGAGCTGCGCAAGCGGTACGGGGACAAGACCGGCGGCCGGGCCGGCGTCGAACTGGTGGTCCGGCACGAGGGCAGCGGCGCCGCCGACACCACGCTGATGACCCTGGTCAAGGGCAAGCCGGGCAAGCTGCGCACCACCCTCAGCGCGAGCGCCCAGGCGGCCGCCGAAGCGGCGGTCACCGACTACACCAACTCCTCGGTCGCGGCCGTACAGCCCAGCACCGGCGAGATCCTGGCCTTCGCCAACCACCGCGACGACGGCTTCAACGCGGCCTTCCTCGGCGAGCTGGCCCCCGGCTCCACCATGAAGATCGTCAGCGCCGCCACCCTCATCGACTCCGGCATCACCTCGGCCAACGGCCCGGCGCCCTGCCCGCCGTCGGCGGTGTGGCAGAGCCAGACCTTCACCAACCTCACCGGCCTGACGCCGAACGAGAACGCCACCCTCTCCGAGAGCTTCGCCCGCTCCTGCAACACCGCGTTCGTGAAGTTCGCGGACGAGGTGAAGGCGGACTCGCTGGCCATGGAGGCCGCGCAGCGCTTCGGCATCGGGCGGAACGACTGGAAGGTGGGCGTGCCCTCCTTCGACGGCCGGGTCCCCTCACCGGACGGCCCCGACCGCGCGGCCGGCCTGATCGGCCAGGGCCAGGTCCAGATGAGCCCGCTGAACATGGCATCGGTGACGGCGACCGCGAAGACCGGAACGTTCCGCCAGCCGGTGATCGTCCCGCTGAGCCTGGACGGCCGCCGGGCCGCCACCGCGCGCGGGCTGGCGCCGGGTACGTCCCAGCAGTTGCGGGAGATGATGAACCGCACCGCGCGCAGTGGCACCGCGGCAGGCGTGATGGCCGGGCTCAGCGGGAACGTGGGCGCGAAGACCGGTTCGGCGGAAGTCGACGGGCAGTCACGGTCCAACAGTTGGTTCACCGGATACCGGGACGACATCGCGGCGGCCGCGATGACGGAGGACGGCGGGCATGGCATCGACGCCGCCGGTCCGATTGTCGCAAGAGTGCTACGGAGTGCGGGCTGAGATCGGCCGAGTCCGCGCAGACTCTAGGCTGTTGAGGTCGTTGGGGACGTGTGAGGGCTGCGGGGACCCTGGGGAGAGCGCGGAGGACTTGGGACTGTGGGCAAGAGAAGGCGTGCCGCCGAACGGCCGAAGCGGAAACCCGCCGTACTGGGCGGCATGATCGCCCTCGTCGTCGGCGGCGCCGGGTTCGGCCTCTACGCGCTCTACGGCGGCGGGGCGTCCGCCGACGAGGCGTCCACGTTGTCCGACCACAAGAGCGTGAAGACCGGGCCCCCCAGCGCGCTGGAGATCAAGACGGCCACCTCCCGCTTCCTCACCGCCTGGCAGCAGGGCCGTGTCACCGAGGCGGCCGCCGCCACCGACGACGCCAAGGCCGCGACCGCCCTGCTCACCGGCTACACCAAGGACGCCCGCCTGAAGGACGTCACCCTCACCGCGGGCCGGGCGACCGGCGCGAAGGTGCCGTTCGACGTCAAGGCGACCGTCTCCTACCAGGGCGTCAGCAAGCCGCTCGCGTACACGAGTTCGCTGACCGTGGTGCGGCGGGCGAGCGACGGCGCGGCCCTGGTCGGCTGGCAGCCGGCCGTGGTGCACCCGGAGCTGAAGGACGGCGACACCCTGGTCACCGGCGCGTCCGGCACCCCGCCGGTCAAGGCGCTGGACCGCGCCGGCGGCGAGCTGACCGTGACCGCGTACCCCTCGCTGGGCTCGGTGCTGGACGGGCTGCGGGAGAAGTACGGCAAGACGGCCGGCGGCAAGGCGGGCGTGGAGCTGCGCGTGGTGCGCGGCAAGGCGTCCAAGAAGGCCGGGCTGTCGGACAAGACGCTGGTGGAGCTGAGCGAGGGCACACCGGGCACGGTGAAGACCACGCTGGACCCGAAGTTCCAGGCGGCGGCCGAGCAGCAGGTGGCCAAGCGGGAGCAGGCGTCGGTGGTGGCGCTGCGCGCCTCGACCGGTGAGATCCTCGCGGTCGCCAACAGCGGCCACGGCTTCAACATCGGCTTCCAGGGCTCGCTGGCCCCCGGCTCCACCATGAAGGTGATCACCTCCTCGCTGCTGATCGAGAAGGGCCTGGCGGAGGCGGACAAGAAGCACCCCTGCCCGAAGACCTTCACCTTCGGCGGCTGGAAGTTCCACAACGACGACGACTTCGAGATCAAGAACGGCACCTTCAAGGCGAGCTTCGCCCGCTCCTGCAACACCGCCTTCATCAGCCAGGCGAAGAAGCTGAAGAACGACGACCTGACCAAGCAGGCCCAGCAGGTCTTCGGCCTCTCCATGAACAACTGGTCGGTCGGCGTGCCCACGCTGGACGGCTCGGTGCCGGTGCAGTCGGCGGCCCAGATGGCGGCCTCGCTGATCGGGCAGGGCGGGGTGCGGATGAACCCGCTGAACATGGCCTCGGTGGCGGCGACGGTGAAGACCGGCACCTTCCACCAGCCGTACCTGGTCGCCCCGTCCGTCGACCACCGCACGCTGGCGACGGCGTCCCGCACGATGTCCCCCAAGACGCTGGGCCAGCTCCGCGAGCTGATGAACTTCACCGCCGCGTACGGCACGGCGGCCGAGGCGATGTCCGGGCTGGGTCCGGACTACGGCGCCAAGACCGGCTCGGCCGAGGTCGACAACCAGAAGAAGCCCAACGGCTGGTTCACCGCCTACCGGGGCGACCTCGCCTCGGCCGGTGTGGTGCAGGCGGGCGGCCACGGCGGCGACACGGCCGGGCCGATCGTCGCCACCCTGCTCAAGCTCGGGAGCTGATCAGTTCCGTACGGGCTCGGCCGTGTAGGTGCGCAGCAGGAACCGGGTCAGCGACTTCACGTCGAACTGGACCACGTCCACCCCTTCCGGGGAGTGGAACTCCAGGACCGCCTGCACGCGCCCGCACGGCCAGACCCGTACGTCCCCGCTCTCGGCGGGGGCGCGCAGGCCGTCCTCCAGCAGGGAGCGGGAGAAGGTCCATTCGGCGGGGCCGGGCAGTCCGACCTGTACGGCGAGGGGGTCGGCGTCGGGGTCGTAGCGGAGCACCACGCGTACGGCGTCGGGGTCGTCCTCCGCGTCGGTGACGATGTGGGCGCGTGTGTACTGCTCGACTACGGACATCGGATCGCCCTCTCACGTTCAGTGACCGCCACGAAGGCCGCACAGCCGTTTCGTCTCTAATGTCGCATATTTTCTGATTTGCGCCCTCGGGAGCCGACTGGGAGTCCGCTGGGAAGCGAGACCGCCTCGCTCTTGCAAGGCATTCGCAACAAGCGCTTAAAATTGAACGGTGCATGTACCTGACGGATTCATCGACGCCCCCACCTCCGCTGTCACCGGGGTGGTCGCCGCGGGCGCCCTCGCGGTGAGCCTCCGCGGCGCCCGCCGCGAACTGGACGAGCGCACCGCGCCGCTGGCCGGCCTGGTCGCCGCGTTCATCTTCGCCGTACAGATGCTCAACTTCCCCGTGGCGGCCGGAACAAGCGGCCACCTGCTGGGCGGAGCGCTGGCGGCGATACTCGTCGGGCCCTATACGGCCGTGCTGTGCGTGTCGGTCGTGCTGCTCATGCAGGGCGTGCTGTTCGCGGACGGCGGGCTGACCGCGCTCGGCGTGAACATCACGGACATGGCGATCGTCACGACCGTGGTCGCGTACGCCGTCTTCAAGGGGCTGCTCGCGGTGCTGCCCCGCTCCCGGCGCTCGATCACCGCCGCCTCCTTCGTCGCCGCCCTGCTCTCCGTCCCGGCCGCGGCCGTCGTCTTCACGCTGATCTACGCGATCGGCGGCACCACGGACGTGTCCATCGCCAAGGTGGCCACCGCGATGATCGGTGTCCATGTGCTGATCGGCATCGGCGAGGCCGTGATCACCGCGCTCACCGTCGCCGCCGTCGTCGCGGTCCGCCCCGACCTGGTCTACGGCGCGCGCGGACTGCGGCAGAAGCTCCGGCTCCGGGTCAACGGCGAGCTGGTCGACGCCCCCGACGCCGCCCCGGCCCCGGCCGCCGCGCGCACCTCCCGGCGCACCCTGTGGATCACCGGCCTGGTGACCTCCCTCGTCCTCGCCGGGTTCGTCAGCTTCTACGCCTCCGCAAACCCGGACGGCCTGGAGAAGGTCGCCCACGACAAGGGCATCGACAAGAAGACCGAGCCGCACCACTCCTCCGACTCCCCGCTGGCCGACTACGGCGTCAAGGACGTGGCCAACGCCCGGCTCTCCGGCGGTCTCGCGGGCGTGATCGGCGTCGGCGTCACCGTCGTCGCGGGCAGCGCGGTCTTCTGGGCGGTGCGCAGGCGCCGTGACCACGACGCCTCTCCCGCGAACACGAGCGTCTGACATGGGAGCGGGCCACGCCCACAAGCTCTACCGGCACGGGCACTCCGCCGTGCACCGGCTGCCCCCGCACACCAAGCTGGCGGCCGTCTTCGCCTTCGTCGTGGTGGTGGTCTCCACCCCGCGCGAGGCGATGTGGGCGTTCGGGGTGTACGCGGTGCTGCTGGCCTGTGTCGCGTACCGGGCGCGGGTGCCCGCCGGGTTCCTGCTGAAGCGGCTGCTGATCGAGGTGCCGTTCGTCGCGTTCGCGGTGCTCATGCCGTTCGTCGCGGAGGGCGAGCGGGTGCACGTCCTCGGGCTCTCGCTGAGCGTCAACGGGCTGTGGGGCGCGTGGAACGTGCTGGCCAAGGGCACGCTGGGCGTCGCCGCCTCGGTGCTGCTCGCCGCCACCACCGACCTGCGCGAACTGCTGCTCGGGCTCCAGCGGCTCAAGCTGCCGCCCCTGCTGGTGCAGATCGCCTCCTTCATGATCCGCTACGGCGACGTCATCACCGACGAGATGCGCCGGATGCGGATCGCCCGCGAGTCGCGCGGCTTCGAGGCGCGGGGGGTACGGCAGTGGGGGGTGCTCGCCAAGTCGGCGGGCGCGCTGTTCATCCGCTCCTACGAGCGTGGCGAGCGGGTCCATCTGGCCATGGTGAGCCGGGGGTACGCCGGGTCGATGCCGGTCATCGACGAGGTCACCGCCACCCGTGACCAGTGGCTGCGCGCGCTGGCCCTGCCCTGCTCCGCCCTCGTCGTCTGTCTGCTGGGATGGTTCCTGTGAGTACCGCACCGCTGTCGCTGGAAGTCTCCGGCCTCGCCTTCGCCTACCCCGACGGCCATCAGGCCCTGTTCGGCGTCGACTTCACCGTCCCGCGCGGTGAACGGGTCGCGCTGCTCGGGCCGAACGGCGCGGGCAAGACCACGCTCGTGCTGCATCTCAACGGCATCCTGTCCGGCGGTACCGGCACGGTCACCGTGGCCGGACTCCCGGTCGGCAAGCGGCACATGGCTGAGATCCGGCAGAAGGTCGGCATCGTCTTCCAGGACCCCGACGACCAGCTCTTCATGCCGACCGTGCGCGAGGACGTGGCGTTCGGACCGGCGGCGGCCGGGCTGAAGGGGGCCGAGCTGGAGGAGCGGGTGCGGACCGCGCTGGAGCAGGTCGGCATGGCGGAGTTCGCCGACCGGCCTCCGCACCATCTGTCCTTCGGGCAGCGGCGCCGGGTCGCGGTGGCGACGGTACTGGCGATGCGGCCGGAGATCCTCGTGCTCGACGAGCCGTCATCCAACCTCGACCCCGCCTCGCGGCGCGAACTGGCCGACATCCTGCGGTCGTTGGACGTCACGGTGCTGATGGTCACGCACGATCTTCCCTACGCCCTCGAACTGTGCCCGCGTGCGCTGATCCTCAGTGACGGGGTGATCGCGGCCGACGGTCCCACCGGCAAGCTGCTCTCCGACGACGCGCTGATGCGGGCGCACCGGCTGGAGCTGCCGTTCGGGTTCGATCCGCGCACGGTGGCGTTGGACGCGTAGGAGTTGTGGGGCGCGGAATCCAAGGCCGTACGGCCGTGTTTCACTCGTGAGTGCGGGCGAGGAAAGGGATACGGCGTGGATGTGCGGGTGAACGGCACGGTGGCCGAGGGCTTCGAGCCGGTGGCGGAGGCGTTCGCGGCGAACTTCGCCCGGCTCGGGGAGCGGGGCGCGGCCGTGGCCGTGTACCGGGACGGGCACCGGGTCGTCGACCTGTGGGCGGGCACCCGTGACGTCGACGGCTCCGCCCCCTGGGAGCGCGGTACCGCGCAGATCGTGCGGTCCGCGACCAAGGGGGTCGCCGCCGCCGCGCTCCTGCTGCTGCACCAGCGGGGTCTGCTGGACCTGGACGCCCCGGTGGGCGCGTACTGGCCCGAGTTCAAGGCGGCGGGCAAGGAGCGCACCCTCGTCCGCGATCTGCTCGCCCACCGGGCGGGCGTGCCGGTGCTGGACCGGCCGCTGACCCCCGCCGAGGCCGCCGACCCCGACCTCGGCGCCGCCGCCGTCGCCGCGCAGGCGCCGGTGTGGGAGCCGGGCACGGACCACGGGTACCACGCGCAGACGTATAGCTGGCTCACGGGTGAGCTGGTCCGCCGGGTCACCGGGCGCCCCATCGGGGAGTTCATCGCGTCCGAGGTCGCGGCGCCGGCCGGGGCGGACGTGTGGCTGGGGCTGCCCGCCTCGGAGCAGGCGCGGGTGGGCCGGGTGGGGCCGGTCTCGGCGCCCGAGACGCCGGGTGCGCTGAAGGTACGCCCCAAGCGGGCCGTCGCGGACGCCTACACCGACCCCGCCTCCCTGACCCGCCGCGCCTTCGCCGCGATCACCCCGCTGCCGGACGAGAACGATCCCGCCTACCGTGCGGCCGCCCTCCCCGCCTCCAACGGCATCGCCACGGCGGACGGACTGGCCCGCGTGTACGCGTCCCTCATCGGCGAACTGGACGGCGGTACAAGGCTGTTCACCCCGGAAACGATGGAGCTGGCCCGCACCGAGACGTCGGCGGGCCCGGACCGGGTCCTCGTGGTCGGTACCCGCTTCGGCCTCGGCTTCATGCTCCACGGCCCCGCGTCCCCCCTCCTCTCCCCCACCGCCTTCGGCCACCCCGGCCGAGGCGGCGCCCTCGCCTTCGCCGACCCCGCCTCCGGCATCGCCTTCGGCTACGTCACCAACGGCTTCCAGGGCGGAGTGACAGCAGACCCGAGGGCCCAGGCGCTGGTGCGGGCGGTACGCGGTTCGCTGGGCTGACCTCGCCTACACGTGGATGGGGTGCGAGATGCGCCCCGAGTCCGCGTCGATCTCCTCGTGGGCCTTGGTCAGCAGGCGCATGGCGAGTTCGTTCAGGGCGCGGGCGCCGGCGATCTCCTCGCCGACCCTGGGCTGGTTGGAGTCGACCTGGTGCCGGGTGGCGTGGCCGTGCGCCCGTACCTCACTGCCGTCCGCCAGCCGTACGAGCGCCACCGCGCGCGTGTGCTGGTCGTCCTCCTCGAACTCCAGCTCGATGTGCCAACCCACGGTGTTGTGCATCATCCCGACCACCTCCGAAAGCCACCGTGTCCCCTGTTTCCAGGGTGCGCCCGCCTCCGGCGAAGTTCACGTCGGGCCGGTACCGGTCAGCCGGCCGTGTTCTCCTCGAAGCTCGCGAAGTACGCCGCCGCCATGTCCTCGTCCCCGTGGCCCTGGGCGGCGGCTCGGGCGAAGCGGTCGGCGGTGGCTTCGGCGAGGTCGAGGCGGACGCCGCCCCGGTCGGCGGCGGCGGTGATGAGGCGGGCGTCCTTCTCGGCGGTGGCGACGGCGAAGGAGGCCGGAGTGAGCTTGCCGTCCAGGACCAGGGCGGACTTGGTGCGGAGGTAGCCCATGTCCAGCGGGCCGCCCTCGATGAGGTCGAAGAACGAGCGCGGGTCGACGCCGAGCGCCTGCGCGAGCGCCAGCACCTCACCCGTGGCCGCGGTGACCGCGAGCACCCAGTTGTTGGCGACCAGCTTGAGCCGGCTCGCGCTGCCCTCCGCCCCGTCCTCGCCGGTCCACACCGTACGGGAGCCGACCGCGTCGAAGACCGGCGCGAGGGCGGCCCGCCCCGGCTCGGGCCCGGCGGCCAGCACGGTGAGCTGACCGTCCTCGGCGGGCTTACGGGTGCCGAGCACGGGCGCGTCGTAGAACTCCAGCCCGTGCTCGCGGGCGAACGCGGCGAGGCGGCCGGTCAGTTCCGTACCGGCGGTGGTGCTCTGCACCCACAGCGTGCCGGACCGCAGGGCGGGCGCCGCCTCGCGCATCACGTCCAGCACGGTGTCCCCGTCGTACAGCATGGTCAGCACCACGTCCGCGCCCTCGACCGCCTCGGCGGCCGTGCCGGTGACGCGGACGCCGTCCTCCGCGAGCGGCTCCGCCTTGGCGCGGGTGCGGTTCCAGGCGCGTACGGGGAGCCCGGCGGCGGCGAGGTTGCGGGCCATGGCGGCGCCCATGATGCCGGTGCCCAGCACGGCGACGGTCGGCCGGTCGGTGGCGGTCATACGGTGGCTCTCCTTCTCACGGGGTGCGGTCCCAGGAGGGGCTGTCGATCATGCCCCTCGCCCCCATCCTGCCCGCAGACCCGGCCCACCCCGCCGTGACTCAGCGGGCCTGTTCGTCCCGGGTGAAGAATTCGATCAGTTCCGCCGACGTGGGCTTGTGGTGCGCCTCGGCGGCGGCGTCGGCGCTGCGGGGGAACAGCGCCCGCTCGTACGCGGCCAGCGCGGCCTCCGTGTCGGCGGGGTACGCGGCGAGGGCCTCGCCGAGTTCGGCGGCGTCCAGCATGGCGAGGTTGGCGCCCTCGCCGTTGGGGACGGAGATGTGGGCGGCGTCGCCGAGGAGGGTCACACCGGGTACCCGGTCCCAGCGGTGGCCGATGGGCAGCGTGTAATGGGGGCGCAGCAGCGGTGCGGTGTCGGAGCCGGTGATGAGGGTGCTGAACTCCGGTGCCCAGTCCGCGAACTCGGCCGCGATCCGGGTGGTCGACGCGGCGAGGTCGGTGAAGTCGATGCCGGCGAACCAGTCCAGGGGCCGCGCGAGCGTGACGTAGGCGTGGACGGTCTCGCCCTTCTCCCGGTGCGCCCCGATCCAGCGCCCGTCCCCGTCCGGGTCGACCGCGCCGAACATCCCGCCGCCGACCATCTTGGCGACGGCGGGGTGCCGGGTCTCCACGTCGAAGAGGTAGGTCTCGACGAACGCCTCCCCCGCGTACTCCGGCACCGCGTCGGAGAGCAGCGGCCGCACCCGCGACCAGGCGCCGTCCGCGCCGACGAGGAGGTCGGCCGTGACGGAGGTGCCGTCGGCGAAGGTCACCTCGTGGCGCCCGTCGGCCAGCGTCCGGGCGCCGCTGACCTTGTGCCCCCAGCGGACGGTGCCCTCGGGCAGCGAGTCCAGCAGAATCTGCCGCAGCTCACCCCGCTGCACCTCGGGGCGGCCGCCCGTACCGTCGTCGCCCTTGTCGAACAGCAGCGAGCCGTCCCGGTGGAAGAACCGCATCGCCTGCCGGCCCTCCAGCACGATCCCCCGGAACTCGTCCATCAAGTCGGCTGCCTTGACGGCCAGTTGCCCGTTGTAGTCGTGAATGTCGAGCATCCCGCCCTGCGTACGCGCCCCCGCCGACGCCTCCGCCTCGTACACGGTCGCCCCTATCCCGCGCACCTGCAACACCCGAGCCAGCGTCAGCCCCCCGAGCCCCGCACCGATGATCGTGACGTGAGTGGACATGCTCTCTCCTCGCTGTAGGGAACCAGCCGGGCGATCCCTGACTGGCACCCCCAACGTCCCAACCCACCCCGACACCCCACCGACACCGCTCCGACAGCCCCGACAGCGGGCCGACAAGGGTGCGCGTGAGGAGCTTTTACTCGGGCCGCTCCTCGTCCCACGTATGCCGCCCGCCGTGCTCCTCGAAGAGACAGCAGCTCTCCCCCGGCGCGCCGGCGCTCGCCACCGGACAGTCGGCGAGGACGACCAACGCGGCCTCGCTGTCGGACCAGCGCAGCCACGACGCGGTGGCGTACTCGGCATCATCCAGGAAGCCGTAGTGATCACCGGTCCGGTGCTCGGAGAGCTGGCACTGCACGGCACGGTCGACGTGGCCCGAAGATGACCGCTGCTGCGCCTCTCGCAGAATGTCCAGCGGCACCCGCCGCCAATGCGCGCACCTCGTCATCGCGCCGTCCTGACACCGGCTCCGCAGCGCGGACACGAACAGGGCGGAAAGCCGACGGGGTTCTCCGAGAGCCTCCGCCCCTTCTGCTCCAGCACTTCCACGACCCGGCCCCAGGTCCGTCCGGAATCGTGAGAGACCCGGCGCGTCATGCGAACCCGCGGCCGAGAACCGGAGTCCTCCGTGGGTGGCCCGCTGTCACTGGAGTACCCCTGCCCGTCACCTCTGGCAGCCATGGCCTCACCTCTCCGTCGTACAACCCCGATCCGGGACGACACCCAGGAAATCGCCCGAAGCCGGAGATGACCACGGCATCCATGCGGCACTCTGGTCGCATATCCGCGCACGCACCGTAGCCAAGGGCCGGGGTGGGAAGGGAGCGGCCATGGGACTGGCACGACGGCGGAAGGCCCTGGGCTACAGTCAGGAAAAACTGGCCCAGTTGCTCGGCGTGGACCGCACCACGGTCGGGCGGTGGGAAAGCGGCAGGATCGCTCCCCAGCCGGCTCAGCGGCGAGCGTTGGCAGCCGTGCTCGAGATCAGCCTGCACGAGTTGGACGCCCTTCTGGCGCCGCCGCGACCCAGCGGCGGAGCGGACCAGGGACGGCTGTCCGGCGGCCCTCTGGACGCGGGAGACTCCGACGAGATGATCCGCCGCGAATTCCTTCGCCTGCTCACCGTCAGCGGGGCCCTTGCCGTGCTCCCCGCTGAAGAGGCCGAGGCACTGGCCGACGGGGTGCGCAGGGGCGCTCCCGCCGACTTCGCCCGCATGAACGGCCACCTGTGGCAGGTCTACCAACTGGCCCGCTCCAAACGGTCCGTCCATCCTGTCGTGCGCGACCAACTGACCAGACTCACCGAGGCGCTGGCGCAGAACCGGAGCGGGACGCGTCCCATGCTGACCGCAGCGGCGGACCTCTTCCAGTTGGCCGGTGAGGTGGCCTTCGACGCCGACCGGCATTCCGACGCAGTCTCCTCCTACGCACTCGCCGCCTCCCTCAGCAAGGACGCGGGCGCGTACGACCTGTGGGCCTGCGCCCTCGTCCGGCACGCGTACGTCGAGATGGCGGAGCACCGCTACACCCAGGCCGCCGAGATGCTCGGCGCCGCCGAAGCCCTGGCCGCCCAGGGCGACAGTGCCCTGTCGACCCGCTACTGGGTGGCTTCCGTACGGGCGGAGGCCCACGCCGGGCTCGGGGATCTGGACGCGTGCGAGCGAGCGCTGGACCGGGCGGAGGAGGTGCGGGGCCTGAACGGGGACGGCGGCAACGGCGGCTGGCTCAGGTTCGACGGCTCACGCCTGGCCGAGGAGCGCGGGGCACGGTATGTGCGGCTGGGGCGCCTGGACTTGGCGGACAGCACGCTGAAGAAGGCGCTTGACCAGGGGCCCTTGGCCTCCGGTCAGTCGTTCCGGCGGCGGGGCACCGTACTGGTCGGCCTGGCGGCCGTCGGGGCGAAGCGGGGAGACCCCGAGCAGGTGGTCGCGTACGGCAGTCAGGCCGTCGAGCTGGCTCGCACCTCCGCCTCGGGATATGTCGCCCGTAGACTCCGTGATCTGTACGACGAGTTCGGCACCCTGCGCCGTGATCGACGCGTGGCGGAACTGGGGGCGGAGATCGTCGCGCTGAGCACACCGTCACGAGAGGGGTAACCATGTCGGAGACCGAGGGCGCACGACTCTTCCGGGAAGCCTGGATCGCCGGTGTGCATCGCCATTTCCCCGGTGAGCCCAAGCCCGGTTACGTGGCCCCGTGGGACGAGACCCCGCAGTGGGAGCGGGAGGCGGCGGGGGCGGTGGCCGCGCAGGTGCGTCAGTTCGTGAGCCTCAGTGACGGTGCCGCCGCGCGGCTGACCCGCGAGCAGAAGGGCCGGTTCGTCGCCATCTGCTGGACCGCCCAGATGTACCGGCACTTCACCGACCCCAAGCCGGCCTACGTGGCCGACTGGTCCGAACTCCCGGCCTGGCAACAGGAGACCGACGCGGACATCTTCGAGACGATCGAGAAGTCGGTGGACTGACCACCCCCTCGCCTCACCCCGCGTGCAACATCAACCCGATCCCCACCACCAGCAACCCCGCCGCCGCGACGCGCGGAGCGCCGAAGCGTTCCTTGAAGAAGAGGGCGCCGATGGCCGCGCCGACGATGATGGAGGACTCGCGGAGGGCGGCGACGGGGGCGAGGGGGGCGCGGGTCTGGGCCCAGAGGACGAGGGCGTAGGCGGCGACGGAGAGGACCGCGCCGAGGAGACCGAGTTTGGCGTACGGCTTGAGCTGGCGGACCATGTCGCCGCGGACCCGGTAGTACATGTACGCGGGGATGAAGATGCCCTGGGCGGCCATCAGCCAGGCGATGTAGCCGAGCGGGGTCTGCGCGTGCCGGACGCCGATGCCGTCGAGGACGGTGTACACGGCGATGGTGAGCCCGGTGGCGACGGCGGCGCCGATGGCCTTCCAGTCCGGGCGCCGCCCGCGCAGCCCCCACAGACTCACCCCGGTCAGCCCGACGCAGGACACGGCGCCCGGCCGCCGCCCACCCGCCGGGCACCTCGTGCGCGAACAGGGCGGCCAGCACGGTCACCACCAGCGGAGCGGTACCGCGGGCGATCGGGTACGCCTGCCCGAAGTCCCCGAGCCGGAAGGAGGTCATGAGCAGCGCGTAGTACGCGACATGCACCCCGGCGGAGGTGAGCAGATACGGCCACGCGGGCCCGGCCGGCCAGGGTGCGAACAGCGCCATCACCAGCCCGACGACCAGGCCGCCCCCGGCGATCAGTGTGAAGCCGGTCAGCTTGTCGCTGATCCGGTGGGCGATGGCGTTCCACCCGGCGTGGGTGAAGGCGGCCAAGAGGACAGCGGCGGTGACGAGCGGCGTCACCGGTCAGGACCAGTCGTCGTCATGTCCGGCACGCTAACCGATCACTGTGTGGCCTGTACACGGAATTTGACCGGGGTCACCCGGCACTCATCACCCGAACAAACCCGGCCAGTTGCACGGAGTCACTGACTCGGGGCCCGGAACACCCTTAGGCTGCGGAGCATGAATGGGACCGAGGGCGCTCGACTGTTCCGGGAAGCCTGGATCGCGGGGGTCCGCCGCCACTTCCCCGGTGAGCCCGAACCCGGATTCGTCACCCCGTGGGAGGACGTACCGGAGTGGCAGCGGGAGGTCTCGGGGATCGTCGCGGAGCGCATCCAGGGCCTGATGAAACTCAGCGAGGGCAACGCCGCCCGGCTCTCCCGCGAGCAGAAGGGCCGCTTCGTCGCCATCTGCTGGGCCACCGAGGTCAGCGACCAGCTCGACGAACCCGACCCCGCCGAGCTGGCCGAATGGCCCGACCTCCCCGTCTGGCACCGGGAGACGGTGGCGGACGTGTTCGAGGCGCTGGAGAAGACGGCGTGACGACGAACGGCCGGTGAGGCATCCGCCCCACCGGCCGTCCCCCTACAGCACCGTCAGGCGCGGACCAGTTCCCGGTCCCCGTCCGGGTCGGAGTCCGTCTTCAGGCCCTCGCCCTCGACGTCCACGTTGGGCAGGGCGCGGTCCAGCCAGACCGGGAGCCACCAGGCGCGGCGGCCGAGCAGGGCCAGGACGGCCGGGACGATCGCCATGCGGACGATGAAGGCGTCGAAGAAGACGGCGATGGCCAGGCCGAAGCCGATCATCTTGATCATCGACTCGCTGGAGCCGATGAAGCCGGAGAAGACGGCGATCATGATGACGGCGGCGGCGGTGACGACGCGGGCGCTGTAGCGGAAGCCGGTGACGACCGCCTGGCCGGGGTTCTCCCCGTGGACGTACGCCTCACGCATCCGGGTCACGAGGAACACCTCGTAGTCCATGGCGAGTCCGAAGACCACACCGACCATGAAGATCGGCATCATCGACATGACAGGACCGGTCTGCTCGACGTTCATCAGGCCGGACAGCCAGCCCCACTGGAAGACCGCGACGACCGCGCCGAGGGCGGCCAGCACGCTGAGCAGGAAGCCGAGGGCCGCCTTCAGCGGGACCAGGATCGAGCGGAACACCACGATCAGCAGCAGGAAGGCGAGGCCGACGACCAGCGCGAGGTAGGGCAGCAGCGCGTCGTTCAGCTTCTGCGAGACGTCGATGTTCATCGCCGTAGCGCCGGTGACCAGCAGCTTCGCGTCCGTCGCGGAGGCGATCGACGCGCTCTTGCCCCGGATCGCGTGCACCAGGTCCTCGGTGGTGGCCGAGGACGGCTGGGACTTCGGTACGACGGTGATGATCGCGGTGTCGCCCGCCTTGTTGGGTGCCGGCGGGGTGACCGTGACGACGTCCTTCAGACCCTTGATCTCGTCGCCGACCTTGGCGAACGCGGCCTTCTTGTCGGCGCTGCCCTTGGCGTCGACGACGACCATCAGCGGGCCGTTGAAGCCGGGGCCGAAGCCGTCGGAGAGCAGGTCGTAGGCGCGGCGCTGGGTGGTGGAGACGGGCTGGGAGCCGTCGTCCGGGAGGCCCAGCTCGAGTGAGGCGGCCGGGACGGCGGCGGCACCGAGGCCGACCACACCGAGCAGCAGCACGGTGACCGGGCGCCGGACCACGAAGCTGGCCCACCGGGTGCCCATGTTGGGACGGCCGGCCTTCTTCGCCGCGCGCCCCCCGCCGAGCAGCTTGCTCTTCTCGCCGGCCGGCTTGACCGTACGGCCCGCGTACCCGAGCAGCGCCGGGATCATGGTGAGTGCGATCAGCACCGCGATGGCGACCGTGCCCGCGGCGGCCACGCCCATCTTGGTCAGCATCGGGATGTTGACCACGGAGAGCCCGACCAGCGCGATGACGACGGTGAGGCCCGCGAAGACCACCGCCGAGCCCGCCGTACCCACGGCGCGGCCCGCCGCCTCCTCGGGGTCGCGGCCCTCGGCCAGTTCGGCGCGGTAGCGGGAGACGATGAAGAGGGCGTAGTCGATGCCGACCGCGAGGCCGATCATCGTGGCCAGGGTGGAGGTGGTGGAGCCGAGGTCGAGCGGGGTGGCCAGCGCGGTGATCGTGGAGACGCCGATGCCGACGCCGATGATCGCGGTGAGCAGCGGCAGCCCGGCCGCGATGAGCGAGCCGAAGGTGATGACGAGGACGACAGCCGCGATGGCGATGCCGATGATCTCGCTGGAGCCGGTCTCGGGTGCGGTGGTGAGCGCGTCGCCGCCGATCTCGACCCTCAGCCCGGCGTCCCGCGCGTGCCCGGCGCTCTCCTTGAGGGCGTCACGGGAGGAGTCCTCCAGCTCCATCCCGGAGACCTTGTACTTCACCGAGGCGTAGGCGATCGTGCCGTCCCGGCTGACCGCCTTGCCGGTGTACGGGTCGGTGACGGAGGCGACCTCGGAGCCGGAACCCAGCTCCTTGACCGTCTTCTGCACGGCCGCCTTGTTGCCGGCGTCGGTCATCTTCTGGCCCTCGGGCGCCTTGAAGACGACGCGGGCGGTGGCGCCGTCGGCGCTCATGCCGGGGAAGCGCTGCTCCAGCAGGTCGAAGGCGCGCTGCGCCTCGGTGCCCGGGATGGAGAAGGACGAGTTCCCGGCGGGCGGCGCGGAGGCGGCGCCCACCCCGGCGAGGGTGAGCAGCGCCACCCACAGCAGGGCGACGAAGTGCCGTCGCCGGAAGGCGAATCGGCCGAGTTTGTACAGGTACGTGGCCACGAGGGCGTACTCCCGGTCAGGTCGTGGAGAGCATCTGGGCAGGAAAGGTCAGCCCGGCGACGTGAGCGGAGACGTCAGGAGGTGGGCTTGCTGGGGAGGGGTCGGTCAGGTGGTGGGGACGCCGAGAGCGGGGAGGATCACGGCGTCGATGTAGGAGCTGATGAAGTCCTGGGTGGGAGGCTGCTCGTCGATGAGCGCCCGGGTGGCGAACGCGCCGATCATCATGTGCACCACGAAGGGCAGCGCCGGGTTGTCCGGGGCCACTTCGCCCCGGTCCACGGCACGCGAGAGCATCCGGCGAAGCTCGGTGATCTCGGGCTCGATGATCTGCTCCCGGAACGCCTGCAGCAGGTCCGGGTTGGTGTGGGTGGCCATGGCCAGGCCCCGCATGAGGGCGCTGTTCTGCTCCATGGCGCAGTCGTCCTCGCGGTGCACGGCCGCCAGGAAGTCCCCGCGCAGCGAGCCGGTGTCCACGTCGGAGATCCGGCCGGGTTTGGTGTGCCGGATCGCGCGGGCGACCAGTTCGGCCTTGCCGCCCCACTGGCGGTAGAGCGTGGCCTTGCTGGAGCGGGTGCGGGCGGCGACGGCGTCCATGGTGAGGGCGTCGTAGCCGACCTCGCGGAGCAGGTCGAGGACCGCCTCGTACAGCTCGGCCGCGCGCTCGGGCGTGAGCCTGCTGCGGCGCACGGTGGCGGCGTCGGTCATCCGCCTCACCCTCTCCCGCTGATCAAGACGACGCTGTACGGGACTCCGTACAGGATGACGGTACCCCGGCCTTCTACGAAACGAAACCGTTTCGTACGGCCCTGGGGCGTGTCCTGCGTCACGGGGCGCGGGGCCGCACGAGTTGCTGTGCCTCTCGTGCCGGAAAAGCATGGATGGGTGAGCTATCTGCGGCTTCCCCACATCAGTGACGATCTGCTGTGCTTCGTGGCCGAGGACGACCTCTGGCTGGCGCCGCTGGACGAACCGGGCCGCCCCTGGCGGCTCACCGCGGACCGCACCAAGGCCGGACACCCCCGTTTCTCGCCCGACGGCAAGCAGATCGCCTTCACGAGCTGGCGCAGCCTGGTGCCGGAGATCCACCTGGTGGACGTGGCCGGCGGCCCGGCGCGGCAGCTCACGTACTGGGGCAGCGCCGACACCCAGGTGTGCGGCTGGACGCCCCCCGACCAGCACGGAAAGAGCGACATCCTGGCCGTCGCCTCGCACGGCCAGCCCTTCTCCTACTTCACCTGGGCCCACAAGGTCGGCACCGACGGCAGCCCCGGCGGACGGCTGCCCTGGGGCCCGGTCGGTGACATCCAGGTCGCGGACACGGCCGGCGAGCACCAGACCCTTCTCCTCACCGGCACGCCCCCGCACGAACCGGCGTCCTGGAAGCGGTACCGGGGCGGTGCGACGGGACGGCTGTGGCTCCAGGGGCAACGGCTGCTGGAGGACATCGACGGCCAGCTCTCCTCCCCGATGTTCGTCGCGGGCCGCATCGCCTTCCTCTCCGACCACGAGGGCATCGGCAACCTGTACTCCGTCGCCCCCGACGGCACCGACCTGCGCCGCCACACCGACCACGACGCCTTCTACGCCCGGCACGCCGCGACCGACGGCGAGCGGGTGGTCTACCAGTGCGCCGGTGACATCTGGATCGTGGACGACCTCTCCCCCACCGGCACCCCGCGCAAGCTCGACATCGACCTGGGCGGCGCCGCCCCCGGCCGCCGTCCCTACCAGGTGCCCGCCGCGCACAACGTGGACGGCCTCTCCGTGGACGAGACCGGCCGGGCCAGCGCGGTCACCGTCCGGGGCAGCCTGTACTGGCTCACCCACCGCGACGGCCCGTCCCGCACCATCGCCGACACCCCCGGCGTCCGGGTCCGGCTGCCGGAGATGCTGGGCTCGACCGGCCAGCTCGCCTACGTCACCGACGCCGAGGGCGACGACGCGATCGCCATCGCCCAGCTCCCCCGCGCCTCCGGCGGCCGCGAGCCCCGGCTGCTCGGCGAGGGGAGGCTCGGCCGGGTGCTGGAGCTGGTCTCCGACCCGGAGGGCGAACGGCTGGCGGTCGCCTCGCACGACGGCAGGCTGCTGCTGATCGACGTAGCCGAGGACGAGGAGGGGAGGCAGCCCGGCACCGTCACCGAGCTGATCCGCTCCGACAACGGCCCCGTCCGCGACCTCGCCTTCTCCCCCGACGGCGCCTGGCTCACCTGGTCCCACCCCGGCATCGGCCGCTCCCTGCGCAAGATCAAGCTGGCCCGGATCAAGGACCGCCTGATCGTGGACGTCACCAACGGCCGCTTCGAGGACGAGAACCCGGTCTTCACCAGCGACGGCCGCTACCTCGCCTTCCTCTCCTGGCGCGGCTTCGACCCGGTCTACGACGTGCACACCGGCGACCTGTCCTTCCCGCTCGGCTGCCGTCCCTACCTGGTCCCGCTGAACTCGGCCACGCCCTCCCCGTTCGCGCTCAATCCCGAGGGGCGTCCGGCGGCGGGCGGGCTCGATCCGCTGGAGGCAGGGTCCGGCGAGGGCGGCACGGTGACGGTGGAGGTGGAGGGGCTGGAGAACCGGGTGACGCCGTTCCCGGTGATGTCCTCCAAGTACTCGGCGCTGCGCCCGGTCGCGGGCGGCGGGCTGGTCTGGCTGCGCTGGCCGATCTCCGGCGCGCTGGGCGAGACCTTCGTCAACCCGGCCGACATCAGCGGCCGTCCCACGCTGGAGCACTTCAACCTCAGCAAGGCGAAGAAGACCGAACTGGTCGGCCACCTCGACTGGTTCGAGGTGAGCGGCGACGGCACCCGGCTGGTCGTGGTGGACGAGGGCGACCTGCGTGCGGTGCCCGCCACCGAGCCCGGCGACAGCGACAGCACGGTCTGGATCGACCTGCGGCGCATCCTGCACGAGGTGGACCCGGCCGCCGAGTGGCGCGGTGCCTACGCCGAGGGCGGCCGGCTCATCCGGGACTACTTCTGGGACCCCGGCATGTGCGGGATCGACTGGCCGGCGATCCTGGAGCAGTACCGCCCGCTGGTCGAACGGGTCACCTCCCCCGACGAGTTCGCCGACCTGATGCGCGAAGTCCTCGGCGAACTGGGCACCTCGCACGCCTATGTCACCCCGGCCCGGCGCAACGAGGGCCCGCCGCACTACCAGCGCCGGCAGGGCCTCCTCGGCGCCAACTTCGTCTGCCGGGACGGCGCCTGGATGGTCGCCCGCATCCTCGACGGTGACTCCTCCGACTCCCGCGCCCGCTCCCCGCTGGCCGGCACCGGCATCCGTGAGGGCTCCGTGCTGACCCATGTCAACGGGCGCCCGGTGGACCCGGTGACCGGGCCCTACCCGCTGCTCGCGGGGTCCGGCGGCACCACCGTCGACCTCACCTTCACCCCGCCGCCGGGCGAGCCGGGCCCCGCCCGCCGGGTGGCCGTGGTCCCGCTGCTCGACGACCGCTCACTGCGCTACCAGGACTGGGTGGCCAAACGCCGCGAGGTGGTACGGGAGTTGAGCGGCGGCAAGTGCGGCTATCTGCACATCCCCGACCTGGGCGGCTCCGGCTGGGCGCAGTTCAACCGCGATCTGCGCCTGGAGGTGTCCCGGCCCGCGCTGATCGTGGACGTACGCGGCAACGCGGGCGGGCACATCAGCGAGCTGGTCATAGAGAAGCTGACCCGGACCATCCTCGGCTGGGACCTGACCCGCGACGCGGAGGCGGTGTCGTACGCCTCCAACGCGCCGCGCGGGCCGGTCGTGGCGCTCGCGGACGAGGCGACCTCCTCCGACGGCGACATGATCACCGCCGCCTTCAAGCTGCTCGACCTCGGCCCGGTCGTCGGGCAGCGCACCTGGGGCGGGGTCGTCGGCATCACCGGCCGGCACCGGCTCGGGGACGGCACGGTGATCACGGTGCCGATGAACGCGGCCTGGTTCGACGAGTACGGCTGGTCCGTGGAGAACCGGGGCGTCACGCCGGACCTGGAGGCGCTGCGCACCCCGCTGGACTGGGCCGAGGGCCGCTACGCCCAGCTCGACGACGCGGTGGAGCTGGCGCTCGACATGCTGGAGACGACCCCGGCCGCGGTGCCGCCCGACTACAGCGACGTACCGGACCGCTCGCGGCCGAAGCTGCCGCCGCGCGAGGAGGGGGCATAGAAAAGGGCGGGACTTCCCGCCACTTACAACGTATAGCGCAAGGGGGGCCTTGCGGCAAGGCCCCCCTCATGCCGCAGAATCGCTCGCCGAGCCCAGAACCTGCGGAAATGAGTGATCCACTACATGTGTGCGCTGCTGTCCGAGCGTGAGCCCGCGCCGGAGTCCCGCGCGTTCGACCTTCCCGACCGGCTCGCCGCCAAGGCCGACCCGGTACTGATCGCCGCCGACGAGCGGCACTTCGCGGAGATCTCCGCGAGCCTGGAGCAGACCGTCGCCGAGCTGTCCGACACCCTGGACGCCCTGCGCCGGGCACCCGGCGGGGCCGGCCGGGAGGCGCTGGAACGGGACCTGGAGATCCACCGGCTGACCGCCCGGCTGCGCGCCCTGCGCCGCTTCGGCCTCGACCTGTGCCTCGGCCACATCGTGCACGACGGTGATCCCGAGCCGGTCTACATCGGCCGCCTGGGCCTCACCGACCCCACCGGCCGCCGGCTGCTGATCGACTGGCGCTCCCCCGCCGCCGAGCCGTTCTTCGCCGCGACCCACGCCCACCCGATGGGCCTGGCCAGCCGCCGCCGCTACCGCTGGACGCGCGGCCGGATCACCGACTATTGGGACGAGGTGTTCACCGCCGACGGCCTGGAGCACCACGCGGCGCTGGACGACCAGTCGGCCTTCATCGCCACCCTCGGCACCAACCGCTCGGAGCGGATGCGGGACGTGCTGGCCACCATCCAGGCCGACCAGGACGCGATCATCCGGGCCTCCTCGCGCGGCGCCCTCGTGGTGGACGGCGGCCCCGGCACCGGCAAGACCGTCGTCGCCCTGCACCGCTCCGCCTACCTCCTCCACTCCGACCCGCGCCTCGGACACCGCCGGGGCGGCGTCCTGTTCGTCGGCCCGCACCAGCCCTACCTCAACTACGTCGCCGACGTGCTGCCGAGCCTCGGCGAGGAGGGGGTCCAGACCTGCACCGTGCGGGACCTGGTGGCCGAGGGCGCCACGGCGGGCGTCGAGACCGACCCCGAGGTAGCCCGGCTGAAGTCCTCGGCGGACCTGGTGAAGGGCATCGAGAAGGCGGTGCGCTTCTACGAGACCCCGCCCACCGACCCCCTGACCGTCAGCACCCCGTGGGGCGAGCTGCACCTGACCGCCGCCGACTGGGCCGAGGCGTTCGAGGCGGCGGAGGCGGGCGTCCCGCACAACGAGGCCCGCGACCTGATCTGGGAGGCGCTCGTCACGATCCTCCGCGACCAGTTCGACAAGGAGGTCCCGCCCACGCTCTTCCGCCGGGCCCTGGCCTCCGACGGCGAGCTGACCGGCACCCTCCGCCGCGCCTGGCCCCTGCTGGAGGCGGCCGACCTGGTCGGTGACCTGTGGACCGTCCCGGCGTACCTGCGGATGTGCGCCCCCTGGCTCTCCCCCGACGAGGTACGCCTGCTGCGCCGTACCGACCCGCAGGCGTGGACGGTGTCCGACCTGCCCCTGCTGGACGCGGCCCGGCAGCGGCTCGGGGACCCGGAGACCTCGCGGAAGAAGCGCCGCCAGGCCGCCACGGTCGCCGTCGAGCGGGAGCGGATGTCCGCCGTCATCGACAGCGTGATCGCGGCCGACCCGGACGGCGAGGGCGCGGTGACCATGCTGCACGGGCAGGACCTCAAGGACAGCCTGGTCGACGAGGGCGCGCTGCCCGCCATCGAGGCGGACGCGCTGGCCGGTCCGTTCGCGCACATCGTGGTGGACGAGGCCCAGGAGCTGACCGACGCCGAGTGGCAGATGCTGCTCCTGCGCTGCCCCTCGCGCAGCTTCACCATCGTGGGCGACCGCGCCCAGGCCCGGCACGGCTTCACCGAGTCCTGGCGGGAACGGCTCACGCGGGCCGGTCTCGGCCGGGTGGAGGTGGCCTCGCTGAGCATCAACTACCGCACCCCCGAAGAGGTGATGGCCGAGGCGGAGCCGGTGATCCGCGCCGCCCTCCCGGACGCCAACGTGCCCACCTCGGTACGCGCGAACGGCATCCCGGTCACCTACGGTCCGGTCTCCGACCTGGACGCCGTACTGCACGACTGGCTGGCCGAGCACGCCGAGGGGACCGCCTGTGTCATCGGCGATCCCGCGTTCAAGGAGCGGCCCCGCGTCCGCTCGCTCACCCCGGAGCTGGCGAAGGGGCTGGAGTTCGACCTGGTCGTGCTGGTGGACCCGGCCGCCTTCGGCGAGGGCATCGAGGGCGCGGTGGACCGGTACGTGGCGATGACCCGCGCGACCCAGCGGTTGGTCGTACTGGGCGCCCGATAGCGCCGGGGCGGGGCACCCGGACGTGCCGGGTGCCCCGCCGCGTGGCTTTCGCCGGAGCTGCCGCGTCAGGCGGTGTGGTCCGGGTCGAAGCGGTCCTCGACGTCCCGCATGCCGCTCTCGGCGCGGTCACGCTGGGGCTGGCCGGCGCGCTCCTGGTGGTCGCGCCCCTGCGGGCCGCGCTGACCGGCCTTCTCGCGGGCCTGGCCGGCCTTCTCCTTGGCCTGGTCCTGCATCTTGCGGGACTTCTCCTGGAACTGGTCCTTCATACCCATGTGGGTTCACATCCCTGGTGAGAACGGTTGCGGCCCCGGTGGGGCCTCGACCAGATTCACACGGGCGAACACCCTGCGCATGTCGATCAGTTACGCTGCGTAGCGCGAGCCGCCTCGTCGGCCGCGCCGCCCGCCCCGACCAGCCCCGACCGCATCCCGGTCAGCCGGTCCGCGTACCTGCGCATCTCGCGCTGGCCGACGGTGCCGATGAGCGCCGGGAGGTAACCGCGCATGCCCTGCATCCCGCGCAGCCACCACTGTCCGTACACGTGGGGCGACCGGCGCTCGATACCGTCCACCAGCCGGTCGACGGCCGGGCCGAGCGGATAGGTCTTGTTGGACGGCCAGGGCAGCCGCTGCCTCAACTCCCGCATCACGTCGTCCTGGTCGG
Organism: Streptomyces bauhiniae; assembly: GCF_004784475.1. Classification (GTDB taxonomy): domain Bacteria; phylum Actinomycetota; class Actinomycetes; order Streptomycetales; family Streptomycetaceae; genus Streptomyces; species Streptomyces seoulensis. The sequence goes on from NZ_SRRT01000007.1 coordinate 179,568, forward strand.
CGCCGCGCACCATGTCGGTGTCGGTCCAGGACAGGTAGGCGACGCCCACCCGCACGCCCAGGTAGCCGACTTCGCCGCGCAGGCTGTGCGCGTACGCCTCCACGCCGGACTTGGAGGCGCAGTACGCGGTCATCATCGGCGCCGGGGTCATCGCGGCGAGGGAGGCGATCTGGAGCAGGTAGCCGCGGCTCTCGGTGAGCACCGGCAGGAAGGCGCGGGCGGTGACGGCCGAGCCGATGAGGTTGACCTCGATCACCCGCCGCCAGGCCACCGGGTCGGAGTCGGCGAACGGACCGCCGGTCGCCACACCGGCGTTGGCCACCACGATGTCGACCTTGCCGAACCGCTCCTTCACCTCGGCGGCGACCCGGCCCATCGCCTCGTGGTCGGTGACATCGGCGTACCAGTACGCGCTCTCGCCGTACAGCCGCTCGGAGACGGCCTTCAGCTCGTCCTCCTCCAGGCCGACCAGGGCCACCTTGGCGCCACGCGCGGAGAGTTTGCGGGCCAGCAGCTCGCCGACGCCGCGTGCCGCACCGGTGACGACGGCCACCTGTCCTTCGAGACCGACCTTGCTCATGCGCCCTCCTCCAGGCGGACGGGGATGCTCCCCGTGACGTACAGGGTGACGAGTTCCCGTATCCGGCCGTTCACCGCTTCCGGCGCCTCCACCGGGGACATGTGCCCGACGCCGAACAGCTCGGTGAAACCGGCGCAGTTGGGCAGCTCGGCCACGAGCATGCGGGCGTGCGACGAGGGGGTGAGCCGGTCGGCGGTGCCGTGCAGCACGGCGGTGGGCACGGTCAACTGCCGTACGCCGTGGTCGAGATCGAGCCGGTCCAGCACCCCGCCCCAGGCGTGCCGGGCGGCGCGCGGGCAGGCGTGCACGATCCGGGCGCAGGCGTCGACCAAGTCGGGGGCCGAACCGGGGCCCATGGTCGCGTACTTGAGGATCTTCTTGGCCAGGGGTGTGACCGGGCCGAGCGGCAGGGACGAGCCGAGGATGCGCCCGGTGAGCCAGGTGCGGACGCGTCCGGCGCGCAGCGGCACCACGCGTGCCTCGGCGGTGAGCCGTCCGCTTCCCGTACTGCACAGCAGGGCTGCGGCCGCGTGCTCCCGGAAGCGGGGGCGGCCCGAGGCGGACATGATCGTCATGCCGCCCATGGAGTGGCCGACGATCAGCGCGCGTTCGCCGGGCGCCAGGGTCGCCGCGAGCACCGCTTCGAGGTCGTCCGCGAGCGCGTCGGTGGAGCACACCGGGCTGTACGGGCTCAGGCCGTGGCCGCGCTGGTCGTAGGCGATGACCCGGTGGTCGCGGGCGAGTTCCTCGATCTGCGCGGCCCAGAAGGCGGTGGAGCAGGTCCAGCCGTGGGAGAGGACGACCGGGGGCGCGTCCTCGGGGCCGTGCACCTCGACGTGCAGGCGGGCGCCGTTGGTGGAGGTGACCTCCAGGGTGCGGCTCATGCGGTGGCCTCGCTCGGGACGGCGGCCGGCTTCGTGACCGCGGGCTTGCGCAGCACCTCGTACTCGGTGAGGTCCACGCGGCGGGTGGCCTGGCGGAACTCGCTGGTGGTGCCGGGCCAGACGGTGGTGTTGCGGCCGCTGGCGTCCAGGTACCAGCTCGTGCAGCCGCCGGTGTTCCAGACGGTGCGCTTCATCCGCTCCTGCACCCGGCGGTTCCAGCGGTCGACGGCGGCGGGGCGGGCGTCCAGCGCGGTGCGGCCGCCCAGGGTGTCGAGCTGGCGCAGGTAGTCGGCCAGGTAGTTGAGCTGGGACTCGATCATCAGGATCATCGAGGAGTTGCCCAGGCCGGTGTTGGGCCCGATCACGCTCAGCCAGTTCGGGAACCCGGCCGCCGAACCGCCGCGCAGCGCCTCCATCCCGCCCTTCCACGCCTCGGCCAGCGTGACGCCCCCGACGCCGACCACGCGCTCGGCGATGGGCATGTCGGTGACGTGGAAGCCGGTGCCGAAGACGATCGCGTCGACCTCGGTCTCGGTGCCGTCGGCGGCGACCACGGTGGAGCCCCGGATCTCGGTGACCCCGCTGGCCACCACGTCCACGTTGGGCTGGGCGAGCGCCGGGTAGTACGCGCTGGACAGCAGGATGCGCTTGCAGCCGATGCGGTAGTCCGGGGTGAGCTTGGCGCGCAGGGCCGGGTCCTTGATGGCGCGGGCCATGTTGCGCTTGGCGAGCTGCTCCACCAGGCCGAGTTCGTCGGGGTGCTTGGTGAACGCCTGCACCTGGAGTTCCCGGATGCCCCAGAGCAGCCCGCGCCGCAGCCGGGCGGTGAAGGGCAGCGCCTGGTGCAGCCTGCGCTCGGCGGTGCCGATCGCCCGGTCCATGCGGGGCATCACCCAGGGCGGGGTGCGCTGGAAGACGGTGAGCTTCGCGACCTCCGGCTGGATCGAGGGGACGATCTGGATCGCGGAGGCACCGGTGCCGACCATGGCGACGCGCTTGCCGCGCAGGTCGAAGTCGTGATCCCAGCGGGCGGAGTGGAACACCCGGCCGGGGAAGGAGTCCAGCCCCGGGATCTCGGGGATCTTCGGGTCGGACAGCGGGCCGGTGGCGGAGACCACCATGTCGGCGGTGAGCGAGCCGCTCGCGGTCTCGATGTGCCAGCGCAGCTCGTCCTCGTCCCAGGTCATCAGCTTGACCTCGGAGTCGAAGCGCAGATGCGGGCGCAGCCCGAAGTCGTCGGCGACGCGCTCCAGGTAGGCCCGGATGTGCTCCTGCCCGGAGAAGGTGCGCGGCCAGTCGGGGTTGGGGGCGAAGGAGAAGGAGTACAGGTGCGACGGGACATCGCAGGCACAGCCCGGATAGCTGTTGTCCCGCCAGGTCCCGCCGACGCTGCCGGCCCGCTCCAGGACGACGAAGTCGGTGATCCCCTCCCGGCGCAGCCGCACGGCGGCCCCCAGCCCGCCGAACCCGGACCCGATCACCGCCACCCGTACATGCTCGTGCTCGGCCATCCCGACGCCTCCACGCATCCTCGGACTCTGCCAGTGAACACTGGCGCAATGGGACTGTAGAGCAGCTCCGTACTGAGCGGTAGGGGGCGCGGAAAGGAAAGTTACCGGCGGTACGCCATAGGCTGCGGACGTGGCAGAAGACGGCGGACACAGCGGCGGGCAGGCCGGCGGGCGCGAGTACCGCATGGAGGAGCTGGCGCGCATCGCCGGGATCACCGTGCGCACCCTGCGGTTCTACCGCGAGCGCAGACTGATCCCGCCGCCCCGCCGCGAGGGCCGTATCGCCTGGTACGACGACCATCATCTGGCCCGGCTGCGCACCATCGCGGCGCTGCTGGAGCGCGGGCACACCCTGAACGGCATAGCCGAGCTGGCCGAGGCGCTGGACAACGGCCGGGACGTGGCCGACCTGCTGGGCGTCGCGCCCACCGAGGAGGAGCCGGTCCGGCTGACCCCGGAGGAGCTGGCGGCCCGCTTCGAGGGCGAGGTGACCCCGGAGAACCTGGCGGCCGCGATGACCCTCGGCTACGTCGGCACCGACGGCGACGAGATCGTGCACATCAGCCGCCGCCTGCTGGACGTCTCCTCGGCGCTGGTCCGCGAGGGCATCCCGCTGGCCGAGGTCCTGACGGCCGCGGCCCGGGTCCGCGAGCACGCGGACGCCCTCGCGGCCCTCTTCACCGACGTGATCCGCCGCCACGCCCCCGAGGACTCCCTGCACCGCCTGCGCCCGCTGGCCCGCAGCGTGGTGGAGGCGGAGCTGTCACTGGCGATGGACCGGCGGCTGAGCAAGCTCGACTAGCGCTCGTACACCACGGTGACCGGCGCGTGGTCGGACCAGCGCTCGGCGTGGGTGGCGGCGCGCTCTACCCAGCCCTTGACCGCCTTCGCGGCGAGGCCGGGGGTGGCCATGTGGTAGTCGATGCGCCAGCCGGAGTCGTTGTCGAAGGCGCGGCCCCGATAGGACCACCAGCTATACGGGCCCTCGGTGTCGGGGTGCAGGGCGCGGACGACGTCCACGTAACCCCCGTCCTCGGCGGTGAGCACCCGGCTCAGCCACTCCCGCTCCTCGGGCAGGAAGCCGGAGTTCTTGAGGTTGCCGCGCCAGTTCTTGAGGTCGGCCTGCTGGTGGGCGATGTTCCAGTCGCCGCAGACCAGCACCTCGCGGCCGTCGGCGGCGGCCCGCTCGCGCAGTTCCTTGAGGTGGGCGGAGAACTCGCCCATGAAGCGGACCTTCTCGTCCTGCCGCCCGGTGCCGACCTCGCCCGAGGGCAGGTACAGCGAGGCGACGGTCACACCGGGGAGGTCGGCCTCGGCATAGCGGCCCGAGCCGTCGAACTCCGCCGAGCCGAAGCCGACGCGGACGCGGTCGGGCTCACGGCGCGTGTAGAGGGAGACGCCCGCGCGGCCCTTGGCGGCGGCGGGCGCGTGCACGACATGCCAGCCGTCGGGCTGCCGTACGTGCTCCGGGAGCTGCTGCGGCTCGGCACGCACCTCCTGCAGGCAGACCACGTCCGCAGACGTCTGGTCCAGCCACTCCACGAAGCCCTTCTTGGCGGCGGCCCGCAGTCCGTTCACATTCACCGAGGTCACAGTCAGCACCAGGGCACGATACCGGCACACTGGTTTGTGACCGACGCCCCTTCACCGCATAGAAGTACGATGCCCAGCATGAATATACGCCGCGTTCGCTTCGACCACCCCGACGCCGTGAAGCTCAACGACGAGGTCCAGGCCGAGTACCACGTGCGCTACGGCGACGGCGGCGACGCCACCTCGCTCGACCCCGCCGACTTCGACCCGCCCAGAGGCGCGTACCTGATCGCGTACGACGCACACGACCGCCCGGTGGCCACCGGCGGCTGGCGCAGCCAGGACCTGAACGCGGAGGGCAACCAGGACGGCGACGCGGAACTCAAGCGCATGTTCGTCATCGCGCAGATGCGCGGCCATGGCCTGGCCCGCCGCATCCTCGCCGAACTGGAGGCCGACGCCCGCGCGGCCGGCCGCACCCGCATGGTCCTGGAAACCGGCACCGAACAGCCCGAGGCCATCGCCCTCTACACCTCCAGCGGCTACACCCCGTGCACCAAGTTCGGCTACTACCGCCACCACGAGAACAGCCTCTGCTACGCGAAGCCGCTCGGGACGCCGGACGGCGCCAAGTAACCCGGCCCAGTGGCCTGTTGCCGCAGCACAGGCCACTGCCGCCCCTGTGACGCGCCTGTGACGTGATGGCGATCACTCCGCCGAAAGTCGGAACATACGATCAGCTCAGTAGCTGCCGCGCCTTTCGGCCCCACCTGACAGTGCGAGCGGATGCGACTCCCCCTCCTCATCATCGGGTTCTTTCACACCTTCTGGAGTCCTTCATGTCTTCGCTCGGTTTCCGACGCAACTCCGCCGTCCGCGCCGCTTTCGTCGCCGCCTCCCTCACCGCCACCGTCCTGCTGCCGGCCGGTGCCGCGTTCGCCGCGGACGGCGGGACGGCGAGCCCGCAGGCCGCCACCACGGCCCCGAGCGGCACGCCGGGCACCGAGGTCGGCACGCCGACCTCGACCACCAAGCCCAGCACGCCCGCCACCCCCACCGCGTCCGAGGAGCCCGAGGGGCAGCAGGGCCCGGTCCTGACGAAGACCGTCGCGCTGAAGGGCGATCTGACGGCCAAGGTCTACAAGCACACCGACCAGGGCGGCTACTACTCGGCCACCGTCATATTCAAGGGCAAGACCCTCGGCGAGCTGCGCGCCGGCGGCAGCTTCGGCGCCCAGCAGATGAAGGTCTTCAACGGCATCAAGGTGACCCTGCGCGCGGACGGCAGCATGACCTCCGCCGACGAGTACATCGGCAACGGCGGCCAGGGTCCCGTCACCCCGGTCCGCTGCGTCGTCACCGTGACCCGGAACATCGGCGCCGGCACGGAGGCGCTGGTGACCATCAGCCCGTCGGGTCCCTCGGTGCAGTTCCGGGGCGCCGGCGAGACCAAGCTGCTGCCGTACACCCTGAACCGTCTGCACCCGAAGCTGCCGGCGAGCGCGGGCTTCCTGGCCGAGATCCTCGGCCCGAACAGCACCCACCCGCGTCTGCGCACCAACATGGAGGGCGGCGGCCACCCGGCGTCCGTCCAGGACTTCCCGCAGCTCCCCAAGGGCTGCAGCTTCGTCTACCCGACCACCTCCACGGGTTCGGCGGGCTCCACCGGCACCACCTCGACCAGCCAGACGACCGTCGTACCCAAGGGCAGCGTCGCGGCCGGTTACGAAAGCACGCAGGACAGCGACGCCCCCGTGCTGATGGCGGTCGGCGGGGCCGCCGCAGCCGGGGCCGCGGGCATCGGCTTCGTCGTCCTGCGCCGTCGCGGCACCTCGGTCGCCGGCCGCTGAAACGTCGTCCCCACGGGTGCGGGCCCGCCGCCTCAAGCGGTGGCCCGCACCCGTCGTTCCGTCTGGAGTCAGCCTGATGCAGCGCCGTGTCACGACCGCCACGCTCACCCTCGCGCTCGGCCTCGCCCTGGCCGCCTGCGGCACGCAGGACAGCACCGGGCACGCCGCCCCGCCTCCACCTCGCCCCGTCTCCACCCCAGCCGCCGCACCCGCCAAGTCGGCGGCACCCATGGGCCGTTCGCTCCCGGTCCGGGTCACAATCCCCTCGGCGGGCGTCGACACCGGCCCCATCCTGAAGCTGGGCCTGGCCGCCGACGGCACGGTGGAGGTTCCCTCCGTCGCGCAGGCCGACCGGATCGGCTGGTACTCCAAGGGCGTCACCCCCGGCGAGACCGGCCCCGCCGTCCTGATCGGCCACTACGACACCGTGAAGGGCCCGGCCGTGCTGCGGAACGTGGGGAGGATCAAGCAGGGCGCCCGGATCACCGTCGCCCGCGCCGACGGCTCCTCCGCCGTCTTCTCCGTCCGCACGGTCGAGCAGGTCGACAAGGACGCCTTCCCCACCGACAAGGTCTACGGCGACACGACCCGCCCCGAACTCCGCCTGATCACCTGCGGCGGAGCCATCGAGAACGGCCACCGCCCGGACAACATCATCGTCTACGCCGACCTGGTCCCCGCCAAGGGCTGACCGGTGCGAGGCTGACCCGATGACCCCGAACACCACACCGGAGTGGGAACAGCGGTGCACGGCCCTGTGGGACGCCTTCGAGGAGGTGGACGCGGCCCAATTCCGTTCCCGGATGGCCGCGTTGGCCGCCGAACTGCCCCCGGACCACCCTGTGGCCGCCTACGAACTCGCCTCCGCCCACGACGCCACCGACCTCGGCGAGGACGCCGTTCCCCTCTACCGCCGGGCTCTGGACCCCGGCCTGCCCGACGACCGCCGACGCCAGGCCGTCATCCAGTTGGCCAGCACCCTGCGCACGCTCGGCCAACCGGAGGCGGCGGCCGACCTGTTGCTCGCGGAGCGCGACCGCACCTCGGACCACCTGGACGACGCGCTCACCGCGTTCCTCGCCCTGGCCCTCATCGACCTCGGCCGCGAACGCGAGGCAGCCGCCCTCGCCCTGGGCGCCCTGGCACCCCACCTCCCGGCCTACCGGATCTCCGTCGCGCGATACGCGGACGCCGTGATCGAACCGGCCTAAACGACGAGACCCCGTCCGATCAGAAGATCGGACGGGGTCTCGTGAACCCTTCCCGAGCTAACTCGGGAGGAGCGTTACGTGGACCTGAGGGGATTTGAACCCCTGGCCCCCTCGATGCGAACGAGGTGCGCTACCGGACTGCGCCACAGGCCCTTGCAACGAGTGAAACTCTAGCATCCCGATCGGCGTGCTCGGAAATCCGCTCCGGGACTGGTCAGAGGCTCACTCGTTGGCGGCGCGCGGCCGGTCGCCGTCCTCGTACTGGTCGAACAGCGGGGTGCGGCCGCGCTCGCGGGAGCGGCGGGCGGAGGCGCTGCGCCGGGCGTCGCCCCGCGCGTCCTCCGGGCGCTCCCCGTCCGGTGCCGGTTCGGCCGCCGGGACCTCGGGACGCTGCTCCGGGGTGACGGCGCTGGAGCGGGCCGAGCTCCAGGTGCCGGGGGCGCCCAGGTCCACGTCGGCGGTGGCGCGCGGGGCGACCGGCGCGGTCACGTACGTGGGCAGCGGCACCGGCACCGGGTCCCAGCTCTCGCCGTGGCCGGGGCGGCGCTGCCGTTCGCGCTGCTGGTCGACCCACTCGGCGTGGTCGGTCTGCTCGACCAGGGCGCGCCGGTCGGCGGCGAGGGCGGCGGACAGAGCGGGGTCGGTGTGCGGCCCCGTTCCCTCCTCCGGCTCGTCGGCGACGACGGCCGCCTCGGCGGCCGCGCGGCGGCGCGGCTGGCGGGCCCGCTCCCGCAGCCGGGCGGCCGCGTCCTCGGCGCTCCTGCGGTCCATCTGGAAGGCGAACCGGCGCCGTTCCTGCCGGCGCAGATAGCCGATGTACGCGCTGAGCAGCACGGCCGGCACGGCGGGCACCCAGAGGAGGGCGAGGCCCCCCACGGCGGCGGCGATCGCGCCGACGGTGAAGGCGAGGAACAGCAGCACGGTGGTGCGCCGTCTGCGGGCGAGCACCTTCGTGCGCTGGGCGCGCGCCGCGGCCGCCTGCGCCGACGGCGTGCGCCGGGCGGGGACGTGTTCGGGTTCGGGCGCCTGGGCGGGGCGGGACGGATGCGCCTGCGCGGAGGGCGACTTGGAGGCCGCGGGGGCCGCCTGGTCGCGCGGGGCTTCCGCCCGCACCTGCCGCTCGGGCTCGGTGTCCGCCCGGACCTGACGGCGCGTCGGAGGCACGGCGAAGTCCCGGACGTCCACCGAGTCGGTGGCGACGTCCGGGTCACCGGCGTCCGGCTCCCCCTCCTGGGTGGAGCGCGCCCGCAGGTCCTTGGCGTACCGGCGCTCCATTCCCGCCCTTCCGGACAGCAGCCGGATGGCGGTGCTGAAGCGTTCCGTCGGACGGGCCTCGTTCAGCTCGTCCTGCCTACGGAGCCACATCGGCACCAAGTAGGCGGCCCAGGCCCCGACGATGACTGCGTAGATGAGGCCGCTGCTGCTCACGACTCACACGGTAGAGGGGTTTGCTCGGGGCCATCCGCCAATTGAGCCGGTGTGTCGCACGATCTGGCTGATATTTCCAGCTTTTTTTGCGACCGATGCGATCAGCGGACCGTCGAAGGGGGGAATTGAATGCCCGGAGACGGTACCGAGATGGTCGCCTCGGGCATTAATTCGAACAGATATTCAATTCCCGGTGCTGTTCGCATTCCCCGGCTGTCCGGGCCGCCCCGCGCGGGTGCGCCGCCAGCGGTCGACCAGGCCGTCGGGGACCTCCTCGGCGGTGAGCGCGTAGACCATGTGGTCCCGCCAGGCGCCGTCGATGTGCAGATAGCGCGGCCGCAGGCCCTCCTCGCGGAAGCCGAGCTTCTCCACCACGCGCCGGCTGGGCCGGTTCTCCGGGCGGATGCAGACCTCGATCCGGTGCAGCCCCACCGCGCGGAAGCAGTGGTCGGAGACGAGCGCCACGGCGGTCGGCATCACCCCGCGCCCGGCGACCGACTGGTCCACCCAGTAGCCGATGTGCCCGGAGCACATGGAGCCCCAGGTGATCCCGGCGACCGTGAGCTGGCCGACCAGGCGCCCCTGGTACTCGATGACGAACGGCAGCATCCGGCCCGCCGTCGCCTCGGAGCGCAGGTGCCGGATCATCTGCCGGTAGGTGGGCCGGTGCGTGATCGGCCCGGTCGGGGTGGGCGGCGGGATGGTCGCCTCCCAGGGGCGCAGCCAGTCCCGGTTGCGCCGGTTGACCTCGCGCCAGGCGCGCTGGTCGCGCACCCTTATCGGCCGCAGGACGACATCGCCGTCCACCAGCACCACGGGCCAGGCTCTGCCGGTCAGCTCGCACCCCCGGCGCCGGTGTGGCCCGGTGCGTCGGGCCGGGGGTGGTCGCCGCCGCGGATCTGGTCGACGGCGTGCGTCAGCAGCGGCTCCAGCACGGCGAGCCCATCGCGGACCCCGCCGCTGGAACCGGGCAGGTTCACGATCAGCGTGCCGCCCGCGACCCCGGCCAGACCCCGCGAGAGCGCGGCGGTGGGCACCTTCTCGCGCCCGTACGCCCGGATCGCCTCGGCGATGCCCGGTACCTCGTACTCCAGGACCGCGCGGGTCGCCTCGGGGGTGCGGTCGGTGGGCGAGATGCCGGTGCCGCCGGTGGTCACGACCGCGTCGTACCCGGCCGCCACGGCCGCGCGCAGGGCGGCCTCGACCGGGTCGCCGTCCGGGACGACCTGGGGGCCGTCCACGGCGAAGCCGAGGCGGGTGAGGCCCTCGGCGACGGCGGGGCCGCCCTTGTCGGCGTAGACCCCGGCGGAGGCGCGGTTGGAGGCGGTGACGACCAGCGCGCGGTACGGGGTGCCGGTCACGCCCGGCTCCAGTGGCCGGACTTGCCGCCCGTCTTCTCCTCCACCCGCACGTCGGTGATGACGGCGCCCTTGTCGACCGCCTTCACCATGTCGACCACGGTGAGCGCGGCGACGGACACGGCGGTGAGCGCCTCCATCTCCACACCGGTGCGGTCGGTGGTCTTCACGGTGGCCAGGATCTCCACGCCCTCGTCCGTGACCGCGAGGTCCAGCGTCACACCGGACACCGACAGCGGGTGGCACAGCGGGATGAGGTCCGGGGTGCGCTTGGCGCCCATGATGCCCGCGATCCGGGCGGTGGCCAGGGCGTCGCCCTTGGGCACTCCCTCGCCGCGCAGCAGCTCGACCACGCGCGGGGACACGAGCACCCGGCCACTGGCACGGGCGGTGCGCGCGGTCACTTCCTTCCCGGATACGTCGACCATGCGGGCCGCGCCCGCCTCGTCGATGTGCGTCAGTCGGTCGTGCGTACTCATGGTGTGCGGTGCTTCCCGTTCGCGGCCCGCCGGCGCGGGCGATGCGCGGGCCTCCTGTGCGCGCCACGGTACCGCCAAGTCGGCTCGGGCACCGGGCCGGGACCCTCTCCCGGCCCCGCGCTCAGCCGAGCAGGACGACCTCGACCTCGGTGCCGGGCTCCGCCTCCGTCACGTCCTCGGGGAGCACGATCAGCGCGTTGGCGTGGGCCAGCGCGGCGATCAGATGGGAGCCGCTGCCACCCACGGGGGTGACCTCGCCGTCCTCGTAGTTGCCGCGCAGGAACTGGCGGCGGCCCTCGGGCGAGCGCAGCGGCCCGTCCACCGTGAGGGTGGCCCGCGTGCGCGGCCGGTGGACCTCGGGGAGGCCCATCAGGGCGCGGATGGCGGGGCGTACGAACAGCTCGAAGGAGACGTACGACGACACCGGGTTGCCGGGCAGGGCCAGCAGCGGGGTGTGGTCGGGGCCCACCGCGCCGAAGCCCTGGGGCTTGCCGGGCTGCATGGCGAGCTTGCGGAAGTCGACCCCGCCGCCCTCCTCCTCGCCGACCTCGGTGAGCGCCTCCTTGACCACGTCGTACGCGCCGACGCTGACCCCGCCGGTGGTGACCAGCAGGTCGGCGCGGACCAACTGGTCCTCGATGGTGGAGCGCAGCACGTCCGCGTCGTCCGCGACCGCGCCGACCCGGTAGGCGATGGCACCCGCGTCCCGGGCGGCGGCGGTGAGGGCGAAGCTGTTGGAGTCGAAGATCTGCCCGTGCGCCAACGGCTCGCCCGGCTGGACGAGTTCACTGCCGGTGGACATCACGACGACGCGCGGACGCGGCCGCACCCGGACCGTGCCCCGGCCGATCGCGGCGAGCAGCGCGATCTGGGACGGCCCGAGGACCGTGCCCGCGGCGAGCGCCCGGTCACCGGCGCGCACATCGCTGCCGCTGGGCCGGACATGGGCCCCCGTCTCGGCGGGCCGGAAGATCCGGACCTGGCCCTCGGCGCCCTCGGGCGCCTGGGCGCGGGCGCGCATCCCGCTCGCCGGGCCGCCGCCGAGCCCGGCGTCCGTCCACTCGACGGGGACGACGGCCTCGGCACCGGGCGGCAGCGGGGCGCCGGTCATGATGCGCGCGGCCTGGCCGGGGCCGACCTGGACCGGGGCGGCGTCACCGGCGGCGACGTCACCGACCACGTCCAGGACCGCCGGGTACTCCTCGCTCGCACCGGTCACGTCCGCGACCCGTACCGCGTAACCGTCCATGGAGCTGTTGTCGAAGGGCGGCAGGGACACCGGCACCATGACGTCGTCGACCAGCGCACAGCCCTGCGCGTCGGGGAGCTGCAGCTCGATGGGGTCGAGCGGGCGGACGGTGCTGAGAATGTCCTCCAGGTGCTCGTCCACCGACCACACGTGGTCCGGTCCGACGGGACGGTTCGCGGCGGTGCTCAACGTTCCTGCATCTCCTCGGCGACGAAACTGCGCAGCCAGGTCCTGAAGTCCGGGCCCAGGTCCTCACGTTCGCACGCGAGACGGACAATGGCACGCAGGTAGTCGGCACGGTCGCCGGTGTCATAGCGGCGGCCCTTGAAGACGACGCCGTGCACCGGACCGCCGACCTTCTCGTCCTCCGCGAGCTGCTGGAGGGCGTCGGTGAGCTGGATCTCGCCGCCCCGGCCGGGCTCGGTCTTGCGCAGTATGTCGAAGACGTGCGGGTCGAGGACGTAGCGGCCGATGATCGCGTAGTTCGACGGGGCGTCCGCCGGGTCCGGCTTCTCGACCAGGCCGGTCACCTTGACGACGTCGCCGTCCTCGGTGCCCTCCACGGCGGCGCAGCCGTAGAGGTGGATCTGCTCGGGGGCGACCTCCATCAGGGCGATCACGCTGCCGCCGTGCTGCTCCTGAACCTCGATCATGCGCTGGAGCAGGGGGTCGCGGGGGTCGATCAGGTCGTCGCCGAGGAGGACCGCGAAGGGCTCGTTGCCGACGTGCGGGGCGGCGCACAGCACGGCGTGGCCGAGGCCGCGGGGGTCGCCCTGGCGGACGTAGTGCATGGTCGCCAGGTCGCTGGACTCCTGGACCTTGGCGAGGCGGTCGGCGTCGCCCTTCTTGCCGAGCGCCGATTCCAGCTCGTAGTTGCGGTCGAAGTGGTCCTCCAGCGGACGCTTGTTGCGTCCGGTGACCATGAGGACGTCCTCGAGGCCCGCCGTCACCGCCTCCTCGACCACGTACTGGATGGCCGGCTTGTCCACGACCGGCAACATCTCCTTGGGCGTCGCCTTGGTCGCGGGCAGAAAGCGGGTACCCAGCCCGGCTGCCGGAATGACAGCCTTGCTGATCCTCGGGTGCAACTCAGTCATGCGCGCCACTCTAACCGGTGTCCTTAGGGGGAAATCCCCTGCTCCGCTTAGGTGAGCGTGATAATCGCGGACCGAAATGGAGGCGGCCACAGGTGGAATCCGACGAACGTGCGAAGGACCCCGCGAAGAGGGGGCTACGGCGTGAACTCCTGGCGAATAGAAGGGGGTTGAGCGAGGAGGACCTTCTCGCCCATGAGCGGGCCCTCGCCGCGCACGCCCTCGCCCTGCCCGAACTCGCCGCCGCCCGCACGGTCGCCGCCTATGTCTCGGTCGGCACCGAACCCGGCACGGCCGCCCTCCTGGAGGCGCTGCGCGAGCGCGGCACCCGCGTGTTGCTCCCGGTACTGCTCCCCGACGACGACCTCGACTGGGGCCCCTACACCGGACCCGGCTCGCTGACGGTGGTCCGGTACGGCGGCCGGATGGAGCTGGCCGAGCCCGCCGGGCCGCGCCTCGGGCCCGACGCGGTGACGGAGGCGGACGTGGTGCTGCTGCCGGGCCTCGCGGTGGACGGGCGCGGGATGCGGCTGGGGCGGGGCGGGGGGTCGTACGACCGGGTGCTCGCGCGCCTGGAGCGCGCGGGCGCGCGTCCGGCGCTCGTGGTGCTGCTGTACGACACGGAGGTGGTGGCACGCGTGCCCGCCGAGGCGCACGACCGCCCGGTGCACGCCGTGGTGACGCCGGCCGGGGTACGCCGTTTCGCACGCCCCTGATACGCGAGAAGGCCCTCCACGCGCGCGTGGAGGGCCTTCAGCTTCGTACGGGCTTACGGCCGCAGGTTCAGCGTGTCCTTCGTGCTGCCGTCGACCGACTCGGCCGAGAAGGACCAGGGCAGCAGATCGCCGTCGGCCCACTTGTCGGTCTGGTCGGTGTAGTGGGCGTTGAAGGCGTGTCCCGAGGCGCCGCTGAGGTTGATCCAGCGGGACTTGTCGAGGTCGGCCAGGTTGACGACCATCCGCATGGACGGCACCCACACCACCCCGTAGCCCCCGGCGGCGTTCCAGCCGGTGGCGTTGACCGTGGCCTCGCCGCCGCTGAGCTTCCAGGGGCCGCGGTTGAGCGCGTACTGGAGCAGCTCCGGGCCCTCGAGGCCGAGGGTCTGGTTCTTGAGGAACAGCCGGTGCAGCCGGCCCCAGCTCCAGGTGTCGATGTCCTTGCCGAGCTTGGCGGTCAGCTCCCAGCGGGCGTCGATCATGGCGCGGGTGAACAGCTCGTCGCGGTTGTGAGCGGCCGGGCGGTTGCCCGACTTGGGCGCCTGCCACCACTGGCTGTCCGGCTTGTCCATGAGCGTGCGCACGACCTCGAACCAGCGGTCGCCGCCGTCCGGCTGCGCCTGGTCGGCGTCCCGCTGACCGCACTCGCGGACCTTGCTCCGGTCGTCCAGCGGACCGGTGCTGCCCGCGCGCTCCACCCACAGGCACTGGTTCTTGGCGCGCAGCTCCTTGGGGAGCTTGTCGCCGAAGCCGAGCTTGAGGATGTTGCGCCACACGGCGTTGAAGTAGGCGGCCGCGGCCGAGTCGGCATCCTGGGTGTAGTCCCAGCCCTCCAGCAGCTTCTGCGCCTTGCGGACCTCGGGGTCGTCCAGGTCCAGCTTGAGCAGCTTGGGCACCAGCAGCTTGGCGATCTCGCTGCTGTTGTCGAGCTGCATCTGGCGCATGTCGTCGGTGGAGACCTTGCCGCCGTCCTTGATCTTGGACTCGATCAGATCGGCGATGCGCTGGCTGCGGGTGCCGTAGCCCCAGTCGGTGGTCAGGGTGTACGGGTACGCGTCCTTGTCGACCACGGCCTGGTTGGCGGTGACGATGTAGCCGCGCTTCGGGTTGTACTCGTAGGGCAGCTCGTCCTGGTCCAGGAAGCCGGTCCAGCGGTACTTGGAGTCCCAGCCCGGCGCGGGCACCGAGCCGTCGTCGCCCGCGGCGCGGGTGGGGATCTTGCCCGGCAGGGTGTAGCCGATGTTCTCGGAGTCGGCGTAGATCAGGTTCTGGGACGGCACGTCGAAGAGCGCGGCGGCCTTGCGGAAGCCGGTCCAGTCGGACGCCTTGTCCATGGCGAACACCGCGTCCATGGAGGTGCCGGGGTCGAGCGCGGTCCAGCGCAGCGCGATGCCGTAGCCGTCGCCGCGGTCGGGGGCGGCGGTGTCGACGCCGGCCTTGCGGCCGACCTCCACCAGCTCGTCGTCGCGGTCGGAGAGCAGCGGCATGCCGTCGGCGGTCTGGCGTACGACGATCTTCTTGGACGCGCCCCCGGCGACCTTGATGGTCTCCTCGCGGGTGCGGAAGGGGCGGACCTTGCCGTCGGAGAGGTAGCCGTCGCCGGAGATCTTCTCCAGGTAGAGGTCGCTGACGTCCACGCCGGAGTTGGTCATGCCCCAGGCGATCTTGCCGTTGTGGCCGATGACCACACCGGGCATGCCCGCGAAGGTGTAGCCCGCCACGTCGTACTGGCACTTGCTGGAGATGCTCCGGCAGTGCAGGCCCATCTGGTACCAGACCGAGGGCAGCGAGGCGGAGAGGTGCGGGTCGTTGGCGAGCAGCGGCTTGCCGGTGATGGTGTGGGCGCCGGAGACGACCCAGGAGTTGGAGCCGATGCCCTGGCCGTTGACGCCGACGGCGGTGGGGAGGTCGTCGAGGACCTTGGTGAGGCCGGTGAGCTGGCCGGTGAGGCCGGTGCCGGTACCTGCGGTGCCGCCGGTCGTGCCCTGGGTGCCGGTGCCTGTGCCGGTGTTGCCCGTCGTGCCGGTCGAGCCCTGGGAGCCCGTGCTGGTGCCGGTGCTCGTCCCCGACGGGGCGCCGTCCTGCTGGAAGGTCTTGCTGAGCGCGCTGTACTGGCCCTCGCGCACGATCGGCTTGTTCCGGTCGTAGGGGTAGTCCGGGTACAGCTCGCGGATCTGCTGCGGGGTCAGGCGGCTGGTCATCAGGGCGCGGTCGGTCTCGTCGCGCATGTTGCCGCGCAGGTCCCAGGCCATCGCCTTCAGCCACGCGACGGAGTCGACCGGGGTCCACTCGGCGGGCTTGTAGTCGTTGGTGAAGCCGAGGGCCGCGTACTCCAGGGAGATGTCCTGGCCGTCCTTGCCCTTGAGGTAGGCGTTGACACCCTTGGCGTACGCCTGGAGGTACTGCTTCGCGGAGGCCGACAGCTTGGTGTCGTACTCCTGCTTCGCCACCCGGTCCCAGCCCAGGGTGCGCAGGAACGCGTCGTTCTTGACCTGGCTCTTGCCGAACATCTCCGACAGGCGGCCGGAGGTGAGATGGCGGCGCACGTCCATCTCGTAGAACCGGTCCTGTGCCTGCACGTAGCCCTGGGCCATGAACAGGTCGGCGTCGGAGGAGGCGTAGATCTGCGGGATGCCGTAGCCGTCGCGCTTGACGTCGACGGGGCCGGAGAGGCCCTCGAGCGTGACCGATCCCTTGGTCTGCGGGAAGGAAGCACGCACCGTGCTGATGGACCAGAACGCCCCGAAGGCTATGCCTCCGATGAGGGCCAGGACCAGCAGAATCACGACAAGTCGGGCTTTGCGCCCCTTCTTCCTGCCGGACGTGCCGGGCTTGTCACCCGATGTGGCGGTGGTGTTGGGGGGCATCGCTGTCCTTGCTGTCCTCACGCGAGCGGCAGGCGGGGCTGTGACTTTGAATGAGCGCTGGAGCAACCATAGGCGCAGGCCCCGGAACCACTTGACGCGGAGTCGGGAACCAGCGGGCACGGGCGTTCGATCTTGCCAACCCGAGCGTCAAGGAAGCGTCAAGAGTTAGGTAAGGTAACGAAGTAGTCGGGTGCGGTCCGCCGCCCCTCGGTGTCTTGTGTACGCGAGCCCACGTGCGCCCCCGCGCGGGCCAATGAAGGGATGCGCCGCTGACTGTCCACCACCTCAACCAGCTCCTGCTCGCCTGCTCGCTCGTCCTCCTGGTCGCGGTCGCGGCCGTGCGGATCTCCTCGCGCAGCGGGCTCCCCACCCTGCTCGTCTACCTCGGGATCGGTGTCCTCATGGGCTCCGACGGCGTGGGGAACATCCACTTCGACAACGCCGAGATGACCCAGGTCATCGGGTACGCCGCCCTGGTCGTGATCCTCGCCGAGGGCGGTCTCGGCACGAAGTGGAAGGAAGTGCGGCCGGCCCTGCCGTCCGCCTCGGTGCTGGCGACGGTGGGCGTCGCGGTGAGCGTCGGCGCGACGGCCGCGGGCGCGCACTATCTGGTCGGGCTGGAGTGGCGGCAGGCGTTCATCGTCGGCGCGGTGGTGTCCTCGACGGACGCGGCGGCGGTGTTCTCCGTGCTGCGCAAGATCCCGCTCCCCTCGCGGGTGACGGGCACGCTGGAGGCGGAGTCCGGCTTCAACGACGCCCCGGTGGTCATCCTGGTCGTCGCCTTCTGCCAGGCCGGTCCGGTGGAGCACTGGTACATCCTGCTGGCCGAGATCGTGCTGGAGCTGGCCATCGGCGCCGCCCTGGGTCTCGCGGTGGGCTTCCTCGGCTCCTGGGGGCTCAAGCACGTCGCCCTGCCGGCCTCCGGTCTCTACCCGATTGCCGTCATGGCCATCGCCGTCACCGCGTACGCGGCCGGCGCGCTGGCCCACGGCAGTGGCTTCCTCGCCGTCTATCTGGCCTCCATGGTGCTGGGCAACGCCAAGCTGCCGCACTGGCCGGCCACGCGCGGGTTCGCGGAGGGGCTGGGCTGGATCGCGCAGATCGGCATGTTCGTCCTGCTCGGCCTGCTGGTGACCCCGCACGAGCTGGGCGACGATGTGGTGCCCGCGCTGATCATCGGACTGGTGCTGACCATGGCGGCCCGTCCGCTGAGCGTGGTGCTGAGCCTGACCCCGTTCCGGGTGCCATGGCAGGAGCAGGCGCTGATGTCCTGGGCGGGGCTGCGCGGCGCGGTCCCCATCATCCTGGCCACCATCCCCATGGTGAGCGGGGTCGAGGGCAGCCGCCGGCTGTTCAACATCGTCTTCGTACTGGTCGTCGTCTACACCCTGATCCAGGGGCCGACCCTGCCTTGGCTGGCCCGTAAGCTGCGGCTCGGCGAGGAGGGCGAGGCGGCCGACCTCGGCATCGAGTCGGCGCCGCTGGAGCGGCTGCGCGGCCATCTGCTCTCGCTCACCATCCCGGACGACTCCCGGATGCACGGCGTCGAGGTGGGCGAGCTGCGGCTGCCGCCGGGCGCCGCCGTCACGCTGGTCGTCCGGGACGGCAAGTCGTTCGTACCCTCCCCCACGACCGTGCTGCGACACGGTGACGAGCTGCTGGTGGTCGCCACCGACCCGGTCCGCGACCAGGCCGAACGCCGGCTGCGCGCGGTCACCCAGGGCGGCAAGCTGGCCGACTGGCTGGGCACCGGCAGTAAGGAGCACCGGCACTGAGGGTGCTGGTTCTCACAGGTCCCGGCGGCCGGGGCCGCCTGTACGATCAAAGCATCTGATCGAACCAACTCTGTCCGATTCGTCTGACGCAGAGCTGGCGCGACCGTATGGCGGCCGGACCCTTCCACCGGTATCTACCGCAGTTCCGCGCGCAAGAGGACGGCTCTCGGTGCCCCCCGCACGGGCGCGCTACCAGGCGGAAGAGAGGCACGGGCCGTGGCATCCACGGTCACCACCGAGCGGTCGGCGCGTCCGGGTTACGGGCAATTGCTGCGCACGAAGGGCGCGTGGACCTTCCTGGTCCCCGGCTTCGCGGCACGTCAGCCGTTCGCCATGCTCACCATCTCCATCGTGCTGCTGGTGCGGCACACCACCGGCTCGTACGGCGCCGCCGGTGCCGCCGCGGCCGTCACCGGGGTCTCCATGGCCCTGTTCGCGCCGTACAGCGGCCGTCTCGCGGACCGGTACGGCCAGCGGGCGGTACTGATGCCCGGTGTCGTCCTGCACACGGCGGCGGGGCTCACCCTGACGGCGCTCGCGCTGGCGCACGCCCCTCTGTGGGCGCTGTTCGCGGCGGCGGTGCCGACCGGCGCCTCGGTCCCCCAGGTCGGCCCGATGGTCCGGGCCCGCTGGGGCACGCGGCTGAAGGGATCGCCGCTGATGAGCACGGCGGCGGCCTTCGAGTCGGTCACCGACGAGCTGACCTTCGTCGTCGGCCCGCTGCTGGCGACCGCGCTGTGCACCGCCATCACCCCGTCTGCGGGACTGGTCACGGAGGCCGCGCTGACCCTGATCGGCGGCCTGCTGTTCGCCGCCCAGCGGGGTACGCAGCCGCCGGTGCCGCCGCGCGGTGAGGACACGGAGGACGCCGTCCACGCGCGCGTGTCCGCCCTCCGGGTGCCCGGCGTACGGGTGCTGATCGTGACGTTCCTCGGCATCGGCGCCGTCTTCGGCGGGATGCAGGTCTCGCTGGCCGCGTTCACCGAGTCCATCGGGGAGCCCGGTCTGAACGGCGTCCTCTATGGCGTCTTCGCCGCCGGAAACATGCTCTCCGGGGTGATCTGCGGCGCGGTCGCCTGGAAGTCGTCGCCCCGGCGCCGACTGATGGTCGGGTACACGGCGCTCGCGCTGACCACCTCCGCGCTGTGGACGGTGCACTCGGTGCCGCTGCTGGCCGGTCTGGGCCTGCTGGTCGGCATGTGCATCGCGCCCGCCCTGATCACGGGGTACACCCTGGTCGAGGACCTGGTGCCGGCGGGCGCCCGGACCGAGGCGTTCACCTGGCTGACGGGCGCGGTGGCGCTGGGCCAGGCGGCCGCCGTCACGGTCGCGGGACAATGGGAGGACCGGCTGTGGGACGGCGCCGGGTTCCTGGTCCCGATGGCCGCGACCGTACCGGCGCTGGCGACGATTCTCGCCCTGCGTTCCCTGCTGGTGGCGCGGGCCCGGAACCGTACCGTGGCGCGTGGCGTCGGTCACCGCGAGCCGGTCACGGTGGACTGATCCACGGGAATGCGTCACTATGGAGCATCGTTAGCACTCATTGAGTGAGAGTGCCAGGAGGAAGACAGTGCCGACCTACCAGTACCAGTGCAAGGACTGCGGCGAGGGCCTCGAGGCGGTGCAGAAGTTCACCGACGACGCCCTGACCGAGTGCCCCAACTGCGGTGGCCCCTTGAAGAAGGTGTTCTCTGCCGTCGGCATTGTCTTCAAGGGCTCCGGCTTCTACCGCAATGATTCGCGCGGTGCGTCGTCGAGCAGCAGCCCGGCCGCGAAGTCGTCTTCGTCGTCATCGGACTCGAAGTCCTCGTCTTCGTCGTCGTCCTCCTCATCCTCGTCGTCGTCTTCTTCGACGTCGTCCTCGGCCGGCTCCGCCGCCTGAGAACCCCGCTTTCCCTGACCCTGCCGTCAGCCGACGGCGGGGTCTTCGGCGTGCGTGCGCGCGGGTGATCCTGGTGGCCTCTTTCGGGGGCCCGTTAGGGTGCTGGGCATGGCGAACGCAGAGATCGGCGTAATCGGCGGCTCGGGTTTCTACTCGTTCCTGGACGACGTGACCGAGGTCCAGGTGGACACCCCCTACGGGGCGCCCTCCGACTCCGTCTTCGTGGGCGAGGTCGCGGGTCGCCGGGTGGCCTTCCTGCCCCGGCACGGGCGCGGGCACCACCTTCCGCCGCACCGCATCAACTACCGGGCCAACCTGTGGGCGCTGCGTTCGCTGGGCGTCCGGCAGGTCCTCGGACCGTGCGCGGTGGGCGGGCTGCGGCCGGAGTACGGGCCGGGCACGCTGCTGGTGCCGGACCAGATGGTCGACCGCACCAAGACACGCCAGCAGACCTTTTTCGACGGGCTCCCGCTGCCGGACGGCACAGTGCCCAACGTGGTGCATGTGTCGCTGGCCGACCCCTACTGCCCGACCGGGCGGAGCGTCGCGCTGAAGGCGGCCCGTGGGCGGGACTGGACCCCGGTCGACGGCGGCACGCTGGTCGTGGTGGAGGGGCCGCGCTTCTCCACCCGCGCCGAGTCGCTGTGGCACCAGGCGCAGGGGTGGTCGGTGGTCGGGATGACCGGGCATCCGGAGGCGGCCCTCGCCCGTGAGCTGGAGCTCTGCTACACCTCGCTCACCCTGGTCACCGATCTCGACGCGGGCGCGGAGACGGGTGAGGGGGTGTCCCACGACGAGGTGCTGCGGGTGTTCGCGGCGAATGTGGACCGGCTGCGGGGGGTGCTGTTCGACGTGGTGGCGGGGTTGCCGGGCACCGGGGAGCGGGACTGTTTGTGTGTGGGGGCGCTTGGCGGGATGGAGCCGGGGATTCCGTTGCCGTAGCTGTGTTGGGCGGGGCTGCCTTCTCGTTCGGGTGACGGAGTTTTCCACAACCGGTGGGTAGTCCACGGGCTCCGGCGGGGTTCGGCAGGACGGGTCATCGTGGGGATCGCACAGCGTTCCCTCGTCACAGGTGGTGATCCCGATGTCCGTGAACCCGAACACCGTCCCCGCTCCCGCTTTCCGTGTGCCACGCCCGCTGGGGACCGATGCCCCGGCGACCCGTGAGGTCCCCTTCTTCCCACCCCTGCGCGTACGAGGGGGTGGCGGACCTGCCGGCCGGCTGGCGCGGTACCGGGGCCGGGCGGTCGCCGCGGGGCTTGCGGTGACGGCGGCTGCGCTGGTCGCGGCCGGGCCCCGCTCCCCTGGCGGCGGCACTCCGTCCGCCGAGCGGCCCCGAGGGCATCCGGCCGCCGATCCGGTACGGGGGCACGGGCCGGGTGAGCTGGTGCGGGCGCCGGTGCGGATCGCGGATGCGGCCACGGTGCGGCTGCTGCGGCCCGGTGACCGGGTGGACGTGGTCGCGGCGGAGGAGCGGTCGGCGTCGGGGGGTGGCGGGTCGGCGCGGGTGCTGGCGCGGGGGGCGCGGGTGGTCCGGCTGCCGGAGCCTCTTGAGCGCGTCTCGGGTGAGGGAAGCGTCACTGAGGGGGCGCTGGTCGTGCTGGCGGTTCCTCGTGCGACGGCTGCTCGGCTGGTGGGGGCGAATCCCATGGCCAGGCTGGCGGTGACGCTGTGGTGAGCCTTGTCGGGAACATTTCCGGAAGCGTGCGGTCAAGTCGCTCGATCGAGCGACGGGATTGGACAGGGTGGCCGCACCTTGACGTAGGTTGCGGAGCGCTCTGTTCCCCAGCCTGTGTACATGACGAGGAGACTCACCGAGGTGAACGCGAAGAAGGAAGCGGTCAGCATCCTGGACGGCTTCAAAGCCTTCCTGATGCGTGGCAACGTCATCGACCTGGCGGTCGCGGTGGTCATCGGTGCCGCCTTCACCAGCATCGTGAACTCGGTGGTGAAGGGCATCATCAACCCGCTGGTCGGTGCGATCGGCACGAAGAACCTGGATCACTACAGCTACTGCCTGAAGGACCCCTGCAAGCCGGGGACGGACGGCAGCGCCGAGGGCGGCGTGCAGATCCTCTGGGGCTCGGTGGCCGGTGCCGCGCTGAACTTCGTGATCACCGCCGCGGTGGTGTACTTCCTGATGGTCCTGCCGATGTCGAAGTACCTGGCCCGCCAGGAGGCGCGCAAGCAGGCCCGCACCGGCAAGAGCGAGCCGGAGCCGATCCCGGTGACCGAGCTGGAGGTCCTCCAGGACATCCGCGACCTGCTGGTCTCCCAGCGCACGGGCACCGTGGACGGGGTGGTCAAGCAGCAGCGCCCGGCCGGGCCGGACGTGCGCTAGCGGGAGCCCTCCGTACCGTTCAGAGGTGGTGGGGCGGCTTCTCGTCGAGGAAGCGCCTGAGGTCGGCGGCGCTGTCGCCGGCCGGACGCTCGCCCCACCCCCGGTCGGTGTCGTCCGAGGACTGCTGGTTCAGCGGGTCGTCGAAGACGAGCGCGGCCTTGGGGTCGCGCGGCTCGGGTGCGGGGGCGTCACTCATGCCTCCAGGGTACGGTCCGCCGCCCGGCACACTTCGGCGCCCGCCGAACGGTCCCGTTCCTAGGCTCGCTCCCATGAGCAGCCACACGGCGATCGAGCCGAGCATCCTTTATTTCGGCACCCCGGTGGTGCTGCTGTCCACGGAGAACGAGGACGGCACCTTCAACCTCGCCCCCATGTCCTCGGCGTGGGCGCTGGGCCGCACGGTCGTCCTCGGCCTGGGCCGCGACGGCCAGACCGCGCGCAACCTCCTCGCCCGCCCCGACCTGGTCATCAACCTCCCCGCCCCGCACCAGTGGCCCGCGGTGGAGCGCCTGGCCCCCCTGACCGGCCGCGACCCGGTCCCCCCGACGAAAGCGCCCGGCTGCCGGTTCGAACCGGCCAAGTTCGCCGCGGCGGGCCTGCGCGAAGAGCCCTCCGACACCGTCCGCCCACCCCGCGCGGCCGAGTGCCCCCTCCATCTGGAGGCCCGCGCCGAACGCATCCGCCCCGACCTCTCCGGCGACTGCGTCATCGTCGAGACGACGGTCCTCAAGGTCCACGCGGCCCCCGGCCTGCTGATCCCCGGCACCCACCACATAGACCCCGCCGCCTGGAGCCCCCTGATCTACAACTTCCGCCACTACTTCGGCCTGGGCCCGGAACTGGGCAGCTCGTACCGCACGGAGACACCGCGTACGGCCGGTGTCGGCTGAGGAGGGGGTGGGACAGACTGCGCGTATGGCGACGGCTGGGGCGTTGACGGACGTGGGCGGGGTTCGGGTCGGGCATGCCGGGCGGTGGGGTGGGGGGTGGCTCAGCGGGGTGAGCGTGGTGCTCGCGCCAGAGGGCGGGGCTGTGGCCGCCGTGGATGTGCGGGGCGGGGGGCCGGGGACCAAGGAGACCGACGCGCTGGACCCGCGCAATGTGGTGCGGCGGGTGGACGCGGTCGTGCTGGCCGGGGGGAGTGCGTACGGGCTGGACGCGGCTTCCGGGGTGATGGCGTGGCTGGAGGAGCGGGGGCGGGGGGTGCGGGTGGGGCCCGAGGCGGGGCATGTGGTGCCGGTCGTGCCTGCCGCCTGCCTCTTCGATCTGGGCCGGGGCGGGGACTTCCGGGCGCGTCCCGACGCGGCGATGGGGCGGGCCGCGGTGGAGGCGGCGGCCGCGAGCGCACCAGGTGGGCCGGTGGCGGAGGGGTGCGTGGGGGCCGGGATCGGGGCGGTCGCCGGGTGCCTGAAGGGGGGTGTGGGGACCGCGAGCACGGTGCTCGAATCCGGGATCACCGTGGCCGCGCTCGTGGTGGTGAACTCCGCCGGGGACGTGCTGGATGCCGAAACGGGGGTGCTGTACGGGGAGTTGTTCGAGGGGCCGGTCGCGTATCCGAAGCCGGGGGTACGGAAGGCCGCGCGTCGGCGGCTGGCGGAGGTGGCGGCGCGGAACGCTCCCCCGCCGCTGAACACCACGCTCGCCGTGGTGGCCACCGACGCCGACCTCACCAAGGCGCAGGCGCAGAAGGTGGCCGGTACCGCGCACGACGGCATCGCGCGCGCCGTCCGCCCCGTGCACCTGCTGCACGACGGCGACACGGTGTTCACCCTCGCCACCGGCGCCCGCCCACTGGCCCCGGAGCCGACCGCGCTGAACGAGGTCCTGGCCGCCGGCGCGGACCTGGTGACCCGCGCCGTCACCCGCGCCGTGCGCGCCGCGCGCCCGGTGTCGGAGCCGGGCGGGGCGTGGCCGTCGTACGAGGAGTTGTACGGGAGGAGGTAGGGAAAGGTAGGGGAGCAAGAGGCGCAAGGGGGGCGGAAAAGCCTTGGCGCGCACGGCATTTCGGTCGCCGATCGGGAACTCTTCGGCCGTGCCCGGCGTTTACTCCAGTACGTTTCTCGGTTCCCGGACACGATGTCCGACCGAGGGGCTACGGTATGCACCCACCAGGTGACATGCAGCGACGCCGGGAGACACCTTGAGCGTTCCGTACGAGACGGCGGAGTACGAGTCCGCCCAGTCGCCCGAGTCTCCGGAGGAGCACCTCGCGCGACTCCTCGGCCGTGCCCTGAACTCGTTCGAGCTGCCCGACGAGGTGATAAGAGAGCTGGACTGTGCGCTGGCGCACGACAGTTCCCTGCACTCCGCGCACCACAGCGCGGGCCTGCACCGTGAGACGTACCGGCACACCTGGCTGCTCGCGGACGGCTCGGCGGTCACCCTCTGGGAGCTGGCGCACAACACCGCGCCGGGCGAGGAGGCACAGCACGAGGTGTACCTCGACGAGGAGGAGCTGCACACCGCCACGACCCGGCTGGCGCTGCCGTACGACACCTCCGACTTCGAGCTGCCGGTGCTGACCGAGCTGGGCGCCGTGCCCGAGCCCCGGCACGCGTACGTGGCGGACAACTCCCCCGACCACGCCCGCAGGCTGCTGCGCCGGGCGGAGAAC
The DNA here is from genome assembly GCF_004784475.1 of Streptomyces bauhiniae. Lineage (GTDB taxonomy): Bacteria > Actinomycetota > Actinomycetes > Streptomycetales > Streptomycetaceae > Streptomyces > Streptomyces seoulensis. The sequence goes on from NZ_SRRT01000007.1 coordinate 204,940, forward strand.
CCGGACCGCCCCGGCAAGGAGCTGGCGGCGCTGCTGGCCACGGCGGAGGGGCACGAGATCACCCAGGCGTTCGGCCGTCCCGGCCGGACCGCGCGGGCCGGGGTGAGCTTCGCGCTGTACGAGCACGCGTTCCTGCTGCGGGACGGGCGGGAGATCTCCCTGTGGGAGGTCGAGCACACCGCGACCCCCGACGGCCGCCATATGTGCGAGGTGTACACCACCCCGGACGCGGCCCGCGCCGCCATGGAGCACCGCGCGGCCCGGCACGGCTGACGGGCCCCGACGCACCGCGTCCCCCCGGTGAGTTCACCGAGGGGGCGCGACCGTGGGGACGGAGTCCGAAGGGCCGGAGTCGCTCAGGCGGCGACCGGCTGCTTGCTCCCCTGCTCCCCCGCCGCCGCGCTCTCCGCCGCACCGGCGGCCGGGGTGCCCTGGGCCGGCTTGCGCAGGCCCTTGAGGACGACCACCAGGGCGGTGCTGACGCAGACGCCCGCGGCGATGGCGAGGAGGTAGAGGAACGGGTTGCCGATCAGCGGGACCACGAAGATGCCGCCGTGCGGGGCGCGCAGCGTGGCGTCGAACATCATCGACAGCGCGCCGGTGACCGCGCCGCCCGCCATCGCGGACGGGATGACCCGCAGCGGGTCGGCCGCGGCGAACGGGATCGCGCCCTCGGTGATGAAGGAGGCGCCCAGCACCCAGGCGGCCTTGCCGTTCTCGCGCTCGGCCGGGGTGAAGAGCTTGCCGCGCACGGTGGTGGCCAGGGCCATCGCCAGCGGCGGGACCATGCCGGCCGCCATCACCGCGGCCATGATCTTCATCGCGGAGTCACCGGGGCTGGCGACAGCGATGCCGGCGGTGGCGAAGGTGTAGGCCACCTTGTTGACCGGGCCGCCCAGGTCGAAGCACATCATCAGGCCGAGAAGGGCGCCGAGCAGGACGGCGTTGGTGCCGGTGAGGCCGTTCAGCCAGTCGGTCATGCCCTTCTGGGCGGCGGCGATGGGCTTGCCGATCACCACGAACATCAGGAAGCCGACGACCGCCGAGGAGATCAGCGGGATCACCACCACCGGCATGATGCCGCGCAGCGCCGCCGGTATCTTCACCCGCTGGATCGCCAGCACCACGCCACCGGCGATCAGACCGGCCGCGAGGCCGCCGAGGAAGCCCGCGTTGATGCTGAGCGAGATCGCACCGCCGACGAAGCCGGGGACGAGGCCGGGCCGGTCGGCCATGCCGTAGGCGATGTACCCGGCGAGCACCGGGACCAGGAAGTTGAACGCCATGCCGCCGATCTGGAACAGCAGCGCGCCCCAGCTATCGGTCTGGGTCCACACGAAGTGGTCGATGACGGAGGGCGCCTTGCTCACCCGCCAGCCGCCGAGGGCGAAGCCCAGGGCGATGAGCAGACCGCCCGCCGCGACGAACGGGACCATGTAACTGACGCCGGACATCAGCCACTTGCGGAGCTTGGTGCCGTAGCCCTCGGCGGAGTCGCCCGCGCGGTCCACGGGGGTGGCGGCCGCACCGGCGGGGGCGGTCTTCTCGCCGCGTTCCGCCTTGGCGCGGACCTCGGAGATGAGTTCGGCGGGGCGGTTTATGCCCGCCTTCACACCGACGTCCACCGTGGGCTTGCCGGCGAAGCGGTCCTTCTCGCGCACCGGCACGTCGTGGGCGAAGACCACGCCGTCCGCCGCCGCGATCACCGCCGGGTCGAGCCGGCTGAACCCCGCCGAACCCTGCGTCTCGACGGTCACCTCGACGCCCGCCTCCCGGCCGGCGTTCTCCAGCGACTCGGCGGCCATGTAGGTGTGGGCGATACCGGTGGGGCAGGAGGTGACGGCGACGATGCGGAACGGGCGCGCGTCGGAAGACTCCGGCGTCTCCTGCGTCGTACTGCCCGCTGCGGCGCCGGCGGAGGCCGCCGCGCCGTCGAGAACCTCCGCCGGAGTAACGTCCCCCCGCACCAGCGCCACCGCCGTCTCCGCGTCGGACACCCCCCGCAGGGCGTCCGTGAACTCGGCGTTCATTAGCTGCCGGGCCAGTGAGGAGAGGATCGTCAGGTGGGCGTCGTCCGCCCCGGCCGGGGCGGCGATCAGGAAGATCAGGTCGGCCGGACCGTCCGCCGCGCCGAAGTCGATGCCCGCCGCGCTGCGCCCGAAGGCGAGCGTCGGCTCGGTGACGTGCTCGCTGCGGCAGTGCGGGATGCCGATGCCGCCGTCGAGACCGGTCGGCATCTGGGCCTCGCGGGCGGCCACGTCGGCGAGGAAGCCGTCCAGGTCGGTCACCCGCCCCTTGGCCACCATGCGCTCGGCGAGGGCACGCGCCGCCGCTTCCTTGCTCTCGGCGGACAGGTCGAGGTCGACCAGGTCCGCGGTGATCATCTCGCTCATCGCGGGCTCCTTTGCTCGCGTACCGCCCTGCTGTGTGGGGTGGGCGCACCATGAATGGAGGGGTTGGGGACGTGGAGGTGGAAACAAGAAGGCCACCGGGACGGGCCGTTCATGACACCGGCTCCGTCAGCGCCCGGTCGACCGGCACGTCCGACGTGACCGTGACGGAGGCGGGGTCCAGATCGGCCGGCGTAGGCATCACACTCCCCGGCAACCGCACCGCCGCGGCCCCGTGCGCCACGGCGGAGGCGAGCGCCTCGGGACCGCTCCCCCCGGCGATCAGGAACCCGGCGAGCGAGGAGTCCCCCGCCCCGACATTGCTGCGGACGGCGGCCACGCGCGCGGTGCCGAACCAGGCGCCGTCGTCGCCCACCAGCAACTGCCCGTCGGCGCCCAGGCTGGCCAGGACCGCGCGGGCGCCCATCGCCCGCAGTTCCTCGGCCGCCTTCACCGCATCGCCCACGGTGGACAGCGGGCGGCCCACGGCGGCGGACAGTTCCTCGGCGTTGGGCTTGACCACGTCGGGCCGGGCCCGCAGGGCCTCCAACAGAGCGGGCCCCGAGGTGTCCAGGGCGATGCGGGCGCCGCCGGAGTGGGCGCGGGCCACGACATCGGCGTACCAGGAGGGGGCGAGGCCCAGCGGGAGGCTGCCGCAGCAGGCGATCCAGTCGGCGTCGGCCGAGTGCGTGCGCACGGCGCCGAGGAGCGACTCCTCCTCGGCCGGGGTCAGTTCCGGGCCCGGCGCGTTGATCTTCGTCAGGACACCGTCCGCCTCCGCCAGCGCGATGTTGGAACGGGTGGCCCCGGCGACCGGCACCGGCGCGACCTCGATGCCCTGGGCGTCGAGCAGCTCGGCGATCAGGGCGCCCGGCGCGCCACCCAGCGGCAGGACGGCGAGGGTACGCCTGCCGGCGGCGGCGACCGCGCGGGAGACGTTGACGCCCTTGCCGCCGGGGTCCATGCGCTCGCCGGAGGCGCGGATGACCTCGCCGCGCTCCAGGACGGGGACCTCGTAGGTGCGGTCCAGGGACGGGTTGGGGGTGACGGTGAGGATCATGCGCGTACTACTTCCGTGCCGCCGCGCTCGATGACGGCCGCGTCTTCGGGGCTGAGCCCGCTGTCGGTGATCAGGAGGTCCACGTCGCTCAGGTCGCCGAAGCGGGCGAAGTGCTCCTGGCCGTGCTTGGCGGAGTCCGCGAGCAGGACGACCCGGCGGGCGGCGGCGACGGCCGCGCGCTTGACGGCGGCCTCGGCGAGGTCGGGGGTGGTCAGACCGTGCTCGGCGGAGAAGCCGTTGGCGGCGACGAAGGCGACGTCGGCGCGGATCTCGCCGTAGGCGCGCAGGGCCCAGGCGTCGACGGCGGCGCGGGTGCGGTTGCGGACGCGGCCGCCGACCAGATGGAGCTGGAGGCCGGGGTGGTCGGCGAGGCGGGCGGCGATCGGGAGGCTGTGGGTGACGGCGGTGAGCGTCGCCTCCAGCGGGATCGCGGCGGCCAGCCGGGCCACGGTGGTGCCCGCGTCGAGGATCACCGTGCCGTCGACGGGGAGTTCCGCGAGGGCCGCCTTGGCGATGCGGTCCTTCTCGTCGGCGGCGGTGGACTCGCGCTCGCTGAGGTCGGGCTCGAAGTCGAGGCGGCCGGCCGGGATGGCGCCGCCGTGCACCCGGCGGACCAGGCCCGCGCGGTCGAGGGCCTTCAGGTCACGGCGGATGGTCTCCGCCGTGACCTGGAACACCTCGGCCAGCGACAGCACGTCCACCCGGCCGCCGTCACGGGCGAGCCGGAGGATCTCCTGCTGACGCTCCGGTGCGTACATGTCCGCCTGCCTCCGAACCTCGTCCCACCGCCCCGGCCCATGCCCGAACGTGTGGTTTCAGTGCGAGGCTACGCCCGAGTTTCCGGAAAGTAAACGGGCTCGGGCTTCATTCGGACATGAACGGAACTTCAGCAGGGGTCAGGACACCAACTCGGGCTCGCGCTCCTCCACCGGCTCGCCCCCGCCCTCCACATGCTGCGCGGGCCGCTTGGGCAGCGCCGACATCAGCAGGAAGATCACACCCATGACCCCGGCCACCCACCACAGCGCGTGCTGGAAGGCGCCCACGAAGGCCGGGCCGACCTGGGCCGGGGCGAGCCGGTCCGCGATCTGCCCGAAGAAGACGACGGACACCAGGCCGAGCCCGAGCGCATTGCCCATCTGCTGCACGGTGTTGAGCAGGCCGGAGGCAGATCCGGCGTGCTCGCGCGGCACCTCGGACAGGATCGCGTCGGTCAGCGGGGCCACGATCAGGCCCATGCCGACGCCCATCACGACCAGCGGGAGCGCCATCTGCCAGGAGGCGATGGCCAGGCCGTACCGGTCGGACTCCCAGATGTAGAGGAGGACGCCGAGCCCCATCGTCAGGGCGCCGGCCTGGAGCACCTTGCGGCCGAAGCGCGGCACGAGGAACTGCACCGACAGCGCGGCGGCCGTCGACACCGCGAGCGAGAACGGCACCCCGGTCAGCCCGGCGCGCAGCACGCTCCAGCCCAGGCCGACCTGCATGTACAGCGTCCAGACCAGGAAGAAGACACCGAGCGCGACTCCGAACACGGTCTGTACGGCGATCCCGGCGGCGAAGCTGCGTACCCGGAACAGGGACAGCTCGACCAGCGGGGAGCCGTCGCGGGCCGCCTTGCGCCGCTCGTACGCGACCAGCGCGGCGAAGACCGGCAGCGAGCCCGCCATCAGCAGGTGGCCCCAGAGCGGCCAGCCCAGCTCGCGGCCCCGGGTGAGCGGGTAGAGCAGCATCAGCAGGCCCAGGGTGACCAGGGCGACGCCGACGAGGTCGAGCTTGAGGGCGCGGGGCGCGCGGGACTCGGTGATGTAGCGGCGGCCGAGCAGCACGGCGGCGATGCCGACGGGCAGGTTGATCAGGAAGATGGGCCGCCACTCCAAGCCGAACAGGTTCCACTCGGTGAGCAGGGCGCCGAGCAGCGGGCCGGAGACCGCACCGAGGCCGACGACCCCGCCGAACAGCCCGAAGACCTTGCCGCGTTCATGGGCGGGGAAGGTCGCGTGCACGATGGAGAGGACCTGCGGGACCATCATCGCGGCCATGCCGCCCTGCAGGACGCGGGCCGCGACCAGCATCGCCGGGTCGACCGCGAAGCCGCACAGCGCCGAGGCGAGGGTGAAGCCGCCGACGCCGAGCAGGAACAGCCGCCTGCGGCCGTAGATGTCGCCGAGCCGGCCGCCGGTGATCAGACCGGCCGCGAACGCCAGCGCGTATCCCGCGGTGATCCACTGGATCTGGCTGAAGGAGGCGCCCTCGTCCCGCTGGATGGAGGGGATGGCTATGTTCACGATCGTCACGTCGACGAGGTCCATGAAGGCCGCGGTCATCACGATGGCGAGCGCGATCCAGCGGCGCCGGTCCGCGCCGGAGGTCTGTTCCGTTGAGGTCATGCGGGCCACGCTAGTGACCCAGTAGGACAGAACGTGTCCTAGATGTGCGGCATGCTCGGACGCATGACGACGGACACCCCGGCCCGGCTGCTGACGCTCCTGTCCCTCCTGCAGACCCCGCGCGAATGGCCCGGCGGCGAGCTGGCCGGCCGGCTCGGGGTCTCCCGCCGTACGGTCCGGCGCGACATCGACCGGCTGCGCGAGCTGGGCTATCCGGTGCAGGCCAGCAAGGGCGCGGAGGGCGGGTACCGGCTGGTCGCGGGCAAGGCGATGCCGCCGCTGGTGCTGGACGACGAGGAGGCCGTCGCCATCGCGGTCGGCCTGCGCGCGGGCGCCGGGCACGCGGTGGAGGGGGTGGACGAGGCGTCGGTACGGGCGCTGGCCAAGCTGGAGCAGGTGCTCCCGGCCCGGCTGCGCCGCCAGGTGGCCACCCTGCAGGCCGCGACCACCCCGCTGACCAGCGGCGACGGCCCGACCATCGCCCCGGAGACGCTGACCGTGATGGCGTCCACCATCGCCGGTCACGAGCGGCTCCGGTTCGCCTACCGCGCCGGGGACGGCAGCGAGTCGCGCCGGCTGACCGAGCCGTACCGGCTGGTGTCCACCGGGCGGCGCTGGTACCTCGTCGCCTACGACCTCGACCGCGAGGACTGGCGCACCTTCCGGGTGGACCGGGTCGGCGACCCCTTCGCCACCGGCGCCCGCTTCACCCCGCGCGAACTGCCCTCCGGCGACGCCGCGGAATACCTGCGCCGCTCGATCCAACGGCGCAACGAGACCTGGGAGTTCACCGTCCGCTTCGCGGCCCCCGCCGACCGGATCGCCGCCCGCGTCCCCCACTGGTTCGGCGCCCCCGAACCGGACGGCCCGGACCACTGCCTTCTGCACGGCACCACCGGCGACCCGGTGGAGTGGCTGGCGGTCCGGCTGGCGATGACGGGCCACGAGTTCACGGTCCGGAGTCCGGACGCACTGGCCGACGCGGTACGGGAGCTGGGGTCACGGCTGCTGCGTGCGGCCCCTCAGTCCTGAGGCGTTTCCCACGCGAAGTCGCCCAGGGCCACCAGGTTGCCCAGGGCCAGGGCGGCGGGGCCCGCCGGGCCGGTGGGCGGGGACTCGGTGAGGGCCCAGGTCTCCACGGCGACGCGTACGGCCGCGCCCGCGACAGCGGCGGCGAAGCGGAGGTGGGGAGTGGCGGCCTCGGCAACGTTGTCGGCGTCGTCCTCGGCGGGTGTCAGCCGCGCGGCCAGCGCCTCCGCGAGTTCCGTCTCCGACGCCTGGCAGACCTCCGCCCAGACCTTGCCCAGGGCCGGGCTGGTGTGGGCCATGCGGATCAGGGTGCGGGCCCACTCCCAGGCGGACGCGGAGACGCCGACGCCGGGCGCGAGGGTGCGGTCGACGGCGTGCCGGAGGGCCTCGGGGAGGGTGAGGTGGGCCGGGGCCGCGCGGACGGACTCGGTCCAGAGCTGGGCGCCGGCCGCGTACAGCGGGGCCACGGCCTCCTCCTTGGAGGCGAAGTACCGGTAGAAGGTGCGCGGTGCGATGCCCGCCGCGTGCGCGATGTCCTCGGCGCGGGTGGCCCGCAGGCCCTGCCGGACGAAGAGGGTCGCGGCGGCGCGGGCGATCTCCATCCGGGTCTCGGCCTTGCGGCGCTCGGTCAGGGAGGCCGCCGGAGAGGCCGGGTACGAACGCCTTCGGGCGGTGGTGCCGGTGTTGCCGGTGTTACGGGTGGTACGGGGGGTGCTCACCTCGGCAGGCTATGCCCCTGTGGCAGAATCTGCCATTCGGCGGGTCACCCCGTGGTTCAGGTGCGGGGTGGCCCGCTTTTCCATGCCCGGACCCCGATCGCACAGGCATGAAAAAGCCGGGCCCCGACGCCGGGGGGAAGGCGCCGGAGCCCGGCGGGAAGTCCCGACGCCGGGGGGGGATGACGTCGGAACTGGTCCGTGGGGCCCGCCCCGGAGGGCGGGCCTTACGTGGCGGTGGGGACGCCGCGCGGTGTTCGGTGGGAGTGCGGCCCCCGGAGTCTGGACTCCGGTGCCCGCAAGGGTTGTTCCCGCGCCCGGAGGCGTTGAAGCGACGGGACCGCGCCATGTTGGCACCGCATTCCGCCACCGCGCCGGCGTCCCACCCCCCGGGGTCCTACGCCGCCGCGTCGAACCCCGTGTCGTGGGCGAGCTTCTTCAGCTCCAGCAGGGCGTGCTTCTCTATCTGCCGGATGCGCTCGCGGGTCAGTCCGTGCTCCTTGCCGACCTCGGTGAGGGTCCGCTCCCGGCCGTCCTCGATGCCGTACCGCATCTTGATGATCGAGGCGGTGCGCTCGTCCAGGCGGCCGATCAGGTCGTCCAGCTCCTCGCGGCGCAGCAGGCTGAGCACCGACTGCTCGGGCGAGACCGCGGAGGTGTCCTCCAGCAGGTCGCCGAACTGGGTCTCGCCCTCGTCGTCCACCGACATGTTCAGCGAGACCGGGTCGCGGGACCAGTCGAGCACGTCGGTGACGCGCTCCGGCGTGGAGCCCAGCTCGGCGGCGATCTCCGCGGGTTCCGGGTCCCGGCCGTGCTCCCGGTTGAACTCGCGCTGCACCCGGCGGATGCGGCCCAGCTCCTCCACCAGGTGGACGGGGAGCCGGATGGTGCGGGACTGGTCGGCGATGGAGCGGGTGATGGCCTGGCGAATCCACCAGGTCGCGTACGTGGAGAACTTGAAGCCCTTGCGGTAGTCGAACTTCTCGACCGCGCGCACCAGGCCCGCGTTCCCCTCCTGGATCAGGTCGAGCAGGGGCAGGCCGCTGCGCGGGTAGCGCCGGGCGACGGCCACGACCAGGCGGAGGTTGGAGCGGATGAAGACGTCCTTGGCCCGCTCGCCCGCCTCGAACAGCTCCTCGAGCTCCTCGCGGGACGCCTCGGCGCCGGTCTCCTCCTGGCCGTCGAGGACCTGGCGCGCGAACACGCCCGCCTCGATCGTCTGGGACAGCTCGACCTCCTTGGCGGCGTCGAGCAGGGGCGTACGCGCGATCTCGTCGAGGTACATGCCGACCAGGTCGCGGTCGGCGATCTCGCCGCCGCGCACGCGGACGCTGCTTGCCGAGTTGGCCGTCTGTCCCCCAGAGCCCGGAGCCTGGGAGGTGCCCCCATTGGCGGACTTACGACGGGCGACGGCGCGGGTTGCCATGCGTGCTCCCTTGCGGTGGTGGCTGGCAGGTGGTCCTGGCGAACGCTCGGCACTCCGGACCCTCCCTCGGGACTCTCCTCGGGTGCCCTGCATCCGTGGGAAACAACGACTGGAATCCGGACAGAATTCCCCACCGACCCCCCGATTTTTCTGATCATGCAGTACCCTGTCGCGCCACAGAGGGGGTTCACATGGTGCCGAACGGTACGGAAGTGCAGGTCAGGCCCGGAACCGAGGCCGATCTCGACGCCCTGACCGCGCTGTACAACCACTATGTGACTGAGACGGCCATCACATTCGACCTGACCCCGTTCACCCCTGTGGAGCGCCGCCCCTGGCTGCTCTCCCACCCGGAAGACGGCCCGCACCGCCTCCTGGTTGCCACGGACACGGATTCCCGCCGCGTCCTCGGCTACGCCACCTCGGGCCCCCACCGCCCCAAGGCCGCGTACGCCCCCTCGGTGGAGACCTCGGTCTACGTGGCCCCGGACGCGACCGGCCGGGGCGTGGGCACCCTGCTCTACGGCGCCCTCTTCGCCGCGCTCGCCGAGGAGGACGTGCACCGGGCCTTCGCCGGCATCACCCAGCCCAACGAGGCGTCCGTGAAGCTGCACGAGCGCTTCGGCTTCCGGCACCTGGGCACCTTCGGCGAGGTCGGCCGCAAGTTCGGCCGCTACTGGGACGTGGCCTGGTACCAGAAGGACCTCGACGCCGACTGAGCCACCGGCGCGGTTTCAGCCGAACTGCACGGACCGCTTGGCCAGCCCCATCCAGAACCCGTCGATCACCGACTTGTGCGCGTCCGTGCCGGCCGCGCCGAGCGTGACGAACAGTGGCGCGAAATGTTCGGTCCGGGGGTGGGCGAGTTTCCCGGCCGGGGCCTTGGTCTCGAAGTCCAGCAGGGCGTCCCAGTCGCCGGCGTCCAGCGCGGCCCGGCCCCAGTCGTCGAACTCGGCGGACCAGCCCGGCACACCCTCGCGGTGCCGGAGCGCGGCCAGGTTGTGGGTGAAGAAGCCGGAGCCGACGATCAGCACACCCTCGTCACGCAGCGGCGCGAGCCTGCGGCCGAGGTCCATCAGCCGGGCCGGGTCGAGGGTGGGCAGGGAGATCTGGAGGACCGGGATGTCGGCCTCGGGGAACATCTCGACGAGCGGGACGTAGGCGCCGTGGTCCAGCCCCCGGTCCGGGATGTCCTGGACGGGGGTGCCGGGGGCGCGCAGCAGCTTGCGTACGGATTCGGCCAGTTCGGGGGCGCCGGGGGCGCCGTACCGTACGCGGTAGTAGTGCTCGGGGAAGCCCCAGAAGTCGTAGACCAGCGGGGCGGTGTGGGTGGCGCCGAGGGCGAGGGGGGCCTCTTCCCAGTGGGCGGAGACCATCAGGACCGCCCTGGGCCGGGGCAGGCCGGCCGCCCAGGCGGCGAGCTGGCCGGGCCAGACGGGGTCGTCGGCGAGCGGCGGGGCGCCATGACTGAGGTAGAGGGCGGGCATGCGGTCCGGAGCGGACGGCTCGGCGGTGTGGTGCATGACGGCTCCTCCCACGACGGGGCGTACAGCGTTGCTTTAACTCTCAAGCATTACTCGGTCAGATTACGCCCGACTTGTTCAAGTTTCAAGAAGGTGGCTCGTACAGTGGGAGACATGAACTCGGCATCCACCCCGGCAACGGCGCCGGCATCCGGACACCGCTGGCTCACCGATGAGGAGCAGCGCGTCTGGCGGGCGTATCTGCACGCGACCACGCTGCTGGAGGACCACCTCGACCGGCAGCTCCAGCGCGACGCGGGCATGCCGCACGTCTACTACGGCCTGCTCGTCGGCCTGGCCGAGGCCCCGCGCCGCAGACTGCGGATGACCGAGCTGGCCCGGAAGTCGAAGATCACCCGCTCCCGGCTCTCGCACGCCATCGCCCGGCTGGAGAAGAGCGGCTGGGTGCGCCGCGAGGACTGTCCCTCGGACAAGCGCGGCCAGTTCGCGGTGCTCACCGAGGAGGGCGCCGAGGTGCTGCGCCGTACCGCGCCGGGCCATGTCACCGCCGTACGGCAGGCGCTGTTCGACCGGCTGAGCCCGGCGCAGCAGAAGGCCCTCGGCGAGATCATGGAGATCGTCGCCGAGGGCCTTCAGCCGAGCGAGGCCGGTGCGGATCTGCCCTGGCTGCGCTGAGCTACGCGGGGGTCAGTGCGCGACCACCGGCACCGGGATCTCGTCCTCGGCGCCGTCACCGGAGGCCATCTTGACGGCGCCCGGCTTGCCCGCGTTGACCATGGTGAACGCGATCAGCGAGGCGACCGCCAGGATGCCGACGGCGAACCAGATGGCCGTGCTGTAGCCGTGCACCATGGCCTGCAGCTTGACGAGCTGCTGCTGCGGCACCGCGGTCGCGGACGCGATGTGGTCCTTGACGTACGAGGTGGTCGCGGAGGCGGCGATGGTGTTCAGCAGGGCGGTGCCGATCGCGCCGCCGACCTGCTGCGAGGTGTTGACCATGGCGGAGGCGACACCGGCGTCCCGGGGCTCGACGCCCTGGGTCGCCAGCGACATCGCCGGCATGAAGGCCGTACCCATGCCGAGGCCGAGCAGCACCATCGCGGGCAGCAGCAGGGTGGCGTAGGAGGAGCCGATCTCGAGCTGGGTCAGCAGCAGCATGCCGAGCGCGGCGAGCGCGAAGCCGGGGCCCATCAGCAGCCGGGCCGGGACCCGGATCATCAGACGGGCGCCGATCTGGGTGGAGCCGGTGATCATGCCCGCGACCATCGGCAGGAACGCGAAGCCGGTCTTGACCGGGGAGTAGCCCTTCACGACCTGGAGGTAGTAGGTCAGGAAGAGGAACAGGCCGAACATGCCGATGATGGCGAGGCCGAGGGAGAGGTAGATGCCGCCCCGGCTGCGGTCGGCGACCACGCGCAGCGGCAGCAGCGGCGCCTTGACCCGCTGCTCGACCAGGACGAACGCCAGCAGCAGCACCACGGAGGCGACGAACATCGAGATGGTGACCGCGTCGCTCCAGCCGTCGGACTCGGCGCGGGTGAAGCCGTACACCAGGGAGACCAGGCCGAGCGTGGAGAGGACCACGCCGGGGATGTCGAGCGGGGAGCGGTTGCGGCCGCCCTCGGGCTCCCGGATCACGAACCAGGCACCGGCCGCGGCGACGACGGCGAACGGCACGTTGACGAAGAAGGTCCAGCGCCAGTCGAGGTACTCGGTGAGGAAGCCGCCGAGGATCAGGCCGACGGCACCGCCGCCGCCCGCGATGGCGCCGTAGATGCCGAACGCCTTGGCGCGCTCCTTGGCGTCGGTGAACATCACGGCCAGCAGGGAGAGCGCGGCCGGGGCGAGCAGGGCGCCGAAGACACCCTGGAGGGCGCGGGCACCGAACATCATCACGCCGGTGGTGGCGGCGCCGCCGAGCGCGGAGGCCGCGGCGAAGCCGGCGAGGCCGAGCAGGAAGGCGCGCTTGCGGCCCCACAGATCGGCGATGCGGCCGCCGAACAGCAGCAGACCGCCGAAGGCGAGGGCGTAGGCGGTGACGACCCACTGCCGGTTGCCGTCGGATATGCCGAGGTCCTGCTGGGCGGAGGGCAGCGCGATGTTCACGATGGTGGCGTCGAGGACGACCATGAGCTGGGCCAGCGCGATGAAGACGAGCGCCTTCCAGCGGTTGGCGTCGCCTGCGGGCGCGGTGGCCGGCGGTGACTTGGTGACTGCTTCGGACATGGGGGTACCCCGTTCGGGACTTCGGTCGGACGTGTCGGACATGCGGGGCGCGTTCGTACGGCGTCTCGTACGCGCACAGGGCGTGCGGGGCCCCACCGGCTCGCCCTCGTTGGCGGCCGGGTGGCTAACTGGGATTCCGGGGCGCGGGCCCGGCGGAGTCGTAGGTCTCGGTCGGTCAGGTCGGTCGGGTCAGGACTGGCGGAGATCCTCCATGGTCACGGCCGTACCGGGCAGGACGGAGCGGGCCGGGGCCCGCAGCCCGTCGAGGAAGAGTTGCAGGTGGCGGTGGACGAACCGGTCGGCGTCGAAGCAGGCGGTACCGGCCGGGGGCCGGCTGAGCTGGGCGGCGGCGACCATCAGGTCACCGACACCGACGTCGGTACGGAGCTGTCCGGCCGCCTTGGCGCGGTCCATGACCTCGGCGATCAGGCCCTCCACCCTCTCCCGCGCCGCCTCCAGGTCGGGGTGGTTGCGGTCGAAGGTGCTGGAGACCATCGGGCACAGCGCGCTGATCCGCTCCTCGGCGGCGGCGTGCGCGAAGCGTTCCAGCGCGGCGAAGGCGTCGCCGGTCTCGGCCAGGGCGCACTTGGCGGCCTCGGCCGTGCGGTCCATGACGGAGCACAGGACCTCCCGGACCAGGGCGTCCCGGTCGGGAAAGTTGCGGTACAGGGTGGCGTTGCCGACGCCCGCGCGGCGGGCGATCTCGTCCAGCGGCACCTGGGGGCCGTGCTCGACGAACATCTCCCGTGCGGCGGTGATGATCCGCTCCCGGTTGCGGAGCGCGTCGGCACGGGGCCGGGGCGACGCCCTGCGGGCGGAGGGTGCGGTGCGCACGGCGGACACGGTGGGCTCCCCATCTGTACGGAGTGGCTGTTCGGAAGGCTCTCGTCCGCTGATCCGGGGAGAAGCTCCCCGCTTCGCGCGGACACAGGTCTAAACGGGGAAGCCCTCCCCGGTTATTTCCCTATTTTCATGTGACCTGGGTCACAACACGGTGGGGGCGCCGCCGATCCCCGCTCAGCGGCCCGATCCACCCTCAACGGTAGGCGATTCACCCCTCCCCCTCCCGATATCCCACGATCGGTCTCTCCCAGCGCGCGACCCCGGCCGCGGCGACCCAGGGTGAGCCCAAGGGCGCAGCCGGATCACGGGGGCTGCCGTGGAGCGGGAGGTCCGTGCATGCAGCCGCAGTCGCCCCGCCGCCCGATACGCCCGCGCCGGATACGCCCGCGCCGCGTTGCCGCCCTCGCCTCGGTGACCGTGCTGACCTTCGCGGTCAGCACCTCGGCCGGGTCCGGGCAGCTCACGGCGCGCACCACCGCCGGGCCGAACGGGCTGATACGCACCGCCGCGCTGGCCCCCTGCATGATCCAGGGAGCGTCCGAGGTCCAGATGACCGAGGGCTTCCCCACCTCCACCGGCTACTCCCGCTCCACCGGCACCGTCCACGCCCTGACCCTGATGGTCGACTTCCCGGACACCCCCGGCGAGGGCAAGGCGATGGACCGCTTCCACGAGTTCTTCCCGAAGACCCAGGAATGGTTCGCCAAGGCGTCGTACGGCCGGCTCGACTACCGCGCCGAGACCCCGATCACCTCCTGGCTGCGGATGCCGAAGCCGTTCAAGGACTACGGCATAGAGCGCGGCGCCCCCTTCGACCCCGGCTACCGGCAACTGGTGCGGGACATCGTCTCCGCCGCCGACCCGGACGTGGACTTCCGCTCGTACGACCTGCTGAACGTGCTGGTCACCCCGAACGCCGGCCCCTCCGCCCTGGACACGGTCCTCTCCGTCACCTTCGCCGGCAACGGCGAGGCCCCGGTGGCCGACGGCACCCCGGTCGCCAACGCCTCCTTCGTCTACTCCCGCCAGGACGACGGCTCGGGCGCGTACGCGGACACGGGGTACCGGGTGCTGCCGCACGAGAACGGGCACACCTTCGGGCTGCCGGACCTGTACACGCAGGAGGGGGGCAGCGCGGTCGGGCACTGGGACATCATGAGCGAGGACTGGGGGGCCAACAACGACCTCCTCGGCTGGCACAAGTGGAAGCTGGGGTGGCTCCCGGCGTCCCAGGTGAGCTGCGCGACTGCGGCGGGGAGCGCCGACTACACCCTCTCCCCCCTCTCCCAGAAGTCCGGGGCGAAGCTGGTCATGGTCCCGCTGGACGACCGCACCGCGTACGCCCTTGAACTCCGCACCCAGGGCGGCAACGACGAGGCCGTCTGCAAGCCCGGCATCCTCGTCTACAAGGTCGACGCCTCCGTCGACACCGGCCGCGGGCCCATCACCGTCTACGACGCCCACCGCGACACCGGCGGCTGCACCCACAGCCCCAACGTCCACGCCGAACTCTCCGACGCCCCGTACTCCCCCGGAGAAACCTTCAAGGACCAGTCCTCGGGCATCACGATCCACGTGGCCGCGGCTGACCTGGACGGCAAGTACCGGGTACGAGTGACCCGCACCCACGCGGCAAAGGGCACAACAGCAGCAGCGGGCCCGGTCCGCCCGAACCACGGCTGACCGTTCCGCCCAAGTCACGGCGCCCCACCCCCGATCCGCTACCCTGTCAGGGGCAGCCACCAGCCGGCCGCCACACCCCGCCTTCGTAGCTCAGGGGATAGAGCACCGCTCTCCTAAAGCGGGTGTCGCAGGTTCGAATCCTGCCGGGGGCACCAGTAGCGAGGCCCCGGACCGATCATGGTCCGGGGCCTTTGGCATGCGCGGATGGAGACCTCCTGCGCCGACAAGGACGCCAACTACAAGATGGTCAAGGTCGTCAAGGTCAACCGTCCAGTCTGGTACGGCGGTTCATCCATGCCGCCACCACCGCGCCCGACAGGTTGTGCCAGACCGAGAAGACCGCCGCGGGCAGGGCCGTCAGCGGGCTGAAGTACGTCGCAGCCAGCGAGGCCGCCAGGCCCGAGTTCTGCATGCCGACCTCGAAGGCCATGGCGCGGCGGGCCGCGGGGTCGAGCCCCGCGAGGCGGGCGGCGGCGTAGCCGAGGGCGAGGCCGAAGGCGTTGTGGAGGACCACCGCGAGGAAGACGATCGCGGCGGCCGCCTTCAGGGCGGAGGCGCTCGCCGCGACGACGATCAGGACGATCACCGCCACCGTCCCGGCCGACAGCCAGGGCAGCGCGGGGAGGCAGCGGCGGATCACCGGGGCGGCCAGGTGGCGGACCAGCAGGCCGGCCACCACCGGGACCAGGACCGTCTTCAGGATGTCGACGACCATCGGGCCCGCCTCGACGTCCAGCATGTGTCCCGCGAGCAGCAGGACCAGGTACGGCGTGACCAGCGGAGCGAGCAGCGTGGAGACCGTCGCCACCGACATCGACAGGGCCACGTCGCCCCTGGCCAGGAACGTCACCACGTTGGACGCCGTACCGCTCGGCGTGCAGCCGACCAGGATCACGCCCACGGCCAGCGCGGGCGACAGGTTCAGCAGCTCGGCGATCGCCCAGCCGAGGCCCGGCATGATCACGTAGTGGGCCACCAGGCCGAGGCCGACCGCCCAGGGGCGCTTCACCACGCCCTGGAAGTCCTCCGACGTCATCGTCAGGCCCATGCAGAACATCACGACGCCGAGCAGGTAGGGCACCGCCTCCTTGCCCCCGGCGAACGTCGACGGCATCAGCATCCCGAGGGCGCCCGCGGCCAGCACCAGCAACGGGAAGACGGTCACGGCCCGTTTCGCCGTACGGTCGGCATCCGCCGTACCAGCACTGTCAGTTATCACCTCGGCCGGAACAACCTGGCCCTCTGAGTCCCGCACTTACCGCTCCCGCGTCCGCCGTCCTGTCCTCGCGCACGTCAACCGCGCGCCCGCCGATCGTGTCAGACAGCCCCCGGTCCGTGTACGTTCCACTCACGTATCGAGACGCCTCAAGGGGGACCCGGATGCCCGCATACGGCAGGGCCGACAGCGAATGGGCCGAACTCGTGGAAGCCGGACGGGACTTCCTGATCGAACAGGCACGCCATCGCACCCTCACCCACTACACGGAGTTCTGGGTCAAGCAGGTACAGCGGCTCTACGAACGTCACGCAGCGTGACCACCGTTTAGCCCACCCCCGCACACCCCACGCACCGCGTGCTCGCCGGTCGTACCTCCAGCCGTTCCGCCGGGATCTCCACCCCGCACCGCTCGCAGATGCCGTACCGGCCCTCGCGCAGGCGGGTCAGGGCCTCGTCCAGGTGGTCCAGGTGGAGGCGGGCCTGGGTGAGGAGGGAGGAGACGTGGGCTCGTTCGAAGGCGGTGCTGGAGCCGTCCGGGTCGTGTTCGTCGTCTACGGCGACCAACGCGTTCGCGTCGACGATGGACTGGAAATCCCTGGTCAGGGCGTCGATCTGGGTCAGGGTGGCAGCACGCTCCGCCGCGAGGCGTTCCTCGACGGCGGCGTTTTCCGGCATGTCCGTCACCTATGCCTCAGCGTCCACCCGGACGGCCGTATTCCGGGCCGGAGCACGGCCCGCCAGCGCCAGTCCCAGGGTCACCGCCACCGACGCCCCCGCCATCACCGTCATCCCCGTCGCCGGAGACGTGACCTGGGCCAGCGACCCCGCCACCGCCGCGCTCACCCCCTGCATGGTCAGCATCCCCGCCGAGTGCAGCCCCAGGGCGTGGCCGGACAGCGCGTCCGGGGTCAACGACATCAGCCGCTCCTGCTGGACCAGACTCGCCCCGAACCCCACGGAGGCGACCGTCACGCACAGGAGCGAAACGGCCAGCGGAGGATGCGCCGCGAAGGCCAGGTACGGCACCGCGAGCAGGAGCAGCAGCGGCGTCGCCAGGTGCGCCCGGACCGCCGGAGGCAGCAGGCGGCCCACCGTCACGTCCCCCGCCAGCATCCCCACCGCCCCGCAGGCGAACAGCGTGCCCGCAGCGGCGGGGGCGTACGACACGTACAGCGACTCGCAGCCGACGACCAGGCCGTTGGGGAGCCAGAGGCCGAGGTAGGTGAGGCGGCGGGGGCGGGAGGACCAGAGGGCGGCGTTGGTGTGCCAGGTCGCTGCGACGGACGGGCGGCCGGTGGTGCGGGGCGGGCGGGTGGTGAGGCCGAGGCGGAGGGTGAGGGCGGCGGTCAGGTAGAGGCCGGCGGCGATCAGGAGGCACACGCGTGGGGAGATCGTGGCCAGCAGGAGCCCGCCGGTGGCGAAACCGACCGTCTGCGTCAGGCCATTGAGGATGTTGAAGAGGGAACGCCCGGGCAGATAGCCGTCCTTGGTGAGGATCTCGTTCAGCAGGCCCCAGCGGACGCCGCCGCCCAGCGCGGCCACCAGGCCCAACAGCAGGACAACTCCCAGGAGTACGCCGGGCGGCAGTCCCGGTACCGCCTGGAACGCCGTACCCACCGCGAAGACCGCCGCGATGGCGGACAGCGCCGTGCGCGGGGGCAGGCGGTCGGAGCCGGAGAGCAGGAAGGTCGCGCCGATGACCTGGGCCAGGGCCGGGCCGAACATGCTGAGCGCGGAGAGCAGCGGGGAGCCGGTGGCCCGGTAGACGAGGGTGCCGAGCGCGAGTCCGCCCATCGTCTGGGCAGCGGTCTGTGCGGAGGCGGCGAGGAAGAGCGGGGTGAACTCCGGTGTGCGGAACAGGGATCGGTAGCTGGGCATGCGGGGAGTCTCGGCCGCGCACCAGGGTGCTCGTTATTGTTTCGCCGGACGGCGAAAGGTGGGGCGGGGCATGGGGTGGTGGCTGCTCGACGCGGACACGCTGGCGCGCAGCCGGTTCGTGATCTCCCCGCTCGCCGAGACCTTCGCGAGCCTCAAGCTGCTGCACGCGGCCACGCCCGCACACCCCGGTGAACGGGAGTGGCTGCGCGCCCATCTCCCCGCGTACCAGGCCCGGTTGGCCGAGGACCCCGTCACCGCGCGCCTGATCCGCGCCGGTCTCGGCCGGGCATGGGTCGCCGACTTCCTCACCCCCACCCCGCGCGACGGCGAGACCTTCGCCGAGGAGGTCGGCCGGGTACGGGCCGCCCGCCCCGCCGACGCCCGCGCCCACCTGCTGCTCTCCCTCGCCGGCCCGCTGCCCGCCGTACTGGAGCGGGACGACCTGCCCGAGCGGGCGGCCACGCTGCTGGAGTGGGTGTGGGAGGAGGCGGTACGGCCGTACTGGGAGCGGCGCAGGCGGGTGCTGGAGACGGACGTGCTGGCGCGGACCGCGCGGATGGGGCGCGGCGGCTGGGCCGGGGTGCTGGACTCGCTGCGGCCGGGGACGCGGTGGCTCGGCGAGAGCCGGTTCCAGGTCAACCTGCAGAGCTATCCGCCTCGCGAGATCTCCGGCGCCGAACTCGTCCTCGTCCCGGTGACCCCGCAGCGGCAGGGCTGGGTGGCATGGGAGGGGCGGGAGCGGTACGCGCTGGTCTACCCCTGCGCCGGTGCCCTCGCCGGGCAGGCCGAGCGGCCGGTGCCCGCGAGCCTGGGCGCGCTGCTCGGGCCGGCCCGCGCGAGCGTGCTCACCCTGCTGGAGTCCCCCCTGAGCACCACCCAGCTCACCGCGCTGACCGGCCAGACGCTCGGCTCGGTCGGCCGCCACCTGAAGGTGCTGCGCGAGTCGGGCCTGATCACCCGCCGCCGCGCGGGCCGCTCGGTGCTGTACTCGCGCACGGCGGCCGGGGAGGTACTGGTGGAAGCGGGGCGAGCAGGACCTAGGCTGCCCGCATGACGACCAGCGATCACACCTCTTCCCCCCTCGACGTCGAGATCGGCGCCCTCCAGGGCGGTTCCGCCGAGCTGGCCCGGTACGCCGGGCAGGCCGTGCTCGTCGTGAACGTGGCCTCCAAGTGCGGGCTGACCCCCCAGTACACGGGCCTGGAGCGGCTCCAGGAGCGGTTCGGCGGCCAGGGCTTCACCGTGCTCGGCGTGCCGTGCAACCAGTTCATGGGCCAGGAGCCCGGCTCCGCCGACGAGATCGCGGAGTTCTGCTCGGCGACCTACGGCGTGACCTTCCCCCTCACCGAGAAGGTCGACGTCAACGGCGACACCCGCCACCCCCTCTACGACCGCCTCACCACCTTCGCCGACGCCGAGGGCCACACCGGCGACATCCGCTGGAACTTCGAGAAGTTCCTCATCGGCCGCGACGGCCAGATCGCCGCCCGCTTCGCCCCGCAGACCGAGCCCGAGTCGGCAGAGGTCGTCACCGCGATCGAGGCCCAGCTCGCCTGACGTTGCCGCCGGGCAGGTCGAAGCCCCCTCGGCAAGGACGGCGGGCCGGTCGAGGGGGCTTCTGGGTGGTGCGTGTGTGGCGGGTGAAGCATCGGTCAGGTGCTTCTGCGCGGTGGGACCTCAGACGGTCCCTTACGCCTTGACCGAGGCCACGAAGGCGTTCCACGCGGTAGCGGGGAAGGCCAGGACGGGGCCCGCGATGTCCTTGGAGTCGCGTACGGCGAGTTCGGCGGCGGTCGGCGACTTGACCTCGACGCAGGCGCCGTTGCCCGCGGAATAGGAGGACTTCATCCACGTCTCCGTCGCGCCCTGAATCAGTGCCATGTCCACTCCTGTTGCGAGTTGCGGTGGTGCGGTTCGCGCCAACCCATGCGAGCGATTGGCGTGATCGACGCTACCGGTCAACCTCCCTGTCCGCAGGGGCCGTTCACTCAAGCGGGTGGCATATTCCAAGCGAGCCGTCATGGGAGTGGGGCGACGGTGTACGATCCCTCGCCCCACGTACCGCAATACCGCTCAGGCCCTACTGGGCGAACCTCTTGGCCGCGTCCTGGATGAACTGCTGGGACCGCTCCACCGGGAGCGCCTGCGCCCGCAGATGCTCGTACATCACGGCGTACTTCTGCACGTCCGGCGCCTTCTCCAGGTACAGGTCGCTGGTGACGCCCTCCAGGTAGACCACGCTGGAGTCGGCCGCGTCGGCGAACTCCAGGATGGCGTACTGGCCGTTGAGCCCCGGATGCGCGCCGACCTCGAAGGGCAGCACCTGCACGGTGACGTGCGGGAGGTTGGACAGCTCGATCAGGTGCTCCAACTGCTCGCGCATGATGAGCTTGCTGCCGACCACCCGGTGCAGCGCGGCCTCGTCCAGCACCACCCACAGGCGCAGCGGGTTGTTGGCGTCGGTGACGCGCTCCTGCCTGCGCATACGGACCCTGACGCGCTTGTCGATCTCGGCCGTCGAGGTCTCCGGCAGCGCGCCGCGCACCAGCGCCTCGGCGTACGCGCGGGTCTGCAACAGGCCGGTGACCAACTGCGGTTCGTACACCCGGAGCGACTGCGCGTCGGTCTCCAGGCCGATGTACACGCTGTACGGGATGTCGCCGAAGGTGTGCCACCAGCCCTGCTGGCGGGAGTCGCGGGCCATCTCCATCAGCGAGTCGACCACCCTCTGGTCCTCCACCTCGTAGACCCCGCACAGATCGCGCACGTCGCGCTGGCTGATGCTGCGGCGGCCGTTCTCCAGCCTGCTGATCTTCGACTGCGACACCAGCAGGCGGTCGGCGACCTCTTCGGCCGTCATGCCCTTGAGCTCACGGAGCTTGCGCAGCTCCTGGCCCAGCCGGCGCCGCCGGACGGTGGGATTCACATTGGACGCCACGGGATGCGCACCTCCGGCTGGCTGCCTGTATCTGACACTTTGTGTATCTGCTGTTGAGCAGACTGCCACCAAGGGGGTTTCCACCGCTGGGAAACGTCGGATATGCGGCGCCTACCCGACAGTTCGGGGTACGCGCCGCCCTGCGGCCTGGTATGGGGTGAAGTGGCGGAGCGGGGCGGGGGACTTGGCCGGTCCACCCGTCCCGCTCTTCAACTCGCCTGGTGCCGACCGGGGTTGTTCCCGGCCGGGCCGTTCAGTGGGCCGCCGCGCGGGCCATCGTGCCGTGGTGCGGCTGCATCGGGACCCCGCGCGCGGGTTCCCCGGTCGCCCTGGCTCCCGGTCCGGCCGGCCGGCCGGCCGGGGCCTGGCCACGCCTCGACTGGGCGCCCGCGCCGTTCTGCACGTCCATCACGGCGTGCGCGACCAGGCCGCCCATCGGGTCGTGCCGGATCAGGTCCCTGAGCCGGGAGCGGGACGAGCGTCCCTCGTTCCCCGGGTACAGGTGCTTGCCCAGGCCGACCGCGTGGGCCAGCGCGGCGAGCGCGGCGGTCCGTGGGTCCGGTGGTACGCCGGTGCGGATCGCGGAGTCGAGCCTTCCGCGGATCTCCCGGCTGATGGTGGTGTCCGTCGCCTGGTACCGCGTGGTCGGCAGCACGCCGCACATCTGGCCCGGTACGGCGGCCACCATGCCGCACCTTTCCAGGTGCGACAGATAGGTCTGACGCAGGCCCAGCCGGGGCCCGCCTATCCAATGGACGGCCCGTACCGGAGCGCCGCGCCTTCGCAGCAGCTCCAACGCGCAGTCCAGAGTCGGATCTCCTGTCGGCCGTGGCACCACCACGGCGATACGATCCCCGTCTGGGGCTATCCGTCCGGCCAGCGCCAGCTCCACTAGCTGCGCACCGGCCAGACCGAGGTCGAGCGACTGCGGCTGCGCAGTGGTACCCGTGGCCGGGTCCAGTGCGAGCATCAGAAGCTCTTCCGGAAGTGTTCTGCGGCTCCTGCCCATCCATGCCTCCCCGCGTGGATGAATGACAGGGTGACGCCTCTCACATTCATCTGTCGAGAGCGCGTGCCTGGTTCGTGGGGGAACCGGCAGGTATGTCGTTCTCGTCTGCCACTACGGGCGTACCCCCACACAGGACACTGGTACATGGTTCGGACAGGGCGCGCGAGGGCGCGTGCGGCGCATCAAGGAGGCATCGGTGGCGGGCGAGTCCCCCGACAGGTCGAAGCAGCACGAAGACTCCGTCGGTTCAGCGGGTTCCGGGGCGGACGAGGAACTCCGCGAGGCGGTCTCGGCGTGGGTACGGCCTCCCTCCGGGGGTTCGGCGAAGGCCAACTCGACGTCTCCCTCCGGGGGTTCGGCCGGTACGGGGAAGGTTTCCGACCAGTCGGGGAAGGGTGCCGCGAAGGAAGGTTCCGACACCTCCGGCACCTCCGACAGCGTTGCCGCCGCCGTGCCTGACGACACGTTCAAGGACTCCGGCGGGTCCGGCTCCGCCGAGGGCGCGGACAAGGGCGACGCGGTCGGCTCCGCCAAGGGCGGGAAGAACAGCGACGTATCCGGCTCCGCCGAGGGCGCGAAGGACAGCGACGCGTCCGGCTCCGCCGAGGGCGATGGGGAGGGCAGCGCCGAGGGTGCCTCCTCCGACGCCGAGGGCGCTGCGGCCCCGGCCGCTGAGGGGGGCGCAGAGGGCTCGGGCAACGGTGCCTCCGTCCCGACGGCTGTGGACGGCACGGAGGGCGCCTCCGGCTCTGCCGGCGACTCCCGGAAGGACAGCGGCACTTCGGTTGCCGTGGACTCCGAGACGGACGCCTCCGCACCCGCCGCCGAGGGTGACTCGGATTCCGACCCCGAGGCTGCCCCCGTCCCGGCCTCCAAGGCCGCTGGGGACCACGCCTCGGCCGCCGAGGACGACTCCGAGTCCGCCGCCAAGAACGCGAGCAAGGCCACCGCCGCCCCGGATGCCAAGGGCACCTCCGACGCCGCCAAGGACATTCCGGCCGCCAAGACCGACAGCGCCGCCAAGGACGACTCCGAGACGGACGCCAAGAACGCGGGCAAGGCCACCGCCGCCCCGGACACCAAGGATGACTCCGAGTCCGCCGCCGAGGGCGCGGGCGCCGCCGCCGTTCCGGCCTCCGAGGGCACCCTCGGCTCCGCCGACGACGCCCCGGCCACAGCCGTCCCTGCCGCCAAGGAGGCTCCCGGCTCCGCCGAGGACGACGACAGCACCTCCGGCTCCGTCGATGACGCCCCGGCCGCCGGGACCGACAGCGCCGTCAAGGGTGACTCCGGCTCCGCCGACGGCTCGGGGAAGGCCACCGGCACCACGGCAGCCAAGGGCACCGCCGTCACGGCCCCCACGGGCGACGCCGCGTCCGCCCCCAAGGGCACCTCCAGCTCCGCCAAGGACGCCGAGGGCACCGCCGGCTCCGTCAAGGGCTCCCCGGCCGCCAAGGGTGACTCCGAGTCCGCCCCCCACGGCACCGCCGTCACGACCCCCGATGGAGACTCCGCGTCCGCCCCCAAGGGCACCTCCAGCTCCGCCGAGGGCACCGCCGGCTCCGCCGAGGGCCCGGCAGCCAAGAGCACCGCCACCGCAGCCCCCAAGGGCGCCCCCGGCTCCCTCAAGGGCTCCCCGGCCGCCAAGGGTGACTCCGAGTCCGCCCCCAAGGGCGACGAGGACGGCGCCGATGGTGCGCCCGAGGGTTCCGCCAAGGGCACCCCCCTGCCCGCCCCCAGGGGCGATGCCAAGGGGCCCGGTAAGGCCGTGGACACGCCCACCACCGCGCTGAAGTCGCCCGCCGCCAAGAAGCCGCAGGTGGATCAGCCGACCACGATGCTCAAGGTCGGGGGGAAGGCGAAGCCCGCTGCCGCGGAGCAGGAGGCGGAGCGGACCAGTAAGTTCGTCGCGTTGAAGCCCGACCTCAAGGGGCCGTCGCCCAGGGTCGAGGAGACACGGGCCGTGCCGCAGGTCGGGCCGGAGCGGACGACGCAGCAGCCGTTGCCGCCGAAGCCGCCGCTGGACCTGCTGGCGGAGCTGACGAACACGCCGCCCCCGCCGGAGACCCCGGTGCGCACGCTGGTGCGGCGGGTGAAGATCTGGACGCCGCTGGTGATCCTGCTGGTGGTGATCCTGGGCGTGGTCCAGGCGATGCGCCCCCTGCCCCAGCCCACCCTCGCGCTGACCGCGAAGGACAGCTTCACCTTCGAGGGCGGCAAGCCGGACATCCCGTGGCCGACGGACGGACAGGCCGCGCTGGACGTACAGGGCATCGGTTCGTTCGGCTCCTCCGGTTCGGGCAAGCCCGTGCCGATCGCGAGCGTGGCGAAGGTGATGACCGCGTACCTGATCCTGCGCGACCACCCGCTGAAGAGCGGCGCCGAGGGCCCGAAGATCTCGATCGACAAGGCGGCCCAGGACCAGTCGAAGGCGGGCCAGGAGTCCACCGTTGACGTCACGAAGGGTGACAAGATCACCCAGCGGGAGGCGCTGGAGGGTGTGCTGATCGCGTCCGCGAACAACGTGGCGCGCCTGCTCGCCCGCTGGGACGCCGGCTCGGAGAAGGCGTTCGTGGCGAAGATGAACGCCGCGGCCAAGGGCCTCGGCATGAGCGGGACGACGTACACCGACCCCTCGGGTCTGACGAACTCCACCGTCAGCACGGCCGCGGACCAGGTGAAGCTGGCCAAGGCGGCGATGACGCAGCCCGCGTTCCGCGAGGTCGCGGCGATGATGTCGTACACCGACTACAAGGGCACGTACCACTCCAACTGGAACCAGTTGGTCGGGCACAACAACGTCGTCGGCATCAAGACCGGCACCACCACCTCCGCGCTCGGCAACCTGGTCTTCGCCGCGAAGCAGGACGTCGGCGGCGAGACCCGGATGGTCATCGGCGCGGTGCTGCGGCAGCCGCCGGGCGGCCGGGAGAACACCATCCTCAGCGCCGCGCTGGACCACAGCGACGCGCTGATCCGGGCCGCGCAGGGCGCGCTGAAGTCGGAGACCGTGCTGAAGAAGGGCACGGTCGTCGGGTACGTGGACGACGGCCTCGGCGGCGAGACCCCGGTCGAGGTCACCGAGGACGTGAAGGCGGCCGGCTGGGCCGGGCTGAAGGTGCGGCTGTCCTTCACCTCGGGCACGATCCCGCACACCGCGAAGGCCGGTACCCAGGTCGGCTCGCTGACCGTGGGCGACGGCTCGTCGGCCGGTGCCGTGAAGGTGCCGGTGGCGCTCCGCGCGGACCTGGCCGAGCCGGGCCTGGGAGCCAAGCTGACCCGCATCGGCTGACCCCCGCGGCACCCGCCGCATCCGCACCCCGCCGTCCCCGCCGTCCGGGTTCCCGCCTCGGGAGCCGGGCGGCGGGGTGCGTGCTAGCGTCACGAAACGGGGCAGGTCACCGAGGACCGCGCCAGGCCGCGCAGGGGGCCGAGAACGGAAGAACGGGACACGGGGAGTGCCTGACGTGGCGACAACCGAGCCGAAGCGCGCCGAGAACGCCGAGCCGGACCCGGCGTCCGGCCCCCGGATACCCGGCCCGCCCGCAGAAGGCACCGCAGGCACCCTGCACACCCTCCGCGCCCTCGCGCGCAAGCACCCCGTGCTGTCCGTGACCCTGCTCGCGGGCGTCCTGCACATCATCTGGTTCTTCACGTTCGCCAACAGCGGCGGCGACCTCGCGGCGCAGGACGCGTGGGCGGAGTTCGTCGGCCGGCACCCGGACTCGGCGTACAACCTCGCCTGGTACGGCGGCATGCACCCGGTGTCGTACAGCGTGGTCTCGCCGTATCTGATGTCCGTGCTCGGGGTGCGGACCACGATGATGATCGCCGGTACCGGCTCGGCGGCCCTGCTGACCATGATCCTGGTGCGCAGCCGGGCGGTGCGCAATCCGCTGTGGGCCGCGCTGGCCGGGGTGTTCGCGCTGCTGGGCAACGCGGTCTCGGGCCGGGTGACGTTCGGGCTCGGCATGCTGTTCGCGCTGGGCGCGGTGGCGGCGGTGTTCTGCTGGCCGTACGGCGGCCGGTACGAGCGCTGGGCCAAGCCGATGGCCGCGGCGCCGCTGGCGGCCCTGGCGGGCATCCTGGCGCTGCTCGGCGGGGCGGTGTCCGGCTGGGTGATGTACGGGCTCGCGGCGCTGTTCGCGGCGGGCGCGGTGGCGGTGGTGTGCTGCTGGCCGTACCGGGGGCGGTACAAGCGGTGGGCGAAGGCGCTGGCGGCGGCTCCGCTGGCCGCGCTGGCCACGATGGCGTCGCCGGTGGCGGGGCTGTTCGTGGGGCTGGTGGCGGTCGCGCTGTTCCTGCAGAAGCGGCGGCCGGGCGCGTTCGCGCTGGGGCTGGCGCCGGCGATCGTGGTGGCCGCGTCGGCGTGGCTGTTCCCGTTCTCCGGGACGCAGCCGATGACGTTCGGCTCGGTGGTCATGCCGCTGCTGTACGGGCTGCTGTGCCTGTTCCTGGTGCCCAAGGAGTGGGTGACGGTCCGGCTGACGGCGGGTGTGTACAGCCTGAGCGTGGTTCTGGTGTGGCTGATCAGTTCACAGATCGGCTCGAACATCTCGCGGCTGCCGATGCTGTTCGCGGGCGTCGCCCTGGTGGCCGCGCTGCCGTTCACGGCCCCGCGTTCGCGCCGCTGGTACGTGACGGTGCTGGCGTTCGCCGGGTTCGTGGGCTGGATCGGGTTCAAGTCGGTGGACGACGTGGTTCACACGACCCCGGCCGCGTCCTGGGCGCGTGAGCTGGCGCCGCTGGTGCACCAGTTGCAGCGGGCGGACGCGGAGAAGGGCCGGGTCGAGGTGATCCCGGTCCGCTCGCACCGGGAGGCGTCCGCGCTGGCGCCGTACGTGAACCTGGCGCGCGGCTGGAACCGCCAGGCCGACATGGAGCGCAACCCGCTCTTCTACGACGACACCCTCAACTCGGCGAACTACCACGAGTGGCTCCAGCGGTGGGCCGTGCGGTACGTGGTGCTGCCGAGGGTGGACGACCCGGACGGGGACGGCGGGCTGCGCGAGCGGGAGCTGGTGCTGCGCGGGATGCCGTACCTGGACCGGATCTGGAGCGACTCCAACTGGCAGCTCTACCGGGTGACCGACCCGGCGCCGATGGCCGAGCCGAACGCGGTGGTGCGGCGGGCGGAGCAGGGCGAGATGACGCTGGACGTGAGCAAGCCGGGGCGGGTGCTGGTCCGGGTGCCGTACTCGCCATGGCTGAGCGTGGTGGACGAGCACGGCAAGAGCCTGGCTCCGCCGCAGGAGACGGACGAGTCCAAGGGGCGGCCGGAGGGGTCCCCGAAGTCGTTCGTGAATGTCAACGGGTGTCTTCGGGAGACCCCGGTGGACGCGTCCGGCGACCGGTGGACGGTGCTGCTGGCGCCGAGGGCGGGGACGTACCACCTGGCGGCGCCGTACCAACTGCCGCGCGGGACGCACTGCCCGGACGAGCTGAAGTAACCTTGGCCGATTGTTCACATCTCTGAACCGAGGTCAGAGAGCCGAACGATTTTACCTCCCCTTGACTCGACGGTTCCTTGCCGCGCGTCCATGTTCAAACCCAGAGTTCACATGCCTGACTGGCTGACGCCGGCGGCCGGACCCTGGGAGGGCAGACATGAACGGTCTCGACTGGGCGGTGCTGATCGGCTACTTCGGTGTGATGGTGGCGATCGGGTTCTGGTCGCACCGGCGGGTGGACGACGTGGGGGACTTCTTCACCGCCGGCGGCCGGATGCCGTGGTGGCTGTCCGGGATCTCGCACCACATGTCGGGCTACAGCGCGGTGATGTTCACCGGGTACGCGGGAATCGCCTACACCTACGGGGTCACCTCGTATGTGACCTGGTCGTTCCCGATCGCGCTCGGCATCGCCATCGGCTCCCGGCTGTTCGCGCCGCGCATCAACCGGCTGCGGTCGCGGCTGGGGGTGTCCTCGCCGCTGGAGTACCTGAAGAACCGGTACGACCTCACCACGCAGCAGGCGCTCGCCTGGTCCGGGATGCTGCTGAAGATCGTGGACGTGGGCGCGAAGTGGGCCGCGATCGCCACGCTGTTGTCGGTGTTCACGGGCGCCTCGCTGAACCAGGGCATCCTCATCACCGGCGCGGTGACCGCCGTGTACTGCACGATCGGCGGGCTGTGGGCGGACGCGCTGACCGAACTCGGGCAGTTCGTCATCCAGTTGCTGGCCGGGGTGGCGATGTTCGTCGCGGTGGTGCTGAAGCTGGGCGACCGGGACATCGGGATGTTCGGCGCCTTCGACGAGCCCGCGCTGCACGGACACGGGGAGCCGCTGGCGGGGCCGTACGGGACGGTGTTCCTGCTGGCGTTCCTGTTCATCAAGCTGTTCGAGTACAACGGCGGGATGCTCAACCAGGCGCAGCGGTACATGGCGACTCGCTCGCCGCGCGAAGCCGCCCGCTCCGCCCGGCTCTCGGCGCTGCTGTGGCTGGTGTGGCCGGTGGTGCTGTTCTTCCCCATGTGGATGGCCCCGCTGCTGGTCCACGCGCAGAAGCCGGACGGCTCGGACGCGTACGCCCTGATGACCGAACAGCTCCTCCCCCACGGCCTGTTGGGGCTGGTCGTCGTCGGCTTCTTCTCCCACACCATGGCCATGTGCTCCTCCGACGCGAACGCCATCGCGGCGGTGTTCACGCGCGACGTGGCGCCGGTGCTGTCGCGGCGGGCGCGGGGGTGGGGCGAACGGGCGGGCCTGCTGGCGGCGCGGGTGACGACGGTGGTCTTCCTCGGCCTGTCGATGGCGGTGGCGACCCAGGTGGACTCCCCCGCGTTCAAGGACATCATCACGGTGGTCATCAAGTGGGTGGCGGGGCTGATGGGGCCCATCGCGATCCCGATGATGCTGGGTTTGCTCCACCCGTTCCGCCGCTCCGGCCCCACGGCCGCGCTGACCGCCTGGGCGGCGGGCCTCCTGTCCTTCTGGCTGGTCAACTACTCCCTCAACTGGCAGATCTCCGGCGGAGTCCCCCTCCAGTACCAGGTCTCGGTCCCCCTCGCGGTGTCCCTGCTCCTGTACGTGACGGTCGGCTGGATCAAGCCGGAGGACACCCCGGAGCGGCTGGCGGTGATCGACCGGGTCAACTCGGACGGCGGGGGCGCGGCGGTGGTTCCGGCACCGGGGGTTGCGGGGGACGACGTGGTGGGGGCGCCTCGGAGGGACTGAGGAGCACGGGCGCGGGGCGGGTGGAGCGTGCCCCGGCAGGGCTCCGGACGGTCGGGGGGCCGCCCGGAGCCCGAACCCTGCGGGCGACGACGTACTCGGGCGCTGGCAAACGGCCGCGGCCCTCGGACCGCGGGGCAGCGGCGAGCCGACGCAGGACGGAATGGGCTGCCCCCTGTGCGGCGGAGGCAGGGCCCTCCCGGGCTCCGCCGCCTGCGGGGGTGGGGCGGCTGGCCCGAATGAGGGCGCTGGGGAGCGGCAGCGATTACCCGGCGCCATGACCTGCGGGTGCCGCGCGCAGATGTCGGCCTGGGGCCTGGACCGCCCGGCGCCCTCAGCCGCGAGGGCAGCGGTGCTCCGGGGCGAAGCCGGTGAGCGGCGACCCGGGCGAAGTCGGCGCCGTCAGGCTCGCGGGTAGCGGGCCAGCCAGCCGGGGGCTGAGCCGGCTGGGGTGTGGAGGGCCGGGCCCTGGGTCATTTCGAGGGCGAAGTCGTCGGCCAGTTCGAGGATGGTGGGGCGGCCTTCGAGGTCGGGGAGCCAGGCCGGGGGGAGGGCTGTTTCGCCGTGCAGGGCGCCGAGGAGGCCGCCTGTCAGGGCTCCTGCGGCTGCGGAGGGGCCGGGGTGGTTGACCGCGAGGCAGAGGCCGTGGCGGACGTCGTCGCCGACCAGGGCGCAGTAGACGGCGGCGGAGAGGAGGCCGTCGGCCGTGCCCTCGCCGACCAGCTCCGCCACCCGTGCCGGGGTCGGGAGGCCCTGGCGTACCGCGCCGAGGGAGCGTTGGAGGGCGGTTGTGACGGGCTCGTGGCCGGGGCGGGCGGTCAGGAGGGCGAGGGTGCTCTGGACGGCGCCGTCCAGGCTCTCGCCGCGCGCGAGGGCGTGCACGATGACCGCGTACGCGCCCGCCGAGAGGACCGCCACCGGGTGGCCGTGGGTCTGGGCGGCGCACTCCAGCGCGAGTTGGACGACGAGCTGGGGCTCCCAGCCGACCAGCAGGCCGAAGGGTGCCGAGCGGGCGACGGCCTCCGGGCCCGCCTCGCCGGGGTTCTTGGGGCGTTCCAGTGTGCCCATCACGTCGTTGCCGAGGCCCAGCAGCAGGGCGCGGGTGGGGTTGCGGCGGGCGTACAGCCACTCCTCGCGGGCCAGCCAGCCGTCCTCCGCGCGGCGCTCGTCCGGACCCCAGTCCCGCTGGGTCGCCGCCCAGCGCAGGTACGCCCGGTGCAGGTCGGTCGGCGGATGCCAGGCGCCCGTGTCGCGGCGGACCTGGGCGCGGATCAGGCCGTCCACGGTGAAGAGGGTGAGCTGGGTGTGGTGCGAGACGGTGCCGCGTCTGCCCTGGCCGGGCGCGAGGTCGGTCAGCCCCTCGGGGCCGTACGCGGCACGGATCGCGTCCAGGTCCAGCGAGTCGACCGGTGCGCCGAGGGCGTCGCCGATCGCGGCGCCCAGCAGCGTGCCCCGTACGCGGCCCCGGAAGTCCTGCTGTTCCGCACGGCCCCAGACGGCGCCGCTCGTCGCACCCACCCAGACCTCCTCGCGCCACCGTCCGCCCGCGACGGTCAGCACTGTAATGGACTCGGAACGGTCTGATCGGCGTGCCGAACGATCTCCGCCGGGCCGGTATCGGTCGGATACGGACGCTTCAGCTCCGCCCACACGGTCTTGGCCCCGGCGGGTGCGTCGACCACGCCCCACTGGTGCGCGTACGCGGCGACGATGCGCAACCCCCGTCCACCGTCGGCCAGTTCACCCACCTCCTCCGGCGGCTTCGGCCTCCGCTCACCCCGCGCGTCGGTCACCTCGACACGGAGCGTGCCGTCGTCCCTCCGCAGCAGCTCCAGCCGGAAGTCCCGCCCGGGGACCCTGCCGTGCAGCACGGCGTTGGCCGCCAGCTCGGCCACGACCTGCGTCGCCTCCTCGAACGGCATCCCCCACTCGTCCAGTTGCCGCTCCGTGAGCAACCGGGCGAGCCGGGCCCCTCTCCGCGTCGCGGACAACTGGATGCGCAGCCGTGATTTCTCATTCATGTCACCCAGAGTGGCCGTCTGTCCCTACGCTGAACAGTTACGACCACGGTACGCAGGGTGACTGTACGGGTGGGCGGGGCAGCGGTACGGCTGGTACGAGCGAGAGGGGCGCCGGTGGAGGACGAGGAGGCCGAGGCCGTACTCAGGGCGGTGGGCCGGCAGATCAAGGCGTGGCGGGAATCAGCAGGCATGCGGCAGCCGGAGCTAGGCGCCGCCATCGGATACAGCACGGAAATGGTGTCCTCGGTCGAACGCGGGCGGCGGGTCCCGAAGCCGGACTTCCTCGACAGGTCGGACGAGGTACTGAACGCAGGCGGCAAGCTGTCCGCGATGAAGGAGGACGTCGAGAGGGCCAGGTACCCGAAGAAGGTCCGGGACCTGCAGAAGCTCGAAGAGGAATCCGTGGAGCTGGGGGCGTACAGCGTCCTGAACGTACACGGACTGCTCCAGACACCGGAGTACGCCCAAGCCTTGTACGCGATGCGGCGGCCCGCCCTCACCGAGGAGGAGATCAGCCGTCATGTGGCCGCGCGCATGGCGCGCAAGGAGGTCTTCGAACGGGTGCCCCCGCCGCACCTCACTTTCGTACAGGAAGAAGCGACGCTACGGAGGCCCGTAGGAGGCAGACTGGTACTGCGCCGCCAACTCGAACACCTGTTGGAAGTAGGCGAGTTACGGAACGTGGAGATTCAGGTCATGCCCACTCGCTGGGAGGACCACGCGGGTGTGAGCGGATCGTTCCGTGTGCTGAAACTCAGGAGTGGCGTCGCCATGGGGTACGTGACGGCCGAGCTGTTCAGCAGGGTGATCAGCGACCCCCGGGAGGTCCTGACCTTGGAGATGCGCTATGGAATGATCCGGGCACAGGCCCTGGCACCACGGGATTCCCTGGCGTTCATCAAAGATCTTCTGGGAGAAGGAACATGACCGCCCCTACGCTTACCTGGTTCAAGAGCAGCTACAGCGGGGCGAACGAACCCGACTGCGTCGAGGTCGCCCTCACCCCCGACCACATCCACATCCGGGACTCCAAGGCCACCGACGGAGTCCATCTCACCGTCTCCGCCAGCACCTGGACCTCCTTCCTCAGTCACGCAGGGCACCTCGTCTGAAAGGTGTTCCCCCTCGGCCGGGGTCGGGAAGAATTCCGGTCATGACCATGACCGATTCTGCGGCCCCCGCCGACTCCGCCCGTGCCGCCCGCTCGGGGCTGAGCCTCGCCGCCACCGTGCTCACCGGCGTGCTCGCGCTGTACATCGCCCTCGTCGCCGTAGGCAACATCACGGACTTCGGCACGAACCAGCAGTACGTACGGCACGTCCTGGCGATGGACACCACGTTCAAGGACGACCACCTGATGTGGCGGGCGATCACCAGCACCGCCCTCCAGGACACCGCCTACGTGGCGATCATCGCGTGGGAGACGGCGGCGGCAGCCGTACTCGTGTGGGGCACCTGGCTGTGGGCCCGGCGGGACAACGCCCGCGCGCGCCGCTTCTCCACGTACGGCCTGCTGATGCTGATCCTTCTCTTCGGCGCCGGCTTCATCGCCATCGGCGGCGAATGGTTCGCCATGTGGCAGTCCAAGACCTGGAACGGCGTGGACGCGGCCACCCGCATCTTCCTCCTCAGCGGAGTCGCCTTGATCATCAACCACTTGCCGACCCGCGACGAGCGGTAGGAGCCGACCCCGAGTTACCCGGCCGCACCCCGGAGGTGTCGAAGCGTGTCGGAGAGCCCGACGTTCGAGGAGCTGTTCCGTAACTGCCGGCGGACTGCCGTCCACTTGGAGATGCGTGACGCCTACATGATGACGGACCCGGCCTTCACCGACTGGCAGGCGGGCGTGGATCTCGACCCGGCTGAGCGCTGGGCCGACTGGCACGCCATTGTCACGGAGGCGACCGCGCGCGGGGTCGAGGTGCGCCGCGCGCGGATCGTCTCCGTGCCCGTGAGCGAGTACATCCGCTTCGAGTACGCCGTCACGGACGGCCTGAACATCGCGGCCGGGGAGGACGTGCGCTGGCTCTCGCGGCGCAGGGCGACGGAAATCAGCCTTCCCGGCAACGACTTCTGGCTCTTCGACTCCCGGCTCGTCGTCGTCAACCACTTCGACGGCGAGGGCGAGAACATGGACCTGGAAGTCACTGAGGACCCCGACGTGGCAAAGCTCTGCGAGGCCGCCTTCGAGGCCGTGTGGCAGCGGGCGACACCCCACGCTGAATTTCGGCCGGCCGAGTAGGGGCGCCGGGAAGCGGTCAGGCGCTCAGCGCAGGGTGTGGATGCCTCCAGCGCAGGGACGGTCGGCCGTCGATCCAGTAGGCGTGCGCCTGGGGAGTGATCTCCATGCGCACGGAGGTGATGTCAGGCTCGCCGGCATTGCGCCACGCGGTCACCGCGTTCTCGATGGCGTCCCAGATGGCAACCGGTCCCCCTTGCCGGACCTGCCATTCACCACCACCGGCACTGAGGGCAGCGAATGACTCCCGCCCGGTGTCGAACAGGTACACCGTCTCCCGGCCGTCGCTGACGGCGCGCACGAGCTGGGTGCCGGGGGCGGCGAGCTGGGCCAGGAAGGCAGGCATCCAGTCGTTCAGGACGTCGGGGGAAAGGGCGGTCCGCCGCTCGCTGTCGGCGTAGGCGGCACGGGCGGAGAGGTCTCCGAACAGGGGGGTCACGGCCTCCGCCCGCGCGGGCATGAACGAGGTGCGGCCGATGATCCGGCCCTCGGCGGTGCCGTCGTCCCTGACAGTGAGCTTGGCCAGGCCGGTTCCGTAGGACCAGGCACTGGGTCCCACTGTGGCGAGAATGATCCCGCCGGGTTTGGTCTGGCGCACCCATGCGTACGGGATGCGGCGGACCGCACAGGTCGCGATGGTCCGGTCGTACGGTGCGCGGTGGGGGTGACCGAGAAGCCCGTCACCGACAACGGTCCATGTCGAGTACCCGGCCTCCTCCAAGGCCGCGTCCGCCCGCTCCGACACGGCGCGGTCCACCTCCACGCTGGTGACGTTGTCCTCTCCCAGCCGATGGCACAGCAGGCTCGTGGAGTAGCCGGTGCCGGTGCCGATCTCCAGGACGTTCATGCCGTCCTCGACGTCCAGGGCTTCGAGCATCCCCACGACGGTGGACGGCATGGTGGACGAGGAGGTGGGGAAGCCCGTCACCGGTCCGCCGGCCGCGTCGGCTGTGAGGCGGCCGTCGAGCTGGGTCACCCAGGTCTCGTCCTGGTAGATGAGGGCCAGTCGCTCGTCCTCGTCGGTGGTCCGGGTGACGGGGGTGTACTGGGTGAAGCCGTGAGGGCCGGGCCCGCTCTTGAAGAACGACGGGAGGAACAACTCCCTGGGTACGGATACGACGGCCTTCCGCCAGGCGGGAGTCTTCAGGACGTCGCCCTCTTCCAGGCGATCGGCCAGAGCGTGGCGGAGGCCCGCGGGGTCGGCGTGGGTCACGTTGTGGCTCCTTGTGCCAACACATCGGCGAAGGCAGCGGCGATCGGCAGACCGGTTTCCTCCTCAAGCCAACCCCATTGACCGTTGGGGTTCAGCTCCAGCCAGTGCAGGTCACCATCACGGGTGAGGGCCAGGTCGAAGCTGCCGGAGACAAGGCCGAAGTGTTCCAGGTGAGCGATCAGCGCCTCCTCCATCCTGGACGGCAGGTTCATGGGTTCGTAGGACAAGACGCTGTAATCCGCCCGCCAGTCCTGGGACACCTTGGACTTGTACCAGCCGGCTCTCACGGCGAGGGCCTGGCCGGACAGGCCCGCGTCCCTCCGGATTTCCCGGAGCCGGTCGGCAACCGCCTTACGGGCAGCCTGGGCGCTTGAGGACGGGGACGCGGGCATGGGCGGACCGGTCTATCGGATCTTGTAGTCCTCGTGCGGTGTCGCACGCTCCCACACGGCATCGAACGCGGCCCCGCACAGCTTGGCCACGTCGGGACGCTCATCCAGCTCCGGCCCGGCGGAGCCCCCCTCGCCGGTGAAGTGGTTCCACATGACCAGGCGGCCGTCGAAGAGCCAGAAGTCGTTGCCGGGGAGTGCGATGTCCGACGCCCGGCGGCGCGGGAGCCACCGGACCAGCTCCCCGGCCGCCACGTTCTGGAAAGTGCAGGCGTGTTCGTACCGGATGTACGGGCTCACCGGCTCGGACACGATGCGGGCCCGGCGGAACACCACGCCCCGGGCCGTGGCGTCGCGGACCCAAGTGTGGAAGTTGTTCCACCAGGTGGCCGGGTCCGGGTCTGGCCGCCATCCTGACCGCCACCTCTCGAACTCGGCCGCCTCCTCCCCGATCCCGTAGGAGTCGCGCATCTCCAGATGGACGGCCGAGTGGTGCGTATCGGCGAGCAGGTCAGTGAACGCCAAGTCGGTCCGCGACATCGCATGCCTCCCTGAGTACGGGCACCATGCGGATGGGCGCGCTATTCGACGACCGACACCTTCGTGCCGTAGTCCCCGAAGGACCACAGCGCAGCCCCGTCCTCCTTGTGGAGGCGGATTCCGCCGGTCTGGGCGCCGTTCGCGGGTGGGGGCGAGGAGCCGTCGAGGGCGTTGGAGAAGCCTATGTTCACGCCGGAGACGGCGGTGAAGTAGACGATGTGCTCCACCTTCACGCCGTCCGAGCCGACCGTCGCGGCCGTGCGGGCGGTGATGGAGTAGCGGCCCGGCTTGGGGTCCACCGTGCCCGCCCACACCGGGAACGTCCGCGAAGGCTGACCCGTCGCATCCACCAGCCACACCCGATGCGCCCCCACCGAGTACACGATCCGCCGCCCCACCCCCGACGCCTCCGGCAGCGCGGGTGGGCCGGAGGGGGTGGGGGCGGTGGAGGGGGTCGGGGAGGCGGAGGCCGTCGGGCGGGTGTGGGCCGCGGGGGTCGTGGGGCGGGGGCCGTGGTCGGCCTGGACGGCGAGGGCGACGACGGCGGCGGTCGCCGCGACCGTCAGTCCGGAGACCCAGGCCCAGGAGGGCAGTAGGGCAGCCACGGGTACGCATCTCCTCCGCTGTGGGGCCCCTTCTCAGATCCGGGGTCGGATCATCGTACTCAGTCCACGAGGGGCAGCAGCTCCGGCAGGTGCCCGTCCGAGGCGCGGGCCGCCGAGACCCGCTCCTCGGGCACCTCGCCGTACAGCGTGGTGCGCGGTTTCGCCGGCCGCCCGGCCGCCTCCGCGACCGCCTCCAGGTCTCGTACGGACTTGTACGAGCCGTACGACGAGCCCGCCATCCGGGAGATCGTCTCCTCCATCAGCGTGCCGCCCAGGTCGTTCGCGCCGGAGCGCAGCATCTCGGCCGCGCCCTCGGTGCCGAGCTTGACCCAACTGGTCTGGATGTTGGGGATCAGGCCGTGGAGCAGGAGCCTCGCCATCGCCGTCACCGCTCGGTTGTCCCGCATGGAAGGACCCGGGCGCGCGATACCCGCCAAGTACACCGGCGCGTTGGTGTGGATGAAGGGGAGGGTCACGAACTCCGTGAAGCCGCCCGTCCGTTCCTGGATTCCGGCCAGTGTGCGCAGGTGGCCCAGCCAGTGCCGGGGCTGGTCGACATGGCCGTACATCATCGTGGACGAGGAGCGGATGCCCAGCTCGTGGGCGGTGGTGATGACCTCGGTCCAGGTGGCCGTGGGCAGCTTGCCCTTGGTCAGCACCCAGCGCACCTCGTCGTCCAGGATTTCCGCCGCCGTGCCCGGTACGGAGTCGAGCCCGGCCTCCTTGGCCGCCGTCAGCCACTCCCTGATCGACATACCCGTACGGGTCGCGCCGTTGACGACCTCCATCGGGGAGAAGGCGTGCACATGCATGCCGGGGACACGTTCCTTGACCGCCTTCGCGATGTCGAAGTACGCGGTGCCGGGCAGGTCCGGGTGGATGCCGCCCTGCATGCAGACCTCCACCGCGCCCACGTCCCACGCCTGCTGGGCCCGGTCCGCGACCTGGTCGAGCGAGAGGGTGTAGGCGTCGGCGTCGGTGCGCCGCTGGGCGAAGGCGCAGAAACGGCAGCCGGTGTAGCAGACGTTGGTGAAGTTGATGTTGCGCGTGACGATGTACGTGACGTCGTCCCCGACCACCGACTTGCGTACGTCGTCGGCCACTTGGCACAGCGCGTCCAGTGCGCGGCCGTCCGCGTGGAACAGCGCCAGGGCCTCGGCATCCGTGAGCTTCGCCGGGTCGTCGGCGGCGGTGCGCAGGGCCTCGCGGACGTCGGTGTCGATGCGCTCGGGGACCATGCCGGGGGCGGCGGCCTCGCGCAGCTCGGCCCAGTCGCCGTACACCTCGTCGAAGTCGTCGCGCCGGTCCGAGGTGCGGCCCTCGGTGTCGATGGAGGCGTGCAGGTCGGTGCGGCCGGTGGCGGTGAAGACCTCCTCCGGCTCCTGCCAGGGCAGGCCCTTCGGGAGTACGCCGGGCCGGGCGAGGCCGGTCTCCGGGTCGGCCAGGGCGGCGACGTGCGGGCGCAGCCGGGGGTCGAGCCAGGGTTCGCCCCTACGGACGAACTCCGGGTACACGCACAGCCGTTCCCGCAGCTCGAAGCCCGCCGCGCGGGACCGCTCGGTCAGTTCCTCGATCTGCGGCCAGGGGCGCTCGGGGTTGACGTGGTCGATGGTGAGCGGCGAGACCCCGCCCCAGTCGTCGATGCCCGCGCCGATCAGCCGCTCGTACTCGCTGTCGACGAGGTTGGGCGGGGCCTGGAGGTTGGCGGCGGGGCCCATGATGTGCCGGGCGACGGCGACGGTGGCGATCAGCTCGTCCAGCTCGGCGTCCGGCATGCCGCGCATCGCGGTGTCCGGCTTGGCGCGGAAGTTCTGGATGATCAGCTCCTGGACGCCGTGGTAGGCGCGGGAGACCTTGCGCAGCGCGAACAGGGACTCCGCGCGCTCCTCGTAGGTCTCCCCGATGCCGATCAGCAGCCCGGACGTGAAGGGGACGGAGGAACGGCCGGCGTCCTCCAAAACCCGCAGTCGTACGGCGGGTTCCTTGTCCGGGGAGCCGTGGTGCGGGCCGCCGGGCTCGGACCAGAGGCGCTCGGCGGTGGTCTCCAGCATCATGCCCATGCTCGGCGCGACCGGCTTGAGCCGCTGGAAGTCGGTCCAGCTCATGACGCCGGGGTTGAGGTGGGGCAGCAGGCCGGTCTCCTCCAGGATGCGGATGGAGATGGCGCGTACGTAGGCGATCGTGTCGTCGTAGCCGTGCGCGTCGAGCCACTCGCGCGCCTCGGGCCAGCGGTCCTCGGGCTTGTCCCCGAGGGTGATCAGGGCTTCCTTGCAGCCGAGCGCGGCACCCTTGCGGGCGATGTCCAGCACCTCGTCCGGCGACATGAACATCCCGTGGCCGGCGCGGCGGAGCTTGCCGGGGACGGTGACGAAGGTGCAGTAGTGGCACTTGTCGCGGCACAGCCGGGTCAGCGGGATGAACACGCTCTTCGAGTACGTGATGACTCCGGGCCGCCCCGCCGCGTCGAGCCCCGCGTCCCGTACCCGTGCGGCGGACGCGGTGAGGTCCTCTAGGGCCTCGCCGCGGGCCTGGAGCAGCACCGCCGCCTCGGAGACGTCGAGGGCGACACCGTCACGGGCACGTTTGAGGGCGCGACGCATGGAGTTCTCGGTGGGGCCGGTTCCGGGGGTCGCGGAAGTCGTCATTCCCTGAGCATACGTTCGGCGTGATCGTGAGCTACGGGCGCTTTTCGGGCGGGCCGCCGGCGCCGGAGGCGAAATCGTTCGCGGCGCCTGGCCGGAGGCTCCTAGCCTGCGTCAGGTGATGACCTCCGAGGACGTGCTGTCCGTTCTCGCCCTGCTGCGCCGCGCCGGGGCGGACGTCTGGATCGGTGGCGGCTGGGGCATCGACGCCCTGGTCGGAGCGCGCACCCGCGACCACCGCGACCTGGACCTGATGCACCGCGCCGACCAGGAGCCCGCCGTGCTGGCGGCGCTTCGCGCAGCCGGTTTCACCGAGACGCTGGACCAGCGGCCCGTCCGGTTCGTCATGACCGCCCCGGACGGACGGGAGATCGACCTCCACCCGCTGGTCTTCGCCGGGGACGGGTCGGCGGTACAGGCGTCACCCGACCCCGGCCGTCCCTTCGCCTACCCCGCTTCCTGCTTCGTGACGGGCACCATCGGGGGGAGGCCGGTGCCGTGCCTGTCCGCCAGGCAGCAGGTCTGCTTCCACCAGGGCTACGAGCCGTCGGAGCGCGACCGGCACGACATGGCCCAACTCCGCCGCGTCTTCGGCATCGCGACGCACTTCTGACCGCCACGGACAGCCCCGTCGGCGCCTGACGGCACCGCGCGCGCCACCAGTGCGGCACCACGCGTGGCGCTATGTGGTGCCACTCGGTGCCATGTGGTGCCAATGGGGGTTGCCATGGCGCCACAATGGTGCCAAGCTAACGCCATGGACCTCACCCCGTATGTCGACACCCTCCGCCGCGAACTCGCGGTGGCCGCCGAGGCCGGCGGCGAGGAGGCGCGCGAGCTGGCGGAGCGGCTCACCGCTCCGCTGGAGTCGGCGACCCGCCTGACCATGCTCCACGTGCTCTCCGCCGCGATGGACGAGATCACCCGCGAGCTGGCCCCCGGCTCGGTCGACGTACGGCTGCGGGGACTCGACCCCGAGTTCGTCGTCACCGCGCCCCCGGCCGAGTCCGCCCCGGCGGAAGCGGCCGAGCCGGTCGCACCCCAGCCGGTCCCCGAGGCCGACGAGGGTGGCACCGCCCGCGTCAACCTCCGGCTCCCAGCACACCTCAAGGCGCGCGCCGAGGACGCGGCCGGCCGCGAGGGCCTGTCGGTCAACGCCTGGCTGGTGCGCGCCGTCTCCGCGGCGGTCGACGGCACCACCCGGCCGCGCCCGGCGGAGAAGACCCGCACGATCGGCCAGAGCTTCACCGGCTGGGTGCGCTAGCCCAGCCGCACCACCGCCCCACCTTCACGCCCCCACCTGCGGGGACGACCTGACGAGCCAAGAGGACGGGACAGCCATGCCTACTTTCGACACCCCTCAGCCCATCACCGTCACCGCGCACATCGGCGCCGGTTCCCTTCGGTTCTCCGCGGAGGACCGCGCGGACACCGTGGTCGAGGTCGCGCCCCGCGACCCGAAGCGGGACAAGGACGTACGGGCCGCCGAGCAGACCGAGGTCGGCTTCGCGGCCGGCGCCCTGACCGTCCGGACGCGGGAGCGGCTGCTCATCGGCCCCTCCGGCCTGGTCGACGTCACGGTCCACCTGCCCGAAGGCTCCTCCGCCGAGGTCACCGGCTCCTGGACCCAGGTGCTCGGCGAGGGCCGGCTGGGCGAGGTCCGGGTGAAGACCTCCACCGGCGACGTACGCCTCGACGCCACCGGCCCGCTGAAGCTGACCGTGGCGCACGGCTCGGTCACCGTGGACCGGGTCGACGGCGCCGCCGAGATCACCAGCAGCAGCGGCACCATCCGGGTCGGCACCATCGACGGCCCCGCCGTCCTGAAGAACACCAACGGCGCCACGGTCATCGAGGCCGTCACCGGCGACCTCCGCGTGAGCGGCGCCAACGGCGGCATCGACATCGGCCGCACCGAGGCGTCCGTCACCGGCACCACGAGCAACGGCCCCCTGCGGGTCGCCGAAGTGGCGCGCGGCGAGGTCCAGTTGGAGACCGCGCACGGCTCCATCGAGATCGGCGTCCGCGAGGGCACCGCCGCCTGGCTCGACGTCAGCTCCGCCCACGGCCAGGTGCGCAACGCGCTCGCCTCCGCCGGGGCGCCGGAGCACACCGAGGACACCGTGAAGATCCACGCCCGCACCAACTGGGGCAACATCGACATCCTGCGCGCCCACGCCTGAGCACCGCCACCCCTCTTCCCACTCCCGCCCTCAGGAGGGCCCCATGCCGTCATCTGTCATGCCCACGCCCAGAACAGCCGCCGAACAGACCCCCGCCGTCTCCGTCACCGGCCTGCGCAAGTCCTACGGCGACAAGACCGTGCTGGACGGCATCGACCTGACCATCCCCGCCGGAACCGTGTTCGCCCTGCTCGGGCCGAACGGCGCGGGCAAGACCACCACCGTCCAGATCCTCTCCACCCTCGTCGCTCCCGACGGCGGCGAGGCCCGGATCGCGGGCCACGACATCACCGCCGCACCGGACGGCGTGCGTTCCGCGATCGGCGTCACCGGCCAGTTCGCCGCGCTGGACGACCTGCTCACCGCCGAGGAGAACCTCCTCCTCATGGCCGACCTGCTCCGCCTCGGCAAGCGCGAAGGCCGGGAGCGCACAAGGGAGTTGCTGGAGCGGTTCGACATCGCGGACGTGGCGGACAAGCGGGCTGCGACCTTCTCCGGCGGCATGCGGAGGCGGCTCGACCTCGCCATGACCCTCGTCGGCGACCCCCAGGTGATCTTCCTGGACGAGCCGACGACCGGGCTCGACCCGCGCAGCCGCCGCACCATGTGGGACACCGTCCGCACGCTGGTCGCCGGCGGCACCACGGTCTTCCTCACCACCCAGTACCTGGAGGAGGCCGACCAGTTGGCCGACCGGATCGCCGTCCTCGACGGCGGCCGGATCGTCGCCGAGGGCACCGCCGACGAGCTGAAGGCCCGCATCCCCGGCGCCCACGTCCGGCTGCGGTTCACCGGCCCCGAGGAGTACGAGCGCGCGGCAGCGGCCTTCCCCGGCGCCGCGCGGGACGACGAGAACCTCGCCCTCCGGGTGGCCGGTGACGGCGGCCTGGACGCCCTGCGCGCCCTGCTGGACCGGCTCGACGCGGCCGGGGTCCAGGCGGCCGGCTTCTCCGTGCACACCCCCGACCTGGACGACGTGTTCCTCGCGCTCACCGGCCAGGGCACCACCGGCACCCCGCTCCACGTCAGCGCCGACGACACCCTCAAGGAGACCCAGCGATGAGCACCCTCACCTACGCCGTGCAGGACTCGATGACGATGCTGCGGCGCAACGTCAAGCACGCCGTCCGCTACCCGGCCGTCTCGCTCGGCAGCTCGATGCTGCCGATCCTGATGCTGCTGCTGTTCGTGTACGCCTTCGGGGGCGCGATCGGCGGCGGGATGGGCGGCGGCCGGGACGCCTACCTGGAGTATCTGGTCCCCGGTGTGGTCGTGATGGGCGTGGCGGCGGGGGCCATGTCGACCTCGATCGCGGTCTGCTCGGACATGACCGAGGGCATCATCAACCGCTTCCGCACCATGAACATCACCCGCTCCTCGTTCATGACCGGGCATGTCATCGGCAGCGTCCTGCAGACGATGGTGAGCCTGGTCCTGGTGATCGGGGTCGCGCTCGCCCTCGGGTTCCGGCCGGACGCGTCCCCGCTGGAGTGGCTGGCGGCGGCCGGGTTCCTCGCGGCCATCGCGTTCGCGGTGACCTGGCTGTCGGTGGCGCTCGGGCTGATCTCCAAGACCGTGGAGTCCGCCAGCAACAAGCCGCTGCTGGTGCAGTTCCTGCCCTTCCTGGGCTCCGCGTTCGTGCCGGCCGAGTCGATGTCGCCGGGGCTGCGCTGGTTCGCCGAGCACCAGCCGTTCACGCCGATGATCGAGACCCTGCGCGGTCTGCTCACCGGCTCGGCCATCGGCAACGACGGCTGGATCTCGCTGGCCTGGTGTGCGGGGATCGCCCTGGTCGGCTACCTCTGGTCCCGCTCGCTGTTCAACAGCACCACCAAGCGCTGAGCCGGAGCGGGGAAAGACCCGGAGAGTGTAAAAACTCTGTGGAGTCCCCCGCGCCGCCTTGTGATCGGCGTCTCGCACGGCTGACGCAAGTGGCGTGAAGAAGGCAAACTGGCTCGGGAAGTTGGATTGCCTAGGGGGCGAACGCATGGACGCTGGGCGGCGGATGCCTGAGCAGCGGGTCTCCGGTTCCGCCGTGCTGCGGTTCGGGGTACTCGGGCCGGTGCGGGCCTGGCGCGGGGAAGCGCCGGTGCCCACCGGCTCTCCGCAGCAACGCGCCCTGCTGGCCGCTCTGTTGCTGCGCGAGGGCCGTACCGCCACGGCGGCCGAACTGATCGACGCGCTCTGGGGGACCGAACCGCCCCCCAGGGCGCTCGCGGCCGTCCGGACCTACGCGTCCCGGCTGCGCAAGGTGCTCGAACCCGGCGTCCTGGTCAGCGAGTCCAGCGGGTACGCCATCCGGACGCTCGCCCCGCTGGACCTCGTCGTCGCCCAGGAACTCGCCGCCAAGGCCGAGAAGGCGCGCGGCGCCGGGGAGTTGGGCGAGGCGCGCGAGTCGCTGAACCGGGCGCTGGCGCTGTGGGACGGCGAGGCCCTGGCGGGCGTACCCGGCCCGTACGCGGAGGCCCAGCGGGTCCGGCTGGAGGAGTGGCGGCTCCAACTCCTCGAGTCCCGGCTGGACATGGACCTGGAGCAGGGCAGTCACGCCGAGTCCGTCTCCGAACTGACCGCACTGACCGCCGAGCACCCGCTGCGCGAACGCTTCCGCGAGCTGCTGATGCTGGCCCTGTACCGCAGCGGCCGCCAGGCGGAGGCGCTGGCGGTGTACGCGGACACCCGGCGGCTGCTCGCCGAGGAGCTGGGCGTGGACCCGCGTCCGGGGCTCAGCGACCTCCAGCAGCGCATCCTGCGGGCCGACCCGGCGCTCGCGGAGCCCTCGTCCGCCGCCGAGGAACCTCCCGTCGTCCTCGTACGTCCCGCCCAACTCCCGGCTTCGGTGCCGGACTTCACCGGCCGGTCCGCGTTCGTGACCGAGCTGAGCGACGTGCTGGCGTCGGCCTCGGAGGCGGAGGGCCGGGTGATGGCGGTCTCCGCGCTGGCCGGGATCGGCGGCGTCGGCAAGACCACCCTCGCGGTGCACGTGGCCCACCGGGCGCGGGCCGCCTTCCCCGACGGCCAGCTCTACGTCGACCTCCAGGGAGCGGGCCCCCGCCCGGCGGAGCCCCAGACGGTGCTCGGCTCGTTCCTGCGGGCGCTCGGCACGGCGGACTCGGCGGTGCCGGAATCGCTGGAGGAGCGGGCCGCGCTGTACCGGTCGGTGCTGGACGGACGCCGGGTGCTGGTGCTGCTGGACAACGCCAAGGACGCGGCGCAGGTCAGACCGCTGCTGCCCGGCACCGAGGGGTGCGCGGCGCTGGTGACCTCGC
Source organism: Streptomyces bauhiniae (assembly GCF_004784475.1). Lineage (GTDB taxonomy): Bacteria > Actinomycetota > Actinomycetes > Streptomycetales > Streptomycetaceae > Streptomyces > Streptomyces seoulensis. The sequence continues at coordinate 249,502 of NZ_SRRT01000007.1, forward strand.
GGGTGCGGATGGTGGGGCTCGCCGGGGCGCATCTGGTGGACCTGGACGTGATGTCGCCCGAGGAGGCGCTGTCACTGTTCACCAAGATCGTGGGCGAGGAGCGGGTCGCCGCCGAGAAGAAGGCCGCGCTGGACGTGGTGGCCGCGTGCGGGTTCCTGCCGCTGGCCATCAGGATCGCCGCCTCCCGGCTCGCCGCCCGCCGCACCTGGACCACCTCGGTGCTCGCGGCCAAGCTGGCGGACGAGCGGCGCCGGCTGGACGAGCTGCAGGCCGGCGACCTCGCGGTCAAGGCCACCTTCGAGCTGGGCTACGGCCAGCTCGAACCCGCCCAGGCGCGGGCGTTCCGGCTGCTCGGCCTCGCCTACGGCCCCGACCTGTCGCTGGCGGCCGCCGCCGCGCTGCTGGACCTCGGCCCGGAGGACACCGAGGACCTGCTGGAGTCGCTGGTCGACACCTCCCTGCTGGAGTCGGCCGCCCCCGGCCGCTACCGCTTCCACGACCTCGTACGGCTCTACGCGCGTCTCCGCGCCGAGCGGGACGAGCACGAGCCCGGCGAGCGGGCCGCAGCCCTCTCCCGGCTGCTGGACTTCTACCTGGCCACGGCCGCGCGGGTGTACGCCATCGAGCGCCCCGGCGACCGGACCGTGGAGCACCTGCACCCCTACGACCACGAGGGGCTGTCCTTCGCCGGGCACCAGGACGCCCTGGACTGGCTGTACGCGGAGGCCGACTGTCTGCTGGCCTGCGTACGGCAGTCGGTGGCCCAGGGCAGTCTGCGCCGGGCGGTGGATCTGCTGATCGTCGCCAAGGACCTCGCCGAATCGGGCGCCAACGCCCACCAGTTCGGGGCGGCGGCCACCACCGTCCGGGACGCGGCGGCCGAGGCCGGGGACGCGCTGGTGGAGGGGCGGGCCCGCACCACGCTGGCCCAAGTCCACCTCAACGCGGGCCGGTTCGACGAGGCGGAGGCGGAGGCCGAGCGCGCGGTGGAGCTGGCCGGGGCGGCCGGGGACCCGTGGATCGACTGCAACGCGCCCAGCGAACGCGGGATCGTGGCCGCGTACCGCAGCCGGCACGCCGAGGCCGAGACCTACCTTCAGCGCACGCTCACCGCCTACCGCGCCGACGGCAACCTGCCGGGCGAGGCGAGCGCGCTGTGCAACCTGTCGCGGGTGCACCTGTCGATGGGGCGGGTGGACAGCGCGGTGGAGCTGGCCGAGTCCGGCGTCGCCGTCTACCGGCACCTGGGCCTCACCGTCCGCCTGGCGAACGGGAGTTACGCGCTCGGGCTGGCGCTGGCCGAGTCGGGGCGGGCGGAGGAGGCGGAGGCGCGGCTCTCCGAGGCGCTGACCATCTTCCGGGACAGCAGGCAGCGGCTCTGGGAGGGCATGACGCTGTTCCGGCTCGCCGAGGTGCGGCTCGGTGAACGCCCGGCGGCGGCCGCGGCGTTGGCCGAGCAGTCGCTGTCGGTGCTGCTGCACGTGGGCGGCGACTGGCGACGGGCGGGCGTGCTCACCGTGCTCGGCAAGTCCCTGGACGCGCTGGGCGAGACGGACCGGGCCCGCGCCTGCTGGACGGACGCGCTGAGCGTCTACGACCGGCTGGGCTCGGCGGAGGCGGCCTCCTTGCGCGAGCTGCTGTCACCCGCGACGGCCGGGTGAGGGAGGCCCGCGCGGAAATGCGCGGGACCCGGCGTTCATCGTTCGTTTATCGTGCCCGTGCAGTCTTCTCGCAGCCGATTCGTCGTCACGGGGGCGGGCGGATCGGTAGTGCCGTCGGCCGCTGACGCGGTGGCCGGCTGTGACCGGGTCCGTCCGGAAGCCCTCGGGGGAGCGGCCGGGCGGCCCCGGCCACAACAGCACACCTCAGAGCAACGGAGTACGTCGATGAGCGACGCCAAGAAGTCCGACGAAGTCACCACGCAGGAGAGCCACATCACCGGTGAGGGCGCCAAGGCGGCGGCCGCCCCGGAGGTGGCGCCGCAGGAGAGCCACATCACCGGCGAGAAGAAGGCCAAGGGCGACCTGGACGACGTCACCACGCTGGAGAGCCACATCACCGTGGGCGACCCGCGCTAGGCGCACCACACGCACGGGGGCGCGCGGCGGAGCGGAGGGGGAGCCGCCGCGACTCACGGGGGAACACGGAACGGCCGGGTCGGGGGACCCGGCCGTTTCCGTATGTCCGGGCGCCCTCAGGTCGTGCGGGCCGTCCCGGTGCCCTTCTCCGCGTCCAGCGCGTACACGCACCGGTCCTTGCTGCACGCGTACACCACGCCGTCCTTGACGACCGGTGAGCCGGTGATCTCGCCGCCGGTGGCGAGCTTCCAGCGCAGCCGGCCGTCGTCGGCCTTCAGGGTGTACAGCAGGTGGTCGGTGGAGCCGAAGTGGATACGGCCCTCGGCGACCGAGGGGGCGCCCACCACGTCACCGCCCGCCTGGAAGCGCCACTTGGGCGTGCCGGTGACCGCGTCCAGCGTGTACAGGCCCTTGCCGCTGCCCACGTGCACATGCCCGGCCGCCACCAGCACCGGTTCCACCGAGGAGCGGGCCTCGGTGGCGATGCGCCAGCGGTCGCGGCCGTCGGTGGCGTCCAGGGCGTAGACGGTGCCGAGGTAGTCGGCGAGGTAGACCCCGCCGCCGGTGACCGCCGGGCCCGGCACGAAGGCGGGCGGGGACAGGAACACCGCCGGGGCCTCGAAGTGCCAGCGCACCCGGCCGGTCGACACCTCGATGGCGAGGACCCGGCTGCCCGCGCTGACGTACACATAGCCGTCCGCCGCCGGGGTCACCCGTACGGGCACCCCGCCGCAGGAGGCCGCGTCGCCGATCGGGTACGACCAGCGCTCGTCGCCGGTGCGGGCCTCCAGGGCGCGCAGCCGGGCGTCCTGCCAGACGTAGACCGTGCCGTCGTGCACGGCGGGGCCGGCCTCGGGCGACTCGAAGTCGGTCTGGCAGCCGGAGATCTCCCACAGCTTGCGCCCGGCCGCCGCCTCCCACGCCTGGACCCCGCCGCCGCGCGTGCCGGTGACGACCGTGCCGTGGTCGGCGTGCAGCGAGTACACCCAGGCGTCGGTGGACAGCCGCCACAGGTCGGTGCCCTCGCGGGCGTCCAGCGCGAACAGGGTGGGCCCGTCGGAGGCGTGGATACGGCCGTCCGCGACCGCCATCGACCAGGCCACGTCCCGCGTCTTGAAGCGGCGCCGACCGGTGGCCACGTCCAGGGCGTGCACCTCGAAGGAGGTGACGTAGACCAGGTCCCCGTCGACCGCCGGGGTGCCCCACACGTCGTTGGACATCCGGAACCGCCAGGGCCGCCAGCCCGCCGAGGTCTCCGGCAACTGCGCCGGCACCGGGGGTACGGCGGGGTCGGCGCCGTTGACGCCGGGGCGCGGCCGGGACCAGCTCGCCACCAGGCCGGCCTCCGGCGGCGGCGCCTTCACGGCGGCAGCGCGGGCGTCGGCGACGCGCGGGCCGGGCCCGATGGGCACCTCCAGACCGGCCAGCCGCACCGGCCCGGTGCCGGGGCCGCCGGACGGCACGGGGGCCGGGGCGGGCGCCGGGACGACCGGGTCGTAGGACGGCGGCGGGGGCACGGCCCGGCGGCCGCCACTGCGCGGGCCGGGCGGCAGCGGGGCGGGCTTGGCGGGCGGACGGCTGCCCCGGCGGGACTCGATGAGGGCGACGGCCTTCTCCGGCAGCCAGGCGGAGGCGGTACCGGAGTCGTCCGAGCCGGAGCCGAACAGATGCGGGGCGAGCTGGGCCTGGAGGTCGGCCGGGGAGGGTCTGCCGGGCGCCTCCATCTGCATGCACGCCTCGATCAGCGGGCGCAGCTCGTCGGGCAGGCCGGTGACGTCGGGGCCCTCCCGGAGCAGCATGAACACCGTCTCGACCGGGTTGGCGCCGTGGAAGGGCGGGTGTCCGGTGGCGGCGAAGACCAGGGTGGAGCCGAGCGAGAACACATCGCTGGCGCCGGTGACGCTGCGGGAGTCCTTGGCCTGCTCGGGCGACATGTAGGCGGGGGTGCCGACCGCGACGTTCGTCATCGTCAGCCGGGTGTTGGACACCCCGGAGGCGATGCCGAAGTCGATGACCCGGGGGCCGTCCTCGACCACCAGCACGTTGGACGGCTTGAGGTCGCGGTGGACCAGGCCCGCGCCGTGGATGGACTGGAGCGCCTCGGCCACGCCCGCCGCGAGCCAGCGCACCGCCTGGGCCGGGAGCGGCCCGCAGTCGTTCACTATCTCCTCGAGCGAGGGCGCGGGGACGTACGCGGTGGCCAGCCAGGGCACCGCAGCGCGCGGGTCGGCGTCGACGACGGCGGCCGTGTAGAAGCCGGAGACCGCGCGGGCCGCCTCCACCTCGCGGGTGAAGCGGACCCGGAAGAGCTGGTCCTCGGCCAGCTCCGTGCGGACCGTCTTGATGGCCACCCGCCGCCCCGACGCCGAGCGCGCCAGATAGACCAGCCCCATGCCGCCGGCGCCCAGCCGGCCCAGCACCTCGAACGGCCCGATCCGCCGCGGATCGTGCTGCGTAAGCTGATCCACCACTTGCCTGCCACCTCCCCGTACGAGCCGCGTCTTCCGCCTTTGGACGCGACCGAAGTGCAGCGTCTCACCACCGCACCGCCCTGGCGGCACGCACCCCGATTCTTCCTGGCCGGGCGGCCGGTTGCGAACCCGGTGGCGAATCGGGGTGTCTCGTGCCCTATCCCGTCATTTCACCGCCCCCGCTTCCGTCCCGTCACCGGGTCAGCAGCGCGAAGGACGCCCCTTGATTGTCCGTGACGACCGCCACCCGTCCGTACGACGCGTCGAAGGGCGGCACCTGGACCCGGCCGCCGAGCCGCCGCACGGTGGCGAGGGCGGCGTCGAGGTCGCCGACGCGGAAGTGCACCAGGAAGTGCGCGGGCATCTCGGCCGGGAAGACGTCGGTGATCAGGGCGCGGCCGAAGTCGGGCTCGGCGCCGGAGCCGAAGAGGGCCTCGTGGAAGAGGTCGCCGTAGAAGGTGTTCGCGGCGGCGGGGTCGGGGGTGTACAGCTCGGTCCACACGAAGGCGCCCGGCTCCCGGCGGCGTCCGAAGCCCCGGTGGCCGTCGGACTGCCACAGCCCGAACACCGCGCCCTCGGGGTCGGTGACCAGCGCGGCGGCGCCGAGGTCGGCCACCGCGAAGGGGCCGGAGATCAGGCGGCCCCCGGCGTCGGTGATCCTGGCGGTCAGGGCGCGGGCGTCCGGGGTGGCGAAGTACACCGTCCAGACGGTGGGCATCCGGCCGTCGGTCTTGGGCGCGAGCGAGGCGACCGGTTCGCCGTCCAGCCGGGCCCAGACGGAGGCGCCGGGGGCGTCCTCGCCGTCGAAGGTCCACCCGAACAGCTCGCCGTAGAACCGCTTGCCCGCCTCGACGTCGGGGAGCTGGGCGTCCGCCCAGCAGGGGGTGCCCTCTCCGTACATCGATGCGCTGTTTTCGGCCATGTCGTCAAAGTAACCGGGACCCGCGCACCCCGCAGGACCAGGGAAAGCTTGCCTCGGCGGGGGTCGCACCCCATTTGCAGTCGGCCGAATCGCGCTCCTGCCCCCCGTCGGTAAGCTGACGGCATGACAGGACAAGTGCGTACCGTCGACGGCCGGGTGGCCGGCCGGCGTGGGCAGGCGACCCGGCAGAAGCTGCTCGACTGCCTCAGCGAGATGCTCAGCTCCTCCCCGTACCGAGATGTCAAGGTCATCGATGTCGCGCGGAAGGCGGGCACCTCGCCCGCGACCTTCTACCAGTACTTCCCGGACGTCGAGGGTGCCGTCCTGGAGATCGCCGACTCGATGGCCGCCGAGAGCGCCGAGCTGACCGAGCTGCTGGCCGGGCGCACCTGGACCGGCAAGGCGGGGTGGCAGACCGCGCAGGACCTGGTGGACGGCTTCCTGGACTTCTACCGGCGGCACGACGCGATCCTGCGCGTGGTGGACCTGGCGGCGGCCGAGGGCGACAAGCGGTTCAACAAGCTGCGGATGAAGATCCTGAACGCGGTGAACGGCTCCCTCTCCGAGGCGATCACCGAGCTGCAGTCCAAGGGCCGGGTGGACAAGGACGTGAACCCGGCGGCGATCGCCGGCTCCCTGGTCACCATGCTGTCCTCGGTCGCGGCCCACCAGAAGGGCTTCACCGCCTGGGGTGTGAAGCAGGCCGAGATCAAGCCGAACCTGGCGCTGCTGATCTATCTGGGAGTGACCGGCAAGAAGCCCACGAAGTAGCGACCGGCACCCGCACCGGCCCCAAGTCCTGTCTGGCAGGCGGTGGTCCACCTCGGCGTGGACCACCGCCTGTCGCCGTGTCCGGGCAGGGACGCGGCGTCGGATACTCGGCGCATGGCACACGACGAACTCGACGGACTGCTGCGCTCCCTGAAGGTCTGGTCCCCGGACACCACCGAGCTGCGGCCCTTCGACCCGGACACCGCTCCCCCGACCCCGCTGCCCCTGTTCACCGCCTGGCTGGCCGACGCGGCACGGGCGGGCCAGCCGGAGCCGCACACCATGTCGCTGGCGACGGCGGACGCGGAGGGCCGGCCGGACGTGCGGATCGTGATGCTGCACGGCGCCGACGCCGACGGCTGGACCTTCGGCACCCACTCCACCAGCCGCAAGGGCCGCGACCTGATCGCCAACCCGTACGCCGCCCTCGCCTTCTACTGGCCCGCGCTGGGCCGCCAGGTCCGCGTCCGCGGCCCGGTCACGGCCGCCCCCGCCGAGGACGCGCAGGCCGACCTCCAGGCCCGCTCCACCGGCGCCCTCGCCGCCGCGCTCACCGGCCGGCAGAGCGAGGACCTGGACTCGCTGGAGGAGCTGCGCCGGGCCTCCGAGGACGCCTGGACCCGGGCCCACGACGACCCCACGGCCCCGGCCCCCACCTGGTCCCTCTACCGCCTCCATCCCCGCTCGGTGGAGTTCTTCCAGGGCGACCCCGACCGCCGCCACGTCCGGCTGGAGTACCGGCGCACGGAGTTCGGGTGGGAGCGGCGGCTGCTGTGGCCGTGAGGGACGTCAGGCGAACGTCCAGGTGGCGAAGTCGGCGACCGGGCGGTACCCGAGCCGCCGGTAGAGCCGGTTGGAGACCGGGTTGGCCAGGTCGGTGAAGAGCAGCACCTCGGCCCCGGTCGCCGCCGCCCGTCCGCTCACCTCGGCGGTGACCGCGCCCGCGTAGCCGTGGCCGCGCAGGGCGGCCGGGGTGTAGACGGGGGCCACCCGGATCTGCCCGGCGCTCTCCGGCAGGTTCCCGGCGAGGGAGACGGGGGTGCCGTCCGGGGTCTCCCAGAGGGTGGCGCCGCCGTGCGCGAGGCGGGAGTCGGCCCACTCGGCGGGGTCCTGGAGTATCCGCCCGCCGGTGTCCGCAGCGAACTCCACGTACCAGCGCGCCAGCAGCTCCCGGTCGGCCGCGTCCGCCACGCGGGCCCGGCCCGGAGGGGTGGATTCGGGCGGGGTCAACTCGGCCAGCCGGTAGAGGCGTTGACGCTCGGACTGCTCGGCGGTCGTACCGGTGCACCGCTGCCAGGCGGTGGCGAAGGCAGCGGCGGTCTCCCGCTCGGCCCAGACGCCGGGGACCTGGTGGCCCGCCTCCGCGAGCCGGTCGGCCAGCGCCGCCGCGTCCTCCGGGTCGAGGGGGGTGAGCTGGAGGGGGCGGGGCGGGGTGTGCAGCAGGGTCGCCCGGACAGAGCCGTCCGGGTCGCGCAGCACGCCGAAGTAGGGCGGTTCGGAGCCGTGGGCGTAGGGGCCGCGCGTGCGCAGCGCCCCGGCGACGGTGAGCGTGACGGTGTGCAGGGCCGGTCTGGAGTGCAGGAAGTCCTCTGCGGCGCGCCGGAATTCGGCGAGGTCGTCGGTCAACTGCCAGTCGCGTGGCTCCATGTGCCCATCTTCAGTCCCGGACTCCCCCTCAAGCGTGGGGATTTCGCTCGCGGCGCGGGCGTTCCGGCACGGTCTGTCCCCATGCCGTACACAGCCGTGATCAATCCGCAACCGATTCCGGTCTTGACCGAGACCCATCAATCGGGTGGGTGAATACGCTCGCGCCATGGCCGACTCGCGTCCCTCGTTCACGGACCTCTCCGCGACCCCCGCCGACCGTCCCGTCTATGTCGTCGGGGCGGGTCCGGGCGGTCTTGCGGTCGCGTACGCGTTGCGGGCGCGCGGGGTGCGGGCGGTGGTGCTGGAGAAGAGCGACCGGGTGGGCGCGTCCTGGCGGCGGCACTACGACCGGCTCCGGCTGCACACCACCCGGCGGCTGTCGGCGCTGCCGGGCCTGGCGATACCGCGCAGGTTCGGGCGGTGGGTGGCGCGGGACGACGTGGTCCGGTACCTGGAGAAGTACGCCGAACACCATGAGCTGGAGATCGTCACCGGCGTCGAGGTGTTCCGGGTGGAGAAGGCTCAGGACGGCGCGGGCTGGCTGCTGCACGCCTCCGGCGGGCGCGAGCTGACCGGCGCGGCCGTGGTGGTCGCCACCGGCCACAACCACACCCCGCGCCTGCCGGAGTGGCCCGGCGCGGAGGGCTACGAGGGCGAGCTGCTGCACGCCTCGTCGTACCGGAACGCCAAGCCGTACGAGGGCCGGGACGTGCTGGTGGTCGGGGTCGGCAACACCGGGGCGGAGATCGCCGTGGACCTGGTGGCGGGCGGTGCCTCGCGGGTACGGCTGGCGGTACGGACCGCGCCGCACATCGTGCGCCGCTCCACGGCCGGCTGGGCGGCCCAGTACACCGGGATCGTGGTGCGCAGGCTGCCGGTGCGGCTGGTGGACCGGCTCGCCCGGCCTCTGGCCCGCGTCAGCACCCCGGACCTCTCCGCGCACGGGCTGCCGCGTCCGGAGGCCGGGCTGTACAGCAGGGTCCGGCAGGGCGCGATCCCCGTGCAGGACGTCGGCCTGATCGACGCGGTACGCACCGGCAAGGTGGAGATCGTGGCCGCCGTCGAGGGGTTCGAGGACGGCAAGGTGGCCCTCGCCGACGGCACCCGGATCGCGCCGGACGCGGTGATCGCGGCGACCGGGTACAGCCGGGGCCTGGACTCCCTGGTGGGCCACCTGGGCGTGCTGGACGAGCGCGGGCGGCCCACCGTCCACGGCGCCCGCACCCCGAAGGACGCCCCCGGCCTGTACTTCACCGGGTTCACCAACCCCATCAGCGGCATGTTCCGCGAGCTGGCGATCGACGCGGAGAAGATCGCCAAGTCGGTGGCTCGGCGCCTGCGTTAAGCGACCGCCACTACCGCGGGCCGGCGCCGGATCACCAGCGACATCAGCGCCGCCGCCGCGCACAGCGACCCGGACGCGTACCAGACCATGTCGTAGCTGCCGAAGACGTCGCGGGCGAAGCCGCCGAGCCAGGCGATGACGGCGGCGCCGATCTGGTGCGAGGCCAGCACCCAGCCGAAGACGATCGCGCTGTCGTCCCCGAACCGCTCCCGGCACAGCGCCAGGGTGGGCGGGACGGTGGCGACCCAGTCCAGGCCGTAGAAGACGATGAAGAACACCATCGGCACCTGCACGGCCGGACCCAGCAGCATCGGCAGGAACAGCAGCGAGATGCCGCGCAGCGCGTAGTAGACGGCGAGCAGCCGCCGGGAGTCGAAGCGGTCGGTGAACCAGCCGGAGGCGATGGTGCCGAGCACGTCGAACACCCCGATCACCGCGAGCAGCGAGGCCGCCGCCGGTACCGGCATCCCGTGGTCGTGGGCGGCGGGCACGAAGTGGGTCTGGATCAGCCCGTTGGTGGACGCCCCGCAGATGGCGAAGCTGCCCGCGAGCAGCCAGAACTGCCCCGTGCGCACGGCGGAGGCCAGCACGGTGAGCGCCCTGCGCGCGGCCCCGGTCACCGGCGGCGGCTTGGGCACGAACTCCGTGGCGCCGTACGGCTTGAGGCCCACGTCGGCCGGGTGGTCGCGCAGCAGCAGCCAGACGAACGGGACGACGGCGAGCGCGGCCAGCGCGACCGTGACGGCGGCCGGGCGCCAGCGGTGGTTCTCCACGATCCAGGCCAGCAGCGGCAGGAAGATGAGCTGCCCGGAGGCGGACGCGGCGGTCAGGATGCCGGTGACCAGCCCGCGCCGCTCGGTGAACCAGCGCCCGGTGACGGTCGCGGCGAACGCCAGCGCCATCGACCCCGAGCCCAGCCCGACGAACAGGCCCCAGCAGAGGATGAGTTGCCAGGGCGCCGTCATCCACACGGTGAGCCCGGCGCCGAGCGCGATCACGGTCAGCGCGACGGCGACGACCCGGCGGATGCCGAACCGGTCCATCAGCGCGGCGGCGAACGGCGCGGTGAGCCCGTAGAGCGCGAGGTTGACGGAGACGGCCGCGCCGATGGTGCCGCGCGACCAGCCGAACTCCGCGTGCAGCGGGTCGATCAGCAGGCCGGGCAGGGAGCGGAAGGCGGCCGCGCCGATGATCGTGACGAAGGTGACGGCGGCGACGGACCAGGCGCGGTGCACACGCCGGCGGCGTGGTGCGTCCTGGACGGGGGCGGGAGCGGGACGGGTCTGAGTCACGTGCTCCAGAGTCCCGGCACCGCCCGTGCGCAACGAGTGGCCCGAAGGACAGTGTTCGCTAGGATCGGGCCATGACCGCTGAGATCCCGCCCGTGGACGGCGAGTTCCGCCCGCACCGCGTCGCCGTCCTCGCCCTGGACGGCCTGATCCCCTTCGAACTCGGCATCCCCCACCGCATCTTCGGCCGCCCCACGGATGCCCACGGCCGCCCGCTGTACGAGGTGGTGACCTGCTCCGTCCGCCCGCCGGGCCCGGTCGAGACCAGCGCCGACTTCGCGGTGGACGTACCGCACGGCCCGGAGGCGCTGGCGACGGCGGACACGGTGCTCGTCCCGGCGTCCTACGAACTCGGCCCGGTCTTCGAGGAGGGACGGCTCACCCCCGAACTCGCCGCCGCCCTGGCCCGCGTACGCCCCGGCACCCGCTTCGCCTCGATCTGCGTCGGCGTGTACGTCCTCGCCGCCGCCGGTCTGCTCGACGGGCGCCCGGCGACCACCCACTGGGCCGACGCCGACCGGTTCCAGGAGCTGTTCCCCGAGGTCCGGGTGGACGCCGATGTGCTGTTCATCGACGACGGCGACGTGCTCACCTCGGCGGGGGTCGCGGCCGGGATCGACCTGTGCCTGCACATGGTGCGCCGCGACCACGGCACGGCGGTCGCCAACGACGTGGCCCGCCGCATGGTCGTCCCCCCGCACCGGGACGGCGGACAGGCGCAGTACATCCACCGCCCGCTGCCCGAGCCGCAGTTGGCCACCACCACGGCCGCCCGCGCCTGGGCGCTCGGCCGGCTGCACGAACCGCTCCAGTTGCGGGACCTCGCCGAGCGGGAGGCGATGTCGGTACGGACCTTCACCCGGCGTTTCCGCGAGGAGACCGGGGTGAGTCCGGGGCAGTGGCTCACCGCGCAACGGGTCGAGCTGGCGCGGCAGTTGCTGGAGTCGACGGATCTCTCGGTGGACCAGGTCGCACGGGACGCGGGGTTCGGCACGGCGCAGTCGATGCGCCAGCATCTCCAGCAGGCGCTGGGCGTGACGCCGACCGCCTACCGGCGCACCTTCCGGGCGGGCGCCACCGCCGGGGCGTGAGCACGGGCGGCGGACCGGCCGGCGGCGCGTCCCCCCTTGCCCCCGTCACCACCGGCCGGTGCGACCCACACTCGACGAGGACTCACCCCCGCATGCCCTCGCCGTCCCCTCGCGGCGAATCGCCGTCCCCAAGCCTCCGCAACGCGCGTACCACCCGTCAACACCGGTACGGCGATTCATGCCCTATGCCCACTTCACGCCGGGCGCGCACGGAAGCACACCCGGCGCACGCCCCCCTCTGAAGACGGGCGAACTTGGCTAGAACGCTTCGAAGAGCAGATCCTCGTAGGCGGCCGCCTGGACCCCGTACGCCGGGGCGGCGCCCTCACGGGGCTGGGAACAGCGGTCCAGTTCGCACCAGATGCTCTTGCCGGCGCCCTCGGGGCTCCAGCCCCAGCGGTCGGCGAGACAGTCGACGAGGGCGAGCCCCCGGCCGCCGGTGGCCTCGCGCCCGGCGCAGCGCGGCACGGGCGCGCGCGAGCTGGCGTCGGCCACCTCCAGCCGGACCGTCACCGAGGCCGCGGGCTCCGCACCGGCGGGCGTCGCGGGCGGCGGGCCGCCGGGCAGCGACAGCCGCAGCAGGGCCGGGCGTCCGGTGTGCACCACCGCGTTGGTCACCAGCTCGGAGACGAGCAGGATCAGCGTCTCGGCCAGTGGCTCGTCGGCCGCTATGCCCAGCCCGGCGAGCCGCGACCGGGCCCACTTCCTCGCCCGCCCCACCTCTTCGGGGTCGGGCCGGATCTCCAGCGTCACTTGAAGCACCTGCACCGCTCACACCATCCGAACCGGCGGACACATGACCGCACGACGACCCGCCGCCGCGGCGCGAACCGCGACGAACCGCACGACGAGGGCCACGATCGTAGCCATTTTCTGCATGGCCAGAACAACGGCCAGAGCAAGCGTTACGGAACGTGATTCCCTTACGGGACAGCATGGTTGACGTACAGTCACCCCAACAAGCGCTTCGGGCATATTCCCGCGCGAAGGAGTACTCGTGCGGCATACTGTGCGACGCACGCGCCGGGGAGTCGAACAGGCGGCGCGCGGGGCCCTGCTGGTGGCACTCGCGGTCGCGGTCACTCGCATTCGACCCAAGGTACCCGAGCGGCCGTCCGACTCCGGGCCGTGACGAGTCACCGTCGGAGTACGGAAATCATCTCCACGCTGCGTGACCCATTTTCGCCACGATCCGCGACATCCATGGCCATGAATCGTGGCACCGAGGGCGCTCACCTCGGCAGTGCCGGCGCTCAGGCCGACAGCGATCCCGCCTCGTCGGCGGTGGCGGCCTCGACGTCCGGGCGCACGTCGAAGAGGCGGCGCACCCCGAGCGCGCCGAGGACCCGGTTCACGTGCGAGCCGTCCTCCGCGCCCCGGTCGGGCAGGATCAGCCGCAGCCTGCCCTGGCAGGAGCGGATCAGCCTGCGGGCCGCGATGAGCACGCCGACCCCGCTGGAGTCACAGAAGAAGACCTCGGAGAGATCGAGGACCAGGCTGTGGTTCCCCTCGGCGACCACGTCGTGCACCCGCTGCCGCAGCACGGGCGAGGTCACCAGGTCCAGTTCGCCGGCCACCTGGAGCACGGCCCACTCGCCCCGTTCGGTGCCGGTCACTTCGAAAGCCACGGCCACACCTCTCCGCTCGGCGGATCTTGCGGAACCACCCGGAAATGGAAGCAGTTCCTTCGGTTCTTTCCGCGCGGCTGCCCAGCGGCCGTTTCCCTGAAACACGGAACCGCAAACCGCGGAGGGATCGACATAGGGCTTGTTTCGGTCACTGTCGATCGGGTTCGATCGTACTTCGATCGGAGATGGGCTTGAGATAAGTGAAGACGGTGTGAAGAGACCCCTATCACCTGCGACGCTGCCAGGGGCGCGCATTGACACAAAGGGGCGTGCACCGTCAGGCGTGCCGACTACATTCGAGGGGAAGCCGGGCACACCCTGGACACGGCGAGGGGAGGAACCGCATGCCGGCCAAGGACGTACCGCCCCGCTGGGACCGCACGATGCAGCAGCGGCTCGCGCGCGGTGAGGCCGCCGCCCTGGGCGAGCTGTACGACCGGTTCGCCTCCCTGGTGCAGGGCCTCGCGCACCGCGTGCTGAGCGACGACACGGCCGCCGCCGCCGTCACGCGCGACGTCTTCGCCCACGTCTGGGAGCACCCCGACACCTACGACCACCGGCAGGGCCCGCTGCGCACCTGGATCGCCGCGACCACCCAGCGGCTGGCCGTGCAGAAGCTGCGCGAGACCGAGACGGCCGCGCTCGGCGGCGACTCCCCGGAGGAACTGGCCGCCTTGGAGAGCCGGGTGCGGCACGCCTCCGTCGCCGCCCGCGCCGACTACATCGCCCACTCGATGCCGCATCCGCTGCGGGCCGCCCTGGAGCTGGCCTACTTCCAGCGGCGCGACTACCGCCAGGCCGCCGCCGACCTCGGCGTCACCGAGGACGAGGCCCGCCGCCGGCTCCGTCTCGGCCTGCAACTCCTCTCCACCGCCCACGACACCGGGGCGCCGCCGGGACTCGGGGGTGCGCGATGACCGACCCGCACCACGCCAAGGCGCCGGACGGACCCACGGACGGCGCGGCCGAGCGCGTGCCCCCGCCCCGCTCCCCCGCCGGGCCCGAGCGGCTCGACCTCCCGCACGAGGTGCTGCGCTCCCTGCTCGGCGCCTGGGCGCTGGCCGCCTGCTCCACGGCGGAGACGGACGCGGTGGAGGAGCACCTCGGCGAGTGCGGGGCCTGCGCGGACGAGGCGCGGCGGCTGCGCGAGGCGGTCGGCCTGCTGCACCGCCCGGAGAGCCTGGAGGTGGACCCGACCCTGCGCAACCGGGTGCTGGAGAACTGCCTGCGCCGCCGCCCGCCCCGCATCCCGGTCCCCGACTGGGCGGCCTCGTACGACGCGGAGACCGCCCGCCTCGACGCGCTGCTCCGGGACTTCGGCGACGCCGAGTGGCACACCCCGGTACGGCTGCGCTGGTTCGAGTCGGGCGTGCCCGCCACCCGTCGTACGACGGTCGCCGGGGTGATCGCGCATCTGCTGTCGGTCGACGGCATGGTGGCGACCGCGCTCGGCCTGGAGGACCCGCTGACCGACGCCGTCGCCAAGGCCGAGCCGGACGTACGCGGCGCTGCCGGGCCCGCCGGGCGGACCGAGGCGTTCTGGCGCGCCTCGCACTTCCCGCAGACCCGCGCGGTACGCGCCCGCTGGCGGGACCAGAGCCACCAACTGCTGCGCACGGTCTCCTTCACCGGCGGCGCGGGCGGATTCCCGGTGGGCTACGGCGACTTCACGCTGCCCCTGCGGGACGCGATGGTGGACCGCGCCTTCGAGTGCTGGGTGCACGCGGAGGACATCGCCAAGGCGGTCGACTATCCCTACGACCCGCCCGCCCAGCGGCACTTGAGCCGCATGATCGAACTCGCCGCCCGCATGCTCCCGTTGGCGGTCGCCGCCCACCGAGGCACCGCCCCGCCGGCCACCCCCGGCCGCAGCCTCCGCCTGGAGATCGAGGGCGCCGCAGGCGGCCAATGGCTCATCCCCCTGGACTCCCCGTCGGACCCCACCCCCGAACACGAGGTCGCCCACGTCGCCCTGGACGGAGTCGAATTCTGCCGCCTGGCAGCAGGCCACCTGACCCCGGAGGAAACGACAGCGGGCCAGAGGGGCGACAGGAAGGCGATCAGAGACGTACTGACGGCAACAGCATCCCTGAGCCGCATGTAGGGCACCTCTGGGACGCCGGTGAACCATGCCCACCTCAGGGGCGCGGGGAACTGCGCGACAAGCCACGACGCACCCGCACCCGCCGAATCACCTAAGCAAAAACGACGGTCCGGCGCCCGTTGAGAAGAATCCTCCGCTCGGCATGCCACTTGACCGCCCGAGCCAACGCCTGACACTCCACATCCCGCCCGATGGCCACCAGTTGGTCCGGCGTCGAGTCATGCCCCACCCGCTCAACCTCCTGCTCGATGATCGGCCCCTCATCAAGATCAGCGGTCACATAATGCGCGGTCGCCCCGATCAGCTTGACCCCCCGCTCATGAGCCTGGTGATAAGGCTTGGCCCCCTTGAAGCTAGGCAGGAAAGAGTGGTGGATATTGATGATCCGCCCACTCAACGCCTTGCAGAGATCATCCGAGAGCACCTGCATATACCGCGCGAGAACAACGAGCTCGACCCCCTCTTCCCGCACCAGCTCCAGCAGCCGCGCCTCCCCCTGCGCCTTGGTGTCCCGCGTCACCGGAATGTGGTGGAAGGGGATGTTGTACGACCCCACCAGTTCCTCGAAGTCCGTGTGGTTGGACACCACGGCCGCGATCTCCACCGGCAGCGCCCCGATGCTGGCCCGGAACAGCAGATCGTTCAGGCAGTGCCCGAACTTGCTGACCATCAGCACGATCCGCATCTTCTGGTCGCCCCGGCTGATCTGCCAGTCCATGTGGAAGGAGTCACCGATCGCGGCGAAGCTCGCCCGCAGCTTCTCCAGCGTGACGGGGGCCTCCGCCGAGAAGTGGACGCGCATGAAGAACAGACCCGTGTCGTGGTCGCCGAACTGCTGACTGTCCTCGATGTTGCAGCCGGTCATGAAGAGGTAGCTCGACACGGCGTGCACGATGCCCTTTTTGTCCGGGCAGGAGAGGGTGAGGACGTACTGGTCCGCCGAGGTGTCGGCCGGGGCGGCGGCGCGGCTGGGCTGCTCGTTCATGCACTACACGATCTCACGCCGGACAGCCCGGCCGGGGCCCGTGTCCGGCAGCCGGACGCCGAGCGGACCCTCAGATGGCCGTCGTCAGGATGCGCAGCGCCTCCAGGCTGCGCGGGACCGCCGCCGGGTCGTCGCCGTCGCTGGCGGCGAGGCGCAGATGGGCGTCCTGCGCGGCTCGTACCGCCTCCGGCCACTGCGGGTGCTCCAGGTAGACGGCGACCGGGGCGTCCGGGCCGACCTGGTGCATGATCCGCAGCACCCGCAGCACGGCGGTGTCCACCAGCGCCGCCTCCTGGGAGTCCCGGAAGATGGTGCCGACGTATTTCTCGGCCGACCAGTTGTCCAGCCAGGTGTCCTCCACCAGCCGGTAGACCGCGTCGGTGACGTCCCCGTACCCCTCCACGCCCGCGAGCCAGACGTCGCGCTGGAAGGCCGGGTCGGAGAGCATGTGCAGCGCGGAGCGCACGTTGCAGCGCCAGCGCCACCACGGCATGTCGTTTAGCGGCATGCCGCCCATGGTGGAGGAGCGACGGCCGCGACGGGAAGAGTTCTCCGAACCTTGCACGGTCATCGATCGTACGTTCCGCACAACATCAGCCACATCCGCCCCCGGTGTTCACCCCCGTGTCACCCCTGGTCGACCGGGCGTCACTCCCCGGTTGGCGATGTGCGGGAATCGTGGCGGCCCATGACCGGCAGGCGACACACCCCCGACAGCTCCCCCTCCTCCCCCCGGCCGCGGCGGGCCGCCCGGTACGCGGGCGCGCTGGCCGTCTGTGCCGTGCTGACCGCCGGCTGCGGGACCGTGCCCGGCACGGGCGGCGCCGGGGACGGCACGGTCAGGGTGATGACCTGGGCGCCGCAGAACACCGGCGCCACCAACAAGCCCGGCATGCCCGCGATGGCCCGCGCCTACGCGAAGTGGCTCAACAGGCACGGCGGGGTCGGCGGCCGCACGCTCACCGTGCTGACCTGCAACGAGCACAACGACAGCGTGGGCGCCGCCAAGTGCGCCCGGCGCGCGGCGGCGGAGAACGTGGTCGCGGTCGTCGGCTCCTACAGCCAGTTCGGCGACTCCTTCCTCGCCCCGCTGGAGAGCGCCGGCATCCCCTACATCGGCGGCTACGGCGTCACCAGCGACGAGTTCACCGGCCCGTACTCCTACCCGGTCAACGGCGGCCAGCCCGCGCTGCTCGCGGGGCTCGGCCAGGCGCTCGCGGCGGGCTGCGGACCGGTCGCGCTGGTACGGCCGGACAGCATCGCCGGGGACGAGCTGCCCGCGCTGCTCGACTCGGGCCTCAAGGCGGGCGGCCACCCGGCGGCCACCGACCAGCTCGCCGCCGAGGACGCCACCGAGTACGGGGCCGAGGCCGACCGGGCTTTGCGCGGCGCCACCGCCGACCCGGCGCGCAAGGGGTGCGTGGTGCCCGCGCTCGGGGACCGCACGGACACGTTCATGGACTCCTTCCGCCGCGCCCGCGCCGACTTCGCCCCGGTCCGTACGGCGACCGTGCTGGGCAGCGTCGACCAGACGGAGATCAACGCGACCGGCGGTGCCTCGGGCCCGTACGAGGGGGCGTACATCACCGGCTGGTACCCGGTGGCGTCCGATCCGCGCTGGAACCCGATGAAGCAGGTGATCAGCGAGGAGGCGTTCGGCGACAACAGCATCGACCCGGCCGACGCCGGGGTGCAGACCACCTGGATCGCCTACACCGTGCTGCGGGCCGTGCTGGAGCGGATCGGCGACGGCGACGTGACCCCGGACGCGGTCCGCCACACCCTGGACGGCGGGCTGAAGGTGTCCACCGGCGGACTGACCCCGACCCTGCACTGGCCGGACGAGACCCGGCTCTCGGCGGTCGGCTTCCCGCGCCTGGTCAACGCCGACGTCACCCTCCAGGTGGTCCGGGACGGCAAGCTCACCGCCGTCCGGCCGGGTGGCACGGGGGCCGCCTCGGACGGTGACATGACGCGGACGCTGGAGAGCGCGGACGTGGGCTGAGGCCCCGTCCGCGCCCGGACCTCAGAGCTGGGTCGGCTGGCGGGTGGTGAGCCCGTACTTGGTGGCGATGGCGTTCCAGAGCTGGGCCGCCTTCGCCTTCTGGGCGCTGGCGGTACCGCTCTGGGCGTTGCCGGCCTGGCTGTGGTTGGTCGAGCGGGCGTGGCCCTTGACGCAGACCTTCTTGCTCTTGGCCTGCCCGGCCCAGACCGCGTAGTGGTTGTCGGCCGCGGCCGACGCCCGCCAGGCGGCGGTCAGCGCCGCGTTCAGCTCGGCGTTGTCCGGCAGCTTGTCCACGGACAGCTTGCCGAGCCGGGTGACCAGGTCGGCGCGCTGCTTGGCGGCGCCGCGCAGGTCGGAGGCAGCCTGGTCGAGGTCCTTGCACTGCTTGATGCGCTCGACCGACTGGATCACGGCGCTGCGGCTGTTGCCGCTGTCGGCGAGCAGCCTGTCCAGCTCGGCCGCCTGCGGCTGCGCCGGGTCGGCGGCCGACGCGGACGGCGAGGGCTTCTCGCTGGCCGGGGTGGTGGAGGCGACCGGCCGGTTGTCGTCGCCGTCGTCCCCGCCGCCGCTGAGCAGGGCGCCCGCGCCGATGCCGAGGACGACGATGCCGACGCCGACGGCCGCGATCAGCGGCACCCGCGAACCGGTACGGCCGCCGCCGCGCCGTCCGCCGTCGTCGTCGTGGTCCATCGGCGGCCGGTAGGCGGGCTGGGCCGAGACCATGGGCGCCGGCGGACGCGGGTCCGGGGCCGGGACGCGCGGCATCTGCTGGGTCGAGCCCTGGGCCGTGTCGGCGCCGTACTGGTTGCCCCGGAAGAGGTTGTCGAACTCGGCGGGCGGCTGCCGGTCGGCGCCGTCGGCACCGGCCTGGTAGGGCGGGATGTACTGGGTGGCCGCCTCGTCCGCCGGCTGCTGCGGGTAGCCGTGGGGGCCGTCGTTGCCGGTGGCCTCGGGCGGCAGCGCGCCCGACGCCACCGGGGGTATGTACTGCGTCGCGGCCTGGTCGGCGCCGCCGGAGGGGACCGGCGGGAGGTACTGGGTCGCGCCCTCGGGACCCTGGCCGGGGCCCACGGGCGGCATGAACTGGGTGGCCGCCTCGTCCATCGGCGGCAGCGGCGCGGCCTGCTGCGGATAGCCGTCGTTGCCGTACCCCTGGTGCTGCTGGGGGTAGGGCTGCGCGCCGCCGTAGCCCTGCGCGTCGTACGCGGGTCCCTCGGGCGGCATCGGGCCGGGGCCGGACGGCTGCTGCGGGGTCTGCCACTCCTGCGCGGCGGCCGGGGGCCAGCCCTGGCCCTGCTGGTGCTGCTGGTACTGGCCCTGCTGGTGCTGGGGCTGCTGCTGGTCCTGGCCGGGGCCCCAGGAGCCGCCCCAGGGCTGGCCGCCGGGGGGCACCGCGGGTGTCCCCGTCATGCCCGGCAACAGGGGCTCCCCTCCGTCGGAGGGCAGCACGATGCCTTCGTGCGCGGGTCGCGCCGAGGGCTCATCGCCCTGTCCACTCTGCGTCACCGGGACTCCTACGATTGAAGGACGTTCGGAATCGTCGGCTCACGCTACCGGGTCCGCGGAGCCCGGTGCCACGCAGCTCAGCGCCCGAGTGCCCTTTCCCACAAGGGCACTCGGACGCACCGACTGCTCAGGCCGCCTGCCGGACGTCGAGTCGCGCCCCGAACTCCCGTACCACCGCCTCGTCCCGGAAGGGCTGCAACCGCTGCTGGAGGTCCTCCAGATACTCGGTGCCGCGCTCGGAGCGGAGCGTCTCCAGCAGCTCCACCGCCTTCATGCCGGTGCCGCACGCCTGCTCGATCTCGCGCTGCTGCACCTGGGCCGTGGCGAGGAGCACATAGCCGATGGCCCGGCGCCGGGCCCGCGCGACGGGATGCCGCTCCAGCGCCTGCCGGGCGTATCTCGCGGCGGCCTCGGCCTGCCCTAGGTCACGGTGGCAGTGCGCCAACTCGTCGGCCAGATACGCCTCGTCGAAGTGGGCGATCCACACCGGGTCGTCCCCGTCGGCGGCGTCCGCCCGCTCCAGCGCCGCGATGGCCCGCCCGGCGGACGCCTGCGCGGCGCGCACATCGCCCAGTACGGCGTGCCCGCGCGCCTCGGCCGCGTGGAACATCGACTCCGCGCGCGGGGTGACCCGGCCACGGGCGCCCTCCTGCGCGGCGCGCGCCAACTGGGCGATCTCGCGCGGGTTTCCGAGCTCGGCGGCGAGGTGGCTCATGGAGGCGGCCAGCACATAGCCGCCGTACCCCCGGTCCCCGGCCGCCTGCGCCAGGCGCAGCGACTGGATGTAGTACCGCTGGGCCAGGCCCGGTTGGCCGGTGTCGACCGCCATGTACCCGGCCAGCTCGGTCAACCGGGCGACGGCGGCGAAGAGTTCACGCCCGACCGCCTCCCGGTACGAGCCCGCGAGCAGCCCGGAGACCACGCTGTTGAGGTAGTGCACGACGACCGGGCGCACATGCCCGCTGCCGTACTGGTGGTCGAGGTCGACCAGCGCCTGGGTCATCGAGCGCACCGCCGCCACGTCGGCCTGGCCCACGCGCGGGCCCGCCTGCCGGGCCACCTGGGCGTCCGGCGCCGAGATCAGCCAGTCCCGGCTGGGCTCGACCAGCGCGGAGGCGGCGACCGAGGAGCCGGACAGGAAGTCCCGCCGCCCCACGTCGCTGCGCCACAGCTCGCAGACCTGCTCGATGGCCCCGAGGACCGTCGGCGAGAACTGCAGGCCCACGCCGGAGGCGAGGTTCTTGCCGTTGGCCATGCCGATCTCGTCGATCGTGACCGTACGGCCGAGCTTGCGGCCGAGCGCCTCCGCGATGATCGCCGGGGCGCGTCCGCGCGGCTGCTGGCCGCGCAGCCAGCGGGCCACGGACGTCTTGTCGTAGCGCAGGTCGAGTCCGTGCTCGGCGCCGCACATGTTGACGCGCCGGGCCAGCCCCGCGTTCGAGCACCCCGCTTCCTGGATGAGTGCCTGCAGCCGTTCGTTCGGCTGCCTCGCCACTAGCGGCCTCGCGGCCATGCGCTACCCCCTGCGAACCCCTGGAGCGTGAAGATCACTGGTCGTTCCGGTCTGCAGATCACTTCCCAGTCGACATAGCGTCAATGCGCGACTTGTGCGGTTTGCCGGGGTAAAGCCGTCGTCGCCGCGCGCCCCGTGCCCTTCCTGGTTACCCGCGCCGCCCGTTCGCCTCTCCCGCGCGCCCCCGCCCGTGCTCCCGTGCGCCCCGGCGACCGGGCCGGTGTGCCGCCCCGGCGCGCGGCCCGGCCGTAACTCCAGGTGGACGCCGCAGTTGAGTGGGACGTGGACGAGACGACCGCGGGCCCCGAGGCGGCCCGGATTCCGCGCCCGCGCGGGGGATCGCTGCTGGAGACCGCCGTTGCGTACGCCGAGGAGCGCCACTGGGACGTGCTGGCGGGAAGCTGGCTGGAGGACGTGGGCGGCGTGCGGTACTGCTCCTGCGGCGACACCGTCTGTCCCGCGCCCGGCGCACACCCCACGCGCCCAGACTGGGCGACCCGCGCGACCGGCAGCCCGGAGGTCGTCCGGGAGATGTGGCGGGAGCAGCCCTCGGCGTCGATCCTGCTGCCGACCGGCCGCACCTTCGACGCGCTGTCCGTGCCGGAGAGCGCCGGATTCCTGGCGCTGGCCCGGATGCGGCGCATGGATCTGAACCTCGGCCCGGTGACCCTCACCCCGGACCGGCGCATGCAGTTCCTCGTGCTGCCGGGCGGCGCGGCGAAGGCGCCGGAGCTGGTGCGGCGGGTCGGCTGGGCGGCCGCCGCGCGCGATCTGGTCGCGCTGGGCGAGGGGCGGTACCTGGCGGCGCCGCCGACCCGGATCGGCTCGCGGGGCGCGGTGCAGTGGGCGTGCCGTCCGACGCCGGCCAACCGGTGGCTGCCGGACGCGGAGGAGCTGATCCCGCCGCTGGCGTACGCCTGCAACCAGGACTGCTGACCGGCGGACGCCGGGGTTCCGCCGCGCGGGTGCCCCGGCCGGGGCCGCCACCGTAGGGTTTCCGGCATGACGGAGGCAGCGGTACGGGTACGGGGACTCTGGAAGCAGTTCGGGCAGCATGTCGCGGTGGGCGGCATCGATCTCGATCTGCCGGCCGGGAAGTTCATCGGGCTGGTCGGCCCGAACGGGGCGGGCAAGACGACCACCCTGTCGATGGTGACCGGTCTGCTCCGGCCCGATCAGGGGTCCGTCGAGATCGTCGGGCACGACGTGTGGCAGGACCCGGTGGCGGTGAAGTCCCGGATCGGGGTGCTGCCGGAGGGGCTGCGGCTCTTCGAGCGGCTGTCCGGACGTGAACTGCTGGCCTACAGCGGGCGGTTGCGCGGGCTGCCGGGCGCCGAGGTGGACAAGCGGGCCACCCAGTTGCTGGACGTGCTGGACCTCGCCGGGTCGCAGCACAAGCTCGTCGTCGACTACTCGACCGGCATGCGCAAGAAGATCGGGCTCGCCGCGGCCCTGCTGCACAACCCCGAAGTGCTGTTCCTGGACGAGCCGTTCGAGGGCGTCGACCCGGTCTCCGCGCAGACCATCAGGGGCGTGCTGGAGCGGTACACCGCGTCCGGCGCGACCGTGGTGTTCTCCTCGCACGTGATGGAGCTGGTGGAGTCGCTGTGCGACTGGGTCGCGGTACTGGCCGCCGGGCGCATCCGGGCGACCGGGACGCTGGCCGAGGTGCGCGGGGAGCACCCGACGCTCCAGGCCGCGTTCCTGGAGCTGGTGGGCGCGAGCGGGCGGGACGCCGGGTCCGATCTGGACTGGCTCGGCGGCGGGGCGGTCCGATGACGACCGCGACGCCCGCCTCCGCGACCTCGGTACTGGTCCGGCTGAAGCTGTCCCTGCTGCGCAACGGGCTGCGCCAGTCCACCGGCCGGCGCGCCGCGTTCGTCGCCTCGGCGGTACTCACCCTGGTCTTCGCGCTGCTGCAACTGCTCGGCTTCGTCGCCCTGCGCTTCCAGTCCCACCCGGAGTCCGTGGCCGTGCCCGGGGTCGCGGTGCTGGCGCTGGGCTGGGCGGTGATGCCGCTGTTCTTCCCCGGCGGCGACGAGACCCTCGACCCGACCCGCCTGGTCATGCTCCCGCTGCGGCCCCGGACGCTGGTACGGGGGCTGCTCGCGGCCTCGCTGGTCGGGATCGGCCCGGTGTTCACCCTGCTGGTGCTGGCGGGCTGCGGGCTGTCGCTGGCGCACGGCGCGGGCTGGGCCTTCGCGGTCATGGGGGTCGCCCTGGCACTGCTGACCTGCGTGGCGCTGGCGCGGGCGGTCGCCGCGGCCAACGTCCGCCTGCTGACCAGCCGCAAGGGCCGCGACCTGGCGGTACTGAGCGGGCTGGTCATCGCCATCGGCGCCCAGCTCGTCAACTTCGGCGCCCAGCGGCTCGGTTCGGGCGGACTGGGCCAACTCCAGCCGGTCGCCGACGTGCTGTCCTGGGTACCGCCCGCCTCCGCGCTGGGCGCGGTCCACTCGGCGAGCGAGGGGGCGTACGGGGTGGCGCTGGCACAACTCGCGCTGTGCGCGCTGCTGTTGGTGGCCCTGATCGGCGCGTGGGCGCGGAGTCTGACCCGGCTGATGACCTCGCCCGACGGTTCCACGCTCCAGGCGGCCGACGACGGTGGCCGGGACCGCCCCTCGGCGGGGCTCGCCCGGCTGCTGCCGGCCGGGCGCACGGGGGCGGTGATGGAGCGCACCCTGCGCTACATCTGGCGCGACCCGAAGACCAAGGCGGCATGGGTGACCTCGCTGGCGATCGGGCTGATCGTGCCGGTGTTCAACGCGATCCAGGGCACCGGCTCGCTGTACTTCGCGTGCTTCGCCTCCGGGATGCTCGGCATCCAGATGTACAACCAGTTCGGGCAGGACACCTCCGCGTTCTGGATGGTGGCGATGACCGTCTCCTCCCCGCGCGACGCCTACGCCGAGCTGCGCGGCCGGGCGCTGGCCCTGCTGCTGATCACCCTGCCGTACGCCACCCTCGTCACCGTGGTCACCACCGCGCTGCTGGGCGACTGGTCCCGCCTCCCCGAGGTGCTGGGCCTCTCCCTCGCCCTCCTCGGCGCCATGCTCGCCACCGGCGCCTGGACCTCGGCCCGCTTTCCCTACTCGATACCGCAGGAGGGCCACAAGAACGTCGCCCCCGGCCAGGCGGGCCTCGCCTGGATCTCCATCTTCGGCGGCATGGTCGCCTCGGCCCTGCTCTGCTCCCCGGTGATCGCGGCGACGATCTGGCTGAACATCAGCGAGGGGGGCGCCCGCTGGTCCTGGCTCCTCCTCCCCGTGGGCGCCGCCTACGGAGCCGCCCTCGCCCTGACGGGCCTCCGCCTGGCGGCCCCGAGGACGGCGGCCCGCCTGCCGGAGATCCTGGTGGCGGTCAGCAAGGGCTAGGCGGCCCTCAGGGGGTGCCCAGGTCGCCCAGGAACTGGTCCAGCACCCCCTGCCAAGCCGCCGGCTGGTCGTAGTGGGGGACGTGGCCCGCGTCGGGGATCTCGGCGTAGTGGCCGTCGGGGAGGACGCGGACCATTTCCTGGGCCTCGGCCCGGCCGAGTTCGCCGTCGAGGCCGCGGAGTACGAGGGTGGGGCAGCGGACCTGGGTGAGTTCGTCCCAGTGGGCGTCGTGGACCCAGGTCTCGCGGGTGCGGAGCATGCGGTCGGGGTCGAAGAGGGGGCGCCAGCCGTCGGCGGACTCGTGCATGACCTCGGCGTAGAAGGCACCGCGCGCGGGGTCGGGGCGTTCGAGGCGGGGATCGTCCTCGGCGAACCAGCGCCGGACGTCGGCGAGGGTGGCGAACGGCAGCGGCCAGGAGCGGAACCAGTCGGCCCACTCGGCCTGCGAGGCGGCGCCCAGGGCGGAGGCCCGCATGTCGCAGATGACGAGGCCGCGCACCAGGTCCGGACGGCGGGCGGCCAACTGCCAGGCGGTGAGCGCGCCCATGGCGTGGCCGACGAGGACCGCGGGGGCGAGGGCGAGCTGTTCCAGCGCGGCCTCGGCGTCCTCGACGTACGCCTCGCGGGTGCAGGCTTCCAGCGGCGGCTGCGCGCTCTGCCCGTGCCCCCGCTGGTCGAGCGCGACCGCGCGGTACCGGCCGGCGAGCCCGCGCGCGGTGGACGCCCAGTGCGCGGCGCGCCCCATCAGCCCGTGGAGGAGTAAGACACCCCGCGCGCCGGACCCGGTCCCCTCCTTGGGCGGGTCCGCGTACTCCCACGCGGCCAGCCGCACCCCGCCCGCCCCTGTGACCTCGATACGTCGTGCCATAGACCTGGCACCCCCCAGCTCCGCCTGCTTCGTACCGTTGTACCGCCGCTGTCGCTGTCGTGCTGTCGCCTGGTGCTGCCGTCGCAGATTATCGAAAACTCATTCGACACGGGCGTTCGCTCCGCCAACACCCCTCGTTCGAGTGACACCGGAAGAGGAATGATCGCCACCGCCGAGGGGATCTTCTCTGGCGTGGGGGGCGGACCGCTCGGGGAAAAACGGTCCGTAGGGACTGACCCTGGGAGCTCGGGGCTCCGGGTCGGTACCGGGGAGGTGAGGCCCCGGCGCCGCGGCGGCGCCGGGGCCTCCTCGCGTCTCAGCGCTTGGCGACGAAGACGTGGGAGGCGACGTCGGAGGCCAGCTCGGCCGCCTCACCGCCGCTGCCCACCAGCACGCCACCCGCCGACTCGGTCACGCTCACCACCGAGCCGGGCTGCACGCCCGCCCGCCGCAGCGTGTACATGAGCTGGGCGTCGGTCTGGATCGGCTCCCCGATCCGGCGCACCACGACCGTCTTGCCGTCCGAGCCGGGGTCCAGCTCCGCGAGCGAGACCATGCCCTCGTCCAGGAACGGATCGGCGCCGTCCTTCTCGCCCAGCTCCTCCAGGCCCGGGATCGGGTTGCCGTAGGGCGACTCGGTGGGGTGGCGCAGCAGCTCCAGTACGCGGCGCTCCACCGCCTCGCTCATCACGTGCTCCCAGCGGCACGCCTCCGCGTGCACCTGCTCCCACTCCAGCCCGATCACGTCCACGAGCAGGCACTCGGCGAGCCGGTGCTTGCGCATCACGCGCGTGGCCAGCCTGCGGCCCTCGTCGGTCAGCTCCAGATGACGGTCGCTGGCCACGGACACCAGTCCGTCCCGCTCCATGCGCGCCACCGTCTGACTGACGGTCGGCCCGCTCTGGTCGAGCCGTTCCGCGATGCGGGCGCGCATGGGGACGACGCCTTCCTCTTCCAGTTCGAGGATGGTGCGGAGATACATCTCCGTGGTGTCGATCAGTCCGGACATACGTGCCCCTCGATTACTTTGCCGAAAAGCTCACCGCTCCCGGCGCGTGCGCTGGCCCAGAATCAATTCTGCCGGATACCACCGACAATCGTGCCGCGCCGGGGAAACAGCGGGAACCGGCCGCGCTTCGGCCGGGAAGCGCGAGGCATATTGACACCGCGCTGGTCCAGACCGCACGGTGATCCGCGACATCGACGCGCGAAGGGGTCCCGCATGAGCGACGGTACGCCGGCCGACCGGTTCCTGGACGCGGCGATCGGCCTGCTGCGGCGGGTGCGCGAGGAGGAGGCCGGGGCCATCGCCGCCGCCGGGACCCTGCTCGCCGACACGGTCGAGTCGGGCGGCCGCCTCTTCGCCTTCGGCGCCGGACACTCCTCGCTCCCCGCGCAGGACGTCGTCTACCGCGCGGGCGGCCTCGCCCTGATGAACCTGCTGGCCGTGCCGGGCGTGGTCGGCATCGACGTCAGCCCGGCCGTCCTCGGCTCCGCCCTGGAGCGGGTCGACGGCCTGGCCTCCGCCGTGCTGGACAGCTCACCGCTGCGCGACGGCGACGCCCTGGTGATCATCTCCCTGTCCGGCCGCAACGCCCTGCCGGTGGAGATGGCCCAGCACGCGCGCGCCCTGGGCATCAAGGTCATCGGCGTCACCTCGGTCGCCTACGCCACCGAGACGGCCTCCCGGCATTCCTCGGGCACGTTCCTGAAGGACCACTGCGACGTCGTACTGGACTCCAAGATCGCGGTCGGGGACGCCGAGCTGACCCTCGACACCGTCCCGGCGCCCTTCGCGCCCGCCTCCACGGTGGTCACCTCGGCCCTGATGCAGTCCATGGTCGCGACGGCGGCGGCCACCCTGGCCGACCGGGGCGTGGAGCCCCCGCTGCTGCGCTCGGGGAACGTGGACGGCGGGCACGACTGGAACGCCCGGATCATGGAGAAGTACGGCGACCGGATCTACTACCACCACTGAGGGCTGAGGGCGCCGTCCCTCTGCCGCCGTCGGCGGTTCAAACCTGCTCGGTGCCCCGTACCGCGTCCGCCAGGTCCAGCGCCGCCGCGATGCGCGCGGCCACCTCTTCCGCGTACGTCGTGTCGGTGCGGTCGAAGCCGTCGCGGGACGTGCCGCGCAGGAAGGTCAGCACGCCCAGCGTCCGCCCCCGGCTGCGCAGCGGGGTGCACAGCGCGTGGGCGGTGTCGGCGGGCCAGTGCCGGGTGCGGGCCCACTCCCGCGACCGCTCGGGCGGCACCCCGTTCACATCGGCGCGCACGCTGCCGCCCCGCTCGGTGCACCGGGGTGCCGGGTGGTCCGGGGCGTAGCGCACGGGCAGCCCGGTGTGGACGTCGGCGCCCGGAGTCCCGGCGGGCGTCGCGGCGAGCCGCTCCAGCCGTACGGTCTCCCCGCGCGAGTCGGTCAGCCGGTCCAGCAGGGCGTGGTCGGCGAAGCCGGCGAGGGCGAACTCCAGGTGGACGACGGCCGCCTCGGCGGGGTCCTCGCACTCGGCGGCGGCGCGGGCGGCCCGGTGCAACTGGTTGGCGCGGAACCGCAGCAGCGACGCCTCGCGCTCCCCCAGCCGGGCCTCGGTGACGTCCTGGAAGAGCCAGCCGACCCCGAGCGGCACCGGTTCCTGCCCCAGCGGCGAGGCCAGCCGCACGAACCCGCTGCGCCAGCAGCGCCGCCGCTCCCCCTCCGCCGTGCGCACGGTCACCCACAGCTCGATGGGTCCGGGCGGCGCGCCCTCGGCCAGCACATGGGTGAGCGCGTTCTCCAGCTCCTCCACCCCCTGGGCGAGGAGTTCGCCGAGCGGCCGCCCGAGCGCGGCGGAGCGGCCGACGCCCAGGGCGCGGGCCGCGTGCGCGTTGACGACCGCCGGGCGCAGGTCGGCGTCGATGAGGACGACGCCCCAGGACGCGTCCTCGAACAGGGCCTCGCTCAGCGCGATGGACCGCTCCAGGTCGATCTGGGTGTGCACCTCGCTGAACGCGCAGTACAGGCCCGCCGGGCGGCCGTCCGGGCCGCGTACGGCGGCCGACTGGGTGCGCACCAGGACCCTGCGGCCGTCCTTGGTGACGAGGGCGAACTCGTGGACCTGGCGGCCGGAGGCGCGCATCGCGGACCGCAGCCGCTCGCGCACCTCCGCGTCGTCGGCGCTGCGCACCGCCCAGCCGGCGAAGCCGGGGCGGCCGACCGCCTCGGCGGCGCTCCAGCCGAGGATGCGCTCGGCCTCGCGGTTCCAGTGGGTGACGGTGCCGTCCGCGTCGAAGGCGCACAGGGCGGCGTCCATGCCGTCCAGCAGGGCGTTCAGCAGGTCGGCGCCGCCCGGTTCCTCCGGTCCCAGCTCGTCGGTGGTCCCACTGCGCCGGGAAGCACTCACCCTGGTCCCCCTTGCACGATCCGTCCGGCTGACGGCGTCGATGGTCATTCAACTCGACCGTGACCCAGCCCACACGCCGTTCCGCCAGATTGCGGCGGTGAAAATCACTTGAACCCCGGGTGCCCGCTTTTTTAGGCTGGCGGCACACGGAAGGGAGGTGGTTCGGCAGATGTATGGAAACCGGACGCGTGAGGTGGCTGCGGGCTAGCGGCCCGTCACCACACCGAGTGCGGTGCCGGACCAGTACGTGATCCAAGCGTGCGGCCGGCCCAATCCCAAGCAGTCACCCGACCCGCGAGTTCGCCGGCACGTCCGGCCGGCTCCCCCGCCGCACGGCGGAGGAACCAGAACTCGCGGGTCGTTCCGTGTTCACCGGGTTTACGGGGTTTACGGGCCCTCGCGCTCTTAAGGGCTCAGCCGTTCGGTCGTCCAGGAGCCGTCCGGCAGGGCGGTGTACAGAAGCCGGTCGTGCAACCGGTTCTCCCGGCCCTGCCAGAACTCCACCGTCTCCGGCGCGACCCGGAACCCGCCCCAGTTCTCCGGCACCGGCACCTCCGCGCCCTCCGGGTACCGCGCGGCCAGCTCGGCATAGGCGTCGTCCAGCACCTCGCGGGAGCCGATCACCGTGGACTGGGCGCTGGCCCAGGCGCCGAGCTGGGAGCCGTGCGGGCGGCTGCGGAAGTAGGCGGCGGTCTCCTCGCGGCCGGTGCGCCGGGCCACCCCGCAGACGATCACCTGGCGGGCGATGGGGTGCCAGGGGAACAGCAGCGAGATGTACGGGTCACCGGCGAGGTCGCGGGCCTTGCGGGAGCCGTAGTTGGTGTAGAAGACGAAGCCGTCGGCGTCGTAGCCCTTCATCAGCACCGTGCGGGAGCTGGGGCGGCCGGTGGGGTCGACGGTGGAGACGACCATGGCGTTGGGCTCGTAGAGCGTGCCCAGGACGGAGGCGCGGGCGGCGTCCTGGAACCAGTGGGCGAACTGGTCCATGGGGTGCGCGGCGAGTTCCTCCACGTCGAGACCGTGCGCCCGGTACTGCTCGCGCATGAACGCGGGGTCCACGGCCGGGTCGGGCTTCGGGGTGAGATCGCGGTCGGTCACGCGGTCATCCTGCCGCATCGCACGAACGTGGCACTGAGTGCCGCAAGGTCTCCCCAAGCGTGGCACTCAGGGCTATCGTGCTGTACCCGCCCCTCGTTCCGGGTGACCTCCGTGCGTATGGGGCAGTACCGGTGATGACCGCCACCGACCCACACCGAGGAGCCGCCTTATGTCCGCGTTCGTACCCGGACTAGAGGGAGTCGTCGCTTTCGAGACCGAGATCGCCGAGCCGGACAAGGAGGGCGGGTCGCTCCGCTACCGGGGCGTCGACATCGAGGACCTCGTCGGGCACGTCTCCTTCGGGAACGTGTGGGGGCTGCTGGTGGACGGCGCCTTCGCGCCGGGCCTGCCGGCGGCCGAGCCGTTCCCGATCCCCGTGCACTCCGGCGACATCCGGGTGGACGTGCAGTCCGCGCTCGCCATGCTGGCGCCGGTGTGGGGCCTCAGGCCGCTGCTGGACATCGACGCCGAGCAGGCCCGCGACGACCTCGCCCGCGCGGCCGTCATGGCGCTCTCCTACGTCGCCCAGTCCGCGCGCGGCCAGGGGCTGCCGATGGTGCCGCAGCGGGAGATCGACAAGGCCCGTACGGTCGTCGAGCGGTTCATGATCCGCTGGCGCGGGGAGCCCGACCCGAAGCATGTCGCCGCGGTCGACGCGTACTGGACGTCTGCCGCTGAGCACGGCATGAACGCGTCCACCTTCACCGCGCGGGTGATCGCCTCCACCGGGGCGGATGTCGCTGCCGCGCTGTCGGGGGCGGTGGGGGCCATGTCGGGGCCGCTGCATGGGGGTGCCCCCTCGCGCGTGCTGGGGATGATCGAGGAGATCGAGCGCACGGGTGATGCCGTCGGGTACGTGAAGAAGGCGCTCGACCGGGGGGAGCGGCTCATGGGGTTCGGGCATCGGGTGTACCGGGCCGAGGACCCTCGGGCGCGGGTGTTGCGGCGGACGGCGCGTGAGCTTGGTGCTCCGCGGTTTGAGATCGCCGAGGCGTTGGAGAAGGCTGCGCTGGAGGAGTTGCACAATCGGCGGCCGGATCGTGTGCTGGCCACTAACGTGGAGTTTTGGGCGGCTATTATGCTCGACTTCGCCGAAGTTCCGTCGCACATGTTTACGTCCATGTTTACATGTGCGCGTACTGCTGGGTGGTCGGCGCATATTCTTGAGCAGAAGCGGACGGGGCGCCTGGTGCGGCCTTCTGCGGAGTATGTGGGGCCTGGGACTCGGAAGCCCTCTGATATTTCCGGGTTTGAGAATATCGCCCACTGAGTGGGGTGGTTGGGACGCGGGGGCGGGTGACTCGCCGTTGTGGCTGGTCGCGCAGTTCCCCGCGCCCCTAACTACCTTTACGCGGGCGTCAGTAGATTTGCGTGGTGTCTTTCCGCTACCAGAGGGTGAGCCCGGAGCTTGCCCTTTAGTTCGTTGTAGCCGTATTCCGCGTACAGCGGGTTTGACGGGTCAGTCGATATACCTCGGGCCTTTTCCGCGTGCGGGAAAGGAACTGGAGTTATCTTCGCGTCCAGGGCCGGGTTGTAGAAGAAGGGGACCGAGAAGCGTTCCGTCGCTGCGGGTGGGCTCACCACTCGGTGGTTGGTGGCTACCAGGTAGCCGTTGGTGGCTACCTCCAGGAGTTCGCCCAGGTTGACGACGAAGGCGCCGTCGAGGGGTGGGACTTCGTGGAAGTTGCCGTCGGCTCGCTGGACCTGGAGGCCGCCGACCGTGTCCTGGAGGAGCAGGGTGAGGAAGCCGTAGTCCTTGTGGGCGCCGACGCCCTGGTCGGTGCCGTCGCCCGCGCTGCCGGGGTAGCGGACCAGCTTGAGGTGCGGGTGGGCGTGGGCGCCGAAGACCGGGTCGTAGAAGCCGGCCGGGGCGCCGATGGCGGTGAGCAGCTCGCGCAGCAGGCGCTGGGCGACCGCGCTGAGCTTCTCGATCCAGGCAAGCGCGGCTGTGCGCAGCTCGGGCAGGGCGGCGGGCCACTGGTTGGGGCCCTGGAGCCACCAGTACGGCGGCTCGCCGGGGCCCGGTACGCGGGCCGGGCGCTCGGCGCCGATGTCGAGCTGGTCGCGCCAGTCGCGGGCGCCGCCGGTGCGCTCGTCGCCGGTACGGGTGTAGCCCCGGAAGTGCGGGGAGTTGACGTTGTCCAGGGCCAGCCGGTCGGCCTCGGGCAGCGCGAAGAAGGCCCGCATGGCCGAGGTCAGGGCGTCGGTCTCGGCCCGGGTCACGCCGTGGCCGGTCAACTGGAAGAAGCCCACGTCATGGGCGGCGCTGTGCAGCCGGGCGTGGAAGAGGGCCCGCTCCTCGGGGCCGCGGTCGGCGGCCGAGAGGTCGATGATCGGGAGCTGGGCGTACGACGGGTCCGTCGCAAAAGTCGTCATGGTGCGTCCGCGAGGTGTACGGGGCACGGGCAGCCGCGAGGGGTGTGGCGGCCCCCTGGTGCCGGACGAAGAGAAGAAGAAGACGAGAAAGAGGGGGCTGGGTCAGGCGGAGCGCCGACAGCCCATGCTCGTGACGCGCACGTAGTCCACGTGGCGGCGTCGGACGAGCATCGGAAGCATGGGCCCAGAGTACTGCGGGCCTTCGAATTCCAGTGTGACGCGGGTCACCGGCCTCGGTCGAGGGCCTCGTCCAGCAGCGCCGCCCACTGGGCCACGACCCGTTCGCGGCGGGCGGTGTCGTCGGTGAGGAGGGTGGCGAGGCCGAGTCCGCGTGCCATGTCGAGCAGCCCCTGCACGCTCTCCCGCACACCGGGCCGGGACTCGTCGGCGCCGAGGAGTTCCACGGCGATCCGGTGGCTCTCCCGGCCTACGCGGGCCTCCAGCTCGGTCACCCGGCCGCGCAACTGCTCCTCGTTGGCGGCGGCCACCCAGAGCTGCAGCGCGGCCCGGAACAGCGGGCCGGTGTAGAGGCCGACCAGGGCGGTGACCACGGCTTTGCGGTCGCCGGGGCCGTCCGGGAACAGGTCGCGCAGGGCGGTGGAGCGCCGTTCCGCGACGTACTCGACGGCGGCCGTGAAGAGGTCCTCGCGGGTGGGGAAGTGGTGCTGGGCCGCGCCCCGCGAGACGCCCGCGCGCTCGGCGACGACCGAGACCGTGGAGCCCGCCCAGCCGTGCTCGGCGAGGCAGGCCACGGCGGCCTCCAGCAGCCGCAGCCGGGTGGCCCGGCTGCGGTCCTGCTTGGGTACGCGGTCGCGTTCCGCCGTACTCACACCACCCATGCCGCATCCCGTCTTTCCAGGAAGGCCGTCATCCCCTCCCGCGCCTCGGGGGCGGAGAACAGCCGGGCCGAGAGCGCGGTGAACCGGTCCGCGTCCCGGTCGAACGTCTGAAGCACCCTAGCCGTGAGCAGCTCCTTCGTCGCGGCCAGGGCCTCGGGCGAGGAGCGGCGCAGACCGTCCAGGACCGGGGCGAGGGCCTCGTCCACGTCGTCGCCGGTGAGCGTGAGCAGCCCGAGCCGTACCGCCTCGGCGGGGCCGAAGCGCTCGCCGGTGAGGTAGTACCGGGCCAGCTCGCGCGGGTCGGCGCGCGGGAGCAGGGGCAGGGAGATCACGGCCGGGGCGACTCCGATGCGGACCTCGGTGAAGGCGAACGTGGCCCCGGCGGAGGAGGCCGCGATGTCACAGGCGCCGACCAGCCCGAGGCCGCCCGCGCGGACGTGCCCGGTGATCCGGGCGACCACCGGCTTGGGCAGCTCCACGAGCTGTCGCAGGAGGCCCACCAGGGCGTCCGGGTGGGGCGGGTCGCGCAGGTCGGCCCCGGCGCAGAAGGTGTTGCCGGTGTGGGTGAGCACGACCGCCCGGACACCGGGGTCCTTTCCGCACTCGGCCAGCGCTTCGGCGAGTTCGGCGACCAGCGGCCCGGACAGGGCGTTGCGGGTGTCCGGGGAGTCCAGGCTGAGCGTCTCCACGGCACGGTCGCGGGTGCGTCCGACGAGGGTCATGGGCGCAGCTCCCGGCGCAGGATCTTGCCGGAGGCGGCACGGGGCACCCCGTCGGTGAAGGTGACCCCGCGCACCCGCTTGTACGGCGCGACGCGCTCCCCCACGTACAGCATCACGTCGTTGGCGCTCAGCTCCGGCGCGGTGGGCTGGCGGACGACGAAGGCGTGCGGGGCCTCGTTGCCGTCCTCGTTGACGACGCCGATCACGGCCGCGTCCGCGATGCCTGGGTGGGTGAGCAGCAGGGCCTCCAGTTCGGCGGGGGCCACCTGGAACCCCTTGTACTTGATGAGTTCCTTCACCCGGTCCACCACGAACAGCCAGCCCTCGTCGTCCACTTGACCGACGTCGCCGGTGTGCAGCCACCCGTCCGCGTCGATCATCGCGGCAGTGGCGTCGGGGCGGCCCAGGTAGCCCTTCATGATCTGCGGGCCCCGGATCAGGATCTCGCCGCGCTCGCCGGGGCCGAGGTCCTTGCCCGGGTCGTCCAGGGAGACGATCCGCATCTCGGTGCCGGCGATGAGCCTGCCGACCGTGCCGGGCGGCGCGTCGCGCAGGTGGGCGAGCGGGACGACATGGGTGCCGGGTGACAGCTCCGTCATGCCGTACGCCTGGCCCAGCGGCGGCAGCCCGAGCCGGTCGGCGCAGGCCGCCGCGAGGGTGGCGTCCAGCGGGGCGGCGGCGC
This sequence comes from Streptomyces bauhiniae, assembly GCF_004784475.1. Lineage (GTDB taxonomy): Bacteria > Actinomycetota > Actinomycetes > Streptomycetales > Streptomycetaceae > Streptomyces > Streptomyces seoulensis. Next base: position 284,196 of record NZ_SRRT01000007.1, read on the forward strand.
TGATCACGTACTTCAGCGAGGAGAGGTCGTACCGGGCGACCGAGGGGTGTTTGGCGAGGGCGAGCACGATCGGCGGGGCGACGTACAGGCCGGTGATGCGGTGGGTCTCGATCGCCGCGAGGAAGGTGTCCAACTCGAAGCGGGGCAGCACGACCACGGTGGCGCCCTGGCGCAGGGGCGCGTTCATCAGGGCGGTCAGGCCGTAGATGTGGAAGAACGGCAATACCGCGAGGATGCGCTCGTCGGGCTCCACCGTGACGGCGGGCTCCAGTTGGGCGAGGTTGGTGGCGATCTGCCGGTGGGTGAGCATCACGCCCTTGGGCGTGCCGGTGGTCCCGGAGGAGTACGGCAGTACGGTGACGTCCTCGGCGGGGTCGACCGCGACGTCCGGCTCGGGGGCGGTGGTGGCGAGCAGCTCGGTCAGCGAACGGTGGCCGGGTGCCTGGTCGCAGACGAAGATCTCCCGTATTCCGCCCGCGAGTTCGGCGGCTCTGCGGGCGGTCGGCAGCAGCGGGGAGACGGTGATCAGCCAGCGCGCCGAGCTGTCCGCGAGCTGCTTGGCCAGCTCCTCCGGGGTGTGCAGCGGATGCGCGGTGGTGACGGTGGCCCCCGCGCGGGTGGCCGCGTAGAAAGCGAGCGGGAACGCGATGGTGTTGGGGCTGTGCAGGGCGAGTACGTCACCCTTGCGCACCCCCGCCTCCGCGAGCGCGGCGGCCAGTCTCCGGTGCAGGAAGTCGAGTTGGGCGTAGGTGAGGGTGGTGCCGTCCACGCCGTCGATCAGCGCGGGCCGGTCTCCATAGGCGGCGGCTCCGCCCAGGACGGCGTCGTGGATGGGCAGTTCGACGGGCGGGACCTCGGCGTACGGGCTGTGGAACACGGCTCCTCCGAACGTCGGTCGCTCTAGTACGACTTGGGCAGGCCGAGGGTCTGGTGGGAGATGTAGTTGAGGATCATCTCCCGGCTCACCGGGGCGATCCGGGCCACCCGCGCGCCGACGATCAGCGAGGCGAGCCCGAACTCGCGGGTCAGGCCGTTGCCGCCGAGGGTGTGCACGGCCTGGTCGACGGCCCGTACGCACGCCTCCCCCGCCGCGTACTTGGCCATGTTGGCCGCCTCGCCCGCGCCGATGTCGTCCCCGGCGTCGTAGAGGTGTGCCGCCTTCTGCATCATCAACTTGGCCAGTTCCAGGTCGATGTGGGCCTGGGCGAGGGGGTGCGCGATGGCCTGGTGGGCGCCGATCGGGGTCTTCCAGACAGAGCGCTCACGGGCGTACTCCAGCGCCTTGCCGACGGCGTACCGGCCCATGCCGATGGCGAACGCGGCCGTCATGACGCGCTCCGGGTTCAGCCCGGCGAAGAGCTGGAGCAGCCCGGCGTCCTCGTCGCCGACCAGGGCGTCGGCGGGCAGCCGTACGTCGTCCAGGACCAGTTCCCACTGCTTCTCGGCGGCGCTCAGCTCCATGTCGATCGGGTTGCGGGAGAAGCCCTCGGCGTCGCGCGGGACGATGAACAGGCAGGGCTTGAGCTTGCCGGTGCGGGCGTCCTCGGTGCGGCCGACGATCAGGACGGCGTCGGCGTGGTCCACCCCGGAGATGAAGACCTTCCGGCCGGTGAGCAGCCAGTCGTCGCCGTCCCGGCGGGCGGTGGTGGTGATGCGGTGGGAGTTGGAGCCGGCGTCGGGTTCGGTGATGCCGAAGGCCATCAGCTTGGTGCCGTCGGCGAGGCCGGGGAGCCAGGTTCGTTTCTGGTCCTCGGTGCCGAAGCGGGCGATCACTGTGCCGCAGATGGCCGGGGAGACGACGAGCATGAGGAGGGGGGCTCCTGCGGCGCCCAACTCTTCCAGGACGATGGAGAGTTCGGCTATGCCGCCGCCTCCGCCGCCGTATTCCTCCGGGAGGTTGACGCCGAGGTAGCCCAACTTGGCTGCTTCTTGCCAGAGTTCGGTGGGGTAGCGGCCCTCGGCTATGACCTGGGTGATGTAGTCGCGGCCGTAGCGCTTGCCCAGGGTGGAGACTGCTTTGCGGAGGGCCTGGTGTTCTTCGGATTCGATGAGGGTGGTCACTTTTACTCCTTCGGGTGCAGGTTGTGTGTGGCTGGTCGCGCAGTTCCCCGCGCCCCTGGGTTACTTCGACTCGACGACTGCCAAGAGGGTGCCCATCTCCACCTGGCGGCCTACTGCCGCTGGGAGGGCTGTGAGGGTGCCGTCCGTGGGGGCGGTGATTCGGTGTTCCATCTTCATTGCCTCCAGCCAGATCAGGGGCTGGCCCGCCTTGACCTCGGTGCCCTCCGTCAGGCCCTCCGCCATGCGGACGACCGTGCCGGGCATGGGGGCCAGGAGGGAGCCGGGGGCGTGTTCGGTGGTGGGGTCGGGGAAGCGGGGGAGGGCGGTGAGGGTGGTGGCGTTCACGTGGACCCGGTCGCCGTAGCGGGCTATAAGGAACTTCCGCTGTACGCCGTCCACTTCGAGGATGACCAGGTGCGGGGCGGTGTGCACCACGCGTACGCCGTCCGCCGTCGGGCCGGTGCGGGTGTGGTGGTAGGTGGCCTCGTGCTCCTCGCCCGCCATCTCGTACCGCTTCACCTGGGGGCCCGAGGGGACGTTGCGCCAGCCGCCGAAGCGGGAACGGCCGTGGGCGTCGGCCAGGGCTGCGGCTAGGGGGGCGTACGGGTCTGGGGCGGGCTCGGTCAGGGTGGTGAGGTGGCGGTCGTAGAAGCCGGTGTCCATGCGGGCTTCGGTGAACTCGGGGTGCCTGAGCGAGCGGACCAGCAGGTCGCGGTTGGTGACCGGGCCGTGCAGGGCGGTGCGCTCCAGGGCGCCGGCCAGCCTGCGGACCGCCTCGGTGCGGGTGGGGGCGTGCGCGATGACCTTGGCGAGCATCGGGTCGTAGTGCACGCCGATGGTGTCGCCGTCCACGCAGCCGGTGTCCAGCCGTACGCCGTCCGGCACGGTGAAGCGGTGCAGGGTGCCGGTCTGCGGGGCCCAGCCGCGCGCCGGGTCCTCGGCGTACAGCCGGGCCTCGACGGCGTGGCCGCGCGGGGCCGGCTGCTCGGCGGGGAGGGCGTGGCCCTCGGCGACGCGGATCTGTTCGGCGACCAGGTCGACGCCGAACACCGCCTCGGTGACCGGGTGTTCGACCTGGAGCCGGGTGTTCATCTCCAGGAAGTGGGCGCGGCCGTCCGCCACCAGGAACTCCACGGTGCCCGCGCCCTCGTAGGACACGGCACGCGTCGCCCGCTCGGCGAGCGCGTACAACTGCTCGGTGAGCGCGGGCGGGAGGCCGGGTGCGGGGGCCTCCTCGATCACCTTCTGGTGCCTGCGCTGGAGCGAGCAGTCGCGGGTGCCGAGGGTCCACACCGTGCCGTGGGTGTCGGCGAGGACCTGTACCTCGACATGGCGGCCGTTCTCCAGGTACGGCTCCACGAACACCTCGCCGTCCCCGAACGCGCTCGCCGCCTCCGCGCGGGCGTCCTCCAGCGCGCCGGGAAGCGCGGCGAGGTCGCGTACGACGCGCATGCCACGTCCGCCGCCGCCCGCGGCCGCCTTGACCAGGAGCGGCAGGTCGGCCGGGGTGACGTCCTGTGCGTCCAGCGGAGCGAGGCCCATCAGCTCCTTGGCGCGGGTCTTGGACGCCATCGCCTCGATCGCCTCGGGCGGGGGGCCGATCCAGATCAGCCCGGCGTCCCGGACGGCGCGGGCGAAGTCGGCGTTCTCGGAGAGGAAGCCGTAGCCGGGGTGCACGGCGTCCGCACCGGCCGCGAGGGCGGCCTTCACGATGAGGTCGCCGCGCAGATACGTCTCGGCGGGCGCGGCGCCCGGCAGCCGTACCGCTGTGTCCGCCACACGTGTGTGCAGCGCACCCTCATCCGCGTCGGAGTGTATGGCGACGGTACGTATGCCGAGGTCGGCGCAGGTGCGGAAGATACGGCAGGCGATCTCGCCCCGGTTGGCGACGAGCAGGGTGGAAATCATGGGCCTCACATCCGGAAGACGCCGAAGCCGCCACGGGCGCCCTCGTAGGGAGCGGTGTGTATGGCGGACAGGCACATACCGAGGACGGTTCGGGTGTCGCGGGGGTCGATGACGCCGTCGTCGTAGAGCCGCCCGGACAGGAACATGGGGAGCGACTCCGACTCGATCTGCCCCTCGACCATGGCGCGCAGGGCGGCGTCCCCCTCCTCGTCGTACGGCTGTCCCTTGGCCAGGGCCGACTGGCGGGCCACGATCGACAGCACGCCCGCGAGCTGCTGCGGGCCCATGACGGCCGACTTGGCGCTGGGCCAGGCGAAGAGGAAGCGGGGGTCGTAGGCGCGGCCGCACATGCCGTAGTGGCCGGCGCCGTAGGACGCGCCCATGAGGACGGAGAGGTGCGGCACCTTGGAGTTGCTGACCGCGTTGATCATCATCGAGCCGTGCTTCACGATGCCGCCCTGCTCGTACTCCTTGCCGACCATGTAGCCGGTGGTGTTGTGCAGGAACAGCAGCGGGATGTAGCGCTGGTTGGCGAGCTGGATGAACTGCGCCGCCTTCTGCGACTCCTCGCTGAACAGCACCCCGCGCGCGTTGGCCAGGATGCCGACGGGGTAGCCGTGCAGCTCGGCCCAGCCGGTGACCAGGCTCGTGCCGTACAGCGGCTTGAACTCGTCGAAGTCGGAGGCGTCGACCAGCCGGGCGATCACCTCGCGCGGGTCGAAGGGGGTGCGCAGGTCGCCGGGGACGATGCCGAGCAGTTCCTCGGGGTCGTACTTGGGCGGCTCGGCGAAGCCCGGATCGGCGTACGCCTTGCGGTGGTTGAGCCGCGCCACCACCCTGCGCGCCTGCCGGATCGCGTCCCGCTCGTCCACCGCGAAGTGGTCGGCCAGGCCGGAGGTACGGGCGTGCATCTCGGCTCCGCCCAGCGACTCGTCGTCGCTCTCCTCGCCGGTCGCCATCTTCACCAGCGGCGGGCCGCCCAGGAACACCTTCGCGCGCTCCTTGACCATGATCACGTGGTCGGACATGCCGGGGACGTACGCGCCGCCCGCCGTGGAGTTGCCGAACACCACCGCCACGGTCGGGATGCCCTCCGCCGACAGCCGGGTCAGGTCCCGGAAGATCGCCCCGCCGGGGATGAAGATCTCCTTCTGCGAGGGGAGGTCGGCTCCGCCTGACTCGACCAGGCTGATGACGGGGAGGCGGTTGGCCCGCGCGATCTCGTTCGCCCGCAGCGCCTTCTTCAGGCTCCACGGGTTGCTCGCGCCGCCGCGCACGGTCGCGTCGTTGGCGGTGATCAGGCACTCGGTCCCTTCGACCACCCCGATGCCGGTGACCAGCGACGCGCCCACGGTGTACTCGCTCCCCCAGGCCGCCAGGGGGGACAGCTCCAGGAACGGCGTGTCGGGGTCGACCAGCAGCTCGATCCGCTCCCGCGCGAGCAGCTTGCCTCGCTTACGGTGCCGGGCCACATATTTCTCGCCCCCACCTGCGAGGGCTTTGGCGTGCTCCGACTCCAGGTCCGCGAGCTTGGCGAGCATGGTGTCGCGGTTGGCCTGGTGGTCGGGGGCGGTGGGGTCGAGGGTGGTTTGGAGGAGGGTCATGGGGTGCCTCCGGGGTGGGGGGCGGGTGTGCCGGAGTGGGCGGGCGGCCGGGCTTCGCGGGGCGACGGGTAGGGCGGGCGGGAGGTGGCCGGTGCCTGCCCTCGGGGCGGCCGGGGCGGGCGGGAGGTAGCCGGTTCCCGCCCTCGGGGCGGCCGGGGCGGGCCGCAGGTCAGCCCGCGTGGCTTGGGTGGGCGCCGTGGCTTCCGTGGCTGTCGCGGTTGCCGTGGCTGAGCAGGCTTGGGGCGCCGAGGGGGCTTGGGAGGCGTCACAGCAGGTCCTCCGGGATGTCCAGGTGGCGGGAGCGGAGCCACTCGCCGAGGGCCTTGGCCTGGGGGTCGAAGCGGTGCTGGGCGGCCACGCCGGCGCCGAGGATGCCGGTGACGACGAAGTTCAGCGCGCGGAGGTGGGGCAGGACGTGCCGGGTGACCGGGAGGTCGCGGGCCTCGGGGAGCAGCTCCCGGAAGCGCTCGACGGTCAGCTCGTGGGCGAGCCAGCGCCAGGCGTCGGCGGAACGGGCCCAGACGCCGACGTTGGCGTCCCCGCCCTTGTCCCCGCTACGGGCTCCGGCCACATGGCCGAGGGGGGCGCGGCGGGTGCTGCCCACATGGAGGGGCTCGGGCAGCTCGGGCTCGGGCACCTCGCTGAGCGGGAGCGTCTGCTGCGGTGCGGCCACCTCGATACGGCGTCCGTCATGGAGGACGGCCACATGGTCGACGGCACCATGGGGTACGGCCACATGGTCGAACACCCCATAGGGCGAGCCCTTCCCCGGTGGCGCCAGCACATGGAAGCCGGGGTAACTGGCGAGCGCCAGCTCGATCGCAGCCCCGCTCAGCCCCCGCCCGACCACCTCGGGATCGGCGTCCCGCACGACGAGCCGGAGCAGCGCACTGGCCGTCTCCTCCGTGTCGGCGTCGGCCCGGTCGGTGCGGGCCAGCTCCCAACGCACCTCGTCCGGCGCCGCCTTGGCCAGCGCGGCATCCATCTGGTCCCGCACCAGCTCCGCCTTGGCCTCGATATCAAGACCGGTGAGGACGAAGGCGACCTCGTTGCGGAAGCCCCCGAGCCGGTTGAGGCCGACCTTCAGCGTGGGCGGGGGCGCCTCACCGCGTACCCCCTCGATCCGCACCCGGTCCGGTCCGTCCTGGCGGAGCCGCACCGTGTCGAGGCGGGCGGTGACATCGGGCCCGGCGTACCGGGCACCCCCCGTCTCGTACAGCAACTGGGCCGTGACGGTACCGGTGTCCACGAACCCGCCGGTACCAGGATGCTTGGTGACGACACTGCTGCCGTCGGCATGGATCTCGGCCAGCGGAAAGCCGGGACGGCGTACGTCACCGTCCTGGAAGAAGGCGTAGTTGCCACCAGTGACCTGGGTCCCGCACTCCAGCAGATGCCCGGCGACGACGGCCCCCGCGAGCTGGTCGTGGTCCCCCGGCCCCCACCCGAAGTGCGCGGCGGCGGGCCCGGTGACGAGCGCGGCGTCGGTCACCCGACCGGTGATCACCACATCGGCCCCGGCCCGCAGACACTCCGCGATCCCGAAGCCGCCGAGGTAGGCGTGGGCGGCGAGGGTGCCGGGGTGCGCGGCGGTGAGGTCGTCCCCCTCGACGTGCGCGACCCGTACGGGTATCCCTAGCCGCTCAGCCAACTCCCGTACCTTGTCGGCGAGTCCGGCCGGGTTGAGCCCGCCCGCGTTGGTGACGATCCGTACCCCGCGCTCGTGGGCGAGGCCGAGGGTGTCTTCGAGCTGGCGCGCGAAGGTACGGGCGTATCCGGCGCCGGGGTCCTTCAGCCGGTCGCGGCCGAGGATGAGCATGGTCAGCTCGGCGAGGTAGTCCCCGGTGAGTACGTCGACCTCGCCGCCGGTGAGCATTTCGCGCAGGGCGCTGGAGCGGTCGCCGTAGAAGCCGGAGAAGTTGCCGATGCGGAGGGGGGTCGCCGTCGCCGTCACCGGGCGGGCTCCTGGGGTGCGGCGTTCTGGGGCGCGGCTTCCTTGGGGTCGCGGCCGGTGCCGGGCGGGCCCGCGAAGGCTTGGGCGATGTCGAGCCAGCGGTCGGCGTCCGGGCCGACGGCGGTCAGGGCGAGGTCGGCCCGGTGGGCGCGCTGGGTGACGAGCAGGCAGAAGTCGACCGCGGGGCCGGTGACCCTTTGCGCGGCGTCCTCGGGGCCGTAGGTCCACAGCTCGCCCGAGGGGGCCTGAACCTCGACGCGGAACTCGTCCTCCGGCGCGGGCAGTCCCCGTACCGCGTAGGCGAAGTTCCGGGCACGCACACCGATGCGGACCACATGCCGGAGCCGGTCGGTGGGTGCGCGCACCACACCCAGGGCGTCGGCCACATCCTGGCCGTGGGCCCAGGTCTCCATGAGCCGGCCGGTGGCCATGGCGGCGGCCGACATGGGCGGCCCGAACCAGGGGAACCGGGTGTGCCGCACCGCCGCTTCCCGCAGGGCGCGGTCCAGCTCCTGCCGGCCTTCCCGCCAGCGGGCGAGCAGTTCGGCGGGACCGAGCCGGACGCCGTCCTCGGCACCGTCGTCCACGAAGGAGTCGGGCGCGGTGAGCGCCTGTTCGGCGAACTTCTGGAAGGCCGCCTGATCGCTCATGGCGAGCAGGGCAGCCTGGTCGGTCCAGTGCAGGTGGGCGATCTGGTGGGCGATGCTCCAGCGCGGAGCGGGCGTCGCGCGTGCCCACTCGCTCTCGGTCAACTCGGCTACGCGCAGGTCGAGTTCCCGGCTTTCCTCACGCAGGTCGTCGAAGACGGGCGTCGGATCGGACATGGGCAGGAGCATGGCAGCGGGGACAGAAACAATCAAGCGTGCTTGCATTAATTTGTCGGGGCGGGGTGCCGGAAAAGGGGTGCGCTCGGGCCGTCTCCTCCGGCTAGGTTCGCCGGATGCGCGCCTTCACGGACCCCTCGGAGCTGCGACGACTGGTACGGGAGGGGCTGGGACCGGGGTGCCGGGTCACCGGTGTGGAACGGCTGCGCGGTGGCTCGAAGAAGGGGGTCTACCGGTTGACCCTGGCCGGGATGGGCGCCCCGCCGACCGTGATCGCCTATAGCTGGGCCCCACAGGAGAACTACTGGCCCGGTGTGCCGACGCCCCACCCCTCCGGCCTGGCCCCGTTCCTGTCCGCACACCACACCCTCCAAGCGGCCGGTGTACGCACCCCACATGTCCTCTACGCGTCCGAGCCCGACGACCTGGCCCTGGTGGAGGACATCCCCGGCGACACCCTGGAGACCACCTTCACCACCGACCCCTCCCGAGCGGCGAGGGCCCTGTCCAAGCTGGCCGTGGCCCTGGACCACATGGCCGCGCACACCTCTCCGGCGGACCACACCAGCGAGGACGTAACCCTGACCCGAGCCCTCAACGACCTCGCCGAGGCAGCGACCCGCGACCCGCGCATCAACGCGGCGACCCCTGCCCTGACCAACCGCCTCCACGAGCTACACGCAGCGCTGACCCCCCGCCCCACCCACTCCCTGGTCCACGGCGAACTGGGCCCCGACCACATCCTCCTCACCCCCGACGCCCACCCCGTCCTGATCGACATCGAGTCCCTCACCCACGCCGACCCCGAACAGGAACACGCCTACCTCCGCCTCCGCTTCGGCCCCCACTACGCCCCCCTCTCCCGCCTCCTGAACCCCACCCGCCTCGCCCTCCACACCCTCGCCCTCCACCTCTCCCTGATCGCGGGCCCTCTCCGCCTACTGGACGGCGACTTCCCCCACCGGGACGCCATGCGGGGCATCGCGGAACACAACACACGGGAGGCGCTACGGCTGGTGGAGATGTGAGCCGAACCGGCTGGCGGACCCGGCGCCGCCAAGAGCCTCGTACGCCGAGCACTCGCCCAGCCCCAACGCGTCCGACGCACACCGGACCGTGACCGGGGTGGCGCCCGGTGTCGGCCGCCTGCGGCTCCAGCAGAGGCGAGGGTTCAGACGCCGCGAGCGGCAGGGCGCGCTCCGCGTAGTGCACCGCCCCACCATGGGGAGACCGGCCTATCGCCTCCGCCAACACCAAGACGGCACAAGCCCAGCGAGGCACAGGCTGACCCGGTGGTCACACCTAGGTCGGAAACCCCGGCCTGATCACCGCATCCGCCACCCCCGCCCGGGCGTACGGCACTGGTGATCGAGGCGGCACACGGCAGCCATCCGCGCAACGGCACGCCAGGCCGGCCGGGGCGCACACGAGTGGCCGCACATCAACGAGCAGCGCGGCAACACCCCGGCCCCCTGAACGGAGTGCCTACGCCTCCGGCGCCGGCGGCGCCACCCGCCGGGTCTGCGTCCGCACCGCGCCGATGCTCGCCGCGATGACCAGTGCGATGGCGGCGGCCTGCGTCAAGGAGAGGGTCTGGTGGAGGACGAAGAAACCCGCGGTGGCCGCCACGGCCGGCTCCAGGCTCATGAGGATGGCGAAGGTGGGGGCTGGGAGGCGGCGGAGGGCGAGGAGTTCGAGGGTGTAGGGGAGGACCGAGGAGAGCAGGGCCACTGCCGAACCGAGGGCGATGGTGGTCGGGTTCAGCAGCCGAGTGCCCGCGTCGACGATGCCCAGCGGGAGGAACACCAACGCGGCCACGCCCATCGCGAGGGCCAGCCCGTCGGCCTGGGGGAAGCGGCGCCCCGTACGGGCGCTGAAGATGATGTACGCCGCCCACATGACGCCCGCCGACAGTGCGAAGCCGACGCCCAGCGGGTCGAGCCCGCTGAACCCTCCGCCGCCCAGCAGGAAGACGCCCGCCAGGGCGAGGCCCGCCCACACGGCGTTGATCGCGCGGCGGGAGGCGAAGACGGACAGGGCGAGCGGTCCGAGGACTTCCAGGGTGACCGCGAGGCCGAGCGGGATACGGGCGACCGCCTGGTAGAAGAGGCCGTTCATCCCGGCCATGGTGAGACCGAAGACGATCACCGTCCCCCAGTCCGTACGGGAGTGTCCCCGCAGCTTGGGCCGGCACACCACCAGCAGCACGACGGCCGCCGCCACCAGCCGCAGCGTCACCACGCCGAGCGCGCCCGCGCGGGGCATCAGCGTCACCGCGAGCGCCCCGCCGAACTGGACCGATATCCCGCCCGCCAGCACCAGCCCGACCGGCCCCAGCGAGCCGAACCGGCCGGGGGAGTCCGGGGTGGTGGGGGTCTTGGCCGGGGTGGAGGTACGGACGGTGGTCACGGGCTGTCCTGGGGAGCGGCGGGAGTGGGCTTCATACGTACACCTCGATGTACTTCCCGGTCCACGGTAATGGACCTCCGTCAGGTGTGTGAACCCTTATGCCACTGTACGCAGGCGGCGTCTTGGATGCTGAGATCAAGGCCCGGCGGGCCGGTGTCTCAGCGGCGGGACATGTACAGGTCGAACGCCTTGTGCAGCATCTTGTTCAGCGGGAAGCCCCACTCCCCCACGTACTCCGCCGCCTCGCCGCCCGCGCCGACCTTGAAGCGGAGCAGGCCGAGCAGGTGGTTGGACTCCTCCAGGGTGTCGGTGATGCCTCGGAAGTCGTAGACGTGCGCGCCCAGCTCGTGGGCGTCGGACATCATCCGCCACTGCATGGCGTTGTTGGGCTGCACCTCCCGCTTGCGGGCGGTGGAGGCGCCGTACGAGTACCAGACGTGGCTGCCCACGATCAGCATCGTCGCCGCCGCCAGCACCTCCCCGTCGTGGTGGGCGAGGTACAACCGCATGCGGTCCGGGTCCTCGTTGGCCAGCGCGGCCCACATCCGCTGGAAGTACGCCAGCGGGCGCGGGATGAAACGGTCGCGCTCGGCCGTCTCCCGGTACAGCTCGTAGAACACCGGCAGGTCGTCCGCGCCGCCGCGCACCACCTTCACGCCCGCCTTCTCGGCCTTCTTGATGTTGCGCCGCCACTGCTGGTTGAGCCCGCCGTGGATCTCCTCCAGCGACCGCCCGGCGAACGGCACCTGGCACACGTACCGGGGCTGCCCCGCCGCGAAGCCCTCCTCGGCGTCCGGTTCGCTCTGCCGCCAGCCCATGCCGCGCAGCCGGTCGGCGAGGGCCTGGGCGCGTGAGTCCTGCCAGGTCGGCTCGGCGTCCCGGAGCCGGTGCGCGGCCGGGTCGGCGATGGCGGCCTTGACCGCCTCCGGGCTCCAGCGCCGGGCCACCACCGGCGGGCCCATCTTCACCGAGAACGCCCCCCGTGCCTTCAGATGCGCCAGCATCGGCTCCAGCCGGCGCTCCAGGCCGTCCGCGTGCCAGTCGATCACCGGCCCCTCCGGCAGATACGCCAGATACCGCTTCACCTTGGGCAACGGCCGCAACAGCACCAGCCCCGCCCCCACGATCCGCCCGTCCCCGTCGAACCACCCCAGGCTCTCCGCCCGCCAGTCGGGCTTCACCTCCCCCCACGACGGCACCTGCATATGACTGACCGAGGACCGCGAACCCACAAACGCCAGATGCTCGGCCCGGCTGATGGGGCGCAGGGTGAGGGTCATACGGAGGACTCCTTCGCGCAGGCAGACCCGGTCACCCTACGATCCCGACCTCCCGTCCCTGGGCCCGAACGCCGCCAACGCCTCCGTGTCCGTCACCCGTGCGCGCAGATAGCAGTCGGCCCAGGCGGCGATGTCGGGGTACGCGCAGTCGGCCGTGAGCCGGGCGACTGCCTCCGGTATGTCGTACGCCGTCACCCGCAGGTCGGCTCCGGGACCGAGCAGGCCCCAGTGGGCGCCGGGACGGCCGTACGGCATGCCGACGCTGCCGGGGTTGACGATCAGCCGGCCGTGCGCGAGCCGGACGTAGGGCATGTGGGTGTGGCCGCAGACCACGGTGCCGACGCCGGGCGGCACGCCGTCGAGCACCTCGGCCCAGCGGCCGGGGCGGGAGTCGACGAGGACGACCTCCTCGTCGTCGCGCGGAGTCGCGTGGCAGAACAGCACTTCTCCGAGGCCCCGGACGCGCAGGGTCAGGGTGGCGGGCAGCGAGGCCAGGAGGTCCACCTGCTCGGCGCGCAGGGCCCGTGCGGCGAACACCCCGATGGGGTCGGGGATCTCCGTGCGCTCGCCCCGCCGGTACTCGACCAGTTCCCGGTCCGCGTTCCCGCCGAGCCACAGGACCTGGTCGCCCAGTCCGCGCAGCAGGTCCAGCACCTCGGCCGGCTGCGGACCCGCGGCGATGTCGCCGGTGACGACGATCCGGTCGGCGGCCGCCACCTCGGGCTCCGCGAGCACCGCCTCCAGGGCCGGCAGCACGCCGTGGATGTCGGAGAGGACCGCGACCCGCCCGTACTCCTCGCTCACTCCCGCCCCTCCCTCTCCAGCCCCTCAGCCAATACCTCCGCCAGATGCCGGGCCCGTATGCCCGTCAGTTGCTCGATCTGGGTTCGGCAGGAGTAGCCGTCTGCCAGGATCGCCGCGTTTTCGGGGGCGGAGTGGAGGGCGGGGAGGAGTTGGTCTTCCGCGCAGGTGCGGGAGACGTCGAAGTGGCCCTTCTCGAAGCCGAAGTTGCCGGCCAGGCCGCAGCAGCCGCCGGTCAGGGGGCCGGTGAGGGCGGCGGAGGTGCGCAGGTCGCGGTCGGCGGTGTCACCGAGGACGGCGTGCTGGTGGCAGTGGGTCTGGCCGGTGACGGGCAGGTTGAGGGCGGGTGGGGCCCAGTGGGGGGCGTATTGGCGGAGGGTTTCCGCGAAGGTGTGGACGGTGGCGGCCAGGCGGGATGCGCGGGGGTCGTCGGGCAGGAGGTCGGGGAGGTCGGCGCGGAGGGCCGCCGCGCAGCTCGGTTCCAGGACGACGACCGGGACCCCGGCCTCCAGTACCGGTTCCATCAGGTCCAGCGTGCGGCGCAGCACCGCGCGGGCCCGGTCCAGGCGGCCGGTGGAGATGTAGGTGAGCCCGCAGCAGACCTGGGCGCGACGGGCCCCGAGCAGCGCGGCCGGCGTGCGCGAGGTGCCGTCTGCCACCGGGCGCCTGCCGGGCAGCAGGGTCGGCGGCAGCGCCACCCGCAGTCTGGCCGACTCCAGTACCCGGACGGCGGCCCGCCCGACGGACGGCGACAGATGCTCGGTGAAGGTGTCCGGCCACAGCACGACCAGTTGCCCCGAGCCGCCGCTCTCCGGCGCCGGTGGCCGCGCCCGCCACCACCTGCTGAACGTCCCCGACGCCAGCCGGGGGATCTCCCGCTCCCGCGCGATCCCGCCCATCCGTTTCCCCAGCCGGGCCAACGGTCCCACCGCGGCGAGCCGGTTGACCAGCGGCGCCGCCCGCGCACGGGCCACCCACCGCAGCCACACCGGCAGCGAGCCCAGGCTGTAGTGGGCGGCCGGGCGCAGCCGGCCCGCGTAGTGGTGGTGCAGGAACTCCGCCTTGTAGGTGGCCATGTCGACGCCGACCGGGCAGTCCGAGCGGCACCCCTTGCAGGACAGACACAGGTCGAGGGCGTCCCGGACCTCGGTCGAGCGCCAGCCGTCGGTGATCACCTCGCCCGCGAGCATCTCGTGCAGCAGCCGCGCCCGCCCCCGGGTGGAGTGCTCCTCCTCCCCGGTCGCCCGGAACGACGGGCACATCACCGCGGACCCGCCCCCCGACTCCGTACGGCACTTGGCGACCCCGACGCACCGGCGGACGGCCGCGCGGAAGTCGCCGTCGTCGTGCGGGTAGCCGAAGGCGACGTCCACCGGGCGGCGGGGCAGCACCGCGAAGCGGAGGTTGTCGTCCAGCCGGGCCGGGCGGACCAGCATGCCGGGGTTCAGCAGGTCGTCGGGGTCCCACACCGCCTTGGCCCGCTCGAACAGCGCCACCATCTCGGCGCCGTACATACGCGGCAGCAGTTCCGCACGGGCCTGCCCGTCGCCGTGCTCCCCGGACAGCGAGCCGCCGTGGGAGACCACCAGGTCGGCCTGCTCCTCGGAGAAGCGGCGGAACCGGGCCACCCCGGCCTCGGTGAGCAGGTCGAAGTCGATCCGGACATGGACACAGCCCTCCCCGAAGTGGCCGTAGGGAGCGCCGCGCAGGCCGTGGGCGGTGAGCAGGGCGCGGAAGTCGCGCAGGTAGGCGCCGAGGCGGGCGGGCGGTACCGCGCAGTCCTCCCAGCCGGGCCATGCCTCCGTACCGTCCGGCATCCGGGTCGCCGTGCCGCTCGCGTCCTCCCGCAGCCGCCACAGGCCGCGCTGGGCGAGGGGGTCGGTGACGACCAGCGCGTCCACCGCGTCGGCCGCACGCACGACCGCCTCCGCGCGGGCCCGCGCCTCCCCCTCCGAGGCGCCGCCCGTCTCCACGAACAGCCACGCGCCGCCCTTCGGCAGCCCGATCGGCGCCCGGATCAGGTCGGCCGCCATACCCTCCACGGTCAGCGGGCCGTACGGCAGCAGACCGGACGCGGCATCGGCGGCGGCGCTCTCGTCGGCGTACCCCAGCACGGCCAGGGCGTGGACGGCCGGCGCCTCCACCAGGTCCAGCACCGCCTCCGTGAGGACGCCGAGGGTGCCCTCGGAGCCGCAGAAGGAGCGGGCCACGTCGGCGCCGTGCTCGGGGAGCAGGGCGTCCAGGGCGTACCCGGAGATCCGGCGGGGCAGCTCGGGGAAGCCGGTGCGCAGCCGGGCCAACTCCCCCTCCACCAGCGTCCGCAGCCCCTCCGGTGCGCCCGACCAGTCCCGGCCGAGGCGCAGCCGTTCGCCGCGCGCGGTGAGTACGGACAGTTCGCGCACACTGTCGGCGGTGGTGCCCCAGGCCACCGAGTGGGCACCGCAGGAGTTGTTGCCGATCATGCCGCCGAGCGTGCAGCGGCCGTGCGTGGAGGGGTCGGGGCCGAAGCGGAGGCCGTGCGGGGCGGCCGCCGCCTGGAGCCGGTCCAGCACCAGGCCCGGCTGGACCCTCGCCGTACGCCCGTCCGGGTCAAGCTCCAGCAGGCCGTTCATGTGCCGGGTGAAGTCCAGCACCACCCCGGTACCCGTCGCCTGCCCGGCGATGGACGTACCCCCGCCCCGCGCGACCACCGGTGTCCCCCGTGCCCGGCACACCTCCAGCACGGCGGCCACGTCCTCGGCGTCCCGAGGGGCGACCACGCCCAGCGGGACCCGCCGGTAGTTGGACGCGTCCATGGTCATCAGCGCTCGTGCGGTCGCGTCGAAGCGGACCTCGCCCCGCACGACCTCCCGCAGCTCGGCGGCCAGCCCGCCGTCGTCCTCGATCCCCATCTCAGTCCCCCGTCGATCGGTCATGGCTCCAGCATGCATCCGATCACGCAACGTCATCAGAAGTTGTCCACAGGCACACCCCGATCCTCAGATCGTCGTACGACCGCACAAGTCCACGACCCGGAGGAGTCGTCTCATCCGACGGACACGGCTTCGTCCCGTTTCACGCACCCGATACGCTCCGGCTCGTGGCCGACATCGAGATCCCCGCTGACATCAAGCCCGCCGACGGACGCTTCGGCGCAGGCCCCTCCAAGGTGCGGACGGAGGCGCTCGCCGCGCTCGCGGCGACCGGCAGTTCCCTGCTGGGCACCTCCCACCGGCAGGCCCCGGTCAAGAACCTGGTGGGCCAGGTCCGCGAAGGCATCAGCTCCCTGTTCTCCCTCCCCGACGGCTACGAGGTCGTCCTCGGCAACGGCGGCTCCACCGCGTTCTGGGACATCGCCACCCACGGGCTGATCGAGTCCAAGTCCCAGCACCTCAACTTCGGTGAGTTCTCCTCCAAGTTCGCCAAGGCGGCCAAGCTCGCCCCCTGGCTGGCCGAGCCGACCGTCATCGCCTCCGACCCCGGCACCCACCCCGAGCCGAGCGCCGAGGCGGGCGTGGACGTGTACGCGTTCACCCACAACGAGACCTCCACCGGTGTCGCCATGCCGATCAAGCGCGTGGCCGGTGCCGACGAGGGCTCGCTCGTCCTGGTGGACGCCACCTCCGGCGCGGGCGGCCTCCCGGTCGACGTCTCCGAGACGGACGTCTACTACTTCGCCCCGCAGAAGTCCTTCGCCTCCGACGGCGGCCTGTGGATCGGCGTGTTCTCCCCGGCCGCCATCGAGCGCGCCGAGCGCGTCCACGCGTCCGGCCGGCACATCCCGGAGTTCTTCAGCCTGCCGACGGCGATCGACAACTCCCGCAAGAACCAGACGTACAACACCCCGGCGCTCGCCACGCTCTTCCTGCTCAACGAGCAGCTCGAGTGGCTGAACGGCCAGGGCGGCCTGGACTTCGCCACCGGCCGTACCAAGGACTCCTCGACCCGGCTGTACACCTGGGCGGAGGAGTCGAAGTACGCGACGCCGTTCGTCACCGACCCGGCCAAGCGGTCGCAGGTCATCGGCACGATCGACTTCGCGGACGAGATCGACGCGGCGGCCGTCGCCAAGGCGCTGCGCGCCAACGGCATCGTGGACACCGAGCCGTACCGCAAGCTCGGCCGCAACCAGCTCCGCGTCGCCATGTTCCCGGCGATCGACCCGGCCGACGTCGAGGCGCTCACCAAGTGCGTCGACTATGTCATCGAGCGGATCTGAAACCTGTAGATCCACGTGAGAAGGGGCGCCCGGTGGTGAACCGGGCGCCCCTTCGCATGCCGCGCGCCTAGCGCTTGCGCCGCATCAGTCGCATGCCGAACACGGCGGCAACGCCGAGGGCGAGGAGGACGGCGCCGGTCTTGAGGCCGCCCCCGCCGGTCTTCTCCCCCGAGGCGGAACTACCTCCAGTGGACGGCGACTTGGAGGCCACGGCACCACCCTCCGGCGCTTCCAGCGCCCGTACCTGGCTCTGCGCGCCCTCGCTGCCGTACATCAGCTTGGTGCCGTCGGCGGAGTAGCTGACGGACTCGCCCTGGCCCTGGAGGGGTACGTTCAGCCGGTCCAGCTTCTTGATCCGGCCGCCGTTCCAGTCGTAGGAGATGCCGCCGAAGTAGCCGCGTACGGCGAGCTGTTGACCATTCGGCGAGAAGGCCGCGTCGGTGGCCCACAGGTCGACGGGGGCCACCGGGCGGAAGATGTTCGCGCCGGAGGACGACAGTTGGGCGGGGCCCTCGTACAGGTGGCCGCCGTCCTCGTTCTTGTCGATGATGTAGACGCGGCCGGTCTTGGGGTGGACCATCAGCGACTCGGCGTCGCGGGGGCCGTCGGAGTACTTCACGACGTACTGCGTGGCCGTGACCGTCTGGTCCTGCAGGGTCTTGGGCTCGGGCAGGCGGTAGATCCAGACGTAGGGCCAGCGGCCGTGGAAGTTGTCCCCGATGTCGCCGACGTAGATCTGATGGTCAGGCCCGATGGAGATGGCCTCCACGTCGCGCGGGGAGCCGATGCCGCGCAGGGTGAGCGTGGCGACGGTCTTGCCGGTGCGGCTGTCGACGGCGTAGAGGTAGGGGCCGTCGTCGCTGTCGTTGTGCGTCCAGTAGACGCCCGGGTGCAGGTGGGAGGCGGCCAGGCCGCTGGACTCGGTGATCCTGGGGTCCTCGATGGTGAACCCCTGGTCCCCGTCCGCGGCGTGGGCGGGCAGGGCGCAGGCACCCGCGAGCAGGGCCCCGGCAAGCAGGGCGAACGGTCGGCGCATGGTCCAAGACTGCCACCTGGCGCGGGCGTTCACTTGGGGTGGTGGGCCTCACATCGGCCCTGGGTGCGGGCCCATACCGCGATCCGCCATCATGAGCGGATGCTCAGGTTCATGCCCGTAGGTGACTCCATGACGATCGGGAGCGCGGGCGAACACACGTGGCGTTACCGGCTGTGGCAGCACCTGCGGGGCACATACGGCGGCCCGTTCCAGATCGTCGGTCCCCGCGAGACGCTGTACGACCAGGCCACCGGGGAGCCCGACTCCTACGAGTACGCCGACCCCGACTTCCCGCGCGCCCACCTCGCCGGCTGGGGCGAGGGCTGGCAGCACATGGCTCCGCTGATCGGGGAGGCGGTGCGGGCGCACCGGGCCGACGTGCTGCTGGTCTCCCTCGGGCTGATCGACCTGGGCTTCTACACCAACGCGGAGCAGACGGCCGACAACGTGCGGGCGTTCGTGGCGGCGGCCCGTGAGGCGCGTCCGCGTGTCCGCATGGTCCTCCTGCCGGTCATCCCGAACATACGCGCCCAGGAGGACGGCCCCTTCGCCGAACAGGTCGACCTCTTCAACACCCTCCTCGCCAAGACGGCCGCCGACCTGGACGAACCCCGGTCCCCGCTGCTGCTGGCCTCGGCGCCGGAGGGCTGGGACATCCACACGGACACCTACGACGGCACACATCCCAACGCGAGCGGCGAGCACCGGATCGCGGGGGCGTTGGCGGGGGCGATGTACGAGGCGTGGGGGCTGGGGGAGCCGTACGTGGCTTGATCATGTCGACGTGATCGTGGCGTTGCCGGGTGGCTGTGCGTTTCGTTCAACAGCTCACCAGGAGACGGTGGGGAGGAACGCCACATGGCCGGGATCGGTACGCCGACCACGCTGGACGACTGGTTCGCACGTCTCGAAGCGATGCCGGTGCCCGAGGGGTACAAGGCCGAGATCATCGAGGGGACGGTCCAGTTGACCAGCCGACGTGAATCCCAGTGGGAGATCACCGCCGACCTGTACGAGCAACTGCGGACCAGGCACCCCCGTGCGCGGCTGAAGTCCGGTGCCCGGCTCGACCTGCCGGGACCGATGAACAGCTACGCACCAGATCTGATGCTGGTCGCCGAAGAGGCCGAGAAGGATGGCCGGGGCCTCTGGCGCTGCGCGGACGTCCAGTTCGCCGCCGAGGTCCTCCCCCTGGACACGGTGGACCCCGCACCTGGCCCGAAGCAGGCCGCGTACGCCTCGGCGAAGGTCCCGCTATACCTCGTCGTGGACCCCCGACAGGGCAAGTCCCACGTCTACAGCAAGCCGAAGGACGACGAGTACATGGTCCGGGAAACGGTCGCCTTCGGAACCGACCTGAGGCTCACCGGCACCGCGATCGACCTCATCCTCAAAACCCACGACTTCCCCCGCGACTGACTCCCACCGCTTGCCTAGAGCGCGCTCCAAGACGTTGGCTAGGTGGGCATGAGGTATACGCAGCTTGGACGTACGGGTCTGAAGGTCAGCCGGCTGGTGCTGGGGACCATGAACTTCGGGCCGCAGACCGACGAGGCGGACAGCCACGCGATCATGGACGCGGCGCTGGACGCGGGCATCAACTACTTCGACACCGCGAACGTGTACGGCTGGGGCGAGAACAAGGGCCGTACCGAGGAGATCATCGGAACCTGGTTCGCGAAGGGCGGCGAGCGGCGGGAGAAAACCGTCCTGGCCACCAAGGTTTACGGGAACATGGGCACAGAAGGCGAGCCCTGGCCCAACTACGACAAGCTCTCCGCGCTGAACATCCGTCGCGCGGTGGACGCCAGCCTGAAGCGGCTGCAGACCGACTACATCGACATCTACCAGTTCCACCACATCGACCGGAACACCCCGTTCGAGGAGATCTGGCAGGCGGTCGACGTCCTGGTCACCCAGGGCAAGGTCCTCTACGCCGGTTCCTCCAACTTCCCCGGCTACAAGATCGCCCAGGCCAACGAGACGGCCCTGCGCCGGGGCAACACCCTCGGCCTGGTCAGCGAGCAGTGCCTGTACAACCTCGCCGAGCGCCGCGCCGAGATGGAGGTCATCCCGGCCGCCCAGGACTACGGGCTCGGCATCATCCCCTGGTCGCCGCTGCACGGCGGTCTGCTGGGCGGGGTCATCCGTAAGGAGGCCGAGCGCGGGCGCCGCGCCTCCGGCCGCGCGGCCGACGCCCTCGCGGACACGGCCACGCGCACCCGGATCGAGGCGTACGAGGAGCTGCTCGCCAAGCACGGCCTGGAGCCCGGCGAGGTCGCCCTCGCCTGGCTGCTGACCCGGCCCGGCGTCACCGGCCCCATCGTCGGCCCGCGCACCAAGGACCAGCTCGACTCGGCGCTGCGCGCGGTGGAGCTGGAGCTGAGCGAGGAGCTGCTGACGAGCCTGGACGAGATCTTCCCCGGCCCCGGTCCCGCCCCGGAGGCGTTCGCCTGGTAGCGGCAAGCGAGTAGCGGCACAGGAAAGGCCGCTCCGTACGGGGTTCCCCGCGGAGCGGCCTTGGGCGGCAGCCGTCAGTGGATGGCCGCCGCCACGGCGACGACCACCAGCATCAGCACGAGCGCACCGGCCATGATCCGGTTCCGGATTTTCGGTTCCACGACGACGAGCCTAACGGGCCGCGCCCAGTGCCCAGCGGCCGACCGGGTCGTACCGGGGCTGCTCACCGGGCACGTCGGAGGTGGGCAGGTGGCTGCGGACGAGGACCAGTTCGCCCACCGTCCAAGCGGTACCGGCGAATTCGGCGAGGGCGTCGACGTACGGCCGTAGGTCGGTGTCGCCCTTGCCTCGGGCCAGTGTGAGATGCGCCCGGTAGGGCCGGTGCTCCTCGCCGCCCACCCCGGCCCGCCGTCCGGCCGCCTGGGCCCGTCCGGCCAGCCTGCCCAGGGCGGTGAGGTCGCCGGAGGCTCCGGTCCACAGGGCCTTGCCCCGGCCGAAGCTGCCGCCTCCGGCGAGGGCCAGCGGGAAGGGTGCGCTCCGCGTGGCCGCGCGCTCCAGACGGCGTTCCAGCTCGGGCACGGTGTCCTCAGGGACCTCGCCGTAGAAGGCCAGCGTGAAGTGCCAGCCGTCCGGCTGGGTCCACCGCAGCGCGTCGGCCCCGGCGAGCCGCCGTAGCGCCCGTACCTCCCGGCCCAGCTCCGCCACGGCGCCCGGGGGCGGCAGGACGGCGGCGAAGAGTCTCATCCCCTCACCATCCCAGACCGGTACGCTGCGGCACCGTGACCGACGACCTCGACATAGCGACAGCGGGCGCCCTGGCCGGCGCCGAAGTAGTGCGCGAGGGCTACGGCAAGGAACTGGCCCGGATCGACAAGGGCGCCGGGGACTTCGCCACGGCGGCCGACGTGGCGGCCGAGCGGGCCATCCTGGACGTCATCCGCGCGGCCCGGCCCCACGACGCGGTACTCGGCGAGGAGGGCGGCCGACAGGGCGCCACCGACACCGGGCGCCTCTGGCTCGTGGACCCCCTGTGCGGCACCCTCAACTACGCCGTCGGCACCCCGCTCGTCGCCGTCAACGTGGCCCTCCGCGACGGCCCCGCAGCGGTGGCCGACCCCTTCACCGGCGAGGTCTTCCGCACCGACGGCAACACGGCCTGGCTCCACCACGAGGGCACCGACACTCCCCTGCGCCCCACGGCGGCGACCTCCCTGGTGGACGTCAACCTCGACCCGCCCTTCCCGAGCACCCCCGACTTCCGCGCCACGGACCTCCTGGCACACCCGGTGTTCGTGGCGCGCTTCCGCCCTCGGGTGGTCTCCACCACCCTGGCTCTGACCTGGGTGGCAGCAGGCCGCCGAGCCGCGTACGTCACCGACGGCACCGGCCTCTCCGGCAGCGTCCACTTCGCCGCCGGCATCGCCCT
Source organism: Streptomyces bauhiniae (assembly GCF_004784475.1). GTDB lineage: Bacteria > Actinomycetota > Actinomycetes > Streptomycetales > Streptomycetaceae > Streptomyces > Streptomyces seoulensis. The sequence continues at coordinate 306,157 of NZ_SRRT01000007.1, forward strand.
GTGCCGGGCGGCGGGCTGTGTGGTCACGGGCATCGACGGCGCACCACTGGGCCCGACCAGCAGGGGCTTGGTGGCGGCAGCGGACGCAGAGACCCACAGCCTGTTGATGAAGCTGATCCGCTGACCGTCCCCTCACGCCGCCGGCGTCAGCTCCTCGCTCCCCCTCGGCACGAACCGCAGATGCGGCCCCCGGTGCCAGCTCAGCCTCAGACGGAGATCCCCCGCGTGGGCCAGGAACAGCCCGATGACCGCGGCCGCAGCCGCCGAGATCACGCCGCCCGCGACGAAACCGAAGCGGGCGCCGTAGGTGTCGGTGACCCAGCCGACGAGGGGAGCGCCGAGCGGGGTGCCGCCCATGAAGACCATCATGAAGAGGGACATCACACGGCCCCGCATGGCCGGGTCGGTGGACATCTGGACGGCGGTGTTGGCGGTGACGTTGACCGTGAGGCCGAACGCGCCGATGGGGACCATCAGGAGGGCGAACAGCCAGTAGGACGGCGCCAGCGCGGCGACGATCTCCACCGTGCCGAAGGCCAGCGCGGCCGCGACCAGCACCCGGAACCGGGCCGTACCGCGCCGCGCGGCGAGCAGGGCGCCGATCAGGGAGCCGACGGCCATCAGGGTGTTGAAGAGGCTGTACGCACCGGCGCCGGCGTGGAACACGTCGTCGGCGAAGGCGGTGAGCCAGACGGGGAAGTTGAAGCCGAAGGTGCCGATGAACCCGACGAGCACGATGGGCCAGATCAGCTCCGGCCGCCCGGCGACATGCCGCAGCCCCTCCCGGAGCTGGCCCTTGCCGCGCGGGGCTCGGTCGACGGAGTGCAGCTCACGGGTGCGCATCAGCAGCAGCCCGGTGATGGGCGCGACGAAGGACAGCCCGTTGGCGAGGAACGCCCACCCGGTGCCCACTCCGGTGATCATCAGACCGGCGACCGCCGGGCCGACCAGCCGGGCGGACTGGAAGTTGGCCGAGTTCAGGCTGACCGCGTTCTGGAGCTGGCCGGGGCCGACCATCTCGGAGACGAAGGACTGCCGGGCCGGGTTGTCCACGACCGTGGCGAGACCGACCGCGAAGGCGGCGACGTACACGTGCCAGACCTGGACGTGTCCGGAGAGGGTGAGGGCGGCCAGCGCGAGGCCGGTGAGGGCCATCGCGGACTGGGTGAACAGCAGCGCGGGCCGCTTGGGCAGCCGGTCGACGAGGACACCGCCGTACAGGCCGAAGAGCAGCATAGGCAGGAACTGCAGGGCGGTGGTGATGCCGACGGCCGCCGAGGAGCCGGTGAGGCTCAGCACCAGCCAGTCCTGGGCGATGCGCTGCATCCAGGTGCCGGTGTTGGAGACGACCTGACCGGCGAAGAACAGCCGGTAGTTCCGGACCTTCAGCGAGCTGAACATCGACGTTCTGCCGGTGGCCGGGGTAGTAGGTGCCGGTGCGGGGACGGAAGCTGCTCCGGGTCCCGTACTCAAAAGGTCGCCTCCTGAAGCGATAGCCGTGGCTACAGTTGCGCGAGCTTCTCCAGGACGGGGGCGGCGGCGCGCAGGGTGGCCCACTCGTCCTCGTCGAGGCCCTCGACCAGGCCGGCCAGGAACGCGTTGCGTTTGCGGCGGCTCTCGACGAGCATCGCCTCGGCCTGTTCGGTCCGGGTGACGACCTTCTGGCGCCGGTCCTCGGGATGCGGCTCGAGCCGGACCAGGCCCTTGGCCTCCAGGAGCGCGACGATGCGGGTCATCGAGGGCGGCTGGACGTGCTCCTTGCGCGCCAGCTCGCCCGGAGTGGCCTGTCCGCAGTTGGACAGCGTGCCCAGGACCGACATCTCGGTGGGGCTCAGCGACTCGTCGACCCGCTGGTGCTTGAGTCGACGGGACAGCCGCATCACGGCGGAGCGGAGGGAGTTCACGGCGGCCACGTCGTCGCCGTGGGTGAGGTCCGACATGTCTTTAGCCTAACTCATTACCCTCACTAAGGAACGCCACCCCGCACGGCACGCCTCGTGATGTCCGCCACTGTGTCCAGTCATCACCCTTACGAGTGAGTCGGTTCCGAAAAGTGACCCATCGGGTGGCGGGATGTGGCGACCCTCTTACGCATGGGGACCAGTGTGCTCAGCCTGCGGATGGACGGGGAGCTGCTAGAGAGGCTCCGGGAACGCGCGGCCAAGAGAGGGATGAGCGTGCAGGACTACGTGATCCGCACGCTCGTCAGGGACGACTTCGACGAGCGGTTCCAGACCGCCGTCGACGAGACCGAGAAGTTCTACGGGGTCACATGAGACTCATGTGACCCCGCAGGAAACTCAGCCGTGCCCCGGTCAGGTCAGACCAAGGGCCGGCATCAGGTAGTAGAAGCCGAAGACGGCCGCGACCACGTACATCGCCACCGGGATCTCCCGGCCGCGCCCGGCGGCCAGGCGGAGCACCACGAAGGTGATGAAGCCCATGCCGATGCCGTTGGTGATCGAGTAGGTGAACGGCATCATCACCATGGTCACGAAGGCCGGGATGGCGATGGTGAAGTCGGCCCAGTCGATCTCCCGGATCGAGCCCGCCAGGATCAGGAAGCCGACCGCGAGCAGCGCGGGGGTGGCGGCCTGGGACGGCACCATGGTGGCGACCGGGGTGAGGAACAGCGAGACGCCGAACAGGGCGCCGGTGACGACGTTGGCGAGACCCGTACGGGCACCCTCGCCGACGCCCGCGGTGGACTCCACGAAGCAGGTGGTGGCCGAGGAGGAGCTGGCGCCGCCGGCCGCGACGGCGAGGCCGTCGATCAGCAGGACCTTGTTGATGCCGGGCATCTGGCCCTGGGCGTCGGTCAGCTTGGCCTCGTCGCTGACGCCCATGATCGTGCCCATGGCGTCGAAGAAGCAGGACAGCAGGACGGTGAAGACGAAGAGGACGCCGGTCAGCACGCCCACCTTGCCGAAGCCGCCGAACAGGCTGACCTTGCCGATCAGGCCGAAGTCCGGGGTGGCGACCGGGTTGCCCGGCCACTTCGGGGTGGTCAGGCCCCAGGACGGCACCTTGGCGACCAGGTTGATGATCACCGCGAGGACGGTCATCGCCACGATGGAGATCAGGATCGCGCCCGGCACCTTGCGGACGATCAGCGCGAGGGTGAGCAGCACGCCCAGCACGAAGACCAGCACCGGCCAGCCGGTGAGGTGACCGCCCGTGCCGAGGGTGAGCGGGACGGTGGTCTGGGCGATGTCCGGGATACGGGTGACGAAGCCGGAGTCGACCAGGCCGATCAGCATGATGAACAGGCCGATGCCGATGGCGATGGCCTTGCGCAGCCCGTAGGGCACCGCGTTCATCACGCGCTCGCGCAGACCGGTGGCGACCAGCAGCATCACCACGAAGCCGGCGAGCACCACCATGCCCATCGCGTCCGGCCACGACATGCGCGGCGCGAGCTGGAGCGCGACGACCGTGTTGACGCCGAGCCCGGCCGCGAGCGCGATCGGGACGTTGCCGATCACACCCATCAGCAGGGTGGTGAAGGCGGCGGTGAGCGCGGTGGCCGTGACGAGCTGGCCGTTGTCCAAGTGGTGCCCGTACATGTCCTTGGCGCTGCCGAGGATGATCGGGTTCAGGACGATGATGTACGCCATCGCGAAGAACGTGGCGAAACCGCCCCGGATCTCCCGCGCGACGGAACTGCCGCGCTCGGAGATCTTGAAGTAGCGGTCGACGGCGCTGTAGGAGGGCTTTCCGCCTGGCTGTTCGGGGGAAGGAGCCTGGGCCGTGGCCGAGGTGGGCATGCGAGTCCTCTTCACCATTCAGGGTTCCCCCGAGCCCCTTTGGAGTTTCGTACGAACAGAAACAGTCAAAGACAAACCGCTTCAGTATGAACGTATGAAGCCTAGATCGCTATCTCCGCGCGTAGATATTCACCGAATGTCCGTGGGGCAGCGGGCTGCCGGGCGTGGCGTGGTGCCTCGTAAGCTGTGCCCATGACGAAGTGGACCCCCAAGCACGAAGCGCCGGAGCCCCTGGAGGGGCCCGTGGTCGCCACCATCACCGGCGGCACGATCGTGTGGTTCGTCCTCTTCCTGGTCCAGCTCCCCTTCTACGGCTGGTTCGAGGACCACGGCCATCTGTGGTGGGTGTGGACCTGTCTGGCCGGGGCCGGTCTCGGCCTGATCGGCATCTGGTACGTGCGCGGGCGGGACGCCGCTATCAAGCGGGCGGCGGCCGAGCGGGAGACCGTCCCCGCCGAGTGACCTCCGGGTCGTGCGGGACCCCTGGACGGAATGCGGATTCCGTGTTGTCATGCCCACTGCTGTCCGATGACAACGTTGTTTTCGCACGCTGAAAACGTTGCCTTGAACCACCCCTGAGCACGTCCGGCCCACCACCTCAGAGGTTTCTGCATGACATGGACACGGCATATCGGTCGCTTCATGGCCGGGACACTGGCGGCGACCGCGCTGCTGGCCACCCCCGCCCACGCGCAGACCGACCCGCCCGCCCGGCTGACCGACCTCGTCAACCCGTTCATCGGCACCCAGAACGAGGGCAACACCTACCCCGGCGCGGCGGTGCCGTTCGGCATGGTGCAGCTCTCCCCCGACACCGGCCACAACACCGGCTACGACTACGCCCAGGACCACATCCGGGGCTTTTCCCTGGTCCACCTCTCCGGCGTCGGCTGCGGCCTCGGCGGTGACCTCCCGGTGCTGCCCACCACGGGCGACGTCACCACCACCGACTACGCGAAGTACGCGGCGAAGTTCAGCCACGACGACGAGTCCGCGAGCCCCGGCTACTACCGGGTCGGCCTGGACTCCGGCATCGAGGCCGAGCTGACCGCGACCGCCCGCACCGGTGTGCAGCGCTACACCTTCCCGGCCACCGACAAGGCCAACGTCCTGCTCAACGCGGGCCAGTCGCTGCACACCAAGGTCGCCACCGAGGTCGAGATCCTGGACGACCACACCGTGCGCACCAGGCTCACCGGCCGCGGCTTCTGCCAGGACACGGTCCCCTACACGCTCTACACGATCACTCGTTTCGACCGCCCCTTCACCGCCCACGGCACCTGGACCGGGGCAGCCGTCACCGACGGCGCGAAGACCGGCGCGGACGGCGCCTACCTGCGGTTCGACACCCGCAAGGACCGCACGGTCGAGGCCACCACCGCGCTGTCCTACGTGGACGCGCGGGGCGCGCTCGGCAATCTGCGCGCCGAGGGCGGCCGCTCCTTCGACGCGGTGCGCGGCGCGGCCCAGCGGGCCTGGGAGGACCGGCTGGACGACGTACGGGCGCGCGGCGGGAGCGACACGCTGCGCCGGACCTTCTACTCCTCGCTGTACCGGTCGTTCCTCGCGCCGAACATCGGCAGCGACACCGACGGCCGCTACACCGGCTGGGACCAGAAGATCCACCGCACCCAGGGGTTCACCTACTACCAGAACTGGTCGCTGTGGGACACCTACCGCACCCAGTCCCAGTTGCTCTCGCTGCTCGCGCCGCGTGAGGCGCGGGACATGGCGATCTCGGTGATCCGGATCGACGAGGAGAGCGGCTGGCTGCCCAAGTGGGGCTACGGCACGGTCGAGACCAACATCATGACCGGCGACCCGGTCACGCCGTTCCTCACCAACGCCTACCAGCAGGGGTTGCTGCACGGCTGGGAGGAGCGGGCGTACAAGGCGCTGAAGAAGAACGCGGACGGCGTGCCGCCCGCCGACTCGCCGGCCGTGGGCCGGGAGGCCAACCGGGAGTACCTCACCGACGGCTTCGCCCCGTACGTGAAGGACCGCCCGCACGCCAAGCCCGGCGACTCGGACTACGACCACGGGGCGTCGGCCACGCTGGAGTACGCGCTGTCGGACGCGATGCTGTCCCGGATGGCCCGCGACCTCGGGCACCGCGCGGACGCGGACCGGTATGCGGCGCGGGCGCAGAACTACCGGAAGATCTTCGACCCCTCGACCGGGTTCTTCCGCGCCCGTGACGCCTCCGGCGCCTTCACCGGTCCCGCCGACCCGGCGAAGAGCGAGGGCTTCCACGAGGGCACGTCCTGGCAGTACCAGTGGCTGGTGCCGCAGGACCTCCCCGGCATGGTGGACCTGATCGGCGGCACGCAGGCGGCCAACGACCGGCTCGACTCCTTCTTCGCCTACGGCCAGTTGACCGAGGACCCGGCGAAGACCGCCCGCGAGGTGTGGGTGAACGGGCCGTACGACTACTACAACGCGGACAAGTACAACCCGCAGAACGAGCCCGACCTGATCGCGCCCTACACCTACCTGTCCACCGGGCAGCCGTGGAAGACCACCGACGTGGTGCACGCCGCGTTGACCCTGTTCACGGACGGGCCGACCGGGATGACCGGCAACGACGACCTGGGCACGATGTCCGCCTGGAACGTGCTCTCCTCCATCGGCGTCTTCCCGGTCCAGCCCGGCTACGACACCTGGGGCCTGTCCACCCCCGTCTTCGACCGCGTCGACCTCACCCTGGACCGCCGTTACTACCCGCACGGCGCGCTCACCATCACCGCGCCGGGCACCTCGGCGGACACCCGCTATGTGCAGTCGGCGCGGCTGGACGGCGCCGCGTACGGGCGGACGTATCTGACCACCGGGGAACTGCGGACGCACCGTTCGCTGTCCTTCACGGTCGGGTCGACGCCCTCCTCCTGGGGCACGGGGGCCGACGCGGGGCCGCCGGCGCTGGGCTGATCCGGGCTTGATCAGGGGCTGGCTCCGGGGCCTGCTCCGGGGCTTGATCAGGGGCGCCCCCGAGACCTCCTCGGGGGCGCCCCTGGCGTTACCCGGAGATCGGTCCGCCCGGCAGGTGAAGCGGGGATTCCGCACGTAACGTCGGATGCATGACGAATGTCGACGCGGGTGCCGGACTGGACCCCGTGCACCCGGTCGCGCCGCCCACCACGGGGCCGGCGGGCCTGACCCGCGCCGAGGTCGCGGAGCGGGTGGCACGGGGGGAGGTCAACGACGTCCCGGTGCGCAGCAGCCGCTCGCTGGGCGAGATCGTGCGGGCGAACGTGTTCACCCGGTTCAACGCGATCATCGGTGTGCTGTGGGTGGTGACGCTGTTCGTCGCGCCGATCCAGGACAGCCTGTTCGGGTTCGTGATCCTCGCCAACACCGGGATCGGGATCGTGCAGGAGTGGCGGGCGAAGAAGACGCTGGACTCGCTCGCGGTGATCGGGGAGGCCCGGCCGACCGTGCGCCGGGACGGCAGCGCGGTGCAGGTGCCGACCAGCGGGATCGTGCTGGGCGACCTGGTGGAGATCGGGCCCGGCGACAAGATCGTGGTGGACGGGGTGTGCGCCGAGGCCGACGGTCTGGAGGTGGACGAGTCCCTGCTGACCGGCGAGGCCGACCCGGTGGTCAAGCACCCCGGCGAGCCGGTGATGTCGGGCAGCTTCGTGGTCGCGGGCGGCGGGGCCTTCCAGGCGACCAAGGTGGGCCGGGAGGCGTACGCGGCCCAACTGGCCGAGGAGGCGTCCCGGTTCACGCTGGTCCACTCCGAGCTGCGGTCCGGGATCTCCACGATCCTGAAGTACGTGACCTGGATGATGGTCCCGGCCGCGCTCGGCCTGGTCGTCACCCAGCTCGTGGTCAAGAGCAACGACTTCAAGGGCTCGGTGGCCCGGACCATCGGCGGGATCATCCCGATGGTCCCGGAGGGGCTGGTGCTGCTGACCTCGGTGGCCTTCGCCATCGGGGTGATCCGGCTCGGGCGCAAGCAGTGCCTGGTGCAGGAGTTGCCCGCGATCGAGGGCCTGGCCCGGGTGGACACCGTCTGCCTGGACAAGACCGGCACGCTCACCGAGGGCGGCATGGACGTGACCGGCCTGAAACCGCTCGACGGGGCCGACGAGGGCCGGGTGCGGGAGGTGCTGGCCGCGCTCGGGGCGTCCGATCCGCGTCCCAACGCCTCGCTCCAGGCCATCATCGACGCCTATCCGGACGGCCACGGCGGAGACCGGCGCCCGGTGAGCACGCTGCCGTTCTCCTCGGCCCGCAAGTACAGCGGGGCCGCGTTCGAGGAGGGGGACGGCAAGGTCGCCGGGTGGCTGCTGGGCGCCCCCGATGTGCTGCTCGCCCCCGACGACCCCGCGCTGGCGGAGACCGGCCGGCTGAACGAACAGGGGCTGCGGGTGCTGCTGCTGGCCCGCGCCGCCCGTGACCTGGACGGTCCCGACCCTGCGCGCGGGGCCCGGCCCGTGGCGCTGGTGGTGCTGGAGCAACGGCTGCGCCCGGACGCGGCGGAGACCCTGCGCTACTTCGCCGACCAGGACGTCCGGGCCAAGGTGATCTCCGGGGACAACGCGGTGTCGGTCGGCGCGGTCGCGCACAAGCTGGGGCTGTCCGGCAAGGCGGTGGACGCGCGGAGGCTGCCCGCCGATCCGGCCGACCTGGCCAAGGCGGTGGACCGGGCCACGGTGTTCGGGCGGGTCACCCCGCAGCAGAAGCGGGAGATGGTCGGCGCGCTCCAGTCGGAGGGCCGCACCGTGGCGATGACCGGCGACGGGGTGAACGACGTACTGGCCCTGAAGGACGCCGACATCGGCGTCTCGATGGGCTCGGGCTCGGAGGCCACGCGCGCGGTGGCGCAGATCGTGCTGCTGAACAACAGCTTCGCCACGCTGCCCTCGGTGGTCGCGGAGGGCCGCCGGGTGATCGGCAACATCACGCGGGTGGCGACGCTGTTCCTGGTGAAGACGGTGTACTCGGTGCTGCTGGCGCTGCTGGTGGTGTGCTGGCAGGTGGAGTACCCGTTCCTGCCCCGGCATCTGACGCTGCTGTCCACGCTCACCATCGGCGTCCCGGCGTTCTTCCTGGCGCTGGCGCCGAACAAGGAACGGGCGCGGCCGCACTTCGTGCGCCGGGTGATGCGGTACTCGATACCGGGCGGGCTGCTGGCCGGGGTGGCGACCTTCGTGACGTATCTGCTGGCCCGGCACCACTACTCGGGTGCGGGCGCGCTGTCCGCCGAGACCAGCGCGGCCACCCTGACCCTGTTCCTGATATCGATGTGGGTCCTCGCCATCGTCGCCCGCCCCTACACCTGGTGGCGGGTGGCCCTGGTGGCCGCGATGGGCGTCGCCTTCCTCTTCGTCCTGACCGTCCCCTGGCTCCAGGACTTCTTCGCCCTGCGCCTGGTCGGCAACGTCATGCCGTGGACGGCGGTCGGAGTGGCGGTGGTGGCGGCGGCCGCCCTGGAACTCGTGTGGAGATGGGTCGGCCGCCGCTTCCCGGTGTGAGGGGCACCCCACGGTGGGAGTTACTGCACGTCCACCGCGTCGCCGCCGGAGGTGACGGCGGCCGTGGTGGAGACGCCGGCGTAGACGTAGCGGAAGGCGCCGTCGACCGAGGCGGTGACGGTGGTCTTCAGCTTGCCGTTGGCGTCCGTCTTGACGGTCTTGAGGGTGCTCCAGGTGGTGGAGCCCTTCTTGGCGAACTGGAGCTGCACGGACTGCGCCCCGTAGCCGTAGTACTTGTTGTAGTCCCAGCTCGCGCGGGTCAGGGTGCCGGTGACCGTGATGGTCTTGCCCTTCTTGACCGGCTCGGGGGAGGCGTCGGTGGTGAGCTTGGAGTAGCGCAGCAGGCTGGTGGTGCCCATGCCGCCCTGGTCCTTGAAGCCGATCTTGCTGTAGTCCGGCTTGGAGGGGTTCTGGCCGTTGAAGGCGGTCGCCTCGGCGGCCACGGACCACTTGCCGGCGTCGGCGGCGGTCAGGTCGCCCTCGGCCGGGTAGACGTCGATGGTTCCGGTGCAGGTCAGCGTGGTGCTGGTGGCGACCTTGCAGGTGGCGAAGTCGTCGCCCTCGACCGTGGCGGTCGGGTCGTCCAGCGAGCCCCGGTAGAGGTAGGCGTCGCTGAAGAAGTCGGCGGCGGTCGCCTTGACGTCGGCGCCGTGGGTCAGCGTGTACGAGTAGGTCGCGCTGACCTTGCTGGTGGTACCGACCTTGATCGACGAGGCGATCTTCAGCTTCGAGAAGCTGACGTTCATCGTGTACGGCGTGGCCGGTGCGGCGTGCGCGGCCGGAGCGGCGAAGGCAGCGAGAGCCAGGGCGCCGGTGACGGCGGCCACGGTGGCACGTATGCGCATGTGCGGTTCCCTCTGGGGGAGAAGTGATCGGTGAGTCGGTCGACTCGGGTGATCAGATCCGTGAGGGGTCTTCCCGGTTGTACGGGCGGGGCGTTCCTCGACCGGAATTTGCCCACTCATTGCCTGGTCAAGGGCCCCGCCCGCACACCACTCACGCGTTACCGGCGACTTACTTCACGTCGACGAAGTCGGCGGTGGAGTCGATCGCCGGGGTGGTCGAGGTGCCGGCGAAGCTGTACCGGAAGTAGCCGTCGGCGGACGCCTTGACGGTGGTCTTCAGGTTGCCCTTGGAGTCCGTCTTGACCGTCTTCAGCGTGGTGTAGGCGCTGGCGCCCTTCTTCTTGAACTGAAGCTTCACGGACTGCTGGGTGTAGCCGTGGTAGCGGGAGTCGTCCCAGTTGGCGCGCGTCAGGGCACCCGTGACCGTGATGGTCTTGCCCTCCTTCACCGGCTCCGGGGAGGCGTTGACCGTCTGGCGGGAGTACCGCTGGAGCTTGTTGGAGGCGGCCTTGTCCTTGACCGCGACGCCGATCTTGCTCGGGTCCTGCGGCTCGAACGGGTCCTGGCCGTTGAAGGCGACGGCGAAGGCCGCGGTCTTCCAGGTGGCCGCGTCCTCGTTGAAGAGGAAGATCGGGTCGATCTCGATGGTGGCCTTGCAGGACGCCACGGTCGCCGACGTCGCGGTGCAGACGGCCGCGTCACTGTCGATCTCGTTCTCGGCGTAGTCGAACGCCGTGCCCCGGTACAGCGCGAGGCCCGTGACGAAGTCGGGGGCGTCGATGTCGACGTCCACGCCGTGCGTCAGCGTGTAGGACACCGGCACCCGGACCAGGTTGGTGGTGCCGACGACGATGTTCTTGCCGCTCTTCACGTTCACCTTCGAGAAGGTGACGTCCATGGTGTAGGGCGTGCCCTTGGCCTTGACGCCGAAGCCCTTGACGCCGTGGGAGGCGTGCAGGACCTTGCTCGCGGCCGACGCCTCGGAGGGAGCCACGGGGTGGGTGGCGGCGTGCGCGGCCGGGACGGCGAAGGCGGAGAGGGCCAGGGCGCCGGTCACGGCGGCCACTGAGGCGCGAATGCGCATGTGCGTTCCCCTGCGTTGTGGAGGGTGAGACCCCCCTGAACGTGTGAGCCTGTTGGCTCACACGTTCAGACGTGCGATACGAGGGGACGGTTGTACGAAACTCGAAGATTCTGCGACCAATTGGTGAAGCCGCAGCTCACGGAGCGGAAGTCAGTCGAACCAGCGGTCCCGTGCCAGTTCCTCCGTGCGGGACGGGTCCTCCAGGAGGGCGGCGACCTCGAAGCGGCGGGGCCACTGGCCGGAGGCCCAGGCGAGGCCGGCGGCGACGCCTTCGAGGGTGGCCGCGTGGAGGACGCCGTCGTCGGTGAGCCGCCAGTCGATCTCGACGCCGTCCACGAGGAGTTCGTCGTGCTCGACATAGCCGGCCGGGGTCCCCGGACCGAGCAACGCCCGCACCGAGTCCGGGACTTCGTGCTCGACGCCCTCGGAGTCCACCGCGCCGGTGACGGACTCGCTCAGCCGCCGCACCTGGAACAGCTCGGCCAACGCCCCGGCCAGGGACGGCCGTACCGGCAGCAGCGGCACCCCGGAGGTGAAGGGCAGCAGATCGGGTGAGTCGACGACCACCGCGTCCCGCGCGTCCACCACGACCGCCCGCCCGTCGCGCACGGCACGCAGCTCGTCGGGGAGGGTCACCTGCTCCGGGTCTAGGTCGGCCAACGCGCTGTAGAGACCGTGCAGTTGGACCGGAGTCACCGGCCGGTCGGGGTCGGCGAGCCGGTCGAGGAGTTCGGCGGCACCGCCCGGCTCGTCCAGCAGCGCGGCCACCGAGGTGCGCACCCCGAGGGCGCGCAGCACCTGCTCGTCGTGGAAGCCGGTGGCGTCCGCCTCGTCGTACAGGCCGCGCAGCAGCGGGTCGCCGCCCGCGGCCAGCAGGCCCGCCGGGCGGCGGCCGTCGAGTACCGGGTGCCCGCGCAGCCACCAGGCGGTGTAGGGCCGCACGACCTCGTGGGTGCCGTCCGGGAGGAGGACGCGGACCGGCTGGACCAGGGCGTCGCGCAGCGGGGGCTGAGCCAGCAGGGCGAGGGCCTCGGGCCAGCGGTCGTCGTCCACCAGGTCCAGGTCGCGCACGGCGACGAGTTCGGTGGCGACGGGCGGTACCGGGCTGTCGGGGAAGCGGTCGAGGATGTCCTCGGACCACACGTCCACGGCGTCCAGCAGCCCGGCGTCGTCCGGTTCGGCGAAGTCGCTGTCGCGGGGCTCCAGTTCGTCCGGGTCGAGGACCACGTCGGTGGCGCGGACCAACGCGAAGTCGGCCAGCACCCCGCAGGCGGCGAGCGGCCGGCCGCCCCACTTCTCGGCCAGCTCGGCGTCGACGGCGGCGAGTTCGCCCTCGCGGATCACGCGGGCGAACGGGCTGCCGGGCAGGACGAGTTCACCGGCCGGGGCGAGTTCGCCGTCCTCGTCGGGCAGGGCGAGCGCGCCGAGCCAGGGCTCGTCACCGGGCTCCAGCCCCGCGTCACGGACCAACGCCAGCACGGTGTCCGCGAGTTCCTCGGCGTCCGGGGCGTCCTCCTCCCACAGCGCCCCGCCGTCGTCGTCCAGCGAGGCGGCGACGGCGGCGCGGACCTGGGGGGTGGTGAGCACCGCGCGCGGGGTGGCGGGCAGCGCGCCGAGCTTCTCCAGCAGCGGGTGGGCGGCGTCCGCGTGGGCCATCTTCAGGCCGAGCCGGCCCAGCACCTCGGCGTCCGGGGCGGTGGCGTCCGGGGCGGGCAGCAGCACCTGGCGCGGGCCGATCGTGGTCCGGCCGGTCCCGGCGAGCGGCACGGGCAGCCCGGACAGCCGCTCGGGGTCGACCCCGGCGAGGCTGTCGTAGAGCCGCCACCACCACTCGGGCTCCTTCTCCAGCCCGGCCAGCCGGTCCACGGCGTCGGCCAGCGGCAGCCGGGTCACGCCCAGCGCGCGCAGCTCGGGGCGGCGCTCCAGGCCCGCGGGCAGCAGGGTCGGCAGCACCTCGGCGAGGACGCGCACGGTGGCCGCGCCCGCGCCCTCCACGATCTCGGCGTCCCTGGGGCGCAGCGCCTCGGGCAGCTCGTCGTCGCCCTCGGGGGGCAGCGCCGGGGGCAGGAACGCGGTGCGCGGCAGCCGGTCCAGCACGGCCTGGCGGAGCGCGCCGTCCAGCTCGCCCTTGCCGAGCGGGCCGGGAACGAGGTCGATGGCGCCCTCGGTCACCGGGCGCCAGCCGGCGAGGAGTTCGGTGTAGGCGTCGGCCGCGCGCGCCACCAGGAAGTCGGTGAGCGGGCCGGGCGCGGCGTGCCGGCGGGTGGTGTCCAGCGGGAAGGACGCGATGAGCACGCCGGGGAAGCCGAGGGGCTCGTCGCTGGGGGTGGGGGCGTGCAGCACGGGCGCGGTGCGGGGGCGTACCGGGCGGCCCTCGCCGTCCTCGGGCACGGCCCAGGTGACCGACCAGTGCGGACGCAGCCGTTCCTCGACCGGGCGGTCCGCGAGGAGGGCGGCGTCGAGCGGGCCGTGGGCGGAGACGGTGCGCCAGCGGGTGGTGCCGTCGCGGGAGTCGTCCACGACGGTGACGGCGTCCTCGGTACGGCGGCGCAGGGTGCGCGGCGCGCGTCCCTCCACCTCGATGACGACCTCTTCGAGGCCGGGCAGGGCGAGCAGCAGGGAGTCGTCCACGGCGTCCAGCAGCCGCTCGGCCAGCGAGGCGGCGGCCGCGTCACGCAGCGGCAGGATGACGGCGGTGTCGTACGGGTCCGGCGCGGTGCCCTCGGCGGCGAACGGCAGGCGCAGCAGCGGGACGTGGCCGTCACGGCGGCGCACCTCGTCACCGAGGCCGGGGCTGTGCCGGGAGGTCTCCGCGGTCAGCTCGCGGGCCTCGGCGAGTGACCAGCGGACCCCGCCGTGCCGGCCGACCAGCGCGGGTTCGTCGGTCACGGAGAGCACGGCGGCGAAGCCGACGCCGAAGCGGCCGACGGTGGCGTGCTCGTCGTACCGCTCCCGCTTGGCGGAGGCGCGCAGGGTGGACAGCGACTCGACCCCGGCGGCGTCCAGGGGCGCGCCGGTGTTGGCGGCGATCAGCACGCCGTCGCGGAGGGTGAGCCGGAGCCGTCCGGGCGTGTTGGCGCGGGCGGCGGCGTCGGCGGCGTTCTGGGCCAGCTCCACCACGAGCCGGTCGCGGTAGCCGCCGAGGACGAGGTCCTCCTCGGCGTTGGCGTCCTCACGGAACCGGGCGGGGCTGGTGGCCCAGGCGTCGAGGACACCGCGGCGGAGACGGGCGGTGCCGAAGGGGTCGGCGCCCTCGGCCGCCGGCCGCACGTACTTGCTCACGTTCACTCTCCATCATCGACGTGAGGTCGAAGGTACAGCGACCTGACGGTCCGTCCTTCGCGGCGTACGTGCGGGCGGGCGTGCCCGCCGTCCGTTACGAGTGGCCCAGTTCCGCCGCTTCGGCGTCGCCCTCGGCCGGGACCGAGCCGGAGTCGGCGGCCGGGCGGAGCGGGAACGGGTCGACCTGCGTCTCGTCCACCACGGGCAGCGGCGGGCGGGGCGGGGTCGGCATGACGGCGGCCTCGGAGTGGGCGCCGCAGCCGTAGGCGAGGGAGACCACGCGGCCGTCGGCCGGGGAGAACTCGTTGCCGCAGACGCCGAACGCCTGGCCCAGCGAGCCGCCGATCGGGGCGAGGAAACCGCAGGTCGCGCAGGTGGCCGGGGCGGCCTGGGCCATCGCGGTCTTCGGGCCGAACGCCTCCTCCCAGCGGTCGGCGGCGACATGGAGGCCGTAGCGGGACAGCACGCGGGCGCGGCGCATGCCCAGTTCCTCGGCGACCGAGGTGATCGAGCCGCGCGCGGGCGGGCCGGCCTGGACGGCGGGGCTGCCCGGGGTGACCTCGGCGTCCTCGCGCTCGGCCACCTCGCTCAGGCCCTCGGCCAGCGCGGAGTTCGGCGGCGGCTCCTCCTCGCCGGAGAAGCCGGGCTCCAGGCGCAGGTCCTCCTCGTCGGTGGGCAGGAGGTCGCCGGGGCCGAGGTCCCCGGGGCGCAGCCGCTCGCTCCACGGCACCCACTCGGGGGCGAGGAGGGCGTCGCTGCCGGGCAGCAGCACGACCTCGTCCAGGGTGACGATCTTGGCGCGGGAGGCGCGGGCGACGGTGGCGGCCCAGCGCCAGCCCCGGTAGCCCGGTTCCTTGCACTCGAAGAAGTGGGTGACCACGCGGTCACCCTCCGACACCATGCCGATGTGTTCACCGACGACACCGGGAGCGGCCGCTTCCTCCGCTGCGGTGCGCGCGAGGTCGATCGCCTCGGCGCACAGGCGGTCAGGGGTGCGGCTTCGCGTGGTCGCTGCGCTCACAGGTATCGCTTCTCTCCTACGCCGTCTACGAGTGCGGATGCACTCCGGCGGTGAAGCGGACGGAGCGGACCTGTGGGCCGCATCGACGTCCGCGTCCGATCACGCGCGGGCGCACCTCTGCCATCCATTCTGCGTTATGGCTGAGATACGCACGCTACCCCGTCGCCCGTGGTGGGGGACAGTCCGCGGCCACCCGGCGGGTTCCGGACAGGTGGATCTTCACGGCTCCGGGTCGACTCGCATGGCCGCAAACCGCCTATCGGACGGTCACTCGGGGCACTATGAAGCACGTGGCAGCCACGGACAGGGGGCGCGGTGGCGGCGGTTCGGGCCGCGTCGGCGGTGTCGTCCGCTCCGTCGGCCGTGCCCTGCATCTGCCGGTGACCGGCACGGCGCGCGGTATCCGGAAGGTCACGCACGCGCACGGGGCGGGCGAGTCGGGGCTCGGCAAGCTGATCGAGCTGCACGCGGTGAACGGTGCCGGGGACGTCATGATCACCGTGGCGCTGGCCTCCACGGTCTTCTTCTCGGTGCCGACCGACGAGGCCCGTGGCCGGGTCGCGCTCTATCTCGCCATCACCATGGCGCCCTTCACCGTCCTCGCCCCCGTCATCGGCCCGCTGCTGGACCGGCTTCCGCACGGGCGGCGGGCCGCGATGGCCGGCGCGATGCTGGCCCGCGCGCTGCTGGCGCTGGTGCTGTCGGGGGCGGTGGCGAGCGGCGGCCTGGAGCTGTATCCGGCCGCGCTCGGGGTGCTGGTGGCGTCCAAGGCGTACGGGGTGGTGCGCAGCGCGGTCGTGCCCCGGCTGCTGCCGCCCGCGTTCTCCCTGGTCAAGGCCAACTCGCGGGTCACGCTGGCCGGGCTGCTGGCCACCGGGGTGGCGGCACCGATCGGGGCGGGCCTCCAGATGGCCGGGGACCCCTGGCCGCTGTACGGGGCTTTTGTGATCTTCGTGGCGGGTACGTTCCTGTCCTTCTCGCTGCCCCACACCGTGGACTCCGCCAAGGGCGAGGACGTGGCGCTGCTCGCGGCGGACGAACGGCATCTGCACGGGCCGCAGCGGCGACAGATGGCCAAGCGGCCGGGGCTGCGCACGGTCGGGCCCGCCGTGACCCACGCGCTGGGTGCCAACGCGGCGCTGCGCTGTCTCTCCGGGTTCCTGATCTTCTTCCTGGCGTTCCTGCTGCGCGAGCATCCGCTGGCCGGGGAGAGCGCGGCCGTCTCGCTGGGCATCGTCGGCGTGGCGGCGGGCGCGGGCAACGCGCTGGGTACGGCGGTGGGGGCGTGGCTGCGCTCCAAGGCGCCCGAGATCATCATCGTGACCGTGGTCGCCGTCGCCCTCGGCGCCGCCGTGGTGGCCGCGGTGTTCTTCGGCGCCGTCCTGGTGGCCTGCCTCGCCGCCGTCGCCGGCTTCGCCCAGGCCCTCGGCAAGCTCTCCCTGGACGCCCTGATCCAGCGCGACGTCCCCGAGGCCGTCCGCTCCTCCGCCTTCGCCCGCTCCGAGACCATCCTCCAGATGGCCTGGGTCTTCGGCGGCGCGGTGGGCATCGTCATGCCCCTCAACGGCACCCTCGGCCTGGCTGTGGCCGCCGCCCTGGTCGCCCTGGGCTGGCTGACGACCCTGCGCGGCCTGCTCGCGGCGGCACGCCACGGGGGCCGGACCCGGCCGCGCGTCGCCTGACGGAGCGGACGTGTCGTACCCCACGTGGACTCCCCGCGCGGGGGGCCCGATAGCCTTCGGCCATGACCTCGCTGCAATCCGCCCCGCGACGCCGCCGGGCGCTCGCCGCCGCCGGTGCCGTTTCCGCCGGACTGCTCGCTCTTTCGGCCTGTGACAAGCCGACGCCTGTCTCCACGGTCACCGTCGGGGACAGCTCGGTCAGTTCCGAGGCGCTCTGCTACAACGGCGACAAGACGCTGACCGCCAAGTCCCTCGCGGCCTGCGCGAAGAAGGCCGGCGACGAGAAGACGATCACGGTGGACCCGGACGGCGACACCGTGCGCGTCGGCGTCGACCCGAAGATCGCGGACGCGGGCTGGGTGCTGCTGGTCAACGGCCGCCAGTTCACCGACGTCAGCAAGAAGACGTACTCCACCATCCCGGGCAGCGCGTTCTTCAACGCGCAGTACGGCACCCAGGGCACCACCAACACGCTGTCCATCCAGATGGGCACGGGTTCGTCGGCCAAGGGTCTGTGGAGCTACAAGCTCAAGAAGGCGACCTCCTGACGGAGGCTTCCGGTCCAGTGAACGCCCGTACGCGCGTCCTCGTCGCCACCGCCGTCCCGGCCGAACGGGATGCGGTGGCACGGGCGTTTCCGGGCCCGGCCGAAGAGGTACGGCTGCCCGGCGCCGCGCTGCTGCGCACGGACGGCATCTACGACCTGCTGGCCGCCGGGGTGGGCCCCGCGCTCGCCGCCGCCTCCACCGCCACCGCGCTGACCGCAGCCGCCCTGACGGGCACCCCCTACGGTCTGGTCGTCTCGGCCGGGATCGGCGGCGGTTTCCAGCCCGAGGCACCCCTGGGCTCACTGGTCGTCGCCGACGCCATCACCGCGGCGGACCTGGGCGCCGAGACCCCGGACGGCTTCCTGCCGGTCACCGACCTCGGCTTCGGCACCGTCACCCATCTGCCGCCGAAATCACTCGTACGGGGAGTCGTGGAGGCCACCGGCGCCCGCCCCGGCACCGTGCTGACCGTCTCCACGGTGACCGGAACCGCCACCCGCGCCGCCGCCCTGCGCGAGCGTCACCCCGGCGCGCTGGCCGAGGGCATGGAGGGCTTCGGGGTCGCGGAGGCGGCCGCCGCGCACGGCGTGCCGGTGCTGGAGATCCGCGCGGTGTCCAACCCGGTCGGCCCCCGCGACCGCGCCGCCTGGCGCATCGGCGACGCGCTCGCCGCCCTCACCGGGGCTTTCGGGAAGATCGCGCCCGCACTGGAGAGTTGGAACACGCATGACGACTGAGCCCCTGCAGATCGCGTACTCGCCCTGCCCCAACGACACCTTCGTCTTCGACGCCGTCGCCCACGGCCGCGTCCCCGGCGCCCCCGCGCTGGACGTGACCTTCGCGGACATCGACATCACCAACGGCATGGCCGAGCGCGGCGAGTTCGACGTGCTGAAGGTGTCGTACGCCGTGCTGCCGTACGTCCTGGACGAGTACGCCCTGCTGCCCTGCGGCGGCGCGCTGGGCCGGGGCTGCGGGCCGCTGGTGCTGACGCGGGAGGCGGACGCCGACCTCACCGGGCGCACGGTGGCGGTGCCGAGCGAGCGCTCGACGGCGTACCTGCTGTTCCGGCTGTGGGCCGCGGACACCCTCCCGGAGGGGGTCGGGGAGATCGTGGTGATGCCGTTCCACGAGATCATGCCGGCCGTGCGGGACGGCAAGGTGGACGCCGGGCTCGTCATCCACGAGGCCCGCTTCACCTACCAGGAGTACGGGCTGCACAAGCTCGCGGACATGGGTGAGCACTGGGAGCGGACCACGGGGCTGCCGATCCCGCTCGGCGCGATCATCGCCAAGCGGTCGCTGGGCGCCGAGACCCTCCAGCGGCTCGCGGACGCCTTCCGGACCTCGGTCCGGGCCGCGTGGGACGACCCGGAGGCGTCGCGCGCCTACGTCATGGAGCACGCCCAGGAGATGGACCCGGCCGTGGCCGACCAGCACATCGGGCTGTACGTCAACGAGTTCACCGCCGACCTCGGCGAGGACGGGTACGCGGCGATCCGGGGGCTGCTGACGCGTGCGGCGGCCGAGGGCCTCGTACCGGCCCTCGGCCCTGATGCGCTGGCGTTCCCCTGAGGGGCCTGGCTCAGACGTCGAGCTGGTCCGCCACGGCGCGGAGGAGGCCGGCGATCTTCTTCCCCGAGGTGCGCTCGGGGTAGCGGCCCTTCTCCAGCATCGGCGTGATGTTCTCCAGCAGGGTGGTGAGGTCCTGCACGATCGAGGCCAGTTCGTCGGGCTTCTTGCGCTGGGCGGCGGCCACGGACGGGGTCGGGTCGAGGACGGTCACGGAGAGCGCCTGGTCACCGCGCTGGCCGGCCACGACGCCGAACTCCACGCGCTGTCCGGGCTTGAGCGCCTCGACTCCGGCGGGCAGGACCGAGGAATGGACGAAGACGTCGCCGCCGTCGTCGCGGGAGAGGAAGCCGAAGCCCTTCTCGCTGTTGAACCACTTGACCTTGCCGGTGGGCACGTCTGTCCTCGTCCTCGTACTCGTCGGGAAAAGCTCGGAAAGGGCTCGGTGTAGCACTGTGGCGGGTCGACCATGACCCGCCGACACCAGGCTAATGGTCTTCGGGCGGGTGACAAGGTGCTCCCCGGTTGTTCTCTCGGGCTGGGAACTACCCTGGTCCGGTGCGTGACAAAACCCAAACGAATTCCGCCGGGCCCGGTGACGGACTGATCCGCGCCGGTGTCATCGTCTTCTTCCTCGGTGCGGTGGCCACGCTGGTCACGGTGGCGCCGTTGTTCCTCGGTCGCCATCCGTTCCCGACGTACATGTTCGGGCTGAGCATGCTGATGGCTGTCGGGTTCCTGATCGCCGGAGCGGGTGTGTTGCGCTCGGTTGCGGCGGGGCGGCGCCAGGCGCGGGGCGCGGGGCGCTGAGGTCGGCCGTGCATCGGTACGTCGGCGGCTGACGGTCCGATGTGGCTGGTCGCGCAGTTCCCCGCGCCCCTTAAGTCGGCACGGTCGACGTATGTCGATCAGTGGCGCTTGGTCGACGTTATGTGGGAGGTCAGCCAGGTCGGGAAGGTTGTCAGGTTGGGGAGGACCACGTCTGCGCCTGCCTCGGTGAGTTCCTTTTCGGTGCAGGGGCCTGTGGCCACCGCTACCGAGAGGGCTTCTGCGGCTCGGGCGCCCCGGATGTCGCCGGTGTGGTCGCCGACGTAGATGTGGGCGCCGTGTTCGCGGAGGGCTCGGGCCTTGTCCTCGGCCCACAGGTCGCCGACCACGACGTCGGGTTCGATGCCGAGGTGGGCGAGGTGGAGCTTGGCGTTGGGCTCGTACTTGGCGGTGACGACCAGGGTGCGGCCGCCGGCGGCGCGGACGGCGGCGATGGCCTCGCGGGCGCCGGTCAGGGCGAGGGTGGGGGCGATGGCGTACTCGGGGTACATCGCGCGGTACAGGTCGGCCACTGCGGGGACGTCGGCGGCCGGGAACCAGTTCACCAGCTCCTCCGCGAGCGGCGGGCCGAGCCGGGTCACCGCGAGGTCGGCGTCCACGTACACCCCGGTCCGCTCCGACAGCGCGAGATAGCAGGCCCGGATGCCGGGCCGGGAGTCGATGAGCGTCATGTCGAGGTCGAAGCCGACGGTGGGCGCATACGCAGAGGGCACGGCAGGCATGACCGCCATTGTGCCCGGCCGGGGTCAGGAGGAGAGGGGGCGGGTCCCGCTACCGCCTCCGCTGCGAGCGCCAGAGCAGGAACAGCGCGGAACTCACCGCCGCCCCCCGCACCACCCACGGCCACATCTCGGCCAGCGCGTCGCTCATGTGCCCCTCGGCCACCGGGGTCCCCCAGTGCCCGGTGTCGCGTCCCCACAGGTAGCCCACCCCGGCCGCGAGGGCGAGGGCGGGCAGGACCAGTACCGCCCACTTGGTCTCGGCCGGGGTCAGCCGGCGGGAGCCGTAGGCGATGAGCCAGCCGAGGAGCAGCGCGTACCAGTTGCCCAGCACCGCCCCGGCCAGCAGCGCGGCGGCGCCCAGCAGCAGGAGGGGGTTGGTCCAGCCGGCCGTGGGGAGCGGGACGAAGCGCCGGAACCGGGAGCGCGGGACCACCTCGACGGGCTCCGCCACGACCTCCTTCGGCTTCACCAACGCTTCCTGCTCGGGCTCCTTGGGGGGACGCCGCAGCATCTCCGGGATCTCCACCCCGCCGACGAACCCCGGCACCGAGTCCGCGGCCGCCGCGCCGAACGGACCGTCCGCCACCCGCCACCAGTCGGGCCGGGTCAGCGAGTCGCCGAGTTCGTCGGCGGACGCCAGATGCGGCGGGGCGGCCCCGTCGGCCGGTACGGCGGGCCCCGGCTCGGCCGGACGTGGCCGGGGCACGGCGGCCCGCAGCCCCTTGAACCCCCTGGTCCTGCGCTCCGGCTTCTCCGGCTCCGGCTGCACGGGCACGGCGGTGGGCGGCGGCTGCGGTGCCGGGCCCTTGCCGCCCGCCGACCGCACCACGTCGTCCGGGCTGCCGAGCTGGTCCAGGATGCGGCGCACGGCGGCCGGGCTGTCCACCGTGGCGCGGGCCCGGTGCCGGTCGATCTCGTTGCGCAGCTCGGACACCAGCCGCATGCGCGTGGACGACGGCAACTGCCGCTGCTGCGCCACGTCCCCGACACGGCTCAGATACTCGTAGACGACCTGGTCGCTCTCGATCCCCAACGGAAACCCCTCCGGGGCGACGGCGGTTGAACCCCGTGGAGGAAGGTAGCGCAGACCGCCACCAATCGGCCCACGCGGGCGGAGCGGCCCCCCGGGACCCTCGGCCGCCGCTTGCCCCAGCCGCTAACGTGGGTCAGATGAGCCCCGAGGCATCCTCAGCCCCCCGGTCCCTTGCGGAGGCACTCCGCGCGCGGGACGACGCCTCGCTGGCCGCGCTGCTGCGCGACCGACCCGACCTCGTCGCGCCCGTGCCCACCGATCTCACCCAGCTCGCCACCCGCGCGGGCACCCGTGCCTCGGTGCTGCGGGCGCTGGAGCACCTGGACCGGTTCGCCCTCCAGGTCGCGCAGGCGCTCGCCGTCGCCCCCGACCCGGCGACCTACGACACGCTGCACGAGCTGCTGGCCGGTGACGACGGCGACCCGGCCGTGACCGAGGCCCTGCCGGACACTGTCACGGCCCTGCGCAGGCAGGCCCTGATCTGGGGCGACGACGACCGGCTGCACCTGGTCCGCACCGCCCGCGAACTTCTCGCGCCCTCCCCCCAGCACCCCTCCCCCACCGGGCTCGGCCCGACCGTGCGGGAGGCGACGTCGGGCATGTCGCCGGGGCGGGTGCAGCAGATCGTCAACACGGCGGGGCTGCCCTCCACGCACGACCCCGTCTCCGCCGTCAACGCGCTCACCGCGCTGTTCGCCGACCGGAAGCGGATGGACGCGCTGCTCGCCGGGGCCCCGGAGGCCGCCCGCGAGGTGCTGACCCGGCTGATGTGGGGCCCGCCGTACGGCCAGGTCACCGCCGACCCCGCCGCCCATCTGCGCTGGCTGCTCGACCGGGGCCTGCTGCTGCCGACCGCGCCCGGCACCGTGGTGCTGCCCCGCGAGGTCGCGCTGCATCTGCGCGGCGGCCGGGCCCACCGGGTGCCCGAACCGGTGCCGCCCGCCGTGGAACCGTCCGTGGCCCACGCCCCCGGGATCGTGGACGCGACGGCTGCCGGGCAGGCGTACACCGCGCTCGCCACGATCGAGGAGCTGC
The DNA here is from genome assembly GCF_004784475.1 of Streptomyces bauhiniae. Lineage (GTDB taxonomy): Bacteria > Actinomycetota > Actinomycetes > Streptomycetales > Streptomycetaceae > Streptomyces > Streptomyces seoulensis. Next base: position 329,056 of record NZ_SRRT01000007.1, read on the forward strand.
TGAAGCACTGGGACCAGGGGGGTCCGGCCGTGCTCCGGGCGGGCGGGCTCAGCGTGCGCGACCTGAAGCGGACCGCCGTCGCCCTCGACGCGCCCGAACCGCTCGCCGCGTTCTGGATCGAGCTGGCCTACGCCGCCGGCCTGCTCGCCTCGGACGGCGCGGCCGACGAGCGCTATGCCCCCACCCCCGCCTACGACACCTGGCTGGAACGCCCCGTCGCCGAACGGTGGGGCCGCCTCGCCACCGCCTGGCTCGCCGCGACCCGCACCGCCGGGCTGATCGGCGGCCGGGACATCAAGGACCGTGCCCTGTCCGCCCTCGGTCCGGGCCTGGACCGCTCGGCCGCCCCCGAGGTACGGCACCGGGTGCTGGCCCTGCTGGCGGACCTCCCCGCCGGGGTGGCACCGGCGCCGGAGGCGGTGCTGACCCGGCTGACCTGGGAACGCCCCCTGCGCACGCCCCAGCGCGACGGCACCGAGGACCTCCGCGTCCGGCTGGCCCGCTGGACGCTGAGCGAGGCGGAACTTCTCGGTGTCACCGGCCGGGGTGCCCTCGCCGGCCACGGCCGGGCCCTGCTGGGCGCGGCCCCCGAGCCCCTCTCCGCCACGGGGCAGTCCACGGCCACCGCCGTCGGTCTCCTCGCACCCCTCCTTCCCGAACCCCTCGACCACGTCCTGCTCCAGGCCGACCTCACCGCGGTGGCCCCCGGCCCGCTGCTGCGTCCCCTCGCCGAGACGCTCGGGGTGCTCGCGGACGTGGAGTCCAAGGGGGGCGCGACCGTGTACCGGTTCACCCCCGCCTCGGTACGCCGGGCCCTGGACGCCGGGCAGACCGCCGCCGACCTGCACGCCTTCCTCGCCCAGCACTCCCGCACCCCGGTACCGCAGCCGCTCACGTACCTCATCGACGACGTGGCCCGCAGGCACGGGCACCTGCGGGTGGGCGTCGCCTCGGCGTACGTCCGCTGCGACGACGACTCGGTGCTGAACGAGATCATCGCCGACAAGCGGGCCGCCGCGCTGCGGCTGCGCCGCCTCGCCCCGACCGTGCTGGCCGCGCCCTGCGACCCGGCGACTCTGCTGGAGGGCCTGCGCTCGCTGGGTTACGCGCCCGCCGCCGAGTCCGCCCAGGGTGATGTGCTGATCACTCGCGCCGACGCCCACCGCACCCCGCCGCGCACCGCCCCCGAGCCGGTGCCGGAGGGCCCGCCCGCCCCGGACAGCGTGCTGCTGACGGCCGCGGTACGCGCCATCCGGGCCGGCGACCTGGCCGCCACCGCCCCGCTGAAGGCCCCCGGCCCGCAGCCCGCCGGCGGCGAACTCCCCCGCACCAGTCCCGCCGACACCCTGGCCACCCTGCAGGCGGCCGTCATGACCGGCGAGGCCGTCTGGATCGGCTACGTCAACGCCGACGGCGCCGCCAGCCAGCGCGTCGTCGCCCCCATCCGCGTCGAGGGCGGCTTCGTCACCGCCTACGACCACACCGCCGACGAGGTCCGCACCTACCCCCTGCACCGGATCACCGGGGTGGCGGAGCTGGCGGAGGACTGACCGCGAGGACCCGCCTTCCGGCCCCCGTATCAGGCGGGCATCAGGCACACTGGAGGTTTGGCCGCGCGGAAGGATGGCACACGTGAACGGTCCGCTGATCGTCCAGTCCGACAAGACCCTGCTCCTGGAAGTCGACCACGAGCGGGCCGACGAGTGCCGTCGGGCCATCGCGCCCTTCGCGGAGCTGGAACGGGCCCCGGAGCACATCCACACCTACCGGCTCACCCCGCTCGGCCTGTGGAACGCGCGGGCCGCCGGGCACGACGCCGAGCAGGTCGTCGACGCGCTGGTGCAGTACAGCCGGTATCCCGTGCCGCACGCCCTGCTGGTCGACATCGCCGAGACCATGGACCGGTACGGCCGGCTCACCCTGAGCAAGCACCCGGCGCACGGGCTGGTCCTCACCACCACCGACCGGCCGGTGCTGGAGGAGATCCTGCGCTCCAAGCGGGTCACCCCGCTGGTCGGCAACCGGATCGACCCGGACACCGTGGCCGTGCACCCCTCCGAGCGGGGGCAGATCAAGCAGACCCTGCTCAAGCTGGGCTGGCCCGCCGAGGACCTCGCCGGATATGTGGACGGCGAGGCGCACCCGATCGACCTGCGCGAGGACGGCTGGGCGCTGCGTCCGTACCAGAAGCAGGCCGTGGAGAACTTCTGGCACGGCGGCAGCGGTGTCGTGGTGCTGCCCTGCGGTGCGGGCAAGACGCTGGTCGGCGCCGGGGCGATGGCGCAGGCCGGGTCGACCACGCTGATCCTGGTCACCAACACCGTGTCCGCCCGGCAGTGGAAGCACGAGCTGGTGAAGCGGACCTCGCTGACCGAGGACGAGATCGGCGAGTACAGCGGCACCAGGAAGGAGATCCGGCCGGTCACCATCGCCACCTATCAGGTGCTGACCACCCGCCGGAAGGGTGTCTACCCGCACCTCGAACTCTTCGACTCCCGTGACTGGGGTCTGATCGTCTACGACGAGGTCCATCTGCTGCCCGCTCCTGTCTTCAAGTTCACCGCCGATCTCCAGGCCCGCCGCCGCCTCGGTCTGACCGCGACCCTGGTGCGCGAGGACGGCCGCGAGTCCGATGTGTTCTCCCTGATCGGGCCCAAGCGGTTCGACGCGCCGTGGAAGGAGATCGAGGCGCAGGGCTACATCGCGCCCGCCGACTGTGTCGAGGTCCGGGTGAACCTCACCGACTCCGAGCGGCTCGCCTACGCCACCGCCGAGACCGAGGACAAGTACCGCTTCTGTGCCACCACCGCGACCAAGCGGAAGGTCACGGAGGCGATCGTGCGCCGGTTCGCCGGGCAGCAGGTCCTCGTGATCGGCCAGTACATCGACCAGTTGGACGAGCTGGGCGAGCATCTGAACGCGCCCGTGATCAAGGGCGAGACCTCCAACGCCCAGCGGGAGAAGCTCTTCGACGCCTTCCGTGAGGGCGAGATCAGCGTGCTGGTCGTCTCCAAGGTCGCCAACTTCTCCATCGACCTGCCCGAGGCGACGGTCGCCATCCAGGTCTCCGGCACCTTCGGCTCCCGGCAGGAGGAGGCCCAGCGGCTCGGCCGGGTGCTGCGGCCCAAGGCGGACGGCCACCGGGCCCACTTCTACTCGGTCGTCGCCCGCGACACGATCGACCAGGACTTCGCGGCCCACCGCCAGCGCTTCCTGGCCGAACAGGGCTACGCCTACCGGATCGTCGACGCCGACGAGATCCTGGCGGAGGGCACGAAGGAGAACTAGGGCCCGGCTATGGGTCCCCGAGGGCGTCCCCGTATCTGCGGTGGACGCCCGCCTCCTCGCCGTACTCGCCGAGTATGACCACGCCGAAGGCGGCCTGCGCGTAGACCTTGATCGCGCGCAGGGCCTCGCCCAGGACGTGACGGTGGTGTGCGCCGCCGGCCACCGCGGTGGCTCCGGACGGACGGGGTGGGGCGGGGTGAAGGATCGCTGCGCTCATGTCTCCATGGTGAGACTTCCGGCATAAGTCCGGAATACACCCACGGGTCGGTTCTCCAAGCGATCCCTCTGCACCCGAGGGTGGAGCCCGCCCCTACGCCCCGCCGCACAAACCCCCTAGGGGTAGGCGCTCCGGTTCGCTCACGACATCGCTCACGACCCGTCCGCGCGCACGGCGTAGACGTACCGCTTCCCCGCGTACTCGCTGAGGTTCCAGATCACCGACTCGGCGAACGACCAGCCCGAGGCCCCGCTGGTGTGATAGCTGAGGTCCTCGCAGCCGATGGCCAGGTTGCCCACCGTGCTCGCGGTCGAGGCGCCCGAGGTGAAGGTGCGCAGCGCGCCCGTGCCGGAGGGGCCGTTGCTGACCGAGAGGTAGTGCTTGCTGTTGCGGGAGACGACGCCCTGGATCTTCTTCTGGGCGACCGTGACCGCCTCGCTCGGCGTGCCCGAGGACAGCGAGCGGGTGGTGTAGTCGAGGTTCCAGCGCACGACCTTCGGCGTGGTGGTGGGCGCGCCCGTACCGGTCCACGAGGTGCCCGAGTAGTCGACCGCGCCGGCCTCGGAGTACTCGCTGACCACCAGGCTGTCCGGGGTGCTGGCGCGGTCGAGGCCGATCGCCGAGTAGCGCAGGTACTTGCCGGTGTTGTCGTAGGCGCCGCTCTGCGGGAGCACGTACGAATAGCCGTAGCCGTAGTAGGTGCCGTCGACCAGGCCGCAGGAGTCGGCCTGGGTGGTGTCGACCTGGAAGAGGGTGTTGAGGTCGAAGACGCGCAGGCCCTTGTAGGTGTCGACGACGTACAGCAGGTTGCCGTACCAGAGGATGCCGCCGGCGTGCTTGCGTATGGGGTTGAAGGAGAACTCGCCGGCGGCGGTCTTCACCGGCTCGACCAGCAGGACGTGGCGGTAGGTGGGCGCGGAGGCGGAGTTGTAGTTGACGAAGGTGAGCCGCAGGCCCTTGTCGAGGGGGTAGTTGTCCGTGCCGTTGCCGTCCGGGTCGGTCTCGAAGTACCAGGAGACCAGGACGGCCTTGTTGCTGCCGCCGTCGGGGTAGACGCCGTTGCCGTAGGCGTCGGCGCTGGTGGTGACGCCCTGCGGAATCCAGTAGTCGACGGCCTGGTCGCCGCTGTCCCAGGTGAAGCCGGCCTCGAACGCCTGGGCTGTGCCCGCGCTGGTGAGGCGGGTGGCCTTGCGGTTGGTGTCGGCGAGGACGGCGGTCGCGTCGGCCTTGGCCAGCTTGGCCGCCAGGCCCGCGTTCAGGTCGGCGAACTCCCCGTAGGAGTTGCCCGTACGGGTGGTGAGGGCGAACTGCGCCGGGTCGATGGTGGCGGCGTACGCGGTGGCGGGCGCGAGGAGGGCACTCGCCGCTCCGGCGAACGGTGCGGCGGCGATTCCCCGGAGGATGTTTCTGCGCGTCATGGACATGGCGGCGAACGTACGTCCTACATGATCGGCCACACAAGCGCGCCAGTTCGACTCCGGAGCGGTACCGGACGGGATTCGGACGCGCCCCGATATTCATTGGCCCCGCCCCGCCCGACCCGCCTACAATCTCCGCTCTTGCCCGCCTCCCCTCGGAGTGCCGCCGCCCGGCCGGTAACCGGACGGCACCCTTAAGGCCGCATCCGGCCTCGTGACCACGCAGCAGGTACCAACCGGAGGCACTCCCTTGTCCGCGACCGCGCCCGACCCGCTCGACGACCCCCGCGCCCCCCTGACCCGCGAACGCACCCACCTGGCCGACTCACGAGCCGCCCTGCGCGCCATGCGGGAGGACGTGGAGGCGCTGGACATCAAGGACGTCGCCGCGAACTGGGTCAACGCCCAGGTGCTGACCCGCCAGATCGACGAACGGATCAAGGCGCTGGCCGACCTCAGCGACACCCCGCTGTTCTTCGGCCGGCTCGACTATCTGCACGCGCCAGGGGCCGAGCAGGCCGAGGGGGCTGAGGGCGAGCGTTTTTACATCGGGCGCCGGCATGTGCACGACGCGGACGGCGACCCCATGGTCATCGACTGGCGTGCGCCGGTGTCGCAGCCGTTCTACCGGGCGTCCAAGAAGGACCCGATGGACGTCGGGCTGCGCCGCCGCTTCGGCTACACCGGTGGCGAGCTGACCGCGTACGAGGACGAGCACCTGTCCGACCCGTCGGAGACGGCGGCCACCAGCAAGCTGCTCCAGCAGGAGATCGAGCGGCCGCGCGTCGGCCCGATGCGGGACATCGTCGCCACCATCCAGCCCGAGCAGGACGAGATCGTCCGCAGCGGGCTCGGCGGCACGGTGTGTGTGCAGGGAGGTCCCGGTACGGGCAAGACGGCGGTCGGTCTGCACCGGGTCGCCTATCTGCTCTACGCGCACCGGGAGCGGCTCGCCCGCACCGGCACCCTGGTCATCGGGCCGAACCGGTCCTTCCTGCACTACATCGAGCAAGTGCTGCCCGCGCTGGGCGAGTTGAGCGTGCAGCAGGCCACCGTGGACGACCTCGTGGCCCATGTCGAGGTGCGCGGCACGGACGAGGCGCGGGCCGCCGTGCTCAAGGGCGACGCCCGGATGGCCGAGGTGCTGCGCCGGGCGCTGTACGCGCAGGTGACGATGCCGACCGAGCCCATCATGGTGGTGCGCGGGTCACGCCGCTGGCGCGTCCCGGCGTACGAACTGGAGGAGATCGTCCGGGGGTTGCTGGGCCGGGAGATCCGGTACGGCGCCGCGCGCGAGGCGTTGCCGCAGCGGATCGCGCATGCGGTGCTGGTGCAGATGGAGCGGGCCGGGGAGGCTCCGGACGACCGGGTGCAGGACGCGGTCGCGCGCAACAGCGCGGTCAAGGCGGCCGTGAAGGCCGTCTGGCCGCCCGCCGATCCGGCCAAGCTGGTGCTGCGGCTGCTGTCCGACGGGGAGTTCCTCGCCGAGCACGCGGCCGGAATCCTGGACGAGGACGAACAGAAGGCCGTGCTCTGGGCCAAGCCGGTGCGGAGCGTGAAGTCGGCCAAGTGGTCTTCCGCCGACGCGGTGTTGATCGACGAGGCGGCCGATCTGATCCAGCGCACGCACTCGCTGGGCCATGTCGTCCTGGACGAGGCACAGGACCTCTCACCCATGCAGTACCGCGCGGTCGGCCGCCGCTGCACCACCGGCAGCGCGACCGTTCTCGGCGACCTCGCGCAGGGTACGACCCCCTGGGCGACCCGGAGTTGGGACGAGGCACTGGCCCACCTCGGCAAGACCGAGGGCGTGATCGAGGAGCTGACGGCCGGTTTCCGCGTCCCCACGGACGTCATCACGTACGCCTCCCGCCTGCTCCCCCACATCGCGCCGGGCCTCACCCCGGTCGCCTCCGTCCGCGAGAACCCCGGTTTCTTCGAGGTGCGGGCGGTGGACGGGGTGGCCGAAGTGGTGACCGCCTGCGAGGAGTTGCTGCGCAACGAGGGCTCCACCGGTCTGATCGCCGCCGACGCCCGCGTGCCCGCACTCGCCGAGGCCCTGACCGCCGCCGGGATCGGCTTCCTCGCCCCCGGCGAGGAGACCACCGAGCAGACCCGCCTGACCCTGGTCCCGGCCTCCCTCGCCAAGGGCCTCGAGTACGACTACGTCGTACTGGACGAGCCGCGCGCCGTGGTCGACGGCGAACCCGACGAACGCACGGGCCTGCGACGGCTGTACGTGGCGCTGACCCGAGCGGTGTCGGGGTTGATCGTGACGCACACCGGGCCACTGCCCGAGCAACTGGCGGGCTGAGCGGCTGGACAGGGGGCTGAGTCGGCCGGGCCTCCCCCTAGGGCTCCAGCCCCCTCCGCCCCTCGGCGGACGCGAACCCCAGCCACGTGTGCCGGTTGCCTGCCCAGCACCAGCCGGCCTTGGGGGCGTCGCGGCGTTCGTGGCCGTCGCGGCCGGTGCCGTTGCTGATCCAGAGTGCCGGGGTGCGGCCGTCCAGCGTGCCCTTGGGTTTGCGCAGCCGGGAGCCGATGGTCATGAAGCAGTGGTTGCGCTCCAGTACGTCGGGCCGCTGGAGCACCCAGTGGATGCCCTCGGTCAGCAGCAGCGGCGTACGGGACGCGGCGGTGAGCGCCGGAAGTGCCTCGTCCGGGCTCCAGTTGGCCATGTCGTCGCCCCGGTCGACCCCGCCGACCAGGTACAGCGGGGTGTCCGGCAGGTCGATGGTGTCGAGCGGCGCGAAGAGGTCGACGTCGGTCATGTCGGTGACGACGAACCCGGCCTTGTCCCCGCGCCGGAGCAGCGGCGCGAGTACGGAGGCGGGGGCGAGGTCGGGACGGACGGCGAGGAGGGCACCCTCGCCGGCGTCCCCGAGCCCCTCGACGTCGCCGGCCCCCTTCGCCGCCGCCCGGACCTCGGCGGCCGACAGCCCCGCGATCTCGTGCACCCCCAGCTCGATCAGCCGCTCGGCCTGCGTACTCGGCGGGGTGAAGGTCTGCGTGGTCTCGGACACGATGCTCCCAACGACAGCGGTGCGCACGGGCGCAGGCCCAACGAACCAGCCTTCCGGAACATTCCCGGCCGGACCGCCTACGTCCCGTCGACGTTCCCGGCAGGGCCGCCTACTCCCCGTCGAGCATCCCCCGCCACACCCCGACCGCCTCCGCGCACACCGGCCCGGCCCACCCCTGCGGACGGGCCGCGCCCCCGATGTGGAAGGCGTCGATGCCCGCGGACCGCAGCTCCGGCACGTGCTCCAGCCGGAGGCCGCCGCCGACCATGATGCGGGGCTCGTACCCCGGCGTACCCGTGTGCGCGGCCTCGGCCGTCAGCGTGTCCAGGCCCTCGTCCACGCCCGTCGCCGCGCCTGCCGTGAGGAAGGTGTCCAGGCCGGGCAGTCCGGTGAGCCGCTTGCGCAGTGCGTCGCGGTCGGCGGCGCGGTCGATCGCCCGGTGGAAGGTCCACGGGCAGCCGTCCAGCGCGTCGACGACCCGTTCGACCGCCGCGAGGTCCACGTCCCCGTCCGGGTCGAGGAAGCCGAGGACGAACTGGTCGGCGCCGGCCGCCCGCAGCTCGGCGGCCGTGCCGGTCAGCCGGCCGAGGTCGCCCGCCGCGAACCCGTCCGACAGCCGCAGCATCACGCGCAGGTCGATCGTGACGGCGGCGCGGATCGCGGCCACCACGGCGGGGTCGGGGCTGAGCCCGTCCGCCGCCATGTCGGTGACCAGTTCCAGCCGGTCCGCGCCTCCCGCCTGGGCGGCGACCGCGTCCTCGACCCCGAGGGCGATCACCTCCAGGACCGCACGCTTCCTCATGGCACCCCAATTCCGACGGCGGCTACAGGTCTAGTCCAATTCCAGGGTACGCCCCGGCCCCGATCACCGGAACAATGGACACATGGCCGACGCAAGAACCGCAGCAGACCTCGGGCTCCGCTTCGCCCGCGCCCTCGAAGCCGCCCGCGCGCCGGGCGGGGGCCCGGACCCGGCGCCGTACGCCGACAACCTGATCGCCCGCTGGGAGGAGCCGCAGCGGCGCTATCACACGCTGGCCCACCTCACGGCGGTCCTCGACCGGGTCGACGCGCTGGCGGAGTACGCCGACGACCCCGACCTCGTACGGCTGGCGGCCTGGTTCCACGACGCGGTGTACCTGCCGGACCGGTCGGAGAACGAGGAGCGCTCCGCGCGGCTGGCCGAGCGGGCGCTGACCGAGGCCGGGGTGCCGGCGGCGAAGGTCGCGGAGGTGGCCCGGCTGGTACGGCTCACCGTCGGCCACGACCCGGACGAGAGCGACCGGAACGGGCAGGTGCTGTGCGACGCCGACCTGGCGATCCTGGCCTCGGCGCCGTCCGCGTACGCGACTTACACGGCCGAGATCCGGGAGGAGTACCACTTCGTGCCCAACGACGCCTTCCACGAGGGGCGTTCGGCGGTACTGCGCCAACTCCTGGATCTGCCACGGCTGTTCCACACCCCCTACGGGTCGGAGCACTGGGAGGCGACGGCCCGCTGGAACCTCGCGGGAGAGCTGGAAATGCTGTCGCCGTGAGTCAGGGCTCCCCCTAGGGTTCCGTCCATGCGAGCGATGAGCGGGGACCAGGTGACCGAGGCCGTACGCGGCTGCGTGACGACGCTGGGCGCGGCGGTGGACCGGGACTGGACCTCGGTCCGCGCCGGGGGCCTGGACTGGGACTGCCACGCCACCGCCCTGCACCTCGCCGAGTGCCTCCTCGCCTACGCCGGCAACCTCGCCGGGCACGCGCGGGACGCCTACGTGCCCTTCGAGATGCGGCTGGAGGACGGCACCGGCAACGACGGCCTGCTGCACGTCCTTGAGACCACCGGCGCGCTGCTCGCCGCCGCGGTGAACACCGCCGCGCCCGGTGACCGCGCCTTCCACCCGTACCCGTTCCGCAGCGCCGACCGCGAGGGGTTCGCGGCGATGGGGGTGGCCGAAGTCCTGCTGCACACCCACGACATGGCGCAGGGCCTCGGGCTGGAGTACGCGCCCGCCGAGAGCCTCGCCGACGCCGTGCTGACCTCGATCTTCCCGCACGTCCAGCCGGGCCCGGACGCCTGGCCGACCCTGCTGTGGGCCACCGGGCGGGGCGAGTTGGCGGGCCGCCCGGCGGTGGACGACTGGCGCTGGTACAACAACCTCGTCATCCCAGCCGACCGTCTCACCCTCACCGGCCTGCGCCCGGCCGCCGCCCGCGACCTCCGCCTCGGCGGCGACGGCGGCCTCACCTGGCTCGGCGGCGCCCCCTACGAGGGCACCCGCGAGGCCGCCGGCTTCCTGGTCAAGGCGTACGAAGCGGGCCTCCACCGCCCCGAGTTCGGCGTCTTCACCCTCATCCGCACCGAGGACGGCCTCGCTCTCGGCGGCATCGGCTTCCACGGCACCCCCGACTCCGAGGGCCGCGTCGAACTCGGCTACGACCTCGTCCCCGAGGCCCGAGGCCAGGGCTACGCCACGGAGGCACTCCGCACCCTGACGTCCTGGGCCCTCGCCCGCGACGACGTCCACCAGATCGTGGCCACCGTCGACCCCGACAACCCCGCCTCCGAACGCGTCCTCGCCCGCGCGGGCTTCCACCGAGCCAACACGGAACAGGAGGAGACGGCCCGCAGGGAACACGGCATGGAGAGCGGGCTGCGACTGTTCGTGTTCCGAGGCTGACCATGCCACGCCTGCGCACAGAGGAGCACTCATGGCCGTAGGCCCGCTCATTGCGCTCATCGTGCCGCTGTGGCTGATGGCGTCCGGTGTGTTCTGCTTCCTCATCGGCCGCAACTCGGGATCGGCGCGCCTGGGCTGGCTTTTCTTCCTGCTCCTGGGCCCGCTCTCCCTAGGGGCGATGCTCGCCTTCACCGGTGCGATTGCCGCCGCGATCACCGCAGGTGTCGTGGCCGGTCTCCTTCTCTTCCTGCTGATTCTGGACCGGTACGGCGACGACCCGGACGAGCCGGACGCCGATCACTTCACCGGCTGACGACGGCCCGCCCGACTACCCCACCCACACCCCGCCCCGCATGACCACCCGCCCCCGCAGCTCCGGTACGCCCCGCCAGGCGCGTACCGTCTTGGGCTCGACGCGCAGGTAGACGTACGGGGTCTCCTCCGTGCTCGGGTCCCAGCCGAACTTGGTTGTGAAAACGGCGGCTTTTGGGGGTGCCTCCGTAGCCGGGTACAGGTTCGCCACGCCTTGTAGGAGCACCACGTCCACGGTGTCCGGCAAGGACAGGCGTACGCGGGGTTCTTCACGGATGTTGCGGGCCGTCGGGGAGGTCGCGTTCGTGCACATCCAGAGGGCTGCGCTGTCCCAGGCGAACCAGAGGGGTACCTGGTGGGGGCCGTGGGTGGGGTGGGAGGTGGAGAGCCAGAGGTCGCGTTCGGTGTCGAGCCTGGTCAGGGTGTCGCGTATGCGCTGGGCGGGGTCGCGGGGGGTGTGCATGGGGGTCGACCCTAGGGAGCGTGGCCGGGCGGCGCATCGGGCGCTGGCCGGGCGGCGTATCGGGCGCTGGACCTACGTCCCCTTGCGTCGCCGCAACCCCGCCGCGTGCAGCAGGCGTACGAGGTCGCGGCTGCGGGCCTCTACCGCGCCGGCGGCGACCGCGTCGGCGTAGCGGTGGGACGGGATGTCGTAGTGGTCGCGTTCGAAGGCGCGTGGGGGGACGCCGAGGGCCGCCGCGAAGGCGTGTAGCTCGGTGTACGAGGCGTCGCTGATCAGGTGGGACCACAGGCGGCCGTGGCCGGGCCAGGTGGGTGGGTCGATGTAGACGGTCACGCGGGGCCGGCCGTCACTTGGGGGTGTTCCCGTCCAGCGCCTTGGCGAGGGAGCCGACGGGGGCGACGTCCACGCCGGACTCGTGGCAGACCCAGTGCGGGTCGGGGCCCAGCTCCGGCTCGACGTCCAGCGCGTGCGGGTCGCCCGTGGCACACACCGGGCACAGCGGCCAGCGGCCCTTCCGCTCCAGCAGCGCGTCCTGCACATCCTGCGCCACCAGCCCGGAGACGAACGCGGCACCCTCCGGCCACTGCTCCACCCACCAGCGGCGCTGCGCGAGCGACTCCTCCACCAGCGAGACCACGTCCGCCTCGGCCACATCACCGGCCATGAGGTCGGCGAGCACCCGCGCACGGGCCGCGTGCAACGCCTGTTCGAGCGAGCTGACGGGATCTGTGGCGTCGTCCATGCCCCCATTGTGCGCACTCTTGCCCCGCCTGCCGAACCGGAAATATCTTTCAGGGGTGACCCAGGACGTGAAGGAAACTTTCGGCAGCCCCGGCGGCTCGCTCGCCGCCAAGGTGCGCACCCTCACGCCGTCCATGACCCGGTCCATGCAGCGCGTGGCCGAGGCCGTCGCGGGCGATCCCGCCGGCTGCGCCGCCCTCACGGTCACCGGGCTCGCGGAACTGACCGGTACCAGCGAGGCCACCGTCGTACGCACCGCCCGCATCCTCGGTTACCCCGGCTACCGCGACCTGCGGCTCGCCCTCGCCGGTCTCGCGGCCCGCCAGGAGTCCGGCAGCGCACCCGCGATCACCACGGACATCGCGGTGGACGACCCGCTCACCGACGTGGTCGCCAAGCTGGCCTACGAGGAGCAGCAGACCCTCGCCGACACCGCCGCCGGACTGGACACCGCCCAGCTCGGCGCGGCCGTCACCGCGCTGGCCGCCGCCCGCCGTACGGACGTGTACGGGATAGGGGCCTCCGGCCTGGTCGCGCAGGACCTCACCCAGAAACTGCTGCGCATCGGGCTGGTCGCGCACGCGCCGGGCGACCCGCACCTCGCGGTGACCAACGCGGTGCAGCTCCGCGCGGGTGACGTGGCGATCGCCATCACCCACTCGGGCTCGACCGGCGACGTCATAGAACCGCTGCGCACCGCCTTCGAGCGCGGCGCGACCACCATCGCGATCACCGGCCGCCCCGACTCGCCCGTCACCCAGTACGCCGACCACGTGCTGACCACCGCCACCTCCCGCGAGAGCGAGCTGCGGCCCGCCGCGATGTCGTCCCGTACGGGTCAACTCCTCGTCGTGGACTGCCTGTTCGTGGGCGTGGCCCAGCGGACGTACGAGAACGCGGCGCCCGCCCTGGCGGCGTCGTACGAGGCACTGGCCCACCGGCACCGGAGCGCGACGCGGTAGGAGGTGTCGCGTGGGACCAGCCCGACGAGCCGGGCCCCGACGGCGTCGACTCCCGCTTCCGCACGCGCCGCCCCGACGGCACAGCAGCCGGCCCGCCCCCGACAGCACCCTCCCGCTTTCTTCGTTCGGACCCGACCGGAAAGAGCCGCACCAGATGACCGACTCCCTTCGCCTCCAGAGCGAGCTGGCCACCCTGACCACCGAGGCGTACCGGCCGGAGCTGGCCGGGATCGACCAACTGCCCACGCTGGACATCGCCCGGCTGATGAACGGCGAGGACACCGGCGTCCCCGCGGCCGTCGCCGCCCGGCTCCCCGAGATCGCCGCCGCCGTCGACGCCATCGCCGCCCGCATGGAGCGCGGCGGCCGTCTCGTCTACGCCGGTGCCGGTACGGCCGGACGCCTCGGCGTGCTGGACGCCTCCGAGTGCCCGCCCACCTTCAACACCGCCCCCGGTCAGGTCGTCGGGCTCATCGCGGGCGGTCCGGGTGCCCTGGTGACCTCCGTGGAGGGCGCGGAGGACTCCCCCGACCTGGCCCGCGCCGACCTGGACGCGCTGAAGCTGACCCCGGACGACTCGGTGGTCGGTGTCTCCGCGTCCGGCCGTACGCCGTACGCGATCGGCGCGGTGGAGCACGCCCGCGGCGTCGGCGCCCTGACAGTGGGCCTCTCCTGCAACGCGGGCAGTCCCCTCGCGGCCGCCGCCGAGCACGGCATCGAGGTGGTCGTCGGCCCCGAGCTGCTGACCGGCTCGACCCGCCTGAAGGCGGGCACGGCCCAGAAGCTGGTCCTCAACATGCTGTCGACGATCACGATGATCCGCCTCGGCAAGACGTACGGAAACCTGATGGTCGACGTCCGCGCCTCCAACGCCAAGCTCCGGGCGCGCTCGCGGCGGATCGTCTCCCAGGCGACCGGCGCCCCGGACGCGGACATCGAGCGCGCCCTGACGGAGGCGGAGGGCGAGGTGAAGACGGCGATCCTGATCATCCTGGCGGGGGTGGACGGGGGTACGGCGACGCGGTTGCTGGAGGAGTCCGACGGGAGACTGCGGACGGCGCTGGGGAAGGCGGGGGCTTAGGCGTACCGCCATCCGGAGTCGGCCCGCGCGCCGGAACGGCGAGGGCGCGCCCGCAGGCCGGGCAGAGGCTTACGACCACCCATCGCCGACCGAGTCCGACTGCGGCTTGCGGACGCGCGGGCGTGTCGGCCGGACAACGCGTACGGCCGACCGCCTTCCGGAGGAGTCCCGCGCGCCGCACCGGCCGTGGTGGCGCAAGCTCGGAGCGTGCGCAACGACACCGCCACCGCGTCCGCCGTCCTCGCCCTGACGGGCGGGCCCGCCAACGTCCGTCACGTCACCCACTGCCTCACCCGGCTCCGCCTCACCCTCGCCGACCCGGCCGCCGTGGACGACGGGGCGCTACGCGGGCTGCCGGGAGTGCTCGGGGTGATCGGGGCGGGGACGCCGTCGCTGCAGGTGGTGCTGGGGCCGGGGGTGGTGGACACGGTGACGGCGGAGGTGGAACGGCAGCTCGCGGCGGGGGCGGGCGCCGTCGAAGCGAAGAGGGGTACGGAGGCCCCGGCTGCCGAGCCTCGTGCGAAGGGGGCCGCCCCCGCAGCCCTCCGCCGTATCGCCAACGTCTTCGTCCCCCTCATCCCCGCCCTCATCGGCTGCGGCATCCTCGCCGGCGTCAACGGCCTGCTCACGAACGCCGGTTGGCTCCCCGGCCTCACCCCCGCCCTGGCCGCCATCGCCTCCGGATTCATGGCGCTGATCGCGGTGTTCGTCGGCTATCAGACCGCGAAGGAGTTCGGCGGCACCCCGATCCTGGGCGGAGCGGTGGCCGCGGTGATCGTCTATCCGGGCGTGGCGAAGGTGACGGCGTTCGGCGTACACCTCTCCCCCGGCCAGGGCGGAGTCCTTGGCGCACTCGCCGCCGCCCTGCTCGCGACCCGGATCGAGAAGTGGTGCCGGGGACGCCTGCCCGGCGCGCTGGACGTCCTGTTCACCCCCACCGTCACCGTCCTGGTCGCGGGCCTCGCCACCCTGTACGGCCTGATGTACGCGGCCGGAGCGGTGGCCACCGCGATCGGCACCGGTGCGAACTGGCTGCTCACCACCACCGGCCCGTTCGCGGGCCTGATCCTCGGCGGACTGTTCCTTCCGCTGGTGATGCTCGGCCTGCACCAGGCCCTGATCCCCATCCACACCACCCTGATCGAACAGCAGGGCTACACGGTCCTCCTCCCCCTCCTGGCCATGGCCGGCGCGGGCCAGGTCGGCGGCGCGCTCGCGGTGTACGTACGCCTGCGCCACGACACCACCCTGCGCACCACGATCCGCTCGGCACTCCCGGCGGGCCTGCTGGGCGTAGGGGAACCCCTGATCTACGGCGTCTCGCTCCCCCTCGGCCGCCCCTTCATCACCGCCTGCGTGGGCGGGGCGGCGGGCGGCGGCTTCGTCGGCTTCTTCGCCCTGCTCGGCGAAAAGGTCGGCGCCACCGCCATCGGCCCCTCCGGCTGGGCCCTCTTCCCCCTCCTCACCGGCAACCAGGGCCCGGCCCCAGCCATCGCCATCTACGCAGGCGGCCTCCTGACGGCCTACGCGGTCGGCTTCGCCGCAACCCTCGCCTTCGGCTTCCCGAGGGGCACGCCGAGAAGTACGCCCCCGCCACTCCCCAACCGAACCCCGGCCGACACCGCGTGACGCACGCTGCTGCCGACGGCGTAGGAGGCGGGCCGCCCCCCTTCACCCTCGGCTTCCCGAGAGGTACGACGAGGAGTCCGCCCCCGCCGCTCCCCGACCGACACTGCGTGACGCACGCTGCCCCCACGGCGTACGAGGTCTCGCCGCCACCCTCACTCTCGGCCTTCCCAGCGGGTACGACGCCGCCGACCACCGGTCGAGCACCCGCTGATCCCGGGTGGCATCCGCGCCGTTCACCCCTGACACGGGCGGCCTCCTGACGGCGTACGCGACAGGGCTTCCCGGCGCCCCCGCCCTCGGCTTCCCTCAGCGCCGGGTGGGTTCGCCCCAGGCGGCGTGCCGAATGTCGCGCTGGAAGGCGCACCAGCCCAAGCCCTAGGGGCCGTCCCCTAAGCGTGCCCCGCGCATCCGCCGCCCGGCCCCGCGTGACGCCCGCCCCTCCCCCTCGTTGCCCCAGACATGAAGAAGCTGCTGCTAGCCACCCTCGCCGTCGCCGCGTCCTCCGCCGCCCTGGCCGCCCCCGCCCACGCCGCCTCCGCCGACGACCGCTGGACGGCCGAGGACACCACCGCCTGCGCGGCGGACCTCACCGTGGTCCCGGTCGTGAAGGCGGTCTCCCCGCTGCCGATGGCCGAACAGGCCCCCGCCTGCGGCAAGGGCAGCCTGCTGCACCACGGTTAGGCGTACTGGGCGAGCTGGATCAGGTTGCCGCAGGTGTCGTCCAGGACGGCGATGGTCACCGGCCCGGCGGACACCGGCTCCTGGGTGAAGCGCACCCCGAGCCCGCGCAGCCTTTCGTACTCGGCGTGGACGTCGTCCACGGCGAAGGAGGTGGCCGGGATGCCGTCGCCGTGCAGGGCGGCGGTGTACGGCTTGGCCGCGGGGTGGGCGTCCGGCTCCAGCAGCAGCTCGGTGCCGTCGGGCTGCTCGGGCGAGACCACGGTCAGCCACCGGTACTCGCCGAGCGGCACGTCGGCCTTCGGCACGAAGCCCAGCACCTCGGTGTAGAAGCGCAGCGCCTTCTCCTGGTCGTCGACGAACACGCTGGCCAGGTTGATCCGCACGGGGTGCCCTCCAGGTGCCGGGGTCGTGGAAACGTATCCTCGCGCATCCGAAGTCCCGGCGCGCGGGTGAGAAGCTGGAGGCATGAATCACGCCCAGCTCACCGCGCTAGGCCGCGCCCTCCGGCTCGTCGGGGAGCACGGGGAGGCGCTGTCCGCCGACACCCCGGACTCCCGGTTGCACGAGGTCAAGGCCGATCTGCGCCGGGCGCTGGACCTGCTGGACGAGAGTGTCTCGGCCGGCGCCCCCACCACCCGCTGCGCGGAGCACCCGCAGGGCCCCGTGGACGAGAGCGCGCCGGACCTGTGCCTGCTGTGCGAGACCCGTAGGAGGGCCGCCCGCCGCGCGGAGTACGGCGGGCAGGGCCGGGGCCCGGAGGCGCCCGCGACCGCCCCCTCCCGGTACGGCGTCCGCGCCGACCGCCCCCAGCCCCAGCAGCGCTGGCTCCCCGAGGCGTGGAACGGCCGCGAGTGGCAGCTCTGCGGCACCCCGCGCAGGGACCGCCGCGAGGCGGAGGCGTATCTCGCCGCCGCCCGCCGGGGTTCGCGCCCGGCGATGGCCTACCGTCTGGTCCACGAGTTCACCGACTACGAGGTGCTCCGCGTCTGGGGCACCCCCACCCAGGTGGACATCGAACCGATGGGCAACCTCTAGCCGGAGGCGGCAGCATGGACATGGACCAGCAGCTCAGCATGGTCACCCTGGGCGTCGAGGACCTGGCGACGAGCCGCCGTTTCTACAGCGAGGGCCTCGGCTGGACCCCGCTGCTGGACCTGGACGAGGTGGTCTTCTACCAGGTCGGCAGGGGCGTGGCACTGGCCCTGTTCCCGCTGGCCGACCTGGCCGCCGACACCGGCGCCCCGGCCACCCCCGGCACCCCCTTCACCCTCGCCCGCAACCTCGGCTCCCCCGCCGAGGTCGACACGGCCGTGGCCCGCGCCCGCGAGGCCGGGGCGAACGTCCTCAAGGAACCCCAGCGGGCGGCCTTCGGCGGCTACCACGCCTACTTCACCGACCCCGACGGCCACCGCTGGGAGATCTGCCACAACCCCGGCTGGTCGGTGTCGGAGGACGGCACGGTACGGCTGACCGCGGTGGACCCGGAGAAGTGAACACAAAGGCGCCGGGCGGGAGTTCACCCACCCGGCGCCTCACAGAACCTCAGCTCAGCGAGCCCAGCGCGGCCGCGTCGTACGGCTTCAGCTCGTCGAACCGCCCGGACAGCACCTTCGCGGCCCACTCCGGGTCCTGGAGCAGCGCGCGGCCGATGGCGACCATGTCGTACTCCTCGCGCTCGAAGCCGTCGAGGAGGTCGTCGATGTTCTTGACCGGGGAGCCCTCGCCCTGGAACGCGCCCGTGAAGTCGCCGTCCAGGCCGACCGAGCCGACGGTGATGACCGGCTTGCCGGTGATCTTCTTGGTCCAGCCGGCCAGGTTGAGGTCGGAGCCCTCGAACTCGGGGAGCCAGTAGCGGCGGGTGGAGGCGTGGAAGACGTCGGCACCGGCGGCGGAGATCGGGGCGAGGATCGCCTCCAGCTCTTCCGGGGTCTCGGCCAGACGCGCGGTGTAGTCCTGCTGCTTCCACTGCGAGTAGCGGAAGATGACCGGGAACTCGGCGGACACGCGCTCGCGCACGGCCGCGACGATCTCCGCGGCGAACTGGGCGCGGGCGACCGGGTCGCCGCCGTAGCCGTCGGTACGGCGGTTGGTGCCCTCCCACAGGAACTGGTCCAGCAGGTAGCCGTGGGCGCCGTGGATCTCGACGCCGTCGAAGCCGATGCGCTCGGCGTCGGCGGCGGCCTGCGCGAAGGCGCCGATCACGTCGTCGATGTCGGACTGCGTCATGGCCTGGCCCTTGGCCTCGGCACCCGCCTTGTGCACGCCGGACGGGCCCATGGCGGGGGCGTCCGCGAACGGCGGCTCGCCCTGCCGGCGGACCATGCCGATGTGCCAGAGCTGCGGGACGATCGTGCCGCCCGCCGCGTGCACCTCCCGCGCGACCTTCTCCCAGCCCGCGAGCTGCTCCTCGCCGTGGAAACGCGGCACGCTGTCGCTCTGACCGGCCGAGTCGTGCCCAACGTACGTACCCTCGGTGACGATCAGGCCGACGCCGTTCGCGGCACGGCGGGAGTAGTACGACACGACGTCCTCGCCGGGGATGCCGCCCGGGGAGAACATCCGGGTCATCGGCGCCATCGCGATCCGGTTCGGCACGGTGAGGCCGTTCAGCGTGATCGGGCGGGACAGGAGCTGGGCCGCGCGGCTGGCGGCGGACGTCGTGACGGTCACGTGGGGGGCTCCTCGGAGAACGGTGTCGGGTAGACCGGCTGGTATGTGTGCACGCAATGGTGCACGTAGTGAAACAACTGGTCCAGTCGGCTCCGCATTCCGCCCCGCCGGACCGGGCGAGTGTGACCCCGGCCACGCCTGCTGTTCTCAGCCCAGCTCGACCCGCCTGCGGGCATCCCGGTTCAGCAGCCGGACGCGCTCGCGGAGCACGTCGGCGGGGGTGGCCTCGCCGAGACACTCCGGGGGTACGTCCCACTCCCGGCCGCCGCCGAGGGGCCGTAACTGGATGCGACCGCCGACCCGGCCCATGACCTCACCGAGCCGGCCGTCACGCGCGTCCTGTGCGTACGACCCGACGGGCCGGGCCTCTTCGTCACTCACCCTCCCGCCCCGAGAGCGCGGCGGCGAGACGAGCGGCGACGTCGAGGTTGCAACTCCCGAGGTCGACCAGGGTGTTGTGCCCGCCGTACACCTCAGTCACAGGGTCGACCCGCAACGAGGGCAACACGATCCCCGCGTCCCGCAGTGCGCTACGAAGCCGCTCGACCGCCTGATCAGCCGTATCCGTCATTTCGCTTCCTCCACGCTGAGTGTTCCCGTTCTGCACACAGAGTGGCGGCGCCGCTTCTAGCCTGGCCATACAGACAGTGCCAACAACCACACCTGTGGGACAGGGGGCAGCGATGCCAGGCCCGAAGGACCTTGACCCGTCATCGTCACCGCGAGCGATGATCGGCGCCGAATTGCGGTATGCCCGGGAGCGGATGGGCCTGAGCCAGACGGAACTTGGCGAGCCCCTGTTCGTCAGCGGCTCGTTCATCGGCCAACTGGAGTCCGGGACGCGACGGATGCAGCGTGAGTACGCCGTCCAGTTGGACGTGATCCTGCGTACGGACGGCTTCTTCACCCGGCACTGCGAGACCTCTGCCAAGTCCAGGTATCCGGAGCACTTCGAGGAGGAAGCCGAGGCGGAGACGTTCGCCACCTCGATCCGGCATTACATCCCGCTGCTGATCCCTGGCCTGTTGCAGACCCCCGCCTACTCGGCGGCGCTGTTCCGTGCGTACCGGCCGACCGCCCCCGACTCGGAGATCGAGGAACTGGTCGAGATCCGCGCGAAGCGTGGGCGCCTCCTCGACGATCCAACAAAGCCGTTGTTGATGGTGGTCCTGGACGAGGCCGCGATCCGCCGCCCCGTGGGCGGGCCTGCGGTGATGGCCGAAGCACTGCGCCACGTCGCGCACTTGATGCGGAGACACCGGATCATCGTCCAAGTACTGCCCTTCGCCACCGGGGCTCACGCGGCGATGGGCGGCGCGCTCAAGTACATGGAGTTCGCCGACGCTCCCCCGCTGTGCTTCGTCGACGGGCTGGACACGGGGAAGTTGCTGGACGACCCGGCGACCGTCGCCCGCCATGCCCTGACCTTCACACTTCTACAGGTGTCGGGCCTTTCATCGGCCCATTCTCTGGCCCTAATCGAGTCGGTGGCACAGGATTACGACCATGAAGAGCAACCCTCCTGAGTGGCGCAAGTCCACCTACAGCCAAGGTGACGGCAGCGACTGCCTCGAAGTGAACGACACCCACCCCACCCACATCCCCGTCCGCGACTCCAAAGCGCCGCACGGCCCGACGCTCGGGTTCCGGCCGGAGGCGTGGGCCACGTTCGTGGAAAACCTCAAGCACGACTGACCGGCACTCCAAGGCAAGCCGGAAAGGCGGTGACAGTGGCGGCGCTGAAGCGGGCCCGGCTTGCCTTGAACATGACGTTGGAAGACGCTGCCGACGCCCTGAACGCGATAACCGGCGGAGCGACGGACGCGAGCCTGATGAGCGCGTGGGAGTCCGGTCGTCGCCGTACCGGAAAACGGAACCGAGCCGGGCTCTGCCGCCTGTACCGGGAGCGCCCGGAGGTACTCTTCGCCCACCAGGACGGCGCCGAGGCAAGCGTGTTGGAGAGTTCCGGCACCGCCGTGGTCCTGAGGGTGCTCACCCGTTGGACAGACTTGGTCGAGGCGATGACCGGCGTCGTCACGGATGCTCAAGAACAGTTGGTGGTGACGGGCTCCCGCTCACGCGAGGCGGCATATCTGGCCGCGATCGAGACGGCCGTGGCCGAGCGCCCCGACCTGGTGCACTACCGGGTGCTGTACGGAGCGCCCAGGCGCCCGGAGTTGGTCGACCATCTGTCCCGCCTGCTGGAGCTGCGCGATCCCGCGACCCGCCGCAACGGCGTCAAGACCCTGCACATTGGAGTGGTCGAACGGCCGGAGGCCCCGGAGCGCTTCTTCGTCGCCTCGGAGACCGCCGCGGTGGTACCGATGCCGTCCTTCCACGGCGCGGAGGGCTTCGACTGCGGTGTCCTGCTGAACCGGGAGGCGGCGGTGGGCCTGGTCCACCATGGGCGGGAGGCATGCGCCTCGGCGCGGCCGGTGGAGACGATGGAAGCAGTCCGCGCTTTCCGGGTGCGGCGCGAGTGACGTCGTGGGGAGCAGCGTGAACAGGGATTCTCAGCCGCCGGCCGAGTCGCGTACCGCGTCCGTGGTCGCGTTGGCCCAACATCTGATCCGGCACCCGAGCCGGGCGGGCATAGACGACTACGGACCCGTCCTCGGCGTACTGGAGGAGTGGCTCACCGCCCATCGCCTGCCGCACCGGCGCCTGCACGACAGCGCGGGTTCCGTCGTGGGCCTGCTGGTGGAGGTCGCCGGTGGCCGGCCGGGACCGTGGTGGACGCTGGACGCCTGCGTGGACACCGCCCCGTACGGCGACGAGACGGCGTGGTCGTTCCCGCCAGAGTCCGGGGGCATCGTGGACGGCTGGCTGCTGGGCCGGGGCTCGGCCGACTCGAAGCTGGCGGCCGCGCTGTTCTGCCACATCGCGGCCGACCTCGCTCCGCACGCCGGAACACTGCGTGGCGGGCTCGCCGTGCTCTTGGACGTGGACGAGCACACGGGCGGCTTCGGCGGCGCCCGCGCCTACCTGGCCGATCCGCACGCCGCCCGGCCCGCCGGGGTGATGATCGGCTACCCGGGTATGGACGAGGTGGTAGTCGGCGGCCGAGGGCTATGGCGGGCCACGATCTCCGTACACGCTCCCGCCGGGCACTCCGGCTCCCGGAAGAGCGTGGTGGGGGCCATCTCCCGCGCCGCCCACCTCGTGCGCCTGCTGGACGAGGCCCAACTGCCCGGCGTCGATGTCGACTCGGGCTTCCCCCTGTCGCCGAAGCTGTCGGTCACCGCCTTCCACAGCGGTCAGGGCTACTCCGTCACCCCGGACCGTGCCGACCTGAACGTCGACGTCCGGACAACTCCCGGCTTCGGCGCCGAGGACGCCGAGGCTCTCGTACGCGGAGCCGTCTCCGCACTGGACATGGAAGTGCCCGCCCCGGCCCCCACCCGGATCGCCCTGGTCGCCTCTTGGCCCCCTTTCCGTCTGACGGAGGACGAGCAGCCCGCCGCCGCCCTGCTGACCGCAGCCGCCGAGGCCGGGCTTACCGTACGCGCCAAGACAGCGGGCCCCTCGAACATCGGAAACCTGCTGGCCGGCGAAGGCATCCCCGCCACCGCCGGCTTCGGTGTGCCGTACCAGGGCCTCCACGGCACGGACGAATGCGCACACCTCGCGGAACTCCCCACGGTGTACACGACCTACCGACAGGCCGTCCTGGACCTGCTTGACGGCTGACCCCGGTCCCAGAACCGTCCCAGGTTTCTCCCAGATCCACTCCCAGCAAGTCCCCAACTCCGTCTCTGGGAACGGCCCCTCGATCGCGGTGACATGGAGGAAGCACCACCGGCCGCAACCATCGAGACGAAGGAGACCGGGTCGATGACCGAGCAGATCGGAACACGGCGGGAGGCGGGCTGCGGCAGCCTCCCCGAGCTGCACGCGGAGGACACCGACACGGTGACTCTCGGCCGCGACCAGGAGGGCTACCGCGAGGGTGCGGTGGAGTGGTACCGGCTCTGATCCACCTCCTGCCTCCGCACCGCACCGCTGCTCAACGGCCGATGCCGTGCGGCACCGGCCGTACTACGAGAAGGGACGGAACTGCCATGGACGACACCATCAGCACCCCGGCCGGCACCGGCGAACTGCCGGTCCTCGCCTCGGCCGACGCCGACGAGGTCACGCTCGGACGCCAGGCGTTCAACGACTCCGACAAGGCGAACTACTTCGAAGGTTGACCCGCCGCACCTCGGTTCCATGGGGTGGCGTGGCCTTGGTGCCGCGCCACCCCGCTCTTTGTCCGGATGACACGAAGGAGACAGCGAGGTGGTTTCAACATGGCTGGCCGGAGGCGCGTTCACCGCCCCCGCAGGCGCCAAGCGCACTGCGGGCGTGTGGCACTCCCCCGGCTTACGCGTGCGGGCGATGACGGCGGGGGCGGTCGGAGTCGTGGTCGCCGGAGTGTGCCGGGCGGACGACACGGAAGTCACCCGCACCGCTGTCGCGGTCGCATCGGGACGGCCCGAAGCCATCACCGGCATGAGCGGGGCGTACTGGATGGCCGTCCACGACAGTGAGCGAGGGAGGACGGTCGTCGCGGGAGACTTCGCGGAGATCCGGGGTGTCTTCACCGCACGGACCGACAGGGGACCGGTGTGGGCGACGAACGCCGCCATGCTCGCGGCACAACTCGGCCGGGGCCCCGACCTGGAACTGCTGACGGCCCGGATCACCGTGGGATCGGCCGAGCACTGGCCCGACCGGTCGATGTGGTCGGGCATCGAGCGAGTTCCCGGAGGGCACGCCCTGGTCCTTGACGAAGCCGGAACCCGCACCGTCGACATACGCCCTCGCCCGGACGGCCGGAGCCTGGAGGCGGGCGCCGAAGAGGTCGGGGCCGCGCTGTGGGCCGCGACCCAGGGCTATGCCCACGCAGCCGGGCCTCGGGTGAGCGCGGATCTGTCCGGCGGCCTCGACTCCTCGACGGTCGTCATAGCCGCCTCGGCGGTACGCCCGGTCATGGCCGTCACCTACGGCGGTCCGCTCGCCGACAGCACCGATACGCGCCTGGCCCGGCACGTCGCCGCATATGTCGGCGCCGAGCACCGCGTCAGCTCCGGAGGGAAGGGCACCGCTCATTTCTCCCGCTGGCCCCGCTCCCACCCGCACTCCCCGGTCCTACCGGTGTCCTCCTATCCCCTGGACGCCGACTACCTGCCCCCGGCGCGCGGATTCTCCACGGTCCACCTGACCGGGCACGGCGGGGATGTCGTACTGGAGTCCTCGACCGCCGCATGGACCGCGCTCGCACAGGACGGGCAGACGCGGCGAGCACGGGCGGCGGTGACGGCCCTGGCCCGCCGGGTCAACACGGCGCCGGGTCCGCTGTGGCGGGTGGTCCGCGAGGAAGCGCGAGGCCGGCCACCCGCGCTCTACCGGGCGTCCGAGGCCGTCGCACAGGGTCGGCTGCTCGGTCAGGGGCTCGGGGTGTGGACGTGGTGCCCGATCGGTCCGGCCACGCGATGGCTGACACCGACCGGGCGCGAAGCGGTTGCCGGAATGCTGAAGCATTCCGGACGCGCGGTGGGCCACGTCGACGCCGGCGAATGGGACGACTGGAGCGCCCTGCGCTACAACGGCTCTGCCATGCGCGACAGCGAGCCGCTCTTCGAAGAGCACGGCGTCCACCAGGTGTCGCCCTTCCTGGACAACGAGGTCGTGCGGGCGTGCCTGCGCATCGGCGCGGGCGAGCGGCGCCGACCGGATCGCTACAAACCCCTGCTCGCCTTGTCCCGGCCGGACCTGCCGGGCTGGCTGACAGGACGCCAGTCGAAGGGCCACTTCACACCCCTGCTGTACGAAGGGCTGGGAGCCCGGTGCCGGGAATTGCACCGGGTGATCGACGCCAGTGAGCTGGTGAACCGGGAACTCATCGATCCTGCCGCCGTGCACACCGCGTTGGACGAGGCGGTAGCGGGCGTGGGACGGCCTCCGCTGCCTGCCCTGGAGTCCTTCCTGATCACCTCGTGGTGGCTCGGCCGCACCATGGCCCCTGCACGCGGAGAAGGTACGGAGTGATGCGCGTACCGCCCGGTGTACACCGTGCCGATCTCGGCGACGGCTCTCGTGCCGTACTCGTCGAGCGCGATGGGACC
The DNA here is from genome assembly GCF_004784475.1 of Streptomyces bauhiniae. GTDB lineage: Bacteria > Actinomycetota > Actinomycetes > Streptomycetales > Streptomycetaceae > Streptomyces > Streptomyces seoulensis. The sequence continues at coordinate 354,320 of NZ_SRRT01000007.1, forward strand.
TGGCAGTGGATGAACGAGACCACCGAGCGCATCTGGTCGGCCGCTCTGTCCGGCACGCTTCCCGAACTGGCCGCTCGGATGCGGGAGGAGGGGATGCCCGGTGATGCCGAGGCGATCGTCCTCGGCACCGTCGAGCGCTTGGAGCGGGTGAGGCTGGTCACCGACACCGGGCCCGGATCAGCATCCCTGCCAATGCAGTTGCCCGTGATGACGACGGTGGCGGTGCCGTGCGCGCAGTGCGGGCCGGGCATGCGCATGCTGGCCAGGGTGGGACTCGTGCTGGCGCTCGGCGTAATGCGGCTGCCGTTGCGTACCCGCATGTGGCTGCTGGGCGGCCTGCGCGTCCTGCCGCTCGCCCCGCCCGGACTGGTCGCGTCGGCGGCGACCGCGGTACCGCTGATCCGCCCGTCCTGGTGGCCGGGCCGTATCGCATGCATGGAGGTGTCGCTCGCCACCGTCGTCACGATCGCGCTGTGCGGACGACGCGCGCACTGGGTGCTCGGTGCCCGGCGCATGCCGAACGAGGCGCACGCCTGGGTGTGGACGCCCGCCGGAGCGCACGGGCTGTCCGGGCGGGACGCCGACGACGAGCGGCGACCGTGGGTCGGAGTCGCCGCCGCACCGCCCGTTAACCCACACGAGTGAATTGAGCTGCCGGGCGTCGACGCTGCCCGGCCACTCACCTGCCCGTCCTGGACCGGCCCCGTCGAAACCACGGTGCCAAGTGGCGGGCAGGACCTCTACACCGGACAGGTGACCGCAGAACCCCTGACCGCCGAGGTCGGCCCCGCGCCGCTCATGCGCTTCGCCGAGGAACGACAGCACGGCACTCCCGGCCTGGCTGCCACCGCCCGCCGACTGCCCGCCGTCCTCACCCGTACCGTCCGTCTGGCCTGGCACGCCGACCGGCACGCCTTCCTCGCCATGCTCGTCGCGCAGGCCTCGTCCGCCGTCCTGGCCGCTATCGCCCTGGCGACGACCACGAACCTGATCGCCGCCGTCTTGGACGCGGCCACCGCCTACACCCGGAGCACACCTGTCGGGCCCGTTCTGCATGGCATGACCGTCCCGGCGGTGTTGGGTACGGCCGCCCTCGCCGGGGCTGCCCTGTGCGACACCGCCGCCCACGCGGGCGCCGCCCGGCTCAGCCCCCGCGTCTTCCGGGAGGCCGACCTGCGCGTCCTGGACGCGGCGGCCTCCGTGGAACTGGTCGCCTACGAGCACCCGGGCTTCGAGGACCGGCTCGACGCGGCGGGCAAGGGGGCCGAATCAGCGCGTGACCTCGTCCTCGACCTTCAGAGCACCATCTCGGTCATCGCCCAGATCATCGCCGTGGCCGCCGTAGCCGCCGCCCTGAACCCGGTACTGCTGGCTCTGCTCCTGGCCACTGCCGTTCCCCGCGCGTACGCGTCGCTGCGTACCGCGCGTCTGGAGCACGCGGCAGCGACCGCCGCCCGCGCCGACAGCCGCCTGCGCGCGACCCTGCGCGGCTACAGCACGGACCGCAACACCGCCGCCGAGATCCGGGCCGCCGGGATGGGCCGTTTCCTTTCCGTCCGCTACCGGCAGGTGTCCGACCGGCTGGAGGCCGAGGCGCTGACGGCCGCCCTCGGTGGACTGCGGGTGCGGTTGGCGGGTGATGCGATCTCGGCGCTCACCCTCTTCGCCGCCTTCGCCGCGCTCGGCGGTCTCGTCATGACCGGTCGTCTGGAGGCGGCGGCCGCCGGTACCGCGCTCTTCGCGCTGCGGGCCGCGACGGCGGCGCTCACCACGCTCACCCGTGCCACGGCGAGGATCTTCCGCACCGGGCTCCAATTGGAGGACTGGGCCGCGTTCCTCGAGGAGGCGAACCGGCACCATACCCACCGGGGCAACCGGGCACTGCCGTACGGCGGCCCGGACGTCATCAGCGCACGCGGCCTGGTGTTCCGGTACCCGGGAACCGACCGGGCGGCCGTCGACCACGTCGACCTGGACCTCAAGCGCGGGGAGATCGTCGCGCTCGTCGGGGAGAACGGCTCGGGCAAGACGACGCTCGTGCATCTGCTCACCGGCCTGTACCTGCCTGACGCCGGAGAGGTGGCCTGGGACGGCGTCGACCTCAGGGACGCCCCGGCACCCGATGTATGGCGGCGCGTAGCCATGACCCCGCAGGAGTACACCCGTTGGCCGCTGACAGCCCGCGAGAACATCACGCTCGGCACCCCGCGGGACACGGATGACGGCGCCGTCCACGAGGCGGCCCGTGCCAGCGGGGCGGACCATGTGCTGGCCGGCCTCCCGGCAGGGCTCGACACGTCACTAGCCCGCTCCTGGTGGGGCGGCCACGATCTGTCCGGCGGCCAATGGCAACGCCTCGCGCTGGCCCGATCCTTCCACGCCGACGCCACGGTGCACATCCTGGACGAGCCCACCGCCTCGCTCGACGCCCGCGCGGAACGCCAGGTCTTCGACAAGTTCCGCGAACTGGCCGCCGACCGCACCGCCCTGGTCATCACCCACCGCCTCGCCAACGCCCGGGTGGCGGACCGCGTCATCGTGATGGCCGACGGCCGCATCGTGGAGTCAGGCACCTATCCGGACCTACTACAACGCCCCCACGGCCGCTTCGCCGAACTCCACCGCCTCCAGGAGGGGACGGAGAGCTGAGAGGAGCTCAGGCGTGACAGGCACGCCCCGACCCCGTCGCCTGACCCACGACCTCCCGCACACGGGCAGGCCGACGAACACCGGCCGGAGTCCAGAGTTAGTTGCACCTAGATGTAACTAACTCTGCGATTCATGCCCTGCTGGCTGCCACTACGCCGACTCCCGCACCACCAACTCCGGCTCAAAGATCACCGACGTAGCCTCCCCCCGCACCCCCCGCACCTGCTCATCCAACAGCCGGGCCATAGCCGCAGCCATCTCCTCCACCGGCTGCCGGACAGTGGTCAAGGCCGGGCGGCAGCCCACCGCCGCGCTGGAGTCGTCGAAGCCGATCACCGCGACGTCGGAGGGGACGTGGCGGGCGTGTTCGCGGAGGGTTTGGCAGGCGCCCTGGGCCATGAGGTCGTTGGCGGCGAAGACGCCGTCCAGGTCGGGGTGTTCGGACAGGAGGGCGGACATCGCGGACGCGCCGGTGTCGAGGGTGAAGCCGCCCTCGGCGACGGGGACGTAGGGGTACCCCCGGCGGGCCATCGTGTCGCGGAACCCGGCGAGCCGTTCGCGGCTGGCGGCGACGTCGAGGGGGCCGGTGATGGTGGCGATGCGGCGGCAGCCGCGGGCGAGGAGGTGGTCGGCCGCGAGGGCCGCCCCGTCGCGGTGGGCGAGGTCGACGTAGCTGAGGGGGACGGGGCGGGAGGGGCGGGCGAAGAGGACGGCGGGGAGGCCGGCGTCGGCGAGAAGCGCGGGCAGCGGGTCGTCGGCGTGGGTGGAGACGACGAGGGCGCCGTCGGCGCTGCCCTGCCGGAGGTCGGTCAGCACCTGGCGGCGCGTCTCCTCGGACTCGGCAAACATCAGGAGCGGGTGCATGGAGCGGGGGCGGAGGTAGCCCACGACGCCGCTGACGACCCGCCCGAAGAAGGGGTCGGCGAACACCCGCGTCGCGACCGCGTTGTGCACCTCCTCGGGGGTGTCCCCCGCACCCGACACGACCAGCGCCACCGTCTGGCTGCGCCGGGTCACCAGCGAGCGGGCGGCCCGGTTGGGCGCGTACCCCGTCCGCTCGATGGCCCGGCGCACCGTCTCCTGGATGCCGGGGTCGACGTTGCGGACGCCGTTGATGACCCGCGAGACGGTCGCGCGGGAGACTCCCGCCTCCTGCGCGACGTCCTCCAGCGTGGGGGCATCTCTGCTCATCTCGGCACCCTAGCGGCCCTCCCGCGCACCGGGATAGAGCGCTCTCCAGACCCCCGGTCGGCTCAGCCGTACACACCGAACTCGTAGAGCGAGTAACCCCAACCCGTCCCCCGCGCCGTCCCGTTGACCCGCACATACCGCCCGGTCCCGGAGACGTCGAGGTCGTCGACCCCGCCGTTGCCGTCGGTGACACTGCGGACGGTGGTCCAGTTCTGCCCGTCGTCCGAGGTCTGCACGGTGTAGGCCCGCGCGTACGAGGTCTCCCACACCAACTGCACGTGCCGGAAGGAGGTACGGGCGCCGAGGTCGACGCGGAGCCACTGGGGGTCGCTCCAGTCGCTGGCCCAGCGGGTGGCGAGGTTGCCGTCCACCGCGTTGGCTGCCGTGCAGGGGCAGTCCCCGCCGCCGGTCTGGGCCGAGGAGGCGGTCGCGGGCTTGCCCCGGGCGAGGTTCGTACCCGCCGGGACGGGCGGCACCACCCGGAAGGACCGGGTCTCGACGCCCACGTTGCCCTTGCCGTCCTTGGCCTTCACATAGATCTTCCAGACGCCCGGCCGGTCCGGCGCCGTCACCCGCAACCGGCCCCCACCGAGGTCGGTCGCCGGCAGCGTGACCAACTGCTTGCTCTGGTCGAGGTAGTTGCTGTTGTCCTGCACCTCGTACGTGATCGGGTCCCCGTCGGGATCGCTGACCTTGACCGCCAGGGTGAGGTCACCGCCCGCCGGCACCTTCGCCGCGTCGCCTTCGATGCTCAGGTCGGAGATGACCGGCGGGGTGTTGTCCCGCGAGGTGTCCCCGCCGTACGCCCGCTTCACCGCGTAGTACGACAGCCGCTTCTCCCCCGCGGGCAGCAGGTTGAACCAGATGCCGCCGAAGTCGTACTCGGTGCCGTAGTGGAACATCGTGGCGCCCAGCGCGACACCCCGGTGCCCGGTGACGCAGTTCCACGCCCGCGTGTACCCGTCGGCCTTGGCCCGGTCGGTGGGCTCGGCGGGGACCCCGTTCGCGTCGTCCGGCACCTCCCACTCCCCGGCCGGACCGGTCTCGGTGACGATGTAGGGCTTGGTGTAACCCCCCTGTTCCCAGGCCGACTTGACGTCGCACACCGCGTTGTAGGCATTGACGGCGTAGAGGTCGAGGTCGGGCGCGTTCCTCTTGTAATACGGCCAGGCGCCGGTCCACGCGTCGGTGGAGGTGACCGGGTGGTTGGGGTCGACGGCGTGGATCTTCTTCGTGATGTCGTTGACGAGCGTGGTGTACGCGTTCCGCTGGCGCTCCAGTTCGTCGCCGCTGTAGCAGTTCTGCAGGCCGAGCACGGACTCGTTGCCGACGTTCCACATCAGCACGCCGGGGTTGTCCTTGTAGGTGGCGGCCCACTGCGGGAACTCGGTGAGCACCTGGTTCTTGTACGCGGTGTCCGTCAGGTAGTTCACACAGCCGCCGCTGCCGGGTCCGCCGCCCGGCTGCAGCCAGAACCCGGCGATCACCTTGATGCCCTGCGCGGCGGCCGCGTCGAAGAGCGGCTTGCTGGAGGCGTCCGTGCCCCAGGTGCGGACGGTGTTGACGCCCATCGACTTCAGGTCGGGCATGTAGCGCGAGGCGTCGGCGGTGGAAGGCCCCCAGGTGAGGCCCTTGATCTGGTACGGGCTGCCGTCGACGGTCAGTTGCCAGTTGCCCTGCGCGCCGGTGACCCGGACGACGGAGCCTGCGGCCTGCGCGGGCGGGGCGGGCAGCGCGACGAGGGCGCCGGCGGCGAGCAGGCCCGCCGTGAGAGGTGCCGTGACACGGGATGCGGTCATGAGTGTCCGTCCGGTGTGCGGGTGGGGGGATGGAGCCAGGGTCCCGCCGGCCGGTGCCATGTACCGGCCGGCGGGAGAGGTGCGTCAGGGGAGCCGGTAGTTCGCGTCCAGGGCCGCGCCCGCCTCGGGATGCGTCTGGTCGTAGCCCCGCGCGTCGCACTGGAGCGCGCCGACCACGCAGTGGTCCACGAGCGCCTTGAGGGTCGGCGCGTCCCACGCGTTGAAGAAGTCGTAGTGGAACGAGTAGCCCGCCCCGCTCGACAGCTTGACCTGGCTCATGTCCCCGTTGACCGGGAAGGCCATCTTGAACTCGATCATCGGCAGGGCGACGGGGTGGTCGTCCGGGCAGATGTTGTTGTTGGTGCCGGGGTTGACCACCGGATACGCCATGTGGCTCTGGTGGTTCGGGGTGTCCAGGTACTTGCCGTCCCAGCAACTGGGCGCCTGGAAGCGGATGTTGAGCTGGACGTCGGCCCGGTTCGGGCACTGGGCGGGGATGTCGGTGTTGAAGTAGCTGTCACCGCACTCCCAGCCCTCCACGAAGCCGCGGTGGGCGCGGAACTCGGCCGCCGACTGCATCGGGCTGCCGACGACGAAGCGCAGCCCCTTCGGGAAGGGCCGCACGCTGGTGTAGTCGGTGACGCCCGCCTTGTAGTAGATGGTCTGCGGGCCGACCGGCAGCACCGGCGTACTGCCCTTGAGCAGGGTCGGCATCCAGTAGGCCGACTTGTCACCGGGCGCCTTGCAGGTGGTGCCGCCCGCGTCGAGCGAGGCGGTGCTGCTGGCCGCGTTCGTGGTGGTGTTGCCCATGAAGGTGTGGTCGTGCGACTTGCCCGGCTGGCCGGGGTAGACGATCGGGTCGTCCGGGCGGGTGTGGGTCACCGAGCAGTTCGCCTGGAACTCGTGGAAGTACCGGTGCGGCGGCTCGGCCTTGGAGGGGACGACCCCGGTCACCGGCGGGTTCGCCGGAATGTACCCGTCGCCGTCCGGGTCGTCCGGCGAGGACTGCGTGGAGACGGCCATCGCGTGGCCCGCGTGGACCGGACCCGCGACCGGGTCGGCGCTCATCGCCACCCCGGTCAGGCCGAGCGAGGTGAGGACCAGTGCGCTGGACACCAGTAATCCTGAGACGATCTTCGATCTCCGTGCCATGGAGACCTCCTGCCACGTCGATGGGGGACGGTGGGGGTCGGGCGGCCGGGACCGGCGAGGGGAGGCGACGCCGTCCGCGACCGTCCGCGTGACGGTCCATCACATGTGCCGTGGAATCCGGGAGAGCGCTCTCCCGTCGTGGAGTGTTGTGGCGGTCACCGGGGGTGTCAAGGGAGGCGGCGGAAACCGGGTGGGCCCCCGGAGAACGCCGAAGGGCGGCACCTCCCGTGAGGGAAGTGCCGCCCTGGCGAAGGACAGTTGATCCAGAAGGATCAGAAGTCCATGTCACCGCCCGGCATGCCGCCCGGAGCGGCCGCGGCGGCCTTCTCCGGCTTGTCGGCGATGACGGCCTCGGTGGTGAGGAACAGCGCGGCGATGGAGGCCGCGTTCTGCAGCGCGGAGCGCGTGACCTTCGCCGGGTCGATGATGCCCTCGGCGATCATGTCGACGTACTCACCGGTCGCGGCGTTCAGGCCGTTGCCGACGGGGAGGTTGCGGACCTTCTCCACGACGACGCCGCCCTCGAGACCACCGTTGACGGCGATCTGCTTCAGCGGGGCCTCAAGGGCGAGCTTGACCGCGTTGGCACCGGTCGCCTCGTCGCCCGACAGCTCCAGCTTGTCGAAGACCTGGCCGGCCTGCAGCAGGGCCACGCCACCACCGGCGACGATGCCCTCCTCGACGGCCGCCTTGGCGTTGCGCACCGCGTCCTCGATGCGGTGCTTGCGCTCCTTGAGCTCCACCTCGGTGGCGGCACCGGCCTTGATGACCGCCACGCCGCCCGCGAGCTTCGCCAGGCGCTCCTGGAGCTTCTCGCGGTCGTAGTCCGAGTCGGAGTTCTCGATCTCGGCGCGGATCTGGTTCACGCGGCCCTGCACCTGCTCCGAGGAGCCGGCGCCGTCCACGATGGTGGTCTCGTCCTTGGTGACGACGACCTTGCGGGCGCGGCCCAGCAGGTCCAGGGAGGCGTTCTCCAGCTTGAGACCGACCTCCTCGGAGATGACCTCGCCACCGGTGAGGATGGCGATGTCGCCGAGCATGGCCTTGCGGCGGTCGCCGAAGCCCGGAGCCTTGACGGCGACGGACTTGAAGGTGCCGCGGATCTTGTTGACCACCAGGGTGGAGAGGGCCTCGCCCTCGACGTCCTCGGCGATGATCAGCAGCGGCTTGCCCGACTGCATGACCTTCTCCAGCAGCGGGAGCAGGTCCTTGACCGAGGAGATCTTGGAGTTGGCGATGAGGATGTACGGGTCCTCGAGCACCGCCTCCATGCGCTCCATGTCGGTCGCGAAGTAGGCGGAGATGTAGCCCTTGTCGAAGCGCATGCCCTCGGTGAGCTCGAGCTCGAGACCGAAGGTGTTGCTCTCCTCGACAGTGATGACGCCTTCCTTGCCGACCTTGTCCATCGCCTCGGCGATCAGCTCGCCGATCTGGGTGTCAGCGGCGGAGATGGAGGCGGTGGAGGCGATCTGCTCCTTGGTCTCCACGTCCTTGGCCTGCTCCAGCAGGGCGGTGGAGACGGCCTCGACGGCCTTCTCGATGCCGCGCTTGAGGGCCATCGGGTTGGCGCCGGCGGCCACGTTGCGCAGGCCCTCCTTGACCAGGGCCTGGGCCAGCACGGTCGCGGTGGTCGTACCGTCGCCGGCGACGTCGTCCGTCTTCTTGGCGACTTCCTTGACCAGCTCGGCGCCGATCTTCTCGTACGGGTCCTCGAGCTCGATCTCCTTGGCGATGGAGACACCATCGTTGGTGATCGTGGGGGCGCCCCACTTCTTCTCGAGGACGACGTTGCGGCCCTTGGGGCCGAGCGTCACCTTGACGGCGTCCGCGAGCTGGTTCATGCCGCGCTCGAGGCCGCGCCGCGCCTCCTCGTCGAACGCGATGATCTTGGCCATGTGAAGTGGTCCCTCCAGGACTGGGGGTGATTCCTTCGGACCGCGCCCGCGCCCGCGACGGACGGCTCGCCGGCCTCGTGGTTCCTTGCCCCACCCGGCCTGCGGGCCTCACCGACCCGGTCCTTCGTTGTCACTCTCACCTTCAGAGTGCTAACGCAATGATTAGCACTCACCCAGGGCGAGTGCAAGCGCCTTCGGGGGATCAGGACGGGACCTAACAGGACGAAGGGCCCGCACCCTGTACGGGTACGGGCCCTGCGCTCTGCTGGAGACGTTCAGGCGGTGACGCGAACCATGTCGGCCTGCGGGCCCTTCTGACCCTGCGAGATCTCGAACTCGACCCGCTGACCCTCTTCCAGGCTGCGGTAGCCGTCCATCTGAATCGCGCTGTAGTGGACGAAGACGTCCGCACCACCGTCGACCGCGATGAAGCCGTACCCCTTCTCCGCGTTGAACCACTTGACGGTGCCCTGAGCCATGGCTAACTCCCCTATTACTGGCCCTTGCGCAGATCCACACCTCGTGAACCTGGGTCAGACCTCGCCCCCCAATCGGTCGGGGGCGTGCGCCGGAACGCGTCGACCGCGGCTGAATGTATCTGTCCAACTGCCGTCTGCAACAGGTCAATCGGACGAGAATTCTGGACGGACACAGTCCGGAATCTGCCGCAACTTCGGCTGAATTCGGGGCAAGTCGGGCCCCATAAATGCAACAAATGCCGCACATTACCCGCACATTTTGGCTGCTTCTTGTCGGGCAGGCGGCATGAATCAAGGACTACCGGTCCGCGGGACCGGGAGCGCGTTCCCCAACTCTACCGCGCTCAATCACGCAGAATGGCCCCCTCCGTTTCCCTTGTGGAGGGGACCGCGGAGGGGGCCATTACCGAGGGTAAATTTCAGCCGCCGGCGACCGCCGGAATGATGGAGATGCCCGCGCCGTCGGGCGTGGCGGTCTGAAGTCCGCCCTCGAAACGCACGTCGTCGTCATTGACGTAGACATTCACGAACCGGCGCAGCTTGCCCTGGTCGTCCAGGACGCGCGCGGCGATGCCCTGGTGGTGCTTCTCCAGGTCCTCGATGACCTCCGCGAGCGTGCCGCCCTCGGCGGCGACCTCGGCCTGCCCGCCGGTGTAGGTGCGCAGGATGGTCGGGATGCGAACGGTCACGCTCATGCGAGGCCAGCCTCTCGGAAGGAGTCCAGGTTCGGGCGGATGGTCGCGGTCAGACCGGTGCCGGCGACCGCGTCCAGGGTCTTGAGGCCGTCGCCGGTGTTGAGGACGACGGTGGTGAGCGAGGGGTCCAGCGCGCCGGACTCGATCAGCTTCTGCGTGACGCCGACCGTCACCCCGCCCGCCGTCTCGGCGAAGATGCCCTCGGTACGGGCGAGCAGCTTGATGGCGTCCACGATCTGCGGGTCCGTCACGTCCTCCACCGCGCCACCGGTGCGGCGCGCGATGTCCAGCACGTACGGCCCGTCGGCCGGGTTGCCGATGGCGAGGGACTTGGCGATGGTGTCCGGCTTCTGCGGCCGCACCACGTCGTGACCGGCCTTGTACGCGGCCGCCACCGGCGAGCAGCCCTCCGCCTGGGCGCCGAAGATCTTGTACGGCCTGTCCTCGACCAGGCCGAGCGCGATCAGCTCCTTCAGCCCCTTGTCGATCTTGGTGAGCTGGGAGCCGGAGGCGATCGGCACCACGAGCTGGTCGGGCAGCTTCCAGCCGAGCTGCTCGCAGATCTCGTACGCCAGCGTCTTGGAGCCCTCGGCGTAGTACGGCCTGAGGTTGACGTTGACGAAGCCCCAGCCCTCGCCGGCCGGGTCGCCGATCAGCTCGGAGCAGAAGCGGTTCACGTCGTCGTAGTTGCCCTCGATGCCGACCAGCTCACCGCCGTAGACGGCGGCCATGACGACCTTGCCCTGCTCCAGGTCGTGCGGGATGAACACGCAGGAGCGCAGCCCCGCGCGGGCGGCGGCGGCGCCGACCGCGCCGGCCAGGTTGCCGGTGGAGGAGCAGGAGAGGGTGGTGAAGCCGAAGGCGCGGGCGGCCTCCAGCGCCTGGGCGACCACGCGGTCCTTGAAGGAGTGCGTCGGGTTGCCGGAGTCGTCCTTGACGAACAGCCCGCCGGTGACGCCGAGTTCGGCCGCCAGGCGGTCGGCCCTGACCAGCGGGGTCCAGCCGGGGTTGAGGTTCGGCTTGCCGGCCACGTCGGCGGGGACGGGCAGCAGCGGGGCGTAGCGCCAGATGTTCGCGGGGCCGGACTCGATGCGGGCCCGGAGCTTCTCGGTGTCGTACGCGGAGAAGTCGTAGGCGATCTCCAGCGGCCCGAAGCACTCCTCGCAGGCGAAGACGGGACCGAGCGGGACACGGTGTCCGCACTCCCGACAGCTCAGGGCGGCGGCGGGTCCGAGATCGACGGTGGGGGTGGCGACAGTCTGCACAGCCATGGAGGCGAGGCCCTTTCTCCTCATCTTCCTCACGACGCATCTCGCCGTGAGACGGATTTGGCACCTTCCCTAGCCGGGAGCCTCGCGCGTGCGGCGGTGTGTCGCGCACGGGAGACCGGCTGGAGGGTTGCCGGGGCTTCATCGGGCCGTATCCCTCTGCCCCTCTGGATGAGCGGTATTCGGTTGTGAACGCCGTCCGACCTCGACATGCGATGGTCATCGGCGTTGTTCAAGACTGTAACCGAAGGCCAGGAGAGTTGAAGGTGTCGTCCGAACCGCGAGATGGATCAGGCAGTGAGGAGCCGCAGACCATGCTGGAAGAAACCGAGCGCTGGCTGGCCACCCACTCCTGGTCCGTGGCCGACCGCCCGCTGCACCGCGTGCTGGCCGCCAAGCAGCGGTCCGGGCAGCGGGTCTCCGTGGTACTGCCCGCGCTGAACGAGGAGGCGACGGTCGGTGAGATCGTCTCCGTGATCCGCCACGACCTGGTCTTCCAGGCGCCGCTGGTGGACGAGATAGTCGTGGTGGACTCCGGGTCCACCGACCGCACCGCCGAGGTGGCCGCCGCCGCGGGCGCGCGGGTGGTGCACCGGGACGCGATCCTGCCCCGGCTGCCCGCGATGCCCGGCAAGGGGGAGGTGCTGTGGCGCTCCCTGCTCGCGACCAGCGGCGACATCGTCGCCTTCGTCGACGCCGACCTGCGGGAGTTCTCCTCCGACTTCGTGCTCGGCATCGTCGGCCCGCTGCTCACCGATCCGGGGATCGACCTGGTCAAGGCGATGTACGACCGTCCGCTGGGCGGCGCCGCCGGGCAGGGCGGCCGGGTGACCGAGCTGATGGCACGCCCGCTGCTGAACATGCACTGGCCGCAGCTCGCCGGGTTCGTGCAGCCGCTGGGCGGGGAGTACGCGGCCCGGCGCTCCCTGCTGGAGCGGCTGCCGTTCCCGGTCGGGTACGGGGTCGAACTGGGCATGCTGGTGGACTCACTGCATCTGGTCGGGCTGGACGCGCTGGCCCAGGTGGACGTGGGCGTGCGCAAGCACCGGCACCAGGACGGGCAGGCGCTCGGGCGGATGGCCGCCGCGATCTACCGCACCGCGCAGCTCCGGCTGGCGCGCGGGCACCTGGTGCGGCCGGCGCTGACCCAGTTCGAGCGGGGGGTGGGCGGATTCGAGCCGCGTACCTACTCGGTGGACACCGAGGAGCGGCCGCCGATGGCGGAGATCGCGGAGTACGCGGCGCGGGAGGTGGCGTGAGCGGGCCGTATACGGTCCGGCTCGCCGGTCGCGCGTACGTTTGAGCATTTGTGGGCCGGGCTAGGTTGAGGCCATGGCTACGCAGGGTGCTGAGGTGCTGGTCGCGTCCAATCGCGGCCCGGTTTCGTACACGGTGGGTTCCGACGGAGAGCTGAGCTCCCGCCGGGGCGGCGGCGGTCTCGTCTCGGGGCTGTCGGCGATCGGTCCGGACACGGACGCGGTGTGGGTGTGCGCCGCGCTCGGGGACGGTGACCGGGAGGCGGTGCGGCGCGCGGACGGCGGGCTGCTCCCCGCCGAGGACACCGGTGGGCAGCGGGTGCGGATGCTGGACATCGACGCGGAGGTCTATGCCGACGCGTACAACGGGATCGCCAACTCCGCGCTCTGGTTCGTGCACCACATGATGTACCAGACGCCGCTGGAGCCGGTGTTCGACGCGGAGTTCCGCCGGCAGTGGGACGCGTACCGCGCCTACAACCAGGCGTTCGCCCAGGCGCTGGCCGAGGAGGCGGCGCCGGGGGCGGCGGTGCTGATCCAGGACTACCACCTGGCGCTGGCCCCCCGGATGCTGCGCAAGCTCCGGCCCGACCTGCGCATCGGGCACTTCTCGCACACGCCCTGGGCGCCGCCGGACTACTTCCGCCTGCTCCCGGACGACATCGCGGCCGAGCTGCTCACCGGCATCCTGGGCGCGGACCGGGCGGCCTTCCTGACCCGGCGCTGGGCGGACGCGTTCACCGACTGCTGTCACGCGGTCCTCGGTCCGGGCATCCCGTCGGGTACGGAGATCGGGGTGCACGGGCTCGGCGCCGACGCGGAGTTCCTGCGGGAGCGGGCGCACCGGGCGGACGTGGACGAGCGGATGGCGGTGCTGCGGGAGCAGATCGGCGAGGGGCGCCGGTCGATCGTCCGCGTGGACCGCACCGAGCTGTCCAAGAACATCGTGCGCGGCCTCCTGGCGTACCGCCGCCTCCTGGAGGACCACCCCGAGTGGCGCGCACGCGTGGTCCACGTCGCCTTCGCCTACCCCTCCCGCCAGGACCTCGCCCTGTACCGCTCCTACATGGACGAGGTACGCCGGGTGGCGGAGGAGATCAACTCCGAGTACGGCACTGAGGGTTGGACCCCGGTGCTGCTCCACCTGGACGACGACTTCGCCCGCTCCCTGGCCGCGTACCGCCTCGCCGACGTGGCCCTGGTGAACCCCATCCGCGACGGCATGAACCTCGTCGCCAAGGAGGTCCCCGTCGTCTCCGACGAGGGCGTGGCCCTGGTGCTGTCCCGCGAGGCAGGCGCCTACGAGGAGCTGTCGGAGCACGCGATCACCGTCAACCCCTACGACGTCGTCGGCACGGCAGAAGCCCTCCACGAAGCCCTGACCCTCCCGGACCCCGCCCGAGCCGAACGCTCCAAGCACCTCTCCGACGCGGCGACGGCCCTCCCCCCGACCAAGTGGTTCCTGGACCAACTGAACGCGCTGCGGGGCTGACCCCCGGCTGGCTGCCCTGCTCAGTGCCAGGCCAGCCAGCCGATACCCCCGCACCAGCCGGCTGAACCAGGCGATCCTCATGGCACCTCACGCCCCGCTGTCCAGGGCGGGTGCGGCGAGGAGGGTTTCTCGGGCGAGGGTGTCGGTGGCGGAGGCGGGGCCGAGGCGGTGGAGGACGAGCCAGCGGCCGTCGTCGTGGGCGGCGGCCATGACGGACGAGCCGCGGGTGGCCCCGTTGTGCCAGGTGATCGCGGAGCCGCGCTGCCAGCTCAGGGCGGGCGGGCCCAGCCGGCGTTCGACGAGCAGGCCGGGCACGATGTCGGACAGGGTCCGGCAGGTGGCCCAGAGGCCGCCGGCCGGGAGGATCGGGCCGGTCAGGGTCCACAGGGAACGAGTCCGGCCGAACAGTCCGCGCGGCACGAGGCGCCGCTCGCGCGGCGGCAGCGCGGTCACCGCCCCTGCCTCCAGCCCCAGGGGCAACAGGACCAGATCGTCCACGAGTTGCTGGTACGGGCGTCCGGTGACGGTGGTGAGGGCGTACCCGAGCACGGCGTACCCGAGGTTGGAGTACTCCGCCTCCCCCAGCCGGCCCGTGGCCACCCGGTCCAGTTCGCGGAGCGACGTGCGCAAGGCGTCTTCGGTGAAGGTGGCGTACGGGTCGCCGGGCGGACCACCGGTACCGACGGGCAGGCGTGGCAGGCCCGAGGTGTGTTCGGCGAGGTGCCGCAGCGTGATGCCGGTACCGGCGGGCACGTCCTCCAGGCACTCCTCCAGCGGCGTGTCGAGATCGATGACCTCGTCCTTCGCCAGTTGCGCCAGGACGGTCCCGGTGAACACCTTGCTCAGCGAACCGATCTCCACGAACCGATCCGGATCGTGGCCGTGCACGACCCGGTCCTCGATACCGGCGCCGCCGAGCAGGCAGGTGGGGGTGGGCATGTTCTCCTGGCTCCAGTCGGTCAGACGAGTGCGGGGGTGGCCGCTTCCGTTGCGCCCTCTTCATCCGGCTCCGCCGTCCGCGTGCCGGGAAGCCTGCTTCTGATCCGCAGCAGAGCACGGTCGAGAGCACCCGAGAGGAAGACCAGATCGCACGCGATCATCGTCAGTGCGAAGCCCGTCAGTCCCATGAAGAACCCGATCGACAGGTGGAAGCAGATGGACGCGGCGGCGGCCCACGGGCGTAGTGCCGGTACGAGCACACCCAGCGGAAAGTAGACCAGGAAGGCGACCGTCCCGTAGGTGCCGAGCACGACCAGAACGTCGTTCTCGTACACCAGGTGCGACCAGCCGGGCAGCTCGAACTCCGCGACCCGCATGATGTAGAAGAGCGCCGTACCGTCCTGCCACTCCTCGCCCATGACCTTGTAGAGGCCGGAGACGACGTAGACCATGCAGATCTGCGTCGCCACCATGAGGACGCCCAGGTTGTGGAACGGCACCGACACCGCTCGGAGCCTGCCGGGGAGCCGCTGGGCAAGACGGCCGGCGACGCCGGTGGGCAGGGCGAACCGGTCGTAGCAGCGCGTCAGGAGCAGGAAGGGGATGACGACGTACGCCAGGTTGTCACCGCCGTCCAGGAGGCCGGGCTGCCGCTGGTAGACCGACCACAGCAGAGCCCAGTGGAGGGCCAGTCCAGGTCGGCCGCCGATGCCGAGCGTGACGGCCAGCGCGACGGCGATGCCCAGGTGATAGACGGCCTGGAAGTACAGGGGTGACGGCGACAGGGCGTACAGGCTGAAGCCCGTCAGTTGCGCCGTGAAGTCATCGTGCGGCAACACCCCGTCCGGCCCGAACAGATAGTTCCGCTCCTGGTACTGACTCACGTAGTACATCAGCCCGACGAAACCGAGCAGCACACGCGTCCCTGACACTCCGGTGACAGCCACCGGCTTCAAGGACCAGGAGTCCAGTCGGGCTGACAGCCGGTGCAAGGATTTCCTCATCTCAGCCTCCCTGCCTCCTGCCAGGCGAAGTCCTTCACCATGAGCTTTCCTTCGGCGGAGGGATCATGACGCTTGGACCACGGCGGCAATTCGTGCACATACATGCGCACCTGGACTTTGACCGCTTTCCCGTCGCACGCGGTGGGCATCTGGTCGTAGGCGTAACGGGACAGCCCCTTCACCGCTTCCGCCTCGGTGGCCTTCTCATAGGGCAGCGGGGGCAGT
Source organism: Streptomyces bauhiniae (assembly GCF_004784475.1). Taxonomy (GTDB): domain Bacteria; phylum Actinomycetota; class Actinomycetes; order Streptomycetales; family Streptomycetaceae; genus Streptomyces; species Streptomyces seoulensis. The sequence continues at coordinate 370,364 of NZ_SRRT01000007.1, forward strand.
ACGGGCTTCTTGTCGTTGGTCTGCTGCCGACGAATTCTCCTGAGCAGCTCTTCACTGCTGGTGATGTTCTGGAGGTTGGCGGAGACGAGACGGAATTCCCGAGAGGGAAAGAATCGAGAACTCCGCGCTTTCTCCATGCCATGGGCCGAGACGTCGTAATACTGTGTCACCGAACCGTCCGCGCACGTGGCTCTCGCCAGAATGCCGCGGTTGTCCGAGACCGGCGTCGGCGCGAAGAGCTGCCAGTTCTGGGAGAAGTACGGGTTGAGGTATTCCGCCACTCGGTCTCCGTAGACGAGTTTCGCCGGGCTGAGCGGCGCCTGGGACGAGGCGGCGAGGATCATGTGAGCCCCCAGGAGGGCGCCGCCGACAACGAGCGCCGCCCTCCTGGTGGTGCGATACGCGTTCGTCACGTGGTGCTTACCGGTCGAAGACCGTGTCGGGCGTGACCCCCTGCGGCAGGTCCTCCGGAGGAGCGAAGACACTGCCGTGCGAGAGCATGTTGTCGGCATTGCTCTTCGCCACCACCGCCATGCCCTTGCCGACGGCCGTGGCCTTGTTGGCCGCCTTGGCGGCCACCTTGCCCACGAGAGAGCCGATGGCCTGCGGAGCCTTGTCCTGCGAAGGCTGGACGGCCGCCACCGGCGCGGCCGGCTGGGCGGCGGCCTGAGCGCTGCCCTGCGTGGCGGCGAAAAGGGTGACACCCGCGGCAGCAGCGCCCGCGATGGTGACGATCTTCTTGATGTTCATACGCGTTATTCCCCCAGGATGGTGATCCAGGCTCGGGCAGAGCCATGCGCCCGGCCAGGTACGCCGGGACTTCCGAAGACATGGCGAACAGCGACACCGAGCCTGCCAGGACGGGACAGCCTCTTCCATTGCCTCTTGCGGCAATGCCTCAGGAGGAGGTTGATTCCTCGGCGAGGGCTGCGTAATGGTGGAACGCCACCAGGCCGGCCTCGAACCTGGACCCGACGTCCAGCTTTCGCACGACACTGGTCACGTGGGCGCGCACGGTCCGTTCGGCGATTCCGAGGTTTCGGGCGAGCACGCGATTCGACTCACCTTTCGCCAGATGACGCAGTACCTCGCGCTCCCGTCCGGTCAGACGCGCCAGGGTCTCCCTGTCGACGGAAACGTCGAACGGCCGATTATCTGCGACCGCAGTCAAGTGAAATCTCCCCCTTCACCTTGCCCCTGCCGAACCGAGAAACGGCACGACAGGAACAGCCGTCCGCAACATCGATGGGCGGTGGTCAATCGCCACATCGGGGCTTCATTCGGCTCGTTCCTTTACCCGCACTTTAGTGGCGATGATCGAGTCGAAGCCAGCACGAGTGGCCTGACTCACAATCAGTTTCAGCCAACAGGCGAGGATTTAGCGCAAGGAGATCGCAAGTATCAGTCGGCGTGGGCCGCCAGGCCGTTCAGCAGCGCCACCACGCCCTCCGGGCCGTCCACCACCAGGTCCGCCCGCTCCGCCAACTCCGTCACCTCGCTGCTGCCGCTGCACACCAGGAGGGACGGGATGCCCTCGGAGCGGAGTTTTTCGAGGGCTGCGAAGGCGGGGAGGTCGCCGAGGTCGTCGCCGGCGTAGAGGACGGATTCGGCGCCGGTGGTGCGGAGGTGGTCGAGGAGGGCTACGCCCTTGTCCATGCCCGGGGGGCGGAGTTCGAGGACGAGGCGGCCGGGTTCGACGATGAGGCCGTGGCGGGTGGCGAGGTCGGTGAGGGGGGCGCGGAGGGTGTCGAAGGCGGCTTCGGGGTCCTCGGCGCGGCGGGTGTGGACGGCGACCGCGCGGCCCTTCTCCTCGATCCAGGTGCCGGGCCAGGCGCCGGCCCGGTCCAGGACGCCGGGGAGTTCCGCGCGGACCGCGGCGATGCCGGGGTGCGGGGCGGGCGCGGTGACGGTGCCGGTCGCGGCGTCCCAGCGCTCGGCGCCGTAATGGCCGAGGACGACGAGGTGCTCCAGGCCGGGGACTCCGGCGAAGCCGCCGTTGCGGACCGCGACCCCGGCCGGGCGGCCGGTGACCACGGCGACGGAGGCGACCTTCGGCGCGAGCGCGGAAAGCGCGGGCACCGCGCCGGGGTGGGCGCGGGCCTGGTCGGGGTCGGCGACGATGGGGGCCAGCGTGCCGTCGAAGTCCAGGCCGATCACGGCGGTGCGCGGCCGGTCCAGCAGTGCCCGCAGACCGTCGCGGCCCGCCTGGGTCTCGGGGACCGGCAGCGCGCTGTCCTCGGGGATGTCAGGGGTTCCCATAGAGCGACACTATCCGCGCCGGGCCGCCCGCACGCCTCCGGAAGAGGCTCTACCGTTCCGACCTTCTCGCCTCGCGCACCCGCCGCAGCCGGTTGACCGTCACCGGGTCGTGCGCGAGGGCCCGCTCGTCGTCCAGCAGCGCGTTGAGGAGCTGGTAGTAGCGCACCGGCGCGAGCCCGAGCTGCTCGCGGATGGCGCGCTCCTTCGCGCCGGGACCGGGAAAACTCCGGCCCTCCAGCGCGAGGATCGCCTTCTCACGGCTGCCGAGTTCCATGCCGGCAACCGTAACCCCGACCACCGACAGGGGGCTCAGCCCTGGGACTGGGCCGTGCTGTCGGCGGCCGTGGCGGCGGCCTGGAGCCGGGTGAGGACGCCTGCGGGACTGCCGCCCGGGGAGACCGCCTGCCCGATGTCCTTCTTCACGGCCGCGCTGACCGCCGCCCAGGAGGTCTTGTTCACCGGGTACTGCTCAGCGGTCGGCAACTGCTCCAGGAAGGCGTGCAGCGGCACGTCGGTCTTCGCGTCCGACCCGCTCATCGCCTCGGAGGCGGAGGTGGTGACGGGCAGCAGACCGTACTTGCGGGAGAAGTCGAGCACGTTCTTCTGCTCGTACACGAAGTCCAGGAAGCTGCCGATCTGGCGGGCGTGGCCGTTCTGCCTGAAGGCCAGCATCCAGTCGGTGACGCCCATCGCGGCCCGCGCCCGCCCGGTGCGGCCCGGCGAGGGGACCATGCCGAACTTCACGCCCTTCGCCTCGGCCTGCCGGATCAGCGTGGGGTGCCCGTTGAGCATGCCGACCTGCCCGTCCGCGAACGCGGCGAACGCGGCGGCCCGGTTGAGCCGGCCCGGCGCGACCGGCCCGGTGAGCCCCTTGCCCACCAGGTCGTCCTTGAGCCAGGTGAACGTCTCGCCGTTCACCGCGGAGTCGATCGTGTACGTACCGATGTCGTCGGTGTAGCCGCTGCCGCCGCTGAGCAGCCACTGCATGGTCTCGGCCTGCGCCTCCTCCGGGCCGAGCGGCAGCGCGAACGGGTACTTCACACCCTTGGCCTTGAGCGCCTCGGCGTCGGAGGCCAGCTCCTCCCAGGTGGTGGGCGGGGTGATGCCGGCCTGCTGGAACAGCGTCTTGTTGTAGAAGAGCACGCGCGTGGAGGCCGCGAACGGCATCGCGTACGGCGTGTGGTTCCAGTCCCCCGCGTCGGCGAGCTGCGGCACGAAGTCGGCCTGGGTGCCGATGGAGAGGGTGTCGGACATCGGGTACAGCTTCCCGGCGGCCGCGTAGTCGGCGTACGCGCCGATCTGGGCCATGTCGGGGGCGTTCCCGGCGTCGACCATCGCCTTGACCTTGGCGTCGACGTCGTTCCAGGAGTAGACGCTGACCTGGACCTTCACATCGGGGTGCTTCGCCTCGTACGCATCGACCAGCGCGGCCCAGTACTTCTTGGAGCTGTTGGCGGCGGAGTCGCCGTAGTCGGCGGCCACCAGCTTGAGGGTCGTGTCCGAGGAGTCCGTGCTCCCACAGCCGCCGAGCATCGCCGTCATGCCCAGTGCGGACACCACCGCGATCGTTCCTGCCGTACGCCGACGCACCCTCAAAGCCCCTTGTCCCCTTGGTCAGACCATTCGATTTCGAACGCATAAGGTCTACACCACGTAAGTGGACTAGACCTCTCGCGGGTCGGCGGGTCACACTGGGCCGGTGAGACATGTCGTCGCCCTGGACGTGGGCGGTACCTCGATGAAGGCCGCGCTCGTCGGCGAGGACGGCGCGGTGCTGCACCGCGCCCGCCGCGCGACGGGCCGCGAGGACGGACCGGAGGCGGTCGTCGAGAACCTCCTCGCCTTCGCCGCCGACCTGCTCGCGCACGGCGCCGAGCACCTCGGCGCTCCCGCGCTCGCGGCCGGCGTCGCCGTCCCCGGCACCGTCGACGAGGCGACCGGCACCGCCCTGTACTCGGCCAACCTCGGCTGGCGCGACGTACCGCTGCGCGCGCTGCTCACCGAGCGGCTCGGCATGCCCGTCGCCCTCGGCCACGACGTGCGCACCGGCGGCCTCGCCGAGGGCCGCGCCGGAGCTGGCCGGGGCGCCGGCCGCTTCCTGTTCGTCGCGCTGGGCACCGGCATCGCCGGGGCGATCGGCCTGGCCGGCGGGGTCGAGGCGGGCGCGAACGGCTTCGCCGGGGAGATCGGCCACATCGTCGTACGCCCCGGCGGCCGCCCCTGCCCGTGCGGCCAGACCGGCTGCCTGGAGCGGTACGCCTCCGCCGCCGCCGTCGGCACCGCCTGGGCGGAGGCGAGCGGCCGCGCGGACGCGGACGCCGCCGACTGCGCGCGGGCCGTCGCCGCCGGGGACCCGGACGCGGCCCGCGTCTGGACCGAGGCGGTCGACGCGCTCGCGGACGGCCTCGTCACCGCGCTCACCCTGCTCGACCCCGGCACACTGATCGTCGGCGGCGGGCTCGCCGAGGCCGGTGACGTGCTGTTCCGGCCGCTCGGGGCCGCCATCGAGCGCCGGCTCACCTTCCAGGCCGCGCCCGTCCTCGTCCCGGCCGCGCTCGGCGACGGCGCCGGCTGCCTGGGCGCGGCGCTGCTCGCCCGGGACCTGCTCCCGCACATCCCCCAGACCACGGAGGTACGCACCTGATGGCCGACAACAGCGCACGCCCGCTGGTGCTCACCGGCGGCACCGTGGTGCTACCCACCGGCGAGGTGCCCGGCGGGCAGGTCGCCGTCGACGGCCGCCGGATCGCGGAGCGCGCGCCCGAGGGCGCCGACGTGCTCGACGTGACCGGCCACTGGGTGGTCCCCGGCTTCGTGGACCTGCACAACCACGGCGGCGGCGGAGCGGCCTTCTCCGGCGGCGCCGAGGACGCGCTCACCGCCGTCCGCACGCACCGCGCGCACGGCACGACCACGCTGGTCGCCTCCACCGTCACCGACGACCTGGACGTCCTGGCCCGCCAGGCCGGAATGCTGGCCGAGCTGGCCGAGCAGGGCGACATCGCGGGCGTCCACTTCGAGGGCCCGTTCATCTCCCCGTGCCGCAAGGGCGCGCACTCCGAGGCGCTGCTGCGCGACCCGGACCCGGCCGAGGTCCGCAAGCTGGTCGACGCCGCGCGCGGCCACGCCAAGATGGTCACCCTCGCCACCGAACTGCCGGGCGGCCTGGACTCCGTACGCCTCCTCGCCGAGCAGGGCGTGATCGCGGCCGTCGGGCACACCGACGCGAGCTACGAGCAGACGGTGGCCGCCATCGACGCGGGCGCCACCGTCGCCACCCACCTCTTCAACGCGATGCCCCCGATCGGCCACCGCGATCCCGGCCCGATCACCGCGCTGCTGGAGGACGGGCGGATCACCGTCGAGCTGATCAACGACGGCACCCATCTGCACCCGGCCGCGCTGCAGTTGGCCTTCCACCACGCGGGCGCCGAGCGGGTCGCCTTCATCACCGACGCGATGGACGCGGCGGGCTCCGCGGACGGCCGCTATCTGCTCGGCCCGCTGGAGGTGGAGGTGCAGGGCGGCGTGGCCCGGCTGGTGGAGGGCGGCTCGATCGCGGGCTCCACGCTGACCCTGGACCGCGCCTTCCGGCGGGCGGTCACCGTGGACAAGCTCCCGGTCACCGACGTGGTCAGGGCGCTGTCGGCCAACCCGGCCCGGCTGCTCGGCCTGGCGGACCGGGTCGGCTCGCTGGAGCCCGGCAAGGACGCCGACCTCGTGCTGCTGGACGCCGACTTCGCGCTCAAGGGCGTCATGCGCCGGGGCGAATGGGTGGTCGCGCCCCAACTGCCCTGATCCGTACCCGGCTTCCTCCGACGGCGTCCGTCCCTCAACTGGGCCGGACGCCGTCTCTTTGGCATGATCGGGGCCCCGGAAACCGAGGCGTACGGACCATCGAGGGAGGTCGGACCGGGTGATCCTGACGGTCACGCTGAACACCGCTCTCGACATCACGTACCGCGTGACGTCGCTGCGGCCGCACGCCGAGCACCGGGTGTCGGAGGTCGTGGAGCGGCCCGGCGGCAAGGGCGTCAACGTGGCCCGCGTGCTCGCCGCGCTCGGGTACGGGGTGACGGTCACCGGTTTCGCGGGCGGCCCGACCGGCCAGGTGCTGCGCGAGCGGCTCGCGGGCGCGCCGGGGATCACCGACGCGCTGGTGCCGGTCGCCGGACCGACCCGCCGCACGGTCGCCGTGGTGGACCAACGCACCGGCGACACCACCCAGTTGAACGAGCCAGGACCGCACATCGGCCCCGCCGAGTGGGCCGCCTTCCTGCGCGCCTACGACACCCTCCTCGCGGACGCCTCGGCGGTCGCCCTCTGCGGCAGCCTGCCGCCGGGCGTGCCGGTGGGCGCGTACGCGGGACTGATACGGGTGGCCAGGACGGCCGGGGTGCCGGTGCTGCTGGACACGGGCGGGGAGCCGCTGCGGCGCGGGATCGCGGCCCGGCCCGACATCGTCAAGCCCAACGCGGCGGAACTGGCCGAACTCACCGGCTCCCACGAGCCGGCCCGCGCCACCCGCGACGCCCGGCGCCGGGGCGCCCAGGCGGTGGTCGCCTCCCTGGGCGCGGACGGTCTGCTGGCCGCGACCCCCGAGGGCCACTGGCGCGCCGCCCCGCCCGCCCGGCTGCGCGGCAACCCGACCGGCGCGGGCGACGCGGCGGTCGCGGGCCTGCTGTCCGGCCTGGTCGACGGCCTCCCCTGGCCCGCCCGCCTCACCCGCGCCACCGCCCTCTCGGCAGCGGCCGTACTGGCGCCCACGGCCGGCGAGTTCGACCCGGCGGACTACGCACGCCTGCTGGCCGCGGCCACGGTGACGGACGAGGAATCGGCCGCCTGAGCACCAACTGCCGCCAGCCAGGACCCACGTCGAGGTCATGGGACGGGTCTCGCAGATGCTGCCTGATCGGCTCCAGCACATCGCCTGAAGCCGAGGAAGTTTCCACCATCCAGCCCCCTCACGCAGCAACGGACCCCGATCCCATGGTCCACGGCTTGCCCGACATGATCCATAAGAGAAGCCCTAGGGCGTTTCCTTCGGATCATCGTGCTGATCAGATGAAGATGGCGGCGACCTGGCGTCCGGCGAGGCAGATGGTGGTGCCCTTGTCGTGGCGGCGGCTGCCACGATTGGCTTCTGGTCGGCCTCCGCTACGGGTGGAAGCCGACTTCCGGGTTTTCGGGGGTCGGGCCCGTGAGGAGCGGCCGAGGCGAGCCCTTCAGGTGCAGGTCGAAGAAAGCCGTGACGTACGCGCCGGTGAGGTGAAGGGCGCGGGACGCCGACAGGGAGCGGTCGGGGTCGGGCAGGCCGAGCGCGTCGAGGAGTGCGGGGAAGTCGGTGAACGAGGCGTGGTTGGTGCCGGCCACGGTCAGCCAGCGTTTCCAGCCGTCAAGGTGGGCCCAGCTCTCCGACCAGCTCGGGTCCTCTGCGCCGTTGGGCAGCGGGTGCCCGATCATCAGGAACGGCTTGCCGCCCAGGCCGGTCGGGGGCACCGGCACGTCCATGGTGCCGTCCAGGTCGGCGCCGGCTCTGATCCGGCGGTCGGCGAGCAGTGCCGGGACGGTAGCCGCACCGCCGGCGGAGTGACCGGCCATGCCGATCCGGGCGCGGTCGATCGTGCGGGAGTAGCGCCAGGCGGGGTGGGAGCGGGCGGTCACCTGGTCGACGAGGAAGGAGACGTCGCGGGCGCGGCTGCGGTCCAGGCCCGCCCAGTCCTGCGGCGAGCGCAGTTGGCCGCACATCACGCAGGGCAGTGTGCTGCCGTCGGGGAAGGTCGTGCCCGTGTTCTCGTAGGTGTGGTCGATGAGCGCGACCACGTATCCGTGGCTGGAGAGGTCTTCGGCCAGGCCGGTGAGCGTGGTGCGGGGAAGGGTGAAGCCGGGCGAGAGCAGGACCAGCGGGTGGCGGCCGGGTGCTGGGCGGGCGCCGGAGGCGGCCCAGGTCCGGGTCTCGGTGAGCGCTGTGGTGGGGATGGTGTTGCCGGGGAGTTTGGTGTCCAGCAGCATCCGCGCCGCGGCAGGGGTCATGTACGCGGCCGGGCTGCCGGTACCCGCCTTGGCCGGGTAGTACATCGACACCATGAGCCGGCGCGGGCCCGCCGAAGGCACCCATGGGTCGGGCCGGTTCTGGTCGATGAGTTCCAGGACGTCCTGACCGACGGCGAACGGGCCACTGGGATGCGGGAGTTCGCCCCTGACGACTGCCGGTGCGGACACGGACGAGGTCGGCTGAGCGCCGGCGGCGGGTGGGACTGCGGCTGCCGACAGCGGCAGGGTGAGCAGCAGCGCCGCAAGAACCGTAGGAGCACGGAATCTGGTCATGGGCGGGACCGTACGCAGCTCCCGGCCGGGTGGCGTCACCTTGGAGACGTAACCCTTGCGAGGGAGAACCGGCGCGCCCGCGCCGCGCGGGGTCCTTCCTGCGGGTCGGCACCAGCCCCCGCGACCCCTGCGTGATCCGAAGGACAGGCCCTAGTTGCGCCAGCCCTTCTCCAGCCAGAACTGGTCCAGGTTGACGTCGCACTGGTTGCCGCTGCCGCACGAGATGCTGATGGTGTTCGAGCCCTTCTGGAGCTGGAGGTTGGCCCAGGTGTGGGTCCAGCCGCGCTCCCAGTCGCCCTCGGGGGCGTGGGCGAAGTTCGACATGTTCAGCGGGCGGTTCTGCGAGGTGCCGTTGATCGTCAGCGTGGTGTTGGCGTCCTTGCCCGGCACGCCGTAGTTGACGTTCAGCGTGTACTTGCCCGGCTTCGGCACGTCCACCGTCCAGGTCACCGACGCGCCGACCTGGTTCAGGCCGCCCACGTAGGAGCCGCCCGCCGACTTCGCGCCCTTGATGTCGGAGGCCGGGGCGGCGCCGCCCGCGAGCTGGACCGCGTCGTCGACGGCGTCGGCCTTCGGCAGCTCGCCGGCCTCGCCGGTGCTGGTCGCCTTGGGGCTCGGCGTGGCCTCCTGCGACTGGGTCGGGGAGGCGTCCGCCTGGTTGCCGTTCTTGTCGTCGTCGGAGTCGCCGTTGAGCATCGCGATGCTGATGCCGATGACGACCGCCGCGACCACCGCGATGGCGCCGATCAGCAGACCCTTGGTGTTCGGCCCGCGCCGCCCGCCGCCACCGCCTCCGTGCGACGACTGCCGGGAGGCGGGAGCACCGCCGGGCATCGTCTCCGGCGCCTGGTAGTGGGCCGCGGTCGTCTGCCCGTAGCCGCCCTGCTGCTGCGGGGCGGTCTGCTGCTGGCCGTACTGGCGCTCACCGACCGGACGCACCCGGTTGACCGCGTTGGGATAGCCGTAACCACCGGACGGCGGCTGGGCCCCCCGGGCCTGGCCGTCGGCGTACAGGTAGCCGAACGGGTCGTCTTCCTCGGGCTTGCTCGCGCCGTTGTCGCCGGGCGTCATCCCTGGGTACTCCTCAACAAGTGCGGGCGGGCGGGGTACGGGGTTGGAATGGCGAGCCTACCCTCCCGCACACCCCGATTCGCTCGGACGGGGGACCCCCGAACGGACGCCCGAAGCGCACATCCCCGCACTGTCAGCGCACTGACCTGCGTTTCACCCGGCACGCCGATGCTGTTTGGGACGAGATCGTTTCTCAACGTACATCCGCTCGTCGGCGGACTTCAGCACTTCGTCGGCCGTCATCCCGCAGTGCGCCCAGCCGATGCCGAAGCTGGCGCCCACCCGGACCGCCCGGCCCTCGGCCCGGATCGGCTGGATGATCTCGTTGCGCAGCCGCACCGCGAGGTCGGCGGCGTCGGCCTGGCCGAGGCCGTCGGCGAGGATCACGAACTCGTCGCCGCCGAGCCGGGCCACGGTGTCACCGTCCCGCAGGCCCGCGCTGAGCCTGCGGGCCACCTCGATGAGGACCGCGTCGCCCGCGTTGTGCCCGAAGCGGTCGTTGATCGACTTGAAGCCGTCCAGGTCGCAGAAGAGGACCGCGAGCCCCTTGGTGCCGTCGTCCGGGCCCTGCTCGGGGGCGACGGTGTGCACATGGTGGTCGAAGGCGTCGTACGCCTCCGCGCCCGGCGTGAAGTCGAACCCGTGCGCGTCGCCGGAGCCGGCCGGGTGGCCGTAGGCGGCGTCCAGGGAGTCCAGGGCGTCGAGGTGGGCCGGGCGGCGGCACAGCCGGGCGGCGAGCCGGGAGCGCAGCTCGGCGGAGTTCGGCAGCCCGGTCAGGGAGTCGTGGGAGGCGCGGTGGGCGAGCTGCAGCTCGCGGCGCTTGCGCTCCTCTATGTCCTCGACGTGGGTGAGCAGGAAGCGCGGACCGTCGGCCGCGTCCGCGACCACGGAGTTGCGCAGCGACACCCATACATAGCTGCCGTCGCGCCGGGCCAGCCGCAGCTCGGCCCGGCCGCCCTCGGCGGAGGTGCGCATCAGGGTGCCGATGTCCTCGGGGTGGACGAGGTCGGAGAAGGAGTAGCGGCGCATCGCGGAGGCGGGCCGGCCGAGCAGGCGGCACAGGGCGTCGTTGGTGCGCAGGATGCGGCCGTGCTGGTCGCCGCCCATCTCGGCGATGGCCATGCCGGAGGGGGCGTATTCGAACGCCTGACGGAAGGATTCCTCACTGGCCCGCAGGGCCTGCTGGTCGCGTTCCAGGCGGACCAGGGCGCGCTGCATGTTGGCGCGGAGGTGGGCGTTGCTGATGGCGATGGCGGCCTGGAAGGCGTACATCTGCAGGGCCTCGCGGCCCCAGGCGCCGGGGCGGCGGCCGGTGAGGGGGCGGTCGACGGATATGACGCCGAGCAGTCCGCCGCGGGCGCCGCCCTGGGCGCCGGGGGCGTACATCGGGGCGAAGAGGCGGTCGCCGGGGTGCCACTCCTCGGGGAAGCGGGGCGAGGGGCCGTCGGTGTACCACTGGGGGACGTCGTCGTCGTCCAGGACCCAGCCCTCGGTGTGCGGTATGAACACCAGGTCGCCCCAGAGTTCGCCCATGCCCAGGCGCCGGTCCCAGGACTCGCGGGAGCCGGTGCGGCCGGTGATGAGGGCCTCGGCGGCGGAGTTGCCGGAGACGGCGGCGACGACCAGATCGCCGTCGGGGCGTACGAGGTTCACGCAGGCCATCTCGTAGCCGAGGGCGCCGACCGCGCCGTCCGCGACGATCTGGAGGGTGTCGGCCTGGCTGCGCGCGGTGTTCATCTCGGCCATGACCTGGTGAAGCTGACGCAGTGACGTCAGAGGGACGTACGGCTCCTGATCGGTCTCCATGCTCGCCCTCCCCCTGCTGTCCACAGGCTTTCCGCCACTGAATCACAGCGCGCTGCTCACTCGGTACACAGGGTCAACAATTCCGTACTCCTTGTGACTCAAGTCACAGAAGAACTTGAACAATTGAGTGCAGTTTCCGCACTTTCCCGTTGCGTTCTCCGATCGCAAAGGCTGCGAAGTTGCGCATATGCCGCTGGCCGGTCCGGGCCGCCTCTTCCGCCACAGGTCCGGTCCTTTGGTCCTAGGTCCGGGTTACGCCGGAGGCCCGATGCGGCGGGCGCGGGCGCCCGATTAGCGTTTCCGGCGTGCTGAACCCTCCCTCCCCCACCGCCGCGGCCGCTTCTGTGCATGCTGAGGGGGTGAGCGACGACGAGTTCCGGGCCGCGATGTCCCGGCTGGCCGCGGGCGTGGTCCTGGTGACCGCGCAGGAACCGCCGCTGGACCCCGACGACCCGTACGCGCCGGGCGGCGAGGACGCGGGCATGACGGCCACGGCCTTCATGTCGGTCTCGCTGGACCCGCCGCTGGTGCTGGTCAGCCTGCGCACCGGCTCCCGGATGGACGACCTGCTGGACGAGCAGCCGCTCTGGGCCGTGTCCGTCCTCGCCGAGCACCAGCGGCAGATCGCGGGCCGCTTCGCCATGAAGGGCCGGGTCAGCGACCGCCTCCTCTTCGCCGACCTCGCCTGCGACCGCGGCGAGGCCACCGGCGCCCCCCTGATCCCCGACGCCCTCGCCACCCTGGAGTGCCGCACCGAACAACGCGTAGAGGCCGGCGACCACACCCTCGTCATCGGCCGCGTCCTGACAGCCCGCATCCCCAGCACGGAGGGCGGCCCGCTGCTGTATTACCGGGGGCGGTACCGGCACTTGGGCTGAGGCCCATAAATAGGGGGCGTCAGGCGGACCGCCCGACTTAGGGTGCGCGCATGTCACTCCGTCTTGCCGAGGTCACACCCGCGAACCTGGAAACCGCGCTGGCCGTCCGGGTGCGGGCCGATCAGGAGCAGGCCGTCGAGCCTGTCGCGCATTCGCTGGCGGAGGCGTACGTGCGTCCGGCCGGGGTGGCGTGGCCGCGGCTGATTCTCGACGGGGACAAGGCGGTCGGGTTTCTGATGGCCTTTCTGGACATCGACTGGCGCGGGGACGGCGGGAGTGTGCGGCGGTCCGGGCTGTGGCGGCTGAACATCGACGCGGGCCAACAGGGCAAGGGGTACGGGCGGTTCGCCGTGGAGGCGGTCGCGGCGGAGCTGCGGCGGCGCGGGTGCGGGGAGTTGTACGTCACCTGGCATCCGGGGGCGGACGGGCCGGGCGAGTTCTACCGGCGGCTCGGGTTCCGTACGACGGATGAGACGAGCGGGGGTCAGACGGTCGGGGTGCTCGACCTCGGGGTCTAACCCCAGTCCCGGCCCGAGCGGCCCCGCTTGGTGTCCGCCCGCTGCTTCTTCTCCCTGAGCCGGCGTTCGTTGATGCCGCGGGGGATGCGGGTGGGGCGGCGGGGCTTGGGCGGGGGTGCGGTGGCCTCGGCGAGGAGCGCGGCGAGGCGTACGGCGGCGGTCTCGCGGTTGCGCCACTGGGAGCGGTGTTCGGAGGACCGTACGACGATCACCCCGTCCACCAGGCGCCCGGCCAGGCGTTCCAGCGCGCGTTCCTTCCACACCGGGGGCAGTGCCTCGGTGCGGGTGAGGTCGAAGCGCAGCTCCACCTGGGAGTCGCTGGTGTTGACGTGCTGGCCACCGGGCCCGGAAGACCGCGAGAAACGCCAGTTCAGCTCGGCCTCGGGAAGCGAGACCGAGCCACGGATGAGATAGGGCCCGGACATGCACCCCATGTTCCCGGCTCCGGGCACCCCGAGTCACCCCGATTTCCGGCGCGCCGTGCGACGGCGGCGGAGCAGCTCGGTAAAAAAGGTAAAGCGGGGCGGAACCTGAGGCACCCCTCCCGCCGTTCTACCCGGTGACGTAGCTTCGTCGGCAAGATACTCAAAACGGAAGGGACTCCCAATCATGGCTGTAAGCCTGTCCAAGGGTGGCAACGTCTCGCTCACCAAGGAGGCTCCGGGCCTGACGGCCGTCACCGTGGGCCTCGGCTGGGACGTCCGCACCACCACCGGCACGGACTTCGACCTGGACGCGTCCGCCATCGCGGTCAACGGCCAGGGCAAGGTCTACTCCGACCAGCACTTCGTCTTCTTCAACAACAAGCAGACGCCGGACAGCTCCATCGTCCACACCGGCGACAACCGCACGGGCGAGGGCGCGGGCGACGACGAGGCGATCAACGTCAACCTGGCCGCCCTCCCGGCCGACGTCGAGAAGATCGTCTTCCCGGTCTCCATCTACGACGCGGAGAACCGCGGCCAGAACTTCGGCCAGGTCCGCAACGCCTACATCCGCATCGTCAACCAGGCCGGCGGCGCCGAGATCGCCCGCTACGACCTCTCCGAGGACGCGGCCACCGAGACCGCCATGGTCTTCGGCGAGCTGTACCGCAACGGCGCGGAGTGGAAGTTCCGCGCCGTGGGCCAGGGCTACGCCTCCGGCCTGGTCGGCATCGCCCAGGACTTCGGCGTGAACGTCTGAGAACGGCTGCCGCCGGCTCCGGGGGTTGCTCCTGGGGCCGGTCGCGGAATTCCCTCGGCCGAAGCAAGCGCACGCGTTAGCGTGCGGCGGGTGATCCTCGAACCCGTACTCGCCGGGGGCGTTCCGCCCGTACTCGCCGAACTGACCGCGCTGTACGCCTCCCAGCAGGCGTTCCACACGCTCAGCGGGGAGTTCCCGGACCCGGCGGACATCCGGCCGGAGCAGGTCGCGGAGACGGTCGCGGGCAAACTGGCCCACCCCGACGGCGAGGTGCTGCTCGCCCGCGTGGACGACCGCCTGGTCGCGGTCGTGCACACGCTGGCCCGTCACCCCGATCCGGCCGACCCCGACCCCTGGATCGGCCTGCTGCTGGTCGACGCGGCCCAGCAGGGCAAGGGCTACGGCCGCCAGGCCGCCGAACTGACCGAGGCCCGCTTCCGAGCGGCCGGCCGCCGTGGTCGACCCGGAGGGCGCCGTGTTCCTCTTCCGGTACGACAACTCCGAGGTCGGCGTGCACTGGGCTCTCCCTGGCGGCGGTCTCGAACCCGGCGAGACCCCCCGCGAGGGCGCCGTACGGGAGCTGGCCGAAGAGACCGGCTGGACCGACCTCGTCCCCGGCCTCCTGCTGTGCACGTGGGAACACGACTTCACCCGAGCCGGTGTCCCGGTCCGCCAGCACGAGCACATCTACGTCACCCCCGGCCCCCGCCGCGACCCCACCGCCTCCGCCCACGCGACGCACTCCGCCGAGGGCATCCTGGGCGGCCGCTGGTGGACCCCCGCCGAACTGGCCTCCGCCGCCGAGCCCGTATGGCCGCCGGACCTGGGCCGACTGCTGGCCGAGCGGGCACGCTGAGCCCCCGGCATGGGACCATCTGACGTGCTCGACATCGGCTACGCGCTCTCCAACCGCTTTCCGGACCCCCCGCAGACGGACTACCGGCGGGCGGATGTCCGGGCGCTTCGGCACGATCTGTTCTGCGGGGACGTGTATCTCGCCGACACGAAGTCGGACCGGGAGTTGTCCACAGCCTGGGGATGGGTGCCGGTGCTGGACTTCGCGTGGGCACTCTGCGACATCGCGGAGCAGTTGGACAAGGACCCGATGGGCTCGCGTGCCGCCCGCCCGCAGCGCGCGGAGCTGGACTTCACGGAGTCCACCGACCGCATGCTGTTCGAGCGCCGCTTCGGCTGGGTGGACATCGAGTCGGACTGGATGCCCGCCGAGGAACCCCCGCTGAGCTTCTCGCACGCCGAATTCCGCCGCGAGGCCCGTGACTTCCTGCACGACGTCATCGCGGACCTGACCGACATGCACGAGGACCTCGCCGAGAACCCCGCGATCTGGACCCTCCAGGCCCGCTATCCCCGTATTTCCTAGGCGCCCTCCACCCTGATCCCCAGCTCCGCCGCCAGCAGCGGGGCGAGGTCCAGCAACTGACCCGTGCCGATCAGCGCGCCCGAGAGCCGGTCGAGACCGCGGGTGATCTCCAGCGGAGCGGCCCCCCGCAGGTCGACGTCCTTCAGCGTGGCGCGGGAGAGGTCGGCGGACTTCAGGGCACAGTCGACGAACTCCACCCGTTCCAGCCGGGCCCCGCCGAAGTCGGGCTCCACCAGTACGCAGGACTCGAAGACCACGTCCTTCAGCCGCGCCTCCCGCAGGTTGAGGAAGTCGAGCTTGCCCCCGCGCACCACGACCCGCTCCAGCACCGCCCCGTGCAGTTGGGCGCCCCCGAGCCGGGGCGAGCGGAACTCCACGTCCCGGAAGGTGGCCTCGGCGAACTGCGTACCCACCCCCCGCACCCCGTCGAGCACCGAGTCCAGCACCCGCGCCCGCCCGAGCCCGGTCTCGTCCAGCACGCACCCGGTGAGCGCGCAGTCCATGAACCGGGCGCCCCCGCCCTGCTGCCCCGACAGGTCGGCCTCCTGGAACTCCAGCCCGTCGTAGTCCCCGTCCCGCTCCAGCTCCGCGTCCGCCCAGGGAGCCAGCGGCGGCAGCCGCAACTCCGGGCGCCGCGCACCCCGTACCGCCGTGCCGCCGCCGCCCGTACCCGTCGCTCGCCTCGTCGCCATGCGCCCATGCTGCACCCCCGCACTGACACCGCCTTGACCTCAAGCGCCCTTGAGGTCGAAGAGTGGGCCTTCCGGAAGCGGAGAAACGCGGAAAACCCTGGGGGTCCCATGCACGCCGTCCGTCTGTACGCCTTCGGGCCGGCCGAGAACCTGACGTACGAGAGGACCGACGACCCCTCCCCCGGCCCCGGCCAGGTGCGGATCGCGGTCGCGGCGGCCGGGGTGCATCTGCTGGACACGGCCCTGCGGGAGGGGCGGCAGGGCCCGTTGCCCGAGCTGCCCGCGCTGCCGACCGTGCCCGGCCGGGAGGTCGCGGGAGTGGTGGACGCGCTCGGGGAGGGCGTGGACAGGGCGTGGCTCGGCCGACGGGTCGTCGCCCACCTCGGCTTCGCCCCCGGCGGGTACGCCGAACTCGCCGTCACCGACGCCACCCGGCTGCACCCGGTCCCGGAGGGCCTGGGCTTCGCGGAGGCCGTCGCCATGATCGGCACCGGCCGTACCGCGCTCGGTATCGCCGGGTTCGCGGAGCCGGGCCCGGAGTCCGTGGTGGTCGTACCGGCGGCGGCCGGCGGCATCGGCACCCTGCTCGTACAGCACGCCCGGAACGCCGGAGCGACCGTCGTCGGCCTGGCGGGCGGCGCCGAGAAGACCGCGCGGGTACGGGCGAACGGCGCCGATCTCGCCGTCGACTACACCCGCCCCGGCTGGCCCGCCGAGGTCCGGGCGTGGCTGGACGGGCGGGACGCCACGCTCGTCTACGACGGGGTCGGCGGCGAGGCCGCCCGCGAGGCCGTCGCCCTGCTCGGTCCGGGCGGCCGGCACCTGGTCTTCGGCTGGTCCGCCGAGGGCATCGGGGAGGGCGCCCGGGGCCACTTCACGGACGGGGTGTCAGAGTCCGTGCTCGGCCCGGAGATGCTCCGGCGCGGCGGCGGCCTGCGCGCCCTGGAGGAGCGGGCCCTCGCCGAGGCCGCGGCGGGTCGGCTGCGCCCGGCCGTCACCCGGTTCCCGCTCGCCGAGGCGGCCGCCGCGCACCGGGCGCTCCAGACGCGCGGCACGGTCGGGAAGGTGGTGCTCAAACCATGAGGAACCGTTACGGCACCAGGAACCGCGGCCCCTCCGACGCGGATGCGACCCGCCCCGATCCATGGTCTTCTGGCCAGATGAGCATCGGCCGAACGGGTGAGCGCGGTCCGGTCCCCGCCGGAACCGAGGCAGCCGATCCCCGCCGCTGGTGGGGCCTCGTCGTGATCGCGCTGGCCCAGTTGATGGTGGTGCTGGACGCGACGATCGTGAACATCGCCCTGCCCTCCGCGCAAGCCGCCCTGCACATGTCCGACGGCAACCGGCAGTGGGTGATCACGGCCTACACCCTCGCCTTCGGCGGGCTCCTGCTGCTGGGCGGGCGGATCGCGGACCTGGTGGGGCGCAAACGCACCTTCGTCATCGGGCTGATCGGCTTCGCGCTGGCCTCCGCGCTGGGCGGCGCGGCGGGCAGTTCCGGGATGCTCTTCGGCGCCCGCGCGCTCCAGGGGGTGTTCGCGGCCGTCCTCGCGCCGTCCGCGCTGTCCCTGCTGACCACGACGTTCACCGACCCGCGCGAACGCGGCAAGGCGTTCGGGATCTACGGCGCGCTCGCGGGCAGCGGCTCGGCGATCGGGTTCATCCTGGGCGGGCTGCTCACGGAGTACCTGAACTGGCGCTGGTGTCTGTACGTCAACGTGCCGATCGCGATCATCGCCGTCCTCGGCGCCTTCGCCCTGCTGCACGACCGCCCCGGCCACGGCGGCACCGCCCGGCTCGACGCGCCCGGCGCGGTGCTCGGCTGCGGCGGTCTGGTGGCCATCGTCTACGGGTTCAGCGAGGCCGAGCCGCGCGGCTGGACCGATCCGCTGGTGCTGGCGCTGTTCGCGGTGGGGATCGTGCTGCTGGTGGTGTTCGTGTGGTGGCAGAACCGGGCGCCGGACCCGCTGCTGCCGCTGCACATCGTGCGGGACCGGAACCGCGCGGGGTGCTTCCTCACCATGCTGCTCGCGGTGATCGGCATGTTCGGGCTGTTCCTGTTCATGACCTACTACCTCCAGGTCATCCTCGGCTACTCCCCCGTCCGCGCCGGCCTCGGCTTCCTGCCCCTGACCGCCGCGATCATCATCGGCTCGACCCAGATATCCGCCCGGCTGCTGAACCGGGTGGCGCCGCGCATGCTGATGGTGCCCGGCATGCTGCTGGCCTGCGCCGGGCTGCTGCTGCTCACGCGGATGACGGTGCACTCGTCGTACACCTCGGAGATCCTGCCCGCGCTGCTGCTGCTCGGGCTCGGCATGGGGCTCACCTTCATGCCGGTGTTCGCCACCGCCACGGCCGGGGTCGCCCCGCGCGACTCCGGGGTCACCTCGGCGACCGTCAACACCGCCCAGCAGGTCGGCGGCTCCATCGGTACGGCCCTGCTCAACACCATCGCCACCACCAGCGCCGCCGCCTATGTCACCGCCCACCTGCGCAGCCCGGCCGACCGGGCCACCGTGGTCCCGGCGGGCGTGGTGCACGGCTACACGGTGGCCATCTGGTGGGCGGCCGCGGTGATGCTGCTGGCCGCGGTGGTGGCGGGGCTGATGGTCACGGCGAAGCCGCCCCGGCACGGGGTGCCCGCGAAGGCGCAGGTACGGGAATCAGTCGGCTGAGCGGGCCAGGTCGGTCAGCGCCGCGTCGGTGAGGCGGTACACGGTCCACTCGTCCTGCGGGCGGGCGCCGAGCTTCTCGTAGAAGCCGATGGCGGGGCGGTTCCAGTTCAGCACCGACCACTCCAGGCGCTCGTAGCCGCGCTCGGCGCAGATCCGGGCCAGCTCGGTGAGGAGGGCGCGGCCGTGGCCGCCGCCGCGTGCGGTGGGGCGGACGTACAGGTCCTCCAGGTAGATGCCGTGGACCCCGCGCCAGGTGGAGAAGTTCAGGAACCACAGCGCGAAGCCGGCGGGCTCGCCGGTGGCGTCGTCCACCGCGAGGTGCGCGTACGCCGCCGGGCGCTCGCCGAACAGCGCCTCGCGTAGCTGCGCCTCGGTGGCCCGCGCCGCGTCGGGCTCCTTCTCGTACTCGGCCAGCTCGCGGATCATCGTGTGGAGGACGGGTACGTCGTCGGGGCGCGCGGTACGGATCATGCCCGGCAGCGTAGTCAGCCGGACGGCGCGGCCGGGGTGCGGAACGGGTGCCACGTACTCCCCCGGTCCCGCACCAGCGGATAACAGGCCAGCCCGATCAGCGCGGCCAGGGCGTGCCCGACGTCGGTGAAGGTGCGGCCGTCGACCAGGGGGACGGTGTAGACGGCGAGCAGCACCGCGAGATACGCGTACCGCCAAGGCACCGCGATCCGGTACGTCAGCACCCCCATCACCCCCGCAAGGGCGTAACTCACCCCGATATCCAGCGTGTTCACGGCGGAGGCAGGCGCATGCCCGTCATTTATCGCCCGCAGCAAAGCCAGCTCACTGATCAGTGTCGCCAGCACATGTGCGGCCACACACACCACGAGCCACCGAGCCGTCCCCACCCACCGCTCCACCTGTGCGTGGAACACGCTGTACGCCACCACATACGGCAGCCAGTGGCCCCCGTCGATCCACATCCCACTCGTGATCAACACCCGCACCGGGTTCTGCGACAACTCACGAATATTGGTCGACCGCTGCCGCAAGAACTCCTTCTCGAACTCCGGCGACATGTGATGCAAAGCCACAGTGGTAACAAAAAGAATGGCCAGCCACACATAGGTCCCGGGCGCGGCCCGCACGTAAGCCGCCACCGCCCGACCCACTCGCCCCAACCCGACACCCCGTCTCACACCCGCCAGTATGGTCACCCAGGTGCCCACCCCGCCCTCCGACCGCCCTGCCCTGACCCGCCCCCTGGCCGCCCTCCCCGACACCCGCGAGGCCGCCGCCCTCCTGGATGAACCGCTCGTCATCCCGCCCCACCCGGACTGCACCGAATGGGTGACAGGGCACGCGGAATGACGGCACGCCTACCGCAAGCCCTCCGCGCAGAACTCGCCCCCCCTTCAGCGAGGTGGCGGACGAGCCCGGCGACCGGCTGCTGCACTGGGACCTGCACTACGGCAACGTCCTGGCCGCAGCCCGCGCGCCCTGGCTGGCCATCGACCCCAAGCCGCTGGCCGGCGACCCCGGCTTCGAGCTGCTCCCCGCGCTCGCCAACCGGTACGCCCCGGCCGACACCCGCCACCGCTTCGACGCGCTGACCGCCGCCCTCGGGCTGGGCTGAATGCACAACCAGTCACCCAGCCTCAATCGCCAACAGGCACCCCCGCACACAGACACGCCCCCGGACGGACCATCGCGTGGGATACCGGATAAACCGGTCATACGGTACGCGGTATGAAGAGATGTCACCTCGCATATCTCGCCTGTAGCGCGGCGCTTGTGAGCGCGGGTGTGGGGGCGGTCCCGGCGGCCGCCGCTCACCAGACCCTCGTGGTCCGTCCGGGCGAGTCGATTCAGAAGGCCGTCGACGCCGCGCGGGCCGGGGACACCGTGCTGGTGCTCGCCGGTACCTACCACGAGAGCGTGCAGATCGGCCGGGACCGCATCACGCTGCGCGGCGCGGGCGCCCGTACGGTCGTCAAGCCCGCCGCCGTCAAGACCGGCAAGGACGCCAACACCTGCGCCCAGAACGGCAACGGCATCTGCGTCCTCGGCACCAAGACGAAGGACGTCCGGGGCGTCACCGTCGCCGACCTCACCGTCACCGGGTTCGCCCGCGCCGGCGTCTTCGGCATGGCGACCGACCGTATGACGGTCCGCCATGTGCGCGCCGTCGACAACGACACCTGGGGCATCGCCCAGGAGCGCTCCACGGGCGGCGTGTTCCGCGAGAACGTCGCCGAGCGCAACGGCGACGCCGGACTCTTCCTCGCCAACACCATCAAGGAGGAGGCGGGAGCGTACGACGCGGGAGGCACCCTCGTCGAGCACAACCGCCTCGACGACAACCGCATCGGCGTCACCGTCCGCCGCCTGCGCGACGTGAACGTGCAGGACAACGGCATCCGCGGCAACTGCGCCGGTGTCTTCGTCGTCGGCGACGAGAACACCCCGAAGGCCGGTCACCTCACCGTCGCCCGCAACCGCGTCACGCAGAACAACAAGTCCTGCCCGAAGACCGAGCGCCTGCCCGCCCTCCAGGGCTCCGGCATCGTGCTGACCGGTGTCGAGCAGACCCGCGTGACCGGCAACTACGTACGCGGCAACGCGGGCAAGTCCCCGCTCTCCGGCGGCATCGTGCTCTTCAAGAGCATGGTCGGCACCCTCGGCGAGAACAACCGCGTCGACGGCAACACGCTGTCGGCCAACGCCCCCGCGGACCTGGTGAACACCGACACGGGCAAGGGCAACCGCTTCGAGCGCAACTCCTGCCGGGCCTCGAAGCCCGCGGGCCTGTGCTGACCGCCCGCCCGCTGCCCATCGATGACCGAAGAAGGCCGAAGAACGAGAAAGGGCGGCAGATGACGACCGCTGAGACAGCCCCACCGCCCCCGATGCGCCTGCGCGAGCTGGTGTTCGGGGCGGCCTGCGCCGCCGCCGTCCGGGCCGCCGCCCGGCTCGGCGTCGCCGACGCCCTCGGGGACGACCCGAAGCCCGTGGAGGACCTCGCGGCCTCGGTGAAGACCGAGCCCAAGCCGCTGCGCCGGCTGCTGCGCGCCCTGTCCTGCTACGGCGTCTTCGCCGAGCACCCGGACGGCACCTTCGCGCACACCGACATGTCCCGCCTGCTGCGCGAGGACGACCCGAACAGCCTGCGCGCCATCGCCCTGTGGTGCACCGAGCCGTGGACCTGGGACGCCTGGCCCAAGCTGGACGAGGCCGTGCGCACCGGGGACAACGTCGTGGAGTCCCTCTACGGCAAGGAGTTCTTCACCTACCTCAACGAGGACGCCCCCGAGTCCGCGGACGTCTTCAACCAGGCCATGACCCGCTCCAGCGAGCAGTCGGCCCGCGAGGTCGCCGCCCTGCTCGACCTGTCCGGCGCCGACTCGGTGGCGGACTGCGGCGGCGGCCAGGGCCATGTGGTGGCCTGCCTGCTAGACAAGTACCCGACCATGCGCGGCAGCCTGCTGGACCTGCCCCGCGTGGTCGAGAACGCCCTGCCCCGCCTGCGTACCGGCGACCTCGCCGACCGCGCCGAGATCGTGCCCGGCGACGTGCGCGCCTCGGTCCCGGTGAAGGCCGACGTCTACGTCATCAAGAACATCCTGGAGTGGGACGACGAGAGCACCGCCCGGCTGCTCGGCAACGTCACCGCCGCGGGCGGCCCCGGCACCCGCGTCATCGTCATCGAGAACCTCGTCGACGACACCCCCTCGATGCGCTTCAGCACCGCGATGGACCTGCTGCTCCTGCTGAACGTGGGCGGCGCCAAGCACACCACCGAGTCCATGGTCGGCCGGCTCACCTCGGCGGGCCTGGTCGTGGACGACATCCGTCCGGTCAACCCGTACCTGCACGCCTTCGAGTGCCACGTCGCCGGCTGACGCGGCCCCGTACGGCAACGACCGGCCGCCGGGCCCGCGACGCTGCGGGCCCGGCGGCCGGTGGTCTTCATGAAGGGGAGCCGGACGGCTAGTCGCGCTCCCAGACGTAGAAGCGCTCCGCCATCGCGTCCTTCGGGGAGCGCCAGGTCTCCGGGTCGTACGCGCTGACGTACGCCGACAGGCGCTCGCTGATCCCGCGGAACTCAGGGTGGCCGGCCACCTTGGCGATGGCCGGGGCCGGGTCGCTGTCCGACTCGACGAGGTGCATGTACACATCGCCGAACTGGAACAGGCTGCGGCGGCGCACCCCGACGAGGTGCGGCAGCTCGCCCCGGTCCGACTCCGCGAAGATCTTGGCGATGTCCTGGGCCGAGCCCGGTGCCATCCGGGCCACGATCAGTCCCTGGTGCATGGGAGGTTTCCTCTCTGGCCTGTTCGGCCGCTCGCCGGTCAGTCGGCCAGGGCCGGGGCGGGGCGGTCCCCGGCGGCCTGCT
Source organism: Streptomyces bauhiniae (assembly GCF_004784475.1). Classification (GTDB taxonomy): domain Bacteria; phylum Actinomycetota; class Actinomycetes; order Streptomycetales; family Streptomycetaceae; genus Streptomyces; species Streptomyces seoulensis. Next base: position 393,507 of record NZ_SRRT01000007.1, read on the forward strand.
GGATCTTGTCCCGGATGAGCGCCATCTGGACCTTGGAGTTGCGGTTGATGTTGTCGGTCATCCACTCGTCGTCGACCGGCGCCTCGGGCTTCATGGCGAAGTCCTGGGTCCACACCATGCGGGTGCCGGCGGGCACCTCCTCGTACGCCCAGTGGATGTCCATGTGGGCGAAGGGGCCCGTCTCCACGCGGCGGGCGCGGACGGTGCGGTTCTCGCGGTCCGGCTCGCGCTCGGAGACCCAGCTCCACACGGTGCCGTTGTCGTCCGGGTGCATGGTGAGCCGGAACGTCGTCTTACGGCCCTCCCGCTTGAGGACCTCGACGGACGCGTACTCGCTGAACAGCTCCGGCCAGTTCTCCAGGTCGTTGGTCATGTCCCAGACCAGGTCGAGCGGAGCGGCGATGGTGATCTCGTTCCGGGTGTGTCCGGCCATGTCAGGCTCCTGCCATCAGTGCGCTGTTGACGAGGTCGAGGAACGCCTGCGGCGTCTTGCAGCGCTCGGCGTCCGGGGGCATCGGGGTGCCGTGCCGGTTCTCCAGCTCGCCCACGATGCCCAGCAGGCCGAGCGAGTCGAGCCCCAGCGACTCGAAGGGGGTGCCGGGCTGCTCCCGCAGCAGTTCCGGGGCGACGGTGATGCCCGCCGCCTTCTTCATGAGGGCGGCCAGTTCTTCTTCGGTGATCTGCGCGTTCATGCCGTTCTCTCCTTTGCTGTTCGCCTACTTGGCGCCGTGCCGCAGCACCAGCGCCGAGTTCGACCCCATGAGGCCCCGGCTGAGGACCAGCGCCGTGCGCGGCTCGGCCACGCGGGCGCTCCCGGTCACGAGATCCAGGTCGTGGCAGACGTCCACCACGTTCGGCGTCGGCGGGATCAGGCCGTGCTCCATCGCCAGCACCGCCGCCGACACGTCCAGCACCGGTGCCGCGCAGTAGCCGCGGCCGATACCGGTCTTCGGTGCCGTCACCGGCACCCGGCGCCCGTGCGCGCCGAGCGCGTCCACCAGCGCCAGCGCCTCGGCACGGTCCGCCTCCGGCACCCCGAGGGCGTCGGCGAAGACCATGTCGACCTCCTCCGGCGCGCAGCCGGCTTCCGCCAGCGCGTTCCGGATGGCCTGCGCCAGCCCCTCGCGCGACTCCGCCCAGCGGGAGGCCCCGGTGAACGTCGCCGCGTGTCCCGCGACGTAACCCCGGACCTCGGCCCCGCGCTCCCGCGCGGACCGCTCCGCCTCGACGACGAGCATCGCCCCGCCCTCGGCGGGCACGAATCCGCACGCCGCGTCGGTGAAGGGGCGGTACGCGCGCGCCGGGTCGCTCTCCCCGCTCAGCTCCCCGTACCCGAGCTGGCAGACCACCGAGTACGGCGCGAGCGGCGCCTCGGTGGAGCCGGCCACCATCACATCGGTGCCCCGGCGGACCGCGCGGGCGGCGTGCGCGAGGGCGTCCAGACCGCCCGCCTCGTCGGAGGCGACGACCGAGCAGGGCCCCTTGAGGCCGCGCCGGATGGAGATCTGGCCGGTGCTGGCCGCGTAGAACCAGGCGATGGACTGGTACGGGCCGACGAACCGGCTGCCCTTGCCCCACAGTTGCTGGAGCTCGCGCTGGCCGAACTCGCCGCCGCCGGAGCCGGAGGCGGTGACCACCCCGATGGAGAAGGGGTCCGCCGCGGTGTCCGCCTGGCCGAGCCGGGCGTCCTCCAGAGCGAGGTCGGCCGCTGCCATGGCGAAGTGCGTGAAGCGGTCGGTCTGCACCAGGAAGCGTTCCTCGACCACGGCCGGGTCGAACGCGCGGACCTCGCCCGCCACCTTCAGCGGCAGGTCCTGGCAGCCCTCGCGGGTCACCCGGTCCAGGACGCTGATGCCCTCCTGGGTGGACTTCCAGAAGGTCTCGGTGCTGATGCCGTTCGGCGCGACCACCCCGATACCGGTGACGGCCGCGCGCCGTTCCTCGGTTGCGCTCATCGTGTCCTCACTCCCTCGGCCGGGTCAGGATCACCGCGGACTGGAAACCGCCGAACCCGCTGCCCACGGAGAGCACGCCGTTCAGCTTCCGCTCCCGTGCCTCGCGCGGGACGTAGTCCAGGTCGCACTCGGGGTCGGGGGTCTCGTAGTTCGCGGTCGGCGGGACGGCCTGCTTGGCGAGCGCCAGCACACACGCCACCACCTCGATGGCCCCGATCGCCCCGAGGGAGTGCCCCACCATCGACTTGATGGAGCTCATCGGGGTGTCGTAGGCGTGCTGCCCGAGCGCCCGCTTCACCGCGGCCGTCTCGTGGCGGTCGTTCTGCCGGGTGCCGGAACCGTGCGCGTTGACGTAGTCGATCGCGGTCGGGTCGATCCGGGCCTGGTCCATGGCGGTCTCGATCGCGCGGGCCATCTCCAGGCCCTCGGGGGTCAGACCGGTCATGTGGTACGCGTTGCCGAACGTGGCGTACCCGCTCAGCTCGCAGTACACGTGCGCACCGCGGGCCCGGGCGTGCTCCAGCTCCTCGAGCACCAGCACCGCGCCGCCCTCGCCCATGACGAACCCGTCACGGTTGTTGTCGAAGGGGCGGGAGGCGTGCGCCGGGTCGTCGTTGTTCGGGGACGTCGCCTTGATCGCGTCGAAGCACGCCATCGTGATCGGGGATATCGGCGAGTCGGAGGCACCGGCCAGGCATATGTCCGCCCGGCCCTCCTGCACGGTGTGGAAGGCGTACCCGACGGCGTCCAGGCCCGAGGTGCAGCCCGTGGACACCGTCTGCACCGGGCCCCGCGCGCCGAACCGCTCGGCCACCGACGAGGCGACCGTGCTGGGCGAGAACGCCCGGTGCAGTTCGGGCCGGGCCTGGGTGTGGTCCACATCCCAGCGCTGGCCGCCATGGCTGACCAGCACATAGTCGTTCTCCAGCCGGGTGGTGCCGCCGACCGCGGTGCCCACCGACACCGCGATCCGCCAGGGGTCCTCGGCCGCGAGGTCGAGTCCCGAGTCGTGCACCGCCTCGTCGCCGGCCACCAGCGCGAACTGGATGTACCGGTCCGCCCGCTGCACCTGCTCGGCGTCGAGCCCGTAGGCCGCCGGGTCGAAGTCGCACTCGGCGGCGATCCGTGACCGCAGCCCCGAGGGGTCGAAGAAGGTGATGCCACGCGTCGCGGTCCGGCCGTTGGACAGCAGGTCCCAGAACGCGGGCGTACCGATCCCGCCCGGAGCCACGATGCCTATGCCCGTGACCGCCACCCGCCGGGTCATGAGCGCACCTGGTCCCGGCCGGCGGCAACGGCACCACCGGCCTCGGTCACCACCGCGGCGGCCCCGATCATGTCCGTCTCCTCGGTGTCCACGTGACCGAGCTGCGGACGCGGGGCCAGCGGACCCAGGTGGAAGACGAGACGCGCCTCCTCGTCACCCACATTGCGGAAGCGGTGCCGCATGTGGGCGGGGATCATCAGCCCCTGCTCCGGCTTGAGGGGGTGCGCCTCTCCGTCGAGGTCCACCTCCAGCCGGCCGCAGATCACGTACACGAACTCCTCGGAGTACGGGTGGTAGTGCTCCCCGATGCGGTCGCCGGGCTGCACGATGGCCACGCCCATGAAGCCGCTGGTGGAGCCGACCGTCGCCGGGGTCAGCATGGCGCGCAGGTCGCCGCCGCGCCGGGTGTTGTGCTCGGTGTCCTTCAGGTCGATGATCTTGGGACGGTGTTGGATCACAGCTTCCTCCGTGGGATGTGCCGCGTCGGCGGGTGCGGGGTGAGAGGCGGCCACCGGATCAGGCGTCCGAGGCGCGGCGGTCGGTGACGAGGTCCATCCGGGCGGCGTCGCCGGCGAGCAGCGTGCGCAGCTCGGCGGCCGCGGCCGCGTCGGCGGGCAGCGCGTCCACGCTGTTGCCGCGTACGTCCACCAGGCGCACCACCACGTCGTCGCGCTGGAAGACCGTGCTGCGCAGCACCGCGCTCGCCGGGTCGTCGGCCGCTGTCTGGTCGTGCTGGGAGAGCAGCTCGGCCAGTCGCATGCCCTGGCCGGCGCGGGCCGGGTAGAACAGCGCGAGGCGGTTGCCCTCCGCCTGCTCGTCGGCGACCACGTGGTGCACCGCGGGGAGCGCCGCACGGGTGAAGAACATCCGGGCCGACTCCTGGTCGTCCAGGTCCCGGTCCTGCTCCAGGTAGGGGTTGATGGCCTCCTCGACCGCCCGCACCTCGGGCTGCCGGGCCACGTGCCGCAGCGCGGCCAGCAGATCGCCGCGCACCTCGATGGCCCGCACCACCCGGTTGCCCTGCATGAACAGCGAGGTCCGCATGAGCTGCGTGGTGTCGTCCACCCGCGCCTTCGGCGAGGCGTAGTCCGCGAGGATCGCCGCGACCTTCTCCTCGGTGCCGGGCTTCACGGTGAAGGTGAGCGCGTGCCGGATGACTCCGTCACCGATGCGCGGGTGCGCCTGGAGGCGGCGGCCGGCGGCCGGCTCGGCGGGGACCGCCGGGCCGCCCGTCTCGCGGACGATGTGGAAGCGCAGCGAACGGGTGTCGCGCACGCAGGAGTGCAGCGGCTCCACCATGTGCACGTGCTCCTCGCTGTTCACCCAGGTGAGGAACGGCGGGGCGCTCTCCCACTCGCTGGTGATGAGCCACTGCGAGGGGTTCTCGATGGACTGGCAGAGCTGGTCGCTGACGTGTCCGGGCACCTGGGTGACCTGGGAGCAGAGCTGCTCGTACGCCTCCAGGAACTGCTGCTGCGCGCCGTCGTACACGTCGACCAGGAGGACGACCCGCAGCGGGGAACCGTCGAACACGGACTGGGATACACGCCTGGACACCTCGCGTGCCGGCGTTTCTGAGGGACGTTCAGACGTGGTGGTCATCCTGCACACATCTCCTTCGCGGGGCAGAACCGGTGCCGGCCTCTCATCGGGCCCGGCAGCGTTCCTTGATCCTGTGCCGGTCCCCACAAGCCCGCGACTCCTGTGAACCACGTGGGTGATTGGGCACGCGGAGCCGCCGCCACCGGGAAGGAAGAGTCCGAGGCGCCCCACGCGCCCACCCCCAGCCACTGGAGGCTTCGATGCATCAGAAAGCCGACCACCGGGTCCCCGTCCTCATCGTGGGCGGCTCACTGGTGGGCCTGTCCATGTCCGTGTTCCTGGGCCGTCTCGGTGTGCGGCACATGCTCGTCGAACGGCACTCCGGGACCTCGATCCACCCGCGCGGACGCGGCAACAACGTCCGCACGATGGAGCTGTTCCGGGTCGCCGGGGTCGAGCCGGACATCAAGGCGGCCGCCTCACTCCTCGCCGACAACCACGGCATCCTCCAGACGCCCACCCTTGTGGGTGACGCCGGGGAGTGGCTGTTCAAGAACATCGACCCGGGCGGCGGTCTGGCGAGGTTCAGCCCCACCGCCTGGTGCCTGTGCAGCCAGAACGACCTCGAACCGGTCCTGCTGGACAGCGCGCGCGAACTCGGCGGCGACCTGCGGTACTTCCACCAGATGGAGTCCTTCGAGCAGGGTGCGGACGGAGTGACGGCGACGGTCTTCGACCGGAACACCGAGGAACGGTTCACCGTCCGCGCGGACTACCTCGTCGCCGCCGACGGCCCGCGCAGTCCCGTACGGCGTGCCCTCGGCATCGGACAGAGCGGGCCCGGCGACCTGTTCGCCAACGTCAGCGTCACCTTCCGGTCCCGCGCGCTGGCCGACGTGGTCGGCGACCGGCGCTTCATCTGCTGCTACCTCACCCACCCGGACGCGGACGGCGCGCTGCTGCCCGTGGACAACAAGGAGAACTGGGTCTTCCACGCGCCCTGGCACCCCGAGCGCGGCGAGACCCTGGACGACTTCACCGAGGAGCGGCTGCGCGACCACATCCGCCGGGCGGTCGGGGTGGACGAACTCGACGTGAAGATCACCGGTATGGCCTCCTGGCGTGCCGCCGAACGCGTCGCCGACCTCTACTCCTCCGGCCGGGTCTTCCTCGCCGGCGACTCCGCCCACGAGATGTCCCCGACCGGCGCGTTCGGCTCCAACACCGGTATCCAGGACGCCCACAACCTGGCCTGGAAGCTGTCCGCCGTCCTCTCCGGCTGGGCCGGCCCCGGCCTGCTGGAGTCGTACGGTGCCGAGCGCCGCCCGGTCGCGGCCGCCACCAGCGCCCGCGCCTCCGCCCGTTCCGTCGAGCACAGCCACCCCGGCTTCGCCCCGGCCCCCGGGGTGGGCGGCGCCAAGCGCGGCGGCATCCTCAACGTGGTCCTCGGCTACCGCTACCCGGCCGGCGCGGTCCTCGGCGCCGACCCCTACGCCGAGGTCGTCCCGGACGCCCTCGCCCTCGACGGCCGCCCCGGCAGCCGCGCCCCCCACCTCTGGCTCCGCCGGGGCGGCCTGCGCCTGTCCACGCTCGACCTCTACGAGCGCTCGATGGTCCTCCTCACCGACGCCCCCGACGACGCGGGCTGGTACGCGGCGGCCCGCCGCGTCGCGGCCGAGGACGGCATCGCCCTCGACGCCTACCGCATCGGCCCCGGCCCGGACGCCGACCTCACCTACGACACCGAGGACGCCGACTGGGCAAAGGCCCACGGCACCACCGCCGACGGCGCGGTCCTCATCCGCCCCGACGGCTTCGTCGCCTGGCGCGCCACCAACGCGGCGGCGGACCCGGACACGGTGCTGCGGGAGGCACTGAGGTCGCTGCTGACGCCAGCCTGATCCACTGGCGAACGCTGCCGTCGAGTAACCCGAAGGCCCAGGTCAGAGCGCATCTGACCTGGGCCTTTTCGGAGCCCCCTGTCGGATTCGAACCGACGACCTACGCATTACAAGTGCGTTGCTCTGGCCGGACTGAGCTAAGGAGGCGGGGGCCGGTGGGCCCGTGTGTGTGCAGTGTACCCATGCGGGGGTGTGGGGCGGTGGGGGAAATTCGGGGGTGCCCAGGTACTGACAGGGCAGGTGGGGGGCGGGTACCGTCCTGCCAGTTCACCTGGGTGAACCAACGAACCACCTTCCTACAACGGATCGTCCGGCACGTTCCTGCCGGTAGAAGGGGGCCCCTCACCATGGCCACTGTCACGTTCGACAAGGCGACCCGGATCTATCCGGGCTCGACCAAGCCCGCCGTCGACGCGCTGGAGATCGCGATCGAGGACGGCGAGTTCCTCGTCCTCGTCGGCCCGTCCGGCTGCGGCAAGTCCACCTCGCTCCGCATGCTCGCGGGGCTCGAGGACGTCAACGGCGGCGCCATCCGCATCGGTGACCGCGACGTCACCCACCTGCCGCCCAAGGACCGGGACATCGCCATGGTGTTCCAGAACTACGCCCTCTACCCGCACATGACGGTCGCCGACAACATGGGCTTCGCCCTGAAGATCGCGGGCGTCAACAAGGCGGAGATCCGGGCGAAGGTCGAGGAGGCCGCCAAGATCCTCGACCTCACCGAGTACCTGGACCGCAAGCCCAAGGCGCTCTCCGGCGGTCAGCGCCAGCGTGTCGCCATGGGCCGCGCGATCGTCCGCGAGCCGCAGGTCTTCCTCATGGACGAGCCGCTGTCCAACCTGGACGCCAAGCTCCGCGTCTCCACCCGTACCCAGATCGCCTCCCTCCAGCGGCGCCTGGGCATCACCACCGTCTACGTCACCCACGACCAGGTCGAGGCCATGACGATGGGCGACCGGGTGGCCGTGCTCAAGGACGGTCTGCTCCAGCAGGTCGACACCCCGCGCAACATGTACGACCGCCCCGCCAACCTCTTCGTGGCCGGCTTCATCGGCTCGCCCGCGATGAACCTGGTCGAGGTGCCGATCACCGACGGCGGTGTGAAGTTCGGCAACAGCGTGGTGCCGGTGAGCCGGGACGCGCTCTCGGCCGCCGCCGACAAGGGCGACACCACCGTGACGGTCGGCGTCCGCCCCGAGCACTTCGACGTGGTCGAGCTGGGCGGCGGCGCGGCGGCCACCACGCTCACCAAGGACAGCGCCGACGCCCCGGCCGGCCTCGCCGTCTCGGTGAACGTCGTCGAGGAGCTGGGCGCGGACGGGTACGTGTACGGCGCCGTCGAGGTCGACGGTGACGTGCGGGACCTCGTCGTCCGGGTGAACGGGCGTCAGGTGCCGGAGAAGGGCTCCACGCTGCACGTCGTGCCGCGGCCGGGTGAGATCCACGTGTTCTCGACCTCCACGGGTGAGCGTCTCTCCGACTGACCGGCGCACACAGGCAGTTCACAGGGAGGGGGTCCTGCGGGGCCCCCTTCCGCGTACCCCGGCACGGTTGGGTGGATATCCCGGCACAGGGACCAATTCGGGCGCCCGGCGTCAACCCCCTACCCAGAAAGCAGCGCGACTCCATCCCCCGTAAGGGTGACTAAATGTCGCCAAATCAGTACCGAGCGCTACCCTCACTCGCGTGACGCACTCCACCACCCCTCAGACGCGACGCGGCCACCGGGGCGGCCCTGCCCGCCGGATCGGCCGCACTCTCGCCCTCGTCCTGCCCGTCGTCCTGGTGCTCTCCGGAACCCTCGCGGTCACGCGGGTCAACTGGACCGGGGACTCCGAAGGCTCCGTGCTCACCGCCTCGGACGTCGCCCAGGCCCCCGCGAAGGCCGGCACCGCCCGTACGGTCACCGCCAAGAAGGCGGCGCCCCAGGACGTCCTGCGCGACCGGCTGCTGACCGAGCTTCAGCACAAGAACCCCGGCGTGGTCCTCACCCACCTCCAGCAGGCGGTCAACGGCCACCCCGCCCTCGCCGAACACTGCACCTCCATCGCCCGCACCCTGGGCCGAGCCGCAGTCCGCCTCTACGGCGCCTCCCGAGCCCAGTCCTACGCCCGCCCGGTGTGCGACACATCCTTCGCGACGGGTGTACTGGCGGCACATAGCTGACCCCCACATAGCTGACCCCCACATAGCTGGTCCGCACATAGCTGATGGGCACATAGCCTGTCGGCACCCACAGGTAGCCCTGTCGTGCCCCCTGGCCTCCCCCGGGGCGCCACGTACAGTTCGGGGCATGACCCATCCGAACGTCGCTGCGCGCCCCACCCAAGCCGTTGTCCTGGCCGGGGGGCAGGGGTCCCGGCTGCGCCCCTACACGGACGACCGGCCCAAGCCGATGGTCGAGATTCCCGGCACGGGCACCCCGATCATCGGCCACCAGCTCAACTGGCTGGCCGAAGAGGGCGTCACGGACGTGGTGGTCTCCTGCGGCCATCTCGCCGAGGTGCTCCAGAAGTGGCTGGCCACGGCCGAGCTGCCGCTGTCCGTGACCACCGTCGTGGAGACCGAGCCGCTCGGCCGGGGCGGCGGCCTGAAGTACGCCGCCGCGCACCTCCCCCGCCCCGACCGGCCCTGGTACGCCACCAACGGCGACATCTGGACCCGCTTCTCCCTGCGGGACATGGCCGACTTCCACACCGAGCGGGACGCGGTCGCCACCCTCGCGCTGGCCCGGCCGCGCATCCCCTGGGGCGCCGTGCGCACGGACGGCTTCGGACACATCACGGACTTCATCGAGGCCCCGCCGTCCACCGTCGAGATCAACGCCGGTGTGTACGTGTTCTCCCCCGAGTTCCGCGACCTGCTGCCCGACCGGGGCGACCACGAGCGCGCCACGTTCCCCCGCCTGGCCCGTGAGCGCAAGCTCGCCGGGTTCCCGCTCCCCCAGGGCTCCTACTGGCGGGCCATCGACACCGTCAAGGACCTCACCGAGGCCGCCAAGGAACTGGACGCCGGCCGCGCCTGACGAACACACGCCGAAGGGCCTCGTACCTCACCACGAGGTACGGGGCCCTTCCGCGTGCCCAGGGCGTCAGTTGCCGAACAGACCGCCCACCAGGCCCGGCTGACCGGTGGAGGACCCACCCGCGTCGCTCCCGCCGCCCGAATCCGTGCCGCCCCCGCCCGCGGTGCCCGAGCCGGTGCCACCGGTAGCGGTACCGCCCGCGCTGCTCGGCCCCGCCGTGGTGCTGGGGGCACCCCCACCGCCACCGGTGGTCGGAGTGGTCCGCTGGGGCGGCGCCTGCCCTGTGGTGCCCTGGGTCTGGCTGGGCGCGGCAGGAGCCGTACCAGCCGTACGGCCCGCGCCCGGCGTGCCGGCCGCGCCGGACGGGCTCGCGCCCGCCGAGGCACCGCCAGTCGGCGAGCTGGACGCCGACGGGCTGGCCTGCCTGCGCGGAGCGCCGGGCTCCGAGGGCAGCGGCGAACCGGGCTGGTTGTTGCGCGGCGCCTCACCCGGACCGGGCACGACCACCCGGCCGGCATCCCGCACCGCACCGCCGAGCAGCGAACCGACCAGCAGGGTCAGCCCGACCGTCACGGCCGTGATCAGCGCGCCCCGGCGCAGCACGTACCGGCGCAGGTCCCAGAGGGCGGCGCGCGGGCCCAGCGTGCGCCAGGCGCTGCCCGCGAGCCTGCCGTCCACGGAGTACACCGGGGCACCCGCGATGACCAGCGGGGACCAGGCGGCCAGGTAGATGATGTCGGGCGCGTCGTACGCCGGGACCGTCTTCCAGCTCACGGTCACGATGAGCGCGGCCGAGAGCAGCCCGCCCATCACCGCGGCGACCCGCTGCCAGCAGCCCAGGATGGTCAGCACGCCGACCACGACCTGGAGGAAGGCGATGACCAGCCCGGAGCCCACCGGATGGTGCAGCGCGAACTGGCGCAGCGGCTCGGCCACGTCCCACGGGTGCAGGGTGTTGAGCCACTTGACCATCGAGCCGCGCTCGCCGCCGTCGAAGTAGACGGGGTCGCACAGCTTGCCCATGCCGGCGTAGATCGAGATGAAGCCGAGGAAGACGCGCAGCGGGAGCAGGACCACGCCGAGATTCATCCGGCGACCGGGGTAGTACGCGTGCCGCGCCGGGTCGTCACCGCGCCGCGCGGCCCGCGAGCCGGCGGGCCGGACGGAAGGCTCGTCGGGGTCGAACTCGTCGCTCGCGTAGGGCGATTCGTCGTACGGGGGCTCGTCGTAGGGCGGCTCGTCGTAGGCGCTGCCGACCGGGCGCATGTGGGGCAGCAGCCGGGTGCCGCCGTCGGGGCCGGTGCGCTGGTGGCCGAGGACGGGGGTCTCGACGGTCGGGTCGAGCCGGTCGTAGGCGTCCGCGTAGCCGGTATGGTCCGGGCCGAGGCGCGGGATGACCTGGGTGGCACCGGCCGGTTCGTCGGGGTGGCGCACGCTGCTGCCCCGCACGGCCTGGAGCAGGCGGTGGGTGCCGGTGTCGTCGGGCGCGGACCGGCCGGTCCAGACGAGCGGACGGCGCCGGCCCGCGGCCCCGCCCCCCGGACCCCCGGCGGACATGCGCGCGGGGTCCTCGGCGCTCAGATGCCGGGCGATTCTCGGGGACTGGGTGCGCCTGCCCGCCGTCCCCAACTGCACGCGGAAGCTGGCGTGATTGACGATGACCTGCGCCGGATCGCTCGGCACCTTCACCATGCTCAGCGCGGGAGCGTCGTCGAAGCCCGACGAGCGGTCCCCCGTGGGAGTGCGGGGTGTTCTGGTGTCCACACTCATCTAACCGAGTGACGCCGAGTTAGGACACTGCCTTGACCGGCCCGATGTGTCCGGGCCGCGTCAAAGTCGTCGTGTACGCCGGTCATCCCCCGGAATTACCGCATCCGGGGGAATTGCCGAACGGCCGTTCAGGAGCGGCGGCGGGACGCCTCGTACAGCACCACACCGGCGGCGACACCGGCGTTGAGGGACTCCGCGCCACCCGGCATGGGGATGCGGACCCGGTGGTCGCAGGTCTCGCCGACCAGGCGGGACAGGCCCTTGCCCTCGCTGCCGACCACGATGACGACCGGGCCGGACAGCGCCGCCAGGTCGCCCACCTCGGCCTCACCGTCGGCGGCCAGGCCGACCACGGTGATCCCGGCCTTCTTGTACTGCTCCAGGGTCCGGGTGAGGTTGGTGGCACGGGCGACCGGCGTACGGGCGGCAGCGCCGGCCGACGACTTCCAGGCACCGGCGCTCATGCCGGCCGAGCGGCGCTCGGGGACGACCACGCCGTGCCCACCGAAGGCGGAGACGGAGCGGACGACGGCGCCGAGGTTGCGCGGGTCGGTGACGCCGTCGAGGGCGACGATCAGCGGGTCCTCGCCCTTGTCGTAGGCGCCGGCGGGCAGGTCCTCGGGGTGCGCGTACTCGTACGGCGGGACCTGGAGGACGAGGCCCTGGTGGTTCAGGCCGTTGGTCATCCGGTCCAGCTCGGGGCGCGGGGCCTCCATGAGGTGGATGTTGCCGCGCTCGGCGGCGAGCTGGAGGGCCTCGCGGACGCGCTCGTCGTTGTCGATGAACTGCTGGACGTAGAGCATGGTGGCGGGCACGCCGTCACGCAGTGCCTCGTACACCGGGTTGCGGCCGACGACCAGCTCGGAGGAGGAGCGGCCGGCGCCCTTGCGCTGCGGCGGGCGGCCCTGGGCGCGGCGGACCTTGGCGGCGGCGGCGCGCTGCTTGGCGTGGCCCTTGCGCATCTCGGCCGGGGGCGTGGGGCCCTTGCCCTCCAGGCCACGGCGCCGCTGGCCGCCGCTGCCGACCTGGGCACCCTTCTTGCCTGACATGCGGCGGTTGTTCGCCATGAGTTACCCGTCTCCGTGAGCGTTCGTACGTATGTATGCAGTGTGCCGCCCGGATCGCCGGGCGGCACACTCGATCAAGCCGTGAGCTAGCGCGGGCCGAGGCTCCAGCGCGGGCCCTGCGGGCTGTCCTCGACGACCAGGCCGGACTGGCCGAGCTGGTCGCGGATGGCGTCGGCGGTGGCCCAGTCCTTGCGGCCGCGCGCGGACTCGCGCTGCTCCAGGACGAGCCGGACGAGGCTGTCGACCACGCCATGGAGGTCCTCGCCGCGCTCGCCGCCCTCACCGGCCCACTCGGGGTCCAGCGGGTCGAGTCCGAGGACGCCGAGCATGGCCCGCACCTCGGCGAGGCGGGCGACGGCCGCCTCCTTGTCGTCGGCGGCCAGCGCGCTGTTGCCCTGGCGGACCGTGGTGTGCACCACGGCGAGGGCCTGCGGCACGCCCAGGTCGTCGTCCATCGCCTCGGCGAAGGCCGGCGGCACCTCGGTGGCCGGTTCGACCTCACCCCCGGCCTTCTCCAGCGCGCGCTGCACGAAGCCCTCGATGCGCGCGAACGCCACCTCGGCCTCGCGCAGCGACTCCTCGCTGTACTCGATCATCGAGCGGTAGTGCGGGGTGCCGAGGTAGTAGCGCAGGACGATGGGACGCCACTGCTTGACCATCTCGGAGACCAGCACGCTGTTGCCGAGCGACTTGGACATCTTGTCGCCCGCCATGGTCACCCAGGCGTTGTGCACCCAGTACCGGGCGAAGTCGTCGCCGAACGCCTTGGCCTGGGCGATCTCGTTCTCGTGGTGCGGGAAGATCAGGTCCAGGCCGCCGCCGTGGATGTCGAAGGCGGTGCCCAGGTATTTGTGCGCCATGGCCGAGCACTCCAGGTGCCAGCCGGGGCGGCCGGGCCCCCAGGGCGTCGGCCAGCTCGGCTCGCCCGGCTTGACCGCCTTCCACATGGCGAAGTCGCGCGGGTCCCGCTTGCCGGTCTCGCCCTCGCCGGACGGCTGGAGCAGGTTGTCCAGCTCCTGGCGGGACAGCTCCAGGTAGCCGTCGAAGGAGCGCACGTCGAAGTAGACGTTGCCGTCGGCCTCGTAGGCGTGGCCGCGCTCGATGAGGCCCTGCATCATCTCGATCATCTCGGTGATGTGGCCGGTGGCGCGGGGCTCGTAGGTGGGCGGGAGGCAACCGAGCGCGGCGTAGGCGTCGTTGAACGCCCGCTCGTTCTCGTACCCGATGGCCCACCAGGGGCGCTTCTGCTCGTGGGCCTTGTTGATGATCTTGTCGTCGATGTCCGTGACGTTGCGGATGAACGTCACGTCGTAGCCGCGGTACTCGAACCAGCGGCGCATGATGTCGAAGTTCAGGCCCGAGCGGATGTGCCCGATGTGCGGTGCCGCCTGCACGGTGGCGCCACAGAGGTAGATCGAGACACAGCCCGGCTGGACCGGGGTGAAGTCGCGGATCTGCCGGGCGCTGGTGTCGTACAGGCGAATGGTCACGCCACCAGGGTAGTGGGCGCATTGCGATGCAATGCGCCCGGACGGCAAAACGGCCCTCTCAGAGGCTGCCGACCACCTTGCGCGGGCTGATCCGCACGACGACCCGCTCGGCGTCGTTGGCGGAGGCCGGGTTGAACTCGGCGTACTTCTTGCCGGTGTACTTCAGGGACAGCTCGTCGATGAGTGCCTGGCCGCCCTCGGTGGTCAGCTCGGCGGTGCCGCGGATCTCGGCGTACTCGTAGGGGTTCTCCGGGTCCATGACGACGACGGTGACCCTCGGGTCGCGCTTGAGGTTCTTCTCCTTGCGCCGGTCGACCGTGGTGGAGATGAGGACGTCGTCCCCGTCCCGCTTCACCCACACCGGTGACATCTGCGGGCTGCCGTCGGGCTGGACGGTGCCGACGACGATGAACACGGGCGTGTCCAGCAGGGACTTGAGCCGGTCGGACAGCGCAGCGGACATGGAGATCCTCCTCGATCGACGGTGGCTGTGCGGGTACCCTCGCACGCTCCTACGACACGCGCACCACGAGGGCCGTGGCGATCGCCATCAGCCCCTCCTCCCGGCCGGGGAAACCGAGCCCGTCGGTGGTCGCGCCGGAGACGGAGACGGGGGCCCCGGCGGCCGCGCTGAGGATCTGCTGGGCCTCGTCCCGCCGCTTGCCGATCTTCGGGCGGGGCCCGACGACCTGCACCGCGACGTTGCCGATGGCGAAGCCGGCCTCCCGCACGATCCGGGCCGCCTCGGTGAGCAGGGTGACCCCCGACGCGCCGGACCACTCGGGCCGGCCGGTGCCGAAGTGCTGCCCCAGGTCACCGAGCCCGGCGGCGGAGAACAGCGCGTTGCAGGCGGCGTGGGCGACCACGTCGGCGTCGGAGTGCCCGGCCAGGCCCGGCCCGGAGTCCTCCCACTTGAGCCCGGCGCACCACAGCTCGCGGCCGTCCTCGAAGGCGTGGATGTCGGTGCCGATGCCCACCTGGGGCAGGGCGGGCAGCTCAGAAGCCATCGTTGAGCCTCCTGCGGGTGAGGACCGCCTCGGCGAGGACGAGGTCCAGCGGGCGGGTCACCTTGAACGCCTCCTCGTGGCCGGGCACGGTCACGACCCGCTCGCCGAGCCGCTCGACCATGCTCGCGTCGTCGGTGACGTCCTCGGTGACGGTCTCGTGGGCGCGGATCAGCGTGGCCCGGTCGAAGCCCTGCGGGGTCTGTACGGCGCGCAGCCGGGCCCGGACGGGGGTGCCGAGCACCGGCTCGGGCTCGCCGGGGACGGCCGCGGGCTCGACCTCCTTGACCGTGTCGGCCAGCGGCAGCGCCGGGACCACGGCCGGGGCGCCGTCGCGTACCGCCTCGACGACCGTGTCCACGGTGTCGACGGGGACGAGGGGGCGGGCGGCGTCGTGCACGAGGACGACGTCGTAGGCGGGGGGCAGGGCGTCCAGGCCCAGGCGGACCGACTCCTGGCGGCTCGCCCCGCCGGGCACGACCAGGAAGTCCGTGCGCTCGGGCAGCGCGTGCGCGTCCAGCAGCGACTTGACCTCGGCGGCGCCGTCCGGCGGGGCGACGACGACCACCAGGGAGACGTGCCGGGAGGCGGCCAGGGCGCGGATCGCGTGGATCAGAATGGGCGTGCCGTTCAGCGCGCGGAGCGCCTTGGGGGCGCCCGGACCGAGGCGCACGCCCCGGCCGGCGGCCGGGATCACGGCGGCGACACGGCTGTCCTGGCGCGGCTCGGCGGGCGCGGGACGCGATTCGTCAGACATCGGTTCCTGTCAGGTTTGTGTGCTCGGGGCCGGTGGGTATGGCCTGGAGGAGCGCCGGGCGCGACGCCTTGACCGGACCCTTTCCGTGAACCGCGGTCGAGCCGTCCACCCCCGGACGCGACAACGAAACAGGGGAAGCGGCACGACAGGGGCAGTGCACAGGGGAGGCATGCGGGGACGAATATGCCGCAGCGCCCGGCGACAGGGTGAGTGTCATCGGGCACCACGGCATTTTTGCTGCGCTGGACGTGAAGGCGGGCGAAGCACGCCGCCCGCTCCGTGTCAGGAGGCGAGTACCTCGTCGAGCAGCGCCTCGGCCTTGTCCTCGTTGGTGTTCTCCGCGAGGGCCAGCTCGCTCACCAGGATCTGGCGGGCCTTGGCGAGCATGCGCTTCTCACCGGCGGAGAGTCCGCGCTCGCGCTCGCGGCGCCACAGGTCACGCACGACTTCCGCGACCTTGATGACGTCGCCGGAGGCGAGCTTCTCCAGATTTGCCTTGTAGCGGCGCGACCAGTTCGTGGGCTCCTCGGCGTACGGCGCGCGCAGCACCTCGAAGACCCGGTCCAGCCCGTCCTGACCGACCACATCACGCACGCCGACGAACTCCGCATTGTCCGCTGGCACACGTACCGTCAGGTCGCCCTGGGCGACCTTCAGCACCAAGTAGGTCTTGTCCACGCCTTTGATCTGACGAGTTTCGATTGCCTCGATCAGCGCGGCCCCGTGATGGGGATAGACCACGGTGTCGCCAACCTTGAACGTCATGTGACAGGTACCCCTTCCGTGGCTATCCAGGGTAACACGGATACGGCGTCTTCTGAATGGCGTTTTCGCAGGTCAGGGCATATCTCGGGGCTTGACAACAGCAACAGGAACGTGCTGCGGGCCACCCTTGGAAGCGGGAATTCGCAGGTGGGAGCCACTCTGCGTGCAGAGGGAAACATCTACGTCACACGCCCCAGAGAGCCGCCCCGATTGGTTGAATGTCCCGGTTTGCCCGCTTCCAAGCGTACGACTTCCGCTCCTTCGTTCGATGACCGGAGTCGGGTACGAGACGAATCCGGAATTGATCACGCCACCCGGCGGTGATCAATTCCGGACACGCGCGTATTCCTTCACGGAAATGCCAATCCGAATGGCGGACGGGAAGCGCGTGGCGGGTGATCAGGGGGGTGCCCGGTACCCCCAGCGGGAGGGAAGCGGGGCAGTTGGGGAGGGTCGGGTGCGGCGGTGCGTGAACGGCTCGGTAGCCTGAGGGCGCTGACAGATCCTTAGGGCGGCTTTACAGGACAGCCGCCCCTGTGCGTTCAAGGAGTTGCCGCCGCCGTGAGCAGCAGCCTTCGACGCGGCGCCCTCGCCGCATCCGCCCTCGCGTTCTCGATCGCCTCGCTCGCCGCCTGCGGCGCCGGCAACAACGCCCAGACCCTGGAGATCCGGCCGGACAACGCCGCGACCAGCGTCGGGGCCATCAAGGTGCAGAACGCCCTGGTCATCACCCAGCCCGACGCCAAGGCCGACGGCCCGGCCGCCGTCGCCGCCACGCTGTTCAACGACGGCTCGACCGACCAGGACCTCCAGTCGATCTCCGTCGACGGCAGCGACGCGAAGGTCGAGCTGAAGCCCGCCAAGGGCGGCAAGCTCACCGTCCCGGCCCACGGCCGTCTCGTCATCGGCGGCAAGGACAACGCCTCCGCCATGCTGGCCAGCGGCCGCGAGGCGGTCCAGAACGGCAACGCGCAGAAGGTGACCTTCACCTTCAGCAAGACCGGTGCGGTCGGCCTGCGCGCCTTCGTCGTCCCCGCGACCAGCTACTTCAGCGGCTGGGGCCCGAGCGAGGTGCCGTCCGCGCCGGCCGCCGCGACCTCCTCGCCGTCGGGCAGCCCGTCCGCGAGCGACACGCCCGCGGGCGACAAGCCCAGCGCCCCCGCCTCCGCCCCGGCGTCCTCCCCGAGCGACTCCGCGTCGGCGTCCGCGGGGCAGTGAGCACGTACGCATGACTGAGGGGGGCTTCCCGGCCGGGAAGCCCCCCTCAGTCATGCAAGGCCCGTACGGCCTACGGCTCGAACTTGTAGCCCAGCCCGCGCACCGTCACCAGATAGCGCGGCGCGCCCGGGTCCGGCTCGATCTTGGCGCGCAGCCGCTTCACATGGACGTCCAGGGTCTTGGTGTCGCCCACGTAGTCGGCGCCCCACACCCGGTCGATGAGCTGCATCCGGGTCAGCACCCGGCCGGCGTTGCGCAGCAGCATCTCCAGCAGGTCGAACTCCTTCAGCGGCAGGTCGACCTTGGCCCCGGACACCGTCACCACATGGCGGTCGACGTCCATCCGGACCGGGCCGGCCTCCAGCGCCGCCGGGGTGACCTCCTCCGGCTCGCCGCGCCGGCGCAGCACCGCGCGGATACGGGCGACCAGCTCGCGGGAGGAGAAGGGCTTGGTGACGTAGTCGTCGGCCCCTATCTCCAGGCCGACGACCTTGTCGATCTCGCTGTCCTTGGCGGTCACCATGATCACCGGGACGTTGGAGCGGCCGCGCAACTGGCGGCACACCTCGGTGCCGGGCAGCCCCGGCAGCATCAGGTCCAGCAGCACCAGGTCGGCGCCGTTGCGTTCGAACTCGTCCAGGCCGTCGGGGCCGGTCGCGGCGACGGCGACCTCGAAACCCTCCTTGCGCAGCATGTACGACAGGGCGTCGGAGAAGGACTCCTCGTCCTCGACGACGAGCACACGGGTCACGGAAGGACCTCCGGGGAGGGAAGCGAAGCGTACGGGGACTGATCGGCCGTGCCGGACGCGTCGTCGAGTCCGGGGTGCCTGGCCGCGCGGTCGCGGGCGACGCCCGCCTCCGGCAGCCGCAGGGTGAAGGTGGAGCCCTGGCCCTCGGCGCTCCAGACCGAGACCTCGCCGCCGTGCGAGGCGACCACGTGCTTAACGATGGCGAGGCCGAGGCCGGTGCCGCCGGTGGCGCGCGAGCGGGCGGGGTCGACGCGGTAGAAGCGCTCGAAGATGCGCTCCTTGTCCTTGTCGGAGATGCCGATGCCCTGGTCGGTGACGGCGAGTTCGATCAGCTCGCCGCCCGGGGCGGAGATGCGGCGGGCGGAGATGCCGACGCGGGTGTGGGCCGGGGAGTAGTTGACGGCGTTCTCGACCAGGTTGCCCAGGGCGGCGGCGAGCTGGCCGCGGTTGCCCCAGACATGCAGGCCGGCCCGTACCGCGCCGGGCGGGTCCTGGATGGCGGTGGCCATGGTGATCTGTTTCGTGCCGGCCTGGTGGCGGCAGCGGTCGACGGCCTCGGCGACCAGTTCGTCGACGCGCACCGGCTCGGCGTCCTCCAGCGGGTCGTCGTTCTGCACCCGCGAGAGGTCGATCAGCTCCTGGACCAGGTTGGTCAGCCGGGTGGCCTCGATCTGCATCCGCCCGGCGAAGCGCTGGACCGCGTCGGGCTCGTCGGAGGCGTCCATGACAGCCTCGGAGAGCAGCGAGAGCGCTCCTACGGGGGTTTTCAGCTCGTGGCTCACATTGGCCACGAAGTCACGGCGTACCGCCTCGATGCGACGGGCCTCGGTCAGGTCCTCGACCAGGAGCAGCACCAGCCGGGAGCCGAGCGGGGCCACGCGCGCGGACACGGCCAGGGCCTCGCCCCGTCCGGTGCCGCGCCGGGGCAGGTCCAGCTCGACCTGTCGTATCTCCCCGTCGCGCCGGGTGTCGCGCGCCATCTGGAGCATCGGCTCCACGGCGAGCTTGCCGCCCCGGACGAGTCCGAGGGCGTACGCGGCGGAGCTGGCCTTGACCACGGCGTCGGCCTCGTCGAGGACGACGGCGGAGGAGCGGAGCACCGAGAGCACGGTGTCCACGCCGGGCGGGAGCACCGCGTCGGTGTGCAGGGAGGTACGGGTGGGGCGCTTCTGGTCGCGTTCGCTCCAGCGGAACGCCAGCATGGCGATGACACCGGTGAGTACACCGGCGATCGCCGCCGCTGCGGCGACCGCCGCGTTCACGTCCATGTCACCAGGTTAGGCATGGCGTCCACCCTGGCCACAGCCACCGTCGTGCGACCTCGGGCACTCGTCGCCCAGAGTTCACCTTCACGCCAGTGGTGGTTCATTCGGGAGGGCGGAAACGGACGCGTACGGGACGGAACGTGGGAGCGTGGGGTTCGGCCAGGTACTTGGGGCCCCGAAGACACGTAGTAGGAGAGGGAACCTGATGCGGGACGCGTACCACGAGGAACTGGACTCGATCGGCGACGGTCTGGTGGAGATGGCCCGGCTGGTCGGCTCCGCCATCGGGCGCGCCACCACCGCCATCCTGGACGCCGACCTGAAGCTGGCCGAGAGCGTGATCGAGGCGGACCAGCGGGTCGACGAACTCCAGCACGACCTGGAGGCGCGGGCGATAGCCCTGCTGGCGCGGCAGCAGCCGGTGGCGACGGACCTGCGCATCGTCGTCACCTCCCTGCGGATGTCGGCCGACCTGGAGCGCTCGGGCGACCTCGCCCAGCACGTGGCCAAGCTGACCCGGCTGCGGTTCCCCGAGCGCGCGGTCCCGCAGGACCTGCACGCCACTATCCTGGAGATGGGCCAGCTCGCGCAGCGCCTCATGGCGAAGGCGGCGGAGGTCATCATCACCAAGGACGTCGACCTCGCGCTCCAACTGGAGCAGGACGACGACGACATGGACCTCCTCCACCGCACCCTCTTCCAACACCTCATCGACGACCGCTGGAAGCACGGCATCGAAACGGCGGTGGATGTGACGCTGTTGGGCCGCTATTACGAGCGCTACGCGGACCACGCGGTGGCGGTCGCGAAGCGGGTCGTGTACCTGGTGACGGGGGAGCATGCGGACGAGATCCAGCAGGAGGGGACGGGGGGCTGAACGGCCCTCCGGGGGTTCGGCCGGGTTTCGTACGGCGCGAGTCGCTAAGGCCGGGCCTGCCTACCTGCCTCTGCGCACCCCCGTGCAGGTCAGCAGGGTGCGGGCGTCCTGGGAGAGGAACAGCAGGTAGACCCAGGTTCCGTCTGCCGAGGTGACCTGGCCCAGACGTACCGGCAGGTGGTGGGCGGCGAGTCGGTCCACCGCGTGCTCCAGGCCCGCCGTCTCCTGTCCGGTGCGGCGGGTGAGGCGCAGGCGGCGGCGGTAGAGGTGGGCGAGCTGTTCCGGTGCAGTCGTACCGTCCCAGACGATGCACGGGCCGCCGGCGAGAAGGGCGGCGCGGGCTCGGGCCGCTGGCTCGGTGCCGTGGCTCTTCAGGAGAGCGGCCAACTGGGTGGGGTTCATGCCGTGAAGCATGACTGGCGGTGGTAGCGAGGTCCTACGCGCTGCCCAGGAAGTTGCCAGGCCGGTCCAGCCAGACCCGCTCTCGTTCGGCGTCCACAGTCAGACCGAACCGCTCGAACCCCGGTCGACCCTGCGCGTCCCACCAGCGGTAGACGCTCTCCACCTCCTCCCAGAGCCGGCGGGGGCCGGACTGGTAGACCTCGAATTCCTCGTGGCCCGGTATGTAGTCAGTGGTGGCCCACGAGGTGACGGACGTGTCGCGCAGCCACAGGGTGTAGGAGCCGTCGTCGTAGGTCTCCGCCCAGGGGAAGGCGTCGGGGACCTGGACTCCGATGACGAACATGACCGGCCAGTCGCCTACCGCTTCGGGGGAGAGGCTGGTCGTGCTGCGGTGGGCGTCCGCAGGCCAGGGCCGGCCGCCCAGATACTCGCGGATGTGCTTGCGGTCCGTGCGCTGGGCGCGTAGGCGCATGAACGCGGAGGAACCCAGGAAGGGACCCGAGGCAGAGCCGTCGTCCGCCACCGTGAGCCGGACCACGGCTTCGCCTCCGTACGTCGGGCCCCACGGGGCGACGATGATCCCGCCCGGCTTCGTCTGTGCCAGCCACTGCCGGGGGACGCGCCCGATGGAGGCTGTGGCGATCACTCGGTCGTACGGCGCTCCCTGGGCGTAGCCCTCCGCTCCGTCTCCGATGACGGTGGCCGGGTGGAACCCGGCGTCTTCCAGGCGCTTGCGCGCAGTCTCCGCGCTGGACTCGTCCACCTCCACGGTGAACACGTTCTCCGCGCCAAGCCGTTGGGACAGCAGCGCCGCGTTCCAGCCGGTGCCCGTGCCGATCTCCAGCACGCGGTGACCCGGCTCGACGGACAGCGCGTCCAGCATCGAGAACACCATGGTCGGCATGGAGTTGGAGCTGGACGGAAACCTTCCTCGGCCGGGCCCGGTGTACGTCCCGTCGTCCCACTGCGTGGTGATCGGGGCGTCACGGTAGACGGCCTCCCACCATGCCTCCGGCTCCTCGGTGCGGATCAGCCGGTCGCTCTGGCGGTTCATGCCGGCGCGGCCCGGCCAGATCACGTCGGGGAGGAACAGATGCCGGGGTACGGCTCGGTAGGCGGGAAGCCAGTCACTGCTCAGCGCGCCCTTTCGCGTCAGTTCGGAGGCGAGCCTGTCCGGGCCCGCCTCCTTTCCGTTCTCCGTGTCCACGGTTCAGCGACCGTCCGCCGGGCCCTGGCCGTCGTTCGTGTTTCCGCCCTCGTCCGACCCGCCCCCGCCGTGCTTGTTCCCGCTGTCGCTGTCGTCCTGCGGGTTGCCGCCGTCGGTCTTCGTGAGCCACCGTGCACGCATTCCGTACCTCCGTATGTTCAGCCGTCCGTACGACGACAACGCTAGGGAGCGCGGGACCCTGACCGACAGGCGATTGCACAGAGTTGCACGGCAGTTACTCCATGGCTCCCGCTGCTGAAGCGATCAGCTCGTGTGCGGCAGCCCCATGGAGAGCCACATCGGCAAGCTCTGCGAACGTCTCCGCGTACATGGCGACTTCGCTGGGCTGCGTGATCGTGAGATGCCCGGAGACCAGTTCGACGTTCACCTGAGCCGTATCGAAGATCCAGAATCCCTCTACGGGCATGCGCGGCCGGTCGGGACGCATCGGGACCACGCCCAGGCTGATGTTGGGCTGTGCGCCGAGAGTTCGCAGGTGATCAAGCTGTTCGAGCTGGGCCTCGGAGCCACCGAGCCCATTGCGGAGGACTGACTCCTCGATGAGAAAGGCAAAGCGGCGACCACCTTCGCGCAGCACACGTTGCCGTTCCATACGGACGGCCACTGCCTCGGCAACGTCATCCACCGCGACCCGCCGCCGCTGGACGGCGCGCAGTACGGCCTCGGTGTAACTCCGGGTCTGGAGCAGCCCCGGCACGAGCCAGGAGGAGTACGCGCGGAAGCGCTGGGTGCGCTCGAAGAGGGGCAGCCGGGCCTCCTGTGCCCGCTTGAGCCCGGCCCGTTCCATACGCCGCCATTCCACCCACATGCCTTCGGCGGTGCGGAGCATGGCGATCAGGTCTCCGGCCTGCTCTCCGGCTCCGCAGGCTGCACACCATGCCCGGATGTCGCCCTCCGACGGAGGCGTCCGGGCGTTCATGATCCGCGACGACTTGGACCGGCTCCAACCGCAGCGCAGCGCGAGTTCGAGGCCGGTGAGGCCGGCGTCGCGACACAACTCCGTGAGCCGGTCCGCCAGGGCCAGGCGGGCCTGTTGGGCACTGGACGAGGGGGATGCAGGCATGGCAAGCGTCAGACGGGCCGAAAATCCTCGTGCGGGACGGCGCGCTCCCACACCTTCTCGAACGCTTCCGCCGCCGGCTTCACCCACGCCGGGTCCTCGGTGTACTCACGGCCGTCCTCCGCCAACTGCCCTTCTCCGGTGAAGTGGTGGAAGAGTGCCAGCGTGCCGTCGAACACCCAGAAGTCCGTTCCGGGCACCGCGAGATCCGTCGTCCGGCGTCGGGGCAGCCAGCGGACCGACTCGCCCGCCGCGAGGTTCGTGAACGTCAGGTCGTATTCGTAACGCGCGTACGCGCTCAGCGGCTCCGACACGATGCGGGCCCGGCGTACGGTCACGCCCCGCGCGACGGCATCCCGTACCGCCTCGTGCCAACCGCCCCACCAGGACGACCGGTCCGCAGGATCGAGCCGCTTTCCTCGCTGCCAGGCGACAAACTCCGGGTCGTCCAGCATGTAGGAATCGCGCATCTCCAGGTGCACGGCAGAACGTTGGGCCTTCGCCAGAGCTTCACGGGCCGGCGGTGCCTGCACTGTCGTCCTCTCCGTCGTGGGGGCGAGGGATGTACTTCACCATCTCGGCGGGCAGCCTGATGATCGTCTCGTGGTCCGGAACGTCTGTCGAGTGGCCGGGCACGGAACCCACCGCTTGGCAGTCCTCGACCTCCTTCTCCGTCGCCTTGTAGGACTGGATCAGGAGATCTCCGGACTCCTCATGGAGCCAGATGGTGGGTGACTCATCGGTAGGAGTGTTGGAACTGATCCCGAGGAACTTCAGGGTCATGCGTGCTCCCGCTGTCGAGTTGATCGCATCAGCGTGCACGAGCTTCGCCTCGGCGGGTATCCCCCGCAAGGGGGTGAACCGGTCACGCGTTCGCCCATCCCCTGGCGCTGCCCGTACGGCACCATGGCCCGTTATGACCCACCCCACCCCCTGGCACCGCCCCATGCTCCCCCGCCCCAGTACCGAACGGCACCGCACCGCCACCGTGCTGGAGCTGTTCTTCGACCTCTGTTTCGTCACCGCGGTGGCCCAGACCGCCGCGGCCTTCGAGCATGAACTGGCCGCCGGGAAGCTCGGTCACGGGGTCCTCGGGTACGTGCTCGTGTTCTTCGCCATCTGGTGGGCGTGGATGAACTTCACGTGGTTCGCCTCGGCGTACGACACGGACGACGTGCCGTACCGCCTGCTCACGTTGCTGCAGATCGCCGGCGCGCTGGTGCTGGCGGCGGGGGCGTCGAAGGCGCTGGAGGAGTACGACTTCACGGTCATCACCTATGGGTACGTCGTGATGCGGCTGGCCATGGTGAGCCAGTGGCTGCGCGCCGCCCGCAGCGACCCGGAGCGGCGGCGGACGTGTCTGCGGTACGCGGCCGGCATCCTCGTCGTACAGATCGGCTGGGTCGCGCGGCTGTGGCTGCCGGACGGCGCCGGGCTGCCGTCCTTCCTCGTGCTCGTCGTCGCCGAACTCGCCGTCCCCGCCTGGGCGGAGCGCGCCGGGCAGACCTCCTGGCACCCGCACCACATCGCGGAACGGTACGGCCTGTTCACCCTCATCGTCCTCGGCGAGTCCATCACCGCCGCGACCGCGACCGTGCGCGCCGCCCTCGACACCGAGGTGTCCCTCGGCGACATCGCCCCGCTCGTGGTCGGCGGCATCCTCACCGTCTTCGCCATGTGGTGGCTGTACTTCACACAGAGCGCGCCCGAGAAGCTGAACCGGCTGACTACCGCGCTCCGTTGGGGCTACGGCCACTATGTCGTCTACGCCTCCGCAGCCGCCGTCGCCGCCGGACTCGCCGTCGAGATCGCGCACCTCACCGGGCACGCGCACCTCGAACGGCCGGTGATCGCGGCGGCGTACACGGTGCCGGTCGCGCTGTACGTGGCGGTGCTGCGGCTGTTGCACCGGGGAGCGGCCAAGTTCGGTGTCCTGGACGTCATTTGGGCGGTGGGCGTCATCGCCGTGCTCGCGGTCACCTTCACGCCGAGCCCGGTACTGGCCACCGGGTGCGTGATGTCGGTGCTCGTGGCGGCGGTGGTCGGGGCGGTCGGCCGCGCGGGGCGTTGAACGTACCGCCTGAACTGGACGGATTCGGCCAACAAGTGCCGCAGGCAAGCTAGATGGGCCAGGCTGTCGCCTGTGAACACCATTCGCCGCATGATCACGGGGCTGGGAGCGGCGATGCTGCTCCTGCCGGTCGCCGCCTGTTCCGCCGGGCACTCCGGCAAGGGGGAACCCGCGCCGCGCAGTGCGGTGCCGTCGCCTCATAAGGCTGCCGCTGGGACGCCGCTGCCCGACGACCCGAGCCTGACCTCGGGGAGCGCAGTCCGGGAGTTCGGCAAAGGCAAGAAGGGGGACGCGCTTTTCGTCGAGGTGCGGTGCCGGGGCAAGGGGACGATGAACGTGGTCGTACGGCCGGTGCGTATGTCCTTCCCGGTGGAGTGTTCCGCCGGGAAGGACAACACGGTTCACAACGAGATGGCCGTGGCGGGAGCGGACGGTGCCGGTACCGTGGTCGTCACGGCGCCGTCGGCGGTGCGGTGGGCGCTGACCGTGGGTCACGCCACGGCGGCACAGGCGGAGCCGCTCGACCTCCGCTGACCTGCGAAGCCCTCAGCCGCACTGGCAGGGCGCGCCCTGCTGGCAGCCGCAGCCGCACCCCGAGCCGCAGCCGCAGGCGGCGATCAACGGCAGGCTTCTGATCTGGGCGGGCTGTTCGCCGTCGCGGTCCTGGGTGGGGTCGGTCGTGGTGCTCGGGGATTCGGGCATGGGTCCTCCTCGACACGGGGGCCAGATGCCCCCACCCATTCCATGCCCGCTCCCCTGGGCGCATCAACGGCGCACGGATGCGCCCGCACGCCGCAAATCACCACCACGAGCCCCCTGCCGGTGAGCAGATTCCACGCCCCCTGGCGTTCAGGCTGCACATCCACTTTCTGTAACCAGTTGGCAACTGGCATTCCTCGCTGATGGCGCCCCGGCTACGTTGTCCTGCCATTGTGCGACATCGCTCTAGGGGGGATCATGGAAGAGTCGACAGCAAGCGCGATGACAGCGAGCGGCTTCTGGGCTCACCAGAAACAGGCCTGGCTCAGTCTGGGCAGATGGACACGGCAGGCCTACCGAAATCGCCGGGGTGGCTTCGTCGCGACCGTCGCGGCCGTACTGGCGCTACCTACGGGCAGTGGCCTGCTCCTCTGGCCCAACAATGACGACATCCGCATCACCTCACTGGACAACAGCAAGTCCGAGAGCATCCCCCGTTGCTTGCCGAGCCTCAAAGGGAGCGGCACGCTCGCGAAGGGGCACCACCTGTGGATCGCGGTGGAGTTCCCCGACAAGACGGGAAACAACCGGGTGCTGTTCCTCCGGGAGGCCACGATCCGCCGCGGCCACTGGCATGCTGACCAGTTCAACGTCGGTGGCGCCGGACACGAGGGCAACTCCTACACCCTGACCGCCTTGGACGTGGACGGGCCGACGCACACGATGCTTTCCACCGCGGTGATCGATATGTACAAGACCAACGCCGAGACACTGCCCGCTGGCGCCGACCTGTGGAGATTCTCGTCGCACGGCTACCCGACCGGCGCACAGCCCCGCGACGAGGTCAATGTCAGTCGCGGCCATGACCAGCGGTCCTGCGCGGAAATCGCCGATGAGCTGAAGCCCAAGCTCTAAGAACACGGCCCGAGCCCGACTCCCGCAGCACGGACGAACGCTTTCTCCGCAGGAGAATCTGCAGGCGGCAGTCCGGTCGGGCCCCGGTTTCCCGCCTATTTCTTACGGCGCCTGCTCGCCGTCTTCTTGAGTTCGGCCCGGCCGCGCTTCGTCCAGTCACCTTGGTGGCGGTAACACCGCGACGTGCCCTTCATCGTCTTGTTACGGCAACTGCCCCGGTCGGTCGGCCAGCCACACTTCCCCTGCTTC
Organism: Streptomyces bauhiniae; assembly: GCF_004784475.1. Lineage (GTDB taxonomy): Bacteria > Actinomycetota > Actinomycetes > Streptomycetales > Streptomycetaceae > Streptomyces > Streptomyces seoulensis. Next base: position 420,788 of record NZ_SRRT01000007.1, read on the forward strand.
CACTCACCCACGGTCCCTCCCAACGCTTCGCCCCTGATCCGGACATCCAGCCTGGGACACACGGCCTCCGCAGGGCAGGGCGCACAGCGGGGCAACGGGAGTTCCGGGCGTACGCGGGGCTGGGCCACCACCGAGCTGCTGATCGGCGCCGCGCCGTCCACGCCGCCACCACCGCTGTCCGCGTGGACGGGCCCGTCATTGAAGGCCGCGCACCTCATGCCGTCCAGCCAGGAACGGACCGCCATAGCGGTGTCCGAGGTGTATCTGAGGTGTCGGCACCCCGAACCGTGAGATCAGCGGGCAGTACGGCAAGATGCCCGGGCCTCATCACTTCGGGGAAGGAACCCATGGGCTCGACGGATGGCGTCATCAATCTGATCCACCTGGCCGACACGCCCGGCACCAGCGGCCACAGTGTCTCCGTGCGCGTCCTGGGGCGCTTTCAACCCGGAATTCTGACCGGCCACGACTTCCTCGATTGCGAGATCGTCATCGTGGCGGAATCGGTGAACGCCTCCTTCTCCGTGACGCTCCTCCCTGAGGACCTGGAGGACTGGAAGAGCGCCTTGGCAACCCTGGAGTCCGGTCGGTTCGCCTTGTGGCTCGAATCCGGGCGGACCCCCTCGATGAAGTTCGAGCCCGATGAGAGCCGCGGGCTCTGGGTGTCCGTTCACGACGGGCCGTCGTCAGGAGTCACTGTCACCGTCCCGCTGTTCGCGCCACCGGAAGCATGGGCCAGCGAGCAGCGTGACCTACTCGCCCGGGTACGCGAGGTCTATCCGCAAGAGGTCGTCGAGACGTCACCCGGTGCCTACGAGTGGCGGCGTGCCAGTAACGCCTGACGGCCCGGCCGAGCAACTGACGGCCCAGAGACGGCCCAGCCCCACCAAAAAGCCCCCGGCCTGCCAGGAAATAGCAGGTCGGGGGCTTGCTGGTGTCGCGTTACTTCTTCTTGCCTTGATTCTTCACAGCCTCGATCGCAGCCTTCGCCGCCTCCGGGTCGAGGTACTTGCCGCCCGGGGTGACCGGCTTGAAGTCGGCGTCCAGTTCGTAATACAGCGGGATGCCCGTCGGGATGTTCAGGCCCGCGATGTCCTCGTCCGAGATGCCGTCGAGGTGCTTGACGAGGGCGCGGAGGCTGTTGCCGTGGGCGGCGACCAGGACCGTCTTGCCATCGATGAGGTCGGGGACGATGTCGTCGTACCAGTAGGGGAGCATGCGGACGACGACGTCCTTGAGGCACTCCGTCTGGGGGCGCAGCTCCGGGGGGAGGTCCGCGTAGCGGGCGTCGTTGAACTGGGAGTACTCCGCGTCGCGGGGCAGCGGCGGCGGCGGGGTGTCGTAGGAGCGGCGCCAGAGCATGAACTGCTCCTCGCCGAACTCGGCCAGCGTCTCCGCCTTGTTCTTGCCCTGCAGGGCGCCGTAGTGGCGCTCGTTCAGGCGCCAGCTCCGGTTGACCGGAATCCAGAGGCGGTCCGCGGCCTCCAGCGAGAGCTGGGCCGTGCGGATCGCGCGCTTCTGGAGGGACGTGTGGACCACGTCGGGCAGGAGATCGGCGTCCTTCAGCAGCTCGCCACCGCGTACCGCCTCCTTCTCGCCCTTCTCGTTGAGGTTGACGTCCACCCAGCCGGTGAACAGGTTCTTCGCGTTCCACTCGCTCTCGCCGTGGCGGAGGAGGATCAGCTTGTACGGTGCGTCGGCCATGCCTCAGAGCGTAATCCACCCCCAGGACGGGTCACCGCGCCGCCGACGGTTGACGGCTTCTGTTAATCCAGTGGCTTCCCGCGGCCCCGGCTGAGTAAGTTGCGCTTACCGCACGCGCCACTTACCGGGGGGTCCCGTCATGTCCACCGCCGCACCGGGCCGGCTCATCGCCGCCGCCAGGTCCTCCGTCTCCGGGCTCCCCCGCGCCTTCTGGTGGCTGTGGGCCAGCACGCTGGTCAACCGGCTCGGCGCGTTCGTCGCCACCTTCATGGCGCTCTACCTCACCCTCGACCGCGGCTACTCCGCCTCCTTCGCGGGCCTGGTCGCCGCCCTGCACGGTCTCGGCGGGGTCGTCTCCTCGCTCGGCGCCGGGGTGATGGCGGACCGGCTCGGCCGACGCCCCACCCTGCTAATCGCGCAGGTCGGCACCGCGGTCTCCGTCGCGCTGCTCGGCTTCATGCACGACCCCGTCGCCATCGCGGCCGTCGCCTTCCTGGTCGGCGCCGCCAACAACGCCTCCCGGCCCGCCGTGCAGGCGATGATGGCGGACATCGTGCGGCCGGAGGACCGCGTACGGGCGTTCTCGCTGAACTACTGGGCGCTGAACCTCGGCTTCGCGGTGTCCTCCGTCGCCGCCGGTTTCATCGCCGAGTTCAGCTATCTCGCCGGGTTCCTCATCGAGGCCGGGATGACGCTGGCCTGCGCGGTCCTCGTCTTCCTCAAGCTGCCCGAGTCCCGGCCGGCGCCCGTCGCCAAGCAGGCCGGGGAGCCGCGGATCGGCCTCGGTACGGTGCTGCGCGACCGGCGCTACATGGCGGTCGTCGGCCTGTCCTTCCTGGTCGCCCTCCTCTTCATGCAGGGCTCGGTCGGCCTGCCGGTCGCCATGGGCCAGGCCGGGTTCTCCCCCGCCGACTACGGCACCGCGATCGCCGTCAACGGCGTCCTGATCGTCGCCCTCCAGATCCCGGTCACCCGCTTCATCGAGCACCGCGACCCGCGCCGCCTGCTGGTCATCTCCTCGCTGCTCGCGGGCTACGGCTTCGGGCTCACCGCCTTCGCCGGGTCGCTCGGCGTCTTCGCGCTCACCGTCTGCGTGTGGACCCTCGCGGAGATCGTCAACGCCCCGACCCAGACCGGCCTCGTCGTCCGCCTCTCCCCCGTCCACGGCCGCGGCCGCTACCAGGGCGTCTACAGCCTGTCGTGGTCCGTCGCCGCCCTGGTCGCCCCCCTGATGTCCGGCACGGTCATCGACCACCTCGGCGCCGGGTGGCTCTGGGGCGCGTGCGCGGTCATCGGGACGGTGGCGGGGCTGGGGTACGCGTTGCTGATGCGAGGGCTGCCGGTGGAGGAGGCGGAGATCGCCACCACGGCCGTCCCGGACCGCCCCGCCGTAGAGAAGGCCGCCTGACCTACGGATGCATCCTCGCCCCCTTCACCACCTTGTCCACCCCGCCCTTGGGCCCGTACACCGCCAGCCCCACCAGATCCAGGTCGGCCGTCGGTACGGCCCGTACCGCCGCCCGGTTGTCCGTGTCGTTGCCCGTCGAGAAGAGGTCGGCGGTGAACACGGCGCGGGGCAGCGCACGGCTCAGCACCCGCGTGTGGGCCGCTCGCAGAACCTCCTTCGTCGCCTCGAAGACCAGCACCGGCTGGCGGAACATCGGGAGGTAGGCGACGCCGTCGGCGTCCTCGTACGGGGCGCCGATCACCTCGGGGACCTGGCTGCCCAGGCCGCTGACCAGGAACGACGTGACGTTGAGGCGCTGCCAGGGGGCGAGGTCGTCGCGGAGGAGTACGGCGATCTTGGTGTCGAAACGCAGGGGCTGTTCGTCCATGCCCCGAGACTGCCGACCACGCCCCGGCCGGGTCTTGTACGTTTCTTGCGTGGCCGCCGACCAGCCGGAAGTCTCCGCGTGGCGCCCCTCGGTACCGGGGGTCGTCGAGGTCTTCCACGCCCGGTTCACCGAGTACGCGTACCCGATGCACGTGCACGACGCCTGGACGCTGCTGATCGTGGACGACGGCGCCGTACGGTACGACCTCGACCGGCACGAGCACGGCACCCCGCGCGACACCGTCACCCTGCTGCCCCCGCACGTCCCGCACAACGGCTCCCCCGCCACCCCGCACGGCTTCCGCAAGCGCGTGCTGTACCTGGACGGCAGCCGGCTCAGCCACGATCTGATCGGTCCGGCCGTCGACCAGCCCGACCTGCGGGACCCTGAACTGCGCGCACATGTAGGCCAGTTGCCCGGCGCCCTCGCCAGCCCTGGCGACGAACTGGCCGCGGAGAGCGGGCTCGTGCTCGTCGGCGAGCGACTCAAGGACCATCTGCGTCACCGCCACCCCGAACCCCCCCGCCCCGACCCCCTGTTGGCCCGCCGCCTGCGCGAACTCCTCGACGAGCACCTCACCGACGGCCTCACCCTCACCGAAGCGGCCGCACTGCTGCACGCCCATCCCGCCCACCTGGTACGGGCGTTCAGCACCGCGTACGGCATCGCACCCCACCGCTACCTGACCTCGCGCAGAGTCGGCCGGGCCAGGCGCCTGCTGCTGGACGGCCTTACGCCGGGCGAGGTCGCGGTGGCGAGCGGGTTCTACGACCAGGCCCATCTGACCCGGCACTTCAAGAAGTTGGTGGGCGTCACACCGGGCCGCTACCGCAACGGCGCCTGAACCAGGCTCAGTCGCGCTCGATCAGGTGGGTGAAGGCGTCCAGGTTGCGGGTGGACTCTCCCCGCGAGACGCGCCAGGCGTGCTCACGGCGGATCGCGGAGGCGTACCCCAGCTCCAGCAGGGTGTTGAAGGCGCCGTCGGCCGCTTCGAGGATCTGGCCGAGCAGCCGGTCGACCTCCTCGGGGGTGACGGCGGCGAGCGGGAGGCGGGCGGTGACATAGACGTCGCCGAGCCGGTCGACCGCGTAACTCACCCCGTACAGCTTGAGGTTGCGCTCCAGGAGCCAGCGGTGGACGCCCGCCTCGTTCTCGTCGGGGTGCCGGATGACGAAGGCGTTGACGGAGAGGGTGTGGCGGCCCACCAGCAGCGAGACGGTGGTGGAGAGCTTGGCGGTGCCGGGGAGTTTCACCACGTAGGAGCCCGGTTCGGGGTTCTCCCACTCCAGCTCGGCGTCCTTCAGCGCGTCCTCGAGGGTGCGCGCGGCCCGTTCCGTCGCCTCGGTCTCAGCCATGCTGCGAGCGTACGCGACGGCGGTGGGACTGGGTCGCGGCCGCGTACACGTCGGCGGTGGCGGCGGCGGAGGCGTCCCAGCCGAAGCCGAGGGCGTGCCGGGCGGCGGCCGCGCCCATGCGGTCGGGCAGGCCGGGGTCGTCGGCGAAGCGGCGCAGCACGCGCGCGTAGTCGGCGGGGTCGTGGCCCTGGACGAGGAAGCCGGTCTCGCCGTCGCGCACGGCCACCGGCAGCCCGCCGACGGAGGCGGCGAGCACCGGCGTGCCGGCCGCCTGCGCCTCGATGGCGACAAGCCCGAAGGACTCGCTGTAGGACGGCATGACCAGCACGGACGCGGCCCGGAACCAGTCCGCGAGCTGCTCCTGCCCCACCGGCGGCCGGAACCGTACGACGTCCGCGATGCCGAGCCGCGCGGCGAGCTTCTGCAGCCCCTCCGGCTTGGCGAGCCCGCTGCCGCTGGGCCCGCCGACCACGGGGACGACGATGTTCCGGCGCAGCTCGGGACGCTCGTCCAGCAGGTGGGCGACGGCGCGGAGCAGTATGTCGGGGGCCTTGAGGGGCTGTATGCGGCCCGCGAAGAGCGGTACGAGCGCGTCCCTCGGCAGGCCGAGGCGGGCGCGGGCGGCGGCGCGGCCGTCGAGCGGGCGGAAGCGGTCGAGGTTGACGCCGGGGTGGACGACGGCGACCTTCGCGGGGTCGGCCTCGTAGTGCCGGACCAGCTCGGCGGCCTCCTCGGCGGTGTTGGCGATAAGGCGGCGGGCGGCGGAGACGATCTGGGTCTCGCCGATGACGCGGGCGGCGGGCTCGGGGGTGTCGCCGGTGGCCAGGCTGGCGTTCTTGACCTTGGCCATGGTGTGCATGGCGTGCACCAGCGGGACGCCCCAGCGCTGGGCGGCGAGCCAGCCGACGTGGCCGGAGAGCCAGTAGTGGGAGTGGACGAGGTCGTAGTAGCCGGGGCGGTGGCCGGCCCACGCCTGCATCACGCCGTGGGTGAAGGCGCAGAGCTGGGCGGGCAGCTCCTCCTTGGCCAGGCCCTCGTAGGGGCCCGCGTCGACGTGCCGGACGAGCACGCCGGGGGCCAGCTCGACCTTCGGGGCGAGGTCGCCGGAGGTGGCCCGCGTGAAGATCTCGACCTCGATGTTGAGGGCGGCAAGGCGCTGGGCCAGCTCCACGATGTAGACGTTCATCCCGCCGGCGTCGCCGGTGCCGGGCTGGTGGAGCGGCGAGGTGTGCACGGAGAGCATGGCGACCCGGCGTGGCCTGCGGTGCAGTCGCAGCCGGGGGGCGGTCGCCGGGGAGCGGCGCCCGAGCCTGCTGACGTACTGGCTCACTGGGCTTCCTCCTCGCTCGGGCATGCCTGCCGGGGGACCGTCCGAGTCCTCCGAGGGGTGCAACAGCGGAGGGGGTTCTTCCCATTTCCCGATCAAGCGGTTTTACCCAATCATGACCAGCGTTCGCTCAACCGTTCGGCCAGAGGTCGTCACTCCGCCCGCTTACCCTCATAGACATGGCATCCCGCACGACCCGCCCCGTAGGAACGGTGACGCGCGGGACGACCAACCCCAACCGGCTGCGCCGCATGGACCGCTGGATCGCGGCCACGCACGGCGCCGAACTGCGCCGCGCGGCCGACCCGCTGGCCATCGACCTCGGGTACGGGGCCGCGCCCTGGACCGCCGTCGAGCTGCTCGGCAGGCTCCGTACCGTCGCCCCGCACGCGCGCGTGGTCGGCGTCGAGATCGAACCGGAGCGGGTCGCGGCGGCGAAACCGTACGAGCGCGAGGGGCTCGCCTTCCGGCACGGCGGCTTCGAGATCCCGGTGCCCGGCCGGCCGCTGCTGATCCGGGCCGCCAATGTGCTGCGGCAGTACGACGAGGAGCAGGTCGCCGCCGTGTGGCGGGGGCTGTGCGCGCGGCTGGCCCCGGCGGGCGGGGGCTCGCGCGGGGGGCTGCTGGTGGAGGGCACCTGCGACGAGATCGGGCGGCGGCACGTCTGGGTCGCGCTCGGCCCCGAGGGGCCGCGCACGGTCACCTTCGCCACCCGGCTCGGCTCGCTGGAGCGCCCCTCCGACCTGGCCGAACGGCTGCCGAAGGCGCTGATCCACCGCAATGTGCCGGGCGAGCCGGTGCACGCCTTCCTGCGCGACTTCGACCGCGCCTGGGCGGCCGCCGCGCCCTACGCCTCCTACGGCGCGCGCCAGCGGTGGCTGCGGACGGTGCGGGACCTGACGGCCGACTGGCCGGTGACGGACGGCCCGGCGCGGTGGCGGCAGGGGGAAGTGACGGTGGCGTGGGAGGCGTTGGCGCCGCGCTGACGTCAGTTCACCTGACGTTGGTTCACCTGTTCGAGGGAATCGCACGGAATCCGGGATCTCGGGGGAACGATCTCCGGGTCCGGTACGTCAGACGGGCGGGAAGATCGCGGGGGATGCGCGGGGAGCGGGGGCGTGTACGACTTCGTACGACCTCTGTCACTTCGCGCGGGATCGTGGCACGATCCTGCGGACGGACCGTAAGTTACTGACGGTAAATCAGCTTGGGGGGACTGTTATGGGTAGGGGCCAGCGCGGGCTGCTCGCCGCCGCCGTGACCGTGGTCTGCGCGGTGACCGTACTGGCGGTGCCGGGTACGGCGTTCGCAGCGGTACCGGCGGGACCCGCCGAGCCCTCCCCGGCGCCGTCCGCGACCGCGACGCCCACGCCGGCCCCCGTGCCCGACGCCGAGCTGGAGAAGGTCCGCGCCCGGCTCGACGGGCTGTACCACGACGCGGCCGTCGCCACCGACGCCTACAACGCGGCCGAGGAGAAGACGCGGAAGCAGTCCGTGCAGCTCGCCCGGCTGGAGAAGCGGACCGACACGGCCCGCAAGAAGCTGGCCGAACTGAAGGACCAGGCGGGCGCCGCCGCGCGGGCCCAGTACCGGGACAGCGGGATGCCGCCGATGGCGCGGTTCCTGCTCAGCGACAACCCGGAGCACTTCGCGGACGGCGCCGGCACCCTGCTGAACGGCGCGCGGGCCACCAAGAAGCTGATCGCCGAGACCGACCGCGTCGAGCGGGAGCTGAAGCGGGACACCGACGACGCGGCCGCGCGCTGGAAGAAGCTGGAGCGGGACCGCAAGGACAAGGCCGCCGCCCAGAAGACGATCCAGGCGCGGATCAAGGACGCCGAGAAGCTCGAGTCGCGGCTGGAGAAGAAGGAGAAGGAGCGGCTGGCCGAGCTGGAGCGGCAGGCCGCCCGCAAAGCGCAGACCGCCTGGCTGGACACCGGCGTCCTGAAGAAGGAGGCCGACGCCGCTGAGTCCACCGCCACGGCCACCTCGGCCGGGGCCAGGGCGGTCGCCTTCGCCACCGCCCAGCTCGGCAAGCCGTACGTCTGGGGGGCCGAGGGCCCCGACTCCTTCGACTGCTCCGGCCTGACCTCCCAGGCGTGGGCCGACGCGGGCACCCCGATCCCGCGCACCTCGCAGGAGCAGTGGAAGCAGCTCCCGCACGTGGACGTGACCGAGATGCGTCCCGGTGACCTCGTCATCTACTTCGCCGACGCCACCCACGTCGGGATGTACGTGGGCGACGGCAAGATAATCCACGCCCCGCGACCGGGCCGTACGGTCACCGTCGCGGGCGCGGGCACCATGCCGATCCTGGGGGTCGTACGCCCGGACGCGTGACCGGGGCCACACCCCGCCCGGCCCTGTGACCAACGGCACGCGGGCGGGCGGGAACCAAGTGAGCTTCGTCATCCCGCGCCCCCTGTCGCCCCGCCCAACTGCCGTACGGGCCTGGGCATATGACAGTGGTCTACGCGATACGGACGCCGCGCGCCCCATTCCGTCGGGGCGGCCGATGCCGCTAGGGTCACCCGACGGCGTTACGAGGCCCCTCGGCGCCGCCGTGCCCTCGGGGGGAGGGAAGGAAACCAGGACATGCCCGTACCCGTACCGCGGCAGAGAGCAGTCCCGGCCGCCGAGTGCGGTCCGGCGCAGGTCTCGGCCGTAGCCCTCACCGAAGAGGCGCACCGTGACACCGCCGCCCTCGGCGCGGCGCTCACCGTGCTGCTCGTCGAGGACGACCCGTCCGGCGCGCTCGTCCCCGAGCTGCGGGACTCGGCCGGCCGGCCGATCCGCGTACGTACCGCCCGCAACCTCACCGAGGCGGGGCGGCTGCTCACGCCCGACGTGCACTGCATCCTGCTCGACCTCGCCCTCCCCGCCGCCGGCTGCGCCGACACCGAGGACGGCGACGAGCTGGCCGTGCTCCGTCAGGTGCTGGAGCTGGCGCCCCGGCACGCCGTGATCGCCCTGACCGCCTCCGGCGACGCCGAGCGCGGCGCGGAGGCCGTGCGCGTGGGCGCCCAGGACTACCTCTTCCGCGACGAGCTGGACAGCCGGCTGCTGAGCCGCGCCATCCGGTACGCCGTGGAGCGCAAGCGTTCCGACACCGCCGAGCGGCGGCTGGCGGAGGGCCGGCTGCGCGCGCAGGAGAACCGGCGCCTGGAGCGCGGGCTGCTGCCGACGCCGCTGCTGGAGGGCGCCGCGCTGCGGTTCGCCGCGCGCTACCGCCCCGGCCGCTCGCGCGCGCTGCTCGGCGGCGACTTCTACGACGCGGTCCGCACCCCGGACGGCACCGTGCACGCCATGATCGGCGACGTCTGCGGCCATGGCCCGGACGAGGCCGCGCTCGGCGTGGAGCTGCGCATCGCCTGGCGGGCGCTGACCCTGGCCGGGCTGTGCGGGGACGAGCTGCTGGGCACGCTCCAGGAAGTACTGGAGCACGAGCGGTCGGACGAGGAGATCTTCGCGACCCTCTGCACGGTGGACATCGCGCCCGACGGCCGCCGCGCGGGCCTCTGCCTCGCCGGGCACCCGGCCCCGCTGCTGATCCGTCCCGGCGCGACCCCGGTCCCCCGTCTGCTCCCCTTCGACAACAACGGCCCCGCCCTCGGCCTCCTCCCGGGCGCCCGCTGGCCCCGTACCCAGGTCGAGCTGGGCGCCGAGTGGAGCCTCATGCTCTACACCGACGGCCTCATAGAAGGCCGCACCGCCCCCGGCGGCCCCCGCCTCGGCCAGGACGGCATGCTCGACATGATCCACCGCCAGCTCTCCGAGGGTCTGCGCGGAGAGGAGCTGCTGCGAGCCGCGGTCAGCGAGGTCCGCCACCTGAACGGCGACGAACTGACGGACGACGTGGCAGTGGTCCTGCTGGACCGGGTGGCGTAAAGCCCTCTCCGGCCGACTCGTTACTCGCCGAACCGGCGGAGTCCTCAGCCGTTGTACGGGCCGTACGGGCCGTCGCTGCTGCTGCCGCCTCGGCCCTTGCGGCCCCAGCCCCGGTTGCCGCCGGTGAGGGCCTTGACGGCGGGGCGGACGTCGACGAGGTAGACGATGCTGGCGACGGCGCCCGCGGCCGGCAGGATGGACAGGATCGAGAAGAGGTAGCTGACCACGAGGGCGATGCCCAGGATGACCAGCCAGAAGACCTTGGTCTGCTTGCCCGCCGCGCGGAACGCGTCCTCACGCCGGAAGGCCGCGTCGAAGAGTGCGAACGCGGCCAGCGCCATGAGGACGATCTTCAGGAGTCCCATGAACCCCTCGAAGCCCAGCATCAGCATGTCCCACCGCTCCTTGCCTTCGTCATCGCTGCCGTCACGCTACCCGCAGAACGGGCCGGGCACCCCGATGGTGCCCGGCCCGTACCTCTGACGCCGTCCGCCGTCACTTGGCCGGCGGGGTCGGCTTCTTCGGCTGAGGGGCCTTGCGGGCGGCGGCCGGAGCCGGAGCGGGCTTCTTCGCGACGGGCTTCTTCGCGGCGGCCGGGTCGGGCTTGGCGACGGCCGGACCGGCGGCACCGGCGGCCGGCTTCGGGGTCTCCTTGACCACGCCCGGCTCGGGCTGGCCCTCGACCGCGATGGCGAGTTCCTCGATCTCCTCGGCGGCGTCGCCACGCCAGGTCTTCACGGCCTGCTCGCCGTGCTCGGCGACCTTCTCGTACGCCTCACGCGCCTTGACGGCGTACTCGGCGGCCACGCCGACACCGCGCAGGGCGAGGTCCTGGGCCTGCTCGCCGACCTTCTTGAGGTCGACGTCGAGGTTGCCGATGAAGCCGTTGACCTTGGTCTGGATGGTCTCCTGCGCCTCCTTGGCACGGGCGGTGGCCCGCTCCTGCACGACCTTGGGGTCGGTCCCGCGGACCTGCTCGATCCGGGCCGGGGCCTGGGCGCGGAGCTGCTCGACCAGCGAGGGCACCTTGCGGACCTGCCGGATGGCGAGATCGGCGGTACCGGCGGCGAAGTAGAGCGGAGTCGGGTCGCTGAAGGTCTTGCGCAGGTCGTCGGTGATGGCCATGGTGAAGGTCCTCCCGGATTCGCGTTCGGCTGAGGTGGGTGTGGTCCGCGTGCGGTGGCCGGAGCCCTGGTCCGGCTTCATCCGGCCGTCCGCCGCGGACCGGCATCACTGCCGGGGGTGTCGCTGGGCTGCGCTTCCGTACCGTCGGACTCCTCGGGTCGTACGGGGCCTTCGCCGCCGAGTCCGTTCTCCTTGCGGAAGGACTCGTAGATCTGGAGCAGGACCTGCTTCTGCCGTTCGTCGAGCGAGGGGTCGGCGAGGATGACGGCGCGCGTCTCGGCCTCGTCCCGGTCCCGCTCGGCGTCGAGGATGCCCGCGCGGACGTACAGCGTCTCGGCGGAGATCCGCAGCGCCTTGGCGACCTGCTGCAACACCTCCGCGCTGGGCTTGCGCAGCCCGCGCTCGATCTGGCTCAGGTACGGATTCGACACCCCGGCGGCATCGGCGAGCTGCCGCAGCGAGAGCTGGGCGTTGCGCCGCTGCTCGCGCAGATACTCACCGAGATTGCCGACGTTGAGCGATGCCATGCCTCCACCATGCCCACCTTCGCTAACTTTTGCAAGCACCCCGCTTGCAAAAGTGTTGTGCCGGGGGTGTGACGGGATGGTTTCCGCCGCTTTGCCGGTGTCCGTTCTCAGGGAACGTGGCTAAGTCCCATGGTTCTGGCGGTGGGCTTGGCGGAGTCCCACCGATCTGGCGTCTACTGCGTTGCTGACCAGTCGGCGCTGACCTGGTCGGCGACGGAGAAGTGGGTTTCGCAGTCCGGGCACGTCGCGTGACCGAATACGTAGGTCAGCGCGTGGGCGACCTCGTGCTGACTGTCGGAGACTGCGATCTCGTGGAGGCGTCGGCCGATGCCTCCGAGATCGGCCGGGTTCGCCGGGAGCAGGGGCCTCCCCTCAACATCGTCGACCGAGAGCGCATAGTCCTCGCTGGTAGAGAAGAATCCTCGCTCGCCGAGAACGATGAACAGGCCGGCCTCGCAGCCGGGGCAGTCGACCTCGTATTCCTCGTTCCCCAACCCCCAGGCCAGATCTTCGCTCCAGCCCACGACGCCTTCGAAGCCCAGCATGGCTTCCAGCAAGTGGATGTAGTCGGTGCGATCGGATGTCACCCGGAGGTGCTGGTTCACTGCCGCCAGGAGGGTCTCGACCTCCACTGCGTGATCCGTACGGACGTCACCGGCCCCGTGTGGCTGCTCGGCGCCCGCCATGATCGCGCCTGCCAGGGTCAGAGCGTTCACCGCCTGCTCACGGTCGTCACTGTCGGCTACGTCGGCCAGCCAGGGCAGCGCCGCGAAGCTGGCCGGGTAGACGCTGCCCTGGTGGCACAGCGCTGACCAAAGGTCGCTCCAGAGGTCGGGCTTCGGTTCCGATGCGATCCGGTCCAACAGGGCGGGTATGTCTTCCGCCGAGCCGTAGGCGTGGCTGAGTTTCGACCAATCCGTCATGCATGGATCCAACCAGGTTGATGCGCCGGTCCTAGTCCCAGCTTCATCCTCATGAAGGGTTTCGCTTTAGATGATCTGGCGGATTCCCAATGTTTCTGGACAGTTGCGTACATGGGGCTGGGTACGGAGGGGTTCGAGGTCGGTTGGCGCGATGCCGGGGGTGAGTACCGGAGGCCGCTGACCGAAGCGGCGTCCGTGGAGTTCGAGGCGGGGCTGCCGGTACGCGGGTTCCCGTCGTACCGCGGGCAGCGGAACTTTCCAGGGCTGTACTGGGCAGCCACGACCGGCGGGCATGTGGGGTTCGAGTCGTGGCTGGAGCGGGATCACGCGATGCTGCTGGACTGCACGCCCGAGGTGATCGGGCTGCTGTCACAGCCGTTGTGGTTGTTCTGGCGGAACGAGAAGGGCCGGACGGTCTCCCACGCGCCGGACTACTTCGCGCGGTTCGAGGACGGCAGGGGGCCTGTCGTCCTCTGGACCGGGTCGATGAACGGTCGGCGGCCAAGTTCGCGGTCACGCGGCTGGCGTGTGAGTCGGCGGACTGGGGTTATCGGGTGGTCGGGGCGGTGGACGCGGTCAGAATGACCAATGTCCGCTGGCTGGCGGGATATCGGCATCCTCGGCATGGAGCTGTGGCGGGGTTGGTTGAGCGACTGCTGGCGGTGTTCTCGGCGCCCTCGCCGCTGGTGGGGCAGGCATCGCTTCTGGGTGACCCGATCGCGGTGCTGCCAGTGCTGTTCCATCTGCTCTGGCACGACCGTCTGCGGGCGGACCTGTCGCAGCCGCTGACGGACACGACACTGGTGTCCCGGGCGGAGGCGTGGTGAACCGGCAGGCGGTGCTGCGTGTCGGCGATCAGGTCCAGCTCGACGGGGGGGGGGCAGCACACCGTGGTCGGGCTGTCGGGGACGGTGGTGCGGCTGGCCGACGAGGCCGGGCGGGCGAGTCTGGTGCTGCTGTCTCATCTGCTGTCCGCCGAGGACTTCGAGTTCCTCGGTCAGCGGGAGGGCTCACCGGTGGTGGCGCCGTTCGCGTTGCTGGACACGGTCCCGCCACAGGAAGCGGAGAAGGCCGCCGCCTGGGAACGGCATCTGCTGGAGCTGGACTCCGGAGGCGGAGCTGGGGCCGGGCAGCGGCCCGAATACGACCCTCCCTGCACACCTTGGAGGAGCGGATCGCCTCGAAGGCCGCTGAGCTGCGTTCCCTTGGTTGGGTGGTAAGCACGCGGACGGTCGAGCGGATGCGGGCCCGCGGCCGGGTGCGGCGCCGGGTCGAGGCACTGCTGGCCGAGCGGCATGGGGCCGGGGTGGTGCCGATGCCGTCGAGGTCGGCGTTCTACCGGCTGGTGGAGGCGGTGAGTACGGGCACGCACGCTTTCGGCTCGGCCTCTTCCCGTCGCTCCCAGGCCCGGCGGCCCGCAGGGGCATTCACGCCGTCTGCGGCTTGCCGGCCGGGGGAACTGGTGCAGATCGACACGACTCCGCTGGATGTGCTGGTGGTCCTGGAGGACGGGGTGAGTGGCCGTCCCGAGCTGACCGTCGCTGTCGACGTGGCGACCCGGACCATCTGCGCGGCAGTGCTGCGCCCCGCAGGCACCAAGGCGGTCGACGCGTCGCTGCTGCTGGCGAAGATGCTGGTCCCCGAGCCTCTGCGGCCGGGCTGGCCGGAGTCCCTGGCCATGTCGGCGACGCTGATCCCGCACGCGCAGCTGCTGGACATCGACGCCCGGCTGGAACAGGCCGCCGCGAAACCGGTGATCGTTCCGGAGACCCGGACTCAGACCCAGCCCCTTGAGTGCCCATCTTCCTGACGGGACCATGGTCAGAGCTGTTCTCCGCCGCCACATTGATCCGGACTCTCCGGCACGTCCTCACCCACCGAGCCCTCCCGCCACATCAACCGGGACGCTCAGCGCGCGCAACGTCCCCACCGAACTGGCGGACAGCAGCTCACGGTGTGCAGCATCCGCCATCCTCATTGGGAACGGACAGCCGGGTCGTGGACAGCCTCGCTAGGCCCCCGGGAAGCTCACCCGCACCGCCACCACGCCGCCCCTCGCGTCCAGGTCCGCCATGACCGGGAAGTAGCCGTCGCCGCATGCCGTCATCGCGCAGAGGACCCGGGCCGGGCCGAGGTCCAGCGTGCCGGACTCGTGGACGGAGGCACGGAGCCGGCGCATGATCTGCCAGTGGTGGGAGTGGGGGCGGAAGTCGACCATCAGGCGGCGGCCGGGCTCCTGGGCCCAGCTCTGGACGGCGAGGGCCTTCTCCACCGCCTTCGGCACGGTCAGGTCCGTCCAGCCGTGGACGCCGGGTTCGTCCAGCTCGGGGGCGGCGAAGGCCGTGGCGGCGGCGTGCGCGGCGGTGCCCCAGAAGGCGACGTCGGCCAGGCCGTCCACGGGCTCGTCGTGCTGCCAGGCGCTGAGGGCGTCGACGTCGCCGAAGAGGACGCGGGCCCAGTCGACGCCGATGCGGCCCAGCGGTACGGAGGTCTCGGCCGGGGCGTCGCTCATACGGACCGCCATCTCCGTCCAGCCCTGGCCGTCCCCGCTCCGCGTGGCCAGTACCGGGAGGCGGCGGTCGCGCGGCACGCCGCCCACGGCGACGACGGGTACCCCGAACATCAGGAAGCCTCCTCCGCCCTCGGCGGCCGTGCGGTGGGCGCGGTGGGCGTGGGGTTCGCGGCTCGGCATCGCCGCCAAGTGGGCGTCCAAGGCGTTGACTTGGCAGTGGTTCTCGAACATCCGCCTGAGGTCCGCCACCCCCGAGGCCGGGATGTCGTGGAGCATCATGCCGGGCTGGCGGTCGAAGCTCCGGGCGGCGGCGGAGGCGTCCGGGCCCGTCACGGCGAAGTCGACCGAGCCGGTCACCTCCCGGGCCCGTTCCGGGGTGTCGGCGCCGAGCAGCGCCGGGTCGATCTCCGACGGTGAGCGTTCTCCGCTCCACAGCCCCAGATGGCCGCCGTCGATGACGACCAGGGTGCCCGAGGGGCAGCTGATCTCTCCCAGTTCGAAGATCTTTTCCATGGCGGGCGAGTGTACGGGCGGCTGGTCCTCGGACGTCCTGGCGGGAAACCGCCCGCCTGCTGCCCCGGGTGCGGAAGCATGAGGCATGCGGTCAAGTGGCTGGTATCTCACCGACGATGTCGAAGACTTTCTCGCCCGTGCCGGGGGGTTTCTCCGGGCGCGGCCCGCGGAGCATGTCATGCAGCTCACGTGGGCCGAGCGGGTGCGGGTGCGGGGGGTGGGGGCGTTCGGGCGGGCGCCTGTTTTCGGGGTGCTGGAGGAGGGTGGGCAGGTCAGCGGGACCTTCTATCATCTGCCGCCCCGCGCCCTCGGCCTCTCCCCGCTCACGCCCGAGCAGGCCGACAGCCTCGCCGCCCACCTCGCCGACACCGGCCTCTCCCCGACCTCCGTCGGCGCGGACCACGACACCGCCACCGCCTTCGCCGAGGCGTGGCAGCGGCGCACCGGGGTGACGGCGAAGCTCCGTGACGTACGGGTCCGGCAGTACCGGCTCGGCACCCTCACCCCGCCCGAGCCTCACCCGGAGGGCCGGGCGCGTGTCCTCGGTGAGGGGGATCTCGGCCAAGCCGTCTTCTGGTGCGGGGAGTTCGCCAAGGCCGTCGGGGAGGACGTCACCGTCGACGCCGAGACCTGGGCGAGCACGCGGTACGCCGACAAGCGGTACACCCTCTGGGAGACCCCGGACGGCACCCCCGTCTCCATCGCCGGCATGAACCCGCTCATCGGCGGCCAGATCCAGGTGGACATCGTCTACACCCCGGCCCACCTGCGCGGCCACGGCTACGCCGCCGCCGTCTCCGCCGAGGTCAGCCGCGCCGCGCTGGCCGCCGGCGCCCAGGAGGTCGTCCTCTTCGCCGACCAGTCCAACCCCACCAGCAACGCCCTCTACCAACGCCTCGGCTACCGCCGACTGAGCGACTGGTCGGTGTACGACTTCGCCTCCACCGACTGAGCCGACAATCCTTTACGGCCCCGCCAAGCCTCTCGCCACCGGGCGAGCACCTCCCCGCCCGCCCGGTGACCAGCGGCTCCCCCCAGGACGAGGAGGTCCGCGCCGCCGGGGCGAAGCTGCTCAACGTGTGCGGGTGAGTCCTCCGTGCCGGAGCGGGGGTCTCGGCGGACGTGCGCACGTTGCGCGCCTGGGGGGGGGGGAGCCGGGTCGCCACCGTGGCCGAGCTGCTCAGCCTGTGCGGTGAGTCCTCGGTGCCGGAGGAAGAATCTCGGCGGACGCGCGCACGTTGCGCACTTGAGGGCAGCCGGGGCGCCTCCATGGTCGAGCTGCGTGTGCGGGCGATCTTCGGCTCCGCCACGCGGGCCTCCGCAGATCGCGGACCTGAGGAGAGCGCCGGGTCGCCACCGGGGCCGAACTGCTCAGCGTGTGCGGCTGACCTCCGGTTCCGCCACACGAACTTCGGCGGGCGTCCGTAGCCCGCGGACCTGCGGAGCCAGCAGCGCGGCCGACGTCGCCAGGACGACCAGCGTCGCGCACCCGGCCAGGGTCCAGCTCGTGCCCGCCGAAGAGGCGATCGGGCCGGCGATGAGGAGGCCCAGGGGGGCCAGGGCGAGGGAGCCGAACCAGTCGTAGGAGGTGACGCGGGAGAGGACGTGTTCGGGGATCTCGCGTTGGAGGGTGGTGGACCAGAGGACGCCGAAGACGTCGTTCGCCACGCCCGCGCCGAACATGGCGGCCGCCGTCAGCCAGAGGGGGGCGGCGAGGCTGAGCAGGAGCATGGGTACGGCGGCCGGGAAGGTGCTCAACGCCGCGATGAAGATCGGGCGTTGTACTCGTACCCGCGCCGCCAGGCCCGCGCCCGCGATGGTGCCCAGGGCCTGGGCGCCTACGATGACCGACCAACTCCGGGCGCCACCCTGGTGTTCGACGGTGAGGGGGCCGAGGACGCCGACCTCGGCGTTCAGCGCGGCGATCACGACCGCGTACTGGGCGACCACGACCCACAGCCACTGCCGGGACGCGAACTCCCGCCAGCCCTCACGGAGTTCCGTCCAGCCCGACGCCCGTACGCGCGGCCGCCCCGCCACCTTCAGCAACCCCGTGAGGCCCGCACTGACGACGAAGGAGGCGGCATTGAGGGCAAGTGCCCAGCCCGCGCCGACCAGGGCGACGGTCACGCCGGACAGGCCGAGGCCGAGGAGGAGGGAGGTGTTGGTGCCGACGCGGAGGAGGCCGTTGGCCCGCTGGAGCCGGCCGGCGGGGACGATCAGGGGGACCAGGCCCTCCATCGCGGGGGCGAACAGGGAGTTCGCCGTACCGGCCGCCACCGCGAGGAGGCACATCGCGGGCAGCGGGGCGTGCCCGGTCAGCACGAGGGCGGCGAGTGCCGCGTACGCCCCGGCGCCCAGGACGTCGGCCAGCATCATCAGCCGCGACCGTGACATACGGTCCGCGATCACGCCGCCCACCAGGATGAGCGCCAACTGCGGCAACGCCTGGCACGCCAGCACCAGCGACAGCCGCCCCGCGCTCGCCCCCGGCAACGCGAGCACCGCGAACCCGAGCGCGACCCGCGCGAAGCCGTTGCCCAGCACGGAGACGACCCGTGCGCCGAGAAGCAGAACGAAGCGCCGGTCGCGCCAGAGGGGGGTAGCCACGGCCCCGCACCCTACGCCCGCCGGACCAGCTCCTTCTCGACTTCCGCGGGAGCCGCGTCGATCACTCGGGTGAGGGCCGCGCGGGAGGTCCGGAGGTCCTCGATGGCGCGGGTGATGCGGTCGCGTTCGCCGTGGAGGTGCTGGAGGAGGTCGGGGCAGGTCGGCACGAGGCGGTCCGCGTCCTCGCGCAGGCACGGGAGGACCGTGGCGATGGTCGCGGTGTTCAGGCCGGCGGCGAGGAGGGCGCGGATACGGGCCACCGTGTGGACGTCCGCCTCGCCGTACTCCCGGTAGCCGCTGGGGAGGCGGTCCGGGTGGAGGAGGTCCTGCTCCTCGTAGTAGCGCAGCAGCCGTTCGTGGACGCCGGTACGACGCGCCAACTCACCTATACGCACGAGTCGTTCCTCCCTTGACTCTCACATCGATGTGAGAGTTTACGGTCCGGCGTGAGCGAGCGTCCCCTTCATGGAAAGGCTCACAGCCATGCGCGCCGTACAGATCGACCGCCACGGCGGACCCGAGGTACTGACCGTCCGCCACATACCGGAACCCGTCCCGGCCGAGGGCGAGGTACTCATCGCCGTCACCGCCAGCAGCCTCAATCCGGTGGACTGGAAGACCCGCGCCTGGGAGGTGGGCCCGCCGCTCCCGGCCACGCTGGGCTGGGACTTGGCGGGCCGGGTCGTCGCCACCGAGGACCCCGGCTACCAGGTGGGGGACGAGGTGATCGCCATGTCCGCGCAGATCGCCACGGGACGGGGGACGTGGGCCGAACTGGTCTCTCTCCCCGCCCATTTGCTCGCCCCGGCGCCTACGAGCCTGCCGCTGACGGAGGCCGCAGCACTGCCCCTCGCCGGGACGACCGCCCTGCAAGCCCTTCGAGCGGCTGAACTCGGCCCCGGCGAACGCCTCTTGATCACAGGAGCCGTAGGCGGCGTGGGCGCCCTCGCCGTACAACTCGCCCGGCACACTGGCGCACAGGTCGACGCCTTGGTCTCCCGGCCCGAACACCGATCAGCGGCCCTGGAGTTGGGTGCCGAGCGGGCATGGCACCGGACAGCCGACCTCCCCACCGGCCACTACCACGCCATCCTCGACACAGCAGGCGTCGACACCTCCAACGCCCTTGCGCGAAACGGCCGTTACGTCTCCATCTCCGACACTCCCCTACCCGCCGTACCCGGCGCCCGCAAGAGCTACGTCCAGGAGAACGCCACCGACCTGACCCACCTGACCGAACTCATCGACACAGGCGACCTACGCCTCCGCATAGCCGAACACCACTCCGTCACCCACATCCGCACCGCCCACGAGCACTTCGAGGCGGGCGGCCTGCTCGGCAAGGTGCTGATCACCTTCTGATCGCGCCCCCGTACCGCAACCCATCCAGCATCAACCCCACCATCCGCCCCGTATGCCCGTCGTCGTCCTGCGCCGGGAGGGTCAGGTTGGCGACGGCTCGGAGGAGGTCGTTGGGGTCGGTGTCGGTGCGGATCTCGCCGGATTTGGCTGCGGCGGCGAGCAAGCCCGAGAGGGCCGGGACCAGGCGGAGCTGGAAGTAGGACGGGAGGCTGTCGTAGGCCGGGTCGCCGGAATGGAGGGCGGCGCTGAGGCCGCGCTTGGTGGCGATGAAGTGGGTGAAGCGGAGGAGCCAGAGGCGGAGGGCCTCTACGGGGGCGTGGTCGGCGGCGAGGGCGGGCGCGGTGTCGGCGCAGGCGTCGACCTCGTGGCGGAAGACGGCCGCGATGAGGTCGGAGCGCTGCGGGAAGTGCCGGTAGAGGGTGCCCGCGCCGACGCCCGCGCGGGCGGTGATCTGGCGTACGGGCGCATCCACGCCGGACTCGGCGAACACCTCGGCGGCGGCCGTGAGCAGCGTGTCGATGCTGCGCCGCGCGTCGGCCCTCAGGCGCGGGCGGGACGGCTCGGCGTCGGGCATGCCAGACCTCCACTTGCTAACCGGAACAGCGTTCCGTATCGTTCTTCCCGGAACACCGTTCCGTTTTCGTGAGCGTAACGCGCCGCGGCGGGCCCTGGCCACCGCGGGTTGGAGGAGACTCATGAACTACCGCACGCTGGGCCGGACCGGCATGAAGGTCAGCCCCTACTGCCTGGGCGCGATGATGTTCGGCGCCGTCGGCAACCCCGACCACGACGACTCCGTACGCATGATCCACAAGGCGCTGGACGCCGGGATCAACTTCATCGACACCGCCGACATGTACTCGTTCGGGGAGTCGGAGGAGATTGTCGGCAAGGCGTTGAAGGGTCGGCGGGACTCCGTCGTGCTGGCCACCAAGGCGCGGCTGCCCATGGACCCCGACGACCCCAACAGGCAGGGCGCGTCCCGGCGTTGGCTGACCCGCGCGCTGGACGACTCGCTGCGCCGGCTCGGCACGGACCACGTCGATCTCTTCCAGATCCACCGCCCCGACCCGGACACCGACATCGAGGAGACCCTCTCCGCCCTCACCGACCTGGTGCGCGCGGGCAAGGTCCGCGCGATCGGCACCTCCAGCTACCCCGCCTCCGACATCGTCGAGGCGCAGTGGGTCGCCGAACACCACCGGCTCCAGCGGTTCCGTACCGAGCAGCCGACGTACTCGCTGCTCAACCGGGGTATCGAGCGCGAGGTGCTGCCGGTGTGCGAGCGGTACGGGATGGGGACGCTGATCTACAGCCCGCTGGCCGGGGGCATGCTCACCGGGCGCTACCGCAAGGACCAGGCCCCCGACACCCACCGCTCCACCTACGGCTTCCGATATCTGCGCGACGAGCGGCGCCTGGACACCGTGGAGCGGCTGATCCCGGTCGCCGAGGAGGCCGGTGTCTCGCTGACCCACCTCGCGCTGGCCTTCGTCATCAGCCACCCCGGCGTCACCTCCGCGATCATCGGCCCGCGCACGATGGAGCAGCTCGACGATCTCCTCGCGGGCGACAAGGTCACGCTGTCCGACGAGATCCTGGACCGTATCGACGCGATCGTCCCGCCGGGTACGGACGTCGGCGCCCTCGACATGGAGTACGCCCCGCCCGCGATCACCGAGGCGCACCTGCGGCGCCGGTGGGCCGGGGAGCGTTCGGCCGCGTGAGGCTCAGTCCGGGTTCCGGCTCAGCCACTCCCGCAGGGCGGTGAAGTCGGCCGGGGTCAGCCCGTAGTCGTGGTCCACGCGGTGCAGCAGGGCCGGGGCGGGGTGGTGGACGGCGACGTACGCCCGGTCGGCCTCGGTGATCTCGTCGTCGATCCAGATGAACGGCCGGCCCGCCGCGAACTCCACCAGCGGGCGCGTCTTCCAGTGGGTCAGCGCGGGCGGCTCGTCCTCGTCCGGCCACGGCACCACCGGCAACGGCGGCAGCCCCAGCCACGGCCCGACCACCGCGTTGGCGTCATCCAGCCAGGTCGACGCCCACACCAGCTCACAACCCAACTCCAGCAGCCGCGCCCCGAGCCCTGGATCGACCCGCCCCAGCAGCGGATGCCCACCCGTGCCACCACCCCGCTCGAACTCCGGGTACGCGCCGTCGGGCGCGCCGAAGGGAATGAGCGGACCGTCGATGTCGAGAAAGAGCAGCATCACCCCTCAGCATCGGGCATCCCCGGGGCCCTAGCCAGAGAACGGCGCGGACGCCTGCACCGTGTGCCACCGCTCCAGGGCCGCCGCCACCCGCTCCACATCCGGCACCTCCGTCACGCCCAGCGGACGCGCTCCCCGCGCCAGAATCTCCCGCAGCTTCACCGCGAGGGACGAGACCGGGGGCGCGGCCGGGTCCTCCAGGGCCAGGGCCGAGCGGATGACGTCCGTGAAGACGGACTGGGCGCGCTTGTAGGCGAGCAGGGGTGCCAGGTCGTCCGTCCAGCCGCGCACGCTCAGCGGGCGGACCGCGCGGACGGTCGTGTGCCAGCGGGCGGCGATCTCGCGGGACTGGGCGGCGGGGTAGCGCATGAGGTGGAGGTGGGTGGCGAGGTCGTAGAGGGGGTCGCCGACCATGGCGAGTTCCCAGTCGATGGTCCAGAGGCGGTCCACGGGATCGACGATGAAGTTCTCGCGGTGCAGGTCGGCGTGGAGGAGGCAGAAGGGCCGCCGGGACAGCCCGTGCACATGGGCGCGGAGGTGCGTGAACGAGGTCTCGGTGAGGCCGAGTTCGGCGAAGAGCCGCTCGAAGCGGTCGAGGTTGCGGCGGTAGACGCGGTGCTCGGTGAAGTGGACGAGCCGCTCCAGGAAGCCGTCGCTGTCGCCGTCCGCCGGCCGGTCCTCGGCGGCGCAGCGCCGCTCGGCGGTGACGTCGTCCGGGCCGATCGCGGCGAGCCTGCCGAACAGCTCGGTGAGCTGGCGGACGAGCGCCTCCGGCACCTCGGCGCCGGACGGGTGGAGCGCGCCGAGGGTGCTGCCCTCGATGAACCGCATCAGCCGCATCCCGCCGACCTCCACCAGGCCGGGCACGCGCGGTACGCGGTCGCCCAGCGCGGTGAGCAGGCGTTCCTCCGAGGCGAAGCAGCGCCGGTCGAACCAGAGCAGCCCGTCGCGGGGCTCCCGGCACTTCCACCGCCCCGGATGCAGCCGTGCCGCCTCACCGGCCAGCGGGAAGACGTAGGTCTCGTGGTGGTAGCCCTGCAGCGGGCCCTCGACCACCTTGTCGTCGCCGCTGGCCCCGGCCGCGTTCAGCCGGGCAATCGAAACCGTTTCGGGGGACATGGCCCGTTCTCTCGCCGTGCGCCCTGCCGAAAGGGGCGGAAGTGGCAGCACGGTACCGCCTCGGGAGCGGGTCCCGGCCCCACGACTCCGGGCTGGTTCCCCCGTACCGGGGACCGGGCGCACGCGCGTACGAGCAAGCTATCCCCGCAGGGCGAGCAGCAGGGGTTCCAGGGAGGTGAGGACCGTGTCGGCGCCCGAGGCGCGGAGCTGCTTGGCGCGGCGCTCACCGCTCGCGTAGCCGAGGAAGCGCACCCCGGCCCGCTCGGCGGCGACGAGGTCGGTGGGCGAGTCCCCGATCATCAGCGCGGACTCGGGGGCGGCGCCCAGCGCGGCGAGGGCCCGGTCGAGGCAGTACGGGTCGGGTTTGAGGCGGTGCAGCTCGGCGGTACGGCCGTAGATGTGCGGGGCGAAGCAGCCGGTCAGGCCACGGCCGGCGAGGTAGGCGTGGACCACGCGCGGGGAGTTGTTGGTGGTGACGGCCAGCCGGGAGCCGACGGCGGACCAGGTGCGGATCAGCGGGTCGGCGTGCGGGGTCGGCCACGCGGAGGCGGCGGCCAGCAGCTCCTCCTGGGTGAGGCGCTCCTCCAGCTCGGCGACGAGGTCGCTGCCGGGGTGGCGGCGGTCCACCGCGCGCAGCACCACCTGCGGGTCCAGCGTCTCCCGCTCGTCCTCGGTGAGCAGCCCGCGCAGGCCGCGCCCGGCCAGCCACTCCACCAGCCCGGCCGCGACCCGCTCGGCGCGGTGCCGGGCGAAGAGGCGGCAGACCGGGCCGTCGAAGTCCCAGAGGACGACCCGCGCGCCGATCAGTTCCCGTAGCTTCTCGGTCCTCTGGTCGCTCTTTTCCTCGACCGATTCGGTCGCCATCAGCTCATGCTGCGTCGTTTCCGGCGTCTTGGAAGTCACTAGGAGAGTGTCAGGTCCGTCGTGATGGTTTCCCAGAGGGCGTCGAACCACTTCTGCGACTGTTCCACGAAGGAGGCGTCCCGTTGACCCGACCGCTTCTCGAAGGAGAACAGCATCGACTCCGAGCCGAGGGTGTCGAACATCTCCAGGGTGCCGGTGTCGGTGGGCTCCTCGCGCCGGGTAACCATGTAGTACGCGTACAGCGCCTCCGCGCCGTTGAGCAGGTACAGCTTGGCCGGCGGGGTGAAGGGCAGCGCGCGGAAGGTCACGTGGACGTCGATGTCGTGCGTGGCCCGCAGCGCGTTGAGGTTGTACTGGAGCACCTGCCCCTGGGCGTTGCGCATCGCCAGCCAGCGCCGGTGCACCGGGTCCGCGTCGTCCCCCTCGGGGTCCACCGGGACCGGGAAGGCGAGGCTGATGTCGCGCGAGGGCAGCAGCACGCGCACGTCGATGCGCTCGGGGCGCACCCGGCCCTCGTGGATCAGCCGCAGCGGCTCGCCGAGGGCGGGGATCAGGCTCTGCGCGGTCAGGCAGACGGCGTCCACGCGGACGTGGGGCACGGTGAACGCCTCCGCCAGCCGGTGGGCGAGGGCGACCATCGTGGGCTGGGGGCCGTCCTGCGCGGGGGCGGGCTCCGCGACGCGCGGCGGGCTGCCCTTGGTGACGCCGGTGAGCAGACCCTCGTCGTGCAGCAGACGCAGGGCCTGGCGGACCGCACCGCGCTCCACGCCGAACTCCTCAGCCAACTCGGCCTGGGTGGGCAGCCGTTCGCCCGCCCGCAGCTCACCGGCACGGATGCGGGCGCGCAGGGCGTCGGCGATCTCCTGGGCGGTGAACCGTCTGCCGCTCACTGCCACGTTCTCCTGGGTCACGACCAAACGGTACAACCTCAGCCCATCTACGGGCAGTTGTCGGCAAGTAGCTGCCAAGTGCGGACCACAGAACATGAGTTGGCTGCCAACTCGGCTACCCCAGCACCAGTTCCGAGCTGATCGTCTCCCACAGCGCGTCGAACCAGAGCCGGGACTGCGATACGAACTCGGTGTCCCGCTCCCCCGCCCCCCGTGCGAAGGCGAACAGCATCGAGCGGGTGCCCTCGGCGTCGTACAGCGCCAGGTGCTCAGGACCTATGTCCCGCTCCCGCCGGGCCAGCGTGTAGTACGCGAACAGCGCCTCGGAGCCGTTGAGCAGGTACAGCTTGACCGGCGGGGTGAAGGGGAGCGCGCGGAAGCGGACCCGGACGTCGATGCCGTGCGTGGTGCGCAGCGCGAGCAGGTTGTGCCGGAGGACCTGGCCCTGGGCGTTGCGCTGGGCCAGCCAGCGCCGGTGCAGCAGGTCGGTGTCGGCGGCGTCCACCGGCGCGGGGAAGGCGAGGGCGATGTCGCGGCTCGGCAGCAGCAGCCGTACGTCGATCTTGGCCGGTTTCAGCCCTCCCGCGTGGATCTGCCGCAGCGGTTCCCCGATGGCGAGGGTGAGCGAGACGGAGGTCAGACAGAGGGCGTCCACGCGGACGTGCGGGACGGCGAAGGCGGCCGCGACGCGGGGCGCGAGGCCGGCCATCGTGGGCTGCGGCGGCGCGGCCGGGCCCACCGCGCCGGGCGGGACGGCCACCGTGGCCGGGCTGCCCTGCGACGATCCGGCGAGCAGCCGCTCCACCCGCAGGATGCGCAGCGCCTCGCGGACCGTGCCGCGCTCGACCCCGAACTCCTCGGCCAGTTCCGCCTGGGTGGGCAGCCGCTCGCCGGGGCGCAGCACACCGGTGTCGATACGGGTGCGCAGGGTGTCGGCCACCACGCGAGAGGTGACACGTGAGGGATGTGACCGTGGTGACCTCTTCCGCCCAGTGGCGGAGACGTGTTCCGGGTCCACGGACAAAGGCTACAACTTCCCGCCATCTTCCGGCAGTTCGCGGGATGATGGTTATGAGCCGCTTCCACGCGGCTATAACTACAGTGAAGTTGGCAGCCAACTTGACCGACATGGTCGAGCTTTCCGGCGGTTGGCCGACCGGGCTCCCCTCCGGAGGGGAGCCGGGAGCCCGGCAGGGGGCGGCCACGGGAGCGCACAGCCACAACTGAACACCCGCACAGCCACAACCGAAGAACGTCCAGCGCACAGCCACAACAGAACAGCTACGGATGAACGGCCGCCGGCACGGCAGGTGACGACCGGGGCCGGGTCAGAAGGAGTCCGGGCACCACGGGCGCGCGGACGTGCGGAACAGCGCGTCGGCCGCACGGGCGGCGCCCTCCCGCTCCTCCTGGACCCGCCCCAGCGCCGCCAGCCGTGCCGTCGAGCCGTCTCCGAGCCACACCGTGGCCAGCTCGGCCACCGGCAGCGTCAGGTCGGCGGACGCACCGCCCGCCGGGGTGCAGGACGCGCCCTCGGGGGACGCCTCCAGCCGGTACCGCCCGCCCGCCGTGCCGTCCTCGTCCAGCACCTGAAGCACCAGCGATCCGGACCGCTCGTAGCTCCGCGCCTCCAGCGCCCGTACGACGTCCAGCAGCCGGACCCACAGCCAGTCCGTGTGCGTCTCGACGCGGGCCGCGCGGACGTCGGGCAGCAGGAAGGGGAGCAGGGAGTCCGGGGCCCGCCAGCCGGTCTTGACGTGGGCGATCCAGTCGATCGAGCACAGGTAGCGCCACAGCGCGGCCTCGGCCGCCGGGGTCGCGGCGGTCAGCCAGTCCACCTTCGCCGCGTTGTCCGGCTGCTGCCCCTCCCACTTGGCCTCGCAGCGGTACGACACCAGGCCCTCGACCTCGCCGGAGGCCGACCGGTACACCGCGTAGAACGGCTCGGTCCAGTCCCGGCCGAAGCGGGCCACGCCGGTACGGGCGTCCCACCACAGCTCGTCCCGGCCGATCGCGCCCGGCGTCACCGCGCGCACCCGCTCGGACAGCTTCGGGCCCAGCGCGCGCACCTCGGCGCCGTCCACCAGGTCGATCCGGGCGCCGTCCCCGGGGCCGGCCCAGCGCGGGTCGAGCCCCGAACGGCCCACGTCCACGGTCCAGTTGGTCGCCCAGGTCGCGGGGCCGAAGCCGTGCTTGCCGTAGATCGGGTACTCGGCGGCGATCAGGGTGGCGATCACGTCCCCGCGCTCCCGCGCGGCCGCCAGGTCCTCGCGCATCATGCGGGTGAGCAGGCCGCGGCGGCGGTGCGTCGGGGAGACGGTGACGTTGGAGACCGCGTTGGAGGCGACGTACGCGCCGCCGACCGCGGTGACCTCCTGGGCGAAGGAGCGGAAGGTGCCGACGCAACGGGCGCCGTCGAAGGCGCCGAGCAGGCGGCCCGGCTCGAACTGCCGCAGCCTCGCGGCCCGTTGCTCCGCAGTGATCACCGGGTCCTGGAGGAAACCGGTGTCCAGCGCGCGGTGCCAGTTGTCGAACTCGTCTTCGGCCACGGGGCGTACGTCGATCATGGCGCCACGGTAGGCGCGGGACCCGGCGTGTGTCGCGCGCATTTCCCGTGCCCCGGTCCGCTCAGACCAGCAGGTCGTCCACCTGGGCCTCGCCGGCCCGGTACCGGCGCGCGATCTCGCCGCCGCAGTCGTCGGCGGTGCGCTGGAGGCCCTGGCGGCGGTGGGAGATCTCCTGCTCGTACTCCGTCAGCCGGCCCATCGCGGCGGCCAGCTCGGCGTCCGTGCGGGCGGTGAGGTCGGACAGCTCGACCTCGGCGAGCATCTCCGCCGCGAGCTTGCCGTACTCCTCGCTGTGCGGGGTGCCGAGGGTGACATGGCGGGCGGAGGAGCGGTGGCGGGCCGGGGCGTCGGCGAGGATCTCCGACAGCCGCTCCACCACGGACCCGTCCACCGGCGCCGGCACCCGCTCCCCGCCCCGGCGGGCCAGCTCGGCGCGCAGGATGTCGATGCGGCCCTGGAGCAGCCGCCGGACGTAGCTCAGGTCGGCCTCCTCGCGCTGGGCGTCCCGGCGCAGGGCGCGCAGCTCGGGCAGGCTCAGCGGGGCGAGGACGCTCGCGGCGGACTCCGTCGACGGCGCGTTCGGCGGGCTCGGCGGGCTCTCGGCGCGCTGTGCGGGCGGCCGGTGTGTGACCGGACCACTGGTGCTCGGTGTGCTCATGTGCGGTGGACCGTCCCCTCGACCGGCGTGTGGGAAGCATCGTGCCACCCCCGGTGGCCGCTATGTGACCGACTGCCCCCGAACGGCCCTGGATGGGGGGTATGGATATGTTGCGGACCCCCCGGACCGGCGCACCCACCACCGCACGGCATGATGGTTCGCATGCGTGCGGTGGTGCAACGAGTGGACGGCGCGAGCGTCGTCGTGGACGGCGAGACGGTGGGCGCCATCGAGGGCGAGGGCCTGTGCGTCCTGGTCGGCGTGACCCACGAGGACACCAAGGAGAAGGCCGCCCAACTGGCCCGCAAACTCTGGTCGGTGCGCATGCTCGCCGACGAGAAGTCGTGCAGCGACACAGGCGCCCCCCTCCTGGTCATCAGCCAGTTCACCCTCTACGGCGACGCCCGCAAGGGCCGCCGCCCCACCTGGAACGCCGCCGCCCCCGGCCCGGTCGCCGAACCCCTGGTCGACGAGGTCGTAGCCCAGCTCCGCGCCCTCGGCGCAACAGTCGCCACGGGCCGCTTCGGCGCCCAGATGCGCGTGTCGTTGGTGAACGACGGCCCCTTCACGATCCTGGTCGAGGTCTAGCCGGGCCCCTGTGCCAGCACCGCCGTCACCGGACGTCCCGGCAGCGGGCTGGAGTACACGACGCTGGTGGTGACCGCTCCCAGCCCCGAGATGCGGCCCGTGACCCGCTCCAGGTCGCGCATCGAGCGGGCGACGACCTTCAGCACGAAGCAGTCCTCGCCCGTCACATGGTGGGCCTCCACCACCTCGGGAGTGGTGTCCAGCAGGTCGTGGAACGGCTTGTAGTTGCCGGTGGGGTAGCGCAGCCGGACGAAGGCCAGGATGTCCAGGCCGAGCGCCTCCGGGCTGACCGCGGCCGCGTAGCCGGTGAGGGCCCCGCTCTCCTCCAGCCGTCGCACCCGTTCCGTCACCGCGCTCGGTGACATGGCGACGGTGCGGGCCAACTCGGCATAGCTGGCGCGTCCGTCGCGCTGAAGGGCGGTCAGGATGCGTATGTCGGTGGGGTCGAGGGAATCGGCGGCCATGGCCGAGAGATACCACGGATCGCCCGGCGCGGGACGGGGAACGCCGTGGATCACCGGTTCTGCGCGGCGGCCCCCGGTCCTAGCGTCTACGGCATGACAGTCACCGAGACCAGCCCCGCCCTGCGGATGCCCCCGGCCGCCCCCGCCGAGGCCGCCGCCTTCTTCGCCGCCCGCCTCGCCTTCCAGGCCGACGTGTCCGACGTGCACGCCTCGCTGGAGTCCGGCGCGCCCGGCTTCGTCCTGCTCGACTCCCGCGGCCCGGAGGCATGGGCCCACGGGCGCGTTCCCGGCGCGCTGCACCTGCCGACCGCCGAGATCCCGGCACGCGCGGCGGCCGTCCTGGACCCCGCGACTCCGGTCATCACCTACTGCTGGGGCCCGGCCTGCGACGGCGCCACCCGCGCGGCTCTGGCCCTCGCCCGGCTCGGCTACCGGGTCAAGGAGATGATCGGCGGCATGGAGTACTGGACGCGTGAGGGCTTCTCCGTCGAAACCCCGGCCGGCGCCACCCGCCGGACCCCGGACCCGCTAGTAGCCCCGCCACAGGCGGCCCACTGCGCCTGTTAGCACCCAGGCGTACGCCCCGAGCCCCAGCGCGGTGCGGGCCAGGGCGTCGAGCCACATGCCGGTGTCGCCCCGGAACAGCAGCAGGGTGAGGGTGGCGGCCACGGCGACGGACACCCCGTAGCGCCCCCACGTCCCGCGCCCGAGCCACGCGCTGAGCAGCCCGGCGGGGATCTGGACGGCGACGTGCAGGCCGAGTACGAGCAGCGGCACGACGAGCAGCACCATGAACGGGGCGTCCGCCGTCGGATCGCCGGGCGGTGTCGCGTAGGCCGCCTCGGCCAGCCAGAAGGGCGGGACCACGAACGAGCACAGCAGCACCAAGCCGCTCAGATGCATCGCCCCGACGTGCCGCAGCACAGGTCTGCCGCTCACCTACGGCTCGACCACCGTCTCCTGCGCAGCCGCCGTGTCTCCGGCCAGGAGGCGCGCGTCGGTGGGGACGTTTCGCTTGATGACCGCGAGGGCGACCGGGCCGAGTTCGTGGTGGCGGACGGAGGTGGTGACCTGGCCGATCTTGCGGCCGTCGGGGCCGTCGTCGGCGAGGCGGATCTCGGTGCCGGGCGGGGGGAGGTGGACGTCGCTGCCGTCGAGGTGGAGGAAGACCAGGCGGCGCGGGGGCTTGCCGAGGTTCTGGACGCGGGCGACCGTCTCCTGGCCCCGGTAGCAGCCCTTCTGCAAGTGCACGGCGGTGCCGATCCAGCCCAGCTCGTGCGGGATCGTACGGTGGTCCGTCTCGAAGCCGAGGCGGGGCCGGTGCTGCTCGACCCGGAGCGCCTCGTGGGCGAGGAGACCGGCGGCCGGGCCGGAGCGGGCGGCGAACTCCTCCAACTGCTCGCGCGGGAGGAAGAGATCACGCCCGTACGGCGTCTCGCGGACCACCGCGCCCTCGGGCACCTCGGTGATGGACCCGGCGGGCAGGTGGACCACCGCGGTGTCGGCGGTGCGGTCGGCGACCTCGACGCGGTAGAAGAACTTCATCGACTCCAGGTAGGCGATCAGCGCCTCCTGGGTGCCGGGCTCGACGTGCGCCCACACGGTCGTACCGTCGTCCACCAGGTACAGGGCGTGCTCGATGTGCCCGTTGGCGGAGAGGACCAGCGCCTCGGTGGCCTCACCGGCCGGCAGATCGCTGACGTGCTGGGTCAGCAGCAGATGCAGCCAGCTCAGCCGGTCCGCGCCGGTCACGGCGACGACGCCCCGGTGGGACAGGTCGACGAAACCGGTGCCGTCGGCGAGGGCACGCTGCTCGCGGAACAGGTCGCCGTAGTGGGCGGCGACGCCTTCGTCCACGCCCTCGGCGGGAACGGCGCCGGGCAGGGACAGCAGGGGGCTCTTCATACGGGCCAGCCTACGACGGGGTGGTTGAACTCTTCAGCGTGCAGTCCGCGCACCGGCCGAAGATCGCGAAGTGCTTCATGTCGGTGTCGAACCCGAACTGCTCGC
Source organism: Streptomyces bauhiniae (assembly GCF_004784475.1). Lineage (GTDB taxonomy): Bacteria > Actinomycetota > Actinomycetes > Streptomycetales > Streptomycetaceae > Streptomyces > Streptomyces seoulensis. Next base: position 451,839 of record NZ_SRRT01000007.1, read on the forward strand.
GCAGCCGCGCGGTGAAGTCCGCGGCGACCTCCACGTCCGCCTCGATCACGTTCTCGCAGTCCCGGCAGACCAGGTGGAGATGGTGGTGGCGGTCGGCGAGGTGATAGGTGGGCGCGCCATGGCCGAGGTGGGCGTGGCTGACCAGACCCAGCTCCTCCAGCAGCTCCAGCGTGCGGTACACGGTGGAGATGTTGACCCCGGAGGCGGTCTTGCGGACCTCGACGAGGATGTCGTCCGGCGTCGCGTGCTCCAGCGCGTCCACGGCTTCGAGCACGAGCTGCCGCTGCGGCGTCAGCCGGTAACCGCGCTGCCTGAGATCACTCTTCCAGTCGGTGCTCACCACACTGGAAGTGTAGGGCCGCCGGGCCGGACACCCCGCTTGGACGGGACGCCGGCCCGGTTCTCTGCGGGCCTACGTGCCGGGCCTACTTGAAGAACGCGATGCCGTCGTCCGGCATGTCCTCGGGGAGGTCCTTCGCCCAGCGCTCGACGTCCTCGGGGGTGACGGCCTTCTTGAGCTGGGCCGACATGTACGGGCGCAGCTCGACCTCGGGGGTCTGCTTCTCGCCGACCCACATGAGGTCGCCCTTGACGTAGCCGTACAGCCGCTTGCCGCCGGTGTACGCCGGGGACTCGGGGGTGCGGGCGACCGCGTCGGTGACCAGGTCGATCTGGGGCTTCTTGTCCGCCAGCTCGCCGTACCAGATCTCCACCACGCCGTCGTCGCGGGTCATCGTGACCGTGATCTTGCGCTCGGCGTCGATCCGCCAGAAGCCGGCCTCGGACTCCAGCGGGCGGACCTTGTTGCCCTCGTTGTCGAGGACCCAGGTACGGGACCGGTACTCCAGGAAGTCCCGGCCGTCGTGGGTGAAGCTCACCTCCTGGCCGAAGTTGCACTTCTCGGAGCCGGGGAAGTCATGGACACCCGCGCCCGCCCAGTTGCCCAGCAGAAAGGCGAGGGGGACGAGGTCCTTGTGCAGGTCAGACGGGATCTCGATCATGAGCGGCCGTTCCTGTCGGTTCTGGGGCGGTGCTTTCAGCGCTGGCCCTGGTACAGCTTCTTCACGGTCAGCCCGGCGAAGGCGAGCACGCCGACGCAGACCAGGACCAGCAGCAGTTCGAAGAAGATCTCCACGGGTGTGCTCCTTGAGCGGAAGTGGACGTACGACAGAGCCGCGCCCAGCTTACGCGGCCGGGGTCGGAGTCTCCTGGCGAGGTGTCCCTCAGGCGAGCAGCTCGCTCTGCAAGGTCACCGTCTGCCAGAACGGCACGGCCGCCGCACCCCCCGGACGGGACTGCGTGACCATGGCGACGGTGTCCCCGGCGGCCGCGTACGCCAGCCGCGTCCGCTCTGCGCCGTACGGCTTGGCCTCGGCGTACGCGGCGAGCCAGACCTTGTCCAGCCGGGCGGCCTCCGGGAAGCCCTCGGCCTCGAAGACGGGGGCGCCGCGCAGCGGATGCAGGGGCCCGTTGTAGCTCACGAACTCGCTCTCCGACCCCTCGGCGACCTCGGCCGTGGCGAACTGGAGCAGATCGATCCGGGTACGCGTGCCGTCCGGGGTGGTCCAGCCACGGCTCGCCACATGCCGCAGCCCACGGTCGGTCAGCGCCTGCCCCAGTTCCCCGCGCCCCGACGCGTCGTACTGCGCGAGGAAGTCCTTCACCGGCAGCCAGCCGTCCGTGCCGGACAGGGTCTTGTCCACCGTGGCGTTCCTCGGCGCGGGCAGCAGCAGGGCGCGCAGGTCGGCGTAGTGCGTGCCCGCCTTGTTCCCGGCGGCCAGCGGGCCGGGGCTGCCGGACGGCAGCGGGGGCCTGACCAGCGCCGGGTACTCCCAGCGCCCGTCGGAGTGGGTGGCGAGACCGGGCAGGTCCGCGCGGTCCGCCCGGCTGATCCCGTACGCCGTCCCGGTCCCGGTGAGGGCGAACACGGCGACGACGGCGGCCCAGCGCAGGACCGCGCGCGTACGGCGGCGGTCCTTCCCGGCCTGCGCGGGCGGCAGCTCGGGCATCGATGGAGTCTGCGACTCGGTCATACGGCCTCACCCGGTTCCTTGATGCGGTCGAACTGGGCGCGCATCATGTCGGCGGCCCCCTTCAGGTCGAGCGGCGCGGTGCCCTCGATCCAGGCGGTGACGCCGATGTCTCCGACATAGCCGGAGCACGACATCGAGTCGAGCTTGTCCCCGTCGACGGCCGGCGGCAGGAAGCACGCGGCGTGATCCTCGTGGCCCTTGATCGCGGGCCCCTTGCGGAAGACCTTCATGGTGTCGATGAACTGCTGCTGGGAACGGTTGCGCGCGCGCAGGGTGCTCCGGTCCGACCGGCTCAGCACCATCTCCACGGTGAAGACGCGGGAGCCCTCGCCGGCCCAGACCGTGCTGGCGTAACTGCGCACCGCCATGCCCTTGACCGGGTTCTTCTCGAACCGCCGCTCCAGTTGGAGCCGTTGGGACCGGGGCAGGCTCCGGAGGGACTGCCGCAGGAGGTCGGACGTCTGCCGTCCGGTCAGCTCGGTGTCCGAGCCGAACTTCGCCACGTCCGGCCCCCGGACGTACCGCTCCTCGCCGAAGGGCAGGAGCAGGGCGCGCAGCCCGGACTGCTTGTCCGTGGCCTTCTTCTCCTTCACGGCCTGCGGCAGCCGCCAGGTGGGCGCGCCCGGCGAGCGGTCGGCCCCGCGCACCACGACGGCGGTGCAGCCGATCCCGGCAACGGTGGCCAGGGCGACGGCGGCGCCCACGATCCGCCCGGTTCGGCGGGGGCGGGCGGGCTTGCTCGCAGCGTCGGTGCCGGCGACGTCGGTACCAGTCACGTCGGTGTTCACAGCGTCAGTGCTCACAGCCGCTCCATCTGCGCTCGTGCCAGCTCCCGGACCCGGGCGGGCGAGACCGGCTTGGTGTCCCCCACCCACATCTCCATGGCGATGTCCCCGCGATAGGCATGCGCCTCGGCCACGTAACCGGAGCCGAAGCGGCTCTCGGGCCGGTCGTGGACGAAGAACTCGCCGTCGCCCGTGCCCGGAACAGGCCAGCTCCGGGTGTGGGCGTCGTCGGCGGCCCAGCCGCGCCCGCCGAAAGCCTCCTCCTCGGCGGCTTGCGACTCCACCTGCCGGAACTGGATCAGGCGGATCTCCACCGTGCGGTCCCCGGACTCGATCCAGCCCGTGACGGCGGCGCGGCGGAACTCGTCACCGACGAGATCGCGGAAGGCCCCGTCCGGCTTGGTGTACAGCTCCGCGTAGGCGCTGAGGTCCAGCCAGCCGTCGTCGCTCTCGATGGCCGGGTTCGCACGGGTGCCGCCCGGCCTCTTCAGCAGCAGCTTGCGCAGATCGCCGTCCACCTTGACCTGGTGGTCCTGGGCGGCGGACAGCGGCGCGGGGCCGTGGCCCTGGGCCTGCGCGAGGCTCGGCTGGGAGAGCGGGGGCAGCTTGTCCGGCGTGCGGCCGGCCTGGACGAGGTAACCGGCGCAGCTCCCGGCGACCAGCCCGAGCGCAACGGCGAGGGTCAGCCGGCGCACGGTACGACGGCTCCGGCGCCGCGCCGGAACGGGCGCGGCCTCGGCCGGCTCGGGGCTCTCAGCGTGCTTGGGTACGGGTCTTTCCGGACTTTCCGTGGTGCTCAACGTGTCGTCCCCCCACAGGACAGGAAGCACGGACCCGGTGGTCCGCGCTCCACAGCAGACCCATGGCATGTCCATGTAGTTGCAGGGCGCCGGATTACGATTCGGTCATGGCGAACAAGCTCGTGATCAAGGTGACCTCCGGGGCCGATGCTCCGGAGCGGTGTTCTCAGGCGTTCACCGTGGCGGCGGTGGCCGTGGCGAGTGGGGTGGACGTGTCGGTGTGGCTGACCGGGGAGTCGGCGTGGTTCGCGCTGCCGGGGCGGGCGGCGGAGTTCGAGCTGCCGCATGCGGCGCCGTTGGAGGACCTGCTGGAGTCGGTGCTGTCGGCGGGGCGGGTCACGTTGTGCACGCAGTGCGCGGTGCGGCGGGACATCGGGGAGGGGGACGTCCTCGAAGGCGTACGGATCGCCGGGGCGCAGGTCTTCGTGCAGGAGGTCATGGCGGACGGCACGCAGGCCCTCGTCTACTGATCGTCCGCCTGCCAGAATCGGCCCATGCTGAGGCTCGGGACGATCGTCATGGGGGCCGCCGACGTGCGGCGGGCCGCGGAGTTCTGGGGGCGCGCCCTCGGGTACGTCCCGCGTGACGGCGCGGTGGACGAGGGCTGGACCGTGCTGGTCCCGGCGGACGGGCAGGGTCCCGCGATCGCGCTCGGGCTGAGTACCTCGCCGGTGCAGGAGAAGCCCCGCGTGCACCTGGACCTGTACGTGGACGACCGGGCGGAGCAGGAGGCCGAGGTGGCCCGGCTGACCGGTCTCGGCGCCGAGCGGGTCGAGTGGGAGCTGTACCCCGAGAACCCCGACTTCGTGGTGCTCGCCGACCCCGAGGGCAACCGCTTCTGCGTCATCGACGCGAGCCACACCCCGGCTGACTAAGACCGCGGGCGTTTCTTGCCGTCCAGCTCGTCCCACCAGTCGTCGGACTCGGGGTCCCCGGAGGGGGCGTCCCACCACCGGTCCTCGGGCCCGCGCCGGTTCGCGACCATCGCGGCCACCGGCGGGATCACCATGGCGAACAGGCACATCCCGACCGCCGCCGGGACGGACCAGATCCGGACCACCGCCCAGGCGAGGACGAAGAGGACGACGCAGACCCCCATCATCACGAAGTACCAGCGACGCCGCCGTGCGTACATGAGTCCAGAGTAGGGCCGGACAGCCGGAAGGGCCGCGCCCCAGGTGTCCAACCCGGTGGGCGCGGCCCCTGCCCCGGCCGCGAGCGTCCGCGTACGTCTCAGACGGCGATGGCGACCTCGGCCAGACCGCCCGGCTGGGCGACGACCGTGCGGTCGGCGGTGCCGCCGGGCACCAGGGCGCGTACGGTCCACGTGCCCTCGGCCGCGTAGAAGCGGAACTGCCCCGTGGCGGAGGTGGGGACCTCCGCGGTGAACTCGCCCGTCGAGTCCAGCAGGCGGACGTAGCCCGTCACCGGCTCGCCGTCCCGCGTCACCTGCCCCTGGATGGTGGTCTCACCGGGCTTGATCGTTGAGGCGTCCGGGCCGCCGGCCTTCGCTCCACACATGTCTTTCTCCGTAAGGGGTCTGACCGGAAGGCCGGTCGGGATGAACTCTGGCTGCCCAGAAGGGACTTACTTGGCTGCGCCCAACTCGATCGGCACGCCGACCAGCGAGCCGTACTCGGTCCAGGAACCGTCGTAGTTCTTGACGTTCTCCACGCCCAGCAGCTCGTGCAGCACGAACCAGGTGAGCGCCGAGCGCTCGCCGATGCGGCAGTAGGCGATGGTGTCCTTGGCGAGGTCGACGTCCTCCGCCGCGTACAGCTCCTTCAGCTCCTCGTCGGACTTGAAGGTGCCGTCGTCGTTGGCGTTCTTCGACCACGGGATGTTGCGGGCGCTGGGCACGTGGCCGGGGCGCTGCGACTGCTCCTGCGGGAGGTGGGCCGGGGCGAGCAGCTTGCCGGAGAACTCGTCGGGCGAACGCACGTCGACCAGGTTCTGGCTGCCGATCGCGGCCACCACGTCGTCGCGGAAGGCGCGGATCGCGGTGTTCTGCGGCTTGGCCTTGTACTCGGTCTTCGGCCGCTCGGGCACCTCGTCGCCGGGGACCAGCTCGCGGGCGTCCAGCTCCCACTTCTTGCGGCCGCCGTCGAGGAGCTTGACGTTGTCGTGGCCGTAGAGCTTGAAGTACCAGTACGCGTAGGACGCGAACCAGTTGTTGTTGCCGCCGTAGAGGACGACCAGGGTGTCGTTGCCGATGCCCTTCTCCGACAGGAGCTTCTCGAAGCCCTCCTGGTCGATGAAGTCGCGGCGGACCGGGTCCTGGAGGTCCTTGGTCCAGTCGACGCGGATCGCGTTGCGGATGTGGTTCTTCTCGTAGGCGGACGTGTCCTCGTCCACCTCCACGAGGGCGATGGTCGGGTCGTCGAGGTGCTCCTGCACCCAGTCGGCGTCGACCAGGACGTCGCTGCGGCTCATGCTTTTTCTCCTCCGGGGCAGTCACGGTGGCGTGCGGTGAGAGGGGTGCGCGCGCATACGGGTGCGGCGGCGCACGAATGCCCTTCCAGCAGGGCGGCATGGAGATGCGGGAGTGCGGTGACTTCCGCTCAGAAGGGGCGACAGAGCATGGCGGCAACGCGGCACAGGTCCACTGCCCGCCGCTTCGTGAGATCCGCCTGTCGCTTCATGTCGTCGATCGTAAGGAGATCCGGGCGCACGTGTCACCGGCGTGTCGGATGATGAGACACGATCGTCCGGATACTGGTCACTCTGCGAGCAGGCGATCGTACGGAAAGCGCCCCGGCGCCCGGATTCCGGGCCCCAGGGCGCTTCCCCAGGTCTTCACGCCCACCGCACATCTGCTTGACGGACAACGCGTCTCGCCAGTCGGACAGGTGTACGAGGCTCTCGCCGGTCCTACCCGGCCAGCTTCAGGTCCGAACCCGTCACGCCGATCCGCACCCCGTCCGCCGTGGCCCGCACGCTGCTCACCGCGATGCCGCCCGGCAACTGGTCCAGGGCCTGCTGGAAGTCGGTGATCTGGCGGAAGGTGCCGTCCGCCAGGTTAGCGCCCGCGATCTCCGGCAGCGTGTCCGCGTGCACCGAGACCTTGCCGCCCTTGACGTCGAGGGAGCTGAGCACCGGGATGGTCCGCTGGATGTTCAGCGCCGGGATGCCGAGCTTCACCGAGACCTTGATCTTGCCGTCGCCGCCGTCACCGAGGCCGGTGATCTGGGCGGTGATGCCGGGCGCCAGCTCGGTCGGCTCGGTCTTGGCGGCCTGCATGAGCTGGTCGTAGGCGATGGTGGCGGAACCGGTGCCGCTCTTGGCGGTGGCCGAGGAGTAGTCCCCGGAGAACTTCACGTCCTTCAGGTCGGCCTTCAGGTCGTCGATACGGATCGTGCGGCCCTCGGTGCCGGTGGGCACCGGGTACGACTTGATGCCCAGCTCCACGTCGTCCAGCGAGCCGCCCGCCACCTGGGTGAGGAACGGGAAGCCCTGGATGTCCACGTCCGGCGTCGTGGCGAGGTTCTCCCGCGCCCGCACCCGGTCCGCGACCTCACCCTCGGCGAAGTGCACCGCCACCCGGTCCGCGATCACGAAGAGCCCGCCGAGGATCACGACGAGGATCAGAAGTATTCGCAGGGCCCGCATGTTCTCCCCAAGGGTCGGCGGCTCGATTCCGGCGCCGCCACCGTAGCCCCGCCGGAGCCGCCCGGACGGAAATTGTGGATCACCTGTGACGGGCCCACGCCGTACTGCGGCTTTTCCCGCGTTTACCCCCGGCGAATTCAAGAAACCCCGGCCGGAAATCGCTCCCGGCCGGGGGTGTGCACGTCAGGCGAAGACGCGGCCCAGGAGCCAGACCGCCGGGGCGGCGGCTGCGAGGGGGAGGGCTACGCCTGCGGTGAAGTGGACGAAGCGGGAGGGGTAGTCGTAGCTGGCCACGCGGTGGCCGATGAGGGCGCAGACCGCCGCGCCGGCGCCGAGGGCCGCGCCCTGGGAGCCCAGGTCGGTCAGGCCGCCGACCGCGAAGCCGGCGCCCGCAGCGGCGAGCAGGGAGACGACGACCGAGACCGGGGTGGGCATGGGCAGCGCGCGGACCAGGACGGCGACCGCGACCGCCGCAGCGCCGGCCGAGACCGCGGCCGGGGAGGCGCCCAGGTAGCCGGTGGCGAGGATGGCGAGCGCCGAGGAGGCGACCGTGGCCATCAGGCCGTACATCCGCTCGTCCGGCGAGGCGTGCGAGCGGAGCTGGAGGACCAGGGCCAGCAGGACCCAGATGCCGAGCGGGCCGAGGATCGCCACCGGCGCCTGCTCGCGGCCCGCCGCCAGCACGGCCGCGTCGGCGACCAGGCCGCCGAGGAAGGCCAGCGCGATACCCTGCCGGGCGGGCCACATGCCGTTCAGCCGGAACCAGCCGGCCGCCGTCACGGCCTGCAGCAGCACCAGCGGCACCACCAGGGCGTACGAGCCGAGCGGCGCGGCCACCGCGAGCAGGGCGCCGAGCAGCGCGGTGAGCGCGGCGGGCTGGATGCCGGGCTCGATGACCGGCGAACGGCCCTCCAGGCGGGCCCGCTGGGCGTCGGTGATCCGGGCGTTCCCGGCGAGGGTGGCGGGACCGAAAGCGGGCTCCGGCTCAGCGGCCGGGGGAGCCGTGTACGGCTGCTCGGCCACCGGCACCGCGTGGTTCTGGGTGTCCCAGGTCTGCCCCTGCCACTGCTGAGGCGTGCCCTGCTGGGCCCCGTAGGGGTCGGCGTAGGGGTTCGGGAACTGCGGCTGCCCGGGGGGCGGGGCCCAGTTGCCCGGGGTCCGCTGCTGCCCGTAGGGGTCGTACCCCGAGTACGGGCCGCCCTCGTACGACTGCTGGTCGCTCAACGCCTTCATCCTCCTGCGAACGGCGGGAGCACCTCGACCGTGCCGCCCTCGGCCAGCCGTACCGTCTCATGCGCGCGGGTCCCGACGGGAGCGCCGTCGACGAGGAACGCGCACCTCTGCAGCACGCGGGTGAGTTCGCCGGGGTGCCGTTCGCGCACCGAGGCCAGCGCCTCGGCGAGCGTCTCGGCGTCGTACGGTTCGTCGGCGGTCCCGGCCGCGGCCTTGGCGGCGGCCCAGTAGCGCACCGTGACCTTGGGCATCTCGTTCCTCATCGGACAGCGGAAACAACAAAGAAAGAAACAACGAAGAAAGACGGTGCCGCCCAGGCTAGTCCGTCCCCCGGCCGGTGCGCGCCCGTGCCCAGCGGCCGATCCGGGCCAGCAGCTCGTCCCCGGCCGCGTTCTCCGCGTGCCCCATGCCCGGCTCCAGCCAGAGTTCGCCCGCCTCCCCGGCCGCGTCCGCGAGCATCCGGGGGTGGTCGAGCGGGAAGTAGCCGTCGCTGTCGCCGTGCACCACCAGCAGCGGGACCGGTGCCAGCCGGGCGGCCGCCTCCACCGGCGAGAGCGGGACGGGGTCCCAGTCGCGGTGGTGGATACGGGTGCGGAAGCCGTACCGGCCGACCAGCCGGCCCGAGGGGCGGGTGACCAGCCAGTGCAGCCGGCGCATCGGCGCCGTGCCGCGGTAGTACCAGCGGGCGGGCGAGCTGACCGAGACCACCGCGTCGACCGTGCCGGGGTTCAGCGCCGCGTGCCGCAGCACCACCGAGCCGCCCATGGAGAAGCCGACGCTCACCACGCGCGCGTGCCCGAAGCCGCGCGCCCACTCCACGGCCGCCGTCAGGTCCAGCACCTCCCGGTCGCCCACCGTGGAACGCCCGCCGGAGGCGCCGTGGCCCCGGAAGGAGAAGGTCACCACCGCCCCGTACGCGGCCAGCGCGCGGGCCACCCGGCGCACGTGCGGGCGGTCCACGTCCCCGGTGAAGCCGTGCGCGACCACGAAGACCACGTCCGCCGGGCCGTCCGCCGGGCCGTCCGCCGGACCCGTTTCGTATACGACGGGTCCGGGATCGTATACGGAATCGACGGCGATTCCGTCCGCCGTACGCAGAAAAGTCCGGACACCGGGGCCTTGACCCGTCTCGGAGTTCGGACGAATGGTGGAACGTGTCGCATGACCCGCCGGACGGTTGCTCATGTGGGCTATTCTGCTGGGCAGAGGACTCGGGCAGTGAAGCCCCCGAGTCCTCTTGTGCTTTCGGTACCGCACCGGACGCGTCCTCGCAGGGACCGAGGAGGAACCAGACGTATGAGTTCGCTGCTGCTCCTGACCAACGCCCTCCAGCCGTCGACGGAGGTGCTTCCCGCCCTCGGCCTGCTGCTGCACAACGTGCGGGTCGCCCCGGCGGAGGGCCCCGCCCTTGTCGACACCCCCGGCGCCGACATCATCCTCGTCGACGGCCGCCGCGACCTCCCCCAGGTGCGCAGCCTGTGTCAGTTGCTGCGCTCCACCGGGCCGGGCTGTCCGCTCGTCCTGGTGGTCACCGAGGGCGGGCTCGCCGCCGTCACCGCCGACTGGGGCATCGACGACGTCCTGCTGGACACCGCCGGGCCGGCCGAGGTCGAGGCCCGGCTCCGGCTCGCGATGGGCCGCCAGCAGCTCGTCACCGACGACTCCCCCATGGAGATCCGCAACGGCGACCTCTCCGTGGACGAGGCCACCTACTCCGCGAAGCTCAAGGGCCGGGTGCTCGACCTGACCTTCAAGGAGTTCGAGCTGCTGAAGTACCTGGCCCAGCACCCCGGCCGCGTCTTCACCCGCGCCCAGCTCCTCCAGGAGGTCTGGGGCTACGACTACTTCGGCGGCACCCGCACCGTGGACGTGCACGTACGGCGGCTGCGGGCCAAGCTCGGCCCGGAGCACGAGTCGCTGATCGGCACCGTCCGTAATGTGGGATACCGCTTCGTCACCCCGGAGAAGCCCGACCGGGCCGCCGAGGAGGCGCGTGCCGAGGCCCGGCGGGCCGCGTCCGGGCGGGCAAAGGCGGCGGAAGGGGACGCCTCGGCCGTCCGCGAGGACAGCGGGGTCGCGGCAGACGCTTAAAGCCGTCGCGGCCGGGGTAGTGCCAGGGCACCCCCGGCTGCCTCCGGCCCACGGTCCACGCCACGAATGCCCTGCCCAGAGCGGGTCAATCCGCGTAGACTCCGCGCGTGGCGAAGGTGACTCGGGATGATGTGGCACGGCTGGCGGGTACCTCCACCGCCGTGGTCAGTTATGTCATCAACAACGGACCCCGGCCGGTCGCCCCGGCCACGCGCGAGCGTGTCCTCGCGGCCATCCAGGAGCTGGGGTACCGCCCGGACCGGGTGGCCCAGGCGATGGCCTCGCGCCGTACCGACCTGATAGGTCTGATCATCCCGGACGCCCGCCAGCCCTTCTTCGGGGAGATGGCGCACGCGGTCGAACAGGCCGCCTCCGAGCGCGGGAAGATGGTCCTGGTCGGCAACACCGACTACATCGCCGAGCGCGAGGTCCACTATCTGCGGGCCTTCCTCGGCATGCGGGTCTCCGGTCTCATCCTCGTCTCGCACGCGCTGAACGACCAGGCCGCCGCCGAGATCGAGGCGTGGGACGCCCGCGTGGTGCTGCTGCACGAACGCCCGGAGGCCATCGACGACGTCGCCGTCACCACCGACGACCTCGGCGGCGCCCAGCTCGCCGTCCGCCACCTGCTGGAGCACGGGTACGAGTACGTGGCCTGCATGGGCGGCACCGCCGACACCCCGGCCGTGGGCGACCCGGTCTCCGACCACGTCGAGGGCTGGCGCCGGGCGATGTCCGAGGCGGGCCTGTCCACCGAGGGCCGGCTCTTCGAGGCCGCGTACAACCGCTACGACGCCTACCGGGTTGCGCTGGAGATCCTGGCCGGCCCCCGCAGACCGCCCGCGATCTTCTGCTCCACCGACGACCAGGCCATCGGCGTGCTCCGGGCCGCCCGCGAGCTGCGCCTGGACGTGCCGGGCGAGCTGGCGGTGGCCGGGTTCGACGACATCAAGGAGGCGGCACTCGCCGATCCGCCGCTGACCACGGTGGCCTCCGACCGCCCGGCGATGGCCCGCGCGGCGGTCGACCTGGTGCTGGACGACGGTCTGCGGGTGGCGGGCTCCCGCCGGGAGCGGCTGAAGACCTTCCCGTCCCGCCTCCAGGTCCGCGCGAGCTGCGGCTGCGGTCGCTGAAACCGCAGGTCAGCGGGGTCTCATAGGAACCGAAGGCGGTTCTGCCGGGGTTCTCAGCCGGGCCTCAGGAAGCTCTCATGGTCGCGGGACATGCTCCTCGTATGACCGAGAACACGCGCCGCATCGGCGGCCACGAGGACGAGCACCCCGAGGGAACTCCCGCACCGCCGTACGCGGCCTTCCCCGCGGCCGGCGTGCACCCCGAGTGGCCGCCCCCGCCGGCCCACGCCCCCGCCACGGGGGCCGGGCACCGGCGCAAGCGTCCCGGTGGTCCGGTCACGCTGCTCGCGGCGGTCGCGCTGGTCGCGGCCGCGGTCGGCGGAGGCACCGCCTACGCCTTCCAGCAGCTCACCGGGCACGGCACCACCGCCACCGACACGGCCACCCCGGTGGTCGCGGCCGGCAAGAAGGGCGACGTGGCCAATATCGCCGCGGCGCTCACCCCGAGTGTGGTCGAGGTCAACGCGACCCTCGCGAACGGCTCGTCCACCGGCTCCGGCGTGATCGTCAGCAGCGACGGCGAGATCGTCACCAACAACCATGTCGTCTCCGGCGCCTCCTCGGTGAAGGTGCGCACCAGCGACGGCACCAGCCGCACCGCCAGCGTGGTCGGCACCGACAGCTCCAAGGACCTGGCGCTGCTGAAGGTGGAGGGCGCCTCGGGGCTCAAGGCGGCGCCGCTCGGCACCTCTTCGGGCGTCCAGGTCGGTGACACGGTCGTGGCGATCGGCTCCCCCGAGGGGCTGACCTCCACCGTGACCAGCGGCATCGTCTCCGCGCTGGACCGGGACGTGACCGTCTCCACCGACGAGGGCCGGAGCGGGCAGGGACAGGGCGGCGACGAGCAGTGGCCGTTCCAGTTCGGCGGCCGTGAGTTCAACGGCGACACCGGCTCCTCGACCACCACCTACAAGGCCATCCAGACCGACGCCTCGCTCAACCCGGGCAACTCCGGCGGCGCCCTCATCGACGCCTCGGGCCGGGTGATCGGGATCAACTCCGCCATGTACTCCTCGGGTTCCCAGGCTTCCTCGTCCTCGGACGCGGGCAGCATCGGACTCGGCTTCGCCATCCCCGTCGACACCGTCAAGGCCGACCTGGCGAAGCTCCGGGCGGGTTCCACGAGCTGACAAGCAGGTTCACGCGACTCCAGCACAGCGCAGCACCGAGCAGCAGGGAGAACGTCATGATGAAGCGCGTCTCGCACCAGGCCCCTGTCTCCGGACCGGCGAACATCGCCGTCGCCCTCGAGGTGGCGCACGAGCTGCACACCCCCGACCCCAGCCCCCGTCTGCCCGAGCTGCCCACCCCCGCGCCCCAGCTCATGGGTCTGCGCACCTCCGCCGCCCGCCCGCACCGCCGCAAGGTGCCGCTGAACCGCCTCACCGCCCTGACCCGGCTCACCCCGGCCGGGGTCTGACCCCCCGGCCTCGGACGCGGCGGAGCCGAAACGTGCGAGGCTGATAACCGCCCGTCCACGCCCCACCGCACCCACGAGGTACCGCCAGCGATGAGCCCCGCCGAAGGCGACCGTGACCCCCAGCGCATCCTGATCGTCGACGACGAACCGGCCGTCCGCGAGGCCCTGGAACGCAGCCTCGCCTTCGAGGGGTACGACACCCGGGTCGCCGTCGACGGAGCGGACGCGCTGGAGCAGGCCGGGGACTACCGGCCCGACCTGGTCGTGCTGGACATCCAGATGCCCCGCATGGACGGCCTGACCGCCGCCCGCCGCATCCGGAACACCGGGGACACCACCCCGATCCTGATGCTGACGGCCCGTGACACGGTCGGGGACCGGGTGACCGGACTGGACGCCGGGGCCGACGACTACCTGGTCAAGCCCTTCGAGCTGGACGAGCTGTTCGCCCGCATCAGGGCCCTGCTGCGGCGCAGCTCGTACGCGGGAAGCGTGTCCGCCGAGGCCCGCGAGGACGAGGCGCTCACCTTCGGCGACCTGCGGATGAACCTCGCCACCCGCGAGGTCCGGCGCGGCGAGCGGCCGGTGGAGCTGACCCGTACGGAGTTCACGCTGCTGGAGATGTTCATGGCGCACCCGCGCCAGGTGCTGACCCGTGAGCAGATCCTCAAGGCGGTGTGGGGCTTCGACTTCGAACCCTCCTCCAACTCCCTCGACGTGTACGTGATGTACCTGCGCCGCAAGACCGAGGCGGGCGGCGAGCCCCGGCTCGTGCACACCGTCCGGGGCGTCGGGTACGTGCTGCGGCAGGGCGGCGCCGAGTGAGAAGGCTGCTGCGCCGCTACCGGGCGCTGCCGATCCGGGCGCGGCTCGCGATGCTGGTCGCGGCGGCCGTCGCCTTCGCGGTGGCCGCGGTGTCGGTGACCTGCTGGTTCATCGTGCAGGGCAAGCTCTACAGCGAGATGGACGAGCGGTTGCAGAGCCTCGGCCGGCCGCTCAGCCCCGACCAGGTGACCACGCTGCTGCTGACCTGCCCGCAGTCCCCGGGTGCCGACGAGGGCCCGCCGTCCTTCCTGTACCTCCAGATCGTCACCGCCGAGGGCAAGACCTGCGTCACCCCGTTCTCCGAGGGCACGGTCAAGACCACCGACGCGGACATCGCCGCCGCCCGGCACGCCACCCTCGGCCGGCGCACGCTGCGCGACGGCGTCGACTCCAAGGGCGGCGACGTACGGGTGATGACCAGCGCCGTACCCGTCGGCGGGGCGCCGGGGACGCAGCCGTACCCGGAGGTCGCCGTGATGGTGGCCTTCTCCCTCAAGGACACCCAGCGCACCCTGAACGACCTGGCGCTGATCCTGCTGCTCGTCTCCGGCATCGGCGTGGTGGGCGCGGGCGTGGCCGGGCTCGCGGTGGCGCGGGCCGGGCTCCGGCCGGTGGACAAGCTGACCGAGGCGGTCGAGCACGTGGCCCGCACCGAGGACCTGGCCGTCCGCATCCCGGTGGCCGACGACAGCGACGACGAGGTGGCCCGGCTCTCCCGGTCCTTCAACTCGATGACGACCGCGCTGGCCGGGTCCCGCGACCTCCAGCAGCAGTTGATCGCGGACGCCGGGCACGAGCTGCGCACCCCGCTCACCTCGCTGCGCACCAACATCGAGCTGCTGACCCGCAGCGAGGAGACGGGCCGCCCGATCCCGGCCGCCGACCGCAAGGCGCTGCTGGCCTCGGTGAAGGCACAGATGACCGAACTGGCCGCACTGATCGGGGACTTGCAGGAGCTGTCCCGTGCCGAGGGGCAGCGCGGGGAGCGGGTCCAGGTGTTCTCCTTCCAGGAGACCGTCGAGGAGGCGCTGCGCCGGGCCCGGCTGCGCGGGCCGGAACTGACGATCACCGCCGACCTGGAGCCCTGGTTCGTGCGGGCGGAGCCCTCCGCGCTGGAGCGCGCGGTGGTCAACATCCTGGACAACGCGGTGAAGTTCAGCCCCGAGGGCGGCACGGTCGAGGTCCGGCTGACCGACGGCGTGCTGACCGTACGGGACCACGGTCCGGGCATCCCGGCCGACGAACTCCCGTACGTCTTCGACCGGTTCTGGCGCTCCCCCAGCGCCCGCGCGCTGCCCGGCTCGGGACTCGGGCTGTCCATCGTGGCCCGTACGGTCCAGCAGGCGGGCGGCGAGGTCACGCTCGACCGCGCCCCGGACGGCGGCACGGTCGCCACCGTCCGGCTGCCGGGCGCGCCGACGCCCCCGCCGGAGACGCAGCAGGAGCTTTAGCGGGCGCGCTCCACCCGGCGTTCGTCCCACACCGGTTCCGGGGTCTCGCGGACCCGGCCGTCGGAGCCGAAGACCAGGAAGCGGTCGAAGGAGCGGGCGAACCAGCGGTCGTGGGTGACGGCCAGCACGGTCCCCTCGTACGCCTCCAGCGCCTCCTGGAGGGCCTCGGCGCTCTCCAGGTCCAGGTTGTCGGTGGGCTCGTCCAGCAGCAGGGCGGTGGTGCCGGCGAGTTCCAGCAGCAGGATCTGGAGCCGGGCCTGCTGGCCGCCGGAGAGCCGCTCGAAGTTCTGCTCGGCCTGCCGGTCGAGGCCGTAGCGGCGCAGGATCGACATGGCCGGGCCGCGCGCCTGGGAGTGCTCGGACCACAGGATGTCCAGCAGGGTGCGGCCGACCAGCTCGGGGTGGGCGTGGGTCTGCGCGAAGTGCCCCGGCACCACCCGCGCGCCGAGCTTGAACAGCCCGGTGTGCGCGACGTCCGCCCCGGCCAGCAGGCGCAGGAAGTGCGACTTGCCGGAGCCGTTGGAGCCGAGGACCGCGACCCGCTCGCCGTAGAAGACCTCCAGGTCGAACGGTTTCATCAGCCCGGTCAGCTCCAGCGCCTCGCAGGTGATCGCGCGCACCCCGGTACGGCCGCCGCGCAGCCGCATCCGGATGTCCTGCTCCTTGGGCGGCTCGGGCGGCGGCCCGGCCTCCTCGAACTTGCGCAGCCGGGTCTGCGCGGCCGCGTACCGCGAGGCCATCTCGTGGCTGACCGAGGCGGCCTGCTGGAGGGTGACCACCAGCTTCTTGAGCTGGGCATGCTTCTCCGACCAGCGCCTGCGCAGCTCCTCGAAGCGGGCGAAGCGCTCGCGGCGGGCCTCGTGGTAGGTGGCGAAGCCGCCGCCGTGCACCCAGACGTCGGCGCCGCCCTCGGCGGGCTCCACGCTGACGATCCGCTCGGCCGAGCGGGCGAGCAGTTCCCGGTCGTGCGAGATGAACAGCACGGTCTTGCGGGTGGCCCGGATCTGCTCCTCCAGCCAGCGCTTGCCGGGCACGTCGAGGTAGTTGTCCGGCTCGTCCAGCAGCAGCACCTCGTCGTGGCCCCGGAAGAAGTACTCCAGCACCAGCCGCTTCTGCTCACCGCCGGACAGGGTGTTCACCTGGCGCCACTGGGCCTGGTCGTAGGGGATGCCGAGGGCGGCCGTGGTGCAGATGTCCCACAGGGTCTCCGTCTCGTACCCCTGGGCCTCGGCCCAGTCGGAGAGGGCCTGGGCGTACGCCATCTGCGCGGCCTCGTCGTCCACGGTCATGATCGCGTGCTCGGCCTCGTCGACCGCCTTCGCGGCCGTGCGGATGCGCTGCGGGGCGACGGAGACGAGGAGGTCGCGGACGGTCGACCCGTCGCGGACGCCGCCCACGAACTGGGGCATCACCCCGAGTCCGCCGCTGACGCTCACCTTGCCGCCGTGCGCGTCGAGTTCGCCCGCGATGATCCTGAGCAGCGTCGTCTTGCCCGCGCCGTTCGGGCCGACCAGCGCGACGGCCGAGCCCTCGCCGACGCGGAACGACACATCACCGAGCAGCGCCCGCCCGTCCGGCAGGTAGTACTCGAGATGCGCCACGTCCAGATGTCCCATGCCCCGCATTCTCCCCGCTCGACCCCGCCGGGCGGAAACGGATTCCCGCGCACCCGGCGCCGGCCGCGCGCGCCGTACCCTCGTACGCATGAGCAGCGACGACTCCGTACGGTCCTTCCCCGCCCGCTCCCTTCAGACGCACGCCGCACTCACGCCGGACCAGGCCGAGGCCGTGCTCGCCCTCCTCGCCGAGGCCGCCCGCGCGGACGGGCAGCAGCCGGTGTCCGAGCAGGGCCGGCTGCAACTGCGCGGCGGCGCCCGGCCTGGCGTCTCCCATCTGCTGCTGTACGCCGGGGACGAACTGGTCGGCTACGCCCAACTGGAGGACACCGACCCGGTGGAGGCACCCGCCGCCGAGCTGGTCGTGCGCCCCTCGCACCGGGGGCGCGGGCACGGCCGGGCGCTCGGCACCGCCCTGCTGGCCGCCTCCGGCAAGCGGCTGCGCATCTGGGCGCACGGCGGCCACCCGGCGGCCCGGCACCTCGCGCAGGTGCTCGGCCTGACCCTGTTCCGCGAACTGCGCCAGATGCGGCGGCCGTTGACCGGCCTGGAGCTGCCCGACCCCGTCCTCCCCGAGGGCGTGACGGTACGGGCCTTCGAGCCGGGCCGGGACGAGGAGGCGTGGCTCGCGGTCAACGCGGCCGCGTTCGCCCACCACCCGGAGCAGGGCTCGCTGACCCGGCGCGACCTGGACGACCGGGAGAGCGAGGCGTGGTTCGACCCGGCCGGGTTCTTCCTGGCCGAGCAGGACGGCGAGCTGGTCGGCTTCCACTGGACCAAGGAGCACGCCGAGGAGGGTCTCGGCGAGGTGTACGTGGTCGGGGTGCGCCCCGGCCGCCAGGGCGGCGGCCTCGGCAAGGCGCTCACCACGATCGGCCTGCGCCACCTGGCCGGCCGCGGCCTGCCCACCGCGATGCTCTACGTCGACGCGGACAACAAGGCGGCGGTGTCGGTGTACGAGCGGCTGGGCTTCACCACCCACGAGACGGACCTGATGTACCGCACGGAGACGTGAATCTCCGCTCAGCAGGCGTGAGTTGAGGGGCGTCCGGGCTTGACGGGCGCCCCTCTTCTGCACCACCCTTCCACTACTCAATTAGTGAAAGGGTGGTTCAACGCGTGGTCGAATACCGCATCGACCGGCACAGCGGGGTCGCCACCTACGTCCAGATCGTCCAGCAGACCAAGCAGGCCCTGCGCCTCGGACTGCTGCGCCCGGGCGACCAACTGCCCACCGCTCGCGAGGTGGTGGAGGCCACCGCCATCAACCCCAACACCGTCCTGAAGGCGTACCGCGAGCTGGAGCGGGAGGGGCTGGTGGAGGCGCGGCGCGGGATGGGCACCTTCGTCCGCCGCACCCTCGGCGCCGCCCCGGCCGACTCGCCATTGCGGGCCGAGCTGGAGGAGTGGGTGGCGCGGGCGGTCACGGCCGGGTGGGACCGGGACGACATGGCGGCCCTGTTCACGGCCGTCCTCGACAGGAACTTCCAGGGAGAACGTTCATGAGCGACACCGCGATCGAGGCGGCCGGCCTCGGCAGACGGTACGGACGGCGGGGCGCCTGGGCGCTGCGCGACTGCGCGTTCCGGCTGCCGGCCGGGCGGGTGTGTGCCGTGGTGGGCCCCAACGGTGCCGGAAAGAGCACCCTGTTCGCCCTCGCCGCCGGTCTCATGGCGCCCACCGAGGGCGAGTTGCGGGTCCTGGGCACCTCACCGGCCGACGCCCGGCCCCGCGTGGGCTACGTCGCGCAGGCCAAGCCGCTGTATCCGCAGCTCACGGTCGCGGAGACGCTGCGCATGGGCGCCGATCTCAACCCCGGCCGCTGGGACGCGGCGGGTGCGGAGCGGATCGTCGCCGGGGGCGACCTCGACCCCGGTGCGCGGATACGGTCCCTATCCGGCGGCCAGCGCACCCGCGTGGCGCTCGCCCTCGCGCTGGGCAAACGGCCCGAACTCCTGCTGCTGGACGAGCCGATGGCCGACCTCGATCCCCTCGCCCGGCACGATCTGATGGGCGTGCTGATGGGCACGGCCGCCGAGCACGGGACCACGATCGCGATGTCGTCCCATGTCGTCGCCGAGGTGGAGGAGTCGTGTGATCACCTGCTGCTGATCGGCTCCGGCCGGGTGCGGCTGGCCGGGGAGATCGACGAGCTGCTCGACGCCCACCTGCGCGTCGCCGGGTCCGCCGAGGAGGGCGCGCTGACCGGGCACACGGTGGTCGAGTCCCGTACCACCGGGCGCCAGCTCTCCGCGCTGATCCGGCCGACGGGGCCTGTCCCGGGCGACTGGCGCACCGGGCGCCCCACCCTGGAGGACCTCGTCCTCGCCCACCTGCGCGGCGCGGACGCGCCCGCGCTCACCCTGACCGAGGAGCGCGCCGCGTGAGCAGTCTTTCCGTCTCCACCCGCTGGACGTTCCGGCTGCACCGGTGGGCGCTGATCGTGTGGGGCGCGCTGGTGGTGGCGATCGGCGGTCTGCTGCTGTGGGCGGCGGGCCCGCTCGCCGCCCAGGCCGACCGCGTCTGGCGCCGGCTGGAAGCCTGCCCCGACCTCGACATGTGCGGCACCGTCGACATGGGTCCGTACGCCACCACGTACCTGCTCCTGACGTACGCCATGACTCTGCTGCCGTTCGTCGTGGCGGCATGGGCGGGCGCCACGCTGACCGCGCGGGAGCTGGAATCGGGCACCGCGCTGACGGCCTGGACCCAGGGCGTCAGCCCGGTGCGCTGGCTGGCGGTCCGGATGGCGATGCCCGCGGTGGTGCTCGCGGTGGGCGCGAGCCTGCTGGTGGTCGTGCACCGGTCCGCATGGGGAGCGGCCGAAGATCCGGGCCATCGTCCGCCCTGGTGGCAGCCCTTCACCTTCCACGCTAACGGCCCCACGACCGTCGCCGCCTGTCTCGCCGCCCTGGCCGTGGGCGCACTGACCGGCATACTGGTCAGCCGCACCCTGCCCGCCCTCGGCATCACCGTCGGCGCGACCGCGCTGCTGTTCGCCGCCGCCCACTGGCTCATGCCGTACCTCTGGCCGTCGGTGACCGAGGTGTCGCGGTTCCAGGACGGTTACCGGGGGCTGTACACCGGGGTCGAGATCTCGCACGGCATGACGACCCGCTCGGGGACCCGCGTTCCCACCCCGGAATGCGACGCGAGAAGCATGGACGTGTGCCGGCGGATCTACGAGCAGCACGACGGCACCGGCTTCTACACGACCTTCCACCCCGCCTCCCACTTCTGGCCCCTCCAGCTCACCACCACCGCCCTGCTGCTCCTCGTGACCGCCCTGCTCACCGCCGCCTCCTTCGTGGTGCTGCGGCGCCGTACCGGCTGACCGGTGGGGCGGTCCCCTGGGGGCCGCCCCCCGATTTCCCGGACGTCATGTGCCCGTAACCCTTGATTCAGAACCGCTTGCGACCCTCGGGCGATGGAACCCGTGGCCCCCCACTTTCAGCCGCGGCCCGAGGGGGCCGAGGGTGGCGCGTCCGTTCCCGCGGATCACTTGAGAACAGACGCTGCCGTAACGCCCCTGGCGCGGAAGAATGGGTTCATGAGTCAGCGAGAAGCCCAGGTACCGGCCCACCCGTCCCCCGACGCCGCCCTGCGGCCGCAGCCCCCCGTGGGCTCGATCGCCGCCCACCGGCCGCACACGGTCGCGGCGACCGTCTCCGACCTGGAACCCGATCTCGACGCCGACCTCGACGTGTACGAGGAGCGGGCCACCGACGGCGCCCCGCTGCCCCAGGGCCGCTTCCTGGACCGGGAGCGGAGCTGGCTCGCCTTCAACGAACGCGTGCTGGAGCTGGCCGAGGACCCCACCACCCCGCTGCTGGAGCGCGCCAACTTCCTCGCGATCTTCGCCAGCAACCTGGACGAGTTCTTCATGGTCCGGGTGGCCGGTCTGAAGCGGCGTATCGCCACCGGGGTCGCCACCCGCTCCGCCTCCGGGCTCCAGCCCCGCGAGGTGCTGGAGATGATCTGGTCCCGCTCGCGCGAGCTGATGGCGCGGCACGCCGCCTGCTACCACGAGGACGTCGCCCCCGCGCTCGCGGAGGAGGGCATCCACCTGGTCCGCTGGAGCGAGCTGACCGACAAGGAGCAGGCCCGCCTGTTCACCCTGTTCCGGCACCAGATCTTCCCGGTGCTGACCCCGCTCGCCGTGGACCCCGCGCACCCCTTCCCGTACATCTCCGGCCTCTCGCTGAACCTGGCCGTGGTCGTGCGGAACCCGGTCAGCGGCCACAAGCACTTCGCCCGCGTGAAGGTGCCCCCGCTGCTGTCCCGCTTCCTGGAGAGCAGCCCCGGCCGGTTCGTCCCGCTGGAGGACGTGATCGGCGCGCACCTGGAGGAGCTGTTCCCCGGCATGGAGGTGCTGGAGCACCACGCCTTCCGGCTCACCCGCAACGAGGACCTGGAGGTCGAGGAGGACGACGCGGAGAACCTGCTCCAGGCGCTGGAGAAGGAACTCATGCGGCGGCGTTTCGGGCCCCCGGTGCGCCTGGAGGTCGAGGAGGACATCGACCGCGAGGTGCTGGACCTCCTGGTGCGCGAGCTGAAGATCTCCGAGGCCGAGGTCTACCCGCTGCCCGGCCCGCTCGACCTCACCGGTCTCTTCCGCATCCACAGCCTGGACCGCCCGGAGCTGAAGTACCGCAAGTTCGTCGCGGGCACCCACCGGGACCTCTCCGAGGTGGAGTCCGCCTCCGCGCCGGACATCTTCGCCGCGCTGCGCCAGCGGGACGTGCTGCTGCACCACCCGTACGACTCCTTCTCCACCTCGGTGCAGGCGTTCCTGGAGCAGGCCGCGCAGGACCCGGACGTGCTGGCGATCAAGCAGACGCTGTACCGCACCTCCGGCGACTCCCCGATAGTGGACGCGCTGATCGACGCGGCCGAGTCCGGCAAGCAGGTCCTCGTCCTGGTCGAGATCAAGGCCCGCTTCGACGAGCACGCCAACATCAAGTGGGCGCGCAAGCTGGAGGAGGCCGGCTGCCACGTCGTCTACGGCCTGGTGGGCCTCAAGACGCACTGCAAGCTGTCGCTGGTGGTCCGCCAGGAGGGCGAGACCCTGCGCCGCTACAGCCACGTCGGCACCGGCAACTACCACCCGAAGACGGCCCGGCTGTACGAGGACCTCGGGCTGCTCACCGCCGACCCGCAGGTCGGCGCGGACCTCTCCGACCTCTTCAACCGGCTCTCCGGCTACTCCCGCCGCGAGACCTACCGCCGGCTGCTGGTCGCCCCCAAGTCCCTGCGGGACGGCCTGATATCGCGCATCGACAAGGAGATCCAGCACCACCGCGCGGGCCGCCCCGCGTTCGTCAAGATCAAGGTCAACTCCATGGTCGACGAGGCGGTCATCGACGCCTGCTACCGGGCCTCCCAGGCGGGCGTCCCGGTCGACGTCTGGGTGCGCGGCATCTGCGCGGTACGGCCCGGTGTCGCGGGGCTCTCGGAGAACATCCGGGTCCGCTCGATCCTCGGCCGGTTCCTGGAGCACTCCCGCGTGTTCGCCTTCGGCAACGGCGGCGAGCCCGAAGTCTGGTTCGGCAGCGCCGACATGATGCACCGCAACCTCGACCGCCGGATCGAGGCGCTGGTCCGGGTCACCGACCCCGGCCACCGGGCGGCCCTCAACCGCCTGCTGGACACCGGCATGTCCGACACCACCGCCTCCTGGCACCTGGGCCCCGACGGCGAGTGGACCCGGCACGCGACCGACGCCGACGGACACCCCCTGCGCAACGTACAGGAGATGCTCATTGACGCCCGGAGGCGCCGGCGTGGCACCACGACACCCTGACCGTCCCCACCCCGTCGCGGCGGAGGCCGTCCCCGCCGCGACGGACCCCGCCGGGGACGACCTGGCCGCGTATCTCCGGGCGCAGGCGACGGAGTTCCTGCGCGCGCTGCGGGCCCAGCGGGAGCACGGGAACGGGGCGGAGGGAGCCGCCGAGGCGGGGCGCGCGCTGCGCCGTTCCGCCCGCCGGATCAGCGCCGCCCTGCACACCTTCCGGGCCCTGCTCGACCCCGCCTGGGCCGACTCGATGCGGCCCGAACTGGCCTGGGTGTCCGGCACGTTGGCGCTGGAGCACGCACAAGAGGCGCGGCTGGACCGGCTGTTGCTGGCGTTGCACCGGCTGTCCGGGTCGACTCCGGTTCCGGTGGGGGCCGTGGTCCACGCGGGTGCTCCTTCGCCGGTGCCGGAGCGGGGCAGTCTCACCGTGGGGGCGGCCAAGGCGGGGGCGCTGCTGGAGCGCCGGCTCACCCTGGCCCGGACCCGGGCCCACTCCGCCGCGCTGGAGGCGCTGGGCTCCGCCCGCTTCCACGCCGTCGCCGACCGGATCGCCCTGCTGGCCAGCGACGTCCCGCTGGCGCCGGGTGCCGCGACCGCCGGCCTGGGCCCGCTGGCCGCCGCCGCCGAGGACCGCCTCGCCGGTGCCGTATCCGTGCTGCCCCTGGTCACCGCCGGGGACCCCTACAACGCGCAGGCCCTGGTCCACGGCCTCTCCCCCGACCCCGCCCCGCACCCCCAGGACGGCCCCTGGCACCAGGTACGGCTCCTGCTCCGCCTGCACCGCTACGCCCGCGAGATCCCGCACCCCGCCCCCGCCGACCCCCGCCTGCGCCAGGCCGCCGAGGCCCTCACCCGCCACCGCGACGCCGCCGAGGCCGCCGCCGAAGCGGCCCAGGCCGCCCGCACCCCCCGCATCGCCCCCGCCACCGCCTACGCCCTCGGCGTCCTCCACGCCGACCAGCGCCACGAGGTGGAGGCCGCGAGGTTCACCTTCCAGCAGACCTGGCAGTCCTGACCCAGAGGAGCCCCCCGTGCCCAGCGGACCCCACGCGCTCCCCAAGCTCATCCGCGCCGCCGGCTGCGTCCTCTGGCGCCGGGCGCCCGGCACCGGCGCGCTGGAGGTGTGCCTCGTGCACCGGCCCCGGTACGACGACTGGTCGCATCCCAAGGGCAAGCTGAAGCGCGGGGAGTCGGCGGAGGCGGCGGCCGTGCGGGAGGTCGGGGAAGAGACGGGCTACGCGGCCGAGTTGGGGGCCGAGCTGCCGACATTGCGGTATCCGGTCGACGGACGGCCCAAGCAGGTGCGGTACTGGGCCGCCGAGGCCGTGTCCGGGGCGTTCGTGCCCAACTCCGAGGTGGACCAGGTGGTGTGGCTGACGCCCGCCGAGGCACGTACCCGGATCAGCCACCCCCGCGACCGCGATCTCCTCGCCGCGCTCACCCAGCGGCTCGAACACCACTGAAAGCGCGGGCAAAAAGAGCGGAGCGCTCACGCTCCCCCGAGGTGCCCCTCCGCGTCCGTCCGCGCCTGGCTGCGCGCCCGCCGGGCCGGACCCCGCCAGCCGCAACTGCACCGCGCCACACAGAAGCGCCCCTGCTCGGTCGTCTCCGTACGGTGTTCCCGCGCCCCCTCGGGGCCCTCCTCAGACGCCACGGCGCCACGCTACCGGCCGTGCGCCGGGGCGTGCGCGCGCCCCCTCCCGCCTCCTGAAGGGCCGGCCGGCGCGTGACGGCACTCCCTACCCGTCGTTAACCGGAACGACAGGGGGCCAGTGACGGACATAACCGGCTGGGGGTTAGGCAGGCCATGGATCGGCGGCAGCACACGCGCGCGGGCAGGACGGGCGTCGCGGTGGGGATCATGGGACTCACGGTCGGGCTCGGGGCGAGCACCTCGGGGTGTTCCGGCAGCGGAGTCGCCGCCGAGGGGGTGAACGGCGCGGGCGGCGAGCCGGTGGCCGTGCTCCGGCAGGCCGCCGACACCCTGCGCGCGGCGGGCACCGCCCGGGCCACCACCTCCATGGAGATGGCCACCGGCGGCACCCGGGTCACCATCCGGGGCCGGGGCGTCTACGACTTCCGGCGCCGCCTCGGCGAACTGACCGTGGTCCTCCCGGCGGACCCCACCGGCACCCCGGAGCACCGGCCCATCACCGAACTCCTCGCCCCCGGCGCCCTGTTCATGAAGAACCGGGGCGCGGGCGTGCCCGCCGACAAGTGGGTGCGGATGGAGGCGGCCACGGCCTCCGACGGCAACCTGGTCACCGGCGGCGCGACCGACCCGTACGCCGCCGCCGAGGTGCTGCGCGGGACCCGTACCGCCACCTACGTGGGCCGCACCAGCGTCGGCGGCACCGCCGTACGGCACTACCGGGGCACCGCCGACCTGGCGGGCGCGGCCCGCGCGGCCTCGGCGGACAACCGGGCGCCGCTCGCGGCGGCGGCCAAGGGGTTCGCCACGGCCGAGGTCCCGTTCGACGCGTATCTGGACGACGAGGGCCGTATCCGCAAGCTCCGCCAGCGCTTCAGCTTCGTCAACGGACGCCAGGCGGCGGCCGTGGCGGTCGCCTCCACCACCCTGCTGCACGCCTTCGGCACCGCCGTGGACGTGACGCTGCCGCGCGAGGCCGACATCTACGCGGGCCGTCTCGCGGAGGGCCAGGGGGCCCCGGCGGACTAGCCCGTCCGTGCCATGCGCGGCGCGTGGCGCGATCCCTACTCTAGGAAGCCGGTACCGGCAGGCAGGACCAAGAGGAAGAGGTGACGCGCGTGGCTCCGGTCGGCGGTACGGCGGTGCAGGACCACGTGGCCCTCGCGGAGATAGAGCTGTGCGGCGAGCTGATCATCGCCGCCTCGGCCGCCGAGGACCGGCTGAGCCTGGCGAGTATAGACGAGGTGCTCCGGGTCACCGAGGAGCGCGCGGCCGCCGCCTAGCCCAGTGGCTCAGCGGCTCAGGTGCGCAGCAGGCGTCCGATGGCCTTCGTCGCCTCGTCGACCTTCGCGTCGATCTCGTCGCCGCCCTTGACGGCCGCGTCCGCGACGCAGTGCCGCAGGTGCTCCTCCAGCAACTGGAGCGCGAAGGACTGCAGCGCCTTGGTGGAGGCGGAGACCTGGGTGAGCACGTCGATGCAGTACGTGTCCTCCTCGACCATCCGCTGGAGCCCCCGGATCTGGCCCTCGATCCGGCGCAGCCGCTTCAGGTGCTCGTCCTTCTGGTGGTGGTAACCGTGCGTGGCGCCGGCCTCGGTCGTCGTCATCGCGGGCCTCCATCTCGGGACGGGCGGGAACACATACCCCTGGCGGGTATATCGTAACGAATTCCGCGGGGTAGCGGACCGGTCGAAGGTCCCCCGTGCCGAGCACGGTGCCCGATGGGCGACACTGGGGGATGGCCCGATAGCCGTGGCCGGATGATGCGCCTAGCATCAGCCTGACCGAAACCAAAGCATCCCGAGGACCACACGTGCGCTTTCGTCTGACCCCCAGGGAGACGAGCTTCTACGACATGTTCGCCGCGTCCGCGGACAACATCGTCACCGGCTCGAAGCTCCTGATGGAACTGCTCGGGGCGGACTCCTCCGCCCGAGCCGAGATCGCAGAGCGTATGCGGGCCGCGGAACACGCCGGTGACGACGCCACGCACGCGATCTTCCACCAGCTCAACTCCTCCTTCATCACGCCGTTCGACCGCGAGGACATCTACAACCTCGCCTCGTCGCTCGACGACATCATGGACTTCATGGAGGAGGCCGTCGACCTGGTCGTCCTCTACAACATCGAGGAGCTGCCGAAGGGCGTCGAGCAGCAGATCGAGGTGCTGGCGCGGGCCGCGGTGCTGACGGCGGAGGCCATGCCGAACCTGCGCACCATGTCCAACCTCACCGAGTACTGGATCGAGGTCAACCGGCTGGAGAACCAGGCCGACCAGATCCACCGCAAGCTGCTCGCCCAGCTCTTCAACGGCAAGTACGACGCGATCGAGGTGCTGAAGCTCAAGCAGGTCGTGGACGTGCTGGAAGAGGCGGCGGACGCGTTCGAGCACGTGGCGAACACGGTGGAGACCATCGCCGTCAAGGAGTCCTGAGGCGTCGATGGACACCTTCGCTCTCATCGTGACCGTCGCGGTCGCGCTCGGCTTCACGTACACCAACGGCTTCCACGACTCCGCGAACGCGATCGCCACCTCGGTGTCGACGCGCGCGCTGACCCCGCGCGCCGCGCTGGCGATGGCGGCCGTGATGAACCTCGCCGGTGCCTTCCTCGGCTCCGGCGTCGCCAAGACCGTCTCCGAGGGCCTGATCGAGACTCCGCACGGCTCCCGGGGGATGGCCATCCTCTTCGCCGCGCTGATCGGCGCGATCGTCTGGAACCTCGCCACCTGGTACTTCGGCCTGCCCTCGTCCTCCTCCCACGCGCTGTTCGGCGGCATGGTGGGCGCGGCGCTGGCGGGCGGCATCGACGTGCTGTGGAGCGGGGTGGTCGAAAAGATCGTCATCCCGATGTTCCTCTCGCCGGTGGTCGGTCTCATCGGCGGCTATCTGGTGATGACGGCCATCCTGTGGCTGTTCCGCAAGGCCAACCCGCACAAGGCCAAGCGCGGTTTCCGCATAGCCCAGACGGTGTCGGCGGCGGGCATGGCGCTCGGCCACGGTCTCCAGGACGCGCAGAAGACCATGGGTGTCGTGGTGCTCGCCCTGGTGATCTCCGGCAACGAGACCTTCGGCGACCCGATCCCGGTCTGGGTCAAGATCGCCTGTGCGCTGATGCTGTCGCTCGGCACCTACGCGGGCGGCTGGCGCATCATGCGCACCCTCGGCCGCAAGATCATCGAGCTGGACCCGCCGCAGGGCTTCGCCGCCGAGGCGACCGGCGCGTCGATCATGTTCACCACGGCGTTCCTGTTCAAGGCGCCGATCTCCACGACCCATGTCATCACCTCGGCGATCATGGGTGTGGGCGCGACCAAGCGGGTCAACGCGGTCCGCTGGGGCGTCGCCAAGAACATCGTGCTCGGCTGGTTCATCACCATGCCGGCCGCCGCGCTGGTCGCGGCGGGCGCCTTCGAGCTGGTCAACCTGGCCGTGCTGTAGGACCCCCGCGCACGGAGAAAGGGCCCGCCCCCGGAACACCGGGAGCGGGCCCTTCTCACATCCTCGCGGTGGCACCGCCATGCAGCACCGCGAGGGGCTCGGCGGCTCAGCCGAAGCGGCCGGAGATGTAGTCCTCGGTGGCCTGCACCGACGGGTTGGAGAAGATCCGCTCGGTGTCGTCGATCTCCACCAGCTTGCCCGGCTGCCCCACCCCGGCCAGGTTGAAGAAGGCCGTACGGTCCGAGACGCGCGCCGCCTGCTGCATGTTGTGCGTCACGATGACGATCGTGAACCGTTCCTTCAGCTCGCCGATCAGGTCCTCGATCGCGAGCGTGGAGATCGGGTCGAGCGCGGAGCACGGCTCGTCCATCAGCAGCACCCTCGGCTGCACGGCGATGGCCCGCGCGATGCACAGCCGCTGCTGCTGCCCGCCGGAGAGGCCGGAGCCGGGCTTGTTCAGCCGGTCCTTGACCTCGTTCCACAGGTTGGCGCCGCGCAGCGACTTCTCCACCACCTCGTCCAGCTCGTTCTTGCGGTAGCCGCCGTTCAGCCGCAGGCCCGCCGCCACGTTCTCGAATATCGACATGGTGGGGAACGGGTTCGGGCGCTGGAACACCATGCCGACCTCGCGCCGCACCGACACCGGGTCGACGCCGCTGCCGTACAGGTCCTCGTCGTCCAGGAGCACCTTGCCCTCGACGCGGCCGCCGGGGGTCACCTCGTGCATCCGGTTCAGGGTGCGCAGGAACGTCGACTTGCCGCAGCCGGAGGGGCCGATGAACGCCGTCACCGAACGCGGTTCCACGGTCATCGAGATGTCCTCGATCGCCTTGTGGGCGCCGTAGAAGGCGGTGAGTCCGCTCACATCGATTCGCTTGGCCATTGCTTCACTTCCAGTCGGTCACTGAGGGGGGCCGCGGTCAGCGACCGGTCGTGGGGGCCTTCCAGCGGGCGATGCCGCGGGCCACCAGGTTGAGGATCATCACGAACGCGATCAGCGTCAGCGAAGCGGCCCAGGCACGGTCGTAGGCCGCGCCCGCGCCCGCGCTCTGGGCGTACTGCTGGTAGATGTACAGCGGCAGCGACGCCTGGGCGCCCTCGAAGGGGTTGGCGTTGATGAAGGGGTTGCCGAACACCAGCAGCAGCACCGGGGCGGTCTCGCCCGCGATGCGGGCGACGGCCAGCATGACGCCGGTCGTGATGCCGCCGAGCGAGGTGGGCAGGACCACCTTGAGGATGGTCCGCCACTTCGGGATGCCGAGCGCCAGGGACGCCTCGCGCAGTTCGTTCGGGACCAGCTTCAGCATCTCCTCGGTGGAACGCACCACCACCGGCATCATCAGGATCGCCAGGGCCAGCGAACCGGCGAACCCGAAGGGCTGGAGGTCGAGGATCAGCATCAGGCTGAGGATGAACAGGCCCGCGACGATGGACGGGATGCCCGTCATCACGTCGACGAAGAAGGTCACCGCCAGGGCGAGCCGGCCCCGGCCGTACTCCACCAGGTAGATCGCGGTGAGCACACCGATCGGGGCGCCGATCGCGGTGGCGAGGCCGACCTGCTCCAGGCTGCCGAGGATGGCGTGGTAGATGCCGCCGCCGGGCTCGGAGTCGGCGACCAGGCCCATGGAGTGGCTGAGGAAGTAGCCGTCGAGGACCTTCACACCGCGCGAGACGGTCGTCCAGACCAGCGACACCAGCGGGATGAGGGCCAGCAGGAAGGCCACCCAGACCAGCGCGGTGGCGACCCGGTCCTTGGCCTGCCGGCGGCCCTCCACGCGGGCGGCGACCCCGTAGGTGCCGAGGACGAACAGCAGGGCGGCGATCAGGCCCCACTGGACGTGACTGGTGAGGCCGGCCACCAGGCCGATGCCCACGGCCACGACGACCGAGCCGGCCGCGACGGCCCACAGGGACCACTTCGGCAGCCCGGCGCCGCGCCGCACACCGGCGCCGTCACGGGGAGAGAGTGCGGTGCTCATGCGTTGGCCCCCGAGTACTCCTTGCGGCGGGCGATGATCGCGCGGGCCGCGCCGTTGACCAGCAGGGTGATGACGAACAGGACCAGACCGGAGGCGATCAGCGCGTCCCGGCCCTGCACGGACGCCTCACCGAACTTGGAGGCGATGTTCTGGGCGAAGGTGCCGCCGCCGGGGTCGAGCAGGCTGGCCTGGATGTCGTAGCTCGGGGAGAGCACGGTGGCCACGGCCATCGTCTCGCCGAGCGCGCGGCCGAGGCCCAGCATGGCGGCCGAGATCACACCGGAGCGCCCGAAGGGCAGCACCGCCATGCGGACGACCTCCCAGCGGGTGGCGCCGAGGGCCAGCGCGGCCTCCTCGTGCATCCGGGGCACCTGGCGGAAGACCTCGCGGCTCACGTTGGTGATGATCGGCAGGATCATGATCGCCAGCAGGATGCCGACGGTGAGCATCGCGCGCGGGGCGCCGCCGTTCCAGGCGAAGATCCCGGTCCAGCCGAGGAACTGGTCCAGCCAGCCGTACAGGCCCTGCAGGTGCGGGACGAGGATCAGGGCGCCCCACAGGCCGTAGACGATCGAGGGCACGGCGGCGAGCAGGTCGATCACATAGGCGATCGGGCCGCTCAGCCGGCGCGGGGCGTAGTGCGTGAGGAACAGCGCGATGGCCACCGCGATCGGCAGGGCCAGCGCCATGGCGACGACCGAGGAGACGACCGTGCCGAAGGCCAGCACCGCGATGCCGAAGACCGGCGGGTCGGTGTTGGTGTTCCACTCGAAGGTGGTGAGGAAGTTGCCGTCGTCGGCGCTGATCGCCAGGCATGCCCGGTAGGTGAGGAAGACCGCGATCGCGGCCATGATCACCAGCAGCAGGATGCCCGAGCCGCGCGAGAGGGCCAGGAAGATCCGGTCGCCGGGGCGGGTCACGCCCCGTGCGGTCCGCCGCTCGTCGGCACCGGGCCGGGGGGCGGAGGGGGGTACGTGGGTGGTCGTCGATATGTCCATCGGGTTCTCCGGTCTGCTGAGCCGCGCGGGGCGGCTCGGGCGGCGGTGCACCGGACGGTGCGACCGGCCCCGGGCAGCGGGGCCGGCGCGCACTCTCGGGATCGGGTCAGCTCAAGGAGGCGACGGTGGTGCGGACCTTGGCGATGATCTCTTCGGGGATGGGCGCGTAGTCGTTCTGCGACAGCACCTTCTGGCCGTCCTCGGAGGCGAGGTAGGTCAGGAACGCCTTGGTGGCGGGCAGCGTCTCGGGCTTGTTGCCCTTGTCGCAGACGATCTCGTACGTGACCAGGGTGAGCGGGTAGGCGCCCTCGGCCTTGGTGTTGTAGTCCAGCTTCAGCGCGAGGTCCTTACCCGTGCCGACGACCTTGGCGGCCGCGATGTCGGCGGTGGCGGAGTCGGTGGAGGGCTTCACCGGGGCCTTGGCACCGGTGGCGATGGCCACGGTGGTCATGTCCTTTGCGTAGGACAGCTCGAAGTAGCCGATCGCGCCCTGGTTCTGCTTGACGCCCTGGGCCACACCGGCCGACCCGGAGGCCGCCTGGCCGCCCTTGGCCTGCCACGCCTTGCCGCCCTCGTACTTCCAGTTGTCCGGGGTGGTGGCGATCAGGTACTTGGTGAAGTTGTCCGTGGTGCCGGAGTCCTCGGAGCGGTGGAACGCCTGGATCTTCAGGTCGGGCAGCTTCGCCGAGGGGTTCAGCTTCTTGATCGCCGCGTCGTTCCACTTCTGGATCTTGCTGTCGAAGATCTTGGCGAGCGTCGGGGCGTCCAGCACCAGGTTGTCCACGCCGGGCACGTTGTAGCCGAGCGCGATCGGGCCGCCGACCATCGGCAGGTCGATGCCCTGGCCGCCCTTGCAGACCTTCTTGGAGGCGACGACCTCTTCCGGCTTCAGCGCGGAGTCGGAACCGGCGAAGGCGATCTGGCCCTGGTTGAACGAGGTGACACCGGCACCCGAGCCGGCGCCCTTGTAGTTGATCTGCACACCGCACGCCTGGGAGAAGTTCTTCACCCACGCGTCGATCGCGTTCTTCTGCGCCGAGGAGCCGTCGGCCAGAAGCTGGCCCTTGGCGCCGTCGCACTTGATCGAACCGGCGGCGGCCGCCGACGAGGCACCGTCACCCGTCTTGGTGCCCGTGTCGTCGGAACCGCACGCCGTCAGGGCCAGGGCACCGGAGACGGCGACCGCACCGAGCGAGAGGGCGCGCAGCCGGTTCTTGCGCTGAAGCTTCACGTTCGGAAGTTCCTTCCAGGAGCCGCCGCTGGGGGCGGCGTGCGACGTTGGGTGGTACGCGAGTGCATCCTGTCCGCACTCCGTACCGGCTACGGCCGAAATTAGGCAGAACAGGTGAAGCCGCCGATGGCCCGAAGTGAACGAGGGGTGAACCCCTGCCGTCGGCCTGGTGAGGTGACGGAACGCTTACGGCCAGGACACGCGGAGGTCCCGGTGGCCGCCCGACTCTGACGCGTTCTCGCCCCTGTCCGGAACCCCGGCCCCCCGGGCACCGTCTGGCTCCCCGAAGGATCACCGCAAGGGCGAGGGGACGGCGAGCGACATGGACCGGCGGACGTTTCTCACGGGCGGAGCCACCGCCCTCACCGCGCTCACCGCCTGCGCACCGGGCGGCGCCTCGGCCCGGCCGGGGCCCTCCGGTTCGCGGGTGTCCACCACCATGACCACGGCGTCCGTGAAGGCCGCCGCCGACTGGACCGCCCTCGCCCGCGACCTCGACGGCACCCTGGTCCGCCCCGGCGACGCCTCCTGGACCCCGGCCCGCCGCCTCTACAACACCCGCTTCGACTCCCTGCGCCCGGCCGCCGTCGCCTACGCGGCCCACGCGGCCGACATCCGCACCCTGCTGGCGTACGCCCGTGCCCACCGGATCAAGGTGGCGATCCGCAACGGCGGCCACTCCTACGCCGGTTACTCCTCCGGCGACGGCCGTCTGATCGTCGACGTGTCCGCCCTGAACCGGGTCAGCGCCTCGGGCGGGCACGCCGTGGTGGGCGCGGGGGCCAAGCTGATCGACGTGTACCGGACGCTGGGCGCCAAGGGCGCGACCATACCGGCCGGTTCCTGCCCGACGGTCGGGATATCCGGCCTGGTGCTCGGCGGCGGCCACGGGGTCGCCTCCCGCGCCTACGGCCTCACCTGCGACAGCCTCACCCAGGCCACCCTGGTCACGGCGGACGGCAGGACCCGTACCGCCAACTCCCAGGAGAACGCGGACCTGTTCTGGGCGCTGCGCGGCGCGGGCAACGGCAACTTCGGCGTCGTCACCGAGCTGCGCTTCACCACCCACCGCACCCCGCAGGCGGTGACCGCCTCCCTGCGCTGGCCCTGGCCGAAGGCGGCGGCGGTGCTGAAGGCGTGGCAGGAGTGGGGGCCCGCCCAGCCGGACGAGATCTGGTCCGCCCTGCACCTGGAACGCGCCGGGGGCCGCACCCCGACCGTCTCCCTCTCCTGCTTCTCCCTGGGCTCCCGCAGCGACCTGGAGAACGCCGTCGACCGCCTCGCCCACCGCGCGGGCGCCGACGCCTCCGCCGTCTCCCTGCGCGACCACGG
Source organism: Streptomyces bauhiniae (assembly GCF_004784475.1). Lineage (GTDB taxonomy): Bacteria > Actinomycetota > Actinomycetes > Streptomycetales > Streptomycetaceae > Streptomyces > Streptomyces seoulensis. The sequence goes on from NZ_SRRT01000007.1 coordinate 485,265, forward strand.
CTACGAGGAGGCGATGGAGATCTACGCCGGCTGCTCCGCCTTCGCCACCGACGCCCAGTGCCATCTGCCGGGCACCACTCCCGGCCGCTCCCCGCGCGGCGCCCTGCACCGCGAGACCTACGCGGCCCGCTCCGACTTCTTCGACCGCTCGCTGTCCTCCGCCGGCGTGAACACCCTGCTGAAGCGGGTCGGCGCGATGTCCGGCGGCGCGGGCAGTGTGGCGCTCACCGCGCTGGGCGGCGCCGTCAACCGGGTCTCCCCCACCGCGACCGCCTTCGTGCACCGCCGCTCCCGGATGCTGGCCCAGTACCTCGCCTCCTGGGACGCGGGCACCTCCGGCTCGGCCGCCCGCTCCTGGCTGGACGCCACCCACACCGCGATGCGTCCGCACGCCTCGGGCGCCGCCTACCAGAACTACACCGACGCCGCCCTGACCGACTGGCGCCGCGCCTACTACGGCAGCGCGGGCACCCGGCTCACCGAGGTGAAGAAGCGGTACGACCCGGACCGGTTCTTCGGGTACGCGCAGGGGCTGTGAAAAAGAGGGAAGGCCGCGGCAACCATGTGCCGCGGCCTTCCCGGTAAGTCCGTGGTCACCGCCTACGCGGCCAGGTCCTTCTCCCCCGACCCCGCCGGCTCCCGCCCGCCGGTGAACAGCGCGTCCCCGCGCTCACCGCCCACCGGACGGGCGCTCACCAGCCGTCCCGCGCGCGGGGAGCGGGCGATGGCCCGCACCAGCGGGGTGAGCAGCGCCGTCGCGGGCGGCGAGAGCAGCAGCGCGACCGCCGTACCGAGGGCGAAGCCGCCGATGACGTCGGTCGGGTAGTGCACGCCCATGAAGACCCGGCAGAAGCCCTCCAGCAGGGCGAGCGCGATACCGGCGATGCCGAAGCGGCGGTTGGCGACGAAGAGGCCGACCCCGATCGCCATGGTGATCGTCGCGTGGTCGCTGACGAAGGAGTAGTCGCTCTTGCCCGCGATCAGGACGTCGAGCCCCTGGTGGTCCATGAAGGGGCGGGGCCGCTCCACGAAGCCCCGGATGGGCACGTTCACCAGCACGGCCACGGCCGCCGCCAGCGGCGCCCAGACCAGCGCGGCCACCGAGGACACCGCGTCCGGGCCGCCCCGGCGCCGCACCGTCAGCCAGCAGCCGAGGACCAGCAGGACCATGGCCACCGGGAGGCCGTACTCACCCACGAACTCCATGACCCGGTCGAACCAGTGCGGGGCGGCCTTCGCCAGGCCGTTGATGTCGTAGAGCAGCTCGACGTCGGGGTTCGATCCGGATTCGGCGAGTACAGCCATGGTGCTGCGGCCCCTTCGTCGTCTTACCGGACGCACCCAGTGTGCGTCGCGCCAACCCCCCGTGGGTCGTAGATCCGCTTCCGTTGCACTGGCGCACTGACGTCTGCTCGGCTACGTGAACAGGAACGCACAGCCCCTGGGCATACGTTCCACCCTCCACCGAATGATCACTCAGACGTTATCGAAGAGATACCCGTCCGCGCAGCTCAGGGGGTGGGTTGACGCTCCGCTACACATGCGTCGGGAGCGCTTTCGCGCCATCCTCGGTGACCCTCGTGGCACCGAAGTAGTCGCCCCCGTCGATCGGGTCGAACCGGATCACCGCACCCGTGCGCGGCGCGTCGATCATGTAGCCGCCGCCCACGTAGATACCGACGTGATGGATGGCCCGCGAGTCGTTCGGATCGTGCGAGAAGAACACCAGGTCCCCGGGGAGCAGTTCGTTCCGGGCTGGATGCGGACCCGCGTTGTACTGGTCGTTCGCCACCCGCGGCAGCTTGATCCCGACCTTGTCGTACGACGCCTGGGTCAGCCCCGAGCAGTCGAACCGCCCGCTCTGCGCGGCCGTACCGGTGCCGCCCCACAGATACGGGGTGCCGAGCTTGCTCTGCGCGTACGCGATCGCCCCGGCGGCCTGCCGGGAGGGGTCGACCCGGGCGACGGGCGCGGCGAAGCTCTTGGCCAGCGTCGTGATCGTCTTCACGTAGTTCCGGGTCTCCCGGTACGGCGGCACGCCCCCGTACCGGATGACCGCGTACGCGCCCGCGTTGTAGGAGGCGAGCATGTTGGCCGAGGGGTCACCGGGAACGTCCTTGACGTACTTGGCCAGTTCGCAGTCGTAGGAGGCGGCCGAGGGGATCGCGTCCTCCGGGTCCCACACGTCCCGGTCGCCGTCGCCGTCCCCGTCCACCCCGTGGGTGGCCCAGGTGCCGGGGATGAACTGCGCTATCCCCTGCGCCTTCGCGGGACTGCGCGCACCGGGGTTGAACCCGCTCTCCTGATACAACTGGGCGGCCAGCAGCGCCGGGTTGATGGCCGGGCACAGGTTGCCCCACTTCTGCACGAGCGTCTGGTACGCCGCCGGGACCGCGCCCTTGGCCAGCCCGACACCGCCGGCGGCGGCACCGCCCGCGAGGTTCCCCGCGACGATGTACACCCCGACGACGAGCAGCATCACGAAGCTCAGGCCGAGCCCGATCGCGGCGCCCCCGGCCACCCATACTTTGCGCACGGGTCAACTTTCCCCCATGAAGGGCCGGTTCAAGGCCCCTTTGCCCCCGTGGCCGGCACTCAGGCCAACAATTCGGCCTATCCGCGACCGGTCCGACGCCCTGTCAGCTCCCGGTCGCCGTCCGGTACAGCGCGGCCGCCGCGCGCCCCAGCACCACGCTGTAGGAGACGTCCGCCGTCGACCCGCCCCGCTGGTGGCCGCCGAGCACCCCGACCACCTGACCGGAGCCGTTCAGCCAGGGGCTGCCGCTGGTCCCGCCGGTGAAGCCGGGGCAGTGCACCCGCTGCTGGGTCAGCCCGCGCGCCACCGGCCGGTCGGTGCACATCACCGGCGTCTCGCGGGCGTCCGGCAGCCCGAAGAGGGTGACGGCACTCGCCCCGGCCACGGTCCCGGTGACGAACCGGTTCCCGCCGACCACGTCCTCGACCCGCCGGCCGTCCACCTCACCGACGTGTGCGAAGGCCACGTCGCTGTCCTCGTCCTGGTCCGCCGTCCACCCCGCCGGCAGCACCCACTCCCCCACCGGCCACATCCCGTACGGCGCCCGGCCGTTGCGGTAGCCCGGCGCGAAGAACAGCTTCCCGTCGGAGTGGGTGATGCAGTGCGCGGCGGTGACGAGCAGGTCGTGGGCGGGGCTGTGCACCACCGAGGCGGTGCAGAAGTGGCCGCGCTCGGGACGGCCCGCCGCGTCCGCGCCGAACAGCGCGCCCACCCGGGCGGTCCGCGCGTCGGCGGGCGCGGTGACGGTCACCTCGAGCGGGCCGCGCCCGTCGTCGGCGGCCGCGACGGAGGCCGAGGTGAGGGCGAGCATCACCACCGCGCCGAGCAGGGCGGGCCGCGAGGTGACCGGGTTGCGTGCGCTGCGCTTCATCAGTCCTCACTCTGTCCCCCCAGGGTGAGAAACCGTCCCGGCCGTCGCTGAGTTTTTCCTGTGAACCGCTCCCGGTGCTCACCCGCCATCGGCCGGAGTGCCGTCCAGCCTACCGACGCCGGTCACGCTCCGCCCGTTCTGTGGTCACACCCTGTCAACACCGCCGGTCGCGGGCGCCGTGAGCCCCCAGGTGACGCCGGTCAGCTCCTCCGAGAGGGTCCACAGCCGCCGGGCCGCCTCGGGGTCGCTCGCCGCCGCGCTCCGGCCGACCAGCGCGGGAGCGCCGCGCATCTCGCCGAGGCCGCCGGGGCCGACGTAGGACGCGCCGGGCAGGTCCTGGGTGGCCGCGAAGAGGGTGGGCAGGGAGCCGCCCTTGTCGTCCTGGGCGAACACCTTGTTGCCGACGCCCATGAAGAGGCGGGCCAGCGGGTTCGCGGCATGGCTCTGGAGATTGGTCGCGGCGTAACCGGGGTGGGCGGCGAGGGCACGCACGCCGGACCCCGCCCCGGTGAGGCGGCGCTGGAGCTCCAGGGTGAACAGGAGATTGGCGAGCTTGGACTGGGCGTAGGCGCGGGTCGGGGTGTAGCGGCCGCGCAGGTTGACGTCGTCGAAGCTGATCCGGCCGTCCCCGCTCCGGTGCAGCCCGGAGGAGACGGTCACCACGCGGTCGGTGAGATGCGGCAGCAGCAGGTTGGTCAGGGCGAAGTGCCCGAGGTGGTTGGTGCCGAACTGGGTCTCGAAGCCCTGCTTCGTCCGCCCCTCGGGGAGCATCATCACGCCCGCGTTGTTGACCAGCAGGTCCAGCGGACGGTCCCAGCCGGCCGCGAACTCCCGTACGGAGTCCAGGTCCGCCAGGTCCAGCCGGCGCACCTCGGTGCTGCCGCTCACCCGCCCCGCCGCGGCGGCGCCGCGCGCCAGGTCCCGCACCGCGAACACCACATGCGCCCCGGCTCGCGCCAGCGCGGCGGCGGCCATGAAGCCGATCCCACTGTTGGCACCGGTCACCACGGCACTGCGGCCGCTCAGATCGGGCAGACGGTCCACATTCCACTGGCGCGCACCGCGCGCTTCACTCGTCTCGGCCATGACCTCAATGTAGGCAACGCCAACAATGATGTCAACGACAACAATGCAGTCACCGCCAACAAAGCTGGCGCCGACAACATCGGGATACGATGACCCCCATGCCGCGCATCCCCACCAGCCGCCCGTACCACCACGGCGATCTGCGCGCCGCCCTGCTCCAGAGCGCCGAGCGCACCCTGCGCGAGAAGGGCGCCGCCGCCCTCTCCCTGCGCGAGCTGGCCCGCGCCACCGGCGTCAGCCATGCCGCCCCGGGCCGCCACTTCAAGGACAAGCAGGCCCTCCTCGACGCCCTCGCCCTCGCCGGCTACGAGCGCCTGAACCAGGCCCTCACCGCCGCGGCCGCCGACGCCCCCGAGGCGGACTTCGAGCAGCGCCTGACCGCCCTCGCCCGCGCCTACCTCGGCTTCGCCGTCGACAACCCCGAGCTGCTGGAGCTGATGTTCGCGCGCAAGCACGAGCCCGACAGCTCCGGCCTGCTCGCCGCCGCCGTCGACCAGTCCCTCGGCTCCCTCACCCGCACCTTCGCCCGTGCCCAGGAACGCGGCGAGATCGTCCAGGGCGACCCCGAGCGCATCACCCTGGTCGCCGCCGCCAGCCTGCACGGCCTCGCCGCCCTCATCGCCGGCTGCGCGCTGGACGCCGAGGAGGCCATGGCCGGCCTCGACACCCACGTCCACCTGCTGCTGCACGGGCTCAAACCGCGCTGACGCCGCGTGAGAACATCGTCTCGACGCCTCACCCGACCGGCCGTCAGAAACCGCGCGGGGGACGGAAGGGCCGTAAGAGAGCCCAACGACGGAACCACACCACAGGTTTCGCTCCCGCGTCATTGCCCGGCGTGACCTGCCGTGATACACAGAGTGACCGTACGCGCCAAATGTACGAGACCCGCCTGTGAATGCCGCCAAGTCGACATACGACGGCGACGTTGTCGGCGACAATGAGACCTGACCTCTGCACACCGCAGAGGAGCGGCACAACTACCCACCAGGGGCGGTGACTTACATGCTCTTTGCGGCCGACAAGGGAGACATCAACACCATCATCGGCGGGATCGCTCCGGACTGGGGGCCTTTCGGCAGCCTGGGCAACGAAGCGAAGGTCATGATCGAGGTCGTGATGGCCGTCGCCATCCTTCTCTGCCTCGGCATCGCCATCTGGGGCGCGGCCAAACAGCGCATCGGCGCCACCGCGTTGCGGGACACCTTCAGCGCGGAACAGGGCAAGGGACTCATCATCGCGGGCCTCACCGGGGTCTTCATCATCGGCTCCCTCGGCACGCTGTTCACCATCGTGTACGGCATGGCCGTCTGACGCCCGGACTCGAGGTCGCGTTTCCCTGATGTCCAGTCACCACACCGCGCCCGCGCGAGGACCAGCCCGGCTACCGTCGTATGAACACGAGGCGGAGAGGGCGGACGCGGCATGAGCACCTCAGGCGAACACGGTTACCCCGACACCGGGCACACCCGCACCCACCTCCCCGGCGGCGACCCCTACGGCGGCGCCCCCCGCCGCACCCCCCGCTCCTCCTCCCGCAGCCTCATCACCGTCGTAGGCGTCGTCGTCCTCCTCATCGCAGCCATCGCCTTCGCCAACCGCGACAACTCCTCATCCCCGAACACCCCGGCCAAGGGCCCCAACCAGCCGGCAGCGGCCCCCACCGCGGCCTCCGGCCACACCCCCGTCCCCACCAAGCAGAACGGCATCCCGGCCAACTTCCCCCACACAAAGCAGGGGGCGGAGAGCGCGGCGGCCAACTACGCGGTGGCGCTGGGGTCGGCGGAGATGTTCGACACCGGGTGGCGGCACCAGATCGTGGACACGGTCTACGCCTCCGACACCGCGGCTGCCAAGCAGTCGGCCATGGACCGCGCCTACTCGGACGAGAGGTTCCTCGCCAACATCGGGCTGGCGAAGGACGGCAGCGCCCCCAAGGGCGAGACCTTCGTCTCCCGCACCATCCCGGTCGGCACCAAGACCACCGCGTCCGCGCAGGACAGCGCCACCGTGGAGGTCTGGTACACGTCGCTGTTCGGGCTGTCCGGCGAGACCTCGAAGAACCCGGTCACCGAGAGCTGGTACACCACCACGTACGAGCTGCGCTGGACCGACGGCGACTGGAAGATCACCGACTTCCAGCAGAAGGACGGGCCCGTTCCCGTGGGGCGCGACCAGCGGGCTTCCACCGCCAACGACATGACGAAGGCCGTCGAGGAGTTCGGAGGGTTCACGTATGCGCGCTAACCACCGCGTCCTCAGGATCACGGCGGTCCTCACGGCCGTGCAGACGGCCGCCGTGCTGGTGGCCACCCGCGCCGTCGCCGCACCCAGCCCCAAGCCGACCTCGGGCAACGAGGCGTGTGACCTGATCCGGGGCGCGGCCAAGGAGTTCTGCGAGAAGGAAGACAGCGGAGGCAGCTCCCGTAAGGGCCTCACCACCGACAACCCCCTCACCTCCTCCCTCGACCCCCTCGCATCCCTCGCCAAAGGCTGCGCCGACGCCGCCTCGTGGACGATCGGCAAGCTCAGTGACGCCGTGAAGGAGACCGCGAACGTCGACTTCACCAACCCGAAGTTCCTGCAGCAGTACGCAGTCGTCTTCGCCGCCTCGACGATCCTCACGCTCGTCCTGTGGCTCCTGGCCGTGGCCAAGCGAGCGGTGCGGGGCGTCCCCCTCACCACCGCCATCTCCGAAGCCGTCGGCTTCCTCTGGCTCACGGTGCTGGCCTCCGCCTTCACCCCCCTGATCCTCTACACAGTCGTCTCCGCCGCCGACGGCGTCACCGACGTCCTGGCGAAGGCGACCGGCGACCAGGCCGACACGTTCTTCGGCACCTTCTCCGGCGCCCTGGAGAAGGGCGACAACATCGGCGGCGGCCCCATCATGCTGATCGTCGTCTCCCTCGTCAGCATCCTCGCCGCAGGCGTCCTCTGGCTCGAACTCGTCATCCGCGCAGCCCTGCTGTACGTAGGCGCCCTCCTCGGCACCGTCGTCTACGCCGGCCTCGTCGACAAGAACCTGTGGGGCCACGTCCGCCGCTGGGCCGGCATCATGATCGCCGTCATCATGGTCAAACCGGTCATCGTCATCGTCCTCGGCCTCGCCGGCGCCCTCTCCGGCGACAGCGGCCCCGACGCCTTCGGCGCCGTCGTCTCCGGCCTCTCCATCATCCTGCTCGCCATCTTCGCCAGCGCGATGATCTACCGCTTCGTCCCCGGCTTCGGCGACGAGATCGCCGGCTCCCGCAACAACCGCATCATGCAGGGCGCCGAGGGCAAGGCCGCCGCCGTCATCAGCTCCCCCGCCACCCTCGTCGCCCAGGGCATCAAGACCCACAGCACCCGCGCCGACACAGGCGCGGGCGGCGGCGGACAGGGCGCCAGTACCCCCCGCCCCGCCAACCCCGCCTCCGGCGGCGTCGCCGCCCACAGCGGCCGCACCCCCCAGAACGCCCCCGCCGCGGCCCCCGCACCCCGCGCACCCAGCCCGGTCAACACCCCGCACGCAGGCAACACCCGCAACAGCAGCACCAACCGCTCTGGAGGTGAAGGGCGTTGACGACCGAGGCCCACCTGTCCCATCCGGTCTCGCCCCGCCGTACGTATCTCATCGGCCGCGCCCGGCCCAACGCGATCATCGGCCGCAACCGCGAGTCCGGCGAGATCGCCCTGATCGTCGTCGGCGCGTTCCTCGGCATGATGTGCGGCCTCCTCGTACCCGCCCTCCCCCTGCGCATCGCGCTCCTCAGCGGCCTCCCGATGCTCGCGGTCGCCGCGGTCTACGTGCCGTACAAGCGCCGCACCTTCTACAAGTGGTTCGAGATCAACCGCTCCTACAAGCGCACCGTCAAGCGCGAGGCCGTCTACCGCTCCCCCGTCATGGAGGCCGGCATCCGCCTCGACGGCCGCGAGGTCGAGATCGGCCCGCCCCCCGGCATCGGCCGCATCACCTGGCTCGCCGCCCCCTTCGGCCCCGACGAGATCGCCGTACTGCTGCACGCCGACCGCAAGACCGTCACCGCCGCCATCGAGATCGAGGGCCCCGGCGTCGGCCTGCGCGACTCCGAGGACCAGGAAGCCCTCGTCGACCGCTTCGGCACCCTCCTCAAGCACGTGGCCAACGGCGACGGCTTCGTCACCCGCATCCAGATGCTCGCCCGCACGCTCCCCGCCGACCCCGACGCCCACGCCAAGGACGTCGTCCTGCGCGGCGACGGCCGCTCCCCCGAGTGGCTCCAGCGGTCCTACGACCAGCTCCAGTCCATGGTCTCCACCAGCAGCGAGCAGCACCGCGCCTACCTCGTCGCCTGCATGAACTACAGCCGCGACCTGGCCGCCGAGGCCCACGCCATGGCCCGCGCCGCCCGCCCCCAGGCCGGCCGCAAGCTCGACCGCGACGCCGGACTCGCCATCGTGATGGCCCGCGAGCTGACCGACATCTGCTCCCGCCTCCAGGAAGCCGACATCCGGGTCCGCCAGCCCCTCGGACAGGGCCGCCTCTCCTCCCTGATCCACTCCATGTACGACCCGGACCACCCCATCGACCACATCCAGGCCATGACCCAGCGCAACGCCTGGCCCGCCGAGCTGAACGCCATGGAGCCCACCTACCTCCAGGCCAAGACCCGCGAGTCCACCACCCGCGCCCCCTGGTGCCACGCCACCGCCTGGGTGAAGGAGTGGCCGATGACCCCCGTCGGCGTCAACTTCCTCGCCCCCCTCCTCGTCCACACCCCGGACGTGATCCGCACCGTCGCCGTCACCATGGACCTCGAACCCACCGAGGTCGCCATCGAACGCATGCTGACGGAGAAGACCAACGACGAGGCCGAGGCGTCCCGCGCCGCCAAGATGAACCGCACCGTCGACCCGCGCGACGTCGCCGCCCACTCCCGCCTCGACCAGCGCGGCGAGGACCTCGCCAGCGGAGCCGCCGGCGTCAACCTCGTCGGCTACATCACCGTCTCCGCCCGCTCCCCCGAGGCGCTCAACCGCGACAAGCGCACGATCCGCGCCTCGGCGGGCAAGTCGTACCTGAAGCTGGAGTGGTGCGACCGCGAGCACCACCGCGCGTTCGTGAACACCCTCCCGTTCGCCACCGGCATCCGAAGGTAGAGGCTCTCCATGCGAGACCCGCTGTCCGTCCTCACCGACGCCTTCACGTCCTTCCTCTTCGGGAAGGTCGAGACCACCCGCCTCCCGGTGCGTACCTCCACCGGGCAGGCCCAGGCGGTCTACCTGCCGACGGCCGCCCCCGGCCTCGGCGACTCGGGCGTCATCATCGGCCGCGAGGTCTACTCCGGGAAGGGCTACATCTACGACCCCTTCCAGCTCTACGGCCAGCAGCTCCCGGCCCCGCACTGGCTCGTCCTCGGCGAGTCCGGCAACGGCAAGTCGGCGCTGGAGAAGACGTACGTCCTGCGCCAGCTCCGCTTCAAGGACCGCCAGGTCGTCGTCCTGGACGCCCAGGGCGAGGACGGCGTCGGCGAATGGAACCTCATCGCGGAGGAGCTGGGGATAACCCCCATCCGGCTCGACCCGACCGCCGCGCTCAACCACGGCATCCGGCTCAACCCGCTCGACCCCGCGATCACCACCACGGGCCAGCTCGCGCTGCTCCGCACGATCATCGAGGTCGCGCTCGGCCACGGCCTGGACGAACGCTCCGGCTTCGCCCTCAAGGTCGCCCACTCCTACGTCAACGAGACCATCGTCGACCGCCAGCCCGTCCTCACCGACATCGTCGAGCAGCTCCGCCACCCCGAGCCGGAGTCCGCCGAGGCGATGAACGTGGCCATAGACGACGTACGGGCCTGGGGCCTGGACGTCGCCCTGGTCATCGACCGGCTGGTCGACGGCGACCTGCGCGGCATGTTCGACGGCCCGACCACGGTCGGCATCGACCTGGACGCCCCGCTGATCGTCTTCGACCTCTCGCACATCGACCGCAACTCCATCGCCATGCCCATCCTGATGGCGATCGTCGGCGTGTGGCTGGAGCACACCTGGATCAGGCCCGACCGCAAGAAGCGCATCTTCCTGGTCGAGGAAGCCTGGCACATCATCAACAGCCCCTTCGTGGCCCAGCTCTTCCAGCGGCTGCTGAAGTTCGGCCGGCGCCTCGGCCTGTCCTTCGTCGCCGTCGTCCACCACCTCTCCGACGTGGTCGACGGCGCGGCGGCGAAGGAGGCGGCCGCGATCCTCAAGATGGCCTCCACCAGGACGATCTACGCCCAGAAGGCCGACGAGGCCAGAGCGACCGGCCGGGTCCTCGGCCTGCCCCGCTGGGCCGTGGAGATCATCCCGACGCTCACCCCCGGTATCGCGGTCTGGGACGTCAACGGCAACGTCCAGGTGGTCAAACACCTGGTCACCGAGACCGAACGCCCCCTGGTCTTCACCGACCGCGCGATGACCGAGTCCTCCGCCGACTTCGACGACGCCCTGCGCGCCGCCGAGCTGGAGGCCGAGCAGCGGGCCGCGGCCTTCGTGGAACAGCACGTGGGCGACTCCGAGTCGACCGTGGCGTAGGGAGAGCACGTGCGAGCGGACGAGCGGCGGGACGCCGGACGCGCGGGCGAGGGAGGCGGGATTCCGGACGGCCTCCTGGTCGGCCTGCTCGCCTTCCTCCTCGGCATGACGGTCCTGGTGTGGACGGCCACCGGCCTCGCGGCCCTCTTCGCGCGGGGCACCTGGCCGGCCCCGCTGGCCTTCACCCGCACCCCGCTGGCCATACGCCACCTCGTCGCCCAGCCGCACGACATCGCCGGCGCCTGGGCGGGCACCCCACCGGACCGCCTCCCCGGCTGGGGCCTCTTCTGGGGCCTGTTCATCGGCCAGTTGCTCATCCTGCTGGTCCTGACCGTCTTCGTCCTCGGCACGGTGGCCCGCTGGCGCGCCGGGCGGGTACGGAGGCTCGCGGGGCCTCCGGAGGCGCCGGTGGCGGAGAAGGCGGTGCCGGAGCCACGGATCGAGCAGCCGGTCTTCGCAGCGCCGCCGCCTGTCGTCATGGAGAAGCCCCAGCCCGCCGTGGAACAGCCCCCGCCGGTCGTGGAACAGCCTCAGGGCCCCCTCCGCTACGGCACCCCCGAGATCCGCCACGCCTCCGCGCTCACGGCCCTCCAGGACGCCCCCGGCCCCGCCCTGGTCGTCACCTCCGACCCGGCGCTCTGGCAGGAGACCAAGGACGCGCGGGCCAAGCTCGGCCCCGTCCTCCTCTACGACCCCACCCACCGCTGCGACACCCCGGCCCGCCTGCACTGGTCGCCCACGGCCGGCTGCGAGGACCGCCCCACCGCGCTGAGCCGGGCCACGGCGCTCCTCGCCCCCGTCCGGCCCACGGCCCGTATCGACCAGGCCGTCACCGACACCGCCACCACCCTGCTGCGCAGCTTCCTGCACGCCGCCGCGCTGGACGGCCGCACCATCCGCCACGTCCACCGCTGGACCCAGGGCACCCAGCTCCAGGACGCGGTACGCACCCTGCGCACCCACCCCAAGGCGGCCCCCGGCTCCGCGGGCGAACTGGAGGCGGCCCTCACGTCGTACCCGGAACGCCGGGACATCGCCCAGGAGTTGACCGGCCGGGCGCTCTCCGCGCTCCTCACGGTCAACATCCGCGAATCGTGCACCCCACACCGAACCGACACGCTCGCCCTGGATTCCTTCGTCCACGAAGGGGGCACGCTCTATGTGGTCGGTGAACCCATCGAGGACCCCAGGACGCGGCCGGGCGCGATGCCCCTGCTGACGGCCCTCGTCTCGAGCGTGGTCGAGCACGGCCGGCGCATGGCCGAACGGTCATCCTCCGGTCGGCTCGACCCACCACTCACCCTGATCCTGGACGACGTGGCGGCGGTCGCCCCGCTCCCCCAGCTCCCCGAGCTGCTCGGCACCGGCCCCGCCGAGGGCCTGCCGACGCTGGCCCTGCTCCGCTCCCGCGAACAGGCCCGCGCCCGCTGGCCCCACGAGGACCTACCGGTCTAGCGCGAACTCCAGCTCCCGCTCGTCCTCGTTCTTCGAGAACGACACCACGAGCCCGGTCGGCTTGAACCCCGCCCGCAGATAAGCCCCCTGGGCCCGCGGATTGTCGGCGTGCACAAAGAGCCGCACCCGCTCGGCCCCCTGCTCCCACGCCCAGGCGACACCGGCGTCCAGCAGCTTCTGGATCAGCCCGTTGGCCCGGTGCTCGGGCCGCACGAACACCCCGACGACATGCCCCTGCCGCCGCTCGACCGCATACCCGGCCCAGTCCTCGGACCCGGCCTCCTCCAGCAGCACGGTCACCGACCCGGCCCACTCCCCACCGGGCGCCTCCGCGATGAACTGCCGCACCCCACTCCCCTGAGCGGCCCGCTCCTGCCAGAACGAGTCCGGCCGCGCGGCAGCCACCTCATACGTCTCCAGGAACGCGAGATGAGCGACCGGGTCCCGCAGCGCGTCCAGCCGCAACCGCTTCACCTCACCCCACTCCTCCGCCCGCACACCCCGGACCACATACCCCTGACCACCAGCAACTCCCATGCCCCCCACGGTAATACGCCCGTAGAGTGACCCTCATGACAACCCTCCCCGACCGTGACCGCACGGCCCTCCTCGTGATCGACGTCCAGAACGACGTGGTGGCCGACAACCACGACCGCGACGGCGTCATCGCCCGCATCAACACCCTGATCGACAAGGCCCGCGCCGAGGACGTGCCGGTGGTCTGGGTCCAGCACAACGACGACGAGCTGTGGCGGGACAGCGCCGGCTGGCAGTACGTCCCCGAGTTGCGGCGCCGGGACGACGAGCCCCTCGTGCACAAGAGCTACTACGACTCCTTCGAGGACACCGAGCTGGAGTCCGTCCTGGCCAAGCACCGCGTGGGCCGGCTCGTCGTCACCGGCGCCCAGTCCGACTTCTGCATCCGCTCCACCCTCCAGGGAGCCCTGGTCCGCGGCTACGACGCGCTCCTCGTCGCCGACGCCCACACCACGGAGGACCTCAGCAAGTACGGCGCCCCGACCCCGGACCTGGTGATCGCGCACACCAACCTGTACTGGAGCGGCCAGCACGTCCCCGGCCGCAAGGGCGGCACGGTGAATACGGCCGAGGTCGTATTCTGATTCTTAATTGGTCCTGAACGCAGAAAACCCCCGCACCGTATGGTGCGGGGGTTTCCCTTAAATTTAGTTCGGCGGCGTCCTACTCTCCCACAGGGTCCCCCCTGCAGTACCATCGGCGCTGTGAGGCTTAGCTTCCGGGTTCGGAATGTAACCGGGCGTTTCCCTCACGCTATGACCACCGAAACA
>NZ_SRRT01000008.1 GCF_004784475.1 Streptomyces bauhiniae
AGTTCTCAAGGAACGGTCGCTTCCTTTGTACTCACCCTCTCGGGCTTTCCTCCGGGCTTCCCTTCGGTGTTTCCGACTCTATCAGATCTTTTTCCGATCCGATTTCCTCGGTGCTTTCCAGGTTTTCACTTCGGCGTTTCCGCTTCGGTGTTTTCCTTTCCGGCGGTCCAAACTCTAGCAGGGTTTTTCCGTGTCCCTGACCAGTCGATCGCAAGCATGCGAGAACTGATCCCGAGATAGGATCTGACGAGTTTGGGTGCTGCCGAGGGTGAGCGCGCTGTCGCGCCGCCCGGTCTCAGGCAGGACGATGACTGTACACAAGTCCGGGCGACGACGCAAACCCCCGAGGATGGTGGTCTAGACCACTAGCTGCTAACTTCTCTGGGGAACCGCCACCTACCCCACTCATCGGGAGGCCCCCCATGACCCACGTGACGTCCCCCCTTGCCGGACGCGCCATCGGACTGGCCAACGTGCCCGATCCGGTCTTCTCCGGGGCCATGGTGGGCCCCGGTACCGCGATCGACCCGGTGCGTGAGCCCTCCGAGGTCGTGTCCCCCGTGGACGGCGTCGTCGTCTCCCTGCACCCGCACGCGTTCGTCGTGGTCGACGAGAGCGGGCACGGTGTGCTCGTCCACCTCGGTATCGACACGGTCCAGCTCAACGGCGAGGGCTTCGAGCTGCTCGTGAACAAGGGGGACACCGTCGCACGCGGCCAGGCCGTCGTGCGCTGGGACCCGGCCGCGGTCGAGACCGCCGGCAAGTCGCCCATCTGCCCCGTCGTCGCGCTCGAGGCCACGGCCGAGTCCCTCGCCGAGCTGCGCGAGACCGGTGACGTGAAGACCGGCGACAGCCTGTTCTCCTGGTCCTGATCTCCTTGTCCTGACGGCTCGGCCGTCCTACGGCATGTACGACAACCAACGCGGCGGCGGGGGCCGCCGCATTAGCGGAGACGGTGAGATGGAGACAACGCTGCGAGGCGTCGGTGTGAGCCACGGTGTGGCGATCGGCGAGGTCAGGCACATGGGGACGGCCGTGCTGGAGCCGCCGGCCAAGCAGGTCCCGGGGCAGGACGCGGAGCGCGAGCAGGGCCGTGCCCGGCAGGCCGTGGACGCCGTCGCCGCCGACCTGACGGCCCGCGGCAACCTGGCCGGCGGCGAGGCGCAGGCCGTGCTGGAGGCCCAGGCCCTGATGGCCCAGGACCCCGAGCTGATGTCCGACGTGGAGCGGCGGATCGCCGTGGGCAGCACCGCCGAGCGCGCCGTGTACGACGCCTTCGCGGCGTACCGCGAGCTGCTGGCCAATGCCGGTGAGTATCTGGCGGGGCGGGTCGCCGACCTGGACGACGTGCGCAACCGCATCGTGGCGCGGCTGCTCGGGGTGCCGATGCCGGGTGTGCCGGACAGTGACCACCCCTATGTACTGGTGGCCCGTGACCTGGCCCCCGCCGACACCGCGCTGCTGGACCCGGCGCTGGTGCTGGGCTTCGTGACCGAGGAGGGTGGGCCGACCAGCCACAGCGCCATCCTGGCGCGGGCGCTCGGGGTGCCGGCCGTGGTCGCGCTGCCCGGCGCCGGTGAGCTGCCGGAGGGCACGGTCATCGCGGTGGACGGCAGCTCGGGCGACATCTTCGTGAACCCGACCGGGGAGACCACGGCCCGGCTGGAGTCTGCCGCCGCCGAGCGGAAGGCCGCGCTGGCCGCGTCGAGCGGTCCCGGTGTGACGGCCGACGGGCACAAGGTGCCGCTGCTGGCCAACATCGGCGGCCCGGCGGACGTGCCGGCCGCGCTGGAGGTCGGGGCCGAGGGCGTGGGCCTGTTCCGTACCGAGTTCCTGTTCCTGGACGACAGCAAGAACGCGCCGTCCGAGGAGAAGCAGGTGACGGCCTACCGGCAGGTGCTGGAGGCGTTCCCCGAGGGCCGGGTCGTGGTGCGGGTGCTCGACGCGGGTGCGGACAAACCGCTGGAGTTCCTGACCCCGGCCGACGAGCCGAACCCGGCGCTCGGTGTGCGGGGGCTGCGGACGCTGCTGGACCACCCGGAGGTGCTGCGGACGCAGCTCACCGCGCTGGCGAAGGCCGCCGAGGGGCTGCCGGTGCACCTGGAGGTCATGGCGCCCATGGTGGCGGACCGTGCCGACGCCAAGGCGTTCGCGGACGCCTGCCGGGAGGCGGGACTGCACGCCAAGTACGGCGCGATGGTGGAGATCCCGTCGGCCGCGCTGCGGGCGCGGTCGATCCTGCGGGAGGTCGAGTTCCTGTCGCTGGGCACGAACGACCTCGCGCAGTACACGTTCGCCGCGGACCGGCAGGTGGGCGCGGTGTCGCGGCTCCAGGACCCGTGGCAGCCCGCGCTGCTCGACCTGGTCGCGCTGTCCGCCGAGGCGGCGCGGGCCGAGGGCAAGAGCTGCGGGGTCTGCGGTGAGGCCGCGTCCGACCCGGTGCTGGCGTGTGTGCTGACCGGTCTGGGTGTCACCTCCTTGTCGATGGGTGCGGCGTCGATCCCGTACGTACGGGCGACGCTGGCGAAGCACACGCTGGCGCAGTGCGAGCGGGCCGCGGCGGCCGCGCGTACGGCGGACAGTGCGGACGAGGCGCGGGCGGCAGCTCAGGCGGTGCTGTCCGGCGAGTAGCCGGTGCCCACATGGGCGTTTGTGCTGGTCAGGGGCGTCCCATCCTTCGGGTGGGGCGCCCCTGGCGCGTTCTCAGTGGTGGTGTCCCCGGTCCTCCTGGTCGTCGTCCGTGAGGTCGGGGGCGGCTCGGTAGTCGACGCCCGATTCGGGGGCGATGAGGTCGCCGGTGTCGATGTCGGTGCAGTAGGCGTCGAAGACCTCGGAGGCGGTGAGCGGCTGGAGGTGTCCGGCGCGCAGGCGCCAGCCGTGGACGCGGTCGGGGCGGTCCGGTGCGCTGACCCGGATGACGAGTCCGCCGGGGCTGCGGGTGGCGAGGCCGAGGGCGAGGACGCTGGTGAATTCGAGTGCCTCGGCCTGGTCGGGTTCGGCGGTGCCGTGGGCATCGGCGTCGGCATGGAGGACGGCGACGAGGGTTTCGGGTGGTCCGGCGACGCTGCACACGAGGTGCCGGGCGCCGGGTGGCGCGGTTTCCAGGACGCGGGCGAGGAGGGCGGATGCGCGGATGAAGGCGGCGCGGCCGATGTCCTCGCCACAGGTGGCGCAGGGGCCCAGGCGGGTCAGGAGGGTGGTGGCGTACTCCCAGGTGGCCTGGCGGACGGCTTCACCGACGAGGGCGGGCAGCCGTGCGGTGAGGGGTTCGCCCTCGTAGGGGATGGTG
The DNA here is from genome assembly GCF_004784475.1 of Streptomyces bauhiniae. GTDB lineage: Bacteria > Actinomycetota > Actinomycetes > Streptomycetales > Streptomycetaceae > Streptomyces > Streptomyces seoulensis. The sequence continues at coordinate 3,290 of NZ_SRRT01000008.1, forward strand.
GGGCCGAGGGCGGCGAGTTCGGCGGTGAAGCGGCCGCGGCTGGCGGGGGCTTCGGGGTCGATGCCGGTGGCGGTGCAGAACTCGGCGTACTCGTCGGGGTCGAAGAGGGCGAGTGCGGTGTGACTGCCTTGCGCGGCGCGGGTTTTGAGGACGGCTTCCATCTGGCGCAGGTAGGTGGTGTGGTCGTCGAAGGTGAAGCTGCGGTAGCGCCGCATGGCGCGGAAGTCGTGTTCGTCGGTGAGCAGGCCGACGGTGCCCGCGATCTCGCGGCGCAGGACGCGTCGCATGGTCTGGTGGTCGGTGTGCGCCATGGTTTCCCCCGTATGTGTGCGCTGTCGATCAGTACTCACTCACCGTAACCGGGGGCACTGACAATGGGGGCGGGCGGAGCCGGTCGCGGACCAGGCGGTGCTGGATTCCGCAGGTCAGGGCGATGGTGGTGCCGAGGGCGGTCCAGCCGAGGGGGCCGAGGGTGAGGGCGGCGGTGACGGCGAGGGGGCCGAGGGAGCGCTGTGCGGCCTGGGCGAGGCCGTGGACGCCGAGGTAGTTGCCCTGGGCGTCGTCGGGGGCGAGGGCGACGGAGAGTTCCCAGGAGACGGTGGCGTGCAGCATCTCGGCGAGGGTGAAGAGGGTGGCCGAGACGGTGAGCAGGCAGGTCGCGCGGAGCGGGTCGCCGGTGGCGGAGAGGGTCATGGTGAGGCCGCCCAGGGCGAAGAGGGCGGAGAGCGGGACGAGGAGCCGGCGGGACGCCTCGGTGGTGGCGCCGAAGCGGGCGAGCGGGACTTGGAAGGCGACGACCAACGCACTGTTGAGCACGAGCAGCAGGGGTGCGAGGCCGTGCGGGACGCCGGGGGTGTGGGCGATCCAGAGCGGGAGGCCGATCTTGAAGTAGGTGTCGTCGAGGAAGAGCACGGTCTCGGTGCCGACGTAGGCGAGGTAGGTGCGGTCGCGCCAGGGGGTGCGGGGGCGGGTGCGTGGCGCGTCCTCGGCGGTGGCGGCGACGCGGCTCGCGGAGGGGGGTTCGGCGCAGGTGAGGGTGAGGAGGGCGACGAGGACGAAGGAGAGCGCGTCGCCGGTGAGGAGCCAGCGGTAGGCGGTGGTGGTGCCGAGGGTGAGGGCGGCGGCCGCGGCGAGGCCGCCGAGGGCCCAGCCGGCGTTGGCCGCGGTGCGGTTGACGGCCTGGTAGCGGACGCGGTCGGGTCCGGCGACGCGGGTGGCGTACAGCTTGGTGAGGATGCTGGCGGCGCGGTCGCCGAGGGCGCCGACGGCCGAGTAGGCGACCAGCAGGCCGTAATGGTCGGTGGTGAGCAGGGCGAACGAGGCCACGGCGCGCAGGAGTTGGAGTGCGATCAGGACGTGGGTGAGCCGGAAGCGGTCGGCGAGGCGGCCGCCGAGGGGTGCGCCCGCGATGCCGAGGGCGCCGGAGACGGCGGCGAGGGTGCCGACCTGGGCGGCGGAGAGGTGGGAGACGTAGGTGAAGTACAGGACGGAGACGGAGGCCCACAGGCCGCTGCCGATGCGGTCGAGGAGGGTGACGGCGAGCATCCGGCGTCCGTCGCGGCCTCCCGGTATGCGTGCTCGGTGGTTGGCTGCGCCGGGCTTCGCGGCCACGGTTCCCCCTTGCCTCGATGTATGTACTGATACATAATCAGCTACGTGGCAACACAATATGAGATCAGCGGTGCGACCGCCAAGGGGATTACGCGTTCCGTCGAACAGGGCGTGTCCGAGGGCGCGTTGGCGCCGGGGGCGGCGCTCCCTCCGGTGCGGCGGCTCGCGGAGGAGCTGGGGGTGAGTCCGGGCACCGTGGCCACGGCGTACAAGGAGCTGCGGCGGCGCGGGATCGTGGTGACCCTCGGCCGGGGCGGGACGGTCGTGGCGGAGGCCCCTTCGGTGGCGTCCCGGCGCCCGCCCAGGGTGCCGGAGGGCCTGCGGGACCTGGCCGGCGGGCACCCCGATCCGGCGCTGCTGCCCGCCATGGTGCCCCCCTCGCGCCTCTCCCCCGGTGTCCGCTCGCACCGCTCCACTCCCCGGCTCGCGCGGCTGGAGGACGCGGTGCGGGAGTGGATCGGGGCGGACGAAGTACCGGTGGAGCAGGTGACGTTCGCACACGGAGCGCTGGACTTCGTCGGCCGGGTGCTCTCGGCCGAGCTGCGGCCGGGGGACGCGGTGGCGATGGAGGACCCCGGTTATCACCATCTGCTGGACTTGGTCGCGGCGTTGGGGCTGCGTACGGTGCCGGTCGCGGTGGACGGCGAGGGGATGCGCCCGGAGGAGCTGCGGGGCGCCCTGCGGGCCGGGGTGCGCGCGGTGGTGCTCAGTCCACGGGCGCAGAATCCGTTCGGCGGGGCCTTCTCACCGGCGCGCCGGGACGCGCTGGCCGAGGTCCTCCGGGAGGCGCCGGAGGTGCTGGTGCTGGAGAACGACCACGCGTCCGACGTCTCCGGTGCGCCCCTGCATTCGCTGGCCACGACCGGGCTGGCCCGCTGGGCGCACGTCCGGACGGTGAGCAAGTTCCTCGGCACCGACCTGCGGTGGGCGGCGGCCGCGTGCGACCCGGTGACGCTGGCGAGGCACGACGGGCGGCTGCTGCTGACCTCGGGCTGGGTCAGTCATCTGCTCCAGGAGACGGTGCACGGCCTGCTCACGGACCCCGCCACGGGCGCGCTGGTGGCACGCGCGCGTGCGGAGTACGCGCTGCGCCGGACCGCGCTGGCCCAGGCGCTGAGCGAGCGGGGCATCCCGGCGCACGGCGAGAGCGGGATGAACCTCTGGGTGCCCGTGCGGGACGAGTCGGCCGTGGTGAACGGGCTGCGGTCACGCGGCTGGTGGGTCGCGGCCGGGGCACGGTTCCGGCTGGCGTCGGCGCCGGGGGTGCGGATCACGACGACGGAGCTGGAACCGCCGGAGGCGGCCCGGCTGGCCTCGGACTTCGCGGCCGTGCTGGGCGAGTCCGAGGCCACCTACGGGGGCTGAGCGGGGTCAGGCGCGCTTGCGGGCGAGTTGCTCGTAGAAGCCGAGCAGGGTCAGGTCGTCGATGGAGCCGGGGTTGACCGCCTTCTCCAGCGGGGTGCCCTGGAGGAGGCGTTTGACCGGGACCTCGATGCGCTTGCCGGTGAGGGTGTGCGGGACGCCGGGCACCTCGATGATCTCGTCCGGGACGTGCCGGGGCGAGAGCTGTTCCCGGATGGCCTTCTTGACGCGGTCCCGCAGGGCGTCGTCCAGGGTGGCGCCGGGGGCGAGGTGGACGAAGAGGGGCATCCAGTAGCCGCCGTCGGGCTGTTCGATGCCGATGACCAGGGATTCCTTGATCTCCGGCAGGCGCTCGACCACCTCGTAGATGTCGGCGGAGCCCATGCGGACGCCCTGGCGGTTGAGGGTGGAGTCGGAGCGGCCGTGGATGATCACCGAGCCGCGTGAGGTGACGGTGATCCAGTCGCCGTGCCGCCACACGCCGGGGTAGGTGTCGAAGTAGCTCTCGCGGTAGCGGCTGCCGTCGGGGTCGTTCCAGAAGCGGATCGGCATGGACGGCATGGGGTTGGTGACGACCAGCTCGCCCACCTCGTCCACCAGCGGCTCGCCGCTCGGGTCCCAGGACTGGAGGTCGGTGCCGAGGCCGGGGGCCTGGAGTTCGCCGGTGTACACGGGCAGGGTGGGGACGGCTCCGGCGAAGCAGGAGCAGACGTCGGTGCCGCCGCTGACGGAGGCGATCCACAGGTCGTCGCGTACCTCGTCGTGCAGCCAGCGGAAGCCGTCCGGGGGCAGCGGGGAGCCGGTGGTGGCGACGCACTGGACGGTGGAGAGGTCGAAGTCGCGGGCCGGGTGGACGCCCGCCTTGCGGCAGGCCATGACATAGGCGGCCGAAGTGCCGTAGAGGGTGGTGCCGGTGCGTTCGGCGACCCGCCACTGGGCGCCGGTGTCGGGGTAGCCGGGGCTGCCGTCGTACAGGACGATCGTCGTACCCGTGAGCAGGCCGGAGACGAGGAAGTTCCACATCATCCAGCCGGTCGAGGTGTACCAGAAGAAACGGTCCTCCGGGCCGAGGTCGCAGTGCAGGCCGAGCTGCTTGAGATGCTCGACGAGGATGCCGCCCTGGGACTGGACGATGGCCTTGGGCAGGCCGGTCGTACCGGAGGAGTACAGCACCCACAGCGGGTGGTCGAAGGGGACCTGTTCGAAGACCGGCTCGGTGTCGCCGGCCGTCAGCTCGGCCCAGTCCAGGGCGCCCTCGGGGGCGTCGGTGCCGAGCAGCGGGATGTGCACGACCGCGCGCAGGGTGGGCAGTTCGCGGCGGAGTTCGGCGACGGTCTCGCGGCGGTCGTGCTCCTTGCCGCCGTAGCGGTAGCCGTCGACGGTGAACAGGACGACTGGCTCGACCTGCTGGAAGCGGTCCAGGACGCTGCGGGCGCCGAAGTCGGGCGCGCAGGAAGTCCACACCGCGCCCACGGCGGCCGTGGCGAGCAGGGCGACGACGGCCTCGGGGATGTTGGGCAGATAGCCGCTGACCCGGTCGCCGGGGCGGACGCCGAGGTCGCGGAGGCGGGCGGCCAGCGCGCCGACCTGGCGGCTCAGTTCGGCCCAGGTCACCGGGCGGGGCTCGTGGGTCTCGTCGACGTACAGCAGCGCGGGCTCGTCGGCGCGGTCGGCGGCGGCGCGCAGGGCGTGCTCGGCGTAGTTGAGGGTGGCGCCGGGGAACCACTCGGCGCCGGGCATGGCGCGGTCGCCGAGCACGCGCGCGTAGGGCGTCGAGAAACGGACGTCGAACCACCGGGTGACGGCCGTCCAGAAGTCCTCCGGCTCGGCGACGGACCACTGGTGCAGCGCCGGATAGCCGCCCTCGGCCGGGGCGCCGTGGTGCTCGGCGGCCCATGCCTGGAACCGGGTGATGCGGGCACGGGCGATCCGCTCGTCGGTGGGCTGCCAGAGCGGCTGCGGATGCGCGGTGGACATGATGCGGCTCCCGGACTGTACGCGTCGTTGCGTCGTCCGCGCACGGCTGAGGGGTGCGCGGGACAGGGCTGACAGGGACGATGCCATGTGATCGACTTCGGCACCAGGGCACGCCCCCACATGGTGCGTGTGTCAACGATGTGGTCCCACCACGGTGAACGGCAGTTGAACGGCACACGCGCGTGGCGCGCACAGTGACAGGGTGAGCAGCATGAACGGTCGTGACCTGGTGCGTTCGTGGGGCGGGGTCGGCGCGGGGCGCGCCGCGCGGGGGATGCGGGCGGTGCGGGCCGCCTGGCACCGCAGGCGCAGCGACGCCGTGGGGCTGCCGCCGAGGGGCGCGGAGCGGGCGCGGGTGCCGGGTGAGGTGCGGGAGGCGGAGCCGGAGCCGGGCGGCGGGGTGATCCGGTTCGCGCGCTCGGAGCTGCGGATCGTGGTGGCGGTCGGCGGGGCGGTGTTCCTCGGCTGGGACGGGGCGGGCCCGGAGCCGTCGTACGCGCTGGCCGGCGGGGCGCCCGAGGTCGATCCCCGGGCGCTGCTGGAGCCGGACAAGGACGGCGGCTGGCGGGTGGTGGCCGAGCGGGTGACGGTCGCGGTGTCCCGGCTCGGGGCGGTGGAGATCCGTACGCCCGGCGGGCTCGTGCTGCGCCGGGAGCTGCCGCCGCGCTGGTGGGAGCCGCTGGGCGGGGGTGCGGCGCGCTGGACGCAGCGGGCCGAGGTGGCGGCGGACGCCCGGTTCTTCGGGCTGGGCGGGCGCACCTCGGGGCCCCGGCTGCCAGGCGGCGCGTACCGGCTGTGGAACGGGGCGGTGCCCGTGGCGATGCCGGTGCAGCTCGTGGTGGCGGACGCCTCGGCGCATCTGGTGTTCCACGACACGCCCTGGGACGGGACGGTGGTCCTGCGGGAGGGCGAGGAGGGTGCCGGTTCCGGGCACGACCGGGCGGGGCGCTGCGAGATACGCATGGCCGGGGGTCCCCTGCGCTCCTGGGTCATCGTCGGCACCCCCGCGCGCGTGCTGGGCGCCTGGGCGTCGCTGACCGGCGCGCCCGCGCTGCCGCCCGCCTGGGCGCTGGGGCACCAGCACGCGCGGGACTTCGCGGGCGAGCAGGAGGTACGGGCGATCGTCGCGGGCTACCAGGAGCGCGATCTGCCCCTGGACGCCGTGCACCTGGACGCCGGCCATCACGAGGGCGGACGCCCCTTCAGCGTCGACCCGGACCGTTTCCCCAAGCTGCCGGTGCTCGCGGAGGAGCTGCGCCGGGACGGGGTGCGGCTGGTGTCGGCCGTCGACGCGGCGGTACGGGTGGTGCCGGGCGACGCGGTGTACGAGGGCGGCTCGGCCGTGGACGCGTTCGTACGGGACGCGTCGGGGCGGCCGGTACGGGGTGAGGGGCGGGCCGGTGAGGCGGTGTTCCCGGACTTCACGCACGCGCGGGCGCGCGCGTGGTGGGGCGGGCTCTACGAGGAGCGGCTGGAGCAGGGGTTCGCCGGGTTCTGGCACGGCGCCCACGAGCCCTCCGCGCGGGACGCGTTCGGGGAGCCGCCGTTGCCGCGCTCGGCCCGGCACGCCCTGGAGGGGGCCGGCGGCGACCACCGGGAGGCGCACAACCTGGACGCGCTGTGCATGGCACGGGCCGCCTACGAGGGGCTGCGCGAAATGGCGCCCGGGGAGCGGCCGTTCGTGCTCTCCCGGTCCGGCTGGGCCGGGACCCAGCGGTACGGCGGCATCTGGTCGGGGGACGTGGGGACGGGCTGGCCGGCGCTCAGGGCGTCGCTGTCGCTGGTGCTGGGGCTGGGACTGTGCGGGGTGCCGTACGCGGGGACGGACGTCGGCGGGCCCGGCGGTGACGTGTCCCCGGAGCTGTATCTGCGGTGGTTCCAGCTCGGCGCGTATCTGCCGCTGTTCCGCACGCGCACGGGCGCGCGTGCGGGGCGGGAGCCGTGGGAGTTCGGGGCGGAGGTGCTGGGGCACGCGCGCGTGGCGCTGCTCGAACGGCGGCGCCTGCTGCCGTACTTCGTGACGCTGGCGCATCTGGCCCGGTGGACGGGGGCGCCCGTCGTGCGGCCGCTGTGGTGGGGGGCGCCGGAGGACCGGGCGCTGCGGGACTGCGAGGACGCGTTCCTGCTGGGTGACAGCCTGCTGGTGGCGCCGGTACTGGACCCCGGCACCGAGCGGCGTGCGGTACGGCTGCCTCGGGGGCGCTGGTACGACACGGCGACGGAGCGGGCGTACGAGGGGCCGGGGCAGGTGCTGGTGGAGGCTCCGCGGGGGCGGATTCCGGTGCTCGCGCGCGCGGGTGCCGTCGTTCCGGTGCGGGGTGCGGACGGCAGCTTGGAGCTGGAGGTGTGGGCGCCCGCGCCGGGGCGGGCCGGGGGCGGCCTGGTGGTGCCCGACACCGGGGAGATCGAGCGGTACGTCACCCGCTGGGACGGCAGGCGCGTGGTCGTCACCCGGGAGACGGACGGCGGCCCCGCCGAGCCGTCCCGGCCGGTGCGGGTAAGGGGGGTGGGCGGGGCCGCCTCCGGTCAGTAACGGCCCTCGAACCAGGCGCGGACGGCCAGGGTGTGCAGCGGGAAGGCGAGTTCCTGGGGGCCGCGCAGCAGATGCCAGCCCTCGGTCTCGTCAGTGGCGGCGGAGGCCGGGAGCGCGTCGGCGGGGCGTTCCGGGAGGAGCCCGAAGAGCAGCAGGTGGCCGTCGGGTGAGCTCATGGCGTCGACCAGCCGCAGGTCGCGGGCGTCGGCCTCGATGCCGGTCTCCTCGCGCAATTCGCGGACGGCGGCGTGCTTCCAGTCCTCGCGGTCGTCGATGAAGCCGCCGGGCAGCGCTACCCCGCCGAGCTGCGGGGCGACGGTCCGGGTGATGACGACCAGGGCGGCGCCGTGGGTGTCGTACACGGGCTGGAGCACGACGGCCACCGGCAGCGGGTTGCGGTAGGCGGTGGTGCCGCAGGCGGGGCAGGTGCGCGGCCAGCCGGTGACGCCGTCCCCGTAGGGGGCCCCGCAGCTCGAACAGTGGGAACCGGGGCCGGAGTTGGCGGCCGGCTGCTGAATCTCGGACACGCGCGGACTGTATCCGATCGCGGCGGGCGTGTCGCGGGGTGCCGATGGGACGGGTGGGGCGGGGTGCCCCACGGGTCAGGTGGCGAGGGCGCGGCGGCGTTCGGCGGCCAGTTCCATGGCGTGCTGGACGACGCCGATCAGTACGGCCTTGACCGATTCCCGGTCGCGGGCGTCGGTCAGCAGCACCGGCACGTCCGGGTCGAGGTCGAGCGCCTTGCGGACCGACTCCGCCGGGTAACGGGCCGCCCCTTCGAAGCAGTTGACGCCGACGACGAACGGGATCGACCGCCGCTCGAAGTAGTCGACGGCGGCGAAGCAGTCCTCCAGGCGCCGGGTGTCGGCGAGGACGACCGCGCCGAGCGCGCCCTCGGACAGCTCGTCCCACATGAACCAGAACCGCTCCTGGCCGGGCGTGCCGAACAGATAGAGCACGAGGTCGGCGCGGAGGGTGATGCGGCCGAAGTCCATGGCCACGGTGGTGGTGCGCTTGCCCTCGACGCCGTCGGTGTCGTCCACGGGGCGCCCGGCCTCGGTCAGCACCTCCTCGGTGCGCAGCGGCCGGATCTCGCTGACCGCGCCGACCATGGTGGTCTTGCCGACGCCGAACCCTCCGGCCACCAGGATCTTGAGCGTGACGGGCTCGACGGGGGGCTTGCCGCGTTCAGCTCGTCGCTCGAAGACCATCGCTCGCTTCTCCTGCTCGGTGGGGATCGGTGGGTCGGGTGTCGGTGTGGGTGTCACGGTCGGAAGGGTCGGCCGGTGGCGTGCCGTAGCCCCCGCCACCAGGGGTTTCGACCACGAGTACGTCACCGGGCGCGACCTCGGCCGAGCCGCTGGCACCGAGGTCGGTGACCGTGCCGTCGACGTGCTCGACCCGGTTGGCGCCGAGGGCACCGGGTGCGCCGCCCGCCATACCGTACGGGGGGACGCGGCGGTGCTGGGAGAGGGCGGAGACGGTCATCGGTTCCAGGAAGCGGATGCGGCGTACCGCGCCGTTCCCGCCCCGCTGCCGACCTGCGCCGCCGCTCCCCCGCCGTACCGCGAACTCGTCCAGGCGGACGGGCAGTCGCCACTCCAGGACCTCGGGGTCGGTGAGCCGGGAGTTGGTCATATGGGTCTGCACCACATCGGCGCCCGGAAAGGTGTCGCCCGCACCCGAACCGGAGGCGATCGTCTCGTAGTACTGGTGATCGTCGTTGCCGAAGGTGACGTTGTTCATCGTGCCGGAGCCCTCGGCCTGCACGCCGAGCGCCGCGTAGAGGGCGCCGGTGATGGCCTGGGAGGTCTCCACGTTGCCCGCGACCACGGCGGCGGGCGACTCGGGGGCGAGCATCGAGCCGGGCGGTACGACGATGTCCAGGGGGCGCAGGCAGCCGTCGTTGAGCGGGATGTCGTCGGCGATCAGGGTGCGGAAGACGTAGAGCACGGCCGCGTGGACGACCGCGGAGGGGGCGTTGAAGTTGGTGCCGAGCTGGGCGGAGGTGCCGGTGAAGTCGATGCCGGCCCGGCGCGCGGCCCGGTCGACCCGCACCTGGACGTGGATGACGGCGCCCGAGTCGGTCTCGTAGGCGTACTCCCCGTCGTCCAGGGCGTCGATGACGCGCCGGACGGATTCCTCGGCGTTGTCCTGCACGTGCCGCATGTACGCCTGGACCACGTCGAGCCCGAACTCCTCGATCATGCGGCCCAGTTCGTCGGCGCCCTTGCGGTTGGCGGCGATCTGGGCGCGCAGGTCGGCGAGGTTGGTGTCGGGGTTGCGCGAGGGGTACGGGGCGTCGGTGAGCAGGCGGCGGGTCTCCTCCTCCCGGAGGCGGCCGTTCTCGGTGAGCAGCCAGTTGTCGAAGAGGACGCCCTCCTCCTCGATGGTGCGGCTGCCGGCCGGCATGGAGCCGGGGGCGATGCCGCCGATCTCGGCGTGGTGTCCGCGCGAGGCGACGTGGAAGAGGATCTCGGGGTCACCGGGCCCGCTGCCGAACACCGGGGTGATCACGGTGACGTCGGGCAGGTGGGTGCCGCCGTGGTACGGGTCGTTGACGGCGTAGCTGTCGCCGGGCCGCATCCGCGCGCCCCGGCGGCGGACGACCTCTTTGACGCTGGTGCCCATGGAGCCCAGGTGGACGGGGATGTGCGGGGCGTTGGCCACCAGGTTCCCGTCCGGGTCGAACAGGGCGCAGGAGAAGTCCAGGCGTTCCTTGATGTTGACCGACTGGGCGGTGGACTCCAGTTGGGCGCCCATCTGCTCGGCGATGGACATGAAGAGGTTGTTGAAGACCTCCAGCAGGACCGGATCGACTTCCGTGTCGGGCCGGGAACTCTCCGTGACGGCCGTCCGTTCCATCACCAGATGTCCGTGGTCGTTCGCGCTGGCCTGCCAGCCCTCGTCGACGACGGTCGTGGTGCCGGCCTCGGTGATGATCGCGGGGCCGGTGACGGTGCCGCCGGGCGGCAGGGCCTCCCGGCGGTGCAGGGGAACGTCGCACCAGGTGCCGCCGGTGTGCAGGCGGACGGTGTCGGGTGCGGCGGGGGTGCCTTCGTAGGGAGCGAGGGCGGAGAGATCGGGGGGCGGGGTGAGGCCGGTGGCTTCCACGGAGAGGGCTTCGACGACGATGCCGCGGTCCAGGGTGAAGGTGTAGGTGGCGCGGTGACGTTCTTCGAAGGCGCGCCGCATGGCGTCGGGTTCGGTGAGGTCGACGGTGAGGGTGGTGTCGGTGCCGTCGTAGCGGAGCTGGGCGCGGCGGGCGGTGCGGATACGGTCCTCCGGCACGTCCTCGGCGCGGAGTTCGGCGCGGGCGGCGGCCTCCAGCTCGTCGGCGGTGTCGCGGACGCCGGGCATGGCCGCCTCGGTCAGGGGTGCCTCGACGGACTGCTCGCGCATCGCCGTGATGTCGGCGAGGCCGATGCCGAGCGCGGAGAGGACACCGGCCATGGGCGGTACCAGGACGGTGCGGATGCCGAGCGCGTCGGCGACCTTGCAGGCGTGCTGGCCCCCGGCGCCGCCGAAGGTGGTGAGGGCGTAGCGGGTGACGTCGTGGCCCTGCTGGACGGAGATCCGCTTGATCGCGGCCGCGATGTTGGCGACCGCGATGCGCAGGTATCCCTCGGCCACCTGTTCCGGGGTGCGGTCGTCGCCGGTGGCCTCGCGGATCTCGCGGGCGAGCGCGGTGAAGTCGTCGCGCACGGCGTCGGCGTCCAGCGGCTGGTCGCCGTCCGCGCCGAACACGGCCGGGAAGCGGGCGGGCTGGATGCGGCCGAGCATGACGTTGGCGTCGGTGACGGTGAGCGGGCCGCCCGCGCGGTAGCAGGCCGGGCCGGGGTCGGCTCCGGCCGAGTCGGGGCCCACGCGGTAGCGGGAGCCGTCGAAGTGGAGCACGGAGCCGCCGCCCGCGGCAACGGTGTGGATGTCCAGCATGGGGGCGCGCAGCCGTACGCCCGCGATCCGGGTGGTGAAGACGCGCTCGTACTCGCCGGCGAAGTGCGAGACGTCGGTGGAGGTGCCGCCCATGTCGAAGCCGATGACGCGGTGGTGGCCGGCCAGTTCCGACATGCGGGCCATGCCGACGATGCCCCCGGCGGGCCCGGACAGCACGGCGTCCTTGCCGCGGAACTGCCCGGCCTCGGTGAGCCCGCCGTTGGACTGCATGAACATCAGCCGTACGTCCCGCAGTTCGTCGGCGACGTGCCGGATGTAGCGGTGGAGCACGGGCGAGAGGTAGGCGTCGACCACGGCGGTGTCCCCGCGCGGGACGAGTTTCATCAGCGGGCTGACCTCGCTGGACAGCGAGATCTGCGGGAACCCGACCCGCTCGGCCAGCTCGCCCACGGCCCGCTCGTGCTCGGGGTGGAGGTGGCTGTGCAGACAGACGACGGCGACCGCGCGGATGCCGTCCTCGTAGGCGCGGCGCAGCTCACCCTCCAGGGCGGCCAGGTCGGGGGCGCGCAGTTCGGTGCCGTCGGCGGCGATCCGCTCGTCCACCTCGATGACGCGCTCGTAGAGCTGCTCGGGCAGTTCGATGTGGCGGGCGAAGAGGTGCGGGCGGTTCTGGTAGGCGATCCGCAGGGCGTCGCGGAAGCCTCGGGTGATCACCAGGAGGGTGCGCTCGCCCTTGCGCTCCAGCAGCGCGTTGGTGGCGACGGTGGTGCCCATCCGGACCGCCTCGACGGGTTCCGAAGAGCCGTCGAGCAGTTCGCGGACGCCCGCCACGGCCGCGTCGGCGTACCGGGCGGGGTTGTCGGAGAGCAGTTTGCGGGTGAGCAGACCGCCGTCGGGGCGGCGCGCGACGATGTCGGTGAAGGTGCCGCCCCGGTCGACCCAGAACTCCCAGCCTGTCACGTCACTACCCCGCTTCCGCGCTGGTCACAGCGCCCGGAGGCCGTCGATCACGTCGCGCAGAATACTCTCGTCCGGCAGCTCGGCCGGGGGCACCGGACGCGTCACATGGACGAGTTCGGCGTGCACGAGGTCCCCGATCAGGACGCGTACGACTCCTACGGGCAGGTCGAGTCCGGCGGCGAGTTCGGCGACCGACTGCGGTTCGTCCCGGCAGAGGCCGACGATCTCCACATGCTCCGGCGCCAGCGTCGGGTCCTCCTCGGGGTCGCCGGCGTCCGGTTCGGTGACGACGACCGCGATCAGGTCGAGGACGTGCTGGCCGGGGCTGCTGGTACGGCCACGTGTCATGGCGTACGGGCGGACCACGGGACCCGCCTCGTCGTCGAACCAGTGGCCGCCGCTTCTCTGACCCTCTCCGCTCATGTCGTCCGACTACCCGCCCACGGGCGGCTCGCTGCGCGGGGCGCTGCCCAGATGGACGCCGACCCGCTTGACCAGCAGCGTCATCTCGTAGGCGACCTGGCCGACGTCGGAGTCGGCGTCGGAGAACACGGCGAGGCAGCTTCCGTCGCCGGCGGCGGTGACGAAGAGGAAGGCGTCGTCCAGCTCGACCACGGTCTGCCGGACGTTGCCCGCCTCGAAGTGGCGGCCCACGCCCTTGGCGAGGCTGTGGAAGCCGGACGCCACGGCGGCCAGATGCTCGCTGTCCTCCCTGGTCAGGTCGGTGGACACGCCCATGGCCAGGCCGTCGCCGGACAGGACGACGGCCTTGCGGATGCTGGCGACCCGGTCGACCAGGTCGTCCAGGAGCCAGTTCAGCTCCTTCTTCTTGCTGTCCGTGTGGCCGGTCGCGTTCGGTGCGGTCATCGACCGTCTCCCTCAGTCGTTCCTTGTGCTGTGCCGCTGTGGGCTCGGTCGCCCTCAGCGTTCTCCTCGCGGCCGCGCTCCCAGCCGCGCTGGAGCGACGCCATCCGCGAGCGGACCTCGTCGGCGTCGCGTACGGCGGGCTCGAAGGTGTTCTCGGGGCGCCGGTCGGGCTCGCGCCTGAGCTGCGGTGCCAGATTGGCCTGGCGTACGCGCTTGGGCAGCGGGGCGGTGCCGTCGGGCGCCGGGTCGGCCGGGGCCGGGGCTCCGTGGGCGGCCGCCGCGCTGATCGGGTCGGGGGTGTCCGGGCCGGTCCGGGTCCGGCGCGGCAGCTCCGGGGGCTGCGCGTCGGCGTCGGCGGACGGGGTCTCGGGCCGCTCGGCGGTGGCGGTGCGGGCGGTCCTCGGCGTGGGGCGCCTGCCGGAGTCGCCCCGGCGGCGGGTGGGCAGCGGGGGCGGTCCGTCGGGCTCGGCGCCGAAGGGTTCCCCGCGCGAGGCGACGGGTTCGCCGTGCGAGCTGACCAGCTTGGGCGGCTCGCGCCGGGGCGGCGGGATCAGCGCGGCCGGGTCGTGGACGTCGGTGGGGGCGAGACTGCGGGCGCGGAAGATACCGCCGAGTTCGCTGTCGTCGTCCGCCAGCACGCTCGGGAAGTCATCGGCGGGCGCGTCGAGGGCGGGGCGGTCCGTGGTGGCGCTCAGCTCGGCCGGCTCTTCGCGCTCCACGGGCCGGGCGGTGCCGCGCTCCCTGCTCCGCTGGGTCTCCTTGGAGAGGTCGCCGAGCCGGATGCCGATGCCGTTGGTGTCGGGGGCGTCGTCGGTGAGCAGCGCGTCCGGGATGAGGACGACGGCGGTGGTGCCGCCGTAGGGAGAGGGCTGGAGGGAGACGCGTACGTGCTGGCGGCGGGCGAGGCGGCTGACCACGAACAGGCCGAGCCGGTCGGTGTCGGACAGCTCGAACTCGGGGGTCTCCGCGAGCCGCAGGTTGGCGTCGAGGAGTGCCTCGGCGGTCATGCCGAGGCCCCGGTCGTGGATCTCCAGCGCGAAGCCGTTGGCGACCCGCTCTCCCACCACGTGCACATTGGTGTGCGGGGGCGAGAACAGCGTGGCGTTCTCCAGCAGTTCGGCCACGAGGTGGGTGAGGTCGGAGACGGCGGGGCCGATGACGGCGACGCGAGGCAGCCGCCGTACCTCCACGCGCTCGTAGTCCTCCACCTCGGCGACGGAGGCGCGGACCACGTCCATCAGCCGCACCGGGCGGCGCCACTGGCGGGAGGGGGCGGCGCCGGAGAGGATCACCAGGCCCTCGGCGTGGCGGCGCATGCGGGTGGTGAGGTGGTCCAGCCGGAAGAGGTCGGCGAGTTCGTCGGTGTCCTCGGTGCGGCGCTCCATGGTGTCCAGCAGGGTGAGCTGCTTGTGCAGGAGCACCTGGCTGCGGCGGGCGAGGTTGACGAACACCTCGGAGACCCCGGCGCGCAGCTCGGACTGCTTCACGGCGGCCTCGACGGCGGCCCGCTGGAGGGTGTTGAGGGCGCGGCCGACCTCGCCGATCTCGTTCTGGTCGTAGTCGGGCCGGGGCACCTCGCTCTCCACGTCGACCGGTTCGCCCGCGGAGAGGCGGCGCATCACGTGGGGCAGCCGGACCGCGGACGCCTCGTGGGCCTCCGTCCGCAGCCGCTTGAGGTCGCGGATGAGACGGCGGCCGACGCGCACGGACAGCACGAGGGAGATCAGGAGGGCCGCGAGGCCGAGGATGCCGGCGACGGCGGCCTGGGCGATGACGCCGTAGGTGACGGGCCGTACCCGGTCGCGGAAGCGGTGGCCGGCCTGGTCGTCCATGGTGCCGAGGTCTTCGAGGACGCCGCCGGCGACGGCGTGCCAGCTCGCGGTGGTGACACCGCGCGGGATGCCGGCGCCGGTGTCGATGACCTCGCGCTCGGCCGTCCGCAGGGGGGCCGTGGTGGCGTTGCGCCAGTAGCTCTCGTAGCGGTCGCGTTCCGGGGCGGGCAGCAGCGGGAGGCTGACGTCGTAGAGGAGGGTGCGCTGGGCGACGAGGTCAGAGACCTGGCGGGCCTCCTCGCGGGAGAGGCTGCCGACCACCAGGGCGGAGCCGAGGATGGCGTCCTCGCGGGAGAGGAGTTCGCGGGCGCGGCCGGTGTTGACGAGGGCCCCGGCCTGCTTGTCCATCTCCACGTCGTCGACGCCGTCGACCGCGGCGACCAGCGCGTAGCAGGGGTCGACCAGGCGGTTGTAGAGGTCGAGGGCGCCGGCGCGGGTGACGGTGCGCTCCTCGACGCTGCGGCGCAGGGATTCCAGGCCGCCCAGCGCGTCGAGCGCGGTGGTGAGGCGTTCGCCGTCCTCGCCGCGCAGCGCGTCGCGGGTCTTGGGGTTCCGGGCGTTGGCGCGGAGGGTGGCCAGCGCGCGGTCGGTGGCGGTACGGGAGCGGTGCAGCTCGGCGAGGGCGTCGGCGGCGCGCGGATCGGCGAGGTAGACGAGGCTCTGCCGGCGCTCGTGCTGGAGGTCGCGGACGGTGTTCTCGGTGGGGTGGCCGATGTCCTTCACGGCGCGTGAGACGCGCAGCGACCGGGCGACCTCACTTCCCGTCAGCACGGTGGCGAACGCCCAGACGACGGTCAGGGCCACCAGCGGCACGAGAAGCAGCGCCACGATCTTCCGGCGGATCGACTTCCCGCGAAACCGCATGGCCTCCCCCAGCTCGACCCCTCACCCGGGGTACGTGTGTCCGACTCGGAACGGCGCGAGCCTACTACCGCCCCACAGGTGTCTCGAAGGCACGTCTGATGCGTGAACTCCCTTATGGCAGGCGGTAGATGGCGAGTTGTCCGGGCATTGGGGGAGATTGCGGCCGTGACGGGAGGGGTCCAGGGGAAGCGGGCCGAAACAGTACGGACACCGGTTGGCTGGAAATTTTCACAAGTCGGGAATCTTCGAGACGCCTCGTTCGTCGTTCACATGGGGAGACGGGGAGGGAATCGGCCACACCAGCCGCATCCTTCGCCCCGGCCGCGTAAAACAGCGCAAGCCGGGCAGCCACTGGGGAGTCGGGGCCTTCGGGTTCCGGGGCGAGCGGTTTGCCGGCGGTGGGGAGTGACACGGTGATGGGCACGGCTGAGCGGCGCGATGCGCCCGAGGTGAGCGTGGCGGAGCGCCCGGCGCGGATTCCGGGCCAGGTGGGTCCGGAGCGCGGGATACCGGCGCGCACGCCGGGTGTCGGGAGAGCCGGGCGGCAGCAGGCGGCGTACCGGCCGCTGTGGGTGGAAGAACCCGCGAAGCGGCGCCGGATGGCGGACCCGGTGCGTACGGCCGCGGTGCGGGCGGTACTGATCATCGCGGTGACGCTGATCCAGGCGATGGTCGCGTTCCTGTGCACGCTGGCCGGGTCCTGGGCGGCGTTCCCGATGGTGATCAGCAGCGTGGCGAGCACGGTGGTGGCCACCTGGGCGGTGGTCGACGTCTGGGTGACCCGCCAGGTCTGGAACCAGCGGTACGGAGTGGTCTCCGAGCCCAGCAGCACGGCGCGGCAGCTCCGCCGGGAGCGCCGCGCGGCGCGGCGCCGCGAGCGCACGGCGCGGCGGGACCAGGAGCGGATAGCCAGGCGGGCCGGCGCGAAGCGGCTGTCCCACCCCTGAGGTCACGGGTGCCCCGCGCGGGCTCACGTCGTGGCGGTCTCCACGGCCCGCCCGAGTGCGCGCCGGGCGCGGGTGAAGGGCCGGGGGCGGTTCACCGCGAGTACGGCGACGGTGGTGCCCTCGCGTTCGTAGCGGGCCAGGAAGCCTCCGTCGCCCGGCCCTTCGTCGGAGAGTTCGCCCTCGGTCACACGGACGGTGTCCCCCGGCTGGCAACGGCCCGCGAACTGGATGCGGGAGCCGTACTGGTCGGACCAGAAGTAGGGCACCGGCCGCAGGGTGGCGAGGGTGCGTCCGGCGAGCAGGTTGGTGACGGCGACGCGGGGCTGCTCGGCGGCCGAGGTCCAGTGCTCGGCGCGTACGCCGCCCACGCGGGCCACATCGCCGACGGCGACCACCTGGGGCGACGCGGTCACGCAGCCGTCGTCGCAGAGCACACCGTCGCCGAGGGCCAGCGTCGAGCCCGCCAGCCAGGCGGTGTTCGGGACGGCGCCGATGCCGGCGATCACGAGGTCCGCGGTGAGGGTATGACCGTCGGCCAGCTCCACGGCCGTGGCCGACCCGGTGCGGCGGATGCCTGTCACTCCGATGCCGGTGCGGAGCCGTACGCCGCCCCGGCGGTGGAGCGTGGCGCACACGGCGGCCATTTCCGGGCCGAGTTGGGGCAGCAGGGGCAGCGGGGCGGCTTCGAGCACGGTGACGTCGTGGCCGAGGGCGGCGCAGGACGCGGCGGTCTCGGCGCCGATGAAGCCGCCGCCGATCACGACGACCCGCTGTGGGCCCTCGGCGAGCCGGGTGCGCAGGGCGCGGGCGTCGTCCACGGTGCGCAGGGTGTGGGCGCCGGGGAGTGGGCGGGCCTTCGCGCCGGTGGCGATGACCAGGCCGTCCGTGGCGAGGGTGCGGCCGTCCGCCAGCAGGACGGTGCGGGCCCCGGTGTCGAGGCCCCGGGCGCGGACGCCGAGCAGCCACTCGGCGTCGAGGCCGGCGGTCTCCTCGGCGTCCGTCAGGGCGAGTTGATCGTCGTCCGCGCGGCCGGTGAGGAAATCCTTGGAGAGCGGCGGGCGGTCGTAGGGCGGATGCGGTTCGTCGCCGACGACGACCAGGCGGCCGTCGTATCCCTGCGCGCGCAGCTCGCGTGCCGCGTACAGACCGGCGAGGGAGGCGCCGACGATGGTCACGGTCCTCATGTGCGGTGACTCCTTGTCCGCGGGGACGCGTTCAGGCGGCCGTTCCCTCGCGTGCCGTGACATGGACGTGGATCACGCCGTCGTCCACGGTGACGAGGTGGGTGCGCAGGGCGTGCCGGGCCGGGAGGCAGGTCGGGGCGCCGGTGCGCAGGTCGAACGCGGCGGCGTGCAGCGGGCATTCGATCAGGCAGCCCTCCAGCCAGCCCTCGGAGAGCGAGGCGTCCTGGTGGGTGCAGGTGTCGTCGACGGCGTAGAGGGAGCCGTCGTCGGTGTGGAACACGGCGATCGGCGGGGCGGTGTCCAGGCGGACGGACTCGCCCTCGGGGAGGTCTTCGAGACGGCAGACGGGAATCATGAGTCCCCCTCTCGGTCCGGGACGCTCGGTCCGGACCGGGCAGGTGCAGACGGCAGGGATGGCGAGGGTGCGGCAAGGGGCCGGTGACGCGGTGGACCGGGCAGGTCCAAGTGATCCGCACCCCTTCCGGGATACGGACGCTTCGGTAACATGATGTTCCGCAGGGCGCATCAACATGCGCTGTGCGCAACAGAATCCGCGCGGGACGGCCGTCGCGTCAAGGGCTTCCCGCAGACACGGCCCGAACCGGGCCGGCAGATGGTGGGAGTCGAGCCATGAGCCGCACGCAGAAGCGGTCCGACCGCGGCGACGAGACCAGGGCGGAAGACGATTCCCCGGAGCGGAACAGAGGTCGCGGCGCGGCCGGTTCCGTGCAGTCGGTGGACCGCGCCGTGAGCGTGCTGGAAATCCTCGCCCGGCACGGTGAGGCCGGTGTCACCGAGGTCGCCGAGGAACTGGACGTGCACAAGTCCACCGCGTTCCGGCTGCTCGGGGTCCTGGAGAACCGGGGCCTGGTGAGCCAGGCCAGCGACCGGGGCAAGTACTTCCTGGGCGCCGGGGTGCTGCGCCTCGCCGGAGCGGCGGCGGTCCGGCTGGACATCTCCCAGGAGGGCGTACCCGTCTGCCGCGAGGCCGCCGACGAACTCGGCGAGACGGTGAACATCGCGGTGCTGGACGACGACGCAGCCGTCAATGTCATGCAGGCCCGCGGCACCGCCTCCGTCACCGCGCAGAACTGGCTCGGCCGGCGCACCCCGCTGCACGCCACCTCCAGCGGCAAGGTGCTGCTCGCGCACATGCCGCCCACCCTGCGCGAGGGCTTCCTCGCCCGGCCGCTGCCCCGGTTCACCGAGCGCACGGTCACCGGCGCGGCCCTGCTGCGGACCGAGCTGGAGTCGGTGGTGGCGCGCGGATACGCCCTGACCACCGACGAGTTGGAGCTGGGTCTCGCGGCCGCCGCCGCGCCGATCCGGGCGCACGACGGCAAGGTCATCGCGGCGATCAGCGTCTCCGGGCCGGTGTACCGGCTGGGCCCGGAGCGGCTGCCGGTGGTGGCGAAGCGGATGGCGGCGGCGGGCGAGGAGCTGTCCCGGCGGATGGGCTACGGCTTCTGACGGAGGGCGGGGCGGACGTTCGGCCGGCCCGGCAATCACGGCGCGGCACCTGGGAGTTCCCGGTGCCGCGCCGCCGTGTGCAGGGGGTTCGGCCGGCCGTGTGTCCGGGCGGTTTCGGCGGCCCGGACGCGTTTTGCCGAGGCTTAACGCGCGCCTCTTGACGGTGCTGTCATGGCGTTCTCACTATGTTCCTCACCACGCAACCCATCGTGCACTGCGCAACAGCAGAAGAGCCCGGCTCCCGGCTCCCCCACCCCCGTCCGCACAAGGAGGGGCATGTCCGCAACGCCCGAAGCCCGTCCGCATCCGACCCCCGAGACCTCCCCGCGCGTCGTCATCATCGGCGCCGGAATCGTCGGCTGTTCCCTCGCCGACGAGCTGACCGCGCGCGGCTGGACGGACGTCACCGTCCTCGAACAGGGCCCGCTGCCCGCTCCCGGCGGCTCCACCTCGCACGCGCCGGGGCTCGTCTTCCGGACCAGCCCGTCGAAGACGCTGACCGAGTTCGCCCGGTACACCGTGGAGAAGTTCGGCTCGCTCAGCCACGACGGTGTCCCCTGCTTCGAGCCGGTCGGCGGCCTGGAGCTGGCCACCACCCCCGAGCGCCTCGCCGACCTGCACCGCAGGGCCGGGCTCGCCGCGGCCTGGGGCGTGCGCGGCGAAGTCGTGACCACCGCCCGCTGCAAGGAACTCTGGCCGCTGCTCGACGAGTCGGTAGTGCTGGGCGGCTTCCACACCCCGGAGGATGGCCTGGCCCGCGCGGTGCCCGCCTGCCGTGCCCAGCTCGACCGCGCCGCCGCGCGCGGCGCCCGTTTCCTCGACCGGCACACCGTCACCGGCATCGAGCGGGCGGACGGCCGGGTCACCGGCGTCGTCACCGACCGGGGCGTCTTCCCGGCCGACCATGTCGTCTCGGCGGCCGGCTTCTGGGGGCCGGTGATCGGCCGGATGGCCGGGGTCGACGTGCCGTTGCAGCCGCTGGCGCACCAGTACGCGCGGACCCGGCCGCTGCCCGAGCTGAGCGGGGCGCGTGCGGAGGCGACCCTGCCCATCCTCCGCTTCCAGGACGCGGACCTGTACTTCCGGGAGCACCACGACCGGATCGGCATCGGCTCCTACGCGCACCGGCCATTGCCCGTGGACCCGTTCGGCGTGCCGGGGTACGAGGAGGCGCGGGGGCGGGGGATGGAGATGCCGTCCTCGTATCCCTTCACCGAGGAGGACTGGGCGCCGAGCTGGACGGATGCCCGGCGGCTGGTGCCGGCGTTGCGCGAGGTGGAGGTGGAGAGCGGGTTCAACGGGGTGTTCTCGTTCACGCCGGACGGCATGCCGGTGCTCGGGGAGGCGCGTGAACTGCGCGGTTTCTGGCTGGCCGAGGCGGTGTGGGTCACACACTCGGCGGGTGTGGCCAGGGCGGTAGCCGAATGGATGGTTGACGGCCGATCATCGATCGACCTGCACGACTGCGTTGTCACGCGATTCGAGGAAGCGCAGCGTTCACCCGCGTACGTCCGTGAACGCGGTTCACAGCAGTTCATCGAGGTGTACGACGTCACCCACCCCCTCCAACCGATGGAGCGTCCACGCCCACTGCGCGTCAGCCCCTTCCACGCCCGGCAGGAGCAGCTCGGCGCGTTCTTCCTGGAGGGCGGCGGCTGGGAGCGCCCCCACTGGTACGAGGCGAACGCCCCGCTCGTGGCTTCTCTCGGCGCGGAGCCGCCCGAGCGCGACCCCTGGTCGGCCCGCTACTGGTCCCCCATCGCAGCCGCCGAGGCCCACGCCACCCGCGAGCGCGTCGCCCTCTACGACATGACTCCCCTGCGCCGCCTGGAGGTGACCGGCCCCGGCGCCCTCGACTTCCTCGACCGCATGACGACCAACAAGCTCCGCAAGAAGCCCGGCGCCGTCACCTACACCCTCCTCCTGGACGAAACCGGCGGCATCCGCTCCGACCTCACCGTGGCCCGCCTCGCCGAGGACCACTTCCAGATCGGCGCCAACTCCCCCGCCGACCTCGACCACCTCCTCCGGCACGCCCCCGCCGACGTCCACATCCGTGATGTCACCCCCGGCACCTGCTGCATCGGCGTCTGGGGCCCGCTGGCCCGCGCCCTGGTCCAGCCGCTGACCGGGGACGACTTCTCCCACGAGGGCTTCGGCTACTTCCGGGCCAAGCGCACCCATATCGGCCATGTCCCCGTCACCGCCCTGCGCTTGAGTTACGTGGGCGAGCTGGGCTGGGAGCTGTACACCACCGCCGACCTGGGCCTCAGGCTCTGGGACACCCTCTGGGAGGCGGGCCAGGAGCTGGGGGTGATCGCGGCCGGCCGCTCCGCCTTCAACTCGCTGAGGCTGGAGAAGGGCTACCGCGCCTGGGGCACCGACATGACCACCGAGCACACCCCGGCCGAGGCGGGCGTCGGCTTCGCCGTCCGGATGGACAAGGGCGACTTCGCAGGCCGCGACGCCCTGAGCGACCGTCCCGAGCCCGCCCGCAGGCTCACCCCGCTGCTGCTGGACGACCCGGCCGCCGTGGTACTCGGCAGCGAACCGGTGTCGGTCGACGGCACGACGGCGGGCTACGTGACCAGCGCGTCCTACGGCTACACGCTGGGCCGGTGCGTCGCCTACGCGTGGCTCCCGGCGGGCCTCGCCCCCGGCACCGGCGTACACATCGCGTACTTCGGCGAGAAGGTCCCCGCGACCGTCGCCGAGGAGCCGCTGTTCGACCCGGAGATGACCCGCATCCGCCGCTGACAGTCCGCCCGGAACCACCCCAGGAGGTCCGACAGAAGTGTCCCCCACCTACGACGTGATCGTCATCGGCCTGGGCGGCATGGGCAGCGCCGCCGCCCACCACCTCTCCGCACGCGGCGCCCGCGTGCTCGGGCTGGAGAAGTTCGGCCCGGTGCACAACCGGGGCTCCAGCCACGGCGGTTCCCGCATCACCCGCCAGTCCTACTTCGAGGACCCGGCGTACGTACCCCTGCTGCTCCGCGCCTACGAGCTGTACGAGGAGCTGGAGCGGGCCACCGGCCGGGACGTCTCCATCCTCTGCGGCGGCGCGATGGTCGGCCGCCCGGACTCCCGTACCGTCTCCGGCTCGCTGCGCTCGGCCACCGAGTGGGGCCTCCCCCACGAGATGCTGGACGCCAAGGAGATCCGGCGCCGCTTCCCCACTCTGGCCCCGGCCGACGACGAGGTGGCCCTCTTCGAGGCGAAGGCGGGGCTGCTGCGCCCGGAGAACATGGTCGCCGCCCACCTCCAGTTGGCCACCCGGCAGGGCGCGGAGCTGCGCTTCGAGGAGCCGGTGGTGCGCTGGGAGCCGTACCGGGACGGGGTGCGCGTGCACACCGGCGAGAACACCTACACGGCCGGGCAGTTGGTGATCTGCCCCGGCGCCTGGGCGCCCCGGCTGCTCGCGGACCTCGGGGTGCCGATCACCGTGGAGCGGCAGGTCATGTACTGGTTCCAGCCGACGGGCGGCACCAGGCCGTTCGAGCCGGAGCGGCACCCCGTCTACATCTGGGAGGACGCGGACGGCATCCAGGTGTACGGCTTCCCCGCCATCGACGGCCCCGAGCAGGGCGCCAAGGTGGCGTTCTTCCGCAAGGGGCAGCACACCACGCCGGAGACCATCGACCGGACCGTGCACGCACACGAGGTGCGGGCCATGGCGGACCACATGGCCCGGCTGATCCCGGACCTGCCCGGCACCTTCCTGAAGGCCGCCACCTGCATGTACTCCAACACCCCGGACGAGCACTTCGTGATCGCCCGGCACCCCGCGCATCCGGAGTCGGTCACCGTGGCCTGCGGTTTCTCCGGGCACGGCTTCAAGTTCGTGCCGGTCGTCGGCGAGATCCTGGCCGACCTGGCACTGACCGGCTCCACCCCGCACCCGACCGGCCTGTTCGACCCCGCCCGCCTGACCGCCCCGGCCGCCCGAGGAGCCCAGCCATGACGACGACTCCGGTCTCCCCCAGCCTGATCGCCACCCTCCCCGGCCGCTACTACACCGACCCCGAGGTCTTCCGCCGCGAACAGGAGGCGCTGCTGGAGTCGATGTGGTTCTGCGCGGTACGCAGCGCCGACCTGGACCGGCCCGGCGCCTTCCGTACCGTGCGGGTCGGCCGGGAGAGCGTGCTGGTCACCCGCGACCGCACCGGCGCGCTGCGGGCCTTCCTCAATGTCTGCCGGCACCGGGGCGCCCGGCTGTGCACCGAGGAGTCCGGCGAGGTCCGCCGCAGCCTCCAATGCCCGTACCACGCCTGGACGTACGGGCTCGACGGCAAGCTGGTCGCGGCGCCCAACCTGACGAAGATGCCGGACGTGGACCGGGACCGGTACGGGCTGATCAAGGTCGCCCTGCGGGAGTGGCTGGGCTACGCCTGGGTGTGCCTGGCCGACGAACCGCCGTCCTTCGAGGAGACCGTCCGGCACGCGGCCGTGGAGCGGCTGGGCGACCCGGCGGCCATCGAGCACTACGGCACCGAGCACCTGGCCCTCGGCAAACGGGTCACCTATGACGTACGGGCCAACTGGAAGCTGATCGTCGAGAACTTCATGGAGTGCTACCACTGCGCCACCATCCACCCCGAACTCACCGAGGTGCTCCCGGAGTTCGCGGACGGTTACGCGGCCCAGTACTACGTGGGCCACGGCGCGGAGTTCGGCGCGGGCGTGGCGGGGTTCACGGTGGACGGCAGCGCGGGCTTCGGCCGGCTCCCGGAGGTGGCCGAGGAGCAGGACCGCCGCTACTACGCCCTCACCGTCCGGCCCAACGTCTTCGTCAACCTCGTCCCCGACCACGTCATCCTGCACCGGATGTTCCCGCTGGCCGAGGACCGCACGGTGGTGGAGTGCGACTGGCTGTACGCGCCCGAGGTGGTGGCGTCCGGGGCCGATGTGTCGAAGTCGGCGGAGCTGTTCCACCGGGTCAACGTCCAGGACTTCGCGGCGTGCGAGCGCACCCAGCCGGCGATGTCCTCGCGCGCCTATCGCGGGGGCGGGGTGCTGGTGCCGACCGAGCACCACATCGGGGCGTTCCATGGATGGCTGTTGGAGAAGCTGGGCGAACAGGCTCCGTGAGCGCCGAAGCGGGGTAGGACACGGCCGCTCCCGTTTCCCTCTGCCCCCAGGAGTCACACCGATGACCAAGGCAGCACCGCCGTCCGGCACGCACGGGCACGACGACAGCGAACTCGCGGAGTTCGGGTACCGGCCCGAACTGAAGCGCACGCTGGGCAACTTCCACACCTTCGCCGCCGGGATCAGCTACATCTCGATCCTGACCGGCACCTTCCAGTTGTTCTACTTCGGCTACGGCAGCGGCGGTCCCGCCTACTGGTGGTCGTGGCCGATGGTGTTCGTGGGCCAGTTCGCGGTGGCCCTCTGTTTCGCGGAGCTGGCGGCCCGGCATCCGGTGGCGGGCTCGGTCTACAACTGGTCGAAGCGGATCGGCAATCCGCACCTCGGCTGGCTGGCGGGATGGATGATGCTGGTCGCGTCCATCGTGTCGATCGCTGCGGTGGCGCTCGCCTACCAGCTCACGCTGCCGCAGATATCGTCCGCCTTCCAGTTCGTCGGCGACGGCACCGGCACCTACGACGTGGCGACCAACGCGGTGGTGCTGGCCGCCGTGTTGATCCTGTTCACCACGCTGGTCAACGCCTTCGGGGTGAAGCTGATGGCCAGGATCAACACCGCGGGGGTGTTCATCGAGCTGGTCGCCAGTGTGGTGCTGATCGTCATGCTGGCCGTCCACATCACCCGTGGCCCGCAGGTCGTGCTGGAGACCAACGGCACCGGCGCGGGCCACGGCGCCGGTTACCTCGGCGCGTTCCTGGTGGCGTCGCTGGCGTCGGCGTACGTGATGTACGGCTTCGACACCGCCGCCTCGCTCGGGGAGGAGTCGCTGAACCCGTCCCGGAACGCGCCCCGCGCCATCCTGCGGGCGGTCATCGCCTCGTTCGTGCTGGGCGGTCTGGTGCTGCTGCTGGCGCTGATGAGCGTCTCCAGCCTCAAGGGCGACAAGCTGTCGACGGACGGGCTCCAGTACGTGGTGCTGGACGTGCTCGGGCCGACGGCCGGCAAGGGGATGCTGTGGTGCGTGCTGATCGCGGTCACGGTGTGCGCGCTGGCCGTGCACACGGCGGCGATCCGGCTGGCGTTCGCCATGGCACGGGACAACAACCTGCCCGCGTCCTCGGTGCTGGCCCGCGTGAGCCCGCGCTTCCGGACCCCGGTGGTGCCGGCCGTGGTGATCGGAGTGCTGGCGCTGGCGATCCTGGTGGTCAACATCCGTCAGCCGCAGATCTTCACCGTGGTGACCAGCATCGGCATCATCATGATCTACCTGGCCTACCTCGGGGTGACCGCGCCGATGCTGGTGGCGCGGCTGCGCGGCCGGTGGACCCCGGCCGGGGAGGGGCGGTTCTCGCTGGGCCGCTGGGGTCTTGTCGTCAATGTGGTCGCGGTGGTGTGGGGCGCGGGGATGACCCTCAACCTGATCTGGCCGCGCGCCGCCGTCTACAACGCGGCCCCGCCGCACCACTGGTACCTGCGCTGGGGTGCGGTGCTGTTCGTCGCGGTGATCGCGGGCGGCGGCTTCGCGTACTACTGGTTCGTCCAGCGGCACCGGACGGGGGTGCTGGCGGAGCACCGGCTGGAGACGCCTGTGCCCGCGTCCGACTGAACAGGGGCGCGGGGAACTGCGCGACCGGCCCCCACCGGCCCGCAGCTTCCCACTGCCTCCTACGACACGCCCGCCGAAGGCCGCTTGTACATCCGGGTCGCGGTGATCTCACTGCGTACCGCGTCCCCGTCCTGCCGCTGCTGCGGCAGACCGGGGCGGAGGTGCTCCTCCACGCTGATGTACTTCAGCCCGGCCCGGAGGTCGGCGTCGTTGCGCAGCCGGATGACCAGCGGGAACTCGGCCAGCGCGGTGGTGTCGAACAGGCCCGTGGTGTACAGGAGCTGAACACCGAGCGCGTCGGACACGGCCCGCTGCAGCTCCAGCAGGTACGTCGCGTTGGCGCGGCCGATGGGGTTGTCCAGGAACAGCGTGCCGGCGTGCCGGTGCTTGTCGCGGCCCCGGTCGTTGGAGCGCAGCGCGGCCATCGTGCAGTACAGCGCGATGGCCGCGGTGAGGAGCTGGCCGCCGGAGAACACGTCACCCATCTGGCCGACCGGGACCCGCTCGGCGCGCAGCACCGCGTCCGGCTTGAGGATCTCCACCGCGACGCCCTTGGGCTGGAGGGCGGCCGCGACCCCGCGCAGCAGCAGGGACATGCCGTCGCGGCGCAGGTCGGAGTTCTTCTTGACGGCGGCCCGGGTGGCCTCGTCGATGACCTCGCCGAGCCGCTCGGTGAGGGTCGCCTGGTCGGGCTCCTCGAACCGGATACGGAGGAACTCCTGCCCGGACCACTCGCCGAGCCCCTCCGGCAGCCGGGAGAGCCGCTGGGCGGAGCGCAGGGTGGCGAGGGAGGACTCGACCAGGCCGCGCAGCCGGTCCACGATCGAGTCGCGGTTGCGCTCAAGCTGGGCCAGCTCGTCGGTGAGGACGCGCAGCCGGGGCGCGAAGGCGTCGGCCCACTTCTGGGCGTGCTCGGGCAGCGCGGCGGCGGGCAGTTCGCGGATCTGCTGCCGGGCCGGGGTGCGGACCTGCTCGTAGCGGGTGGAGTTGGCGTGCCGGACCAGGATGTCGCTCGCCTCGCGGACGGCGGTGTCGGCGGCGGAGAGGTCGGCGGCGCAGCCGCGCAGCGAGCGGCGGGCCTCGGCGGCGGACTGCCGGGCCTCCTCCAGGGTGCCGGGGTAGGGCTCGGGGTCCTCCCGCTCGTCCCCTTCGTCCTGGGCGGCCGGTTCGCGCAGCAGGTCGCGGAGCATCGCCGCGATCTCGTCGAAGCCGCCCGCGCCGTCCTCGGCGGTGCGGTGCGCCTGCTGGAGTTCGGCGTGCGCGTCGCGGGCCTCGGTCAACGCCTGGGTGCGGGTGGCGAGTTCGGCGGTGGCGGTGCGCAGCAGGGCCTGGGCGTGCTCGGCGTCGCGCGGCTGAAGGTCCTCGGGCAGCTCGGTGTGGGCGTCGCCGTCCTCGGGGGCGAGCCGTTCGGTCTCGCCGCGCAGCCGGCCGAGCTGTTCGCTCGCCGTGGACATGCGGGTCTCCAGCAGTTGCACCAGCTCATCGGCGCGGGCGGCGGCCGCCTGCCGGGAGGGGCCGTCGGAGCCGTCGGTCGACTCAAGGAGCTGTTCGGCGCGGGTGCGGACCTTGTTGCTGAGCCGGTCCAGGTCGGTGCGGGCGGCGCTCTCGTCGCTCTCCGCGCGGGCCTGCTCGGCGCGCAGGTCGGCACCGACGCCGACCTTCTCGTACACCTGGGACGCGGCCCGGTACGCCTCGCGCAGCGCGGGCAGGGACGCCTTCGGGGCGCCGCCGTCGGTGTCAGGCGCCTCGGGCACGTCGTCCGGGGCGCCCGCGATCTCGGCGCGCTCGGCGCGCAGGGCGCGGGCGGTGCGGCGGGCGTCGTCGGCGCCGCGCTGGGTGGCGCGCCGGTCCTCGTCGGCGGCGCGGGCGCGCTCCAGGAAGGACTGGGTACGGGCCTCGGACTCGGCTGCGTCGTCGGCCAGTTCGCGGAGCTTGACCTGCCAGGTGGCGCGTTCGCGCAGCCGGTGCGCGAGTCCGGCGAGGGCATCGGCGACGCGGCTGGCGCGCTGGGCGGCCTCCTGGCGTTCGTCGCGCAGCCCGGTTGCCTCGGCGGCGGCCTCCTCGGCCTCCGCGCGGGCGGTGCGGGCCTCGGTGAGTTCGGCCTCGGTCTCGTCGGCGAAGGCGCGGGCCTCCTCGGCGCCGGCGGCGAGTTCGACGATCCGGCCGGCCGGGCAGCCGGTGCGCCAGGAGGCGAGCCGGGCGGCGAGTTCGCGGTCCTTGCCGAGGCGGGCGGCGAGCGCGCGGATCTCGTCGTCGCGTTCGGTGGCCCGCGCGCGCAGGGCCTGGCGTTCCTCGTCGGCGGCGTGCTCGTCGTGCATGGCCGGGTTCGGCGGCACGAGGAAGACGTCGGTGGGCTGTGCCTCGGCGGCGGGGGCCGGGGCGAGCAGGGCGGCGGCGGTGCCGACGGCGACGGCCGAGCGGGGCAGCAGGGCCGCCTCGCCCAGGGCCTCGCGGGCGCGGGCGTGGGTGTCCGGGTCGGTGATGATCACACCGTCGACCAGCTCGGGGCGGGTGGCGAGCACGCGCGCGTGGTCGGCGGGGTCGACGGCCTGGGCGAGGTAGCGCCAGCCGGGCAGCGCGGGGATGCCGTGCTCGCCCAGGTATTCCACGGTGGCCAGCACGTCGGGGCCGGGCGGCAGCAGGCCGCCGTCGCCGAGCGCGGAGAGGATGCGGGTGTCGTCGGCGGCGGCGGTGCGCAGGTCGAACAGGGTGCGCTCGGCGGCGGACACCGCGTCGTCCAGGAGGCCGCGCAACTCGTCGGCGTAGCGGTCGAGTTCCTCGGCGGTGAGCGGTCCCCCGTCGGCGCTGTCGCGTACGGGCTCACCCGACTCGGAGCCGTCGCGCGGGGCCGGGATGGCGGAGCGCGCGGCACCGGCGGCAGGCAGGCTGAGCAGCTCCGCGAGGCGGTCCTCGGCGGCCAGCGCCTCCGCGAGCCGGCGCTCGGCGTCGTGGGCGCGCTCGGCGGCGGTGGCCGCGTCGGCCGCGCGGGCGGCGGTGAGTTCGGCGCGGGACTCGGCGGCGGCCGTCTCGCGGGCGTGCTCGACGGCCGCGCGGGCCGCCTCGCGGGCGGTGTCCCAGGCGGCGACGGCCGTCTTCTCGGCGTCGCTCGCGGCGAGCGCGGCCCGCGCGGGGTCGGCGTCCGGGGCGCTGTCGTCCAGCCAGCCCGCGCGCACCGCCTCGGCCGTCTCCTGCTCGACCTCGGTGAGCCGCTGGCGCAGGTGCCCGATCTCGCTGCGGGCCCGCTGGGCGTCGGTGGCGGCGGCGGTGGAGTCGCGGTACGCGGCGTCGCTGACCTCCTGGAGCGCGGCGGAGCGCTCCTCCTCCTCGTTGGCGAGCGCCTCGGCGTTCTCGGCGGCCGCGTGCAGGGCGCGTACGAGGTCGACGGCGGCCCTGGCGCGGGCGGCGAGCGCGGGGGCGGCGTCCCGCTCGGCCTCCTGGATGGCGGCGGAGACACGGGCGACCCGGTCGGCGGCGGCGCGGTGCCGCAGCACGGCCTCGGCGGCCTGCCAGGCGGCGTACAGGGTACGGGCGTCGGCCAGCTCGCGCTTCTGCGCGGCGGCGGCCTTCTCGGCGGCGGCGAGCGCCAACGAGGCGTGCCGGTAGGCGAGTTCGGCCGCGATCAGCGAGCTGCGCTCACGGGCGCCCTCGGAGTGGGTGACGGTGTCGGCGGCGGCCGTGACCCGCTGGGCGAGGTCGGTGGCGCGGACCCGCTCGCGCACGGCCCGCGCGGACAGCCGCCGGGCCAGGGTGCGGGTACGGCGCTCGGCACCGGTGTGCACCTCCCGCGCGCGGGTGCGGGCGTCGGCGGCCTCGACGATCCGGCCGAGCAGGTCGACCGAGCCCGCGGTGAAGTCCCGTTCGGCGATGAGTTCGGCGCGGCGGCCGAGCTTGTTGCCGAAGCCGCTCACGAGGTCCGCGAGACCGTCGGTGTCACGGGTGTCGGTGACGGCGCGCAGCAGGAGGTCGGTGAAGTCGGAGTCCTTCTTGACCGCGAAGAGGCCGGCCGCCTCACCCTCGTCGGCGTTCATCTCCCGCTGGTAGCGGAAGAGTTCGGGGTCCAGACCCAGGTCGCCGAGGTGCTCGGTCCAGCGCTCGTGGGTCTCCTCCCAGTGCGCCTCCAGGTGCGGATAGTTCTTGCCCGCCTCGGTGAGGGCGTCCCGGAAGCCCTTCATGGTGCGCCGGCGCCCCTGCGCCCCGGAGGCGCCCTCCACCAGCGGCCGTACGGCGGTGGACTCCGCGACCGGCAGGTTGTCCAGGCTCAGACCGGGACCGGGCCGGAAGGAGTACCAGGCTTCGGCGAACTTGCGCGGGTCGTTGGAGACCTGGCGCCCGCGCCACTCGCTGACCTTGCCGACGACCACGCACTCGCCGGTCTGCACGTGCTGCCACTCCAGCGCGACATGCCCGCAGTCGTCGGCGAGCAGGAACTTGCGCAGCACGCCGGAGCTGGCGCCGCCCAGGGTGTTGCGGTGGCCGGGCAGCATCACCGAGAAGATCAGCTTCAGCAGGACGGACTTGCCGCCGCCGTTCTCCAGGAACAGCACTCCGGCGGGCGCGGGCCGGCGCGGCGGGCCGACCGGCTCCTCCTCGAAGAACTCCGCCTGCGTGGGCGCCGGATCGGGCACGGGGGCGCCCACGCCGCGCATGTCGAGCACGGTGTCGGCGTAGCGCGCGCCGGCGGGCCCGATGGAGTAGAGGCGGACGCGGGACAGCTCGTACATGGCGGACTCTCGTGAGGTCTTCGAAAAGGTGCGGGCGGGTCAGGAGTGGAAGGGCAGTCCGGCGTCGGCGACCAGGTCCAGGTCGTCGGTGTCCTCGGCGGGCAGCAGGGTGGCGGTGCCGCCGGTCTCGGTCACCACGCCCAGCTCCAGCAGTTCGCTGAGCGCGGCGCCGCCCGCCATGTCCCGCACCTGCAACTGGTAGCGGGCGGTGGTCCGGTAGGTGCCGCCGTGGTCGTCGCCGGTGCGCTGGAGGAACCCGGACTCGGTGAGGAAGCCGAGCGCCTTGGCGACGATGCCGGTGGTGGAGGCGGCCGGGCGGCGGGCGTCCTTGGTGGCGCCGGTGGCGCTGCGCCGGGCCCAGATCCGCCAGGCGGCCTCCAGACCGGGGGCGTCGGTCACCGGGTCGGTGTTCTCCCCGGACTCCTCGGCCCGCTCCTCCAGCCTGCGGCACGCCTGCCGTACGAAGGCGTCCACGCCGTTGACCGTGACGCGCCCGATGTAGGAGTCGTCGGCCAGGTCCTCGGGCCGGGGGAACGCCAGCGCGGCCACGGCCAGATGGGCCAGCCCGTGCAGGAACCGGTCGGCGGAGTCGGCGGTGGTACGGCGGGCGTAGTCGCCCATCCGCACCGCGAACACCGAGTCCTCGGCGGCCGTCACGGCCATCCCGGCCCGCGCCGACACCTCCAGCACCACGAGCCCCAGCCCGGTCGCCACGGCATCGGCCAGCCGCGCGAACGCCCCGTCCTCCCGGTACCGCCGCAACAGCTCGGTGTACTCCTGATCCCGCGCGGGCTGCAGCTTCGGCTGCAACCCGAACGCCACCAGCCGCGCCGCGTCGGCGGCGTCGGCGGGCGTAACGGCCGGCGCCGCCGCCGGCGCTTCGACGTCACTCCACTCGACGTGCTCGGTCACGACGCAAACTCCTCAACTTTGAAACGGGGGGCCACCGCAGCCCACCCAGGGGCGCGGGGAACTGCGCGACAAGCCACGACGGCGGGAAAGCCACTCACCCGGCCACCGCCCGATCGCTGGCCATCCCAACGGCGTCCAACAAGGCGGTCCCAACGATCAGATCCGCCCCACCGAAGTCAGGATCATCCAACTCCGTACCGTCATCGACGGCGAACAACAGCTTCGCCTCCCCCTGCCGATAAGCGGTCCCCACAGCCGGACTGGCCGCATGAATAGCCATCAGCGCAACGAGATACGCCAGCTCGAACCCCTCAGCGGCCCGAGCCTCGGCCAGCAGCCCCGACAACCTCCGAGGAGCGTCGGCCGGCAGATCCAGCAAGGCCCGAGCCGCAGCGACCTGCTCCTCGGAGAACCGACTGTCGTCCGGCGTGGCGATGAGATCCGGCTCCGGCATCTCCGCGCCCAAGTGCTCCCGCTCGACCGGCGGAGTCAGCAGAATGTCGACCAGATCCCCGACCCGCACCGACACCGGTGTACGCAACCCCACCCCGCTGCCGAAGAACGCGTCGGTGACCCGGATCGCCCGTTCAAGCGGCAACGGCAGGACGGGCGCGACCACATGCCCGTACAGGTCGAGCCCGGAGGTCCCGGTCGGCGTGGCGAACGCCTGCCGGTCCTGCTCCGCCCGGAACAGCGGCCCCGCCTCCAGCAGCCGCGACTGGAGCTGGGTGTGGCGCCGGATGCAGTCCTTGACGATGTCGACCAGCTCGGCCGCGCGCCGCTTGTGCTCCGGCTCCTCCGTCTCGTCGCGGGCCTTGCGGATGTTGGTGAGGATCGCGTTCTCGTGGCGGTAGCGGTCGGCCACGTGGTCCAGCGCCTCGGCGATCATGTCGGGCACGGAGTTGAGCCAGTCGACCGCGCGGACGTTGCGCCGGGTGGCGTCCAGGGCGCGGCGCAGGGTCTCGGAGTACTGCACGGTGCGGTAGCGGGCCTGCTCGGCGGCGAGCTGGGCGTCGGCCAGCCGGCCCCGGTTGATCAGCACCTCCAGCTTGACCTCGGCGGCGATCTGGGCGCTGGTGACATCGGTGTCGAGGGCGCCGACCAGGACGTTGACGGCTTCGTCGGTGGTGCGCAGGTACACCGTGCCGCCGGGGCCCGGGACCTCTTCGATGAGCTTGAAGTCGTAGTCGCGGCGGACGTAGCTGCCGTCGGAGGCGAAGGTGCCGTACACCGCGCGGAAGCCGCGGTCGGCGCTGCCCACGTTGATCAGGTTCTCCAGCACCCAGCGGGCCACCCGCTCGTGCTCGGCGGTGGTGCGGTGGGGGGCCTGGGCGGCGATGCGCGGGACGAGCCGGGCGACGATCTGCTCGTGGTCGGCGCCGGTGTCGAAGTCCATGTTGAGCGTGACGAGGTCGATGGCGGCGAGCGCCACCTCGGCCATGCCGTACGTCGAGTACTCACCGGCCAGGTTGGCCTTGCGGGCGTCCAGGTCGTGCAGCGGGGCCGTGCAGGCGAGCGCGCGCAGCCGCCGCGCCAGCCCCTCGTCGGCGGCCGGGCCCGGCGCGGGGCGCGGCGCCGCGCTGAGCTGGGGCGGAACGCGGTCCGTCGGTGCAGGCGAAGTCACGGTGCACAGATTAGGTCCTCGGTCCGACAACCACCCAAACGGTGTGGAAGCGACGGCCGTCACAGCGGCACGAGACGCCCCTGACGGGACGGCGTCTCACTGTTCGTCGACCCGGCGGCGGTAGACCTCCAGCACTCGTTCGAGGGAGTCCGCGAGATAGGTCGACAGCAGTTCCTCCGCCCCCGCCCGGTCGCCGGTGCGCAGGGCGTCGAGGATCTGGCGGTTGCGGGCGAGGTAGGGCTCGTGGAGGCGGCGCGGGTGGTCCACGTGGTGGAAGGCGAGCCGGAGTTCGGCGAAGACGCTGCGCATCAGCTCGTCGGTGCGCTCGCTGCGGGCCAGCGCGACCAGTTCCCGGTGGAAGTGGAAGTTGGCCGTCCCCAGCGATTTCCAGTCACTTTCCCGCGCCGCCGACTCCCCCTCGGCGACCGCCCCGGCGAGTCCGTCCAGGGCGTACGGGGGCTCGCCGAGGCCGCGTACGACGGCGCACTCGACCAGCGCGCGGGTGCGGTAGATGTCCTCCACGTCCGCGACGCTGAGCACCCGGACGAAGACGCCCCGGTTGAGCTCGTGGACCAGCAGCCGTTCATGGGTGAGCAGCCGGAACGCCTCGCGCAGGGTGTTGCGGGACACCCCGAGGGCGCCGCCGATGCTGTCCTCCGACAGCCGGGTGCCTGGCGGGAAATAGCCCTCCGCGATCCGGCTCCGGAGGATGTCGGAGACGCGTTCGGCGGTGCTGGTACGGCCCAGGAGGGCGCGGTCGTCGGCCAGTTGACCGAGTTGCTCTGCCATGCCCGGAATTCAACCGCAGAGCCGGGGCCGGGACAACGTACCCATTGAAGGATCGTTGAACGATCCTCTACGGTGCTCGGCACGGCTCACCGAACCGCACCCCCCTCACGCTTCTGCGAGGTGCCGCCCATGAGCACGACTCCCCCGCCCGAGCTGACCGCCGTCCCGGACCAAGCCGTCCACGAAGAAGGCCCGTTGGGCTGGTTCCGCGCCCTCGGCCCGCGTGGCCGCCGCGCCTTCGCCGGGGCCTTCGGTGGCTATGCCCTCGACTCCTACGACTACTTCACGCTGCCGCTGACCATGGTGGCGCTGGCCGCGTACTTCCACCTCGACAGCGGCCAGACCGGGCTGTTCACCACCGTCACGCTGGTGGTGTCCGCCGTCGGCGGCGCCCTGGCCGGCATGGTTGCGGACCGCATCGGCCGCGTGCGGGCCCTGATGATCACCGTCGTCACCTACGCGGTGTTCACGGTCGCCTGCGGCTTCGCCCCGAACTACGAGACGCTGCTCGTCTTCCGCGCCCTTCAGGGGCTCGGTTTCGGCGGTGAGTGGGCGGTCGGGGCGATCCTGGTCGCCGAGTACGCGAGCGCGCGGCACCGGGGGCGCACCCTCGGCGTGGTGCAGAGTTCCTGGGCGGTCGGCTGGGGTCTGGCCGCGCTCGTCTACACGCTGGTGTTCTCCTTCGTCGGCGAGGACCTGGCCTGGCGGGTGCTGTTCTGGACCGGCGCGCTGCCCGCGCTGCTGGTGGTGTGGCTGCGCCGCCGGGTGCACGACGCACCGCAGGCCGCGGCGGCCCGCGAACACAGCCCGGAGCGCGGCAAGTTCACGGCCATCTTCCGGCCGGGCACGCCCGAGGAGCCCGGTCTGCTGCGGATCACGCTCTTCGCCAGCCTGCTCTCCACCGGGGTCCAGGGCGGCTACTACACGCTGGCCACCTGGGTGCCGACGTACCTCAAGACCGAGCGCGGCCTCTCCGTCGTCGGCACCGGCGGCTATCTGGCGCTGCTGATCTCCGGGGCCTTCCTCGGCTATCTGACCGGCGGCCACCTCACCGACCGGCTGGGCCGGCGCCGCACCATCTGGCTCTTCGCGCTGCTGTCGGCGGTCTGCGTGCTGGCCTACGCCAACATCCCGCCCGGCGCGGGCACCCTGCTCCTGGTCCTGGGCTTCCCGCTCGGCTTCTGCATGTCGGCCATCTTCAGCGGCTTCGGCTCCTATCTGAGCGAGCTGTACCCGACGGCGGTGCGCGGTACCGGACAGGGCTTCACGTACAACACCGGGCGCGCGGTGGGCGCGGTCTTCCCGACGCTGGTGGGCTTCCTGGCCGAGAGCTGGGGCGTCGGCGGTGCGCTGGCGTTCGGCGCGGCGGGCTACGGGCTGGCGGCGCTGGCGCTGTTCGGGCTGCCGGAGACGCGCGGACGGGAGCTGGCATGACCCTCCCCGACCTGACCGGCGACCGCCCCGTGGCCCTGGCCGAGCCCGGCGCCCGCGACTGGAGCCCCCGTGCCGCGCGGGCCCGCTTCCGGGCGGGCCTGGCCGGCCCCACGGCCGGTGTCGCCGCGGGCCACACGCAGGCCAACCTGATCGCGGTGCCCGCCGACTGGGCCTACGACATGCTGCTGTTCTGCCAGCGCAACCCCCGCCCCTGTCCGGTGCTGGACGTGACGGACGCGGGCGCGGCCACCACCGTCCTCGCGCCCGGCGCCGACCTGCGCACCGATCTCCCGCGCTACCGGGTGTGGGAGGACGGCGAGCTGGTGGCCGAGCCCGCCGATGCCCGCGCGTACTGGCGGGACGACCTGGTGGCCTTCCTGCTGGGGTGCAGCTTCACCTTCGAGTGGGCGCTGGCCGGGGCGGGCGTGCCGATCCGCCATGTCGAGCAGGGCCGCAACGTGCCGATGTACGTGACCGGCCGGCAGTGCCGTCCGGCGGGGCGGCTGCGCGGGCCGATGGTGGTGTCGATGCGCCCGGTGCCCCCGGAGCATCTGCGGGCCGCGATCCGGGAGAGCGGGCTGCTCCCGGCCGTGCACGGCGGCCCGGTGCACTGCGGTGACCCGGCCGCCCTCGGCATAGCCGACCTGGCCCGGCCCGACTTCGGCGATCCGGTGGAGATGGCGCCGGACGACATCCCGGTGTTCTGGGCGTGCGGGGTGACCCCGCAGGCGGCGGTGACGGCGTCCCGGCCGCCGTTCGCCCTCACCCACGCGCCGGGGCAGATGTTCCTGACCGACGCCCGCGACGAGCAGTACCGCGTGGTCGGCGTCGACTGATGCGCGTACTTGAGGAGGTCCGTACCCGATGACCGTGACCGGACCGGTCGATCTCAACGCCGACCTGGGCGAGGGCTTCGGCCGCTGGCGGCTGACCGACGACGAGGGGCTGCTGTCCGTCGTCACCAGTGCCAACGTGGCCTGCGGCTTCCACGCCGGGGACGCGGCCACCATGCGCCGGGTGTGCGAACTGGCCGCCGCGCGCGGGGTGGTGATCGGCGCCCAGGTCTCCTACCGCGACCTCGCCGGTTTCGGCCGCCGCGCGATGGACGTGCCGTCCGCCGAGCTGACGGCCGAAGTCGCCTACCAGATCGGCGCGTTGGAGGTGTTCGCGCGGGCCGCCGGCGCTCGCGTGGCCTACGTCAAGCCGCACGGCGCGCTCTACAACCGGGCCGTACGGGACGAGGAGCAGGCCCGCGCGGTGGTGGACGGCGTGCTCCTGGCCGGCGCCCGGCTGCCGGTGCTGGGCCTGCCCGGCTCACGTCTGCTGGAGGCGGCCGGGAAGGCGGGCCTCCGCGCGGTCCCGGAGGCGTTCGCGGACCGCGCCTACACCGACGAGGGCACCCTCGTCCCCCGCGACCGGGAGGGTGCCGTGGTCAGCGACCCGGAGACGGTGGTGGCCCGCTCGCTGGACCTCGCCCGCTCCGGCGAGGTGACCGCGCTCTCCGGCGCCCGTGTCCGGGTGCGGGCCCGCTCCCTGTGCCTGCACGGCGACACCCCCGGCGCGGTCGGGCTGGCCCGGCGGGTCCGCACCAAGCTGGCCTCGGCGGGCGTGCCGGTGGAGGCGTTCGCGTGAGGGCGCTCCCGGTGGGCGCGCACGCCCTGCTGGTGGAGGTCGCCTCCGCCGAACAGGCGCGTGCCCTGCACGCCGAGCTGCTGCGGCGGCGCGCGGCGGGCACGCTGTCCGCCCGCGAGATCGTCCCGGCGGCCCGTACGGTCCTGCTGGACGGCGTGGACGACCCGGCACGCCGGGCCGCCGAACTGACCGCCACCGAACCGCCGCCCGCCCCCGAAGCCACCTCCGCCCCGGTCGAACTCCCGGTCCACTACGACGGACCGGACCTAGCCGAGGTCGCCGCCCATTGGGGTGTCCCGGTGCGCGAGGTGGCCGAGATCCACGCGGGTACGGAGTTCACGGTGGCCTTCTGCGGCTTCGCCCCCGGCTTCGGCTACCTCACCGGCCTGCCGGAGCACCGGTATGTGCCGCGCCGGGCCACCCCGCGCACGGCGGTCCCGGCCGGATCGGTGGCGCTGGCGGGGCCGTACACCGGGGTGTATCCGCGTGCGTCGCCGGGTGGCTGGCAGTTGATCGGCCGTACGGACGCCGTGCTGTGGGACACCGCGCGGGAACCGGCCGCCCTGCTGGCGCCGGGCACGCGGGTGCGCTTCATCCCGGTGGGGGCCGCGTGACGGACCGTGCGCTGGTGGTGGTGCGGGCGGGCGCGCTGACGACCGTGCAGGACCAAGGGCGGCCCGGCCACGCCCACTTGGGCGTCCCCCGCTCCGGCGCCCTCGACCCGCCCGCCGCCGCGCTCGTCAACCGCCTCGTCGGCAACTCCCCGGACGCGGCCGTACTGGAGACGACGCTCGACGGCTGTGCCGTACGGGCCCGTTCGGCGGTCACCGTCGCGGTGGGCGGGGCGCCCTGCCCGGTGCGGGTGGGCGGCCGCCCGGCGCCCTGGGGCGCACCGGTCCGGGTGCCCTCCGGCGAGGTGCTGGAGGTGGGCGCGGCGGTGGCGGGGGTGCGGTCCTACCTGGCGGTCGCGGGCGGGGTCGCGGTGGAGCCGGTGCTCGGCAGCCGGGCCACGGACCTGCTGTCGGGCCTGGGCCCACCACCGCTCACCGACGGCACGGTGCTCCCGCTGGGCCCGCCGACGGCCGCCCCGGCCCGCCTGGACACCGCCCCGCAGCCGGCGCCTCCGGCCGAGCTGGTGCTCCGGGTGACGCTGGGGCCGCGCGAGGACTGGTTCACCCCGCAGGCCCTCAGGGACCTGACGAGTCGTACGTACCGTGTCTCCCCGGCCAGCAACCGCATCGGCCTGCGCACGGAGGGGCCCACGCTGGAGCGGGCTAGGTCGGGCGAACTGCCCAGCGAGGGAATGGTGTGGGGGGCGGTCCAGGTCCCGCCGGACGGCCTGCCGCTGATCTTCCTGGCCGACCATCCCACGACCGGCGGCTACCCCGTCCTGGCGGTGGTCCACCCGGCGGACCTGCCGGGCGCGGCCCAGGCCAGACCGGGGACGCCACTGCGCTTCGTACCCGTACGCCGCTGAAGGGGGCCCGGCGGGCCCCCTTCGGCTCACAGCGTCTGCGGGTCCTGTTCGAAGCGGCTGCGGACCGCCGTCTGGACCTCGTCCTCCTCGGCGGGGTCGGCGGCCAGGCGGCGGAGGCGTTCGACGACGCGGGCGTCGCCGGTCTCGGCGTGGCGGGCGGCCAGTTCGCGGGTGGTCTCCTCGCAGTCCCACAGGCACTCGACGGCGAACCCGGCGGCGAAGGAGGGGTCGGTGGCCGCGAGGGCGCGGGCCGCGCGGCCGCGCAGATGGGAGGAGGCCGTCTCCCGGTAGATGTGGCGCAGTACGGGCGCCGCGCAGGCGATGCCCAGGCGTCCGGCGCCGTCGACCAGGGTCCACAGGGTCGGCGCGTCGGGCCCTTCGCCCCGTACGGCCTCGCGCAGGGCGCCGAGGACGAGGTCGCTGTCCTTGGCGCCGCCCCGGCAGGCCAGCACGCGTCCGGCGGCGGCGCCGAGCACGTCGGGCCGCTGGGCCCAGCGGCGGGCGCGGTCGACGGCGGCCGGGGTGCGCATCCGCTCGAAGGCGTCGAGCGCGGCGTCCACCACGACACCGGGCCCGTCCGCGACGGCGGCCTCGACCAGGTCGAGCGTCTCGGGCGCCCCGCTGTCGGCGAGATAGCGCAGCGCGGTGCAGCGGGCGCCGTCGGTGCCGGAGCGGGCGGCGGCCAGGATCTCCGGCCGGTCCTCGGGCGCGGCGACGGCGACCAGGCAGCGGGCGGCGGGGACATGAAGGGCTGCGCCGCGCTCCAGGCCCTGCTGGGCCCACTCGAAGACGGCGTCCACGCTCCAGCCGGGGCGGGGCCCGGTGGGCCGGAGCTGCCGCTGCCAGCGGTCGAAGCTGCCGGCCTCGCTGGCGGCGCGTACGCGGGCGGAGACGGATTCACGCGGGTCGTCGGCCCACAGCCGCCAGGGCCGGGGCTCGAAGGCGTCGCGTACGGCGGCGGCGAGTTCGGCCTCGCCGGCCGGGTCGGTGCCGAAGCGGGCCAGCACGGGGGCGGCGAGGGCGCGCAGGCCCGCGTCGTCGTCGCGCAGGGCCAGTTCGTCCAGCGCCCAGGCCCAGTTGGCGCCCTGGGCGGCGTACCGGCGCAGCAGGGCGAGCGCGTCGAGCCTGCCGTAGGAGGCGAGGTGGCCGAGGACGGCGAGGGCGAGCCCGGTGCGGGACTCCTCGGTGTCGAGGGCGTCCTCGGGGTCGAGGAGGTGGGCCTCGATGGCGTCCAGGCCGCCGTTCAGATCGAGGTAGAGGCGGGCGTAGTAGAGGGAGCGGTTCTCCACCTGCCAGTCGTGGCGGGGGTCGTGGAGAACACAGTGGTCGAGGGCCTGGAGCGCCTCGGCGCGGGGGGCGGTGAGCGCGTGCAGGGTGCCGTCGCCCCGGCCCCGCTGGAGCAGGCCGAGCAGGGTACCGCTGGGCGCTATGACCGGATCGAACATGGGAAACAGCCTCACATCAAGCGTCGACGCAACCGGGGACCACTCATCACCTGGCCGCGTGACACAACGTCGGAGCGCCCGCCGTCTCTTGCTTGCTGCTGCCCATTTCTCTCTGCCTCTCGTCGGGGCCCCTTGCGGGCCGCTTCACGGCCCGCGTGGTGCGGCATCTCCCGCCCGGCCATCACGTCCGTGAATCACGTCGTCATGATGACCCGCGGTTTGTGCCGCCGCGACCGTATTTACGGCGGTCCCCCTCCGCCTCCCCCCGTTGATCTCCGCCCCCCGAAGGGGCCGGTTGCCGAAGTGTCAGTGTGCGCCGAACAGTTCCAGTAGTTCGATCTTTCCGAACATGCGGGCGGTGTCGATGGCCGAGGGCGTGCCCGCGGCCGGGTCGGCGCCGCCGTCGAGCAGCGCCTGGATGACCGCCGTCTCACCCTTGAACACGGCTCCGGCGAGCGGGGTCTGTCCCCGGTCGTTGATCCGGTCGGCGTCGGCGCCGCGCTGGAGCAGCGCCCGGACGGCGTCGGCGTGCCCGTGGTACGCGGCGAGCATCACCAGGCAGTCGCCGCGGTCGTTGGTGAGCCCGACCGGGACGCCCGCGTCGACGTAGGCCACCAGTTCCTCGGTCCGGCCCTGCCTGGCCAGGTCGAAGATCTTGGTCGCCAGCTCCACGACCTGCGGGTCGGGGGCTTCGCTCATCGGCCGGACCGCCTCTCATGACTTCCGTTCGGGTGAATCGCCAGCGTACTGGCTCGCGCACCGGTGTGGGGGCTCTGCCCGGCCGGGTGACCGACGGCTCCACCACCCGTGGGAAAAACGCCGAATTTCACCCACTTGCACCTTTTATCGTATGGATACATTCTGTGATCCTGGAAGTACTCATGGTGACTGTCCCCCCTTCGACACCAGGAGGTCCCAAATGATCCTCTCCATGTCCGGCGTGGTCCTGCTCGGCATCATCGTCTTCCTGTTCTTCCGCAAGGACGGGCTCAAGGGATCGCACGCCGTCGTCTCGGCCCTGTTCGGCTTCTACCTGGCGAGCACGGCCATCGCGCCCAGCATCAAGGCGGGCGGCGAGAGCCTGGCGAGCCTCCTCGGCGGCATCAAGTTCTGACCGCGCCCCTCCCCCGAGGCCACGCGGACCGGCGGGTCCCGTCCGAGGGGGAGTCTCCCCACGCCCGTACCCACCTCCAGGAGACAGCAGTGGCCCGGCGCCCACTCCCCCGCATTCTGAGCAAGGACAGCGCGCAGCTCGCCCGCACCCAGCTCGCCCGGAGCCGGGAGCTGGCCCGGACGGCGGCCGACAGCGCCACGGACGTCCTCCACCCGCTGATCACCATCTCGCGCGGTCTGCGCCGGCTGGCCCTGGCCGGCCGGGCCAAGGTGGCGGCCACCCCCAAGGACAAGCGGGGCCCGCTGCTGTTCCTGGCGGCCGCCGTGGTCATGGCCGTCGCGCTGATGCCGTACGGCCCGCTGCTGGCCGCCGTGTCCCTGATGGTCGCGGCGGCCTGGTACGGACGCGATCACGCCCCGGCCGCCCCCGAGGGCCCCGACCCCGCGCGGGCCGAACGGCTCCAGTCGCTCTACGAGGCCCTGGTGCCGTGCTTCTCCACCGCCGAGGACCCGGCCCCGCTGTACGCGCACGGCGGCGCGTGGGACGCGGTCTTCACGGAGCACGAGTTCGACGAGGGCGGCCGGCTGGAGCGCATCGTCATCCGCTACCCGGCGTACTTCCCGGACGGCGACCCGGAGTCCCGCGCGCGGGTCGAGCGGCTGCTCACCGCGAAGGCGGGGCGCGGCCGGGAGTACCGCTTCGTCTGGGAGGAGGAGGGCAACCGGCTCACGCTGAGCGTCCTCGCCGCCCTGCCCACCGGCATCACCGCCCAGCACTTCGTCACCGCGCCCGGCGAGACGGTGCTCGGCTTCACCGACCCCGACGAGGTCCAGCGCACCCTCCCGCTCTCCTACGGCGAGGAGCGGTGCGACGTGCCTCCGGTGGTCTGGCGCACCGGCAGCCGCTCGCCGGAGCCCCATCTGCTGGTCATGGGCCAGCCCGGCAGCGGCACGTCCACGCTGCTGCGCTCCATCGCCCTCCAGGCGTTGCGGCACGGCGACGTGATGATCGTGGACGGCGGCGGCACCGGCGAGTACTCCTGCCTGATCGGCCGGGCGGGCGTGCTGGCCGTGGAGTGCGCGCCGGCCGGGGCGGTGTCCGGGCTCGAGTGGGCCGCGCAGGAGACCGAGCGGCGGCTCCTCGCGGTCAACCAGGCCCGGCAGGCGGGCGGTCCGCCGCCGGAGGACACCACGCGTCCCCTGTGGGTCCTGCTGGACCGCCCGACCGTCTTCACCCACCTCGCGGAGGCGGAGCACCGCACCGACCCGCAGGCCCTCCTCCAGGTCCCGCTGCGGCACGGGCGGGCGGCGGGGGTGACGGTGGTGGTGGCCGAGCAGTTCGACAGCGCGGACGCCCTGAGCGAGGCGATCGGCCAGCACACCCGCGCCCGGGTGGTCCTCGGCCCGGCCTCCCCGCAGCAGGTCGCCGCGTTCCTGGGCGCCCCGCCGCCCACCACCCCGCCGGACCGGACCCCGCCCGGCCGCGGCTACGCCCGCCTCGGCTCCGGCCCGGTCCACCGCCTCCAGGTCCCGGCCACCCCGGACCCCTACGACGAGACGACCCCGGAACCGGAGCGGCAGGCGGTGCTGTCCCTGCTGCCCGAGCGCGTCACCCCGGCGGAATCGGAGCCGACCCGCTCCCTGGAGGTCGTCTCCCCGGCCGAACCGGCGGACGCGGTCCCGGCGGACCGGGCCTGAACGTCTGTACACACCAGCGTGCCCGCTCCAACCCCTTGGAGCGGGCACGCTGGTGTGTACGGGGCCTCTTGGCCCACGCCCCGGTCACCCCCCGGCAGGGTCACGCCACGAACACCCCCGACGCCTCCCCGCCCCCGGTGACCCCCGACTCCACCAGCCGTGCGGCCGAGGCCAGGCGGGCCGCGGCCTCGTCGGCCACCGCGCCGCCGACCGTGAAGGGCAGCCGCAGGTATCCCTCGAAGGCGCCGTCGACGCCGAAGCGGGGCCCGGAGGGGACGCGGACGCCGACCCGCTCGCCCACCTCGGCGAGGCGGGAGCCGGAGAGGCCGCCGGCGCGGACCCAGAGGGTGAGACCGCCGGCCGGCACCTCGTACTCCCAGTCGGGCAGCTCACGCCGGAGCGCGGCGAGCAGGTCGTCGCGGTTGTCGCGGGCCTGGGAGCGGCGCAGCGCCACGGCCTGCTCCCAGCCGCCGCTGGTGAACAGCCAGTGCACGGCGAGCTGCTCGAGCACCGGGGTGCCGAGGTCGGCGTAGGCGCGCGCGGCGACCAGGCTGCGGATGACGTCCGGCGCGGCCCGCACCCAGCCGATGCGCATCCCGGCCCAGAACGCCTTGCTGGCCGAGCCGACGGTGATGACGGTCGAACCGGCCGGGTCGAAGCCGCACATCGGGCGGGGCATGTTCCGGCCCAGCTCCTCCTCGAACCACAGCTCGCTCATCGTCTCGTCGGCGACCAGCACGGTCCCGGCAGCGCGGGCGGCGTCCACCAGCCGGCGCCGCTGGTCCTCGTCGGCCAGCGCGCCCGTGGGGTTGTGGAAGTCGGCGACGACGTAGGCGAGCCGGGGCGCGGCCTCGCGGAACACCTGGCGCCAGCGGTCGAGGTCCCAGCCGCTGAGCCCCTCGGCCATGGCGACCGGGACGAGCCGGGCGCCCGCCTCCCGCATGAGCTGGAGGATGTTGGCGTAGGACGGCGACTCGACGGCGATCCGCTCGCCCCGGCCCGCGAAGAGGTGGCAGATGGCGTCGATGGCGCCCATCGCGCCGGTGGTGACCATGATCTGCTCGGGCATGGTCGGGATGCCCCGCGCGGTGTACCGCTCGGCGATCATCGCGCGCAGCGCGGGCAGCCCGGCCGGGTAGTCGCCGTGGGTGTGGGCGTAGGGCGGGAGGTCCTCCAGCGCGCCGGAGACGGCGCGGGTGAGCCAGGGCTCGGGCGCCGGGAGGGCCGCGCAGCCCAGGTCGATCATGGAGCCGAGCGCCTCGGGCGGCAGCGGCTCCAGGCCGCGCGCGGGCAGCGGGTTGCCCGCCGGGACGGCCGTCCAACTGCCCGCCCCGCGCCGGGACTCCAGGAACCCCTCGGTGCGCAGCGTCTCGTACGCGGCGGCGACGGTGGTCCGGCTGACGGAGAGGGCGAGGGCCAGTTCGCGCTCGGCGGGCAGCCGGGCGGCGACGGGGACGCGGCCCTCCAGGACGAGCAGCCGGATGCCGTCGGCGAGCGCCCGGTAGGCGGGCGGACGGCGTGTGCCGGGGCCACCGGGCCGTTCCTGCTGGGAGTTGAGGAGCCGGGCGAGCTGAGCGGCACCCACCGCAGAGGTCCAATGTGCCATGAAGATCAGTCCACCTTCCCCGGATTGGCCATGGATGGCGCTCCGTCCCACGCCACAGAGTGACACGAGCAAGGCCACTGTCACCACCCCAGGGGGGTATTCCATGTCCGCTCCGGGCGTGTCCACTCCGGGCCGTCTCTCCCGCCGGCTGTTCCAGCTCTATGCCGGTCTCGCGCTGTACGGGGCGAGTTCGGCGCTGCTCGTCCGCTC
Organism: Streptomyces bauhiniae; assembly: GCF_004784475.1. Classification (GTDB taxonomy): domain Bacteria; phylum Actinomycetota; class Actinomycetes; order Streptomycetales; family Streptomycetaceae; genus Streptomyces; species Streptomyces seoulensis. Next base: position 48,152 of record NZ_SRRT01000008.1, read on the forward strand.
GGGCCTCGGCCTGGAGCCGTGGAACGTGCTCCACCAGGGACTCGCCGCCCGCACCGGCCTGAGCATGGGCGTGGTGCTGACCCTGCTCGGCACGGCCCTGCTGCTGCTGTGGATTCCGCTGCGCCAGCGCCCCGGCCTGGGCACGCTCTCCAACGTGCTGGTGATCGGCTTCGCCATGGACGCCACCCTGTCCGTACTGCCTCCCGCGCACGGCCTGGCCGCGCGGAGCGCGCTGATGGTCTCCGGCATCGTGCTCAACGGCGCGGCGACCGGCCTGTACATCGCGGCGGACTTCGGCCCCGGCCCGCGCGACGGCCTGATGACCGGCCTGCACCGGCGCACCGGCCGCTCGATCCGGCTGATCCGCACCTGCGTGGAGGTCACCGTGGTGGCGACCGGCTTCGCCCTCGGCGGCACGGTCGGCGTCGGCACCGTGCTGTACGCGCTGGCGATCGGTCCGCTCGCCCAGTTCTTCCTGCGCGTCTTCGCGCTGCGCCCGGCGCCCGTACCGAGCAGGGTGGTTGCCGCCCACGAGCCGGAGCGCGCGATACTGCGCCGGTGACCGAGCCGATACGCCACCCGTACCTGGACCATCCCGGCCCCATTCCCTTCGCCCACCGGGGCGGGGCGGCGGAGGGGGTGGAGAACACCGTGGCCCAGTTCCGCCGGGCGGTCGCGCTGGGCTACCGCTACATCGAGACCGACGTCCACCTCACCGCGGACGGCACGCTGGTCGCCTTCCACGACGACTCCCTGGACCGGGTCACCGACGGCACCGGCCGCGTCGCCGACCTGCCGTGGGCGGAGGTCCGGCAGGCCCGCGTGGGCGGCCGAGAACCCGTACCGCTCTTCGCGGAGCTGCTGGAGACGTTCCCCGGGGTCCGCTGGAACGTGGACGTGAAGGCGGAGGCGGCCCTGCTGCCGTTCCTGGAGCTGGTCGGGCGGGCGGACGCCTGGGACCGCGTCTGCCTGGGCTCCTTCTCCGAGGCGCGGGTGCGCCGGGCGCAGCGGCTGGCGGGGCCGAGGCTGGCCACCTCGTTCGGCACCCTGGGCGTACTGGGGCTGCGGCTGCGCTCCTGGGGACTGCCCGCGCCGGTGCGCGGCTCGGCCGTGGCGGCTCAGGTGCCGGTGGCCCAGTCGGGCGTCCCGGTGGCCGACGGGCGCTTCGTGCGAGCGGCGCACGCGCGCGGGCTCCAGGTGCACGTGTGGACGGTCAACGAACCCGAGCGGATGCACCGGCTCCTGGATATGGGGGTCGATGGCATCATGACCGATCACATCGACACGTTGCGCGAGGTCATGGAGGACCGCGGCGTCTGGGTCTGACCTGGCCCCGCGACACCTCCCCCGCCTTGGCACGGCACTGCGGCGGGGAAGCGAGGGGCGCGGGGTGGGTATCGACACCGTGCGGGCGGGGGCGTCCGAGGAGACGCCGGGTTCACGGCGCGAGCAACGCGGCTGGTACTGGTACGACTGGGCGTGCTCGGTCTACTCCACCAGCGTCCTGACCGTGTTCCTCGGCCCGTATCTGACCTCCGTGGCCCGGCACGCGGCCGACGCCGACGGCTATGTGCACCCGCTCGGGCTGCCGGTGCGCGCGGGCTCGTTCTTCGCCTACACGGTCTCCCTGTCCGTGATCGTCGCGGTGCTGGTGATGCCCCTGGTGGGGAGCCTGGCCGACCGTACGGGCCGCAAGAAGCCGCTGCTGGCGGCGGCCGCGTACACCGGGGCGGCCGCGACCACGGGCATGTTCTTCCTGGACGGCGACCGGTATCTGCTCGGCGGGCTGCTGCTGGTGGTGGCCAACGCGGCGCAGTCGGTCGGGATGATGCTCTACAACTCCTACCTGCCACAGATCGCCCCGCCCGCCGAACGCGACCGGGTCTCCTCGCGCGGCTGGGCCTTCGGCTACGCGGCCGGCTCGCTGATGCTGGTCGTGAACCTGGTGCTGTACCTGGCCCACGACTCCTTCGGGCTCTCGGAGCCGGCGGCCGTGCGGGTGTGCCTGGCCTCGGCCGGGCTGTGGTGGGGCGCCTTCGCGCTGATCCCGCTGCGCCGGCTGCGCGACCGCCGCGCGCGCGTGGCGGCCGCCGCCCCGACCGGGCTGCGCCAACTGGCGGCCACGGTGAAGGACATGCGCCGCCACCCCCGCACCCTCGCCTTCCTGCTGGCCTACCTCGTCTACAACGACGGCATCCAGACGGTGATCACCCAGGCGTCGGTGTACGGCTCGGAGGAACTGGGCCTCGACCAGTCCACCCTGATCGGCGCGGTCCTGCTGGTGCAGGTGCTCGCGGTCGCGGGCGCCCTGGCGATGGGCCGACTGGCGCGGACCTACGGCGCCCAGCGCACGATCCTCGGCTCTCTGGTGGCCTGGACGCTCACGCTGGCCGCCGGGTACTTCCTGCCCGCCGGGGCGCCGGTGTTCTTCTACGTGCTGGCGGCCGCGATCGGCCTGGTCCTCGGCGGCAGCCAGGCCCTGTCCCGCTCGCTGTTCTCCCACCTGATCCCGCCGGGCAAGGAGGCGGAGTACTTCTCCGCGTACGAGATGAGCGACCGGGGCATGAGCTGGCTCGGCCCGCTGCTGTTCGGGGTGACCTACCAGCTCACCGGAAGCTACCGCTCCGCGATCGTCTCCCTGGTGGCCTTCTTCGTGATCGGCTTCGTCCTGCTGGCGCGGGTACCGGTCCGGCGTGCGATCGGCGAGGCGGGGAACCCGGTCCCCGAGAGGATTTAGCGTTCAACACGAAAGGGCGGTAGTGTACGCGTTTGGCCTGCCAGGCGTACCGTTACTGCGCGTCAAAGACAGCGAAACGCTGGGTCATATCTGCGTGCAGATGTGACAAACCGGGCGTGTGTGGGTACAACAAGGGGCGGCTACGACGGCGACGCACGACCCGGAACGGGACTCGGAACGGGAATCTTTACCGCCGACCGGACGTTGACCGGATGACGACGACAGCGACACCTGTCCTGTGGGCGACAAGCCCGGGAGGCACGATTCATGAGTGAGCGAGCTCTTCGCGGTACGCGCCTCGTGGTGACCAGCTACGAGACGGACCGCGGCATCGACCTGGCCCCGCGCCAGGCCGTGGAGTACGCATGCGAGAAGGGGCATCGTTTCGAGATGCCCTTCTCGGTCGAGGCGGAGATTCCGCCGGAGTGGGAGTGCAAGGTCTGCGGGGCCCAGGCACTCCTGGTCGACGGCGACGGCCCTGAGGAGAAGAAGGCCAAGCCCGCGCGTACCCATTGGGACATGCTGATGGAACGACGCACCCGCGAGGAACTCGAAGAGGTCCTTGAGGAGCGTCTGGCGGTCCTGCGGTCGGGCGCGATGAACATCGCGGTACACCCGCGCGACAGCCGCAAGTCCGCGTAGCCCTCAGGGGCCGCGCCGGACCGAGCGCACAGAGAACCGCGGGCGCCGTACATCTTCAGGGATGTACGGCGCCCGCGGTTCTGTGCTGTCCGGGCCCGCTCAGCGGTTCAGCGGCGGCCGGGGCTCGTCGGTGGGGTCGTCGCGGCGCTCCCGGACGACCTCGCCCTGCACCACCTTGCCGTCCGGGCGGTGGATACGGGCCTGCTGGAAGGCGTCGCCGAAGGAGCCCGGCGTGGCCCCGCGCAGCTTGCGGCTCACCACGTGCTCGGTGCGCCGGCGGACCAGGTTCTGCACCGGGGGCAGCAGCAGGAGCAGTCCGGCCACGTCGGAGAGCATGCCGGGGAGCATCAGCAGGAGTCCGGCGAGCATCAGCAGGCCGTTGCTGCCGCCGCCCGAGGAGGGCGCCGTACCGCGCCGCAGGGCCTCGTCCAGGCTGCGGAAGGCGCGGCGCCCGGCCCGCTTCACCACGACCGCGCCCGCGACGAAGCTCGCGGCGAGGATCAGGAACACGGCGAGGCCCCCGGCCGCGTCCGCGACCAGGGTGAGCAGCCAGATCTCCAGCACCAGCCACGCGGCGAGGGCGAGCGGCAGATACCTGCGCAGCGCCGAACGCTTGGGCCGCCCGGACTGCCCGGACTGCCCCGTCTGCTGGGGGGTGGATGCGCCAGTCGTCATGCTTCCAGTGTGCCTGGGCCCCGCCCGGTACTCCTACTTGCCCTTGGCCTTGATCTTGCCGACGCGGTCGCCCACGCCCCAGGCGGTGACCCGCCACAGGGCCTCCACGAGGATGTCCCGGCTCATCTTGGAGTCGCCGAACTCGCGCTCCACGAAGGTGATCGGGACCTCCACCACGTGGTACCCGGCCTTGACCGCGCGGCGGGCCAGGTCGACCTGGAAGCAGTAGCCCTGGGAGGCGACCTCCTCCAGACCGAGCCCCTGGAGCGTCTCGGCGCGGAAGGCGCGGTAGCCGCCGGTGATGTCGCGCAGCGGCAGGTCGAGGGCGATCCGGGAGTACAGGCTGCCGCCGCGGGAGATGACCTCGCGCGACCGGGGCCAGTTCACCACCCGGCCGCCCGGCACCCAGCGCGAGCCGAGGACCAGGTCGGCGCCCTTGAGGGCGGTCAGCAGGCGGGGCAGTTCCTCGGGCTGGTGGGAGCCGTCGGCGTCCATCTCCACCAGCACGCCGTAGCCGTGCTCGAGGCCCCAGCGGAAGCCCGCGAGGTAGGCGGCGCCCAGGCCCTCCTTGCCCTTGCGGTGCAGCACCTGGACGTGATCGTCCGCGGCGGCCAGTTCGTCGGCCAGCTTGCCGGTGCCGTCCGGGCTGTTGTCGTCCGCCACGAGGACGTGCGCCTCGGGGACGGCCTTGCGTACCCGGCCCACGATGGTCTTGATGTTCTCCGCCTCGTTGTAGGTCGGAATGATCACCAAGGCCGTGCCGAGCGGACCGAACTGCCGCCCTCTGGCCTTGGCCGAGAGGGTCCCGTCGCCGTCGTTCACTGCTGCCCCTTCATGTCGTGCGCAGGCGTCCACCATAGTGGTCACGGCCTGCGATGACGCGGCGGCACGGGGCTCGGGCGGTGTCGGAAGCCGGTGAGCGGGGCAGGAGCCCGCGTTCCGGCGCGTTTCGCTCGGCGGATGGGGGCCCGCGCCGCCCTTCGGGCCGACCTGGGACCCGCTGGCTGCGGATCGACCGAGAGCCGTTGTCTACTGAGCGCGCGGGCCCCATCCGGGTCACACCTTGCCGACCGGCCGGAGCGCTCCCTCGTCGGCGCGAGCACTGCGCCTGGCTGCCGTCGACGGTGCCCCGGTACGGCACACCGTCCTGACCCAGTGGCGCCGCGACGAGTGTGCGAACACTCCCCGGTCGAACGTCCGTTGGTGGACTCGGCCGAACCTACCGGCCCCCCGCCGTCGGCTGTCAACAGCCCCCGGCCAGGGCGTACGCCGGGCAGGGCGCGGAAAAGCCCGAGGATACGCAGGTCGGGCGACCGGGCGGCGCCACCCGTTCGGCTCCACCGGCGGGCCGGGAGATCACTCGCCCGGCCGTACGAACACCGTCCGCCCCCCGACCACCGTCCGCAGGCAGACCGGGAGCCCGGTGCCGGGGGTGAGGTCGGGCAGGCCGGGGGTGCCCGAGCGGGGGTCGGTGGACCAGCGGGCCAGCCGGTCGTCGGGGGCCTGCACGATCAGGTCACCGGTGTGCCAGACCGCGTAGTCGGCGGGGGCGCCCGGCACCAGGACGCCCGCGTCGTCCCGGCCGATGGCGCGCCAGCCGCCGCGCGTGTGCGCGGTGAACGCGGCCCGCACCGACACCCGGTGCTCCGGCGTGCGGTGGAAGGCGGCGGCGCGGACGGTGCCCCAGGGGTCGAGCGGGGTGACCGGGCTGTCGGAGCCGAAGGCGAGCGGCACCCCGGCGCGCAGCAGGGCCGCGTACGGGTTGAGGGTGCGGGCCCGCCCCGCGCCGAGGCGGCGGACGTACATGCCGTCCTCGCCGCCCCAGATCGCGTCGAACGCGGGCTGGACGGAGGCGATCAGGCCCAGCTCGGCGAAGGCGGCGACGGTGTCGGGGGTGAGCATCTCGGCGTGCTCGACCCGGTGCCGGGCGGCCCGTACGCGGGCGAGGCCGACCTTCTCGGCGGCCGTGCGCACACCCTCGACCACGGAAGTGACGGCGGCGTCACCGATGGCGTGGAAGCCCGCCTGGAGCCCCGCCTCGGTGCAGGCGACGACGTGCTCGGCGACCGCGTCGGCGTCCAGGTAGACAGTGCCGGTGTGCGGGGCGTCGGCGTACGGCTGGTGCAGGCAGGCGGTGTGGGAGCCCAGCGCCCCGTCCACGAAGAGGTCGCCGGCCGCGCCGGCCGCGCCCAGTTCGCGGGCCTTGTCGACGTCCCGTTCGGCCCAGTAGCCGACGACGCGGGGGCCGGGCAGCTCTCCGGCGAGCTTCAGCAGGCCGGTGAAGTCGTCCTCGGAGGAGATCTGCGGGCCGCCGCACTCGTGCACCGAGCCGATGCCGAGGGAGGCCGCGTGCGCGAGCGCGGTGCGCTGGGCCTCGGCGCGCTGGGCCGGGGCGAGCGCGCCGAGGGCGGCCTCGCGGACGGCGTGGTGGTCGTCGGCGGTGAGCGGGGCGTCGGCGCGGCTCACCCCGGCCGGGACGAGGTCCAGCAGGGCGGTGCTGACGACGGCCGAGTGGACGTCGGCGCGGGAGAGGTACAGCGGGCGGCCTCCGGTGGCCGTGTCCAGCTCCGCGCGCGTGGGCGGACGCCCGCCGGGCCAGCGGGCGGCGTCCCAGCCGTGGCCCAGCAGGACCCGGTCGGCGGGGCGGGCGGCGGCGAAGTCCCGGACCAGGGCGAGGGCCGCCTCCAGGGTGGGCGCGCCGGAGAGGTCGAGGCCGGTCAGGGCGAGCCCGGTGGCGGTGATGTGCACATGGGCGTCGGTGAAGGCGGGGGTGACCAGGGCGCCGTCGAGGTCGATCACCTCGTCCACCCCGTCGGCGAAGGCGTCGGCGGCCCCCTCCGAGCCCACCCAGGCGACCTGGCCGCGCTCCACCACCATCGCGGTGGCGAAGGGGTCGGCGGGGCTGTGGACCTCGCCCCGGCGCAGGAGGACGGTCTTGGGGCCGGCGGGCTGCTCACTCATGCCCACCAGTCTCTCCCGTACCCCCGGCGCGCCCGGAACCGGGGCGCGCGGAAGGGGGGGCTTCAGGAGATCTTCGGCGGGCGGGCCTCGTACGGGGTGGAGAGCACGACCGTGGTGCGGGTGGAGACGCCGGCCAGGGAGCGCAGCCGGGCGAGGAGTTCCTCCAGTTCGTGCGGGGTGGCCACCCGCACCTTGAGGATGTAGTTCTCGTCCCCGGCGACGCTGTGGCACGCCTCGATCTCGGGGACGCCCGCGAGGCGCTCGGCGATGTCGTCGGGGGCGCTGGGGTCGAACGGTTTGACGGAGATGAACGCGGTCATCGGCAGCCCGACGGCCTCGGGGTCGACGACGGCGGCGTAGCCGCGGATGACGCCCCGCTGTTCGAGCCGGCGCACGCGCTGGTGCACGGCCGACGTGGACAGGCCCGTGGCCTTGCCCAGGTCCGTGTAGCTCATCCGCCCGTCCTTGACGAGCAACTGCACGATCTGACGGTCCAGCTCCTCCATGCGCCAGAACCTACCCTGCGGTCCCGCGCGCGTGCGCGCGGGCGAAGTTCCAGGGGCTCCACGGGCGCGGCACGCGGCATCTGGGCGGATATCCACCGTTAGCCTGTGACGAACGCCACACCATGTGACCGCGCTGCGTGAGGTTCCCACGATTACCGCCGAGAACCTGCGGGAAGTGCTTGCTGTGGTCGAGGCCGCAGCGCCTTCACGGCCCAGCCTTAGGGGGAGAATCCCATGCAGAGTGTCAAGCGCCCCGTTCGTGCCGCCGGCAAGCGGCAGCAGCTCGTCGTCGAGCCCGAGCCGGAGGGTGTCGAACCGGACTCCGGTGACGCCTACGGCCTCGACGCCGACTACGACACCTTCGAGATGTACCGGGTGATCTGCCCGGACTGCGCGCAGGCCATCGCGCTCCTGGCGGACGAGGAGTCCCTGCCGGAGCACGCGCTGTGCGCCTCGCCGTGGAATCCCTTCGGCCTGACGGCCTGTGCCGGTACGGGCCGCGCGGCGACGGACGCCCGCCCCGCCGACGCGTCCTTCACGCCGCAGGAGCAGGACACCGCGCTGCTGCTGACGCTCCCCCAGGGCCTGGACTGGCGCACCCAGCCGTTCTCGCACGTGGGCGGTCCGGGTTCGCGCCCGATGCGGGTGCCGTTCATGCGCGGCGACGCCGCCGCCTGAGCGGTGCGGACGGCGCTGAACTGACGCTCGATTCCGCCCGCCGGTGACCTGCCCGGCCGCGCTCGCGTTGGCCAGGCATGACTCCCACCCAGACGGCCACCGGGCGTCAGCGCCGCGTCTACGTGCCCCGGCCGGCGGACGCGGCTCCGCCCGCGCACCCGGACCCGCCCATCTACACCGAGCTGATGCGGGTCTGGGCGGACCGGGGCCGCACGCTGCCGGGGCGCCACGACCCGGAGTGGGCCGAGCTGGCGGCCCCGACGGTGCGCCGGGGGCAGTTCAGCGACTCTCCGGCCCCGCCAGATGACGAGCGATGACCATCCGCTGGATCTGGTTGGTGCCCTCGACGATCTGCAGCACCTTGGCCTCGCGCAGGTAGCGCTCGGCCGGGAAGTCGGCGGTGTAGCCGTAGCCGCCGAGGACCTGCACGGCGTCGACGGTGACCCGCATCGCGGTGTCGGTGCAGTGCAGCTTGGCCATGGCGGCCTGCTTGGCGAACGGCCTGCCCGCGTCCTTCAGTCGGGCCGCCGCCAGGTACAGCGCCCGGCCCGCCTCGATCTGGGTGGCCATGTCGGCCAGCAGGAAGCGCAGCCCCTGGAAGTCCGCGATGGGGTGCCCGAACTGCCGGCGCTCGGTCGCGTACGCCACCGCCTGGTCCAGGGCCGCCTGGGCGACGCCGATGGCGCAGGCCGCTATGCCGAGCCGGCCCGAGTCCAGTGCCGAGAGGGCGATGCCGAAGCCCTGGCCCTCCTCGCCGATGCGCCGCTCGTCCGGGACGCGTACGCCGTCCAGGTGGATCTGGGCGGTGGGGCTGCCCTTGAGGCCCATCTTCTTCTCCGGCACGGCCGCGCTCAGGCCCTCGGCGTCGCCGGGCACCAGGAACGCGGTGATGCCGCGCGGGCCGTCGGCGCCGGTGCGGGCCATCACCGTGTAGAAGTCCGCGATGCCGCCGTGGGTGATCCACGCCTTGGTGCCGCTCAGCACCCAGTCGTCGCCGTCCCGGACGGCCCGGGTGCGCAGGGAGGCCGCGTCGGAGCCCGAGGACGGCTCGGAGAGGCAGTAGGCGCCGAGCAGACCGCCGCCGAGCATGGCGGGCAGGTGCTCGACCTGCTGCTGCTTGGTGCCGTGGGTGGCGAGCGCGTACGAGGCGAGGGTGTGCACGCTGACGCCGAGGCCGACGGTGAGCCGGGCCGCGGCCAGCTCCTCCAGCACCTGGAGGTAGACCTCGTAGGGCTGCTCGCCGCCGCCGTGCTCGGGGTCGTAGGGCAGGCCCAGCAGGCCCGCTTCCGACAGGAGGGTGAAGACCTCGCGGGGGAAGCGTCCGGCGTCCTCCTCCTCGGCCGCCTTCGGCGCGATCTCGCGCTGTGCGATGTCCCGGACCAGGGCGAGCAGATCCCTCGCCTCGTCCGTGGGCAGTTGACGCTCCACCGGCTGCGTTTCGCGGTCGGACATGGCGTCGGACTCCTCCCTGTGCGGGCACATCGGCGGATGTGCGCCTTGGGTGGGGCGGCTCCGCGCGATCGCTCCGGTGGCGCCGAGGGCCCCGCTTCCGGGTCTCGGAGGCGGCTGACCAGCGGCTTGTGCCGTGAGTATGCCCGATCGGGGACCTCCCGTCACCAGTTAACGACCGCTTACTTCAAGAATCCAGCCGGAGCCGCCCGGACCCCCTTCGGCCGGGGTGCGGGCAGGGCCGTTCGGGGGAATCTCAGCCGTCGCGGCGGGCCGGCGGCGGGGCCGGGCAAGAGGGGTCCAGCTCCTCGATGGCGCGCAGGGTGCCGCCGAGCGTCTTGACAAGCAGCTCGCCCAGGGCGGCGCGGGTCAGCTCCGGGCGGCCGATCCAGTCGAGCGTGGTGCCCTCGACGCTGCAGACCCAGGAGAACAGGCCGGTACGGGCCAGCGGGCCGATGTCGGTCCTGCCGTACGCGCCGTCGGCGAGGGTGGCGACGATCGCCTCGCGCACCCCGTCCCGGATGGCGTGCACCTCGGCGTCGAAGCCGACGCCGCCGCTGACGATGGTGCGGTACGCGGCCTGGTGGTGCTCGGCGAAGCGGAGATAGCCGTCGATGGTGCGCTGGAGGCGGTCCACGGCGGGGAGTTCGGCGCCACTGGCGGCGAAGGCGACCAGCTCGGCGACGGAGTCCTGGACGATCGCCAGGTAGTAGCCGCGCTTGGAGCGGAAGTAGTAGTAGATCAGGCCCTTGGCGACATGGGCCTGGCGGGCGATGTCGTCCATGGACAGCGCGTCGTAGGAGGTGTCCGCGAACAACGTGCGCCCGATGGCGAGGAGTTCGGCGCGGCGGGCCGCGGAGCGGTCGGTGCCGCGCGCCCGGACGGGAACAGCCGCCTGCTGCTGACGCACACTCACATTCTGCCCTGGTCTCGACGTTCGGCGGGACCCGCGCAGTATGGCAGAGGGGGCGGCCGGACCGGCGCCCGGCCGCCCCCATGCCGGGTCAGCGCACGCCCACCGCCGCGAGCGCGCGGAGCTGGCGCGGGGTCGGGCGGGCCGGGAAGTAGAGGTAACAGACGCCGCCGGTACCGCTCTTGACCTGGCCGTTCGCGTCGTAGCGCTTGGTGCGCAGCCAGATGTTCTCCCACTCGCGCCGGGCGTAGACGCGGCGCACCTCGGGGTCGCTGGGCGAGGCCGGGTCGTTGGCGATGACGTCGCCGGCGGCCGTGAAGCCGATGACCGTCATCAGGTGGCCGGAGGTGCCGTAACCGGCGCCGGTCAGCTCGGTCTTGAGGAAGGACTGGGAGGTGATGGCCGGGATGCCGGCCGCGATCAGGGTCTCCAGGTCGGTGAGCGAGGTCAGCCGGGTCACCACGCCCTGGATGCCGGGGAAGGTCGCCGCGTAGGCCGCGTTGAACGGCCAGTTGCCGCAGCCGGTGTACTGGTGGTCGTAGGTGTACCGGGCCGCGTGGTCGACCTGCGGGTCGGCGTAGGAGGGGTCCACCCAGGCGAGCTGCTCCGGGGTGAGCCGGCCGCCCCAGTACTCGATGATCATCTGCGAGGAGGTCGGGCTGCACCACGCCTCGCCGCCGTTGTCGTACTCGGGGTACTGGCCCTTGTGGATCTCCTGCGAGTAGCGCGGGACGACCAGTTCGCGGGCGAGGCCGGGCGTGGAGGCCGGGACGGTGAAGCGGTCGGGGATGTCGGAGCCCATCGCGCCGACGCGCCACACGGTCGGGGTGCGCCGGGTGCCCGGCGTCCGGTACAGGGTGAGGCGCAGCCGGTACGCGATCGCGCGCAGGCCGGTGCTCGCGTCGTCGATGGCGAAGGTGTCGGTCCACACCGAACTCTTGCCGTCGCTCTGGTCGTCCACCGAGGTCCGCTTGATGTCCTGGTCGCCCGCGGCCCAGCGGCCCATCACGTACCAGGGTGCGGTGGTGCCGTCGGAGTAGCCGGCCTGCAGCTCGATCTGGAGCCAGGTGCCGGCCGGGGTGTCGGCGTTCCAGGACGCGATCAGCTCGGTGGCGGGCACCCGGAGCCGGTGCAGCGGGGAGGTCCAGGTGGCGTACTCCCAGGCGGCGGTGGTGCCGGTGTGCGGGTCGGTGTAGTCGGTGCGGCCCTCGGGCACGCCGATGGCGATGCCGGGGCGCCGGCCGGGCACGGTCCGGACGCCGTGTCCGGTGCCGCCGCGCCAGTCGAGGTACGTGGTCCAGGCGTGGTTGTCGACGGGACGGGCGGGCGCGCGGCCCGAGTCGTCGGCGTCGGCCGCGGTTGCGGTGGCGGCGGCCGCGGGTACCGTCCCGGCGGCCGCCGCGACGGCGACGGCTGCGGCGAGAACGGTACGGCGGGACGGCTGCTGGGCTCTGCTCATGGGCGCGACTACCCCCAGGTGTCCGGATCGGGACGGTTCAGGTGCACGGGCGTGCGCCAACTCGGGTGCACGGTTGTGCGCCAACTATGGAGCAGCCGACATGCCCCTGCCAGCACTTCGGCGCATGCCGCGCCCATGAATATTGGTCTTGGCCAATGGCGGGAACCGGCGCACCGGCATGGCACGGCCCCGGTGCGGGCGGGACGCCGTACACCGGGGCCGTGCCATGGCAGGCTCATGTCACCTTCGGGTCACCTTGAGGGCGCCCGGGGGCTCAGACCAGGTCCATCGCCGCGACCTCGTCGGGGCGGCCGTAGCTGACCGGGCCCTGGAAGCGGCGGCGGGCGGTGGTGAACCACCACACCGTGGCGATGAGCAGCACGGCCGCGAGCGCGATCGGCGCGTAGTTGAAGGAGTCCACGGTGATCGGGGAAGCCTGCGGCAGCATGAACAGGACGCTGCTGAGCAGAATCCAGACCACCGCGACCCAGCCGATCGGCCGGCCCCAGCGGCCCAGGTGCCAGGGGCCTGGCTGGAACTCGTCGCCGAGCCGCAGCCGCAGGAAGATCGGCACCGCGTAGGCGAGGAACAGTCCGACCACGTTGACACTGACGATCGCCGTGAACGCCGTGTGGGACCACCAGCCGGGGACCACCAGGGCGAGCGAGCAGGCCACCGCGAGCCAGACCGCCTTGACGGGTGTCCGGGTGCGCGGCGAGACGGAGTGCCACCAGCGGGAGCCGGGCATGGCACCGTCGCGCGAGAAGGCGAAGATCTGCCGGGTGTTGCTGGTGAGGTTGGCCAGCCCGCAGAAGAGCATGGCGCCGATGACGATCAGCAGCATGACCTTGGCGGTGCCGATGCCGAGCCCGTCGATGAGAATCTGGACGGGCGGGGCGTCCGAGCCGGCCACCTTGGTGTAGTCGCTAATGCTGTAGACCAGCGCGAGCATCAGGATCAGGCCGGTGATCGCCGAATAGCCGATGGCGCGGGTGATGCCCTTGGGCGCGTTGACGGTCGCCTGGACGGTTTCCTCCGACATGTGGAAGCTGCCGTCGAAGCCGGTGAAGGTCCAGCTCGTGACCAGCAGGCCCAGCATGCCGCCGTAAAGGCCGTTGGTGAAGCCGGTGTTGTTCTCGAAATGCGTGACGAAGGACGCCGACTGGTGGTGATCGGGAATCACGATGAGTGCGCCCACGATCACCACGAGTCCGATCAGCAGCCACCACACGGAAATCCGGTTCAGCACCGCGACGAGCTGGACGGTGTAGGTGTTGGCGAGACCCTGGAGCACGATGATCACCGCGGTGATCAGCACCGTCTGCTGGGCGGTGGGCTCGTAGGAGGACCACTGGAGGGCGACGAACGCCTGGATGAAGGTGGCGGCCGCGTATCCGGTGGCGGCGGTGCCGCCGATCTGCCCCACGAAGTTCAGCCAGCCGGTGAACCAGGACCAGGCACCCTTGTGCCGCTTGGCGAGTTTACCGGCGGAGAAATACAGCGCCCCGCTCGTCGGATAGGCGGAGGCGACCTCCGCCATGGCGGCACCGATGAAGAGCACCATAACGGAGACGCCGATCCAGCCGAATACGAGAATACGGGGGCCGCCCGCACTCAGACCGAATCCGAAGGACGAGAAAATACCCGAGAGGACATTGATGATGGTGAAGGAGATCGCGAAATTGTCGAACGCTTTGAAACGGCGCGTGAGTTTGCGCGGATAACCCATCGCGTGCAGGGTCGCGTCGTCGTCGAGCACGACCGGTTCCTCGGCCGCCGGAGCCTCGGCCCCTGGCGGCGATATCCGTTCCGACACTGATCTGCCTTTCTGTTGGGGGGTGGACGCGTGAAGTGCGGTCTCAGGCGGGTCCGGGGACGGGCAGCCCGCAGGCGCGCCGGGCACGGGAGAGCTGCTCGGCGGGGTCGCCGAAGGCGCTCCAGGGCATGCGGGAGGCGTACGGGCCCATCGCCGCGAAGACCGCCCGTGCCTCGAACTCGCTCTGGCCCATGACCAGCGCGTGCGCGAGGTAGGCCAGGTCGAGCACCGGGGTGAAGCGGGAACCGGCCACCGTGGGCAGCCAGTTGCGGTAGGCGGCCAGCGCGGTGGAGCGCCACTGCGGCTGCTCCCAGACCCGGTCGGCGAGCAACTGGGTCGGGTTGTAGCTCTCCACCAGCGCGACCAGCGGCAGCAGCCGGAGCGCGGAGTCGGCGGGGGCGCGCTGGCTGAGGAAGGCGGCCACGTCCCAGGCGGCGTTGACCGTGCCGCCGTGCCGGGTGAAGAAGAAGGAGAGGAAGCGGTGGTGGGCCTCGCGGTGCCAGGGGTCCAGGGACAGGATGTGGGCGAACAGCCGCCAGGGGCCGGGCGGCGCGGTGAGCAGGCCCTGCGGTGCGGGTTCGCGCAACTGGTGCAGCCGGGCCATGGTCAGCTTGGCGACCCAGGGCGTGGGGTCGTCCGGGGCGAGGGCGGCGGCGCGTTCGCAGGCGGCCAGCGCTATCCGCTCCAGCGCCTCGGCGCGTTCGTCGCGCGCGTCGGCGGCCCGCATCGCGCGCTGCACGGCGACCCGGGCCCACATCAGCGCGGCCTCGGGCGACGGTTCCTCGGCGAGCCAGCGCTCCACCAGGTCGGTGCCGGCCGCCTCCGAGGCCAGCACCAGCGAGCGGTGGGCGCGCAGGGCGAAGTCGGACCGGGTCTCGGCCAGGGCCTCACAGGCGTAGCGGTGACGCCCCGCCCGTACATCGACGCATACGCTCGCCAGGACGCGGTCGTCGGCCGCCGGGTGCCAGACGTACTGCCCCTCGAATAACTCCGCGGCCATGCTCCCCTGTCCGTCCCGATACGACGCGTCGCAGTTGTGCAGGACGCACCTTACTCACCGGGCGACACACCTGGAACGCCGAATTTCACATATCGGTCGGCGGATTCCGGGGGAAAATCTCCACCGATTGACCTTGAGTCAGCGGGCACCTCGGGAAGTCGCGCTTTTCCGGTCCGACGGACACCTCGCCTTCACCCCCTACTAGACTGTTTCCGGCAGAACTCCCCCACACCGCACCACACCTCAGGAATCGCCATTCACGACCTCGCCCGCCGGCTGCGCGCCCTTCCCCCGTCCCTGGGTCCGGTCCGGCTGATCGGTGTCGACGGGCACGCGGGCTCGGGGAAGTCCACCTTCGCCGGACACCTGGCGGCCGCGCTCGGCGGGGCCCCGGTGCTGCACCTGGACGACATCGCCACCCACGACGAGCTGTTCTCCTGGACAGCCCGCCTGACCGCCCAGGTCATCGAGCCCCTGGGCCGGGGCGAGAGCGCGCGGTACGCCCCCTACGACTGGACCCTGCGCGCCTTCGGCCCGCCCCGCCTCCTGCCGCCCGCCCCCGTGATCCTGGTCGAGGGCGTCGGCGCCGGGCGCCGGGAGCTGCGCCCGCATCTGGCGGCCCTGCTGTGGATGGAGCTTCCCGCGCGCGAGTCCTGGGCGCGCGGCCGCCGCCGGGACGGCGAGGCCCAGCGGGCGTTCTGGGACGGCTGGACCGAGGCGGAGCGCGCGCACTTCGCCGGCGACCCCTCGCGCCCCCATGCGGACCTGTTGGTGCGCGCGGCACCCGAGGGGTACAAGGTGCTGCCAGGGCCCGCGAGCCCCCTCCGGCCGGGATTGCCCGACCCGGATTCTCACTCAGGGTGACGAGCCGTCCGCTGTGTGCTGAACTTGTGAAGACGGCCGTCCCGGAAGTTCGTTCAGGGCCCCAACTCGGCTTGACCCGGCGCCCGTACAGGTCTTACGTTCTCCACACACGGCCCTTCACGGGCCGTCCCCAGGACACGAAGCCCCCGATTGTTCCCCCGTGATCGGGGGCTTCGTTCTGCCCTCGGCCGGTTCCGGGGCGCCGAACGCACCGATTTGATCACCCTCGGTGACCGCGCCCCATGCGCCCCGCATGCTCCCACCTCGTCAAACGCCCTTTGCGGCACCCTTCGGCAGCCGGTGCCCCCACGGGTACGATGCCCTCGGTGCGACCTTCGGGCAGCAGCCTCGCGCACCGGCAACTCCGGTCCGCGGTACAGCGGTTCGACCGCGGCGACCGCCGAGCGCCTGCCCGGCGGGGCAACCAACGGGGGGCACGGTTCGTGGGGGACGTGATGGACTTCGGCACGCAGGGCCCCGAGGCCCCGGCCGACCTCGCCTGGGTGCGAGGCGTGGACGCCTACACGATGGGCGCCTACCCGCAGGCCGAGGAGGAGTTCCGCGCCGCGGCGCGGATGGACCCGGGGATGGCCGACGCCTGGCTCGGGCTGCACGCGCTCAGGGTGGACACGACCACCGCGCTGCTCAGGATGTTCCGGCACCGGGACCGCTTCGGGGAACAGCGCGCCCGGCATCACCGCTCCCTCAACTCCTGGTACTGGCTGGGCTGGTGGGTGCAGCCGGTGCTGGAGAGCCCCCGCGATCTGCTGCTGGCGCACGCCTCGCACTGGCTGGACGGCCGCCATGTGCCCGAGCTGGACCGGGCGCTGGCCGGGCTGCCGCCCGTGGACACCGACCCGCAGGTGCGGTTCCTGCACGCCTGCCGCGCCTATCTGGTCAAGGACTGGGACCAGTTGGTCCGGCACACCGATCCGCTGCTGGACGACCCGCTGCTCGGCATAGAGGCGGGCCTGTTCGGCGGCATGGCCCGGGTCCGGCTGGAGACGTACGGGCAGGCCGAGCCGCTGCTCTCGGCCGCCCTGATGCGCTGCCGCAGCGAGCAGCCGCAGCGCAAGGAGCTGCGCTACTGGCTGGCCCGCGCCCACGAGGGCACCGGCCGCAGCGCCGCCGCGCTCCCGCTGTACCGGGCGGTGCACCGGGTCGACCCGGCCTTCATGGACACCTCCGCCCGGCTCGCCGCCATCGCCGAGGGCGACGGGTACGACGACCCGGCCGACTTCGCGTCGGTCACCCTGTCCGGCGCCGGCCAGGACACGATGGACGGGCCCGACACCCTGGACCCGCTGTTCGGCACCGAGGGCCGCGACCTCAGGTTCGCCGAGCCCGACCTGCCGACCGGCCCGCTGCCCTCGGTGCCGGACCGCGCGGTCCGCCTCAAGAGCGGGCTCTCCTCCCCCAACCTGCCGGCCGGGCCGACCGATCCCGGCTTACTGGAGGAGGCGCTGGAAGAACTGGAGCGCATGGTGGGCCTGGAGCCCGTCAAGCGCCAGGTGAAGGCGCTCTCGGCGCAGTTGAACATGGCCCGGCTGCGCGCCGGACAGGGGCTCCCGGTCCAGCCGCCGAAACGGCACTTCGTCTTCTCCGGCCCCTCCGGCACCGGCAAGACGACGGTGGCCCGCATCCTCGGCCGGGTCTTCTACGCCCTCGGCCTGCTCGGCGGCGACCACCTGGTGGAGGCCCAGCGGGCCGACCTGGTCGGCGAGTACCTGGGCCAGACCGCGGTGAAGGCGAACGAGCTGATCGACTCGGCCATCGGCGGCGTGCTCTTCGTGGACGAGGCGTACGCGCTCTCCAACTCCGGGTACGGCAAGGGTGACGCGTACGGCGACGAGGCGCTCCAGGTGCTGCTGAAGCGGGCCGAGGACAACCGGGACCATCTGGTGGTGATCCTCGCCGGGTACCCCGAGGGCATGGACCGGCTGCTGGCCGCCAACCCCGGTCTCTCCTCCCGCTTCACCACCCGGGTGGACTTCCCCTCGTACCGCCCGCTGGAACTGACCGAGATCGGCCGGGTGCTGGCGGCGGAGAACGGGGACGCGTGGGACGAGGAGGCGGTGGAGGAGCTGCGCTCCATCGCCGGGCACGTGGTCGACCAGGGCTGGATCGACGAGCTGGGCAACGGCCGGTTCCTGCGCACGCTGTACGAGAAGAGCTGCGCGTACCGGGATCTGCGGCTGTCCACCTGTCCGGGCGTCCTCTCCCGCGAGGACCTGGCCACCCTGCGCCTGCCGGACCTGATGCAGGCGTACGGCGAGGTGCTGTCGGGGCGCGCACCGCAGGACCCGTCGGCGATGTGACGGGCCCCGCGGCGCAAGCGGCCTGACGGCCTGGGACGGCCTAGGTGGCGAGCGCCTGCTCCGGGTCCCCGCTCTTGCGCGGCCGGGCCGGGGCCGGGCGCACGGGCACCGGTTCCGTCCTCGGCGCGGGCTGAGGGGTGTCCGGGTGGGCCGGGTCGTGGACCTCGCCCACCAGCAGCTCCAGCGCGTCCTCCAGCGCGACCAGGCCCAGCACCCGGCCGGAGGCGTCCGCCACCTGGGCCAGGTGCGTGGCGGCCCGGCGCATGACGGTCAGCGCGTCGTCCAGCGGGAGTTCCGCCCGCATCGTGGCCATCGGACGCCACACGTGCTGCGGCACGGCACGGTCGGAGTCCTCCAGATCGAGGACGTCCTTCACATGCACGTACCCCATGAACGCGCCGGTCCCGGCGGCCACCGGGAAGCGGGAGTAGCCGGTGCGCGCGGTCAGCTCGACGATCTCCCCCGGCGTCACCGAGGGCGGCACCGTCACGAGGGTCTCGCGCTTGAGGAGGACGTCGGTGACCGGGCGGGAGCCCAGTTCCAGCGCGTCCTCGAGACGCTCCTGCGCCTCCGGGTCGAGCAGCCCGGCCTGGCCGGAGTCCTCCAGCAGGCGGTTGAGCTGCTCGCTGGTGACGACGGCCTCGACCTCGTCCTTGGGCTCGACCCGGAACAGGCGCAGGATGCCCTGCGCGCAGGCGCCGAGCGCCACGGTGACGGGCTTGCAGATCCGGGCGAAGTACACCAGGCCGGGGCCGAGCCACAGCGCGGCCTTCTCGGGCGCGGCCATGGCCAGGTTCTTCGGCACCATCTCACCGATGACCAGGTGGAAGAAGACCACCGCGGCCAGCGCGATCACATAGCCCAGCGGGTGGATCGCGCCCTCGGGGATGTGGACGGCCTCGAACACCGGCTCCAGCAGATGGGCCACGGTCGGCTCGGCCACCGCGCCCAGCGTCAGCGAGCAGACGGTGATGCCGAACTGGGCGGCCGCCATCATCTGCGGCAGCCGCTCCAGACCGTGCAGCACCTGGCGGGCGCGCGCGGTGCCGACCGGCTCGATCTGGCTGCGCCGGACGGAGACGAGCGCGAACTCGGCGCCGACGAAGAATCCGTTGGCGAGCACGAGCAGCGCGGCGAAGAGGAGTTGGACGACGCTCATCGGGCGGCCTCCGTCTGCTGGGCGACGGGCGCCGTCCGGACCAGGCGGACCCGCTCGGCGCGGTAGTGGCGGACCTGGCGCACGGAGAGCCGCCAGCCGGGCAGTTCGGCCCGGTCGCCGGGGGCCGGGATACGGCCGAGCAGGTCGGCCACGAGCCCGGCGACGGTCTCGTAGGGGCCCTCGGGGGCGTCCAGGCCGATGCGGGTGAGGACGTCGACACGGCAGCCGCCGTCCACGTCCCAGGCAGGGCGGCCGTCCTCGGGCGGGGCGGGGGCGACTTCGGGCACCACCTGGTGGTCGTGCTCGTCGCGGACCTCGCCGACCAGTTCCTCGATGATGTCCTCCAGCGTGACCACGCCCGCGGTGCCGCCGTACTCGTCGACGACGACCGCGATGGGCTGCTCGCTGCGCAGCCGGGTCAGCAGGGGGCGCACCGGCAGGGTCTCGGGCACCAGCAGCGCCTTGCCGGCGATCCGGGCGACCGGGGTGCGCAGGCGCTCGGCCGCCGGGACCGCGAGGGCGTCCTTGAGGTGGACCATGCCCACGATCTCGTCGATCTTCTCCCGGTAGACGGGGAAGCGGGACAGGCCGGTGGCCCGGGTGAGGTTGACGACGTCCTCGGCGGTGGCCGAGTCCTGGAGCGCGCTGACCTTCACCCGCGGGGTCATGACGTGCTGGGCGGTCAGGTCGCCGAGGGACAGGGTGCGGACGAACAGGTCGGCCGTGTCCTGCTCCAGGGCGCCGGCCCGCGCGGAGTGCCGGGCCAGGGAGACCAGTTCGCCGGGGGTGCGGGCGGAGGCCAGCTCGTCGGCGGGCTCGACGCCCAGGGCGCGCACCAGCCGGTTGGCGACCGTGTTGAGCACGGAGATCACCGGCCGGAACAGCCGCGCGAACATGTGCTGCGGGCCCGCGACGAACCGCGCGACCTGGAGCGGCTTGGAGACCGCCCAGTTCTTGGGGACCAGCTCACCGACGACCATCTGGATCGCGGAGGCCAGCAGCATGCCGACCACCACCGCGATGCCGGAGGCCGCGCCCTCGGGGACGCCGAGCGCGCCGAGGGGGCCGCCGAGCAGGTCCGCGAGGGCCGGTTCGGCGAGCATGCCGACGACGAGTGAGGTGATGGTGATGCCGAGCTGGGTGCCGGAGAGCTGGAAGGAGAGTTCCTTCAGCGACTCCACGACCGTACGGGCGCGCTTGTCACCCTCGGCCGCGGCCTGCTCGGCGTCCTGGCGCTCGACGGTGACGAGGCCGAACTCGGCGGCCACGAAGAAGCCGTTGGCCAGGATCAGCAGGAAGGCCGCTCCGAGGAGCAGCAGGGGGATGCTCATGATGCCGCCGCCTCCGCGTGCCCGCGGGCCGGGTGGTCCGCGGTATGTCGGCTGGGGGCGGCGCAGGTACTACAGGACGATCCGTCCATCGCCGGAGAGGGTCACTCCTCGGATAGCAGGGAAAACCTCCGCGCGCCGGGCGTGGCACGACGGAGGCGGAGGCGTGTGGAAAAACGCCTCCGCCAACAGATTAGTCAAGACCGGGGCAGGTGCGGCAAGGGTGACCGCCCCTGAATGGTCCCCGATCCGGGACCCCGAGGGGCCCCTGAGGCCGCTCGGGGCCTCAGCTCCGGGGGAACTCGGGATCGCGCGGCGCCTGCTGCTCCACCAGAGTGCGCAGGCTCCGCGCGTCGGCGATGGCGCGCTGCTTGGCGACGCCGGGCTGGATGCCGAGCGCGGCCAGGCTGGTGCCGTCGCTGAGGTCGAGGAACACCCAGGGGTCACCCGGACGCAGGTTGACCCCGACGATCTCGGCCCAGGCCAGCTTGCGGCTGCCCGCGATGTTGACGACCGTGACGCCGGACTCGTCCGCGACGACCTTCACCCGCGCCAGCCGGGCCAGCACCCAGGCCATCAGGGCGCCGGTGACGATGAAGCTGAGGCGCTCCCCCGGCCCCATGTCCAGCAGGAAGGCGACGGCGGCGACGACCACGAAGATCGCCAGTCCGGCGGTGAGCAGGATCACCCGCGTGCGTTCCGGCCGGAAGGTGACCGGGAGGGCGGGCTGGGCGGGGGGCTGGGGCAGCTCGGACATCTGACTCGCGGTTCCTCAGAGACGGCAGGCGTGGATGGCCGTGGTCAGGATGGCCCGGGCCCCGATGGCGTAGAGGTCGTCCATGATCCGCTGCGCGTCCTTGGTGGGGACCATGGCGCGCACGGCGACCCAGCCCTCGTTGTGCAGCGGGGAGACGGTCGGGGACTCCAGGCCCGGCGTGAGCGCGACGGCCTTCTCGAGCTGCTCCACGCGGCAGTCGTAGTCCATCATCACGTAGGTCCGCGCGACCAGGACGCCCTGGAGGCGGCGGAGGAACTGCTGGACCTTGGGCTCGTCGGTGTCGGCGCCGGTGCGGCGGATGACGACGGCCTCGGACGTCATGATGGGCTCGCCGAAGACCTCGAGCCCGGCGTTGCGCAGCGAGGTGCCGGTCTCCACCACGTCGGCGATGATCTCGGCCACGCCCAGCTCGATGGCGGTCTCCACCGCGCCGTCGAGGTGGACCACGGAGGCGTCGATGGCGTTGTCCGCGAGGTGGCGGGCGACGATGCCCTCGTAGGAGGTGGCGACCGTGCGGCCCTTGAGGTCGGCGGTGCCGGCGAAGGTGCCGGGGCGGGCGGCGAAGTGGAAGGTGGAGCGGGCGAAGCCGAGCGGGAGGATCTCCTCGGCGCCGGCGCCGGAGTCGATCAGCAGGTCCCGGCCGGTGATGCCGATGTCGAGCTGCCCGGAGGAGACGTAGATCGCGATGTCCCGGGGGCGGAGGTAGAAGAACTCGACCTCGTTCACCGGGTCCACGGTGCGCAGTTCCTTGGACTCCCGCCGCTGCCGGTAGCCGGCCTCATGCAGCATGTCCCCCGCAGGTCCGGACAGGGAACCCTTGTTGGGGACGGCGATGCGCAGCATGAGGTCGGCTTCCTTCGTGTGACGGGGTGGTGCGGTGGGTGATGCGGAGGGGGCGCGTACGGGGCGACGGATCACAGATGGGCGTAGACGTCGTCCAGCGAGATGCCGCGGGCGACCATCATCACCTGGACGTGGTAGAGCAACTGCGAGATCTCCTCGGCGGCTGCTTCCTTGCCCTCGTACTCGGCGGCCATCCAGACCTCGGCGGCCTCCTCGACGACCTTCTTGCCGATGGCATGGACGCCCTTGCCGACCAGTTCGGCGGTGCGGGAGGTGGCGGGGTCGCCGTTGGCTGCCTTGTGCTGGAGCTCGGTGAAGAGCTCCTCGAACGTCTTATTGGACATGGTGGTCCTCAGCCTACGCGGTCCGGGCGGGGTCTCAGTGCCAGGGTTCGGAGACCGAACGGAGCGTCGCGGCCGTGGCCACGGCCGCGGTGACCGCCTCGTGGCCCTTGTCCTCGCTGGAGCCCTCGATGCCGGCGCGGTCCAGCGCCTGCTCCTCGGTGTCGCAGGTGAGGACGCCGAAGCCGACGGGGACGCCGGTCTGTACGGAGACCTGGGTGAGGCCCTGGGTGACGCCCTGGCACACGTAGTCGAAGTGGGGGGTGCCGCCGCGGATGACGACACCGAGGGCGACCACGGCGTGGTAGCCGCGGTCGGCCAATACCTTGGCGGCGACGGGGAGTTCGAAGCTGCCGGGGACCCTGATCAGGGTCGGCTCGTCGATCCCCAGGTCGTGCAGGGCGCGCAGGGCGCCGTTCACCAGACCGTCCATCACCTTCTCGTGCCACTGCGCCGCGATGACGGCGACCCTGAGGTCGCTGACGTTGCTGCGTACGGAGATCTCCGGTGCACCCTTGCCGCTCACGTTGCTCCTTCGTGCTGTTCGCTTACTGGTTGCCGCAGGTGGACACGGCGGGGGTGTCCAGCCAGGGCAGGTCGTGGCCCATCCGGTCGCGCTTGGTGCGCAGGTACCGGACGTTGTGCTCGTCGGCGTGGACCGGCATCGGCTCGCGGCCGGTGACCTGGATGCCGTGCCGGGTGAGCGCGTCGGTCTTGTCGGGGTTGTTGGTCATCAGGCGGACGTCGCGCACACCGAGGTCGGCGAGGATCTGGGCGCCGGCCGCGTAGTCGCGGGCGTCGGCGGGCAGGCCGAGTTCCAGGTTGGCGTCGAGGGTGTCCCGGCCGCGCTCCTGGAGTTCGTAGGCGCGCAGCTTGGACAGCAGGCCGATGCCGCGTCCCTCGTGGCCGCGCAGGTAGACGACGACGCCCCGGCCCTCGGCGTGGATGCGGGCGAGGGCGGCGTCGAGCTGGGGGCCGCAGTCGCAGCGCAGGGAGGCGAAGACGTCGCCGGTGAGGCACTCGGAGTGGACACGGGCGAGGACGCCGGTGCCGTCGCCGAGGTCGCCGTGGACGAGGGCGACGTGCTCGACGCCGTCGGGGGCGCGGTAGCCGTAGGCGGTGAAGGTGCCGTGCCGGGTGGGCAGGCTGGTCTCGGCCTCGCGGCGGACGGTGGGCGCGACGGCTGCCACGGTCTGCTCGCGGTCGGCCTCGGCCTCGGGGGCGCGGAGGTGGGCGACCAGGTCCGCGATGGAGATGATCGTCAGCCCGTGCTTGCGGGCGAACGGGATCAGCTCGGGCAGCCGCAGCATACGGCCGTCCTCGCCGGCGATCTCCACGATGGCTCCGGCGGGGCGCAGTCCGGCGAGCCGGGCGAGGTCGACGGCGGCCTCGGTGTGGCCGTCGCGGACCAGGACGCCGCCCTCGCGGGCGCGCAGCGGGAAGATGTGGCCGGGGCGCACCAGGTCGGTGGGCCGCGCGGTGCCGCTCGCCAGCAGGTTGAGGGTGGTGGCGCGGTCGGTGGCGGAGATGCCGGTGGTCACGCCGTGCGCGGGCGAGGCGTCCACGGAGACGGTGAACGCGGTCTTCATCGACTCGGTGTTGTCCTCGACCATCTGCGGCAGCTTCAGCCGGTCGAGTTCGGCGCCCTCCATGGGGGCGCAGATCAGGCCCCGGCACTCGCTCATCATGAAGGCGACGATCTCGGGGGTGACCTTCTCGGCGGCGATGACGAGGTCGCCCTCGTTCTCCCGGTCCTCGTCGTCGACGACCACCACGGGCCGGCCCGCGGCGATGTCGGCGACGGCCTGCTCGACGGGGTCGAGGCGGAGGTCTTCGATGCTGTCAGCGGGGTGCAGCGGGGGTGCCGAGGTCATGCGGGCGTTCCTTCCAGGACGGGCCGCGCGTTCTCGCGGGAGCGCAGCCACCAGTCGCGCATGCCCCACAGGACGAGCGCGCCGTAGATCACGTAGACGAAGCCGGAGAAGGCGTAACCGTTGGCGAAGTTGAGCGGGACGCCGACGACGTCGACGAGCAGCCAGGCGAACCAGAACTCGACCATGCCCTTGGCCTGGGCGTACATGGCGACGATGGTGCCGACGAAGATGTAGGCGTCCGGCCAGGGGTCCCAGGACAGGGACGGGTACGCGGTGAAGAGCAGCGCGACGGCGACGGTGCCGGCGGCGGCCGCCGCGATCATGGCGGCGCGTTCGCGCCAGGTGGCGAAGCGGGGGGCGATGTGGCCGTCGGCGGCCTTGCCGCGGCTGCGGCTCCACTGCCAGAAGCCGTAGACGGCGACGGCCATGACGACGACCTGCTTGCCCGCGCTGCCGGCGAGGTGGCCGTAGAAGGCGGCGAAGAGGATCAGGCCGGAGACGAGCTGGACCGGCCAGGTGATGAGGGACCGGCGCCAGCCGAGCGCGAGGGCGGCCAGGCCGAAGAGGTTGCCGATCATGTCCGACCAGAGGATGTGCTGGCCGAACAGGGTGAACGCCTCGGTGTTGAGCGAGTTCACGCCCCTGCCTCCTGTCCGGCCGCGAGCAGCCGCTCGACGTACTTGGCGATGACGTCGACCTCGAGGTTGACCGGGTCGCCGGGCTGCTTGTGGCCGAGCGTGGTCAGGGCGAGCGTGGTGGGGATGAGGCTGACGGTGAAGAAGTCGGGGCCCGCTTCGACCACGGTGAGGCTGATGCCGTCGACCGTGATGGAGCCCTTCTCCACGACATAGCGGGAGAGGGCGGCGGGCAGCGAGATCTTGACGATCTCCCAGTGCTCGGACGGGGTACGGGCGAGCACCTCGCCGGAGCCGTCGACGTGTCCCTGCACGATGTGGCCGCCCAGGCGCGCGCCGACGGCGGTGGGGCGTTCGAGGTTGACGCGGGAGCCGACGGCGAGGGCGCCGAGGCTGGAGCGTTTGAGGGTCTCGGCCATCACGTCGGCGGTGAACTCGTCACCCTCGTGGTCGACCACGGTGAGACAGACGCCGTTGACGGCGATGGAGTCCCCGTGCCGCGCGCCTTCGGTGACGACGGGGCCACGGAGCCGGAAACGGGAGGCGTCGCCGAGGTTCTCGACGGCGGTGACCTCGCCCAGCTCTTCCACGATTCCGGTGAACACGTCCCCGGTCCTCCTGCCTCTTCGGGCACGGACTCCGGGGGCCGGTCGATGACGACGGCATGGACGAGGGGGATGCACCGGGTGACGACGCCGAGAGGGACCCGTCCCGAGGGACGAGACCTGATACGGCGGCGCGCATGGTGATGCCCGCCCGCCGCGCACTGCCTCCCATCCGGACTTTAACCGTCGGTCCAGGAATTTCACCTGGTCAACCGGCCGCTGGAAGCGACCGGGTCGCGGACTGTAACCGCCGGTTCGGACTTTCACCGACCCCGGAGTGCGCTGCTTCTGGTACACCGCAAGTCTGCCACGCCCGCCGGTCGGCCATACAGGGGACCGGTGTGGGCTGCCTCACAAGGGCATCGCACGGGTGAATGCCCTGCACAACATCCCCGCATCACAAGGGAATTGAGCTTGGTCCGGACCTATTGACCGGAGTGGTCTAGTCCTTTTATGGTGCGACCGGACCCGGCGGCGGTGACGAAGGCCCTTGCCCGCCGCCGGGTCACCCCAGCCGCATGTCACATCCGCCGGGGCGCAGCCGTCCTAGGCCATGGGGCGTGCCGAACGGGCCGCCCCGGACCTTCGGGAAGGCGAGCGGCATGACCACGATCCTGGTGACGGGCGGCACCGGCACACTCGGCCGGCTGGTGACGGAGAGACTCCGGGCGGACGGCCACGAGGTACGGGCGCTCAGCCGGCACAGCGAGCCGTACGCGGTCGATCTCCGCAAGGGCGGGCCCGCGCTGGACGCGGCGCTGGCCGGAGTGGACACCGTGGTGCACTGCGCCAGCTCGCCCAACGGCGGCGACGAGAAGGCCGCGGGCCATCTGATCGCGGCCGCGCGGCGGGCCGGAGTGGCCCACCTGGTGTACATCTCCATCGTCGGCGTGGACCGGGTACCGCTGCCCTACTACCGGGCCAAGCTCGCGGTGGAGCGGCGGATCGAGGAGTCGGGTCTCGGCTGGACCGTGCTGCGCGCGACCCAGTTCCACGACCTGATGGTCACCTTCCTGAGCAAACTCACCGCGCCTCCGCTGGCCCTCCTCCCGGCCGCCCTGTCCGACCAGCCGGTGGAGGTCTCCGAAGTCGCCGACCGTCTCGCGGAGTTGGCCCTCACGACTCCCTCGGGCCGCGTCCCCGACATGGGCGGCCTCGAGGTCCGCTCGGTCCCCTCCCTGGCCCGCGCCTACCTGAACGCCACGGGCCGGCGGCGCCGCCTCCTGGAGGTTCCCCTGTTCGGCCGGACGTACGGCGCCTTCCGCGCGGGCGGTCACCTCGCCCCGGAACAGGCGGTGGGGAAGGGCACGTTCGAGGAGTACCTGGCACGCCGGTTCGGCTGAGCGGAGGGCCGGGGTTGCCGGGCGCCGGAAGCGGAGGGGTGCAAGACCGGTGCCGGGCGCGCGGTGGCCCCGAGGCGCGACTGAGTCCTAGGGCGCGAACAGTTCGTCCTGGGCGCGGTCGCGGGCCGTCAGGAGGGCGCCGCGCAGGACGGCCGTGCCGCCGAGGGTGCCGGGGCGGACCTCGGTGGACAGGGGGGACATGCGCTTCAGGCGGGCGCCGACCCGTGCCGCGAGGGCCTCACCGCCGGCCTGGCCGACCTCGCCGCCGAGGACCACGCAGCCGGGATCGAGGATGGCGGTCACGGCGGCGGTGCCGATGGCGAGGCGGTCGGCCAGGGTGTCGAGGAAGCGGGCGGCGGGGCCGTCCCCGGCGGTCACCGCCTGGGCGACCAGCCGTGCCGCGCCCGGTCCGTCCGGCGGGCCTTCGGCCGCCAGGCCGTGCTCGCGGGCGAGGGCACTGATCGCGGCGGCGCCCGCCAGGGCGTGGAAGCCGCCGTCGCAGTCGGTCGCGGAGGGCAGCGAGCCGGTGCCGGGGACGGGCAGGAAGCCGATCTCGCCGGTACCGCCGGAGGCGCCCCGGCGCAGGCGGCCGTCGAGGACGACGGCGGCGCCGACCCCGTGCCCGAGCCACAGCAGCACGAAGGTGTCCCGGTCGCGGGCGGCGCCCTCGCGCTGCTCGGCGAGGGCCGCGAGGTTGGTCTCGTTCTCGACGGTGACCCGTGCCTTCGGCAACCGCCACTGAAGGGCGGCGACCAGACTGCGGTGCCAGGCGGGCAGCCCGCTGGAGTCGCGCAGGTCGCCGCTGGCGGGGTCGACCAGACCGGGCGCGCCGATGCCCACGGTGTGCAGCCCCGCCCACGCGTCCGGGCCCGCCTTCCGCGCCGCCTCCTCCACGGCCGCGACCGCCTGCTCGACGGCGGGTCCGGTACCGCTCCCGGCGTCGATGGGCACCGCCACCTCCGCGAGCACCCGCCCCACCAGGTCGGAGACCAGCACCAGCACTCCCCCGGTGCGCACGTCGAGCGCGGCCAGGTGGGCGCGGTCGGCGGCGATCCCGTACAGCCGGGCGTTGGGGCCCCGGCGCTGCTCGCCCGACTCCCCCACCACCCGGATCAGACCGGAGACGGTGAGGCGCTCGACGAGGTCGCTCACGGTGGGCCGGGACAGTCCGGTGAGCTGCTTGAGCTGTCCCGCCGTCAGCGGGCCCTCCTGCTGCAACAGCCGCAGGGCGAGCCGGTCGTTGATGGCCCGTGCGGTGCTCGGTGATGCGGGCATGACGGGAATCCTCCCAGAGACGGGCCGCTGGACGCACTCTATCTATCAGGCAGGGTCCCTGATAGTTTGCGCGGGTGCCGAGGACGGTACAGCGGGCGACTCCCTGGGGAGGGACGTGAAAATGGGTGACGTGAGCCGGCCGGCCGGGGAGGTCAGGCGTGCCCGGTACGCCGTGGCCGCCGTGTTCGCCGTGCACGGCGCGGTGACGGGTTCGTTCGCCACCCGCGTGCCCTGGATTCAGGACCACGCCGGTCTCAGCGCGGGCCAGCTCGGGTTCGCGCTGGCCTTCACCGCGCTCGGTGCCTCCGTGGCGATGCCGCTGGCGGGCCGGATCAGCCACCGCTTCGGCAGCCGTACGGCCCTGCGCGGGCTGCTCGCGCTGTGGACGCTCTCGCTGGTGCTGCCCTCGCTGGCGCCGAACCTGCTCACGCTGTGCCTGGGGATGTTCGCCTACGGCGCCGCCTCCGGCATGGCGGACGTGGTGATGAACGCGCTCGGGGTGGAGGTCGAGCGGCTGCTCGGCAAGTCGATCATGTCGGGGCTGCACGGCATGTGGAGCACCGGCGCGCTGATCGGCTCGGCGGCGGGCACGCTGGCCGCGCATCTCGGCTCGGACGCCCGGCTGCACCATCTGCTGGCCGCCGCCGTACTCACCCTGCTGGGCCAGCTGGCCTGCGCCTGGGTGCTGGACGTGCAGCCCGCCGAGGACGAGGAGCCGCCGCCGAGGTTCGCGCTGCCGCCCCGCTCGGCCCTGCTGATCGGCGCGGTCGGCTTCTGCGCGGTGTTCGCGGAGGGGGCGAGCCTGGACTGGTCGGCGGTGTTCCTGCGGGACCGCCTCGACGGCTCGCCGGGTCTCGCGGCGGCCACCACGACCGGGTTCATGCTGACCATGGCCATCGCCCGGATCGCCGGGGACGCGGTGGTGAACCGCTTCGGCGCGGTGCGCACGGTCCGGTCGGGCGGCCTGCTCGCCGGGGTGGGCGGTCTGCTGGTGGTCCTCGCGGACCGGCCCCCGCTGGCCATGACCGGCTTCGCCCTGATGGGCCTCGGCATCGCGGTGGTCGTCCCGCTGTGCTTCGCGGCCGCCGGGCACTCGGGACCCAACCCGAGCCAGGCCATCGCGGGCGTGGCCACCATCACCTACACCTCGGGGCTGGTGGCGCCGAGCCTGATCGGCGGGGTGGCGCAGGCGACCAGCCTGACCGTGTCGTTCGTCGTGGTGACCGTGCTGGCCTGCGCGCTGGCCGGGTTCGCGGGCGTGCTGCGCACCGCCGAGCGCGGGGGCGGCGAGGTCAGCCGGCAGGCCGCAGCAGTTCCCGGCCCGCCTGCCTGAAGCCCTCGCTCCAGGGCGCGGGCCGCAGCGTGTCCGCGTCCAGCCGGACCAGGACGCGGGTGCCGCGCGCGTAGGTCGTGGCGCCGTCGGCCGAGCAGAGCCGGAAGCCGTAGGTGAGGCCGGTGGTGCCGAGCCGCTCCAGCCAGAGGTGGACGGCGTAGGCGCCGGGGCGGGTGACGGGCGCCTCATAGCCGATGACGAGTTCGCGGACCGCGTTGCAGGCGTCGCCGGCCGTCGCCCAGTCGCCGTCGAAGCGGACCCCGCGGGCGTTCCACAGCTCGGTCCAGGCCCGCTCGACCAGCAGCGGGTACCGGGCGTTGTGCAGCAGCCCGAGCGCGTCCAGGTCGTCGAAGTGCACGGCGACGGGGACGAGTTGGCCGTACGGGACGGTGGGGGCGGTCGGCGCTTCGGCGGTCACGGGCGGGGCTCCTGGGACACGATGGGCGGGGCGGCGCGCCCCCGGACCCCACCATACTAAGCGACCGCTCAGGACCACTCGGAGGGAACTCCCCTGGTCAGGACGGGGTCCCCGGACACCCGTTCCCGGCGCGCGAGAGGCACCGCGGGCGCGAAGCGCACCTTCGGACCCCTGACAATGGTGCGGACCCTCTTCAGTACAGAGAAAGCGAAACCCCACCATGGACCTCGGCGTGCGATGGAAGCTGCACGGTGACGGGAAGAGTCCCGCACCCGGAGCGGTGGTGCGCCCCGACGAGCGGCTGACCTGGCCGCGCACGGTGGGCCTGGGCGCCCAGCACGTCGTGGCGATGTTCGGCGCCTCCTTCGTCGCCCCCGTGCTCATGGGCCTGGACCCCAACCTGGCGATCATGATGTCGGGTGTGGCGACGGTGATCTTCCTGCTCGCCACGCGCGGCCGGGTCCCCAGCTACCTGGGCTGCTCGCTGTCCTTCGTGGGTGTCGCCGCGGTGATCCGCGCGGACGGCGGCAGCAGCGCGACCGTGACCGGCGCGATCCTCGTGGTCGGCGTGGCGTTGTTCCTGGTGGGTCTCGCGGTGCAGAAGTTCGGCGCGCGGATCATCCACGCCGCGATGCCGCCGATCGTCACGGGCGCCGTGGTCATGCTGATCGGCTTCAACCTGGCGCCGGTCACCGCGACGACGTACTGGCCGCAGGACCAGTGGACGGCGCTGCTGGTGATGCTGTTCACCGGTCTGGCCGTGGTCTGCCTGCGCGGATTCTGGTCGCGCATCGCCATCTTCCTGGGCCTGGTCTTCGGCTACCTGATCTCCTGGATCTTCGACCTGACCCTCGGCAAGATCCACTCGGCGGACGCGAGCGGCAAGGTCACCGACCACTGGCGTCTGGACCTCTCCGGCGTCTCCAAGGCGGACTGGATCGGGCTGCCGACCTTCCACGGGCCGACGTTCCAGTGGTCGGCGATCCTGGTCGCGCTGCCCGTGGTGATCGCGCTGGTCGCGGAGAACGCGGGCCACGTCAAGGCGGTCGGCGAGATGACCGGCGACTCCCTGGACGACAAGCTCGGCACCGCGATCTCGGCGGACGGCGTCGCCTCGGTGCTGTCCACGGCGGTGGGCGGCCCGCCGAACACCACGTACTCCGAGAACATCGGCGTGATGGCCGCGACCCGGGTCTACTCCACGGCCGCCTACTGGGCCGCCGCCTGCTTCGCCCTGCTGTTCGGCGTCTGCCCCAAGTTCGGCGCGGTCGTGGCCGCGATCCCCGGCGGTGTCCTCGGCGGCATCACCGTCATCCTGTACGGCATGATCGGCCTGCTCGGCGCGCAGATCTGGCTGCACGGCAAGGTGGACCTGCGCAATCCGCTGAACCTGGTCCCGGCGGCCGCGGGCATCATCATCGGCGTCGGCAACGTCACCATGAAGTTCACCGACACCTTCTCGCTGAGCGGCATCGCGCTGGGCACCCTGGTCGTCATCACCGGCTACCACGCCCTGCGCGCCTTCGCCCCGGCCCACCTGAAGACGCAGGAACCGCTGCTGGACGAAGGCACCTCGAAGTACGACGAGTCGGGGGAGAACCCGGCCCGGCCCGACCAGCCGTAGGAGCGCGGTCCGGCCCGGCGTTCGCTCGTTCCGGCGAAGCACCGGGCCGGTCGGCCCACCGGCCGGTGCGCGGCTGCCACCCTTCCCCCATGGTGCTGCCGCGATATACCACCACCCCCGTCGACGCCGTCCTGACCCGGATGCGCGCGCTCGACGCGGCGCTGCCCGAGCGGGACGGGGTCGCGGTGTTCAACCGGGTCTACCTCAGCGTCACCGAGGAGGTGGACCGGCGGCTGGACGCCGGGGAGTTCCCGGACGCGTGCGCGGCGGCCGCGCTGGACGTCCGGTTCGCGGAGCGGTACCTCGCGGCCGTGGACGCGGTGGAGGACGACCGCCGTCCGCCCGCCTGCTGGCGCCCGCTGTTCCAGCTCCGCCGCCATCCCGGCGTGCGGCCGCTGCAGTTCGCGCTCGCGGGGATCAACGCGCACATCGGGCACGACCTCGCGCTCGCCGTGGTCGACACCTGCCGGGCGCTGGGGTGCGCGCCGGCCGAGCTGGAGGACGAGTTCGACCGGGTCGGCGAGCTGCTGGCCGAGCTGGAGGAGCGCATCCGCGAGGATCTGATGCCGGGTCCCGACCTGCTCCAGATCGCCGACCCGATCACGCATCTGCTGGGCGCGTGGAGCCTGGAGCGGGCCCGCGACGCCACCTGGTCGGCGGCCCGGGTCCTGTGGGCGCTGCGCCGCTGCGGCGACATGGCCGAGGAGTTCACGACCCGGCTGGACGCGGCGGTCGGCTTCGCGGGGCGGATGCTGCTCACACCGCTGGGTGACTGAGGTGGCCTGAAGTCACTCCATCGGGTGACTTACGGAACAGCCGGGCGAGGGCCGCGCGTTGAAGAGGCATCCCGACGCGAAGGAGCACCGGTATGACGACCAGGCTCGGCCTCGGCCTTCCCCAGATGCGCCAGTACGACCTCGGCAGGGACGTGCCCGACGTGGCACGCGCCGCCGAGGAGATCGGTTACGACAGCCTGTGGGTCTTCGAGCGGGCCCTGGTCCCGGAGCCCGCCACCCAGGGGCTCTACGGCATACCGGGTGCGCCCTGGCCGGACTACTACCGGGGTGTGGCCGACCCCCTGGTCACCCTCACCCTGGCCGCCACCGCGACCTCGCGGGCCGAGCTGGGCTCCAGCGTGCTGGTCGCTCCGCTGCACCTCCCCTTCCAGCTCGCCAAGTCGCTGGCCACGCTGGACGCGGTGAGCGGCGGGCGGGTGATCGCGGGCTTCGGCACGGGCTGGTCCCTGGACGAGTACGCGGCCTCGGGGGTGCTCCCCTTCGAGGAGCGCGGCACGGCGCTGGACGAGGTGATCGCGGTGTGCCGGGCCGTGTGGGGTCCCGATCCGGTCGTCCATCACGGCAAGACCACCGACATCGCCTCGGCGGTCGTCGGCCCGAAGCCGGTGCGGCCGATCCCGGTCCTGCTGGCGGCGACCAACCGGCGGGCGATGCGGCGGCTGGTGGAGCGGGCCGACGGCTGGCTGCCGGGCGCCTACGGCCCCGAGCAGCTCGCCGCCCAGTGGCGCGACCTGCGGGAACTGGCCGAGGAGGCCGGTCGCACGGAACCCGTCCGTACGGTCATCCGGGTCAACGCGCGCGTGGCCGCGAAGCCGAACACCGCCGCGGACCGCCCGCTGTTCGAGGGCGACACCGACCAGATCGCGGCCGACGTCGCGGCGCACACCGGCATCGTCCCGGACGCGGAGATACTCCTCGACGTCCAGAGCGAGGCACGGGACGCGGCCGAACTGAAGGACACCGCCGCCGAGCTGTACGAGAAGGCGCGGGC
Organism: Streptomyces bauhiniae; assembly: GCF_004784475.1. Lineage (GTDB taxonomy): Bacteria > Actinomycetota > Actinomycetes > Streptomycetales > Streptomycetaceae > Streptomyces > Streptomyces seoulensis. Next base: position 81,514 of record NZ_SRRT01000008.1, read on the forward strand.
GGCCGGGGTCTGAACCCCGGGCCACCCGCGCCCGCTCCAGCCCTCCGGCTCAGTCCTCGGGCAGCTCGACGGGTGCGATCTCGTCGTACACGTCGCCGGGGCCCGGGTTGGTCGGGTCGGTCTCGCCGCCGAAGTGCCGCATGACGCCCCAGACCGCGTTCAGCGCGGTCTGGACCGCGCCCTCGGCCCAGCCGGCCGTCCAGGAGATGTCGTCACCGGCGAGGAAGACGCCCCGCTTGTCCTCGGGCAGCCGGTCCTGCATGAAGTGCGTGAACAGGCGGCGCTGGTAGCGGTAGTGGCCCGGCAGGTTGGCCTTGAACGCGCCCATGAAGTAGGGCTCGTTCTCCCAGGAGACGGTCACCGGGTTGCCGATGATGTGCTTCCGGATGTCGACCTTCGGGTAGATCTCGCCGAGCGACTTGAGCATGACCTCCATCCGCTCGTTCGCGGACAGCGGCAGCCACTTCAGGCTGTCGTCGCACCAGGTGTAGGAGAGGCAGATGACGGCGGGCTTGTCCGGGCCCTCGTCCAGCAGATAGGTGCCGCGCGTCATCCGGTCGGTGAGCGTCATCGACATGACGTCCCGGCCGGTCTCCTCGTCCTTGTCCAGCCAGAAGGGCCGGTCCACGGGCACGAAGAGCTTGCTGGACTCCATGTAGTGCGTGCGCTCGATCGCGGTCCAGTGGTCGATCGGGAAGAGCGAGTCGTCGCAGGCGATCTTGGAGAGCAGCATCCAGGACTGGGCGGTGAAGATGGCCGCCTGGTAGGTCCGGATGTCGCCGTTCGCGTCGGTGACCGTGATCCGGTTGCCGGAGGTGCGGTTCAGCCGGGTCACGGCCGGGCGGGGCTCGCCGCCGACGTGCAGGGACGCCAGCGAGGTGCCGTAGGGCCAGTGGACGATCTTCTCCGGCTCGCGCTCCCACATCCGCAGCGGCAGCTGCTGGGAGCCGCCGACGATGCCCCGGTGGTGGTCGTCGGCCTCCGTGTAGACGACGCGCAGGATCTCCAGGATGGAGTTGGGGAAGTCGGTGTCCCAGCCGCCGGTGCCGAAGCCGACCTGGCCGAAGATCTCCCGGTGCCGGAAGGACTTGAACGCCTCGGAGTCGCAGAGGAAGCCGTAGAAGGTCTGGTTGTCGAGCTTCTCGACCAGCTTCGCCCAGATCTCGCGGATGCGCGGCACGTCACGCTCGCGCATGGCGCGGTTCATGTCGGAGAAGTCGGCACCCTCCTCCAGGCACTTGCCCCACGCGGCGGCGACGTCCCGGTAGACCTGGGGCAGGTCCTCGACCGTCTCCGCGTAGTGCGACTCGCCCTTGAGGTCCACGACAGTGGACGGCGTGCCCTCGGCCAGCGGGTTGGGGAAGGGCCGGGTGTGCAGGCCGACGAGGTCGATGTAATGCTGGAGGGCCGTGGAGGACGGCGGGAAGCGCATCGCGCCCATCTCGGCGGTCAGCGACTCGTCGCAGCCCTCGAACCCGACGGTCCGCAGCCGGCCGCCGAGCTGGTCGGCCTCGTAGACGACGGGCTTGAGGCCCATCTTCATCAGCTCGTAGGCGGCGACGATGCCGGACAGACCGCCGCCGATGACGGCGACCTCGGTGCCGTGCTCGGTCGCCGGTATCTGGCCGAGCCCCGCCGGGTGGGCGAGGAAGTCGTCGTAGGCGTAGGGGAAGTCCGGGCCGAACATGGTGATCGGCGGCTGCTGCTCGTCGGCGTGCTCGACGGCGTTGGGCACCGTGGACGTCATGGGGTACGGACTCCTTGCGCGGAAGTACTGCGACGAACTGTGGGGGGGGGAGGTTCAGGCGGTGAGCGAGCCGTACAGACCGGGGCGGCGGTCGTTCAGGTACGGGTTGGCCTCGCGGGAGGCGGCCAGGAAGGCGGGGTCGGCATCGGCGAACACCAGCTCGGCCGAGGCGCGCCCGGCGCGGACGCGGGCCACCCCGTCGGGCCCGGCCAGCGTGGTGAGCCCGACGAACTCGAACTCCCCTTCCTGGCCGACCCGGTTGACGTAGGCCACGTACATCTGGTTCTCGAAGGCCCGCACCGGGATCATCGACTCCGGCACGAACTGGTACGGGTGCATCTGCGCGGTCGGCACGATCAGCAGGTCGGTGCCGGCCAGCGCGTGGGCCCGGACGTTCTCCGGGAACTCGACGTCGTAGCAGATCAGCAGGCCCACGGTGAGGCCGTTCAGCTCGGTCTGGACGACCTGCCGCTCGCCCGGCGTGAAGTGGTCGCGCTCGAAGCAGCCGAAGAGGTGGGTCTTGCGGTAGTTGGCGAGCCTGGCGCCCTCGGCCGAGATGATCTGGGCGGAGTTGTAGACGGTGTCGCCGTCGCGCTCGGGGTAGCCGTAGGCGATGGCGAGGCCGTGCCGGGTGGCGATGTCGGCGACGGCGTCGGCCGAGTCGCCGTCGGCGGGCTCGGCGAGGTGCGGGATCTCGCCGCCGATCGCGTACCCGGTCAGGAACATCTCCGGTGCGGCCAGCAGCCCGGCGCCCGCCCCGGCGGCGCGGCCCGCGGCCTCGTCGAGGACCTTGAGGTTCTCGGCGACGGAACCGGGGCGGCCAGAGCTCTGGAGCAGGGCGGTGCGCATGGGTGTTCCTCACCGGGAAAAAGGGGGATTCGGGGGGCATCGGGAAGCCAGTAAGACGGTACGGTCGGCGCGCTCACCCGGACAAGAAGCACCCGTTGCGCGCCGGTGCGCGGTTCGTTGCGTCGAGAGGCCCCCGGACGGCGATTCGTTGCGCGTGCCACGGATGCACGCGCGTAGAAAACGGCTACAGCTCGCGCAGCCTGCGCACGATCTCGCGCAGCAGCTCGGGGTCGGCGGTGCCCTCGTGGACCGGGAGGCGGCGGGGCGCGTCGATGCGGATCAGTCCCTGTTCGGCCAGGTCACCGAGGAGTACGCGGACCACGGTGAGCGGCAGATCGGCGTCGGCCGCCAGCTCGACGACCGGGCGCGGGCCGCGCCGGACATGGCCGAGCAGCGCCGCGCGGGCGTGGTCGACACCGGGACCGTCCGGGCCGGGCTCCAGGGCCGTGACCCGTGACATCAGGTCGATGGCCAGCCGCGCCGAGGGCCGGGTGCGGCCACGGGTGACGGTGTAGGGGCGGACCATCGCCCCGGTGTCCTCCTCGTACCAGTACTCCTCGTCCACCGCCGGTCACGGCGCCGAGCGGGCCGCGGCGTCCAGGTGGCGGCCGAGGCGGCGGACGAGAAGGGTCATCTCGTGGGCGAGCTGCCCCACGTCGGTGCGGGCCTCGCACAGCACGGCGAGCCGGCTGCCGTGCCCGGCGGGGGTGATGAAGAGGTAGGCGTCCTCCAGCATGACCATGGTCTGCCGGACCTCCCCGGCGGCGAACCGGTCCCCCGCCGAGCCGGCGAGCCCCTGGAGGCCCGAGCAGACGGCGGACAGGTGCTCGATGTCGCGGCGGCGCATGCCGTCGGAGCTGCTGAGCGGCAGCCCGTCGGCGGTCAGGAGCACGGCCTGGCGGACGTGCTCGGTGCGCGCGACGAGGTCGTCGAGCAGCCAGCCCAGGTCGGTACCGGGCGCGCCCTCGGGCACGGCCGGGTTCTCCGGGTTCAGATCGTCACCGTACATCGTCGGTGTCCGTCCCTTCGTCGGCGTTGACGTCGGCGGGAATGCCGTTGCGGCCGTCGCTCAGGCCCCGCTGGAAGGCGGCGAACAGGGCCCGCATCTCCTCGGGGTCGGCCGCGCCGAGCGGGGTGTCGTCGGCGGGCGGCGGGTCGGCGCGGAGTTCGGGGGCGAGGGACGCCTGCCGGGTGCGGGTGGGCAGGGCGGCGGTGCCGGGAGACACCTGGACGGGCGTGCGCACCGGTCTGCGGGGGCTCGGCGGTGCGGGGGCCGGGCGGGCTGCCGCGGGCTCGACGGTCGCCAGCACCCCGGCGGGGATCAGCACGGTGGCGGTCGTGCCCCCGTAGGGGGATTCCCCGAGGCCGACCTCGATGCCGTGCCGGGCGGCGAGGCGGCCGACCACGTACAGGCCGAGCCGGTCGTGTCGGGTGGGGTCGAAGGCGTCGGGGTCGCGCAGGGTGCGTGTCGCTTCGTCGCGCTGTGCGGCGTCCAGGCCGAGGCCCCGGTCGTCCACGCGGAGCACGAGGTGGCCGTCCTCGTGCTCGGTGCGCAGGGTGACCTCGGTGTGCGGGGGCGAGAACAGGGTGGCGTTCTCCAGGAGTTCGGCCAGCAGGTGCACCAGGTCGGCGACGGCGTCCGCCGCGATCCCGTCGTCCGGCATCGGCGGCACCACCACGCGGGCGTACGCCTCGATCTCGCTCACCGCCGAGGCGACCACGTCCGCGACGGGTACGGGCCCGCGCCAGCGGCGGCCGGGTGCGGCGCCGGAGAGGATGATCAGGCTCTCCGCGTGGCGGCGCATCCGGGTGGTGAGGTGGTCGATCCGGAACAGCTCGCGCAGCACGTCGGGGTCGTCGGTGCGCCGCTCCAGGGTGTCGACCAGCTTCAACTGCCGGTGCACGAGCGCCTGGTTGCGGCGGGCGATGTTGAGCAGGACCGCCGACAGCCCCCGGCGCAGGGCGGCTTGATGGACGGCGGCCTCGACGGCGGCCAGCCGGGCGGTGTTGAAGGAGCGGCCGACCTGGCCGATCTCGTCGTCGCACCCCTCGTCGGCGGCCAGCGGCGGCGCCTCGGCGGCCGCGTCGACCCGCTCCCCCGCGCTCAACCGGCGCATCACGTCCGGGAGTTGACGGGTGCTGAGCAGGTCGGCCGCGTCGCGGAGGTTCTCCAGCCGCCGGGAGACGCGCCGGGCACCGCGTACCGCGAGCCACAGGGAGAGTCCCGCGACGGCCAGCCCGGCCGCACCGACGACCGCCGCCTTGGTCAACTCCCGGTAGGCGAAGGCCCGTCCGCGTGCGGCGGAGTGCTCGGCGGCGCTGGAGCACAGCCGCATGTAGCTGTGCACGGCCCGGTCCGCGACCGACCGCCAGGTGTCGGCGGCCACCGCCTGATCCGCACCGCCGGCCCCGGCGGCGAGCAGCGCGTCCTCGGCGCTTTCCAGCGCCCGGTGCGGGCCGCCGTCGCGGAACTCCTCGTACAGCGCGCGGGAGTCGGCGGGCAGGTCGGGCGCGTAGGTCCGCTCGAAGAGGCGGCGGTCCTCGATGGTGGCGGTGAGCAGGGCGTACTCGGCCGGGGTGAGGGTGCCGGCGGCCCGTGCCCCGGCGACCAGGGCGTCCTCGCGGGAGACGAACTCGCGCACCCGGACCAGTTCGATGACGGTCTGGGACTCGCGGGCGAGCTGTCCGGCCTGGAGGGCGGTGAGCGCGGACTCGACGGCGAAGCCGGGTTCGACCAGGGCGCTGTACTCGGTGACGGCCTTGTCCCAGCCGATCCGCCGGGACAGCACGTCCCGGCGCAAAGCCTCCAGCTTCCCGGTGGCGGTGACCATGGCGTCCAGGGCCCGGCGCTGCCGGCCGGTGAGCCGGTCGCGGTCGCCGCTCGAAAGGGCGCGGCGCATCGCGGTGACCGCGCGGTCGGTGCGGCGCTGCTGGGCGAGGAGGGCGGCCGCCGGTGCGCTGGCGCGCGGGTCGCCGAGGTGGGCGGCGGTCATGCGGCGCTCGATCTGGATCTGCCCGATCGCGGTGTCCACGGGGGTGCCGTAGTCCTCGTAGACCCCCTGGAGCCGGATCAGGGCCCGTAACTCGCCGGTGACGGAGACCATCGCGAAGCTCCACAGCGCGGTCAGCGCGAGGGCCGGGGCCAGGGCGAGGGCGATGATGCGGGCGCGGACGGTACGGGGACGGCAGACGGGCCAACGCATGGATCACCTGCCGGTTACCAGTCGGTAGAAAGTGCCGGACAACCTACGGGACCGCTCCGGGGAGCGCAATGGTTACCGTAGGTAGCCCGGTCCCCGGCAAGGGCGGTCAGCCCGGCGCGCCCGAGGAGAAGCGGCGCAGCAGCGGGGAGAGCACCAGCACCGACTTGGTCCGCTCCACGAAGGGCTCCCCGGCGATCCGCTCCAGCACCCGCTCGAAGTGCCGCATGTCGGAGGCGAAGACCTGGGCGATGGCGTCCGCGTCCCCGGTGACGGTGGACGCGGCCACCACCTCCTGGTAGCGCTCGAGCCCGCGCAGGATGGTCTCCGGCGAGGTGTTGCTGCGGCAGTAGATCTCGATGTACCCCTCGGTCTCCCAGCCGAGGGCCGCCGGGTCCACCCGGACGGTGAACCCGGTGATGGCTCCGGTGGCCCGCAGCCGGTCCACGCGCCGCTTCACGGCGGGCGCGGACAGGCCGACCAGTTGCCCGATGTCCGCGTAGGAGCGGCGGGCGTCCTCGGCGAGGGCGTGCACGATGCGTTCGTCGAGATCGTTCAGCACAGGGGGTGGTTCACTTCGTCGGTACGGTCACTTCTCCTACGAAGTAGAACACGAACCGCGCCCGCCCCCGCACCTGGGAAGCTCCCAGGTCGCAGGCGTGCGGAGGGGTCAGCTCCAGCTCGCGTGCAGGGGCATGCCCTCGGCGTACCCGGCCGCGCTCTGGATGCCGACGATGGCCTTCTCGGCGAACTCCTCCAGCGAACCGGCACCGGCGTAGGTGCAGGAGGAGCGGACGCCCGCGATGATCGAGTCGACCAGGTCCTCCACGCCCGGCCGGGCCGGGTCGAGGAACATGCGGGAGGTGGAGATGCCCTCCTCGAAGAGCCCCTTGCGGGCGCGGTCGTACGACGACTCCTCGGAGGTGCGGTTGCGCACCGCGCGGGCGGACGCCATGCCGAACGACTCCTTGTACAGGCGGCCGTTGGCGTCCTGCTGGAGGTCGCCGGGCGACTCGTAGGTGCCGGCGAACCAGGAGCCGACCATCACGTTGGAGGCACCGGCCGCGAGCGCCATGGCGACGTCGCGGGGGTGGCGGACACCGCCGTCGGCCCACACGTGCTTGCCGTGCTTCTTCGCCTCGGCGGCGCACTCCAGCACGGCGGAGAACTGGGGGCGGCCCACGCCGGTCATCATCCGGGTGGTGCACATGGCGCCCGGTCCGACACCGACCTTGATGATGTCGGCGCCGGCCTCGATCAGATCGCGGACGCCCTCGGCGGAGACGATGTTGCCCGCGACGATCGGCACCTGGGGGTCGAGGGCGCGCACGGTGCGGACCGCGCTGATCATCGACTCCTGGTGGCCGTGCGCGGTGTCGATGACGAGGGTGTCCACGCCCGCGTCGAGGAGCTGCTTGGCCTTGCCCGCCACGTCGCCGTTGATGCCCACGGCCGCCGCGATGCGCAGCTTGCCGTCGGCGTCCACGGCCGGGGTGTACAGGGTGGCGCGCAGGGCGCCCTTGCGGGTGAGGATGCCGGCGAGGCGGCCCTCGGCATCGACGGCCGGGGCGTAGCGGCGGTTGGCCGCGTCCAGGATGTTGAACGCCTCGCGCGGGTCGATGCCGGCGTCGAGCAGCAGCAGGTCGCGGGACATGACCACTTCGAGCTGGGTGAAGCGGTCGACCCCGCTGAGGTCCTGGTCGGTGACGACACCGACGGGACGGTAGTCGGCGTCCACGACGACACCGGCGTTGTGCGACCGCTTGGGCAGCAGGGCCAGCGCGTCGGCCACCGTCTGGTGCGGGGACAGCACGATCGGGGTGTCCAGCACGAGGTGGCGGCTCTTGACCCAGGAGACGACCTCGGTGACGACGTCGATCGGGATGTCCTGCGGGATGACCACCAGGCCGCCGCGCCGGGCCATCGTCTCCGCCATCCGGCGTCCCGCGATGGCGGTCATGTTGGCGACGACCAGCGGGATGGTGGTACCGGTGCCGTCGGGAGAGCCGAGGTCCACCGCCTGCCGGGAGCCGACCGCCGATCGGCTCGGCACCATGAAGACGTCGTCGTACGTCAGGTCGTAGGCGGGCTGGATGTCATTGAGGAAACGCACGTGCCGCACATCCCAGTCGATCAGAGGTGACCCCCTGACGGGTGCGCCAGGGGGAAAGAGCACGTACTTCATTCTCCCATGCCAGGGCCCTGATCATGCCCTCACGGAACCTCCAGGGACCCGAGGTCACAGCTCGGAGGTTCCTCCAAGGGCGAGCATCACGTCGAGGAACGAGGTGCGGTCCACCGCCTCGGAGAACACGTCCCGCGCGATCCGCCACTCCTGCCCGTTCAGCTCGGCGAACGGCTCCCAGTTCCGTACGACGATCAGCAGCCCGCGCTCGATGGCGGCCGGGGGCCAGAGGGTGGTGTCGGAGAGGGAGTCCAGCAGGGCGTCCCAGTTGCGGCCGAACCAGTCGGGCAGGTTCAGCGCCGACACCACCTGGTCCATCAGCCCGGCCTTGTTCCGGACCCCCTTGAGGTCGAGGGTGACCGCAACCCGGTCGACAAGGTCTTCGCTCATCTCAGCACCGCCCGGAACGAGTTGTAATGATCATCGGTGTAGTAGAACTCCCCGCCGTCCCCGGTGACCATGCGCCGGGCACCCCGGTCGCTCGATCCGGGGGTCGGCACGGTGTACTCGTGGTAGTAACCGCGCTGGTGCTGGGGCAGACGGCCCTCGAAGTTCCCGAAGACGATCCCGTCCCGTGCGTACGGATAGGGGCCGCCCTTGTCGATGAGGGCGAGGGTCCGCCGCGCCTCGACGGGCAGCTTGGATTCGGGGACGGTGGCCATGCCCTTGGCCCAGGCCGGGACCGAAACGGTCTTCTGCGAGGCGGCCGGGGGCTCGGTGGCCGTGTCCGTACCGGCGCAGCCGGCCAGCAGGACACCGAGGACGGCCAGCACACCGGCGAGCAGACATGCCCGGCCGCTGTTTCGCTTCAGGATCTGGGGGACGAACCGCGACAGCATGCCGCAGATGCTGCCACGGCCCGCCCGCCGTGGCAGCGTTCCGCCGGATTCCGTCCTCAGACCCCGTCGGGGTCGGCGCGGCTGAGCGCGGGCTTCGGCGCGGCGCCCGCGGTGAGCAGGTAGTCCGCGGCCGAGGTGTCCGTCACCAGACTGGTGACCAGCCCGGAGCGCAGCACCGCGTCGATCGCCGGGGCCTTGCGCTGCCCGCCCGCGATGGCCACGACCTCGGGGATACGGCGCAACTGGTCGGTCTTGACCGTGATGCACCGCTCCCCCAGGTCCCGTCCGATCCGGCGCCCGTCGGCGTCGAAGAGGTGCGCGGACATCTCGGCGGCGACCCCGAGCGAGGCGTAGTGCGCGCGCTCCTCGTCGCTGAGCATGTCGTGCACCGTGGAGATGCCCGGCTCCCAGGAGCCGATGGAGACGCAGGCGACCGTGACCTTGTCGAAGTACTCGAAGGCGCGGGCGATCCCGGTCTGGTTGCGCAGGGCGGCGGCCGTGGCCTCGTCCGGCAGCAGCATCGGCGCGTAGATGGGGTGGGCGTCCCCGCCGGACACCTGGGCGGCACGGCGGACGGCCTCCACCGAGCCGCGCTCGGCGGTCCCGGCGTCGTACACGCCCGTGAGCTGCACCACCGTGCACGGCGGCAGCCGGTCGAGCGCGGCCGCCATGTGGATGGTGGAGCGGCCCCAGGCGAGGCCGAGGACATCGCCCTCGTCGACGAGTTCACCGAGCAGGTCGGCGGCGACCTCGCCCAGGTTCTCCGGGTCGGGGGTCTCCTCGGCGTCGGCCGGGGACTCGACCACGACGGCGTGTCTGAGGCCGTACCGGGCGCGGAGCGCGTCCGAGCGCTCGGCGTCCAGCTCGGCCGGGACGCGGATCTCGATACGGACGAGATCCCGTTCGAGGGCGGTCTCCAGCACTCGGGCCACCTTGAAGCGGCTGACGCCGAACTCCTCGGCGATCTGGATCTTGGACTTGCCCTCCAGGTAGAAGCGGCGGGCCATGGCCGCCGCCTGCACCAGCTCAGCGGGTCCCATCCGCATGGCTGACCGGCCCGCCGACATACCCGACACGGCGCTCTCCTCACTGCTGTTCACACTCTGGATTCGCCGTTCATCCTCGCAGATCCGGCGCCGTGAATCCGCCCTGATGGGCGGCCTTCTCTCAACCGTTCACCTACGCGTGGCTCAGTGGCCGCACGCCCAGGACGAATCGGCGATCGCCCGGTCCGCCTGCGCGCGCAGCGCACGGACCGCCTCGGCCGGGTCCTGGGCCCCGTACACGGCCGATCCGGCGACGAACACGTCCGCCCCCGCCTCGGCGCAGCGCTCGATCGTCTCGGCCGAGACACCGCCGTCGACCTGGAGCCACATCTGCAGGCCGTGCTTGGCGATCAGGTCGCGGGTGCGGCGGATCTTGGGCAGCGTGATGTCGAGGAACGCCTGCCCGCCGAAGCCCGGCTCGACCGTCATGATCAGCAGCATGTCCAGCTCGGGGAGCATGTCCTCGTACGACTCGATCGGCGTCGCGGGCTTGAGGGCCATGGCGGCGCGGGCGCCCTTGGCGCGGATCTCGCGGGCGAGCCGGATGGGGGCGTGCGCCGCCTCGACGTGGAAGGTCACCGAGGAGGCGCCCGCCTCGACGTACTGCGGGGCCCAGCGGTCCGGGTCCTCGATCATCAGGTGGCAGTCCAGCGGGATGTCCGTGGCGCGGGCCAGGGACTCCACGACGGGGGTGCCGAGCGTGAGGTTCGGGACGAAGTGGTTGTCCATGACGTCGACGTGGAGATAGTCGGCGCCCTCGACCGCCTTCGCCTCGTCGGCGAGGCGGGCGAAGTCTGCGGACAGGATGCTGGGGTTGATCTGCGCGGCCATGGACCAAGCCTGCCATGCCCCTCCGGGGGGTGCGGGGTCAGGTCCGGGGTGGTGGGGGTCGGGTGTTCGGGTGCCGGCCCGGTGGGGGTTGTTCGCGCAGTTCCCCGCGCCCCTGGGTTGGCCCGGCCCGGCTGGGTTCAAGGGGTGCCCCTGATTCCCTCACGCTGTGCGGCGGATCAGGGCCAGGTACATCGCGTCTGTGCCGTGTTTGTGGGGCCAGAGTTGGATGTCGGGGCCCTCGCCGAGGTCGGGGACGCCGGGGAGGAGGGGGCGGGCGTCGATCAGTTCGGTGTCGGGGTGTTGCTTGAGGAGGTCGGCCACTACTGCCCGGGTTTCCGCGAGGTGGGGGGAGCAGGTGGCGTAGCCGACGATGCCGCCCACGCGGACGGAGTCCAGGGCGGTGCGGAGGAGGGCTCGCTGGACCGGGGCGAAGTTCTCGAGGTCCTCGGGGCGGCGGCGCCAGCGGGCCTCGGGGCGGCGGCGCAGGGCGCCGAGGCCGGTGCAGGGAACGTCCATCAGGACGCGGTCGAAGGTGCCGGGGAGCCACGGCGGACGGGTGCCGTCGGCGGTGATCACCTGGTACGGGCCGGGGTTGCCGGCCAGCGCCTTGGCCACCAGGCCCGCGCGGTGCGGCTGCTTCTCGGAGGCGACCAGGGTGGCACCGCGCTGGGCGGCCAGGGCGGCCAGCAGCGCGGCCTTGCCGCCGGGGCCCGCGCAGCCGTCGAGCCACTTCTCGTCGGGGCCGTCCAGGGGCGCGTTGGCGAGGGCGAGGGCGACGAGCTGGCTGCCCTCGTCCTGCACACCGGCCCGTCCCTCGCGCACGGCCTCCACCGCGCCCGGCTCGCCGCCCTCGGTGAGCCGTACCGCGTACGGGGACCAGTCGCCGGCCACGGCCGCGTCCTCGGTGAGCAGTTCCTCGGTGGTGGACCGGCCGGGCCGCGCGACGAGGGTGACCTCGGGGCGCTCGTTGTCCGCCGCGAGAAGTTCCTCGATGCCGGCGCGGCCGCCGCCGAGGGAGTCCCACAGCGCGGAGACGACCCAGCGGGGGTGGGAGTGGACGACGGCGAGGTGGTCCTCGGGGTCCTCGTCGTAGGGCGGCGCGACCCGCTCCAGCCAGCCGTCCAGGTCGTGCTGGGCGATCTTGCGCAGCACGGCGTTGACGAACTTGGCCCGCCCGTCGCCGAGCACCACCCGCGCCAGCTCCACCGAGGCCGAGACGGCGGCGTGGGTGGGGATGCGCGTCCCGAGCAATTGGTGCGCGCCCAGGCTCAGTACGTCGAGCACCGGCGGGTCCACCTCGCGCAGCGGCCGGTCCACGCAGGCGGCGATGATCGCGTCGTAGGTGCCCTGGCGGCGCAGCGTGCCGTAGACCAGCTCGGTGGCGAGGGCGGCGTCCCGCGCGTCGAAGTCGCCGTTCTCCCGCGCCTTGCGCAGCAGCGGGGGCAGCACGAGGTTGGCGTAGGCGTCCCGCTCGTCCACCGCGCGCAGCGCGTCGAAGGCGAGGACGCGGACGGGGTCCTTCTGGGGGCGCCGGTAGGGCTTGGCGGGCCGGTGCGGCCGACGGGACTGCTCGCTCACGGGAAAGGTGCTCCGGATGTGGTCAGGGGGTGCGGTCACCAGCGTACGTCGGCGGACCGTCACCCCCCACTCGCGGGGTGTCAGCCGCCGAGCGACTCGCCTTCGGTGATCCGCGCCCCGCGCGCCCAGTCGGCGGCCCGCATCGGCTTCTTGCCCTGCGCCTGCACCCAGAGCAGCTCGACGGCGTACGAGCCCGTGCCCACGTGCACACTGTTCTTCCCGACGGCGAGCTGCCCGGGCGCGAGGTCGGTCCGCTCGGGCACCGGCCTGACCTGCACGAGCTTGAGCCGCTCGCCCCGGAACACCGTCCACGCGCCGGGGGCGGGCGTGCAGCCGCGCACCACCCGGTCGACGCGCAGCGCGGGCGCCGTCCAGTCGGCCCTGGCGTCCTCGACCGTGATCTTCGGCGCGAGCGTGATGCCCTCGGCGGGCTGCGGTACGGCCTTCAGGGTGCCGTCCGCGATGCCGTCCATGGTGGCCGCGAGCAGCCCGGAACCGGCGAAGGCGAGCCGGGTGAGCAGGTCGCCGCTGGTGTCGGTGGGGCGGATCTCCTCGGTGACGGTGCCGTAGACCGGGCCGGAGTCCAGGCCCTCCTCGATGAGGAAGGTGGAGGCGCCGGTGATCTGGTCGCCCGACATGATCGAGTGCTGTACGGGCGCGGCTCCGCGCCAGGCGGGCAGCAGCGAGAAGTGCAGGTTGACCCAGCCGTGGACGGGGATGTCGAGGGCGACGCGGGGCAGCAGGGCGCCGTAGGCGACGACCGGGCAGCAGTCCGGGCCGATCTCCTTCAGCCGCTCCAGGAACGCCGGGTCGCGCGGACTGGCCGGCTTCAGCACCTCGATCCCGGCCTCCTCCGCCCGCTCGGCCACGGGCGAAGCGACCAGCCTGCGCCCCCGCCCGGCGGGCGCGTCGGGCCGCGTGACGACGGCGGCCACCTCGTGCCGCCCGGAGTCGATCAAAGCGTCCAGAGCGGGAACGGCGACCTCGGGGGTACCGGCGAAGACAAGCCTCATGGTCAGAAACGACCCTCTCGAACGACAGCAAACGGCAGCGGACCAGTCTATGACCGCGCGCGGTCATCAGGTGGCCGAGGCCGCCGACGGCGATCGGCACCACATGTTGTCCAGCCTCCCGGCCAACAGCAAACGGGTGGTGCGCGGGTGGGAGACCCCGGCGTACAAACACACCCCGCACGCCCCCACCCCGTGACCAGCGGAGCGCCCACGCGTTGGTCAAGAGAGAGTTGACCACTTCGGGCCGCCAAAGCCGCCCACTTCCTTTCAACGCCGGTTCGAGAGGCTTGTTCATGGCCGACCACGCAACCCACGACGCCCAGGCCCGTGCCAGCCTGCACTTGCTGGTGCGCGACATCGAGCGGGTCCGCCGGCAGGTGGACGCGCTGCGCACCCTCACCGCCCAGCTCGGCAACGTCTACCGTCCCCGCCGCTCCGGTCCGTCCACCGGCTTCGTCGTCTACGGACGCGCCCCCGCCCCGACGGTCCGCCTCGCCCAGGAACTCCGGGACAGCGTCGAGACCCTGGTGACGGCGGCCGTGGACTTCGACCGCTCGCTCGGCTTCTCGTGGGACGCGGTGGGCTCCGCGCTCGGCGTCACCAAGCAGGCCGTGCACCGCCGTTACGGCGCCCGCCGGGCCGCCGCCCAGGCCGCGGCCGAGGCCGAGCGGGCCGGCGAGCCCTCGGGCACCCGCACCATCAACACCGGTATGCCGACCGTTCCCGCGGCCCGCTCCATGCCGACCCAGCCGACCTCGGGCAGCCCCACCCTCCGCGACGACCCGAGGCCCCCGGCCTTCCCGGGCCCCCGCAGCGGCTGACCGGACCCGCCCCGCGCCCTCCCGGTAACCGACCGGGAGGGCGTTCGTATGCGCGTCAAGAACCTCAGCCGATGTCCGGCGGATCGATCCGCACCCGTACCGGCTCTCCACTCCCCCGCGCCATCCGCGCCGCCTGAGCCGTCTTCAGCGCGGCGGCCAGCGCGGAGCCACTGCCGGGCGGCACCCGGATCAGCGCACGTTCCCACTGCTCCCCCGGCGGGGGCGCACCGGGACGGCGGGGCCGGCCGGGCAGGGTCGGGGGCAGCGGCACCGGCCCCAGTACCTCCGCGTCCGGGGGTGACTCCACCGCCGCGAGGAACTCCGCGACCGCCTCCGGCGTCCCCGACACCGCCGCCATCCGCGACACCGGCGGAAACCCCAGCTCGGCCCGCTCGGCCAGCTCGCGGACCGCGAACCCGACGGGGTCCCAGCGGACCAGCGCCTGCACGGGCCGCAGCGTCGGCTCGGCCACGACCACCACGGTCCCGCCGTCGCCCTGCGGACGCACCAGTGCGGCCGCGCCGATCCACCGGCGCAGCGCGTCCTCGCCGGAACGCAGGTCGGGCCGGCCGAGCATGGCCCAGCCGTCGAGCAGCAGCGCGGCCGCGTACCCGCCCTCGGCGACCGGCTCGGCGCCCGGCGTGCTGACGACCAGCGCGGGCGCGTCCGGCACGGTGTCGAGCACATGCTCGCGCCCGGAGGTGCGTACCGGCACGGCGGGGAAGGCGCGCCCCAGCTCCTCGGCGGTACGGCGCGCGCCGACGACCTGGGCCCGCAGCCGGAAGCCGCCGCACTCGGGACAGTGCCAGGAGTGCTCCTGGCGCCCGCACCACTCGCAGCGCAGCGCCCCCGCGTCCTGCGCCTGGAGCGGCCCGGCACAGTGCGCGCACCGCGCGGGCGCCCGGCACTGGGCGCAGGCCAGGCGGGGTACGTACCCGCGCCGGGGCACCTGCACCAGCACCGGGCCGGTCTTGAGCCCCTCGCGGACGGCCTGCCAGGCGAGGCTGGGCAGCCGGGCGGCGCGGGCGGCCTCGTCACGCGCGAGGTCGGTGTCCCCGACGGTGCGTACCAGCGGGGCGGTGCGGCGGACCTGGTCGCGTCCGGCGGTCAGGGGCCGCGCCCAGCCGCTCTCGACGAGCTGCGCGGCCTCCACCGTGCAGCTCCAACTACCCACCAGAAAGGCGCACTTGTCGAGGGAGGCACGCAGCAGCAGGACGTCGCGGGCGTGCGGCTGGGGCGCGTGCTGTTCGCTGTGGCTGTCGTCGCCGTCGTCCCAGATGGCCACGAGCCCGAGGTCCCGCACGGGGGCGAACATGGCGGCGCGGGTGCCGACGACCGCCCGTACCGAGCCGCGCCGGACCGCGAGCCACTGCCCGTACCGCTTCTCGGGCCCGGCGTCGGCGGTGAGCAGCGCGTGGCGGCCCTTGCCGAGCAGGTCGGTCAGCGCGGCGTCGACCCGCGCGGCGGTCCGCCCGTCGGGGACGACGACCAGCGCGCCACGACCCGAGGCGAGGGTGGCGGCGACGGCGCGGGCGATCTCCTCGCTCCACTCGGGCCCCGGCAGCGCGTTCCACACCGCGCGGGGTGAACCGCCGGAGGCCAGCGCGTCGAGGAAGGCGGGACCGTACTCGTAGCGGGCCCAGGTGCCCGCGTCCGGGGCGGGGGGCGCGGGGAGGGGCTCGGGGGAGGCGCGCTTCTCCGCGCGGGCGCTGCGCGGCGGCACGGCCAGTTGCAGCACGTCGGCGAGGCTGCCCGCGTACCGGTCGGCGACGGCGCGGGCCAGCCCGAGGAGTTCCTCGCCGAGCACCGGCTCCGGGGAGACGACCTGGGCGAGGGCGGCGAGCGGTCCCGAGTAGTCGGACTCGTCCCGCCGCTCGATCAGGTAGCCGTCGATCAGGCCGCCGCCCTCGCGCCGCCCGTCCCGCACCCGGTGCCGTCCGGCGCCGAACCGCACCCGGACCCGTACGCCGGGCTGGGCGTCGGCGTCGAGTTCCTCGGGCACGGCGTAGTCGAAGTACCGGTCGAGATGGAGCACGCCCTTGTCGACGAGCACCCGCGCGACCGGCCGGTCCTTGGCGAGCGCGGCCCCCCGCCAGGTGCGCGGCTTGGCGCGCGGCACGTCGGCGCCGCGCACGCTCTCCCGGATGAGCGCGAGCTGCTCCGGCGGCGGCCCCTCGGCCCCGCCGTCCCCCGGCCCGTTGTCGCTGCTCACGCTTGCATTCTTCCAAAGACCACTGACAGCGCCGTCCGTCGAGGCACCCGGAACATGCCGGGGCCCGGCTTCCCCGAAGGGAGGCCGGGCCCCGGTTCACGCGGTGCGGATCAGACGCCGGCGGCCTTGCGCAGGGCGTCGACGCGGTCGGTGCGCTCCCAGGTGAAGTCGGGGATCTCGCGGCCGAAGTGGCCGTAGGCCGCCGTCTGGGCGTAGATCGGGCGCAGCAGGTCGAGGTCGCGGATGATCGCGGCCGGACGGAGGTCGAAGACCTCGTCGATGGCCTTCTCGATCTTCTCGGGCTCGATCTTGGCGGTGCCGAAGGTCTCCACGAAGAGACCGACCGGCTCGGCCTTGCCGATCGCGTAGGCGACCTGGACCTCGCAGCGCGAGGCGAGACCCGCGGCCACCACGTTCTTGGCGACCCAGCGCATGGCGTACGCGGCCGAGCGGTCCACCTTGGACGGGTCCTTGCCCGAGAAGGCGCCGCCACCGTGGCGGGCGAAGCCGCCGTAGGTGTCGATGATGATCTTGCGGCCGGTGAGGCCGGCGTCGCCCATCGGGCCGCCGATCTCGAAGCGGCCGGTCGGGTTGACCAGCAGGCGGTAGCCCTCGGTGTCGATCTTGATGCCCTCGTCCAGCAGGGCCTTCAGCTCGGGCTCGACCACGAACTCGCGGATGTCGGGCGCGAGCAGCGACTCGAGGTCGATGTCGGAGGCGTGCTGGGAGGAGACCACGACGGTGTCGAGACGGACGGCCTTGTCGCCGTCGTACTCGATGGTGACCTGGGTCTTGCCGTCGGGGCGCAGGTAGGGGATGGTGCCGTTCTTGCGGACCTCGGAGAGGCGCTTGGACAGGCGGTGCGCCAGGAAGATCGGCAGCGGCATCAGCGTCGGCGTCTCGTCCGAGGCGTAGCCGAACATCAGGCCCTGGTCGCCCGCGCCCTGCTTGTCCAGCTCGTCCTCATCGCCCTCGACACGCGACTCGTACGCCGTGTCGACGCCCTGCGCGATGTCCGGGGACTGCGCGCCGATGGACACCGAGACGCCACAGGAGGCGCCGTCGAAGCCCTTCTTGGAGGAGTCGTAGCCGATCTCGAGGATCTTCTCGCGCACCAACTGGGCGATCGGCGCGTAAGCCTTGGTCGTGACCTCGCCGGCCACGTGCACGAGGCCGGTGGTGATCAGCGTCTCGACGGCGACGCGGGACGAGGGGTCCTCGCGGAGCAGCGCGTCGAGAATGGTGTCGCTGATCTGGTCAGCGATCTTGTCGGGGTGACCTTCGGTCACGGACTCCGAGGTGAACAGGCGACGGGACACAACGCTCCCTGGGGTTGCAGCGGCTGCTGGCTGATCATTGAAGGACCACGTCGGGAGCTGCGCCCAACGTCGTCCGTGAACAGTTTATCGGTCGCACCTGGCCGCAGGGCCACCCGTTCTCGCCCAGCGAGAACGCTGTGACCTGCGGCACAGGCATTCTGCCCGCTGGTGCGCGGCGTTGACCAGATCCGCCACGCGCCATCGCGGTGTGAAAAAAAGACTCCGGGTGGCCGAAAACAGACCGCCCCGAACGGCCCAGCCGCTCAGCCCAGCCGGGCCGCCACCAGGTCCCAGACGGTGTCCGCGAGGGCCTCCTTCGGCCCGTGCGGTACGGCCGTCTCGGTGCCGTCGGCGCCCAGGACGACCGCCTCGTTCTCCTCCGAGCCGAAGGTCCGGCGCTCCCCCACCTCGTTCACCACCAGCAGGTCGCAGCCCTTGCGGGCCAGCTTGGCGCGGCCGTTGGCGAGCACGTCGTCGGTCTCGGCGGCGAAGCCGACGACGACCTGGCCGGGGCGGGCGCGCTCGGCGGCGACCTCGGCGAGCACGTCGGGATTGCGCACCAGGGCGACCGGCTCGGGCTCCTGGCCGTCCTTCTTCTTGATCTTCCCGCTCGCGTAGACCGCCGGGCGGAAGTCGGCGACGGCGGCGGCCATGACCACGGCATCGGCGTCGGCCGCGGCCTTGAGCACCGCCTCGCGGAGCTGGACGGCGGTGCCGACGTGCACGATGTCCACCCCGGCCGGGTCGGGCAGGGAGGCGTTGGCCGAGACCAAGGTCACGCGGGCCCCCCGCGCGGCGGCGGTCCGGGCGAGGGCGTACCCCTGCTTGCCGGAGGAGCGATTGCCGAGGAAGCGCACCGGGTCCAGCGGCTCACGGGTGCCGCCCGCCGAGACCACCACATGGCGCCCGGCGAGGTCGGGCTCGGTCACGCCCCGCGCCAGCACCCGGCGGCACACCTCGAAGATCTCGGCCGGGTCGGGCAGCCGCCCCTTGCCGGTGTCGACGCCGGTGAGGCGGCCCACGGCGGGCTCGATGACGACCGCGCCCCGGCGGCGCAGAGTGGCCACGTTCTCCTGGGTGGCCGGGTGCTCCCACATCTCGGTGTGCATCGCCGGGGCGAAGACCACCGGACAGCGCGCGGTGAGCAGGGTGTTGGTGAGCAGGTCGTCGGCGAGGCCGTGCGCGGCCTTGGCGAGCATGTCGGCGGTGGCGGGCGCGACCACCACGAGGTCGGCGTGCTGCCCGATGCGGACGTGCGGGACCTCGTGGACGCTGTCCCAGACCTCGGTGGAGACCGGGTTGCCGGACAGCGCGGACCAGGTGGCGGCGCCGACGAAGTGCAGCGCGGAGGCGGTCGGCACCACCCGCACGTCGTGCCCCGACTCGGTGAGCCGTCTGAGCAGCTCACAGGACTTGTACGCGGCGATGCCGCCGCTGACGCCCAGCACGACCTTCGGCTTGTCCACCGTCTCCACCGTCTCCCAGCGTCCTACGGACTTTCTCGGAACCTTTGACACCCATGACACACCACAGGCCCGGCAGGGTGACTGCCGGGCCTGTGGACAAGACGGGAACTACTGGACCGGGCCCTCGATGGCCTCGGAGGTCAGCAGACCGGCGTTGATCTCGCGCAGCGCGATCGAGAGCGGCTTCTCGTGGACGTGGGTGTCGACGAGCGGACCGACGTACTCGAGGAGGCCCTCACCGAGCTGCGAGTAGTACGCGTTGATCTGACGGGCGCGCTTGGCCGCGTAGATCACCAGGCTGTACTTCGAGTCGGTGGCCTCGAGGAGCTCGTCGATCGGAGGGTTGATGATGCCCTCGGGCGCGGTGATGGAAGAGGACACGCTCTGCCTTCCGATGGGTGGGAAAGAATCAGTCGGTGTGGATCACCGTGACCGTTGGGTCCTCTTCATGGACGGCGGTCACGATCACACAACGTCCATCAAGGCTAGCAGCTCCCCGGCCACGTCCTCGACGGAGGTGTTGACCAGGGTGACGTCGAACTCGGGCTCGGCGGCCAGTTCCGTCCGGGCCGCCGCCAGCCGGCGCTCGATGACCTCCGGCGGCTCGGTGCCCCGGCCGGTGAGCCTGCGCACCAGCTCGTCCCAGGACGGCGGGGCGAGGAAGACCAGTTGGGCGTCGGCCATCGACTCGCGGACCTGCCGGGCGCCCTGGAGGTCGATCTCCAGCAGTACCGGCTCGCCCTTCTCCAGCCGCTCCAGCACGGCCGTGCGGGGTGTGCCGTAGCGGTTGCCGGCGAACTCGGCCCACTCCAGCAGCTCGCCGTTGGCGATCAGCTTGTCCATCTCCTCGTCGCTGACGAAGAAGTAGTGGACGCCGTGCTGCTCGCCGGGTCGCGGCTTGCGGGTCGTCGCGGACACCGACAGCCAGACGTCGGGGTGTTCTTTGCGCATATGGGCGACGACCGTGCTCTTGCCGACCCCGGAGGGGCCGGAGAGCACGGTCAGCCGCGGACGTGCGTCCGGGGGTACGGGGGACGTCCCCCGGAATGTTCCAGCCATGCAGCGATTATTCCAGCAATCCCGGAGTGTCCGGGACTCCGGTCCGGGCAGCGCCCGGACTCAGGAGCCGGTGCTGCCGAACTCACGCTCCAGGGAGGCGATCTGGTTGGAACCGAGGCCGCGGACACGGCGGCTCTCGGAGATGCCCAGACGCTCCATGATCTGCTTGGCGCGGACCTTGCCCACGCCCGGCAGGGACTCCAGCAGGGCCGAGACCTTCATCTTGCCGATGACCTCGTTCTCCTGGCCCTGCTTGATGACCTCGTGCAGCGAGGCGCCGGAGTGCTTGAGTCGATTCTTGACCTCGGCCCGCTCCCGGCGAGCCGCGGCGGCCTTTTCGAGCGCGGCTGCGCGCTGTTCAGGGGTAAGGGGCGGAAGAGCCACGCCTACGTCACCTCGGATGTCGAACTGTCGGATACGGACCGGTGAGGAACCTAGTCGCCCCACACCTGGGGAGCGACGAGCAACACGCTCGCCCGCTCTCACTGCTCGGAGACTAGCGGGCATGTTCGCCAGAGTCAGCGAGAACAGCGGAAAAGTCCTGGTCAGCCTCCGTGAGGTCGGACTTTTCGGGCATACTGCCCACGATTCGTGGATGTATTCGCCTCTCGGACCCCCCATCGAGCCCGTCCGCCGTGCTCAGGAGCCCGCGACGGCGGCCCGGATCTCGCCCGCGAAGGCCGCCGTGGCCGCCCGCAGCGCCGCGACGTCGGGACCGTGCCGCAGCACGCCCCGGCTGACGTTCGGCACCACGTTGCCCACCGCGCTCCCGAACACCGCCGGGAGGTCCGCCGGGGTGGCCCCCTGGGCACCGACGCCGGGGGCGAGCAGCGGCCCGTTGATGGCGAGGTCGTAGGAGGACAGGTCGCCCACCGTGGCGCCCACGACCGCGCCGAAGGAGCCCAGCGGCTCGGCGCCCGCGTTATCGGCGGCGAGGTGGGCCAGCACGGTCGCGGCGACACTGCGCCCGTCCGCGCGGACCGCGTGCTGCACCTCGGGACCCTCCGGGTTGGAGGTCAGCGCGAGCACGAACAGCCCGGTGCCGCTCTCGCGGGCCAGCTCGACCGCCGGCGCGAGCGAGCCGTAGCCGAGGTACGGGGACACGGTGAGCGCGTCCGAGAACAGCGGGGCGTCCTTGCGCAGGAACGCCTCCGCGTACCCGGCCATGGTGGAGCCGATGTCGCCGCGCTTGGCGTCCATCACGACCAGGGCGCCCGCCGCGCGGGTCTCCTCGACGACACGCTCCAGGACGGCGACACCGCGCGAGCCGAACCGCTCGAAGAACGCGCTCTGCGGCTTGATCACGGCGACCCGGTCGGCCACGGCCTCCACGACCGTGCGGCTGAACCGCTCCAGGCCGGCCACGTCGTCGTTCAGGCCCCAGTCGGCGAGCAGCGAGGCGTGCGGGTCGATGCCGACGCACAGCGGGCCGCGCTCGTCCATGGCACGGCGCAGACGGGTACCGAAGGGCTCGCTCATGCGGGGTTCCTGACGTCGGCGCCGACCGCGTCGGCGAGGGTGGCGTACGGGCTGGCCTTCAGCCGGGCGGCGAGGCCCTTGTGGACGGCACGGGTCCAGAAGGGGCCCTCGTAGACGAAGGCGCTGTAGCCCTGGACCAGGGTGGCACCCGCCAGGATGCGCTGCCAGGCGTCCTCGGCGGTCTCGACGCCGCCGACGCCCACCAGGGTGATGCGGTCGCCCACGCGCGCGTACAGGCGCCGCAGCACCTCCAGGGAGCGTGTCTTGAGCGGCGCGCCGGACAGTCCGCCGGTCTCCTTGACCACCGAGGGCGCCGAGCGCAGGCCGAGGCCCTCGCGGGCGATGGTGGTGTTGGTGGCGATGATGCCGTCCAGGCCGAGTTCCACGGCGAGGTCGGCGACGGCGTCGACGTCCTCGTCCGCCAGGTCGGGGGCGATCTTCACCAGGAGCGGCACGCGGCGCTCGCCGGTGGCGCGGTCGGCGGCCTCGCGCACGGCGCCGAGCAGCGGGCGCAGCGCCTCGGTGGCCTGGAGGTTGCGCAGACCGGGGGTGTTCGGGGAGGAGACGTTGACCACGAGGTAGTCGGCGTGCGGGGCGAGCCGCTCGGCGGACTTCACGTAGTCCGCGACCGCGTCCGCCTCGGGGACGGCCTTGGTCTTGCCGATGTTGACGCCGACGACCGTACGGAACACCGGGCGCCGGGAGGCGAGGCGGGCGGCGACGGCGAGGGAGCCCTCGTTGTTGAAGCCCATGCGGTTGATCAGGGCTCGGTCGGCGACCAGCCGGAACAGCCGCTTCTTCGGGTTGCCGGGCTGGGCCTCGCCGGTGACGGTGCCGATCTCGACGTGGTCGAAGCCGAGCATGGAGAGCCCGTCGATACCGACGGCGTTCTTGTCGAAGCCGGCGGCGAGCCCGAAGGGGCCGTGCATGCGCAGGCCGAGGGCCTCGGTGCGCAGTTCCTCGTGCCGGGGGGCGAGCGCGGCGGCGGCGAAGGTGCGCAGGACCGGGATGCGGGCGAGCAGGCGAATCCAGCGGAAGGCGAGGTGATGGGCCTGTTCCGGGTCCATCCGCTGGAAGATCAGCCGGAAGAACAGCTTGTACATGTGGGGAGTCCTCAAGGGGCGGGGCGGGCGTGGCTCATGAAGAGGGGCTCATGAAGAGGGGGACACCGTTTCCGGTGTCCCCCTCGGCGCGGCTAGTCGCGGGCCGCGTTCAGATGTTCCGCGTGCTCCTGGAGGGAGCGGACGCCCACGTCCCCGCGGCCGAGGGCGTCGATGCCCTGGACGGCGGCGGCGAGCGCCTGGACGGTGGTCAGGCAGGGCACCGAGCGGGCCACGGCCGCCGTACGGATGTCGTAGCCGTCGAGGCGGCCGCCGGTGCCGTAGGGAGTGTTGACGATGAGGTCGACCTCGCCGTCGTGGATGAGCTGGACGATGGTCCGCTCGCCGTTCGGGCCGGCGCCCTCGGACTGCTTGCGCACGACGGTGGCGTTGATGCCGTTGCGCTTGAGGACCTCGGCGGTGCCGGAGGTGGCCAGCAGCTCGAAGCCGTGGGCGACCAGCTCGCGGGCCGGGAAGATCATCGAGCGCTTGTCGCGGTTGGCGACCGAGATGAACGCGCGGCCCTTGGTGGGCAGCGGGCCGTACGCGCCCGCCTGCGACTTGGCGTACGCCGTGCCGAAGACGGAGTCGATGCCCATGACCTCGCCGGTGGAGCGCATCTCCGGGCCGAGCACGGTGTCCACGCCGCGGCCCTGGATGTCCCGGAAGCGGGACCAGGGCATCACGGCCTCCTTGACGGAGATCGGCGCGTCCAGCGGGAGTTCGCCGCCGTCGCCGGTGGCGGGCAGCAGGCCCTCGGCGCGCAGCTCGGCGATGGTCGTGCCCAGCGAGATGCGGGCGGCGGCCTTGGCGAGCGGGACGGCGGTCGCCTTGGAGGTGAAGGGGACCGTGCGGGAGGCGCGCGGGTTGGCCTCCAGGACGTAGAGGATGTCGCCCGACATGGCGAACTGGATGTTGATCAGTCCGCGGACGCCGACGCCCTTGGCGATGGCCTCGGTGGAGGCGCGCAGCCGCTTGATGTCGAAGCCGCCCAGCGTGATCGGGGGCAGGGCGCACGCCGAGTCGCCGGAGTGGATGCCGGCCTCCTCGATGTGCTCCATGACGCCGCCGAGGTACAGCTCCTCGCCGTCGTAGAGGGCGTCGACGTCGATCTCGATGGCGTCGTCCAGGAAGCGGTCCACGAGGACCGGCCGGGACGGGCTGATCTCGGTGGACTCCTCGATGTACGCGGAGAGGCGCTCCTCCTCGTACACGATCTCCATGCCGCGGCCGCCGAGGACGTAGGAGGGGCGGACCAGGACCGGGTAGCCGATCTCGTCCGCGATGGCCTTGGCCTCGGCGAAGGTGGTGGCGGTGCCGTGCTTGGGCGCGGGCAGGCCGGCCTCGGCCAGCACGCGGCCGAAGGCGCCCCGGTCCTCGGCGGCGTGGATGGCCTCGGGCGGGGTGCCGACGACCGGCACGCCGTTGTGCTTCAGCGCCTGCGCGAGGCCGAGCGGGGTCTGGCCGCCGAGCTGCACGACCACACCGGCGATCGGGCCGGCGAGGGACTCCGCGTGCACGATCTCCAGCACGTCCTCCAGGGTGAGCGGCTCGAAGTAGAGCCGGTCGGAGGTGTCGTAGTCGGTGGAGACGGTCTCCGGGTTGCAGTTGACCATCACGGTCTCGTACCCGGCGTCGGAGAGCGCGAAGGAGGCGTGGACGCAGGAGTAGTCGAACTCGATGCCCTGGCCGATGCGGTTGGGCCCGGAGCCCAGGATGATCACGGCGGGCTTCTCGCGCGGCGCGACCTCGCTCTCCTCGTCGTAGGAGGAGTAGAAGTACGGCGTCCTGGCGGCGAACTCGGCGGCGCAGGTGTCGACCGTCTTGTAGACCGGGCGGATGCCGAGCACGTGCCGGACCTCGCGGACGACGTCCTCGCGCAGGCCCCGGATCTCGCCGATCTGGAGGTCGGAGAAGCCGTGCCGCTTGGCCTCGGCGAGCAGTTCGGCGGTCAGCTCGGACGCCTCGGCCAGCTCGTCCGCGGTCTCCTTGATGAGGAAGAGCTGGTCCACGAACCAGGGGTCGATCTTCGTGTAGTCGAAGATCTCCTCGGGCGTGGCACCGGCGCGGATGGCCTGCATGACGGTGTTGATCCGGCCGTCGGTGGGGCGTACCGCCTCTTCGAGGAGGGCGGTCTTGTCGCCGGGGTCACCGATGAAGGTGAACTGGCTGCCCTTCTTCTCCAGCGAGCGCAGCGCCTTCTGGAACGCCTCGGTGAAGTTGCGGCCGATGGCCATGGCCTCGCCGACCGACTTCATGGTGGTGGTCAGCGTGGAATCGGCCTGCGGGAACTTCTCGAACGCGAACCGGGGGGCCTTGACGACGACGTAGTCGAGCGTGGGCTCGAAGGAGGCCGGGGTTTCCCGCGTGATGTCGTTCGGGATCTCGTCCAGCGTGTAGCCGACGGCCAGCTTGGCGGCGATCTTGGCGATCGGGAAGCCGGTGGCCTTGGAGGCGAGCGCGGAGGACCGGGAGACACGCGGGTTCATCTCGATGACGATGACCCGGCCGTCCTCGGGGTTCACCGCGAACTGGATGTTGCAGCCGCCGGTGTCCACGCCGACCTCGCGGATGATGGCGATGCCGACGTCGCGCAGGAGCTGGTACTCGCGGTCGGTCAGCGTCATCGCGGGGGCGACGGTGATCGAGTCGCCGGTGTGCACGCCCATCGGGTCGAAGTTCTCGATGGAGCAGACGACCACGACGTTGTCGTTCTTGTCGCGCATCAGCTCCAGCTCGTACTCCTTCCAGCCGAGGATGGACTCCTCCAGGAGCACCTCGGTGGTCGGGGAGAGCGTGAGGCCCTGGCCGGCGATGCGGCGCAGCTCCTCCTCGTCGTGGGCGAAGCCGGAGCCGGCGCCGCCCATGGTGAAGGAGGGGCGGACGACGACGGGGTAGCCGCCGAGCGTGTCGACGCCCGCGAGGACGTCGTCCATGGCGTGGCAGATGACCGAGCGGGCGGACTCGCCGTGGCCGGTCTTCTTGCGGACCTCCTCCACGACGCCCTTGAAGAGGTCGCGGTCCTCGCCCTTGTGGATCGCCTCGGGCCGGGCGCCGATCAGTTCGACGCCGTACTTCTCCAGCACCCCGCTGTCGTGCAGCGAGATGGCGGTGTTCAGCGCGGTCTGGCCGCCCAGGGTGGGCAGGAGGGCGTCGGGGCGCTCCTTGGCGATGATCTTCTCGACGAACTCGGGGGTGATCGGCTCGACGTAGGTGGCGTCGGCGATCTCCGGGTCGGTCATGATCGTCGCCGGGTTGGAGTTGACCAGGATCACGCGCAGGCCCTCGGCCTTGAGCACGCGGCACGCCTGGGTGCCGGAGTAGTCGAACTCGGCGGCCTGACCGATGACGATCGGGCCCGAGCCGATGACCAGGACGGACTGGATGTCGGAGCGCTTAGGCACGCTGGCCCTCCCGGACGGTGCTCATCAAAGACGTGAAGCGGTCGAACAGATAGGCGGCGTCGTGCGGACCGGCCGCCGCCTCGGGGTGGTACTGGACGGAGAAGGCCGGCTGGTCGAGGAGCTGGAGGCCCTCCACCACGTCGTCGTTCAGGCAGACGTGGGAGACCTCGGCGCGGCCGAACTTCGTCTCGCTGACCTGGTCCAGCGGCGCGTCGACGGCGAAGCCGTGGTTGTGCGCGGTGACCTCCACCTTGCCGGTGGTGCGGTCCTGGACGGGCTGGTTGATGCCCCGGTGGCCGTACTTCAGCTTGTAGGTGCCGAAGCCGAGGGCGCGGCCGAGGATCTGGTTGCCGAAGCAGATGCCGAACAGCGGGGTCTTCCGCTCCAGCACGGCGGTCATCAGGGCCACCGGGCCGTCGGCCGTGGCCGGGTCGCCGGGGCCGTTGGAGAAGAACACACCGTCGGGGTCGACGGCGTAGACGTCCTCGGCCGTGGCGGTCGCCGGGAGCACGTGGACCTCGATGCCGCGCTCGGCCATCCGCTGCGGGGTCATGCCCTTGATGCCGAGGTCGATGGCGGCGACGGTGAACTTCTTCTCGCCGACCGCGGGGACGACGTACGCCTCCTTGGTGGCGACCTCCTCGTAGAGGCTCGCGCCCTTCATGTGCGGCTGGGCCTGGACCCGCTCCACCAGTTCGGCGTCGGGGGCGAGTGCCTCGCCGGAGAAGATGCCGGCGCGCATGGAGCCGCGCTCGCGCAGGTGCCGGGTGAGGGCGCGGGTGTCGATGCCGCTGATGCCGACGACGCCCTGGGCGGTCAGCTCGTCGTCCAGGGAGCGCCGGGAGCGCCAGTTGGACGGCACGCGCGCGGGGTCGCGGACCACGTAGCCGGAGACCCAGATGCGGCCGGACTCGTCGTCCTCGTCGTTCCAGCCGGTGTTGCCGATCTGGGGGGCGGTGGCGACGACGATCTGGCGGTCGTAGGAGGGGTCGGTCAGGGTCTCCTGGTAGCCGGTCATGCCGGTGGAGAACACGGCCTCGCCGAAGGTCTCCCCCACGGCCCCGTAGGCGCGGCCGCGGAAGGTGCGGCCGTCCTCCAGGACGAGTACGGCGGGAGTCTTCGCGGCTCCCCTGGTGGAGGTCGTCATCGTGCGCCTTCCGTGTGGTTGGTCATCTGGTTCAGGGTGTCGACCCAGGTGGTGTGTTCGGCGGCGTGGTCGGAGCGGAAGCCGGAGTCGATCAGCTTCTCGCCGTGCGCCCAGGTCACCACGAGCAGTCCGCCCTCGGTGAGGACCTTGCCCGCGATGCCCTTGTCGAGCCGAGCGCCGCGCAGCGCTCCGGCGGGGATGAAGAAGTCGGTGGCGCCGGGGCGCTCGACGGCCAGGCCCTCATCGGTGAGGGTCAGCTCGGCCCGGCTGCGGGAGCCCAGGCCGTGGGCCACGATCCGGTCCAGCCACTGCCCGGCGGTGGTGGAGCCGTGGTAGCGGCCGCTGAGGGTAAGTTTCTCGGGGCCGAGGTCGTCCGGCACCTCGGGGAGTTCGGGCAGGTCGCTCTGGAGGGTGCCGCGCCACTTCCAGCCCTCGCGCATCAGCCAGTAGACGAGGGCGACGAAGAGGGCCAGTCCGACGAGCCAGCCCAGGCGGGCGGCCCAGTCGGTCACCGCGGCCGACTTCTTCTCGTCCGCCAGCCCGGTGGCGAGCGATACGGCGAGCTGAGTTGCAGGTGTCACGTGAGCTTCCCGTCCATGAGCGTGGCCTTGCCCCGCAGCCAGGTGTGGGTGACACGGCCCGGCAGCTCGCGGCCCTCGTAGGGGGTGTTGCGGCTGCGCGAGGCGAAGCGCGCGGGGTCCACCTGTCCACGGTAGGCCGTGTCCACGAGGGTGAGGTTGGCGGGCTCGCCCGCGGCGACCGGGCGGCCGTGGCCGGTGGCGCCGCCGATGCGGGCCGGGGTGAAGGACATCCGGTCGGCGACCGCGGCCCAGTCCAGCAGGCCGGTCTCCACCATGGTCTCCTGCACCACGGACAGCGCGGTCTCCAGGCCGACCATGCCCATGGCGGCCGCGGCCCACTCGCAGTCCTTGTCCTCGTGCGGGTGCGGGGCGTGGTCGGTGGCGACGATGTCGATCGTGCCGTCGGCCAGCGCCTCGCGCAGGGCGCGCACATCGCGCTCGGTACGCAGCGGCGGGTTGACCTTGTAGGCGGGGTTGTAGGTGCGCACCATCTCCTCGGTCAGGAGCAGGTGGTGCGGGCACACCTCGGCGGTGACGTCGATGCCGCGGGACTTGGCCCAGCGGATGATCTCCACCGAGCCGGCCGTGGAGAGGTGGCAGATGTGCAGGCGGGAGCCGACGTGCTCGGCGAGCAGCACGTCCCGCGCGATGATCGACTCCTCGGCGACGGCCGGCCAGCCGCCGAGGCCCAGCTCGGCGGAGACGACGCCCTCGTTCATCTGGGCGCCCTCGGTGAGCCGGGGCTCCTGGGCGTGCTGGGCGACGACCCCGCCGAACGCCTTCACGTACTCCAGGGCGCGGCGCATGATCACCGCGTCGTCCACACACTTGCCGTCGTCGGAGAAGACGCTGACCTCGGCGGCCGAGTCGTGCATGGCGCCCAGCTCGGCGAGCTTCTTGCCCTCCAGGCCCACGGTGACGGCGCCGATGGGGCGTACGTCGCAGTAGCCGGACTCCTTGCCGAGCCGCCAGACCTGCTCGACCACGCCGGCGGTGTCGGCGACGGGGAAGGTGTTGGCCATGGCGAAGACGGCGGTGAAGCCGCCGGAGGCGGCGGCGCGGGTGCCGGTCAGCACGGTCTCGGAGTCCTCGCGGCCCGGCTCGCGCAGATGGGTGTGCAGGTCGACCAGGCCCGGCAGCAGCACCTTGCCACCGGCCTCGATCACCTCGGCGCCCTCGGCGCTCAGCCCGGTGCCGACCGCCGCGATCAGCTCGCCGTCGATCAGTACGTCCTGCGGCTCGCCCCCGAGCACCTTCGCACCACGGATCAGGATCTTGCTCATGGGTCTTACTTCTCCTCGGTACGAAGGTGGGCGGTGGCGGGCTGGGCGCCGGCGGGCTCGTTGCCGCCGAGCAGCAGGTAGAGGACGGCCATGCGGATGGAGACGCCGTTGGCGACCTGCTCCACGACCGTGCAGCGGTCGGAGTCGGCGACCTCGGCGGTGATCTCCATGCCCCGGACCATCGGGCCGGGGTGCATCACGATGGCGTGGTCCGGCAGCCTGGCCATGCGGTCGCCGTCGAGGCCGTAGCGGCGGGAGTACTCGCGCTCGGTGGGGAAGAACGCGGCGTTCATCCGCTCGCGCTGCACGCGGAGCATCATCACCGCGTCGGACTTGGGCAGCGTGGAGTCGAGGTCGTAGGAGACCTCGCAGGGCCAGGTCTCCACGCCGACCGGCAGCAGGGTGGGCGGGGCGACCAGGGTGACCTCGGCGCCCAGGGTGTGCAGCAGATCCACGTTGGAGCGGGCGACGCGGCTGTGCAGGACGTCGCCGACGAGGGTGACGCGCTTGCCGTCGAGGTCCCGGCCGAGCCCGGCGTCGGCGCCGATCAGGCGGCGGCGCATGGTGAAGGCGTCCAGCAGGGCCTGGGTGGGGTGCTGGTGGGTGCCGTCGCCGGCGTTGATGACCGGGGCGTCGATCCAGCCGGAGTTGGCGAGGCGGTAGGGGGCGCCGGAGGCGCTGTGCCGGATGACGACGGCGTCCACGCCCATCGCCTCCAGCGTCTGGGCGGTGTCCTTCAGCGACTCGCCCTTGGAGACGCTGGAGCCCTTGGCCGCGAAGTTGATGACATCGGCGGAGAGGCGCTTCTCGGCGGCCTCGAACGAGATCCGGGTGCGGGTCGAGTCCTCGAAGAAGAGGTTGCAGACCGTGCGGCCGCGCAGGGTCGGCAGTTTCTTGATCGGCCGGTCCGCGACCCGGGCCATCTCCTCGGCGGTGTCGAGGATCAGGACGGCGTCGTCGCGGGTGAGGTCGGCGGCCGAGATGAGATGACGCTGCATCTGTCAGGCTCCGTAAGGCAGTTAATACGGGAGGTTTCGGGCGGACCGGGGTGCGCCGGGGCACGCCGAAGCGGCCGGGCACCCGGAGGCGCTACTGGTCGGCAGACTTGGCACCGAGCAGCACGGTGTCCCGTCCGTCCTCCTCGGCGAGCTGGACCTTGACCGTCTCCCGCAGCGACGTGGGGAGGTTCTTGCCGACGTAGTCGGCGCGGATCGGGAGTTCCCGGTGCCCGCGGTCGACGAGGACGGCGAGCTGCACCGCGCGGGGGCGCCCGATGTCGTTCAGGGCGTCGAGGGCGGCGCGGATGGTGCGGCCGGAGAAGAGCACGTCGTCGACGAGGACCACCAGGCGGCCGTCGACTCCCTCACCGGGGATCTCGGTGCGGGCGAGGGCGCGCGGGGGGTGCATGCGCAGGTCGTCGCGGTACATCGTGATGTCGAGCGAGCCGACGGGGATCTTCCGGCCGGTGACCTGCTCCAGCTTGACGGCGAGCCGCTGGGCGAGGAAGACGCCTCGCGTGGGGATGCCGAGGAGCACCACGTCGTCGGCGCCCTTGGCGCGTTCGACGATCTCGTGGGCGATGCGGGTCAGAACCCTGGCGATGTCCGGGCCTTCGAGCACGGGCCGGGCATCGGAGTTGAGCGGATTGGCGTGCGTGTCCATACGAAACGGACCTCCTTCTCCGCCTCACGGGACGGACTTTAAAGGACGTCGGATTTGCGCCAACCACCCTAGCAGGTCCCCGGAGGGGCTTCTTCACCCGCTTGGCCCAACGGGCGGCCACTACCACGGAAGAGTCGGTGTGGACCATTCGGCTTGACGCAGGAGAATCACGCTGCGTAACCTCACAGTGAGTTACCAGCCGCGCGGTGGGATCACCTGCCGCCCGCGTCTACACAGTGTCCGGGGAGCTATATGTCCAGCGAATACGCCAAACAGCTCGGGGCCAAGCTCCGGGCCATCCGCACCCAGCAGGGCCTTTCCCTCCACGGTGTCGAGGAGAAGTCCCAGGGGCGCTGGAAGGCCGTGGTGGTCGGTTCCTACGAGCGCGGCGACCGTGCCGTGACCGTACAGCGCCTGGCCGAGCTGGCCGATTTCTACGGCGTTCCGGTGCAGGAGCTGCTGCCGGGCACCACGCCGGGCGGGGCCGCCGAGCCGCCGCCGAAGCTGGTCCTGGACCTGGAGCGGCTGGCCACCGTGCCGGCCGAGAAGGCGGGCCCCCTCCAGCGGTACGCGGCGACCATCCAGTCCCAGCGCGGCGACTACAACGGCAAGGTGCTGTCGATCCGCCAGGACGACCTGCGCACCCTCGCCGTCATCTACGACCAGTCCCCCTCGGTCCTCACCGAGCAGCTCATCAGTTGGGGCGTCCTGGACGCGGACGCGCGCCGCGCGGTCGCCCACGAGGACGCCTGACCGCTCCGCGGGGTTCAGCAGCAGAAACGTGCCGCCGGGGTGGCAGGGAAACCTTCCCTGCCACCCCGGCGGCTTTTTCGGCTCGCTGAGGCCGGAGAAACTCAGGGGCGCGGGGAACTGCGCGACCAGCCCCGACGGGCCGGCACACGCGGCTCTCCCGCGCCCCTACGACGCTGCTACGGCTGATCGCGCCGCAGGCTCGGCTTCAGCTCCTTGAAGCGGCCGAGAAGACCGTTCACGAAGGCCGGCGACTCGTCCGTCGAGAACTCCTTCGCGAGCTGCACCATCTCGTCGAGGACGACCGCGTCCGGGGTCTCGTCCTCCCAGATCAGCTCGTACGCGCCGAGGCGCAGCAGGTTGCGGTCGACGACCGGCATCCGGTCGAGCGTCCAGCCCACCGCGTACTGGGCGATCAGGTCGTCGATGCGGCGGGCGCGCTCGGCGTACCCCTCGACGAGCTGCATGGTGTACTCGCTGACGGGCGGCTGCCGGGTGTCGCTCCGGGAGAGCCGGACCCAGTCGGCGAGAACCGTGATGACGTCGGTGCCGCGCTGGTCACCCTCGAAGAGGATCTGGAAGGCGCGCTTGCGGGCCGTGTTGCGGGCGGCCACGGTTAGCTGTTCACCCGGCCGAGGTAGTCGCTCGTGCGGGTGTCGACCTTGATCTTCTCGCCGGTGGTGATGAAGAGCGGGACCTGGATCTGGTGGCCGGTCTCCAGGATGGCGGGCTTGGTGCCACCGGTGGAGCGGTCGCCCTGGACGCCCGGCTCGGTCTCCTGGATGACCAGCTCGACGGCGGCCGGCAGCTCCACGAAGAGCACCTCGCCCTCGTGCTGGGCGACGACGGCGGTGAAGCCCTCGATCAGGAAGTTCGCGGCGTCGCCGACGGCCTTCGGGTCGATGTGGAGCTGGTCGTACGTCTCCATGTCCATGAAGACGAAGTACTCGCCGTCCTTGTACGAGTACTGCATGTCGCGCTTGTCGACGGTGGCCGTCTCGACCTTGACACCGGCGTTGAAGGTCTTGTCGACCACCTTGCCGGAGAGGACGTTCTTGAGCTTGGTGCGCACGAAGGCCGGGCCCTTACCGGGCTTGACGTGCTGGAACTCGACGACGGACCAAAGCTGGCCCCCGTCGAGCTTGAGCACCATGCCGTTCTTGAGGTCGTTCGTGGAAGCCACGGTTGCGGAATCTCCTGGACTGACGTACGACCCCGGCGCTCACACCTGTCTACAGGGCGAGCAGTTCCTTGGTCGTGATGGTGAGTAGCTCGGGTCCGCCGTCCGCCTCGGGGCGGACGACGAGCGTGTCATCGATCCGGACTCCGCCCCGGCCCGGAAGGTGGACCCCCGGCTCGACGGTGACCGGCACGCAAGCGTCAAGTTTACCCATGGCCGCGGGGGCGAGCTGCGGGTCCTCGTCGATTTCGAGCCCGACCCCGTGTCCGGTGGCCGGCTGGAGGGCCGCGCCGTGCCCGGCGGAGTCCAGCACCTGGCGCGCGGCACGGTCCACGTCACGGCAGGCCGCGCCCGGCACGAGGGCCTCGCGACCGGCCCGTTGGGCGGCGAAGACCAGGTCGTACAGCTCGACCTGCCAGTCGGCCGGCGAGGTGCCGATGACGAAGGTCCGGCCGATCTCGCACCGGTAGCCGCGGTAGGCGGCGCCCAGGCAGACGGAGAGGAAGTCGCCCTCCTCCACCCGCCGGTCGGTGGGACGGTGGCCCGGACGGCCGGAGTTGGGGCCGGTGGCCACCGAGGTCGGGAAGGCCGGGCCCTCGGCGCCGTGGTCGACCAGCCGGCGCTCCAGCTCCAGCGCGAGATGGCGCTCGGTGCGGCCGACGAGGATGGACTCCAGCAGCTCGCCGAGGGCCTGGTCGGCGATCTCGGCGCCGATGCGCAGGCAGGAGATCTCCTCCTCGTCCTTGATCAGCCTGAGCTGCTCCACGGCCGTACCGAGCCCGGCGAGCCGCAGCCCCGGCGCGACGGCGTCCAGGGCGCGGTACCGGGCGACGGTGAGGTGGTGCTCCTCCACGGCGAGGGCCTCGCTGCCCTGGCTCCCGGCCAGGTCGGCGGCGGCCACGGCCGGGTCGCGGCCGGGCGTGGACAGGATGTGCAGGACCAGGGACTCGTCGGGGCGCCCGTCCGCGGGCCGGTCCTCCGGCGGGACGGGGCACACCAACTGGTCCTGCTGGTCCTGGTCCCTGCCGAGCAGCAGGACAGCGCCCTGGGGCGCGGCGCCCGCCAGGTAGCGCACATTGGCGGGGCGGGAGATGAGCGCTGCCGCGGTACCGGCCGCGTTGCAGCGTTCCCTCAGCCGGGATCGACGGGTCGCGTACACCTCTGACATGAGACGAGCGTAGAAGTTGTGCCCGGTTTGTGCCGGTTGGCGGGGGCCGAGTGGGGTGCGGCCGGTGTCCCTACCAGTTCGGCGGGCTGGCGATCGCGCGGGCCAGCACCTCGTCCAGGACCCGCGCCGTGCCGGGGACGTCCAACTGGGAGTTGTCGATGATGGGCAGCCCGGAGCCGTACCAGCCGGCCATGCGGCCGTGGATGCGGGCCACCTCCTCGTCGGTGAGGCGGCGGTTGCCCGAGCGCTCGGCGTTGCGCTCCAGGACGATGTCCAGCCCCGGCAGCAGCACCACCGGGAGCAGGCCGGGGCCCACATGGCGCTTCCAGCCGCCGAGCCCGACGACCGGGCGGTCCGGGAAGACGGCGTCGTCGAGGATGCAGGAGATCCCGTTGGCCAGGAAGTTGCGGGCCGCGAAGCCGCAGGTGCGGCGGGCCAGCCGGTACTGGGCCTCGGAGTGGTCGTTCCACCCGGTCTGCGGGTCGGCGAAGCCGGAGCGGACCCACTCGCGCACGTCGTCCAGGCTGATGTGGGCGGTGGGCACCCGGCGGTGGTCGGCCCAGTACTTGGCCACGCTGGTCTTGCCCGCGCCCGCCGGGCCGATCAGCAGCACGGCGAGCGTGGTGGCCGAGGGGTCGGGCGCGGTCGGGTGGGGCGGCGCCGCGGGAACGCCCACGGGACCGCCGGGCGGCAGCGTCACATGCCCGGAGACATCGGGCGCGGGCGGCGGGGCCACGGGGTGCTGAGGAGCGGGAGCCTGCGGCGGCGGGGCCGGCGGCGTGAGCGGCGCGGGCGGTACGGGAGCCGAGAACCCGGGTGGCGGCACGCCGGGACCCTGTGGCGCCCCCGCGGCCCAGGTGGTGTGCGGCCCGTGCCCCGGCTGGTGGGGCGGCGGCAGCGGAGATCCCACTGCGTGCTGCATCCGTTGCCACTCCATCTCGTACACACACTCGGCGCCGGAAGGCGGGTACGGAGCCCGCACCCTACCGAACGGTACCGCCCCCGGCCGTCATTCGGTGAAACGGCCGGGGGCGGTGCGAAGTGCCCGCCCCGCGTGGGGAATCGGGGCACACCGGGCGGTACGGGACCTACTGGCCGACCTCGCCGTAGGCGGCGAGGAGCACGGCCGGGTCGGGGCCCTCCAGCACGGTCGGCCGGGCGAGGCCGTCCAGCACGATGAAGCGGAGCAGGTCGCCACGGGACTTCTTGTCGACCTTCATCGCCTCCACCAGCTTGGGCCACTGGTCGTAGCGGTAGTGCAGCGGCAGGCCCACCGACTCCAGGACCGCGCGGTGCCGGTCGGCGGTCGCGTCGTCCAACCGGCCCGCCAGGCGGCCGAGTTCGGCGGCGAAGTGCATGCCGACGGCGACGGCCGCGCCGTGCCGCCACTTGTACCGTTCGTTCTTCTCGATGGCGTGGCCGAGGGTGTGGCCGTAGTTGAGGATCTCCCGGCGGCCGGTCTCCTTGAGGTCGGAGGAGACCACGTCGGCCTTGACCCGGATCGAGCGCTCGATCAGCTCGGCGGTGTGCGGGCCCGCCGGGGTGCGGGCGGCCTCCGGGTCGGACTCGATCAGGTCGAGGATCACCGGGTCGGCGATGAAGCCGGCCTTGATGACCTCCGCCAGCCCGGAGACGTAGTCGTGCACCGGGAGGGAGTCCAGCGCGGCCAGGTCGCACAGGACGCCGGCCGGGGGGTGGAAGGCGCCGACGAGGTTCTTGCCCTCGGCGGTGTTGATGCCGGTCTTGCCGCCGACCGCCGCGTCCACCATGGCCAGCACGGTGGTGGGGACGGCGATCCAGCGCACGCCGCGCAGCCAGGTCGCCGCGACGAATCCGGCGAGGTCGGTGGTGGCGCCGCCGCCGACGCCCACGACCACGTCGGTGCGGGTGAAGCCGGACTGGCCGAGCGCCTTCCAGCAGTAGGCGGCGACCTCGGCGGTCTTCGCCTCCTCGGCGTTGGGCACCTGGATGGCGACCGCCTCGTACCCCTGCTCCGCCAGGTCGGCGCGGAGCGCGTCGCCGGTCTCGGCGAGCGCCTCGGGGTGGATGACCGCGACCCGCTTGGCCTTCTGGCCGATCAGTCCGGCCAGCTCGCCCAGCAACTGGCGGCCCACCAGGACCTCGTAGGGGTCGGTGCCCGCCGTCCCGGCGATCTGGATGCGGGTGACTGCCTCGCTCATGCTTCCTTCAACTCCAGTGCGTCCAGGACGGCTCGGGCGACGTCCTCGGGACCGCGTCCGTCGGTCGGCACGACGGCGGTGGCGACCTCTTCGTACAGATGGCGGCGGGCCTCCATCAGCGCGCGCCACTGCTGGCGCGGGTTGACGGCGAGCAGCGGACGGGCCGCGTTCAGGCCGGTGCGGCGTACGGCCTCCTCGACGTCCATCGAGAGGTAGACCACCCGCTGCGCGGTCAGCAGCGCGCGGGTGTCCGCGTCGAGGACGGCGCCGCCGCCCAGCGCGAGGACGCCCGCGTGCCCGGCGACCGCCTCGGCCACCGCGCGCTTCTCCAGCGCGCGGAAGGCGTCCTCGCCGTCGTCCACGAAGATCTCGGCGATGGTGCGGCCCTGGGCGGCCACGATGTCGTCGTCGGTGTCCCGGAACGCGGCGCCCAGCCGGTCGGCCAGCAGCCGTCCGACGGTGGACTTGCCCACGCCCATCGGTCCGACCAGGACGACCAGGGGCACGGCGCTCATCCGATGGCCAGGTTGTCGAGGTAGGAGCGGACGTTGCGGCGGGTCTCGGCCACGCTGTCGCCGCCGAACTTCTCCGCGACCGCGTCCGCGAGGACCAGGGCCACCATCGCCTCGGCCACGATGCCGGCGGCCGGGACCGCGCACACGTCGGAGCGCTGGTGGTGGGCCTGCGCGGCCTCGCCGGTGGCGACGTCGACCGTGGCCAGCGCGCGCGGCACGGTGGCGATCGGCTTCATCGCCGCCCGCACCCGCAGCAGCTCACCGGTGGTCAGACCGCCCTCGGTGCCGCCGGAGCGGCCGGTGGCGCGCCGGATGCCCTCGGGGGTGGTGAGGATCTCGTCGTGCGCCTTCGAGCCGGGCACCCGGGCCAGGTCGAAGCCGTCGCCGACCTCGACGCCCTTGATCGCCTGGATGCCCATCAGGGCGGCCGCGAGCCGGGCGTCCAGCCTGCGGTCCCAGTGCACGTGCGAGCCGAGGCCGACCGGGACGCCGTACGCCAGCACCTCGACCACACCGCCCAGGGTGTCGCCGTCCTTGTGGGCCTGGTCGATCTCCGCGACCATCGCCTTGGAGGCGTCCGCGTCCAGGCAGCGCACCGGGTCCTCGTCCAGCCGCTCGACGTCGGCCGGCGTCGGGTACACGCCGTACGGCGCCTTCGCCGCCGCCAGCTCCACGACGTGGCTGACGATCTCGATCCCGGCGGTCTCCTTCAGGTACGACCGCGCCACCGCGCCCAGCGCGACCCGCGCCGCCGTCTCCCGCGCGGAGGCCCGCTCCAGGATCGGCCGGGCCTCGTCGAAGCCGTACTTCTGCATGCCGGCGAGGTCCGCGTGGCCGGGACGCGGGCGGGTCAGCGGGGCGTTGCGCGCGAGACCGGCCAGCACCTCCTCGTCCACCGGGTCGGCCGCCATGACCTGCTCCCACTTCGGCCACTCGGTGTTGCCCACCATGACCGCAACCGGGGAGCCGAGCGTGAGCCCGTGCCGCACACCGCCGAGGAACGTGACCTCGTCACGCTCGAACTTCATCCGCGCGCCACGCCCATAGCCGAGCCGCCGCCGCGCGAGATGATCCGCCACCATCTCCGTGGTGATCGGCACGCCGGCGGGAAGTCCCTCCAGCGTCGCGACGAGTGCGGGACCGTGGGACTCCCCCGCGGTCAGCCAACGCAGCCTGCTCAACGGTGCTCCTCAGTTTTCGCGCCCGGTACTGCCCCGCTTACGCGTGTCCGCGCGTACGGCGGGCCGACCGGGTGCGCGATCCCGGCCCGCCACCTCCGATCCTCCCACGCCGGGCCCGGTATCCGGGCCTCGGTCCGGATTTCGGGACCCCGGTACGGGGGCGGGGGGCGGCGGGTCAGCGGGCGGCGAGGGCCCGTTCGCCCGCCCGGCGCATGGCCTCCAGCGGGGCGGGGGTGCGGCCGGTCATCCGTTCCACCTGGAGCACGGCCTGGTGGACCAGCAGGTCCAGGCCGCCGACCACGGCTCCGCCGAACATCGACCAGCGGGCCGCCAGCTCGGTGGGCCAGGGGTCGTAGAGCACGTCGAAGAGGGTGGTGGGGCGCTCGGGTACGGCGGTGGCGAGGGCGTCCGCCGTACCGGCGGGGGTGGTGGCGATCACCAGGGGCGCGTGCAGGGCCTCGGCCGCGTCCGCCCAGTCGGCGGTGCGGACGTCCACGTCGAGGCGCTCGCCCCACTCCCGCATCTCCGCGGCGCGGGCGGCGCTGCGGACGTACACCACGACCTCGCCCGGGCAGATCCGGGCAAGCGCGGCGAGCGCGGAGGACGCGGTGGCGCCGGCGCCGAGGATGGCGGCGGACTCCACCTCCTCGATCCCGTGCTCGCGCAGCGCGGCGACCATGCCGGGGATATCGGTGTTGTCCCCGACCTTCCGCCCGTCCTCGGTAAACACCACCGTGTTCACCGCATCCACGGAGGCCGCCGTCTCACTGACCTCATCCAGCAACGGCATCACGGCCCGCTTGAGCGGCATGGTCAACGACAACCCGGCCCACTCGGGCCCAAGCCCGCCGAGGAAGCCGGGCAGCCCCACCTCATCGACCTCGAACCGGTCGTACGACCAGTTGCCGAGCCCGAGTTCGGCATACGCGGCCCGATGCAACACCGGCGACAACGAATGCCCGATCGGCTTACCGAGCACAGCGGCCCGGCGGGCGTCGGTGGCCTCAGTTGGCATTGAACTTGTCCTTGAGCGCCTTGAACTCGTCGTACGTCTTGGCGAATTCGGTCTTGTTCATACCGTCCGTCGCCACGAAGTACATCCAGCCCTCGTGCGTCGGGGACAGGGCCGCGTTGAGCGCCTCGTCGCCCGGGTTGCCGATCGGGCCGGGCGGCAGGCCCTTGTTGGTGTACGTGTTGTACGGGCTCCGGTCGGCGTTGATCTCCGCCTCGGAGATGTGGATGTTGCTGGCGCCCTTGAGGTAGTTGTACGTCGAGTCGAACTGGAGGAGCCGGTTCGTCTCGGTGTTGTCCGGCTTGAGGCGGTTGTAGATGACTTCAGCCATCTTGCGGAAGTCGTCGTGCGTCTTGCCCTCCGCCTGGACCAGGCTCGCGGCGGTCAGCAGCTCCCAGGGCGATTCGAGCCCGACGTCGGACGCCTTCTTGTCCAGGCCCAGGGCCGTGTACTTGTCGTTGGCCCGGCCGACCATCGCCTTCAGGACGTCCTTGGGCTTCTGGTCCTTGCCGACCGCGTAGCTGGACGGGAAGAGGAAGCCCTCCAGCGGGTCCTTCAGACCGGGGTGGTTCAGCGCCCAGGCGGGCAGGCCGAGGGACTTGTACTCCTTCGCGGCCACCTTCTGGGTGGTGCCGCTCGCCACCTTCAGCCGCTTGTCGATCAGCGCGTAGACGGCCGCGTTGCGGGTGCCCTCGGCGATGATCAGGTTGTTGCGGCTCTTCGGGCTGAGCATCAGCTCCACCGCGCTGGCGGCGGACATGTGCTTCTGCAGGGTGTAGACGCCGTCCTGGAGGGACTTGCCCTTGGGGTTCGCGAGCTGGGCCGAGACGAAGGCGTCGACGCTCTGGACGACGCCGGCCTCCTTGAGCTTGCGGCCGATGTCGGCGCCGACCGCGCCCTTGGGGATCTCGACCGTCACCGCCTCGCCGTTGCCGCTGCCCGCGTAGTCCGGGGCGGGGGCGAAGCGGTTTTTGTAGAACTGGTAGCCGAAGTAGGCGACGCCGCCGAGGCCGCCGCCGAAGACGAGGACGACGACCATCAGGGCGCAGCCGGTGCGGCCCTTCTTGCTCTTGACGGGCTTGCGGCCCTTGCCGCGCCGCTCGGCGGGTTCCGCCGGGACGTCGTCGTCCTCGGGGGGCAGCGGAGGCTCGTCGTCGCCCTGGGGGTCCCGGTGGCCGGGCGGCTGGGGCGGCGGGTAGGCGTCCTCGGTGCCGTAGAGGTCGGGCTGCTCGGCGCCGTAGGCGGCGGGGTGCTGCCCGTAGGGGTCGCCCGGATCGGCCGCGTAGGGCACATGGCCGTGCGTGCCCGTCGCGTCCCAGCCGCCCTGGTGCTGCTGGGGATACGGGTGCTGCCCGGTCTGCTGGGGATCGAAGTGCTGGCCCTGGCCGTCGTACGGCGGGTACTGCTGACCCCCGTAGTGCGGCTGCTGCTCCTGGGACCAGCCGTCGTACTGCGGGTGCTGCGGCTGGCCGCCATAGGGGTACTGCTGTCCCGCGTGGGCCGCTTGCGCCCCCCACCCGGCGTCCCCGTACAACGGGTCCTCCGGATGCCACGGTTCGGTGCCTGGGCCCCGGCCATACTCAGTCATCGATCCCCTAGAGCCGCGAGGCCGACGGTCGCCCGGCTCCAGGACCGGCTTCCGTTCCGCCTCTTGCTGTGCGGCGGCTGTTCGAACACCGCCGCATCGCGCGGAACGTTACCGCACCGCGATCAGATGACCACTTCGACGCCCT
Organism: Streptomyces bauhiniae; assembly: GCF_004784475.1. Lineage (GTDB taxonomy): Bacteria > Actinomycetota > Actinomycetes > Streptomycetales > Streptomycetaceae > Streptomyces > Streptomyces seoulensis. Next base: position 122,054 of record NZ_SRRT01000008.1, read on the forward strand.
CACCGGGTGGCGCACCTGACACCCGTTCGGATTCCAGCGCCTGCTGGAGAATGATCACCGCGGCCGCCTGGTCGATCACGGAGCGGCCCTTCTTGGACTTCACGCCCGAGGCGCGCAGTCCCTGACTGGCCGTCACCGTGGTCATCCGCTCGTCCACCAGCCTGACCGGCACCGGCTTGATGCCCCGCGCCAGCTCCTGGGTGAACGCGCGCACCTTGACCGCCGCCGGCCCCTCGCCCCCCTTGAGGGAGCGAGGGAGCCCGACGACGACCTCGATCGGCTCGTACTCCTCGACCAGTTGCCGCAGCCTGCGGTGCGCGGCCGGGATGTCCCGGCCGGGAACCGTCTCCACCGGGGTGGCGAGGATTCCGTCGGGGTCGCACGAGGCGACCCCGATCCGGGCGTCCCCGACGTCGATGGCGAGCCGGCGTCCTCTGCGCATGACGGCCCGGCCTACTTCGCGGTGTCGGCGACGAGGCGCTCGACGGCGTCGACGGCCTCGCCGACGGCGGCCGGGTTCTGGCCGCCGCCCTGGGCGACGTCCGGCTTGCCGCCACCGCCGCCGCCGAGGGTCTTGGCGGCGGTGCGGACCAGCTCACCGGCCTTGAGGCCGCGCTCGCGGGCCGCGTCGTTGGTGGCGATGACGGTGAGCGGCTTGCCGTTGTTCACCGTGAAGAGGGCGACCACGGCGGCCCGGCCGCCCTGGATGCGCCCGCGCACGTCCAGCACCAGCTTGCGCAGGTCGTCCGGGGTGGTGCCGTCCGGGACCTGGCCGGCGACCAGGGCGACACCGCGTACGTCCTTGGCGGACCCGGCGAGACCGGCGGCGGCCTGGAGGACCTTCTCGGCGCGGAACTTCTCGATCTCCTTCTCGGCGTCCTTCAGCTTGCCGAGCATCGCGGAGACCTTCTCCGGCAGCTCCTCCGGGCGTCCCTTGATCAGCTCGCTGAGCTGGTTGACGACCGTGTGCTCGCGGGCGAGGAAGTTGTAGGCGTCCATGCCGACCAGCGCCTCGATCCGGCGTACGCCGGAGCCGATGGAGGACTCGCCGAGCAGCTTCACCAGGCCGAGCTGGGCGGTGTTGTGCACGTGGGTGCCGCCGCACAGCTCCTTGGAGAAGTCGCCGATGGTGACCACGCGGACCCGCTCGCCGTACTTCTCGCCGAACTCGGCGATGGCGCCCTGCTTCTTGGCGTCGTCGATGCCCATGACCTCGGCGTGCACGTCCAGGTCGCGGGAGAGCACCTCGTTGATCTTCTGCTCGACGTCGGTCATCACGGCCGTCGGGACGGCGGCCGGGGAGCCGAAGTCGAAGCGGAAGCGGCCGGGCTGGTTCTCCGAACCGGCCTGGGCGGCCGTCGGGCCGAGGGCGTCGCGCAGCGCCTGGTGGGTCAGGTGGGTGGCCGAGTGGGCGCGGGCGATGGCCTTGCGGCGGCGGGCGTCGATGGACGCCTGGGCCCTGGCCCCGACCGTGACCTCGCCGACCTGGACAACGCCCTTGTGGACGTACACGCCCGGCACCGGCTTCTGGGTGTCGCGGATCTCGATGACGGCACCGGTGTCCACCTTGATGCGGCCGGTGTCACCGATCTGGCCGCCGCCCTCGGCGTAGAACGGGGTGCGGTCGAGCACGATCTCGACCTCGTCGCCCTCGGTGGCGGCCGGCGAGGAGACACCGTCGACGAGGATGCCGACGATCGTGGTCTCGCTCTCGGTGTCGCTGTAGCCGATGAAGTCGGTGGCGCCGGAGGCGTCCGCGATCTCCCGGTAGGCGCCGAGGTCGGCGTGGCCGGTCTTCTTGGCGCGGGCGTCGGCCTTGGCGCGCTCCCGCTGCTCCGTCATCAGGCGGCGGAAGCCGGTCTCGTCCACGGAGAGGCCCTGCTCGGCGGCCATCTCCAGGGTGAGGTCGATCGGGAAGCCCCAGGTGTCGTGGAGCAGGAACGCCTTGTCGCCGGAGAGCATGCTGCCGCCGGACTGCTTGGTCTCGGTGACGGCGGTGTCGAGGATGTTGGTGCCGGCCTTGAGCGTCTTGAGGAAGGCGTTCTCCTCGGCGACGGCGACCTTCTCGATGCGCTCGCGGTCGGTGATCAGCTCGGGGTACTGCTGGCCCATCATGGCGATCACGACGTCGATCAGCGGCTTGACGACCGGTCCGTCGGCGCCCAGCAGGCGCATGTTGCGGATGGCGCGGCGCATGATGCGGCGCAGCACGTAGCCGCGGCCCTCGTTGCCGGGGGTGACGCCGTCGCCGATCAGCATGACGGCGGTGCGCATGTGGTCGGTGACCACGCGCAGCGAGACGTCCGACGCCTGGGCGTCGCCGTAGGCCACGCCGGTCAGCTCGGTGGCCTTCTCGATGACGGCCATGGAGGTGTCGATCTCGTACATGTTCTGCACGCCCTGCAGAATCATGGCGAGGCGCTCCAGGCCGAGGCCCGTGTCGATGTTCTGGCTCGGCAGGTCCCCGAGGATCTCGAAGTCGTCCTTGCCGATGCCCTCGCCCCGCTCGTACTGCATGAAGACGAGGTTCCAGATCTCGACGTACCGCTCGTCGTTGACGGCGGGGCCGCCCTCGACGCCGAACTCGGGGCCGCGGTCGTAGTTGATCTCGGAGCAGGGGCCGCAGGGGCCGGGGACGCCCATGGACCAGTAGTTGTCCTTCATGCCCAGGCGCTGGATGCGCTCCTTGGGCACGCCCACGACGTCGTGCCAGATGCGCTCGGCCTCGTCGTCGTCCTTGTAGACGGTGATCCACAGGCGCTCGGGGTCGAGGCCGTAACCGCCCTTGTCCTGGGGGCTGGTGAGCAGCTCCCAGGCGAACTTGATGGCGCCTTCCTTGAAGTAGTCGCCGAAGGAGAAGTTGCCGCACATCTGGAAGAAGGTGCCGTGGCGGGTGGTCTTGCCGACCTCTTCGATGTCGGGCGTGCGCACGCACTTCTGCACGCTGGTGGCGCGCTGGAAGGGCGGCTTGACCTCACCCAGGAAGTAGGGCTTGAAGGGCACCATGCCGGCCGGGACGAGGAGCAGAGTCGGGTCGTCCGCGATGAGCGACGCCGAAGGGACGACGGTGTGCCCGCGCTCCTCGAAGAAGCTCAGCCAGCGGCGGCGAATCTCGGCCGACTCCATCAGTGGTCCTCATTCCGGTTGTACGAGTACGTCGTGTTCTCGATGTACTTCACTGTGCTGCTGTTGTTCTCGATGGCGGTGATCCGCCGGGGCTCCGGCAGGGCGGGGCTCTCGTGGATGCCGAGCGCCTCCTCCAGCTCCGCCTCGCGCTGGACCATGTTGTCGCGGACGTCGAGTGCGAAGCCGACCGCCGCGTCCTTGAGCCGGTGCCCGGTCTCCAGTGCCTTGTTGGCCGCGGTGACGGCGAGGCTCTCGGGAGTGAGCTGCTTCAGCTTGCGGTTGACCTTGGTGGTGGCCCACACACCGGCGGCGACGCCGGTGCCGAACCAGAACGTACGGCGGAACATCGCGGTCCTCAGTCCTTCTTTCGCTTGCCCCGCCGTGCGGCCGGGACCGTCCGGCCCACGATCACCGTTCGGCGCGGCGTCTTCGCGGGCTTGGCCTCGTCGCGGCCGCCGAGCGCGCGGCGGACGCCGTAGCCGAAGGCGGCGACCTTGACCAGGGGGCCGCCGAAGGTGGAGGCGACGGTGGAGGAGAGCGCGGAGGCGTTCGACGTCACCTCCTGCACGTCGGAGGCGATGGCGTCGACGCGCTCGATCTGGGTCTGCGCCGAGCGCACCGCCGTGGACGCGTCCGCCAGCAGCGGGACGGCCTGGTCGGTCACGTCCGCCACGAGCTTGGTGGTCGCCTTGAGCGTCTGGGCCAGCCTCGCCAGCGCTACGGCGAGGAAGGAGACCAGGATCGCCCAGAAGACGGCCACCAGAATCCCGGCAACCTCTCCACCGGACACTGTGCGCACCAGCTCCCTGAAACGTGCTTGAGCATCGATAAAAGTCGTGCACCGAGCCTATCGCGCCACCGGCGGGGCTCCGTACCGGATTACCGGGCGCCGGCGGGGGCGCCGGAAACGCGCGAGCCCGCCGTCCCGCCCGCGAAAGAGCGGGGGGACGACGGGCCGTGGTGCTGCGCCGGGGCTGGGATCAGCGGGCGTAGTACTCGACGACGAGCTGCTCGTCGCAGATCACCGGGATCTCCTTGCGGTTCGGCTCACGGTCCAGGCGGAACGCCAGGGCCTTGAGGTTCACCTGGAGGTAACGCGGGGTCTCACCGTCGGCGGCGAAGCCACCCTCACGCGCGACCTGGAAGAGCGTCTTGTCCTTGGAGCGGTCGCGGACCTGCACGACGTCGTCCGGACGGACACGGAAGGACGGCTTGTCGACCTTCTGGCCGTTGACCTGGATGTGGCCGTGGACGACCATCTGGCGGGCCTGGTAGATCGTGCGGGCGATGCCCGAACGCAGGACCAGCGCGTCGAGGCGGCGCTCGAGCTCGATGATCAGGGCCTCACCGGTCTTGCCCTGGACCTTGGAGGCACGCTCGTAGGCGCGGACGAGCTGGCGCTCGGACACGTCGTACTGCGCGCGCAGACGCTGCTTCTCGAGCAGACGGACCTTGTAGTCCGAGTTCTGCTTGCGGCCGCGGCCGTGCTCGCCCGGCGGGTAGGGGCGGGCCTCGAAGTACTTGACGGCCTTCGGGGTCAGCGCGATGCCGAGGGCACGCGACTTCTTGACCTTGGGGCGGGACTGGTTCGCCATGGAACCGACACCTCGTGTTTCTTATGCGAATACGGCTTCACCAGGGTTAGGGGAGGTCGCATCCGCAGCCGGGGAGACCCTGCCTGTCCTTACCGGACGGGCCGGGCAGCCGTTCCCCGAACTGGGCACATACGTGCAGCACGCGAGTGGCCCACCGACCGGTCCCGGCGCTCGGCCGGAGGGTGGTGGGCTGCCCGCGACACCTTCGACGGTGCGCGACGCTCCTGGAGAACCCCGCCCCGAGGGGCCGGACTCTCCGGCTGGATGTCCCGCTCTGGTGAGCCGTTCCCCCTTGTCGGGGGCCCGGACACGGGACTCAGCACTTCGAGGCAGTCTACAGGGCGCTCAGGACCGCTTTCGACCCAGGTGCTTCCTGGTCCATTCGACCGCGTCCGCGTACCGCGCCTCGGCGCCGTGCCGGGTCGGGGTGTAGTACTCGCGGTCCTTGAGGGCGTCCGGGGCGTACTGCTGGGCGGCGATGCCGTCGGCCTGGTTGTGCGGGTAGACGTAGCCCTTGGCGTGGCCCAGCTTCTTGGCGCCCTGGTAGTGCCCGTCCCGCAGGTGGGCCGGGACCGGGCCCGCGAGGCCCTTGCGCACGTCGGCCAGGGCCTCGCCGATCGCGGTGGTCGCGGAATTGGACTTGGGGGCCAGCGCGAGCGCGATGGTGGCGTGGCTGAGGGTGAGCGAAGCCTCGGGGAAGCCGATCATCGCGACGGCCTGCGCGGCCGCGACGGCTATCGGCAGCGCGTTGGGGTCGGCGACACCGATGTCCTCGCTGGCGGAGATCATCAGGCGCCGGGCGATGAAGCGGGGGTCCTCGCCGGCCTCGATCATCCGGGCCAGGTAGTGCAGGGCCGCATCCACGTCCGAGCCCCGGATGGACTTGATCAGGGCGCTGGCCACGTCGTAGTGCTGGTCGCCGTCGCGGTCGTACTTCACCGCCGCGCGGTCGGCGGTCTCCTCCAGCGTGGTCAGGGTGATCTCGCCCTCACCCTTGTCGAGAGAGGCGCCGGCGGCGGCCTCCAGCACGGTGAGGGCGCGGCGGGCGTCGCCGCCGGCCACCCGCAGGATGTGCTCCTCGGACTCCTCGGGGAGGGTGAGCGTCCCGCCCAGGCCCCGCTCGTCGGCCAGGGCGCGGCGCACGAGGTCGCGTACGTCGTCGTCGGTGAGCGGTTCGAGGGTCAGAAGCAGGGAGCGGGAGAGCAGCGGGGAGTTGACCGAGAAGTGCGGGTTCTCCGTGGTGGCCGCGATCAGGGTGACCCAGCGGTTCTCCACGGCCGGGAGCAGGGAGTCCTGCTGGGCCTTGCTGAAGCGGTGGATCTCGTCCAGGAAGAGGACGGTCTCCTTGCCGAAGCCGCCGGTGGCGCGGCGGGCGCCGTCGATGACCGCGCGGACCTCCTTGACGCCGGCGCTGATGGCGCTCAGCTCCACGAAGCGCTGGTCGGTGGCGCGGGAGACGACATGGGCGAGGGTGGTCTTGCCGGTGCCGGGCGGGCCCCAGAGGATCACCGAGGAGGGTCCGGCGGGACCCCGGCCGCCCTCGCCGACCAGTCTGCGCAGCGGCGAGCCGGGCTTGAGCAGATGGCGCTGGCCCACCACCTCGTCCAGGGTGCGCGGGCGCATGCGCGCCGCCAGGGGACTGCCCGCGGGCTCCTTCTCCTGGCGTTCTTCGGCTGCGGCGGTGAACAGGTCGGCTTCCACACCGAAAACCCTAAATCACGCCACTGACAACGGCCCCGGACACCGGTTGAGGCACGGCCGGTCAGCTCGTCCAGAAGCTCCACCAGCGGGTCAGGATCAGCATGCCGATGATCCCGATGTGCAGCACGGGCAGGACCCAGGTGAACTCGCCGAAGAAGGAGCGCAGCGGGCGCGGGGCGGGCAGGAAGCCCTGGCGCACGTTGAAGGAGGTGAGGTACCAGAACATGATGATCGTGGCGACCCAGGCCAGCGAGCACCACAGGCACAGGGCGTTGATCCGGTACAGGGACTGGAACTGGAGCCAGGTGCAGAAGCCGACGCCGAACAGCGTGCCGGCGTTGAAGGTCAGCCAGTACCAGCGGGGGAAGCGGGCGCGGGCGAGCAGGCTCACCCCGACGCAGATCACGATGCCGTAGGCGACCAGGCCCAGCATGGGGTTGGGGAAGCCGAAGGCGGCGGCCTGCTTGCTCTCCATGACGCTGCCGCAGGAGACCACGGGGTTGAGACTGCAGCCGGGGACGAAGGTCTTCCCCTCGACCTTGGCTTCGAGCAGCTTGAACTTGTCGAGCGTGATGACCCAGGCGGCGAGCAGTCCGGCCGCGCCAGTGATCACCAGCATCAGGGCGAAGGCGCGGCTGCCGCCCTCGACGCGGGCCGTGCCGTGAGCACGTTCGGGCCCGGACTGGGTGGAGACGTCGTTGACTGTCGTCTTGCTCATCACGCCGATTCCGTCACTCGCTAGATCGGACCTGCTTCGGGCATCGGTCATTGTGCCGCACAGGCGCCCTGGCGCACCGTTCGCTGTGCATAAGTTCGAGGCGGGCGGGGCACGCTCCCTCTATTTTCGGCCGGTTCGGACCGTACGGCAGCACAGGCGATCGAACGGTGACGGGCCGGACGGCTGTCCGTCCGGCCCGTCACCTGTTCACGACCGAGGGTCAGAGCCGGGACTCCAGCTCCGCGACGACCTCGTTCAGGCCGACCGCGGTCTGCTCGCCGGACTCCATGTCCTTGACCTGCACCAGGCCCTCGGCGAGGTCGCGCTCGCCGAGCACCAGCGCGTAGCGGGCGCCGGAGCGGTTGGCGGCCTTCATCGCGGCCTTCAGGCCCTTGCCGCCGTAGGAGAAGTCGGCCGCGACGCCGACCTTGCGCAACTCGGTGACCTTGGCGAACAGCACCCGCCGGGCCTCCTCGCCGAGCGGCACGGCGAAGACGCTGGTGGTGGACGGCAGGTCCAGTTCCACGCCCTCGGCCTCCAGGGCGAGGACGGTGCGGTCCACGCCGAGCGCCCAGCCGACCGAGGGCAGCGCGGGGCCGCCGATCATCTCGGAGAGGCCGTCGTACCGGCCGCCGCCGCCGACGGCGGACTGGGAGCCGAGGCCGTCGTGGACGAACTCGAAGGTGGTGCGGGTGTAGTAGTCCAGGCCCCGGACCAGCTTGGGGTCGTCCTCGAAGGCGACGCCGGCGGCGGTGATCAGCTCGCGGACCTCCTCGTGGTACGCCTTGCAGGCGTCGCACAGGTAGTCGCGCAGCAGGGGGGCGCCGGTGAGCTGCTTCTGCACCGACTCGCGCTTGTCGTCCAGGACGCGCAGCGGGTTGATCTCGGCGCGGCGCAGGGTGTCCTCGTCGAGGTCGAGTCCGCGCAGGAAGTCCTGGAGCGCGGCCCGGTACACCGGACGGCACTCGGCGTCGCCCAGGCTGTTGAGCAGGATGCGGAACTCGCGCAGGCCCAGCGAGCGGTACGCCTGGTCGGCCAGGATGATCAGCTCGGCGTCCAGCGCGGGGTCCTCGGCACCGATCGCCTCGGCGCCGACCTGGGAGAAGTGGCGGTAACGGCCCTTCTGCGGGCGCTCGTAGCGGTAGTAGGAGCCGGAGTACCAGAGCTTGACCGGGAGGTTGCCCGCCTTGTGCAGGCTGGCCTCCAGGGCGGCGCGGAGCACGGAGGCGGTGCCTTCGGGGCGCAGGGCGAGGCGGTCGCCGCCCTTGGTCTCGAAGGCGTACATCTCCTTGGTGACGATGTCGGTGGACTCACCGACACCGCGCGCGAACAGCTCGACGTTCTCGAAGCCCGGCGTCTCGATGTAGCCGTACCCGGAGTTGCGCAGCGGGGCGGCGATGGCCTCGCGGACGGCGAGGTACTGGGCGGACTGCGGCGGGATCAGGTCGTACGTGCCCTTGGGGGCCTTGAAGGTGCTCACGGAAGTTCTCTCGTCACATTCCTCGTCGGGGAGCCGGGTCGGTTCCCTGGCCGGCGGCCACCTGCCGCAGATAGGGGTTGGTGGCGCGTTCCTGGCCGATGGTGGTCTGGGGGCCGTGGCCGGACAGGACCACGGTGGAGTCGTCGAGCGGCAGGCACACGCGTGCCAGCGACCCGAGCATGTCCTCCATCGATCCGCCCGGCAGGTCGGTGCGTCCCACGGAGCCGGCGAACAGCAGATCCCCGGAGAAGAAGACCGACGGGACGTCGGCGCTCTCGGGCATCCGGAAGGTCACCGACCCCTTGGTATGGCCCGGCGCGTGGGCGACGGAGAACTCCATCCCGGCCAGGTCCAGCTTCGCCCCGTCGGTCAGCTCGCGGACGTCGTCCGGCTCCCCCACGGTCAGTTCGCCCATGAGCGGCATCCCGATGGACCGGCCGAGCGCCTTCTCGGGGTGCTTGAGCATGTACCGGTCGTCGGGATGAATCCACGCGGGCACGTCGTGCGCGCCGCACACGGGGACGACGGAGGCGACGTGGTCGATGTGGCCGTGGGTGAGGACGACGGCGGTCGGCTTGAGGCGATGCTTCTTCAGCGCTTCCTCGACGCCGGGGGCGGCCTGATGGCCGGGGTCGATGATCACGCACTCCTCACCGGCGGCGGGGGCGACGAGATAACAGTTCGTCCCCCAGGCCCCGGCGGGGAACCCGGCAATGAGCACGATCGTCCTTCGTTGTGTCGGTACGGGAGGGCTCGCGCGGGGGCGGCCCGTGATCCCAGAGCCTACCGGCGCTGCCGATTCCTCAGCGAACCCATATACGGTACGGGGCTACACGCGCCTGTCGGATCACAGGACGCACACGTACCGGTCGGCATACGACACGCATGAGGGAGAAACCCGGTGGTCAGCCAGGAGCAGCGACGGCGTCAGCTCGCACGGGAGAAGTTCTTGCGGCAGCAGCAGCGGCGCACGGACTCGCGACGCAAGGCGCGCATGCGCAACTCGGTGATCGCGTCGGTGCTCGGCGTGATCGTGATCGGCAGCGTGGCGCTGTACACGACGGGCGTGATGAAGGACGACGGCGACAAGAAGGTGGACGCCGCCGGGTCCTCGCCGAGCGCGGCCGCGAGCCCCAGCAAGGCCCCGGACCCCTGCGAGAAGCCGGCCAAGGGCTCGGTGAAGAAGCAGTCGTGGAAGAAGGAGCCGGCGGTGTCGATCGACACGTCGGCCGACTACACGATGAAGCTGGCGACCACCTGCGGCGACATCGGCATCGCGCTGAAGGCGTCGGCGGCCCCGCACACGGTGAACTCCTTCTCCTACCTCGCGGACAAGGGCTTCTTCGACCACACCAAGTGCCACCGGCTGACCACGAACGGGATCTACGTCCTGCAGTGCGGCGACCCGACGGGCACCGGCACCGGCGGGCCGGGCTACACCATCCCGGACGAGAATCTGAAGGACAAGAGCCTCAAGAAGAACACCTACCCGGCGGGCACGGTGGCGATGGCCAACACCGGGCAGGCGCACACCGGCGGCAGCCAGTTCTTCCTGGTGTACAAGGACAGCCCGCTGCCGCCGTCGTACACCCCCTTCGGCACGATCGACAAGGCCGGGCTGAAGGTGCTTGACAAGATCGCCAAGGCGGGCGAGAACACCGGCCAGGGCGACGGCGCCCCGAACGCGACGGTCGTGATCGACAAGGCGACGGTCACGAAGTCCTGACCCCGCCGGGGCGTTCCGGCCCGCCCTCGCGGGCCGGTCGCCTGCGGAATTGGGTGCCGCCGGATGCGGACAGGCCACCCGCCGGTCGCCTATGTTGGCGATGACGAAACTGTGGACGATGCCAGGGGGCCGGGAGGCTCCCCGCAGGCATCATGTGGAGGAGGCGCTGTGAGCAGCGACCCGTGGGGCCGCGTCGACGAGACGGGGACCGTGTACGTGCGTACGGCCGACGGCGAGCAGGTCGTCGGATCGTGGGCGGCCGGCTCCCCCGAGGAGGCGCTTGCCTACTTCGAGCGCAAGTACGAGGGCCTGGTGGTCGAGATCGGCCTCCTCGAAAAGCGCGTGCAGACCACCGATCTGTCCGCGAAGGACGCCCAGACCGCGATCGGCCACATCCGCGAGCAGGTGGACGCGCACCACGCGGTGGGCGACCTGGAGGCGCTGCGGACCCGGCTGGACAAGCTCGTCGAGAAGGTCGAGTCGCGGCGCGAGGAGCGCAAGGCGCAGCGGGCCAAGCAGTCCGACGAGGCCCGCAAGGCCAAGGAGGACCTGGTCGCGGAGGCGGAGCAGCTCGCGGCGTCCGACCAGTGGCGGGTGGCCGGGGAGCGGCTGCGGGCCCTGGTGGACACCTGGAAGGGCCTGCCCCGGCTCGACCGCAAGTCCGACGACGAGCTGTGGCACCGCTTCTCGCACGCCCGGTCGGCGTTCTCCAAGCGCCGCAAGGCGCACTTCGCGCAGCTCGACTCCCAGCGCGAGGACGCCCGGCGTGTGAAGGAGCGGCTGGTCGCGGAGGCCGAGGCGCTGTCCGGTTCGACGGACTGGGGTGCCACGGCGGCCCGGTACCGCGAGCTGATGGCGGACTGGAAGGCCGCGGGCCGCGCCCAGCGCGAGCACGAGGACGACCTGTGGAACCGCTTCCGGGGCGCGCAGGACGTGTTCTTCGCCGCGCGCAGCTCGGTGTTCGCCGAGCGGGACGCGGAGCAGGGCGAGAACCTGAAGCTGAAGGAGTCGCTGGCCGAGGAGGCCGAGCAGATCCTCCCGGTGCGCGACCTGAAGGCCGCGCGTGCCGCGTTCCGTTCGGTCAACGAGCGGTGGGAGGCCATCGGTCATGTGCCGCGGGACGCGCGGGGCAAGGTCGAGGGCCGGATGCACGCGGTGGAGCGGGCGATCCAGGAGGCCGAGGAGGCCGAGTGGCGCCGGACCAACCCGGAGGCGCGTGCGCGTGCGGCGGGTCTGACCGGTCAGCTCCAGGCCGCCGTGGACAAGCTCCGGGGCCAGGTCGAGCAGGCCCGCGCCCAGGGCAACACCTCCCGCGCCGACAAGCTGGAGCGTGAGCTGGAGGGCCGCCAGGCGCTGCTGGACCAGGCGCTCAAGGGTCTCGAGGAGTTCGGGGGCTGAGACGGCCCCCTGATTTCCGCCGCCTGCGCCGAGGGGCTCCGTACACACCGTACGGAGCCCCTCGGCGTATCTGTCGCTAGCCCCGGTTGCGGGCCGAGGTGACGCGGTAGACGTCGTAGACGCCCTCCACGCCCCGGACCGCCTTCAGGACGTGCCCCAGGTGCTTGGGGTCGCCCATCTCGAAGGTGAAGCGGGAGGTGGCGACCCGGTCGCGGGAGGTCTGCACGGCCGCCGACAGGATGTTGACGTGCTGGTCGGACAGGACGCGGGTGACGTCCGAGAGCAGCCGGGAGCGGTCCAGCGCCTCGACCTGGATGGCGACCAGGAAGACCGAGGACTGGGTGGGCGCCCACTCGACGTCGAGGATGCGCTCGGGCTCGCGGGAGAGCGAGTCCACGTTGACGCAGTCGCTGCGGTGCACCGAGACCCCGCTGCCCCGCGTGACGAACCCGATGATCGGGTCGCCCGGGACCGGGGTGCAGCAGCGGGCCAGCTTCACCCATACGTCGTCGACGCCCTTGACGACGACACCGGGGTCGGCGCTGGAGCGGCGCTTGCGGCTGCGCCGGGTCGGCGGGACCGGCTCCTCGATCTCCTCGGTGGCCGCCTCCTCGCCGCCGAGCGCCTGGACGAGCTTCTGCACGATGTTCTGCGCGGAGACATGGCCCTCGCCGATCGCCGCGTACAGCGCGGAGATGTCGGAGTAGCGCATCTCGTGCGCCAGCGTGACCAGGGAGTCGCCGGTCAGGATGCGCTGGATCGGCAGGTTCTGCTTGCGCATCGCGCGGACGATCGCGTCCTTGCCCTGCTCGATCGCCTCGTCCCGGCGCTCCTTGGAGAACCAGGCGCGGATCTTGTTGCGGGCGCGGGGCGACTTGACGAAGCCCAGCCAGTCGCGGGAGGGCCCGGCGCCGGGCGCCTTGGAGGTGAAGACCTCCACCAGGTCGCCGTTGTCCAGGGTGGACTCCAGCGGGACCAGGCGTCCGTTGACGCGTGCCCCTATGGTCCGGTGGCCGACCTCGGTGTGCACCGCGTAGGCGAAGTCGACCGGGGTGGCCCCGGCCGGGAGCGCTATCACGTCGCCCTTGGGCGTGAAGACGAAGACCTCGTTGCGGGACAGGTCGAAGCGCAGGGACTCCAGGAACTCGCCGGGGTCCTCGGTCTCCTTCTGCCAGTCCAGCAACTGGCGCAGCCACGCCATGTCGTTGAGGTGGTCGTCCTTGCCCTTGCCGGACGACTTCGGGGCGTCGGTGCGCACCTTGGAGGCGCCGGCCACGGCCTCCTGCTTGTACTTCCAGTGCGCGGCGATGCCGTACTCGGCGCGGCGGTGCATGTCGAAGGTGCGGATCTGCAGCTCGACCGGCTTGCCGTTGGGGCCGATGACCGTCGTGTGCAGCGACTGGTACATGTTGAACTTCGGCATCGCGATGTAGTCCTTGAACCGGCCGGGGACCGGGTTCCATCGCGCGTGGATCGTGCCGAGCGCCGCGTAGCAGTCCCGGACGGTCTCCACCAGGACGCGGATGCCGACCAGGTCATAGATCTCCGCGAAGTCCCGGCCGCGGACGATCATCTTCTGGTAGACGCTGTAGTAGTGCTTGGGCCGGCCGGTGACGGTCGCCTTGATCCGGGCGGCGCGCAGGTCGGCCTGCACCTCGTCGGTGACTATGGCCAGGTACTCGTCGCGCTTGGGGGCGCGCTCGGCCACCAGCCGCACGATCTCGTCGTACATCTTGGGGTAGAGGATGGCGAAGGCCAGGTCCTCCAGCTCCCACTTGATGGTGTTCATGCCCAGGCGGTGGGCGAGCGGCGCGTAGATCTCCAGGGTCTCGCGCGCCTTCTTCTCCTGCTTCTCGCGCTTGAGGTAGCGCATGGTGCGCATGTTGTGCAGGCGGTCGGCGAGCTTGATGACCAGGACACGGGGGTCCTTGGCCATGGCGACGACCATCTTGCGCACGGTCTCGGCCTGCGCGGCCTCGCCGAACTTGACCTTGTCCAGCTTGGTGACGCCGTCCACCAGCAGCGCGACCACGTCACCGAAGTCCCGGCGCAGGTCGTCCAGGCCGTACTCGGTGTCCTCGACGGTGTCGTGCAGCAGCCCGGCCATCAGGGTCGCCGGGTCCATGCCCAGCTCGGCCAGGATGGTGGTGACGGCCAGCGGGTGCGTGATGTACGGGTCGCCGCTCTTGCGCTTCTGGCCCCGGTGCCAGCGCTCGGCCACCTGGTAGGCGCGCTCGATCTGGCGGAGCGTCGCGTTCTCGATCTTGGGGTCGTTGCTGCGCACTATCCGCAGCAGCGGCTCCAGCACCGGGTTGTACGGGTTGGCGCGCTGCACGCCGAGGCGGGCCAGGCGGGCGCGGACGCGGTTGGAGGAGCCGGAGCGGGGCGCGGTCTGACCGGCTGCGGGGCGCACGGGGGCGGGCTTGGGGCGCGCGGCGTCGGCGGTCTTCTCCACCGGCGCCGACTGGGCGTGCTCGACCGAGCCGCGCCGGTCGTTCTTCGCTTCGGACGCGTTCGGCGCGGGCTTCACCGCGGGCGCCGAGGCGGACTCCGGCTTGGCGGCGGTCAGTGGCTGGGCCTCGTCGGGCAAGAGGACTCCTAGTGCGCGATCCGGGTCCCCCGGTCAGGCTCCGGAAACCCCATGGTAGCGATCCCGCGCCCCGTCATCGCCTTCAGGCGGTGGGGAGAGCGGCCCACCAGTGGAACACCCAGTGGAACACGTGGGACGGGTGGTGGATTCCGGGGGGCCGGTCTCGCGGGACGCGGAGCGGCCGCGAGCGCGGGCCGGGGAGGCCCGGTGCGCTCGCGGCCGCTCAAGGTCCGCTCGGTCCGGTTCAGACCTGGAGCAGCGCCTCCAGGGGCGCGCCGTGCAGGGCGGACTCCAGACGGGCGCGGCCCTGGAGGAAGCCCAGCTCCATGAGGACGGCGACGCCGGAGACGCGTGCGCCGGCGCGCTCGATCAGCTTGATCGCGGCCTCGGCGGTGCCGCCGGTGGCGAGCACGTCGTCCACGATGAACACACGGTCACCGTCGGACAGGTCCTCGGCGTGCACCTCGATCTCGGCGGAGCCGTACTCCAGGTCGTACGCCTGGCGCAGCGTCGCTCCGGGGAGCTTGCCGGCCTTGCGGACGGGGATGAAGCCGAGGCCCGCGCGGACGGCGACCGGCGCGCCCAGGATGAAGCCCCGCGCCTCCAGACCGACGATCTTGGTGGCGCCGGTGGCCGTGGCCAGCTCGGCCAGCGTGTCGGTGAGGGCCGTGAACGCGGCGGGGTCGGCCAGGAGCGGGGTGATGTCCTTGAACATCACGCCCGGCTCCGGGTAGTCGGCCACGTCGCGGATACGGCTGAGCAGCAGCTCCTGGATGGAGGTCATCGGCGCTTTCCAGAGGGTCGGCCGCGGCCCCGGTTGCGGGGCGCGGACTGGTCGCGCGGGCCCACCACAGCGGGCGCCGCGCCGTCGGACGGTTCTCCGGTGGCGGACCGGGACTCCCCCTGGGCCTCTCCGGCGGCGGCCTGGGCACGCTTGGCCATGACCCGCTTCCGGAGGGCCTTCATCGCCGGCTCGCGCTCCTTGAGGTCGGCGACGAGCGGCGTGGCGATGAAGATCGAGGAGTACGCGCCGGCCGCGAGGCCGACGAACAGCGACAGGGAGATGTCGTTGAGGGTGCCCGCTCCGAGGAAACCGCCGCCGATGAACAGCAGGCCCGCCACCGGGAGGAGCGCGACCACCGTGGTGTTGATGGAGCGCACCAGGGTGCTGTTGATCGAGTGGTTGGCGATGTCGCTGTAGGTGAAGCGGGTCTGCTTGGTGATGCCCTTGGTCTGCTCCTTGAGGCTGTCGAAGACGACGACCGTGTCGTAGAGCGAGTAACCGAGGATGGTCAGCAGACCGATGACCGTGCCGGGCGTGACCTCGAAGCCGACGAGGGCGTAGATGCCGACGGTGATGGTGATGTCGTGGATCAGCGCGACGAGGGCCGCGATGGCCATGCGCCACTCGAAGGCGATCGCCAGGTAGATCACCACGAGCACCATGAAGATCGCCAGGCCCTGCCACGCCTTGTTGGCGATCTGCTCGCCCCAGCTCGGGCCGACCAGGTCGGCGTTGAGCCGCTCGGGGTCGAGCTTCAGGTCCTTCGCCAGGGTCTGCTTGACCTGGTCGGACTTGGCGGTGTCGAGGCCGGCGATCTGAATGCGCAGGCTGCCGTTGCCGAGCTTCTGCACGACGGCCTCGTGGCCGGAGGCGTCGTGGGCGTACTCCTCGACCTGGGCGACCGAGGCGCTCATCTTGGTCGGGGTGGTGAAGACGGCGCCGCCCTGGAAGTCGATGCCCATGTTCAGGCCGCGCACCGCCAGGCCGAGGATGGCCGTGATGGTGATCAGGATGGAGACGCCGTACCAGATCTTGCGCTTGCCGATGAAGTCGTAGCTGACTTCGCCGCGGTGCAGCCGCGCGCCGAGGTTACCGAGTTTCGACATCGCTCACGCCCCCTTGGGGTCGACGGGGCCCGTGGTGGGACCGGAGGGACGGCGGGTGCGGCGCAGCGGCGGGTTGGCGCCCAGGCTCCGCGGGTCGAGGCCGGACCACTTGTGGCCGTCGGCGAAGAACCTGCGGCGGGCCAGCAGCGTCATCAGCGGCTTGGTGAAGAAGAAGACCACCACGACGTCGAGGACGGTGGTCAGACCGAGGGTGAACGCGAAGCCCTGGACCTTGCCGACGGTGACGATGAACAGCACGGCGGCGGCGAGGAACGACACGAAGTCGGAGACCAGGATGGTGCGCCGGGCGCGCGGCCAGGCCCGCTCGACGGCGGGGCGCAGGGTGCGGCCCTCGCGGATCTCGTCCCGGATGCGTTCGAAGTACACGATGAACGAGTCCGCGGTGATACCGATGGCGACGATGGCACCGCAGACGGCGGGCAGGTTCAGCGCGAAGCCGATGGCCGGGCCGAGCAGCGACATGATCACGTAGGTGAGGATCGCGGAGACCAGCAGGGAGGCCATGGCCACCAGCGACAGACCGCGGTAGTAGGCCACCAGGTAGATCACGACCAGCACGAGGCCGATGGCGCCCGCGAGGAGGCCGGCCTTGAGCTGCTCGCCGCCGAGGGCGGCGGTGACCGTGGTGACGGTCTCCTCCTGGAAGGACAGCGGGAGCGCGCCGTAGGACAGCATGTTGGAGAGGCTCTGGGCCTCCTCCTGCGTGAACCGGCCGGAGATCTCGGCCTGGCCGCCGGTGATGGCCTGCTGCACGTACGGGCTGGAGACCACGTCGCCGTCGAGGACGATGCCGAACTCGTTCTGCGGCTGCTGGTTCTTGGCCAGCTCGCCGGTGATGTCGGCGAACTTCTTGGCGCCGGAGGAGGTGAAGGTCATCTGCACCTGCCAGCCGGAGGCGCCCTGGGTGTCGAAGATGGCCTGGGCCTTCTTCACCTCGGTGCCGTCCACGGCGGCGGGGCCGAGCACGTACTTGTACCAGACCTTGTTGATCTCACCGCAGGCCACGGTGGGGTCACCGGGCTTGGCGGCCTGGCCGACCTTGGCGCGCTCGGCGGGCTTGGTGCAGTCCAGGGCCGCGTACTGGGCCTGGAGCTTCGCGGTGGCCGCGTCGGTGCTCGGCGTCGGCGAGGGGCTCGCCGGGGCGCCGGAGGACTTGGCGCTCGCGGAGCCGGTGGGCGACGGGGTGGCGTCGGCCTTCAGCGCGTCGCTGACGGCGCGGCCCTGCGAGGTGGCCGAGGCGTTCGGCGAGGGGGAGCCGGAGGGCGAGGTCGCCTTCTGGTCGCCGGAGGGGCTGGCGGCCGGGCTCGGGGAGCCACTGGCGCCGGAGGAGGTGCTCGGCGACGGCGCGGGGGTCGCGCCACCGCTGGGCTCGCTGGCCAGGACCGGGCGGAAGTACAGCTTGGCGGTGGTGCCGACCTGCTGCTGGGCCTCCTTGGAGTTGGTGCCCTTGGGGATGTTGACGATGATGTGGTCGTCGCCCTGGGTCTGCACCTCGGCCTCGGAGACACCAAGGCCGTTGACACGGCGGTTCATGATGTCGACCGCGGTGTCCATGTTGGCCTTGTTGATCGCCGACCCCTGGTCGGCCTTCGCCTTGAGCGTGATGCTCGTACCGCCGGCAAGGTCGATGCCGAGACGCGGGGTGGTGTGACCGGCGAGGAACATTCCGCCGGTCATCGCCACGATGGCGATCAGGATGAGGACCAGCGAGCGCCCTGGCTTGCTCTGGGCACTCGGGCCCCGGCCCTTCTTAGGTGCTGCCACCTTCTCGTACTCCCTCTCGGGCCGCCCGGTGCGCCGTGGGCGCCGGTGGCCATGACATGGTGTCGGGATTCCGTGCGGGAAAACGTGCGGGAACCGAGCCGTCCGGGGCGTACCGCGCGCCCGGTGTGAGGCGCCGGGACGCCCCGGGGACGTGACTACTTCGCGTCGGTGTCGCCGTCGGTCTTCTTCGGCGCCTCGGCCGGCTCGGCCGTCTCCGCCTTGTTCACGACGGTGTCGTCCTTGGCGGCGGGCTCGACGGTCTCGGCCTTGTCGGCGAGCGTCTTGTCCTCGGCGACCGGGGTCTCCTCGGCGGCGTCCTTCTTGCCGAAGTCGACGGCCTTGTGCTCGGCGTCGGCGGCGGTGAGGGAGGAGGCGTCGTCCGGGACGATCTCGGAGTCCGACTTAAGGTCGTGCTCGATGCCGTGGATGATGCGGTTGTACTCGTCGTCGGAGAGGACGGCGCCGATCGCGTTCTTGGCGAAGATCAGCTCGACGCCCGGCCCGGCGTCGAGGAGGACGGTGTCCTCCGTGACCTCCTTGACCGTCGCGTACATCCCCCCGATCGTGCGGACGCCCGAACCGGGCTGCATCTCGTTCCGCATGTTGGCGGCCTGCTGCTGCTTCTTCTTGGCCGAGCGCGTCATCAGGAACATGACCGCGATGAGCACGATGAAGGGGAGAAGGGTATAGACATTCACGAGACGGAATTTCCTTCGCGCGACCGCGCGGTGAGCGGCCTGTTGGAGGGGGCTGGTCGGCGTCGCCCACAAGGGCGGCATCGGCGGAGTCTAAGCGAGTCCGCGCGCATGGAACAACGCTCAGCATGGCACCTGGGTTCCTCCTGGGGCCAATGCGCCGGTCTCACGCCCCGAACAGGTCCTGTTGTCCGTTTCCCGTGGCCGGCCGCTGCGGCGGGGTGAGGCCCAGGTGCGCCCAGGCCGCCGGGGTGGCCACGCGCCCGCGCGGGGTGCGGGCGAGCAGGCCCTCGCGCACCAGGAACGGTTCGGCGACCTCCTCCACCGTCTCCCGCTCCTCCCCCACCGCGACGGCCAGCGTGGACAGGCCGACCGGGCCGCCGCCGAACAGTTTCAGCAGCGCCTCCAGCACGCCCCGGTCGAGCCGGTCGAGGCCGCGCTCGTCCACCTCGTAGACGGCGAGGGCGGCGGCTGCGATGTCCTCGGTGATCAGGCCGTCCGCCTTGACCTGGGCGTAGTCCCGCACCCGGCGCAGCAGCCGGTTGGCGATCCGGGGCGTGCCGCGCGAGCGGCCGGCGATCTCGGCGGCGCCGGACGGGTCGATCTCGACGTCCAGCAGGGCGGCCGAGCGGTGCACGACCCGCTGGAGTTCGCGCGGCTCGTAGAACTCCATGTGCGCGGTGAAGCCGAAGCGGTCGCGCAGCGGGGGCGGCAGCAGGCCCGCGCGGGTGGTGGCGCCGACCAGGGTGAACGGGGGAAGTTCCAGCGGGATGGCGGTGGCGCCGGGGCCCTTGCCGACGATGACGTCGACCCGGAAGTCCTCCATCGCCATGTACAGCATCTCCTCGGCGGGCCGGGACATGCGGTGGATCTCGTCCAGGAAGAGGACCTCGCCCTCCTGGAGGGAGGAGAGGATCGCGGCGAGGTCGCCGGCGTGCTGGATGGCGGGGCCGGAGGTGATACGGATGGGGGCGCCCATCTCGGCGGCGATGATCATCGACAGGGTGGTCTTGCCGAGGCCGGGGGCGCCGGAGAGCAGCACGTGGTCGGCGGTGGCGCCGCGCGCGCGGGCGGCCCGCAGTACGAGGTCGAGCTGTTCGCGCACCTTCTCCTGGCCGATGAACTCGCCGAGGTCCTTGGGGCGCAGGGCGGCTTCGACGGCCTGGTCCTCCCGGTCGGCGGCGGTGTCCACCAGCCGTTCCGCGGCGGCGCCGTCCGTCGTGTCGTCCCAGTTCACTTCAGGTGCTCCTAGCGGTGGCGCGCGGGTCAGCGGGCGCGGTTCAGGGTCTGGAGGGCGGCCTTGAGCAACTGGCCGACCTGGGGGGTGCCGCCCGCCGCCTCGGCCTGGGGGGTCACGGCGGTGACGGCCTCGTCGGCCTCGCGGGTGGCGTAGCCCAGGCCGATGAGGGCCGCGTGCAACTGGTCGCGCCAGCCCTGGCTGACCGGGGCGCCGACGGCGGGGGCGCCGAGGGGGGCGCCGAGCCGGTCCTTCAGCTCCAGCAGCAGTTTCTGCGCGCCCTTCTTGCCGATGCCGGGCACGGCGGTGAGGGCTTTCTCGTCGGCGGTGGCGACGGCGCGGCGCAGGGTGTCCGGGCGGTGGGTGGCGAGCATGGCCTGGGCGAGGCGGGGGCCGACGCCGCTGGCGGTCTGGAGCAGTTCGAAGACCTGGCGCTCGTCGTCGTCGGCGAAGCCGTACAGGGTGAGCGAGTCCTCGCGGACGACGAGGGAGGTGTGCAGCCGGGCGGCCTGGCCGACGCGGAGCTTCGCCAGGGTGTCGGGCGTGCACTGGACGGCCATGCCGACCCCGCCGACCTCGACGACCGCCGAGTCGGGGGCGAGGGCGGCGACGGTGCCGCTGACGAAGGCGATCATGCCGTTCGGCCTTTCGTTGCCTGAGGTGTGCGACGGGCCGTGTGCTCGGCGACCGCCTGCTGGAGCCGGTTCTGGGCGGGGGCGCGCCAGATGTGGCAGATGGCGAGGGCGAGGGCGTCGGCGGCGTCGGCGGGCTTCGGGGGCGCGCTGAGCCGGAGCAGCCGGGTGACCATGGCGCCGACCTGGGCCTTGTCGGCGCGGCCGGTGCCGGTGACGGCGGCCTTGACCTCGCTGGGGGTGTGCAGGGCGACCGGGATGCCGCGCCGGGCCGCGCACAGCATGGCGACGGCGCTGGCCTGGGCGGTGCCCATGACGGTGCTGACGTTGTGCTGGCTGAAGACCCGCTCCACGGCGACGAACTCGGGCTGGTGCTCGTCCAGCCACTGTTCGAGGCCCCGCTCGACGGCGAGCAGCCGGTGGCTCAGCTCGGCGTCGGAGGGCGTACGGACGACACCGACGCCGACCATGGTCAGCGGCCGCCCCGCGACCCCCTCGACCACCCCGACCCCGCACCGCGTCAGTCCGGGGTCCACCCCAAGCACCCGCACCTGTCGCCCCCTGGGCTCGATCATTTGTTTGTGCAGGCTATCGGGTGCCACTGACAACGTCCCGCAACCGAGCCCGGCAAAGGCGACGGGCCGGCGGATGTGTCCCACCGGCCCGTGCCCACCGCCAAGCCCGCGGCAGCGTTACGCGTCGACCTTCTCCATGACGTCGTCGCTCACGTCGAAGTTGGCGAAGACGTTCTGGACGTCGTCGCTGTCCTCGAGGGCGTCGATCAGCTTGAAGATCTTCCGGGCGCCGTCCTCGTCCAGTTCGACCTGCATGGTCGGGACGAAGTTGGAGTCGGCGGAGTCGTAGTCGATACCGGCCTCCTGGAGGGCGGTGCGGACCGCGACCAGGTCGGTGGCCTCGCTGAGCACCTCGAAGGACTCACCGAGGTCGTTGACCTCCTCGGCACCGGCGTCCAGGACGGCACCGAGCACGTCGTCCTCGGTCAGCTCGCCCTTGGGGACGATGATGACGCCCTTGCGGTTGAACAGGTACGACACCGAGCCGGGGTCGGCCATGTTGCCGCCGTTGCGGGTCATGGCGACGCGGACGTCGGAGGCGGCACGGTTGCGGTTGTCGGTGAGGCACTCGATGAGCACCGCGACACCGTTGGGGCCGTAACCCTCGTACATGATCGTCTCGTAGTCGGCGCCGCCGGCCTCCAGGCCGCCGCCGCGCTTGACCGCGGAGTCGATGTTCTTGTTGGGGACCGACTGCTTCTTCGCCTTCTGGATGGCGTCGTAGAGCGTCGGGTTGCCCTCGATGTCGACGCCGCCCATGCGGGCCGCGACCTCGATGTTCTTGATGAGCTTCGCGAAGAGCTTGCCGCGCTTGGCGTCGATCACGGCCTTCTTGTGCTTCGTCGTAGCCCATTTAGAGTGGCCGGACATCTGCCTGTCTCCTTCGCGTAACCCGATCCTGAGGACTCCCCCGGCGCTGGGAGAGCCTGAGGGGTACCGCCGCAGATCCTACAAGGACTCCGGTGTCCGGTTCGCGCGGACCATGTCGGTGAAGAGCGCGTGCATCCGGTGGTCGCCGGTCAGTTCCGGGTGGAACGAGGTGGCGAGCACGTTGCCCTGGCGTACGGCGACGATGTGGCCGTCGTGCTCGGCGAGCACCTCGGCGGCCGCGCCCACGGACTCGACCCAGGGGGCGCGGATGAAGACGCCCTCCACGGGGGCGCCCTCGACACCCTTGACGTCGACCGCGGCCTCGAAGGACTCGTTCTGGCGGCCGAAGGCGTTGCGGCGGACGATCATGTCGATGCCGCCGATGGTCTCCTGGCCCGAGCGCGGGTCGAGGATCTTGTCGGCGAGCAGGATCAGCCCGGCGCAGGTGCCGTAGACGGGCAGCCCGGCGCGCACGCGGGCGCGCAGGGGCTCCATCAGGCCGAAGAGGACGGCCAGCTTGGAGATGGTGGTGGACTCGCCGCCGGGCAGCACGAGGGCGTCCACCTCGGCGAGTTCTTCGGGGCGCCTGACCGGCCTGGCCACGGCGTCCGCCGCGGCCAGGGCGATGAGGTGCTCCCGTACGTCGCCCTGGAGGGCCAGGACGCCGATGACGGGGGTGTTCATGTGACGGGGTCCTACCAGCCGCGGTTCGCGTAGCGCTCGGTCTCGGGGAGGGTGTCGCAGTTGATGCCGACCATGGCCTCGCCGAGGTTGCGGGAGGCGTCCGCGACGATCTTCGGGTCGTCGTAGAAGGTGGTGGCCTTCACGATGGCGGCGGCGCGCTTGGCCGGGTCGCCGGACTTGAAGATGCCGGAGCCGACGAAGACGCCCTCGGCACCGAGCTGGCGCATCAGGGCGGCGTCGGCCGGGGTGGCGACGCCACCGGCGGAGAACAGCACGACCGGGAGCTTGCCCAGCTCGGCGACCTCCTTGACCAGCTCGTAGGGGGCGCGCAGCTCCTTGGCGGCGGCGAACAGCTCGTTGTGGTCGCAGCCGCGCAGCTTGGCGATCTCGCCCTTGATCTGGCGCAGGTGGCGCACGGCCTCCACGACGTTGCCGGTGCCGGCCTCGCCCTTGGAGCGGATCATGGCCGCGCCCTCGGCGATGCGGCGCAGGGCCTCGCCCAGGTTGGTGGCACCGCAGACGAAGGGGGTGGTGAACGCCCACTTGTCGGAGTGGTTGACCTCGTCGGCCGGGGTGAGCACCTCGGACTCGTCGATGTAGTCGACGCCGAGGGACTGGAGCACCTGGGCCTCGACGAAGTGGCCGATGCGGGACTTGGCCATGACCGGGATCGAGACGGCGTCGATGATGCCCTCGATCATGTCCGGGTCGGACATACGGGCCACGCCGCCGTCCTTGCGGATGTCGGCCGGGACCCGCTCCAGGGCCATGACGGCCACGGCGCCCGCGTCCTCCGCGATCTTCGCCTGCTCGGCGTTGACCACGTCCATGATGACGCCGCCCTTGAGCTGCTCGGCCATGCCGCGCTTCACACGGGCGGTGCCGGTCTCGGGACCCTGGTTGTCGATGATGGACACGCGTGACCTCACTGATGGGTAAAGACGGTTTCTGCACCGTCGAGGAAACGCGACCGGGCCAGGCCACATCAAGGGCCAATGGGAAGCCGGTGGATCATTTTGTCCCGGCGTGCCCCCGCCGGACCCCGCTCAGGCGACCCGTTCGACCAGCGCGGCGGGCGGTTCGTCGTCCATCTCGAAGGCCAGCGGGAACGGCGCGTGCCCGGCGAGGCGGAACCAGCGGACCTTGCGGTGCTCGCGCAGCCGGCGGGCGGCGCCGACCGCGTCGTTGTGGAAGCGGCGGGCCATCGGCACCCGGCGCACCGCCTCGGCCAGCTCGTGCGCCGCGTCCTCGCCACCGGGGGCGGCCCGTACGCCCTCGACCTGGCGGGCGTCCTCGAACACGGCGCGCAGGGCCTGGCTCAGCTCGCTCTCGGCGACCTCGCGCTGCTCCTCCTCGGCCTGCCGGGCGGCGTGCGCGGCCTCGTAGAGCACGATGGAGGCGGCCGGGTCCAGGACGCCGGAGGTGGCGAGTTCCTGCGCGACGGACGCCCGGCGCAGCAACTGTGCGTCCAGGGCGGCGCGGGCGGCGTCCATGCGGACGTGCAGCCGGTCCAGCCGGCCGGCGGTCCAGCTCAGGTAGACGCCGATCGCCAGCAGCGCGACGAGAATCCAGATGAGGGTGGGGATCACGCGCGAAGGTTATCGGTGGAGTGCGGGGTGCCCGCTTCCGCGTCCCGTTCGCGGGCCAGGCCGAACCGCGACCACAGGCCGGGCCGCTCGTCGGTGGCGACCGCCGCGGTGCCGGTGGTGACCGTCTCGTACACCGAGAGGATGTCCGCGCCGACCGTGGACCAGTCGAAGCGGCGCACATGGGCGCTGCCCCGCTCCCGCAGCTCCGCCCGGCGCTCGGGGTCGGCGAGCAGGGCCACGGCCTTCTCGGCGAGCGCGTCGGCGTCCTCGTTGGCGAAGACCTCGCCCGCCTTGCCCTGGTCCAGGACCTGCACGAAGGCGTCCAGGTCGGAGGCGAGCACGGGGGCGCCCGCCGACATCGCCTCCACCAGGATGATGCCGAAGCTCTCACCGCCGGTGTTGGGCGCCACGTACAGGTCGACGCTGCGCAGGAAGCGGGCCTTGTCCGCGTCGCTGACCATGCCGAGGAACTCCACGCGGGAGCGCAGCTCCTCGGGCAGCTCCTCGACGGCCGCCTCCTCGTCACCCCGGCCCGCGACCAGCAGCCGCGCCTCAGGGTGGGCGGCGACGATCTTCGGCAGGGCGCGCATCAGCACCGGCAGGCCCTTGCGGGGCTCGTCGATGCGCCCTATGAAGCCGATCGTGCCGCCCTGCCACTCCGCCTTGGGCTCGGCGTCGGCGAAGAAGTCCACGTCGACCCCGTTGGGGATCACCACCGCGTCCCCGCCCAGGTGCTCGACCAGGGTGCGCCGGGCGTACTCGCTGACCGCGATCCGGGCGCTGATCTTCTCCAGCGCGGCCTGGAGGATCGCGTAGGCGGCGATCATGGCGCGGGAGCGCGGGTTGGAGGTGTGGAAGGTGGCCACGATGGGCCCCTGCGCCGCCCAGCAGGTGAGCAGGCCGAGCGAGGGCGAGGTCGGCTCGTGGATGTGCACCACGTCGAACGCGCCGTCGTGCAGCCACCGCCGCACCCGCGCCGCCGACAGGAACCCGAAGTTCAGCCGGGCCACCGACCCGTTGTACGGCACCGGCACCGCGCGGCCCGCCGAGACCACGTAGGACGGCAGCGGGGTGTCGTCGTCGGCCGGGGCGAGCACGGAGACTTCGTGGCCGAGCCGGATGAAGTACTCGGCGAGGTCCCGGATGTGGAACTGGACGCCACCGGGCACGTCCCAGGAGTACGGGCAGACGATCCCGATTCTCACGCGGGTCCCTTCGCCGGATCGAGGTCGGCGAGCCACAGTCGCTGGAGCATGTGCCAGTCCTCCGGGTGCTCGGCGATCCCGGAGGCGAAGGCGTCGGCCAGCGCCTGGGTCATCGCGGCCGTCTTCTCGATCCGCGTACCCGCCTCGGGCACCTCGACCGGCGGGTGGACCCGGCCCTGCATCACCGGCGAGTCGTCGTACCAGAGGGTGACCGGGAGCAACTGGGCGCCGGTCTGCTGGGCGAGCAGGGCGGGCCCGGCGGGCATCCGGGCGCGCTCGCCGAAGAAGTCGACCTCGACACCGGCGGCCGACAGGTCCCGGTCCGCGACCAGGCAGACCAGGCCGCCGTCGCGCAGCCGCCGGGCCAGGGTGCCGAACGCGGAGGCCCCGCTGTGCGCCAGCACCTCCATGCCCAGGCCCTCGCGGTAGGCGACGAACCGGTCGTACAGCGTCTCCGGCTTCAGGCGCTCGGCGACGGTGGTGAAGGGGATGCCGAGGGTGGTGGTGACCCAGGCGCCGGCCAGGTCCCAGTTGGCCAGGTGCGGCAGCGCCAGTATCACGCCCTTGCCCTGCGCCAGGCCGTCCGTCAGATAGTGGGCGCCCTTGGGGTCGAAGCCGGTGCGCACCCGCTCCGGGCTCCAGGCGGGCAGCCGGAAGGACTCCATCCAGTACCGCAGGTAGGACCGCATGCCCGCGCGGGACAGCTCCGCGAGCCGCTTGGGGGAGGCGTCCGGCACCACGCGCGCGTAGTTGGCCTCCAGCCGCTGGACGCCCTTGCCGCGCCGCTTCCAGGCGGCGTCCGCGACGGTACGGCCCAGCTTGGCGGCGACCGGTTCGGGGAGCTTCTTGACGGTGCTCCAGCCGAGCCCGTACAACCCGTCGGTGAGACGTTCGGCGGCGCTCACTTGGCCGCCTCGCTCCCGGTGTCGAGTCGGGCCGCCTCTTCCGCCTCGGCGGACTCCCGGCGCACGGTGACGACCCGCTGGACCAGGGTGACGAGACTGCCGACGGCGACGATCCACAGGGCGACGGGCAGCAGGTACTGGATGCCCGGCACCCCGAACTTGTGCAGCCCCGCGAATCCGGCCGCGACCAGCGAGATCACCAGCCGCTCGGCCCGCTCCACCAGCCCGTTGACCGCCACGGGCAGCCCGATCGCCTCGCCGCGCGCCTTGGTGTACGACACCACCTGGCCGCTGGCCAGACAGAAGATGGAGACCGCGCACAGCACGTTGTCGTCGCCGTTGCCCGCGTACCAGAGGGCGAAGCCGCCGAAGATCGCGCCGTCCGCGACCCGGTCCAGGGTGGAGTCCAGGAAGGCGCCCCAGCGGCTGGAGCGGCCGAGCTGGCGGGCCATGTTCCCGTCGACCAGGTCGGAGAAGACGAAGAGCGTGATCACGATCGTGCCCCAGAAGAACTCTCCCCGGGGGTAGAAGACCAGCGCACCCGCGACCACACCGGCGGTGCCGATGAGCGTCACCGTGTCGGGGCTCACCCCCCG
The DNA here is from genome assembly GCF_004784475.1 of Streptomyces bauhiniae. Lineage (GTDB taxonomy): Bacteria > Actinomycetota > Actinomycetes > Streptomycetales > Streptomycetaceae > Streptomyces > Streptomyces seoulensis. The sequence continues at coordinate 149,051 of NZ_SRRT01000008.1, forward strand.
CCGGATGAGAAACGCGGCGAACGGCGTGAGGACACGCGTGAAGAATGCACGCGCGTACTTGTTCAGCATGGCCTTCCCGACGGTCGGTGTCGCCGTGGCCCCTGGTGGCCGTCGGCTGGCCCATCGTAGCCACGCGCGCCCGCGCACGGGGGCGCGCACCCTCCGTCCCGGCACGATCCGTGACCATCCCCACGCCGCCGCACGGCCTTGAGGGCCCGTCGTATGGACGCGGCATGACGGGAGTGGAAAGCTCGAAGGACCGCGGGCGCCGCCGGAGCCGCCGCACCCACGCGGGACCCCGCCGCGTTCGCGTCCCCGATGACCTCACCGTGCACGGGAGGCAGAACCATGGGCGACAAGACACACGCACACCCCGGAGCCGCCGGCAGAGCAGTGACGGCCGACCACCCCGCGTCCGTACGGAACGTGGTGCTGGTCGGCCCCTCCGGATCGGGCAAGACCACCCTGGTGGAGGCCCTCGCACTCACCGCGGGGGCGGTGAACCGGGCGGGCCGCGTCGAGGACGGCGGCACCGTCTCCGACCACGACGACATCGAGCACCGCCAGCACCGCTCCGTACAGCTCTCGCTGGTCCCCGTCGAATGGGACGGCATCAAGATCAACCTCCTCGACACCCCCGGATACGCCGACTTCGTCGGGGAGCTGAGGGCCGGTCTGCGCGCGGCGGACGCGGCCCTCTTCGTCGTCTCCGCCGCCGACGGCGTGGACGGCGCGACCCGGATGGTGTGGGAGGAGTGCCAGGCAGTCGGCATGCCCCGCGCCATCGTCGTCACGCACCTGGAGTCCGCCCGCGCCGACTTCGAGGAGATGACGCGGGTGTGCGCCGAGGCGTTCGGCGCCGACGACCCCGACGCCGTCCTCCCCCTCTACCTCCCCCTGCGCGGCCCCGCCGGACCCGACGGGCACGCCCCGGTGACCGGCCTGGTCGGCCTGCTCTCGCGCAAGCTCTTCGACTACTCCCCCGGCGAACGCAAGGAGTCCGAACCCGGCGAGGACCAGCTCCCCGCCCTGGAGGGCGCCCGCGACCGGCTCATCGAGGGGATCATCGCCGAGAGCGAGGACGAGACCCTCATGGACCGCTACCTCGGCGGCGAGCAGGTCGACGTCAAGACGCTCATCGAGGACCTCGAACGCGCCGTCGCCCGCGGCACCTTCCACCCCGTCCTCGCCGCCGCACCCGCCGCCGAGGGCGCCCGCCAGGGCCTCGGCACCGTGGAACTCCTGGAACTGATCACCCGAGGGTTCCCCACCCCCTTCGAGCACCCCCTGCCCGACGTCACCGACATCGGCGGCACCCCCCGCGAGCTGACCCCCTGCGACACCGAGGGCCCCCTGGTCGCCGAGGTCGTCAAGACCTCCTCCGACCCCTACGTGGGCCGCCTCTCGCTGGTCCGCGTCTTCTCCGGCACCCTGCGCCCCGATGACACCGTGCACGTCTCCGGACACGGCCTCGCCGACCGGGGCCATGAGGACCACGACGTGGACGAGAAGGTCGGCGCCCTCTCCATGGCCTTCGGCAAGCAGCAGCGCCCGGTCCAGCAGGCGGTCGCCGGCGACCTCGTCTGCGTCGCCAAGCTCGGCCGCGCCGAGACCGGCGACACCCTCTCCGCCAAGGACGACCCGCTGCTCATGGAGCCCTGGCGGATGCCCGACCCGCTGCTCCCCCTCGCGATCCAGGCCCACAGCAAGCCCGACGAGGACAAACTCTCCCTCGGCCTCTCCCGGCTCGTCGCCGAGGACCCCACCATGCGCCTCGAACAGAACCAGGACACCCATCAGGTCGTCCTCTGGTGCCTCGGCGAGGCCCACGCCGACGTCGCCCTGGAGCGGCTCCGCAGCCGCTACGGCGTCCAGGTCGACGTCGTCCCGCACAAGGTGCCGCTGCGCGAGACCTTCGCCGGCAAGGCCGCCGGACGCGGCCGGCACGTCAAGCAGTCCGGCGGCCACGGCCAGTACGCCATCTGCGAGATCGAGGTCGAGCCGCTGCCCGGCGGCTCCGGCATCGAGTTCGTGGACAAGGTCGTCGGCGGCGCCGTACCCCGCCAGTTCATCCCCTCGGTCGAGAAGGGCGTCCGCGCCCAGGCCGCCAAGGGCGTCGCCGCCGGCCACCCCCTGGTCGACGTGCGCGTCACCCTGCTCGACGGCAAGTCCCACTCCGTCGACTCCTCCGACGCCGCCTTCCAGACCGCGGGCGCCCTCGCCCTGCGGGAAGCCGCCGCCGAGGCCCGCATCCACCTGCTGGAGCCGGTCGCCGAGGTCGCCGTCCTGGTCCCCGACGACTACGTGGGCGCCGTCATGAGCGACCTCTCCACCCGGCGTGGCCGCGTCCTGGGCACCGAACAGACCGGCGCCGGACGCACCCTGATCCGCGCCGAGGTACCCGAGTTCGAGATCGGCCGGTACGCCATCGACCTGCGCTCCCTCTCCCACGGCACGGCCTCCTTCAGCCGCGCCTACGCCCGCCACGAACCGATGCCGCCCCAAGTCGCCGGGAAACTGCGCGAACAGGACGGCGAGAACCCGTAACTCCCGGCACCGGCGGGCGGCTTCGGCCGTCCGCCGACGCGCGGGGCACGGCTGCCGATACGCTGGCCGACGGGTCCCGGACCGGCCGAACCGGCGCCGTGGCCACGGGACATCGCAACGATGTCCGGTTCGGCAGGTGTGCGCGGCGGGGAAGCCGGGAAGGCCGCAGGAGCGACACGGCGGCGATGGGGGCGGGAATGTCGGCAGGTACGGAGTGGGACGGGCCTCAGGTGCCCGTCTCCGGGGACGAGGGCCAGGCGGCGACTCTCGCGCTGGCCTCGGCGGCCTACCGGGACAACCCCATCCTCGAGATCAAGAAGGCCGACAACGAGTGGCACGCGTCCACCGTCAAGGCCGGCCGCATCCCGCTGTTCCGCCCGAACCTGGGCGAAGCCTTCTCCCGCGCGGTCGCGGACCGCCTCCTCGCACCCGGCCGCAAGCCCCTGATCCAGTCCTTCGGCGCGGACCCCCAGGTCGTCGTCGAACACTGCCTGGCCGCCAACAACATCCGCCGCGAACGCGACAACAAGCTGACCCTGGTGATGGTCGTCTGCGGTCTGATCTTCCTGCCGGGCCTGATCGCCTGGCTCCTGGTCTTCCTGCTCCGCTCGTTCCTGGCCAAGCGCGAGGGCCGGGCCGGGGCGCTCGGCACCGCGCTGCTCGTCGGCGTCGGCATCCTCGCCGTGCTCTTCCTGCTCAAGCTGCCCTTCGGCGGCTTCTGGGGCTGGTACACCCGCGCCGCCGTCGTCGTCCCCGTCCTCGGCTGGTTCTGGGCCCGCCGCGTCTGCGAGCGCACCGCCGCCGACCTGCGCGAACGCTGGGCCGGACTGCTCTCCGGCAGCAGCGTCGGCGCCAAGGTCCCCGAGGCCGTACCCCGCAGCCCCGGCGAGACCGCCGCCGAACAGCTCCGCCAGTCCCTGGCCCGGCTCGGCGCCGAACAGCGCTCCAACTCCGTCTTCTACGCCGGACCCAAGGGCATCCTCGGCATGGGCACCCGCTGGGGCTCCTGGCAGCTCGCCGAGGAACTCGTCTCCGCCGACCCCCCGCGCGAGATCCACCCCTTCCGGAGCTGGGACGTCATACGCGCCATCCACGACCAGCTCAGCCTGCTGGAGCGCGGCCCGCTCAACACCGGCGGCTTCCCCCGCCCGTCCGTACGGCACTGGATCGTCACCCCGATCGGCGAGAAGGCCGACGCGGTCTCCCGGCCCGACGGCACCGACGTCGAGGCGTTCCAGGTCAAGCCGCACGCCATACAGGAGATCTGCAACAAGCAGCAGTTCGGCAGCGGCGACCGGCACTACCTGGGCGTCCAGTGGACCCTGTGGGACGGCCAGCTCGTCCTCACCATGATGATCACGGTGACCGTCCTGCACGAGACCCTGCGCATCGAGGTCACCGGCCACGCGCTCGGCCCGGTCAACCCGCTCTTCCACGCCAAGCCGGCCGCCCCCACCAAGGAGGTCGCCAAAACCCTCAAGCCGTGGGAGAACCGCACCGTCAAGCTGCCCCTGGTCCCCACCGACGAGGTCGTACGCCTCGCCGTCCGCGCCCCGCTGACCCGGTTCACGCCCACCCTGAACTGGCTCGGTGGCTCCATCGGCCTCCCCGAGCCCTTCGGCCTGCGGCACGCCTGGGCCGACCAGCCCTGGCGCCACCGCTTCATGGCCGACGACGCGCTGCGCGCCGCCACCCCGGTCCTCCGCGTGGTGCACTCCGCCGCGATCAAGGTGCTCAAGGAGAACGGCGTGGACACCGAGAAGTTCGGCGCCCGCTCCGCCTTCCTCAGCGGCCTGGTCCAGGACCCGGCCCCGCGAAAGGCGGACCTGTACGACGCGTGAGCGTACTCAGCTCTCCGGCCAGGCGTCCGCGAGCATCTTGCGGGTGTCGCCGAGCAACTGCGGCAACACCCTGGTGTGGCCCACCACCGGCATGAAGTTCGTGTCGCCTCCCCAGCGCGGCACGATGTGCTGGTGGAGGTGGGCCGCGATGCCCGCGCCCGCCACCGAGCCCTGGTTCATCCCGATGTTGAACCCGTGCGCCCCGGACGCCGCACGCAGCGCCGTCATCGCCTGCTTCGTCAGCTCCGCCAGCTCGGCCGTCTCCGGACCGGTCAGATCGGTGTAGTCCGCCACATGCCGGTACGGCACCGTCATCAGATGACCGCCGTTGTACGGGTACAGGTTGAGCACCGCGTACACATGCTCACCCCGGCGCACGATCAGACCGTCCTCGTCGGATTTCGCCGGGATCGAGCAGAACGGGCAGCCGTCGTCCGCGCCCGGACCGCTCGGCTTGTTCTCGCCCTGGATGTAGGCCATCCGGTGGGGCGTCCACAGGCGCTGGAACGCGTCCTGCGTCCCCACTCCGATCTGCTGCTCCGGCTCACTCGTCATGCAAGGCAGCATATGGCTTCGCCCGTTCGCGGCGTGTCGCCGGGGCGGCGGGAAGGCTCCCGGCGGCCAAGCTGAGCCGGTGGACCACGACAGAACCAAGACCCACTGGGAGCGCCGCATGGAGATGCCGCTCACCGTGGCGTCCCTGACGTTCCTCGGTTCCTACGCGGCGCTGGTGCTCGCGCCGCGCCCCGGCGCGGTGTGGCACGACCTGTGGATCGCCCTGCTGCTGGCCTGCTGGCTGCTGTTCGCCGTGGACTACGCGATGCGCTGGAGGCTGAGCGGTAAGGGCCCGCGCTTCGTGCGCGCCCACTGGCTCGACGCGCTCGTCGTGGTGCTGCCCCTGCTGCGGCCGCTGCGGATCGTGCGGGTCTACGAGTCCATGGAGCACCGGCGCGGGCTGCCCCGGCTCCCGCTGTACGCGCGGGTGATCGCCTACTCGGGGCTCACCGCCCTGCTTCTCGGCTTCACCGGCGCGCTCGCGGTCTATCAGCAGGAACGGGACGCGCCCGCGTCGAACATGCGGACCTTCGGCGATGCCGTGTGGTGGGCCTGCTCCACCCTGTCCACCGTCGGCTACGGCGACATCGTCCCGGTCACCGCCGGCGGCCGGATCATCGCGGCGGCGATGATGGCGGGCGGCCTGGCCCTGCTGGGCGCGGTGACGGGCTCGTTCTCGTCGTGGCTGCTGCAGGTGTTCGCGCGGGAGGAGGACGACGAACCCCCGAGGCGACGGTGATGCCCCGGGGGTTCGTACGGATCTGCTCGGGTCAGACCTGGACCCGCTCCGCCACGACCTTCTCGATCTTGGCGATGGCGTCCTCGAACGGGATGCCGTTCTCCTGCGAGCCGTCGCGGTAGCGGAAGGAGACGGTGTCCGCGTTCATGTCCTCGTCACCGACGATGATCATGAACGGCACCTTCTGCCGCTGGGCGTTCCGGATCTTCTTCTGCATCCGGTCCGAGGAGGAGTCCACCTCGACCCGCAGCCCCTTCCGCTTGGCCTCGGCCGCGAACTTCTCCAGGTACTCGACGTGCGCGTCCCCGATCGGGATGCCCACGGCCTGCACCGGAGCGAGCCACGCCGGGAAGGCACCCGCGTAGTGCTCCAGCAGTACGGCGAAGAACCGCTCGATGGAGCCGAACAGGGCGCGGTGGATCATCACCGGGCGCTGCTTGGAGCCGTCGGGGCCGGTGTACTCCAGGTCGAACCGCTCGGGCAGGTTGAAGTCGAGCTGGATGGTCGACATCTGCCAGGTACGGCCGATCGCGTCCTTGGCCTGGACGGAGATCTTCGGGCCGTAGAACGCGGCGCCACCGGGATCGGGCACGAGCGGCAGCCCCTGCTTCTCGGCGACCTGACGCAGCGTCTCGGTCGCCTCCTCCCACGCCTCGTCGGAGCCGACGAACTTCTCCGGGTCCTTGGTGGACAGCTCCAGGTAGAAGTCGGTCAGACCATAGTCGCGCAGCAGACCGAGGACGAAGGTGAGCGTCCGGTCCAGCTCCTCGGACATCTGCTCACGGGTGCAGTAGATGTGCGCGTCGTCCTGGGTGAAGCCGCGGGCCCGGGTGAGGCCGTGCACGACGCCCGACTTCTCGTACCGGTACACGGTCCCGAACTCGAAGAGGCGCAGCGGCAGTTCACGGTACGAGCGGCCGCGCGCGTCGAAGATCAGGTTGTGCATCGGGCAGTTCATGGGCTTGAGGTAGTAGTCCACGCCCTCGTCGAGCTGCATGGGCGGGTACATGCCGTCGGCGTACCAGTCCAGGTGGCCCGAGGTCTCGAAGAGCTTCCCCTTCGTCGCGTGCGGGGTGTAGACGAACTCGTAGCCCTCCTCCTCGTGGCGGCGCCGCGAGTAGTCCTCCATGACCCGGCGGATGATGCCGCCCTTGGGATGGAAGACGGCGAGGCCGGAGCCGATCTGCTCCGGGATGGAGAAGAGGTCCAGCTCGTTGCCGAGCTTGCGGTGGTCACGCTTCTCGGCCTCGGCGAGGAACTCCAGGTGCGCCTTCAGCTCGTCCTTGGACGGCCAGGCGGTGCCGTAGATGCGCTGGAGCATCGGGTTCTTCTCGCTGCCGCGCCAGTAGGCGGCCGCGTTGCGCATCAGCTTGAACGCCGGGATGTTCCGGGTGGAGGGCAGGTGGGGACCCCGGCAGAGGTCCTTCCAGCACAGCTCGCCGGTCTTGGCGTCCAGGTTGTCGTAGATGGTCAGCTCGCCGGCGCCCACCTCGACGTCCGCGCCGTCGTCGGAGGAGGCCGAGCCCTTGAGGCCGATCAGCTCCAGCTTGTACGGCTCGTCGGCCAGCTCGGCGCGGGCGTCCTCGTCGGAGACCACGCGGCGGGAGAACTTCTGGCCCCGCTTCTGGATCTCCTGCATCTTCTTCTCGATGGCCTTGAGGTCATCGGGATGGAAGGGCTTCTCCACGTCGAAGTCGTAGTAGAAACCGTCCTTGACCGGCGGGCCGATGCCCAGCTTGGCCTCGGGGAACAGCTCCTGCACGGCCTGGGCCATGACGTGCGCGGTGGAGTGGCGCAGGATGTTGAGGCCGTCCTCGGAGGAGATCTCGACGCCCTCGACCTCGTCGCCGTCGGACAGCACGTGGGCGAGGTCCTTCAGCTCGCCCGCCACGCGCGCGGCGATGACCGAGCGCTCGCCCGCGAAGAGCTCGGCGGCGGTAGTGCCCGTCGTCACCACGCGCTCTTCCCGCTCGGAATCGCGTTGGATGATCACACGGACGTCTGACACCGGTCTCTCCTGACTGAAGGCTCGAGTGCGGCGCCGTACCAGGAGCGCGCGCACAAGGGATCGTACCGACCCGCCCCCTCCGACCGCGAAACGGTTACTTTCCGTCGCCGTCCCCGTACGCCTCTCCGCATGCCTCCTCGAAGAAGTCGAGGTTCTCCTGGAGGGACTTCATCAGCCGGTCGCGTTCGGTCTCGTCGACCCGTACGGGGACGACCCCGGTGGCGCCGGTGAGCCTGCGGAAGCCGCCCCGGCGCTCCAGCCGGCCCCGCACGCGGACGGGGAGGCCGACGAGGTGGGCGTGGCCCGCTATCCGGTAGTCCTCCTCGCCGAGGGTGAGCCGCAGGTGCGGGACCTCGGCGCCCGCGAGGACGCGCAGCCGTACGGTGCCCGCGCCGCGCGGTCCGGAGCGGCGCAGTCTTACGACGACGCCGGTGACGCTGACGCTCACGGAAGGTTCGGCGCGCAGGTAGCGGGCGCCGGCGGCGCGCAGGGCGGGGAGGTCGCCGGGTGAGAACTCGACGGGGCCGGCCGAGGCGGCGCAGCCGTCGGGGACGCCGGCTGCGGGGGCCCAGGCGATGGCGACGCGGGCGCCCTCGGTGCCCCGGACGAGTGCGGTGAGGGCCTCGGTGAGTTCGCGGCTGACGCCTGCTTCCACGGCGCCGTCGAAGGCGTCCATGTTTCCGGTGGCGCGCTGGTAGTCGATGGCTTCGCGGGTGGCGTGCAGGGCGTGGTGCAGGCGGACGGTGAGGGGGCGGCCGGTGGGGGCAGGGGCGAAGGCGGTGAGGGTGCGGCCTTCGGCGGCGGGGCCGAGGAGGACCCCGTCGAGGAGCGCGGTGGCGGGGCCGCGGTGCCGGGCGCCGTGGTAACCGGTGCGGGCGCGGGTGGCGAGGGCGGCGGCGAGGAGGGTCTGGCGGGCGGCGGTGCGCAGGCGTTCGTCGAGGGTCCAGGGGGTGGCGCCGTCGACGGGTCCGGCGGGGGTGTCGCGGTGCCAGCGGATCTCGTCGCTGGGGACGGCGAGGGCGATGAGGATCTCGCGGGCGGAGGGAGCGGCGCTGCGGTGGAGGGCGTGCAGGGCCTCGCCGAGGAGGTCGTCGGCGTCGGGGAAGGCGCGGCTCTCGGGGACGAGGAGGCTGGTGGGGCCTTCGGCGGGGATGGGCGGGGTCCAGCGTCCGTAGCGTCCGGGGACTCCGCCGCGTCTTTGCCAGCCGTGGCGGCGGAGCAGGGCGGTGAGGTCGGCGGGGTCGACGCGGGCCGGGTCGGGGGGTCGGTGCCAGGCGGAGTCGTCGGGGTGGGGGCGGAGCATGCGCAGGGGTTCGTCGGGGCTTGTCATGGCCTGCCTCCGGTGCCGACGCGCGTCATGATCTCGCAGAGGGCGCGGTCGTCGAAGATGCGCGCGGTGGGGACGCGGACGGTGGTGCGGGTGCGTCCGGTGACGGGGTGTCCGGCGAGGTTGACCCAGTAGCAGCAGTGCCTGAGGTCGAGCCGGTCGTGTCCGGCGCGCAGCCAGTCGTCCTGGGAGCGCGGGACGATCATGACGACGAGGATCTTGTGCACCGAGACGGGGGTGCGGGCGAGTTTGCGCAGGTGGTCGTTGTCCAGCGTGAAGGAGAAGGTCGGGCCGGGGGGCCTGGGGGCGAGCTGGTAGGTGCATTTGAGCTGCACCTTGATGGTGACCTCGTCGTCCACGGTGTGGCCGGGGGCGCTGTGGCTGACGTGCCAGTCGATGCCGTTGTCGGGGAACGGCTGGGACAGCGAGCAGCCGGCCGCGGCGGCGACCGCGTGCAGATAGCCGACCTGCAACGTCTCCATGCAGGCGGTGGTGGCGAGCGTGCCGCGAAGGTGACCCGTGCGGTCGGGCAGCAGCCCGCCCCGCTCGGGCTGCGCCATGGCCATGGGACAACAGCCTTCCGAACCGGGGGTTTCCCCACTGCGGGCCGCTGAACTGCAAAGACCCGTACTCCTGTTGTCTCCTCCCGGCGTACGGCGCAAACGGGCCGGGTATCACCAAACGGGCAGAAGACGGAACGTCAGCCGCCATGTGCGGGCGAGGAGTTGGGTTGGGATGACGTGCTGGTACGAAGGGGCGCTGGCCGCCTTCGACACGGAGACGACGGGCGTGGACGTCGAGGCCGACCGGATCGTGTCGGCCGCCGTCGTCGTCCAGGACGCGCCGGGGACGCGGCCGCGGGTGAGCCGCTGGCTGGTCAGTCCGGGGGTGCCGGTGCCCGAGGGGGCGACGGCGGTGCACGGGCTGACGGAGGAGCACCTCCAGCGCAACGGCCGCTGGCCCGCGCCGGTGGTGTACGAGATAGCCCAGCAGTTGGCGGAGCACACGGCGATGGGGCGGCCGCTGGTGGTGATGAACGCCCCCTTCGATCTGACGCTGCTGGACCGGGAGTTGCGCCGGCACCGGGCGTCGTCACTGGACCGTTGGTTCGAGTCGGCGCCGCTCAGGGTGCTGGACCCGAGGGTCATGGACAAGCAGTTGGACCGCTACCGCAAGGGCCGCCGCACGCTGGCCGATCTGTGCGAGCAGTACGGGGTGGAGCTGCGGGGCGCGCACGACGCGGCGGCGGACGCGATGGCGGCGCTGGACGTGGTGCGGGCGATGGGGCGCCGGTTCGCGGCGCGGCTTGAGCGGCTGTCCCCGGCGGAGTTGCACGCGTTGCAGGTGGGCTGGCACGCGGCGCAGGCGCGGGGTCTCCAGGCGTGGTTCGCGCGCAGCGGGTCGCCGGAGCTGGTGAGTACGGAGTGGCCGCTGCGGCAGGAGTTGTCGGCGGCGGCGTAGCCGGGGCGGCCGGTGTGCACGGCCCCGGACAGCGGAAGAGCCGGCCCGCGGTGTGCGGACCGGCTCCTCGTGCCGGTGGGCGATACTGGGTTCGAACCAGTGACCTCTTCGGTGTGAACGAAGCGCTCTCCCACTGAGCTAATCGCCCGGCAACGCACTGAACCATACAGGTCCGGGCGGGGTGAGTCCAAACCGCCGCCGGCAGCCCCAGGGACCCCGAGTGCCGTGCGCGCGGTGCCGGATGGACGTGACCGGGAATCAGAAGAGCGTGCACAAAGGGGACTTGGCGGGGGAATGAATTCACATGTTGTCGCACTTGCCGGAAATTCGGACGCTTTCCGTCGGGATATGGTCCGCATATCGTCCGTATTTCCCGCCGCCCTTTTACGTGCACACGCCGAAGGCCCGCCTGCTGTTCGCAGACGGGCCTTCGGTCCAGGGTGGGCGATACTGGGTTCGAACCAGTGACCTCTTCGGTGTGAACGAAGCGCTCTCCCACTGAGCTAATCGCCCTGGGCGCAGGAAGAACATTACCCCATGTCAGCGGGTGCCTGTGACCACCTGCGGCCCCGGCTCACTGGTCCTTGATCTCCCACGGCGCGACGACGCCGAACTTCCAGAGGTAGATCCCGGCCAGCACCCCGATGATCACCAGCCCGATCACGGTCAGGGTGATGTTGCGGCGCCGCACCTTGGGGTCCAGCGCCTTCTGCGCGGCCTCGGTGACCTTGCGCTTGGTCCAGCGCAGCACGAGCTGGGCCCAGACGAACTCGGTCGCCCAGATCGCCATGCCGCCGAAGATCACCACCCAGCCGGGGCCGGGCAGCGGGAGCATGATGATGCCGGCCACGACCACGGCGAGGCCGATCACGAAGACCCCGACCTGCCAGCTCAGATGCAGGGCCCTGCGCTGCTTGACGAACTCCGGCGCCCGCGAGCCCAGCCCGTCGTCGGCCGGCCCCTCGCCCGTCTCCGCCTTGTCCGGCACCACGGCGACCTCACCCGGCTCGTCACTCCCCGTATTCATACGGTCAAACCCTACCGGAGCGAATGAGTCACTGGAATGGTGGCAGATCTCGTATCACTTCTCGGCCGGAAGAGGTACCTAAAGCCACGCAAAACCCTCGAAGGGGTTTACAACGGCACCGTAGGTGGCATGTCGATTTCGCCGACGTGCGAATCCCCGAGCGCACACTGAGCGAAAGGCCCTGGCGCTTATGAACACCACGGTCAGCTGCGAGCTGCACCTGCGCCTCGTTGTGTCGAGCGAGTCCTCCCTGCCTGTCCCCGCAGGCCTGCGGTACGACACGGCCGACCCCTACGCCGTGCACGCCACCTTCCACACCGGAGCCGAGGAGACCGTCGAGTGGGTGTTCGCCCGCGACCTCCTCGCCGAGGGGCTGCACCGCCCCACCGGCACCGGCGACGTCCGCGTCTGGCCATCGCGCAGCCATGGTCAGGGCGTCGTCTGCATCGCCCTCAGCTCTCCGGAGGGCGAAGCGCTGCTGGAGGCCCCCGCGAGGGCCCTGGAGTCCTTCCTGAAGCGAACCGACGCCGCCGTGCCGCCCGGCACGGAACACCGGCACTTCGATCTCGACCAGGAGCTGTCGCACATCCTGGCGGAGAACTAGGCCACGACACCCCACCGAGCCGCCCGGCGCCGTCCACTCGGGGAGACGGCGCGGGCCGAGACAACCGCATAGGGCACCCAGCGGCGTCGTCACCGTGAGCGTTCACGGAGGCGGCGCCGCTGTGCGTGTGCGCGGTGCTCAGGGTCTCCGGGGAACCCCGGCGGCGGGGCGGGCGTTGCACGGGCAGGAGCCGTCGTCGGGCGGCGGACGGTGGGGCGGGCGCGGTTGTCGCTACCATCTGCCCCCATCGGCGGGCGCCCGCCCGACCCTCAGGCCAGGGAGCGAAACGTGCTGATCACCCACGACACCCGGTGCGCGCTCGACACCGTGGTGGATCTGGTGAACACCGCGCCGGAGGACGACACGGCGGCGGACGGACTGCCGGACGTGGCGGCGCTGGCGGAGTTCACCCGCGGCCACGCCGTCAGCGACATCGGCACGCTGACCGAGCCGGACCTGGCGGCGGTGCGGGAGATCCGCGGCCGGTTCGCGGGCATCTTCGCCGCGCCGGACGCCCGTACGGCGGCCGGGATGATCAACGAGCTGGTCGCGGCCGCGGGCACCACCCCGCGGCTGACGGACCACGACGGCTACGACTGGCATGTGCACTACTTCGCCCCCGGCGCCTCGCTGGCCGACCATCTCGCGGCCGACTGCGGGATGGCGCTGGCCTTCTTCGTGGTGGCCGGCGAGGAGGAGCGGCTGCGGCGCTGCGAGGCACCGGACTGCCGCCGCGCCTTCGTGGACCTCTCCCGCAACCGCTCGCGCCGCTACTGCGACAGCCGCACCTGCGGGAACCGGCTGCATGTGGCCGCCTACCGGGCGCGCCGCAAGGAGGCGGCCGGCTGAGGCGGGCCGGGGTGCGCGGGGTTGCGCGGGGTGCGGTTTCGACGCCGGCCCCGGCGGGTGACGCCGGGACGGGCGCGTACGGCTCACAGCAACAGCAGATCGTGCAGCGCAGCCATGAGGATCAGACACCCGATCACCGCCAGGAAGATCATCAGCGGTGGCTGGGAAAGGGCGAAGAGGCACCCGCGCGGCTCGTCCTTCGGCGGCGCGGCCTCGCTCTGTGTCGTGTCGACCATCTCGCGGTGATGATGGCCCAGGTCAGGCCCTGTACGCGATCAACACACACGTAAAGTGCGGGACTGCGCCGAATTCGTGCCGTAGCTTTCGCGTCGCTCCGCGTGGTGAACGGTTTCGTGCGGGGGGTGACGGTATGTGGCGACTGGCCCGTCATGTGCAGGTCATCGGCGCTGGCATATGCCAGTGGCTCATATGCCGTGCTTCTTGAGGATGGCCTCGATGTCGCTGAAGTCGTCCGAGGAGGACTGGGAAGCAGGGGGTGCCGAGGCGGGCCGGGAGCCCTGTCCCGCCTTCCGGCCCAGGGCGGGCGCCGAGGCGGAGGGGCTCACCGGGACGGCCGAACCGTCACCTGTGGCCGTCCGCGCGGTGCGGGTGCCCCGGCGGTGCTCCACGGCGCGGACGAGGGCGAAGAGCGCCCAGGACGCGCCGAGCACCCCGAAGCCGGCCCAGGCCAGCGGGCTGAAGGCGGTACGGGCCAGCCAGCCGACGGCACCCGTCATCACCAGGCCGACCGGGATCAGGGAGTAGGCGGTGATGCGCAGGGCGGTCAGGAAGCGCTTGCGGTAGGCGGTGACCGCGGCGATGCCCAGGCCCGCCGCGGACACGGCGGAGCAGACGGTCTCGGCGAGCATCCGGTCCTCCTGGCGGGGTCGGTCGGTCCTCCGGGCCGGTGTTCCGGGCCGGGGCGGCGAGGGCACCGGCGGTGCGCTTCGTCCCTTCCATCCTGCACCGTCCGCCCCCGGCGGGGCCATGGTCCGGCCCGGAGATCAGGGACTTCTCAGGGATGCCCCCGGCCCTCCTCGGGGTCCCCACCAGGCAGGGTGTCCGCCGCCGCGATTGGGCCGGGCCGGGCCCGCCTGGAAGACTGGCCCGCATGAGCGACACCTCCCCCGCGCACCCCGAGCCCGTCGTGCTCGACATCTGGTGCGAACTCCAGTGCCCCGACTGCCGCAGCGCCCTGGACGACGTACGCGCCCTGCGTGCCCGTTACGGCGACCGGCTGGAGATCCGGCTGCGGCACTTCCCGCTGGAGAAGCACAAGCATTCCTTCGCCGCCGCCCAGGCCGCCGAGGAGGCGGTGGAGCAGGGGCAGGGCTGGCCGTACATCGAGGCGGTGCTGGCGCGTACCGAGGAGCTGGACCGGCGGGGCGAGGCCGTGCTGGTGGACTCCGCCCGTGAACTCGGCCTGGACGCCGAGGAGTTCGAGGTCGCCCTGATCGACGGGCGGCACATCCTGATCGTGGACGCCGACCAGGCCGAGGGCAAGGCGATCGGCGTCACCGGCACCCCGACCTATGTCATCGGCGGCGAGCGCCTGGACGGCGGCAAGAGCCAGGAGGGGCTCCGCGAGCGGATCGAGGAGATCGCCGACCGCCTGCTGGCCGGCGCGGGGGCCTGAGCCGCTACAGCAGCGGCTTCGTCAGCGTGCGGGACGTCGTCCCGTAGCCGAGCGACTCGTACAGCCGCTCGGCCGGGGTGTTGCCCGCGAAGACGTTGAGGCCGAGGGCGTGGCCGCCCTCGGTGATCGTGCGGGCCTCCGCGAGGAGCATCAGGGCGCGTCCGTGGCCTTGGCCGCGGCGGGTCTCGTCGGTCTGGATGTCGTAGATCCAGCGCTCGCCCTCGCGGTGGCCGAGCCAGACGTGGCCGACCGGGGTTCCCTCGTGCTCCAGGACGCCGAACCAGACGCCCTCGGTGGCCAGGCCGTCCGGGAGGACGGTGGCATGGTCGCGCCGGGCCTTGGCGTGGGCGTCGGCCTCGGGGACGCCGCGCTCGATCCACTCCCCCGCGTACCGCTCCCGCTCCGCCTCCTGCCAGGCGGTGAACTCCGCCTCGGTCATCGGGCGGGCGGTGCCGCCGGGCGGGAGCTGCGGGGGCTCCTCCCCGAGCAGCTTGCGCATGCCCCGGTTGCGGAGGACATAGCCGAGGGCGTCCGCGAGGCGGGACGCGGCCTCGTTCTCCGCCGGGTGGGTCAGCTCGATCTGGCGGCAGCCCCAGCTCCGTGCCACCTCCTCGGCGGCGAGCATGGCCACCGTGCCCCGGCCGCGCCGCCGGTCGGGCTCGTCGATCCGCAGTGCGGTGACGCGGGCCACCGAGGGGCCGAGGAACGGCGAGGTGTCCAGGGCGATCTCACCGACGGGGCGGCTGTTCACGCACACCTGGAAGCGGCGCGAACGGATGCCGTCCGGGTGCTGCTGAAGCGGCTCGGTCGGCCGCAGTGTCGTCGTCATCACGGGAGTTGTACCCGCTCGGCGGCGCCGGCTGCGCCCAATTACCGGCGCCCGCCGGGCGGATGGGGTGTCACGGGTTCAGGTCGGCGCGCGAGCGCTCCTCGAAGATCCGCATCGCCTTGGCGGTCACCGGGCCCGGCGCGCCCGGCAGTTCACGGCCGTCGACCCGGTGCACGCCCTGGACGTCGCGCAGCGAGGAGGTCAGGAAGATCTCGTCGGCGCGCTCCAGCACGTCCAGCGGGAGGTCGGTCTCCTTGGCGCCGGTCCACTCGACCGTCAGCGCGCGGGTGATGCCGGCCAGGCAGCCGGAGGGGACCGGCGGGGTGTGGATCTCACCGTCGAGGACGACGAACACGTTGGAGCCGGTGCCCTCGCAGAGCCGGCCGACGGAGTTGGCGAACAGCGCCTCGGACGCGCCCTGTTCGTGCGCACGGGCCAGCGCGACCACGTTCTCGGCGTACGAGGTCGTCTTCAGGCCGGTGAGCGCGCCGCGTTCGTTGCGAATCCAGGGGACGGTGACGACCGCCGTGGAGTCGGGGCGACGGGTGGCCTCGCTCGCGGCGACGACCAGGGTCGGGCCGTGCTCGCCGCGTTCGGAGCCGAGGGGGGCCTGACCGCCGGTGTAGGTGACCCGGAGCCGCCCGAGCGGCATGGGGTTGGCCTCCAGTACGGCCGCGCAGGCGCGGGCGACCTCGTCGTGGTCGGGGTCGGGCAGCCCGAGGCCGCGGGCGGAGCGGGTCAGCCGGTCGAGGTGCCGGGTGAGCGCGAACGGCTTGCCGTCGACCGCCTTCAGCGTCTCGAAGACGCCGTCGCCCACGGTGAGACCGTGGTCGAAGACGGAGACGCTCGCGGTGTCGGCGTCCCGCAGGGCGCCGTCCAGCCAGATGCTCATGTGCGGGCCTTTCCACTTTCCTGGTACTGCCCCGACGCTACCGTGAGCAGCCGGGCCCTCTTCAGTTCGGTCTCGCGCCACTCCGCGAACGGGTCGGAGCCCCAGGTGATCCCGGCCCCGGTGCCGAAACGTAGGGCAGCCGTGCCGTCGGAGGACCGGTCTATCCAGAACGTACGGATGCCCACGGCCAGCTCGGCCGTGCCCCGGTCGGCGTCGACCCAGCCGATGCCGCCGCAGTAGGGGCCGCGCGGGGCGGTCTCCAGGGCGGCGATGATGCCGAGGGCGCTCGGTTTGGGGGCGCCGGTGACCGAGCCGGGCGGGAAGGTGGCCGCGAGCAGCTCGGGCCAGCCCACGTCGGCGCCCAGTTCGCCGCGCACGGTGGAGACGAGGTGGACGAGTCCGGGGTGTTTCTCGGTGACGCACAGCTCGGGGACGGTGACGCTGCCGGTGGCGCAGACGCGGCCGAGGTCGTTGCGGACCAGGTCCACGATCATCACGTTCTCGGCGTGGTCCTTCTCCAGCAGGTCCGCCTCGGTGCGCCCGGTCCCCTTGATGGGCCCGGACTCGATGGTGCGGCCGGTCCGGCGCAGGTACAGCTCGGGCGAGGCGGTGGCGATCTCCACCCCGTGCTCCGGCAGGCGTACGGTGCCCGCGTAGGGGGCGGGGTTGCCGCGGGCCAGCAGGGCGGTGAGTGCGTCGACGTCGGCGTCGGGGCCGACCGGCGCGCTCAGCACCCGGCAGAGGTTGGCCTGGTAGACGTCGCCGGCCGCGATGTGCTCCCGGATGCGCCGCACGGCGCTCATGTAGGCGGCGCGGTCCAGTGAGGTGGTCCAGTCCTCGGGGGCGGGGCCCTGCCAGGCGCCCGGTACCGGGGCGGGGACGGGCGCGTGCCGTACGTCGGCGAAGCGTGCGCAGGTCAGCGCGCCCTCGAAGTCGGCGACCACGGCCCAGAAGCCGGTGGAGTCGAGGGCGGCGGGGTCGCTGGTGACGTCGAGGAGGCCGGTGGCGAGGCGTTCGCCGAAGCGGGCCAGTGGAGTCCGGGAGGAGGCGGCGGCCGGGAGGTGGAGCACGTGGCCGAGTCTAGGCCGGGTGTCCGAAAGCCGAGCCGGACGGGCGGCCGGCGCAGCCCGTGACCGGGGTGGCCGCCGGGTGCACCGCAGCACGCTGCGCAAACGCGTTTTTGTGCTGGCTCAGGAATCCGCTAGAGTTCAACACGTCGCCGGGACGCGCAAGCCGACCGAAACGACAAGCGGACGTAGCTCAGTTGGTAGAGCGCAACCTTGCCAAGGTTGAGGTCGCGAGTTCGAGCCTCGTCGTCCGCTCGCAGGAAGTAGGGTGTCTTCCCGATCCCTACGCTCCTGGTGGAGTGGCCGAGAGGCGAGGCAACGGCCTGCAAAGCCGTCTACACGGGTTCAAATCCCGTCTCCACCTCCAAGGACGATTAGCTCAGCGGGAGAGCGCTTCCCTGACACGGAAGAGGTCACTGGTTCAATCCCAGTATCGTCCACTGGATCTTCTCGAAGGTCCCATCCCGCGCGATTAGCTCAGCGGGAGAGCGCTTCCCTGACACGGAAGAGGTCACTGGTTCAATCCCAGTATCGCGCACGCAGTGCCCATGATCCGCTCCATGGAGTGACACGATCGTGGCCCCGAGGACGATTAGCTCAGCGGGAGAGCGCTTCCCTGACACGGAAGAGGTCACTGGTTCAATCCCAGTATCGTCCACACACCGAAGAAGCCCCCGGCCGTCTCGTACGGCCGGGGGCTTCTTCGTGTCTCAACTCGTGTCTCAGCTCGAGAAGAGCATGTGGCCGAAGCTCTTGCGGCGGTGGTGGCCGCCGTAGTGGCCGCCTCCGTGGTGGCCGCCGTGCTGCGGGGCGCCCCAGGCGGGGGCGGGCGCGGCGGGGTAGCCCTGCGGGGCGGGCGGCGGCGGGCCGGGCTGGGACCACTGCGACTCCAGGCGGGTCAGCGCCTCCAGCTCGCCGTAGTCGAGGAAGATGCCGCGGCAGCCGTTGCACTGCTCTATCTGGATGCCGTTGCGGTTGTAGGTGTGCATCGGCGCATGGCACTTCGGACACTGCATGGTTCGGCTCAACTCCTGATCCTCGGGTCCTGCTTGGTGTTTCCCCAGGACAGACTCCGTCCTGCCCGGGCCGGTTGCAGCCTATTTGAGGAAATCGCGGGCCAACCGGTCGGGGGCGCCCGGCATTCGGGCGCAGGCGTCCACGACGGCCCGCTCCACCTCGTCCAGCGGGCGCCTGGCGGTGAGGGCCTTGGTGAGGGCGAGGGCGGCGGTCTGCACGGTGAGCGCGCGGGCCGGGACGTCCAGTACGGGCCAGGGGTCGGCCCCTTGGGGTACGGCGGGGCCGCCCGCAGCCTGGTAGGCGGTCAGGAAGCGGAGCCATTCGTCGGGCGGGAGGAGGCCGCAGGCGTACCAGGCGGCGGGGCGGGCGAGGTCCCAGGCGGGGTCGCCCACTCCGAGGTCGTCGACGTCGATGAGGTGCCAGGGCCCGTCGGGTGCGGGGTGGCGGACGAGCTGGCCGAGGTGCAGGTCGCCGTGGCAGAGGAACGGGGTGCCGGGGGCGGGGGCTTCGGCGCGGGCCCAGGGCGGGAGGGCGGCCCAGGCTGCCAGGACGGGCGGGGCCTCGGTGGAGGGGTGGTCGGTCAGGGTGCGGCGCAGGCGGGATATCGCCAGGGCCGATTTCGCGGGGCCGCGCATCGGGGGTAGTCCCGTGGGTGGAGGGGTGCGGTGGAGGCGGGCGAGGAGGGTGGCCGTGGCTTCCCAGGGGGCGGCGTCGGGGTCGTCCCGGTCGACGGGGGTGCCGTAGGGCCAGTGGGTGACGAGGCGGCCGTCCAGGCGGGCCGGGGTCGTAGCGCTCGGGGGCAGCAGGATGCCGGGAAGGCGGGCGGCGACGGTGAGGCGGTGGGCCAGCTCGTGCGGGTCGGTGTCCGGGGCGTGGGCCTTGGCGACGGTCGTGCCGTGCCGGACGACGGTGGCGTCCGGGCGGTCGGCCAGCGCACCGCAGACGCAGGCACACGGCCCGGCGCCGGGATGTACGGCCGCCTTGAGCCGGGCCGTCAGGGCCGGGGCTGTTTCCGCTGTCACGGGAGGTGAGCGTACTGGGGCCGGCCAGGACGCGATGCCGGGCGGAAACGCAATGCCGGCGCAGCTCCCCAGCTACGCCGGCATTGCGTGCCGTCCGTCGCACCCCCGTCCCCACGGGGTTTCCTGGATGTAAGGGAGATCCACCCGGACCGCTCTTCCGGGCCTGGACCGCTTCTCAGCGGCCCAGCATCGCACCCACGGACGACGCCTGTGTGGCCACCGTCTCCCAGCCGTCGAAGACGAGCAGGAGCAGGGCCGCCAGGGGAAGGGCCATCAGGGTCGCCACCAGGGGGTGGCGGCGGCCCGTGCGGCGTCGGAGGAGTGTGTCGCGCCTCGGTGCCGTGGGGGCCATGGTTCCTTCTCCCGGCCGATTCGGTTGTTGGCAGCGGCGGGCGTGTGGCCTCGGGGGGCGAGCGCCCTGGCCCGCCGCTTGACCTCAAATCTAGGTTCGCGGCGCCGGGCGGGCGTCATGCCCTCGTACCGAATGGCGGGCCTCCCGGAGGATGAGCCTCCTGGCTGCGTGTACTCCCCTGGGTGGAGACGTGCGGTGGAGTCTCAGGGTCTTCCCGGAGGGGTCGCGGGCGGCCGCCCCGGCGTCTCCTCCCAGGGGTGGATTGCCGTGACTTCAGTCACTTTGGCCGTCCGGGGGCGCGGCCGGCGGGAGGGAAGGTGCCGCCGGGCGTCGCGGCGGTGACCCGGCCCTTCTCCCCCGCCCGGCAGGGTGCCGACCTCTCCTGCCCGTTGACCAAAAGTCAACATCCGTGCCTGGTCAGAGGGTTGACGACGTCCTTACATCAACCACACAGCAAGATCCGTGTCGCTGACCGCGTTTCACCTCGACCGTGGGGTAGGCGCAATCCATCGGCCCGAGAGGGCGCGGCCTCTGCGCGCGGGCGGCCGTGGAAACGTAAGCTGGGCACGTCACAGGGACCGGGCAGCGGGGATGAACATGGCGATGATGCGCCTGAGGCGCGAGGACCCGCGCGTCGTCGGCTCGTTCAGGCTTCACCGACGGCTCGGCGCGGGCGGGATGGGCGTGGTCTATCTCGGCTCGGACAAGAAGGGTCAGCGGGTCGCGCTGAAGGTGATCCGGCCCGATCTCGCGGAGGACCAGGAGTTCCGGTCGCGGTTCGCGCGCGAGGTGTCGGCGGCCCGGCGCATCCGGGGCGGCTGTACGGCGCGGCTGGTGGCGGCGGACCTGGAGGCCGAGCGGCCCTGGTTCGCCACGCAGTACGTGCCCGGCCCCTCCCTGCACGACAAGGTCGCCGAGGAGGGCCCGCTGTACGCGGCCGACGCGGCGGCGATCGGCGCGGCCCTGTCCGAGGGGCTGGTGGCGGTGCACGAGGCCGGTGTGGTGCACCGGGACCTCAAGCCGTCCAACATTCTGCTGTCCCCCAAGGGCCCCCGGATCATCGACTTCGGCATCGCCTGGGCCACCGGCGCCTCCACGCTCACCCATGTCGGTACGGCGGTGGGCTCCCCCGGCTTCCTGGCACCGGAGCAGGTGCGCGGGGCGGCGGTCACCCCGGCCACCGACGTGTTCTCGCTGGGCGCCACCCTGGCGTACGCCTCGACCGGTGACTCCCCCTTCGGGCACGGCAGTTCCGAGGTCATGCTGTACCGGGTGGTGCACGAGGAGCCGCATCTGCACGGGGTGCCGGACGCGTTGGCGCCGCTGGTGCGGGCCTGCCTGGCGAAGGACCCCGCTGACCGGCCGAGCACGCTGCAACTGTCGCTGCGGCTCAAGGAGATCGCGGCCCGCGAGGCACAGGGGCTCGGCGAGGTACGGCCGCCCGGACCCCGGGCGCCGGTGGCGGACCGGGCCTCGGTGCGGCTCGCGGACACCTCGCCCGACCAGCAGCGCACCACGCAGCGCCGGGCCGCGCCCGGTACCCCGCCGCCGCGCGGGGCCGCGCCCTCGCGGGGCGGGGCTCCTTCGCGCGGCGGTGTCGCGTCCCGGCCCGGCACCCGGCCGAACCCGTCGGGGCGCGGTACCGGAAACCGGCCCGCTCCGCGCAGTGGCGCGGGCCGCCCGGCCCGTACCACGGGGACCAAGCTCCGTCCGGCCAACCCCCGGCTGCTGCGGCAGCGGCTGACCGTGTTCGTGGTGGTGACGCTGCTGGTCGCCCTGGGCATCGCGGTGGCGCAGGGCTGTTCCGGCCCGGCGCGCGGCCTGGGCGGGGACGGCGGGCAGCGTACGGGCGCGCGGCAGGCGCCCGTGACCGGGGACGGTCAGGGGCGGGTGGCGTAGAAGGCGACCGCCGAGGCCGCGGCCACGTTCAGGGAGTCGACGCCGGCCTCCATCGGGATGCGCACATGGACGTCGGCCGCAGCGAGCGCGGCCGGGGAGAGCCCGTCGCCCTCGGTGCCCAGCATCAGCGCGAGCTTCTCCGGGCGGCGGGCGGCGAGTTCGTCCAGGTCGATCGAGTCGTCCGAGAGGCACAGCGCGGCCAGCGTGAAGCCGTGTGCGCGGAGGGTGTCCGCGTCGTGCGGCCAGGACTCCAGGCGGGCGTACGGCACCGCGAAGACCGTCCCCATGGAGACCTTCACCGAGCGCCGGTACAGCGGGTCGGCGCAGCGCGGGGTGAGGAGTACGGCGTCCACGCCGAGGGCGGCGGCGTTGCGGAAGGCGGCGCCCAGGTTGGCGTGGTCGACCATGTCCTCGAAGAGCGCGACCCGGCGCGGGGTGCCGTGGGGGCCGACGGACTCCAGCAGCGCGGCCGGGGTGGGCAGCGGGTTGCGGGCCATCGAGGCGAGGGCGCCCCGGTGGACGTGGTACCCGGTGACGCTCTCGGCCAGCTCGGGGCTCACCACGTAGACCGGGCAGGTCAGTTCGTCGATGAGGTCGGCCATGGTGTCGACCCACTTGGGGGTGAGCATCATCGAGCGCATGCCGTAACCGGCGTTCCCCGCGCGGCGGATGACCTTCTCGCCCTCGGCGATGAACAGTCCCTCGGCGGGTTCGCGCCGGCGGCGCAGGGCCACGTCGGTGAGGTCGGTGTAGTCGGCGAGGCGCGGGTCGGCGGGGTCGTCGACGGTGATGAGCTGGGCCACGGGGTGCTGGTGCCTTGTTCTTCCGGAGGGGTCAGGGCTGGTCGGTGGTCGGGGTCGCGTCGACCACGGCGCCGATGACGATGACCGCCGGGGGCTTCACCGCCTCGGCGCGCACGGTCTCCGCCACGGTGGCGAGCGTCGCGTCCACCCGGCGCTGGGCGGCCGTGGTGCCCTCCTGGACGAGGGCGACGGGGGTCTCGGGGGCCTTGCCGTGGGCGATCAGGGTCTCGGCGATCTTCCCGATCTTGTCGACGCCCATCAGGACGACGAGGGTGCCCCTCAGACGGGCCATCGCGGGCCAGTCGACCAGGGAGCGGGGGTCGTCGGGGGCGACATGGCCGCTGACCACGGTGAACTCATGGGCGACCCCGCGATGCGTGACGGGTATCCCGGCCGCGGCCGGCACCGATATCGAGCTGGAGATGCCGGGGACCACGGTGCACGGGATGCCGGCCTCGGCGAGCGCCTGCACCTCCTCCATGCCCCGGCCGAAGACGAACGGGTCGCCGCCCTTGAGCCGCACCACGGACTTGCCCTGCTTGGCGTGCTCGATCAGGGCGTTGTTGATGGCCTCCTGGGCCATGTACCGCCCGTACGGGATCTTGGCCGCGTCGATCACCTCGACGTGCGGCGGGAGTTCGGCGAGCAGGTCGCGCGGGCCGAGCCGGTCGGCGATCACGACGTCGGCCTCGGCGAGCAGCCGCCGGCCCCGGACGGTGATCAGGTCGGGGTCGCCGGGGCCGCCGCCGACCAGGGCGACGCCGGGCGTGCGGGTGCGGTGGTGGGGGGCGACCAGGGTGCCGTCGCTCAGGCCCGCCACGACCGCGTCGCGGATGGCGGCGGTGTGCCGGGGGTCGCGGCCGCGCGCGCTGGTGGTGAGGACGGCGACGGTCACGCCCTCGCTGGTGCCGGTGGCGGGCGTCCAGGCCGTGGCCCGGTCGGCGTCGTCGGAGCGGACGCACCAGACGCGGTGGGCCTCGGCCTCGGCGGAGGCCGCGGCGTTGGCGACGGGGTCGCTGGTGGCGATCAGGGCGTACCAGGCGCCGGAGAGGTCGCCCTCGGCGTACGGGCGGCGCAGCCAGGTGATCTCGCCGGCGTCGGCCATCGCCTCGACGGAGGGGGTGGCCTCCGGGGAGACGAGGAGGACGTCGGCGCCCGCCGCGATCAGCGCCGGAAGGCGGCGCTGGGCGACCTGGCCGCCGCCGAGGACGACCACGCGGCGACCGGTCAGGCGGAGGCCCACGGGGTAGGCGGGGTGTTCGGCCATGAGGTGCGGCTCCTCGTGCGGTGTGCGGTGGGCGCGCCGCGCCTTCGAAGCGGCCCTGACGTGCGGATCTTAATGTCTGGGCCCCTGGTGGGGCACGGGTGGTCCGGCTGGTGAACTCCGGGCCGGACCGCCCGTGGCCGTCGGCTGCTTCTCGGTGACGCTACTTCTCGGTGACGCCGGCCGAGTCGAAGGTCGCCACCTCGTGCATCGCGCGGGCCGTGCTCTGCACCAGCGGCAGCGCCAGCAGCGCGCCGGTGCCCTCGCCCAGGCGCAGGTCGAGGTCGACCAGCGGGCGCAGCCCCAGCTTGTTGAGCGCGGCCACATGGCCGGGCTCGGCGCTGCGGTGACCGGCGATGCAGGCCGCCAGCACCTCGGGGGCGATGGCACGGGCGACCAGCGCGGCGGCACCGGCGCTCACCCCGTCCAGGATCACCGGAGTGCGCAGCGACGCGCCACCCAGCAGCAGACCGACCATGGCCGCGTGCTCGAAGCCGCCGAGGGCCGCGAGGACCCCGATCGGGTCGGCCGGGTCCGGCTGGTGGAGTTCCAGCGCACGGCGGACGACCTCGGTCTTGCGGGCCAGCGTCTCGTCGTTGATGCCGGTGCCCCGGCCGGTGACCTCGGCCGGGTCGGCGCCGGTGAAGACGGAGATCAGCGCGGCGGAGGAGGTGGTGTTGGCGATGCCCATCTCGCCGGTGAGCAGCGCCTTGTTCCCGGCGGCGACCAGGTCGCGGGCGGTCTCGATGCCGACCTCGATGGCGGCTCTGGCCTCCTCGCGGGTCATCGCGGGCCCGGTGGTCATGTCGGAGGTGCCGCCGCGGATCTTGCGGGGCAGCAGACCGGGGGTGGCGGGCAGGTCGGCGACGACACCGACGTCCACCACGCACACCTCGGCGCCGACCTGGTTGGCGAAGGCGTTGCACACCGCGCCGCCGCCCAGGAAGTTGGCGACCATCTGCCCGGTGACCTCTTGCGGCCACGGGGTGACGCCCTGGGCGTGCACACCGTGGTCACCGGCGAACACGGCCACGGCCGCGGGCTCCGGGATGGGCGGCGGGCACTGCCGGGACAGGCCGGAGAGCTGCGCGGAGATGATCTCCAGCATGCCGAGCGCACCGGCCGGCTTGGTCATGCGCTTCTGCCGCTCCCACGCCTCCCCGAGCGCCTTGGCGTCGAGCGGGCGGATCTGTGCGACGGTCTCGGCAAGCAGGTCGTGGGGGTCCTCTCCGGGCAGGGCGCGGCGGCCGTACGTCTCCTCGTGCACCACCCAGGACAGCGGGCGGCGCTTGGACCAGCCGGCCTGCATCAGCTCGGGTTCGTCCGGGAACTCGTCGACGTACCCGACGCAGAGGTAGGCGACGACCTCCAGGTGCTCCGGCAGGCCGAGCGCGCGGACCATCTCCCGCTCGTCGAAGAAGCTGACCCAGCCGACGCCGAGGCCCTCGGCGCGCGCGGCGAGCCAGAGGTTCTCCACCGCGAGCGCGGAGGAGTACGGGGCCATCTGCGGCTGGGTGTGCCGGCCGAGGGTGTGGCGGCCGCCACGGGTGGGGTCGGCGGTGACGACGATGTTCACCGGGGTGTCGAGGATGGCCTCGATCTTCATTTCCTTGAACTGCTTCGCCCGGCCCTTGGGCAGCGACTTGGCGTACGCCTCGCGCTGGCTCATGGCGAGGTCGTGCATCGCGCGACGGGTGTCGGCGGAGCGGATGACGACGAAGTCCCAGGGCTGCGAGTGGCCGACCGAGGGGGCGGTGTGGGCCGCCTCCAGGACGCGCAGCAGCACGTCGTGCGGGATCGGGTCGCCGCGGAAGCCGTTGCGGATGTCACGGCGCTCGCGGATCACCTTCAGCACGGCTTCGCGCTCGGCGTCGTTGTACGCGGGTGCGGCCGGGCCCAGTGGCAGGGCGGACTCGGGCTCCTCCTCGTCCTGGTCGGCGTCGGTGGTGGCGAGGTCCTCGGCGTGCTGGACGAGGTCCGGCTGCGGGGCGATCGCGTCCAGGTCGGGAAGGATCAGCGGCTGCGGCGGGGTCGGCGCGAGGTGCGGGGTGGTGGGCACCTGCCCGTCCACGGCCACGAACTGGCCGAGCGGCTGCTCGGGGTGCGGCGCCTGCGGCAGACCGGAGGGCAGCGGTTCCGCCTGCGCGGGCACCTCCTCGGGGGCCTGGAGCTGGGGGCCGGACGGGGCTTCGCGCGCCTCTGCGGGGGCCGGGGGCTCGAAGACGGGGGGCTGCGGGGCGGCCACCGGGATGTCCTCGGGCGCGGGGAGCGGGAACTCCTCGGCGGTGAGGGGGGCTTCGGGCTCGGGCTCCGGCACGGGGGTCTCCACGGCCTCCGCCACCGGGGCGACCGGGGCCTCGGGCTCGGGGGCCTGCGGGGC
Source organism: Streptomyces bauhiniae (assembly GCF_004784475.1). GTDB lineage: Bacteria > Actinomycetota > Actinomycetes > Streptomycetales > Streptomycetaceae > Streptomyces > Streptomyces seoulensis. Next base: position 175,170 of record NZ_SRRT01000008.1, read on the forward strand.
CTCCTCGGCGGGAGCCGCCACCTCCTCGGCAGGAGCCTCCGCGATCTCGACGAGCGCCTCCTCGATGGCGGCCTCGGCCTCGTGCCCCGGAGCCGCGTCGGGCACGGTCTCCAGCACCGGCTCGGCCACCTCGGGCTCGGGAATCCCGGCCGCGAGGGGGGCCTCCGGCGTCTCCTCGACGGCGACCTCGGCGACCTCGGCCTGAGCGGTCAGCCGGTCCACGGCGGCCTGCGCGGCCTCAGCGGGCTCGACCGGCGCGCTCTCGGCGACGGGCGGGACAGCCTCCGGCAGGGCTGCTTCCGGTGCGACCGCCTCAGGGGCAACCGCGTCCGGGACGACCGCCTCGGGGGCAACCGCGTCCGGGGCAACCGCCTCGGGGGCAACAGCCTCGGGGACAACGGCCTCCGGAGCAGTCGTCTCAGGAACAACCTGCTCCGGGGCAACCGCCTCCGGAACAGTCGTCTCAGGAACAACCTGCTCCGGGGTAACGGCCTCCGGAACAACCGCCTCAGGCACAACCTGCTCCGGCGCCACAGCCTCAGGAACAACCTGATCCGGCACCAGAGCCTCCGGGGCAACCGCCTCGGCGACACCCTGCTCCGGCACCCCACCCTCCGGAACAACCGTTTCGGCGGCCGGTGCCACGTCCTCCACCGGCCCCGCGCCCCAAGGCACGGCGGCCTGCGGGGCCGGGTCGGGGAGCGCCTGTACGTCGAGGTACTCGGGGCCGGCGAACGGCCGTACCGGCGCACCGGCGGGGCCCCGGTCGGCGAGGGAGCGGACCGGGCTCGCGGAGGCATCCGGGATCGGCGGGCCGAGGTGCAGCGGGCGGCGCGGCGGCTGCACCGGGCCGGGCCCCTGCTCGGGCAGCCGTACGCCGCCGAGGTCGACGGAGCCGGTGTCCCGGCCCGCCGTCTCGTGGGCGTCGGGCTGGTGGACGGCCTCGACGATCGGTGCCGGGGCCGGGGGCGGCAGTTCGTTGCCCCACGCGCCCTGAGCGCCCGGCAGCAGCAGGTCCTCGTCCTCGGCGGGCGCCTCGGCGAGGTAGGTGTACGCGCCGTGCCCGAGGCCCGGCTGCTCCACCATGCCTGCGCTCTCCGGCTGTCCCTCGGCCGGGACCTGGCCGGTGTCGGTCATGCGTACCCCTCGCCCATCGGTTTAGTGCTCCTACGACCAGCTCACCCGGAACGGCGCACCGACCGCCCCGTAGTGAGAACGAGCGTCCGTGCGCATCGGCACGAACGACCCGCCAGAAATGGCGACAAAGCCATTCGGTGGCATTCTCGCGGCCGTTCGGCCGTCGTGACAGCGAGATCACGTGACAGCCCGTTGTGGACTGCGCCACGTTGCGCGTCCTCCGGTTTTGCCGTACCTCACCCACCGCCCCAAAGCGGGCGAGCTTTCCGGACATTGACGAACGAACTTCCGGACCGCGGGTGCGGTACAACGATCGGCCAGCCTACCGCGCGCGGTACGACAAACCGATCACGGGGCGAACCGGTCGGGGAGGGCGGCGGCGGTTCAGCGCGCGGTCTCGCGCGGGGGCAGCTCGCCGCCGAGGAGGAAGACGACGCTCCGCTCGTTCTCCGTCCAGGACTTGGTGTCCAGTCCGACGGCCTGGAGGAGGGCGCACTCGACGCGGTAGCCGTGCTCGGTGAGGTCGCGGCCGATGAGTTCGGCGGCGTCCCGGGTGGCCGCGTGGGCGACGATGCGCTGCGGGCGCCGGTCGGCCACGGCCGAGACGACCGCCGCTCCCCCGCCGCCGACGCGTACGACGTCCGGCTCGGGCAGGTTCTCCAGGATGTGCGGCGCCTCGCCGCGCACGATCTGCAACTGGACCCCGAACTCGCGGGCGGCGGCTTCCGTCCGGGCGCAGGACTCGGGGTCGGCGTCGACGGCGAGCACGGCGGCACCGGCGCGGGCGGCCTCCACGGCGAAGGCGCCGGAGCCGCAGCCGATGTCCCACACCAGGTCGCCGGTGCGCGGGCCCAGCCGGGCGAGCTGGGCGGCACGCAGCAGTTCGTTCTCGCCCTCGCCGAGGACGCCCCCATACACCTCGTCGGGCTGGGTCCAGCCGCGCGGGCCGGTGCCGGGGTCGCGGCCGGCGATCCAGCCGTCGCCCACGAGTGCGCTCTGGGGGCCGCCGATGACGATGACGATGTTGGGGTCGCGCCAGGTGTGGTCGGCGGCCTTGTCGGAGGTGAGGACGCTGACGCGCTCGTTCTCGGTGCCGAGTTCCTCGCACACGACGAAGGTGCGGTGCACCCCGTCCAGGAGCAGGCCGAGTTCGGCGGGTCCGGCGCCGGGTGCGGTGAGGACGGCGACCTTGCTATGGGCACGGCACACATTGACCGCCCGGCGCAGGGTGCGGGGGTGTGCGACGACCACATGGGCGTCGTCCCAGGGCATGCCCGCGCGGGCGAAGGCGCCGGCCACGGAGGAGACGCCGGGCACGACCTCGACCTCCAGGCCGAACTCCGGTGCGCGCAGGGTGCGCACGACGCCGAAGAAGCCGGGGTCGCCGTCGGCGAGCACGACGGCGGTGCCGCGGTGGCCGGCGATCCGGCGGGCGGCCAGGCCGACGCTGCCCAGGCGGACGCGTTCGGCGGTGGCCGGGATCTCCGGAAGCGCCAGGTGGTGGGGGGCGCCCGCGACGAGCGTGGCGGCGCCGAGGGCGCCGCGTGCCGCTTCGGTCAGCGGCGAGCCGTCCCAGCCGATCACCGTGACCCGGTCGGCCATCGTCGTCAGTCTCCAGGTGTCGGTGTGTCGTCAGTGCCCCTGCTGCAGTGTCCCTACTGCGGGCTTGGTGAGGTTACCTGGTGGTCCGGCGCGGCGGGGCGGCGGGGCGGGGTCAGTTCCACTGGGCGTAGGAGCCGAAGCCCCGGCTGTCGGCGAGCTGTTCGTCACTGCCCTCCAGGTCCTCCGGCAGCAGGCTCCACACGATGAAGTCGGTGCGCATGTCGGTCCAGGTGCCGTCCTCGGTGCGCACGTGGACTATGCAGGCGTTGCGGAGCACGCCCTCGCTGATGCAGCCGATCTTCTGGGCGACCTGCTGGGAGGCGGTGTTGTCGGCGGCGGTGCGCAGTTCGATGCGCTCGAAGCGCTGGTCGCCGAAGAGCCACTTGGCGGTGGCGAGCGCGGCCTCGGAGGCGTAGCCCTCGCCGCGTGCCCAGGGGGCGATGATGTACGACAGCTCGGTGGACCGGATGCGCCAGTTGGTCCTGCCGAGCTGGACGACGCCGACCAGGCGCTGGGTGAGGAACTCGGTGACGGCGAGGTCGAGGCCGCGTCCGGCGGCGCGTTCGGCGGGCGCGTACTGGGTGATCCAGCGGCGGGCGCCGTCCTCGGTGAAGGGCTGGGGCACGTCGGTCCAGGCGGCCACCTGCTCGTCGTTCATCATCTCGGCCAGGGCGGGCAGGTCGTCCTCGTCGAGGGGTCGCAGCACCAACCGCTCCGTCGAGATGGAGATGTTGGGGAAGGTGCTAGTCATGCGCCGCTCCGTAACCTTCGAGGATTCGTGAGGGTCCGTCAGGGCCCGCTGAACTGCCCAGCATGCAGCATGACAGCACCCCTGCGCACGTACGGGCCCGCCCCCTGCCGCCCGTTGAGGGGCAGCGGGCGGCGGGCCCGTACGGCGAAGGTCAGTTGCCGCTGACGGGCAGGACCGACCCCTTGTACTTGTCCTGGATGAACTTCTTCACCTCGGGCGAGGTGAGCAGCTTCGCCAGCTTCTTGACCCTCGGGTCGTCCTCGTTGCCCTTCTTGACCGCGAGGAGGTTGGCGTAGGGGTTGTTCTTCGCGGACTCCAGGTAGACGGCGTCCTTGGTGGGGCTGAGGCCCGCGTCCTGGGCGAAGTTGTTGTTGATGACGGCGGCGTCCATGTCGTCCAGGGAGCGCGGAAGCTGGGCGGCCTCCATCTCCTGGAACTTCAGGTGCCGGGGGTTGCTCGTGACGTCGGCCGGGGAGGCGTCGGCGCCCGCGCCGGGCTTCAGCTCGATGACGCCGGCCGAGGCGAGCAGCTTGAGCGCGCGGGCCTCGTTGGTGAGGTCGTTGGGCACGCCGACGGTGGCGCCGTCGCGGAGCTTGGCGACGTCCTTGACCTTGTGGGAGTAGACCCCCATGGGCGGCAGGTACGCCTTCACCACCGAGACCAGGTCCGTGCCCTTGGACTTGTTGAAGTCATCGAGGAACGGCTGGTTCTGGTAGAGGTTCGCGTCGAGCGTGCCCTCCTGGAGCGCGGTGTTCGGCAGGACGTAGTCCGTGAACTCCTTGATCTCCAGCTTGAGTCCGGCCTTGGCGGCGAGCTTGTCGTCGATGTGGTGGAGCACTTCACCGGCGGGGACGGGGGTGACGCCGACGACCAGGGGGCCGTTGTCGTCACCTCCCTTGCCGGTGGCCGTGCCTGAGCCGCAGGCGGTCAGGCCGAGCGAGAGGGCCGCGGCGGTGGCCGCCGCGAGCCAGGTGGTCTTGCGCATGGGTCGGTCCCCTTGAGAGCGGTCGGGGTCTGGCTGCCGGGTGCGGTCGGAGCGATCAGAAGGAGGGGATGACGGAACCCTGGTACTTGTCCTGGATGAACTTCTTCACCTCGGGCGAGGTGAGCAGCTTCGCCAGCTTCTTGACCCTCGGGTCGTTCTCGTTGCCCTTCTTGACCGCGAGGAAGTTGCCGTAGGGGCTGTTCTTCGCGGACTCCAGGACGATGGCGTCCTTGGCGGGCTTGAGGCCGGAGGATATGGCGTAGTTGCCGTTGACGACCGCCGCGTCCACGTCGTCCAGGGAGCGCGGGGTCTGGGCCGCCTCGACCTCCTTGAACTTCAGGTTCTTGGGGTTCTTGGTGATGTCGGCGGGGGTGGCCTCGGAGCCGACGCCGTCCTTGAGGGTGATCAGCTTGTTGGAGGCCAGCAGCTTGAGCGCGCGGGCCTCGTTGACGGCGTCGTTGGGGACGGCGACGGTCGCACCGCTCTTCAGGTCGTCGGCCTTCTTGACCTTGTGGGAGTAGAGGCCGAGCGGTTCCAGGTGAACCGTGACGACGGGCACGATGTGGGTGCCGCGCTTCTTGTTGAAGTCGTCGAGGTACGGCTGGTTCTGGAAGTAGTTGGCTCCGACCGAGCCGTCCTCGGTGGCCGTGTTCGGCGTGATGTAGTCGGTGAACTCCTTGACCTGCAGGTCGAGTCCGGCCTTCTTCGCCAGGTTCTTGCTGACGAAGTTCAGGATCTCGGCGTGCGGGGTGGGGCTCGCGGCGACGATCAGCGGTCCGCTGGTGTCGGTGGAGCCGGAGTCCTTTCCGGAGCCGCAGGCGGAGAGACCGAGGGTGAGGGCTCCGGCGGCGAGGACGGCGGTGGTGAGCTTGGCGGTGTTACGCACGAAAAGTGCCTTTCCTTAAAGGGTGGTGCGACCCCGGACTTGGGTGGCCGGGAAGTCTTGAGGGGGCGTACGGGCGGCTCAGGCGACCTTGGAGATGTCGGCGGCGGCCGGCTCCTTGGCCTTGAGCAGGCGCAGCTTCGGCACCGGTCCGGAGCCGCCGCGCCCGTGCAGCGAGCGGGCGGCGAAGTCACCGGCGAACTGGATGAGGGAGATGACGACGGCGAGGATGCCGACGGTGATCCACATCAGTCCGGTCTCGAAGCGCTGGTAGCCGTAGCGGACGGCGAGGTCGCCGAGTCCGCCGCCGCCGACCGTGCCGGCCATGGCCGAGTAACCGATGAGCGCGATGATCGTCGTGGTGGTGCTGGCGATCAGCGAGGGCAGCGCCTCGGGGATGAGCACCTTGCGGACGATGGTCCAGCTATTGCCGCCCATGGCCTGCACGGCCTCGACGAGTCCGCCGTCCACCTCGCGGACGGCCGTCTCGACCAGCCGGGCGAAGAACGGGATGCCGCCGATGGCCAGCGGCACGATCGCGGCGGTGGTGCCGATGGTGGTGCCGGTCACCCAGCGGGTGAAGCTCATCAGCGCGACCATCAGGATGATGAACGGCATCGAGCGGCCGACGTTCACGACCTGGCCGATCACCTTGTTGGCGACGACGTTCTGGAGCAGTCCGCCGCGTTCGGTGAGGACGAGGAGGATGCCCAGCGGCAGGCCGAGGGCGATGGCGATCAGGGTGGACCAGAGCACCATCGAGAACGTCTCGGAACACGCCTGGGACAGCAGCGGCTGTATCTCGGACCAGGTCACTTCGCACCCTCCGTCACCAGAACGGGCTCACCCTCGGCGTCGACCACGTCGACCTGGAGGCCCTGCTCACGCAGGAAGCCCACCGGCACCACGTTGTCCTCGTAGCGGCCGGGCAGTTCGATGCGCATCCGGCCGATCTGGAGGCCGCCGACGGTGTCGATGGCCGCGCCGAGGATCGAGATCTCGATGTTGTAGGTGCGGGCGAGCTGGGAGACGACCGGCTGGGTGGCCGCCTCGCCGTGGAAGGTGATGTCGAGGACGGTGCGGTCGTCGCCACTGGCCTCGCCGCCGACCGGGAACAGGGCGGAGGCCAACTGCGAGCCGGGGGTGGCCAGCAGTTCGCTGACGGTGCCGGATTCCACGATGCGTCCCTTCTCCATGAGCGCGGCGGAGTCGCAGATCGACTTCACCACGTCCATCTCGTGGGTGATCAGCAGGACGGTCAGGCCCAGTTGCCGGTTCAGGTCGCGCAGCAACTGGAGGATGGAGCGGGTGGTCTCCGGGTCGAGGGCGCTGGTGGCCTCGTCGGAGAGCAGCACCTTCGGGTCGCCGGCCAGGGCGCGGGCGATGCCGACGCGCTGCTTCTGGCCGCCGGAGAGCTGGGCCGGGTAGGACTTCGCCTTGTCGGCCAGGCCGACGAGGTCGAGGAGTTCCAGCGCCTTGCGGGAGCGCTCCTTGCCGGACTTGCCGAGGATCTCCAGCGGCAGCTCGATGTTGTCCTGCACGGTGCGCGAGGACAGCAGGTTGAAGTGCTGGAAGACCATGCCGATGTGGCTGCGGGCCCGGCGCAGTTCCTTGCCCGCACGCGGTCCGCGGCCGGCGAGGGCGGTGAGGTCCTGTCCGGCGACGGTCACGGTGCCGGCGGTGGGGCGCTCCAGCAGGTTGACGCAGCGGATCAGGGAGGACTTTCCGGCGCCGGACTGGCCGATGACGCCGTAGACCTCTCCTTCGCGGACGTGGAGGTCGACGCCGTCGAGGGCGGTGACCTCACGGCCGCGCGAGCGGTAGACCTTGGTCAGGCCCGAGGTGGTGATCACAGGGGTTTCCGTCACTGTCGAGTGCCGGGCGCGGGTGTGCCCGGCACAGGTGCATGGGGTTGCATTTCAGGGACGCGGCACGGTTCTCGCGGTGGCGAGTGAACCGGTGGAGAACAGCGTGTGCGCGAATGGCACGGGGTCCGGTACGCCGGTGTTCCGGAGCCGGGCCGGGCCATGGCTCTCGCTTCGGGGCGCGAGGCTCGTCGGTGGTGCGGGGGCCCTCTAGAAGGCGCGCATTCGGCACGTCATGCGACACATACAACGAGCACCGGGCGTGTGGGTCGCCTCGGTCGCAAGGGTGCGGCTGCTCGTCGTGGTCATGCGGTCAGTAAACCAGACCGGCCGCGCGGACCGGAGAGACCTGTCCACATGCTGGACACGCGTGGATGGTGTCGGTGAGACACACCGGCCCAGGTGGGGGGTGGGTCACCCGCGTCAGCACGGGGCAGGAGCGCATCGGAGGGGCGCGGTGTCCGGCCCCTCCCGCGCGGACGGTTGTGGCCAACACCACGGCGCTCGTGCCCGTGCCGGGGGCGGCGGCGGGCGCCCGATTCGGCCGTAATAAGGTCTCCGCATGCTCAATGCCCTGACGCTGGTGACCGGGATCGCCGCGCTGCTGCTGGCGGCCTGGTGCGGCTGGGCCGCACACCGGGACCAGCCGACCAAGGACTGGCACTTCATCGGCATGGCCGTGGTGTCCCTGCTGGCCGTGGTCCAGTTGGTCGTCGGCATCGTGCTGCTGGCGCGGGGCGACAAGCCGGACCAGGGCACTACGATCTTCGTGGCGTATCTGCTGGGCGCGCTGGCGTGCGTCCCGGCGGCGGGCTTCATGTCGCTGGCCGAGCGCACGCGCTGGGGTTCGGTGACGGTCGCGGCGGGCGGCGTGGTGCTGGCCGTCCTGGAAGTACGGCTCTTTGACATCTGGGGAGGCTGACATGACGGCGCTGGAGGAGAAGCCGGCCCGGCTGATCAGCGGTCCGGGCATGCTGCTGGTCTGGTTCTACGGCGTGATGGTGGTCGGCGCCGTGTCGCGCTCGGTCTACCAGATCGTCACGGACTTCGACCGGGCACCGCTCGCGTACATGCTGTCGGCGCTCGCGGGCGTGGTGTACGGGTTCATCACCTACACCCTGGTCCGGGGCGGCGAGACGGCCCGCCGGGCGGCGGTGGTGTGCTGCGCCGCCGAGCTGGCCGGGGTGCTGATCGTGGGCACCTGGACGCTGGTCGAGCCGTCCGCGTTCCAGGACTCGACCGTGTGGTCGGACTACGGGATGGGGTACGTCTTCATCCCCGTACTGCTGCCGGTGACCGCGCTGTACTGGCTGCGCGCGGCGCGGCGGCAGGCGGCTTGAGACCGCCTGCCCGTCGGTCTCGTCAGGCCGTGGCCGCGTAGTCGGCCGCCGGCTTCTCCAGCACGATCATCTCGACGCCGTCCGCGCCCAGTGAGCGGCCCACGGCCCGGTAGCCCAGCTTGCGGCAGAGCCGCAGTCCGCTCTCGCTGCGGTGCCCGGTGCGCATCCGGTACGTGGTGGCGCCGCGCTGCTCGGCGAGCGCCTTCTCGGCCGCGCCCAGCAGCCGGGCGCCGATGCCGTGGCCCTGGAGGCGGGGGTGGACGCAGAGCATGCCGATGGCGGCCGCGCCGTCCTCGGTGAGCCGCCCGCGCACCGAGCCGACCACCTCGTCCCCGAGCCGCGCGACGAAGACGCAGTCGGCGGCGACCTCCTCGCGGACCTGGTCCAGGCTCTGCACCAGCGGGTCGATGCGGTAGTTCCCGTAGCGCGCGGCCTCGCTCTGGAAGCAGAGGTACTGGAGCCGGAAGATCTGCTCCGCGTCCGGCTCGGCCGCCGCCGAGATGGTCACGCTCATGCCCATGTGCGCATGCCTCCCGCTCACCTGATCACTGTTGTCCCCCACCTCTATCCCCGTGCTTCGGTGCTGGCAACCTCCGCCGTCAGCATTCGTCGCAGACATCCCAGACATCTGGAGCGTTCCGGTCCGAGGCTGCCCTGTGAGATGCCCAACTCCCCCGCGATCTCGCGGTAGGTGAGGTCGCGCGGGGAGAGCAGGGCCGCCATGATGCGCGGGCAGCGGCCGGGGAGCCTGCGGACCGCGTCCCGCACCACCCGGTGCCGGGCGGCGCTGAGGGCGAGTTGCTCCGGGCCGGGCCGGGTGTCGTCGGCGGGTTCCTCGTCGTAGGGCCGCTCCACGCCGTGGGTACGGCGGCTGAGCCGGCCCTCGTCGCGTACGGCGTCGCGCAGCCAGCCGGAGGGGTCCGGCGGCGGGCCCTGGCTCTGCAGCCGCTCCAGCAGCCGGAGCCACACGGCCTGTTCCAGGTCGCCGGGTTCGCTCCCGGAGGCATATGCCTCGGCGGACGCCTCCGCGGTGAGCAGCGGGCGCAGATCGGTCAGCAGGTCGTGGGTCATATGCGTCGAGACGCGCCGTCCCGGCCGGCGGGTTTCCGGGACGGCGCGCTGTCACCCGGATCAGCGGGTGCGGGGCGCCGGTGTTGACGCCCCGGCCGTACTTCAGTGGCCCAGGAAGTCGGCGCGGGCCAGCACGCCGGTGTCGGCGTTGTCGGTGAAGACGCCGTCGATCCCGGTGGCGAAGTAGGTGCGGTACGCGCCGAACACGTCCCCGTAGCCGTCGGGGTCGCCGCCCTTGCGGAACTCCGCCGGGAGGAAGGGGTTCTCGTTGCGCATGGTGTACGGGTGCAGGATCAGGCCGACCTTGTGCGCGTCGGCGACCAGCCGGGTCGGCTCGCCCAGGGTGCCGTCGGCCTTCTTCGGGATGACCAGGTCCAGGGTGGGACCGATGCCCTGGGCGTACCCCGCGATCTCGCGCAGCCCCTTGGGCGTGACGAGGTCGGCCACCGTACGGGGGTCACCGGTGGCGACGAAGTCGTACGGGCGGGTGCCCGCGGCGTCGAGGAGGACGACCAGTGGATTGTCGACGATCCGGTTGAGCCGCTGGATGCTGGTCGGCTCGAAGGACTGCAGCACGACCGGCGAATTCCGGGTGTCCTTGCCGTACTTGCGCAGCAGCTTGGCCACCCGCTGCTCCGGGTCCAGGCCGAGGCGGCGGAAGTAGGTGGGGTGCTTCAGCTCGGGGTAGATCCAGACCTGGCGGCCGCGCTCACGGGTGCGGGCGTCCTGCCACTTCAGCACCTCCTCGAAGGTGGGGATCTCCCAGCGGCCGTTGTAAAGGGTGTTGTGCGGGCGGTTGGCCGGGATGCGCTCGACGGCCCGCAGCGTCTTCAGCTCGGCGAGCGTGAAGTCCTCGGTGAACCAGCCGGTGACGGAGACCCCGTCGAGCACCTTGGTGGTCTTCCGGCCGGCGAACTCGGGGTGCGCGGCGACGTCGGTGGTGCCCCCGATCTCGGGCTCGTGACGGCAGACGAGATGCCCGTCCTTGGTGGGCACCAGGTCACCGGCCTCCACGATGTCGGCGCCGAGTTCCAGCGCGAGGTCGTACGAGCCGAAGGTGTGCTCGGGGCGGTAGCCGCTGGCACCCCGGTGGCCGATGATCGTCGGCACCGGCAGGCTCTTCAGACCGCGTCCGCCGGACCCGGCCGTCCGGGTGTCCGCCGCCCGGGCGGCGGAGGGCAGCCCGAGGACCGCCCCGCCCGCGCCGAGCACCGCCGCACCGAGGACCGCGCGCCGTCCGGTCGCGCGCGAGGGCTGGTTGGTCCGGTCGCTTTCCATACGCGTCTCCCGCTGTCGTTACGAGGGTCTTCTTGGGTCTGACCTGTGCTGTGTCCGTTGGGGTGCGCGCCGATCGTAGGGGCGTGGACATGACGGAGGGGAGACCTCGGCGGGAACACGCGGGTGCGGGCCGATGGCACGACGGGGTGTTCCGCGGCGGATGAGCCCGTGTCAACAACACGTAAGACCTCGGTGAATCGCGCTGCCCGATGTGCGCTTTTCCCATAGCCGCGAGTAATGTCCTCACCTGCACAGACTCATATCGTCCGCTCGGCCTGGAGGACCCGTTGTCCCGCTTCGCGCTCATCAAGGCAGTGCTCGCGCCGGCCATGCGCCTGATGTTCCGCCCCCAGGTGGAGGGCCTTGAGCGCATCCCCGGTGAGGGCCCGGTGATCCTGGCGGGCAACCACCTGACGTTCATCGACTCGATCGTGCTGCCGGTGGTGTCCAAGCGGCAGGTGCAGTTCATCGGCAAGGACGAGTACGTCACCGGCAAGGGGATCAAGGGGCGGGCCATGGCCTGGTTCTTCACCGGGGTCGGCATGATTCCGGTGGACCGGGACGGTGCGAATGGCGGCGTGGCCGCGCTGATGACGGGGCGGCGGGTGCTGGAGGAGGGGCGGGTCTTCGGGATCTACCCCGAGGGGACTCGCTCTCCCGACGGGCGGCTGTACCGGGGGCGTACGGGGATTGCTCGGCTGACGCTCATGACGGGGGCGCCGGTGGTGCCGTTCGCCATGATCGGCACGGACAAGCTTCAGCCTGGGGGGAAGGGGTTTCCCCGTCCGGGGAAGGTGACGGTTCGCTTTGGCGAGCCTATGGAGTTCTCCCGGTATGAGGGGATGGATCGGGATCGGTATGTGCTGCGGGCTGTGACGGATTCTGTGATGGCTGAGGTTATGCGGCTTTCTGGGCAGGAGTACGTGGATATGTACGCCACGAAGGCCAAGGCTGCGTGAGGTTGTTTTTTGGGCGTGGGTGCGTTGTGGCTTGTCGCGCAGTTCCCCGCGCCCCTGGGTAGGCACGGTCAGGCCGCGTTTTCCAGCCTCTGCCCCTTCAGCAGGAACCACGCCGCCACCGCAGTCATCAGCAGTACCGCCGCTCCCGCTCCTGACGCCAAGTGCAGGCCGTGTACGAAGGATTCTCTGGCCGCTTCCAGCAATGCCTCTGATCTCGGGGTGGGCATTGCCGTTGAGGCTTCCACTGCCGCGCCCAGGGACTCGTGGGCGGATTCCGGGGTGCCCGGTGGGGCTGTGAAATTGCGGTAGGCGGCCGTCACGATCGAGCCCAGCAGGGCGATGCCCAGGGCCGCGCCCAGTTCGTACGCCGTTTCCGAGACGGCCGAGGCGGCGCCCGCGCGGTTCTTGTCGACGCTGGAGAGGATGACGTCGGAGGTGACGGTGAAGGAGAAGCCCGCGCCGGTGCCGACGATCAGCAGGGCGGCGCCGAGCAGGGGGTAGCCGGTGGTGGCGTCGAGCGTGGTGAGGACGGCGAGGGAGACGCCGATCGCGGCGAGGCCGCCGGAGACCACCGCGCGTACCGAGAAGCGGCGGGCCGCGCGGCCCGCGATCAGACCGGCCACCACCGCGCCGACGGCGGCGGGCAGTTCGGCCAGGCCCGCCTCGAACGGGTGCCTGCCCTGGACCAGTTGCAGGAACTGGGACAGGAAGAACACCAGCCCCGACATCCCGAGCACCGTCAGCAGATCCGCCAGCACCGCCCCGCTGAAGCCCCGGTGCCGGAACAGCCGCATGTCCAGCAGCGGGGTCGGCAGGGTGAGCTGGCGCCGGACGAACCCGTACAGCGCGGCGGCGCCCAGCAGGCCGGTGGCCAGCGTGAGCGGGCCGAAGCCGTGGGTCGCGGCCTCCTTCACCGCGTAGACCAGCGCGAGCATGCCGACCAGGGACAGCAGCACGCTCGCCAGGTCCCACGGGCCGGGGTTCGGGTCGCGGGACTCGGGCAGGGTGCGGATGCCGACCAGGACCAGGACCGCCATCACCGGCAGGTTGATCAGGAACACCGAGCCCCACCAGAAGTGCTCCAGCAGGAAGCCGCCCACGATGGGGCCGACGGCCGTGCCGGCGGAGGCGGTGGCGCCCCAGATGCCGATGGCGAGGCTGCGCTCGCGCGGGTCGTGGAAGAGGTTGCGGATCAGGGCCAGGGTCGCGGGCATCAGGGTCGCGCCCGCGACGCCGAGCAGGGCCCGCGCCAGGATCATCAGGCCGGGCGTGCTCGCGTAGGCGTTCAGCACCGAGATCGCGCCGAACGCGGCCGCGCCGCAGAGCAGGATGCGCTTGCGGCCGACGCGGTCGCCGAGGCTGCCCATCGAGACGAGCAGTCCGGCGATGACGAACGAGTAGACGTCCCCGATCCACAGCAACTGGGTGCCGGAGGGGTGCAGATCCTCGCTGATGTAGGGGGTGGCGAGGCCGAGGACGGTGGCGTCGACGGCGACGAGCAGGACGGCGAGGACCAGCACCGAGAGTGCCAGCCAGCGGCCGGGGCGCCGCTCGGTCTCGACGGGTAGGGGCTGCCGCAGGGTGCTGGTCATGATTCCGCCCTGCGCAGCGCGCCGCCGAGCAGCAGCTCGGCGACCATCGTGGCGAAGTCTCGGGAGGCCACCCGGCCGTCCACCGCGGCCCAGGCGCACGAGGTGATCAGCCCGTAGAAGGCTTCGGTGAGCCAGCCGGGGGTGAGGTCGATACGGAGGTCGCCGTCGCGCTGGCCGCGCTGGAAGAGGGCGCTGATCCGGGCGTCCAGGCCCAGCCAGCCGGTGTTCTGCCCCGCGCCCTCCCAGAGCTGGTTCTCGCCGTAGAGGAAGGCGAGCAGTCCGGCGGCCGGCTCGATCTCGCGGACCAGACGGCGTACGGCGTCGGCGGCGGGGCCCTCGTCCAGCCGGGCGCGGTCGAGCGCCGCCTCGCACTCCGCGATGCCGAGCGCCTCCAGCGCGCGGACCAGCGCGTCGCGTCCGGCGAAGTGCCGGTGGAGCGTGGCACGGCTGATCCCGGCCGCGCGCGCGACCTCGTCCATCGTCGCGGTGGACTTGCGGGTCAGCAGGGCGGCGGCGGAGCGCAGCACGTGGTCACGGTCGAGAGCCATGAGACAAGGGTACCTCGAATGAGACATTGATGTCTCACCGTGGGCAGGTGAGGCCGTTCACCGGCGGAGAAGCCCCGCCCGCCGCCGTCCGACTACGGGTGAGGCTCGTCTTCCCTCGTCGCCCCTGAGGCCGTGTTGTCGTAGACGGCCCTGGCCTCTGCGATGGCAGCGCGGTGCCGCTCCGCCCATTCCACGAGGCCGGTGAGGGAGGAGTGCAGCTCCTGAGCCATGGAAGTGAGGCTGTACTCGACCTTCGGCGGCACGGTGGGGTAAACGGTTCTCGTCAGCAGACCGTCGCGTTCCAGCCTGCGCAGGTTCAGGGTGAGCATCCGCCGGCTGATGCCTTCGACAGCTCGTTCCAGCTCGGTGAACCTGACGGGGCCGTGCGCGGCGGCGACCAGGATGCTGATGCTCCACTTGCCCGCCACGTGATCGATCACCTCGACCAGCGGACACGCCTGGGCGGTGACCTCCTGGGACACACGCGTGTTACTGCGTGACATGAAAGTGCCTCCTTCCCTGGCTCCTGATGGTTACAGAAGATGGCGGCTGTAACAAATAGTTCCCCAAAGGGAGGTACGACCATGCCCATGTCCCACGCACGGGCGAGTGCGTCACCCTGGCTGACCGTCATCCTGCTCTGCGTCGGCCAGATGATGATCGTCCTGGACCAGAACATCGTGAACGTGGCGCTGCCCGCCGTACAGCGTGGCCTCGGAATCTCCTCCGGGAACCTGATCTGGGTGGTCAACGCCTACGTGATTCCGTTCGGTGGTCTCCTGCTGCTGGCCGGACGGCTCGGTGACCTGATCGGGCGGAAGGCCGTCTTCCTCACCGGGATCGTGTTGTTCAGCGCCTCTTCGGTGCTGTGCGGTCTCGCGGCCGGCGAGAGCGTGCTGATCGCCTCCCGCTTCCTCCAGGGGATCGGTGGGGCGGTGGCCTCCGCCTGCATCCTCGGCATGGTCGCGACCGTGTTCTCCGGTCGCCGCGAGCAGGCTCAGGCCATCGCCGCGTACAGCTTCGCCTCGGCGGGCGGCGGCGCGGTCGGGCCGCTGCTCGGCGGCGTCCTCACCGAACTGCTCAGCTGGCACTGGATCTTCTTCATCAACGCACCGATCGGTGCCGCCCTCGTCCTGGTCGGCGCACGAGTGCTCCCCGGGCAACGCGGCGAGGGCCTGGGCAAGGGCACCGACTTCCTGGGAGCCCTGCTGCTCATGGCCGGCATGACGCTCTTGGTGTACACCGTCGTGGACGCCGAGCGAGTCGGATGGGCAGCGCCCCGGACCCTGCTGCTCGGTCCTCTGGCCCTCGTGTCGCTGATCGGGTTCGTGGTCCGCCAGGCCACGGCCGCCAGACCGCTGTTGCCACTGACTTACTTCCGCTCGCGGAGCCTGGCCGCGGCCAACATCGTCCAGTTCCTGATGATCGGCGGCATGTTCGGCCTGTTGTTCTTCGGCACGCTCTATCTCCAGCGGGTGCTGAGGTATGGCTCCCTGCGGGCCGGCATGGCGTTCGTGCCCATCGCCGTGGTGATCGCGGCGGTGTCCCTCGGTCTTTCGACCCGGCTCATCACCAGGTTCGGCCGGCGCGCGATGCTGCTGCTCGGGCTCGCCCTCGTCGTCGGGGCGTTCGTCATGCTGTCGTTCGCCCGCGTCGACGGCGTCTACCTGGTGGATTTCCTTCCGGCCGGTCTCGTCATGGGGCTCGGCTTCGGCCTCGCCGCGCCCGCCGTCATGGGACTCGGCATGGCCGCCGTCACGCCCGCCGAGTCCGGCATCGCCTCCGGGCTGTTCAACACCACTCAGCAGATCGGGGGCGCGATCGGCCTGACCGTGCTGAGCGCCTTCGTCAGCGCGCGTACCGACAGCCTCACCGCCGCGGGGAAGACCGAGACGGAATCGCTGGCCGGCGGCTACCACGTGGCCTTCCTGGCCGCCTCCGGATTCGCGCTGGCCGCCTTGCTCGTCGGCGCCGGCCTGCTCAGGGGAGCGCCGTCCGTGGGCATGGAGCAACAGAGCACGGCGTCTCCCGAACACCACACCCCGGTCTCCTGACCGGCGGCGGGACGGCCCGGTCAGAGGAGCCGTCAACCTCTCATTGCCAAGGCAGCTCGCCGCGTCGTGCCCAGTAGGTGTGCGGGTCCTCCGCGAGGGTGTCGAGACGGGCCCGCTGGTCGTCGCTGAGGTCGACGGCGGCGGCGTGCAGGTTGGAGCCGAGCTGGGGGACGGTCGCGGCGCCGGAGAGGACGACGCCGGCCCAGGGGCGGCAGAGGATCAGCGCGAGGGCGACGGCGTCCGTGCCGAGGCCGGTCTCCTCCGTGATGTCCCGCAGGGGCTGGGGGGCGTGGTCCGGGGCGAGCCTGCCGTTGGCCATGCCCTCCTTGACGATCACCGTGAGCCCGGCGTCGTGGGCTTGCGCGAGCGCGGGGCCGGCCGAGGTCTCCAGGGCGTTGTACGTGGACTGCACGGTGCGGAACAGGGGCGTGCCGTCGACGGTGATCTCCAGAGCGGCCCGGATGGTGTCGGCCTGGGCGGGGCCGCTGGTGGAGAAGCCGATGGTGAGGCCGCCTGCGGCCGCTTCGGCGAGCCTTTGATGCAGGGCGCGGTCGGTGAGGGCGGGGCTGTCGGGGGTGAGGGAGTGGATCTGGTACAGGTCCAGCCGGTCCCCGAGCAGTTCGGCCGTTTCGGCGCGCTGGCGGTCGTACGTGGGGAGGGTGTGGTCCTTGATCTCGTGCTGGTCGGCGTCGGTGGACCAGTCGGCGGTGTAGGTGTAGCCCCACTTGCTGCCGATCACCACGTCGTCGGCGTCCGGGCGGGCCTTCAGCCAGTTCGCGAGGAACTCCTCGCTGCGGCCGTAGGAGCGGGCGGCGTCGAAGTAGCGGACGCCTTGGGCGTAGGCGGCGTCCAGTAGTTCGTGCGTGCGGGTTTGTAGCGCCTTGGCGCTCCGGTCATCTCCTAGGTCTTTGGCTCGGTTCAGGTTGATGTAGGCGGGGCGGCCTACCGCGGCCAGGCCCAGACCTAGGTGGCAGGTGGGGGTGGTGGCGGAGGAGAGGCGAGTGAAGGGCATCGTGGCGGTCCGTTCGTTCGGCTCCAAGGGGGCGCGCGACCAACGTAACGGGCTGCCGGTGCGTTGTGGCTGGTCGCGCAGTTCCCCGCGCCCCTAGGTTGCGCTGCTCTTGGCCTTTGCCCATTCGTGCTGGTTGGCCACGTCCTGCTTTACCTCCGCCAGTTGCAGCGCCACCGCGCTCGGCGCAGTACCGCCCCTCCCATTGCGGGACGCCAGCGCGCCCTTGACGTTCAGTACCGTGCGGACCTCCGGGGTGAGGTGGGGGGAGATCTTGGCGAACTGGTCGTCGGTGAGGGCGTCGAGTTCCTTGCCGTCCGCCTCCGCGACCTTGACGCACTCCCCCGCGACCTCGTGGGCTACGCGGAACGGGACGCCCTGGCGGACCAGCCACTCGGCGATGTCGGTGGCGAGGGAGAAGCCGGCCGGGGCCAGTTCCTCCATGCGGTCGCGGTGGACGGTGAGGGTGGCGATCATGCCGGTGAAGGCGGGGAGCAGTACCTCGAGCTGGTCGCAGGAGTCGAAGACGGGCTCCTTGTCCTCCTGGAGGTCGCGGTTGTACGCGAGCGGCAGCGCCTTCAGCGTGGCCAGCAGGCCCGTGAGGTTGCCGATCAGCCGGCCGGACTTGCCGCGCGCCAGCTCCGCGATGTCCGGGTTCTTCTTCTGCGGCATGATCGAGGAACCGGTGGAGAACGCGTCGTGCAGGGTGACGAAGGAGAACTCCTTCGTGTTCCAGATGATGATCTCCTCCGCGATCCGCGAGAGGTCGATGCCGATCATCGCGGTGATGAAGGCGAACTCCGCCGCGAAGTCCCGCGAGGCCGTGCCGTCGATGGAGTTGCCCGCGCTCCCCCGCTCGAAGCCGAGGTCACGCGCGACCGCCTCGGGGTCGAGCCCGAGGGAGGAACCGGCGAGCGCCCCGGAGCCGTACGGGGAGACGGCCGTGCGCTCGTCCCACTGGCGCAGCCGCTCGGCGTCCCGGCCGAGGGACTGGACGTGGGCCAGCACATGGTGGGCGAAGAGCACCGGCTGGGCGTGCTGGAGGTGGGTGCGGCCGGGCATGGCCACGTCCGGGTGGGCCTCGGCGAGGCCGACCAGGGCGTCCTGGAGGTCCGCGATCAGACCGCCGATGATCCGGGCGTGGTCGCGCAGGTACATCCGGAAGAGCGTGGCGACCTGGTCGTTGCGCGACCGGCCCGCGCGGAGCTTGCCGCCTAGGTCGGGGCCGAGCCGCTCCAGCAGACCGCGCTCCAGGGCGGTGTGCACGTCCTCGTCGGCGATCGTGCCGGTGAACTCCCCGGAGGCCACGTCGGCTTCGAGCTGGTCGAGCCCCGCGAGCATCCGGGTCAGCTCGTCCTGGTCGAGCAGGCCCGCCGTGTGCAGCACGCACGCGTGGGCGCGGGACCCGGCGATGTCGTAGGGGGCGAGCCGCCAGTCGAAGTGGACGGACGCGGACAGCTTTGCCAGGGCCTCGGCGGGACCGTCGGCGAAACGGCCGCCCCAGAGCCGTACGTCACCGCTGTTGCTGCTCACTGCGTTGCTCCTCGAGCTCGTGGTGTGCCGCCGCCTCCCCACCCTGGCAGGCGGGGAGGCGGTCGGCCTGCTGCTGACGACGGTGCTTAAGCGAGGTCTCGCTTGGCCGCGATCTTCGACGACAGGCTGTAGATGTCGATGAAGCCCTTGGCCGCGGCCTGGTCGAAGCTGTCGCCGGTGTCATAGGTGGCGAGGTTGAAGTCGTACAGCGACGACTGGGACCGGCGGCCGGTGACGACGGCGCGGCCGCCGTGCAGGGTCATCCGGACGTCGCCGGAGACGTGCTCGTTGGCCTCGGCGATGAAGCCGTCCAGCGCCCGCTTCAGCGGGGAGAACCACTGGCCGTCGTAGACCAGTTCGCCCCAGCGCTGCTCCACCTGCCGCTTGTAGCGGGCGAGTTCGCGCTCGACGGTGACGTTCTCCAGCTCCTGGTGGGCGGTGATCAGGGCGATGGCGCCCGGAGCCTCGTACACCTCGCGGGACTTGATGCCGACGAGGCGGTCCTCGACCATGTCGATCCGGCCGATGCCCTGGGCGCCCGCGCGCTCGTTGAGCTGCTGGATGGCCTGGAGGACGGTGACCGGGCGGCCGTCGAGGGCGACGGGCACGCCGCGCTCGAAGGTGACGACGACCTCGTCGGCCTCGCGGGCCTCGGCCGGGTTCGAGGTGTACTCGTAGATGTCCTCGATCGGGGCGTTCCAGATGTCCTCCAGGAAGCCCGTCTCGACGGCGCGTCCGAAGACGTTCTGGTCGATGGAGTACGGGGACT
Organism: Streptomyces bauhiniae; assembly: GCF_004784475.1. Lineage (GTDB taxonomy): Bacteria > Actinomycetota > Actinomycetes > Streptomycetales > Streptomycetaceae > Streptomyces > Streptomyces seoulensis. The sequence goes on from NZ_SRRT01000008.1 coordinate 194,546, forward strand.
TCTTGGTGGTCGCGATCGGGAGGTTCTTCGCCTCGCAGAAGGCGATCGCCTTGTCACGGGTCATCGCGTAGTCGCGGACCGGGGCGATGCACTTCAGGTCCGGGGCGAGGGCGACGATGCCGGCCTCGAAGCGGACCTGGTCGTTGCCCTTGCCGGTGCAGCCGTGGGCGACCGTGGTGGCGCCGTGCTTCTGCGCGGCGGCGACGAGGTGCTTGACGATCGTCGGCCGGGAGAGGGCCGAGACCAGCGGGTAGCGGTCCATGTACAGGGCGTTCGCCTTGATCGCCGGGAGGCAGTACTCCTCGGCGAACTCGTCCTTGGCGTCGGCCACTTCGGCCTCGACGGCACCGCACGCGAGGGCGCGCTTGCGGATGACGTCCAGGTCCTCGCCGCCCTGGCCGACGTCCACCGCAACGGCGATGACCTCGGCGCCCGTCTCCTCGGCGATCCAGCCGATGGCGACGGAGGTGTCCAGTCCGCCTGAGTAGGCGAGTACGACGCGCTCGGTCACGGGTTCTCTCCTCACGTGCATTCGCTGATATGCATGAGTATGCAGAACTCCGCATGATTCGTCAATCGCGGAGGTGGGGTAGGCAGCGGGCATGGGAAAGACATATGAGCGCATCGACGGCAGGCTCCGGAGATTCATCGAGGAGCAGCCCCTCTTCTTCACCGCGACCGCGCCTCTGTCCGGCGACGGCACGGTGAACCTCTCCCCCAAGGGCCTCAAGGGCTCGTTCGTCGTGCTGGACGAGCTGACGGTGGCGTACCTCGACTTCGCGGGCTCCAACGCGGAGACCGTGGCCCACCTGCGGGAGAACGGCCGGATCACCCTGATGTGGTGCGCCTTCCAGGGCCCGCCGAACATCGTGCGCGTCCACGGGCGGGGCGAGCCGGTCTTCCGCGACGACCCGCGCTTCGCCGAGCTGCTGGCCGCCTTCCCCGGCATCGACCCGGCCCCGCACGGCCTGCGGGCGATCATCGTCGTCCATGCCGAGCTGGTGCGGGACTCCTGCGGGTACGCCGTGCCCCGCATGGCCTACGAGGAGGACCGCGATTCGCACCGGCGGCGTTTCGTACGCGAGGACGACGCCTCCCTCAGCGCCTACTTCACCAGTAAGGAGCACATCGCGACGAGCATCGACGGCCTCCCCGGCCTGCCACTGCCCCTGCCGCCCTCTACGGTCTGAGCCATGCGCCGCCGCCTGGCGCGGCACGGGCGGTGGACGGCGGCCGGGACACGCGTCAAGTACCGCCCGGTGGCCGAGAGTTCCTGGTGGTGCCAGGACAACGACTCCCGCGCCTACAACCGCTGGGCCGACCCCCTCCCCGCCGACTGCCGCGCCTCGGAGTCCGAGCACCTGGTCCCGTACAGCACCCATGCCATGACCGAGATCCTCCGCTGGACCGACCCGTCCAGGCATCCGCACATCGCCATCGGAACCGGGGGCGGGGCCACCGCGCTGGCCCGCTACTGACCCCCGCCAGGTCACCCGCCGGGACGCTGAACACTCCGCCCGCACCGCACGTATGTGTGGGCCAAGGGTCAAGTCCCCCGGAGGAACCGTGACCACCACGCTCGCAGGCGGACGTGCCGCCCGCCGCCAGACGATGCGCCGCATCCGCCCGCGCCGCTCGCCGGCCGTCATCCTGCTGCTCGCGGTCTGGGCGGGTGCCGCGGCCGTGTTGTGGCTCTGGTGGCACAACACGCCGTCCATCGCGGACGACAACGGCAGGATTCTGAACGCGGGCCGGATCACCGGACTGCTCGCCGGCTATCTGATGGCCCTGGTCGTGCTCCAGATGGCGCGCGTACCGGCGCTGGAGCGGCGGGTCGGCTCGGACCGGGTGGCCCGCTGGCACGCGATGAGCGGCCGGTACACGCTGAGCCTGGTCCTGGCGCACGTCTTCCTGATCATGTGGGGGTACGCCCTCCAGGCGGGCAAGTCGCTCGGCGACATCGTCCAGCAGACCGTCGATTCGGTGAACCAGCTCCCCGACATGGGCAAGGCGGCCATCGGCACCGGCCTGTTCGTGGTGATCGGGCTCACCTCCATCGGCCCGGTCCGGCGCAGGCTGCCGTACGACACCTGGTACCACGTGCATCTGCTGACGTACGCGGCGGTGTTCCTGACCTTCTGGCACCAGATCACCACCGGCAACGACTTCGCGGTCGAGCCGATGGCGAAGACCTTCTGGTACGTGCTGTACGGCGTGGTGACCGCGCTGGTGCTCTGGTACCGCGTCATCGTGCCGGTCCGGCTGAACCTGCGGCACCGGATGCGGGTGGAGGCGGTGATCGAGGAGTCGCCGGGCATCGTGTCGGTGCTGATCTCCGGGCGGAAGCTGCACCGGATGGGCGCGGAGGCGGGCCAGTTCTTCCGCTGGCGGTTCCTGGCGCCGGGGATGCGGTTCAGCTCGCACCCGTACTCGCTGTCGGCGGCGCCCCGGCCGGGCATGCTGCGGATCACCGTGAAGGCGATCGGCGACCACAGCGCGCGGCTGCGCGAGCTGACGCCGGGCACGCGGGTGTGGGCGGAGGGCCCGTACGGGGCGCTCACCGCGCAGCGCCGCAGCCGGGGCAAGGTGCTGCTGGTGGCGGGCGGGGTCGGGATCACGCCGATGCGCGCGCTGTTCGAGACCCTGCCGGGCGCCTCCGGCGACATCACCCTGCTGTACCGGGCGAACACCACGCAGGACCTCGCCCTGTGGGACGAGCTGGCCGCGATCGCCGACGAGCGGGGCGCCCGGCTGATGTACGCGGTGAACAGCCCGGAGGGCGAGCGGCCGGACATCTCGGCGGAGAACCTCCGGCGCAAGATGCCCGACATCGACCGCCACGACGTCTTCATGTGCGGGCCGCCCGGCTTCGCGCAGTCGGTGTACGAGGCACTGCGCGGCGCGGGGGTCCCCGCCCGGCGCATCCATCACGAGTCGTTCGAGATGTGAGCGGAGCTCCAGAAGCCATGAGGAAGAGCCACCCCATCCGCCGCGTGATGCTGGCCACCGCCGCCACCGTGTCCGGTGTCGTGCTGCTGCTGTCGCTGAAGCCCGCCTCCGACCCGGCGTCGGCCTCGGCGGCGGCCCCGCCGGCGTCGGCGGCCGCGCAGGAGTCCCCGCAGGGCGGGTCCGGCGGGGGCGCCCAGGCGTCCGACCAGGCCGGCACGGTCACCGGGGACGCGGCGCAGACGCCGTACGGTGCCGTGCGGGTCCGGCTGACGGTCAGCGGCGGGAAGATCACCAAGGCGGAGGCCGTCGAGGCGCCGAAGGGCCCGACGAGCGACGAGAAGACCGCGCTCGCGGTGCCCCGGCTGAACCAGGCGGTCCTCGCGACGCAGAACGCGGACATCGACTCGGTGTCGGGGGCGACGTACACCAGCACCGGGTACAAGAAGTCGCTCCAGTCGGCGCTGGACAAGGTCAAGAAGGCGCCCACGGGCGGGAGTTCAGGGGCCGCGCAGGTCCGTACGGTCACCGGCAGCGCGGAGCAGACGCCGTACGGCGCCGTCCAGGTGCGGGTGACGCTCAGCGGGAAGAAGATCACCAAGGCGGAGGCGGTCCAGGCGCCCAAGGGCGGCGAGAGCGACGAGAAGACCGCGCTGGCGGTGCCCCGGCTGAACCAGGCGGCGGTCGCGGCGGGCAGCGCGGAGATCGACTCGGTGTCCGGGGCGACCTACACCAGCACCGGGTACAAGAAGTCGCTCCAGTCCGCGCTGGACCAGGCCGGTGGCTGAGACGGTGGCCGAGCGGGCGGGGACACCGCATGTGCTGCGGCACGCGGAGGAGGTCATGGGCACCGTCTTCTCCTTCGACGTGCGCGGCGGCGACCCCGGCGAGGTGCGCGCCGCGCTGGGGACGGCGGTCGCGGGGCTGCACCGGGTCGACGCGGTGTTCAGCACCTACCGCGAGGACAGCGAGGTGTCCCGGCTGGCCCGCGAGGAGCTGACGCCGGAGCAGTGCACCCCCGAGGTGCGCGAGGTGCTGGCGCTGGCGGCCGAGGCGGAGCGGGTGAGCGACGGCTGGTTCAGCACCCGGTACCGGGGGACCCTCGACCCGACCGGCATCGTCAAGGGCTGGTCCGCCGAGCGGGCCGCGCGCACCCTGGCCGCCGTCAGCGGGGTGTGCGGGGTCAGCGTGAACGGCGGGGGTGACGTCCAGATGGTGGGCGCGCCCGAGCCGCACCGGGCCTGGCGGGTGGGCGTGGCCGATCCGCTCCGGCCGGGCGGGCTGGCGGCGGTGGTGTCGGCGGCCGGTGCGGACGAGCTGGCGGTGGCGACCTCGGGCACGGCCGAGCGGGGCGCGCACATCGTGGACCCGCGCACCGGCCGTTCCGCGGTGACCGACCTGGTCGCCGTGACGGTGGTGACCCCCCGGCTGACCTGGGCGGACTGCTGGGCCACCGCCGCCTTCGCGATGGGCTCCCGCGCGGGCCTGGCCTGGCTGGAGTCCCTCCCGGACGTGGAGGGCCTGCTGATCACCGCGGGTGACGAGGTCCGCTGCACGGGGGGCCTGGCCACCCGGCTGGGCTGAGCGTCACGGCGCGTTCTGCGCCAGCCGCAGCAGATGGTCCGCGAGGGCCTGCCCGCCGGTGGCGTCCCGGCTGATCAGCATGAGGGTGTCGTCGCCCGCGATGGTGCCGAGGACGTCGTGGAGTTCGGCCTGGTCGATGGCCGAGGCGAGGAACTGGGCGGCGCCGGGCGGGGTGCGCAGCACGACGAGGTTGGCGGACGCCTCGGCGGAGATCAGCAGCTCCTGGGAGAGCCGCCGCATCCGCTCCTCCTTGGCGGAGCCGCCCAGCGGGGCGCGCGGGGTGCGGAAGCCGCCCTCGCTGGGCACCGCGTAGATCAGGTCGCCGTCGGTGTTGCGGATCTTGACCGCGTTCAGCTCGTCCAGGTCGCGGGAGAGCGTCGCCTGGGTGACGCTCAGCCCGTCGTCGGCGAGCAGCTTGGCGAGCTGGCTCTGCGAGCGCACCGGCTGCCGGTTGAGGATGTCCACGATCCGGCGGTGTCGGGCCGTCCGGGTCTGCGGTACGGCGGGTCCGCCCGCCGCCTGATCGTGGTCCTGCGCCTGGCTCATCGTCGTCTCATTCTCGGGGTCGTCCGTCCTCGGTGCTCTGGTCGAGGATGCCGGGCAGCGCCTGGAGGAAGGCGTCCACCTCGTCGTCGCGGAGGTTCAGCGGGGGCATGAGCCGTACGACGTCGGGGGCGGGCGCGTTCACCAGGAACCCGGCCTCCTGGGCCGCCGTCTGCGCCTCGCCGGCGTGCGGCCCGGTGAGCACGATACCCAGCAGCAGGCCCGCACCCCGGACATGGTCGACCAGCGGGTGGTCCAGCGCCTCGATCCCGGCGCGCAGGGCCTCGCTCTGCCGCTTGGTGTTGGCGAGCAGGTCCTCGTCCTCGATGGTGTCCAGGACGGCGAGTCCGGCGGCGCAGGCGACCGGGTTGCCGCCGAAGGTGGTGCCGTGCTGGCCGGGCCGGAGCAGGTCGGCGGCGCGGCCGAAGGCGAGGGTGGCGCCGAGCGGCAGTCCGCCGCCGAGCCCCTTGGCGAGGGTGACGATGTCGGGCAGTACGCCCTCGTGGGCCTGGTAGGCGAACCAGTCGCCGGTGCGGCCGACGCCGGTCTGCACCTCGTCCAGCACGAGCAGCGCGCCCGTCGCGGCCGTGATGGCGCGGGCGGCCTTGAGGTAGCCGGGCGGCGGCACCACGACCCCGTTCTCGCCCTGGATGGGCTCGATGATCACCATGGCGGTGTCCGGGGTGACGGCGGCGGCGAGCGCTTGCGGGTCGCCGTACGGCACGTGCGTGACGTCGCCGGGCAGCGGGCGGAACGGCTCCTGCTTGGCGGGCTGGCCGGTGAGGGCGAGGGCACCCATGGTGCGGCCGTGGAAGCCGCCGTCGGTCGCCACCATGTGGGTGCGCCCGGTGAGCCGGCCGATCTTCAGCGCGCCCTCGTTGGCCTCGGCGCCGGAGTTGCAGAAGAACACCTTGCCGTCCCGGCCGAACAGCCGGAGCAGGCGCTCGGCGAGGGCGACGGGCGGCTCGGCGACGAACAGGTTGGAGACATGGCCGAGGGTGCCGATCTGCTCGCTCACCGCGCGGACGACCGCCGGGTGCGCGTGCCCGAGGGCGTTGACCGCGATACCGCCGACGAAGTCCAGGTACCGCTTGCCGTCGGCGTCCCAGACGGCGGTGCCCTCACCTCGTACGAGAGGGAGGCGCGGGGTGCCGTAGTTGTTCATGAGCGCGCCCTGCCAGCGCGCGGTCAGTTCCTCGTTGCTCATGACTCCCCCGGTGTGTCCGGCTCGTCGGGCACGACCATGGTGCCGATGCCCTCGTCGGTGAAGATCTCCAGCAGGATCGAGTGCTGGACGCGGCCGTCGATGACACGGGCGGTGCGCACGCCGTTGCGTACGGCGTGCAGGCAGCCCTCCATCTTGGGCACCATGCCCGAGGAGAGTTCGGGCAGCAGTTTCTCCAGCTCGGTGGCGGTGAGGCGGCTGATCACCTCGTCGGAGTGCGGCCAGTCCTCGTAGAGGCCCTCGACGTCGGTGAGGACCATGAGGGTTTCGGCGCCCAGCGCAGCAGCGAGTGCCGCAGCCGCCGTATCAGCATTGACGTTGTAGACATGTCCGTCGTCCTGGGAGCGGGCGATCGAGGAGACGACCGGGATGCGGCCGTCGGCGAGCAGGGTCTCGATGGCGCCGGTGTCGATCTCGGTGATCTCGCCGACGCGTCCGATGTCGACGAGTTCGCCGTCGACCCTGGGCCGGTGCCGGGTCGCGGTGATGGTGTGGGCGTCCTCGCCGGTGAGGCCGACGGCGAGCGGTCCGTGCTGGTTGAGCAGGCCGACCAGCTCGCGCTGCACCTGCCCGGCGAGCACCATCCGTACGACGTCCATGGCGTCCTCGGTGGTGACGCGCAGGCCGGCCTTGAACTCGCTGACGATGCCGTGCCGGTCGAGCGCGGCGCTGATCTGGGGGCCGCCGCCGTGCACGACGACAGGGCGCAGGCCGGCGTGGCGCAGGAAGACGACGTCCTGGGCGAACGCGGCCTTCAGGCTCTCGTCCACCATGGCGTTGCCGCCGAACTTGATGACGACGGTGCGGCCGTGGTGCCGGGTGAGCCAGGGCAGCGCCTCGACGAGGGTCTGCGCCTTGGGCAGGGCGGTGTGCTTCCGCGTGGGGGTGCTCATGAGCTGTACGCGCTGTTCTCGTGGACGTAGTCCGCGGTCAGGTCGTTGGTCCAGATGGTGGCGGTCTCGGTGCCTGCGGCGAGGTCGGCGACGATGTGCACCTCGCGGTAGCGCATGTCGACCAGGTCGCGGTCCTCGCCGACCGAGCCGTCCTTGCAGACCCAGACGCCGTTGATGGCGACGTTGAGCCGGTCGGGCTCGAAGGCGGCCTTCGTGGTGCCGATGGCGGAGAGCACGCGGCCCCAGTTGGGGTCCTCGCCGTGCAGGGCGCACTTGAGGAGGTTGTTGCGGGCGATGGAGCGGCCGACCTCGACGGCGTCCTCCTCGGTTGCCGCGTTGATCACCTCGACCTTGATGTCCTTGCTGGCGCCCTCGGCGTCCCCGATGAGCTGGCGGCCGAGGTCGGCGCAGACCTCGCGGACGGCGTCGGCGAAGTCGTCGTAGCCGGGGGTGATGCCGGAGGCGCCGGAGGAGAGCAGCAGGACGGTGTCGTTGGTGGACATGCAGCCGTCGGAGTCGACCCGGTCGAAGGTGACCTTGGTGGCGTCGCGCAGCGCCTTGTCCAGCTCGGCGTCGGTGAGATCGGCGTCGGTGGTGAGGACGACCAGCATGGTGGCGAGGCCGGGGGCGAGCATGCCGGCGCCCTTGGCCATACCGCCCACGGTCCAGCCGTCGCGAGTGACCACGGCGGTCTTGTGGTGGGTGTCGGTGGTCTTGATGGCGAGGGCTGCCTTCTCGCCGCCGTGCTCGCTCAGGGCGGCCGCGGCCTTCTCGACGCCGGGGAGCAGCTTGTCCATGGGCAGGGTCACGCCGATGAGGCCGGTGGAGCAGACGGCGACCTCGATGGGGGCGCGGTCGATAACCTCGGCCACCTTCTCGGCGGTGGCGTGGGTGTCCTGGAAGCCCTGGGGGCCGGTGCAGGCGTTGGCGCCGCCGGAGTTGAGGACGACCGCGCTGATCTGGCCGCCCTTGAGGACCTGCTCGGACCACAGCACCGGGGCGGCCTTGACGCGGTTGGCGGTGAAGACGCCGGCGGCGGCACGTCGGGGGCCGGTGTTGACCACGAGGGCCAGGTCGGGGTTGCCGTTCTGCTTGATCCCGGCGGCGATGCCCGCCGCGGTGAATCCCTTGGCCGCTGTGACGCTCAAGGTGCGACTCCGATCGTGGAAAGCCCGGTGGTCTCGTCGAGCCCGAGGGCGATGTTCATGCTCTGTACGGCACCGCCCGCGGTGCCCTTGGTCAGGTTGTCGATGGCGCTGATCACGATGACGCGGTGGGTCTCGGCGTCCAGGGCGACCTGCACCTGGACGGCGTTGGAGCCGGTCACGGCGCCGGTGGCCGGCCACTGCCCCTCGGGGAGCAGCCGCAGATACGGCTCGTCGGCGTACGCCTTCTCGTAGACCGCGCGGAGGGTCTCCGCGGTGACCCCGGCGCGCGCCTTGGCGCTGCACGTGGCGAGGATGCCGCGGGGCATGGGCGCGAGGGTCGGGGTGAAGGAGACGCTCACCCGTTCCCCGGCGGCCGCGCTGAGGTTCTGGATCATCTCGGGGGTGTGCCGGTGTCCGCCGCCGACGCCGTACGGGGTCATGGACCCCATCACCTCGCTGCCGAGCAGATGCGCCTTGGGCGCCTTGCCGGCCCCGGAGGTGCCGGAGGCGGCGACGATCACGGCCTCGGGCTCGGTGATCCCGGCGTCGTAGGCGGGGAAGAGGGCGAGGGAGACGGCGGTGGGGTAGCAGCCGGGTACGGCGATGCGCTTGACGCCCTCCAACGCGGCGCGTGCGCCGGGGAGTTCGGGCAGGCCGTAGGGCCAGGTACCGGCGTGCGGGGAGCCGTAGAAGCGCTCCCAGTCGGCGGGGTTCGTGAGCCGGAAGTCGGCGCCCAGGTCGATCACGAGCACGTCGGGGCCGAGCTGCTCGGCGACGGCGGCGGACTGCCCGTGGGGCAGCGCCAGGAAGACCACGTCGTGCCCGGCGAGCGCCTCGGCGGTCGTCTCCGCCAGCACCCGGTCGGCCAGCGGTGCGAGCTGCGGCTGCAGCTCCCCGAGCCGCCGCCCGGCACTGGAGTGCCCGGTGAGCGTCCCGACCTCGACCCCGGCATGCCCGAGCAGCAGCCGCAGCAACTCCCCACCGGCATACCCACTGGCCCCGGCCACCGCCACACGCACCACCATGCCAACCTCCTTCAACTGGCATGACTATACGTAGTGCCGCAGGTTTATGCAATCAGGTGCACGAAGGAAGGGCTCCGTGAGCGGCCAGTACGGCCGCGAGGCCCTCCTGCAGGTCCTTGACGAAATACTCCGGGACTTCCAGCGACGGGAAGTGGCCCCCCGCTTCGGGTGACCTCCAGCGGACGATGCGGCGGTACCGCTCCTGCGCCCAGGGGCGTGGGGTCTTCTCGATGTCGCGGGGGTACATGGTGATCGCCGACGGGACGTCGACCCGGAGGTCGGGGTCGAGCGAGTTGTGGCTCTCGTAGTAGATGCGGGCCGCCGACGCGCCGGTGCGCGTCAGCCAGTACAGGGTGACGTCGTCCAGGACGCGGTCGCGGGAGATCGTCTCGAACGGGCTGTCCTCGGTGTCCGACCACTCGGCGAACTTGTCCAGAATCCACGCGAGCAGCCCGACCGGTGAGTCGACGAGCGAGTAGCCGATGGTCTGCGGCCGGGTCGCCTGCTGCTTCGCGTACGCCGCGCGGTGGTGCCAGAAGTCGTGGGTCTCCTCGGTCCACCGGCGCTCGGCCTCCGTCAGGCCGTCCGTGCTCAGTCCGGGCGGCGCCTCCGCGAAGGTGCTGTGGACGCCGAGAACGTGCGCCGGGAACCTGCCGCCGAGGACCGTGGTGATGTTGCCTCCCCAGTCGCCGCCGTGGGCCAGGAACCTGTCGTAGCCGAGCCGTCCCATCAGTTCGACCCACGCGGCCGCGATCTTCTCGGTTCCCCAGCCGGTGGTGGCCGGCTTGTCGCTGTAGCCGAAGCCCGGCAGCGACGGGACCACCACGTGGAACGCCGGCGCGTCCGCGTCCTTCGGGTCCGCCAACTCCTCCGCCACGTCGGTGAATTCGGCGATGCTGCCCGGCCAGCCGTGCGTCAGGATCAGCGGAGTGGCATCCGGGCGCGCGGAGCGGCGGTGCAGGAAGTGGATGCCCAGACCGTCGATGGTCGTGCGGAACTGGCCGATCCGGTCGAGGCGCTTCTCGAAGGACCGCCAGTCGTACTCGGTGCGCCAGTAGTGCACGAGATCGGCGAGGTCGGCGAGAGGAACGCCCTGGTCCCACCGGCGAGAACCGGGCGGGGCGCCATGGACCGTCTCGGCCTCCGGCAGTCGCGCCGCGGCCAGTCGCGCGCGCAGATCGTCGAGTTCGGCGTCGCTCGCGTGGGCTTCAAATGCTTGTACGTCGCTCGTCGGACGGGGCATGAGACCTCCTGGTTCACGGAACCGGCCAAGACGGTTCTAACAGCTCTCCGAGCCCCGCCGCAACCGGCTAAGGTGGTTCTCATGCGTACCGGCTTCCCTGAATTCCGCCTCGGTTCGGTGCTCGCGACCAGCTTCACGGGGACCCTGTCGGAGCGGCACGGCGACGCAGTGGAGCGCATCCCCACCCCGCAGCGGCTCGTCGACTGGCTGGCCGTGTACGGGCTCGCCGTGGACTCCTGCACCGCCGCACAGCTCGATCTCGCGCGGGAACTGAGGGAGTCGATCCACGCCGCCGCGACGGCGGCCGCGCTCGAGGAGGCTCTTCCCGCGCCTGCCGTCCACGTCATCAACAGCCGCAGTGCTCAGGGTCGGGCCGCTGCCGCCCTGACGCCCGAGGGCAAGCGGCAATGGCGGCTCAGCCCGGCTTCCGCCGTAGAAGACGCCCTCGGGGTCATCGCCGCCGACGCGATCAGCGTCATCTCGGGCGCACGGGACGGCAAGCTGGCCCTGTGCGCCTCACCGACCTGCCGAGCCGCCTTCTTCGACACCAGCCGCAGCCGCACCCGCAGATGGTGCGACATGAACACGTGCGGCAACCGCGAGAAGAAGGCACGCTTCCATGCCAACCAGCGCACGACACCCCCTAGGACCGCGTAGCCCTCCCGCACTCGTTCTGCGAGGAGCCGTCCCGGCCGAACGGCGAGTCGCGGTCGTACGGGTCGACCTCCCTGCCGGACTCGTCCGACTGGCGGCCCGGGCCGAAGGGCGGGACGAGGTAGCCCGTGGGGGTGCCGCAGCCGCCGTTGGTCGTGGCGTACTTGTACGAGGTGATCGAGAACGTGCCCGGCTCGGTGCTGACCTTTTCGGGGTCGTCCCAGCTCAGGACCAGTTCGCGGCGGACGATCGTGCGCAGGATCTCGTCGTCGCCGCCCGTGCGGGCGACCGGGTAGACGAAGGTGACGTCGGCGGTCACCTTCAGCGCACCGCGCTCGCCCTCCTCGTACGTCAGCGCGCCGCGTGTCTTCACGACATCGCCGACCAGGTGGGCGCGGGAGGGCTGGAAGCGGCTGAAGAGGAGGAGGGGGTCGTTCTTCTCGCCCGGGGTGCGGAAGGCGGTCTTCAGGAGGTGCTGTACGTCCTTCTGGTGCGGGTTGATCAGCGCGATCGCCTTTTCGGGGCGCTCGCCCCGCAGCACCCCCCGGTCCAGGCTGGACGCGACGAGGAAGTCCCGGCTGCGCGCGAGGGCCCGCTCGACCTCGGCCGCGCTCATCCAGCCGACCGCCCTGGCCTCCTTCGGCAGGGTGATCCCCGCCGCGCCGCTCGCCCAGGTCGCCGCCGGGGAACCACGGAACGGGTCCTGAGCGGTGGGGCGTTGGGCATCCGAACGCGACGCGTCGGAACCGGTGACGAGGTCCACCACCCGTCCGGGGGCGAGCGCCACGAAGAGCAGGGCCGGCACGGCCAGCAGTCCGACCACGTACCAGCCGACGCGCCGCCTGGGCCGGGCGGGCGGGGGGCTGCGCCAGCCGTCCGGGCCCCGGTCGGGCTCCGTGCGCAGCCGTCTCGCCACTTCGCGGGCCCGCGCCGACGGCTCCTTGGGCGCGTCGGCGGTACCCGCCACCGACTCCCGCAGAAACCGCTCCCACTCCTCGTCGGACCTGGACGACCCGTCCGGCTCCGTACCCGCGCCCATCCCGCACCCCCTGCTGATCAGTGAACGCGCCCCACTCCCCTGGGACGCGTCCGCATAATGACACAGAGTGCCGACAGGGGGGCCGACCCAACTGGCCGGATCAAGCGCTCACTTCACGCGTACAGCGCCGCCATCGCTCGCGTCGACGCCGCGATGCGCTCCCGGAGTTCGGCCGGGGCGAGCACCTCCACCTCCGGGCCCAGGCGCAGGAGTTCCGACTCGGCGTGGGTGAGGCTCTCGACGGGGACAGTGGCGTGGCGATGGCCGTCGGGGCCCGGTTCCGCGCGGCTCACGGCGTCGAGGACGGCCTGCGGCGCGAAGTCGCGCAGGCGGTCGAGGCCGGCTTGGGAGATACGGATCTCCGCCTCCCCTTGCCACAGCCGGTCCTGGAGGGACGCCGAGTGGGCCTGCCAGTGGCGGGCCAGGTCGAACCCGGCCGGGGGGTCGAAGGGCTCGTCCAGGGGGTCGAGGACGAGGATCTGCCCGATCCGGTACGTGCGCAGCTCGCTGTCGGTACGGGCGACGACGTACCAGCGCCCCGCTTTGAGCACGATCCCGCACGGCTCCAGCCGCCGTTCCACCACCTGGGGGTCGTACCAGCGGCGGTAGCGGACCCGGACGGCCCGGCGTTCCCACACCGCGGCCGCGACCGCCGGGAGGTGCGGCACCTCGTCGGCCTCCCGGTACCAGCCCGGTGCGTCGAGGTGGAAGCACTCGCGGATACGGCGGCCCTGCTCCCGCAGCCCGGCGGGCAGCGCCGCCTCCAGTTTCAGCTCGGCGGCCGCCAGTACGGGGCCCAGCCCCAGCTCGGCGGCCGGTCCGGGGAGGCCGGCCAGGAACAGGGTCTGCGCCTCGTCGGCCGTCAGCCCGGTCAGCCGCGTGCGGTAACCGTCCAGAAGGGAGTAGCCGCCCGCGTGGCCCGCCTCGCCGTACAGCGGGATGCCCGCCGCGCTGAGCGCCTGCACGTCCCGGTACACCGTGCGTACGGACACCTCCAGCTCCGCCGCCAGCTCGTCGGCGGTCATCCGGCCGCGGTTCTGGAGCAGGAGGAGCAGCGAGAGGAGTCGGCCGGCGCGCATGGCCGCGAATCTACGTCCTCTTCCCTGACACAGGATGTCAGGGGACCGGTCCTAGCGTCTGCCGCATGACGGACAACGACTTCACGTTCTTCACCGGCACCTACGACGTCGCCAACCGCCGGCGCAAGGACTTCCTGGACCCCACCGACGGCGACGACCGCTGGGAGGAGTTCCCCGGCGTCACCCGCGCCTCCGTCCACTTCGACGGCGCCGCCAGCTTCGACGAGATCGAGTTCCCGACGATGGGCTTCTCCGGACTGACCCTGCGGCTGTACGACCCGAAGACCGCCGAGTGGTCCCTCTATTGGGCCAGCAACCGCACCGGCACCCTCTTCCCGCCCGTCACCGGCAGCTTCGGCCCGGACGGCACCGGCGTCTTCCACGGCGACGACGAGCACGCCGGCCACAAGATCCGCGCCCGCTTTATCTGGTCCGCCATCACCACGGACCACGCCCACTGGGAACAGGCGTTCTCCCTCGACGAAGGCCGAACCTGGATCACCAACTGGCACATGGCCTTCACCCGCCGCACGTAACGGCCCCCGGCTACGGCAGACGCCGCTGCCCAAGCGCAGCGGCGACCGATGTCCCCCCGCGCCGCGCGTACGCCACCCGCTCCCGCACCTCCCGCAGCGTCCGCGGCCGCTCCCCCGGCCCACCACAGCAACCTGAAGCAACCCGGCCAGCTTCGGCGTGGGCGCCGGCCCTAGGCTCGGCCTCATGCGCGATGACCAGCAGATACTCGATCTGCTCCGCTCCCTGGACCGCCTCCCGGGCCCGGACCATACCGAGTTCCCCGACGGGTTCGACTACCAGGAGGCCGAGGCGCGGGCGGCGGCGCTGAGCGAGCGGCTGTCAGACGAGTTCGCGGGACCTTGCTCCCTCGACGTGACGCAGGACGCCAGCTACTACTTCATGGTGAGTGTGCCTGCCGCCCTCACCGAGGCGGGTGTCTCTCTCGGCATCCGACTCAGCAACTACGGGCGGCTCGCCGCGGTGACCACGCCCTTGCCCGACAGCCACGCCGACTTGGACGACGCCGTCGCGGACGGGGCGTTGTCGGCGGTGGACCGTCGGCGGGTCGAGACCGCGCTGGCGGAACTGGGGTGCCGGATCGTGCCCCTGCGGCTGCTGCACCTGCGCTACGACGGGGTGACCTGGCTCGCTGACGACGTGCCCGGTGCGTCCGTACTGAGCTACGGACCGTACGCGGGCGAAGCGACCTGGTGGACCAGGTTCTTCGAGCACCTGTGATCGAGGACCCGTGCATAGGATCGCCGCCATGGGACTGCGACCTGTGCACGTCAATATCAAGGCCGTTGATGCCGCGGCGGTCGGGCGGTTCTGGGCGGAGGCGTTGGGGTGGGTTGCCTACAGTCCCGGAGTGACGACTTACGTGGGGCCTGCCGGGGGGCTGGTGTGGCCGGACCCCGTGGTGGTCGGGGTGGATGTCGTGCCGGTGCCAGGGGGTAAGGCGGCGGTGAAGAATCGTACGCATCTTGATCTCGCCACCACCTCCCTGGATCACCAGGCGGAGTTGGTCGCGCGGTTGAAGGGGCGCGGGGCGAGGGCGGTCGACATCGGGCAGGGGGATGTGCCGTGGGTGGTGCTCGCTGATCCCGAGGGGAACGAGTTCTGTGTGCTGGAGCCTCGGGAGCGGTACCGGGACACCGGGCCGATCGCGGCGGTGGTCGTGGACTGTGCGGAGCCGTTGGCGATGGCCCGGTTCTGGGGTGAGGCGCTGGGGTGGACCGTGCACCGGGCGACCGAGGATCTCGTGTTGCTACGGGCGGCCAACGGCACCGGTCCGTATATGGAGTTGTTCCGCTCGTCCGCAGTGGACACGGCGCCCGGCCGTGTCCACCTCGACCTGCTCCCCGACCCCGGCGGCGACCAGGCGGCGGAGGTCGCCCGGCTGAAGGCCCTCGGTGCCGTCGATCTCGACCTCGGGCAGGGTGACGTCCCGTGGGCCTGCCTCACCGACCCCGAGGGTCACGAGTTCTGCGTACTCGCGGTGCCCTGAGGAGTCAGTCCTTCGCCGCCTCGACCAGCACGTCCGCCGACAGCAGCCCCAGCGCGTTGGAGGCGAGCGGGCTGTCGCCGGTGAGGAGTTTGCGGTCCTGGTGGGTCTGGCCGGTGATCTCGGAGTTGAGGACCTCCACGCCCTGTTTCTCCAGCAGATCCGCGACCAGCCAGCGCAGCCGGCCGGGGAGATAGCCCATCTCCAGGTTGGCGCCGGTGTCGAGGGCGTCGGGGAAGACGCACAGGGAGTAGCCGTCGAAGGGCGACTTGTCCTTGCCCCGCGCGGCGGCGAGCAGCGCGGCCGGACCGTGGCAGAGGGTGATGACGTACTTGTCGTTGGCGAGCGCCCAGTCCAGCGTCTCGGTCACGTCCTCACTCTCCGCGAGCCCGATCACCGCACCGTGCCCGCCCGGGATGAAGACCGCGATGTAGTCCGACTCGGGCCCGAGCCTGTCCGCGACCACCTCCGAGAGCTTCAGCGGCTCCTTCAGCTTGGGTTTGAGCGCCTCGTACGTCTCCATGACGGCCTTGTCCTCCTCCGGCATGGCCCACAGCTCCAGCTTCACGGGGTTGCCGCTGAGGGTGGCCACGTCGACGTCGAAGCCGGCCTCCATCATGTGGTGCAGCGGGAGCAGCATCTCGACGGGATGGTTGCCGGTGGAGAAGAACTTGCCGTCCTCAGTCAGCAGATACCGCTCGTCGGTGCCGATCATCAGCACCTTCCACCGCCCGCCGGTGTAGGCACCCTTGTGCTGGACCCCGTCGAAATCGGTCTTGGGAGACGTGTACTTGCTCAGCGAGTACGGGGACGGGAAGAACGCGTTGTCCTCGGCCGGGTCCGGAGCCGGGTCCTTGCTCAGGTCGGTCGCGTCCGACATGGGAAACCTCCTTCTGGCAGGGGATACGTCCTCTTCTCCAACGTAGACACCGCGCCGGTCACCCGCATGATGTGCGAGCCTCGCCCCAGGGGTGCAGAGTGGCCGGGGGGAGCGCGTGGAGGAGACGGGATGCCTCAGCAGCCACCGGAGACCGCTCAGGAATTCGACTTCGTCGTCGTCGGCTCGGGCGCCGGCGGCGGCCCCCTGGCCGCGAACCTCGCCCTCGCCGGGCACCGGGTCCTGGTGCTGGAGGCGGGCGACGAACACGACTGCCCGTACTACTCGATCCCGATCATGCAGGGCTTCGCCAGCGAGGACCCCGACATGGCGTGGAGCTTCTTCGTACGC
Source organism: Streptomyces bauhiniae (assembly GCF_004784475.1). GTDB lineage: Bacteria > Actinomycetota > Actinomycetes > Streptomycetales > Streptomycetaceae > Streptomyces > Streptomyces seoulensis. Next base: position 211,173 of record NZ_SRRT01000008.1, read on the forward strand.
CACTGGGACGACCCGGCGACCCAGCGCGAGGACCGCAAGTTCACCGGCGCCGAGGACGGCGTGCTGTACCCGCGCGGCAGCTCGCTCGGCGGCAGTACGACGGTCAACGCGCTGATCATGCTGTTCCCGCAGGGCCAGGAGTGGCAGCGGCTGGTCGAGCTGACCGGTGACTCCGGGTGGAGCGAGGAGGCGATGCGGGAACGCTTCCGGCGCCTGGAGAACTGGCAGGGCCAGGACGCCGAGCCGCTCCCCGGCGACACCCCGGCCGAGCGGAACGCCAAGTCCCGGCACGGCACGGAGGGTTGGCTCGGTACGACCCGCGCAGCGCCCTCCCTCGCGCCCCGCGAACCCCGCTTCCTCGACATCATCGGCGCCGTCGAACGCACCGCCCGCGACCGCTTCGGCATCCCCGACGACGTGCCCCTCCCCCGCGACCCCAACGCGGCCGACACCCCGCCGGACTTCCAGGGCATGGGCTTCATCCCGGTCTCGGTCGACGGCGGCACCCGCAACGGCACCCGCGAGCGGCTGCTCGACGTCCGCCACCGGGTGGGGGACCTGCTGACGATCAGGACCAACACCCTGGTGACACGCGTGCTGTTCGACGGCGACCGCGCGGTGGGCGTCGCGTACCGCGAGCAACACCGCGCGTACGGCGCCTCGTCGGACCGTACGTGCCGGCTGCGGCCGGACGCGGCGGACCGGGACGAGGACGCGGTGACCGAGGGGACGGCGTACGCGCGCAACGAGGTCATCCTGGCCGGGGGCACCTACAACACCCCGCAGTTGCTCATGCTGTCCGGCATCGGACCGCGCGAGGAACTGGAGCGGCTCGGCATCCCCGTACGTGTCGACGCGCCCGGTGTGGGGCGCAATCTGCACGACCGGTACGAGGCGTCGGTGGTGGCCGAACTCGACCAGGACTACCCGCTGTTCGAGGGCTCGTCGCTGGATGTGCCGTTGCCCGGCGAGAAACAGGACGAGTTGATCGGCGAGTGGTACGCCGACCGGGGCGGACCCTACGGCACCAATGGCCAACTCGCCGCCCTCATCGGCAAGTCGAGCGTCTCCGACGGGGACTCCGACCTCATGCTGCTGGCGATGCCGCTCGACTTCCACGGCTACTACCCGGGTTACGCCGAGGACGGCACCCATGGCCGGAACCGGCTGGGCGTGGTCGTGCTCAAGGGGCACACCAAGAACCGGGGCGGGTCGGTGAGTCTGCGCTCGACCGACCCCACCGAGCCGCCCGAGATCCGGTTCCACTACTTCTCCGAGGGCACGCCGGGCTGGGAGGAGGATCTGGAGGGCCTGGTGGACGGGTTGCGGATCGCCCGCGAGGTGATCGGCAACGCCTCGGAGGCGGGCGTGAAGGGCGAGTTGGTGCCGGGGCCCGAGGTGCGGACCGACGACCAGCTCAAGGAGTGGGCGCGGACCCAGTCCTGGGGCCATCACGCGTGCGGCACCGCCAGGATCGGCACACAGGACGATCAACTGGCGGTGCTGGACGGTGACTTCAGGGTGCGCGGGGTGGAGGGGCTGCGGGTGGTGGACGCGTCGGTGTTCCCCGACATCCCCGGTCTGTTCATCGCCTCCGCGGTCTATCTGGTCAGCGAGAAGGCGAGTGAGACGCTGCTGGCGGAGTATCCGGCGCCGTGACCTCTGTCTCGCCGAACCACTGGGGCAGGTGGGCGAGCAGCTCCTCCTGGCTCTCCCCCGCCCAGGCGACATGGCCGTCCGGGCGCAACAGCACTGCGGGTACGTCGAGTTCGTCGCTGACGTCGACGAGGTGGTCCACGCGGTCCTCCCAGCCCTCGACCGAGAGGCGTCCGGTCTGGTCGAGGAGCAGGCCGCGGGCGGTGCGGGTGTGCTCGTAGAGGCGTCCCTGCTTGAGCTTGACGTCCCGCAGCCGTCGGCCGACGAGTTCGTGGCCGTCGCCCAGGTCGTAGCGGATGTCGACGGCGGTGATCATGCCGGTGATGTGGCGGTTGGCCTCCTCGAAGTCCATGAGTTTCGCGAAGAGTTCGCGCAGTGCGGTGGCTCCGGGGTCGGTGCCGAGGAGGGTCATCGCGGCGCGGGTGGTCTCCAGGACGCGGGCGCCGACCGGGTGGCGTTCGGCGTGGTAGGTGTCGAGCAGGCCGTCCGGGGCCCGGCCGTGCACCTCGGCGGCCAGCTTCCAGCCGAGGTTGAAGGCGTCCTGGACGCCGAGGTTGAGTCCCTGGCCGCCGGCCGGCGGGTGGATGTGGGCCGCGTCACCGGCCAGCAGGACCCGGCCGACGCGGTAGCGCTCGGCCTGCCGGGTGGCGTCGCCGAAGCGGGACAGCCAGCGGGGTGAGTGCACGCCGAAGTCGGTGCCGGCGACCGCCCGTAGCTGCTGCTGGAACTCGGCGAGGGTGGGGGCGGCGCGGTCCTCGGAGACGCCGTCGGCGGGGACGATGACGCGGTACACCCCCTGCTGGCCGTCCACGTCGGGCGAGAGGCCGAAGCGCAACTGCGTCTTGCGGACCTCCTCCACGACCGAGGCGATGGTCGCCGGGTCCTCGGTGGCCTCCATGTCGCCGAGCAGCGTCTCGACCGAGGCGGGCTCGCCGGGGAAGCCGACGCCGAGCAGTTTGCGCACGGTGCTGCGGCCGCCGTCGCAGCCGACGGCGTAGCGGGCGCGGAGGTCGGTGCCGTCGGCCAGGGTCACGGTCACCCCGTCGGCGTCCTGGCTCAGCGCGACCACCTCCTGGCCGCGCCGGATCTCGGCGCCGAGTTCGCGGGCCCAGTCGCCGAGGAGGCGCTCGGTGACCGCCTGCGGGGTGGCGAGGCCGTACGGGTGGGCCGTGTCCAGCCGGTCCGGCCACGGCTTGACGATGCCGCCGAACAGACCGCCGACCTGGAACTTCTCGCTCTCCACGAGGAACCTGTCCAGCAGGCCCCGCTGGTCCATCACCTCGACGCTGCGCGCGTGCAGGCCGCGTCCGCGGGACTGACGGCTCGGCTCGGCCAGCCGCTCCAGCACGACGACTTCCACCCCGGCCAGCCGCAGCTCTCCGGCCAGCATCAGCCCGGTCGGCCCGCCGCCGACCACGATCACATCGAACATCAACCCGCCCCATCAACGAAGTTACCCACCGGCCGACAGACAGGGGCAAACTCCACGAGCACACCATTTCCCGCACTCCCGACCACGGCCGCCCATTCTGCGACACCGACGGGGCCTTGCCGCAAGGCCCCCTGTGCGCTATATCTTGAAAGTGGCAGGAGGCGTCGAACCTCTTGCCTTCGTTGTTTTCCGGGCTCCGACCACCACCCGACAGAATCGGGCACACATTGTCGGGTCCCGGGTCCCTCCGCCCGCCTAGCGTTCCCGGTGTCAGAAGGAAGGGGACGGGGCGTGCTTGAGCGGCTCAATCAGGCCATGGAGCGGATCGAGCTGGGGCTCGGTGAGGGTGTCGACGCGGAGGAGTTGGCGCGGGTCGCCGGGACCTCGGTGTATCACCTGCGGCGGATGTTCTCCGCGCTGGCCGGGATGCCGTTGTCGGAGTATGTGCGGCGCAGGCGGCTGACGCTCGCGGCGGCCGAGGTGGTCGCGGGGCGGGCGACGCTGCTCGACATCGCGGTGCGTCACGGGTACGGGTCGGGCGAGGCGTTCGCCAGGGCGTTCCGCGCGATGCACGGCGTCGGTCCGAGCGAGGCCCGCCGGGCCGGTGTCACGCTCAGCTCACAGCCCCGGATGTCCTTCCGCCTCGTCGTCGAAGGGAACAGTGACATGCGACACCGGATCGAGCGGAAGCAGGCGTTCGGCGTGGTCGGATACAAGGCCCGGGTGCCTCTGGTGCACGCGGGACCGAACCAGGCGATCATGGACTTCGTCCGGGGGATCGGCCGGGAGGATCTGGAGCGGCTGGCGAAGCTGTCGGACCAGGAACCGGAGGGGATCGTCGCGGTCTGCGACGACCTGGACCCGAGCCGGGCCGAGGGCACGGAACTCGACTACTGGCACGGCGTGGTCACCTCGTCCCCCGCCCCGGAGGGCCTGGCCACGCTGCCCGTCCCGGCCGGCACCTGGGCGGTGTTCACGGTCTCCGGGCCGATGCCGCTCGCGGTCCAGACGCTGTGGCGGGACGTGTTCACGCAGTGGTTCCCGTCGAACCCGTACGTGAGCCGCCCCGGCCCGGAGATCCTGCGCGTACGGCCGACCGGGGACGGGAGCGAGGCGGACGCGGAGCTGTGGTTGCCCGTGGAGGGGGCCGTGGACCGCTGAGGGGTGGGTCGTAAGCTCGGGGTATGGGTGTGTGGGTGCCGTACCTGATGCTGGGCGGTGGGCTGGCGGTGGTGCTGGGGGCGCTGACCTGGCTGGCTCGCTACGTGCGGCGGCGGGGTGGCGCCGGGGGTGTGCTGGCCGCGTACGAGGAGGCGTTCCGGGCGACGAGCCATGCCGCGCACCAGGAGATCCGGGCGGAGGCCGAGCGGAAGACGCCTGCGGACTCGCCCGACGGGCCCTTCAGGAGGACACGGTGACCGGCGGCGAGTGGTGGCCGGTGGCCGACACGCTCGGGTTCCTCGCCGGGCGGTGGCGGGTCACCCGTACCGTGCGGGACCTCGCGGGCGCGGAGGAAGGGTACTTCGCCGGGCACACCGACTTCGGCTCCCTGGACGACGGGCTGCTGCACGAGGAGGCCGGGGAGTTCACCTGGCAGGGGGTGACCCGGCCCGCGACGCGCACCCTGCGGTTCCTGGCGGGCGCCGAGCCGGGCACGGCGGACGTGCGGTTCGCGGACGGGCGCCCCTTCCACGACCTGGACCTGCGCAGCGGACGGCACATCGCCGGACACCCCTGCGCGGCCGACTTCTACCGGGGCGAGTTCACCGTCACCGACGCCGACCACTGGCGTTCGGTGTGGCGGGTCGGCGGCCCGAAGAAGGACCTCGTGCTCACCACGGACTACGTGCGCGAGGGCTGAGGCGACACCGCGTCCAGCCGCAGGGTCCAGCGGCCCGCGCGCCCGGCGACGGTGATGGTGGAGAGGGGGCGTACGTCGATGCTCCAGAAGGCGGACGGCGGCGCCTGGAGGGCGTAGACCAGGGCCGCGCGGATCACGGCCGGTTCCGCCACGGCGACGATGCGGGCGTGGTCGTCGCCGGGCCGGGTGTCGAGCCAGCCGCCCACCCGTGAGATGAAGGCGAGCATCGACTCGCCGCCGTGTGGGCTGGCCCTCGGGTCGGCGAGCCAGGCGTCCACCGCCTGCGGCTCGCGGGCCATCGCCTCGGCCAGGGTCAGCCCCCGCCAGCGTCCCATGTCACAGTCACGCAGGGCGAGTTGGGAGAGCGGGGCGTACCCGAGCGCGTCGCCGGTGGCGCGGCTGCGCGGGGTCGGGGAGCAGTAGCGCAACTCGGCGGCCGCGAGCGGCAGCAGATACCCGACGACGCGCTGCACCTCGTCCCAGCCCGCCTGGCCCAGCGGCCGGTCGTCCTGGAACCGCTCCGCGTGCGACGGGGAACCGTGCGCTGCGGCCACGAACGTCACCCGAAGTGGCATGCGGTGATGGTGATCCCCGGACGGGGGCCGGTCAAGAGCCCTCACCCCGGCCGCTGTGAGCGTGACCGGAAAACACCACCTCCAGTGTCTCAACGCCCCTGATTACGCTGCGACTTGAGTGGCTTCACCGCACTTCGTCCCACGCCGACCGCAGCCGCCGCACCCCCTCCGCGATCTCCCCCGTACTCGCCACGGCCGCGAAGCTCAACCGGATGTGCGCCGCCGGGGGTTCGGCGCTGAAGTAGGGCCGGCCGGGGGTGAGGGAGACACCCGCGCGCAACGCGGCGACGGTCAGCGCGGACTCCGTGACCCCCTCGGGCAGCCGGAGCCAGAGGTGATAGCCGCCGAACGGGATGTGCGGCAGGGCGAGTTCGGGGAGATGCACACCCAGCGCCCCGGTCATCACCTCCCTCCGTACCGCCAACTCCGAGGAAAGCGACCGCAGATGGCGCGGCCACGCCGGTGAGCCGACGAGTTCGAGTGCCGCCTCCTGCAGCGGCCGGGGCACGAAGAAGCTGTCCACGACCTGGATGGCGCGCAGGCGTTCCAGCACCGGCCCGCGCGCGGCGAGGGCGGCCACCCGGAAGCTGGGCGAGGTCGCCTTGGTGAGCGAGCCGACGTGCACCACGACACCGTCCGGGTCGTCCGCCACCAGCGGCCGGGGCAGTCCGGGCGCGTCGGCGTGCGCGAGCCGGCGTACGAAGTCGTCCTCGATGACGAAGGCGCCCGAGGCGCGGGCGATACGCAGCACCTCGGCGCGCCGGCCGGGGGCGAGCACGGCGCCGGTCGGGTTCTGGAACAGGGGCTGGCAGACGAACACGCGGGCGCCGGTCGCACGGAAGGCGTCGGCCAGCAGGTCGGGGCGTACGCCGTCGGGGTCGACCGGCACCGGTACGGGCCGCAGGCCGGCCGCGCGGGCGAGGTCCAGCATGCCGGGGTAGGTGGGCGACTCGACCAGGACGGGCGCGCCGGGCGGTGCGAGCGCACGCAGCGCGGTGGCCAGCGCGGACTGGCCGCCGGCCGCGACGAGCACCTCGGCCGCGGTGACGGACCCGCCGATGCCGCGCGCGAACCACTCCCGCAGCTCGGGCAGCCCCTCCAGCGGCGGCCGCCCCCACGCGCCGGGCCGCCGTCCGGCGCGGGCGAGCGCGGCGGCCATGGCCTGCTCGGGCTGGAGGGAGGGGTGCGGGTAGCCGCCGCTCAGCTCCAGCACACCGGGCGGCGGCGCGGGCAGCGACACCATCACCCCGGAGGCGTCCACGGTGCGGGGTACGACGTCCCCGGCCGCGTCGGCGCTCAGCGCGACCTCCTGCCAGGAGGTGTCCCCGGCGGGCGGGGTCGCGGCGCGCGGCCCGGCCCGGAAGGCGCCCGCACCGGGCCGGGTGACGACCAGCCCCTCGGCGGCGAGCCGGCCCAGCGCCCGCGAGACGGTCACGGGGCTGACCCGGAACCGCTCGACCAGTGCCCGGCTGGACGGGAGCTTTCCACCAGGTGAGTAGCGGTCCAGCTCCCTGCGCAACTGTTCCGCCAGCTCCCGCACACTGCTACGCTCGTTCATGAGAGCACAGAGTAGCGCTACCGATACGACCTCGATAGCAGTCACCGCGCCCCGCGAGCCCCTGCTCCTGGGCACCGGCCAGGCGGCCCTCGGTGTCGTCGCCTTCTCCCTCACCTTCCCGGCGACCGCCTGGGGCCTGGAGAGCTTCGGGCCCTGGTCGCTCGTGGCGGTCCGGGGCGTCCTCGCGGCACTGGTCGCGGGCGCCTGTCTGCTGCTCCTGCGGGTGCCGCTGCCCGAGGCCCGCCATCTGCCGGGGCTCGCCATGGTCGGGATCGGCACGGTGCTCGGCTTCCCGCTGCTGACCACGCTCGCGCTCCAGACCTCGACCACCGCGCACGCGGCCGTCGTCGTGGGCCTGCTCCCCCTGACCACCGCCGCGGTGTCGGCCCTGCGCACCGGCGTACGCCCCTCTCCCCGCTTCTGGACGGCGGCCCTGGCCGGCGCGGCGGCCGTGGTCGCCTTCACGGTCACCCAGAGCGGCTCCGCCCTGACCAGGGCGGACGTCTATCTCTTCGGCGCCCTGCTGGTGTGCGCGGCCGGATACACCGAGGGCGGGCGGCTGGCCCGGGTGATGCCGGGCTGGCAGGTCATCGGCTGGGCGCTGGTGCTGTGCCTGCCGCTGAGCGCGCTCGGCACCGCGCTGGCGCTCGGCCACGAGCCGGTACGGCTCACCGCGCACGGGATCGCCGGGGTGCTGTGGGTCGCGGTGGGCTCGCAGTTCCTCGGGCTGTTGCTCTGGTACCGGGGCATGGCGGCCGTCGGCATCCCGCGTGCCAGCCAGTTGCAGTTGGCTCAGCCCCTGCTCACACTGGTGTGGTCGGCACTGCTACTGGGCGAGCACGTCCCCGCGGCGGCACCGCTGACCGCGGTCGCCGTGCTCGTGTGCATCGCCGTCACCCAACGGTCGTGACCGTGAGGAGGGCCTGACAATGCGCGCGTCGAAGGGCGACCACCTTGTCCAGCACGGACGTGTGGTCGGCCAACACGATCAGGTCACCGAAGTGGTCGAAGTGATCGGCGAGGAGGGCGAACCGCCCTACCGCGTCCGCTTCGAGGACGGGCACGAGGCCATCATGTCGCCCGGCCCGGACTGCCAGGTCCGGCACCACGAGGACGAGACGAGCTAGCGGAACAACGGGGTCAGCGCGGGGGTCTCGCCGGCCGGCGGTAGTGGTCGGCGACCACCCGCGCCATCGCGCCCAGCGGATCGCGGGCCACGTCCTGGGCGGCGAAGAACACATGCCCGCGCACCTGCGGATATCGAGCGGCCAAAGTGAGATGCCGGGACAGTTCGGCGGGGTCCTGCCAGGCGGGGGGCTGCCCCGTCGCGCCCGCCTTGTACAGCGCCTCCCCCACGTACAGCCGGGTCCGGGTGCCCGCGGCCTCGGCCGCCCACCAGTCGAGGAGCCTGGCGTAGTCGGCGGCCGGGAAGCCGATGTTCCAGTAGATCTGCGGGACGATGTAGTCGATCCAGTGCTCGCGCACCCACTTCCGGGTGTCGGCGTACAGGTCGTCGTACGTCTGCACGCCCGCCTGGGTGTCCGAGCCGCGCGGGTCGGTCGCCGCGTTGCGCCAGACGCCGAAGGGGCTGATCCCGAACCGGGTGCCGGGCCGTACCCGCCGGATACCTGCCGCGACCTCCCGCACCAGCCGGTCGATGTTGTGGCGCCGCCAGGCGGCCCGGTTGTCGAAGGCACCCCCGTACGCGTCGTAGGCCGCGTCGTCGTCGAAGGTCTGCCCGGCGACCGGGTACGGGTAGAAGTAGTCGTCGAAGTGCACCGCGTCCACGGGGTACTTGGCGACCGCGTCCAGCATGGCCAGCCGGACGAACCGCCGGACCTCGGGCAGGCCGGGGTTGTAGTACAGCTTGCCGCCGTAGGGCACCACCCACTCCGGGTGCAGCCGCGCCGGGTGGTCCGGGGTGAGCCGGCCGGGGTCGGTGTGGTTGGCGATGCGGTACGGGTTGAACCAGGCGTGCAGCTCAAGTCCGCGCGCGTGGGCCTCGCGCACGGCGGTGCCCAGCGGGTCCCAGCCGGGGTCGCGGCCCTGGGTGCCGGTCAGGTACTCCGACCAGGGCTCGTACGGGGAGGGCCACAGGGCGTCGGCGGTGGGGCGCACCTGGAAGATCACGGTGTTCAGCCGGTCCGCCACCGCCCGGTCGAGGTGGGCGATCAGCTCCGCCCGCTGTTCCTCGGGCGGGAGCCCCGGCCGCGAGGGCCAGTCCCGGTTCGCGACGGTGGCGAGCCAGACCCCGCGCATCTCCCGGCGGTGCTGCCCGGAGGCGTACGCCGGAGTGCTCAGGCCCGCCGTCAGAGCCGCCAGCGTCCCCAGGGCGAGCGTCCGCCGCGAGACGGTTGCCGCACGACTGACCATTCCTGCCTCTCCCACGCTCCGAGTCCGCCCCGTGACGGATCGTCCCGGAGGCACGGCTTGTCCCTACCCCGTCGATCGATCATCGATACTTGGCGGTAACGTGCACGATCGGAGCAGGCACCGAAACCGGACGCCCTGCACGAGCCGGAGAACCAGCGAAGGGGACGATGTGACGGACTTCCGAGCCGGAGACATCTCGCGCGTCGGAGTCGTGGGCTGCGGCCAGATGGGCGCGGGCATCGCCGAGGTGTGCGCACGCGCGGGACTGGACGTGATGGTCGCCGAGACCACCGGCGACGCCCTGGAGTACGGCCGTACCCGGCTGCACAACTCCCTGGCCAAGGCGGCCGAGCGCGGCAAGATCAGCGAGGAGGAGCGCGACGCGGCCCTCTCCCGGCTGAGCTTCACCACCGACCTGGGCGAGTTCGCCGACCGCGATCTGGTGATCGAGGCCGTGGTGGAGAACGAGCAGGTGAAGACGGAGATCTTCCAGGTGCTCGACCAGGTGGTGACCCGCCCGGACGCGATCCTGGCCTCCAACACCTCCTCCATCCCCCTGGTCAAGCTGGCGGTCGCCACCTCGCGCCCCGACCATGTGATCGGCATCCACTTCTTCAACCCGGCCCCGGTGCAGAACCTGGTCGAGCTGATCCCGGCCCTCACCACCTCCGAGGGCACGCTCAGCCGGGCGCAGATCTTCGCCGAGAAGACGCTGGGCAAGCACGCCATCCGCGCGCAGGACCGCTCCGGCTTCGTCGTCAACGCGCTGCTGGTGCCGTACCTCCTCTCCGCGATCCGCATGTTCGAGTCCGGCATCGCCAGCCGCGAGGACATCGACAACGGTATGGAGATGGGCTGTGCCCACCCGATGGGGCCGCTGAAGCTCTCCGACCTCATCGGCCTGGACACGATCGTCTCGATCGCCAACTCCATGTACACCGAGTACAAGGAGCCCCTGTACGCCGCTCCCCCGCTGCTCCAGCGCATGGTCGAGGCGGGCCGGCTGGGCCGGAAGTCCGGGTCGGGCTTCTACTCGTACTGAGCGCCCCGCTGAGCAAGCGGAACGCGGATGGACCCGGTACTCGGATGAGTGCCGGGTCCATGTGTTTCACACTCCGTGTGCGCCGGGGGCTCGCATATGCCTTTCGCACACGCTCCCCACGGGCCCACCAGGGCGGTTGACTCTGCATGCGCATGCAAGGGATGCGGAGTCGTCCCGTCCGACCACAGAGAGGAGTGGACCCGTGACCGTCGAACCGGAGCAGGCCGTGGTTCACGGAGAACTGGCCGAGTTACGCCGCCGCCTCGACGTCGCCTACGCGCGCGTCGAAGGCGGGCTGGCACTGCTCAGTCACCGTACCGAGGAGACCGCCAAGGAGCTCGACGAGCTGAACTCCCGGGTGAAGTCCCTCGAACACGCCCGTTGGCCGCTGACCTCGGTGGCCGCGCTCACCGCCCTGGGGGCGCTCGCCGTCGCCGTCTGGCAGGCGCTGGCTCACTGACCGTCGGCGAGCCGGAGATGGTGCAGCAGGAGTAACGCGGCCGCCATGTTGGCGGCCGGGACCTCCCCTCGGGCGATCATGTCGGGGACGAGTTTGAGCGGGACCCACTCACGGCGGTCCGACTCGAAGTCGTCCACGGGATGACCGGTGTACTCACCCTGGTCGGACCAGTAGACGTGGTGCCGGGCGTCGGTGAGGCCGTTGGACGGCTCCACCGTCATCAGGTGGTGCAGAGGCCCCGGCCGCCAGCCGGTCTCCTCCTCCAGTTCCCGCGCGGCCGCGGTCATGATGTCCTCGCCGTCCTCCACGACCCCCGCGGCCAGTTCCCAGCCCCAACTGTCGGTGATGAAGCGGTGCCGCCACAGCAGCAGGACCTCGTTGGCCTCGTTGACCACCGTGGCGACGGCGACCGGACGGAGCCGGATCAGGAAGTGGTCCAGATGTGAGCCGTTGGGCAGCTCCACATCCGCCAGATTGACGCTGAACCAGCGGTTCGCGTACACAGTTTGTTCGTTCTGTTTCGTCCACTGCACGGTTCTGCCACCTTCCGCCGAGTAAGTGGCAATATCGCAGCAGGGACTATTCCCGGCCTACAGGGCGCTCGCTTCGGCGGCGCGCGCCCCCCGTCCGCTACAGCGGGACGCGCAGCGCGCCGTCGATCAGTTCCGCCGCGTCCGCGGTGCCGGCCGAGCCGCAGCGCACCAGGTACTCGCGGACCGCCCGGAGCCGGTCGCGCAGCCGCTGGGACTCCATGCCGCGTGCCTGCTCGGCCATCTGCACGGCCGTCGCCACCGCCTTGTCGGCGTTGCCCTGCCGCAGCTCGATCGTGCTCAGCATCGCCAGCCGGTGCACCCGGCCCCGGTCGTGCGCCGGGGTGTCCACGGCCGCCGCCGCGTGCTCCCGCGCGGCCGACAGCTCCCCGAGGCTCAGCAGCGCCTCGGCCACCTGGACGTTCACCAGCCCCGGCTGCACGTACCCCGTCTCGTCGGGCTCGGTGCCCGGCCGGATCTGCCCGGCCGCCGACTCCGCCCGCCGGATGCAGGACAGCGCGCCGCCCCCGTCGCCGAGGTGCGCGTACGCCTTGGCCTGCATCGCGTACAGGTCGGAGGCGAGCGCCGGGGTGATGTGCCGGCCCGCCGTACGCAGTGCGGCCTCGGCGAAGGCGACCGCCTGCCGGTACTCCCGCATGAACAGGGACTGGTTGACCAGCAGCGCTATCACGTACGCCCCCAGCCCCCGGTCCCCGCTCGCCTTCGCCAGCCGCAGCGCCTGGTGGAAGTAGCGCTGGGCCAGGCCGTGCGCGTCGGAGTCATAGGCGCAGATGCCCGCGATGGCCACCAACCCGCCCGTCGCGCGGTGCAGTTGGCGGCCGGTGTGGTCGGGGTAGCTGCCGCGCAGCAGGGGCGCCGCCTCGGCGTTGAGGAAGCCGACGATGCGGGTGCGGGTCGCCACCCCGCCGGTCTTGCGGTACATCTGCTCATAGTGGGCGCGGGCCGCCCGCAGGGTGCCGATGTCGGCCTCGGTGACCCGCAGTTGGCCGCCGCGCGAGACGTCGACGTCCTCCGGCGGGTTCTCCCACTCCCACACCGGCATCACCGCGGGCGTACCGGTGACGGCGGGGGCGCCCACGACGTGCGGGCGCTGCTGTTCGTCGGAGCGCCACAGCGCGGTGGCCCGCTCCACGAAGCCGGAGAGCGAGCCGGCGTGGACGGTGGCCGGTTCACCCGGTACGCCGAGACCGATGTCGTCTAGCGTGACCGGGCGCCGTAACCGTCCCGCGAGCACCTCGCAGATCAGATCCGGCACCTGGCCTCTGGGCCGCTGGCCCTTCAACCACCGGGCGACGGCGGTGTGTTCGTATCTGAGGGCGAGTCCCCGGCGGCGGCCCGCCTGGTTGACGTGGGCGGCGAGCCCGGCGTGCGAGATCCCCGCCTCGTCCAGGATCGCGTCGAGCAGAGTGTTGGGCTGCATGGTGGCCCCCCGAGTGGCGTGGTGCCGTAAGCGTAGTGCGAACGGGTTCACACGGGGTGTGAACGGAGTGCGCGCATCCGCGCCCCGCGCGCACTGTCCGGCGCGCGGGCCGGACCGCTTCACTTGGGTCCCCGCCTCACCAGAGGCGGGCCGGGCCGCCCGCTCCCCCTCACAAGGCGGCGGTCCGGCCGAGCGCCCCCGGGCGTCGGGCGGAGCCCCGCACTCTCGCCGCCGCGTGGAACCGGTACCGCGTCGCCGGTACGGCCTTCGGGCCACCGGCCCGCGTTCGCGCGGCGGCGGCCGGGCACCCGGCCCGGCGGGCGCCGGGAACGGCGCCGGCCGGCCACGGATCGAGTCCGTGACCGGCCGGTGCCTTCAGGCTCTCGCGGGGGTCAGCCGCGCAGCTCCGCGCCCGTGCGCTCGCCCGCCAGGGCGATCGCGGCGTCGCGCGCGGCGGACGCCTCGTCCACGGTCAGCGTGCGGTCGCCGGCCCGGAAGCGCAGCGCGTACGCGAGGGACTTGCGGCCCTCGCCGAGCTGCTCCGGGTTCTCGTAGACGTCGAACAGCCGGATGGACTCCAGCAGTTCGCCCGCGCCCTCGCGCAGCGCGGCCTCGACGTCGGCGGCGGGCACCGGCTTGTCGACGACCAGCGCGACGTCCTGCGTGGCGACCGGGAAGCTGGAGATGCGGGGCGCCTGCGGGGTGTCGTCGCCGGCCTTCTCCAGGGCGTCCAGGTCGACCTCCATCGCCGAGGTGCGCTCGGGCAGGCCGAGGGCCTTGAGCACGCGCGGGTGGAGTTCGCCCGCGTGGCCGACGACGCGCTCGGCGCCGTCCACCACGACCGCCAGCTCGGCGCAGCGGCCGGGGTGCCAGGGGCCGTACTGGGCCTTGCGCACGATCAGCTCGGCGCCGGCCTCGCGGGCGACGGTGCGGGCGGCCTCGACGGCGTCCGCCCAGTCGGCCGGGCGGCCGTTGCCCCACCAGCCGGCCTGCTCGCGGGCGCCGGTGAGGACGACGGCCGCGTGGCGCGGCTGCTCGGGCAGCGCGGCGTCCAGGCGGGCGATCTCCTCGTCGGTGGGCCGGCGGTCGACGGGCAGGTGCCTGGCGACGGCGGCTTCCTCGCGCGGCAGGAAGACCAGGCCGGTCTCGAACAGCGCCAGGTCGTGCGAACCCCGGCCGTCGTTGCGGCGCAGGGCGCCCAGCAGGCCGGGCAGCAGCGTCGTGCGGAGCGCGGGCTCCTCGTCGCTGAGCGGGTTGGCCAGCTTCACCACGCGGCGGGCCGGGTCATCGGCGTCCAGACCGAGCTGGTCGAAGACCTGCTCGGCGACGAACGGGTAGTTCGGCGCCTCGACGTAGCCCGCGCCGGCCAGCGCGCGGCCGATCCGGCGGTGCAGCCGCTGCCGGTGGGTCAGACCGCGCCCGGAGGGGGGCTTGGGCAGCGTGGAGGGCAGGTTCTCGTACCCCTCCAGCCGGATGACCTCCTCGGCGAGGTCGTTGGGCTCGGTGAGGTCGGGCCGCCAGGACGGGACGGTGACGATCAGCTCGTCCTGCCCGTACACGTCGCAGCCGATCTCCTGGAGCCGGCGGACGACGGTCTCGCGGCCGTAGGTGACGCCCGCGACCTTGTCCGGGTGGTCGGCCGGCATCGCGATCGTGCGCGGCGCGGACGGCGCGACGATCTCCGTGACGCCGGCCTCGGCGGTACCGCCCGCGAGCAGGACCAGCAGGTCCACCGTGCGCTGTGCGGCAGCGGCGGCGGCCTCCGGGTCGACACCGCGCTCGAAGCGGCGGGACGCCTCCGAGGACAGCCTGTGCCGACGGGCCGTACGCGCGACGGAGACGGCGTTGAAGTGGGCCGCCTCCACCACGACGTCCGAGGTGGAGCGCTCGGTGTCGTCGTGGTCGGCGATCTCCGTGTCGGCGCCGCCCATGACACCGGCCAGGCCGATGGGTCCGCGCTCGTCGGTGATGACGAGGTCCTCGGCGTGCAGCGTGCGCTCGACCCCGTCGAGGGTGCGCAGCTTCTCGCCCTCCTCGGCACGGCGGACCCCGATGGCGCCCTGGACCGAGGTGCGGTCGTAGGCGTGCAGGGGCTGGCCCAGCTCCATCATCACGTAGTTGGTGACGTCCACGGCCAGCGAGACCGGGCGCATGCCGACCTTCTGCAGGCGGCGGCGCAGCCAGATCGGGGACCGCGCCTCGGGGCTCAGACCGGTGACGGTGCGGGCGGTGAAGCGGTCGCAGCCCATCGGGTCGGAGACCTTCACCGGGTAGCCGTAGGCGTTCGGCGCCGGCACGTCGATGAGCGCCGGGTCGCGCAGCGGCAGGCCGTAGGCGATGGCGGTCTCGCGGGCCACGCCGCGGATGGACAGGCAGTCGCCGCGGTTGGCGGTGACGGCGATGTCCAGGACCTCGTCGACCAGCTCCAGCAGCTCGATGGCGTCCTTGCCGGTCTCGGTCTCCGGCGGCAGCACGATGATGCCGTGCGTGCCGTCGTCGCCCATGCCCAGCTCGTCGGTGGAGCAGATCATGCCGTGCGAGGTCTTGCCGTACGTCTTGCGGGCGGCGATGGCGAAGTCGCCGGGCAGCACCGCGCCGGGCAGGACCACGACGACCTTGTCGCCGACCGCGAAGTTGCGGGCGCCGCAGACGATCTCCTGCGGCTCACCGGTGCCGTTGGCGGTGCCGACGTCGACCGTGCAGAAGCGGATCGGCTTCTTGAAGCCCTCCAGCTCCTCGATGGTCAGCACCTGGCCGACGACGAGGGGACCCTTCAGGCCGGCGCCGAGCTGCTCGACGGTCTCGACCTCGAGGCCGGAGTCGATGAGCTTGGCCTGTACGTCACGGCCGGTCTCGGACTCCGGCAGGTCGACGTACTCCCGCAGCCAGGAAAGCGGGACACGCATCAGATCTCCATCCCGAACGGCCGGGTGAACCGGACGTCACCCTCGACCATGTCTCGCATGTCTTCGACGTTGTGGCGGAACATCAGCATCCGCTCGATGCCGAATCCGAAGGCGAACCCGCTGTACTTCTCCGGGTCGACGCCGCAGGCGGCCAGCACCTTGGGGTTGACCATGCCGCAGCCGCCCAGCTCGATCCAGCCCTCGCTGGAGCAGGTGCGGCAGGGCCGGTCGGGGTTGCCGACGGAGGCGCCGCGGCAGACGTAGCACTCCATGTCCATCTCGGCGGACGGCTCGGTGAACGGGAAGAAGTTCGGCCGCAGCCGGGTCTTCACGCCCTCGCCGAACAGCGCCTGGACCATGTGGTCCAGGGTGCCCTTGAGGTCGGCCATGGTCAGGCCCTCGTCCACGGCGAGCAGCTCGACCTGGTGGAAGACCGGGGTGTGCGTGGCGTCCAGCTCGTCGGTGCGGTAGACGCGGCCGGGGCAGATCACGTAGACCGGCGGCTCGCGGTCCAGCAGGGAGCGGATCTGCACGGGCGAGGTGTGGGTGCGCAGCACGACGCCGGAGTCGGTGCCGCCCTTCGCACCGCGCACGAAGAAGGTGTCGGCCTCGCCGCGCGCCGGGTGGTCGGGGCCGATGTTGAGGGCGTCGAAGTTGAACCACTCGGCCTCGGCCTCGGGGCCCTCGGCGACCTCGTAGCCCATGGCCACGAAGACGTCCTCGATGCGCTCGGAGAGCGTGGTCAGCGGGTGCCGGGCACCGGCGGCGACGCGGTCGTACGGCAGGGTGACGTCGACGTCCTCCTCGACCAGCACCCGCGCGTCACGCTCGGCCTCCAGCTCCGCCTGCCGGGCCGCCAGCGCCTTGTTGACCGCGCCGCGGGCCATGCCGACCCGCTTGCCGGCCTCGGCCTTGGCGTGCGGGGGCAGGGCGCCGATCTCGCGGTTGGCGAGGGACAGCGGGGAGGCCGGGCCGGTGTGGGCGACCTTGGCCTCGTGGAGCGCGTCGAGGGAGTCCGCGGCACCGAAGGCGGCGAGCGCCTCGTCCCGCATACGCTCGATCTGTTCCGGTTTCAACGTCTCGACCTCGACAGGGTCGTACGACTTATTCGGTGCCGACATCTCTTCCCGTGCTTCCGATTGGGTGGCTGGTGGTCCCGTCACCGCCCGAGGGGGTCCCGGCGGGCCGCGTGCGGACACAAAGGTGCCAGGGGCCGAGTCTAACGGGGACGGGCTGGGCGAATGGCCCGCGGGCGCTTCAGGCCAGGTAGGCCGGGGCGCTCACGGGCAACGTAAATCGGAACTGCGCGCCGCCGCCGGGGGCGCGGCCGACCGTGATGGTGCCGCCGTGGGCCTCGACGATGCCCTTGACGATGTACAGCCCGAGGCCGGTGCCGCCGCGCTTGCTGCCCCGCCAGAAGCGGGTGAAGACGCGGTTCATGGACTCCTCCGGGATGCCGGGCCCCTCGTCGCTCACCGTGACCGACGTGGCTGTCTCCTCGCCCTCGCGCGGGGACGGGGCGGGCGTGACGTCGATTGTGACGGTTCCGGCGCCGTGGCGCACCGCGTTTTCCAGCAGGTTGCTGAGCACCTGGTCGACCTTGTCGGGGTCGGCCCACAGGGCGGGCAGCGGGTGCTCGACGCGGAGCAGGAAGCGGTCGGCGGGCTGGCCGGCGGCGACATGGGCCTGGATGTGACGGCCGACGGCGGCCGCGGTGTCGACCGGCTGGCGGCGCACCTCAAGGCGGCCGCTGTCGATGCGGGAGATGTCGAGGAGTTCGGCGATGAGCCGGGTGACCCGGTCGGCGTCGGCGTCGACGGTCTCCAGCATCAGCCGTTTCTGCTCGTCGGTGAACCGCTCCCACTTGGCCAGCAGGGTCGCGGTGAAGCCCTTGACGGAGGTCAGCGGGGAGCGCAGCTCGTGGGCGACGGTGGCGATCAGCTCGGCGTGGCTGCGCTCGGTACGGCGCCGGGCGTCGGTGTCCCGCAGGGTGACGACCAGGCGGCGCAGCGGGCCGAGGGGCTCGTCGCGTACGTAACGGGCGGCGACCAGGACCTCGCGGCCGCCGGGCAGCAGCAGGTTCCGCTCGGGCTGGCGGACCCGGATGGCGAGACCGCCGTAGGGGTCGGTGAGCTGCCACCAGCGACGGCCTTCGAGGTCCTCCAGCGGCAGCGCCGTCTCCAGCGGCCGGCCGAGGGCGTCGGCGGGGCTGACGGCGGTGATCCGGGCGGCGGCGGCGTTGAACCGTACGACCCGGCCGTGCTCGTCGGCGACGACGAGCCCGTCGGGGAGCTGGTCGGGGTCGATCGGGTCGGCGGGAAACGCGCGCACGTCCCGCCCGTCCGGCGCCGCACTCGTGCCGACCACACTCATCCCCGTACCCCACCTCTCAGCCTGCGCAGGGCCCCCGAGTGCGTCACCCTACTAGTTCGGCGCGGCGGAACGGCAGCCTCCGGGAGCGCGCTGGGCGCGCGCCGACGCGTAGAGGCATACGGCCGCGGCGGTGGCGAGGTTCAGGCTCTCGGCCTTGCCGTGGATGGGGACGCTGACGACGGCGTCGGCGAGGGCGCGGGTCTCCTCGGGCAGGCCCCACGCCTCGTTGCCGAACACCCAGGCGGTGGGGTCGCCCATGGCGCCCTTGTCCAGCTCCTCATCGAGGTCCCGGTCACCGGCGCCGTCGGCGGCGAGGATACGCACCCCCGCGTCCTTCAGCCCCTGTACGGCCTGCTCGACGGGGACGCCCATGGCGACGGGCAGGTGGAACAGGGAGCCGACGGAGGCGCGTACGGCCTTGGGGTTGTACAGGTCCACGGAGGCGTCGGTGAGGATCACCGCGTCGGCACCGGCGGCGTCCGCGCAGCGCAGTACGGTGCCCGCGTTGCCGGGGTCGCGGACGTGCGCGAGGACGGCGACCAGCTTCGGGCGGGCGGCGAGGATGTCCTCGAACGGGGTGTCCAGGAACCGGCAGACGCCGACGACGCCCTGCGGGGTGACGGTGGTGGAGATGTCGGCGATGACGTCCTCGTCGGCGAGGTGCACCCGGGCGCCCGCGGCGCGTGCCTCGGCGATGATCCCGGCGTACCGCTCCGCGGCCTCGACGGTGGCGAACAGCTCCACCAGCGTGGACTCGCCGCCCACCCGGTGCTCTGCGGCCTCCCGCACGGCCTGCGGCCCCTCCGCGAGGAACAGCCGCTCCTTCCCCCGGAAATTCCGCCTCCCCAACCGCCGCGCGGCACTCACCCGCGCGGAACGAGGAGAGATCAACTCGGAGTTACCGGAGCCCATGTTCCTCATCACCTTCAACCGAGATCCCAACGAGAACAAACAGCAGGACCCGCAAGCTCAGTAGCCTGCGGGTCCTACATTCAACCGGCTCAAGGCCAGCGCAGCGTCACGCAGCCTTGGGCGCGTTCACGTCCGCCGGGAGCGCCTTCTGGGCGACCTCGACGAGCGCCGCGAAGGCGGTGCCGTCGTTGACGGCCAGCTCGGCCAGGATCTTGCGGTCGACCTCGATGTTCGCGGCCTTCAGACCCTGGATGAAGCGGTTGTAGGTGATGCCGTTGGCGCGGGCAGCGGCGTTGATCCGCTGGATCCAGAGCTGACGGAAGTCACCCTTGCGCTTCTTGCGGTCGTTGTAGTTGTAGACCAGCGAGTGGGTGACCTGCTCCTTGGCCTTGCGGTACAGGCGCGAGCGCTGACCACGGTAGCCGGAAGCCTGCTCGAGGATCGCCCGGCGCTTCTTGTGGGCGTTGACTGCCCGCTTGACGCGTGCCACTTGTTAACTCCTTGTAGCGGGGCCGGTGAGTGGACTCGGACTCACACGACCCGAAAACGATTGGGTCCCGGTGTCGACGTACGGCGCGCTAGGGGCGCCGCGACGTCACTTGCCGAGAAGCTTCTTGATCTTCGCGGCGTCGCCCGGAGCCATCTCGGCGGTGCCGGTGAGGCGGCGCGTCACGCGGGACGACTTGTGCTCGAGCAGGTGGCGCTTGCCGGCGCGCTCACGGAGCACCTTGCCGGAGCCGGTGACCTTGAAGCGCTTGCTGGCACCGCTGTGCGACTTGTTCTTCGGCATAGCGCCGTTATCTCCTCGTCGGTGGCGCTCCGGTGCCCGGTCGTGAAACCGGGCACGGTGGAGCGTCGCTCTCTTATCGGTTGGTTCCGTCGGGACCTCTCGGTCCCTCGGGATCACGCCTCGGCGGGAGCCTCGGCAGGGGCCTCGACGTCCACGTCCTCGACGCCGTCGGCGTCCGCGGCGTTCTGCGACTTGCCGGGGTTGGCCTTCGCGTCGGCCTTGCGGGCCTCCTGCGCCTGGCGGGCCTCGGCCATCGCCTCGGTCTTCTTCTTGTGCGGACCGAGAACCATGATCATGTTTCGGCCGTCCTGCTTCGGGTTCGACTCGACGAACCCGAGGTCCTGGACGTCCTCCGCGAGGCGCTGCAGCAGTCGGTAGCCCAGCTCGGGGCGGGACTGCTCACGGCCACGGAACATGATCGTGATCTTGACCTTGTCGCCCTGCTTGAGGAACCGGACGACGTGACCCTTCTTGGTGTCGTAGTCGTGCGGGTCGATCTTCGGCCGGAGCTTCATCTCCTTGATGACCGTGTGCGCCTGGTTCTTGCGCGCCTCACGGGCCTTCATGGCCGACTCGTACTTGAACTTCCCGTAGTCCATGAGCTTGCACACGGGCGGACGGGCGTTCGCCGCGACCTCGACCAGGTCCAGGTCGTACTCCTGCGCAAGCTCCAGTGCCTTGGCCAGGGGGACGATGCCCACCTGCTCGCCACTGGGACCGACAAGTCGCACCTCGGGAACGCGAATCCGGTCGTTGATGCGGGGCTCGGCGCTGATGGATCCTCCTCGGTAGCACCACACGGCGGTCTGGCGGACAGCCGCGTAACGTCTGTATCAGTAAGACCTAACCGCGCCGAAGCACAAAAAATGCCCCGGACGATCACATGCGGGGCTCCTCGAACTACCGGAACACCGCCGCGATGGCCGCGGGGCGCGCTCTCGGACGGTGTCCGCCGCCTGGGCGACGAATCCGTCTGACCGGTGACCCGCCGCCCGTGAGGGTGGTCGGGTGGGAGCTCGAAGCCTCCACTTGTGGGCCGGAGTGCTCGCCGCAAGGCGTACTCGTCCGGCCGGTCGTCACACAAGGTTAGCAGCTCCGGCCGGGAAGGGCTAACCAGGGCCGCCGGGCGCCCGGCCGGTGACCGGCGCCTATCGTGTGGGGTATGAGTGAGACCTCCCCTGAGACGCCCGACTTCGACGCCATGACCCGCGACATCGCCGAGGTCCCCGCCGTCGAGGTGATCGTGACGGTCGCCGTCAACCTGATGAGCGCGGCCGCCGTGAAGCTCGGGCTGAGCGAGGAGGGCGAGAAGTACAAGGACCTGGACGAGGCCCGCAAGCTGATCAGCGCCCTCGCCGGCCTGCTGGACGCGAGCACGACCGAGATCAGCTCCTTCCACGCCGCCCCGCTGCGCGACGGCCTGAAGTCGCTCCAGCTCGCCTTCCGCGAGGCGTCCCTCGTCCCGGACGAGCCGGGCCAGGGCCCCGGTGAGAAGTACACCGGGGCGGTCTACGGCTAGTCGTCGGTCACGTAGTCGTCAGTCACGCACGTACAGGGGCTCGCCCGGAGGGGTGGTTCCGGCCGGCAGGAGTGCCAGGTCGAGGCCGCGCACCAGGCGGGCCCTCAGCGTTTCGTCGGCGGCCAGCCGCTCGGCGACCGCGCGGGCAGCCTGTGCGGGCGGCACGGCCGGGTCCAGGACGAGCGCCAGGGTGCCGTCGGCCTCGCCGGGGCCCAGGTGCGCGGAGCGCACGGCGGGCTCGGCGGCGACGGCCGCGCGGACGGCGGCCACCACGGCCGGGTCGGTCAGCGGGTCCACGCTGGTACGGCCCTCGGCCAGCGCGAGCAGCGCGGGTCCGGTCAGCTCGAACGGCACCGGACCGGCGAGGTCCAGTACGACCGTGTCGGCCTTCTCGTGCGCGGCGGCCTGGAGCGCCTGGTGCAGCGGTACGGCGACCGGCCGGGCGGCGGGGTCCCAGCGGGCCAGCGAGGCGGTGGAGGTGAAGGCGGGCAGCGCGGTGCGCCCGGCGGCCTTCAGCGTGGGAACGGCCATGTCGCTGGTCTTCTCCCGCCGCAGCCCGTTCTCGTCCACCTCGGCCTCCCCGAGCACGGCGACGACGGGCACGAGCAGCCGGGCGCCCTTGAGCGCCTCCAGCACGGGTCCGAGCGCCGTACGGTCCTCGGCCCAGGCCGCGAGCGCGGCGGTCAGCCGGGGATCGGCGGAGCCGTCGTCGTCGGAGAACCCGGAGTCGGGAATGTTCTTGTTCACCACGCTCCCGACCCTATCGGGGGCGCCGGCGGGAGGAATCGGCCGGGTTTGCGCGGACCGGCAACGTGTCCGTCATCCGGTTCACAGGAATCCGGGGATTTGCTGATGTATCTCTAACCTCCGGCTAACCACACGCACAGCCCGCCCCCGCAGCATCGCGGCATGGAGTCCTCCACGGGCGGCCCGGACCGCCGTCGCCGCCGTGCCCGCCGCCGTCCGCTGCTGTCCGCCGCGCTGGTGGCCGTCGTGATCGGCGGGGTCACGGCCGGGGGCACGGTCTATGTGAAGGCGCGGGCGCACGACGGCGGCCGGACCGTATCCTCGCGGGTCCAGGCGGTCCAGAAGGAGGCATCGGTGGAACCCGTGACGCGGCCGGCGGTGGACCGTACGGCGCTGCTCGGCACCGCCATGAAGGCGGTGGACGTGCCCTCGGGCGCTGCCGTGTCGGCGGCGGTGCTCGACCTGGACTCCGGGGAGAGCGCGGTGTACGGGCAGGGCGCCTTCGACACCGCGAGCATCGTCAAGGCCGACATCCTCGCCGCGCTGCTGCTCCGGGCACAGGACGAGGGGCGGCACCTGACGGCGACGGAGAAGGCGTACGCCGTGAAGATGATCGAGTCGAGCGACAACGCCTCCGCGACCGCCCTGTGGAACACCGTGGGCGGCGCCGAGGGGCTGGACGCCGCGAACGCGCGCTTCGGCCTCACCGGCACCTCGGCCGGGGCGAACGGCCTGTGGGGCCTGACCCGGACCACTGCGAAGGACCAACTGACGCTGCTCCGCCAGGTGTTCGGGACCGACTCGAAGCTGACGTCCGCCTCGCGCGCGTACTTGCGGGAGTTGATGGAGTCGGTGGACGCCGGGCAGCGCTGGGGGGTGTCGGCGGCTGCCGGGAGTGGGGTGACGGCGCTCAAGAACGGCTGGCTGCCGCGCAGTACGACCGGGTTGTGGGTCGTGAACAGCATCGGGCGGGTCGAGGCGGCCGACGGGTCCGTGTACCTGGTCGCGGTGCTGTCCAGAGGTACGGCGACCCAGGCGGCCGGGATCTCCCTGGTGGAGTCGGCGGCGCGGGCGGCGGTGGGGGCGTTCGCCGACCCGGCGTGATCAGCCGCCGGTGCCCGGCCTGCGGTTGCGCCAGATCACGGCGGCGGCCGCGATCAGCAGCGCGGTGCCGGTCCCGCCCGCCAGCCACGCCGCCCAGCCGGTGCCGGACGAGGCGGAGTCGGGGGTGTCCGGCCCGGGGCCGAAGTACTTCTTGGCGTAGGTGGCGGGGCGGGGGTTCTCCGGCTTGAGGTTCGTGGCGGCCTTGAGGGCGGCGGCCGGGTCGATCATGCCGAAGCCCCGGGAGTCGTCACGGCCCCCCGTGGGGGCGTCCCGCGCGGTGTCCTCCAGCACTTTCTTGATCTGGGCCGGGGTCAGCTTCGGGCGGTCGGCCTTGAGCAGGGCCGCCGCGCCGGAGACGAAGGCGGAGGCGGCCGAGGTGCCCCAGCCCTCGTAGTAGCGGTGGTCGGGGTCGGCGATGACGACGTCCACGCCGGGCGCGCTGACGGCGGCGTACCAGCGGCGGGTGGAGAAGGAGGCGCGGGTGCCGTAGCGGTCGACGGCGGTGACGGCGATGACGCCGGGGTAGGCGGCCGGGTAGGAGACGTGGTCGCCCTTGTCGCCGCCGTTGCCCGCCGAGGCGACCACGACGACGCCCTTGCCGAGGGCGTACTGCACGGCCTCGTCCTCGCCGGCCTCGGGGTGCGCGGAGTCGGAGTCGTCGCCGAGGGAGAGGTTGATGACGTCGGCGCCGTGGTCGGCGGCCCAGCGGATGCCGTCCGCGAGGGCGTTGCCGCGGGTGACGCGGGCCTTGGAGCGGGCGGGGTCCTTGTCCTCCAGGATGACCCGTACGGGGAGGATCTTCGCCTTGGGCGCCACGCCCATGATCCCGGCGCCGTCGCCCGGCCCGTGCCCGTGACCGGCGATGATCCCGGCCATGGCGGTGCCGTGCCGGGCCCAGGCGCGGTCCCCCGGACCGGCGCCGAAGCCGACCATGTCCTTGCCGGGCAGCACGTTGCCCGCGAGGTCGGGGTGGTCGTCCTCCACGCCGGTGTCGAGCACGGCGACGGTGACGCCCTGCCCCTGGGTGGTGCGCCACGCCTCGTCCAGGTGGAGCGCGGACAGCCCCCACTGCTGGGCGCGGATGGAGTCGGCGTGGGCGGCGGTGGCGGGGAGCAGGGCGAGGCCGGCCGCGAGCAGCAGACTGGACGCGGTGCGGGTACGGCGCCTCATGACGGTTTCTCCGTGGCCGGGCTGACGGTCTGGCGGAGCTTGCGCTGGATGCGGTCGGCGAGCCCCTGCGCCTCGTTGCCGAGCCCGGCCTGCGCGGGCGCGGAGGTGGCGCCGGAGCGCACGGCGTCCGGGGCGGGCTCGGGGGTGTCGACGGTGCGGCCGTCGGCCCAGCCGGAGACGGCGAAGGCGACGATCGGGGCGTCGGTGAGGACGCTGACCGTCCAGCTCGCCCGCTGCTTGGCGCCGAACCCGGCGGCGGGGGTGCCCTTGGCCGCGTACGGCAGGGGCAGCAGGTCGGTGCGCCGGTCCAGGCGCTCGGTGCGGAAGCGGGCGGCGAGCCCGGCCATTGCGGCGGGGTCGGCCTTGGTGAACAGCAGTCCCACGGTGGTGACATGGGTCTGGGTGGCGTCGGTGTAGGTGGCGCGCAGCAGGCGGGCGCAGCCGACGGGGGCGAGGGCGCGCGCCAGCAGCGGGTCGAAGGCTCCCGTGCAGCCGGTGTCGGGGGCCACCGCGATCCGGGTCCAGCTCCGGTCGGCCCCGCCGGGTCCGGCGCCGGTGCCCTTGACGGTGGGCGGGAAGAGCTGGTCGACGGGCACGTTGTGCCAGAGCGACCCGGCGGCGGCGAAGCCGCTGTCGGCGGTGCGGTCGCCGTCCTCCCCGGTGAGCCAACTCCCGGCCAGCGCACCGCCGATGAGCCCGAGCCCGAGGACGACGCAGATGGCGGCGACCCCGGTGCGGCTGCGCAGCCGGGCCAGCGGGCCGAGTCCGCGCACGGGTTCCTCGTACGGCTCGGGCTGTCCGAAGGCGCCGACCGGCCAGGGGGCGTTCCAGGAGAGCGCGGGGTCGGGCGCGGGCGCGGGGCTCCAGGCGGGCGGGGGCGGCACCGGTAGGGCGGGCTCGGGCCCGGCCGGTACGGGGCGCAGCCGGGTGGTGGTCTCGGCCGGGGTGGGCGCGGGCGGGGCGTCGGGGAAGCGCGCGGAGGCCGGCGGGGGCGGCGGAGGGGTGGTGATCCGGGCCTCGGGGACCGGCGGCCGGGTCTCACGGGGGCGTTCGAGCGGGCGGCGTGGGACGAACACCGAGGGCTCGTCCTCGACTTGGGGTTCCGGCTCGGTGGGCGCGGGGTCGTCGGCGGGGCGCGGAGGGAACGGGGCGCGGCGCGCTTCCGTGCTCATGCACCCCCCGTTTCCTGGCGACCGGGCCGACTGCTCGTACGCGGGCCGCCCAGGTGGAGGCGGCCGCGGCCCGTCGGACGAGTTCCGTCCGGGCACGCATACCCGTACGGCTGTACCGGCATCCCGGTTCAGCGCTGCGGCCGGGTGTTTTCCGCCGTACGTGCGCGTCACTTTACGGGTTCCGGGCGGCCGGGACGGAACGGGCCGACGCCCTCGGGGCATCTGCCCGGAACATCCCCCTACCCTCGGGTAATCGCGTCTGGCAGGCTGCCGTCATGACTGCGCGTGCCGCCGACCGGGCCCGGTACGACCGGGCCACCGCCGCCTACGAAGCCCCGCTCGCCCTCGTGGACCTGGCCGCCTTCGACGCCAACGCGGCGGACCTCGTGCGCCGGGCGAACGGCAAACCGATCCGGGTCGCCTCCAAGTCGGTCCGCTGCCGGGCCCTGCTGGAACGGGTGCTGGCGCGGGAGGGCTTCGCCGGGATCATGTCCTTCACGCTGGCCGAGTCGCTGTGGCTGGCCCGCTCGGGCTTCGACGACGTACTGCTGGCCTACCCGTCCGCCGACCGCGCCGGGTACGCCGAGCTGGCCGGCGATCCCAAGCTGGCCGCCTCGGTCACGGTGATGGTGGACGACGTGGCCCAGCTCGACCTGATCGACGCCGCCCGCGCGGGTGGGCGTGAAGTGGTGCGGGTCTGCCTGGAGTTGGACACCTCGCTGCGGCTGTTCGGCGGCCGGGTGCGGGTGGGCGCCCGCCGCTCCCCGCTGCACTCTCCCGCCCAACTGGCCGAGCTGGCCCGGTCGGTGGCCCGGCGTCCGGGATTCAAGCTGGTGGGAATCATGGGGTACGAGGGGCACGTGGCCGGGGTCGGGGACGCGGTGGCCGGGCATCCGGTGCGCTCGCGGGCGGTCCGGCTGATGCAGGCGGCGGCCCGGAAGGAGCTGGCGGAGCGGCGCGGGGCGGCCGTACGGGCGGTGCGGGCGGTGGCGCCGGAGCTGGAGTTCGTCAACGGCGGCGGCACGGGCAGTGTGCAGCACACGGCGGCCGAGGACGCGGTGACGGAGATCGCGGCCGGGTCGGGGCTGTACGTGCCCCGGCTGTTCGACAACTACACGTCGTTCACGGGCCGTCCGGCCGCCCTGTTCGCGCTGCCCGTGGTCCGGCGGCCGGGTGTGGGCGCGGTGACGGTGCTGGGCGGCGGCTATCCGGCGTCGGGTGCGGCGGGCCCGGACCGGCTGCCGGTGCCGTATCTGCCGGAGGGGTTGCGCTTCGACCCGCAGGAGGGTGCCGGGGAGGTGCAGACCCCGCTGCTGGGCTCGCCCGCCGACGATCTGCTGATCGGTGACAAGGTGTGGTTCCGGCACGCCAAGGCGGGCGAGCTGTGCGAGCGGTTCGACGTGCTGCACCTGGTGGAGGGGGACACGGTCACGGCGACCGTGCCCACCTACCGGGGCGAGGGGCACACGTTCCTGTAAGGGCCCCCGTAGAAAAGGATCAGTACACCGTGTCCGCCTGGTCCGGCACCACCGAGCCGTCCGGGCGGAGCACCGGCGTGTGGCCGCCGTCCGGGGCGTTGTAGGCGGTGGTGGAGCAGGGGTACGGGTCGGTCCTGCGGGGCAGCGGCTCGATGAACATCGGGTTGATCACCCAGCGGCCGTCCGCGTCGTCGTAGGCCCGGCACATCAGCTCGGCCTTGTTGCGGTTGAGGACCAGGTGGGCGCCGGTGGCGTCGGAGACGAAGGTGACGTCGGTGTCCGCGTCGCCGCCGCCGACGGCGATCCGCTGCTTCCAGGGCTGCTTCTGCCAGGCGGCGGGGCCCTTGATTCCGTAGATGTCCTGGTTGATCCAGCACCGCTTGCCGTCGATGTACGGGATGACGTCGCCCTTGTTCACGCCGATGCCGCCGCAGCCCTCGTTGCGGGTGGTGATGCGGCCGCGGTGGTCGAGGACGGAGCGGATGGCGATGGTGTGCGCGGCGTCGATCCCGACCCCGCGCGACCAGACCTCGGTGACCGGTTCGGAGCCGGCGGAGACGATGTACACCCGGAATCCGGCCCGCTGGAGGGTGCGGATGAGGTCGCGCTGCTGGTCGTAGTAGCGGACATAGGCCGGGACGGTGTGGGTGCCCAGGGTGCGGGTGGCGCCGATGGGCGCGGCCAGCGCCTCGGTGCGGGCGGCGGCCGCGTACGAGGAGAGCTGGGCCGGGGTGCGGCCCGCGAAGAGCTGGGGCACCCAGGCGTACTGCGGGACGGTGCGCCGGTGGTTCCAGGTGCCGGCGAAGGCGGCGGCGCCGCTCATCGTGGTGCCCTTCTCCCGGATCTCCACGATCTCGTCGGTGCACTTGGGCCGGTCGGAGGTGCGCAGGGAGCCGCCCGCGCCGGTGCCGCAGGCGGCGGTGAGCGCGCGGTCCCCGGCGTCGGTCATCCAGGCGCTGGTGTCCTTCCAGCGGGCGGGCCGGGGCAGTGCGTTGTGGCGCAGGGCCCAGGAGAGGGTGGCGTCGGTGACGTCGTTCTTGGTGACCGTGTTGTCCCAGTCGAAGGCGGCGACCGCGCCGCGGTGTCCGGAACAGGTGCCGTAGGCGTCGATGACCTGTTGCAGATGGGCGCGGTTGTTGCCGTACCAACTGGTGCCCAACTTCGGGCACTTGGCGTCTGCGGCCGCCGCGGTGGGGGCGAGGGCGGGGGCGGCCGCGAGGGCGGCGGCCGCGGCGAGGGACCAGGCGAGTAGCTGTCGCATGGGACGGGGACCGTACACCTTTCGTGGGGAGAGGGGTGACGTACGCGCCGACTACAGCGGGGTGACGTAGGCGCCGGAGATGCCGCCGTCGACCAGGAAGTCGGTGGCGTTGACGAAGGAGGCGTCGTCGCTGGCGAGGAAGGCGACGGCGGCGGCGATCTCGTCGGCCCGTGCGAACCGGCCGAGCGGGATGTGCACCAGGCGGCGGGCGGCCCGCTCGGGGTCGGTGGCGAACAGCTCCTGGAGCAGCGGGGTGTCGACCGGGCCGGGGCACAGGGCGTTGACCCGGATGCCCTCGCGGGCGAACTGCACCCCGAGTTCGCGGGACATGGCGAGCACCCCGCCCTTGGAGGCGGTGTAGGAGATCTGGGAGGTGGCCGCGCCCATCCGGGCCACGAAGGACGCGGTGTTGATGATGGAACCCCGGCCCTGGCGCCGCATGTAGGGCAGCGCGGCCTTGCAACAGAGGTACACGGAGGTCAGGTTGACCTCCTGCACCCGCTTCCACGCCTCCAGGCCGGTGTCCAGGATGGAGTCGTCGTCGGGCGGGGAGATACCGGCGTTGTTGAAGGCGATGTCGACGCTGCCGTAGGTGTCGTGGGCGGCCTTGAACAGCGCCTCGACCTGCGCGGGGTCGGTGACGTCGGTCTTCACGAACAGCCCGTCGACCTCCTCGGCGGCGGCCTTGCCGCTGGTCTCGTCGATGTCGGCGCAGACCAAGCGGGCGCCCTCGGCGGCGAGCCTGCGGACGGTGGCCAGCCCGATGCCGCTGCCGGCTCCGGTGACGACGGCGGTACGGCCGACCAGGCGGCGGCAGACGGGAGCTTCGGTCTCGGTCACTTAAGCGGGCCCCTCTGTGCTGAGGAAGACGTTCTTGGTCTCGGTGAAGGCGGTCAGGGCGTCCGGGCCGAGTTCACGGCCGAGTCCGGACTGCTTGAAGCCGCCGAACGGGGTCCAGTAGCGGACGCTGGAGTGGGAGTTGACGGACAGGTTGCCCGCGCGGACGGCCCCGGAGACGCGCAGGGCGCGGCCGAGGTCGCGGGTCCAGATGGAGCCGGAGAGTCCGTAGGGGGTGTCGTTGGCGAGCCGGATCGCGTCCCGCTCGTCGTCGAAGGGCAGCAGGACGGCGACGGGGCCGAAGATCTCCTCGCGGGCGGCCGGGCTGTCGGGGGCCGCGTCGGTGAGCACGGTCGGCGGGAACCAGAAGCCGGGGCCGTCGGGGGCGGTGCCGCGCAGGGCGGGGGCGTCGTCGGGGACGCAGGAGCGGACGCGGTCGCGCTGGGCGCGGGAGATCAGCGGGCCCATCTGCGTCTTCTCGTCGGCCGGGTCGCCGACGACCACGGCGGCTAGGGCGTCCGCGAGGAAGGCGCGGGCCTCGTCGTAGATCTCGCGCTGGACCAGGACGCGGGTGCGGGCGCAGCAGTCCTGGCCGGCGTTGTCGAGGAAGGAGAAGGGGTCGAGGGCGGACTTCAGGTCGGCGTCGGCGAAGACGATGTTGGGGCTCTTGCCGCCGAGTTCGAGGGTCACCGGCTTGAGCAGGCGGGCGCAGCGCTCCGCGACCTCGTGTCCGGTGCGGGTGGAGCCGGTGAACACGATCTTGGCGATGTCCGGGTGGTCCACCAGGGCGCGTCCGGCGGTGTGGCCGTGGCCGGGCAGCACCTGGAAGAGGTGCTCGGGCAGGCCCGCCTCCAGGGCGAGTGCGGCGAGGCGGAGCGCGGTGAGCGGGGTGGTCTCGGCGGGCTTGAGGACGACGGCGTTGCCCGCGGCGAGCGCCGGGAAGGAGCCCCAGGCGGCGATGGGCATCGGGAAGTTCCAGGGGGCGATGACGCCGACCACGCCGAGGGGCTCGTGGAAGGTGACGTTCCAGCCGCCGGGTGCCGGGATCTGGCTGCCGGTCAGCCGTTCGGCGCCGCCCGCCGCGTAGAGCAGCAGGTCGCGGGCGTTGCCGGCCTCCCAGCGGGCGTTGCCGAGGGTGTGGCCGGCCTCGCGGACCTCCAGCAGGGCGAGTTCCTCGGTGTGCGCGTCGACGGTGTCGGCGAAGCGGCGCAGCAGCCGGGCGCGGTCGGCGGGGGCGAGGGCGGCCCAGGCGCGCTGGGCGGGGACGGCGCGGGCGACGGCGGTGTTCACGTCCTCGGCGCTCGCGGCGGGGACGGTGGCGAGGGTCTCCTCGGTGGCGGGGTTGACCACCTGGAGTTCGTGCGGGTCCGTCAAGGAGGTGTCACCTTTCACGGGCGTTCACAGGTGTTCGCGGGTTCACGGGTGTTCACAGCCGGCGGCCTGTTCACAGGCGTTCGAAGGACCGGCGCAGTTCCCAATCGGTGACGGCGGCGTCGAAGGCGGCCAGCTCGACGCGGGCCATGTTGGCGTAGTGGGCGACCACGTCCTCGCCGAACGCGGCCTTGGCGATCGGGCTGGTCTCCCAGAGCTGGGCGGCCTCCCGCAGCGTGGTGGGCACGTGCTCGTACTCGGCGGTGTAGGCGTTGCCCGCGCAGGGCTCGGGCAGTTCGAGCCGCTGCTCCACCCCGTACAGCCCGGCCGCGACGAGTCCGGCGACGGCGAGGTACGGGTTGACGTCACCGCCGGGCAGCCGGTTCTCGAAGCGCAGCGAGGGGCCATGGCCGACGACACGCAGGGCGCAGGTGCGGTTGTCGTGGCCCCAGGCGACGGCGGTGGGGGCGAAGGAGCCGGGCTGGAAGCGCTTGTAGGAGTTGATGTTCGGCGCGTACAGCAGCGAGAAGTCGCGCAGCGCGGCGAGCTGTCCGGCCAGGAAGTACCGCATCACCTCGGACATGCCGGCGCCGTCGGCCATCACGCTGCGGCCGTCCTCGTCGGCGAGCGAGAGATGGATGTGGCAGGAGTTGCCCTCCTTCTCGTTGAACTTCGCCATGAAGGTGAGCGCCATCCCCTCCTGGCTGGCGATCTCCTTGGCGCCCGTCTTGTAGACCGCGTGCTGGTCGCAGGTGCGCAGGGCCTCGGTGTACCGGAAGGCGATCTCGTGCTGGCCGGGGTTGCACTCCCCCTTGGCGGACTCGACGGTGAGGCCCGCGCCCGCCATCTCGTTGCGCAGCCGGCGCAGCAGGGGCTCGACGCGGCCGGTGCCGAGGATGGAGTAGTCGATGTTGTACTGGTTGGCCGGGGTCAGCCCCCGGTACCCGGTGTCCCAGGCGTGCTCGTAGCTGTCCTTGAAGACGATGAACTCCAGCTCGGTACCGGCCTGGGCGGTGTACCCCAGCCCGGCGAGCCGCTCCAGTTGGCGGCGCAGGATCTGGCGCGGGGCCGCGGTGACCGGGGTGCCGTCCTCCCAGGCGAGGTCGGCCATGAGCAGCGCGCTGCCGGGGTGCCAGGGCAGGCGGCGCAGGGTGGCCGGGTCGGGGCGCATGGCGAAGTCGCCGTAGCCCCGGTCCCAGGAGGACATCTCGTAGCCGTCGACGGTGTTCATCTCGGTGTCGACCGCGAGGAGGTAGTTGCAGCCCTCGGTGCCGTGGTCGAGTACCTCGTCGAGGAAGAAGCGGGCGGCGAACCGCTTGCCCTGGAGTCGCCCCTGCATGTCGGGGAAGGCCAGCACGACGGTGTCGATCTCACCGCCGGCGACCAGCGCCCGCAGTTCCTCGATGCTCAGCGGGGGTGTGCGGTCTGCCACGGGAGAGCCTCCTGGGACGTGCTGCGCGCGGTCCGGCGGGGAGCCATAAGGTATGGCGGGGAACCATTGCTTGGGAAGGGGGCGCGACCGGATGGCGGGGAATGCGGGGGCGCGGGAGCCGAGAGAGGGGGCCGACCGGCTGGGCGCGGTGCTGCGGCCGGTGCGGGCGGGCAACGGCTTCGAGGAGGCGCTGGAGCAGATCCTCCAGGTGGTCCGGCTGGGTCTGGTCCCCGACGGTGAACGGCTGCCCGCCGAGCGGGAGTTGGCCGAGAGGCTGGGCATCAGCCGGGTGACGCTGCGCGAGGTGCTGCGGGTGCTGCACGACCAGGGGCTGGTGGAGTCGCGGCGCGGGCGGTACGGCGGCACGTTCGTGCTGCGCCGCGCGGACGGGGTCGGCGAGGACGAGCTGCGGCGCCGCACGGCCGAGGTCGACATCGAGGACGTGCTCCGCTTCCGCGAGGTGCTGGAGGTGGGCGCGGCCGGGCTGTGCGCGGCGCACGGGCTGACCGGGGAGGGCGTCGTACGGCTGCGGCGGGCGCTGGACCACACCCGCGACGCGCCGCTCGCGGACTACCGGCGCCGGGACACCCTGCTGCACCTGACGCTGGCCGGGCTGTGCGGCTCGCCGTCGCTGGCGGCGCAGTACGCGGGGGTACGGGCGGGCGTGAACGGCCTGCTGGACTGTATCCCGTTGCTGGTACGGAACTTGGAGCACTCCCAGCGGCAGCACGCCGCGCTGGTGGAGGCGGTGCTGGAGCGGGACGCGGACGCGGCGCGGGAGATCGCGCGGGAGCACTGCGCGGGCACGGCGGCACTCCTGCGGGGCTTCCTGGCGTGACCCCGGCTCTGCAAAGGTATGCGTGAGCACCTTTGGAGGGCACATGGGCGGACGGCCGCTGATCGGCGTGAGTACGTATCTGGAGGCGGGCGCCCGCTGGGGCGTCTGGGAGCTGGAGGCGGCGCTCCTCCCCGCCGCCTACCCCCGCTTGGTGAGCCGCTCCGGCGGCCTCCCCGCCCTGCTGCCCCCGGACGACCCGGCGCTGGCCCCGGAGGTGGTGGCCCGCCTGGACGGCGTGGTCGTCGCGGGCGGCCCCGACGTCGACCCCGCCCGCTACGGCGCCGAACGCAGCCCCCGCTGCGGTCCGCCCGCCCCGGAGCGCGACGCCTGGGAACTCGCCCTGATCGAGGCCGCGTTGGCCGCCCACGTCCCCCTCCTCGGCATCTGCCGGGGCATGCAGCTCCTCAACGTCGCCCTCGGCGGCACCCTCGTCCAGCACCTGGAGGGCCACACGGAGGCGGTAGGCGTCTTCGGCGCCCACCCCGTCCACCCGGTACCGGGCACCCGCTACGCCGCCATCCAGCCCGACGGCACCAGCGTCCCCACCTACCACCACCAGGCCATCGCCCACCTAGCCCCCACCCTCACCCCCGCCGCCCACGCCTCCGACGGCACGATCGAGGCCGTAGAACTCCCCTCCGCCGAGGGCTGGGTCCTGGGCGTCCAGTGGCACCCGGAGATGGGCACGGACGACCGGGTGATGCGGGCGCTGGTCGCCGCGGCGGGCGGAACCGGGTCCTAGCTCCGCGTCAGCGACAGCAACTCCCGCGCCGGCCCCGTAGGCCGGTGTCCCGTAGGCCATACCGCGCGCAGGTCCCGGCGTAGCGCGACCCCCTCCACCGGGATGCCGATCAGGCGGCGGGTGGTGAGTTCCTCGCCGACGGCGAGTTCGCTGAGGACGGCGGGGCCCGCGCCGCTGATGACGGCGGCCTTCACCGCTGTGGTGGAGGAGAGTTCGATGAGGGGGCGGGCGGGGGCGCCGAGGGCGGCGTCGAGGACCTGGCGGGTGCCGGAGCCGCGTTCGCGGAGGATGAGGGGGGTGGCGGCGAGTTCCGCCGTCGTCAGGGGGCGGGAGCGGCGGGCCCAGGGGTGGGCTGGGGCGGTGACGACGGTGAGCCGGTCGTGGGCGATGACGGCCGAGTCCAGGCCGGAGGGAACCGTCAGTCCCTCCACGAAGCCGAGGTCGGCCTCGCCCGCGAGCAGGAGTTCGGCGACCTTGGCCGAGTTGCCCGCGAGCAGCGACACCGCCGTGTCCGGCCGCCCGGCGCGCAGCGCGAGCAGCCAGCCGGGCAGCAGGTACTCGGCGATGGTCATGCTGGCCGCGACCCGCAGCCGGGAGTCCCTCGTCGCCCGGAGCGCCTGCGCGCCCGCGTCGAACACCTCGGCCGCCGCCACGACCTGCCGGGCCCAGTCGGTGACGAGCGCGCCCGCGTCGGTGAGCCGGGAGCCGCGCGGCGAGCGGTCGACCAGGGCCACCCCGAGCTGCCGTTCCATGGAACGCAGCCGGCTGCTGGCGGCGGGCTGGGTGATGCCCAACTCGCGCGCGGCCGCGCCCAGGCTGCCCAGCCGGGCCACGGCCAGCAGCAGCTCCAGCGCGCCCAGCTCGGGCACCCGGTGCGCCAGCGAACCGCTCCTCGCCTGCTCTTCGCTCATAAGACCACCTTATGCCCCCATAGAAACGAACTCCCTGGTCAGCGCCGACCGAGGCCGGGAAGCTGATCCCATGGTCACCGCAGCCCGCCTCCGCCACCTCGGCCCGAACTGGTACGCCGCCGTCATGGGCACGGCGATCGTCGGCTCGGCGGGCGCCGCCCTCCCCTCCCCCGTCCGCCGGCTCTGCGCCGTCCTGTGGGCCCTCTCCCTGCTCCTGCTGCTCGCCCTCCTCGCGGCCCGCGCCCTGCACTGGACCCACCACCGGGACCAGGCCCGCGCGCACCTCCTCGACCCGGCGACCGCCCCCTTCTACGGCTGTACCGCCATGGCCCTCCTCGCGGTCGGCGGCGGCGCCCTCTCGGCCGGCCGGTACTGGATCGGCACGCAGGCGGCCGTCGCCCTGGACGCCGTCCTCTTCACCGCCGGTACGGCCCTGGGCCTGGCGGCCGCCGTGGCGGTCCCGTACCTGATGGTGACCCGGCACCGGCCCACCCTCGCCGACGCCACCCCCGTCTGGCTGCTGCCGCTGGTCGCGCCGATGGTGTCGGCCGCGCTGGGCCCCGCCCTGGTGCCGTATCTGCCGCCCGGCCAGCCCCGCGAGACCCTGCTGCTGGGCTGCCTGGCGCTGTTCGGGCTGAGCCTGCTGGCCACGCTGCTGATGCTCCCGCTGCTCCTCGCCCGCCTGCTCCTGCACGGCCCGCTGCCGCTGGCGCTGACCCCGGCCCTGTTCCTGGTCCTCGGCCCGCTGGGCCAGTCCACCACCGCCACCGGCGCGCTCGCGGACCTGGCGCCGGGCGTGGTCCCGGCGCCGTACGACCGGGGGCTCGCGGTGTTCGCCGTACTGTACGGGGTGCCGGTCATGGGCTTCGCGCTGCTGTGGCTGGCGTTCGCCGCCGCGCAGGTCGTGCGCGCGCGGCGCCGGGGCATGCGGTTCGCGCTGACCTGGTGGGGGCTCACCTTCCCGGTCGGCACCTGCGTCACCGGCGCGGCCTCCCTGGCCCGGCACACCGGCCTGGCGGTGTACGCGGGGCTCGCGGTCGGCCTGTACGCCCTGCTGCTCATCGCCTGGGCCGCCGCGGCCACCGGTACCGTGCGCGGCCTGCTCAGCGGCGCGCTGCTGCCAGCGCCCGGGCCAGCACCCGGGGCGCTTCGAGCAGCGAGGGTCCGTACCAGGTCAGGTGCCGTCCGCTGACCAGGGCGCAGGGCAGGCCGGGGAACGCCTCGGGGCCGTCGTCGGCGGTGAAGCGGTACGGCTCGTCGGGCAGCACGACCAGCTCGGGGGCCGCCGCGTTCAGCTCGTCCAGCGGGATACGGGGGTAGCGCTCGGCGTGGCCGCCGTACAGGTGCCGTACGCCGAGGCGGGCCAGCACGTCGCCCGCGAAGGTGTCCCGGCCGAGCACCATCCAGGGCCGGCGCCAGACCGGCACCACGGCACTGACCGGCCGCTGCGACTCGGGCAGCGCGGCCCAGGCCGCCTCGGCGCGGTCCAGCCAGCCGGGCCGGCCCGTGGCGCCGCACGCCGACAGCACCCGCGCCAGCTCGGTGAACGCCTGCGGCACGGTGCGTACCTCGGTGACCAGCACCGGGACGCCCGCCGCGCGCAGGGTGTCGAGGTCGGGGGCGCGGTTCTCCTCCTCGTTGGCGATCACGAGGTCGGGTTCCAGGGCGGTGATCCGCGCGGTGTCGGGGTTCTTGGTGCCGCCGATCCGCTCGACGTCGAGGTCCGCCGGGCGTTCGCACCAGTCGGTGGCCCCGACGAGCACACCGGGCAGCGTCACGGCGACCGCCTCGGTCAGAGACGGCACCAGGGAGACGACCCGCACTACCGGGACCGGTCCTGGACCGCCTCGATGTGCTCGGCGACGGCCACCACGATCACCCGGGTGTCCGGCACGGTGGCCCGCCAGCGGTGGCGGACGCCGCCGGTCAGATACAGGGTGTCGCCCCGGCCGAGCCGGTACGCGCGGCCCTCGGCCTCGATCTCCACCGCGCCGTCGGCGACGTACATCAGCTCGTCGTTGCGGTGCTGGAACTCGCGGCCCGCGTCGTGGTCGCCGGTGAACTCGGAGGCGTGCAACTGGTGGTGGCCGCGCACCAGGGCGCGGGTCCGGGCGGCGAAATCGCCGTCGGCGACCGCCTCACCGCGTACGACGTCCACGCTGCACGCGGGGTCGGCGGCGGCGAGGAGTTCCACCGCCGTGGTGCGCAGCGCGTCGGCCAGCTTCTCCAGGGAGGTGCGGCTCGGGCGGGCCCGGTCGTTCTCCACCTGGCTGAGGAAGGGCACCGAGAGGCCGCTGCGCTCGGCCACGACCGCGAGGGTGAGTTCGAGCGTGCGGCGGCGCCGCCGGACGGCCGCGCCGACCCGCACGGGCTGTCGCTCCTTGTGGTCGCCCATGGCTGCGGCTCCCTCCTTCACGCGTGGCGCGGCTGCCCGGACGCCCTGTGCCGGGCGTCCCTGTCCTTAAGTTGTCTGCACCCTACGCACGTTCGGCAAACCGTTTCACGCGCCTCTCACATCCCGCGCCGCCGCCGGGCCGGTACCCCACGGTTCGCGCCAGTGCCGCGGTCCGCCGGACGCCTGGTGCTGCCCCGGCTTTCCGCGGCGTTCACCTGCTTCAAGGCTCGGGCATCCCCAGGTGTTCCCGCGAGGCGGGGTCCATGGCGCTCCGTGGTTGGCCGGATCTCTACGGTGGTGAAACCGGCCGCGGGGGGCGGACGCGTGCGCCGCGTCCGCCCCCTCACCTCATCCGGCGGCTTCCTGCTTGGCCTTGCCGGCCGGTGCCCAGGCGTCGGCCAGCTTGGGGTTCTCCTTGAGCCAGGTGCGCACGGCGTCCTGCTCCTTGCCCTTGCCGGCCTTCTGGATACGCGCCTCCAGGCCGGTGAGCTGCTTCTCGGTCATCGAGAAGTCCCTCAGCCACTTGGCGACCTCGGGGTTGTCGTCGCTGAACCCCTTGCGGGCGAGGGTGTGCACCTTGTCGCCCTTGCCCCAGGCGCCCGCCGGGTCCTTGAGCTTCTTCAGCTTGTAGTCGCTGTAGGCCCAGTGCGGGGACCACAGGGTGACGACCACGGGCTGCTTCTTGGCGTAGGCCCGCTTCAGCTCGGTCAGCATGGCCGGGGTGGAGCCGTCGACGACCTGGTACGTGCCCTTGAGGCCGTACTGGTCGAGCACCTTGTCCTTGAGCAGGCCCATCATGCCCGCGCTGGGCTCGATGCCGATGATCCGGCCGTCGAACTCGGCGGCGTGGTCCTTCAGGTCGGCCAGGGTGTTCACGTCCTTCACATAGGACGGGACGGTCAGCTCCAGGGAGGTGGAGCCGTACCAGTTGCCCAGGTCCTCCATCTTGTCGCCGTACTTCTTCCAGTACTCGGCGTGCGTGGTGGGCAGCCAGGAGTCGGTCTCGAAGTCCAGGCGGCCGGTGGCGAGGCCGGTGTAGAGTGGGCCGGCCGCGTACTGGGTGACGCTGACCTTGAAGCCGCGCCGCTCCAGCAGCTCCTTCCAGAGGAAAGTGGAGGCGATGCCCTCGTCCCACGGGATGTAGCCGAGCTTGATCTCCTTGCCCTGGCCGATGTCCGTACCGGACGCGGTGGACTTGGTGGCGCCGGGTCCGAAGACCCCGAGCCCGCCCGCGACCAGCGCGAGCACGACCACCGCGACGACGGCGACGGCCGGGCGCGGCCGGTACGACCAGGCGGTGGGCCGGGCCTTGGCGGCGGCGCGGCGGCCGAGCGGGGAGAGCTGGGTGCCGAGCGCGCCGGTGACCCGGTCGAGGTAGATGGCGAGGACGACGATGCCGACGCCCGCCTCGAAGCCGTAGCCGATGTCGAGCTGGCCGATGGCCTCGTTGACGGCGCCGCCGAGGCCGCCGGTGCCGACCATGCCCGCGATGACGACCATGGACAGGCCGAGCATGATGACCTGGTTGACGCCCGCCATGATGGTGGGCAGGGCGAGCGGGAGCTGCACCCGCCACAGGGTGTCGCGCGGGGTGGTGCCGAACGCCTCGGCGGCCTCGACCAGTTCGGCGTCGACCTGGCGGATGCCCAGCTCGGTCATGCGGACACCGGGGGCGAGCGCGAAGATCAGCGTGGCGACCACACCGGCCGCGGTGCCGAGCCCGAAGAAGAGCATGGCCGGGATCAGCAGCACCATCGACGGCATGGTCTGGAGCAGGTCCAGCGCCGGGCGCAGGGTGGCGCTCACCGCGCGGGAACGGGCGGCCCAGATGCCCAGCGGGATCGAGATGACCAGCGCGATGATGGTGGCGACCAACACCAGTGAGAGCGTGGACATGGCCCGTTCCCACAGGTCCAGGGAGTCCACCAGGGCGAATCCGGCGAAGGCGAGGACACCGGCGAGCAGTCCGCGCAGCCACCAGGCGAGGACGGCGAGGATGCCGGCGAGCAGCAGGGGCTGCGGGGCGGTGAGGACGGCGTCGATGCCGTCGTACATGCCCTCCAGGACGGCGCGGATGGCGTCGAAGAGCCAGGAGAGATGGCCGACCAGCCAGTCGACCCCGGAGTCGACCCAATCGCCGAGCGGAAGCCTAGGCACGGGCGGTCACCTTCCTCTCGTTACCGCCGTGGTCGCAGACGATCGGGTCTCCCTGCTCGTCGCCGAGGAAGCCGACCAGGCGGCTCTCGGGGACGACGCCGACCACGGTGCGGTCGGCGTCGAGGACGGCGACCGGGTGGCTCAGGCGGGCGCTGAGCGCGCACAGTTCGGTGAAGGGGGTGCCGGGCGCGGCGGTCTCGCAGGCGCAGTCGGCCTCGTCGCCGCGCACGTCGGTGTCCATGACGGCGGACGCGGTGAGCACGCGGGAGCGGTCGACGTCCTGGATGAAGGAGGCGACGTAGTCGTCCGCGGGGCGCAGCAGGATGTCCTCGGCGGTGCCGGTCTGCACGATGCGGCCGTCGCGCATGACGGCGATGCGGTCGCCCAGGCGCATGGCCTCGTTGAGGTCGTGGGTGATGAAGACGATGGTCTTGTGCAGCGTCTTCTGCAGTTCGAGGAGCTGGTCCTGCATGTCGCGGCGGATCAGCGGGTCCAGCGCGCTGAAGGACTCGTCCATCAGCAGCAGGTCGGCGTCGGTGGCGAGCGCGCGGGCGAGGCCGACGCGCTGCTGCATGCCGCCGGAGAGTTCGTCCGGCCAGGAGTCCTCCCAGCCGGCCAGCCCGCACAGGGCGAGCGCCTCGTCGGCGCGGCGTTCGCGCTCGGCGCGGGGCACGCCCTGCACGGCCAGGCCGTACGCGGCGTTGTCACGGACGCTGCGGTGCGGGAAGAGCGCGAAGTGCTGGAACACCATGCTGATCTTGTGGGCCCGGACCTCGCGCAGCTCGCGGTCGCCGAGCGCGGTGAGATCCTGCCCGTCGAAGCGGACCCGGCCCGCGGTGGGGGTGAGCAGGCCGTTGAGCGTGCGCAGCAGGGTGGACTTGCCCGAGCCGGACAGGCCCATGACAACGAAGATCTCCCCCGGCGCGACGGCGAAGGAGGCGTCGATGACGGCGGCGGTGCTGCCCTCCGCGCGCAGCTCGTCGCGGTCGGCGCCCTGTTCGAGCCGTGCCACGGCCTGGTCCGGTCGTCCGCCGAACATCTTGTAGAGATGTTCCGCTTCGATTCTCGCGGTCATGCATGTCCCTCGGCTAGGCGGCAAGAAGCTGGAGACGAGGGATAGTTGTCGCTTGATAAGCAATTGCCTCGTTCCGGCGCGCGGCGCCTGCCCGGTCGCATTTGAGCCAAACACCGAAGTGGCCCAGGTCACATGCGTGGGCCCGGTGTGCGGCCCCGCTGTCGGTGCGGTGCGGCATGATGCGAGCGTGACCGGACGACTGATGCTTCTCGACACCGCCTCGCTGTACTTCCGCGCCTACTTCGGCGTCCCGGACTCGGTCAGGGCGCCGGACGGCACCCCGGTGAACGCGGTGCGCGGACTGCTGGACTTCATCGACCGCCTGGTCAAGGACCACCGCCCGGAGAAGCTGGTGGCCTGTATGGACGCCGACTGGCGCCCCCAGTGGCGGGTCGACCTGATCCCCTCCTACAAGGCGCACCGGGTGGCCGAGGAGCACGAGGGCGCCCCGGACGCCGAGGAGGTGCCGGACACCCTCTCCCCGCAGGTCCCGGTGATCGAGGAGGTGCTGGACGCGCTCGGCATCGCCCGCGTGGGCGTGGCCGGATACGAGGCGGACGACGTGATCGGCACGTTCACCGCCCGCGCGGCCGGCCCGGTCGACATCGTCACCGGCGACCGCGACCTGTACCAACTGGTCGACGACGCCCGTGACATCCGTGTCCTGTATCCGCTCAAGGGCGTCGGCACCCTCCAGCTCACCGACGAGGCGTGGCTGCGCGAGAAGTACGGCGTGGACGGCCGGGGTTACGCCGATCTGGCGCTGCTGCGCGGCGACCCGAGCGACGGCCTGCCGGGCGTGCCCGGTGTCGGGGAGAAGACGGCGGCCAAACTGCTCGCCGAGTTCGGGGACCTGGCCGGGATCATCGCCGCCGTGGACGACCCGAAGGCGAAGCTCACCCCGACCCAGCGCAAGCGCCTGACCGAGGCCGCCCCCTATCTCGCGGTCGCCCCGAAGGTCGTCCGGGTCGCCGGCGACGTCCCCCTGCCGGACGTGGACACGACCCTGCCGCACACCCCGCGCGACCCCGCCGCCCTGGACGCGCTCGCGGCCCGCTGGGGTCTGGGCAGCTCCCTCCAACGGCTGCTGACCACCCTGGAGGCGTGACTACGACCCCCTCCGCGAGGGAAAATTTCGGACGAAGGGACCCCCGGCACCGCAGGGACACCGGCGCGAGGTGCTAGCTTAGGTAAACCTAACCAAGGCAGCAGGAGGCCGTCATGGCAGAGCGTCCGGGGCGAAAGCCGCGCAAGCTCCATTCCGCCCAGGTGGTACGCACCGAGCGGCTGACCCCGCACGTCCAGCGGATCGTGCTCGGCGGCGCCGGACTGGCCGACTTCTCGGCCGACACCTGGACCGACCACTATGTGAAGCTGCTCTTCGCCCCGGTGGACGGCATGACCTACCCGGAGCCGTTCGACCTGGAGCGCATCCAGGCCGAACTCCCCCGCGAGCAGTGGCCGGTGACCCGTACGTACACCGTGCGCGCCTGGGACGCCGAGCACCGGGAGATGACCCTCGACTTCGTCATCCACGGCGACGAGGGCCTCGCCGGGCCTTGGGCCAAGCGCGTCCGACCGGGCGAGACCCTGCGCTTCTTCGGCCCCGGCGGCGCCTACACCCCCGATGTGACGGCCGACTGGCACCTCCTCGTCGGCGACGAGAGCGCGCTGCCCGCCATCGCCCGCGCCCTGGAGACCCTCCCGCC
The DNA here is from genome assembly GCF_004784475.1 of Streptomyces bauhiniae. Lineage (GTDB taxonomy): Bacteria > Actinomycetota > Actinomycetes > Streptomycetales > Streptomycetaceae > Streptomyces > Streptomyces seoulensis. Next base: position 253,000 of record NZ_SRRT01000008.1, read on the forward strand.
GGGCACGCCCGCGCACGCCTTCGTGGAGGTGGCCGGCCCCGAGGAGGAGCAGAAGATCGACTCCGATGTGGAGGTCGTCTGGCTGCACCGCGGGGACCGCCCGGTCGGCGAGGCCCTGCTGGAGGCCGTACGGGCGCTTCAGTTCCCCGAGGGCCGCCCGCACGCGTTCGTGCACGGCGAGGCGTCCTTCGTGAAGGAGCTGCGCCGGATGCTGCGGGTCGAGGCCCAGCTCCCCCGCGAGGACCTCTCCATCTCCGGCTACTGGCGCCTGGGCCACAACGAGGACGGCTGGCAGGCCAGCAAGCCGGAGTGGAACGCGCGCATCGAGGCCGAGCAGGAGAACGCGGCCGCGTGAACCGGCGGGTCAGTCGCCGCTGAGGCGGGCGTGCAGGTGCATGTCGTGCCAGCCGTCGGGGTGCAGCAGCGCCCGGCGCCGGGTGCCCTCCACGGCGAAGCCGGCCTTGGTGGCGACCCGGCAGGACGCCGCGTTGGCGGTGGCGTGCATCAGCTCCAGCCGGTTGAAGCCGATCTCGTCGAACGACCAGCGCACCAGCGCGTCCGTGGCGTGCCGGGCGACGCCCTGTCCGCGCGCCGACGCCACCGTCCAGTACGCCACCTCGGCCACACCGTCCCGCAGCCGGATCTCCCGCAGCGCGGCCCGGCCGCGCAGCTCACCGGTGTCCGCCCGGACCACGGCCCACTGGGCGTCGCACTCGCGCGCCCACTGTCCGTGCCAGTCCTCGATCCAGCCGGCGGCCTCCTCGGGGGAGTCGCAGGACTTGGCGTGCCACTGGTTCAGCGTCGGGTCCTGGAAGGCGGCGTGGACGGCGGGCGCGTCCTCGGCCCGCCAGGGGCGCAGGCGCAGCCCGGCACCGGCCGGGATCTCCGGCTGCGGCCGGCGGGAGAGGGTTCCTTCGGGCAGCACCGGGCTGGTCAGATACGGCATGCCCGGCATCCTGCCAAGCGCCGGGCGGCGGGCCAACCGGATTGGGCCACCCCCGTAACCTGGGACACCTGATGAGACGCCGTACGCAGCCCCCGCCCGCCCCGCTCCCCCAGCGCCGGGGCGTCGACCCCGTACGGGTGCGGCTGCCCCTGGAGGGGGCGTGGGGCACGGTGCGCGAGCATCTGGTGGCGCGGCTGACGGGCGCCGGTCCGGGCGCGGTGGAGGCGATGTTCCACGCCGGGGCGGTGGTGGGCGCCGACGGGCTGCCGGTGGCGCCGGACGCGCCGTACCGGCCGGGGATGTTCGTGTGGTTCCACCGCGAGCTGCCGCCGGAGGTGCCGGTGCCGTTCCCGGTGGAGGTGGTGTACCGGGACGAGCACATCGTCATCGCCGACAAACCGCACTTCCTGGCCACCACCCCGCGCGGCTCCCATGTCTCCGAGACCCTGCTCGCCCGTCTCCGCCACGACCTCGGCCTGCCCGAACTGGGCGCCGCGCACCGGCTGGACCGGCTGACCGCCGGACTGGTGCTGTTCACCGTGCGGCCCGGCGAACGCGGCGCCTACCAAGGGCTGTTCCGCGACCGCCGGGTGCACAAGGAGTACGAGGCCATCGCCCGGCACGACCCGGCACTGGAGCTGCCCCGGACCGTGCGCAGCCGGATTCTGAAGGAGCGCGGGGTGCTGGCCGCGCGGGAGGTGGCGGGCGAGCCCAACGCGGTGACGCGGGTGGAAATCACCGAGCGCCGCCAGCGGGACGGTCTGGCCCGGTACCGTCTGCTGCCCGCCACCGGCCAGACCCACCAGCTCCGGGTGCACCTGAACTCGCTCGGCGTCCCCATCCTCGGCGACCCCCTCTACCCGGAGGTGGCCCCGGCCCCCGCGCCCGGCGACTTCCGCCGACCCCTCCAACTGCTGGCCCGCAGGCTGGAGTTCACCGACCCGCTGACCGGCGCCCGGCACAGCTTCGTCAGCGGGCGCACCCTCCAGGCGTGGACCTCGCCCGAGGAGTGGGCGGGCGCCTGACCGCCGGGCCTACTCCCCCAGCAGCCACCGCCACATCCGCTGCCAGCGGCTCGGGGGCGGCGCGCTCTCCGACGACGCGGGCACGGACCCGGCCGGCTCGGCGGGCGGAGCGATCGGGGCCGACTCCACCGGTTCCTCCGCCTTGTCCTCCGCCCACGCGCGCGGCTGCGGCACCGGTGCCTCCGCCCGGTGCGGGTGGAGGGAGGACATGCTGGGCGCCCGGTTGACGTCCTGCTTCGCCTTGGGCTCGAACAGCACCGGCAGCGACACCAGATGCCGGGACGCGATGGAGGACCGCCAGCGCAGATCCTCCTCGGCGCACTCCAGCCGGATGTCCGGCAGCCGGGTCAGCAGGGCGTCCACGCCGATGTCGGCGATGGCCCGCCCGATGTCCTGGCCGGGGCATTCGTGCGGGCCGCCGCCGAAGGCGAGATGGGACCGGTTGCCCTTCATGTGCGCGGTCGGGTCGGGCCGTACCCGCGGGTCGACGTTGCCCGGCGCGGGCGCGAACAGCAGCCCGTCGCCGCGCCGGATGCGCTGCCCGCCCAGCTCGGTGTCCTGCTTGGCGTAGTAGCCGAGGACCGTACTGAACGGCGGCTCGTCCCACAGCGACTGCTCGATCGCCTCCGGCACCGTCATCTGCCCGCCGTTGAGCCGGGCGCGGAACCCCGGCTCGGTCAGCACCATGCGCAGCGCGTTGGCCAGCAGGTTGGCGGTGGTCTCGTACGCGGCGAAGAGCAGCAGCCGCAGATGCTCGCGGACCTCGTCGTCGCCGAGCCCCGCCGGGTGGGTGATGAGGTGGCTGGTGACGTCGTCCTCGGGGCGGGCCCGGCGCCGGGTGGTGAGCCCGCTGAGCGCGTCCATGACGTAGGTGTGGCTCTGGATAGCGGTGTCGGTGCCCTTGAGCGCGTCGCGGGCGGCCTGCACCATCCGGTCGTCGAACTCCTCGGGCATGCCGAGGATCTCGCACATCACGGCCATCGGGAGATGCTCGGCGAACTGGGAGACCAGGTCGGCCCGGCCGCGTCCGCAGAAGCGGTTGACGAGTTCCTGGGTGGAGCTGTTGATGGAGCGGCGCAGGCCCCGGTGATCGATGGTGCCCATGGCCGCGGTGACGGCCGCGCGGAGCCTCTGGTGCTCGTCGCCCTCGGCGTGCGCGCAGATCGGCTGCCGGGCGATGTGCGGCATCAGCGGGTGGTCGGGCTTGACCATGCCCTCCAGCAGCGGGGTCCAGCCCCGGCTGTCGCGGGTGTACTGCGAGGGGCTGCGCACCATGTGCAGGTTCTCGGCGTGCCCGAGCACCACCCACATCGGCACGTCGTCGTGGAGGAGGACGGGGGCGACCGGGCCGTGCTTCTCGCGCAGCCGCTCGTAGAGGTCGTCCAGGTCAAGCGCGTCCGGGCCGTACAGCCGGTGCAGGCCACCGGGGCCGGTGCCGTGCGCGGGGCAGCCCGGCGGCGGGCCGGGCGCGGTGTCGGGGGTGCCTGTCGGGTTCTGGGGTTCAGGCGTCACAGTGATCGCTTTCGGGAAACGGCTGGTGGGGTTCGCGCGCCCGCTCAGGTCAGGGCGCCGGACCGGGCGAGGGAGTGCAGGAAGTGCATCAGCGTCAGCAGGGTGTCCCGGCTGGAGGCGCGGCGGCGTACGTCGCACTCGACGATCGGGATCTCCGGGGCCAGGTCGAGCGCGCCGCGCAGCTCCTCGATCGGGTGCCGGGGCGCGTCCGGGAAGGAGTTGACGGCGACGATGAAGGGCACGCCGCGTTCCTCCAGACGGCCCATGACGTCGAAGCTGACGTCCAGGCGGCGGGTGTCGACCAGGACGACCGCGCCGAGCGCGCCCTCGAAGAGGCGGTTCCACAGGAACCAGAACCGTTCCTGGCCGGGGGTGCCGAAGAGGTAGAGGACCAGTTTCTCGGTGATGCTGATGCGGCCGAAGTCCATGGCCACGGTGGTGGCGGTCTTGGTCTCGGAGCCGTAGTTGTCGTCGATGCCGATACCGGCCTGGGTCATGGTCTCCTCGGTGGTCAGCGGCCTGATCTCGCTGACCGAGCCGACCATGGTGGTCTTGCCGACGCCGAAGCCGCCCACGATCACGATCTTCACCGCGGCCTGGGCGGACTGCGGGAGCCGCTCCTCGGTGCGCGGGCCGGGGATCGCGGGGGCGGCGTCAGAGGCGTTGAAGTCCATGCATCACCGCTTCGAGGAGGGTCCGGTCGGGGAGCGCCTGGCGGACGATCGGGGCGCGGGCCTGCACCAGGTCGGCGCCGATCAGCTCGGTGATCAGCGCCGTCATCGCGCTGAACGGCAGGTCGAGGTAGGCCGAGAGCTCGGCCACGGACAGGGGTGCGGAACAGAGCCGGAGCACGGCCGCCTGTTCGGGGGTGCCGGACGGCGGGGGCGCCGAGCGCGCCACGATCAGGGTGACCAGATCGAGCTGCGCCCGGCCGCCCTCGTGCAGACCGGTGACGGCGTACAGCCGCTCGGGGCTCCCGGCCTCCGCCTCCTCGCCCGCGTCCGGGGCCAGGGGCGGCGGGGAGGGCGCCTCCTGCGGCAGGCGCCGTTTGCGGCGCGGGGTCATACGGCCTGCCCGCCGCGCCGGGGCGGAGAGGTGAGGTGGGCGCCGATCCGGACGACGAGGTCGCGCATCATGCCGCCCATCCGGCCGGGCTCGCAGACCACGTCGGCGAGGACGGCGAGGTAGGCGTTGTCACCGGCGGCCATCAGATAGAAGTAGCCGCCGTCGATCTCGATGACGACGAGCTTCATCTCCCCGCTGCTGCCCGGGAGTTCCTGGGCGACCGCCCCGGCCAGGCTCTGCACTCCGGCGCAGGCGGCGGCCACCCGGTCGGCGGCGTCGGGGTCGCCGCCGTAGCGGGCGATGCGCAGGCCGTCCGAGGAGAGCACCACGATCATCTCGATGCCGGGTACGCCGTCGTGCAGTTGCTTGAGCATCCAGTCGAAGTTGGCACGCTGCTGGATCACTTGGGCTCCCCCTCGTCGCCGGCGCCGGTGTCGGCCGAGTCGTCGATCAGATGCAGGTAGGCGGTCGGATTCCGGGTGAAGTCGGTCGGGTGGGCGCCTTCGTTGCCCTTCTTCATGCCCTCCCAGAAGGCGTCGACCCACATGCCCGGTTCGCGGTCGAGAAGCTTCTGCCGCTCGGGGTCGGCCGGGGGCCGGGGCTCCGGTTCCGGCTGGGACCAGATGGTGGGGCGTCCCTCGCGCTCGGCCTGCTCGATGGCGGCCTGTTCGGCGTAGCGCTGGCTGAGCGGTACGGTCACCCGGCTGCGGCGCTGCGGCAGTCCGTTCGCCGTCCACTCGGTGACCTCGGGGACGTCGTCCTCCATCGAGGCCGGGGCGGGGATGCGCGGCGCGGTGGGGCGGCGGCGCTTGGGCGGGCGCTTGGGGCCCTCCAGCGCGCCGAGTTCGGGCATCGGCACGGCGGTGGCACCGATGCCGTGCGCGGCGCCGACACCGGGCTCGGTGGTGAGCATGTCGCGGGGCACGACGAGGATGGCGCGGACGCCGCCGTAGGCGGAGGCGCGCAGCGAGACGTCCATGTCGAAGGCGTTGCAGAGCCGGCCGACCACGGCGAGGCCGAGGCGGGGGCTGTCGCCGAGGTTGTGTGCGTCGTCGTCGGCGCGGGCGTCCAGGATCATCTGCTCGACGCGGGCCCGCCCCTCCTCACTGAGGCTGACCCCGGCATCCTCGATCTCGATGGCGAGGCCGGTCTGCACCTCGAAGGCGGTGACGTGCACCTTGGTCGAGGGCGGCGAGTAGCGGGTGGCGTTGTCGAACAGCTCGGCGGCCGCGTGGATGACCGGCTCGACCGAGGTGCCCTTGATGTTGATGTTGACGATCGAGGCGAGGTTGATCCGGGGGAACTCCAGGATGCGGGACATCGCGCCCCGCAGCACGCTGTAGAGGGAGACGGGCACCGGCCACTGGCGGCCCGGACGGCCGCCGCCGAGCACCGAGATGGAGTCGGCGAGGCGGCCGATCAGCGCGGTGCCGTGGTCGACGCGCAGCAGGTCGTCGAAGACCTCGGCGTTGCGGCCGTGGTCCTCCTCCATCTCCCGCAGTTCCTTGGCCTGTTGGTGGACGATGGCCTGCACGCGCCGGGCGGTGGTGACGAACGCTCGCTGGGTGGCGTCCCGCATGTTGATCTCGTGCTCGGCACCGCGCAGCGCCACGCGGAGCAACTCGCGCTGGGACGGCGGGAGATGACGCAGTTCGGGGTCCTCGTCGATGACGTGGCGCAGCACGTCCCGCAGCCGCTCGCCCCCGCGCAGCCGGGCGAGCGCGAGCGGCAGCACCTCGGAGCCGAGGCGGACGATCTCCGCGTCGTGGGCGGCGATGCGGTGCTCCAGATACGCGGTGTGCCGGGCGTTCTCGGCTTCTACGGCCCGGAGTTGACGCCCGCGCCGCACCACTTCGCTCGCGGTGGCGAGCAGCAGCAGCGTGGCCACCAGCCCGCAGCAGGCGACGGCGATCCGGGCGGAGCCCGGCACCAGGAACACGGCGGCCGCGGTCACCGCGGCCATCACCAGGGCGGGCGGCAACAACACCTGCGCGTACGGACGTTCACGGACACCGGGAGGTTTCTGAACACTCACCATGGATGCCTTCTGGGAAGAACGGTATATAGGGGAACAGGCGCCCGAATCCATCTCAACCGGGTCCGCCGCGGGCGAGCCTAATCCGACCGGGACACCCCCGTGTCATATTCGGCAAGCACCTGAAATCCCCCGAGCAACAGGAGTACCGTCACCCCTATTTACACAACGAGCACCCATTCGAACACGTTGAGTAGCGCCACCCGCACATACGAAAAAGGGCCGACCGAAGCCGACCCCTCTTGGGGGCGCGGGGAACTGCGCGATCAGCCACAGCCCACCCGCACCCGCCCGACAACCCTCACCCCACGGACGAGTAGGCAACCACTCCCCGCAGCAACTGATCAACAGCCTTGCGCGCATTCTTGGCGACCGTCGAGCCCTCCGCAGGAGCAGCCGCAGCAACCTGACCGAGAACATCAATCACCTGCTTCGTCCACCGCACAAAATCCCCCGCAGGCATCTCCGCCTCACGCAAAACCTCGTCGAGCCCCTTCCCCGAGGCCCACTGGTGGGCGATCCACGCGAACCCGAGATCCGGCTCCCGCTGCCCGACACCTTCCGTCTGGCTGATCCGGAAGTCCTCCTCCAGCGCGTCCAGCCGCCCCCAGATCCGCACCATCTCGCCGAGCGCGGCCTGAGCCGGCCCGGAGGGCAGCTTGGGCGTCATCGCGTCGTCACTGACCCGCGACTCGTACACCAACGCCGAGACGCAGGCGGCGAGTTCGGCGGGGCCGAGCCCCTCCCACACGCCCTCGCGCAGGCATTCGCTGGCCAGCAGGTCCAACTCGCCGTAGAGCCGGGCGAGCCGCTTGCCGTTGGCGGTGACCTCGTCGCCGCGCAGGTAGTCCAGTTCGGTCAGCAGGGCGACGATCCGGTCGAAGGTCCGCGCGATGGTGTTGGTGCGGCCCTCGATGCGCCGCTCCAGTTGCGAGGTGTCGCGCTGGAGCCGGTGGTAGCGCTCGGCCCAGCGGGCGTGGTCCTCACGGTCGTCGCAGCCGTGGCAGGGGTGCGCGCGGATGGCGGTACGCAGCCGGGCGATCTCCCGGTCGTCGGCGGCCTGCGAGCGCTTCTTGCGGGCGCGCTCCGGCGGGATGTGCCCGGCCTTGGTGCGCAGCGCGGAGGCGAGGTCCCGACGGGACTGCGGGGAGCGGGCGTTGAACGTCTTCGGGATGCGCATCCGGTCCAGTGCCTCGACGGGCACGGGGAAGTCCATCGACGCCAGCCGCTTGACCTGCCGTTCGGCGGTGAGCACCAGCGGGCGGGGCCCGTCGTGGTGGTCGAAGCCCCGCTGGCCGCCGGTGCGCCCGGCGGGCACGCCGGGGTCGAGCACGAGGGCGAGGCCCGCGTACTTGCCGGTGGGCACGTGGATGATGTCGCCCGGCTTGAGCTTCTCCAGGGCGACGGCGGCCTCGGCGCGCCGCTGGTTGGCGCCCTGCCGGGCCAGCTCGGTCTCCCGGTCCTTGAGTTCGCGGCGCAGTCGCGCGTACTCGTCGAAGTCGCCGAGGTGGCAGGTCATGGAGTCCTTGTAGCCCTCCAGGCCCTCCTCGTTGCGCTGCACCTGCCGGGAGATCCCGACGACCGACTTGTCGGCCTGGAACTGCGCGAACGACGTCTCCAGCAGCTCGCGCGAGCGGTGCCGCCCGAACTGCTCGACCAGGTTGACCGCCATGTTGTACGACGGCTTGAAGCTGGAGCGCAGCGGATAGGTGCGGGTGCCCGCGAGCCCGGCGAGGTGTTCGGGACTCATCCCGCGCTGCCACAGCACCACGGCGTGGCCCTCGACGTCGATGCCCCGGCGGCCGGCCCGGCCGGTGAGCTGGGTGTACTCGCCGGGGGTGATGTCGGCGTGCTGTTCGCCGTTCCACTTGACGAGCTTCTCCAGCACCACCGAGCGGGCGGGCATGTTGATGCCGAGCGCCAGCGTCTCGGTGGCGAACACGGCCTTGACCAGCCCGCGGACGAACAGCTCCTCCACGACCTCCTTGAAGGTCGGCAGCATGCCGGCGTGGTGGGCGGCGATGCCGCGCTCCAGGCCCTCCAGCCATTCGTAGTAGCCGAGGACGTGCAGGTCCTCGGGCGGGATGTTCGCGGTGCGCTCCTCGACCAGGGCGCGGACCTGGTCCCGCTCCTCCTCGTCGTTGAGCCTGAGGCCCGCGTACAGGCACTGCTGGACGGCGGCCTCGCAGGCGGCGCGGCTGAAGATGAAGGTGATGGCGGGCAGCAGGCCCTCGGAGTCCAGACGCTCGATGACCTCGGGGCGGCCCGGTGTCCAGGCGCGCTGGCGCTGCCTGCGCTCCCGCTCCCGGTCGGCCTCGCGCATGGCGCGGCCGCGCCTGCGGTCCTGGTAGGAGGGCCGGGTGGCCTCCATCCGGGCGAGCCGGACGAGGTCGGGGTTGACGGCCTTCTTGGCTCCCTCGCCCTCCTCGAACAGGTCGTACATCCGCCGCCCGGCGAGCACGTGCTGGAACAGCGGTACGGGGCGGTGCTCGGAGACGATCACCTCGGTGTCGCCGCGCACGGTGTCCAGCCAGTCGCCGAACTCCTCGGCGTTGGACACGGTGGCCGACAGCGACACCAGGGTCACCGACTCGGGCAGGTGGATGATCACCTCTTCCCAGACGGCTCCCCGGAAGCGGTCGGAGAGGTAGTGCACCTCGTCCATGACCACATAGCCGAGGCCCAGGAGGGTCTGGGAGCCGGCGTACAGCATGTTCCGCAGCACCTCGGTCGTCATGACGACGATCGGGGCGTCGGAGTTCACGCTGTTGTCACCGGTGAGGAGGCCGACCTTGTCGGCTCCGTAGCGGCGGCACAGGTCGGCGTACTTCTGGTTCGACAGCGCCTTGATGGGCGTCGTGTAGAAGCATTTCTTGCCCTGTTCCAGGGCGAGGTGGACGGCGAACTCGCCCACGATCGTCTTGCCCGAGCCGGTGGGGGCGGCCACCAGCACGCCCTTTCCGCCCTCGAGTGCCTGACACGCTTCCACCTGGAAGTCGTCGAGGCCGAAGTCGTACATCTCGCGGAAGCCCGCGAGCGCGGTGGCCTGCTCGGCGGCCCGCACTCGGGACGCCGCGTACCGCTCGGCCGGTGAGAGGTCCTCTGTCATCGTGCTTTCGAGCGTACCGGCCCGCACCGACAACAGGACGATCATTATCGCTTCCCACGCCCACCGAAACGGAATGCCTGCCTCCGGGCCCGGCGGTACGGACGGACGAGGGGCCGGACGGAAGATCCGTCCGGCCCCTCGCTCACGGGTACTGGTCCGCTCAGGTGACGTCGTCGTAGCCCTCGTAGCGGCCCGGCGGCAGGGCCTCGGCCTGGCGGGCCTGCTCGGGGACGGCGGCGGTCAGCCGCTCGGGGCCGGCGATCGGCTCCGGCCGGTGGTCCAGCGGCGAGGCTTCGTCGTCGTCCAGCTCGGCGGCCTCGTCGGCGCGCTGCCGGCGGCGGTCGTTGAGCAGCGCGATGCCGACGGCGATGAAGTACAGCACCACGATGGGCCCGGCCAGCGCGATCATGCCGAAGGGGTCCGTGGTGGGGGTGGCGACGGCGCCGAAGACGAAGACGCCCATGACCACACCGCGCCACCAGCCGGCCATCCGGCGCCCGGTCACCACACCGGCGAAGTTCAGCATGACCAGCAGCAGCGGCAGCTCGAAGGCGCCGCCGAAGATGAGGATCATCCGGACGATGAAGTCCAGGACCTTGTCCATCGGCAGGATGTTCGCCGAGCCGTCGGGGGTGATGCCCAGCAGCACCCGCATGCTGATCGGCAGGATCGTGTAGGCGAGCCAGGCGCCCGCCATGAACAGCGGCACCGCCGCCGCCACGAACCAGTAGGTGTACTTGCGCTCGTGCCGGTGCAGGCCCGGTGCGATGAACGCCCAGAGCTGGAAGAGCCAGACCGGGCTGGAGATGACCACGCCCGCCATGAAGCAGACCTTCACCGTGGTGGTGAAGGGCGACAGCAGGTCGGTGTAGGCGATGACCGCGCAGGAGCCTCCGGTGGACTCACCCAGGCCCTCGGTGCAGCGCGGGACCGGATGCGAGAGGAAGGACATCAGGTCCTGGCTGTAGAAGGCGACCACCACGGAGACGACCGTGATCGCCAACATGCCCTTGGCGAGCCGGTTGCGCAGCTCGCGCAGGTGCTCCACGAGGGGCATCCGCCCCTCGGGGTCCTTCTCTTTCTTGCGGGCAGACTTGAGCAACCCACGTCCTCATCTCGTGCGGCAGGCCGGTGTCGCGGCCGCGGGTCAGCGCTGGGTGGTGTCCGTGGGCTCGTTGACCGGGCGGGCGCTGTTCACGTCGCCGGGGGCGGCCTGGATGGTGCGCTGCGCGGGGGGCTGCTCGCCGGAGGCCGGAGGCGTGGAGGTGTTGCCCTCCTCCTTCATCGCCTTCGCCTCGCTCTTGAGGATGCGTGCGGACTTGCCCAGCGAGCGGGCCATGTCCGGAAGCTTCTTCGCGCCGAAGAGCAGGAAGACGACGACGAGAATGAGAATGATCTCGGTAGGACCGAGCCTTCCGATCATGAGTGTGTACCTTCTCACCGAGGCGGGGGTGGGGGTGCTGTCCGACCGCTCGGACAAGCGTCCGGATGGTCGTGCCGGCAGCGATCGTAACGCTCAGGGGTAAACGAGAGGCAATCCCCGTGCGTACTCCCGGTCCGCGGTACGCGCCTCGTTCTCCGCACCGCGACCAGCAGCGTACCCGTACGCCCGTCCCGCATGACAGGGCGAAGTGACGCAAACCGCTTGTGGCGTTTCCGTCGCCCTGGTACTCGCGCAGGTCAGAGCGTGTCGGCGGCGCGGGCGGTGCTCACCGCGGCCCGCTCCAGGTCCTCGGCGGCACGGCTGATGCGGCGCCCGGAGTCGGCGACCTGGAGGCCGAGTTGGCGCGCGGCCACGAAGACGCGGACGGCGAGCACCCCCAGTACGGCGAGACCCAGAAATCCCATGGCAACCGCGAACATCGGCCAGAACATGAGGACGAGCCTAGACCGTCCGGGAGCGGTCTTCAGACGGTGGAGTGCAGCCGCAGGGTCCGCACCCCGGCCCCGCTGAGCAGTTGCACGATCCGGTCCCCGGCGGGCTTGCGCACCGCCGTGCCGCACTCGGGGCAGGTGAAGGAGTAGAACGTGGTCCGGCTGGAGCCGCCGATGGCCAGCCGCAGCGCGTTCGCGGCGAGTTCGAACCGGCCCCGGCAGTCGGGGCAGGCCGCCTTGAACACCACGGGGACGACGCGCCGCATCCCGGCGAAGGCGGCGGCCGCCGTCACCTCGCGCGTCGTCCCGGGCGCCCGGGTCTCGTTCACGGCGTGTGCCCCTCGTACGCGGCCAGCGCCTCGCGGGCGGCCCGGCGGGCGCGGTCGGCCAGGTCGGACGGCGACACGATCCGGCCGTCCGGGCCGAGCCGCAGGGCGAGCCGGCGCAAGGAAGCCGGGTCGGGGGTGCGCAGGGTGATGCGCAGGCCGCCGTCGGGCAGCTCCTCGGCCGTGTCGTGCGGGTAGTACTCGGCGACCCAGCGCCCGCCGGGGCCGACCTCGACCACGACCTCGGGGTCCTCGGCGGCGGGCTGCACCAGCCCCTCGGACAGGTCGCGCGGTTCTATCTCGGGCGGCGCGGCCGGCTCGTCGAGAATCCGGATCTCCGCCACCCGGTCCAGCCGGAAGGTACGGCGCGCCTCCGAGCGGCGGCACCACGCCTCGACGTAGGTGTGGCCCATGGTGACCAGGCGGATCGGATCGATCTCCCGCTCGGTCAGCTCGTCGCGAGCCGGGGAGTAGTAGCGCACCCACAGCCGGCGCCGCTCGGAGATGGCCCGGTCGACGTCGGCGAAGACCCCGCCCTCGGACTCGAAGGTCACCGACAGCCGGGAGCTGGCCCCGGCCGCCTCACCGGCGGCGGTCTCCACTTTGGCGGTGGCCCGGACGAGGGCCTGCCGGTCGCTCTCGCGCAGGCCGGGCAGGGTGGCCACCGCGCGGGCGGCCACCAGCAGCGCGGTCGCCTCGTCGGCGGCGAGCCGCAGCGGTTCGGCCGCGTCCTCGCCGAGCGCGGCCGGGTTGTGCCACCAGATGCGCTCGCCGTCGGTGTCGATGTCCAGCAGGTCCCCGCCCCGGAAACTGGTGCCGCACATGGGCAGCACGTCCAGGTCGGAGACGAGTTCGTCCTCGGTGATGCCGAAGGCGCGGGCCACGTCCGCGATCCGGGCGCCGGGGCGCTCGCGCAGATACGTGACCAGCGACAGCATCCGCCGGGTCTGGTCGATGGCGTTCACGGGCCGCGCCGGTTTGCCTGCCATGGTGTTCTCGCTCCGCTCTCAGCCCTTGGCCACGGCACGCAGCCGGTCCACCACGTCCGCCCGCAGCTCGGCCGGTTCCAGCACCACCACGTCCGGCCCGAACTCCACCAGCCAGGCATCCAGCCCGTGCCCGTACGGAATCTCCAACTCGTCCCAGTCGTCGCCCAGTTCACGCACCTTGGTGGCCTTGGCCCGCAGCGGGTAGCCGGCGCCCGTGCGCAGCCGGATCAGCGCGGAGCGGTCGGCGGTCTCCCCCGCCCAGCCCCGTACCGTCTCCCGCACGGTCACCACGTCCGGCACCGGCGCGGTGAAGCCCGTACCGCGGGCGCGGACCTTGCCGGTGATCCGGGACAGCCGGAAGACCCGCTCCGCGCCGCGCTCGCGGTCGAAGCCGGCCAGGTACCAGTGGCCGCGCCAGCACTCCAGCGCCCACGGCTCGACATGCCGGGTCTCGGGGTGCGCGGCGGACGCCTTGCGGTAGTCGAAGACCACCGGGCGGCGGTCCCGGCAGGCCAGCATCAGCGGCTCGAACGCGGCCTCGTGCACCGGGATGCGGGGCTCCAGCGCGCCGTGCGAGCCGTAGGGGTCGACGTCCTCGGGCAGCCCGGCCGCGCGCAGCTTCTGCAGGGCGCCGCTGGCCGCGCCGGCCAGCCGGGCCTGCTGCCACACCTTGGCGGCAAGTCCCAGGGCGGCGGCCTCCTCGGCGTCCAGGGTGATCGCGGGCAGCCGGTTGCTGTCGCGGCGGGCGAGATAGCCGACCTCGCCCTCCAGGTTCTCCACGGTCTCGATGACCAGGCCCAGCTCGCGCAGATCGTCCTTGTCCCGCTCGAACATGCGGTTGAAGGAGTCGTCCGACCCCGCTTCCAGGTACGCCTCGACAGACCCGCGCAGCTCGCGCTTGCTGAGCGGCCGCCGTGCGCCGAGCAGGCACAGCGCGAGGTTCATCAACCGCTCGGCCTTGGCAATGGCCATCGACGCCCTACGCCTTCCCTCATGTGCTTCCGACCGTCGACCGTACCGCTCCGGGGTGGCGCGGCAAAAGCCGAAGCAAAGAAGAAGGGCCCGCGCACCAGGCACGGGCCCTTCTTCGATCAGAAACGATCAGGCTTGACCGTCGGGTCAGCGCTTGCCGACGCCCACCAGGTCGCAGACGAAGATCAGCGTCTCGCCCGGCGCGATCCGGCCGCCGGCGCCCCGGTCGCCGTACGCGAGGTGCGCGGGGATCACGAGCTGGCGGCGGCCGCCGACCTTCATGCCCTGCACACCCTTGTCCCAGCCCTGGATGACCTGGCCGACACCGAGCTGGAAGTCCAGCGGCGTACCGCGGTTCCAGGACGCGTCGAACTCCTCACCCGTGGAGAACGCGACGCCCACGTAGTGCACCTTGACGACGTCGCCGGCCTTGGCGACCTCGCCGTCGCCCTCCCAGATGTCCTTGATCTCAAGGTCCTTCGGCGGCTCGCCGCCCGGAAAGTCGACCTCGGGCTTGTCGATGCTCACGTCAAAAGCTCCTGCGTGTGTACGAAACGAAACATGGACAGTCTGTCATCCCCGCAGCTCGGGCGCCCGGCACGCTACATCGCGGCGAGGATGTCCACCGTGAAGACCAGCGTGGCGCCCTTCTTGATACCGCTCCCGCTCGGCGGGTTGTCCCCGTAGCCCAGGTCCGGCGGCACCACGATCAGCACCCGGCTGCCGACCTTCTTCCCCGTGATCCCCTGCGCCAGACCCTTGACGACCTGCTCCATCTGCTCCACCGAGAACTGGCTGAGCCGCCCCGAGCCGTACGTCTTCTGGAACGTCCGGCCGCCCTGCCACTCCAGCCCCTGGAACTGGCACAGGACCGCCTGCTTCTTGGTGACCTCGTCCCCGTCGCCCTCGAGGATGTAGTTCGACACCAGCTTCTTCGGCGGGTCCGACTTCGGCAGCGTCACCTTCGGCAGATTGCCGTCCGTGTTCGTGGCCACCTTGGGCAGGGCCGGGTCCGTCTGCGGGACCTCCTCGCCCTTCGCCGAGCTCTTGGTGTTGTAGGAGTCCAGCAGATCGATCACGAACACCAGCGTGTCCGTGCCCTTGATCCCCGCCTGCTCATTGCCCGACGGCCCGTACCCCCAGGTCGGCGGCACCGCGATCTCCACCCGGCTGCCGATCTTCTTCCCGGTCAGCGCGTACCGCCAGCCGTCGATGATGCTGCCCTGCGCCAACTGCAGCACCAGCGGACTGCGGTCGTAGGAATTGTCGAAGACCTTCCCCGAGCTCCAGATCTGGCCCAGGTAGTCCGCCTTGATGAAGTCGTTCTCCGCCACCGTGCGGCCGTTGCCCGCGATCACCGTCCTGACCGCCAGGTCCTTCGACGGGTCCCCGGTCCCCTTGACGACCGTCGGCTTCTCCCCGAACTTCGTCCCCGCCGTGATCGCCGGCAGCGGCCCGTCCACGATCTTCGGCGGCGGAGGCGACGACGCCGACGGCGAGGGCGACGCACTCGCCTTGCTCGACTTCGAATCACCGTCGCCGCACCCGGCGAGCGTGACCAGTCCAGCGGGAACGGCGGCCATGAGGAGTGAGCGTCGGCGCACGGGAGATGCCTCGTAATCGGTCGATCTTGCGGATTGGTGCGCGCAACTCTACGGCGTGACAAGGGCGCCGTACGGGAAACGTACGGCGCCCGTGTGGCGCTCGAAGGCAACTACATTCCGGCGATCAGTTTCTCCACCCGGTCGTCCACCGAACGGAACGGGTCCTTGCACAACACCGTGCGCTGCGCCTGGTCGTTGAGCTTCAGATGCACCCAGTCGACCGTGAAGTCCCGGCGCTGTTCCTGCGCCCGCCGGATGAAGTCACCGCGCAGCCGCGCCCGAGTCGTCTGCGGCGGCACCGACTTGCCCTCGAAGATCTTCAGGTCATTGCAGATCCGCGCCGCCTGACCCTTCTTCTCCAGCAGGTAGTACAGCCCACGACGCCGGTGGATGTCGTGATACGCGAGGTCTATCTGCGCGACCCGCGGATGCGACATCGTCATGTTGTGCTTCTCGCGGTACCGCTCGATGAGCTTGTACTTCATCACCCAGTCGATCTCGGTACCGATCCGGTCCAGGTCCTCCGTCTCGATCGCGTCCAGCGTCCGGCCCCACAGCTCCAGCACCTGCGCGACCGTGCCCGTACGGATGCCCCGGCGGTCGCAGAAGTCCACCGCCTTGTCGAAGTACTCGCGCTGCACCTCCAGCGCCGACGCCTCCCGGCCACTGGCCAGACGCACCTTGCGCCGGCCGGTGATGTCATGGCTGACCTCGCGGATCGCCCGGATCGGGTTCTCCAGCGTCAGATCCCGCATCACCGTGCCCGCCTCGATCATGCGCAGCACCAGATCGGTGGCGCCGACCTTCAGCAGCATCGTCGTCTCGGACATGTTCGAGTCGCCCACGATGACATGCAGCCGCCGGTAACGCTCGGCGTCCGCGTGCGGCTCGTCACGGGTGTTGATGATCGGCCTCGAACGTGTCGTCGCCGACGACACGCCCTCCCAGATGTGCTCCGCCCGCTGGCTCACGCAGTACACCGCACCACGCGGCGTCTGGAGCACCTTGCCCGCCCCGCACAAAAGCTGCCGGGTCACCAGGAACGGGATGAGGATGTCCGCGAGCCGGGAGAACTCCCCGTGCCGCGCCACCAGATAGTTCTCGTGGCAACCATAGGAGTTGCCCGCCGAGTCGGTGTTGTTCTTGAAGAGGTAGACGTCGCCCGCGATTCCCTCCTCGTGCAGGCGTCGTTCCGCGTCCACCAGGAGTCCCTCGAGAATGCGCTCGCCGGCCTTGTCGTGGGTGACCAACTCGGTCACATTGTCACACTCGGGTGTCGCGTATTCCGGATGTGAGCCCACGTCGAGATACAGCCGGGCGCCGTTCCGCAGAAAGACATTGCTGCTGCGGCCCCATGACACGACACGGCGGAAGAGGTACCGCGCCACCTCGTCAGGAGACAGACGCCGCTGTCCCCTGAACGTGCACGTGACGCCGTACTCGTTCTCCAGCCCGAAAATGCGGCGGTCCATGACTGAACATTACGCCCGATCCCCTGAACTGAAACGGGGTTCGGCAGCACGATCTGGATCATTTTCCGATGAAGCCGCAACCACACCGCCCCCGGCCGGAGCCGTCAGCACCCCTCCCGTGGCCAGCAGCACCAGCAACGAGACACCCCCCGCCACCCCCGGCAGAGCGAACCCCCACGACGCACCACCCGACTGGACCACCGGCCCCGCGAGCCCCGTCCCCACCGACGCGCCCACCATGAACGTCGTCACCAGCCACGAGAACGCCTCCGTCACCGTCCCCGCCGGAGCGTGCCGGTCCACGATGATGAACGCGCACGCGATGCACGGCGCCAGGAACACCCCCGACACCACCGCCAGCAACACCATCGCCACCGGCCCCGGCATCCACAGCAACGGCAGATAACACACCGCCAGCAACGCCACCAGCACCCTCAGCCGCCGCTCCGGCACCCCGGACCACTGACGCGCCCCGTACACCACGCCGCCCGCCAGCGCGCCCAGGCCCAGCCCCGCCATCATCCAGCCGTACACCGCGTCCCCGCCGTGCCCGTCCGCGTACGAGACCGACGCCACCGTGATCGACCCCATCGCGATCCCCACGAACAGGAACGCCCCCAGCAGCGCCAGCAGCCCCCGCGAACGCAGCGCACCCAGCCAGTGCGCCTCCCGCGGCTCCGAGCGCCACGCCCGCGACGGCGCCGACAGCACCACCGACAGCGCCCCCAGCACCCCCAGCCCGTTCAGCACCAGCAGCGCGGCCCGCTCCGACCAGACCGACACGCACAGCGTCACCAGCAGGGGTCCGACCGTGAACATCACCTCCTGCGCCACCGCGTCCAGCGCGTACGCCGTGTGCACCTGGTCCCCCCGCCGCAGCACCGACGGCCACAGCGCCCGCAGCCCGCCCTCCAGCGGCGGCGTGCACAGACCCGACAGCGCCACCAGCGCGTACGCCAGGCCCAGCGGACCGATCCCGCAGAACGCGAACCCCGCCATCGCCAGCGCCGACGCCACCGCCGCCGGCAACTGCACCCGCGGCTGCCCGTACAGGTCCACCAGCCGCCCCAGCAGCGGCTGGCCCACCGCGTTCGCCACCCCGTACACCGCCGCCAGCGCGCCCGCCAGGCTGTACGTACCGCCCTCCGCGCGCACGAACAGCACCATGGCGATCGGCGCCACCGCGTTGGGCAGCCGGCCCACCAGCGTCCCCGTCAGCAGGCGCAGCGCATGCCGCGCCCGCAGGATCTCCAGATAACCCGTCGCCATGTCCCGCCCCTTCAGCGGCCGCTCCGGCACCCCCGACCGCCGTCGCGCGATGTCCCCGAAGTGTTACGTATAACTACCGCTTTCATACGTACCATGTGCGCTGTCCGACCGTCCACACAGCACCCCCACCACCCAGAGGAGCACGCCCGCGGTGGCACGCAGCAGCACGCGCCCGACCAGCCGTGACGTCGCCCGCGCGGCCGGAGTCAGCCAGGCCGCCGTCTCACTCGTCCTCGGCGACAAATGGCGCGGCCGCGTCTCCGAGACCACCGCCCAGCGCGTCCGCCAGGCCGCCACCGACCTCGGCTACCGCCCCAACCTCGCCGCCCGCAACCTCCGCCTCGGCCACACCCGCACCGTCCTCCTCGTCGTCCCCGCCCTCACCACCGAATTCTTCGCCGGCGTCTACACCGGAGCCGCCCGCGTCGCCGCCCAGCACGGCTTCGGCGTCGTCCTCTACCCCTCCCCCGAAGGCGTCGGCCCCGCCCGCGACCCCTTCGCCAGCGCCCAGGCCGCCCTCGACGGCGTCATCGCCTCCTCCATGGCCGCCGACGCCCTCACCGCCATCAGCGGCGACCAGCTCCCCCTCGTCATGCTCGACAGCGACCCCGCCGGCAGCCTCGGGGCCGCCACCGTCAACCTCGACATCACCGACGGCGTCCGCCAGGTCACCGACCACCTCCTCGGCCTCGGCCACCGCCACCTCCTCCACCTCGCCGCCGACATCCCCTCCTGGACCTTCGAGATCCGCGCCCGCGAACTCGCCCACCGCCTCGCCGCCACACCCGGCACCCGGCTCACCACCGCCCACGCGCCCATCACCATCGGCGCCGCCCGCGCCGCCACCGAGGCCGCCCTCACCACCCCCGGCCCCCGGCCCACCGCCATCGTCTGCGACGACGACAAACTCGCCGCCGGCGCCTACAAGGCCGCCCGCCGCCTCGGTCTGCGCATCCCCGACGACCTCTCCGTCACCGGCCTCGACGACCTCGCCCTCGCCACCGCCCTCGACCCCGAGCTGACCACCGTCCGCCTCGACGCGGAACTCTTCGGGGAACGGGGCATGCAGGCCCTCCTCGCCGTCCTGGACGGCCGGGAGCCCCCACACGGTGACATTCCCGTCCAGCTCATCCCGCGCGCCTCCACGGCCCCGCCACGGCCCTCCTAGCGCACCCACGCAACGGTGCCCCCGACCGGAAACCGGCCGAGGGCACCTGAACAACATCGCGCGGGGCGCGCGCCTCACTCCTTCTCGGAGCCGGACGAGCCGGCCGCGTCCTCTGGATCGTCCGCGCTCTCCGCCTCGGTCGCCGCGCCGTTCGCCGCCAGCAGCCGCGACAACTGGCCGCCCACGATCCGCTTGAACTTCCGCTTCTGCGGCCGCGTCCGGTCCAGCACCGCCACCTCGAGACGCTCCGCCGGAATCTCCCGCTCACCGCCGTTGGTGTCCCGCGACAACGCCTGCACCGCCAGCTTCAGCGCCTCCGCCAGGCTCATCCCGTCCCGGTGCCGCTGATCCAGGAACGTGCTGATCTGCTCCGCGTTGCCGCCGACCGCCACCGAACCGTGCTCGTCCACGATGGAACCGTCGTGCGGCAGCCGGTAGATCTGGTCGCCCTCCGGCGTCTCACCGACCTCCGCCACCACCAGCTCCACCTCGTACGGCTTCTCGGCCGCCGAGGAGAAGATCGTGCCCAGCGTCTGCGCGTACACGTTCGCCAGACCGCGCGCGGTCACGTCGTCCCGGTCGTAGGTGTAACCACGCAGGTCCGCGTAGCGCACACCACCGATGCGCAGATTCTCGTACTCGTTGTACTTGCCGGCGGCCGCGAAGCCGATCCGGTCGTAGATCTCGCTGAACTTGTGCAGCGCACGGGACGGGTTCTCACCGACGAACACGATCCCGTCGGCGTACTGCATGACCACCAGGCTGCGACCGCGCGCGATGCCCTTGCGGGCGTACTCGGCGCGGTCCGCCATGGCCTGCTGGGGTGAGACATAGAACGGCGTCGACACCGGTTATCCGTCCCTTTCTGTCATGGTCACTGGGATCACCTCACTGCGAAGACCGAGAGCGCCCGCTCAGAGCAGGGCGGCCCGCGGACCGTCCGGCTCCTCCAGCCGCCGCTGGAGCACCGCGCGCGACAGCTCCGACGCCTCCTGCTCGGTCAGCCTGCGGAAACCGTCGTCGGTGATCACCGTGATGATCGGATAGATCCGGCGCGCGACGTCGGGACCACCGGTCGCCGAGTCGTCGTCGGCCGCGTCGTACAGCGCCTGCACCACCAGGGTGGTGGCCTCGTCCTCGGTCAGGTCGTCACGGAACAGCTTCTTCATCGCACCGCGCGCGAACACCGAGCCCGAGCCGGTCGCCGCGAAGTTGTGCTCCTCGCTGCGGCCGCCCGTGACGTCGTACGAGAAGATGCGGCCCCGCTCGCGGTCCAGGTCGTACCCCGCGAACAGGGGGACCACGGCCAGGCCCTGCATGGCCATGCCGAGGTTGGAGCGGATCATCGTCGACAGGCGGTTCGCCTTGCCCTCCAGGGAGAGCTGGGCGCCTTCGACCTTCTCGAAGTGCTCCAGCTCCAACTGGAAGAGCTTGACCATCTCCACGGCCAGGCCCGCGGTGCCGGCGATGCCGACCGCGGAGTGCTCGTCCGCCGGGAAGACCTTCTCGATGTCCCGCTGGGCGATGACGTTGCCCATGGTGGCCCTGCGGTCACCGGCGAGGACGACGCCTCCGGGGAACGTCACGGCCACGATCGTCGTCCCGTGCGGGGCCTCGAGCACGCCCTGCACCGGCGGCAGCGTCCGCTTGCCCGGCAGCAGCTCCGGCTGGTGGTCCGACAGGAAGTCCATGAAGGAGGACGACCCAGGCGTCAGGAAGGCAGTCGGTAGACGCCCGGTGCCACGAGTATTGGCTTCCACGAGTTTCCTTCCAGATAGGCGGCGGCCCGGCGTACGGCCTCGGGGTCGTCCCCCAGCTTGCCGATGGCCGAATTGCAGTTGAAGCACAGTACGCCACGGACCCTACCCGTCTTGTGGCAGTGATCCACATGTGCGGCCGGGGCATTCAGACAGATCACACAGAGCCCACGCTGAGAAGCGACCATGGCATCCCGTTCGGCCTCGGTGATGCCGTAACTCCGCTTGAGGTGGTTGGCTCGCCCCTCGGCCGCGCGGCATGCCTTGCAACGTGTGGAGAGTCCGTCCGAAGCAGTCGCGTTGCGGTGCCACTCGGTCCACGGCTTGATCTCACCGCATCGCAGGCAGAGCTTGTGTCCCTCGGGTACGTCCACCCTGGGGCGAACTTTCCGCCCCAGGGATTCCTGCCGCTTGCGGTGATAATCCGAGGCGCACTCCCGGCAGTGCTGCTGCAGGCCGTCCGTATTCGACCGCCTGCGGTGAAACGCTGCATGCGGCTTGCTCTCACCACACCGCGCGCAGCGTTTCATGTTCTCTTCGTTCGCCACTTCGAGCGCCCCCGTCGCCTTCGATTCGAAGGTTACTCGCCGCCTTTTTGCACGAAGGAGCGCACGAAGTCCTCGGCGTTTTCCTCCAATACGTCGTCGATTTCGTCCAGTACCGAGTCCACGTCGTCGGTCAGTTTTTCCTGTCGTTCCTTGAGGTCTTCGGAGCCCTGTGCTTCCTGGGTCTGCTCCTCGACCTCTTCGGTGGAGCGTGTGGCCTTCTGCTGGCCGCCGCCGGTGTCCTTGGTCGCCATAACCCTCACCCCGCTCAGTTCGCCGTTCACTGATGATCAGACCCTACAAGCCGGGTCCGACATCGGCCCCGTAGTTCCAGGAACGTACGGGGGCCATCTCGATGATTCCCTGACGCCGGGATTTCCACCCTGCGAAGGGAGCCGAATCAAAGCCCCGGACCGGGGTTTCAATTGCCGGACAGCACCCTGACCAGCTCATCAGCGGTCCGGCACCGGTCCAGCAGCTCCTTGACGTGATTTCGCGTTCCGCGAAGAGGTTCCAGGGTTGGCACCCGCTGGAGCGAATCGCGGCCGGGAAGGTCGAAGATGACCGAGTCCCAGGAGGCCGCGGCCACGTCGTCCGCGTACTGCTCCAGGCACCGCCCCCGGAAGTAGGCACGGGTGTCCTCGGGCGGCTTCGTACGCGCCCGCTCGACCTCCGCGTCGTCCAGCAGCCGCTTCATGCGCCCCTTGTCGACCAGCCGGTTGTAGAGGCCCTTCTCGGGGCGTACGTCGGCGTACTGGAGGTCGACCAGGTGCAGCCGGGGCGCGTCCCAGTCGAGGTCGTCGCGGCGGCGGTAGCCCTCCATGAGCTGCCGCTTGGCGACCCAGTCGAGTTCCGCGGCCAGGCTCATGGGGTCGTTCTCCAGCCGGGTGAGGGTGTCCTCCCAGCGGACGAGGACGTCCTTGGTCTGGTCGTCGGCGTCGGCGCCGTACCGCTCCTCGACGTACTTGCGGGCCAGCTCGAAGTACTCCATCTGCAACTGCACGGCGGTCAGCGTGCGTCCGCTGCGCAGCGTGACGAGGTGCTGGAGGGAGGGGTCGTGGGAGACCTGGTGGAGGGTGCGGACGGGCTGGTCGACCGCGAGGTCCACCGCGATGAAGTTGTCCTCGATCATGGAGAGGACCAGTGCGGTGGTGCCCAGCTTGAGGTAGGTGGAGATCTCCGAGAGGTTGGCGTCGCCGATGATCACATGGAGGCGGCGGTACTTCTCGGCATCCGCGTGGGGTTCGTCGCGGGTGTTGATGATGGGCCGCTTGAGGGTGGTCTCAAGACCGACCTCGACCTCGAAGTAGTCGGCGCGCTGGCTGAGCTGGAAGCCGTGTTCGTGGCCGTCCTGCCCGATGCCGACGCGGCCGGCGCCCGCGAAGACCTGGCGGGAGACGAAGAAGGGTGTCAGGTGGCGCACGATGTCCGAGAAGGCGGTCTCCCGCTTCATCAGGTAGTTCTCGTGCGTGCCGTAGGAGGCGCCCTTGTTGTCGGTGTTGTTCTTGTAGAGGTGGATCGGCTGGGCGCCGGGCAGCGCGGCGGCGCGTTCGGCGGCCTCGGCCATGATGCGTTCGCCCGCCTTGTCCCAGAGGACGGCGTCGCGCGGGTTGGTGACCTCGGGGGCGCTGTATTCGGGGTGGGCGTGGTCGACGTAGAGCCGGGCTCCGTTGGTGAGGATGACGTTGGCGAGGCCGATGTCCTCGTCGGTGAGCTGGCTGGAGTCGGCGGCCTCCCGGGCGAGGTCGAAGCCTCGCGCGTCGCGCAGCGGGTTCTCCTCCTCGAAGTCCCAGCGGGCCCGGCGGGCCCGGTGCATCGCGGCCGCGTAGGCGTTGACGATCTGGGACGAGGTGAGCATGGCATTGGCATTGGGGTGGCCGGGGACGGAGATGCCGTACTCCGTCTCGATGCCCATTACTCGCCGTACGGTCATGCGGCCCTCCTTGCCCGGCGGCACCCTCTGTCTTGGGTGCCGCTCGCGTACCGCTGGCGCTCCGGTGCGTGTGCGGTGCCCGTCCCCGCACTGCGCGACTCGGCGGTAGGAAAGAGCCTAGAACGCCTTTGCACTGGTGGGGAGATCATTTGCGTCATTGACTGCTCCGGTCGTGGCCTGAAAAGCGAGCGGCTGCGGATGCCCGTGGCGGGCATCCGCAGCCGCTGGAGCCCTTTACAGGTACTGACCGGTGTTCGCCACCGTGTCGATGGACCGTCCGGTGTCCGCGCCCTGCTTTCCGGTGATGAGGGTGCGGATGTAGACGATCCGTTCGCCCTTCTTTCCGGAGATGCGGGCCCAGTCGTCGGGGTTGGTGGTGTTGGGCAGGTCCTCGTTCTCCTTGAACTCGTCCACGCATGCCTGGAGGAGGTGGGAGACGCGGAGGCCCTTCTGGCTCTTGTCGAGGAAGTCCTTGATCGCCATTTTCTTGGCGCGGCCGACGATGTTCTCGATCATGGCGCCGGAGTTGAAGTCCTTGAAGTAGAGGACTTCCTTGTCTCCGTTGGCGTAGGTGACTTCCAGGAAGCGGTTTTCCTCGGATTCGGCGTACATCTGCTCGACCGCCGTCTGGATCATGCTCTGGACGGTGATCTCCTTGTCGCCGCCGTGCTCGCCGAGGTCGTCGGAGTGCAGCGGGAGGCGCTCGGTGAGGTACTTGCCGAAGATGTCCTTGGCGGCTTCGGCGTCCGGGCGCTCGATCTTGATCTTCACGTCGAGCCGGCCGGGCCGGAGGATGGCGGGGTCGATCATGTCCTCGCGGTTGGAGGCGCCGATGACGACCACGTTCTGGAGGCCCTCGACACCGTCGATCTCCGCGAGGAGCTGGGGGACGATGGTGTTCTCGACGTCGGAGCTGACGCCGGAGCCTCGGGTGCGGAAGAGGGATTCCATCTCGTCGAAGAAGACGATGACGGGGGTGCCCTCGCTGGCCTTCTCGCGGGCACGCTGGAAGACGAGGCGGATCTGCCGCTCGGTCTCGCCGACGTACTTGTTGAGCAGCTCGGGGCCCTTGATGTTGAGGAAGAAGCTCTTGCCCGCGGCCTGTCCGGTCACTTCGGCGACCTTCTTGGCGAGCGAGTTGGCGACGGCCTTGGCGATCAGGGTCTTACCGCATCCGGGGGGGCCGTAGAGGAGGACGCCCTTGGGCGGCCGCAGCTCGTGCTCCTTGAAGAGGTCGGGGTAGAGGTAAGGGAGTTCGACGGCGTCGCGGATGGCCTCGATCTGGCCGCCGAGTCCGCCGATCTGTTCGTAGCCGATGTCGGGGACTTCTTCGAGGACGAGTTCCTCGACCTCGCTCTTGGGCACGACCTCGTAGACGTAGCCGGAGCGGGGTTCGAGGAGGAGTGCGTCGCCGGGGCGGATGGTGATGCCCCGCAGCGGTTCGGCGAGCCGGACCACGCGTTCCTCGTCGGTGTGTCCCAGTACCAGGGCGCGTTCGCCGTCCTCGAGGATCTCCTTGAGGGTGACGATGTCGCCGACGCTCTCGTACTCCATGGCCTCGACCACGTTGAGCGCCTCGTTGAGCATGACTTCCTGGCCGCGCCTGAGGTTGTCGAGTTCGACGCTCGGGCTGACGTTGACGCGGAGTTTGCGGCCGCCGGTGAAGATGTCGGCGGTGCCGTCCTCGTTGGCCTGAAGGAATGCTCCGAAGCCGGCCGGCGGCTGGGCGAGCCGGTCGACTTCCTCCTTGAGGGCCACGATCTGGTCGCGGGCCTCGCGGAGGGTGTTGGCCAGGCGCTCGTTCTGTGCGGAGACGCCGGCCAGATTGGTCTGAAGCTCGACGATCCGCTCCTCGAGAATCCTCGTGTGCCGCGGAGAGTCGGCGAGCTTGCGGCGCAGGACGGCGATCTCCTGCTCAAGATAGGCGATCTGCCCGGCGGGGTCGTCGGACCCTCGTCCCGAGCGGATGCCGCGGTTGATGTCGTCGTCGTGGGCTGCCACGGTCCTCACCTCCTCCAAGGGGAGCTGGACGCTTCCAGACCCTACCTGGGTGGGTGTCGATTGAAACCCCTAGATCACAAAGACTGTCAAGGTGTGTCGTCGGTCACCCGGTGCGCTCCCTCTCGCACGGAGGGGATACCCACTGAACGTGAGGGGGAAGCCGCTTGTTCCGGGTGATCCGCCGGCCGGTCGGGCGCAGACGGTGGGAAAGCGGGCGGCGGGGGTAGGGTCGGGGTGTTCGACAGCCGCCGGGCGCACGGGTCCGGTGATTCCAGGTCAGGAGAGATGAGCGTGCAGCAGGAGGCCCCGGACGGCGAGGCGCTGGAGGTCTGGATCGACCAGGACCTGTGTACCGGTGACGGGATCTGCGCCCAGTACGCGCCGGAGGTGTTCGAGCTGGACATCGACGGGCTGGCCTATGTGAAGGACGGCGACGACGAGTTGCTGCAGGCGGTGGGGGCGACGACGCCGGTGCCGCTGCCGTTGCTCACGGATGTGGTGGATTCGGCGAAGGAGTGTCCGGGGGCGTGCATCCATGTGCGCCGGGTTTCGGACAAGGTCGAGGTGTTCGGGCCCGAGGCGGACTGAGGTCCGACGGACCCTCATGAAGGACGCGCGCGTGCGGTGGCATGCGCGCGTCTTGTGCGTTTACGGGGTCAGACGCCTCGGGTGTCGGCCGGGGTGGAGCGCAGGAAGGCGTGGCCGTTCCAGCGCCAGGCGGCGGCCTTCTTCACATCGGGGCAGCAGCTCGGTACGTCGTCGGTGGAGTAGCCGAGCAGGGTGGCCGTCACGGTGCGGTCGCGGATGGCGAGGTCGGTGGCGGTGAGACGGTCGGCGGGCTGGACGAGGGTGGCGACGACGCGGGGTTTGCCGTCGGTGGCGTTGCGGGTGAGGACGTAGACGGCGTCGGGCGGGGTGCCCATGGCGGCGTCGCAGTGGACGACGGCGACCGTCTCGGGTTTGCCGTCGCCGTCGAGGTCGCCGTCGGTCCGGTGGGCGACGACGGCTTTGACGGGGCCGCAGTCGAGGGGGAAGGCGACGCCGGTGGTGCCGGGCGGGGTGGTGGCGGTGGGCGCGGGGGCGGGCCTGGCCTCGGTGGCGGTGGTCGGCTGGGCCGCGGTGGCCGGGCCGGGCTGTACGAGGGAGGACAGTGCGATCACGCCGGCGACCGCGGTGGCCGTGGCGACCCAGTGGATGGGCCGGGTGTCCGTGCGGGCGAGCTCCGGGACGGCGGATTGCTGCACTAGGAGGGTCTCCTGTGGGGCTGTACCGGTGAAGGGGTGGCCAGCATGGTGTCACACGTCACGGTGGGTGGGAACGGCGGGGGCGGGTGCGGATTCCGCGGGGTGCGGGGGCCCGGTTGCGAAGGGGAAACGCGAGGGCGCCGGGCCCCTGGTTCCCGTGGCGGGAGGTGGGGGCGCGGCGCCCTGGTGTGGTGCGGGGTGGGTGCGGGTCAGCGGCCCGCGCCGCCGTCGGCGTTGGGTCCTGCGTAGTCCTCGCCGTAGGCGCCCTTGGCGGGGCGGCGGCGGCGCATGGGCGGCTCGACGCCGTCGGCGAGGCGGCGGGCGGTGAGCAGGAAGCCGGTGTGGCCGATCATGCGGTGGTCCGGGCGGACGGCCAGGCCCTCGATGTGCCAGTTGCGGATCATCGTCTCCCAGGCGGTCGGCTCGTTGAAGCAGCCGATCTCGCGGATGGACTCGACGGTCCGGGCGAGCTGGGTGGTGGTGGCGACGTAGGCGCAGAGGATGCCGCCGGGGACGAGGGCCTTGGAGACGGCCTCCAGGCATTCCCAGGGGGCGAGCATGTCGAGGATGACGCGGTCGACGTCGGTGTCGGACAGGTTGTCCTGGAGGTCGCCGACGGTGAGCTGCCAGGCGGGGTGTTCGCCGCCGAAGTAGCGCTCGACGTTCTGCTTGGCGATCTCGGCGAAGTCCTCGCGGCGCTCGTAGGAGTGCAGCATGCCCTGGTCGCCGATGGCGCGCAGCAGGAAGCTGCTGAGCGAGCCGGAGCCCACGCCCGCCTCGACGACGCGGGCGCCGGGGAAGATGTCGGCGAAGGCCAGGATCTGCCCCGCGTCCTTGGGGTAGACCACGGCGGCGCCGCGGGGCATGGACAGGACGTAGTCGGGGAGCAGGGGGCGCAGCGCGAGGTAGGCGACGTTGCCGGTGGTGCGGACAACGCTGCCCTCGGGAGCGCCGATCAGTTCGTCGTGCGGGAAGGAGCCCTTGTGGGTGTGGAAGTTCTTCCCGGCTTCGAGCGTGAACGTGTAGTGACGGCCCTTGGGGTCGGTCAGCTGAACCTGGTCCCCGACCTTGAAGGGCCCGCGCCTGCGGGCGGCACCGGTCGGTTCGGACATGTGACCAGCTTACCGGCTCGCCGCCGGGGGCTTGACCGTCGGCAGAGGTCCGGGGAGGTGGGGGTGGGTTGACCGGTGCGGGCCGTTCGGGGCCGGTCGCGCGGTTCCCCGCGCCCCTTGAGGCCCGTGCGCCTTCGCGGAGTTGTCACGTCGGCCTTGCCATGGCCTTCACAAAAGCGCGCTCCACGTCCGCCGCCGACAGGACGCCGTAGATCTCACCGGTGTTCTCGACGACCAGGTACTCGGTCGCGGGGGTGGCGCGGAGGGTGTCGAGGAGTTCCTCGCCGGTGAGTTCGGCGGAGACGCGCATGCCGTCGGTGAGGTCCTGGGCGAGTTCGCTGACGGGGACCCAGGGGCGGCGGTGTTCGGGGACGCCCACGATGGCGGCCTCGCGGACGAGGGAGAGGGGGGTGCCGTCGGCGTCGACGACGACGAGGGCGCGGGCGCCGGCGGCGTTGGCGCGGCGCAGGCCCTCGGAGAGGGGGGTGTCGCTCTGGACGGGGACGGCGCGGCGGGTGAGGGTGCGGGCGCGGAGGTCGGGGAGGTGTTCGCGCAGCCGGGCCATGCGGAGGCTGTTGCCGGCGCCGGTCCAGATGATGGCGGCGAGGATCGCGGCGAGCAGGGCGTCGGTGACGGTGTCCATGCCGCTGACGTCGCGGTCGCCGCCGAGGGTGCCGGACTGGTTGAGCAGGGGCAGTCCGATGAGGACGGAGACGGCGAGGGCGCGGCCGACCCAGGCGGCGGCGACGGTGCCGGTCATGGGGCGGCCGGTGATCTTCCAGACGACGGCGCGGAGCATGCGGCCGCCGTCGAGGGGGAGGCCGGGCAGCAGGTTGAAGAT
Source organism: Streptomyces bauhiniae (assembly GCF_004784475.1). Taxonomy (GTDB): domain Bacteria; phylum Actinomycetota; class Actinomycetes; order Streptomycetales; family Streptomycetaceae; genus Streptomyces; species Streptomyces seoulensis. Next base: position 281,800 of record NZ_SRRT01000008.1, read on the forward strand.
CGCGACGATCAGGTTGGAGATCATCAGTCCGGCGAGCAGGACGCCGGGGACGGTGCCGGGCTCGACGGGTTTGAGGGCGAGGTAGAAGACTCCGGCGAGGACGAGGGAGAGCAGGGGTCCGACGAAGGCGAGGACGAATTCGCGGCCGGGTGTCTCGGCTTCCTTCTCGATCTCGGAGACGCCGCCGAAGAACTGGAGCTGGATGCGGCGGACGGGGAGTTTGAAGCGGAGGGCGGCGAGGACGTGCGCGAGTTCGTGGACGAGGACGGAGGCGTAGAAGGCGACCGCGAAGAAGAGGGAGACGAGGTAGCGCAGGGCGCCGAGTTCGGGCAGGACGCGGTCGAGCTGGCCGCCGAAGACCCAGGTGATGAGGGCGGCGACGAGGAACCAGCTCGGGGCGACGTAGACGGGTACGCCGAAGGGGCGGCCCATGAGGATGCCGCCGCCGGGTTCCTTGGGCCGCTCGGGGGGCGGGTCGGTGGGGGCGATGCCGGCGTGGGCGAGGGAGCGGTCGTGCTCGGTGCGGTCGGCGGTGTCGCCGGGTTCGGGCTTGTCGGGCCGGCCCTGGTCGCGTGCGGGCTCGTGTTCGGGGTCGGGGTTCGGGGTCGGAGGCGCTGGGGGGTGCTCGGCCGGGTGGTTCTCGTCCGGCCGCGGCTGCCCGTTCCCGCCGGTCACGTCCACGGTGTCCCCTCGTTCGATGCGTCTTCCGCGCCTGGCCGGGCGGAAGGGTCTCGGGTCGATGGTATGCGGCCCGGGTGGCGCGGTCCGCTCCGGCACCCTGGTGTTCCGGGGGCGTGCGGTGCGCGGCTGGGTCGCTGTCGGTGCCGGGCCGTATGGTCTTGGGTCATGGAGAGCAGCGGTGTGGACAGTGCCCCCGAGGGTGTTTCGGGTGGCGGGGGCGGCGCGGAGGGTGTCGCGCGGGCCGTCGTGGGGCCGTCGTCGCTGTCTCCGTCGCGGGCGAGTGATTTCATGCGGTGTCCGTTGCTGTACCGGTTCCGGGTGATCGACCGGCTGCCGGAGAAGCCGAGCGAGGCGGCGACGCGGGGCACGCTGGTGCACGCGGTGCTCGAGCGGCTGTTCGACGTGCCGGCGGCGGAGCGTACGGCGCCGGCGGCGAAGTCGTTGATCCCGGCGCAGTGGGACCGGTTGCGGGAGAGCCGGCCGGAGGTCTCGGAGCTGTTCGAGGGCGATCCGGAGGGTGAGCGGCTGGCGCGCTGGCTGGGTGAGGCGGAGCGGCTGGTGGAGCGCTGGTTCTCGCTGGAGGACCCGACGCGGCTGGAGCCGGCCGAGCGTGAGCTGTTCGTGGAGACGGAGCTGGATTCGGGGCTGCGGCTGCGCGGGATCATCGACCGGGTGGATGTGGCGCCGACGGGTGAGGTGCGCATCGTCGACTACAAGACGGGGAAGGCGCCGCGTCCGGAGTACGCGGAAGAGGCGCTGTTCCAGATGAAGTTCTACGCGCTGGTGGTGTGGCGGCTGAAGCGGGTGGTGCCGCGCCGGCTGCAGCTCGTGTATCTCGGCAGTGGTGATGTGCTGACGTACGACCCGGTGCCGGCGGATCTGGAGCGGGTGGAGCGCAAGCTGCTGGCGTTGTGGGCGGCGATCCGGGAGGCGACGGAGTCGGGGGTGTGGCGGCCCAGGCCGACGAAGCTGTGCGGCTGGTGCGACCACCAGGCGGTGTGCCCGGAGTTCGGGGGTACTCCCCCGCCGTATCCGCTCGCGCTGAGGGCGGCGGAGTCGGGCGGGGAGGACGCGGGCAGAATGGGGCCGGTCTAGCGAAGGAGTTCTCAGGTGGCCATCCGCGTCCTTCTGGTCGATGACCAGCCGCTGTTGCGTACCGGGTTCCGGATGATTCTGGAGGCGGAGCCGGATCTGGCGGTCGTCGGTGAGGCCGGTGACGGTCTGCAGGCGCTCGATCAGGTGCGTGCGCTGCAGCCGGATGTCGTGCTGATGGACATCCGGATGCCCCGGATGGACGGGGTGGAGGCGACCCGGCAGATCACGGGTCCGGAGCGGGACGGCCCGGCGAAGGTGCTGGTGCTGACCACGTTCGATCTGGACGAGTACGTGGTGGAGGCGCTCCGGGCGGGGGCGAGCGGCTTCCTGCTGAAGGACGCGCCGGCGGACGAGCTGGTGCAGGCGATCCGGGTGGTGGCGCAGGGCGAGGCGATGCTGGCGCCGAGCATCACGCGGCGGCTGCTGGACAAGTACGCGACGCATCTGCCGTCGGGCGAGGAGCCGGCGCCGAGCACGCTGCACACGCTGACGGACCGTGAGGTGGAGGTGCTGAAGCTGGTGGCGCGGGGCCTGTCGAACGCGGAGATCGCGGCGGATCTGTTCGTGAGCGAGACGACGGTGAAGACCCATGTGGGGCATGTGCTGACGAAGCTGGGCCTGAGGGACCGGGTGCAGGCGGCGGTGTACGCGTACGAGAGCGGTCTGGTGCGGCCGGGCGCGCAGTAGGTACGACTCGAGGGCGCCTCTCCTGGCGGAGGGGCGCCCTCGGTGTGTGCGGACGACGGGGGTCAGCTCTTGTTGAGTTCCCAGAAGCGGAAGACGGTGGAGGCGTCGAGGCAGTACTCGAGGCCGTAGACGCCGTCCCGGACGACGGCGTACTGCTTGGCCTGCCAGACGGGCAGGAGGGGCAGTTCGTCGGCGACGATGTCCTGGACCTGCGCGAAGTCCTTGTCGGTGGCGGCGCGGTCGCTCAGGGCGGCGGTGGCCGGGAGCAGGGTGCCGGTGAGGCGGCTGTTGTCGTAGTGGTTGGAGAGCACGTTGCCCTTGCCGAAGAAGGGCGCGGTGAAGTTGTCGGCGTCCGGGTAGTCGGGCACCCAGCCCTTGACGTAGACGCCGTACTTGCCGGCGGCGATGTCCTTCTCGTACTGGCCGAAGGGGACGGACTTGACGTCGGCTTGGAAGAGGCCGCTGGCGTTGAGCTGGGCGGCGACAGCGCGCAGTTCGGCGTCGGTGGCGGGGCCGTAACGGGCCGGGGTGGACCACAGGGTGAGCCTGACCTTGCCGGTGATGCCGTCGGCGTGCAGGGCCTGGGCGGCCTTGGCCCTGGAGGGGCGGGCGCCGTAGGTGTCGAAGAAGGCGGTGTTGTGGCCGACGATGCCGGCCGGGATGATCGAGTACAGCGGGGTGGCGGTGCCCTGGTAGACGTTGTGGATGAGGGCGTCGCGGTCGAGCAGGTGGGCGATGGCCTTGCGGACGCCGAGCTTTCCGGCGACGGGGTCCTTCATGTTGAAGACGAGGTGCTGGACCTCGGCGCTGCTGCCCTCGATGACGTCGATGCCCTTGGTGCCTTCCTGGGCGTCGATGTCGGTGATGTCGCCGGCGCTCAGGCCGCGGTAGGCGATGTCGATGTCGCCGCCGAGGAGGGCCTTCTTCAGGGCCTTCTGGTCGCCGTGGAAGAACTTGAGGGTGACGCCGGAGTTCTTGATGTCGGCGGTGCCCCGGTAGTGGGAGTTGACCGAGAAGACGGCCTGGCCCTTGTCGAAGGAGTCGAGCTTGTAGGGGCCGGAGCCGATGGCCTTGTTGTCGGTGCGCAGGGCGCCGGCGTCGTACTGGCGGTGGTCGACGATGGAGCCGGCGCCGGAGGCGATCTTGCTGGGGAAGGTCGCGTCGGGGGCGTTGAGGCGGAAGACGACCGTCTTGGCGTCCGGTGTCTCGACCCGCTCCAGCGTCGGGAACATGACGGCCGGACCGGCGGGGTCGTTGATCTTCAGCAGGCGGTCGAAGGAGAACTTGACGTCCTCGGAGGTGAGGGAGTCGCCGTTGCTGAACTTCAGACCGGGTTTGAGCTCGCACTTGAAGAGGGTGGCCCGGGTGTCACCGAAGGCGCAGGACTTGGCGAGTTCGGGCTCGGGCTGGGTGCCGCCGTTGGGGAAGCTGAGCAGTGACTGGAAGACGTTGTTGAAGAGCAGCCAGGAGCCGGGGTCGTAGCCCGATGCCGGGTCGGTGGCCAGGACGTCGTCGGACATCCCCATCACCATGGCCCGACCGGTGCCCTCGGCATCGTCGGTCCCGGAGCCGCAGCCGGTCAACAGGCCGCAGGCCAGCCCCGCCACCACGGGCAGGACCGGCCACTGGACGCTCATCTTCACAGCAGTGCCTTGTCGTCGGTTCGTGGCCCGGAGCCGCCGTCGCGGCTCCGGGTACGGGAGACGTCAGCCGCTCACACCACGGCCGAGCTCCCAAAGCTGAAGCGTCGACGAGGAGTTCAGGGCGTACGAGGTGCCCGTGATGTCGTCCCGCGCGGCGACGTACTGCTTGCCCTGCCACAGCGGCAGTACGGGGACGTCCTCGGCGACGGTGTCCTGGATGTCGGTGAGGCTCTTGGCGGCGTCGAGGCGGTCGGCCTCGCGGCGGGACTCGGGGATCAGCGTCCGCTCGATCGTGCTGTTGGTGTACGGCGAGCCGAGGAAGTTGTCCTTGTCGAGGAACGGCGCCAGGAAGTTGTCGGCGTCGGGGAAGTCGGGGAACCAGCCCATGCCGTAGACGTCGTACTGGCCCTTCTGCTCCGCGGGGCGGAAGGTGGCCCAGGGGTGGCCCTGGATGGTGACGTCGAACAGGCCGCTGTCGTTGAGCTGCTTCTGCAGGACCTCGAACTCCTGCTTGGTGGCGGAGCCGTAGTGGTCGGTGGTGTAGTGCAGCGTCAGCTTGAGCGGGGCGGTGACGCCGGCCTTGGTGAGCAGCAGCTTGGCCTTGGCGGTGCTCGGGTCGCCGTACTTGTTGAAGAACGAGTTGGAGTGGCCGGTCAGGGTGGCGGGCACCAAGGAGTAGAGCGGCTCGGCCTGGGTGCCGTAGACCTTGGAGACCAGTTCGCCGCGGTTGACGACCTGGGCGATGGCCTGGCGGACGGCCTTGTCCTTGACCGTCTGCGCGTTGGTGTTGAAGGCGAGGTAGCGGATCTCGAGACCCGGCATGTCGACGAGGTCGGCGTGCTCGTCGGAGCCACCGTCGAGCTTCTGGATCTGGCTCGGCGACATGGTGCGGCTCATCACGTCGATGTCGCCGCGGTCCAGGGCGGCGCCCATCGCGTCGGCGTCGTCGAAGGAGCGGATCTCCACCTTGTCGTTGTTCAGCTCGGAACTGCCCTTGTAGGAGGGGTTCTTGGTGAACGTGGCGCTGACCATGGCGTCGCCCTTGAGCTGCGCCTTGAAGGTGTACGGGCCGGAGCCGTCGACCTCGAAGCCGTCGCGCAGCTTGTCCTTGGCGTAGTCCTTGGGGTTCACGATGCCCGCGACCGGGGTGGACAGCTTGAACGGGAAGGTGGCGTCGGCCGTCTTCAGGTGGAAGATGACCTCGCGGTCGCCCTGGGTCTCGACGGTGTCGACGGTGTTCAGCAGGGCGGCGACACCGCTGTCGGCCTGGAGCTTGATGGCGCGGTCGATGGAGAACTTCACATCGGCGGCGGTGACCGGGTCGCCGGAGGCGAACTTGAGGCCGCTGCGCAGCTTGCAGGCGTAGCGCTCGTTGCCGGTGTCGGTGAAGCTGCAGCTGTCGGCGGCCTCCGGGACGGGGCTGCCCTCGCCCTTGGGCTGGGTCATCAGCGTCTGCACGGTCTGACGCAGGATGTTCCAGGTGCCGACGTCGTAGGCGTAGGCGGGGTCGAGGGGCGCGGGGGCGTCGCTCGTGGCCGTGAACCGGTCCGTGGTGCCGACGACGATGGGGTCGCCGTTCTTGGCCCCACTGTCGGTTCCGCCGCACGCGGCGAGAACCGGCGTGAGCAGGCCGGCCACTGCCGGCAGCACCAGAGTCTTGCGGTTCATGCGGGACGTTCTCCAGAGCTGTTCGATTCCGTGAACCCGGCAAGCTTCGGATGGGCGCGGCGGATCACGGGGGTTGCTGCGATGTTGTCGCGACGACATTAGTCCGCGCCCGCAGGGCGCTTCGCGGTCCCTTGAGTTGAGGGCTCATCACGCAGTGAAACCGGGTGTGGACGCACCGAAAAACCGACAGCGGCAGGATTCGTACAACGGTCCATCAATCAGGACACATGGGCCCGCGGACGGGGCGTTCGGCGCCGTTTTCTGCACACGCGGGGGGGCGTTGTCGAGACCGGTTCGAGTGGCGAACGTCACAGTGTCAACTGCGGTCCGGGATACCGGAATTCAACCGGTTCGGCGGGCGGGGAATTTCCGCCGGGGCGCAACTCCGGGGAATTGCGCCCCTGGTCAGCATTGTTTTCGCACGCTGGGTGAACGCCTAGTGCGTGAGCGTCATCAGGCCGCGCAGAAAAGACAGGTCGACCTGTTCCAGCGAGGGTACGACGGTGCGCCGTTCGGCCGGGACGATGGGGGCGATGGAGGGCACGGCGACCACATGGCAGCCGGCGGCCTCGGCGGCGGCGACCCCGGTGGCGGTGTCCTCGATGACGGCGCACCGGGCCGGGTCGGCGCCGAGTCCGGCGGCGGCCAGCAGGTAGGGGTCGGGGTGGGGCTTGGTGCGGGAGACCTCGTCGCCGCCGATGGAGAGGGCGAAGTGGTGCGGGCCGAGCGCGGTCAGCACGCGGTCGATGATGCGCCGGTGGGAGGCGGAGACCAGGGCGGTCGGGATGTCGTGCTCGTGGAGTTCGGCGAGCAGCCGGGCGGCGCCGGGCATCAGCGGGAGGTGGCTGCCGATGCGGGCCTCGAAGCCGTCGTTGAGGAGGACGGAGAGTTCGGCGAGGGTGATGGCGGCGCCGGTGGCCTCGATGAGGAAGCCGGCGCTGCGGGTCATGGGGCCGCCGACCACGACGTGCCGCCAGGACTCGTCGAGGGCGTGTCCGAGGGCGGCGAAGACCTCGACCTCGACGTCCCACCAGAAGCCCTCGGTGTCCACCAGGGTGCCGTCCATGTCGAGGAGCACCGCTTGAAGGGCGGAGCCCTCGGCCGTACGTGTTCCGAGCGCGGGGACCGTGCTGGTCATCCGGGCGCACCTCCTTGAGGGACGATCAGGCCGGTTCCCGTGACGGGAACCGGCCTGCGGTGGACCGACCAGCATACGTCGCCCGCGCCCGGAACGCCTGTTGTGCGCGCGTGTCTGCTGACCGGCCTGGTCAGCACGGTCAGCGGGCGTTGAAGTACTTCGCCTCGGGGTGGTGGATGACGATGGCGTCGGTGGACTGCTCGGGGTGGAGCTGGAACTCCTCGGAGAGGTGGACGCCGATCCGCTCCGGCTGGAGCAGATCCGCGATCTTGGCGCGGTCCTCCAGGTTGGGGCAGGCGCCGTAGCCGAGGGAGAAGCGGGCGCCCCGGTACTTCAGGGCGAACATGTCCTCGATGTCGGCGGGGTCCTCCCCGGCGAAGCCCAGTTCGGCGCGGACGCGGGCGTGCCAGTACTCGGCCAGCGCCTCGGCCAACTGGACGGAGAGGCCGTGCAGTTCGAGGTAGTCGCGGTAGGCGTTGGCCTCGAAGAGCTTGGCGGTCTCCTCGCCGATGCGGGAGCCGACGGTGACGACCTGGAGGCCGACCACGTCCCGCTCGCCGGACTCCTCCGGGCGGAAGTAGTCCGCGAGACAGAGCCGGCGGCCCCGGCGCTGGCGGGGGAAGGTGAAGCGGGTGCGTTCGTTGCCGTCCTCGTCCAGGATGATCAGGTCGTCGTCCTTGGAGACGCAGGGGAAGTAGCCGTGCACGACGGCGGCCTCCAGCAGGTTCTCCGTCTGGAGCCGGTCGAGCAGGCCGCGCAGCCGGGGCCGGCCCTCGGTCTCGGCCAGTTCCTCGTAGGAGGGGCCGTCGCCGGTGCGGGCCTGCTTCAGACCCCACTGCCCCTTGAAGAGGGCGCCCTCGTCCAGCCAGGACGCGTACTCCTTGAGCTGGATGCCCTTGACGACGCGGGTGCCCCAGAACGGCGGGGCGGGCACCGGGTTGTCGGTGCGCACGTCCGAGCGGACGTGGCCCTCCTCCGGCTTCTCCTCGGGGAGGTCCGCGGCGGGGGTGGCGCGGACCCGGCGCTGCTTCAGCTCGGGGAGCTGGGCGCCGGGCAGGCCGCGCTTGACGCCGATGAGGGCGTCCATCAGGCGCAGGCCCTCGAAGGCGTCGCGGGCGTAGCGGACCTCGCCCTCGTAGATCTCGTGGAGGTCCTGCTCGACGTAGGCGCGGGTGAGGGCGGCGCCACCCAGGATCACCGGGTAGTCGGCGGCCATGCCGCGCTGGTTCAGCTCCTCCAGGTTCTCCTTCATGATCACCGTGGACTTGACCAGCAGGCCGGACATGCCGATGACGTCGGCGCGGTGCTCCTCGGCGGCGTCCAGGATCGCGGAGACGGGCTGCTTGATGCCCAGGTTGACGACGTTGTAGCCGTTGTTGGACAGGATGATGTCCACGAGGTTCTTGCCGATGTCGTGGACGTCGCCGCGCACGGTGGCCAGCACGATGGTGCCCTTGCCCTCGGCGTCCGACTTCTCCATGTGCGGTTCCAGATGCGCGACCGCCGTCTTCATGACCTCGGCGGACTGGAGGACGAAGGGGAGCTGCATCTGGCCGGAGCCGAAGAGTTCGCCGACGGTCTTCATGCCGTCGAGCAGGGTGTCGTTGACGATGTCGAGGGCGGGGCGGTCCTGGAGGGCCTCGTCGAGGTCGGCCTCCAGGCCGTTGCGCTCGCCGTCGATGATGCGGCGCTTGAGGCGCTCGTCCAGGGGCAGCGCGGCCAGTTCCTCGGCCTTGCCGGCGCGCAGGGACTTGGCGGTCGCGCCCTCGAAGAGCGCCATCAGCTTCTGCAGCGGGTCGTAGCCCTCGGCGCGGCGGTCGTGGATGAGGTCGAGGGCGGTCTGCACCTCCTCCTCGCTGAAGCGGGCGATGGGCAGGATCTTGGAGGCGTGCACGATGGCCGAGTCCAGGCCCGCCTTGACGCATTCGTCGAGGAAGACGGAGTTCAGCAGGATGCGGGCGGCCGGGTTGAGGCCGAAGGAGATGTTGGACAGGCCCAGCGTGGTCTGGACGTCCGGGTGGCGCCGCTTGAGTTCGCGGATGGCGTCGATGGTGGCGATGCCGTCCTTGCGGGACTCCTCCTGACCGGTGCAGATGGTGAAGGTCAGGGTGTCGATGAGGATGTCCTCCTCGCGGATGCCCCAGTTCCCGGTGAGGTCGTCGATGAGCCGTTCGGCGATCTCGACCTTCTTCTCGGGGGTGCGGGCCTGGCCCTCCTCGTCGATGGTGAGCGCGATCAGGGCGGCGCCGTGCTCGCGGGCGAGCCGGGTGACCTTGGCGAAGCGGGAGTCGGGGCCGTCGCCGTCCTCGTAGTTCACCGAGTTGATCACCGCGCGGCCGCCGAGCTTCTCCAGGCCGGCCTGGATGACGTCGACCTCGGTGGAGTCGAGCACGATCGGCAGGGTGGAGGCGGTGGCGAGGCGGCCGGCGAGTTCGGCCATGTCGGTGACGCCGTCGCGGCCGACGTAGTCCACGCAGAGGTCGAGCATGTGCGCGCCCTCGCGGATCTGCTCGCGGGCCAGCTCCACGCAGTCGTCCCAGCGGGCCTGAAGCATGGCCTCGCGGAACTTCTTGGAGCCGTTGGCGTTGGTGCGCTCGCCGATGGCGAGGTAGGAGGTGTCCTGCCGGAACGGCACGGACTGGTAGAGCGAGGCGGCTCCCGCCTCGGGGCGCGGCTGCCGCTCGGAGGGGGTGAGGTCGCGGACCCGCTCGACGACCTGGCGCAGGTGCTCGGGGGTGGTGCCGCAGCAGCCGCCGACCAGCGAGAGGCCGTACTCGTGGACGAAGGTCTCCTGGGCGTCGGCCAGCTCGGGGGCGGTGAGCGGGTAGTGCGCGCCGTTCTTGCCGAGGACGGGGAGGCCGGCGTTGGGCATGCAGGCCAGCGGGATACGGGCGTTGCGGGCGAGGTGGCGCAGGTGCTCGCTCATCTCGGCCGGGCCGGTGGCGCAGTTCAGGCCGATCATGTCGATGCCGAGGGGTTCCAGCGCGGTGAGCGCGGCGCCGATCTCGGAGCCGAGCAGCATGGTGCCGGTGGTCTCGACGGTCACCGAGACGATGACCGGCAGGTCGATGCCGAGGGCGTCCAGGCCCCGGCGGGCGCCGAGGACGGCGGCCTTGGTCTGGAGCAGGTCCTGGGTGGTCTCGATCAGCAGCGCGTCGGCGCCGCCGGCGACCAGTCCCTCGGCGTTTCGCTGATAGGCGTCGCGCAGGGTGGTGTACGGGGCGTGGCCGAGGGTGGGCAGCTTGGTGCCGGGGCCCATGGAGCCCAGCACCCAGCGGGGGCGGCCGTCGCGGGCGGTGAACTCGTCGGCGACCTCGCGGGCGACGCGGGCGCCGGCCTCGGAGAGTTCGTGGACGCGCTCGGGGATGTCGTACTCGCCGAGGGCGGAGTGGTTGGCGCCGAAGGTGTTGGTCTCGACGCAGTCGACGCCGACCGCGAAGTACTCCTCGTGCACCGAGCGCACGATGTCGGGCCGGGTGAGGTTGAGGATCTCGTTGCAGCCCTCGAGCTGCTGGAAGTCGTCGAGCGTGGGTTCCTGGGCCTGGAGCATGGTGCCCATGGCTCCGTCGGCGACCACCACACGGGTGGCGAGTGCCTGACGGAGCGCGGACGCACGGGTCCGGCTGTCGGCGGAAGGGGACGTCGGCGACGAGGCCATGAAGGGGCTCCCTTGGATGCGACGGCTGTCGGCTATGCGCCCGCTCCGGCCGGGGCCGGGCGTGGGGCACGGCGCCAGAGTAACCGCCAGTGGGCTTGGATGGGCACAGGCGTCCACGACACGGACGCGGATGGCGGAGTCCGGCCGGTGGGTGCGGTGGCCGGAACCCGACGGGTGTTCCGGCGCTGCCCCGCTCATTGGCGGGAGATCGGCATGGACCGGTAATGTTCGGCATTGCCGAACGCGTGTGGGATGGCTCGGCGGTGGCCGATGCGGACGGAGGCAGGACGTCGATGGCACGGAACATCCAGTCGCTCGAACGGGCGGCCGCGATGCTGCGCCTGCTCGCGGGCGGCGAGCGGCGGCTCGGCCTCTCCGACATCGCCTCGTCGCTGGGCCTGGCCAAGGGCACCGCGCACGGCATCCTGCGCACCCTCCAGCACGAGGGCTTCGTCGAGCAGGACGAGGCGTCGGGCCGCTATCAGCTCGGCGCGGAGCTGCTGCGCCTGGGCACCACCTACCTGGACGTGCACGAGCTGCGCGCGCGGGCCCTGGTGTGGACCGACGACCTGGCCCGCTCCAGCGGGGAGAGCGTCTACCTGGGCGTGCTGCACCAGCAGGGCGTGCTGATCGTGCACCACGTCTTCCGCCCGGACGACAGCCGCCAGGTGCTGGAGATCGGGGCGATGCAGCCCCTGCACTCCACGGCGCTCGGCAAGGTGCTCTCCGCCTACGACCCGGTCGCCCACAGCGAGGCGCTGGACTCCTCCCGCAAGGCGTTCACCGACCGTACGGTGTGCACGCCGGAGGAGTTCGAAACCGTCCTGGACCTCACGCGGGCGCGCGGTTACGCGGCCGACCTGGAGGAGACCTGGGAGGGCGTGGCGTCGATCGCCGCGCCGATCCACGACCGGCGCCGGATGCCGGTGGGCGCGGTGGGGATCGCCGGCGCCGTGGAGCGGCTGTGCCGGGACGGCGAGCCGCGTCCGGAGCTGGTCGCGGCGGTGCGGGACTGCGCCCGCGCGGTCTCCCGCGATCTGGGCGCCGCCCGCTTCTGAGCACGGCCTTCGCGCGGGGGCCGGTCTGCTGTGCCCCCGTCCGTAACGATCCGGCGTTCTGTGCTTTTTTTCGCCCCCGGAACTCTTGACGCGTGCGCGGGCCGAAAGCGAGACTCCCGTCCATCGGTCGGCATTGTCGAACACCTATCGGTATTACGCGTTAGGGTGGGGCAGCGCCAAGGGCCGGGTTTCCCTGGACCAATGACAAAGGAGTCGCGGGTGTCCAGCTCCGACATCTTCATCGGCGAGACCATAGGTACCGCCGTACTCATCCTGCTCGGCGGTGGTGTGTGTGCCGCCGTGACACTGAAGGCGTCCAAGGCGCGCGGCGCCGGATGGCTGGCCATCGCCTTCGGGTGGGGCTTCGCCGTTCTGACGGCCGTCTACACCTCGGCGCCCCTCTCCGGCGCCCATCTCAATCCGGCCGTCACCCTCGCGCTGGCGATCAAGGACCACGACTACGGCACGCTGCCCGTCTACTGGGGCGGCCAGTTGCTGGGCGCGATGATCGGCGCGACGCTGGTCTGGGTGGCCTACCTGGGCCAGTTCCGCGTCCACCTGACCGACCGGGAGATCGTCGGCGGGCCCGGCGCGCAGGACACGGTCAAGGCGGTCGAGGCCGAGGAGGCGGCCGCGGGCCCGGTACTGGGCATCTTCTCCACCGGTCCGGAGATCCGGAACGCGGTGCAGAACCTTCTGACGGAGATCATCGGCACGGTCGTGCTGGTGCTGGCGATCCTCACGCAGGGCCTGAACAACGAGGGCAACGGTCTGGGCGCGGTGGGCGCGCTGATCACGGCCCTGGTGGTCGTCGCGATCGGTCTGTCGCTCGGCGGTCCGACGGGGTACGCGATCAACCCGGCGCGTGACCTGGGACCGCGCATCGTGCACGCCCTGCTGCCGCTGCCCAACAAGGGCGGTTCGGACTGGGCCTACGCATGGGTGCCGATCGTCGGTCCACTGATCGGCGGCGCGATCGCTGCGGGCATCTACAACGTCGCTTTTGCTTGATGAGTAACGATTTGCGCGAAAAGCACCGATCATTCGAGTAAGCGCCGTACACACCGCCACCCTCACCTCGGATCTCCCAGGAGCACACAGTGACCGACGCCCACACCGCAGGCCCCTTCATCGCGGCGATCGACCAGGGCACGACCTCCTCGCGCTGCATCGTGTTCGACAAGGACGGCCGCATCGTCTCCGTCGACCAGAAGGAGCACGAGCAGATCTTCCCCAAGCCCGGCTGGGTCGAACACGACGCGAACGAGATCTGGACGAACGTCCAGGAGGTCGTCGCCTCCGCCATCGCCAAGGCGAACATCACGCGGGACGACATCAAGGCCATCGGCATCACCAACCAGCGCGAGACGACCGTGCTGTGGGACAAGAACACCGGTGAGCCGGTCCACAACGCCATCGTCTGGCAGGACACCCGTACCGACGCGCTCTGCCGCGAGCTGGGCCGCAACGTCGGCCAGGACCGCTTCCGCCGCGAGACGGGTCTGCCGCTGGCGTCCTACTTCGCCGGGCCCAAGGCCCGCTGGCTGCTGGACAACGTGGAGGGCCTGCGCGAGCGCGCCGAGGCCGGGGACATCCTCTTCGGCACCATGGACAGTTGGGTCATCTGGAACCTGACCGGCGGTGTCAACGGCGGCAAGCACGTCACCGACGTCACCAACGCCTCGCGCACCATGCTGATGAACCTGCACACCATGCAGTGGGACAAGAAGATCTGCGAGTCCATCGGTGTGCCGGAGCAGATGCTCCCCGAGATCCGCTCCTCCGCCGAGGTCTACGGCGATGTCACCGGCGGCAGCCTCGGCGACCTGCTCGGCGGCATCCCCGTCGCCTCCGCGCTCGGCGACCAGCAGGCGGCCCTGTTCGGCCAGACCTGTTTCTCCGAGGGCGAGACCAAGTCGACCTACGGCACCGGCACCTTCATGGTGATGAACACCGGCGAGAAGATCATCAACTCCTACGCCGGGCTGCTCACCACCGTCGGCTACAAGATCGGCGACAAGCCGACCGTGTACGCCCTGGAGGGCTCCATCGCCGTCACCGGCTCGCTGGTGCAGTGGATGCGCGACCAGATGGGCCTCATCTCCACCGCCGCCGAGATCGAGACCCTCGCGCTCTCGGTCGAGGACAACGGCGGCGCCTACTTCGTACCGGCCTTCTCCGGCCTGTTCGCCCCGCACTGGCGTTCCGACGCGCGCGGTGTGATCGCCGGCCTGACCCGGTACGTGACCAAGGCGCACCTCGCGCGCGCCGTCCTGGAGGCCACCGCCTGGCAGACGCGGGAGATCGCGGACGCCATGACGAAGGACTCCGGGGTCGAGCTGACCACGCTCAAGGTGGACGGCGGCATGACCGCGAACAACCTGCTGATGCAGCAGCTCGCGGACGTGCTCGACGCCCCCGTGGTGCGCCCGATGGTCGCCGAGACCACCTGTCTCGGTGCCGCCTACGCCGCCGGTCTCGCCGTCGGCTTCTGGACCGGCACCGACGAGCTGCGCGCCAACTGGCGCCGCGCCGCCGAGTGGACCCCCCGCATGGACGCGGAGACCCGCGACCGTGAGTACAAGAGCTGGCTCAAGGCCGTCGAGCGGACCATGGGCTGGCTCGAGGACGAGAGCTGACCGGGCCGGCGCAGCCGCCAGGTCCGGCTCCGACGAGGAGTTAAGTACCCGACATGACCAGTCCCACCACCCTGCAGTCCGTACCCGCCCTGGGCACCCACCCGGCCTCCGGCGCCAACCCGAGCCGGGCCGAGACCCGGGAGCAGCTCGCGCGGGCGTCGTACGACCTCCTTGTGATCGGCGGCGGCATCCTGGGCATCTCCACCGCCTGGCACGCCGCGCAGTCCGGGCTCAGGGTGGCGCTGGTCGACGCCGGCGACTTCGCCGGAGCCACCTCCTCCGCTTCCTCCAAGCTGCTCCACGGCGGGCTCCGCTACCTCCAGACCGGCGCGGTCAAGCTGGTCGCGGAGAACCACTTCGAACGGCGCGCGGTCTCCAAGCAGGTGGCCCCCCACCTGGCGAACCCGCTCACCTTCTACCTCCCGGTGTACAAGGGCGGCCCGCACGGCGCGGCCAAGCTCGGCGCGGGCGTCTTCGCCTACTCCGCGCTCTCCGCGTTCGGCGACGGGGTGGGGCACCTGCTCTCCCCGGCCAAGGCCGCGCAGGACGTGCCCGAGCTGCGCACCGACAACCTGAAGGCCGTGGCCGTGTACGGCGACGACCAGATGAACGACGCCCGCATGGCGCTGATGACGGTCCGCGCGGCCGTCGACGCGGGCGCGGTCGTGCTGAACCACGCCGAGGTCACCGGGCTGCGCACCACGCGCGGCCGGGTCACCGGCGCCGAGCTGAAGGACCGGCTCACCGGCGAGGAGTTCGGCGTCGACGCCCGCCTGGTGCTGAACGCGACCGGCCCCTGGGTCGACCACCTGCGCCGGATGGAGGACCCGCACGCGGCCCCCTCGATCCGCCTGTCCAAGGGCGCGCACCTGGTCCTGAAGCGCACCGCCCCCTGGAAGGCGGCGCTGGCCACCCCGATCGACAAGTACCGCATCACGTTCGCCCTGCCCTGGGAGGACATGCTGCTGCTGGGCACCACCGACGAGGTGTACGAGGGCGACCCGGCGGACGTCTCCGTCACCGAGTCGGACATATCCCAGATCCTGGACGAGGCCGCGTTCTCCGTCCGGGACCAGCAGCTCCGGCGGGACCTGATCACCTACTCGTTCGCCGGGCTGCGGGTGCTGCCGGGCGGGCCCGGTGACACCGCGAAGGCCAAGCGGGAGACCGTGGTCACCGAGGGTCCGGGCGGGATGCTCTCGGTGGCGGGCGGCAAGTGGACCACGTTCCGGCACATCGGCCGGACCGTGCTGAAGAAGCTGGAGGAGCTGCCGGGCCGCCCGCTCGGCGACGACTTCGAGCCGGTGTCGGAGCTGCCCAAGCGGCTGCCGCTGCCCGGTGTGGCCAACCCGCGCGCGGTCGAGCACCGGCTGCTGGTGGACCGTCCGGCGCC
Source organism: Streptomyces bauhiniae (assembly GCF_004784475.1). Classification (GTDB taxonomy): domain Bacteria; phylum Actinomycetota; class Actinomycetes; order Streptomycetales; family Streptomycetaceae; genus Streptomyces; species Streptomyces seoulensis. The sequence continues at coordinate 297,460 of NZ_SRRT01000008.1, forward strand.
CGGTCCGCGCATGGGCGCCGACACCGCCCGGCACCTGGCCACCCACTACGGCTCGCTGGCCTTCGACATCGCCCGCCTGGCCAACGAGCACCCGGAGCTGGCCGAGCGGGTCCACCCCGACGCGCCGGAGATCTGGGCGCAGGTCGTCTGGGCCCGCGACCACGAGTGGGCCGAGACGGAGGACGACGTGCTGCGCCGCCGCACCACGCTCACCATCCGCGGCCTGGCCACGGACGAGGTACGTGCCCAGGTGCGCGAGGTGCTCGACAAGAAGTAGACGGCCTCCCCGGCCCGGCCCGCCCCTCGGGTGTTCCGGGCCGGGGTTCGGGGCAGTGATCCGTTCAGCCCCTTGCGAGGGGGCTGCTGAGGCTCCTGCCGGACGCCGTAAGGTTGGGTGGTCAGGCGAGAGCACGTCGGAAGGAGGCACTGGGTGATCGAGCTGGAGGGTGTTCCCGAGCTGATCGACCCAGTCATGGTGGCCGCGTTCGAGGGCTGGAACGATGCCGGTGACGCCGCCTCCACGGCGGTCGCGCATCTGGAACGCGAGTGGAAGGGCGAGGTGTTCGCGGCGCTGGACGCCGAGGACTACTACGACTTCCAGGTGAACCGCCCCACGGTCTTCATGGAAGGCGGCGTACGCAAGATCACCTGGCCGACGACCCGGCTGTCGGTGGTCCGCGTCGGCGGGGACAAGCCCCGTGACCTGGTGCTGGTGCGCGGCATCGAGCCGTCGATGCGCTGGCGCTCGTTCTGCAACGAACTGCTGGGCTTCGCCCATGAGCTGGGCGTGGAGCTGGTGGTGATCCTGGGCGCGCTGCTCGGCGACACCCCGCACACCCGCCCGGTCCCGGTCAGCGGGGTCACCTCGGACGGTGACCTGGCGCGCCGGATGAACCTGGAGGAGACCAAGTACGAGGGCCCCACGGGCATCGTCGGCGTCCTCCAGGAGGCGTGCACGCACGCCGGGGTGCCCGCGGTCTCCCTGTGGGCGGCGGTGCCGCACTACGTCTCCCAGCCGCCCAACCCCAAGGCCACGCTGGCGCTGCTGAACCGGCTGGAGGACCTGCTGGACCTGCGGGTACCGCAGGGCGAGCTGCCCGAGGACGCGCGGGCCTGGCAGACGGGCGTGGACCAGTTGGCGTCCGAGGACAGCGAGGTCGCGGAGTACGTGCAGACGCTGGAGGAGGCCCGCGACACCGCCGAGCTGCCCGAGGCGTCCGGCGAGGCCATCGCGCGCGAGTTCGAGCGGTACCTGCGGCGCCGGGACGTCGGCGGGCCCGGCGGCCACGCCACGGCGGACGGTTCGGAGAGCGGGCCGTACCGCCGGGACGCGCCGAGCGGCCGTACCCGTCCGCCCAAGCCGCCGAAGCCGGAGGCACCGGGCGCGTCCGAGGGCGGCGACGAGCCGGACGGCTCGGAGGACTGAACAGAGAAGTGGGGGCGGTACCCGGCCGGGTACCGCCCCCACTTTCGTGCTGTCGGCTCAGAGCGCCACTCCGAGCAGCGCGTCCACGGTGCGGCTGACCAGGCCGGGAGCGCCGATGTCGGTGCCGCCCTCCGCCTCCTGACGGGCGGCCCAGCGGTCCACGGCCGCGAGCGCGGCGGGCGCGTCCAGGTCGTTGGCCAGGGCCTCGCGGACCTCGTCCACCAGCGCGTCGGCCGAGGGGCCGTCCGGGCGGGAGACGGCGGCGCGCCAGCGGCCGAGGCGGTCCACGGCGTCCTGGAGCACCTGGTCGGTCCACTCCCAGTCGGAGCGGTAGTGGCGGGAGTGCAGGGCGAGCCGGATGGCGGCCGGGTCGACGCCGTCGCGGCGCAGCGCGGAGACGAAGACGAGGTTGCCCTTCGACTTGGACATCTTCTCGCCGTCCAGGCCGACCATGCCGGCGTGCACGTACGCCTTGGCCATGGGGAACTCGCCGGTGAGCACCTGGGCGTGGGAGGCGCCCATCTCGTGGTGCGGGAAGGCGAGGTCGGAGCCGCCGCCCTGGACGTCGAAGGTCATGCCCAGGTGGTCCAGCGCGATGGCGACGCACTCGATGTGCCAGCCGGGGCGGCCCCGGCCGAGCGTGCCGCCGTCCCAGCTCGGCTCGCCGTCGCGGGCCGCGAGCCACAGCATCGGGTCGAGCGGGTTCTTCTTGCCGGGCCGGTCCGGGTCGCCACCGCGCTCGGCGGACAGCACGCGCATGGCGGCCGCGTCGAGGCGGGAGACCTGGCCGAAGTGCGGGTCGGCGTCGACGGAGAAGTAGATGTCGCCGTCGAGGTCGTAGGCCGCGCCGAGTTCCCGCAGCCGTTCCACGAGCGGGACGATGCCGGGTATGGCCTCGACGGCGCCTATGTAGTGCTGGGGCGGGAGCATCCTGAGGGCGGTCATGTCCTCGCGGAACAGGGTGGTCTCCTGCACGGCGAGGTCGGCCCAGTCGACACCGTCGCGGGTCGCGCGCTCCAGCAGCGGGTCGTCCACGTCGGTGACGTTCTGGACGTAATGGACCTGCCGCTTGGTGTCGAGCCACACGCGCTGCACGAGGTCGAACGCGTTGTAGGTCGCCGCGTGACCCATGTGGGTCGCGTCGTACGGCGTGATGCCGCAGACGTAGATCCGGGCGACGGGACCGGGGTCGAGGGTGACCGGACCGTCGGTCGCGGTGTCGTGAATCCTCAGGTCGCGGCCCTGACCAGGCAGGGCGGGGACCTCGGAAGCGGGCCAGGCATGCATGTACATGAGCGTAACCGGCCATGAGCTGGGGCTACGAACCGGATCGCGCCCAAGGCGGCCGGATGGCCGGATGGGCGCTCTTGCGCGGGGCGCCCGGCTGTGCCGCTGGGCTCAGACCGGGGGCCAGGGGATGGCGGGCCACTCGCCGGTGGGCTCGGGGTGGCGCCCGGTGGCGAGGAGGCGGTCGACGCGGGCGCGGGTGGCGTCGATCTCGGCCGGAGTGAGCAGCGGGGCCAGCTTCGCGGCCAGGGTCCCGCCCTCGGCGAGGGTGTCGCGCAGGCCCGCCAGCACCGCGAGGGCGTCCTCGGTGAGGGGTTCGCCGGCCCAGCCCCACAGCAGGGTGCGCAGCTTGTTCTCGGCGTTGAAGGAGACGCCGTGGTCGATGCCGTAGAGGTGCCCGGCGACGGTGGGCAGGAGGTGGCCGCCCTTGCGGTCGGCGTTGTTGATCACGGCGTCCAGGACGGCGAGGCGGCGCAGCCGGTCGTCGTCGGCGTGCACCAGCAGCGCGGTCCGCCCCTCGCCGACCTCGGCGAGGCCGATCGCCTTCCAGCCTTCTCCGGCCTCCTCGCCCTCGGCGAGCGCGAGGAGTTCGGCGTCGGTGCTGACCTCGATCCAGAGCTGGCACATGCCCTCGCCGTAGGGTCCGTCGCGCAGCACGGTCGGGGGGACCAGGCCCCAGCCCGTGGCCTCGGACACCTCGTAGGCGGCGACCTCGCGGCCGGCCAGGGTGCCGTCGGGGAAGTCCCACAGCGGGCGCTCCCCGGCGACCGGCTTGTAGATGCAGGTGGCCTCCCGGCCGTCGAGGGCGACGGTGCAGAACAGGGCGGCGTTGGAGGCGTCCCGGATGCGGCCGCGTACCGTCAGCTCGCCGTGGGCGAGCAGTTCGGCGGCGTCCGCGACGGTTCCCGTGTCCGCGGCGCTCACGCTCCCCGGCGGTATCCGTTCTGGCGCGGACATACGTGTCCTTCCGGGTCGAGCGGGAGGCTGCACAGCGGGCACGGCGGCCGCCCGGCGTTGACGACGTCCAGGGCGCGCTTGGCGAAGGCCCTGGCCTGCGCGCCGGTGAGCCGGACCCGCAGCATCGGGGGCCCGTTCTCCTCGTCCTGGAGGAGGCGTTCCTCGGCCTCGGCGAGGTCCTCGGCGGTCTCGGCGTCCAGTTCCACCAGGGCCTGGGCCTCGACGACCATGCGCTGTTCCTCGCCGTCCCAGGCGAGCGCCATGGTGCCGACGCGGAACTCCTCCTCGACGGGGCTGTCCAGCGGGCCGGTGTCGGAGATCTCGACGGGGGCCACGGCGGGCACCGCCGCGTTGCCGCCGCTGCGCCGCACGACCTCGTCCAGGAGTTCGTCCATGCGTTCGGCGAGCGCGGCGACCTGGGCCTTCTCCAGGGCCACGCTGGTCACCCTGGGGCCCGCGGTGGCCTGGAGGAAGAACGTACGGCGTCCGGGCAGCCCGACCGTGCCGGCCACGAAGCGGTCCGGCGGGTCGTAGAGGAACACCTGACGGGACACGTCCTGTCTCCATTGGGTTCGGGATCGTTCGAGCGGTTCAAGCGGTCGGTACGGGCGTGCGGGCACACCGTGCGGCCGACCGCCTCACCCTACTGCGGGCGGCGATCACGGTGCGCCCGCACCGCCCCCGACCGGTGCGTCGTCGTCCGGGGGCGTCTCGCGGGGGGCCAGCGAGGCGAGGTCGCCGGTCTCGCCGAGCCGGACGAGATAGGGCCGCAGCCGGGTGTAGCGGATCGCGGTGACCGAGCAGGGCTCCACCGAGACGCGCTGGAAGAGGTCGAGGTGGAGACCGAGGGCGTCGGCCACGATCGACTTGATGATGTCGCCGTGCGAGCACATCAGGTACACGGCGTCGGGGCCGTGCTCGGCCTCCACGCGCGCGTTCCAGTCGCGTACGGCGGCGACCGCGCGGGCCTGCATCTCGCGCATGGACTCGCCGCCGGGGAAGGCGGCGGCGGAGGGGTGCGTCTGGACGACCTCCATGAGGGGTTCGTCCTTCAGCTCGGCCAGTTTGCGGCCCGACCAGTCGCCGTAGTGGCACTCGCCGATCCGGTCGTCGGTGCGAGGGGTGAGGCCGGGGCGGGCGTCCAGCAGCGGCCGCATGGTCTCCTGGCAGCGCTGGAGCGGGCTGACGACGATCTCGGCCAGCGGCAGGCCGTCGAGACGGCCCGGCAGGGCGGCGGCCTGCTCGGTGCCGCGTTCGTCGAGGGCGACGCCGGGGGTCCAGCCGGCGAGGAGCCCCGCGGTGTTGGCGGTGGAACGGCCGTGCCTAACGAGGATCAGGGTGGGCATGCGGCCCAGCGTAGACCGGCGCCGCCGGGTGGTGATCCGGGGCGCACAATCATGGGGCCCCGAGTGCGTTCGGGGCCGGAGGACGGGAGAATGCAGTCCGTGATCTTCGACTGTGCCATCTACCGTGACGGGCATCGGACCGATTCGTCCGACGACCCGGCGAAAGCCCTGCGGGAGGCGCGCGCGGCCGACGGCGCGTTCGTGTGGATCGCGCTGCACGATCCGACGACGGACGAGTTCGAAGAGGTCCGCAAGGTCTTCGGGCTGCACCCGCTGGCGGTCGAGGACGCCCTGAAGGCCCACCAGCGCCCCAAGCTGGAGACGTACGACGACTCGCTGTTCGTGGTGCTGAAGCCGGTGTTCTACGAGTCGGCGCGCGACACCGTGACCACGGGCGAGGTCATGCTCTTCCTCGGCGACTCCTTCGTGGTGACCGTGCGGCACGGCGAGTCCTCCCCGCTGCCGGAGGTACGGCGGCGGCTGGAGGACGACCCGGACAAGCTGCGGCACGGGCCGACCTCGGTGCTGTACGCGGTGGCGGACGCCACGGTGGACCAGTACCTGGAGGTCGCGACCGAGCTGGGCACGGACCTGGACGAGCTGGAGGCGGAGGTGTTCTCCCCGTCCGACGCCGGGTCGCGGGACACCGCGTCCAAGATCTACCTGTTCAAGCGGCAGGTGCTGGAGTTCCGCCGGGCGACGGTGCCGCTGACGGTGCCGATGACCCGGCTCGCGGGGATGGGGCAGTCCGCGACCCAGGTGCCGTTCGTGGACGCCTCCGCGCGGCCGTTCTTCCGGGACGTCAACGACCACCTGACCCGCGTCAACGAGTCGGTGGAGGGCCTGGACCGGCTGGTGTCCGACATCCTCTCCGCGCATCTGGCGCAGATGGGTGTCCGGCAGAACGACGACATGCGCAAGATCTCGTCCTGGGCGGCGATGGCGGCGATCCCGACGCTGATAGCGGGCGTCTACGGCATGAACTTCGAGCACATGCCGGAGCTGCGCTGGGTGTGGGGCTACCCCACGGTGGTCGCGGTGATGGTGGTGCTGGAGCTGCTGCTGTACCGGAACTTCAAGCGGCGCGGCTGGCTGTAGCTCACACGAGTTCGGTCGCCCTGGGGGCGGGTCCGCCGAGGGCGTCGCGCCGCTCGGGCATCTCCAGGGTGACCATGCGGCGCCAGCCGACGGCCCGCTCCCACGCGTACAGGGCGTGGATGCCGGCCGCGAGGAGCGCGTTCCGCGCGGCGGACCAGCCCAGTACCCGGCCCATGTGGGCCATGACGGCGAGGCTGACGTCCCGGTAGATCCGGATCTCCGCGAGCGCGCTCTCGCGCAGGATGCGCTGGATGGTCCGGCCGTGGCCCCGGTACGCCAGGCGCAGGAGTTCCTCGTGGCAGTAGGCGAGGTGGTTGTCCTCGTCGTGGGAGATCATGCGCACCGCGCGGCCGAGGTCGGGGTGGTCGCCGAAGTGCCTGAGGAGCAGCCGCATCTGCTCGGAGGCCCGCTGCTCGGTGACCCGGCTGTGCGCGAGGTAGGTGACGATGTCCCGCTCGGTCAGCGGCCGGTCGGCCTTGAGCTTGTCGTGGGCGAGGCCGATGCCGCGCCGTTCGAGGAGCATCGTGTAGTCGGTGTCGGGCGGGACTTCGACGGGCTTCAGGCCGCGCTTGCGCAGCAGGGCCTCGAAGATGCGGCCGTGCTTGTCCTCGTCGGCGCCGTGCCGGGCGATCCGGGGCGCCAGGCCGCGCGCGCTCTCGGGGACCAGGGCGGCGATCCTGCCGTTCTCCCAGCCGCCCTGGGACTCGCCGCTGGCGGCGATGGAGCAGAAGAGCCGGAAGGCCGCGTCGTCGTCGAGGATCTCCTGGAACAGGCTCTTGGCCGAAAGCATCGCGGGCCCCTCTCTGCACACGATTCCGCAGAGAAGTAGTCAAATGCGGGTCAAGGGGGCGCGCAACAGGAGGCCGTCCGCGCTGGGCCGAAGGAGGGACGCGTGGGGGCGTAACCCCGTCCGGTCCGGCGCGTTGTTCCCCGTGACGGCCGTGGCGGGGAAGACCCCCGAGCCCCCACCACGGCCGCGAACCTCTCCCCCGGTCCCCGTCAGGCGAGGCCGGCGCGCTCCAGGGCCTCGGCACCGCCGCGCAGGGCCGCGAGCCGCTCCTCCAGGGTGAAGCCGGCCGGGGCGAGCGTGAGGGTGGTGACGCCGGCCGCCGCGTAGGCCGCCATCCGGTCGGCGATGCGGTCCACCGAGCCGAGCAGCGTGGTCTTGTCGATGAGGTCGTGCGGGATGGCGGCCGCGGCGCCGTCCTTGTCACCGGCCAGGTATTTGTCCTGGATCTCGGCGGCCTCCTTCTCGTACCCCATGCGCTGGGCGAGCCGGTTGTAGAAGTTCTGCTTGCGGCTGCCCATGCCGCCCACGTAGAGCGCGGTGTAGGGGCGGAAGGTGTCGGCGAGCCGGGCCACGTCCGCGTCCTCACCGAGCGCGAGCGGCACGGTGGGACAGATGTCGAAGCCGTCCAGGGTCTTGCCCGCCTTCTCCCGGCCCGCGCGCAGATAGGAGACGGCGGTGTCCTCCAGGTGCTCGGCGGAGGGGAAGATCAGCAGGGCGCCGTCGGCGATCTCGCCGGTCTGCTCCAGGTTCTTCGGGCCGATGGCGGCGATGTAGAGCGGGATGTGCTCGCGCTGCGGGTGCACGGTCAGCTTGAGCGGCTTGCCGGGGCCGCCGGGCAGCGGCAGCGTCCAGTGCTCGCCCTCGTACGACAGGCGGTCGCGGGTCATCGCCTTGCGGACGATGTCCACGTACTCGCGGGTGCGGGCGAGCGGCTTGTCGAACTTGACGCCGTACCAGCCCTCGGAGACCTGGGGGCCGGAGACGCCGAGGCCGAGGCGGAAGCGGCCGCCGGACAGGGAGTCCAGGGTGGCCGCGGTCATCGCCGTCATGGCGGGCTGGCGGGCCGGGATCTGGAAGATCGCCGAGCCCACGTCGATCCGCTCCGTCTGCGCGGCGACCCAGGTGAGCACCGTGGCGGCGTCGGAGCCGTACGCCTCTGCCGCCCAGCAGACGCTGTAGCCGAGCCGGTCGGCCTCCTGCGCCACGGCGAGGTTGTCCCCGTCCATCCCGGCGCCCCAGTAGCCGAGGTTGATCCCGAGCTGCATGCCGATCCCCTTACTCGCAAGTAACGTATCTGCGGCCGACCTTAGCGATCCTTTCCCGCGCGGCCCACCCCGGCCGGGGTGTTTCCCGTGGTGCCAGGGGCTCGGGTCCCGTTGTCCACAGGCAACCCACGGCAGCAGCTCTGGCCAGTAATCTCGCGCTCATGGAGCAGAGGCATCTCGGCCGTACCGGCCTGCGCGTGTCCCGGATCGGGCTCGGCACCCTCACCTGGGGCCGGGACACCGAGGAGCACGACGCCGCGGACATGCTGAAGGCGTTCTGGGAAGCGGGCGGCACCCTGGTCGACACCGCGGATGTGTACGGCGACGGGGCTGCCGAGTATCTGCTCGGGCGGCTGACGGACTCCCTGGTGCCCCGCGAGGACCTGGTGATCTCCACCAAGGCGGGCAGCGTGCCCGACCCCGACCGCCCGGCCGACGGCTCCCGGGGGCATCTGCTCGCCGCGCTCGACGCCTCGCTGGAGCGGCTGGGCACCGACCATGTCGACCTGTGGCACATCCACTGCCACGACCCCGCCACGCCGCTGGAGGAGACGCTCCAGGCGCTCGACCTCGCGGTCAGCAGCGGGCGCGCGCGGTACGCGGGGGTGTCCAACTTCTGTGGCTGGCAGCTCGCCAAGGCCGCCACCTGGCAGCTTGCCGCGCCGGGTGTCCGTACCCGGCTGGCCGGGACCCAGCTCGAGTACTCCCTGCTCCAGCGGGGCGCCGAGCGCGAGGTGCTGCCCGCTGCGCTCGACCTCGGCGTCGGTCTGCTGCCCTCTTCCCCGCTGGGCCGGGGGGTGCTGACGGGGAAGTACCGGGGCGGGGTGCCGTCCGACTCGCGCGGCGCCTCCGAGCACATGGCGCCCTTCGTCGAGCCGTATCTCGACGACACCGCGAGCCGGATCGTGGACGCGGTCACCACGGCCGCCGACGGGCTCGCCGTCACGCCGCTCCAGGTCGCCCTCGCGTGGGTCCGGGACCGGCCCGGCGTCACCGCCCCGGTCGTCGGCGCGCGCAACGCACGGCAGCTCGCGGCGGCGTTGTCGGTGGAGGCGCTTAGTCTTCCTGACGAGATCTGCCGGGCGCTGGACGACGTGTCGGCCCCGGTGCACCGCTACCCCGATCACGACTGGAGCACCCTGTGACCACGGAGCACACGCCCACCGGCGACCCGGAGGAGGCCACCTCCGGCGGACCGACGGAAGCCGGGCCGGGGGTTGCCGAGGGCAGCGGGTCTGAGGTGTCCGTGGGCGGCGAAGAGCCCCACGACCAGACGGCCGAGGCGGCTGCCGCCGGCCGGGACGATGCCGGGGCGCCGGCCGCCGAAGGGGCGGGGCCCGGAGCCGACGGCGGGGCATCGGGCGCTGCTGGAGGCGCGGGCGCTCCCTCTGAGGCTGAGGCTGAGTTGGCTGCTCAGCGGGTGGAGCGGGAGCGGATTGCTCGGCGGAAGGCGGAGCGGCAGGGGCCGGTGGAGAGTGGGGGGAAGCTGAGCGGCAAGGCGGCTGATCTGCTGGCCGCCGTGCGGGCTGTGGAGAGTGGGGAGAAGGCGGGCGCGCCCGTCTTTGTGGAACCCGCCCCGGCGCCTCGGCGGCCCGCGCCGGAGCCGGTGCGGCGGCCGGAGCCGGCCCCGATGGTGGCCGCGCCGGATGCCGAGTCCGTGGGGGCCGTGCGGGCCGTACTGGGTGAGGGTGGGGCGCCGGAGGCGTTGGCGGCGCAGGTGGCTGCCGCGCTCGGGGACGGGGCCGAGGACACGCTGCGTGCCGATCCCTGGCAGTTGTTGCGGGTCGCGGGGGTGCGGCCGGAGCAGGCGGACGGGTTCGCGCGGGCCCTGCTGGGCGCGGAGTGCCGTCCGGACGACGAGCGGCGCGGGCGCGCGCTGACGGTGTGGCTGCTGGAGCAGGCCGCCGTCGCCGGGCACACCGCGCTGGACCTCCCTGCCCTCACCGAGGCCCTCGGCAAGCGGGCGGTGCCGGACCCGGACGAGGCCGTACAGAGCGCGCTCGCGGAGGGCGACGCCCTGGTCTTCCAGGACGCCCTGGAGGAACCCGGAGCCCAGCCGACGGCCGGCGAGAACGAGCAGGAGGTTCCGGTCCGGGTCCTCGCCGGTCTGGAGCGGTACGCCCTCGCCGAGGAGAGCCTCGCGGACGCGCTGGCCCGGCTGGTCAACTCGGTGCCCAAGGAGACCGAGGAGCCCTGGGAGGCGGCCGTGGCCGCGCTGACCAGGGGCGCGGCGGACCTCGCCCGCCAGGTCGCCGGGCACGGCCTGGTGCTGCACACCGGCGGCGAGGCGGCCCGTACCGAACCCGCCGCGCTGCTCGGTGCCGCCCGCGCGGCGGGCCTGCGCGCGTTCGCGGTCTGCCACACCCCCGACGGCGCCCGCCGCTTCGCCGCGCACCTGGGCGAGGAGCCCGGCGGCGCCGTGGGCACGGTCGCGGGCCTGCTGTCCGGCGCCTCGGGCCCCGGCCGGGACGCGGAAGGCGCGCTGGACCTGGACCTGCTGATCGTGCTGGACGCGCCCCAGTTGGACGTGGAGGCCGCCGCGATGCTGGCCGAGTCCCTGCCCGACGGCGCACGCCTCGTGCTCAGCGGTGACCCGGCGGTGCTGTGGTCGGCCGGTCCGGGCCGGGTCTTCGCGGACCTGCTCGCCGTCCCCGCCTGCCCCCAGGTCGCCTCCCGCGTCCCCGACCCCGGCCCGCTCGGCGAACTGGTCTCCGGCATCGGCGTGGGCGAGCTGGTCCAGGTCGAGGCGCCCGGCAAGGAGATCGTGATCGTCCCGGTCCGGGACGCGGGCGAGGCGGTGCACCGCACGGTGCAGTTGGTCGCGGACTCGGTGCCGCGCGCCTTCGGGGTCCCGCCCGAGGAGACGGTGGTGATCACGCCGGGCCACGGCGGCGCCGCCGGTACCCGCGCACTCAACACGGTCCTGAAGGAGCGCTTGAACCCCGGCCCCGGCCGCTTCGGCGGCTTCGACCCCGGCGACCGGATCGTCCACTCCCCCGCGCCGGGCCGTACGGTGCCGGGCCGCGTGGTCCGCGCGGACGCGGAGGGGCTGCACCTGGAGTGCGCGGGCGCGCCCGTGGTCGTCCCCAGGGAGCTGGTGGAGAGCCGGGTCAGGCACGGCTGGGCGCTCACCGCGCACCAGGCGGTCGGCGGCCGCTGGCCCGCCGCCGTGGTGGTGCTCCCCGGTGACGCGGCGGACGTGCTGACCAGGCCGTGGGTGTACACCGCGTTCGGCCGGGCGGAACGGCACCTGTCCGTCGTCCACGGCGTGGAGCAGGCGCTGCCGAAGGCGGTCGCGGAGAGCGTGGCCAAGCCGCGTACGACCCGGCTGCGCACGCTGCTGCGGGTGCAGCTCCCTCCGGCGGGCTGAGCCCGGACACGGCGATGCCCGTACCGGATCGGGTCCGGTACGGGCACCGCCGTGCGTTCACCGGTCGCGGTCGAGCGGCTCCAGATCGTCGTCGGCCAGCTCGTCCAGGAGCGTGCCCGGCACGTCGGCGTCGTCGTCGCTGTCGTCCCGGTCGAAGACCGCGCTGACGTCGAAGCGGCAGATCACCTGCTGCGGGTCGGCCTCCTCGAACGGGGCCTCCAGCCATTCGCCCGGCTCGGCCGCCTCCTCCGCCGCGGTCACCCAGAGCGTGGAGTCACCCTCCGCGAGACCGAACTCACGGTGCCGGGACGCGATCTCGTCCGGCTCGAACTCGCCGAACAGGATGCCCAGCGCGCCGGGGACCGTGTTCGCGGTGTCGTCCTCGGTGAGGGCGTCCTCGAACTCGGCGGCCTCCACCCGCTGGGCCTGCGCCAGCAGCCGCTGCGGCTCGGCCACCGTGTAGTCGCGGCGGATCAGGACGCTGACCGCGTGGGGCTCCTCCGGGCCCGTGTACGGCGGCAGCGAGTCGTCGGCTCCGGGGATCTCGAAGGGGGTGACTTCGTCGTAGCGGTCGTAGAGCAGCTCGTCGTACACCTCGCCGGCCGCCGCAAGCTGATTGAACGCCTCGTGGACGGCCGGGTCGTCGTCACCCGTCCTGCGTTCGACGGCCGCCAGGTGGCGGTCGAGCGCGGTCTTGACCGCCTCGGCGGCGGCGCGTACCTCGGCAGCGGTGGGCTGCGCAGCATCAGACATAGTGCAGACGCTATCCGTACCGGGCACCAGCCCGCACAATAGATGCGATGCCGGAATACGAATTCATCGACGTGTACGTCCCCCGCGGGGTCTCCCGCAACGAGGCGACGCGTCTCCTCACGGACCATGCCGAGTACGGACACTGGGAGTTGGACCGACTGAGCCTCATGCGCGACGGCAGCCGCAGGGTGCGGTTGCGCCGGCGGATCATCCGCCAGGTGCGGGCCACGTGGTGAGTGGGAGAACCTGACCGGAGCGGGCCCCGCCGTGTTCACGGCAGGGGCCCGCTCCGTCTTACGGGTGGTGCGTCGGGTCAGGCCGCGTTGCGCGCCTTGCGGTACAGGACCGCGCCCGCAAGGACCGCGCCCGCGCCGGCCGACAGCGCGAGGCCGAGGGGCAGGTCGTCACCAGTGTGCGCGAGCGTGCCGCCTGCGGCGTGGCTCGCGGCGCCCTGGTAGCCGACCTGGGAGGCACCCTGCGGGGTGTGACCACGGCCGGTGGAGGGGGTCGCGGGGGTGCTGGGCGTGCCGGGAGTGCTCGGGGAGCCGGGGTTGGTCGGGGTGCCGGGGTTGCTCGGCTGCCCGGGGTTGCCCGGCGTGCCGGGGTTGGTCGGCTGCCCGGGGTTGCCCGGCGTGCCGGGATTCCCAGGCTGACCAGGCGTCCCCGGATTCCCGGGCTGACCCGGATGCCCAGGCGTCCCCGGCGTCCCCGGTGGATTGTGCTGGTCGCGGCCGTGGTCGCCGTTTCCGCACCGATTGCCCCCCGCCGGATTCCCCACGCCCACCACATCGACGCTGTTGCCGCACAGGTTGACCGGCACGTCCACCGGCACCTGCACGGTGTTCCCGGAGCCCACTCCCGGTGAGTCGGTGGTGTGGGCGCCCGCGTGCGCGCCCCCTGACGCACCGCGCGCCCCGTTGTCGCAGGCGTTGCCGGCGGCCGGGTTGAGCAGGCCCACCACGTCGACGGTGTTGCCGCAGGCGTTCACCGGTACATGGACCGGGACCTGCACGGTGTTGCCGGACAGTACGCCGGGCGAGCGGGCGGCGGAGCCGGCCGCGCCCGCGTCGGCGTGTGCGTATCCACTGGCCGCCGCGATCACTCCGGTCGCGGCCGCCATCGTCATCAGGCCCTTACGGGTGCCCTGTCGCATGTTCTGATCCCCCCTGGGATGTCCCTGCTTCGACTGCGTGCGGAACCGGTCGGCCCCGGAGCGCGGGGATCGCGCGTCCGGGGCCGACGGTTCGCTGAAGACGCCTTGTGAACGGCTGACGTCAGTCGTTGACGCAGGTGTTGCCGAAGGCGGGGTTCAGGAGCCCGATCACGTCGACCGTGTTGCCGCAGACGTTCACCGGAACGTGCACCGGCACCTGGACGACGTTGCCGGACAGGACGCCCGGCGAACCCACGGCGGCACCGCTGGCACCGGCGTCGGCGGCGGCCATGCCCGCACCCGCGAGAACGAGTCCACCGGTGGCGACCGCAGCAGCGACGACCTTCTTGATCATTATTCCTCCTAGTTGGAAACGCGGCCCCAAGGTGCGGGGTCACATCACGAGTAACGAGGAGGGAGTAATCGGGCTACGAGCTTATCGTCGCATTCACTCTTCTCAGTTGATCTCGTACGTCTGCCCGATTACCCGTGAGCGGGCGGGTCAGGAGGCGTCGATGAACCGGTCGAGCACCCGCACGCCGAACTGGAGCCCGTCCACCGGAACCCGCTCGTCCACGCCGTGGAACATCCCGGCGAAGTCCAGCTCCGGCGGCAGCTTGAGCGGCGCGAAGCCGAAGCCGCGGATGCCGAGGTCGTCGAACGACTTGGCGTCCGTACCGCCGGAGAGCATGTACGGCACCGCACGCGCGATCGGGTCCTCGGCCAGCAGTGCGGACTGCATGGCCTCCACGAGGGCACCGTCGAAGCTGGTTTCGACAGCCTTGTCCGCATGGACGTCCGAGCGGCGCACGTTCGGGCCCAGCAGCCGGTCGAGGTCGGTGAGGAACTCCTCCTCGTGGCCCGGCAGGAAGCGGCCGTCGATGTGCGCGGTGGCCTCGCCGGGGATGACGTTGACCTTGTAACCGGCGTTCAACTGCGTGGGGTTGGCGGTGTTGCTGAGGGTGGCGCCGATCAGCTTGGCGATGCCGCCGAGCCGGGCGAGGGTCGACTCCATGTCCTCGGGGTCGAGTTCGGTGCCGAGCGCGTCGCCGAGTTCGTCCAGGAAGGCGCGGGTGGTCTTGGTGACCCGGACCGGGAACTTGTGGCGGCCGACGCGGGCGACCGCCTCGGACAGCTCGGTGATGGCGTTGTCGCGGTGGATCATCGAGCCGTGCCCGGCGGTGCCGGCCACGGTCAGCTTCATCCAGTGCATGCCCTTCTCGGCCGTCTGGATCAGATAGAGCCGCCGCTGCTCGTTCACCGTGAAGGAGAACCCGCCGACCTCGCTGATCGCCTCGGTGACGCCCTCGAACAGCTCGGGGTGGTTGTCGACCAGGTACCGGGCGCCGTAGGTGCCCCCCGCCTCTTCGTCGGCGAGGAACGCGACGACGATGTCGCGCGGGGGCTTGCGCCCGCTGCGCAGCCGGTCGCGGATCACCGCGAGGGTCATCGCGTCCATGTCCTTCATGTCGACCGCCCCGCGCCCCCACACGCACCCGTCGGCGACCTCGCCGGCGAAGGGGTCGTGCGTCCAGTCGTCCGCGTTGGCCGGTACGACGTCCAGGTGGCCGTGGATCAGCAGGGCCGGCCGGGACGGGTCCTCGCCCTCGATGCGGGCGACGGTGGACGCGCGCCCCGGATGCGACTCGAAGATCTTCGGCTCCAGGCCGACCTCGGCGAGCTTGCCGGCGACGTACTCGGCGGCGGCGCGCTCGCCGGGTCCTGAGTGGTCGCCGTAGTTGCTGGTGTCGAACCGGATCAGCTCGCGGCAGAGGTCCACGACCTCGTCCTCACCGGTGACGCCCTTGGCCGTGTCCGTCTCGCTCACGCTGCTTCCTCCCGCTGTCACTGCTGGTGGGTCACCCCCATCCTCCCCCTGCCCGGCCCGTTCGCGTCCACCCCGCCACAGGGCGTTCACACAGCGGGGACCGGGGCCGGGGGGTGATCGGACACCCTCGAAAGCCTGGTAATGTTTCCTTCGTCGCCGCGGGGAACACCCCGCACGACAGACACCTTGTCCGGGTGGCGGAATGGCAGACGCGCTAGCTTGAGGTGCTAGTGCCCTTTATCGGGCGTGGGGGTTCAAGTCCCCCCTCGGACACCACTGAAGGACCCCTGTCGATCAGGGGTCCTTCTGCTTTTCCGGACTCTGGGGCGCCGTCCGGCACAATGGCGCGCATGGCTCGTCGCACCTCTCGTACGCCCTCCCGTAACACCGCTCCCGCTGCCTGCCCCTGTGGGCTGCCGGGGAACTACGCCGACTGCTGTGGGCGGTTCCATTCCGGGGGCGTTGCCGCGCCGAGTGCGGAGGCGCTGATGCGGTCGCGGTACAGCGCGTTCGTCGTGGGGGACGTGGAGTATCTGGTGCGGACCTGGCATCCGGGGACGCGGCCCGAGCGGCTCGACCTCGATCCCGGGATGCGGTGGACGGGGCTGGAGATCCTGGAGACCGAGGGCGGGTCCGCCTTCCACTCGGCCGGGACCGTGACGTTCCGGGCGTCGTACCGGGGTGGTGCGCTGCATGAGCGGAGCCGGTTCGAGCGGGTGGACGGGGCGTGGGTGTACGTCGACGGGGAGTTCCTCGAGGGCTGAGACCTGAAGACTGAGACCTACGGCACCAGGATGTCCAGCTCCTGGAGCGCGCCCACCGTGATCTCCCGGGTCAGTTCCTCCGCGCGGACGCTGTCGCCGGCGCGGACGGCCTCGGCGACACGGACGTGCAGGGTGACGGCCGGCGGGTGGGGGTCGGCGAACATCACGTCGTGATGGGTGCGGCCTGCGAGGACCTCGGCGACGACGTCCCCGAGCCGGGCGAACATCTCGTTGCCGGACGCCGTGAGGATGATCCGGTGGAAGGCGATGTCGTGGATCAGGTACTGGTCCAGCTTGTGGCCGCGTGAGTTGGCGACCATCCCGAGGGCGCACTCGGTGAGTTCGGCGCACTGCTCGGCGGTGGCGTTGCGGGCGGTGAGGCCCGCCGCGATGGGCTCGATCGCGGAGCGCAGCACGGTCAGCGAGCGCAGTTGGTGCGGGCGGTCGGCGCCGGCCAGGCGCCAGCGGATGACCTGCGGATCGTAGACGTTCCACTCGTGCTTGGGGCGGACCGTGACGCCGACGCGGCGGCGGGAGGCGACCAGGTGCATGGACTCCAGCACGCGGACCGCCTCGCGCATGACGGAGCGGGAGACGTCGAACTGCTGGGCGAGTTCGTCGGTGCGCAGGACGCTGCCCGGCGGGTACTCGCCCGCCGTGATCGCGGGGCCGAGGGTGTCCAGTACGCGGCCGTGCAGCCCCCGGCCCGGTGTGCTCATGCGCTCAGCGTACGGCCTGGATCACAGCCATAAAAAGTCAGACTTATATGTCACAGCCACTTGAATTTGTCGTACCTAATGGGTTTCAGTACATCGACGCCGGAGTACGGCGTCGATGTCGAAGAAGACAGCGAGGCAGTCATGCGCACCCCCCAGGTCGTCGTCGTGATGGGCGTCGCCGGGACGGGCAAGACCACGATCGGTCCTTTGCTCGCCGCCCGGCTGGGCGTCCCGTACGCCGAGGGCGACGACTTCCACCCGCAGGCCAACATCGACAAGATGTCCGCGGGTACCCCCCTGGCAGACGCCGACCGGTGGCCGTGGCTCGATGCCATCGGGCGCTGGGCGCACGGCCGGGCGGGGCTCGGCGGGGTGGTCAGCAGCTCGGCGCTGAAGCGGTCGTACCGCGACCGGCTGCGGGCCGAGGCTCCCGGTGTGGTGTTCGTGCACCTGACCGGCAGCCGTGAGCTGATCGAGAGCCGGATGTCGCAGCGGCAGGGCCACTTCATGCCGACCGCGCTGCTGGACTCGCAGTTCGCCACGCTCCAGCCGCTCCAGGCGGACGAGGCGGGTGTCGCCGTCGACGTCAGCGGGTCCCCCGAGGAGATCACCGAGCGGGCGGCCGAGGCTCTGGCCGCGTTCGCCGCCGCGTAGCCCCCCTCCGCAGTACCAGTACCGCAGCACCGCAGTACCCCCTTTTCACCCCTTTTCTTCACCCCCTCATGTCCCCCGAATCCCCGTAACCGCAAGGGAATCCCGTGACCAGACTCAGCGTCGAGATGCTGGCAGCGGACACCGTCCAGCCGATCACCTCGGCCGGCCACGCCCAACTGGGCATAGCCGTCCTGGCGGGCATCGCCGTCATCGTTTTTCTCATCACCAAGTTCAAGCTCCACGCCTTCCTGGCCCTGACCATCGGTTCGCTGGTGCTCGGGGCGGTGGCCGGTGCCCCGCTCGACAAGGCGATCGTGAGCTTCACGACCGGCCTGGGCAGCACGGTCGCCGGTGTCGGTGTGCTGATCGCGCTCGGCGCGATCCTCGGCAAGCTGCTCGCCGACTCCGGCGGCGCCGACCAGATCGTCGACACGATCCTCGCCAAGGCGGGCGGCCGTGCGATGCCGTGGGCCATGGTGCTCATCGCGTCCGTGATCGGTCTGCCGCTGTTCTTCGAGGTCGGCATCGTGCTGCTGATCCCGGTCGTCCTGATGGTCGCCCGGCGCGGCAACTACTCGCTGATGCGCATCGGCATCCCGGCGCTGGCCGGTCTGTCCGTGATGCACGGCCTGATCCCGCCGCACCCCGGCCCGCTGGTCGCCATCGACGCGGTCAAGGCCAACCTGGGTGTCACGCTGGCGCTCGGCATCGTGGTCGCCATCCCGACCGTGATCATCGCCGGTCCGCTGTTCTCCAAGGTCGCCGCCCGCTGGGTGGACGTCCAGGCGCCGGACCGGATGATCCCGGAGCGCGCCTCGGAGAGCCTGGAGCGCCGTCCGGGCTTCGGCGCCACGCTGGCCACCGTGCTGCTGCCGGTGGTGCTGATGCTGGCGAAGGCCCTGGTGGACATCGTCATCGACGACCCGGCCGACATGACCCAGCGGGTCTTCGACGTGGTCGGCTCGCCGCTGGTCGCGCTGCTCGCCGCGGTGATCGTCGCCTTCTTCACGCTGGGCCGCCCCGCGGGCTTCACCAAGGGCCGCCTCCAGCAGACCGTCGAGAAGGGCCTGATGCCGATCGCCGGCATCCTGCTGATCGTCGGCGCGGGCGGTGGCTTCAAGCAGACGCTGATCGACTGCGGTGTGGGCCAGATGATCCTGGACATCTCCAAGGACTGGTCGATCCCGGCGCTGCTGCTGGCCTGGCTGATCGCGGTGGCGATCCGCCTCGCGACCGGCTCCGCCACGGTGGCCACGGTCTCCGCGGCCGGTCTGGTCGCGCCCCTCGCGGCCGACATGTCGACCACGCACACGGCCCTGCTGGTGCTGGCCATCGGCGCCGGTTCGCTCTTCTTCAGCCATGTCAACGACGCCGGCTTCTGGCTGGTGAAGGAGTACTTCGGCCTGAGCGTCGGCCAGACGGTGAAGACCTGGTCGGTGATGGAGACCATCATCTCGGTGGTCGCCGGCGGCCTGGTCCTGCTGCTGTCACTGGTGATCTAGGAGCGGTACGGCGATGACGGCTCACCCTCTCTTCGACATCAGCGGCCGTACGGCCCTGGTCACCGGTTCCAGCCGGGGCATCGGACTCGCCCTGGCCCGTGGTCTCGCCGAGGCGGGCTGCACCGTGGTCCTCAACGGACGGGACGGTGACCGCCTCGCGCGGGCGGCGGCGGAACTGCCCGGCGGCCTGGTGCACACGGCGGTGTTCGACGTGACCGACGGCCCCTCGGTGGCCGCCGGGATCGCCGGGGTCGAGGAGCGGGTGGGCCCGCTGGACATCCTGGTCAACAACGCGGGGATGCAACTGCGGGCGCCACTGCTGGAGTTCACCGACTCCGACTGGCACCGCATCCTCGACACCAATCTCACCAGCGCGTTCCTCACCGGCCGCGAGGCCGCCCGGCGGATGACCGAGCGCGGGCACGGCAAGATCGTGAACGTGTGCTCGCTGCAGAGCGAGGTGGTCCGCCCCGGCATCGCGCCGTACGCGGCGACCAAGGGCGCGCTGAAGATGCTCACCAAGGGCATGTGCGCGGACTGGGGTCCGCGGGGCGTGCAGGTCAACGGGCTGGGGCCCGGTTACATCGAGACCGAGCTGACCCGGCCGCTGGTCGAGGACGCCGAGTTCAGCGCGTGGGTGCGGGGGCGGACCCCGGCCGGGCGCTGGGGGCGTACCGAGGACCTGGTCGGCGGGCTGCTGTTCCTGGTCTCCCCCGCCGCCGACTTCGTCACCGGCCAGGTGCTGTACGTCGACGGCGGCATGACGAGCGTGCTCTGAGAGCGCGTACTTACGGGCGCCAGAGCGGGTGTTCCCGCTCCGCCCACTCCCGGCTCACGGTGCCGGTGCGCAGTCCCCGCCGGGCCTCCGGGTCGCCGAGGGCCTTGCCGATGTGTCCCGCGAGGACCACGCCGACGGTCAGGGCCAGCCAGTCGTGGACGAAGGTGGCCGAGGTGCGCCACAGCAGCGGGGTGAGGTGGGTGAACCACATCATCAGACCGGTGCCGAGCATCACCAGGACGGCCCCGGCGATCCAGGCCGTGTAGACCTTCTGCCCCGCGTTGAACTTGCCCGCGGGGCGTTCCGCGTACCGCCGGTCCCGGCGCAGGGCGGCGCGCAGCCAGCGCCGGTCGTGCGGGCCGAACCGGTTGAGCGCGCCCAGGTCGGCGCGGAACGCCCGCGAGACCAGGCCCAGCAGCACCGGCACGGGCAGCGCGAGCCCGGCCCATTCGTGGACGCGTACGACGAGTGCGCGGCGGCCGACCAGCACGGCGAGCTGGGGCACGTAGAGGCAGGCGGCCGTGATCACGCAGACGGCCATGAGGGCGGCGCCGGT
The DNA here is from genome assembly GCF_004784475.1 of Streptomyces bauhiniae. Lineage (GTDB taxonomy): Bacteria > Actinomycetota > Actinomycetes > Streptomycetales > Streptomycetaceae > Streptomyces > Streptomyces seoulensis. The sequence continues at coordinate 317,706 of NZ_SRRT01000008.1, forward strand.
GCGGTGGACCCAGCGTTCGGCGGGGGTGAAGCGGTGGACGCGGGCGCTGGTGGGCGCCGGGGTGTCAGCTCGTAGGGTCATCGGTCCGTCCGTTCGAGCGGCCGACCCAGGCGTCGACGTCGTAGCCGAGTCTCTCCCAGTAGCCGGGCTCGACATGGTCGCTGACGGTGATGCCGGAGAGCCATTTGGCGGACTTGTAGAAGTACATCGGGGCGACGTAGAGGCGGACGGGGCCGCCGTGGTCGTGGCCGATGTCCTTGCCCTGCATGCGCAGCGCCACCAGGACGTCGGGGCGGCGGGCCTGGTCGAGGGTGAGGCTCTCGGTGTAGGTGCCGTCGAAGCAGGTGAAGCGGATGGCGCGGGCGGTCGGGCGCACCCCGGCCGCGTCCAGCAGGGTGCTCAGCCGGACGCCCTCGAAGGGGGTGCCGGGCACGCGCCAGCCGGTGACGCACTGGACATCCCTGGTCAGCCGGGTGCGGGGCAGGGCGCGCAGGTCGGCCAGGGTGTAGGCGCGGGGGTGGTCCACCAGGCCGTCGACGGTGAGCTTGTAGTCGGCGGGGCCCTTGTGGGGGACGGAGGCGGCGACGGAGTAGTACCGGAAGCCGCCGCCGTTGGGGAGCAGGCCGCTCAGGCCGGTGGGGTCCTGGCCGGAGAGGGCGCCGAGGGCGCTCTCCGCGCCGCGTTGCAGCCAGGGCGCGGTGGCGACGCCGAGCGCGCCCAGGCCGAGGGTGCCGAGGAAGAGACGGCGGCCGATGGGCTTGCCGTGCGCGTCCGGATCTTCGGCGGGGTCGGGGGTCACGTCGTCATTCGAGCACGGGTGGGGGCCGTGGGGCCAGTGTCGCCGGGGTCAGCCATGGGCCAGGGCGTGGGTGCGGGCCTGGTGGAAGGCGGCCCAGGGGTCCTGGCCGGTGTAGGACCAGGGGGCGCGGGTGGCGTGCGGGCCGATGCGGTCGAAGAGGGCCGCGGCCTCGGCGGGGCGGCCCGCGGCGGACATGGCGAAGGCCAGGTGGTTGAGGTCGAGGTGGCGCCGGGGGTGTTCGTCGTGCTCCCACTCCAGCCACCAGTCGAACGCGGCGCGCAGCACCCGGCGGGCGCGGGGGCCGGTCCAGTGGGCGCAGGGGGCCGGGCCGGGGACGGCCGGGGCGAGACCGGCGGCGGCGAGGACGCGGTGCCGTTCGGCGTACGCGACGACCGGGAGGACGGCCAGCGGGGAGTCGGCGGGGGCCTCGGCGGCGGCGCGCTCGGCCGTGTCGTACGCCTCGTGGGACTCGGGGCCGCCGGGCGGGCGTTCGGCGAGGCCGGCGATGAGGAGGTGGTGTCCGTGGTGGTGCTCGGGGTGGCGGGCGCGCAGTTCCTTGAAGGCGGCGGTCAGTTCCGCCTCGGGGCCGAGGGTGCGGGCCAGCAGGAGCAGGCCGAGCCAGGGGGTGGGGTCGGCGGGCGCGAGTTCGGCGGCGGTGTGGCAGGAGGAGCGGGCGTGCTCGGGGTCCTCCTCGCCGCCGAGCGCGCGGTGGACCAGGGCGAGGGCGAGCAGGGTGGCCGCGTCGGCGGAGCCGGGTTCGGCGAGCAGCCACTGCCCGGCCCGGCTGTGGGCGCCGGGGTCGGCGGCGAGCACGGTGAGGCGGTGGCCCCGGCGGTCCCATTCGTCGCCGGTGTGCAGCAGCAGGGAGCGGGCGGACTGCCAGCGACCCTGGGCCAGGGCGGCGCGCGCGGCGAGGAGTTCGGCGTCGCCGAGGGCGGCGTCGAAGGTGCCGGAGTGCTCCGGGGCGAGGCCACCGGGCGGGTCCGAGGGGGCCCGGTCTGTGACGGGCGGGGGCGGGGTCAGGGGCACCGCGGGACTTCCTGTTTTTCGGGCTGCCATCGGCCGATCACTCACAGCAAACTCCCCGCCTAGGTTTGCGTCAAGCGGAATCGAAGTGTTGCTCCGTCCAACCACCGCGGCAGCAGAGGGACTTGGGGCACAGGTGCCCTGGTCGGCGCCGGTCAGTCCGGTCCGGGGACGCCGGGTGTGGCGTACGCCATGGCGCCGGGGGGCGGGGAGACGGAACATGACCGGGCGGTTCCCCCGAAACGTGTCCGGTTCCGGGCACTCTCCACAGTCCCGGCCTTGCGGGGCGCTACAGTCGGCCTACGCAATCGTGGCCCGGCCGATGATCGAGGTACGCAGCGTGTCCCTTCTGGTTCTCCTCCTCGCCGTGAGTGCGGCGGCGTGCCTGGGGTTCGGGTTCGTGCTTCAGCAGAACGTGGCGCGGGATGCGCCTCCGAGCGACTTCCTCTCGTTCCGGCTGCTGCTGGACCTGATGCGGGTGCCGCGCTGGCTGGGCGGTACCGCGCTGATGGTGGCCGGGATGGCGCTGGGCGCGGTGGCGCTCGGCAACGGTGAGATCTCGCTGGTGGAGCCGCTGCTCGCCACCAATCTGCTGTTCGCGCTCGCCCTGTCCCGCCGCCAGACCGGTCAGCCGGTGGGCCGGCAGGGCTGGGCGGGGCTGGTGCTGCTGGCGGGCGGGGTGAGCACGTTCATCCTGGCGGGCCGGCCGCGCGGCGGCACCGCCGTAACCGACCCGGTGCGGCACTGGCTGATCCTCGGCGTGATGGTGGGGGTGGCGCTGGCGCTGGCCGGCTGGGCGAAACGCTCGCGGACCACCTGGAGCCCGGTGCTGCTGGCGACGGCCGCCGGGCTCCTGTACGGGGTCCAGGACGCGCTGACCCGGGTGAGCAGCATCCGCTTCCGCGAGGGCGGCTTCACGGAACTCTTCACCGGCGGCCATCCGTACGCGGTGCTGGCGCTCGGGGTGACCGGGCTGCTGCTGGTGCAGAGCGCGTTCGAGACGGCGCCCTTGCGCATGTCGCTGCCCGCGCTGACCGCTGCCCAGCCGCTCGCGGGCATCCTGTGCGGGGTCGGCTTCCTCGGCGACCGGCTGCACACCGACACCGGGGCGCTGGCCTGGGAGGCGGCCGGGCTCGCGGCGATCGTCGGGGGCATCGTGCTGCTGGGGATGCACCCGGCGATGCCGTGCGGCACGGCCGAGGAGCGGCCGGTACGGGATCTGCAGCGGAACTGAGCCGTCGGCGGGCGGGGCTGCTTGGATGGCGGGATGAACCCCGCCGACGAGATCCTCGACATCGTGGACGAGCACGACCGTGTCGTCACCCAGGCCCCGCGCGGCGAGGCGTACGCCAGGGGGCTGCGCCACCGCTGCGTCTTCATCCAGGTCCGCGACGCCGAGGGCCGCCTCTTCGTGCACCGGCGCACCGCCGGCAAGCTGGTCTTCCCCGCGCTGTACGACCTGTTCGTGGGCGGGGTGGTCGGCGCGGGCGAGTCCTACGACGAGGCGGCGCTGCGCGAGGCGGAGGAGGAGCTGGGGGTGAGCGGGCTGCCCGAGCCTACGTATCTCTTCAAGTTCCTTTATGAGGACGAGGCGGGGCACGGCTGGTGGTCGGCGGTGTACGAGGTCCGCTGCGACCTGCCGGTGCGGCCGCAGGTGGAGGAGGTGCAGTGGCACGCCTTCCTCAGCGACGAGGAGGTCGCCGCCCGGCTCGGCGAGTGGGAGTGGGTGCCGGACGGGCTGGCCGCGCACGAGCGGCTGAGGGCGTTCCGGGCCGGCGGGTGACGCGCCGGTAGGGTCCGGCGTGTGAGCGAATTCGTACGCAACGTCCGCCTCTGGCTCGAACCCGGGCGGGTGCGGGAGCAGGGCACCACCCCGGACTACCGGTTCTCGCTGGCCAACGAGCGGACCTTCCTGGCCTGGCTGCGGACCGCGCTGGCGCTGATCGGCGGCGGTTTCGCGGTGGACCAGTTCCTGCCGCATCTGCGCTGGGCGTGGCGGGTGGGGCTGGCGCTGGCGCTGCTGGGCGCGGGGGTGCTGTGCGCGCTGCGGGCGGTGCACCACTGGGTGCGCTGCGAGCAGGCGATGCGGCGGGGCGAGGACCTGCCGGTGTCCCGGTTCCCGGCGGTGCTGAGCCTGCTGGTGGCGGTGGTGGCCGTGGCGATGGTCGTGGTGGTGCTGGCCGGATGGGCGGGATGACCGCTCCGGCCCGCGACGCGGGGCTCCAGCCGCAGCGCACCCGGCTGGCGTGGCGGCGTACGACCCTGTCGGGCACGGTGACCGCCGTACTGGCCATACGGGCCTCGGTCCGGGCGGCCAGCCCGCTGACCGGGGCGGTACTGGTCCTGCTCTGCTGTGTGTGCTGGCTGGCCTTCCTCGCCCTGGCCCACCTGCGCATCCGCACCCTGGCCGCGAGCCCGGTACCGCCCACGCTCACCCCGCGCCTGGCATGGGCGGCGACGGGGTGCGCGGTGGCGCTGGCGGTGTGCGCGGCGGTGCTGGTGAGCTAGCTGTCGGCCCCGGAAACGGTGACGACGATCTTGCCCCGGGTGCGGCCCTCCTGGCTGAGGCGCTGGGCGTCGGCGGTCTGTTCCAGCGGGAACGTCTTGTCGACGTGGACGGAGACGGCGCCCTGGTCGGCCAGTTGGGCGAGCTTGGCGAGGTCCTCGGCGTCGGGGCGGACGAACCAGTAGCGGCCGCCGTACTCGGTGACGTCCGGGTCGGCGATGGAGGCGAGGCGGCCGCCGGGGGCGAGGAGCTGGGCGGAGACTTTGAGGGTCTCGCCGCCGACGGTGTCGAAGACCGCGTCCACGCCCTCGGGCGCGATGCCGCGTACGCGTTCGGCCAGACCCTCGCCGTAAGCGACGGGTTCACCGCCGAGGCTGCGCACATAGGCGTGGTTGCGTTCGCTCGCGGTGCCGATGACGCGGGCGCCGAGGTGGGCGGCGATCTGTACGCCGAGGGAGCCGACCCCGCCGGCGGCCGCGTGGATGAGGACGGTGTCGCCGCGCTTGACCTTGAGGATCTGGACGAGGACCTGGTACGCGGTCAGGCCCGCCAGCGGCAGCCCGGCGGCCTCCTCGAAGGAGAGCGCGGCGGGCTTGCGGGCGATGGTGCGCACGGGGGCGGCGATGTACTCGGCGAAGGTGCCGAGCGAGAGCAGGTCCTCGCGGACGTACCCGATCACCTCGTCCCCCTCCTCGTACTCGACGACGGAGGCGCCGGGGCGGACCACGACGCCGCTGACGTCCCAGCCGGTGACGACGGGGAAGACGGTGTTGAGGAGCGGTTCGAGATATCCCTCGCGGCACTTCCAGTCGACCGGGTTGACCGCGGCCGCGCGCACCCGGACCAGCACCTGGTCGGGGCCCACCTTGGGCTCGGGGACCTCGCCGTACTCCAGGACCTCGGGGCCGCCGTAGCGGCGGTAGCTGATGGCCTTCATGATCTGGACCCTCCAGGGTGTTCATCCGCCGCGCAACCCCTGTGTCCCGATATGGGCGGTTCGCGGCGTTCGCACGTAGCCTGTCCGTCGTCACCCGCCCCTACCCCTCCGAGTCCCCCGGAAGTGAGCACCATGACCGAGTCCCACCAGGAACACAGCGCGCACGGCGGCCACAGCCACGGGCCGGGCTGCGGACACTCCGCGGTGCCGCACCACGACCACGTCGACTACGCGCACGACGGCCATCTGCACCGCGAGCACTCCGGCCACTGGGACGAGTGCGAGACCACCGGGCACACCACCCACCCGCACCACGAGCACCTCCACCACGAGGAGTGCGGGCACGCGCGCGTGGTCCACGGCGACCACGTCGACTATCTGCACGACGGCCACCGGCACGCCGAGCACGAGGGCCACTGGGACGACCACTGAGCCCGTAACCCCGCCGGACACACGCCGAGCGGCGTGTGTCCGGTCACGTCGGCGCACGCTTTACGGTGCACCCACTGGACGGCATACCGACCGGTCGGCATCATGTGACGCGTTCCTGTTCACCCGTTCGTAGGAGTGATGTATGAGCGCCGACCACCCGCCCGGACTCGATCTCGACCGGCTGCGCGCGCTGCTCGACCGTGAGCGGCCCGGCCTGGTGACCGGTCCGCTGACCGGCAGGCTGATCGAGGGCGGACGGTCGAACCTCACCTACGCCGTCACCGACGGCACCTCCCGCTGGGTCGTCCGGCGCCCGCCGCTGGGCCATGTCCTGGCCACCGCGCACGACATGCGCCGCGAGCACCGCGTGATCAGCGCCCTGCACCCCACCCGCGTACCGGTCCCCCGGCCGGTGCTGCTGTGCGAGGACGAGGAGGTGCTGGGCGCCCCGTTCTACGTGATGGAGTTCGTCGAGGGCACCCCGTACCGCACCGCGGACCAGCTCGCGCCGCTCGGCGCTGAGCGCACCCGGAACGCGGTGCTGTCGCTGGTGGACACCCTCGTCGAGCTGCACGCGGTGGACCCCGCCGAGGTGGGCCTCGCCGACTTCGGCCGCCCCGAGGGCTTCCTGGACCGTCAGCTCCGCCGCTGGGGCAAGCAGCTCGACGCCTCCCGCAACCGTGAACTGGTGGGCGTGGACGAGCTGCACGCGGCCCTCGGCCGCTCGCTGCCCACCTCCCCGGCGCCGGCCGTGGTGCACGGCGACTACCGCCTGGACAACGTGCTGATCGGCGAGGGCGACCGGATCGAGGCCATCCTCGACTGGGAGATGTCGACCCTGGGTGACCCGCTCACCGACCTCGGCCTGCTGGTGATGTACAGCCGGCCGCTCGGGATGGCCCACTCCCCCGTCTCCACCACCGCCGAGGCCCCCGGCCACCCGACGCCCGCCGAGCTGATCGAGCGGTACGCGGAGCGCTCCGGGCGCGATGTCTCGGACGTCAACTGGTACACCGCGTTCGCCTGGTTCAAGCTCGCCGTGATCCTGGAGGGCATCCACTACCGGTACACCCTCGGCCAGACGGTGGGCGGCGGCTTCGACCGCATCGGGGACCTGGTGCCCGTCTTCATCGACCACGGACTGACCACGCTTCAGGAAGGCTGAGAGCAGATGGACTTCGCGTTCGACGCGCGCACCGAGGAACTCCGCACCCGTCTCCTCGCCTTCATGGACGAGTACGTGTACCCGGCCGAGCAGACCGCCGAGGAGCAGCGGGCGCTGCTGGACTCCCCCTGGGACACCCCGGCGGTGGTGGACGAGCTGAAGGCCGAGGCGCAACGGCAGGGCCTGTGGAACCTCTTCCTGCCCGACGCCGAGTACGGTGCCGGGCTGACCAACCTCCAGTACGCGCCGCTGGCCGAGATCACCGGCCGGTCCCCGCAGTTGGCGCCGACCGCGCTGAACTGCGCGGCGCCGGACACCGGGAACATGGAGGTGCTGGCGCAGTTCGGCACCGACGAGCAGAAGAAGCAGTGGCTGGAGCCGCTGCTGGCCGGGGAGATCCGGTCGGCGTTCGCCATGACCGAGCCGGAGGTGGCCTCCTCGGACGCCACCAACATCACCACGCACATCGAGCGGGACGAGGGGGGCACCTCCCGCTCGAGCGGAGCCGAGAGTGGGGGAGAGTACGTCATCACCGGGCGCAAGTGGTACATCTCCGGGGCGATGAACCCGGACTGCAAGATCTTCATCGTGATGGGCAAGACCGACCCGGACGGCGCGGACCCGCGCCGCCAGCAGTCGATGGTGCTGGTCCCCCGTGACACGCCCGGTGTGACCGTGAAGCGGGCCATGCAGGTCTTCGGGTACGAGGACCACTCGCACGGCGGGCACGCGGAGGTCGTCTTCGACCACGCGCGCGTGCCGGTGACCAACCTGGTGGGCGAGGAGGGCGGCGGTTTCGCCATCGCGCAGGCCCGGCTCGGTCCGGGGCGCATCCACCACTGCATGCGGCTGATCGGCATGGCCGAGCGGGCGATCGAGCTGATGTGCCGGCGAGCGGTGTCGCGTACCGCGTTCGGCAAGCCGCTGGCGCAGCAGGGGGTGGTGCAGAACTGGATCGCGGACGCGCGGGTGACGGTGGAGCAGCTCCGGCTGCTGGTGCTGAAGACGGCCTGGCTGATGGACACCGTCGGCAACCGGGGCGCGCACACCGAGATCCAGGCCATCAAGATCGCCACTCCGCGTGCGGTGGTGGAGATCCTGGACCGGGCGATCCAGCTTCACGGCGCGGGCGGGGTGAGCCAGGACTTCCCGCTGGCCGACCTGTACGCGGGTGCCCGCACGCTGATGCTGGCGGACGGCCCGGACGAGGTGCACCAGCGCTCGCTGGCCCGGCGTGAGCTGAAGAAGTACCTGTAGCCGGAACGCTGTCGTAAGGGGCGCCTGCCATTGCGGGCGCCCCTTACGCGTGTGGTCAGGGGCGCAGGGCGCGCAGCAGGAGGTCGGCGAGGTGGTCGGCTACCTGCTGCGGGGTGAGCGGGCCCTTGGGGCGGTACCAGGTGGAGAGGTGGTGGACCGAGCCGAAGTGGTAGTCCACGACGAGGTCGGCCGGGGTGGCGGTGGAGAACACGCCCTCGCGCTGGCCCTCCTCGATGAGCGCGCGGAACCGTTCGTGGTAGCGGCGGCGTTCGGCGCGGACCTGCTTGTTCTTCTCCGGGCTGAGGTGGTGCATCGAGCGGAAGAAGATCATCGCGTCGTCGAGGTTGTCGATGGTGGTGACGACGACGTCGGCGGCCGCGTCCCGTACCCGCTTCTCCACCGGCTCGTCGGCGTCCGCGAAGGCGTCCAGGCGCTCCTGCTGGAGGCGGAGCACGCGCGCGTACACCTCGTGCAGGAGGTCGTCCTTGGAGCCGAAGTAGTGGTAGAGCGCGCCCTTGGTGACTCCGGCGGCCTCGACGATCTCCTGCACCGAGGTGCGGTCGTAGCCCTGGTCGGCGAAGAGGCGGGTCGCGGCGTCCAGCAGCCGCTGCGGGACGGGCGTGGCGTCTCCGTCCGTGGTCCTGGGCACTGCCGCCACCTGCCTTTCCGTCGGGTCGCCGACTGTCGTCACTCGCGCGGGAACGGTGTCCCGCCGGAGGATCTTCCCATCCCGCGCCGGGGCCGGGTCAGCGGGAGTCCTCCCAGGCGCGCTGGAGCCGGTTCATACCGCCCAGCCACTTGTCCGGGTGGGCCGCGCGGGCCTGGTAGTACTCGGCCACCTCGGGGTGCGGCAGGATCAGGAAGCGGTCCTCGGCCATGCCCGCGAAGAGGGCGTCGGCGACCTCGTCCGGTTCGATCGCGGTCGGCTGGAGCACCAGGTCGCCGGCGCTGCCGGTGGCGGCCAGCATGTCGGTGCGCACGCCCTGCGGGCAGATGGCGTGCACCTTGACGCCCCGGTGGCGGTAGGTGAGGGACAGCCACTCGGCGAAGGCCAGCGCGCCGTGCTTGGTGACGCTGTAAGAGGGAGCGCCGATCATGGTGAGCAGTCCGGCGGCGGAGACGGTGGAGACGAACCGGCCGCCGCCGTTCTGAAGCCAGTCGGGCAGCAGGTCGTGGGCGGCGCGGACGTGGGCCATCACATTGACGTCCCAGGACACCGCCCAGGAGCGCTCGTCCAGCGGGCCGCCGGGGGTGCCGTCCTCGAAGGCGACGCCCGCGTTGGCGCAGTACACGTCGATGGTGCCGCCGAGCGCCGCGCGGGCCTCGGCGACGATGCCGGAGGCGTCGCCGGGTACGGCGGTGGCGCCGATCTCGTCGGCCACCGCCTTGGCCTTGTCGGCGTCGAGGTCGTTGACGACGACCCGGGCGCCCTCGGCGGCGAACCGGCGGGCGAGCGCGGCCCCGATTCCTCCGCCCGCCCCGGTGACGACGACTCCGGCGTCCTGCACGGCTTCCACCAGCGGCCTCCTTCGAGCTGTGGCTGTGCGCGGCGGTCCCGCCGCCGCGGCGCCAGACTAACCAGTCGGTATGCCGGAGGGAAGGGGAATCCCCGACCGCCCCCCGGTCCGGCGCGTTCCCTGGCGGCCCGGCAGGCGCTAGCGTCCCCGTGGTCATGACACCCGCCGCGCTCACGGAGGTCCCCGTATGACGCTGTCCAGACGGAGCATGCTCGCCACCACCGCCACGGCCGCCGTCGGCGCCGGGGTCCCGGCCCCCGCCTCGGACGCCGGCGCCGGGCACCGGGTGCGCACCGGGTTCGAGCGGCTGGCCGCCGACGGCTACGCGCTGCTGGCCGGCCGGAAGGCCGGGATCGTCACCAACCCGACCGGGATCACCCGCGACGTCCGGCACATCGTGGACGTGATGCACGCCGACGACCGGGTGAGGCTGACCGCCGTCTTCGGCCCCGAGCACGGCTTCCGGGGCACCGCCCAGGCGGGCGGCTCGGAGGGCCGGTACGACGACCCGGCGACCGGGCTGCCGGTGTACGACACGTATCTGAAGAGCGGCCAGGCGCTCGCCGACGTCTTCACCGCCTCCGGCGTGGACACGGTCGTCTTCGACATCCAGGACGCGGGCGCCCGCTTCTACACGTACATCTGGACGCTGTACGACTGCATGGAGGCGGCGGCGCTCGCGGGCAAGCGGTTCGTGGTGCTGGACCGGCCGAATCCGGTGACCGGGCGGGCGGCTCTGGGGCCGGTGCTGCACGAGGAGTTCGCCACGTTCGTCGGCCGGCGGCCGATCGCGCAGGCGCACGGGATGACGGTGGCGGAGCTGGCCCGGCTGTTCAACGGGGAGTTCCTGGACAGGCCGGTGCCGCTGGAGACGGTGACCATGACCGGCTGGCGGCGCGGGATGTTCTTCGGCGACTGCGGGCTGCCCTGGGTGCCGCCGAGCCCCAACATGCCGACCCCGGACACCGCCCTGGTGTACTCCGGGACCTGTCTGTTCGAGGGCACCAACCTCTCCGAGGGCCGGGGCACCACCCGCCCCTTCGAACTCCTCGGCGCGGAGGGCATCGACGGGCACTGGGCGGCGGAGGCGAACAAGGCGGGGCTGCCGGGGGTGCGGTTCCGGGAGGCGTACTTCGCGCCGACGTTCTCCAAGTTCCAGGGCAAGACGGTCGGCGGGGTGCAGCTCCATGTGCACGATCCGGCCGCCTTCGACCCGGTGCTCACCGGCGTGGCGCTGCTGGTCACCGCACGGCAGGTGTGGGACGGCTTCGCCTGGCGGTCGGACAACTGGATCGACAAGCTCACCGGTTCCGAGCAGGTGCGCACGATGATCGACGCCGGGGCCGGGGCGGACGAGGTGGCGGCCGCCTGGCACGGGGAGCTGGCGGCGTTCCGGCGGACGCGGGCGAAGTACCTGATGTACCGCTGAGCGTGGCGGCCCCCGGACGGGAGCCGCCGCTCACGGGCCGTCAGCGGTGCGAGGTGTACTCCACGACCTGCTGGTAGGTCGGCCGGTTCTGCCAACTGATGGTGCCGTGCTTGATGCCGCCCAGGGTGCGCTGCTGGATCGAGTCGGCGCACCACTGGTCCCCGGCCGAGCACAGGTCGTCGCCCGGGTAGACCTGCGCGGCGGTGAGCCCGGCCGCCTGCTTCAGCGTGCCGAGCAGGGCGTCCCGGCAGGCGGCGAGGCTGCCGTCGCCGCAGTACTTGCGGGCCAGACCGCCCTGTACGGGCTCACCGAGCACCGCCCGTATGTCCTTGTCGACATAGCTCCACCAGCCGTACTGGAAGGAGCTTCCGGCGTGCGAGCCGGTCGGGCCGTGCCCCGCGGAGGGCGCCTCGTCCACGGGGAGGTTGGCGGTGAAGGCGCCGTACAGGTCACTGCCCAGGCCGGGTTCGAACTCGGCCTTCACCAGCAGGGGCCACCAGGCGTCCAGGATGCGGATCGCGTCGGCGTCGGCGTACTTCTTCGACCCCGCCGAGGTCTCGGTGCGCCTGGCACCCGCGGTCAGCCAGGTCTGGAGCTTGGTCGCGGCCGCCGCTGCCGTCGGGTCGCTCACCGGCGCGGAGTTGACGACCTTCAGCAGCCCCGGCAGCACGTCCTCGGCCCGCAGGTCGGCCAGGGCCGCGTCCGCCATCGCCTGGACCAGCTTGGTCCGGGTGACCCCGCCCTGCGCGACCAGCTTGCTCACCCGGTCGTCGAGGAGATCGCCCCGGTGCACCGAGCCCTCGCCCCAGGGCGCGGCGGTGTACGCCTCGGCCTGCTTGTTGTTCCAGGAGATGTAGTAGTCCTGGTCGATGGAGTTGGGGTGTTCGCTCGGCGGGGTGTAGTCGGCGGTGTTGGCGGCCGGGTCCCAGTTCCGCCACTCGTAGGCCGGCTGGGCCCACACCGGGAACTCGGCGTCGACACCGGCCGCGCGGACCGGGTTGTCGCCGCTGTTGTAGTACGCGGTGTGCGCGGAGTCGGCGTAGAACCAGTTGAAGGTGAAGTTGATGTGCTGGGCGGCCTTCTGGAAGTCCTCGGGGCCCTTCACATAGCCGGGGTCGTTGAGCATCTGGAAGCCGATGATGGAGTCGGCCTCGTGCAGGTAGGAGGAGCGCAGGGTGGTGTAGGCGACCTTCTTGCCGCCGACGGTCGCCCGGTACTGCACGGGTCCGTACTTGGTGCGCCACACGCGCATGGCGTACGAACCGGCGGCGGTGCCGTCGGCCACGGTGGGCTTCCAGGCGTTCTTCCGCTCGACCTGCTCCATCGCGGTGCAGGTGCCCCGGTAGAGGTAGTGGTGGTCGTCCTGGCACAGCTCGACGGCGTAGGTGTCGATGATGTCCTGGCCGGAGGTGGTGGCGCTCCAGGAGTAGTCCTGGCCGCGGCCGAGTTCGACGTACATGCTCAGGCCCGCGAAGGAGGCGCCGCGGGCGCTGATGCCGGGGCCCTGGATCTCCTGGAGCATCAGGAGCTGCGGGGCGAAGTAGCCGGTCTGCGGGCCGAAGACGGCGACCGGGTGGCCGCTCGCGGTGTGCTTGCCGCTGACCACGAGGGCGTTGGACATGCCGCGCCGGGCGGAGCTGAGCGTGTCCTTGGCGACGGCGGTGGAGGAGTTCTTGGCGCTCGCGCTGCCCGCGCTGCCGGTGCGGTCGTAGACCAGCGGCTCCTGGGTGACCGAGCCGGCGTCCGGCAGGGCCCGGCCCTGGGGGCTGTCGGGGCGGGTGGCGTAGGGGAAGCGCTGTCCGTCGTGGAGGGTGAGGACGGCCTCGGGGTCGTTCCGCTCGCGGAAGGACTCCCAGACGCGGGTGCCCTCTTCGACGCCGTACTTGGACTGGGCGGCGATCAGGGAGAGGGCGTTGTTCACCTCGCCGCCCCCGCCGGAGCCGAACAGGGTGCCGACGACCGAGGCGAGCGCCACCAGGTCGGTGACCTTGAAGTGGTCGATGGTGCCGGCGTTGGTGATGGAGTCCTTGTGGCCGGTGAGGACGTACTCGCCGGGGAAGTAACGGCCGCTGTCGGAGGCGTCGATGTAGGCGTTGATGCCGTCCAGGTAGGCGGTGACGTCGGCGAGGGCCTGCTGTCCGCGCTCGCCGTTACGGGCCACAGCGCCGTCGATCTGGGCCTGGAGGTCGGCCTCGGTGTAGGGCGCCTGGCGGTAGAACTCCTGCTCCAGGCCCTGGTTGGCGGGGGCACCGCCGGCGAAGCCGGTCAACTGGCCCCGGCCGACGTGCCGGAACACGTCCATCAGCCAGAGCCGGTCCTGTCCGGCCGCGTATCCGGCGCCGAACTCGGTGCCGTAGCGGGTGGTGCCGGTGATGTGGGGCACGCCGGTCTTCTTGTCCCGGACGATCGTGACGTCGGTGCGTCCGGCGGGCTTCTCGGTGGAGGCGATCTGGCCGGCGGGGACGCCGAAGGAGGCGTCGTTGAAAAAGTTGTTGATCTTCGCGTCGGTCAGGCCGGGGTGGCCGGTGGCGAGATTCGCGTAGGGGCCGAGCTGGTCCTCGGCGTGCGCCGGCTGGGTGCCGAAAGCCTGGTTGAGCAGGATCTGCGCCAGGGTGGCATTGCCGTTCTCACCCGGCGGAAGGATGTCCGAACACTGGCCGGAACAGTAGTCGTTCGCCGCGGTGGGAGCGCTGGTGGCGGCCGCCGCCTGACCGAGCGGTGAAAGACAACCCGCGATCAGGACGCATATCGAGGCCGTCTTCAGGAACCCGGAGAGTGTGCGAGGAGTTCTGAGTCTGTCGGACAACACGTTACGTGGGGTGCGCCGTGGCATGGCAGCTCCTCCCGACGGGGGTGGGCCGGACGTTACCGCCGGTATCCCCGCGAACGAAGGTGAACATGCGTCAAGTTCCGCGGCCACTCAGGCCGGTGCCCGGCGGTCAACACGGAACGCGTTATGGGAGGGCATCGGAAATCGGATGGAGCCGGATCGGCCCGCGACACGTCTATCCGGCGACGTCGCGCGACAGCCGTACGGCGACGCCGAGGTGACCGAAGAGCGGACACAGGTGTGACGGAGGTGCAGGGCGATGGCCGGATTCCGAAGTCTGGCGAGACAGGTGCGCGATCCGCGATGCGATCTGGCGCTGCGGCGCTACTCACTACGCAAGTGCCTGGAGCGGTTCGCTCCTTACGGGCACCGGGCGACCTGGGACCATCTGTGCGGGCGGGCCGGTTTCGGCCCGGAGGACCGCTCCCCCGACCCGGCGCGGCTCGTGGCCGCACTGGTGGAGCTGGAGCAGGCGCGCGCGGTGTGGCTGACCTATGAGGCCGATTTCGCGGAACGCCGGAAGAAGGAGAAGCACGACGGCCTGCGCAGGCCGGGCAGTGTCGACGACTGGCACCGGATGACCTGGGGCGGCTTCGGTGTCGCCTGGTGCGACGACCCGCGGCTGCACCCCCGTGAGCCGCTGGCCGACGTACTGCACCGGCTCATCAGTGCCCTGGAGCGCCGGCCGGGCTCGGTGTGCCCGGTGTGCGACGGCGAGCGGCTGGTGTGGCGGCACGGCCTCGATCACGAGCCGTCGGCCGGGCCCGTGTGCGCCGACTGCGGCATCCTGGTGCCGCGCCCGGTGCTCACCGAGGGCGCGCTGGCCTCGGCCCGGCGGGAGCGGCTGCTGATGTCGGCCTGACCGGGCACCATGGTGTGGTGCAGGTCTGTCTGAACGGGAGCAGAGCGGCGGCGGACGGGGCGCAAGTCCCGCTGACGCCGGATGAGTTGGCGCGGTCGGCGGCGGAAGCGGTCGCCGCCGGGGCCACGGAGGTGCATGTGCATCCCCGGACGCCGTGCGGGCGGGAGTCCCTGTCCGCACGCGTCGTCGGGCCCGTGGTGGAGGCGCTGCGCGAGCGGGCCGGGGTGCCGGTCGGGGTGACCACCGGCGCCTGGGCCGAGCCCGGTCCGGCCACGCGGCTGGAGCGGGTGCGCTCCTGGCCGGTGCTGCCCGACTTCGCCTCGGTCAACTGGCACGAGCCGGGCGCCGAGGAGCTGGCCGGGCTCCTGCTGGCCCGGGGCGTCGGCGTGGAGGCGGGCATCTGGTCCGGCACGGAGGGCCCGGCGCGCTTCGCGGCCTCACCCCTGGGGCCGCGCGTCCTGCGGGTACTGGCGGAGGTGACGGACACCGACCCGGCGACCGCCGAGGCGTCCGCCCACGCCCTGCTGACCTCCCTCGGCCCGGCCCACGGCCGCCCCGTCCTGCTGCACGGCGAGGACGGCGGCGCGTGGCCGGTACTGCGACTGGCCGGCCGGCTGGGGCTGGCGACGCGCATCGGGCTGGAGGACACGCTGCTCCTGCCCGATGGCCAACGTGCGCTGTCCAACGCCCAGTTGGTGGCGGCGGGGCTGGTGGAGCACGGGGGTCAGCGGGACCAGTAGGGGTCGTTCCAGCGAGTGTCGTACGGCAGGGCGAGGAGGGCCGTGCGGTCGGCGAGGTCGGTCAGGCCGAGGGGGCGGAGGCGGGCGGGGGCGTGGGCGCCGAGCCAGGTCTGGAGTTCGGTGAGGGTGGCGGCAGGGGGTTCCCAGAGGAAGCCCGGCCGGCGGTCCAGCATCAGGTCGTCCAGCCACTGCTCCACGCAGGTGGCGAGATGGGCGTCCGCCTCGGGGCCGGGTGACCAGTCGGCGAGTGGGCCGGTGACTTCGCCGAGGATCGCGCAGGCGGTCTCGAACAGGTCCGGGACCAGGTAGGGCGGCTCGGCGGTGATGAGCGTCGCCCGCCACCAGGCGCGTACGAACGTCTCGACCGCCCGTGCCTGCGGGCCGGGCCAGGACCGCCAGTCCGCCTGGCTGAGGCCGTGCGGCGCGTACCCGTCGTCCTTCAGGGTGCCGTCGGCCATGGCGTGTGCGCACTGGGGCAGCAGGCGGCGCATCGCGGCCTCGTGGTCGATGAAATGGTGCGCGCCCTTGTACAGGAAGCGGTTCAGCAGCTCAGGTGGCACAGGGGAGTTGGGGGTACGCAGGTGAGCGGAGTTCTCGGCCGGGCTCGCCTCGCCGTTGAAGACCACGTCGATCTCCGCGAGCGCGGCGGTGAGTTCAGGGGTGTGCACGCGGCCCCCGCTCCTCCCGCATCAGGCGGGACCCGGGGCCGCGCTCGCCGAACACGTCGTCCGGGTTGGACAGGACGCAGGTGGCCAGGGAGAGGCAGCCGCAGCCGATGCAGTCGGTGAGGTGGTCGCGCAGCCGGTTGAGCTGGTTGATCCGGTCGTCCAGCTCCGAGCGCCACGCCTCGGAGAGCCGGGCCCAGTCCGCGCGGGTCGGGGTGCGCTCCTCGGGCAGCTCGGCGAGGGCCTCGCGGATGGTGGCGAGCGGGATGCCGACCCGCTGGGCGGCGCGTACGAAGGCGACCCGGCGCAGGGTGTCGCGGGTGTAGCGGCGCTGGTTGCCGGAGGTGCGGCGGCTGCTGATCAGGCCCTTGGACTCGTAGAAGTGCAGGGCGGAGACGGCAGCGCCGCTGCGCGCGGACAACTGGCCTACGGTCAGCTCGTGGATCTTCTCGGGAAGCTGGGGCACCGTCCCGAGCCTACCGACCCACCGGGCCGGACGAGCCGTTGACAGGCGCCGCCCACCCCACCATGCTAAGCAGTTGCTTAGACTTACGACGCGAGAGGCCGGGATCATGGCAGAACCGAGGACCTTCCACTCCCCCGACGAGCTGAAGGCGGCCGTGGGCGAGCAGCTCGGCCACACCGACTGGCTGGAGGTCGACCAGAAGCGGATCGACCTGTTCGCGGAGGCCACCGGGGACCACCAGTGGATTCACGTGGACCCGGAGAAGGCGGCCCAGGGCCCCTTCGGCACCACCATCGCGCACGGCTACCTCACCCTCTCGCTGCTCCCCCTGTTCGGACCGCAGCTCATCGCGGTCGAGGGCGTGAAGATGGGCGTCAACTACGGCACCAACAAGGTCCGCTTCCCCGCCCCGGTGCCGGTCGGCTCCCGGCTGCGCTCCACGGCGGTGATCACGAACGTGGAGGACGTACCGGGCGGGGTCCAGGTGTCGGTCGCCTTCACCGTGGAGCGCGAGGGCGGCGACAAGCCGGTGTGCGTGGCGGAGTCGGTGTCCCGCTACTACTTCTGATCCCGGAGCGCGGGCGTCGGGGTCAGTGGGCCCCGACCATCCGCAGGACGAGGCCCGCGTACAGCTCGCCGACCTGCTCGGGGGTGCGCGGGCCGTCCACGTTGAACCAGCGGGCCACGTCGATGCAGAGCGACAGGATGGCGAGCGTGGTGCCCTGGACGTCGGGCACGTCGAACTCGCCGGCGGCCACGCCGTCCTCGATGATCCCGCGCACCTCGGCGTCCACCTGACGGCGCAGTGCGACGATCTCGGCGCGGGCGTCCGGGCCGAGCGCGTCCAGCTCGTACTGCACGACCCGCGCGGTGGTGCGGCGCCCCGCGTGCCAGCGGACGAAGGAGCTGACGCCGTCCGCGAGCCGCTCGGCGGCCGTGCCGTCGCCGCGTGCGGCGGTGCGCAGGATGTCGAGCGCCTTGTCGTGACCGATGCGGCTGATCCGGTGGAGCAGCTCTTCCTTGGTCTTGTAGTGGATGTAGAGCGCGGCCGGGCTCATCCCGGCGCGGCCCGCGATGTCGCGGGTGGTGGTCGCGTGGTAGCCGCGCTCGGCGAAGGCTTCCACGGCGGCGACGAGCAGCCGCCGGGCCGCGTCCGGGGTCACCTCGGCCCACGCGTCGGCCTCGCCGCCGACCGTCTCCTCCGCCGTACTCATCGCTCGCCCCTCCTCGGATGACAGGAGGCACCACCATACCGCCGAAGGTGAGCGCCCGCTTAGCGAGACTGCTGCCGGGGGTCGGGGGTCTTGCGGTACGGGTCGTGGGAGGTGAGGAGTTCCTCCATGCGGGCCTGGTCGACTCTGCTGACGATCTCGCCGGCCTCCTGTCTGTCCCGGATCACCTTGGCGAGGGTGAAGGCGGAGGTGACGAGGTAGAGGACGGCGATGGCGAGGAAGCCGCGCACCCAGGCGTTGGCGTCCAGCCGGTAGATGCCGATCGCGGTGGCCGTCATGGCGACGGCGAAGGAGGCGACGGCCTGTCCGTAGAAGGCGGCCGTGCTCTGCTGCTTGACGGGTGTGTCGCTCATGGCACGAGTCTCGGCGGAGGCGGCGCGGGCCACATCCGCCGAGGTACTCAGTACCCGTACTCAGAAAGGCTCAGCCTCAGAAAGCTGAAACACCGGTCAGCGCGCGGCCGATGAGCAGCTTCTGGATCTGGCTGGTGCCCTCGTACAGCGTCATCACGCGGGCGTCGCGCAGCAGCTTGCCGACCGGGTACTCGTCGATGTAGCCGTAACCCCCGAACACCTGAAGGGCGTTGGAGGCGGCGCGCACCGCGGCCTCGGAGGCGAACAGCTTGGCCTTGGAGGACTCGGTGGCGAACGGCTCGCCCCGGTCGATCAGGTCGGCCACCCGCCAGGTCAGCAGCCGGGCGGCGTCCACGTCCACGGCGATGTCGCTGATCAGCTCCTGCACCAACTGGTGCCGGGCGATGGAGGTGCCGAACTGCTCGCGCTCACCGGCATATTGCACGGCCGCGTCCAGGGCGGCCTGGGCTATGCCGACACAGCCCGCGGCGACCGACATCCGGCCCTTGGCGAGCGCGGACATGGCGACGGAGAAGCCCTTGCCCTCGGCGCCGATCATCGCGGAGGCGGGCACCCGCACGTCCTCCAGCACCAGTTCGGCGGTGGCCTGGCCGCGCAGGCCGAGCTTGCCGTGGATGGTGCGGCGGGTGAGGCCGGGGGTGTCGGTCGGGACGAGGAAGGCGGAGACGCCCTTGTGGCCGGGGGCGTCGGTGGAGCGGGCGAAGAGCAGCACGACGTCGGCCCAGGTGCCGTTGGTGATGAACATCTTGGTGCCGCTGAGTACGTAGTCCTCGCCGTCCCGTACGGCCCGCGTGCTCAGATTGCCCGCGTCCGAGCCGGTGCCGGGCTCGGTGAGGCCGAAGCAGCCGATCAGCTCGCCGGAGGTCAGCCCCGGCAGCCAGCGCCGCTTCTGCTCCTCGTTCCCCCAGGCCGCGACGGACTTGGCGACCAGGCCGAGGGAGACGGAGACGATCCCGCGCACGGAGGAGTCGCCGCGCCCCAGTTCCTCGGTGACCAGGCAGTACGCGAGATGGTCGCCGCCGGAGCCGCCGTACTCCTCGTCGATGGTCAGGCCGAGGAAGCCGACCTCGCCGAGCTTCTTCACGATGCCCCGGTCGACCTCCTCGGCACGGTCCCAGGCGGTGACGTGGGGGGCGATCTCGCGCTCCACGAAGTCACGGGCAAGCTGCCGTACGGCCGCCTGTTCCTCGCTCAGGCCCAGGTTCACCACGCGATCACCCCACACGGCCTCAGCGGGAACCCCTAAGGCCCTTGAAAGACGTACATTTAAATTAGCAGTGCTAGTTTCCGCTCGCAGCCCTACTATGTGCGCCATGGCCCGACCGCGCAAGCCCCTGCTCAGCACCGACCGGATCGTGCGGACGGCACAAGCCCTCGTGGACGCGGAGGGGCTCCAGGCCGTCTCCACCCGGCGGCTCGCCGCCGAACTCGGGGTGAGCGGGCCCTCGCTCTACAACCACTTCCGCACCAAGGACGAGATCCTGGAGGCGGTCGCGGACTCGGTGAGCGCGCAGGTCGACCTGTCGATGTTCGAGGATGGCCGGGACTGGCGGACCGCGCTGCACGACTGGGCCGTCTCCTACCGGTCCGCGCTGCGCGACCACCCCAACATCGTCCCGGTCCTCGCGCGCGGCCCCGGCCGCCGTCCGGCCGGGCTGCGGCTGGCGGACGCGGTGTACGGCGGGATGGTCGACGCGGGCTGGTCCCCGGCGCAGGCGACCTCGATCGGCGCGCTGATGCGGTACTTCGTGATGGGCTCCGCACTCAGCTCCTTCGCGGGCGGTTTCGTGGACGACGCGAGCGCCTACGACCCCGCCGACTATCCCCACCTCGGGCAGGCGCACCTCCTCGCCGAGCAGCAGGAGAAGATCGACGAGCGCGCCTTCGAGGTGGGGCTCGCGGCGTTGCTGGCCGGTCTTGAGGGGCAGTACGGTCAGCCGGAGCCCCGGCCATGATTCGGTGGGCGCCGAAGTGTCCGTGCCGCATGCTGGGCACATGACCGCCAGCGAACCGTGCGCCGCCGCTCTCGCCTCGCTCGCCGCGCTGCTCGCCGACGAGACGCGGGCGGGCTGTCTGCTGGCCCTGCTGGACGGGCGGGCATGGACCGCCGGAGAACTCGCCCGGCACGTCCGGGTCGCGCCCTCGACACTCACCGAGCATCTGAACCGGCTGGTCGCGGGCGGCCTGCTCGTGACGGAACGCCAGGGGCGGCACCGCTACGTCCGGCTGGCCGACCCGCGCGCCGCGCAGCTCGTCGAGGATCTGGCGGCGCATCTGCCGCAGGACGTGGTGGTCCAGGTCCCGCGCACCCTGCGGGAGGTCCGTACCCAGTCCGCGTTGGCGCGCGGGCGCACCTGCTACGACCATCTCGCCGGCCGGCTGGGCATCGCGGTCACCGACGCGCTGACCTCGCGCGGGCTGCTGCGCCAGGACACCGGGTTCGCGCTGACCGACGAGGGGCTCGCCTGGTTCGGCGAGGCGGGCATCGCCGTGGACCGTTCCACCCGGCGCCCGCTGGCCCGTTCCTGCCTGGACTGGACGGAGCGGCGCCCGCATCTGGGGGGCGCGGCGGGGGCGGCGCTGTGCCGGCACGCGCTGGACGCCGGGTGGTGCGCCCGCGTGGGCTCGGGGCGCGCGGTACGGGTGACGGCCGCCGGGGAGCAGGCGCTGGCGGAGCTGCTGGGCATCGACGGGCCGGCGCTGGTCTGAGACCGCCTGCCCTGTCTTTTTCACCTCCTTTCACCTCTTTTCACTGAGTTGTCACCGAGTCGATCGAGGAGTCCGATGGACCTCAGTCCGCGTCATCGTCTGCTGCCCGCGGCCGCCGCCGTGGTCACCGTGCTGCTGTGGGCGTCCGCCTTCGTGGTGATCCGCACCGCCGGTGACGCCTACTCGCCGGGCGCGCTGGCGCTCGGCCGCCTGCTCGCGGGCGGCCTCACCCTGGCCGTGCTGTGCGCGATACGGCGGGAGGGCTGGCCGCCGCGCGGCGCCTGGCCCGGCATCCTGGTGTCCGGGGTGCTCTGGTTCGGCTTCTACATGGTGGCCCTGAACTGGGGCGAGCAGCGAGTGGACGCGGGTACGGCGGCCCTGGTGGTGAACGTCGGCCCGCTGCTGATCGCCCTGTTCGCCGCCCGGTTCCTCGGCGACCCGATGCCGCCCCGGCTGCTGGCGGGCATGGCGGTGTCGTTCACCGGCGCTGTGATCGTGGGCCTGTCGATGTCGGCCGGGGGCGGCGGCTCCTCGGTGCTCGGGGTGGTGGCCTGCCTGCTGGCGGCGGTCGCGTACGCGGCCGGTGTGGTCGCGCAGAAGCCCGCCGTGGCCCGCGCGAGCGCCCTCCAGGTGACGACGTTCGGCTGCCTGATCGGCGCGGCGGCCTGCCTGCCCTTCACCGGCCAACTGATCTCGGAGGCGTCCCACGCCCCCGTGTCGGCCACGCTGGGCATGGTCTACCTCGGCGTCTTCCCGACGGCGCTGGCCTTCACCGCCTGGGCGTACGCCCTGGCCCGCACCAGCGCCGCCAAGCTGGGGGCGACGACGTACGCCGTCCCCGCGCTGGTGGTCGTGATGTCCTGGCTGGCCCTGGGCGAGGTCCCGGGCCCGGTGATGCTGGGCGGCGGCCTGCTCTGCCTGGCGGGCGTGGCGGTGGCCCGGTCGCGGGGTCGTACGGCGCCCGCGCAGGTGGCGGACGCGGCGCCGAGCCCGGACCGGGTGCGCTGAGTCCCTAGAACACCACCAGCGCCCGTCCACCCCGGCCCGCCAGCATGTCCTCGAACGCCGTCGGGATGTCCTTCAGGGTGATGTGTTCGGTGACCAGGGCCGAGAGGTTCAGGCGGCCCTCGCGGACGTGGGCGGCGATGGCCGGGAGGTCGCGGGCCGGGTCGGAGTTGCCGTAGACGCAGCCGGTGAGGGTGCGGCCCCAGTGGAAGATCTCCAGGGCGTTGAAGGTGACCTGCTCGTCCTTGCCGCCGATGCCGACGACCGTGGTGCGGCCGCCCCGGCGGGTGGACTCCCAGGCGGCGCGGATGCTCTGCGCGCGGCCCGCGCACTCCACCGCGACGTCGACGCCCTGCTTGCCGGTGAGGGCGCGAAGGGCGCGCGGGGTCTGCTCGTCGGCGAGGACGAAGTCGGTGGCGCCGCAGGCACGGGCCAGCTCCTCCTTGCCCGGCGAGACGTCGACGGCGATGATCCGGGCCGCGCCCGCGATCCGGGCCGCCTGGAGGGTGGCGAGCCCGACCCCGCCGACCCCGAACACGGCGACCGTCTCGCCGGGCTGGACCCGCGCCGAGTGGTGGACGGCGCCGTACCCGGTGAGGACGGCGCAGCCGAGCAGGGCCGCGTCGGTCAGCGGAACCCCCTCGGGCAGCGGCAGCGCACAGGCGGCCGGTACGACGGTCTCCTCGGCGAACGCGCCGACGTTGAGGCCGGGATGGAGTTCGGTGCCGTCGGCCGTACGGGCGTGCACGCGGGCGGCACCGTCCAGCGCGTGCCCGCACAGCCACACGTCGCCGCGCGCACAGGCCGGACAACCCCCGCACGCGGGAGCCCAGTTGAGGACGACGGGCGTACCGGGTACGAGCCCCGCCACCCCCTCCCCCACGGCGGTCACCGTGCCCGCGCCCTCATGGCCGAGCACCGCCGGGACCGGCACCCGCATGGTGCCGTTGGACAGCGACAGGTCGGAGTGGCAGACCCCGGCGGCGGCCAGGCGCACCCGCACCTGGCCGGGCCCCGGCTCGGGCAGTTCGATCCCGGTGATCTCCAGCGGTGCCCCGACGGCGGGCAGGACGGCGGCTCGTACGGTCATCGCGCGCGGTCTCCTCGGAAGCTGGGGCGACGGTACCCGGCGGGCGCGTACCCGCCGGCGCTCCAAACTAGCGGCGTTAGTTTTCCGGCGCCAGGGCTGCCGGGACGCCCGCGGGTCCGACCCGGACCGGGATGCCGTTGAGGACGGCGTTGCCGGACAGGGGATCGAGGAGGGTGCCGTCGAGGAGCTGGTTGACGTTGACGCCGGGTTCGCGGCCGGCGTGGCCCAGCCGGGTGCCGGGGCGGTCGTGGCCCCAGCCGTGCGGGAGGCTCACCACGCCGGGCCGGATGGCGTCGGTGACCTCGGCGGGCGCGGTCACCTCTCCCCCGGCGCCCTTGATCCGTACCGGTTCGCCGTCGCGTACGCCGAGGCGTGCGGCGTCCTCGG
The DNA here is from genome assembly GCF_004784475.1 of Streptomyces bauhiniae. Classification (GTDB taxonomy): domain Bacteria; phylum Actinomycetota; class Actinomycetes; order Streptomycetales; family Streptomycetaceae; genus Streptomyces; species Streptomyces seoulensis. The sequence continues at coordinate 341,134 of NZ_SRRT01000008.1, forward strand.
GGTGGAGGTGCAGGGTGCAGCGGTTGGTGCCGCCGGTGAGGGCGGGCACGTTGTGCAGCCAACTGTTGTTGGAGCGCAGATGGCGGCGGCCGACGAGGACGAGCCCGGTGGGCCGCTCGCGCAGGGCCTCTCGCAGCCGGGGCAGATCGGCGGCAATGGGGGCGGGCAGCAGCTCGACCTTGCCGCTGGGGGTCTTGAGCGGCTGGGGCAGGCGCGGGCGGAGCGGGCCGAGGTCGATGCCGTGCGGGTTCTCCAGCAGCCGGGCCAGGGTCAGGCCGTCGGGGCGGGCGCCGAAGCCGTCGCCGTAGGGGCCGAGGCGCAGCATCAGGTCGAGGCGGCGCTCCGGGCCGTCGGCGCCGGTGAGCCGCGCGGCCAGCTCGCGCGGGTCGCGGCCGTGGACCGGGGAGTGGGGGTCCTGGGCGGCCTTGCCGAGGGTCTGGTCGATCACCATGGTGTCGACGGCGGCCGGGTCGGCGCCGTGCATACCGCTCGCGGCGAGGATCAGCCGGGCGAGTATCTCGGTCTCGGCCATCCGGCCGGGCTCCAGCGGCACGGCGGGCCGGGTGTAACGGACCTGGTTGCGGACGGCCAGGGTGTTGAAGGCGAAGTCGTGGTGCGGGCTCTGCGCGGGCGGCGGCGGGGGCAGCACGACGTGCGCGTGGCGGGAGGTCTCGTTGAGGTAGGGATCTACGCTGACCATGAAGTCCAGCGACCCCAGGGCCTTGTCGAGCCGGTCCCCGTCGGGCGCGGACAGCACCGGGTTGGCGGCGATCACGATCAGCGCGCGCAGCGGTTCGCCCTCGGGGGTGGCGGTGTCGATCTCCTCGGCCAGCGCGGAGAGCGGCAACTCGCCCTTGGCCTCGGGCAGTCGCCGTACGCGGGAGTGCCAGCGGCCCAGGGAGAAGCCCCGGCCGGGGCCCGCCGGGCGGGGGGTGCGGTCGGTGGCGGCCTGGGGGAAGAGGGCGCCGCCGGGGCGGTCGAGGTTGCCGGTGAGGGTGTTGAGCACGTCGACCAGCCAGCTCGCCAGGGTGCCGTGCGGGACGGTGCAGCTCCCTATGCGGGCGTAGACGGCGGCGGCGGGGGCGGCGGCGAGTTCACGGGCGAGGGTGCGGATGGTGTCCGGGTCGACGTCACAGGCACCGGCGACGGACTCGGGGGTGAAGTCCGCTATCGCTTCGCGGAGTTCGGGCAGCCCGTCGACGTGCGGCGCGAGGTCCCCGAGGTCGACCAGCCCCTCCTCGAACAGCACGGTGGTCATCGCGGCGAGGAGCAGGGCGTCGGCGCCGGGGCGGATGGCGAGGTGCCGGTCGGCCAGTTTCGCAGTGCGGGTGCGGCGGGGGTCCACGACGGTGAGGGTGCCCCCGCGCGCCTTGAGCGCCTTCAGCTTGCCGGGGAAGTCGGGCGCGGTGCACAGACTCCCGTTGGACTCCAAGGGGTTGGCGCCGATCAGCAGGAGGTGGCCGGTGTGGTCGAGGTCGGGCACCGGGATGGCGTTGGCGTCGCCGAACAGCAGGCCGCTGGAGACGTGCTTGGGCATCTGGTCGACCGTGGAGGCGGTGAACAGGGAGCGGGTACGGACCGCGCCGAGCAGCACGGTGGGATAGAGGGCGCCGGCCATGGTGTGCACGTTGGGGTTGCCGAGGACCACCCCGAGGGCGTCCGCGCCGTACCGCTCCACGACCGGGCGCAGGCCGCGCGCGACGGCGTCGAACGCCTCCTCCCAACTGGCCTCGCGCAGCTCGCCGTTCTCCCGGACCAGGGGGTTGCGCAGCCGGTCGGGGTCGGCGTCCAGTGCGCCGAAGGAGGCGCCCTTGGGGCAGATGAAGCCCTTGCTGAACACATCGTCCCGGTCGCCGCGCGCGGCGGTGACGCGGGTCCCCTCGATGGTGAGGGTCAGGCCGCAGGTGGCCTCGCACAGGGGGCAGATGCGCAGGGCGGTGCGGGGCACGGGTCCTCCCGGAGGGTCGGCGGCGCTGCCGGGCGGGCTCGGCCGTACCGGCTCGGGCGAGCATACCGACCGGTAGGCATGGTGGGGAGACCTGTGCGGCCGGTTCAGTCCGCCGGGTCCAGGACGCGGCCCAGGTAGGCCCGCAGCAGCTCCCGTGTCTCGCGGATGATCGCCGGGTCGCCGTCCGGGTCGGTGCGGAAGGCGAGCTGGATGAGGGTGTCCGCGCTCTCCACGGCCACCAGCAGGACGCGGCGCAGGTCGTCGTCGAAGGTGCGGCCGAGGTAGCCGGCGATGAGGGCGCCGAGCCGGTCGGCGACGCGGGTGTTGGGCGCGGTGCTGCGGGTGCCTACCGGTATCTGGTTGCCGAAGTCCACCAGGGCGAAGCCGGGCGCGGTGCGCTTCATGCCGAGGTACTCGTCCAGGATGACATCCATCGCGGCCCGCCAGTCGCCGGGCGGCGCCTCCTTCAGCCGGGAGGTGACGTGCTCGGCGTAGTGGCGCAGGTTGCGCTGGGCGAGGGCGTCGGCCATCTGCCGCTTGTTGCCGAAGAAGCGGTACACCGAGCCGATGGGCACCCCGGCCCGCTCGGCGACCGCGCGGGTGGTCAGGGCGTCGTAACCGACCTCGTCCAGGAGGGCGGCGCAGGCGTCGAGGATTCTGGTCAGCCGTTCGGCGCTGCGCCGCTGAACGGGGGCGCGGCGGAGGGATGTCACATGGGGCACGGCCACATGATGCCTCGCCACGGGGAGGCGGAGAAGGGCGGGAGTCCTGGTACGCCCCCCGCACCGTCCCCGTACCTCCCCCGCGCGGCCGGTTCTCGCGCTCCGGCCGGGTGAAGGGCGCGTTCGCCTCTTGCGCACACCACCCGGCATTCCTACGGTGCTCCATAGGAATGCCGGAGTAGCGTGTGCGCAAGGGAGCGATCATGGCAGGGGACGCGCGGAAGACCGCCGAAGCACTGGCGTACCTGACCGGGTTCGGCAACGAACACTCCTCCGAGGCGGTGCCCGGCGCCCTGCCCGACGGCCGCAACTCACCCCAGCGCGCACCGCTCGGCCTGTACGCGGAGCAGCTCAGCGGTACGGCGTTCACCGAGCCCCGCGCCCACAACCGCCGTTCCTGGCTGTACCGCATCCGCCCCTCGGCCGCACACCCCGCCTTCACCCGCACCGCCAACGGCGCGCTCCGCACAGCCCCCTTCACCGAGACCGTGCCCGACCCCAACCGGCTGCGCTGGAGCCCGCTGCCCGAACCGCTGCCGGGCACCGACTTCCTGGCCGGCCTGTGGACGCTGGGCGGCAACGGCGACGCGACCCAGCGCAGCGGCATGGCCGTGCACCTCTATCACGCCAACTCATCGATGGAGCGCGTCTTCTCGGACGCCGACGGCGAGCTGCTGATCGTCCCCGAGCGGGGCGGCCTGCTGCTGCACACCGAGTTCGGCCGTCTCCATGTGGAACCCGCACAGGTGGCGCTCATCCCCCGTGGGGTCCGGTTCCGTGTGGAGCTGCTGGACGACTCGGCGCGGGGCTATGTGTGCGAGAACTATGGTGCGCCCTTCCGCCTCCCCGACCTGGGCCCCATCGGCGCCAACGGCCTCGCCAACGCCCGCGACTTCCGGGCACCGGTCGCCGCGTACGAGGAGGTCGAGGGCCCGGTGGAGGTGGTCAACAAGTACTGCGGCAACCTCTGGACGGCCACCTACGACCACTCCCCGCTCGACGTGGTCGCCTGGCACGGCAACTATGTGCCGTACACCTATGACCTGCGCCGCTTCAATGTGATCGGCACCATCTCCTACGACCACCCGGACCCGTCCATCTTCACCGTCCTGACCTCCCCCTCGGACACTCCGGGGCTGGCGGGCGCGGACTTCGTGGTGTTCGCCCCGCGCTGGCTGGTCGGCGAGGACACCTTCCGGCCGCCGTACTTCCACCGGAACGTGATGAGCGAGTACATGGGCCTGATCGAGGGCGCCTACGACGCGAAGGCGGAAGGGTTCGTCCCCGGCGGCGGCTCGCTGCACAACATGATGTCGGCGCACGGCCCGGACCGGGAGACCTTCGACCGGGCGAGCGCGGCCGAGCTGCGCCCGCAGCGGATCGACGACGGGCTGGCCTTCATGTTCGAGACCCGCTGGCCGATCGCCCTCACCCCGGACGCCGCCCGCGCGGACCACCTGCAGCGGGGCTACGACGACGTGTGGCGCGGACTGGAGCCGCACTTCCGCACCCCGTGACGACACCGAGTGACAACTCCCATGTGTGACCGCTCCGTTGCGCCGACCGATCCCGGACAGGTACGGATAGCCGCGTGACCTCTTTCGCCCCGGACTCGATCGTCCTGAACCGCAAGCTGCCGCTCTGGTACCAGGTGTCGCAGTCGCTACGGGCCTCCATCCTGGGCCGCTCCCCCGAGGACCCGCTGCGGCTGCCCACCGAGGAGCGGCTGGCCGGGCACTACGGGGTGAGCGTGCTGACGATGCGGCAGGCGCTGAAGGAGCTGGAGGACGAGGGGCTGATCAGCCGGCACCGGCGGCGCGGCACCTTCATCGAGCCGGGGGTGCGGCGCGGGGCGCCGGTCAGGCTGCTGGGCTCGGTGGACGCGATCGTGGCCCAGCAGTCCGGGATGACGGCCGAACTGCTGGACGTGGCGCGGGTCCCGGTGCCGCCCATGTGGGCGGAGCACTTCCCGGACCTCACCGAGGTGGCGGTCTACCACCGGCTGCGCGGGGACGCGAAGACCGGTGAGCCGACCAACCACGCCGTCAACCATGTGCGCCCGGAGCTGGCCGACCGGATCGACCCGGCCGATCTGGCCCGCTGGCCGATGACCAAGGTGCTGCGGGACGTGGTGGGCGCCGACATCAGCCGGATCACCGACACCGTGGAGGCCCGGCTCGCCGACCCGGAGACGGCCCGGCTGCTTCAGGTGCCGCTGCTGAGCCCGATCCTGCACTACACGGGGGTCACCTACGACTCCTCGGGGCGGGTGCTGGACGTGGCCGTCATCCACTACCGGGGCGACCGTTTCTCGTTCACCGTCACCCTGGAGGCGACCTGAGCGCCGCCCGTACCGCCGCCCCCGTTCCCGTACCCCGTCCGGGCCGAGGCCGTAGCATTCCGGGCGTGACGTACGAGGACGCGCCGCCGCTGGCGGACCTCATGCCGTGGTCCGTCGCACCGCTGCGGCCGGGCCGCGCCTGGCCGACGGCACCCGACCCGGCGTCCCTGAAGGCCCGCTGGGCGGCGCTGCTCGCGGCCGAGGGGGCGGAGCGGGAGGCCCTGTTCGAGCCGACCCGGTCGCGCACCGTCCACTCGGCGGTGGCGCAGTTGCCCGGCCGGAACACCGGTACCGAGCGGCTGGCGCGGGCCTCGGGGCCGTGCCCGGAGCCGGTGCGGGTGCTCGCGGCGCCGTTCGACGAGCGCTGGCTGATTCCGGACCACCGGCTGATCGACCTCGCCCGTCCGGAGCTGTGGCGGGTGGCGGACGAGCGGCAGGTGTTCGTGGTGGAGGCGGGTGCCGGGCTGCTGGCGACCTCGCTGCCGCCGACCCTCGCGGCGGGGCGCGTCCGCCCGCTGTACCGGCGTCCCGGCGGTGCCGAACCCAACCTGGCGCCGGGGCTGTTGGACGAGCTGGGCGCGCGGCTCGGCTCCCGGCCCACGGCGGCGGACGTGCTGGCGTGGACACTGGCCGCCGTCCAGGCCGACCTCACCGTGCCGCTCACCGGGGACCCCGAAGTGTGGGCGCGGGGTGTGGCGGCGGGCCGGCGCGCGCTGTGGCTGATGCGCCGGGACGGGGAGCGCCCCAAGCTGCCCGGCGGCCGCCGCCCGTACGTCCGCGCGCCGCTGCCCCCGTACCCGCGCACCCTGCGCTACGACGCCGAGGACGAGACCCTGTTCCTCGACGAGGGCCGCGTCTCCCCCGTCCCGCGCGCGGCCTGGGAGCACGAGGTGGCCGGGGTCCGCACGCTGGAAGCCTGGTTCACGGCCCGTACGACCCCCGGCGCCCCCGGCACCCTGGCCGCGATCGGCCCCCGGACCTGGCCGCAGAGCTGGACCTCGGAGCTGCTGGAGCTGATCACCGTGCTGACCCTCCTGGCCGAACTCCCCGACCCGGTACCGGTGTCGGAGCCGATCACGGCAACCGACCTACGTGCGGCCGGAGTTCTCCCACCCGCGCCCCGGTCTCGCCGCCCCGCCTCGGTCCTGGACCACCAGGAGGAGGGCCCGGAGGGACAGTTCGCCCTGCTCTAGCGAGGCGGGAGCCCGCCGGGAGATCATCGCGGGCATGGATCTGCTGCCGCCGCCCCTGGAGGGCGTCACCGTCGTGGCCGTCGAACAGGCCGTGTCCGCGCCCTTCGCCACCCGTCAACTGGCCGACCTGGGCGCGCGGGTGATCAAGGTGGAGCGGGTCGACGGCGGTGACTTCGCACGCGGCTACGACACCGCCGCCGAGGGGCTCGCCTCACACTTCGTGTGGTGCAACCGGGGCAAGGAGTCCATCGCGCTGGACCTGAAGGACCCGCGCGGTCTGGACGTCGTACGGCGGCTGGTCGCGGAGGCGGACGTGTTCGTGCAGAACCTCGCGCACGGCGCGGCGGCCCGCCTCGGCCTGGACGCGGCCACCCTCTGCGCGGCCGACCCGCGGCTGATCGCCGTGGACATCTCGGGGTACGGCGGCTCGGGGCCGTACGCGGACAAGCGGGCGTACGACATGCTCGTGCAGTGCGAGGCGGGGCTGGTGTCGGTGACCGGTACGCCCGAGCGGCCGGTGAAGGCGGGCATCCCGGCGGCGGACATCGCGGCGGCCATGTACGCCTTCTCGGGGGTGCTGGCCGCGCTGGTGCGGCGCGGTACGACCGGGCGGGGCGGCCCCGTGGAGGTGTCGATGCTGGAGGCGCTGGCCATGGGGGTCCCCCCTGCTCGAGCGAAGCCGAGAGCTTGGGGGAGGATGGGGCATCCGCTGCACCACACGATGCACGGGGGCGAACCCCCGGCGCGCACCGGTCTCGCGCACGCCGTGATCGTGCCGTACGACTCCTACGCGACGGCGGACGGCGGCCGGGTGCTGCTGTCGGTGCAGAACGACCGGGAGTGGCGGCGGCTGGCCGAACTGGTACTGGACAGACCGGAGTTGGCGTACGACCCGGCGTACGCGACCAACGCGGCGCGGGTGGCCGGGCGGGAGCGGACCGACGCGCTGGTCGCGGGGGCGCTGGGCGCGCTGACGGCGGACGAGGCGCTGGCGCGGCTGGAGGCGGCGGGGATCGCGTGTGCGCGGATCAGGGATCTGGCCGAGCTGGCGGAGCATCCGCAGCTCGCGGCGCGGGAGCGGTGGCGGCGGGTGGGTTCGCCGGTGGGACCGCTGCGCGCGCTGCTGCCGCCCATCACGCTGCCGGGTGGCGCGGAGACGCGGCTGGGGGACGTGCCCGCGCTCGGCCGGCACACCGACGCGCTGCTCCGTGCCGTGGGGATGACGGACGACGAGATCGCGGCGTTGCGCCGGGACGGTGTGGCGGCCTGAGCGCGGATGGCCTGCGGGGGCGGGGCGCCGGTTCGGTCGGGGCCGGGCCGGTACCGGGCGGCACTCCGGGGAGTCCGCTCGGTACGGCTCAGTGGCTGCCGAAGAGCGACCGGCGCAGCCGGCGCAGGGGCGCGAAGAGAGAGACCCGGCTGACGCGGACGCGCCGGTCGCTGCGCTGACGCACGGTGTCCCGCGCGGTCAGTTCACGCATCAGCGACGTCGCTTCGACCGTCTCCCGCTGCGGTATGGCTGGTCCGCCGAGCACCGCGAGGTGGCGGTCCAGACGCCTGCTGGTCGCACCACTTCCGCAGGTGATCGCAGGGACCCTGGCCCTGCTGCGCATTGCTATCTGCTCCATGTCACTCCCCACCCGTACGAATCCACCCGGCCCACGGGCAGAGTAACCCTATCGTCCCGGTAGGGCATGCGTGTATCTCGGCCACGGGATTCACCTTCCCCACAAGGAGGTTGATCATCCCTCATTGACTACTCTCCGAATCCGACTGATTTCAGGGTGAGTTGGACAACGGGCTGGCCAGTGGGGTGCTCAGAACCGCCGTTCGGCTCGACCGTCACCGCGAGTGACGCCGCGGACTTCTCCAGCCCCTTCACCGCCAAGGGCGTGTCGCCGCCGAGAAGCCCGAGAGACCGGGGTTGTACGCCGGGGCGCGTGAGCCAGAGCTGATGCACCCGGCCGCCGGACGGCGTGCCGTATCCGCTCAGGGTGACGACGGCGCGGCCCTCGGACGGCGAGGCGACGACCGCGAGCGCGCGGCCGTGTCCGTCGGTCCCGGCCGTGGCACGGGCGTCCGGAGCGGCCAGAACGTGGGCGATGTCACGTGCCCGCGCCCGCTCGGCGGCGAGCCGTTCCTCGGTGCGGTGCGCCTGGACGGCGAAGAGCGAGGCGACGACCAGGGCGGCCGCGGCCGTCACCGTGGCGAACGGCACGAACAGCGGACGCGGCCGGGTACGCGCGGGCGGCGGCTGGACTCCCCATACGTGCGGCGGCAGTTGGGCGGCGCGCGGCCGACCGGCGGGCGCCGGTTCCTGGGGCGTGGTGCGTACGGCGGCCAGGACGCGTTCGCGCAGGGCGGCCGGGGCGGGGGCGGCGGTGGACCAGGCCAGCCGGACGGCGTCCTCGGACAGTTCGCGCACCTCCGCCGTGCAGCGGCCGCAGCCCGCGAGGTGCTTCCCGAACCGGCGCCGCTCGCCGGGGTCGAGGGCGTCCAGGGCGTAGGGCGCGGCCAGCGAGTGCGGGTCCTCGCGGCGCAGCAGACGGGTGAAGACGCTCACGCGGCACCTCCGAGGCAGCCGCGCAGCCGGTTCAGGCCGTCGCGCATCCGGGTCTTGACGGTGCCGAGCGGCAGCGAGAGCCGTTCGGCGACCTCGCGGTAGGTGTAGCCGTCGTAGTAGGCGAGGGTGACGGACTGGCGCTGGAGGTCGGTCAGCCGTCTCAGACAGCGGCGCACCCACTCCCGTTCGAGTCCGGCCTCGACCTCCTCGGTGACGTGGTCGAAGGCGGGTTCCCCGGCGCGCAGGGCCTCGCGCTGCTCGCGTTCGCCGGCCGCGCGGGCGCTGCGCACCCGGTCGACGGCGCGGCGGTGGGCGAGGGTGAGTATCCAGGACAGGGCGCTGCCGCGTGCCGGGTCGAACCGGGCGGCGGAGCGCCAGAGTTCGAGCAGCACCTCCTGGACGACCTCCTCGGACTGGGCGGGGTCGCGCACGACCCGCCGGACCAGTCCGAACACCGGCCCGGAGACCAGGCCGTACAGCTCCTCGAACGCCTGGTGGTCGCCGCCCGCCACGCGCACCAGCAGTACCTCGGCACCCTCACCCCGGCCGTGGCCGCACCCGGCCGTGCCGGTGACCCCTCGCATCCGCACGAACGCACACCTCCGGCGGTTGATACGGATCGGCGGGCCGAAAACGCGGGTCGGAAAAGAGGAAAAAGAAAGTTCCGCTCCGGCCAATCCGCGCGCGCCGATCGCTCCGTATACCCGTCCGTCAAGCAAGTCGGATTCGAGGACGGACGGCATGACTCTCTTCGCCAGAAGCGGCACGGCACGCAACGGCCTGGTCCCGCTCATCTGCGGCGCGCTCGCCGCCGGTGGGCTCGCGGCCGCCGGTGTCGCCACGCTGGAGCCGGGGGCGGCCTCCGCCTCCTCCCATCGGGAGGCCCCGCTGATCTCGGGAACCCCGCAGTACGACAACACCGATCTGTACGCGTTCGTCAGCCCCGACAAGCCGGACACCACGACGATCGTGGCCGACTGGATACCGTTCGAGGAACCGGCGGGCGGCCCGAACTTCTACACCTTCGCCGACGACGCGCAGTACGACCTGCACATCGACAGCGATGGCGATGCCCGGGACGACCTCCTCTTCCGCTACACGTTCAAGACGAGGACGAGGAACGGGAAGACGTTCCTCTACAACACCGGCCCCGTCACCAGCCTGGACGACCCCGACCTCAACATCACCCAGACCTACGACCTCGAACTGGTCCGCCTGAAGGACGGCCACGCGATGTCCCGGACCAAGGTCGCGGACGACGTGCCGGTGGCGCCGTCCAACGTGGGCAAGGCGTCCATGCCGGACTACGGCACGCTGCGCTCGCAGGCGGTGTACAAGACGGCGGGCGGCGCGGCGACCTTCGCGGGGCAGGCGGACGACCCGTTCTTCCTGGACCTGCGCGTCTTCGACCTGCTGTACGGCGGCAACCTGAGCGAGGTCGGCCGGGACACCCTCAAGGGCTACAACGTCAACACGATCGCCCTCCAGGTCCCCAACGACCTGATCCGGCAGTCGGCGGACCAGCCGGTCGTCGGCATCTGGTCCACCACCCAGCGCCGCAACGCCCAGGGCTACTACAGCCAGGTCTCCCGCCTCGGCAACCCGCTGGTCAACGAGGTGGTCAACCCGCAGGCGGACAAGGACCGCTTCAACGCCTCCCAGCCCTCGCACGACGCCCAGTTCCTGAAGAACGTCACCAACCCGGAGCTGCCCAAGCTCATCGAGGGCATCTATAAGATCGACGCCCCGGCCGAGCCGCGCAACGACCTGGTGGACGTCTTCCTCAAGGGCGTCAAGGGCCTCAACCAGCCCCCGAACGTGCGCCCTTCGGAGCAACTGCGGCTGAACACCTCGATCAAGCCGACCATGCACCCCAAGCGGCTCGGCGTGCTCGACGGCGACAACGCGGGCTTCCCCAACGGCCGCCGGCTCACCGACGACGTGATCGACGAGGCCCTCCAGGTCGTCGAGGGCGAACTCCTGGGCGCCAAGAACGACTTGGGCGACGCGGTGGACGCCAACGACAAGAAGTTCGAGAAGTCCTTCCCCTACGTCGCCCAGCCCACGGCGGGTTCGCGGGGCGCGCTGGCCAAGGGCACGACCGCGGGCGCCGACGTCAAGAGCCAGCTCGGTGACGCACTGAGCCCGGCCTCGGCGTCGGGCGGCACCGACAACACCGTGCTGATCGCCGGCTCGGCGGCGGCGGGCGCGGCCGCGATCCTGCTGCTCGGCACCGTCGTCGGCTGGTGGCGCCGCCGAATGCGGCGCGCCTACTGAACCACTCCTTGAGCGACCGGCACGGCCCGTACCCCTTCCCCCACGGCGGGCCGCGCCGGTCTTCCCTACCACCATCAGGCGAACCAGGAGAGGGCGATGGGCCCGCGTACGAGTAGTGACGAGCAGACCGGTGGCACGCCGGACGGTCGCGTTCCGGGCCGCCGCCGGACGGCGTGGCGGGTGGCGTCCGCCGCCCTGCTGGCCGTCGCGCTGACCGGTGGCGCGGTCGCCTTCGGGGCCGCGCGGGACGGCGGGCGGCCGGCTCCGGTCGCCGCCTCCGCCGCCCTGGACCCCGGCGCACTGGCGGGCGCCGACCCGGACGCGGCCGTCGCCGCGCTCCAGACCCACTTGAAGGCGCAGCCGAAGGACCACGACGGCTGGGCCACCCTCGGCCTCGCCTACGTGGAACAGGCCCGCACCAAGGGCGACCCGGCCCGGTATCCGCAGGCGCAGGCCGCGCTCCGACGCTCCCTCGCGCTCGCCCCCGGCAACGACAGGGCGGTGGCCGGACAGGCCGCCCTCGCCGCGGCCCGCCACGACTTCACCGGCGCCCTCGCGGACGCGGACCGCGTCCTGAAGCACAACCCCTACGACGAACGCGCCCTCTGCTCCCGCATCGACGCCCTGGTCGAACTCGGCCGGTACGCCGAGGCGGCCCGCGCCGCCGACACCGCCGACGCCCGCAAGCCCGGCACCCCCGTCTTCACCCGGTACGCCTACGTGCACGAGCTGCGCGGGGACATCACCACGGCCCGGCGCGTCCTCCAGCAGGCCCTCACCGGCGCGATCTCCCCCGGCGACATCGCCTACGTGGCCGCCCAGCTCGGCCAACTCGCCTGGAACCAGGGCGACTACCGGACCGCCCTCACCCAGTACGCCCGCGCCCTGGCCGCCGACGACACCTACCTCCCCGCCCTGGAGGGCCGGGCCCGCGCCCAGGCGGCGAGCGGACAACAGGCCGCCGCGATCAAGGGACTTGAGACCGTCGTCGCCCGTGCGCCGCTGCCCACCTGGCTGGTGGCGCTCGGGGAGCTGTACGAGGCGCGCGACGGCGCGGGTGACCGGGAGAAGGCACGCCAGCAGTACACGCTCGTCCAGGCGTGGATCGCGCTGGCCCGCGCCAACGGCGTCGACGCCGACCTGGACACCGCGCTGGCCGCCGCCGACCACGGCGACAAGGCGGCCGCCCTGCGCGCGGCCCGCGCCGAGTGGGCCCGCCGGCACACCGTCCACACGGCGGACGCCCTCGCCTGGGCACTGCACGTCAACGGCCACGACACGGAGGCCCTCGCGCACGCCCGCGAGGCCACCGCCACCGGCTACCGCAACGCGTCCTTCCTCTACCACCGGGGCGTCATCGAACTCGCCACCGGTCACGCGAAGGAGGGCCGCGCCTCGCTGGCGGCGGCGCTGAAGCTGAACCCCGGCTTCTCCCCGCTCGGTGCCGCCGAGGCCCGCAAGGCGCTGGAGGCGGCCAAGTGAGGCTCCGCCGTTCCCTCGCCGTCCTCGCGGGCACCTGCGCCGTGCTGCTCGGCTCCGCCCCGGCGGCGGACGCGCATCCCCTGGGCAACTTCACCGTCAACCGGTACGACGGTCTCGTCGCCGCTCCCGGTACGCTCCGCGTCACCCATGTCGAGGACCTGGCGGAGATCCCGGCGACCCAGGCCAAGCCGGAGCTGGAGCGGCTCGGCACCGCCCGGTGGGCCTCGTCGCGCTGTGCCGAGGCGGCGCGGGGCAGCGAGGTCACCGTGGGCGGGCGCCGGGTCACGCTCACGGTGTCGGCCGCGCGGGCCGAGCTGCGGCCGGGGCAGGCGGGGCTGGACACCCTGCGGCTGGAGTGCGCGGAGTCGGCCCCGCTGCCTGAGGGCGCGACGCTGAACGTCGGCTTCCGCAGCGCCGGGGTGTCCTCCGGGCCGGGGTGGCGGGAGATCACGGCGCGGGGCGACCGGATGACGCTGAGCCGGTCCGACGTGCCGCGCGAGTCGGTCTCACGTCAACTCACCACCTACCCGGCCGGGTTGCTCTCCTCCCCCGCCGACACCTCCACCGCCCGGCTCACCCTCCGGCCCGGCGGGGCCGCCCTGGCCCAGGAACGGGACGCCCCCGGCGCCTCGGTGCTGCCGCGCGGCGCCGACCGCTGGACCCAGGCGTTGAACGACCTGGTCGCCCGGCGTGACCTCACCCTCGGCTTCGCCACGCTGGCCCTGCTCATCGCGGTCGGCCTGGGCGCGGCCCACGCGCTCGCACCGGGGCACGGCAAGACGCTGATGGCCGCCGCCGCTGCCGCCCGGGGCGGGCGCGCCCGGCTTCGGGACGTACTCCCGCTGGCCGCCTCGGTCACCGTCACCCACACCCTCGGGGTGGTCGCGCTGGGGCTGTTGGTGACGGCCGGCTCCGCCGCGACACCCTCGGTGGTGGCGTGGCTGGGGGTGGCGAGCGGGGCGTTGGTGCTCGGGGCGGGGGTCAGTCTCGTACGGCGGGCCTGGCGGGGGCGGGGGGTTCAGGCGGGGCATACGCATGAGCCTGTGCGGGTCGCTGAGGTGGAGGTGCGGGCGTTGGCGCTGGTGGGTGGGGGTGGTGGTCGGGAGGCACATGTTCGTACCGACCATGTCGCGGGACCACATGTGCCGAGCCCACGTGTACGGGACGCACACGTACGGAGCCCACATGGGCCAAGCGCCCATGTGTCAAGCCCCCATGTGTCAAGCGCACATGGAGAGACCCCACATGTGCCCGACCACCACCACCCGCACCCCCACTCACCCGACCACGACCACACCCACCCGCACCCCCACCCCCACACCCACACCCACACCCACGGCGGCCACACCCACACCCACCCCACCGCCCCCACCCTCAAAGGCACCCTCCTCCTCGGCTTCGCGGGCGGCCTCGTCCCCAGCCCCTCCGCCGTGGTCGTCCTGGTGGGCGCCGCCGCCCTCGGCCAGGCATGGTTCGGCCTCCTCCTGGTCGTCGCGTACGGCATCGGCCTGGCCCTGACCCTCACCGCCGCCGGCTTCGCCGTAGTCAGGCTCGGCACGGTCGCCGGCTGCCTCCTGGACCGGAACCCGGCCCGCCACGCCCACCCCCTCACCGCACTGCTCCGCCGCACGATCCCCCTGGCCTCCGCGCTGGCCGTGCTGGCGCTGGGCGCCGGATTGATGCTCAAGGGGGTCGCAAGCGCTGTCGGCTGAGCTACGTTGGTCAGGATTCGCGCGACGTGCCATGGGGGGAAGCCCGTGTCAGAACAGCCGGGACGCGATCGGTTGATCGCCGGCCGTTACCGTCTGCTGTCCCCGCTGGGCGAGGGCGGCATGGGCACGGTGTGGCGGGCCCGCGACGAGGTGCTCCGGCGTGAGGTGGCCGTCAAGGAGGTACGCGCCCCGGCCGGGCTGCCCGCCGGTGACGTGGAGCGGATGTACGCCCGCCTGGAGCGCGAGGCGTGGGCGGCGGCTCGGGTCGCCCACCCCAACGTGGTCACGGTGTACGACGTGGCGATGGAGGGCGGCCGCCCCTGGATCGTCATGGAGCTGGTGCGCGGCCGTTCGCTGGCCGACATCCTGGAGACGACCGGCCCGCTGTCCGTGACGGAGACCGCCCGCGTCGGCGCCGAGGTGCTGGACGCGCTGCGCGCCGCGCACGACGTCGGCGTACTGCACCGGGACGTGAAGCCGGCCAATGTGCTGCTGTCCGACGACGGCCGGGTGGTGCTGACCGACTTCGGGATCGCCTCGGTCGAGGGCAGTTCGGCGCTGACCATGGCCGGAGAGGTGATCGGCTCCCCCGAATATCTCTCCCCCGAGCGGGCGTTGGGCCGTACGCCGGGCCCCGAGTCGGACCTGTGGTCGCTGGGTGTGCTGCTGTACGCGGCGGTGGAGGGCGGCTCCCCGTTCCGCCACGACACCCCGCTCTCCACCCTGCGCGCCGTGGTGGACGAGCCCTTGCCGCCCCCGCACCTGGCGGGCCCCCTCACCCCGGTCATCGAGGGCCTCCTCCGCAAGGACCTCGAGGAGCGGCTGCCCGCCGAACAGGCCGCGCGCGACCTGCGGTTGATCGCGGCCGGAGGCGCGCCCACGACCCGTGTCGCGTACGTACCGCCGCCCCCGCCGACCGTCCCGCTGCCGGAGGGCGAGCCCGATCCGGGTCCGCCGGTGCGCGAGCGGCGCGCGGGTGTCGTCCTGGTCATCGGCGTGCTCGCCCTGGTCCTCGCGCTGGCCGGGCTGACGTACACCCTGCTGCAGCGGGACGACGGCGACCGGAACGAGGGCGGGAGCACCCCGGGCGCGACCGTCACGAGGACCAGCGAGCCCCGCTCCCCCACACCGACCAGCCATGAGCCGTCACCGTCGAAGAGCAGCGCCCCGCCGAGCAGCAGCGAGCCGGCGCAGTCGGTACGGGTGGCGCTGACCGGAACGCATACGGAATATCGAGGGAGTTGTCCGCCGCCGGAGGCCGAGTCGCCGGTGTTCACCGCGACGTTCACCGTGGGGCGGCTGCCCGCCGAGGTGCGCTACCGGTGGAAGCTGAAGCACGGCTCGTTCGAGGGCGACGAGTGGCGGACGCTGTCCTTCCCGGAGGGCGGCGAGCGCACTCGTCAGGCGCGGGTGACCGTGCGGACCAACGACGAGGACGGCACGTCGGAGAACGCGATCAGCGTGGAGGTGCGGGAGCCGGAGCGGGTCACGTCCGACGAGGTGCCGTTCACCGTGACGTGTGACAGGACGACGGAGACCCCGTCGGACGGGGCCTCCGCTTCATCCTCCGACACACCGTGATATTTCGTTCGTCCGAGTGAGTCCCGTACGGCTCGCATTGACGGGGCCACCCCTATGGACGGTGGGGGTCAGGCTGCGTTGGTGAGCACGGGGAGATAGCCGCCGGACTGTCCGGCCGCGGTCGGGTGGTACGACTCGCCGATGTTGGTCCAGTTGACGCTGTGCAGCCAGGAGTTGCTGGAGCAGATCTCATGGCCGGTGAAGGTGGTGCGGACGTCACCGAAGACGAAGCCGTGGGCCTGGGCTCGCTTCTGGATGGCGCTGTTCATGTAGTCGGCCGCGCTGTTGATCGCGGAGCGCTTGGTCTCGGAGAGGCCGAGGCAGCTCTGGCCGAGCAGGTAGAAGCGCGGGTAGCCGATGACGACCACGCGGGCGGAGGGGGACGTGGCACTGATCGCGTTGTACACGGCGTCGAGCTTGCCGGGCAGCGTGGAGTCGACGTAGGCGCGGGCGGTGTTGATCCGGGACAGACAGGTGCTGTCGGAGGAGATGACACAGGTGGTCATGACGTCGGCGAAGCCGGCGTCGTTGCCGCCGATGGTGATGGACACCAGGCCGGTGGCGGAGTTGAGCGAGCCGAGCTGGCCCGCGAGGACGTCGTCCGTGGTGGCGCCCGAGCAGGCGTTGAAGGCGAAGGAGGACGGGCCGTGCGCGGCGTTCCACAGGTAGGGGTACGCCTTGGTGCTGCGGTCGCAGTCGCCGCTGGAGCTGATGTAACTGCCTGAGCCGACCCCGGAGGAGTAGGAGTCGCCGAGCGCCACGTAGCCGCCGGTGGCGGCCTGCGACGATCCGGCACCGGCGAGGGTGAAGCCGGTGGCGAGGAGGAGTGAAGCCACGTATGCCGCAATTCGGGTACGTCTCATGGAACCTCCCTTTAGCAGGATCTCTGCCACAACTTTGGTACCAGCTACGCGCGTTGACGGGAAGTGTCCATGCCAAAACAATTTCGGTTCTCAACCATGATCAGTCGCTGACGCTGACGTCTCGCCACATAGCACAAGCCACAGGCGAGTTCGGGAACAATCCCCCGGAAGGGTCACGGGGGCCGAGGTCGTCTTGACGCCCTCGGAGCGGCTGCGCCACATTGAAGCCCGGCATCCGACGCGTCGGGGGGCAAGTCGGCCCATGCGGTCATCAACTGGCAACAGACACACGGCAGACGGTGAAGGCGCAGAGCGGACGGGTCCGGGGAGGGACCTGTCGGCCCTGCTCGCCGGAGCCGCGACCGGCACCGCCGCGTGCGGCGCGCTGCTCGCGCTCATCGACTCCGGCTCACCGCTGCGCGGACCGTGCGCACTGTTCTTCCTGCTCGCCGCGCCCGCCCTGGCCATCGCCGTGGCGCTGCGCGGTCTCGACCCCTTCGGCCGGCTCATCGCCGCGCTCGCCGGGGCGGTCGCGCTCGACATGCTGGTCGCCCAGGCCATGTTGACCGTGCACCGCTGGTCGGTGACGGGCGGGATCGTCGCCGTGACCGTACTCAGCCTGCTGATCCTGCTGGCCACCCATGTACGGCAGCGGGGGCGGACGCGAGAGGGGACGCCGGAAGGGAGTAAAACAGGCCAAAGTTTCGTAACGGCCAAACCAACTGATTCGTGAGACCACGTCCAGGTCTTGCGATTCTGCTTCTATCGTCAATACCGTCGTACATCTCACCCGATCGGTCCGTCGCCCACGGTTCAGGGGAGGGCTCGGAGCCGTGACGCACCGGGGTGAGGCGCGGTAGGGGGGTGCCGTGCTCGGTGACCGCACCAGGTGACCGGGCCGTGCCGCGCGACCGGAGGTCCCTGCACGCTCGGGGGCCCGGTCAGCTTTGCCAGCTCGTCCTTTTCCGGCCCGGAGTGCATTTCGCCGTGCCGCGAGCAGGGACGAGAACCCCCCTTTCGAACCGGACACACAGCCGGGCCGCCCGAGGGGCGGGCGGTCCACCGGACGAGAGGGACCACAGTCATGAGTTCTGTTCTGCGCACGCCGGGTCCGGACCGCGAGCCGCTGCTCGCGGCCCACTACCGGCCCATCTCCTCGCACCTGGCGATCACTCCGCCGGTGAGCGTGGTGATCCCCGCCATGAACGAGGCGGAGAACCTGCCGTACGTGTTCAAGACGCTGCCGGACTGGATTCACGAAGTGGTCCTGGTCGACGGCGACTCCACCGACGACACCGTGGACGTGGCCCGCTCGCTGTGGCCGGACGTGAAGGTGGTCGCCCAGCGCGGCAAGGGCAAGGGGGACGCCCTGATCAGCGGGTTCGAGGCGGCTTCCGGCGACATCATCGTGATGGTCGACGCGGACGGCTCGGCCGACGGCAACGAGATCGTCTCCTACGTCTCCGCGCTGGTCTCCGGCGCCGACTTCGCCAAGGGCTCCCGGTTCGCCAACGGCGGCGGCACCGATGACATGACCCTGATCCGCAAGCTGGGCAACTGGGCGCTGTGCACGGTCGTCAACCGCAAGTTCGGCGCCCGTTACACGGACCTCTGCTACGGCTACAACGCGTTCTGGCGGCACTGCCTGGACAAGATCGACCTGGACTGCACCGGCTTCGAGGTCGAGACGCTGATGAACATCAGAGTGGTCAAGGCCGGGCTGAAGGTGCAGGAGATCCCCAGCCACGAATACCTCCGCATCCACGGCACCAGCAATCTGCGGGCCGTGCGGGACGGGCTGCGGGTGCTCAGAGTGATCCTCCAGGAACGTTCCAACCGCCGTGCGCTGCGCCGGATTCGCCGTTCGCCGCTGGCCGACTCCCGGCGGGGAGCGGCGTCTTGACCGCTCCGGCCATTTCCGTCGTGATCTGCGTGTACACCGAGGACCGCTGGGAGGACATCCTCGCGGCAGTCGCCTCGGTGCGCGCCCAGTCGTATCCGGCGCTGGAGACCCTGCTGGTGGTGGACCACAACACCGCCCTGCTGGACCGGCTGGCCGCCGAGTACAAGGAAGCGGACGGCGGCCCGGTCCGGGTACTCGCCAACGCCGGTCCGCGCGGCCTGTCGGCGGGCCGCAACACGGGGGTCGCCGCATCGAAGGGCGAGGTCATCGCGTTCCTCGACGACGATGCGGTGGCCGAGCCGGACTGGCTGCGCCACCTCGCCGAGGGGTACGCCGACCCGCGCGTGCTGGCGGTCGGCGGCCGGACCGAGCCGGTGTGGGCGTCGGGGCGGCGGCCGGCCTGGTTCCCGGAGGAGTTCGACTGGGTAGTGGGCTGCACCTACCGGGGTCTGCCGCCCGGCCGGGTCCGGGTGCGCAATGTGCTGGGCGGCAACGCCTCCTTCCGGCGCACCGCGTTCGAGCTGGCGGGCGGCTTCGCCACCGGGATCGGCCGGGACGGCGACCGGCGCCCGCTGGGCTGCGAGGAGACGGAGCTGTGCATCCGGATCAGCCGGGCCCGCCCCGACGCCCTGCTCCTCATCGACGACCGCGCGGTGATCCACCACCGGGTGCCCGAAGTCCGCGAGCGCTTCGCCTACTTCCGCACCCGGACGTACGCCGAGGGCCTGTCCAAGGCGCTGGTGGCCCGGAGCGTGGGCGCGGCGAAGGGGCTGGAGTCGGAACGCCGGTACACCACACGGGTGTTGCCCGCCGGGATCGCGCGCGGCCTGCGGGACGCGGCGCTGGCCCGGCCGGGCGGCGCGGGGCGTGCCGGGGCGATCGTGGCGGGCGTGCTCGGCGCGGCCGGCGGTTACGCGGTGGGCAGCGTACGGGCCCGGCGCGGCGGGCCCCGGTTCGCGGTGCCGCCGGTGGAGGTGGGCGGATGACCGGCACGGCCGTACCGATCCTGATGTACCACGCGGTGGCGGCCGCGCCGGGCGACGCGACCCGCGCGCTGTCGGTCGCGCCGGAGGCGTTCGCGGAGCAGATGGCGCTCATCGGCGACCTGGGCCTGACCCCGCTCACCACCGCAGCCCTCGCGGCGCACTGGCGCTACCGGCGCCCGCTGCCCGCCCGGCCGGTGCTGATCACCTTCGACGACGGCTACGAGGGCGTCCACCGCCACGCCCTGCCGGTGCTGGCCAAGCACGGCTTCCCGGCCACCCTGTTCGCCGCGACCGGCTGGCTCAGGGGCCCCCACGACACCGGGGGCGGCCTGGACGCCATGCTCGACTGGGACCAGGTACGCGAACTGGCCGACAGCGGTGTGGAGATCGGGGGCCACAGCCACAGCCACCCGCAGCTCGACCAGTTGGACGACGCCGCGCTCGCCGCCGAGCTGGAGCACAGCACCGGCATCCTCACCGACGAACTCGGCGCCCGCCCACTGTCGTTCGCCTACCCCTACGGTTACTCCAGCCGCCGCGTCCGCGAGGCGGTACGGGCGGCGGGGTACACCCAGGCGCTGGCGGTCGGCAACGCGCTGGCCCGGCGCCGGCAGGGCCCGTACGCGCTGCGCCGGGTCACCGTGCGGCGCAGCACCGGGGTGGCGGAGTTCGAGCGACTGCTCCAAGGACGTTCCATCGCACGGGACTTCGCGAAGGACCGTGCGCTGACCACTGGATACGCACTCGTGCGAAGAGCACGCCAGGTCTGCCGGAAGGCCATCCGCTCCCGTGTCTGACACGACCACCGCCCAAGAGGCCGCCCCGGCCGTCGCCGCGCCGGGGCGCCGCCCGCGACTGCCCCTACTGGGCCGCGCGTTCGGCGGCAATCCGCTGTTCCGCAACGCCTACGCGCTGATGCTGAACACCGGCATCTCCGCCGTCCTCGGTCTCGGCTTCTGGCTGGCGGCGGCACGCTACTACTCGGAGTCGGCGGTCGGGCAGGGCTCGGCCGCCATCGCCGCGATGAAGCTCCTGGCGGGGCTGACCGCGGTGACCCTGACCGGCGCCCTGGCCCGCTTCATCCCGGTCGCGGGACGTGCCACCGCCCGGCTCATCTTCCGTACGTACGCCGGAAGTTCGCTGGTGGTGGCGGTGGCGGCGGGGGTGTTCCTGCTGACGCTGGACGTGTGGGGGCCGTCGTACCGGTTCCTGCACGGGCCGGTGAACGGGCTCGGGTTCCTCGCGGCGGTCGTCGCCTGGAACGTACTCACGCTTCAGGACGGGGTGCTGACCGGGCTGCGCAGCGCGCCGTGGGTGCCGGTGGGCAACACCGTGTTCTCGGCGGTGAAGCTGGGGCTGCTGGTGGCGTTCGCGGTGGCGGTCCCGACTGCCGGGGTGTTCGTCTCCTGGGTCGCGGCCATCGCCACCTCCGTACTCCCGCTGGGCTGGCTGGTGTTCCGGCGGCTGGTGCCCCGGCACACGGCGGCGACCGAGGGGCGGGCGCATCCGCCGACGCTGCGGGAGATCGGCCGCTTCCTGGCCGGCGACTACACCGGCTCGCTGTTCTCGCTGGGGGTGGTCTACCTCGTCCCGGTGATCATCGCGTCGCAGGTCAGCGCCGAGGACAACGCGTACTTCTACATCACCACCACCATCGGCGGCACCACCAACCTGCTCGCCATCAACATGGGCGCCTCCCTCACCGTGGAGGGCTCGCACGACCCGGCGCGGCTGGCCGCCAACACCCGTGCGGCGCTGAAACGGATGGCCCGGATCATGCTGCCGGTCGCGGGTGTCCTCTTCGTCGGCGCCCCCTGGATTCTGGGCGTGTTCGGCGCGGGGTACGCGGACGCGGCGACCCCGCTGCTGCGCTGGTTCGCGGTCGGCGCGGTGCTGCGGGTGGTGATGGAGACGTACTTCGCGGTGCTCCGGGCACAGAGCCGGACCGCCGGACTCGCCTGGCTCCAGGGGCTGTTGTGCGTACTGGTACTGGCCCTGACGCTGCTGCTCCTGCCCCGGATGGGGCTGACCGGGGCGGGCGTCGCGGAGATCTGCAGCCTGGCGGTGATCGTGGCCGTCGCCGCGCCGCGCCTGTGGCAGGTGATCCGGCCCGGCCCGGTGACGGCGGCGCCGGACGGTGATCTGGCCGATCTGGGGTCGCGCGAGGCGACCCGGCCGGCGCCCTCCTGGGTCAAGGGGACGGAAGCGGTCGACCCGGCTCCGCCAGAAGAGAAGCAGGCGCCCGCCGAGCCACCCCCGCCCCGCCCCCGCCGCTCCCCCACCCGCACCGGTCTCGTCCTCGGCTGCCTCCTCCTCTCCGCGCTCCTCCTCTACTGGGTCCCCGCCCTCCGCCTCACCGACGCCGACCTCGACCGGATGGGCGGCCTGGGTCTCGTCTCGGTGCTGCCACTGACGACGCTGGCCGGTGCCGCGCTGCTGGTCACGGTGTTCGCCGCGCTGCTCAGGCTGCGCCGGGAGCACCGGACGCTGCTGCTGCTCACCCTGGTGGCGACGGTGTTCTCGCTGCACGCGCTGCCCGCCGTGATCGAGAGCGCGCCCAGGTTCCCCACGGCCTGGCAGCACCTGGGCTTCCTGGACTACATCGACCGCACCGGCTCGACCGTGCCCGACCTGGACGCCCGCTGGAGCTGGCCGGGCTTCTTCGCGGTCACCGCGTTCGTCGCCCAGGCATGCGGGGTGTCCGACTTCACCGAGGTGATCCGCTGGTGGCCGACGGCGATCCAACTCGCCTATCTGGCACCGATGTTCCTGCTCGCCCGGTCGCTCCGGGCGAGCTGGCGGGCCCGGTGGGC
The DNA here is from genome assembly GCF_004784475.1 of Streptomyces bauhiniae. GTDB lineage: Bacteria > Actinomycetota > Actinomycetes > Streptomycetales > Streptomycetaceae > Streptomyces > Streptomyces seoulensis. Next base: position 363,518 of record NZ_SRRT01000008.1, read on the forward strand.
CGGGGTGTGGCTGTTCGCGCTGAGCGGCTGGGTCGGGCAGGACTACTTCTCCCCGCAGGGCTTCACCTATCTGCTGTACCTGGTGTTCGTGGCGATCCTGCTGGTGTGGTTCCGGGCCCCGCACATGATCTGGTCCCGGCTGCGGCCCGGCGAGGCCGAGGTGGAGCCCACCGACCGGCGCCAACGGGTCGTGCTGCTCCTGGTGTTGATCGCCCTGTTCCTGGCCTGCGTCCCGGCCCACCAGCTCACCCCGTTCGTGATGCTCGGCGTGCTCGCGGCCCTGGTGCTGCTGCGCCGGTGCGAACTGCGGGGCCTGCCGCTGCTGTTCGCGGTGGTGGTGGCGGTGTGGGTCGGCTTCATGGCGGAGCCGTACTGGTCGGGGCACTTCGACGAGCTGTTCGGCGGCCTCGGCGGGGTCGGCGGCAATGTGTCGACCTCGGTCTCCGGCCGTATCGAGGGCGGGAGTTCGACCCACAAGCTGGTGCTGTACACCCGCGTGCTGCTGGCCGGCTCGGTGCTGGCGCTGGCCTGCTGGGGCTGGTGGCGGCGGCGCGCACACGGCTACCGCGAACGCTCCCTGCTGGTCCTCGCGTTCGTACCGTTCCTCGGCTTCGGCATGCAGTCGTACGGCGGCGAGATGGCGCTGCGCGTCTTCATGTTCGCGCTGCCGGGCGCGGCCCTGCTGGGGGCGCTCGCGCTGTTCCCGCGTACGGGGCAGCGGAACCGGGTGAACCTGGGCGCGCCGGCCGCGCTGCTCGCCGGGCTGCTGCTGATCGGCGGCTTCCTGGTGGCCCGCTGGGGCAACGAGCCGTTCGAGCGGACCCGGCCCGGCGAGGTCGCGGCGATGGACTGGGTGTACGCCCATGACGAGCCGACCGTACGGCTGCTGTGGCTGACCACGGACACGGTCAACGACGTGACTCCGGCGCTGGCCTGGGGCGCGCGGGACATGGAGCGGGTGACCTATGTGCCCACCCTCGCGCCCCCCGACCCGGTGCTGGTGTCCGGGCTGGTCAAGTCGCTGAAGGACGCGGGCCCGAACTCGTATCTGATCGTCAACGAGAGCCAGGTCCGCTATCTGGAGCTGGACGCGGGCTACCCGGCCTCCTGGGAGTCCCGGCTGACCCGCACGCTGGACGGCCGTGCGGAGCTGGCCAAGGTGCTGGTCAACGGGGACGCGACCGTGTACGCGCTGCGCGGCGGCGGGTCGGCGGCGGTGCCCGAGCCGGACCCGGGTCCGATCGGGCCGCAGATCACCTGGACGCCGTGGTCGGTGGTGGGCGCGCTGGCCGCCGGGGTGCTGATCCTGCTGCTGGCCGGCCGTGAGGTGCTCCGGGTGGCGGGCCGGCCGAGCGTGGGCCGGCTGCGGCGGCAGCAGAGCGCGTTCTGGTTCGCGCTGCCGCTGCTGGCGGTGGTGCTGGCCTCGCTGGTGCAGCGGTTCCTCACGATGAGCTGAGGAGGCGCAAGTGGCTCAGCGGTCGAGCCACTTCACCTCGTAGCCGCGCATCCGGAACCGCTTGCCGTCGATGCGGGCGCTGACCGGGCGGTCCAGGGTGTTCACCACCAAGGCGGTGTCCCGGCTCGCCAGCACGCGAAGGCCGGGCGCGGCGGAGAGCTTCTCATACCGGGTGCCGGGCGGGAACGCCTTGCCGAAGCGGGAGATGAGGCCGTACATGGGCAGTGCGCGGCCGCCGTCGGCGTCCCCGGTCGGGGTCCACAGGCAGCCGGGGCAGTCGGCGCCGCTCTTCTTCTCCGGGTTCCAGTAGAAGCCGGAGTCGGCGCCGCCTTGGGCCATGGCGATCAGCCCGGTGGCGTGCACGGCGATCCGGCGGTCTTCGGACCAGCCCTCGCGCCGGTCCTGGGAGTCGGCGGGCTCCACGTAGTACTCGGCCCACCACAGCGGGAGGTCGTGTGTGCGCCCCCGCACCCACTCCCCCACGGCGGTGAACTTGGCGGTGGCGGCGAACTCGTCGGGGAGCAGCTCGTCATCGTTGGTGTAGCTGGAGCCGTCGACCACCACGAAGTCTGCGCCGGACTTGTGGGCGTTCCAGTAGTCGAAGGCGTCCAGTACCCGCTGGTCCATGGCGCCCCAGGGCCCGCGCACCTGCGCCGAGGCGTGGTCGGCGCGGGGGTCGACGCTGTCCATGGGCAGGTAGGGACCGCCGACCATGTTGTCCGGGTCGGCCTTCTTCAGCGCCGCCCGCACCAGGTTGTACAGCTCGGTGTACCCCTCGTAGTCCCAGCGGCCCTCGCCTTCGTTCCAGAACCCCTTGAACTCGTTCCAGACGACGAAGTGCCGTACGTCGGGGTAGCGGCGGGCGACGGTGGCGGCGAGGTCGGCGAAGTCCTGGTAGTGCTCCGGGTCGGGCGCCCGCTCCAGCGAGCCCTGGCTCCAGTCGGTGGCACCGACACCGGCCTTGCCGCCCTTCATCCAGTCGGGGGCGCAGCACAGGGTGATGACGGGGGTGCCGCCGGAGGCGCGGATGAAGTCGATACGGCGGTCCAGGGCGCCGAAGTCGTAGTGCCCCTTCACCGGTTCGGGGTTGTCGGCGCCCCAGCCCATCACGGCCTGGTCCTGCGGGAGTCCGCCGTCACCCTTCAGCAGCCGGGCCACGCGATCGCTGCCGCCACCCTGGTCGGCGCTGTACTGGGTGTGGGTGAAACCCCAGCCCACATCGGGGCGTACGGGTCCGGTGGGGGCGGCGGGCGTGCCGTGCGCCCGGGCGCCGTCGCGGGTGGTGCCGCTTGTGTCGGCGCCGCGTCCGGGGAGGGTGTTCAGGAGGGTCACCAGCAGGGCCAGCGCGGTCACGCACACGCCGAGCAGGGCGGTGAGCCGCCACCGCTGTGCCCCCGTGTACCACCGATGACTGCCCATCAGCTCCACAGTAACGGCGGAAACCCGGCGTCGGACGCGAGTTGGGAACACCTGGGGACAAGCGGCGGAATTGCCGTGCGCGCGGTGCGCCGGTGCCCGATCATGGCGGCATGTCTGTGAACCCGCGGAACCCGCACGACGCGCTGCCGATCCGGCTGAACGTCGACGACTCCGACTCGCCCTCCGACGTCGTCGACGCGTTGTTCCTCGGCCGTTTCGCCACGGGTGAGCAGCCGTACGCGCACGCGGCCAACATCGACCGGGTCCGCTCCGAGGCGACCCTGCTGCCCGACGGCGCGCGGGTGCTGCGGGTGGCCCGCGACGAGGACCGCAGCGCGACCCTCGCGGAGGGCGACGGCTGGACCTTGCTGGTCTCCCGCTGGAACCGGGGCGCGGACGTCACGGTGACCGCCACCACGGCCGAGCTGGCCAAAGAGGTGCTGGGCCGGGCCACGGACGGCGCGGCCGACGAGCCCGCCCCGCAGCCGGACAACGTCACGATGGGCTTCTGGTACGTCTCGCCCCGGCGCGGTCCGCACCGCACCACCCGGCAGATCTCGGCCGGCACCTGGGAGGAGGTGCGGTCCAACTACACCGCGCCGGTGGCCCAGGCGATGGACCGGCTGATGAAGACGACGCCGGAGGACATCGCGGGCCGGCTCCTGCTGCTGCACGGCCCGCCGGGCACCGGCAAGACCTCCGCGCTGCGCACGCTGGCCCGGTCCTGGCGGGAGTGGTGCCAGGTGGACTGCGTACTGGACCCGGAGCGGCTCTTCTCCGACGTGGGCTATCTGATGGACATCGCGATCGGCGAGGAGGACGGCACCGGCAAGGGCCGCTGGCGGCTGCTCCTGCTGGAGGACTGCGACGAGCTGATCCGGGGCGAGGCCCGGCACACCGCGGGCCAGGCGCTGTCCCGGCTGCTGAACCTGACCGACGGGCTGCTGGGCCAGGGCCGCAACGTCCTGGTGGGGGTCACCACCAACGAGGACCTGGAGCGGCTGCACCCGGCCGTGGTCCGCCCCGGCCGCTGTCTGGCCCGGATCGAGGTGGGCCCGCTGACCCGCCCGGAGGCGGTGAGCTGGCTCGGCGACCAGGCCCCGGAGCTGGGGAACGAGCTGGGCCGGGACGGCTCGACACTGGCCGAGCTGTACGCGCTGCGCCGGGGTACGGCGCCGACGTCGGTACCGGGGGCGCGGGACGGGGCGGACGCGGGGCTGTACCTCTAACCGCGCGGGCCCGCATTCCGGGTTGGGCCGTTCCGGTGGGCGCGGTCGGTCCGCCCGCCCGGCCCGCGCGCGGATGTTTTCATGGACGTATGACCCTGTTCGTCGGTACGTCGGGGTGGCAGTACAAGAGCTGGCGGGGCGTGCTGTACCCGGCGGGCGTGCCGGTGCGCCGGTGGCTGGAGGAGTACGCGGAACACTTCGCCACGGTGGAGCTGAACAACGCGTTCTACCGGCTGCCGTCCCGCGAGAACTTCGAGGCGTGGCGGGACCGGCTGCCCGAGGGCTTCGTGGTGGCGGTGAAGGCGAGCCGCTATCTGACCCACATCAAGCGGCTGCGGGACCCCGAGGAGCCGGTGCACCGGCTGATGAGCCATGCCGAGGGGCTGGGCAAGGACCTGGGCCCGGTGCTGCTCCAGCTCCCGCCGACCCTGCGCGCGGACCCCCCGCTGCTGGACGCCTGCCTGGCCTGCTTCCCGGCGAAGACGCGGGTGGCGGTCGAACCGCGCCACGACTCCTGGTGGACGGCGCAGACCCGTGAGGTACTCGAAGCGCGGAAGGCCGCTCTGTGCTGGGCGGACGAGCTGGGCCGCCCGGCCGGCCCGCTGTGGCGCACCGCCGACTGGGGCTACGTCCGCTTCCACCGCGGCCGCGCCAAGCCCTGGCCCCGCTACGGCACCCAGGCCCTCCACACCTGGGTCGACCGCATCGCCACCACCTGGCCGGAGGGCCAGGACGTCTACGCCTACTTCAACAACGACCCCAGGGGCGCGGCGGTGAAGGACGCGGCGGAGTTCGGCAAGCTGGCCCGCCAGGCGGGGCTGGAGGTGACGCGGACCCCGGAGCCGTGGGCGCGGCGGTGAGCGCCGGTCAGTCGGTGCCGTAGGCGGCGCGCAGGGCGTCGCGGACCGTGGCCATGGCGGTGTCGTGGTCCAGGCCGAGGCGGCGGGCGCGTTCCGCGTACGTTTGGGCGGCGGTGCTGGCCTCGCGGGTGGCGGCGGGGGCAGCGATGTAGGTGCCGTTGCGGCCGCGGGTCTCGATCACGCCGTCCGCCTCCAGCGCCCGGTACGCCTTGGCGACGGTGTTCACGGCGAGGCCGAGGGACTCCGCGAGGCCGCGCACGGTGGGCAGCCGGTACCCGGCCGGGAGCGCGCCCGCCCGCGCCTGCTCGGAGATCTGCGCCCGGACCTGCTCGTACGGCGGCGCGCTGTCATCAATGTGGATCTTCAGGCTCACAGGGCCGATTCTCCCGCACCAGCCGGAAAATGAGAGGCACTCCGGCGGCCCCGCCCGTACGGTGCCTGCTCATGACCGTACTCGTGCGCGATCTGCGCCCCGACGTGCCGGCCGACACCGAGGGCTTCGCCCGCGTCCGACGGCTGGCCCTGCCCTACATCCTGTTCACCCCCGAGTCGGTACGCCATGTCCTCACCCGGAGCCACCCGGCCGCGCGGTTCCGCTCGCTGGTCGCGGAGGAGGACGGCGAGGTGATCGGCACGGCGCAGGTGGCGCTGGCGCACGAGAGCACGGAGCCGGGGCAGGCGTACCTCAACGTCCATGTCCACCCGGAGCACACCGGCCGGGGTGCGGGGCATCTGCTGGTGGCCACCGCCGAGGAGTACCTCGCCTCGCTGGGCGCCACCCGGCTGTACTCCTGGGTGCTGGACGAGCCCGCCAGCGTGCGCTTCGCCGAACGGCACGGTTACCGCGCCGGCCGTCCCGCCCGCTTCCTCCGCCTCGACCTGGCGCACGGCACCCTCCCGCCGCTGCCGGAGACCCCGGCCGGGGTGGAACTGCGCACGGCCGCCGACTTCGCGGCCGACCCGCGCCCGCTGTTCGAGCTGGACGCCGAGACCGTGGCCGACGAGCCCGGCGAGGTCACGCTCGCCTACGCCGACTACGAGGCGTGGCTGGCGGAGACCTGGGAGCACCCGCTGCTGGACTTGGACCTGACCGTCGTGGCGGTGGTGGACGGCCGTCCCGTCGCCTTCACCGTGGCCTACTCCGACGGCACCACCCGCTATTTCACCGCCATGACCGGTACCTCGCGCGCCCACCGGGGCCGGGGCCTGGCCAAGCTTGCCAAGCTGCACTCGCTGCACCGGGCGCGCGCGGCCGGCCACACCGAGGCGTTCACCGGGAACGACGCGGGCAACGGCCCGATGATCGCCATCAACAAGTGGCTCGGCTACGAGTTCTGCGCCACGGAGGTGCGGTATGTCCGCGAACTCGGCTGACACATCGGGCGAGTTGGAGGTCGTCCTCGTCAAGGCGGGTCGTACGAAGATCCGTTACCCGGCAACCCTGCTCGCGGACGACGGCACCCGTGTCTCGGTGCGCGCCCCCTGGGCGGGCGAGGGTGTACGGGACTTCGGGTTCGTGCGCTTCGAGCCGGGCGACCTCTTCACCGAGCACTACTGGCGGGACCGCTGGTACGCGGTGAAGGAGGTCCGCGCGCAGGACGGCACCCTGAAGGGCTGGTACTGCGACATCACCCGGCCCGCCGTCCGGTCCGGCGCCGAGCTGGTCGTGGAGGACCTCGACCTGGACCTCTGGGTCTCCGGCGACGGCAAGGACGTACTCCAACTGGACGAGGACGAGTTCGCCGCGAGCGGGCTGGCGGAGCGGGACCCGGAGGCTGCGGCCGCCGCCCGGTCCGCGCTGGACGAACTGGCGGCGCTGGCCCGCGCGGAGGGGCTCACGGGTCTGGTCTGAGCCTCAGATCTCGGCCAGCACCGCGTACCGCTCGTCGGTGACGGTCTTGCCCCACAGCAGCGGGTCGTCGGACAGCGGCTCCACCCGTATCCGCCCGGCGAGCGGCGCCAGCAGGCCGGTGACCTCGTCGACGGGCATCCCGACCGGGGAGAGGCTCCCCCAGACGCCCTCGACCAGCACGAACCGGCCGCCGGGGCGCAGCAGGGTGCGCCAGTGGCGCAGCACCTCGGCGGGGCGGGGCAGCGTCCACAGCACGTGCCGGACGAGGATCACGTCGTAGCCCTCCTCCACCACCGGCGGTATCGCGGCGTCCCCGCACAGGACCCGCGCGTCTTGCCCGGCGAGCTTGGCGCGGGCCCGCTCGACCATGGCCGGGGAGGCGTCGACCCCGGTCACCCGGTGCCCCTGCTCGGCGGCGAGCAGCGCGAGGCTTCCGGTGCCGCAGCCGAGGTCGAGGACGTCCGAGGGCTGATCGGGCAGCCAGCCCCGCAGCCGCCCGGCCCATGCGGCCCGTGTCTCGGGCGCGCGCAGGCCGTGGTCCGGTTCGTCGTCGAAGCCGGGGGCCTGGGCGTCCCAGTCCACGTCCGTCCCGGCGGTCCACTCGCTCGCGTCACTCATACGGCAAGCGTGCCATCCACCACTGACAATCAGGTTCCGTCAGCGGTCCACCGGCTTGCGGTAGTGGAGCCGGTCGTACGGCCCGTCGACCCGGCGTTCCACCAACTCGTAGCCGTACCGGGGGTAGATCTCCTGGTTCTCCCACATCAGCGCGTTGGTGTAGAGCCGGATCTCGGGGAGGCCAAGGGTACGGGCGTGGGTTTCCACGAAGCGCAGCAGCCGGCGCCCGACGCCCCGGCCGTGGGCGTCGGGGTGGACGGCGATGCTGTCGAGGAAGAGGTGGTCGGGGCGGGCGCGGACGGCCACGAGCCCGGTGACGGGCTCCCCTATGACGAAGACACACCCCTCTTCGACGTCCGCCATGTGGTCCGCCTCCATGGGCTGGGGCACCACACCGATGCGCGCGATGTAGGGGCGGTAGGCGGCGTCGGTGACCGCGCGCACGGCGGGCACGTCGGCGGCCGTGGCGGCGCGGACCGGGGCTTCGGGGTGATCGTCCATGCCGGGCACGGTAGCGACCTGAGCCCAGTCTGAGCACGGCCTTAAGCGGACCATAAAGATCGCCTCAAGGGGGCCGGAGCGGGTCAATCCGCCGCCGTACGGGGCTAGTTTCTGACCGTCCCCCCACGGGACCACCCCCCTCTTCCGGCACACCCTTCCGAGGAGTTCCGATGCCCTTCGCCACGCCCTCGACCCCGCGCGGGCGGCGCCTGCCCCGGCTGCGGGCCGCCGCCACCGCGGCCGCGCTCGGCCTGGCGCCGCTGACCCTGACCGTGCTGGCCGCCGCTCCCGCGTCCGCCCACGGTTCGATGGGCACCCCGGTCAGCCGGGTCGCGCAGTGCTTCGCGGAGGGCCCGGAGTCCCCCAAGTCGGCTGCCTGCCAGGCGGCCGTGGCGGCGGGCGGTACCCAGGCGCTGTACGACTGGAACGGCATCCGGATCGGCGACGCGGGCGGCCGCCACCAGGAGCTGATCCCCGACGGCAAGCTGTGCAGCGCGGGGAACGACGAGTTCAAGGGCCTCGACCTGGCCCGCGCCGACTGGCCGGCGACCGGCGTGCACAGCGGCGCGTACACCTTCAAGTACCGGGTGACCGCGCCCCACAAGGGCACCTTCGAGGTCTACGCAACCAAGCCCGGCTACGACCCGGCGAAGCCCCTGGCCTGGTCCGACCTGGATGTGGCCCACCCAGTGGCGAAGTCCACGGACCCGGTCGCCACGGACGGCTTCTACACCTTCTCCGGCACGCTCCCCGAGCGTACGGGCCGCCACCTGCTGTACGCGGTGTGGCAGCGCTCGGACAGCCCGGAGGCGTTCTACTCCTGCTCGGACGTCGACTTCGGCGGCACGACGGCGGCCGCCCCGGCCGGTACGGCCAAGGTGACCAAGTCCGCGAAGACGACCCCCGCGCCCACGCCCACGGTCTCCGCCCCCTCGGAGCGCCAGATCGCGGCCGGCGCCGACCGTTCCACGGTGGAGCACCACGGCCACGGCGACGACGACCCGAGCACCTCGGCGCAGCCGGTGAGCCCCACCCCCAACGCCCCTCAGCCGGAGGGCACTTCGGTCCCCCTGGCCGAGACCGGCACCCCCACCGGCACCTCGTACGCGGCCGTCGGCGGCGCCGCCGCCCTGGCCCTGGGTTCGGCCGCACTGTTCCTCTCGGTGCGCCAGCGCGCGACGGGCCGCAACCGCACCGCGCGCTGAACACCCCTTGAATCGCGGGGCCCTGCCGGGCGGCTCAGGCCGGGCAGGGCCCCGAGTCACGTCAACTGAAGGCGGACGCGCAGCTCGTGGCCGTGGCGTGGGACGGGTCGAGGGCGTTGGCGACCTCGTGGTAGGCGATGCGGTCGAAGATGCCGATCGCGACGTGTTCGGAGAGGTCGAGCGGGCAGAGGTCCTGGAGGAGGACGTTGCGGACGTCGGAGCCGGTCAGGTACTGGGTGCGCCAGGGGGTGACGACCTCGTCGTACTTGGTGGCGATGACGGTGTAGTGCACACCGGGGACGGTGTCGCCGCCCGCGTTGAGCTTGGTCATGAAGGCCGAGTTGGTGATCTGGTCGGCGAGTGCCGGCGTGCTGGACTTGATGAGGTCCTCGGCGCCGGGGAAGTACGGCAGCAGGTTGGTGAGGCCGCTCAGGTCGGTGCCGTGGTTGCTGGGGGCGATCCCGACGAGCGCGTTCACCTTGGCGGACCCGCCGAGGAACTTCAGGTAGTACCGGGGCATCATGCCGCCCTGGGAGTGGCCGACGAGGTCGGCCTTGGTGGCGCCGGTGGCGGTGAGCACCTTGTCGACGAAGGCGGAGAGCTGCTCGGCCGACTTGTCGATCGGGCCGAGGCCGTAGAAGACGGGGACGCCGGGGAGTTGCCCGTAGTCGAGGGAGAAGACGCAGTAGCCGCGCTCCTTGAGGTACGGAGCGAGCGACACCCAGTTGGTGACGGAGTTGCCGAGGGTGCCGTGGACGAGGACGACGGGCCGCGGGTGGGCGGCCGAGGGCTTGCAGGAGTAGTCGTTCCAGCCACTGCTGGGAGCGGCGTGGGCGGTGGCGGCGGGAACGGTGGCGAGCGCGGCGGCCAGGACCAGCGCGGCGAGCGGTCTGAGCGCTCGCTTCCAGGGCAGCATCGTGTGATCTCCTTGCGGCTCAAGGGAGAAGGTGCACGGCCTAACCCTGTGATCCGGATCACGGGATGCTGTTCACTGGTCAAGTTACGGACGAGTAGTGCAACTGTGAAGTTACGCGTCGGTAAAAAGTTCCCTCCCTCGCGCCCCTTGTGCTACTCAGGCCGCGAGCGTCCCGGGCATCACCGCGCGGGGTCCGAACTTGGCCCGCGCCAGGTCGGCGACCTCCTCGATCCGGCGGACCTTCTCGTCCACGGGGTCGAAGGTGAGCTGGTGCGCGGCCTCCCCGGCCGGGGCCAGCCCCTCGGCGCGCAGGGCGAGCGCCCGCACCCGCGCCCGCTGCAGCCCGAGCGCCTCGTACATGCCGTACGCGGCCTTCGTGAGGTCGGCCGAGTGCGCGGTCGGCTCGGCGAGGGTGCGCCCGCGGACCGTGGTGGAGCGGTCGGCGTAGCGCACGGTGAGCGTCAGGGAGCGGCAGACGTGCTCCATCCCCCGCAGCCGCGCCCCCAGTTCCTCGGCGTCGGCCAGCAGCGCCCGCCGGTGCCGGGCGGGGTCCAGCTCGTCCACGCCGAAGGACCGCTCGGCGGCCACCGACCGGGAGACGGCGTTCGGTACGACCCGCCCCCGGTCCACCCCGTTGGCCCGCTCCCGCAGCTCACGGGCGGTCCGGGCGCCGACGAGCCGCTGGAGCGTGGCGGGCGGCGCGACGGCGACCCGCCCGAGGGTGTCGAGCCCGTACTCGCACAGGGTGCGGGCGGTGGCCGTCCCCACACCGGGCAGCGCGACCACGGGCAGCCCGGCGAGGAACTCCGCCCCGGCACCGGGCTCGTCGGGCACGGCGCGCACCATCCCCGGCCGGGCCTCCCGCAGCGCCATCCGGGCCAGCATCGGGCCGGGCCCGGCGCCCACCACGCAGTCGACCCCGTACCGGGCGAGCGCCCGCACCCGGATCAGCGCGGCCAACTCCACCGGCCCCCGCCCGAAGTACCGCTCGGCCCCGCGCAGATCGGCCAGCGCCCCGTCGGGCGGCAGCCCCTCCACGACGGGCGTGAACTCCTCCAGCAGCCCGAGCAGTTCGGACAGCTCCAGCTCACCGTCACCCTCGCCGGCGCGGCGAAAGCGCACACAGAGAATGGTCATCCCGCACTCCCCGGACTCTGATGCCACAACTTCCGCATGGCGGACGGCGCTTGCTCGGACACCTCCTGGCCGGCCGGGCGCAGGTCGGCCCAGGGATGCATCTGGAAGCCGGTGGACATCCGAATCCGCCGCCCCACCCCGTCCTCAGCGGCCTTCGCCTCCGGCGCGGGCTCGGCCAGCCGGGCCGCCACCTTCTCCAGACCGCCCTCGGCCCGCAGCTCGGCGAGTTCGGCGAGGTTCCAGACGGCCGACCCGACCACGCTCAGACTGCGCGGCCCGCGCCGCTGCACCACCCCGCGCACCAGCAGCAGCCAGGAGTGGAAGACGGTGTGCGCGCAGGCGTCGTGCGAGTCGTCGAAGAAGGCGAGGTCGACCAGCCCGGTGCCGTCGTCCAGCGTGCTGAAGATGACCCGCCGGCCGGACCGGATCGGCGGTGTCTGGGTGGCCGCCTTGGCCCCGGCGACCAGCACGGTCTCCCCGTGCCGGGCCTCGCGCAGCCGCCGCGCCGACACCACGCCCAGCTCCTCCAGGAAGCCCCGGTGGTCGTCCATCAGGTGATGGGAGACGTCCATGGACAGCACACCCAGCTCGGCGCTGAGCCGCTCGGCCTCCGACAGATCGGGCAGCCCGGCGGAAGCGGTCCGCCGCCCCCCGCCCAGCGGAAGCTGATCCCCGCGCCCGCCACGGGACCCCCGGTGCAGCTCGGCCAGGTGCAACTGAAGATCACGCCGGTTGGCCCCGAACGCGTCCAGGGCTCCCACCTGGGCCAACCGCTGCGCGAGCGGCCGCCCCGGCCGCCCCCGCTCCCAGAAGTCCAGCAGGGACGCGTACGGCTGCCCCTCGGCGATCCGCGCGGCCTCCGCCTCACTGATCCCATGCACATCGGCCAGGGCGAGCCGCACCCCCCACACCCCAGAACCAGACACCAGTTCGATTCGATGAGCGACCCCGGACACATTCACGTCCAACGGCAGAACCGGCACCCCGAGCCGCCGAGCATCCGCCAACAGCAACCGCTTGGGATACATCCCCGGATCATGCGTGAGCAGCCCGGCATAAAAAGCGGCAGGATAATGCGCCTTGAGCCAAGCGGACTGATAGGTAGGCACAGCAAAAGCGACAGCATGCGCCTTGCAGAACCCATAGGACCCGAAAGCCTCGACAATCTCCCAGGTCCGCCGAATGGTCTCCGCGTCGTACCCCTTCTCCTCGGCCCGCTGGGCGAACCACACCCGCACCCGCCCCTGAGCCTCGGAATCGGAGAGCAACCGCCGCACCGCATCGGCCTCTCCCCGCCCACACCCGGTCATGACGGCAAGAATGTCGATGACCTGCTCATGAAACACCACCACCCCATACGTGTCCCGCAACGCCGGCTCAAGATCCGGATGCGGATACCGCACAGGCGCCCGCCCATGCCGAGCCTCGATAAAAGGCCGCACCATATCGGCGGCAACAGGACCGGGCCGGAACAAAGAAATATCAACAACCAGATCCCCAAAACAATCAGGCTGAAGCCGCCCCACCAGATCCCGCTGCCCAGGCGACTCAATCTGAAAACACCCAAGCGTCTCGGTGGACCGAATAAGCCGATAGGTATCACCATCCCCCTCCGGCAGAGCATCCAGATCGACCCGCTCCCCGGAAGCCCGCTCCACCTCGGCAACGGCATGCGCCATGGCCGACTGCATCCGCACCCCGAGCACATCCAGCTTCAGCAGCCCGAGATCCTCCACGTCCTCCTTGTCGAACTGCGACATGGGCAGCCCCTCTCCACTGGTCGGCACCACCGGAGTACGCCGGAGCAGAGAGGAGTCGGACAGCAGAACCCCACAAGGATGCATGGCAACCCCACGCGGCAACGCGTCCAGCGCCTCCACCAGCTCCCACAGCACCCCGTACCGCTCCTGCTCCCCCGCGAGCCCCTTCAACTCCGGCAACTCGGCGAGCGCGACGCGGGCGTCCCGAGCCCGCACATGCGGAAAAGCCTTGGCGACCCGGTCGATCTCGGCAGGGTCCATCGAAAGAGCGGCCCCCACATCCCGAATGGCATGCCGCACCCGATAGGTCTCCGGCATGGCGACGGTAGCCACCCGCTCCCCACCGAACCGCCCGATAATGGCCCGATAAACCTCGATCCGCCGAGCGGACTCCACATCCACATCGATATCAGGAAGCGCAATCCGCTCCCGCGACAAGAACCGCTCCATGAGCAACCCGTGCGCCACCGGATCGGCATGAGCAATACCCAGCAGATGATTGACCAGAGACCCGGCCCCGGACCCACGGGCAGCGACCCGAATCCCCATCCCTCGCACATCGTCGACCACCTGGGCAACGGTCAGGAAATAAGACGCGTACCCGTGGTACCCGACAATCTCCAGCTCCTCATGCATCCGCTCCCAGTACTCCCGCCGCCCGGAATACCCAAGCCGCACCATCCCGGCAACGGCCCGAGAAGCAAGCGCCCGCTGAGCCCCCCGCCGCCCGGCCCCCACCAGCCGCCCCTCGGGAAACCGCACACTCCCGATCCCGAGATCATCCTCAGGATCAACCACACACTCCCCGGCAACGGCAAGCGTCTCGGCAACCAACCGCCCCGCCATCTCCCGCCGATACCCGGCAGCCTCCACCACCCGCTCGGCAACCCGGAACATCTCACCAGGCCCCTTCAACCAGGCTTCCCCGGAATCAAGCCCCTTCCGAGGATCAATAGGCACCAGCCGCCGAGCAGCATCCAACACATCAGCAACCCGCCCCTGCCCCGAATCGGCATACCGCACCGCATTACTGAGCACAGGCCGCACCCCCTGCTCCACAGCGAACCCAAGACTCCGAGCAGCCAGCCGCAAGGACCCCCTCCCCGTCCCCCCGACCCCATGCCACACAACCTCAACCCGCAGAGCGTCCCCAAAAACCTCCCGCCAGCCCCCCAGCAACCGCCCAGCCCGATCAGGCCGCCCAGCAGCAAGAGCCCGCCCCACATCAGAGTCAGGCCCCAACAGCACCACAACCCCTTCCCCCCGAAGCGCCTCCCAGGGCACCAAGGGCGTACCCCCACCCCCGGCGTGAGCAGCGGTAACCATCCGACAAAGCTCAGCCCACCCCAAAGCCCCGTCCCGAGCCAGAAAGGTCACCCGAGGAGCCGACTCATCAACAAAGGCACCCCCACGCACCGGAGCCCGAAGCCGCCCCCCACCACCCCCGGAAGCAACGGCAGCAACCCCCAGCTCAACCCCAAAAACGGGCCGCACCCCACTCCCCGCACAAGCCTTGGCAAACCGCACAGCCCCGGCAAGCGAGTCCCGATCAGTAAGGGCCAGCACATCCATCCCCCGCTCGGAGGCCCGCTGGGCAAGCCGCTCCGGATGCGAGGCCCCGTACCGCAGGGAGAACCCGGAGGCCACCCGCAAATGCGCGAACGCCACCCCAGCACCTCCCATCACTCACCAATCGAACACCCGTTCCATCCCCACCATACCCCCACTATCGAACGCACGTACGACGAGAGCAACGACCCCCCTCACCTGCGAAAACGGCGAGGAAGCCCCACGAGGACTCCACGGGCGGGATGGCCGAACACGGCGGCGAGGGGACGTGTCGGGGGGTGTCCGCCCGCAGCGGCCGGCGAAACACCAACCCGAACAACGAAAGAAACAAAAGTCGCCGGACCGAGGACGGACACCCCCCGGCGCGGCCCCGCCCCACAACGCGCGCCCCGAAGCGCCCACCGGCAGAGAGCCGCAAAGGGCCCCCGCCCTCCCGAAGGAGAACGGGGGCCCAACAGCCCGAAGCCAGGACTCAGCCGATCTGCGTCCCGGTGGCGGACAGCGCCTCGGTAACAGGCTGGAAGAACGTCTCCCCACCGGAGGAGCAGTCCCCACTACCCCCGGACGTCAGCCCGACCGCACTGCTCCCGGAGAACAGCGACCCACCACTGTCCCCAGGCTCAGCACACACATCGGTCTGAATCAGCCCACTGACAGTCCCCTCGGAGTAGTTCACAGTCGCGTTGAGCCCAGTCACGGTCCCGTCGTGAACCTGAGTCGTGGACCCGCTCCGAGTCACCTTCATCCCCACAGTGGCCTCAGCAGCCCCCGAGATCGCCTGAGCAGACCCGTTGTAGAGATTGACCTCACTAGGATGATCGACCCCGTCGACATACTTCACGAGCCCGTAGTCGTTCCCGGGGAAACTGGAGTCCGCGTTGGACCCGATGGCATTCCCAGCCGAGTCGGTCCAACTGGAGATCGCAGCCGTGCAGTGCCCCGCGGTGAGGAAGTACGGCGCCCCACCCTTGGTCACGTTGAACCCGAGCGAACACCGCCCACCCGACCCGTTGATGGCGTCACCCCCGGAGACGAAGGGCTTGAACTCCCCCTTCGACCGCTTGAGTTCAGCAGCACCGTCCAGTCCGGAGACAACCTTCCCCAGCTTGGCGTACTGAGCCGAGGACACGGTCTTGTCGGCGGTGACGACGACCTTGTTGGACACCGGGTCGGTAGCCCAGGAGGTACCCGGGATCGTCGCGTCCTTGGTGAGCGTGGACCGCGCCCCGTCGAGCACGGCGAGCGAGTGGGAGACGATTCTGGCCTTGGCGCCGGCCGCCTGGACGGTATCGGCGGCAGAGGCGTTGAGCACGTTGACGACGAGGCTCTTGGCCTGGGCGTCGTAGTAGCTGCCCGCGCTGTCGGAGCCGAGGTCGGCAAGCAGCGTGGAGGCGAGCTTTCCGGCCGCGGGAGCGGACAGAACACGCGCGCCGGCCGCGGAGTCCGCAGCCCCGGAAGGTTCGCTGGCGTTCGCAGTCTGGAAGGTGACACCCGCTCCGACCAGTGCGAGAACACCCGCTCCGGCGATCGCGGCCCGGCGTGCGGGTATGCGTCGATGCTTCAACTCACGTCCTCCTGTGGGGGGTCGGTACGGCAGGTTGTGGGGACCTGACGGACCGGAAGGCTGGTTGACGAGCGCCCACTCTTCCGAAGGTCACAGCGGGCACACAAGACCGACTTCAGGCCGCACTCTCGAACAACCTCCCCAGCTTGACCGAGAACAGTCACCCCAGGAAGTTCGCAGTGCAAACGCGAAATCCACAACCGGGCCCCTCACGCACCAACAGGATCGGGTGTCCTAAAACCGCCCCTCCCAAAGCGCCCGAAAACCGAAGCCCCACACCCCCTGCACAGACCCCCCACACAGACCACCACCCGCCCCCACACCCCCACCCACAACAAAAAGCGGGCCCCCGCACGCGAGTTACCGCGTGCGGGGGCCCGCCGAACCGACCCGTCAGTAAGGACGGCCCGTCAGGGAACCTCAGAGAACCCAGGGAACTACGGAAGCGTCACCCCGTAGTAGCTCAACGCCTCGGTGACAGGCTGGAAGAACGTCGTCCCCCCGGAGGAGCAGTTGCCGCTACCCCCGGACGTGAGCCCGTAAGCGACACTCCCCCCGTACAGCGGCCCACCACTGTCACCGCCCTCGGCGCACACAGTGGTCTGGATGAGCCCGGAAACCACGTCCCCACCGCCGTAGTTGACGGTGGCGTTCAGCGCGGTGACCCGCCCACTGTGGGTACCGGTGGTGGACCCGCGCCGCGTCACGGTGGTCCCGACCGCCGGAGTCGCGGCGCTGCTGATCGTCTGGCTCCCGACCGCACTCGGGTGCGCGACGGACGAGTTGGTGTACCGCACCAGCGCGAAGTCGTTGCCGGGGAAGCTGTACCCGACGTTGGTGCCGAGCACCGTGGTCTTCGCGGAGTTGCTGTACCAGGTGGAGGCGACCTCACCGCAGTGGCCGGCGGTCAGGAAGTAGTACGTGCTGCCGCTGCGGACGTTGAAGCCGAGCGAGCACCGGTAGGAGCCGCCGTAGATGGCGTCACCGCCGGTGATCAGCTTGTTGAACTTGCCGGCCGTCCGCTTGACGGTGATCTTGTCCGCGCCGGCCTGCTGCTTGATCTTGGCGATCTCGGCCTGGGACACCGTGCTGTCGACGGTGACGAGGACGCGGTTGGTCTTGCTGTCGACGGCCCAGGCGGTACCGGGGACGTCGGCCTGGCGGACGGAGTCGCTCGCCTTGGTGAGCTGGCTGGCGCTGAACGTGTGGACGTCGCTGGCGTTCGCGGTGGGGGCGGCGAACGCGGCAACGGCGAGAAGGCCGCTGACGGCCGCCGTGAGCTGAGTGCGTCTGGCGATACGGCCTCGGGGAGTGGTGCGCTTGATCCTCACGTGTCGTTCCCTCCTGGGGAATTCGGGGGCCCGCGTGGGGTCGGGGCCCGTGAGGCGCAGTCAGCGGCAGGTCGATCGGACGTGCATGCCCCTGACAAGCGCTGAGGGGGAGTATTCGGCCGAACGACCGGTCGGCACAAGGGTGCCTTTCGGCCGTACACGGCTCAACGATCAGACGCCCCGCACACCCTGACGTTCCCTCAAGTCACACAAGCCGACAATCGCCCCACAAGACCCACCTCGGGCGTCCCGGAGACCCCTTCCGTCACCCGGACACACCACACATCACCCATCCGCCGCGACAAATCATATTTCACTCACAGTCAGCAGCCGTATGAGTCGCAGCCCTTGGGGCACAAGGGCTCTCGACGGATCGATCGTGCACCAGTACCGTCACAAACCCCCCGCGCGGCGTCTATCCACTTGGCGCACCGTCCGCATCATGGATGACCATAGGGAAGCGAAGAACAGACAAGACCGCTGTGAGAGGAGGCGTCCATGGGATCGGTACGCAAGGCGAGTGCGTGGCTCGGCCTCGTCGACGACAACGATGACGAGCGTTACTACGACGACGACTACTCCGAGGGCACGGAGCCCGCTGACGCCTGGGTCACCGACCCGCGGGTGAAGGTGGCCGCGGACACGGCCGAGGACAAGGGCCGCCGGATCGGCACGGTCACCCCGGACAGCTTCCGGGACGCCCGCGCCATCGGCGAACTGTTCCGGGACGGGGTCCCGGTGATCATGAACCTCACGGCGATGGAGGGCGCCGACGCCAAGCGGGTGGTGGACTTCGCGGCCGGGCTCACCTTCGGTCTGCGGGGCACGATCGAGCGGGTGGCGACGCGGGTCTTCCTGCTGACGCCCGCCCACACCGAGATCATCAGTGGCGAACCGGCGGGCCGCCGGGAGGACGGCTTCTTCAACCAGAGCTGAGGCGGGGCCGTTCACCGGCCCCGCCCCTCAGGGGGCTCACCGGAAGGCGTCGAGCCCGGTGAGCGCCTTGCCCAGCACGAGCTGGTGCATCTCCACGGTGCCCTCGTAGGTGAGCACCGACTCCAGGTTCGTCGCGTGCCGCATCACGGGATATTCGAGGGAGATCCCGTTGGCTCCGAGGATCGTCCGCGCCGTGCGGCAGATCTCGATGGCCTCGCGGACGTTGTTCAGCTTGCCGAAACTGATCTGCTCGGGCCGCAGCTTCCCGGCGTCCATCCGCCGCCCCAGATGGTGGGCGAGCAGGATTCCCTTGTGCAGCTCGACCGCCATGTCGGCGAGCTTGGCCTGGGTGAGCTGGAACCCCCCGATGGGCCGCCCGAACTGCTCCCGCGTCCGCGCGTAGTCCAGGGCGGCCTCGAAGCTGGCGCGGGCGGCGCCCATCGACCCCCACACGATGCCGTACCGGGCGTGCGAGAGACAGCCGAGCGGTCCGCGCAGCCCGGTGACGCCGGGCAGCACCGCGTCGGCGGGCAGCCGTACGTCGTCCAGCACGAGTTCGCTGGTGACCGAGGCCCGCAGCGACCACTTGTGCTTGATCTCCGGCGCCGAGAAACCGGGCCGGTCGGTGGGGACCACGAAGCCTCGGATGCCGTCCTCGGTGCGCGCCCAGACCACCGCGACCCCGGCGACCGATCCGTTGGTGATCCACATCTTGCGCCCGCTGAGCACCCAGTCCTCGCCGTCCCGCTTGGCGAAGGTGCGCATGCCGGCCGGGTCGGAGCCGTGGTCGGGCTCGGTCAGCCCGAAGCAGCCGATGACCTCGCCGGAAGCCATGCGGGGCAGCCACTCGTTCTTCTGCTCCTCGCTGCCGTACGCGTGGATGGCGTACATGGCGAGCGAGCCCTGGACCGAGACCAGGGAGCGGATGCCGGAGTCGGCGGCCTCCAGCTCCAGGCAGGCCAGGCCGTACTGCACGGACGAGGCGCCCGCGCAGCCGTACCCGGTCAGGGACATGCCGAGGGCGCCGATCGAGCCGAGTTCGCGGGCCAGCTCCCGGATGCCGGGCAGCTCACCCTTCTCGTACCAGTCGGCCACGTACGGCAGTACGCGGTCGGCCGCCCAGGAGCGGACGGTGTCGCGGACGGCGAGGTCCTCGGGGTCGAGGAGGTCGTCGAGGCCGAGCGGGTCGGCGGGGTCGAACGCGGGCGGCTTCGGGGACGCGGACATGGGGAACACCCTCCGGCACTCTGCGGCTCTGGACCTGCGGCGCCAAAAACTAGCACCGCTAGTTAACGTATGCCCGGCCGACGTTACGGCCGAGCGCGCCGTACGTCCAGAGCGACCGGGCCGGAGGTCAGGCGGAGACGGTGGGTTTCCCGGCCGTCCGGGGCGCGGGCAGCTCGCTCTTGGCGAGCGGTACGGGGCTCTCCGCGGCCGGTTCCGGGACCCCGGCGCCCTCCGGGGCGCAGTTCATGACGCGGGGCAGCCGGAGCGCCATCAGCGCGCCGAGCAGCAGCAGACCGGCGCTGACCAGCAGCGTCACATGCAGTCCGTGCACGAAGGAGTCGCGGGCGGCGTGCCGCAGCGCGGCCCCGGCGGGCCCGCCGAGCCGGGCGGCGACCTCGTACGCCTCACCCAGGGAGCGGCCCGCGGCCGAGGAGGCGGAGGCGGGGACGCCGGGCACGGAGTCGAGGGCGGGCGCGTAGGCGGCGTTCATCACGCTGCCGAGCAGGGCGATGCCGATGCCGGCGCCGAGCTGGTAGGAGGTCTCGCCGATGGCGGCCGCGCCGCCGGCCCGGTCGGCCGGGGCCTCGCTGAGCATGGACTCGTAGGCCCCGAAAAGGGTCGTCTCCAGGCCGAAGCCGAGCAGCACGAAGCCGGTGAGGAGCAGCGGGGTGTTGTCGTGGCCGCCCATCGCGGTGAGGGTGACGACGGCGACGGCGGTGAGGACGAACCCGGCGCAGACCATCCGGCGCGGCCCGAGACCGCGCAGGACCCGGGCGCCGGCGAGGCCCGCCGCCATCGCGGCGACGGTCAGCGGCAGCAGCCGCAGCCCGGTCTGGAGCGGGGACAGGCCCAGCACGAGCTGGAGGTACTGCGCGGCGATCAGTTCCAGGCCGACCAGGGCCAGCATGGCGAGCACGATGCAGCCCACCGAGGTGCTGAACGCGGGCCGCCGGAACATGCTCAGGTCGACCAGGGGATGGGCGCGGCCGGCCTGGCGCCGGACGAAGAGGACGAGCAGGGCCACGCCCACCAGGAGCGGGACGAGGGTGAGCGGGCCGGTGACGTCCTCGCCGCCGCCGAGCCGCTTGACGCCGAGGACGACGCCGAAGAGGCCGCCCGCCGCCATCAGGGCGCCGGTGACGTCCCAGGGGCCGTCGCGCTCGCCCCGGGACTCGGGCAGCAGCATCCGGCCGATGGGCAGGCTCACCAGCATCAGCGGGATGTTGACCAGGAAGACCGAGCCCCACCAGAAGTGCTCCAGCAGGAACCCGCCGAGCAGCGGGCCGACGGCCGCGCCGACGGCGGCGACCGCGCTCCAGATGCCGATGGCGAGCGCCCGTTCGCGCCGGTCGGGGAAGACCTGGCGCAGGATGGACAGCGTGGCGGGCATGATCATGGCGCCGCCGACGCCGAGCAGCGCGCGGGCCATGATCAGCGTCTCGCCGTTGTGCGCGAGGGCGGCGACGGCCGAGGCCACGCCGAACAGGGCGTAGCCGAGCAGCAGGACGCGTCTGCGTCCGACCCGGTCGCCCAGGGTGCCGAAGAGGATCAGCAGCGAGGCGCAGACCAGGGGATAGATGTCGACGATCCAGAGCAGTTCGACCGCGCTGGGCCGGAGGTCCTCGGTGACGGCGGGGACCGCCACGTGCAGCACGGTGGCGTCGAGACCGACGAGCAGCAGGCTGACACAGAGGACGACGAGGACGACCCAGCGGTTGGCGCCGGTCGCCTCACGGGACGGCCGGACGGCGGCCGTGGTCGTCCCGGACATGTACGTACCTCCCAGAAGAGTCCTCGCGTGCGGCGGGTCGGCGGGGTGGGGGGATCTCCACGCCGTACGGCCGGAGAGGAGCGGTGCCCGAAGGCCCGCCCGGACCCACGCGGGTGGCTCGTCAGCGTACGCGAGTTCATGCCCAGGTCACGTGGCGGACCTCTCACGGTTGCGCCCGATCGGTGTGGCGTGCGCCACCTCGCCACCGGGGGTCACCGGCGGATGACGGGGCGGCCGGCGCGGGCGTCGATAATCGGCCCGTGACCGAGACAGCCACGCGGGCGGCCCCTCCCGTGACTTCCCTCCCCCGCCGGGCCCTCCCGGCGCTGCTGGGGTACGCGGGGGTCCGGGCCCTGGGGCTGGCCGTGCTGGCCGGGTGGAGCGCGGCGCGCGGTACGAGCGCGCACACGCTGCTCTCCGCCCGCTGGGACTCCCTCTGGTACGCGCGGGTCGCCGGGGCGGGCTACGGCCACGAGGTCCGGCTGCCGAACGGCGACGTCCACTCCGACCTCGCCTTCTTCCCCCTCCTCCCCTGGCTGGAGCGCCTGCTGCACGCCCTGACCCCGCTGTCGTACGCGGACGCGGGCCTCGCGGTCTCCGCCCTGGCCTCGCTGGCGGCGGCGGGCGGGATCTTCGCGCTGGCGGACCGGCTGTACGGGGCGCGGGCCGGGGTGTGCGCGGTGCTGCTGTGGGCGGTGCTGCCGGTCGGGGTCGTGCAGTCGATGGCGTACAGCGAGTCCCTGTTCACCGCGCTGGCCGCCTGGTCGCTGTTCGCGGTGGTGTCCGGGCGCTGGGTGACGGCGGGGCTGCTGGCGGCGCTCGCGGGGCTGACCCGGCCGGTGGGGGCGGCGGTGGTCGCCGCGGTGTGGGTGGCGGCCGTTGCCTCGTTCGGGCGAACCGGGAGCGCGGACGGCCCGCGCGCCCCCGCCTGGCGCCGGGTGCTGGGCGCCGCCGTGGCCCCGCTGGGCGCGGCGGCGTACGTGCTGTGGGTGGGCCGTCGCACCGGGGACGGCCCGCTCGGCTACCTCGACGTGCAGGCGGGGTGGCGCAACGGCTTCGACGGCGGGTACGCCTTCGCCCGCTTCGTCGGCGGCCTGCTCACCGGGTTCCCGTCGGTCCTCGCGGGCGTCGCCCTGATCACCGGCGTCGTCCTGCTGCTGTGGCTGTACGGGGCCGGGGTGCGCCGGGGGCAGCCGCTCGCGCTGCTGGTCCACAGCGGGGTCGTGCTGGCGCTGGCCCTGTGCGCGTCGAGCTACTTCGGCTCCAAGCCCCGGCTGCTGCTGCCCGCCTTCCCCCTGCTCTTCCCGCCGGCCGAGGCCCTGGCCCGCGCCCGCCCGGCCCGCGCCGCGCTGCTGGTCACGGCGCTCGCGGCCGGGGCGGCGGGGTACGGCGCCTGGTGGCTGAACGGCTCCGGCCCGCCCTGAGGGGCCCGGCGGGCCGGGTGAGCGCCCGCCGAATACCGGACCACCTTTCGGTGAACCGAATTTGAACCGAATTAAAAGCGCCATAAAACCGCTCCCGGCGAGATCCGGGGCAATTACGGGGGCCGCTCCGGCGATATTGCCGACGTTCAGGAATTCAAGCGGTTCCTGAGAGGTTTCCCACATCACATCGTCATCACAAAGCCCCAGTACCGACCGGGAACACAGCTCACTCGCTGTAACGTCGATTGGGTGCGTACCGAACGAAAGCTCACCCGGCGTCTGGACCGGGTGTTCGCCAGGCTGGACCGTGAGCCGGAACGGCCGGCCCATATCGACGTGCCGCGGATGTCGCGGCACCGGGCCGTGCTGTTCTCCTCGACCCTGGCCTTCTACCTGGCGATCGTGTGGGCCGTGATCACCACGTCCTGGCTGGTCCGGCTGGACTGGCGGGTCATGTTCTTCCGCCCCTACCAGCAGTGGCCCGGCATCCACGCCTTCCTCGACTACTACGTGGTGCTCGGCCAGCGCGGCCCCACCGCGGTGATGGTCGCGGCCTGGCTCGGCTGGCGCTCCTGGCGCCAGCACACGGTCCGCCCGCTGCTGACCCTGGCCGCCTCGCTACTGCTGCTGAACATCACGGTCGGCGCCGCCAAGCTCGGCATGGGCCGGCTCGGCCCGCACTACGCCACCGTGATCGGCTCGAACGAGATGGGCCTGGGCGGAGACATATTTCCCTCGGGTCACACCGCCAACGCGGTCGTGACCTGGGGCATCCTGGCGTATCTGGCCTCCACGGCCAGGGCGCGCCGCTGGCTTTCCGCCCTCTCCGCGATCACCTCGCTCGGCGTCGGCCTCACCACCGTCTATCTCGGTACGCACTGGCTGAGCGACGTGTTGCTGGGCTGGGCCGCCGGACTGCTGATCCTGCTGGCGCTCCCCTGGTTCGAGCCGCTGATCTCCCGCGCGGAGAACGCGCTGTTCGCGCTGCGGGACCGGCTGCGCGCCCGCTGGCGGCGCACCGCGCCCGCGCCGGCCGCGCCGCTCGCCCCGGTGGCGCTCCAGCCGCTGGCCAAGGCCGCCGAGCCGGCCGTACCGGCGCGGGAGCCGGTCACGTCGGCGCGCGGGTCCCGGCCGCCGATCCATCTGGCGCCGGGCCCGCACACGGCCCGCTCCGAGCGCACCCCGGTCACCCCGGCGGGCAGCCGGCGTCCGCCGCACGCGGACCGGCTCCCGCGCGGCGCCTCGCAGGCCGCGCGCCCCTGACGGCCGGGTCAGCCCTTCCAGACGCGGGCGACCCGGCCGTCCTTCACCTCGAAGTTGAGACGGCCCGTGCGGTACTCCATGGTGATGATCGCGCCGGGCGGCAGCGCCCGCACCGTCTGCCAGCCCCGGCTCCGGGCGCGCCGGTCGGCGTCCTCCGGGGCCAGGCCCACATAGCTGTCCAGGGTGTCCTGCGGCTCCGGCGGCGGAGCGGGAATCTGTGCCATGCGGCCACGCTAGGCGGCCCGCGCCGACTACGGAAGGCACCCGCCGGGGCGCCGCCCGGTCACACTTCTGTCACAGCTCCCGGAGCCCGTAACCCGCGTACTCCGTCACACGTATGGGGGTTTCCGTTCACCTTCACGGGGTAATCGAACAGAATTTTCCTGTGGGGGCCCGCACGGGGTCCAATTAACGCTCGTAATGCGTCGGATCACACACCGGAACCGGCCAAGAACGGGACCGGAACGTTTTTCCCGCGAAATGCGGCGCACGCGTCCCGGAGCTGACGGCGCATAGGAAATTCACGGGTTCTCCGCACGAACAGACATGCGAACGGCCGCCGCCCTCCGGAGGGCGGCGGCCGTTGCCGTCGAGGCGGGGCCTCGCGTCAGAGCGTCAGAGCGCGAGGTGCTGCCCCGGCACGATCAGATCGGGGTCGGCCCCGATGACCGACCGGTTGGCCTCGTAGACCCGCTGCCAGCTCACCCCGTGCCGGGCGGCGATGGTGCTCAGCGTGTCGCCCTGGCGGACGGTGTAGCCGCCCCGGCCGGCTCCCCGGTCGGCGTGGGTCGTCGCCGGGCGCTGCGGGACCTGGGCGGACCGCGACGGTGCGGTCCGGGTCGGGGCGGACCGGGTGGGAGCGGACCGGGTCGGGGCGGACTTCTTCGTCACGCCCTTGTCGGTTCCGCCGCCCGTCGAGGCGCTGGACGGTGCGGACCCGTAGGCCCCGGCGCGGCCGGAGCAGACGGGCCAGGCGCCCCAGCCCTGGGCCTGCTGGACCTTGGACGCCACGGCGATCTGCGCGCTTCTCGACGCCTGGTCCGCGGTGGCGGCGTAGGCGCCGCCGCCGTAGGCACGCCACGTACTGGCGGAGAACTGGAGTCCGCCGTAGTAGCCGTTGCCGGTGTTGATGTGCCAGTTGCCGCCGCTCTCGCACTGGGCGATGCGGTCCCAGACCCCGTTGTCCGCCGCCTGCGCCTCTCCGGAGGCTGCCAGCAGCCCCAGCGGGGCGAGCAGCGCGGCCCCGGCGAGGGCGGCCGTCGTACGGCCCTTACGGGCGGTCGGACGGGTCGTATCGGCACACTCGGTCATGCAGTTCCCTCTCCACGAACCCGGGCTCCCCCTGGGCGGGGCACGGCTCGCCGCGTCGGACCGCGGTTCCTCGCGCCCGCCCCGTCCACCGGTGACCGGTGCCGCGGCCCTGACGGACCCGGCGCCGGGCGGCGGACCTACCCGAGCGGTGCTAGTTGCACACGGCGAAGGAATCTAAGGAGGACAGGTGCCGCATTTCAACAACACGCCGTCGAGGCAGGCCAGTTGGCGGTTACCGCCGGTATCGGCGATTTCCGGCCAACCACTTCATACGGTTATTTCCGCTTTTGTCGACCATGAGCGGCACCTGCCCGTGACACACATCACCCTTTCAAGTTCCTTGACTGTGCACGGAGTTGACGGTGTGTGGCCGATTCCGTGTCGAAAGTGACCCTGCGCGCAGGCCGGTTCGATTCCGTTCCCCCTGGGGCGTGACCCCCACCACAGGACGCCCGTTGTCTTCTGCATGAGCCCGCGATCCCAAGGCTCAGCGACCGGGAGCCACCCGGCCGACCGCGCGCATCCCGAGGGAGCCACCGTGCCGCGCATGCTCGACGTCAGTGACGCCGTACGCGCCGAGATCGGCGACGAAGAAGCCGACCGGCTGCTCACCGGAGCCGGCGCTCCGGGCAGTTACGACTGCACGTCCTGCCGCACTCCGGGGGACTCCGAGCAGGAACGCACCAGCACCGTCCTGTTCGTCGGGGACGAGACCGCCGTCCTCGCCTTCGCCCACGCGGGCTGTCTGCCCTCGCAGGTCGTACAGGTCACCGAGGAGCAACTGCAGGGCGCCGTCCGCTCCATCGGCGGCGAGGCCGCCCCCCAGGAGCCGGAGCAGCCGCACCGGACCACGCCCGAGCCCGCCGTGCTCGGGGTGACCAGCGGACTGGTGCTGATCGAGGGCGAGTTGCACCCGGCGCTCGTCGTCGAGCCGACCGCGCCCATCGCGCGCCCCGGCGCCACCGGGGGCGGGGACGACTTCCTCCCCCTCCTCATCGAGCAGGGCTTCATGCCGGTCACCGCGCTCGACGCCGTCCCCCCGGTGCTGCACGGCTGGTCGGTGCTGCTCGCCGTCGGCCAGTTGCACGCGGTGCTCCAGCCGGGCCCCCACGGCAGCCAGCCGGTGGCCTGGTGGCAGGCGCACCAGCCGCTCCAGGTCACCGAGAGCTGGCGGGCCGCCGCCAACAAGCACCAGCAGGTGCTGATGTTCGCGGCCCCCGTCGGCTCCATCGGCCGCCAGCCCCGCGAGGACCTGCTCCGCGACGCCCTGGACAAGGCCGCCGCCAACGGCCGCCTGGTCGCCGCCGCCCTCCCCCTCGCCGGCACCTGACCCCACCCATCCCCCCGAACACCGGCCGTGCCGTCCCCTCACCCCCAGGGCGGCACGGCCGGTCGTGCTGTCCCGGCGCACCCCCGACAGCCCCCCGCGTGGCCGCATCCCTTTGGGTGGACCGTCGTTTGGACATACGTGCACCCATACGACGCCTCTCCCCGCCGGCCCGCCCTGTCCCCCGTTCCCGTCGCCCGGTCCGGGCAGGAGAACTCCGGCGGACCCTCGTCCACGCCGATCTACGACACGCTGTACGCGGAGTGGGTCAAGACCTTCCGTACGCTGCCCGGGGACCGCAGCGGCGAGGAGAACCTGGGCTTCACCGCCTTCGGGAACCTCCCGCAGAGCACGGGCTCGTACGGCGGGCACCGGCCGGGGTCGTTCAGCAGCTCCTACAGTGCCTACAGCGCGGGGGCGTACAGCGCGCGGCAGCAGTCGCAGCAGTCCCAGTGGCAGCGGATCGGCACGATCGGGCGGGCCCAGCCGGACGGCGAGGGGCCCCCGGCGCTCCCCCCGGCCCCGCGCCAGGGCAACTGAGCCGGACACGAAGGGGCGGCCCGTCTCCACCGAGACCGGGCCGCCCCTTCGCCGTACGTATCTCCGCCGTGGCGGTTACTTCTTCTTCGCGCCGCGCTTCTCGCGCACCCGCACCGAGAGGTGGATCGGGGTGCCCTCGAAGCCGAACTCCTCGCGCAGCCGGCGCTCGATGAAGCGCCGGTAGCCCGCCTCGATGAAGCCGGAGGCGAAGAGGACGAAGCGCGGCGGCTTGGTGCCGGCCTGGGTGCCGAACAGGATGCGCGGCTGCTTGCCGCCCCGGACCGGGTGCGGGTGGGCGGCGGCCAGCTCGCCGAGGAAGGCGTTCAGCCGGCCGGTGGGGACACGGGTCTCCCAGCCCTCGAGCGCGGTCTCGATCGCCGGGACCAGCTTCTCCATGTGGCGGCCGGTGCGGGCGGAGACGTTGACGCGCGGGGCCCAGGCGATCTGGCCCAGCTCGGTCTCGATCTCGCGCTCGAGGTAGTAGCGGCGCTCTTCGTCGAGGGTGTCCCACTTGTTGAACGCGACGACGACCGCGCGCCCGGCCTCGACGGCCATGGTGACGATGCGCTGGTCCTGCACCGAGATGTTCTCGGAGCCGTCGATCAGGATGACCGCGACCTCCGCCTTCTCCACGGCGGCGGCCGTGCGCAGGGAGGCGTAGTAGTCGGCGCCCTGCTGGAGGTGGACGCGCTTGCGGATACCGGCGGTGTCCACGAACTTCCAGGTCTTGCCGCCCAGCTCGATCATCTCGTCGACCGGGTCGCGGGTGGTGCCCGCCAGCTCGTTGACGACGACGCGCTCCTCGCCCGCGACCTTGTTCAGCAGCGAGGACTTGCCGACGTTGGGGCGGCCGATCAGGGCGATGCGGCGGGGGCCGCCGACGCCGGGGCCGCCGAAGGTCTGCGCGGGGGCGTCCGGCAGGGCCTCCAGGACGGCGTCCAGCATGTCGCCGGTGCCGCGACCGTGCAGGGCGGAGACGGGGTGCGGCTCGCCGAGGCCGAGGGACCACAGGTAGGCCGCGTCGGACTCGCCGGAGAGGCCGTCGACCTTGTTGGCGGCCAGTACGACCGGCTTGCCGGCCTTGCGCAGCAGCCGGACCACGGCTTCGTCGGTGTCGGTGGCGCCGACCTTGGCGTCCACCACGAAGACGACCGCGTCGGCGGCCTCGATCGCGTACTCGGCCTGCGCGGCCACGGAGGCGTCGATGCCGAGGACGTCCTGCTCCCAGCCGCCGGTGTCGACCACCTTGAAACGGCGGCCGGCCCACTCCGCCTCATAGGTGACGCGGTCGCGGGTGACGCCGGGCTTGTCCTCGACGACCGCCTCGCGGCGGCCGATGATCCGGTTCACCAGGGTCGACTTGCCGACATTGGGGCGGCCGACGACGGCGAGCACGGGAAGGGGGCCGTGGCCCGCCTCCTCGATGGCGCCCTCGACGTCCTCGATGTCGAAGCCCTCTTCCGCGGCGAGCTGCATGAACTCCGCGTACTCGGCGTCGCCGAGAGCCCCGTGCTCGTACTCGTGCGCGGCCGAGCCGTCGGGCTGGTTCTGGTCGTTCATGAAGTCCGTACCTCGTCGTCGTTCGTGGTGATCGGTGGAAGTGGCCCGATCCGGGCCGGTTCCACTACTCAAGTGTCGCCCAGCGCCCGGTCAGGCGCCTGGCGTTTTCCAGGTGTGCGGTGAGCCGCTTCTGGATGCGCTCGGTCGCCTCGTCCAGCGCCTTGCGCGTACGCCGCCCGCTCCCGTCGCCCGCCTCGAACGGGTCTCCGAAGACCACGTCGACGCGGGAGCGCAGCGGCGGCAGGGCCTTGACCAGGCGACCGGGCTGGTCGGCGCTGCCGAGCACGGCCACCGGCACGATCGGCGCCCCGCCGCGCACCGCGAAGTAGGCGAGCCCGGCGCGCAGCGAGGCGAAGTCGCCCTCGCCGCGGGTGCCCTCCGGGAAGATGCCCAGCACGCCGCCCTGCTCCAGCACGCCGAGCGCCCGTCCGATGGCGGTGCGGTCGGCGGTGGTGCGGTCGACCTTGAGCTGGCCGATGCCGGTCAGGAAGGGGTCGAGCGGCCCGATGAACGCCTCCTGCTTGATCAGGAAGTGTGTCGGCCGGGGCGCCACGCCCATGACCATGGGGCCGTCGATGTTGTGGGAGTGGTTCACCGCGAAGATGACCGGGCCGGACGCGGGCACCTTCCAGGCGCCCAGTACGCGCGGCTTCCACAGGCCGTACATCAGGCCGACGCCGATGCGCCGGCCGATCTCGGCGCCCCGCTCCGAGGGCGGTGGCGGCTGGCTCACTTCCCGGCCCGCTTCTCCTCGACCAGGGTGACGACGCACTCGATGACCTGGGCGAGGGTCAGCTCGGTGGTGTCGACCTCGACCGCGTCGCCGGCCTTGGCGAGCGGGGAGGTCTTGCGGCTGGAGTCGGCCGCGTCCCGCTGGATCAGGGCGGCGCGGGTGGCGGCGACGTCGGAGCCCTTCAGCTCGCCGCTGCGGCGGGCCGCGCGGGCCTCCGGGGAGGCGGTGAGGAAGATCTTCAGGTCGGCGTCGGGCAGCACGGTGGTGCCGATGTCCCGGCCCTCCACCACGATGCCGTCCTCGGCCCCGGCCGCGATGGAGCGCTGCAGCTCGGTGATCCGGGTACGCACCTCGGGCACCGCGCTGACCGCGCTGACCTTGGAGGTGACCTCCTGGGTGCGGATCGGCCCGGCCACGTCGTAGCCGTCGACGGTGATCGTCGGGGCCAGCGGGTCGGTGCCGGAGACGATCTCGGGCTTGCCCGCCACGGCGGCGATCGCGGTGGGGTCCGTGAGGTCGATGCCGTTGGTCACCATCCACCAGGTGATGGCCCGGTACTGGGCGCCGGTGTCCAGGTAGCTGAGGCCGAGCTGCGCGGCCACGGCCTTCGACGTGCTCGACTTGCCCGTGCCGGAGGGGCCGTCGATCGCTACGATCACGGGCTGTGCGGTCGGGGCGGCGCCGTTTTCCACGGGAGGGCACCTTCCTGGTGAAGGGTGTCGGTCGGGGTGGCGGGACGCGAGGGCGCCCCGCACAAGGTTACTGGGTGTGGGTCACTCGTACGGACGCACGTGCGCCGTGTGACCGCCGGGGTCCCGCGCTACTGCCGCAGCGCCCAGCCCCGCTCGCGCAGCGCCTCGGTGAGGACGGGCGCGGCCCCGGGTTCGACCATGAGCTGGATGTGCCCCGCCTGCTGCCCGGTGGCGTGCTCGATACGGACGTCCTCGATGTTGACCCCGGCCCGTCCGGCGTCGGCGAAGATGCGGGCGAGCTGGCCGGGCTGGTCGTTGATGAGCACCGTGACGGTCTCGTACGCGCGCGGGGCGGAGCCGTGCTTGCCGGGGACGCGGACCTGGCCGGCGTTGCCCCGGCGCAGTACGTCCTCGATCCCGGCGCCGCCGGTGCGCCGCTTGTCCTCGTCGGCGGACTGCAGGGCGCGCAGCGCGCGCACGGTCTCGTCGAGGTCGGCGGAGACGT
The DNA here is from genome assembly GCF_004784475.1 of Streptomyces bauhiniae. Taxonomy (GTDB): domain Bacteria; phylum Actinomycetota; class Actinomycetes; order Streptomycetales; family Streptomycetaceae; genus Streptomyces; species Streptomyces seoulensis. Next base: position 394,224 of record NZ_SRRT01000008.1, read on the forward strand.
CGGTGAGCAGGTCGGCCACGGGTCCGGGGTTGGCGGAGAGGATGTCGATCCACATCCGGGGGTCGGAGGCGGCGATCCGGGTGACGTCCCGGATGCCCTGCCCGCACAGCCGTACGGCGGCCTCCTCGGCGTTCTCCAGCCGGGCGGCGACCAAGCTGGAGACCAGGTGCGGCATGTGGGAGACGAGCGCGACGGCGCGGTCGTGGGCGTCGGCGTCCATGACGACCGGGACGGCACGGCAGTGCGAGACCAGTTCGAGGGCGAGGTTCAGCACCTCGGTGTCGGTGTCGCGGGTCGGGGTGAGCACCCAGGGGCGGCCCTCGAAGAGGTCGGCGGTCGCGGCCAGCGGGCCGGACTTCTCCCGGCCGGACATGGGGTGGGTGCCGAGGTAGCGGGCGAGCACGGCCTCGTCCAGGCCGAGCGCCTCCAGTTCGCGGCGCGGTCCGCCCTTGACGCTGGCCACGTCGAGGTAGCCGTGCGCGAGGTCGCGGCGCATCGCGTCGGCGAGGACGCCGGCGACGTGCGCGGGCGGCGCGGCGACGAGCGCCAGGTCGACCCGGCCCTGCGGCGGCTCGTCGGTACCGGCGCCGAGGGCGGCGGCGGTACGGGCCTGCGCGGGGTCGTGGTCGGTGAGGTGGACGACGACGCCCCGCTGGGTGAGGGCGAGCGCGGCCGAGGTCCCGATCAGCCCGGTGCCGATGACGAGTGCGGTTCTCACTGGGCGAAGTCCTTGTACGGGGCGGCGGCACCGGCACGGAACCGGCTTCTGGTGGCGTCCAGCCTAGCCAGCCGGGGCGGGCCGGGCGCACGCCGACCGGGCGGCGGGGCGGGCGCCCGTTCGGCCGAGGCGGGGGCCGACCCGCTGCCGCCTCCTTCGTCCGGGCGGGGTTCGGTGCCAAGATGCCCGGAAGTATGGGGCTTTCCGTCCCCTTTTCCATGCGTTTTCCGCCTCTTGAAACTCGGAGTGACGACATGAACCAGCCCGCGACGCGGCGCACGCTTCTCGCCACGGGGGCCGCCACGCTCGCCGTCTGCTGTGTGGGATGCGGCGACGACGGCGACAGCTCCTCGGCCGCCGCCACCACCTCCCCCAGCGACGGGAGCGCCCCGGCCTCCGCCTCCGCCGACTCCGGTGACGGGCAGGCGCTGGGCAGCGTGAGTGAGATCCCGGAGGGCGGCGGCAAGATCTTCGCCGCGGAGAAGGTGGTGGTGACACAGCCGAAGAAGGGCGAGTACAAGGCGTTCTCCGCCGTCTGCACCCACCAGGGTTGCACCCTGAACAAGGTCGCGGACGGCACCGTGGACTGCCCGTGCCACGGCAGCAAGTTCCGTATCTCCGACGGCTCGGTCGCGCACGGCCCGGCCACCGAGGCGCTGGCCGCCAAGGAGATCATGGTGCACGGAAACACGGTGCACCTGGCCTGACCGCCCGCGTACGCTCCCCCGCATGCGCCCCGCCGACCTGGTCCGCGACCACACCGTCTACGCCTGTGTCATGGGCTCGCGCGCCTTCGGTCTGGCCACGGACGCCAGTGACACCGACCGGCGGGGCGTGTTCCTGGCCCCGACCCCGCTGTTCTGGCGGTTCGAGAAGCCGCCCACGCATGTCGAGGGGCCGGGCGAGGAGCGGTTCTCCTGGGAGCTGGAGCGCTTCTGCGAGCTGGCGCTGCGGGCCAACCCGAACATCCTGGAGTGCCTGCACTCCCCGCTGGTGGAGCACCTGGACGACACGGGCCGCGAACTGCTGTCCCTGCGCGGCGCGTTCCTCTCCCGCCAGGTGCACGCCACCTTCACCGGCTACGCCCTCGGCCAGCGCCGCAAGCTGGACGCCGACATCCGCGTCACCGGCGCCCCGCGCTGGAAGCACGCCATGCATCTGCTCCGCCTGCTGACCAGCGCCCGCGACCTGCTGCGCACCGGCGAACTGCGGCTGGACGTCGGCGAGGAGCGCGAGGCACTCCTCGCGGTGAAGCGGGGCGAGGTGCCCTGGCCGGAGATCGAGGCGCGGATGGCCCGGCTGGCCGACGAGACCGACGCGGCCCTCCTCCACACCCCGCTCCCGGCCGAGCCGGACGAGCCCCGGGTGGCCGACTTCCTGTACCGCGCGCGGCAGGCGTCGGCCGCGAAAACCTAGGCGTCCCAGAGCGCGCCCAGCTCCAGCAGTTCGTCCCGGTGCTCGATCCGGTCCACCCAGTCCGCCGGCCAGGCGTCCGCGCCCAGCCAGGCTCCCGCGAAGGCGCCGGTCAGGCAGGCGATGGAGTCGGAGTCGCCGGAGGTGCAGGCGGCCCGGCGCAGCGCCAGGACGGGGTCGGCGGGGAAGAGCAGGAAGCAGAGCAGCCCGGTGGCCAGCGCCTCCTCCGCGATCCAGCCCTCGCCGGTGGCCAGGCACGGATCGGTCTCCGGGGAGGGGGTGCGCAGCGCGTCCTGGAGGCGGCCGAGGATCGCCAGGCACTCGTCCCAGCCGCGCGCGATGAACTCCTCCGGGCTCGCGTCCCCGGCCCGCCGCCACAGGTCGCCGAGCCAGAGGTGGTGGTACCGGGTGCGGTTGTCGAGGGCGTACGAGCGCAGCCGGCCGACGAGCCCTTCGGGGTCCATGCCCTGGGCCAGCAGCCACACGGCGTGCGCGGTGAGGTCGGAGGCGGCGAGCGCGGTGGGGTGGCCGTGGGTGAGGCCGGACTGCAACTGGGCGGCGCCCGCCCGCTGTTCACCGGTCAGGCCGGGCGCGAGGCCGAGCGGGGCGACCCGCATGTTGGCGCCGCACCCCTTGGAGTGGACCTGACTGGCCTCCTGCCAGTCCCGCCCCTCCTCCTTCAGCAGCGCGCAGGCGGTGAGGCAGGTGCGGCCGGGGGCGCGGTTGTTCTCCGGGGACCGGTACCAGTCGACGAACTCCTCGCGCAGCGGCCGCTGGAGCCGCTTCGGCGCGAGCGAGCCCCGGCCCATGGCGGTGCGGAGCCCGCGTCCGAGCGCGAGGGTCATCTGTGTGTCGTCGGAGACGAAAGCGCGGCCCGGCAGCTCCATCTCCCGCCAGGGACCGCACTTGGCGAGGATGGAGGGCACGTCGTTGAACTCGGTCGGGAAGCCGAGCGCGTCGCCGAGGGCGAGTCCGAGCAGGGAACCGGCGGCGGCGCGTTTGCCCGCGGGCGTGGTGGTCATGGGCGAAGTCCTTCCGGGCGCCCATGACCCGGCCCCCGTTGGTCCGGCCGCATGGCCACCCGACTAATCGTCAGGTTGACCATAAAGCCGGACCGGCACCGGCGGCAAGAGCCCCTCCTAGAGGTCGACTTCCTTCATCAGCATGCCGACCTCGGTGTTGGACAGGCGGCGCAGCCAGCCCGACTTCTGGTCGCCGAGGGTGATCGGGCCGAAGGAGACGCGGACCAGCTTGTCAACGGGGAAGCCCGCCTCGGCCAGCATCCGGCGCACGATGTGCTTGCGGCCCTCGTGCAGGGTCACCTCGACGAGGTAGTTCTTGCCGGTCTGCTCGACCACGCGGAAGTGGTCGGCGCGGGCCCAGCCGTCCTCGAGCTGGATGCCGTCCTTCAGCCGCTTGCCGAGGTCGCGCGGGATCGGGCCGACGATGTGCGCGAGATACGTCTTGCGCACGCCGTACTTGGGGTGGGTGAGGCGGTGGGCCAGCTCGCCGTGGTTGGTGAGCAGGATGACGCCCTCGGTCTCCGTGTCGAGCCGGCCGACGTGGAAGAGCCGGGTCTCGCGGTTGGTGACGTAGTCGCCGAGGCACTGACGGCCCTCGGGGTCCTCCATCGTGGAGACCACACCGGCGGGCTTGTTCAGCGAGAAGAACTGGTACGACTGGGTCGCGACGGTCAGGCCGTCGACCTTGACCTCGTCCTTCTCCGGGTCGACCCGGCGGCCCTGCTCCAGCACGATCTCGCCGTTGATCTCGACGCGGGCCTGCTCGATCAGCTCCTCGCAGGCGCGCCGCGAGCCGTAGCCCGCACGGGCCAGCACCTTCTGCAGCCGCTCGCCGTCCTGCTCGGCGCCGGGGAAGGTCTTGGGCGGCTTGATGTCCTTCTTGCCCTCGTACCGCTCCCGGTTGCGCTCCTCGGCCCGCGTCTCGAACTCACGCGAGCGGCCGGGCGCCGTACGGCCGCGCCCCGCCTGCTGGGACTGCTTCGGGCCGCCCTTGGCGCCGCCGCGCGCCGCGCCGCCACGGCCGGACTTCGGGCCGTCCTTCGTGGCGCCGGGTCCGACGTCGTAGCGGCGCTCCTCCGGACGGGGCTTGCTGGGGCGGCCCTGCCCCTTGCGCTCGTCCCGGTCGTTACCGCGGGGGTTACCGCGTCCGCTGTTCCTGCCGCTGCCGCTGCTTCGCATCAAGGTTTCCGTCGTAGTCGTCTGCGTCCTGACCACCGGCCGCGTCGGGCGCGTCCGGGTCGAACGACGGGACTCCCTCCTGGGTCTCCGCCTCGATCGCCTCCGCCTCGGGGAGGAAGGGCGCGAGTTCCGGAAGCTCGTCCAAGCCGCGCAGGCCCATCCGCTCCAGGAAATAGTTCGTCGTCACGTACAGGATCGCACCTGTTTCGGGTTCCGTGCCCGCCTCGGCCACCAGACCCCGCTGGAGCAGGGTCCGCATCACGCCGTCGCAGTTGACCCCGCGCACGGCCGAGACCCGGCTGCGGCCGACCGGCTGGCGGTACGCGACGACCGCGAGGGTCTCCAGGGCCGCCTGGGTGAGCCGGGCCGTCTGGCCCTCCAGCGCCAGGCGTTCCACGGCGGGGGCGTACGCGGGGCGGGTGTAGAAGCGCCAGCCGCCCGCGACGAAGCGCAGCTCGAAGCCCCGGCCCTGGGCGGTGTAGTCGTCGGCCAGTTCGCGCAGCGCCTCGGCGATCCGGCGTCTGGGCCGCTGGAGCACCCGCGCCAGGTGTTCCTCGGTCGCGGGCTCGTCCACGACCATCAGGACGGCCTCCAGGGCGGGCTTGAGGTCGAGGGCGGCGACGCGGTCGTCGCCCCCGCTCGTCACGGCCTGGTGGTTCACGTCTTCTGCTCCTCGGGCTTCGGCGCCTCGGCGGGCCGGTCGAACTCGTCGGTGACCGTCGGGGCATCCCTCTCCCCGCCGGTCCAGCGGACCAGCAGGGTGCCGAGCGCGGTCTCCTGTTCCAGGGCGACGGCCTTCTCCCGGTACAGCTCCAGCAGGGCGAGGAAGCGGGCGACGACGGTGAGGGTGTCGTCGGTGTCGGCCACCAGCTCCTGGAAGTCGGCCTCACCGGCCTCCCGCAGCCGGGCCACCACGACCCGGGCCTGCTCCTGGACGCTGACCAGCGGGGCGTGGATGTGGTCGATGTACACCTGCGGCTTGGCCTTCGGCTGCATCGCCTTGACCGCGAGCCGGGCGAACCCCTCGGGCCCGATGCTGATGACGACCTCGGGCAGCAGCTCGGCGTGCTCCGGCTCCAGGCCGACGGTACGGGGGTAGCGGCGGCCCTCGTCCTCCAGCCGCTCGTTGAAGATGTCCGCGATCCGCTTGTAGGCCCGGTACTGGAGCAGCCGGGCGAAGAGCAGGTCGCGCGCCTCCAGCAGGGCGAGGTCGGCCTCGTCCTCGACCTGGGCGGCGGGCAGCAGCCGGGCGGCCTTGAGGTCGAGCAGGGTGGCGGCGACGACCAGGAACTCGGTGGTGCGGTCCAGGTCCCAGTCGGGTCCCATGGCCCGGATGTGCGCCATGAACTCGTCGGTCACCCTGGACAGCGCGATCTCGGTGACGTCCAGCTTGTGCTTGGTGATGAGCTGGAGCAGCAGGTCGAAGGGGCCCTCGAAGTTGTCCAGCCGGACCTTGAAGACGCCGTCGGGCGCGGAGGTCTCGGGTGCGAGGGCCTCGGGCGCCGGGGCCGGGTCCGGAGGTGCGGTGTCCGGGCCCCGGCCCAGCGGGCGTCTCGGGCCGGTCGTGGCGGTGCGGTGCGCGTTCATGGGGGTCGCAGGCTATCGGTCGGGCGGTGGGAAGCCGGGTCAGCGCCCCCGCAGCCGCCGTACCAGGATGCTGGCTTCCCCTCGGGACTCCAGGTCGGCGAGGACCACGGCGACCGCCTCGCGGACGATCCGGCCCCGGTCCACGGCGAGACCGTGCTCGCCGCGCAGCACCAGCCGGGCGTGCTCGAGGTCCATCAGTTCCTCGGCCGATACGTACACGGTGATCTTCTCGTCGTGCCGCTCGCGTCCGCTGGGCCGCCGGGCGGCCGCGCGGCCGCGCTTGCGGGGCTGCTCGCCGGAGCCGTCCGGCTCGGCCTGCCGCCGGGCGGGCCGGATACGGGACTCGCCGGACCCGTCGGGTTCCGGGCCGACCGCTGCCGTGTGCTCGGCGCCCTCGCCGTCGCCGCCCTGCACGGGCACCGACTGCGGCGCGTCCTGCGCCGCGGCGGCCGGGTCGCTCTCCCCCGCCGGCGCGGGAACCCGCGCCTCTGGGCCGGGCCCGCGCCGGGGCGAGGAGGACTGGAGCCCCATCCCCCCTGTCGTACGGAACAGTTCGTCGGCTCCGGGCAGACTCACTCGGCGTGACACCGGGCGAGCACCTCCCTGGCGAGCTGACGGTAGGCGGCGGCACCGACGGAGTTGGAGGCGTACGTGGTGATCGGCTCGCCGGCGACCGTGGTCTCCGGGAAGCGGACCGTACGCCCGATGACCGTGTGGTAGACGTGGTCGTCGAACGCCTCGACCACCCGGGCCAGCACCTCGCGGCTGTGCACCGTGCGCGAGTCGTACATCGTGGCCAGGATGCCGTCCAGCTCCAGCTCGGGGTTGAGCCGCTCCTGGACCTTCTCGATGGTCTCGGTCAGCAGGGCCACACCGCGCAGCGCGAAGAACTCGCACTCCAGCGGCACGATCACCTTGTGCGCGGCGGTCAGCGCGTTGACCGTGAGCAGGCCGAGCGAGGGCTGACAGTCGATCACGATGTAGTCGTAGTCGTCCATCAGCGGCTTCAGGGCGCGCTGGAGCGTGGACTCGCGCGCGACCTCGGAGACCAACTGGACCTCGGCCGCCGACAGGTCGATGTTGGAGGGCAGCAGGTCCATGTTGGGGACCGCCGTCTTCAGCAGGACCTCGTCGGCCGACATGCCCCGCTCCATGAGCAGGTTGTAGACGGTGAGGTCCAGCTCCATCGGGTTGACGCCGAGACCCACCGACAGCGCGCCCTGCGGGTCGAAGTCCACGAGCAGCACGCGCCGTCCGTACTCCGCGAGCGCCGCGCCCAGGTTGATGGTCGACGTGGTCTTGCCGACGCCGCCCTTCTGGTTGCACATGGCGATGATCTTCGCGGGGCCGTGGTCGGTCAGCGGGCCCGGGATCGGGAAGTACGGCAGCGGGCGCCCGGTCGGGCCGACGCGCTCACGGCGCTGGCGGGCCGCGTCGGGCGCGAGCGTGGCCGCGTACTCCGGATCGGGCTCGTACTCGGCGTCGGGGTCGTAGAAATGCCCCTCGGGCAGTTCGTCGTAGTCGGCGAAGTGGTTGCGGGGCGCGCCACTTCCGTCGCCGGCCATGGCGTTCACGTGTTGGCCATCCATGCTCTGGTGTGCTCTCCGGGCCGTCTGCGGTACCGGACTCTGGTGGGCTGCGAAGGTGCGCACCGCGACGGAGCCGGCAGCCTCGTGTCCCTCGGGACCCTGGCCCTCTCCGCGCAATCCTGGTCGACCACCTCCGGGAGAAAATGTCGACTCATTCACAAGTCGTCTTACCTCCTTGGCGGCCAGGGGACTTCTAGACAAGGTCAGCGTGGCACCATGCCGACGGTTGGCGACTCTATGGCGTGTCGGCGGTCCGCAGCAACACAATCCGCCGGACCCGGCACGATGTGTCGACAATGAAACATCCCGCTGTCAAGGGCGTACAGCCGTCGCACAGCAGGTTTCACCGGTGTGCGAATCGGTCCAAGCGCGACGTTCGAGGCGAGTTGACCTAGCGTCGCAAAGTGACCATACACACATCCGGCCGGACCTTGTCGGGCAAGGTCCGGCCGGGTTCGCGGTGTTGACGATCCATGTTGACGAATCGCCTTTTCCACGCGGGCGACTTGGGTGTCCGCCGCCGCCGCGGAGGTCAGCCGATCAGGGTCTCGATCGCCACGTGCTCCAGGCCGTGCGCCTCGGCGACCTCCTTGTAGACGACCTTGCCGTCATGGGTGTTGAGGCCGCGGGCCAGCGCCTCGTCCCGGCGCAGCGCCTCGACCCAGCCGTTGTTGGCGAGCGAGACGATGTACGGGAGCGTCGCGTTGGTGAGCGCGTTGGTGGAGGTGTTGGGCACCGCGCCGGGCATGTTGGCGACGCAGTAGAAGACCGAGTTGTGCACCCGGAAGGTCGGCTCGGCGTGCGTGGTGGGACGGGAGTCCTCGAAGCAGCCGCCCTGGTCGATGGCGATGTCGACAAGGACACTTCCGGGCTTCATCCGCGACACCAGCTCGTTGGTGACCAGCTTCGGGGCCTTGGCGCCCGGGATGAGGACGGCGCCGATGACGAGGTCCGCGTCGAGGACGGCCTTCTCCAGCTCGAAGGCGTTGGACATGATCGCCTTGACCTTGCTGCCGAAGATCCGGTCGGCCTCGCGCAGCTTGTTGATGTCGCGGTCCAGCAGGGTGACCTCGAAGCCCATGCCGACGGCGATCTGGGTGGCGTTCCAGCCGGAGACACCGCCGCCGATGACGACGGCCTTGGCCGGGGTCACGCCCGGCACGCCGCCGGGGAGCACACCGCGGCCGCCGGCCGGGCGCATCAGGTGGTAGGCGCCGACCTGCGGGGCGAGCCGGCCCGCGACCTCGGACATCGGGGCGAGCAGCGGCAGCGCGCGGTTCGCCAGCTCCACCGTCTCGTACGCGATCGCCGTGGTGCCGGACTCCAGCAGGGCGTCGGTGCACTCGCGGGAGGCGGCCAGGTGCAGGTAGGTGAAGAGGATCTGGTCCTTGCGCAGGCGGTGGTACTCCTCCGCGACCGGCTCCTTGACCTTCAGCAGCAGGTCGGCGTCGGCCCACACCTGGTCGGCGGAGTCGAGGATGCCGGCGCCGGCGGCGATGTACTCCTCGTCCGTGATCGAGGAGCCGAGACCGGCGCCCCGCTCGATGACGACCTGGTGGCCGTTGCGCACCAGCTCGTGCACGCCGGCGGGGGTGATGGCCACCCGGAACTCGTTGTTCTTGACCTCGCGGGGGATGCCGACCTTCACGTCGATCACGGTCCTTGGCTCAGGGGGGTATGGGGGGTGCGCTGAAAGACATACCCGGGCGCGCCGGGGCACACCGGGAGACACCGCAGGAGAACGTGCGGCAGAGCCAGTTTAATGAAGGTGTTCCGCGTGTCTAGCCTTCCATTGCATCAATCTTCTTTGGATGCACTGCGGATTTCGCAGGCGTCCGGGCCGGCGGGGTCCGATTCCCCTGGCTCTCCGTCGGCGACGGTCCCGGTGGCCGCCTCCTCTTCCAGCATGCGCTCGGCCGCCGCGCGGTGCAGTCGGGCGGCCGTGGGGTCGCCGAGCCGGTCCAGGGTGTCGGCCAGCCGCAACTGCAGCGCGGCCAGCAGCCGGGTGTCCTCCGCCCGCCGCGCCCACTCCACCGCCTCCTGGCAGGTGCGCAGGGATTCCTCGGGCCGCCCGGCGTACTCCTGCACGCGGGCCAGCTCGCTCAGGGCGCGGGCGTGGGCGGCGATGTCGCCCTCCTTGCGGTATCCGGCGAGGGCCGCCCGCCAGTTGCGCTGGGCCTCGCCGTACCGGCCCGCGTAGGTGTGGGCGGTGGCGATCCGGCCGTAGAGCCGGGCGGCCTCGGCGCGTTCGCCGCGGGCGAGGCGCTGGGAGAGGGCGCGGCCGAACCAGTCGGCGGCCCGGTCGTGGTCGCCCAGCTCCTGGTGGGCGCCGCCTACGGATTCCATCGCGCGGCCGGTGGCGTAGGGGTCGTTCGCCTCGCGTCCGGCGTCCAGGGCGGCGCGGTAGCGGGCCAGCGCGGCGCGGGTGCGGCCGGTCTGGGCGTCCACGTCGCCGAGGTTCAGCAGGGCGGCGGCCTTCTCGCGGGGCAGTCCGCGCCGCTCGGCGACGTCGAGGACCAGGCCGTGGATGCCGTACAGGTCGGGGGCGGCGGCGCGGGTGCCGAAGTGGGCGACCATGGCGCGCACGAGCTGGGACATCAGGCGCCGGGCCAGGGTGTCCAGCTCGCCGTCGGCCACCGCGAGCCGGGCGGCGGCCAGCAGCGCCGGGCGCCGGGCGGTGAGCCAGGCGGCGGCCGCGGCGGGGGTCGGGAAGCGCAGCGGCGGCGGGATCGCCTGGAGCTTCTCGCGGGCCTGCGGGCTGTCGGTCTCGGTGACGGCGCGGCAGGACTGCAGGAGGCGTACGTCCCGTTCCAGCAGCCGGGCGCGGGCCAACTGGAGTTCGGCGGGGCGTTCGCCCGCCTCGGCCAGGGCGCGCAGCAGGGGGTGCAGGCAGCCGGGGATGTCGTACTCGGGCAGCGGGCCGGCGACCGGGCGGAGCAGGCCGAGGGCGGCGAGTTCGCGCAGTACGGTCTGCGCGGTCTTGACCGAGCAGCCGGCCAGCGCGGAGGCGGAGTGCGGGTCGACGGTGCCGGCCGGGGCCTGGGAGAGCAGGCGCAGGGTCCGGGCGGTGGAGGCGGGCAGTCCGTCGTGCACGAGCTTCAGGACGCGGGCCAGGGTGGGGGCGTCGTCGGGGTCGGTGTGCAGCCGCTTGGCCAGGTCGGAGACGGCCGTCTGGGGGCGGGCGGCGAGCCAGCCGCCGGCCAGGGTGAGGGCGGCGGGCTGTCCCTCGCAGATCTCGGCGAGGGACTCGGCGGAGCGCGGGTCGACGGTGACGCGGACCGAGCCGGTGTACCGGGTGAGCAGTTCCACCGCGGACTTGGTGTCCAGGCCGCCCAGGGTGCAGGGGCGGACGTCGGAGATGCCGGTGAGGGGGCCGCGGGAGACGGCGACCACCAGGCAGTCGGGGGCGTCCGGGATGAGGGCGTCGACCTGTTCGGCCCCGGTGGCGTCGTCCAGCAGGAGCAGGGCGCGCCGGTGGGCGAGGGCGGTGCGCAGCGCCTCGGTCAGCTCGTCCTCGGCGGCGCCCGCCGGGGCGGGGGCACCGAGCGCGCCGAGCAGCTCGCGGGCGGCGCGTTCCACGGGTACGGGGGTGCCGTCGGGGTCGCCGAGACGGGCCCGGAACACTCCGGCGGGGTAACGCTGCGCGACCTGGCGGACGAACTCCTCGGCGAGCGCGGTCCGGCCGGAACCGGGGCGCCCGGCGATGAGGAGGACGCGGGCGCGGGGGGCCTTGCGGCCGGCCAGGGTGTCCAGGCCGGTGCGCTCGATGTCGGCCCTGAGTTCCTTCAACTCCCGTGTGCGCCCGAGGAAATGACCCTCCGGGGCCGGCGGCTCCGACAGCCGCGCCTCTTCCTGGTCCACCGCCTGATCCGTCACGGGCCACGCTCCCGTCCCACCGCACGCGCAAAGCCCGCCGGTTCTTCCGGTACGGGCGTTTCCAGAGCCTAGTTCACGCTCTGCGACGTTCCCGGTGGAGCGCGGCGGACGGGTCCCCCGATCGGATCAGGCGATGGTCACACCATTGGGGTGCTGCTGTTGATCTTGGCCGGAATCTACGCGGCGAAGGGCCGCGCGGGCCACGGCGCGTCGGCCGGGCGCAGGCTGTCCAGACCGTCCCCGGCGCGGGCGGCGGCCAGCGAGAGGACGCCGACGACCAGGCAGTTGTTGTGCAGGTCCCCGGCGAGCACCAGCCGCACCAGCTCGTCCAGGGGCACGCGGATGTGCTCCATGTCCGTCTCCTCGTGCTCCGGGACGAAGCGCTCGCCCCGGGCCTCGGAGATGTCGCGGGCGAGGAAGATCCGTACCGCCTCGTCGCAGCCGCCGGGGCTGGTGTAGACGTCGGTCAGCACCCGCCAGTCCTCGGCCTTGACGTGCGCCTCCTCGTACAGCTCGCGCTGGGCGGCGTGCAGCGGGTTCTCGCCGGGCACGTCCAGCAGGCCGGCCGGGATCTCCCAGAGCTTGTGGCGCACGGGGTGGCGGTACTGGCTGATGAGCAGGACCCGGTCCTCCTCGTCCAGGGCGAGGACGGCGACCGAGCCGGGGTGGACCTGGTAGTCGCGGCGGGCCACCGAGCCGTCGGGCATGACCACGTCGTCCGTGCGGACGGCAGTCTTGTTGCCCGTGAACGGGGTCGCGCTGTCGCGGATCTCCCACTCCTCGGGGGTGTCCTTGATCGTCATGCCCTGTCCCTCCACGTGCGCAAAAGAAAACCGGGGTGCGCAACCTTTGAAGGTTCGCACCCCGGCCACCGTAACAACTGGTGTGCTACTTGGAGTTCTTCGGCTTGCCCGCCGTCTTGCGCTCGACGGAAGCCTTCACCAGGCCCGCGAACAGCGGGTGCGGCCGGGTCGGCCGCGAGCGCAGCTCGGGGTGCGCCTGGGTGGCGACGAGGTAGGGGTGGACCTCGCGCGGGTACTCGACGTACTCGACGAGCTTGCCGTCGGGCGAGGTGCCCGAGAAGACGATGCCCGCCTTCTTCTCCAGCTCGGCGCGGTAGGAGTTGTTGACCTCGTAGCGGTGGCGGTGCCGCTCCTCGACGTACTCCTTGCCGTCGTAGACCTCGCGGACGATGGAGCCCTCGGCCAGCTTGGCCGGGTACATGCCCAGGCGCATGGTGCCGCCCATGTCGCCCTCGCCGGCGACGATGTCCATCTGCTCGGCCATGGTGGAGATGACCGGGTGGCCGGTGGCCGGGTCGAACTCGGTGGAGTTGGCGTCCGGGATGTCCGCCAGGTTCCGCGCGGCCTCGACCACGATGCACTGCAGGCCCAGGCAGAGGCCCAGCAGCGGGATCTTGTTCTCGCGGGCGTAGCGGATGGCGCCGACCTTGCCGAGCACACCGCGGTCGCCGAAGCCGCCGGGGATGCAGATGCCGTCCACGTCACCGAGGGCGGCTGCGGCACCGGCCGGGGTCTTGCAGTCGTCGGAGGTGACCCACTTGATCTTGACGCGGGCACGGTTGGCGAAGCCGCCGGCGCGCAGCGCCTCGGTGACCGACAGATAGGCGTCGGGCAGGTCGATGTACTTGCCGACCAGGGCGAGGGTGATCTCGTGGTCCGGCTTGTGCACGCGGTCCAGCAGGTCGTCCCAGGTGGTCCAGTCCACGTCCCGGAAGGGCAGGTCGAGCTTGCGGACCACGTAGGCGTCCAGGCCCTCGCCGTGGATGACCTTCGGGATGTCGTAGATGGAGCGGGCGTCGGGGCAGGCCACGACGGCGTCCTCGTCCACGTCGCACATCAGCGAGATCTTGCGCTTGATGGCGGTGGGGACCTCGCGGTCGCAGCGCAGCACGATCGCGTCGGGCTGGATGCCGATGTTGCGCAGCGCGGCGACGGAGTGCTGGGTCGGCTTGGTCTTCAGCTCGCCGGAGGGGCCGATGTAGGGCAGCAGCGAGATGTGGACGACGAAGACGTTGTCCCGGCCGACCTCGTGGCGGACCTGGCGGACGGTCTCCAGGAACGGCAGCGACTCGATGTCGCCGACGGTGCCGCCGACCTCGGTGATGACGACGTCCACCTCGTCGGTGGCCATGCGCCGGATGCGGTGCTTGATCTCGTTGGTGATGTGCGGGATGACCTGCACGGTGTCGCCCAGGTACTCGCCGCGCCGCTCCTTGGCGATGACCGTGGAGTAGACCTGGCCGGTGGTGACGTTGGCCGAGCCGTCGAGGTCGCGGTCGAGGAAGCGCTCGTAGTGGCCGATGTCCAGGTCGGTCTCGGCGCCGTCGTTGGTGACGAACACCTCACCGTGCTGGAAGGGGTTCATCGTGCCCGGGTCGACGTTCAGGTACGGGTCGAGCTTCTGCATCACGACGCGCAGGCCGCGAGCCTTGAGCAGCATGCCCAGGCTGGAGGCGGTGAGGCCCTTGCCGAGCGAGGAGGCGACACCCCCGGTGACGAAGATGTGCTTGGTCGTCGTAGATTTCGGCGGCATGGCCAAGAGGGGGCTCCCGTGGTCGCTGTCTGTGATGCGGTGCGGTCGCCGGCCCGGAGAAGCTGGTGTTCCTCGCGGTGGCGTCGTCGCTGCGGTTCGGGGGTTTTGGGGCCCACCGGTCCACGGGCTACCAGGGTATCAGCGCCTGGAGGAGTCGGCGTCCGGCCACGCTCCGCACACGGCCCAGGCGGCCGGTGTGACCAGGCACCGGACCCGCGGGCGGCCGTCACGGGGTTCTCACCCCGCGGTCACTCGTTCGGCTCACACGGGTTGCCCCGAGCGGCGCGCGGATCTTCCGGGTGCGTCGTATCCTGCTCGGACACTCGCTGCCGAGCGCGGCCGGGATGACGGCACACCCCCGCCTCCAGCATCCCCGCCACTGGCATGTGGAACATGGAGAGCGCGGCAGTTCGTTGAGCATGGACCGCCGTTTTGCCTCAGGGCTCGGCGGGCTGCTTTGCTTCACCGCTCAACGTATGACAACCACCCCTTGACCGCACCAAGCGACTGCCCCCTCGTGCGGGGGTGACGTGGCCGTTCGACTGGAGTTGCACGTGGCCGGGCGCATCGAAGATTACGCACTCATCGGAGACATGCAGACCGCCGCGCTGGTCTGCCGGGACGGCACGGTGGACTGGCTGTGCCTGCCCCGCTTCGACTCGCACGCCATCTTCGCCGGTCTGCTCGGCACCGAGGAGCACGGCTTCTGGCGGCTCGGCCCGGCGTACGCGGCGGACTCACCACCGCCCACGGCCGCCCGGCGGAGCTACCGGGGCGACTCGCTGATCCTGGAATCGGAGTGGGACACCCCCCGCGGCACCGTCCGGGTGACGGATTTCATGCCGCCGCGCGACGGCGCCCCGCAGCTCATCCGGATCGTGGAGGGGCTCAGCGGCGAGGTGCCGATGCGCTCGGAGCTGCGGATGCGGTTCTCCTACGGCCGTGTGGTGCCGTGGGTGCACAAGTACGACAACCGTACGGTCGCCGTCGCGGGTCCCGACTCGGTGTGGTTCGACACCGAGGCGGACACCTACGGCAAGGACCTGACCACGTACTCCGACTTCACCGTCTCCGCCGGTGAGCGGGTGGCGTTCACCATCTCCTGGCAGCCCTCGCACAAGGAGGCGCCGCCGCTGCCCGAGCCGGAGCAGGCGCTGCGCGCGACGGAGGAGTTCTGGCGCGAGTGGGTCGAGCAGTGCACGTACCACGGTCCCTACCGGGAGGCCGTGATCCGTTCGCTGATCACGCTGAAGGCGCTGACCTACGCGCCCACCGGCGGCATCGTGGCCGCGCCCACCACCTCTCTGCCGGAGGACATCGGGGGCGTGCGCAACTGGGACTACCGCTACACCTGGCTGCGGGACGCGGCGATCACGCTGTCCTCGCTGCTGCGCACCGGCTACCGCGACGAGGCCCGCGCCTGGCGCGAGTGGCTGCTGCGCGCGGTCGCCGGCGACCCGGAGAACCTCCAGATCATGTACGGCATCGCCGGTGAGCGTGAGCTGGGCGAGGCCGAGCTGGACTGGCTGCCGGGGTACGAGAACTCCCGCCCGGTCCGGGTGGGCAACGGCGCCGCCGACCAGCTCCAGCTCGATGTGTACGGCGAGGTCATCGAGGCCCTCCACCTGGGCCACATGACGGGGCTGGCCCGCAACGACTACGCCTCGGTGCTCCAGCTCAAGCTGATCCGCTACCTCGAGGACCACTGGCAGGAGCCGGACGAGGGGATCTGGGAGGTGCGCGGGCCGCGCCGCCAGTTCGTGCACTCCAAGGTGATGGCCTGGGTCGCCGTGGACCGCACGATCAAGCTGATCGAGTCCGGGGACGCGGAGGGCCCACTGGAGCGCTGGAAGGAACTGCGCGACGACATCCACCGCGAGGTCTGCGAGAAGGGTTACGACCCGGAGCGCAACACCTTCACCCAGTACTACGGCTCCAAGGAGCTGGACGCCTCCCTGCTGCTGATCCCGCAGATGGGCTTCCTGCCGCCGGACGACAAGCGGGTCATCGGCACCATCGAGGCGATCCAGCGCGAGCTGTCCACTTCCGACGGGTTCATCCTGCGCTACCCGACCGACGGCGAGGACGCGGGCGTCGACGGCCTGCCCGGTGACGAGGGCGCCTTCCTGGCCTGCTCGTTCTGGATGGCGGACGACCTGGCGATGATCGGCCGGGTCGACGAGGCCCGCAAGCTGTTCGAGAAGCTCCTGGACCTGCGCAACGACCTCGGCCTCCTCGCCGAGGAGTGGGACCCCGTCAACCAGCGCCAGGTCGGCAACTTCCCCCAGGCGTTCAGCCACGTCCCCCTGATCGACACCGCCCTGCGGCTGACGGCGTCGGGGGCGTACGGGGGCTGACGCTCCTAGGCTGGAAGCGGACCACTCCCGATGTGGAAGGGGGCGGCCATGGCTTCCCTCTCGAAGGCGGGCGCGGCGCTGGCCGCGCTGCGTGAGGAGCTGACCGGCGAGGTGTTCGCGCCGGGGGACGCGGGGTACTACGAGGCCCGTGCCGTCTTCAACGCGATGATCGACCGGCGGCCGGCCGTGATCGCCCAGTGCGCGGACACCGCCGACGTGGTGCGCACGGTCCGCTTCGCCCGTGACCTGGATCTGCCCGTCGCCGTGCGCGGCGGCGGGCACAGCGTCGCGGGCAACGCCCTGGGCGACGGCGGGGTGGTGGTGGACCTGCGCCGGATGCACGGGGTGCGCGTCGACCCGGAGTCCCGCACCGTACGGGTCGAGGGCGGGGCCACCATGAGCCATCTGGACCGGGCCTGCCAGCCGTACGGGCTGGCCACCACCGGCGGCCGGGCCTCCACCACCGGGGTCGGCGGGTTCGTGCTCGGCGGCGGCACCGGCTGGCTGGACCGCGCCTTCGGGCTCGCCGTGGACAACCTCCGGGCCGTGGAGCTGGTCACGGCCGACGCCGAGCAGGTACGGGCGGACCCCGAGGAGCACCCCGAGCTGTTCTGGGCGCTGCACGGCGGGGGCGGCAACTTCGGTGTAGCCACCGCGCTCACCCTGGGCCTGCACGAGCTGCCGGAGTTCGCGGTCGCCCTGCTGCTGTACCGGCCGGAGCACGGCCCCGAGGTGGTGCGCGCCTTCCGCGAGGCCATCGACGCCGGCCCGGACCGGCTGAGCGGGGCGCTGCTGTACATCACCGGCCCGCCCGAGGAGTTCGTCCCGGAGGAGCTGGTGGGACACCTGGTGTGCGGGGCGCTGGTGACGTACGCGGGCGGGGTGGCGGCGCTGCGCGGTCTGATCGGGCCGCTGCTGGCGCTGCCGGTGGCGGGCGAGCTGGTGGCCGAGCTGCCGTACGCGGACGTGCAGTGCATGATCGACGACCCGCCCGGCCTGCGGAACTACTGGTCGGCCGAGTATCTGACCGGGCTGCCGGACGAGCTGGTGGACGTCTACTGCTCGCTCGCGGAGCGGATGCCGGTGCCGACCGGCACCCAGCACATCCTGTTCCCGCAGGGCGGCGCCCTCGCCTCCGGCCCGCACGACTACCCGATCCCCTACCGGGACGCCCCCTGGTCGGCGCACCCCTTCGCCATCTGGGAGGACCCGGCCGACGACGAGCGCGCGATCGACTGGGTGCGGACGGTCCGTTCGGAGGTCGAGCCGTGGAGCACCGGTGACGTGTACCTGAACTTCATCGGCGACGAGGGCGCCGAACGCGTCGGCGCGGGGCTGGGCGTGGGCAACATGCTGCGGCTGGAGAAGGTGAAGCGGGCGTACGACCCGGACAATGTGTTCCGCTTCAACCACAACATCCGGCCGCTGTAGCTCCGGCTGTTCCCTGCGAGGTCAGGGGGGTAGCGTCCGGCGCATGGGCACAGAGGGTGGCGGGATCACCGTGCGGCGGGCGCTGGAGCTGCCCGGGCTGCGCGGCGGGCTGCCGGAGGTGGTGGCGGGCGAGGACCGGCTGGGGCGCGCGGTGCGCTGGGTGCACGCGGGCGAGGTTCCGCACATCGCCTCGCTGCTCAAGGGCGGCGAGCTGCTGCTGACCACCGGGTACGGGCTGGGCACGCGCCCGGCCGAGCAGCGGGCGTTCGTGCGCACGCTGGCCGAGCGGGACATCGCCGCGCTGGTGGTGGAGCTGGGCCAGCGCTTCACCCGGCTCCCGGCCGCGATGGTGGACACCGCGCGGGCGACGGACCTGCCGCTGGTCCAACTGCACCGCGAGGTGCCCTTCGTGGCGGTCACCGAGGAGATCCACACCGAGATCGTCAACGGCCACTACGCCCTGCTCCAGCGGGCGGAGGACGTGCACCGGCGCTGTACGGAGGCGCTGCTCGGCGGGGGCGGGGTGCCCCAACTGCTCGCCATCCTCGCCGACTTCTGCGCCAACCCGGTGTTCCTGGAGACCGCCGACGGCCGCCTGCTGTACGCGGCCGGGCCGGGCCCCGAGGGCGCGGACCCCCTGCAGGTGTGGGAGGGGCTGCGCGGTCCGCACCGGGCGGAGCCGCCGCCGGCGGGGGCGCTGCTGGTGGACGTGCCGGGCGGGGGCGCGGGGCCGGGCGGGGTGCGGGCGCGGCTGGTGCTGCTGCCGGTGGGCGCTCCGCTGGCGCCGGTGCACCGGATCGCGGCCGAGCGGGCGGCGGGGACGGTGGCGGTGGTGCTGATGCAGGCCCGCCAGGAGGAGGAGCTGGCGGCACGCGGCCGGGGTGACTTCCTGACCGATCTGGCCGAGGGCCGGGTGCGGGCCGGGGACGCTCCGGCGCAGGCCCGCGTGCTGGGGTTCCGGCCGGGTGACGGCCCGCTGCTGCCGGTGGTGATGCGGGTGGGGGACGCGCTGTCCCCGGCGGGCGGCTGGGCGGTGCTGGCGCGGGCGGTCGGGGAGGAGCTGGCGTCGGTGGGGGTGCCGGTGCTGCTGGGGGTGCGGCCGGTGGAGGGCCGGGTGCCGGTGCTGGTGGGGCTGCGCGCGGCGGCCGACCGGGCGCCGGTCGCGGACCGGGTGGCGGCCGCGCTGCGTACGGGCGCCGAGCGGGCCGGGATGATCCGGCCGGGGGCCCGCCCGCCGGTCGTGGTGGTGGGGGTGCCGGGCGACTGGGCGGCGGCCTCGGCGAGCCTGCGGCACGCGGCGGAGACGGCGACGGCCGCACAGGGGCTCACCGACCGGCCCTGGTACGACGCCCGCCGCCTCGACATCGACCTGCTGCTGTGGCGGCTGCGCGACCACCCGGACCTGGCGGCCTTCGTGGACCGCGCCCTCGGCCCGCTGCGCGAACACGACCGGCGCGCCAAGCCCCCGCTGCTCCCCACCCTGGAGACCTACCTCGCCCACGCGGGCCGCAAGGCGGAGACCGCCCGCGAACTCCACCTCAACCGCCAGACCCTCTACAACCGCCTCGCCCGCATAGGCGAGTTGCTGAACACGGACCTCGACGACCCGCAGACCGTACTGGCGTTGAGCCTCGCCCTGCGAGCCAGGCGGCACGTCGACTAGCTAGAGCAACACGATCGGCTGGGTCAACTCGTCGTAGATGCTCAGCACTTGGGCGATCGTGTCGTCCTCGGTAGGCCAGCCGGACGCCTGGCGGATGCCGCGCTCGGTGAGCTGCTCGCGCCGCTCGGGGTCCGCGAGGAGGGCGGTGACGGTGTCGGCGAGGGCGCGGGGGTCGCCGTAGGGGACGAGGGCGGCGGCGTCGCCGACGAGGTCCGGGATGCCGCCGACGGCGGTGGCGACCAGGGGGACGCGGGCGTGCAGGGCCTCCTGGGCGAAGAGGGGGCGGGACTCCCAGCGGCTGGTGAGCAGGGCGAGGTCGGCGGCCGCGAGCAGGTCGGGCACGTCATCGCGGACGCCGAGCAGCCGGACGGGCAACTCCTCGTCGGTGATGCGCTGTTGCAGCTCGGCGCGGAGCGGCCCCTCCCCCGCGATCAGGGTGAGCGGCTGCGGGTCGAGGCCGCTCCAGCGGTGGGCGGCGTCCAGCAGCACGTCGTAGCCCCGGTGCCGGTCGAGGGAGCCGACGGCGAGGAGCAACGGCCGGTCGGTGACGCCGAGTTCGGCGCGTAGCTTGGCCGAGGGGCGGTCCGGGTCGTCCGGGGCGGCGGGCCGGGGGCGGCCGGGGAGGGCCATCGCGCCGAGCCGGGCGTCCCGCGCGCCGGTGCGGCGGGCCCGGTCGACCAGGGCGGAGCTGGTGCCGAGAACCACGGCGGCCGTCCGCGCCACGCGCCGCTCCAGCAGCCGCAGCAGATGCGCCCGCGCGCCCTCGGCGTGCGCCCGGTCGTGCCAGGTGACGACCAGCGGGGTCGTCCGGCCGCCGAGGGCCAGGGCGGCCCGGAAGGAGGCGTGCAGCCCGTGCGCGTGCACCAGGTCAGCGTCCGCGCAGACCGCCCGGAGCCGCCCCACCGCAGCCGGGTCGCTGCTGCGGGGCACGGGTACGTGGTCGGCGCCGGTGCCCCGGAAGTCGTACGCGTGGTCGGCCTCGGCCGGGGCGCACACCGTGACCCGGACGCCCCGCGCGACCAGTCCCTCGGCCAGGGAGCGCACATGGGCGCTGCTCCCGGCGTTGCCGCCGCCGAGCACCTGCACGGTGCGCAGCGAGGACTGGCCGTGCGGGGCGTTGCTGCTCACGGGGGTCACTGAGGCCGGGACTCCTGGGTCGGGGCGGGGTCGGTCAGGGGAACGTACGGATCGGTCACGAGGACGTACAGAAGGTAGCGAACGGCGAAACACCGGAAGCGGGGTACGACGGGCCGCGCGGGCCCCCGCCCGGAGGCGGCACACCGTCAAGCATGCCAGTACGTACGGCTGTTCCGGGAAATCGCGCCGGAGCCGGCAGACGGGGCGCGTTGGCAATGCGCTGGCGCATCTCACCCGTACGAGTGAGAGCGGCCGTCGGCCCGGCGGAGCTGGCCGGCACGCGTACCGCGAGGTCAGCGGCTCACAGGGCCCGCGCCCAGGCGGACACCCGGTCCCCGTACACGGTGGCGGCGACCACGGCGACGGCGTGCACGAGAAGGCCCGCGCGCCCGTTGGCCGAAACCACGGCGGTGCCGAGCGCCGCGCCCAGGGCGTGCGCCCCGGTGTCGCCGAGCATGGCCCGCTCCCCCACGTCCTCGGGGAGCACGGCGGCGGCCCCGCCCGCCGCGACGGCGGCCAGCGCGCCGCCCGCACCGCCGCGGGCGAGCCCCGGCACCGCGAGCGCGAGTACGGCGCCGGCCGCGCGGCCGGGGCGTACGTCGAGCAGGTTGGCGGTGTGCGCGGCGCCCGCGATGACGACGCCCGCGAGCAGCCGGTCCAGCGGCCGCTCCTTCAGCACAAGACCGGCGGCCAGCGCGGCGGCGGAGATGCCGAACAACTTGACGGCGCCGGAGGTGACTTCGCCGGTGCTGAGGGCGCCGAGGTGGGCACGGAAGCCCCGGCGGGGGTCGTCGGCGCCCGCGATGTCGTCGTACGCCCCGCAGGCTCCGGCGGCCAGCACGGCGAGCCCGGCCGCCGGGTGGACGCGGGCGGCGGCGAGCGCGGTGGCGGCGGCGCTCGCGGGCCCGGCGTACAGCTCGACGGTGCGGCCCGCGTGGTTCTTCCGCTCCCAGCGGTCCCGGCCGCCCGGCGCGCGGTGCCGGAGTGCGGCGGTCAGCCCTCGGGTGAGCAGCGCCGAGGTGAGCAGGGCGGCGCGGCGGGACACGCCCTAGTCCTCCGCTCGGGCGGTGGCGAGGAGTTCCTCGGCGTGGGCGCGGGCGGCCTCGGAGTCCTCCTGGCCGGCCAGCATGCGGGACAGCTCGCGGACGCGGTCCTCGCCCTCCAGGACCTTCACGCCGGACCGGGTGACCGAGCCGTCGTTGGTCTTCTCCACCAGCAGTTGCCGGTCGGCGAAGGCCGCGACCTGCGGGAGGTGGGTGACCACGACGACCTGCGCGGTCCGGGCGAGCTTCGCCAGCCGCCGCCCGATCTCCACAGCCGCCTTGCCGCCGACCCCGGCGTCCACCTCGTCGAAGAGGTACGTCGGCACCGGGTCGGTCCCCGCGAACACCACCTCCACGGCGAGCATCACGCGGGACAGCTCACCGCCGGAGGCGCCCTTGGCGATGGGCCGGGGCGGGGCGCCGGGGTGCGGGGCGAGGAGCAGCTCGACCTCGTCGACCCCGCTCGGCCCGTAGGCGACCGTACGGCCGTCGGCCTGGATGCCGTCGGGGTCCTCGGTCTGGCGGATGTCGAAGGAGACCCGCGCGTGCGGCATCGCCAGCGAGGCGAGTTCGGCGGTCACGGCGGCGGCGAACCGCTCGGCGGCCTCGGTGCGGGCCTTGGTCAACGCCTCGGCGAGGGCGCCCAGTTCGGCGCCCAGGGCGTCGCGCTCGGCGGTGAGTTCACCGATCCGCTCGTCGTCGCCGTCCAGCTCGGTGAGCCGGGCGGCGCCCTGCTCGCCCCAGGCCAGCACGGCGCCGATGTCCTCGCCGTACTTGCGGGTCAGCGCGGTCAGCGCGGCCCGGCGCTCCTCCACCGCGGCCAGCCTCAGCGGGTCGGCGTCCAGGTCGGAGGCGTATCCGGCCAGCTCACCGGCGACGTCGGCCAGCAGGATGCCGATCTCCCCGATCCGGTCGGTGAGCGCGGCCAGCGCCGGGTCGTGGGCCCGGACCGCCTCCAGTGCCCGGTGGGCGCCCGCGACCAGGGTGGAGGCGTCGATGCCCTCCGGGTCCTCGGGGTTGCCCGCGAGGGCGGCGTGCCCCGCGGTGGCCGCGCCGGCCAGCGCCTCGGCGTGCCCGAGCCGCTCCGCCTCCTCGGCGAGTTCGGTGTCCTCCCCCGCGCGGGGTTCCACGGCGGCGATCTCGTCCAGGCCGTACCGCAGCAGGTCGGCCTCCTGGGCGCGCTCGCGGGCGCGGGTGACGATCTCGTCCAGCTCGGCGGCGACGGCCCGCAGCCGCTTGTACGCCTCGGTGTACGCGGTCAGCGGGCCGGAGACGGCCTCGCCCGCGTACCGGTCCAGGGCCTGGCGCTGCCGGGACAGCTTGAGCAGGCCCTGCTGGTCGGTCTGGCCGTGCACGGCCACCAGTTCGTCGGCCAGCTCGGCGAGCAGCCCCACGGGCACGCTGCGCCCGCCGAGATGCGCGCGGGAGCGGCCCTCGGCGGAGACGGTACGGCTGATCAGCAGGGCGCCGTCGTCCAGCTCGGCCCCCGCCTCCTCGGCGCGCTGCACGGCGGAGGCGCCGGCGGCCAGGGCGATCCGCCCCTCCACCACCGCCTTGCCCGCACCGATCCGTACGAGCGCCGGGTCGGCGCGTCCGCCGAGCAGCAGGCCCAGGCTGGTGACCACCATGGTCTTGCCCGCGCCCGTCTCACCGGTGACCGCGGTGAACCCCGGCGACAGCTCGACCACGGCGTCGTCGATGACCCCGAGCGACCGTATCCGCATCTCCTCCAACACGGAACAGACCTTACGAGGTCCGGGGCGCGCCGCGCACACGGGCCGCCGCTGTCACTCCGAGGAGTGGTCGCGGGCGCCGCGCCAGCCGGTGGTCGGCAGGGCGAACTTCGCCACCAGCCGGTCGGTGAACGAGGCGTGGTGCAGCCGGGCGAGCCGGACCGGCACCGCGCCGCGCCGGACCTCGACCCGGGCGCCGGGCGGCAGCTCGATGGTGCGGCGGCCGTCGCACCACAGCACGCCCGGCGGGACGTGCGGGAGCACCTCGACGGCGAGGACCGAGTCGGGGGAGGTGACCAGCGGCTTCGCGAACAGGGCGTGCGCGCTGATCGGCACCATGAGCAGCGCCTCCACCTCGGGCCACACCACCGGTCCGCCGGCGGAGAAGGCGTAGGCGGTGGAGCCGGTGGGGGTGGAGAGCACGATGCCGTCGCAGCCGAAGGCGGTGACCGGGCGGCCGTCGATCTCCAGCACCACTTCGAGCATCTTCTCGGCGGACACCTTCTGCACGGCCGCCTCGTTCAGCGCCCAGTCGGTGTGCACGATGTCACCGTTGCGGTGCACGACCACGTCGATGGTCATGCGCTCCTCGACCTCGTAGGAGCGGGCCACCACCCGGTCCACCACCCGGTCCAGGTCGTCCCGCTCGGCCTCGGCGAGGAAGCCGACGCTGCCGAGGTTGACGCCGAGCATCGGCACCCCGGAGGCGCGGGCGAACTCGGCGCCGCGCAGCAGGGTGCCGTCACCGCCGAGGACGATGAGCAGTTCGCAGCCGTCGAGTGACTGCGGTGTCGCTTCCTTGACAAGCTCGACTTCGCCCGGCAGCGGCAGGTCGCACGCCTCCTCCTCCAGCACCCGCACCCCGATGCCGGACCGCAGCAGTCCCTTGACCACGAGTTCCGCACTGCGGATCGCCGCGGGACGCCCGGTGTGGGCGAGCAGGAAAACAGTACGCGCTCGGTTCTGTGTCAACGCGGCCCCTCCGCCACTGCACGATCGATGTCGGCCGGGTCGATCTCGGGGGCTCCGGCACGCAGCCAGAGAAAGTACTCGACGTTGCCGGACGGGCCCGGCAACGGACTCGCGGTGACTCCTCGCACCCCGAGACCCAGCTCCCACGCCTTGTCGGCCACCCCGCGCACGGCCTCCGCCCGCAGTTGCGGACTCCGTACGACACCCCCGCTGCCCAGCCGTTCCTTACCCACCTCGAACTGCGGTTTCACCATCATCACCAGATCCGCGTCCGGCGTCACGCACCGCTTGAGGGCGGGCAGCACCAGATGGAGCGGGATGAAGGACAGATCGCCCACCACCAGGTCCACCGGCTTTCCGTCGATCCCCTCCAGCGTCAACTCGCGTACGTTCGTACGGTCCTTGACCACGACCCGTTCATCGTTCCGCAGAGACCAGGCGAGTTGTCCGTATCCGACGTCCACGGCGACGACCTGGGCGGCGCCCGCGCGCAGCAGGACGTCGGTGAAGCCGCCGGTGGAGGCGCCGGCGTCCAGGGCGCGGCGGCCCTCGACGACGAGGCCCTGCGGGACGAAGGCGGCAAGCGCCCCGGCCAGCTTGTGGCCGCCGCGCGAGACGTAGTCGGGGTCGGAGTCGTCGCTCAGCACCACGATCGCGGCGGCGGTCTCCACCTGGGTGGCCGGCTTGGTCGCCACGGTCTTGCCGACGGTGACCCGTCCGGCGGCGATCAACTGGCTGGCGTGCTCGCGCGAGCGCGCCAGCTTGCGGCGGACCAGTTCCGCGTCGAGACGGCGGCGTGCGACTCCTGCCACGTTCGGTTCAGCTCCTGCTCAAGTCTTCGTGCTTGGTACGGGCGGTGCGGGCCGGGCCTCACCGGGGGGCGGGTGCCGGATGCTCCGGGCGGGCGTCGAGCGCGTCCAGCGCGTCGCGCAGCCCCCGGTGTACATCCTCGTACACGCCGAGGTGTCCCTCGGTGGGCAGGTGGTCGGCGTCGGCCAGCCGCGCCAGGCGGGCGTCGACCCCGGCGTCCCCGGTGGGGGTACGGGGGACGGCCAGGGGCGCCGGGGCGGCGGGGTCGGACTCGGGCGCCGGGGGCACGGACTCGGGCGCGGACTCGCTCATGCCCAGACGCTACCGCGAACGCCTGGGGTACCGTCGTGCGCGATGGCCACGATCGAGGAGTGCCGTACGGCACTGGAGAAGCTTTCGGACAGCATGAGCGGCGCCGAGGGCGACGCCGGCGCGGCCGCCGCGCTGGACCGCTCGGTGAGCTGCCATGTCACCGACCTGGACGTCACCTTCGCCGGCCGCATGAGAGGCGGCCGGATCGAGGTGGCCGAGACCCTGCCGGGCCCGCCCAGGGAGCGGGCCCAGATCCGGCTGGCGCTGACCGGGGACGACCTGGTGGCCCTGGTGGACGGCGAGCTGAACTTCGCCTCCGCCTGGGGGTCGGGCCGGGTCAAGCTGGAGGCGGGTCTGATGGACCTGTTCCGGCTCAGGAAGCTGCTGTGACCCCGCCGGCCCGAGGTGCCGTCCGCGCCTTGCGGGCGGCGGGCACGACCAGCGGGGTCCCGGTCTCGGGGTCGTCGATGACCTGGCAGCGCAGCCCGAAGACCCGCTCGACCAGGTCGGCGGTGACGATCTCGTTCGGCGCGCCCTGGGCGATGACCTCGCCGCCGCGCAGGGCGATGAGGTGCGTGGCGTAGCGCGCCGCGTGGTTGAGGTCGTGCAGGACGGCGACCAGGGTGCGGCCCTGCGTCTCGTGCAGCTCGGCACAGAGGTCGAGGACGTCGATCTGGTGCTGGATGTCGAGGTAGGTGGTCGGCTCGTCCAGCAGCAGCAGCGGGGTCTGCTGGGCCAGCGCCATGGCGATCCAGACGCGCTGGCGCTGGCCGCCGGAGAGTTCGTCCACGTACCGCTCGGCCAGTTCCGCGACGCCGGTCTGCGCCATGGACTCCTGAACGACGCGCTCGTCCTCGGCCGACCACTGGCGCAGCAGCCCCTGGTGCGGGTAGCGGCCCCGGCCGACCAGGTCGGCGACGGTGATGCCGTCCGGCGCGATGGAGGACTGCGGGAGCAGGCCCAGGGTGCGGGCGACCTTCTTGGCGGGCAGCGAGTGGATGGTCTGCCCGTCGAGCAGCACCTGGCCCTCGGCCGGCTTCAGCATCCGCGACAGCGCCCGCAGCAGGGTGGACTTGCCGCACGCGTTGGGGCCGACGATCACGGTGAAGGAGTTGTCGGGTATCTCCACCGACAGCCGCTCGGCGATGACGCGCTGTTCGTAGGCGAGGGTGACGTTCTCGGCGGACAGGCGGTTCACGGTGGTGGTGCTCCTAGGAAGGTTCGACTTCGGTCCGCTCGCTTCGGCGCTCATACCCGGCCCGCCCGGCGCTCGCCGACCAGCAGCCACAGCAGGTAGGCGCCGCCGACGACACCGGTGACCACGCCGACGGGCAACTGGTCGGCGCCGAAAAGACGCTGGCAGACCCAGTCGGCGGTGACCAGCAGGGCGGCGCCCATGCACAGGGACGGCACGAGGTTGGGGCCCGGCGAGCGGGTCAGCCGCCGGGCGAGCTGCGGCGCGGTGAGGGCGACGAAGCCGACCGGGCCCGCCGCCGCGGTCGCGGCCGCGGTGAGCAGGACGGCGCCGACCATCAGCACCAGCCGTACCCGGTGCACCCGCACCCCGAGCGCGTACGCCACGTCGTCGCCCATCTCCAGCATCCTCAGGCCCCGCCCGTTGGCGAGGACCACGGGGACGACGACCGCGCACAGGATCAGCAGCGGCCAGACCTGGGTCCAGTCCCGCCCGCTGAGCGACCCGGTCATCCACACCACCGCGCGGGCCGCGTCGACGATGTCGGCCTTGGTGATCAGATAGCCGTTGACGGCGGTGAGCACGGCGGAGACACCGATGCCGACCAGGACCAGCCGGTATCCGTGCACCCCCTGCTTCCAGGCGAGCAGATAGATGCCGAGGCCGGTGACCAGGCCGCCGACCAGCGCGCCCGCCGTGACGGCGGCGGCGCTGCCGGAGAACAGCACGATCATCACCAGCGCGCCCGCCGTGGAACCCTGGGCGAGACCGAGCACGTCGGGGCTGCCGAGCGGGTTGCGGGAGATCGACTGGAACAGCGCCCCGCCCAGCCCCAGCGACGCGCCGACCAGCAGCCCGACCAGCAGCCGGGGCAGCCGCAGCTCGTTGACGATGAAGTCCTGGTACGGGTTGCCGTTCCCTACGAGGGTCCGCAGCACGTCCATGGCGGGGATGTGGGCGTCGCCGGTGCCGATCAGGGCCACACCGGCCGCGACCACGGCGGCCAGCAGCAGGACGACGACGATCAGGGAGCGCAGGTCCAGGCGCAGCGAGAGCCCGCCGGGGGTGCGTACCGCACGGCTCCGGGAGAGTGTCTTCACAGTTGCGCCGTCCTCCGCCGTCGTACCAGAAAGATGAAGACCGGGCCGCCGATCAGCGCGGTGATGATGCCGACCTGGATCTCGGCGGGCCGGGCGACGAGCCGGCCCACGATGTCGGCGCCGAGCAGCAGCACCGGCGACAGCACGGCGGCGTACGGGAGAATCCAGCGCAGGTCGGGCCCGGTGAAGGAGCGCACCACGTGCGGCACCATCAGGCCGACGAACATGATCGGGCCGCACGCGGCGGTCGCGGCGCCGCACAGCACGGTCGCCGCCAGCATGGCCAGCGCG
This sequence comes from Streptomyces bauhiniae, assembly GCF_004784475.1. Lineage (GTDB taxonomy): Bacteria > Actinomycetota > Actinomycetes > Streptomycetales > Streptomycetaceae > Streptomyces > Streptomyces seoulensis. The sequence continues at coordinate 422,208 of NZ_SRRT01000008.1, forward strand.
CGGGTGCGGTTCAGGTGGGCGCCGAGCGCGCGGGCGGTGTCGTCGCCCATCTCCATGGCGTTCAGCGGCCGGGCCAGGGCGAGCGCGAGGACCATGCCGGCCAGCAGGAACGGCAGCACCTGGACGATGGTCCGGTCGTTGGCGGAGTCCAGCGAGCCGACCGTCCAGAAGCGCATCCGGGACAACGCCTCGTCGTCCGTGATCATCACGGCCTGGAGGTATCCGTACAGCGCGGCCCCGATCGCGGTGCCGGCCAGCGCGAGCCGTACCGGGGTGGCGCCCCGGGTGCCCCCGAGGAACCACACCAGCGCGCCCACGGCGGCCGCACCGGCGAACGCGAACCAGACGTACCCGCTGAGCGAGGTCACGCCGAAGAAGGTGATGGCGGTGACGACGGCCGCCGAGGCGCCCGCGTTGATGCCGAGCAGGCCGGGGTCGGCCAGCGGGTTGCGGGTGAGCGCCTGCAGCACCGAGCCGGACAGCCCGAACGCGGCCCCGGCCAGCAGACCGAGGACGGTCCGGGAGATCCGGTCCCGTACGACGATGTCGGCGTAGGTCCCGCTGTCGTGGAACAGCCCGTGCCAGACGAGGTCCGGCGCCAGCGACTTGGCGCCGATGCCGATACTCGCCATGGCGACGAACGCCAGCAGCACGACGGCCAGGAGCAGCCCGAGGGCACGCACCAGCCGTCGCTTCGGGGGCGCGGGGGCGGTTGCCGCGCGCTGTTCCGGAGGACTCTCGACCAACACGCGGTTAGGTTAGCCTATCCTCCTATTTGATCTCGATCCCGCCCGTCCGGCGGAGCGTCAGAGACCCAGCCTGGCCAGCGCCTTCTCCGCGTCCAGCGTGCAGGTGCCGTCCCCGGCCGCCGTCCAGGCCGCCGCACACAGCGCCCGCAGACCGTCCAGCTCCGAGCCCTCGCCCGACAGCTCCAGACGGCCCGAGCCGGCCGTGGCGGTCCAGCCCCCGCAGCGGAAGCCCTCGCCGTCCTTCGTCACCTCCGGCTGGCCGGTCAGCAGGCCCCGCAGATCGGCGTCGACATAGGTCGGCCGTTGCTGCGGGGGCGCGGCGAGCAACTGGGCGCCGTCGGTGACCCCGGTCAGCACCAGCAGCGAGTCGACCTCGCCGTTGTAGGCGCCCTCGATGTCGGTGTCCAGCCGGTCCCCGACCACCAGCGGCCGCTTCGCGCCGGTGCGCAGGATGGTCTCCTTGTGCATCGGGGGCAGCGGCTTGCCCGCCACCTGCGGCTCGGCACCGGTGGCGATCCGGACGACCTCCACGGCCGCGCCGTTGCCCGGCGCGATGCCCCGCCCGCTGGGGATGGTCAGGTCGGTGTTGGACGCGAACCACGGCACCCCGCGCGCCACCGCGTACGACGCCTCGGCGAACCGCCCCCACGAGAAGTCCGGGCCGCCGTACCCCTGCGCGACGGCCGCCGGGTCGTCGTCCGCCGAGTCCACCGGGGTCAGCCCGCGCTCGCGCAGCGCCACCCGCAGCCCCTCACCGCCGATCACCAGCACCTTCGCCCCGGCCGGCACCTGCTCGCTGATCAGCCGGGCCACCGCCTGCGCGGAGGTGATCACGTCCTCAGCCCCGGTCGGTATGCCCAGCTCGGTCAGATGCCCGGCCACCGCGTCCGGGGTGCGCAGCGCGTTGTTGGTGACATACGCGAGGTGCATGCCGTCGGCACGGGCCTCGGCCAGCGAGTCCACGGCGTGCGCGATGGCCTCACCGCCCGCGTACACCACCCCGTCCAGGTCGAGCAGCGCCGTGTCGTACGCCTCGTGCAGGGGCCGCTCACTGCCCTCGGGACTCGTCCTGACGCTCCGGCTCATCCGTATCGCTCCTCGTTCGACGCTCTTTCCCCCGATCATCCCGCAAGGCGCCCGCACACGTACGATGCCGGGATGAACATCGCAGGTCACTCGGAAGCAAGGGCGCCCCGAGGTCTGGAACTCAACCCCTTCCGCGGCCTTCGGTACGACCCCGAACGGGTCGGCAGCCTGGCCTCCGTCACCTCCCCGCCGTACGACGTGGTGGTACGCCCGGACGGCCTGCACCACCTCCAGGACGCCGACCCGTACAACATCGTCCGGCTGATCCTGCCCCAGGCCGACACGCCCGAGATCCGCAACGAACAGGCCGCCGACACCCTGCGCCGCTGGCTCGCCGCGGGCATCCTCGCCCCGGACCCGGTTCCCGCCTTGTACGTGTACGAGCAGCAGGACGTGGATGGCCTGCTGCAGCGCGGTGTCATCGGCGCCCTGCGCGTGTCGGAGCCGGAGGACGGCGTGGTCCTCCCGCACGAGGACGTGATGGACCCGGTGGTCGCCGACCGCGCCGGCCTGATGCGCGCCACCCGCGCCAACCTGGAACCCCTGCTGCTGACCTACCGCGGCGACGGCGCCACCTCCGAGGCCATCGAGCGCACGGCGAAGCTCCCGCCCCTGCTGACGACCACCACCGAGGACGGCGTACGGCACCGGCTGTGGGGCCTGACCGACCCGGCCGAGCTGTCCCTCGTCCGCGAGGACCTCGCCCACCACCAGGCGCTCATCGCCGACGGCCACCACCGCTGGGCCACCTACCGCCTGCTCCGCGCCGAGCAGCCCTCCCCCGGCCCGTGGGACCTGGGCCTGGTCCTGCTGGTCGACACCGCCCGCTATCCGCTGCGCGTCCGCGCCATCCACCGCCTGCTGCACGGCCTGCCGGTGGCGGACGCCCTGGCCGCCGTGGGCGACCTGTTCCGGGTACGGCACCTCGCGGTGTCCCTGCCCGAGGCACTGGAGGCGCTCGCGGAGGCGGCCGCCGAGGGCAACGCCTTCCTGCTGGCGGGCGACGGCGACTTCCACCTGCTGGACCGTCCCGACCCCGGTCTGCTGGCCCGCGCGGTCCCGGCCGGATATCCGCCCGCCTGGCGCTCCCTGGACGCGACGGTCCTGCACACCGCGCTCCTCGACCACATCTGGCACATCCCCGAGGACTCCCCCGCGCACATCGCCTACATCCACGACACGGCGGCGACCGTCGCCAAGGCGGAACGCGGCGGCGGCACGGCGGTGCTGCTGCATCCGGTACGCGAGGAGGTCGTGCGCGAGCTGGCCCGGCAGGGGGTGACGATGCCGCGCAAGTCGACGTCGTTCGGGCCCAAGCCGGCGTCGGGGCTGGTGTTGCGGGTGCTGGACATCTAGCGGGTGCTCCGGCTTTCCGGGCATGAAACTTTCCGGGCATGAAAAAGGGCGGGACCGCTGGGGTCCCGCCCTTCATTCGTGTGCTGAGGATCAGTCCTCGGTGGAGTCCTTGATCTGGACGATCTTCGGCTCATCGGCCTTCGGCTCATCGGCCTTGGGCTCGACGGCCTCGGGGGCGTCCTCGTCCGAGGGCTCGTCGTCATCGGGCTCGTCGTCGGTGGTGGTGTTCTCGTCCACCACGACCGTCACCACGGTCTCGGTCTCGGCGTCGTCCTCGTCCATCGCGTCGACGAACTCGACACCGTCCAGCTCGGCGAGCCGGTCGGAGGCGTCGGTGCTGCCGTCGCGGTCGGCCTCGACGGCCTTGGCGAACCACTCCCGTGCCTCGCCCTCCCGGCCGACGGCCAGCAGGGCGTCCGCGTAGGCGTACCGCAGCCGGGCGGTCCAGGGCTGGACGGAGTTGGAGGCCAGCTCCGGGCTCTGCAGGGTGACGATGGCCGCGTCGAGCTGGTCCAGGTCACGCCGGGCACCGGCGGCGACGAGCCGCATCTCGACCTGGCCGGCCTTGTCCAGCTTCTGCACCTCGGGGGCACCGGCCATGTCCAGCGCCTTCTCCGGACGCCCGAGCCCACGCTCGCAGTCGGCCATCACGGGCCACAGCTCGGTGTTGCCGGTCATCCGGCGGGCGGCACGGAACTCGGCCAGGGCCTCGCTGTACTTCTGGTTCGCGTAGGCGGCGAAGCCGGCGGCCTCGCGCACGGCGGCCACACGGGACGCCAGACGCAGGGCGACCCTGGAGTAGCCGTAGGCGCCCTCGGGGTCCTCGTCGATGAGCCGCGCGACCATCACCAGGTTCCTGGCGACGTCCTCCGCGAGCGTCTTCGGGAGGCTCAGCAGCTCCTGGTGTACGTCCTTGTCGATCTCGTTGCCGGTGACGTCGTCCGGGATCGGGAGGCGCTTGATCGGCTCGCGGTCGCGGTCCCGCTCGTCACGGCCCCGGTACCCACCACGGTCGCCGCCACGGTCGTCCCGGCGGTCGTCACGACCCCGGTACCCACCGCGCTCGCCCGGCCGGGCGCCACGGTCGTCCCGGCCCCGGTATCCACCGCGGTCGCCACCCCGGTCGTCCCGGCCACGGAAGCCGCCACGGTCCCCACCACGGCTGTCGTCCCGACGGAAGCCGCCACGGTCACCGCCGCCACCACGGCGGTCGTCGTCGCGGCGGAAGGACGGACGGTCGCCGGAGCGCTCGTCACGACGGAAGGGGGGACGGTCGCCACCACGGTCGTCGCGGCCACGGAATCCACCACGGTCATCGCCACGGCGGTCATCGCGACGGTCGTCACGGCGGAAGTCGCCCCGGCTGTCGTCACGACGGAACGCGGGACGGTCGCCGGAGCGCTCGTCACGGCGGAAGGGCGGACGGTCGCCGCCGCCACGACGGTCGTCGTCGCGACGGAACGAGGGACGGTCGCCACCGCGGTCATCGCGGCCACGGAAGCCACCACGGTCGTCACCACGGCGGTCATCGCGGCGGAAGTCGCCACGGCTGTCGTCACGACGGAACGACGGGCGGTCGCCGGAACGCTCGTCGCGGCGGAAGGACGGACGGTCGCCACCACGACGGTCGTCGTCACGGCGGAAGGAGGGACGGTCGCCGGAGCGGTCGTCACGGCGGAACCCACCACGGTCGCCGCCACGCTCGTCACGGCCACGGAACCCACCACGGTCGTCACCACGACGGTCGTCACGGCGGAAGTCACCACGGCTGTCATCGCGGCGGAAGGACGGACGGTCGCCAGAGCGCTCGTCACGACGGAAGGGGGGACGGTCGCCGCCACGGTCATCGCGGCCACGGAAGCCACCACGGTCATCGCCACGGCGGTCGTCGCGGCGGAAGTCGCCACGGCTGTCGTCACGACGGAACGACGGGCGGTCGCCGGAACGCTCGTCACGACGGAAGGGCGGACGGTCGCCGCCACCACGACGGTCGTCGTCACGGCGGAACGAGGGGCGGTCGCCACCACGGTCGTCACGGCCGCGGAAACCGCCACGGTCGCCACCGCGGCTGTCGTCACGGCGGAAGCCACCACGGTCACCGCCGCGGTCATCGCGGCGGAAGCCGCCACGGTCGCCGCGGTCGCCACCACGGTCGCCGCCGCGGTCGTCGCGGCGGAAGGAGGGACGGTCGCCGGAACGACGGTCGTCGCCACGGTCGTTGGACCGGCGCGGGCCGCCGCGGTAGCCGCCACGATCACCGCGGTCACCACTGTCCCGTCGCCGCTGGTCGCGCTCCGGTCGGTCGTCGGGAGAGTTGGTGGACATCGGGTGACTCCTGTCTTCGGGTACCACAAGCATTGTAAAAACAAAAGGACCCCTGGTCCCAGCTGAACGCTGGGACCAGGGGTCCTCCAAAGATTGTTCGGCGGCGTCCTACTCTCCCACAGGGTCCCCCCTGCAGTACCATCGGCGCTGTGAGGCTTAGCTTCCGGGTTCGATATGTAACCGGGCGTTTCCCTCACGCTATGACCACCGAAACCCTAATGGTTTCGAGCGAACAAGCACACTTTTTATTTGTGAGTTCGAGTTCAGCTCTGAACCGGCAACTGTTCGTTGCCTCAGAACTTACACAGTGGACGCGAGCAACTGAGGACAAGCCCTCGGCCTATTAGTACCAGTCAACTCCACCCGTTACCAGGCTTCCATATCTGGCCTATCAACCCAGTCGTCTACTGGGAGCCTTACCCTCTCAAG
>NZ_SRRT01000009.1 GCF_004784475.1 Streptomyces bauhiniae
TCATAGTGTTTCGGTGGTCATAGCGTGAGGGAAACGCCCGGTTACATTCCGAACCCGGAAGCTAAGCCTCACAGCGCCGATGGTACTGCAGGGGGGACCCTGTGGGAGAGTAGGACGCCGCCGAACTCCTTTTACAGCTCCGGCTCTTGGGCATACAGCCCGAGAGCCGGAGCTTTTTTGCGTTGCGGTAGGGTCAGGGTGCGTTGTCGTCACTTTCGTACAGGAGGCTTCCGGGTGGAGGTCCAGGAGACCCGTGTCCAGACGGACCGGGTCCTCACCATCCCCAACATCCTCAGCATGGCCCGGCTCGCCGGTGTCCCGCTGTTCCTGTGGCTGATCCTCCGGCCCGAGTTCGGAGGTCCCAAGAGTGATGGCTGGGCTCTCCTGGTCCTGGCACTGAGCGGGGTCAGCGACTATCTGGACGGCAAGCTCGCCCGGCGCTGGAACCAGGTCAGCAGCCTCGGCCGACTTCTCGACCCGGCCGCCGACCGGCTCTATGTCCTTTCCACGCTCCTCGGCCTCACCTGGCGGGAGATCCTGCCGCTGTGGCTGACCGCGCTGCTGCTGGCCCGGGAACTGGTTCTGCTGGTGATGGTCGGTATCCTCCGCCGGCACGGCTATCCGCCGCCCCAGGTGAACTTCCTCGGGAAGGCGGCCACCTTCAACCTGATGTATGCCTTCCCGTTGCTGCTGCTCAGCGACGGAAGCGGTTGGATCGCGTCACTCGCCGCTGTTTTCGGATGGGCGTTCGCCGGATGGGGTACAACCCTGTATTGGTGGGCAGGAGTGCTTTATATGGTCCAGGTCCGCCGTCTGGTGCGCGCGGACTCGTTGGCCGACGGAACTCCGAGATCGTCCACGACGTGACGCTTCGATGGCCCGCGACGTAAAAGTGCGGGACAATCTGGACGGGTGAAGTCGGCTAGACCGTCGTCTCTTCGAGGAGGACGCTTCCGACATGAAGGCCGTCGTGATGGCCGGAGGCGAAGGCACACGCCTGCGCCCCATGACCTCTAGCATGCCCAAGCCGCTCCTGCCCGTGGCGAACCGCCCGATCATGGAGCACGTGCTCAGGTTGCTCAAAAAGCATGGGCTCAACGAGACCGTGGTCACCGTGCAGTTCCTGGCGTCGCTCGTCAAGAACTACTTCGGTGACGGCGAAGAACTCGGCATGGAGCTCACGTATGCCAATGAGGAGAAGCCACTCGGTACCGCCGGAAGCGTCAAGAACGCCGAGGACGCGCTCAAGGACGACGCCTTCCTCGTCATTTCCGGTGACGCTCTGACCGACTTCGACCTCACCGAGCTGATCAACTTCCACAAGGAGAAGGGAGCCCTGGTCACGGTCTGCCTGACCCGGGTCCCCAATCCGCTGGAGTTCGGCATCACCATCGTGGACGAGGAGGGCAAGGTCGAGCGCTTCCTCGAGAAGCCGACCTGGGGCCAGGTCTTCTCCGACACGGTGAACACGGGCATCTATGTGATGGAGCCCGAGGTGTTCGACTATGTCGATCCCGATGTCCCCGTCGACTGGTCCGGAGATGTCTTCCCCCAGTTGATGAAGGAGGGCAAGCCCGTCTACGGCTACATCGCCGAGGGCTACTGGGAGGACGTCGGCACCCACGAGAGCTATGTGAAGGCCCAGGCCGACGTGCTCGAGGGCAAGGTCGACGTCGACATCGACGGATTCGAGATCTCGCCCGGCGTCTGGGTCGCCGAGGGTGCCGAGGTGCACCCCGACGCGGTGCTGCGCGGTCCGCTGTACATCGGTGACTACGCCAAGGTCGAGGCGGGCGCGGAGATTCGCGAGCACTCCGTCATCGGCTCCAACGTGGTCGTCAAGAGCGGCGCCTTCCTGCACAAGGCCGTCGTCGCCGACAACGTGTACGTCGGACAGCAGAGCAATCTCCGCGGCTGTGTGGTCGGCAAGAACACCGACATCATGCGGGCCGCGCGGATCGAGGACGGCGCGGTCATCGGTGACGAGTGCCTGATCGGCGAGGAGTCGATCATCCAGGGCAACGTCCGGGTGTACCCGTTCAAGACCGTCGAGGCCGGCGCCTTCGTCAACACGTCGGTCATCTGGGAGTCCAGGGGCCAGGCGCACCTCTTCGGGGCGCGCGGGGTCACCGGCATCCTGAACGTGGAGATCACTCCGGAGCTGGCCGTACGGCTGGCCGGCGCGTACGCCACCACGCTGAAGAAGGGCACCACGGTCACCACGGCCCGTGACCACTCCCGAGGCGCCCGTGCGCTCAAGCGTGCGGTGATCTCGGCGCTCCAGGCGAGCGCGATCGACGTGCGCGACCTGGAGAACGTGCCGCTGCCCGTGGCCCGGCAGCAGACCGCGCGCGGCAGCTCCGGCGGCATCATGATCCGGACCTCGCCCGGTGTGCCGGACTCCGTGGACATCATGTTCTTCGACGCCAAGGGCGCGGACCTCTCCCAGGGCAGCCAGCGCAAGCTGGACCGGGTGTTCGCGCGCCAGGAGTACCGGCGGGCGTTCCCCGGCGAGATCGGTGACCTGCACTTCCCTTCCAGCGTCTACGACTCGTACACCGGGTCGCTGCTGCGGAACGTGGACACGACCGGGATCGCCGAGTCCGGGCTGAAGGTCGTCGTCGACGCCTCCAACGGCAGCGCCGGCCTGGTGCTGCCCAGCCTGCTCGGCAAGCTCGGCGTGGACTCGCTGACCATCAACCCCGGTCTGGACGAGTCCCGGCCCACCGAGACCGCCGAGATACGGCGCAAGGGCCTGGAGCGGCTCGGCGAGATCGTGGCCTCCTCCGGGGCGGCGTTCGGTGTGCGGTTCGACCCCGTCGGCGAGCGGCTGTCGCTCGTGGACGAGAAGGGCAGCATCATCGAGGACGACCGGGCGCTGCTGGTGATGCTCGACCTGGTCGCCGCCGAGCGGCGCAGCGGGCGGGTGGCGCTGCCGGTGACCACGACCCGGATCGCGGAGCAGGTGGCCGCGTACCACGGCACCCAGGTGGAGTGGACGACCACCTCGCCGGACGACCTCACGCGGGTCGGCGGCGAGGAGGAGACCATCTTCGGCGGTGACGGCATGGGCGGCTTCATCGTCCCCGAGTTCAGCAGCGTCTACGACGGCACGGCGGCGTTCGTGCGGCTGATCGGGCTGGTGGCGCGGACGCAGCTCACCCTGAGCCAGATCGACGCCCGGATTCCGCGGGCGCATGTGCTCAAGCGGGACCTGGCGACGCCGTGGGCGGTCAAGGGGCTGGTCATGCGCAGCGTCGTCGAGGCGGCCGGCGACCGGTCCGTGGACACCACGGACGGCGTGCGGGTCGTGGAGAGCGACGGCCGCTGGGTGATGGTCCTGCCCGACCCGGCCGAGGCCGTCACGCACCTGTGGGCGGAGGGCCCCGACGACGCCTCCGCGCAGGCCCTGCTGGACGAGTGGTCGGCCGTGGTGGACAGCGCCGGCCGCTGATCCCCCCGAACGCTCCGCGGCTGCCGGACAGTGCCCCGCCGGGGGTGCTGTCCGGCAGCTGTATGGGGCTCGTTCGAGGACACCGCTCGCGGCATGCGACGATGTGCGGCATGCCGCAGCAACCCCCCGTTCGGAGCAGCCCCGCGCGGCCGAGGCGCCCGGACGCCTCCATGTCGTTGATCACCAACGTGATGGACCACAGCCTCGACGACGGGTACGCCGAGGCCGCCGCGCGCCGGAAGTCCCTGGGTGAGGGCGGTCTGCCGAAGACCCTCCGGGCCAAGCTGGGCCTCGCGGGCGGCCTCGTGCTCGCGGCCCTGGTGGTGACGGTCGGGGCGTCGCAGGCGCATGTCGCGGCTCCCGTGGTGGCCAAGGAGCGCCAGGAGCTGATCGACCGCATCGACCGGGAGACCACCGCCGCGGACAAGCTGGAGAGCGGCGTCGACCGGCTCCGCGAGGACGTCGGGGCACGGCAGCGGGCGGCGCTGCGGCAGTCCGGTGGCAGCCAGGCGGACCTGGTGAGTCTGCTGTCGGGCGCCACCGCCGTGCACGGGCCCGGCGTGAAGCTCGTGGTGAACGACGCCAAGGAGGCGAGCAGCGGGGGAGACGGCACCAATCCCCGCGAGTCCGCCGGCTTCTCCGACACCGGGCGGGTACGTGACCGGGACATGCAGCGCGTGGTCAACGGGCTGTGGGCGTCCGGCGCGGAGGCGGTGTCCATCAACGGGCAGCGGCTGACCGCCCTGTCCGCGATCAGGGCCGCGGGTGACGCGATACTGGTCGACAACAGGCCGCTGGTGCCGCCGTACACGGTGCTGGCGGTGGGGGACGGGCAGAAGCTGAGTACCGCGTTCCAGAACAGCGCCGACGGGTTGTATCTGCACGCACTCCAGGACAACTTCGGTATCCGCACCGCCATCTCCACGGAGGGCGACGTCCGGTTGCCCGCCGCACCGAGTGTGATCGTACGAACAGCACAGCCGAGCGCCGAGCAGGCCGAGCAGACTGAGAAGGGCACATCGTGATCGCCGTACTGGGCCTCGTCGTGGGAGTGGTGGCCGGACTGTTGGTCCGGCCCGAGGTTCCGGCGGTGGTCGAGCCGTATCTGCCCATCGCCGTCGTGGCGGCGCTGGACGCCGTGTTCGGCGGGCTGCGGGCGATGCTCGACGGCATCTTCGACGACAAGGTCTTCGTGGTGTCGTTCCTGTCCAACGTGGTCGTGGCCGCGCTGATCGTGTTCCTGGGCGACGAGCTGGGCGTGGGCGCGCAGTTGTCCACCGGTGTCGTGGTGGTCCTGGGCATCCGGATCTTCTCCAACGCGGCGGCGATCCGGCGCCACGTCTTCCGGGCGTGAGCGGGATGAGCGACCAGGAGGAGCGGCCGGAGAACGGGCTGCGCAAGGAACTCCCCGCGGAGCTGCCGCCCCGGACCCCCGCGCCCCGGCCGGACCCGGAGCCCGCGCCCGGACCACGCCCCGCCGAACCCGCGTCGGAGCAGGCGCCCGAGCCGCAGCTCACCGGGCGTCAGCGGCTGATCGACGGCCTCTGGCCGCCCCGGCTGACGCGCGCCCAACTCATCGTGGCGCTGCTGCTGTTCGGGCTCGGTTTCGGGCTGGCCGTGCAGGTGGCCTCCAACAGCGACGGCGACAGCGCGCTGCGCGGGGCCCGCCAGGAGGATCTGGTCCGCATCCTCGATGAACTGGACGACCGTACTCAGCGTCTTGAGGACGAGAAGCAGGGACTGGAGAAGCAGCGTCAGGAGTTGCAGAGCAGCTCCGACCAGGCCGCGGAGGCGCGCAGGCAGACCGCCGAGAAGGAGCGCCAACTCGGCATACTCGCGGGCACCGTGGGCGCCACCGGTCCCGGCATCACGATGACCGTCCAGGACACGAAGGGAGCTGTCGAGTCCGACATGCTGCTCGACGCGATCCAGGAGCTGCGCGCGGCTGGTGCCGAGGCGATACAGGTCAACGGGGTGCGCGTGGTGGCGAACACCTACTTCTCGGACACCGACGGTGGTGTCGCGGTCGACGGGAACAAGATCAACGCCCCTTATCGTTTCAAGGTCATCGGCAAGCCGCAGGACCTCGAACCGGCGTTGAACATCCCTGGAGGCGTGGTGCAGAGCTTGGAGAAGGAGCAGGCCACGGTGAGTGTGGAGCGCTCGGACAAGATCGCCGTGGATGCCTTGCGGCAAGCGAAGCTGCCTGACTACGCTCGGTCGTCCTCCCGGTGAACCGGCGGTGCATGGGCGGCGTCGGGCGGGGGCATGAGGTTGCGGGGGGTCGCCGCACCGAAGGGGTGGTGCGTGGTGGAAACTGTCGGGTGGATACGGACGTTGTGAAGATGTCCGGATCGGTCGGTGTAGGCATTCTGGGTTCGTCCTGCCCCACGGGCGGGTCTGTTTCGGTCAAGGGGAATCGCCCGTGAAGTTGTTTGGGAAGTTGTTCGGCAAGAGCGCGCGAGAGGGCAACGAGAACGCGACGGCCCGTCATCGCGCACAGCCCGACGAGGAAGGACAGCGTCCGCTGTTCCGGGACCAGGTGGCTGGTCCGGGTGGTGGCACTTCCGGGGGACAGGGCGCGGCGTCCGTTGACCCTGGCCAGGGCGGCGGCATAGGTTTCGGGCAACCGTCGCGGCAGGAGGCTCCGTCCATGTCGGCCCTGGTGTGTACGAGGTGCGGGAACCGCAACGCGGAGAACGCCCGTTTCTGCTCCCACTGCGGCGCGCCCCTGCGTCCCGGTGTGGCGCCGGAGCGTCCGTCGGAGACCACGTCCACGATCTCCATCTCCGGCATCGAGGCGTACGACTCGGAGGTCACCGGTCAGACGGCGATGCCGATGCTGTCTCCCGAGGCGCAGGCGGCGGTCGACGCGCTGCCCATCGGCTCGGCGCTGCTGGTGGTCCGCCGGGGTCCGAACTCCGGCAGCCGCTTCCTGCTGGACAGTGACCTGACCACCGCGGGGCGTCACCCGCAGAGCGACATCTTCCTGGACGACGTGACGGTCTCCCGAAGCCATGTGGAGTTCCGCCGCTCGCCCGACGGTTCCTTCACGGTGGCCGACGTGGGCAGCCTCAACGGCACCTACGTCAACCGCGAGCGGATCGACCAGGTGGCGCTGGCCAACGGTGACGAGGTGCAGATCGGCAAGTACCGGCTGGTCTTCTACGCGAGCCGGCAAGGAGTCTGACCCACCCCCGGGCGCCCGTCCGGGGGAACCCCAGGGAAGGTCCATGCTTCAAACACCGAGCGGCGGTGCCGGAAGCGGTACCGCCGCCAGGGACAGTGGGCTGATGAGCATCGGCACGGTGCTGAACGTGCTGCGCGACGAGTTCCCCGAAGTCACCATCTCCAAGATCCGCTTCCTGGAGTCGGAGGGGCTCATCGAGCCGCAGCGGACCCCGTCGGGGTACCGCAAGTTCAGCCCCCGTGACGTGGAGCGCCTCGGCCATGTCCTCAGGATGCAGCGGGACCACTATCTGCCGCTCAAGGTGATCCGGGAGCATCTGGACGCCATGGAGCGCGGCGAGGCCGCCCCCTTGCCCGTGGTCGGCCGGCAGCGCAGCGGCGACGGCGACCACGAGCCGGCGGAGGCCGAGCGGTCCACCGTCGCCCGGATCGGCCGGGACGAACTGCTGGCGGCGGCCGGCATCGACGAGGCCGACCTGCGCGAGTGGGAGTCGTACGGGCTCCTCTCCCCCCTGGCCGACGGCGTGTACGACGCCGAGGCCGTCACCGTGGCCGCGCTGGTGGCCGAACTGGGCCGGTTCGGCATCGAGCCCCGCCATCTGCGGGTGATGAAGGCGGCCGCCGAGCGCGAGGCGGGGCTGGTCGACCAGGTCGTCGCCCCCCTGAAGCGGCACCGCAACCCGCAGACCAGGACGCTCGCCGAGGCCCGTACCAGGGAACTGGCGGCGCTCACCATGAAGCTGCACTCGGCGCTGGTGAAGGCCGCGCTCGGGGTGCGGCTGCCCTGAGGGGCGGTGTGCCCCGACCCGGTCGGCTTGCGCCGGATCGCCCACCTGTTCCCGGCCCGACTACCCAAACGTCCCGGGCACGGCCTAGGGTTGCTGTGTGAACGAGCTCGATGTCGTAGGTGTCCGGGTCGAAATGCCCTCCAACCAACCGATCGTGCTCCTGCGCGAAGTGGGAGGCGACCGCTACCTCCCCATCTGGATCGGGCCGGGGGAGGCGACCGCGATCGCCTTCGCCCAGCAGGGCATGGCTCCCGCGCGTCCGCTGACGCACGACCTGTTCAAGGACGTGCTGGAGGCGGTCGGCCAGGAGCTGACCGAAGTACGCATCACCGATCTGCGAGAGGGTGTCTTCTACGCGGAGCTGGTGTTCGCCAGCGGGGTCGAGGTGAGCGCGCGGCCGTCCGACGCCATAGCGCTCGCTCTGCGCACCGGCACGCCGATCTACGGCAGTGACGGGGTGCTGGACGACGCGGGCATCGCCATTCCGGACGAGCAGGAGGACGAGGTGGAGAAGTTCCGCGAGTTCCTCGACCAGATCTCGCCCGAGGACTTCGGTACCAGCAGCCAGTGACGCCGGGGGCCGGCCGGGTGGACGAAGGGTCCGCGTGCGGCCGGCTCGTGGCGCGCTGTGACGCCCGAGCGAGGGCACATGCCCGTGTCCCGTGAGAGCGTCCTACGCCTCTCCGCGAGCGCATTCGGCTAGCCTTTCCCCGCGGTGGGACACGAGAAACCACTCTCAGGGTGATTATCACTCGGCGTGCCGAGTGTGGCGATCGTTGACGCACCCCTGGTGACTGCCTACCGTCGACAAGGCAGGTCAAGGACGGAGGTCGGCGTGAGGATGAGCGGCGACGGTACGGCTGGGGGTGCCCCCGGACACGGTTTTGGGGACAGCGGCCCGTACCTTCCCCCGAGCGCACGGTTTCGGCCGGGCGGGGGACACCCACAGCTCGGCGGCGTGGCCGATCACGCTCCGCAGCGGCCGACGGTGGTGCCTGACGGTGAAGGGGCGGCGGCCATGACGTCCGAGGAGATCGGATACCGCGGTCCCACGGCCTGTGCGGCCGCCGGGATCACCTACCGGCAGCTCGACTACTGGGCCCGTACGGGACTGGTCGAGCCCAGTGTGCGGCCCGCGCACGGTTCGGGTACGCAACGGCTGTACAGCTTCCGCGACGTGGTCGTGCTGAAGATCGTCAAGCGGTTCCTGGACACCGGCGTCTCGCTCCAGAACATCCGCTCGGCCGTACAGCACCTCAGGGAGCGCGGGTTCCGCGACCTGGAGCGCATGACCCTGATGAGCGACGGCGCCATGGTCTACGAGTGCACCTCCCCGGACGAGGTCCACGCGCTGCTCCAGGGCGGCCAGGGCATCTTCGGGATCGCCGTCGGCGTGGTCTGGCGGGACGTGGAGAGCGCCCTGTCGCAGCTGCACGGCGAGCGCGTCGACACCGGGGAGACCTTGATCGGGCACAACCCGGCCGACGAACTGGCGCGGCGGCGCAACCGCGCCGTCTGAGACCGGCCGGCACCGTTTTCCACAGGGCGTCCCCGCGCGGGGGCCGTTGTCAGTGGCGTGGTGCAGCATCGGACCTGTGAGAAACGCGCCCACCATCCTCCATCTCGACATGGACGCCTTCTTCGCCTCGGTGGAGCAGGCATCCAAGCCGAGCCTGCGCGGGAAGGCCGTGGTGGTGGGCGGGATCGGGCCGCGCGGGGTGGTGGCCACCGCGTCGTACGAGGCGCGGGTGTTCGGGGTGCATTCGGCGATGCCCACCGCGCAGGCCCGGCGGCTCGCGCCGAACGCCGCGTACCTCATGCCGCGTTTCGCGCTGTACCGGTCGATCAGCGACCAGGTGATGGCGCTGCTGCGGGAGTTGTCCCCGCTGGTGGAGCCGCTGAGCCTGGACGAGGCGTTCGTGGACCTGGAGGCGGGGAACGCCGCCTGGGACGAGGCGTCGGCGCGGGAGGCCGGGGCCCGGCTGCGCGCCGACATCCGGGCGGTGACGGGGCTGACCGGGTCGGTGGGGCTCGCCGCCTCCAAGATGCTGGCCAAGATCGCCTCGGAGCGCGCCAAGCCCGACGGCCTGGTCCTCATCGAACCGGGCACCGAGCGCGCCCTGCTGTCCCCGATGCCGGTGCGCACCCTGCCCGGCGTCGGCCCCGCCACCGGCGACCACCTGCGGCGCGCCGGGATCACCACCGTGCTGGAGCTGTCCGAGGCGGGCGAGGACGAACTGGTCCGGCTGCTCGGCAAGGCCCACGGACACGCGCTGTACGCGATGGCGCTGGCCCGCGACGACCGGCCGGTGGTGGCCGAGCGGGAGGCCAAGTCGGTGTCGGTGGAGGACACCTACGCCGTCGACATCCACGACCGGCTCCGCATCGGCCTGGAGGTCCGCAAGCTCGCCGACCGCTGCGTACGGCGGCTGCGCGGGGCGGGACTCTCCGGGCGCACCATCGTGCTCAAGGTGCGGCGGTACGACTTCTCCACCCTGACCCGCTCCGAGACGCTGCGGGGGCCCACGGACGACCCCTCGGTCATCCGGGAGGCGGCCGCGCGGCTGCTGGACTCCGTGGACACCACGGGCGGGGTGCGGCTGCTGGGCGTCGGCGTGTCGGGGCTGGCCGACTACACCCAGGAGGACCTGTTCGCCCAGGCGGCGGGGGAACTGGCCGAGGAGACGCCGGAGGAGAGCGTTTCCGACTTCGGCCCGGAGAGACCCGAGCCCGCCGCGCCGGAGTGGCGGGCGGGCCAGGACGTACGGCACCCGGAGTACGGGCACGGGTGGGTGCAGGGCAGCGGCCTCGGGCGGGTCACCGTGCGCTTCGAGACCCCGCTCTCCGCGCCGGGCCGGGTACGGACGTTCCGGTCCGACGAGGCCGGGCTGGAACCGGCCGACCCGCTCCCGCTGGTGGCCCAGGTGGAGGCGGCCGCCGCGGAGGGGGAGACGGACGGGGGCTGAGGGGATGCGGGGAGGAGACAGTGTGCCTCAGGGTTCCTCGGTGCCCGCGACCTTGCCGAAGTCGCGGTCCGGGGTGGGCCTGGCGGAGGGGCCCACGTCGAGGCCGTAGTGGTGGTAGAGCTGGAGTTCCTGCTCGGGGGAGAGGTGGCGGCCCACGCCGAAGTCGGGGGCGTCCTTGATGAGGGCGCGCTCGAAGGGGACGCGGAGCGCGCCGTCGACCAGTTCGCTGGGCTCCAGCGGGACGAACGCGTCGCGGGAGAAGAGACCGGTGCGCACCGCCGCCCACTCCGGGACGCCGGTCGCGTCGTCGAGGTACACCTCGTCTATGGTGCCGATCTTGGTGCCGGCGCGGTCGAACGCCTTGCGGCCGATCAGGCTGCGCGGATCGATGTCGGTCTGCACGATCCCTCTCCCTCCACATGGTCGCAACTCATCCGTAAGCACTACAAAAGAGCAGAATCAGCCGGGCGGCCACTCGAACGCCGCGCTCAGGACCCCGCTGGTACGCTGAAGTCGGCTGCTGACCCCGTGCGGGAGAGTCCTCCGAGCCATTCGGAGGCGCCGAAGGAGCAACTCCTCCCCGGAATCTCTCAGGCCCCCGTACCGCACGGACGAGGTCACTCTGGAAAGCAGGGCGGGCGCCATGGCTCCCGCTCTCACCGACGGTGCAAGCCGGGGTCCGCTGGCCCCCGGTGAAGCTCTCAGGTACGAGATGACAGAGGGGGAGGCCGGTGGGCACCCGAGCCGTGGTGCCCCTCGCAGGTCGCGTCAGACCAGGAGGCCTCCGCACATGACCGCCCCTCGCATTCCGCTCGCCGAGCTCGAAGCGGGCATCCCCTTCGAGCACCGCCACATCGGGCCCGACCACGAGGCGCGGGCCAAGATGCTCGCGCAGGTCGGCTACGGCTCCCTGGACGAGCTGACCGCCGCCGCGGTGCCGGACGTGATCAAGAACGCCGACGCGCTCGACCTGCCCGGTGCCCGCACCGAGGCCGAGGTGATCGCCGAGCTGCGCGGTCTCGCCGACCACAACCAGGTCCTCGGCTCCATGATCGGCCTGGGCTACTACGGCACCTTCACCCCGCCGGTCATCCTGCGCAACGTCATGGAGAACCCCGCCTGGTACACGGCCTACACGCCGTACCAGCCGGAGATCTCCCAGGGCCGGCTGGAGGCCCTGCTGAACTTCCAGACGATGGTCGCGGACCTCACCGGGCTGCCCACCTCCGGCGCCTCCCTGCTGGACGAGGGCACCGCCGCCGCCGAGGCGATGGCGCTGTCCCGGCGCATGGGCAAGAACAAGAAGGGCCTCTTCCTGGTCGACGCGGACACCCTGCCGCAGACCATCGCCGTCATCGAGACCCGTGCCGAGCCGGCCGGTGTCGAGGTCGTCGTCGCGGACCTGAGCGAGGGCATCCCGGCCGACATCGCGGAGCGCGACATCACCGGCGTGCTGCTCCAGTACCCGGGCGCCTCCGGTGCCGTACGCGACCTGAAGCCGGTCGTGGAGCAGGCGCACGAGCTGGGCGCCCTGGTCACCGTCGCCGCCGACCTGCTGGCGCTCACCCTGCTCACCTCGCCGGGCGAGCTGGGCGCGGACATCGCGATCGGCACCACCCAGCGCTTCGGCGTCCCGATGGGCTTCGGCGGGCCGCACGCCGGCTACATGGCCGTGCACGAGAAGTTCGCCCGCAGCCTGCCCGGCCGCCTGGTCGGCGTGTCCGTCGACGCCGACGGGCACCGCGCGTACCGCCTCGCGCTGCAGACCCGCGAGCAGCACATCCGGCGCGAGAAGGCCACCAGCAACATCTGCACCGCCCAGGTGCTGCTCGCCGTCATGGCCGGCATGTACGCCGTCTACCACGGCCCCGACGGCCTGCGGACCATCGCCCGCCGCACCCACCGCTACGCCACGATCCTCGCCGAGGGCCTGCGCGCCGGCGGTGTGGAGATCGTGCACGGCGCCTACTTCGACACCCTCACCGCGCGCGTGCCCGGCAGGGCCGCCGAGGTCGTCGCCGCCGCCCGCGAGGGCGGGGTCAACCTGCGCCTCGTCGACGCCGACCACGTCTCCCTCGCCTGCGACGAGACCACCAACCGGGCCCAGCTCGAGGCCGTCTTCGCCGCCTTCGGCGTCGAGGGCGACATCGAGGCGCTCGACGGGTCGGCCGGGGACACCCTGCCCGAGGCGCTGCTGCGCACCGACGACTACCTCACCCACCCGGTCTTCCACGAGCACCGCTCCGAGACGGCCATGCTGCGCTACCTGCGCAAGCTGTCCGACCGGGACTACGCGCTCGACCGGGGCATGATCCCGCTCGGCTCCTGCACCATGAAGCTGAACGCGACCACCGAGATGGAGCCGGTCACCTGGCCCGAGTTCGGCGCGCTGCACCCCTTCGCCCCCGCCGAGCAGGCCGAGGGCTACCTGACCCTCATCCGCGAGCTGGAGGACCGGCTCGCCGAGGTCACCGGGTACGACAAGGTCTCCCTCCAGCCCAACGCCGGGTCCCAGGGCGAGCTGGCCGGACTGCTCGCCGTACGCGCCTACCACCGGGCCAACGGCGACGCGCAGCGCACCATCTGCCTCATCCCGTCCTCCGCGCACGGCACCAACGCGGCGAGCGCGGTGATGGCCGGCATGAAGGTGGTCGTCGTGAAGACCGCCGGGGACGGCGAGATCGACGTCGAGGACCTGCGCGCCAAGATCGAGCAGCACCGCGACGAGCTGTCCGTGCTGATGATCACCTACCCGTCGACGCACGGCGTCTTCGAGGAGCACGTCGCCGACATCTGCGCCCAGGTGCACGACGCGGGCGGCCAGGTGTACGTGGACGGCGCCAACCTCAACGCCCTGGTCGGCCTCGCCAAGCCCGGCCACTTCGGCGGCGACGTCTCCCACCTGAACCTGCACAAGACGTTCTGCATCCCGCACGGCGGCGGCGGCCCCGGCGTCGGCCCGGTCGCGGTCCGCGCCCACCTGGGGCCGTACCTGCCCAACCACCCGATGCAGCCCGCGGCCGGTCCGGAGACGGGCGTCGGCCCGATCTCGGCGGCGCCCTGGGGCAGCGCGGGCATCCTGCCCATCTCCTGGGCGTACGTCCGCCTGATGGGCGGCGAGGGCCTCAAGCGCGCCACCCAGGTGGCCGTGCTCTCCGCCAACTACATCGCCAAGCGCCTGGAGCCGCACTTCCCGGTGCTCTACACCGGCCCCGGCGGCCTGGTCGCGCACGAGTGCATCATCGACCTGCGCCCGCTGACCAAGGCGACCGGCGTCAGCGTGGACGACGTGGCCAAGCGCCTGATCGACTACGGCTTCCACGCGCCGACCATGTCCTTCCCGGTGGCCGGCACGCTGATGATCGAGCCGACCGAGTCCGAGGACCTGGGCGAGCTGGACCGGTTCTGCGACGCGATGATCGCCATCCGCGCGGAGATCGAGAAGGTCGCCTCCGGCGTCTGGCCCGCCGAGGACAACCCGCTGCGCGGCGCCCCGCACACCGCGGCCGCGCTGGGCGGCGAGTGGAATCACGCGTACAGCCGTGAGGAGGCCGTCTTCCCGGCCGGGGTCTCGGCCGCCGACAAGTACTGGCCGCCGGTGCGCCGTATCGACCAGGCGTTCGGCGACCGCAACCTGGTCTGCTCCTGCCCGCCGCTGGACGCGTACGAGGACTGAGCGCGCGCATGAAGAAGGCCCCCTGCCCGGACCTGGGCAGGGGGCCTTCTTCGTGTCCGCTCAGGCTCATGTCCGCTCAGGCCGTGGCGAGCGAGACCTCGGTCGACTTGATCAGCGCCACCACGGAGTCACCCTCCGCCAGCTTCAGTTCGGCCGCCGACTCGTGGGTGATGGCCGACGTCACCTCGGCGCCCGGCACCGCGACCTTCACCGAGGCCATCGCGGTGCCCATGGTGATCTCGCTGATCGTGCCCGCGAGCTGGTTGCGGATCGAGATGTGGTCGACCGGCGCGGTGGCCAGGGACACCTCGGTCGCCTTCACCAGGGCGTGCACCGGGGTGCCCTCGGCCAGCCGGAGTTCCTTGGTGGCCTCCTCGGTGATCGCCGCGGTCAACTGCTGACCGCCGTCCAGTCGGATCTTGACGGTCGCCATGACCTCGCCGGGGTGGACCGCCGTGACGGTGCCGGGAAGCTGGTTGCGGATGCTCATGCTCATGGAGCCACACCGTAGTGGCTGAGCGGGCTCATGCCGGGTATGCGTGGGTCTGCGTCGCCTTGACGGTCGCCCAGACCGGCGCACCGGTGTGCAGGTCCAGCTCGGCGGCGGCCGCCGTGGTGAGGTCGGCGGCGAGCCGGATCTCCCCGGTCAGGTCCGCGCGGATCTGGTCGCCGTGCGTCTCCAGACCGGCCACCTCGCAGCGCCACAGGTTGCGGGCGCTCGCCCCGGTCGGCCGGTCCCGGAACAGGGTGACGGCCACCGGCGGGAACGCCACGAACACCGGCCCGGTGAGGTCCTCGGTGGTGGTGATCGACGGCCCGCCGTCCAGCCGTACCGCGTGCCCGTCGGCCTCGCCCCGGTAGAGGTTGAGGCCGACCAACTGCGCGATGTAGTCGGTACGGGGGTGCCGGGCGATCTCGGTGGGCGTGCCCTCCTGCACCACCTGGCCGTGCTCGACCACCACCAGCCGGTCCGCGAGCACCATGGCGTCCAGCGGGTCGTGCGTCACGAGTACGGCGACCGCTTCGAACTCCGCGAGGTGCCGCCGCAACTGCGAGCGGACCTCCAGGCGGGTACGGGCGTCCAGCGCGGCGAGCGGCTCGTCCAGGAGCAGCAGCCGGGGCCGGGTGGCGAGCGCCCTGGCCAGCGCGACCCGCTGGGCCTGGCCGCCGGACAGGCGGCGGGGCTTGGCGTTCGCGTGGTCGGCCAGGCCCATACGCTCCAGCCAGGTGGCGGCCTGCGCGCGGGCCTCGGTCTTGCCGGTGCCGTGGCAGCGCGGCCCGAAGGCCACGTTGTCCAGCGCGGTCAGGTGGGGGAAGAGCAGGTAGTCCTGGAAGACCACGCCGACCGGGCGCTTCTCCGGCGGGATGCGCTCCAGTGCGGTGCCGTCCAGCCGCAGATGGCCCTCGGAGAGCGGGACGAGGCCCGCGAGGGCGCGCAGCGCGGTGGTCTTGCCCGCGCCGTTCGGGCCGAGCAGCGCGACCACGTCGCCGGGAGCCGCGTGCAGGGACACGTCCAGCCGGAAGGTGCCCCGGTCGACCACGAGACGGGCGTCGAGACCCTGTGCGTCCGCCGCCTTCAGCAGGGCGGGGGGCGCGTCGATGTCGGTCATGGGGCGGTCGTCCTCCGTCGGCGCCGGCGTGGTCGGTGTCTTCCATCCTCGCGGCACCGTCACGCCCCCGTCATCCACCGGTCCCTGAGGCCCGCCAGCACCGCGATGGACACGGCCAGCAGGATCAGGCTGAGGGCGATGGCGGCCTCCGGGTCGTTCTGGAGGGCGAGGTAGACCGCGAGCGGCATGGTCTGGGTACGGCCCGGGAAGTTGCCCGCGAAGGTGATCGTGGCCCCGAACTCACCGAGCGCGCGGGCCCACGCCAGCACGGCGCCGGCCGCGATGCCGGGCGCGATCAGCGGCAGGGTGACCCGGCGGAACGCGGTGAAGCGGGACGCGCCGAGCGTGGTCGCCGCCTCCTCGTAGCGCGGGTCGGCCGCCCGCAGGGTGCCCTCCACGCTGATGACGAGGAACGGCATGGCGACGAACGCCTCCGCGACGACCACACCGGCGGTGGTGAACGGCAGGGTGATGCCGAACCAGGCGTCCAGCGACTTGCCGATGATGCCGTTGCGGCCCAGCGCGAGCAGCAGCGCGACACCGCCCACGACCGGGGGCAGCACCAGCGGCAGGGTCACCAGCGCCCGCACCAGACCCCGGCCCGGGAACTCGGTGCGGGCCAGCAGCCAGGCCAGCGGCACGCCGAGCACCAGGGCGACGGCCGTGGCCGCGGTCGCGCTGATCAGGGAGAGCTGGAGCGCCTGCCACACCTCGGTGCTGGCGAGCTGGGACGGCAGACTGCGCCAGGGGGCGCGGACCAGCAGGGCGAGCAGCGGCACCAGCAGGAACGCCATGGCGAGCAGGCCCGGCACCAGCAGCGGGAGCGGCACGCCACGGCGGGCGGCGCGGACACGCGGGCGCCGCGGCCCGCCCCGGTCGGGACGGGCCGCGGCGGGCTGCTTCAGCTCGGTCACGGCTTGAGGAAGCCGGCCTGGGTCAGCACCTTCTGGCCGTCGGAGGACTTGACCAGCGCGATGAAGGCGGCGGCCGCGTCGGCGTTCTGCGCGTTCTTCAGCGGGGCGATCGGGTAGTCGTTGATCGCGTCCTTGGACTCGGGGAACTCCACGCCCTGGACCTTGCCGGCGGCGGACTTCACGTCGGTCTTGTAGACCAGGGACGCGTCGGCCTCCTTCAGCTCCACCTTGTTCAGGGCGGCCTTGACGTCCTGCTCGTAGGAGACCGGGGTGACCTTGATCCCGCCGGCGTCGAGCACCTTCTGCGCGGCCGCGCCGCACGGCACGGTCTTGTCGCAGAGGACGACCTTGAGCTTCGGGTCGGTCAGGTCCTTCAGCGAGGCGACCTTGTCGGGGTTGCCCGGCAGGGTGGCGATCGCGAGCTGGTTGCGGGCGAAGGTCGACGGGGCGCTCGTCGTGTCCTTCTTGTCGGTGACGATCGCCATGGTCTTGGGGCTCGCGGCGGCGAACACGTCCGCCGGGGCGCCGCTGGTGATGCTGGCGGCGAGGGTGTCGCTGCCACCGAAGTTGAAGGCGACCTTGGTGCCGGGGTGCTGCTGCTCGAACTGCTTGCCCAGCGTCGTGAAGCTCTCCTTGAGGGAGGCGGCCGCGAACACGGTGACCGTGCCGGACAGCTTGGGGGAGGCGGAGTCGGAGCTGTCGGCCTTGGCGGGCGTCGACCCGTCGGAGTTGGAGCAGGCGCTGAGGGCAAGCAGGGCGGCGACTCCCACACCGGCCAGCGGCAGCATCCGGCGGGTCCGGCGTGCGGAACGGGTCATCACGGTTTTCTACTCCTCGTCTCGGCGGAACAACGCTCGCGCCCTTCATGGGGGCCGGAGATCGGCCACGAGGCCGATGATACTGCCGCATTTGCCAGACGTTAGTCAGGTGTCATGTCGCATGAGCTGCGAAGTTGTTATCCGGGGCTGGCATATGCGTTTGTCCGGAGGTGTGCGGGGGGTAGCTATCCGAGGGAGGTGGTCGCGGTGACGCTCGCTCAGTTGGCCATGACCGGCGATCTGGCCCGGCCTGCCCGGCTTACCGTGTCTGACCTGCACGAATGGCCGCAGTTTCAAGCGGACGTCAGCTTCGAGTGCGCCACCAGCGGCGTGCAGCGGCACCGGTTCTCCGGGCCGCGCCTGTATCACGTGCTGACGGACGCGGGTCCGGGATTCGACCCGGTGCGCCGCAAGGACCGGCTGAGATTCCTTATTTCGGTGACCGGCACCGACGGCCATCGGGCGGTGCTGAGCTGGGCCGAGATCGACCCGGACTTCGCGGACGCCCCCGTCCTGCTCGCGGTCACGATCGACGGGACGCCCCTGGACGCGGCCGGGCCGCAGTTGGTGCTGCCGCAGGACCGGTGCGGTGCCCGGCACATCAGCGGGATCACCGGCATCCGGGTCGACGGGGGCTATCACTTCGGTGCCGTCGCGCCCCTCCTGGCCGACCGGGCGACGCTCGCGGCGGGCTGAGGGGCCGACAGCGCCGCACCTGCTCAGAAGCGGTCGACGTGCACGTTGGTCGACTTCACCCGCGCCGTGGCCTCCATGCCGACCTCCAGCCCGAGTTCGTCGACCGCCTCGCGGGTGAGCAGGGAGACCAGCCGGTGCGGGCCCGCCTGGATCTCCACCTGGGCGGCCACGTCGCCGAGCTTGATGGCGGTGACGATGCCGGGGAACGCGTTGCGCACCGAGGTGACCGACGTCTCCTCCTCGGCCGTCCCGCCCGTCTGGGCCAGCTCGACGGAGAACGCGGCGAGGTCCTGGCCGGCGATCAGACGCCGCCCGGACTCGTCGCGGTGGGTGGCCATCCGGCCGGCGTCGGCCCAGCGGCGGGCGGTGTCGGGGCTCACGCCGAGGAGCCGGGCTGCCTGGCCGATCGTGTAGGACTGCATGCTGGTCACCATAAATCCAGAGGTCGGCGGCCGGGCACCGGGGCAGGCTCCGGATGGGACGCGGGCGCGCCCGGACGGGTCAACCGGTGTGCACGCGGGGGCGGCGGGCCCGGTCCGGCTCCGCCTCGCGCAGCACCTCACGGGTGACCGGGGCGACCTCGCCCTGGCCGAAGAGGAAGAAGCGCAGGAAGTTGGCGAACGGGTTGCCCTCCGTCCACTCGAAGAAGATGTGCGGCGTACGCCCGGTCAGGTCCCGTACATGCAGCAGCAGGGCGGCGAGGGCGTTGGGGATGGAGGAGGACTCCACGGTCAGCACCCGGTAGCGGTTGTGCAGGACCTCGCCGCGCACGGTCAGGCACGTCTCGAACTCCGAGGGGTCGGCCACCGTGACCTCGACGAAGACGAAGTCCTCCTGCTCGGGCATGTCGTTGTCGGTACGGATCTGCTCGATCTTGTCGCGGTACTCGGCCCGGTCGCGGTTGTCGGGCTCGTTGGCGATGAACCGGATCTTCCGGCTGGCCATGTCCCGGACGAACCGTTCCGCCATGGGGTCCATCGCCACGCTGGTCACCCGCAGCTCGAAGGAACGGGCCAGCCGGGACAGCAGGGAGACCAGCATGATGCCGGCGATGAAGCAGGCGCCGATCTTCACGCCGTCCGGGCGCTCGATGACGTTGGCGACCGTGGTGTACAGGAAGACGGCGGAGATGACGCCGAAGCCGATGGTCCAGCCGCGCTGTCCTGCCTTGCGGGCGGCGATGGTCACCGCGATGGCGGCCGAGCTGATCAGTACGAGCACACCGGTGGCGTAGGCGCCGCCCTGCTTGTCCACGTTGGCGTCGAAGAGCCAGGTGACCAGGAAGGCGATCAGGATGAAGACGATGACCATCGGGCGCACCGCGCGGGCCCAGTGCGGGGCCATGCCGTACCGGGGGAGGTAGCGGGGCATCAGGTTGAGCAGGCCGGCCATGGCGGAGGCGCCGGCGAACCACAGGATGGCGATGGTCGAGACGTCGTAGACCGTGCCGAAGGCGTTGCCCAGGTACTCGTGGGCGAGGAAGGCGAGGGCGCGGCCGTTGGCCTGGCCGCCGGGCTTGAACTCGGCGGCCGGGATGAGCAGCGTGGTGATGAAGCTGGTGGTGATCAGGAAGCAGCTCATGATCACGGCGGCGGTGGTGAGCAGCTTCTTGGTGTCCCGGATGCGGCCCGCCGGGCGTTCCTCGGTGTCGCCGTCGTCGCCCTGGACGTGCGGCATCACGGCGACGCCGGTCTCGAAGCCGGACAGACCGAGGGCGAGCTTGGGGAAGACGATCAGGGCCACGCCGATCATCACGAAGACGTTGCCGTGCTGGACGGTGAGCGCGTTGGTCCAGTCGGTGATCACGTGCTCGGCGGTCAGCACGTGCCACAGGCCGGTGATCACCACGACGAGGTTGAGCGCGAGGTAGATGCCGACCAGGGCGACCGCGACGCCCATGGCCTCCAGGAAGCCCTTGAGGAAGACCGCGCCGAGCAGCGCCACCAGGATCAGCGTGATGAGCATCTGGTGGCCGCCCAGCGTGCCGGTCAGATGCGGGTTCTCCACCAGGTGGGTGGAGGCGTCGGCGGCGGAGAGGGTGATGGTGATCAGGAAGTCGGTGGCCGCGAACCCCAGCAGGGTCAGCACGAACAGCTTGCCCTTCCAGAAGGACAGCAGCCGCTCCAGCATGGCGATGGAGCCCTGCCCGTGCGGGCTCTCCTGCGCCACCCGCCGGTACACGGGGAGGGCGCCCGCCAGGGTGACGACGACCAGCACGATGGTCGCCAGCGGGGAGAGCAGGCCGGCCGCCAGGGCGGCGATGCCGGGCTGGTAGCCGAGGGTGGAGAAGTAGTCGACGCCGGTCAGGCACATCACCCGCCACCAGCGCTGGCCCCGGTGCGGGGGCTCCGGCTCGGCGTGCGGGCCGGTCAGACCGCCCCGCTTGCCCATGTCGGAGAGCCCCTGCAGCATCCAGCCGCGCAGACGGCTGGGAGGGTGCTCGGTCGTGGCCATCGGCGTGCTCCAGGTGGTGCGGCTCGGCTGCCTGACGATCACTGCCCGCGGTCGCGCGGACAGCCGGACCAGCGTATGCGGAGAGTGACGCTCGCCCCATGGATTCCGGGGCGGGGAGGCGTCAATCCTGCGTTAAGAATGGGCCGACAAGGGCTGCTGACGCACCGATAAGTGAAGGCCCGGAGCCTGTGTGGACAGGGAGCGCGGTGTGCGGGCGGCGCCGGTTCCGGTCTCCGGGAGCGGACACCGAGCGTCATCTCGTACAAGATCGTCGGGCGGTCGTCCGCACCCTGTCCATGCTGCCTCGGGCGGGGGCGGTCCGCAGCACAGCGCGCGCGGGGTCAGAGGCCGCGGATGTCCATGCGCCAGTGCCAGGCGTTGCGGCGGTGGACGGCCGTCAGGTCGGACTCCAGCGGGGAGGGCGGCACCGCGAGCACCGGGCAGCGGGCGTGGGCGAGGCACTGCCGGGAGACCCGGCCGGAGAAGGCCCGGCGCAGCCCCCGGCGGCCCGCGCCGACCACCAGCAGGTCGTCCTCGCGGTCCGCGACCGCCAGCAGCGCCCGGCCCGGCGTGCCGCGCACGATCACCGCGTGCAGCGGGAGGCCGGGGCCCTCCTCGCCGAAGAGGTCGTCGAGCAGGGACGTCAGCCGGTGTTCCGCCATCCGCTGCCACTCCTCGGTCAGCGGGTCGGCGACGACGGAGCGCCGGCCGGTCGGATCACCGCCGGGCGGCGTCCAGGCCAGCACCGGCCACAGCTCGGCGGCCAGCCGGTGGGCGAGCGCGGTGGCCCGGCGCAGGACCGTGACGCTGCCCAGGGAACCGCTCACACCGACGACCACCCGCGTGGCCCAGGGGGCGTTGAAACCGGACATCACTTCACGCTCCTCGGGGAGGGACCGCTCGCGCATCCTTGTTTCCATCCCACTCCCGTCCGGGCGATTCGACCAGCCGGCCGGTCCCCGGACGCGAGTCGGGGCCGGTGCGCACCGTGTGTGCGTCCGGCCCCTCGGATCGTCGGGCGGCCTCGGCGGGCCGCCTCAGGTGCTGCTCAGGCGGCGGTCATGAGCGCGCCGAGCGGGCGGTGGGGGGCGATGACCCGGCCGTCGGGCAGCAGCTCGCCGGTGTCCTCGAAGAGCAGAACGCCGTTGCACAGCAGACTCCACCCCTGTTCCGGGTGGTGCGCCACGAGACGGGCCGACTCGCGGTCGGCGGACTCGGCCGGCGGGCAGGTGGGTTGATGCTGGCACATGGGCGGGATCTCTCGCTTTGTCGTGGTCATGTCCGTCCCCCGTGGTGAAACATCGGTCGGAATCCAGTGTTGCCCGCTGGGCGTCGTTCCGCAGGGATTTCGCAGCACCGCTCCTTACTCGTTCATGACGCATCACTCTCGCGGACGGTTCAATCCAACCGCACTGTCCCTTTGGGTGGTTCGGTGTGACCGGAAAGGGCTAGTCCACTTGGGGGAGTGGCGGCTATTCGCTCACAGGAGCGGACAATTACTCGCACGAGCGAAATGTGTGGGGCCCACGGGAATGCGCGCACCCCGGGCAGGAATCCGGCGTACCCGGAGAAAAGGCCGTACCCCGCTTCCGCGCCGGGAAGCGGGGTACGCGGGGGGTCGGTCAGGCGGGTGAGCCGAGAAGGGGCACGGGAGTCGCACGATGGGTCAGCACCGGCAGCAACTCCGAGACCCGGTGCGGCCGGTGGGCCCGGATGCCGGGCGGCGCCGGGGCGAGTGGCACCAGGAGGTCGGTGGCGGCGGGATGACTCTCGGCCGGGTCGGCGCTGGGATCACCGTGCAGCCACAGGGTGAGCATGTACAGGCCCGGCACCGACAGCAGGCGCGGCTGGTAGGGCTGGAGCAGCGCCTCGGCCTGCTGGAGCGCCCGCTCGGTGGACGGGATGTAGGGACCCTCGAAGAAGTGCGAGAAGGCCCAGCCGTCCGGGGTGAGCACGGTGTCGGCCGCCGCCACCGGGCGGTCGCCGGCCCGGATGACGAACCGCCAGCCCGTCAGCCGCGTCGCGGACAGGCCCTCGGGGGTGATGTGGTCCAACACGTGCAGGGCGAGCGGGAGTTCGGGCGTGACCGGACCCTGCGCGGCACGCAGGGCAGGAGTGCGCGCCTCACGGACCGCGGTGGGGGAACCGAGGGCCGTGAGGACGGAGTGCAGTGCGGGCGCGGGCGCGGGGGGCACGTGCAGCGGCATGGTGGGTCGCCTCTCGTTCGACAGGCGCGGCGGCGCGAGAAGGGTGGGGCGGACGGCACTGTCTGCTCACAGGTGGAGGGCCGGGGGCGGCGGGGGCCCGGAGCGGACGCGAGTGCGACGGAGATCTGCCGGTCGTCGACCGACGGCCGGAATGCGGCGGAAACGCGTCAGAAACCGGTACCGAGGCACCATCCTTCGGCCCTGTCCGCGAAGTTTATACGACGGGTGTTCACCCGTTGTTTCGGCTATCCGATTCCGATAGTCCGGGCAAGGCGATATCCGGTCGCGGATACGCGCTGAACATCCCGATTTCCTGGCCGCCGGGCCCCGCTGACCTCGCCGGACCCCGTCCGCGCGGTCGGCCGATTGTCGTCGGCGTTTTTCACGAGGCGATCAGGGCACCCGAAGATGCGTGATGCGGCATGCCTCGTGAATGTGCCGCAGGACACTTCCGTCAGAATAATGGGCGGCGAGGCCGGATGCGGCGTTATCGATCGCTTCCGCTGGGCATCATCCCAACCGATCCGGGAGCCCCGGCGGCCGGACCCTCGGGCCGCCCATCCGAGGAGGGACACTTCCATGGGGGAGAAGGTCGTGGCAGGCCCGTTCGACCTGTCCGATCGCCAGCGCTACCGCGAAAAGCTCCAGAAGTGCCTGGCGGGACTGGAGCGACTGCTGGCCGAGAAACGGTTCGACCGTCCCAAGAACCTGATGGGGCTGGAGATCGAATTGAATCTCGCCGGCCCCGACGGTATGCCGAAAATGCTGAACGGCGAGGTACTGGAGCGGATCGCCAGCCGCGATTTCCAGACCGAACTCGCCATGTTCAATCTGGAGGTCAACATAGCCCCGCACCGGCTGGGCGACCGGGTATTCGACCGGCTCGCGGAGGAGCTGCGCACCTCCCTCGCCTACGCCGACCGCAAGGCGGGCGAGGTGGACGCCGGAATCGTGATGACCGGCATCCTGCCCACGCTCGGCCGGGACGACCTGGTCTCGTCCAACCTCTCCGAAGTGGACCGGTACGCCCTCCTCAACGACCAGATCGTCGCCGCGCGCGGTGAGGACTTCCGGCTCGACATCGAGGGCGTGGAGCATCTGCGCTGCACCTCACGCTCCATCGTCCCCGAGGCGGCCTGCACCTCCGTGCAGCTCCATCTCCAGGTGACGCCCGACCGGTTCGCCGACGTGTGGAACGCGGCGCAGGCGGCCTCGGCCGCGCAGATCGCGGTCGGCGCCAACTCGCCGTTCCTGTTCGGGCACGAGCTGTGGCGCGAGTCCCGGCCGCCGCTCTTCCTCCAGGCCACCGACACCCGCCCGCCCGAACTCCAGGCCCAGGGCGTACGGCCGCGCACCTGGTTCGGCGAGCGCTGGATCAGTGGCGCCCACGACCTGTTCGAGGAGAACCTGCGCTACTTCCCGCCCCTGCTGCCGATCTGCGACGACGAGGAGCCGCTGGAGGTCCTCGACGCCGGCGGCGTGCCCAAACTGGCCGAACTCGTCCTGCACAACGGCACGGTGTACCGCTGGAACCGCCCGGTCTACGACATCGCCGACGGCGTTCCCCACCTCCGGGTGGAGAACCGGGTGCTGCCCGCCGGGCCCACCATCACCGACGTGATCGCCAACGCGGCCTTCTACTACGGGCTGGTGCGCGCGCTCGCCGAGGAGTCCCGCCCGGTGTGGTCCCGGCTGCCCTTCGAGGCCGCCGAGGCCAACTTCGACGCGGCCTGCCGGTACGGCATCGACGCCCGCTTCACCTGGCCCCGGCGCGGCCGCTACGGCGGTACGGCCGAGGTCGACGCGGTCACCCTGGTCCGCGACGAGCTGCTGCCGATGGCCGCCGCGGGGCTGGACGCGTGGGGGATCGAGGCGGCCGACCGGGACTTCTATCTCGGGGTCATCGAGGAGCGGTGCCGCAAGCGGGTCAACGGCGCTTCCTGGCAGGCGGCCACCTTCCACCGCGCGCTGGAGAAGGGTCACGGCCGGGAGGAGGCGCTGGCCGCGACGACGCGCCGGTACGCCGAGCTGATGCACGCCGGGGAACCGGTGCACACCTGGCCGGTGGGGCTGCCGGAGCCGGTGCCGCTGGGCTGAGGTTTTTCGCAGTCACGGCCGTACGCGGGTGTTCCGTCCGCGTGCGGCCGTGCCGGGGGCCACCCGGTGTGCGGCCCGGCCGGGTCCTTCTGCGATCCTTTGCCCGAACGCAGGCGCGCGGGGGCAGGTCGAGCCGCCCGGCGCCCGGAACGCGGGTGGAGGCGGAACCGGTGGCCGAGTCCATGGCATGGCAGCAGCCCTCCCGGCGGATGCTGCGGGACGAGACGCTGATCGTGCTGGCGCTCTCGCTCGGCGCGAGCGGGGTGTCCGCGCTCATCAGCTTCATCGGCTCGGTCACCAAGCCCGGCGGGCTCAAGGACCAGGCCGCCACCCTCAACGCCTCCGCCGCGCCCGGCCGGCCCTGGCTCGACCTGGCCTGGCAGCTCTTCGGGATCGCGTCCGCGCTGGTACCGGTGGTGCTGGTCGCGTATCTGCTGTGCCGGGAGGGCGAGAGCCTGCGCGTGATCGGCTTCGACCGGGGGCGGCCCTGGACGGACCTGGCGCGGGGTGCCGCCGTCGCCGCCGTGATCGGCAGTACCGGGATCGCCTTCTATCTGGCGGCGCGCGGACTCGGCTTCAACCTGACCGTGGTGCCCGAGGCGCTGCCCGACGTGTGGTGGAAGTACCCGGTGCTGGTGCTGTCCGCGGTGCAGAACGCGGTGCTCGAAGAGGTCATCGTCGTCGGCTATCTGCTGCGCAGACTGGGCCAGTTGGGCTGGAGTCCGGGGACCGCGCTGGTGGCCAGCGCGGTCCTGCGGGGCTCGTACCACCTCTACCAGGGCATCGGCGGCTTCATCGGCAACCTGGTGATGGGCGTGGTGTTCGTCTGGCTCTACCGCCGCTGGGGCCGGGTCGGCCCGCTGGTCGTCGCCCACTCCCTGCTCGACATCGGCGCCTTCGTCGGCTACGCCCTGCTGGCGGGCAAGGTGGGCTGGCTGCCGACTCCCTGAACTAGGCGAGCAGTTCCCCGTCGATCACGGTGACCGCGCGGCCCCGGAGGAGGGTGCGGTCGCCGCGCAGGCCGGTGTGGATCAGGCCGGTGCGGCGGGACGCCTGGAGGCCGGTGAGGTCGTCGCGGCCCAGGCGGGCGGACCAGTAGGGGGCGAGGGCCGTGTGGGCGCTGCCGGTCACCGGGTCCTCGTCGATGCCGACGTTCGGGAAGAAGCAGCGGGAGACGTAGTCGGCGCCCAGCGTGGGGTCCTCGGCGCGGGCGGTGACGATCACGCCCCGGCTGGAGCAGCCGCCGAGTTCCCGGTGGTCCGGGGTCAGCTCCAACACGGTCTTCTCGTCGGCCAGTTCCACCAGCAGGTCCCCGACGTCCGGCCCGGTGTCGAACACGGCCACCGGCTCCGCGCCCAGCGCGTCGGCGAGCCCCTCGGGGGCCTCGACCTCGGTGAGCGGCGCGGTCGGGAAGTCCAGCGTGATCTCCCCGTCCTCGTGCGGCGTGGCGACGACCACCCCGCTGCGGGTGGCGAACCGTACGAGGCCCTCGTGGGCGCCGGTGGCGTACAGCACGTGCGCGGTGGCCAGCGTGGCGTGCCCGCACATCGCCACCTCCGTGACCGGCGTGAACCACCTGAGCGCCCAGTCCGCCTCGCCACCCTCGGGCAGCCGGTGCGCGAAGGCCGTCTCGGAGAGGTTGACCTCGGCGGCCACCTGCTGGAGCCAGTCGTCGTCGGGGAACACGTCGTCCAGGATCAGGACCCCGGCAGGGTTCCCGGTGAAGGGGCGGTCGGCGAAGGCGTCGGCAATTCGGATACGCATGCGCAGACCCTAGGGGCTCGCACGACCGCACGGCCAAGGCCAGTTCAGCAGAAGTGGCCCTGGTCGTGAGGGGTCTCAGGGAGCCAGAGGGAGCTGGCGCTTGTGTTCCGTGCGGTGGTAGCGGTCGATGATCGTGGTGTAGGCGGGGTCCGGGACCGGCTTGCCTTCCAGGAGGTCGTCGATGTCGTCGTAGGTGACGCCGAGGGCGGTCTCGTCGGACTTGCCGGGGTCGAGGGTCTCGAGGTCGGCGGTGGGGGTCTTCCAGACCAGCTCGGCGGGGGCGCCGAGGGCGTCGGCCAGCGCGCGGACGCGGCGCTTGGTGAGGCCGGTCAGGGGGACGACGTCGGCCGCGCCGTCGCCGTACTTGGTGAAGAAGCCGGAGACCGCCTCCGCCGCGTGGTCGGTGCCGACGACCAGGCCGTCCTGGGCGCCGGCCACCGCGTACTGGGCGATCATGCGCTGGCGGGCCTTGATGTTGCCCTGCACGAAGTCCTGGTGGTACGCGTCCCGGAAGACCACGCCGCCGGCCACGACCGCGTCCAGCGCGGCGTCGCTCGCGGGGCGGATGTCGACGGTGAGGGTGCGGTCGGGGCGGATGAAGTCGAGCGCGCGCTGGGCGTCGGCCTCGTCGGCCTGGACGCCGTACGGCAGCCGCATCGCGTAGAAGGTCGCCTCGTGGCCGGCCGCGCGGGCCCGTTCGACGGCTAGCTGGCACAGGCGGCCCGTCGTGGTCGAGTCCACCCCGCCGCTGATACCGAGCACCAGTGAGCGCAGGCCCGTGGAGGTCAGGCGCTCGGCGAGGAAGGCGGTCCGGCGCTCGATCTCCCGCTCCGCGTCGAAGGACTCGGGCACCTGGAGGTCGCGGGCGATCTCCTTCTGCTGCGGCGTGGGGGCCAGGTCGGTCATGCTGCTCGTTCCTCACACTTCGGCGACGGCCCTCACCTGCGGGCCGCTGCCATTCTGGCAAACGCCGGACGGCCCGGTGCGCGACGGGTCACGCCTCCCGCGCCGCGCGCTCCACCCGAGCCCGGTGCACCACCCACCACACGGGGTCGTCCGACGGCAGGCCGGCATCGCCCCGGTCCATCCCGGTCGCGCCGTCCACCAGCTCCCGGACGATGTCCGCGTGCCCGGCATGCCGCTGGGTGTCGGCGAGGACGCGTACGACGGCGTGGTGCAGGGTCACCTCGTCCCGGCCGCTCGGCCACCAGGGCACCCGGCCGACGGTGTCCAGCGGGAGCGCCTCGATCGTCGCGTCCGCGTGCGCCCAGGCGCGGCGGTACAGCTCCACGAGGTCCGCGCGCGACTCCTCGGCGGTGGCCCACATGTCCGCGTTGACCTCGGCGCCCTCCGTGAGCCACGGCAGCGGCTCGCCCGAGGGCCGCCCGAAGGTGTCCCCGAGATACCCCAGCTCGATCCCGGCCGCGTGCTTGACCAGGCCCAGCAGGTTGGTGCCGGTCGGGGTGAGGGGACGGCGGGCGTCGTACTCCGAGAGCCCGTCGAGCTTCCAGAGCAGGGCCTCGCGGGCGGACCTCAGATAGCGGAGGAGGTCGGCCTTGGGGTCGGGGGTGGTCATGGGGTGCGCTCTACAGCGGGACCAGGAGGCAGAACTCGTTGCCCTCCGGGTCGGTGAGGACGGTCCAGGAGACGTCGCCCTGGCCGAAGTCGAGGTCGGTGGCGCCCAGGGCGCGGAGGCGGTCGGCCTCGGCGGACTGGTCGTCGCCGGGGTAGGGGCGGAGGTCGAAATGGACGCGGTTCAGGCCGGACTTGGCGTCGGGGGTGCGGACGAACTCCAGGTAGGGGCCGACGGACTTGGCGGAGCGGAGGCGGGCGAGGTCGTCGGTGACCTCGTGCACGTTCCAGTCCATGGCCTCGCCCCAGAAGCGGGCCATGGCATGCGGGTCCACGCAGTCCACGACCACCGCGGCGACGGGGCCGGTGTCCCGGTACAGCTCACGGGGCTCCAGTACGCAGAACTCGTTGCCCTCGGGGTCGGCGAGCACGGTCCAGGGGACGTCGCCCTGGCCGATGTCGA
Organism: Streptomyces bauhiniae; assembly: GCF_004784475.1. Taxonomy (GTDB): domain Bacteria; phylum Actinomycetota; class Actinomycetes; order Streptomycetales; family Streptomycetaceae; genus Streptomyces; species Streptomyces seoulensis. The sequence continues at coordinate 28,669 of NZ_SRRT01000009.1, forward strand.
CGGGGGTGGCGCCCAACTCCGCCAGCCGGGCCAGCAGTTCCGTCCGGTGGGCCTCGGAGGTGGTGGCGAGGTCGAGGTGGACGCGGTTCTTCACCGTCTTGGGGACCGGGACGTCGAGGATGTCGATGCAGACGGCCTCGGGGGAGGGGTACGTGATGCCCTCCGGCTCGACATTCGTCTCGTCGGGCGTGTCCCCGGTGACCTGCCAGCCGAGCGCCCCCGCCCAGAACCGCCCGAGCGCGGACTTGTCCGTGGCCTTCATCGAGATCTGCACCAGGCGCGTCGTCATGCGGCGGATCGTATGCCGGTGCGGTGAGGGGCGGCCAGCGGGTTTCTTTGCGCAGGGGCTTGTCGGCGAGCGCACTACCGATATATCGTCGACGTGTCGCGTAAGGAACGCGATCGGATGTGATGGATCGAAGACAGAACGGAGTGATCGTCATGCACGGTCATGGATTTCACCGAGGGCCCTGGAGCGCCGGGCCCGGTCACCACGGCGGCCGGCCCGGGTTCGAGGGGGAGCGCGGGGCGTTCGGGCCCTTCGGGCCGGGCGGCCCCGGGTTCGGTGGGCCGATGTTCGGCGGGCCCGGATTCAGGGGTGGTCCCGGGCGCGGCGGGCCGAGGGGGAGGGCGCGGCGCGGTGATGTGCGGGCCTCGATCCTGGCGCTGCTCAAGGACCGCCCGATGCACGGCTACGAGATGATCCAGGAGATCGCCGAGCGCAGCGGCGGCGCGTGGAAGCCGAGCCCCGGCTCGGTGTACCCGACGCTGCAACTGCTGGAGGACGAGGGCCTGATCGCCAGCGAGAGCGAGGGCGGGAAGAAGCTGTTCGCGCTCACCGAGGCCGGCCGTACCGCCGCCGAGGAAGGCCCGGACGCGCCCTGGGAGGAGGCTTCGCGGGGTGTCGACTGGGAGGCGCTGAGCGAGATCCGCCAGGCCGGGTCCGGTCTGATGGAAGCCTTCGGGCAGGTCTGGAAGACCGGCACCAAGGAACAGCGGGACAAGGCGCTGGCCGTCCTCAACGACGCCCGCAAGAAGCTGTACCTCATCCTCGCCGACGAGGACTGAGCCCTTGCCGTCCTTGCCGTCCTTGCCGTCCTTGCCGGCGCGCGCCGGGGCTCAGGCCGCCGGCACCCGGCGTATCACCGCCGCGTCGAACAGGTCCCAGGCCCGTGGGAAGGGGCCCTCGTCGTGGCAGTGCCAGGCGTCCCAGAACAGGTCGGCGGGCAGTGCGTCCCCCGGGGCGTACACCCGGTAGACGTACTGCTTGCCGTCGACCGCCGGCAGGCCCACCAGCCAGCACGGACATCCTTCCTCCACTTCATGTGAGACGTGTGGGGGAGCCGTGTGGTTGCCCCGGCGTGCGCGACGGGCCGGGCGCGCCCCCGAGAGAGAAGACCGCGGTCTCATCCGTGAGGAGGAGGCGGCGTACGCCGGTCTCCACTCTGCGTGGGACGCGCGAATGGTTCCCCTCGCGGATGTGAAGGGACCGCCGTGACTGATGGGGTGGGACCGTGGAACCCCGTACAGCCGGTCGGACCGTGCCCGACGAGGGCGGCGCCGGCGCACCGGACGAGTCCGGACTCGACGCGACGCTCGCCGCGGTCGTCGCCGGTGCCCGCCGCCGCGCCGTGCGGGACGGCGACCGGCAGATCGACACCGCCCATCTGCTGCACTCCCTCCTCGACGCGGACCCCGAGGCCCGCGCCGCAATGGGCCCCCAACTGGTCCGGCTGCTCGGCTACTTGGTGCAGCGCAGCATCGGTTACGGGCTCGGCTGGCAGCGCGTGGCGGAGGGCGGCGGCACACCGGGCGCGGTACCGAGACCCGTGCGGGGCGACGGCACCTTCGAGGGGCCCGAGCGCTGGTCGCCCCTCGCGGCCGAGGCCATGCGGGAGGCCCGGCGCCGCGCCGCCCGCCGGGACGGACTCCACGCCACCGGCCTCGATCTGCTCGCCGCCCTGGTCGCCGACCCGCGCTGCCGCGCCGTCGAGGTGCTGGAGCACGCCGGAATCCCGGCGGGCACCCTGGCCAGGAAGGCACCCCGCGCCACGGGCGGCTGAGCCCCGCGTCCACCTGCTGAGACAGGTGTCAACAGGGGTGACGCTCATGTCATCGCCTGCCATCATGTGCGCGTGCGTACGTCCGTGAACAGTGGGAGCGGCCGAGGCGCCGGGCTGAGCCTCGCGCTGGTCTCGGCCCTGGCCTTCGGCGGGTCGGGAGTCGCGGCCAAGCCGTTGATCGAGGCGGGCCTGGACCCGCTGCACGTCGTCTGGCTCCGGGTCACCGGCGCCGCCCTGGTGATGCTGCCGCTCGCCGTACGGCACCGCGCGCTGCTCCGCCAACGCCCGGCGCTGCTCGCCGGGTTCGGGCTGCTGGCGGTCGCCGGAGTGCAGGCGTGCTACTTCGCCGCGCTGTCCCGTATCCCGGTCGGGGTCGCGCTGCTCATCGAGTATCTTGCCCCGGCGCTGGTGCTCGGCTGGGTGCGGTTCGTGCAGCGGCGGCCGGTGACCAGAGCGGCCGCGCTCGGCGTGGTCCTCGCGGCCGGCGGGCTCGCCTGTGTGGTCGAGGTGTGGTCCGGGCTGTGTTTCGACGCGCTCGGGCTGCTGCTCGCGCTGGGCGCCGCCTGCTGCCAGGTCGGCTACTTCGTGCTGTCCGACCAGGGTGGCGACGCGGGGGAGCGGGCGCCCGACCCGCTCGGCGTGATCGCGTACGGCCTGCTGGTCGGCGCCGCCGTGCTCACCCTCGTCGCGCGGCCCTGGACGATGGACCGCTCGGTGCTCACCGGCACCGCGCACCTCGACGGCACCCCGGTGCCCGCGCTCGCGCTGCTCGCCTGGATCGTGCTCGTCGCCACGGTCGCCGCCTACGTCACCGGCGTGCTGTCGGTACGGCGGCTGTCGCCGCAGGTGGCCGGGGTCGTCGCGTGCCTGGAGGCGGTCATCGCCACCGTGCTGGCCTGGGTACTGCTCGGCGAGCACCTGTCGCTGCCGCAGGTGGCCGGGGGCGCGGTCGTCCTCCTCGGGGCGTTCATCGCCCAGTCCTCGGCACCGGCCGAGGGGGCTCCCGACCCGGTCGCGGAGGGCGGCGCGGAACGGGAGCTGTCGGCGCGGGGGACCGCGGCCTAGCGGGCTACTTCGTCAACTCGGTCAGGTAGTGCGGCAGTTCGGTGCCGGGTGCCAGGTCCGCGTCGGCGAGCGGGGTCGCGTAGGTCTTCTGTACGGGGACGACTCCGGCCCAGTGCGGGAGGGTGAGGTCTTCCGGCTCGTCGTTGACGCCGCCGGTGCGGACCTTGGCCGAGACCTCCCGCAGGTCCAGCCGGATCACGGCCGTCGCCGCCAGCTCCTTGCGGTTGGCGGGGCGGGAGTCGGCCGAGCGGCCCGGCACCACCTGGTCCACCACGGCGTCCAGCGCGATCCGGCGCTCCTCGGGGTCGGTGACCTCGTACGCCACGCCGTGCACCACCACCGAGCGGTAGTTGATCGAGTGGTGGAAGGCGGAGCGGGCCAGCACCAGGCCGTCGACATGGGTGACCGTCAGGCACACCGGGAGTCCCGGATCGGCGGCGCCGGTCATCCGCAGCGGGCGCGAACCCGTGGACCCGTGCACGTACAGGCGCTCGCCGACCCGGCCGTACAGCGTGGGCAGCACCACCGGGGCGCCGTCGCGGACGAAGCCGAGGTGGCAGAGGTAGCCCTCGTCGAGTATCGCGTGCACCGACTCCCGGTCGTACGACGCCCGCTGCGGAGCCCTGGTGGGCACGGTGCGGTCGGTCGGTGCGTAGTCGGCCTGCGGTGCTGCCTGTCCGGTGCCCTGCATGGCGGCCCTCCCTGGACTGCTGAATTGCACTAGTGCATAATTAGGTTTGTGCTAGGAGAGTATCCGATTCAGGGGCGCGGCGCAGCGGAGATCGCGGCCAGCGTCGAACACGCGGTCGGCTCCGGGGAACTGCTGCCGGGCCAACCGCTGCCGCCCATGCGGGAGTTGGCGGCCAGGCTCGACGTCAATCCCAATACGGTCGCGGCCGCCTATCGCACCCTGCGCGAGCGCGGGGTGATCGAGACCGCCGGCCGCCGGGGCAGCAGGGTCCGGCCCAAGCCCGCCACCACCGGCCGCGACGAGCTGCGCCTCGACGTACCCGAGGGCGCGCGGGACCTGTCCACCGGCAACCCCGACCCGGCGCTGCTGCCCGCCCTCGGTCCGGCGCTCGCGGAGGCGGCCGCCCGCGCGGACCGCGCCCCGGCGCTGTACGGCGACGACCCGGCCGACCCGGATCTCGTCCGCGCCGCCCGTTTGGCGCTGGACGCGGACGGGGTTCCGGCCGGGCCGCTCACCCTCACCTCCGGCTCGCTCGACGCCATCGAGCGCGTCCTCGCCGCGCATCTGCGGCCCGGCGACGCGGTTGCTGTGGAGGACCCCGGCTGGGGGAGCGTGCTGGACCTGATCCCGGCGCTCGGGCTACGGCCCGTGCCCGTCGGCGTGGACGACGAGGGTCCGCTGGCCGCCGAGCTGGACGCCGCCCTGCGCTCCGGCGCCCGTGCCCTGCTCGTCACCACCCGCGCCCAGAACCCCACCGGCGCCTCGGTGAGTTCCGGCCGCGCCCGCGAACTCCGTGCCGTGCTGCGCGAACACCCCGGCACCGTGCTGATCGAGGACGACCACGGCCACGGCTTCGTCGACCTCCCGGCCCACCCCCTGGCGGGCGCCACCCCGCACTGGGCCTTCATCCGCTCCGTCTCCAAGACCTACGGCCCCGACCTCCGGCTCGCCGTCCTCGCCGGGGACACCCGCACCGTCGACCTGGTACGCGGACGCCAGCGACTCGGCCCCGGCTGGGTGAGCCACCTCCTCCAACGGGCCGTCGCCCACCTCTGGGCCGACGGCACGGTGGGCCCATCGGTGGCCGCGTCCTACAGCACGCGCCGCGGGCGTCTGCTCGACGCCCTCGCCGAGCGCGGCGTCACGGCCCACGGCCGCAGCGGCATGAACGTCTGGGTCCCGGTCCCCGACGAAACCGGCGCCGTCGCCCGCCTCCTCCAGTCCGGCTGGGCAGTGGCCCCCGGCGCCCGCTTCCGCCTGAACTCCCCACCCGCGATCCGGATCACGGTCTCGCCGCTGACGGAGGCGGACATCGTGCCGCTGGCGAAGGCGGTGGCCGCGGCGGTACGGCCGTCTCCGGCGCGGTCGTACGGGTGAGGGTGGGCGGTGCGGTGGCATGGCATGCGGGTCCGTGCCGTGCCTTCGAGCAGGAGGCGCCCGGGCGCAGGACCCCGACGGAGTTCTTCGAGCAAGGCGTCAGGCTGAGACGGGCCTCGCGCCTGACCTGGGTCGGCGGTGGGCCGTGGCCCGAGTTCTTCGAGCGGCGACGGCCAGCATGCCGCGCCGGTCGCGTGCCTAAGGCGCGGCGCGGGTCGGGCCTGGCCCGGGTCGGCGTCGACACGGCTTCTGCGAGCGGGGCGCGCTGATTCACGCTGCCCCGCGCGCCCGGCTGGGGCGACGGTGAGCCCTCCCATCCCGGCCCACGGCGCTACTTCGCCGACACCGACCGCCGCCTGACCTGCGTCAGCGCCGCCCCCGCGATCACGATCGCCGCGCCCACCGGGGTCGTCCAGTGGAGGGACTCGCCGAGGATGGTCACTCCGGCGACCGTGGCGATGACCGGGACGAAGTAGGTGACCATCTGGGCGGTGGTGGGGCCGACCTCGGCGACGAGGCCGTACTGGATGAGCATGGCGAGGCCCGTGCCGAGGGCGCCCAGGGCGGCGATCGCCAGCAAGGGCACCACCGGGAAGCTCGCCGGGACAGCGGTGAACAGCGGCGTGACCAGCGCGAGTTGGGCCGTGGCGAGGAGGAGCTGCGCGCCGGTCATCGAAAGGTGGGAGTTGGCGGTGCCGGCCAGGGTGCGGCGGACGTAGATCCAGCCGACCGGGTAGCTCAGGGAGGCAAGGAGGGCCAGGGCGGTGCCCCGGGCGTCCAGGCCGTGGAAGCCCTGCCAGGCGCCGAGGACCGTCAGGACGCCGAGGAAGCCGAGGCCGAGTCCGGCGACGCGGACGCGGGTGGGGCGGTCCTCGGAGAGGGCGACCAGGGAGAAGGCCATGCCCCACAGCGGCGAGGTGGCGTTGCAGATGCCGGCCAGCGTGGAGGGGACCGTCAGCTCGGCGAACGCGAAGAGGGAGAAGGGCAGGGCGTTCAGGAAGAACGCGGCCACCGTCAGGTGCGCCCAGGTACGGCCCCCGCGCGGCAGCCGCTCCCGCTTCACGGCCATGGCCGCCACGAGCACCAGCGTGCCGAACAGCAGGCGGCCCAGGGTGACTTGGAAGGGCGCGAACGCTCCCGTGCCCACCTTGATCAGCAGGAAGCTGAAGCCCCAGATCAGGGACAGCAGACCGAAGCGCAGCCGCCAGTCGAGCAGGCGGGGCGGGCGCGCGCGGACGGACGGCGGGGCGGCGGGGGACTGGGTCCGGGAAGGGATGACCGTGCTCATGCCGTCAAAGATGCTGGACCCAACTTCGTAGCACAATCGAGAATGCGAGCGCGATACCGTTTAGGATTGCTTACATGTTGAACCTGGAGCGCCTGCGCACCCTGCACGCCTTCGCCCGGCACGGCTCGGTCAGCGCCGCCGCCGAGGCGCTGCACGTGACCACGTCTGCGGTGTCCCAGCAGCTCGGCAAGCTGGAGCGGGAGGCCGGACAGCAACTGCTCGCCAAGAACGGGCGCGGAGTACGCCTCACCGACGCCGGACGCCTGCTGTCCGAGCACGCGGCCCGCATCCTCTCCCAGGTCGAGCTGGCCCAGTCCGACCTGGAGGCACACCGGGGCCAGGTCGCAGGGGAGCTGAGGATGTCGGCGTTCCCCACGGCCGCCCGTGGCCTCTTCCCCGCCGCGCTCGCCGACCTGCGCGGCCGGCACCCCGCCCTGCGGCTCCGCTCCTGTGAACTGGAGCCGGAACTCGGCGTCGCCGGGGTCGCGCGCGGCGACCTGGACCTCGCGGTCGTCCTCGACTGGTACAACAAGCCGATGCCGGTGCCGGACGGCCTGGTCAAGGAACCCCTGCTCGACGACCCCGCCGAGGTCGCCCTGCCCGCCGGACATCCGCTGGCCGGCCGGGACGAGGTCGACCTCGCGGAGTTCGCCGGGGACGAGTGGATCACCTGGGGCGAGGGCGAGTTCTGCCACGAGTGGCTGCTGTTCACCCTGCGCTCCAAGGGCGTCGAACCCCTCGTCGGCCACCGCGCGGGCGAGACCCACACCCAACTGGCCATGGTCGCCGCCGGGCTCGGCGTGTGCATCGCACCCCTGCTGGGCCGCGACCCCGTACCGCCCGGCGTCGTCCTGGTCCCGCTCAAACAGCAGGTACGGCGGCACGTCTACGTGCTGTGGCGCGCGGACGCCGACCGGCGGCCCTCGATCCGGGCCGCCGTGGACGCCCTGCGCGCGGCGGCCGCGCGGCTCGGCCGACCCCTCAACGCCCGCTGAGCTTGCGGAAGTCCCAGGACACGACCTTCTCCGGGGTCAGCCGGGCCCAGGCGTGCCGGCCGTCGTGCGGCATCTCGTCCATGCCGAAGTTCTTCCGCGCGAACAGCGTCTCCGCCGTGTCGAGTTCGGCGCACAGCTCCCCGGTGCGGGGCACCTCGCCCACGAACTCCACCCGCCCGGACAGCTCCGCCCCGCGCAACTGGTCGTACTCCTCACCGGAGTCGACGACGACGGCCACCCGCGCGTCGTGCCGGAGCTGGGTCCAGCGTCTGCTGCGCACCACGGAGTAGAGCCACAGCGAGGTGCCGTCCCAGACGAACCACAGCGCGCTCACGTGCGGGGTGCCGTCCGCCGAGACGGTCGCCACCCGGCAGGTGCGCTGACTGGTAAGGAACTCGTCCAGCTCGCCCGGGGTCATCATGATCTTCCGGCCCCGGCGCTGCTGCGTGACGGTCATGCGGCCCCCCTTCCCGGTCAGGCCAGCTTGATCTCGTCGCCGGACACGCTGATCTTCTGCTCGGGCAGCGGAGCCGTCGCCGGCCCCTGTTTCACGCTGCCGTCCGCCACCGAGAAGTGGCTGTTGTGACACGGGCAGACGATCACCCCGTCCGCGACGCTGCCCACCGCGCAGCCCTGGTGCGTGCACTTGGCGGAGAACGCCTTGTACGTGCCCGCGCTGGGCTGGGTGACCACCACACCCTGGTCCTTGAAGATCTTGCCGCCGCCCTCGGGGATGTCGGCCTTCTTGGCAAGAGCGTCCCCGGCGGAACCGGAGCCGGCCGCGTCCGAACCGCCCTCGTCCGAACCGCACGCCGCCAGCGCCACGGTGAGGCCGGCCGCTCCCGCCGCCGCGATCACGGTACGCCGGTCCGGTCCGGCAGTGGGTCGGGGCGTTGCGCTGGTCATGGGGCGTTTCCTTCCGCCGGGGATGAGCGTTCCTGATCCGTCCAGGGGTACGGCCCCGTGGCACCTGACGTTCACCGACGGCCCCGATCCTCGCCGCCCGGGCATGAGGAGGGCGTAAACGCCGGGCCCGGCTCAACTCTCCGCGAGCGGCGCCCAGGTGTGCACCCAGGCCAGCAACTCCGGTGTGTGCAGCGCCGGTACCCACAGGTCGGCCCGGTGCGCGTCGTCGCCGTCCGGCCGGGGACCGACGCCCAGCACGCGCAGCCGGGCGCGGCGGGCCGACTCCACGCCGGTCAGCGAGTCCTCGACGGCCAGCGCCTCCTCCGGGCCCACCCCGCAGAGCTTCGCCGCCGTCTCGTACACGTCCGGCCACGGCTTGGGGCGGACCGTGCCGGTGTCGCCGGCCGGGGTCGCGGAGGGGACGACGAGGTGCGCGAAGTGGGCGCGCAGCCCGGCCCGTTCGAGGCTCGCCTCCACCACCTCCGCGGGGCAGTTGCTCGCCACGGCGAGGGGGAGCCTGCCGGAGAGCAGCCGGACGAGGTCGACGGCGCCCGGCATCGTCACCGGGTCGTCCGCGACGAGGTCGAGGAAGTGGTGGAGGAGGGCCGCCGTCAGGTCGGTGGTCAGCTCCGGCTTGTGCACCGCCTCGGCCATCAGCCGCCCGCAGTCGGCGTAGTGCACCCCCTTGGCCTGGTCGGCGAAGCCCGGCGGCGCCTGGAGGCCGAAGCCCCGGAAGGCCCGGCCGCGGGCCTCCTGCCAGTGGCGTTCGCTGTCCATCAGCGTGCCGTCGCAGTCGAAGACGACGGCCTTGGGGGACCAACCCAGCAGATGATGGCCCGTGGTGGACACAATGACCTCCCTGGAACGGGCATTCCCGGCATAGCTCGGGAAACGGAAACATCGTGGCCGCTACGTTATTTACACGCACAGAGTGAGGAAATGGCTACAAAGAGTTATCGACGGTGAGGGGTTTCGGGGTGTATGCGCACCCGGAGCGACGAGATGCGGAAGTGGTCACCGGGGTCGCCAACGGCATTGTGCGAAAGCACAGTTGAGGCATGTTCACCACAGGGTCGGCCCCGATGCACGAAGGCCGCCGTTCCACCGGCGAAGCACCGAAACGGTGGGGTTGCGCACCCTTTACCACTCGCAGGCGTTCATCCTCGAAAGAAATGCGCAATTACCGCGCGAGTGTGGTTGCCGCTTGCTCCCGGCGCACGCGGGCGCACTACATTCTTCGGCGTCGGGAACGTTGAGCGAGGGTGGACGGGACGTTGCAGGAACGGGCCAGGGCAACGCGCCGATCACTCCTGGAGGCGGCTGCCTCCCTCTTCGCCGAGCGCGGGTACGCCGGCACCAGCGTCAACGACATAAGCAGCAGGTCGGGGCGGACGAGCGGGGCCGTGTACTTCCACTACGCGAGCAAGGAGGGCATCGCCCTCGCGGTCGTCCGGGACCGCTTCGCCACCTGGCCCGAACTCGCCGACCGGTATACGAACGACGCGGTCCCGCCGATGGACCGGCTCGTCGCGCTGAGCTACGACATCGCCAAGGCCCTCGCCGAGGACCCCGTGACGCGCGGGGGCGCCAGGCTCTGGGCCGAGCGCGAGGTCATCAACGCCACGCTGCCCGACCCCTTCGCCCTCTGGACCGCCGCCACCACCCGCCTGCTGGCCCAGGCGCGGGCCACCGGCCAACTGGCCCCGCACATCCGCCCGGCCCCCACCGCCCGCGCCCTGGTGCGCGCCTTCTTCGGCCTCTGCTCGCTGACCGAGGCACTGGAGGGCACCGCCACCATCACCGCCCGGCTGGCCGAGTGGTGGCACCTCACCCTGCCGTCCCTCCAGGCGGCGCCGAAGCGCTGAGGCGGACCGGCAGTTCCCGCACGCTGTTCCCGACGAAACTCGCGTGACGCGGCAAGTCCTCTTCCGGCGCGGCGAGTTCGAGGTCCGGGAAGCGGGCGAACAGCCGCTCCAGCGCGACCGTCGCCTCCAGCCGGGCCAGCGGAGCGCCCAGGCAGTAGTGGGCGCCGTGCCCCAGCGACAGATGGCGCACCGCGTCGGCGCGGGCCGGGCGGGTGACGTCGAAGTGGTCGGCATCCGGGCCGTGCGCCGCCTTGTCGCGTCCGGCGGCGGAGTAGCCGGCCAGGACCGGGGTGCCCGCCGGGATCGTCGTACCGCCGATGCCGAGGTCCCGTACCGGGTAGCGGAACGGGAAGTAGCTCACCGGGGAGTCCCAGCGCAGGGTCTCCTCCACGACGTCGGCCCAGCTCGCGGCCCCGGAACGGACCAGGCCGAGCTGGTCGCGGTGGGTGCACAGGGCCCGCACGGCGTTGGTGATCAGGTTCAGGGTGGTCTCGTGCCCGGCCACGATCAGCAGCACCAGCGTGCCGATCAGCTCCTCCTGCCCGAGCCGGTCGCCGCCCCCGTCGCGCGCGGCGATGAGGGCACTGGTCAGGTCGTCGCCGGGGTGCGCGGCCTTGCTCGCGGCCATCTCGCCCAGTACGGCGACGAGTTCGCGGTTGGCGGCGAGCGCGGCCTCCGGCCCGATGTCGGTCGCCACCACCTGATTGCTGAGCCGGTGCAGACGGTCGCGGAACCGCTCCTGCACGCCGAGGAGTTCACAGATGACGCCCATCGGCAGCGGGAGCGCGAAGCGCTGCCGGAGGTCGACGACACCGTCCGCCGCCGCGAGGTCGTCCAGCAGTGCGTCGGTCAACTCCTCGACGCGCGGCCGGAGTCCGTCCACCCGGCGCGGGGTGAAGGCCCGGCTGACCAGGGAGCGCAACCGCCGGTGGTCCGTGCCGTCGGCCGTGGTCATGCCGCGCACGGTGGCGAACGTCAGCAGTGGCCAGCCCGGTGCGATCCGGCCCTCGTGCAGCGCCTTGAAGTGCCGTACGTCCTTGGCGACTTCGGGATGCGGGAGGAACTCCCGCAGCGCGTCGTGGCCCAGCACGGCCACCCCCTCGATCCCGCCCGGCAGTTCGACGGGTGCCACCGCGCCGAGGGCCAGCAGCCGGGCGTTGTCGGCGTGCGGGCAGCCCCCGGCGGGGTCGAGCCGGTGCGGGGCTGCGGAGGGCGACGTCTCCATGGTGCTCCTTACGACCGGGAGGGGGGCGCCGCCGATCGTAGGGGCGGCGGGTCAGCCGAGGTAGTGGGCGCGGCCGTCGTCGTCCAGCTCGACGGGGCCGTCGGGGATGACGCAGAACTCGTTGCCCTCCGGGTCCGCCATCACCAGGAACCCGCCCTCGTCGTACTCCGTCAGCCGGCGCCCGCCGAGTGCCTCGATACGCCGCTGCTCGGCGGCCGGGTCGGCGGCGGTGACGTCGAAGTGGACGCGGTTCTTGCCCGACTTGGGACCGTCCGCCCGCTGGAACCCGATCCCCAGGCCGTCCTCGCGCCGGAGCCAGACGTAGGGGCCCGTGCGGCCCACGACCGGTCTGCCGAGCAGCTCGGACCAGAACGCGGCGAGCGACTCGGGATCGGCGGCGTCGACGATGAGGGCGTTGATCCGCAGCGGAGTGTTCGTCATGCGCCGATCCTGCCAGCAGGCGCCGGAACAGGGGCCGGGGCGGGCCGTCGTACGCGAGATAGCCTGGGCAAATGCTGACCGAAGTCACCGCCACCCGGTTCGTCACGCCCCTGCGTGAGGGCGGCTCGCTGCCGGGGCTCGTCGAGGCCGACGATCTCGGGTTGTACGTCCTGAAGTTCACCGGCGCCGGGCAGGGCCGCAAGACCCTGGTCGCCGAAGTCGTCTGCGGCGAACTCGCCCGGCGCCTCGGCTTCCGGGTGCCCGGACTCGTGACCGTCGGGCTGGACCCCGTGCTCGGCCTCGGCGAACCCGAGCGGCAGGTGCAGGACCTGCTCCGGGCGAGCGGGGGCGCCAACCTCGGCATGGACTTCCTCTCCGGTGCCCTCGGCTACGACCCGCTCGCCTTCCCCGTCGACCCCGGGGAGGCGGGCCGGATCGTGTGGTTCGACGCGCTGGTCAACAATGTCGACCGCTCCTGGCGCAACCCCAACCTCCTGGTGCAGGGAGGCGGGCTGTGGCTCATCGATCACGGCGCCACCATGATCTGGCACCACAACTGGCCCTCTGTGGACGCCTCCGCCGCCCGGCCCTACGACGCGGCCGACCACGCCCTCGCCCGCTTCGCCCCCGACGTCACCGCCGCCGCGGCCGACCTGGCCCCCCTGGTCACCGAGGAACTGCTCGCCGAGGTCACCGCCCAGATCCCCGACGCCTGGCTGGCCGGCGAACCCGGCTTCGACACCCCCGACGACCTGCGCCGTGCCTACGCGCGTCCGCTGCTCGCCCGCGCGGGCACCGTCCACGAACGCATCGAGGGTCTCAAGGAGAGCAAGTGAGCGAGCACCACATTCACATGGCCGGAAGTGTGGTCGAGCGCCACATCATCCGCGGCGGCCAGGGCGGCGACCGCGAGGTCTACGAGTACGCCCTGCTGCGGGTCGTCCCCCGCGTCGAGCGCGGCGAGCGGATCAACGCGGGTGTGATCGTCTACTGCCGTGCCCGTGGCTACGTCGGCGCCCGCACCCACCTGGACGAGACCCGGCTGCTCGCGCTCGATCCGGACGCGGATGTCGCCGGGGTGCGGGCCGCGCTCGGCGCGGTGGAGCGGATCTGCGCGGGCGGGGACGAGGCCGGGCAGGCGGCCGGTGACGACGCCGGGCGGCGTTTCCGCTGGCTGATCGCGCCCCGCTCCACCATCGTGCGGCCCGGACCGGTGCACACCGGGCTGACCGCCGACCCGGTGGCCGAGACGGAGCGGCTGCTGGACCTCCTGGTGAGGTAATGGATCACACCGCCCGGTGTCCCGTTGACACCGCGTGCCAGGGCTTCTAGCGTCACGGGTGCTGAAGGTACTAAGCGGTCGCTCACCGCACGGCGGGTCCGGTCCGGACCGGCCGGGTTCTCTCAAGGGCGAGGAGAAGCAGCAATGTCCACCACTGAACAGCGGGTCGCGGTAGTCACCGGCGCGGCGCGCGGCATCGGCGCCGCCACCGCCGTCCGGCTGGCCGCCGAGGGTCACGCCGTCGCCGTCGTCGACCTGGACGAGGCCGCCTGCAAGGACACCGTCGAGAAGATCACCGCGGCGGGCGGCAAGGCCCTCGCGGTCGGCGCCGACGTCTCCGACGAGGCGCAGGTCGAGGCCGCCGTCGCGCGGATCGCGGAGGAGCTGGGCGCGCCGGTCATCCTGGTCAACAACGCCGGTGTGCTCCGCGACAACCTGCTGTTCAAGATGAGCGTGTCCGACTGGGACACCGTGCTCGGCGTGCACCTGCGCGGCTCGTTCCTGATGACCAAGGCCGTGCAGAAGCACATGGTGGACGCGGGCTTCGGCCGGGTCGTCAACCTGTCCTCGTCCTCCGCGCTCGGCAACCGCGGCCAGGCCAACTACTCGGCCGCCAAGGCGGGTCTCCAGGGCTTCACCAAGACCCTCGCCATCGAGCTGGGCAAGTTCGGCATCACCGCCAACGCCGTCGCCCCGGGCTTCATCGCCACCGAGATGACCAAGGCCACCGCCGACCGTGTGGGCATGGGCTTCGACGACTTCAAGAAGGCCGCCGCCACCCAGATCCCGGTCCAGCGCGTCGGCGAGCCCGAGGACATCGCCAACGCCATCGCCTTCTTCACCGGCGAGGCGGCCGGCTTCGTCTCCGGCCAGGTGCTGTACGTCGCGGGCGGACCGCTCGACTAGCCGGTCCGATCCGACGAACGAACCCTGGAGCACACGGACATGACTGAACTCCCCGCACTCTCCGGCAAGGCCGCGCTCGTCACGGGCGCCAGCCGGGGCATCGGCTACGGCGTCGCGGAGGCCCTGGTGGCACGCGGTGACCGCGTGGTCATCACCGGCCGCAACGAGGAGGCGCTGAAGGAGGCCGTCGAGCGGCTCGGCGCCGACCGCGTCATCGGCGTCGCCGGCAAGGCCCACGACCTCGCCCACCAGACCGAGGCCGTCGAACGCGCCATGGAGGCGTTCGGCCGCGTCGACTACCTGGTCAACAACGCGGGCACCAACCCGGTCTTCGGCCCCATCGCCGACGTCGACCTGGACGTGGCCCGCAAGGTCTTCGAGACCAACGTGATCTCGGCGCTCGGCTTCGCCCAGAAGACCTGGCACGCCTGGCAGCGGGAGAACGGCGGCGCGATCGTCAACATCGCCTCCGTCGCCGGCCTCGCGCCCTCGCCGTTCATCGGCGCGTACGGCGTGAGCAAGGCCGCGATGATCAACCTGACCCAGCAGCTCGCGCACGAGTTCGCGCCCAAGGTGCGGGTCAACGCGATCGCCCCGGCGGTCGTGAAGACCAAGTTCGCCGAGGCGCTGTACGAGGGCCGGGAGGCGGAGGCGGCCGCCGCCTACCCGCTCGGCCGGCTCGGCGTCCCCTCCGACATCGGCGGGGCCGCGGCCTTCCTCACCTCCGCGCAGTCCGACTGGGTCACCGGTCAGACGCTCGTCGTGGACGGCGGCATCTTCCTCAACGCCGGGGTGGGCTGACCCCGCGCGACCACGGGCGCCGTTCTCCTCCAGAGGGGAGCGGCGCCCGTACGCGTTTCAGGCGGGTCCGCCCCATGACAACGTAGTCATCCGAAATCGATCAACAACCCATGTTTCAGGGGAGGTTCAGGAGGTCCAGGGCTGCGGTATGGTCTGCCGACCTTGGTACGGCGGATCGAGGAGCGAGCGCGTGTTCAAGCGGAACAGAGTCCGGCGCAGGGTCGCGGCGGCCGTGTCCCTGACCTCCCTCATCACCCTGCTGCCCGGCTGCGGACTGCTCTCCGACGGCGGCCCGGACGACAGCAGCCCGATCGTGGTGGGGACGACCAGCGCGCCCAGCACCCTGGACCCGGCGGGCGCCTGGGACGGCTCCTGGGAACTGTTCCGCAACGTCTACCAGACCCTCCTGGCCTACCCGAACGGCGCGACCACCCCGCAGCCGGACGCCGCCGAGAGCTGCTCCTTCACCGACTCCACCAGCCGCACCTACCGCTGCCGGCTGCGCGCCGGGCTGGAGTTCGCCGACGGCCACCCGCTCGACGCCGAGGCCGTCCGACACTCCATCGACCGCATCCGCACCATCAACGCCCCGAGCGGCCCCGCCGGACTGCTGGAGGGGCTGGACCGGGTGGAGACCACCGGCACGCGGGAGATCGTCTTCCATCTCAAGAAGCCCGACGCCACCTTCCCGTTCGTGCTCGCCACCCCCGCCATGTCCCTCGTCGACCCGCGCGAGTACCCCGCCAACTCGCTGCGCAAGGACGGCAATGTGCACGGCTCGGGCCCGTACCGCCTGGAGTCCTACGACGAGGGCAAGCAGGCCGTGCTGGTGCGCAACGACCGGTACGAAGGGTTCGCCGAGCGGGAGAACAAGGCGGTGACCATCCGGTATTTCCAGGACTCCGCCGCGATGGTCGGGGCGCTGCGCGACAAGAGCATCGACGTCACCTACCGGGGACTCGCCGCCAACGACATCCTCACCCTCCAGCAGCAGTCCCCGGCCGGGCTGCAACTGGTCGACGGCACCGGTACCGACATCAGCTACCTGGTGTTCAACCCCAAGGACCGCTGGGCCGGGAACGCCGCCGTGCGCAAGGCCATAGCCCAGGTCGTGGACCGCGGCGCCATCGCCCACAAGGTGTACCGGGACACCGTCGAACCGCTGTACTCGATGGTCCCCAAGGGCCTCACCGGCCACGCCACCTCCTACTTCGACCGCTTCGGCGAGCCCAGCGCCGGCAAGGCCCGCGCCATCCTCGCCGAGGCGGGCGTCAAGCAGCGGGTCCCGCTCACCTTCTGGTACACCTCCGACCGCTACGGCTCCGAGACCGGCGTGATGTTCCGGGAGCTGAAGCGGCAGCTGGAGGACTCCGGGCTGTTCACCATCACCCTGCGCGCCCGCCCCTGGAAGACCTATGTCACCGGCTACCAGAAGGGGGAGTACCCGGTGTTCGGGCGGGGCTGGTTCCCGGACTTCCCCGACGCGGACAACTTCATCGCGCCCTTCGTCGGCGAGCACAACGCGCTCGGCACCCCGTACGCGAGCAAGAAGATCACCGGTGAGCTGCTGCCCCGGTCGCGGGCGCAGGGGAACCGGGCCGAGGTGGTGAAGGACCTGACCGCCGCCCAGCGGATCATGGTGGACGACGCCCGGCTGATCCCGCTCTGGCAGGGGCGCCAGTACATCGCCGCGAGCCAGGACATCTCCGGGGGCGAGCGTGCCCTCGACCCGTCGACGATCATGATGATGTGGGAGCTGAACCGGAAGACGAGCTGGTGAGCGGCCTGCCGTCGGCGTTGTCAGTGGTCGCCTGTAGGTTCTGAAGCCTTGGAAGTGACCGCCGATCGTTAGGGACACCGACGTGACCGACATCGCCATGCTGCCCGAGTCCTGGCAGGGCGTTCTGGGCGACGAACTCCAGCAGCCCTACTTCAAGGAGCTGACGGAGTTCGTCGAGGAGGAGCGGGCGAAGGGTCCCGTCTACCCGCCGCGCGAGGAGGTCTTCGCGGCGCTCGACGCGACGCCGTACGACAAGGTCAAGGTGCTCGTGCTCGGCCAGGACCCGTACCACGGCGAGGGCCAGGGGCACGGGCTGTGCTTCTCGGTGCGGCCCGGTGTGAAGACCCCGCCGTCGCTGCGGAACATCTACAAGGAGATGCGCGAGGAGCTGGACCTGCCCGTCCCGGACAACGGCTATCTGATGCCGTGGGCCGAACAGGGCGTCCTGCTGCTCAACGCGGTGCTCACCGTGCGCGCCGGCGAGGCCAACTCGCACAAGGGCAAGGGCTGGGAGAAGTTCACGGACGCGGTGATCCGCGCGGTGGCCTCCCGTCCCGACCCGGCGGTGTTCGTGCTGTGGGGCAACTACGCCCAGAAGAAGCTGCCGCTGATCGACGAGACGCGGCACGTGGTGGTCAAAGGCGCGCATCCCTCGCCGCTGTCCGCGAAGAAGTTCTTCGGCTCGCGGCCCTTCACCCAGATCGACGAGGCCGTCGCCGCGCAGGGCCACGAGCCGATCGACTGGCGCATCCCCGACCTGGGCTGACCGGGGACCGGCCAGGCGGTCTCACCGTTCCGTTCGGGGCCGCCTGCCCGGTATCGCCGCCGGCTGCGGTTAGCGTCATGGGCGGACGGCCGACGAGCGGCCGGATGACGGGTCCGGAGGGCGCGATGGCGGAGCGACAGGAGCAGACGGCGCCCGATGCCCTGCTCACCCGGATCGGGCAGATCGTCATGCTGCACCGGGGCGGTGACCGCGAGGAGGCCCGGCGCCGGCTGCTGGAGCTGTGGGCCGAGACGGCGGAGTCCGGCGAGGCGCTGCACCGCTGCACCCTCGCCCACTACCTGGCCGACACCCAGGACGACCCGGCGGACGAACTCGCCTGGGACCTCAGGGCGTTGTCGGCGGCCGACGAGCTGACCGACGGCCGTCCCGGCGCCGACCCCGCGAGCGTGCGCGGCTTCTACCCCTCGCTGCACCTCAGCCTCGCGGCCGACTACCTCAAGCTGGACCGCGCCGACGCCGCCCGCAGCCACCTGCGCCGCGCCCGCCGCGCGGCCGACACCCTCCCCGACGACGGCTACGGCACCGGCGTCCGGGCCGCGATCACCCGCATGGAACTCCGCCTCCCCGACACCGGCCCCGCCGAGGGCGACGGATGGGGCCCGCCGAGACAGCGCCCGACCCGCTAACGCCCGTACGCCCGCTCGCAGATCGTCGACTGCGGGCTGTTCTTGGGCCAGCCGCCGTACTTCTTGCCCAGCGCGCACACGTTCGGGATCTGCGGCACCGCGCGGGGCGCGTGCGGGGTGTCGGCGCGCGGGCGGTCCGGGTACGCCCGGCGCGGAGCGGGGACGACGGGGGTGCGCCGGGGCTCGGGCACGGCGGCGGGCGCCGAGCGGTGCGGCTTGCCGGCGCTGGGGGAGGGGCCGGTCCGCTCCAGCGACTCCTGGCCGGGCTCCTGGTCCATGCGGGGCAGCGCGCTCCCGTCCGGCCGGGCCGCCGCCGCCCGCGAGGGCGGGCCGCCCGGCCCCGAAGCGGGCACCGCCGGCCCGTGCACGGTCATACACCCGGTCAGAGTCGTGACGGCCACCAGCAGTGCCGCGGCAGACGAAGTTCGATCCACCCGCCCACTCTGCGCAGCCCCGCGCCCGCCATCCACCACCGACGTGCCCGCGATGCCCCACACGGGTGATCTCTCGCCCCACGGGGAGGGCGTGGCGCGGACGCAGGGTGACGCGCGCTCAGTGCCCGAGCATGCCCCGCAGCAACTCCCGCAGCCCGGTCCGCACTTCCGTAAGGCCCGGCGGCCGGCTGCTGAAGGTGCCGACCGCGCAGCTGAACATCAGGCCGTCCGCCCAGGCGATGAGGGAGAGGACATGGCGCTCGGGGGCGGGGGAGCCCGCCGCGCGGAGCAGGGTGGTCAGGTGGTCCCGGAAGACGGCGCCGGTGGCGTCGTAGTAGGCGCGCAGCTCGGGGCGGCGGGTGGCCTCCAGGGCGAGTTCGTAGCGGGCGATCAGGAGGGGGCGGCCCTCGGTGAGGGAGCGGTGGACCGCCGTGGCGAGGCCGTCGGCCAGGGCGTCCGGCCCGCCCGCCGGGTCGGGCATCCCGGCCGGGACCAGCAGGTGGGCCTCGCGCTCGGCGTGCCGGCGGACGGCCAGTTCGAGGAGGGCCTGGCGGGTGCGGGCCACGTTGGAGGTGGAGCCCGGGGGCAGCCCGGCCGCCTCGTCCACGGCCCGGTGCGTCAGGCCGCGCATACCCCGCTCGGCGAGCAGGGCGAGGGCGGCGTCGGCGACGAGGTCGGCGCGGGACGGGCTGGGTGCGGACATGGGGCGACCCTATCCGGGAGCGGTGGGGCCCGAGCGGGGCTGGTGGTGAGCACTACGGGCGTAGTACGGTGAAAGTCCACTACAGGAGTAGTCCCCCAGGAGACCCACGGAGGAGTCATGACGAAGGCGGCGCGGGCGCTGGTCATCGGCGGCGGCATCGGGGGTCTCACCGCGGCGGCGGCCCTGCACCGGCGCGGCTGGGAGGTCACCGTGCTGGAGCGGGCGCCCTCGCTGGAGCCGGTCGGCGCCGCCATCTCGCTCGCGCCCAACGCCCTGCGCGCGCTGGACACCCTCGGCATCGGCGACGAGATCCGCGACCTGGCCGCCTGGCAGGGCGAGGGCGGACTCCGTACCCCCGGCGGCCGCTGGCTGGCCAGGTCCGACCCCGAGGCACTGGCCGCGCGCTTCGGCGGTCCCCTCGTGCTGCTGCCCCGCACCACGCTGGTCGGCCGCCTCGCCGCCCTCCTCCCGCCCGGCACCGTCCGCACGGCGTCCCCCGCCACCCTCGCCGACCCCGGCGGCACGCACCGGCCCGCCCAAGTGGCCGTAGACAACGAGGTGTTGGAGGCCGACCTGGTGATCGGCGCCGACGGCGTCAACTCCCGTGTCCGCGCAGCCCTGTTCCCCGCCCACCCCGGCGCGGTGTACGCCGGCTTCACCACCTGGCGCCTCCTGATCCCGGTTCCCGGCGCGCGGTTCGCCTCGCACGAGACCTGGGGCCGGGGCCACATCTGGGGCACCCACCCGCTCAAGGACGGCCGGGTCTACGCCTACGCGGCCGCCACCGCCCCCGCCGGACACCGTGCCCCGGACGACGAGAAGGCCGAGCTGCTGCGCCGGTACGGCGACTGGCACGACCCGGTCCCCGCCGTGCTCGCCGCCGCCCGCCCCGAGGACGTGCTCCGCCACGACGTCCACCACATCGCCGACCCGCTGCCCGCCTTCCACTCCGGCCGCGTCGCCCTCCTCGGGGACGCCGCGCACGCCATGCCGCCGACCCTCGGCCAGGGCGGCAACCAGGCCGTCGAGGACGCCGTCGTGCTCGCCCACCACGGCGCCGGCCTCGCGGCGTACACCGAGGCGCGGCTCCCGCGCACCACCGGCATCGCCCGCCAGGCCGTCCGGGCGGCCCGCCTCAACATGGCGGGCGGCCGCGCGGCCGTCGCCGTCCGTGACACCGCCGTGGCCGCCCTCGCCAAGGCCGCGCCCACGCTGCTGCTGCGCTCCTTCGACGGCATCGCCGACTGGCGCCCGCCGTATGCTTCCGGGGACGTCAACGCGGGACAGCGGTAGGGAGAACACAGGTGAAGGTCGGCTGCATCGGACTCGGCGACATCGCGCGGAAGGCGTATCTGCCGGTCCTCGGCACACAGCCCGGACTCGACCTCCACCTCCAGACCCGCACCCCCGCCACCCTCGCCGCCGTGGGCGACTCGCTGCACCTGCCCGCCGGGCAGCGGCACGAGACGCTGGACTCGCTGCTGGACGCCGGTCTCGACGCGGCCTTCGTGCACGCGCCCACCGCCGTCCACCCGGAGATCGTCACCAGGCTCCTGGAGGCGGGTGTCCCCACGTACGTCGACAAGCCGCTCGCCTATGAACTCACCGATTCCCAGAAGCTGGTGGAGCTGGCCGAGCGCCAGAGCGTGCCGCTCTTCGTCGGCTTCAACCGGCGGTACGCCCCCGCCTACGCGCAGGTCCTGGAGCACCCGCGCGACCTGATCCTGCTCCAGAAGAACCGGGTCGGCCTCCCCGAGGAACCGCGCTTGATGGTCCTGGACGACTTCATCCACGTCGTGGACACCCTGCGCTTCCTGGTCCCCGGCCCGGTGGACGATGTCACGGTGCGGGTGCGTACCGAGGACGGGCTGCTCCATCACGTCGTGCTCCAGCTCTCCGGCGACGGCTTCACCGCGCTCGGCGTGATGAACCGGCTCAGCGGCTCGGCCGAGGAGATCCTGGAGGTCTCCGGGCAGGACACCAAGCGCCAGGTGATCAACCTCGCCGAGGTGATCGACCACAAGGGCCAGCCCACCGTGCGCCGCCGGGGCGACTGGGTCCCGGTGTCCCGGCAGCGTGGCATCGAGGGCGCCGTCCTCACCTTCCTCGACGCGGTCCGCGCGGGCGAACCGCTCAGCGCACGGGACGCGCTGGCGACTCACGAGCTGTGCGAGCGCGTGGTACGAGCGGCTCAGGGCCGGTCCGGCGCGGCCTGAGCGTCCGTACGCCCTCCGTCACGCCGAGCACCGCCAGCACCAGCAGCGCGCCGTCCACCGGCCAGTCGCCGTGCCGGACGTACGGGGTGACGCCGTGGGCCAGCGGTACGTCGTACACGCGGGCGGCGCTCGCGCCGGTGCCGAGGCGGGGGCCGACGCGTTCGCCGTCCGGGCCGTAGACCGCCGAGACGCCGGTCAGGGTGGCGTGGACCATCGGGCGGCCGGTCTCGGCGGCCCGCAGCGCGGCCAGCGAGGCGTGCTGGTCGGGGGCCCAGCTTTGCTGGAAGGAGGAGGTGGCGGACTGGCCGAGGAGCAGGTCGGCGCCGTCCTCGGTGAGGTGGCGGCCCATGTCGGGGAACGCGGTCTCGAAGCAGACCAGCGGGCCGATACGCAGGCGCCCGGCGTCCATCACGACCTGCTCCGTGCCCCGGTGCCGGTCCTCGCCCGCCGCCTTGCCGACCGAGGTGGCCCAGCCGAGCAGGGCGCGGGCCGGTATGTACTCACCGAAGGGGACCAGGCGCATCTTGTCGTACCGGTCGCCGGTGGGGCCGTCGGGGCCGATCAGGACCGAACTCTTGTAGATGCCGGGGCGGTCGGAGCGGCGGGCGTCGACGTTCACCAGGATCTCGGCGCCGGTCTGCCGGGAGAGGGCGGCGATCCTGCGGGCCAGGTCGGGTCGGTCGCCGAGGTCGTGGCCGACGCTGCTCTCGCCCCAGACGATCAGGTCGACGTCCCGCCCTGCCAACTGCCGGGTCAGCGCCTCCTCCCGGGCGAACCGCTGGTCCGGGCCGTCGTACACGCCCGGCTGGACGACCGCGATCCGTGCCCGTCCGTCCACGTCCGCGCGCGGGGCCCAGGCGTACGCGGCGCTCGTCGCGGCGGCCGTGGCGATCAGAGAGGCCACGGCGGGGACGCGAGAGGCGGGGACCGAAATCAGCACCGCCAGCGCGACGTTGACGGCTACCACCAGGAAGCTGAGCAGCCAGACCCCGCCCACCGAGGCGAGGCGCAGCGCCGGGCCGACCTGCCACTGGGTGGAGCCGAGCATGCCCCAGGGGCCGCCGAGACCCTGCCAGGAGCGGACCAGTTCCACCGCCAGCCAGGCCGAGGGGAGGACGAGCAGGGCGGCGAAGGCGCGGGCGGGGGAGGGGGTGCCGCCCAGGAAGCGGCGCACCAGCCAGCCCCACGGGGCCCACAGCGCGCCCAGCAGGGCGGCTATCAGGAAGATGAACACATGCAGGCTCGGCAGCAGCCAATGGTGCACGGCCAGCATGAACCCGAGCCCGCCGCACCAGCCGTCGAGCGCGGCCCGGCGTGCGGTCGGCGCGGTACGGGCCAGCGCGATCCACGGGACGAGGGCCACGTACGCGAACCACCACAGCGCGGGCGCCGGGAACGCGAGCACGGGCAGCGCGCCCGCGAGGGCAGCGGCGCCGGAACGAGGCCAGGGGGAGTCCAGCAGCCGGCCGAACGACCTCGTGCTCCTCATCCGGAGTCTCCCTCCCCAGGGCCCTCACCTCCCAGTGTGCGCGCCTCCTGCGATCTACGACAGGGGATATTGGGTGGCAGAAGGGGCTCCGGGTGGCCGAATCTGGTCCCATGATCGACCAACCCACCGCCCCCGAACCGAAGTTCCGCATCCGCGCGGCCCATACGCCCACCACGATCACGATGTACCAGGCGTACCGGCCCGAGATCGGCGTGCCCGCCGCCCGCGCCGGACGCTTCCCGGCCGCGTGGAGCCGGTCCCGGATGACGTGGATCAAGCCGTCGTTCCTCTGGATGATGTACCGCTGCGGCTGGGGGGCCAAGGAGGGTCAGGAGACCGTCCTCGCCGTGGAGATCACGCGCACCGGCTTCGAGTGGGCGCTGCGGAACGCCTGCCTCTCCCACCACGTCCCCGCCCTGCACGGCACCCCGGCCGACTTCAGGCGGACCCTCCGCGAGGCGCCGGCGCGCGTGCAGTGGGACCCGGAGCGGGACCTGCACCTCAACCCCCTGCCCCACCGCTCCCTCCAGCTCGGCCTCACCGGAGAGGCGGCCGCGCGCTATGCGGACGAGTGGATCGTGGGCATCCGGGACGTGACCCCGCTGGCGCGGGAGATCCACGGCGCGGTACGGGCCGGGCGGCTGCAAGAGGCGGGCACGCTGCTGCCGGCGGAGTCGCCGTACCCCGTCCCGGAGGGGCTGCTGACTCACCTCGGCGCGTAGATCAGCGGGGCGCGGTGCCCGCACTACGCTGGCGACCATGATTCGCGCTGCGGTCTTCGATGTCGGTGAGTGTCT
Source organism: Streptomyces bauhiniae (assembly GCF_004784475.1). Lineage (GTDB taxonomy): Bacteria > Actinomycetota > Actinomycetes > Streptomycetales > Streptomycetaceae > Streptomyces > Streptomyces seoulensis. The sequence continues at coordinate 52,406 of NZ_SRRT01000009.1, forward strand.
GGTGGACGAGACGACGGAGTACGGGACCTGGGCCGACTGGCTGGGCGTACCCCGGCACACGTTCTCGGCGGTGTTCGGGGCGGTGGTGGCCCAGGGGCGGGATCACCGCGAGGTCTTCGAGGCGTTCCGGCCCGGCTTCGACCTGGCGGCGGAGCGGGAGCTGCGGGCCGACGCCGGGATGCCGGAGGTGTTCGGCGAGTCCGACGTGTACGACGACGTCCGCGACACCCTGGCCACCCTCCGCGCGGACGGCCTCTGGCTCGGCATCGCCGGCAACCAGGACGCCCACGCCGCCCGCCTCCTGCGCGAACTCTTCGCCACGGACGTCGACCTGATCGGCACCTCGGCCGACTGGGGCACCGCCAAGCCCGACCCCGCCTTCTTCTCCCGCCTGACCTCCCTGGTCCCCGCGGAACCGGACGAGATCCTCTACGTCGGCGACCGCCTCGACAACGACATCCGCCCCGCGGCAGCGGCCGGCCTCCACACAGCCCTCCTCCACCGCGGCCCCTGGTCCCGACTCACCTGGCCCACAAAGGAAGCCCACCGCCTCCCCTTGTTCCGCATCGAAAGCCTGCTGGAACTGTCGGGCTTGATCAGGGAGTTCAACAGCGGCAGTCGCTGAACCCCGTCGTCATGCGTGCTCCTCCTCGTAGGACCACGCCCCGATGATCCAGGGATCGTCGGCGGAGCGCCGCGTGGCGACATGGCCCAGCGGGAGATCGGCCAGGGCCGCCAGGGACGGGTCATGGGCCAGGACGTGCGCCAGGTGGACGAGATGCGAAGCGCCCGTTTCGTTCGGGTCATGGGGGTCGTCACCGATGAGCCAGTCGCCCTCGTCGTCATGGATCACGACGAGGGCGGGGAAGCGGCCTTCCGAGACGGTCTTCTGCACGATGGCGAACCCGGGCAGCGGAGGCATGGCTCAGCCCGCCGACTCCGCCGCGTGCGGGCTCAGGACGCCCGCGGTGACCAGGGCGATGATGATGATGCCCAGGGCGACTCGGTAGTAGACAAAAGGCATGAAGCTCTTGTTGGAGATCCACTTCATGAACCACGCGATTACCGCATATCCGGACGCAAAAGCAATCACCGTGGCGAAGAGGGTCGGGCCCCACGCCACCTCGCTGTTCTCGCCCAGGGAGTGCTTCACCTCGAAGACGCCGGAGGCGAGGACGGCCGGGATGGCGAGGAGGAAGGAGTAGCGGGCGGCGGCTTCGCGCTTGTAGCCCATGAAGAGGCCGCCGCTGATGGTGGCGCCGGAGCGGGAGACGCCCGGGATGAGGGCGCACGCCTGGCAGAGGCCGAAGATCAGGCCGTCGCGGATGCCGAGGTCTTTCAGGGTCTTGCGCTGCTGAGGGCTGCGGTGCCGGCCGCCGGACTCGTCGCGGGCCGCCATCCGGTCGGCGATTCCTATGATCACGCCGACCACGATCAGCATGGTCGCGGTGATCCGGAGGTCGCGGAACGGCCCCTCGATCTGGTCCTTCAGCGTCACGCCGAGCACGCCGATCGGGATCGAGCCGACGATCACCAGCCAGCCCATCTGCGCGTCGTGGTCACCCCGCATCGACTTGTCGAACAGCGAGCGGAACCAGGACGAGATGATCCGCCCGATGTCCTTGCGGAAGTAGATGAGGACCGCCGCCTCCGTACCGATCTGCGTGATCGCGGTGAAGGCCGCGCCGGGGTCCTGCCAGCCGGAGAAGGCTGCGGTCAGCCGCAGATGCGCGCTGGAGGAGACGGGCAGGAACTCGGTGAGTCCCTGGACGAGTCCGAGGACGAGGGATTCGAACCAAGACATGGAGGTGTGGCGTCCAAGCGCTGGGGAGCGTAGGGGTGATCATGCGACGCAGGGCAGCGTAGCGGGCGCCGAAGGCAAAGCCTTCACAGGGGGTTGGTCATGCGATGGTCATGAACGCCGGGAGGCCGGGGCGGGTACCAGGGCGGACCGGACGGTGGCGTCAACGTGCGCGCAGGTGGTGCCGCTTGCGCCAGGCCAGCACCGTACCGGCCAGCGCGGGCAGCCCGATCACGGCCAGCGCGATCAGGAAGGCGGGGGAGGTGGGCGCGGAGGCGCGGGCACCGGCGACGGCGTACGCGGCCGTGTTCGGGATCGAGCCCAGCGCGGTGGCGAGCAGGAACGGCAGCGTACGCATCCGGGAGACGGCCGCGCAGTAGTTGGCCGCCCAGAACGGGACCCCGGGGAACAGCCGGGCCGCCAGCATCGAGCGGAACCCGTGCCGGCTGAGCTGCCCGTCGGCCGCCTTCAGCCAGCGCCCGCGCAGCAGCGGACGGAGCGCGTCCTGCCCGAGCGCCCGCCCGAGCCCGAACGCCAGTCCGGCGCCCAGCACCGTGCCCGCCAGCGCCGAGGTCAGCCCCAGGGTGGAGCCGAACAGCGCGCCCGCCGCCAGGTTGAGCAGGGGGCGCGGGACGAACGCCACCGTGCACAGCCCGTACGCCAGCGCGAAGACCCCGGCCGCCGCGAACCCGCCGAGCTGCGGCGGCCAGCCCTCGGTGAGAAGGCGCTGCGGGTCGAAGACCAGGACGGCGGTGGCGGCGGCCGCGAGCAGGGTGAGCAGCAGGGCGAGACGGAGATACGCGGACGGCCAAGCGCGCACGGCAGGACCGGCGGGGGTGACGGGGGTGAGGGGCACGGCTGGGGTGGGCCTCAGGACTACGGCCGGGGGAACGGCCGTGGCGGTGCCCCCAGAGCGGGTGGTGGCATCGGGCATTCGGCGACAGTAACCGACCAGGGGGTGTGATCGGCGTATGGTCCACGGCCGTTGACGCTCCGACGGCCACGGAAAACCGTTCGACGTGGGACGACGCGTCCGCCATGATCTGCGTCATGTTCCGGTACGCCTTCCTCGCCGCCTCCGCCCTCGCGGACGCGCCGAAGGCTGCCGTCCTCGTCCTCGTGGCAGCCGTCGACGGCGCCCGAAGCTGACCCTCTCCGGAAAGTCCGGCGGACCCCGCGAGGGGAGGGTCGGCGGATTCCAGGGGTCCCGGCGCTCCCAGCGCTCTTCACGCCTCACCAGGACCACGAGGGACAGCCATGCCCAAGACGGCATACGTGCGCACCAAGCCGCACCTGAACATCGGCACCATGGGCCACGTCGACCACGGCAAGACCACCCTGACCGCCGCCATCACCAAGGTGCTCGCCGAGCGCGGCACCGGCACGTTCGTGCCGTTCGACCGCATCGACCGGGCCCCGGAGGAGGCGGCGCGCGGCATCACCATCAACATCGCGCACGTCGAGTACGAGACGGACACTCGGCACTACGCCCATGTCGACATGCCCGGCCACGCGGACTACGTCAAGAACATGGTGACCGGCGCCGCCCAGCTCGACGGCGCGATTCTGGTCGTCTCCGCGCTGGACGGGATCATGCCGCAGACCGCCGAACACGTGCTGCTCGCCCGGCAGGTGGGGGTCGACCACCTGGTGGTCGCGCTCAACAAGGCCGACGCGGGGGACGAGGAGCTGGCCGACCTGGTCGAGCTGGAGGTGCGCGAACTGCTCACCGCCCAGGGGTATCCGGGGGAGTCGGTACCCGTCGTCCGGGTCTCCGGGCTCAAGGCGCTTGCGGGCGACCCCCGTTGGACGGCCTCCGTGGAGGCGCTGCTCGACGCGGTCGACACCTACGTGCCGATGCCCGAGCGGTACCTGGACGCGCCGTTCCTGCTCCCGGTGGAGAACGTGCTCACCATCACCGGGCGCGGGACCGTCGTCACCGGCGCGGTCGAGCGGGGGACGCTGCGCGTGGGGGACCGGGTGGAGGTGCTCGGCGCCGGGGTGGAGAGCGTGGTCACCGGGCTGGAGACCTTCGGCAAGCCGATGCCGGAGGCGCAGGCCGGGGACAACGTGGCGATCCTGCTGCGCGGGGTGCCGCGCGACGCGGTCCGGCGCGGGCATGTCGTCGCGGCGCCGGGCAGTGTGGTGCCGAGCCGGCGGTTCACCGCGCGGGTGTACGTGCTCGCCGGCGCCGAGGGCGGGCGCAGCAAGCCGCTGTCCACGGGGTACCGGCCGCAGTTCTACGTCCGTACGGCGGACGTGGCCGGGGACGTCGACCTCGGCGAGGCGGGGGTCGCCCGGCCCGGCGAGACGGTGGAGATGACCGTGGAGCTGGACCGGGAGGTGCCGCTGGAGCCGGGGCTCGGGTTCGCCATCCGCGAGGGCGGCCGGACCGTGGGCGCGGGGACGGTCACCTCGGTCGGCTGAGCGGTACGGGGTGCGCGGGGGCTCGTCCCCGCGCACCCCGGCGGACCGGCGACAATGGCCGGGTGAGCGAACCGATACCCGTGAGCAGGGCCGTCGACCACGGCACCGCCAAGCTGATGCCCGACGTCGACCGGGACCGGGCCTGGCTGCTCACCGTCGACGGGGCTCCGCAGTCCTACGTCGATCTGGACGAGCCGGAGCACCTGGAGTTCGAGTACGCGCGGCGGCTCGGCCACGCCCTCGACGTGGCGGCGGAGCCCGGCCGGGCGCTGGACGTGCTGCACCTGGGCGGGGGAGCGCTCACCCTGCCCCGGTACGTCGCCGCGACCCGGCCCGGCTCCCGGCAGGACGTGATCGAGGCCGACCGGGGCCTCCTCGACCTGGTCACCGAACACCTTCCGCTGCCGCCCGCCTCGGGCATCACCGCCCACGCCGCCGACGCACGGGCCTGGCTGGAAGCGGCCCCCGCCGACAGCGCCGACGTCATCCTCGCGGACGTCTTCGGCGGCTCCCGAGTCCCGGCCCACCTCACCTCGCTCGACTACGCCCGAGAAGCGGAACGCGTACTCCGCCCGTACGGCCTCTACCTGGCCAACCTCGCGGACGCAGCCCCCTTCACCTTCCTCCGCTCCCAACTGGCCAACTTCACCCCCCTGTTCGAACACCTGGCCCTGATCGCCGAACCCGCGGTCCTCCGCGGCCGCCGCTTCGGCAACGCGGTACTCCTCGCCTCCCACGTCCCTCTGAACACGGCCGCCCTGACCCGCCGCACGGCAGCGGACGCCTTCCCGGCGCGGGTGGAACAGGGCGCGGCGCTAAGCAAGTTCATCGGCACGGCCCGCCCCCTCTCCGACACCGACGCCGTCCCGTCCCCCGAGCCCCCGGACGGGGCCTTCGGCATCGGCTGAGACCGCACTCGCCGTATCCCTGCGCCGCAGTCCCCGGACGTCCGGGATCAGGAGGACCAGGGCCGTGGCCGTGAGGATGAGGGCTGAGGTGCCCCACAGGGACGGGGTGCGGCCGAAGGCTGACTGGGCTGGGCCGGCCAGGGCTGTGGCGAGGGGGATGAGGGCTACTGAGCCGAACCAGTCGTAGGCGGAGACTCGGGAGAGTTTGTGTTCGGGGATTTCCTGGTGGAGGGCGGTCATCCAGGAGACGCCGAAGATCTCCACCGTCGCGCCGGAGAGGAACATGACGGCGTAGAGGGCGCCCACGGGTACCGGGACGGCGAGGGCGGCCGGGGGGAGGGCCAGGGGGAAGACGGAGAGGGTGCCGGCGAGGAGGAGCCGGCGGGGGCGGTAACGGGTCATCAGCAGGGCGCCCGCCGCCGTGCCCGCGCCGAAGGCGCCCAGGGCCAGGCCCCAGGGACCGGCGCCGCCCAGGCTGTCACGGGCGACCAGCGGCCCGTACACCGCGTTGGCCGCGCCGACCACCGCGTTGACCAGGGAGAACTGGACGACGATGCCCCACAGCCAGGGCCGCCCGATGAACTCCGCCCAGCCGTCGCGGAGATCGGCCAGCAGCCCGGTGCCCGGTTCGCGGGGCGGGATATGACTGACGTCGAGGAACGCGCGGCACGCGCCGGCGAGCGCGAAGCAGGCCGCGTCCAGCGCGAGCACCCAGCCGGGCCCGATCGCGGCGACCAGGGCACCACCGAGCGCCGCCCCGCCGAGTGCCGCCCCCTGCGTGGCCATGCGGAACAGGGCGAAGGCCCGGCCCGCGTGCTCCCCCTCGACGGAGGACAGCAGCATGCCCTCGGCCGCCGGACTGAAGAACGCCTGGCCGGTGCCGCCGAGCGCGGTCAGCAGCATCATCTGCCACAGCCGGGGTTCACCCGTCAGGACGAGTACGGCGAAGGCGCCCTGGGAGACGCAGTTGAGGGCGTTGGCCGCGACCATCACCCGGTGCCGGGGCAGCCGGTCCGCGACCGCGCCGCCGATGAGCAGGAACACCACCAGCGGCAGGGTGCGGGCCGCCGCCACCAGACCCACGTCCCCGGCGTCACCACCCGCGTCCAGCACGGCGAACGCGGCCGCTATCAGCGACCCGTTGGCGCCGAGGCTGGTGACGACGGCCGCGCCGGTCAGCAGCGAGTAGTTGCGGCCCGCCCACGAGGGGCGCGAGGAGGAGTCCGGGATCACCGGCCGACTATGGCCGGACGACCCCGCGACTGCCAACCCGATTACGCGCCGTCCGTCAGCTCTCCGTGGGGTCCCCGTGCAGCCGCACCGAGGACAGGATCTTCATGATGGTCGCCGTGTCGACCTCCTCCTTCACGCCCTTGGCGCCGTAGAGGTCGAACGACACGATGTCCTGCGCGGAGTTGCGGAAGGCGAAGGAGATCGCCTTGCCGTCGCTCGCGCACTTGCCCTTCTGCGGGCTGCCCGACGAACTCGCCCACGTATAGGCGCCCTTGACCCCCGAGGACGTGGTGTAGGGCTTGGCCTTCTTGTCGTACGTGAGGCTCTTCTTGTCCGGCTGGGTGTAGCCGCCGTACACGTACCACGGCACCCGCATCACGGCCGCCTGCTCCGGGCTCTTCGCGCCGCTCTCCCCGCGCGTACCGGCCACCGCCAGCGAGGTGTCCTCCGTACGGCCGTCCTTGTCGCTGTCGTCCGTGCACCACTTGGACTTGTAGACGGCGGGCCCGGACACCGAGGTGATCAGCTTGTCGTCGTCCGCGTGGTCCTCCATGAAGTAGGAGGTGTCCGCCGACTCGAGCTGCCACTCCGGCGGCACGTCGAACGCGGTGCCGAACTTCGGGTTGACGACGACCTTCCAGCCCGCGACGACCGGCTTCTCCCCCTCCCCGCCCCGCGGGTTGTCGTCCGGCGCGGACGAACTCACCGTCGGCTCGGGCGTGGGCGACTGGCTGGTCTTCTTGCCGCCCTTGGCCTCGTCGTGCCCGTCGTCCTTGGAGCCGAGGACCAGATACCCCGTCACCCCGGCGGTGACGACGACCGCGAGGGCCGACACGATGGCGACGACCTTGACCCGGTTGCTCCCGCCCGGCTTGTGCGGCGGCTGCGTCGGCGGACCCCACTGGGGCTGCTGCCCGTACGGGTTCGGCTGCGGGTACTGCTGGTAGCCGGGCTGCTGATACGGATTCGGCTGCTGGTAACCCGGCTGCTGATACGGGTTGTCCTGCGGGTTCTGCGCGCCCCCTGGCGGCTGCTCTCCTGGCCACATGGCCAGAACCCTAATGCGCCACGGGACACGTTTCGGTCACCGTCCCTCGTCAGGGGCGTACCGAAACGGGTGGGAGCAGGGCTGGCCAGGTTCGCTACCCGTCGGTAACATCACGTTCATGACAGTTGAGAGCGCCTCCATGGGCGACATGCTGGCCGCCGCGGTGCCGATGGTGCGGACCCTGAACCTGGAGTTCATCGAGGTCACCCCCGAGCGCGCGGTGCTCCGGCTGCCGGACCAGTCCGCGTACCACAACCACCTGGGCGGCCCGCACGCCGGCGCGATGTTCACGCTGGCCGAGTCCGCCAGCGGGGCCATCGTGCTGACCGCCTTCGGCGAGCAGCTCTCGCGGGCCGTGCCGCTCGCGGTGCGCGCCGAGATCGACTACAAGAAGCTCGCCCTCGGCCCGGTGACCGCCACCGCCACCCTGGGCCGCCCGGCCGCCGAGGTCGTCGCGGAACTGGACGCGGGCAGCCGCCCCGAGTTCCCGGTCGCCATCACCATCCAGCGCGAGGACGGCGCCGTCTCCGGCGAGATGACCGTGGTCTGGACCCTGCGCCCCAACGGCTGACCGCCCTCAGCGTGTAGCGGCGGCCGCTGCCCGCAGGGCCGCCGCCGCACCGTGGACGACCGGGTCACCGTGCCCGAAGACAGCCGTGTCCGCGTCCAGCGCGGCCAGCCGGTGCAGCGACTCGACGGCTCGCGCACGGTCGGTGTTGAAGACGCCCAGCATCGTCCGGCCGGCATTGGCGACCGCGTCCCCGGTGAACAGCACCCCCGGCTCCGGCAGGTGGACGGCGATCGACCCGTCCGTGTGGCCGGGTACCGCGACCACCACCGCCCCGCCGCCGAACTCCAGCACGTCCCCGTCCTCCACCTCCCGGTCCACCCGGCACGGCGGAGCCGGGGGCAGGGCGGGGACACCCGCCCGGATCGGGATCTCGAACTCCTCCAGCACCGGCGGCGCCCCCACCGCCTCGCCCCGGATCACCGGCGCCTCCAGCCGGTGCGCCACCACCTCCGCCCCGTACCGCGCGGCCAGCAGAGCCGCCGAACCGGTGTGATCCTCGTGCCAGTGCGTCAGCACGATCCGCCGCAGGTCGCCGTCGAGCACCTCCTCGATCTCCGCAGCCGCGCCCGCCGTCCCGGCGTCGATCAGGGTCAGCTCGTCACCGTCCCGCCACAGATAGGCCGCCCCCACCGGGAAGCGGAGCATGTGCAGCGTCGGCAGTACCTCGATCAGGTCCATGGCTCCAGCCTGCGCGCCCGGCCGCGCGGCCACGCGCGCGTTCGCCGTGGGCTCAGCGGCGGTGCCCGCGGGCGGTGCGCGGCGACCGGGTAGCCTTCCCAGGGGGTGCGCGTCTGCGGCGCGCCCGGCAGGGTGCGATCGGCGACTGGGAGGAACCGCGGTGCACGTGCAGGAATGGCTGGACTCGGTGCCCGCCGTCGCCGTCTACGCCCTGGTGAGCCTGGTGATCGGGCTGGAGAGCCTCGGCATCCCGCTGCCCGGCGAGATCGTCCTCGTCTCGGCCGCGCTGATGTCCTCCCAGCACACCGGGATCGACCCCTTCGTCCTCGGCGCCTGCGCCACGGCCGGCGCGGTGATCGGTGACTCCATCGGCTACGCGATCGGCCGCAAGGGCGGACGCCCGCTGCTGACCTGGCTGGGGCGGAAGTTCCCCCGGCACTTCGGTGAGGCGCATGTGGCGACCGCCGAGCGGTCCTTCGAGAAGTGGGGCATGTGGGCGGTCTTCTTCGGCCGCTTCATCGCCCTGCTCCGCATCTTCGCCGGACCCCTCGCGGGCGTCCTGCGCATGCCGTACTGGAAGTTCCTGATCGCCAACGTGCTCGGCGGCGTGGTCTGGGCGGGCGGCACCACGGCCGTCGTCTACTACGTCGGCATGGTCGCGGAGGACTGGCTCAAGCGGTTCTCCTGGGTGGCGCTGGTCGCCGCGATCGTCGTCGGCCTCGGCTCCTTCGTGATCATGAAGCGCCGCTCGCAGCGCAAGGAGTCGGCCGGGGAGGCCCCCGAGGCCGAGCCGGTCGGCGCCGACCAGGCGTAGGGGCCCCGCCCGCACCCCTCCTACTCGTGCACGGCCCGGTGCGTCTTCGCCAGGTCCGCGTACAGGGTGCCGTTCAGGGTGACGCCCTGCCGCTCCTCCTCCGACAGCTCCCGGCGGACCTTCGCCGGGACCCCCGCCACCAGCGAACCGGGCGGCACGACCATGCCCTGCGGGACCAGGGCCTGGGCGGCGATGAGGGAACCGGCGCCGATCACCGCGCCGTTCAGCACGGTCGCGCCCATCCCGATCAGGCAGTCGTCCTCCACCGTGGCGCCGTGCACCACGGCGTTGTGGCCGACGGAGACGCGCTCACCGATCGCCAGCGGGAACCCGGGGTCGGCGTGCAGGGTGGCGTTGTCCTGGACGTTGGCGTCCGCGCCGACGGTGATCCGCTCCACGTCACCGCGCACCACGGCCCCGTACCAGACGCTCGCGCCCGCCCGCAGGGTCACGTCGCCGATCACCGTGGCGTTGGGGGCGACGAACGCCTCCGGGTCGATCGCCGGTTCCCTACCGCCGATGCCCACGATCAGGGCCTTGTGCGTCATCCGTGTCCACCGTCTCTCTGCCGGGCGGCTGTGCTCTTCACCCAATCGGGCCGGACCGCGCCGGGCGGTCTCCCCGCGCACGGTAGGGCATCGCGGGGCCGGCCGGATGGGGTGAAGATCACAGCGGTACGGCGCCTCGCAGTGAGTGACCGCTGAGTAACGTGGGCGGGTGCCGAAGCCCAAGAACACGTTCACCTCCTGGCGGCAGGGGCTCGCCCAGCGTGCCGTCCATGCCGTGTGGGGCTGGGCGCAGCGCCGGGGCGCGGTCACCGCCGGGCATCCGGGCCGTTTCCGGTTCGGCGCGATCGGTGAGGCCACCCGGCTCGCCTTCCCGCTCGGCACGGTCTTCGGGGAGCCCTGGATCACGCTCGGCTCGCACTGCATCATCGCCGAGCAGGTCACCCTCACCGCCGGTCTCATGCCCGACCTCGACCTCGGCCCCGAACCGATCCTGCGCATCGGTGACGGCGTGGTCCTCGGCCGGGGCAGCCACGTCATCGCGGACACCACGGTCACCATCGGCCGCGACTGCTACTTCGGCCCGTACGTCTACGTCACCTCCACCAACCACTCCTACGACGATCCGCACGAGCCCATCGGCCGGCAGTGGCCCCGCATGGAGCCCGTGGAGATCGGCCCCGGCTGCTGGATCGGCACCGGCGCGGTGATCCTGCCCGGCGCCCGGATCGGCCGGAACGTGGTGGTCGCGGCCGGCGCGGTGGTGCGCGGCACGGTCCCGGACCACGCCGTGGTCGCCGGTGCGCCCGCCCGCGTTGTACGGCGCTGGACCCCCGACGAGGGCTGGCAGCCACCGCTGCGCACCCCCGCCCCGGTGCCGCCCCCGGCGGGGGTCACCGGCGCGCAACTGGGCGCGCTGGCCGCGCTGGACGAGGAACAGGTCGAGCAGCTCGCCAGGCTGGACGCGGAAGGCTGAGCGGGCGCGTGCTCCGCACCGCGCAGTACAGTGCGGTGCACGGGCGGGTGCGGCGCACGGCCGTCCCGTGCACCCGATCCGGTCATTCCTGGCCCGTGACCGACGGGGCCTCTGTGGCCTCTGTGACTCCCGATGTGATCTGCAATGGACGTGATGTGGCGGACCTCGACCTGCTGACCCAGTCCCTCGCGCGCAACGTCCGCCGCTGGCGCACCGAGCGCGGGTTCACGCTGGACACGCTGGCCGCCCGCGCCGGGGTCAGCCGGGGCATGCTCATCCAGATCGAGCAGGCCCGCACCAACCCCAGCATCGGCACCGTCGTCAAGATCGGCGACGCGCTCGGGATCAGCGTCACCACGCTGCTGGACTACGAACAGGGGCCGCGTGTCCGGGTCGTCCCCGCCGACCAGGCGGTCCGGCTCTGGCACACCGAGGGCGGCAGCTACAACCGGCTGCTGGCCGGCACCGAGGCGCCCGGCCCGCTGGAGCTGTGGGACTGGCACCTGATGCCGGGCGAGCACAGCAGCGCCGACCCGCACCCCTCCGGCACGGTCGAGCTGGTCCACGTCACCGCCGGCGAACTCACCCTGGAGGTGGACGGGGTACGGCACGCGGTCCCGGCCGGGGCGAGCGCCACCTTCGAGGCCGACACCCCGCACACCTACGGCAACGACGGCGACGTACCGATGCGGATGGTGATGGCGGTCTCCGTGCCACCGGTGCGCTGAGGGGCGCCCGCGCGACGGCTGTTACGGTGCCGCCATGCGCGCCCCCATCGGAGACTTCGACAACGCCGTCCCCGCCCCCGAGGCCCTGGCCGAGCTGACCGCACCGGTCGCGGAAGCGGTACGGAACTGGCAGGGCTCGGTCCCCGCCGAGCAGATCCTCTACGTCGACACCGACCCGGACCTCGCGGACACCGCCGTCTTCGTGCAGCACTACGGCGCCGACCTGCCCGAGCTGAGCGCCAACTGCGTGGTGGTCGCGGGCAAGCGCGGCGGCGAGACCACGCTCGCCGCCTGCCTGGTGCTGTCCCGGACCAAGGTCGACGTCAACGGCACGGTCCGCCGCCAACTGGGCGCCCGCAAGGCGTCGTTCGCCCCGATGGAGCTGGCGACCGGCGAGACCGGCATGGAGTACGGCGGCATCACCCCGCTCGGACTCCCCGCTGACTGGCCCCTGTTGGTCGACCCGGCCGTGCTGGAGCTGTCCTACGCCCTGGTCGGCAGCGGCCGCCGGCGCGGCAAACTCCTGGTACCGGGCAAGGCGTTCGCGGAGATCCCCGGCGCGGTCGTGATCGAGGGGCTGGGTATCTAGCCGAGCCGGGGGATCTCGATCGCCGGGCAGGCGTCCATCACCATCTCCAGGCCCGCCGCCCGCGTCCGCTCGTACGCCGCCTCGTCCACCACGCCGAGCTGGAACCAGACCGCGCGGGCGCCCTTGGCCACCGCCTCGTCGGCGACCGCGCCGGCCAGCTCGCTGTTGACGAACACGTCGACCACGTCCACGTCGAACGGGATGTCGGCGAGGCTCGCGTACCCCTGCTCGCCCCCGACCGGCTCCGCCTTCGGGTGCACCGGTACCACCCGCTTGCCGTACCGGCGCAGCACCTCGGCGACCCCGTAGGCGGCACGGGACCGGTTGTTGGAGAGGCCGACCACCGCCCAGGTGTCGCCCAGACCGGTCAGGATGGTGCGGATCGTCGCCTCGTCGCCGTACACGGCGGCCTCCTCCAAGCGCGGGAACTGTGCCGTGGGAACAACAGCGGGTGCCGTCCGCCGATTCCCCCGCATGCCCGCCACGCTGTCCGGAATCGGCGCAAGGTGCTGCGTCCGGGCGTCTCCGCGCCTACGCTCGCTGCGTGCTGCGCATCCTCGACGCCCGGACCGGTGAGCCCGTCCCCGCCACCCCCGCCCGCCGGGGCCTGACCCGAGTGGAGGCCCACGCGGGCGGCCTCGACCTGACGGCGCTGCGGGTCCTGCTCACCGCCGACCTCCTCGTCCGCGCGCTGGAGCTGGGCGGCACCCCCGTCTGGACCATGCTCACCGCACCCCGCGAACAGGCCGAACTCGGCACGGCGGCAACGGCGTTGAGCATCCGCCCCTTCGAGGACAGCCGGGATGTCGCCTCGGGCCTGGGGGAGGCCCAGGTGGTGCATGTGCGGGCCGCGACCGAGGAGCCGCCCGGCGCCGGAGTGGTGGTCGCCGTGGCCCCGGCAGGGTGGGACGGGTCCGGGGAGGACGTGCAGGGGCTCCTGGCGGACCCCGGTGCCCTGCGCCTCGCCCTGCTCTCCGTCCCGCGCGGCGAACCCGCCGAGCTGGACGCGGGCGCCCTGGAGGAGGCCGCGCGGACCGCCGCCGAGTGGCGGACCGGGGTGGCCCGCTGGGCGAACCAGCCCTCGCGCCCGGTGCCGGACGAGGTGCGGTCCCGGCTGCGCGCGGCCTGGGAGGACGACCTCGACCTGCCCGGCGTCCTCGCGGTCCTCCGGGACGTGGCGAACGCCCCGGACCTCCCCGACGGCGCCCGCTTCGAGACCTTCCTCTACGCCGACCGCCTCCTCGCCCTCGACCTCGCGGGGGAGCTGGGGAACCCCGGCTGACGTTCAGCCCACGTGCACCCAGGGCCGGCGCTCCGGGTCCGGTTCCGCGCGGCGGAGTACCTCGCGGGTGACCGGGGCCGCCTCGCCGTTGCCGAAGACCAGGAACTGGAGCAGGTGGCCGATCGGGTTGCCCTCGGTCCAGTTGAAGTAGACGTGCGGGACCTTGCCGGTGCGGTCGCGCAGGGCGAGCAGGACGGCCGCGATGGTGTTGGGCACCGTCGGCCCGTCCGCGCGCAGCCGCCGTACGCCGTGCTTCTCGTCGCCGTGGACGGTGATCTCGGCGGTGAAGTCGGAGGAGTCCCGCACGAACACCTCCAGGAACACCACCGAGGCGCCCTTGGGCAGCCGGGTGTGCTGGCGCTGCTCGCGCTCCTTCTCCCGGTACTCCCGCCTGCTGTGCTCCTGCGGCTCGTTGGCGATGAGCTGGAGCGGGCCGTGCTCGGCGGCCTCGTCGACGATGCGGAGCGCGGCCTCGTCGAACACCACGTCCGTGGCGCGGAGTTCGAAGGCACGGTGCACACGGGAGCCGAACGAGGTCAGCATGATCAGCACGATGAAGATCGACGCGATCTTGATGCCGTCCGGCCGCTCGATGACATTGGCGACCAGGGTGTAGGCGAAGACGGCGGTGATCGTGCCGAAGCCGAGGGTGGCCGCCCGGTGCCCGCGCCGGTGCACCGCGACCGTGGAGGCGAAGGCCGCCGAGAGCATCAGCACCAGCACCCCGGTCGCGTACGCCCCGCTCTGCGCGTCCACGCTGGCGTGGAACCACAGGGTGATCAGCACGGCCGCCACCAGGAACACCAGCACCAGCGGCCGTACCGCGCGCGTCCACTCCGGGGCCATGCCGTAGCGGGGCAGATAGCGCGGGACCAGGTTGAGCAGTCCGGCCATCGCGGAGGCGCCCGCGAACCAGAGGATGGTGATGGTCGACAGGTCGTACACCGTGCCGAAGATCTCGCCGAGGTACTGGTGGGCGAGATAGGCGAGGGCGCGTCCGTTGGCCGGGCCGCCGGTCTTGAAGTCCTTCTCCGGGATCAGGATCGTCGTCGCCAGGCTGGAGAGCAGCAGCAGGCAGCTCATGATCAGCGCGGCGGTGGTGAGCAGCTTGCGGGCGCCCCGGATGCGGCCCGCCGGGTTCTCGTAGGTGTCCTGGGCGCCGCCTTTGATCTGCGGCATCACCGCCACGCCGGTCTCGAAGCCGGACATGCCGAGCGCGAGCTTGGGGAAGACCAGCAGGGCCACGCCGACCATGGCGAGCGGGGAGGAGTGCTCCGCCGTCATCAGATGCGTCCAGTCCTCGATCCGCACCGGGTGGGTGAGCACCTGGTAGGCGCAGACGGCGAGGACCACGACATTGAGCGCGAGATAGGTGGCGACCAGGACGACCGCGATCCCGATGGCCTCCTGGAACCCCTTCAGGAAGACCGCGCCGAGCAGCCCGAGCAGGACCAGGGTGATCCAGACGCCCTCGCCCTGGGTCCAGTGCGGGGCGAACGGGTTCTCCATCACGTGCGCCGCCGCGTCCGCCGAGGACAGCGTGATGGTGATCATGAAGTCGGTGGCGGCGAACCCGAGCAGCACCAGTACCAGGATCTTCCCCGACCACCAGGACAGCAGCCGCTCCAGCATGGCGATCGAGCCCTCGCCGTGCGGGCTCTCCCGCGCCACCCTGCGGTACACCGGAAGCGCGCCGAACAGGGTCAGCGCGATCAGCACCAGGGTCGCCAGCGGGGAGAGGGCACCCGCCGCGAGGGCGGCGATGCCGGGCTGGTAGCCGAGGGTGGAGAAGTAGTCGACGCCGGTCAGGCACATCACCCGCCACCAGCGGTGGCCCTCGTGGACCTGGTGCGGGGTGCGGTGCGGCCCTGGATGCCGGGCGGTCCGCTCGCTCAGCCCCTCCAGCAGCCAGCCTCGGCAGCGGGCCCGCACGGAGTCCGGGGCGGGTCCGCCGGGGTCCGCCGGCTGCACGGGGACGCTGGTCATACGCTGCTGCCTCCTCACCCGCGGCCCACCGCGCGGGCCGCCTGATCGCTGAGCGCGTCTGCCCCGCATCCTCCCCCGCACACCGGGGACGGGCGGTCGCGGCGCTCCGCATAGGCTGGCGGGATGCAGGACGAGTACCGCACAGTGGCCCGCGCGGGTGTGCACGAGACCGAGATCAACCGCTCCCGCTTCCTGTGCGCGCTCGCCCCGGCCGCCACCGAGCAAGAGGCGCAGGAGTTCATCGCCGGGGTCCGCAAGGAGCACGCCGACGCCACGCACAACTGCTGGGCGTACGTCATCGGCGCCGACGCCTCCACCCAGAAGGCCAGCGACGACGGCGAACCCGGCGGCACGGCCGGGGTGCCCATGCTCCAGATGCTGCTGCGCCGCGACATGCGGTACGTGGTCGCCGTCGTCACCCGGTACTACGGCGGGGTGAAGCTCGGCGCGGGCGGCCTGATCCGCGCCTACGGCGGCTCGGTCGGCGAGGCGCTGGACTCGCTCGGCACGCTCACCCGGCGCCGCTACCGGCTGGCCACGGTGACCGTCGACCACCAGCGCGCGGGCAAGGTGCAGAACGACCTCCGCTCCACCGGCCGCGAGGTCCGCGACGTCCGCTACGGCGAGGCGGTCGCCATCGACATCGCCCTCCCCGACGCCGACGTGGACGCCTTCCGGGGCTGGCTCGCGGACGCCACGGCCGGCTCGGCGGCCCTGGAGCTGGGCGGAGAGGCGTACGGGGACGCGTAAACCCGGCCAATCGGGCATTACGCCCAAATCCGAAGCGACCGGGGCGCGTTGTCCGACCCTGCCGTTAGTCTCGGGGTCCATGAGACTCCTGCACACCTCCGACTGGCATCTCGGCCGGGCCTTCCACCGGGTGAACATGCTCGGCGCCCAGACCGAGTTCATCGGTCATCTCGTCGCCACCGTGCGCGAGAAGGCCGTGGACGCCGTCGTGGTGTCGGGAGACGTGTACGACCGCGCGGTGCCCCCGCTGGCCGCGGTCGAGCTGTTCGACGACGCCCTGCACCGGCTCGCCGAGCTGGGTGTGCCCACCGTGATGATCTCCGGCAACCACGACTCGGCCCGCCGGCTCGGCGTCGGTGCCGGACTCATCGACCGCGCGGGCATCCACCTGCGCACCGATCCGGCCGCCGTCGGCACCCCGGTCGTCCTCGCCGACGACCACGGCGACGTCGCCTTCTACGGGCTGCCCTACCTCGAACCCGCCCTGGTCAAGGACGAGTTCGCCGTGCCCAAGGCCGGACACGAAAGCGTGCTCGCCGCCGCCATGGACCGGGTGCGCGCCGACCTCGCCGGCCGCGCCTCCGGCACCCGCTCCGTCGTCCTCGCCCACGCCTTCGTCACCGGCGGCGAGGCCAGCGACAGCGAACGGGACATCACCGTCGGCGGAGTGGCCGCCGTACCCGCCGGGGTCTTCACCGGCGTCGACTATGTCGCCCTCGGCCATCTGCACGGCTGCCAGCGGATCAGTGAGCGCGTCCGCTACTCCGGCTCCCCGCTCGCCTACTCCTTCTCCGAGGCCGACCACCGCAAGAGCATGTGGCTCGTCGACCTGGACGCCGGGGGCGCGGTCACCGCCGAGCGCCTCGACTGCCCGGTGCCGCGCCCGCTGGCCCGCCTCCGGGGCACGCTGGAGGAGCTGCTCGCGGACCCGGAGTTGAGCCGCCACGAGGACGCCTGGGTCGAGGCCACCCTCACCGACGCCGTCCGGCCCGCCGACCCCATGGCCCGGATCGCCGCCCGCTTCCCGCACACCCTCAGCCTCGTCTTCGCCCCCGACCGCGCCCCGGACGACCCGGCCGTGTCCTACGCCCGGCGCCTCGCGGGCCGCAGCGACCAGCAGATCGCGGAGGACTTCGTCGCCCATGTGCGCGGCGCCGCCCCCGACGACCGGGAGACCGAGGTGCTGCGCGACGCCTTCGACGCCGTACGCGCCGACGACGCGGCGCGGGAGGTCGCCCGATGAGGCTGCACCGGCTCGACATCACCGCCTTCGGCCCCTTCGGCGGCGCCCAGAGCGTCGACTTCGACGCGCTCTCCACCGCCGGGCTCTTCCTGCTGCACGGCCCGACCGGCGCCGGGAAGACCTCCGTCCTGGACGCCGTCTGCTACGCCCTCTACGGCTCCGTCCCCGGCGCCCGGCAGGGCGGCCAGGGCACCCACCTGCGCAGCGACCACGCCGAACCCGGCACCCGCACCGAGGTCCGGCTCGAACTCACCGTCGCCGGACGCCGACTGGAGATCACCCGGCAGCCGCCGTGGGAGCGTCCCAAGAAGGGCAACCGTCAGGGCACCACCGTCGACAAGGCCCAGACCTGGCTCCGCGAGTACGACGCCGAGCGCGGTACCTGGAAGGACCTCAGCCGCTCGCACAACGAGATCGGCGAGGAGATCACCCAGCTCCTCGGCATGAGCCGCGAGCAGTTCTGCCAGGTCGTCCTGCTGCCCCAGGGCGACTTCGCCCGCTTCCTGCGCGCCGACGCCGAGGCGCGCGGCAAGCTGCTCGGCCGCCTCTTCGACACCCAGCGCTTCGCCGACGTGGAGAAGCGGCTCGCCGAGCGCAGGCGGGCCACCGAGGCACGGGTGCGCGAGGGCGACACCGCGCTGCTCGCCGACGCCCACCGCATGCAGCAGGCGGCCGGTGACGCCATGGAGCTGCCCGGCCTCGCCCCCGGCGATCCGGGGCTCGCCGTCGCCGTCCTCGCGGCGGCGGCCGTGGCCCGCAGCACCGCCCGCGAACGCCTCACCGTCGCCCACTGCGGACTCACCGCCGCCGAGTCCGCCCACACCCGCGCCCAGGAGGAACTGGCCGAGGACCGCGAACTCGCCCGGCTGCAGGCCCGGTTCACCGAGGCCCAGGGCCGCGCCGCGCGCCTCGCTGAGCGGGCGGGGGAGTACGAGGAGACGCGGGCCCGGATGGAGCGCGGCCGCAAGGCCGAGACCGTGGCGCCCGCGCTGGAGCTGCGCGAGGACGCGGAGAACGCCCACCGCAGGGCCGCTCTGGCCGAGGCGAACGCCCGGCGCGCGCTGCCGGAGGACCAGGCCGACTCCGGCGCCCCCGGCCTCGCGGCCGCCGCCCGCCGGGCCGCCGAGGAGCTGGGGGGCCTCGCCTCCGCCCGCCGCGCCGAGCACCGGCTCACCGAACTGCTCACCGAGCGCGCCGGGCTCGACCGGGAGGAGCGCGCCGACGAGGACACCGCGCGCGAGGCGGACGCCTGGCTCGACGGCTGGGAACCCGCCCGCGCCGCCCTCCAGGCCCGTATCGACGCGGCCCAGGAGGCCGCCTCCCGTGCCGAATCCCTTGCCGCCCGGCGCGACCCCGCCCGGCGGCGGCTCGACGCGGCCCGCCGCCGCGACCGGCTGACCTCGGACGTCGCGGCCGCCGGACGTCAGGCGCTGGACTCCGGGCAACTTGCCCAGGACCTGCGCGAACGCTGGCTCGACCTCAAGGAACAGCGCCTGACCGGCATCGCCGCCGAGCTGGCCGCCCACCTCACCGACGGCGCCCCCTGCGCCGTCTGCGGGGCCACCGAGCACCCCGCCCCGGCCCGCAAGGACGCCGGACATGTGGACCGGGACGCCGAGCAGCGCGCCTTCGAGGCCCATCAGGAGGCCGAGCGGGAGCACGACCGGGACAAAGAGCGCAGCACCGAACTGCGAGCCGCGCTGGACGCCGTCACCACCGAGGTCGGGGACACCCCCGCCGACCGCATCGCCGCCGAAGTCACCGAGCTGGAGCGGGAGTTCGAGCAGGCCCGCCGGGACGCCTCCGCCCTGCACGCCGCCCACGAGGAGCTGCGCCGGGCCGAGGCGGAGCGCGAGCAGCGGCTCCAGGCGCGCCAGCAGTCCGCCGTACGGGCCGCCGCCCGGCTCACCCGGCGCGACACCCTCGACCGTGAACAGGGCACCCTCGAAGCCGAGTTGACGCGAGCGCGCGGCACCGCCGAGAGCGTCGCCGCCCGCGCCGCCCAGCTCGAGCGGCTCGCGGCCGTGCTCACCGAGGCCGCCGACGCCGCCCGTACGGCCGAGGAGGCGGCCGTCCGCCTGAAGGACGCCGACGCCCGCCTCGCCGACGCCGCCTACCGCGCGGGCTTCGACACCCCGGCCGCCGCGGCCGGTGCCCTGCTGGACCCCGCCACCCACCGCGCCCTCCAACACCGGCTGGACGAACGGCAGTCGGAGGAGTCCGCCGTACGCGCCGTCCTCGCCGAGCCCGAGACAGTGGCCGCCTCCAAGCGGGCGCCCGCCGACCTCGCCCTGGCGGGGGAGCGCGCCGCCGACGCCGAGCGTCGCCTGCGGGAAGCCGCCTCCGCCCGTGACGAGGCCGCCCGCCGCACCACCGAGCTGGACCGGCTCTCCGCCCGCGCCGAGGACGGCGCCCGGCGCCTCGCCCCGCTGCGCGAGGAGTACGACCGGGTGGCCCGGCTCGCCGCCCTCGCGGCCGGCACCAGCGCGGACAACGAACGCCGGATGCGCCTGGAGTCGTACGTCCTGGCCGCCCGCCTGGAACAGGTCGCCGCCGCCGCGACCGCGCGCCTCAGGCTGATGTCCGCCGGGCGCTACACCCTCGTCCACTCCGACGACCGCAGCGGACGCGGGCGCAGCGGGCTCGGGCTGCATGTCGTGGACGCGTGGACCGGCCGCGAGCGGGACACCGCGACCCTGTCCGGCGGCGAGACCTTCTTCGCCTCGCTCGCGCTCGCCCTCGGCCTCGCCGACGTGGTCACCGACGAGGCGGGCGGGGTCCGGCTCGACACCCTCTTCATCGACGAGGGCTTCGGCAGCCTGGACGACCAGACCCTCGACGAGGTCCTCGACGTGCTGGACTCCCTGCGCGAACGCGACCGCAGCGTGGGCATCGTCAGCCACGTCGGTGACCTGCGCCGCCGCATCCACGCCCAGTTGGAGGTCGTCAAGGACCGCACCGGGTCGTCGCTGCGCCGGCGCGGGGTCTGACGGAGGTCAGGCCAGTACGCCGTCGATGGCGAGCGGCAGATGGCGCGGCCCGCGCAGCACCGCGTTGGGCCGGTACGGCGGCGGGTCCGCCACCAGCCGGGGGTTCTCCAGCCGCCGCGCCAGCTCGGCCAGCGCGATCTGCGCCTCCAGCCGGGCCAGCGGCGCGCCGAAGCAGACGTGGATGCCGCTGCCGAAGCCGAGGTGCTGAAGGTCTTCCCGGTCGGGGTCGAACCGCTCGGGGTCCTTGAAGCGCTCCGGGTCCCGGTTGCCCGCGGCCAGCATCAGCCAGATCCGGGAGCCCTTGGGGATCGTCACCCCGCGCACCTCGATGTCGGTGATGCAGGTGCGCTGCGGCACGAGCTGCACCGGAGGCTCGTAACGCAGCAGCTCCTCCACGATGTTGACCGCCAGCTCCGGCTCCTCGCGCAGCCGCTGGAGGTACTCGGGGTGGCGCAGCAGGGTGAGCATGCCGTTGGCGATCAGGTTGACGGTGGTCTCGTGGCCGGCGATCAGCAGCAGGACGGCCGTGCTGAGCACCTCCATCATGGTCATGGCACCGTCCGGCCCCTTCCCGGCGGCCAGGTCGGACAGCATGTCGTCGCGCGGGTCCTTGGTGCGCTCCTCCACCAGCCCGGCCAGGTACATGCCGAGCTGGGTCCGCGCCTCCTGCGCCTTCCGCGCGAACTCGGGGTCCGCGCCCTGCCGGGTCTCCGGGTCCAGGCTCGCCACGATCGGGTCCACCCAGGACCGGAACCGGGGTTCGTCCTCGCGCGGCACCCCGAGCAGCCGGCAGATCACCGTCACCGGGAACGGATAGGCGAACTGGTCCACCAGGTCGATCTCGGTCTCGCCCGCAAGACCGTCGATCAGCTCGGCGACGATCCTGTGCAGCTCGCCCCGCATGTCGTCGATCCGGCGCGGCTCGTGCGGCGGCCCGAACGCGCTGTTGGCGATGCGCCGCAGCCGGTCGTGCTCCGGGGGGTCCTGCCGGATGAACGACGGCGGCAGCCCGGTGTTCTCCGCCTGGTTCAGCTCGTCGGCGCCCGCCGCCGCCAGGTTCGCCGCGTCCGAGCTGATCCGGGGGTCGTGCAGCAGGCTCTCGATGTCCCAGTACGAGGAGATGACGTACGGGCCGTCGTCCTCCTCGTGCAGCACCGGGGTGCGGCGCAGCTCGGTGTAGAGCGGGTAGGGGTCGGCGCGGTTGGCGAAGTCGGTGATCCGGGCCACCAGCGAGGGTTCGGTCATCACAGGTCCTTGGAGCGTCGGGGCCGGACAGCGGTCAGTGGTGGCCGGGGGTGAAGACCAGCCGGCGGTCGGCCGGTGAGTAACCGCTGAGGGTCACGGTCGGGCCGTGGGTCGGCAGGGCCGGGTCGGGGAAGTCCGCCGGGACCGCCTTGCGTCCCTCGGGACGCCGGTCCACCGTCGGGTACTCCACCGGGAAGGGCGCCCCCTGCTCGATCTGCCGCTGGCAGTACTCCAGCCAGCGGGCGTTGTCGAAGGTCACGGCGGCCACGATGCGGCCCTTGTAGCCGTACACGCCGACGAACCGGCGCTCGGCCGTGGAGCCCTGGATGATCATCAGCTCGTCGCCCATGGGCGGCACGCCCACCGACTTGATGTTCACCCCGAACTGCGAGGACCAGAAGGCGGGCATCCACATGTGCGGGCGCCGGTCGGAGGCGGGGCAGATCATGTTGTGCGCGGCCGTCTCCGCCTGCGCCACCGCGTTGCCCCAGTGCTCCAGCGACAGGAACTGGTAGCCGAACAGCGCGTGCGGGGAGCGGGCCACGTCACCGGCGACGAACACGTCGTCCGTGACGATCCCCCGGAAGTCGAACGCCCGGCACCCCGCGTCGCTCGCGATGCCGCGCGGCCCCGCGCCGAGCCCCGAACCGGTCAGCCACTCGGTGTTGCGCAGCGACCCCAGCGAGACCACCACCACGTCCGCCTCGACCACGCTCTCGTCGGACAGATGCACCGACCGCACCCGGCCCATCGGGTCGCCCTCCAGCGCGGTCACCGTGACATGGGTGCGCAGGTCGACGCCGTTCTCCAGATGCAGGTCGGCCGCGACCGCCCCGATCACCCCGCCGAGCGCCCCCACCAGCGGGGCCCCCGCGCGCTCCGCGACCGTGACCTCCAGGCCCATCTCCCGGCAGGCGGAGGCCACTTCGGACCCGGCGAACCCGGCGCCGATCACCACCACCCGTTTCGCCCCGGCCCGCAGCCGCTCGGTGAGGGCGACCGCGTCGTCACGGGTGCGCAGCACGAAGACGCCGTCCAGCTCGGCCTCCTCCGCCACCGGCCAGGGGCGGGCGCGCACCCCGGTGGCGATCAGCAGCCGGTCGTACTCCACCTCCTCGCCGTCGGCCAGCAGCACCCGCTTGCCCGTCAGGTCCAGCCCGGCCGCCGGGACCCCGAGCCGCCACTCGGCGTCCAGGTGCCGGCGCCGGGGCAGCTCGGTGTGGCGCGGGGACGCCTTGCCCAGCAGCACCGCCTTGGACAGCGGCGGCCGGTCGTACGGGTCGTACGGTTCGTCGCCGATCAGGGTGAGGGAACCGGTGAAGCCCTCCGCGCGCAGCGTCTCGGCCGCCCGCAGCCCGGCCAGCGAGGCACCGACGATCACGATGCGGCCCTCGCGGCGCAGCCAGTCCACGTAGTCAGCGGCCATCGCGCGGCTCCCAGGGGGCACCGGAGAAGACCTGCGTGGGCTCGACGGGCGCGCCCTCGTGCAGGCCCTCCACCGTGATCGCCTGCACCGGGCAGGCGGCGGCCGCGCGAGCCACCGCGTCCCGGTGCTCCTCGGCGGCGAGCGGGTTGTAGAGCAGCGCCTCCTCGCCGTGCATGGTGAACACGTCGGGAGCGAGGAACGCGCACTGGGCGTATCCCTGGCACTTGTTGAGATCGACGACGATCCGCATCGACGCTGCGCCCTTTCCGGTGGCCTGCTCCGGTCGTCCCCCGACCGCAAGCATCGGCGCGCCGAGGCCGGTGCCGCGCGCCGGGGCGCGCCGATCGGGTGAGCCGGTCAGGTCAGGGTCACCCGCCGCCGACGCCCGCTGACCAGCAGGATGTGCACGCTCAGCAGCAGCGACCAGGCGGGGAAGACCAGTTCCGCCCAGGGCACGTCGGAGGAGACGAAGAGCAGCAGCAGCGCGGTCACCGCGCCCACCGCCGTCAGCCAGCGGGGCAGCACGCCCATCCGCTTGCCGATCACGGACATCGACGACACGAAGACGGCCGCCATCCGCATCGCGTAGTCCGTCATCAGCGTGTACGCGAAGTGGCGGCCGAAGTCCCAGGTGGTGAGCGAGGGCGCGCTGCCGGCGGGGTGGGCCACGGCCAGCACCGCCGTGGCGGAGGCGGCCGCGCCGAACAGGGTCGCGGTGAAGACCAGCCCGCTGCCCAGCAGCACGGTCGCCAGGAACCGGTCCTCCACGTCGCCCACGTGCGCGCGCACCGCGCCGAGGAACCACAGGAAGAAGATGCCGGCGAACGGGATCAGCGCCAGCGCCGCCCGTACCGCGTCCCGGCGGGTGGGGTCCGTGAACCCCTCGGCGCCGACCGCGTCGGCCCCCTCGGGAATGCCGAGCCGCATCAGGACGATCGTCGCCGCCAGCAGCAGCGCGAACACCACCCCGGCGAGACCGGCCGCCCGGGGCGTCTCCAACGCCCCCTCACCGGGACCGTTGCGCTGCATGAGCGGCCCACCTCCCTCGCGCGTCGGCCCCCGCACCAGCAAGCAGCCGGTACGGGGGCCACGCCACCCGGGCAGGGCCGTACGGCCGAGTCAGAGCCGGGACAGCTCGTCCACCAGGTCGTCCAGGCCGAGCGAGCCCTGGGACAGCGCCGCCATGTGCCATGCCTTCGGGTCGAAGGAGTCGCCGTGCCGCTCCCGCGCCCGCTCCCGGCCCAGCAGCCAGGCCCGCTCACCGAGCTTGTAGCCGATGGCCTGGCCCGGCATCGTCAGGTAGCGGGTCAGCTCGCTCACCACGAAGTCCGCCGGACGGCTGCTGTGCGCCCGGAAGAACTCCTCGGCCAGCTCCGGCGTCCACCGCTCACCGGGGTGGAACGGCGAGTCCGCCGGGATCTCCAGCTCCAGGTGCATGCCGATGTCGATGATCACCCGGACCGCGCGCATCATCTGCGCGTCCAGATAACCGAGCCGCTCCTCCGCGTCGGTGAGGTAGCCCAGCTCGTCCATCAGCCGCTCCGCGTACAGCGCCCAGCCCTCGGCGTTGGCGCTGACCATGCCCACCGTGGCCTGGTAGCGGGACAGGTTCTCCGCGACGTGCGCCCACTGCGCGATCTGCAGGTGATGGCCGGGCACGCCCTCGTGGTACCAGGTGGACACCAGGTCGTACACCGGGAACCGGGTCTCGCCCATCGTCGGCAGCCAGGTCCGCCCCGGCCGGGAGAAGTCCTCCGAGGGACCCGTGTAGTACGGGGCCGCGGCGCCGCCCGGCGGGGCGATACGGGACTCCACCCGCCGTACCCGCTCGGCGAGTTCGAAGTGGGTGCCGTCCAGGTCCGCGATGGCCCGGTCCATCAGGCCCTGGAGCCACTCCCGGACCTCGTCCACGCCCTCGATGTGCCGCCCGTGCTCGTCCAGGTGCGCCAGCGCCACCCACGGCGTCTCGGCGCCGGGCAGCACCTTCTGCGCCTCCTTCTCCATCTCGCCGAGCAGCCGGTGGAACTCCGACCAGCCGTAGGCGTACGCCTCGTCCAGGTCGAGGTCGGTGCCGTTGAAGTAGCGGGCGCTGCGGGCGTACCGCTCGCGGCCCACCGTGTTCGGGGCGTCCGCGACGGCCGGGGCGTACACGTCCCGCATCCAGTCGCGCAGGGCAGCCACGGAGGCCGTCGCCGCGCGGGCCGCGTCGTCCAGCTCCGCGCGCAGCGACTCGGGACCGGCCGCGGCGAAGTCCTCGAACCAGCCGCGCCCCTCACCGGTGTCCGCCCACTCGGTGAGCTGCTCGACGAAGGTGGCCGTCGGCCGGGGCGCCGCGTACAGGCCGCGCTCCAGACCGAGGGCGAGGGAGGCGCGGTAGCCCTCGTAGGCGGCCGGGACCGCGCGGAGCCGCTCGGCCAGGGCCGCCCAGTCCTCCTCGGTCTCCTGCGGGGTCACGCTGAAGATGTCCCGCACCGAGTGGCCGGGTGTGTGCATGTTGCCGACCGCGCGCAGGTGTTCGTGCGCGTCGTGCATGGCCAGCTCGGCGGTCAGCCGCTCCCGCAGCAGCCGCCCGCAGCGGCGCTCGGCGTCACTGTCCGCGCCGGGCAGGCGCTCGGCCTCGTCCAGCCGGGCGAGCGTCGTACGCGCCAGCTCGGCCAGCGCCTCCTGGCCGGCGGGGGAGTAGTCGGGCAACCGGCTGGAACTCTCCCGCACACCGAGGTAGGTACCGGTGACCGGGTCGAGGGCCAGCAGGTCGTCCACATAGGCGTCGGCGACCTGACGGGGCAGCAAGCTCTTGGTGTCGGACATGGCGCCCATCCTGGTACCGGAGGTGCGTCCACGTCACCCGTGCACCGGCGTTTTCAGCTCTCGGCATGACCCGGCGGCAGCAGCGGCCCGCACTCCCACTGCTGGAAGATCAACCGGGTCTCGACCCGCGCCACTTCACGTCGCGAGGTGAACTCGTCCAGCACCAGCCGCTGGAGGTCGGCCATGTCGGCGACCGCCACATGCACCAGATAGTCGTCCGGGCCGGTCAGATGGAACACCGTCCGCGCCTCCGGCAGCGCCCGCACCCGCTCCACGAACGGCCCGACCAGCTCCCGCCGGTGCGGCCTGACCTGCACCGACAGCAGCGCCTGCAACCCCCGGCCCAGCTTCGCCGGGTCCAGCCGGAGCCGATGGCCGAGGATCACGCCCGACCGGCGCAGCCGGGCCACCCGGTCCAGACAGGTCGACGGCGCCACCCCGACCCGCGCGGCGAGGTCGCGGTACGTGGTCCGGGCGTCGTTCTGCAGCAGTCGGAGAAGGTGCAGATCCACCGGGTCCAGTACGACGGAGGCGTCCATCGGCCGAACGTAACACGGGTGTCCGCCCCCTGAACCCGTCCGGTGTTCACCCTTCGGGCATGGAATCGAGCAGCAACGGCGCCGCCGACACCGTACGCAGGGCACTGGCCACCGAGGCCGTGCACGCCGGCCGGGAGGACCTGACCGCACAGGGCCTGCACACCCCGCCCATCGACCTCTCCACCACCTACCCCTCCCACGACAGCCGGGACGAGGCCGCCCGCATCGACGCCTTCGCGGCCGAGGGCATCCTCCCCGAGGGACCGCCCGTCTACGCCCGGCTCGGCAACCCGACCGTGGCCCGCTTCGAGACCGGCCTCGCCCGCCTCGAAGGCACCGGGTCCGCCGTCGCGTTCGCCAGCGGCATGGCCGCGCTCAGCGCCGTGCTGCTCGCCCGGTCGGCCGCCGGTCTGCGCCATGTGGTCGCGGTCCGGCCGCTGTACGGATGCAGCGACCACCTGCTGACCGCCGGGCTGCTGGGCACCGAGGTCACCTGGACCGACCCGGCCGGGATCGCGGACGCGCTGCGCCCCGACACCGGTCTGGTACTGGTCGAGACCCCGGCCAACCCCACCCTCGCCGAGGTCGACATCCGGGCCGTCGCCCACTCCTGCGGGACCGTACCGCTGCTCGTCGACAACACCTTCGCCACGCCCGTGCTGCAGCGCCCCGCCGAGCACGGCGCGCGGCTGGTGCTGCACAGCGCCACCAAGTACCTCGGCGGGCACGGCGACGTGATGGCCGGAGTGGTGGCCTGCGACGAGGAGTTCGCCGGGCAACTGCGGCGGATACGGTTCGCCACCGGCGGGGTGCTGCATCCGCTGGCCGGCTATCTGCTGCTGCGCGGCCTCGCCACGCTGCCGGTCCGGGTCCGCGCGGCCTCCGCGACCGCCGCCGAACTGGCCCGCAGGCTCGCCGCCGACCCGCGCGTGGCCCGCGTCCACTACCCGAAGCTGGGCGGCGCCATGATCGCTTTTGAGGTGCACGGCGACCCGCACGAGGTGATCGCCCGCGTCCGGCTGATCACCCCGGCGGTCAGCCTGGGCAGCGTCGACACCCTCATCCAGCACCCGGCGTCCATCAGCCACCGCATCGTGGACACCGCCGACCGGCACGGCGCCGGGGTGGGCGACCGGCTGCTGCGGCTCTCGGTCGGCCTGGAGGACACCGAGGACCTGTGGGCCGACCTGTCCGGTGCGCTGGGGGAGCGGGTCCCGGCGCCGGTGCCACTGCACGAGGCCGTCAACTGAGGTACTGAAACAGGGAGTTGCCATGAAGACGGCCCGGCGGCTGGTCACCGCCGGGCCGTCCGCCGTACCGGGAGGTCAGAGCCGGAGCTGCTCGCCGTCGCTCTTCTCCGCGATGCGGGAGCGGGCCGGGGCCAGCCGGGCGGTGATCACGAGGGTGCCCTCCTCGACCTGGTAGTCCAGGGGCAGCCCGAGTCCGCGCATCGCCGCGACCATCCCGGTGTTGGCCGAGCGGGTCACCGCGTACACGCTCGCGCAGCCCGCCTCGACCGCCATCCGCACCAGCCGCTCCAGCAGCTCGGCGCCGACACCGCGCCGCTGCCAGTCGTCCTCCACCAGCAGGGCGACCTCGGTCTCCTCGCCGTCCCACAGCAGATGACCGAGGCCGACCACGCGACCGGAGGCGGTCTGCGCGGCCAGGGTGCGGCCGAAGCGCGGGCTGAGCAGGTGGTTCAGATAGCGGTCGGCGTCGCGCACGGGCCCGTGGTAGCGCAGGTCCAGGGTGCGGTCCGAGCACCGCTCGTGCATCGCCCGCGCCGCGTCCAGGTCACCGGTGTCCACCCGGCGCACGGTGATCGCGTTGCCCTCGGGCAGCGTCAGCACGTCGTGCGCGCGCGGGATGCGCGGGCCGAGGCGGCTGTCCAGCTCCACCAGCGCCCGCGCCCGCGCGAACTCGGTCGGGGTGAACGGCAGATACGGCCGCTCCACGCTCAGTACACCGCCGCCCGGCGCCCGCAGCCGCAGCACGGTGTCCTCCAGCACCCCTTCGGCGGGCACCGGTTCGCCACCCGTACCGGCGGGCACCGAACGGATCGTGCACCGGCCGAGCAACTGACGCAACGCCAGCGGGAGTTCGGCCGCGTCCAGCGCGGTGCGGGTGGCGAGGCCGAGGACGCGGGTGGGGGCGTCGACCAGATCATGGGCGTCGGCCCGCTCGATCCAGGTGGAGCTGCCGCCCGACTCCGCGATGACACGGGTCAGCTCGGCGGCGGCCAGGGAGTCCGGGGCCCGCAGCAGGAACTCGTCCACCGTGCCGTCGGCCAGCGGATGCGTCTGGAGGCTCAGGATGTCGACCCGGTGCGTGGCCAGCGCCGTGCAGAGCGCAGCCAGCGAGCCGGGTTCGTCCCGTACGGTCGTCCGCATCCGCCACAGGGCGCCGGGGCCTTCTTGCGCGGACGGCCCGGCCGGGTGCGCGGACGCGCTCGGCCGGGCGCCGGTATCGCCTGCCTCACCGGTGGGCGGTGCGTGCACATGGCGCCGGGCCCACCAGGTGTGGAAGCCGGCCGTCGCGGCCAGCGTGAGCGCCGAGATCATCAGCAGTGCGGGCCCGTCGGGGCCGTGCCCGATCAGGTTCGCCACGGCGTCGGCCACCGCGACGGCCGTGAACAGGGCCGCGAGTTCGACGAGGTCGCGCCGCCAGTGGTGCACGGGACGCCCGTGCCGGGTCCGGAGCGCGCTCGGCGTCGATTTCCGCGCCGATGTCCGGGTCGATTGCTGGTTCGTCCGAGAGAGGTCCGCAGTCATGCGGCCACTGTGCAGGAATGGTGTTGCGTGATCACGAACGCCCTGTGACCGATGGGTAAAGCATCGTTGTGCCCGAGTTCGTCGCACTTTCTACCACCAGCGGACGCCCCGTCAAAGCCACTGCTCAGCACGGCAGTTGGCGTGCCGCGCTCCGGGGGATGACGCCGGTGCGCGACACGCCTTCGAGAGTACGGGACGTCAGACCCCGGCCGCGCGGCTGCTGCCGTCGAGGATGACGCGGGCGACGAGCGCCGGGTCGTCGTTCATCGGGACGTGCCCGCAGCCGGGCAGCCGGACCAGCCGGGCGTGCGGGATGATCCGCTTGGCCCGCACCCCTTGGCGGCGCAGCAGAATCCGGTCGTGCGCGCCCCAGGCCACGGTGACCGGAACGCCCGCTACCGGGTCGGTGAACCGCACCGTGGTCCCGGTGTGCAGGGTCGCCTCGAACGCGGTGGCCCCGGCGAGCGCCAGCGTCTCCGCGACCACCGCCTCCGGGGCCCGGCGCGCGGGCCGACGGTAGATGGTGCTGGTCAGCGCGGTGCGGCCGACCGCGCTACGGGACATCCGCTCCACCACACCCAGCGGCAGCCGCTGGGCCAGCCCGCGCATGGTGAGCAGCACCCCGAAGGCGTACCGCCGCTCGGCCTCGGTCCAGAACCCGGCCGGGGCCAGCGCGGTGACGGACCGTACGGACTTCTCCCGGCCCAGCTCCAGCGCGAGCAGCCCGCCCAGGGAGTTCCCGGCCACGTGCGGGCGGTCCAGGTCCAGCGCCTCGAACAGCGCGCCCAGGACGGAGTTGATCGTCGGCAGATCGTGGGCGAGCCCGTCCGGCAGGTCCGGCGAGGCGCCGAAGCCGGGCAGGTCCACGGCGATCACCTCGCGCTCGGTCGCCAGGATGTCCACCACCGGGTCCCACGCCTGCCGGTGGTGCCCGATGCCGTGCAGCAGCACCAGCGGATCACCCCGCCCGACCCGCTGGTACGAGACGGTCACATCCCTCGTCCCGGCCGGGGCGGGAACCTTGAAGGAGACGGTGGCGGACATACGAAGCTCCTCGGTACGGCTGCTGACGGACGCCGTAGACAGCTTGTCAGCAATTGCTACCGGCGGGTAGCCCTTCGCGTCGTGTCGCGGAACTCCGCCGGTTTCAGGCCGCCAGCGCCGCAGCGACCAGGCTGGCGAAGGCTTCCGGGGCGTCCAGCATGATGTTGTGCCCGCAGTCCGCCACCGCGACCACGGACACCCCCGCCTCCCGCAGCGCGTCCTCGCCGGGCAGCGGCCCGTCGGCCTCGGGGTGGAGGAAGGTACGCGGAATCTCCGCGTGCGTCAGCAGCTCCCGCACGGTCGGGACCGTGCCCCGGGCCAGCCCCCTGGCGCTGCGGTGCAGGGCCGTACGGTCGGTCAGCCGCATGGTGGCCCACCACAGCGCGCCGGCCCGGTCCCGGACCTCCGCCCAGCCGCTGTCCACGAACTCCGCCTCGGAGAAGGCCGCGATACCGCCGCTGCCGAGCGCGCCCCTGGCGGGCTCGACCGGGTCGAGGTCGGCGTCGACCAGCACCAGCCGGGACACCAGCTCCGGGTGCCGGTCCGCCAGTACGATCGCGACGGCACCGCCCATGCTGTGCGCGATCACCTCGGCCCCCGTCACCCCGGCGTCGGTCAGCGCGGTGGCCAGTGCCCCGGCGTGCGCTTCGAGGCTGTAGTCGAAGTCCCGCGGCCGGTCGCTCAGCCCGTGCCCCAGCAGGTCGACCAGGAGCGTGCGGTGCCCGGCGATCAGCGGATGGGTGGCCGCCTCGGCGAAGTAGGCGGCCGCCGTGGCACCGAGACCGTGCAGGTAGACCCGGGGGGCGTCGCTTCCCGGCAGCTCCACCCAGCGGATGCGGTCACCTGTGGCGGTGACGACGGCGTCCCGGACGCTCACGGCATTCCCCCTGATCGACGGCGTACGAGCGGATGATCTCAAACCTTCTGCCTACCCGCCCGGTGCCGCCCCGCCGGGCTCCACAACGCGCCAGGAACGACCGAATTCGTCTGGACACCGGCGGGTGCGACGGGATGGGATGGAGACCGTGACGACCGAGACCGCGATCGATGTCTTCGAAGAGAACCGGCCGCTGCTGACCGGCGTCGCCTACCGCATGCTGGGCCGCGTCGCGGACGCCGAGGACGTGGTGCAGGACGCCTGGCTGCGCTGGTCCCGCGCCGATCGCGCCGAGGTCCGCGAACCCCGCGCCTACCTGGTCCGTGTCACCACCCGGCTGGCGCTTGACCGGCTCCGCCAGGTCAAGTCGCGCGGCGAGGCCTACGTCGGGCCCTGGCTGCCCGAGCCCTACACCACCGACTTCGGCGACACCGTCCCGGACACCGCTGACCGGGCGCTGCTCGCCGACTCCGTCTCCGTGGCCGTCCTTGTCGTCCTGGAGTCGCTGTCCCCGCTGGAGCGCGCGGTGTTCGTGCTGCGGGAGGCGTTCGGGTATCCGTACGCCGAGATCGCGGAGCTGCTGGACCGGGGCGAGCCCGCCGTTCGGCAGTTGGCCGCGCGGGCCCGCAGACACGTGGAGGAGCGCCGGCCGCGCTACGACGTGGACCCCGCCCAGCGCCGGAAGCTGACCGAGCGGTTCCTCGCGGCGGCCACGGAGGGTGACCTCGACGGGCTGATGTCCTTGCTCGCTCCCGACGCCCGTCTGGTCGGCGACAGCGGCGGCAAGGCCAAGGCTCCGGTGCGGGTGCTGTTCAGCGCCGACAAGGTGGGGCGCTTCCTGGCCGGGGTCGCCTCGAAGAACCTGCTGCCCGGCATGACCCACCGGTTCATCGAGGTCAACGGCGGTGTCGCGGTGCTCGTGCTGTCCGAGGGCCGGCCGGACACCCTGTTCCAGCTCGGCATCACCGACGGCGCGATCAGTGCCGTCTACATCATCCGCAACCCCGACAAGCTGCGCGTCCTCACGAACTCCATGTGAACGCTCGGTCACCAGGGCACCGGGCGAGTGGGCAGGGATGGGACAATTGGTCTTGACCAAGCATCAGGGCCGCCCTATGGTCGCAAAGAACTGCAACAACCTTTAATAAACAAGGGCGCCAAAACCGCCGGAGCACGGCACTTGCGGAGGACAGGGTGGGGACCACGCAACTGGAAACGGTGCCGGAGCCGAAGTACTTGCACCTCAAGACCGTACTGAGCGAGGCACTGGACTCCGAGTTCTCGGTGGGCGAGATCCTGCCGAACGAGCGCGATCTCGCCGCCCGCTTCGGCGTCGCCCGCGCCACGCTCCGGCAGGCGCTGGAGCAACTCGAGCTGGAGGGACGGCTGCAGCGCCGCCGTGGTGTCGGTACGACCGTCGCGCCGCCGCGCGTCGGCGTCGCCCTCGGCACCGGGCGGCAGACCTGGCCCGGCACCGGTGACGACGCCTGGCAGCCGATGGACTGCGAGCGGGCCGTACCGCCCGCCCCGGTCGCCGCCGCCCTGGACACCGGTACCGACGAGGTGCACCTCGTCCGCCGGTTCCGGATGTCGCAGGGCCGGCGCGTCGCCACCGAGCTGCTGTACATCCCGGCCGCCTCGGTGCCCGACCTGAGCGCGATCGACACGCCCTCCGGACCGGCCCGCGCCCGTGCGGTGCTGCGCGAACTCCAGCGGCTCGAACTCGACGGCCAGGACCGCGCGGTGGAGCTGGGCTCGGCGGGCGCGGAGGACGCCAAGGAACTCGACCGGCTGCCCGGCTCGCCCGTCCTCGTCGTCACCACCCGGTTCACGGCCCAGGGCCGCACCGCCGCGCTCGGCGTGGCCACCTACCGCGCCGACACCTGCCGCCTCACCTTCGGCGACACCCCGGACGTGGAGATACACCACGACCCGGAGCGCCGCGCCTCCTGAGAGCGGCAGCACCGCACCATCCCGCCGCGCCCCGGTGTCCCACCGGGGCGCGGCGGCATGTGGGCCGCACGCCCCTCCCGCCGACCCCCGAATCCCCCAGGGCCGGCGGCGTCGGCGGCTCACGCCCCCACGGCCCCCTCGACCGCGAACAACTGCCGTTCCACATGGTCCAGCGCCAGCCGCAGCGCGCCCGTGGCCACCACGGCCTCGCCCAGCAGGGACAGGGCCACGGCCGGGGGACGCAGGCAGTAGCGGGCGAGTTCGCGGCGGAGGGGGTCGAGGACGCCGTCCAGGCCGGCCGCCCAGCCGCCGACCACCACCAGCTCCGGGTCGAGCGCCAGCACCAGCGCGGCCACGTCGTGCACCAGCCGCTGGATGAACCGTTCCACCGCCGCCCGCGCCGAGCCGTCGCCCTCCCGGGCCAGCGCGAAGACCTCGGTGACCGCCTGCTCGTCCAGGGGCGGCAGCGGCTCGTCCGTGGTGGACAGCAGGGCCTCCGGGGTCGCCTCCCGGCCCAGCAGATGCAGCGCGCCGATCTCCCCGGCCGCCCCGCCGTGCCCCCGGTGCAGCCGGCCGCCGATCAGCGAGCCCGCGCCCGGACTCAAGCCGGCCAGCACGAACACCACGTCGTCGGTGTCCTTCGCGGCGCCCTGCCAGTGCTCGGCCACGGCGGCCACGTTGGCGTCGTTCTCCACCAGCACCGGGCACCGGAAGGAACGGCTGAGCCGCTCGCCCAGGTGGAGCCCGGTCCACTGGGGCAGCGCGGTGCCCAGGCGAACCGTTCCGTCGGCCTCCACGATGCCCGGAGTGCCGACGCCCACCGCGCGCAGCGAGCCCCGCGGGACGCCGGTACGGCGCAGCAGCTCGGCGACCGTGCCGCGCAGCCGCTCCAGCCGCTCGTCGGCCGGTGCCTTCTCGTCCACGTCCCGGGTCTGCGTGCCCAGTACCCGCCCGTCCAGGTCGGAGACGACCGCGACCACCCGGTGCGCGCCGATCTCCAGCCCCAGCAGATGCCCCGCCTCGGCCCGGAACCGGAACCGGCGCGCGGGCCGTCCCTGACGGCGGGCGGTGCCCTCCTCGGCCGCGCGCTCCACCACCAGTCCCGCCTCGGCCAGGCCCTCCACGACCCCCTCGACGGTCGGCCGGGACAGCCCGGTGGCCCGGGTGATCTCCGTGAGCGTCGCGCAGTCGGTGTCGCGCAGCGCGCGCAGCACCACCGCGGAGTTGATCCTCCGCAGCAGCGAGGGATCGCCACCGGTCAACTGCCCCACGGTCCGTCCTCCCAGCTCGCGGGCGTGTGTGGGGCGGATCGTACTCGGCCCGGACCACCCCGGCGAGGGCCGGGCGGTCACCGGGGCGCGACGAACCCCGACTCGTAGGCGGCGATCACCGCCTGGGTACGGTCCCGCGCGCCCAACTTGGCCAGTACGGCGCTCACATGCGACTTCACCGTTTCCGCCCCGACGACCAGCCCGGCGGCGATCTCCGCGTTGGTCAGCCCCCGCGCCATCAGCCGCAGCACCTCCGCCTCCCGCTCGGTCAGCCGGGCCCCCGCCAGCGGCTCGGTATCCGCCCGTCCGGTGCCGTACCGGGCCGCCAACTGCCGTACCGACGCCGGGAACAGCAGCGAGTCGCCCGCCGCGACCAGCCGTACCGCGTGGACAATCTCCTCCGGGCGGGACCGCTTCAGCAGGAACCCGTCCGCGCCCGCGCGCAGCGCCTCGTAGACGTACTCGTCGTCCTCGAAGGTGGTGACCACCAGGATCTTCGGCGGACCGTCCACCGTGCGCAGTACCGCGCGGGTCGCCTCGATGCCGTCCAGCAGCGGCATCCGGACGTCCATCGCCACCACGTCCGGCCGCAGAC
The DNA here is from genome assembly GCF_004784475.1 of Streptomyces bauhiniae. Taxonomy (GTDB): domain Bacteria; phylum Actinomycetota; class Actinomycetes; order Streptomycetales; family Streptomycetaceae; genus Streptomyces; species Streptomyces seoulensis. The sequence continues at coordinate 87,465 of NZ_SRRT01000009.1, forward strand.
TCCGCACCAGCGGGATCACGGCGGCCCCGTCGGCCGCCTCCCCGACCACCTCGATGTCGGGCTGCGCCGCCAGCACGGCCCGCAGCCCGGCACGGACCAGGGGTTCGTCGTCGACGAGGAGTACGGTGACCGGCATCCGGCCAGCGTAGATCAGCTGAGTGGCAGCTCGGCGCGTACGAGCCAGGCATCCGCTTCGGGCCCGGTGTGGGCGCTGCCGCCGAGGAGGGCGGCGCGCTCGCGTATGCCGCGCAGGCCGCTGCCGCCGTTGCTCCTGGGCAGTCCCGCCGGGAGCGGATTGCTTATCTCCAGGGCGAGTTGGCGTCCCCCGGCCGTCACCCGTACCCGTACCGGCACCGCGCCCGCGTGCCGCAGGACGTTGGTCAGGGCCTCCTGGAGGATGCGGTAGCCCTCGCGGGACACCGGGCCGGGCAGGGACTCCACCGCGCCGGTCGCCCGGAAGTCGACCTCCGCGCCGGAGGCCCGCGCCGACTCCAGCAGGCGGTCCGCGTCCGCCAGCGTCGGGCGGGCGCTCGCCGGCCGCTCCGCCTCGCGCAGCACCCCGAGCACCCGCTCCAGGTCCTCCAGCGCGGCCCGGCCCGTCTCCTCGATGGCGCTCAGCGCCCGCCCGGTGAACTCCGGGTCCCCGGCCGCCCGCGCGGCCCCCGCCTGCACCACCGCGACGGTCAGCGCGTGCCCGATCGAGTCGTGCAACTCCCGTGCGATCCGGGTGCGTTCGAGGAGCTGCTCGGTCCGCTCCTCCAGCGCGGCCAGCCGTTCGGCCGCCGACGGCCCGAGCAGGCGGCGCGCACACCGGGTGACCAGCGCGCCCAGACCGAGCACCACGCCGTACAGCGCGAGCAGGGGGAGCGGGGCCAGCAGGGCGTACGCCCGGTGCGGGGCGAACGACGGCGGCAGTCCCCACGCGCCCGTCGCCAGCTCGAAGGCGAGGATCGGCAGCCGCACCGTGGCGAACATGGCGACCGCGCCGAGCAGCATCCGCAGCTCCAGCCAGAGCAGCGTGCGCCCCCGGTCCCGCCAACTCCGCGCGGGTTCCTCGGAGATGCCGGGCTCCGCCTCGCCGGGCGTCAGCAGCAGCCGCGCCTGCACGCCCTCGCCCCGCCGCACGGCCGGGATCAGCGCGAGGGGAACGAGGAACAGGGCGGGCGCCCACGGGGTGCGCGGGTCGATGAACATCCAGAACGCCACGCTCAGCATGGGCAGCCACAGATGCAGCAGCCGCGTGTACGTCGTCCCGCGCAGCAGCGGGCGCAGGAAGCGGACCATGCGGCCATCCTGACAGCCGCGCCCCGCGAGCGGCCTCCCCCGCACGGGGGAGCGGGTCCCCGCTCGCGGGGGAGGCGCACGGCCGCCCGCCCGGCGAGGCTCGTGCCATGACCAGCATCGAACTCCGCGACCTCACCAAGGAGTACGGCGGCAGACGCGCCGTCGACCGCCTGACCCTCACCGTCCGCCCCGGCCAGGTGACCGGCTTCCTCGGCCCCAACGGCGCCGGCAAGTCCACCACCATGCGCCTCGTCCTGGGCCTGGACCGCCCCACCTCCGGCACCGCCACCCTCGACGGCCGCCCCTATGCCCAACTCCGTGACCCGCTGCGCCGGGTGGGTGCCCTGCTGGACGCCCGCGCCGCCCACGGCTCCCGCACCGCCCACGACCACCTGCTGGCCCTCGCCGTGAGCAACCGCCTCCCCGCCACCCGCGTCGGCGAGGTGCTGGAGCGCACCGGCCTCGCCTCCGTGGCCCGGCGCCGGGTGCGCACCTTCTCCCTCGGCATGCGCCAGCGTCTCGGCATCGCCGCCGCGCTGCTCGGCGACCCCGAGGTGATCCTGCTCGACGAACCCGCCAACGGCCTCGACCCCGAGGGCATCGTCTGGGTCCGCACGCTCCTGCGCGGGCTGGCGGCGGAAGGCCGTACGGTCCTGGTCTCCAGCCATCTGATGGGGGAGACGGCCGCCTTCGCGGACCACCTCGTGGTCCTCGGCCGGGGCCGCCTCCTCGCCGACACCCCGGTACGGGACTTCATCGACGCCCGCGTGCGCCCCCGGGTCCGGGTCCGCAGCACCGACGCCGACACGCTCGGGGCGCTCCTCGCCCGGCACGGGTACGCGGGGGAGCGGACGGCGGACGCCACCTGGACCGTGCGGCACGCACGCGTGGAGGAACTCGGGCGGCTGCTGGCCGAGGAGGGGCTGCCGGTGCTCGAACTCGCGCTTCAGGAGGCGAGCTTGGAGGAGGCGTACCTCGATCTGACGGCCGGCGAGGCCGAGTTCACCGCACAGCCGCAGGAGGTCTGACCATGCCGTTCGTTCCCGTACTGCACGCCGAGTGGATCAAGATCCGGACGCTGCGGTCGCTGCTCGGCGCGCTGGCGGCGGTGCTCGTCGTCACGGTGGCCTTCTCGGCGGTCACCGCCGCCCAGGCCGACCGGTCCGACCCGCTGTACGCGGTGTTCTCCGGCGTAAGCCTCGGCCAGGTCGCCGCCGTGGTCTTCGGCGCGCTGGCGGTGTCCGGCGAGTACCGGGGCGGTGCGCTGCGGCTGACGCTCGCCGCGGTGCCGGACCGGACGCGGTGGTTCGCCGCGAAGGCCGTCGCCGTCGCGCTGCCGGTGCTCGCGGTGGGGCTGCCGACCGGTCTGGTCACGCTCGCGGTGGGCAGGACGACGGCGGGGCTCACCTGGGCGGAGGGGCTGCGCGGGGCGGTCGGCTGCGCGCTGTACCTGACGCTGATGGCCCTGTTCGCCGCCGGACTCGCGGCCGTGCTGCGCAGCGGGGTCGGCACGCTCGGGCTGCTGATCCCGTTCCTGCTGATCGTGTCCTTCGTGGTCGGAGACCTCGCCTCCGGCGCCGCCGACTACCTGCCCGACCGGGCGGGCCAACTCGCCCTGCACAGCGCCCCGGAGGGCCCGCTCGGCCCCTGGTCGGGGCTCGCGGTGACCGCGCTGTGGGCGGGGGCGGCACTGGGCGCGGGCGCCTGGTGCGTGCGGCGGCGGGACGCCTGACGCGCCTGACGCCCCGCCAATTGTCAGTGGCGGCGGCTTTACTGGAACACATGGACGTCGTCGCACGGCACCTCGCCGCCATCGACCGGCTCCGCGCGCGGGACCTCCCGGCGGGCGGGGCCGGTCACCACACCGTGGAACTGGAGCCCGGCCACGGGCCGGCACCGGCTGCGGACGACGTCCACGCCCTGCGCGAGGCGATAGCACAGCACCTCGGCGCCCGCTGGGGCGAAACACCCCCCTGGGGCCAGCTCACCCTCCGCCTCCGCCTCGCCCGCGGCGAGGAGATACCCGAGCCCTGGGCCACCCTCTGCCTGCGCACCGACGAACTCGACGTCTGGCAGGCGGAGGGCGTGTGGCTGGCGGTGGGGGTGGCCGACAGGGACGAGTCCGACGAGACACGCCTCCTCGCCACGGTGACCCGCACGGCCCCGCCCTAGTCGGCGGCCGCCTCGCGTAGCCGGCCGAACTCCTCCGCCATGCCCGCCGCCGTCCAGTGGGCGTTCAGGCCGCTCGGGTTGGGCAGCACCCAGACGCGGGTGGCGCCGAACGTGCGCTCCTGCGGGCCCACTTGGGCCTTGCGGTCGCCGAAGGCGGCCCGGTACGCGGTCACGCCGACCACGGCCAGCCAGCGGGGCGCGTACCGCTCTACCTTGGCGGCCAGCACCCGGCCGCCCTCGATGTACTCCTCGGGCGACAGCTCGTCCGCGCGGGCCGACGCCCTGGCCACCACGTTGGTGATGCCGAGGCCGTAGGAGAGCAGCTCGCGCTCCTCGGCGGGCCTCAGTTGGCGCGGGGTGAAGCCGGAGCGGTGCAGCACCGGCCAGAAGCGGTTGCCGGGGCGGGCGAAGTGGTGGCCGGTGGCCGCCGACATCAGGCCCGGATTGATGCCGCAGAACAGGACATGGAGGCCGTCCGCGAGCACGTCGGGGACGAGACGGTCGCGGGCGGCCTCCAGTTCCGCCTGGCTGAAGGAGGTCAGAGGATCGCTCCGGGGGTGTAACCGGCCGCCTCCGGGCGCTGCTTGGCGATCTCCTCGATCCGGCCCACGACCACCCCGACCTGGTCGGCGGCCGCGCCGGTGAAGGACAGCTTGTCGGCCATCAGCGCGGCCAGCTGCTCGCGGTCCAGCGGCAGCCGGTCGTCGGCGGCGAGCTTGTCCAGCAGGTCGTTGCGCTCGGCGCCCTGCTCGCGCATGGCGAGGGCGGTCGCCACCGCGTTCTCCTTGATCGCCTCGTGCGCGACCTCGCGGCCCACGCCCGCGCGCACCGCGCCCATCAGCACCTTGGTGGTGGCGAGGAACGGCAGGTAGCGGTCCAGCTCGCGGGCGACGACGGCCGGGAAGGCGCCGAACTCGTCCAGCACGGTCAGGAACGTCTCCAGCAGGCCGTCCAGCGCGAAGAACGCGTCCGGCAGCGCGACCCGGCGCACCACCGAGCAGGACACGTCGCCCTCGTTCCACTGGTCGCCCGCCAGCTCGCCGGTCATCGAGGCGTAGCCGCGCAGGATCACCATCAGGCCGTTGACGCGTTCGCAGGAGCGGGTGTTCATCTTGTGCGGCATCGCGGACGAGCCGACCTGGCCGGGCTTGAAGCCCTCGGTGACCAGCTCGTGCCCGGCCATCAGCCGGACCGTCTTGGCCAGCGAGGAGGGCGCCGCCGCCAGCTGTACCAGCGCGGTGACGACCTCGTAGTCCAGCGAGCGCGGGTAGACCTGGCCGACCGAGGTGAACGCCTGGCCGAAGCCCAGGTGGTGGGCGATGCGCTGCTCCAGCTCGGCCAGCTTGGCCGCGTCCCCGCCCAGCAGGTCCAGCATGTCCTGCGCGGTGCCGACCGGGCCCTTGATGCCGCGCAGCGGGTAGCGGCCCAGCAGCTCGTCGACCCGGCCGTAGGCCACCAGCAGCTCGTCGGCGGCGGTGGCGAAGCGCTTGCCCAGGGTGGTGGCCTGCGCGGCCACGTTGTGCGAGCGCCCGGCCATGACCAGCTCGGCGTACTCGCCGGACAGCCGGCCGAGGCGGGCCAGCACGGCCACCGTGCGGTCGCGGACCAGCTCCAGGGAGAGCCGGATCTGCAGCTGCTCGACGTTCTCGGTGAGGTCGCGCGAGGTCATGCCCTTGTGCACGTGCTCGTGCCCGGCGAGGTCGTTGAACTCCTCGATCCGCGCCTTCACGTCGTGCCGGGTGACCTTCTCGCGCTCGGCGATGGAGGCCAGGTCCACGGTGTCGAGGACCCGCTCGTAGTCGGCGATCGCCTCGTCCGGCACCTCGATGCCCAGGTCCTTCTGGGCGCGCAGCACGGCGAGCCAGAGCTGCCGCTCCAGCCTCACCTTCTGCTCGGGCGACCAGAGCGTGGCGAGCTCGGCGGAGGCGTACCGTCCGGCGAGGACGTTGGGGATGCGGGGCTTGGCGGGCGCTGAAGTCACGTGCACCGAGTGTACTGGCGATTCGTGCAGGCCAGCGCCGTGGGGTCGCTCGGAGGAAGCTACAAGGCGGGCAGCGGGGGTACCGGGGGCGGGTTCCCTACTCTTGCAGTATGCGCATGCGTCCTACGTTGAGCTGGACCCCGAGCGGAGATCTGCCGCCGGGCATCACCGACCCGGAGCCGGTCGCCGAGGCGCTGGGCGCGGGCGGAGTGCTCGTACTCAGCGGGGCGGGCATCTCCACCGAGTCCGGCATCCCCGACTACCGGGGCGAGGGCGGCAGCCTGAGCCGGCACACCCCGATGACCTACCAGGACTTCACCGGCGGGGCCCAGGCGCGGCGCCGGTACTGGGCCCGCAGCCACCTGGGCTGGCGCACCTTCGGCCGGGCCCGCCCCAACGCCGGGCACCGGGCGGTGGCCGCGTTCGGACGGCACGGCCTGCTCTCCGGCGTGATCACCCAGAACGTGGACGGCCTGCACCAGGCGGCCGGCAGCGAGGACGTCGTGGAACTCCACGGCAGCCTCGACCGCGTCGTCTGCCTCTCCTGCGGCGACGTCAGCGCCCGCCGCGTCCTCGCCGCGCGCCTGGAGGAGGCGAACCCCGGATTCGACCCGGTGGCCGCCGGGATCAACCCGGACGGCGACGCCGACCTCACCGACGACCAGGTCGGCGACTTCCGCGTGGTGCCCTGTGCGGTCTGCGGCGGCATCCTCAAACCGGACGTGGTCTTCTTCGGCGAGGCCGTCCCGCCCGCCCGGGTCGCACACTGCCGCGCCCTGGTCCGCGAGGCGGCCACGCTGCTGGTCCTGGGCTCCTCGCTGACGGTCATGTCCGGGCTCCGCTTCGTCCGCCAGGCGGCCGAGGCCGGGAAACCGGTGCTCGTCGTCAACCTGGCCCCCACCCGGGGCGACGTCCACGCCCGAGCCCGGGTCGCCCTTCCGCTGGGCCCGGCCCTCACCACCGTCGCCGGACGGCTGGGCGTTCCTCTGGAGGGCGCCGACTCCCGCGTGGGGTGACCGGTGCTACGCCGGGTCCTCGTGCGTCAGCTCGTACGGCAGGAGGTCCGGGCGCTTGGCCGGGAGGCCGTCGCCGGAGGAGCGGCCGGTGAGGCGGCGGGCTATCCAGGGGAGCAGGTACTGCCGGGTGAACCGGACGTCGGCGACCCGGCGGGCCCGCCAGCCGGGCGGCGGGGTGGCGGCCATGGGGGTGCGCCACTCGGCGTCCTCCGCGTCGTGGCCCAGCTCCTGCCAGACCGCCTCCGCCACCCGGCGGTGCCCCTCGTGGGTGAGGTGCAGCCGGTCCACGTCCCACAGGCGCGGGTCGCCCAGCGAGGGCGCCCCGTACAGGTCGACCACCACCGCGTCGTGCTTGGCGGCCAGCTCGTCCACGCAGGCGAACAGCTCCTCCATGCGCGGCCGGAACCGGTCCAGCACCGGCCCCTGGCGGCCGGGGCTGCGCATCAGCACCAACCGCTCGCAGTGCGGCGCCAGCCCTTCCACGGCCTCGGTCAGCAGGTCCCGTACCCGGACCATGTCGCACTTGGGGCGCAGGGTGTCGTTCAGTCCGCCGACCAGCGTGATCACGTCGGGGCGCATCGCGGCCGCGAGCGGGACCTGCTCGTCCACGATCTGCTGGATCAGCTTGCCGCGCACCGCGAGATTGGCGTACCGGAAGCCGGGCGTGCGGGCGGCCATCCGGGCCGCGAGCAGGTCCGCCCAGCCCCGGTAGGAGCCGTCCGGCAGCAGGTCCGACATGCCCTCGGTGAAGGAGTCGCCCACGGCGACGAGGCTGGTGTACGCGGGAGGTGTGGAATTCGTCTGCATGGCGACAGCGATGGTATCCCGGCGCCATACCCACCGGTCGGTCACCCCGTTCCCGCCCCGCGCCCCCCTCAGGCCGGCTGCCCGAACAGCTCCCGCAGCACGTCCTCCATGGTCACCAGCCCGGCCAGCTTGCCGTCCGCGCCGATCACCGCCGCCACATGCGTACGGCTGCCGCGCATCGCGGTGAGCACGTCGTCCAGCGGGGAGGTCTCCCGCACCCGCGCGATCGGCCGCATGTCGCGCAGCCGGAACGGCACGTCGCGCGGGGAGGCGTCCAGCGCGTCCTTCACATGCAGATAGCCCACGATCCGGCGCCCCACGTCGACCACCGGGAACCGGGAGAACCCGGACTCCGCCGACAGCCGCTCCAGTTGCTCCGGGGTGACCCCGACGCTCGTGTAGACCACGCTCTCCAGCGGCACCACCACGTCCCGGACCGGGCGGCTGCCCAGCTCCAGCGCGTCGTGCAGGCGCTCCTGCGCCCGGCCGTCGATCAGGCCCGCCTCGGTGGCGTCCTTGACGATCTCGGCCAGCTCGGTGTCGGTGAAGGTCGCGGACACCTCGTCCTTGGCCTCCACCCGCAGCAGCTTCAGCAGGCCGTTGGCGAAGGCGTTGATGGTGAAGATCACCGGGCGCAGCGCGCGGGCCAGCGCCACCAGCGGCGGGCCGAGCAGCAGCGCGGTGCGCACCGGCTCGGCCAGCGCGATGTTCTTCGGCACCATCTCGCCCAGCAGCATGTGCAGATAGGTGGCCAGGGTCAGCGCGATCACGAACGACACCGCGTGCCCGGCGCCCGAGGGCACCCCCATCGCGTGGAACACCGGCTCCAGCAGATGCGCGATGGCCGGCTCCGCGACCACACCGAGGACCAGCGTGCACAGCGTGATGCCGAGCTGCGCGGCCGCCAGCAGCGCCGACACGTGCTCCAGCCCCCACAGCACCCGCCGGGCCCGCTTGTCGCCCTCCTGGGCGAGTGGCTCCACCTGCGAGCGGCGCACCGAGATGAGCGCGAACTCGGCGCCCACGAAGAAGGCGTTGACGACCAGGGTCGCCAGACCGATCAGGATCTGTACGGCGGTCATCGCGTCCTCCCCGTCGACTCGTCGGCGTGCCTGCCGTGCGGCCCCTCGGCCGGCGCGTGCAGCAGTACCCGCGCGGCCCGGTGCCCGGAGGCGTCCACCACGTCGAGGCGCCAGCCGTCGGCGTCCACGCTGTCCCCGACCTCGGGGATGCGGCCCAGCTCGGTGGCGACCAGCCCGGCCAGCGTCTCGTACGGGCCGTCGGGCACCCTGAGGCCCACCCGCGCCAGCTGGTCGGTGCGGGCCGCGCCGTCCGCCGAGTACAGGGCGCGGCCCTGGTCGTCGGTGCCGGCCGGGGCCAGGTCGGGGGTCTCGTGCGGGTCGTGCTCGTCGCGGACCTCGCCGACGACCTCCTCGACGATGTCCTCCAGTGTGGCCACGCCCGCCGTGCCGCCGTACTCGTCTATGACGACGGCCATGGTGCGCCGGCCGGACAGCCGGTCCAGCAGGCGGTCCACGGTCAGGGACTCCGGGACCAGCAGGGGCTCGCGCATGATCTGGGTGACCGAGCGGACCGGCCGGTCCTCGGCGGGCAGCGCCAGTACGTCCTTGATGTGGGCGACGCCGACGACCGAGTCCAGGTTGCCCCGGTAGACCGGGAAGCGGGACAGACCCGTGGCCCGCGTCGCGTTCGCCACGTCCTCGCAGGTGGCGAGGGTGTCGAGGGCGACGACCTGGACGCGGGGGGTCATCACGTTCTCCGCCGTCAGATCCGCCAGGTTGAGCGTGCGGACGAACAGCTCGGCGGTGTCCGGCTCCAGCGCGCCCGCCTTCGCGGAGTGCCGGGCGAGTGCCACCAGTTCCTGCGGGCCGCGCGCGGAGGCCAGTTCCTCGGCGGGCTCCAGGCCGAAGCGGCGTACGACCCGGTTGGCGGTGTTGTTGAGGTGGGTGATGAAGGGACGGAAGGCCAGGCTGAACCAGCGCTGCGGGGTGCCCACCCGCTTGGCCACGGCCAGCGGCGAGGAGATCGCCCAGTTCTTCGGCACCAGTTCGCCGACGACCATCAGGAACACCGTCGACAGGGCGGTGCCCAGCACCAGCGCGGCCGAGCGGGCGGTGGCGTCGGACAGGCCCATCGCCCGGAACGGCCCCGAGAGCAGCGCCGCGATGGACGGCTCGGCCAGCATGCCGACGACTAGGTTGGTCACGGTGATGCCGAGCTGCGCGCCGGAGAGCTGGAAGGTGAGCTGGCGTACGGCCTTCAGCGCGCCCGGGGCGCCGGTCTCGCCGTTCGCCGCGGCCCGCTCCAGTTCGCCGCGCTCGACCGTGGTCAGCGAGAACTCGGCCGCCACGAAGGCGCCGCAGGCGAGCGAGAGCAGGATCGCCACCAGCAGGAGGAGCACTTCGGTCATCGGGTCACCTCCGTCCCAGGATCGGTCAGGACGGGGAGGACCGCGCGATGTCGGTGACGCGGACTGGGAGGGTCGCCCATGGGTGGACGCTCACAACCTTTCATCGAGTGCCGAGGTGCTGCCTCAATGGTAAAGGATCAGCAAAGCGGCCCCCGTGGGTTCAGCCGGTCAGTGGCTTGACCCAGCGACGCCACTTCTCCTCCGGCCCATACCCCGCCGCGCTCCAGGCATGGTGGGCACTCTCGTTGCGCACCAGCACCATCGCGTCCACCCGGCGCCCGCCCAGCGCCGCGAACCGGTCCTCGGCCGCCGCCAGCAGCGCCCGCGAGATGCCCCGGCGCCGGTGGCCGGGGTGCACCGCGAGCCGGTAGGCCGAGCAGCGCCAGCCGTCGAAGCCCGCGATGACCGTGCCGACCAGCACCCCCTCCAGCTCCGCCAGGAGCAGCGCCTCCGGGTCCCGCTCGATGAGCCGGGCCACCCCGGCGTGGTCGTCGCTGATGCTCTTCCCCTCGGCGGCCTCGCCCCAGAACGCCAGCACGGCGTCGATGTCGGCGACGGTGGCGTGCCGGATGCTCGGATCGCTCATGATCCGAGCCAAGCAGAGCGTCCGGCCACCCGGCCATGGAGTTTCCGGCATGTGAGACCCGGACTCTCCCCGTCAGCGGGCCTGGTCCCGCTCCCGGCGCACCTGGGCCCGGCGGCCCTTGACGTTGGCGCCGCGCATGGCGCGTACGACGTCGTCCGCCGCCTCCTCGGGGACCTCCACCAGGGAGAAGCGGTCCGCGATCTCGATCGCGCCGATGTCCCGGCCGCTCAGCCGGGTCTCCCCGGCGATGGCGCCGACGATGTCCTGCGGCCGTACGCCCGCACTGCGCCCGGCGCCGACGAACAGGCGGGTCATGCCCGGCGAGGTCCGGCCGCGCGGCCGTCCGCGCTGGCCCCGGTCGCGGTCGCCGCCCCGGCCCCGGTCGCCGCGGTCGCGGTCCCTGGGCGCCAGTTCCGGGATCTCCTCCTCGTCGAAGGCCGCGCCGCCCGACTCGTGGGCCAGCTTCACCGCCGCGAGCGCCACGTCCATCACGTCGAACTCGTCCCCGAGGGTCTCCACCACCACCCGGAACCGCTCCAGGTCCTCGTCGTCCAGCAGGCTCTCGTGCAGCGCGGCCCGCGTCAGCTCCAGGCGCCTGGCCCGCAGGTCCGCCACCGAGGGCACCTTCTCCAGCGGGACCTTCCGGCCGGTCGCCCGCTCGATCGCCTTCAGCATCCGGGACTCGCGGGGCTCCGCGAGCGTGATCGCCACACCCTCGCGGCCCGCTCGCCCGACCCGGCCGATGCGGTGCACGTACGACTCCGGCGCCGAGGGCACGTCGTAATTGATCACATGCGTGAGGTGCTCGACGTCGATGCCGCGCGCCGCGACATCGGTGGCCACCAGCAGGTCCGCCGTACCGCCGCGCAGCCGGCCCATCACCCGGTCCCGCTGCTCCTGGCTCAGCCCGCCGTGCAGCGCCTCGGCGCGGTAGCCGCGGCCGTTCAGGGTCTCGGAGAGCTGGTCGACCTGGTCGCGGGTGCGGCAGAACACGATCGCCGCCTCCGGGGACTCCACGTCCAGCAGCCGCCCCAGCGCGGCCGCCTTCTGCGCCCGCCCCACGATGTACGCCGACTCCCGGATGCGCGGCGCCTCGCCCGGCGCCGGGGCCTCCCGCTCGATCCGCACCCGTACCGGGTCGCTGAGGTGCTTGCGCGCCATGGAGTCGATCCGCGAGGGCATCGTCGCCGAGAACAGCACCGTCTGCCGCTCCTCCGGCACGTTCTCCAGGATCGAGTCGATGTCCTCGGCGAAGCCCATGTCCAGCATCTCGTCGGCCTCGTCCAGCACGACCGTGCGCAGCCCGCCGAGGGGGAGCGTGCCGCGCGCGATGTGGTCCAGGGCCCGGCCCGGCGTCGCCACCACCACGTCCACCCCGCGCTGGAGTTCGCGGAGCTGGCGGCCGATGGGCTGCCCGCCGTAGACCGGCAGGACGCGGACGCCGAGGTCGGTGCCGTAGCGGTGGACGGCCTCCGAGACCTGGATGGCCAGCTCGCGGGTCGGCACCAGCACCAGCGCGCTGGGCCCCTTGCCCTTGCCCTCGGCGGCGATGCGCTGGATCACCGGCAGCGCGAACGCGGCGGTCTTGCCGGTGCCGGTGGCCGCCTGGCCCAGCAGGTCGTTGCCCTGGAGCAGGGGCGGGATGGCCTCCTGCTGGATCGGGGTGGGCTCCTCGTAGCCGAGCGCGGTCAGCGCCCGCTGGATCTCGGGGGCCAGGTCGAGATCGGCGAAGCCGACCTGCCCGTCGCTGGTGTTGGTCGTCATGGCGCATCCCTTTTCCGGCTGGGGGACGCGGTACCTGGGTGGCCGGCCGGGCCTCGAAGACGCGCGGGCCCGCGAGCGAGCCCGAAGTCCGCGCCGGGACGCGCCCCCTTGCAGTTCACGCGGTACGGACCATCTATACCGTGCCGTGCCGGGGAGAAACCCGCCACCGGACCGGGCCCGCTACTCGTGGGCGATGGCCGAAAGGACGTTCATCCGCGAGGCCCGCAGTGCCGGGAGCAGGGCCGCCACCACGCCCACCACCGCCGAGCCGATCATCACGGCGACGATGGTGCTCCAGGGCACCTGCAGCTCCTTCATCCCGCGCAGCGCCAGCACCTGCTGACCGCACACGCCCCACACCAGACCCAGCGCCAGCCCGAGGACCGCGCCGAACACCGCGATCACCACCGACTCCAGCCGGATCATCCGGCGCAACTGCCGCCGGCTCAGCCCGATCGCCCGCAGCAGCCCGATCTCGCGGGTGCGCTCCACCACCGACAGCGCCAGGGTGTTGACCACCCCGAGCACCGCGATGACGATCGCCAGCCCGAGCAGCGCGTACACCAGGTACAGCAGCACCGAGATCTGGTCGTGCACCAGCTTCTTGTAGTCGGCCTGGTCGCGGACCTGGAGCTGGGGGTACGGCTTCAGCGCCGACGTCAGGCTCGCCCGCAGGCCGGCCGCGTCGGTGCCGGGCGCGGCGTTGACGTAGAGCACCGAGTCCTGGCCGCCGGGGACGTACTTGTCGACCGTGCCGAGGCCCAGGAAGATGCCGCCCTGCGTGCCGAAGCCCTCCGGCGACTCCAGGTTGGTGAGCGCGCCGACCGTCAGCCGGGCCACCTTGCCGCCGGGGAACTCGACGGGGAGGGTGCTGCCCAGGCGCGCCCCGTGACCCTGCGCGAACTTGGCGTCCATCGCCAGCCGGCCGTCCGCCAGCGCGGCCGAGGTGCCGCCGCTCGCGTAGGTGAGGTGCACGACGTCGTCCAGCTTCGGGCCGTACGCGGAGGCGGTCGTCCGCACCCGCCTGCCGTCCGGCATCCGCACCGCGAGCGGGGTGATCCGCTGCGGTACGACCAGCCCGACGCCCTGAGTCCCCTGCACCGTGCTGCGCACATCGGCGCTGAACGGGGTGAAGTTGGCGCTCTGCACGATGAAGTCCGCGCCCAGGGTGCGGTCGATCTGCCGGTCGAACGAGGCCGACATCGAGGCGCTCGCCACCGACATCCCGCCGACCAGCGCGAGGCCCACCATCAGTGCTGCCGCGGTGGCCCCCGTACGGCGCGGGTTGCGCAGCGCGTTGCGCTGGCTCATCCGGCCCACCGAACCGAACAGCGCCGGGAACGCGCCGCCCAGCACCCGGATCACCGGCCGCACCAGCAGCGGCCCGGCGATCACCATGGCGATCAGCGTCAGCACCACGCCCAGCCCCAGCAGCGCGGCGGCGGGCGCCGCCTTCGTCGCCGCCACGCACCCGGCCAGCGCCGCCGCCCCGGCCACGCCCATGACCGCGCCCGCGATCGCCCGGCCGGTCAGCGGCTTGTCCACCCCGGCGATCTCCGCGTCCGACAGCGCCGCCATGGGCGAGACCGTCGCCGCCCGCCGCGCCGGGAGGTACGCGGCGACGAAGGTGACGCCCACCCCGACCACGTACGCCGCGACCGGGGTGCCCCAGCCGATCACCATCTCGGTGGCCTTCAGGTTCATCCCGAACAGGCTCATCAGCCGGATCAGCCCGTACGCCATCCCGATCCCGGCCGCCAGCCCCAGCGTGGAGCCCACCACGCCGAGCAGCAGCGCCTCCAGCAGCACCGAGCGGCGGACCTGGCGCCGGTCCGCGCCCAGCGCCCGCAGCAGGCCGAGTTCACGGGTGCGCTGGGCGATCAGCATGGAGAAGGTGTTGACGATCAGGAAGATGCCGACGAGCACCGCGATCCCGGCGAAGCCCAGCATCACGTACTTGATCACGTCGAGGAAGCCGCCGAGGTTCGCCGCCGCCGACTTGGCCTGCTCGGCGGCGGTCCGCAGCTCATAGCCGCCGCTGCCGATCGCGGCGGCGACCCGGTTCTTCAGCTCCGGGTCGGTGACGCCCGGCGCCGCCTCCACCGAGATGGCGGTGGCCTTCTTCGCCGAGCCCAGCAACTGCTGGCCGGCCGTGGCCTGGTCCAGGAAGACCAGGGCCGCGCCGGGGTTGGTGGTGCGGAAGGTGGCGATGCCGACGACGCGTACCCGGAAGGTGCCCGGCTGGGCCTGCACGGTCAGCGTGTCGCCGATGCCCACGTGCTTCTTGCCCGCGGTGTCCGCGTCCAGCAGGGCCTGGTCCGCGCCGCGCGGGGCGTGACCCGAGGTCAGCTCCACCGGGCTGCGGTCGGTCAGGTACCAGGAGGTGGCGATCGTCGGGGCGCCGGTGGTCGGGCCGACGGACCGGTTGCGGCTGTCGATCACCGTGACGTTCTGCACCGACACGTCCGCGTGCGCCTTCCCGACACCGGGGACCTTCGCCACCTTGCCCGCGAGGTCGGCGGGCACCGTCTGCGTCGCGCCGCCCGGCACCGGGGAGCGCAGGTCCTGCTTCGGGCCGACCGTCACGTCCGCCGCCGTGGAGGCGAACAGCCGGTCGAACGTACGGGTCACCGTGTCGGAGAAGATCAGGCTCCCCGAGACGAAGGCCACGGACAGCACGACGGCCAGCGCCGAGAGCGCCAGCCGCCCCTTGTGCGCGAGAAAACTTCTCAGGGTCGCCTTGAGCACGGCGGTTCAGTCCTCCCGCGCCACGGCGTCGTCCCCGAGCCGGCCCCGCACCACGTCGAACGCCTTCATCCGCTCCAGCACGGTGTCCGCCGTGGGCCGCTCCATCCGGTCCACGATCCGGCCGTCGCCCAGGAAGAGCACCAGGTCGGAGTGGGCGGCGGCGCCGGGGTCGTGCGTCACCATGACCACGCTCTGCCCGAGGTCGTCCACCGCGCTGCGCAGGAAGCCCAGCACCTCCAGACCCGAGCGGGAGTCCAGGTTGCCGGTGGGCTCGTCCGCGAAGATCAGCTCCGGCTGTGAGGCCAGCGCCCGCGCACACGCCACGC
This sequence comes from Streptomyces bauhiniae, assembly GCF_004784475.1. Taxonomy (GTDB): domain Bacteria; phylum Actinomycetota; class Actinomycetes; order Streptomycetales; family Streptomycetaceae; genus Streptomyces; species Streptomyces seoulensis. The sequence continues at coordinate 102,580 of NZ_SRRT01000009.1, forward strand.
GCTGCTGCTGACCGCCGGACAACTGGGCCGGGCGGTGCCCGAGCCGGTCCCGCAGTCCCAGGCTGTCGATCACCTGGTCCACCCAGCCGGGCTCGGGCCTACGGCCCGCGATGTCCATCGGCAGGGTGATGTTCTCCGCCGCCGTCAGGGTGGGGATCAGATTGAACGACTGGAAGACGAACCCGATCCGGTCCCTGCGCAGCCTGGTCAGCTCGCCGTCCTTCAGCCCCGTGATCTCGGTGTCCCCGAGCCACACCTGCCCGGCCGAGACGGTGTCCAGCCCGGCCAGGCAGTGCATCAGCGTGGACTTCCCCGATCCGGAGGGCCCCATCACGGCGGTGAACCGCCCGCGCGCGATGTCCACGTCCACCGAGTCCAACGCGACCACGGCCGTCTCCCCGGTCCCGTACGCCTTCGTCAGCCCCCGCGCCCGCGCCACCGTCCCCCGGCCCGGCACCGCACCCGGCGCGTCCTGAGCAGCAGATGTGAACAAGATGCACTCCCCATCGCCTCGACATCCCGACTCCACGACCAGGGCCCGAGCCTAGTGTGACCCGAACCACACCTGAAACGATGTTCGGCAATCGGTGGAGCGGCGGATGCAGCAGGGGGCTTCATGCCGGGGAAAATTGGTCACCGGCCGCGATTGGAGGACCAATCAGACGGGCAGGAAGGGCCCATGAAGTCTGCGTCCGCCGAATTCTGTGCCGTGCCGCGAAAGGTCCCGCCTACGTGACCGACTCCCCGGGCGTCATATTTCCCACGTTCTGCCACATCAGCGATTACGGGGAACGCGGATATCAGGATCTTCACCATCTCGTGGCCCTGAGCCAGCCGCTCAACCTGTGGGCGCCTTCCAGTGTTCTGATAAGGCAGTTCAGCCGGATCACGCCCAAGGAGTTCATCCGCTACGTCGATCAGGGCTTCATCCGTGTGATCGCGCGCGACGAGTGGTTACGGGACCGCAGGTTCCGTGACTCGCATCCCTGGCAGCACGCCGGCTGGGACCCGGAGATCGACGGCGCGCTGCTGTCGATCCTGCGCAATGACGAGGCTCAGCAGGAATCCCTCCGTCGTGTGCTCTCCGCCCCTCCCGAGGAAGGGGAGGCGGCAGCGGTTGAGTCTTTGACAGTCAACCCCCGTCAGGTCGCCTACTGGAACAAGGCATTCCGGAGCAAGGACGCCGAACGGAAGATTCCGGTGGGCACCCTGACAGCCGCCAGACGCCATGCCGACGGCGGGGAGTTCGAGATCGCGAAGTGGATTCTTCGCGCCGGGTACAACCATGGGGCGGCGTTCGATCTTTCGGGAGCCACGCTCCCGCTCTTTCTCAGCCCTTCCGACCCCCGCTTCATGCGGCTCATCAACCACGCCCCCGCCGCCGCCGAAGGGCCGGATCGGCGCCCCCCGGCCCGCACTGCCGAACCCTCGCAGCAACGCATGGCGGATCTGGCAGGGCAACTGATCCAAGTCCTTCATCACCTGGACATCCATGCCGGACCACGTAGCCTGGACGCCTTCATCACGGGTGAGGGGCGTCAGGAACTGGTCGCCTGGATCAACGCCGTGTGCGAGCAGTACCGGTACCACCCCAGCCGTGACATCGACGGCCTCGTCATCCGCGAACTTCGCGAGCAGTTGGGGCGTGCGCGTCTCAGCGGACCCCTCGGCCGGCTGAGCGCGCGCAGGTCGCTGCCGACCGTCGTCGGGGTCGTCGATCTCGTGGCCACCGCGGCCGACTTCATCCTCTCGCCCGGACAGACGCTGAACACCGTGGGCATGGCGGCCGGGGTCTTCGGCATCGGTAACGGCCTGGCCCAACAGATGGGCTGGCTGCCCAGCAGCTTCGACGGACCCCAATGGCCGTTCCTGTACGCCTATTCCTCGGCAGCCAAGAAGTCACGGCTGCGCCGCATGATCTACGCGCTGAGCATGTACCGGGACTAGGGCCGGCAGGGGGGCGGTCCCGTGCGCCTACTCCACCCCCTCCCGCCCCCGGAACCCGTCCGCGTCCCACGTGCCCCACAGGCGGGGGGACAGCCAGGACGGGGCCTGGGTGCGGAAGTCCGTCGGGGGGAGGGTGCCGGTGCCGTGGGGGAGGGCGCCGAGGAGGGGGGCTCCGGCGACCTCGGGGAGGTCGGTGACGTTGCAGCGGGTGGCGAGGTCAGGGTCGGGAGGCCAGGAGCCGATGACCACGCCGGTCAACTCCAGTTCGCGGCGCTTCAGTTCGCGGGCCGTCAGTTCCGTCGCGTTCAGGGTGCCCAGGCCCGCCGGGGCGACCAGGAGGACCGGGGCGTTCAGGAGGGCCGCCGCGTCGGCCAGGGTGCCGCCGGCGGGGTCGAAGCGGACCAGGAGGCCGCCCGCGCCCTCCACCAGGACCAGGTCGTGGTCGGTGGCGAGCTTCGCGGCCGCTTCCGCCACGTCCTGGGGATGGACCGGGGGGAGGCCGGAGCGGCGGGCGGCCGTGGCGGGGGCCAACGGGTCCGGATAGCGGGCCAGTTCGCGGGCCGTGACCGGGCCCGCCAGGCGGGCCACCTCGTCGGCGTCGCCGCGCTCGTCCGGACGTACGCCCGTCTGCGCGGGCTTCAGGACGGCCACCGAGCGGCCGGCCGCGAGGGCGGAGGCCGCCACGGCGGCCGTCACCATCGTCTTGCCGATCTCCGTGCCCGTGCCCGTGATCACCAGTACCGGCATGTCATCCCTCCCGCGCCGCGGCGCTCACCGCGCGCGCGATCCGTGCCACGTCCGCGTCGTCCGTGACGTACGGCGGCATCGTGTAGACCAGATCGCGGAAGGGGCGCAGCCACACGCCCTCCCGCACGGCGGCCCGCGTCGCGGCCGCCATGTGCACCTCGTGGTCGAGCTGGACCACCCCGATGGCGCCCAGCACCCGCACGTCCCGGACGCCGGGCAGCTCCGAGGCCCCGGCGAGACCCTCCCGCAGCCCGGCCTCGATCCGCTTGACCTCGCCCCGCCAGTCCTGCCCGAGCAGCAGCTCGACGGAGGCGCACGCCACGTGGGCGGCCAGCGGGTTGCCCATGAAGGTCGGCCCGTGCGCGAGCACCGGTACCTCGCCGCGCGAGATGCCCTCGGCCACCCGCGCGGTGCACAAGGTGGCCGCCAACGTGAGATAACCGCCGGTCAGCGCCTTGCCCACGCACATCACATCGGGCGGGACGGCAGCATGCTCCGCCGCGAACAGCGCGCCCGTACGCCCGAATCCGGTGGCGATCTCGTCGAACACCAGCAGCACGTCGTGCGCGTCGCACGCCTCGCGCAGCACCCGCAGATACGCGGGGGAGTGGAACCGCATCCCGCCCGCGCCCTGCACCACTGGCTCCACGATCACCGCGGCCAGTTCGTCCGCGTGCCGCTCGATCATCGACCGCAGATGCTCCGCGTACGCCTCCTCGTAGGCGGCGGGCGGCGCGTCCGCGAAGACCTGGCGGGGCAGCGCCCCGGACCACAGCCCGTGCATGCCGCCCTCGGGGTCGCACACCGACATGGGGTGCCACGTGTCGCCGTGGTAGCCGCCGCGCCAGGTCAGCAGGCGCCGCTTGCCGGGACGGCCGAGCGAACGCCAGTACTGCAGGCACATCTTGACGGCCACCTCGACGGACACCGACCCGGAGTCCGCGAGGAAGACATGCTCCAGACCCTCGGGCGACATGTCGGCAAGGAGCTTCGCCAGCCGTACGGCGGGCTCGTGCGTGAGCCCGCCGAACATCACATGGCTCATCCGCCCCAACTGCTCGCGCGCCGCCTCGTCCAGTACCGGGTGCCGGTACCCGTGGATCGCCGACCACCAGGACGACATCCCGTCGATCAGCTCCGCGCCGTCCGCCAGCCGCAGCCGGACCCCGCTCGCCGATTCCACGACGAGCGGTTCGCTCCGGCCCGGCATCGGACCGTACGGATGCCAGACATGCCGCCGGTCCAGCTCCAGCAGCTCGGCCGTACCCGGATCAGGCATTGGGCGCGAGGTCCGTCCCGGCACCCCGGCGGCGCACGGCGACCAGATCGGTACGGGGCTCGGCGGGCGCGGAAGCCTCAGAGGTACCGCAGACGCCACCCCCGGCGTGCGACCCGCACCCGGCCTTCTGCGCATCCGACCCGCAGCCACCCCCGCCCGCCGCCGCCCGGTGCTCCGGCAGCGTCACCTCGTCCGCGCCCTCCACCTCGAACCCGGCGTCCGCGATCATCTCCAGGTCGGCCTTGCCCGCCTGGCCCTCGCTGGTCAGGTAGTCCCCGAGGAAGATCGAGTTGGCCAGGTGCAGCGCGAGCGGCTGGAGCGAGCGCAGATGCACCTCACGGCCACCCGCGATCCGTACCTCCACGTCCGGGCAGACGAAGCGGACCATCGCCAGGATGCGCAGGCAGCGCTGCGGGGTGAGGTTCCACTCCTTGGCCAGCGGGGTGCCCTCGAACGGGATCAGGAAGTTCACCGGAACGGAGTCCGGGTCCAGCTCGCGCAGCGCGAACACCACGTCCACCAGGTCCTCGTCGCGCTCACCCATGCCCGCGATCAGACCCGAGCAGGCGGACAGACCGGCCGCGTGCGCCTTGTGCACCGTGTCCACCCGGTCGGCGTAGGTGTGGGTGGTGGTGATGTCGCCGTAGGTCGCCTCGGAGGTGTTGAGGTTGTGGTTGTAGGCGTCGGCGCCCGCCGCGCGCAGCCGCTCCGCCTGGCCGTCGGAGAGCAGGCCGAGGCAGGCGCACACCTCGACGTCCTCGTGTCGGTCCTTGATGGCCTTGATGGTGTCGGAGACCCGGTCCACGTCCCGGTCGGTGGGCCCGCGCCCGGACGCCACCAGGCACACCCGCTTGGCGCCCCCGGCGAGCCCCGCGGCCGCCGCCTCGGACGCCTGGTCGGGCTTGAGCCAGGTGTACTTGAGGATGCCCGCCGTGGAGCCCAGCCGCTGCGAGCAGTAGGAGCAGTCCTCCGGGCACAGGCCCGACTTGAGGTTGACCAGATAGTTGAGTTTCACCCTGCGGCCGAACCAGTGCCGCCGCACCTTGCCGGCCGCAGCCACCACATCGAGCAGGTCGTCGTCGGAGGTGGCGAGCACGGCGAGCGCTTCCTCGCGCGTCGGCGTCTCGCGCCGCAGTCCCTTGTCCACCAGCGTGTTCAGCAGGTCCATGAGGCTTGATCCTGTCCTACCCGACCGCTTCGGGCCAAGGAGACTTCGCACAACGACCGAGGTTCACCGTGTGGGTATTGCCACATCATGGGCGGCTCTCCGCGCCGCTAGTGTCTGTCTGTTGTCTACAAAAGCTGTTGTCCGCACAAGCGTCCACCAGAGCAAGCCCCCGGAGGAGCCATGGCGTTCGGCTGGATCGACGAGCAGGCCGAGGCGCGCCGCCGCGCCGGACTCCTGCGGACCCTGCGCCCCCGCCCCGCCGACTCGCCCCTGCTGGACCTGGCGAGCAACGACTACCTGGGCCTGGCCCGCCACCCCGAGGTCGTCGAGGGCGCGGCCGAGGCGGCCCGGACCTGGGGCGGCGGCGCCACCGGCTCCCGGCTGGTCACCGGCACCACCGAACTGCACACTCGCCTGGAGACCGAACTCGCGGAGTTCTGCGGCTTCGAGGCGGCGCTCGTGCTGTCCTCCGGCTACGCGGCCAACCTCGCCGCCGTCACCGCGCTCGGCCCGCACGGCTCGCTGATCGTCTCCGACGCGGGCAACCACGCCTCCCTGATCGACGGCTGCCGCCTGGCGCGCGGCACCACCCAGGTCGTCGGGCACGCCGACCCGGAGGCCGTGGCCAAGGCCCTGGCGACCCATCAGGGGGAGGCCATCGCCGTCTCCGACACGGTGTTCTCCGTCGACGGCGACGCGGCGCCCCTCGGCCTGCTGGCCGACGCCTGCCGGGAACACGGCGCCGGACTGGTGGTGGACGAGGCCCACGGCCTGGGCGTCCTGGGGGAGGGCGGCCGGGGCGCGGTCCACGCGGCCGGGCTCGCGGGCGCGGCCGACGTGGTGGCCACGGCCACGCTGTCCAAGTCGCTGGGCAGCCAGGGCGGGGTGGTGCTGGGCCCGGCGCGGGTGATCGGCCATCTGGTCAACACCGCGCGGACGTTCATCTTCGACACCGGCCTCGCCCCCGCCGCCGCCGGAGCCGCGCTCGCCGCGCTGCGCCTGGTCCGGCGCGAACCGGAGCGCCCGGCGCGCGTCCGCGCGGTCGCCGCCGAACTGCACGCCCGGCTGACCGCCGAGGGCCTCGCCGCGGTACGTCCCGACGCGGCCGTGGTCTCCGTACGGGCGCCGTCCCCCGACGCCGCCGTGCGCTGGGCCGCCGACTGCCGTACCGAGGGGCTGTCGGTGGGCTGCTTCCGCCCGCCGTCCGTCCCGGACGGTGTCTCCCGGCTGCGGCTGACCGCCCGCGCGGACCTGTCGGCGGCGGACATCGAACGGGCCGTAAGGATCGTCACCGCCGTTCGGCCCTGCTGAGAGGTGGGAAAAACCCCGTCAAATACGGTCTCGCGTCGCAGAGTTCACCCCGTTGAGCGACAGATGTCCGCGTATCTGGGGGGTTGGTTCACCGGACCGCTTCCGTGATGGCAGGCTGGCGTGCAGGCACCGGAGCGGGTCCGTGCCCGAGCCCTCCGCCCCGCGTCGTCGCGCGGCGCGTGGGAGGTCGGCGGGCCGCCCGTGGGAAAGGGACGACTTCGCCATGGCAGACCATCTGGAAGCATCCGTCACTCTGCCGAGCGATCCCGCCTCGGTCCGCGCGGCCAGGTCCTACGTGGTGGGCACCCTGGCGAGCTGGGGGCTCCCCGCGGACGACGAGGTCACCGACACCGTGCGCCTGATCGTCTCCGAGCTGGCCACCAACGCCGTCCAGCACACCCTGGGCCAGTCGCCCACCTTCACCGTGGACGTCGTACTGGCCCGCGACGAGCTGCTGCTCATCGGGGTGACGGACAGCCATCCGAGGATGCCGAAGAGACTCCCGGCCGCCGTCGCCCAGGACAACGGGCGCGGCATGGCCATCATCCGGTGTCTCACCGTCGAGTGCGGCGGCAAGCTGCGGGTCCGCCCGACCCGCGAGGGCGGCAAGACGGTCTTCGTCGAGCTGCCCTGGTGCGTGCCGAGCCAGCCGAGGCCCGCCACGGCCCGCCCGGAGCCCTCTCCGGCCCGCTGAGTCCGGGAACGGCCCTCGGGGCGCCTGTACGCCCGTGGAGACCGTTCCCGGCCGCCGTCGCTAGTTGACCCGGCCGTACCAGACGCTCTTGGTCCAGATCTTCTGGAGCCGCACCACGTCCCCGGTCTTCGGCGCGTGCCAGATCTTGCCCTTACCGGCGTAGATGCCGACGTGGTAGACGCTGGAGCCCGAGTGGAAGAAGACCAGGTCACCGGCCTTGCGGTGGCCCGAGGAAATGTGGTGCGTCTTGTTGTACTGCTGTGCCGCCGTGCGCGGCAGCTTCTTGCCGGCCTTCTTGAACGAGTACAGCGTCAGGCCCGAGCAGTCGAACCGGCCCGGCCCGGTGGCTCCGTAGCGGTAGGGGGCGCCCTTCTTGGACGCCGCGACCTTCAGTGCCTTGGACGCGGTGGTCGCGGCGGAGGCGTCGGTGGCCAGACCCGGCACCATGATGGACCCGCCCACGGCGGCCAGGGTGAGGGCCGAGGCAGTGCCGGCCCGAGCCATCAGCGACGGGACACGATTGAGCGCAGTCATGCGCAACCCTTCGTCAGCCGCCTGTGAAGGATGACCTGTCGGATTCGGGCTGGCGAAGTTGCCCGGCCGTGTCACCACGGCTTCACCCCAAGGGTTGCTCGGCACGATCGTCCGCTGCTCGCGGACATCCGTCCCGGCGACCCGGCTTGCTCGGGTCCTCCACTCCTGCCGATGCACTTCTGTCGACCGGTCATCCGGGTGGCGGCAGGACTCGGCGTCCGCCCGGATGCGCCCCGTCGTTGTGGCGGGGTCTTGTCGTCAGTCAGGGATCTTGGCCCACTCCTGTCCGAAAATCCCAATGGAACCGGGGGTTTGTGGTGTTACTCACCACTCACCCGTTCGGGTGGACAGAGGTGTGTCCGAGCCGCCGTCAACTCCCCTCCACAGCCCCGGACCTGGGCTTCGTTCGCCGCGCGGTGGCCCGCCGGGCGCGTCGCGCGCAACTCGGCGGGTCCGGAAACGGGCCCGGAGATACACCGGTCGGCGGTAGCACGTTCGGCCCGTTTCGGCTCGGCGGACGACACGCCGGGCCCCGTACGGCCGACGGCGGTGTCCGGGTCAGCCGACTCCATCGGGCGGGAGCGCGACGCGCGCGGTCCGGCGCTCGCCGTCCAGCACCCGCAGGGCGTGTGCCAGCGTGCCCCCGTACAGCTCCCGTTCGCCCCGCTCGTGCATCAGTGCGAGCGCGTCGCGGAGTGCGGCCGCCGTGCGCGCCAGCGCCTGCGCGGCCCGCAGTGCCCGGTACGTGTCGCCGTGCCGGGCCGGGTTGATCCGGCCCAGCAGGTCGGCCGCCTCCAGGTAACGGTCGATCAGCTCGCCCTCGGCCCGGGTCAGCGCGGGCAGCGGCGGCAGCTCCTGCGGCAGCACGGCCGGGTCACCGGGTGCCGTTCTCGCGGGCGCCCACGATGCCGTCGACCAGGCCGTGCTCCAGGGCGCCGGTGGCGTCCAGCACCCGCTCGCGCTCCAGGCCGGCGTGGACGGTGGCGGCGTCCCGGCCGGTGTGCCGGACGAGCAGCTCCTCCATCAGCTCTCGCGCCCGGACCAGCTCCGCCGCCTTGATCTCCAGGTCGCTCGGCTGCCCCTGCACCGGCTCGGCCAGCTCCGGCTGGCGCAGCACCACCCGCGCGCCGGGCAGCGCGAACCGCTTGCCGGGCGTCCCGGCCGCGAGCAGCACGGCGGCCACCGAGACGGCCTGGCCCAGGCAGTAGGTCTCCACGTCGCAGCCGACGTAGCGCATCGTGTCGTACACCGCCGTCATGGCGTGGAAGTCGCCGCCCGGGCAGTTCAGGTACAGCGTGATGTCCCGGTCCGGGGCCGCGTGTTCGAGCTGCATGAGCTGGGCGATCACATCCGTGGCCGCCGTGTCGTCCAGCGGCGTGCCCAGCAGCACGATCCGGTGTTCGAACAGCTTGGCGTACGGGTCGAGCGTGCGGCGGACCCCTCCGTCGCGCTCGGTGAACTCGGGCAGGACATGTCGGGCGTTCGGTCGGGTCATGGCACACCCCTCCTGAGCGGCGGGACCACTGACGACCCCGCTTCTGTAAAAAATGTACAGGACGTACGTGACGTTAGAATGGGGTCATGGCCTACGAGATTCCGGTGACGCAAGCCAGGGCTGAACTCGCCGACCTGATCAACCGGGTGGTCTACGGCAGTGAGCGGGTCGTGGTGACCCGGCACGGCAAACCGCTCGTCGCGCTGGTCTCCGCCGCCGACCTGGCACGTCTGGAAGCGCTCGACGCGCAGGAGGCCGAGCGGGACGAGCAGGTGATCAGCTCCGTCTCCGGTGTCCGCGAGGTCCCCGCCTCCGCGCCGCAGGAGCGGCAGCGCTTCGGCATCGCCGCCGAGCACCGCCGCCCCGGCACCACCTGAAGGCGCGCCGGACGCCCGCCGGTTAACGTCGCCGAAACGCCGGCGAACTAGCCTTCGCTCCCACGCCACCAGGGGTTTTCGTACGAGCCGGCCCCGAGCCGTGGCTGCGGCAACCGGGCCCCGCACGGTCCGGAGCGAGGACTGTGAGGTGGGACGTGCAACTGACCCCGCACGAGCAAGAGCGACTGCTGATCCATGTGGCGGCCGACGTGGCCGAGCGGCGCCGGGCCCGCGGCGTGAAGCTCAACCACCCGGAGTCGGTCGCGCTCATCACGTCGCACATCCTGGAGGGCGCCCGCGACGGCCGTACCGTCGCCGAGCTGATGTCCTCCGGCCGCAAGGTGCTCACCCGGGACGACGTGATGGAGGGCATCCCCGAGATGCTCCACGACGTCCAGGTGGAGGCCACCTTCCCGGACGGCACCAAGCTGGTCACCGTCCACGAGCCGATCGTCTGAGGGGGCCCGCGATGATTCCCGGAGAGGTGCTGTTCGCGGACGGCCCGGTCGTCTGCAACCAGGGGCGCGAGTCCATCCGGCTCACCGTCCTCAACGCCGCCGACCGGCCCGTCCAGGTCGGCTCCCACTACCACTTCGCCGAGGCCAACCCCGGCCTGGACTTCGACCGCTCCGCCGCGCACGGCAGGCGGCTGAACATCGCCGCCGGTACGGCCGTCCGCTTCGAGCCCGGCATCCCGGTCGAGGTCGAACTCGTCCCCCTCGCGGGCGCCCGGATCGTGCCCGGTCTGCGCGGCGAGACCGGAGGTGCCCTCGATGCCTGAGATCTCCCGCGCCGCCTACGCCGACCTGTTCGGCCCGACCACCGGCGACCGCATCCGGCTCGCCGACACCGACCTCCTCATCGAGATCGAGGAGGACCGCTCCGGCGGCCCCGGCTCCTCCGGCGACGAGGCGGTGTTCGGCGGCGGCAAGGTCATCCGCGAGTCCATGGGCCAGTCCCGCGCCACCCGTGCCGAGGGCACCCCGGACACCGTGATCACCGGTGTGGTCGTCGTGGACCACTGGGGCGTGATCAAGGCCGACGTCGGCATCCGGGACGGCCGGATCACCGGCATCGGCAAGGCCGGCAACCCCGACACCATGGACGGCGTCCACCCCGACCTCGTCATCGGCCCCGAGACCGAGATCATCGCGGGCAACGGGCGCATCCTCACGGCCGGCGCCATCGACGCCCATGTGCACTTCATCTGCCCGCAGATCGCCGACGAGGCCCTGTCCTCCGGGGTCACCACCCTGGTCGGCGGCGGCACCGGCCCGGCCGAGGGCTCCAAGGCCACCACCGTCACACCGGGCCCCTGGCACCTCGCCCGGATGCTGGAGGCGATGGAGGCGTACCCCGTCAACGTCGGCTTCCTCGGCAAGGGCAACACCGTCTCGCAGGAGGCGATGCTGTCCCAGATCAGGGGCGGCGCCGTCGGGCTGAAGCTGCACGAGGACTGGGGCTCCACCCCGGCCGTCATCGACGCGGCCCTCACCGTGGCCGACCGCACCGGCATCCAGGTCGCCATCCACACCGACACGCTCAACGAGGCCGGTTTCGTGGGGGACACCCTCGCCGCCATCGCCGGGCGGGGCATCCACTCGTACCACACCGAGGGGGCCGGGGGCGGGCACGCGCCGGACATCATGACGGTCGTCTCGCAGCCCAACGTGCTGCCCAGCTCGACCAATCCGACCCGGCCGTTCACCGTCAACACCGCCGAGGAACACCTCGACATGCTGATGGTCTGCCACCACCTCAACCCGGCCGTCCCCGAGGACCTCGCCTTCGCGGAGTCCCGCATCCGGCCGTCCACCATCGGCGCGGAGGACATCCTCCACGACCTCGGCGCCATCTCGATCATCTCGTCCGACTCCCAGGCCATGGGCCGCGTCGGCGAGGTCATCCTGCGCACCTGGCAGACCGCCCACGTGATGAAGGGCCGCCGGGGCGCGCTCCCCGGCGACGGCCGGGCCGACAACCACCGGGTACGTCGCTATGTCGCCAAATACACGATCAACCCGGCGCTCGCGCAGGGCCTCGCCGCCGAGATCGGCTCGGTGGAGACCGGCAAGCTGGCCGATCTGGTGCTGTGGGAGCCCGCGTTCTTCGGGGTGAAGCCGCTGCTCGTGCTCAAGGGCGGCCAGATCGCCTACGCGCAGATGGGCGACGCCAACGCCTCCATCCCCACCCCCCAACCGATCCTGCCCCGCCCGATGTTCGGCGCGATCGGCCGTGCCCCGGCCGCCAACTCCGTCAACTTCGTCTCCGAGTTGGCGATCGAGGACGGTCTGCCCGAACGCCTCGGCCTCGGCAAGGAGTTCGTGGCGATCCAATCCACCCGCGCGGTCACCAAGGCCGACCTGCGCGAGAACGACGCCATGCCGGACGTACGGATCGACCCGGACAGCTTCGCCGTGCACATCGACGGCGAGCTGGTCGAGGCGGTACCGGCGGCCGAACTGCCCATGGCCCAGCGCTACTTCCTCTTCTGAGGTCTGTGATGTCCCGAGCCGCACTGCTCGTCCTGGCCGACGGCCGCTTCCCCGCCGGAGGGCACGCCCACTCCGGCGGGGCGGAGGCCGCCGTCAAGGCGGGGCGCATCACCGACGCCGCGACCCTGGAGCACTTCTGCCGGGGACGCCTGCACACCACCGGCCTGGTCGCCGCTTCCCTCGCGGCGGCGGCCGTACTCGGCCTCCCCGCACGGGAGTTGGACGCGGCCGCCGACGCCCGCACCCCGTCACCCGCCCTGCGTACCGCCGCCCGGCGGCTCGGCCGCCAGTTGGTACGGGCGGCCCGCGCCACCTGGTCCTCACCCGAACTGGACGCCCTGACGCGGGAGTTCCCCAAGGGCGCCCACCAGCCCGTCGTCCTGGGCCTCACCGCCCGCGCGGCCGGCCTGGAGCCCCTGGACGCCGCCTACTGCGCGCTGTACGAGAGCGTGAGCGGCGCCGCGACCGCCACCGTACGGCTGCTCAGCCTCGACCCCTTCGACGCCACCGGCGTCCTCGCCCGGCTGGCGCCCGAGCTGGACCGGGTGGCGGACCGTGCCGTGGAGGCCGCCCGGCGCGCACTGACCGAGGGGGTGGACGCCCTGCCCGCCGCGTCCGCACCCCTGCTGGAGATCGGCGCCCAGGCGCACGCCGCCTGGCCCGTCCGCCTCTTCGCCTCCTAGAGGCCCCGAACGAACCGCACTTGGAGCCGCACATGCATCTCGACCACACCCACACCGGCCCGGCAGCCGTCGGCGCCGACGCGCACCGCCCCGACGGCAGCCGGCGCGCCCTGCGCATCGGGCTCGGCGGCCCGGTCGGCTCGGGGAAGACCGCGACCGTCGCCGCGCTGTGCCGGGCACTGCGCGACGAACTCTCCCTCGCCGTCGTCACCAACGACATCTACACCCGCGAGGACGCCGAATTCCTGCTGCGCGAAGCCGTGTTGCCGCCCGAGCGGATCACGGCCGTGGAGACCGGCGCCTGCCCGCACACCGCGATCCGCGACGACATCTCCGCCAACCTCGAAGCCGTGGAGGACCTGGAGGACGCCGTCGGCCCGCTCGACCTGATCCTGGTGGAGTCCGGCGGCGACAACCTCACCGCGACCTTCTCCAAGGGCCTGGTGGACGCCCAGATCTTCGTGATCGACGTGGCCGGCGGCGACGACATCCCGCGCAAGGGCGGCCCCGGCGTCACCACCGCCGACCTGCTCGTGGTCAACAAGACCGACCTCGCCCCCTACGTCGGCTCCGACCTCGCCCGGATGGCCGCCGACGCCAAGGCCCAGCGGGCCGAACTCCCCGTGGTGTTCCAGACGTTGCGCGTCGAGAACGGGGTCGGCGAGGTGGCCGGCTGGGTGCGCGAGCGGCTCGCCGCGTGGACGGCGTGACCTCGGCCGGCGTCCGCGCCCGCGCCCGGATCGAGGCCCGCGCCGACGGCCGGGGCGGCACCGCTCTCCCGGTGCTGGCGGGCGACGGCCCCCTCGCCCCCCGCCGCACCCGCGCCCACGGCACCGAGGCCCGCGTCCTGCTGGTCGGCGCGATGAGCGGCCCGCTCGGCGGCGACCGCTTCTCCGTCGAGGCCCAGGTGGGGCAGGGCGCCCGGCTGCACCTCGGCTCGGCCGCCGCCACCCTCGCCCTGCCCGGCCAGGCCAAGGGCGAGGCCCGCTACGACGTACGGCTCGACGTGGCCGCCGGGGCCGAGCTGCACTGGCTGCCCGAACAGCTCATCTCGGCCCGGGGCAGCGACCTGCACGTCACCACCCGTGCCGAACTGGCGCCCGGCGCACGACTGTTGCTGCGCGAGGAGCAGGTGCTCGGGCGGGCCGGGGAGGAGTCTGGCCGGCTCACCAGCAGGCTCACCGTCCGCATCGCGGGCACCACGCTGCTCGACCAGGAGCTGAGCTGCGGCCCTGGAGCGCCGGGCGGCTGGGACGGGCCCGCCGTGCTCGGGGGACAGCGGGCGGTCGGCCAACTGGTCCTCGTAACTCCCGAGTTGCAGGAAGGAACGGCGGAAGCCCGGATGCTGGGGGAGGGCACGGCCCTGATGCCGCTCGCCGGGCCGGGGGTCCTCGTCAGTGCCGTGGCGCCCGACGCGCTCGCCCTGCGGCGCCGGCTGGACGAGGCGTTGGCGCTACTGACCGCCGATCGGAAATGACCATCCGTTTATCGGATTGGTAAAGAAGGTCGGCCAACCCTGTTCTCAGACGGCTCACAGCCGAGAGGATTCCCCGCCTGACCACTCGCAGTGAAGTCACGGGGAGGGGACCCCTTTGAGGGAGAACAAGCCGAAGAGCCGTCTGCTGGCGCTGAGTTCGGCCGGCGCGCTCGTCACCGCCACACTGATAGCCGGCGCGGTGACCGCGCCCGCGGCCACCGCCGACAGCAGCCGGGGCCAGGACCGCGAGGCCCTCGGCGCCGCCACGGCCGCGGCCCGCGCCGCAAAGGCCGGCATCGACTGGCAGGACTGCCCCGCCGACTGGGGGCTGGAGAAGCCCATCCAGTGCGGCTGGGTCTCCGTGCCGCTGGACTACGCCAAGCCGAACGGCAAGCAGATCAAGCTCGCCGTCGACCGGATCGGCAACACCGGCACCAAGCAGGAGCGCCAGGGCGCCCTCATCTACAACCCCGGCGGCCCCGGTGGCTCCGGCCTGCGCTTCCCGCGCCGGGTCACCACCAAGAGCGCGCTGTGGACCAACACCGCCAAGGCGTACGACTTCGTGGGCTTCGACCCGCGCGGCGTGGGCCACTCGGCCCCCATCTCCTGCGTCGACCCACAGGAGTTCGTCAAGGCGCCCAAGGCCGACCCGGTGCCCCGCGACGAGGCCGACAAGCGCGCCCAGCGCAAGCTCGCCCGCGAGTACGCCGAGGGCTGCGCCGAGCACAGCGGCGCCATGCTGCCGCACATGACCACGCCGAACACCGCCCGCGACCTGGACGTCATCCGGGCCGCGCTCGGCGAGAAGAAGCTCAACTACCTGGGCGTCTCCTACGGCACCTACCTCGGCGCCGTCTACGGCACGCTCTTCCCGGACCACATCCGCCGGATGATCGTGGACAGTGTCGTCGACCCCGCGCGCGAGAACATCTGGTACCAGGCCAACCTCAACCAGGACATCGCCTTCGAGCGCCGCTGGAAGGACTGGCAGTACTGGGTCGCCGCCAACGACGCCGCCTTCCACCTCGGCACCACCCGCGCCGCCGTGCAGGAGCAGTGGCTCAAGCTGCGCGCCACCGCCGCGAAGAGCCCGCTCGGCGGGGTCGTCGGCCCGGCCGAGCTGATCTCCTTCTTCCAGAGCGCCCCGTACTACGACTCCTCGTGGGTGCCGGTCGCCACGGCGTTCAGCAAGTACGTCGCCGGTGACACCCAGGCCCTCGTGGACGCGGCCGCGCCCGACCTGTCGGACACCGCGGGCAACATCTCCGCGGAGAACGGCAACGCGGTGTACACCGCCGTCGAGTGCGCCGACGCCAAGTGGCCCACGAGCTGGCAGAAGTGGGACCGGGACAACACCCGGCTCCACAAGGACTACCCGTTCATGACCTGGGCGAACGCCTGGATGAACCTGCCGTGTGCCACCTGGCCCGCCAAGCAGCAGAATCCGGTCGAGGTCGGCACCCACAAGGGTCTGCCGCCCGTCCTGATCGTGCAGTCCACGCGGGACGCGGCCACTCCCTACGAGGGCGCCGTCTCCTTGCACAAGCGGTTCAAGGGCTCGCGTCTGATCACCGAGGAGGGCGCCGGCTCCCACGGCGTCACCGGCCTGGTCAACCCGTGCGTCAACGAGCGGGTCGACGCCTACCTGCTGACCGGTGAGCTGGACAGCTCCGACGTCAGTTGCGCACCGCACGCCACGCCCAAGGCGTAACGGCACGGAGCACTGAGGAAGGGGCGGCCGGAGATCTCCGGCCGCCCCTTCCGGGCTCTCCGCGCGCCTCAGTGCCGCCGCACGAACCGGCGGGTCTTCGCCGCCTCCGCCTCCGCCTTCACCTCGGCGGCGTAGCGGTCCACGTACTCCTGGCCCGACAGCTCCAGCACCGCGTACATGATCTCGTCGGTGACGGCCCGCAGGACCGCCTTCTCGTCCTCCATCCCCGCGTAGCGGGAGAACTCCAGCGGCTCGCCGAAGCGGATGGTGATCGGGCGCAGCTTCGGGATCTTCCGGCCGGGCGGCTGGGCCTCGAACGTGCCGATCATGGCGCAGGGCACGACCGGCGCCCCGGCCTTCAGCGCCATCACCGCGACCCCGACCTTCCCCTTGTACAGCCGCCCGTCGTGCGAGCGGGTGCCCTCGGGGTAGATCCCCAGCAGCTCGCCCCGGTCCAGCACCTTCAGCCCCTCGCGGACCGCCGCCTGACCGGCCTCCTTGCCGGAGCGGTCCACCGGGATCTGGCCCGCGCTGCGGAAGAAGAACGCCGTCAGTCTGCCCTTGAGCCCCGGCCCGGTGAAGTACTCCGCCTTGGCGAGGAAGGTGATCCGGCGCCGCAGGATGGCGGGCATCAGGAAGTGGTCGGAGAATGAGAGATGGTTCCCGGCGATGATCGCCGCGCCCGACTCCGGCACATGGTCCAGGCCCTCGATGCGGGGACGGAAGACCAGTCGGAGCACCGGGCCCAGCAACACGTACTTCAGCAAGTGGTAGAACAACGGCTCCCCCTCGCTCGCAGCGGCCTGTGCAGACACCTGTTACCGCCGGACACCGGGCTCATGCTCGGCACGCGGCGAATTCGCGGAAGCGGCTCTGTCCGGCGGCTCTGTCCACAGGCGAGAACACGCCGCATCCGCAGCCGTTACATTGGGCGAAATAGTGACAGATCAGCCTGAGAGTCAGCCTGAGAGCGGCTGAACCTGCGAAGAGGAGGGCCCGTCCATGCTGACGGTCGACCTGGCCAGGTATCCCTTGCTCCTGGCCGCCGCGGCGGAGCCGGACCAGCTCTTGCCGGCCAGGGAGCAGATGGCCTTCACGCTGGGCTTCCACATCATCCTGGTGCCCTTCGGCGTGGCCCTGACCTCCCTGATGCTCATCGCCAACTACCGGGGACTGCGCAAGGGGGACGAGGCCGCTCTGGTGCTGGCCCGGCGCTGGTCCAAGGTGGCCGCCGTACTCTTCGCGGTCGGCGCCATCACCGGAACGGTCCTGTCCTTCGAACTGGGTCTGCTCTGGCCGGGCCTGATGGGGACCTACGGCGCCGCGTTCGGCTTCCCCTTCGCCATCGAGGGCCTGTTCTTCTTCCTCGAGGCCATTTTCGTGGCCATCTACATCTACGGCTGGGACCGCATGCGCCCCTGGGCCCACTTCTGGTCGGGCGTACCGGTGGCGCTGGCCAGCATCGGGGGAGCGGGCGCCGTCATCGCCGCCAATAGCTGGATGAACCAGCCCGGCGGCATCACCATGCGGAACGGCAAGGTGGTCGACGTCCGGCCGGGCGAGGTCTTCTTCAACAACGCCTTCTGGCTCCAGTTCTGGCACATGCTGCTCGCCGCCTACATCGTGGCCGGATTCGTGGTGGCCAGCGTCTACGCGGTCGGCATGATCCGGGGCCGGCGCGGCCACTACCAGAAGCTCGGCTTCCTGATCAGCTTCATCACCGCCGCCGTCGCCCTGCCGGTGCAGATCTTCGTCGGGGACACCATCGCCCGCCAGGTCTTCGACAGCGAGCCCGCCAAGTTCGCCGCCATCGAGCTGCTGCCCACCACCGGCACCCACGTCCCGGAGACCCTCGGCGGGGTCCTCATCGACGGCGAGGTGCGCTACGGCATCTCGGTGCCCTGGGTGGCCTCCATCCTGGCCGGATTCAAGCCCTCGACCCGTATCCAGGGGCTCGACGCCGTCCCGGCCGACATCAGACCCACCACCGCCCAGGTCAACATCGTGCACTGGGCCTTCGACATCATGGTCGGCACCTCCATGCTGATGCTGGCCGTCGCCGTCTGGTTCGTGTGGGTGTGGTGGAAGCGCCGGAACACCCTCCAGACCAACCGCTGGTTCCTGGGCGCCGCCTCCCTGTGCGGCATCGTCTCCATCCTCAGCCTGGAGAGCGGCTGGGTGGTCACCGAGGTCGGCCGCCAGCCGTGGATCGTCGTCGGGCTGCTGCGCACCAGAGACGCGGTGACCACCCAGGGCAACCTCTGGCCGACCTTCGCCGGGGTGCTGGTGCTCTACCTGGCGGTCGGCACCGGCGCCATCTGGGTCCTGCTCTCGATGAAACGGCGCTGGCAGAAACAGGGCGACGAGAACGTCCCCGTGCCCTACGGCCCCGACGACGCAGCCGGCTCCGGGCGCGAGCGCTCCGAGGGGAAGGTGCGGTAAATGGCCGAGCTGGTCGCGGTATTCCTCTTCATCGGCGTCGTCGCCTACGCGGTGCTCGGCGGTGCGGACTTCGGCGCGGGCTTCTGGGACCTGATCGCGGGCGGCGCCAAACGCGGCCGCGAGCCACGCCATCTGATCGACGTCTCCCTCGCCCCCGTCTGGGAGGCCAACCACACCTGGCTGATCTACTGCCTCGTCGTCCTGTGGACCGGCTTCCCCTCCGCCTTCGCCGCCATCACCACCACCCTCTACATCCCGCTGCTCCTCGCCCTGCTCGGCATCGTGCTGCGCGGCGCCGGCTTCGCCTTCCGCAAGGCCACCGTCCGCACCGAGGAGCAACGCCTGTACGGCGCCGCCTTCGCGGTGTCCTCGGTCCTGACGCCGTACTGCTTCGGCGCCATCGCGGGCGGCCTGGCCTCCGGCCGCGTCCCCACGGCGGGCAACGGCGACGCGATCTCGAGCTGGGTCAACCCCTCCAGCATCCTCGGCGGCGTCCTCGCCGTCCTGGCCTGCTCCTACGTCGCCGCCACCTATCTGACCGTGGAGGCGCTGCACCGCGACGACGACAAGCTCTACCGGTACTACCGCGACCGGGCGATGGCCGCCGGCGCGGTCACCGGCGCGGTCAGCATCGCCGGGATCTTCGTCCTCCAGGCCGACTCGCCCCGCCTCTTCGACCGCCTCAGCGGGCCGGCGCTGCCCCTGGTGGTCCTCGCGGCCGTCGGCGGCCTGGTCGGACTGGCCCTGCTCTGGGCCAAGCGGACGGTGGGCACCCGGGTCGCGGCGGCGGGCGCGGTGGCGCTGGTCATCGTCGGCTGGGGCGTGGCCCAGACGCCGTACCTCCTGGGCACCCACCTCTCCATCACCGAGGCTGCCGCGCCGAACGCCAGCCTGGCCGTGGTGGTCGGTGTCGCCATCGTCGCGGGCCTGCTGATCGTGCCGTCCCTGGTGCTGCTGTTCCGGCTCAGCGGCCGGGGCGTCGTGGGCGTGGGCGACCGGCCCTTTCGGAGCAGCGTGCGGCAAGGGGAGCGGGGTAGCGGGGAGGGCATGACCGAGGGCAGTGCAGCGGACAGGGCCAGCCGGGCGGCCGAGGCCGATCGGAGTGACGCGGCCAAGGCCGGGCGGGGTGCCGGGGCCAGGCTGACCAAGGGCGCCCGAAGCACCGGCGCGAAGACCGCCCGCACCCCCGCCGCCCCGCTCGGCCCCACCGCCGTCCAGGGCCAGCCCCACCGCTGGGTGCCCTACGTCCTCTGCGCCGGAGCCGTCACGGCGACGGCGGTCGCCGGGGCTCGGGCCACGCGGCCGGACGCCCGCTGGTACCGCGAGCTGAACACCCCCGACTGGCAGCCGCCGCCCTGGGCGTTCGGCGCGGTCTGGACCCCGCTGTACGCCTCCGTCGCCGTGGCGGGCGGCCGCGCCCTGAACGCGGCACGCGGGCCCCAGCGGAAGGCGCTGGCCGGTGAGTTCGCCGCCAACCTCGCCCTGAACGCCGGCTGGAGCAACCTCTTCTTCCGGCTCCGCAGCCCGCTCGCGGGCCTCGCGGGCACCCTCCTGCTGGACGCGAGCAACATCCGCCTCCTCACCCGCGTCGCCCGTACCGACCGCAAGGCGGCCGTCATCCTGCTGCCGTACGCGGCCTGGTGCGCGTACGCCACCTGCCTGAACGCCTCGATCGTCGCCCGCAACCACGAACCCCGGCACCGGGGGCCGTCCAAGAGCTGAGCGGCGAGTCCCGCCGCGGCGGGCGTGAGGGGCGCTCGTAGGATGACCGGCATGCCCGGCACCGCCCACCAGCGCCCCCCGCGACCGCCCCACCGGCGCTCGCCCGCGCTGCTCGTGCTCGCGGTGCTGCTCGGGCTGCTCGGCATGCACGCCCTGGCCCCGGCCGGCGGCACCGGGCACCGGGAACACACCCACGCCGTCCATGCGGGCGCCGTCATCGACGCCCCCGGCGACTGCCCCGACGGCCACTGCGGCGGCCACCGGCTCCACCACGCCGACCCGACCTGTGCCTCGGGCGCCGTGAGCAACGGCCCCGACCTGCCGAAGCCCCTCGCGGGCCCGCCCGGCGCGCCCGAACCGTGTGGCGACCCCCGCACCCGTCCCGCCACCGCGCCCGACGGCGCCCGCGCACCCCCCTCCCTGGCCGAACTCCAACTGCTGCGGATCTAGAGGCACCCACGACCGCGCGCCCATGCAGCGCGGCCGTCCCCACGCGTGCCCAAACCCCCTCCCAACAGCAGGAGTTCAAGCATGACCCCCTCCCACGCGATCCGCCGTGCCGCGCTCGGCGTCGCCACCGCCTCCGCCGTCGTGCTCCTCGCCGCCTGCGGCGGCACCACGCACACCGGTGCCCACGGCGCCCCGGCCCCGTCCGCTACGACCCGCGCTCACAACCCCCAGGACGTCTCCTTCGCGCAGGGCATGATCCCGCACCACCAGCAGGCCGTGGACATGGCCCGGCTGGCCTCGGATCATGAAGCCTCCGCCGAGGTGAAGGCCCTCGCCGCCCGGATCGAGAAGGCGCAGGACCCCGAGATCCGCACCATGACCGGCTGGCTGAAGTCCTGGGGCGAGGAGCCCCCGATGGCCGGCATGGACCATTCGCGGCACGGCGGCATGGCGGGCATGTCCGGGATGATGAGCGCCGACGACATGACCGCGCTGAAGAAGAGCACCGGCGCCGACTTCGACAGGAAGTTCCTGACCCTGATGGTCGTCCACCACCAGGGCGCCGTGGAGATGGCGAAGACGGAGCAGGCCAAGGGCCGGGACAGCCGGGCCACGAAGACGGCGGACGACGTGATCGCCGCGCAGAGCGCCGAGATCAAGCAGATGAAGGGCCTGCTCGCCGAGAAGTGAGCAAAGGGCGGGGCCGGGGTGTCGTACCCCGGCCCCGCCCGCCCATGCTCAGCCCGCCTGACCCAGCACCTTTTCCAGCGTCCCCAGCGCGGAGCGCAGCTCGTCCGCCGTCACCGTCAGCGGGGGAGCGAGCCGGATCGTGGAACCGTGGGTGTCCTTGACCAGGATGCCCTCGCGCATCAGCCGCTCGCTGATCTCCCGGCCGGTGCCCAGCGCCGGGTCCACGTCCACGCCGGCCCACAGGCCGCGCGCCCGGAACCCGGTCACCCCGTGCCCGCGCAGCGCTTCGAGACCCTCGCGCAGGACCAGCCCCAGCTCGTCGGCCCGGCGCTGGAACTCACCCGTCTCCAGCAGCTCGACCACCGCCGTGCCGACCGCCGCCGCCAGCGGATTGCCGCCGAAGGTGGAGCCGTGCTCGCCCGGACCCAGCACGCCCATCACCTCACGCCGGGCCACCACCGCAGAGACCGGCACGATGCCGCCGCCCAGCGCCTTGCCCAGCAGCAGCACGTCCGGCACCACCGACTCGTGCTCGACGGCCAGGGTGCGCCCGGTGCGGCCCAGCCCGGACTGGATCTCGTCCGCGATGAACAGGCACCCCTTGCGCCGGGTCAGTTCCCGGACACCGGTCAGATAGCCCGCGTCCGGGATGATCACCCCGGCCTCGCCCTGGATGGGCTCGATCAGCACCGCGGCCGTGGTCTCGTCGACCGCCTCCTCCAGCGCGGCCAGGTCGTTGTACGGCACGATCTTGAAGCCGGGCGTGAAGGGGCCGAAGCCCGCCCGCGCCGACTCGTCCGTGGAGAAGCTGACGATGGTCGTCGTACGGCCGTGGAAGTTGTCCGCCGCGACCACGATCGTGGCCTGCCCGTCGGGCACGCCCTTCACGTCGTACGCCCACTTGCGGGCCACCTTGATGCCGCTCTCCACCGCCTCGGCGCCGGTGTTCATGGGCAGCACCATGTCCAGACCGGTCAGCGCGGCGAGCCGCTCGGCGAACTCGGCCAGCCGGTCGTTGTGGAAGGCGCGGGAGGTCAGGGTCAGCCGGTCGAGCTGGTCGTGCGCGGCCTGGATCAGCGCCGGATGGCGGTGGCCGAAGTTGAGGGCCGAATAGCCCGCCAGCATGTCGAGGTACCGGCGGCCCTCGACGTCCTCCACCCAGGCGCCCTCGGCCCGTGCCACGACGACGGGCAGCGGGTGGTAGTTGTGCGCGAGCACCGGCTCCTCCGCCCGGATCAGGTCGGCGGACGTGCGCGCGTGCGCGGGTGCGGTCATGAGCGGATCTCCTGAGTGCAGCACTTGATGCCGCCGCCTGCCTTGTGCAGCTCCGACAGATCGACGGGCACGGGGTCGTAGCCATGCGTCGCCAGGCGCTCGGCGAGCACCTCGGCCTGGGGGGCGATGAAGACGTGCCGGCCGTCGGACACGGAGTTCAGGCCGAAGGCCATCGCGTCGTCACGGGTGGCGAGCACCGCGTCCGGGTACAGCCGCCGGAGCACCTCGCGGCTGTCCGCCGAGAAGGCTTCCGGGTAGTAGGCGATGTTGTCGTCGTCCAGCACGAACAGCGCCGTGTCCAGGTGGTAGAAGTACGGGTCCACCAGGGTCAGCGTGATCACCGGGTGGCCGAAGAACTCCTGCGCCTCGCGGTGGGCGTCGGGTGTGGTGCGGAACCCGGTGCCGGCCAGCACGTACCGGCCGGTCCACACCAGGTCGCCCTCGCCCTCGGTGACCGCCAGCGGGCGGTACACGTCGTATCCCGCGGTCCTGAACCAGGATTCGTAGTGGAGCGACTCCGGGCGGCGCTCCGGGGCGTGGAACAGCGAGCCGAAGACGCGGCCGCCGACCACGAAGGCGGCGTTGGCCGCGAAGACCATGTCGGGCAGACCCGGCACCGGGTCGACGGCGTCCACGGTGTGCCCGTGGGCGCGGTAGGCGTCGATCAGCGCCTGCCACTGGGACTGGGCGAGGTCGACGTCCACGGGGGCGTCGGGACGCATCCAGGGGTTGATCGCGTACTGCACGGTGAAGTGCCTGGGTTCGCAGACCAGGAAGCGCCGGGGGCGCTGCACACGGGTTTCGGCCACAGAGGGTTTCCTCCGCTTTCCAGTGTGTTACTCACGGGGGTGACACCACGGTAGAAACTCCGGCCGAGGCACGACAAGCGACAAAAGCTGCGTGATCGCGCAGGATCGCTGCGCATCTTCCGGTCAGGACGCAGGAGACCTGCGCGTTCGGCGGGTTTGACCGGCGATCACTCGGGAGCGGCCTGGGTGGCGCCCGCCTCGGGGCTTTCCGGGAGGAGGTGGGACAGCACCATCACGCTGATCGTCTTCCGGATGAACGGCTCGGCGCGGATGCGCTCCAGCACCCCCTCGAAGTGCTCCACGTCCCGCGCCCGCACGTGCAGCAGGGCGTCCGCGCCCCCGGTCACGGTCATCGCCGCCGTGATCTCCGGATGGTTGCTGACCACCTCCGCGAGCCGCCGGGGCGGGGCGGCGCCCTCGCAGTAGACCTCGACGTACGCCTCCGTGCGCCAGCCGAGCGCGGAGGGCTGCACGGTCGCCGTGAACCCGGTGATCACCCCGGTCTCGCGCAGCCGGTCTACCCGCCGCTTGACCGCGGTGGCCGACAGCCCGATCGCCGCGCCGATCTCGGCGAAGCTGCTGCGGGCGTTCGCCATCAGCGCGGTGATGATCTTGCGGTCGAGGTCGTCGAAGGACGCGGCCCTGCTGTTCACCCGGCCACTGTAATCACCTCTGGGTGACCGCCAGCGCCACCGTCAGCAGCCCCAGCACCACCCAGCCGAACCACAGCCAGCCGTTGCCGCCTAGCGCGACGGTGTACGCGGTGACGACGACCAGACCGCCCACGGTGAGCGCCCCCATCGCCCTGGTGGAACCGTCCGCCTTGCTGGAACCTCGCATGGAACCGGGCATCGCGGCACCCTCCTCGTGGTCCGTCCACCACCATCGTGCCCCGGTTCCGCCGCCACCGGCACTCCGATGGCCGAGCGGTTTCGCGCGGGATCAGCCCTCGCGTGCGCTCAGCGAGGCCAGATAGGCGTTGTACGCCTCCAGCTCCTGGTCGCCGTTGCGGTCCGCCGCCCGGTCCGTGCGGCGGGCCTGCCGCTGCTCGGAGCGGTACCACTGGAAGAGCAGCGCGATCAGCACCAGCACCGACGGGATCTCGCTGAACGCCCACGCGATGCCGCCGGCCGCGCCCTGGTCGGAGAGCGCGTCGATGCCGAGCGAGGCGGGCGGGTTCTTGAAGGTCTCCACCATCGGCTCGGACGCCATCATCAGCGCGATGCCGAAGAAGGCGTGGAACGGCATGCCCGCGAACAGCTCCAGCATCCGCATCAGATGGTTCGGCCGGTGCGGACCCGGATCGACGCCGATGATCGGCCAGAAGAACACCACGCCCACCGCCAGGAAGTGCACCATCATGGCGATGTGCCCGGCCTTGGACCCCATCAGGAAGTCGAAGACCGGCGAGAAGTACAGCGCGTACAGGCTGGCGATGAACAGCGGGATCGTGAACGCCGGATGCGTGATGAACCGCATGTACCGGCTGTGCAGGAGCGCCAGCAGCAGCTCACGGGGACCCTTGCGGCCCCGGCCCGCCGTCGGCAGCGCCCGCAGGGCCAGCGTCACCGGCGCGCCCAGCAGGATCAGGATCGGCGACAGCATGCTGATCACCATGTGCTGCACCATGTGCACGCTGAACATGACCATGCCGTAGTCGTTCAGCCGGGTGCACATCACCAGAGCGATGGTCAGCACGCCGACGACGTACGACAGGGTGCGCGAGACGGGCCACGCGTCCCCGCGCCGCCGCAGCCGCAGCACCCCCCAGCCGTACAGGGCGAGCCCGGCCAGGCAGGCGATCAGGAAGAAGGGGTCCGCCGACCACACGAGCCCCCGTCCCAGCGTGAACGGCGGCAGATCCGGCATCATGCCGTGCCCGCTGTGGTCCATCCGGCGGCTCCTGGTTCGTGGGGGTTGAGCGGTTTCTGTCCGCACTCAGGGTACGGGCGCCCCCGCGCCCGCCCGTGAGCGGGGTCCGCCCGGCCCCGCGAGCCGCTACAGCACGCACTCCGCCTCGGCGTACCGCTCCGCCGGGACCGTCTTCAGGGTGCTGACCGCCTCGGCCAGCGGCACCATCACGATGTCCGTGCCGTGCAGCGCGGTCATCCGGCCGAACTCCTCCCGGTGCACCGCCTCCACCGCGTGCCAGCCGAACCGGGTGGCCAGCACCCTGTCGTACGCCGTCGGAGTGCCGCCGCGCTGCACATGCCCGAGGATCACCGGCCGGGCCTCCTTGCCGAGCCGCTGCTCCAGCTCGACGGAGAGCTGGCGGGCGATCCCGGCGAAGCGCTCGTGGCCGTAGATGTCCCGGCCGCCCTCGTCGAACTCCATGGAGCCGGCGCGCGGCTTGGCGCCCTCGGCGGCCACCACGATGGCGAACCGCTTGCCCGCCTCGAACCGGGCACCGACGCGGCGGGTCAACTCGTCGATGTCGAAGGGCCGTTCGGGGACCACGATGGCGTGCGCGCCGGCCGCCGTGCCCGAGTTCAGCGCTATCCAGCCGGTGTGGCGGCCCATGACCTCCACGATCAGCACCCGCTGGTGGGACTCGGCGGTGGTCTTCAGCCGGTCCAGCGCCTCGGTGGCGACCCCCACGGCCGTGTCGAAGCCGAAGGTGACGTCGGTCGCCGAGATGTCGTTGTCGATGGTCTTGGGCACGCCCACGATGGGCAGCCCGCTGTCCGACAGCAGCCGGGCCGCCTTCAGCGTGCCCTCACCGCCGATCGGGATGATCGCGTCCAGCCCGAGTTCCTCGACGTGGCCCTTGACCCGCTCCACCCCGCCGCGCAGGTGCTCCGGACGGACGCGGGAGGAGCCGAGGATCGTGCCGCCGCGCGCCAGGATGCCGCTGACGGCGTCCAGGTCGAGCTTCAGCCAGTCGCACTCCAGCAGGCCCTTCCAGCCGTCGCGGAAGCCGATGACCTCGTCGCCGTGGTCGACGACGGCTCGGTGCACGACCGACCGGATGACGGCGTTCAGACCGGGGCAGTCGCCGCCGGAGGTGAGGACACCAATGCGCATAGCCCGAATTACCTTCTCGACGTGGGCCGGGAGGCCGGACCACGTTGTCCGGCGGGTTCCCGGCCACACTACCGGCGGCAGGGGCCCCTCACCCAGCGGGCGTCCGCCTGCTGGACGCACCCGCACAGGTGAGCGGACGACGCGTCAGGCGGGCCCGCGAAAGCTCACGGGCCCGCCTGACGGGTGTACTGATATGCGGTGGTACGCGGTGATTAGGCCGGCTGCTGCGCCGCCGCGATGCGCTCGTCGCGCAGCGCCTCGTACCAGCGGTCGTCGATCGGGGGCAGCGCGTTCACGTCCAGCGCCAGCTTCAGCAGCAGGTCCGCGATCTGCGGGTTACGGGCCAGCACGGGGCCGTGCATGTACGTGCCGAACACCGTGCCGTTGTACGCGCCCTCGGTGCCGTCGCCGGTGCCGTTGCCCCGGCCCATGGTCACCTGGGCGAAAGCGCGGGCGGTCGGGCCCAGATGGGTGACGCCCTGGTGGTTCTCGAACCCGGTCAGCGGAGGCAGCCCGAGGCGCGGGTCGATGTCACCGAGCACATCGCCCACGCACCGCTCGCCCTCGCCGCGCGTCGACATCACGTCGAGCAGGCCGAGGCCCGGCTCGCGCTGGCCGAGGTCGTTGATGAACTCGTGGCCGAGGATCTGGTAGCCGGCGCACACGGAGAACACGATCGCGCCGTTCTCCACCGCACGCTGGAGGTGCCCGTCGCGGCGCAGCCGCTCGGCCGCCAGCCGCTGCGGACGGTCCTCACCGCCGCCGATCAGGTAGATGTCGCCCGAGGTGGGGATCGGCTGGTCGCTGCGCACGTCGAGACGGGCCACGTCCAGGCCGCGCTGCCGCGCCCGGCGCTCCACGACGAGGGCGTTGCCCTGGTCGCCGTAGGTGCTCAGCAGGTCGGGATAGATCCACACCAGCCGCAGTTGGTTGTCGCTCATGAGGAGGTGTTCGCCCTTCTGGCTCAGTTGCCGACGCGGCGGCGCAGGTCCTGGAACGCGGTGTAGTTGGCGATGACCTCGATACGGCCCGGCGGGGCCGCGGCGACGGCCTCGTCGAGGTTCTCGCACACCTGGAAGTGCTGGTTCGCCACTTCCAGGCGGACGGCGAGGTCCAGCTTCCGGTCACCGACGACGAAGATCGGGTGGCCGGTGAGCCGGGTGTAGTCCACGTCCCACAGCCAGGAGGTGTCGGTGCCGTCCGCCCCGCGCGCGTTCACGGAGAGGATCACCGGGGTGGGCGGCGGGTCGATCAGGGAGAAGGTCTCCAGCCAGCCGGCCGGGTTCTTCGCCAGCAGCAGCCGCAGGTCGCGGTTCTGGAACTGGACCACGTCGTAGCGTCCGGCGACCGCCTGCACCTGGTACATGCGCTCCAGCGCCACCTGCGGCGGCACCCCGAACACGGCGGCGACGGCGGCCGAGCTGGCCGCGTTCGCCTTGTTGGCGCGGCCCGGCAACTGGAGGTGGATCGGCCAGGCCGAGCCGTGCGGGTCGAGGACGTGGTCGCCGGAGAGCGCCCAGGTCGGCGTCGGACGGCGGAAGCCGCACTCGCCGCAGAACCAGTCGTCGCCGGGGCGCTGCATCACACCGCCGCAGGAGGGGCAGGACCAGGCGTCGTCCTTCCACATCTGGCCGGCCGCGACCCAGACCACGTTGGGGGAGGACGAGGCCGCCCACACCACCAGCGGGTCGTCGCAGTTGGCGACGACGACGGCCTTGGAGCCGGACAGGCCCTCGCGCCAGTTCTCCGCGAGCATCCGGGTCTCGGCCGCGCGGTCCAACTGGTCGCGGGAGAGGTTCAGCAGCGCGATGCACTTGGGGCTGGTGTCACGTGCCACACCGGCCAGGTACTTCTCGTCGACCTCGATGACACCGAACTTGGCGTCCGAGCCGCCCGCGAGGGCGGAGGTGATACCGGCCGGCATGTTGGCGCCGAGCGCGTTGGACACCACCGGACCGGCGGCGCGCAGGGCCTCCGCGATCAGCCGGGTGGTGGTGGTCTTGCCGTTGGTCGCCGACACCAGGACCACGTCCAGGTGGGTGGCGAGCCGGGCGAGCAGGTCGGGGTCGAGCCGCAGGGCGACCTTTCCGCCGATCACCGACCCGCTGCCGCGTCCCGCGGCGCGCGATGCCGCCGCGACCGCCTTGCCCGCGGTCACGGCCAGCTTGGCCCGCGGCGAGAGCGGGTCCGAGTTGCCTGCCATCAGTCCTCGATCCTCCTTGCGTACGCGCCGCGCCTGGGGCCATCCGGCAGCGTGGTGGGGGCCTCAGCCTATCGAGAACCGTTCGCACACCCGAATCCCGGTCCGCCCGGCCCGCCCTCGCGCGCTCGGCGCGGGCCGAACGAACCGTACCCTTGCCGCCATGCGACACCGCTCGATACCGGGTGCCCACGGGCGCGTCCGGCCCCTCACGCTCCTCGGCGACCCCGTGCTGCACGCACCCTGCGGGGACGTCACCGACTTCGGCCCGGAACTCGCGGCACTCGTGGCGGACTTGTTCGCCACCATGTACGCCCATGAGGGCGTGGGCCTGGCCGCCAACCAGATCGGCGTGAACCTGCGGGTGTTCGTGTACGACTGCCCGGACGACGACGAGGTCCGCCACCTGGGCCATGTGGTCAACCCCCGCCTGGTGACGACCGACGGCCTGGAGTTCCTCGGCCCCGAGGGCTGTCTGTCGCTGCCGGGCCTGGAGGCGGGCACGGAGCGGTACGACCACGCGGTGGTGGAGGGCGTCACGATGACGGGGGAGCCGGTCACCGTGGACGGCACCGGGTTCTTCGCCCGCTGCCTCCAGCACGAGTGCGACCATCTGGCCGGTACGGTCTACGCCGACCGCGTGACGGGCCGCCGCCGGCGCAAGCTCGACCGCCAGGTGAGCAAGGCCCCCTGGCGCACGTGAGGCGGACGGGTCAGAAGCCCGGACCGCCCACCCGGTCACCGGCGGCCGCGAGCCGTCCCCACAGCAAGTCGGCCAGCGAGCGCACCAGTTCGGCCCGCGAGCAGGGACGCTCGCCCAGCCACCAGTCCCCGGCGGCGTGCATCATGCCGACGATCCCGTGGCCCCAGACGCGGGCCAACTGCTGGCTGCCCGGACCGAGGTCCACCCGCTCCTCGATGACCTGGGCCAGCTCCTCGCCCATCCGGCGTAGCAGCGGGGCGCTGTGCTTGCCGACGTCGAAGCCGTGGTCGCCGCCCTGGCCGCCCTCGGAGGGGTGCATCAGGAACCGGTACACCTGCGGGCGGGCCTCGATGGCGGCGAGGTAGGTGTCGAGCGTGGACTCCACCCGTTCCCGGCGGTCGGCCGGGGCGTCCAGCGCCGCGCGCAGCGAGTCGAGCAGGGCGTCGGTGTGCCGCATGGCGAGGGCCGCGTAGAGGCCGCCCTTGTCGCCGAAGTGGCGGTAGAGGATCGGCTTGGTGATGCCCGCCTCCGCGGCGATGGCGTTCATCGACGCCTGCGGGCCGTCGCGCAGCACCACCCGGTCGGCGGCCTCCAGCAGTTCCCGCCGTCGTCGGTCGGCGGACCTCTGCTGATCGGTCCGCTGTGTGGTGTCCATGTGGTCTCCCCACCCGTGCTGATTCGGTGACGCCTGCGCAAACTAACACTCACCGCGGGCCTGACATCGAACGGGATACCGAGCCGTCATCCGGAGTTGACTTCACCTACCCGTCGGTAACATACTTCGGTTACCGCTAGTAACACCGTACGCGCCGCCGCTGGAGGGGACATGGCCGAGTTCACCATGGAGCTCAACGACGAACAGAAGGAGGTCCGGGACTGGCTGCACGGCTTCGCCGCCGATGTGATCCGGCCCGCGGCCGCCGAATGGGACGAGCGTGAGGAGACTCCCTGGCCGGTCATCCAGGAGGCCGCCAAGATCGGCGTCTACTCCCTCGACTTCTACGCCCAGCAGTACTTCGACCCCACCGGCCTCGGCATACCGATGGTCATGGAGGAGCTGTTCTGGGGGGACGCGGGCATCGCCCTCTCCATCGTCGGTACCGGCCTCGCGGCCGTGGGCGTCCTCGCCAACGGCACCGAGGAGCAGATCGGCACCTGGATTCCGCAGATGTACGGCGATGTGAACGACGCCAAGGTCGCCGCCTTCTGCTCCTCCGAGCCCGACGCCGGCTCCGACGTGGCCTCCATGCGCACGCGTGCGGTGTACGACGAGGCCAAGGACGAGTGGGTGCTCAACGGCACCAAGACCTGGGCCACCAACGGCGGCATCGCCAACGTCCATGTCGTCGTGGCCGTGGTCGACCCCGAACTGGGGTCCAAGGGGCACGCCTCCTTCATCGTCCCGCCGGGTACGCCCGGTCTCAGCCAGGGCCAGAAGTTCAAGAAGCACGGGATTCGCGCCTCGCACACCGCCGAGGTCGTCCTGGAGAACGTGCGCGTGCCCGGTTCCTGCCTGCTCGGGGGCAAGGAGAAGCTGGACGAGCGACTGGCGCGGGCGCGGGAGCGTGCCCGCAGTGGTGAGCGGGTCAAGAACGCGGCGATGGCCACGTTCGAGGCGTCTCGGCCCGCCGTGGGGGCGATGGCTGTCGGTACCGCGCGTGCCGCCTACGAGGTCGCGCTCGAATACGCCACCACGCGTGAGCAGTTCGGGCGGCCCATTGTTGACAACCAGGGGGTTGCCTTCCAGTTGGCCGACATGCGGACCTCTATCGACGCGGCTCGGTTGCTCGTGTGGCGGGCTTCCTGGATGGCGGTCAACGGTAAGCCGTTCACCGCGGCTGAGGGGTCCATGTCGAAGCTGTTCGCCAGTGAGACGGCGAAGAAGGTCACCGGGCAGGCGATTCAGATTCTTGGGGGGAACGGGTATACGCGGGAGTATCCCGTGGAGCGGATGCATCGGGATGCGGCGATTTACACGATCTTCGAGGGGACGAGTGAGATTCAGCGGCTGGTGATCGCTCGGACCTTGGCCGGGGTGCCTATTCGGTAGCGCCGGGGGGCGCGGGGGTGCTTTGCGGGCTCACGGTTCGTCGTGGCTTGTCGCGCAGTTCCCCGCGCCCCTCAAAGGCCGAGACGCTCACCGGTGTTTCAACGGTGTGAGTTGGTCTATGTCGTAGCGCTTTCGCAGCTCCTCGATGGCCTCCTGGTCCGGAGGACCCTCCGCGTTCAGGATTTCCAGGAGTTCTTCGAAGTAGCGCTCGTGGTCCGGTGGGGGAGCGGCCTGGAAGAACATGCGGGCCGGGGTGTCGGTGGGGTTGGCGAAGGCGTGGGGGCAGCCGGGTGGGACGACGATGACCGTGCCCGGTGTCGCCCGGACCACCCTGGTGCCCGAACTCGACTCCCACTTCTGCCAGTTGTCGGGGGTGCGGACGCGGGGCTCGAAGGCGAGGACGTCGAGTTCTCCGTCCAGGACGTAGAACAACTCCTCGCTGCGCGTGTGCACATGGGCGCCCACGTCGAAGCCCGGCGGGACCTCCACCTCGAAGGTGGAGGCCGTCCGCGAGTGGGTGCCGGTGACCTTGAACGTGACCCGCTGGGCGGCCGTCGCCACGACCCGGCCGTGTCCCGGCGGTACGAGCAGTCCCTCGGTCGTCGTCATGACCGGCTCACCAGGTCACCGGCAGGGACTCGGGTCCCCGGATCAACGCGCCCTTGCGGAAGGGGACTTCCTCCGGCGGCACCGCCAACTTCAGCCCCGGCACCTGGTCCAGCAGGACGTCCACCAGCAGCTCGGACTCCAGCCGGGCCAGCATCCCGCCCGGGCAGTAGTGCGGGCCGAAGCCGAACGCCACATGCGGGTTGGGGCTGCGCTCGACGTCGATGGTGTCCGGGTCGGGGAACACCTCCGGGTCGCGGTTGGCGGCCAGGTAGGAGTTGTAGACCGCGTCACCCGCACGGATGCGGACGCCCCCGATCTCCACGTCCTCCAGAGCGATCCGGGAGAGGCCGACCGCGTTGCGGTGCGGGATGTACCGCAGCAGCTCGTCGATCGCCCTCGGCCGGATCTCCCGGTCCGAGCGCAGCCGCTCCGCCAACTCCGGCCGGGTCAGCAGCAGATAGAACATCTGCCCGCTGTTGTTGGTGACCGCCTCGCCGCCGATCTGCAGCAGCACGGCGAGGCCGACCGCCTCCACCAGCGTGACCTCGTCCCGGTCCACGGCCTCGCTCAGCAGCGCGCAGACCGAGCCCTCGGGACCGCGCGCACCGTGCCCGATGAGGTCGGTGAAGTAGGCGCTCATCTCGCGCTTGGCCCGCTCGCTGACCTCCTTGCCGTGCGCGGAGGACAGGATGAGCTGCGTCCAGTCGTGCATGGAGTGCCGGTCGGCGGCCGGTACGCCCATCAGCTCGCAGATCACCGCGATGGGGAACGGGCTGAGCACCGCGCTGGTGAGGTCGGCCGGCGGCCCGTCCTGGAGGAGTTCGTCCACCAGCTCCTCCAGCATGGCCCGCGACCGCTCCCGGACCCGTTCCACGCCCTTGGCGGTGAACGCGGCGGCCACCGAGCGGCGCAGCCGGGTGTGGTCGGGCGGGTCGAGGAAGCCGACCGCTCCCCGGTCCGGGATGAAGTGCGGGGCGAGCCGGGTGACCTGCTTGTCCATCACGGCTTCCCGGCCGAAGCGGGGGTCGTTGGTCACCATGCGTACGTCGTCGTACCGGGTGACCAGCCAGGCCCAGCCCTCGCCGTTGGGCAGTTGGATGCGGGTGACCGGGCCCTCGTTCATCAGCTCGGTCAGCACCGGGTCGAAGTCGGTGCCCGCCAGGTCGGTGGCCGGCCACTGCCGGATCGGGGGCGGGGTCCCGGTGAGGGTCTCGTCGGTCATCGCCCCTCCTGGTCGCCGACCCAGCGGCCGACGGTCATCTCGGCGGTGATGCCGGGCCCGAACCCGGCCAGCAGCCCGCGCGCCCGGTGCTCGGCACCCCCGTCGTCGAACAGCCGGCGCAGCGCGTCCAGGACGACGGCGCTGGCGATGTTGCCGTACTCGGTGAGCGTGGCCCGGCTGAACCGGAACGCGTGCGGCTCGACCTTCAGGAACTTGCTGAGGTCGTCGAGTATTCGGGGGCCGCCGGCGTGGATGATGTAGAAGTCCAGGTCGGAGGCGTTCCAGCCGTGATTGCCCGCGAGTTCTTGGAGCGCCGGGGCCAGCGGCTCCATCGTGGTCGGCACCCGCTTGTCCAGCAGGAAGTGGAACCCGGTGTCGCGGACGTCGTACGAGATCCAGTCCTCGGTCTTGGGGATCAGGTACGAGCCGTTGCGCTCGAGCTGTACACCCGTGCCGCCCCGGCCGCGGACCACGGCGGCCGCGATGCCGTCGCCGAACAGGCCGTTGGAGAGCAGGGAGCCGACGCCGAGGTCGGTGGGCTGGTAGCACAGCGAGCAGAACTCGCAGGCCACGATGAGGGCGTTGGCCTCCGGGTAGGCCGAACAGAAGTCGTGCGCCCGGTTGATGGCCGCACCGCCGGCCGCACAGCCCAACTGGGCGATGGGGAGCTGCCGGGTGGTGCTGGAGAAGTCCATCTCGTTGATCAGCCACGCGGTGAGCGACGGCATCATGAAGCCGGTGCACGACACGTAGACGATGACATCGATGTCAGAGGTGAGGAGTTCGGCCGAGTCGAGGGCCTGCTGGATCACCGCGGGCACCCGGGCCTTGGCCTCGGACTCGTACAGCTTGTTGCGCTGCTCGAAGCCCGGGTGCTTCAGGGTCTCCTCGATGGGCTGCACGATGTGCCGGGTGCGCACTCCGGTGTTCTCGATCAGACGGAGGGCCAGCGGGAGCTGTGGGTTGTCCGCGTGGTGCGTGCGGGCCAGCTCCAGGGTCTCCTCCATGGTGATCACGTGTTCCGGCACGGACACCGAGGGTCTGCACAAAGTCGCCATGAGCGGTCCCTGCTTTCGCCGTCCGGCGGGCCTTCGTCCGCCGGTCAGAAGGTGGTCCACCCACACTCACCCGGAAGGCCGACGATCTCGCGCCGAATTACTCCGAACCGGCGAGAACAGAGAGTAATAAAGGGCAATCTCCGCAGCTCAGGCCCACTGCAAAAAGGGGCGCGGGGAACTGCGCGACAAGCCACGACGCAGCAGCACCCCACCACACACGCCAACCCCTACGGCGCCCCACTGCTATGAGCAATGCACGCCACATCGATCCGATCCGCCAACTTGGCCAACTCAATGGTCAACTCGGCAACGGTGTCCTCATCAAGCCCCCGCTCCCCAGCCTCCACAAGATGCACCCACCGCGCGCCAACGCTGCGCAGCAACTTGCTGACGTCGCCCGCCGAAACCCGCAGCGCACCACGCTCGTCCACGATCAGAGGCAGAGTCACTTCGCCGTTCACAGACCGGATCGTATCCGTGCGATCCTCACGCTCCCTGCCAAACGGTGGTGATGTTGCAGAACTCCCGGATTCCCTGCGCCGACAGTTCACGTCCGTACCCGGACCGCTTCACCCCGCCGAAGGGCAACGCCGGGTGTGAAGCGGTCATCCCGTTGATGAACACGCCCCCGGCCTCCAGGTCCCGCGCGCAGTGCGCCATCTCGTCCTCGTCCCGCGTCCACACACTCGAACTCAGCCCGAACGGCGAGTCGTTGGCGATCAGGATCGCGTCCTCCAGGTCCTCCGCCCGGTACACGGTCGCCACCGGCCCGAACGCCTCCTCGCGGTGGATGCGCATCTCGCGCTCGACGCCCGCGATCACGGTCGGCGGGTAGTACCAGCCGACGCCACCGGGCCGCTCGCCCCCGCACAGAATGTCGGCCCCGCTGCGGCGCGCGTCGTCCACCAGTTCCTCGACGTCCGCCCGGCCCTGCTCGGTGGCGAGGGGGCCGACGTCGGTGTGGTCGTCCATGGGGTCGCCGACGGTGAGGTCCTTCATCCCGGCGACGAACTTCTCCAGGAACGTGTCGTAGACGTCCGTGTGCACGATGAACCGCTTGGCGGCGATGCAGGACTGCCCGTTGTTCTGCACCCGCGCGGTCACCGCGACCTCGGCCGCCCGGTCGATGTCGGCGGAGGGCATCACCAGATAGGGGTCGCTGCCGCCCAGCTCCAGCACGGTCTTCTTGATCATCTCGCCGGAGGTGGAGGCGACCGCACGCCCGGCCGGCTCGCTGCCGGTGAGGGTGGCGGCCTTGACCCGCTCGTCCCGGAGGATCTCGTCGACGGCGGCCGAGCCGATCAGCAGCGTCTGGAAACAGCCCACTGGGAACCCGGCCCGCTGGAACAGGTCCTCCAGGTAGAGGGCGGTCTGCGGCACGTTCGAGGCATGCTTGAGCAGGCCGACGTTGCCCGCCATCAGCGCGGGCGCGGCGAACCGGATCACCTGCCAGAGCGGGAAGTTCCACGGCATCACCGCGAGCACCGGGCCCAGCGGGCGGTAGACCACCCTGACCCGCGAGGCGCCGGAGTCCTTCACGTCCGCCTCGTCCGGCACCTCGGCGGCGAGCAGCTTCTCGGCCCGCTCGGCGTACCAGCGCATCGCCTTGACGCACTTGGCGGCCTCCGCGCGGGCCTGCGCGAGCGGCTTGCCCATCTCGGTCGTCATGATCCGGGCGACCTCGTCGTTGTCCGACTCCAGCAGGTCGGCGGCCCGGTTCAGATGCTCGGCGCGCTCGGCGAACGACGTCGTCCGGTAGGTCCGGAAGGTGGCCTCGGCGAGCTGGAGCCGACGCTCCACCTCGGCGTCGTCCATCGGCTCGTACGTCTTGACCGTCTCGCCGTTGGCCGGGTTCACCGTGGCGATGGGCATGGCTGACCTCCTGGTGCGGGGTGTGCGTCGACCTTCGCGCGCGGCAGGCGGTGCCGCAACGCTTCGATCCCCTGTTCAGCCCGAGTGCTCCGCCAGACGGTCCAGAAACGTGCCCTGTCCGGAGACCATCAGCGGCCGGGCCTCCTCGGGGGTGAACCAGGCCACCCGGTCCAGCTCCGGGAACTCCTGGATACGGCCCGAGTGGGGCGGCCACTCCATGGTGAAGGTGCCGGGCGCGATCGTCGCCGGGTCGAGGTCGGCCTCCACCGCCCAGGCGGTGACGATCTTGCCGTTGCGCTGGGCGATCTCGCCCAGCGGCAGCGCCGGGCCGTCCGGCGGGGCGATGCCCAGCTCCTCCTCGAACTCCCGGCGGGCCGCGTCCCAGGCGGGTTCGTCCGCCGCGTACTCGCCCTTGGGGACCGACCAGGCCCCCTCGTCCTTCGTGGCCCAGAACGGGCCGCCCATATGGCCGAGCAACACCTCAAGACCTCGGTCGGTGTGGCGGAACAACAGGAGTCCCGCGCTGCGCTTCGTTACACGCACTGTCACGCCTTGACCTCCGGGTGGGCCGCGAGCAGGTCCTCCACCGTATCGGCGTCCTCGGGCCGCTTGTCCTCGCGGTAGCGGATCACCCGCGCGAACCGCAGGGTGACCCCGGCCGGGTAGCGGGTGGAGCGCTGGAGCCCGTCGTAGGCGATCTCCACGACCAGTTCGGGGCGTACGGTCACGCCCCAGCTCTTCTCCTCCACCGTGAGTTCGCCGAGCCGTTCGGTCTGCCAGGCGAGCATCACGTCCGTCATGCCCTTGAAGGTCTTACCGAGCATCGCGTAACCGCCGTCGGCCGTGCGGGCGGCCAGGTGGAGGTTGGAGAGCTTGCCGGTGCGGCGGCCGTGGCCCCACTCGGCGGCCAGCACCACCAGATCGAGGGTGTGCACGGGCTTGACCTTCAGCCAGGACGCGCCGCGCCGGCCCGCGCTGTACGGCGCGTCGAGCCCCTTGGCCACGATGCCCTCGTGCCCGCGCGCCAGGGTCGCGGCCGAGAACTCCTCCGCCGCCGCGACGTCCTCCGCCCCGGCCACCAGCGCCCGGCGCACCCGCATCGGCTCCGGCACCAGCCGGGCCAGCTCCGCGTGCCGTTCGGCGAAGGGCAGGTCCAGCAGGTCCCGGCCGTCCACCGAGAGCGCGTCGAAGAACACCGGGGAGACCGGGACCTCCTCGGCCGCCCTGGCCACGTCAACCCGCGAGCCGACCCGGCCGGCCGTCTCCTGGAAGGACCGGGGGCGCCCGTCCGGACCGAAGGAGATCACCTCGCCGTCCAGCACGAACCGCTCGCCCGGCAGTTCCCGCGCCGCGGACGTCACCTCGGGCAGCCGGTCGGTGATGTCGTCCAGCGTCCGGGTGTAGACGCGCACCTCGTCACCGTCCCGGTGCACCTGTACGCGGATGCCGTCGAGCTTCTCCTCCACCGCGCACGCCCCGAGCTTCTCCACCGCCTCCGCGACCGAGGACGCGCTGCGGGCCAGCATCGGCAGCACCGGGCAGCCCACCGTGAGCCGGAACTCGTCCAGCGCGCCGGGGCCCTCCGCCAACAGCGCCTGGGCCACCGTCTGGAGCGAGCCGGCCAGCATCACCGCCCGCCGTACCGTGGCCGGGTCGGCCTCCGTGGCGCGGGCCAGCCCCTCCACGGCGAGCGCGTCCAGGGCGCCCTGGCGGACCTCGCCGGTCAGCAGGCCCCGTAGAAAGCGCTGTTCGTCCTCGGTGGCCGCGCCCATCAGCTCGTCCACGATCCGCGCCCGCTCGGCCTGCGAACCGGCTCCGGACACCGAAGCCAGCTCGGTCAGCAGGGCGTCCACCCCGCGCACCGTGAGCGTGGGTTCGGCGGCGGGTGCCACCTCGCGGCCGAGCACCTTCCAGCCGACCCC
The DNA here is from genome assembly GCF_004784475.1 of Streptomyces bauhiniae. Classification (GTDB taxonomy): domain Bacteria; phylum Actinomycetota; class Actinomycetes; order Streptomycetales; family Streptomycetaceae; genus Streptomyces; species Streptomyces seoulensis. Next base: position 140,546 of record NZ_SRRT01000009.1, read on the forward strand.
GATCCGCCCTTGCGGCAGCCGTCCCGCGAGGTACGGGATGACCACGGGCACGTCCTCGGGCTCCGCATCCCGGAAGAGTTCCGCGAGCAGATCCGTCTTGCGGGTCCGGGACGCCGTGGCGGCGACCTGGCCCGACACCTCCGCGAGCCGAGTGAGCAGCATGGAGCATTGGTGCTCTGCGAAGGCCCCCTTCACACCTGCCGGATTGACAAACCACCTTGCCGAATCTGCAATACAGGCATGAGCGAGACGAGCGACGCGGGCGCGGAGAGCACCGACGAGGTGCTGGCCGCCGTGGGCCCGAGACTGCGCCGCATCCGCAAGGAACGGGACGTGACCCTGGCCGCGCTGTCGGAGACGACCGGCATCTCGGTCAGCACCCTCTCCCGGCTGGAGTCCGGCCTGCGCCGCCCCAGCCTCGAGCTGCTGCTGCCCATCGCGCAGGCCCACCGGGTCCCGCTGGACGAACTGGTCGGCGCCCCGCCGGTCGGCGACCCGAGGGTGCGCACCGAGCCGGTCAAGCGGGACGGGCGCACCTTCTACCCCCTCACCCGGCGCCCCGGCGGCCCCCAGGCGTACAAGGTGATCGAACCGCGCCGCGACCGGCAGCCGGACCCGCGCACCCACGAGGGGTACGAGTGGCTGTACGTGCTCTCCGGGCGCCTCCGGCTGGTCCTCGGGGACCACGACGTGGTGCTGGGGCCGGGGGAGGCCGCCGAGTTCGACACCCGCGTACCGCACTGGTTCGGGTCGGCGTGGGACGGCCCGGTGGAGTTCCTCAGCCTGTTCGGGCCGCAGGGGGAGCGGATGCATCTGCGGGCGCGGGCGGGGCGGCGGGCCGAGGGAGAGGGCTGAGGGTTTCCGCTGCCGGGTTTCCGTTGCCCGGCGGCTGTTCCCTGATTGGCAAGCGACCGCTTAGTATGCCCAGGACCCCGGTTCAGACGACGCAGTCCCGTGGAGGCCCGGCATGCAGGCATGGCAAGTGCACGAGAACGGCGAGCCGCGCGAGGTGATGCGCCTGGCGGAGGTGGAGACCCCCACGCCCGGCGAGGGCCAGGTGCTGCTCCGCGTGCGTGCCGCCAACGTCAACTTCCCGGACGCCCTGCTCTGCCGGGGCCAGTACCAGATCCGGCCCCCGCTGCCCTTCACGCCGGGCGTGGAGATCTGCGGCGAGACCGAGGACGGCCGCCGTGTCATCGCCAACCCGGCGCTGCCGCACGGCGGTTTCGCCGAGTACGCGCTCGCCGACGCCCGCGCGCTGCTGCCCGCGCCCGAGGCGCTGGACGACGCCGAGGCCGCCGCGCTGCACATCGGCTATCAGACCGGCTGGTTCGGGCTGCACCGCCGGGCGCACCTGGAGGCGGGGGAGACCCTGCTGGTGCACGCCGCCGCGGGCGGGGTCGGCAGCGCCGCCGTCCAGCTCGGCAAGGCCGCCGGGGCGCGGGTCATCGGTGTCGTCGGCGGCGCCGAGAAGGCCGCCGTCGCCCGCGAGCTGGGCTGCGACGTGGTCGTGGACCGCCGTACCGAGGACGTGGTCGCCGCCGTCAAGGAGGCCACCGGCGGCAAGGGCGCCGACGTGATCTACGACCCCGTCGGCGGAGAGGCGTACGCCCAGTCCGCCAAGCTCGTCGCCTTCGAGGGCCGGATCGTGGTCGTCGGCTTCGCCGGCGGCTCCATCCCGAGCCCCGCGCTCAACCACGCCCTGGTGAAGAACTACGCGATCCTGGGCCTGCACTGGGGCCTGTACAACACCAAGAACCCCAAGCTGGTGCTGCGCTGCCACGAGGAGCTGACCGAGCTGGCCGCGCGCGGCGCGATCAAGCCGCTGGTCAGCGAGCGCGTACCGCTCGCCGGAGCGGCCGACGCCGTGCAGCGCGTCGCCGACGGCTTGACCACCGGCCGGATCGCCGTCCTGCCCCAGAACGGAGCCACCGCATGACCGACGCCGGTGAACTGCGCCGCCGCACCCATGAGTTGCTGGCCGCGCACCCGCCCGCCGCCACCGACCGCCTCGACTTCCTCCGGGCCCGCTTCGACGCCGGGCTCGCCTGGGTGCACTACCCGGAGGGCCTCGGCGGACTCGGCGCCCCGCGCTCGCTGCAGGCCGTCGTGGACGAGGAGCTGGCCGCCGCCGGCGCCCCCGACAACGACCCGCGCCGCATCGGCATCGGCCTCGGCATGGCCGCCCCGACCGTGCTGCGCTACGGCACCGACGAGCAGAAGGCCCGCTTCCTGCGCCCGCTCTGGACCGGCGAGGAGGTGTGGTGCCAGTTGTTCAGCGAGCCCGGCGCCGGGTCCGACCTGGCCGCGCTCGGCACCCGTGCCGTCCGGGACGGCGAGGACTGGGTGGTCGACGGGCAGAAGGTGTGGACCTCCAGCGCCCATCTGGCCCGCTGGGCCATTCTCATCGCCCGCACCGACCCCGACGCGCCCAAGCACGCGGGCATCACCTACTTCATCTGCGACATGACCGACCCCGGCGTGGAGGTCCGACCGCTGCGCCAGATCACCGGCGAGGCCGAGTTCAACGAGGTCTTCCTCACCGGCGTCCGCATCCCCGACCACCACCGCCTCGGCGAGGTCGGCGACGGCTGGCGGGTCGCGCAGACCACCTTGATGAACGAACGCGTCTCCATCGGCGGCATGCGGCTGCCCCGCGAGGGCGGCATGATCGGCCCGGTCGCCAAGACCTGGCGCGAGCGCCCCGAACTGCGCACCCACGACCTGCACCAGCGGCTGCTGAAGCTCTGGGTCGAGGCCGAGGTGTCCCGCCTCACCGCCGAACGCCTGCGCCAGCAGCTCAACGCCGGCCAGCCCGGCTACGAGGGCTCCGGCATGAAGCTCGCCTTCGCCCGCCTCAACCAGGAGATCAGCGGCCTGGAGGTCGAACTCCGGGGCGAGGAGGGGCTGCTGTACGACGATTGGACGCTTCGCCGCCCCGAACTGGTCGACTTCACCGGGCGCGACGCCGGCTACCGCTATCTGCGCTCCAAGGGCAACAGCATCGAGGGCGGGACCAGCGAGGTCCTGCTGAACATCGTCGCCGAGCGCGTCCTCGGCCTGCCCGCCGAACCGCGCACCGACAAGGACGTCCCCTGGAAGGACCTGGCCCGATGAGCACGCCGAACGCCGAGCCCGACCTCCTCTACTCCGAGGAGGAGGAGGCGCTGCGCGCCGCCGTCCGCGACCTGCTCACCGACCACTGCGGGCCCGCCGCGGTGATCGCCCGCACCGAGTCGGACACCCCGCACGACCCCGCCTTGTGGAAGCAGCTCGCCGAGGGCATGGGCCTGGCGGGGCTGCTGATCCCCGAGGAGCGGGGCGGCCAGGGTGCCTCGCACCGCGAAGTCGCCGTCGTGCTGGAGGAGTTGGGGCGGGCCGTGGCGCCGGTGCCGTACCTCACCAGCGCCGTGGTCGCCACCGAGGCGCTGCTCGCCTGTGACGACGCCGAGTTGCTGGAGCGGTTCGCCTCCGGCCGCACGGTGGGCGCGCTCGCCGTGTCCCTGACCACCGCGCCGGGCGCCGCCTTCGCCACCGGGCGGGTCGAGAACGGCGTACTGCACGGCGAGTTGACCGCCGTGGCGGACGCGGTCGCGGCCGACGTGCTGCTCGTCCCGGCCGACGACGGGAATCTCTACGCGGTCGCCGCCGACGCGGTCACGCTCACCCCGCAGATCCCGCTCGACCTCACCCGCCCGCTCGCCACCGTCACCCTCGACGGCGCCCCCGGCCGCTCCCTCGGCCCCGCCGAACCCGCCGTACGGCGTGCGCTGCGGGCCGGTGCCGGACTGCTCGCCTCCGAGCAACTGGGTATCGCCGACTGGGCGTTGACCGAGACAGTGCGCTATCTGAAGGAGCGCAAGCAGTTCAACCGGCCGGTCGGCGGGTTCCAGGCGCTCAAGCACCGGCTCGCCCAGCTCTGGCTGGAGGTGGTCAATCTCCGCGCGGCCGCCCGCGCCGCCGCCGACGCGCTCACCACGGGCCACGACACGGACCTCACGGTCGCCGTCGCGCAGTCCTACGCCTCTCCCGTCGCCGTCCACGCCACCGAGGAGGCGCTGCAACTCCACGGCGGACTCGGCATGACCTGGGAACACCCCGTCCACCTGTCCCTCAAGCGGGCCAAGGCCGACTCCCTCGCGTACGGCAGCGCGGGCGCCCACCGCGAGGCCCTCGCCGGCCTGGCGAACCTCCAGGCACCCTGACACCACCCTTACGGGGGACACGTCAGCGCCCCGGAACAAGCCTCCGCTACGCCACACTTGCGGCCGAACGCCGCACACCGGGCGTGGCGGAGGAGGTTCCGATGGCTGTTTCCATCTCAGTGGTGCTGCTGCTCCTGATCCTGGCGGTGGTCTTCATGCGCAACGGCGCGCTGAAGATCTCCCACGCCCTGGTCTGCATGATGCTCGGCTTCTCCCTGGCCAGCACCAGCATGGCCCCCACCATCAGCAACGGCCTCACGGCCACGGCGGACCTGGTGAGCGGGCTGCGGCCGTGAGGAATCCCACTGGTCGCGGCGGCCGGGATGCCGGACGATCGTCCGGTGACCCGACCCGCAGGCCGTGACCGCTCGTTGGACCAGCTCGAACACGACCGCCGGCCGGCTCCACCGGCCGGCGCGACCCGCCTGATGACGGTGGCGCACGCCCTGCGCGGCCGGCCGGTCGGCGCGCTGTCCGTCGAGGACCTGCGCCTGCTGATCGGGCAGAACGAGGGCCTCCCGCACCTGTTGCCGCTCGCGCTGGAGGTGCTGCGCGAGAACCCGATGGCCGAGGGCGACATGTACGAGGGCGACCTGCTGTTCGCCGTGCTGACCAGAAGCCCGGCGGTCTGGGAGGAGCGGCCCGGACTCGGCCGGGAACTCCGTGCGATCGTCTCCGCGCTGCCCGATCCGCCGTGGCGGAGTTCCTCGCCCGGTAGGTCAGGTGCCGATCACACGGGAGCGGATCAGGAAGCGGACGCCTTCCGGGGCCTCCAGCGAGAACCCGCCGCCCCGGCCGGGGACGACGTCGACGATGAGCCGGGTGTGGCTCCACAGGTCGTGCTGGGACTTCGACATCCAGAAGCCGACCGGTTCCGGGACGCCGTCCAGGGCCAGTTCGGCCAGCAGGACGTCCGAGGCGCCGGTGCGGAATTCGCCCTCGGGGTAGCACATGGGAGCGCTGCCGTCGCAGCAGCCGCCGGACTGGTGGAACATCAGCGGACCGTGCTGCTCGCGCAGCTTCCGCACCAGTGCGGCCGCCTCGGGCGTGAACTCGACGCGCTGACTCTCTTGCGTTTCCACGGTCACCGTCCAGGAAGAGCGGGGCGTCCGACACCCCCAGTCTGGGCGCTCACCGGGAGGCAGTCCAGCGGTCAGCGATGGCTCAGGACGTTCACCACCCGGCCGCCGGGGTCCCGGACGAAGAAGCGGCGCACACCCCACTCCTCGTCGGTCAGGGGATGCACGATCTCCGCGCCCCGCTCCAGAAGCGCCGCGTACACCGCGTCCACGTCGTCCACCTCGATGCTCAGATCCGGGGCCACCGGAGCCGTGCGGTCCTCGTCCATCAGGCTCAGTTGCGCGGTGGGGTTCGCGGGGGAGCCCAGGGTGGTGACCCAGCCGTGGTCCATGACCTGCTCAAGACCCAGCACCCCGTAGAACGCCACGCTCTCCTCCCGCGCAGCGGCGGGGACGGTGGGCACCACACGCCGTACGGACATCACATGTCTCCTTCGCCGGTCGGGGCACGCAAGCGGCCGGGGCCGGACCTCGCTGGTCCGGTCCCGGCCGCAGTGTGTCAGCTCTGTCAGCTCTTCGGCTTCGGCTTGGCCGGTTTCGGCGCACCGGCGGCCGCCGGCGGCTCCTTCACGTCCACGTCGCTCGCCCGCACATAGGCGAGCCGGTGGTCGAGCTGGATCTCGTAGTACTCCTCCTGCCCCTTCACCACCGGTGCCGGGGTGTCGCCGAAGGAGGACCGGTCGACGTAGGTGCCGTGCACGGTGGACTGGGTCACATACCGCTGGCCCTCCTGGATCGTGTACGGCAGCGGCGCCTCCTGCTGCTCGTCCATCCCCTCCGGATACGCCGACTCCTCCGGGAGCGCCCGCCCGAACACCGGGATCTCGTGGCGGCCCTCCTTCGGCGTGATGGTCCGGGCGCGCGCGCCCACCGCGGTCGGCTGGTCCTTCGGGTTCTTGAACCACGCCTTGTGGCCCTGGAACCAGATCGCCGTCCAGTCGCCCTCCCGCCCGGCCACCGCGAACGTCTGGCCCGCCGACACCCGCGACCCCAGGTCGTTGACGTCCACCGTGGTGTCGTCACCGTCCGGCTTGCGGCCCGGGTCCTGGATCAGCCCGGAGTCCTCGCTCGGCTCGGTGTGCAGCCGGACCGCACTGGAACCGTGCGGCGCGCACTTCTCGCCGCTCTCCACGCACCCGGTGAACACCGGCTTGTGCTTGGCATACTCCGGAAGGATCATCACCGTGTCGCTGTCCGGCCCCGCCGTCGCCTTCAGCGGCGCGCCCAGCAGGTCGAAGTAGTGCCGCCAGTCCCAGAACGGGCCCGGGTCGTCGTGCATGTCCGGGATGGTGTCCTCGGTCGGCGCGGGGACGTTGTCGTGGCCGAAGATGTGCTGACGGTCCAGCGGGATGTCGTACTTCTTCGTCAGGTACTTCACCAGCCGGGCGGAGGAACGGTACATCTGCTCCGTGTACCAGGCGTCCGGCTGCCGCAGGAAGCCCTCGTGCTCGATGCCGATCGAGCGGCCGTTCACGAACTGGCTGCCCGAGTGCCAGGCCGCGTCCTTGGTCTTGACGTGCTGGGTGACACTGCCGTCGCTGGACCGGATCGAGTAGTGCCAGGACGCCTCCGTCGGGTCCTGGACGGTCAGCAGCATCGAGGCCAGCGGCGCCTCGGTGTCATGGATGACGATGTACTCGATCTTCTGGTCCTTCGGCCGGTCGGCCAGGTCGTGGTTGCCGTACGCCTCGTCGTCGATCCGTACGTACGGCGCGCTCAGCCAGGAGCACGACAGCTCCGCCGGGCACTCCACGTTCTTCGAGCGGGACGCGCCCGCCGCCCCGGCCTTCGGGCGCACCTGGGGGCTCGCGGCCAGGACGACGTGCTGACCGGCGTCCGTGACGCGGTTCGCGCCCTTGCGGATGATGTCGAAGACATCGTTGGCGTAGGCCGCCGCCGAGCCCGCGTCACTGGAGCCCGGGAAGCGCGAGACCGCGTCCCACCAGTCGGCCGGGTCGGTGCTGAGCGGCTTGCCGAGCTTCTTCTGCGCCGCCGCGAGCAGGGCGGCGCCGCCGCGCACATTGGCGGCATCGTCGGTGCGCAGCCGCTCCACCGGGAGACCGACCAGGTCGGCCGCCCGCCGCAGGTCGGCGGAGCGCGCGGCCTCCTCGGCCGCCTTCTGCGCCGGGGACGGGCTGGCCTTCTGCACCTTCGGATGGGGCGTCACATGGTGCGGCGGGGTGGCGGCCGGCGGCCCGGCCGAGTCCACCAGGTGCATCGGCCCGTAGCCGCCGATGACACTCGGCGCGCCCTGGTGGGAGTCCCACCGGGACTGGAGGTAGGACACCCCCATCAGGACACTGCGGGGGACGTGGAACTCCTTCGCCGCGGCGGTGTAGTCGTCCTGGAGGCGTTGGTCGGTGGGACCGCCGGAGTCGTCCGAGCGGTCGATCAGCAAGGGCACCAGGAGCGCCGCCGACGCGGCGGTCACGCAGACGATCCGCCGATGCCCGCGCATGGCACTGGACAGGCGGGGGGCGACGCGTTTTCTCATACGGGTGGCTCCAACGAGGTTCGGCGCGGCCGGAACATGCGGCCAGGGCGCGAAAGGAGGGCGCGCCCCGCATGTCACCCCGCTCACGTTTCCTTGCCTCGCGCGCCGCGTCGCGCCGAGCGTCACTGGCGTGGACCAGCCCCCGCGCTCAGGCCACCCGGTCGGCGGCAGCGGACCCCGCCGGGTGGGGGCAGCGCTTCACCCCCGCACGCCTCACCCCTCCTCGACCGGGTCGACGCGCCAGTCGGGGCGGCCCGGCATGGGCGGGGTGTGCGACCCGTACAGCCACGGGGTCAGAAAGCCCGTCAGGTCCTGGCCGGCCACCTTGGAGGCCAGCCTGACGAAGTCCCCGGTGCCGGCCACGCGTCCCCGATACGTCGTCACCCAGGCTTTCTCGATGCGCTCGAAGGTGTCCGCGCCGACCTTCTCCCGCAGCGCGTACAGCACCAGCGCCGAGCCGTCGTAGCGCATCTGCCGGAACAGACCCTCCTCGTGCGGCTCGGCGGGGGCGCCGTCGTCGTGCCGCCACTGGTCGTGCTGCTCGTAGGCCGAACGCATCATGTCCTCCAGACTCGGACCGCCCCGCGTGTCGGCGTACAGCAGTTCGTAGAACCGGGCGTGACCCTCGCTCAGCCACAGGTCCGACCAGCGGCGGATGGCCACGCTGTCGCCGGTCCAGTGGTGGGTCAGCTCGTGCACGAGATTGCGTTCGGCGGAAACCTGATCCCCCAGCAGGTCCGCGCTCGGCACCACCGAGAGGGACTGCGTCTCCAGCGCCACCGGCAGCTCGGTGTCACCCACCAGCACGCCGTAGCGCCGGAAGGGGTACGGGCCGAGCCGCTGCTCCAGCCAGGCGAGGTGGTCCGGCGTCAGCGACCGGTACGCCTTCGTCTCCGCCACCAGTCCCTCGGGCACCACGTCCCGCAGGGGCAGCCCGTGCGGGCCGGTGCCGTCGACCACGTCGAACTTCCCGATGGCCAACTGGACCAGTTGCGGGGCGACCGGATGCTCCGAGTCGTACGTCCAGCGGACCCGGCCGTCCTGCTGGGGCGCGCGGGTGACGAGCCGTCCGTTGGCCACCGCCGTCAGGCCGGGCGGGGTGGTGATGTGGAAGGTGAACGGCGCCCGCAGGCTCGGGTGGTCGTCCGCCGGGAAGATCATCCGGGCGCCGTTCGGCTGCGGGGACAGCACGGTGCCGTCGGCCGTGGGTACCCAGCCGTAGTCCTGGATGGCGTCGGTGCGGTGGCGGTGTTGCGTGGGGTCGGCGGTGTAGGTGACCTTCACGGTGAAGGCGCGGCCGCGCTCCAGCGGCTTCGCCGGGGTGACGATCAGTTCGTCGCCCTGACGCGCGGTCTTCGCGGGTGCGCCGTCCACCGTTACGCCGCGCAGGGTGTTGCCCGCGAAGTCGAGGTCGAAGCGGGAGAGGGCCTGGGTGGCGGTGGCGCTGATCGTGGTGGCGGCGGCGAACGGGGTTTTCGGCGCCTGCCAGTCGAAGTCCAGGGTGTAGCGGCGGACCGTGTAGCCGCCGTTCCCGTCCAGCGGCATGAGGGGGTCGCCGATGCCGGGGGCGCCGGGGGAGGGGACGTCCGTCGGGCCGGGGGCGGGGTGGCCGGGGAGGGTGGTGGGGGAGCGGGGTTCGTCCTCGGACAGGTTCAGCGTGAGGACGACGCCGCCCGTGATCCCGAGGACACAGGCCAGCGCGAGCACCGCGCGACGGCGTCCGCCGCCCCGCGGTGTGCCGTTCTGAGGGGGCGTGAGGGTCATGCGCGGCACTATGCCAGCGATGAGGCGATATGCGGCTTATATGGCTCCCGGTTCGGTGGGGCCGTAGGGCGCGGTCGGGTTGTTCGTCTGGAGCGCCCAGTAACGGTCGCCCCAGCTCCAGTGCCACCACTCCGTCGCGTAGTTGACCAGCCCTGCCTCGGACAGCACGGTGGCCAGGGTGTTCCGGTTGGCCGTGGCCTCGGCGCCGATGTTCGTCGCCGAGGTGTAGCAGGCGCCCTCGCTCTCCACCGGGTCCGCGTTCATCCGGGTGCCCAGGTCCAGTTCGTTGCCGTCGGCGTCCATCAGGGTGAGGTCCACGGCGGCGCCCGCGCTGTGCGGGGCTATCTCCGGCGGGGAGACGAACCGGCTGGCCTCGTCCCGCACGCGCTCCTGGGACCAGCCGGGGTTGTCCCGGCCGAGCGCGCCGGCGTACTCCTCGAAGTACCGGCGCTGGAGGCCGGGCGGCCGGTACCCCTCGACGAACAGCAGCCGCAGGCCCTCCGGCAGGAGCGACTGGGCGTGCAGCAGGCGGTGCAGCACCCCTTGGCGCAGATAGGCGAAGGCCCCCGAGGCGTCCTCCTTGCGCGGGTCGACCCGGAGGGCGCCGTGCGCCCGGACGTCGACCAGCGGCTCGCCGCACTCCCGGACCGGGACCGCCGCCACCCGCCGGTCCGACATCAGTACGAGGCTCATTCCGTCCCCCAGTCCCAGGTGTCGAAGTAGGCGGCCACGCCGGTGCGGCGGGCCTCCATCACCGCACTGAGCCGTGCGAAGTCCCGCGGTGGCATCAGCGGCCGCCACTCGGGAAGCGGCAGCACTCGCACCTCGTCGTGCTCCCGCGGGTCCAGCACGATGTCCCGGAGCCGCGCCTCGTCCAGCCGCCCGCCGTCGAAGACGAGCCCCATCGTGCTGTACGGCCACTCGGTACCGGGCAGCCCGTACACCGTCGCCAGCAGCCGGGGCGGCCCGGCGAGTTCGATGCCGGTCTCCTCCCGGCACTCCCGCACGGCCGTCTCCCACGGCCGCTCACCGGGGTCCATCGTGCCGCCGGCCAACTGCCAGGGGTGGGTCGCGCTGTAGACCCCATGGAGCTGCACGGGCCTGTCGTGGACGTCGGTGAAGAGGACGCAGGCGAAGCCGGTGGCCTTCATGACCGTCTCCGCGTACTGCTCCGGCGGCAGCCAGACATGGCCGGTCTTCTCGTCCACCCGCCCCCGGACCGCCGGCTCCGGCCATGTCATCCGCATGGGCGCCAGGCTGCCGCAGAATCCCGAGGCACGGAAGAGCGCCCCCGCGGCGCCGGGCGCGTCGGCCTCCACGGGCGCCACCCCCTCCGCCCGGAGCCGGTCGAGCAGCGCGGTCAGGGCCGACCGGGCGTTGCCCCGGCGGCGCCACGAGGGGTGCGTGACGACCGTGTGCACTTGCGCCGCCCGCCCGGTGGGGGACGCCGGTTCGGGCAGTACGGGATGGAGCAGTGCGAGGGCGCAGGAGGCGAGGGTGCCGTCCGGGGCGTCGACGACACAGGCCCGTGCGTCCCCGCCCGGGGCCAGCCGGGCGGCGAGTTCGGCGCCGGAGCGGACGATCCACTCCTCCGGCAGCGGCTCGGCGAGGATGTAGGCGGACCGGAGCCGGACGATGCCCTCCGCGTCGGCGGGCGTGGCGAGCCGTGCGGCGTGCGCGGTGCCGGGGTGCTGGGGGCGGGTGTGCAGGGCCTCACTGCTCACGATGCGTCTCCAAGGGGGCCGAACTCCGCTGGGCGGGCAGGGGGTTGACGCCGGGGACGGCCTGGAGCCGGTCGGCCGCCGGGTCGTGGGCGATCGGGTCGCCCGGCCGCAGGAAGTGCACGGCCAGGTGCTCCCCGGCCCGGTACGCCTCCAGCCCGGCCCGGCAGTACGCCACCGTCCCGTCGGGCAGCGCGTCCAGCGGGACCCAGGTCATGGCGTCGCAGACGTCCGGCTCCATGACGCGGGGCTCGCCCGTCCACCGCCGCACCTCGAAGAAGAAGCCGACGCGGGCCGAACCGCCGGGCTCGCGGTGGTGGACGGTGACGGCGGCGCGCACGTCGGCCCGGTCGACGACGACACCGGTCTCCTCCCGTGCCTCCCGGATCAGCGCGTCGGCCACGTCCTCGTGCGGGCCGTCCAGGTGCCCGGAGGGCAGATGCCAGAGCCCGGCGGCGTACACCGCCCCGGCCCGGCGCGACACCAGCACCTCGCTGTCCCGGCGCAGGATCAGATGCACGTCCACCGGCACGGTGTACCGCTGACGCCCGCTCATGCCGGGCACCAGCCCATCTCCGAGTAGGTCCGGCCGGCACGGATGCCGTCGATGGCCGTGCGGGCGTAGGGGACGAGGGGCTCCGGCAGCACGTCCGGGTCCCACCAGCGCCAGGCGAGGCACTTGTCCGGCTCCCTCAGCCATGGCGTCCCGCCCAAGCGGCGGGCACGGAAGACCAGTTGCATGCGCGGCCGCGCACTCGGCCCGTGCAGCACGTGCACCACATGGGCCAGCTCCAGGTCGGCGGCATCGATCACCAGCCCGGCCTCCTCATACGCCTCCCGCACCAGGCACGCCACAGCCGACTCCCGCTCGCAGTGCCCGGCCAGAAAGTGCCAGGTGCCCCCCGCGAAGGCCGAGTCCGGATGGCGCAGCCCGAGCAGCACACGGCCCCCGTCGTCCTCGGCATACAGATGAACCCCGACGATGTTCAACTCCGTACCGCCAGCGTCCGGCGCCTTGGCCGGGCGGGGGATCACCGGGGCCGAGGCGTTCACGGGAGCCGGTTCTCCGTTCAGCTTCAGGGCGCTCAACCTTGCTTGCAGGGAGCCCGCCTTGAGCTGCTCCACAGGTAACCAGTCGGTGCCCTCGAAGGGTTCGGGCAGGTCGTGGGTCAAGTACAGGGCGAAGGTGAATTCGTAGTGGCCCGGTGCGATCGTCTCGACGTGGGCCGGGGTGGTCAGTAGCTCCGGGGTGAGGCATAGGTCGCCCCGGGCGAGACCGGTCCGCTCGGTCGCTGCCCGCAGTGCGGTCTCCAGCAAGGTGTGGTCGACTGCCTCGGCCCGCGCGCCGGGCAACTCGGAAGGGGCCCGGACGCGCAGGAACCGTCCCTCGTGGTCGATGACGAGCGCGCGGCAGGTGAGGTGGGCGGAACCGGGGGCGAACGTACTCATGTCGTCGACCTCCTCCATCCGGGTGGGAAGTGAACTGGTGCTCTAAAAACGCGCCGGGCACCGGCCTTGTTACGGCTCGGGCGAGGCAATTTCCGGAACGCGTGTTCGCATCCCCCGCTCGGCCCGGCGCGCCAAGGGTCGTCGTTCCCAAACTCGTTCGATCGAGGGAAGCGCACCCCCCTCGCCGCGCTCCGTCGCGCGCCCCCGTCAGAGAGCCGTCAAAGGGGCGCCCCTGCCCGTATGGGAGGCGTCAACGCGGGGCCCCGACCCCTTGGAGCAGGGGTTTCCTCGAAGCGTTCCCCTTTCGACCCCGAGTCCGTTCAGGAGTCCCAAGATGGCCGACCTGGCCTTCGTCGTCACCGTGCTCGCGGCGTTCGCGCTGGTGGCACTCGTCGCCAAGGGGGTGACGAAGCTGTGACCGCCGAGAACGTCGTCGGCCTGGTCGTGGCCGTCGCCCTGCTGGGCTATCTCGTCCTCGCCCTGATCTTCCCGGAGAGGTTCTGAGAGCAGACATGGGTTCCGTACTCGCGGGCGTGCTCCAGCTCCTCGCCCTCATAGGCGCGCTGGCCCTCGTCCACGCCCCCGCCGGGGGCTATATGGCCAAGGTGTACTCCTCGCGCCGTCATCTGCGCGTCGAGCGCTGGATCTACCGGGCCATCGGCGCCGACCCCGACACCGAGATGCGCTGGCCGGCGTATCTGCGCGGGGTGCTCGCCTTCTCCCTCGCCGGTGTTCTCTTCCTCTACCTGCTCCAGCGGCTCCAGGGGGTGCTGCCCGGCTCGCTCGGGTTCTCCTCGGTGAACCCGGCGCAGTCCTTCAACACGGCCGTCTCCTTCGTCACCAACACCAACTGGCAGTCGTACTACGGCGAACAGACCATGGGCCATGTCGTGCAGACGGCCGGGCTCGCGGTGCAGAACTTCGTGTCCGCCGCCGTGGGCATGGCCGTCGCGGTCGCCCTGGTGCGCGGCTTCGCCCGGTCCCGCTCCGGCGAACTGGGCAACTTCTGGGCCGACCTGGTGCGCGGCACGCTGCGCGTCCTGGTCCCGGCGGCCGTGCTCGGCGCGCTGATCCTCGTCGCGTGCGGCGCCGTCCAGAACTTCTCCGGCATCCATGAGGTCGGCCAGTTCATGGGGAGCACCCAGCAGTGGAACGGCGGCGCCGTCGCCTCCCAGGAGGCCATCAAGGAGCTGGGCACCAACGGCGGCGGCTACTTCAACGCCAACAGCGCCCACCCCTTCGAGAACCCGACCCCCTTCACCAACTGGTTCGAGATCTTCCTGATCCTGGTCATCCCGTTCTCGCTGACCCGCACCTTCGGCCTGATGGTCGGCAGCGTCCGGCAGGGCTACGCGATCCTCGCCACCATGGCCACCATCTGGCTGGGCTTCACCGCCCTGATGATGGCGGCCGAGTTCGGTCACCACGGCCCGGCGCTCCAGGCCGCGGGCGGTGCGATGGAGGGCAAGGAGGTCCGCTTCGGCGTCGGCGGCTCCGCGCTGTTCGCGGTGTCCACCACCCTCACCTCCACCGGCGCCGTGGACTCCTTCCACTCCTCCTTCACCGGGCTCGGCGGCGGCGTCACCATGCTCGGCATGATGCTGGGCGAGATCGCGCCCGGCGGCACCGGCTCCGGGCTGTACGGCATGCTGATCATGGCCGTGATCGCGGTGTTCCTCGCCGGTCTGATGGTCGGCCGCACCCCCGAGTACCTGGGCAAGAAGATCGGCGCGCGCGAGATGAAGCTCGCCGCCTGCTACATCCTGGTCACCCCGGCGCTGGTCCTCGTCTTCACCGCGGCCTCGCTGGCCCTGCCGACCCCGCCGCACTCGATGCTCAATCCGGGCGCGCACGGGTTCTCCGAGGTGCTCTACGCCTTCACATCGGCCGCCAACAACAACGGCTCGGCCTTCGCCGGGCTGAACGCCAACACCGACTGGTTCAACACCACGACCGGGCTCGCCATGCTGCTGGGCCGCTTCCTGCCCATGGTGTTCGTCCTCGCGCTGGCCGGCTCGCTCGCCGCGCAGCGGCCCGTCCCCGAGAGCGCGGGCACCCTGCGCACCGAGAAGCCCCTGTTCGCGGGTCTGCTGGTCGGGGCGATCCTCATCATCACCGGCCTGACGTACTTCCCGGCGCTGGCGCTGGGACCGCTCGCGGAGGGGCTGGCATGACACCTCGCACGTCACCTCCCCGTACCGACGAGCCGTCCACCCGTACCCACCATCCAGAGGCAGCCATGTCCACAGCCACTCCCACCCGCGTGCCGCACGACGAGGCGGCGGCCGGGGGCCCGTCCGGCGGGGGCCGGGTCGGCGCGGGCCTGTTCGATCCCCGGCAGTTGGTCAGATCGCTGCCCGACGCCTTCCGCAAGCTCGATCCGCGGGTCATGGTCAAGTCGCCCGTGATGTTCGTGGTGTGGATCGGCTCCGTGCTGACCACGGCGTTCTCCCTCACCGACCCCACCGACTGGTTCGGCTGGACGATCAGCGTCTGGCTGTGGCTGACCGTGCTCTTCGCCAACCTCGCGGAGGCGGTCGCCGAGGGCCGGGGCAAGGCGCAGGCCGACACCCTGCGCAAGGCCAGGGCGGACACCGTCGCCCGCCGGCTGACCGGCACCGCCGAGGAGCACGTCCCCGGCACCGAGCTGCGCGTCGGCGACCTGGTCGTCTGCGAGGCGGGCGAGGTGATCCCCGGCGACGGCGATGTCGTGGAGGGCGTCGCCTCGGTGGACGAGTCCGCGATCACGGGCGAGTCGGCCCCGGTCATCCGGGAGTCCGGGGGCGACCGGAGCGCCGTCACGGGCGGTACCAAGGTGCTCTCCGACCGGATCGTCGTCCGGATCACCACCCGGCCGGGGGAGACCTTCATCGACCGGATGATCGGACTGGTGGAGGGCGCGGCCCGGCAGCGCACGCCCAACGAGATCGCGCTCAACATCCTGCTGGCCTCGCTGACCCTCGTCTTCCTGCTGGCCTGCGCCACGCTGCCGCCGTTCGCCGCGCACGCGGGCACGCACCTGACGATGGTCGTGCTGGTCGCGCTGCTGGTGTGCCTGATCCCCACCACCATCGGCGCCCTGCTCTCCGCCATCGGCATCGCGGGCATGGACCGCCTGGTCCAGCGCAATGTGCTGGCCATGTCGGGCCGGGCCGTCGAGGCGGCCGGTGACGTGTCGACCCTGCTGCTGGACAAGACCGGCACCATCACCCTCGGCAACCGCCGGGCCGCCGCGTTCGTGCCGGTGGGCGGCGCGGACGAGGCCGAACTCGCGGACGCGGCCCAGCTCTCCTCGCTGGCCGACGAGACTCCCGAGGGCCGTTCCGTCGTCGTCCTCGCCAAGGAGGCGTACGGCCTGCGCGAGCGCCACCAGGGCGAGCTGGCCGGTGCCGAGTGGGTCGCGTTCACCGCGCAGACCCGGATGTCCGGCGTCGACGTGGACGGGCGCAGCGTCCGCAAGGGGGCCGCGGCCTCCGTACTGCGCTGGGTGCGCGAGCAGGGCGGCACGGTCGCCGAGGACACGGAAGCCGCCGCCGACCGGATCTCCCGCGCGGGCGGCACCCCGCTGCTGGTCGCGGTGCGGGACGGCCGAGGCGCCCGCGTGCTCGGTGTCGTCCACCTCAAGGACGTCGTCAAGGACGGCATGCGGGAACGGTTCGCCGAGCTGCGCCGGATGGGCATCCGCACCGTCATGATCACCGGGGACAACCCGCTGACCGCCAAGGCCATCGCGGAGGAGGCCGGGGTCGACGACTTCCTCGCGGAGGCCACTCCCGAGGACAAGATGGCCCTCATCAAGCGGGAGCAGGCGGGCGGCAAGCTCGTCGCCATGACCGGGGACGGCACCAACGACGCCCCCGCGCTGGCCCAGGCGGACGTCGGCGTGGCCATGAACACCGGTACGTCGGCCGCCAAGGAGGCCGGCAACATGGTCGACCTGGACTCCGACCCGACCAAGCTCATCGAGATCGTCGGGATCGGCAAGCAGCTCCTCATCACGAGGGGCGCGCTGACCACGTTCTCCATCGCCAACGACGTGGCCAAGTACTTCGCGATCATCCCGGCGCTGTTCGCCGCCGTGTATCCGGGGCTCGACCGGCTGAACATCATGCGGCTGGCCTCGCCCGACTCCGCGATCCTCTCGGCCGTCGTCTTCAACGCGCTGATCATCATCGCGCTGGTCCCGCTCTCCCTGCGCGGGGTGCGGTACCGGCCGGTCAGCGCCGACCGTCTGCTGCGGCGCAACCTCGCCGTCTACGGACTCGGCGGACTCGTCGCGCCCTTCGTCGGCATCAAACTCATCGACCTGCTCCTCTCCTTGATCCCCGGGATCGGCTGACCATGAACACCTCCCTCACCGGCAAGCTCCGGTCCCTCGGCGCGGGCCTGCGCGCCCTGCTCGTGCTCACCCTCGTCACCGGCGTCCTCTATCCCCTCGCCGTGACCGGCGTGTCCCAGCTCCTCCTGCCAGGCCGGGCGAACGGCTCCGAGGTCCGGTCGGACGGGCGGGTCGTCGGCTCCTCCCTCATCGGGCAGTCGTACACACTGCCGCTGAAGAAGGGACAGGAGACGGCGGAGCCGGACCTCAGGTGGTTCCAGGGGCGCCCGGCGGCCGGGCTCGGCACCAACACCGAGAACACCCGCTACTCACTGCTGCTCTCCGGCGCCACCAATCTCGCCGCCGACAACAAGATCCTGGTCCAGCGGGTGGCGGACGCCAAGGCCGCCGTCGTCCGGGACAACTCCGTACCCGGCCGTCCGGTGAGCCCGGCCGACGTGCCCGCCGACGCCGTCACCTCCTCCGGCTCCGGCCTCGACCCGGACATCTCCCCGGAGTACGCCCGGCTCCAGATCCACCGCGTCGCCGCCCGCAACCACCTGCCCGTGCCCGAGGTCGCCCGGCTCGTCCGCGACCACACCGAGGGCCGCACCCTGGGCTTCCTGGGCGAGCCCCGCGTCAACGTGCTGGAGCTGAACATCGCCCTCAAGGAGCTGACGGCCCGGCCCTGAACCGCCGCGACGGTGTCCGGAAGCCGCACCTGGGCCCCCGGCTCCCGCCCCGATGCCGTAGGTTGCTGCCCTCGGTCCACTGAGGCGTACGACAGGAGGGCGCGCGTCCATGACACGGGTGCTCGTGGTGGAGGACGACCCGCAGCTCGTACGGGCCCTCGTGATCAACCTCAAGGCCCGCCGGTACGCCGTCGACGCGGCCCCGGACGGCGCCACCGCGCTCCGGCTCGCGGCCGACCGCGGGCCGGACGTGGTGGTGCTCGACCTCGGGCTGCCCGACATGGACGGCGCCGACGTCATACGGTCCCTGCGCGGCGGCCGCAGCCGGGTGCCGATCCTCGTCCTCTCCGCCCGCCAGGCGTCCGAGGAGAAGGTCGCCGCACTGGACGCCGGGGCCGACGACTACGTCACCAAGCCGTTCAGCATGGACGAACTCCTGGCCCGGCTCCGCGCCGCCGTCCGCCGTACCGAGGCCGGCCGGGCCGCCCCGGAGACCACCCTGGTGCGGACGGCCGACTTCACCCTGGACCTCGCCGCCAAGAAGGCGGTGCGCGACGGGCGTGACATCCGCCTCACCCCGACCGAGTGGCATCTGCTGGAGATACTTGTCACCAGCCCCGGCCGCCTGGTGAGCCGGAAACACCTGCTGCGCGAGGTCTGGGGGGTCTCCCTGAGCGACCGCACGAACTACCTGCGCGTCTACATGGCCCAGCTACGCCGCAAGCTGGAGGCGGACCCCGCCCACCCGCGCTACCTCATCACCGAGCCCGGCATGGGCTATCGCTTCGAGGGCTGAACCCGCACCGACCGGCACCATGTCGTCGCGTTCGAGTCCGGATGGGTGAATGATGTCACCCGGACTGGTCACGCCCGGATCTTCGCACTGAGTATGCTCATCCAATGTTGTCGGTCGACAACTTATGACGGCGGGCGGCACGAGCGGCGCGGAAAGGGCGGGACCATGGTGACGTCGCGGGCTGATGCCGATGAGCTGATGCCGGTGACCGTGGACGGGATCGACACGGAGTGGGACGAGCGACAGCCGTCCGTACTGCTGGTGGAGGACGATGCCGGCGACGCGCTGCTGGTCGAGGAACTGGTCGCCGACAGCGCCCTGAAGATGCGGCTGCGCTGGGTGCGTTCGATGGCCGAGGCCGCCGGGGTGCTCGCCACCGAGCGCCCGGACTGCGTCCTGCTCGACCTGCACCTGCCGGACGCGAGCGGTCTGGAAGCGGTCTCCCTGGTCAAGGCGCACGCCGACCGGGTGGCCATCGTCGTCCTCACCGGCCTCGCCGAGGAGCAGACCGGGCTCGCCGCGGTCACCGCCGGCGCCCAGGACTACCTGGTCAAGGGCCGCGTCGAACCCGAACTCTTCGGCCGCGCGGTCCGCTACGCGATCCAGCGCAAGCAGGCCGAGCAGTCGGCGGTGGCGCTCCAGGCCAGCCTGATGCAGGCCCAGGAGAACGCCCGCCTGGAACGCGGCCTGCTGCCCCGCCCGCTGCTGCGCGCCGACGGCGTCCAGGTCGTCGCCCGCTACCGCCCCGGCCGCGCCCAGGCGCTGCTCGGCGGCGACTTCTACGACATCGTGCAGAGCGCGGACGGCACCGTGCACGCCGTCGTCGGGGACGTCTCCGGGCACGGCCCGGACGAGGCCGCCCTCGGTGTCGCCCTGCGGATAGCCTGGCGCACACTGGTCCTCAGCGGTATCACCGGCGTCGAGCAGGTGGCTCGCCTGGAGGAGATCCTGGTCGCCGAGCGCGCCCGGGACGAGGTCTTCGCCACCCTGGTCAGCCTGTCCGCCGTACCCGGTGAGCAGCACGCCACCGTGGTGCGGGCCGGCCACCACGGACTGCTGCGGCGCGGTCCCCGGGACGTGGACTGGGTCGAGGTGCCGGGCGGACCCGCGCTGGGCCTCATCCCCGGCGGTGCCCGCTGGCCCACCGCGGAACTGCCGGTGCCGCCGGGCGCCTCCGTCGTCCTGTTCACCGACGGGCTGTTCGAGGGGCACGTCAGCCGGGGCCCGCAGCGCCTCGGCGAGGAGGGGCTGCTCGAACTCGCCCGCGAGGCGGCCGGACTGGCGCCCGACGAGTTCGTGGACCGGCTCATCGGCGAGGCCGAGGGACTGGCCGAGGAACAGGGCGGGCTCGCGGACGACGTCGCCGTCGTCCATGTGAGCTGGAACTGAGAAACGTGAGACGAGAGAAACGAGTGGGACGCGTGAGTGACGAGTCGGTACGGAGCACAGGGTGAACAACCTCGCGGGCAAGCCGTGGACCGGGCGCCGCCTGACCGTGCAGGGCTGGTTCTACCTCGTGCTGTCGCTCATGACCCTCCTGGTGCTGGTCGGCACCGTGGTGGGCGCCAACCTCCTCAACCGCACCGCCGACGCCACCGACAAGCTGCTGCTGGGCGTCCAGCCCGCGCAGACGGAGGCGTACCGGCTCCAGGCCGCCCTGGTCAACCAGGAGACCGGCATCCGGGGCTACGCCATCAGCGCCGACAAGCGCTTCCTCACCCCGTACACCGAGGGCAAGAAGAACGAGGCGCAGTCGGCCGACCGGCTGCGCCGTCTTGTCGGTGACCGCCCCGACCTGCGAGCCGACCTGGACGCCGTCGAGCGCCAGGCGGCCCAGTGGCGCCTCACCTACGCCGAGCCGCTCGTCGGCTCCGTCACCCCCGGCGCCCCCAAGGCCGTCGACCTGCGCAAGGTGGAACGCGGCAAGGAGGACTTCGACAAGCTGCGCAAGAGCTGGGCCGACCAGAACGCCCACCTGACCCGCGTGGTCGAGGACGGCCGCGCCCACATCGCCCACGAACGCACCCTGCGCAACTCGGTGCTCGTCGCCATGGTCGCCGCGTTCCTGCTGACCGGCCTGGTCCTCGCCGTCTTCGTCCGCCTGCTCGTCACCCGGCCCCTGGAGCGGCTGCGCACCGCCTCCCGCCGGGTCGCGGGCGGCGACTTCGACCACGTCATCACCGGCGCCGGGCCGGCCGACCTGACCGCCGTGGCCGTCGACGTGGAGGGCATGCGCAAGCGGATCGTGGCCGAGCTGGACGCCTCCCACACCCAGCAGCGCATCCTCACCACCCAGGCCGCCGACCTGGACGCCCAGGCGGTCGAACTGCGCCGCTCCAACGTCGAGCTGGAACAGTTCGCCTACGTCGCCTCCCACGACCTCCAGGAACCGCTGCGCAAGGTCGCCTCCTTCTGCCAGCTCCTGGAGAAGCGGTACTACGACAAGCTGGACGACCGCGGCCGGCAGTACATCGACTTCGCGGTGGACGGCGCCAAGCGCATGCAGGTGCTCATCAACGACCTGCTCACCTTCTCCCGCGTCGGCCGTCTCACCGACGACCGCGTGCCCGTCGGCCTGGACAAGACGCTGGAGAAGGCGATGATGAACCTCGCCGCCGCCGTGGAGGAGTCCGGCGCCCGCGTGGAACGGCCCCAGGAGATGCCCGAGGTGGTGGGCGACCCCACCCTGTTCACCATGCTCTGGCAGAACCTGATCGGCAACGCCCTGAAGTTCCGCCACCCCGACCGCGCCCCGCAGGTCACCGTCACCTGCGAGCCCGACCCGGACGAGCCCGGCAGCGTCCAGCTCAGCGTCACGGACAACGGCATCGGCATCCCCGGCGAGTTCGCCGACAAGGTCTTCGTCATCTTCCAGCGACTGCACAGCCGGGACGCCTACGGTGGTACCGGGATCGGTCTGGCACTCTGCAAGAAGATCGTGGAACATCACGGCGGCAGGATCTGGCTGGACACCGAGCACACCGACGGCACCCGTTTCCGCTTCACCCTGCCCGTGGCCACCGCCCCGGACGAGCCCGGCATCACCCAGGAGAAGGCCCTCACATGACGACTCCCGACGCCACCCCGATCGACGTCCTCCTGGTGGAGGACGACCCCGGTGACGAGCTGATGACCCGGGAGGCGTTCGAGGACAACAAGATCGGCAACACGCTGCACGTGGTCCGCGACGGCGAGGAGGCGCTCGACTTCCTCTACCGGCGCGGCAACCACACCGGCGCGCCCCGGCCCGACCTGATCCTGCTCGACCTCAACCTGCCCAAGTACGACGGGCGTCAGGTCCTGGAGCGCATCAAGTCCGACCAGGACCTCGCGGACATCCCGGTGGTCGTCCTGACCACCTCGGCGGCCGAGGAGGACATCCTCCGCAGCTACAAGCTGCACGCCAACGCGTATGTCACCAAGCCGGTCGACCTCGACCAGTTCATCGCCGCCGTCCGCCAGATCGACGACTTCTTCGTCCAGGTGGTCCGCCTGCCCCGGCGGAAGTGAGCCGGATACGCGAAACACCCCCCGACCGGCCCGGTCGGGGGGCGTTCTGTTTCTTCTTCGCGCTCAGCTCGCGGCCGGGCGGCGGCCGCCACGGCGGTCGGAGCCGCCGGTGCCCGCCGTGCGCTCACCCGGCGCCCTGCGGGCGGTGCCGCGCGCGCCCGTCTTGCCGGGAGCCGCGCCACCGGCGCTACGGCGCCCGGAGGCGCCCCCGCCCTTGGCACCCTCGGCGCTGGTACGGCGGCCACCGGACGCACCGGCGCCCGCCGTGCCCGGCTTGGACCGGCCCTCGGGCTTGCGGCCCTGGCCGCCCGCGCCCTCGCCGGCACCGGCCGGGCGACGACGGCGGCCGGCGCGGCCGGCACCCTCGGCACCGGCACCGGACCTGCGGGCCGGACGCGCCTTCGGCGGCGTGGGCTCCGGGACCGCGACGACCACGGCCACGCCGGAGGGCTCACGAGCGCCGGTGATGGTGACCAGCTCGGGCGCGCTGGAGGTGACGCGGGCGGTCTTCGGGCGGATGCCGGCGGCCGACATGAGCTGGTTGACCTCCCGCTTCTGCTCGGGCAGCACCAGCGTGACCACGCTGCCGGAACCACCCGCGCGGGCGGTGCGGCCGCCGCGGTGCAGGTAGTCCTTGTGGTCGGTCGGCGGGTCGACGTTCACGACGAGGTCGAGGTCGTCGATGTGTATACCGCGCGCCGCGACGTTCGTCGCCACCAGCGCGGTGATCTCGCCGGTCTTGAACTGCTCCAGGGCGCGGTTGCGCTGCGGCTGGGAGCGGCCGCCGTGCAGGGCGGCGGCGCGGACGCCGACCGAGAGCAGCCGCTTGGCGAGCCGGTCGGCGGAGCGCTTGGTGTCCAGGAACAGGATGACCCGGCCGTCACGGGCCGCGATGCGCGTGGTGACGGCCTTCTTGTCGGTCTCGTCCTGGAGGTGGAGCAGGTGGTGCTCCATCGTGGTCACCGCACCGGCGGACGGGTCCACCGAGTGCACCACGGGGTCGGTCAGGAACCGCTGCACCAGCTTGTCGATGTTCTTGTCCAGGGTGGCCGAGAACAGCATCCGCTGGCCGTCGGGGCGCACCTGCTGGATCAGCCGGGTGATCTGCGGCAGGAAGCCCATGTCGGTCATCTGGTCGGCCTCGTCCAGCACCGTGATGCCGACGTCGTGCAGCACGCAGTCGCCGCGCTCCACCAGGTCGTTGAGGCGGCCGGGGCTCGCCACCAGCACCTCGACACCGCGCCGGAGCGTGGCGGCCTGCTTGGTGATCGACAGACCGCCGACCACGGTCGCCATCCGCAGGTTGACCGCCGTCGCGTACGGGGTCAGCGCGTCGGTCACCTGCTGGGCCAGCTCGCGGGTGGGCACCAGGATCAGTGAGAGGGGCGCCTTGGGCTCGGCGCGCCGGCCCGCCGTACGGGCGAGGAGGGCGAGGCCGAAGGCGAGGGTCTTGCCGGAGCCGGTGCGGCCACGGCCCAGGAGATCCCGGCCGGCCAGCGAGTTGGGCAGCGTGGCGGCCTGGATGGGGAAGGGGGTGGTCACCCCTTGCGCGGTGAGCGTCTTCAGCAGTGCCGCGGGCATGTCGAGGTCGGCGAACTCAGCGACGGCGGGCAGTGCGGGCGTCGTGCTCTCCGGCAGGCGGAATTCCTGGGGAGCCTGGGGAGCAGACGAGGGCCTGGACGGCGACGAGCCGCGGTTCGGCTTCTGATACCTGCGGGGCATGCGGTTACTGCCTTCCTCAACACAGCACAAACCGGGGTCCGCACCATGACGGTGCGGACCCCGGTGAGCGGAATACGCGTCCCGCAATTAGGCGGGAACGATGTTCTCGGCCTGCGGGCCCTTCTGGCCCTGCGTGACGTCGAAGCTGACCCGCTGGCCCTCCTGGAGCTCACGGAAGCCCTGGGTGGCGATGTTCGAGTAGTGGGCGAAGACGTCCGGACCGCCACCGTCCTGCTCGATGAAGCCGAAACCCTTTTCAGAGTTGAACCACTTGACGGTTCCCTGTGCCATGACTTTCTCCTTCTGATGGCAGAGGCCCCATCCGGAAGATGCCGGAAAACAAAATGCGCCCAAAGAGAAAACATTTCCCGTCAGGCGCACATAAAGTTCATGGGTACCACAACTGCAACAAGAGAAAGACTAGCACACGTGCGGCCCGGCGGAGGGGGTGGATCTCACAGCACGGCGTGTCGGAGTCGATCTTCCGACGGACCATCGACGCCGGTCGGCGGGGGTGGAAGCATCGCCGGGGTACGAAGATCCGATGATCGCCGACGCCGTGGAGGACCCATGACCGCCTACGCCGTAGCCCATCTCCGCGAGGCCGCGCCGCACCCCGAGATCGCGGAGTACATCGAGCGCGTCACCGCCACCTTCGAGCCGTACGGCGGCCGCTTCCTCGTGCACGGCGCCCAGCACGAGGTGAAGGAGGGGGAGTGGGCCGGGCATGTCGTGATCATCGGGTTCCCCGGGATCACCGAGGCGCGGGCCTGGTGGGACTCGCCCGCCTACCGGGAGATCGCCCCGCTGCGCTCCCGGCACATCGCGGGCGACATCATCCTGGTCGACGGGGTCCCCGAGGGGTACGACCCGGCCACCACCGCGAAGACGCTGCGTGAGGCGCCGGCCGGCGAGTAGTTGTCCACAGGCGTGACCGGTTGTCAGTGCGAGTTGGTAGAAAGTCCTGCGTACGCCGTGGACCGCACACGTTCGCGCCCATCGCACGTCAGGAGCAGCCCGCATGACCATCGGTCACCACTTGGAGGAGCTGTACGGCCTCCCCGCGTTCGCCTTCCCCGGACCCGGCGCGAAGGCCGAGCTGCCCGAGCCCGACGCCGTCGCCTGGCGGGTCGCCGGGGACGTGTACGACGCGGACGAGGAGTGGGAGGACGCCTTCGTCCGCTTCCTCGCCACCGTGGACACCACACGGGTACGGGCGCTGATCGTCGGCGCCTGGACGGACGCGTACGAGACGGACTCCTCCGCCGTGATAGCGGCCCTGCTCGCGGCCCGTGACCGGCTGCCCGCCCTGCGCGCGCTGTTCCTCGGCGACCTCGTCATGGAGGAGGCCGAACTCTCCTGGATTCAGCAGACCGACGTCACCGGACTGCTCACCGGCTTCCCGGAGCTGGCCGAGTTCGGCGTGCGCGGGGGCACCGGGCTGGAGTTCACCGCGCTGGAGCACACCGCGCTGCGCAAGCTGGTCGTGGAGACCGGCGGACTGCCCGTGGAGGTCGTCCGGGGCGTCGGCGGCAGCGGCCTGCCCGCGCTGGAGCACCTCGAACTGTGGCTCGGCGACTCGGAGTACGGCGCCGACACCACGGTGTCCGACCTGGAGCCGATCCTCGCCGGCACCCGGCTGCCCGCGCTGCGTCATCTGGGGCTGCGCAACAGCGAGATACAGGACGGGATCGCGGCCGCCGTCGCCTCCGCGCCCGTGGTCGCCCGGCTTCAGACGCTGGACCTCTCCATGGGCACCCTGGGCGACGAGGGCGCCGCCGCACTGCTCGCCGGTCAGTCGCTGACCCACCTCGCCTTCCTCGACCTGCACCACCACTACATCACCGAGCCCCTCCAGCAGCGCCTCCGCGAGACGCTCGAACCGGCGGGCGTCCGGCTCGACCTGGACGAGGACAACGCGGACTCGTACGAGAACGAGGACGGCACCGTGCAGCGCTTCGTGGCCATCGGCGAGTGAGCGTCCTGCCATGAACCGGTGTTTCGCGGTGGTCGGCAACCCCGGCGGCCGCAGGGTGACCCTGTTCGCGGAGGCCGTCCGGGCCGCCGGGCTGCCCGCGCCCCGCGTGGTGCCCTGGCTGGACGTACTGCGCGCGGGCGGCGCCGAGTTCGGGGACGAGGAGATCGTCCGGGTGGACTCGCCCGGCGAGGACACGGAGGTCGACCTGCTGCTGCGGGGGATGCCCGACCCGACCCGCGTGGAGGGCACGGCCCGCTGGTACCGGCGCTTCACGGCGGCCCTGGGCACGCTACGCGGGGGCATCCGGCTGGACGGTACCGAGGACGTGGCGGTCATGTTCGACAAGCGGCGCTGTCACGCGGTCCTGGCGGCGGCGGGCGTACCGGTGCCGGAGTCACCCACCTCCGGCGCGGCCGGTGCCCCGGTGCGCGGCTGGGACGACGTGCGGGCGCTGATGCGGGAGCACCGGATGCCCCGGCTGTTCGTCAAGCCCGCGCACGGCTCGTCGGCCTCCGGGGTGCTCGCCGTCGACTCGGCCGGGGGAGGCCGGATCAGGGCCACCACCTCTGTCGAACTCGACCCCGGGGGGCGGCTGTTCAACTCCCTCAAGGTGCGCCGCTACCAGCGGGAGCGGGACATCGCCGCGATCGTCGACGCGCTCGCCCCGGACGGGCTGCACCTGGAGCGCTGGGTGCCCAAGGCGTCCCAGGACGGCCGCGCCGCCGACCTCAGGGTGGTCGTGGTGGACGGCCGCGCCACCCACGCCGTGGTCCGCACCAGCGTCGGACCGCTCACCAACCTCCACCTCGGCGGCCGCCGGGGCGATCTGTCCGGGGCCCGGCAGGCCGCTGAGAGCGCGGGCCTGCGCTGGCCGGAGGTGCTCGGGATCTGCGAGCGGGCCGCGGGCTGCTTCCCGGACACCCTCTGCGTCGGCGTCGACCTGCTGCCCGCCGTCGGCTGGCGCCGCGCCTTCGTCGGCGAGGTCAACGCCTTCGGCGATCTGCTGCCCCGGCTCACCGGCCTGCCCGGCGGCGGCGCCGAGGGCCTCGACACCTACGCGGCGCAGGTCGCCGCCGCACTGCGCCGGGCCCCGCTCACCGGGCGGCCCGGCCCGCACCACCCGCACAGAACAGGAACCACCCATGTCAGCGTCTGACCCGGCCACCGCCCGACTGCCCGAAGCGGCCCCCGGCGTACCGGACATGAACCGGATCGTCGGCAGCCACGACATCCTGCTGGTCACCCTCGACACCCTCCGGTACGACGTGGCCGCCGAACTCGCCGAGGCCGGCCGCATCCCGAACTTCGCCCGCCGTCTCCCCGGCGGCCGCTGGGAGAAGCGGCACGCGCCGGGCAGCTTCACCTACGCCTCCCACCAGGCGATGTTCGCGGGCTTCCTGCCCACCCCGGCCGAACCCGGGCGCCATCCGCGCCTGTTCGCCGCCGACTTCGCGGGCAGCGAGACCACGGCCGACGGCACCTTCGTCTACGACACCCCCGATCTGGTCTCCGGCCTCGCCAAGGCGGGCTACCGCACGGCGTGCGTCGGAGGAGTGGGCTTCTTCAACAAGCAGGGCGCGCTCGGCTCGGTGCTGCCCGGCCTCTTCGAGGAGTCGCACTGGGAGCCGGAGTTCGGGGTCACCTCCCCGGCCTCCTTCGAGTCCCAGGTGGCCCGCGCCGAGGAGATCGCCGCCCGGACGGCACCGGAGCAGCCGCTGTTCCTCTTCGTCAACGTCTCGGCGCTGCACCAGCCCAACTGGTTCCATCTGCCCGGCGCGCGCAAAGAGGACGGCGACTCCCGCGCCACCCACGCCGCCGCGCTGGAGTACGTGGACCGGCACATCGGCCGCCTGTTCACCGCCATGAGCAGCCGCCGGCCCTGTTTCGCCCTCGTCTGCTCCGACCACGGCACCGCCTACGGCGACGACGGCTGGACCGGCCACCGCATCGGCCACGAGTCGGTGTGGACCGTCCCCTACGCCCACTTCCTGCTCGACCAGGGGGCCACCCGATGACCACGGCCACCGCGACCGCCCCGGCCCCGTACCAGAGTTACGTGTACGCCTACCCGCACAAGACCGCGTACCGGAAGCTCGACGACCGGCCGTTGCTGAAGGACCTCTGGGCGGGTGAGCCCAAGGACGCGCTGTCGCTCTATCTGCACATCCCGTTCTGCGAGGTGCGCTGCGGGTTCTGCAACCTGTTCACCCGCATCGGCGCCCCGGACGGTTTCACCGGGGCCTATCTCGACGCGCTGGAGCGGCAGGCGGGCGCGGTGCGGGAGGCGCTGGGGGAGCGGGCGCCGGTCCGGTTCGCCACGGCCGCCTTCGGGGGAGGCACGCCGACCTTCCTCACCGCCGCCGAGCTGACCCGGCTCTGCGACATCGCCGAGCACCGGATGGGCGCCGACCTGCGCGCCGTCCCGCTCTCGGTGGAGGCGTCCCCGGCCACGGCCACCGCGGACCGGCTCGAAGTCCTGGCCGAGCGCGGCGCCACCCGCCTCAGCCTCGGCGTGCAGAGCTTCGACGACACCGAGGCGCGGGCCGCCGTACGCCCGCAGCGCCGGGCCGATGTGGAGGCGGCGCTCGGGCGGGTGCGGGAGGTGGGGATACCCGTGCTCAACATCGACCTGATCTACGGCATCGACGGACAGACCGAGCGGACCTGGCTGCGCTCGCTGGACGCCGCCCTGGCCTGGCGGCCCGAGGAGCTGTACCTCTACCCGCTCTACATACGCCCGCTGACCGGCCTCGGCCGGCGCGGCGACGCCGCCGACCCGGAGTGGGACGAGCAGCGGCTGCGCCTGTACCGCGCCGGCCGCGACCATCTCCTCGCGCACGGCTACGAGCAGCGGTCCATGCGGATGTTCCGCCGCGCCGACGCCCCGGCCGAGGGCGCCGACGACTACGCCTGCCAGACCGACGGCATGATCGGCCTGGGCTGCGGGGCCCGCTCGTACACCGCCGGGCTGCACTACTCCTTCGACTACGCCGTCGGCATGCACGAGATCCGCGACATCATCGACGACTACGTCACCCGCCCCGCCGCCGACTTCGCGCACGCCGAGTACGGGCGCCGGATGAGCGGGGACGAGCCGCGCCGCCGCCATCTGCTGCAGTCGCTGCTCCAGGCGGACGGAATGGCGGTCGCCGACTACCGGGCCCGGTTCGGCGGACGTGCACCGGCCGAGGACTTCCCGGCCGAGCTGGCGCGGTTCGCGGACCTGGGCTGGCTGGAGTCCGGCCCGGTGCTGCGGCTGACCCCGGAGGGGCTGGCCCACTCCGACGCGCTCGGCCCCGAGCTGTTCTCCCCGGCCGTGCGGGCCGCGATGGCCGCCTACGAGCGCAAGTGAGCCGCCCGTCATGGACCTGACCATCCTGTACCGGGGCCCGCTGGCCTCCTGTGACTACGACTGTCCGTACTGCCCCTTCGCCAAGCGCCGGGACAGCCGGGAGCAGTTGCGGGCCGACCGGGCGAGCCTGGAGCGGTTCGCCGGCTGGGCCGCCGGCCGTACCGAGGACCGGCTCTCGGCGCTGTTCACGCCCTGGGGCGAGGGGCTGGTGCGGTCCTGGTACCGGCGCGCCCTGACCGACCTCTCCCACCTCCCGCACATCCGCCGCGTCGCCATCCAGACCAACCTGAGCTGCCGCACCGACTGGCTGGCCGACGCCGACCGCGACACCCTGGCGCTCTGGTGCACGTACCACCCCGGCCAGACGCCCTACGACCGGTTCCTCGGCAAGTGCCGGGAGCTGGACCGGCTCGGCGTCCGCTACAGCGTCGGCATCGTCGGGCTGCCCGAGCACCTCGACGCGGCCCGGCGGCTGCGGGCCGAGCTGCCGGAGCGGGTGTACCTGTGGGTGAACGCGGCCGAGGGGCACACCTACGACGACGCGGAGGCCGGGGTGTGGACCGGGATCGACCCGCTCTTCCCGTACAGCCGGCATCCGCACGCCAGTGCCGGGCTGCCGTGCCGTACCGGGGAGTCCGTGATCTCGGTGGACGGTGACGGCACGGTCCGCCGCTGCCACTTCGTCCCGGCGGAACTCGGCAACCTCTACGACGGCTCCTACCGGGCCGCGCTGCGCCCCCGCCCCTGCCCGCTGACGAGCTGCGACTGCCACATCGGATACGTCCATCTGGAGACCCTGCCGCTGTACGACGTGTTCGCGGGCGGGGTGCTGGAAAGGATTCCGGCCGGCGTCGAATGAACCGGGGCCAAAGGGGCAGCCGGTGCAGGTAAGACCGGCACCGGACGCCGCCACGGGCGACTTCCGCACCGGGAAACAGGGGGAGACGGGAGGAGTACGAACCCATGGCTCTCGACGGCAAGAGCGTCCTCGTTCTCACGACGAACTACGGGACGGAACAAGACGAACTGACGAAGCCGGTGGCCGCCCTGCGCGAGGCGGGTGCCCGCGTCGTGATCGCGGCTCAGAAGCCGGAGGCCATCGCCACCCTCGTCCTCGACAAGGACCCCGGCGACAAGGTCGAGCCGGACACCACGCTCGCGGAGGCGACGTCGGACGGCTACGACGCGGTGGTGGTGCCCGGCGGCACCCTCAACGCCGACCAGTTGCGCATCGACGAGGACGCACAGCGCCTGGTCACCGCGTTCGCCCGGGAGGGCAAGCCGGTGGCGTCGGTCTGCCACGGCCCCTGGCTGCTGGTGAACAGCGAACTCACCGAAGGCCGCGACATGACCTCCTACCAGACGCTGATGGAAGACCTGGTCAACGCGGGCGCCAACTGGACGGACCAGGAGGTCGTGGTCGACACCGAGGGCGGCCACACCCTGATCACCTCGCGCAACCCCGGTGATCTCGACGCCTTCTCCTCCGCGATCATCCGCAGCCTGGAGGGCTGAGCCCCCAGGGGCCCGCGCGGAGCGGGGCGGTCAGCGGTTTCCCACCGCGGCCGCCCCGCTTCCGCGTGTCAGGGTCCGCTGCACCAGGGACATCACCTCCGCGAAGGACCGGCGGATGCCGAGCGCGGCCCGCGCCGCGTTGGCACCGGGAGCGCCGTGCACCCCGCCGCCGGGATGCGCGGAGGAGGAGGCCAGATACAGCCCCCGGACCGGTGTCTCGGGGCGGCCGGTGCCGGGGATGGGCCGGAAGACGGCCTGCTGGTGCAGGGCGGTGGTGCCGCCGTTGAGGGCGCCCACGCTGAGATTGGCGTCCTTCGACTGGAGGGTGAGCGGCGACAGCACGCGCCGGCTCAGAATCCGGGCGCGGAATCCGGGCGCGAACTGCTCGATCCGCTGCTCCATCCGGTCCGCCATGACCTCCCGCTCGGCCGCGTCCCACGAGCCGGTGAGCCCGGCGTCCCCGGCGTCGCCGCGCACGTCGCGCGGCAGATGGGTGTAGGCCCAGGCGGACTCGGTGCCCGCGGGCGACCGGGTCGGGTCGGCGGTGGTCATCTGCCCGACCAGCAGGAACGGGTTGTCGGGGATCTGGCCCATGGCGATCTGGGCGGCGAACCGGGTGAGGTCGTCCACGCTGTCCGCCAGATGTACGGTGCCCGCGCCGGCCGCCGCCCCGGCCCGCCACGGGATGGTGGAGTCCAGCGCCCAGTCGACCTTGAAGGTGGCGAAGTCCCACTGGAAGCGCCGCATGTCCTCGAGAACCTGTGAGGGCAGATGCTCGGGGGCGACCAACTGGTTGTAGAGGACGGGCGCGGAGACGTCCGCGAGCACGGCGCGCCGGGCCGGGACCGTGTCGCCGCTTGCCGTACGGACCGCGACGGCCCGGCCGCGCTCCACCACGATCTCCGTCACCGGCTCCCCGTAGCGGATCACACCGCCCCGCCGCTCAAGTCGGCTGACCAGTGCGTCCGTGAGGCCGACCGCGCCGCCCACCGGCACGGGGAAGCCGAACTGCTGGCCGAGCATCGACATGATCCAGCCGAAGCCGCCGCCGATCGCCGACTCCGGACCCAGGTCCGCGTGCAGGGCGTTGCCCGCGAGCAGCAGCCTGGCTCCCTCGCCGTCGAACTCCTCCTCGCCGAGGCGGCGCACCGGCAGCAGCATGGAGCGGGCCAGGCGCAGGGCGCCGCCGCCACGCAGCTTCAGACCGAGCCCGGCCAGCGCCCGGACCGGCGGCATCGTGCTGAACAGCGCCTGGAGCAGGTCGGAGCCGACCCGGTCCCAGGTCGCGTACTGGGCGCGCCAGGCGCGGCCGTCGCCGGGGCAGAGCTTCTCCAGGACCTCGGCGGTGACGTTGACGTCCCGGTCGATCAGCGCGCAGCGGTCGTCGGCCAGCGGGTGGGCCAGCACGTGCGGGGCGTGCGTCCAGCGCAGCCCGTGCTCCTCCAGCCGGAGCCCGTCGATCACCGGGGAGGCGGCGGCCAGGGGGTAGAAGGAGCTGAAGACGTCGTTGACGAAGTCGGGGTGGACCCCCCGGTCGCTGTACACGGCGCCGCCGGGCCGGTCCTGGGCCTCCAGCACCTCCACGCTCCAGCCCTGGTCGGCCAGCAGGTTGGCCGCGACCAGCCCGTTCGGCCCGGAGCCGATGATCACCGCGTCAGCCATGGCCCGCCTCCCCGGCGTCGGCGGTGCGCGGGCTCTGCCGCTCGACCAGCTTGGCCAGCCGGCTCAGCATGTCCCGGTGCCGGAACTGGATCACGGTGTCGAGCACGACGTTGTGCAGCGTGCCGCCCAGCCCGCGCAGCGGGTGCTCGTCCACGATGACGAGGGACTCACCGCCCCAGTCGCGTACGTCGATGGCGATGCGGGCGCTGCCGATGGGAACCTTGGCCTCCAGTTCGAGGTACCGGGGTGGCTCGTAGCGGCGCACCACGGTGTAGCCGTCGACGCGGCGCGGGCCGATCTTGAGGTTGAAGGCGAGGGACGAGCCCAGCTCCGGCCAGTCGCCGTCGCGGGGTGCGGTCTCGTGGGTGCCCACGACCCAGTCCGCGTAGCAGGAAGGCTGTTCGAGCACCTTCCAGACGGCGGCCGGCGGACGCCGGATGAGCTGGTACCGGATGGCCACGGTTTCCTCCTTCGCGCAGCACCCGGCGCGGGCCGGGAGCGCCCGCGCACTGCCGCACGAGTAACCCGGTGACCACGGATCACGCGTCCCCGCCCCGAACGGATGACGCGAACGGCCCTCGGGGCGGCGGCCTCGTCCGGCGTCAAGGCGGCATAAAAGAAGCGTAAAAACTGCCGGAAACTGGCAATGAAATGACCAAGACACTGTGTGACCATTCCGCCAAGCCGGAGATCAGCGGCGGGCGGAAGGGGGACGGCGCGGATGGCCTGGTTTCTTGGAATCGGCATCACGGGGGTCGTGCTGCTCGTCCTGTCGCTGATCTTCGACGGGCTGCTGGACGGCCTGTTCGACGGCGCGCTGGGGGGCGCGCTCGACGGGTGGCTGTCGCTGCCGGTCATCGCGGGGTTCCTGTCGATGACCGGCTTCGGCGGAGTCATCGCCCACGAGGGTCTCGGCGTCGCCCCGGTGGGGGCCACCGCGATCGGCGCGGTGGCGGGGGTGGGCACGGCGTGGCTGACCTACCGGCTGAGCCGGCTGCTGCTGCGCGACCAGACGGACGCCACCCCGACCGGGAACGACCTGATCGGCACCTCGGGCAACGTGGTGACGGCCATCCCGGCCGGCGGCTTCGGGGAGATCCTCGTCCGGCTCGGCGGGCAGACCGTCAAGTTCGCCGCCCGCAGCGCGGTGCCGGTGGCGCGCGGCAGCGAGGTGTGGGTCGAGGCGGTGCCGTCGCCGACCTCGGTCGTGGTGCGTCCGGTGGAGCGCTGAGCCGTACCCACCGGCTTCTTCAACGCCCCTGACGGGGTGTCACGTTTCAGTGTCTTAACGTATGGGGGCCTTGATATGAGTCCTGTGTTCATCGCCGTGGCCGGAGTCGTCGTGCTCCTGGTGCTGCTGGCGCTCACCGTGGTCAGCCGCTACAAGGTGGCCGGGCCGAGCGAGGCGTTCATCGTCACCGGGCGCCGGGGCAAGAAGTCCACCGACCCGGAGACCGGGCGGGTCTTCACCGACAACAGCGGCCAGAAGGTCGTCGTCGGCGGTGGCGTGTTCGTCGTGCCGTTCGTGCAGCAGCGGTTCACCCTCGACCTGTCCTCGCGGCACATCCCGGTCGCGGTGCGCGGCGCGGTCACCCTGCGCGGGGTGAAGGCCAACCTGGACGGCGTCGCCATCGTCAAGGTCGGCGGCACCGAGGACTCCATCCGCGCCGCCGCCCAGCGGTTCCTGAGGCAGCAGGACGGCATCGTCGGCTTCACCCAGGAAGTGCTCTCCGGCGCGCTGCGCGCCATCGTCGGCCGGATGTCCGTCGAGGACGTCATCCGCGACCGCGCCGCCTTCGCCGGGCAGGTCGCCGAGGAGGCCGAGGCCAGCCTGTCCGGGCAGGGGCTCGTGCTGGACGCGTTCCAGATCCAGGACATCACCACCGAGGGCTCCTACCTGGAGGACCTCGGCCGCCCGGAGGCCGCCCGCGCCAAGCAGGAGGCCGACATCGCGGAGGCCGTCGCCCAGCGGGCCGCCGAGCAGGCCCGGCTCAAGGCCGCGGAGGAGATCGCCGTCGCCCAGCGGACGTTCGCGCTGAAGCAGGCGGAGATCAAGGCCGAGACCGACGAGGCCGCCGCCCGCGCCGCCGCGGCCGGACCGCTGGCCGAGGCCGCCCGCCAGCAGGAGATCCTCCTCGAACAGGAGCGGGTCGCCGAGCGCCAGGCCGCGCTGACCGACCGTCAGCTCGACACCCAGGTCCGCAAGCCCGCCGACGCCAAGCGCTACGCCGCCGAGCAGGAGGCGGAGGCCCGCAGGGTCGCCCGCGTCAAGCAGGCCGAGGCGGAGCGGCTGGCGGCCATCGCGGCGGCCGAGGCCGAGGCGGAGCGGGCCCGGCTCACCGGTGAGGGCGAGAAGCAGCGCCGTGGCGCGCTGGCCGAGGCCGACGCCATCGAGGGTCTCAAGCAGGGCGAGGCCGAGCGGTCCCGCCGTGCGGCGGCCGCCGAGGCGGTCCGGCTGGAGGGCGACGCGGAGGCCGCGGCCATCACCGCCAAGGGCGCCGCCGAGGCCGAGGCCATGCGCAAGAAGGCGGACGCGTACGAGCAGTACGGCGACGCGGCCGTCCTCCAGATGCTGGTCTCCGTGCTGCCCGAGGTCGTCGCCAAGGCGTCCGAGCCGCTCAGCGCCGTGGACAAGATGACGGTCATCTCCACCGACGGCGCCGGCCGGATTCCCCGCGCGGTCGCCGACAACGTGGCCCAGGGCCTGGAACTGCTCGGCTCCACCACCGGAGTCGACCTCACCCAGCTCCTCAAGGGCGTCACCCAGCGCGCCACCGCGAACGTGGAGCGCCCCGCCCAGGACAACGGCAAGGTCGAGATCACCGGCTGAGCCGGGTCGGCGAAGGGGGCCCGCCTCGGTGGCGGGCCCCCTTCACAGTTCCCGCGCGGGCCATCCCAGCAGCCGGGCCCCGATGACGGCCGTCTGCAAGGTGTACCGGTGCACCGGGTCGGCCGGGTTGTTGCCGGTGAGCTGGTGGATGCGCTCCAGCCGGTACGTCAGCGCCCGCACGCTCAGCGCCAGCCGCCGCGCGGCCTCCGCGCCCCGGCACCCCGAGTCGAAGTACGCCTCCAGCGTCCCGAGCAGCGGCTCCGCGCCTCCGCGCGCCTCCCGCAGCGGGCCCAGCGCGCTGAGCACCAGGTCGGCCATCGCCTGCCGGTCCCGCAGCAGCACCGGGTACACCAGCAGATCCGCCGCGCGCACCACCGGCTCGGGCAGCGTCAGCCGTTCCGCCAGCTCCAGCGTGCTCAGCGCCTCCTCGTACGACTGCACCACGCCGCCCGCGCCCTGCCGGGGGCGGCCGATGGCGACGCGGCCGCAGTCCGGGGTGGCGCGCACCTGCTCGGCGAAGTGGACGAGCACCTCCTCCTGGTCGCCGGGGGCTATGCAGATCAGCTTGCCGTTCTTCGTGGTCAGCAGGACGCGCCGCTCACTGAACCGGGTGAGCAGCGCCGACTCCACCTGCCGGGTCACCGGGGCGGTGTCGACGTACGCCTGGAGGCCCTCCGCGACCGCGACCGCGTGTGCGTGGGACAGGACCAGGCCGAACCGCTCGGCGCGCTCGGCCAGCCGGCCCAGGTCGCTGCGGCCGTACAGCAGGTCGTCGATGAACTCCCGCCGTGCCGCCTCCTCCTGCCGTACGGCGAGCCGCTGGGCCCGCTCGTACCCCTCGGCGAAGGCGTCCACCGCCTGCTCGACGGCGGCCAGCACCCCGCCCACCGAGCGCGCCGGGGTGCCGTCGGGCCACGCGGTACGGGTGGCCGCCAGGTGGCCGCGCACCAGCGCCCGGAGACTGTGCCCCGCCTCGGCGGCCCGTTCGCCCAGGGCGCGCCGCTCGCCCAGTTCCGTACGGGTGGGGCGGCGCCCGGTGCGGGAGACCTCGGCCAGCATCCGTGCGTATCCGCCCAGGTA
Source organism: Streptomyces bauhiniae (assembly GCF_004784475.1). Lineage (GTDB taxonomy): Bacteria > Actinomycetota > Actinomycetes > Streptomycetales > Streptomycetaceae > Streptomyces > Streptomyces seoulensis. Next base: position 176,713 of record NZ_SRRT01000009.1, read on the forward strand.
CTCGGCCATGTCCAGCTCGGTCACCCCGTGCCCTCCCGCTCTCCCCGACGTGGTCCGTCCGGGGGAGCGTATCCGCAGCCGGGGGTCCGGCCTAGAAGTCGATCTCCTTGGCCGGGACGAGCCGGGCGCCCATGTTGCGCTCCATCATCTCCAGCGCGGCCGACTCCAGATGGGGGTGGATGGAGGCGACGGCGTCCGGGGGCACCGTGACCTCCAGATGGCGGATGTGGGCGTCCAGCGCGGAGTACAGCACGCACTGTTCGGTGACCTGGCCGCACAGCACCACGTGCCGCACGCCCAGTTGCCACAGCAGATACGTCATCGGCGTCTCGTAGAAGATGGAGTGGCGGGCCTTCACCACGAACATCGAGTCGTCGTCCGGCCGGACCGGCTCGACGAGTTCGCGGTGCGGGCCGGCCAGTGCGGTGTCGACCAGTTCGCCGTGGTGGGAGCGCCACTGGCCGAAGTGGTCGTTGGCGTAGATCACCGGCGCGTCCGCCGCCCGCGCGCGGGCGATCAGGTCGGCCACCACGGGCACCACCCGCTCGGCCGAGGGCACCAGCAGCTCGGCGTCCTGGTGCTCGTACGTGTTGATCATGTCGATCACGATCAGTGCGGGGGCGTCCATCTCGCTCCTCTCTGCCTGTCTCCGGCCGAGTACCCGCCTCCCGGAAATGGTGTGAAGCCGCGCCGTGGGGTACCCGGCAGACGCCTTGCACGAAGCGACGAGAAGGGAGGCCCGTGATGGCCCAGCATGTGCGCGACATCATGACCAGCGAACTCGTGACCGTGGAACCGCAGGCGTCGGTGGCGTCCGTGGCCCGGCTGATGCGCGACGAGGACGTGGGCACCGTCCTGGTGACCGAGGGCGGCGAGTTGAAGTGCCTGGTGAGCGACCGCGATCTGGTGGTACGCGCCTTCGCCGAGGGCGTGGACCCGGACCAGACGACCGTGATCCAGGCCGCCTCGGACGACCTGGTCACCATCGGGCCGGACGAAAGCATCGACCACGCCGTGGAGTTGATGCGCGAGCACGCCGTCCGCCGGCTGCCCGTGGTGGAGGGCGACGAGGCGGTGGGCATCATCGCGCTCGGCGACCTGGCCATCGAGCGGGACGAGACCTCGGCCCTCGGCGACATCAGCGCGGCCGAGCCGAACAACTGACGGACGTAGGTCTTCGCCCGGCGGCCCTCGACGCGGCCGCCGGGCGAAGGGCGTCAGTGGGCGGCGGCGCCGAACTCGGCGTGCTGGGTGCGCAGCGCCACCGCCGAATCCTCCTCGGGCGGCCGGCCGTACCGCAGCCGGCGCGCCTCCTGCCGGGCCTCCCGCATCAGCTCACGGAACTCCTCCTCCGTGAGCCGGCGCCGAGGGCGGGGCAGATTCGTTTCTCCCGGTTCCTCGCTGTTCCGTTCTTCCGGCATCTTCCGGTCCCCCCTCACACCTGCGTCGGATCTATCGGCCACGGCGTCTTCCGGCCGGCCCGCTCCGCCGCCTCCCAGCGACGGCACGCCCGCACCACCAGACCCACGAGCCCGGCCACGGTGAGCAGCCACACGCCCGCGATCGCCCAGGTCAGATACGACTGCCGCAGGACGATGTCGAGGCCGAGGAGCGTCAGGGTCACCACCGCGCCGAGGGTCACCCACAGCGCGAGCGCCCGGCGCCGCGCCCGCCGCGCCCAGGTCGCCGGCCGGCTGGAGACGCGCATGGTGCTCAGCCGCCGGGCGAGCCCCTCGTCCTCGTTCAAGCCCTGCTCTATCTCGGCCAGACTGCGCAATTCCTGCGGGGTAAGGCTCGGTGCGCCCACCGTGAACACTTCCTCTGAGCTGTTGGTACGACTGCGTGCGGGTATCCGTCTGCTTTGTCCTGAAACGTGAAAAGTTCAATCTCCTGTGCCGTGTTCCGCGACCACCCGTACGGTCTTCAGGCCGGGGTCGGCCGCGTCCGGGAGGTTCATGCCCGCACGGACGCCGGTGACGAGATAGCGCAGCACGGGCTCGGTGAGCCGTTCGCCCGGCAGCACGGCCGGGATGCCCGGCGGGTACGGCGTGATCATCTCGGCGGCGATGCGCCCCGCCGCCTGCTCCACCGGTACGTCGGTGTGGTCGTCGAAGTAGGCGTCGCGCGGCAGCGCGGCCTGGTCCATGCGGAGTTCGTGCGGCTCGGGCACGTCCACTCCGGGCGCGTCGTGCAGGCTGTCGGCGTGCCGCACCAGGTCCTTCAGCGCCGTCAGCAGCCGGTCCGCCGTCTCGGCGTCGTCGGCGTGGGTGAACTGGGCGCTGATCCGCCGGTGGTCGAAGAGGTGCAGGTCGATGTGGTGGTGCTCGCGAATCCAGTCACCGGCCCGGTACCCGGTCGTGCCCAGGGCGCCGATGTCCATGACGGAGGGCAGCGGATCGAAGTCGGCGGCGAGACCGGGACCGCAGAAGTCGTCGGCGTCGTTGACATGGATGCCGTCGATGGACTCGATCTCCTCCCGGACCCGGCGGGCGAGTCCGAGGGCGCGGCCGATCAGCTCCTCCCCGTGCTGCACCATCTGCCGCCGCCAGGCGTCCATCCCCGCGTACAGCAGCACGCTGGGGCTGGTGGTGCCGAGAAGGTCGGCGCGGGAGGCCAGCTCGGCCGGGTCGATGAGATCGCCCTGGAGGTGGAAGACCGACCCCTGCTCGAGCCCGCTGCCCATCTTGTGGATGCTGGTGACACAGACGTCCGCCCCGGCGTCCATGGCCCAGCTCGGCAGGTCGTCGTGGAACGGCAGATGCGCGCCCCACGCCTCGTCGACGATGAGCGGCTTGCCCCGGCGGTGGCAGACCTCGGCGATGGCGCGCAGGTCGGCCGCCGCGCCGTACGGTGTCGGGCTGGTGACCAGGGCGCCGTCGGCCTCGGGATGCTCGGTGAAGGCCCGCTCGTAGGCGTCGGAGGACGGCGGGTGGGCCAGGTGCCGCTCCGCGTCCCACTGGGGCTCGACCCACACCGGGCACACCCCGGAGAGGATCAGCCCGGCGATCACCGACTTGTGGGCGTCCCGACCGACGAGCAGCTTGCGGTGCGGGCGGGTCACGGCCAGCATCGCCGCCTTGACCGACAGCGAGCTGCCGCAGGTGGAGAAGAAGGTGTGCTCGGCGTGGACCGCGTCCGCCATCAGCGCCTCGGCCCGCTCAAGGACGCGGCCGCCGCTGAGCCTGCTGTCCAGGCCGCCGCTGGCCAGCACGTCCCCGGCGAACACCGCCTCGCCCAGCACGGCCACCGCCCGCGGATCGGCTCCGCGTGCCTGCTTGTGGCCGGGCGGGGTGAAGCCCAGCTCCTTCGCCGCGTGGTAGTCGGACAGTGCGTCGAGTACGGGTGCTTCCTCGTGGTCGAAGGCCATGTGTCCCGGAGTGCCCGATCGTCCGCCGGTCATGCCCGCATCGGGGAGGCACATCCGGGGCGGCTCCGGGTACCCGAGCGGACGGCACGAGGTACGACGCCGAGCACAGAGGGAGACACCATGTCCGACGACGACCGTACGAAGCGTCCCACCACCGCGGTGGGGGAGACGCTGCGGGAGATCGCCGACGCCGAGAAGCCCGAGACGCCGAAGAAGCGTGCGGAGGAGCGGCGGCACGAGGGCGAGGGGGCGGACGCGATCACCCCGAACACGGAGGCCCAGCGGGAATCCCAGGGCGACTGAAGCAGGGCGACTGAACCAGGGCACGGGCCCGGCGGCGAGCACGACGTCTCACGCAGTACGTTTCACGAGATGAACGTGGCTTCGCCGCCGGGCCCGCCCGTGCGCGGATTTCGGGAATTCCGGGCGCCCGCCGCCGGCGGAAGGGCCGCGCGACACCGCAGCAGGAATCAACGTGTGAACTCTGCCGGCCTGGGAACCCCGTGACAGTGCCGCCCCGAGCGGCGGACCGCGGAGCGCGCCACGTTCCGCATCGCTCCTGCGATCACTTCACATCCGCAGCTCCCCCCCACCTCCCCGTGCGAGCGCGCGTCTCCCCTCCCCGGTGACGGTCCCGCCCCCTGGCGTACGGACCGGTGCGACTCGGCGCGGGACCGAGGACTCCCATGACTGATGCCACGCCTTCCACACCCTGGCGGCGCGCCGTGGTGACCGGCGGTGCCGGTTTCCTCGGCAGCCATCTGTGCGAGCACCTCATCGAGCAGGGCGTCGCGGTCGACTGCGTCGACAACCTGTCGTCCGGCTCCCGCGCCAACGTCGCGCATCTCGTCGGCCGCCCCGGCTTCCGGTACTACGAGCAGGACGTGTGCGCCGACGGCGCCCCGGACCGGCTGCCGGGCCCCTACGACCTGGTCCTGCACTTCGCCTGCCCCGCCTCCCCGGCCGACTATCTCCGGCTGCCGCTTCAGACCCTGGACTGCGGGAGCCTCGGCACCCGCAACATGCTGGCCGTGGCGGAGCGCGACGGCGCCCGCTTCCTGCTGGCCTCCACCTCCGAGGTGTACGGCGACCCCCTGGTGCACCCCCAGCGCGAGGACTACTGGGGCAACGTCAACCCGGTCGGCCCGCGCAGCGTCTACGACGAGTCCAAACGGTTCTCCGAGGCGCTGGTCACCGCCCATGTGGGCGCCCACGGCGCGGACGCGGGCATCGTGCGCCTGTTCAACACCTACGGCCCGCGCATGCGCCCGCTGGACGGCCGGGCGGTGCCCGTCTTCGTCTGCCGGGCCCTGGCGGGGGAGCCGCTGCCGGTGGCCGGTGACGGCAGCCAGACCCGGTCGCTGTGCTACGTCGACGACACGGTGGACGGCATCCTGCTGGTCGCGGCCAGCCGGTCGGTACGGCCGGTCAACATCGGCGGCACCGACGAGGTGACCGTCCGCGACATCGCGCTGCGCGTGGTGGAACTCGCCCGCTCCCGCTCCCGGATCGAGTACGTGGACCGCCCCGCCGACGACCCGCAGCGCCGCCGCCCCGACACCACCCTGGCGCGCGAACTGCTCGGCTGGACCCCGCAGGTGCCCTGGGAGGAGGGCATCCGGCGGACCATCGACCACTTCGCCGCCGCCCGCTTCGGCGCACCGGCGCCCGCCCGGCCGCCCGCGTCGCCCAACGGCGACCACCCGGAGCCGTACGGGCATCCCGCGCCGAGCCGCCTGCCCTCGTAGCGCCCGCGCCCCATCCCCCCAGATCGACGGAGGCACCGCATGCGCGTCCTCGGCATCAACTCCCTCTTCCACGACCCGGCCGCCGCCCTGATCGTGGACGGCCGTGTCGTGGCGGCGGCGGAGGAGGAGCGGTTCAGCCGGCGCAAGCACGGCAAGCGCCCGGTGCCCTTCTCGGCCTGGGAACTGCCCGAGCTGTCCGCCCGCTGGTGCCTGGACCGCGCCGGGCTCGACCCCTCCGGGCTGGACGCCGTCGCCTACTCCTATGACCCCGAACTGGCGCTCCCCGCAGACCAGTTGGGCCTGAACGACCCCTGGGACCGGCTGCGGCAGGAGTACGCCCGCGAGGCTCCCGGTTTCCTGGCCGAGGCGCTGCCCGGACTCGACCCGGAGAAGGTGCGCTTCGTCCCCCACCACGTGGCCCACGCGGCCTCCGCCGGACAGGCGTCCCCCTACCCGGACTGTGCCGTCCTGGTGCTGGACGGCCGCGGCGAATGCGGCTCCCACCTGGCCGGCCGCTACACCGGCCGCCGCCTCGACGTACTGGCCGCGCAGTCCCTGCCCGACTCGATGGGCCTGTTCTACGAGGAACTCACCGAACACCTCGGATTCCTGCGCAGCAGCGACGAGTTCAAGGTGATGGCGCTCGCCTCCTACGGCAAGCCCCGCTTCCTCGACGAACTGCGCCGCTACGTCGGCACGGACGGCGAGGGACGGTTCCGGGCCCGCTCGGTGCCCTGGGCCGAACTCGCGCCGCCCCGGCCCGCCGGGGAACCGTGGACCGAGGAGCACGCCGACCTGGCCGCCAGCGCCCAGGCATGCCTGGAGGAGGTGCTGCTCGGCCTCGCCGGGTGGCTGCACGAGCGCACCGGCGACCGGGTACTGACCCTCGCCGGGGGCGTCGCCCTCAACTGCGTGGCCAACACCCGGCTGCACCGCGAGGGCCCCTTCGACACCGTCTGGGTGCAGCCCGCCGCCGGGGACGCCGGTACCGCGCTCGGCGCCGCCCTGCACGTCGCCCACCTCCAGGAGCCGGTGGAGGCGATGCCGACCGCCGCGCTCGGCCGGGAGTGGAGCGTGCCCGAGCTGCGCGCCTGGCTGGAGCGGGCCGCCGTACCGTACGAGGAGCCCGAGGACATCGCGGAGACGGTCGCGGAGGAACTCGCCCGCGACGGCATCGTGGCCTGGTTCCAGGGGCGCAGCGAGTACGGACCGCGCGCGCTGGGGCACCGGTCGCTGCTTGCCCATCCCGGCCGCGCCGCCAACCTCGAACGCCTCAACGCGGTCAAGGGGCGCGAGGAGTTCCGGCCCGTCGCGCCGATGGTGCTGGCCGAACGCGCCGCCGGACTCTTCGACGGGCCGCTGCCCAGCCCGTACATGCTCTTCGTGCACGCGGTCGCCGAGGCGTGGCGGGCGCGCATCCCGGCCGTGGTGCACGTGGACGGTACCGCGCGCATCCAGACCGTGGACCGGGCGGAGGAACCCCTGGTGGCCCGCATGATCGAGGGGTTCGAGCGGCGCACCGGGCTGCCGGTGGTGGTCAACACCAGCCTCAACACCGCCGGACGGCCGATGGTGGACGATCCGCGCGACGCGCTGGAGTGCTTCGGGTCGGCCCCCGTGGACCTGCTGGCTCTCGGGCCCTTCGCCGTCCGGCGCGCGGAGGTCTTCGTATGACGGCCGCCCCCGCCTACAGCGTCGTCGTCCCGACGATCGGCCGCGCCTGCCTCGCGGACTGCCTGCGCGCGCTGGCCGGGGCCGCCGGGCACCCGCCCGAGGAGATCGTCGTCGTGGACGACCGTCCCGACCCCGCCGCCCCGCTGCCGCTCGCCGCCGCAGGTGTGCTGCGGGACCGGGTGCGCGTGCTCGGCACCGGGGGCCGGGGTCCGGCCGCCGCCCGCAACACCGGGTGGCGCACGGTGCGTTCGCCCTGGACCGTCTTCCTTGACGACGACGTCCAGGTGCTGCCCGACTGGTCCCGCCGGCTCGCCGACGACCTCGCGCGGGCCGGAAGGGCCACCGGGGGCGTCCAGGGCCGGCTGACCGTGCCGCTCCCGGCCGGGCGCAGGCCCACCGACTTCGAGCGCGGCACCGCCGGGCTTGAGGGGGCCGCCTGGGCCACCGCCGACATGGCGTACCGGACGGCCGCGCTCGCCGCCGCCGGCGGCTTCGACGAGCGGTTCCGCCGCGCCTTCCGGGAGGACGCCGACCTCGCGCTGCGCGTGCTGGCGGCGGGCTGGACGCTGCACCGGGGCGTGCGCACCACCCGGCATCCGGTGCGGGCCGCCGACCCCTGGGTCTCGGTGCGTGCCCAGCGCGGCAACGCCGACGACGCGCTGATGAACCGGCTGCACGGCCGGGACTGGTGGGCCCGCGCCGAGGCGCCCCGTGGCCGGCTGCCGCTGCACGCGCTGGTCACGGCCGCCGGGCTCGCCGCGCCCGTCCTCGCGCTCGCCGGGCGGCGCCGGGCCGCCGTCCTCGCCGGGGCCGTGTGGGCGGCGGGCACGGCCGAGTTCGCCCTCGCCCGCATCCTGCCCGGCCCGCGCACCCCGCGCGAGACCGCGACCATGGCCGCGACCAGCGTCGTCATCCCCCCGCTCGCCGTCGGCCACCGGCTCTCCGGCCGGATACGGCACCGCAACGCCGCACCGCTCAGGAGGGTGCCATGAACCGCCGGGACACCCCCGCCGCCGTCCTCTTCGACCGCGACGGCACCCTCGTCGCCGACGTCCCCTACAACGGGGACCCCGGCCGGGTCCGGCTGCTGCCCGGCGCGCGGCGGGCCGTGGACCTGCTGCGCGGCGCCGGGATCGCCACCGGTGTGGTGAGCAACCAGTCGGGCGTCGGCCGGGGCCTGATCTCCGACGCCGCCGTGCGCCGCGTCAACGCCCGCGCCGACGAACTGCTCGGCGGTCTCGGCGTCTGGGTCTACTGCCCGCACACCCCCGACGCGGGCTGCGACTGCCGCAAACCCCGGCCGGGACTGGTGTTCCAGGCCGCGGAGGCCCTCGGCCAGGCACCGGGGGACTGCGTGGTCATCGGTGACATCGCCGCCGATCTGCGGGCCGGCCGGGCCGCCGGGGCCCGGGCCATCCTCGTCGCCAACGCGGCCACCCGGCCCGAGGAGGTCGCGGCGGAACCCGACACCGCCGCCGACCTGCTCACCGCCGTACGGTCCCTGCTGCCTCCGGACGGGGGTGGGCGGACATGACGGCACTGGTCGTACGGCTCGACAGCTTCGGGGACGTGCTGCTCGCCGGGCCCGCCGTGCGCGCGGTCGCGGCCCACCACGAGCACGTCGCCCTGCTCTGCGGCCCGCGCGGGGCACCGGCCGCCCACCTGCTGCCCGGCGTCGACGAGGTGCTGGTCTGGGAGGCGCCCTGGGAGGGCTTCGACCCGCCCGACGTCCAAGTGGCCGACATCGAGGACCTGTTGGACCGCCTGCGGGCGGTCGGCGCGGACGACGCGCTGATCCTCACCTCCTTCCACCAGAGCCCGCTGCCCACCGCGCTGCTGCTGCGCCTGGCCGGGGTCGCCCGCACCGGCGCCGACAGCACCGATCACCCCGGCCGGCTGCTCGACGTACGGCACCGGCGGCTGCCGGGGCGGCACGAGGCCGAGGCCGCGCTCGACACCGCGCTCGCCATGGGGTTCACCCCGCGCCCCGGCGACGACGGGCGGCTGCGCGTGCTCCCGCCTCCCGACACGGCCGCCCTCACCGGCAACGGCCCCTACGTCGTCGTCCACCCCGGCGCCAGCGCACCGGCGCGCGCCTGGAGCCCCGGGCGGTGCGCCGAGGCCGTCGCCCTGCTCACCGACGCCGGGCACCGGGTGGTCGTCACGGGCGGACCCGACGAGGGCGAGCTGACCCGGCGGGTGAGCGGCGGCACCGCGATCGACCTGGGCGGCCGCACCGACCCGCGCACCCTGTCCGGCGTGCTGCGGATGGCCGACGCGATGGTGTGCGGGAACACCGGCCCGGCCCATCTGGCGGCCGCCGTCGGGACACCGGTCGTGTCGCTGTTCGCCCCGGTGGTCCCGGCCGAGCGCTGGGGGCCGTACGGGGCGCCCAGCGTGCTCCTCGGGCGGCAGGACGCGCCCTGCGCGGAGAGCAGGGCGCGGCAGTGCCCGGTGCCCGGCCATCCCTGCCTGGACGAGGTGACGGCGCACGACGTGCTCAGTGCCGTCCAGAAGCTGCTCCAGCCCGCGATGTGAGGAGGGAGAACCATGAACATCCTGGTATGGCATGTGCACGGCTCATGGCTGACGGCGTTCGTGCAGGGCCGCGCCACCTTCCTCGTCCCGGTCACCGGGGACCGAGGCCCCGACGGACTCGGCCGCGCCCGCACCTGGCAGTGGCCCGGCACCGTGCTGGAACGCACCCCGGAGCACCTGCGGGACGCCGACATCGACCTGATGGTGCTCCAGCGCCCGCACGAACTCGAACTGGCCCACCGCTGGACCGGCCGCCGCCCCGGCATCGACGTGCCCGCCGTGTACGTCGAGCACAACAGCCCCCACGAGACGGCGGTCGACACCCTGCACCCCCTGGCCGGCCGGTCCGACATATCCGTCGTGCACGTCACCCACTTCAACCGCCTGATGTGGGACAACGGCCGCGCACCGACGACGGTGATCGAGCACGGCATCATCGACCCCGGCCACCGCTGGACGGGGGAGGACCCGCGCGCCGCGGTCGTCGTCAACGAGCCCGTGCGCAGGGGCCGTACGACCGGCACGGACCTGCTGCCCCACTTCGCGGCCTGGGCGCCGTTGGACGTCTTCGGCATGCGCACCGAGGGGCTCGCCGGGCACCTCGGCCTGCCGCCCGAACGCTGCCGCAGCCGGGACCTCGCCCAGGGCGACCTGCACTCCGCGATGGCCCGCTGCCGGCTGTACGTACACCCGATCCGCTGGACCTCGCTGGGGCTGTCCCTGCTGGAGGCCATGTTCCTCGGCATGCCGGTGGTCGCGCTCGACACCACCGAGGTGCGCGAGGCGGTGCCCGAGGGCGCCGGGGTCGTCTCCAACCGCCTGGAGGTGCTCGGCTCCGCCGTACGCGCCTTCCTCGCCGACCCCGGCCAGGCGCGGCGGACCGGCGAGGCGGCCCGGTCGGCCGCGCTGGCCCGCTACGGAGAACGGCGGTTCCTGGACGACTGGGAACGCCTGATCAAGGAGGTCACCCGATGACTCAGCACCACACCCCGGCCCGCGTCGCCATGGTCTCCGAACACGCCAGCCCCCTGGCCGCGCTCGGCGGCCCGGACGCGGGCGGCCAGAACGTCTATGTCGCCCAGCTCGCCGGAGTGCTGGCCCGCCGGGGCCACCACGTGACCGTGTACACCCGCCGTGACTCGCCCCGGCTGCCGGACCGGGTGCGCACCGCCGACGGCATCGAAGTGGTCCATGTCCCCGCCGGACCGGCCGCACCCGTGCCCAAGGACGAACTCCCGCCCTACATGCCCGCGTTCGGCGCCTGGCTGGGCCGGGAGTGGGCCGAGCGGCGCCCCGACGTGGTGCACGCCCACTTCTGGATGTCCGGCACCGCCGCCCTCGCCGGAGCCCGCGAACTCGGCGTGCCGGTGGCCCAGACCTACCACGCCCTGGGCACCGTGAAGCGACGGCACCAGGGAGCCGCCGACACCAGCCCCGCCGACCGCATCGCCACGGAGACGGCCGTCGGCCGGGCCTGCGACGCGATCATCGCCACCTGCGCCGACGAGGTGGCGGAACTGGAGGCCATGGGGCTGCCCCGCGAGCGCATGCACGTCGTGCCCTGCGGCGTCGACCCCGACCAGTTCGCCCCGCGCCCTGGGTCGGCACGCTCCGACAGACACCGCCTGCTCACCGTGGGCCGGCTGGTCCCGCGCAAGGGCTTCGACCGTACGATCCGCGCCCTGGCCCACATCCCCGACGCCGAACTGCTCGTCGCGGGCGGCCCAGAACCGGCCCTGCTCTTCGCCGAGCCCGAGGCGGAACGGCTGCTGGCCCTCGCCGGGGAGTACGGCGTGGCCGACCGGGTCACCCTGCTCGGCGGGGTCGGCCGCGAGGACATGCCCGCGCTGATGTCCGACGCCGACCTGGTCCTCTCCCTGCCCCGCTACGAGCCGTTCGGCATCGTCCCCGTCGAGGCCATGGCCTGCGGGACCCCGCTCGTCGCCACCGCGGTCGGCGGACAGCTCGACACCGTCGTCGACGGCCGCACCGGCGTGCTGGTCCCGCCCGGCGACGGCGACGAGGCCGCGATCGGCGCCGTCGTCCGCGAACTCCTCGCCGACCCCGCCCGGCTGGCCCGCTACGGCGCCGAGGGGCGGCGGCGCGTGCTGGAGCGCTACACCTGGGACCGCGTCGCCGACGGGGTCAGCCGCGTCTACGGCGCGGTGTCGTCCGTCCCCTCGCTCTCCGGAGTCGTCCGATGAACACCGCCACCGACACCACGCACTGCGACGACCTGATGACGGCGCTCACCGTCTTCCGCAAGGACGCCGCCCGCGTCCACCGGTGGGGCGGCACCCTCGCCGCCCATCTCGCCGACGGCTCCCGGCTCCTGGTCGCGGGCAACGGCGGCAGCGCCGCCCAGGCCCAGCACCTGACGGCCGAACTGGTGGGCCGTTACCGCGCCGACCGGCCGCCGTTCTCCGCGCTCGCCCTGCACGCCGACACCTCCGCCACCACCGCCATCGCCAACGACTACGGCGTGCAGGAGATCTTCGCCCGCCAGGTCGGCGCCCACGGCCGCGCCGGCGACCTGCTGATGCTGCTGTCCACCAGCGGCGCCAGCGCCAACCTGCTCGTCGCCGCCACCGAGGCCCGCCGCCTCGGCATGACCGTCTGGGCGCTGACCGGCCCCGCCCCCAACCCCCTCCAGGCCGCCGCCGACGACGCCCTGTGCGTCCGGGCGGACAGCACCGCCACCGTGCAGGAACTGCACCTGGTCGCCGTGCACATGCTCTGCGAGTCCTTCGACAGCGCGATCGAACGCCACACCGCGCGCCCACGGCGGTCACCGGCCCGGCAGCATTGGGCGGTGACCGGGAAGGAACGCCCATGACCAGCCCGGCCGCCCCGCTCCTCGTCGTGGGGGACGCCCTCCTCGACCACGACCTGTTCGGCCGCGTCGAACGGCTCGCGCCCGACGCGCCGGTACCCGTCGTCAGCGACGTCCGCCGCGCCACCCGGCCCGGCGGGGCGGCGCTGGCCGCCTGGCTCGCCGCCGCGGACGGCCGGGACGTCACGCTGGTCACCGCCCTGGGCGACGACCCCTCCAGCGCCGAACTCCGCGCCGCGCTCGGCGACCGGGTCCGCCTGCTGGCGCTGCCGCTGGACGGCACCCTGTCCACCAAGACCCGCGTCCTCGCCGAGGGCAGGCCCCTGCTGCGCCTGGACGACGGCGAGGGGCGGGCCGAGGAGGCGACCGCCGAGGCCCGTCGGGCCGTCGCCGCCGCGAGCGCCGTCCTGGTGGCCGACTACGGGCGCGGCTGCGCCGACGTCCTGCGGGCCGCGCTCACCGAGGCCGCCGCCCGGATGCCCGTCGTCTGGGACCCGCACCCGCGCGGCCGCCCGCCCGTCCCCGGCGTCCGCCTGGCCACCCCGTCCGCCGCCGAGGCGCACACCTTCGCCGCCCGCAGCGGCGGCGGCCCGGCGGGGGACCCCGACGACGAACTCCGGGTCGCCGCCCAGGACGCGCACCAGCTCGTCGGGGACTGGCGGGCCGCGTCCGTGGCCGTGACGATGAGCGGGCGCGGCGCGCTCCTCTCGCACGGCGGCACCCCGCTCATGGTCCCCTCGCCGGTCACCGCCCAGGGCGACGCCTGCGGCGCGGGCGACCGCTTCGCCGCGACGGCCGCCGGACTGCTCGCCGACGGCCAGCTCACCGAGGCCGCCGTGCGCGGCGCGGTGCACGCGGCCACCCGGTACGTCGCCGAGGGCGGCGTCCGCACCCTGGACGCCGGCCGGGCCCCCGAACCCGCGCCCCCGGCGGCCGTCGGCGCCCCCACCGACGAGGCGCTGCGCACCGCCGCGCGGGTACGGGCGGCGGGCGGGACCGTCGTCGCGGCCGGCGGCTGCTTCGACCTGCTGCACGCCGGCCATGTGGCCCTGCTCCAGGCGGCCCGCCGCACCGGCGACTGCCTGGTGGTGTGCGTCAACTCCGACGCCTCGGTACGCCGCCGCAAGGGCGACGGCCGCCCGCTCGTCCCGCTCGCCGACCGGGTACGGGTGCTGCGCGCGCTGGAGTGCGTCGACGCGGTGGCCGTCTTCGACGAGGACACCCCCGAACTCCTCCTCGCCCGGCTCCGCCCCCACATCTGGGCCAAGGGCGGCGACTACGCCCGTACCGACCTCCCCGAGGCATCTTTGGTGGCGAGCTGGGACGGCCAGGTCGTGCTCTTCCCGTACCTCGACGGGCGCTCCACCAGCGGCATCGCCGAACGCGCCGCCCACGCGCCGGGCGGCACCGAGGGAGCGCGCCGATGACCCCTGCGCCCGACCGCCCCACCGTGCTGGTGCTGCGCGCCCTGGGCCTGGGCGACCTGCTGGCCGGGGTGCCCGCGCTGCGCGGTATCCGCCGGGCCTTCCCCGCCCACCGGGTCGTCCTCGCCCTGCCCCCCGCGCTCACCGACGCGGCCCTGGCCACCGGCACCATCGACGCCGTACTGCCCGCCGAGGCACCCGGCCGCGCCGTCCCGACGCTGACCCACTGGGCCGGCCCGGCCCCCGACCTCGCGATCGACCTGCACGGCAACGGTCCCGAGAGCCGGGACGCCCTCGCCGCGCTCCATCCCCGGCGGCTGCTGGCCCACGCCCACCGGGGCCCCGGCTCGCGGCCGCCCCCGGCCTGGCGGGCCGACGAGCACGAACGGGCGCGCTGGTGCCGCTTCCTGGCCGCGTACGGCGTCCCCGCCGACCCGGCCGACCTGCGGCTGCCCCCGCCGTCCGGGCCCGCACCGGCACCGGGCGCCGTCGTCGTCCATCCCGGCGCCGACGCCGTCGCCCGGCGCTGGCCCGCCGAACGCTTCGGCGCCGTCGCCCGGCGGCTGCGCGACCTCGGACACCGGGTGGTCGTCACGGGCGGGCCCGGCGAGGACCGGCTCGTCCAGGACGTCGCCGACAGCGGGGGAGTGCCCGCCGGGGACCTGCTCACCGGCGGGCTGCCCTTCGGCGCCCTCTCCGCGCTCGTCGCCCACGCCGCGCTGGTCGTCAGCGGCGACACCGGGATCGCCCACCTCGCGGCGGCCCACGGCACCCCCTCGGTGACGCTCTTCGGGCCCGTACCGCCCGCCCTGTGGGGGCCGCCCCCGCTGCCGCGCCACCGCGCCCTGTGGCGGCCCGGCCCGCCCGGCGACCCGCACGGCACGGTCACCGACCCCGGCCTGCTCAGGATCGGCGCCGAGGAAGCCGTCGTCGCCGCGCTCGCCCTGCTGCCGCCCACCCCGCCCACCGGACCGCCGAGAGGAGACGGCGTCGATGCCGGTGCCCTCCACCTCTGACCCGTCGGCCACGCGCCCGGACACCGCCGAGGACCGGGTCACCGTCGCCGTGATCACCCGCGACCGCTGCGCCAGCCTCGTCCGCACCCTCGACGCCCTGGCCGCGCTGCCCGAACGGCCACCGGTGATCGTCGTCGACAACAGCACCGGCGACGCCTCCCTCCGCGCCGTCCGCGACCACCCCGGCGCCGCCCGGCTGCTGCGCCCCCGTGCCAACACCGGGGCGCTGGGCCGCAACCTCGCCGTGGACCGCGCCAACACCCCCTACGTAGCCTTCAGCGACGACGACTCCTGGTGGGAACCCGGCGCCCTGCGCCGCGCCGCCGACCTGCTGGACGCCCACCCCCGGCTCGGCCTGGTCGTCGCCCGCACCCTGGTCGGCCCCGACGGCACCGAGGACCCCCTCAACACCGTGCTGGCCGCCTCCCCGCTGCCGCCCGAACCGGACCTGCCAGGGCGCCCGGTCCTCGGCTTCCTCGCCTGCGCCTGCGTGGTCCGCAGGGACGCCTTCCGCGTGGCCGGCGGCTTCCATCCGCTGCTCTTCTTCGGCGGCGAGGAGACCCTGCTCGCCTACGACCTCGCCGCCGAAGGCTGGGGCGTCGCCTACGACCCCTCCCTGACGGCCCGTCACCACCCCGCCCCGGCAGGGCGCCACGGCCGCAACCCCCGGCTGTGGCGCAACGAGGTGCTCACCCTCTGGCTGCGCCGCCCGCTGTCCCGCGCCCTCGCGGCCAGCGCCCGCCTGGCGGTGGCCGCCGCCATCGGCCGCCCCGGAGCCGCGCCCGCGCTGCGCGAACTCCTCGCCCGGCTGCCCGCCGCCCTGGCCCGCCGCCACCCGCTGCCCCCCGCCGTCGAACGGGCGGCCCGGCTCATCGACACCGACCGGGCCGCACGCGCCCGAAGGGAGGGACCGGCATGACCACAGCAGGACCGGACACCCGCACGACCGTGGTGGTCATCACCCGCAACCGGCGGGACGAACTGCTGCGCACCCTCGGCGAGTTGGCGAAGCTGCCGGAGGCGCCCGAGGTGATCGTCACCGACAACGGCTCGGCCGACGGCACGGCCGAGGCGGTCCGCCGGGACTTCCCCGCGACGCGGCTGCTGGAGCCCGGCCGCAACCTGGGCGCCGTCGGCCGCAACCTCGCCGTGCGCGAGGTCCGCACCCCCTACGTCGCCTTCTGCGACGACGACTCCTGGTGGGAGCCCGGCAGTCTGCGCCGGGCGGCGGACACGCTCGACGCCCGGCCGGGGCTCGCCGCCGTCACCGCCCGCATCGTCATGGAACCCTCCGGCGCCGAGGACCCCGTCACGGCGGAGCTGCGGGACTCGCCGATCCCCGGCCCCGACTGGCTGCCCGGCCCGGCCCTGGGTTCGTTCCTGGCAGCGGCCACCGTGCTGCGTGCCGACGCCTTCCGGGGCGCGGGCGGCTTCCATCCGGGGCTGTGGCTCGGCGGCGAGGAGGAGCTGCTCGCCACCGACCTGCAGCGCCAGGGCTGGTGGCTGAGCTACCTGGACGACCTGACCGCCCATCACGAGGCGTCCGTACGGCGGGACAGCACCGAGCGCCGGGTGCTCGGGCTGCGCAACACCCTGTGGTTCACCTGGCTGCGGCGCCCCCTGCTGCCCGCGCTGTTCCGCACCGGTGCCCTGCTGGCCACGGTGCCCAGGGACGCCGCCTCGCTGCGCGCCGTCGGCCGGGCGCTGGCCGGGGTGCCCTGGGTGCTCCGGCAGCGCGACCCCGTCCCGCCCGACCTGGAGCGCCGGCTGAGCACCCTCCAGCGGGCCCGCCGGGGCTCGACCGCCCGCAGGTACGTGGGGTAGCCGGGCCACGCCCTCGTCAGAGTTCCGTGCCCGTCTCCGCATCGATGCCCGCCCGCGCCCGGTAGGCCCGCACCAGCTCCACCGACGCCGGGCCGCGCGGACGCCTCCCCGGCCGGATGTCCACGGCGAACGTCTTCGCCTCCTGGATGTGGGTGTTCGGGTCCAGCGACAGATGCAGCAGCTCGTTGGCCGAGTCACCGGTGGTATAGCCGTTCGGACCCCAGTGGTAGGGCAGGCCCACCTGGTGCAGCGGGCGTCCGTTCACGGTCAGCGGCGCCATCCGCTCGGTGACCAGCACCCGCGCCTCGATCACACCCCGCGCGCTGACGATCGTCGCCCAGCCCAGGTGCTCGAGACCGCGTTCGGCGGCCAGTTCCGGGGACACCTCGCAGAAGAACGCGGGCTGCAGCTCGGCCAGGTACGGCAGCCGGCGGGACATGCCGCCCGCCGTGTGGTGCTCGGTGAGCCGGTAGGTGGTGGCCACGTACGGGTACACCTCCGTGCCGGGCGCGCCGCCGCTCGGCTGGTACCGGTTGTCCGGGACCGAGGGGAGCAACTGCCGTACCGGGTTGCGCTGTTGCTGGTACAGCAGGTTCGGGACGGGGGAGTCCTGCGGCTCGTAGTGGGTGGGCAGCGGGCCGTCCGTCAGCCCGGCCGGGACGTACAGCCATGCCTTTCCGTCGGCCTGCATGATGAACGGGTCCCGGCCGGAGAGGGCCTCCGGTCCCTTGGCGTCCGGGGGCGGCTCGTGGTCGGGCGCCTTGTCCTTCTTGAAGTCCGGCACGTCGTGCCCGCTCCACTCACCGGCCTCGCCCTTGTCCGGGTCCCACCACACCAGCGCCTTGCGCTCGCTCCACGGCCGGCCGTCGGGGTCCGCCGAGGCGCGGTTGTAGAGGATGCGCCGGTTGGCGGGCCACGCCCACGCCCACTCGGGCGCCACCCAGCTCTGCTCGCCGCCGGGCTTGCGGCGGGCGGCCTGGTTGACGCCGTCGGCATACACCCCGCAGTAGATCCAGCAGCCGCACGCCGTCGAGCCGTCGTCCGCGAGCTGTTCGTACGAGGAGAGCGGAGTGCCGTCCGCCGTACGGCCGTTGATCTCGGCGAGCACGGCCTCCGCGTCCGGTTCGGCGAGCGGGCCCCCGGTCGGATAGTCCCAGACCAGGTCCAGCAGCGGCCGGTCCATCTCGTCGGTGGACGCCGCGAGTTTCTCCCGGATCAGCCGGCCGAGATGGTAGGTGAACCACAGGTCGCTGCGCGCCTCGCCGGGCGGCTCGACCGCCTGGTGGTGCCACTGGAGCAGCCGCTGGGTGTTGGTGAAGCTGCCCGCCTTCTCGGTGTGCGCGGCGGCCGGGAGGAAGAACACCTCGGTGCCGATGTCCTCGGTGCGCAGCTCCCCGGTCTCGATCTCGGGGCCGTCCTGCCACCAGGTGGCCGACTCGATCAGCGAGAAGTCCCGCACCACCAGCCACTCCAGGGCCGCCATGCCCAGCCGCATCATCTTGGCGTCGGCATTGCCCACGGCGGGGTTCTCGCCCAGCAGGAAGTAGCCCCGGCAGGTGCCGTCCAACTGCGCCAGCGTCGTCTCGTACGTGGAGTGGGAGCCGGTCAGCCGGGGCAGGTGGTCGAAGCAGAAGTCGTTCTCCGCGGTGGCCGCGTCCCCCCAGTACGCCTTGAGCAGACTGACCAGGTAGGAGCGCATGTTGCCCCAGTAGCCCTTGTGGGCGGACTCCGCCTCCACGAAGGCGTCGAGGTCCTGGCGCTGGTGGGCGTGGGGCATCGGGATGTAGCCGGGCAGCAGGTTGAACAGGGTCGGGATGTCCGTCGAGCCCTGGATGGAGGCGTGCCCGCGCAGCGCGAGGATGCCGCCGCCGGGCCGGCCGATGTTGCCCAGCAGGCTCTGCAGCACGGCGGCGGTACGGATGTACTGCACGCCCACCGTGTGCTGGGTCCAGCCGACCGCGTAGGCGAACGCCGTGGTCCGCTCGCGCCCGGAGTTCTCCGTGACCAGCTCGCACACCTCGCGGAACGTGTCCTGCGGGACCCCGCAGACCCGCTCCACCATCTCGGGGGTGTAGCGGGCGTAGTGCCGCTTGAGGACCTGGAGGACACAGCGCGGATGGGTGAGCGTCTCGTCCCGCTCGGGCTCGCCCTCACCGAGCGGGGCACCGCCCGAGCCGTGCGACTCGCCGCGCGCGGCCTCGCTCATCGAGCCGCCGTCCGCGCTCTCCTCCCGGTCGCGCTCCCCGGCCGGCGCCCGCACCTCCATGCCCTCGTACTGCCAGGTGCTCTGGTCGTAGGTGCGGCTGTCCGGGTCCAGCCCGGAGAAGACACCGTCCAGGTCCTCGGTGTCGCGGAAGCCCTCGCGCAGGATCACCGGCGCGTTGGTGTAGGCCACCACATAGTCGCGGAAGTACTTGTCCTCGCTCAGCACATGGTTGACGATCCCGCCGAGGAACGCGATGTCCGAGCCCGCGCGCAGCGGTACGTGCAGGTCCGCCAGCGCGCTGGTACGGGTGAAGCGCGGGTCGACATGGATCACCTTGGCGCCGCGCGCCTTGGCCTCCATCACCCACTGGAACCCGACCGGATGGCACTCGGCCATGTTCGAGCCCTGGATGACGACACAGTCGGAGTTCTGGAGGTCCTGCTGGAAGGTGGTCGCGCCGCCGCGGCCGAACGAGGTTCCCAGACCGGGAACCGTGGAGGAGTGTCAAACACGCGCCTGGTTCTCGATCTGAATGGCACCCAGGGCGGTGAACAACTTCTTGATGAGGTAGTTCTCCTCGTTGTCCAGCGTCGCCCCACCGAGGCTCGCCAGGCCCAGCGTGCGCCGGGTGCGCCGTCCCCCGGCCTCCCACTGCCAGCCCGCGCGCCGGGCCGCGATCACCCGGTCGGCGATCATGTCCATCGCCGTGCCCAGCTCCAGCCGCTCCCACCCGGTGCCGTGCGGACGCCGGTACAGGACGTGGTGCTCGCGGGCGTCCCCCGTGGTGAGCTGAAGGCTGGCCGCGCCCTTGGGGCAGAGCCGGCCGCGCGAGATGGGGGAGTCGGGGTCGCCCTCGATCTGGGTGACCTCACCGTTCTCCACGTACACGTTCTGGCCGCAGCCCACCGCGCAGTACGGGCAGACGGACTTCACCACCCGGTCGGCGGTCGCCACCCGGGGGTCCAGGCCCGCGCTGCGCGGGCTCTTGGCCGCCGCGCCCCGCCCGAGCGGGTCCGTACCGGTGAGCTGACGGTAGACCGGCCACGAGTCGATCCAGGTGCGTACGCCCATGCCTACCTCCCCAGCCGTTCCCGCTGCGGCACGACCGTGTACTTCGGGTCCTCGGCCGACGCCACCCCGGCCCGGAACACCCCGAACCGCAGGGCCGCCGACCCGGCCAGCAGGGCCGCCCCGGCGACGGCGGCCGGACGCCGGTCGCGTACCCGCCCGGTCAGCAGCGCCAGCGCGGCACCGCCCGCCGTCAGCGCCTCCGCCGCGCGCAGCAGGCGGCGCGCGCCGCCCAGCTCGAAGGGCTCGGCGGCCAGGCCCATACGGCGTTTCTGCCGCCGGAAGTAGCCCAGTTCCAGCGCCGCGCCCAGCACGGCCACGCGCCGCGCCGGGCCCGCCTCGGCCCACGGGACGGTGAGCAGCGCCAGACCGGCCGCCGCCGAGGCGCCGGAACCGGCGAACACGAACGGCAGCTCGCGGTACCCCTCGTGCCAGGAGGGCACCGCCGTGTCCGCGATCAGCACCGCCGTGTACGTGGCGACGGCCGGCGCCAGCACGGCGGCCCCCGCCGTCGCCGCGACCCCGAGGGGCCGGAACCGGCGGACCGTGTCGGTGGCCGCCGCCACCATCGTCAGCGGCGCGTACCCGGCGAGCAGCCAGGAGCCCACGCTCATCGGCGAGGTCGGCTTGAAGACCCGGAGCATGTTCAGGAAGCGGGCCGGGCGCCCCAGATCGTGGACGAGCGCGGCCAGCGAGAGCGAGATCGCCCCGGCCGCGCCCAGCCGTGCCCGCCGCGCCAGCACCGGCCGCCCGGTCAGCTCGGCCCCCGCCGCCAGCAGCGAGGACCCGCCGGCCAGCCCGCCCAGGTACAGATACCCGGCGATGTCCAGCGCCTCCCAGGTCGGCTTGTTCAGCACGGGCAGGCCGTAGTACGAACTGAACTCGGCGTCCGGCACGACCGGTTGGCCGTCCTGACCGCGTCGGCGGCGCCGTCGGCGGGAGGCGCGGGGCAGGGCCGGGCCGCTCATCGCCGGCTCCCGGCGAATCCGGCGGCGACGAGCGCGCCGAGCGTGGCCGCTGCCAGCGCCGCGTGCCGCCACATGTCCGGCAGGTCCCTGGTGGTCACCACCGGGTCCGGCGGCAGTCCGTACACCTCCGGCTCGTCGAGCAGCAGGAAGAACGCGCCGTCGCCGCCGACCCCGTTCTCCGGGTCCTCGCCGTACAGCCGGGCGTCGCTCACCCCGGCCGCGTGCAGGCCCGCCACGCGGGTGGCGGCGCGCTCGCGCAGTTCGTCCAGCGGGCCGAACTGGATGGAGTCGGTGGGGCACGCCTTGGCGCAGGCCGGTTCCGTGCCGACGCCGAGCCGGTCGTAGCAGAGGGTGCACTTCCAGGCACGGCCGTCGTCGGGGCGCTGGTCGATCACGCCGTACGGGCAGGCGGGCACGCAGTAGCCGCAGCCGTTGCAGATGTCCTCCTGGACCACCACCGTGCCGAACTCGGTGTGGAACAGCGCGCCCGTGGGACACACGTCCAGACAGGCCGCGTGGGTGCAGTGCTTGCACACGTCCGACGACATCAGCCAGCGCATCCCGGCCGGGCCCTCGGGGGCGACCGGGGGCAGGGCGTCGCGCGGGCCGGGGGAGTCGGTGCCGAGGCGCGCGGCGGCGGCGAACACGTCGTCGTCCCCGGCGCTCTCCCGGCCGGCCGGGACGCGCTGCTCGATGAAGGCCACGTGGCGCCAGGTGTCGGCGCCGAGCCGTCGGGTGTTGTCGTACGACATGCCCGTCAGCTCCAGCCCGTCCTCCGGGATGGCGTTCCACTCCTTGCAGGCGACCTCGCATGCCTTGCAGCCGATGCAGACGGAGGTGTCGGTGAAGAAGCCCACGCGCGGCGGGGCGTCGGGATAGCCGTCGGCGGCGGCCAGGTCCGGCTCCGGCCCGGACAGCAGATCGCCGCCCGGCCGTGTGCCGTCGTCGTCCCGCACCATGCGACAGCCCTCCTCGGTCTCCTGGTGGCCCACGTTCCCGAGCGTGGCACGTGTGCCCGGGCAGCGCGCTCCGAAACGGCCGGCTCGGAGCATCCGGCCCCCCCCGGCCCCGCATGCCCGGAGGGCCACGGGGTACCCGCGACGGACCGCCCGACCAGCACCGGCAGACGAGGAGAAGCCATGACGGAGCACCGCGACCCCCACGCCCGGCGCGTCCCGAGGGACCTGCCCGACCAGCAGGCGAGTGACGACAACGACCGCTGGGACGCTCCCGCGAAGGACGACGCCCGCGAGGTGCCCGACACCGATGAGGCGGGCGCCGGCCCGCGCGGCGCGCCGGAGTCCGCCGGGGTGCGCCCGGACCAGCCCGTGCCCGACGAGCCCTCCGGCTGACGCCCCCCAAGACGCTGACGCCCCCCCCGAGAATCAGTGCTGGCAGTTCGGGCACCACAGCGTGCGGCGGCCGGAGACGCGCCCCGAGCGCAGCTCCGTGCCGCAGCGCGGGCAGGCCGGGGACGCGTCGTCCCGGCGCCCGGTGAGCCACGTACGGCGCGGCGGCACCCGCCCGGCGCGCACGGCGGACGCCAGCACGCGCCGCATCGCCGTGTACACGCCCCGCGCCTCGCCCTCGCCGAGGCTCTTCGCCGGGCGCTCGGGGGCGATACCGGCCCGCCACAGGATCTCGTCGCTGAGCAGGTTGCCCAGGCCCGAGATGAGGGACTGGTCCATCAGCACGCTCTTGACCGCGCCCCGCCGCCCGGCCAGCAGCTCCACGAACTCCGTACGGTCCAGGTCGAGCGCGTCCGGGCCGAGGTCCGCCTCCAGCTCGGCCACCGCCTCCCGGTCCTCGGCGAACCGGATGCCCTGGAGCTTGCGCTGGTCGCGGTAGCGGAGCTGACGGCCGCCGTCGAGGGTCAGCACGACCCGGTCGTGGTCGTGCGGGGGATCGTCGGCGGAGGCGGCCACCAGCTCGCCGGTCATCCCGAAGTGCCAGACCACCGCCGGCCCGTCGTCCAGCGGGGCGATCAGCAGCTTGCCGTGGCGGCGCGGCTCCGCGAACCGGTGGCCCTCCACCCCGCTGCGCAGCCGCCGCGCGCTGACCCCGCGCAGCACGCCCGCGTCCCGGACATCCACCTTCTCCACAGGGTGCCCCTGACCGCAGGAGCGCAGCACTCCGCGGAACGCTTCGACATCGGGCAGCTCCGGCATGCCCGCCTCCTTCAGTGGTCCGGGTTCACGAGGCGAGCGGCGCGGTGTCCATGCCCACGTGCTCCCTCAGCCCTTCCAGGAACTCGCCGATCGCCTCCACGGCCGTGTACCGGGGCTCCCAGTCCAGCTCGGTCCGCGCGCGGGCGGAGTCCAGCAGCGGCAGCCGCAGTACCGCGTCGAAGAGGTCCGGCGAGGCGGGCACCAGCCGCAGCCGCCAGACGGCCGACAGCGCGGCCCGCAGCGGCGGCAGCGGGACGCGCAGCGGGCGCGCCTCCAACAGCCCGGCCAGCGTGGCCGCGTCCACGGGCGGGTCGGCGGCCAGGTTGAAGGCGCCGCGCACCGGGCGGAGCACCGCCTCGGTGAACGCGGCGGCCGCGTCGTCGGTGTGCACCGCCTGGAACTTCAGCCCCGGCAGATCCGGGATCACCGGCACGAACGGCGGCCGCACCCACTGGGTGGGCAGCCAGGACCCGGCGAAGATCCGCCGCTGCTCCGAGGCCGCCTCCCGCTTGAAGAGGAACCCCGGCCGCATCCGCACCACCCGCGTCTCAGGATGCTTCAGCTCATAGGCGTCCAAGTACCGCTCCAGATAGGACTTTTCCCGGCAGTACGCGGCCTGCGGCCAGCCGTGAGTGGGCCAGGACTCGTCCACCTCGCGGTCCTTGGGGCCCGGCGCGTAGGCGCCGACCGACGAGGCGTGCACCAGCGCGGGCACTCCCGCCTCCGCCGCCGCCTCGAACACCCGGATGCTGCCGAGGACGTTGGTCCGCCAGGTCGTCACCGGGTCGTGGGTGGGCTGGAACTTCCACGCCAGATGCACCACCGCGTCCGCGCCCCGGAAGAGGGACACGAGGTCGGCACCGTCCGGGTCCACGTCGGCCGCCACCCAGGCCGTGCCCTCCGGCTGCCAGTCGGGGGCCCTGCGCGCCACGCCGGTCACCGACGCCACCTCGGGACGCCCGCGCAGCGCCTCCACGACGCTCGTACCGACATTGCCGGTGGCGCCGGTCACCACCACCCGGAGCCCGCCGTTCGCCGTGCCGGTCATGACAGCCGCCTTCCCTGGAGGTCGAGGGCCCGCCGGGTACCCGTGGCACGGCCCGTCATGCGCCGGGTAAGTACCGGAGTGCCGGGTACCCGGCACGGGAGCGAGCCGCAGTACCTACGAACATTGGAGGAGACATGCGCGCTCTCACCTGGCAGGGCAGGAGGGACGTCCGGGTCGACACCGTCCCCGACCCGCAGCTCCAGGACCCCACCGACGTCATCGTGCGTGTGACGTCCAGCGGGATCTGCGGATCGGATCTGCATCTGTACGAAGTCCTCGGCCCGTTCCTCGACGCCGGCGACATCCTCGGCCACGAGCCCATGGGCATCGTGGAGGAGACCGGCTCCGAGGTGACCTCCCTCGCCCCCGGCGACCGCGTGGTGGTGCCCTTCAACGTCTCCTGCGGCCAGTGCCACATGTGCGGGCAGGGCCTGCACTCCCAGTGCGAGACCACCCAGGTCCGCGACCAGGGCATGGGCGCCTCCCTGTTCGGCTACACCAAGCTGTACGGCCAGGTCCCCGGCGGTCAGGCGCAGTTCCTCCGGGTGCCGTTCGGCGACCAGCTCCCCGTCAAGATCCCCGACGGTCCGCCCGACCAGCGCTTCCTCTACCTCTCCGACGTACTGCCCACCGCCTGGCAGGCCGTCGAGTACGCCGATGTGCAGCCCGGCGGCAGCCTGGTGGTGCTCGGCCTCGGCCCGATCGGCGAGATGGCCTGCCGCATCGCCCGGCACCGGGGCGTCGAGAAGGTCATCGGCGTCGACCTCGTCCCCGAACGCCTCGCCCGCGCCCGCGAACACGGCATCACCGTCTACGACCTCGCCGAGTACGGCGACGGCCTGGCCGACGCCATCCGCGACGTCACCGACGGACGCGGCCCGGACGCCGTCATCGACGCCGTCGGCATGGAGGCGCACGGCGCACCCGTCGCCAAGGCCGCCCAGTGGGCCACCGGTCTGCTACCCGACGCCCTCGCCCAGCGCCTCATGGAGAAGGCGGGCGTGGACCGGCTCGGCGCGCTGCACCTGGCCATCGACATCGTCCGCCGGGGCGGCACCATCTCGCTGTCCGGCGTGTACGGCGGCATGGCCGACCCGATGCCGATGCTGACCCTGTTCGACAAGCAGATCCAGCTCCGCATGGGCCAGGCCAACGTGCACCGCTGGGTCGACGACATCCTCCCGCTGCTCACCGACGAGGACCCGCTGGGCGTGGACACCTTCGCCACTCACACCCTCCCGCTGGAGCAGGGCCCGCAGGCGTACGAGACGTTCCAGGCGAAGAAGGACGGCATGATCAAGGCGGTCCTGGAACCCTGGTGAGGCGCGCCCCGCGACGCGCTGCTCGGTGACCCGGAACCCGGAGCCGAGCAGCGCCTTGCCCGCCGTGACGCCGAGCGCCACCACCACCTCCGGTGCCACCAGCCGCAGTTCGGCCGGCAGCCGCGCTCCCGCTCATGTCCGGCGGGCGCGTTCGCGCGCGAGGCGTAGCAGGACCACGACGAGGTCCACGGCGGCGAACAGCGCGAGGACACCGCAGATGACGGCCAGGACCGTGAGCTGGGTGGGGTCCGGCACGTCGTGGGGCCGCACCGCGCCCGCCCAGACGGCGAAGAGGACCGTACCGAGCACGAAGACCAGCAGCCCGATGACGCTGAGCACCAGGCGCAGCTTCAGCGCGCTGCGGGCGGTGACCGGTTCGGTGCCGGTACGTTCCCGGCGGCGGCCGATGGTGCCCGAACGCGCGCGCGGCACGCGCGCCGTGTCGTCCTGAGTGTGTCGTCGGCTCATGCCCTCATCCCCGTCCAGGTCGCGAGGAGCCGTCAAGGACTCCGAGGAGGGAGGCGGCCCGCCGCACGACGGACGCCGGGCTGCCCGGTGCCGACTCCGCGTACCCGCCCCCGCGCCCCGGCAATCACCCCCCTGCGCACCAGGCCGGGGCGGTGTGCGGGAACGGGGCCGGGGTACTCGGGCGGAGTAACCGGCAGGCCGTCGAACCCGGCCGCCCCTCCATCCGACTCACCCAGCAGGAGAGGCGATGTCCACCGCAACGCTGCTCGCCATTGTGATTCCCATCGTGGTCATCCTGATCCTGATCGCCGCGGGAGTGTGGCTCGTGAAGCGCCGCCGCAGCCGCCGCCTCCAGGAGAAGTTCGGCCCCGAGTACGACCGGGCCGTGCAGTCCGGCGAGAGCAGGCGGGAGGCCGAGCGCGAACTGCAGGCCCGCGAGAAGCGGCACCGCGACCTCGACCTCAAGGAGCTGTCCCCCGAGGAGCGGGACCGCTACGCCACCGAGTGGCGGGGCACGCAGGAGCGGTTCGTCGACCACCCCGCGCAGAGCGTCGACGACGCCGACCGCCTGGTCACCCAGCTCATGCGCGACCGCGGCTACCCCACCGAGGGCTTCGAGCAGCAGCTCAGGGACCTGTCCGTCGAGCACGCGCAGACCCTGGAGCACTACCGCGACGCCCACGAGGTGAGCCTGCGCAACGAGAACGGCGAGGCGACCACCGAGGAGCTGCGCGGCGCCATGGTGCGCTACCGCACCCTCTTCGACGACCTGCTGGGCAGCGGCCGTCCCCCGCACCACGAGAGCACCGGGCACGACGCGGCCTGACCCGGCGCGCACTTCCACCACGGCACCAGCGGAAACGAGGTTGTCATGTCAGACCGGCACACCAACAGCGGCCCCGGCGAGGGTGAGTTGACCACGGAGGACCTGGCCCGCCCCGGCCGGGACAGCCGTCCCGACGCCCGCTCCGGCCCCCTGTCCGAGCCGCGTACGGACGCACCGTCCGACACCGGCCACGACGCCCCGCCGGACGCCCGCTCCGGCCCGCTGTCCGGGGCGCGCCCCGACCGCGCGGACGAGCGGGGGCCCGAGCGCTCCTCCGACACGCCCCCGCCGGCCTACCCCGGTGAGGCGTCGGCCGTCTCCGACGACGCGCGGGGCGTCCCCGGCGAGCGGCAGAACGTGCCCGACCGGACCGCCACGGGCGAGCCGACCGGCACTCAGGAGCGCACCTCGGTGGCCGACCGCGACCGGCGCCCGGAGGGCGACCAGCGGCAGGGCGGCGGGCAGCCGCGCTCGGTGGACGAGGGCGCCGACCCCCTGATCGCCCACCAGGAGGCGCAGAACTACCGCGAGCGCTGGTCCAAGATCCAGGGCACCTTCGTCGACGACCCCAAGGACGCGGTCCGTTCGGCGGACGCGCTGGTCGCCGACGTCATCCAGTCGCTGGCCGCGACCTTCGCCGACCACAAGAAGGAACTCGAGGGCCAGTGGAGCCGCGGCGAACAGGTCGAGACCGAGGGGCTCCGGGTGGCGCTCCAGCAGTACCGCACCTTCTTCAACCAACTCCTGGACGCCTGAGCCCGGTTCACCCCGGCAGCGCCAGCAGGGCGAGCAGCACGGTGCCGAGCAGCAGCCAGGCGACGTAGTCGCCGATGTGCCCGGAGTGCAGGCGGCGCAGCGGCCCGGTCCAGGTCCGCAGCCGCGCCGACACCGGCCGCTCGAGCGCCCACGCCGCCAGGGCGAGGGCGAGGGACGCGGACAGCAGGTCCAGCGAGACACCCGGCGCGGTCCAGTGGGGCGGCAGCGGTGCCGAGGCGTGCAGCGCCTCGTCCACCGCCCGCCCCACGGCCCGTGCCACCGCCGGCACCACGCCGACCACCAGCGCACCGGCCAGCAGCACGGCGGGCACGGCCAGCATGGTGTCGGGGACCCGCCGCAGCAGCCCCGCCGTCTCCGGCTCCTCGCCCCCGCCCTTCGTCTCGTACGCCGTCTCGCTCGGCGGTTCCTCGCCAGGCCGGTTGCCCAGGCCGCCGAAGACCCGCGCGGCCACCCGCAGCACCGCCCCGCCGGTCACGGCGGACACGGCCACGAAGACCACGGTGAGGGCACCGCCCGCCGCCTCCTCCGTGGCCGCCTTGCCGAGGCCGGTGCCGAACGGCGGCAGCCCGGCCAGCGCCAGCCCGCCCACCGTGAAGAGCCCCGCCACCACGGGCAACTCCCGCGCCCGGCCGTACAGTTCGTGCTCGTCCACACTGCCGTACCGCGACAGCAGGACGCCGGTCAGCGCGAACAGGGCCGCCTTCACGCCCACATGACCCAGGACGTACACCGCGGCACCGGCCGTCGACCGGGGCGTGAGCAGGCCGACGCCGGCCAGGAACAGCCCGGTGTGCGCGACCGTCGAGTAGGCCAGCAGCCGCTTCACATGCCGCTGGAGCCAGCACATCAGGGCCCCCACCAGCGCGGTGAGCACCCCCAGCGCCACCAGGGCCCGCCGCGCGTCCGGCGCCGGAATGCCACCGGGCCCGGCGAACACCAGCCAGTACACGCGCCCCACGCCGTACACGCCCAGCTCTACCATCACCCCGGACAGCAGCATGCACACCGGGGTCGGGGCGACCGCGTGCGCGTCCGGCAGCCAGAAGTGGAACGGCACGGCGGCCGCCTTGATCAGCAGCCCGGTGAGGACCAGCACGAACGCGGCCAGCACCAGCGCATCGGCACCCCCCTGGGCGTCCAGCCGCCGCCCGATCGCCGACATCCCCAGCTCCCCGGTACGGGCGTACAGCAGGCCGATGCCGAGCAACAGCAGGTAGGCGCCGAGGGAGTTGACGACACCGAAGGTCAGCGCGCCCTGCACCGCCTTCGGGTCCTCGACCCGGTAGCCGGTCAGCGCGTACGCCACCACGCTCATCAGCTCGAAGAACACGAACGCGTTGAACAGGTCCCCGGTGAGCACGAACCCGGCCATGCCCGCCAGGAACAGCAGCACCAGCGCCGGAAAGGTCCCCGAGTGCCGGTGCGGCGGCTCCTCGAAGTACCGCCAGGAATAGGCGAGTACGGCCACCACGAGCAGCGACACCGCCGCCGCCAGCCCGAGCGGGAGCGGGCCCGCCCGCAGCACGATGCCGACACTCGTGCCGTGCGCCGGGGACCAGCCGCCCACCCACTCCGTCTCCGGCGGCGCGGGCCCCAGCAGCAGCCACAGCACCAGCGCCGCCGTGGCCGAGGCGAAGCCGACGCCCACCCCCTCCGCGACCGGCCGGGGCAGCCCGCGCCCGGCGGCGACCAGCAGCGCGGCGCCGGTGAGCGGGAGGGCCACGATCAGCGGCAGGAGCTGGTTCACCCGCGCAGCCCGGACAGCTCGTCCGGGACCACCGTGCCGTGCCGTTTGCCGACCTGGATCACCAGGGCCAGCAGCAGCGCGGTCACCGTGGCGCCCACCACCACATCGGTCAGGCACAGCGCCTGCACCACCGGGTCGACCAGCGGGCGGGAGCCGGGTGCCAGGTCGGAGTGGACGGGCGCGGTGCCGCCGCGCCGGTAGCCGACGGAGAGCAGCAGTACGTAGGTGGAGGACTGGCACACCGTCAGACAGCCCACCGCGTGGATGAGGTTGCGGCTGGTGGCGAGGCCCAGCGCGCCGACCAGCAGGAGATAGGCGGCGACCAGGTAGGGCAGGACCGTCATCGGACTTCGTCCACCTCCATGTTCATCGTGTGCGTCACTTGGTGTCGCCGTCGGGCTCGATCTCCACGGCCTGGTCCAGGAAGCGGGCGAGCAGGACGACCACCGCGCTGGCGACCTCCATGCCGATCGCCGCGTTCAGCAGGGGCACGGTGCCGCCCGAGGCGAGCGTGTTGAACGTGCCGCGGGGAAGGAAGTTGGCCAGGAACGCCCCGCCCGCGAACAGGCCCGCCAGCCCCGTCACCAGGAAGCAGCCCTCGGCGACCGCGTCCGTGATCTCGTACAGCCCCACCGGCCGGAGCCGCTCCAGCGCGCGGTAGTCCACCGCGATGTACAGCAGGTGCAGCGCCGTCGCCAGCACCACACCGCCCTGGAAGCCGCCGCCGGGGCTCAACTGGCCGTGCGCGACGACATAGAGGCCGACCAGCAGGGTGACCGGCAGGGCGAGGAGCGCGTAACGGCGCACGGTGCGCGCCACCCGTACCGGGGCGGGGCGCACCTCGCGTTCGTCGCGGGTCTGGCGGAGCAGGACGACCGTGCCGAGGACCGCCGCGAAGAGGATGCTCTCCTCGCCGAGCGTGTCGAAGGCCCGTTGGTCGAAGTTGACGGCGGCCACCACGTTGGAGGTGTGCCGGGCCAGCGCGGCGCGGGTGGCGCGGTCGCCGTAGGGGTGCGCGGAGCCGCCGAAGCCGGGCAGCCGCAGACACGCGAGGGTCAGCAGCGCGGCGAGCCCGAGCAGCCCGGCCGCCAGCACCCAGGCCCGCAGCCGGCGGCTCACTCGGCGCGGTCCCGGCCGCGCCGCCGCACCTTGCGCGCCGTCAGCAGGATCAGCAGCGGCGTCAGCGCCGCCCCCACCGCTACCTGGGACAGCGCCACGTCGGGCGCCTGGAGCACGGTGAACAGCACGGCGAGCGCCAGCCCCAGCAGCGACAGCACCAGACACTGCCGGACCGGGTCCCGCGTCAGCACGGCCGCCGTGGCCGATCCCGCCACCAGCACCAGGCTCAGCACCACCAGGGCGTCAGCCACGCTCCGCCTCCTTCGGTTCCCCGCCGCCGAGCGCGACGGACGCGACGACATTGCCCCCCACCAGCAGCGCCCCGACCACGAGGAGCTTGACCAGGGCCCGCCCCGGCCCCGTGGCCACGCACAGCGGCACGACGACCGCCACCGTGAGGACCCCGGACGCCAGGGCGGCACCCCGCACGCGCGGCGGATCGCGCTCCAGGTCCGCCGCGAGCAGCCGGACGTACACGAGCGTCCCGGCAGGCCCCACCAGGGCGAGGACCAGCGCCAGATCCACGTACGACGGCCGTCCGTACCCCTGCGCCAGCAGCAGGAAGGCCAGGCAGACGACGAGCGTGGCCGTGTTCTGCGCGGCGACCCGGCGCCGCAGCGGGCCGGTCGCGGCTCCGGCCAGTGCCGGGACGAGCCCCAGCACCAGCAGGGCGAACGCGGCGGCGAGCCAGGGCAGTCCGGTCACCGGCCGCTCACCGCCCGCCGGGCCGCGCAGGCCGCGAGCGCGCTCAGCGCGGCGGCCGCGCCGCCGACCAGCAGTTCCAGGGCGTCCACCGGGCCGATGAGCACCAGCCACAGCAGCGCGAGCACTGCCCACCAGCCGAGGAACTCGACGGCCACCACGGCTCCCGCCCTCACCCGCACACCTCCGCGACCGGTCATGATTCCGGGCGCGTGCTGAGTGCCGCGCCCGGATGCCTCCGCCATGTAACCACCGAGTCCGGCCCGGTCAGGGCAGCGGCGTGCCGCCCGTCGCGTTGAGGATCTCCGCCGTGATGAAGCTGGCGTGCGAGGAGGCCAGGAAGACGTAGGCGGGGGCCATTTCGGCCGGCTGGGCCGGGCGGCCGAGCGGGGACTGCTTGCCGAACTCGACCGTGTCCGGCATCGTCGCCGGGATCAGCGGCGTCCACACCGGGCCCGGCGCCACGGCGTTGACCCGGATGCCGTCCTCGGCGACCATCTGCGCCAGCCCCTGGGTGAAGGTGACGATCGCGCCCTTGGTCATCGCGTAGTCCAGCAGATGCGGACTCGGCTTGTACGCCTGCACCGACGTGGTGTTGATGATGCAGCCGCCCGCCGGGATGTGCGGCAGCGCCATCTTGCTCAGCCAGAACATGCCGTAGAGGTTGGTGCGCACCACCCGGTCGAACTGCTCGGTGGTGATCGACTCGATGCCGTCCGGCTGGGACATCTGGTAGGCGGCGTTGTTCACCAGGATGTCGACGCGCCCGAACTCGTCCACCGCCCGCTCGATCAGCCGGCGGCACTGCTCCTCGTCCCGGATGTCACAGGGCACCGCCACCGCCTTGCGGCCGGCCTCCTCGATCAGCCGGCTGGTCTCGGCGGCGTCGTCGCCCTCCTCGGGCAGGTACGTGAAGAGCACGTCGGCGCCCTCCCGCGCGTAGGCGAGCGCCACCGCGCGGCCGATGCCGGAGTCTCCGCCGGTGATGACCGCCTTGCGGTCGGTCAGCAGGCCGCTGCCCTCGTACGACTCCTCGCCGTGGTCGGGCGGGGGGTCCATCGGGCCGGTCCAGCCCGGATGTTCCTGCCCCTGCTCCGGGAACTCGGGGCGGGGATGCCGGTGGAGGGGATTCTCGGTCACGAGGGCTTCCTTTCCGTTCCGTCCTGCGGGAGGGTCCGCAGGGCGCTGTGCTGTTGCCGCCACGCCTTCAGCACCTGCGCGCCGAACCGGTCCTCCAGCAGACCGGTGGCGTGCACGCCGAAGGCGATGTCGGCCTCAAGATGCGGCTCGTCGGCCAGCAGCCCGCCGACCACGTCCCGGCGGACCACCTGCTCGTGCACGGCGTCCGCCTCCACGTGCTCGTCGTAGAACCGCTGCGCGGCCTTCCCCGCGCCGGTACGGCGCAGGGCGGCGGCCATCCGGCGGGAACCCGGCGACGAGGTCACCTCGACGGTGGCGAAGTGCCCCACCAGGGCGCCCCGCAGCGCGCGGTGCAGCCCGAAGAGGGACATCAGGTTGACCGTGGCCAGCGCGACGGCCGGCGCCCGGTCGAGATAGTGGCCGTAGGTGGTGTCCAGGCCGAGGTCGTCCATCAGGTCGGCGTAGAGCCGCGCGTGGATCTCCTCGGGGCGGCCGGCGCCGAACTCGTCGAACTCGACGGCCACCATGCCCGCCTTGGCCCGGCCGCGCAGCCTCGGGATGACCCAGGCGTGCGGGTCGGCTTCCTTCAGGTGGTACAGCGAGCGCAGAGCCGCGTACTCGGTGAGCTGCCACAGCTCGCCGTCGCGCTGGAGGTGGTGGCTGACGCTGCTGTCGTCGTGCCCGACCGGCTCGACCAGCAGCGCGTCCAGCGCCTCCTGGGCGCTCGTGCCCGGCGGCACGTCCCGGCGCAGGGCCGCGAGGAACGGCCGCTCCAGCGCGCGGCGCACCGCCAGCAGACCGGGGTCCCACTCCAGCTCGTCGGGCACGCCCTCGAAACCCCGGTAGTGCAGCTCGTAGAGCACGTACAGGGCGAGCTGGAGGTCGTCGCCGTACGGGTCGACGGTGGGCGGGAGCGTGCTGTCCGGCGCGGTGTCACCGCCGCTCAGCGCGGTGATGACGGCGGCGGACAGGTCGCCGCGCGGCTGGGGGAGGGCGGGCGCGGTCACCGGGTCTCCTTCGCGTTCTTCGTCCGGCGGCGGTGGCTGGTGTCGCACCAGGGGTAGATCCGGCTGCGGCGGCAGGTGCAGAGCGCGACCGTGAAGCGCCGTGAGGTGACGACCGTGCCGTCCGGCAGGGTCACCTCGACCGGGCCGGGCAGGAGCAGCGGGCCGTCGGGCGTGATCGTCACGCTCGTCGCGTCCTCGGCTTCTCGGCCCACGGCCGACCACCGTCCTCTCGGCTCGGGTACGGGGGTCCGTCCTGCACGAGTACCCGCTGCAAGCCGCCGAAACGGGCCGTCCGGGTCAACGGCGCACGGCGCGGACCACCACCAGCTCCTCCTCGTCCTCGTGCCGGTCGCGCAGCATGCCCCGGCTGTGCAGCCAGGAACGGCGCTCGCGCAGCACGGGACCGAAGGGCACCGTGGCCCGGTCCACCACGGTGGCGTCCAGCCCCGCGGCGGTGAGCCGGTCCAGGGTCGGCGCGGTGCCGCACAGCGCGGAGTGCACCAGGAGCAGGACACCGCCCCGGTTCAGCACACCGGCGCCGGCGTCGCAGATCCGGTCCACGAAGACCCGCCCGTCCGGCCCGGCGTCCCAGGCGCGGGCCGAACCCCGGCTCGGCGGGCGTGGGGCGGGCGCGGGGACGTAGGGCGGGTTGCTCACCACCAGGTCGTAGCGGCGGCCCGGCACGGCCGAGACCAGGTCGCCGTGGCGCACCGTGATGCTCTGCCCGGCGAGCAGCGCGTTGCACCAGGCGGTGGCCAGGGCCCGCCAGGAGATGTCGACCGCGGTGACCCGCGCCCCGCGCGCGGCGGCCCGTACGGCCAGCGCACCGCTGCCGGTGCACAGGTCGAGCACGGCCGAGCCGGTGTCCAGGTGTTCCTTCTCCATGACGCGGGCGATGAGATCGGTGTCGTGCTGCGGGGTGTACACGCCCGGCGGTGTCGGCAGGGCTGCCAGTGGTCCCATGTCGGCCTCCAGGGCGCTGGTCGTTCCACGTGCCGTGTCTGAGTGCCCTGCGTAGCGATCGCCACACCTCGGGGAGCCGGGCGTGGCCCGGCGTGAGCGTGCGGAGGCGGCCGGTGACGCACGAGCGCGCCACGACCGGGGTGGCCGTGGCGCGCTCGCAGGCGTCGCTCGGGTCAGCAGTAGAGGTTGCCGCCGGGGGAGACGCCGAGGATCTGCGCGAAGCGCTGGTAGGCGTCGACGCGGCTCTGCACCTGGGCGGGGTTGCGGCCGTCGCACTCCAGGGAGCCGTTGATGCTGCGGATGGTCTGCCCGAAGCCCGCCTGGTTCACCATGGCGTTGTGCGGGGTCATGGAGCCCGGTCCGGACTGGGTGTTCCAGTACCAGAGGCCGGTCTTCCAGGCGACGGCGCTGTCGTTCTGCACCAGGTTCGGGTTGTGCAGCAGGTCGATGCCGAGCGCGTCGCCGGCCGCCTTGTAGTTGAAGTTCCAGCTCAGCTGGATCGGACCGCGCCCGTAGTACGCCGCCTGCCCGGCCGGGCAGCCGTACGACTGGCTCCAGTCGCAGTACGTCGGGTAGTTCGCGGTGTTCTGCTCGACCACGTAGACCAGACCGCCGGTCTCGTGGTTCACGTTGGCGAGGAAGGCCGCGGCCTCCTGCTTCTTCACCGAGTCGCTGCCGGTGTTGGCGAAGCCGGGGTACGCGCCGAGCGCGTTCACCAGCCCGCTGTAGGAGTAGAACGAGTTCCGGTTCGGGAACATCTGGTTGAACTGGGCCTCGCTGACCACGAAGTTGCCGACGGGCGTGGTCCCGCCGCCGTCGCAGTTGTACGGGTCCCAGTACCAGGTGCTGATGATCGGGTCGTAGCCCGGGTTGTCGTGCTCGGCGATGTACGCCTTGCCGTCGGTGTACCGGACGATGTCACCGGCCCGGTACGACTTGCCGGCCACCCAGTTCGGGTAGCTCGAACAGGAGGCCGCCGGAGCGGCGGAAGCGGCCGGTGCCGGCAGCAGCACGGGTGCCACGGCGAGGGCGAGCGCGGCCAGCGCGGCGGAGATGTGCCGTCTCGACACTGAATCAACTCCTAGATGTGCCACGGCCGTTCCAGCGCAGGGCGGAACGCGGGCGCGCTCACTGCGGGCATGCCGGAGACACCGGCGAAGGCGTGGGGGGCGGCCGTGATGGGGGGTGTGAGGCCACACTCAAACGCATTGGTCTGTACCAGTCAAGAGGATGCGCCAGGGAGGGGCGAAGTTCGGTCAACTTCCTTGTGCGAAGCGGGAGTCGGGAGGTCGGACGGCGGCAGACAAAAGGGTGCGGAGGGCATGGTCGCTGCCCTCCGCACCCCTGCCGCGGGTCTCAGCCGATGTTCACCTCGGGTGCGTACAGGTCCAGCCAGGTTGCGAGGTCGAGTGTCCGTTCCAGACCCCTGCGGGCCGCCTGAGTGCCGGCCAGGGACTCGCTGTCCGCGATCCGGCGCACCTTCTCGCGGTCCAGGAGGTCGAAGACGCGGTGGGACGGCTTGGACAGCAGGTCCTTGACCTGGGTCTGCAGGGCGCGGCCGTAGCCGGGGTCCTGGGTGGAGGGGTAGGGACTCTTGACGCGGTCGTAGACCGAGCGGGGCAGGACGTCCGCCGTGGCCTCGCGGAGGAGGCTCTTCTCGCGGCCGTCGAACGACTTCAGCGCCCAGGGCGTGTTGTAGACGTACTCCACGAGCCGGTGGTCGCAGAACGGCACCCGCACCTCCAGCCCGACCGCCATGCTCATCCGGTCCTTCCGGTCGAGCAGGATGCGCACGAACCGGGTGAGGTGCAGGTGGGACATCCGCCGCATGCGGAACTCGAAGTCGCTCTCGCCGCCGAGCCGTTCGACCCCGGCGGCGGCCGTACGGAACCCGTCCGCGACGTACCCCTCCAGATCCAGCGCGTCCGTCAGCTCGGGACGCAGCACGCCCGTGTCGTCGCCGAAGTGGCGGCCGAAGCTCACCAGCCAGGGGAAGGTGTCCGCGTGCCGGGCCTCCTCGTCGAAGAACTGGAGATACCCGCCGAACACTTCGTCCGCCGACTCGCCCGACAGGGCCACCGTGGACTGGTCCCGGATGGCGCGGAAGAGCAGCAGGAGGGAGGCGTCCATGTCACCGAACCCGGCGGGCAGGTCACGGGCGCGGATCACCTTCTCGCGGGCGGCCGGGTCGGCGAGGGACTGCACGTCCAGGACGATGTCCTGGTGGTCGGTCCCGGCGAGCCGGGCCACGTCGTGGACGAAGGGGGTGTCGGGGGTCCCGCGCAGCTCGTCCGCGACGAAGTTGTCCGCCTGCCCGGCGAAGTCGACCGCGAAGCTGCGTACCTTCTCGCCGCGCTCCGCGAGCTGCCCGGCGGCCAGCGCGGTCATGGCGGAGGAGTCGAGGCCCCCGGAGAGCAGGGTGCAGCGCGGCACGTCCGCGACGAGCTGACGGCGCACGATGTCGTCCAGCAGCGTGCGCACGGTGGCGATCGTCGTGTCCCGGTCGTCGGTGTGCGGACGGGTCTGAAGCCGCCAGTACACGCGGGTGCGCGGGCCGGAGCGGTCGACGGTGACGACGG
Source organism: Streptomyces bauhiniae (assembly GCF_004784475.1). Classification (GTDB taxonomy): domain Bacteria; phylum Actinomycetota; class Actinomycetes; order Streptomycetales; family Streptomycetaceae; genus Streptomyces; species Streptomyces seoulensis. Next base: position 213,245 of record NZ_SRRT01000009.1, read on the forward strand.
TGCCCGGCTCGACCTCCCGCATGCCGTCCCACACCGCGTGGCCCGGCGTCTTGACCATGGTGAACAGCTCCCGCAGCCCGTCCAGCGTGACGCGGGGGCGGACCAGCGGGTTGGCGAGGATCGCCTTGGGCTCGGAACCGAAGAGGACGCCGTCGGCGGTCGGGTGGTAGTAGAACGGCTTGATGCCCATCCGGTCGCGGATCATCACCAGCTTGTCGTGCCGCCCGTCCCAGACGGCGAACGCGTACATGCCGTTCAACCGCTCGGCCACCGTGTCGCCCCACTCCAGGTAGCCGCGCAGCACCACCTCGGTGTCCGAGTCGGTGGTGAACCGGTGTCCCCGGTCGGTGAGTTCGCGGCGCAGTTCGGTGAAGTTGTACGCCTCTCCCGAGTACACCAGCGCGACGCTCCCCTGGGGCGTGCGCACCGACATCGGCTGGCGTCCGCCGGGCAGGTCGATGATGGCGAGCCGGCGGTGCCCGAGGGCGGCGGGCCCCTCCGCCCACACGCCCCGGTCGTCCGGGCCCCGGCAGGCCATCGTCTCGGTCATCGCATCCAATACGGAGTCCTCGGCGCCGAGATCACGGTCGAAGGACACCCAGCCGGTGATGCCGCACATGCGCTGTCTCCTGCCTCCGGCGCACCCGCCGACCCGTCGCTGAGCTGCGGTTTCCCGCGAGCACCGGGCCCGGTCGCCAAACCAGTTGTATCGAGCACCTATATGACGAGCCTCCGCCCGGCAGCGGCGCCGGTCAACGGCCCCGTAACCTCCACGACACGAACCACCGCCGGTTTCGGCCGCACTTTGCCGAAGTGAAAACCGGTGCGTGCCGGGTGAGCAGGGCGGCGGCACCGCGAACCGGCCACAGGCAAAAACTTCGCCAATCCCCGGGTGGGTTGCAGCGCCCGCCGCGGGGGCGTTACCTGGAAGCAACGGCGGTGAAGCGAGGGCCACGGGCCCCGGCACGGCCACGCCCTCAGGCGCGTCCGGCACCGGCCCGCCCCGTCGCCGTCATCCAGCTCAAGACGCGTACGAGACGCGGAGGTGACACAGGTGAAAGCCGTTGTCTACGAAGGGCCCTTCAGCGTCACGGTGACAGAAGTCGACGATCCGCAGATCCAGCACCCCAACGACGTGATCGTCCGCATCACCTCGTCCGCGATCTGCGGCTCCGACCTGCACATGTACGAGGGGCGCACGGCGGCCGAGCCGGGCATCGTGTTCGGCCACGAGAACCTGGGCGTGATCGAGGAGGTCGGCGACGGCGTGACCTCGCTGTCCGTGGGGGACCGCGTCGTGATGCCGTTCAACGTCGCGTGCGGGTTCTGCAAGAACTGTCTCGCCGGCGAGACCGGGTTCTGCCTGACGGTGAACCCCGGCTTCGCGGGCGGCGCGTACGGCTATGTGTCCATGGGACCGTACACGGGCGGCCAGGCGGAGCGGCTGCGGGTGCCCTTCGCCGACTTCAACTGCCTGAAGCTGCCCGAGGGTGACGAGAACGAGACCGACTACATCCTGCTGGCCGACATCTTCCCGACCGGCTACCACGGCTGCGAACTCGCCCAGGTCTCACCCGGCGAGACGGTCGCGGTGTACGGGGCCGGGCCGGTGGGTCTGATGGCCGCCTACTCGGCGCTGCTGCGCGGCGCGTCCAAGGTGTTCGTGGTGGACCGGGTGCCCGAACGGCTCGCCAAGGCCGAGGAGATCGGGGCCATCCCGATCGACTTCACGAAGGGTGACCCGGCCGAGCAGATCAAGGCCCAGACCAACGGCGAGGGCACTGACAAGGGCATCGACGCCGTCGGCTACCAGGCGCAGAAGGGCGACGAGAGCGGTCACGAGGAACCCGCGATCGTCCTCAACCAACTGGTGGAGACGGTCCGTCCCACCGGCCGGCTCGGCATACCGGGCCTGTACGTGCCGTCCGACCCCGGCGGGCCGGACGAACACGCCAAGCACGGCCAACTCCTGGTCTCCATCGGCAAGATGTTCGAGAAGGGCCAGAAGATGGGCACCGGCCAGTGCAACGTCAAGAAGTACAACCGACAGTTGCGCGACCTGATCGCCTCCGGCCGGGCCCGGCCCAGCTTCGTGGTCTCCCACGAACTGCCGCTGGACGACGCCCCGCGGGCGTACGACAAGTTCGACAAGCGGATCGAGGGCTACACCAAGGTGGTACTGCACCCCGGCCACGACCTCGCGGCGTGAACCGGGGCTGCGTGAACCGGGGCTCCGGCCCGCCCCTCAGGCGTGCTGGGCGGTGATCTTCCGCCCGCGCGCCGCGTGGTGGGCCGGAGCGTCCTCGTCCGAGGTACGCAGCCGCTGGAGCCAGAGGGTCGCCGTGACCAGCAGCCCGGCGAACAGCACGAGCAGGAGCAAGGAGACCCACATCTGGCGGCTGCCGGGATGCATCCAGCCCGTCCAGATCGCGGCGGTGAGCCACAGGGCCACGCCGGTCGCGTAGAAGGCACGCACCCGGCGCAACTGCCGTACGGCTCGCAGGATTCGGGAGTGATCGGTCTTCGCTGCCATGCGGCCCCTGTACCCCCGATCCCGCCTCGCACGACCCCTTGATCGCACACTCTTGTCGTCCGGCAACTTCGCCCTGGTCAGAGGCATACGACGACCAGAGCGGTGTCGTCCGTCACGCCCTCGGCGGGGAGCATCTCGGACAGAACGGCGTCGGCCAGCGCCTCGGGCGAGGTGATGTCCCGGTTGCTCTCCAGGGACTCGACGAGCCGGTCCAGCCCGATGTCGATGTCCAGGTGCCGCCGCTCGATGAGACCGTCGGTGTACAGCACCAGGGTGTCGCCCCCACTGAAGCCGACGGTGGCCTCCGGGCGGGGACGCGGCTCGAAAGCGGCGTCCAGCGGCGGATCGGTCGCCTGATCGAGCAGCTCCGCGCCCCCGGCACCGCGCAGAAGCACGGGCGGCGGGTGTCCGGCGCTGGAGTAGGTGAGCGTGTGGCGGTCCCAGTCGACGAAGACGGTCACCGCGCTCGTGGACTGGGCGCCCTCCAGGGAGTGGGCGTAGCGGCCGAGGACTTCGAGGGCCTGCGCGGGACCCTTGACGACCCGTGAGGTGGCGGACAGCGCGCTGCGGAGCTGGCCCATCACCCCGGCGGCCTCCAGTCCGTGGCCCACGACATCGCCCACCGCGACGGCGATCCGGTCCCCGTCGACCAGCTTGGCCAGGTCGTACCAGTCCCCGCAGACGTTCAGCGAGCCGACGGCGGGCCGGTAGCGGACGGCGACCCGGTGGTGGTCGACCGGGGCCGGCACCGGGAGCATGGCGCGCTGGAGAGCGAGGGCGACCTCGCGCTCACGGGCGTGCGCCTTGCGGAGCCGCTCGTTGACCTGGTGCAGCTCCCGCATCCGGCTGTACAGCTCGGCCTCCAGATTGCGCTCACCGCCCGTACGTCCGGTGACCCGCAGCAGCTCGGTGACCTCCTCCACCCGGTGGATCAGTACGGCGATCTGCCCGTCCGGCGCGAACACCGGCGCGTTGACCGGGCTCCAGTACCGCTCCTCCCAGCGGCCCGGCTGGTCGGCGGACTCCACGTCGTACCGTTGCAGCGCCATGGTGTCGGGCTCGCGGTTCAGCAGCACCCGGCGCAGGGACGCCTCCAGATTCCGCGCGCCGGAGGCGCCGGGGTCCGCCGGGTTGTCGGGGAAGGCGTCGAAGAGATACCGGCCGACCACCTGATCGCGGCTGCGGCCCGCCTGCGTCAGGAAGGCCAGGTTGGCGTCGGCGAAGACCAGATCGGCACCGATCAGCGCGACCGCGCCCGGCAGAGCCTGGAACACCGCCGCGTAGTCGATCGCCATCGCTCCAGAGTAGTCGGAATCGCCCTTGTGTGGATCATCGGCACATATTGGGGTGCGGGGGATGTGTGTTCCGGGCCTGCCCACGGGTAGCCGGTTGGCCGTACCGTCCGGTAATGCCCGGCCGCCGCCACCCGCCCCGCGGCTTTCCGGACCGGAGAACGAGAGGACGTCATGGAGCACTACCGAATCGTCAACCCCGCCACCGGCGAGACCGAGCGGGAGTACCCGACCGCGACCGACGCCGAACTGCGCGAGGCGCTCGAAGCCGCCGACACCGCCCAGCGCGAGTGGGCCGCCCGGCCGCCCGAGGAGCGCGCGGCCGTACTGCACCGGGTGGCCGACCTCTACGAGGAGCGCAAGGACCAGCTCGCCGCGATCATCACCCGCGAGATGGGCAAGCCGGTGAAGCAGGGCCTCGGCGAGATCGACATCGTCGTCTCGATCTACCGGTACTACGCCGACCACGGCGAGGAATTCCTGAAGGAGGAGGAGCTGGACGTGGCCTCCGGCGGCCGCGCCGTCATCCGCAAGGAGGCCGTCGGCACCCTGCTCGGGATCATGCCGTGGAACTTCCCGTACTACCAGGTCGCCCGGTTCGCCGCGCCCAACCTGATGCTGGGCAACGCGATCCTGCTCAAGCACGCCCCACAGTGTCCGGAGTCGGCGCTGGAGATGGAGCGGATCTTCCAGGACGCCGGGCTGCCGAAGGGGGCGTACATCAACATCTTCGCCACCAACGACCAGATCGCGGACGTGATCGCCGACGACCGCATCCAGGGCGTCTCCCTCACCGGCTCCGAGCGGGCGGGCGCGGCCGTGGCCGAGATCGCGGGCCGGAACCTGAAGAAGGTCGTGCTGGAGCTGGGCGGCTCCGACCCGTATCTGATCCTGGGCGTCTCGGACATGTCCCGCGTCGTGAAGAACACCCTCCAGGGCCGCATGCTCAACGCGGGCCAGGCGTGCAACGCCTCCAAGCGGATCATCGCCCTGGACGAGCACTACGACGACTTCGCCGAGCAGTACACCGAGGCGATCCGCCGCATCGTCCCCGGCGACCCCACCGACCCCGGCACCTTCATGGGCCCGCTCTCCTCGGAGAAGGCCGTGGAAACCCTGGACGAGCAGGTCCAGGACGCCGTCTCCAAGGGCGCGACCGTGCTGGCCGGCGGCCGCCGCATGGACCGGCCGGGCGCCTGGTACGAGCCGACGGTGCTCGCCGGCATCACGCCCGACATGCGCGCCTACAAGGAGGAGCTGTTCGGCCCGGTCGCGCTGCTGTTCAAGGTGGGCTCCGAGGACGAGGCGGTCGAGTTCGCCAACAACTCGCCGTACGGGCTGAGCGCCTCGGTGCAGACCGACGACGACGAGCAGGCCGAGCGGGTGGCCCAGCGCCTCGCCACCGGCATGGTGTTCCTCGGCGGCCCGGCCGGCACCGCCGCCGAGCTGCCCTTCGGCGGCGTCAAGCGGTCCGGCTTCGGCCGCGAACTGGGCCGCTTCGGCATGGAGGAGTTCGCCAACCACAAGCTGGTCCGCATCACCCGCTGACCGGCATGAACCCCGGCCCGCGGGACACGTTCCCGGCATGCGCAGTCATGACCTGATCGTCATCGGAGCCGGGACCGGCAACACCCTCGTCGACGACCGCTTCGCCCACCTGGACGTCGCCGTCGTCGCCGAGGGCCCCTTCGGCGGCACCTGCCTCAACGCGGGCTGCATCCCGAGCAAGATGCTCGCCGCCACCGCCGACGTGGCCGACGCCGTCCGCGAGGCCCACCGCCACGACATCGACGCCGAGCTGCGCCGGGTGCGCTGGACCGACGCCCGCGACCGGGTGTTCGGCCGCCTCGACACCACCGCCAAGGAGGGCGAGGAGGGGCGGCGGGCCTCGGAGAACGTCACCGTGTACCGGGGCCGGGCCCGCTTCACCGGCGAGCGCCGGATCGGCGTGGAGACCGCGAGTGGCCCGGTGGAGCTGTGTGCCGACCGGATCGTGGTCGCGGCGGGTGGGCGGCCGGTCGTACCCCCGGTGGTCGCGGACTCCGGGCTGCCGTACGAGACCTCGGACACGGTGATGCGGCTCGACAGCCCGCCGGAGCGGCTGGTCGTGCTCGGCGGCGGATACATCGCGGCCGAACTCGCCCATGTCTTCCACTCGGTGGGCAGCCACGTCACCGTGGTCGAGCAGCAGGACCGGCTGCTGGCCCAGCAGGACGAAGCGGTCTCCGAGGCGTTCACCGACATCGTGCGCGACCAGTGGGACCTGCGCCTCGGCCGGGAGCTGACCGAGGTCTCGGGGGAGCCGGGTGACCTGCGGCTCACCCTGGACGACGGCACCGAACTGCGCGCCGACACGCTGCTGGTGGCGGTCGGGCGCCGTCCCAACGGGGACCGCCTCGGTCTGGACGCGGCCGGGATCGACGCCGAGGACGGCCGGATCACCGTGGACGAGCACCTGCGCACCAGCGCCGAGGGCGTATGGGCGCTCGGGGACGTGTCCACGGCCGTACCGCTCAAGCATGTCGCCAACCGCGAGGCCGAGGTGGTCGCGCACAACCTCCTGCACCCCGGCGACCTTCGCACCATGAGCTACGGCGCGGTGCCCGCCGCCGTGTTCACCCGCCCGCAGATCGCCCAGGTCGGCCTCACCGAGCGGGAGGCCCGCGAGCAGGGCCTCGACTACGTCACCGCCACGCACCGGTACGAGGACGTGGCCTACGGCTGGGCGCTGGAGGAGACCCGGGGCTTCTGCAAGGTCCTCGTCGAGCGGGGCACCGGCCGCCTGCTCGGTGCCCATCTGCTCGGCCCGCAGGCGGCCACCCTGGTCCAGCCGCTGGTCGTGGCGCAGACCTTCGGCATCACCGCGCGCGACCTCGCGGAGAGGCCGCTGTGGATTCACCCGGCGCTGACGGAGGTCGTGGAGAACGCGCTGCGGGAGCTGGACTCCCGCTGAGCATCACGTCCGCTGGAAGAACTCCACCTCCGCCAGCGCGATGTGCCGCCCGCCGGACAGGCCGACCGGGTCACTGAGCGTCAGCCGTACCGAGGTGACCCGGCTCATGCCGACCGCGACGGGCTGCGGGCCGGGCTTGTCGCTCAAGTCGATCTCCTTGCGCCGGACTTCGCCGTCCTCGGAGTAGACGTCCATGTCCAGATGGAGGGCGCGGGCCTGGCTGCCGTAGTCCTCGGCGTTCTTGGACGCGCCGTTGGTGACGATCACGTCCACGAACCGGAACGGCTTGGCGAAGGCGTACGTCACCGACGCGCCCTTGCCGGGGATCGCCCAGTAGCGGTTGGTGAGCCCGTCGGTGGTGAGCCGGGCGGAGTGCCCCGGCAGCTCGGCCGTGGCGGTGACACGGGACGGGCTCACCGCCTTCGGTGTGCCCAGCTTGTCCCGCGTGTCCTCGATCAGGGCCCGCCCGGCCGGGAGCAGCAGGAACCCCGCCACACACAGCGCCAGCACCACCGCGAGGATCACCAACAGCCGCGTCAGCGCGCCCGACCCGGCCCGGGTGCGCCGCCGGAACGGCCACACGGTGCGCCACCACGGCAGCGGCTCCGGCGCCGCGACCGGCGCCAGCGGCGCGGCGCACTTGCGGCAGAAGCGGCGGTGCGGGGGGTTGGGCGTACGGCAGACGGGACACGGGATGCCGGAGGTGTCCTCGTCCGCCGGGAGCGGGCGGACCACCGGGCGGGGGGCGACCGCCTTGGCGGGCTTGACGGGTTGGGGGGCGGCCGGGGGCTCGGGGGCTACCGGACGCGGCGGGGCCGGGGTGGGCTCGGGTGCCGGCGCGGGGGTCGGCGTGGGCGGCTCGGCCTCGTCGGTCCGGGCCGGCGCGGGCTCGGCCACCGGCTCGGGCGCGGGTTCCGGCGCGGCCTCCGGTTCCACGGGTACGGCGGCAGCCGCCCCGCTCCAGGTCCGCGAGGACCGTTCCGACCCCTCCGACCAGCCCAGATAACTCCCGCAGTTCCCGCAGAAGTCGTCCGTCGCCTCGTTCGACGCCCCGCAGGCGGGACACTCGCGCATCGCCGTCACTCTCCTTCGCCGGAGCCGGAGGGCGCGGCGGTGAGGACCTCGACCCGGCATCGCGTGTGCACCGGGACCAGGGCCCGGATCAGTTCATGGACCCGTGACTCCTCGACCGTCGCCTCCCGGCCGGGCCACACCCGTACGACGATCTCGGCGGCGGGCGCGGGCGGCAGCTCGCTGCCGGGGGTGCTGGACCAGACGGCGCCGCCGTCGCCGACCACCTCGGCCCGTACCCCGAGGATCAGGTGGAGCGCCTCCACCAGACCGCGCTTGGTACCGCGCCACCGGTGCAGCTCCATCGCCCGGACCGTGGCCTCGCGGCGCAGCTCCAGCGGCCAGCGCGGGTCGTCCACGCCGCCGACCCAGGAGGCGAGCCAGGCCACGAAGTCGGCCGGGGCCACCCGTGGGTCGAGGTAGGCGGGCAGGTTGTCGAGCGTGCTGAACACCGGGGCCAGGACGGTGTCCAGACCGGCGGTGAACCGCTGGGCGAAGTCGTCCTCCGCGTACAGCGCGGGCAGTTGGCCGCCGATCGGATGACGGCTCGGCAGACCGGGGATCGCGGCGCGGCTCATACCCGCGCCTCCGGCTCCGCCGCCGTGACGACCACCTGATGCTGGTACGGGAAGACCAGCGCGCCCGCGCCGATGTCGACCCGGTCGACCGGCGTACCGCGCCGGCCGGTCACCGGGTCGGCCGGGAACAGCCGGATGTCCTCCACCAGCACGTCCCCCACGGCACGCTGGAGCACGCCGAACACCTCTCCGTACTGCACCGGGCGCCCGAACGGCCAGCCCGTGCCGTCGGGGCCGCCGTGCAGCGGGTCGAGGTGGTCGTAGAGCGCGGCCAGGGCGGTGGCCCGTACCCGGTCCGCGACGGCGGCCGGGGCGGTGAGCCGGGCCACCACGGTGACGCCCTGGTAGACCGGGGGTTCCACCACGAGACGGGTGCCGATCAGGCGCCGCTCGTCCAGGGCCTCGGTGATCGCGGCGAGTACCTGGTCGGACGGGATGAGCTGCTCGAAGCGGACCCGGCCGTCGTCGTCGGGCACCGCGTCCGGCACCACCAGCACCCGGACCGCGCCGGGTTCGTCGGCGGCGGGCAGACAGCGCACCCGGCGCACCGAGGGCGCCGCCTGCCGGGCGATGATCTCGTGATCCTCGGCGGTCACCGCGCGCTCCTGCATGCGCAGCGCCTGCGGGGCGCGCAGCCGGGCGTTGGCCACGCTCTCGCCCGCGACCCCGCCACGGGCCGCCTCCCGGTTGCCGACGCGGGCGACGTACGGCACCGAACTGCGCAGCACGTTGATGGCGCCGCGCGCCACGTTGCCCGCCGGGCCGCCGCCCGTGCGGTAGCGGGCCACCCGGACCTGGGCGCCCTTGGGCGGCACCGCGCCGCACGGGCGCAGCGTGCCGTCGGGCTCGCGCAGCGCGGGCGCGAAGCCGAACTCGCCCGAGGTGGCGTCGACCCGTACGTGCCGGTCCTCGGGGCCGGACCGGCCGAAGTGCTCGACGACCTGCCAGCGCTGCCAGCCGTCGGCGGAGGACACCTCCACCACGGGCGGCTCGCCGTCCAGCAGCACCGGCGGCCGCTCCAGGCGGAACGTCTGCCCGGCGACGCCCTCGGAGACGCCGAGCGGCACGTCCGTCACCGTCTCCGCGTGCTCCACCGTCATGGTGCCGCCCACCGTGAACACGGCGGCCTCCCGCACCGTCGGCGACTCGGAGTAGAAGGGCTGGCCGGGTTCCGCCGGGACCACCCGGCAGCGCAGCCAGCCCGCGTGCGTCCCGCCGATCACGGACGCCGTGTGCGAGGCGGGGACGTACACGATGATCTCGCCGGGCCGGTTCAGGCCGCCCGTGGTGTCCTCGCCGGTCTCGCACCGCAGCCAGCGCGTGCCGTCCCATGCCTCCCAGACCAGCGGGGGCTGGCGCGGGTCGACGCCGACGCCCTCGACCCGGCTGTCCAGGCGGACGGCGACCACACAGCGCGGCACGGCGGTCGGCAGCCCGAACAGCAGGGCGTCACCGGGCTCGGGCGTCGTCTGGAAGCAGGGCACGTCCCGGCCCTCGGCCAGCGCGTTCGTCCGGTCGGTCTGCTCACCGCCGCGCGGCGCCGTCACCAGCCGGATCAACTCGCTGGGCACGATGCGCAGTTCACCGGTGGTGGCGAAGACGACGGCGTCCTCGTCCTCGCCCGCCGCCGTCGTCACCTCGGTGCCCTCGGTCAGCGTCACCGGCTCCGGCTGCGGCGCGGAGAGCCAGAAGTCGACCTCGGCGGCAGCGGCCGACGGCGGGAACAGCCGGATGCCCAACAGGTCGAGAAAAGCCAGGTAGTTCTTCTCCGGCACCCGGTTCAGCCGGTACAGGAGCTGGTCCACCAGATAGGCGAACGTCTCGATCAGCGTGACACCGGGGTCCGACACATTGTGGTCGGTCCACTCGGGGGCACGCTGCTGCACATACCGTTTCGCCTCGTCGACGAGCTGCTGGAAGCGCCGGTCGTCCAGATTGGGGGAGGGCAGGACCATCAGTCGCCGACCACTTCCTCGACACCCTCCTCGGAGGGGATCGTGTAGAACGGAAACACCAGATTGCGCCGGTCGTTGGTGGAACGCACGGTGTAATGCACGTCGATGTAGAGCGTCCCGGCGTCCACCGCGTCGAAGGCCACCACCACGTCGTCCACGGAGATCCGCGGTTCCCACCGCTCCAGGGCCTCCCGGACCTGCTGCGCGACCCGGCCCGCCGTGTCGCCGTCGCCCGGCGCGAACACGTAGTCGTGGATGCCGCAGCCGAACTCGGGCCGCATCGGCCGCTCGCCGGGCGCGGTGCCGAGGACCAGCCGGATGGCCTCCTCGATCTCCCGCGCCCGCTCCACCATGGCGATGCCGCCGGTGGGGCCGACCCGCAGCGGGAACGCCCAGCCCCGGCCGATGAACCGCTCGCTCACAGCACGCCACCTATCTCCACGCTCAACTCACCCATCACGATCTGCGCCTGGCACGCCGTCTTGTCGCCCATCCGCGCGGCCGGCAGCCCACCGATCAGCACGCCCTCCCCGACCAGCGCCATCGGGTCGGGAATGATCACGTTCGCCGGGCCGGTGGCCGCGTGCGGCGGGACCACGCACACGTGCAGGCTGCCCACCACGGCGGCCGGACGGCCCCCGATCAGCACGGTCGCCACCCGCGCGGCGGCCGCGGGCGGCGGGGTGGTGATCCGGCCGCCATGGCTCGTCGGATCACCGGTACGGGCTGCGGCCGGCATCGTGAACTCCTCGGTAATCGACAACAACAGGCATGTGGAACGGCTCAGTTGATCCGGATGAGCTTGGCCTTCAGGACACCCAGCAGACCACCGTCCACCTCGACCGACGAGCGCCCGGTCACCGCCACCGCGCGCCCGGACACGGACACCCGCGACTGCCCGTCGATCGTCACCCGGCGCCCCTTCAGGGTCACTTCGCCTCGCGGCGCGCTCAGCGTGATGTCCTGCTTGTCCAGCACCATCGACGTGCCCACCTGCCCCGGTGACCGGTACACGGTCACCTCGATCCGGTCCTCGCGGTCGTCCATCCGGACCTCCAGCCGCTTGTCCGCCGTCACCAGCCGCAGCCCCGACGGACCCGGCCGGGGCGCGTCCAGCAGCTCCAGCCGATGCCCCGAACGGGACACGACGGAACGCCGGTTGACCTTCCCGCTGGTCTTGTCGATCAGCGGGACGTCGTGCTTCGACGGCTTGTCCACGCCGTTGTACAGCCCGCCGAGGACGTACGGACTGTCCAGCAGCCCCTGCTCGAACCCGACCAGCACCTCGTCGTTGACCTCCGGGCTGACCACACCGCCGCCGCCCTTGCCGCCCCACTGCACGGTACGCGTCCAGTCCGAGACGTAAGTGTCGTCCAGCCAGGGGAACTTGAGCCGGACCGCGCCCTGTTCGGCGCCGTTCGGCTCGCGTACGTCGGTGACCACGCCGATCGCCAGTCCCGGAATGCGCGCACCGCGCGATCCGGCGGCCCCGGCACCGGAGAGCCCGGTCAGCGAGGGGTCCGGGCGGGAACTGACCCACAGGGTCGTCCGGTAACCGCCGTGCGGCTCCAGCACATGCTGCACCGCCGTCGCCGTGTACCGCCCCGAGAACGCCGGGCCCACATTGCCCAGCGCGACCGCCTTGCCCGCGCGCAGCGCCGGATTTCCGGTGGTCAGCGCCTCCAGGTCACCGTAGGACGCGCTCACCTGCTCCGCCGTCGCCCGCGCCACCGCCGCCGCCTCCGCCTGGGTGCGGTACGGGGTGTCGGCCACCGTCACCTGCGTCTTCTTCCCGAACCGGTTCACCGACGCCGGGTTCAGACCCGGTACGACCGTGCCGCTGGTGATGGACGCCTGCTCGGCCACCACCGCCCGCTTGGTCGTCGCGTCCCAGCCGCGCACCTGCACCTTCTGCGCCGCGTCCGCCATCGACAGCGACGCCCGCAGCGCCAGCAGGTTCCGCCCGTACTCCAGCACCAGCGGGCTCCGCGTCGCGGGCGTCGACGGAGCGGGCGCGCCGGACGCCTTCACCGGGCGGGTGAACTGCAGGACCCCCTTGTCGTCCACCCGTACCTGCGCACCGCACTCGCCCGCCAGATACTGCAGGAAGTCCCAGTCGGAGACGTTCGCCTGCGAGAGCTGCTTGTGCGTGACCGCCGGGGCCTCCACCTTGCCGCAGGCCAGGCCCGCCGAGGTGGCGACCTTGCGGATGATCGCCGCCGTCGTCATGTTCCGGTACGCCACCACCTTCCGGCCGCGCTGCAGCCGGTGCGCCTTGGAGTACGCCCGTACGACGGTGAACGTGCCGGTGCCGTCCCGGTCCAGCTCCAGCGCCGTCACCTCACCGCTGAACAGCGGCTCCCGCGCCTGCCCCTTCACCGTCACCACCGACACCTTCAGCGGCGTGCCGATCGTGACACCGGTCGCCGCGAGGAACTCGTGCTGCGGATCGCGGTACATCAGCACCGCCGTGTCCGGCAGCCCCACGCTCTCCTCGATCACACAGCTCACGAGCTGTGTCGCCCAGGTCTTCGGCAGCTCGCCCGGCGCCTCGACCACCGGATCGGCCGCGAACGACCGCACATCACCCGACTCGGCGGCCGTCACCGCTCCTCCTCCTCGTACCCGGCGTCCCGCAGTCCGGGCACCACCAGTTCGGTGCCGGGCTGGAGCGCCATCGGGTCGTCGATGCCGTTCGCCTCGGCGATGGCCCGCCAGGCCGTCGCGTCCCCGTACTCCCGCCAGGCCAGCATCGCCAGGCTGTCGCCCGCCACCAGCGTGTGCGTGCTGCGCGCCGTCCGCGCGCCCGAGGTGGGGTTCTGCCCCGGCGGGTCGACGCTCGCCTCCTCGATGGACAGCGAGCAGGTGGCCCTGAGCGGCTTGCCGTCCACGTCGAACAGCGTGTACGACACCGACAGGCTGGACAGCACCCCGTCGAACGACGTCGTACGCGCCGTGCCCCACTCGAACCGCACCCAGGGGCTCGCCGGCTTCTTCCGGCCGAGGCTCGCCTGCGTGGGCACGCACGCCTTCATCAGCTTCTCCACGGCCTGCTCCACGGAGTTGTCGTGGGTGGCCGTCGCGTCCAGGAACACCTCCAGGCTCAGCACCCTCGGCCCACTGCCCACGAACTCCGGCAGCGCCGACTCGCCCGCCATACGCGCCGGGGAGCGCCGCCACTCGGTGGACTTGCTCAGCTCCAGCGTCGACGGGTTGAACTGCAGGTCGAGCCGCGCGAGCGTGCCGCCGGGCTTGGCGCCGACCGAGGCCGGCGGCTCCTTGAGGGTGAGCTGCGCCCTGGCCCGGCTGGCACGGACCGATGGGGACATGGGGTGGTTCCTTCCTGGGGGCCTTGGAGAGGGGGGAGTTCGCGGGGTGAGCGGGCGGTCAGGAAGGGACCAGCCCCTCGTGCGCGATCTCCAGCGTCTCCACCGCCGCCTGCGAACTGGCCGGGTCGAACGACGGGCCCTGCCAGCGCACCGGCACGATCCCGTACACCTGCCAGCCGATGATCCGGCTCAGGTCGGGGCGCAGCGCCACGATCTCGCCGTCCTTCGGTTCGACCCGGCGCAGCGTCTCGTCCAGCCACCGGCCGATCTTCGCCGTGTCCGCCGTCACCGGCCGGGTCAGCGTGATGTTCGACCAGGTCACCCGGCCCGGCAACTGCCAGGTGAACCCGTTGTTCCCGCCCTCCGCGTACGTCTCCATCTCGACCTGCGCCCCCATGCCGGAACACGTGTGGAACGCGCCGAGGTCGTTCCCGCCGATGTTGAGCCGGAAGAACACGCTCGTGGCGAAGATGTTGTCGGTCATGCTGCTCGGGTTCCGTCCGTGGGGCGTTCGGGGGTGGCGGGGGGTCTTGGGCGCGGGTGTCTCAACGGCGGCCGTCGAAGGGACGGCCCGTGCGGTCGCGGCCCCGGCGCAGCTCGTTGCGCAGGAGACGGGAGACGGGGTCCAGCAGGCGGCGGGCCAGGTCGTCGAGGTCGGGGGAGGACTCGGGGGCGGCGGGTTTGGCTCGGGTGGAGTTCTTGCCCTGCTGCTTCGAGGTGGCGGTCGGGGCCGGGGGGGCCGGATTGCCCTGGGCGGGCGGGGTGGTGGTGCCGCCCTTGTCCCGCTGGATCTGGTGGTGGACCACCGGGGCTGTGGGGGTCGGGGCGCTGGGGGCTGCGTCGCGCTGGATCTGCGCGGGGCGGACCAGCGGGGGCGCGGAGCTGGGCGTGGGGCGGACCTCGGGAGCGGAGGCCGGCGGGGTGGCTTCGCGGGCGGGGGAGTTCACCAGGAAGGGTTGTACGGCGGGGGGTTGGGGTGCCGTGACGGGGAGCGGGCGTGGCGCGGGGGCGGTGGGGGTCGCGGCCAACGGGGTGGGGCGGGCGCTGGAGGAGGGGGCGACCGGGGACCGGGGCGCGCGCTGGACCGGGGCCGACGGTTGCGCTCCGGCCGTCTCGCGTGCCCAACGGGCGGCCACTACTGGACGTTCGGCGCTCTGTCGCTGGGCGGGCGCGGCGATGGGGGGTGCCCCCTCGGTGCTGAGGGTGAGGGGGCGGGCGGGGAGGAGGTTCAGGGTGGGGGAGGGCTTGGTGGTGGCGGGGGTGGGCTGACCGGTGAGGGTGACGGACCGGGCTACGACCAGGGGGGTGGTGCCGGGGGCGGGGCGTGCGGGGGTGCGTGCCGGGGCCGACGAGGTGCCCGGTGTACGGGGGGCCGAAGTTGGGGTGGCGCCCGCTGTACGTGCCGAAGTCGGGGTGGCGCCGGGGGTATCGGGTGCCGAAGCCGACGTGCTCCCTGGGGTGCGGGGTGCCGAAGCCGACGTGCTACCTGGGGTACGGGGTGCCGAAGACGACGTGCTGCCAGGGGTACGGGGTGCCGACGTCTCCGGGGTGCCGGGTGCGCCGGCCCCCCGGAGGGTGGGCATGCCGGGCTGGGCCGGGGCCGAGGCTGCGGGGGAGTGGGCGGTACCGGGTGCGGGGTGGGGCGGGGTGCCGGGGCGTGACGGGCGCTGGTCGGTACGGGACGTCTGGACGGTGGGCGTGACCGGGCGGGCCGGGGTCAGGGGGACCGAGCCCTGGCCGGTGCCGGATGCGTTGCCGGACGCGTTGCCGGGCGGGCTCGGGCGGGCCGAAGACAGCGGCACGGAAGCCTGGTTGGTGCCGGACACCTGCGGGGCCGACGTCCCTGGACGCGCCGGGGTCAGGGGCACCGCGTCCTGGCCTACGCCGGGGGCGGGGCGGTCGGGGGCCGTGGCCGGACGTGCCGGGCTCCGGCCGCCGGGGGGCGTGGCCGGGGAGACGGGACTCTGCCGCTCCGGGGCGCCCAGGGTCGGGCGCTCGGGGGTGCGGGGCGTGGCCGGGGCGCGCTGTGCCGTAGGACGAGCATCCTCGGCTGCCAGCGTCTGGCGTGCGGGGGTGTCCTTGGCAGCGGTGCCGGGCATCTCCTGCGCGGGGGCGCTCGGGCGGGCCACGGTCAGGGGCGCCGAGTCGGCGGGGACGCCGGCCGGGGCGGAGTCCGTGGTCGCGCGGCGCTGGACGACGGCGTCGGACGTCGACTCGCCGGCACCCTCAGGTCCGCCCAACAGGGGCTTCTGCGAGGGTTGTTGAGGCGTCGGCGCAGCCGCCCGCTGCACCGGCGCCCGCCCGGACCGCTGCCCGGTTCCGGGCACGTCGGCCGTCGGAGGCAGCTCCGACAGCGGTGCCCCCAGACCCGTCCGGGTACGGGGAGCCTGCGGCTCGACCCGCCGCTGGACGGGCTCGGCAGCCGTCGGCTCGGCCCGGCTCTGCACCACGGGAAGCACAGGCCCCGGAGGGGGGTTCCCCTCCACAGCCCCCTGCTTCACCGGCACGGCGGTAGGCGGGAGTTGGGTCATCGGCTCACCCAGTGGCGGACGGCTCCCCTCGCGCCGCTGAACCGTGGCCTGCTCGGCCTGAGCAACCTGGCCGGCCTGCACCTGAGGCTCAGGCGCGGCCACCCTGGGAGCAACGGTCGGCACAGCAGCCACCCGCCGCACGGGACCGACCGGCCGCCGAGCGACGACCAGCGAGCGGCCCACAGGAAGCGGACGCACGGAGGGAGCGACGGTACGCCCGCTCTCCGTACCGGATGTACCGGATGTACCGGCCGAAGCCGGACCGCTCTCGGCACGCCCCCCGGTGGGCGTCGGCGCGACAACCGGCCCCGCCCCACCCGCACGAGGGCCCACCACCGCAACGCGCCGCACCACAGGAAGCGCCCGCGTGGCCGGAGCCGGTGCGCCCGCCGCCCGCTGCACCGCAGGCTCCGACGCGCCCCCGTCGAGCACCGCAGGAGACGACGTGGACGTAAGCCCGCGCTGCTCCCCGACCGACTCGGCAGCCCCACGCCGCTGCACCGCAGGCGCACCGGCACGCCCGGCCTCGGCCGCTTGCCGGGCCCGGCCGGCCACAACCCTCTCCACCCGCTCCCCACCGGCAGGCGCGACCTCCTCCGCGTCCTCCCGCCGCACCGCACGCAACAGCAACGGCCCACCGCCACTGAACGTCTCCCCGGACCCCGAGGCGGGCCGGGCGACCCCCCGCACCAGACCCGCCGGTGCCGAAGGCAGCACCCCGTGCGCGAGCCCCGTGTCGAAGGACGGGTCGCGCCAGGCGGCCAGCCCCGCACGGAAGCCGAGCCCGTCACTGACCGCCAACGGGGCGCGGGAAACCGTCAGTTCGGGCGTGGCAGCGGCACGCCAGCCGCCGTCCCAGCCCTCGGGCACGCCGAAGCCGGCAGGCGCCCGCTCCACCGAAGCGGAGCCGGCGCTGCCGACGTTCTCGGCGGCGGGCGGCCGGGGCCGACGCACCCTGTCTCGCCATCCCATGCGGTCAACCGCCTTCGTTCACGCGGGAGTTGATACGGGCGATCTCGGTGACCCACTCCCGGCGCTCGGCATGGGTGAGGTCGAGGATCTCCTCGCGGCTCCAGTGGAAGTGGTAGGCGACGTACGCGATCTCCTCCCGCAGCCGGGAAGGCGCGTACGTCACGATTCCCCCAGGCGCCCACCCGAGAGGTCGACCTCGAAGCCGCCCTCGCAGTGCGGGCAGGTGACCGCCGCACGCGTGTGGCCTTCGCTGTTGACGCGCCGGTAGAAGTCCTGGAGGAACGCGACGTCGGTCGCGTACATCCGCTCCACGATCCCCGCGTGCACATCGGTGACCGTGCCGATCCGGGTGATCACCTGGCTGAGCAGCACGACACTGAGGTACGCGGGGTTCTCCTTGACCCGCAGGTCGATCTGCGGGCGCAGCTCGTCGCGGGCCGTGGCCAGCCGCATCGACCCGTGCCGGTGCACGGTGCCCGCCTCGTCGACGTACCCGCGCGGCAGCTCGAACTCGAACTCCGTGCGCAGCGCGGGTTCCTGGCGCGGCGGCGCCGCGGGCGTGAACGGCTTGGACACCGCCTCCGCCTCGTCCTTCGCGGGAGCCGTCGCCTGGAGGATCTCGTCCAGGTTGCCCGCGGTCACCGTACGGCGCCTCATTCGACGATGATCTCCTCGAACACGATGGTCACGGACTCGGTGGCGGCCGACGACTCGCCCGCCTTGAGGGACGGGCCCTCCCACTTGGACGCCCAGCCCTGCATGAGCTGGATGCGCCGCACGGTCTCACCGGTGGAGTCCTTGATCTCGATGGTGAGGTTCTGCCGCGCCGTGTCCACCGCGCCGTTGTTCAGCGTCTCCTTGATCCAGGAGGTGAACTCGCTGCTCTGGTCGAGTCCGCGGGTGATCGTGATCTCGCCGGCCTGGCGGGCGCCCGGCTGCTTGCGGATGATCTGCTTGCCCTCGGAGCTGACCTGCCGGACCTCGACGACCTCCTCCTCGACGCTCAGGCCGCTGATCTCCTGGATGGATTCGACCAGGTAGCCGCCGAGCTGGACGCCGAAGATATGGGTGGAAAGAGCATCGCCCTCAGCCATGACTGTCTGTCACCTTTCTGGGTGGGTAAGTGCCGGAAGCGACGGACGTCACTCGTCGACGAGGCTGGTGCTGTCGGAGAACTGCGCCAGCCGGAACACCACGAACTCGGCCGGCTTGACCGGCGAGACGCCGATCTCGCAGACCACGCGTCCCTGGTCGATGGACTCCTGCGGGTTGTTGTCCCGGTCGCACTTGACGTAGAACGCCTCGGCCGCCGTCCGCCCGAACAGCGCACCCCGGCGCCACTCCTCGGTGAGGAAGGCGCTGACGTTGCGCCGGATGCTCGACCAGAGCCGGTCGTCGTTCGGCTCGAACACCACCCACTGGGTGCCGAGCAGGATCGACTCCTCCAGGTAGTTGAAGAGCCGGCGCACGTTCAGGTAGCGCCACGCCGGGTCGGAGGAGAGGGTGCGCGCACCCCAGACCCGCACACCCCGGCCGGGGAAGGTACGGATGCAGTTCACGCCGATCGGGTTGAGCAGGTCCTGCTCGCCCTTGCTCAGCCGCAGCTCCAGGTCGACCGCGCCGCGGATCACCTCGTTCGCGGGCGCCTTGTGCACCCCGCGCTCGGTGTCGCTGCGGGCCCACAGGCCGGCGACGTGCCCGCTCGGCGGGACGGTGATGTTGCGTCCGGCGGCCGGGTCCAGCACCCGGACCCAGGGGTAGTACAGGGTGGCGTAGCGGGAGTCGTAACCCGCCTCGTCGTTGCGCCAGTTGCGCACCTGCTGCGCGGACAGACCGGGAGGGGCGTCCAGAACGGCGACGCGGTCGCCCATCTGCTCGCAGTGCGAGATGACGGCGAGCTGCACCGTGCGCAGGCCCTCGGCGTCGATGTCACCGCGCTGGTAGGCGCTCATCAGGTCGGGGACGGCGACCATGGTGATCTCGTCCACGCTCTCCAGGCCGGCGAAGCCGGTGCGCGCGTCGGCGTCACCGACGTACTCGGCCGGGTCCAGCCGGGCCACCTGGCCGGAGGTCGAAGGCGCGGGCGCGGCCGGGGCGTCCGGGACGGCGATCGTCTGCGCGGCCGGCCGGGTCTGGTTCCCGCCGCGCTGCTCGGTCACCTCGATCAGCTTCGAGTTGCGGGCCTGGGTCGGCAGGTAGCCCTTGACGTTGCGGCGGGTCGAGGCGTCGTAGGTCTCGGCCACCTGCTCGCCCTGGCGGACCAGGACGCGGAAGCGGTCCTCCGGGGGGTTCTCGCCCTCCGGGTCGGCGATCTCGATGGAGACGCCGGTCACGCCGGGCTTGGCCGCGATCTGGAAGCCGCCCACCTCGACGGCGAGCGCCGCCTGCTCGCGCCGCGCGCCGTCACCGTTCCCGGCCGGGGCGGAGGAGTCCTCGGCGGAGCCGCCGATGCGCACGACGTAGGCGGAGCCGCCGATGCGCACGACGTAGGCGGAGCCGCCGCCGTTGGCGAAGTAGCCGTAGACGGAGTGCGGCAGGTACGCGCCCTGCACGAAACCGCCGAAGATCCGGCTGTACTGGTCCCAGCTCGTCACCAGCGTGGGCTCGTGGAACGGGCCGTCCTCGGCGAAGCCGACGAACGCGGCGACCGCGGTGCCCACACCCTCGATCGGGCGAGCACCGGACTGCACCTCCTCCACGTAAACACCTGGGGTGAGGTACGTCGGCATGCTCGCTCCTTCACGGGTCCTGCGGTCCGGGTCTCCTCCACCCTTTCCGTAGGCCGTGCCCGGAGGCAGGGGACAACGGGCCCTGCGCGGGGGCAGCCCGGCTGCCCGCGCGGGCGGGCACGCCGCACCGCGCGTGCAGGGTCAGGCGGCCGTGACCTGCGCGAGCCAGGGACCGAACTCGGCGGCCAGCACCAGCCGGCCGAGCTTGCGGTACTCCTGCGCGACCGACTCCACGACCTGCCGCATCGTCAGCTCATTCCCCGAATCCGCCGCGAGATACGCGGCCGTCACCGCACACGACCGGATCGAGCCGCCCGCCAGCTCGAAGCGGTCCGCGCAGAACTTCAGGTCGACGTCGGCGGCGCGGGGCAGCCGGTCGCCCAGGCACCGCTCCCACAGCGCGAGCCGCTGCGCCGCGTCGGGCATCGGGAAGTCGGCCACCACGTCGAGCCGCCGGGTGAACGCCTCGTCCAGGTTGGCCCGGAGGTTCGTGGTCAGCACGGCGATGCCGTCGAAGGACTCCATCCGCTGGAGCAGGTACGCCGACTCGATGTTGGCGTGCCGGTCGCGGGCGTCCTTCACCTCGGAGCGCTTGCCGAAGATCGCGTCGGCCTCGTCGAACAGCAGCACCGCGTTGACCGCCGACGCCTCGGTGAAGATCCGCTCCAGGTTCTTCTCGGTCTCGCCGATGTACTTGTCCACCACGGTCGACAGGTCGACCACGTACAGGTCCATGCCCAGGTCGGTGGCGACCACCTCGGCGGACATCGTCTTGCCGGTGCCGGACTCCCCGGCGAACAGCGCGATCACGCCCCGCCCCCGGCCACCGCCGGGCCGCATGCCCCACTGGCCGAGGACCTGGTCGCGGTGGCGGGCACGCACCGCGAGTTCGCGCAGCCCCCGCAGGGTCCTCGGCGGCAGTACCAGGTCGTCCCAGCCGACGGCGGGCTCCACCCGGCGCGCCAGCCGGGCGAGCCCCGCGCCGTTCTGCGCCCGCACGGCGGCCCGTACGTCCTCGGCGTCCACCGGGCGCCCGGCGAGCGCGGCCGTGCGCACCGCGGCGTCGGCCGCGCGCCGGAGCTGGCCCGAGTCGAGCCGGTGCGCGGCCACGGCACGCGCCAGGTCCTCACCGCCCGAGCCGTCCGGGGCCCCGGCCGCCTCCAGCGCGAACCGCCACCGCACGGCCTGCTGTTCGGGCGAGGAGGTACTCACGGTGAAGGAGACGGGCGTACGGACGGCCCACGCCGGGTCCCAGACCTGCGCGCCGTAGGTGAACAGCGGGATGCCGGACAGCGCCGCGCACACCGTGCGCAGCACATGGGTCCGTTCGGAGGGCTTGTCGGGGAGGTCGTCCAGCGGGCCGAGCACCACGCCGGCGCCGGTCAGCCGGGCCTCGCGGGCGGCCGCGGCGGCCAGTACGGGCAGGTCACGGGCGTGCCGGGCGAGGGCCACCGCGTCCAGGACCAACGGGACGCGGCCCGCCTCCCGCAGGGCCGCGTCGGCCAGGCCCTCGGGGGCACCGCCGACTGCCCGCAGGTGCACATGCCCGGTGCCGCTCCGGACCCCGGCGGCGGCCCGCCGGACCAGCGCGGGGTCGGCCGCCGGGTCGGCGGTGTGCTCGCCGAGCACGGCGCCCAGGCGGGCGTCGGGCGCGGTGTCGCCCAGCAGATGCGCGGTCACCCGGTCGGGCACCGTCAACACCCGCGACAGCGGCGGCCGTTCTGGTTCCTGGACCTCCAGAAGACCGCCCGCGAGGAGCGGTGCGCCGGGGGAGAGGCGGAAGCGGGCCGGGGAGAGCCCGGTGTGCCCGCACAGTTCGAGGGCCAGCCCGACGGTGGGCCGGCGCCGGGTGAGGTCGTCGTTCAGATAGCCGTAGAGCTGCTCGAAGCGGGCGTCCACGTCCGGGGCCAGGGCCACCAGCAGCAGGTCCACGTCGACGGGGGAGAGGCCGAAGTCCCGTGCCAGGCGGCCGAGGGGCGAGTCCTCCGCCGACCGCTCGGGCTCGGCGGCGGACGGTTCACCCCGTGTGTCGAGGACGCGCTGGGCCGCCTCGGGGGTGAGGTACTGGCCCCGGTAGGGGTCGTCCGGGTCGGGGTCGACGGCCCGCCGCGCGGCGACCGCCTTCCGTACCCGCTCCTCCACGGTGTGCAGCCGCCGCCACAGCTCCGGTTCCACGGTGTGCGTCATGGCTGGCGGTCACCCCTCCTGCGGCGCCGGGCGGGCGCGGGGCGCCGCTCGCGGGACCCGCCGAAGCCCTCCCCGCCGGGGTCGTCGATCTCCGTGTAGCGCAGCCGGCGCGTGGACTCCGGCTCGTCCGGCTGGGAATGGGGCACCGACCGGACGACCAGGCCCTCGGTGACCGGAGGCGCGGCGACCCGCTCGATGCCGGCCAGCGGGGCGCGTACCCGTACCCCGAGCGACGGCTTCAGCTCGCCGCCGAGCGCGGACCACACGTCGGACGCGGCCGGGGCGTCCAGGCCGGTGCCGCCCGCGTCCAGGCCCACGATCAGGCCCAGTTCGGCGAGCGTGCCGGTCAGCAGATGCGGGGCCAGGGTGTCCGTGGACGCCAGGGTGGACAGCACCTGGGAGAGCAGCCGGTGCTCGTCCTGCGGGCGGCTCGCCCACGCGGTGACCAGGTACGTCAGCTCGAACCAGCGGGCGGGCGAGCGGCGGGCGACGACGAAGCCGTCCTCGTCGTAGATCTCGCCCGCGCTGCTGTTGCGCCGCGAGTTGTCCTCGCGGATGTCGTACAGGAACGCGCACACCGTGGGCGCGCTGCGCCGGGCCGCCCAGTCGCTGGTCGGCGCGTCGAAGACCACCTCGACGCCCGACGCGGCAAGACCGGACTCCTCCAGCAGGCCCCGCAGGGCCTCGTCGACCTCGTGGATCACCGGCGGGTCACCTCGTCCGGGGGCTGCACGCTGCCGTTGACGACCAGGAAGTCCGTCTTCACCGGCGAGAAACCGGGACCGCTCGCGGTGATGGTGCGCGGACCCGTCTGGTCCTTGGCCAGGATCAGGAGCTGCCCGATGAACGTGCCGTCCGGCAGCGGCACCGTCGGCGCTGCGGCGGCCGTGATGCCGGGCTTCCAGCGG
This sequence comes from Streptomyces bauhiniae, assembly GCF_004784475.1. Lineage (GTDB taxonomy): Bacteria > Actinomycetota > Actinomycetes > Streptomycetales > Streptomycetaceae > Streptomyces > Streptomyces seoulensis. The sequence goes on from NZ_SRRT01000009.1 coordinate 236,283, forward strand.
AACCGGACCGGCACGCCCGGCGGGAAGTCCTTGCCGCGCACCGAGGTCACGAAGCCGGGCTTGCCGATCGGCGGCACGGCGACGATCTTGGGCTGGAGGATACGCAGCCGCTGCCGGGCGGAGTTGTCGCTCCGGTCGGCGTCCGTGCCGGTGGTGGTCAGGGTGGCGGTGACCTGGGCGGTCAGCGCCTTCTTCGGGCTGAGCACGACCTGCAGGGTGCTGCGGGCGCCGGGCGCCAGATCGGGCAGCGCGCACAGCCAGTTGGCGTCACAGCCGGGCGGGCGCCCGTTGTTCGGCACGTTGGCGGGCAGCCCGATGCGCAGCCGGAGCCCGGTGGCCAGCGCGTTGCGGCCGTTGCGGACGGTGTACGTGACGACCACACGGCCGCCGACATAGCCGGGGTTCGGGTTCGCGGTGACCGTCACACCCGGCCCGGCCTTCGGCGCCGGGGGTTCCGGAACCGGCGGCGCCGGGGGCGCGGGCGGTACCGGGGGTGTCGTGGGCGGCGTCGGGGTGGGCGGGGTCGGGCTCGGCGTCGGTGTCGGGTCGGGCGGCGCGGGCGCCTCGCGCACCGGGACCACCGTGCGGTCGGTGTTGTCGCTCGGGTCGGGGTCGATCACCGCGCCGGTCACCGACCAGTCCACGGGCTGGTCGCCGGGCGTGACCCCGGTGACGGTGACGGTCACCGGGACGGTGGTGCCGGGCGGCACCACACCGAGGTCGCAGGTGAGCCCGTCCACGTCGCAGCTCCGGCCGGGCGCGGCCAGCCCGGTGACGGTCGCCCCGAGGGGCGGCGCCACGGTGAACCGGGTGCCGGGCGAGGCCGCCGGACCCTGGTTCACCACGTCGACCCGGACGGTGCCAGTACGGCCGACGACCACCTGCCCCGACGTGTCCGGAGCCTGTACGGCCAGGTCCACGGACTGCTGGACCGAGGGCTCCTTCTGACGGCCCCCCAGCCCGGTGGTGAGCGGGGTCAGGGCACCCGACTCCACGTCCACCCGGCTCAGCTTCTCCGGGCTGTTCGCCGCGAGCTGGGCACGCGAGCTGAACACCAGACCGGTGCCGTCGGCCGTCCAGGCGGCGTCACGCGGCTGGAACGGACCCGTCGCCGAGGCGTCCGGCAGCTCCCGGCCGCAGGCACCCGGCAGACCACGGCCGGCGGCGGGCAGCAGCACCCGGCAGTCGTCGCCCGACACCGAGGTGAGCAGCAGCCCGCCCTGCTGGTCGACGCGACCGCCACCGGCCTTGCGGTTGAACGCGATGGTCTGCCCGTCGGGCGAGAAGGCTGGGCTGTCGTCGATGACGTCACAGGCACCGGGGCAGTTGGCGGCGCTGAGGTCGCGCTGCTGGTCGAGATGGTCGACCGGGACGGTCCAGATGTGCTTGTTGCCGTTGCCGCCGTTGATGACCTGCGTACGGGTGAAGGCGAGCCGGGTGCCGTCGGAGGACCAGGTCGGCTGGGCGTCGGTGCCCTGCGCCTGCCCGGCCGGCGGGGTGATCGTGCCCCGCAGCGCGCCGGTCGCCACGTCGGCGATGAGCACCCGGCTCGGACCGGCCGCATCGCCGGTACCGCCGGGCGAAGTGCGCCGGAAGGCAAGGGACTTGCCGTCGGGGGAGAAGGTCGGGTCGGTGTCCCAGTCCGTCGCGCCGCGCCCGGCCAGGGGCAGGGGCCGGGCGTTGGAGCCGTCGGCGTCGGCCAGCCAGATCCGCTCGATGCGTCCGGCCTCGGAGTCCTCGAACCGGGTCAGCACGATCTGCCGCCCGTCCGGAGTGTAGTTCTGCCGCTCCGTCCACGGGTCCGACCCGGCGGCGGGCTGGAACAGCGGGTCCTTCGCCGGGTCGGTGTTGGTGTCGGCGGCCGGGTCCTCGTTCAGGATCGTCAGACCCAGGTCGCGCGGGTCCGAGCCGTCCGCGCGGGCGTCCTGGAGGGTCACCACGTGCGGTCCGGCGGCGGTGGTGCGGTCCACCACGGCCCCGCCGCCGTCCACCGGCCCGAGCCAGGTGACCGTGCCGACCTCGCGGTCCTCGGTCAGCACGAGCGACCGGTTGCCGTCGTCGTCGGAGTGCACGACCGTCCTGAAGACGTGGTCGAAGTCGCCCTCGCACGTGCAGTCGCGGTCCGGGCTGAGGAACAGCACCTGGTTCCCGTCGGGCAACCAGGCTGCCCCATGGGTACGCCAGCCTGCCTCCGTGGCCCCCAGCAGCGGGCCCCCGTCGCCCGAACTCGCGTAGACATAGCGGAGCTTGGGGCCGTCGGCGCTGGTGGCCGTGTAGGCGACGATGTCGCGCTTCTCGGCGGTGTCCAGCGGGTTCCACGCCGGTTCGCTCGCCGTGCCGTTCGCCGGATCGGTGACCCGGTTCGCGGTGCCGCCGCCGAGCGGACGGACGTAGATCTGCTGGCCGACCAGGGGATCGGCGTCACTGGAGTACGCGAGCCGCCCGCCGTCCGGCGACACCGTCGGGCACTCCTCGTCGGCCGGGGTGTTCGTCAGCCGGGTCAGGCCCGTGCCGTCGGTGCGCACCAGCCACAGGTCGCGCTGGGTCGCCCCTCCGGGGCCGCCGGGCTCGGCGGAGTCGAAGACCACCGACCGGCCGTCCGGCGTCAGCCGCGGGTGCGCCGCGTCCCGGCCGCTGGTCAGCTTGGCCACGGAGCCGTCGGCGGCCCGGAGGTAGACCTGCGGATTCCGCTCGTCCCGGCGGCTGGCGAACACCAACTGCTCGCCCAGCGCCGAGGGTTCCACGTCGTAGTGGGTCGCGCCCTCCCCGAACAGCGGGGTGCTCGACTTCGTCGTCGCCACCCGGCCCAGGCTGCGGTGCCGGGTACCCGCGAAGGCGATCCGGGTCACCCCCGCGTCACCGGCTCGGGGGCGGGCCTTCGCCGTACCGGGACCGGCGGCCGCCGTCACCGCCAACAGGGGGACCAGCAGCAACAACGCCAGGCCGATCCGCTCCAGCGGGTACCGCCACCCGCCGGCCTTGTCCGTGCCCGTCACGGGCCCACCTCACCGTCCGCACTTCAGCTTTCGCACAACCGTCCGCCATCCTGGGCGTCGCCGTCCCTGGTGCGGCAGGGCCGACGGGACGCTCCCGGGGGAAGCGGCAAAGGGGCTTTCGGGCAGTGTGCCGACAGCCGGTGGTCAAGACACCTGTCAGATCAGGCCGTTGCGCAGGGCGTAGCCGACCGCGTGGGCCCGGTTGCGGAGCTGCAGCCGGGTGATCACCTCGTGCAGCACGTTCTTCACGGTCCGCTCGGAGTACGAGGTCTTCCGGGCGATCTCCCCGGTGTCCAGGCCCTCCGCCACCAGCCGCAGCATCTCCGTCTCCCGCGGCGCCAGCGTGGACAGCGAGGCCGCCCGCGGGTCCAGCGGGGAGGAGCGCTGCATGCTGCCGACGTGGGTGAGGAGTTTGGCGAGCAGATCGCCGGGCAGCATGCCCTCGCCGTTGGCTATGGCGAGGACCAGCCGCAGCAGCCGGTCCTGGTCGGCCTCGGCGCGGCGGAGCACCGCGGCGACCCCGTTGTCTATGGCGCGCTGGAGAGCGTCACCCGACTCGAAGGTACCGACCACCAGGCCGGTCCGGGTCGCGGAGTTGTGGCGCAGCCGGTTGAGCAGGGCCGATGTCTCGTCGTCCACCGTGTCCACGGTGATCAGGGAGACCTGGGCGCTCTCGGCCGCCCCGGCCTCCACGAACTCGATCTCGGGGCGCTGGCGCAACTGGTGCACGATGCCGACGTAGAGGACGGGATCGGGGGCATAGACGGTGACAGAGACCCGCTCGGGGCGCCTGGCCGAGGTGGTCCAGGGTGCGGTGTGGGCGGCGGGAGCGGGATGGTTGGCCTGAGGGCAGCTCGTGGTCATGAGTCCTGATTTCCATCGAACGTGTGGGGGTGGTGCGGCGCGCCGGTGGAGCAACGTGCGGGACCGAGCGGCGGAAGTCGGCCCGCGCACGGTCTTCGAAGGTCAACTGGTGCTATCCGAAAGGGAGTAGGGGAGCGCTGTCCGGGGCACGAGCGCTGCCCGCGGGCTTGCCCTCGCGTCTCTCCGAAGGGAAGGGGCCGCGTCATACGGTCACCGGGTGACGTCTCCAGCATCCACCCCCAGCCCCGGCGCGCCCGGTTCCGACATCCCCGCGGTGTCGGTGACGCCCGGCGGGCTCGCCACCACCACCCTGACCGTCCGCAACGACAGCGACATCGTCGAGGCATACGGCCTCGAGGTGGTCGGCGACTGCGCGGCCTGGGCCACGGTGGAGCCCGCGCGCGTGTCCCTGTACCCGGGCACCTCCGAGACGGTGACCATCCGGCTCGAACCCCCGAGGTCCCCCGAGGTCCGCGCCGGTGAGGTGCCGCTCGCCGTCCGCGTGCTGCCCACCGAGCACCCCGAGGCGGTACGGGTGCCCGAATCGACCGTACGGGTCGAGGAGTTCCGGGAGCTGCGCGCCGAGATCGCCCCGCGCCGCCGCCGGGGCTGGCTGCGCGGCCGTTACCGGCTGGCGCTGCGCAACGAGGGCAACACCCCGGTGACGCTGGGCTTCACGCCCGCCCAGCCCGGCGAGGAACTGCGTTTCACCCTCAAGCCCGCCGAACAGACGCTGGAGCCCGGCGAGTCGGCGGAAGTGGGGCTGCGGGCCCGGATCGGCAAGCCGGTGTGGTTCGGCGCCCCCGTCATCTGGCCGTTCACGGTCACCGTCGCCGAGACGGCGGCACCGGACGCGGCTCTGCCGGAGCCCGCCGACACCATCCGTACCCCGCTGGACGCCGAGTTCGTCCAGATCCCCGTCTTCCCCAAGTGGCTGCTCGCGGTACTGGCCGCGCTGATCGCCCTGCTCCTCGCCTGGTTCACCCTGGTACGGCCCGCCGTGCGCAGCGCGGCCAAGGAGGCGGCCGACGAGGTGGTCCAGCAGCGGCCCACCCCCGGCGGCAGCGAGCAGGCCGGCCAGGGCACGGGAGCCGACGGCGGGCGGCCCGGCACCGGCAGTGGCGGCGCGGGCAGTCAGCCGGGCACGGGCGGCGGCGACGGTACGGGCACCGGAACCGGCAACGGCGGCGGTGGCGGCGCGGCCGGAGGCGGCGGCCAGAGCTCGGCCACCATCGACGTGCAGACGGGCGGCGGCTCGGACAAGACCGGCACCTACACGGTCCCCGCGGACAAGGTCTTCCAGGTCACCGACATCGTCGTGGCCAACTTCCAGGGCGACGAGGGGGTGCTGACCATCAACTTCGGTGACCGGAAGATCACGACGATCGCGCTGGAGACCTTCCGCAACCAGGACTATCACTGGGTCACCCCCATCAGGATCGCCGCGAACGACACGGTCACCGCCCAGGTCACCTGTGCCAAGCCGGGCACCCCCGCCACCGGCAGGCGGGCCCAGCAGTGCCATGAGGTGCTCAACGTCAGCGGAGTGCTCAGCGACATCAGGTGACTTGGGCGTCCCGCACATGCTCATCGAGACGCGCCGTGATGCAAAGCCGCGACAGGGCCGGGCGTCCGGAAAACGGACCCCCGGCTCTGCCGAGCATATGACCGTATTACGCAACTATGTTCGGGTGTCTTGCCTGAATTTCTCTCGGTAACCGCGTGTAGGCGTCATTGACTATGAATCAAACTTGGCTTGATCTCCTCTAAGCACCGGAGCGGGATCACCGTCATGATCCGGTTCCGCTCGACGCGGGGTGAGGGAGCGCGGTGCGCACACACAGACACGGGACGGACCGGGACGGAACGTATGGTCCCGGCGCCGACCGCACGCGACCGGGCGGCGCTGCGACCCCTCCGCTGCTGGCCCTCCAGCGGTCGGCGGGCAACGCGGCGGTGTCCCGGCTGGTGGCGGACGCCCGCTCCGAGGACGTCGTCCAGCGCTCACCCGAGTCCTCGCGGCCCCCGTCGCGCACCTCGCAGAAGTCCGGGGACTCGCAGGAGACCGAGAGCTCCCAGGAGTCCGCGCACTCGATGACCGCCGTCGACCGGCGGAAGATCAAGTTCGCCCAGGACAAGGCCGAACTCCTCCAGCGCGTCGGCCGGATCGAGGTGTTGAAGAACGTGCCCGGCTTCATGTCCGGCCTCGACGCCTTCCTCGACAACATCGAAGCCGACATGACGGCCGGACGGCCCACCGACGTGGACGGAGCCGCCATCGACCGGATCATCGAGGGCTTCCACGATCCGCGCGTCCAGGGCCACCGGGTCCAGTACGCCTGGTTCGTCCGGCAGCAGGGCAAGGAGGGCTTCCAGGGGGCGCTCGACCGGGTCGCGGCCGGCTCGACGGAACACGGGCACCTCTGGTCCAAGATGAACTCGGCCATCCCCACCGAGGACGCGAGCGTGGGTCACGGTGTGGTGCTGGAGGCGTCCGTGCAGGGCCGCATCTTCGACGGCCTCCTGTTCGGGCTGCCGACCTGGAGCGCCTCCGACGCCCTGGCCGCGCTGTGGAAGCGCCTGTCGACCACCTACGTCCAGGCCCTCACCGGCACCGTCACCGCCCACGCCCTCGACGGCACCGTGGGCTCCAGCGTCCTCAGCACCCTGGAGTGGCCCGAGCTGCGCACGTCGATCGCCGAGGGCCGCGTGGACGGGCTGGCCTTCGTCGTCTACCGCTCCCGCGAGGACCCCTCGGGCGGCCCGGTGATCCTCGAGCCGGTGGAGACCTTCCAGGTCCGCACCCAGCAGGAGTTCGAGGGCCTGCCCGAGGCGCCGTCCGACCAGGCGTGGCGCGACCGGCAGCGCGGGATCGACCAGGAGCAGCGCGCCGCCCTCGCCGACATCCACTCGCGCGAGGACGAGATCCGCGCGCTCGACGAGTTCGTCAGCGACCTCTTCCGCCGCCACGGCCGCGACCTGCGCTTCCGGGACACCCGCACCCCGCCCAACACCCGCTCCCAGTCCGCCCGCGAATCACCCCGTTCGGGCTCTCCGGGCGCCGCCTGAGCGGGTGCCGGGCGGCCGGCTCAGGGGGAGGTCGACATCTGGTCGTCGGACCCCTGGTACTCGTCCCCGCTGCTCTGCGAGTCGAAGGTCATGGTCATGAACGGCTGCCCCGGCGACTGGGACCCCTCGGACATGTCCACGTCCGAACTGCTGGAAGAGCTGGAGTCGCTGTCCGGCGACGGGCCCGGCGCGTCGTGCAGCGTGTAGGTGGCCTTGTCGCCCGTACCGTGCTGGGTCACCAGCCCCGCCGCCACATACCGTTCGAGCTGCTTCTTGCGGCGGTCGGCGGGGATGACGGACTTCGACATGCCCGCCGCGTGCTGCTCGGCGGCGTCCGCGGCCGGCGTCCCGCCCTGGGCGCGCGCGTCGTGGTAGTCGTTGTGCGACAGCATGTCGGCCCGGTCGGCGCCGAGCGCGAGCAGCACGAAGTCGTCCATCTCCGCGTACGTCAGGGTCTCGCCGGCGCGGCGGTCGAGGTCGTCCATGGCCTTCTCGTAGAAGAAGAACAGGTCGCTCGGGTCGGCGCCGGACCTGATCAGGTCATTGGTGTCCGGCTCGTTGTTCCACTGCTTGTACGGCGCTCCGTCGTGGTAGACGTCGATCCGGGTCGGCACCATCACCGCACGGTGGTTGCCGTTCGCCGAGGCGTAGTGCACCACGAAGCGCACCGTGCCCGAGTCGATGTCCGCGAGCGCCTGCTCCATGCGCCGCCACATGCCGGTGCCCTGGTTGAGGGACCACTGCGGGACGATGTTCCGGGGGTCGTCCACACCGCCGACCTCCAGACCCATGACGTGCCCGCGGTCGTACCCGGCGCCGCCGAACAGGTCCCGCCACACGTCCGCCTCGCTGGGCACCTTCCACTTGTGGCCGGCCGCCTGCCCCTTGTACGCCTGCTGGAGCTTGCGCACCGCGACCGGGTTGGGCGCGGCGGCCCTGCCCTTGGTACCGGTCTTGTTGACCGGGCCGCTCACCTGGCGCGGACGCTCGATCCGCAGGTTCTGCGCGGCCCCCGCCCCCTTCTTGGTGGGTACGTAATGCGAGACCTGCGCGTTCTCCAGGTCCATGGTCAGGGCCCGCTGCACCATGCCGGGGTCCGCGCCGACGGCCCGCTGCACCGGCTCGGAGGCGCCCCCGCCGTCCGGCACCGGCCCGGACATCACCCGGTGCGCGTTGGCCTCCGCCGCCCGCTCGAAACGGTCACCGGGATCAGAGAGAGCGAACCCGTGCCCCGAGTCGGTCCCGGACACCGGCCCCTGCCGCTGCTGCACCACATGCGTCAACTCGTGCGCCAGCGTGTGCTTGTCCCCGCCCCCGCGCCCCAGTACGACATGACTGCCCGCGGTGTACGCACGGGCGCCGATCTCGGTCGCCGACCGCTCCGCGTCCGGCCCGCTGTGCACCCGCACATCCCCGAACCCGGTCCCGAACCGCGCCTCCATCTCCCCGCGCACCGAGGCGTCCAGCGGCCGTCCGGGCCCGCGCAGCACCCGGTTGACCGAGGACCGCTGCACGGCGGCCGCGGCGGCGGCGTTCCCGGCGGACCGCTGGAGCGCCGCGACACCGGCCGGACTCACCGCCCGGCCGGGCCCGGCGGGCCGCACGGCCTCCGCCCGGCCCCCGGAAGCCGAACTCCGGTCCTCCGCCGCCTCGTTCCCGGCGTCCTGCCGGTTCCGCCGCTGGTGTGTCGCCATCTCGCACCTTTCCTCAGTACCTCCATGGTGCGGACCGCTCGCGTGGGGCGCCAGGGCGAGCGAGGCACTGTGCGGGCATCGCGGGTGCCCGAACGGGACCCCACCGCGCTTCGGGGCCGGCCGAGTGTGGCCCCGCCCGAGGACGGGACCACACTCAGGTGCTCAGGCCGCCGGAAGGGTCCACTTCTGGGCAGCCGACCCGTTGCAGCCGTAGATCTGCAGCCGGGTGCCCTCCGCCGTGGCGGAGTTGGGATCGTCCAGGCACAGACCGGAGCCCGCGTTCTTCAGTGAACCGTCCGAGCCGGCCGTCCACTTCTGCGCGCCGGTGCCGTTGCACGCGTAGAGCTGGACGAGAGTGCCGTTGGTCGTCCCGCTGTTGGTCACGTCGAGGCACTTGCCGAGCGTGCGCAGGGTGCCGTCCGAGGCGACCGTCCAGTCCTGGGCGTACGTACCGTTGCAGGTCCAGAGCTGGATCGCCGTGTGGTCCGCGGTACCGGAGTTGGCGTCGTCCACGCAGAGCGAGGAACTGACACCGGACTTCACCGGACCGACCCGGGGCTTGGCCGGGGCGGAGGTGTCACCGGGGTAGGACGGGGGAGCGGCGGAAGCCCCGCTCGCCCAGGCGGTGTTGGCGGTGGTGCCCAGGGTGAAGCCGAGGGTGCCGCCCGACGTGAGCGCGGACGTCGGGGCGTAGGCGTTGTTCCACGCCGAGCCGTTGAAGGTCGCGGACTGGACGTAGGGGGCGTTGTCCGCCGCGCCGGAGCCGTTGACGGTGAGCGTCTTGCCCGAGGGGAGGGTGACCTGGGCCTGCGGGAACAGCGGGGAACCGAGGGCGAGATCGGCCGTGCCCGGCGTCATCGGGAACATGCCGAGCGCCGACCAGACGTACCAGGCACTCATCGCGCCCAGGTCGTCGTTGCCGTCGGCCAACCCTGCGGGGGAGTTGGACCAGATCTGGTCCTGGACCGCCCGCACCGTCGCCTGGGTTTTGTACGGCATGCCGATGTAGTCGTACTCCCACGGGAGTTCGATGCTCGGCTCGTTGCCCACCCAGGCGTAGCCGTTGGCGCCGGTGTAGCTGCGCAGCACGGTGTCGAGGTAGTCGCCCATCACCTTGTTGCCGCCCTTGGCGGTGGCGAGCCCGGCCACGTTGAACGGCACCATGCCGGTGTAGATCCAGGAGTCGGCCTCCACCATGTCCGTCCCGCTGGTCGGGTCGAACCCGCCGGTCCATGTGCCGTTGAGGTTGCGCGGCTGGACGAAGCCGGAGGCGGGGTTGAGCACGTTGCGCCAGTCCTGCGCCCGGTGCGCGTACGTCTTCTGGCTCCCGCTGTCGCCCAGGGCGCCGGCGAAGGCGGAGAGGGCGAAGTCGGCGGTGTTGTACTCCAGGGTGGTGGCGACGGGACCGTAGAAGTTGCAGCATCCGTAGCTGCCGTCGTGCGGCTCGTAGCCCGGATTGTCGAGGTAATTGAGGCCAGGACGGTCGTTGTTGGCGGTGCTGGCCTGCTTCAGCAGACCCGCGAGGGCCGCCGAGGTGTCGAAGTTCCGCGCGCCGAATGCGTAGTAGTCGGCGATGATCGCGGCGGCCGGGTCACCGACCATGACATAGGACTCGCCGTTGTTCTCCGACCACTTGGGGAAGATCCCGGTCTGCTGGTAGTCGTCGACCATCGACTGGGCGGTGTCGGACGCCACTTGGGGACTGACCAGCGCCTCCAACTGGGCCTGGGAGCGGTAGATGTCCCAGCCGGAGTAGTTGGCGTACGCGGCCCGGTGACCGGAGTCCACCTGGTGCGTTTTGCCGTCGAAGCCGAAGTACTGGCCGTTGGTGTCGCTGATGACGTTCGGGTGCAGCAACGAGTGGTAGAGCGCGGTGTAGAAGATCTTCTGCTGGTCCGAGGTCCCGCCGCCGATCAGCACCTTGCCCAGTGCCGAGTCCCAGGCGTCGTGCGCCGAGGTGCGGACGGCGTCGAAGTTCCAGTTGGGGTTCTCCGCCGCGCGGTTGGCGCTCGCGTTGGCGATCGAGACGTAGGAGACGCCCACCTTGGCCTGGACGACCTGACTGGAGCTGGTGTCGAAGGTGACGTGGGCGTTGGACGCGGCGGCCTTGGGGGTCGCGCCGTCCTTGACGGCCTTGGGCGCGGTGCCGTGCAGGCGGGGGTGGTTGGGCTTGTCCGCCGCGTTCTTCCCGGCCCGCTCGGTGCTCGGCGCCGCCTTCGACGGCGCGAGCGAGCTGCCGCTGGTGGCGAAGGGCCGGTCGAAGACCATGTCGAAGTAGACGGTGTAGCTGTTCCCGGCCCCGCAGAACCGGCCGCTCGTGACCTGCCCGCTGACCTCGGTGCTGGACACCACGTTGAACTGGGTCGAACTGGCGCCGTTCTGGCTGCCGTTCAGCTTGAAGAGCAAGTTGGCCTGGGTGGTGGCGGGGAAGGTGAACCGCGCCATCCCGCTCCGCGTGGTGGTGGCCAGCTCGGTGGTCACCTTGTTGTCCAGCGCGACCTTGTACGAGCCTGCCGTGGCGGACTCGTTGGCGTGCGAGAAGGAGTCGGTCGCCGAGTTGTTGACGGCACCGACCGTCGGCAGCACCGGCACGTCCCCCGCCGCCCCGCAGCCCGGCCCGGCGATGTGCGTGAGGCTGAACCCGGTGATCGAGGAGTCCTTGTACTCGTACCCGCCGCCCGGTGGCCGCGACGAGGTGTCCGGACTCCACTGCACCATGCCGAACGGCACGTCGGCGCCCGGGAAGTCATTGGCGTCGTTGGACGTTCCGATGAACGGGTTGACCAGATCGGCCGGATGAGCCACGAAATCAGCGACCCGCGCGGGCACCGCCGAAGCGGGCAGCGCGTACGCACCGACCAGCGCGGCCCCTGCGACGGCGGCAGCCGCCGCGTAGCCCCGACGCGCACGCCGGGGTCTGGCTAACGAAATCCAGGACATTGTTCTGTGCCTCCTGTGGGAGTGGGGGAGAGCGAGGCGGAACCGGGAACCTCCCTGGCGTGGTGACAACGTTGTCTCAGCGCTGTGGCAACGTAGTGGCGGGTCGTGCTCACGTCAATGCTGTGGGTAAGGGTGGCGCGGATGAGGTCGGGGTGCCTTCACGGAGAATCCATCCCCTACGGTTCCGTCATGACAACTACGGCGCCCCGCCCCGACCTTCGGCCCCCCGGTCTGAACGCCGACGAGAAGACCACCCTGCTGACCTTCCTGGACTACCTGCGCGAGTCCGTCGTCGCGAAGGCGGCCGGCGTTCCGGAGCCGGCGGTCCGCACGCCCGGCGTCCCTTCCGGGACCAGCCTGCTCCAACTGCTCAAGCACCTGACCGCCGTCGAACTCAACTGGTTCGTCTGGGCCTACACCGGCGCCGACCGCGACCGCTGGGACGACGAGGGCACGGTGTCCGCCGACGACACCGCGTCGGACGTGGCGGACGCCTACCGCGCGGCGATCGCCCAGGCCAACGAAGTCGTCCTCGCCTGCACCGACCTGGACCGCCCCGGCGCCCGCTCACTGCGCGAGACCCCGCCGCCGTCGATGCGCTGGGTGCTGGTGCACATGATCGAGGAGACAGCCCGGCACGCGGGTCACGCGGACATCCTGCGCGAGCAGATCGACGGCTCGATCGGCCGGTGACGCCAGCAACGCCGTGCGACCGTACCGGCCAACGGCACGGCGGAGACTTCGGCCCGGACGCGGGCGCCCGCTCCGGAACCGTCGCGCCGGAGGCTGTCGTAGGAGATCCCGGCGGCGGTGTGGCGGGCGCGGATACGGGCCCAGCGGTACGGCAGCCCGAACGCCGCCCGCGCGTCGGGGTCGGCGGCCCAGCGCAGGAAGACCAGTTCGCCACCATTGCCGGAACAGGACGCGCGAGAGGGGGCGCGGGGGCAGGGGCGTGACGTCCTCCACGTGATCGGATGTTTCCGCGGTCACGACGTACCTCGCTCCGACCTCACGCGTCCCGCGCGCATGCCCTCCACGATCGTGTCGACGGCCTCCGCCACCGTGATGCCCGGTGGCAGGGCCGGAGCGGTGCCGGTCACCGCGCGTCCGGCGAAACCGGACTCGACGTGGGGCAGGCAGATCTCCAGCACCCCCACCCCGGATCGCCGCAACTCCCGGCGGACAGCCGCCAGCCAGGTGGCCAGCGCGGCCTTCGCCGCCGCGTAGTCCGCCATGCCGGCCGGTGCCGAACGGGCGACGGTGCCCGTCACGGCGGCGAGCAGTCCGCCCGAGGACACATGGGTCGAGGCGGAGCGCAGGATCGCCATGGGGGCGAGCGCGTTGACCGCCATCACATGCTCCGCGACCGCTTCCCCGATCTCGCCGACCGGCCCGAACGCGGCCACCCCCACACAGACCACCACGGCATCGAGCCCACCCAGCTCCCGCGCCGCCCACGCAGCGGTGCCCTCGGCGCCGTCGAGGTCCCAGGCGTCGAAGGTCCGCGAGGGGCCGGGCCCGCATCGCTCGCGCACCCGGGCCAGCCGGGCCGAGTCCCGCCCAGCGAGTGCGGTCACCGCCCCGAGCCCGGCCAGCCGCTCGGCCAGCGCCGAACCGATGTCACCGGTCGCCCCGGCGACGAGAATGCGTGCGCCCCGGATCTCCACACCGTGCCTCCCGCCTCCTGGAAAGACTTCGCCCGGTGCGGGCCGGGCGGATGCGGCGGGGCGGCTTCGCGTTCCTCCTGTGCGGTCACGTCTTCTCCGAGGGCCGGCCGGTCGGGATGGGGCGCGTCATCGGGGACGGCGGCTGCTTCTTCGGCTTCGAACCGACGGCACCCGCTTCCATCGGCATGCACCGCTTCTTCCCCCGGTGACTACCAGGGCAGCTCCCCGCCCTCGTCCTGCAGCGTCCCCGTAGGACCGTCCGCGCCCAGCGTCGCCAGGCGGACGACGACCTTCGCGCTCTCCTCGGGCGACCGCCCGATCCCGAAGTCCGCCGTCATGTCGGTCGCGGTGGTGCCGGGCTCGACCGCGTTGAACTTGATCTCCGGGTAAGCCTTGGCGTACTGCACCGTCAGCATGGTCGCCGCCGACTTCGACGCGGAGTACAGCAGGGTCGGCAGGCTGAACTCGGGCCGCTCGGGGTTGTTCACGGCCCAGAAGGAACCGGCGCTGCTGGACACGGTGACCACAGTGGGGTCGGCGGACCGGCGCAGCAGGGGCAGGGCCGCCTCGGTGACGCGTACGATCCCCACCGCGTTGGTGTCGAACACGCGCAGCGCGCTGGGACCGTCCACCTCGCCGAGCCCCAGGACGCCCGCGTTGTGCACCAGGACGTCGAGCCGCCCCTCCTCCGAACCGATCTTCTCCAGCGCGCTGTTGACCGATTCGTCGTCGGTCACGTCGAGTTGGACGAACCGCGCGCCGATGGCTGCCGCGGCCTTCTCGCCGCGCTCGGTGTCCCGCGCGCCGATGTAGACGGTGTGGCCCGCGGCAAGAAGCTGCTTGGCCGTCTCGAAACCGATGCCCTTGTTGGCGCCGGTGATCAGTGTGATGGTCATGGGTGTACCTCCGTGATGAGTGATGCGCGGGTGGCTGCCGTCAGCCCGTCAACTGCCGCCGCAGCTCGGCGGCATCGTGCAGTGCGGCCATGTGGACGAACCGTCCGTCCCGGACCTGATAGATCGCGTACTCGACGATCTCGAACGAGGCCCCGGTGGGCCGCACGCCGAGCCACTCCTTGACTGGCGTACCGGTGTTGACGAGACGGGCGGCCAGGCGGTCCCCGTCGAACAGCAACTCCCGGAGTTCCCAGTGCAGATCGGGCACCGCGTCCACGTCGTGCCGCTGTACGGCGAGAAGGTCGTCCCGAGTGGCCGGTTCGCCGTTCAGGGTGGTCCGGTCGGCGATGAACTCGCCCATGCCGTCGAACTCGTGGGCGTTGAGTGCCTTGAGGTAGCGCTCGTAGAACGCGCGCAGGTCGGACATCGGCCGGCCTTTCTGTGGGGGGGGGGGCTCAGATCTGGTTGAGGCCACCGTCGACGTACAGGCTCGACCCCGTGACGAAGCTGCTCTGGTCCGAGGCGAGGAAGGCCACGGCGGCGGCGACCTCCTCCGGCCGCCCGAGCCGGC